>CAVUXK010000027.1:0-319462 GCA_963745435.1 uncultured Acidobacteriota bacterium | reverse complement strand
ACATCCCCGAGTTTCACTTCGGCTGTGCGGATTCCGTGCAGAGCAACCGCTCCCAATGTGGTGAAAGCGGCTTCGTCGAACGAAACCGCACGCGTCGGGAAACTTCGCGATCAGCAGACGCGGAACACAAACCGCTTCAGCATGCACTGCGTGTCCTGCACCAGCACAAGCCACCCGGTCGCCCACAGCGATATCGGTTACGCCCTCGCCAACACCAGTCACGATGCCGGCGCTGCTGTAGCCCAGCGACGTCGGCTGGTCGAGACGGCTGCGCACCGCCTGCATCGCCGACAGCAGCCCGTCGCGCCGAACTTTGTCGATGACCTCGCGTACCAGGTCGGGCCGCGCCTGCGCTTTCTGAAGGAGACTCTTCCGGGCGAATTCCGAAGATGCGCGCTCCGTCCCGGCGCTGACTACACGAAGCCCGAATGCTTACCAGAACGCAGCCTGGCAGAAGCTGCGGCGCCGGAACCTCCGCGACCGAAATCTCTCCGGTGCTGGGTTGTTGCAGAACCTGCTTCATGCGGTCGCCGCCTGCTCCGACTGGATCGTTTCCGCTCCCAACTTTCGAGCTCCGCCGTCCAGAAACATTCGCATCCACAATTCGAGTGTCAGAAATTGCCAGATTTGCATCGACCAGTCGTTCGTACCGCGCCGCTGCTCATCCACCAGGGCGCGAATCTTTTCCGGCTGGAAAAGCCCGCGGTCGCGAATCTGCGTTGGTGGAAAGCAAATCGTCCACCATCTCTCTCAGATCATGCGCCAGCCAATAGTCTACCGGAGCGGCGAATCCGGCCTTCGGTTGACGCAGCACTTCGGCGGGCAGAACATCACGCATCGCTTTGCGGAAAATGTACTTGGTGGTCGGACGAAGCACTCCTCGCAGCTTCATATGGGGCGGAACATTCCACGCAACGAACTCCGCCAACTCACGGTCAAGAAACGGAACGCGCACTTCCACCGACGAGGCCATGCTCATCTTGTCGTTGTAGGTGAGGTTCAGACTCACCATGAATATTTTCGTGTCGAGATAGAGCATCTGGTTGAAGGAAGTCGGCATGCGCCACTTCATCGAAGGCCGCGTAATGCCGCTCGGCAGGCTCGGCATTCGAAAGATCGCTCAGCAGATCTCCCGCATAAAGCGATGCCTTCTGTTCCTGGTCCAGATAAGTGCAATTCATCACAAACCGTGCGGTCGGGCTGAGCGACGCGCTGCGCGCCATCTTCTTGGCAAGACGCGCTCCGCCTTTCATCGGCGTTCCGCGCAGGCTGGGCAACTTCAGAATCGCTGGCTCGAACAGCTTGCGCGCAAATGCCGGCAACCTGCCGATACTGTTCCGCCCAACCGTGCGCCACGTGCTTGCGATATCCGGCGAACAGTTCGTCTCCACCAACCCCGGAAAGCAGGACAGTTGCCTGTTTTCGCGCTGCCCGACACACCAGGTAAGCCGGAATGATCGCCGGGTCGGCAGTCGGCTCATCCATGTTCCAGGTCAGTTTCGGCAAGAGTTCCGCGACATCCGGCTCGACGACGATCTGCTCGTTCTCGCATCCCAGATGCTTTGCCAAGCGGGCTGCGACCGCAGGATCGTCCAGAGCCGTCTCTCCCACGCGATACTTGCGCGGAAACGTGATCGTATAGGTGCGCACCGGCTGCGTGGTGGCGCGCGTCATCATCGCGACAATGCTCGAAGAATCGAGCCCCGCACTGAGGAACGCGCCGATCGGAACGTCGCTCACCATCTGCGCTTCCACCGAGCGTTGAAATCGTTCGCGAACTTCCTCGGCCAGATCTTCTTCGGACCGCGAATACTGCTGGTCTACCGGAGGGAAGGTGAGATCCCAATACTTGGTGATCGCCAGTTCCCCACCCTTGAGAATGGCGTAATGCCCAGCAGGCAGCTTGAAGATTCCGCGAAATATGGTCTTCGGATCCGGCACCCACAGAAACGTCAGGTACTGATGCAGAGCCTGCGTGTCGAGTTCCGGCGTGATTCCGGGAACTTCCAGTAGCGCCTTCGCTTCTGAGGCGAACGCCATCTGCCGGCCACGGTACCAGTAGTAGAAAGGCTTCACCCCGAAGTGATCGCGAGCCACAAAGACCACGGGCGTGCCGGAGCGCGTATCACAGATCGCAAACGCGAAAATCCCATTCAGGCGCCGGACGCATTCCGGGCCTTCTTCTTCATAGAGGTGGAGCACAACTTCCGTGTCGGTGTCGGAAACGAATCGATATCCCTTGCCCTCGAGTTCCCGCCGCAGTTCGCGGAAGTTGTAGACCTCTCCGTTATAGGTAATACAGACCGAGCGGTCCGCATTCATCATGGGCATGTGCCCGCTGGGCGAAAGGTCCAGGATGGCCAGACGGCGGCTGCCGAGTCCAACGTAGGTGCCGTCAGGAAAGCGCTGCTCCCATATACCCGAATCGTCAGGGCCGCGGTGTTTCTGGACGTGCGTCATCCGGGCAAGCACTTCCCTACTCCCGCAATTCACCACGCCGCTGATGCCGCACATCCCTGGACTATTCCTTCTTCGAGCGCAATTCGTAGATTTTGGATTTCGTGTGAAACATCTGGACTGCTTGAAAGCCGCAATAAATCAGCCCCGGCACACCGTCGAGAAAACCAAGGCGGAAGACATACCGATAAAGAAAAAGAAGCACCGGCGAGCCTGGAAGCGCAAAGAGCTTCTGCTTGAGCCATCGTCGGCGTTGCGCCTGGGTTCCGAAAAACGAAGCCGAAATCTCGCTCCCACCACGTCCCTGAGAAAGCACCCTCGCTTCCCAGTTCGAATATTCGTTATGTTTCTGAATGTAGCGCGAGAGCGACTCGACGTTGTGATGAATCAGCGGATGTTCCAAGCGTGCTGTCCTGCCCTCCACGAAGACGTGTTCATGGACTTCCATGTCCGCCATGGAAGCGTCTTGATCCTTCAGACGACACTCGTATTTTCCCTTACCGCGGCGGAAGAGCGACAGTTTCCAGAAGCGGGCATCGCCGTGGCGCAACACACGGCCAAGGAAGTACATCCGGAGCGCAATGTAGTAACCGTTGATCTCCGTGCTCTGGATGGCACGCCGAATTTCGGCGGTCAACTCGGGAGTGAGCACCTCATCCGCGTCGAGCAGCAGCACCCAGTCATGAGCCAGCGGGAGGGTATCCATGGCCCACTGCCGCTTCTTGGGCCATCCACCCTGGTAGTGAAACTGCACGACCTGCGCCCCCAACTCGCGGGCAACTTCAACCGTAGCATCTGTGCTCTGCGAGTCCACAACAATGACTTCCCCCATTTCGCTCAAAGCCTGCAGACAAAGCGGAAGATTTTTCGCCTCGTTGCGCACAGGGACAATCACCGTCACCGGCGCTTTTTCACCGGCCGACGCGCGACGTTTGAAACTGGGGGTCTGTTCCACTTCCTGCATGCAAGACTCGCTAGATATTCTGTTCGCACCACCGCTGCAAAACAAACAGCGCCCAGGGACGCGACCACGAGGTTTCACCTCGCATGAATCCGGCCCATACGCTCCGCGCAGCTTCCGGACTCACAATTCCGTTCAGCGGCCCCGTGCCGATTCGCTTCAGCGCGCTCTCCACCTCGGACCGGAGCGTGTCACGCATCCAATGTTCGAAGGGCAGTGTGAAGCCTTTTTTCCGCCGCTGGACGATGCTGTCCGGCAAAGCCCCTTCCAATGCATCGACCAGAAGATGCTTGGGAGATCGACCGCCGATCTTCAGGCTTCCCGGCATCTCCATCACTTGCTGAGCCAAGCAATGGTCGATCAGCGGAACGCGCAGTTCGAGTCCGTGCGCCATGCTCATCACATCAGAATCGCGCAACAAGGTGTTGAGCATATAACACCGCGACTCAAGGTAAGAAACGCGGTTGATCGGATCCATGCCTGCAGTGTGTCGCAGGCTCTCCTGTAGCGGAGAGTCGGCCTGCCGCACAGCTTCATCGGAAAGCGACGGCATCAAGCTGGGCGCGAATGCGGGGAACGAACAGCTGGCGCGACAGAAAATATGGATGCACCACATTGCCGTTGCCACGGATCAGGGCTGCCAGCTTGCGAGACTGATCGCTCGCCGGCGCCAATATCTCAAACGCTCCCGAGACAGCCTTTCGCGCAACTCCGGGTACATTCGCCCAGAGCCGGCCATATCGTTCCATGCGCGGCACCGCACGGAAACTGCCGTATCCACCGAAAATCTCGTCTCCCCCAAGTCCCGATAACGCCACTTTCACGCCCGCCGCGCGCGTCTTCTGAGAGACAAAGAACGTATTCACTCCATCGATGGTCGGCTGATCCATCGCGCGCAACGCATCGGGAATCACAGCGAGCGCATCTTCCTGGGAGACTGGCAGTTCGTGGTGATCCGTATTGAACAGGGCCGCCACCGCCCGCGAATGCTCCGCCTCGGAAAAGTCAGCCTCGCGAAACACAATCGAAAACGTGCTCGCCTGCACTCCAGCGCGACTCAGGATCGCCACCAGGCTGCTCGAGTCGATGCCGCCCGAAAGAAACACGCCGACTGGCACATCGCTGACCAGTTGCATGCGCACAGACTCATCAAGCAACGCCGCTACCTGGCCCTGATCGCCGGCATGGTGTCCGTTTGAACCACCTGTCGCTGTTCCCGTCTTACCGGTCCCAAGATCCCAGTACTGGCGCACCGAAACCCGCCCGCCTTCCCAAGTCAGAAGATGGCCCGGCGGTAATGCGGAAACGCCATCAATCAGAGTGTCGGGCTCATACACCGATCCGAACGCGAGATAGTTCAGCAGCGCGCGGGAATTCAAGTTCCGGGGAATCAGTCCGGTCTGCAGCAAAGTTCGCAGTTCAGACGCGAACAGAAAATACCGATCACTCTTCCAGTAGTAGAGCGGCTTGATCCCCATCGGGTCGCGTGCGATGAGCAATCGATGGCGCTTCGCGTCCCACAACGCGAAGGCAAACATACCGCGGAATTGGGCCACACAATCTTCGCCCCAACGCGCATACGCCTTGAGGATCACTTCCGTATCAGATTCGCTGACGAACGGAACGCCTTCCTGCTCGAGCCGAGCACGCACGTCGCGGAAGTTATAGATTTCGCCGTTGTGGATGAGCCAGTTTCCAGTGGCTGGATCCTGCATCGGCTGGTGGCCCAACGGTGAGAGGTCGAGGATGGCAAGTCGCCGGTTGCCCAGCCCGAGTTCTATTGGCTCGGGTACCGTTTCTCGAAGAATGACCGTGCCGTGATCGTCAGGCCCGCGATGGGCCAGCGATTGGGTCGCCCGCTCCAGCAACTGCTCGGGTACTTCGGACCCTCGCGCCAGAATCCCCACAATTCCGCACACGGCTGCTATCCCTCAGGACTTGCCCATCGAGTATAAATGCGCGGGCGGCGCGGTTTTCCTCATTCTGCATGCCGGGGTCAGCGCGCTTCGTACTTCTGCATCCAGTTCCAGGCCGTCGTCACTATGTCGCGCAGCGAACGAGTCGCCTTCCACCCCAGCAACTTCTGCGCGCGTGCAGGATCGGCAACTAGCTCCGGAGGATCGCCTGCCCGGCGCGGCACTTCTTTGCGATGGACTGGGCTCCCTGTCGCCTCCTCCACGGCTTTCAAAATTTCAAGCACCGAGTACCCCTGCCCCGTACCCAGGTTCGCGGAGAATGAGGGCTGTCCTTCCGCCAGCCGACTGAGTGCCAGCGCGTGCGCTTCTCCCAGATCGTTCACGTGGATGTAGTCGCGAATGCAAGTTCCATCGCCCGTCGGATAGTCGGTTCCAAAAATCTGCAAGTGGCACCGAATCTTTTCTCGTCGCGTGTAGCGCCAAGGGGATCAAGTGCGTCTCGGGGCTATGAACCTCACCGATCTCTCCGCTCTCGTCGGCGCCGGCGGCATTGAAATAGCGCAAGGCGGCAAACCGCAACGCGTAAGCACGGTCGTAAGCCTCGAGCGCATTCTCCATGAAAAGCTTCGTCACGCCGTAGGGGTTGATCGGCTGGCGCGGAGTGTCTTCCGTGATCGGCACCTTCGCCGGAGTTCCATACACCGCACAGGTGGAGGAGAACACGAATTTCGTGATACCCGCATCCAGCGTGGCATTCAGAAGCGTCAGCGCACTCTCGACGTTGTTTCGAAAATACTTCCTGGGATTCGCGGTCGACTCGCCCACATAGGCGTGCGCGGCGAAGTGCATCACCGCTTCGACGCGAGTCAGTTCGCGCCGCAGCTTCTCGAGGTCTGCAATGTCCCCGACCACCAGTTCAAAGCTCTTCGCGAGAAATTCGTGGCCGGTCGAAAGGTTGTCGTAGATGATGACATCGTGGCCGTGCCGTCGCAGGGCGCGCGCCGCGTGACTGCCGATATATCCGGCGCCGCCAATCACCAGAACTTTCATGCCGGAAGTATAAGCGAAGGTGGTCAGACCATCTGTGACTATGCCCGACTCTTATTTCCTCTGCTCCAGTTTCACAGACGCCTTTACCGGTTTGCCGTCTCGCATCACGGTCACTTCCACCACGTCGCCGACCTTGCTCCTCCGCAGTGCATCAGTAAAGTCGTAGAGATTCTTAATGGGCTTGTCGCCGAACTGAACCAGGATGTCCCCGGCCTTGAACCCAGCCTTATCTGCAGGAGACGCGGGCTTCACGTCGGAAAACTTCACCCCGTTCTCCACCTGCCCGAAGTCCGGAATCGAACCGAAGTAAGGACCGTATCCGCTGCCCCCGACACCCGAGAGCGGTTTGTCTTCAATCACGGTCACGAACGTCGGGCGCTCGGACGCCGACGCCAGTTGACGCGTCGCGTCGGCCACGACATCGACTAACTTCGCCGCAGACTGAGCATTGATCTTGTCCCACGTATCGGACGGCTTGTGATAATCGGAGTGCAGCCCTGAAAAAAAGAAGAGCACCGGGATGTGCTTCGTCACGAAAGACGTGTGATCGCTCGCGGAGTAGCCGCCAGGAGAATATTCGACTTTGAAGTTCTCCTTCGCCGCAGCTTGCTCGATCACCGGTTTCAATGTCGACCCCGTGCCCACGCCGCCGATGAAGACCTTGTCATCCTTGATCCGGCCAATCATGTCCATGTTGAGCATGGCCACCGCTTTCTCGATCGCCATGGTCGGATGTTGTACCCAGTAGGCGGATCCAAGCAGCCCCAATTCTTCTCCCGCGAACGACATAAACAGAATGCCGCGCTGCAGTTCGCCTTTCATCGGCGCGAACATGCGGGCTAACTCCATCACACCTGCGGTTCCGGACGCATTGTCGTCCGCACCCGGATGAATCTGCCCGATCTGTGAAGGCGCCAGCGAATCGTAATTGCCTCTGCCCAGGTGATCGTAGTGCGCGCCCACGATCACGTACTCATCGGTCTTCCCGGGCAAATAGGCCACGACATTGTTGACAGTGGCACGTGTCGTTTCGATATCGACGTGAATCGTCATGTGGAGGTTGTCAGGAAAAGCAAACGACTGCGGCTTCGCGGAATGACTGATCTGTCCCTGCACCTCTTCCAGGGACTTGCCGGCGGCCTTGAGCCACCGGTCGGCCACATCATTCTTAACCTGCAGCAGCACGATCCCGGTGTTTTCGGGACCACTGACGCTGCCGAAGCGGGTCAGCAGATCTTCTTCGCCGTCGCCCAACTTTCCGTTGACCAGCACCAGCGCCTTCGCACCGTGATTCCGGGCATTGATCGCCTTGGTGATCAACTGCGCATGGCGCGTCAGGCCGGTGTTGCCTGCTTTCTCGGCGAACGACGCCGGCTCATATCGCAGAACAACCACGATCTTGTCTTTCACATCCAGGCCGGCATAGTCGTCGTAGCCAAACTCCTCGGCGGACGCGCCGTACCCCGCAAACACCACCGGAGCATTCACCGAATCAGACGACGAGAAACTAAAGGGAACAAAATCCTGATTCAATTTCAGGTCGTGCTTCTGCCCAGCCTCTTCTACCGTAAAGCGATTGTGTGACGAGCGAAGCTTCGCTCCGGTGATAACGCTGAAAGGCTGAAAGTAGGAATTCGAACCCGCGGGCTTTAACCCAAGTTCACGGTAGCGCTTCTCGAGCATGTGGGCTGCGAGCGTCAAACCTTTGGTGCCGTCTCCCCTACCCTCCATTGCCGGCGTCGTGAGCGCCTTCACATCGTCAAGGTAGAGTTTGGGATCAGACGCAACCGCCGCCTGCTCGCTCGGCGCAGCGAAACCGGCTGCTGCGAAAACACCGATGAGTGTCGCCGCAAGAAGAATCGACTTGAGCGTCGGAATGGAGCGCAAGGAATTCTGAAAGAATGTCATTGGAAGAATGGTTTCTTTTGGAACGCTATTGCGAGCCAATCGCATTGTCAATGTCGGTCGTGCAGCCTGCATCCAAAGCAGTCTGATAAAAGGGACACGATTTCATCTTTCAAAATAGCTAGAGCCTATCGTCCGAAAACTACAACGTGGACGCCAGAGTCGAGCAATTCCGGGAAGGGCACGACTTCACCGCCTGCGGAAAAAGGCCGCCGACCGGCAACAAAGGGAAGGGCACGAGTTTACTCGTGCCGTTAAGTCCCAAAAAGTGTGTCGGCGCTTCAGCGCCTGAGGTGAGCCTCCGCGTCGAACGGCTTTTGCCTTGCCCTCCCCATCCCGCCGATGGTATTCCTTCTCCACCCGTCCTTCGCCACGGGACACCACTTGCCTGATTCGCCCACACCGGACCCCACTCGCAACGCGCCGTTCCTGAGTCCAGGAGTCTCCATCGCCGAGGCGGAAGACCCGAATCGCCCGCGAAAAGCTCTCGGCTTTCGTGATCTGCTGCTGTTCTACGTGGTCACCGGCATCAGCCTGCGCTGGATCGCGACCGCTGCAGCGGCAGGTCCCAGCTCGATCGTCATCTGGATCGGTGCGTGGCTGGTTTTCTACACGCCTCTCGCACTTTCTGTCATCGAACTTTCTTCCCGCTACCCGAGCGAGGGTGGCATCTACGTTTGGACCAAACACGCCTTCGGTGACTTCGCCGGATTCATCACCGCCTGGTGCTACTGGACCTGCAATCTCCCTTACTTTCCGGCCGTGCTCTATTTCGCAGCCAGCAATGCCCTCTACATGCGCCACGACACTCTCGGGCATCTCGAACACAATCCCACCTTCTTCATCGTGTTCGCTCTCGTGACGCTCGTCCATCGCAACCCTGATGAACCTCGTCGGTCTCGACGTTGGCACCTGGCTTCACAACCTCGGCGCCCTGGCCATGTGGATTCCCGCTGGCATCGTGATCCTCATGGGCGCAATCGCCTACAGCCGGTTCGGCTCGGCCACCGCCTTCAACGCGCACACCCTCACTCCGAGCACGCACATCAAAGACATTGTGTTCTGGTCCGTGCTGGTCTATGCCTTTGCCGGGTGCGAGACCGCTTCGCTCATGGGCGACGAAATCAAGAATGCCCGCCGCGCCATTCCATGGGCTTTGTTCATCGCCGGCATCACGGTGGCCTTCTGCTACATCGTCGGCACAGTGGGCGTTCTGCTCGCACTGCCGTCGTCCGAAGTTGGCAATCTGCAAGGACTGATGCAGGCCATTTCCAGCACTGCCCAAAAGCTTCATTGGGAGGCCGTGATTCCGTTTGCTGCTTTTCTGATCATGATGAGCAACGTCGGAGCGGCGGGCGCGTACCTGGCAGCCGTGGCTCGTCTTCCCTATGTCGCCGGCATCGACCGCTTTCTGCCGCGTGCGTTCGGAGCCTTGCATCCGCGCTGGAAGACGCCCTGGGTGGGACTGCTCACCCAATTCGTGTTCGGCGTCCTGTTCATTTTTCTGGGACAGGCCGGCACCAGCGTGAAAGGCGCCTATGACGTTCTTGTGAGCATGGGAGTGATCACGTATTTCATTCCATACCTCTACCTGTTCGCCGCCATGTACAAACTGCAACGGGAGCCCGCTGCGCCGGGTATCATTCGCGTCCCCGGCGGAAAACCAGTCGCCAAACTGGTAGCGATCGTCGGCTTCCTCACGACCACGGCCACGATCGCGATCTCCGTGCTGCCTCCACCCGACGAACCGAACAAACCGCTAGCGGTCGTGAAAATCGTTGGCTTGTCGGCCATCATGGTCCTGATTGGCGTCGGAATCTTCTACGCGCCGAGAATTCGAGAAGCGCTCGCGAGAAGGAGATCTGCGGCGTAAGGACAAACAGGAGCAACAGTGCAAGCCTTCACTCACACTGTCATCCCGAGCGGAGTGAGGCGCCAGCCGAACGAAGTCGAGGGACCCCGCGTCTGCCCAGTGCGGCGCGGACCTCCGCAAGTTTTTCACGATAAAGCGAGAAGGAAAGCACGAAACGCGACGTGAATCGCAAATAAATCCGATCGCGCTGAGCCGGAAAGAACTAAGCCGGCTGCCGCCCCACATGCGGCGCAACCGCTCCGTTCGCGCCGTTCGAGCGCGCCCCACATGCGCGCACGCTCCTTTGCCACCTCCCGCAACCCCAATGTCCGAATCAAACGCAAGAGCGAATTGGGATGCAGTCCCAGAATTTTCGCAGCGTCGACATAGTACCCGTTGGCCTTTTCAAGGGCATGCAGCACCAATTGCTTTTTGTTTTCCTTCACCGCTCCCTGAAAACCCGCGTCCGAAGACTCGCCGTGAACTGGTTCCCGCAAGGTAGATGGAAGATCCTCCGCAGCAATTTCGTCTGAAACCCCAAGCACCACCGCCCGTTCGATCGCGTTTTCCAGTTCGCGCACATTGCCCGGCCAGTCGTACTGCAACAACAGGGTGAGCGCCTCGGCCGCCAGCGGTTTGGGAGGCACGTGATATTTCTCGCTGACCTTCGCAATGAAATTCTGCGCCAGCAGCGGGATATCTTCGCGCCTCTCCCGCAAACTCGGCGTCGTCAGACTCACGACATTCAGCCGATAAAAAAGATCGCTGCGGAACCGACCCGCTTGCACATCTTCCGCAAGGTTGCGATTGGTAGCCGCAATCACACGCACGTCCACCTTGATCGATCGCGTTCCGCCCACGGAATCAACCTCGCGCTCCTGCAGCGCCCGCAACAGCTTCGCCTGCATGCCGGCAGCGAGTTCACTGATCTCATCGAGAAAGAGCGTCCCGCCTTCCGCCATCTCGATCTTCCCCTTCTTGCGCGAGACGGCGCCAGTGAACGCTCCCTTCTCGTGACCGAAGAGTTCACTTTCCAACAGCGTTTCCGTGATCGCCGCACAATTGATGGCCACCAGCGGTCCATCCGCGCGCGGGCTATTGCTGTGCAGTGCGCGCGCCACCAGTTCCTTCCCCGTCCCGCTTTCTCCCTGGATCAGAACGGTAGAAGAGGTCGGCGCTACGCGCTCGATGAGTTCGAGCAAGTCGCGCAGTTTGGCGCTCTCGCCGACGATCTCATATCTGCAGTTGCCGGCCCCGCTTGCACAGCGAGAAACCGACGTATGTGCGCAGTATTCCCTCTCAGACTCCGCCCAACCCAACACTGTTGTTTCTCCCCGGACTCGCCATCCTCGTGTTCTAACCAAACAGCGAGTGCGCACTAACTGTTGAGTTAGTGAAAGCGGACGCTCATTCGTTACAAGCTTCCTGAGAACGCAGCCGGAACAGCGCTCGAAGCGCCTCCACCTCAGCAACTTGCACCTCCATGAAGCTGCGACGCACCCCTCGCCGCAGTTGGCACGCGCCGTGCATTGTCATTGGACATGCGGCGTGCAACCGCAAATCGTGGGGCAGTGAAGGCGGCCTTCCCTCACTAGGGATCAGAAGGGCCAGCAAGGCTGGGCTTCCGCCGTCCTCACAAAGGAGGAACGATGAAAAAGCAAATTCTCTCAATGGTTAGCGTGCTGAGCCTGATGCTCGTGGCGGGATCGGCTATGGCACAGGATCGGGTTCAAGCCAATGTGCCGTTCAACTTTACCGTAAGCCGCACCACCATGCCTTCCGGCGAGTACGTGATTTCGCCAATCGGCAGCGGCAACGGCCTATTGATTCAGAGCGGCGACAAAAAGTCCGTCAAGCTGGTCACACCAAATCACGCGGAGATTTCGTCGCCCTCCAAAACCACCAAGCTGGTCTTCCATTGCTATGGCAAGGACCAGTGCTTCCTGTACCAGATCTGGGTCGAGGGGATGCGACGGGGACAGCAATTCCCGAAGAGCGCTCTCGAAAACGAGATCGAAGCGAAACTCCGCTCGCGCGACGTCCCCGTGATCGCATCCGCGCGCTAATCGCAGGATGCGAACACGGAAAAGGCACGCCGCAAGGCGTGCCTTTTGGTTCGAATTGTGCTTTTCTCTTCAGTCCCCCTCTATCTTGTCATCCTGAGCGAAGCGAAGGACCCATGCACTTGCCGATGCCGCCACAACTATCTAACTTAGATTAGTCTTTGCTAGTGACCAGCGACTGACGACTAGCGACTACACCGGCGTAGCCGTCTTCCGCGCCGGACTAAAGAACGGCAGCTTCACCACCGTCGCGGTCGTCTTCAATCGTCGCGCCTCAATCGTCAACTCCATCTGCAGCTTCGTCCCAGGCTTCGAATACGCGGTGTCCACGCTGGCCAGCGCAATCAGCTTCTTCAGCAGCGGAGAAAACGTGGTCGTCGTGGCCTTCCCGATATGTTTGTCGCCGGAGTAAATCGGCACGGCCACGCGCGAAGCCTGCGAAGGAGCCGCCGGAGTCAATCCATACTTATCGTGCTGCTCCTCCACTTCCACCCAATCGACTTCGAGCCCGACCAATTGTCGCGGCACGCCATTTTTCTCATCGCGCTGCAAGGCGGTCTTGCCGACAAAATTCTCTTTGTCGAGATGCACCATCTTCCCGAAGCCCAGCTCATACGGCGAAAACTTCTGCGACGGGATCAGCGCCTTCTTTGAACTGCTGTAGTCCACCTCGATCAGCAGCAACCCGGCCTCGACCCGCGCCACATCCAGCGCCAGCATTCCGGCCGCGTGAATGTCGAACTGCTTGCCCTTCGCCATGAGCGCGTCCCACACTTTCACGGCGTCATTCCACGGCACCCAGATCTCGTAACCAAGATCGCCCGTGTACCCGGTGCGCGAAATGTCCACCGGCACGCCGTTGATCTTGCCGCGCGTCACGCGGAAATATTTCAGGTTAGCGATGTCGGCTTCGGCCGCCACCTTAAGCAACTTCCCGGAAGTCGGCCCCTGCAGCGCCAGCGCCGCCACCTTCTCCGAAATGTCTTCAATCTGCACATCCATGTTCAAGCCGTTCTGCTTGAACCAGCGCAGGCTCGGATCGGCCGCCGTCCACCGGTAAACATTTTCCTCAAGCCGCGAAATCGTGCCGTCGTCGATGACCTTGCCGTCTTCATCGCACCAGCAGCAGTAAATCACCTGCCCGACCTTGACCTTGTTGATGTCGCGCGTGATCACGCGATTCACCAGCTTGGTCGCATCTTTCCCGGTGACCAGGTACTTGTAGAGCGGCGAGATATCGATCATCGCGCAAGCATTGCGGATGGCGTTGTACTCGTGCTCGTGATGCACCTCGTACACGCTGACCGTGTAGTACCCCGACCACTCCCGGTAATTCAGGCTGTGACAAAGAGGAAAGGTGCGCTCGTGAAGTGCGGTTCCGATGGGCAAAGCAGTCCCTCGCAGTGAGATGCCGAAGGCGGATTATAGCAGCGATGAAGGTTTGGCAGGCCTCACTAGCCCTCGGTGGAATCGGCTTTAGCGTTAGGTTCGTCGGGCATGGGCTGGACCGTATTCGGGTTGATTTCTCTGTTCGCGCGCAGTCCTCTTTTTTTGTGTGGGCGCGATCATGATCGCTAAACCCAAAATTATGGCCATGCCGATCATGATGCCCTTGGCCATATAGAAAAAATTGCGGCATGCGGAATAGCGCATACCGTCGTGCGTAATCCCATATAAAACCAACCCGGCGTTGCTAAGCACACCATTCCAAACGCGACCGGAGGCAGTGAATTTCGAAGGCTCCTTCCCGAACGTAAGAAACTCGGAAGAAGTTCCGAGAGCGCGAAAACACGAACATTGCTCTGCGTGGATGCCTTGTATCACATGGTCGCAGCGAAAATCGCGATGCACTTTGGCACTTCGACCCGGTGTCGAAGGATGGGCGATCCTGGAGTACATTCGGACTGTAGGCACATTGTTGCGACCGGACAATCTACGGTCTCGCATGCTGATGACGGGCGGTACGATCCGTCCATCCAGGTAACCGCACAGGAGCAGCGCCTCCCCTTACCAGGTTCCGACTACATTTGAAGCGGCATCCAGGTTACGGCTTCAGGGGTGCCAACAACATTCGCTCGTTCACCGCGGAGATTCTCCGGAAGCGTCGCCGAGAATCGTGAGCACGCATTCCGATTCAACTTGAGCTGCCTGACAAGCAGACATAGGTGCGATGAATGTCCTTTGAATTGATGCCAGCAGCTTTGGCCATTACGAAGAGGACCGAAAATCGTTGGAGACGGCCCGGTGAGCTGGCTGTATTCCCAAGACAAATCCGCAACCGCGCCTCAGCTAGAATGCTCCCTTGTTTCCCATGCGCCGCACCCTCATAGCCTGGTCCGTTCGCCTCAGCGGTCTCTGATCCGCGCACACTGCGCATTTCTCCGCCTTCATTTTTTCATTCTTCAACGACCGCTCGCGGCTGCTCCGGAACCGGCTAAGAGCTAAAGGCTAAAAGCTAATGGCTACCAAATACGACGTCATCGTGATCGGCGGAGGCCATAACGGCCTCGTCAACGCCGCCTACCTCGCGAAAGCGGGCAAGAAAGTTCTCGTGCTCGAGCGCCGCCACGTGCTCGGCGGCGCCGCCGTCACCGAAGAGGTCTACCCGGGCTTCAAGTTCTCGGTCTGCTCCTACGTGGTCTCGCTGCTGCGCCCGGAAATCATTCGCGACCTCGACCTGCCGCGTCACGGCCTCGAAATCCTTCCGCTCGACGGCACCTTCACGCCCATGCCCAGCGGCGACTACCTCTGGCGCGTCAACGATCACGGCCGCACCCATCGCGAAATCGCGCGCCACTCGCAAGTCCGACGCCGAGGCCTACGACGAATTCGGCAAGGCCATGCAGGCCATGTGCCGCTTCGTGAAACCCATCCTCGGCATGGTGCCGCCCGATCCGGCGACGCTGAATCCGCGCGAACTGATGAAGCTGCTCTTCATCGGCCGCCGCTTCCAGGACCTCTCCAGCGGCGACAAGTACAACCAGGTTCAGCTCATGACCATGAGCGCCATCGACTTCCTCGACCAGTGGTTCGAGACCGACGTGCTCAAAGCGACGATGTCCGCGTCGGGAATCATCGGGACGTTCCTCGGTGTGCGCTCGCCCGGTACTGCCTACGTCCTGCTCCATCACTACATGGGAGAAATTGACGGCGCCTTCCGCGCCTGGGGATTCGCGCGCGGCGGCACGGGCGCGATCTCGAATGCCATTGCCGACGCGGCCCGCGAAGCGGGAGTCGAAATCCGCACGCAAGCTCCTACGGCAAGAATCATCGTCAAGGAAGGCAAAGCGAAGGGCGTCGTCCTCGCCAACGGCGACGAAATTTACGCCGACATCGTTTCCTCCAGCGTCGACCCGAAGCACACCTTCATCGACTTCATCGAGCCCGGCAACATCGCCGACGACTTCCTCGACGAAATCCGCCGCTACAAGTACCGCGGCTCTTCCGGCAAAGTGAACCTCGCGCTCGACGGCCTGCCGAACTTCAAGTGCATGCCCGGCGAAGGCGCGCACCTGCGCGGCGCGATGTCGTTCTCGCCCAGCGTCGAATACATGGAGCGCGCCTACGACGACGCCAAGTACGGGCACTTCTCCCGCCGTCCCTATATCGACACGGTGATTCCGTCGCTCACCGACCCGTCCGTCGCGCCTCCGGGCAAGCACGTCATGTCGTGCTTCGTGCAGTACGCGCCCTACAAGCTCGCGCCCGGCCTGCACTGGGACACGGAGAAAGAAAAATTCGGCGACACCGTCATCGACACCATCGCCGAATACGCGCCCAACATCAAAGACATCATCCTGCACCGCCAGGTCGTCACGCCGCTCGATCTCGAACGCGAGTTCGGCCTGACCGAAGGCAACATCTTTCAGGGCGAGCTTTCGCTCGAGCAACTCTTCTTCCTGCGTCCGGTCGCGGGCTGGGCGCAATTCCGCACGCCAATCAAGAACCTCTACATGTGCGGATCGGCAACGCATCCCGGCGGCGGCATCATGGGCGCACCCGGACGACTGTCCGCGCTCGAGATTCTCAAAGACGTCAAGGGGGCTGTGTAATGGCCGACAAGCGCGACGTCGTCATCATCGGTGGCGGTCACAACGGCCTGGTCACCGCCTTCTACCTGGCCAAAGCCGGATTCAAGCCGCTCGTTCTCGAACGGCGCGCGCAAACCGGTGGCGCGGCCATCACCGAAGAATTCCATCCCGGCTTCCGCTGCTCGACGCTCTCGCACGCCGCCGGACCGATCCGTCCCGACATCGTGCGCGACATGCAACTCGAGCAGCACGGCCTGAAGCTGATCACGCCGGAAACCAGCGTCGTCTCGCTGACGCCCGACGGCCGCGCGCTCACGCTCTATAACGACACGCAAAGATCAGCCAAGGAAATCTCCGCCTTCTCGCAAAAAGACGCCACCAAGTATCCCGAACTTCAGGAATCGTTGCGCAAGATGGGCTCGGTCATCGCCGACGCCCTGAAAATGACGCCGCCCGATATCGACAGCCCGAGCCGCACCGATCTCTGGGGCATGCTGCAAACCGGCCGCGCCCTGCGCAAGCTCGGCAAGAAAGACCTCTACCGCCTCCTGCGCTGGGGACCAATGGCCATCGCCGACCTCGTCGCCGAATATTTCGAAACCGATCTAATTCGCGGCACGATCGCTGCGCGAGGAATTTTCGGAACTTTCCTCGGACCGTGGTCGGCAGGCAGCGCGCTCGTGCTCCTAATCCGCGGCGCAGGCGACGCGCACCCGGCAGGCTCCGCCAACTTCGCCGCTGGTGGCATCGGCGCAATCACGCAGGCCATGACGTCCGCCGCAAAAGCCGCCGGCGCCGAGATTCGCACCAACGCCGAAGTAGCCGAAATCCGCGTGAAAGATGGCGTCGCCGTCTCCGTCGTCCTCAAGTCCGGCGACGAGATTCCCGCGAACGCAATCATCTCCAACGCCGACCCGAAGCGCACCCTGCTGCACCTCGTCGACCCGACTCATCTGACTCCAGGCTTTGCCGAGAAACTCCAGCACTACCGCATGATGGGAACGGTGGCGAAAATCAATCTCGCCCTCGATGGTCTCCCCAACTTCACCGCCATCAAGAACGGCAACTCGTCAGCACTGCAGGGCCGCATCCAGATCAGCCACGGCATCGACTACCTAGAGCGCGCCTTCGACGAATCGAAATACGGAGACTTCTCCAAGCAACCCTACCTTGAAGTGACGATCCCCTCGCTCACCGATCCGAGCCTTGCTCCAAGCGGCAAGCACGTCATGTCGATCTACATGCAGTACGCACCCTATAAGTTAAAAGGCGACTGGAACGCGCAACGTGGCGCGCTCGGCGACACGGTCGTCAGCACGCTCGCGCAGTACGCGCCCAATCTGCCGTCACTCGTACTCGAAGGCCAGATCATCACGCCTAAAGATATGGAAGACACCTATGGCCTAACGTCAGGCCAGATCTTCCACGGCGAGTTAGCCCTCGACCAGTTCTTCACCATGCGCCCGCTGCTCGACTGGGCGCGCTACCGGACACCAATCGCAAATCTATATCTCTGCGGAAGCGGCACGCACCCGGGCGCAGGCTTGACGGGCGGCTCGGGCGCGAACGCCGCGCGCGAGATTCTGAAAGAGTTGAAGAAGTAGTTGAGTCATCCCAACGGAGAGCTCCGACTGGCAGAGAGCTCGCCGCCTACGGGGACAGCAACAGAGCAGGCTCGACGACCATAGCGCTTTTGGGGTTCGTATCAGGGCACGCCTTCCGAGGCAGTGGAGAAACTCCACTTCGGGGCGGGTCTTGGGAAGGGCACGACTTCAGAGGTTGCGGAAAAACGCAGCTGCGGACAGTTTTGGGAAGGGCACGACTTCAGTCGTGCCACATTCGCAAGGATTTGAGAGCGCTTCAGCGCCTGAGGTGCGTTTTCTGTTGTCTTCATAGATTTTTTCGCGGCCACCGAGGCAACGCTCGCTTTCCATCCAGAACAAAGCCATCCGTCCAATGATCGCGGTCAATGGAATATGGGCACACCTCGAATCCTTGCGGAAAGTCCGCAAACCCGGGCTTATCTCTAATCCGCTCAATGGCCGCCCTCGCCTCATCGTCAGACGAATAAACGCCAATCAGGAGTTCGATGTCATCCTCCCCTTGGGGCATTTCTTTTGCAAACCACAACAAGTGAACCACGTTGCTCATTTTGACGTGCCTCACCCGCATTATGCCGCAACGCCGATGATTGACGAGAACAGCGTTTCACTCGCTGAGAATTGCCCGATTCGCTGAAGGATGACTCCTAGACCTCACTGTCCGAATTCCGGGTCACGATTACTCACAACATCCCAGCGCAACCTTCAGGAACCCTTGCCACCCAGCGTCTCCGTGTGACCCAACGCCACCCTCCCCCGGCACTTTGGCCTCCCCCGTGCTCTAACCTTGCCAGAGCTTTAGAGCGTCAGGACCTCCGCGAGCAACGCAGCCTGGCGTTGGGGTGAGTTGAGTGGGGCTTTACGGCATAGATTCGCTGCCTTTCCACGGCGCTGAAGCCGTCGTCAATGCCCAGAACGTTCCTTCCGAACCCGTTGCCTCAGGCCGCCCCGCGCGGCTTTCCGCGCCAATAACTTTGCCAAGATGTGAAAAGCCATTTCACAGTCGGCAGCAATGCAACTACGAGTTGCACTCCGCCGGCGTTGAGGTATACCTTACCAACCACTTTCGGCGGATCACGAATGAAATATCTCTGTTCTCCCATTCGCCACTACGCGCAACTCGCGCTCTGCAGCGCCAGCTTGCTCTTCTGCACGCAGCAAGTGTGCGCCTCCGATGCCGCCGGACCTCACACATCCAAGCCTGCCGAAGAGGCCTCGATTTCCGCGATCTCAACAACGCAGCCCGCGTCCCGAACTGCAAACCGAAAAGCATGGCAAGTACGACATCGACCGTATTGGCCAGCGGGACGTTGGCCACGGCGTGAACATCTACTCAATGCAGAAAGAGCACGCGCTTGGCGAGTCGATGGCGTCGATGATCGATCGCGGCACGAAATTCGTCGCCGACTTTGAGATCAACGACTACATCAGCAAGCTCGGCCAGAAAATCGTCCGCAACTCCGACGCGCAGGTGATGCTGACCACGAAGGTGATCGACTCTCCGGATCTCAGAATTTTCGCCCTGCCCGGTGGCATCCTTTATGTTGACAAGGGATTAATCATGGCGGTCGACAGCGAAGCCGAACTCGCTGGCCTGATGGCTCACGAGATTGCCCATGTCGCGGCCCGGCATACGACGCGCCTCGTCAGCCGTAAGTACGCCTGGAACCTGCTCGCGATTCCGCTCACTTATCTCAGCGGTCCCGCCGCCATCGGCACCCGGCAGATCGCTCCGCTCACTCTGAAAAAGTTCAGCCGCGACTGCCGAATATGAAGCCGATCTGCTCGGCCTCGAATATCAATACGCTGCCGGCTACGATCCGCAGACCTTTATCGACGCTCTGGAGAAACTGCAGGCTCGAGATGCTCAGATGCGTGCTCGCATCGACAAGGCTCTGCCGGTAGCGGCCAAGGTGCCGCACCATAACAAGTTTACGAACGCTTTCTCCAACTACCCGCCGACCGAAGAACGCATCCAGAAGGCACAGTCCGAGATTGCCCAACTTCTCCCCACCCGCAACGACTACATTCTCGACACCAGCGAGTTCCAGGAAGTGAAGGCCAAGCTGGCTTGGGGCGACCGGCCCATCCTGCGCCGGCACCGAGAAGGAGACGGCCCGAGCAACGGTCCGGTACTCCACCGGCAAACGCAACCGTCCGATCTTGCAGGCACTTCCGACGTTATTACCAAAGACCGATTGTCCTCTGTCTTCAGTTACTTGCCCGCGATTCCGTACTGAATTCCACTGTACCCAGCACTTCGACTTCAGCATCAGGCGCACTCTCGGGTACGCCTGTTTCTTTGCTACCGCTGAGTCCCTCGACCGGAGAGGAGTGCAATTTCAGTATTTAGGAGTTCAGTAGATGCGCAAATTAATGGGGTTGGCACTGTTGGTGAGCTTGTGTTCGTTGGCGTCATTCGCACAAGAAGGTGGAAACACGCCCAAGGCGGAAATCTTCGGCGGCTACCAGTACACCCGCTTCGATGGCGGCGTGAACGCGAATGGATGGAACACGTCCCTGACCGGCAACCTGAACAATTGGTTCGGTATCGCTGCTGATTTCAGCGGCGCGTACAAGACCCAGAACGGCGTGAGCTTCAATAACTACACCTACACGTTCGGGCCGGTCATTTCCTATCGTCACAACGAAAAACTCACTCCCTTCGCACACTTCCTGGCCGGTGGCAACCACGCCTCCGCTTCCATCAGCGGTGTGGGATCTGGATCGGACAACGGCTTCGCCATGATGTTCGGTGGCGGCCTCGACGTGAAAGCTTCGCAGCACCTTGCGTTGCGAGCCGTGCAGTTCGACTGGCTTGGGCTGCATTCCAACGGAGCAAGCGACAACAACAATATGCGGATCTCCACCGGAATTCTTTTCCGCTACTAGCACCTCAGAAGTTGGCAGTGCGCAGGGCGACTTAGGTCGCCCTGTTTTTTCGCGGTCCATCATTCGAACTCTCCGCGGCTCGCGGCTATTTCCCAGCGCTCTGAGCAGCGGATCCACTTCCTTCGCATTCGCTGCTACCCGCAAGGTCGCACGAAATCATCGCGGCTCCTCCGATTTCTCCGGAAGTGGTTTGCACTTTGTGTCCACGATGTTCCAACTCCTTCACTGTTTCTTCAGGGACATCGCGATTCACTTGCAGGCTGCCCAATTTCGGACCCTCCGGACCAAACGAGCTGATATGGTGCTCTGTCGCAAATCGAGGAGTCGACACAGCTGTGGCTGCGTGCATTCCAAATTCTATGTGATCGAGAATGAGCTGCAGGCCAGCTTGATCCTGCAGATCCCCTCCCGCAACGCTGATGGCAACCACCGGCTTCCCCGATTTCAGCACCAGGGCTGGACTCAAGGTAATTCGTGGCCGCTTGCCCGGGGCAATGCAGTTGGGATGTCCCGGCCAGGTATTAAGACTGATCAACCGGCTGCCATGAATGATGCCGGTATTCCCTGCTGGCCCGGCCGTGCTGCCCAGTCCGCTAGGCGTAGCGGCCACCATGTTTCCCCACCGGTCCACCACGGTAAGCGTAGTGGTTCCTCCCTGGGTCGGGAAAGATCGCAAACCTTTCTTGACCGCTTTCATTTGATCGGGATCGCCGGGACGAAGTTCGAGCGAGGCTTTCTGCGGATCAATCAATGGCCGCCGGATTTTCGTGTACTCCTCAGAAAGCAGTCCTTTCATCGGCACTTCCACAAATCGCGGATCGGCATAGTACTCATCTCGATCCGCCATCGCCAGCTTCATCACTTCAGTTACGGTGTGGATGTAGTCCGCCGAGAGCAGTCCCATTTTCTTGAGATCAAATCCTTCCAGCAGGCGGAGCCCTTCCAACAAGTAAGGCCCCTGTGTCCATGGGCCGCACTTCAATACTTGATATCCTCGGTAATCCACGGAAACTGGATCTTCGATATAGGTCCGATGGGCCGCCAGATCCCGCTTTCGCAGAAATCCTCCCTGCGATATGTACCAGGCCTCCAACTCGTCCGCGATATCGCCACGATAAAACCGGTCAGCCACCGCTTGCAGCCGTTCCTCGCGGGTCCCCTTTGTTTTTTGTTCCGCCTCGACCAGTTTGCGCAGCGTACGCGCTAAATCCGCCTGCCAGTTTCGGCCCGTCTCGATCTTGCTTCCATCCGAGGTATCGATGTACCACGTCGGCCCCCCAGCATCGAGCAACGCCAGAGTCGGCTTCACCGCTTCTTCAAACGAAATGGTTCCATACTGCTTGAGCAACGTGACACATAGATCCACGACTGCCGGCACGGCTGCGGTCCGGATGTCGCTGGCGGGCATTCCATTCTTCAGGTACCACGCTATCGCTTGCGGATCGAGCGGAGCCGCTCCTTGCGCCCACAGGGCATGGGCTTTCTGCTGACGCGCATCGTAAAAAATCACCGAGGCTTCTCCGCCCATGGTGAAAGAACCAATTTTCGTCACGCTCAAGGCGAGCAGGGCCGCCGTCGTAGCATCTGCGGCGTTCCCGCCTTTTTCAAGCACTTGCGTTCCAATCGCCGCGGCTCTCTTCTCTCCCGCGACAACGATCCCATTGTTTCCTGAAGCGACCGAGGCCGAACGCGCCGCGTGCAAATCTCCAGGTGCATAAAGGAGAAGTCCTCCTGCCAGCAATACAGTAGTTGCGGCCTTCCACAAGTCAATCCGCCAAGAAACATGCATCGCAGTCTCCGTGATTAGGGATATCTTCGCTGCCATGGATGATGGCATTTCCTCCCACCTTCCTCCAAATTCAAACTCTTAGTACTTTCCCACTATTGATGCCTTTTTCACTCCATAGCTAGACTGGCCGACACTCGGGGTCGCGGTCCTTGTGGGGAGCAGGCCGCTGTTCGGACATTCAAAACTTTGTGTCTCGTTCGAAGTCCCCTTTGGAAGAGGAACGAGTTTATGCGAATGCCTGCTGGTCTGCGTTTTCTTCTCATCGTCACGTTGCTTGCCGCGTCCGCGTTGGGTCAGAGCAATTACGCCGGGGTTACGGGCACGGTCCGCGACGTCCAGAGTCTTCCGGTCGCAAAGGCCACCGTTCAGTTCAAGGCCCTCAGCACTGGTGCTGTGCGCGTGATCACCACCAACGACAAAGGTCTCTTCTACGCCGCCGCGCTTTCGCCCGACGACTATGAACTGATCACGCAGGCCCCGGGATTCGCGCCCGTCACGCAATCTCTGCGTCTCGAAGTCGGGCAAAAGCTGGCGATCGAAATCAGCCTCAAAGTCGGGCCCATTAAGGAAGGTGTTCAGGTCACGGCCCTGGCCGACGTTCTGCGCACGGCCGACGCCAGTGTGGGCGAGGTGATTGAGCCGAAGTCCATCCAGGAATTGCCGCTCGAACGGCCGCATGCTGGTCGACCTGGTGCTGACGGTTCCGGGCGCGCACGTGGGTTTCGGCGCGCAAACCGGCGAGACCAATCCTCTTTATTGGCGGCCCGGCCAGCGTTCCGCGATCGTGATCGGCGGCAGCCGTCCGAATGCCAACTTCTTCCTGCTCGACGGCGCCACCAATACCGACCCGACTTTCAACACGCAGAATCTGAGCCCGTCCCCGGACTCGGTGATGGAGTTCCAGGTCGAAACCAGCAGCTACACGGCCGACATGGGCGGCGCCGGCGGCGGACAGATCAACATTGTCACGCGCTCGGGCACGAACCAATACCACGGAACCGTCTACGAGTTCCTGCGCAACGGCGCCATGGACGCGAGCACGTTCGGGTCGATGGGCAACAACCATCTGGTCCAGAACAATTTTGGCGCCTCGTTCGGCGGACCGCTGCTGAAGCGCTGGAAGAAGACCTTCTTCTTCCTGAACTACGAAGGCCTGCGTCTGTCGCAGGCGGATGCGCAGGTACTCACCGTTCCCACCCGCGACGAGATCGCCGGCGACTTCAGCATGGGCGGCGTCAACATCTACGATCCGACGACGGCCGTCGCGAATCCGACCTACGATCCCACGAAGCCGACTGGCCCCGTCGAATTTTCCCTACACGCGCAGCCAGTTCCCCGGGAACATGATTCCCGTCAGACCGGATCAACCCCAAGCTGCAAGCTTTCCTGCTTGCCCACCTGCCCGAGCCGAACATGATGATGATGGACGGCGCGAAGGATTCGAACAACTATCTCGACGTGCGCAACGAAACGCACTTCCAGAATCAGGGCACGGTGCGCGTCGACCACATCTTCTCGAACAACGACACGCTCTTTGCGCCGCTACTCGCTCGGCTCGGAGAACGGCTTCTCTCCCAGCAGCGGAGTGACGGCGACCACGGAAAATCTGCCCGGCTTTGGCGCGAACTTCGACAACCTGTCGCAGCAGGCCGTCATTTCGTGGAATCACGTTTTCTCGAGCAACAAGCTCAACACGGTTTCGGTCGCGGTTTCGCGGCTGTCGATGGACCGCACGTCGCAGAACAACGGTGTCAACGACATCGTCGGTCAACTGGGCATTCAAGGAATCGGATTCGGCGGCCCGGGAGCCTGGGGCGCCCCATGGTTCGCCGCGCAGGGTTACACCGGCATCGGCGACACGTTTGCCGCGACCCCCATGCATGCCTGGGACACGACGATCGAGTTCCGCGACACGTTTGCCTGGCAGCGCGGCCATCATGCCATGAAGCTTCGGCGGCGACTTCCGTCGCTACATCTGGCCGATGTGGGGCTTCTTCCAGAATCGCGGCTTCTACCAATACACCAACGGCTACACCACGCAGTTCGGTTTCAACGATGGCAGCGGCTCGGGATTTGCCAGCCTGCTGCTGAGTCTGCCTAGCGTGAAGCAGCGCCAGGCCGGCGTTCCGCAGATGAATCTGCGTAACTGGGGATGGGATGGGTTCGCGGAAGACAGCTGGCAGGTGAACCCGACCACCACGCTGAGTCTCGGCGTGCGCTACGAGTACACCAGCCCGCTCTACGACCTCGACAACACGAACACCAATCTGATCTTCCAGGGTGGCGTGCCCTCCGTGTTCATCGGCGGCCAGCAGGGACGGCCCGAAGGGGCTGATGTATGCCAACCACCACAATTTCGCGCCGCGGCTTGGGATCGCGAAGAATCTTCCGCGGTCCGGCCTGGTGCTGCACGCGGCCTACGGGATCTTCTTCACGCCGGTCGATCAGAACACGTGGTGCAATCAGCGCCACAACGTGCCGTACGTGTTTCCCGAAACGCAGCAGGCGGACAACTTCACGCCTCCGGCGGCGCTCTTTGCCAACGGGCTGAATTTTGGTACGCCCGTGCTGGGGACCGGAACTCTGCCCGCGACCACGGTCAGCTTCACCGCATTCGATCCACACTCGCCGGCCCAGTACGTTCAACAGTGGAATGCCAGAGTTGAAAAAACTTTTGGTCCGAACACGACATTGGAAGTCGGATACCTCGGCGCCCGCGGCTTCCATCTGCAGCGCTCGCACCTGATCAACAACGCGCCTCCGGGCCCGGGCCCGCTGGGCCCACGGCGTCCGTTCAAGACGCTCACGTTTGTACCGGGCACAGTCCTCACGCCCAGCAGCACCGATGCCGTCATCCAGAGCCAGACCTTCCCGGTGAGCACCATCAACCTGCTCGAAGACACCGCGCAAAGCTGGTACGACGCGGGCTACGTCAACGTGCGCAGAAGGTATGCGCACGGGCTCAGCTTCCTGGCGAACTACACATTCTCCAAGACTCTGACCAACGCGCCCGACTTCCGTTCGCCCATGGACGAGTCCGCCATCCCGCAGAACAACAGCAACCTGGCCGCCGAAAAAGGTCCGGGATGCGACGTCCGCCACCGTTTCGCGCTGAGCAGCGTCTTCGACATTCCCGCGTTTCGTCGCACGGAATGGTCGCGCCTCATCACCGAGAACTGGCACTTCACCACGATTTATCAGGTGCAATCGGGAATGCCGCTGACGATCTCGGTGTTCGGCGACACGGCGAATTCCGGAACGGTGCTGGGCGAGAATCCGATTCGAGCCAACTACACCGGCCAGCCGATCTTCGGTCCGGGCACGCACACCGCGGACAAATGGTTCAATCCGGCAGCATTCGCCACGCCCGCGGCCTTCACGTTTGGCGATGTGGGGCGCAACTCCGTGTATGGTCCGCCGCTGCAGACTTTGGATCTCGCCTTGGCACGCGCTTTCCGCCTCGGCGAAAGAGCCAGTCTCCAGTTCCGCGGAGAAGCCTTCAACGCCCTGAACAAAGTGAATCTCGGCACGCCGAACCGTTTCGTGAACACGCCACAGTTCGGCACCATCACGATGGCGATGACGCCAGGGCGCGAGATTCAGGTGAGCGCCAGGGTTTCGTTCTAGCTCGGGTTACGGAAACGGGGGATTGTGAAACCCGGGACAGACTGGACGCCGCACAAGTTCCACTTCGACGTGTGGCCCACACAACACGTATGCCGCATTTCAACCGCGCCTTTGTGTCCAGTCTCAGGACATGCTTTACAGACGGCGCGTGAATCGGGCCCCGTTTCTCCAGTTCCGGTCGCAACTCCTCCAATGGATTGCCCCGCGCGCCCAACGCTAAGTACAATGCGCTTGCAGTAAAGTCCCCTTAGGGACGACGCAAATCTCCCAGTTCCCACAAAGAGCATTCGACCCATGCGAACCAGCGCCGTCCTCCTCATTAGCTGCCCAGACCAGAAAGGACTGGTCGCTACTGTCTCCGACTTCATCTTCCGGCACGGCGGCAACATCCTCCACACCGACGAGCACACCGACGCCGAGTCGGCTTGGTTCCTCATGCGCGTGGAGTTCGATCCAGATGGTTTTGATCTGCCGCTTGAGAAATTCGCCGAGCAGTTCGATCCGATCGCCGACAAGTTCGGCATGGAATGGCGCCTTACCCGACCCGGCGAGCGCAAGCGCATGGTCATCATGGTTTCGAAATATGATCACTGCCTGGTCGACCTGCTCTACCGCCACAAGATCGGCGAACTGAACTGCGAAATCCCGCTCATCATTTCCAACCACTCCGACAATCAGCCCATCGCCGACTTCTATCGCATCCCGTTCATGGTCGTTCCGGTCACGAAAGAAAACAAGCGCGCAGCGGAGCAGCGCCAGATCGCCCTCATCCGCGAGCAACAGATCGCCCTCATCCGCGAGCACAAGGCCGACTTCACGGTCCTCGCCCGATACATGCAGGTGCTCTCCGAGGAGTTCGTCGCCGCCTTTCCCGCACCGCGTCATCAACATTCACCATTCTTTCCTGCCGGCCTTTGTAGGCGCGAAACCCTACCACCAGGCCTTCCAGCGCGGCGTAAAACTGATCGGCGCCACCAGCCACTACGTTACCGAGGTACTCGACGACGGCCCCATCATCGAGCAGGACGTCGTCCGCATCTCCCACCGCGATGCCGTCGAAGACCTCATCCAGAAGGGCCGCGACCTCGAAAAAGTCGTCCTCTCCCGAGCCGTCCGCTGGCACATCGACGACCGGGTCCTGCTCTACGGCAACCGAAAAACGGTCGTCTTCGACTAGCCCTGCAACGCTCCCAAGGACCTCTCAGAATTTCTCCGTCCACACAGACAGGACCGCGTCGAATAGCCGGCTTTTCGCGTCGTAAACCCATTGGAATGAATATTTTGCCTATAAGTCCTTTTTCGTCAAAGATTTTGCCTCTCTCCCGGCTTGTAACCTGCTGAATCCAAAAGACCGGGGGGAGGGGGATACCCCACAGATAACTGACTGGTAAACACCTCTTCTTAATCGTCTCGAAAACTCCTGGAAGACCAATACCCGTTCGTCGAACTCGACGCCGTTAATTGCTCAATCGTGAGCCGTCACAGACACGATCCCTGCATGATGCTCACACCTCCAAATCGCCTCTCCCTTGGAAGTGCATGGCACGGAAGTAAGGTTTCGTTTTCGGCCACCTCAGTTACCCTTAATTACCCGCGACGCGGGACTGGATTCACACGCACTTAGAGGGAGCGAAGTTTGGTCGAAGACCCAAAATGGGAGCTGTCGATCCTGGCCAACGTCAGCGGCTTCTACCAGAAGCTGCTGCGCGATTACCTGCAAGGCGATCTCCCCGTACATCCCGGTCTGGAGAACGAAGCCATCCACCAGGCCAGCACCAACTTGCGCGAAATTCTCGGCAAGATGCATCGCTGGCTGCAGTTGCTCGACATGGCGATCACGCCCGCGATGGTGCGCCAAGGCCTGACCACCGACACCGATCCCGAAATTGCCGAAGCGTTGCTGCGCTACTACACGCGCAAGCGCGACTTCACCGAATCCGATCGCGACAAGACCGATCTGGTCGCGACGTTTCTGTATCGCCATCCGCGCGTCCCCGGCCAGTGGGAGCGCCGCGGGTACGGCCTCGATGGCAGCCTTCCGCTGTCGCCGTTTGAAATTGCGTTGATCGAAATTCTGGCGGACTCTGACGCACCGCTGTTGCCCGAAGAGCATGTGCAACTGTTGCGTGAATTCGAGCCGTTGCGCGAGTTGTCGCAAGGATTTGTAAATTTCAATGCCTTGATCGATTCGGGCATTCTCTCGCGCGTGCGCGAGTTGAAGCAGTCGTTCGGAAAGTCTTTCAATCATCCTGGAGTGCTGGCCACGATCGCACCCTACAACGTGGCATTCGGCACGCGCTTTGACGAACTGTTTGGTTGCGCGATCGGCGAGATCAAGAGCTTCGCGAAAGCCGTGGAAGAACTGGGCGGAAGCATTCTCAGCAATATCGATGGCGTCGATGTCACGGTTGAGCACGTACAGGCGCTGCAAGAAGGCGAGCTGCTGAAGATCGATTACGTCGAGGCGCTCGACAAGTTCCGCCGCGTCTCAAAGCTGAAGAAGGAAATCGACAAGCGTCCGCGCATTCGCCGCACAGCGGCCAGCGCGTCGGTGCCCGGGCGTTCTGGTGGAGCTGCCGCGGCCGCCAAGATGGCGCGCGAAAAGCCGCGTACGGCGCCAGTTCCGGCGAAGCATGTGGCTCTTCCGGTAACCGCACAACAACTTTCGCTCGAGGAAGCGAAGCTCGCGAGAGTCGAGGAATCGATTCGCATCTTTGTGCGCGTGGCCGATCCGAAGTTCCGGCAGGTTGTCCCGATGAGGTTCTTCAATCTCAACCTCACGCCGGCGGAAGTCGATGCGTATTGCGCCGACTACCTGGAAGAGAAGAGCCTGCGCGCCGACGTGGGACACGCGCTGCTGCGCAGTGTCGCCGTC
The DNA here is from genome assembly GCA_963745435.1 of uncultured Acidobacteriota bacterium. Classification (GTDB taxonomy): domain Bacteria; phylum Acidobacteriota; class Terriglobia; order Terriglobales; family Acidobacteriaceae; genus Gp1-AA133. The sequence continues at coordinate 290,443 of CAVUXK010000027.1, read as the reverse complement.
ATCGCCCGTATCCAGACCGAACTCGAAGAATTGAAACGCTGTCAGCCGTCGACGTCGCTTTGGAAGCTGCGCGCCGACGCGCTGGTGGTCCTGCTCGACGTGGCACGCACAACCTACGATGCCGGATCGCAAGTCGTCGCGAAAGCGCAGAACGACGAGGCGTCCGTAGTGGAAGCAGTGCAGGTTTCGATGCGGAAGCTGCGCGAGCGCGCCGAGGTCGTGGTGAAGGCGCTGGCCGGTTAGGCAGTCGTTAGTCGCTAGCCGTCAGTCGCTAGCCGTCAGTTGCTAGCCGTTATCAGCCAATACCCTTGCCTCTTTCACGATGACGTTGGCCCCACTATCATTTTGCGCTGTGCTCCGCTACGAATTTCGTGGCAAATTCTGCGTTGACGTATTTAGGGTCGACCTTCAGCGCCTTGGTATACATTGCAGTAGCCTGTGCGACGTCGCCGGACTTGAACAGCGCTTCGGCCAAACTGTCGTAGGTGTTGGGAGACTTCGGGAAGTCTTCGGTGTTCATGCGCAGCAACGCGATCGCGTCCGCGTTTCGATTTTGGCCGAGAAAGTTGTAGCCCAGAGCATTGATGCCTGCCTCTGAAGCAAGTCTGGACTTTGGGTTCGCTTCCCGCATCTTCACCACCATCTGGTGGAACTCCTCAGGTTTTTGGGAGTGGAACAGATCGACGATGGCCGCGGTTCCCTCCGTTCGCATCGGGTCGTGGTCCGCGAGATACTGCTCGGCTGCTGCTGGATTGCTCGCCATATCTGACTCGACCTGCTGCAACTCGTGTTTGTAGGCGGCGGGGACTTCCTCCATGTGTTTGCTCAAGTCTTCTCTGTGGAGCCACTGCCCGCGGGCCATGACGCCCGCAATGGTCCGCGTATTCGCAATGTTCGTCAGTGGATTCTGCTCGAGCAACACCAGGTCCGCACGCTTGCCAGGCTCGATCGTCCCGAACTCGCTTGACTTCCGAAAATAACGCGCCGGAATCACTGTGGCCGACTGCAGGACCTGATACGGCGTCAATCCGTCGTTCACGAGTTCCTGCAATTCGTCGTGGATGCCGAAACCGGCCATGGGCCCAACGTCCGGCGCATCGGTACCGACCATCAGCGGCACGCCTGCGTCGAATAGTGCCTTCACGAGTTTTCTCTGGAACGTCAGTGCCGCACCCATGCGCTCAGCCTGCTCCGCTGATGTGGTGTTCCTGAATCGATTGACGGCAGGTTCGAACTGCTCGAGCGCCCACGGAGACAGGTACCGCAGAGTTGGATTCTTCAGGAAGCCATCAAGGTCCGTGGCCTGCTGCACCGTCGTCGCATACGTGGAGAGAGTCGGAATGACGTAGATGCCCGCGTTCGCAGTCTCTTTCGCGACGATCGGGATCTTTGCCTGGTCGAGGACGATGTGGTCGTTGTTGTCGTCCTGCTGGGGATTGAAGTACGTGTAGAGAAATTCGTCGAGATGAGCAATGGACTGACCGGATTGAATCGCGAGTTCGAAACCCGGCTCGCGCGCGACGTGGCCCATCAGCAGGAGATTGCGTCGCTTGGCTTCCGCGATCAGCGCAGGGTATTCCTCTTTGGAGACGTGATTGAAAACCTTGAGGGCGTCGTAACCGGCATCGGCCTGCTCGTCGACTAGGCGCACGGCTTCGTCGGGGGTATGGCGGCGGTCGACGATGGGGCCAGCGGTAAAGATAGTTGGGCCGAGAAGTTCGCCGGATGCTACTTGCTTTCGCCAGAGCAGGTGGGCCGGGCGGCCGTCGAGGTTGAAGACTGTGGTTACTGCGTTCGCCAGATAGAGCGGGAATTCGATGGTCGAGTAGAGGTGAACGTGTGCGTCGGTGAGGCCGGGGATTAGATACTTGCCGGTCGCGTCGATTGTCTTGGCTGCCGCAGGAATTTTGATCGAAGAAGACGGACCGATCTCCGCGATTTTGCCGTCGGCGACTATGACCGTCTGATCGTCGAGGACGCGCTCGCGGTCCATGGGGATGACATGCACGTGAAGGAAGGCGGTGGATTGCTGGGCTTGGTCGGCGATTGAAATCGCCAGGAATGCCAGCATCGAGAGACAACGCAGAAGGCGGAGAGTCATTTTTGCTTAGACGGTGGGATCACCGAAAAAGAGAGCGGAGGGCGAGACGCCCTCCGGACTGCCGGCGGGACGCCGGCGCTACGAAAGAAAAGGCCGGGCTTTCGCCCGGCCCGACGGGCGGGGACGCCCGTCGCTCCATCGGAGTTGCAAATAGTTAGGCGGACAGGAGTGTCCGCCCCACACGGTTAGTTGATGTCGAATTGCTCTTCGTGCAGCGTGCCGTCGGATTTCACGATGATGGTTCGCTTGGTCAGCTCTTCCATCTCGGTCAACCAGCGGCCGTTTGCCGCTTTCAGCGCCTTGCCGACTTCGGGGTTGACGCGCAGCATGACGTCCTGACGCTCCATGTGCTTGGCCATCTTGCGCATCTCGACGTAGATCTCGTTGCACACCGTGGTCACCGACTTGATGAAGCCAGTGGACTCGCAGTGCGGGCAGGGAGATCCGATGGTGCGTTCGAGCGATTGCTTCACGCGCTTGCGGGTGATGGCCACCAGTCCGAAATCGTTGAACTGGAGGACCTTTGACGGCGCACGATCGTTGCGGAGCTCTTCTTCGAGGGCCTGCATGACTTTTTGGCGGTTTCGGCGCTCGTCCATGTCGATGAAGTCGATCACGATGATGCCGCCCAGGTCGCGCAAGCGAATCTGGCGCACGATCTCTTTGATCGCATCGACGTTGGTCTTGACGATCGTGTCTTCGAGGCGAGCTGTCTTGCCGACGTACTTGCCGGTGTTGATGTCGATCGCGACCAGCGCCTCGGTCTGGTTGATGACGATGTAGCCCCCGCTCTTCAGCCAGACTTTCGACTTGAGGGCCTTGTCGATTTCCTCTTTCAAACCGAATTGCTCAAACAGCGGTGTCTCTTTTGTATAGAGCTTCACGCGGCGCACGAGCGCGGGCTGGAAGCGGTTGGCAAAGCGCAGGATGCGCTCGTATTCCGTCTCGGTATCGACCCAGATGGCCGAGAAGTCGGACGTGACCTGATCGCGCAGCACGCGCTCCACGACGTTGAGGTCGTGGTAGATGAGTGCCGGCGCTTTCGCTTCTTCCGAACGCGTCTTGATCTCGTGCCAGAGATTCTTGAGGAAGCGGATGTCAGCGCGAAGATCTTCTTCCGAGGCTCCAGACGCGGCCGTGCGCACAATGAAGCCGCCCTGACCATTTTCGCGTTCGCTGATGATGATGCGCTTCAGGCGCTGGCGCTCTTCATCGGAAGAAATCTTGCGTGAGACTCCAGTGTGGTTGACGGTCGGCATGTAGACCAGGAATCGTCCCGGCAACGCAATGTGGCTGGTAATGCGGGCGCCCTTCTTGCCGATCGGTTCTTTCGCAATCTGGATCAGAACTTCCTGACCTTCTTTCAGAAGATCGCTAATGAGAGGAACGGGGGCATTGTTGCGGCGCGGCGAGTTGCTGCCGCCACCACCACCGCTTCCCTGGCGGAAGCGGCGTCCACCGCGGCGTCCGCGACGACGATCGAAAGCGGGACGCTGGGCACGCTGGGTGTAGGCAGCGGTTTCGGCAGGCGCGCGAACTTCGGCGCGCGCATCAACGGTACCGTTGCCTCGCGCTTCCGCATCGAGCAACGCTTCGGCTTCGGCCTGCGCGTCTTCGATCTCCGCTTCTACTGTGTCTTCCTCGGTCTCTTCGATCTCCGTTTCGCCTTCGGCGGCAAAGCCCTCCACGCCTGCGATCTGGCCTTCGTCGCTCACGTGCAATGTGTCTGAACCCTCGGAGTTTGGGTGCAGCGGCGGCTCACCCGTAGCAGCGATCTCGAGGCTGCGCGGTGCCTGGTAGTCGCTGGCAGCGCTGGTCTCTTCTTCCATCTCGTCGAAAACAGAATCTTCTTCCAACTCTTCAACGTAGTGCGTAATGTCGGCTTCTTCCTCGTCGATGACCTGCTCTTCGACCGAGCCCGCAGGGCTGTCGTAGGGTGTTGCCGAAACCGGCGGCTCAGCCACGGACGCAGCAGCGGCGAAGGCGTCCGGCTGGGGCTCAGGTTCACGGTCTCTGCTGGTCACTTCTTCGACGACCTCGTCATGCTCGACCACTGGCTCGCTGGCGAAAGCCGCAGTCAGGTTCATCCGATCCTGCAGGGCATGCTCGCGCTCCCACTCCTGGTGAACGGCTTCATCGCGATGCTCGTCGCCGTGCTGCTCGTGAAGCGGCTCGGTGAGACCGGTCGCAAACAGCGGCTCATCATCCGCAAAGCCCGCGGGAACGCCGGGTGTACCTTGCGGGGCGGCGACCGTTTCCTTTACCGCGTTGGCAGCGACGGGCTGGCTCGCCCGGCCGCGGTACTTCGAAATCGACTCGCCCGGCAGGATGATCGGCTGATATCCCGGAGGCGGTCCGTAATCGTCAGCCCCGCGCGAACGTGTACGAGACGGCGTCGAACTGGCCGAGTGGCTATCGCCGGAATCGGAACGACTCGAGCGCTCGCCGCGGTCGGAGCCCGCCGCACGATCAGGGCGGTCGCTGCGTTCCGGACGGTCGTTGCGTTCAGGACGGTCGGTACCTTCGTCGAAGCTGCGGCCACGGCGACGACGGCGTCCGCGGAAGCCTCCGCGATCGCGGGACTGGTTGTCACGAGACTGGCTGTCGCGAGAGTAGCTCTCGCGAGGCTGGGCGTCGCTATTGCCGGGTTCGGGCGCGGACGAGGCAGCGCTCGCCTGCTCCTCTTCGAAAGGTTCCGATTCGATCACGTAGGAGGCATTCTCGGACGGGGGCAGGGATGCAACTTCGGAGCGCTGTGGTTGCGGCCGCGGTTCTTGCGGTGGCCGGCTCTCCTGCAGCGGTGGACGGTTGGTGGGAACGACGTCGGTGAGGTCGTCGTCCTGTTCCTCGAGTTCCATGAAATCAGAGACGTAGAGGAAAGCGTCGCGCTCCAGGCCGATGTCCACGAAAGCGGACTGCATGCCGGGAAGCACGCGGGTCACGCGTCCTTTGTAGATGGAACCGGCCAGGGTGTATTCGTTTTCGCGTTCGAGGTAGATTTCGGCAAGCTGGTCATCCTCAACCAGGCCCACTTTGGTTTCGTGGGGCGTTGAAGTGACGAATAGTTCTTTGTTCATTCTTACTCCGGGGTCTGCGGGCTTTCAGGGCCGCAGGGTCACCGGGGCAGAAGCGAGGGCAAGCAGGGGAGGATCCAACGTCGCGATGGGTACGAGTCCACACACATGTGGACGAGCCTTCTGGAAAGCACTCCAGAAGCGAATCCGCAGCGAAAGCTTAGGAATCTTATGCACGTATCGCAATGTTGCGCCGTCCCGGGGTTGTGACCGCTCTCTCCTCAGTGGGGAGGGGGCCGTTTCCCGCCCGGCAGCGCGGGCTGCAATCCTGCCCGGCCTTCACTTCTTCTGGCCGGTGAGTGCCCTCTTTACGCGAGGGCGATCGTAATCTTGTTCTAGCCGCGCCTCCGCGCGGGTACTGCAATCTGGCTGCGGGGCCCTTCCTGCGTCAGTTCACGAAACGGCGCATGCGGACATTCATGACCATGCCCAGCGCTAAAAACATAAACAGGACAGAAGACCCGCCGTAACTCATCAGTGGTAAGGGTATTCCGGTGACCGGCATAAAGCCAACCACCATGCCGACGTTGACCAGGATGTGAAAGCTAAGCACAGCCACCACACCCATTACCACGAACGTTCCAGCGCGGTCGGGCGCTGTCTGAGCGTTCTGCGTCAACCGCATCAGCACTATGAAGTATAGCAGGAGCACCCCCAAAGCTCCTACGAAGCCGTGTTCCTCAGAAAAAGCCGCGAAAATGAAGTCAGTTTGGGGAACGGGAAGATAAGAGAGATGCGTCTGGGTGCCGGTACCACCCCAGATGCCTCCTGAACCCACGGCAATTTTGGATTGAATGACCTGGTATCCGGAACCCTGCTTGTCGGCTTCCGGCTCCATGAAGCTGATGAGGCGGTCTTTCTGATAGGGCTTCAGCTTGTGCCAGGCCAGGGGCATAACGGAGCCTGCGATGAGCAAGACGATCAGCGCCTGCTTCAGGCGCACCCCTCCGAGGAAAAGTCCCATCAGCGCGATCGGCATGTAGGTCAGTGCGGTGCCGAGATCGGGCTGCGCGAGCACCATCAGCATGGGAATCCCCACGATGGCGCCCGCCTTGATGAAATCCGACCAGGAGAGATCGCGGTGATGCATGTCGGCGAAATACTTGGCGACGGCCAAAATCAGGATCAGCTTGACCCATTCCGATGGCTGGAAGTGCTGGCCACCCGGCATTTTGATCCAGCGGCGCGCGCCGAGATATTTCTGGCCGAAGATCATGACCGACATCAGCGAGGCGATGGCGCCTATGTACATCCAGTGCACCTGTTCGAGCAGCGCCTGGTAGTTGAGCAGGCTCACCAGGAACATGCCGATGAGGCCGCCGACGATCCAGTACATCTGCTTGATGTGGGCACCGGCAAATTTCGTGTGCACTGTGGCGCTCTGAATTTCGAAGACACCGATGGCGCAGATCATCAGAACGAAGATGATCAGCAGCCAGTCGAAATCGCGGTATGAGACGTAGCGGGACATTAGTCGTCAGTCTTCAGTCGCTAGTCGCCAGCGACAGATTCGTCGTTTTGTCCTTGGTCGTTGGTTATTGGCAAAGCCCAAAGCGCTTGCTCTCGTTTTCATTGCAGCCCCGGTGCTGCTGCGGCGAGTGGCAGTTTCTTTTTTGAGCCTTCGACTACGAAGTGACCTGCGCCAAGGCCGTTGTTTGCTTTACCGTCCTCGTCGGGAGCCGTCCAGAGCGCGCCCACGTCTACCTTTGCGCCGTCCTTCGCCATCTTGGTGGGCTGGCGGTTTTGCTTGTCGACGTAAGCCTTGATGACCTGGGTCGCGAGACGCGCAGCCAGTTTGCCGTGCTCGCCACCTTCGAACAGAACGCAGACAATGATTTCCGGATTGCGGCGCGGCGTGAATCCGACGAACCAGCCGTTCTGCGCGAAGTCATCGTCGTTCGCGTGTTTCGCGCGCAGGGCGAGCGAAACGATCTGGGCGGAACCGGTCTTGCCGGCGATGTCGATGCCCGGGATGTGCGCTGAGGGAGCGGTGCCCTCTGGTAACAAAACACGCGCCATGGCGTCTGTGATGGTGGTGTATCCCGTGCTGTCGATCGGAATTGTTTTCACTTCCGTGTAGCGCTGGACGTCGATGACGCCGGGCGGCAATTCAGTGGGATTCACCACGTGCGGGACAACCATGCGGCCATCCATGGAGATGGCGGAAATAGCTCGCATCAGTTGTACCGGAGTAGTGGCAATGGCACCTTGCCCGATACCGACCGAAATTGTTTCCCCCGCAAACCATTTCTGCTTGAAGTTGCGGATTTTCCATTCTTCCGACGGCATCACTCCGCTGACTTCGTTGGGCAGGTCGATGCCGGTTTTCTGACCGAGGCCGAGCGCGGTCGCGTACTTGGCGATGCGGTCGATACCCAGTTTTTCTGCGAGCGTATAGAAGAAGACGTCACAGGATTGATAGATGGCCTTGGTGAAGTCAACTGGGCCGTGCCCACCTTTGACCCAGCAGCCAAAACGACGACCGTAGAAGGTCGCGCCGCCGGTGCAGTGCACGTTCAGCGTCTGCGCGATGTTTTCCTGCCATCCGGCGACCGACATAATGATCTTGAATGTGGAACCCGGTGCAAGCTGTGCCTGGATGGCTTTGTTCAGCAGCGGCTTGTCGGGATCGTTGACCAGCTTGTTCCATTCGTCGCGCGAGACGCGCACCGCGAAGTCGTTGGGGTCGAAGGTGGGGCGGCTGACCATTGCCAGAATTTCGCCGTTGCGCGGATCCATCGCGATCATGGCGCCGTTCTTCCCTGCCAAAGCTTCTTCGGCGGCAATCTGCAGATCGATGTCGATGGTCAGCTTCAACTGCTTGCCGGGAACGGCGGGCGTTTCGTCGAGCCGGCCCATTTCCTTGCCGCGGCTGTCGACCAGAGCGCGCCGGGATCCGTTCTGCCCCATCAGAATCTGGTTGTACTGTTTCTCAACGCCTGAGACGCCGACCACGTCGCCCGGGTTATAGAACTCGAACTGCGGCTGGTTCAGCATCGTCTCGGTGACTTCGCCGACGTAGCCGACCAGGTGCGCCATGAATCCGTTGCGCGGGTAGAGGCGGCGATGCGCCATGATGGTGTCGAGTTCCGGAAGTTCGTTCTTGTGGGCTTCGATAAAGGCCAGCTCGTCGGGCGTGATGTCGTCTTTCAGGAAGATCGGTTGGTACTGCGGCATCGAGCTGAACTTGCGGATTCGGTCGCGCACTTCCTTGGGCTCGAGGTGGAGGCCTTGCGCGATGACGTCCGCATCGGCGCTCAGATCACGCGTCGAATCGCGCAGCAGTAGGGCTGAATACGACGGGTAGTTATCGACGATGACGCGGCCCTGGCGGTCGAGGATCTTGCCGCGCGGGGCCAGAATCGGGACATTGCGGATCCGGTTCTTCTCGGCCAGCTGCGCGTAGAAATCACTCTGCATCACCTGCAGACGCCACAGCCCGTAGGCGAGGATCATGAAGATGATCAGGATGATGTACTGCACCGCCGTCAGGCGGATCGACGATACTTTTTCGTCACGACCGAACATCAGTTCTCGGTTCTCAGTTTCCAGTTCTCAGTTTCATCGAATACACAATTTTAACGCTGCATTCGTGGCTCATTGACTCTTGCGTCCGTCACTTAAGTTCAGCATCTTCAAGGTTCCCACTGAGTACTGAGAACCGAGAACTGTTTGGTCACGTTCTCAGCTTGAAGCGATCCAGCGCATAGAACATGAATACGCCTACGACCGCATTCACAAACGCCGACCACAGCTCGTGCGGCCAGTGCCACTGCATCGTGAGATTCACCATGCCGCGTGCGACCGTGAAATAGATGACTTTGTGCGCGACGCAGAAGACGAGCGTGACCAGCAAGCGCGCTCCAGCGTTCTCCACGTCGATCTTCACACCCAGCGACGATGCCGCGTAGCCGACCAGCGTCTTGGCGATTCCGTTGAGTCCGATGGGCAGGCCGGTAAGAGCGTCCTGGAAGACGCCAATGGCGCCGCCCGTCAGCAGTCCGGAAATCGGATTGCGCCGCGAGATCGCGAAAAAGATCGTCACCAGCAGCGGCAGATCCAGCAAGGCGAATGACGGAAACTGGTGTGGCAGCCAAGCCTGCAAGAAAAGCGCGGTCGCCGGCACTCCCAGCGTGATCAGCCAGTTAAACCGGTAAACCTCAACCTGCTCTCCGGATGTGTAAGTGATCGGCATTACTGCGGTCCGTTCTGAGCGGGGGGCTCGGTCGCGCGCGCCGGAGGTATGGCGGGCTTGGTCTTGGGTGCGACCGGCTGTATGGGATCGGCCACCTTGACCGGCGCCGGAGTCGGTCCATGCGCCGTTGCTGGCTGCAGAACACTCTGCGTCGCCCCTGTGTTCTTCGGAGAGATTGGGGTAATCGAATCGGAACGTGGGTTCGGCGTTACGTCAGCGCGAGGAGGAGGGCTGGTCTTGCCAGGAGCGGGTGCCGTGGGATTGGCTGCCTCTTTCGCGGGCGCGTCCTGCTTGGGTTTTTCCGCGTCGACCGGAGGCTTATCCGGAACAGAAGGCAGCCGCTGCGCCAGAATATCCGCGGCGCGCACCGGCCCGGTCTGCAGTTGGGTCGGCTCCTGCTCCACCAGCTTGGTTACCACCAGCACTTCTTCCAGCTTGCTGAGGTTCGCGGCGGGCCTAACCCGAATGCTCAAAAACAGGTCCGAGCCATTTCCAACTCTTGTTACCGTCCCCACCGGTAGTCCCTTGGGAAAAATGCGATCGCCGCCGCTGGTGCGCACCTCTTCGCCAGGCTGCACCGGGTTGTCAGTCATGATGCGCTCGAGAACTACTTCGCCCGCCGACGTACCGCGCAGAATTCCCTGCAGCCGGCTCTTCTCAAGAATCGCGCCCACGCCGCTCGACTGGTCATCGATGAGCAGAACCTGCGACGTTGATCCAAACACCTTCAGAACTTTGCCCACGATTCCATCGACCGTGATGACCGCCATGTCGGGCTTCAGCCCGTCATGCTGCCCCTTGTCGATATAAACGATACGGGACTGCTCACTGCCTCCCGACCCAATGACCTGCGCGGGCAGCGTCTGTGAAATAAATTGTTCCTTGAAGGACAGCAGGGCTTGCAGTCGGCGAGCCTGGGCCGCGTCTTCGTTCAAGCGAACCTGGTCCAGGCGCAGGCGCTCGATTTCCGCTTTCAGTTCGCGGTTCTCGGCGCGCACGCCGCGCAGATAAAAGTAGTTGTGCCAGAGATTCCAGCTTCCGCCGTGAACCCAGTTCAGGACCTTCTCGAAGGGAGTGATGGAGCTGACCGCCCAGATGCGGATCAGACGGGTAGACTGCGTGTCGGTCGTACGCTTGACCTGCACTGCCAGGCCCAGTACTTGGGCCACCAGCACACAGGCCAGCACGATCAGGTTCTTGTAACGGCCGAGGACGGATTCCATAACTGCAGTTCCCAGTTCTCAGTTGTCGGTTCTCGGTTGGCTGGCAGTCGTCAGTCGCCTGTCATCAGCCCAACCGTTGGCGGAATCAATCCCGACCGCGAGAACCAGCCGCAGGAAGGAATTCTGCTTTCGCCTGCTCGAAGCTCGCAGCTCGTAGCTCACCGCTCTACTCAATCGAAATCTTGCGCAGCAGTTTGAAGTCGCTGAGCATCTTGCCCGTGCCCAACACCACGCTGCACAGCGGGTCATCGGCGATCGAGACCGGCAAGCCGGTTTCTTCGCGGATGCGCTTATCAAGGTTCTTCAGCAAGGCGCCGCCGCCCGTCAGGACGATGCCGCGGTCGCTGATGTCGGCCGAAAGTTCGGGAGGCGTGCGCTCCAGCGCTACGCGGACCGCGTTCATGATGGTCGAGACGCACTCGCTGAGCGCTTCACGGATTTCGCTGTCGTCGACCGTGATGGTCTTGGGCACGCCTTCAATCAGGTTGCGGCCCTTGATTTCCATGGTCAACGGCTTGTCGAGCGGGTAGGCGCTGCCAATTTCAATCTTGATCTGCTCGGCCGTACGCTCGCCGATCAGCAAGTTATATTTCCGCTTCAGATAATTCATGATGGCTTCGTCCATCTGGTTGCCGGCCATACGCACGGAACGCGAGTAGACGATGCCGCTCAAAGAAATGACTGCGATGTCGGTGGTGCCGCCGCCGATATCGACCACCATGTTGCCGCTGGGTTCGGTGATGGGCAGACCCGCGCCGATCGCCGCCACCATCGCTTGCTCGACGAGGTAGACTTCGCTCGCCTTCGCGCGATAGGCCGAGTCCATGACCGCGCGCTTTTCCACCTGCGTGATTTCCGAAGGCACGCCGATCACGATGCGCGGATGCACCAGCATCTTGCGGTTGTGCGCCTTCTGGATGAAGTAGTTCAACATCTTTTCCGTGACCTTGAAGTCGGCGATCACGCCATCCTTCATCGGCTTGATGGCGACGATGTTGCCCGGCGTGCGGCCGAGCATCTCCTTCGCCTCTTTTCCGACCGCTTCCACTTCGGCAGTGTTCTTATTGATCGCCACGATGGAAGGCTCGTTAACGACGATGCCTTTGCCGCGCGCATATACCAGCGTGTTCGCGGTGCCAAGGTCGATGGCCAGGTCGCTCGAGAAAATGCTGAACAGCGACCGAAGATTGTGAAAACGCCCGGCGCTGGAATGGAATCCGTTGGATGACATACGGTTAACTTCTCTCTCACTCAAGTCGGACGACTGCCTGTCCGTCGCTGCTGATTTATTTTCCGGTCAGGGGGTTACTTACTCATTCTATGGGATATTCCCATTCCCTGCCGCACACGAAAGGTCTTGCACCCCGGTAAACACGGGCTACTGAATCACGACCTTTTGCTGCTTGGTATTCACACCGCCCTGCGCGTTCTGCGCTGTGACCGTAATCGTGCTCTCGCCCGCCGGCAGCGGTGGCGTGAAGTAATGAAAACTGCCGTCGTTGGTCACGAACGTGACTTCCCGCCCGTTCACCATGACACGGGCGCCCGTCTCGGTCTTGCCAGTCACCTCGATCACGTGCCCGTGCTGGCTCAATTCGATTTCGAGATCGATGGCGACCGCGTCTTTGCCCTTGGGCAGAATGGTGAAACGGCTCTTTTCGCTCTCCACCGACTGCTTGCCACTGGCATCCAGCGACTGCACCATCCAGTAATAAGCCCCCGGAGCCAGGCCAGTGACCGTCACATCGGCCACATTGACTGGCCGATCGACGATGGTGGACGAAAAATACGGGTTGCGCGAGATGCGCAGCCGGTACCCGGCCGCATTCGTCATAGCCGTCCAGGTGAACTGCACATCCTTGGTTTGCAACCCAGCCAACAGGAACAGAGGAATCATGTTCGCCGGAGAGATCGGCGTGGGCGGTCCGATTTCCTTAATCTTCGCCATCTTCTCCGACTTGGCCTTAAATGTGGCGCGCTCCCAATCCGCCAGGCGGACGGTTTCGCCGTTGCGCGACACGTCGCCGCTGCCCTTCTTCACGAGAATCTCGTGCTGATCGCTTTTCGGGTCATTGCGCACCATCGCCGCGCTTTCCGGAGCTAGCGAAGCCGTCGCGCCGGCCACGATGACCTGCGACCTCGATCCCTGGCTGTAGGTGGCAGTCGACAAGTCCACCGTTCCCGACGTCACCGCCACGGCCACATGGGTCTGCTGCTGGTCATTGGCTGAGTTCTCTTCAATCACGATCAGGGAGTCCTGTTTGACGGTGTAGTTCGTCCCGTCGTTGAAGACCACCTTGGCCATACCTTCCGAGCCGGTTTGGACCACATCGCCCTTTTCGAGCGGTATGTTGTAGTCGGCATTGATCCAGGTATTGCTGCTCGACTTCTTGATCTTGACCCCGCCCTCAATGGCGGTAAACCTCGCCTGCTTCTCGGTGCCGGCAGAGGACTTCTCGGGCGGCGGCGCCATGCCGGCGATCCGCTCCAGCATATTGGTGGTCAGACTCCCGGCCGCTTTAACCGTGTTGTCGGTGAACTGTGGGAAGGCGAAGTGCATCGCGACCCCGAAGACGAACGCCACCGCCAGCACGATCAGCAACACGCTGCGGTAGGTGACCGTCTTCCAGGCTATGTAGACGCCCGGTTTGCGCTTCGACGATGACACGGAGGCCAATGAAAACCAGCCAAACCTAGAGAATATGGGGTAATTCCAACACTACCACAAGCTTTCCGTGGTCAGAACGGGGTAACAAGGTGGGTTCAGGTCCGTTAGAACATGTCCGGTCGTGCAAAAACGGTGTCGGCGGGTCACTGCTCAGTGGTCAAGAACAAGCCATTCGCGGGTTGTGCCAACGACGGCTGAGCGATGGGAAGGATTTTAGCCAGCAGTTCTCCGATTTCAGTTCTGAGTTTGCGGTTCCAAGTTCGCGCGCTCTGAGGTTGCGCTCTCACCCGTCACGTTCATGCCCTCATGTGCAGTCTGTCGGCGCAAAGTCTTTTTCGATACTAGCGCGACGCAGCACTCGCGCTTCGACTCATTCCAGCAAACACGTCGTGTGCCGACATTTCGGCGATGTTTGCGATTCAGATTCGCCACGATTTTTCCTTTGCTCCGCGTCCAACCTGGGATATGCTCCCGCCCCTGCAGTTAGTTCTCTCGGCCCCTATTTCCGTTCGGAGGCTGCTCATGGAGGACGCTCGGTTATCACTGCGCGATCAAGCGGAAGTCGAACGCAGTTCCGTCGAAGCGCAAAACACGGTACTCAAACCTCTCGACGCTGTGCAGCTCGCGCGTTATCTTGCGCCTCCGCCCACCACCCCGTTCGCATTGGAATATGCCTTTCATCTTCTGGGGGACGTGAACGGCAAGACTGTGCTTGACCTGGGGTGTGGAACGGGCAGCAATCTCATTCCCCTGATCAAGCGCGGCGCGGACACGATCGGCATTGACATCTCGCCCGACCTGGTACGGCTTGCGCGCAAGCGACTGGATGACGCGCAACTGCATGCCGAATTGCAGGTCCGTTCCGCGTACGAGACAGGTCTTCCCGACTCGTCGGTCGACGTGATTTATTGCATGTCCCTGATTCACCATCTAGAGATTGCGCGCGTGCGTGATGAGATGCGGCGAGTGCTGGTCCCAGGCGGCCGGATCATCTTGAAAGAACCGATCCGGCTTTCTCCCACCTACACCCGTCTACGAAAACTTCTGCCCGCCAAGGAGGAGATTTCCGATTACGAGCACCCGTTGACCGAGCAAGAACTGGTCACCATGACGGTTCCTTTTCAGGTCGAAGGCAAGCGTTTTTTCCGTCTGCCCATCGTCCCGCTGGTGAGCATGGTGCTTCCGTCGATGGCGCAATCGCTGGGGAAAACGGACTACCGCCTCCTGCAGCGTTACCCTGCCCTTCAGCGCTACGCTACTGTGGTTGTCATGCGCCTGATTAAGTAGCGCGGCGTAACATCGACACACCCTTACTGTCCATGACAGCGGCTCGGCGCCATCCCTTGCCCACTCGCAAGCCGGGCCTGTAGCATAGATGGTTTGGGTGTTGATCAGGAGGCAATCATGGCAACCGATACCGTAACCAGCCCGGAGCTGATGGCTAGCGGCAATACCAAAGTCCTTAAGAACTTTATCGACGGCGAGTGGGTAGCATCCTCGACCGGAGAAACTTTCGAAGACCGCAATCCCGCCGACACGCGCGAAGTAGTCGCGATTTTCCAGAAGTCTGGCAAAGACGACGTGAACGCCGCGGTCGAAGCCGCGAAGCGCGCTTTTGAGCGCTGGCGGCTGGTTCCGGCCCCGCGCCGCGCAGAGATCGTATTCCGTGCCGCCGAAATGCTGGCCGAGCGCAAGGAAGAATACTCGCGCGACATGACCCGCGAGATGGGCAAGGTCATCAAGGAAACGCGGGGCGACACTCAGGAAGCCATCGATACGGCCTACTACATGGCCGGCGAAGGCCGCCGTCTGTTCGGTCCCACCACGCCTTCGGAATTGCCCAACAAGTTTGCCATGGCGATACGGCAGCCCATCGGCGTCTGCGGAATGATCACGCCCTGGAATTTCCCGATGGCAATTCCCTCGTGGAAGTTGCTGCCTGCGATCGTCTGCGGAAACACCTGCGTCATCAAACCGGCGCAGGATACGCCGCTCTCCACCTTCAATCTGGTGCGCACGCTGGTCGATGCCGGCGTGCCCAAGGGCGTCATCAACGTAGTGGCTGGGTTCGGATCGAGCGTGGGCGCACCCCTGACCGAGCATCCAGATGTGCGCGCCATCTCGCTTACCGGATCAACCGCCGTTGGCCGCACCGTCGGAACAACCGCCGCCAAGAGTTTCAAGCACTGCTCGCTCGAACTGGGCGGCAAGAATCCGATGATCGTGCTCGACGACGCGAATCTCGATCTCGCCATTGAAGGCGGGCTGTGGGGCGCATTCGGCACAACCGGACAACGCTGCACGGCTACCAGCCGCATCATCGTGCAGAAAGGCGTCTACCGCGAGTTTGTGGATCGCTACGTCTCCCGCGCCAAGGCTCTCAAAGTTGGCAACGGCTTGGACGAGTCGATCGACATGGGTCCCGCCGTCAACGAAGCGCAACTGAAGACCGACCTCAGCTACGTCGACATCGGCAAAGACGAAGGCGCGAAGCTGGTGTGTGGCGGCAACCGACTCGACAAAGGTGCTTACCAGTACGGCTTCTTCATGGAGCCCACCGTGTTTATCGATGTGGATCGGAAGATGCGCATCGCGCAGGAAGAAATCTTCGGGCCGGTGGTTTCGATCATTCCGTGCGACGGGCTGGAAGATGCGATCGAGATCGCGAACGGCGTTGAGTACGGATTGTCGTCGGCGCTGTACACAAAGGACGTGAACCGCGCCTTCACCGCGATGCGCGACTTGTACGCCGGCATCACTTACATCAATGCGCCGACGATCGGAGCCGAAGTGCACCTGCCGTTCGGCGGCACCAAGGCTACTGGCAACGGCCATCGCGAAGGCGGCATTGGCGCGATCGACTTCTACAGCGAGTGGAAGTCCGTGTACATCGACTACTCCGACAAACTGCAGAAAGCGCAGATCGATCGAGCAGATTAGGCCAGTCGCTGGTCGTCAGTCACTAGTCGCAAGCTTGGTCGTTGGTGAACACTCGTGCGGGCTGGATTTTCTCTGCGCACTCTGCGGCTTTTCTCTGCGTACTCTGCGTTCAAAAGCTTTTTAGGCCGTGGTTTTTCGTTGGCATTCGTGGCGGGAAAATCTTAAAACGCAGAGGGCACAGAGCACGGCCGCAGAGAACGCAGAGAATTCCGGGATCACTTCACACTTAGGGTTTCGCGGGCAATAGTTAACGACTAGAGACTGGCGACTGACGACTGGCCTTCGCGATCTTTGCGGTGGTCCTTTGCGTGCTTTGCGGTTAAGCTTTTTGAGACCACTGAACTCGTTGCATTGGTCTGTTGGAGTCTAGATGCCAGCCACTCAAGTCCGCGAAGTTGCCGCTGCCCAGCGTTTGGAGAATGTCCGCTACGCCATTCGTGATCTTGCCTGCGTGGCCGATGAAGTCGCCAAGAAGGGCCACAAGATTCTGCCGCTGAATATCGGCGATCCGATCAACTTCGACTTCCAGACGCCCGCTCACCTGATCGAAGCCGTCTACAAAGCCATGAAGGACGGCAAGAACGGCTACGCGCCGTCGCCGGGGATCAAGGAGGCGATCGACGCGATCCGCGGGGAAGCCGAGCGCAAAGGCATCACGAGCGTGCAGGATATATTCGTCACCTCGGGCGTGAGCGAGACCGTCGACATCTGCCTGAGCGCGCTGCTGAACCCGGGCGACAATCTGCTGACCCCCTGCCCGGACTATCCCCTTTACTCCGCAGTGCTGGCGAAACTTGGCATCGAACTGAACACCTACGCGCTGAACGAGGACGACGGATGGCAGCCCGACCTCATCGACGTGCACAAGAAGATCGGTCCGCGCACGCGCGGCATTGTGCTGATCAATCCCAATAATCCGACCGGGGCCGTGTGTTCGCGGCGGATGCTGGAAGCGGTCGCCGAACTGGCGCGCCGCAACAACCTGGTCATCTTCGCCGACGAGATCTACGACAAGCTCGTCCTCGACGACGACGCGCAGATATCCCTCGCCTCCGTCGCTCCCGATGTGCCCATTGTCACGTTCGGCGGGCTCTCGAAAAACTACCTGGCGCCGGGTTGGCGTATCGGATGGGGCGTGGTCAGCGGCGATGCGGCTGCCGTGAAGCCGTACATCGAAGGCATCGGGCGCTTGCTGCGCTCGCGCCTGTGCGCGAACCATCCCGAACAGTACGCCATCAAGGCCGCGCTCGAAGGGCCGCAGGATCATTTGAAAGAAGTGTTAACCAAGCTGCGCTCGCGCCGCGACCTCACCATGAAGTGGTGCAATTCCACCAAGCGCGTCAGCTGCGTTTCGCCCAAGGGCGCCTTCTACGCCTTCCCGCGTCTCGACATTCCCGAAGGCGACGATGTGTTCGTGAAGGAGTTGCTCGTGCAGAAGCACGTGCTGGTCGTGCACGGCTCGGGCTTCGGCCAGAAGGCAGGCACCAAGCACTTCCGCATTGTGTTCCTGCCGGATGAGCAAACCCTGACCACGGCCTACGCCGGCATCGCCGACTTCATGAAGGCGCGGTACAAGTAATGAGTTTGCTGAATTTGCCTTTAGCGCACTGAGGACTTCCGTTCGTCAGTGCGCACCGACTTTGTCCCCAAACGTCGCCAGCCTCCGTTTCTGCAGATCAGTCACGTCCACGTGTTCTGCCTGGAGTTCGGCTTCCTCCTCGGCCCACTCCTGGGCTTCGCGGCCCGCCAGTCTTTTCATCAAGCCCGCCGCACAGTTCGCGCAGCAATAGCCCTTGATGTAGTGTCTTTTTCCATCGTGCTGTTCAATGCAATACTCGTAGGTGAAGGCCGGGGGCTCTGCGATGCAAAGATTGCAGGTTTCCGGAGCGTTGATGTATAGGGGATCGAAAGTTGCGAAGAAGAGGCTGTCGTTCATGAGCCACCTCGCAAGAATTTGGAGTGACTCCTTCATCGCACATTCCCGCCAATGAAGCTGTGAGCCGGGTCACGAAGGCGTGTCCGGGGAAAAAGCTTTTCCCATTTCTGCAAGTGTTCCGAAAGGCAGGGTTCGGTCGGCTTTGGGCTTTGGGCTTTGGGCTTTGGGCTCTGGGCTTTGGGCTCTGGGCTAGGGCATGAAGCCGGAGGCATAGAGCCTGAGGCCCAGAGCCGAACGCCCAGAGCCTAACGCCCAGAGCCCAGAGCCTCTTTATCTTTCCAGCGAATTCTGTTTTACACTCAAGTTGAAGTGATCGACATTCACAGCCATATCCTGCCCGAGGTCGATGACGGGCCGAAATCCTGGGACGTGTCGGTCGAGATGTGCCGGATGGCGGCGGCCGACGGGGTCACCCACCTGGTGGCTACGCCGCACTCCAACGACCGCTACCACTACGATCACGAGTACCTGACGGGTTGTGTCCAGCGCCTGCAGGGGCTGGTGGGGGCCGCGCCACAGCTCAGCTTGGGCTGCGACTTTCATCTTTCCTACGACAACCTGCAAAGCCTGCTGGCTCAGCCTCATCTCTACACCGTCGCCGGAGCCAGCTACCTGCTGGTGGAGCTGAGCGACTTACAGCATTCCTTCTCTGATCGGAGACTGGTTTCTGCGGCTGGGCGATCGCGGGCTCACGCCCATCATCACGCACCCCGAGCGCAATGCGATTCTGCGGCAAACCCCGCAGCGGGTGATCGAGTTTGTGGAATTGGGCTGTGCGGTGCAGATCACCGCCAACGCCCTGACGGGCTTTTGGGGACAACGTGTCGCGCGCGTCGCCACCTGGCTTCTGGAGCGCGAGGCGGTCCACGTGATCGCGTCCGATGCTCACGACACCAAGCACCGGACGCCGATTCTTTCAGAAGCGAGGGCAGCTGTCGCCGAGATCGCGGGCGAGGAAGTAGCGCAGGCCCTGCTCGAGGAAAACCCGCGAGCGATTCTTACGGGACAGCCCCTGCCCTACTCGCCGAAGCCCGTCGTCAAAGGATAGACGAGTCCGGTTGGCGCACACGTGCGTGCGCCAATCCAAACATCATCATCCACAACACCCCGGGCGTACTTTAGAACACGTGTTCCGCTGTGTCCCCGCTAAAGCGTAGTGTCTGCAGCACTCTCTCGTTGGCCGCATTCAGCGTGTAGATCACCTGGTCCTGGGCCGCCTTCTCCTTTAGAGGTACCAGATTGCACTTCACTCGCGCTTCGGCCGACTTGCCGCCAATCTGCTTGAACACCATGATGTGATTATCGGCCTCCATCAGATGGCGAACTTCATACTGGCCCTGGGGCAACAGGACATCTCCGACCCGTGTCGGCCCCGTCAGAGTGACTTTGCGCACATCGGCCACGCCATACTTACCGGTCTTCGCCAGCAACACTCCGGAAACACAAAGGACAACGGCAATGAATACCGTGATGATTTTCAAAAGTCGCATACGATCCTTTCGGGTACTTCTTGTCTATGCTAGCGGCCACGCCCCGGTGGCGAAGTGTGCAGGCGTCACGGGAAGGTGTGACAGGATCACCGCTACTGGAGGTAAGCCCAATGCATCGAAGAGAGTTCGGCAGCGATCTAAAGTAACTTATGTCTCTGCCCGAGGGATTCACGATTCGCCGCGCCTCGACCGCCGACCTGGAAACGCTGGTCGAGCACCGGCGCGCGATGTTTCAGGACATGGGTTACAACGACGAAGCTGCGATGCGCGCCATGTCAGAGAAATTTCGCGTCTGGCTGCTGGAGCACATGAACGCGGGCGACTACCTCGCCTGGCTAGCCACGGCTCCCGACGGGGCGATCGCAGCCGGAGCGGGACTCTGGCTGATGGACTGGCCTCCCCACATGATCGGTCGTGGCCGCCGCGGCAATATTCTGAACGTCTACACGAACGCCAACTTCCGCCGCCGCGGATTGGCCCGCGCACTTATGCAGGCGGCGCTGGACTGGTGCAAGCAGAACGGCATCGACACGATCATCCTGCACGCCAGTGCTTCAGGTCGAAGCCTCTACGAGTCGTTAGGATTCGCAGACACCAACGAGATGCGGTTGCGGTTGTAGTTTGGAAGATGATGCGACCATCCGACGGTGCCCCACCTTCGCGCGTTCTGTGCGCTAAGGTGGGATCCACAACCGTAGTCTGAAGGATTAGCAAGGGGGCTGGAAGGCTGTCCCACCTTTCTGGACTGGCTGCTTGAATGCTTCCTAATTTCGGCTGCCCCACCCATCGCGGTGTTCGATGGGTGGGAGGCGCGGACCTCAGCGGCTCCGCGGCGCGCGCCCTTTGTTCATCCGTCACAGGCAAGCGACGGGTCCCCCGTCATCATGAGTCCTCATGTCCTCTCGCCTCCATCGGCGGGTGGCGACGGGTGGCCCAGACAATTCGAGGGTGCCCCATTCAATCGCGTTCTGTGCGATTGAGTGGGGTTAAGACGCAGCCGACGCAGCCCCAAAGCTCTCTCGTTTCCTGGTCTTG
Organism: uncultured Acidobacteriota bacterium; assembly: GCA_963745435.1. Taxonomy (GTDB): domain Bacteria; phylum Acidobacteriota; class Terriglobia; order Terriglobales; family Acidobacteriaceae; genus Gp1-AA133. The sequence continues at coordinate 269,781 of CAVUXK010000027.1, read as the reverse complement.
ATCTTCAACTTCCATTCCTGAAAGTTCACACGCACCGCACCGCGCTCGCCGTAAGCATAGGCTCGAAAACTGCTCCACGCCCATTGTTCCGGCGCGTCACCAACTCGCGTCTCACCGGATTCCGATGAATGTAGCGCAGCTTCTCTATCCGCTTGCGCTCGTTGTATACATTGAAATCATAAAACCGTTTCTGCCAGACATGCTCCGGTCTGTCCTCCGCCCATAAAGCCATTTGCCGCGCGCACCGCTTCTTGCGCACCTGTCGCGAAAACCTCTGCTTCACCACCTTCATGACCACCGATGGATCGCGTTTCTCCGGTTCGCTGATCAGCAAATGAAAATGCTCGGGCATGACCACGTATCCCACGACCACGAACTGGTAGCGCTGCCGCGTTTGCTCCAGTATCTTGAGAAACAGATCGCGCCGCCGCGCCGTGCCCAGCAGCGGCCGGCGACGATAACAACTGCAGGTTATGAAGTGCAGATCCTTAGAGGTATAGTAGCGTTTGAGGCGAGAGGGCACGGTCGTAGGCTAGTGTGATTACCGGGCAGAGTCAGTGACGACTGAACAGGAAAAAGTGGAGCCCTCAGCCGCATCGCTACCCCACTCAATCGCACAGAACGCGATTGAATGGGGCACCCGAAAGTTGTGTGGGCCACCCGCCCAACCTGCGAAGTGCGGGTTAACAAGGTCACCGGTACTATCGTGACAGTGATCAGCAAGATCAGTCGATGAGAACAACAATTACATCAACATCCGATCCAGCGGTAGTCGAGGTGCGTCTTTCTGATGCTCCGGTGAAGTACGAATACACCGGGGATGTGATCCGCCGATATCAACCGGATTGGGAACTGGGTCAGGGGGCTGGAGTTGCTAGGCTCGGGAGACCAGTTCTCCCTTCAGCAGGCGCTAGCTGCCTTCGCGCCAAAGCCTTCTGCGGCGTCTGTTCGGCGTCCGCAGAGCGAACTGACGGTCACGTACGACAAGGAGGCGGATGCCGGTCTTATACTTGCCATACGCATCCGCCGCTAGCGTTGAGCACGAAGTGACCTAACCCGCTGTTGCTGAAGTCTTCACTCGATAGAGGCATGAGAAAGCCGTGTACGCTATGACCGGCGACAAGTCGCTGGTCTCCATTCGCTTCGCGGTTCCTTCTGAGCCATCAGTTGGATACGTTTCTCCGTCTCTTCGGCAATGAAGTGCTCAGTTCGGAGAAGAAGTAGTGCGACTCCTCTGTCGATGATCGCGTTGCAATTACCGCTTGCCGGGTGGCCCATTCAATCGCGTTCGTTGCGATTGAGTGGGGCAGGCACACGGTCGGCGATGTGGGATTTCTGACCTCTACTTCTCCCCCGTCCGCTTCTTCCCTTCCATCATGACTCTTCTCAGTATCCGATTCATTCGCGTCTGGTAGCCCGGGCCTTTGGACTTGAACCAGTCCACCACCTCCACATCCACGCGCAACGAGATCCTCCGCTTTCGCGGCCGGTTCCAGCGCGCCGCCGCCCCCATCTCCTGATCCGCCAGCAATAACACGTCATCTTCCACCGAGGCGTGCAGGCCGCCAACTCTCCCGGACCGCGTCCGTGTCTTTTTTCGCCTTGCTTTCTTGTTGTTAGGTGTCATGACGTTATCGTACATCGGATTTCGTCACGACATTGTGTTTCCCGGGGAACATTTTCGGGCGAAACCTGGGGACATGCGGGACGTTCCCGTCTCAGCGACTGAGTTCTTCTCATCGGAATTAAACACAAAAAAAGCCCCGCTCACCCGAGCGGGGCTTTTCAACCTAACAACAAATCCTTCGCGCAAAACCCGCGCTCAGGATGACAACTCAACCTTAGTACATATCTCCCATGCCGCCGCCGTGTCCGCCGCCGCCGGCCGGAGCTTTCTTCTCTTCCGGAATCTCGGCCACCAGCGCTTCCGTGGTCAGCATCAGCGACGCGATCGAGCCCGCGTTGGTCAGCGCCGTCCGCACCACTTTCGTCGGATCCAGCACGCCCGCCTTCACGAGATCTTCATAGTCGCCGGTCAGCGCGTTGTACCCGAAATTGTTGTCCTTCGAGTCGTTGATCTTGCCCAGCACAATCGCGCCTTCTTCGCCGGCATTCTCGGCGATCATGCGCAGCGGCTCGGTAATCGCCTTCTTCACGATGTTCACGCCGATCTGCTCGTCGCCGTCCACCTTCAGCTTCTCCAGAGCCGGCACGCAGCGCGCCAGCGCCACGCCTCCGCCCGGGACGATGCCTTCTTCCACCGCTGCCCGCGTCGCGTGCATGGCGTCTTCCACCCGAGCCTTCTTCTCTTTCATCTCGGTTTCAGTCGCCGCGCCCACCTTGATCACGGCCACGCCGCCCACCAGCTTGGCCAGCCGCTCTTGCAGCTTCTCGCGATCGTAGTCCGACGTGGTCTTGTCCACCTGGCCGCGGATTTCCTTTACCCGGCCTTCGATCTCGGCATGCTTGCCCTTGCCCTCGACGATGGTGGTGTTGTCCTTGTCGACGGTGATCTTCTTGGCCTGGCCCAGGTCGCCCACCTGCACGTTCTCGAGCTTGATGCCGAGATCTTCGGTGATGGCCTTGCCGCCGGTCAGAATGGCGATGTCCTGCAGCATGGCCTTGCGGCGATCGCCGAAGCCCGGCGCCTTCACCGCGCACACCTGAAGGGAGTTGTTACCGCTGAGGCTGGCTGACCGGCACCGCTGGCCCCTTGGCCGCGGGAGTCGAAGCCTCGGACGTGGCGGAAGTTTCCGGCGTCGAGGTCATCGCGCTTTCCGGATTGAGCAGATGGTCGTGATTCGGGCCCAGGCCCAGTTTGATCAGGGCGCGGGAATCGGGCACCGTTTTGTTTTGCCAGCCATTGTCGGCCTGGAACTTGCGCAGGGCGGCTTCGGTGGAAGCGTCCCACTTGCCCGAAGGCTCGCCGCTCATGTAATGCTGCTTGATCAGTGCTTGCTGGATCTGGTGCGTGCGCTCGAGGTCAATTTTCTGCTGTCCGCGACGAGACCCCTTCCGCGAACGCTTGCCTTTCGAGGCTGACGCTTTCGTACGTTTTGCTTTGGTGGATTTCAGCTTGGCGGCTGGGTGGCTTGCCGTCGTGCTCGTCTTGCCTGCGGACGCGTCTGGCAGCGCAACCGCCTGCGTCCAGGCCATGGAACACACGAGGAGCGCAGCACTCGAAGCAGCCACTCTGCTCTTCAGCCACGACCCGTGAAGTCCCATTTCGCTCAGCCTCTGTCTCGCCCAACGGCAGGTATCACCCCGGATAACCATGGGATGAAACTCTCCCCGCGAAGCGTTGTCAAGGAATATGCCCGGCGGTACCGGCACTGGAAATCATCCCTGAATCGGGACGCCAGTGCCAGTGACCGTCGGACAATGATCGGGTTACGGAAGTGTACCCGCGATAAAGATGGTGCCGTCCTGCTTGCCTGCCCCTCTGGGCCGGACCAGGAACACCACGTCCTGCCCGCTCTTCAGCGACGCTTCAATCTTGGTGAAGTCGTCGGCTGAATTGACGGGCTGTTTGTTGATTTCGAGAATCACGTCGCCGCGATTCAGGCCGATGTCATCGGCGAACGATCCAGCTTTCACATCCTGGACGATCACGCCCTTGCCGGCGGGGACATCCAGGCGCTCGGCCAGATCGGCGGTCAGCGGACGAACGCTCAGGCCCAGCTTGCTTTCCTTGGGCTGCTGTTCCTCGTTGCCCTGCTGATCTTCACCCAGGCGAGCGGCGAAGAGCTTCGAGCGGTCCGCGATGGTGACCGAGGTCTGCTCCTTCTTGCCGTTGCGCACGAAGCTCAGGTTCGCCTTCGAACCGGGCTTGCGGGCGGCAATATCGGCAACCAGTTCGTCGCCGTTCTTCACTTCCTTGCCGTCCACGGCGGTGATGGTGTCGCCTACCTTCAGGCCAGCCGTGTCGGCCGGGCTTCCAGCAACGACGTTCGAAATCGTGACACCCGACTGCACGCCGTAAACGCGGGCAATAGCGGGTACGGGCTGCGCGGCAAATTCCACGCCGATGGAGCCGCGCGTGACTTTATGCTCGGGCCCGATGATCTGGTTGTAGACCGTTACGACCGTGTTCGAAGGCATGGCGAAGCCGACGCCCGCATACGCGTTCGTCTCGGTCAGAATCGCGGTGTTGATGCCGATGACTTCACCGGCCATGTTCACCAGCGGTCCACCGGAGTTGCCGGGGTTGATCGCGGCATCGGTCTGCACGAAGGACTGAAATTGACGGCCCGGAACGATGTTGCGTCCCTTCGCCGAAACGATGCCGGCGGTCACCGTGGCCTGCAGTCCAAACGGGCTGCCGATGGCCAGAACCCAGTCGCCCACCTGCATGCTGTCGGAGTTACCGATTTTGGCGGTCGGATAGCCGGACTTGTCAGGCTCGATCTTGATCACGGCCAGATCGGTTTCCTGGTCCGAACCCACAACCTTCGCGTCGTGCTGCACGCCCGGCGGATCGTCCTGCAACCGCACGCGGATGCGATCGGCTTTCTCGATCACGTGGCGGTTGGTGACGATGTAACCCTTGGGGTCGACCAGAACGCCGGATCCCAGCGAGCGCTCCTTGATGTCGCCGCCGCCCGGTCCGCCTTGGCCGCCCTGGCCTCCGAAGAAGCGGTCAAAGAAATCGTCGAATGGGCTGCCACCGCCCCCACCGCCGTTGGGGTCATTGTCTTCATCGCCCGGCCCCGGACGTGCGCCGCGGCGCTGCTTGTGCGGATTCTTGATGGTCGATTCGGTGTTGATGTTGACGACGGCCGGCTCCAGCGTCTTGGCAATCTGCGAAAAGGTATTTGAAAGCTGCTGGGGAGCGGGCACGCTCAACGGCTTCGCGTCGGAGGACTGCTGCCCTTCCTTGCCCTTCACTCCGTAAGAGACTACCGAGCCAATCAGAATGCCGACGGCGAGCGTGGCGAGGATACTCAGGGTGTAGAGCCAGCGTTTGGCCTTCAAATCCACCCAAAAAGCGCTTTCGCGCGGTTCCATAATGTTTACTTCCTCCGGGAATCTCGAGACCCGCTAAATTATACCTGTTTGGCACATCCCGCCAGATATGTGGCAGGTGATAAAGGCCTTACTGCTTAGACGCGGGTCGCGGGGAAAGCGTTTCACGGGTCTAACGAATTTCTTAGTTGTTTCTTTCCCAAGTCCTCTGTGAGGCTGACATCCCGACCGTCGCTGGCCGAATCCCACAGAAGTGGGTACCATTTTCTTTCCGGATCGACAACGGAAACGGTGAAACGAAAGTTTCCCAAATCGAAGCACCGGCGGTACTTGCGCCGGCGACAAGCGAACGCGTATATCGTGGAGACTGCGGGGACGTAGAAAAGGGGTTTTCTGAATGGCAACCACGGCAATGCCCAAGTCCAAAATTTCCGGCGGATCCTTCCTGCTCGAAGAACGCCAGACTTCGGAAGTGTTCACGCCGGAAGATTTCACCGAGCAGCACCAGCTCATCGGCCAGACCACGGAGGAATTTGCGGTCAACGAAATTCTGCCCAACGTCGAGCGCATCGAGCACAAAGAGTTTCAGGTCACGCGCGACCTGCTGAAGAAGGCCGGCGACCTGGGACTGTCGGGCGTCGAGATTCCTGAGGCCTATGGCGGCCTCGAAATGGATAAGGTCACCGCCGCGGTCATCGCCGACCACATCGCCAAGTACGCGGGCTTCGCCACCACGTGGGGCGGACACTCGGGCATCGGCACGCTGCCCATCGTTTACTTCGGCACCGAGGAGCAGAAGAAGAAGTATCTGCCGAAGCTCGCGTCGGGCGAGACGGTGGGCGCATACGCGCTCTCGGAATCGACCTCCGGTTCCGACGCCATGAACTGCCGCGCACGGGCAGAACTCTCGAAAGATGGCAAACACTACATCCTGAACGGCGAGAAGATGTGGATCACCAACGCCGGCTTCGCCGATCTGTTCACCGTGTTTGCAAAGATTGACGGCGAGAAGTTCTCAGCATTTCTGGTCGAGCGCGGGTATCCCGGCTTCTCGGTGGGCGCCGAAGAACACAAGATGGGTATCCGCGGATCGTCCACCTGCCCCATCATTCTGAACGACTGCAAAGTGCCAGTAGAAAATCTCCTGGGCGAGATTGGCAAAGGGCACGTCATCGCCTTCAACATCCTGAACATCGGCCGCTTCAAGCTGGGCGCGATGTGCGTGGGCGGGGCGCGCGTGTCGCTCGAAAACGCCATCGGCTACGCCAAGCAGCGCAAGGCCTTCAATAAGGTCATCGCTGATTTCGGATTGATCCGCGAAAAAATCGCCAACATGGCCGCGCTGATTTACGTGGGCGAATCGCTGGTCTACCGCACGGTGGGCATGATGGACGCCGCCCTCAACGAAGTCGACAAGTCTTCTCGCCGACGCGATGAAAGATACTCGCAAAGCGATCGAGGAATACGCCGTCGAGTGTTCCATCATCAAGGTCTGGGGCTCGGAGATGATCGACTACGTGGTCGACGAGACCATGCAAATCTATGCCGGCTACGGCTTCGTCGAGGAGTATCCCGCAGAGCGCGCATATCGCGACGCCCGCATCAACCGCATCTTCGAAGGCACGAACGAAATCAACCGCCTCATCATCACCGGCTTCCTGCTGAAGCGCGCCATGAGCGGACAGCTTCCGCTGATGCCGGCGATCAAGAAGCTGATGGACGAAGTCCTCTCCGGACCCAGCATGGGTGACGAGATCGACGGCCCCCTGGCCGACGAACGCAAGCTGGTGACGCAGGCCAAGAAGCTCGGCCTGTTCGCGGCAGGATCGGCAACGCAGAAATACATGCAGGCCATCCAGGACCAGCAGGAAGTCATGGGCGCCATCGCCGACATGACGATTGAAACCTATGCGATGGAGTCGGCCGTGCTGCGCACGCAAAAGCTGGTCGAAGCGAAGGGCGAGAAGAATGCCGAGCTCGCGATCGCCATGACGCGCGTTTACCTGACACAGGCGATGGAGAAGGTCGAGTCGGCCGCTAAGCGGGTGATCGCAGCCGTGGCGGAAGGCGACATGCTGCGCACGCAGCTCGCCATCCTGCGCCGCCTGGCAAAGTACGAGCCGTTTAACACGATCGAACTAAGGCAGCTGATCGCGAAGCGGGCAATTGAGGTGGGGAAGTACTCGCTGGCGTGAGACTTTTCACCACAGAGACACAGAGTCACCGAGAACCTTATTGCAGCGCAAGCAGAGAAGAGTGCTTGCCCTTTCATTGTGGAAATAAACTCAGTCGATGGAGCGACGGGCGTCCTCGCCCGTCGGCATCGCCGGCCCGTAGAGCTTTGCAGTAGATCAATCCTTCCAACCGTGTCGCGGCTCTGATAAAACTGACTCCGCAAATTTATGAGACCCTCAATGCGCCTGTCTCTGCTCGCAGCGTTGCTGATCTCCGTTGCTCTGCCCGCGCAGGACAAACCTTTCCCATCCGCCAATCTCGCGCTCACCCCTCCCATGGGCTGGAACAGCTGGAATAAATTCGGCTGCAACGTCAGTGAAGACATGATCAAGGGCATGGCCGACGCTATGGTCAAGTCGGGCATGAAGGACGCCGGGTACCAGTACGTCGTGATTGACGACTGCTGGCAGGTCTCGCGCGACAAAGACGGCAACATCGTTGCCGACCCGCAGCGCTTCCCTTCCGGCATCAAGGCGCTCGCCGACTACGTGCACTCGCTGGGCCTGAAGTTTGGGATTTATTCCGATGCCGGATCGAAAACCTGTGCCGGGCGCCCGGGCGGCCTCGGCCACGAGTATCAGGATGCGCTCAAGTACGCCTCTTGGGGAGTGGACTACCTGAAGTACGACTGGTGCAACACCACTTCGCAGGATGCGCGCGCCTCCTACGCCAACATGCGCAACGCGCTTGACGCCTCCGGCCGGCCGATCGTGCTGAGCATCTGCGAGTGGGGCACCGCCAAGCCCTGGCTCTGGGGAAAGGAAGTCGGCGGCAACCTGTGGCGTACGACGGGCGACATCCAGGACCGCTGGTCCGGCAAAAAAGAATGGAAGCCCGGCGACTGTTGCAGCTTCGGCGTGACCGCCATCCTCGACGCGGAAGACGAGATCTACTCCTACGCGGGCCCGGGACACTGGAACGATCCTGACATGCTTGAAGTAGGTAACGGCGGCATGACCACCAACGAATACCGCTCGCACTTCAGCTTCTGGGCCTTGCTGGCCGCCCCCTTGATCGCAGGCAACGACCTGCGCGACATGAAGCCTGAGATTCACGACATCTTGACCAATAAAGAAGTCATCGCGATCGATCAGGACCCGCTCGGACGCCAGGGCCGTCGCGTGTGGAAGGATGGCGAGCTGGAAGTATGGGCGAAACAGCTGGCGGGCGGGCGGCGAGCTGTCATCCTCTTCAACCGCGGAGAGAGTGAAAAGCAAATCACCGCTAGATGGACCGATCTGGATTATCCGGAATCGCTGTCCGCTTCCGTTCACGACCTCTGGCAGAAAAAAGACTTGGGGAAATCCACTGGCAAATTTTCTGGCGCCAGTCGCCCCACATGCGGTCGTCATGGTTACACTAACTCCCTAATGGGATCGTGAAAGATCATCGGCTCAGCCATTTCATCTGTTCGCCTGCTGAACAATTACTGAATCAGTTGATGGGTGACCAGGAATCGAGGGTGTCGACGCCAACTACGGAGATTCGAATATCGCCAAAAGTTCCGCGACGTTGACGCAAGCCATTCAATAGGCTTAGGTCGAAAACAAGATTCCAGCCACACGCTCCGCGGTCAACGGGGACGCCAGTCCCTGAGTCTTGAGTTCGCGGGCGGGGCACCGATCATTGGCACCCCGGCCGGCACGCCCTTAGCCGCCCTACGACTTCCCGCGGAAGCCTTCCTCATCGAGTTTCGCCACCAGTTGACGGGCCAACTCAATTACCTTCGCGGGATCGCTTTCCCTTTCGATGGAGTGCGCCAGATCCCGCCAGGTTTGCCAGCTTTTCCCCTGCGAAGCGCCCTCTTCGAGATTCGAATCTTTCCCAGTCATACGGCTTCCTCACGTACGATCGAGTTTTAAACGACGCGCTAAAATATTAATAACGCGAATAATTGTTTGTCAATATTTACTACTTAACCATATTCATATAAATGTTTAGATTATGGTAAAATTATAAACGTTGATCGTTACAGTAAACATGTGCTAGAATTGTTATACGGATGGATAAAAGAGATGAAACCTGATGAAAAGGATGATGTGACCTACGAGACGGTGCGCATCTCTGACTTGCGCGTCGGGCGGCGAGGCAAGCACCACGACCTTCTCGCCGGCATTCTGAAGAACCTGGACAACCTGGCTGCCGGGTCGGCGCTGGTGGTGCCCCTCGATAGCATCGGGAAAGTCTCGCTGGCTAACCTGCGATCAGCCGTGTCACGCTCCGCGAAAGGACGCGGGCTCTCGCTGGTGACGTACTCTGACGAAAAGAATTTCTATGTCTGGAGAAAGGCGACGGAGGGAGCCAAGCCGTCTGCGGGCCGAAAAGTGCGCAAGTAGCCACGCTGGGCTCAACTTGTCCACTCCAGCGCATCGAAATCACACCTGAGATCTGGCTCTTAGCTGGCGTGCTTAAGGCGGTGTTCCGTGTCGAGTACCTGCACTAGCACCCGTGCCGCTTGATCGTGCGTTAGCCGGGTGTGTTCTCGCAACAGGGCCCGAAGCCGCGCGCACTGCTGTTCCAGCTCTACCGGGTGATCGGTAACGATAATTCTCCGGCATAGGCGCTGAATCTCGTCGGCAAGGTCGTAGATTTCCATAGCAGGAAGGCTAAAGATCGATCCATGTCGCAGATATCCGGCAAACGTTGTAATTTTTGGCGATCACGCATTAGGAAATTTCCCGATACCTTAGGAATAGGGCAATGCGGCGTTATTAAAGGCATCTCAGGTGTTTTCCGCCACTTCCTCGAGTGCACTCCTGATCATTGCCCTTGGCCGAACGTTCACGAGTAACCAGGGCCGCCAATCCTCGCCTTTCTTTCGACTAGTCCTTTCAGCACTGGTGTACACGCTGGTAACTTGCACAAATTTTCAGCGGTAACCACAATCGCAACAAGCCTATGTGGTTTGCTTTCCGATCAATCGTCGTTGTGGTGTGCCTCGCGCTGGGCGCCAGTGCCCAGGACGCCGCCGGCAATGACGACCTCGCGCGCATGAAGCGCGAACTAGAGGAGACGCGTTCCGAGCTTGCGGATTCCCGCCGGCAGATTGAAGAGCTGCGTCAGGGCCTGCAGCAGTTGCGCAACCAGGTGGAGGCGAACCACACCACCGTCAGTAGCGCCTCCTCGGACACCTCGGCTTCTCAAGAGCCAACGGTTGAGAAGGCCGACCAGGATGTAGGCTTCCTGGCAGCCAAGGTCGCGGAACTTCACCAGGACAAGGTCGAGAGCGCCAGTAAATATCCAGTAAAGTTGTCGGGCCTGGTTTTGTTCAATGCCTACCGCAATAGCGGGGCCCTGGACATACAGGATCTACCCAATCTTGCTTTCCCGACGACCCCCGGTTTTCCTGGCGGCAACATCGGCGCCACATTGCGCCAGACAATTTTTGGCATTTCCGCGAGCGGGCCAAAAATCTTCGGCGCGCACACTTCGGCCAACGCAGAAATTGACTTCGCCGGAGGCAGTCCAACAACGGCCTACGGCGTGACTGCCGGCCTGCTGCGCTTGCGCACGGCTGACATCAATCTCGACTGGCAAAATACTTCCCTGCGCATCGGCCAGGACGCGCCATTCTTTTCGCCTCTGTCGCCGACCTCTTACGCGAGCATGCTGGAACCTGCGATGTCTTGGTCTGGCAATCTCTGGGTGTGGACTCCGCAAATTGAAGTCGAGCATCGGATCGCTCTGCAACCCCGCTCGTTTCTCGTTTTGCAAGGCGGAGTTCTCGATCCCCTCACCGAGGAAGTACCGCCCTTTCAGGGCACGGTGGCGACCGCGGGCGAGGCCACACGAGTGCCTGCGGTTGCGGGACGCATCGCCATCGATCGTTCGGCGGCGGATCACTACCCGTTCAGCATAGGATTCGCCGGCTATCGTGCACGCCAGCGCTACCAGGACTTCAACCAGATCGATAGCTGGACCGTGAACGCCGATCTGAAGGTGCCCTTTGGAAAGCACGTAGAAGTTTCGGGCGAAGGTTACACCGGGCAAGCCGTCGGAGGCCTGGGCGGCGGCATCTGGACAAGCGTGGTTTACCCCGAGCCGGCTCCACCGCACACTGCCATTCAACCTCTCCGTTCTGCGGGTGGGTGGGCGCAGTTGAAAGTCAAGCCGGCCAATCGTTTCGAGATCAATGCGGCATTCGGGCAAGACGAGAATTTCGGTCGAGACCTCCGCGTCTTTTCGGTCCCCTTCGCAGGCGGGTTCTCTGCTATGAAGAAGAACCGAACCACTTTCTTGAATTTCATCTACGAGCCGAACTCATTTCTTCTGTTCGCAGTTGAGTATCGACACTTGCTCACGGCACCCGCTGTCGGGCAGAGCGCCACCGGAGACCACCTGAACCTCGCCGCGGGAGTACGCTTTTGAAAACCCGGATCGGCCTGCCAATCTTGATCCTCGCTCCTGAGCAGCCTGTTGAGCGCGCAGGACGGCACCGTTCGTGGCAAGGTGAATATTCTGTATCGCGGCAACGACGAAGGGACGCAATGCCGATACTGTCGTCTGGCTCACCAATGTTCGTACCAAAGAAACAGTTACACCGGGGCAAACGGTCCGCCTTCTCCAGAAGGACAAGCGGTTTAAACCGCATGTGCTGGTGGTCACTGTGGGAACAGCGATCGAGTTTCCGAACCAGGACCCCTTTTTCCACGATGTTTTTTCCATCTACCATGGAAAACCGTTTGACCTGGGTCTATATGAGAGTGGGGCAGTCCGAAAAGTGCGCTTCACCCAGATGGGAGTTTCCTACATCTTCTGCAACATCCATCCGGAGATGAGCGCGGAGGTTATCGCTTTGGCGACTCCGTATTTCGCGATCACGGCGCCCGATGGAAGCTTTCAGATCTCCAATGTGCCGGCCGGGCTGTACCGGGTGGAGATCTGGCATGAGCTTGCCGCTCAAACGGAACTGGATTCGCAAAGGCGCGAAGTGGAGATTACCGCCGGCGACAACGCATTAGGCCCAATGACGATTCATGCCTCGGCCGCTCACGACGAGCACAAAAACAAGTACGGCGAAACGTATACTCCCGACAAGACGAACAAGTACTAGTTTGTTTCAGCCAAGCTTTCAGGACTTGCTCTCGTCTAACGAGTCTTCTTCAACTCCTCCATCACGCTCTGGATCAGTTCCTTCGCATCACCCAAACCCTTCATCACCATCTGGATATCCATCACCGGCTTCCCCGGCCAACGCTGGCTCTGGCAATACACGCCATGCTGCCCCACCAGCGCCATCGCGTCCGTGACCAGGTCCATCGTCACCGCCAGGCGGCCGCGCGGAACGCCCATCATGGTCTCGTAGTGTTCGAGTTCTTCCTGCTTGTCGTCGAATACCGGCATGCGGTCGATTGTAGCTTGGGTGCCGGATAGTAGATAATTGGCGGGCAAAAAATCAGCACTTGGCATTTGGCACTTGGCATTTCGCTCTCACGGGCAATACCGCCTCGCGATCACGCAATCTCATCTCGAACGTCTAATCTGTGGAGATTTGCGAAGCTTCTCAACCGTTGCCAAGCCAAATGCTAAGTGCCAACGTGCTCAAAGGAGATCTCCATGCAGAAACGTATCGCATTCCTGATGTGTACTGTCCTTGCTCTATCGATCCTGTCCGCCGCGCAGATGGGTGGCGAGAAAACCGCGTCCCAGCCCTGCCGCCAACGCGCAGTGCAAATTCGCCGACGGCAAGTCCATCAAGGTGGATTACTCCAGCCCGCGCGCCAAGGGCCGCAAGATTTATGGTGAACTGGTTCCCTTCGGAAAGGTGTGGCGCACTGGCGCGAATGAGTCCACCACATTCGTGACCGACGCGAACCTGACCATCGGCGGCAAAGACGTTCCCGCCGGCAACTACACCATGTTCACGGTCCCGGCCGCAGGACAAGTGGACGCTCATCATCAGCAAGAAGACAGGCGAGTGGGGCACAGACTATCCGGAAGGCCAAGACCTGGGCCGCTACGACATGAGCGTCTCGAAGACTCCGTCGGCGGTGGAGAACTTCACAATCTCATTCCACGAAATGGGCACCGGTTGCCACATGTACCTGGACTGGGAGAATACGCGGGCGACGATCGAGCTTACAGAGAAGAAGTAAGCGTTAGAAGGCATTCACCACAAAGGACACGGAGAATCACGAAGGATTTCGAGCATTTCATTCGGGCCCAGTGATAGCCTTAGAGGCGTAATCCTCTGTGGCACTCTGTGGTCAACTCTGCCCTAAGAGCTTTGAGGTTTCCAGCGAAGCACCGGCTTGCGGGCCGCGCGCGGTCTCGTCCAAACGCGATACGCGCGTGGTATGCGGCGCGTCGAGCACAGTCTGCGGATCCTCCTCCACTTCCTGGGCAATCGACTTCATCGCATCGACGAATAAATCCATCTCCGCCTTGTCTTCGCTCTCGGTGGGCTCGATCATGAGCGCGCCGGGCACGATCAGCGGAAACGCCGTCGTGTAGGGATGGAAGCCGTAGTCAATGAGGCGTTTCGCGATATCCATCGTGCGCACGCCTTTCTTCGCCTGCAGTTTATCGCTGAATACGACCTCATGCATGCTGGGCGTGGAGTACGGCAGATCGTAAACGCCCTCGAGCCCTTTGCGGATGTAGTTCGCGTTCAGCACGGCGTCTTCGGTAGTCTGGCGCAGGCCATCCGGCCCGTTGGCGAGGATGTAAGCCAGCGCCCGCACGAACATCCCGAAATTCCCGTAGAACGAGCGCACGCGTCCCACGGACTGCGGTCGGTTGTAGTCGAATCCCAGCGTGCCGTCATTCTTCGTGATCACCACCGGAGTGGGCAGGAACGGTTCGAGCGCGCGCTTCACAGCCACCGGACCTGATCCCGGCCCACCACCGCCATGCGGCGTGGAGAATGTCTTGTGCAAGTTGAGGTGCATGACATCGACGCCGAAGTCTCCCGGTCGGACTTTGCCGACGAGCGCGTTCATATTGGCGCCGTCCATGTAGAGCAGTCCGCCCTTGGCGTGCATCAACTTCGCAATCTTGTCGATTTCCTGCTCAAAGACGCCCAGCGTGTTCGGATTGGTCAGCATGAGCACGGCGACGTCGTCATTCATCTGCGCTTCAAGCGCTGATACCTCGACCATGCCGCGCGAATTCGATTTCAGATTCTCGACCGCGTAGCCGACCATCGCCGCGGTCGCCGGATTCGTCCCGTGCGCTGAGTCCGGGATTAGAACTTTCTTGCGCGGATTGCCTTTCGACTCGTGATACGCGCGCGCGATGAGCAGTCCAGTCAGTTCTCCGTGCGCTCCGGCCGCAGGCTGCAAAGTGATCGCGTCCATCCCTGTGATTTCGATGAGGCAGTCGCTGAGCGTTTTGATGATGCGCAGCGCGCCCTGCGAAATCTTCTCCGGCTGGTAAGGATGCCCGTTTGCGATGCCCTCGAGGCGCGCAACCACTTCATTCACGCGCGGGTTGTACTTCATCGTGCACGAGCCGAGCGGATACATGCCGAGATCGATCGCGTAGTTCCAGGTCGAGAGCCGCGTGAAGTGGCGGATGATCTCGATCTCGCTGACCTCGGGCATCACGCCGAGATCCTTACGCTCAGCATTGCCCAGCAGCTTTGCGGTGTCGACTTCCGGGACATCGAGCGGCGGCAGTTTCCAGGCGGCTTTTCCCGCCGACGACTTCTCGAAAATCAGGCCTTCGTTCTGATTGACGTGGCGCGTGGCTTTGGGAGTGGGATGCTTCATCGCACCACCTCCTCGACCGCCTGTTCGCCCGCGGGCTCTTCCGCTTCACTTTCGGCCAGCATGCCGACGGCGGTATCGATCGTGGTGCGCGTCGTCATCTCGGTGCAGCACCACAGCGCCGCATTGCCGAGTTCTGGATAGAACTTCTTCAGCGGCAGCCCGCCGACAATTTTGTGTCCCAACAACCGGCTGTTGATCACGTACGGATCTTCGCTGGTCTGCACCACAAATTCGTTAAAGCGCGGTGCACCCGGGAACAGTACGTTCGCATGCTTGCCAAACTGGTCGGCCGCATACGCCGCCTTCGCGAGATTCTGTTTCGCGAGTTCCTTGAGCCCGACCTTTCCGTAGACGGTCATGAAGATGTTGACCATCAACGCCACCAGCGCCTGGTTCGTGCAGATGTTCGAGGTCGCCTTCTCGCGCCGGATATGCTGCTCGCGTGTAGCCAGCGTCAGCACGAACCCGCGCTTTCCATTGCGGTCGGTGGTCTGTCCGGCGAGACGCCCTGGCATCTGGCGAACGAATTTCTCTTTCGTCGCGATCACTCCGCAGTACGGGCCGCCAAATCCAACAGGCACGCCGAACGACTGCGCCTCCATGGCCACGATGTCAGCCTCTCTCGGCGGCTCGACGATGCCCAGCGACACCGCCTCCGCGATCGACACCACCAGCAGCGAACCGTTCTTGTGCGCGATCTCCGCAATCGCCGCCACGTCTTCGATCGTTCCGAAGAAGTTCGGCGACTGAATCAGCACGCACGCGTGTCCGGGCCGTAATTGCCTTCTCAAGTTCTTTCAGATCGAGTCGGCCGGAGTCGGCAGATCCGGCGCTGGACGAGCGGCATTCCCTGATGATGCGCATAGGTTGTGAGCACCTCGCGATATTCCGGATGAAGGCTTTTGGCGACCACCACCGAATTGCGTCCCGTTACGCGTACCGCCATCATCGCGGCCTCGGCGGCGGCGGTCGAACCGTCGTACATGGAAGCATTCGCCACTTCCATGCCCGTCAATTCGCAGATCATGGTCTGAAATTCGAAAATCGCCTGCAGCGTGCCTTGCGAAATCTCGGCCTGGTAGGGCGTGTAGGCCGTAAGAAACTCGCCGCGTGAAATCAGCGAATCAATGATCACGGGACGGTAATGCATGTACGCGCCGGCTCCCAGAAAGCTCGCGTACTCAATACCGTTTTCTTTGGAGCGCTGCCGGAACCAGTCCACGATTTCCGATTCGGCCATCTGGCGCGGGATCTTGAGATCGCGGCTCAGCCGGTACTCGGCGGGGATGGGTGCAAACAGATCGTCGATCGAGCGCGCGCCAATCGCTTTCAGCATCGCTTCGCGGTCGGCGGGAGACTTGGGTAGATAACGCATAGGAAGTTATATAGATGTAACCAGCAACTGACGTGAACGCGATTGCGACTCGACTTCAGTTTTCCGCGGCTACGCATTGGCTATACGGCCAGTCGCATGCCATGTGCACGCCCGACCTCGGCTAGTGGCCGCCTCTCTTCGTTCACGAACTTCTCGTAGTCAGCCGCCGAGAGCAGGCCCTTCAACTCGTCCGGATTCTTCAGCGTAACCTTCACCATCCAGGTGGTGTTCGCTTCCTTATTAATCTTCTCCGGGCACTGTTGCCAGCTCGCCATTCACTTCGTTGACCGTGCCCGACGCGGGGGCGTACAAATCCGACACCGCCTTCACCGACTCTACCGTGCCGAACGTCTTCCCCGCTGTGATCTCTGACCCGGGCTTGGGGAGATCGACAAACACGATGTCGCCCAGCGATTCCTGCGCGTAATCGGTGATCCCGATGGTGGCATTCGTACCGTCAACTTTGATCCACTCGTGCTCTTTGGTGTACTTCAGGTCGGCGGGATAGGACATTTAGCTTCTGGCTCCTGGCTCCTAGCTTTGGCTTCTGCGCTTCGAGCGTCCGAGCTCTGAGCGAAATCGTTGTAACTACGTCTTCTTAGGCCGCTTATAAAACGGTGTGGGCACCACTTGCGCGCCGACGCCTTGCCCGCGAATCTCCACTTTCACTTTCGTTCCTACGATGCGACAGCTCAGGCGGCACGTAGGCCAGCGCGATGTTCTTTTTCAGAAACGGCGCGGGCGATCCGCTGGTCACGTAACCAACTTCTTTGCCGGCCTCGTCGAGCACTTTGTAGCCGTCGCGCGCGATGCCGCGCTCCACCATCTCAAGCCCTACGAGCGTCTTCTTCAGTCCGGCGGCCTTCGCCTGCTCCAGCGCAGCGCGCCCGATGAACTCGGGCTTCTCCATCTTGATGAAGCGGTCCAGACCCGCTTCCCACACGTTGATCGTGTCGGAAATTTCGTGACCGTACAGCGGCAGCTTGGCTTCGAGCCGCAAGGTGTTGCGCGATCCCAGGCCGCAAGGCACCACGCCAAACTCTTTTCCTGCCGCGAGAATCTCGTTCCAGACGCGCACGCTGGTCGCTTCGTCGGTAGGAATATAAATTTCGAAACCGTCCTCGCCCGTATAGCCGGTGCGCGCAATCAGAATATTCTTCAGACCGCACACCGTGCCGCGCGTCACCCAGTAGAACTTCACCGCGGAAAGATCGGCGTCGGTGAGCTTCTGCAGAAGATCTGACGCCCTTCGGCCCCTGAATGGCAATCTGCGTAAAGTCATCGGAAAGATGTTCAACCTTGCAATCGAACTGGCGCGTGTTGTCGCGCACCCAGTTGAAATCCTTCTCGCGCGTCCCCGCGTTGATGACGAGCAGGTACTCGTCTTCGCCCAACCGGTGGACGATCACGTCGTCCACAAACGTCCCTTCCGGATAGAGCAGCGCCGAATACTGCGCCTGCCCGATAGCGAGCCGCGAGGCGTCGTTCATCGAGATATGCTGGACCGCTGCCAAAGCCTGCGGCCCGGCCAGTCGGATGTCGCCCATGTGGCTGACGTCGAAGATGCCGACCCCGGTGCGCACGGCGTTGTGCTCAGCCATGATGCCGCCGGCAGATGGATATTCCACCGGCATGTCCCAGCCATTGAATTCGACCATCTTCGCGCCCATCTGGCGATGGACGGCGTTCAGCGCGGTCTTGCGGACGGTCGGCGTAGTCGCCTCAACGGCAGGCAAGCAGAATCCTCGATCAGATGCGCAGTTGGCTGGGCTGCGGAGTCGTGGAACTCATAACCCTATCACGCTGTTTTTTGTGGGGTCAAACGGTCGGGAGGGCTCTCGGCTTTGGGCACTAGGCTCTGGCCTTCTAGCGCGGCTGTGGGCTCTCGGCTTGCGTAGCCATTCGGCTGGGCATTTCGCATGAATCTCATCGAGCCGGTGCGGATTGACTTCAGAATTGCTCACTACCCAGAACGCTCGTTCCCCGTGGGCGAAAAGGGAGTTTGCTAAAGCCTAGAGCCTGAAACCGAGAGCCTGTTCTTAGTTACCAACGGAACTTTCCCCATCTTCCGTACCAGCGATAGAGTTTCCCTATGTCCAGCACGAAAGTCAAAGTCCGCTGCAGCCAGTGCGAACAGATCGAAGAGCGCTGCGAGTGCGAAAAGTACTGCGTCTTCTGTCAGAGCCAGTTGGACGTCCGTCTCTGCACCGACGGCCTTTGGTACTGCTCCGCATGCCGCGAAGCCTGCGGCTACACCATCGGCAGCTAGCAGTCACTGAGAGCGCGGATCACAAGGCCTGTCTCCTCAACGCGGCCCGGCGTGTAGCACCCCACCTATCATCGCCATCTACAAGGGCGAACTTTCCATTCTTTGGCCCGTCTCTTCGGTATTCCGGAGATAACTTCGCGTCTAGAGAACAACCGCTTCGTGGTATTCGCCAAAGACCCGACGCATGGTGTCAGAAATCTCGCCCACCGTCGCATAAGCCTCGACAGCAGCCAGTATTCTCGGCATCAGGTTCTCGCCCGAGCGGGCAGCATCCTCAATCGCCCGCAACGACGCTTCCCATGCCCCGCGATCCCGCCGCCCGCGCAGGGCGCGCAAGCGTTCCACCTGCTTTGGCTCCAGGGACTCGTCAATGCGCTGAATCGGGATGGGCTTTTCCTTTTCCTGTTCGAACCGGTTTACGCCCACCACCACCGCTTCCCCGTGATCGACGGCTTTCTGGTACTCGTATGCCGCGTTCTGAATTTCCTGCTGCACGAACCCGCGCTCGATGGCCTTCAGCATCCCACCCAGGACTTCAATCTTGCCGAGATACTCGGCCGCCCGCTTCTCGATTTCATTGGTCAGACTTTCAATGTAGTACGAACCGGCCAGCGGATCGACGGTTTGCGGCACGCCCGACTCGTACCCAATGATCTGCTGGGTGCGCAACGCGATGCGCGCCGACTGCTCCGTCGGCAGCGCCAGAGCTTCGTCGAAAGAATTCGTATGCAGCGATTGCGTCCCGCCCAGCACAGCCGACAGAGCCTGCAGCGCGGTGCGCACGATATTGTTCTCGGGCTGCTGCGCGGTCAGAGTCGACCCGGCTGTTTGCGTATGAAAGCGCAGCATCCACGACTTCGGATTCTTCGCGCCGAAATGTTCGCGCATGATGCGCGCCCACATCCGCCGCGCCGCCCGGAACTTCGCCACTTCTTCCAGAAAATTGCTGTGCGCATTGAAGAAAAACGATAGCCGGGGCGCGAACTTGTCCACATCCAGCCCGGCATCGATCGCTGCCTGCACGTAGGCCATGCCATCGCCCAGCGTGAACGCGACTTCCTGCACCGCGGTCGATCCCGCCTCGCGCATGTGGTAGCCGGAAATCGAAATCGTGTTCCATTCGGGCACGTTCGCGTTCGCCCAGGCAAACATGTCGGTGATGATGCGCATGGCCTGCTTCGGCGGATAGATGTATGTTCCGCGGGCGATGTACTCCTTCAGCACATCGTTCTGCACCGTACCCGAAAGCTTGCGGATGTCGGCCCCCTGCCGCCGGGCCACCGCAACATAGAGCGCCAGCAAAATCGACGCGGTCGCGTTGATGGTCATCGAAGTGGAAATCTTCGTGAGATCGATTCCCGAAAACAGCCGCTCCATGTCTTCGACGGAATCAATCGCCACGCCCACCTTGCCAACCTCGCCCACGGCCAGCGGGTTGTCCGAATCTAGCCCGATCTGCGTCGGCAGATCGAAAGCCACCGACAGGCCAGTCGTCCCATTGGCGAGCAGGTATTTGTAGCGCTTGTTGGATTCCTCGGCGTCGCCCATGCCGGCGTACTGCCGCATGGTCCAAAGGCGGCCGCGGTACATCGTGGCCTGCACGCCGCGCGTGAACGGATATTCCCCGGGATAGCCCGCTTCGCGTTCCTGGTCCCACTTCTTGAGGTCGGCTGGCGTGTAGAGTTGTCGAACGGGAATGTGCGACGAGGTCTCCGGTCTCGGCCGGAACTGTGTTCGGATTCGCAACGGTCTTAAGCGTTTCGCTCATAGAGTCCCCTGTCGCGGAACCTCTTCCCTAGGGGTTACGCCTACAGCATTTCTTTCGAACTTATCCCTGCTTTTTTCGCCGCACGCGCCAGAACGAGCTCACGCCGAAATAACCAAAGGTCAGGCAGAAACCAATCGCCAGCACAACCCGCGAAAGTTCGCCGTGTCCCGCCTGATACTTGAGGTACTCGCGATTGAGCGCAACGCCGCCGATCGCCGCCAAAACCAGGAAAACAAAGCCCGTAACTTCCAGCCAGAGCTGGTGCAGAATGCGACCGAAAGAACGCAGCGTAACTTGGCCGGCCTTGAAGACCGCACCGATCGTCCGGCTGCTGCCGGCATGCTGTCCCGCCACTTGTGCGAGAATGCGCAATTTGCGGGTTAAAGGGATGCCGGCCACTGGTCGATTTTATCAATGTTCGGGGTTACAATATGCGCAACGCGAGGAGCCCGGTCACAACCCCGTGTGACGGATGCTCCCTCAAGGGGGACTCTGTGGACCAGCAACTCAAACAGTTGATGAAAGAACTGGGCGAAGCGATCAACGAGTCGCTGGCCGATTCCGACTCCATTGCCGAGGTCGTGTCGCGCATCAAAGAGGGCGGCTACGACATCTTCCTTGTACTCGAAGCTACCATCGGCGTCAGCAAGCAGGGCGAGAAATCGAACGACAAGACCTCCCTGGTCACCACCCTCACCACCAATCCCACGTTCAAGGTAAACGATCAGGACCTGAAGTTTTTGAAGTCACTGCGCATCAAGATCGACGAGGACGTGGCATAACCAACTGATGGCTAGTGGCTGATAGCTGGTGGCTTCTAGGCGTTGGCGATCGAATCACTTATTTTCCTCCTTCCTTGGCGATCTTTGCGGCTCTTTTTGCGATCCTTGCGGTCAGCTTTTCTCTGCGTCCTCTGCGGCGGTCCTTCTGCATTCTCTGCGTTTTAAGATTTTGGATTTGAATCACTCGAGTTGCTTCGCGATTCCCTGGCGACGATAGCTTTGCCTAGGCCATCAGCTGCCAGCCATCACCCACGAGCCATCACCCCAACCAACCTCTGCCCTTGTGCTACCATCTACCGTTTCCGCAGCGTAAGCGCATCGGGACCGTTGGCCGTCCCGCTGCAATCGTCAGGCCCGTAAGCAACTTCGTTCACCGGGAATTCGGATGAAAGACACGCTGGGAGTCCTGCTGGCTGGAGGTGCGGGCGAAAGGCTCTATCCCCTCACCCGCGACCGGGCAAAACCGGCCGTCACCTTCGGCGGCATCTACCGCATCATCGACATCACGCTCTCCAACTGCATCAACTCCGACCTGCGCCGGGTTTACATCCTCACGCAATACAAAGCGCTGTCGCTCAACCGCCACATCCGCGAAGGCTGGAACATCGTCGCCCGCGAAATGGGCGAGTTCGTCGAAATCCTGCCGCCCATGAAGCGCGTCAGCGACAACTGGTACATGGGCACCGCCGACGCCGTTTACCAGAACATCTACTCCATCGGATCCGAGCAGCCCAAGCACGTCCTTATTCTTTCCGGCGATCACATCTACAAGATGGACTACGGCAAGATGCTCGAGCAGCACAACCACTCGGCCGCCGACGTCACGCTGGCCACGATCCAGATTGCGCCCGACGAAGTTTCGCGCTTCGGCGTGGTCGAGGTCGATCGCGATCATCGCGTGAACGGCTTCCAGGAAAAACCCAAGCAGACCGACCTGCGCTCGCCCTGGAACCCGGAAAAAGTCGCGGCCTCGATGGGCATTTACCTCTTCAACACCGACGTCCTGATTCCGGTGCTGCTGAAAGACGCCGAAGATCCGAAATCCAGCCACGACTTCGGCAAAGACATTCTGCCCAAGATGGTCGACGAGTACCGCGTCTACGCCTACGACTTCGTCGACGAAAACAAGAAAGAAGCGCTCTACTGGCGCGACGTGGGCACGCTCGAGGCCTTCTACGAAGCCAACATGGACATCGTCTCCGTGTCCCCGGTCTTCAACCTCTATGACTCCGACTGGCCGATCCGCACGCACCAGCGCCAGTACCCTCCGGCAAAGTTTGTGTTTGCCGAGACCGGACGCACAGGCACCGCGATCGACTCGATCGTGTCGGCCGGATGCATCGTGTCGGGCGGCTCGGTGAAGAACTGCATTCTCTCTCCCGACGTGCGTGTGAACTCGTACACCGAGATCGACAACAGCATCCTGTTCTCGCACGTCAACGTGGGACGCCACTGCCGTATCCAGCGCGCCATCATCGACCGCGACGTCCACATCCCCGAAGGCACCACCATCGGCTTCGACGCCGAAGCCGACCAGCAACGCTACTTCGTGACCGAAGAAGGCATCACGGTTGTGACGCGGGATTACTCGCTGTTCGAGAATCCCGTGACGGTGGATTACTTCACTTCGGAGTGAGGTCGCAGGTGTCAGGTCTCTGGTCTTAGGCGTTGGGTGTTAGGTGTTGGGTCTCAGTGTGATGGTCGCAAATCGCTAAATAAAATTGTCATCCTGAGCGGAGTGAGGCGATAGCCGAACGCAGTCGAAGGACCTCTGCACTCCCGGCGGCGCCACAGGCTCAAGAATTTCTCCACATGACACTAGACCGGCGCCAATTCCTCCTGCTGACTGTTACGGCAACACTCGCACCCAACGCACTGGCATCTCCCGAGGCTCCGCCCATGCTCGATCACATCTTGCTCGGCTCAAACGATCTGAGCGCAGGAATCGCTTTCGTCGAAGAACAAACCGGCGTCCGCGCGGCCATCGGCGGCGTGCACCCGGGACGCGGTACGCGCAACGCCCTGCTCTCTCTCGGCGAGCGCCGCTATCTCGAAATCATCGCGCCCGACCCTGCACAAGACAAAGTCCCGGACTTCGCCGCTCCCCTCCTTCAGAAACTGAAGTCGCTCTCGACTCCCCGACTCGTAGGATGGGCCGATCACCCGGGCAGCATTGAGGCACTCGCGGCCAGGCTCAAAGCCGCCGGCATCGCCTTCGACGGCCCGCGCGACGGTTCGCGCGCCCGCCCCGACGGCCGCCTGCTCAAGTGGAAGACTTTAAACCTGGCTGACGATCGCAACGGAATTCTGCCCTTCTTCATCGAGTGGGATGCCACTTCCACGCATCCATCCGCCGACTCGCCCAGTGGTTGCAGGCTCGAAAGTTTCACGATTGCCGATTCCGATCCCGCTGCGCTGAAGAAGATCTGCGAACAACTCGGCATTGATGTGCCCATTACCGCCGCCAAGAAAACTGAGCTACGTGCAGGGATGGCAGGACCGAAAGGCAAACTTGAACTGAGTTCGTGAGAACCTGAACTCGGACCTGGAACCGCTACACCTTCCATAACGTACCTTTTCTCAATGATGAAAACTCTCCTGCTTTTGTCGGCCCTGACGATGGGACCTTTTGCGTATGGAGTGCCTCCCGGTTCCTCCGAAGTGGTAGTGCTCTGCGCATTGCACCAGATGCACGAGCAAGCCCCCTTCTACACTTACGCCGATCTCAGCGCATCGATTGAACAGCTTCACCCCGACATCCTGGCCGTGGAGCTCACACCAGCCGACTTGAAAAACAAGGTTGAGCAGAAGAACAAACGGGAATACCAGAACAGCGCGTATCCGCTTCTGCAGCGGCACAACTGGGCAACCGTCGCGCTTGAACCTGAAGGGCCGCGCCGGACCGAGTTGATCGGCCTCTTGCGCGGAGCGGAGGATGCGCTCCAGAAAACTTCGCCCCAGAAAGATGAAGCCTTCGACACCTATAACGACAAGCTCTTCCAGTACCTGCTGTCCGAATGGCACAGTGCGGCCGATGTGAACGCTTCGTGGACCGATCGCCTGTTTGCCGTCAAGCATTCATTCCAGCACGGACTCTATGGGCCGCAGGAAGAACAGGGGTGGGAGGGTTGGAACCAGTACTTCCTCGGGCAAATCGTGAACGCCGCGAAGCAAAACTCCGGGAAGCGAATCGTAGTCATCGTGGGAGTTGAGCACGGCTACTGGTTGCGCGAGCATTTACGCAAGCAGGATGGGGTCAAGCTGTTGGAGACGGAAGACCTCCTTCGGCGATGAAGTGGAGTCGACAACAGCAAGAACCCGCCCAAGCGGAGCTTGGACGGGGCACCCCCGGGAGGAAGTGACGGGGACTTACCCGGATGCCGGGGCGGCCATGTTCCATCCGCGATTTCACTGGTAATTGCAAATGAAACAGGCCTACACTTCTCGCAATTCCCCCGGGGCGTAGCACACCAGTCAGTCAAAATCCTTCCGATGGAGGCACCATGGCAACTGCCATTGCGCATCCCGATACGTCCGCCAAGCCGGCGCCGAGTTTGCCGGGCCGCCGTTACGACAACTATTTCTTCATGGGCATGGGTCTGCTCATGGCGGTCACCGTGTTCGTCGGCTTTGCGCCCAGCTACTACCTCGCAGGAGTATTCCGCGCGCCGCTGCCCAGCACGATTGTTCACGTGCACGGCGCAGTGTTTACGACATGGATCCTGTTTTTTATCGCACAGACATCGCTCGTTTCGACGGGGCGCGTGGACATTCACCGCAAGCTTGGCCTCTTCGGATTTTTCTGGGCCTGTCTCATGGTGATCGTCGGCGTGATGGCGGCCACCGACTCGCTGGTGCGGGCGGATCGTCCGGGCCGGGACCCACTGTCTTTCTACATTATCCCGCTCAGCGACATGCTCGTGTTTGCGCCGTTGATCTATTTCGCCTACCGCGCGCGCCGCGATCCGGCCGCGCACAAGCGGTTGATCCTGGTGGCGACCATCACCCTGCTGATCGCCGCCATCGCGCGCTGGCCCGTCGCCTTCGTGCATCGAAATGCCATGCACGCCGGGATGGTGAGTTGCCTGTTTCTGGTGGTCCTCGTTGCGTACGACTTGTGGTCCACGCACAAAGTGCATCGCGCGACCTTGTGGGCAAGCGCGCTGATGATCTTTGTGTACGCGGTCAGGATCCCGATCGGGAGAACTGCAGCCTGGCACTCCTTCGCGGCGTGGGTGCAATCGGTGGCGAGGTGAGAGATTCTCTGTCCAGTAGACTTGCTTCGGCACGGCGTGATGCGAATTAGTTGCCTCAATCGCAAGTTACACTCACCAACCCTAAAAAGGCGAACAAATGGCGCATGCTGGTGAGAACACCTGTTTTCGTCAGTCATGCCATTGAAATAATTCGCTTCCGGCTTCCTAGGCAGCTTTCCTAGACTAATGCCATGACTTCCAAGTTTAAGCTCGGCCTGATCTTTGCGGCGCTGGGATACGCAATCGTGGGCATAATCGGAGTGCAATATCTAACCCTTAGAATTAGGCCTGCGAACCTGCTGCTGTGGTCGCTCCCGCGACATGGTGGTGGGCGACAGAGGGAGAGCCACCGTGGAATTTTCTCCTTACGACAATTGCACCAATGAACGCCGCTTTGTATGGTGGCATTGGGGTTGCAAAACGTAAAGAGTTTTCTATGGCGATGGAGCGGCGGGCGTCCCCGCCGGACGGGGCGACGCCGTCCCTCCAGTGGATCTGTCGCGCTCCAGCCAAATTGTTGTAGATGAGGTTCAATTCTGCCTGGCTGGAGCCGAGCCTGCTTCCGGCTGCGTTCACAATGCCTGCCAGTGCAGGTGAGGCGAGACTCGTCCCTCCCACGATGAACCATCCGCTGCCCGCGCCCTGCACCGGCGTCGAGTCGAACACCCACGCGCCGGTAACCGGATTGGAGTCGAACGACAAGTCTGGAACTCCACGCTTGGTTCCCACGATCGTTTGGATGACGTCTTGATAGATAGGGCGTGGTTCAAAAGCGCTAAAACCGCCGCCCGCGAGGTCCCATGGCCGCTCCGCCAAAAAGTTGGCCGTGGAAGGATTACGGGCCGTTGTCGTGCCTCCCGCTGCCACCACATTAGGAGAAGCGGACGGATACTCTACGCCCGGCTGATCGCCAGAGGAGGCAAAATAGACGACTCCGGGAGTCGTAAACACCGAGTCGAATGAAGTTTCGCCGGCGAATTCGCTACTGCCCCAGCTGTTCGTGACTTCTCCGCCCCCGGCGCTTGCCACTCGATTACCGGCTACCGATTCAGCGGCCAGCAGGTCGGTTAAGCTGTTCGACCTGGCCTCCACCAGAAAGAGCTTGGCGTCAGGCGCCATGGCGTGCGCCCACTCCATATCGAGGGATGCTTCCAGTTCCCAGCCTCCACTAGGATCCTGCGCAGGCTTGGTGCCGCTTGCGAAAACCACAGTCAGGTTGGGAGCTTTCAAGCCAAACTGAGTGGAAAAAGTCTGCAAGTCCGCCAATGCTGTCGGATCGTGAAATGCAACTACCACGGCGATCGCCCCGAATCCCCCGGTGGGATTCGCGGTAACCACGTTCGGATTGCACGAAGATACCTTGGGCACGAGGGAGTACACGCATGCCAGCGATGCCGGAGTCTCAAAACCCAGACCAGCAAAGGGAGGTCCAGCGAACGGCACCGCATCTTCGGGCATGAAGACCTGCAAGTGAGTGCGCGCACGGACTCCTCTGTCACCCGGAAGGGCAATGCTGGATGCGGGCGACATGACTCTGCCATGTGCCGACCTATTCTGTCCGACGGCAGGCGCTTTCGGATCCGCTACGCCTTGGGTTTGAGCCATACAAACGGCCGATAAGGCAACGGCGACGGACATAAAGGTGGAAATTACACGATTCCTGTGAACGTGCATGATGGAATTCTCCTGCTGTCGTTGAGATTGTTTGCCGAGATTACGCCCGTGAAAAGCGTCCTTGGCCTCACCAGATATAACGAGATCTCGGGGGAGTTTGCTTTTCAGCGAAAGATTTCGTTGCGTGACGTTGGGCACGCCTCGTATGCACTCCTGGTGTTCTCCTTCGCCGTCTTCCAGCGCGTGATTACGTTTCACCTCTGCGGTCGTCCAAGGGATGTGTTTCGTAAATGACACTACGACCAAATCCTATGAACAAACTCCGAACATATCGGCTCCAAGATTGGGTAATCCTCACGCTAACCATTTGTCTATTATCCGCGCCCCTGTTCGCCGCGCCCATGACCGACGACGACCGCGAACACCTCCTGGTGCATTTTGAAATGACCACGCAAATGCTGGCGGAGCAGGTGCGTGGCTTGTCGCCGGCGCAATTGGAGTACAAGGCCTCGCCGGATCGATGGAGCATCCGCGAAGTCGTCTCCCATCTGGCCGTGGCCGAACCGGACTATTGGCGCGAAATCAAGGACGCTCTCAAGGCAGCGCCCGACATGAAGGACAAGAAATCGACAGCCACCGACGCCGACATCATGTGGTACGGCATCGATCGTGTCGTGCATACCAAGACCGGTGGCGGCCACGAAAAAGTCGACACCTACAAGGACCTGGGCGAGGCCCTCGGAAAATTTCAGGCGCTGCGCGCCACCATGATCGACTACATCAAGACCACCAAGGACGACATGCGCGCCCACAGCTTCGGAAATCGAGAGCCGATCGATTGCTGGCAATGGATGCTCGAGATCTCGACCCACGCCGAGCGCCACATCCAGCAAATTCGCGAGATCAAGAACGACCCAAACTTTCCGAAGAAATAAATCGCGCTCGGCGCGGGAAGTTTGCTGTCTCAATCAGGATCGGCTTCACGCATACTCTGTAGCGCCGGCGTCCCGCCGGCAGTCGTGCGGGCGTCCCCGCCCGCACCCCACCGACAAGAACGACAATCAACGAATTACTACATGGCGACGAACGGCCGACGGGCGGGGACGCCCGTCGCTCCACCGCCAGAGACTAGCGACTAGCGACTTTTTTAAGGCCGCGCTTCATAAACAATATTGAACGGCGTCTCCGTCGCGCGCCGGAAGCGGGTGAAGCCCGCGGCCGTCACCACTTCCCGAATCCGCTGCTCACCAGCCTGTGCGCCCAGGCACAAGCCCACTTCCTGCGAGCGCGAGCATGGCGTGCACAGCAACGTGGAGAACGAGTAATACACTCTCCCCACCGGATTCAGATTGTCCGCCAGCCGATCCCCGGCAAAAGGCTCAACGATCATCCACGTGCCGTCTTTCGCCAGCGACTGCCGGACGTGCTTTGCCGTTCCCACCGGATCCCCCATGTCGTGCAGGCAATCGAAGACCGCCACGAAGTCGTAGTTGCCTCCCGGAAACTCCTTGGCCTTCGCAACATCGAACTTCACGCGACCGTTCACTCCGGCGCGGCTCGCCGACTCGCGCGCTCCTTCGATCGACTTGTCGTGATAGTCGAAGCCGAAGAATTGCGACTTCGGAAATGCCTGCGCCATGATTAGCGTCGATGCGCCCTTGCCGCAGCCCACGTCGGCCACGCGTGCTCCCGACTCCAGCTTGCTTCTTACGTCCGCTAAAGCAGGAATCCACGAGGTCACGAGATTGGCTGCGTATCCCGGACGAAAGAATTTCTCGCATCCGTGAAACACGCCGTCCGCGTGCTCATGCCAGCCCATGCCGCCGCCGCTGCGGAACGATTCGGCGATGCGCGGCACTGCAGCCAGCGCCCCCAGCGCCAGTTCAAACGCTCCGGGCAGGTATGCGGGGCTGTCTTCGTTCGCCAGCGTGAAGGCCTGTTCCTCGCTCAGGCTGAACTTGTTCGCCGTTGCGTCGTACGTGACGTAGCCGCCGGCCGCCTGCGAAGACAGCCATTCGCGCACGTAACGCTCGTCGGTGTTCGTTCGCTTGGCGAGTTCAGCGGAAGTCATGGCTTCCGTCGCCAGCGCCTTGTACAGTCCCAGCTTTTCTCCAATCACCACCAGCCCTGCGTGGACGGTTGCCCCAAGATCGGTAACGAATTGCCCGACGAACTGATTCAGCTTGTCCATGTCTAGGGCGGGAGTTTGCGTTGCACTCATTTTCGAATCTCCTTGAATTCTTTCTGCGGCCTCCGCCGCGCACCATTAAGCGATCTGTCTTTTCTCGATGGAGCGGCGGGCGTCCCCGCCCGCCGGACGGGCGAGACGCCCGTCCCTCCATCGAAACGCAGAAACATCTCGCACCTGCTAGTTCGAATCCGGCGTGAACGATTTGCAGGAAACGTCCGGATGCCAGTTCACGAAGGCGCCGTTCGGATTGTCTTTCCACGCCCACACGTGCAGCGTGTAGAACGCCGGAAGCCCGAACCGGTTGGGCGCCTCGAAGTAGTGGAATATCTGTCCCATCAGCTCCGGCGGAGTGCCCGGGTGCGCCTTGTCCCACTGCTCAGCCAGCAGCAGGAAATCCGCTCCCGTAAGCTTCACCTTGCCGTTTCCAGCAGGTTCATAGAGTACGATCTGCGGCTTGGTGGGATCGAGCACCCCCGAAAACACCAGCGGAAAGTTCACATAGTGCAGCCCCATGGCACCCGCGTCCGGTCCAGTGACGCAGCCGAAGGTCAGCTTGTAGCCTTCCGCCTCGGCCACCGACACATCCTTGAAACGCTCGGTCGCTTCGCGAACCGTTTTGAACAGGGCGCCAGCCCGGTCAGGCCGCGACTCATGGCTTGCCTGATGCTGTGCAAAAGAAGTGCTCGTCAGAATTCCTGTCGCCAGGAGAGAGACTGCGAGCGCAGTCGTCCGACGTGTCCTCATAGATGCCTCCATCTCACTTCAATAAAGATTTCGCGGATGCGGTTCAGATCACCCCAACCCCACTGCGATTGTGCGCAATCTCAACCATGGCCGGACGAAGTGCAATGGACGTGGGGTGGAAGGTTTCTCCCCGTGTAAATAGTTACAAATAAATTACTTATCCCGCAGCCTCCCTCGGTTCACGGGCGCCTTCCCGTGATATATTTACCGCCAATAAGTCCTCTGGGGCCGGGAGAAATGGGTAACTCCGCACCCGTTACGCAAATTCCGTCTGACCAATCCTTGAGCGACCAGCGTGTCCGCTTCGGAGTCTTCGAGGCCGACTTTCGTTCGGGCGAACTTCGCAAGAGCGGAGTCAAGGTCAAGCTCCATGCCCAGCCCCTGGCTGTGCTCAAGATCCTGCTGGAGCGTCCGGGCGAGATCGTCACGCGCGAAGAGCTCCAGCAGAAGCTTTGGGGAAGCAACACCTTCGTCGACTTCGAGCATGGGCTCAACAAAACAATCAACAAGCTGCGCGACGCCTTGAGCGACAAAGCCGACACGCCTCGATACATCGAGACGCTGCCACGCCGCGGTTATCGGTTTATCGCCCCGGTCACAACTCAGGCGCCCGCAGCTGAGCCGCCTCCGGATCCTGAGCCCAAGTCGAAGTCGCACCTCGTCCGATGGGCGGCGGTCGCCTTCGCGTTATTGCTTGCTGGTGGAATCTATTGGTTCGGATTTCGCAGCCGCGCGCAGCATGCCGCGGCTGTTCCGACAAAAGCCATGCTGGCCGTGCTTCCCTTCGAAAACTTGAGCAGCGACGACAGTGAAGATTATTTCGCCGACGGCCTCACCGAAGAAATGATCGCGCAGCTCGGGCAGTTGCAGCCCCGGAACCTCGGAGTCATCGCGCGCACCTCGGCCATGCGCTACAAGCACACGAAAGAATCCATCGCGCAGATCGGACACGAGCTGGGCGTGAACTATCTGCTCGAAGGCAGCGTGCGGCTCGCCGGACAACGCGTTCGCATTACTGCGCAGTTGATCCAGGCCGGCGATCAAACGCACCTCTGGGCCGAGAGCTACGAGACGCCGCTCACCGACATCCTGAAAGTGCAGCGCGAAATTGCCGAGCGCATCACCGGATCTCTGCGGCTGGAGCTACTGCCTTCACAAAAAAGCGCCTCCACCGAAGCGCACTTCGATCCCGAGGCATACAGAAAGTACCTTCTTGGGTTGAACGAATCCCGCAAAGGAACGCTCGAAGGATTTAACAAAGGCGTCCAGTATTTTCAGGACGCGATCGCGATCGATCCCCAGAACGCCCGCCCGTATGCGGCATTAGCCGAGGCGTACAGCGCGGCGGTCCCGTACTACATGGCGCCACAGGATGCCCGGGAACCGATCAGGCAAGCCATCCAGAAAGCGCTAGAGCTTGATCCGAATTCCGCCACCGCACACGCCACCCGTGGGGACGTGGCCTTGCTCTTTGATTGGGATTGGCCAGCGGCGAAGGTAGAGTACGATCGCGCGCTTGAACTCAATCCCAACCTAGCCGAAGCTCATCTGGCGTACGAAATCTATCTGGCAACGCTCGGACGGCACGACGAGGCCATGGCCCACGCCCGGCAAGCCTTTCTCATCGATCCTTTCGCGGTTGAGACCCGCACCTGGACTCTCTGGGTGGACTACTTCTCAGGGCACCTGCAGGAAACGGTCGACGAAGCCAAGCGTACCTTGGAGTTGGAACCGCAGGCGGCACTTCCCTATGCGCTCCTCGCGGTTGCCTCTGCTGACCTCGGCCGGAAAGACGAAGCGGTGCAGGCGGCACAGAATGCCCTCCGTCTCGGCAGCGACAGCGGAAGCGTGATCGCGACGGCCGCTTCCGCGCTGGCACGCGCAGGGGAAAGGGCTCGCGCCCGGCAGGCGCTTTATCAGGCCCTCGAACTGGAAAAGAAACGATACGTCTGCAACTTCCTCATCGCCGGCGCCTATCTGGGCCTTGGAGAAAACGACCACGCCTATGAGGCTCTGGAGAAGGCCTTCCGCCAGCGATCAACTTGACTGGTATGGATCGGGGTGGATCCCCGAATGAACCCACTGCGGAAAGACGCGCGCTTTCAGGAGATGGTGCGCCGGGTCGGGCTGCCGCAGTGAACGGTGGCCGATGTTTGGCGAATCCTGCGACGACATTTCGTCGCACGGTCGCAAGTCTCGTCGCTTCATTTACTTAGCTAAATGATATGATCGGAAACACCGCCGGACACCTGCGCCCGGCCTTGAAAACCACCCCGCGACCATTTCGTAGACCGCACAGCAGGGGCCCTAGGATCGCTTATAGGCGCGCTCCAAGGCTGAGGTGACGGTCTGGGTCGTCCGAAGGCTCAATCGACGATCCTGAGGGCTCCTAGCGCAAAAGTAAGCTTTAAGAAAATGAAATTCATTTTCAACTGGGTGTCCGCACTCGCCGGCTCCTGAGCGACACGGTGGAAAGCTAGCAGATCCGATCGGGATGGCAGCCGGAGAGCGAGACTTTCCCGGCGCGAAACTCGGCCTGCAGAGCTTCAATCATGTTCGTATCACCATATTCTGTAGTAAAGAACAACGTAACCGCCTGCGGTTCCAGCTTCATCACTGGCACGGTGAAGTCAGCGGGCATCCACACGGGTGCCACAAATCCGCTGCCACTCCTCCATCCGCAGAATTCGAACCTCACACTCTTCACGCCCTCGAGTTCTTTCGTTCCCGCACTTTGCGTGATCGTTACGGCCACGCCAGCCTTTCCCTGCCATGTCGCCTTCGCCGTCGAAATTGTTTCCGGATGCACGCCGAAGCAACAGCCGCTCAATCCCATTGCCAGGACAGTGAGAAGCGCAGTCGGCTTGTAGCGAAACGGCCTCATGTTGTAGCGCCGGCGTCCCGCCGGCAGTCGCGAGGGCATCCTGCCCTCGCTTCGGCGGGCGAGGACGCCCGCCGCTCCATCGATCACATTTGCTGGCTCAAGATTTCTTCGCCGTCGCTTCACTGCCGACCGGACTCTCCACAATCGTCTCTCTCGCCGCATCCCAATACACTTTCTTCCCCGCCCAGTACGACTGCGCGGCCATCATGCAGGCCACCGAGTGCGCGAAGCCTTCGTTCACGGTCGCGTTCGGTTGCTTGCGCGAGCGCAGGCAGTCGAACCAGTTGCCCATGTGCTCGAGCGACAGGTCGTCGATGCCCATGGGCGGCAGCGTCTCTCCCGGCAGCAGCACGTACTTCGACTCGCGCTTCTTGTCGATGTCGGAGTCGTCTTCGTGCGTGCCCTTTTCTTCGACCACTTGATAGCGCGGACTGCCTTCGCCGCCCAGATTCATCAGCGTCGCCTTCTTCCCCATGTAACGGGTGAAGCTGGGCGCGTCGTTGCCGAAGCTGGTGGAGTAGCTGACCAGAAATCCCTTGGGATATTCGAGCAGCGCCTGGAAAGTATCTGGATTCTGGCGGCCATCGTGCCAGGCGAATACTCCGCCGTGCGCGATCACCGAGCGGGGAGCCGTGTCGTCCATGAACCAGTGCACCAGGTCGATGCCGTGGCTCATCCACTGGTCTGAGATGCCGCTGGAGAATTCCTTGTACAAGCGGAACTCGAAATAGAGTTGCGGATCAAACGGGCGGGCCGGCTTGGTCATCAGCCACTTCGTCCAGTCCGTGTCCTGCTCGCGGATCTGCTGGACCTCTTCGCGACCGCGCCAGCGCGGGCCGTGATAGTTCCACACGATTTCGACTTTGCTGATCTCGCCCAGCGCGCCGCTCTTTACAACTTCGTGCGCCGCGTTCGGATAGGGCTCGCTGCGATGCTGCGTGCCCACCTGCACTACCGTCTTCGCGTGCAGCACGGCGTCGCGCGCTGCTTTGGCTTCGGCGAGCACGTTGCCCATCGGTTTCTCGACGTAGGCATCCTTTCCCGCCTCGGTCGCCATCTTGAGAATCGGAGAATGCGAATGCTCGGGCGTCGAGATGAGCACGCCGTCGAGATCCTTCATGGCCAGCAATTCTTCCGGGTATTGCACGGCGCGCGGCGCGCGGCCATGGTATTTCTCGTTGGTGGCGACGGCCTTTTCCCGGTTCGTCTTCCACAAGTCGCAGACCGCCGTCATCTCGGCATGATGGCTCGACTTCAGCTTCGACACGATGAGATCGAGATCGTCGCCGCGATGACCTGTGCCGATGTGGCCGAGCGAAATGCGGTCGTTTGCTCCCAGGATTTTTTCGTAAGACGCAGCCGTGCGCGGCAAGAGCGTGCTGCCGGCAATCAACGCAGCCGAGCTGCCGAGAAACGATCGGCGATTCATAGGGCGGGAAGATTCGGTCATAACTTGCTCCGAAGAAGTGATCTGTGCGCGAGTTCCGTGGGCCATGCTATGGAGCGCGGGTACCCAAGTCAAGGCTGCTCGCCGCGCCGAGTTCTCCGGCGAATGCGACAGCTGGCACGGTGAAAATTCACGGTGAAAATTCCAAGACGACTCTCCGCCGAAATCTCGGACCCCGGCCATACCCGCATCTTCCCAGCATTCCTCCGAGAGGCCTGACTTGGTTCTAGAGCCTAGACCCTATTTACCGGCTTCGACCGCGGCCCTAGCTTGAAGAGGTCTGGGGCATAAGAATTGGGATGTTTGCGGACTCGCTCGCCGCTCCCTACCCTGTCCCCTTTTTTCATGGCCACTGCGAATCCAGAACTTGTTGCGAACGGCATCGTAACCAACGGTGGCCCTCCTGACGACGAAGTGGAACTTCTCCGCGGGTCGTTGCAAGCCAGCGTGGTTGCTCAGTACATCATTGCATTCGCGGCGGCGGTCGGCCTGATTTACCTTCTCAAGCCGGTGCTGGTCACCGTGCTGGTGGCGACGCTGCTGGCCTTTGCGCTCGATCCGCTGGTGGTGGCGTTGGCGCGCGTGCACGTCCCGCGGCCAGTGGGCGCCGCGATCGCGTTGCTGCTGTTGCTCGGCCTCTCGGTGGCACTCGTCTTCTTCTTCTATAACCGCGCCATCGACTTCTTGGAGGAACTACCCAGGTTCTCGGCCACCATCCGCGAAGACATGGAAAAGGTGCAGGCCCGGGCCGACCAGATTGAGACCAGCACGCGCTCCGTGTTGCCCGGACAGACTGGGAAAAAGCCTATCCAGGTGCAGGTGCAGGAATCGCATGGGATCGCAAAACTGATCTCAAGTGGCGCCAGCCAGTTTGGTGAGATTGCGCTCGCCATCAGCTTTGTTCCGTTCCTCATTTACTTCATGCTGACCTGGAAGACGCACGTGCATTCGACGACCCTGCGCGTCTTCCCCAAAGAAAAGCGACTGGTGGCCTACCGGACCATCGGCAAGATTTCGGAAATGGTGCGCAGCTTTATTGCGGGCAACCTGTTCGTTGGCTTGCTGACTGCGATCGCGTCGACCGCAGTCTTCGGAGCCATGCACCTGCCCTACTTTTATTTCCTGGGAGCGATCAGCGCGTTCGTGGGACTGGTGCCGTATCTGGGACTGTTTTTCGCGCTGCTGGCGCCGATCGCGGCCGGCATGGGCGTGCTCAACAAATCACAGCTGGGCATCGTGTTCCTGGCCGTGGTCGGGCTTCACATTGTGACCATGAACTTGCTGTATCCCAAGCTGATCGGGCGGCGCCTCCGACTGAATCCGCTGGCGGTGGCGCTGTCGCTGCTGTTCTGGGCGTGGATCTGGGGAGCGTTTGGATTGATTCTGGCGATCCCGTTGATGGGCACCGCGAAGATCATTTGCGACTACATCGAGCCGCTGCAGGCCTTGGGCGAGTGGCTGGGGGATTGACTTTCAAGTTTCAAAGTTTCAGAGTTTCAAAGTTTCAAGGATTGATCGAGGTCTCATGGAGTCCCGATTTCATCTTTTGGCACTTTGAAACCTTGAAACTTTGACACCTCCTCTCCACAGCTAACGAATAACAGCCGACGGCGTCCAAGGTGGGCATGACGCACCTTCGAAGCCTGCGTTTTTTTCACACGATACAAGTCCGTTCAAACCTCACGTGCCGGCGAATGACCGGCGCGGTCCGGGCTGCGATTCTGAGCAGCCTCGCTCTCGTGTGCATCGCGCACGCTGCCGATCGCGATGAACCGAAGATGGTCAAGATCAACGATGCCATCTCCATGGCGACGACTTCGTGCAACGTCTACCTCGTCAATACGCCCGCGGGAAGCGTAGTCATCGACACGGCGATGGCGGACATGGCTCCCGACGCAAAGAAGCTGCTGTCCCCCAAAAAACACGGGTCGGTGAAATACATCATCCTGACGCACGGGCATGCCGACCACATCGGCGGCATCTCGCTCTGGAAAGAGCCTGGCACCCAGATCATCGCGCAAAGGGACCATGTTGAGTTTGTGAACTATGTCACCAGGCTGGAGGGTTTCTTTGCGCCGCGCAATGCGGCCGCCTTCCGCCGTCCGCCGAAGGAAGTCGGGGCGTGGGCCGGCAACTTCGGAGCAAAAATCGAACCCACCATCTTCTTCGATGAGAAGTACGAATTCACGCTGGGCGGAATCAAGTTCGAGATGTTCAGTACGCCGGGCGAGACGCCCGACCATCTCACCGTCTGGATTCCGGCGTACAAAGCCGCCTTCATCGGCGACAACTACTCCGGCGTCGGCATCCCGGAGCCGAATTCTTTTCCGAACATTTACGCCATCCGGGGCACGAAGCCGCGCTGGGCGCTCGACTGGATCAAATCGCTTGACACCGTGCTGGCGTTAAAGCCTGAGATCGTGTTGAACGGCCACGGGGATCCCATCGTGGGCAACGCGGAAATCACTCGTCGCCTGAAACGGTATCGCGACGCGATTCAGTACGTGCACGACGAAACCGTGAAAGGGATGAATGCCGGCAAAGATGTCTACACGCTGATGCAGGAGATCAAGCTGCCAGCGAGTTACAACCTAAACGAGGTCTTCGGGAAAGTCAGTTGGTCGGTACGCGGGATCTACGATGGATACGCCGGCTGGTACGACCTGAATCCCTCGACCATGTATGAACTCCCGCCTTCGTCCATCTATCCGGATCTGGTCAAACTCGCGGGAGCCGATGCGGTGGTGAGGCTCGCGGTTGACAAAGTGGCGGCCGGAAAACCCGTCGAGGCGCTGCACCTGACCGATGTCGTGCTGGCATCGGATCCGAAGAACAGCGGAGCGTTGAACGCGCGCATCAAGGCGCTCGAGGTGTTGCGCGATCGCTCGGAGAATTTTGTGGAGACTGGGTGGCTGGAGTACGGGATCGACAAGGCCAAGGGGCAGCTGGCGCCGGCTCAGTAAAAGGTGTTGGTAGCATTGCCGTCTCGTCCGCCGCGAGCGAGGGCGAGACGCCCTCGCGACTGCCGGCAAGATGCCGGCGCTACGAGTTAGGTTCCGAATCTCTCGGCGGCGCGCGCCTTGGCCTTGGCGGCTTCTTCTTCGCGACTCTTTGGAGGCGCGGTCGTTTCGAGCGAATGCAGCAGGCGCAACGAGATGCTTGCGATCTCGTCGATGGCCGACTGAAAGGCTTCCTCATTCGCTTTGGAGGGCTTGTTAAAGCCGGAGATCTTTCGCACGAATTGCAGAGAGGCCGCGCGGACTTCGTCTTCCGTTACTGGCGGATCGAAATTGAACAGCGTTTTGATATTTCGGCACATCGTTCTGAAAACCCTTTCGGTTGAACTGCACTTCCGGAATGGACACGCTTTTGTTAATTTTCCACGGTCGCGTTCTTAGTTTCCAAGCTGGCGACTAGCGACTGCCCCCACTTGTTAGACTGAGCCCATGATAAACGGGGTGCACTTTCTGCTGTACAGCAAGAACGCGGAAACGGACCGGGCGTTTTTTCGCGATGTGCTTGGCTTCAAAGCCGCAGATGGTTCGTGGCAAGCCCACGTTAGCGCAAAGAACGCGCGAACGTGGGGCACCGTCGCTTGTATCTGCTGAAAGCGTGTTACTGAGTTTTACACGATGGAACGGCGGGCGTCCTCGCCCGCCGGGCGCGCAGCGCCTGAGCTTCGCGCGACTGGAATTGCTCCCATCTTGCGGGATGGACCACGCCTCGACGGGCGAGGACGCCCGTCGCTCCATCGGAGCAATTCCGATTCGGCTGAATTCTCTCCCCTGCTACAATTCCCTGCCGCATAATGACTTACTGGGCTGCTGCGAACTTTTGAAGGGACATCGACGTATGCATTCTGAGATGTCAGTCTCGGGGCGTGCCGGGTCTCGCACCGCCGTCTCCACCTAAAGCCAGAATTCTCCGGGAGCGCTCGTTGGAAGACGCGCAGATCGTCAACAGTCTTGTCCGACGCTGCATCGCAGGCGATGCGGTGGCTTGGGAGGAGATTGTCCAGCGCTACAACCGGCGGATCTATAACATCTGCTACCGGTTTGCCGGCTCCTCCGACGATGCCCAGGACCTGACCCAGGAAGTGTTCATCAAGATGTATCGGACGCTCAGCTCCTACGACGTCGAGCGGGGCGCCTTCATGACTTGGGTAACGACCATGACCCGCAATTTGCTGGTCGACCATTTCCGTAAAACCAAGCAGGACCGCCTGACCGACTCGATGGACGCAACCTCCTCAGAACACGAGGATTCGATGCCCCTGAGCGACCAGATTCCCGACAAAGGGCCGCCTCCCGACTCCAAAGTGCAGAGCCGGGAAACGGGCGAAGTCGTGCATGAGGCTCTCCAAAAGCTCTCCCCCGAGCTCCGGGAGGCAGTGATTCTAAGGGACTTACAAGACATGGACTACCGCGATATCGCAGCTGTTCTACGAGTTCCGGAAGGAACTGTGAAATCCAGGATTAACCGGGGCCGTGCGGAACTTGCAAGGCTCCTACAACGTATCTACAGGCAGGTGATGTGATGCCAGGTGAAACCCATAACGGTATGCAGTGCAGCGAGTTCGAAGCACTTCTGTTTGACGCACTCGACAACCAGTTGACTGGTGCGAAACAGGAGCGGTTCCGGGCTCATGCCCGCGTCTGCGCGAAATGCGGACCGATGTTCGCAGAAGCGGAGGCGGGGCAGCATTGGCTGAAGTCTCTCGCGGAGGTGGAGCCTCCAGCCAACCTGGTGAATGACATTCTGGCCGCAACCAGTGGAATCCCGTCCTACCGGTTGCATGAGATCGCGGCCTCGGTGCACCAGCCGTCGCTCGGCGAGAGAATTCGCGAATGGGCGGATTCCCTGCTGACGCCGGTGTGGAGTACAGTGCGTCAGCCGCGCTTTGCCATGTCGTTCGGAATGGCGTTTTTCTCCCTGTCGGTCGCGTTGAGCGTCGCCGGGGTGAAGCCGACCGACATCAAGCAGGCCGATCTCAGCCGGAGTGGACTGCGCCGGACGTACTACACGACCCAAGCCCGGGTGGTGAAGTACTACGAGAACATTCGACTGGTCGTGGAGATTGAGTCGAAGGTGCAGGAGATCAAGAAAGTAGCCCAACCCGCCCGAACGAACGAAGAACGAGAGCGGGACCGGAATCACAAGAACAACACGAGTGGAGAACCCGAGCCCAGACAGGAGAGGAATTACAGCCGCGATGAAAACCAGCCCGCGCTGGCATCCGTGCCGGAATGTGGACCTGCCGTGTCGGTGACCACGAACAGGAGGTTGGTATGAACTGCGCCACGCACAACACAGTTGCAGCAGTGGCCTATTGCCGCACATGCGGAAAGCCGCTGTGCGCCGTCTGCGCACGCGACGTGCGCGGAACAAAATTCTGCGAGCAATGCCTCGCCGATCGCATCGGCGACGCGCTGCCCGCGCCGGGAGCACCTGTACCCGGTCAGCCTACGTGGGCCGAACGGTTGCCCAGTCCAGGACTAGCGGCTGTGCTCGGATTCATTCCGGGCGTGGGTGCGATGTACAACGGGCAATTCATGAAGGGCTTCGTGCATGTGATGGCCTTCGTGTCCCTGATCTGGATGGCCGATCACTTCGGCCCGATCATGATCCCGATTTTCTTCGCGTATTTCTTTTACCTGGTGTTTGACGCGTACAAGACGGCGCATGCTCTTGAACGCGGGCAACCTGTGCCCGATCCGTTTGGTTTCGAGCGCATGTTCGGACCGACGCCGCGCCCGCATGTAGTTGCGGAGGCCGTGAGCCAGGGAACGCCGGTTGTGCCAGGAACGGTGAGTTTGGTGGCAGCTGAAGTGCCACGCCACCGGAACAGCGTGCCTACGGGCGCCGTGGTTCTGATCGTCCTGGGCCTGATCTTCCTGTTGAACACGGTGGGATTGTTTGAGTCGGGCATTGACCGTTTCTGGCCGGTGATTCTGATCGGCTTTGGCGGCTGGCTGTTTGCGAGGCGGTGGGGATTGCTGGGTGACGCGGACGGCACGTGCACCTGCGATCGCTGCAAGATGCGATGCATCATGTGGCCGGCCGTGATGGTGACGGTGGGAGTGCTGTTTCTGATCGACAACTTACATGGGCCGGATTTTGGCCGCACGTGGCCGCTGATCCTGTTGGTGATTGGCGGAGTCAAGCTACTGCAGAGCAACGCGTCAGAAGCGGGACACATTGGCGGGCCGGGAGCGCTGCCTCCTCCGCCAGCAGTTGCGGCAGAGCCACCACAAGCGCAGGAGTCTCAGCCTTCGAGCGAGGTGAACCATGTCTAGTCCCGTGGTTTCGCCTCCGCCCCGCCGGCGCTCGATGGGTGGGCCGGTCATTCTGATCATCATGGGCCTGATTTTTCTGCTGGGGAATCTGCACCTGATTTCCTGGAAACGGCTGGGCTTGTGGTTTGCGCATTACTGGCCCCTGCTGCTGATTCTGTGGGGCGTGCTCAAACTGGTTGAGCACTACCGGGCGAAGCGGGAGGGCGCGGTCGCGCCGGGACTGGGAGCGGGCGGTGTGGTGCTGCTGATATTTGTGATCATCGGCGGACTGGCGGCCAGCCAGATTGAGAGGGTTGACCTCAGCGGAATGAGCGATGACTTCGATATTGGCGACAGTCACATTCCGTTTATGGGCGAGTCCTACGACTTCGACGACCAGGTGACGCAGGACTTCCCCGCCGGAGCCGCAGTGAAGATCGTGAATGACCGTGGCGCGGTGAACGTGAATGTGTCGAGCGGGAACAAGATCGAAATCAATACGGCCAAAAAGATCCGGTCCGACAGCAAAGACGAAGCCGAGAAGTGGAACGGGCAGACCAAGCCGCAGGTCACAGTGTCGGGCAACCTGGTGACGATCAACGCCAACACGAAGGGCGCCGGCGACCATCCGGTGACGGTTGACCTGAACGTGTCGATCCCCCGCAAAGCTGCCGTAACGATTGCGGCCCAGCGCGGAGACGTCAACGTGAATGGGCGCGACGGCAATGTTGAGATCGCAGACCAGCGCGGTGATGTGAGCGTGGACGAGATCAATGGCGATGTGATTCTGAACATGGATCGCAGTGCCGTTAACATGGGAAAAAGTTCGGTACGCGTTTCGCAGGTGTCAGGCGATGTTACCGTGCAAGGAAAGTCAAACGACGTTTCGATTGCGGACGTGAAAGGCGCGGTGCGAATCAACGGCGATGTGAGCGACGGGCTGAAGCTTTCGAAGATCGGCAAGTCGGTGAACTTCAAGTCGTCGCGCACGGATCTCGAATTCAGCAAGCTGGATGGCGATCTCGATTTGGACTCAGACAGCTTGCGCGGAGACAATCTGCTAGGACCAGTCC
The DNA here is from genome assembly GCA_963745435.1 of uncultured Acidobacteriota bacterium. Lineage (GTDB taxonomy): Bacteria > Acidobacteriota > Terriglobia > Terriglobales > Acidobacteriaceae > Gp1-AA133. The sequence continues at coordinate 228,191 of CAVUXK010000027.1, read as the reverse complement.
GGCTGAGCACGCGGTCAAAAGATGTTTCGCTGGACTCGGTATCTGGCGACGTACGCATTCAGGATGAAAATAGCGGCGTACAGGTTGGGTTGAAGGCGCCGGGGAACGTGCAGATTGACAATCGCAACGGCGATATCACGTTGGGCGTGCCCGACAAGGTTGGGTTCAAGGTGGAGGCGCGCAGCCGCGGCGGTGAAGTGCAGGCGGATTTTCCGGGTGTGAACGTTACGAACACAGACGAAGACGGCAAGGCGCTCGGGACATTCGGGAACGGCGCGATGCACGTGGTGCTGAATAGCGAGCATGGAAATATCACGGTGCACAAACGCGAGGTGGAGAATGCATCGGTGCCCGCGGTGCCGACGCCACCCAAGCCGCCGAAGCACGCGCCGCCTGCGCCTCCGGATGGGTCCACGGAGAATTGAGGCTCTGACCGCGGAGTTTCCTGAGTCTGTGGAGCAATCCTCAGCGGCTGAAGCCGCTTTTTGAGACAGCTCTTTCGGCACGGCTGAAGCCGTGCCCTTCCCTTTTGCTGCGTTCGATGTTTCTTGTCCGCGAGGGTTCGTGCTGTGGTTTGCACTGCGGCTGAAGCCGGTCCTACTCTTCCGTCGTTACGGCGCGCCTGAAGGCGCGCCCTGATACGAACCTTCCGAAGGGCGCGTGCGAACCGGACACAAGCTAAAGCGACTATTGGTCGGCTAGAGTCGTGCCCTGTGATGAGCACCTCCGCTCCCTGAATCTGGAGCGCATGCGGCCTCAGGCCGCGGAGGCCTACTATTCCTGGTTGCGTTTTTGTTCTGCGAGTTTTTCTACCTGAGCGAGGACGTCATCTTCGGACATGCTGGTCGAGTCGATGATCACCGCGTCTTTGGCGGGCTCCAGAGGGGATGTGGCGCGGGTGCGGTCGCGGCGATCGCGTTCGCGGAGGTCGGCGGCCATCGACTCGGCTGACGGGCCTTTTATTTTCTGCTGATCGAGGCGGCGTTGCTCGCGCACTACGGGATCGGCATCGAGAAAAATCTTCAGGTCGGCGTTGGGGAAAACCTTGGTGCCGATGTCGCGGCCTTCCATGACTACGCCGCCGTCCTTTCCCATGTCCTGCTGGCGGGCGACCATCCATTCGCGGACGGCGGGGTGCACCGAGACGCGGGAGGCGGCTTCGGTGACGTCGCGCTCACGGATTCTGGAGGAGACATCTTTGCCATCGAGCAGAACGCGATTGCCGCCGATCGTGGGCTCGAGCGCAATGCGCGCGCCTTCGGCCAGTTTGCGCAGGGCTGGGCCGTCGTCGAACGAGATGTCCCATTCGATCGCTTTGAGGGCCAGCGCGCGGTACATGGCGCCGCTCTCGAGATTTACGTAGCCTAGTTTGCGAGCAAGGCGCGAGGCGATGGTGCTTTTCCCCGCTCCGGCGGGGCCGTCGATGGCGATAATGAGCTTTTTCTCGGGCATCCTGTTTGTGAGGGCATCAGGGTAACAGAAGAGCAGGGGACAGGTCACAAGGGCAGGTCTTGGGTCTTGGGTCTTGGGTCTTGGGTCTTGGGTCTTGGGTCTCAGTTCTCAGTTCTCAGTTCTCAGTTCTCAGTTCTCAGTTCTCAGTTCTCACGTAGGCTTCGTCAACTCGGTGTCGGGTGTCAAGCATCAGCGGATGCAGGGGCCCGGTCTGGCGCAAACTTTTTGATTTACGTGCGGTGGGGGGACGAGGCGGAGCGGACTGATGGTTTCTGGTCTTTCGTGGTTGGTGAGAAGGGGACGCGGGGTGGGGCGACTTGTACTAACGAGCGGCTTCCTAGGTGGACGAAGCTCAGCTCGCGGGCCGATAGCAGGGCTTTCACTGCGTCTTTCACACGCGAACGGGGGACGAAGTTACCGAAGAATGTTTCCAGTTCCTGCTCGTCGGCAGCGACCACGCACTCCAGATACTTGGAGAGCAGTGCGCTGAGCGCTTCGCCGACTGAGAAGCTGATGCCTTCGCGGACGGCCTCGGGGGCCCAGCGGTAGAGGACATCCCAGGATGCGCCCTCTTCGGGGTTGTAGTCGACGCGCGTGATGCGCAGGCGCGACCAGAGTTCGCCGAGGCCGCGATCGAGCGCCGCCGCCGAGAGACTGCCGCCCAATTTTTCGCCCAGCTTCACTTTGGAAATCGGCCCGTCGCGGCGAATGACTTCGAAGGCATCGCAGGCGAGCTGCGAATATTCGGAGCGCGAACCGCCTTTCGGTGCCTGACGGGGATTGCGCTCACCAACCAGCGCATAGAAAAACGGAAACGCTGATGCGCTGACCAGGAAGGCATTGTTCTCGTCGAACATGTTGGCTTCAAACGCGGCACGATCGCGCAACAGGCGGACCATTAATTCCTGCGCGTCGCGAGCGCGCGGGTCGGAAAAAGAATGCTGTTGCGTGGGCAAGTGATCGTCCGCGCCGACCCAAGCGCCGACAAAGGTTGGCGCCAGCAACGGCGGCCGCATCGGATACAAAAGGCTGAATCCGACTGACTCCATGAAGGCACGGCCGTCCTCGAGGGTGCGCACGGGTTTGCCCGTGAGATGCCACTTTTCGAGACGAGCCTGATGGAGCTCGGATTCGGTCATGTGTTGATTAAAGCATAGATCAGTCGCTAGTCGTCAGTCGCTAGTCGTTAGCGAATCCGCGCCTGCTTGACGGCCTGAGACTGGCTCAGGCCTCAAATTCTTTTGAACGCCCGCTGGATGTCCTTCATCGAGTAGCGCAGGACTACGGGGCGGCCGTGTGGGCAGGAGATTGGGAACTCCGTTTTGGCCAATTCTGCCAGCAGCCACTCCATTTTGTTTTGATCCAGCGGCATGTTCACCTTGATGGCGGCGTGACAGGCGATCGACGCGGCGATGCGGGTGCGTAACGCATCGAGATTGAGTTTTTGATCTTCGCGCGCGAGCTGCTCGAAGAGTTCGTGGAGCATGCGCTCGACCTGGGAGGCATCTATGCCCGCGGGTGCGACTTTGACGGCGACGCTGCGCGTGCCGAAGGGCTCGGCCTCGAAACCGTTGCGCGCGAGTTCGTCGGAGATTTCGCTGAAGACAGCGAGTTGTGCGGGCGTGAGTTCGAGGATGAGTGGCATCAGGAGGCGCTGGCTCTCGACGGCTTGCGCGGCGCGCTGCTTCAGCACTTTTTCGAACAGGACGCGCTCGTGGGCAACGTGCTGGTCGATGATCCAGAGGCCTTCGTGGTTCACGGCCAGGATAAAAGACTCACGGATCTGGCCTAACGGCTTGAGCGATGCAAGAGAGGGCGCGAGTTGGCTGGGGACGTCAGGCTCATCAGCGAAGACCGGGGCGCATCCGTTGTCAGGAATCACTTCGGCCGTGCGAGCCAGCGATACAGCGGCGTTGGCCTCGACGGCGATGCCTCCCTGAAACTGAAAGCGCTCGCTCACTGCCGGAGGCTCGGGTGCCTGGAGGGCGAATCCGCCCGCGTTCACCGCGTCGGGGTTCTGCCACGGCTCGCCGAACTGCGTTGCGCCGCGCGTGCCGGGAGAGAGTGACTGGCTGGCCGTCGGGTGGGCGTGGATTTCGGAGACAAACTGCGGGACAGGGCGCGCCTTCATGATCACGGCGCGGATCGAGTCACGGATAAAATCGTGCAGAAAAGTCTGCTGGCGGAAACGGACTTCGGTTTTCGAGGGATGCACGTTCACGTCGACTTCTTCGGTCGGCATTTCGAGGAACAGCAGCACAACCGGAAAAACCGTGGGCGGCAGGACGTTGCGGTAGGCCTCGATGATAGCGTGCTGCACGAGCCGATCGCGGATGAGGCGGCCGTTCACGAAGATGTAGATGGAGTTGCGATTGAGCTTCTGGATTTCGGGTTTCGAAACGAAGCCGTGCAGTCGGAGTTCGCCGGGATCTTTGGGTAGCTCGTCCTCTTCCGTGCGCCGCCACGGAGGAGGCTGCGGCAGGCCGATGCGTTCGAGCGGTTGCAGCGCGGCGATGGGGATCAACTGGTCGAGTACGTCCTTGCCGAAAACCTGGTAAACGCGGTCGCTGTGCGCGGCGACCGGACTCGCGATCAGCATAGCGTTGGTGGCCGAGTGCAACTCGAAATGCTTGTCGGGATGCGCGAGCGCGTAGTGCGTGACCAGAGAGGCGATGTGCGAGAGCTCGGTGGTTTCAGCCTTCAGAAATTTCTTGCGCGCCGGAGTATTGAAGAAGAGATCGCGAATGGTGATCGAGGTTCCGGCGGGCAGGCCCGCTTCTTCCACCTTGAAAATCTTGCCGCCGTTGATTTCGACCACGGTGCCCGAGGCTTCGTCGGGGGCGCGGGTTTCCAGGCGGAGGCGCGAGACGGAGGCGATCGAGGGCAAAGCTTCGCCGCGGAATCCGAGGGTGGCGACGCTTAGCAGATCCTCGGCGTTCTTGAGTTTTGAGGTCGCGTGGCGCTCGAAAGCTAGAAGTGCGTCGTCACGCACCATGCCGCATCCGTCGTCGGTGATCTGGATGAGCTTTTTGCCGCCGGCTTCCACCTGAATGCGAATGCGCTTAGCTCCAGCGTCCAAAGAGTTCTCGAGAAGCTCCTTGACCACCGAGGCGGGCCTCTCCACAACCTCGCCGGCGGCGATCTTGTTGGCAACGGCCTCGGAGAGAACGTGGATGCGGCCCATGGAAGGCAGTGGCCGGTGGTCAGTGGCCAGTGGTCAGTCTCTCAGATGATTACTGTGCTGGTAAAGCTTCGTCGGGTAAGCTGTAGCGGCTTGTATGAATCTAACGCGACGTAATTTTCTCTGGCAGACCGGGTGCGCTGCTTCGGCGGCGTGGGTGCTTCCTTCGAGCTTGATTGCCGGTCATGGTAGTTTGCAATCCAAGCTCGCTGCCGACAAGTTGCGGCCGCAGTTTCATTTGCTGCCAGCCGCCAACTGGATGAATGATCCCAATGGCCCGCTTTTCAATCGCGGGCGCTACCACATGTTTTTTCAGTACAACCCCAATGGCGCGTTTTGGGGATCGATGCACTGGGCGCACGCTACCAGCCCTGACATGATTCATTGGCAGCACGAGCCGGTGGCGATCGCTCCCACGCCGAACGGGTGGGACCGTGATGGCGTGTTTAGTGGGAGTATCGTGCTCGACGGGACGACGCCGACGGCGATCTATACGGGAGTGCTGCCGCCCGCGTCGCCGGCGGAGATTACGCTCGACGATGGCAATCACAAGTGGCGCGAAGTGCAGTGCCTGGCGGTCGCGAAGGATCCGGGACTGCAGACTTGGGAGAAATTGGCAGAGCCGATTATCTTGCGGCCACCCGAGCACATGGCGATTACCGGCTTTCGCGACCCAGGAGTGTGGAAGGAAGGCAAGGAATGGCTGCTCACTTTGGGGTCGGGCATCAAGGGGAAAGGTGGAGCGGTGCTGCTTTACGAATCGCGCGACCTGCGGCGGTGGACGTACCGGCATCCGCTGATTGAAGGGCGCGGCACGGGACAGCCGGCGGTGAATCCGGTGGACGACGGTGAGATGTGGGAGTGTCCGGATTTCTTTGCCCTGGGCGATCGGCACGTTCTGTTGTATGCGGCGATGGGCAAGGTGTGGTGGAAGACGGGGACGTATCGCAACCGGCGCTTCACTGCGGAGAAGGAAGGCGTGGTGGATTGGGGGTCGTACTACGCGCCGAAAACCATGCTGGACGAACACGGCAATCGCATTCTGTGGGGATGGATTCCGGAGACGCGTCCGGAGAGCGAGTATCGGGCTGCCGGGTGGGCGGGAGCGATGGCGTTGCCGCGCGTGCTGTCGCTGGGGTCGGACAAGGGCTTGCGGATGACGGTGGCTCCCGTGGCGGAGGGGTTGCGCACATCGCATGCGGGAGTGAAGCCAGGGGATCCGAATCGCGCGAAGGCGATTGCCGGAATGCGGATTAACGATCTGAGCGGGGAAATCGCGGCGCGGTTCGTGGCGCGGCGCGCCTTCCATTTGCGATTGCGGCCGGAGAAGGGGGAGAAGTTTGCCGAGATCAGCTACGACCCGCTGCAGAAAGGTGCGGAGTTGCGGGTGAATGCGGTTACTGCGCCAATGGACACGGACGAGCCGGTGACGGTGCGGGCGTGGCTGGATGGTTCGGTGCTCGAGGTTCTGGTGAACGATACGATCGCGGTTACGGCGCGAGTGTATTCGGTTCCGAGTGGTCCTTTGACGATCGAGGTCGGGGAAATTGAGGGCCTCGAGTCGCTGGATGTTTGGGGGATGAAAGCGATCTCGAAGGACCGGTTGACGTCCTGAAGAAAAGCAATCACCACGGGGGGCACAGAGGAAGAGAATTCTCTGTGTCCTCTGTGGTTGTGCTTTTAGATGTCGCCGCGAAATTTGTGGATCTTGCGGCGGTCGCGTTTTGAGGGGCGGCCAATAGGCGCGGGCGTGAAGTGCATCATGGCTCGTTTTTCTTCGGCGACTTTGCGGCGGGCTTCCTTGCTCGCGTCGGTCTCGCGGTAGAGGGTTTGTGCGATCGCCGCGGGGCCCCGGGCGTCGCTTATTAGCAGGACTTCCACTTCGAAATCTCCGCCTTCGGTGCGGATTTGTAGGAACTCGCCAATCCGGACTTCGCGGGAAGGTTTTACGGGCTGGTGATTGGCTTCGATCCTCCCCAGGTCGCAGGCGCGGGTAGCCAGCGTGCGGGTCTTGAAGAACCGCGCGGCCCAGAGCCATTTGTCGATGCGGGTTGAGGACATTTCGGTAAGGGCTTGGAGTCAGAGTTCTTGAGTTAACCAGCCGACGGGCGGGGACGCCCGTCGCTCCATCGACCAAGCTGTGAATTTCTCGTGCTTCCTACATCTTTTTTGTCACCGCTATTCCTAAGTCGCGCAACTGAGCATCGGTTACCGGAGTGGGTGCGTCGACCATCAGGTCTTTGGCCGCGGCAGTCTTTGGAAATGGGATGACTTCCCGCAGGCTGTCGGCGCCGGCGAGGATCATCACGATGCGGTCGAGACCGAGCGCGATGCCGCCGTGCGGGGGCGTGCCGTACTCCAGAGCTTCCAGGAAGAATCCGAAACGCGATTTCGCTTCTTCTTCTGTCATGCCGAGGGCATGGAAGATTTTGCGCTGGATGTCCTGGCGGTGAATTCGGATCGAGCCTGACCCGAGCTCGGTACCGTTCAGAACGACGTCGTAGGCGAGGGCGCGCACCATCGCCGGGTCGGACTCGAGCTTGTCCATATCTTCGTCGTGCGGCGACGTGAAGGGATGATGCGCCGCAACCCAGCGCTTGTCGCCCTCGTCGTATTCGAACATCGGAAAGTTCGTGACCCAGAGGAAGCGGAAATCTCCGCGCTTGAACAGGCCGTGCTTGGGCGCGTACTTCTGACCGAGAGCAATGCGCATCAGGCCCGCTGAGGCGTAGATCGCGAGTTCCGCGGGCGTGACTTTGCGTTTCTGCGCCGGGTGGTCGTCTTTGCCGGATTGCGCGGAGCCGACGACCAGGACGATCAGGTCATCAGGACCTGCGCCGGATTTCTGGCGAATCTTCGCGCCGGCATCGGCGAACTTGTTCTCGATGCGCTTGAAGTCTTCGAAAATGCGCGCGCCGCCCTTCGAGATGAACATCGGCTTGAGGTCGTCGCGTTCCTTGCGTGAGAGTTCACCGACACCCGGGATGCGCACCGCGACCACCGGCAGATCTTTGTTGATGGCGAGTTGTTCGAGATCGGCCGGGGAGAAGCAGTCGCGCACTTCGGTGAATGCCGGCAGCCGCAAGTCGGGCTTGTCGATGCCGAACTGGCGGATGGCGTCGTCGAAGTCCATGCGCGGAAACGGCGTTTTGATCTCGTGCCCGGCAGCCTTGAAGGCCGCCGTCAGAAAACCTTCGACCGTTTCCCACACGCGCTCCGGCTGTGGGTATGACATTTCGAGATCGATCTGGGTGAATTCAGGCTGGCGATCGGCGCGCAAGTCCTCGTCGCGGAAGCAACGGACGATCTGGAAAGTACTTGTCGAAGCCCGAGATCATCAGGATCTGCTTGAACAGCTGCGGCGATTGCGGCAGGGCGTAGAACATGCCGGGCTGTACTCGGCTGGGGACGAGGTAGTCGCGTGCGCCTTCGGGCGTAGAGCGTGTCATAAACGGTGTTTCGATTTCGAAGAAACCCTGCGCGGCCAGGTATTCGCGGATGGCGAGCGCGACCTTATGGCGCAGTTCGATATTGAACTGCATGGCGTCGCGGCGCAGGTCGATGTAGCGGTATTTCAAGCGCATCTCTTCGTTCGCTAGCGCGGTGTCGCCGGGCAGGAATGGCGGATGCTTCGCTTCATTCAGGATGCGGAGCTCGTCGGCGACCAGTTCGATTTCGCCGGTGGGGATGTTCTTGTTGATCGTGTCGGCGTCGCGGAGCTTGACTGTGCCGATCGCGGCGATCACGAATTCGTTGCGCAACAGCTCGGCTTTCTCGTGAACGGCGGCATTGCGCTCGCCGCTGAAGACGACTTGGGTGACGCCGGAACGGTCGCGGACGTCGACGAAGATGAGGGCGCCAAGGTCGCGGCGGCGGTTGACCCAGCCCATCAGGATGACTTTTTTGCCGGCGTCGGAAGCGCGCAGCGCGCCGCACATGTGGGTACGTCTTAGATCGCCTAGGAAGTCGAGCAAATTGTGTGTCTCTTCTTGTCGGGGATTGGCCTGGAAGGCCGAATTGGTGATTATAACGGACGGGATTGCTTGCTCTTGCGGCGGAAACCTTTTAACCGCAAAGAACGCTTAAGAAGGGCCGCTAAGGACGCTAAGAAAAAATCTTACAACGCAGAGGACGCAGAGAATGGCCGCCGAGTTCGCAGAGAAGGGCTGGTGAGCCAATCGGAAGGGGCGGCCGACGGTCGCAAACCTTCTTTCAAGACTTCCTACGTTGCCGCCGTCGCTTGCTGGAATTTCAGCTTCCACTGGTCGCCTTGTTTCACCCAGACGGAGCTGACGTGCTGGTAGCGCGGCGTCTCGTCGTCGTAGTGGACCATGCGGACGATCACGTCGTAGGTCACGACGGCGGCATTGTCGTTCAAGGGGACAACCTGCAGGTTGTAGATGCGGTACTCGGCCAATTGCGTGGACGGAAAATCGCCCATAATTTCGCTCTTGGGATGGGCCTTGCCGTCGGTACCGATGGAGATGAAATCGTCGGTCAGCGTGCGGTTGTAGAAGTCGCGATCGTGCTTCTTCTGGGCTTCGGGCAAGGCTTTTTCCAGCGACGTCAACTGATCGGCAAGCTGACTTGCCTGGGCCGAGTCGTCGGGACGGGAAGACGGCCTGCGCGCGGGAGCTGCGAAGGCTGCGACAGCGATGAGAGCGGTAGCTAAGGCGATCAGGGAGCGATGCATGAATCCTCCTGCGACGTTGTCAAGATAACACTCTGCGAGCGTCCTGCTATTCTCAGACAAAGTACTCCTTGGAAGGTGGAAATTCAGTGCCGCCGATTTTGAATGCGCGTGGGCTCGGCAAAGCGTTTGGAGCCAGTCCCTTGTTCCGCAACGTGTCGTTCACGGTGTCAGAGGGCGATCGGATTGGGCTGATCGGCCCCAATGGATCTGGAAAGTCGACGCTGCTCGGGATTCTCGCTGGAACAGTGGATCCGGATGAAGGCGAGTTGGCCGCGCGCAAGCGGGCGCGCATGAGTTATGTTGCCCAGGAGTCGCGGTTTGGCGCGGAAAAAACCGTGCGACAGATCGTGGAGGATGCCCTGGAGCGAGCGGCCGTTCCTCACGACGAACGCGCCAATCTTCTGGCCGCGGCCTTGGGACGGGCGCAGTTTGACGATATTGAGATCGAGGCGAGCGCACTGTCGGGCGGTTGGAAAAAGCGGCTGGCGATTGTAGAGGCCATGGTCCAGCTTCCCGATGTGCTGCTACTGGACGAGCCCACGAACCATCTGGACCTGGCTGGAATTGAGTGGCTGGAAGCGGAGCTTGAGCCGGGAAAGTTTGCTTGCGTGGTGGTGAGCCATGACCGCTACTTTCTGGAGAATGTGGCGACCGACATGGCGGAGTTGAGCCGAGTGTATCCCGACGGGATTTTGCGAGTGCACGGCAACTACAGCGAGTTCCTGGTCAAGAAAGAAGAATTTCTGCACGCGCAGGGGAAGCGGCAGGAAGCGCTCGAAAATCTGGTGCACAACGAGATCGAGTGGCTGCGGCGAGGGGCGAAGGCGCGGACTCGAAAGTCGAAGGCGCGGATCGACAAAGCGCAAGAGTTGATGGGCGAGCTAGCGGACCTGAACGCGCGCACGCGTAGTGGCACGGCACGGATTGATTTCTCAGCCAGCGAGCGGCAGACCAAGCGGCTTGTCGAACTCGCAGGGCGTGGGGTACAGCATTGAGGGGCGACGGCTGTTCGATGGTCTGGACTTTATTCTCACCGCCGGGATGCGGCTGGGGCTGGTTGGCCCCAATGGCAGTGGCAAGACGACGCTGCTGCGGTTGTTGCGGGGCGAGGCTTCGCCTGACGAGGGACAAATCCGGCGGGCGGAGGCGCTGCGCGTGGTGTATTTCGATCAGACGCGGCCTCTGGATCTGGATGCGACTTTGCGACGAGCGCTGGCGCCGGACAGTGACTCGGTTATTTATCAGGACCGGGTGATTCACGTGGCCTCGTGGGCGGCCCGGTTTCTGTTTACGGGCGAGCAGCTCAATCAGCCGGTTAGTCGACTGTCAGGCGGAGAACGGGCGCGAGTGCTGATCGCGCAATTGATGCTGCAGCCTGCGGATGTGCTGCTGCTCGATGAGCCTACGAACGACCTGGACATTCCGACGCTCGAGATCCTGGAAGAGAGCCTGCTGGAATTTCGCGGTGCGATGGTGCTCGTTACGCATGATCGCTACATGCTGGACCGCGTGTCGACGACCGTGCTGGGGCTGGATGGGCTCGGCGGGGTGGAACGGTTTGCGGATTATTCACAGTGGGAGGCTTGGCTGGAGGAGCGGGAGCAGTCCCTCAAAAGTGGCTCGGCCGAGCGCAAACCTACGGCGACCGTGGCGGCGGCTGGAAAGAAGAAGCTCTCGTATCTGGAGGCGCGGGAGTATGCGGGCATTGAGGATCAGATCGCGCAGGCCGACGAGCTCTTGAGGAAGAGACAGGCTGCGCTGGAGGATCCTGCCATTGCTAGCGATGCGGAGGGGCTGGTGCGGGCTGGGTCGGAGTTAGACGAAGCCCAGAGCGCGCTGGATCGGCTGTATGCACGGTGGCATGAGTTGGAGCAGAAGCAGGGGTAGAAACCTTCGCGTGTAGCTCGACACCGCACAGGCCAGCGCCTGAAGGCGCGGTTTCCTTTGGACGGTTACGGCGTGCCTGAAGGCACGCCCTGATACAAACCAATTCGCGGGTCGCGAGCTGTGCAGACTTTTGTCGGCATTGCCCCGATAGAGACGCGGGCGGGGGCGCCCGCGCCACACTTGCTCACGCCTTCGCGAAGTCGATGTAGCCCTTTTGCACGTCGGTTCTTACCAGTTTCGCTTTCAGGCTGTCGCCTACGTCCATCCCCTGTGCGCCCTGCACCAGCATCCCTTCTACGTGCGGCTTCAGGACGCGCACGAACGTGCCCTTGGTGTTGGCACCCGTCACGATGGCGTCGAAGACTTCGCCGATGCGGTTGCTCATGGCGATCGCCGAGGTACGCTTGGTCATCTCGCGCTCGACTTTGCGGGCGGCGTCTTCGCGAGTCGTGCAATTTTTCGCAATGCTGTCGAGATCGCTGTCGGAGTACGGGATTGCTGCCTTTCTTGAGGAGAGACTTCACGAGACGCTGCGTGACCAGATCGGCGAAGCGCCGGTTTGGTGCGGTGGAGTGCGTGTAGTCCTGCACCGCGAGGCCGAAGTGGCCGACGTCGGGATCGCCGGGACGTTCGAGGATGTACTCTCCCGGGCCCATCAGCTTGATCACCGCGAGCGAGAGGTCGGCGAAGTGGGTGGGGTCGGCGGCCTTGCGCTGCATCAGAAAATCGTTCAAGGCTTTGGAGTCCGGCTGTGCTGGGAGATTGCCGCCCTGCGCTGCGGCCAGCGCCACGATGCGCTCCCAGCGCTCGGGAGTCTTGACCACGCGGCGAATCGAAGATTCCGCGGCCAGGGCGCGAGCAACTACTTCGTTTGCGGCGATCATGAAGTCTTCGATGAGATCGGTGGCGCGGTTCTTTTCCTGGCGGACCACGTCGGCGATTTGGTCGTTGATGACGACGGGCCGCACCTCAATGGTCTCGATGTTCAGAGCGCCGTGCCGGTAGCGCTGTTCGCGGAGCGCCTGCGCGACCGTGTTTTGCAACTTGAGCTGCGCTTGCAGGTCGGAGGACGCAGCGACCTTGGGCGGAGCGGCGGCCGTGCCTTCTAGCCACGTGCCCACCCCGCTGTAGGTAAGCTGCGCGTGATTGTGGACGAGCGCGCGGTACAGATCGTTTGATTTGACATGGCCGTCGCTGGAGACGACAAACTCTGTAACGACGGCGGCGTTGTCCTGATCCTCGAGCAGAGACGTGAGCCCGGTCGAAAGCGTCTCCGGGATCATCGAGAAATTTCTTACTCCCGTGTAGACGGTGGTCGCCTGCGAGGAGGCGTGCTGGTCGATGGGGCTGGCCTGGGGAACGTCGGCGTCTACGTCGGCGATGCCAATGAGAATCTTCACGTCGCCATTGGGCAATTGCTCGGCGACTTCGATCTGGTCGAGATCTCTGGAGGTGTCGTTGTCGATGGAGGACCAGAGCAAGGAGCGGAGATCGCGGACGTCTCCGCTCGGAGGTGGAAGGGCGGGTTTTGCTCCCAAAGAGGCGATCTGCTGTTGAACGGCAGGCGGGAAATCGGGGTCGAAGCCGTGTTCCAGCATGACTTGCCGGGCGATAGATTGGAGGTCGACGTGGGTTTGGTCGTTCATGATTTTCAGACTTGCCCTGCCAGCGCCTAAAGGCGCAGCGATTTTTGGAGCTAGATGGCGCGCCTGAAGGCGCGCCCTGATACGAACCTCGGACCAGGGGATATGTCTGCGAGCCCCCGAACCCAGGTGATGGGGTTTGGGTTCTCTGCTGGTTGCCGCGCGTTTGCCGCCCCTCGGCTAGCCGATTCCGCTGGGCATCGTGATATTCTAATGGCAGCAGCTGCGTTCCCGCCTTTTGGGCAATTTTCCCGCAGTTTCCTGAGAAAACATGCTTTCAGTCAGTAATGTGTCAATGCGCTACGGCGCTAAAGTTCTGTTTGACGAAGTCTCGACGGCGTTCACGCCGGGCAAGCGCTATGGCCTGACCGGGCCCAATGGCGCGGGCAAATCCACGTTCATGAAGATCCTGACCGGCGAAATGGATCCGCAGAAGGGCACGGTCGTGCGTCCGCGGAAGCTGGGCGTGCTGAGCCAGGATCAATTCGCGTTTGACGCGTATCGCGTGATCGACACCGTCATCATGGGCAACAAACGGCTGTGGGCGGCGCTGGAAGAGCGCGACCGCATCTACGAGAAGCCCGAGATGTCGGACGAAGACGGCATGCGACTGGGAGAACTCGAAGGCATCGTCGGCGAGGAAGACGGCTACACCGCCGAGAGCGATGCGGCGATTCTGCTGCAGGGCCTCGACATTCCGGACGAAGCGCACGAACGCAAGATGGGCGAGTTGCAGGGCGGCCAGAAAGTGCGCGTGCTGCTGGCGCAGGCGCTTGTTCGGGCATCCGCAGGCCCTGCTGCTGGACGAGCCGACGAACAACCTCGATCTTGGATTCAATCCACTGGCTGCAGGGCTTTCTGAATAGTTACGACGGAGTGGTGATCGTGATTTCCCACGACCGTCACTTCCTGAACAGCGTGTGCACGCACATCGCGGACATCGATTACGAGACCATCATCACTTACACTGGCGGCTACGACGACATGGTGGTGATGAAGACGCAGGTGCGAACGCAGATTGAGTCGCAGAATGCGCAGCGCGAAAAGAAGATTTCGCAGCTGAACGAATTCATCGCGCGGTTTGCGGCCGGAACCCGATCGAGCCAGGTGCAGTCGCGTCGCAAGGAAGTCGAACGACTGCAGGTCACGGAACTGGCGCGCTCAAACATTCAACGGCCGTTTATCAAGTTCGAACAAAAGCGGCCTTCGGGAAAACACATCCTCGAGATTGAAGGAGTGGCCAAGGCTTACGGTGACAAGGAAGTGGTACGCGAGTTTACAGCCAGCCTGTTGCGCGGCGAGAAGATTGCCCTCATGGGACGTAACGGCGCGGGCAAGACGACGTTGGTGAATGCGCTTCTGGCGAATTCGCCGACCGTACCGGAATCCGAGCTTCGACAGACCAGCGGCTATGACGGGAATTTCGTCGATTCCGGCAAAGTTAACTGGGGTCACGAAGCGGCCGTCGGATACTTCGCCCAGGATCACAAAGGCCTGATCCAGCCCGGCATGACCGTGTTCGAGTGGCTGCACCAGTGGGATCCGGCGGCAGCGCACGAAGAAATTCGCGGCCTGTTGGGGCAGATGCTGTTTGCGCGCGAGGACGGAAACAAGAAGACGGATGTGCTTTCCGGGGGTGAGGCGGCGCGGGTGATCTTCTGCAAGCTCATGTTGCAGAAGCCGAATGTTCTCGTGCTCGACGAACCGACGAACCATTTGGATTTGGAATCGATCAACGCGCTGAATATTGCGTTGCAGCGCTATCAGGGGACGTTATTGCTGGTAACGCACGATCATGACCTGATCGACGAAGTGGCGACGCGCATCTGGCATTTCGAGACGGACCACAAGATCACGGACTTCAAGGGTTCGTACGAGGAATATCAGACCGTGCATGCATAGAGGCTGCGCGTAAAGGCGCATGTGCGTCCGCCGACTTACGCAGCTGCGGAAAAAGTTTCCAAAGACACGAAGAAGGCACCTCAGGCGCTAAAGCGCGGACACTCTTTCAAGGACTTAGCGGCACGAGTGAACTCGTGCCCTTCCCGTTCTTGCCAGACCGCAGGCCTTCCGCAACCATGGCCTAGAGATGTATTGCCGCTGGGCTGAGAGACACGACCGGGTTCGGAGAGGATGCGGCGTAACCTACGGAATGCATCAGCGGGCCCCAGGCCTTTTCGATCCGCTCGATGGACTCGCGGGACAGCGTTGCACGACCCTCGCCGGACTTCGCCGAACGGAAGAAAGACATGTCCTGGCGCGTTCCCTTGGTTGAGTCCCACTTCTTCCCTTCTGCTTTTTCAACCTTCCGCATGTTCTCGAGACTGCTGCGCTCGACGGCAACGGCAATTCGATTCGCGTCCTGACCACAGCCGAGGAAATCGGAAATCTTCGCCGCGCCGCTGGTAACGTCCGCGAGCATGTCTTCATAGCGGAGCAGAAGGAAGTTGGGATCGTCGCGGCGGGTGGCGGTCCAGCTACCCACGTTGTCGCCCCATGAGCCATAGGGACAGACTTCTCCCTTCAGAAACCTTCCCACGAAACCGTCGAGTGATGCGCCGGCTTCGAGCACCCCGCGCTTGATCTGATAGTGATACTGCGACATGACCACGTCGCGCGGATCGCGCACCACATAGATCACACGCTTGTAGGCGGGGATAAAAGAAAAGTGGCTTTTGATTACGCGCGGCGACTTCATGTCGTCGAAGAACTTTTTCGACTTCCCATCCACCGATGGAATCAGGCAATCGGCTTCGAGCAGTCCGATGGGAGGATTCTGTTGCAGAAGATTGGCGATCAGAAACCTCATCCAGGTGTTTCCGGATTTCGGATAGGAGACGAGGAATGTGTCGTCGGAACGAACCCTAAGCGACATTCCGGGGTGGACCCGGCGCGTAAGGATTTTGGCGGCAGAAACGAATTGTTTGAACATGTCTCCCTACCGGACGCGTCAGCGGAACAACCCGGCCGAACGAACCTCCGGAACTCTCGACCTTATGAGTTGCAAAAAAACACAAAGTGGCCGTGAAAATCACAGAAACTCGGGGAGATTTGGGATGAGTATATAACGAATTCCGTTGGCCAAGAATTAGAACGCTCATGACACAGGGTTACGAAGGTTTGAGGTTGTTACGACTCACAACTTATTGACTTTAAAAGCGATAGGTGAGTGCCGGTGCCCTGAAAGTTGTCCAAATGAAGCAGCTAGCTCGCATGACGTTTTTCAATCTGGCAGCGGACACATCGCAGGGATTTTCGGCGGCCATAATCCCCACTCACCGTTTTGCTGAAGAAGTTACGTGGCCAGACCGTCGACCCGGGCAAGAATTCGCGGCGAACGCTTCTCCCAGCGCTTGATGGGACTTCTGCCAGCCCGATTCGGGTCTAAGACGAAGTAATACTCAACGTTCTCGAAGCCCTTGCCATGAATGCTCTCGCTACCAGAGGGGCCGAACATTTGCTCCTTGAGGAAGGATCTTCTTCACTGCAAAGTGACAGGGAAAACAAATGAACCGCCGCCGATCGCAACCTGTCCGGCGGTCAATACGTTGCAAATCGAATTCAATTTGGTTGGCTAGCGCACACGTCCCCAGACATAGCGCTTTAGATACTCGTCAGCGATCTGCGTTCCAGTTCCGTAAAACCAGGAATGACGACATTTCGGCACTTTTGTGCAAGCGGCCTCTTTTGAGATTTGATCCCCATTTACCAACTTCGGAGTTGACCATTTGCCTAGCCCAGAACGCTAAGTTAAGAAGCCCATGCAACTCCGGTTGAGTAAGAGAGATAGGACGGTTATCGACGCAATGCAGAGGGTTGTTTTTGGTGCAGCGAGGGAGTAACTTGCGTGTTACGAATCCAGAACAGCGCCACTCGGTGGTGTCATGTCCTGATTGGGGCCAGATCGGCGACGTATGGAGGGGCGGATGCTATCTGCGGGACAGAACTTGCGCGCTTTGCGGGAGCGGCTGGGGCTCACGATGCGCGACGTTGAGACGTCGAGTGCTGCGATTGCGGAAAAACACAAGAGCGATGAGTTCGCGATTCCCCCCAGCAGGCTTTCCGACATGGAGACCAAAGGGGTGGTCCCCAGCATCTATCGTCTTTACTCGTTGTCGGTGATCTACCGAAAGGATGCGCGGGAAATTTTGACCTGGTACGGGGTCGACATGAATACGGTCGCTGAGGACATTCCCTTGGCCAGCCCGCCGAAATCGCACAAGTCTGAGGCGCTGGAAAACGTGTCGTCAGTGCGCATCCCAGTGCGCATGGACCCGAGCTTTGACCCCCGGTATACCGCCAATATGGGACGCCTTGTCGAGCAGTGGGGTGTGGTCCCATTAACCTATCTGAGACAATTTGCCGACCGCAGATACACCTACGGATACATCGGAACGGACGACTTTACGATGTACCCGATACTGCCGCCGGGGACATTCGTGCAAATCGACGAATCGAAAACACGGGTGATCGAGGGAGCGTGGCGGTCCGAGTATGAACGTCCGATTTACTTCGTGGAAACGCGTGAAGGGTATACCTGCTGCTGGTGCACGCTACAGCAAGAAGGCCTGGTGCTGCAGTCGCATCCCTTATCCCCAGTCCCGGTGCGAGTGCTGAAGCATCCCCAGGACGCCGAAGTGATTGGTCAGGTCGTGGGCGTGGCCATGCGGCTCGGCGAGTGGACTACTGTGGAGACTTTGCCAGAGCCAAAAGCGCGCGAAGCACTGAACTGAGATGGCGGCGAGATCCCACGCCCGCCTTGGGCGGAAGGATCTGCGATTCGGTTTTCTGTAGCTCGCCTAGAAATTCGATCTGCGCTTGGTTGCGACCCGCGCAAGAATCTTGCACATCATTCAGTAACCTGTTTAGGGGAGCGCGAAGTATCTTTGTCAGTACGTCCTTGATGGGCTTCGGCTAGCGCGTCCTGCGCTGCCATTTCGCCGTGGACTCGTGACAAGCCCCAGTGTGAGTAAGAACCGTCTTCCTGGCGCAGGCTTCCGAAATATCCGAGCTTGGCGAGCAAGCCAGAGATTGCCCGTAGCGTGCTGGCTTGTAAGTCTTCTTTAACCGATTTGAGCGTCATGGTTGTTACGGTTTCCGGAAACCCTGCGAGTCGCGTGATTTCCGAGTCCAATTCCTCGCTACATTGCAAGTTATCACGGTGCGAATCCTTCGCAAAGGAGCTGCATCGTGAAAAGACTTACATGGATGGCGGTCACGTTGACTGTATTGTTGGGTTTCGTTACCGCTCCGGTCCGACTGCATGCCGACGGCAACGGTGGTAACCCGTGCCCGACAGGGAAAACTTGCAAACCGCTGGAAATAGGAGCCATCGCACGTTGAGGAAAACATTGAGGTCCAGCGCGGCACGAAGTATATTTTGTCCGTGTGGCCATACATCGTTCCGCGCTGGGTGATGATGTGTTCGTGGGTGACCGCCATTGTGTTGCAGACGCTGTTGGCGGCAATCATGAGCCATCGAGGTTTGCCAAGAAGGTTTCCGGCCTTCTTTGCCTATACGGTGTACGAGGCGCTACTCAGTGCATTTCTCTACACGATAGATCACATAGATTCAGTTTCAGCCCCACAGTACCGGATGCATATTTTGTAGGCGCGGGTGGGAGTGCGGCACTCCGTTTTGCTGTTGTATGTGAGATTTTCATTCAGGTCTTTCAAGGTTTATCCCCCTTTGAAAGAGCTGGGGGAAGTCGTATTTCGGTGGGCTACCGTAGTTCTCATGATTGTTGCAGTTTTAATTGTGGCAAACGTGACGGGTCTGGAAGGAACGGCTTTCGAGAAGGACTGGTATGTCGTCGGACTTCATATCGTGGATCGAGCCGTCGAACATAATTCAGTGTGGACTGTTAGTTTTGCTCGCTGTTGTTGGCCAGTTTCCTGCGCCTCTCATGGACAAGCCACATCATGGGCATCGTGCTCGGCTTCGGTGTCTTCTCCAGTGTTGAACTGCTGCATATTAGCCTTCAAGGCGCAGTATGGGGTGGACTTTGCGTTGAAGGCTGTTCCAGTGATTCAGAAGCGTCACTTACATTGGTGCTTGGGACTCTGGAGTGCCACCCTACTTTCGCTCTCAGAATTCCGCTCACGTCGAATGAACCCTGACCGCGCTGAATGATCTCCAGCATTGGAATAGCGAACTGGAAAGGCTGATGCGCCAGTGATGATCGGCTACGTCATCATCGCTTCTAGCTGTCGCCGCCTTTCTGCTCTTCATCCGGCAGACTATTGGCCGGGCGCGCAGCTGGAATCACCGATGGCGATCTCAGCCAGAAGGTGAAAAACGTGGATCTTGAAGCCTTCATCAATTTAACCAATCCGGCGGAGGAACAATTCTTGCGGGAACGACTGAAACCCGCAGAATTCAGAACGATCCAGCGCGAGCGGCTCAGGACCGCAATCGAGTATGTGGGAGGGGTTTCTCACAACGCCGGCTGTCTTGTTGAGTCTGGGTCAGAATGCCCGCGAGAATCAGGACCCTTTGGTCGCGGAGGCTGGCCGCATATTGGTAGACGAGGCATTGCGCCTGCGGCTGTATTCGGCCTTGACGATTTCAAAGCTGTGGGCTCGATACGTATTTCCTGATGCCGAATTTCAGCCGTCCGGCATTGTCGATCGCTATCGGCACGTAACGGAAGGAGCGGTGCGGCTCGGCCGGCTACAGTATCCGGATCGCGGCGGGCTGGTCTCGCGAGCGCTGTAAGCGAGGGCCGATCGAGCAGCTACAGTGTTCTTGCCGCCTTTCCGAGTTGTTCGGATTTCGTAACAGATTTCGAAATTTTGTGATTCGTCCCTAAAGGAACAAGTTAAGCTCCGTCAAGCACTTGCAGTTCACTAAGGCCTGTGTCGCGCCATCCCCCCTCAAGGTTGCGCCGACACAGGTTTTGGCTTTTCCAAGCATCGTGTTCAGCGGCTGCCGCCCCTGTGGAGAAACACAGTGACCTCTATGGCCGCGGGCGACCTTTAGTCCGCCGCCATGCCCTGCCCGATTTGCTGGCCTTGGGGACCGACGAGCGACGGCTCCGGCTGATTCTGACCCCCACGAAGTTCCGCCTCGAGAGCGGCTAGCTGCGCTTCGATGTCTTGTTCAGCCTTCCGTTTGCGGATCACTTCCTCCCGGTAGCGGCGCAGGAAGTAGTCAATAGTTTGCACGCGAATTTTGATGGAACCGGATGGCTTGTGTTCGTCCAGGTCTTTGAAGCAGAAGTAGGGCGTACCAGATTGTTCGATGATGCCTTCGATCACTCCGTAGATGGGGGCATCGTGCCCGCACTTAAAGCTGGAGATTTCCAAGGCAACCAGATTCGGATGGCGAGCCGTAAACTTGGCAGCCCACACCTTGTGGTTGGTGCTGGAAGAATAGGAGTTTTTCCAGGCATCGCCGATATCGAGCGGGCTGCTGATGACGCCGGAGCGAACTTCGTCACCGAAGAGGCGTTCGAGCATGTCTTCGTCGATGGGCAAAGTGTTTTGCGAGAAAATCGGGTAGCCGAGCTTCTGGAATTCTTCCAGGATTTCGTGGTTGAGACCGGGATCGTGGTGATACGGTCGGCCCAGCATCACGATACCGATGCGGTCTTCACGCTCCAACTGATCGAGCACCTGGCGGGCGCGTTTGCGGATGTTGGTCTCGTAGGTCTTCAACGCCTGGAAACCAGCTTCGATGGCACGGTCGTTTTCTTCGTCCGAGAGGCCGAGCACAGGATCGAGGGCCTGGAACATCTGGAAAGCGAAGAGCTTGCGGTCCGCGAAGTTCAGAACTGGATTGATGTACTTGACGTTGTTCTCGGCGAAAACGTCGTTCTCTTTGGTGAAAGCGGCCTTTACGGTTTCGGGCGTCGCGGTGACGGTCGGGCAGGCGTTCGTGCCCGTCAGTTTCACGAGCGGCGAGTGAAGCACGTCATACATGGGGAAGAAAATCAGGTCGAGCGGCTTCTTGCGGTGCTTTTCCTGGATCAGGTTGTAGACGTGCGAGATGCCGATCTTGGCGGGAAAGCAGGGATCGATGGCGCCGCGGCTCGCGCCCGCGCGGTAGAGTTCGGAACTCGTGTAGTCGGAGTAGATCACGTTCTCCGGTTGCACGCCGAGGCTTTCGAAGTAGGCGTTGAAAAGCGGAGCATAAGTGTAAATGTTAAGGACACGCGGGATGCCGATGCGGAGTTTCTTGCGATTCTCCATGAGCCCACGCCGCTCCTGTCGCCCTTGCTCCAACCGGCCCAGCCGCGGGTAGGAAGCGGATCAGCCACGTTCTTCGCGTTCGTGGGCCGGAATACTTCCTTGGCCGCATAGTCGACGAAATTCGGGTGCTGGGCCTTGATCGAGTCGAGCCCGGCTTTGATTCCCTTCATGTCATTGAGATCTTCGACGGTTCCCTTTTCGCAAGTCGCGATGATCAAGCGCTGCTCGCCGTGCATCAGCGGAACCTTGGTGACCTTCTGGATCGGGATAAAGCTCTTGTCATCCTTAGGTGCCGTACGTATGTCGATGAAGGTGCGGAGGCAGTCGTTCTTGCAGAAGTGGCAGCGAGTGTCTGCGTTGCGCGTGGTGCGGTATAGTTCCGTGGGCGCCGGATCGGGTCGTGAACATTTCACGAGTATGAAATGTTCGGTAGTGCAATTCCTTTAATCTGATGCTACCCCGCCGCTAATTAAGCGATTGAAAAGTTCTAGCAGAATCGGGGTGGATCGTTCAAGTCCCTACAGAAAAAACCCAAGGCGATCGAAAACAGACATTTGTGCGTGTCAAACGGTCTGGCTGAGTGGCGCCCGCATGTGAGCGACGCTGGCGGCGAGAAAATCGAAATAGGCGTGCATTCCTTCCCCGGATTTGGTCGACAGCTCAAACACGCACATTCCGGGGCGAACGGCCTGAATATTGGCGCGCGCGGCCGCCGAGTCAAATTCCACGGCTTCGGCCAAATCCATCTTGGTAATGACTGCGAGATCCGCGCTGTTGAAGATGGTTGGATATTTCAGGGGCTTGTCCTCACCTTCCGTGACCGACATGAGAACGATGCGAAGGTTTTCCCCGAGGTCGTACGAAGAGGGACAGACGAGATTGCCGACGTTTTCGATGAAAAGAAAATCCAGAGTGTTCAAGTCCCAGTCGGCGAGAGACTTTTCGACCATCGCCGCTTCGAGATGGCAGATCGTCCCGGTGATGATTTGCTTCACTGGGGCCTGACTTCGTGCGAGGCGCACGGCGTCGTTCTCGGTGGCAAGATCTCCGACCAACGCGGCGACGCTGTAATTCTGGCGGAGCGTGGTCAGTGTCTTTTCGAGAAACGCCGTTTTGCCCGAGCCGGGACTCGATACCAGGCTGACTACGAAGACTCCAGCCGACCGAAACTGCTCGCGCAGAGAGCGCGCAATCACGTCGTTGGCTTTCAGTACGTTCTTGCGAACTTCAACCAGCCTGGGCTCGGACATCGTCGGTCATCTCCAGTGCTACCACTTCAAGTTCTTTCCCTTGCAGAATCTCGGATGTAGGCGTGCCACATTCCGAACAGCAAAACCATTGTGCGGAGGTCAGTGTTCGACGAGCCTGACAGTTCTCACAAAAAACAACGATCGGAACTTCTTCAATGACAAGGCGAGAGCCCGCTAGCGGCGTCTCGAAACAGGCCATCTCGAAGGATGACAGGAGCGCTTCCTTGACCACGCCAGACAGCGCGCCGAGTTTCAAATGAACAGCGGACACCCGGCTCCCGTGGCGCTGAGCTTCCTCCTCGGCCATTTCAACGATGCTCATTGCGATCGAGAGTTCATGCATGGTCAGGGAGCCTCATCGAATCGCCCGAATGCCGCCAAGGCGGCCTGGCCCAGGGATATGCCGCCGTCGTTCGGCGGAACCAGATGATTGGTCCAGATCTTCAAGGGAGTGGATGCCGTCGCATCTTTGAAGTCCGCCAGCAGCAATTCGTTCTGGAATACTCCGCCGGAAAGAACGATCGTGTCCGAATGATATTCGGCACCGAGGGCGACTACGGCGTCCCGCAAACCTTGGGCGACACCGCGGTGGAAGGCACGAGCGATTTCGGCCGGAGTCCGCCCCTGCAGGCGATCCCGTACGATGGCAACGAGAAGAGGGCGAAAATCGAGTTGCCAATCCTCGAAGGGGAATGAGTAGGCGCCTCCCGGCGCGGATGTGCGCGCGAGTTGCTCGAGCCAAATGGCGGCTTGGCCTTCAAACGTGATAGAGCGGGTAAAGCCCAACAGTGCTGCGGCTGCATCGAAGAGCCTTCCCATTGATGTAGTGGGGAACGTGCGGACATTCTTGTGGACCAGATCGAGGGAATCGGAGTAGCGACGCGAGAAATCAAATGGCGCGCGGGACATGTCGGGAAGGTCGTCGAGTTGAGCGAGAAATCCTGCGGCGGCCTGGACAGGATTCTGAGCGGCGGCATCGCCACCCGGTAGGGCTGCTGGTCGAAGGTGGGCCACTCGCTCGAAGCCTTGCGACACGCTACCGGCGAAAATTTCGCCGCCCCAAATGCTGCCGTCGTCGCCGTATCCCGTGCCGTCAAGGCTGACGCCGATGACTCGAGTGTTCCACTCGCCGCGCTCCGCCAGCACGGACGCTATGTGGGCTCTGTGATGCTGCACAGGTCGCGTTTCGAGCGCGTCCAGATCGGCCGCGTACACACTCGATGCGTACTGCGGATGGGAATCGTGGACGACCAGCAACTCGCTGCGATCGACCTCATACATCGACAGGATGTCATCGATGGTCTCGCGGAAGGCGCGCAGCGAGTCGTAGTGGGAGAGATCTCCGATGTGCTGGCTAACAAAAGCTTGCCCTTCGACGACGAGAGTGATGGTGTTCTTTAGGTCGGGTCCAACCGCCAAAATCGGCCTCTTGGTGGGTAAGGAGGCTACCGCTCCGGGAGCGTATCCGCGAGAGCGGCGCAGAATCATGGGACCAAACGTGCCAACACGGGTTACGGAGTCGTCGACACGGCGGGCAATCGGCCGTTCTCCGATCAGAAATGCATCCGCGATGCCCGACAAGCGTTCCAGCGCCTGATCATCTTCATAAGCGATTGGTTCACTCGAGCGGTTGGCGCTGGTCATGACCAAGACTTCGGGAGCGCCCGCTGCGAAGAGTAGATAGTGCAATGGCGTGTAGGGCAGCATCACGCCCAGTTCGCTGTTGCCCGGGGCTATCTCTTCGAGGTGTACAAGCGCTTCTGCAAGAACGATTGGTCGTGCGGCCGAGAGAAGCAGTCGCTCGGATTCGGCTGACAGCTCAATGAGTGCGCACGCCACCTCCACATCGCGCACCATGACGGCGAAGGGCCGTTCCTTGCGAAACTTGCGCTCGCGCAAAGCCGTGACGGACGCGGGATTTCGGGCATCGCACGCCAAGTGATAACCCCCGACGCCCTTGACCGCCAGTATTTTTCCCTCGCGAAGTAGTTGGGCGCTTCGAGCAATTGCCTCGGCGTTTCGGGCTGACGTCGATGAATTCTCTTGCAGCAAGAACCCAGGCCCGCACGCCGGGCACGCCACGGGCTGGGCATGAAACCGGCGATTCGCTGGATCGTGGTATTCATTGCCGCAGAACGCATCGAGCGGCCAAGGCGCCATCGTGGTGTTGCAACGGTCATACGGTAGCGAGCGCACCACCGAGTAGCGCGGACCGCAGTTCGTACAGTTGATGTAAGGGTACAGGTAGCGTGGATTCGCGGCGTCGAACAATTCCTGAAGGCACTCTTCGCACACGGGCAAATCTGGAGAGATGCGAACGGTCGGATGCTCCGCCGACGTGCTGGTGCGGATAGTGAAATCCTTCAGGCCAACCAGTTCCGCTGGAGCGATTTGAATCTCAGAGATGCTGGCTGCCGGTGGAGGATGAATCCTCAGATCGTGCACGAAGGCGTCCAGACCTTGCTCTGCGCCTTCCAGGTAAATCTCGACGCCCTCTTCGCCATTCAGAACCCAACCGGCGAGAGTGTTTTCGCGCGCCAGTCGGTAGACAAACGGGCGGAACCCAACGCCTTGTACCACGCCTCGGACGCGTATGGAGCACGCACTCGCCATCTACTCCGCCTCGATCATGCAGGTGCGACCTTGCCATCCGACCTGAACGACCTTGTTGTCTTCGACTAGCACAGGCACGCTCCGTTGACCCGGCGAGAGATCACGCAGACGCGAGCGCGCTTCACGGTCCAGTTCTACATCGTGCTCGACGAAATCCCGGCGCTGCCATTCAAGCCAGTCGCGCATATCCTGCGTGTGCGGGCAGCGCGCCGTGCCGAACAGTTCAAGCTTGGCCACGGCCCAACACCTCAATCAATTCACGGATGATGTGATACGACGATGCCTGCACTTCCTGAATGCGGGGGATGTAATCGCACGGAACGACCACGGGAAAATCCACCAGGCCGCGTCTTAAGATTTCTCCACCGTCATAACCGAGCAGTGCCGCCGTCAGCATGTCGCGTTTGCGAGCCTCTTCCAGTGCCATGATGATGTTGCGCGAACCTCCGCTGGTGGAGATGCCGATGGCGATGTCCTCGGGCTGAGCTTGGGCGATCAACTGGCGAAGAAAGACCACTTCCGTTCCGACGTCGTTCGAAATTGCAGTGATGTTCGCGGGCTCCATCGACAACGACAGCGCGGGAATCGGTCGGTATCCACCGGGTGGCAGGACACAATCGATAGCCCAGTCGTTGGCATCGGTGGCGGAGCCTCCGTTGCCGAACAGGATCAGCTTGCCTCCGCGTTGCAAGCGTTCCTCGATTGCCAAGGCGAGATTGCTGATCGCGTCCGCCTGCTCGCGGGCCACACGTTCGCGCAGCAGCGCGTCGTCGTGGACTTTCATCTGGATGGAGTTGGCTACTTCAGTAATCAGATCGTCGGTGCCCTGCTTCTCGCGGCCGAGAAATGGATACAGGAATTCCGTCTCGCCCAGTTCGTGACCTAGCTCGCGATGCTCGAAAAAGACGTGCACGCTTTCCCATAGCGTGTGGTAAAGCATCTCAATCATTTCCTGGTGGATGAACGCGTCTTCGGTCACAGGACGTAGCGCGTAAGAACCTTCCGTGCCCGGTAGCGCGAACGTCATGGCCTCGCGCGCGTGGGCTTCCTGCAGGGTAGCCCAAACCTCGGGATCGCCTTCGGGAGGACCGAAACCCATGACGATGTCCTCCGGGCGAAGTATGGCTTCGAGCCATGGACGAAAGAGCATCGAAAGATCGATCGCCGGCAAGGCGCGCTTGCCGACGATGACGGGATGGACGAACTCAACCGAGACATGTTGAGCGTCGGTAGCATAGGGTCCGCGTCCAAAGGCCAGCAGGCGTCCCCCGCGCAGAAAGCGCTCGGACATTTCGCGGCAGGCTTCGGCCAGACGAACGGCTTCATGCGCGAAGAAGGTTTCGAAGATGCGGTTCCTCTCGAGGAACCGTTGTTCGATCTGGGTTGCGAGTTGATAACCAGTCGCCATTCAGCAAATTCGTGGCAGAGGATCTCCGACCAGCATATCGACAATGCGGCTGCCGCCATAGGACGTGCTGACCAGCACCGACCCAGCAGGCTGTTCGCAGATTTCGCCGATGATCTGGGCCTGCTCTCCTCCCGGGGCAAGGTTGAGTGCATTGATGGCCGCATCCGCATATTCAGCGGCCACGACGGCAAGGAACTGCCCTTCGTTTGCGATGTGCAGAGGGTCGAGGCCTAATAATTCGCAGGCCCCGCGCACGGCGTCGCGCACAGGGATCGCGTCCTCGTGCAGGCAAACGCCCAGGCCGCAGTCACGCGCCAGTTCGTTGAGTGATGTTGCGACACCACCGCGTGTCGGATCTCTCATCCAGCGAAGGCCCGGGGCGGCGACTCGCGCGACGGCTTCCACCAGGGGCAACACGGATCTCGTGTCAGAGCGCAAGTCGGCTTCGAAATCGAGATCGCCTCGTGCCAACAAGATGGTGATGCCGTGATCTCCAATCGGACCGGAGAGAAGAACCTTGTCACCCACTCGAACCGAGCGCGCATCGATATTGAGGCCGCGAATGGGCGAACCGATTCCTGTCGTAGTGATATACATCCGATCGGCCTTGCCGTGCTCGACGACTTTGGTGTCGCCTCCCGTGATCTTCACACCCGCGCGGCGCGCTGCTTCGGACATTGCGCGGACTTCGGCCTCGAGAATTGGCGTGGGCAAACCAGCTTCCAAAACGTAAGTGACCACGAGCGCTTCGGCACGTGCTCCCGATACAGCAAGGTCGTTCACGGTGCCGTTGACAGCGAGTTCGCCGATGGACCCGCCCGGAAAGCGCAACGGCTTCACGACGAACGCGTCCGTCGTCATCGCAATCTGCGCGCCGTTGATCGAGAAATGCGCGGCATCGCCGAGAGGTTCCGTGGAATCGCCGAAGAGAAGTGGAGCGAAGAGTCCCTCGACCAGGCGGCGACTGGCCTTTCCACCCGCCCCGTGAGCCATCTCGATTTGCGGCTCACGAAAACGAATGCGCGGCTGGGACTCGCCTGAGGGGGCTTCGCGACTTACGCGGTCGGGCTCAGAATGTTCACCATTGCCGCTTTGCGGTGTTCGTAGTTGTAATACGCTGCGCATGATCCTTCCGATGAAACCATGAGTGCGCCAATGGGATGCTCAGGCGTGCACTCTCGTCCAAACAATTTGCATTGGTGAGGCTTTAGAACTCCCTTCAAAACTTCTCCGCACTGCGCGGCCTTGGGATCGGTCACGCGCACGCCGGGCACTTCGAATCTCTGCTCCGCGTCCCACTCGGCGTAAGAATCCTTCACGCGAAGGGCTGATTGCGAAATGAAGCCCAGGCCTCTCCATTCGAAGTAGGGACGCAACTGAAAGACTTCCGCCATCGCGCGCAGAGCCGCACGATTCCCTTCCCAAGGGACTACGCGCTTGTACTGGTTCTCGACCTTGGCTTCGCCATTCTTCAATTGGCGCAGCAGCATGACAATCGACTGCAGCATGTCGAGCGGCTCGAATCCGGACACGACGATCGGTTTGTGCTCGTTCTTTACGATCCACTCGTAGGGGCGGCAACCAATCACGGTGGACACGTGCCCCGGGCCGATAAATGCATCGAGGCGCATATCCGGAGAATCGAGGATCGCGCGAATGGCGGGTATGATCGTTACGTGATTGCAGAAGACGGAGAAATTGTGGATGTGTTCTGCCTTCGCGCGCATTAACGTCAGCGCTGTCGATGGGGCCGTCGTCTCAAATCCGATCGCGAAGAACATGACGTGGCGATCAGGATTCATCCTGGCCAGTTTCAACGCGTCGGAAGGCGAGTAGACAATGCGGACGTCCATGCCCCGGGCTTTGTGCTCGAGCGGGCTTCCGCTGGCGCCCGGAACGCGCATCATGTCGCCAAAAGCGGCGAAGATGACGTTGGGATCCATCGCCAGGGCCAAGCCATCATCAATCCGGCCCATCGGCAAAACGCATACCGGACAACCGGGTCCATGAATCAGTTCGATATTTTCGGGAAGAAGATCCTTCAGGCCAAAACGATAGATCGCGTGCGTGTGCCCGCCGCAGACTTCCATGAGCCGGTAATGGCGCTTGGGATCGGCGAGCCGGCGAATCTCCTCGGCCGTTCGCCGAACCAGTTCAGGTTCTCGAAATTCGTCAACGAATTTCATTGGTCAACCCTTCACTTCAATTCGCGATCGAGTAGTCGCTCAGTTCACATCGACATCATTACCATCGGGCAGTCCGTAGCCTTCTACTTCCTGCATCGCGGCTTCCGCTTCTCCCAGGATGCGCAGAGTTTGCATCTGGTCCAAGGCGTCTTGCTCGCTGATTTTACTCATCGCGAAGCCCACGTGAATCAGCACCCAGTCTCCGGGCTGGGGACGATCGTCCTGAAGAAGACCGAGATCTACCTTGCGTCGCACGCTCACGACATCGACGACGGCCGTTTCGGGGTTATCCGCGGAGATCTCGATGATTTTCCCGGGAATCGCTAAGCACATGTGACAGTCTCCGGATGATCCGCCAAAATTGCCGTCGTCATCCATGTTCTCCATCCCTGAGGCATTCTCTATTCCTGCTTCCGAGCTACGACGTCAAACGAACACTTCAGCTCGTCCTTGATCCGAATGGCGCCGCCCACGGCAGTCACGGGCGCAATTCCAAAGTCGCTGAGCTTCACCGAAAACTCTCCGGAACCTCGCAGGCTGCCGCCGTTCAGCAACAAGCGGGTCGACACCGCCAGACTACGCGTTATTCCGCGCATTGTAAGTTCTCCGTCCAGCGCAAGCCAGTAGCGTTCTCCGTTTCCGCTGCCCGTAACCCGCAAGACCTCATAGTAGACGTCAGGAAACCGATCGCTTTCGAGGACCTCGGTGTTCATCCGGCGCTCGATTTCGCTGCGATCGCTCTCGCTGATTTCGTTCACCACCTTAAGAGAGTCGGCGCGGACCCGGACTCGCACTCGAGCATCATCGAGGTTGGCGCTACCGGGTGTAAATTCCGCATCTCCCTGAAAATCGCCGATCGCGAATTTCGGATCATGCCCGAAGGCGGATAAAAGTCCGGTAGAAGAAGCTTGCACCAGGAAGGTACTTGCCCCGGAGTCGATTACGTAGCGAACGGTCGCCTCCTGAGGTACCGGATGTGCAGCTCCCGCGTATCCGGCATCGCCCTCTGCAACTTCATTGGGATCATTCACCTCGTCGTCTCTTCCTCTCTCAAGCTTTCTTGCGCGCCACCACGTAAAAGGTGAACTTCAGTTCATCCTGCAGCTTTAAGGTGCCCCCGGCGATCGAAGCCACGCGGATTCCGTAGTCCGTTTGCAACAACGTAAATTCGCCATATGCCCGGAACGAATCGACACCGAAGGCCACCTGCGCAAAGAACGAATGGTTGTTGGTGACACCATGCAGTTCGAGGCCTCCGGTTACATTTACGCGGTGCAGCGTTTCTTTGAGCCGTTCCACCGCGATGTTGGAACTCTGAAACACGGCCTGCGGATACCGCGCCGTTTCGAGTACCTCGTTATTCATGACGCGGTGAATTTCGCGCCGGTCGCTGTCGCGCAATTCATCCAAGACCTCGAGTGATGGAGTCTTCACCACCACGTTGAGCTTGGCTTCACGAAGCGAATCCGGGACAAAATCCACATTCCCCGTCCAGTCACGGATCGCAACCTTCGGGCTATGCGCGACGGCGGAAATTAATCCACTGGCAAAGGCCTGCACCGTAAACTGGCTGGCCCTGGCATCGATGGCGTAGTGAACTATTTCGCTTTGCGGTGTCATAAGATATGCCACCGTCCGACCAAGCTCACAACGTCGACGGTGACAATCCCCTCTCGAGCCGATGGGTCCTTCACCTTGTTGTCCCGCTACATAGAACGCAGTTTGAGATAGCGATCGAGATCGGGCAATGCGGCTTGTGCCAGATTGCCGATGCCCACGCCACCCAGATAGCGCCGCACTAGCGGATTGGAGAGGATCAAGCCGGCGCCAAAGACCATGAATGCCACGCCAGTCAGCATGTACAGGGTGTCCCGGTCAGTCGCAGAATCGTTGTTTCCGCTCACGTGTGTCTCCTTAATCTTTTCAAGATGACTTGTTGACTTTGTTGCCGCTTGACCGTAGTGCACTGTCTACCGCCGAGACAACCATTTCTACAGCTCCGCTCACAGAAGCCTCGACGCACTCGCTTAGCCCGAGTTGTCCCTCTTCCGGGCCAAAGGTTTGTGGCTCACAACCTACCAGCAGAATTTTTCCAAGTTTCCCGTTCATGGCCGTCGCCATGCGAAGCACATTGACGGGATTCATCGCGTGGGCGTCGACCATACTCTGCGGCTGCGAGTCCAGATTGCTCAGATCTGGCTCGACCAATGACACTGTGCCAGGAACCTGCCCGTGAGGATAAGCGTCTACCAGGATCGTGGTTTCGTAGCCGTCCTGGAGTGCGTACGCAAGATCGAACCCGCGAATCCCAAAGTCGGTCACCTTCACCCCTTCGGGAAGCTCTCTTGCAGCAAGGCGCCGAATGACCTCCACGCCAAAGCCGTCGTCGCCCAGAAAGATGTTTCCGATGCCCGCGACCAGTACGCGCGCTGCCGCAGTCGCAGGCCGCAAATGGGGTTCCTCCGGCGGGAGCAATTCAACCTCGTCGGCGTCGAAGAAAAATCGATGCCCCGGCTGGCGAAGCATTCCCAAATCTCTACCGGGATCGTCATCGAGGACCACGCAGACGTGCAATTTGCCCTCGTAGTCCTGCTCGATGCTTTCGATAATCGCGGCCTGGCCCGCCAGAGCCAGGTCCATTACGTCGCCGCCTTTGCGCGGTCGCAAGCGCACCCGGTCACCCACTCGCACCTTAGACTCACCCACGGACATTCCATCCATGGGCGCCTTCTCCTCGAGCAGCTGCCATTCCCACTCGTTCACGATCCATCCTCCTTGAGTGGGCGCATGCCGCGAACGACTCCATGTAGTTTCATGAACTGTTCGGCCGGCATGTTTTCCGTTCTTTCCAGAATCTGACGCGCACGCTCATCGGAAGCGCGGACTTCGCGTTTCTCTTCATCCGTAAGAGTCATGATGCGCAGCGAAAGAATCTCGTCGATCTCAGTGCCATCGAATAGATCGCCTGCACTCTCGGGAGCGATCTGCGGATAGTCGTAGAGAATGATCGGCGAGGCCAGCAAAGTGTCTTTCTCTCCTTGCTCGCCCAGCAAAACCGGCCACACCCCGACATTGCGGCACTCAGCGGCTAATGATTGCAGTTCAGCAGGAGGCTCGAGCAGGGAGACAAACTCTCCGCACCTGATTCCTAGAACCAAGTGCGCTGAAACCATCGACTGCATGAGCGCGGCATCCCGCTCCCGCTCCGGATTTATATGGTGTGTACTGTTCCGGACAGTGACGCTGAGCTTAAAGGCGTCATCCCGCACGCGGCTGGCGAGAACATCAATCGAGCCGGAAATGCTTGATTGACGCCGCACGACATATTGCGAAGTTCCAGGTGCGTCGGGATCCGGACCGGAAAGCGTTTCGTTCGGGAACGTGAAGAAATGGGTCACCCCTGCAATCAGGTCCGTCAACCCGTACGCGGGCAGAACAACATCGCGCTCGATCGCTTCCTGCCAGTCGGTGGGCCGCCCGCGATCAATGGTGACCTGCGAAGGGGCTGTGGACCGTGTTCGAAGATGCAAGAAGCGCAATCTCAATTCAAGAGCGGAAGCCGGCGTGCCCGAAACCAGGCATTCCATCTGCATGGTCGCGGGTTCATTCCCGTCCGCGTCGGCAAAACTTGGTGGATACACGACCCCGAAATTCCATCGCTGGCGATTCTTCACCGACGACGGCCGGTAGGGATAGAGCATGTATCCCTCGTACAGAACGGCCTTGGCGATCTGGTTGACCCGCTCGAGGTTCACGAGCGCACCGCCTCTTCCGCTTCGAGCATGCTCTCGAAGGCCTGCTCCCAGGTGGGTATTCCGTGACGCACTTTGTAGTCGTAGAGCCGCTCGAAGACGTCGCGACGGAGGCACAGCCAGGCACTCCCAGGATAGTAAGTGTCCATCATGTCGCGCCAAACGGATACCGGAAGACTGAAGCGAGCCTCTTTGTCCCAGGAGATGGGCGCGACCTGCATGGGCGCACTGCCCTCGGAATAGAAAACGGTTCCGCTGAACATCACGTTCAGTGGAACTTCGCCGTCGGTCAAGCCGTGGAAGTATTTTGTGGCACCCACATTGAAGTCGAAGGTGCAAGGGACGGGTACATCCGCGACCGTATCGTTCTGGAATGCTGGCACGTTGACACTGACGTGAGTCCAAAGCAGATTTTTTAAAGTTTGGCTCCAACGCTCGGGCTCGCCGAAGAGGTCTCGGAGTTTTTCCTGATCCTCGGGCTTGTAACGCCGGCGCGTGACTTCGATTTGAATTTGGCCTCTGAGTGCTATGGATTGGATGGTCTTGTTCGGATCGAGATTGGTGATGCGCAGTTTCAGAATGATTTGCGGCGAGGCCGCAAACTTTGCCGTTTCGGCACCCTCGATCACGAAGCCGAGATCAGGCATGCACTCCCTCTCCGACAATTAAAGCCTGGGCGCGAAGTTTAGCGAAAAACGCACCAATCTCCTGCCAGACTTCCGTGCCACCCGAAAACCCTTTCCAGTGCAACCGGATCAGACCAACCAGTCTGTAACAAGCGTCGATCGGGACGATATAGTACTCCGCCGGAACATCGGCGCGGACTTGCCCTACGCGATTGACCAGCAGGGCCTCGACGTCGGGCTCCAGCGGGCTCAAAGGCGGGTTGGCGGCAACTATCTGATTCCAGGCTGAGAGCGGCAGAAGAGATTCGGTTGCGCCCGCCGGACTTGGATAGAACGCGCTCACGCGATTCTCCAGACTATTGCTAAAGAAGAAGGCCAGATTGATGGGGATCATGAGAGATTCCCATTCCGCATCGGTCATCTGAAAGTTGGCGAGAAGTCTTACCTGGCGAGGCACGCGACGATACTTGGCGCCTTCCCGTCCCGTGAACAGCATCGCGCAGGCGTCGCAGGAACAAACCATTTTGCGATGCTCCAGTTCGATCAGGTGGGGATGTTCCTCGTGAAGTTCTCCACGGCACAATTCGCAGCGCTCCAACTTGCGATCCGGCTTGCGTGCAAAATTGCGCAAAGACTGGAAAGCGCGGGATGCTTCGGCAGCGTACGTTATCGTCATGATCGCAGGCCAATCGACGAGTGAATCAATCCATGCCTTCGCTCACCGTCAATGTTTGATGGAAAGCGGCGGGAGAAGCCGTCAACTTGTCGAGCGCCACGAATCCCGACGCGGCAGGCTCTTCCAGCCCTTCGACTTTCAATGACGACAAATCCGGTGCGGCCTCGTAAATCGCCTCCTCCAGAATTGTCTGCACAGATCGCGCTGTGGATCCGCACGAATGCCCATTCACATGAGCCTTCAGATGAATATGGCCGTTCTGCACGCTCACCAAACTGGCTTCGGCGCCCATCTTGTGCAACCTGGAGTCGATTTGCTTCAACTTTCGCTCAACGCGCGTCTCCAGTTCGTCAGGGTGCAAACCATAGAGGACGAGCAGACTGCTCACAAGAGGATCCTGGCCCAATTCCTCGATCAATCGCTCTCCCGGCTCGCCCGACTGGAACACGACCTCCATGACCCGCTCCAACCCCGCCCCGTGCATATCCATCAGGAGTTGGACGAGTTCCTTGGTGGCCGCGCGGGCAGCCGGATCAGCAACAGTTTCAAGGTCCCGGACCAGTTGACCGATCTTCTGAACTCGGTTTTGGAAATCCTTGTCGTCGGTCACGTTCCTCCTTCAAAAAAAGAGTGAGAGCCCGCACTCGTCGTTTCGTTTGGCCCACATCATTCGACAGTGACGCTCTCACTCCCTCAACACGACAAACCGACTCTAGGGCTGAAGGCCGAACATCGGCGAATGCCGGGTCTCCAGCGTTTTGCCGTCACCGAGATACATGTGCACGCCACAAGGCAGGCATGGATCGAAGCTCCTCACTGCGCGCATGATGTCGATCCCCTTGAACTTGTCGGGACCGTTCTCCTCGAAGATCGGCGTGTTTTGCACTGCATCCTCATACGGACCCGGCGTGCCATAGACATCACGTGGGTTCGCATTCCAGGGCGTCGGCGGATAGGGATGATAATTCGCGATCTTGCCTTTGCGAATTACGACGTGGTGGGATAGTACTCCTCGCACGGCCTCGTGGAAACCGCATCCGATGGCCTCTTCCGGGACCTTGAAGTCGGTCCAGGTCCGGGTTCGTCCGGAGTGCAGTTCTTCCATGGCCTTTTCCATGAAGTGCAATGCACAGCAGGCAGCGTAGACCTGGAAATAGGTGCGGGCGCGGTCACGCTCAATCGCATTGCTCCACTTCGGCACCTTCCACTCGAATTCGACTTCGGGCATCGAGGTGGTTTTAGGCAGATACATTTTGACGCTGCTTCCAGTCGCCTTGATGTAACCGATGTCAACCAGTCCTGCCAAAGCCGTCGCCCACAGGCGGGCGATTGGACCGCCGCCGGTGTCGAGTGCGAGGTGGTCGCCAGTCCGCTTGTCGAACCAGCGCGGCGACATAACCCAGGTGTATTTCCCACCGAAATCGCGTTTCTGCGGGCGTGGGATGGTCGTCTGGTTCCAGGGATGATGCTTATCCACCGGGTTGCCGAGCGGATCGGTTTTCACGAACGTTTCCGAGTTTTGCCAATCGTCATAGTACGAACTGCCAAGCAGAATGCGGATGTTCAGATTGATGTCCACCAAGTCGGTAGTCACCAGTTTGCCATCCACTACTACGCCGGGCGTTACGTACATCGCGCGGCCCCACTCGGTCATGTTCTTGTAGCTGTAGTCGCAGACGTCGGGATTATTGAACGATCCCCAACATCCCAGAAGGATCCGCCGTTTGCCAACCTCTTCGTAGCCCGGCAGAGCTTCGTAAAAGAAGTCGAAGAGATCGTCATGCAGTGGGACGACTTTCTTCATGAATTCGACGTACTTCATCAGGCGGACCAGGTAGTCGGTGAAGAGCTGGATGGTCGGAACCGTACCAACGCCGCCTGGATACAGCGTGGACGGGTGCACGTGGCGGCCTTCCATCAGGCAGAACATCTCGCGAGTCATGCGGCTCATCTGTAGTGCTTCCCGGTAGAACACACCGGTGAACGGGTTCAGAGCCTTCATGATGTCGGCGATGGTGCGATAGCCGTGCAAGTTGGCGTGAGGTGCCGCGGTCTTCTCAGCCTTCGCATAGACGTTCGGGTTCGTCTCCTTGACCATTTGCTCGCAGAAATCGACGCCGACCAGGTTGTCCTGAAAAATATTGTGGTCGAACATGTATTCCGCAGCTTCGCCAAGGTTGACGATCCATTCCGCCATCGCCGGCGGACGAACGCCGAATGCCATGTTCTGGGCGTAAGTTGCACAGGTGGCATGGTTATCGCCGCAGATTCCGCAGATGCGGCTGGTGATGAAGTGGGCGTCGCGCGGGTCCTTGCCCTTCATGAAGATGCTGTACCCGCGGAAGATCGATGAGGTGCTGTGGCACTCCGCGACCTTCTTGTTGGCGAAGTCAATCTTGGTAAAGATGCCCAGGCTTCCCACAATGCGAGTGATTGGGTCCCAGTTCATCTCGACCAGATTCTTACCTTTAGTGGCGATCTCTTTGGTCGGTGCAGTGATAGTGCTCATGTCCAATCGCTCCTCATTAGTAGGATCTTGGGTGATAGCCGCTGGTCAGTTCAGCACGCGGATGCCGCCACTTGGGTTCCTTGTTTACGGTCGCCTGGGTCAGAGTGCGCAGCGCACTGATGGCCCGACCGTAGGCACTGATAGCGCCCGAGGAAACCTTCGCGCCCGGCGGCTCGTCCATGAACGGCATGAACTTGTCCGGAAAGCCTGGCATTGTGCAGCCGATGCAGATGCCGCCGACGTTCGGGCAGCCGCCAATGCCGGCCATCCATCCGCGCTTGGGGACGTTGCAGTTGACGACTGGTCCCCAGCAACCGAGTTTCACGATGCACTTTGGGGAGCTGTAAGTCTCGGCGAAATCGCCCTGCTCGTAATAGCCGGCGCGATCGCAGCCTTCGTGGACGGTCTTGCCGAACAGCCACGTCGGGCGCAGCTGGTCGTCGAGAGGAATCATGGGAGCGCGCCCGGCTACCTGATAGAGCAGGTAAAGCAGGGTCTCCATGAAGTTGTCGGGCTGCACCGGACAGCCGGGGACATTTACGATCGGCAATCCTGCCTTGGACGTCCACTGCCAACCGAGATAGTCAGCGAGGCCCATCGCGCCAGTGGGATTGCCCTCCATCGCGTGGATGCCGCCATAAGTGGCGCAGGTGCCACAGGCGACCACCGCGAGGGCCTTGGGAGCGAGGCGGTCGATCCATTCGTTCGTAGTGATGGGTTGTTTGGTATTCGGATCGGTTCCTAATGCCGCCCAATAGCCTTCCTTCTTGATCTTTTCGTTGGGAATCGAGCCTTCCACCACCAGAACGAAGGGTTCGAGCTTCCCTTCCTCCGCCATGTACCAGTACTTCAGGAAGTCGTCTCCATTCTCATAAGCGAGAACGGGATTGTGCAGGTGCACCTTAGGCAGCCCGGGAATGGCTCCCAGGAGCACGTCTTCAATGCTGGGTTGGGTTGCTGCGGTGATGGAGACCGAGTCTCCGTCACAACCCAAGCCGGCTGTGATCCAGAGAATGTGTACCTCCGCGACCGCCGGCGCCTGCTGCGTAGCACGACCGTACGGGACCGATTCCGCTGCCATAACTGGGTCTCCTTTCGGCAATGTCGTTGAATTTCCGGATTGAGGACGTGGAACTCAAGCATCTCCAACAGTCGGTGAACAGCGGGCTGCTGTGGGCCCCAGAGAACTTAAATTAAAGACTTTCAGGGAACAGACACCTACTCGCGACAAAATACTTGATGGACAGGATCAAGAAAACGAACGCCCCTGCCAAGCAGGAGCAGCCTCGTTTTTCGCACCTATGAAGTCGTAGAGGGACGACAGGGTTTTCCCGACGTAAAACCTCAGGGGAGTACGATTTTTGGTCTAGGCAGTTTTCTCGCTGATGCTCCACTGAATGGCATGTTGCACCAACTCTCGTGCACTTCGGAGTGAAAGTTTTTCTTTAATGTGCGCCTGATAAGACTCGACGGTCTTTACGCTGATATGCAGTTCCTCGGCGATCTGGCGGGTGGAGTGGCCTTCGCCGATGAGCCGGAAAACTTCCAGTTCCCGGTCGGTGAGGTCGGCGACTGACGAGGGGCGCTCGGAAGTTGGGCTTCCGATGTAACGCTGCAGCATGCGATTGGCGATCCGCTCGCTCACATAGATCTCGTGGCTCAAAATGCGGCGCAGGGCGACCAAGACCTTCTCGGTGGCTTCCTGCTTCATAATGTAACCTTGGGCACCGGCACGGAGCGCGCGCTCCGCATAGATCGACTCATCATGCATGGAAAGGATCAGCACGGGCAGATCGGGATGCCGCATGCGGATATCCTTGAGCAGATCGAGGCCGTCGGGGCCGTTGAGGGAAATATCCACCACCATGATGTCGGGGTGTACCGTGGTTACCGACTGCATGGCGGATTGAGCGTCCTCGGCTTCGCCGCACACGACCAAGTCCAGTTCGCGGTTGATGAGCAACGCCAATCCTTGCCTAACGATAGGATGGTCGTCCACTACAAAAACTTTATTCTTTCTCGCAACCATCGCTGCATGACTCATGGCTTACTCCCCGAGTTATCTTCGCTCGTGGTCACTGGGAATCGACAAGTCACCACAGTGCCGAGGGGCTTTTCCCGGCGAACTTCAAGATTTCCGCCAATCATACCCGCCCGGTAGTTCATGATGTGCAAGCCTACTCCCGCGTGCGGCCGCAGGGGGCGTTCAATGCCTATCCCGTCGTCCTTTATTACCAGTGTTCCCTCCCGCTCACCAGAAAAAAGTCGGATCAGGATATTTTTGGAATGCCCGTGCTTGATAGCGTTATTCACCGCTTCCTGGGCAATATGGTAAAGATGCGTGGCCGCCGCGGCGTCATGGATCAGGACTGCGGTTTCGCATTGAAAGCGGCAATTGATGCCGAACAAATCTTTGATTTCGCTCGCGTAAAGCTGCAAAGCCGACATCAAGCCGCGGGCATCGGAGACCACCGGCAACAAGCCGCGTGCCAGTTCGCGCGTTTTCAGGATCGCATCGTTCACCAGTTTTACGATCTTTTTGGCGTCCGCCGCCTCCGGGATATTGCGTTCGGCGAGCTTTTGCTCCTGCACCTTGCTCATGAACGCGATGCCAGTGAGGTGCTGCCCGAGTCCGTCGTGGAGGTCTTGGCCGATGCGGCGCTGCTCGCGCTCGCTGATTTCAAGGACAGTTCGCTCCAGCCGTTTCCGGTCGCTGATGTCGCGGATTGCGCTCGACACCAACACACCCTCCTCGGTCTCCAAAGGGCTGAGACTGATTTCGACCGGAAACTCGTGGCCATCTTTGTGGAGGGCGTACAACTCGATGCCTGCTCCCATGGGACGAACTCTTGGCTCGGCAAAGAAGTTGCGCCGGTGCGCTGGGTGATTCCCTCGTAGCCTTTGCGGAACAAGTTTCTCGATCTCTTCCCCGAGTAGCTCCTGCCTCTCGTACCCGAACAATTTCTCGACTTGCGCGTTAACGAGAACAATCTTTCCCTGTTGGTTGACGACTACGACCGCGTCTGGCGCTGCCTCGAGAAGACCTCGAAATCGCGTTTGCGCGCGCTTCTGTCCGGAAACATCGATGCCGGACGCAATGATGTAAGTGGGCGTCTGTTTCACCGCAGGAAGAACGGCGGCTGACCAGGCAATCGTGCGCTGGCTTCCGTCTTTCGCGAGCAATGAGCTTTCATATTCCGTGCGGGACTGTGTGTCTTCGATTCGCTGGAATAACTTCTTGAAGTGCTCCTGCTCGTGTGGAACTCTGAAAAGATCCCAGATCGTCTGGCCGCGCGCTTCTTCGAAGGAGTTGCCGGTCATCTGTTCGCAAGCACGATTGAATCGTACGATCCGGCCTTCGCGATCGAGCACAACCACCAGAGCGCCTACAGTATCGAGAATCCCTGAAACGACATTGCGCTCTTCCTGCAGTTGTTCTTCGGTCTGTTTGAGATCTGTAATGTCGAAGGCAATTCCGTGAATGAACCAGGGACTGCCATCCGGGCGCCGAATCATCTTGGCTTCGCACTGGAACCAGATCACGCGGCCGTTTCTTGCGATCACGCGATAAGCAGAGCGCAGAGGCTTGCCGGAGAGAAACATCTCGGAGGCTTCGATACTCCAGCGCTGTTTATCGTCGGGATGAATCTGTTGGTACCAGAGCACCGGGTCTTCGAGCCACTCCACCTGCGAGAATCCCAGCGTGGCCTCGATCTGCGGGCTTACGTATGCTTCCCCGATTCCGCGATCGAGGTAAGCCATGAAAACGACTGCGGGCAGTTGCTCGACGAGCGCGCGATACTTCGCCTCAACGTTCGGAAGCTGTTGCTCGGAAACTGGCTTTTCGTCGAGGCGTTCGAAAAAATGGTGGAATGCGCCCTGCGAGCCGACCAAGTCTTTGGTGTACGTGCCGGCCAATTCGGAAAGAATAGCTTCCGCGTCTGAGGGAGAAAGAGGGGGATCGCTCGCAGGATGCGAGTCATCGTCCTTTGGCGAGCGCTTGCCGATCTCCCAAAATGTACTCATACAAAACCGACTCACCGCTCTTACGCGGGACGATCAGATTGTTTTGTCGCTGGCGGTCTAGACCGGCTTCTCCAAGTCGGTTCCTTGTTTAAAGAAGCCTGGGTGAATCTTCGCAAGGCATGGATCGCTCGGCCGTAAGTCTGCACCGCGTGCGATGACAACAGCGATCCGGGAGGCTGATTCATGAAAGGCATGAACTTGTCCGGAAAACCAGGCATGGTGCACCCGATACAAATTCCCCCGACGTTCGGGCATCCGCCGATACCACCCATCCATCCCCGCTTGCCGACATTGCACTGCACCACTGGTCCCCAGCAACCCAGTTTTACGATGCAGAGAGGCGACCCGTAGGTCTCGGCAAATTCAGCCTGTTCATAGTATCCCCCACGATCGCAGCCTTCGTGGACGGTGCTGCCGAACAACCACTTGGGACGCAAGGCATCATCCAGAGGGATCAGGGGCGCTCGTCCAGACGCCATATAAAGAAGATAGAGAATCGTCTCCATCATGTTGTCCGGCTGAACGGGACAGCCCGGAACACACACTATCGGAATTCCAGCTTTGGACTTCCACTTCCAGCCCAGGTAATCCGGCAATCCCATGCAACCGGTCGGATTCCCTTCCATCGCGTGGATGCCGCCATAAGTCGCGCATGTTCCCGTTGCAATGATGGCCCACGCGTTGCCCGCCAGCCGATCGATCCAGTCACAGGTTGTGATGGGCTGCCCGGTTACAGAATCGGTTCCAAAGGATGCCCAGTACCCTTCGCTTTTGTTGTGCTCATCGGGGATCGACCCCTCGACAACAAGAATGAACGGGCGCTCCGCCGAGCCCTCCGCGGCCAGACGAAAAGGACGCACGAAATCGTCGCCGTTCTCGTAGGCAAGAAAGGGATTGTAGAAGCGCACTTTCGGAATCCAGGGTAGGGCGCCCAGCACCAGGTCCTCGATGCTCGGCTGCGTCGCACCGGTCATGGCAATGGTGTCGCCATCGCATCCCAGGCCTGCGGTCAGCCAGAGAATATCGATCTCTGAAAGCGGAACCGCTCTATCCCCGGATCGTCCGGGCTCGGGATCGGTGCGTTCGTCCATGGCTAGCCAATAGTTCGAGGAGCGCGACCATTCTAGCTGGACTGACACACGATAGTGCGAAAATCGGGACGCAACCAGGAGGCACCCTATAGAAGATCGACCGCAGAAGACTCAGAGAGTCGCCATAAAGACAGTTGTCAGGTATAGCTAACCGTTCATCCTCGCGCGGGATTCTTGACGTCCCCACCCTCACGATCTTTCAAGATCAACGCGAGACATCCGCTAACCGCTAAGGCGGCTCCTACCACCAGCAACCCTTGCTTGAAGCTGCCCGTCGAATGGCGCAGCGCTCCAATCGTATAGGGGCCGAAAAAACCTCCCAGGTTTCCGATCGAGTTAATCGCAGCAACCCCAATGGCAGCCGCGGTTCCAGAGAGCAATGCGGTTGGCATCGCCCAGAACGGCCCCATCATCGAGAAAACGCTCAGCACGGTGACGCTGATCAGGGCGGTCGTGGCACTGACCGAATTAGTGTGGGCTGCTACGCTCAATGCGATGGCACCTGCGAATGCCGGCGCCGCGGTGTGCCAGCGGCGCTCACCCGACTGATCTGAGTGGAGGCCGACGAAAACCATCGCGACTGCAGCCGTCATGTATGGCACTGCCGAGAGGACTCCGATCGCGAGATTACTCATTCCGGAAAGGCTTTTGATCAGGGTTGGCAGCCACAAGCTCACGCCGTACGAGACGGTATTCACCCCGAAGTACACCATCGAGAGAACGAGGATTGGCCAAACTTGGATCGCACCTCGCCCATGACTCTGCGCGACCTCGATCGTCTCGTGTTGCAAGACTCGCTCAAGCCACGATTTCTGCTGAAGGGTGAGCCAAGTCGCATCCTCCGGCCGGTCGACCAGATAGATCCACGCAATCGCGCCCAGCACAATGGCGGGCACTCCCTCCAGAAGAAACATCCACTGCCATCCAGCCAGTCCCGACTTGCCTTGCAATCCGAGCAAGGCTCCTGAAAGCGGACCACCCACCACGCCCGAGAGCGGCGCTGCGGTCATAAACCTGGCGACGGTGCGCGCACGAGCCCGGGCCGGAAACCACGTCTTCAAATAAAGGATGACTCCCGGAAAGAAGCCTGCTTCCGCGGCGCCCAGCAGAAAGCGCAGCGCGTAAAAGCTCCGCACACCCGTCACCATGCACATTGACGCAGAAACGATCCCCCACGCCACCATCAAGACCGCAATCCAACGACGCGCTCCTACTCTCGCCAGCACCAGGTTGCTGGGAACCTGGAACAGAAAATAACCAGCAAAGAAAATGCCAGCTCCCAGTCCGTACATTGAGTCTGTGAAGCCGAGCTGTCGCTGCATCTGGAGCGCGGCGAACCCAAGGTTGATCCTGTCGAGATAGGCAACGATGTAGAGGAGGAACAGAAACGGCACGAGCCGCCAGGTCAAAATGCGTACTACGACGGTGTCTAGTTCGGCTTCGTCGGGTGGCAGGTCATGGATGTCTGTCGAGGGCAACGTGCGTCCTATTTCAAGGCCAGCTTCTCTCGAATTTCCCGAACAATTTCATCGCGGAGTTGAGTTCGCACTCACGGTGATGGCGTCGAGCGGTTCTTCGAGCGTCGATAACTGACTCTCAAGCATCGGCTGTTTCATATAGTGGCCGTGGGCGCTGAAGCAGCCTCTCCGACAGCAGATCACGCTCGCCTTTCAGATATACGAAGCGCACCTGCGAATTCGACCCGCAATTGATCACGATAGATCTCCCGCAGCGCGGAACATGCCATTACACCGTTCTTCCCAGCTTCCATCCACTCTACGACGCGTGCACGCAACTTCTCGAGCCAAGGCCCCCGATCAGCATCCGTCAATGGAGTTCCATTGCGCATCTTCTCCACGCTTTCCGCGGAGTGGAAGTCATCGGCGTCCGCAAAGTCCCATCCCAGGTCGGACGCCAGCAGTGACCCCACGGTGCTTTTTCCCGCTCCAGAAACTCCCATCACGACGATAACCAAGCCGTCCTCGTATTACGTCCGTTCGGTCTTCGCAAGACCCCTCGCACAGCGCAGGGCGAAATCTTGCGTGCGAAAGCCTGCTCTCTTCGCACACAAATGAACGCGGAGCCGGGAGACGCGGCACCAAGTCTACAACGCTCCTTGAATTTGTGGATTGGCAGAACCTTAGCGCATCCCCCGGAGAAGTGGATGCGTCGTTGCAAGGGGGGACAATATGAGGGTGAGGCACGAACAACGTTCGTGCCTGCTTATCTGTTGAGCACCCGGATGCAAATGCGCTGTCCTGACGCGCGAGATGATCGGGCGGAATTGAGCAGAGGAAACCAGGTCGGTCCGCCTAGCTGTTCGCAGTGACCTGTCACATCGGCTCCATCACGAACAGAACCATCCATACGATGAATGGGTAAAGAAGCATTCCCGCCAGAGTGATTGTTGTAACCGATAGTCC
This sequence comes from uncultured Acidobacteriota bacterium, assembly GCA_963745435.1. GTDB lineage: Bacteria > Acidobacteriota > Terriglobia > Terriglobales > Acidobacteriaceae > Gp1-AA133. The sequence goes on along the minus strand of CAVUXK010000027.1, from coordinate 184,582 downwards.
GTCCATTGTTCATTTCTCCGTGATTCTGATTTTTTACGGGCGCTAGCCAGCAACGCTCGAAACCCAGAAATACTTTTGCTGGCGGCTGACCTCTGATAAGGCAACTCCAAGACCAAACGCCAACTCTTTGAATTTGCGCCTCGACGATCGCGCCAAATCCTCTTCGGCCGTATCGTTCCCGTCACGTCCGTCGAAAACAAAACAACCGCTGCCCTCAATACCGTCCACCTCAGTTTGTCGTGCCAAAAGCACTATGTTCGATTTCCGACGGATCGCTTGGAATCGGGCAAGATACAAAACCCATGTAACCATCTAACCGTATACCTATCAATCACTTATAGACGGCCATCAGCCTGCTTATTTCTAGGGTGGCGAAGAGCCAAATTGAATTTCTCCCGAGGGGTGAAAGACGTGAAGAAAGCAAACGTAATCCGAGGGCTAATTGCAGTTCTGGCGCTGTGCATGGCCAGCATCAGCTGGGGTACTACCGTCCCGGCGGAAACTTTCCGAGGGCAGGCGACCGCGGTCAATGCCACAATCCTGGGCATAAACACGACGCTCGGTGATACCGGGGTTCTGACCGCCAAGGGTGGGGCGCTTCAAACCAATGTGGCAACGCTGAACATCCCTCTGGTCCTTAGCGGAGTGGTGGGTCATGCTGATGTGATCGGCGTTGGCGACCACACGGAAGCGTCGGCGACCGTCGCGGCGCTCAACCTCCTGTGCGGCGGCCTTCTGATCAAGGCGGATCTCATTCAATCGCGCGCCTACGTGGTCGGCGCGAGCGGCCAGACACCGGTGTCGACCGGATCGTCACAGTTGGTCAACCTGGTGGTCGCAGGACAAGCGATCGTCGTTACCGGCGCCCCGAACCAGACGATAAAGTTGCCAATTGGGAAAGTGGTCATTAACGAGCGCTCGCAGGGCACTGGATCGATCACAGTCACGGCCCTGCACATCGTGGTCAACGGCATCGCCGACATCAAACTGGCGCGTTCCTTTGCCGGGGTCGGCCCCTGTAGCAACTGCACCAACACCTGCACGGGTACGCCGAACTGCTCAGGCAACTTTGATTTCCTGACGGGCAGCGGCGCGGTGTTGAACTCTCTGAAAGGCCTCGCACACTTTGGACTTGGTCTGGGATTGAACAACGGCAACAACTGGGGAGGCTTCACCTTCGCCGATCCCCAGACGCTCACCGACTTTGAAGGGACTTCTGTCCTGCAGTATGTGGTGACCAGCGCGACGGAACGTCACATCGAAGGCGTCGGCAAGCTCAATGGCTTCTTCACTGTGACCTACGTGCTCGATGTCGTGGAGAACGGCGCACAGGGAGCCATCTTCACTTTGAATCTTTCCAACGGTTACAAGATCAGCGGCCCGCTCAATCTGGGCTTCCTGCAGATCCGACAGGGTTGTAACAACTAGAACGGACCTGCTCAGTCTGTTCTTTACGGGACGCGCCTCCTCCGTGGCGCGTCCCTTCTTTATTTTGCAGAGCGATGGAGACAGATCACTCGATTGATTGAAGGAATCTGACCGGTTTGCGACGAGTAGACGGAAACACTACGCACGCAACCAAAGGTCGAATGCCCAGCATGTCGCTAAATCAGGCACTTACGCTTTGGCGTCTGGAGTGCAATTCAAAGGTCATGCCTCATCGCATACTGATCGTGGATGACGACGAACAAATCGTAGCCTCGCTGCGCGAGTATCTGGTTTCGTTCGGGTACGAAGTGGATTTCGCCTACGAACTGGAAGAAGCGCAAACGCTGGTTAACCATTTCAGCTACGAGGCGATCGTGACGGATTTGCGCCTCAACCGGTTCGGCTTCTCTGGACTGGAAATTATCAAGCAAGTCCGTGAGGGCGCAAAACCTACGCACATCGTGGTCTTGACCGGACACGGCTGGCCAGAACTTGAAGCGGAGGCATCGGCCAACGGCGTGTGCGTCTTCCTCCAGAAGCCGATCAAGCCTTCGCACATTTTGAACACGATCAACCTGCTGGTTGGAGCGGCAGCATGAAATTTTCACTGCTCTCTGCGCTGCAGGAACCCGGCAACATCAGCATCGCGTTTCAGCCGGTCTTCGAATTGGTGGATCGCCCCAATCCGATCCACGCACTCGACGCATCCATACGCGGTCCACAAGGAACGCACTTCGAAAAAAGCACCATGCTGCTCGAATACGTTCGCCGGAAGAAGGCCGAGCCGCTCATCGATCGCGACGTCGTAAGCGCCATATGCCGCGCGGCCGAAACACTCCCGCGGAATACCCGGATCCATGTCCCGGTCCATACCGCCACGCTCGCACAGAATCCCGGTTTCGCGAACCATCTGGAACTCCAGGCCAACAATCATGATTTGGGGCTCGACCGATTCACTGTCGAACTGATCGAGAGCCAGGGACACACTGCGACGCATTCGGTGATCGCTTCGATTGATGCTCTCCGGCAATTGGGTGCGCGCATCGGGCTATGCGGCGTTGGGCTGGGAAATTCTGTTTGGCAAATGCTGATCGAGCGCTCGCCCGAGTACTGGAAGCTCGCGCCTTACCTGGTGCAAGGCATCACGGAAGATTTCAAGAAACGCTCCGCTGTGGAAGCCATCCTCGAGGTTGCGAAACGATTCGGCAGCATGGTCGTAGCCACCGAAGTAACCAACGCCGAAGATCTCGCCACCCTGGCGATGCTCGGCGTGCAACTGGTGGAAGCGGACTTCCTATGCCAGGCGATCTCGGTGGATGCCTTGCTCCGCTCAGGAGTGTTGAGCGACTGCTCTGCGCAAAGCGGAGACGATCAAGTAGAGGGTTCGGCGCCGATGTTCGCGGGTTAGACATGGCTGGAGTAGGGCCAAAGGATTCGTGGAGCTGTTCGGTACAGGGGTCCCGGACAACACTGCGAATAGGGTGCGGGGGCGACTAAGTCTTCGCAGGCCGGAAAGTCGTGCCTCGGGGACGAAGGCCTTGGCCGGTCTCCGCATCCTTAATTTCTTCGACGCGTTCGCCACTAAGAAGTGCCCGACGTTTGCCGCTCTGGGACTGCGTCAAATTCAGTTCGCGTCCACCATCTCCGATTCAATGCCCAGCGTCTTGACCTTGCTATAGAGCGAACTGCGTGCGATTCCCAGTCTTGACGCGGTACGCCCCATGTGACCCTTCTCTTCCGAAAGCACATACCGGATATGATCTCGTTCGAGTTCCCGCAGGGTCAGATGGAAATGATCGCCGTTGCGGTTCGCTTGCGGGGGGCTTTCGTGATCGAGATGCAGGTCGCGCACCCCAATCGTGTCGCTGCGCGAAAGCAGCGCGGCTCGTTCGATGATATTTTTCAACTCGCGAATGTTGCCGGGCCACGAGTACTCGCTCATGACGCGGAATGCATCCTCGGAGATTGTGATCTTGGGCCTTCCCACTTCAACGCTGGCGCGCTCCAGGAACCCGGCGGCAAGTTCAGGAATGTCTTGCGCCCGCTCACGTAGCGGCGGGACTCGCACCACGATTGTGCTGATCCGGAAATACAGATCGCTCCGGAACTTTGCGTCACGCACGAGTTGCTTGAGATCCTGATGCGTGGCAGCGATTAACCTGACATTCGACTGACGCTCGCGTGTATCCCCGAGACGCCGAAAGCGCCTTTCTTCCAGAACCTTTAGGAGTTTCGGTTGCAGCTGCAAGTCCATGTCGCCGATCTCATCAAGAAAAACCGTTCCTCGATGCGCAACTTCAAACAGACCCGGCTTCGCTTTCACTGCACCAGTGAATGCACCCTGCTCGTGGCCGAACAGCTCAGACTCCAAGAGTTCTCGCGGAAAGCCAGCACAGTTCAGATCGACAAATGCTTCGTCGGTCCGCGAACTGTTGTCGTGCAACCACCGGGCTAAAACACCTTTGCCGGAACCGGTTTCGCCGGTGAGAAGAACCGGGTAGTCGCTTCCCGCAACGCGTTGGACCTGTTCCGACAACTCGCGCGCGGCCGGACTGGAACCGAGGCAGGGATTCGTTCGTTCGCGCTTATCGCGGTTCGTCCCAGCCAACTGCTTCTGGAGGTTACGTTGATGAGCCAGTGCGCGCTCCAGCACGACTTCAACGGTGGCGAGTTGCACGGGCTTGGTCAGGAACTGGTCTGCGCCTTCTTTCACCGCTCTCACTGCGAGTTCGATGCTTCCCTGCCCCGTGAGAAGGATCAGTGGCACCGATGGGTAGAGAGTCTTGAGACTAGGCAGTAAGTCGAGGGCCGTACCGTCCGGCAGCGAGTAATCCATGATCGCAGCATCAGGTCGGAAGATCCGGAATGCGTCACGCGCCCCTTCACAGTTGCCTACCTCGGTGACTTCGTAGTCCAGAGATTGCAGGAATTCACGCAGCGCCGAGCGCACCGCGCTGTCATCATCAACCAAGAGAATTTTGCTCTTCACCATAGACTCAGGGTGGGCTCACCCACATCCACAAACATCGTTGGGCCCACTCTAGTCATCTCACGCCAGGCAATATAGATCACCACGGTAATGATTGCAGGAAACATGATTCACGCAACAAACCCGCATCCTATCTCAGTTATTCGACTAGTAAGTGCTGAACCTTTCCAACTTATCCGCCCGCACGAGCACCCTGCCCGGCCCCATTAAGGGCCTCACGGACGCGTTGTCCGAGGGTCGAGAGCCGGAAGGGCTTCTGGAGAAGAATATGCCTTGGATCGAGCGCCTGCTGGTTGGACAGCAGATTGTTAGAGTATCCAGACATGAAAATAATCTTGGCATGCGGATAGGCTTCTACAAACTTCTCCGACAGTGCTTTGCCGCTCATGTGCGGCATTACCACGTCCGTCAGCAAGAGATGCACGGTTCCCTGGTGGCGAGCAGCTATCTCAAGCGCTTCGACTCCATTCGAAGCCTTCAGAACCGTGTAGCCGTTCTCAGCAAGGTACTCCGCCGCCGGTTCGCGCACAGAATCTTCGTCCTCGACTAGAAGGATGGTTTCCTGCCCGACCACGCATGCAGCCTGCGGATGCTCAATGTCGTCCGATGCCACTCCTTCGACGCGGGGGAAATACACCTTAAAAGTGGTGCCGACACCGGCTCGCTTTGCACGAAGATCTGTCCGCCACTTTGCTTGACGATTCCGAAAACGGTGGCCAGACCCAGGCCCGTGCCTTTGCCCTGTTCTTTCGTGGTAAAAAAGGGCTCGAAAATGTGTGACCGGGTCTCGGCGTCCATGCCACAGCCCGTGTCGCTCACCGCGAGCATCACGTACTCGCCAAACTTTTTCTGCCCCGTCTCGCGGGCTGCCTGATCAAGTTCAGCGTTCGAAGTCTCAATAAGCACTTCGCCGCCGTCAGCCATGGCATCGCGAGCGTTGATCACCAGGTTCATTACCACTTGTTGCACCTGTCCCGGATCAACTTTCGTCTGTCCTAGATTCTTGCTCGGCTGGAACCGCATCTTAACGTTTTCTCCGAGCAATCGCTCCAGCATATTGATCTGGTCAGTCACCAGTGAGTTCAGATCAATCACGCGGGGAGAGAGGATTTGTTTGCGGCTAAAGGCCAGCAGGCCCTGCGTGAGGGACGACCCTCGGTCGGTGGCCCGTACAATCTCATCGACGTAGCGTCGGGTCGCCTCACTCTCTGGAAGTTTCCGGCAAAGCAGTTCTGCATAGCTGCTGATGGCCATGAGAATGTTATTGAAATCGTGAGCGACGCCTCCCGCGAGCCGCCCAATGGCTTCGATCTTCTGCATTTGACGCAACTGGTCTTCCAATTCGCGATGCCGTGTGATGTCCTCCACTGTGCCTTCGTAATAAAGGATCGTGCCCTCGGCGTCGCGCACCGCATGCGCATTTTCAGAAACCCAGATGACTTTTCCATCCGGCCGACGAAGCTGATATTCGAAGCTCCTAACGTTTCCATGCTGGGTCATGAGCGCGCGGAACTCGACTTGTTTTTCGGGGTCCACATGCTCCATGGAGTGGGCCCTCGAATGTGCGGCGAAGAGTTCATTGGGCGAGGCAAAGCCCAGCATGCGCGCGAATGCAGGATTCGCTGACAGGTACTTCCCGTCGGAAGTCGTCTGGTAAATTCCCTCCACCGCGTTTTCGAAGATGCCGCGATACTTTTCCTCGGCCTCCCGCAGTGCACGTTCGGCTCGCTTGCGCTCGGTGATGTCGGTCAAGAACCCAATAATCCCGCGCACCTCCCCTGCCTCATCCCAAAGCGGAGTTCCAGAGAGGCTGACGTCGATCCAGGCACCATCCCGCTTTTTGCGTTGCACTTCGATTCCTGTGAGCGTCTCGCCGGCGAGCATGCGGACATGTAACTGAGCCGCGCCTTCGAATTCCTCCGCCGGGACGATCGGGTTGGGTGTGCCTTTCACCTCGCTCTCGCTCCACCCGAATGCCTGCTGTGCGGCGCCGTTCCACATGGTGATGTTGCCTTGCGCGTCGGCGGCCACGATGGGGATCGGAGACCCGTAGACGCTGGTTTCGTTCGCTTTCTTAAGTGCTTCTTCGGCGAGTTTGCGGGCCGTGATATCGCGCCCAATGATAGAGCCCCCAACCATCTCTCCATCGGAGTTGCTAATGGACGACGTTGTCAGGGAAACGTCGAGGCGTTTCCCGTCCTTCGTGAGCCAGACAGTCTCGAAGTTCTCCAGACTGATTCCCGCTCTCAAGTCGGCGAGACAGCGCGTGTAATCGGCGGCTCGATCGTCCGGCAGAAGGAACACCATGCTTCTACCAATCACGTCGGTATCCGCATAGACGGCCATGCGTTCGGCGCTGCGATTCCAACTGGTGACGCGTCCTTCAAGGTCAATTCCGATGATGGCGTCCTGCGACGATTCGACGATGGCCGCAAGCCGAACCAGCGTCTCTTCCGCTCTCTTACGCGCCGTGACGTCTCGGATCGCCACGTGGAACGTGGCCTTCCCTTTAATCGCGAAGTAGGTGACGGTTACCTCTGCCGGAAATTCCGCGCCATTGGCGCGGACGGCGCGAGTTTCCAGGCGACTGCCCAGAATGTCAATTCCGCCGAAGGCCAGGTCAGCGAACAATTCCCTCCGGTGGTTCTCGCGTAGATCGGGAGGGAAAATGATGTCAGCAAGATCCTTCCCGATAGCAGCAGACCGGTGGAGGCGAAAAGTTCGCTCGGCAGCGGAGTTGAAGTCGGTTATTTTTCCGCGAGCATCCGTGCAGATGAAGGAATCGAGTGCAGAATCAAGGATCGCCTGTCGTCGCGCTTCACTTTCTTTGAGCGCCTGCTCGAGTTTGCGAAGGTTACTCGCGGCTGGTGGTGCTGGCATGATCTGCGTCCACTAAAAGTTTGAAGTCTGACAAATCGAATGGAGTGGGATCGGAGTCTGCCGTATTCAAACGTGAGATCGGCATCCTGCGGGACCTGGCAGTCCTCATCCTATTCACCAAGAACTTCTCGGATCTTCTCATTCAGCCTGTTCAGTCGGAACGGTTTCTGTAGAACTGCGCGGGGCCGATTATTGCCGCTCTTCCCGACCTTGGCGACCTTATCTGCGTCGCCGGACATGTAAAGAACCTTCAGATCCGGATGCGTCTTGTAAAGCGCTTCGGCAACTTCATTTCCGTGCATCCCGGCCATCACGATGTCGGTGACGAGCAGATCCACGTGTGATCGACTTTCCTGCACAATGCGCAAGGCTTCCGCTCCCGCACGCGCCTGCAGGACCTTGAATCCCTCCATCTTGAGAAACTCCGCAGCCGGATTACGAACCGCATCGTCGTCCTCGACGATCAAGATCGTCTTGGTCGAGGCCGCAGTCTCGACGCTCCTTGATTCCTCCAACACTAACGGCGCCTCGATCGCAAGCGCGGGGAAATAGACGCGGAATGTAGTGGACTGTCCGGGGCGCGCTGATACTCGAAAAAGACCGCGCCGCTCTCTTACCAGGCCCCTCACGGCCGCGATCGCTTGTGCAATGCGCAGATCCGGGCTCCCTGCAGGCTGCACACGCTCGTCTTGTCTTCCACCTGTCGAAGCATACTGCACAGAGAGCATTGCGAAACGTCCGGCCTCGGGCAGTTCGTCCTTGCCAAATGACTCTGGATCCAGATCAAGCAGCTCGGTCTTCACCTCGAGAGTACCGCCCCGACTCATCGCATCCCGTGCGTTAAGTCCCAAGCTCAGCACGAGCTGCTCAATTTCAACTGGATCGGCGACAATCGAACCCACTGCCTGATCCAGTTCGACGGTAACGTTGATTTCTTCTCCAACCAGCGGCTGCAGCAATTGCGAAATCTCTGCAACAGTCGCATTGAACGGCAGTTTGCGAGGGGCAGAAGCCTGCTTCCGGCTGAACGCGAGAAGCTTCTGGATCAGCTTCGTAGCGCGCGTGGTGTGGCTCAGAATCTGTTCCAGGCTGCGTTTCTGTTGAGGACTGGCCCGCTTGAGTTCCAGTTCGGCGTATCCGGTAATCGCCATCATAATGTTATTGAACTGGTTCGACATCGCGCCGGCGAGCTGCGCAACGAGCTCTGCCTTCTGCGCTTGCAGCAGCGCGCCAGGATCGCCGACCACAACACCCTTCGGCTCGCAATAAGCTACTGAGTCATCAGCCATACAGAACTCCCCACAAGGTTAGCTACTAGTGTGATTTACCTTAGAGACTATCGAGAAGGGCCTCAACTTACAGAAGTAATAGACCTTGTGGCATTGAGCGCAACAACCCACAAAGGCTTCTAGAAGACACACGCGTGCCAGTGCTTTGCCCATGACTTCTGACGCGGGCGATGTTTTAATGTGACTTAGTCACGGCAGCGAACCAGGCATTGACCGCTTGATACGCATCCAAACGACCATAATTCAGGTCCGTTGACAGCCACTTGGCATGCGCGAGCGCGCTGGATGCGGTCGATTGATTGACCTTGCTCGACACGTTGACTAGCAGCGCGGCCGTCCCAGCCACCAGTGGCGCGCTAAAGCTGGTCCCGGAACTCGAGGCATAAGTAGAACCAGGGTAGGTACTCATCACATCTTCTCCAGGGGCAGCGATCCAGACCACCTGGCTCCCAAAGTTCGAAAAGCTGGACTGCACATCGTGGTCCGATGTCGAAGCGATTCCCACGACATTGGGTAAAGACGCCGGATACACTTTGACCTTCTTGCCGTCATTGCCGGCCGACGCCACGCAGATCACGCCCTTGCCGTTGGCGAAGTTGATCGCGTTCACCATTTCCGTCGACGAAGTAGCAAAGCTAAAGCTCATGCTGATGACATTCGCGTGATTGTTGGCCGCATAGTAGATGGCGCGAATCACATTCGACGAGTACCCCGCCCCATTTGCTCCAAATGTCTTTAGCGGCAATAGCTTAGCGGTCGGCGCAACGAGGTGCACAAGGCCCGCGGTCATGGTGCCATGGCCGAAAGCAGAGTAGTTAGGATTGCTCAGGAGGGCTGCCGCCGGCTTGCTCAATACCGCGGCCAGCGAAGGATTTACCAATGCCGGCGTCGCCCCTCCACCGTCAAGAACTGCGGCTGTGGAGTGATTCAGATCGCCCGTCTCATCGGCGCTCGCTGCATTGCGCGTAAAGTCGTACCCAGGGATGACAACAGAGGAATATGCGGGATGTCTCGGGTCAAGACCAGTATCAATAATCGCAACGATTCCTGCACCTGAAACATGAAAGGCGCTTTGTGCCTGAGACGTGCGTATGATTTGATTCGCCGGCTGCGTGAGATACCCGTGCCAAACAGTCCCGTTGTAATACCTCACCGGCACCTTGTCGTCGAGCTGTTGCGGAATCGCACCGAGCGTCGGACTTACCAGGGACAGTACCTGATCAATCTCGACACTGACCACTCCTAGCTGCAGTGGCAACAGTGAAAGAACCTTATTGAGGTTTAATCCACTCACCGTAATGGCGAATACCTGCCCCAGTGGATCGCCCAGGTTTCCGACAACATTGCATCCGAGCACCAGGCAGCTCGTCTGGACACCTTTCAGGCCGAGCTTGTCGCGCACGATCAGACGTTGCGTCGAAGTCTGCGCTGTCGCCGCAGGAAGCATCATCGCAAAAGCAAGAATCATGATCCAAGCACGTTTCATGGTTACCCCACTCGCCATTCTCTGTCTCTTAGCTCCTGCGGAGAAGTTCAGGAGGTTAATTCTCGCATTTCAACATCACTTACTAAGTTCAGCAAGATTACGCTTTCACTCAGAAGCGATTACCACCGTGTGTCATGCAGCGTCAGACTTTCCTTCAGGCAACGGAACGACAAGCGCCTTCTGCTCGATACCGAAGAACAGCTGCATGTGCTTTACCGATTCGAAGCCGAAGTGAAACTCGCCGAACTTGTTGGTAGTGGTTTCCGACAATTTGTCACCATGGCTGAGGAGTGATACCTGGACATCCTCAAAACCTTTCAGCGGCTTTTTGGCGTCGATGAGTTGTCCGACCAGCACGACGTAGTTGGAACCCGGCTTCGGCTCGAGTCGCATGTCGATGCAGAGAGTTCCACACTTGTAGAGCAACTGTCGCGGCACCGATGACGATGCGCCGCGAATGCCTGCCAAGCCGGTCTGCTGAAAGCTGTCAAACGCCAACTGCGCGATCTCGATGCCTTCAGGCGCCGACGCCGCCAGTTGCATGGGACCGAAGTATGCCTGCACGATCCGCATCGAGGATGCGGGCGGACTGTAGCTTTTTTCCTGCTGCGCGAAATCCATGACTGTCCTCCAGATCGCGGCGGTCTTCACACATTCCTCGCACCCCGAGTCCAGGTGTGCCTGCATCTCCTGCTCTTTATCCGGAAGAGGGGTGTCGCGAACGAAGTCGGCCCAGTCTGTCAGTGAAAAATGTTTCATGGTTCCTCCACCATCGCCGGCGCATTGCATATCCTCCCTGCCAAGAGACACCTGGGTTTCCTCTTGGATATGAGGGGTACGCCCACGCCGAAAAAATATATGGGTACAGAAAAAATCATGCCTATTCCGTAAACACCTTGCCCATCAACACAAAGGGCGCCCAGTAGTAGGGGTGTGGGTATGACTTCCGTAACTCACGGCCAGCGTCACACGCCGCTTCAGCTTTGTTTCTTCCGGTCGTCAGGCGTTGATAGAAGACCCGCATGAAATCCGCAGTGCTTCGGTCTTGCACGTCCCACAGTGTCAGCAAAGCTGACTGTGCACCGGCACAGATCAGTCCGCGGGCCAGGCCCACGATTTCGTCTCCCGCCGATACTACGTTCAATCCGGTCGAGCACCCACTGAGAGTTGCCAGTTCCACGGGCAGTTTCAATTGGTAGAGGTCGTACAAGCTCAGAATGGAATCACCCATCCGGATCCCCGAAAACATGGGCTGATCCTCGCGGAAATAACCATGCGTGGCGATGTGCAGGAATCGTGCATTCACACTGAGCTGTGTCAGCGATGCACTCGTCGCACGCTCCCCCATGAGAAGTTCAGAGTTCGGAAGCAAGCGAGCCACCGCGGCTGCTTCGTCCTCCACGAACGGAATCACCGGATCGGGAATCGCAAAAACCAGGCTCGTGCCGTCATGCTTGGTTTTGCGCTCATTGCAGCAGGTATAAATGCTAGCGCTGGGCGCGTACGACACCGTGAATTCGTCCAGAAGATACGTTTCCCCGTCGAAGAGCGCTTGCAATGGCAGGTGATGAAGGGTGCCGTGCGGGACAAAAATCAGGTGCGAGGTCTGAAGGCGGTCGCGAATCGGGCCGATCAGTTCACGATGCAATTCCTGCAGGTGACTCTGCGTTGTCCTGAGTAACGTACTCTCGAAGACCGATGTGTACTCTCCCCCCAGCCGCAGCTTTGCCATTTGAAAGCGCAGACGGGTCATGACGATATCGAGTCCCGCCAGCTTGCCCAGCGGAACGATTTCCAGTTCGTCGCGCGTCACGATGGCAGCAAGCAGTTGACCATTCACCTGAAAATATTCAACGATCGTCGCGTCGGGGTGCAGCGCTCCTTGAATCTGCTCGAGGGCCAGATCTGCTCTGCGATCTGCGACGCGACCCGTTTCATCCGGTGGATTTTCACGAAGCAGACGCATCATTTCTCGCTCTCGCTTGCGACTCTCGGCGCGCAACTGTTCGACTTGTTTTGCAGCCTGATCTTGGGGACGCAATTGCTCGATTTCCAGTCGGTGCTGAAACCAGTTCAACTCCGCACGAAGCTCGCGGACACGTTCCGCTGCCGGGTTGTCCTCAGGATGAATCGCACCGGAGAACGCGGATTCCGACAAAAGATCCAGCAGGCTGCGCGACTTGGCCTGCTCGATATACGCAAACGCCTCTTTCGTCTTCGCCGGTCCCTCTGCCAGGCAAAGCTCTACCAACCCTTCATAAATTTCGATGCGGTCACGCATAAACGAGATCTTCAGTTCATCGCCCCGAAGTCCGGTACGCAATCTGCTCCAGGTGTTCCTTTGCCAATCGATAGTGCTCGAAAGCCGATTGCTGGTTGCCAACTGCCTTTTGAACATGGGCCATCAGGCTATGCGCCTGGCAACTTAGAGCAGGAGACTGAAGTGAACGTAAGTAAACCAGAGCGCGCGCGCAGTGCCGCGCAGCAGATTGCAATTGGCCGGTATTGCACGCAAGACGGGCGAGCAGGAGGTGGCAAAGGGCTGTCGTACTGCGGTTCTTCTGTTTCTTAAAGAAGCGCAGAGCAGTGTTCGCCAACTCATTCGCCTCTGCAAAGCGATCATGCTTCAGGCAAGCGATCGCGCGATACATGTCGATGAGCGAGCACCATATCCGATTGCTCTCCTGGTGAAAGAGGCTCCGGGCAGAGGCAAACTCCTGCAAAGCTTCGTCAACCTTTCCGAGTTGACTCAGGGCGACGCCAAGATTAGAGGTGGACTTGCCCTCCTCATAACGCATGGCGAGTCGCCGGAACGCTGCCTGCGCCAGTGCGGCAGACTCTGCCGCCTCGACCGCCAGATTTACTTCCAGATAGATTTCCGAGAGGTCCAGATGGCAAAGCGCGAAGTGGTAGTGATCTCCGTTCGCTCCGCAGGCTTCGCGCACGTCACGCAATTGCGAAATCGATCGGCTGTACTCGCCTCGCAAGTAATAGAGCCGCGCGATGTTGTAATCGGCTTGCGCTACCAGCGTGGGTAGCGCGTGTTGCGATGCAAAGTCTCGAGCCTGTTCGTACGACTGAACGGCGCGCCGGAAATCATTCAGGCAAACGAAACAGCCCGCCATGTTGTGCAGGGCGACTGCGACTGCATCCGGATCCTGATCTCGATACGGCCAGAGATGACCATACGCGTGCTGGTAGCACTCGAGCGCCTCTTCGAAGCGATCTTGGCGGTCGAAGATGTTCCCTGCATTGAGCTCGACGCGCGCCAGCCGCCACTCGTTGCCATCCTCCTTGAAAATGGCACTCGCTTCAGCCGCAGCTGCATAGGCGCGATCGTACTCGCCCAGCAGGATCAGTGGCTGGATAGAAGCGCTGAGTGTGCGGGCTACCTGCGTGCGATTCTCAGCCTTGGAGAACAGTGTGCGAGCCAAGTCGTGGCACCGGATAGCGGCCCTGTTCTTTCCGGAAACATGGAACAGATTTGCCTTGGCGCGCAAGGCCAGTGCCATGCTCTCTGGGTCCCGCAATTTGCGCGAAATCAAGTGGGCACAATCGGCCAGGGCCATAGCCGCTCGCGCATCTGTCCGGATGAACTTGGGCACAGCCTCCGCAAGGCTGGCTACGACGTCTGGACGGCACAGCTCGGTGTTCTGAGCAATCAAGCGTACGCGAGCCCCGCGGGACAGTGATTGCGATACAGCTTCGAGCAGTTCGCCTCGTAGCCCGGTGGAACCCTCGATTGCTGCCGCCGCCGAAAAAGTCATCGGCCCCCCAGATGCTGAAGCCGATCGCGCAGTTTGTTCAGGCAACGGCGGCGAATGAAACCTATTGACCCCACCGCCAACCCGAGTTCGCGCGCCACTTGCTGGTAAGGTCGCGATGGCCACTCAAAGAAAAGCTTCTCGACCAGCACCCGGCATCGCGGACTCAGCTCGCCAAGTGCGTTCCGGATGTACTGATCGCGCTCGAGTTGATGAAGAACGTTGTCCGGAATCTCTTCGCTGGCAGCGGCGGGCTCCGGTTGTCCTTCATCCTCCGTTGTGAAACGTGCGGTCTCGCGACGCAGGTGATAGCACTTGTGGTGGGTGACCCGGATCAGCCAGCCCGCCAAGGCCTGCGGATCGCGCAAACGCGGTAACTCGTAAATCAAGTCCAGGCAAACAGCCTGGAAGATGTCGCTTGCTTCGTCCTGGCTCAAGCCATCTCTGATGGGAATCGAAAAAATGAGATTCTTGTACTTCGCGACCAGCGCAACCCAGGCGGACTCCCTGCCGCGCAAGCACTCGCGCACCAGTTGAACATCGGAAGCGGCATCGACTGCCTTGCCGACGGCTGTGCCAGCAGCGGAGCTCATGCGTGCACTCCGGGCCCTAGCCTGTGAACACAACAACCGTGTGGTTTCCTGTGTGACTTCACGTTTAACACTGATCGCTTTCTCGACACTTAGAATCGACGTTAACCCCACCCGTCGGGCAGACAAGCTACAAACACAATTCCCACACCGGCTCATTCGGGATGAAGAACAGCAGCTTATCGCCCGCGACTTACTACAGGAGGGCGCATGCGTACTATGACATTTACAATGGCTTCTAAAAGCAAACAAGTTCCGGAAGGTACTGTAACCATACAGGTGACGCTCATAACGACTTACGAGACCCATGCTGGTTTCATGAGCCACTCATCAAGCTGTGGCTGGACTAAGTAAACACTACTGCAGGGTTACTAGTACCAAGATTGACTTCCGTGACCTTCCTTCATTCTTAGAAACAGTTTACTAATCACAGTCGCGTGTGACGTAAATCACAGACCGGAAGTGCGTTCTGTGACGGCAGAAGTTCTCCTCCTCCGAATCACGTCTCGCACGCAACTATTCTGAACACGTGCTACGGCATGGGGAGACATATGTCAGCGAAGCTAGCGAGGTTCTGTTCTTTTGTAGTCGTTGGAGTGTTGGTTGGCCTACTGGTAGGGTGCGGCGGCAGCAGCACCTCCGGGTCTGGGTCGCCGGCGCTCACCAAGTTGACCGTGACGCCTTCGAGCGCTTCCTTGCCAAAAGGCACCACCCAGCAGCTCACTGTAATGGGCACTTATAGCAACGGCACCTCCAGGACCCTCACAACACAGGTGAGCTGGTCAGTGAGTCCATCGACCGTGGCCAAGGTGAGTAGCTCAGGATTGCTGACCTCACTTGCGCAAGGCACCGCGACAGTGACGGCTACGATGACCGCCGTTGCAGGTCACGTCTCGCTCACCGTGCAGCCGGCTGCGATTACCGCAATACAGGTCTCCCCGTCTTCTCTCTCCTTGCCACTGGGCAAAGGGCAGCAGATGACGGCCTCGGCGACATATACCGACGGATCTTCGGGAGACGTTACGAGCTCTGTGAACTGGAGCGCGACCCCCGCGGCGGTCATCTCGGTTAGCGCGGGCGGCATGTTACAAAGCGTCGCTAAGGGAAATTTCAGCGTCACAGCTGCCAGTGGATCGATTACGAAGTCGCTCAACGGGGCGGTGGGCAACCCGGTGATTCAATCGCTGCAGGTGCTGCCAACCTCAACCGCGATCCCGAAAGGAACAACCCAGTCATTCACCGCGACCGCAATCTATTCGGATGGCAGCAAGCAGGATGTAACCTCCGCGGCGACATGGCAGTCCTCCAACACTGGCGTGGCATCGGTTGATAACACCGGACTCGCGACGTCATCGGCCCAGGGTGGAACGCAGGTCAGCGCGTCGTATCAGTCCTTCGCCGCCACCGCCGCCCTCACAGTAAGTGCGGCCACCATCAAATCGATTCACGTTACTCCGGCGACGGCCAGCTTCGCAAAAGGCACGAGTCTTCAACTGGCGGCGAGCGCGGTCCTTACCGACGGTAGCAGTCAGGACGTCACGAGTTCCGTCACCTGGTCTTCGGCTCAAATGTCAGTGTGCACCGTGAGCGCCAGCGCCCTGGCATCGGCCGTCAACGCCGGCACGTGCTCGGCGACCGCCACCTCCGGCGCGGTTTCTGATTCAGCTGCATTAACGGTGACACCGGCCACCCTCAGCAACATCACCATCACGCCTCCGAATCCTTCGGTGAATTCGGGCGGCAGCGTACAACTGAAGGCGACGGGCACCTTCAGTGACGGATCCACGCAAGACATGACGAGTTCGCTGACCTATTCGAGTTCGAAGCCTGCGGTCGCGACAGTATCTTCTTCGGGACTTCTCCACGGGCTGGCCCCGGGTAGTGCAACCGTGACAGCATCATTGGGATCGGTATCCTCTTCGTTCGGCGTGACAGTAACGGCCGCAACCTTGCAAACGATCACGATTGGCACAGGAACCATCACCGTGTCGGCAGGTATTTCCGCGCAACTTTCCGCGATTGGCTCATTTAGCGATGGCAGCACACAAGATGTGTCGGCGACGGTCGCTTGGTCTTCCTCTGCCACCGCGGTGGCTGGCGTCGATGCCACCGGAAAGGTTACCGGCCTGGCCGTCGGCAGCGCGACGATCACAGCCACTTTGGGCACCGTATCAGGCACAACGTCTGTTACGGTGACACCCGCTACCATCGTCTCGATTTCAATCAATCCGATTTCCGTCACGATTGCTGCGGGGCAATCACAGTCATTCACAGCGACAGCAACCTTGACGGACGGCACTTCTCTTGACGTCACGGCCTCCGTTCACTGGAGCGTTGCCAATCCATTGCTGGCCAACATCAGCAACACGCTGGGCACGGCAGGACTCTTGTCAGCTCTGATTCCGGGAACCAGCACCGTTTCTGCAAGCCTCAACGGGGTGACTGGAACGTCCACTCTCTACGTCAGCGCTGCTTCGTTGGTCAGCATTGCTGTGGGGCCGGGCGGACTCTCCCTCGCCCTGGGTGTGCCGGCACAACTTACTGCGATCGGCACCTTCAGCGACGGGAGCACGCAGGACATTACGGCATCGGTCGAATGGTCAACCTCGAACGGCCAGTTCTTGGGCGTATCAGCGACTGGGCTCGTAACACCGTTGTCCATCGGCACGGCTAGCGTCAGTGCCTCGCTCAGCGGTCAAACCGGAAGCGTTTCGGTTGGAGTGACGGCGGCAGTGTTGAATTCCATCAGCCTCTCGTCTGCGCTCAACTCGCTCGCGCTGGGTCTCACGCAACAACTCACCGCGATCGGAAATTACAGTGACGGCACCACGCAAGACATCACTTCGGTCGTTCACTGGAATTCCTCTGATACTTCCATTCTCACCGTGAGCGCAGGTGGACTGGTCTTAGCCGTCGGCGGAGGAAGCACTAATGTCACGGCGACTCTTGGGTCAGTGACCAAGAGCCTGCCTTTGGCAGTGAGTGCAGCCATCCTGGAGAGTATTTCGGTAACAGCCGCGCAGAGCTCTTTCGCCCTTGGGTTCGCCTTGCAGCTTCATGCAACGGGCACCTATAGCGACAGTTCTACGCAAGACCTGACGGCAACCGTCACCTGGAACACAAACAACCCGGCGATCGCCCTCGTCAATTCCACGGGACTCATCAGTGGCCTGTCGGTTGGCGGAATCACCGCCACCGCTTCGTTGCAGGGCATTAGCGGCAGCTTGGCGGTTACGGTGAACGCAGCGACCCTGACATCCATTTCCGTGTCGCCAGCCTCGGTCAATCTGTTGCACCTACTGTTAACGCAGCAGTTCACAGTGGTTGGCCACTTTAGCGATGGCAGTACGCAGACGTTAAGCGGTGGAGTGCACTGGTCCTGCTCGAATGGCCTGCTGGCAACGATCAATTCCACGGGCTTATTAACCGCCTTGGGCCTGGGCAATCTGAATGTGACGGCTACTTACGGATCATTGACGGCATCTGCAGCCGTTTCCATCCTGTAAGTCTTTGGGCATCGAGACGTTTTGCATGTACGCACCGGGGCAGAGCACCCGATTATGGGCGGTCTGCTCCGGAAGCGTAAGACATTTCAACAAGGGGTATCAGCCATGAACTGGGGCGCAAGTACGGCTGCCGGGAAAGTTCAGCCGAATGAAGTGGTGAACTACAGTATTGATTCACGATCCAGCCAGTTTCGAGTACACGCCTTTGCAAGTGGGCTAATCTCCGCCATAGCTCATAGTCCTAAATTCGACATCCGCGGATACATCGCTGAAGCCAAGGGCGTACCCGACAAGCTCGAATCCGGGAGCTTGCGGGTAACCGTCAATCCGGCTGATCTCGAACTTGTTGACCAGGTCCGGGAGAGCGAACGCCGCGAAATCTACCGGGTGATGCACTCGGAAGTTCTGGAGTCCTCAAAATATCCAGAGGTTGTCTTCGACGGTCGCTGGGTTGTTTCCGGCAATCCCGGCCGCGACGTGTATTCGGTGAAGGTTGACGGCTCGCTACGCCTGCACGGCGTCACCAACAGTCACGGATTCGATGCGCGCGTCACCATCGGCCCCGAAACCTTCCGGGCACACGGAGAATTCATGGTGTTCCAACGCGACTACGGAATCAACACCGCATCGGTTGCCGGAAGTACGCTCAAGCTGCGTGACGAATTGAAGTTCTCGTTCTTCGTGGTGGGACGCAAGACAAAGTAAGCCGGATCGGGTCGGCTGAATGAAACTGGTGAATCTATTGTCGGGTTCGCTCTGGCGAGGGGTCGCATTCGCAATTCTGCGAATAGACTACCTGGAGAAGTGTTGAGTCCTGCAAAGCCTCGAGAGCAAGTTCTCCGTGTTCCCTGAAATGAAGTACGTTGCCCGTGTCCAGGATGACGGACTTAGTGCCCATCGACTGAGGTAACTCCACTAGCAATCGGCCCGCAAGAACAATCCAACTGGAAAGTTGTCCGGCCTCATTCCCCCGACCCGTCGTTTTTTTCGCATGTTGTCCTTTGGAGAGACGCAGTGCCTTGGGATGCAGAAAATGCGCAGCGCGCGGAAAATGCTTTGCTCCACTTTCTTCGGTGACCGCTTCATCAATACTTTGTCGCTCGTAAATCCAACTGCCCGATTCCATCCTCTCGGTCATACCGATCCTTAGGGCGCGGCAAACTCTGCCCAGCATGTCAATCGAGACATTGGCCTTCGCTTCTTCCAGTCTGGACATCGAAGAAGGGTCAATGCCGATCTGGCGGGCAAGATCCGTTGTCGTCAGTCCGGTTTTTTGCCGCGCATCACGGATCAGTTCTGAGATCCCCCAAGCGATCATCGCATAGGCGCCTGGCTTGCGCAGGTCCGCCTCAGTAACCCGCCGACGCAAGGGCGTCCGGATCGCGAGTGATGATTCCTGGTCTTTGACAGCGGTCACGTTCTCCGAACGTCGCATGACCAGCGACGAGGAATCGTGATCCATCACCAGGGCGACCGGGGAATTGGTGGTGTGCCGCAGAAAGATCCACGCCGTTGTGCCGTTCTTTGAGCCCCAGGCATGGTGGGGAATCTGCGGGTTAATCCGAAGGAGGCTTCCCTCCCCCACCAGAGAGTTAAGAAGAACTCGCTCGGGAGGGCGCGCCCCAGGACTCCAGAAGAAGTGATAGGACACTTGCCCCTGAACCGGGATTACGATCTCTTCGCCGGGGTGGAAGACAAACTCATTCTTGTGCTTGGGACCGAGGCGAATTCTTTGAAGTGAATACGCCGCATTCCATGAGGGGGGAGGGCTAAAACTTTCATAGGCAATATCGTCCTCGGGCACGATGTCCATCCCCATCGAGGGATGGCCCATGTCGCATAGCGCAAAAGGACGAACCGACTGGTCTGGGCCCATTAACCGCTGAAACTGGTCGCGGGCCGTCTCAGGACCTGCCCGAAAGTAGAGACTTTCGATGAGGGCTAGCCCGGAGGGCTGTGAGGACTTAAACTTTCTTACGCTATTCAACTCGCCCGCTTGAAAGGTCTGATATCCCAAGTTGTGTTCCCCAAGCAATTTACAACCAGTGACCCACGCCAATGGCCTAAGTATCCCATGCCATTTTTGAGAGTCAATCGGGTGATACACGACGGGGTACCCGGGAAATCCCCAGTACTATCGCGCTCGATAACGGAGTCAGAGTCCGGGCGATAGCATGTCAGATGAGCGACAGGTAAGAATATTTAATTCAGTGGTTTAAGCTAAAGAGGACACTCCATCCTTCCCCTAACGTTTGTTGCGGATCTTCAATCACTTGAATAATTGATCGTTCCGCCGCGAAGTCGCCACTTTCTGATCGAAATACACTCACTTACGTCGGTGTCTGTCTTTCGATAGCAGAACTTTAGAACAAACCTACGCGAAGGAAACATGACAGTCCGCGATAGCCCTGGGCGGATAGGGGATCTTGCCTTAAGTGCGCGATCACCTGTCTCAAGGCTGCCGCGTAACGATAAGCCGGGCTGGGGTAGGAACAGTCCCACTCACGCCCCTAGTGGGAACTGGCAGGTGACTCGACTTTCCAGAAATCGATCCCGACTGCCTGTTCCGGCACGTCGACGGTCGCCACGACTTTGAGAGAACGGAGGTCAATCACTTCCACGGTACCTGGTTCCGAGCCTATCCCTTCTACCGCAACAAATGCATAAGCTCCGTCAGGAGTAACTACGACACCGTCGGGCACCTTGCGTTTGGTTTGTAACCGCACCAACTCGTGTCCGGACGATAACTCAAAGACCGAGACCGATTGTCCACGCTTGTTAGTGGCCAACATCTTCCCGTCTTTAGAGATGGCCAAATTATAGACTCCCGGCCCACCCGGAATGCGTCGCCGAAGAGCCCATGAGTCCGCGTCCACCTCGACGATTTCGTCCGATTTATTGCATGCGACATAAATAGACTTCCCGTCTGGCGACGGTTGCGCCCAGGTCGGGCTGCAACTGGTGTTGGCCATCGCGTGATGATCCTGAGGAGGAGCTCCTGAGACACCGGCTTCTCGTCCCTTGCTCAGGATAAAGTGCCGAGAGACGCTGAACTTCGCCGTATCAATCTCGACCAGCATGTCATCCATCATGCAAGCCGAGTACTGCTTCGTCCCCGCAGGATTGAGACGCGAACCGTGCGGCATGACGCACGTGGGAATTCGCGCCGCCTCGACCATTTCATCCGTTGCCACCACCGATACTGAAGACGGAACCATATCGCCGTGGAGATTGAAATTAACTTCGTAGATGAAATTGCCGTCGGGCGTGATGTCCACCGTCGCCGGAAAGTACCCCAGGGATACCTGTCCGACGACTGCGTCATCCTTTGTTCGATACTTCAGGGCTTTTCCATACGGCCTGCCGTGAGCGATCGTCACGTAGTAATACTGGCGATCGGGTGACATGACGATCCCGTGCGGCCCGCTAATGTCAGCGCCGGGCATCAGACCCGTGTGCAGCGTGTGATCGACCTTCGCCCCATCCGGCCCGAAGCGCACGACGGCAATCTTGTCCGCTCCCTCACAAACCAGGTAAACAAAATAGGTTTTGCCGGGCGACGTCTCCTCCGCCACACAGCAGCAGGACAAGTACACACGCGATGATCAGGAAGCTTACCCTTCGCACGATCGGGCCCATCACGGAAGACCTGGAGCGGTGGTGGACCCTTTGAACGTCGGCTTACCAAGCTTCACGATCCAGAGCCCCGAGTTGATGTCGTTGAAGTAGATCAGTCCATTGTGCGGCTGGGCGCCCCACGCAAATGGAAGATTGGTGCGGTAGCCTGATGGATCCCCTGTCCATAGCCGGGCAATCTCGCGGCCCTGGCGGTAAAGATCTCCGCGCAATTCACCAGAAACATCCAGAATTCTTCCACCGCCGCTGTAATAACCCATATAAAGGATGTCGTCTGCCACCCAGATATTGTGAGCCCCCGCTTCTGGCACGGAGTAATGCGCCACAATGTGGGGATGCTCGATGTCGCTGACATCGACCACCTGCACAATGCCTCGAACCGGAATTCGCAGGTGCGCCTCCAGGTCGAATTCCGCCGGATACACTTCGTCGCCAATGTAAACGTAGTTTTTATAGCGGAATACGGTGTGCGTACCGGCAAGCCAGCCATCGCCGTAAAGTTCGTTGTGGTTGACTCTCAGCTGGCTCACCAGTTGCGGATGTTCCGGACTCCCATGCTTGATACCGTTGCCGACGTCGAGAATCACCAGGCCGTCTCTCCAATAAGCGAGATAAGCTAGTCCATCGACCACCTGCAGATCGTGCAAGTAGCGCCCCGCTGACATCGGTCCAAAGTGTCCTTCAATTGTGCTCGCCAGCGGGGCGTCCACCTCCCAGCGCGCAACTTCCTTAGGAGCTTTCACGTCGGCGAAGTCGATCACGCGCATGGATCCCGTAGCGTCGTCGGTGATGTACGCATAGTGTCCGTTCACGTAGGCACTGTGGACTCCCCCGGTAACGGTGGCCGTGTAGTCTGAAATCACACGCACATGACTTGGATCGGAAGTGTCAAGAAAAACGATCCCATTCTTTCGGGTCGAGGCGCCCTCCCGGGTGATCACTCCGATCTTGCCGTCGGGCGTGGTGCTCACGTCGTTAATCAGCCGCGCATCCACTGTCACCGTATCAAGTAGTTTCGGTGACGACGGTTCGGACACGTCGTACACCCACAGCTTGTCACTCAGGGAAGCCAGGTAGGCATAGTTGCCGATAATCCATTGCTCAGTTGTCTGCGTGTCTTTGGGCAGGACATGCGCAACGATCTCGAGCTGCCTGTCGGCGTTTCGAGGCGATACGACGACCGAACTGCCCGCGCCACTTCCGCCGCAGGTCGCTTTAATCACGTAAGTGCCAGCTTCCTCCGCCACGAAAGTACCATCGGGATAGATGGAGGCACCGGCACCGATCACCTGCCACGAGATCGAGGGATCCTTGACTACGCCACCGTGCGCATCCTTCGCGGCGGCCGTGAAGCGGACCACATCTCCCGTGCGAGCCTGTGTGGTGGCAGGCTGTACACTCAGGGTCGCCACGGGGTTCTTTACAACCGCAAAGCTGATGCTGCCGCTTGACTTCCCGGAACTTGCCCGAACTTTCGCTTGTCCTGGACGAAGACCCGTCGCCATGCCTGCCTTGTCGACGCTCGCGATGGAAGGCGTCTCGGACATCCAGGTGATGGGCGCGTTTTGCTGAGGATCCCCTCTAGCATTTCTCGCGGTCGCTGCGAGAACTTCCGAACCGCCGACCACCAAAGCTTTGGGCGTTGCGATGTCGACGGTGGCAGGCGCCGCGGGCGACACGCTGATCTTGGCATAGCCCGTTTTCCCATTGATGACGGCGCCGACACGGATTTCTCCGGGCTGGTAAACGGTCACGACTCCCTTCTCAGCTCCGGCAAGGTCGAACGGCGCCGTGAACCACAGCGACGGAGTTCCTGGGATCACTTCGCCCGCGGCGTTCTTGGCCACGGCCTTGAATGTCAGCTTCTGGCCAACTTCGGCTGTTACCTCCTTCGGGGTGACTTCGACGACCCTGGGGACTTCAGAAGTAGCTGGCTCTTGCGCCACGGCTAGAGTCCCTGCCAACATCAGCATCACACGCGCGACAACTCGCAAGTCCTTCATCATTGCTGTTTGTCTCCTAGATCGCCCCTTGGAAAATAACACCTGAACACCGCGCGTCATGATATTCGAAATCAAGATAACGTCAATATTTTCCCGTGCTTGGGCACACGCATCTTCGGATCAGTCCCGATTGAGCCGGGAAACAGTGCGCGCCGATTGAGCCCCATCTTGTTTTTCGTTCCCCATGCTTGTACAGGACCCACTCGGTCGAGTGGCTCTCAGGAAAATCGTCGACCACCTCTTTCGCCGCCTCGGGTGGACGAGATTTTCTGGCCGTGCTGACGAGATGTGCAACACTGCAGCCCGCTTGAAACAAGACGGGGAAAAGGCTGTGGGGGGAGCCCTGTGCTTGATTGGACCGCTCCGATCAAAAATAGAACTTCATCGCGAACTGTATATTGCGTTCGCCTTGCGAACTACTAATCAATCCGAGAAAGGGGCTCAGGCCCGTGGTGGGTGAATTCAAAATTGGTGTGTTGGTAACGTTGAAGAATTCCGCCCGAAATTCCAGCCTTTTCGATTCGCTGAATGGGAACTCCTTCTGAACGCTTAGATCGGCGGTGCGCAGGCCGGGGCCGCGTACCGTGCCCACGCCACAGGTTCCGAAAGTGCCCGAAGCGGGCGGTCTATAGGATGCGGGATCGAACCATTGAAATCCGCCAAGCGGGCTAAGTTTTCGCCCAAGCACGTGAGGTGGTGCGACGCAGTTGGCACGCGACCCGCGGGAATTGGTGCCCGAAGCGTCGTCGGCGGAAATCGTGAGCGGAGAGCCACCATGGAACTGAACGATACCGCCCAGTTGCCAATCGCCGATCGCCGCATTGATGAACGGATTTAAGTTTCTACCCCATCTTTTGTTGCGACCGACGGGAAGTTCATAGATCACGTAGCTACTAAGTACGTGGGCGACATCGTAATAGCAGGGCCCCCACTCGGAGCGGCGGTCGTAGAGATTCTGCCAGTAAGCGGAGGTCGGCGCTGCCTGCCCGCCTGCACCGAAATAACCGATGGCATCCGTCATGCACTTCGAGTAGGTGTATGCGATCTGTCCCTGCAAGCCTCCGCTGAAGCGCTTCTGCAAGGTTGCCTGGAGTGCGTCGTAGCGCATGTTGGCGATGGAAGCGGTGCCAGAGATCTGCGATAGCTCGGACTGCAGAGTCGGGTTTCCCGACAGGAAGGGACTCGCCGTAATCGATCCGTCCGCATGCAACTGTTTCTGGAGGTAGGGCAGGGCGACCATTAAGTGGGTTGCGTGCTGGCCCACATACCCCACCTGAAAGGTAGTCGAATCCATGAACTGGTGTTCGACTGCGAGATTCCACTGCTGCGAAATCGCAGGCCGTATGTTCGCATCCCACAAGCGGATGATCGCGTTCTGAAATGGATCGGTAGTGGGCGGCAACAGCCCTTGACCGGTTTTCGTAGCCGGCAGATTACTGTTGGTGTAGTCCGTCTCAAACTCAGGGCTGGTAAAGGGAGGGTTCATCGGGAGACGAAGATTGTTCCCCGTACCTTCAAGATACGAGGAGATCCCGTAAGCTCCGCGTAACACAGTTTTTCTGTCGAGGAATGCTGGAGTCCAGGCTAACCCGATGCGCGGCTGAAAATCAAGGCCGCCGTTGTAGGAATTGTAGAGCGCACGACAATTGCTGTAGATGCAGGGCCGACCGGCCGTCTGGATTTGTCCGGTGATCGGTGCAAAGTTAACCTGGTGGTTCTGCACTTCTACCCAGGGGCTATGATTTTCGTAACGCAATCCCAGATTTACTGTGAGAGTGTCAGTCGCACGCCAGTCGTCCTGAAAATAGATTCCAAACACATTGGCGCGCTGACCCCAAAGTCCAGTGCTGTTGATTCCCCGGCCAAAGGCTTCGGGTAATCCCAGGAAGAAATCTGCTTCTCCCGCGCCGGTCGGCATGGCCAATTGATTCGGATTTGCGGTAAAGCGTCCACTGAAAGCCATGAAACCGGTTCGGCCGTTGGTGCCTGCTTCATAGGTGTTGATGCGCTGTCGCCAAAACTGGAAACCAGCGTGGAACAAGTGCCGACGGTGGGTGATGACAACATCGTCTTTGTACTGAAACACGGTGTCCGCAAAAAGCTCTGCCGTGCCAACATTATTGCTGCCGAAAGGGTTAACCGCGCCCCCATAAATAAAGAGGGCCAAGAGACCGGGACCATGATCGTTCGCGTTGGCGATACCGAGTTTCTCGCCGAGGTTTCCGAGCCCGATGTCACCCCCACCCCGCGCCAAACGGACATAGTTCGCGCCCACACTGGCCTCGTTCAGTACGTTCGGGCTGAAGTTGTGTGTCCAGTTGACGACCCCATTTTCCAGGCGAGCCTGGTCGAAGGTGTCGAAAAGTAGTCGAAAGGAATTAATGACTGGGCTATCTTGAGAACCCTCCGATATCCGGAAGTAGAGTCGATCTTTCGGCGAGATCTTGTAGTCGAGCCTCACATCTCCCTGATCTACATTGTTGTGACTTCGAGTGGTGTTGACGAAGTTGCGGTTCACCTCGCCATTCAGGGGCTGAGGATAAACTCCCGAGGAAAACAGGTTGGCCGCCACCGGATCGATCATGCTCATGGGAATCAAATTGTTCTGAAACTTTGTCCGCTCTCCATTCGCATCGATCTGAAACGGGTTGTATAGCTGAATGCCTTGCTCTTTCAGCAGTTGAGAGAAATCCCCTTGCCGTTCGGCTGCGGTGAAAAGCGTGATCGGACTGCTCGAGGACGGGTGGTCGAAACGCTGTCCTTGATAGTCGACGAAAACGAAGAGTTTATTTTTCACGACGGGACCGCCGAACGTGGCACCAAACATGTTCCAGCGCAGTACGGGCTTCGGGAGTCCCTGAAAATCGTTCGCCCAGTTATTCGCATTTAAAACATCGTTTCGAAAGAACTCAAAAAGGTCCCCGTGGTAACGGTTGGTGCCGGACTTAATGGATGCGCTGATAATGCCGCCCTGAAAGTTCCCAAACTCGGCGGAAGCGTTCTGCGTGATCAGGCTGAATTCCTGAATTGCGTCCACGCTCGGAGTGAACGCAACCAGGTTGTCCGACACCTGATTGTTATCCATGCCGTCGAGCAGGAAGTTGTTCGCCTGCTCGCGATTTCCATTGATATAAGGTCTGCCAGCGTATTTGGGACCATCTCCGCTGGTCAGTGTTTCAGGATCGGGATGCACGCTGCCGGGCGCAAGTAGGGCCAACTGGATGTAGTTGCGCGAAAGCAGTGGAAGATCCACGTTGGTATGCGAATCGAGAACGGTGCTGAGCTGCGTCGTATCGGTGTGCAAGAGGGGAGGAGTCGACGAAACGTCGACGGTCTCGTTAGCTGCGCCCACATGCAGCTGAAAATCAACGCGGGCCGTCTGATTGAGGACCAGCGTGATCCCACGGTAGATCGCGGTCTGAAATCCCGGCGCGCCGACGCTCAGCTCATATGTTCCCACGGGAATCCGCGGAATGTGGAAGACGCCCGCGGTGTTGGTATGAACTGTGTAGACAGTCTGCCGCTCTGTATCTTTCGCCGTGACGGTTGCGCCGAGAATGCTTGCGCCCGTGGGGTCCACAACGTTCCCGGTAATAGCGGCAGTCACCTCCTGGCCCTGCAGCGGACGAGCAAAACACAGGCAGGCAATCCACAATGCGAGAGCAAAGGCTCTGCGTAACGAACGGAGTTGCCGCAGCATACAGCCCCCAAGCCTTCGTTGGCCCTACCTAACTTTTGAAAGTGAGCAGCTAGCGGAAGTTCTTTACCAACATGATGCTGGATTCCGCATCGCCCTTGTCGTCGTAAAGAATTGATCTCCCATCCGGTGAAACAGCTAATCCCACGCCGCCCGGTTGGTCGGTGGCTATAACCGTTGAGGTCTTTCCAGTCGCAAAATCGAAGAAATTCAGAACTCCGCCATTGTCTTTGTTCTTGGATTTGTCCGAGTCCCGGAAGTAAATGCCAGTGCGACTGAGAGCCCAGTTAAACCATTCGTGGCCGCCCGCCCGAGGCAAAACGCGTTCTTCCTCTCCGCCATTCACGGGCATCCTCCATACACCGGGCGCGTCAAACTTCACGAAATAGAGGAAGCGACCATCTTCGGATTCGGCCGCAAACACGCCTCCTTTTTTGGTGACCTGGGCAGCAGGTCCTCCTTGGATGGACACCTTCCACAGCTGAAAGGGTTCCCCCGTTTTGTCAGAGTAGAAATAGATCGACTTTCCATCGCGTGACCAACTCGGTCCTCCGTTGTTGGCCCCGGGTAATGTGGGCAACAACTGCGGCGTGCCCCCACCCACCTCGAGGAGGTAGACCTCACTCCGCTCTTTGGGACGAAACTCAAAAGCAATGTAGCGGCCATCCGGGGACCAACGTGCAGCCCCCGCAGTGCCGCGCAGAGAGGTCAACTGTCCACAGTTGGCGCCAACGGTGTCGCAGGCCCAAATCTCCGAATGCCCTAGTCCATTTGATTCGACTGTGAATCTTTTCCCGTCGGGAGAAAAGTGCGGCCGCCAGTTAAACCCCTTATCCGACTTAACCAGCACGGGCGGGCTTTGGGGATGTGTTTCGTCCTTGAGGTTCAACCGGAAAAGGCTGTCTTTGAAGAACATCCGTTGATAGACCAACTGATTCCCTTTAGGAGAGATAGACGGACTCCAGGCAATCACGCCAACACTGGCAACCGGTCGCAGTGGCCCGCCGGTAGGGGATACGCGCCACAGGCTGTTGAGTCCGCCTCCACGATCGGACGAGAACACAATATCGTGGCCGTCCGGCGTCCAGGTGGGAGACCCGAGTATCCACGTATTGTCAAACGTCAGTCGCTTGGCTACACCACCTGCAGTAGGTACGATGTAAAGGTCAGATACCACACCTACAATACTCCCCCTAACGAAAGCCACCGTTGAGCCGTCGGGTGAGAAAGCCGGCGAAGTGTCGATCTCCGGACCGGTGGGGAACGTGAGCTGTCGAGTGGAGGAACCAGCCAGGGAAAGCAGGGAAATCCAGGTGTGGTTTGTTTCCCCATGACTATCCGCAAAAGCCAGAACCTTACCGTCGGGAGACCAATTTAGACCCCTCGTCCAGGCACTCGACAGTCCCGAGTAAAGCCGTTGCTCGGTGCCGCCGAGAGCGGGTACTGCGTAGATTGCAGTTCCGTGGTCAACATCGCGGTAAAAGGCGACTCGCCGCCCATCCGGTGACCAGGTTGGAGAATAGTCGGCGGGGCTGCTCGTAAGTCGCAACGTCTTTTCTCCCCCAACCATCGTCGTGTAGATCCCGCAACCTTCCTCCGCCGACAGTGCAAAGGCGACCTGGTTACCGTCTGGTGAGAAAGCTGGATCGTGCTCAAAACCGGGTACCGCCGCCATGGGCACAATTTCAAGCGGGGGCAATGGTTCTTTTGTGGAGTGTCGCGAAAAGCGACTGACGCCAATTGCACAGAACACGATCAAGAGTATTGCTGAGACTACGAGCCAACGCCCATTCTTCCACAATCGCGCTGACTGCACTTCTGGAATAGCCGTAGGAGCGGTCTCGGAAATAGCTTCTTGGACTGGCGCGATGAACCGATATCCGCGACGAGGGAGAGTCTCCACAAACCGGGGGTTGTCGGCTTGATCCCCCAACGCAAGCCGAATCTTGGTTATAGCTGTATTGAGAGCGTGGTCAAAATCGACGAACGTGTCTTCCGGCCAGACCTGCTGGCGTAGTTCTTCCCGGGTGACCAATTCGCCGGCATGCGAGAGCAGGATGGCACAGACCTGAAACGGCTGGCCCTGCAAAGATACCTTGGCACCATTTTTGCGCAGTTCCCCAGTCTGCAAGTCCGCTTCAAACAGTCCGAAGCGGACAATCTGCGAAAAACGGTGGCCATTGTCCAAGTCGCACCCCTAGCCGTTGGGACGAACTCTAGCACTGTTAGCCACCTTCTCCAACTTCAAATGTGTACCTCCACCACTCAACTCGCTTGATAACAATCACTTGGCAGTAGAGGACGAATAGCGAGGCAATATAGGCGCGGTTCATTGAGGTAACTGCGGCAGTAGTCCAGGTTGGGCGTCACCGCAAGAGCGGACGGGGTGAACGCCATGAACCGTTTGACATTTTTTGGTTGTCTGCTGCTCGCTGCCACGGCGCCCTTTGGGGACACCAGTTGGGCACAAACGTCGCCTGCCGCGAACGAGGGCGCGAAGGCGGGTGGCGAACCGCCCGTTCGCTTACCAGCAAAACTGCCGGTGCATTTGTACGGTGGGTATCTGGTTTTTGTTGAAGGGTCAATCGGCGGCATGCAGAAGCTGAATTTTCTGGTAGACACAGGCGCCTGCCCAAGCGTTGTCGATCACAAGATCGCCCGCAAGCTGAAACTGGCTGAACGATCGGAGAGAGTAAACCTCTGGAACAAGAGCGTTAACGCACAACAGGTTGTCCTACCTTCCTTAAGTCTTGGTCCGGTTCGTGTTGAGTCTGTTCCTGTCCTATCCGAAGACCTTTCTTTCTTGGAGATGGCCCTCGGGCTTAAGGTTCATGCGATTGTCGGATTGGATGTTCTGAGAAAGAGCAGCTTCACGATCAACTATAGGACAAAGGAAATCCTGTTTGGCACGCCAGAGGCTCTGACCTACTCCGTACCCTTCGAGACCGACTCTCCCGTCGTGACCATTCGAATGGGATTTCAAGATCGGCAACTGCGCATGGTAGTGGATTCGGGTGGTCCGGATCTGACTCTACTCCGGAGTCGATTGTCAGAGGCTACGGGCCTGGAGGCGCTGGGGACAGAAACGGTGGCCGATGCAGGTGGAACATTTCAGCGGACGAAAGTTCGGATTCCTGAACTTCACATAGGGGAAGAGACCGTGGGCACTCAAACAGCATTCTTGGTGGATGACAGAAAAGATGAAGGAGACGATTTTGACGGCGTCTTGGGGCTCAGGGGTCTTCAGCTCTGGAGAGTTGCATTTGACTTTGAGAATCGCAGATTTTCCTGGAACTGACTGGTCCGGGTCACAAATCACGGCTGTGATTTGAGGCGATGACCGGCTGCCCTCGAAAATGAGCGAAGAGTGCACTCACTTAAGGAGGTCACATTATTTAGGAGAAATGAGGAACTGCACAGCTTCTTGAGGATAGGGCTATCTGCCAATCCTACCCGCGTCGCCGCAGACCGATGGTTCGCGGCTGCGAGGATTCTTTACAAAACAAAGTGCGAGGCGAGGCTTAATCAAGCAAGGCAAGCCCCGACGCGCAATTCTTGCCGGCCTATAAGGAGGTCTCAATGCAGACGAAATTAATTTTCAGAATGGTGGCAATAGTGGTTTGCAGTTTGCTGGTCGCCGCTTCCTCGGCGCGCGCCGATGACAAGGAGAAAGACACCTGCTCCGATCGAACCATTGAGGGCGACTATGCCTCAGCTATTGACGGTGTGATTCTTCCGGCTCCGGGCGTATCTCTTCCGATTCGCGGAATCAGCATGGTTCACAATGATGGCAAAGGTCATTCGACTCAGGTTGACTCGCTGATTCTAAATGGCGCCCCGATCAGCGATTGGACTCCCGTGACGGGCACCTATCATATCAACGCGGATTGCACAGGAACGGGCACACTTCTCCCGAGCAATGGCGGGTTTGTAAACCTGCGCTTTGTGGTGGCCAAGCACGGCAAGGAGATTCACGCAGTGGTATGGCCTCCATTCGATGGTCCGGATCGCGTTGTTACCTCCGTCGCTGTCAAAGTTGAGTAATCGCTGCGATAAACCAGGTGTGACCGTATAAAACGGCGTTCAAGTGATCGAACGAGCCGGGGCGTCCTCAAGCATGCGTACGTCCCGGCGTCGTCGTAGCGAATTCTGGCTGCAGAAAGGGCCACGCATCAAGTCTCTCGAGTTGCCGCCAGTATCTCGTCCACATGTAGCAAGAATTTTTATTTGGCTGGTCTTCCATTTTCGAGGCATAGCGCGACCAGGTCGGAGACATTGGCTTCCCCCATGCACATGACCGTGTCTGCACCGCCCCAGTAGATTTTTACGATTCCATCGGGCTCCAGAACGGCGCCGCAGGTGAACACCACGTTGTGGACATATCCTGTGATTTCCCAAGGATCTTCCGGCTGCAAAATCCACGAGTCACCCACTCCGATGATCTTCGCAGGGTCTCGGAGGTCGTGAAGAGCAACGCCTAAACGATAGATCGAGCCATCCATCGTTCGGAAAACTCCGTGATAGATGGACAGCCACCCCTGGTCTGTTTTGATGGGCGGCGCACCCGGGCCGATCTTCATTTCGTCCCAGTGATACGGCACAGGCCTCATGATCAACTGGGATTCTCCCCAATAGCGGAGGTCCGGTGAATAGGAAATCCAGATGGACCAAGGGGCGATCTCCGAATGCGGGCGGTCGAGCCGGGCATAGAGCCCATCAAACTTCTCGGGAAAGATGACCACATTCCGATAATCGGCTTCGGTGATTAGCGAAACTCTTTCGACTTGGATAAAGTCCTTCGTCTTGGCCAGAGCGATCCGTACTCCATTTCGTGAGTATGCGCTGTAGGTGATGATGTATTCGCCGTCGATCTGGGTCACGCGTGGATCCTCCACGCCGAACGCTTCATAATCGGCGAAAGGGCCGTCCCGGTCAGGTGTCAAAAAAGGCTGCGGAGCGGCGGTGAAGCGGAATCCGTCGGGACTGCGCGCCAAGCCAATGATGGACCGTCCGGTGCGAAGATGGGAGCGAAACAGCATGATGTATTCGTTCCCGTACTTCACGACCGCTGCGTTGTGAACAGTCTCCACGGGATAGGGAATCTCGTCCTTGGTGAGGATGGGATTGTGGCGGTACCGCCTGACGATGTTCTGCTTCATGATCGTCTCCTCGCCTCCAGGTCAAAAATCGTTGCGTAAACCTGCTCGTATTTCCCCACCATCGTGTCGATCGAAAAGTTTTGCTGGACACGGCTGCGGCAGGCCCGACGATTAATCTCTGGAATTCGCCCAATAGCCCGAACGGCTTCACCGACGTTGTCAACAAGAAAACCGGTCTCCCCGTCCTTGATCACCTCGCGGCACGAGCCAAGGTCCATTGCGATAACGGGCACGCCAGCAGCATTCGCTTCGACCAGGACGAGTCCGAATCGTTCCGGGATGGTGTTCATGTGCAAAAGAGCTCGGGCTCGAGCAAACAGTTCATTCTTGCCCTTCACGTCCACCGGCTCCGATGTAGAGGATATTTTGATCGTCGAGATGGGGCTTGATCTGCTCCCGGAAATACGCCTCATCCTGAACGATACCTGCAATGATCAAACGCATTCCGCTCAGGCGAGCAACCTCGATGGCGAGGTGGACACCTTTATCCGGGTGGATCCGGCCCAGGAAAATCAAGTCTTCGCCAGCAGAGTCCTGAAGGGGATACAACGAGAGATCGATGCCGTTGTAGACGGTCGCCAGGTAATTCAAACCTGCGGCCCGGTCCGAGTCGCTGACCGAAACGAAATATCCGTCGCGATACTTCTGATAGATCGGCATGATCTTTGGCGAAGAGAACCCGTGGATGGTCGTGAGGACCGGTGTTCTAATCAGCCGGGTATAGGTCAAGGCCATGAAGTCATAGTGGCTGTGGATGAGATCAAACTCGCCGGCGTGCTCGAACGCTTCTGAGATGTGAAGGTACTCGGCTACTTTGGGATCGACGGTGGCATCTTCTTCATATCCCTTGTCCACCACGGCGTGCAGGCGAGCCCCAGTCAAAGAATCCCCGCTTGCGAACAGTGTCACATCCCAGCCACGGGCAACGAGTCCCTCGGTAATATTACTGGCCACTGTCTCCCAAGCGCCGTATTGTCGAGGCGGTGTTCGCCAGGCGATCGGCGACAGAACAGCCAAACGTTTGTTGGGTTCTCTCATGCTGTTTGACGACACTTTTTACTGCATGGCCGCCAGCACTTCATCGAGGGGAACAGTAGCGAAACCAGTGGCGTGATCGGCCATGCCATAGGGAATGATCAGCTCGCCGTTGTGGACGAGTGCGCCACAGGTATAGACGACGTTCGGCACGTAGCCTTTGCGCTCATTTTGGTTCGGTTTGAGCAACGGCTCCCGGAGCCGGCCGATCACTTTGCCAGGGTTGTCGTGATCGAGAAGGAACGCACCGATGCAGTACGTTCGAAGGGGGCCCACCCCGTGGCTGAGGACTAGCCAGCCGGCTTCGGTCTCAATGGGGGACCCGCAGTTCCCTAGCTGAATCAATTCCCAAGGAAACATCGGTTTGAGAAGAGCCTTGCTTTCATACCAGAAGTGAACATTGTCGGAAAGCACCAGGTAGATGTTCTCATTGTCCTGGCGGGAGAGCATGGCATAGAGACCATTGATCTTGCGCGGGAAGAGAGCCATACCTTTGTTTTTGGCTGCCGGCCCGTTCAAGGTGATGAACCGAAAGAGGAGAAAATCAGAGGTCTCCACTAACTCCGGAAAGATCACCTTGCCATCAAAGGCAGTAAAAGTGGCGTAATACACAGAGCTGCCGTCATCATTTTGAAAACGGACGAACCTGGCATCTTCGATGCCGTTTTGTTGCGACGGAGTAGCGGGGAAAAGAATGCGTTCCGACAACGGCTGTTCGGGTTGAAACTGAACTTCATAGTTGGACTTGGCCAACATCAAGATTCCGCGGATCGCTTCCTGATCGGACTGGCGCGATTGCGTCATTTCGACTTCGAGATGGGCGCGCAGTTCTTCCAACGAAAACCGCTCCCCATACTTATCCATAATCCGGCGCGTGAATCCGCTGGTCAGGCCTAATTCAAAGAGTTTTCGCTCGAACAGTGCCTTCTCGTAGTGGGGATTCGGGATTTGACGAGGCTCGGTGAGGAAGCCGGTTGGAGTTTCAACCTCGATACGGTTGTCAGAATGGATGATCCCCGTCCGAAAAGTGATGGAGGAAATGTGGCCCTCCCCCGTCGCCCGCAAGCTCAGGATAAAACGCAAGGCGCCGGGAGGAAGGTTCGACTGGTCAGTGTGCGGCACGATGGAGGGATTGAACAGGGCCGCAGACTCCAACGAGAACTCGCAAACCAAATAGGAACCGATCAGCAGCTTTCTCTGGTCGGAAATTTCCTCTCCGGTCAATACCAAGTCGCGGACCTGTTCGAACCGCTCCAGAAAGGATCTGTGGATTTGCTGGTGCCGACGCGAGAACTCCGCGGATACTTCGTCGAGCAGTGGCCCGACTTGGCTTTCTGGAAGGGACATGATCCGAGCAATAATCCTGCTGGTTCGCTCGGGAGTCTCCGGCCGGAACGGGCGCAGAAGAACGCGGGACTGGTCGGGCCGCAGGATCGTGGCCGTGCGTTGAACACGCGTTGAAGTGGTGATCATGGAGTGGCGATTCCTGAGAAACACGACCGGAAGCCGCGGTTCCTGAAAATGGCGATCGGTTTGGGTATCGAACCTCTTGCGCGTTCCGAGCGAAAAGTGATCGCTTCTGACCATACGGCAACAGGAATACCGCGTAATTTAGTTATGCATGCATGCAGACGAAGACTAGGCCGCGAACCTGCGGCCTTCCTTCTTGCTGCCGGCCACGCATTTTTGCGGATAAAGGCAAACCCAAGATGACTCATGAAGAATTCACTCAAATCGTCAGCAACGTAATCGAGCCTGGAACGGATCAAGACCAAGGCAAAGGCGCTGTGGAGCAGGACCAGAGCAATCAGGGCGGCAATACGAGCATGAATGGTCAATTAGGCCACCGGGACGAGAATGCTGAACTGAAAAACGCTGACAGTGATTTGGCCGGCTGAGATCACGCAGACTCGGCGATCTGGACGTTCCGGGCTCAAGACCACACCCGACCATTCCAGGTTGCTTTCCCCAAGCCCGTACCATAATCCCGCCTTGCCTAGCCAACAGCCGGCGGGCCACCGCTCTTCCTTACCGCGCTCCTCAACCTTTCATCTTGGTCTGGAATGGCATGGGCAGATGCAGCCTGGCAGACTGCAATCACTGTGCCTCGTTTCGAGAGTTGCATCCACCTTGCAAAAGGAGGAAATGATCAGAGGCCAGACTCCAAGCGGGTATCCCGGGAAGGAACTCTCGGTTGGTGCTGGTGACGTTTCGGGATAATGCCGCACGATTGTCATTCCATCAGCCTACCGACCCCGGCTCAAGTCTGACTGTTCGATATTGCTCAGAGACTCAGAAGTCTTATCACAAAGGCTGATGGCAGCGCTCTCCCAGGTCAGGCTCCAAACACTGAGCAAGATTGAACAGACTCAAGAGCGCAGCGATCGTATCTTGTAGTGCAACGAGACGGGGAACGAGCGCGACTTCATTTGTCGGCTCTTCTCTGCATGCGGCGCAGCCTCGGTAAGCAGGTTCTAAACTTGCAGCCCCAATCGCACCGGTTGTGCCGCATCCTTCGTCAACGAATATTTCACAAATGGCCAAAAACCGGGGCTGTGCGCCATCGACCAGGGTTGGCAGTCGCCGGGCACTCACGATTCTCCCTTTACCTCAAGACCCCATAATTCGAGCAGGTTTGATGGCACGTATTTGTGATCCTTATTCTTTTGGGCCCAATCCCTCAACTGAGCTGAGTTGCCGTACTGCTGAGGGGACAGGCACAGTCGCTTGGCGACCTCCTCGAACGAGGTGGCGCCCGTGTAGGGAACAGTATTCAATTCCGGCTTGCCCCAATTCGGATTGCCGCGCTTCTTTGCCACTCACATTCCCTCGGCTTTCTTAGAGATTCTGTTCGACCGCTTCACTTCAGATTTGTAGAACGCACACGAGTCGATGCTCTTCCAACTCGCTCTTGGCGCGCTCCATTTCGACATTCTTGTAGGCCGCCAGTTCTGTACTGACCCGATAATACGCGGCTGAACGAGCCTCGACGTATTCGCTAAGCCTCGACTCACAAGCTGCCTCAAGATTTTCGCAGATTGGGCAATGCGTGGCTACCCTCCAGATTTCTGGCGTATCCACCGGAGGAACGTGCTTCGGTTCCGCATGCCCCATTCAACTCGTGTTCGGCGCGGAGCCAATCCTGTTCGTCTTGGCCGGGCTCCCGACCACGGCGCTCATACAGGTCATACGCCCGCGCCCTTATCATTTCTTCTGAGCAGACGGCATTGGGCATAGTCGTCATCTTTTCAGGGAAGCTTTTGGGGTCCAGGACTGTGGGTTTCGGTTGCTTGCTAGCAATGGGATTGATCATGAAGGACACCTCCGGTTTTGCGAACTAAGAAGAAAGGTACTTCAGATAAGCTGACTTAGTTCAGGGGATCTGAAAGAGGAAAGGGGTACTCACTCACCTTAACGATACTCCTGGACAACTAGCGCGTCCATCGCCATATCCAGGCAAACCGGTCTTAATGAAGTAGCCCAGTAGACCTGCTGCACCTCTCAGCTTGACAATGGCCTCGCATGCGCTTAACCTAAGATCAGCTCTCTTGGACTTAGTCAGCCCATCTGACGTTATCCCTCATAAGGCTTTCCTCCGACAGGGGAACATGGGTAATGACATTTTTGCCCTGATGGCAACCCCTGCGCAATTCTTCCACGTCTCTCGCGACTCGAGAGTGACCAACACAGCATAGTTAGGAATGGCAAAAGCCTGGACAGCGGGCGCTGAACAAGTTCGCCACTCCGTGTGGACGAGTAATCGCCGGGCTCGGAAGCTGCCTCATTGAGCCACCTGCCAAAGTGTCCTGCCTCAACCCTAAGGGCACACGAATTGTCAGCATGTCGAATCAGTAATATCCCCAGGTTACGAGCAATCTTGCACAGACGGGTGTCGCTCGAAGTGCTAGCGTTGAGACGTGTTTCCCCCGAACTGGCAGAAGCCGGACAGTCGCTTGTCGCTTTGCGGGACCGAGGCATGGTGGAGCGAATTGCATCAATCCGGGTCATCGTGGTTCTGCTGTTGGCCGCCTGCGGGGCGTGGGGTCAGGCCGACACATCCTCAGTTGATTTGCACAGAGAAGCCGACTCAACCCCACTCGAGGTCCAGCGCCACGAAAAACACACATGGAGCGCACTTCCTGATGCTCCGTCAGCAACGCTTCCAACCCAACTTTCCAGATTTAAGGCGTTCGTCGTTGAAGTACACTCGCCCTCTGTACGTACAACAGGGCGCACTTATACAACCCTGATGCGTGGAACAGACTCGGGCCGCATCAGCCCCGGCCCGCAACTGACCTTTGGATCTTCCCACAGAAAGGTATCTGTTGAACGTGGATCAAACACTTTCTTTGATAGATACCTGTATCCGTCGCTGCTCAGGCCGAAGGTACGTTATTACCCTTCACCCAGCAGTAGTTTCCTCACCAGGGCCAGTTATGCTGCTTCGCGCATCTTTATCGCGCGGGACGACTCCGGGAGGGGCAGGCTGAACAGCTCCTACTTCCTCGGAACTCTAACTTCGGTAGCTATCCATACTGCTTACCGTCCTTACTGGAGGCGTTCCACTACCGCGAGCTTTGCCAATTTTGGTTCGACGATCGGGGGGGACACGGGAATCAATTTCTTCCATGAATTCGCGCCCAGTATCCGGCAGATGATAAAAGGGCACGCAGGAAAGAGAGATTTGGAAGCTATGGGCGCGAGAACCAGCGACCAGAAGCCAGGGAAAGTCGTCTCAGCGGCAAGATAATCGGCGGTCTTTTTCAGCTGTAGCTCACCTAACGCGAATGCTCCGAGGCTTCGCAGAAGTCGAGCGCTTACACTCGCGACTTATTTCCGTTCCTTGATCCGGCCCGACACAACCGACCTTAGCAAACGCGCAAGAACTCCCCATCCACTCGCTGGTCAAAATAAGACAGTTAATCATTCCCTTGACGCTTAAGCTGTTGTCGAGGGAACTTTCATGAAACGCATTGGAGTCATCAGCACAGCTGTTCTGTTTGTGCTTCTCGGAACCGCTGCCCTTGCTCACCAGCAGCAGGATCAGCAGGACGAAAAACAGAACGAGCCTGAAAAGCAAGCACCGCAGGTAAAGCGGGAACCCGATCAAAAGCAGAAAGCCCAGCAGTCAGAGGATCAGAACAAGCAAAAGCACCAAGACCAGAACAAGCAGCAACAACAACGCGCGCAGCAGCAAGCAGAGCAGCAACAGCGCGGAGAGCAGCAGCAGGAACAAGACAAACAGCAACAGCAGCGCGCCCAGCAGCAGCAGAAACCGAACAAGCAAGATCAGCAGCGTGCCCAGCAACAGCAGCAGGATCAAAACAAGCACGATCAGCAGCGCGCCCAACAACAGCAGCAAGACCAAAACAAGCAGGATCAGCAACGCGCCCAGCAACAGCAGCAGAATCAAAACAAGCAGGATCAGCAGCGCGCCCAGCAACAGCAGCAGGATCAAAACAAGCAGGACCAGCAGCGCGCCCAGCAACAGCAGCAGAACCAAAACAAACAGGACCAGCAGCGCGCCCAGCAACAGCAGCAAGACCAGAACCGACAACAGCAAGTCCGGCAGCAAGCAGAGCAGCAACAGCGCGGACAGCAACAGCAACAGGAGCGTCTATCACAACAGCGGCAACAGCAGCTCATCGAGCAGCAGCAACAGCGCCTGACGCAGTACCGTCAGAATCTAGATCAAGAACAGGCTCGAGCGCGGCAGCAGACCGCGGAGTTGCAGCAACAAAACCGCAGGTCACAGTACCGCTTTCAGGAAGACTATT
This sequence comes from uncultured Acidobacteriota bacterium, assembly GCA_963745435.1. GTDB lineage: Bacteria > Acidobacteriota > Terriglobia > Terriglobales > Acidobacteriaceae > Gp1-AA133. The sequence goes on along the minus strand of CAVUXK010000027.1, from coordinate 145,343 downwards.
TAGAACGTGAACGTCAGCAGCAAATGACGTTCCGAAACGATCGTGAGCACGACTACGAGCGAGACCCTTATTACTACACCGCTCCGAGCTATCGTTACCGTCGCGGCGGCAATTACTACGAGACGAATCAATATGGCGCAGACTTGCTCCGGCAGGCCGTGAACCACGGCTATGAGGAAGGGTTTCGCACTGGTGAGGCCGATCGTCAGGATCAGTGGCATTCCGACTACGAGAGCTCGTATGCCTATCGGGACGCGAACTACGGCTACAGTGGCTACTACCTGGCCCAGGAAGACTACAACTACTATTTCCGGGAAGGGTTCCGTCGCGGCTATGAAGATGGCTATCGCAGCCGGTACGAATACGGGCGCTACTCGAATGGCTCGTACAGCATGCTGGACGCAATAGTGTCACAAGTCCTCGGCTTCGAGTCGCTTCGATAGAGGCACCTCGACTCGCGAACCTTCGACTAAGCCAATCCCGTGGCCGAAACCGGGCCATGGGGGTTGGCCCCCCAAGTTCTCCGTCTACCAGGCACTCGTTGTCTTGTGAGCTATTCCGGGAAGAATCGGAGAAACCGGCGACCGGAATTCGTCCGAATGTCTGCTGGGAGTGAGCGCTTTTGACCAGACCAAGTGCATCACTGAATGAGACAGTCTTCTAGCGTGGAAGAGAGTCCTGGCCACGGCGAGAAGATGGATCATGTCGAGCCCTTCAAGGCACCCAGTCCTTGTGGTTGACGACGAGCCAAGCATTCGCGAGAGCCTCGCGCTGTTGCTGGGTTCAGCCGGATACGATGTGTCCACTGCACAGGACGGTTTTGCTGCGCTCATGCAACTGAAACGAACGTTACCGGACCTAATCGTCTCCGACTTGAGCATGCCGCAGATGTCAGGCTACGAACTGTTGTCCATCATCCGGCGGCGTTTCCCGCAGATCGTGACGGTTGCCATGAGCGGCGACTATCAAGATGACGTCCTACCTCCGGGAGTGATTGCCGACGCTTTTTTCGCGAAAGGCCAGAGCCCCAGGAATCTGCTAGCAACGATTGCAACTCTCATTCGAACATCCGGAACTTGGGCATGCAATCATCAGGCGAACGCACCGGCCTGGATCCCCCGCAACGGCAATGATGCTCATGGAGTGCCCTACGTTGTAGTGGTCTGCACTGAATGTTTACGGAGCTTTCAGCTACCGGTGGTTGAGGAAACTACCGGGAAGGTGCAGGAAGCAGCCTGCCGTTTTTGTCCGGCCAAGAATCGATACATCATCGAACCGGCGACTGCGCGCATGCGGGAAGTGTACGCGTGATGTTTTACTCCGCTTGGTTACTCGCCGCAGCAGTGGCTGGTTGGGCTGCAGGCAAGATCACAGGAAACGACGGGTTCGGAACGGGCGCCGACCTTCTGCTCGGAATCACCGGAGCTTTTCTAGTTCGTTGGTCCCTTGAGAACCTGGGTATCTCCCTTGCCGATGTGTATTTGCTTCTGTTCTCGATCTGGGGAGCAGCCTCCTTGCCAGCCCTTGTGAGGCTCGGAATCAGGCGCCACAGGCGGCTGAAGACGCGATCGCGACTTCAAAACAGTTAGCCTGCGATCTCCCTTGGTCGCGAAGAACCTGGTTCGTACTGGCTGGATGTAGCTTCGCAACTCGCTGTAGTCCATAGTTACGGGCTAACCAACTAACTTCGAGAGCAAAACGGCTTCCCGAGATGAAACCTGTCTTTCCACGTAGAAGACGAATGCTATTAGCTGGCAAAGTCGCATCGACAGGCATTCTCCTTATACTGCTGGCTGCCGGGAGCTCAGGACCACGTCCGTCACCCCTTCCGATCATAGCCATCGGCGATGAAGGAGTGTCGGCGGCCGCTCCTGAGAACGACGTCAAGAGGACGCAGCAAGCCCTACACGACAAGAAACACTATCGAGGCAAGGTGGACGGCTCGGTCGGTCTTCAGACCCGAGCAGGCATTCGCGCGTATCAGAAGGCCGAGAGTTTACCGATCACCGGACAAATCGACACGCAGACCGCAGCCGCACTCGGAGTCAGGCCTGAACCCACCTCGGGCAATGTTCAAGGTGGGCGCATAGTTTCGCACAAAGAAAAGCCTTCAGCAGGAACTGCGCGTGTTGTGAGCAGAGCAAGCAAGGCACGGCGCAAGGACATCGCTCAAGATCGTTCTGCTTTTGGTGTCGGGAACAACCGTGACAAGGGCGCCAACAGATAACAACTCTCCGCAAGCCTGCCCCCGTGATCAGTATTGCTCAGACCTCTTGATTCCTGATTTGCTAACCTCGCAACCAGCCTGATACGCCGCTATTCCTGACCGGATGTGTGTGCCGAGTGCACACCACACCAAGCCAGCATATGGGGCGTAATCGGCAAAAGAAATGAGGCTGTCCCATGAAGCAGATAATCTTCGTACTAGCCATTTTGAGTCTCGGAACGCTGTGCTGGGCAGATTCTGCCCGAGAAGATGCCACCGATCGCCTGGACAACGCCACGAAAGTCTTGCACGAAATTATGGGAATGCCTGACAAGGGAATCCCAGAAGAAGTGCTGGAGCACGCCAAATGCGTGGCCGTTGTGCCGCACATGATCAAGGGCGGCTTGATCTTCGGAGGCAAGGGAGGCAAAGGCGTAGCCACCTGCCGTACGGCGGATGGCTGGAGTGCGCCCGCTTTCATTACCATTTCAGGCGGAAACTGGGGACTGCAGATCGGCGTCGAGGCTGTAGACCTGGTCATGATCATTCAGAACGAGAAAGGCATGCAAAAGCTCCTCTCGAGCAATTTCCACGTTGGAGCGGACGCTTCAGCGGCGGCCGGTCCCGTTGGACGGCATGCCGAGGCAGGCACGAACTGGAAGATGGATACGGAGATCCTGACCTACTCCCGCGCCAAGGGCGTTTTCGCGGGGCTCACGCTGGAAGGCGCATCGATCCGTCAAGATAACGATTCCCGCCGTGCGATTTATGGGCCGAAGGTCACAACTCGAGCTTTGCTGTTGGGCAAAGTGACCGCCCCAACCGCGGCTCAGCCGTTCCTCGCGGAAATTCGCGGCGCAAAAGCCCAAGCCGTAGCCGAAGGAAAGGCTGAAGCGAAGGCGGAAGCCAAAGAGAAAGATCAAAAGTAAGTAAGCGGCTTCAAGAATTGCAGGTTTTCGCTTCCATTTTGCGACAGGATCTCGGCCGCTCTGCCTCCAGACCGCTGACCAATTTTGTTCTGGTCAGCGGTGTTATCTTTTACTCCACAGAAATAGCATGTGGGTTGAGCAATTGTGACCGTTCTTCTCATGGTCCCAACATTGATAATGAGCAGATAGGATGGGGCCCAGGAAGGGTCCATTTGCGCGGTGGGGTCAATCGGAACCCATAAGAAGCCAACTTCTAAGACGATACAACTTACACTTCCTCGGTTTCGGAAACAATTCCCCGGAGTCACTCGTCCACATAACATCGCTCCACACCGAGAGAGTCACCTGAACACTAGTTTCTGGCCGAAGGAGCAACAAATGAGAAAGTTAATCCTCGTATCAATAGCATCCGCCCTGTTTGTGTCCGCAACCGCATTCGCCCAGGACACTCTGAAACCGAACGACGCAACGCCAAACAGCACAGCACCGGTCGCGCAAGAGCCGCAGAAACCCGCGAGTCCAGATACGACTGTGACTGGGTGCGTGCAGAAAGGCGACCAGCCGGGGGAAGTCTCAATTACCGCCGAAGATGGCAGGATTTGGGAACTACACAGCACCACCGGCAAACTCGACGAGCACATCAACCATAAAGTGACCGTTACCGGCACAGTCACCCGCGACACGAAGGCCGCAGACAAAAAAGCGGGAGAGGTCGAGAAGGCATCTGGCAAACAGGAGTATGGGGATCTGCTGGTCAGCAGCGTGACCATGGTCAGCAAGACTTGCAGCAAGTAATTTTGATAAGGGCCAGTGATACTTTGCTGGCCCTCTTTTTGTTATGGGTGAAGATCTACTCGCCAGAGCGGGCACGTGCCGGCCCACGAGCCATTCACTGCACTCGTTTAACGCTTGGAAGGAATGGCCTCCGAGCGCGCTCTTTGTCGGGCGGGCCGCCGGGCTCGGAGGGTGGTTCGAGCCCTTTGTTAACGTGCACGGGTGAGGTCTTGGTCTCACTGTTCACATTGGCCCCGTCGTCATCATGAAGAACAACGTTCAGCAGCGTACTGTGAACATGCAGGTTATCTCCCACGTCGTACTTGATGAAGCCGAGCTTCCTGAATCGGTTCATGAAGAAGCTGACTCGCGAACGGGTGGTCCCGACCATCTCAGCGAGCGTCTCCTGGCTCAGCCTGGGGACCGACATTTCGGACACTCCTTCTTTTCCGAATTGCGCCATCAGCAGAAGAACTCGGGCGAGCCGCTTTTCGCTGGAGTTGAACAGTTGATCGACCAGATCATCCTGATACCGGATGTTTCGCCTCAACAAGTACTTCAGAAAAACGGCCGACAATTTTGGTTCCAACCCCATTGTCTGCATCATCGCTTTCTTCTCGATATGCAGCAAAACACACTCTGTCGTTGCGATCGCGGAAGACATGCGTAGCAGTTGACCAGCGAGACCGCCCTCCCCAAAGAAATCGCCTTCGCCCAAAATGCCAATGGTCGCTTCTTTTCCAGCTTCCGATACCACGCTGAGCCGTACCTTGCCTTGTTGGATAAAAAACAGACCGTCGGTGGAGTCACCCTGGGCAAAAATCACATTCTTTTTTTGAAAAGAAAGCATCTCCCGACCCTTTCCCAATGGTGGAAAGGAAGGCGTGGGGACTAAAGTGTGCTTTCTTCCTCGGGCTTGAGACTTGCTTTGCCACTGGGGCCATCCTGACGGGTGGAATACTCACCAGTGGCAAGTATGCGCGGAGAGATGCACCTGCGCTGATCAGTAGTGCTCACAACACCAAAACTCACGCGACATCTCTTCGTTGGACAATGGCTGGCTCCGGCGCCTGCACCAGTTCGTCAAATAAAGAGTGATAGTGGACCATTGCCGTCCTCAGATCTTCTGTGTTGGCTTCGTCTTTCCCTACCCGCAACGCAATTTCATGTGCGGATCGGTAGTTCTTCACTACGCGGGGATGGTCAACAGAAATATCTGCGGCACGCTGATCGAAGTCAGACACTGGATACCCACGGGTCTTCATCAGCGCTGACACCAGGTTATCGGCTTCCGCAACCGCGCCTTTCGGCGAGTCGACAAAGCGAGACTGAACGTATCTCCATTCTTCCAAATAACGTTCGCGCTCCCTCGGGTCAAGATCGCGCAGGCTGAGTTTTTCAACCCGTTTCTTACGATCCGCCAACGTTGCCTCCGCTTTTCGTTCTGACCCGTGCACCAGAACAGCACGTTCGTACTCAGGCCCGAATCGTTCCCGCAAGGCTGCAGTTGTGATCCTGCGTCTTCGCACGTACAGCACTGCCCCGATCGAGATAGTCAGAATGAACACCGCCACGAGCACAATCAGCTTCGGATCCATCAGATTTAGGTTCATTGGAGACTCCTTCATCAAGAGTGTTCAGCCCAACCAAAATTGTTTACGAAGTGGACGTCGACAAACCTTCGGTTGAACGGCCAGTATCAAACTCTTGACCTCGAAAATCTGATCAGAATTGATCGTCATAAGAATCTGGGCTCTCACGCCTGCCGGAAGGTTTGAGCGCAGTGGAAGGAAATTGCAGAACGTCGTGCTCGCCAGCGGGTACAAAAAGCTCAACGGCCGACCTGCCATTGTCCGAAAAACAATTCCACCGCAAGTCCTTCGGAGGGATTTTCCACAGGCAACCGAACGATCTGGCCAGCCCTCCTGATTCTGCTAATGATCAATTTTGATCAGACTCAGTGGAAGACCGGATGGCAAAATACCGAAACTCCGAACAGAAGCAGAGTTGTTCGTTCCCCGGAAATTCCAGGAGGGCCTATGTGGACGTTTACAAACCATTCCAAAGAATTGGCACACTCTGTTGTCCACCTTGAATCAGTGATCTCGGAGCGCACCGCCCAACTGCAGAAACTGTCCCAGCGGCTTTTCAAGGTGCAGGATGAGGAACGACGCAAGTTGGCTCGTGACCTGCACGACAGTACTGGTCAAACATTGGCGGCGCTTAAATTAAGCGTTTCGTTCCTTCAGGAGAAGTGCAAGCAGGACCCATCTACCCTCGCACTTTCCTCCGAGGTCACGAGATTAGCCGATCAGGCGATCGAGGAAATTCGTACCATGTCATACCTGTTGCATCCGCCCTTGCTGGATGAAGTGGGCTTCGCCTGCGCCGCCGAGTGGTATGTGGACGGCTTCGCTAAGCGGAGCGGAATTCGCGTATGCCTGAATCCTTCAAACGACCGCGAGCGACTGCCGATGGAAGTCGAAATTGCGCTTTTCCGCGTGCTGCAGGAGAGTTTGACCAACGTGCATCGCCACTCCGGGGCTTCCCAAGTGGAGGTTCGCTTTCTGAACCAGCCCGAACGTGTAGTCCTGGAAATACGGGACTTCGGGCGCGGCATACCGGCTGAGCAATTGGCCCGGCTTCGCGGAGGCGCACAACCCGGCGTCGGTCTCGCCGGAATGCGCGAACGCCTGCGCGAATTCAACGGCCAGCTTGAAATCGAATCGGACAACCATGGAACCATCGTGCGAGCCACGGTTCCTAATCCTGCAATCACTCGACTTGCTGTCACCGGCGATTGCGGACGGGGCCCTGCACTTGCATGCGTCGACGCCTATTCGTAGCACGCATCGGGAGAATTGATAGTCTTCAGGGCCGTGTCCCGGAACCCCGCGGCGACTCAAAACCAAGTCCGCATATCGACAAACTCAGAAAACGTTTGAAGAGGCTAACTCAATCTGTAGGGCCGACGAGCCCGCAAGGCAGTCAAATGCCATCCCCGGGAGAATCACTCGCGTGCTATGATGGGCACGAGGTGGTACGACCCTCTCCTCTTTCAGGTTCTCTGAACTAAGTCAGCCCATCTGAAGTTCTCTCTCCTTAGGCTTACCAAGAAAGCCGTGTCGCCATGCCTTCCAATCCGATCCTGCACGAAGCTCGGCAACTCCACAGCGTAAGTGACAGGCTTGACTCGCTGGCAGAAACACATCCCGTCGTCTCTGAAGCACTCATCACCATCTCTGGAAGCGTTCGCACCACCGCAACGCTGTTGGAGGTGCTGGTGGCGACGAAAATGTCGTCCCTCGGGCTAGATCCAGCGGAAGCCTGATCAGCGCGGCCTCTATCTGTCATCTGTAAGTGTTGGAATTCGAGTTGATGCTGAGCCTAGTCGTGAAGAACGACATTCAGCAGCGAACTGTGCACTTGCAAGCCGCTCTCGCCATAGTCGAGGAAGCCTAACTTTCTGAACCGGTTCATGAAGAAACTCACCCGCGATCGCGTCGTGCCGATCATCTCTGCCAGGGTTTCCTGACTGATCTTGGGAATTACAATTTCAGGCGCGCCTTCCTTGCCGAAATGAGCGAGCAGGAGCAGAAGGCGAGCCAGTCTCTTTTCGCTGGAATTGAAGAGTTGATCAACCAGATCCTCTTCGTATCGAATGTTCCGCGCGAGCAGATAGGCGACGAAGAGATCCGAGAAGGTATGCTCCCGGTGCAGCGCCAGCATCATTGCCTTCTTGTCAATGCGCAGGAGCTCGCAGTCCGTCAAGGCGGTTGCAGATCCCATGCGCAACGCCTGTCCTGCCAGGGCGCCTTCTCCGAAGAAATCGCCCTTATTCAAAATGCCCAGAGTGGCCTCTTTGCCGATCTTCGAAACAACCGTGAGGCTGACTTTACCTTCCTGAATGTAGAAGATTGCATCCGCTACATCGCCCTGCGCAAAGACTGTTTGCTTTCTGGAGTGCGCAACTACCCTCCTGCCCTCGCCGATGGTGGCAAGGAATCTCTTGGGTTCGAACTCACGTTTCTTCTTGGCCAACGGGGGTGGTGCCATCAATGGCTTCCTCGCACACATCTACACTCTCTAAAATCTTGTCAAACTTTGGCGGCGCAAGATGTTCCATTTTGCTCACAATTGACGAAAAATCGGTGGCTACCTCACCCCCTCTCTTCAGCTCAGCTAATGTCTTTTGATTGAGCAATATTGAACAGCTTTAGGGCGTTGGAGCGTTGCAATATATGGCTGTGAAAATCAGAGAACTCACTCCAAGCCAGACATTATCCGTACCTTGTCCCACTTGTGGTGCGGCAATCCGGGAAGTCTGTGAACTGCATTCGGGCGCCCCGCGTACCGAGCCACATCGGGATCGGAAGCTCACAGCAGCCGACGCCATCGAGGCGAAACTCCGAGAAAGAAAACGACTTCCCCCAAGCCGGGCTCTTTTGCCGGCTATCGTCAAGGTGTGAGACCCCTTGCAGGTTGCGGTGAGATCTTTCCATCGCACGATCCCGCTCATTCAGACAAGCGGGACAGTCTTGACCGAAGCGGCCAAAAACCCTTGTCACCCGGACAAGAGCTGTTTCTTTCCTCCCAGGATGCTTTCCTTTCGAATTCGAGCTACATCTTCCTGAAGTTTCATGATTCGCTCGAAGCGGACATGACAATCGTGCAACTGCGTGGAGTTCAGCGTTCGCACATTGGCCGTGTTCCTTATCGTCTTGATGTGCGCGACGTTGCCTTTGACAATCTGCCGACCGTCATTGACGCCCGACTACCTTCACTTATGAGCGCACGAAAGGAAATGCGCGTTAGGGGACGAAACGCCAAGCGGAGACCGCGAACCCAGGGCCTGGAACGACAAAACTGAAATATCCGGTAGAATTAGCTTCCATGACCAATCTCATCTCAGCACTCAGGCAACTCGATCAGGAACGCAGTCGTCTCTCATCTCGACTCGAACAAATCAGCAATGCAGTCTCTGCCCTCACAGGAACAAGTCGCACTCGCAGAGGAAAAATCTCCCCCGCTGGTCGTGCAAGGATTGCAGCGGCGCAACGTGCCCGGTGGGCCAAAGCCAAGGGTCAGAAGGTCGTTTCGATCGCTTACAAAAAACGGCGCAAGATGTCCGCCGCCGCAATTGGCCGGATTCGCGCTGCGCAGAAAGCTCGCTGGGCGAAGTGGCGGAAGGCAAAGAAGACGGCGTGAGCCGCTATCGCCGATCATGTGCCAGTCAGCACCTGCCCGGTAACAGACTCAATTCGGCATCAAGCGGGACAAAGGTAGTTCAGCGGGCCTGAAGGCAAGAAACTCAATCCGGAGTTGGTTAGTTTTCGGTCGGTACTTCCGTAGAGGCTGCGGAAAAACTCTACTTTGGGCAGGTCTTGGGAAGGGCACAACTTCAGTTGTGCCATTAAATCGTTGAAAATGGGTCCGCGCTTTAGCGCCTGAGGTGCGCCTTCTCTGTCTTCAGGGGCTTTTTCCGCAGCCTCCGTAGGCGTGCAGCAAAAACTAATTTGCCATGCCGACGTGAGAACGACGATCCAATACGGTGAAGGGTTCACGGCAGACATGTCAGAAGCAGACGGAAAGCGCGTTTAGCGGCACGGCAACGCCACGTAAGACTATCCAACCTATTGAAAAGCTGGTGAGCGCGGTAGGAATCGAACCTACAACCTACTGATTAAGAGTCAGTTGCTCTGCCAATTGAGCTACGCGCCCGCAGTTCGCGGATTTGCCTGCGGCTCCGATTCGAGACGACGAATCGTGTCAGCGAGAACAACGCGCCTCTGGCAGGGACGCTGCGCTGCAAGCAAACATTTATAGTAACCTAGCGCGCCGAAAAGCCGCAACCGAACGGTCGCTGCGGCTTATGGTCTCTGCTGAAGATCTGCCAACGGCGCAGCTGCGTCGGGCACGCTTCCCACTGGCCGCTTGGATGGAACATCTTCGAGTTGAACGAGCGGCAACCGCTCCAGCGTTCCGATCACTGGCGCTTCATCCATGGTGGAGGGCAGCGAGATGAACCGGTGCTCGACACACAACTGGTCGACAAAGCGCTGTTGCCTTTCACTCAGAACCTTCTGCGGCAGTTTGTCGAAGTGACGAAAAATCCACAGAAAATACGCGCGCTGCGAGAGGGTGAGGCGAATGTATCGTGGCCCGATCGGAGTGAGAATGCGCACCACACCGCCAACCAGCTTTTCGATCCACATGCTGAACCTGCCTGGGGTCCGATTTCTGAACGCGGCCAGAGCGCCGCAAAAGAGCGCGCCATTATTGCACCAGCCGCGAGGCATTGACAAACGAATTCCTGCGAACCGAGCTACTCGAAAGGGCAAGAGGAAGAGCCCGCTTCTTTATCTCCAAACGAGAACCTTGGAAAAACCAGTAAAAATGGACGTTTTCGCTCGAACATGTGCACCATAAATGGTGCAATGACACGTATCGGATGTTTCGAGAATGGCGACTGCCCGTCGACTTCTGATTCAAGACTTTATGAAGGGAGGTCCGCGCGGATCAGGTCGGAATCTCCGGCAGCATGTCCAGACGATCGATCGTGGCGGCAACTCCGAACTGCTCGCCCTCCTCCACTCGCACCACCCGCGCCTGGCAGCACGCCCACTGCTTTTCCCCCAAGCCCAGTTCTGCTGGCAGGATCAGCACGATTTCCAGCTTGCTGCCTTCGGTGATGCGCCGATCGGTGTACAGGAACACGCCGCCCATGCTGAGGTCTCGCGTAACGGCCGTAAGCTCGGCATTCGTATCCTTGCTTCTTACGGTCGCCGGAACGTTCACCGAGATGCGGGAACGGGTACGCTTATCGGCCTTGGGGTCGTGCATGGGAGTGAGAGCCTATCATGAGCGCGGACGTTTGTGTCGCAGAGATTTTCACAGACGCCTTGGACACAAAAGGCGCCCTCGCGGGACGCCTTCGTGCACTGATTCAATTCAGCTGACAATCAAGAACTACATCGTAGACGGTTTTTGCAGCCGCACTCCAGGAACCACCACCGCCTGCTCAATCGTAGGGACATTCGTGCCGCGCAGACGCTCCTCCACCTCATGCATCTTTGCGCTCGCCCCGGATTCGTAGTACGCCCGCGACAACAACTGCATGGACGACGGATCGTTCTCATCTTCTTCCAGGTGCGCGATCGCATCCTGCCACTTTTCCTGCGAGGCTAGTAACGCTCCCGCGGCTCCGTGATACGAACTCTGGATCACGAGATTGCGGCTGCTCGCGGCCATGCCTTCCAGCGTGTGCAAGGACTTCTGCGCCAGTTCCTGGTTGCCCGCGTGCGCGGCGCGCACCGTTCGATACCGCAGAATGCGCGACAACTCTTCATCGCGGTCGATCTGCGAGATCTCCTGCCGATGGCTTAACGCATCCTCGGCCGCTTCCAGATGTTTGAGCGCCGCGGCATCGTCTGACTGATATTCCGCCATGCGCTGATGCGCCCACGATTCCTGCAAGTCAAGTCCGAGAATGTGCGCCTGTTCCGCGGTTTCAGCGAAGGCGCGGTCAGCTTCGGCCGGCTTTGCTTCGCGTACCCAGCTGGTAGCATTCTGCATCATGTAGTCGATGCGGTCCGCGTCGTTATTCGCCTGCACGATGGCTTTCTGATACTCAATGCGTGCCTGCGTCTGATTTCCCATCAGCGCGTAGGTATCGGCGATCCCCACCTGGGACGATGCGAATTTCGGATCGACCTTCAGCGCCATACGATAGTGCAACAGCGCTTCGTCGAAGTGCCCAGCCATGCGGAGCAGTTCGCCATACGAGTCGTGCGGATTCGGCTCCTTGGGCAGCACGGTGACGTAGCGATCCATCATCGCAAACGCTTTCGCGAACTGGCGGTCACGCGCATAGACGTACGCCGCGTCGTTGATCGCTGCAGGATAGTTTTTGTCAATCGCCAGCGCGCGATCCAGAAGCTTCAGAGCCTGATCGTTCCCGTTCTCTCCCATCAGCCAGTTGCCAGCCAGATAAAGCAGGTGCTTGTCTTTGGGGAACATGGCGAGCATATCGTTCATCGCTGAAATGCCAGCAATGAAGTTCCCTTCCTGCACGTTCACAACCCACTGGATCATTAACTTTTCGCCGGGCGTTACCTGCGGCAGCAGCGCCTTGGCCTTCTCCCGGGCCGAACTGACCTCCACCGGATTGCGACCGTTGAACGCGATCCATGCCCACGCCACAGCGATCGACGGATCTTCCTTCACGGCAGCGCGCCAGTCTTCGTTGCAGCGCTCAAGATAAAGATTCTCGTAGTCCTCCATGCCCTTCTGATAAAGCTCGCGCCCCTTGGCGGAACTGGCGGTCACCGGCATGGTTCCAGTAACGAGCTTGGTTTTAGAGGACTTATCCTTGGCAAAAGCAGCACAAGCCAGAACGAAAAGGGCGATAAGCCCAGTCAGGATGCGGCGCTGCATCATCATTTCTCTCTGAAAAACAGTGATTTTGCGGACCACTACGGCGCAAAGCGTAGCATCGACGAGAATGGTGACCAAGGTGACGGAAGGTTTACGACGGCTGGGGGCACTTCCCAGGAAGTGAGGCAGAACCGCAATAGGCTCCTCCCGTCGGCAACGGAAGGAGCCAAGGTGGCAAATTCCGACTTGGCTAGAAGGTAATGTGCGCGGCCAACTGGATCCCGCGCGGACCACCGCCGCCAAGAAGGGATTGCCGATACCTACGTCGCCGGTCGCCGTGATCTGGTACTGGCCGTTGCCCACCTGGCGGTTCCCCTTGGGCACAAAGCCACAGCCACAACCGCTTAGCTGGTTTATGTTTGACGCAGGGTCCGCGATAAACGCCGGTAACAGTGGGCTTGAAAAGTTCGGATGATTGAGAATGTTGAAAAATTCCGCACGCAGCTGAAGGCTCACTCGTCTCCGTAATAGCCGTGTTTTTGTAGATCGCCAGGTCCCATTGCTTGTACGGTAGGTCCCACGAGTGAGTTGCGTCCCAGATTTCCATAGTGTCTGGTTCCCGGAACACAGGAATCCGCAAATCCATCGGGCGCGCAGGTCGAAAGAGCAGGGCATCGCAAAGGATTCAGATCCATGAAGTTTCGCGGATCCTGCTTGTGATACACGATCGGTCCAACCACATCCGGCCGATCAAAGCCGTCGCCGCCTCCGCTGTAGTCATCTTCACAGTTGAAGTTGAACGTGAAAGGCTGCCCGCTTTGCAGTGAAGGTGCTGTCGAATCCCCACCCGTTTTTCAGCTTTTGCATGCCTCCACCCATCTTGGGGAACTTCGTAGCCGAAGTACCCAGGTGAACCGGTGCGGCGATGTCGAAGTTCGAGGGTCCATATTCCAGTTGCGGGTTATTGCTGTCCTGCGGCTGAGCCGCATTCGGACTCGAAGTCCTCGCCATCGCTCGAATTGTCGAGCGACTTCGACCACACGTAGTTCACTGCCGAGGTGATTCCGTTCCAGCCCATTCACGCGGAAGCTGCCCTGAAGCGAGTTATAGTTCGACTTGCCGGTCGTCTTTTCCTGGATAATGTAGAAAGCTCCGACACCGGCATCGCCAAAGTGTCGTGGCACACCGAAATCCTGGATGGCACCATCGGTCGCGCAGGTAGCGATGCACGTTCAGGCCAGATCGGCTGCCGTGATCGGTGCTTGCGCTCGGCTGATTGATATCGTAGAACCGGAACAGCCGATGTCCCTGCGATCCGACGTATCCCAGTTGCAGCACGGCTTGCTGCCTGAGTCTGCTGCTGGATATTGATGTTGTAGTTCTCCATGTAGGGCGTCTTGATGTGGCGATCGACACGCAAAAATTCGCATTCCTGAAGGAGTGGCAATCCGGAAGGCGTGTAGACAGGCTGTCCAGGAGTTAGAGACGAGACTCCAACCACGGCCCGATGATCGGTGACTGGGCCCGAAGTTCCGATAAGCCGGGCCAGGCGCGTAAAACGCGGGATAGGGGAGATGGCCCAGAAGAAATCCTGCGAGAAAGCATCGTAGAAGAGCCCGTAGCCTGCGCGAATCACCGTCCTGCCTTTACCCGTCACGTCCCAAGCAACGCTAACGCGCGGCGAAAAATCCTTGTGGTCCGGTTCGTAGAGGCTGTTCAGTCCGGACGATCCTACCTGCGCCAGCGTGCCCGAACCGTGTCGCTGACAGGATCAAAACTGCTCACCAGGAAATTCGCAAACAGGTTGTTCTTTTCGCTTGATGACCCCGAAGTAGTCCCAGCGCAGGCCGTAGTTCACCGTCAGACGCGGCGATCAAACGGAAGCTATCCTGGAAATAGAAACCGAGCCTATTCTCCGAACGTGTGCCGGCGTTCGAGTCTCCTGAGTATTGAAGCCGTTTGCAAGGTTGCCGGCGAGAAAATCTGACACGACTAGCGAATCGCAAGCGTCCACGAAAATACTTATTGAAGTACTGCTGAACCGTAGTTCTGCGGAATTCGACCCCAGCCTTGAAGTCATGCTTGCCGACTTTCCACCAAAGTTGTCGATAAGCTGATTGTTGCTGTCTACCCGATGACGCGGGACGCCTGATCGTTGCACCCGATCTGTGCGAAGAAACTCGCCGTTCGCACGACGTAGGATGATCGGCAACCCTGAATCGTCGGTCCGTCCCTGCGCAATCTGCCTGAGAACTGGCCGCGCACAAGCCGATCGAGCTAGGATGGAAACTTCTGATCCTCCGCGAAGAAACCTTCTGCAAACCGGTTCCAGCCGTAGCGGAGCTCATTCACTTGTGATGTTGCCGATCGTGGCACCTACGACAGCGACACCAGCTGCACGCGGGTAGGTGTGAACTGTGTTGAAGCCCGGAAGTGGCCTCCGGCGGCCGTAAGAGCCAACGGGAACGACTGTAGTCGCTGTCACCAAAGAAATAGCGGCCAGTCAGGCAATATTGCTGGCGTTGAAATTGTGATCGATCTTACGCGATGAAGCTGTCGAGATTGTTGAACGACGGAGTAACCAGCGCACATTCGGTCCATCGGGGCAACCAGTCTCATCGAATGCTGCGCCCGGAATGTTCGGAGTTGGCCACGGATTCTACTCGCCAGCAACGCCGCGATAACTGGATTGCGTGCCTCCTTGGACTCAGCGACCGCCTGGCTCCAGTGCCTTCTCGGCACGCACGCCACTCGTTCACTGTGCCCACCTCTCTCGTTGTCCTTCGTAGTTCAAGTAGAAGAACGTCTTAGTCCTTCACGATCGGTCCGCCGAAGGAGCCGCCGAACTGATTATTATGAAAGGAGCGCCTTTGGATCCGACGCTAGTTGAAATAGTTCCGCGCTCCAGTGCATCGTTGCGGAAATATTCGAGCAGACGTTCCGTGCCAGCTTGTTCGTGCCACTCTTCGTCACGATATTGACGACGGCTCCGCTGTTGCGGCCGTACTCTGCTTCGAACGTTCGACAAGCACGTGTAACTCGGCGACCGCATCGATCGGCAAGATCGTCGACTGGATCTGCCGAAGACGCCCGCCTGTTGATCGCCGGATCGTTTCGATAACCATCGTTCATGTCGGTGCCATCGAGCAGATAATTGTTCGAGCGCCCCGCGCACCGTTCATCGAAAACTTCCGAACGATCCAGGAGAGTCCGAGATCTGATCGGGCGATCCCGCGACGCCGGGATTCGAGATACATCAGTTTCGTGTAATCCCGTCCATTCACCGGCAGGTTCTCGACGTTCTCGCTGGTCAGCACTCCGCCCAGGTCGTTGGTCGTCGTCTCCACGATCGGCAACTGATCGGCCGAACTTCCACCCGAGTCGAAACCTCGCCCGGCTTTCAGCGCGGCATCGACCCGTCGTTCAGTGGCAACATCGACCGTCACTCCCTTCGCGACGAACGTCTGAAATCCACCCTGGGTCACGGTCACGTCGTAGGTCCCGATCGGTAATTCCGGTACGGCTGTAGCTTCCATCGGAACCCGCTACCGTCGCTCGCTCCAGGCCGGTGCTCGCGTTCCGCACCTTCACCTGTGCTCCGGCCACCACCGCCCCCGACGGATCAGTCACCGTACCGAGTATCGTTCCGCGAAACGTCTGGGCCGCCAGCGAAGCCACGGCCACAATCACGAACGCCACAGTTATCCGGAATTTCATTTTGAAGGTCTCCCTGGCGAACCGATTCATTCGTTAACTATCCTGAAATCTTTGGGTTGAAGGCGGGCAGCGCGGTCATGGCGGAGCCTGGGCAACCGCTCCCCGGCTGGCAATTCCCTATGTGCACAGATTTTCTCTTCGGAGTATCGATGCAAGCGCGCCTGCCTGCTGTAGTAGGGCATCGAGTATTCGGGTACCCGTCACTGGGTCGCCGATAGCTTTTCAATGGAGCGGATCAAGCTAAACAAATCGGCCCGTGAGAGTCAATATCGAAACCACTCCCTCGGCGGATGATTCGCTGCTACAATGGTCCCACTTCAGGCCGCTCCCAGCCTCCTCAAGCGGCTATTTCCAGGAGTTCTCCGATGGTTCGCTGGATCGCTTTCGATGACGATACGGCAGAGGCAGTGGTCAGCCGACTGCGCCGTGGTGCCGCCGAAATCCAGCACAACACTCCCGTCGATGCCGCCCTGCACGCCGCCGGGCCCTCCGTAATAGTGCTGCCGTCGTCGAACCCGGGAAAACTTCTGATCGCTCGCTTCACGAAGTATAAGACTAGCGAAGCTGCAACCAGCCTCAAGCCTGCAGCCACGATGATCGCGTCTCCGGCCCCGCCGAAGAAACAGGCCGCCGCTATCAAAAAGCCGTGGTGGCGTAAGTTCGTAGCTTGAACCAGTCGTCAGTCTCTAGTCGCTAGTCTCCAGCAAGAGTTCCCCCCACTCGCAGATTCCTGCCCAGCATCTGACGGTTATTGGCGGCTCTTTGTCCTGACCGTCCTGGCCGGACAGAAGGCATCGACATCGGGTCGCTGCCTGCCAACGGGTGTCTGGCTGACGACTAGCGACTGGCGACTAGCGGCTGATTTACTTCTTCTTGCTCGGATCATCAGCAGGATTCACGTAGTTGAACGCCAGCGGCGACATACCGTGCACCTGCACAACCGTCTCTCCACTCGCCATCGCGTAGTGATGCATGCTCGGATCCATGTACGCGAAGCTGCCCGCACCGAAGCTTCCCATCTTTGCCTCGTCAAACGTGTCGCCCATTCCAACCTTGAATGTGCCGGAAATCACCGTCACGTTCTCGCGCTTCGGATGCCAATGCGGCGGGATGCGGTAGCCGTCCGGCATCTTGATCCGGATGGTGAAGTCTCCGGACGACGCCGTCGGGTCGCCTTCCAGCACGGCGAGTTGCGCGCCCGGGGGAACAAAAGCCGGCACCGGGCCATAGGGAATTTTGTCAGGCGTAAACACGTTGTCGACCGGCGCCGGTGACGCCGCCACCAAAACCGCACACAGCAATACCGCCAGCACAATGAATTTCATCTGTTGTCTCCCGAATGGATGAGTTGCGCGATCCCCACATGATCGCGAGAAGAAGCAGCGCCCCACTGACGCGGAAGTATACGCGCAAGGAGTTTGCTGCATGTCAGGATTTTGTCAGTATAAAACTAGAACGTGAACGCGACGCCGCCCCGCACGGAACGCGCGGACTGCACCAGATAAACCGTGCGGCCGTCCGTTCCCATCACCGGGACGTAGCCCTGCGCCATCAGGTTGCGCAGATCGAGCATCGCTTCCATGTGCACGGGCAGGAAGCTGAACCCCGGCAGAGGCTGCCGCAGGAATACGTTGAGGTAAGGATCCGACTGGCCCGCTGATGCGTTGAACATATCCACCTGCGTCAGGCCGTGCCCACTGACCCAACCATAGGACGTCGTCCAGTGCGTGCGGCATCCCGGCAACTTGCCGTTGAACTTCGCGGTGACCGCGTGCCGTCGCGCCGTCGTCATCGACTGGCGGGCCTCTCTCAGTTCGATATCCGGCTGCGTCAGATCAATCACTCCGCCATAAGCGTAGTCCAGCGTCGCTGTCAGGTCCGAACTCAGTTTCCGCTGCAGCACGACTCGCATCCCACTGGTGTCGAGATTCGTTCCCTGGTACGAGAATGTGCCAGAGTCGACATCGGGCAGCAGTTCGCCGCCGTCAGCGGTCGCCATGCCGACGCCCGTCAGGACCGTGTTCGTTACGCGGTCGGAGTAGTACGCCACCTGCATGTTGTTCTTGCCGATGCGATGCGAAAGAGACACTTCCTGGTGCCGGGCTCGTTCCAGCGCCGGCGAAAAGCTGGCCATGCTCACGCGCGGACCGGAGTCGCTCAGCAGCGAAGTCTCGGTATCGCCGTCTTTCGTCATCGCGTCTGAAGGACGCGAGCTCGCAAACCGGTACTCCAGCACCGTGTTCGGCGAAACATGCAGGTCCGCCGTCCCAAACGGACGGAAAGCCGTGAACCGTCCCATGAACTGAACCGTCTGCAGTTCGCTCCCGAACTTCAACTCGAGAACGTTGCCCACCTGCATCTCGTCCGTCGTAGTCAATCCGAAGGCCTGCAATCCCTGCTGGCGGAAGCTTCCCACCGGCGGCGCCAGGCGACGCACAGTCAACGCGACCGTCGGCGCAGAACCGCTGTCGGTGTGATGGGTATAGGAGGTTCGCAGAATCGCTGCACCGGCTCCCTGCCCGTACCCAACGTTGCCTTCCAGTCGTACCGCATCGTCCGACAAGATCTTGTGCTCAAGCGAAAAGCCCGTGCTCATATCGGAAACAGTGCCGTAGCCCTCCGACGGAGAGCCCGCCAGGAACGACAGGCTGGCTTTCAGGTCGTGATCCTCGCCTTCACCCTTCTCTTTCACAGCCGACGTTGTGACGGCGGATCCATCTTCCAGCACTCGCAACACCGGGCGATTCGCCGCCGAGCGCAACGTCCATTTCCAGTCATCGTCATCCGCTGGTCCGCGCAGCGGCCCAAGCTGAATCGCTTCGAACAGCGTGCTCAGGGTTACGTTCACCACCATCGATGAGCCCGCATGCAAGCCGATCCGATCGCGCAGCGCAGGCAGGAAGGAAGGAGCTGTCACTTTCAGAGTGTAGGTGCCGGGAACCAGGTCACTGATGGAGTAGAAGCCGCGATCGTCGGTGAACACTTTCAGGTCATGAGCCGCCGCACTCAATACTTCGACAACCGCGCCCATCTGTGGAACACCGGCGGAACTGCGTACGTAGCCGGAGATCGACCCCGGACCATCGACCGCCAGCGCGGGGAG
Source organism: uncultured Acidobacteriota bacterium (assembly GCA_963745435.1). GTDB lineage: Bacteria > Acidobacteriota > Terriglobia > Terriglobales > Acidobacteriaceae > Gp1-AA133. The sequence goes on along the minus strand of CAVUXK010000027.1, from coordinate 126,238 downwards.
CGCCAGGCCGAGAAGAACTACGAAGCATTTGAAAGTTCGCAGCATCACTCCGCCACCTCAGGGGTCAAGCGAGACGTCATTCCACGGAAAACGTTGCCGTGGGACCGACCGTCTGCTTGGAGATGTTGTCGTTGACCTTGATCTCGAGACGATACAAACCGGGCTGCAAATTTCCGGCGGACAGTGTCTTCTGCAGAGTCACTTGGTCGCCGATATTGCCCATCTGTTCGGTCGATTCCGTTGTGTGCACCACATTCTTGTTCGTGGCCGTGTTCACGACGTCGTACTCAAACGTGGCGGAAGGCTTGTGCGTTTTCTCGTCCACGCTTAAGTTGTAAACCTGCATCCAGAAATTCAGTTTTCTGCGTTCGCTTGAAGGCGATCGGCTTGCCGTCGGCGGGCGGCACCCGCGGGCGGACCTTCATAGTGCCGATCACGAAATTGCCGGTCCCGATATCCTTGGTCGCCACCGGATACATCTGGTCGGCAACGATCAGCGAAGAGTTCGTCAGATGCTCCTCGCCGAAGTCGGGAACCAACAGGCTCTTGCTCCAGTTCCCTACCCGATCACCGTTCACGTCCTTCACAACCACGTCCAACCGATAGTGTCCCGGCTTTAGCGGCAGCGCTTTCCAGTACACCTGCGAGTTCTCGGCGGCCTTCGAAAGCAACTCCGCCGGTACATCCACCTGGACGGTATCTTCGAACGTCTGCGCGATCCGTCCGCTCAACGTCGCCACGCGACCAAAGATATTCACAGTACCGCGCTGCACGCCGTCCTTATTCTGGAAAGTAATATCGCGATTCTTTACCTGGATCGTGATCGGCGTCAGAACCGTATCGCTGGTGACTTTGACAAAGTCTGCGCGCACGTCGAACGGCATCAGGTTGACCGTGATCTTGTGCGAAACGATTTCCTCAAGGTCCTTGAACTTCACCGCCGGCGGCTTGTTTAGCTTGGCAAACTGCTCCAGTCGATCGAACTGCTTGGTCTGCAGATCCTGATTGAATGGCCCCTGCCCCAAACGCTCAAGGCCGCCGCCCTGGAAGCGCGCCGTCTTGTTCGACATGCCCATCTGCTCGTAGAGCGTCAATCCGGCGTTGGGCGTGTAGAGCAACGCATCTTTCTCGGAGCGGTCGAGCGTCATGTGGTAGTCGCCGCACATGCAAGTGTCGACGAACTCAATGATGATTTCCTGCCCGACTCCCTCGATGTAGCGGTAGCGCCAGTCTTCAAACGGATAGGTCGAGGTCGTGCCTCCGCCTTCTTCCATCGGACGATCGTAGGTTCCGCCGGAAGGATGAGACTCGATTTCGTCAGCCGGCCCGTACATGATGTACATGCGGCCCCGGTCGGTCTTCCATCCCGGAATGCCCGCTGGGAAATGCTCGTTCGCGTAGGCGATGCGCCGGTAGTGCTCTTCCTTGAATTCGTTTTCGATCGTGTCGGGCGTGGGATCGCGGCGTTGCCAGAACGCTTCAATGAACTGGTCGCGTTCCTCGTCGTTCGAGAGCTGCTTGAACGCCGAGCGCTCTTCGTCGGTAATAATCCAGCGCACGTCTTCGTCAAGCCACTTCTTGTAGGAGCCCGAAACTTCCTGCTTGAAACGCTTCTCGTTAGCCTTGCGCTCTTTGTCCCCGAGCGGACGCTTCAGCGGATCGACCTGATCCTTCGACGGCTTAGGCTTCTCCTGGGTGGAGTCCGCAGTTGCCTGATCATCGGTCTTTGCTTTCGAATCTTGTCCCAACAGGTAGGAATGCCCAAAAAGGCACACAGCGCTAGCAATCGAGAGGGCCAGAACGTGACGGCGAACACCTACCAGGAACATGACGGGGGCACTCCTAATGGCACACTGGTAACCGGATTGTACGGCCTTCAGGGGCTCAAAGCAAGGCTAAGTCTCGCCCCTAGAGTGTATTGTGAATCCTCGGCTCGACCGCCGGGTTGCCTCGCTTGTAAGAATATTTGTAAGCTTCTTTCCTGGCACGAAGGCCCTGCGAACCGTTTTATAATGCAGAGTTTACCTCCTCAAGGATGCCCGGCTGTCTGTCCGGAGTGACTTCTGACTCCCAAGGCGCGGGTGGAACTTTCGCAAGCCGCCGACCGTATCTTCAGAAGCGTGCGACCAGTTCGGCCTTTTGGACGCAAAAGGTAGCGGCTCACCTCGGGGTAACTTGCTGAAGTGAGCGGGGTTTCAGAGCGAACGAGGACGCATGAAGACCTGGAAAAAAGTGTTGATCGGCGTGGGCGGACTGCTTCTCGTCCTGATCCTGGTCGGCATAGGGATCCATCAGGCCAACAAGGGCGTAGTCACGGTCCAGACGGGCAAGGCACAGCGCGAGAATCTTTCCTCCGTCGTGACCGCCTCGGGTGAGATCAAGCCGAAGACTTACGTCAACATTGGGGCCAATGCGTTTGGGAAGATCACTCACCTTTATGTCCATGAAGGTGATCGGGTCAGGAAGGGCCAATTGCTGGCACAGCTCGAAAACGTGCAGTCGACCGCGGATGTCGCCGCCACCAAGGCGTCGCTCGAAGCCTCGCGCACCGATGCCGTCGCCGCCGACGCCAACCTGAACACCGCGAAGGCGGACCTCGAGCGTGCGAAGGCTGACTTTGAGCGCGCCCGTCTTGACTGGGATCGCGCGGAGGGCCTTTTCAAAGCAGGAGTCATCTCGAAGGCCGATTACGACACTCGAAAGGCTACTTGGCAAACGGCCGAGGCTGGCGTGGCACAAGCGCAAGCCCGCGTCGCGCAAGCCAAAGCGCAACTCGATTCTGCTCAGCGCCACATCTCGCAGACTGACGCCACCCTGACCCGCGCCTCCGACGTCCTGCAGAAGACGGTCTACGCCGCGCCTTACGCCGGCGTGATCACGAACCTTCCCGTCCGCGAAGGCGAGACCGTAGTCATCGGCATTCAGAACGCGCCCGGCAGCACACTGATGACCCTGGCCGACATGTCAATCATCACTGCGGAAGTGAAGGTCGACGAAAACGACATTGTCAACGTGCAACTCGGCCAGCCCGCCGAAGTTTCCATTGATGCGATCCCGAAGAAGGTTTTCCGTGCGGTCGTCACTGAGATCGGCAACAACGCGATCGTCCGTTCTACTGGCGTCGCAACTTCTCAGTCTGCGTCGGCGAGCCAGGAAGCCAAAGACTTCAAAGTCGTGGTCACCTTGCAGGATCCTCCCGAAGACCTCCGCCCTGGCTTGTCGACTACAGCAAAGATCACGACTGCGACCCGCAGTAATGTGGTCTCCATCCCGATCCAGGCATTAACCGTCCGCCGCGAAACCGACCTGTTATCGGCCGCCGATGAAAAAAGTTCTGTCCAGGCAGCGGCTCCCCAGAGTGGCGCGTCCAAAGCAAACAAGGACGATGAAACACAAGGCGTGTTTGTGATTCGGAATAAGAAAGCACAGTTCGTTCCCGTGCAAACCGGCATCACGGGCACCACAGATATCGAGGTCCTGAGCGGACTGAAGGAAGGTGACGAGATCGTTACCGGAAGCTACAAGGTTTTGCGCACGATGAAGCCGGGTGCGAGCATAAAAATCGACAACTCGGCTGCGAAGAAAGAAGAGAATGAGTAGAGTTGAGTCATCTGAACTCGACAACTAACAAAGGTTTGGGTGGCTCGTCCAATGGGGAGCCGTCCGGATGGAGAAAGTAAGTGTCCCCACAGGACCAGGAGAAGAAGATGGCAACTGCTGAAGTAGTGAATTTTTCCCAGCCCGCAGTGTTGGCTCCTCCGCAGCAATGCATGATTGCTACCGAGGACTTGTGGAAGACGTACGACATGGGCTCGGAGCAGCAGGTGCATGCGCTGCGCGGCGTCAACCTGCGCATTCAGCGCAGCGAATACGTCGCCATCATGGGACCTTCGGGTTCCGGCAAGTCGACTCTAATGAACCTGATCGGCTGTCTCGATTCTCCGAGTAAGGGGAACTACTGGCTTAACAACCAGCTGGTGAGCGAACTCGACGACGACGAACTCGCTCGCATCCGCAACAAGGAAATCGGCTTCGTCTTCCAGACGTTCAACCTGCTGGCTCGCGCCACGGCGTTGCACAACGTCGAGCTTCCCCTGATTTACGCAGGTGTTCCCGCGGACGAGCGCCTCGCCCGCGCCGAAGGCGCCCTCGCAGCCGTCGGCATGGAAACGCGCATGACGCACAAGCCGAACGAGCTCTCCGGCGGCCAGCGGCAGCGTGTCGCTATCGCCCGCGCCCTCGTTAACAAGCCCTCGATCATCCTGGCCGACGAACCGACCGGCAACCTCGATTCGCAAACCGGCAACGAAATTATGGCGCTGTTCGATCGACTCCAGTCGGAAGGCAACACCATCGTTCTGGTTACCCACGAACACGACATCGCCGAGTACGCTCACCGCGTCATCTTCATCAAAGACGGCGTGATCGCCGGAGACGAGCGGAAAAGATAGGTCAGCCCCTTCACCACAGAGTCACAGAGACACAGAGAAAAACAGCAACCAGGGTTTTCCTCTCTGTGCCTCCGTGACTCTGTGGTGATTTGATTTTTAATTCCAGCTACAGATCGCCGTCCTTTTTCGGGCCTTTTCTCGTAAACGGAAATTCCGCACTCCCGCTCCGCCAGCTAATCCTTTCCTGCAAAAATCCGATAGACAGGCTGAAGGACGGCGAGAACTGTGAAAATTCTCCTGGTCGAGGACAGCAAACTTTTACGATTGAGCAGCGAACGTACGCTCGTCAAGGCAGGCTATGAAGTGATCAGTGCGGAAGACGGGGAAGAAGCGCTGCGCTGCGCCAAAGAAGAAAAGCCTGATCTCATCCTGCTCGACCTGATGCTGCCGAAAGTCAGCGGCCTTGAAGTTCTGACTCGACTGAAACACAACCGCGACACGGCCAAGATCCCGGTGGTCGCCCTCAGCGGCTTATCCGAGAAAAACCGGCAGCGGCTCATGGAGGCGGGGGCGGAAGACTACCTGGAAAAAAACACCGTGATCAGCGACAAGGGCCTGAACCGCCTGCCCAAAGTGCTCGAGGACGTGATTTGCCGCATCAACCGCAAACGCGGCATCAACTTCTCGCCCGTACTCAATAAAAAGATGCAGTGAAGCCACTAAACTCGGTTAGCTGACAGGCTTCTTGCGCACGATCAGATCGTAGATCAGCACAACCACCGCAATCACCGCCAGCAGGTGAATCACTCCGCCCGCGATGTGCAGAACGAATCCCAGTAGCCACAGAACAAGCAGCACCGCAACGATTGCTCGAAGCATGAGTTTAGCTAGCCTCTCGTTCTCAGCGCTTTTCCCACCGGCGCCGGAGCCAGTGAGCTTATCAGGAAAAAACTCTCGCGAAAATTGAACCGCGAGCATCTGCGGAACGTCGCCGCCATTTCTACCCGAAACGCCGGATTTGCCATGACTCGCACGCACCCTATTTTGAATTCGGTCGGTTGGGACGGTTCCGTCTCAAGAACGACACTTGCTGTTGAGCGAAGCAAACCTGATTGACCAAGGCGGACTGAGACACCCGGCGATGATCTCCGGGAGCCCGGTCTACCGATTGAACTAATGAAAGGGGAGCTATGAATACAGAAAAGACCGGACAGCAGTCCAACCCGAACGACCCCACGCAACGCGACCAGGACAAGCAGAGCCAGCAGGGCCAGCGCGATCAGCAAGGCCAAGGCCAGACTGATCAGCAGAAAGATCGCAAGCCGGGTCAGGGCCAGCAGGACCAGGATAACGACCGCGAACGGAAGTCCGCGTAGTTTTTTCTCCGGGACCTTAAAACTAAAGCCCTCCTCCTAAGTGGAAGAGGGCTTTTTCTTCCCAGCACAAAAGACTTACTGGCTATTCCCAGGCTGGTCGGAAGCAGCCGTCAAAGTGCCCAGCACTCCATCGGCTTCATCGTTTGGTCCGGCTGTGAAGTAGAGCGAGGTTGCCATCCCATCATTGGTCGAGTCTCCGCCGAAACTCAATCCCCACAACCCGTGAACGACCAGCGTCATCCCAGTCGTGTCGTCGAGCATGGCACCTTCATGCTTTCCAGTAGCGGTATTGAAAGCATGAACGGTTCCATCGCCGAAATTTCCGATCAGCAGGCGATGCGTGAACTTGCCGAAATCGCCAGGGGCCATGGCAATTCCCCAGGGCGCATTGAACCACGGTCCGTGTTGCAGGGTTAGCAACAGCTTTCCGGTCGGGCTGAACACACCGGCATAGCCGAGCCCTGCGCCATGATCTTCGTCCAGGCTGCCCGGAGCGCGGTGCGCGAACGTCACCACCAGGTTGCCGCCCACGTTCTGAATGTTGAAGGGAGCATAGCCGGACGGGAGCCCTGGAATAGTGAAGGCGGTGGTATTGCCCGGTTCTACCCGGGCGAAATTCGCGTTGTACATTTCCACGCGGCCCGATTGGAAGTTCGTAGCATAAAAGCGCGGTCCGAAGCTGGGCGTGGCGATCGCACAACCTTTATAGACAGCCTTTCCGCTATTGTTCTTGATGATGATGGTGCTCGCGAAGTTCGCCGCCGGATTCCAGCCTGAAATCGTACCGTCCTCGGTCACAAACAGGAAGACGGCCTTTCCTCCACCCACCTGAAATCCAGACGTCGAGTTGAATGCCGTGCCGGTCGGTGCCGCGGTGCCTGTTCCATCCGGAGTCGCGATTTTCACGACCAGCGGCGAACTGGCCCCACCCGGAACGAACGGAGCTCCCGCTCCGTCATAAACCGTGGTCAATCCCGCGCCATTGTCAGAAATCCACCAAGGTCCGCCACTTCCTCGCGACATTCCCCAGGGATTCAGCAACTGTGGATCGACGTTGGGAGCACCTGAAACAGAGGATGAATCGGTAGTGAGATCGGTGCGGTGATACTTCTGCGCGCTGCTGACAGTCGGCATCAACAACGCAAAAAACGTGGCGGCAAGCATAAGTCGGCGATCGGCTGAGATCGGCATACATCTTCCTCCACTGAACGTGAAATCATCTTTAACTGGCGCGGATAGAGGCGCGTCTCCCCTAGGCAGTGGAGCCAACGGTATGCCTGCTCACAACTCGGTTATGTCACCGAATTGTCGAGTTTCAGCAATATTGTTGTAAGGTCACACAGGTAAGGCAGTGAAAAGAGATTTGCGGAGGATTGCGTCGGTCTCGCAGATGTAAAAAACGCTTACTGCGAGTTCGGAGCGGCTTGTACGCCCGCAGTATCGGTCGGAACGGGCCGCGCCGCGAAGAAATTGTGGTCGTAAAGATTTCGATACATTCTTCCGGCGATTTCCGCGGCCTTCGGCCCGAACGTCGGACGCCCACCCTGCAGGAACACCACCGTCACGATCCGCCCCACGTCCGTATTCGCATAGGAAGCGAACCAGCCATAGCGCGTCCCCGAGCGCGAACACGTTCCTGTCTTACCGAGGACTTGTTCTTCCGAGAAGTTGTAACGAACACTACGGGCTGTACCGTATTGAACGGCTCCCGCCATGCCGTCGGAAATCTCAGGAATGACCGGAGCGATATCGAGATGGCGCTTTACGCGCGGCTGGAAATTGGCGATCTCTTCCGGAGTGTCCGGGTGCTGGACGTAGTACAGCGTTCCGCCATTGGCGATCGCTGACACCATTGCGCCAAGCTGCAGAGGCGTCATCGAAATGCCTTCGCCGAACGAACACATTTTCCCGACTCCGCCCAGCTTGCTGGAGATCTCCGATTCCGGATACGTACCAAGATGTTCGCCGTCGATGTTGTAGCCAGCCAATTCACCCAGGCCATATTCGTTCGCGTAGTAGCGAACCTTCTCAAAGCCGAGCTTGCGTCCCAGTGCCTCGAAGTAGGCGTTGTTCGAGCGCGCCAGCGCGAGTGTGAGATTCATCCGGCTGCGGCGTCCGAGCGTCACGGGCGTATCTTTGTCGATCAGCCCTTCGCTCAACGCGGCCAGGGCGACAGCAACTTTGATTGTGGAACACGGTTGCGCGCCGCTTGACAGCGCCAGTTTCTGATTCACCATGGCGAGAACGCGTCCGCTGGTCGGCTCGATCGCGACCACGGTCCCATTCATGTTGCCAAGCGCGTCGATGGCAGCCTGGCGAACCACCGGATCTTCCCCGGCGGTGTTGTCCCCTTCCGTGAGGTCTTCCGCGAATGAACTTGTATAGAACCGCTCGTAGTAGCGGTGACGACGGCGATGAATCGCCGTGCGCTTGCTGGCAGGAGTGACCGAGCGCTTGCGCGCGAGACGGGTCATCCGCCGGCGGGCGCGTGCCGATTCTGCCACTTTTTGTGACTTGGACTTGCCAGTAAGTGACCGCGTGTTGACGCTCGCGGCCATGAGGAACTGCGACGCAGCCAACGTCATGACTGCTAACAGCAAGATCTTGCAAAAGTTACTGGCCTTGGCCGACATCGAGCCCCTTGCCTTACTTAGAGCAACACTATAATTAGATGCACGAACCTTGCCAGCTCCTATGGCACTGTCCGGCCACTACTCGCTTTCGATATTAAGAGACTTAGGGTTGGGCGGGCAATGGAATTTTACTTAGCAGTTATGAGCAGCGAGGTGAGGCTAAGTTCCTCATCTGCTTTAGTTTGCGCGGAAAACACCCGGGTCTGCGGCCTTTCGTAATTGGTAACCAGGTAACCAGAATGGCACTCCCGTGCCAGTGAAATATTTTGCCGATTCACGGAAAGGGGACACGACCGGGAAACTACTATGCGCGATTAACGCAACCGAAGGTTCAAAGCTCCCAACGACCACTGAGACTAGCCTTCCTCCATTTCCGGTTCGGCCAGAAACCGGTATCCGATGCCGCGCACCGTCAGCAGATGGCGCGGCCGCGCCGGATCGTCTTCGATGTACCTGCGCAGGCGCACCACGAAGTTGTCAATCGCGCGCGTGTCCGTATCTTCTTTCAGTCCCCACACTTCTTCCAGGATCGATTTCCGCGATACCACTTGCCCGTTGCTCTGGATCAGATGCCGCAATAGGTCCGACTCCATCAGCGTGAGTTGAATCTTTCCGCGGTTGGTACTGAGCTCAAGCGTGCCGAAGTCAATTGTCTTTCCACGGAACGAAAATACGTCACTAGTCTTCGCGGTCTTCGTGCCATTGCCGTCCACCGCGAGGCCGCTCGCCTCAGATCCCGAACGTAACCACTGGCTGCGCCGCAAAAGACCTTGCAGGCGGGCCAGCAGAATTGCGAGTTCGAAGGGCTTGGGCAGGTAGTCGTCCGCGCCCGAGGCGAAGCCCTTCAGCACGTCCTCCGGTCGACCTCGCGCAGTGAGCATCAACACGGGCACGAAGTTTTTGGCTTCGCGAAGCTGGGTCGCGACCTCGAATCCATCTTTGCCGGGCAACATGACGTCGAGCACCACGGCGTCGAAGTTCTCTTTCTTCCCGAGCAGGCGCTCGAGCGCCGCTTCACCGTCGCCGACCACTTCGACCGAATGCCCTTCAGCCTCGAGGTTGTACGACAACCCCTTGGCGAGATGCGCCTCGTCCTCGACCACCAGCACGCGGCTCATGCGCCACCCACCGGACTAGTGCTGCGCGGCAGTTCGAGGGTGAGCGTCGTTCCCTGCCCTTCTCCGGCGCTCTCCGCAAAAACCTTCCCGCCGTGCTTGCTTGCGATCGAACGTACGATGAACAAACCCAGACCTGTTCCCTTCACGTGCGCGAGGGTCCGATTCGACACGCGGTAGAAGCGTTTGAAGATGCGCTTGAGTTCTTCGGGTGGAATTCCCACGCCCCGGTCCTGCACCTGCAACACCACGTTCTTCTGGTCCGCCGCCACGCGCACGTCGACGTCCACCTTGCTGCCCGAGTATTTCACCGCATTGTCGATCAGGTTCGAAACGGCCGTGCGCAGTTCATCCGCATTTCCGAAGACGCGCGCAGAATTACCGTTCGTCGCGGCGTTGTCGTAACGAAGCGCCTCGGCCTGCAGGTGATGCCGCGTGCGCACCAGTTCCATGCAATCGCGCACCAGCCCGTCGAATTCCAGTTCCACACGCTGATGCTTGGCGCCTCGCTGTGCGGCCTGCCCCGCTTTCAACACCTGCTCGACGGTGCCCAGCAGGCGGTCGGTGTCACTCAGCATCAACCCGTAGAATTCCTGGCGACGCGGCTCATCGACGGGACGGCTTTGCAGCGTCTCCAGATATAGACGAATCGACGCGATCGGCGTCTTCAGTTCGTGCGTGACGGCGTTGATGAAACTGTCATGCTGCTCGTTGCGCCGAATCTCGCGCACGAGAAAAATCGTGTTGAGAATAATGCCCGCGGCAATCGCGCAAAAGAAGATGAATCCGAGAAGGACTTTAACGCCTTCCTGCCAGTTGAGAATGATCCAGCCGCTGCCTACGGCGACAGCGGTAGCCGCCAGCCCGACCCCGAGGGTCAGGAAGAACGCGATCGTTTTGCGGCGCGAGGTGATGCGCATGGCGGTACCGCTTGATTGTACCGCCGGGCACAGCCGGGCCGAGACTTGCACGCCAAACTAACAGTCGCGCAGCGACGTCATAAGAAAGCCCCGCACGTAAGTGCGGGGAAAACATCGGGAAGTGCGAGAGTCCCCTTCAGGGGACGACACCCGACGGGCGAGGACGCCCGTCGCTCCATCGGCCAAACCGGACCAAACAAACAAAAAGGCGGCCTCATTGAGGCCGCCCTTCGAAAACTCACACCGAACTAATCTGTGAACTGCGGAGCCGCCAATTGCCCATTCGGCGCTGCTATCAGGCCCGCTTTGATCTCGGTCAAGTTCACTTTCTGGATCTGCCAGGCCAGGCCAAGCTTTTTCAGCGCCCAGATGCCGTACCAGTTCAAATCCACTTCGTACCAGGTCAACCCGTGCCGCGCCGAGGTCGGATGCGCGTGGTGGTTGTTGTGCCAGCCTTCCCCGAAGGTGAGGATGGCTACAAAGAAGTTATTGGTGGAAAGATCGCGCGTCGAGAACCGGCGCGATCCCCACATGTGGGTGATGGAATTCACCATCCAGGTCGCGTGCAGGCCGACCACCGTGCGCATGAATATTCCCCACAACAGGAAGGGCCAGCCGCCAATCGCGAACAGGATCACACCCAGCACGATCATGGGCACGTAGTGATACTTGGTGAGCCAGACGTGGAATTTATCTTTCGCGAGGTCGGGAACGTAACGCGCCAGCGTGGTCGTGTCGTGGTGCATGGACTTGCCCATCAGGATCCAGCCCATGTGTGCCCACCAGGTGCCGTCGATCGGAGAATGCGGATCGCCTTCCTGGTCAGAGAACTTGTGATGTATGCGGTGCGTCGCCACCCAGAAAATCGGTCCGCCCTCGAGCGCGAGTGTGGCGCAAACCGTCAGGAAATACTCGACCCACTTGGGCGTCTTGTAGCCGCGGTGCGTGAGCAGCCGGTGGTAGCTCATCCCGATGCCGAGCGAGCCCGACACCCACCACAGGAAGCAGGCCACAAAAAATGCTTTCCACGTAAAAAAGAACAGCGCCGCAATGGCGCCCACATGAAACAGTCCCATGAAGATGGCGGTGACCCAATTAATCTGATCGTCGCCGGCGTGGTCGCGCCCGATGTTTTCCAGTTCCATTGAAATGTTCCCCGTTTGGAAGGTGCACTTTCAAGGTATCAAGGGAACTGGATCGGCCTCTGTAATACTTGTGTAATAGCAAGGACTTGGGGAGTTACGAGGGTAACGAGCGAATCCCTGAGGTGCTATTGCATTCGTGTGGGTCGGACACTCCTGTCCGACAAAGCTTGAGAGTGAGCTCGGTCGCGTCGGACAACAAGGTCCGCGCACAACAGCAGTAAAATCCGACGATTGAATTTGTCATCCAGGAAAACGGTTGCCGCCGACGCATAAGCTGGCGAAGCAGGCCGCGCTATCAGCGACGGCCGGAGAGGAGATCACCTGCCCCGCAGTATGAAATTCCCATTTCACTCCGGTTGCGGAACACCGGGAGAGTTGCACGTACCACGGTACTGGGGATCGTTGCGAAACATATTCACGTCGGTGGCAGACAGACGGCGCTACGTTCCTCACCCTTGCAGCAGGAAGCGCGCGCCGATCAACACCAGCACGCTGCCCAGTACACGCCGCAAAACCGGCAACGGCAGATGCTGTGCCCAGGCGGCCCCGAAATAACTGCCTGCACAAATGCCCAAGGCAATCAGCAGTCCCAGCTTCAGGTCGAAGTGATGCGATCTGGCATACGGAATGAACGCGATGAACCAGATCGGCAGCGAAGAAATCATCAGAGCAGTTCCCTGCGCGCGTAGCTGATCCATGCGAAAGACGTAAATCAGCGCCGGAATGACGAACGCGCCGCCCGTACCCGTGATGCCGACAAGAATTCCAACCATCGCGCCCACCAGAAGCTGCAACAAAATATTCATGCCATGGACCTTGCGGGAGAAATTGTGCGCTGAAGTGCCGGCAGCATTGTAAACAATGAATGGGATGAAAACGGACGGGCGAGTGAAATCTTATAGTTATGGCGCTTCAAAGACGGAAGAGCGAGCTCAAGCGCACAAACAGGGGTCCAGAGGTCTCCCACAATGCCCTTTAAACGCGCGCTGGAGCCCCAGGAGCGCAGTCCAGGCACCGGGCGAGCAAAGAGTCCACCGGCAATGCGCGGAATGCTTATAAGTCACCCAGCGTTATTATTAGCTATTTGATAATTTAGTCGGCGCGGGTCAAGGGAGACGTCAGGCCACGACAGTTCGACCCGGGACCGATCGCAAAGTCTAGGGCAGGCGCCAGGGCTGCGGGCAGCGACATTTGGGAGGGTCGTCTCCTTTGGTTACCTCTGTAAGTGGGTTTGGCCACTTTCCTGCGACGGGCAGGGTCTTCTACAGCGATTAACGTATTCAGAAACAATAACTTGCGAAGTCAAGCAAGTAACGGTTACCTTGGGTTACTTTGGTACATTGATCGGTTGAGCGGACCTGCTAAGTTTATGTGGCAAAAGAATTCGCCGAATTACGTAAAGCCGTTTTTTACAGGTTGCCCGTTTTGGGTGGGACCACGATGAGTTCGACCGCCAATCTCGCGTACTACGCCCTGTGGTTTGCGCACCCCGTGCTGCAAGCAGGGCTAGTCGGCATTCTGCTTTGGCGGAAGCTCTATCGGACGTTCCCCATCTTCTTCAGCTACATCGCTTTCCAGATCCTGGTGTTCGCCGTTCTGTTCCCGCTGCACAGCGACCGCTTCTACACGATCTTCTACTACACCTCCTGGGGCACGACCGCGGTCAGCGTAATTCTCGGTTTTTTCGTAATTCACGAACTCTTTCAGGATGTGTTTCGTCCCTACCATACGTTGCGCGACCTGGGTTCGGTGTTATTCAAGTGGGCCGCGCTGGTCATGCTGCTGGTGGCGGGCGTGGTAGCGGCTTCGACCGCCTCGGCTACCGAAGAGCCTCTGCGCACCGGCATCATGACGCTGCAGCGCAGCGTGCGCGTTGTGCAGTGCGGACTGATCCTGTTTCTTCTGGTGTTCTCGCGCTACCTGGGCACCAACTGGCGCCAGAAGAGCTTCGGCATCGCGCTTGGGTTTGGCGGCTTCGCCAGCATCGAGCTCGCGCTGGTGGCAATCAACGCAGCCACCGACAACGTCTTCAATCAAGTGCTCACGAACTTCGTGAACATGACGGCTTACGACATTACCATTCTGATCTGGATCGGCTACATGCTCGCTACCAGTCCGGCCCGCGAGCCTGCAACGCACATGCTGCGGCCGCAGCGCTGGGAAGACGGTCTCTCAGCGATCCAGCACCCTCACACCGCCGACTCGCTCATCCCGATGTTTGAGAGCATGGTGGATCGCGCACTCTCGAGATCCGGCGCAGACTCGGAAGTCCCACTCCCCGCAACCGCGCCGGCGCCGAATGTAAATGTAGAAGAGATCACCTTGCCCGGCAGCGGGTCGCGACGTGTCACCTTCGAATACCCGCCCCTCACCCGCGCAGCCTCCAAGGGCTGATCCTTCCCATACATCCACTGGTTCGCTAGTCCCGATTGATGACCCGCATTCGATTCATCCCACACAGCATCCTTCCCTATCCACATCTCACTTTCGATGGCCTCCTTCCGGAGAGCCAGAGCAGCTAGGAGTGCTCGGCACGTCTTAAAGTGAGACGCAACGACTGGGGATAATGGACTCCCATGCCCAATTTTGGGGATTTTTGGCCGAAATGCTCGGAGGCGAACAGTTGCAGTGACCCCGGAACCGATTCGGAACCCGCAGTGCCGAGGTCCTGTCAAAAATACAGAATCTTCTGTAGGAATTTTGACTGAGTTCTGTATAATTCGGGCGCGCGATAGGTGACTTTAGTAACTAAGCCATTTGCCGCGTAAGGAGAGACCCCAATGAAACGAAACGTCAGGGCGTTATTCCTGATGCTTGCGTTCGCGGCTACCTATGTAGCTGCCGCCGCCCCTAGAGTTGCCGCTCCGGACGGCGGTCCGCTACCTTTGTGTCCACCACGCAAGGGACCTCACTGCAGCCTAAACGTAAACTAGCAAACAGCAAGGTCACGAAAGTAACCTGCTGGTAACCTGCTGAACCATCGATATTTTGGGACCTGTGGGCTGATTCGAGCTGAATACTCGACTCGGTCCTCTTTTTTTGTCCCGAAAAGCAGCGCGATCGTTTGATATGTTTTCCGCGCTTAAGCAGCCGAGCGGCTCGATTCGCGCAGTTGTAGCTCAAGCTGTTCGACAGTGGACACCGGAGGCTGGCAACTCGCTCCCGAGCACACCACTGCTTTCGCGACACTCTCGCGAACTCCTGGCAGATTTGGAATCGTCTCCGCAAGTGCAGGCGGCAGATTCTGCGCGACCACTTCATTCGGTGTCAGATTGATGACTGCCTTGTTGAACGCCAGTCCCGACACAGCCGCCCGATAGAGATCGCGCGCGCCCTCGCCTTCCCCGATCACGACCACCTGCGTGTGCGGCTGCGTGAAATGCACCCCGGCAATTCCGTACGTCGCTCCAAAAATTCCAAATTGCTCGGCCATCCCCGCAAACACTTCCAGCGTTTCCTCGGCTTGATCGCGATAACTCTGCTCGTTGGTGTAGCCGTACATGCGCAGCAATGCGATCGTCGCCACGGAATTTCCGGCGGGTGTCGGTGAATCCTGAAACGGTTTGCGGCGCGTGCCGAGCGTTCCAAGTTGCTTCTGGCCGTCTTCCGTTTTCTCCGTATCGAAGAATCCTCCGGAAGTCGCATCGAAAAACTTCTCCACCATCGCGTCAGCGATGCGCCGCGCAAACTTGAAATACGAGAGATCCGAGGTCGCTTCGTACGCATCGAGGCACGCAACCGCAAGGAAGGCGTAGTCCTCCAGCATCCCGCGCACCTGCCGCCGCTCGGCTTGCGGATCGGAATACGCAATCACATGCAGAAGCCCATCCGTCCGCATGGCCTCCGACAAGATGCGATCCAGCGAGCGCAGGGCAAAGTGGCGCGCCTCCTCCAGGCCGAGTACTTTTCCGGCCTCGAAGTAAGCCGAGATACAAAGCGCGTTCCAGCCCACATAAACCGTCTTGTCCACGTAAGGCGTGGGCCGCTCCAGCCGTGCTGCATACATTTTCTTTTTCGCCGCAGCCAGCAGTTCCTCCACGCGATCGGCCGCCAGTCCCAGGCGCTTGGCAATCTCTTCGACGGACGCGCGCACGTACAACACATTCTTCGCCGAATTGTGGTGCATCTCGCCGACTTCGTTAATGTCGTAATAAAGCAACGCGATTTGCGCTTCTTCGGCGGAAAGAACCGCCTTGGCCTCCGCGACGGTCCAGGTGAAGTAGTCGCCGTCGTCGTCCATGGAGTAATCCGCGTCTTGCGAAGCGTAGAAGCCGCCATGCTCGCGGTCGCTGAGCCACTCATCCATCCAGCGAATGATGTCCCGGGCCACGCTCGCGAAGAACTGCGAGCCGGTCACCTGATAGGCGTGCACATAGTTCTTGAGAAGCTCAGAATTGTCGTAGCACATCTTCTCGAAATGCGGCACGACCCAGCGTTCATCGACCGAGTATCGATGGAACCCTCCAGCCAGCTGATCGTAGACGCCGCCGTTCGCCATCCGCTCCAGCGTAGTCGTGAAGACATTGCGCAACTGCTCATCGCCAGTGCGGGCGTAGCGCTCAATAATCAGATCAAGCGTGCTGGGATGCGGAAACTTGGGCGCGTTCCCGAATCCGCCGTTCTTGGCGTCGAACATGCCAAGCGCCGACTGCACAATGGCGTCGATGGCGCGCGGCGAAAATGTCGCGCTGCGTCCCAGAAACGACTCCGACTGCGACATCGTCTGCTCAACCAGTTTTGACTGCTCGGTGACGTCGGACAATTTGTCGCGATAGGCATTAGCGATGGAAGTCAGCACGCGCTTGAAGCTGGGCCGTCCCCATTGGTCCTGGGGGGGAAGTAGGTTCCACCGTAAAAGGGCTTTCCGTCGGGCGTGAGAAAAGCCGTAAGCGGCCACCCGCCTTGTCCACTGATGGCACTGACCGCAGCCTGGTAGCGGCTGTCGATGTCGGGACGCTCGTCGCGATCAACCTTCACGGCGATGAAATTGTCGTTTACGATCTGCGCGACTTCGGGATCGTCGTAGGACTCGCGGTCCATGACATGACACCAGTGGCACCAGACCGCGCCGATGTCGAGCAGCATGGGCTTGTCTTCGCGCTTTGCAGCGGCAAAAGCCTCTTCGCCCCATTCGTGCCACCGAATGGGCTGATGCATCGCGGAACGCAGGTACGCGGAGGACGCTCGCGCCAGGGAGTTTTGTGTTTCAGAAGACATGGCTCCCAGTCTAAAGCCTGCGAGTGCTTTCAGTCTGGGAGCCAGGGATTCGCCGATGTCGGCGAAACTAAGCGCCGAGGAACTCTACGTGAACGTACTCGCCCAGGCGCACGTTGTAGGCGAGATACCACCCCAGGTGATCCGGATCCTCGTAGAGAACGATGTCGTCCGAATCCCAAAGCCAGTCAGAGCAATAAGCATAGTCGTACGGGGCGACCGCGAAGTAGTTGCCGCTGAACCAGAAACGCTGCGGACCGCCACCCGCCAAACGCCAGCGATGCTGCGGCCCGAACCCACCGGTGAAATGTCCGTGAGCCCACGGGCGATCGACGTGGTAGTGCGGATCGTCGCGGCCGCTGTCGTGGCCGACCCACTCGCCGTTGGGGTGCACGTGCGGCGCGTCGGGATGCCCTTCCTGGTCGCGGAAGTGCCCACGCTCCTGCTGCGCTGGATGTTGTTCGGGAGCGCGCTGCTCCTGAGAATGCTGCTCGGGGGCGTGTTGCTCCTGGGGATGTCCCTGCGGCGCTCGCTGTTGTTCCTGCGGATGCTCCGCCGGGTGCGGTGTCCGCGCAGGTTCCGGCCCGCGCTCGGGAATGTGCTGGGCAGCCCCGCCCTGCGGCGGCGCAGGATGTTCATCATGCTGCGCGACGGCCGGAAGCGACGACAGAATGCAAACCGCAAGAAAAGCGAAGATGACTTTCATTCGTTTCAACCCTCCACAATTCGAGTCAGCGAAGTGTTCGAAGAATGGATGTTTGCGTGACAGCAAACAGTTGGTAGGGATATTCCCTTAGATCAAGCCGCAGCCAGCAATTGCCTGGTGATTTTGCAGTACAACTCGATGGCGTCGTCCAGTTGCTTTTTCTCGACGTATTCGCCGTCAGTATGCGCGACGTGAATCGAACCGGGACCGATAAGAAGCGGCTCGCCCCACTCGGAAAGCGCCGGAATATCGGTAGTGAACGCGGCGACCATGGTGGGCAGCTTGTCGATTTCGCGAAAGCGCATGAACGGAATCTCAAGATAGAAATCGACCTTGGCTAGATCGCCAACCGTGTCGACGATCCGGCTACGCAGATCTTCGGTTGGCCCGATAAGGCGATAAAGCAGGTGCGCCTTAGCCAGGTCGGGGATCACATTGGGCGCCCGTCCGCCTTCGATCAATCCGATATTGAATGTGCAGGGCCCAATTCCTTCGGCTGTCGGAAGAGGCATGGCGCGCAACTTGGTGAGCGCCACCACGAGCTTGTCGATGGCTGATTCGCCCAGTTCCGGATACGCCGAGTGCGCCATTCGGCCCGACGCAGTAACTTCCACCCGCAGCGTTCCCTTCGAAGCCAGCGCCAACCGATTCTCCGTAGGTTCACCATTGACGAGGAATCGCGATCCGATGGGCTGCTGGTTCGCTTTCTTCGCACCGGTGCTGTCGCGCTCTTCGCCGACGACGAACAGCAGGCCCACGTGAACGCCTTCCTTGCGCAGTTTTTCTGCAGCCGCAATCTGGATCGCGATGATGCCCTTGGCATCGCAGGATCCGCGGCCATAGACGCGCGTGCGATCCTCGGAAGACGGAATGAATGGCGGCACCGTATCCATGTGCGTAGAGAAGACTATGGCCGGGCGAGGCTGCTCGGGCGAAGTCGCCAGCACGTTGAAGCGGTCGCCCTCGACCGGCATGCGGCGCACGTCGTACTTGAGCGCCGCAAGTTCGCGGTGCAGCGTTTCACCAACAGCAGCCTCGTGGCCGGTGATGGATTCAATATCAACAAGTTGCCGTGTGAGCGCGACGACGTCCATGCAGAGAGAATAACCCAGGCGGGTTCGACCATTCGACGCCCCCGCGGTTGATCGCAGCCACTTCACTCGATCGCTCATCGGCGTTGTACTCTGTATCCGTGCCCGACGCGCCCAGCGCCATTCGCTCTTTATTTCTCGACGGCCCAGCCGGACAACTGGAAGCGCTCCTCAACTCCGGGGCGGCCGATGCCAAATATGCCGCCGTCGTGTGTCATCCGCATCCTATGTATGGCGGGACGCTCCACAACAAGGTCGTGTTCCATGCCATGAAGGCGGTCAACAACCTTGGCATGCCGGTGCTGCGCTTCAATTTCCGCGGGGCCGGGCTCAGCCATGGCGAGCACGACGAGGGCGCAGGCGAAATCGACGATGTGCGGGCCGCACTCGACTGGCTCGACCGGGAATTTCATTTGCCGATCGTATTCGCGGGATTTTCATTCGGCGCGGCCGTAGGCCTGCGGGCTGCCGTCCCGGACGCGAGGGTGCCTCTTCTCATTAGCCTCGGGACACCGATCTCGCCGGTCGACAATCGCTCGTATGACTACGATTTCCTCGTGGCCTCCACCAAGCCGAAGCTGTTCGTGAGCGGATCCCGCGATCAGTTCGCAAGTCCCACCAGGTTGCGGGGGCTCGTGCAATCCCTCGCCGACCCCAAGAAGCTGGTGATCATCGAAGCTGCCGATCACTTTTTTGAGGGACGACTGCGTGAAATGCGCGAAGCGGTGGAGAACTGGACGAAAGAGACGTTGCATCTCTGAGACGTGCTTGACGAAGGCCGACCTCGCAAAAGCATTGGGGGAGCCGCAGTCCTCCTTGGCGAACTTCCTTCTGGTAAGCGGCTTCTCTCTGCGCCCTCTGCGGGGTTCCTCTGCGTCCTCTGCGTTTTAAGATTTGACGTACCGCGGCGATCTTTAACCACCAAATGCGCGAAGAAGATCTCGGCGGTTCCTTACCCTTCTGTCAAAGTCGTCTATACTCTTGCCGACTTCTCATCCTGGAAAGCGGACTAACTTATGAACGGAACCGCGCTTGTAGATCGCGGGAACACGGTGCTGGGCGTGCTGCTTGCGCTGGGGCTGATCATTGGCGGCTGGGTCTTGGGCTCGGAAATCAAGGCCACTCGCTTGGGCGATCGCTACGTAACGGTGAAGGGGTCTGGTCGAACGCAACGTAAAATCCGACCTCGTCATTTGGCCGCTCACCTACAAAGAGGCCGGCGACGAACTCGGTGCGCTATACGCGAAGACCGAGGCCGACAAGAAAACGGTTCTGCAATTTCTTAGCGACCAGGGCATTCAATCAACAGAGATCGAACTCGGCATCATTCGCGTCGTCGACACACAAGCCAATGAATATGGCGGCGGCACGCGCGCACCCCATCGCTACATCGTCGAGCAGCAGATTACCGTGCACACCTCGCGCGTGGACCAGGTGGCCGCAGCTGCACAGAAAACTCTTGCAGTTGCTGCAGAAAGGGATCGTGCTCGGCGGCAATCCAGGTCAGGGTCTCGCCTACAAATTTACCGGACTGAACGCGATCAAGCCTGACATGATCACGGAAGCCACCCGCAATGCGCGCGCCGCCGCGGACCGCTTTGCCGCGGACTCCGGCAGCAAAGTGGGATCCATCCGCACCGCGAACCAGGGCGTGTTCTCAATTCTGCCTGCTGATCAGGCAGGCGATGGCGCGGAAGGCGGCTTCGGCGCCGATGCAAGCTTGATGAAGACGGTAAGGGTCGTGACCTCGGTCGAGTACTACCTGGAAAAGTGATTCCGGCAAGCCAACAACAGAAACATGCAGAATCACACAGCTTTCTCTATCTCCGTGACTCTGTGTCTCCGTGGTGAATGGGCTTTGCTTGCGTTGCACGTGCTGACTGCTTCAGTAAGCCAGCAATATCCGCAGATCGCGCACGTTGGTGCCGGTCGGTCCGGTCATGATGGCGTCGCCGAGCTTATCGAATAGCGGAAATGCGTTGAACGTTCTCAAGGCGCTCGCAACGTCCAAGCCTGCCTGCTTTGCTCTCTCAAGGGTCGTGCCATCGGCAACCGCACCGGCCGCGAGACTGTTGCCGTCGATGCCGTCAGTGCCTGCACTCAGTACCGCGATGTTCTCCCCGGCAATCTTCGTCGCACAGTCGAGTGCGAACTGCTGATTTCGGCCGCCGGCGCCACCGTTCGTCACTTTCACCGTGACCTCGCCGCCGGAAATCAGGCATACGCGCGAGACATTCTCGCGCAACTCGCGCAGACGGCGCAGCAGGTAGTCGGCGGCACGCTCGTAATCCCAATCGTCACAACTGTTGTCGACTTCGACCGCAAATCCCTCGCGCGTCGCGGCCACGCCGGCCTCGTCCACTGCCGTTTTGTTGGAAAGTACCGGCCACCAGCGGGCATTCACAAAAGCAGGATCATCGGACTTTGGTGTTTCTTCGAGCGCGTGCCGCTGGAACAACTCGCGCACCGATGCCGGAAACTGTTCCAGCAGCTTGTACTTTTCAACGACGGCATAGCAGTCGGCAATGCTGGTGGAGTCGGGCATGGTGGGTCCCGAAGCCAGCGCATCGAGCGTGTGATCGGGCACGTCGGAAATCATCAGCGAAACCTGCTTCGCGGGATAGGCCGCCTGCGCCAGACGCCCACCCTTCACCGCCGACAGGTGTTTACGCACCGCGTTAATTTCCGCGATAGGGGCGCCCGACAGGACCAAGGGCGCGATACGTGGCAATCAAGTCATCGAGCGAGATCTCATCGTCGATTGGCTTTTCAGCGATTGCGGAACCGCCACCGCTCAGCATGAAAATGACCAGAGACGACGCCGTCTGTGCATTCAGGGAATTCAGGATTGCCTCGGCAGCACGCACCGAATCAGCATTCGGCGTGGGATGCCCGCCGCGAAAATACCGGAAGCCATGCACCTGGGAGCCGGGATCGACCGAAGTTGCCACGATGCCTTCGAGTCGGCTGCCCACCTGCGCCTCGAGCGCTTCCACCAACGTGTGTCCGGCCTTTCCGATGGAAACGACGAAGACGCGCGAGTAAGCGTTCAGGTCATAAAGGTCCTCACGCACGCGCAGAATGCCGCGCTCGCAGTTCACGTGGCGCGCAAAAGCCTTCGAGATAGACGATTCGGCGAGGGCG
Source organism: uncultured Acidobacteriota bacterium (assembly GCA_963745435.1). Classification (GTDB taxonomy): domain Bacteria; phylum Acidobacteriota; class Terriglobia; order Terriglobales; family Acidobacteriaceae; genus Gp1-AA133. Next base: position 104,503 of record CAVUXK010000027.1, on the reverse strand, counting down.
TACTGGAAAATTCCGCGGGCTGTGTCACGCATCGAGAGCATGCTCGGTTGAGGTTATCAGGTGCGGGCGGGGGGTTGCATCGGGCCAAAGTCAAGGGCGCTTTGTATGGGATGACTCTTTCGCTCGAGACTTCCAAATAACTTGTCATCCTGAGCGGAGTGAGGCGCCAGCCGAGCGCAGTCGAAGGACCCCGCGTACGCACAGTACGGCGCGAACCTCAGAACTTTTCTCACCACGGCTTTGCAACTCTCGCAGCGAGGCAAAAAGGGCGGGCTTGGATGCCCGCCACTCTTCACAAGTTCTGTTCGCGGAGATTCAGTTCGGACCATTGACCAAGCTTGGTCTTGGACCGTTCAATGTTTTGCGTCGAGGTCCTCTACAGCGCTGTTAGTTACGCGGTCTTCTTGTGCGGCATCTGTTTTGCCATGTCGGCTTCCGCACGCTTCATTTCTTCGGCAGAAACGTCGCGCACGTGCGTGGCTAGCGCCCAGCGGAAGCCGTAGGGATCGACAATGTGGCCGTAGCGATCACCCCAGAATTGATCCATCAGTGGCATTTTTACTGTCGCTCCGGCGGCCACAGCCTGCGCGAACAGCTTGTCGACGTTTTCCACATATACGTGAATAGCGAAGCCCGGCGCGTCCCCGCGAGGCGCAAGTGATCCGCCAAACTCCGGGAATTCGTCGTTCAGCATGAGGATCGAATCGCCGATCTTGAGCGAAGCGTGCATGACCTTGCCGTTCGGCATGTCGCTTCGATTTATCACCTGCGCATTCAGGGCTTTCTTGTAGAACTCGATGGCGCCCGCGGCGTCGCGTACGGTGATGTGAGGAGTCAGTGTGTGGAAGCCTTCAGGAATGGGTTTTACTTTATCGGGCATGGTACCTCCTGAGAGAAAAGTTCGATTGATTCGAGGGCAGGAACTGACTTAAAAAGTCTACGCCCGGCGCAAAAACGCTTCAAGAGGAAGAGAGGGCGAAGAGAATGTCGCGAGTGCGGGTTTAAAGACTTTGTCCCCAGAGACACAGACAAAAACAACCAAGGCATTGTTGATTGTTATTTGAGGATTGCGGCTGATACGTCGGAAGGAACGCTAATAGCTAAAGGCCAAGAGCTAACAGCTGTCCTAAAAAAACTTCGTCAGCCCTTCTTCGAGCACGATCACGCGGTCTTCCACGCCGGCTTTCTTGGCTTCCGAATCCAGCAACTGCAATGGCTCGTCGATCGGTTCGTGCGATAGGCGGAACGAGCCGTAGTGCATGGGCACCATCCAGCGGGCGTTGAGGTCGAGGAAGGCGCGGGTAGCGTCTTCGGGGCTGGTATGCACGGTGCGGAATTGCTCCGGGTTGTAAGCGCCAATGGGCAGAAGCGCGACTTCAGGAGACAGTCGTTCCCCGATCTCGCGGAAGCCGTTGAAATACGCCGTGTCGCCTGCGTGATAGACGGAGTGTTTTTCCGACTGCAGAACATAGCCGCCGTATCCGCGATGCGAGTCTTTTAGAATGCGCGCGCCCCAATGCCGTGAAGGCACGTGCGTGACAGTGATCCCGGCGTGGCGATAGTCATTCCACCAGTCGAGTTCGATGATCTCGTCAAATCCAAGATCCGACACCAGATCAAATACGTGGTGCGGCACAACCAGGATCGGAGCTTGGCCCGTCAGCCGGCGATTGTGTTGCACGATGGCGCGCAACGACGGCCGGTGCAGGTGATCGAAATGCGCGTGCGTGACCAGGACCATGTCGATCGGCGGCAGGTCGCCAATACGCAGTCCGGGCTTGCGCACTCGTTTCAGCAGGAACAGCCAGCGCGCGAAATTCGGATCGATCAGAACGCTCTGCCCGCCCATCTGCACGAAAAACGCCGCGTGGCCAATAAAGGTCACGCCCAGTTCGCCGTTGCTGACGAGCCGTGGCTTGTAAGTACTGCCTGTGCGGGGAGTGACCGCCGAGTGGCGGACCAGCCTTCCAAATTGTTGTGCCCGCTTGCGCAGAGCCGGATTTCGTAAGGTCGCTTTGATCATCGAGCCCAATAAACCCAGGGACCAGACCCCTGATCCCCACACTTCATTGGATGCCGAGCAGACGCAAACGGCCTTATTTTCGGGCCGCCTCGGCTGAATACTGGATTACGGGAAACAGTACCCGTATTTTACGGCAAGTTCACGGCAGATTGCTTGACCGTCGTTACGATCGTCATATTTAATTCGGGTACCGTACCTTCGGACAGACGGGCGCGACCCGTCCTGTTTTCTCTGCCTTACGACCGGGCGTTCCCGTGCCGGGTCCATAACCGAACAATGGGAGATCGCGATGCGTGTTGCGTTTTTAGGACTCGGCATTATGGGACGACCTATGGCGGCGAACCTGGTGAAGGCTGGGAACGAGGTCGCGGTATGGAACCGCACTCCGGGCAAGGCCGTCGAAGGAGCGCGCACTGCGGAGTCTCCCGCCGACGCTGCCAACGGAGCTGAGGTCGTGTGGATGTGCGTCTCGGACACTGGCGCCGTCGAGGCTGTGCTCTTCGGGCCGCAAGGTGTCGAGCAGACCATTGCGTCGGGCGCGATCGTGGTGGACTCGAGCACCATCTCTCCGTCGGCTGAGTACCAGTTTGCGCAGCGGCTGAAGGCGAAGGGTGTGGACTACGTCGACGCGCCGGTTACGGGATCGAAGGTCGCGGCGGAAGCTGGGAGCCTGATCTTCATGGCTGGCGGCGACGAAGGCGTGCTGGCGAAGCTCGAGCCCCTGTTCAACGCCATGGGCAAGCAGGTCTTCCGCATGGGCGACACCAGCAAGGGACAGGCGGCGAAGCTGGTGATGAATCTCCAGATCGCGCTGATCTACGAAGGATTCGCCGAGGCGCTGACGCTGGCCACGAAGCTCGGTGTCAACGTCGACAAACTGCTGCCGCTCATCCAGGCTTCGATGGTGAGGTCTGGCGTCGTGGAGTACAAAGCGCCATTCATCCTGAGGCGCGACTTCACGCCAAACTTCCCGCTGCGCCTGATGCTCAAGGATATTCATCTGGCGCTAGCGGCTGCGAAGGAAGCGCGCGTGAAATTGCCTGCGCTCGAAACCGTGGAAGAGATCTACGAAATGGCCGCAGAAGAAGGCCACGAAGATCTGGACTACGCCGCGACGTTGACTCTGCTGGAAAAATGGGCAGGCGTCGAAGTCAAGGGCGCTGCGTAGCGCTCATCTTCCTCTACTGAACTGAATCTTGGCTGCTTCCGCGCTTGGCGTTTTTGTTTTGCGCTCCCTCGACTTACGATTTTTTCGGCTTGGGCTTCGGTTTGCTCTTGCCCTTGAGGTTGAGCGCCACGGCTGCGCGGATCAGATCTTTCAACGCCGCTTCGTTAATTTTTTCGCCTTCGTGAATGTCGATGGCGCGCCTGACGTTTCCTTCGAGGCTGGAGTTGAATAAGCCTTTAGGGTCCTTCAACGCCGCGCCCTTGGCGAATGTCATCTTCACGACGTTCTTGTAGGTCTCTCCGGTGCAGATGATGCCGTCGCGGGAGAAGACGGGCACGCCCGGCGAGGTCGGCTTGACCCACTTCCATTCTATCGACGATCTCCGGGTCGGCCTTTTGGATGATGTCGCGCACTTTCGCGAGCGTCTTGCCGCGCCAGTCGCCCAGTTCCCGGATCCTGGCGTCGAGGATTGCAGAGGCAGATTCCATCGGGACGTCCTTTATCGAATGAATTTCGACTCTCGCATCTATTTTAGATGCCATCCACCCAGGTTAGCGTCCAAAGAACGGACGCGAACCTGGGCCACCTACCTTCATTCCTTGATCTCGCACCAGCGTGTCGCCTTCCAGCTTCAGGCCGAGGTTGCGCAGGGCCGTGGCGGTGAGGTTGTCGGCGTACTCGTCGAGTTCAGATTGGGAGTTGGACATCACTTTCGCCAACAGGGTTTTGTCGTCGATGGCGGCGCGCACGGCGTCTTCGAATTTGCCTGCGGGGTAGAGCGTGGGTGGATCTGCCTTGTCGATCGCAACGAACTCCCGTGCTTGTAGCCTGGGCACCCGGCCCTGAGTGAGGCGAACGGCCCGGGGCCGCGTTTCTGCCTGGACTGGTTTCGGCGACGGGCGCGCGGGCTCGACTTTGTCTTGCTCTTCTTCGGAAGAATCTTGTTCTTCGTCTGACTCGTCCGTGTCGTCTTCTTCAGAGTCTTCGTCTTCTTCGTCCTCGGATTCTTCTTCGTCGCCGTCCACTTCGTCCGCGTCTTCGTCGTCGGAGTCTTCTTCTTCCTCTTCTTCAAATTGCTCCTCCGACCAGGCGTTCTCGCCCAGGCCGTTGTCGGCGACGGAGCTGGGATCGATGACGACGCTCTCGTGGCGCAAGGGCTCGAGCTTCATCTGGCGGAGGTTGAGGGAGGCGGTCTGCAGGGCGTAGAGCAGGAGTCCGGCGATTTTCGGATCGAGCTGCCCGGCGAGGATGAGGCGCATGACCTGCATGAGGGCGACCTGGACGGAGTCGGCGTCCTCGAGCACGGGCATGGTGAAGCTGAGCGGGGCGGCGGGCTGGACGTTCAGCGCAATGCGCTGGCCCTGCCAGTTTTTGTGAAAGAAACAGAAGCGGCGTCCGCGAAGAGCCGGGGAGCCGCACTGGGTGCCATTGGTTTTGATATGAGTGCAACGAGGGATATGAACGTCGTACGACATGATAAGAGCTCCACCCCCCTCCCCCACGGTCTAATGGAATGAACGAGATGCGCGGGGAAGGAGGCCAAAATCTTTGAGATGAAAGGGCTTACAGGGAAAATCTTGGAAACAAAGGAGATACATCTATAAGATAAGTTCATATGTAAGCCTTATAGCCAGCGTGCCGGATAGTGGAGTGCGAGGTCAAGGATTAAGTGAGGAATTTGCGGGAGTGCGGTTCCGAAATGGGAGGGGAAAGTTGGGGTGGGTGGGGATAGGGCTTGACGGGTAAAGTTGTCACGAATTGGTAAGTCCATCACCAGACACCAAGTAGAGCTTGTACGGAGGATCTCCAGAGTCTCGGAGATTGTTTAGGCCGGGGCACCCACCAAACAGGAATGTTTGTAACGATATTTGACGGACCTTCACTTATCGGCATAAGAGAGGACACGCTTCTGGTGAGCCTCTCGACTGGAGGTCAAGCGATGGCGCCCTTCACTCGGGTATGGAGCGCAAAGAAAGTTCTCGCGGCGTTGATAGCCATTGTTTCAATGGTGTCCGTAACTCACCCAAACGCGGCGGCTCAAAGCTGTCGCTGGGACGGTACTGCACCTTTTTGTAGTGGTTCGTGCGGCTCGAATGAGACAGAAGTGACGCGGCTCGACGGAATCCCGAGCTTCTGGGTGCCTCCGTTCGTGAATCAGAATCCGCCGTTCGGATCGAATTGCATCACCGGAACCAAAGCACTTTGCTGTTCGACGCCCGGACGAAGCTGTCGCTGGGATGGAACCGCGCCCTTCTGCAGCGGTTCTTGTAACGGGAATGAAGTCCAGACAACGCCGCCTCCTGGCTCCTCGAGTGGAGCTTCGTGCTGGACCGGCAACAAGGTTTACTGTTGCAACGCGATTGGGTCTACCGGACAGCGTCTGGTTGCGGAAGACTGCTCTTCGGGCCCGGGCACGTGTGCTCAGGGTTTTGTCTGGCGCGAGGCGACGCCCAGCGATCATGTATGCGTAACACCTCAGGTGCGCGACCAGACGCGCAACGACAATGCTGCAGCGGCGAGCCGCCGCAATCCGGCCGGAGGCGCGTACGGAGCCGACACGTGCCAGCCGGGTTTCGTCTGGCGGGAGGCTTACTCCGGCGACCACGTCTGCGTTCCTGTGCAGACGCGATCCGAAGCCGCACAGGACAACCATTGGGCTGACATCCGGAACGCATGCCCGTCCGGCCCCGCGAGAAATTGTGCTTATGGGCCGGGCACGTGCACACAAGGATTTGTTTGGCGTGAAGCCAATCCAAGTGACCACGTGTGCGTCACGCCCGACGTGCGCGATCAAGCGCGTAACGACAACGCGCAAGCCGGTTCGCGCCGCAGTCCGAACGGTGGACCGTACGGAGCCGACACCTGCCTGTCGGGTTACGTCTGGAGAGAGGCCTATGCCGGGGATCACGTCTGCGTGAATCCGCAAACCCGTTCGCAGGCCGCGCAGGACAACGCCGCGGCCGGCAGCCGGAACGCATGTCAGTAAGCGTGTTCATGAGCCCACACATTTGCAGAGACTGTGGATGTGTGGGCTAGCCGCCGTTCCCAGTTGGCTTTCAGGGAACGAACGCCAAACTCGACAATCGCAGGCTGTATTGACCCCACTCAATCGCACAGAACGCGATTGAATGGGCCACCCTCGGTTTGTGTGGGCCACCCGCCGTGCCGGAAAGTGGAGTGTGAGGTCAAGCATTATTTGAGGAATTTGCGGGAGTGCAGTTCCGAAATCGGAAGGGAAAGTTGGGGTAGGCGGGGAAAGGGCTTGACGGGTTTGGAGCAAACTCGGAAGAGTTCGTGAGGTGTGGAGGGCCAGGTGATACTTCAAACTCTGACTCGTTGCGACGATTGCCGATCCGCCAGCGCAGTCTTCACACGCCTGAAATGGAAGACCATTTCAGTGATGGCTAGAGGCACAACCCAGCACGCCCAGGCGATCGTAATGTCCCGGTCATTCTCTGGCCGCAAGCGAGAAACGGGACCGTAATCTTGCAGCACGCGAAACGTCACGAAAGCAAAGGTCACCACGTAGGCGCGGATCATCCACTCGCGGTGGAGCGACACCAGTCCCTTACGAATGGTGTAATAGCCCATTCCTGCCGTCACCAGCCAGGCCAGCGCCAGTCCCCTGACTCCATACACCAGAGCCCATCCGAATGTGCTCGTGAGTGACAGGCCCACCGCCCCGACAATGCCCGACGCTACGCCGAAAAGAAAAATACGCCCCGTCCAGCGATGGAATGCGAGATTGCGTTGACGAATCTTTGAGGAAAACTGAAAGGGACCGATCAGCAGCGCTAACGCGCCACCGTTGATATGTAAGAAAAGCCATCCACGCCGCGGCCAGTAGGGATCGAATGACACCGCGTCATAGTGCCGGTAGTAGAACAGAACGTACTTCGCCACGAATGCGATCGCCAAAAACACAATGCCGCCCCAGGCCAAGGCTGAGGCAGTGAGTTTGATTGTGCGATTCGCGGACCGAGTTCCGACAACAGGGGTGGGAAGTGTGACCTGAGACATCATGGCCTCCCAAGACGAGATCGGCAGTAGCCATTGGTTCGGCAGATACTACCACGGACTTATCCGGTTTCCTCTTAGGCCGAGAGGTGTGGGCCACGCGCCATTTAATGTCCTTGACAACGATGACCGGACAGTATATCTCGATGGGCTCAGCGTCCTGCGACTGTAATTGCTAAGCCTTCTCTCCCGCTAAGCAGTCTGAGAGTCTCGTTATGAACTTCACAGGTAATATGGCTACGCAAGGTAAGAGTCCTTGGCGAAAACGGGCGATCGTCCTGGGGTTGTATGTCTTGTATTTGTGTGGCGACATAACGCTGTCGCATTGGGATGAATTATTTGGGCATGAGCAATGCGACCTAGTCAAGACACGTCTTTGGTATCAGCGAGTCGTGACTCTCGGATACAGGAAACCTCGACCCCATTTCGTTCGGCTAGTAACTGTAACTCCACCCCAAGATCCGTGTGCGTACCGTGCGCTCCTTGCGGATCTACTTGGTCGGATTGCCAAGTTCCGACCAACGATCATAGTACTTGATTATTCATTTTCTCCTCATGATTGTGGTGACAAAACGCAGGCATTGCTCAACTCAATACAGTCAATCTCAAGAGCCGACGAGATTCCCGTTGTGTTCGGTGTTGCATCATCGACGATGCAGGAGGTCGAGGACAAGCACCCCACGGAGCTTCAACCTCTGAAGGAGGCAGGATTCACGTCGCATGACCAAGCGATTTGGCCGAGCGATATTCCGGCTGACGGTTCAACAACAGTCGTGGGGTTATATCGACTGGACTGTGATACGCGACGCATTCCGACTGAGTGGCCAGTGTTTGAGAAAAGAAATCGCCATTGGGAGCGTGCTAGCAAACCGATGCCGACCATCGGCTTTGCCGCCGCGGTGCTTTACGACCCGACTCTGGACAGTCGTCCGGAGTTTAGAGGTGAAGAGAATCCGCTGACAAGTTTCATACCAGAGAAGCTTTTTCAGCCCGTGGCAGCGGACAAAATATTGAGCGAGCATGCGACTTCAGCCGATTGGCATTTCCAACGAAAGATCGTAGTAGTTGGTGACGCGATATCAGATCAGCACGACAGTGTTGTGGGTCGTGTCCCGGGCGTGGTGCTGCAGGCGAACTATGTTGAGTCTCTCCTTGACGATCGTTATTTCGCAGGTCTGAGCCCTGTAACTGCAACGATAGCGGCTTTTGGGTTTTTATTCGTAATCCTTATTATTTTCGATAAGGCCGCTACTCCCAATCGGGCGCTGTTTCGGAGCGCCTTCCTCTTACTGTCGATGATCTTCATGAGCTACGTTTCGCTTGTTCACTTTGGCAGGCTGTTCACGTTTTGGGCGCCCGGCATTCTCGCAATCCCAACTGCTTACGTAGCGAAATTGCATAGCTGAGGGGTAAACCTATGGCAGAGATTGTGTTCGCTCTGATGATCATGGTGGGATACTCAAGTCTTAATACGACGGCCCTCCAGAAGCCCGACACCGACGCTGCAGGCCAGAACTCTCGCTCCGGGAGTACTCAGAAAGATGTCTCTAAACACAAAGAGCCGGGAAGCGCGGGCGGTGTTGACACCTTAACCATGGCAGGGATCTGGAAGCTGAATGAGTCCAAATCAAAGTTCGCTTATTGGGCGCCGAAAAAAACAGCTGTCTACCCGGAGGGCGACAAGGTGAAGGTGACCGTGGACGGAACCGACAGCTATGGTAAGCCCACACACAGCGAGTGGACAGGAAAGTTTGACGGTAAAGACTATCCCGTTATCGGCGATTTGAGGTATGACACGCGGTCGTACAAGATGATCGATAACCGTACTCTCGAGTTGACCGCAAAGAAGGACGGCAAAGTGGTTCTTACGGGCCGAATTGTCGTTTCTCCCGACGGCAAGAGGCGCACACTCATCGAAAACGGAATCGGAGATCCGGCGGGTAGGGCAGCTCGAAGTGTTGCTGTATATGACAAGCAATATGAGGAGCAATAGCAGGGCGGGCGGCCCATTCAATCGCGTCCTGTGCGATTGAGTGGGGTGAAGATGCCGCCGCCGCCTCCTCAAACGAACAATCGAAGAGTCCAACATCGCAGGCTGTCTGCCTACCCCACTCAATCGCAAACTGCGCGATTGAATGGGCCGCCCGACTGTCTCCGCGGCGGGACATGCCCAGGGGTGGGAAGAATTCTTAGGGAACGGGCGGCTGGCGGGCTCACGCCCGCTGCGCTGGGTGTCGTCCCTACGGGACTGGCGTGGGTGGGGCGGGCTTACCCAGGGCTTACGCCCTGGGCTATCCTCTGCCGCCGCTGCGCGGCTCTCGGGAAAAGCCGGGACACGGGAAAACCCGGGACAGACGGGACGTATCCCAAAGTTTTAATTCGCAGGAACTGGGCGAGTGGCCCATTCATTCGCATTGCGAGGGTGAAGATGGCGGGCGGCCCATTCAATCGCGTCCTGTGCGATTGAGTGAGGTGAAGATGCCGCCGACGTCTCCTCAAACGAACAATCGAAGAGTCCAACATCGCAGGCTGTCTGCCTACCTCACTCAATCGCAAACTGCGCGATTGAATGGAGCACCCCCGAGTATGTGGGCTATCCGGCCGGAGTTACGGTGCGGTCTTAAAGTCAAAGTCAAGGCTGTGGGAACATCTGCATTCCGCCACGGGACACCGAAGCTCGCCGCCCTTGGAAAGATCGCTCGTGTCGTAGGCGACCGCTATGTGGGGATTGAATGGGTGTCCGCACTGCCTACAACTGCCGTCGGCATCGTCTAAGCTGGGTCTTTCTTGTTCGCTCATGCCGGTTGGGAGTGCACGTCAAACAGCAGGTCCTTCGCTGCGCTCAGGATGACAATCTAAGAGAGGGTGTGGTGAGCAGGGCGAGTGGCCAGGTTTCCTGAACTTGTGCACCTGGCGCACCATTTCCCGTTCCGGGATGAGGTTGCGGCGCGCCTGCGAGATGGTCAATTTCGCACAGACGTCAGAAAGTCACGAGATTTACAAGAGGGGGAAGCCCTTCACAGGAACTCATCCAGACGCGCAATTCGCATGTTGCGAGGGCGAAGGAGACATATGAAAACCAGCACGAAAGACCAGATCAAGGGCAAATTCCACGAAGTGGCGGGAACTATCAAAGAGGAGATCGGAAAGGTCACGAATGTCGGCGATTTGAAAGACGAAGGCAAGGCCGAAAAGAATGAGGGGAAGGTTCAACAGAAGATCGGGGATGCGAAAGAAAAGGTCGCAGACCTGAAAGAACAGCTGACAGACTTAAAGAAAACTGGATAGGCCATTTCGGAGTGAATCGGGAAAGCGCGGTGTCCCAGGTTCGCGTCCGCTGTTTTGGACGCTGACCTGGGATTAGGAGCGGGCGCGGGCGGGCACCACTGAAGGCAGTTCTCGGTACTTGGTACTCGGTACTCGGTACTCGGTACTCAGTTCTCGATTCTCGATTCTCGGTTCTCGGTGCTCAGTTCTTGGTTCTTGGTTCTCGAGTTCTCGGTTCTCGGTGCTCAGTTCTCAGTTCTTGGTTCTCGGTACCACCGATGAAAATCCCCGCCCACGCTGAGCTTGGACGGGGGGCCCGCCGTCCTATTGCGGTTCGGGCGCGTCAACGTCGGGCTTGATATCGACGTTGTGATAGACCACGATCTGCCACTCGCCGCTACGTTTTGCCATCACCTGCAGAAGGCGCGTGCGGAGTCTGCCTTTGGTGTCGAGGTGAAGACCGGGAGGCGTGCCGCTCTTGAAGCCCGACACCCAAGTGAGGGTCTCGCAGACGGCAACGTCGGGTGTGAGGAACCGTAACGACACGACCTGGAGTTGCAGCTTTGTGCCGCCGAACGGTCCCTTGAAAATGATCTCGTGCCGGTCACGGAATGCCTGCCGCCCGGTAAAAAACATTCCCATCACGTTGGTAAACGTCCCGTCCGTAGCGAAGTGTTTGGAATAGCCATCGGTGTCGCCCTGATTCCAGGTGGCGATCTCGTCATCGAGGATTTTGCGGATGGCGCCGTCGTCCGGCGTGGATTGCGCGGCTGCGATGACTCCGGCCAACAACACGATGGTGATTGCGATTGCTTTCACGCACACTCCTCGGCGAAGAGAGCGCAGAAGTCTACACCTTGGTGCACTGGTCCGTATAGGCGCAAACGTTCCCGGTCTATCCGGTTCGCCTGGGACGCCGGGCGGCGGCGGATCAGGCCGATCTTTTTGAAAGCAGCCGTCGAACTATGTGGCCTTTCCACATCCACAATCCCGTGAGAACCATTACGGGGAGGAAGACGTAGCGGGTGGGACCGGCGTAGCCGGGAAGCTTGTCGAACGGACTATAGATGTAGCCGAGGATCGGAATGCTGAAGACGATGTGAATCCAGCGAAAGATCGTACGTTGGGTGACATCTTTCATTCGTGTGTGCTCCGTTGGTCGGGGAGAGGTCGCCCCGAACTGGCGCGTCTGCGGCGAATGCGCGCTCGAAAGGATGCTGGCGAGCTTCGCTGATTCAGCAGGGCGAGTTGTGGAGTTTTATTTAGAGACCCGGCTGCGGCGTCGAGTGAATGTAGGCGAGCATCATGCGCACCTCATCATCCTTCTCGGACAAGTCCTGAAGAATGATGTCGCGCATGGAAACCATGCCGTGGAGTTGCTGTCCGTCGCAGACGGGCAGATGGCGGAAGCCGTGGCGGCGCATGAGGAACTTGCAGGTCTCGAGGTCGGCATTGGGTTGAACGGTCAGCGGGTCGGAGGTCATCACGTCGCCGACTTTCGTTTTTGCGGGGTCCAGGCCTTCCACCACCACGCGCCGCATCAAGTCGCGCTCGGAAAATACTCCGGCCAAAAAGCCGTCGCGCAGCACGGGCACAGCTCCGATGTTGCGCTCGACCATGGCCTGAGCCACGGCGAGAACAGTTTGTTCGACGTCGGCACGATAGGTGTCCTGGTTTCTAACGAGATCGTGGATGCACGTCATGGTGCAACCTCCAAGGCGAGATGGGAAGGCGACTGCTCGACCAAGGGCGCTTTTCAGGCGGAGTATACGACGAAAAGGGCGTCAAAAATCAAGAGATCAGGTTAACTGGGGAAGTATCTACAGCAAAAAAGGCAAGATAGGCTGGCCGTCCATTTGGAGAGCGCCAACAATTTTGGACAGCATAGGGCTTGCATCGCCGACGATACAAGGGGCAAGTTCGACGACTAGGACCGCGTCCGCAGTAGTTTCTCTGGCACTCGTGTCTTCTGGCTGCGTTGTCTAGCGATGTCTTCGCCTAGAAAGATCATGTACGAGCGGTTCCATAAAGCCGTGGGGACGCTGCCTCGGGGGCGGCAGGTCAGCACGATGTTGTAGTCGACAGTGACGGGAAGAGTGTCGATGATCGACTCGCCGGCGGCGGGGTTGACCAGCGCGAGGTAGGTGAGGAATTTGTAGACGTCGGGTTCGCCTTTGTAGCCTTGCGCGACGAACGACATGTCGGCATCTTCGCTGGCGAAGTGCCAGGCCAGCGATGCGGCCAGCGCGATGGCGCGCTCGTAAGCGTCGGGCGCGAGCACGGAGGGCCCGGGGTTGTCGAACACCAGGCGCAGCTTGCGCTCGTCTTCCCTGCTGAACTCGCGAACCTTGAGTGATCCGGATTTCGCGGTGGCCTTCCAATCAACGTGACGCGCGGAATCTTCCGGCATGTATTCGCGGATGCGATAGAGGTCGTAGCCTCGGCCTCGCACGAACGACTCCACTTCGCCGGTAATCATTGGGAGCGCGTCGAGGAATTCATCAGTCGGCTCAACCGCGGGATAAACCAGAACGGTGCGCTTCAGAGGGACACGCCGCGTTTTCGTAAGGAACGCGAACGGGAAACGAGTGGCGAGGCCGAAGCTGTTTTCGGAATATTGGCCACGCCGCTGGAAACGTAGTTCCAGATCGGCGGAAAGGTCCGCTTGCGGGGCGATATACGGGAAGTAGGCTGAGCCATCAAAGATGCCGGTAGCGGTGCCGTCATGCACGATGCGGCGCACACGACGATCGGGCAGGCGAACCCACTGCTGCTCCGGCGGACGTTTGGGAGGGAATCCGAAAGTGGCCGGTTCCCACAACCACTTAGTAACAGACTTTTTCTTTTTCGAAGCCACTACATGGATCGAAAACGACGGCAGAACTTTTCGCGGGTTGCGGAGCAGGATTCGTCCGAGAACGGGCCTCCCTGCGAAGACGTGCTCGGGAAGACGCACATCGAGTTCAAGATCGCGCAGGATAATTGCGGAGACGACGCCCGAAACCAAGATGGCAGCCAGCATCGCGGCGACCACGATGTAGAGCAGGTTGTTCCCCGTGTTCAGGGCAGCAACGCCGATGAGCAAGGTAGCGATGACATAAACGATGCCGGCCCTCGTGACCTCGTAGTCCACCGCATCTCGAAGACGGCTCACCGCTACGCGCCGGGCCAGGTGAGGAACGGTGGTCAAACCAACAAGCGTGGCAAGAATGAGCGCGGCCGAGGCAAGAACCAGAGTGGCCCAGACGTTGCCGGCCTCGCGCGAGACGGTAGAAAACAGCGCCGCGGCAAATGCCAGAATCAGGCCCACCATGGCCAGCAGAAACTTAAGCCAAAGGTCGGCATGCTCGAGACGGACCAGCGCTAGCAAGCGAGCGAGGCGCGAATCGTTAGACTTGTCGCTGTGAGCGCGGGGCATCCGGGAAACCAGGCTCGAGCCTAGCACCACCGCACGGGTCGGGCAACGTGATGCGGCCAGGCTATGTAGCTTTCGTAACTCGGAATTCCAAAAGGAGGCTGTTTCAGGTGCGCCGGCGGCGGCGCCACAGCCACAAGATCACCACGCCAAGGCCAACCGCGATGAGCATGACAATGTTCAGGCGCTCGACGTAGTCCATCAGCAGGTCCCAGTGTTTGCCGAACTTGTAGCCGACCAGGGAAATCACCGTGACCCAGAGCAGCGCTCCGAGGAAATTGAAAATGGCGAAGCGCTTCCACGGCATCCGCAACACTCCGGCCAGCGGACCGGCAATCACGCGCAGTCCGAAAATGAAGCGGGCGAAGAAAATGGTGAGCGCACCGTACTGGGCGAACATGGTTTCGCCGCGAGCGATGGTTTCGGGCTTGATGCGAAAGACGTTCTGATAGCGGTCGAGCAATGGGCGGCCGCCGCGATAGCCGATCGCAAACCCCAGGTTGTCACCCAGCGTAGCCGCGCACACGCCGATCACGATGATGTAGGGGAGCTGGAGTTCGTCGCGCGAGTATGCAAGGAAGCTGGCGAGTAAAAGGATGGTCTCGCCTGGCACGGGGATGCCGGTGTTTTCGAGCAGCAATGCACCGCCGACGGCCCAGTAGCCATACTGGGCAATCAAGTTGCGCAGGAAATCGAGGATGTCTTGCCCCATGGTGGGAATTGCTTTCGGTATCTTATCGCGACGCAGGTCAAGGCTGCAGCTACGTCTCTGGGAAGTTTCGAACCAATCGTTCAGGTGTAGACTGGCCGCCTCGGGCGACTCGCAGATCAAAAACCCGAAACAACGCTATGCTGCGATGGATCGACGCCTCCCTGCAAGACATCCGCTACGCGGTCCGTGGACTGCGCAAGAGTTCGGGATTCACACTGGTCGCTGTTCTGACTCTGGCCATTGGCATCGGCGCCACCACTGGGGTTTTCAGCGTGATCAACGGAGTTCTTTTGCGTCCGCTTCCATACCCGGATGCGGACAGGCTCATCTCTGTGTCCAATGTCGCCCAGAAAGATCCGAAGTGGTCCCAGCCTGTTTCGAGCACCGACGTTGCTCACTGGCGGGCCGACAACAGTGTGTTTGAAGCACTGGAATTTATCTCGCACCCCGACTTTGTCGCCATGTCGAGCGCAGGATTGGGCGAACGTGTCGGCGTGCAACACGTGAGCGCACGGGTCTTACCGTTGCTCGGAGTCAAGTCGTTCCTGGGCACGATTCCCGCGCCCGATGTTGTCGACAAACCAGGCTTCGTGGGTGTTTTGATCAGTTACGAATTTTGGAAGCGCCATTTCACAGGTGATCCCAACGTGCTCGGCCGGAAGATGTTTGTCGACACGTTTTCTGCGCCGATTGTGGGCGTCCTGGAACCCGGCTTTGATCTGTTCGGCTGGGGAACTCCCGAGGTTTACATCGTCCATGGAGAGGGAAATCCGGCGATTTCCGGCGTCGACGATGTGCGATGGTTTACCTCGATCGGGAAACTGAAGCGAGGCATTTCGATTCAGCAGGCCCAGGCGGCAATGGACGTGACGGCAGGACATTTAGCACAGGCTTTTCCGGAAGCGTACAAAGGGCTGCGCGCAAGGGTCGAGCCTTTGCAGAAACACTTGTTTGGTTGGTCAGCTGACGTCTACTACATGCTCTTTGGAGCCGTGGGATTGGTCTTGCTGATTGCGTGCGCCAACGTCGCCAATCTACTACTGATTCGGGGAGATGGGCGCCGGAAAGAGATTGGAGTCCGGGTCGCGCTAGGAGCCAACCAACGAAGCTTGATCCGGCAAGTACTCAACGAGAGTGTGCTGCTTTCTCTCGTCGGAGGAGTTGCCGGGCTGGTTCTGTCCTTTCTAGGCGTCAAAGTCTTCAATGTGTGGGCTCCGTTTTGGCTTCCGAAGACTGCGGGCATCGTTGTGGACGGACGGGTTTTGTTATTCACTTTTTGTACGTGCGTGATCACCGGCATTTCCTTCGGGATAATTCCCGCCTATCGCGCCGCGAAGAGTAACGTCAACGAATGCCTGCGAGAATCCGGACGCAGCACCGCGTCAGTTTCACGTCATCGCACAAGGAACACTCTGGTCGTAACGGAAATCGCGCTGGCATTTGTGTTGCTGATCTGCGCTGGCCTGATGATCAACACGATGATACGCATCCTGCGGACGACACCGGGATTCAATCCAGAGCATTTGCTAACAGCAGAAGTTCGATTGACGGGAGAAAAATATATGGACTCATCGACGGAGGACACTACCGGGCTGAGTTCCATCCTCCCGCCTGTGGACCAGTTCTGCCGTCAAGCGCTGGAGCGCACACGAAACATACCAGGGGTCGAAGATGTAGCACTGGTCGACTGGCTCCCGCTTCTGGAAACACAAGGATACGCGTCGCCTGGGTTCACACTTGCGGGACAGAATGTATCAGCCGTTTCGGAGAAACCAACCGTTGTGAGGCAGTCGATCAGTCCCAAGTATTTTGGACTGATGGGCATTCCGGTGTTGCGGGGCCGAGGCGTCACGGAGCAGGACACGGCGAGTAATGCCTGGGTCGCTGTGATTAACGAAGCTATGGCACGACGGTTCTGGCAAAATGAGGACCCGATCGGCCGCAGTATGAGCTTCGACGATTCGCCCGACGAAAAGCCGCGACAGATTGTGGGGGTCGTTGGAAATGTACACCAGTTTTCGCTGACCGCTCCCGCCGAACCAGAGGTTTATGTCTCTTATCAACAAATGCCAACACGCATCAAGTCCATCTGGACGGAGACGCGGATCCACAAGAGCCTGATTGTCCGTACCCACTCCGAATCAAAATCCCTGATGCAGGGCGTGCGCCGGACGATCTCGGAACTTGCACCAGAGTCGGCCGTCTTCGGAATCACAACGGTGGATCAGACGGTCTCGCAGTCGGCAGGTCCATGGCGCTTTCTGTGCCAGATCCTCGAACTCGTTGCAGCCATCGCGTTGATTCTTGCCGTGGTCGGGATTTATGGGGTGATTTCCTACTCTGTCGGCGAACGCACTCATGAACTCGGCCTGCGGATGGCGTTGGGAGCGCAGCCCAACCAGGTCCTGGGGTTAGTATTGCGGCAAGCGATGGTGCTTTCGCTGATCGGAGTGGCGATTGGTTTAGCTGGTTCGTTCGCCGCCACGCCTCTGCTAGCCGAGCTTCTCTACGGAGTGAAAGCTTACGACGTGCCGACTCTGGTTCTGGTGTCCGCGCTCCTGATGGCAGTCACTTTCGGTGCCAGCTACGTCCCCGCTCGCCGCGCGACAAAGATCGATCCGATGCGGACACTTCGACAGGAATAGTCTGCAATTCCCACGCTCGCGATGCTCCAGCGGCAGCTTCAACAATCTGATCCTCCCTGCAAAAACTCCCGCACGGTGGCACTGAACTGCTCAGGCACTTCTTCATAGGGCAAATGCCCGACGCCCGGATACACGACCACGTCGCACTGTTTGAAATGGCGGCGTAGTTGTTCGGCAGACTGAACGTACACCGCAGGGTCGGCGCTGCCCCAGACCAGCAGGGTGGGAATGTCGGCCAACTTGGGGATCGCGTGTTCCAGTTCGCGCAGATCGTTCGTCCAGTGGCTGACGATGCCGACCGCGTATTCGAAGCTGCCTGGGATGGAGACCGGCGCTTCGTAACCTTCGAGTGTCCCGGGAGGAATGCGCTTGCTGTCTCCGTAGAGGCGGGCGAGCCAGTAGGGAAAGGTCCAACGCATGTAGTTCACGGTTCGCAGGAAGAGAGTGGAGCCGAGCGGACTGCCGATAAAGGGCGCGAGTCGCTGCCCGTGCGAAGACCATGGGTTGACGGGCGCAACCAGGATTAATTTTCGCAGGTGAAGATCAGGGCGATTGGCGCGCATGGAGGCGGCCATCATGGCCACTGCACCACCGTGCGACGTGCCTAGCAGATCGAAGGAAGAAACGCCCACCGCGTCCAGAAATTTGAAAAGACGATCGGCCATCGCGCACAGGCGGCAATCGAGTTGCGCAGGGCGATCAGAGAAACCCGTGCCCAACTGGTCCGGCGCATACACGGTTGCATGGCGCGATAGAGCCGGGATTGTGAAGCGCCAGGAAAATGAGTAGCCCATCAGGCCGTGCAGGAGAATCAGAGGCGGCCCGGATCCGGCCTGCAGGTAGCGCACGCGCGCGCCGTCAACAGTAACAAATCGTTCTTCGGCAGCGACGGCGGGGCGCGACGGCAAATTTTGCGCAGTGGTCGAAGTCACAATGTTTTTCTTCGGGATGCTGGACAACGTTTTAGCATGCTCCGGAGTCTATGTATGTGATATCGCCTCTGTCGCTTCTGACGTAATGGGGAGCTTCGGCTCCCCGTTTTTTACGCCGCCTTGCGACGCTTTCTGCCCAGAAACTTGCGAAGCACACGGATGCCTTTGTCGACGTGCTGCTCCTGCAGCAGGAACGGCGGCAGGAAGCGCACAACTGTGTCTTGTGTACTGTTGAACAGGACGCCCTGCGCGAGTCCCTGTTCGACGATGGGGCGAGTTGGAATTTCCAGGTCGATGCCTTGAATGAATCCGCGACCGCGAACTTCTTTCGCGGCGGCATATCCGTCAACGAGCTGCTGCAATTCGTGTTGAAGGTAGGCGCCGACTTTGGTGACGTTCTCCAGCAGATTTTTCTTCTTCGACAATCGCCAGGTATTCAAGCGCGACGCGGCATGCTAGCGGGCCTCCGCCGAAAGTCGTGCCGTGCTGGCCGGCCGAGATGGCTGAGGCAAATTCTTCTCGCGCGAGGAATGCGCCCAGCGGGAGGCCGGCGGCGATCGGCTTGGCGATGGCGACGATGTCGGGCTTCACGCCGAAAGTCTGGAAGGCGAACAGGTTGCCGGTGCGGCCGAGTCCGCATTGGATCTCGTCGAAGATCAGCGCGACTTTGAACTGGTCGGCGAGGGCGCGGCACTCTTTCAGGAAGTCGACTGAGCACTCGAGAATTCCGCCTTCGCCAAAAATCGGCTCGAGCACGATGGCGCAGGTCTGGTCGTTCACGGCAGCGCGCAGGGCTTCGATGTTGTTGCGCGGGACGAACGTGACTTCCTCGAGCAGAGGCTCGAAGCCTTTGCGGTATTTATCCTGACCGGTCAAGGACATCGCGCCGAAGGTTCGGCCGTGGTAGGAGCCTTCGAGGCCGATGAGGCGACTCTTCTCCAGCCCACCGATCCGGTGACTCGCCAGGCGCGCCAGTTTGATCGATCCTTCGATGGCTTCCGTGCCGCTGTTTGAAAAAAACACACGATCCAGGCCCGACAGTTGAGCGAGTTTCTCGGCGAGCTTCCCCTGGTACTCGTGGCAGTAGAGGTTCGAAACGTGGATGAGTTTGGCGGCCTGGTCACGAATCGTTTTCACGATTCTCGGGTGCGCGTGGCCGAGCGCGTTGACGCCCAGGCCGGAGACGAAGTCGAGGTACTTCTTTCCCTCGAAGTCGAAGAGGAAAACTCCTTTGCCGCGCTCAAAGGCGACCGGGTAGCGGTTGTAAGTTTGGAGAAGATAGCGGCGCTCGAGGTCGATGATCTGTTCAAAGTTTGTCATGGAAATCAGGATTCTACCTGAGAGGGCTGTGGACGCGGGAATCCAGCAAAAACTGTTATGTCTAGAGAGCTAAATACCAAAAGCAGAAGGGGATACAGTATCCGAGAGAAACCTACCAAAATCTGTATTATTCGCGTTCGTGACGACCTATAATGTCGGAAGTCGCTGTGGATAAGCGGTTTAGCGGCTTGTGGAAGAATGAATTCATGGCAGTGAAGTTGCAAATGCAGTTGCGGGGAAGCAAAGACTCATCGCGGCTGGACGCGTTGGTATCTCCCCACGAGTCCATGAACAAGGACTTCCAAATCCGCTTTACTGCCGGCCTGCTGTTCCTGCTGACTGCCGCCGCCTGCGCTTTTGCCTGGATCAACTTCCAAAAAGAGCACGAATTTCAGATTCCGACCGACGGAGCGTGGTGGGTAGAACGCGGCGGGCATCTGGTAGCGGACCGCGTGGAACGGAACAGTCCGGCGGACAAAGCAGGCATTCGGCAGGGCGACGAGTTGACTACCGTTAACGGGCGCGAGGTGAAAAATACTCCGGCGCTCGAACGGCAGCTTTACGCAACCGGTGCCTGGTCGAAAGCAACGTACTCGGTCGTCCGGCATTCGGTACCGGTTGAGGCGGGAGTCATTCTGGCACCTGCGGACCGGCCGCTGAACGATTGGCTGCGGCTGATCGCGCTGATTTATCTCGGCATTGGCGTGTACGTTTTGTTGCGCCGGTGGACGGCGCCCAGTTCGACGCATTTCTATATTTTCTGCCTGGTCTCGTTCATCTTCTACTCGTTCCACTACACCGGGAAACTGAACGCGTTCGACTGGAGCATTTACTGGTGCAACGTGGTTGCCTGGATGCTGCAGCCGGCGCTGTTCCTGCACTTTGTGCTGACGTTCCCGGAGCGGCGGTTCTTCGTCAAGAAGCATGCCGTGGGCAGTGCCGATGCTGTATGTGCCGGGCATGGCGCTGCTGGACGATCCACGTGTTCACGCTGCGCTTCGTGCAAGCGAACGAACTGCGGCGCTGGAATCTGGACCGGCTGTGGTGGGCTTACCTCGGCGCGTACTTCGTGGCCTCGGCCACGGTGCTCTGGTACAGCTATCTGCGCGCGAGCACGCCGATTCTGCGCCAGCAGTTGAAGTGGGTGACGCGCGGGACGATTGTGGCCATCGCGCCGTTCACGCTGCTTTACATCGTGCCTTACCTGTTCGGCGTGGTGCCGACCGTCTGGATGCAGGTCTCGGTGCTGTCGCTGGGCTTGCTGCCGCTCACGTTCGGATACGCGATCTTCCGCTACCGCTTGATGGACGTGGACCTGATCTTCAAGCGCGGCATGGTGTACACGCTGGCCGCGGCGGCCGTGGTGATGGCGTACTTCGCGCTGGTTGCGGGCGTCGCCGAACTGGTGCACACGCGCATTCCCAGCACCGGACCTTACGGTCTGATCCTGGCGATGGTGGTCACGGCGCTGCTGTTCGATCCGCTGCGTAAGTGGATTCAGGACGGCATCGACCAGTTCTTCTATCGCACGCGCTACGACTACCGGAAGACGCTGATCGAATTCGGCCGCGAGTTGAGTGCGGAAACCGATCTCGACGAAATGCTGAGTTCGGTGGTCGACCGGCTGTCGCGCACGCTGATGGTCGACCGGCTGGCGATCTTTCTGCAGACCGGCGAGGCTAGCGACCACTTCGTGATCGCCAAGTCGTTTGGCATGTCGCAGACCAGCGGCCTCGACCTGAGTTTCCTGAGTTCGCAGCGGCCGGAGATGGAAGCCGGGCACCTGTTCTTCGACAACACGCACCAGGTGCCGCGCGAAAATCCGCGCAGCGCAGAACCAGCATCGCAAAGCTCGACCTGAACTACTACATTCCCTGCCGCGTCCAGCGGAAGCCGATTGCCGTGCTGGGCCTGGGCAAGACGATGGAAGGCGACTTCCTGACCAGCGAAGATGTCGAACTGCTCGAGACGCTGGCCGGCTATATCGGAATCGCCATTCAGAATGCGCGGCTATACGCTTCGCTCGAACAGAAAGTCGCCGAATACGAGCGCCTGAAAGACTTCAACGAGAACATCGTAGAGTCGATCAACGTGGGCGTGCTCGCGGTCGATCTTGCGGATCGCATCGAGTCGTGGAACTCGCAGATGGAAGTGATGTACGCGCTGCCGCGGTGGCAGGCGCTGACTCGGCCTTTGAGCGAAGTCTTCCCGGCGGAGTTTGTCGAAGAGTTCTACCGGGTGCGGCAGAATCCCGGCATCCACAATCTCTACAAGTTCCGGCTCAACACGCCGGCTGGAGAAGTGCGCACCATCAACGCCGCCATCGCGCCGCTGGTGACGCGCAAGTTCAACGTGATCGGGCGGCTGATCATCATGGACGACATCACCGAGCGCGTCGAACTGGAAGCGCAACTCTCCCAGGCCGACAAGCTTTCCTCGATTGGTCTGCTGGCGGCCGGAGTTGCCCATGAAGTCAACACGCCGCTGGCGGTGATCTCCTCGTACACGCAGATGCTTTCGAAGCAGCTGCAGTCCGATCCGCAGAAAGCGGGACTGCTCGAGAAGATCACGCGGCAGACGTTCCGCGCGTCGGAGATCGTCAGCAACCTGCTCAATTTCTCGCGCACCAGCGGCACAGAGTTCGGCGATGTGGACGTGAACCGCATTGTGCTGCGACACGCTCGCGCTGCTGGATCACCAGTTCCGCACGTCGCGCATTTCGGTGGAGAGCGAACTGGCCGATCACCTGCCGCCGATCCAGGGAAACACCGGGCGGTTGCAGCAGGTCTTTCTGAACCTGTTCCTGAACGCGAAGGATGCGATGCCCGCGGGCGGAACGATTCGGGTGGCCACGTCGAATGGTACGGGCGTCAGCGTCAGCGTGACCGACACGGGAAGCGGCATTGCGCCCGAACACATTGCGCGGATCTACGATCCGTTCTTCACCACGAAAACTGCACCAGAGGCAGGCCAGAAGCGCGGTACCGGGCTGGGCCTGTCGGTTACGTACGGAATCATCCAGGAGCACGCGGGCCAGATTCGCGTGGAGAGCCGTCCCGGCGAAGGGACGACGTTCCACCTGGATTTTCCGCTGACCAGGAAGGCCGTCAATGTCTGAAGCAGCAGTGATTGCCACGCAAGATGAATGATTTTGAACCCCTGGCGATGGCCGGATCCGGTTCTCATCATCGACGACGAAGCTGAAATCCGCGAGTCGCTGCAGACCCTGCTCGAGATGGAAGGCTACGAAGTTGAGACAGCCGCGACCGGGCAGCAAGGCTTGCATCGCATCGGACAACAGGCGTTCGACCTGATTCTGCTGGACCTCGCGCTCCCTGATCGCAATGGCCTCGATATCCTGGCAGACCTGCACTCGCAAGACCCAAGCTTGTCCGTAATCATGATTACCGCATACGGCACCGTCGAGAACGCGGTGAAAGCGATGCAGTCGGGCGCGGCGAATTTTGTCCAGAAGCCCTGGGACAACGAAAAGCTGCTGGCCGATGTGCGGGCGGCCATCGCTCGGCACAAAGCGGAAGAAGAAAACATCCAGCTCAAGCGCGCCCTGAAGCAGCGCTACAACTTCGAACACATCATCGGCAAGAGCGAGCCGATGCTGAAGATTTTCGACCTGGTCGCGCAGGTCGCCCCCAGCCGCTCGACGGTGCTGCTGCAGGGAGAAAGCGGAACCGGAAAAGAACTCATCGCGAAGGCAATCCATCTGAACTCCCCGCGCAAAGACCGGCCGTTCGTGCCGGTGAACACCGGGTCGATGCCGCCTGACCTGCTTGAATCGACTTTGTTTGGGCACGTGAAGGGCGCGTTCACGAGCGCGATCGCGTCGAAGAAGGGGCTATTCGAGGTCGCGGACAAAGGAACGCTGTTCCTCGACGAAATCGGGACGATGACGCATGGACACGCAGAGCAAGATCCTGCGCGTTCTGCAAGACCGCAAGTTCATGCATCTGGGCGGCATTCATGAATTGCAGGTGGACGTGCGGATCATCGCGGCCACGAACGTCGATCTGCGGCAACAGGTGCGCGAAGGAAAGTTCCGCGAAGACCTGTTCTACCGGCTGAACGTGATTTCAATCGACTTGCCGCCGCTGCGACAGCGGAAGGAAGACATTCCGCTGCTGGTGGATCACTTCCTGAAGAAGTACTCAGACGAAAACGAGCGCGAGTATCGTCGGATCACCCCGGAAGGGCTGCGTCCGCTCGTGGCTTACTCGTGGCCGGGGAACGTGCGTGAACTCGAGAACGTGATTGAACGCGCAGTTGTGCTTTCATCGGGCGTCGATATCGGCAGCGATCTGCTGCCGGATCAGATGGTCGGCCGGGGCACGGCTTTCCCGGTCATAGAGCATCGGCCGGACGCTTCGCTGTTCGACATTCTGGAAGACTGCGAGCGGCGCATCATCACCGACATGCTGGAGAAGTGCAATTGGAATCAGACGGAGGCCGCGGAGCGATTCCGCGTGCCGCTGTCGACTCTGAATCAGAAGATCAAGCGACTGGCCGTGGAGATCCGGAAGAAGGGGCGGGAGACTTAATCGCTTTCGGTAGTTTTGTGGCTCGGCTTCGGCCGAGCTTTTTCTTTTAGCCTGCACGACGTGCATGTTTCTTCACACTGTCTGGCCAGTGAGTAGAAAATCCTGCGAGGCCGGTGACGCCGTCGGCGAGACGCGGGGTCCTTCGACTGCGTTCGGCTGTCGCCTCACTTCGCTCAGGATGACAAATTTCGAAACGGGCTCGACTTCTACTCGACCTCGAAACTTGCGACGAAGCTCGAAGCTCATAGCTCCGAGCTCGCGGCTCCTGTTATAGTTCGACCTGGAACGGATGGGGGCTTGGAATGGCGGCGGGCGACTTTCTTAGCAGCATTGAACTGATCTCACCCATCGATTTCGCGAAGCGAAAGATCCAGTCGGTGCAGGAATATTCCCTGCTCTCGGCACAGGCGGTTGCCAATCTTTTCCGGCGTCCGATCTACGGCGCTGACATGATGCAACAGGCCGACTCCATCGGCTTCGGCTCCCTTCCCATTGTGCTGGCATCGGTTTTCTTCACGGGCGCGGCTCTGGCTCTGAACAGCGCGACCACGCTGAGCCGTTTTGGCGCCACCACTGTGATCGGACAACTGGTCTCGATCGGCATTGTCCGCGAATTGGGGCCGGTGCTGGCGGGGCTGGTCGTCGCGGGACGCAACGCTTCGGGAATGGCCAGCGAACTGGGTTCCATGATCGTGACCGAGCAGATCGACGCCATGCGCGCGCTCGGCACCGATCCAATGAAGAAACTGGTCACGCCGCGAGTGGTCGCTACTGTGACAATGCTTTTCTTCCTCACGATTCTCGGCGACTTCATGGGATTACTTGGCGGCAGCGTGGTCGCCGGCGTACTGCTAGGTATGGATGCGCATGAATACTGGAGCAACGCATGGCAGACGCTGGTGTTTTCCGACGTTTTCATGGGACTGATGAAGCCGCTGGTATTCGGATTCATTATCGCCACCATCGGCTGCTATTACGGGCTGACAACGAAAGGCGGCACGCAGGGCGTGGGCCGCTCGACCACCGAAGCGGTCGTGGCTTCGATGATCCTGATTATCGTGGTGGACGTTTTTGTGACCCGCTTCCTGATGGTGATGCTGGGATCCTGACCGATGTCGATTCCCTCCCTGCCAGTTGAAGAGCGCGCGACCGCAACGCAGGAGCGTCCGCAGGACGTTATCGTCTTCGACGATGTGGCGATCTCATTCGAAGACAACATGGTGCTCGACGGAATCTCTTTCCGCTTGCCGCGCGGCGAGACCAAGGCGCTGTTCGGCGTGGCGGGTTCCGGCAAGAGCACGATCCTGAAGATGGCGCTGGGACTACTGAAACCGGACCGCGGGCACATCTACACACTGGGCGAAGATGTTACGGAGATGCCGGAGGATCAACTCTTCGATCTACGCCGCAAGGTGGGCATCGTATTCCAGGAGAGCGCCCTGTTCGATTCGCTCACGGTGCACGACAACGTGGCGTTCCGCCTGATGGAAGAAGGCCAGGTACCCATCGACGAGATCGACGAGCGCGTGCGCGAGGTGTTGCGCTTCGTGGAGCTTGAGCACACCGTCGCTATGTTTCCCTCGGAACTCTCCGGAGGCATGCGGAGACGCGTGGCCATTGCCCGCGCCATCATCACGCAACCCGAGACGCTGCTCTACGATTCTCCAACGGGCGGCCTCGATCCTGTGACGTCCACGACCATTGTGGAGCTGATCGTGAAGCAGCGCGACGTCTACAAGACGAGTTCGCTGCTGGTGACGCACCGCCTGCAGGATGCATTTACGATGGCAACACACGTCTTCGACCGGAAGACCAATCACATGCGGCACGTGGACAACCGGGGGCCGCGTGGAAATTCCTATGACCTTCCTGATACTGCGCGAAGGCAAGGTCATCTTCGACGGCGACCTGCAGCAGCTCGTGCAAACCCGCGATGAATACATCCGGGAATTTATTTCGTAGATGCCGAGGCGGGCACCCATCCCACGCCTGATCCGGCCAATGGTTCCGCTGATTTCGTGGCTGACGGCGCGCTACATCGCATACCATCGGCGGAGATTCCTTCCGCGGGCGATGGCGATTCCCGAATCCATGATCGTGTCAATGCGAGCATTCTTTCCCGCTTCTGTTTTGGCCGAAACTAGAATCGTGCAGGCCCGCATGCCGGATCCGATTCTGTATCCGCTGGTCCGACTTTTCGGCATCAAGGGGGTGCTCGAGATGTCTGCGATAGGAGCGATTACGCTGGTCGATGTCGTGGCGTATCCCGACGATCTTGCCCCTGGCACACTATTCCACGAACTGGTGCATGTTGTGCAATACCGCGTGCTTGGGTTGAAGCAATTTGCGCGTCTTTACGTTCGGGGATTTCTGGAGAGAGGCGGCTACGAAGCAATTCCACTGGAGCGGCAAGCCTATCAACTGGGAGCCCGCTTCGATCGGGAGCCGAAGGGATTGTTTTCCGTCGAGGAAGAAGTGATCCGGTGGCACTCGGCTGGCAAGCTTTAGGCAAGCGCCACCGGTTACGAATACAGGCTCAGCCCGCCTTGGCGAGGCTTTCTGCGCGCGCCTTGCGCATGTTCTCGACGTTCCTGGACATCACTTTGTAACGCTCCTGACCTTTTTCGGTGTGGATGAGTTTTTCCAGATTGGCAAGGAGCATGGGATTTTGCATCTTCTCGCGCACTTCCTTGAGGAAGGGTTCGACCTTGGCGTAGATGACGAACATTTCTCCGCTACAGCTCGGCTCGAAGAAGAGGTCTTCGTTCAACACGCCGTTCGTGACGAATGATCCGGCCATGCTCCAGTAGCCGAGGACCATGCGCATCCAGGCATTTTCCGGGGAGCCCATGGAGCGAGCAATCTTGATGATGTCATCGGCGCTTTCCGGCCAGAAGTTTGCCGTCCACCACTGACGGGCTTTGCGGATTTCAGGTTCGCGGCGAGCTTCGTAGAGTTTCAGAATGAGTTCGGCATCGGCGTGCGTCGGTGTCGGCATCGGAAGGCCTCCAAAAGATTTGAGTTGAACGGCTGTGATTTTAGATGAACAGGGGCTGCGGGAAGCGGCAAAAGGTTAACGGGAACACAGATTTAAAGATGGAGGGACGGGCGTCCCCGCCCGTCCAAGCTTGTATCGATGGAGAGGCGTGCAGATCGCCCGCAGCTCGACGGGCGAGGCCCCTTCGACTGCGCTCAGGGCAGGCTGCCCGTCGCTCCATCGTCTGATTCTTAACCGCCTTCTCCCGCGGCTTCTGCAACTGCTGCCGGCGGGGCTGGTGCCTCGCGCTCGAAGTCGCATTCCTTGTTCGGGCAGGCGATCACCGGACCGGCCTTCAGGTTCTTCTCGACCAGGAATTCGCTGCCGCAACTCGGACATTTCTCCGCGATGGGCTTGTGCGCCGAAGTGAATTTGCACTTCGGATAATTCGAGCACCCGTAGAACGTGTTTCCTTTGCGCGCTTTCTTTTCGACAAGATCTCCGTCTTTGCAGTCCGGGCATTTCACGCCGATGAAATTCTGCTTCACGAACTTGCAATCCGGATAGCCAGAGCACGCCGTGAACTCGCCGTAGCGCCCGTGGCGGATCATCAGGTTGCGTCCGCATTTCGGGCAAGGCTCGTCGAGCGGGATGTCGGGCACGCGTTTGCCTTGATCGAGGCGGCGCGTCGTCTTGCAGTCCGGATAGCCGGTGCAGGCCATGAACTGGCCGAAGCGACCACGCTTCAGGACCATCACGCGGCCGCAGTTCTCGCAATATTCTTCCTGCGCCGTCTCCTGCACGTCGGCCGAGTCGAGGTCGGGCAGGTTGATGGGATTCTCTTTCGTGAAGGTGCAGCTCTCGGGATTGTCTTTTTCGTAAGAACTACAAGCGTAGAAGGACCCGTGCTTGCCCCACTTGATGACGAGCGGTGAGCCGCAGCGCTCACACTTCTCGTCGGTGGGCTTCTCCATACGCTTGATGTTTTCCATGTGCTTCTCAGCGTATTTGAGGTCCTTGGCGAAGCGCTTGTAGAACTCCGCCATGGCGTCGGTCCACTTCTCTTTGCCATCTTCGATTTCGTCTAGCTCTTCTTCAAGGCGCGCGGTGTAAGCAACGTCGAAGATGTCGCGGAAGTTTTCGACCAGGAGGTCCGTGACCACCAGGCCAATTTCCGTGGGCGCGAATTTCCCGCCGAGCTTGGTGACGTACTGGCGCTCCTGAATGGTGGTGAGAATGGTGGCGTACGTCGAAGGGCGTCCGATGCCGCGCTCTTCGAGTTCCTTCACCAGCGACGCTTCGTTGTAGCGCGGAGGTGGCTCTGTAAAGTGCTGCTCCGGCTTCAGTTCTTTCAGAGTGAGATTCTGGCCGGGCTCGAGCGCTGGGAGTTTATGCTTCAGTTCCTCGTCTTCCTCGTCCTTGCCTTCCTTGGATTCTTCGTAGACTTTCAGGAAGCCGTCGAACTTCATGACTGATCCGGTCACGCGGAACCAGTAGCTGTCGTTGCCCTGCTTGGCGTCGATGTCGACCGTGGTCTGGTCGAAGACCGCAGGGTTGATCTGCGAGGCTACGAAGCGCTGCCAAATCAGCTTGTAGACCTTGAACTCATCTTCTTTCAGATACTGCTTGACTGAATCGGGAGTGTGCGCGACCGCCGTGGGTCGGATGGCTTCGTGCGCTTCCTGCGCGCCCTTCTTCGACTTAAATGTGTTGGGCTGCTCGGGCAGGTATTGCGGGCCGTATTCTTTCCCGACCATCTCGCGCACTTCGGCGAGCGCTTCGTTGGAAACGCGGGTCGAATCGGTACGCATATAAGTAATGAGGCCGACCAGGCCTTCCTCGCCGAGTTCCACGCCTTCATAGAGGCGCTGGGCGATCATCATGGTGCGCTTCACGCTGAAACGCAGCTTGCGCGCAGAATCCTGCTGGAGTTTGCTGGTCGTGAACGGCGGAGCGGCATTGCGGCGGCGCTCTTTGCGGTCTACCGAACGGACGAGCCAGTCGGCTTTTTCAACGAAAGCGCGAATCTTTTCGGCTTCGTCGCCGTTGGGAACTTCGATCTTCTCTTCGCCCTTGCCGACAAAGCGGGCGTCGAACGCGGGCGGCTTGGGGGCCGCCAGGTGCGCGTCGATGGTCCAGTATTCTTTCTTCTCGAACGCCTTGATTTCGCGCTCGCGCTCGACGATTAAGCGAAGGGCAACGGTCTGCACACGTCCAGCGGAAAGACCACGGCGAACTTTGTCCCAAAGCAGGGGCGAAACCTGGTAGCCCACCAGGCGGTCGAGAACACGGCGGGCCTGTTGGGCGTCGACCAGGTTCTGATCGATCTCGCGCGGATGCTCGAAAGCTTCGCGGACGGCGCGCTGCGTGATTTCATTGAAGGTCACGCGCTGGATGCGCGGCGCGTCGCCGTTCTTATCCTTATCTTTGTCTTTACTTCTTTTTGCCCTTCTTCTTTTTCGCGCCGTCGTTATCAAGCTCGTCGGCCAGATGCGCAGCGATGGCTTCGCCTTCGCGGTCCGGGTCAGGCGCGAGGAAGATGTGGTCGGCTCCCTCGGCCAGCTTCTTCAGCTTGGCGAGGACCTTTTCTTTGCCGGGAATGACGATGTATTCGGTATCGAACTCGTTGTCGATATCGACACCCAGGGTGCTCTTGGGCAGGTCCTTCACGTGGCCGAGCGAGGCCTCAACCGTGAATCCTTTGCCAAGATATTTCTGAATAGTTTTCGCCTTGGCGGGCGACTCGACGATCACTAAACCTTTGGACAATGTTTCCTCTTTATGCGTTTACTGGTTTTGAAGCTAGCACGAATGCGAGTTCGGGAACAAGTTACGGTGCAGAGCTAGTCAGCTATTAGCTCTCAGCTTTCGCTCCGAACCTCCAGTGATGGGATGTCCGAGCATTGTCGTGACAATGTCGACAGCATGCTGCTGACTTCGTGACCGTCAAACTGCTCGTACGTCTTCAGCTTTCAATCAGATCCCAAATCACGTGCCAGCAGCAAGTGATACTCCAGCTCGCTCGCTGATCCCATGGCCATCTGGAGAAACGGCCCATCTCACCGTCGACCTTGCGACCGCATCCTTCTGCGATATTCGCTCCGATCGAGACGCAGCACGGCGCATCTGGCTGGTCAGCCCGTAAAGCTCCTCTCGCGGAAACGCGCGAGCTCGTCGCGATAGACAGCAAGCGTCAGTCTGTGGGCTTTCTTCCACACTTTCAGATTTCGGAAGTCTCTGCACTGGTCTCCTGCCCCTCCGTTGTTAGCTGAAAGCTAAGAGCTGATAGCTGAGCAGCTAGAAGCTTTTCACAAAATTCTTCCCCGGCATCTGCCTCACTTTTCCCGCGAGTTCCAACTCGAACAGGGCTGCGAAGATTTCGGACGACGACATGTCCTGTTCCAGTCGCTCCACGATGGCATCGATTTGCGTGGCTTCGTCCGCTTTGAGCAGGGCGTAAATCTTGCGCTCGTGCGGGCTGAGAGGATTGTCGGCGCTTGGGAATAGAGATGCGGTTTCTCCGGTCGGCGATTCATCGCCCCTTGGCTGGCGCGAGCGCAAGTCGCACATTCTCAGGGAGTTCCTCCCACACGTCCTCCCACGTCGCCACCAACTTGGCGCCTTGTTTGATAAGCGTATTCGGACCCCAGGAATTCTTGTTGGTCACATTGCCGGGGACGGCAAAGACGTCCCGATTCTGTTCGAGAGCACAGCGCGCAGTGATACGCGTGCCGCTGTACTCCGCGGCCTCCACAACCAGCACGCCCATCGACATGCCACTGATGATCCGGTTGCGGATCGGAAAATTTTGCGGGGCGGCGAATGTGCCGAGTGGGAATTCGGAGATGATCGCGCCGCCCGTCGCAACGATCTGCTCGGCGAGACGGGTATTCTCTTTCGGGTAAGGAACGTCGACGCCCGTTCCGAACACGGCTACAGTTTTCCCTTTGGCAGCAGATCGCTCCGCGGTGCGCAGCCGTGTCGACGCCCCGCGCCATGCCGCTCTGAATGACCAGACCGCGAGCGGCAAGGTCGATTGCAAGCCGTTCCGCCATGCCTGATCCGTATGGTGTGGGATGGCGGGTGCCGACCACGGCGATTCCCGGTTGCGACAGCAGTTCCACGGCGCCGCGCACATAAAGAATGAGGGGAGGATCGTAGATCTGTTTCAAGCGAGGCGGGTACGCCGGGTCGTCGAGTGATACAAAGCGGACGCCGGCAGCCGATCGTACGGGCAATTTCCTCCTGCGCGAGTTCAAGCGCTCGTCCCGTTCCCAAAGCTTGAGCGGAAACGGCCAGAAGTCCAGTCGCCTCCAGTTCGGTGAGCGACGCTCGAAAGACGGCGGCCACGGTGCCCATGTGCTCCACGAGCCGCCGTGCCCGCGTTGGGCCGAGGCCGGGCGTCAGGGTGAGCGCCAGCCACTGTAGGGTATCTTCGCGAACAGCATTCTCTGCTACGGCAATCGATGTAGACACGAGTGCCTCCGCTTCCCGGTCTACCGTCGTCGAAATATGCTGTCAAGGTTGAGCCGCACAGCCCTTTGTTAGAATCAAACATATTGATATGAATCGGCTTCGCATATCCGCAATATCCTTCTTAAATACAGTGCCTTTGATGTGGGATTTCGAACACGGAACCGCGGGTGCCGATTTCGATATTTCCTACACTCTCCCGTCGGCTTGTGCAGCAGAACTCAAGGCCGGGCGCGCCGATATCGGGATCATCCCTGCCGCTGCCTACGCCGAGATTCCTGATCTCGCCATCCTTCCGGGAATCGCTATCGCCGCTCGCCGGCCGGTGCGATCGATCCTGCTGGTAAGCAAAGTTCCCGTCGAAAAGATCCAGAACGTGGCGCTCGATACTTCGTCGATGACATCCGTGGCGTTGACGAAAGTACTATTTGAGCGTTGGCTCGGCGGCGGGCGTAGCTTTACCGCAATGGCACCTGATCTCGACACCATGCTTCAAGAGCACGATGCGGCGCTCGTGATCGGCGACACCGCACTCAAAGTGGATCGCTTCAAGTACCTCACGCTCGACCTCGCGGAAGAGTGGATTCGCTTTACTGGAAAGCCGTTTGTTTTTGCTTTCTGGGCCGTACGCCGGGCTGCGCTTGAGAACGCATCGGCCGACCTGGCCAGCATTTTTCAGGCTTCTCGGGATCACGGCCTGCAGCCCGAGAACATCTCGCAGATCGCACGCGAATGGTCGCCCAAAATCGGTCTGAGCGAGGCTGAAGTGCGCGCTTATCTCACCGAAAATATCCACTACCATCTCGATACCGGATGCATTGAAGGTTTGCAGTTGTTCTACCGATACGCGGCTGAGTGCGGTGCTTTCCCCGCGCCTCCACCACTGGACGTCGTGGAGGCCGCGAAATTCGTAACCACGTAAGTGGTGCCCCTGAGAATTCATGGAAAGGCTTGATGGAGCGATGCACCTCGTCGCCCGTCAGCGGGGGATTCGTCTCAGTGCCATCGGCCTGAGAGCCGCGTGAGGCAGTGGCGTTGCCCCGGAGTCCATAGGTCCTTCGCTGCGCTCAGGATGACAAGATCGTTGGATGACAAGATAGCTGGGTGACAAGATAGCTGGACAAGATCGTTGAGTTAGCAACGAATTTCTCATGATGCCGCCACTTGGAGTTTTCGTCGCTTCAAAATTCTGGACTTGGCTCCGCCATCTGGGTGGGCCTGGGCTGGTTCTACTTGGTCTGGCGGACAACTCCATCATTCCCATGCCCGGCAGCATGGACGTGCTGACGATCTGGTTCGTCGTCCACAACCATAAGCACTGGTACTACTACGCGCTGATGGCGCTGGTCGGGTCTCTCATCGGGGGGTATATCACTTATCGGCTTGCGCGCAAGGGCGGAAAGGGAATGCTGGAACACCGCATCGGAGCCAAGCGAACGAAATCCATCTACGCGCGCGTCGAGCGCTGGGGTTTCTGGGCAATTTTCGTTCCGGCGCTTTTGCCTCCGCCGGTTCCGTTTGTCCCGTTTCTTCTGGCGGCCGGTGCGCTGCAGTATTCGCGGAAGAAATTCCTGGCCGCGCTCGCTCTTGGCCGCGGTTTGCGTTATGGAATCCTCGCCTACCTGGGCGTCCTCTACGGACGGCACTTTCTGCGCTTCTTCAACAAGTACACCAAGCCGACCGTATACGCGCTCATTGCAATGTCAGCCATTGCCGGGGTGGCTGCGCTTGTCGCGTACATCCGCTACCGGGGGCAGGGTGGAAGTCCCGCCAACGCGGCCCAGCAAGCCGCGCACTGATAGCAGCTAGCAGTTTTTTGATTAATACTGCAGAATCAACAACTTACCCTATATTCATGATATTTTTACTAGCCTTTTCCACCTTCATTCCATCTAATGATTTATATGGAAAAGCTTAAATCCGCTAAACATTATATTTTTGCAAGCGACTTCGATCAGACGTTGAGCTACAACGACACGGGTTACGTTCTGAGCGAACTTCTGGGCATTCCGACCAAGGAGTTCGAGCGCAAGGCTGAGGGTATGGCGCGCCTGAACCTGGTGCAACAGGGAGGCGAACTCTCGTACCTGTTGCTGCACGATCCGGAGTTTCACGACCGGGTTCGTCCCGAGCATTTGCGCGAAGTCGGCAAGCGCATTCGCTTGAAAGAGAACATTGACTTCCTGAAACGAGTTCTGGACAAGGGGATTGCGGGATATCGCTTCGAGTTCTATGTGCTATCGGCGGCGCCGGTCGAAGTCATCCAGTCCGCACTGGAAGGAATCGTCCCGCCCGATCACATTTTTGGAACGCAGTTCCGTTATCACGCTTCCGGAGAGATCGCGGCCATCGAACGCGTGACTGCGGGCTACGGCAAAGTGGCCGTGCTCGACCGCATTCAGAACGAAGTGCAGATCAGTTCCGATCGCATCGTTTACGTGGGTGACGGCAGCTCCGACGTGCATGTCATGCTGCACGTCAACCGACGCGACGGATTCACGATTGCGGTCTCGGAGAACAAGCATCTTGCGCCGATTGCGCGCCGAACCGTGCTCAGTACGAATGCGCTGGGCGTGCTGATTCCGATTCTCGAAGAGATCGTCGGCTGGGAACGCATGCAGATTCGAGCATTCCTCGAATCGCAGGGCTTCGTCATTCAGGAGTGGGACAAGGTTTCGACCGACGTGGTAACGATTCTCGACAGCAGCCCGGCCAATCTAACGGCTGTGACCTCGAAGGCGGAGGGCGCCCGTGTCTGATCTCGTGGGGTGGCTGGCGACCACGATCTTCGCGATTTCGTACTTTGTGCGGAATCCCGTCACCATGCGCTGGGTGCAAGCGGCGGCAGCGTTGTGCTGGATGACCTACGGCATCCTGCTGCACGCGGCGCCGGTCATCGTGGCCAACATCATTGTGGCGGGCGCTGGCTGTGTACTCTTCGTTCCGGCCGGTTGCGCATCCCGAAACCACGCAGCAATAAAGGACCGTGCTTGTCCCAGGTTAGCGTCCAAAGTGCGGACGCGAACCTGGGGCACCGTCGACTCGGCCGTATTGGACGATGGAGCGTACTGGGTTGGCGAATGTTCCGATCCAACGTTAAAATTGAGTGTTGGGTCTGAGCGCCTCTTATGTCCCTAACCAAAGAACAAGCGATTGAGATGTTTCGTTCCGACGACCTGATCGGCATCGGCATGGAAGCCGACGCGGTGCGGCGGAAGCTGCATCCGGATGGCGTGGTCAGCTACATCATCGACCGCAACATCAATTACACGAACTTCTGCACGGAATACTGCACGTTCTGCGCTTTTTATCGTCCGCTGAAGGGACCAGCGGCGAAGGAAGGCTACATTCTCGAGTTCGAAACGATCTACGACAAGATCGCCGAGACGGTGGAACTGGGTGGGACAGGCGTGCTGATGCAGGGCGGCCTGCATCCCGATCTCAAGATCGAATGGCACGAGAAGATGCTGAGCGGGATTCGCCAACGGTTTCCGAAAGTCCACCTGCACTGCTATTCGGCCTCCGAAATTTTGGCCATCGCCGAATACAGCAGCCTGAGCCTGCGCGACACGATCGCGCGCCTGCGAGACGCCGGGCTCGACTCGATCCCGGGGGGCGGCGCGGAGATTCTGGACGACGAAGTCCGCTTCAAGATTGCGCGGCTGAAGTGCCTGACGGAAGACTGGATCAGCGTGCACCGCACCGCGCATCAGCTGGGAATGCGCACGACCGCCACCATGATGTTCGGCGTCGGCGAAAAGATCGAGCATCGCGTGAACCACTTCCAACGGCTTTACGACTTGCAGGAAGAAACCGGCGGCTTTACGGCATTCATCCCGTGGAGCTTCCAGCCCGCCAATACAGCGCTGGGCGGGCGACATTGGGACGAAGCGACCGCCGTCGAGTACCTGAAGGTGCTGGCGATCTCGCGCCTCTATCTTTCAAACTTCCTGAACGTGCAGTCGAGCTGGGTGACACAGGGGTTGAAAGTTTGCCAGATGGGCCTGCGCTTCGGCGGCAACGACGTCGGCTCGGTGATGCTCGAAGAAAACGTAGTGCGGGCGGCGGGCGTGACCAATTGCACCACGGAAGAAGAGCTGCGCCGGATCATCCGCGACGCCGGCTTCAAGCCCGTTCAACGCGACACGCTGTATCGAACGTACTTCCTGAACTAAGCCCTCCCCTGCGGTAAACGCATAATGAGATTGGCGATCATATTCGTGGCCGTCCTGGCGCTCGCCCTGTGCGCGGTGGCGCAAACGGACGAGCCGCCGAAAGAGCCAGCCAAAGCATCGCTCGAGGGCACCGTGGTCAAGGACCCCGGTGGAGAACCCATCAAGAAGGCCATCCTCGAAATGATCGCGGAAAACCAGATGGGAGGCGGGAATTACACAGCCACGTCCGATGGCGAGGGCCGCTTCAAAATCGCCGATATCCTGCCCGGCCGGTACCGGATGTTAGTCGAGCGGACGGGTTACATCGAAGTCGACAAAAAGGGACGGCGTTCCCAAGGTTCGATGCTTTCCTTCGAGGCTGGACAGGAAACTCAAGGATCAGACGCTTCACATGCTCGCGGCTGCAGTCGTGACGGGCCGGGTTATGGACGAAGATGGCGATCCGATGGCGAACGTCGACGTGACGGTGCTGCGCCGCAAGGGAAAGTCGCTTGGAGCCCAATGGGTCAGCCGCAGACCAATGATCTCGGCGAGTATCGTATCGGAGGCTTGCTGGCCGGTAAGTACTACGTTTCTGCGCAGCCCTTACCAAATTTCCAGACGTTCGCCATGCTCGGGAAGTCCGCGGAAGGCCGGGAGGCCGCCGCATCCCGAACATCGTATTTGAGGACGTTCTATCCCGGAGTGCTCGATCGCGCGCAAGCCTCGACCATTGAACTGCATTCCGGAGAAGAAACACCCGTGGACTTTTCCTTGTCCCGCAGGCACGCGGCGTCGGTGCGCGGAAGAGTACTGGGTTTGCCCCAGGAACCGGGAGGCACGGTCATCGCTGCGCAGCAAAGAAGCCAGTCCATGAATTCAACAGCGGAGAAATTGACAAGGACGGGAAATTCGAGATTCTGAACGTTGCGCCGGGCAGCTTACCGGCTCACGGCCGTGACGGTTGTGAATGACAAACCCCGCGTTGTGAGCCAACCGTTGGAAGTGGGTACCAGCGACATTGAAGATGTTGAGTTCGTCCCACAGCCTCCCGGCAATCCTTCGTGGTCGCGTTCGTTTCAGTGGCAAATCTTCCAAACCGGAATCGCTCTCGGGCTATCGTTTTTCTGCGCTCCACGGAAGGAGACGACGAATTCGAAAGCGGCGTAACCGTCAGTGGCGATGAGACGACAGAATCGCCCGACTCCGCCAAGTTGAAATCTGACGGGAGTTTCGAGTTGAAGAATGTGCCTCCCGGCAACTACGAATTGGTGTTCGCAAGAGATTCGCAGGAGGATCAAGACAGCTTTGTCGAATCCGTCACCGCCGGGACGAAGGACTACGCCGATACGGGACTGCCCGTGAATGGCGGCAGCATCGTGCTCGATGTTGTCGTCAGTTCGGGCGCGGGCGTCGTCGATGGAGTGGTCAGCAGCGACAAAGGCGAACCTGCGCCGGGATCGGTGGTGGTCGCGGTTCCCGAAACGCGATTTCGCAAGCAAGCCTGACCGCTACGCACGCGCCGAAACCGATCAGAACGGCCGTTTCTCGATGCGCGGCTTACGTCCTGGAACGTACACACTGTACGCGTGGGACAACTTGGAAGGCGACGAGTATCTCGATCCGGATTTCTTGAAGGCTGCCGATGAACACGGAACGGCCATCAAGGTCGAAAAGTCGAGCCACCAGACAGTTGAATTGAAGGTCATTCCCGCGCCCGCCGACCAACCCTGATCTAGTCGAAAACATCGTAGCCACCGGCCTTCATTCCTGCTTCGGGTAAAATGGAAGGTTTAGCAGCGGACACGAGATCCGTCCGTGTGGGAGTATCTGGCTGACTAGTCTGTTCATTGCGAATTTGTCGTCGGTTGCTACGGTCGTTGCCTCCAAGGGAATTGGCTCGTACATCCGCCAGCACTTCCTCGACCGCACCTTTCAAGGGCTGTATCACGCGAACGGCTTCGACATTGCGCTGCTGATTCCATACTTCATCGTACTGATCCTGCTGGCCTCGTACGGGTTGCACCGCTACATCCTCGTCTACCTTTATTACAAGAACCGCAAGAATCACACGAGCGAACCGGCCGCGCGGTTCGATGACCTGCCTAGGGTGACCATTCAGTTGCCGATGTTCAACGAACAGTTCGTAGCCGAACGGCTGATCGACTGTGTGTGCAAGCTGAAATATCCGCCGGAGAAACTCGACATCCAGGTGCTCGACGACTCGACCGATGAAACAGTCGACGTCGTGCGGAACGTTGTCGAGCGCTACGCGGCACTCGGCTATCCGATTGCGTATCACCACCGGACTAAACGGGAGGGCTTCAAGGCGGGGGCGCTGGCGGAGGGCATGAAGACCGCGAAGGGTGAGTTCATCGCGATCTTCGACGCCGATTTTCTTCCGCCCGAGGACTTCCTGCTCAGGGTGATTCACCACTTCACCGATCCCAAGATCGGCATGGTGCAGACGCGCTGGACGCACATCAACCGCAACTACTCATTCCTGACCGAGGTTGAGGCGATCCTGCTCGACGGGCACTTCGTGCTTGAGCACTCGGGGCGCGCACGCAGCGGCGTGTTTTTCAACTTCAACGGAACCGCAGGCATGTGGCGCCGGACAGCGATCGAAGAGGCCGGGGGGTGGCAGCACGACACTCTGACCGAAGACACTGATCTTTCTTATCGCGCGCAGTTGAAGGGCTGGAAGTTTATTTACCTGCAGGACGTGGAATGTCCCGCCGAATTGCCGGTCGAGATGACGGCGTTCAAGACGCAACAGGCGCGCTGGGCCAAAGGGCTGATCCAGACGGGAAAAAAGATTCTGCCGCGCGTACTGAAGAGCGACGCGCCGCTGCACACCAAGATTGAAGCTTGGTATCACCTGACCGCGAATCTCAGTTATCCGCTGATGATCGTCCTGTCGGTGCTGCTGCTGCCGGCCATGATCATTCGCTTCTACCAGGGCTGGTTCCAGATGCTGTACATCGACTTGCCGTTGTTCATGGCATCGACGTTCTCGATTTCCAGCTTTTACCTGGTCTCGCAGCGTGAACTGTTTCCGAAAACCTGGCCGCGAGCACTCTTATATCTTCCCTTCCTGATGGCGCTGGGGATCGGGTTGACCATCACCAACACGAAAGCTGTGCTGGAGGCGCTGGTCGGCCAACAGTCGGCGTTCGCGCGAACTCCGAAGTATGGGGTGGACCGCAAGAAGCAGAAAGTCGGCAAGAATAAATATCGAAGACGTCTCGGATGGATTCCGTGGGTCGAACTGCTGATTGGCTGCTACTTCGCGTCCACGGTCTACTACGCGCTCGACAACGAGAACTACATTACGGTACCTTTCCTGCTGCTTTTCGTTATCGGTTACTGGTATACGGGCCTCATGTCGCTGCTGCAAGGGCGATTCTCAGGCCTCGCACTGAGCGCCGAGACGCATACCAAGCCGTTCCCGGTCGGGGTCTAACGCTTTTCATCGATTTGCAAAGGTGCAAGCAAGCGGAGAGTCCTGCGTCCGCAGATGAGGTTTTCACATGAAGAAGCTTGTGATGGTTGTTGCGTTGGTTTTCGCATCCTGCTGGACGTGGTCGCTGGATCGTCAGCCAACGGCTGACTACCACGCGCGGCGCGAAGCGCTGTCGAAGAAAACCAAGGGTGCGGCGGTTCTGCTCTTTGCGCCGATGGAGGCCGAGGGGCCGAACGCAGTCTATGGATTCCGTCAGGACGACAACTTCTATTACCTCTCCGGATGGACCGAGCCGGGCGCAGCGTTGCTGATTGTGCCCGCGGTAGAAGCGTCCGGCGACACGAAGGCGCG
This sequence comes from uncultured Acidobacteriota bacterium, assembly GCA_963745435.1. Lineage (GTDB taxonomy): Bacteria > Acidobacteriota > Terriglobia > Terriglobales > Acidobacteriaceae > Gp1-AA133. Next base: position 65,030 of record CAVUXK010000027.1, on the reverse strand, counting down.
TCCCTATACCGAGATTCTTTTCCTGGCGGCGAACAATAAGGTGGAAGAAAAGTGGACCGGGCCGAAGCTGAATGCGACCGATCCGCAGGCTGCGAAGGTGACGGGCTTCGATCGCGTGGAACTCATGGACAAGTTGCGCGATGAACTGAACTCGCTTTTGCCCGAACGTCCCACCGTCTACACCGATCTTCCTGCGTACGGTCACGATTCTCCCTCCAGCAGCGGCCTCGACTGGCTGAAGCGCACGAATGCGTTCATTCCCTTTGCCACGTATCAGGATGCCAAGCCTCTGATCGGCGCTTTACGGACGTTCAAAGACGATCGAGAGCTAGAACTCATCCGCAAAGCCACCGATGCAACCATCGCCGCGCACCTGGCGGCCATGAAGACCATCAAGCCCCGCGTTACGGAGCGCGAGCTCTCGGCGCTTCTGCAATACGAATGGGGAAAACGGGGGTGCGAACGGCCTTCTTACGCGCCGATTGTCGGATCGGGCTTCAACTCGACCGTGCTGCACTATTCGGAAGACTCGGCGACCGTGCAGGACGGAGATGTAATCGTGATCGACGCCGCGGGCGAGTACTCCATGTATGCGACTGATATCACGCGCACGTATCCCGCGAACGGCAAGTTCACAGCGCGGCAACGTGAAATCTACGACATCGTGCTCGGCGCGCAGCAGGCGGCGATCGCGGCTTTCGTTTCCGGCAAGTCATCGCTGCGACGGGAAGATCCGAATGGCCTGTTCAAGGTGGCGTACGACTACATCAACACGCACGGCAAAGATTTGCACGGCGAACCGCTCGGGAAGTACTTCATTCACGGACTGGGGCACTATGTCGGTCTGGCAGTACATGATCCGGGAGACTACTCGGTTCCTCTCGGTCCCGGCGCCGTGTTCACGATCGAGCCCGGCATCTACATTCCGGAAGAGAAGCTGGGAGCGCGAGTTGAAGACACGCTCTACGTGGATGCCAACGGGAAGCTGGTTAATCTGGGGGCGGCTCTGCCGCACACGGCCGACGAAGTAGAGCGTGCCATGGCGGGAAAGTAGTGCCCCGGAAAAGCCCTATTCCGGGGATTTGCCCGGCTGTTTTGGTATCCTAGCTTGTCGTGCGGATGACCTGGTGGTTCATCATCCTGGGTTTTAGTGCGCTGGTCGTGGTGTGCGTGGCGATTGCCCTGTTTTTAAGGGTTCGCCATCACATGAGTCCTGAGAGATCAGCCGCACGAGAAGACCCGGATGCGATCGATCAAAATCGCGCTGGCCAGCCATAATCCTCTGGATCACCGGATAGAAGGTTATATGTCCAAATTCGGAACTCAAGCACTTCCACTTCCGCAAGATCGCGCCGCGGAATGGGCAAAACAGGTCGCGATCGTAGTGGGCGCCAGCTTGTTCGTCGCTCTATGCGCGCGCGTCACGATTCCTCTGCCTTTCACGCCCGTGCCATTGACGCTGCAAAACGCCGGAGTGCTTCTGGTCGGCCTGCTGCTGGGACCTCGACGCGCCTTTGCCGCGCTGGCCCTGTATCTTGCTGAAGGCGCTGCCGGGCTTCCGGTGTTCAATCCGACTGGGCCGGGTGGAATTCTGCAGCTGCTTGGTCCGACCGGCGGTTTTCTGATGTCGTATCCCTTTGTAGCTGGCCTTGCCGGCTTCATCATGGAGCGCGGGCGCAAAACGTTTGCGAACGCCGCGATCGCCGGCTTGCTGGCCGAGGTGCTGTTGTTCGTTTGCGGATTGAGCTGGCTTGCGGTTCTCACAGGTTCGATGAAAACAGCCGTGCGCTTCGGCCTGTACTGGTTCGTTTTCGCTGAGGTCATCAAAATCCTGCTGGCCGCCGCGGTTGCAATGCGCTTTCGCCGTACATCCAAGGTGCAAGGATGACGATCTCCAGCACAACTGATCGGCTGACATCCCACGGGACAACCGACGCGGGGACGCGCGAGATCAACATCGCGCACAGCCCCGACTCCGACGATGCCTTCATGTTTTACGGGCTCGCGACCAACAAGGTTCGCGTGCCCGGCCTGCGCTTCACCCACACGCTGTGCGATATCGAGACGTTGAACCGCAAGGCGCAGGAAGGCGTGTACGACGTCACCGCCATTTCATTTCACGCGTTTCCTTACATCCAGGACCACTATGCTCTGCTGCCCAGCGGCGGCAGCGTCGGCGATGGATACGGGCCGATGATCGTCGCCACCCGCGCGTTTACGCAGAGCGAAGTAAAAAAGAAAAAGATCGCAGTGCCGGGCAAACTGACCACAGCGTATCTTGCGCTGAAGCTCTTCGCGCCCGGGATTGAGGTCGAAGTGGTGCCATTTGATCAGATCATCCCGCAGGTGCTTGAGGGCAAGTATGAAGCGGGGTTGATCATCCACGAAGGGCAGCTCACCTACTCGAAGGCGGGATTGCATCGCGTTGTCGATCTGGGAAAGTGGTGGCTGAAGATGACGGGCCTGCCGCTCCCGCTGGGAGGAAATGCCATCCGCCGCGCGCTGGGCCCGCAATTAATGCTCAACGTGAGCAATGCCCTGCGCGACAGTATTCAGTATGCGCTCGACCACCGCGAGGAAGCACTGGCTTATGCGATGCAATTTGCCCGCGATTTGGACCCGCAACTTGCCGACAAGTTCGTGGGCATGTACGTGAACGAGCGCACGCTCGATTACGGGCCCGACGGGCGAGAAGCCGTGCGTCGACTGCTCGATATGGGACACAAGGCCGGTATCATTCCGCTGGCGGCCAAGGTCGAGTTCATCGGCGAGGGACTACCTACTTCACAGTCCGCCTGAAGGCGAAGATCGGATCGACGTCCACCGGGATGTCCGATGTCTTCTTCTTCAACGTAGTCTTCAGGTCTTCCGGCATTGATCCGTATTTCTGAAACCAGTTCTCGGCGCGCTGGCGATCGCCAGTAGCTTCGATCTCAAGCAATTCCTTGGCGAGATCCGCAACCGCTTCCGGCATCTTCTGATAGTCGATGGTGTATCGGCCTGAGGCATCGCGCGTCACTGCACCTCGGGAGTTCAGATAGTTGAACTCCATCATTTCTGCTTGCCCGTGAGCTTCCGCGACTCCGAAGCGAACCGTACGGAACATTCCCCCGACGTAAGACGCATAGAACTCCTCGAGTTTCGCTTGGGGAAGCACGCCGCGGTCGACCAGCCACTTCAACCCGAACATTCCGGTAACGTCAGCCTTGGCTTCTTCCAAGCCCCCGTAGATGGGGCCGACCGATTCGCGAATGCTCACTTTGCCCGATGCGGTACGCGCGAACGCTGGGCCGAGGCCATGCGCGATCTCGTGCATGATGGTGCCGAGCAGGTAGCCTTCGCCGGAAACCTTTGCAGCCTGGTCGGTGCGCAACATCTGCCGGGCGACCGGGATGATGACGTAGTTCACGCGCGCATCCATGAAGTTCTTGAAGAACAGCTTCTTGCTTCCCTTCTGCTCGTGGACGCGCGGATCGTTGGGCAAATTGTCGGCGACCGCCTGGTAGCCGTGTGTCAGGTCGGCTGAACGGAACGGAGTGTCCATGACCTCCATTGGAGTTTCAAGACCCTGCTTTGACGGACGGTCCTCCGCCGCAAGCGGCAGCGCATCCTGAATCTGCGGCACGTATTGCTGGAACATCTCGAGTTTCTTGCTCTCTTTTTCGTTGCGGATCATGACCGCGCCGCCATACGTGGCTTTCACGCCCAGAAGGTCGTCGCTGTAGGTTTCGTAAGGCGCAAAGATGATGTCGAACTTCGGATTCTTCAAGTCGAGCCAAGCCAGGTCGCTCTTGAAGTAGTCGTCGGTGAGCAAGGCGTCGGCCCGTAGGCGCAGAAAGTTTGCAAAGGCAGAATCCGAGGTTAGGCTGGCGGCGTCGCGCAGAGCTTTCGCGGCCGGCTCGAGAAAAGATCGATAGGCGATGTGATAGGGCAACGCCTCGAGTTGATCGCTGTGCCATCGAACCACGGTCGTCGGGCTGTAGATTTCGTTCTTCTTCTCCGGATGTTCTTTGACGAACTCTTCGACCTTTTCGCGCGTGAGCCCCTGCGGATAGAATCCGCGGCCCGGAAACATGGGCTCCTTGCCGACAAACGGCTTGTTTTCGTCGATCAGATCAAAGCGCGAGGCATTGATCCAGAGATACCGGCGTAACTGCACGTCGCGAGGATTCGTGCTCCGCTCGAGAGACTGGTACAACGCCAGTCCTTCGGGATCCATTTGGCGCCAATAAATGCTCTCCAGGTACTGGCAGGCCTCGACCAGCTTTCCCGCCAGCTTGCGTTCTTTCACTGTAAGGCTGCGGGGCAAAGGCATTTGCACCGAACGAAAGCGTGATACACGGCGTGCGAGGTCGGGCGCCACTTTGACGTTCGCGGGTTCGGCCTGCTTGGCTGCCGAGCCGATCATCCATTCTCTTTTACGCTGGCCGGTTGATGCGTTGATGAAGAAACTGACGAGGAGGAAGAAGAGTGCGACGAGCCTGCTGGTTCGGATCCCCATGAATATTCGTTTTCGATTCTAGCAGAGCAAAGCGGACTCAATCTGACGGTGGCGTCTCATCCCACGACGAAAGCAAAACCGTTATCATGAAAGTATGGAGATGGGGGTCAACGCAGATTCCAACGGCACGCTTACGCTGCTCATCGATGCCGACGATACGCTGTGGGAGAACAACATCTACTTCGAACGCGCGATTGTGCGTTTCATCTCATTCCTAAATCATCACGAATATTCCGCGGAGCAGGTTCGCCAGATCCTGAACGACGTGGAACGTGAAAACATCCTGACTCACGGGTACGGACTGCATAGTTTCGCGCATGCCCTGGTCGGATGTTTCGAACGCCTCTCGGCCGAGCCGGTCACTCCCGAATTGCACGCCAAGATTCACAGCTTCGCTCACGCCATCGCCGACCACCCAGTGGAGATCTTGCCCAACGTTCCTGAAACTCTGCAGCATTTGGCGAGCCGCCATCACCTGATCATGATGACAAAGGGCGCGTTCCCCGAACAGTCCGGCAAGGTGGAGCGCTCGGGATTGAAAGAGTACTTTTCCGCGGTCGAAATCGTGCCGGAGAAGGATGAGCAGGTATACCGTTCAGTAGTTTCGAAGTACGAACTTTCGAACGACACCACGTGGATGATCGGCAACAGTCCGAAATCGGATATTAATCCCGCGCTGGCGGCAGGATTGAACGCTGTGTTCGTACCTCACGGAGACACGTGGATTCTGGAGCACGACGAGATTGTCGTTCCCAATCCTCCCAATCGCTTGCTGACGGTAGAGAGTTTCGGAATGTTACGGGAACATTTCTAGAGTCGTCGTTCTTCGCCATCAGCCATTGACTATCAGCCGATCTCCGGTTTTTTCCGCACCAAACTAACCAACAATGCGCTCTCCTCGGCGATTTTTGCGCATGTTACTCTCAATCTGCTCTGGTTTTTTCGCTGCCAACTTGTGGCGGTGCAGAACAACAATTTTCGGCGACTGTTGCGCACGGTCGAAACGCTCTCTGACCTCGGTCCTGAACTGACGGCGGAGCGCGAATTTTCGCAGACCGCGCAGCTCATGCTTTCCGCACTGATGGAGGCATCAGCGGCGTGCGAAGGTGCGCTCTTCACTTTCAGCGACAAGCCGTCGCTGCTGAGTTCCGTGGCCTCGCGTGGTTTCGCGCTGCTACCCGATCCCGCCATCGTTCCCCTGCTTCCTAAACACATTCATGCTTTGACAGCGGCACGCGGCCCGGTTGTGCTGAACGAATCGACCTACACGGTCTTTCTCAGTTCCAACGGGAATGTTGCGCCGGAGTTGTTCAAGTGCATTGTGCCGCTGAAGGTGAACGGAAAACTCGCTGGATTGCTGGGCCTGGGCCGCCGGGAAGGCGACGCGCTCTACGATGACGACGAACTCGATGCGCTGAGCCTGCTGACAAGTTACGTCGCGCTTGCCGTTCAGAATCACACGCTGGCCCAGACCCTGACCCATCGAGTCTCAGAGAACTTGCGGCTCCTGGCCTCGTTGCACGGCTTCTATGACAACGCGCTGGAAGCATTCGCGACGGCCATCGACGTCAAGCATGTGAACATTCACGGACACTCGCTGCGCGTGGCGCGTTACGCGGCCGCCATCGGCGAAGCGCTGGGCATGGACCAGAACGATGTCGCCGCTCTACGCTCCGCCGGCTACCTGCACGACATCGGCAAAGTCGCAGTCGACAAATATCTGTTCGGCAAACCCACGGCACTTGATCCGGAGGAGTTCCGGGCGATGGCGGATCACACTACGGTCGGCCACCAGATTGTCGCGGGCATCCAGTTTCCCTGGCCCTTGATCCCCGAGGTGGTGCGCTGGCACCACGAGCGCAGCGATGGCTCGGGATATCCCGACCGCCTGCAGATGGACGAAGTACCGATGGCGGCACGAATCATCGGGATTGCCGACACATTCGACGCGATGACCAGCATGCGCCCATATCGCGAACCAGTTTCAGTGGGCGGAACGCTCAGCGAGATTGTTCGGCTGGCGCCACAGAAATACGATCCGAACGTTGTGCAGGCTCTCCTAATTCAAGTTCGCCGCGATGCCGTGGGCAGCAGTCGAATTCCCCTTCTTGACGATCGCATCGCTCCTAACATCGCGCCCGCTGACATCGACCAACTGGCGGCGGGGCTGCAGCACAAGATGAGCCGGAACCGCTTGTACCTGACGCCGCCATCGACGTAATCCATTGATTACAAGTTACTTATACTTCGGTTTTCGCAGTTGAAGACGTGCAACTTTTTCTGTCTCCCGGGTTCATACTGTAGATCGCACCGCACCGCCGCGGGGTACCCATGCCATCTCAGCGCCGCACCGCTTATCTGATCGCATCGCTGTTACTCACGCTCGCTTGTTTCGCGGCCTTCGCCTTCAACAAAAAGAAAGAGAAGAACGCGAACGACCCTTCGCAGATGGAAGATTCACGGCGCGCGCTGCACGCCCTGCAGCGGCTAACCTTTGGTCCGAGGCCTGGAGACGCCGAGCGCGTGGCGGCGATGGGCGTCGACAAGTGGATCGACCTGCAGCTTCATCCCGACAAGATTGACGACAGCGCGGTGGATGCAAGGCTCTCGGGATTCCGTACTCTGCGCATGGACACGCGCGAGATCGTGGAGAACTTTCCGCCGCAACCCGTGATCAAGGCGGTGATGGAAGGGCGCAAGCCCATGCCGTCCGATCCGGTGAAGCGCGCGGTCTACCAGGCGCAGATTGAAAAGCTCGAAGAGAAACGGGAACGGAAGCAGGATGCTGGTGCGGCGCAGCCAACTGCGTCGACTCCCGTGACCGCGGGATCCGCAAACGGACAGGATCAGACTGGCGCCGATAACCGCTACCGGTGCCGACGGTGCTGACGCCGAACAAGACGTCTGTCAAAGACGAGCAAGCGTCGAAACGCCGGGAAGACCGTCTCTATGCCGACCTGAAAGCGCAGGAATTGCTCGACCTTCCACCTGACGAGCGCATGAAGCAGGTTCTGCAGATGTCTCCGGAAGAGCAGCGGGCACTCTCCTCATCGCTCAAGGGTCAGCGTGGCGACGACTTCATGGAGGGCATGAACTCCAAGCAGAAGGAAACTCTGAAAGCGCTGAATAATCCCGAGCAGGTCGTCGGCGATGAGTTGATGCAGGCGAAGCTGCTACGCGCCATCTATAGCGAGCGGCAACTCGACGAGGTGATGACCGATTTCTGGTTCAATCACTTCAACGTTTACCTCGGCAAGGGAGCGGATCGATACCTGGTCACCAGCTACGAGCGCGATGTGATCCGCCGGCACGCGCTGGGCAAGTTCGAGGATCTGCTGGTCGCGACTGCCAAGAGTCCCGCGATGCTGTTCTATCTCGACAACTGGCTGAGCGTGGGCCCTGACTCTGACGTGGCGCGTGGCGTTCGCAAGAACCCCTATCCGCGTCGACGCCGTGGAAGGTTCCCGCCTCCACCGCCTCGCCAGGCAAAAGGCAACGGGAAGCGAAAAAACGGTCTCAACGAGAACTATGGCCGCGAATTGATGGAACTGCACACGCTGGGCGTGAACGGCGGCTATACCCAGAACGACGTCACCGAAGTGGCGCGCGTGCTCACTGGCTGGACCATCGATCAACCGCAGAAGGGTGGCGGGTTCAAGTTCGAGGAGCGCATGCACGAGCCTGGCACCAAGATCGTGCTGGGCCACAAGATAAAAGAGCACGGCGAAAAAGAAGGCATGGAAGTGCTGCACCTGCTCGCGCATCATCCTTCTACCGCGCACTTCATCTGCACCAAGCTCGCAACCCGGTTTGTCTCCGATGACCCGCCGCCAGCGTTGGTGGAGGAAATGGCGCAGACCTTCCTGAAGAAAGATGGCGACATCCGCGACGTGCTGAAGACCATGTTTCACTCCCCCGACTTCTGGCGCGCAGATACGTATCGCGCCAAGCTGAAGACGCCGCTTGAATTTGTGGTATCGGCCGTGCGCGCGACTGGCGCGGATGTTTCTGACGCTGCGCCCCTGGCGCGCCAACTGAATACTCTGGGCATGCCTCTGTATGGCATGCAGCCGCCCACCGGCTACTCCATGAAGTCGGACGCATGGGTGAATTCCTCTGCGCTGCTGGGACGCATGAATTTTTCGCTGGCCTTAATGGCGGGACGAATCAAAGGTACGCAGGCGGATGGGGATCGACTTCTGAGTTCAGCCTCTGCCAACTCGACTGATGCCGCTGCGGCAGATCCGTAAGCAAGCGCTGGCGCGGTTGGAATCGTCATTGCTTGCAGGCGACGTTTCAAAGCAGACGCACGATGCGATCGTGAAAGAGATCGAAAACCCGACAGGCTCGCAAGCAACCCCTCGGAAGAACGACAAGCTGCCAGCATCAAGCACGGGTACGATCGCAGGCTTGCTTCTCGGGTCGCCGGAGTTTCAGAGAAGGTAGCCCCGCAGGTATTGCGCTGCTATCCGGAGAATCGGCTGGAAATAGAACTGAGAACCGAGAACTGGGAACTGAGAACTGAGGTCCACCATGTCGATCACACGCCGCGTTTTTCTTCGCAGCAGCGCACTGGCCGTTGTGGGCACCGCCGCCGTCCCGAGTTTTCTGACGAGAGCCGCGCTTGGCTCAGCTGACCCCGCAGGCCGCCCCAAGCGTCTGGTGGTGATCTTTCAGCGGGGCGCGGCTGACGGACTGAATATCGTCGTACCACACGGGGAGCGCGCGTACTACGCGATGCGGCCGAGCATCAACATTCCGCGCAAGGACGTGCTCGACCTCGACGGCTTCTTTGGTCTGCACCCGTCGATGTCATCGCTGCAGCCGATCTGGACGCAGGGGCATCTCGCCATCGTGCACGCGGCTGGATCGCCCGACCCGACGCGCTCTCACTTCGATGCGCAGGATTTCATGGAGTCGGGCACGCCCGGCATGAAGGCGACCACCGACGGCTGGCTCAACCGCACGCTGCACTCCATGCCCGCTGCCGATAAGTCCGCGTTCCGAGCCATCGCGCTGGGACCCGCGCTGCCGAGAATTCTCAGCGGCGCAGAGCCGGCCGTGGCGGTCAACAACATCAACGAATTCGGCGTGGGCGGCCGTAACCCGAACGCAGCGCCGATCGCCAACACCTTCGAAGCCATGTACGCGCAGTCGGTCGACACCGTGCTGCACGGCACGGGACAAGAAACCTTCGATGCGGTGAAGATGCTGAAGTCCGCTGATCCTGCAAAATACAAGCCTGCTCCTGGGGCCGATTATCCACGGGGGCGCTTTGGCGACAGCCTCCGCCAGCTGGCGCAACTGATCAAGGCCAATCTCGGCGTGCAGGTGGCATTCGCCGACATCGGCGGATGGGATCACCACGTCAACGAAGGCAGCACGCAAGGGCAGATTGCCAACGTGCTACGCGACTTTTCGCAGTCGCTGTCGGCGTTCTGGATTGATCTGGGCGATCTTGGCGAAGACACCGTCGTGGTCACCATGTCAGAGTTTGGCCGCACGGCGCGGGAAAACGGAAATCGCGGCACGGATCACGGCCACGCCAATGTGATGTTTGTGATGGGCGGCCCGGTGAAGGGCGGCAAAGTGTACGGACCGTGGCCGGGGCTCGAGCAATCGCAACTTTATGAAGGTCGCGATCTTGCGGTGACGACGGACTTCCGCCAGGTGCTAGGCGAGGCCGTTGCACGGCATCTGGGAAATTTGAAGCTGGAGCAGGTGTTTCCGGGGTTCGGAAGTCAGGCGTCGACGTTCTTGCAGTTCCTTAAGTCTTGATTTCTAAGCTTAGGCATTCTCGCAGCGAGGGAATCGCTGGCGAAGTGCCCTGACAAAGGCGGTATCGGCTTTTCCCGAGATCATTTCCAGAGGCGAGAACCCTCGACACCACGCTAGCCAGATGGTTGTAATTAGCAACACAATTGTGAATAGGATGTTTTGCCAGGCATCAAGCCGCCATTGGCCTCCCCACGATACCTTTAGAGCATGTGAGAACGGTGAAAGATACGGAATCGGCCATTGATACCCGTCGGGCCCACGGGATCCAAGGACATCTTCGAACAAATGCAGATGAAAACTCAGGAAGGATAGGCCCCCCGTCACCCACCGACGTTGCGCAAGTGCGACAGCTATCGCCGTAACCAACAGAGCGAAAGCGAGATTGTGCAGCGAATGGTGATAAAGGGTGAACCACTGCAACGGACGGGCAGAGTTGCGGGTGACCAATTCAACCAAGATCCCGAGCCCGTCGATATCGGGCACGACGCATGCGAGGGTGACGATAGCGCGATCCCTCCGGTCGAGTCGTGCGCAGTTTGCCAGCACCCATCCGGTGAAGAAATGCGTCACTGGGCTCATTGCGTTTAGCTAGATCTCGACCAGTACTTCCCCGTTCTCAACTTTGATCGGATACACATTGAGCTTCGCCGCCGGATTGTGCACCGCTTGCCCGGTCGCCGGATCCCAGGCCCATCCATGCCAGGGGCAGACGACTTTCCCCTTCTCGATGACACCTTGCCCAAGCGGACCACCGCGGTGCAGGCAGACGTTGTCCATTGCCGTGATCGTGCCGTTTACGTTGGCAACGCAGATGGTTTTATCGCCGCAGGGGAATTCGCGGGCTTCGTTTTTGGCGGGAAGATCGGCTTGCGACGCGATCCTAACGAGAGACATATCGGCAGAAGTCTAGACGCAAAACACAAGGTCCTTCGACTTGCCCTCGCGCTCCCGCTCGGGCGGCACTCAGGATGACAAGGCGAACGGCTAACAGTAAAGGCCGCAGCTACTTCGGTTGCAGGGTCTGCGCGATCATCACCTGGCGCTTGAAACTGTCGACCATATTTTCCTGGAGGCGAACTTCGGTCGGCTTCTTCGCCAGCGTCATCGTATCGATTTTGTCCTGCAACTTGAGCAGCGCGTAGAAAAGGTTCTCCGGGCGCGGAGGGCAGCCAATCACGTAGACATCGACCGGCACGATCTTGTCGACACCCTGCAGAACGGCGTAGGTATTAAAGGGGCCACCCACCGAGGAGCAGGCTCCCATTGAAATCACCCACTTGGGGTCGGGCATCTGGTCATAGATCCGCTTCACGACCGGCGCCATTTTCAGTGTCACGGTACCCGAGACGATCATGAGATCCGACTGCCGTGGGCTTGGCCGGAAGACCTCGGATCCGAAGCGGGCGATATCGAATCGTGCCGTGGACGAGGCGATCATTTCGATCGCGCAGCAGGCGAGTCCGAAGGTCATGGGCCAGACTGCGGACTTGCGCGCCCAATTGAAAACGTAGTCCACCGTCGTGATCAGAAAATTCTTTTCAAACTTGTTCTGGAGCCAGCTCATGAATCCTCAGTTGGGGTGCGATGAAGACGCGCCATCAGTCTAGGTCGGGGTGAAAGCGGTGTCAATGAGCGCCGCCGGCGCCAGGAGGGCACTCGTATCGACGGATCGCTGTCCACGAGTGCTCGTGCACTCAGCTTTTCGTGTCATCGGTACATCTATGTCTGTATGAGACAAAGTAGCTTCTTGGGCGAAATTCATTGCACATCACTTGCACTCGCCCACTGCCCCTGTAGCGACTCTGCCACGATCGAAGTCACTAATCCCGCATGAATTGGGGGGTTAGAGCAATCCGCAGAATTCCCTCCCTGTGGACGAGGATGGCACGCGGCATGCTCGTAACACCGTGGAGAATTTCCCCCATGCGTTATCGGCCCCTGCTTCATGTAGCCTGCATCGCGTTGCTCACCTTCTCACTCAGCGGGATTTCAGCGGCAAATACCTGTCAGAGCTTCGCCTCATTTGCTTGCGGCAAGGGAAACCCGAACGTCGTGCGCTTCAATGGCGGTATCCTCGAGCGGCCAATCCGTTGGCCAGATCCTGAATGGCACCAGCTTTTCGGTCTTCAACGACGAACGGGAAGGCCGCTGACGATGTGATCATCGTCGGTGCCTCCGTAGGCGCACTTTCGGGAACTCTCAACGGTATGTCCTTCACCAGCCTCAGCAATTTCCCGGAAGGTGGAGCGTTGGGAGCGATCGCAAACAGCCTAGCCGCTCTGGGCTTCTGCAGCGGGTCGTGCAGTCACCTGGCTTTCGGATATGTCGACTTGCACAGCGCGCTGACGGCGAATGCAAGTCTCAACGTGATCGCGAAGGGTGTTCCCGCGGGAACCGTGCTCTATGCCCTGATGGCCGTCGACGGCAAGATCAAGTTCATCACGCCAAATTCCGAAGCCCTCATCGTCGACACGAATTCGGCAGCCATCCCCGAGCCGGGCACTCTGCTATTGATGGGAACGGGCTTGATGGGCCTGGCGGGTATGGTTCGACGCAAGGGCCGCTAGACCCCCGATGCATACGGAAACCCGCTCAAAGTTCCAGGGAAACTCTCGGCTGGTTCGCCGTGCCCGATCGTGCCGCTTCGCCCTTCCCGGAGGTCTGCGGCGCAATAACTGCTTGGGAAGGAACACTCCACAAATACATCGTCGCGTAGGCTCGCCACGGACGCCACGCTTCCCCTCGCCGCTCGAGTTCAGACGAGTTGGTGAGCCCGAGACTCCTAAGCAACCCTAAATCTCCGGAGGGGAACGCGTCTGGCTCGCCCAGCGCCCGCATGGCAACGTACTGCGCCGTCCATGCGCCGATCCCGGGAATCTCGCAGATCCGGGAGAGAAAATCTTCTGGCGCCACCACTCCCTCGAAACTGATTTTTCCATCCACCACGGCACGGGCCAGGCCGCGGATGGTCGCGGCACGCGCCTTCGTCAGACCGATTGAGGTCAGGTCCGCGTCCGCGAGATCTTCGGGACGCGGAAAAACGTGAGAGAGGTTGTTGGGGGAGGCATAAGGCCGCCCGAACGCTCGCACCAAAGATCCGGCGAGGGTGGTCGCGCCTTTCACCGTGATCTGCTGGCCAAGAATCGCGCGCACTGCAAGTTCGAATCCGCTCCAGCATCCCGGCACGCGAAGCCCGGGCTGCGCGTCGACGCGCGCACCGAGCGCCGGATCGGCTTCGCAAGCTGGGAGCGATCGCAGACCAATCGGCGTTGAGATCGAACATCGCCCGTAAACGCTCGACGATCAGGAACAACGATCGTGGATCGCCAAACTGCACGCGCGCCAGCAGTGCATCATTGTCCTCATCCAGCGAGATATCCACAGAGCCATCGCTGCCGTTCAGCGAAATGGAGCGATAATAGTGTCCGTTCTCCACGCATTCGACCCCCGGAGTCGCGCGCGCCGCGAGAAATCGAAGCATCCCTTCCCAGTCATACGGCGGCCGATATTTAAGACGGAACAGGTACTGATTGTCAGGCTGCACTCCTGCCTGGCGAGAAAGTCGGCGAATCTGGGTTGGCGTGCGCTTGTAGACCTTGCGGATCGCGGCATTGAAGCGGCGCACACAGCCGAAGCCGGAAGACAACGCCACTTCGCCCATGGGGAGACTGGTTTCGTCGATCAGCTTCTTGGCGAAGTGCAGGCGGCGCGTTTGCGCCACCGCGCTCGGCGGCGCCCCCAAGTGCTGAATGAAAAGACGCCGAAGGTGCCGTGCTCCGACTCCCAGGCGATCCGCCAGTCCCTCGACTCCACCATCATCCAGTCCGCTCTCGGCGATCAGGCGCAAGGCGCGCGAAACAGTGGTGGGAGTTCCCAGCCACGCTGGCGTTCCCGGCGAAGCCTCAGGCCGGCACCGCAAGCACGGACGAAAGCCTGCCTCGGCTGCAGCCGCCGCGGTCGAGAAGTAACGAACATTCTTTTCTTTTGCCGTGGGTGCCGGACAAATCGAGCGGCAGTACACTCGGCTCCCAAGCACACCGATAAAGAATTTACCGTCGAAGCGAGGGTCTCGCGACAGGCGCGCGCGGGAACAAACTTGCAGGTCGATTTTCATACCCGTCTTCAAGTCATGATAGCCGCTTTCCGGAGGTGCGCTGGACGTTTTCGGACCACGCTCCGACTGGCTGCTTTGCAGGTTGGCAGGATCCGCAATCTCCAGTTCAGTCGAGCGAGGTCCGCAAACGTCCACGGTTTTCAGGGTTCGCGTCCTATCTTGTTAAGCGTTTTATGCCCATGCATATCCGCCGCTGCGTGGAATGTCCGAAATGCTCCACGCGCTATTTGATTGGTTTCAGTCCTTACTGGAACGGCACCTGTCTGATCCCGACGGCGCATGGATCCTCTGACGAGTACACCCTTTATTGTTCCTGCTGCCAACCACCGGCGTCGAGCCAGTGGAAGTGGAATGACATGAAAGCCTTTGCTGTCGCCAAAGCCGCGCACGAGCGCGGGTATGGGAGCGGCACCGAGATTGTTCCGGTCGGCGAGAGGCGGGCATCGCGCACAGCCGGGGGGCCAATCCGCGCCAGATATTCACGGAGGAAGGTGTCGTGATAAATCTGCAACCCTGGTGGAAGAACGTTGCGGTCCTCTGTTTGATCGTCGCAGCCTGCTTTGCATTCGCCGGCGACTGCTCACAAACCGTGCCCAGCGCCAAGGCCTCCCCTTGCTCCGCACCGGAATTTCATCAGCTGGATTTCTGGGCGGGCGATTGGGACGTGTTTGCCGTCGACAATCCGGCGAAACAGGTTGCCCGTGTGAAGGTCGAACGCATCCTAGACGGATGCGTTCTGCGCGAGGACTATCAGGACACCGAGGGACACAAGGGCCAGAGCTTCAGCATCTACGATGCTGCGCTAAAAACATGGCATCAGAGTTGGGTAACGAACCGCGGGCAGATCCTCCTGCTGGATGGCGGCCTTCACGGCGACGAGGTCGTGCTGAACGCAACCGAGCACATGCTCGATGGCAAGAGCAAACTGATTCGGGGAGTCTGGAAGCCGGTTGACGGCGGTGTCCGCGAGACCGCCGTCACCTCGCTCGATGAGGGCAAGACCTGGAAGCCCTGGTTCGATCTGATGTTCCGGCCGCACGCCGAGGCTGGATCCGCTTCCGACGATCAGAAGGCGGTCGCAGCGCTCGACACGCAGTATCAGGCGGCTGTGAAGATCAATGACGCGGCTGCTATGGATCGCATTCTGGCTGACGATTTCGTGCTGTCGACGGGCTCGGGCAAGAAGTATACGAAGCCGGATTTGCTCTCCGAAGCGCGCGGCGGACACGTCCAGTACGAACATCAGGAAGATACCGAGCAGACTGTTCGAGTATGGGGCGACACCGCGGTGGTGACGGCCAAGCTTTGGGAGAAAGGCACCGACAGCGGGAAGCCGTTCGACTACATGGTGTGGTTCAGCGACACGTACGTGCGGACGCCCAAGGGATGGATCTACGTTTTCGGACAGTCTTCCCTGCCCTTGCCCAAGGCTTCGCAGTAGGGGAGCTAGAGCTCAGAGGCGCGTTTTTCCAGCAACCGCTCCATGGCCTGGCGCATGTGGCGGATCTGCAGCGCGCTTCGGCGCAGGTGGTCGATTTCTTTTTGCTTCGCTCGCAGGTAGGACTGATGCCGCTCGATGAAGAGTGCGGCCAGCGTCTCGTCTGCGGATGCGACTTCCGCCTGCTCTGGACCGAACAGCCCGTTGCCCAGTTCTGCAATGTTGAAGCCGGCCCATTCCGGACTCTCTTCCATCAAGAGCACGCTCGTCAGGATCGATCTCACTGACCATCGCACGCAGGAATTCAATCCCAAAACAGTAGCCGGAGCGATTGCGAACGATGCCCGTGATCCGCACGCCGCCGGAAGTCTTGAATTCGACTTCCATCCGATCGCCGGGGCGTAGCGGTACGCCACCATAGACTTCCATGCCCGCGCGACTGAGCGCGCTGACCATTCCGGGGATGGCGATCTGCGAATCGGCAGTTTCGGCCGCGATGAGAACGGGCAGGTGAACCTGGAATCTCGGCCAACGCCGGGTGTTCATGGGCTGCCGCGGACTGGGAGTCAATCCCATGATGCTCCTCGGCTATTTGAGGACTTGAAGGTGGCGCAGATAGATCGCGCTTGCTAGTCCGAGAGTGATCAGTCCGACCGCTACCGCAGCCAGACGTCCACGCCACTTGTGCGGTTCGTAGCGACGGTCGGAGGCAACCCGCAGCTTCTTCATCCAGTTCGGCTCGGCAATATCTTCGTACACCGAGAGCGGGATAATGGCCTCGAGTTTGCGGCGGTCTTTCTGTCCCAGCGATACGAAGCGGAACGGCTGCTGCGTGTTGCTGACGGGATCGAGGAGTTCAGCCCCGGCCAGGACCGATCCTGCCCGGAGCAAGAACATCATTTTTACTTGGGAACCCTGCGCCAGAGGACGTGGCAGCGAGAGCAGGCCGCCAGTCAACGAAACCACCTGTAGTTCTCCGGAAACACTACTGCCGCCATCAAAGCGAAGCACGACGGGAGTGTTGTTTTCCAGGTGAACGCGCGGAGTACGCGGAACGGAGTGACGATGGGGGAGGGCGCTCATATTCAGGCTAGAAGTATGGCCCCAGGTAACCACGAAAAGAAGGTTACGGAAGGGCTTGTACGAGTCGATTTTCAGGACATGATCGCGTCAGATGGTACGATCTCGCACCCGCACAGGGTGGCGGATAAAAACACCTTAACCGCAAAGGTCGCTGAGAAAACACCGCAAAGATCGCTAAGGAATCCTCGTCTCCTTTGCGATCTTTGCGGATTCTCTTCGCGATCTTCGCGGTTAAAAGGCTTTTGACCGAACCGTCCTGCAGGCCGTGATTCTCCGAACCAGCCGCGGCCGCCTTAGTTCGACGACACCTGGTACTGCTCCAGCTTCCCGTCGGGCATTTCGTAGGTCCAGGCCCGCAACTCTTGGTTTTGACGGAATTTGATTTTGTAGACACGCAGAGTCATCCCGCCACGTAATGCCTGGTTTGTTTGGACGAACTCAAATGGCATCCCCAGTGGTCCCAGACTGGCGGCAAAGTCTTTGAGAGCCTGTTCATTGAAGTAGCTGTTGGCATTGTCGGTAAACAGTGCGCGATCGACTGTCCCGTGTTGCAGCCCTTCGAAAATCTTTCGAGCTTGCTCCGTCTTTGCCTGCGCGCTGGCATCGACGGTCGCGAATAGCAGGGTGGAAATCCGCCGGGCTAATTCGCCGGATGCCCGCGCGGCGTCTTGATTCGTGAGCACCACCACGGCAGCCCGGTCATCGGGAAATACATTGTTCTGGGTCGTGAAGCCCGAGACCTCGCCTCCGTGCGACAGCATCCGGTGATCCGAGAACATGTTGACGTCTACGCCTAGTCCGTATTGCGTGCCGACGCCACTTTTCAAGCGAACTTCGGTCTCGAATTCCTGATACGACGCCGGCTTCAGGAGTTTCTGATCCATGATCGAGATGTCCCAGCGCGCCAGATCCGCGGTGGGCATGGCCAATTCCCCGGCCGCAAACAACCAGCCCTTGCCTTCTTTCGGCGCCAGTCGCAACGGGCCCAAGCCATAGCGCATGTAACCGGTGGCGTCGGTGTCGCCGAGTTTTTCCTGATCGGTATTCGCCACGCTCTTCATCGCCAGCGGATTGAACACGCGGGTCTGAAGGAATTGCAGCAGCGGCATTCCGCTCACTTTTTCGATGATGACGCCCGCAATGACGTAGTTCGTGTTGCTGTACTGCCAACGCGTGCCGGGATCGAAGTCGAGCGGCTTGCGCGCCCATATGTCGAGGATCTTCTCCGACGTAATGGCTTGCATCATGAATGGAGGAACATAGTCCTGCGGCCAGTAATCCTGATATCCCGAGGTATGCGAAAGGAGTTGACGAATCGTGACTTCGTTGGCGCGCGTAAGGTTCGGAATGTACTTGCCGACCGCATCGTCTAGAGAGAGCTTCCCATCTTCCTGCAGCAATAACATGGACGCGGCCGTGAACTGCTTACTGATGGAGCCGATGCTGTAACGCATTTCCGACTTGGCCGGAGTTTTCGGTTCCAGACGCGCGTCGCCGTAGGCCTGCAGGTAGGCCATGGCGCCGTCTTTCACGATAGCCACCGACGCGCTTGGCACCCCAGTCTCGGTGAGGACGTCATGCGCTGCGCGGTCAATTTTGCTCAGCAGATCCGGCGGCAGCCTGGCTTCAGTTTGTGAAAAGGTAATTCCGCTCAGAAGGATGGTTAGGACTGCTAATCTACCCACAAATGTAGAGCGATTACGGCGCATGAGGGCTCCTCGTACCGAAATTGGCGGCACTATAGCACACCGTGATCCGAAGAATTCTAAGCTGTAAGCCACCAGCTACCGGCCACCAGCTATCCGCCATTTCACCTAGCCGATTGGCGGATGCGCACCCACGCAGCAAGCGTCATTCTGATTCTGCACTTCCTTTTCGCAAGTGCAGGAGAAGAGTCATGGCGACATCAGTACTGGAAACTCTATCGAACGAATTTGCCGCCGCGGCCAGCGGAGCAGGCGCGGCAGTGGCCGCCGTCTATGGCCGACGCTGGATGCCCTCGAGCGGCATCCAATGGCAGAAGGGCGTATTCGTGACAGCGGACCACACCATTCGACGCGAGGAAGATATCCCAGTGTTCGTGGAAGAAGGAAAGCCCCTCAAAGCCAGACTGGCCGGGCGCGATCCAAGCACGGACCTCGCGATCCTGAGAGTTGATGGGGACACGGGACCTCTACCGGAATTCGGTGACAGCAGTGCCTTGAAGATCGGACACTTTGTGCTGGCCCTGGGGCGCTCTCGCGGTTCGAAGCTGGTTGCGAGCGCGGGCATCGTGGGCGGCCTGAGCGGGGAATGGGAACCGCGGCGTGGAGGCCGGCTTGATCAACACATCCGGCTCGACCTGGAGTTGTACCCGGGATTTTCAGGTGGTCCTCTTGTAACTACGCAAGGCAAGGTGGTCGGCATCAACACGCGAGGGCTCGCTCGCGGACGGGCAGTCACGATTCCCGTTGACACCGTCAATCGTGTGGTTGGCGAACTTTTGGACAAAGGTCACATTGCGCGGCCGTATCTCGGTCTCGCCATGCAGCCGGTATCCCTTCCCGAAACACTGCGCAGCAAAATTGGGACGCAGCAAAACACAGCCCTACTTGTGATGCATGTGGAGCCCGCGAGCCCCGCCGAGAAAGGCGGGGTGCTGCTTGGCGATCTTGTCACCGACTTCAGTGGCAGCGCGCTCGAAGACACGGCTGACATTCAGCATGTTCTGGGCAAGGCCAAGGTCGGCGACACTGTGCAAGCCAACCTGCTGCGCGCCGGATCTCCGTTGAAAATCACTATCACGCTCGCAGATCGGCCTGCGAGGTAGTCGAATGTCGAGCAGGAACGGAGGCGGCAAGACGCGAGTGCTGATCGCAGCCGCCTCTGCGGCCCGGCGAGCCGGGTTGGAACGGATTGTTCAGGAGGATTCCTCGCTGCTTGCGGTTGGGTCGGTACCTCATCTTTCAGCGCTGGTGAAGCGCGCGGCGGATTTCCGTCCCGATGTCGTCCTTGTCGATCTTGTGAAGGCCGATGCACAATTCCCGCCCGTGAGCATTGCCCTAAAACAGGCGGGCGTCGCGGTGGTCGTGCTGACAGAGGATCCAGCGCGGAACTGGGTGAGACAAGTCCTTCGCGCCGGTGTGTTGGGAATCTTGCCGCGAAACTCGGATGCGGCAGAAATTCATTCCGCCATTCACGCGGCCGGGAGAGGCCTGCTTCTGCTGGAACCGGAACTCATTCGTGACTTCCTCGCTACAGGTTCTGGCCGCGCAGCCGACACTGACTTCGATCTGGTCGAAGAACTTACCGAGCGCGAGGTCGAAGTCCTTCGTATGCTGGCGGAGGGATTCGCCAACAAGGAAATAGCGTCACGCCTGGGGATTTCGGACCACACTGTCAAATTTCATATCAGCTCGATCCTTGCGAAGCTGGGAGCTTCGAGCCGCACGGAAGCTGTGACGATCGGCGTCCGCAAAGGCTTGATTCTGCTGTAACTGCGTGCCGGCTGCCGCTTCAGCTGCCTTCCTTCAAAACTCTACTCACCAAAGCTTCACTGTGTCGTCTAACCCGCATCCGCCGATGAAGGAGGCCGTATGACGAAATTCTCGCGACGCGCGACCTGGACTGGCGCAGTGCTTGGGCGCCCTCACCGCATTTCTGGCGTTTACCTTGCAGGCGCGGGCCTTTGCGTGGGATGGCACGGAGACCGAGGAATTCCACCAGACCTATCCCTTGTCCGCGAACGGCCGTATTGAACTGCAAAACATCAACGGCCCGGTTCAGATCAAAGCTGTGGGATCGCGAGGAAGTGAAGGTCGATGCGATCAAGAGGGCGGGCAGCAAGCACGATCTCGACGAAGTCGAGATCAAGATTCAATCTGACAAGAACTCTCTTGCCATCCGCACCGAGTACGCCCGGCACGAACACACTTGGACGCGCAACGACCCGGGCAGCGTGGACTACGTGTTGACGGTGCCTCGCAACTCGCGATTGGATGACATCAATCTGGTCAACGGCGACCTCGAGATCGAAGGAGTTGGCGGTGAAGTGCGCGCTTCCTGCGTGAATGGCCGGTTGCGCGCCAGCGGTCTGAGCGGGCGCGCGGAGCTTTCCACGGTGAACGGCAATCTCGAAGCCAATTTCGACCGGCTGTCATCGCCAGTGGAAGTTTCCTCCGTCAACGCCAAAGTGCTTCTCACGTTGCCCTCCGACGCAAAAGCTGACATCGAAGCCAGCACCGTTTCGGGCTCGATCTCCAACGACTTCGGAATCCACGTGGCCAATCACAAATGGGTCGGACACGAACTGAACGGTGAACTGGGCGGCGGCGGCACGCGCGTGCGCGTAAACAACGTCAACGGCCGCATCGAAATCCGCCACGCCAACGACAACAAGCCCCTGAGTCCGGCGAAGAACATGGATCGCGATCGGGACGACGACGATACGATTTAGTCGGTGGGCTGATCGATGGAGCGGCGGGCGTCCTCGCCCGCCGGGACGGGCGAGACGCCCGTCCCTCATCATTCCAAACTTCAGTACACCGTGTACCCCGGAGCCGGCGTCCGGAAATCTGGCTTGGACGCCATCAGCAGCAGCGCGCCTTGTCGCTTAAAGGCCTTCAAATCGTCCAGACTGTGGAAGGACTTCGTCACGTAGTCCTCGGGCGTGGGCGTGTCGTCGGGAATCTGCAGGTACTCCACGTTCTCGAACATGTGCTTCTTCAAGAGCTCCACGTACTCGGCCGCCGAGCGCACATGGACCGGGACCTTCAACTTGTCGACCCACTGCAGTGAATACTCATTGTCGCGATAAAGATTGATCAGGATGAACATCCGCCCGTGGGGCGCCATCACGCGAAACAGCTCGGCCAGCGCCCGATCCTGATCGGGATAGTAGTAGAACGACTCCACCGACAGCATCTTGTCGAAGAAGTTCTCTTCCCACGGAATCTGCGTCGCCGATCCCCATACGTACATCACGTTTTCGAATTCTTTTGATTCCGCGCGCGCCTGCCGGATCATCTCGTCCGAAATATCCACTCCGACCACTTGCCCGAAACCTTCCGGGCCGTCCGACACCAGGCGCGCGATCAGCCGTGTCGCCCAACCCGAGCCGCAGCCGAGATCCAGCACGCGCTCACCGGGCCGAAGATCCATGTGCCGCAGCGTCTTCTCCGTGATGTTGAGATGGTGATTGCGCATCTTCTCGCCTTCGCCGGCCTCGGCCCAGCGGTTGAATTCCTGCTGCAGGTTCTCGTCGGGAGTGTGAGATTTGTCGGGCATGGATGGCTTCCTCGATATGAGTGGTGCTCAGTCGGAGTCTTTGGTGCTGCGAGCTGCGAGCTATGAGCTTCGAGCGAGCACAGTCGTGAAGATTGCCAGTGGCTCCTGAGCCACCCACACGATGCATCGCTGGCTCGCAGCGTAAAGCTCGCGGCTCGCAGCTCTCCTATGCTACATTTGCCATCCTCATGGGACCAAACGAGCCGGAGGCCGCGAAAGCCGACGCTACGCCTCCCGCCCTGTACTGCCCGCAATGCGCTCGCGAAGTAACCGACCCTCTCACCTGCGGCGATTGCGCCTCCGTGATTTGCCGGCAATGCGGCTCCCCGCTTGAGTCTCCGGACGAGCTCGGGATCGGATAGCGCATGGAGCCTTCAAGCGCCGCAACGGAAAAACTCCCCACCGCGAACGCGTTCCGCGTCGGGCGAGCCATCCACGGGACTGATCCGCGGCCTATCGCTTCTCGACTCCGTTCTGCTGCTCGCCGGCGGCATCATCGGCTCGTCGATTTTTCTTACGGCAAAAGATATCGCCGGACCATTGCCGCATCCGGTGTTGTTCTTCTTAGTCTGGGTCATCGGCGCGATGATCTCGATGTGCGCCGCCTTCGCCTTCGCGGAACTGGGCTCGATGTTCCCCGACTCAGGCGGCCAGTACATTTATCTTCGCGAAGCGTTCGGAGACCTCATTGCTTTCCTTTACGGCTGGATGCTGTTTGCCGTAGCCAACGGTGGCACTATCGCTGCGCTCTCGGTCGCCTCGGCCGCCTACCTGGGCGCGATATTTCCAGCGATCTCCGACCAGCACGTGATCGTCTCGGTGGCGGGCATCACGCTCACGCGTGTCCACGTCGTGGCGCTGATCTCGATTGTTGTCGTCACGTGGATCAACGTCATCGGCCTCCGTCGCGGAGCCGTCCTGCAGAACGTCGCGACCTGGGCAAAGTTCGTCGCCATGGGCGCATTCGTCCTTCTTGGAGTCTTGTTCGGCAAGGGAAACTGGAGCAACTTCACGCAGCACGGCGGCAGCCCGTCCGCCGGCATGACCATGGGCATGAGCGCCAGCACGCTCGTCTCTGCGCTCGGCGTGGGCCTGATCGCCGTGTTCTGGGCCTACGACGGATGGGTCTACATCACCTGGGTCGCCGGCGAGGTGCAGGAACCGCGCCGCAACGTGCCTCGCGCCATGGTGCTCGGCATCATCGTGGTAGCGGTCGTGTATCTCGCGATGAATTTCACGTACGTCTACGCGATGCCGCTCACAGAAGTCGCGAAGCACGAAACCATCGCGGCCTCGGCGGCTGAAGTCCTGTTTTCGCCACGGGCAGCCATCTGGCTTTCGGCGGTGATCGCGCTCTCCTGTTTCGGCGCAATGGCCAGTTGCACGTTGTCTGGGGCGCGCGTGTATTTCGCCATGGCGCGCGACGGAGTGTTCTTCCAGCGCATGGCACAAGTGCACCCCAAGTGGCGCACGCCCGCGCTGAGCCTGATCGGTCAGGCCGTATGGGCCTGCCTGCTCACGGTGAGCGGTCGCTACGACCAGCTTTATACGTACGTGATCTTCGGAATGATACTGTCCTACACGCTGACGGTGATCGGCTTGTTCGTCCTTCGCGTGAAGCGGCCGGACGCCCCCAGGCCATACCGCTGCACAGGATATCCGTGGCTCCCGGCGATCTACGTCTTGCTTGGAAGCTGGTGGACGATCAACACCATCGTGACCCGCCCGAAGGAAGCCTTGGCTGGAACATTCATCGTGCTGATTGGTGTTCCGGGGTATCTCTACTGGAAGAAGCAGAGTCGGAAAGCCCAGGCTTCCACAAACTCATAAGCACTTGTCATCTTGAGCGGAGTGAGGCGCCAGCCGAACGCAGTCGAAAGATCCCGCGGCGGTTGGAGGTCTTCAACAGCCACGGCTGGATTTTCTACGACGAATCATGATTGAAAAAATTGTTCACGCCTGTGCCACTGCGATCAAGCACGGGGTCCCTCGACTTCGCTCGGGATGACAGGGTGTTTAGGCAACTGCTCGATGCGTTTGCTTTACTGGGGCAGGCCTCCGCTCCCCAGCCTTACGCGCAGCTTCACAGTTCCTACCTCATGCCCGCCGGCCTCGGCGCGACAACTCAGTTCGCTGATCTGATCTGACTTTTTCGCTGCCGTCGTAATTTCGACTTCAATCGGGAAAACATCGCCCGGCGCAAGGCTGTAATGCGGCAAGGGATTCTTTAAGGCCCACCCGTCGGGCAGCGTCGTCGACAACGTCACCTCGGCGGGACTGCTGTCATCATTACGCAGGACCACTGGCAGTTGCAGGGTCGATCCCGCCGCGACCGAGATCTCCGGTACCGCCGCCTTCGGCAGATCCGGCAAGTCATGCGCTGCGCGGAAGTCATCGTAAAACGCCCACGGTCCGCCGATCTCGATCGACAGTCCCTTATGCTGCTGCGGGTTCGGACTGGGCAGGCGATCGAAGGGCAAGGGCTGCGCCTGCACTCCCTCGAAGACGTCGCCGGTCGGCGTTGTCCCCTGCACTAGAGACTTGCCGAAGACGAGTTCCACCGGCGTCGACCAACTGTCCTGATCCGCACCCGCGAGCTTTTCCAGTTGCTCGTCGTTCAGAGATTGAAGCTTCTCGATGTACGTCCGGTACTGCGTGAGGTGGAAGCGAAAGACATCCATCGAGACGCGCCAGTAGGGCACGTGATGGCTGGAAGAAATCCCCGTCGTCGGATACTGCGGTCCCTTCCCTTTGATGTTCTTGTCGTCACTCGCATCCGAGTAGAAATAGATCTTCTGCGGCTGCCAGGGCTGCAGGCCTTCGAGCAGGGTCTCGTTTATCTTTCGCGGCTGGGCCAGCTGCGCCGGATACACCGACGGGTCCCCTGCCGAGTCGAAAGCCTCCACGGCCATCACGCCGGCCGCCTGGTGGTCCCCGTGATTCTCTCCAATAAAGAAACCGGGCAGCCACGAGATGATGACCGTGGGTCGCGTCAGGCGCACGATGCGCACCAATTCCTCAAGATTCTTGCCGTGTCCCCAGTTTGCCAACGATTGCAATACGTCCTGGCTTGGCGTGTCTTTGCCATCCAGAAACCAAACATTCGGCACCCCGAGTTGAGTCATGGCATGCCGCAATTCCATCTCGCGCACCGCACCCAGGGATGGTCCGCGCTCGCGTCCCATATTGTTGTGCCCGGCCTCGCCGTGGGTCAGATACACCGCCGCAACGTGTTTGCCCTGATCGAGCAATTGCGCCAGGTACGCGGAGACGCCGGTCTCGTCATCCGGATGCGCGACAACGAGCAGCACATCCGCTTTGAACCGGTCATCGGCCTTGGGCGCTGTGCGTGGCTGTTCGGGTTTGGGCGGCTGGGTTTGCGCTGCCGCCTGCCAGACAAGAATAATGAGGAAGAGCGCCAGAACGCGCCGGATGTTCATCCATTCTCCGTTTAAAGATTGAGACCGACGGGTATTGGACGGCAGGCGATTCAATCGGTTTGCACGTCCTTGCTCCCCGGATTTGTATCAGTATACGGGCATTCGACTTCCCCTTAGATCTTCCAAAAAAGCGAAGCCCTCCTCATCACGCAGGACTGCTCGAGCCGCGGCACCCTGTACCCGATCTCGCTCGTTGGTCGCCAAGATGAAGCAAAGCTTAAAGCAGAGACAAAATTGAAATCTAACATTCATCGACGATTGATCTCGTAGTAACACTTCCTTCCTAGAATCAGCCTTCCTCTCACCGAGCGTCCGTTTCCGCCCGTGGAGTGGTGTGTCGAAAAACCTCTGTAATTGGAGGCTTTATGCTGCGCAGGTTTGCCCGCTGTGAATTTTCGTCTCCCTCGGCTTTCCTGATCCTGTGCTGGCTGATTTTAGGAACTTGCAGTACTTCGGGTGCGGCGTTCGCGCAAACCAGCCGGGCTGCGATCAGCGGGCGGGTGGCCGACGCCGCCGGCGCCGTGCTGCGGGCTGCGCGCGTCGAAGTGCAACCCGGAGGACAAGCTGCAATTACAGACGATCAAGGACAGTATTTCATCCCGGACCTCGCGCCGGGCGAGTACACGGTTACCGTCTCGTACGTGGGGTTCGCCCCCTTCACCACCAGCGTCAAGGTGGCCCAGGGACAGACAGCACGCGTCGACGCCACCATGAAAGTGGCGACCGCGACCGAGCAAGTCCTGGTTACCGCGGACCGGGGGCGGGGCGAGGCCGAGGCGATCAATCGCACTCTCGAGTCCGACAATATCCTGCAGGTGCTTCCGGTCGAGGTGATCACCAGCCTCCCCAACACCAATATCGCGGATGCCTTGGGCCGCCTGCCGAGCGTGACCCTGGAACGTGACGAGGGCGAAGGCAAGTACGTACAGATCCGGGGACTTGAACCGCGCCTGGCCAACGTAACCATTGACGGAGTGAATGTTCCTTCTCCCGAGTCTGGCGTGCGCCAGATCAAGCTCGATGTCATTCCGGCAAACCTGGTGGATTCGGTGGAAATTAACAAGACGCTCTCCGCGAACCAGGACGCAGATGCAGTTGCGGGATCCGTCAATCTTGTAACGAAGACAGCCGGGGAAAGGCCGACACTCTATCTGAACGGCATCGGAGGATACACACCAATCGTCGGTGGGCGCACGCTCTCTGAGCTTGATGGCACAGTCGGCAAAAGATTCGGGGCGAGCAAACGGCTAGGTGTCATTTTCGGTGGGAGCTACGACTGGAACGGGCGCGGCATTGACGATGTGGAACCAGTACCGGCAGTCCTTCAGTGCAGCCCGGTGCCCGGTGGTTGCAATGAAAACTTCGACCCCGCTACAGCCACGAACGTTGTGAGCTGGCCAACAGAAGACCTCCGCGAATACCGGTACTACCGGACCCGATACGGGTTTACCGGGGCGGTCGATTACAAGCTTGGAGATGTGTCGGGAGTGTACGTACGTTTCCTGTATTCGCACTTCGACAATTTCGGGGACCGTTGGGTGTATTCGCCAACGATCAACACGTTCGAAACTCCCACGCAAGGTGCGGGCGACGGGCAGATGTCATTTAACGCCCAGATTCGACGTCCTGTTGAGGTCATCGGCAGTCTAGTCGCCGGTGGAAAGCACGTGTGGAAGCGCTGGGCGCTGGCTTATGATCTTTCCGTCGCACGGGCCAGCTCGGAAGACCATGGGTATGCTTCCGCTGACTTCGCGCCGCCAGATGGTGATCCGCTCAACAACGTAGTCTTCAATGTAGACACCAGTTCACCCCTTCGACCTAAGCTCGTGGCGCAGGGTGGGGCACCAATCTATGATCCAGCTCATTACGCCCTGCAGGGATTGGATATCGGCCAGAGTTACAGTCCACAGCTCAACCTGCAAGCAGGGTTCTCTGCCGCAAGAAATTACAACTGGAACGGACACTTCGGGACGTTCGAGTTCGGCGGCAAGGTGCGGAATGCGCACAAGTTCGAGGATTCGCGCGATCCCGTCTTCAACTCAGTCGACAATCCTGCGATGACCGGTTTTCTCGGCAAATTCACTAACTCGAACTACTACGACAAGCACTACACATTCGGTCCGACAGTGGACTACAGCAAGGTCACCGCGTACTTCAAAGGGCATGGCGCCGATCCCGCCTTCTTTGAAGAAGATGTGGCCTCCACCGCACAGAACTCGTTCCCCAACAACTACGATCTGGTCGAGAGAATCACAGCCGGATATCTGATGAACACGCTCGATTTTGGCCGGTTGCGCGTGCAAACGGGCTTGCGCTTCGAAGGGACGAATGAAGATGTGCTGGGGAACCGGGTATTGTTCGACAACGATGGCAATCTGTGCACCGGACCTGCCGACCCAGGCTGCCCGGCAGACTTCACGAGCGCAGTGATCCCGGTTCGCAAATCGTCTTCGTACCTCGACCCGCTGCCGAGCGTGCAACTGCGCTTCCGGCTTCCGCATGACGCTGCGATTCGCGCTTCCTATGGCCGAGGTATCTCTCGGCCGAACTATGGCGACCTGCCTCCAACCTTTTCATCGCAGGGAAACAACAACGAGGTCGACATTGGCAATCCCGATCTGAAGCCCTCGCGCGCGAACAACTATGATCTTCTGTACGAGCAGTACCTGAAACCCCTTGGCCTGTTGCAGGCTGGGTTCTTCTACAAGCAGCTCGCGCATCCCATTTACGAATCCGTAAAGAGCTTGATCACCACGAATCAGTACGGCAGCCAGTACAACTTTAACGAAAACGGCGGTACGCCGTGGGTCGTGTCACAACCGCTGAACGGCCGCAGCGCGCAAGTGTATGGCTTTGAGATCGCTTACCAGCAGCACTTGAGCTTCTTGCCCGGCTTGTTAAGCGGCATTGGGGTCTCGGCAAACTACGGATATACGCACTCGACCACCGCAGGCGTGCCGCTGCGCACGGATCGCCCCGCCTTGCAACGGCAGGCGCCGAACACCTGGAATTTCAGTCCGACGTACGATCGCTGGCGCCTATCGGCGCGGCTGGGCGTCTCTCACAACGACGCGAACATCTTCAGCTACAACTATCAGGACCTGAATAACGACGGATCTCCAAATCCTGTGCCCCTGGGAATCAAGGGTCCCAATGGAGACACGTACCTGTACGGCCACACGCAAGTGGATGCGCAAGCGAGTATCCGGATGTACCGTGGACTCCATTTGACCGTCGCAGGCCTCAACCTGACCAATGAAGTATTCGGCTTTTACAATGGGAGCACGCCGTATCCCATCCAGCGCGAGTACTACAAAACCAGCTACATGTTCGGATTGCGCTACACGCTCTCAAACGAACCCAAGTAAATCAGCCGGCGGCCCGCGCGAGAAATCGTGGCCCAATTCACGGTCACTTCAGGTTGGATGGCGTACGCTTCCGAAATACGATTGCTCATGAGATTGATCGCTCACGTTTTGTGTTTCGCTTTGTTGTGCCTGGCCGCAGGTCGGTCTGTGGCGCAGAAGGTCGATTCGGCGGCAAAAGTCGACGCAACCGCAACTCCGCCTGGCGAAAGACTCCGGAGATCCTGTTCTGGTCGGCGCGGGTGACATCGCCAGCTGCGATGATCTGGCCGGAGCCGAGGCCACGGCAAAGTTGATCGACAAAATTCCCGGCACCGTGTTTGCCGCGGGAGATCTGGCGTATCCCGACGGATCGGATGAGCAGTTTGCCAAATGCTACGCGCCGACTTGGGGACGCTTCAAAGACCGGACGCGCCCGGCACCCGGAAATCACGAGTACCACAAGGGCGGAGCGTCCGGATACACGCGCTACTTCGGCGATGCCGCCGGCGACCCGGACAAAGGCTATTACAGCTACGAACTGGGCGCGTGGCACATCGTGGTGCTGAACAGCGAGTGCGCGGAAGTTGGCGGGTGCGAAGTAGCATCACCCCAAGGACAGTGGCTGAAACAGGATCTCGCTCAGCATCCCGCCGGATGCACGCTCGCTTACTTTCACAAGCCTCTGTTCAGTTCTGGCGGCAAACACGGAAATGATCCAGAGATGAAGCCGTTGTGGGACACGCTGTACCACGGTGGCGCCGACATCGTGATCAACGGCCACGACCATGACTACGAACGGTTTGCGGCGCAAGATCCGGAAGGCCATCTGGATGCTAAGCACGGTATCCGCGAATTTGTTGTCGGGTCGGGCGGAAAGAACTCGCACCGAACGATGGGCGTGGCGAAACCAAACAGCGAAGTGCGCAACGACGATTCGTTCGGCGTCCTGAAGCTGACCCTTCATCCGAAAGGATATGACTGGGAGTTTGTGCCCGAGGCAGGCAAGACGTTCAAAGATTCTGGGAGCGATTCTTGCCACTAGGCCCCAGGTTAATTGGTTCAGTTCCGCAAGCGAGCAAGTCCGAATGCTCGCTCATTTTCCTGGAGGAAATCTTGAAAACCCTGGCTTTGATCCTGCTATGTTTCAGCGTTGCTGCTCCAGTCTTCGCCGCCGACAATTACCAGATCACGAAGAAAATTCCAGTGCCGGGTCAGGGAGGCTGGGACTACCTCACCGTCGACGAAGGCGCCCGCCGCTTGTACGTCTCCCACGGCACGCAGGTGGAAGTGATCGACGTCGACTCGGGCGCGGTGGTCGGAAAAGTTGAAAACACACCCGGCGTTCACGGGATTGCGGTCGCGCCGGAGCTGGGACGCGGTTTTGTCAGCAACGGCCAAGCGGCGACCGTAACCATCTTCGATCTGAAAACACTGAAGAAGATCGCGGACGTGCCCACCGGCAAGAAGCCGGACGCCATTCTGTTTGACCCGGCCACCTCGCGGGTGTTCGCGTTCAACGGCGGCAGCAACAGCGCCACCGTGATCGACGCCAAGGAAGGCAAGGTCGCCGGAACTGTGGATCTCGGCGGAGGACCGGAATTCGCTGTCTCCGATGGGCAGGGATACGTCTTCAACAACCTCGAAGATGAGGGCATGGTTCTGAAAATCGATGCGAAAAAGATGACCGTCGACCAACGCTGGAAAGTATGCGACGCGCCCAGCAGCATGGCCATGGATCGTGAAGGCCGTCGACTCTTCATTGGATGCCGCAGCAAGGTGATGGCAGTGATGAATGCCGACACAGGCAAGGTGATCACGACCCTGCCCATCGGCGATCACGTAGACGCGACTGCTTACGACAAGGAGAGCAAGCTGATTTTCAATTCAAACGGCGAGGGCACGGTGACCGTGATCCGCCAGGAAACACCGGACAAATATTCCGTAGTCGAAACCGTGAAGACACTTCCGCGCGCCAAGACGATGGCCTTGGATCCGAAAACGCACCAGCTGTTTCTGTCGACAGCGGAGAACGGGCAGTTTGAGGTATTGGTCGTAGGCAAGTAAGGAGGCGCGTTCGCCTCAAACTGACGGGAATTGCAACCCAGATGGCCGACTAATGGGGCAGCATTGACCCTGCAACCAGCGCCTATTGAAGCGCAGCGTACTCAGCGTGGGCTTGCTTCAGAATCGGAATTTCCGGGTCCGCGTCTTTCCACGCAGCAAAGAAATCCTGGTAGGCCGTGCGGGCGTGGGCATTGTCTTTTTGCAGAACATAGGCGCGGGCGGCACCCAGGTGTGCCACCGGGTAAACCGCGCTGAGTGAGTCGATGCCTCGATGGTCAAGAATCTTCTGGTACTCGGCCAGTGCCTTCGCGCCATCTCCCAGCTTTAGATATGCTGCGCCCCGAAAATGCAGAGTCATATAGTTGGCGCCGTTTGGGCCAGAGCCCAAATCGTAGGGTAGTGCCGACTCCAGCGCTGCAACGGCTTTCTGGGGCTGGTTCCGCTGGAGTTCTATGTTGGCCTGGTTGATGGCGATGCTAACTTTATTCAGTAGCGTATCGGTGGGATATTGCGCGGCGAGTTCTTCGTTGAACTTCTGAGCTCGCGCCACATCTCCGAGCTTGGCCATCGGTCCGGCCACAATGGACTTGGTGTCGCGATTCGTCGCGATGTTGAGAGCCTCAGCGATTTGTTGGCGTGGTTCGGTGACGTAGCCGAGTTCGACCTCATAGGCGGCCTGCACCCCACGGACGACAGCCGCGAATTCCAGATTCTCGTGCTGTCGGCACAATTGCACGGAACGATCGAAAATATCTCGTGACGACTTGACGCGTCCGAGTGCGAGTTCACCGCGCGCCCTTTGAAACAGAATCAGTGGCTCATCCAAAGATCCGTTCGCCTCGGCGGCGATGCGGATCTTCGCGGGATCATCGCCGCGAAGAGCGGCTAACTGGTAGCGCATGAACCGAGTCGTACGCGGCTCTATCTTCTGGGCAGCCGCCTGATCGATCACGGCCTGGGCTTCGTCAAAGCGACCTAAGCTGGTATAAGCGTCGGCGAGATTCTGATAGGCGTAGTTGTCCTTCGGGTCGAGGCGCATCGCCTCGGAAGCATTCTCGAGCGACTTGCTCGCCTGCCCGAGGCCTTCATAACGCAGCGCGAGATTGTCCCAGGGCAGGGTTTCACGGGGATACGTGTTCTTCCATTGCTCGTAGATTTCGGTGATCTTGTCAGAATCCCCGACGACTTCATCGTAGTAGTGCGCTGCGATGTACAGCCTCTCGTGTTCGCTGGCCCGGTCCTTCAGTTCGAACGCCTTCTTGATGCTCTCCTGACTTTGCCGGGTCTGGCCGGTGTTCCCGGAGGCCACCCCCAGTTCTGCCCAGGCGATGGCGAAGTTCGGATCGAGCGCGACGGCTTTCTTGAGGTGGGGAATGGCGTTTTCATCGCCGAAATGTTGGTGCTCGTTGTGCCCCACGCTGTAAGCCTGCAGCGCTTCGAGCGAAGACGTGGTTGCCTGCTCGAGCGGCGTCGCATATTTCTGAACCGAAGGCAGCGACTCGCCCAATTTAGTTCGCAAGCTAGTGGCGGCTTTGTCGAGCGACTTCAGCACCTGCTCTTTGCTGTCGGATTCCGCTTGCTCGTTTGCGATCGAGTCACCGGTCTGTGCATTCACCGCGGCCAGCGAGATGACGTAGTGGCTGCCCAACGAGGCGATCGACCCTGTGAGCATGGCCTTGGCGTTCTCACGGACGCAAATCTCGCGCGCTACGTCGCTGGTGATGCGCTGGTCTTCCGGGCGTCCCATGAAACGCAGGGCTTCGCGAATGCGGGATTCCGGCAGCAGGTTTAGATATGGTGACTGCTCCAACTGGGTCGCCAGCGCCTGCTTCAGCGTGCCGTCGAACACGCCGTCTCCAGTGGTATTCACAAAGTCGGTCAGCAGGACAGCGTCCTTTTCCGTGAGGGCGGCCGAATGCCGGGAACGCAAGAACAGGATGCCCCCCAGCAACGCGGCCAGGACAACGGCTGCGGCCACATACACCAGGGTGCGAGACTTCTTGATGGGAGCGTTCACCGCGGAAATCGCAGCAGGCGCTGAAGCCGACGAGGCCGCGTGCGCAGCCGATCCGGATGGAGCGGCGGATATAGGCACGGGCGATGAGCCCGAGGCATGCGTTCCCGCGGGCATCGGGGCTTCCTGCGCGATCGGCACCGAACCCGAACTTGCGGCCACCGCGCGCCCCGTATCTGTATCGCGCTTCAAGCGCTGCAGGTCGGCGCGAATATCCGCCGCATGCTGATAGCGCAGGTTACGATCTTTCTCGAGCGCCTTGCTGATGATGTCTTCTAGCTTGGGGGGGAGATCGGGATTCAACCGGACCGGCGGCGTCGGCGCCCGGTCCAGAATCGCCTGGAAGATCAGCGCCGACGTGTCGCCGCGGAACGGCAGCGCACCCGTTGCCATCTCGTAGAGCACGGCTCCGAACGAAAACAAATCCGTGCGGCCGTCGAGATCCTTGCCTTTAGCCTGCTCCGGCGACATGTAGGCCACGGTTCCCAACGTCGAACCGGGACTGGTGAGGTGCTGCTCCGCCACCGCCGTCTCTTGCGCGGTCGGGCCTGCAGGCTCGGCGAATGACGGGCTGAGCGGCGACAACTTCGCCAAGCCGAAGTCCAGAATCTTCGCGTGGCCGCGATTAGTGACGAAGATGTTCGCAGGCTTGATGTCACGATGCACAATCCCGCGCGTGTGCGCCGCATCGAGCGCATCGGCAATTTCGATCCCCAGCGAGAGAAGCGTGTCCATCTCCATCGCGCGGCCCGAGATCATGTGCTTCAGAGTCGCACCGTCCAGAAACTCCATGACGATGTAGGCGCGACCATCTTCTTCCCCGATGTCGTAAATGGTGCAGATGTTGGGGTGATTGAGCGCAGACGCCGCCTGCGCTTCCCGTTGAAAACGGCTCAGGGCTTGCGGATTGCGGGCCACTTCATCGGGCAGGAACTTGAGGGCAACGAAGCGATGAAGGCGGGTGTCTTCGGCCTTGTATACGACGCCCATGCCGCCGCCTCCCAACTTTTCGACGACCCGGTAGTGGGAGACGGTCTGGCCGATCATTGTGGAGTGCAGCTTCCGCCGGAATGCAATCTTATTGGGCACTTGGCGGTTCGTCAAACAAGGGAGTTGAGGATGTCCCGGCGCGTCAAATGGCCGGTTCAGCGAGGCGGGGGCAAAGTCCGAGTTTCCTAAAATCCGATCCGCTTGATCAAGCTCTGGAAACGTGGATCCTCACGCAAACCATCCACCATCGGTTCAACATTGAGCAATGTCAGTCCGTCGGCCCGCTCTTCGTAAGCTCGCTCCAGCCACTCGAACGCTGATTCGGCATCGCCCAGGCCGGCATGAAGAATTCCAATGTAGGTTGCGGGTACATACCGCTTCGCGGCTTCGCCGTGCAACTGTTTCACTACGGCGCGCGCCTGGGCTTTGCGTCCCATGACGGCATAAAGCAGTCCCGCAGCCATCGACATCAGAGAAATATTCTGCTGATTGGCGCTGATCTTCTTCAGCACGGACCCTGCTTTCTTGTGCGCGCCTTTTCGGGCATGTGCGCGCGCTAATAAGTAATGAAGCAGGAAGTAGTGCGGGTCGAGTTCCATCGCCTCAAAACATTCGCGGATGCAATGGTCGTATTTGCGCGAGAAATAAAACGCGGCAGCCCGTGTGGCCCGGATGACCACCAGCAGATGCGGATCGGTTTCCTGCGCCGTGCGTTCCGCATGGTCGATCTCGCGAAGCGCTTCTTCCTTCCGAGAAAGCGAAAGCAGCAGCCAGCCATACCGCAGCCGCGCTCCGGGATATTCCCCGTTCAATTCAATAGCGCGCAAGTACGCCTGTTCTGCGCCTTTCCAATCCCACTCGTAGTGATGCCGCACCACGGCCAGAGCGGCGTACGCTTCCGGAAGATCGGGATCAAGTTCCAGCGCGCGCATCGCGGCCATCCGCGCTTTCGGCATCGAAGCATGCGGCGGAAGGACGTCGAACGGCACCATAGCCAGCAGGGCGAGCGCATGAGAAAGACTGGCGTACGCAAGTGGAAAGCCTGCGTCTTTCACGATCGCACTCTCGAACCATGCCACCGACTGCGCCAGCGATTCCGGATGCGGCCGGTTGAGGTAGTAGCGACCCTTGAGATAGTCCTCGTACGCCGCTGGGCTGACGGATCGCTTGACCGCTAAGGTCGCTTGCACTTCGGGGCTGAGCGTGAGATTGATCTCGTTAGCGATCGCGGCGGCAACTTCACTCTGCAACACAAGTGCGCTGGCCAGATCGCGATCGTAGGTCTGCGCCCAGCGATGCGTCTGGTCGGTGGCCTGAATGAGCTGCGCCGTCACCCGCACCTCGGAAGACTCGCGGCGCAAGCTGCCTTCCAGCAGGTAGTCCACCTTGAGTTCACGCGCAATGCGATCGGCACGCTTGCGCGTTCCCTTGTAGTGCATGGCGGTTGCGCGCGCAATCACAGCCAGCCGCTCGGGTTTGAGCCGCGCCAGCTGCGTGATCAACTCTTCGGTAAATCCATCGGCGAGATACTCCTGCGAAGGGTCGGCGCTGAGATTCTCGAATGGAAGAACGAGCAGGCGGAGCTTGCGATTCGTGTCAGGCTCCGCCAACGCCGGAGCAGTCTGCGCGTGGGCAAGATCTGCGCTGCGTGATTTCCACCACGCCGCAACTTCCGACTTCAGCGCAAACACCGATCCCAACTTTCGGTGCTGATGGCGCCGGACCGGCAGGCCTTCCGTCGCCTCCCAGCGCTGTACCGTGCGCACGCCACGGTTCAGAAAGCTCGCGATCTCTTTCCATGAATCCAGTCGATCGTCGTGAGTCGAAGTCATCGGTGCCTTCGTATAGAAGCCGAGTCGAGTTCTCTTTGCAAGCGAACACGGTCTACGGACGAGAAGAATCTCGGCCAGTCCCGCGCCTTGCGAGCGTGATTGTATTCCACGGACTCAACTTGCAGCCGTGACGACGCCTGACCGCCCGGCGCCAGAGTGCGCCATTCCACGCCATCAACCGCTGGGCGTGGCTTGTCGCTTGGAAGGCTTTCCTCCCCGGCCTATCTTCGGCTCGTGATTCCACGGAGGAACTCATGAGACGTCTCATCACGGTCGTCATCTTCGCGCTGGCTACCGGCACGCTCGCACAAACTTCAGACAAGCTTCCGCACCTCACGCCCGCGCCCCTGAACACCTTCACGCTGCCCGCCGGAACGCACGTGCTAATGACTCTGACCAGTCCCTTGCACACGACTTCGGCGCGGGCCGGGGCCGGGGTCTACCTGGAAACATCCTGGCCTGTGGTACAGGACGGCCAGGTCGTCATTCCCGCACACAGCCGCGTTCTGGGAGAAGTCGAACACGAGCGCCGTCCCGGACGCGTGAAAGGGCGATCGCAATTTCTCCTTCACTTCACAAGCCTGATTCTCCCCGACAACCGGGTGGTCACAATCGCCGGGGGCCTGCAAAGCCTGCCCGGCAACGAAAAGATCCGCCCTCAAGATAAAGAGGGAACGATTGAGCCGGTCGACCAGATTGACAGAGACGTTTACAGAGTCGCGTCGGGAACGATTGCGGGTGGTTTGGGTGGCGCGCTCACTCGAACGGCCACGGGCGCCGGCATCGGCATGGCCATCGGAGGGGGCCTCGGACTGGCGAAGGTGCTCTTCACGCGAGGCGACGAAATTCACTTGCCTGAAGGAACGAAGGTGGAGATGGTCCTGGAGAAACCTTTGACTCTAGCGCCTCGCTGATCGCAGGGGCTTACCGACTCAGAGCATGACAATCGTGATCCCGAGGTTTCGCTTGCCTAAATCCGAGTCTGTCTTCAAAGCGGGCTGCGCTTTCAGCAGGGTCCAGGTTTGCACGTCGGACGCCGACCAATCCTCTCCGAAGATGCAGGCTCGAATGGCTCCCTGCTCCTGCAGTTCTCGGAGGCGTCTTTGAATTGCGATTCGGATGTCCCCGCCCGCGCCGGTCGAACCGTACCCGTGGATGAGCTTCACAAACGCGCACCGTTGCTGCCGGGCAAGCGTCAGTTCACGATCGAGTTGCGCGACCGCTTCGCGAACCAGCGGCATGCCGGCTTCAAGATTGACGGTACGGATAGGCGGCGGCTTGCGCGATGTGCCCATGAGGGTGGCAGCGACCGTTCAGCTATATCACAGGCCGGCTATATCAAAGGGTGGCGTGCAAACTGAATTGTCATCCTGAGCGAAGCGAAGGACCTATGCATTTCGGCGGTAACTCCTCCGTGGTTCAGCATGTTTTACCTCACCGAGTGGACACCCGGGCCGCCCCGCGTTCCCGAAGATAGTCGCGCCAGCTAGCTGGCAAGGCCTCCAGATTCACCGCACGCTGCAGCAACTCGGCGCTGCGCGAAGTCCCGTAATAAAGGTGGTTGATGTCGTTCACCGAAACGCGGCCGGGATCCCGATGCACAATCTCGACCGGCGAGCCCGCCTCAACTTCTCCCTCTTCCACTACCGAAAAGTAAAAGCCGCTGGTATTGCTAGCGATGAAGCGCTTGATCATGTCGTCCCGATCAAAGCGAATTGTGATCTTGTAACAAGGCACGCGCGGCTGCCTCACCATCAGCAGAGCTGAGCCGACGCGCACCTTATCGCCCACGTAGAGGTCGTCTTCGTTCAAGCTCTCGGTAGTCAGATTCTCCCCGAACGCTCCCCAGGAAAGATCCGCCTGCGGAAGCTCTTTCCGCCAGAACGGATAGTGCTCCGACGGATACCCATACACTGCCTTGTACGGACCGCCGTGTACCGTGAGATCGGCTTGCTGGTCACCGCGCAAGTTCAGCGTCTTAACCGGAACCGATCCTTCGACCGGACTTTTGAAAATGCCCGTGGAGACGGACGTTCCCTTCCACGCGACCTCCCGCGGCAGCCCGACGTTGACCGAGACAATCTTCATCTTCGATGAGATTCGCGAAACCGATGGAGGATTCGGCAGCCCTATTCTTTCTTCGCCTCCGCGTAACGCCGGAAGAAGCTGTCCGCCTTCCATTGCGGACGCCGGTCGTCGTTGGCGATCCGCGCCATCAGCCCACGGGCAATCTCCTCATATTGCGCTACTGCAGAAAAATCGATGGGCTGGGCCAGATCATCCGAAGGCGCGTGATAGCGATTGGTCAGCCAGTCTTTGAAGATTTTCTTCTGTTCCGCAGAGTTCGGATCGGGAAACACGTTCATCGCCAGGGCCGGGACCCCGTGGCGAATGAAGTTGTACTGATCGCTGCGGATGAAGAGATTGCGCTGCGGCTCGGGATCGGGAACCACCTGCACGCCCCGCGACTGCGCCACTTCGCGCGCCAGATCCCCCAAGTCCGACTCCGCCAATCCAAAAACAACCATCGTTCTCAGAGGAATGATCGGCAGGAACATGTCGATGTTGATGTCGGCGACCATCGACTTCGGATCCACCGTCGGATATTGCGTGAAGTACTTCGATCCCAACAGGCCTTTCTCTTCGCCGGTGACGAATACAAAAAGAATCGAGCGCTTCAGTTTCTCGGGCGATTTCTTGAGCGAGGCGGCAATATCGAGCAACGCGGCGGTCCCCGACCCGTTGTCCATCGCCCCGTTGTAGATCCGATCCCCGTTGATCGGCTCGCCGATCCCAACGTGATCCACATGCGCCGACAGAACGACATACTCATTCTTGAGGGCCGGATCGGAGCCCGTCAGTTTCGCGATGACATTGGCAGATTCGAGCTCTTTCTTTTCCACTTTTGTCTTCGCGCGAATCGAAACCGGCAGCGCGAAATGCGGGAGGGGCTTGCGATCTTTCCCCAGTTCCGCAAGCTCGGCAAACGTGTGGCCCGTGCCCGCGAAAAACTTGTCAGCACTCGCGGGATTCACGTACATGGAGAGCTTCTCGCCAGCCGTCTCGTCAAACACAGGATCGGAAAGCTCCATGTTCGGATGCGCGCGGTTCAAGGCGATGCGGGACCACGGCACATCCATCGAGGCGGGATTCGGAATACTGATGGCGCCCACCGCTCCGGCCGCCTTGAGCGCCTTCCATCGTTCGGCGGCCGTCTGGTAATGAGAGGCCAGTGAGCCGGGAATCTCCGCGGGCGAGCCGCTCAGGATCACGACTACTTTCCCTTTGAGATCGAGACCGGCGAGATCGTCGTAGTTGTTCTCGGGCACCTTCAGGCCATATCCGACAAACACCAGCGGAGCCTCAACCTCGGGCGCGAGGTCCACTCGCGTAGAGAGGATGATGTCGTCGCCCAGCGTGAGTGGCTCGGCCTTGCCGTCGCGGACCAACGTCGCGCTAGAGTCTTTCTCGATGATCTGGCGGGATTGAAACTTGACGGGCTGGTAGTAGCCGTCTTTGCCAGCGGGTTCAAGCCCCGATTGTTTGACCTGATCAACGACATAGGCTTCCGCCTTGCGCAAGCCTTCACTGCCGGTGTCCCGCCCTTCCATCTTGTCGTCGGCGAGAACTTTTACATGTTCCCACCAGGTCTTGCCATCGAAAATATTCTTGCCGGCAGGCTGGGATAGAACAGGAAGAGCGATGAACGCCCCGATCACGAGCAGCAGGACTTTCTTCAACATGAAATCGAACTCCTGACTTCTGCGTTAGGCTGGATATTGACCCTTGTGGCAGCGCCGATCATTCTTACATACTCTGGAACCTTCTAGCCGTCATCGAATCTCACGTAACGTGGGGAGGCCTTCGTGGGCACTGTGGAAAAATACGACGCGATCGTAATCGGCTCCGGCCAGGGCGGCACGCCACTCTCCAGGGAACTGGCGGAGGCTGGCATGCGAACGGCGCTCGTCGAGCGCATACACGTCGGAGGCACTTGCATCAATGAGGGCTGCACGCCGACGAAGACGATCGTGGCTAGTGCTCGTGTTGCCTATCTCGCACGGCGCGCAGCCGACTACGGAGTGCATACCGGGGACATCCAGATCGACTTGAAGCGGGTGCGTGAGCGCAAGCGCGCTATTGTCGACAGCTTTCGCAACGGGAGTCAGGCGCGCCTTGAAAAGACTCAGATGCTCGACCTGATTTTCGGCACCGCAAGCTTCACCGGGCCCAAGCAAATAAGGGTACTCGCCAAAGATGGCGGCACCCGAACGCTCACCGCCGACAAGATCATCATCAATGCCGGCACGCGCACCGCGATTCCCAAACTCCCCGGCCTCGACACCGTTTCCTATCTCGACAATGCGTCCATCATGGAATTGGAGGCGGTTCCAGAACACTTGCTGATCCTCGGCGGAGGCTACATCGGTCTCGAGTTCAGCCAATGCTTCCGCCGCTTCGACAGTCGCGTGACAATCGTGCAATCCGGCAAACAGTTGCTCGCGCGCGAGGACG
This sequence comes from uncultured Acidobacteriota bacterium, assembly GCA_963745435.1. Taxonomy (GTDB): domain Bacteria; phylum Acidobacteriota; class Terriglobia; order Terriglobales; family Acidobacteriaceae; genus Gp1-AA133. The sequence continues at coordinate 24,649 of CAVUXK010000027.1, read as the reverse complement.
CGGACGTCGCCGACGAGGTCGCAAAGATCCTGCGCGAAGATGGGATCGAAATTCTGTTGAGTGCGAAAGCTGAACGAGTCAGTGCCGCCGACGATCGTCTTCGCCTGGACGTGACCACCGGCGGCCAAACCCGCACGCTCGAAGGCTCTCACTTGCTAGTGGCTGTTGGACGCACACCGAATTCCGACACGCTGAACCTTTCAGCTGCTGGCGTCGAAATCGATGCGAAGGGATTTATCAAGACGAATCCCCGCCTCGAAACCAATGTTCCCGGCATATACGCGATCGGCGACATCAAGGGCGGCCCAGCATTCACCCACATTTCGTATGATGACTTCCGTGTTCTGCGCGCCAACATTCTGGAGAAGAAGAACGCAACCATCGAAGGCCGATTGGTGCCGTATACCTGCTTTATCGATCCGCAACTGGCGCATGTCGGACTGAGTGAGGAAGACGCGCGCCGCCAAGGCAAGAAAATTCGTGTCGCGAAAATGCCGATGAACCGCGTGGCGCGCGCCCTCGAAATGGACGAGAGCCGAGGCTTCATGAAAGCCATCGTCGACGCCGAAACCAACGAAATTCTGGGAGCGACCGTGCTCGGCATCGAGGGTGGAGAGATCATGGCCGTATTCGAAGTCGCCATCATGGGCAAGCTGCCTTACACCGCATTGCAGAATGGAATCTTCGCGCATCCCACACTGGCGGAAGGCTTAAACAACTTGTTCTCTAACTGGGTGTGAAACCGGACGGCGCGCCGATCATCAGAGATTCGCCGGTAACGCTCCACTCACAAGCTTTTTCGATTGACCGAGACTGCGGGCAAACATAGACTTCTGCCACCCTGAAGAGGCGGTTCCCACATAGGCCCACGGGGCGATCGGCCAAGACCCCACGCATTTGATCTTCTTTATTCCGAAGTCGGGTTGAGTCCAGCTTCAACTCGACCAAAAAAGCTTTCGCACGCGGGCGATCCTATCGCCGGAGAGAATTTCATGAAGTCCATTCGGAAGTATGCTGTTCTCGCAGCCTTGAGCCTGTGCCTGGTGGCCTGCAACAAGTCGGACAGCAAGAAGGTCGCCGACGACGCTAAGGCCGCCGCAGACGCCAGCAAGCAGGCCGCGTCCGATGCAGCCGATGCCACGAAGAACGCTGCGAACAGCGCTGCGGACGCTACAAAAAACGCCGCCGACTCGACCAAGCAAGCCGCCAGCGACGCGGCCGATTCGACGAAAGACAAGACCAGCGAGGCCGCCGACACAACCAAGGCCAAGATGAGCAAGGCCGCCGACGCTACCAAAGACGCCGCCTCGGCGGTGGGCCACGATACCAAGCAGATGGCAAATGACGCCTATCACGCCACCGCCAGCGGCACAAAGAAAGCGGCCAGCGCCACCGCCGACGCCGTCAAGCAGGCCGCGCAGAAAACGAAAGAGAAGATGGGGCAAGCGGCGGATGCCACTAAGAACGCAATCGAAAAACCCTCGGCAGGAAAACCAAAGCAATAAGCGGCGCCAACCCTAATCAGGCAGGCCGACGAAAGCTATGCCCTGACAAAAAAAGTAGCGCCGGCGTCCCGCCGGCAGTCGCGAGGGCATCCTGCCCTCGCAAGCGGTTAAAATCACCGCACCACTGCCAATCAGACAACGGCGCTACCCCAACTCAGTACAACCGGAATGACACCTCAATACTCACCAGCACCGACACAGGTTTCGCGTTCCGCATTCCCGGCACAAAGCGCCACTTCCAGACAGCATCCAGAGCCTTCTGATCCAGCCCCATCCCCACTGAGCGCATGATGCGCAAATCTTTCGGCTTGCCATCCGGCCCAATGACTGCCGAGAGCAGCACCGTCCCCTGAAATTTTGCCTTGCGCGCTTCTTCCGAATATTCGGGGTCAGGATCATAGATCGGCCGCGGGGCCGACACACCGCCGCCCACGCGGTAAATCCCGCCGCCAATCCCCCCGCCGTAACCTTCACCGATGCCAGGCCCCCTGCCCGATCCAATTCCTCCGCCTTCCCCGCTGCCAATTCCTCCCCCACTTCCCGTTCCATTCGACGGCGGATTGAGAATGTTTGCCATCGGATCTCCCATTCGGTCCGACTGCGGCAGCACGATGTCGGGCGGCCCGATGAGCGTCGGCTCGGCAGGCAACGCCGGATGTTCATTGCGCACCACCGCCAGCGGCGGCGTCAATTGCTCCGCCGCAAACCGGGGCGCGGTTCCGTGCGACGCGTCCATCTTGTCGCGGTCGCCGCCACCACCGCCCCCTCCTCCGGTCTTGCCGGGCACGATGGGCATGACGACGTAATCGCTGTCGACGGGGATCAGCTGCGCGACCGTGCTGCGCACCACCGCGCGATTCTCCACCACCCACCATCCCGAAGCCGCGACCAGCGCGAGGGCCATCACGTGCAATCCGAAGGAAACCGCTAGGTGCGAGCCACGCATCGGGAAAGTCAGAGAGCTGCTGCTGAACATGGGTGGGATCACCGTAGCGTGCTGTGTGCTGTTCGCCGCCACGGGACGCGCCGGCCGTGAGTCCGAGAACGCCCTTTGCTCCGAGGACGAAGCCAGGTTCGCCCACAGAGCTGCCCGAAATTCAGGATGCGGCAACAGCGACAGATCCTTCGCGACTTCTCCCAATTCGCTCAGCTCCGTGGTGCCGGCTTCTCGCGGAGGCTCACGCCCTTCGAGCAACGCGTCCACGTGTTCATTTAATCTCTCAATCCTGAAGTCATTCATGGCGATTCCCTATCTGATCTCTTAAAGCCTCCAGCGCGCGGAACTGCAACTGCTTAATGGCCCCTTCGCTGCGCCCCATTTCCTCGGCGATCTCGCGAATGCTGCGCTGCCCAAAGAACCGCGCTTCGATGACGCGCCGCTGATCCTCCGGCAGGCGCTCGATCAACTGCGCAAACAATGTCTGCTGCTCGGCATGTCCCTCGTTCGCCGCTAACTCGAGCTCGTCCACCGGGACTTCCGCTTTTGCGCCCTTCCAGCGCTTGGCTACGAGATGCGCAGCAATTCCCAGAAGCCATGCAATGAAGGGCGTGCCTTGCCACTCGAATCCGCCGAGCCCGGCCAGAGCCTGCTGAAAGACCTCCGCCGTCACGTCTTCAGCCTCTTCGCGACTTGGCACCCGGCGCGTCACGTAGGCGTACACACGCGCGAAATTCGCTTCGTATACTTCCGCGAACCGGCCAGGATCGCGTTGCGCCGCCTCGATCAGCCGCTGCTCATCGGTTACGTGCTCGGTCGCTTTCAAACCGGTCTCCGGTGACCCTTACTGCCTATCTAATGGTGCGGGCAATGCAAAAGGTTACGGCCTGTCCAGCGATTATTTTGCTCCTTAATCCCCGGTAAGTCTGTGACTTGTTATCCTGTGCGGGCCCAAAATGCATACTTTCTCTCCCGCCGCCCTGTCCGATGTCCGCATCCTGGCGGCCTACATCATCTTTCTCTCCAGCTATGTCGTCTTTGCGCTGGGCAAGTTCCCCGGCCTCAAAATCGACCGAACCGGTGCGGCCATCATCGGCGCCGTGGGCATGGTCGCGTTTCGTATCATTCAGCCTGCCGACGCGATCCAGCATGTCAACTTCCAGACCGTCGTTCTGCTGTTCTCGATGATGCTGATCGTCGGCAACCTGCACCTGGTCGGATTCTTCGAGTGGAATGCCGAAGTCGTCCTGCGCCGGCTCAAGCCTCATCAGTTGCTGCCCGCAGTCATCTTTACGTGCGGTTTTCTGTCGGCCTTCTTCGTCAACGACATCGTGTGCCTGGTCATGGTCCCTTTCGTCCTGAACATCACGCGCAAGATGAACCTGCAACCGCTGCCCTATCTGCTCGCGGTGGCGACGGCGTCGAACATCGGCAGCGTCGCGACCATCACGGGCAACCCGCAGAACATGCTGATCGGATCCTTCTCAGGGATACACTACCGCGACTTCCTGTTCCATCTGGCGCCCGTGTCGATCGCAGGTCTCTTCGTCGATTGGGCGGTGCTCCACTGGATACACATGCGCAATGTAGTTCTGAAAACCGAGGAGCGTACGGAAATTCCCCTGCCCGCCCTCGATCTCTCGAAACTCACCAAGCCGCTCATCGTCGCCACGGCGGTGGTCATCGGATTCTTCATCGGAGTAGATCCGGCGCTGATGGCCGCGCTCGGAGCCGCCATGCTGCTCATCACGCGCACGCTCGAGCCGCAGAAACTCTACAAAGAAGTCGATTGGGGATTGCTGGTGTTCTTCGTTGGACTGTTCCTGATCGTGGGCGGAGCGGAGAACGCCGGCATCACAACCCGCCTGCTGGATGTGGCGCAACATTGGAACTTGCAACGAACCTGGGTCTTCACGTTGTCGGTGGCAACGCTGTGTAACATCGTCAACAACGTTCCGGCGGTGATGCTGCTGAAGACGATGGTTCCCGGCTTCGCCGACCCGCACAAAGCATGGCTGGTGCTGGCGATGGCCTCCACGCTCGCCGGAAATCTCACGATCACGGGCAGCGTGGCCAATATCATCGTGGTCGAAACGGCCAAGCCTGACGTGGAAATCGAATACCGCGACTATCTTCGTGTGGGAGTGCCGATCACGTTGCTGACGTTGACGATTGGGTGGGCGTGGTTGACGTTTGTGATGTGACGCTGGGTTTGGGCTTTGGGCGCTGGGCTTTGGGCTTTAGGCTTTGCTTCTGAACTTGTGGCGTGGAAGCAATCTCGATATTCGGGCAGGGTCCGCGTTTGGGGAAGGGCCCGGGTTTGGGGAAGGGCCCGACTTCAGTCGGGCCAAAAGCCTCGCCATTCATAGCGGCTTCAGCCGCTGAGGTTGGCCGGTTTCGAAATACCGTTACGTGAGTTCGCCATTTCGAACAAACGAAACAGTCCTGGAGAAAAACATCATGACCAACTCGATCCTTTCGCGTCGCCTGAACGCAATCGCCCTGTTCGCACTTGCGGCTACGGTACACGCGCAGACCTCTGGCAACGTCGTGAAATATCAGGGCACCCTCAACAACGTGAAGTACGTCTACGCCACGGTCGAACCCGTCGCCCATCTGAAACCCGGGGACATTCTCGACACCAACACACTCGATTGCTACGGTGACGCAATCCAAAAGCCGGGAGACACGTTGAGCATGGTACGTGGGGACAATCCGCTGACGGGACCTTTTTTCATTGACGGAGCCGAACCCGGCGACATGCTCGCGGTGAAAATTCTGGACTTGGAGGTCAACAGCAACCAGGGCCTGGGATCGCTGGAAGCAGGATTCGGCGCGCTCAATCCCACTAACTACACCGCCATGCTGAATCCGCCGCTGCCGGAGAAAATCTGGTTCTATCCCATCGACCACGCCACCAACACCGCCACCTTCAAGGCACTCGACTCGAAGTTCGAAGTGAAAATCCCCGTGCATCCGTTCTTTGGGTGCATCGGCGTCGCGCCTGCGGGCGGCGAAGCGCGCAGCTCGATCGTCCCAGCAGAATTCGGCGGCAACATGGACGCGCCCGAAGCCACCACCGGCAACACCGTCTACCTGCCCGTCAACGTGAAGGGCGGCCTGCTTTACATGGGCGACGGCCACGCGGCTATGGGAGACGGCGAAGTCGCCGGCGCCGCCATCGAGGTTCCCCTGAAGGCGCGCGTGCAGGTCGATCTCATTAAGGGCCACAAGATCAACTGGCCGCGCTTCGAAAATGACAACGCCATCATGACGGTAGGCGCCTATCGCCCAGTCGACGACGCCCTGCGTATCGCCTTCACTGAGCTAGTCGGATGGATGCACGACGACTACGGGCTCTCCCAACTCGACGCGTACGAGCTGCTGGGAAAAGTTGCCAAGATCCGCCTGGCAGAGATGGTTGATCCGAACTACGTCGTCGTCGCGTCGATCGAGAAGAAATACTTGCCGCCGAAGAAGAAGTAGAACAGGTCACAGGTGACAGGTCACGGGCGACAGGTCTCAGGTCGCACGTAACCTGCCAGGTCGCAGGTTTGGGCGATGCTCTCGCCTTAACTCTTTGTCGTCACAGTTTAAATTTGTCATCCCGAGCGCCAGCGAAGGATCTGCTTTTGTTGGCGGACCGGACGTGCGCGGACTACCGACGATCCCAAGCTCATGCACGATTGGGATCAGCCCTTTCGCCGGCTCGCACACTTGACACTGCACCCGCCGGGCGCGAAGCTGGGTCTGGAATCGCTGACAGCAGCAAAGCTGATCTCGAAAGTAGCGCCGGCGTCCCGCCGGCAGTCCTGAGGGCATCTTGCCCTCAGCCGTACGGCCGCCGCGACGTTCGCGTTAGAATAAACGCATTCGGCCCAGGGCCATGATTTTGGCTAACAGCTAGAAGCCAACAGCTGATTTTCAATGGACTCCCACTCCATCCTCGATCACGACGGCGAAGTGCCCGAATCAAACGCAGCCGATTCGCAAGCCGGCGTCCGCTTTCCGGGCGAGGATGGCGGCCGATCCCTTGCCGAGATGGCCGAGCGCGATCTGGCGGCCACGCTGCAACTGCTCGCCGAGCGCGCCCAGTACATCACCGGAGCCACCGGCGCGGCCATCGCGTTACGCGATCACGAGGAAATGGTATGCCGGGCCAGCGCCGGATCGTCGGCTCCCGAAGTTGGCACGCAGCTGCAAGTCAATTCCGGCCTGTCGGGCGAGAGCGTACGCACCCGGCAAACGCTGCGCTGCGACGACGCCTCCACCGACACGCGCGTGAACCGCGAAAGCTGCGAAGCTCTGGGCATCAGTTCTGTCGTCGTCATGCCCCTCCTGCGCGGCGACGAAGTCATCGGCGTCTTCGAGCTGTTCTCCGACAAAGCAAACGTCTTCGAAACCCGTGACCTCGCCGCCCTTGAACGCATGGGCGCCATGGTGCACGCCGCCCTCGAGCATTCCGCGGCGTCGCTGGGCTTGGAACCTCTGCCTGCTGACCAGACAACACAACCTTCCCTTCCCACGTCGGGCAATGGCAATCATGGCGAGGATTCTGACCCCGCTTTCAGTCAACCTGTGATCGACAGCACGCTGGCGTTTTCGCAAGACGACGACCTGATCATGGAGCACGCCCTCGCGCCGGAGGAACCTTCGACCAGTTCGGCGCTCGCGTCTTCCGGAATTGCGTTCCACATGAGGATGCCGGCCCAATCTTCTCCGCCGCCGGCGCCCCAGCCCACCGTACAGCACTTGCCGACGCCTTCCGCTACGATCCCACTTCCGGTCGAAGCTGCCGCGGACGAAAGTGACATACTCGAAGAGCCGGCCGTGATCGTCGCCCCACCCGCTGTCGACGAACAATCTGACGACATCCTGGACGAAAAACCATTGCCCTCGTCCCCGGGTCCCATTCCTGCGACTGATGTTTCCTCGGCGCCTGCGCCGGTCGCGAACGAGCCTGCAGCAACCGCATACGTGGTACCCCCTCCGAAGGAAGCGCTCGCGGTCGCCGCTCTGCGCAAGTGTGCCGCATGCGGGTTCCCCGTGTCGGAAGGGCGGCAGCTTTGTTTGGACTGCGAAAAGAAGGGGATCGCGCAACCTGCGAAACCAGCTGCGCCTCCAGCCCCCGAACTTGCCTCGCCCGCCCTCTCGTCTGACGACGACATGGACACGGCTTCCGTCCCCATGCCGAACTTCCTTGGGGGCGACGAACCTGAGGAATCGTGGATCGCGACGCACAAGCTGATCATCCTGGCGGTCATCATCGGGGTGATCGCGATCGTAGCGGCCGCGATGCTGCGCTAGTGCAGTCGCCAGTCGCTAGTCATCAGTCGCCAGCCTCAATTGCCATTTGTTTGTCAGCGTACGGACGATTCTGCAGACAGCCTTTCACTCATTCGTACAGACTATGATTTTCCTGACGACTGGAGACTGACGACCGGTTAAGCCCGTCTTTTTCACAACAGTCGCCACTTTGTCACTCCCATAAACCTTGACAAGTCCGTGACACCTGCCTAGAGTGCGAAGAAGTGCTCTATTTTGAAAGAGCCACAGGTGCTTAAAGATATGAAGAATGTTTACGAAGTGCTAAGGCAGAAAGAGCTGGAGCTAGCGCGGCTGGAAAAAGAAGTGGAAGCGCTGCGCGTAGTAGCTCCGCTGCTGTCCCCCGAAGACGCCAAAGACTTGGGACTTGAGAGCCCCAAGCCCACTCTAGCGACGCAGACCACCCAGCAGCCGATCCGCATTCCGCAGCAGGCCGCCGTCAATCAGAATCCCACACCCGCCCGCGCCGCCGGCTGGGAAGACCAAGCCAAACGCTGGCCTTAGACTTTCGTTCCAAGTTTGAAGCACGGCCCGGGAGAGATCTCGGGCCGTTGTGTTTTCTAGTCGCTAGTCTCTAGTTTTTAGTGGCAAGCGAAAGCGCTGATAGCTGATGGTCGTTGGCTGATGGCAAAACCCGCACGCGGGTGCCCCATCCTAACGGCGCGCCCTTTGCGACGTTAGGGTGGGATTCCACAACTGCCGAGTTCTTAGGCGCTTCGCTGACGACTAACGACTAGAGACCAGCGACTGGTTGACGGCTAGAGCTTCGGCAGAACGATCCCCTTCTGCGACTGGTACTTCCCTTTCCGATCGGCGTAACTCACTTCGCACACTTCATCCGACTGGAAGAAGATGATCTGGCAGAGGCCTTCATTCGCGTAAATGCGGGCAGGCAGCGGTGTGGTATTCGAGATCTCGAGCGTCACGAAACCTTCCCACTCGGGCTCGAACGGAGTCACGTTCACGATGATCCCGCAGCGCGCGTAGGTCGACTTGCCAACGCAGATGGTCAGCACATCGCGCGGAATCTTGAAGTACTCAACCGAGCGCGCCAGCGCGAACGAGTTCGGCGGAACGATAGCCACATCCGAGCGAATAGTTACAAACGACTTCTCGTCAAAGTGTTTGGGATCGACGATGGACGAATTGACGTTCGTGAAGATCTTGAATTCATCGGCCACGCGCAGGTCGTATCCGTAAGACGACAAGCCGTACGACACAACGCCCTCGCGCACCTGCTTCTCCGAGAACGGGTTGATCATGTCGTGCTCTTTCGCCATCTTGCGGATCCAGCGGTCACTCTTCAACATGGAGCTCCTTTGGGAGGGAGGAATAGAAAGTTTGGATTTCGTTCTTGCAGGGAGCATGGTTTAGCCTTTGGCACTTGGCAGTTAGCATTTGGCCCCGACGGGATCGCCATGGCTGCCCTCGGAGCGGATTCAGCCACTTACACTGACGAAGGACTTCCACTCAGTGACTCGAGGGTGCGAGCTGGCTAAATGCCAAGTGCCAATTGCTAAATGCTGTTCCTTCTGGCTGGAAAATCTGTGCTGTCATCTTACGAGACACTGCCTCCCGTTGACAATCTCCCATATCTCCCTTAGCATCAAGCACTTGGTGGTATTTCCGCAGATCGCCGACGGGGGCCAAGCGTGATCAAACTCGACATCATCAACGAAGTCGTCAACAAAACCGGCATCACCAAGACGAAAGCCGAGCTCGCGGTTGAGACCGTGTTCGAAAGCATGAAGAAGTCGCTTTCCAAAGGCGACCGCATCGAACTGCGCGGGTTTGGCGTGTTTAATGTGCGGCCGCGCAAAACCGGCATCGGCCGCAACCCCCGCACCGGCGCCGAAGTCTCCATCCCTCCCGGAAAAGCCGTCCGCTTCAAGCCTGGGAAAGAATTGCAGTCGATCGAGTAGAAGCAGGTCACAGGTCACAGGTCACAGGTTGCTCTCCCGCAGTCATTCCAGTGGTCCTCTCTCTATGTCTTAAACCCCTTGTGTCCTTCAATGTCATCCCGAAGCGGAGAGAGGCGCCTGCCAAACGCAGTCGAAGACCGTCCGACAGCAATTCCATCAGCCTTTATATTCTGCTACAGCGATCGAAGTCACTGCCGCAAATGACCTGTCACCCGTGACCTGTCACCTGTGACCTGCTCCTCTGCCTTACAATCAACTAGACCCGATGTCTGAACCGACGCCTGTCATTCCCCAATCTACCGTCGACTACTACGCCCCGATGCCGGTCTTGCTGGCACCGCCGCGACGCCAGCGCTACTGGCTGCATGCCGTTCTGTTGCTTGCGACTATCTTCACCACGCTGGTTGTCGGATCGCACTTCCAGTACAACTTCGAGCACCACCGTCAGGCGCTGGACGAAGAGGACGACAGCAAATTCCCCCCCTTTCCCATCGACGCCATCTGGCACCATCCTGCACGACTGCTTCTCGGCATCCCTTTCTCGGCGAGCCTCATGCTTATCCTGCTGGCGCACGAGATGGGGCACTACCTGCTCTGCGTGCGTTACAACGTGGACGCGACCTTGCCATTCTTCATTCCGTTTCCATCGCTAATTGGCACCATGGGCGCATTCATTCGGATCCGTTCCCCGATCCATTCACGGCGAGCACTGTTTGACATCGGGATTGCAGGCCCCATCGCGGGATTTATCGTGGCGTGCATCGTTCTGGCGATCGCGCTGGGACTTTCGCGCGCCGCCCCTGCCGCCGCACCTCAGTCGACTGATGCTTTGCTGATTCACTACCCACTAATTTTTGACCTGGCGCGCGGCGCACTTGCCTCTCTGGGACTACTGCACGAAATTCGTGCGCTTCCGTTTCAGGATCTGCTGCTGCATCCCATGGCCTTCGCTGCCTGGGGCGGAATGTTCGCGACATCACTGAACCTGCTGCCCGGAGGGCAACTGGATGGCGGCCACATTTTGTTCTCGATCGCGCCGCGTGCGCACCGCACCGTTTCGCGCCTGACGATCCTCTGCCTGATTCCGATGGCGGTGTATCTGTGGTGGGTATGGCTGATCTGGGCAATTCTGTTGGAACTCAGCAGTTTCCGTCACCCGCAGGTTTCTGAATTCCCCAAGGTCTCAGGAAAGCGGCTTCTGCTTACTGCCTTTGCGCTGGGAATGCTAGTGATCACGATCATTCCGAAGCCGATTGTTGTGCTCCAAGAGGGGCGGGATCACTCGTCGTTGAAGTCTCTTGTGCGCGACATCAGTGAATCAGATTTCCTGCGGAACTTTCACTTGGGGAAAAAGCACTGACTCGGGCAGCTCGAGTTCTCGGCATTGTTGCGCCCAGGCGTCCCGCGAAAGCTTGCCCTTCATCATGTCATCAACTACTCGCAACGGGTTGAGTGTCTGCTCGCCGCGCTGCAGATGAAACACTCCCGGACCGCATCGCAATTCCCATCCATTCTCAAGCATCACCAAGCCTAAGCCGATGCTCAACATCCACCCGGCACGCTGAGTGCGCTGTTCCGGAGTCAGCAGCATGCCTTTGGGATCGCGCAGCCTAGCGCCGATATCCCGCAACTTCGGAATCGCGTCGACCATCGATTCCACAGTGATTCCCTGGAAGGCAGGCCCGCTCTCCTCAGCAGTCTGCCTCCATGCCGGCACCGTTACTTCCGCAGAGACCGCGTCCCAAGCCACGCTGCGGAGCTTGTCAGCGGGCAGATCGGGAATCGCTGCGCGCAAGAAGTTAAGCTCCAGCGTCTCCGGCGCCGTCAGCAGACTGCTCGCCGACCGCGTATCCTCCGGCAGCTCCGACGCGGGAAGCTGCTCTGCCGCCGCGATCCGCTCGCGCAACGGTGGATGCGTGTCGTAAGGACTGCTCTTCCCTTCCTTGAGTTCCTTCTGCACATTGGCCTCTGCCTGCGGAGCAATGAGTGGCGAAGCCAGAAAACGCGCAAATCCTTCTCCCAGCGGCGGCAGGCGCCCGGTGCTCAGGATCGGCGAGACCTCGGTATTCCAGTACGCCTGCCATGCCGGACTGGTGGCATGAATCGTGCGCAGGCCATCGATTAGCGGCTTCGGCCCCGCCACCACGCAGGCAAGTTCATCGGCGCGAAATTCCTGCCGCCGCGACACCAGGTTGATGGCGCGAAGAAACACGATGAAGTACCACTTCAATATCGTGCTAACGATCAGGTGCAGGATGGCGAGAATTGCATAGCGAGCCAAATGGCCGAGCGAACCCATGGTCTGGAATGTTCGGATCATGGCCATTTTTGTTTTGTAAACCCAGGGCCCGAGGCTGGTGTCGCCGCCGTAGTAGTGCGCGAACTCGTGCGCGAGCACGGCGCGAAATTGCGATACGGTCAGGACCGACATCAGAGGCAGGCCCAGTCCCATGACGCGGCGACTCCCAAAACCAAGCATGCCTCCCCGATCGGCCACCCACGCATTCACGTCACTGATCAGATAGACCTCTCGCGGCATCGGCTCGTTCAGCGAGGCGGCGATCCTCTCCAGTTCGGCGAAAAGCAGTGGATGTTGCTCGCGATCGAGTTCAGGACCCGGTGCTTTAAACTTGTCCGGCCGCGGCACCAGCGACCACAGCAGCCCTCCAGCGATCACAACGCCGAAAAGTGCAAGCAGTAGAGATTGGAAGCCCACAGACGAGCTCGAGGCCACCGCATAGGAAAGAAGGAGGCAAGCTGCCGCCAGCAACAAAACGAACACATACGATGCGATCACCATCAGAATTGCTAGGATCGCAAACCACATCATCGAGCGGCGCGGACGAATGGCGACGGTCGGAACCGACATAAGTGCGCAGCATCATACTATGAATTTACCGAGCGGACGTTTCGCTCGTCCGGCGACCGGGGACGCCCGCCTCCATCGATCGATCAATGGGCTCCCACTGTCCCGTGCGTTCCCGCGAAATCCTCCATCACCGCTTTGCGCATCAGGTCGGGCGGCAACAATCCCTGCGCCAGTATGAAGTCGTGAAACTTCTTCTGATCGAACTTCGAGCCCATCGCCTTCTCGGTGTCTTTGCGTAATGCCACCAGCTTGGTGTAGCCGTAGTAATAGCTGTTCGCCTGCCCGGGAGCGCGATACGTGTAGCGCTCCACTTCTTCCTCCGCGAACGCCGGGGACTGCACCACATCGTTCTGCAAAACGCGCTTGGCCTCTTCCGGCGTCACTTTGCCGGACTGCAACTCCGGGTCGAGAAACGCTCGCGCCGCACGCAGCAAGCGATAGTCGAGCGAAATAAGTTGCCCTTCCAGCGGCATGAACGGCCGCACCAGGTATTCGGAATAAAGTCCCCAGCCCTCGACGTTGGTGCTGTTGAACGCGTAACGCACGCGCGCCACCGAGACGCCGTGCTCGATCATAGAATCGAATTGCAGTTCATGCCCGGGACGCGCCTCGTGCGCGGTCAGCGTCCAGGCCGCCGCGTCGAAGGTGAAGTCGTCATACTTCTGGGCGGGCTCTTTTCCTTCGGCAGCCGGAATGTTCAGCGGCAGAACGAACTCGCCTTTCTCCCCAGTGTTGTGGATGAAGGGCGGCGGCACCATGTGCGGCGCAGGCTGCTGCGCGGTCTCGGCGGCGGACGCGATCCGGATGCGCGCCGGGCGATCGGGCAACGTCACCAGATTCTGTTTCCGAATGATCTCTTCAATCTGCTTCAACCGGTCCTGATAGAAAGGCAAAATCGCGTCGCCCACCAGTTGCTGCTTCTTGAGTTCGCGGATGACGTCACGATAATCGCTCGACGGCAGCTTGCGTTCCTTCGCGATCTGGGCCGCGATCGGCTTCATCTCATCCTGAATGTCTTCGAAATCCTTGGTGCGCCAGCGCCGCCATCTGCGCGGGCGGAATGTCGATGCCGTACAGTTCGAGTGAAAGCGCGTATTCCTCGGGCGGCAGCCGGAAATCCGCACGGGCCTTGGGCAGGACGGTCGAACGGATCCACGCATCGTAGTCAGTGAGCTGCGCCTTCAACTTCGCAAACGGCTCTTCCCAGCCGGAGAGCTTGTACTCCTTGCACAGCGAAGCGATGCCGTCGAGGTAGTGGGAGTTCCGCGACATCTCGGTCTCGAGCTCGACCCGCGCCGGATACACCACGCCCGGCTTGGCCATCTGCTCGATCACGCGCTGCTTGAGAATTTCGGTGAGCGGCTTGTAGGCGGGATCGAGACCGGCATATCTCTTCAATCGCGACACAGCCGCGGGCCGGCGCGCCTCCGGCGTCTGCGCATCAAGCAGCATTCGCACGCCGCTGAACACCATGGAACTGGCGTTGCTGAACGGAACATCGTGGGCACGCTGATAGTCTTGCAGGCGGAAGTTCAGTTCAACGCGGCGGATGATGATTTCCAGATCCTGCGCCACTTCCTTCTGCTTCTGCTGTGGGAGGGCCGCCTTGAGCTTAGCCAGGACTTCTTCCACCTCTTTGCGTTCCTGATCTTCATCGGCGAGCGTCGGCTGTGAGACCAATTCGTCGAACTCGCTCAACCCCTGGCGCGATCCATTCTCGGGATCGTGCTTATTCTGAACCTTGACGAGCTGGTTGGTGAACTCGTTGCTTGCCGAGATCCAGGAGGGCGCGGGCTTGTCCTGGGCTAGGGAGGAAGCGACGATCAGGGCGGCGAAGAAGACGAAAAACGCAATTCTCATTTTTGCTCCGGGTAAGGCTTGGGTCACAGGTCACAGGTCTGACGAGTCTATGTTGCGATCGTTAGCGATCAATGATAATTCGTGAGGACGCCAAGCTTGATTCGGCGACCGATAAGCAATTGAAAAGATGCACAGGTCCTTCGCTGCGCTCAGGATGACAAAGGTTTTAGGGCTCCTCAACAACCGGGGAGAAGCCTACAGCATCGCGAGATCTGAGAACTGCCTTCCCTACATCAGCCACAACGCATCCACGTCCACAATGACCTGCGTGCGCGGAATCTTCTGCGACGCCGCGTAGGCCAGCATCGACCGCAGCGTGGTATTCAATTTCTCGCGGCTCTGCGACTTCAGTACGAAGTGATAGCGGTAGTCGCGCTTCAGGCGCAGGATGGGCGCGGCCGCTGGCCCGAGCACGCGCACGCCTTCGTGACGCGTCTTCTCGAACCACTTCCCGAGAATTCCCGACCACTGCAAAGCTTCGTCGAGTTTATCGCTGCGCACCAGCACGTTGGCCAGCGCGGAATATGGCGGGTAGTGCATCCAGCTGCGGAAGCGCAGCTCTTTCTCGTAGAAGCCGATGAAGTCATGCTGAGCCGCGTACTGCACGGCGTAGTGATCGGGGAAATAAGTTTGCAGGACAACCTTGCCCGGCGTCTGCCCTCGGCCCGCGCGACCCGCGACCTGGGTCAGCAACTGGAAAGTGCGCTCCGCGGCGCGGAAGTCCGGTAGACCCAGCGCGATGTCGGCACCGACCACGCCCACCAGCGTGACGCCGTGAACGTCGTGGCCCTTGGCGATCATCTGCGTGCCGACCAGCAGATCGAGTTCGCCTTCGTTCAACGCGGCCAGCGTGCGCTCGAAATCTTCCTTGCCGCGCACCGTGTCGCGATCAAGCCGGCCGATGCGCGCTGTCGGAAACATGCCGTGCAGCAGTTCTTCCAACTTCTCGGAACCGGTGCCGATGAAATACACATACTCGCTGCCGCAATGCACGCATTTCTCGGGCACCGGCGCGGTGTAGCCGCAGTAATGGCATTCCATTTTGCGCGCGCGCTTGTGGTGCGTCATGGCGATGGCGCAGTTCTGGCACTCGAGCGTCTTGCCGCAGGTCCGGCACAGTGCTACCGGCGAGTAGCCGCGCCGGTTCAGCAGGATCATCACCTGCTCTTTGCGCTCGAGCCGCTCCCGGATTTCTTCCGCCAGCTTGCGCGAGACGACCTGCTCCTGCCCCGTCTCCTGAAATTCCTGCTTCATGTCGATCAGTTCGACTTCAGGCAGAGGGCGCCGCTCCACGCGGTCGGGCAGTTCGATCAGGGCGTACTTGTTCTTCTTCGCGTTGTAATAAGACTCGAGCGAAGGCGTGGCTGAACCGAGCACCACAACCGCGTCCGCCATCTTGGCTCGCATCACGGCCACATCGCGCGCGTGGTAGCGCGGCGTTTCTTCCTGCTTGTAGGAGGAGTCCTGTTCCTCGTCGACGATGATGAGCGCAAGATCGGTAACCGGCGCGAATACGGCCGAGCGCGTGCCCACGACCATCCGGGCCTCGCCGCGCTTGATGCGGTGCCATTGCTCGGCGCGTTCCTGGTTGGATAGCGCCGAATGCAGGATGGCCACCTCGTCACCGAACACTTGGTGCAGATCGGCGGCCACGGTGGGCGTAAGTCCGATTTCCGGTACCAGCAGAATCGCCGAACGCCCTTGCTCAAGCACCGTTCGCATCGCTGCCAGATAGACCGCCGTCTTGCCCGAACCGGTTACGCCATGCAGCAGCATCCCGCCGAACTTGTGCGTGTTCATGCCGTCTTGAATGCGCTGGAGCGCTTGCTTTTGCGCTGGGTTGAATTCGAATCCGAATGGACTCGGACGCGCTTTCGCTCGCGACACCTGGAATTCGGCCGCTTCTTCGATGATGTCGACCAGGCCGCGTTTGACGAGAGTGGAGAGCGTGCTGCGCGGGATGTCGAGCGAATTGAGCACGTCGACGTCGGCGCGGCCGCCGGCGGTACTGAGGGCATCGATCAGAGCTTGCTGGTTCGCGTTGAGCTTCGCTCGACGGGCGGGGACGCCCGTCGCTCCATCGTTCTTATCCACTATCGAATCGACAATGGGGCTACGGGCAGCTTGCCCTGAGCCGGCCGAAGGGTCCTCGCCAACCGTGGATAATCTTTGCGCGTCGCCGTCTCGCCGCAATACCGCGACTTTCACGGTCCTGGCCGCGTCGCGCGCGTCGGATACATCCTGGCGCTCAACCCACTTCTTGCGCACCATCCCTGCCAGTACCGCCCGGCTGACGCCCGTGGCGCTGCGCAGACTGCTCTCGCGCACCGGATCTTCGCGGTTCGCCAGGTAGTCGAGCACACGAAACTCCGCGAGTTGCTCCTCAGGCGTGCGACGCGCGCGCGCCGACGATCCCGACGTGCCGCCCAGATGCAGAGCCATCTGCCCGCGTTCGCTGATGCGGTAGGTGATCGTGCGCCGGAACTCCGCGCTCAGGGGCAGCATCGTACGAAAGACTTCCCCGAGCGGCGCCAAGTAGTAATCTGCGATCCACTTGCCGAGGCGCATCAACTGCTCGTCCAGCACTGGTGCCGGATCGAGCACGCTGACCACATTCTTTGTGACCACTGACGGCTTGCGATCGTGCAGGTCGACGACGATTCCGCTCAGGCGTTGCTGCCGGAAGGGCACAAGCACACGTCCGCCCACGGCCGGTGCCATGCCCTCGGGCACGCGATAGGAAAACGCGGTATCGAGCGGAACAGGCAGAGCTACGTCGCAGAATTGGAATTCAGGTCTCAGGTCTCAGGTCTCAGGTCTCAGGTCTCAGGTCTCAGGTCTCAGGTCTCAGGTCTCAGGTCTCAGGTCTCAGGTCTCAGGGAAGCTGACACTAGCGTATCAGCACGTCAACAGGATTTTCACGGACCGAGCTTTGCCGTTCTCTGCGCTCTCTGCGGCATTTCTCTGCGTCCTCTGCGCTTTAAGATTTTGTCGTAGACGCTGAAATCCTGTGACCTGTGACCCGTCACCTGCAGCCTGTCACCTTCCCCTGCGTTTCTGGTACGCTGAAAGCCCACTGAAACGACGTGACCGCCGCACTGGCCATCCTCGCCGATATTCACGCCAATATTTGGGCGCTCGATGCTGTACTGGCACACGCCAAGAGTCGTGGTATCGACCGCTTCCTCAACCTGGGCGACTCGCTCTACGGTCCCCTTAAGCCGCATGCCACGTACGAGCGGCTCATGCAGACCAATGTTCTGATCACCATTCAGGGAAATCAGGACCGGCTCATCTACGAGGCCAGCGAGCGCGACCTTGCCTCGATACCGACTCTGTCGTATGTCATCCGCGACCTGGGCGAAGAACCCATTCACTGGCTCAGCGAACTGCCGCGCACTGCTGTCTTCGAAAAAGACATCTTCCTCTGTCACGGCACGCCCGGCAACGACTCGCTCTACCTGCTCGAGGACATCATGGACGGCCTCCCCGAGGTCCGCTCCGAAGGCGCCATCCGGGAATTGCTTCAGGGTGTGCACGAGCCGGTCGTGTTGTGCGGGCACACCCATATTCCGCGCGTCGTCGAACTAGGACACGGACAACTGGTGATCAATCCCGGCAGCATCGGGGTACAGGCGTACGACGATGTCGATCCCGTCCGCTACCGCATGCAGACTTTCTCGCCGCACGCCTGTTACGCAATTTTGGAAAAATCAAACACCGGCTGGAACGTTTCCCTGGAACGCGTAGCCTACGACCACCGGGCCGCCGCAGAGTTCGCGCGCACGCGCGGGCGCGACGACTGGTCGCAAGGAATCGCCACCGGCAGAATCGGGTAGGAGCTAGTCGTCGGTCGTCAGCCGTTACGAGAGCCGACAGCCGTGTTTGACCGCAGCCGAATGGCGACCATTCTGGTCGTGTTAACTTAAAGATACATTTTCGCATTAGAAGCCTCAGGCGCGCTTCCAGGTCGGCCGATGACCCCAGAATGCCACCCGAGGCTCAATCGACGCCCTACGGGCTTCTAATCGCATTTAAAAGCTATTCTACGAAGTGGCTGCGGGGTGGTTTTCGACGTGGGGATCGCCGCCACGAACCTTCAATGACTTAGCTGGAAGTGAATCATAATGAGACGTACGCTGGAGATTTCTGAATTGCTGGAGCCAGAATTTACTCCGTCGCTTTGGCCGGTGGTTTCATTCCCAGTTCCTTCATCACCATTTGGAGATCCTTCCACGCTTCTTTCTTTTGGCGAGGATCGCGCAGCAGAAACGCGGGATGGTACGTGACGGCAAGCTTAGCGCTGGTCCATGCCGGATTGTTGCTGCGTACGCCGGCGGGCTTGAAGTCATACCAGCGTCCGCGCAGGTTTGACATGGAGTCGTTGATGGCAAGCAGCGTTTTGGCCGCTACCGCACCCAGGGCCACGATCACTTTGGGCTGGATGGTGGCGATCTGGCGCATCAGAAACGGAGAGCAGGTTTCGCACTCGTCGCGCTCGGGCGTGCGATTGTTGGGCGGGCGGCACTTGATGATGTTCGCGATGTAGACCTGCTCGCGCTCGATCCCCATCGCCTTGATCATGTTGGTGAGCAGTTGTCCGGCGCGGCCCACGAAGGGTTCGCCCTGCAGGTCTTCGTCGGCGCCCGGCGCTTCGCCGATAAACATCAGGTCGGCATCGGGATTCCCCACACCGAACACGATCTGCTTGCGGCCTTGCTTGGCCAGGCGGCAGCGCGTGCAGTCGCCAATGTCTTCGCGGATCAGCTTGAGCGCTTTGACCGGATCGCTCACGCCAACTTCGGCCCGCGATGGGATGACTTCGAGTAAGTTCTCTTCCGGCACGGCGCGCGCCGTGGCTTTTCTGGGAGACATTTCCTCTCGCTGTTCTGACTGGATGGATGTTGGAAGGAGTGGGACTGCTTCGCTTTCCGCAATAATGTCGCGGCGATAGAAATCGTAGATTCCGAGTTCGTTGTAATAGCGAAGCCGTGCGGCCAGGGCTTGCTTGAGTTGCGGGTCGAGCACCCTCGGCATCAGGCTTTCACCACGATCTTGCTGCGCCTGCGAAGGGCCACGACCTGATCGAGCACGCGCTGCGCGACTTCCCACTTCGTGGTTTCCGGCACTTCGACCACATCGTCTTGCGTGAGGATGGTCACGGCATTGCGGTCGGAATCAAATCCCACACCTTCGCGGGAAACGTCGTTGACCACGATCGCGTCCAGAGATTTCTTTGGCCAACTTCTTGCGCGCATTCTCGAGCACGTTCTCGGTCTCGGCCGCGAACCCGATGATGAGTTGGTTTGACTTCTTTCCGGCCAACTCGGCCAGGATGTCTTCGGTCGGCTCCAGTTCCAGCGACATCGGCCCGGTGCGCTTGAGTTTCTGTCCGGCTGCGGCCTTCGGACGATAGTCGGAGACGGCCGCGGTCTTGATGACGATCGTGGCCTGCGGCAGCAAGTTCAAAACCGCAGCGCGCATTTCAGCGGCGGTTTCGACACGCGTCACGTCCGCGGCGTCGGGCGGCATGACCGCCGTCGGCCCGGTGACCAGCAACACGTGCGCGCCGCGGCGTAGCGCGGCTTCGGCCAACGCGTAGCCCATGCGTCCGCTGGAACGATTCGTGATGTAACGAACGGGATCAATCTTCTCGCGGGTGGGACCGGCGGTGATGAGCACGGTCTCGCCGGCCAGATCCTGCGATGCCCCCAGTGTTTCGAGCACGGCGGCCACGATGGCCTCATTCGCCGCCAGCCTGCCCGCGCCGATCATGCCGCAGGCTAGATATCCGCTGTCGGGCTCGACAATCTTCACGCCGCGCTTCCGCAAGATTTCGAGGTTCGCTTGGGTCGCCGGATGATTCCACATGTTCACGTTCATCGCGGGAGCCACAACCACGGGTGCGGTGGTGGCCAGGTAGAGCGTGGTGAGGAAGTCGTTCGCAATGCCTTGCGCGAATTTCGCGAGAACATCGGCGGTTGCGGGCACAACCACCAACGCGTCAATCGCCTGGGCGACCGCGATGTGCTCGACCGCCGAGTCGATATTCGGTTCGGCGTCGCCCGCATCGAACATTCCGGTGATGACTTTTTCGCCCGACAGGGCGGCAAAGGTGAGCGGACGAACGAACTCCTGCGCCGCCTGGGTCATGATGACCTGCACGCGAATATCGCGTTCCTGCAGGAGGCGCAGAACTTCCGCTGCTTTGTACGCCGCGATCCCGCCGCTAACGCCGAGAGCTACCTTCATAGGGGCCCTTATTTTAGATGACGGCAGAGGAGTTGACGAATGTGCCGGTTAAGCGAAGGCCGGCAGGGGCTTTGGCCTTCGCGGGGAACTAGGCGTCGGTCTGACCACCCTGATCCAGCGCTTCCTGGGCGGCTTCCACCGCCGATTTAGGTGTTTCAGGAATGACCCATTTCACTTTGCCGGCGCGGATCTCGTCTTGCGCGATGCGGCAAGGTTTACGGGAACTGGTTTCGACTACCGGAGGAGCGCCGCCCTGGAGTTGGCGGGCACGGCGAGCGGCCACGAGGATGTAGCGATAGTTGCTGTCGAAGCCTTCGATCAACTTCATAACTATTCTCCCGCCGCCTAGCACTTGCCTTTGTCGTTGCGGAACGATTCGAGGATGGGATTGATTCGCGCCTGAATGTTTTTCAGGCGACATCCTTCCGCAACGGCAACCTGAGCTTCGTCCTCAACGGTCAAAGGGCGATCCGAGTGCCGCAGCCTTTCGGAAAGCACGATGGCTTTCAATTGGCTGACGGACGGTTCCAGGCGGTCGTTCACTAAAATATAGTCGTACTTATCGTAATTCTCAATCTCCCGACGGGCCGTGGCCAACCGGCGACAGATCACCTGGTCCGAATCGGACCCGCGATTGCGGAGCCGCCACTCCAGTGTGTGCCGATCGGGCGGCAACACGAAAATGCTGCACGCCTGCGGGATCTTGGCCTTGATCTGGGCCGCGCCCTGCACATCGATATCGAGCAGCAAGTCAGACCCCTCCTGCTCGGCCTCGCGCAGAAACCGCCGCGCCGTCCCGTAGTAGTTGCCGTACACGTCGGCATATTCGAGGAAGTCGTCTTCGCGAATCATGGCTTCGAAATCCGCGCGCGAAACGAAGAAGTACTCGCGTCCATTCTGTTCGCTGCCGCGGGGCGCGCGCGTGGTGTAAGAGATGGAAAACTTGAGGCCCACCACTTGCGAACGCAGCTCGTTGACGAGCGTCGACTTTCCGGAGCCAGAGGGAGCCGAAATGATGTAGACGTTGGTCATTCGACGTTCTGTACCTGCTCGCGCGACTTCTCGATCTCCGACTTCATGATGAGTCCCATCTCAGTGATCTTTAGCGCGTCCCCGGCAAGCCCTGACGTCTTCGAGAGCAGGGTGTTGGCCTCGCGGTTCATCTCTTGGAGCAGGAAGTCGAGTTTCTTGCCGATCTCGCCCTTCTCGTCGAGCAGACCGAGGAAGTGCTGGATGTGGGTCTGCAGCCGGACGAATTCTTCCTGAATGTCGCTGCGATCGACCAGCAGGGCGGCTTCCTGCAAGAGGCGCTCGGGATCGACTTGCGCGCCGATCAGTTCCTGCATGCGCGCACGTAGCTTCTCGACGTAATTCTGCAGGATGGCGCTGCGGTGGCGCTCCACTCCGGTGCTGGCCTTCTGAATATGCTGCATGCGCTCGCGTAGTTCGCGCTCAATGCCCCGGCCTTCTTCCTCGCGCATGTGATTAAGCTTGGCCAGCGCTTCTTCGACTTGCGGAAGCACGGCGGCTTCGAGTTCGCCTTCGGCCGCGCCGGTGGAGGCGTCCATAGCGCCGGGCATACGCAGGATGACGTTGAGATCGGGCTCGGCGGAGAGGCCGAACTCCGCGGCGCCCGCGCGGAATGCCTTGATGTAGCCGCCCACCATCTCCCGATTGAGCGCGAAGCCTTCGCTGCTGCCGCGATCGAGGCTGAGGGTAAGCTCCAGATGTCCGCGGGCGACTTTCTCCTTGAGCAGACGCCGCAGCTTCATCTCGAGGCCGTCGCTTTCCGAAGGCATGCGGAAGTGGAGATCGAGGAAGCGGTGATTGACGGACTTCAGCGACAAGGTGTAATTGAGCTTGCCGTTGATCTGTCCTTTGACTTGCGCGAAGCCGGTCATGGAGCGGAGGGGCATGGGTCAGGTCTCAGTTGTCAGATATCGGTTCACCGCTGCGAGGGCGAGACGCCCTCGCGACTGCCGGCGGGACGCCGGCGCTACTTTTCCTTCCCTAGATCACCACTTTCGGCTGATCGACCTGCAAAAACTGCAAATCGTACAAGCGACGATACGTGCCCAGCTTCTTCATCAGGTCTTCGTGCGCGCCGATATCGCTGATAGAGCCGTTCTCGAGCACCACAATGCGATCGGCGCGACGAACCGTCGACAGCCGGTGCGCGATGACGAATACCGTGCGTCCCACCACCAGGTTCTGCAATGCCGATTGAACCAGCGCTTCCGACTCGCTGTCGAGTGCTGAAGTCGCTTCATCCAGAATCAGGATGGGGGCGTTTTTCAGGATGGCGCGCGCGATGGCGATGCGCTGGCGCTCTCCACCCGAAAGCCGCAGACCGCGCTCCCCGATGACGGTTTCGTAGCCGTCAGGCATTCCCATGATGAAGTCGTGGGCAAGAGCCGCTCTGGCAGCGGCCTCCACGTCTTTCTTCGCGACGTGAGGCTGGCCGTAAGCGATGTTGTTGCGCACCGTGTCGTTAAACAAGACGGTCTCCTGGGTCACGATGCCGATCTGCGCCCGCAGCGAGGCGATGGTCACGTCGCGCACATCATGCCCGTCAACCAGGAGCCGGCCCGCGGTCAGGTCGAAGAAGCGGGGCAGCAAATGAACGAGCGTGCTCTTCCCGGCGCCGCTGGAGCCGACGATGGCAAGCACTTCCCCGGCCTTCACTTCCAGGTTGATGGCGCGCAGAATGTCGCGATTGCCGTCGCCCTCGGTTCCATATGAAAAGGTCGCGCCTTCAAAAACGATGTCCTTCGCGAAGGCGGGCAGCGGTTTCGCGCCAGGCTTTTCCAGGACGTCATCTTTGCTGTCGGTGAATCTGAAAATCTCAGACGATGCGCCTACCGCCTGCTGAAAGCTGTTATTGAATAACGCGAACTTGCGGATGGGTTCGTAGAGCTTGAAGACCAGCGCGATAAATGCGAGATAGGTTCCGGGCGTGAAGGAGCCGTGACGAATCTCGTTGCGACCGAGCAGCAACAGCAGTGCGATCGCAATCGCGCCGAATGTGTCCATCAGCGGAGAACTCAACGCCGCAGCCGCTACGGAACGAAGGTTCGCGCGGAGCAGGCGCTTGGCGGCGTTGCGGAAGCGGGCGACTTCCCATGTCTCCATGCCAAAGGCCTTCACGATGCGGTTGCCGGTGATGGTTTCGTGCAGGATGTTCTGGATTTCGGCGAGCTTGTCTTGGCCACGGCGCGTGGTCCGGCGAACGCGGCCGCCGATCTTGCTCGACGAAAAAATGATCGCGGGCAGGAACAACAACAACACCCATGCGAGCTTCCCGCCCAGCAGTACGACAGCCGCCACCGTGAAGATCAGGGTGAAAAACTGTTGCAGGAATTCTCCGAGCACGCTAGACATCGAGAACTGCACGCGCTCAAGGTCGTTGATGAGGGTCGAGAGCAGCGTGCCCGTAGTGTGTTTTTGGAAGAAAGCTGCGGACCGCCGGAGGATCGCGTTGTACATATCGTCGCGCAGGTCGGTGATCATGCCGAACCCGGCATAACTGACCAGATATGTCCCCGCGTAATCAAAGATTCCCTTGATAAGAGTCGACGAGATGAGGGCAAAGGCCACGATGGCCCACGGGTTCTGGAACGACGACGGGACGAACTGCTCCAGATGAATCGTGTGCTGCGTTCCCGGGATGGGCAGCAGCTTCATTTCATGAGTTGGCGGCCCCGGGTTTAGAACGCGGTCAAGGATGGGGCCGATCAGGAGCAGACGGAAGGCGTCGAGAAATCCGACGGCCGCCATGAGAATGACCGACAACAGCACCTGCCACCAGTAAGGCACCGCGTACCGCAAGAGACGGTTCAGTTGCCGCATACACCGTTCCGAAGACGAGGTGTCGGGCGCAAGGCGCACCGGATGGGCGTCAGGATGCCATGAAATGAGCGCAAGAGAGGATTTTACTGGAAATGAGAGATTTGGGGCAGTGTGGAGGATGGTCTGCGGG
>CAVUXK010000026.1:0-258150 GCA_963745435.1 uncultured Acidobacteriota bacterium | reverse complement strand
GAGGTGAAACTGACCAAAGATGTCGACCAGTCCATGGAAGGAAAAAACGTAATCCTCGTCGAAGACATCCTCGATACTGGATTGACGCTGACGTTCCTGAAAAAATTTCTTCTCGCCCACAAGCCGAAGGCTCTCAAAATCGCGGCCCTGCTCGACAAGCCATCTCGCCGCAAGATGCCGATCGAAGGCGACTACGTGGGTTTCAAGATTCCGGATGAATTCGTGGTGGGATATGGGCTCGACTACGCGGAACGCTACAGGAATCTCCCGGATGTTTGCGTGATACCGCGCGAGTAACGCCCGCAAGTTCGATTCACTTCGCGCCCAGCACCAATCCGGCAACCATGACCACCAGTAAGACAACAGCAAAGATGTAGTAGGGTATCCGCAGCTTTGGCCAAAGCCACTGGGGCAACCGGTCCGCAAACTTGTCACCGAGCGTCTCCGCCATTCGTGGAGGAAGGATCGCCGCTTCCGAATCGGCCTTCCAATTCGATGCAATCCAGGTCGCCCTCAGGTTCGAAACCAGCAGGGCTCCTATGAGTATTCGCACCACTCCCGGCGGCGTCAGGAGTGAATCGAGGACGTACATCAACAAAACAGCAAGTGCAGCATAGCGACTTCGTTCCCGAACTCCAACGCCACCGAGGTAAAAGAAGAGCAACATCACTGCCCCGGTGATCGGCATGCCGTTGACCAACAGACCCACGAAGGAAATCACAGCTACTACCGAACAGACCCAATATCCTTGCGTCCCCAGGTAGTCGACGTCGGTGCCATTTTGAATGGAAGGCCAGAAGAGGCTCTTGAGTCTGCCGTCACTTCGCGGGGACGAGTCGGATAACCCAAGCGTTTCCATGCGCGGCATTTAACCCCAATCCTGATCGCTAGTCCAGTGCAAACGCGTTCCCGCGAGCCACTCCGGCGGACTCCCAGAACACAACAGTGCGACTCCCCCCGGCTGCTATCATAGAGAACGGTGGATTCCCTCTCAACCCAATCAGATCAGCAGCTTAAGATCGATCCATTGCTGCTGGAAGTCGCCGACGTGGTCAATACCACGCTCGACCTCGACACCACCCTGCGCCGGGTCGCCGAACTGGTTCGCAAGGTCATCGACTACGAAATCTTCGCCATCCTTTTGCTGAACGAGCGCACGCAGGAGCTGCGCTTCCGTTTTCAGATCGGCTATCCGCGGGAGTATGCCGATCGCGCTCGGATCAAGGTCGGGCCAGGGAGTCACCGGGCGGGCCGCGCAGACGCGGCAGGCCATCCTGGTCGAAGACGTCAAGCAAGGAAGCCGACTACATCGAAGCCATCCCGAACGTGCGGTCGGAGCTGGCGATGCCGCTGATCGTCAAGAACCGCGTGATCGGGGTGATCGACCTGGAAGCGCGCGAGTCCCGGGCTACTTCACCGACGAGCACAGGCGCCTGCTGACGCTGATCGCGTCGCGCATGGCGGTGGGGATCGAAAACGCGCAGCTCTACACGCGCACCACGCGGCAGGCGCGCACGCTGCTGCTGCTGAACGAAATCTCGCGCGAGCTGACGTCGATACTGAACGTCGACGAACTGCTGAAGCGGATCGCCGAGCTGCTGAACCGGATCATCGACTACCAGATGTTCAGCATCCTGCTGCTCGATGAGAGTGGGGAGAAGCTGTGCCACCGCTTCTCGTTGCGCTTCCAGGAAAACATTCATCTGAAGACACGACATTCCGCTGGGCAGGGGACTGGTGGGCGCGGCAGCGACCGAAAAGACAGCCGTGCTCGTGCCCGACGTGAGCAAGGATCCGCGCTACGTGATGGCGAACCCGGAGACCAAGTCGGAGCTGGCCGTTCCGCTGATCTACAAAGACAAGGTGATCGGCGTGCTCGATCTCGAGCACACGCGTCGCGGATTCTTCTCCGAAGATCACAAGCGCACGATCACCACCCTGGCGGCGCAGGTGGCGATTGCCCTCGAAAACGCGCGCCTGTATGAGCAGATCGCGCGCCAGGAACGCCGACTGGAGCGCGACTTGTCGCTGGCGCGCGAATTGCAGTTCCGCCTGCTGCCCCAGGCCATGCCGAAGGTCGCGCATCTGGAGGTGGCCGCGCGGTTCGCGCCCGCGCGCGCCATCGGCGGCGACATGTACGATTTCGTGCACTACTCGCTCTCGCGGCTGGGCATCGTGATTGGCGACGTCAGCGGCAAGGGAGCGCCGGCGGCGATCTACGCGGCGCTGGTCAGCGGAATTCTGCGCTCGCATGCGCCCATCGAGCCGGCTCCGGCGGAAATGCTCTCGGCGGTGAACTTCTCGCTGAGCGAGCGACGCATCGAGGCGCAATACATCTGCCTGCTGTACGCGGTGTGGGACGACGAGAAGCGGACGCTGCAGATTGCCAACTCCGGCTTGCCCCGCCCGCTTTATGTGCACGACGGAAAGATTGAAATCATCGAAGCCACCGGGCTTGCCCCTGGGACTGTTCGACGACGCGGACTACGAAGAGCTTCACTTCAAGACGAAGCCCGGCGACATGTTCGTGTTCTTCAGCGACGGAATTCTCGACGCGCGCAACCGCGCCGGAGAAATGTTCGGGCGCAGTCCGGCGTTGAGCGTGTCATCGCAGAGCTGTCCCGATCAGTCCCCCGACTGCGTGGTGACTTCGCTGTTCCAGGCGGTTGCGGAACATGCGTCCGGCGAGGAAGTGTTTGACGATCAGACCGTGGTGGCCATCAAGGTCAAAGGGAGTGCCGCGAAGCGCAAGTGAGCCGCCCGACCCCGACTCTCGAAGCGCGTCCACCGGCGTTTACCTACCGCGAAGTGCGCACGGCCTGCTTCGCCGGAAAGCGGGCGCCGTGCTTTGCTGCGAAGAGATTCCCCTGCCGCGCCTGGCGGAGCGCTTCGGCACGCCCCTCTACATTTATTCCGCTTCCACGATTCGCGAGCGCATGCGAACTTTCCAGCACGCGTTCCGCCAGCGCCGCGCACACCATCTGCTATTCCGTAAAGGCGAATTCCAACCTTGCGATCCTTCGCCTGCTGGCGGAGATGGATTGCGGCTTCGACGTGGTTTCCGGCGGCGAACTGGAACGGGTGCTGCGCGTGGACAAACACGCTGCGCGGAAAGTCGTGTTCTCCGGTGTGGGGAAAACGCGCGAAGAGATGCGGCTGGCCCTGAAAGCGGGAATTCTGCTTTTCAACGTCGAAAGCGAATCCGAATTGTGGACGCTGGCGGAATGTGCCGGCCAGATGCGCACCCGGGCGCGCATCGCGTTTCGCGTGAATCCCGACGTGCCCGCCAACACGCATCCCTACATTTCAACCGGGCTGCACAAACATAAGTTTGGCGTGCCGATCGAAGAGGCTCGCACCCTGTATGCGAAAGCCTCGAGCACGCGTCACCTGAAAGTCGCCGGAGTGAGCGTGCACATCGGCTCGCAGATCACCGACATGGATCCCTTCGCTGCCACCATGGAGCGCGTGGCGGACCTGATCGAGCAACTCCGCGAGGATGGTCACGAGATCACCTTCGTGGATGCCGGCGGCGGACTGGGCATCGCCTATGATCCGTCGGGAAAGGGCCCCGGCGTGGCGGATCGCGGCAATGGGCGCGAGGCCTCGAAAGCAGAACGCTCTGCTCCACCCGCAACTGAATTGTTTTTCGAGTATGTGTCTCGCTACGCAGAGGCGCTGCTCAAGCCTCTACGAGGTTTGAACCTGCATCTGCTGCTCGAGCCCGGCCGTTCGATTGTGGGCCCGGCCGGAGCGCTCATCACCTCCGTGCTCTACCGCAAGACGAATCACAACAAGAAATTTCTGATCACCGACGCCGGCATGAATGATCTGCTTCGGCCGTCGCTGTACAACGCCTTCCACGAAATCGTAGCCGTGGAACTCCACAAAGACTTCACCAGTGAAGTTGCCGACATCGTGGGGCCGGTGTGCGAGACGGGTGACTTCTTCGCCCGCGACCGTGAGTTGCCGCGCGTCGACGAAGGAGACTGGCTCGCGATTCTCGATACCGGCGCCTACGGGCTCGCCCTGGCGTCGCACTACAACACGCGAACAAATCCGGCGGAAGTTCTGGTCGAGGGAAAATCGGCGAAGGTCATTCGTCGCCGGGAAACGCCCAAAGACTTGATGCGCGGAGAGTAGAGACGGGCTCCCGGCCACTCATTGATCATTTCTGCTGGCGGTCAGCATCCCACGTAACTTTCCCGCCGACAAACGTCTTCAGCACCTTCACATCGCGAATCTTCACCGGATCAATCTTGAAGATGTCGTCGCTCAGAATCACCATGTCGGCCAGCTTGCCGACCGTGATCGATCCTTTCTCTTTGTCCTGAAATTCCGCGTACGCCGAGCCCATCGTGTAGGCCTCAACAGCTTCTGCCACCGTCAGCTTCTGCTCGGGAAACCAGCCATTCGGATTCTTCCCGTCGAGCGTCGCCCGCGTGACCGCGGCGTAGAGACCGAGCATCGGATTCAAGAGGAGCCACGTCCCAGTCGGTGCCGAACGCCAAACGCACGTGATGGTCGAGAAAAGTGCGGAAGGCGTAGGTGCGGCTCGCGCGATCGTGGCCGATTCGTCCCTCCGCCCAGCGGCCATCGTCGATCGCGTGATAGGGCTGCATCGACGCGATCACGCCCAGTTGCGCAAACCGGTCGAAATCCTTCGCCGCCATGTGCTGCGCATGTTCGATGCGGAAGCGACGGTCGCCGGAGCCATGCTCCTTCACGATGTCGCCGTAGAAATCGAGAATCGATCGAGATTGCCTGCGTCCCCGATGGCATGCGTGCAGAGCTGAAGACCGGCCGCATCGGCCTTGCAGCATGCGGTCGCGCATCGGCGAGCCGGCGGCTGCATCTCATCCGAAAGCAAGCCGCGATTGTCCGGGGTGTCGCTGAAGGGCTCGAAGAAATAAGCCGTGCGCGAACCGAGCGATCCGTCGGCGAAGCCTTTCACTGCGCCGATCCGCAGATAAGAGTCGCCAAAGGCGCGGCGCACGCCAATTTTAGCCTGGTCGTCCAACTCAGTGATCAGCGGAGCAGCGTAAATGCGAGTCGTCAGTTCCCCGCGGTCGCAGCAGCTCCGCGTAAACCGCGATATCGGCATAGTCGGCGTTCATGTGCTGGACGCTGGTCACGCCCAGCGAGGCCGCATGTGCCAAGCGCGCGTTTCACCGCGTGCAGCCGTTGCTCGTGCGTGAGCGGCGGCACACGCTTGTAAAGCATGTCCTGAGCCGCGTCTTTCAGAGCCCCTGTGGGATTTCCCTGTGCGTCGCGGACGATAGCGCCTCCGGGAGGATCGGGCGTCTGCGCGGTAATGCCGGCAGCGCGCAACGCCGCCGTGTTGGCGAGCCCCATGTGTCCGTCGTATCGACTGACAAAAACCGGCGTGTCGCCCGTGACCGGATCGATCAGCTCCTTGGTCGGAAACTCAGCAGGCGTCCACTTGGTCTCATCCCAATCGCCGCCCAGAATCCACTCCCTTGGGTGTAGTCTTGGCGCGCTCGCCGATCCGGCGGGCGAATTCCTGGGCACTGGTGGCATCATTGAGCTGCACGTTATCGAGTTGCGCACCGCCGCTGACGAAATGCATGTGCGAATCATTGAAGCCCGGCAGCAGGAGCTTCCCGCCGGCATCGATCACCTTCGTCTCCGGCCCGCGCCAGGCGGTAACTTCCGCGTCAGTGCCGACACCCACAATGCGGTCGCCGAGCACGGCAACGGCTTGCGCTTCGGGATGATTGGAGTCCACCGTCCAGATCCTGGCGTGGGTGATGATGAGATCGGCAGCAGGCTTGGTTTGGGCCGAAGCACCAAGTGAGCATGCGACGAGAACCGCAAACAACAGCACCACAGCGCGCCATCGAATGTTCATAGTGGTTATGAAAATCTTCGCGAGATCGCGCGAGGACCCGAAACTCGGTACTCGGTACTAGGTACTCGAAACCCTCTACCTCTGTCCCCACTTCAGCTTCGTCCGCAGCACCTCAAAGAACGCCCTGCGGATTCGCAGCAGCTGCACTTTGTACTCGGCTTTGCGGCAGATGACTCTGTCTTCATCCCGAACTGGCATACCGACCTGACCGTCCACGCTGAGATAAGCCTCTTCATCGCCGGTCTTCACGATGATTTCAATTCGCGCGGAGTCCCGCACCACCAATGGCCGATGCGTCAGCGAATGAGGCGACACGGGCGTGATCACGAAGGCGTCGACCGAAGGCGTGAGAATCGGACCGCCGGCCGCCATCGAGTACGCAGTCGATCCCGTTGGAGTGGAGACGATCAGGCCATCGGCCTTGTAGGTAGTGACAAATGCCTGGTCGATGAAAAGGTCGTACGTGTTCAGGCGAGCCAGGGCGCTCTTGTTGACGATGACATCGTTGAGCGCCGAATAGCTCATGATCGACTTGCCATCGCGCAACAGCTCGCAATGCACCAGGGACCTGGACTCCACCGTCGCACGCTTCTGGTCGACGTCGTCGAGCGCCTGATAAAGCTCCGGCAGCGGCACCTCGGTCAGAAAACCCAAAGACCCAAGATTCACGCCGAGCACCGGAATGCCGGCCTGCGCCACCGCCCGCGATGTAGAAAGCAACGTGCCATCCCCGCCGAGCACGACCACGAAGTCCAGCGGCAGAGTCGCCATCTGCTTGCGATCGATAGTTTCCGGCCCAGAGCTGTAGGCAGCCGTCTCGCGGTCGATTACAACCCGATAACCATGCTTCTCAAACCACGAAAACAACTCAGGAAGGATCTGGGCAAGTTCCGGCTTGGCGGGCTTGGAAATGATGCCAACAAACTTCGTGCGGCCGGAAGGGTTCGTCGCGCCTGTGGGCATGATGAAGGAAGCATTGTAACGTAGGCGTTAGGCGTTGGGTCTGAGGTGCTAGTGTCAGCTGTCAGGTGTCAGGTCTTAACAGGTAGCGCCGGCGTCTCGCCGGCAGTCGCGAGGGCGTCCTCGCCCTCGTCCCACGCGTCACCACTTGCGATGACAGCCCACCGCCCTCTCAGAACTGCGCATACAAAAGAAACTCTCGATTCCCCTCTCCACCCAGAATCGGAGACTCAATCGCATCCGTCTGCTGTGCGCCCAATTCGACCACGCATCGACGCACCTTTTCGACCGCGCCTTGCTGCACCGACTCATCTCGCACAATGCCTCCCTTCCCGACTTCGCTACGCCCGGCTTCGAATTGAGGCTTAACCAGCACGATCAACCGGCAGGGACCCTCTCGGCGATCAGAAGGCGCGAACGCCGCACCCACAACCGCGGGCAATACTAACGTCGCAGAGATAAACGAAACATCCATCACCACAATCGAGACGTACTCGCCAACTGCGTCATGAGTGAGGTAGCGCGCATTGGTTTTCTCCAGCAGACGAACCCGAGGATCCTGGCGAAGCCGGAAGTCCAGTTGCCCATAGCCGGTATCGATCGCGATGACTCGCGCCGCGCCATGCTGCAACAGGCAATCCGTAAAACCGCCTGTCGAGGCGCCCACATCCATGCCCACCAGACC
Organism: uncultured Acidobacteriota bacterium; assembly: GCA_963745435.1. GTDB lineage: Bacteria > Acidobacteriota > Terriglobia > Terriglobales > Acidobacteriaceae > Gp1-AA133. The sequence goes on along the minus strand of CAVUXK010000026.1, from coordinate 250,633 downwards.
ACGCACATCAATTTGCCAGTGCTCAAGAGCGCGCTCGAGTTTCAGGCCGCCACGGCCGACGTACTTGAGATCCTCGCCGAGCAGGCGGATCTCGACATCCGATTCCACCGGCGCTCCCGCCTTCACGACCTTCTGCTGATTGACCAGAACGTTGCCCGCAAGAATCAAAGCTTGCGCCCTCTCCCGTGAGGGCACCAGCCCGCGGTCGACCAGCAATTTGTCCAGTCGCGATTTCATTTCGTCGAATTCGGAAAATTCGTCGTATGGCTGAGAAGTTCTACCCCAAACGTGCCAGCATCGTTGAATGTGCAGAATGTTAAACCCGCTGTGGCACAACAACTTGAAGTAAGACTTTCCTCGTTATCCACAGAATTATCCACCGGAGTGTTGAAAACTACAGGAATGTCTGTAATCCAGGTGAACAAAAAGAAAAGCCGCCCTGCAGTAGGCGGCTCTCAAGTTCTGTCTTGGGAAGACTAACCGGCGACTTCCTCGAGCAGCTTCTGATCGATGTCGAAATTCGCGTGCACGTTCTGCACGTCATCCTGCTCTTCCAAAGCTTCGAGCAATCTGATCATCTGGGCCGCGGCCGCTCCCTCGAGCTTAATGTAGTTTTGCGGAATCATAGAGACGCTCGAAGAACTCGGAGTGATGCCGGCCTTCTTCACAGCCTCCAGCACCGCTTCGTAGGCGGATGGCTCGGTGAGGATTTCCCAGTTGTCCCCATCATCACGCAGATCCTCCCCGCCCGCCTCGAGCACGATGGCCATCAGGTCATCTTCCTTGGCAGCAGCCTTCGGAATCACGATGTCGCCCTTCTTGTGAAACATCCAGGAAACGGCGCCAGCTTCAGCCATGTTTCCGTTATTTTTCCCGAAGACAGTGACGGATTTCGCTCACCGTGCGATTGCGATTGTCGGTATTGATCTCAGCAAGAATCGCGACGCCGCCCGGGCCGTAGCCTTCAAGCGTGAACTCTTCGTAAGTCGCACCTGGAAGCTCGCCCGTACCCCGCTGAATGGCGCGCTTGATATTGTCGGCGGGCATGTTCTCAGCCTTGGCCGCAAGGATCGCGGTGCGCAGGCGAGGATTCGTATCCGGATCACCGCCACCATTCTTTGCGGCAATGCCGATTTCCTTAATCAGACGCGTGAAGATCTTGCCGCGCTTGGCGTCGAGCGCGCCCTTTTTGTGCTTGATTGTGGCCCACTTTGAATGGCCAGACATAGGGATACCTCGTCTCTAAAGAACTGGAATTACGAAGGATTCGCCCTTGGAGGAAATCACAGGATAGCCTCGGAAACTGAAGCAGGCGAACCCAAATTATAGCATGGGAGATTTTCGGGCCTTAAAGAAGGCTAAACTGTCGACCCAGCTGACCCGACTGAAATCGATGCCCTCTGAGCGAAAAAGTCAGGTCCCAGGATTGTCCTGAGACCTGACACCAGCCTGTTCTATAGCGGTCCCGGTACGGTGATCTTCACAATCTGTCCGACACCGGCAGGAGCTGGCACCGCTCCAAAGTTCGAGACATAGAGATTGCCATCCGGCCCCATCGTCATACCCGTGGGCACCGTCAACCCGCTCGCAATCGTCAGCAACGTTCCCGAACGCAGCCGAACGACCTTCCCATTGCCCGGCCCTGGGAAGCCGGGAGCGTCATTGAGTTCCAGGAAATACGTGTCCCCGCCACTCACGACCACCGCGACCACCGTTGTTAAACCAGGGACGACTCTGGTGATGCCACCCAGCGTACTGACGGTGAATCGCGATGAGCTACCCGGCGTGATCGGGAACGTGTTCAGGTTGCTGACCAGGAACCCGTTTCCCGTGCGAGCGATGCTCGTCGGCACCACGTGCCCCTGCGTTTCGGAAACATCCACCAGTCGCGTCACGACTCCGCTCGGAGTGATGGAATCGACCTCGCCATGATTCGGCTCGACCGCATAGAGCACTCCATCGGCAGCGATCAGCGAATACCAGGTCCCATCCGGTTCGAAATCATCCGGCTCCGGATTCTTGGTCGGATGAAGTTTCAGGTACGCGCTGAGGTTAGCAATTCGCGACCAGCTTCCGTCGCTATTCACTTTCAGGATGCCGTTCGGAACATTGGGATGCGCATGCGAGCAACCGGCGCCCGCAAGCAAGGCGTACATCTGATCGCCGAGGAACGCGACGTCGGCCACACCTTCTACGTCGCCGATAGCGGCGCTAGTCGAAGGCAAACCGCCGACCAGAGTCGTCCGCGTGCCATCCGGCGTCACTTTCGAAATCCTCGCGTTATAGCCACCGGTGTACGGACCGACTGGCGGAGGCACCTGATCGCATGTGCTCGTCGGAGGTGTCTTCCCTCCAGTGCCCCCTTCCGCTACATAAAGGTTGCCGTCGGGGCCCCACTTCAGGCCACGCGGGTTGGAAAATCCGGTTGCAAAGACTGAAACGTTCGAAGACGTCTGAGCGTCCGCTACCGAGAAGCTAAGCGCTACCGCAGCAAGAGCAATCCAAGCTGGAAATCTTCATACGCTCCCCCTAAACAAAGGCGGCGCGAAGTATAGGAGCCGGAACGGGGCGCGTCAACGGAAAGCACACCAAAAAGAAACTGATCCCGGAAAATTCCGAAGACATAACGCGGCAACGTTCTCGGCCGAAAAGCCTGCGACCTTTCTTCCATGCTTGTTTTCAGCGGATTACGGCCATTCGGCGGAAAGCCGCGCCCAGCGTGGCATTCAGCAGACGCGGCGAGCAACTGTAAAACATTGCGCTTACATGGGTGAAGACAAGTTGGCCGATCCGCTAGCGCTCGCTTTCGCCTGCCGCTCCTTGTAGGCGTACACCACCGCCAGTAGAGGCGCGGAAATCAGCACGCCCCAGAACGGAATCAAAACTCCCAGCACAATCGGCGTGAGGATCGAGGCCCATATGGGCACGCGCGCGGCGCGTTTCATGATGTAGGGTTGCAGCAAAAATCCATCCACGATCACGATGCCCGCGTAAAGGATCAGAACGTACAGCGAGTGCACTGCACTGCCCCAATGAAGCCCGGCTGCCAGCGCAGGACCGAGCAGGCTTAAAACCGGACCGATGTGCGGCACGATTTGCAGGAATGCCGCCAGGACTGCCCAGAACGGCGCCCACGGTACTTTCAGAATCGTCAGCCCGATCCACCACAGCAATGCAACCGCGATCGAATCCTGGAGTTGGGCAATGGCCCAGTTCTTTAGTGCGTGGCCGGTAATGCGGGCGTGCTCGGCAAAAGTCACAGTAGTTAGGATGCCCCCACAACTATTTCGGGAAATCGATGTTCAGCGTGTCAACCTTCGGCACGCCATTCTCGTCCATACTAGTAGTACCCGGACCTTAAGTCATGGAGACAGCACTGCGCACCGCGCTTGGCGCCGCGGCACAAAGTATCACGGCGGAGGAGTTCGATGCGATCGTCCGGCGCCATCAACGCCGCGTGCACCGCTTCCTGTTGATGATGCTGCGCGACCCTGACGAGGCCGACAACCTGACTCAGGAATGCTTCCTGCGTGCTTACCTGAACCGGTCGAGCTTTCGTGGAGAGTCAAGCCTGGAAACCTGGCTTCTGCGGATTGCGGCTAACCTGGCGCGCGACCACGCCCGCAATCGCAAAGCAGGGTTCTGGAAGCGATTGCTCGGACTGCAGGACGAGAGCGAAGACGGACCAGCCGAGCAAGTACCGTCGAACGGCGCATCCCCGGAGCAGGCTCTGCTGGCGCGGGAAGATGTGCGCGCAGTATGGAACGCGGCGAGCCAGCTGTCACAGCAACAGCGAGCCGTATTTCTTCTGCGTTTCGTGGAAGAGATGGAGTTAAGCGAGATCGCGTCTGCGCTGGACTTGCAAGTCGGCAGCGTGAAGACGCATTTGTTCCGCGCAGTGCAGGCAGTGCGCGGCAAGCTGAGGGACTTACGATGACTTCTAACGAGAACACGCACGATCCGCTAGTAGAGCGCGCGCTGGTGGGCTTCGACCTCGCGGCTGAGCACCACATTGCCGAATGCCAGCCTTGCCAAACAGAACGGGACCAGGTCGAGGTCGCCTTGCGCCAATTTGCTGAGGCCAATCGCGAATACGCCAAGCGTCCCGAGGACTTCTGGGAGTTGCAGGCGGGTCGCATCCGCGCAGCGCGCCGCGCAGCGGAGTCGAAGTCCCGGCTAACGACGACGCTGATCCCGAGTGTGGTCGTTTTACTACTGATCGCCTTCGCGATTCTGAGTCGCGCACCCAGAGTCCACCCGTTCCAGACCGTAGTACCCGTCGTCCAAGTCGATTCCGATCACGAATTACTGCTCGAGGTGGAGCGCGCCATTCAATACGACACTCCACGAGCGCTTGAGCCTGCGACTTTGATGGTGGACGAAAGCGACAGCAATCAGCCACTCGATACCGCGTTACAAAACAAGGAGACCCGTTCTCATGAAAACTAGATTCGTAATCGCGTTAGGCACTCTCGCCCTGGCGTCCGCATGCTGGGCACAGGAAACAGGCGCGGCGGTCGGAGGTGTAACGACCGGGCCCCGGCATCCGGGCAAGGGCCCACACAACGTCATGTTCAGGCGCGAGATGGGCAAGTGGTGGCAGAACCCCGACGTCGTGTCCAAGCTGGCCTTGAGTGATGCGCAGGTCACTCAACTGAACCAGGTTTTCTACAACCACAAGCTGAAGCTCATCGACTACGGTGCCGACATGGAGAAGCAGGACCTCAAGCTGCAGACCATGCTCGATGCCGATCAGCCCGACGAAGGTCAAGTGAACTCGCAAGTCGATCAGGTGCTCTCCGCGCGCGGCAAACTGGAGCGCGAATTCACCGCCATGAATCTCGATCTCCGCAAGCAATTGTCGCTCGAACAATGGAGACAACTGAAAACCATGCGCGGCGGCGAAGCCATGCCGGGCGACCACATGTTCTTCTTCAAACAGAAGCTAATGCCAGAAGGGCCGGGCCGGCCGGCAGGGCCGGATGAAATGCCACCGCTGCCACCGCCTCCACCTCCGGGCCTCGATTAGTTCGATCAGTAACCAGCGTTGTACGGGCCGCCTGGCGCATCCCCCAAGAGCCGGGCGGCTTTCATTTTTGCCGTGGTAGACTCGATTCATTCCACTCGCAGGGGCCTCGGCATGAAATTCGGCGTCCTCATTTTCCCCGGTTCCAATTGCGACCACGATGCCTACTGGACAATTCAGCAAGTCGCCAAGCAGCCCGTAACCTTCCTGTGGCATGAGTCGCATGACCTGGAAAATTGCGATGCCATCATCGTGCCGGGAGGCTTTGCCTTTGGCGACTACCTGCGCACCGGCGCGATCGCCAAGTTCTCTCCCGTGATGGAGTCGGTGCAAGAAGTTCGCCAATGGCGGCGGTATCGTGCTGGGCATCTGCAACGGGTTCCAGATTCTGTGCGAGTCAGGCCTGCTGCCCGGAGCGCTCATGCGCAACGTCGGCCTGAAATACATCTGCAAGCCTGTCCAGGTGCGCGTCGAGAGCACCGACACGATATTCACGCAATCGTGCCGGGAGGGAGAGGTCCTGACCATCCCCATCGGCCACATGGAAGGCAACTACTTCTGCGATGAAGCCACCCTCGCAGAGCTCCAGCGCGACAAGCGCATCGTCTTCCGGTATTCGACCGCCGACGGCCAGATCACACCCGAAGCGAATCCCAATGGCTCGCTCGACAACATCGCAGGCATCTGCAGTCCCGGACGCAATGTACTCGGCATGATGCCGCATCCCGAGCGCTCGGCCGAACCCGAACTAGGATGTACCGATGGCCTGAAAGTTTTCCAGTCGCTGGTAGGAGCGATGGCAGCAAAATAGGTAGCGCCGGCGTCTCGCCGGCAGTCGCGAGGGCGTCCCGCCCTCGCACGTTCTAGAGTCACGGTCGTTCCGGGCCCCACGTCGCCTCACACATCTATGGTGCGCTTCGGAATTGTTGGATTCGGTTTGCACGCCGTGCGCCGCCTGATGCCAGGTTTCAAGCTGGCACGCAGCTGCAAGGTCACTGCTCTTTCCCGCCGCGATATGGCTAAGGGTAAGGCGGCGTCGGAGGAGTACAAGATCCCCCACGTCTTCGCAACCACAGCCGATTTGTGCCGCTCACCCGAAGTCGACGCCGTGCTGGTCACGACCCCGAATTCCCTGCACCTCTCCGACGTCCTCACTGCGATCGAGGCAGGCAAGCCGGTCTTGTGCGAAAAGCCGATGGGGATGAATGCCAGCGAATGCAGACAGATGGTCGAAGCTGCTCGTGCCGCGAAAGTGCCGCTCGGCGTCGCCCAGGTTTTCCGATTCGAAGACAGTACCGCTCGCTTGCGAGAACGGATTGCCGCCGGCCAGATCGGACGCCCGATCTTTGCCCGCTCGGAATTCTCCTACCCGGGCAGAAACCACGCGCGCACCTGGCTGAACGACGCCACGATCGCCGGCAGCGGCCCTATTGGCGACGTCGGCGTGCACTGTATTGACGCGCTCCGCTACGTCCTGCAGGACGAAGTCGTTCGTGTAAGCGCACGCGGCATGTGGGATGCCGACTCCAAAGACGTTGAAGCTGCCGCGAACCTGAGCCTGGAATTCTCGCGTGGAACCCTGGGTACCGTGCTCGTCTCTACGCGTGCTGAGTATCGAACCCCGATGGAGTTCGTTGGGGAAAGCGGCGTCCTCAGGGCCGACGATGGTCTAACCGTCGATCGGCCGATCCAGGTGAACCTCAAGCGCAATGGCGTGGTCGTAGAAAGCGAAGCGATCTCGAACCAATACGCGTACGCCCGGCAAGTCGATATGTTTGCCGCCGCAGTCCGCTGCGAAGCCGCCTTTCCGGTTCCGGGCGAAGAAGGCTGGCAGAACCAGGAAGTGCTGGACGCTGCCCTGCGGAGCCTGAAGAGTGGTCGCCTGGAAGAAGTTCCGATCGTACCGCGGGCCTGAGACGACAGTTCGCGCCAAACCGCACTTGTGTTTTGTCGGTGGAGAGCGGCCTTACGGGATCACCACATTGCTCGAAGGCGCCAGCGGCTGATTGAGCGCCGAGTCTTCCGGCCGCGGCGGAATCCCCCGCGCTTGCACGATGGCCCAATGCCACTCCTGGTCAGGACCGAGCGCCGCCGTCAGCGGTCCCTTGAATACCGTGGTGCTCGAAGGCAACGATTCCGCCTTCAGATGATAAAGCGTAGTTACGTCTGCACTCTTCTCTGCGGAGACCGTGGTCTCTGAAGCGGCCTGCACCAGTCTCGCGATCCCGCGATTCCCTGCCACCGAGTTCGCGTGCCGCACCACCGTGACACCGACGGTGATCTCTTCGATCCGCCAGCGGGTTCCATTAAAGACAGAGACTTGCAATCCCTCATCGTTGATCGCCGCCGGTCCTTCGAGCTTCCGCACTTCTTCTTCTGGTACATCGATAGGCGTCGCCGGTCGGACCAGCAAAGAGCTCATGCGTCCGTTGAAGGATAGGCTGCAAGTAACGTCAGGAGAAGATATCTGGAACATCTTGGCCGCCCCCTCGAACGAGTACGTCATGCTGGTATTCGCGAGGTGACGGCTTTCCGCCTCTTCCACAACCTGGGTCAGATTGTCGTTGTCGATGATCGTATGGGAAGGCGCGGGTGCCGGAGTTGGATTGGGCGTCGCGGGTTGTTCTTTCTTCTTGCGAATAGACCGGGCTACATCACCCAGAGAAACGGGAGCATCTTCCGACTGGCACCACGCCGCGGTCACGACGAAAAATCCGCAAGCCGCCGCAATCAGAATGCGGCAGGCGGTCGCTCGCAGGCTTCCACGCCGGAGCATCCCATGACAAGCTACTTGGCCCAAGGTCCCAGGTTCGGTCATTCGAAGTCGGTTCTCTGGCCGGGCAGCGATGACGGGAGGAGGCGCGTCGATGGCCGCTAGGCACACGAAACTTACATTCAAATTGTAGCGAGTCTGGACCGGGAGAAAACGAACGTTGGTGCTAGAACCTTGGCAGGAAAAATAAGAAGGCGCCTGTCCAGAAGTGGCGTACAACGGGCCAGGCGCCCTCAGCGTTCAGTGGGTGTTACAGGAGACCGGATGTACGGAAACGCGAAACAGGATCTACCACCGGCTGACGTTTAAAAATCCAGCGGGCCACCGCAAATCCCAACGCCGCGTAACAAACATGCATCATTCGCATAGCACCCCCCCGAAAAACGGTCATGCGGCCTCATACCGAAGGGGAGGAGCCTCGTACACCCACAACTTAGCAACGAGACACCAATGGTGCAATGCACCAAAAGTGCTATCCAGTAGCACTGAAGTAATAGAGGGTCACCGCTGGCTGACAGGGATGCGGGACGCTACAGGTGGCCTGCCACGGAGCGCGATTAGCCCCAACACCAGCCGCGCAGCGGCGGCATAGGATAGCCCAGGGCGTAAGCCCTGGGTAAGGCGAGGGATAACGCAAGCCCCGTAAGGGCGGCACCAACGCGCTGCGGGCGTAAGCCCGCGCGAGCCCTACCGCCTCCCGGGCAACGCCGGTTCCTGCGCCCCTTCGGCCGAAGACGCCCCCTCTAACACATGGGCCTTCTGCCCATGGAAAAACAACAAATGCACCAAGAACATCAAAATCAAGACCGCCCCAAACGTGCACACGATGGTCGCCCCGGTCGGCGTATCGAAGCTCACCGAAAAATACACTCCGAGCGCGGACACCAGCGTTCCCATCGTCCATCCGATCGCCAGCCGCGGGCCGACGCGGTCCGCGAACAACATCGCTCCCACCGACGGCACGATCAGGTAGCAGAAGACCAACAGAACGCCGGCAATTGCCACCGACGACGTCACCACAAATCCGAAAGATGCGTAGAACAGGAAATCCCACAGCCGCACGTTCAGACCTTGGCGCTCCGCTTCGGCCGTGTTGGTGGAAATCAGCAGAAATTTGTGTCGGAAGATGTAGTGGAACAGCCCAACCACTCCGTACAGCACCGCCGTCTTGGCGACCTCGGCGCGGGACACCGCCAGGATGTTGCCGACCAGCATGTCCTTGAGGTGCTCGGTCTCGCCGGTGGCCTTGCTCATCGCCAGAATGGCCGCGGCCGAAGCGACCGCGTACGCGATTCCGATAAAGGCCTCTTGCGGAATATGCCCGCGCCGCGAACGTGCCAGCGCAAAGATCGCCGCGCCCAGAAACGTGAAGCCCAGGCTCAGGAAATAGGCGCCCCGTCCGTGCGGGTCCATGCCCACCAGGATCGCGATGGTCGCGCCCAGCGCGGCAATCTGCGCGAGCGCCAGATCGACAAAGATCACGCCGCGCTCGACCACGTGCACTCCCAGGTACGCGTGGATGCCGGTCAGAATCAGGCTGGCCACAAACGGCCAAATCAGAAAAGGAAGAATCTCCATCGGTCTCCTCGAACCCCTATTGCGTCGCTTGGAATGCCTTGCTCAGCAATCCGATATCGTAATCAAACAGTTTGAAGTAGTCCGTCACATCTTTTTCGCCGCCCACCGACGGCAGATATTGGACGACCTGCCCCCCGGTTTCGCGAGCAATGGCCTGTGGAGTTTTCAGGTCGAAATAGGGCTCCACCAGGATCAGCTTGGTGTTCTCCCGCTTCATCAGCCCGATCAACTCGATCGTGTGGCTGGGCGTGGGCGGAATCCCCGGTCGAGGCTCTACGTATCCGATCACATTCAGCCCGAAATGCTTCGCGAAGTTCGGGAAAGAATTGTGATAGGTGACGACCTTGCGCCCGCGATACGGCTTCATGTCCGCATCCCACTTCTGTTCCGCGGCAGTCAGCCGCTTGTCGAAGTCCTGGAAGCGCTGCTGGTAGTACGCGGAGTTCGACGGATCGAGTTCGCCGAACTTACCCGCGAAGCCCTTCGCGATACGCCGTCCGTTGTCAGGATCGAGCCAATAGTGCGGATTGCCCAGAGGATGGACATCTCCCATCGCGCGGGTGACGGTGCCCGGTCGGGATATCAAGAATCTCCGCAAACTGCGAAGCATCCAGATATCCGGCCGCACCGACCTGGATCCGCGCGTTGCCGCTCTGGTTGATGAGCGGAGGCAGCCACCCGATCTCCAGTTGCAGCCCGACCACGATCAGCAAGTCAGCCTGCCGCAGCTTCAACAGAAAGCTCGGCTTGGCTTCGACGAAGTGCGGATCCTGGTAGCCCTTCGCGATCGACTCGACCTGAACCTTGTCGCCGCCGACTTCCTGCGCGAGCGCAGCGAGGTCGGTGGTGGCCGTGATGACATTCAACTTTTTGGCTTCTGCCCAGTTAGGCAAAAGCACAGCCGCCAAAGAACAAATCAAAAGCAAGGTTTTGCAGCGATTCAGCATTCCTGTCCTTCCATGGTTAGAACGGGTGCGCCCCATGCGCTCCCAGAGAGAAGATCAATTGCATGAAAAATTCATTCGCATCGATGTTATTCGCATAATGCGTAAAGCGATACTGCCCGCGCAGCTGGCTGAACTCGCTCGGCCAGTAGGTCAGCGTGACCGATCCGCCCTTGTCGGTCAAAGAGTCATTGCGGCTGCGGTCGGAATGGTCAAAGCGTCCGCCCACAAACCACCGCCGTGCCAGCTGGTAGTCGGCAGAGGCATAGTACCCGAAAGACTTCTGCGATGCCGGGAACTGCTGCCGATCGCTCCAGATGAACTCGCTGCGGCCCACGAACGAGTGATAGATCGAGCGGCGCAAGGGCTTCCAGCGCAGAGTCGCATCCACTCCGTACAGATGCGTCAGGAAGTCCGTGCCCAGATCGTTGTGCCCGCGCGCATACGAGACTCCGAGGTCCAGATTCGTCGATTCATTCAGGTCGTGATAACCGCGCAGATGTGCCACTGCGCTGACGTCGCTGCGCCGCGAAGAATGGAACACGTCGCCTGAATCTCCGCGGAACAGCTGCCCGGTAGCTTCCAGAAAGATGCCCTTGGGCGCAGGCAGGATGCGCTCCACTGAGAACCCCGCATCATCGATCCCGTCTTCGCCGCCTACCAGATTGTTTGTTACCAGCGGCCGATCCACCCAAGGCAGCACGTGGTTATGCATCGTGTTCACCTTGCCGAACACCGATCGCATCTTGCCCACCTTCGCGACGAAGTTCCCGGGGCAGCGCCGTGAAGGTGATAAAGCCCTCTTCGAGGTTGACTCCTTCTTCCCCGAAAGAAATGAAGAAATCTCCGCGCGCGTACGGGTCGATGATCGACTGCAATCCGATCTCGGACTCGTGCATCTGAAATGCGGGAATCGGTTGCAGCGATACGGTGTTCTGCTGCGAGTTGCCGCCCAGCGCTCCAATGAAATCTCCGATCACGCTGATATCCGGATTGAGCGCCTTGGCGGCCGAGCCGCCCGCACCTCCGAGACTTGGCTCCTGCGTAGAGGCCGCAATCGTTTCAGCCTGCGTCGCGGGAGCGCCGGGGGTTGCGACCGGTTGCGGAACCGAAGCCGCTTGCGCCACCGACTCCTGCGTCCCCGGTGCTTGCGCCGCAACGGCGGGTTGAGCCGCGGCAGGCTGTGCGGCAGAGGCTTTCAACATGCGCACCTGGCCCTCGAGCGCGATGATACGTTCTTCCAAATCGCGCACATGCTGCTCGAGAGCCGAGTCGGCCGAGTTTGCCGGAGGAGTGGCCGCAGTCTGCTGTCCAAAAACATTCAGCGGTAGCAATCCCAGAATGAGGACAGCCCGGAGATATCTCATGCTCGTCACTCCTTCAATGGTTCAACCCGTAGCATTAAGCAGCAGCGCAACGTGCGCCGTGCGCCTCGGTTCGACGTTTGCCCACGTTCTCGCTGACAAACTCGTCCGTTCGCGCACAGACTTCGCGCCTGCCGCAGTAACTCGGTTCGCCCCGGTGTCCGAGAGTAATTGCGATGCCAGAAAAAGCACGTAGGAACGGTTTTTGTGATCCGCGACAACTGCCGATCAGCACCCATCGCGGGGCTTGGCGCAAAAACCAGCGGATTGAGACTACCCAAAGATTCCGCCGCTAATTCTTGGATGCAAGAATTCGAAAACTAACTGCCTTGTTTTCAACAGGGATTAGGAAGAATTTTAACATCCGGACGGCGTCGGGTGCGCTTCGGCAGCGGCACGGCACGCGAACACGCGACAATCCGGCCATATAGCGCCTGGCCGACGCGGCCATGACGTTTCAGATACATCCATTTGAAGGTATTGTCGCCGTCCTTACGAGCGGCACAAATCCAGGTCGGAGGGCAGGCAGGTTGCAAAAGGTGATCGTGGAAGGAGTAGGCAGCAAACTACGCGTGCAAAGCCAGTTCCCCAATGCTGGTGGAAGCCGCATCGAAATCGCTAGCCACGCCCCAGCCCGCAATCTGATGCGGCCAACTGTGCTGCACCACATAGTAGTAGCGGGGGTTTTCCGCCAACTTCTCCGCCACCACCTCCGCCGTCCAGCCTTCGTTGCGGAAATGCATGCTGCAGTGATGCGAACCTGAGGACGTATCGGCGATCAGCATGCGATGCGCCGCGAGCACGGATTTCAACACCTCCGGTTCGAATTCGTCCATCGCGTACTGGCAGAGGCCGATCGCCCTCTTCCCGGGATAGTACTCTTCAACCAGCTTCTCGTAGCCCACGACCTGATCACACTCGTTGCGGCCACGGACCGCCCATGACAACTCACCCGCCGATCGAAATGAACTGAAGCCTCCAGCCCGCGCCTGACCGATGGAACGAATCAACATCTCCATCATTGCCTCGGGCTCGAACCGGTGCTGAGGAAAATACACGGCGTCCTCGGTGCGCAGATCGAGTGCTCCGCGCTCGCGCTCGTAATCAGGATTGAGGCCCAGATAAATCAGGTCGTGCGTCAACCGCTTCAGAATCTCAGGCCGCTGCGCGCAAAAAACGCGCTCACCCCGGCGGAGGCCATCAGCCACATAAGGAGTCAGCACTTCCATCAACTCCCGATCGGAGCGATAGAACACGCACGTGTGGTCGCCGTTCTGGAATTGGAAGAGGGAAGATTCGCGGAACATAGCGAAGGAAACCTCAGAAATCTTCCCGAGACTACCAACTCGAAAGTGGTTGAGGCAAGAGTTGAAATCAGGTTTTTCTGGTGTATTTGTGAAGCATCAGGTATTTTCCTGATTGCAAACTAATCATCGTCCACACGGACGTCTTGGGCCGAATTCGACGGTTGCCGACAGAAAAGGGTCGCAACACGATACGTGCAGACCGCCCCCTCGACCGGACTCACGGCTCGTTCTCCCCAGAACTGACTCGACTGCTAGGGGCAGGAATGGCCACTGGCTGCATGCCACGGTCCGCTGCCAATTTCTGAAATGCCGCGACATCGCCCTTCTGAAGTTCGTTCCACTTCGCGATGGCATCGTCTGTCTGCTTCTTCAATTCCTCGAAGCGCTGACGAGCCGCTTCCGTCGGGCCGCAGTCGCATCCGCTACCCACGATCATCGACAGAAACGCCAGTTGTCCGTCCACACCCGGGCGGTAGGCCAGCGAGTCTTCGTTGGCGCTGATCTTCAGGTTCACCAGCGGCTCGCGCGCCGACACCAGTTTCGCTGCCAAGCCATCGGCAGACGTCGCCACCGCACGCGAAGCGTCGTCATCGGGCAGCCGCCGTTTCAGCCCTTCGGTCTGCGCGCGCACATCCTCAATCTGGTTCGCTGCCGCGTACACCCGGTTCAACTGCTCCCGAATCTCCATCAGCAGGTTGAACTGTCCCTCCAAATCAGCCTGCGAAACCTGGACTCGCGGATCCAGTTTCAGTTCCAGGGGAACCGTCTGCGACTGTCCATCTACCGTCAGACGCACCTGGTATTTTCCCGGCAGTGCCAGCGGACCCCGCGCGCCTGAGTTGTACTCCCACAAGTAGTATCCCGGCACCCGGTTCGCATTTTCGTAGTGCAAGTCCCAGACAAATCGATTCAGCCCGGCTTCCACTTTCAATTCCTTCTCCGGCTTTTTGTCATCCGGATCAAGCGGCTCATCCGGCGTCTCCGTCTTGTCGCTCGAGTACTTGCGGATGGTCTTGCCCTGCGCATCGAGGATCTCGATCGTGCTGACGCCCTTCGGCGCCGTCTTCACGTAAAAGTCAACCACCGCGCCGGACGGCGGATTCATTCCCACCAGTTCCGCATGGTGCGGCGCTTCCTCGGGATTGTGGATGCGATAAGCCAGTGCCGGCGTGTAGAGATGCACCGCCTGGTTTCCAACTTCCGGAGCAAACTGCCGAACCGGGCTGAGGTCGTCGAGCACCCAGAACGCGCGCCCATGCGTCGCCACCACCAGATCGTCGTTCTTCACAATCAGGTCGTGGACAGGAACGCGCGGCAAGTTCAGCTGCAACGGCCGCCAGTCTGCGCCGCCATTAAATGAGACGTACACCCCGTTCTCCGTGCCCGCATAAAGGAGTCCACGTTTCTTGGGGTCTTCCCGTACCGCTCTCACAAAGTAATTGTCGGGAATTCCTTTCGCTCCGCTCGTCCACGTCTTGCCGAAGTCCGTGGTCTTGAAAATATACGGGCGCAGATCGTCATTCTGATGGCGATCGACCGCAACGTATGCGGTTCCGGCATCGAAGGGCGACGCCTCAATCTGGCTGACGCGACTCCACTCCGGCAGATCTTTGGGCGTGACGTTCGTCCAGTTCTTCCCGCCATCCTGGGTCAACTGCACCAGGCCGTCGTCCGTACCCGCCCAGATCACGCCCTTCGTTACTGTCGACTCGGCCACAGCAAAGATCGTGTCGTAGTACTCGGTCCCGGTGTCGTCGATGGTGATCGCCCCGCCCGAAGGCTGCTGTTTCGACTTATCGTTGCGCGTCAGGTCGGGACTGATCGCTTCCCAATGCACGCCCGCGTCGGTCGTTTTGAACAGCTTCTCGCCCGCGTGATACAGCGTCTCGGGATCATTCGGCGAAATCATCACCGGAGAAGTCCACTGGAAGCGATGCTCCAGGATGCCCGCGCCTCCCGCGTCGGTGAGATGAGTCTGGTTCGTGATGTTGCGTAGCTGGCCGGTGCGCTTGTCAAAGCGCGTGATCAAGCCTTCGTAGTCGGCCGCATACACGACCGTCGGTTCCGGTGGATATGGCGCGATGTAGCCCGCTTCCCCGCCCCCCACCGGATACCAATCCGAACGATCAATCAATCCATCGTCGCTACGCGTTGCGATCGCGACCGTGCTGTTGTCCTGCTGCGCACCGTAGATGTAGTAGGGCGTGCGGTTGTCGGCGATCACGTGATAGAACTGCGCGGTCGGCTGATTGTCCTGCCGCGTCCAGGTTTTGCCGCCGTCGATCGTCACGGTCACGCCCCCGTCATTCGACGCGATCATGCGGTTCGTATTTCTCGGATCGATCCACAGCCCGTGGTTGTCGCCGTGGGGAAGCTTGAACTTGTTGAACGAACGGCCGCCATCGGTCGAGCGGTACGCGTCGACATCCATGATGTAAAGCGTGTCGCGATTCTGCGGGTCGGCAATCACGTGCATGTAATACCAAGGCCTCTGCACCAGGCTGTGGCTGCCATTCACAAGTTGCCACGTATCACCGCCGTCATCCGAACGATAGAGGCCGCCTTCCGCCGCCTCAATCAGAGCGAAGACGCGATCCGAGTTCGCAGCCACTGATACGCCGATGCGCCCATATGGACCCTTGGGCAGTCCCTTCTCTTCGAGACGCTTCCAAGTTGTGCCGCCATCGTTCGACCGGTACAAGCCGCTGCCCGGTCCCGCCGCTTGCCATGTTCCACGGCACGCGCCGCACCTGCCACAGCGCGGCGAACAGAATATTCGGATTGTGCGGATCGAACGCGACGTCTACCGCGCCCGTGTTCTCGTCCTTGTAGAGAACTTTCTCCCACGATTTTGCCGCCATCGATCGTGCGAAAAATGCCGCGCTCGGTGTTTGGGCCGTAAGGGTGTCCGAGCGCGGCCACAAAAGCGATGTCTGGATTCGTCGGATTGACGATGACTTTCCCGACCGCCCGTGAATCATGCAGGCCGACGTTCTTCCAGGTCTTGCCGCCATCCAGCGTCTTGTAGACGCCATCGCCCTGGGAAATATTGCCGCGCAGGCAAGCCTCTCCGGTACCGACATACACGACGTTGGGATTTGAAACCGAGACCGCCAGGCTGCCGATGCCGAGTGAAGTCTCCTTATCGAACACAGGCTTCCACGTCAGCGCGCCGTCAACGGACTTCCACACCCCACCTCCCGTCGAGCCGAAGTAGTAGGTCGTGGGGTCTCCCGGAATGCCGGAAGCCGTCAGCGAGCGCCCGCCGCGAAACGGACCTACCAGCCGGTACTTCATTCCCTTGAACATCGGGTCTTCGTGCTCGGTGGTGTCTGGCGTCTCCGGCTTCGCTGCTACCGCCGCAGTGGGTTCCGTGCCTTTCGTCTCCGACGATTTCTTCTGCGCGACTGCGGTCAGAGGAAGAACCATAAGCGCGCTGACAAGAACGAACGCAGCAAACTGCGACAGACGATTTCGGGTCACCATGGGTGCTTGCTCTCCGAGGGAAGTCTTTGAACTGCGTATCCTAACTCGTTGTATGGCCAGACGAAAAGAGGGGAGTGCGTGGCGAACGCGGGAATGCAACCAGCTGGCTGACTCAGGGACACAAATCAGCCCCCTCTGATGAAGCGAGGAGCCGACTCCTCAACTACTTCTTCTGCTCAAGTAGTTTCCTTGCGGCAGCGAGCTCTTTGGCTTTGGCATCGTCGACCTTCGGGTACGAGAGATTCAGGCTTTCGAGCGTATCGATCACCGCCTCGGCCACTGCAATCCGGCTGAACCATTTATTGTCGGCGGGGATTACATGCCAGGGCGCTTCCGGAGTAGCCGTGTGCTGGATCAGGTCCTCAAAAGCTTCCATGTAGTCGTCCCAGCAGGCCCGCTCTTTGATGTCCGCGGCGGAAAACTTCCAGTTCTTCTCCGGCTCGTCCAACCGCGCCAGAAATCGTCGCTTCTGCTCTTTCTTGGAAACATTTAGGAAAAACTTGAGCACCACCACGCCGTTTCGCGAGAGGTAGCGCTCGAAGCAGTTGATGTCTTCGAAGCGCTCCTTCCAGATGTCCTTGGTCACCAATTCTTTCGGAATCCGTTCAGCAGCCAGTATTTCAGGATGCACCCGCACGACCAGCACTTCCTCATAGTACGAGCGATTAAAAATTCCAATCCGCCCGCGTTCCGGCATGCGCGTCATCGTCCGCCACATGTAATCGTGATCGAGTTCCTCTGGCGAAGGCGCCTTGAAGGAATAAACCTGGCAGCCCTGTGGATTGACGCCTGACATCACGTGCTTGATGACGCCGTCTTTCCCGGCGGCATCCATGGCCTGAATCACCAGAAGTAGGGCGTAGTTGTCCTGCGCATAGAGTTTGTCCTGCAGATCGGCGAGCTTTGCGATCCCTTCCGCGAGCAACTTCTCCGCTTCGGGCTTGCTGTGCAATCCGGCTGTCTGCGCGGGATCATGGTCCTTGAGGCGAAAGTCTTTCCCGTGCTCGATCCGAAATGGCTTTACCAGATGCTTGGACTTCTTCATGCACACCCTCCGCGCGCAAAGCCTTAACCAGCGGGCTTTCCGCGCCGCTCCTGCGACCGGAAAGTCTATACCACCGCCACGCCGAGAGTCTGCCCGGCGACGTTACTTGCCCGCTTTAGTGGCCGCCTCTTTCGCTTCGCGGAACGCCTTAATGTTGCTCTTATCGATGACCGCCGTGCCGGTGTCGACGAATGCGGGAATGGGAGCAAAACTGTCTTTCGACCAGTCGCTATCGAGCTTGGGAAGTTTGTTGTGATACAGATCGTCGAGCATATGCAGGCCCACGAGGCTCATGGTGTAAGGCTTCTGCGAAATCGTCGCGGCAATCACGCCCTTATCGATCCAGTCGAGCGTGTCGGCGTCCGTGTCCATCGCAATCACAACCTTATCCTTGACGCTGCGGTTGTTGAGCACGGTCGCGACTTCGCGTCCGGCCTGGGCCTCGAGGCACACGAAAGCATTCACCTTGTCGGACTCTTTGCCGAGAATCTCAGTCGCCGTGTCGAACGCGACCCGCGGATCGCCCGCAATATCCACCACGCGCACCACGTGAATATCAGGAAAACGCCCCAAGGCCTCGCGATAGCCGCGCAGTCGCTCGGCTAAATTCGCTTGCTCGGGGATCGTGAAGAACACCACGTTGCCTTTGTCCTTCAGCTCTTCCGCTAGCCGCTTCCCTCCCAGCAATCCTGCCTGGTAGTTGTTGGTGCCGACAAAAAACAGCCGCTTGCTCACCGGCGCATCCGCGTCAATCGTGATCACCGGAATGCCCGCAGCGATCGCATTATTGATGCTGTACATCAGAACGGCCGGATCGGCGACGCTGATCAGAATTCCCGCCGGCTTCTTCTTCACAGCATCATCAAACGCAGCCAGCTCGGCCTTCGGATCGTAGGAGTCCGGACCAACCACCTTGGCCTGCACTCTGAGCTGCTCCGACGCTTGCATGAATCCGGCCTTCGCCTCCTGCCAGTAAGGCAACTGAACGTTGGCGGTCACCAGAAAATATTTTTCGTCGCTGTCATGCCGCCCGCAAGCGGTGCTCGTGATCAGGCAGGCAGCAAGAACAAGCAGCAAGGAAGTGTGGCGCCGAGGTGACATGAGAAGCCTCCAGGGGAGAATTGAGGTCTTGTTGTCAGGGACACATCGAGGTCAGCGCGAACCAAGAGACATTCCTCGGGTCGGCTGCCATCGGGCAGAGAGTATACGCCTACTGGCGCCGACACCTCGGCCCCTTCTCTGAGCGGCAGGAAGTAAGGTGAAACTCAATGAGAAGAACACGGCTCGGATGGCCGCGAGCACGGGAACCAGAAGTTCTCTTTCGCGCCTCAGGCCTCTTCGGCCTTCGACGGCTTCACGCGCGTGCTCCTTCTCAGCTTCCGAAACATTAACAATTGACCGCGCTTTTCTCCGGGTGCAGACGCGAGCGCATCCCTCCGCCGTTGTGCCGCCACGCGGCGGGATTTCTTTGCTCGTTGGTTGGCGGCCGCCAGTCTTTCCAAGGCGGCAATGGCGCGGTTTAGACGGCTGCGTTCTGCTTTGAGTTCGGCCAGAATTGTTCGGATGTTCACCAGGGCAGTCTCCTCCGTACCCCCGATTCTTCCCGACAATTGGCATAAACGAACAAACCACGGGGTTTTGTTCCATTTTCCGAACAAGATTTGCCGAAACCCAAGATGCCCCATCCTCACAAGTACCTTGCAGGCGAAAGCGGACCACTCGCCTTCTGGACGTCCGTAACTAGCCGCAACCCGGGTTCCTCAGCGACACTCAGGCCGTCGAGAACGCGTTCCGGACTGCAATCCCCACCGTCCAATCGCTCTCGCGCGGGGTGTCCCAGAGCACGTCAGAACACACATTTCCCTTCCTGCGAACTTCGCGGAAGGCCAGGGAATACGCTCCCCGCAAAACCAATTCCGGAGAGATTGCATGCTGAAAAAGATTTCTATGCTGTTCTTGTTCACACTCCTGGGAACCATGGCGGCCTTAGCCCAGAACGGACGAGGGCACCTCGACAGCCGCTCCGCCATCAACGTCACAGTTGACGGCTTCACCTGCAACAACAACCAGGGAGTCATCCCCGCGCTGTCCTGGAGCTTCGGCGTCACGACTCCCACGCAAGTCAACACGGGCGGCGGAGGCGTTTCAGGTAAGGCAAATTTGAGCGATCTGAGCGTCACTCGCCGCGCCGATGGCTGCACGCCGCTGCTGTTTGCGGCCTCAGTGTCCGGCAAGGTCTTCAAGTCAGTCACCATCGTTCAGCAAGACACCCAAAAGGACGACACCTTCACCGTGACCTTGCAACGACGTCATCATCTCGAGCTACCAGCTGGGCGGCAATCACTCCGACGAAGTTCCCGCCGAAACCATCGGCTTCAGCTACGAGAAAATCTGCGTCGCTGACAACGGCACCGGCAGCAAGGGATGTTGGGACCTCTCGCAGGGACGTGCGTTCTGAGCAGTACATCACATCAAGCACAAAAAAGCCGCCTGCACAGGCGGCTTTTTCCAACCCTAGCTGTCTTGTCATCCTGAGCGAAGTGAGGCGCCAGCCGAACGCAGTCGAAGGACCCTATGCAGTTGGTCGTGCCATCGGCCCCGCAGACTTTTCCACCACGACTCGGATCACCGAACCGTCAAATTCGAGAAATACGCATCGGTCGTGATATGCGCCCAAAGACCGATCTGTCCATGGCTCTCACCCAACTTCAAATCATTGACGACCAGCACCGGCTGCGATGCGCCATTCACAAACAATTGCGCCTTCGTCCCACTCACAACAATCTTCATCTTCGTCCAAGCCCCGGTATCCATGTCGGTATAAGACTCATAAACCCCAGGATTCTCCTTACGCAGACGCTGCCAGGGATAATCAGGAGCTGATACATATTGAGTCGTATGGTTGCGCCGCAACTGATCGTCGCAACGGGCATTGGTCGGCCGCAGATAGAAATATTCGCCCTTCTGTCCTTTCTCCTGCACGCGGAAGGCGACTCCAATAAAGCCGCGCGAATCCGCCGGCGCGCCATTGCGCGGCGCTCCAGCAACATCGACTTCAATCGTCCCGTCCTTAAAATCAGGACCAGTAACGATGGCCATCATGTCCTCGTCCCCGTTCTCAGAACCGGCACGCGGCACCAGATGCACTGCGCCACGCCCCTTGTAGGTAACCGGCTCGGCCTTGCCGCCGACCATCGTCAGATCTTTGGCGCTATCAATTCGAAAGCGGGTTTCTTTCGCGTCGCGCGCCAACGCAAGAGCGAGCAGCACCAATACCGCAATCCCAGTGAGTATCCGGAAAAGCCGCCGCATGCAGTTACCTCCAGAAGATGGTCTGGCACGCAAAAGAGACGAGGAGACACGGCGTTGGTGAGCGGCGGAATATAGAACGTAGCGCCGGCATCTTGCCGGCAGTCGCGAGGGCGTCCCGCCCTCGCTCTACTTTCAATCGGCACGGCGGGCGAGGACGCCCTCGCGACTGCCGGCGGGACGCCGGCGCTACATAACAACTCGTCTTTGTTTAGCCTTACTTCAACTGCACATCCATATTCAAGTTCCGAGCGACAAACGCCCAGGAATCCGCCGTCTCCTCAATGGTCTTCGAGATCGGCTTCCCCGCCCCATGCCCGGCCTTGGTCTCAATGCGGATCAACACCGGCGCCGCCCCCGCCTGATCCGCCTGCAAGGTCGCCGCAAATTTGAAGCTGTGCCCCGGAACCACGCGGTCATCATGATCCGCAGTCGTCACCATGGTCGCCGGATACTTCGTCCCCGGCTTCAGATTATGCAAAGGCGAATACGCGTACAGAGCTTTGAACATCTCCGGATCGTCTGACGATCCATAATCCGACGTCCAGGCCCAGCCAATCGTAAATTTGTGGAAGCGAAGCATATCCATCACGCCAACCGCCGGCAACGTCGCTCCAAACAGATCAGGCCGCTGTGTCAGGCACGCTCCCACCAGCAGCCCGCCGTTGCTGCCCCCTCGAATCGCCAGCTTCGCCGGAGAGGTGTATTTGTTTGCAATCAACCATTCTCCCGCAGCGATGAAATCATCAAACACGTTCTGTTTTCGTAACAAGGTTCCTGCTTGATGCCATTCCTCGCCGTATTCCCCGCCTCCCCGCAAATTGGGCTGCGCGTACACCCCGCCCATCTCCAGCCACACAGCCGTACCCACCGAAAACGCCGGTGTCATCGAAATGTTGAAACCGCCATACGCGTAGAGCAGTACAGGATTTTGTCCATCGAGCTTCAGCCCTTTCTTCGCCGTGATGAACATCGGCACGCGCGTCCCGTCCTTGCTCTTGTAGAAGACCTGCTTCGTCTCGTACTTCGCGGCATCGAAATCGACCTTGGGCTGGCGGAAAACAGACGACTTCCCCGCCGCCAGGTCGTATCGATAAATCGTGGTCGGCGAAATAAAGCTGGTGAAAGCGTAAAACGTCTCTTTGTCCTTGCGCTTGCCCCCGAATCCCTCCGCCGTTCCGATCCCGGGCAGATCCACGGTTCGCTGAAGCTTGCCCGCAAGATCGTAAATACGCACCTCGGTCTGGGCGTCCTTGAGATACGAAAGCACAAACTCATCGTTGATGACGTTGGCGTGATCGAGTTTGTCGGCTCCTTGCGGAACGATGGTCTTCCATGCACCGCGTTCCGGATGGCGAGTATCGATCGCAATCACGCGTCCGCGCGGAGCATCCATATCTGTCTTGATCCAGAATACCGGCCCATCGTTGTCGAGGAACTGATACTCGGCATCGAAATCGTCGAGCAGTTTCACCACTTCCGAGTCCGGCTTAGTCAGGTCCTTGTAATACAGCCGGTTCTTCGGCGAAGTCCCTTGCCACACCGAGATCACCAGGTAGTGCCCATCATCGGTAACGCTTCCGCCGAATCCGAGTTCTTTGTTGTCCGGCCGGTCGTAGATCAGCTTGTCTTCCGACTGCGGCGTGCCCAGCTTGTGGTAGTAGAGCTTGTGAAAGTAGTTGGCGTCGCGCAGCATCGTGCCCTGCTTGGGCTCATCGTAACGGCTGTAGAAAAATCCCTTGCCGTCTTTCGTCCACGAGGCCCCGGAAAACTTCACCCACTTCACCAGGTCAGGAAGATCTTTCCCGGTATCCACATCGCGTACCCGCCACTCCATCCAGTCCGAACCCGACGCAGAAGTTCCGTACGCCAGCAATTTGCCGTCATCCGTAACAGCGTGCCCGACCAGCGCAACCGTGCCGTCAGCCGAAAGCGTATTGGGATCAAGCAGCAAGCGCGGCTCCGCCGTCACCGAATCGGCCACCAGCAACACGCTCTGGTTCTGCAAGCCAGTGTTGTGCTGATAGAAATACCGCCCGCCCTGCTGCTCAGGAACTCCGTAGCGCTCGTAATTCCAGAGCGTCTTTAGACGGTCATGAATCGCCTGCCGGTAAGGAATCTGCTCCAGGTAATGGAACGTAACCTTGTTTTCTTCTTCGATCCACGCTCGCGTATCGGCTGAATCCGTGTCCTCCAGCCCGCGGTAGGGGTCAGCGACCTTCGTCCCGTGATAGTCGTCAATCTGATCGACCGTCTTGGCCTTGGGATAAGTCAGACTAGGCGGAGCATCGTTGTTGGCGGCAAGCAGCGTCATGGCAAAAGCCAGGGTGGCAAAGGCAATCAGGAGCATCAGAATTCCTGGGCGAGCAAAATGCATGAACTTCCTCTCGGGATGGGATGTCCGGGGTATGAAAGAAGTATAACTTGTCTGCTGAGACCCAAATGACGGCTTCCATCCTCACCCAATGTCATCCTGAGCGGAGTGAGGTGCAAGCCGAACGCAGTCGAAGGACCCCGTGTTCGCTCGCGGCGCAACCGGCTCAAAGACCTTTTCCCCACCGCGCCACAGGCATCCTTTCACGGCCAGCCACGAAACGAATCGCCGCACACTGCACAACGCAAACGAAAAGCTTCGTATCGGGGCGCGCGGTACTCCGCCGCTCAAGTGCCCCTTTAGGGGCCGACGCCGTAACCGACCCCACGCCGTCCCACCGGACACGTACCTGATGAACCTCAGTAATGTCCTACTTACCACGGATGGGCCATACCCCCAGCCGATATATCCAAATAGGATGACTCGCATGGGTACGCTGATGATCGAGAACACGTTTTCCGACGAACTGATTCATCGCCTGGCCGAGCGCTATGAAGAAGACCCGACCGAATTCACGCAATTGCCACCACCCACGGTCGCTTCGTCTTTTGCCCGCCAAACCGTCTCCGAACTCCGCAACGAAGGTCTGGTCGAAGAAGAAATCCGCGGTGTAATCCGTTTGACCCCGCGCGGCTATAAGGAATACAAGCGGAAGGCGGCGGGAACCGTCAGGGCCTGGGCCTAAAAACTTGGGTCTGAGGCTTGGGCCTCGGGTCTCAGGCTTCGGCGTTCAGCAGATTGGCTTCATCTTCACTTTCCGCCCGCACCATGGCTTACTGCGGGATCGATCCCGCGGATGATAAAAATCCCAAAACAATATCTCCTGTTTCTGGATCAAGCGGAACGAGATCCTGCAGCGAGATCACGTCTTTCTTGCCCTTGATGCCGACGTACACGGCGTTATAAGCAGTGTCGCCCACGTTTTCGACACGGTGCTTGAAAGGCGCAAACCAACGGGCTTCGCCGGGCTTGGCGAATACTTCAGTCACTTTGCCGTTTTCGTCAGTGAACTTAAGATGGCCCGCGGTAATGACCACAACCACGCCTCCGGGATGCTCGTGCATGGCGGACTTCTCGTGGGAACCGTAGTGGACCGCGACGACCTGGACGCGCTCGTTTTCAAAATCCAGTTTGTAGTGGGTAGGCTCTATTTTTGTCGGGTCCTGAGCCGACGCGATCTGGGTCGCCAGACACACCACAACTACGAGAACAATACTGCGGAGATCCATGCTGGTCCTCGGCTTTGGAATGGAAAACGCGTTCCGTGGAACGCTACTCTCAGCGCCAATAGGGTGTCTATTAACCAGTCGTGGTCGCCATGCGAAGAAACGCTTGCAGTGCCGGTCCGGGATGTTCCTTCCCGAAAAAATGGGCCGCCTTTCGGCGGCCCTTCCCTGACTACAAACTTCGGTTCCAAGGATGTTGAACCCTAAAACCTAAGACCCAACACCTAAGACCTGATCCTCTAGTCTCCCGACACCAGTTCCCCAACTTCCGGCTTCGCCGGCGTTGCTGGCGCAGGAGCAATCCCGCCATTGTTCTTCAGCGCGGTCAGCGGAATGAATCCACCTTCCGACGTCGGCGTCTTCTCCTTCAGAACGACTTCGCGATACATCGCCGCCATGCGGGCGTTGTAAGCGGGATCTTCTTTCTGCTTCTGATCGCGCGCCCGGAGCTTTTCTTCTCTCGCGGTCTTCGCGATGCCCAGGTTGTCGAGATCGTGCTGCACTTCCTTGGTCACCATCTCATCCTGCAGCACCAGTGAGTGATCCGTGCTTTCGAGCTTCACTTTCTTGCCGCCGGCGAAGATCTCATGCCGCCCGTGCTCCTCGTACCATTTGGTGAGGGTAGCCGTCATGTGCATCTTCTCGATGATGTTCCGCCAGCCCACGCCCGTGTTGTACGCGCAGAAGGAAATTTCGCCTTCCTGCGTCGCATACGGGATGATGCACTGCTCCGTGCGCCGGAAGTCGTAATTGAACAGGTCCTGGAACCACATGCCTGCAATGAACAGGAAGTTCCAGCGATCCTTGCGGCGCTGCATAACGTCGTCAATCGTGCGCTCCGGACCGACCTTTCCGTAGTTCTTACCGGTCACGTTGTAGTTCTTGTCGAACTTCTGCAGCAGGTCCATCAGCTTGAAGTGCGTCGGCGAATGGAACGGATCGTAGTTCTTCATCAGGCACAGCGCCATGCCGATGCCGCTCCAGAACTTGCTGCGCGCCGCGTCGTTGACCTTGGCGATGTCCTTCGCGAGCTGATCGCCCTTCAGGAACGCCGTAACCGGCACGGCTTCCTTCGTTTCCTTGTCGATCATGACGGCCATGCCGGTGCCGCAATTCGGGTGGCAGCCGCAAGACAGCTGGCCCCAATCGTTATTGGCATCGTTGGCGTGCATCACGTCGGCCCAGTCGCTGAATGTACCCATGAAGCTGATCGGGAACCAGTCGCGGGTAGGCTCGCCCAGACCAGTCTGATTCTTCACGTCGTGCGCCAGATGGCTCAGCGTGTACCGCTGTGCCTGACGGCGCTCGTCGGTAACAGCCTCGTCGCGTCCGGTAAAGCTGACCGGCTGGAACGACAGGAAGCCGATCTTCTTCGGATTGTCGAGCGCGAACTTGATGATGTTGCCGACCTGCTCGTTGTTGATCCCGTTCACGATCGTGACCACCGGAACGATCTCGCAACCGGCAGCGTGCAGGTTGTCGATCGCCTTGAGTTTCACATCAAACAGGTTGCCGACCGCGCGATGCGAGTTGGCGGCGTTGCCGATGCCGTCAAACTGCAGATACGCATAGCGCAATCCGGCTTCCACAGCCTGTTGCGCGAACTCGAGGCTCTTCGCGAACTCGATGCCGTTGGTCGCGGCCTGTACCGAGTTGTAGCCAACCTTGCGCGCATAGCGAACCGCATCCAGGAAGTACGGCGACAAACGTCGGCTCGCCACCCGAAAACTGCACCGACATCTGCCGGCGCGGCTTGATGGTCACCGCGTTGTCGAGCACCGTCTTGATGTCTTCCCAAGTCAATTCGTGGACGAAGCCAACCTGGTTCGCGTCCATGAAGCAGGGATCGCACATCATGTTGCAGCGGTTCGTGAGGTCAACCGTCAGCACCGATCCGCGGCCATACTTCACCGTCGACGATCCGTGGTTGTGCAGCTTCTCGTCGTTGTGAGCCTTGATGTCGCGGCCCGGAAATACTTCTTCCAGATGCTGCGAGAAGTCAGGGTCAATCGACATCACGTCTTCGAAGTGACCGTGCTTCGGGCAATCCTTCACCATCAGGATCTTGCCATCGCGCTCAATGATGGTGGCCTTGATCTCGCCGACCTTTTCGTTGAGCAGAATTTCGTGGGGCAGTTCGCCATCCAGAATCTGCTGGCGAATTTCAGGCACACACTTCGGACACAAGGAGTCCGTGGTGCGCGGCCAGCCGAGTGGCGGCTTCGACTTCTCGTAAGACTTGAGCAGCGGCTTATCGGACCACTTCGGCGTGGGAGATGGATTCGGCTTGATGCGGTTCAGGCGTTCGAAAACTGCCCAGACTCCCGTCGCGGCGACGGTGACTGCCTTTTCCACATACTTCACAGGTTTATGCATCATGCTCTCGCTTTCAAAATGCAGGCTCTAGGCTTTGGGCACTAGGCGCTAGCTTTTCGTCCCTGCCGTTTCGGTTTTCGCCCGCGCTCTTCCGGTTTCAAGGACCGAAATACCGCAAGCATCGTGCCTGCGTCGGAATTCCCTGGGATGAACCTTGGAGCGCCGGAGACCCGTTCCGGCCAACACTACTTCGCCACCTATCCTATTGAGGGGGTAGGCCTATAGGCCCCTGAAAGGCAACAAAACGCGCAAAATCGAGGTCCAGTGGCGGAATCGTGCATTGAATGGCAGATGAATTTCGAGGGTAAAGCGTTGAAAAGAAGAGACCTTATCACGAATGCAGTGTGATCGCATGGGCTCATCCGCTAAATAGCATCCGATAATCAGATAACCGTCCATCCTATATGCAATGTCACCCTGAGCGGAGTGAGGCGCCAGCCGAACGCAGTCGAAAGCCTGCCCTGAGCACAGCCGAAGGGGACCCCATGCAAGTCAGCGGCGCCACCGGCCAATCGAATTTTCCAGCCCCTAGGCGTTGTGCCGCTTTCAGACTCATGCGTCCCGCGTTGAGTTGAGCTACCAACAGATTCCCGAGTCCGATGTACCGCCTCCATCTGCTCAATTCTCCTTCGCGATCTTGGCGGATTTTCTTAGCGCCCTTAGCGGTTAAAAGCTTTCTCGCGCGTCTAAACTGTCGGCTCAACGAAAACGGAGGATCGGATGAAGACAGCCGTTCAACATGTAACCGTCACCCTGGTCATCAT
Organism: uncultured Acidobacteriota bacterium; assembly: GCA_963745435.1. Taxonomy (GTDB): domain Bacteria; phylum Acidobacteriota; class Terriglobia; order Terriglobales; family Acidobacteriaceae; genus Gp1-AA133. Next base: position 223,061 of record CAVUXK010000026.1, on the reverse strand, counting down.
CTTCTTGCTGCAACCCTTGATGCACGCAGCGGACATCACCACTGCCGACGCCCTCCTCCGCGCCATGCACGACCGCTACTCCGCCACCTGGTACGACACGCTGACCTTCACCCAGAAGAGCACCACCTACAATCCCGACGGCACCACCAAAGTGGAAACCTGGTACGAAGCCGCCCTGCTCCCGGGCAAGCTCCGTATCGACATCGGCCCACCTGCCGACGGACACGCCTATCTCATGGTCGACGGCAATGCCACCATCTTCGAGAAAGGCAAAGACCCGCGCTCCCGTCCGCTCGTGAATCTCCTGCTCGTACTCGGCTTCGACGTCTACAAGCAGTCCCCAGAGACGACGCTAAAAATCGTTCAGTCCCAGAAAATCGACACCAGCAAGTTTCACGAAGAAACCTGGGAAGGCCGCCCAGTCTACGTAGTCGGTGCAGAAAAGGGCGACACCAAATCCCCACAGTTCTGGATCGACAAAGAACGCCTGCTCTTCGTCCGTCTATTCGAACCCGCGCGCGCCAACCCAGCCGAAACCGACGACATCCGCTTCGTGAACTACCAACCGCTGTCTGGAACCTGGATCGCAGCAAGAGTAGAAATCTGGAATCAGGGCAAGCTGGTTTTCAGCGAAGACTATTCCGACATCAAAGCAAACCCAAAACTCGACGCGGCCTTATTCGACCCTAAGCAATTCGACCCCAACCGCCGCCCGTGAGACGGCAAAGAAATTTCACATGTATGCTCGATAAATTGAAAAGGAAGCGGAAAGTCGAGAGCGGAAGAGGAGTAAGAACGGAAACCAGGACGCGGCGCCCTATCAAGATTCGGGGAAGCGCCTCAGTGATCTTTTCAAACACTTGGAGACTGCGGAGGACGCACGACTCGAGCCGCGAAGCGGCGACATAAGTTAGCCCAGTGCGTAAGCACTGGGTAGACGTCCGTCATCGAGCGAGCCCCGTAGGGGCGGAACCCCAAGCGCTGCGGGCGTAAGCCCGCGAGCCAACTTTAATCCGCCACCGCATCGGCCTGATACCGGCTCAACACATCCTCTCGCGTAACCACGCCCTCCAACTCCCGCAAATCGGCCCGATTCACCACCGGAATCAAATCCGATTGCGTAACGCACCGCAACGCCGCATCCATCGCCAGGTCAGGATAGAGATACGGCAGCCGCTGCGCTGGCAACACCGAAGCCAGTGTCAGCGCACTCTTGCCTTCCTTCATCATGCGTTCGATCACGTCGCGCGACACCGCCGTCCACCCGCTGGGCGCCATTCGCACCAGAAAAGTTTTCTCCTCAGCATCTCGCGTGCGAATCTCCGCTTGCTCAATCGTTGCCGCTCCGTCGAGCACAATCCCAGGCACCTCCTTCATCGCATCTTCAACTCGCAGGATCTCCTCATCCCTCTGCTCCTCAAGCGACGGCAGCACCAACCCGTCCTGCCGAGTGAGCACATCAAAAATCGACACCCGTTGCAGCCTCCTCGAAATGACGTACGCCACGGTATTCGCCACGATCACCGGCACGATGATCGAGTAGTTCCCGCTGGTCTCCAGCACCATGAACACCGACGTCATCGGCGCGCGCAAGAAGGCCGCAAACAGCACACCCATTCCAACCAGCGCATATGTCCCGGTCGACACCGAAAGCAAAGGAAAGAAGTGTCGCTCGATGCCCCCCACCGCGCCGCCCAGCATCGCGCCCACAAATAACGTCGGCGCGAACATGCCGCCCGGTGCCCCGCTCACAAACGACAACGTCGTCGCCAGAATCTTTAGCCCAGCCAGCGCCGCCAGCATCTTCCACGTGAACTGGTCGTGCATGGCCTGGTCCATGAACTCGTAGCCCGCGCCCATCACCTGCGGAAATCCAATCCATCCAATCAGCCCGATCAGCAACCCGGCCACAGCCGGCTGCAGATACTGTGTCCAGCGCGGCAACGCGCGCAGCCGCGGCCGGAAAAAGCCGATCGCCTTCGAGAAGATCACCGACGCGAACGCTCCCGCAATCCCGAGCCCCGCGTAAGCAATTAACTCTGCTGGACGCGTAAACGCCGTCACTGGAATCCGGAACAACGCATCCGCTCCCAGAAACCACCGCATCACCACCACGCTCGAGATCGCCGACAGCACCACCGATCCCAAAATGCCCGCGCTCCAGCGCCCGATCACTTCCTCAATCACGAACAGCACCGCAGAAATCGGCGCATTGAACGCCGCCGCCAGTCCGGCCGCCGCACCAACCGGCGCCAGCAACCGCAAATTCTCGCGCGACAGCTCCAGCCGCCGCCCCAAAGCAGAAGCCAGCGATGCTCCAATCTGCAGCGAAGGATCCTCCGGCCCCAGCGACTGCCCCGACCCAATCGCCAGCGCCGAGCAAATGAATTTTCCGATCGCGTTTTTAAAGGGAATGTAGCCGTTATAGATATAGAGCGCGGCCTTGGTCTGGTTGACGCCGCTGCCTCGAACGGCTGGGAAGAAACGCACCACCAGAAACGCGACCAACAATCCCACCGCAGTCGGCGCCCCGATAATCCGTAATGCCGACGGATGCGGCAGCGGCCCCATCAATGCAATGCGGCACCAGTCGATCGCGACGCGGAACGACACCACCGCGAGCCCGGAAAAAATTCCAATAAAAATCGAGAGGATCAGGAAGAAGCGCTCTTCCTTGAAGTCCGTGTGAAAGGTGAGCCGCGCCAGTCGGCGCGCCAGCGAATCGGTTCCGCGCTCAACCGCGGGAGAACTCGTGTCAAGGTTCGGTGTCAAGTCCGCGGGGCCGCTCACCGGTCTACCGCCTCCCGGTTGCGCGAGATCAGCAAGCAGTGCCAGGTCCTCGCCCTGCGGTTCGCCGCACACGGCAGGCCGTCTGCTGCTCGATCCCGAAAACCAGGTCCATCAGCGTGTCCGGAAGATCGCCATTGCTGGGCGCACCGATGCGGCGAATGTCCGGACGCGCAACCTGCCATCGCGCCCACAGCGACGGCAAATCCGTGCTCAGCGGCAGCTGGCTTTCGTCTCCGTTCGCACTTCGACCCGCACTCAAGTCAATGCCCTTCGACGCTGCACAACTCTGCAAGCGATCGCCTGCCCGCGCAAATGCGGTCGTGATACGGCGATTCCGCTCCACGTCCGGAATGCGCTGCAAGAAAGGATCCGTTTCCAAAACCAAAGACGCCATTTGCAGACGCTCCCGCGTATGCGCATCATCGGGATTCGCTTTCGCGCTCTCCTCCAGATACCGCACCGCCGTGCGATAGCGTCCCAGTTGAAACGCCGCTTCTCCTGCCCCGGCCAGCGCGACAGCATCCTTACTATTCAGTTTCAACACCGATTCGTACTGCGCCAGTGCATCCCCGTAAGCGCGAGCTTCGGAAAACATCTCAGCCAGCTTGGCAAGTTGCGCCGGATCAGGAGGCATCACCTGCGCCAGCGAAAGCAGCTCGCCCTGCGCCTGCTGCCAGGCCTTCTGCTGCAAAAGGAAATCAATCAACTCGAAACGGGTTTTGCGCCGATTCTGATCAGGATCGCTCGCCCACGCGCCATAGATCGCATTGTGGTAATAGCGGATCGCATCATCAATCGATCCCCGCCGCGCCGCTAGCCGCGCCAGCGCAAGATTAATGGTGCTGTCCTGCGGAGCCGCATTCCACAAATGAAGCAGATACGCTTCCGACTCATCGAGTCGCCCGGTTTCCCGCAGAGCGCGGGCCAGGTTCAGCTGATATTCAGGATTGTCCGCGTCATAAACGAGCGCCGCCCGAAAGTCGTCCAGCGCACGCTCCGGACGTCCCGCCTTCACCTCGCTGAGCCCAGCCTGATAAGCATGTCGCGCAATGCCTTTCTCGTTCGCCTTCAGCCGCGTCACCAGCCGCGAAACCACGGCGAATCCGATAACCGCGATCAAAATCAACACAGCAAGCACCAGCGGAGTGCGGCGAGCCAGCGGTCTGGGCGCGGTATCGTTCATCGCAGCGTGGAGTTCCATCGTAAAGGATAAAAATCAAAGATGGAAAGCGAGCCGTGAAGAACCGATCAGCCGCAATTTGAGCCTTGTCATCTCGACCGAAGTGAGGCGCCAGCCGAGCGTAGTGGAGAGACCTTGTGTTTCCAGCGCTCGCAAGCATCTCTGTCAATTGCTCAATTACCCAATCACTCAATTTCCCAATTACAAATCTCCCGCCCCCATCCCATCTTGACACCAACCTCGGCTTTCATAGACCCTTACTCACCCCAATTTCGGAGGCTCTCATGCCCAAATACGTCATCGAACGCGAAGTCCCCGGCGCCGGCAACATGACACCCGATCAACTCACCGCCATCTCGCAAACGTCCTGCGGCGTGCTTCGCAAGCTCGGCTCAGAGATCCAGTGGGTAAACAGCTACGTCACAGACGACAAGATCTATTGCATCTACATCGCCCCCAACGAAGAGATGATCCGCGAGCACGCCCGCCAGGGAGGCTTCCCCGCGAACAAGATCTCCCAAGTCCGCAGCGGCATCGACCCCACCACCGCCGAAGGCTAAAGAAACGCGAAGCGCGTTAGTGCAATGCTGGACACCGCGAGAGACTCTGCGGGAGAACGTTGTCTTCCTCCGACGTTTGGCCTCTCTCTCCGACGTTTGGCCTCTCTCCAATCCGAAGCCGCCGGGAGAAACCTAACCGCCGGAGGTGAGGAAAACCGAGCCGCGAAGCGGCGGCATACGATAGCCCAGCGCGTAAGCGCTGGGTAAACGGCCAAAAAGACGCGAGCCCCGGAGGGGCGGCACCACCGCGACGCGGGCGTGAGCCCGCGAGCCTCGAGTCAGCGAACCTTACTTCCTGGCCAAAAACTTCCCAATCCCCAACCGCACTTGAAACGTATTAATCCCCGGATTCGGCGTGGCAAGTCCGGCATTCGAGATATGCATGTACCGCGCCTCAATGCTCCACGCGTGCCGCTCACCGAGGAAATGAAACCCAAACACCCCGCTGGTCGTAAAATTCACCGCATTCGTTCCCGTTGGCACCGTGTGATTGGTAAACAACGTCCCCCCATCAATCTCGAGGTAAGGCACGACTGAACTCCGGGTGGCGAAATTCCACTTCAGATCAATCGGATTGAATCCCGCACCATAGCTTGTATTCGCGGGCTGAAAGACCAGAAACACCGGCACCGCATCCACTGCGTACTCAAACCGCCCCTTCAGAAATCCCGGTCCGTGCGGACGCGTCAGGATCCAGCCATATCGCAACCCGAGATTCCATACGCTCGTATTCTTCGTCCCGCCAGGAACCGTGTGTCCGCCGCCCGTCCAAACCTGCACCTCGCGGCCACCCTCTTCGGGAAGTTGCTGTGCCCGCCCGAAACTCGCAAGGCCGACTAACACAGCAACCGTAATGGCCAGCCGCCTGAAACTCATGCGCATATCATCGCACGACCAGGGTCACCCCAACCCCAGCCCTCCGTCCACCGCCAGGATCTGCCCCGTAATAAAGTGCGGAGCCTCAGCGAAAAATCGCACCGCCGCAGCCACCTCTTCCCCGCTTCCGCTCCGCTTCATGGGAGTTACGCGCGCCATCTTCCGCATGAAAGCCTTCGCAGCTTTCTCCCCCAGATCGATCATGCCGGGAGCAACGGCATTCACGGCAATCTCAGGCGCCAGCGCCTTGGCCATCACTTTCGTCAACATGTGCAGCGCCGCCTTTGATGAGCAATAGTGCGCGTGCGTCGCCCACGGCACCATCCCGCCCAGCGACCCCATGTTGATCACCTTGCCGCGCCGCTCCCGCAGGTACTTCAGCGCTTCCCGTGTCACCAGAAACGGCCCACGTGTGTTCGATGCAAACATCGCATCCCACTGCGCGACGGTCATCTTCTCGAACTCCACCGTCTCGTAATTGGCCGCATTGTTCACCAGGATGTCGATGCCGCCCAACTCCTTCACAGCTTCTTTAACCGCGCCCTTCACACTCCTCTCACTAGTGACATCGCACTGCAAAGCAAATGCCCGCACTCCCAGACTCCCCAGATCGATCACCGTATGCTGCGCCTCGCGCGCCGAACGGTTGAAAGTAATGACGACATCGGCCCCCGCCCGAGCCAGTGCCATCGCCGACGCCCGACCCAACCGCTTCGCGCCTCCCGTGATCAGCACAGCCTTGCCAGCAGAGGCAGTTCCACTTCTTCTTCATGAACCGGAATTGTACCGTTTTCAAAGGCTGCGATCGGCCTGACAACCACAACCGGCAATGCAGGGGTGCACTCATGATCCCGAAAACTTCGCACAAAACGCGCAGAATCGAAACTGGGAGTAATGGACAGAAGACCAGCCAACGAGCTAGCTCTGCGACCGCCCCCCAAATCAACGGAGATTGCCTCCAGAATTCCAGGTCTAATTCCAGATGCCACTCGCCAAATCCCCACCAGGCTCTAAGTCGACAGGCCACCCGCCCCCGATCTAAGTCCAATGCGGCGGCTCTCAAGCCGCGAAGCGGCGGCATAATTTAGCCCAGGGCGTAAGCCCTGGGTAGGCGACGCAAAACGACGCGAGCCCCGTAGGGGCGGCACACCGCGAAGTGGGCGTGAGCCCACGAGCCTTCCGAGCGCGTCTCCAATTCAGCGCAAAGCGAATCCGACGGATCTAGGCCACGCGCCCATCGTGACTTGCCTTCTGCTTATTACCCACTTACTGACTCAGCCAACACAAAATCCCAACTAAATCCATTTAATACAAACACCAAAATGACTCCGCCCGATGTATAGACTTCTTTACACGCCGGCCAATTGAAATTGGCTCGAAAAATGCTAAACTCCGCCCATGGCTGACGCTCGCCAGGTCCTCGTCTACACCCGCAAAGGCTGCCATCTGTGCGAGATCGTCAAGGAAAGCCTGGTCAAACTCGAACGCCGCGGCCTGTTCCGCTGGCAGGAAATCGACGTCGACACCGACGAACAACTCCGCCGCCAATTCACCGACGAAGTTCCGGTCGTCTTCATCGACGGCCGCAAAGCCTTCAAGTACCGCATGGACGAGCGCGAATTCCTCCGCAAGTTAGCCAGCTGATCAAAGCCGAGGTTTCAAGTCTGTCATCTCGAGCGCAGTGAGGCGACAGCCGAACGAAGTCGAGAGACCTTGTGTTGCCGGCCCGAAGCAGTATCTGCGCCTTCTCTTCACGTCCACTGCGTTCCCAAATCTTCTCCCTTCTGAAACCACCCGACTCGCCACGCACCCCGGCCTCCGCTACAATCTCCCCGGCCCATGCTGCGCACCCAGCTCTACGCCGATCCCGACAACCTCTTCCTCCACGACCTCGTCCTCGACTCCTGCCGCAAATTCCCCAACAAAACCGCCCTGCTCGACGCCTCCATCAACCGCCGCTTCACCTATGCCGAGTACGGCGAAACCATCGAGCGTCTCGCACGCGGCCTGATCGCTGCCGGCCTCAAGCCCGGAGAAGTTGTCGCCATCTTCCTTCCCAACTCGCTGGGAATTCGCCGCCGCCTATCACGCCACCACGCTCGCCGGCGGATTCCCCACGCTGCTGAACCCCACATACCGCGAACGTGAAGTCCGCTACCAACTTGAAAACTCCGGCGCCGCAATCCTGATCACTGACGGCGCGACCCTCAGCAGCATCAATCTAGCTGGCCTGCCCAACCTGCGCCGCGTCTACAGCACGCGCCAGCAAGCTCCCGGGACAGAAGACTTCTCCGGCCTGTTGAAGACAGTCACCGCCGCACTTCCATCTCCGGCTCAGTCTTCTAAAGAAACCATCGCCGCACTTCCCTACTCCAGCGGCACGACCGGGCTACCGAAAGGTGTGATGCTTTCGCACCACAACCTCGTCGCCAACGTGTACCAGCTCATCGCGCCGAACGGCACGCAGCTTTCCGCCGCCGACACCATGCTCTGCTTTCTGCCGCTCTATCACATCTACGGACTCAACGTCGCCCTCAACCCGATGCTCGCCTTGGGCGCGACCCTCGTCCTGATGCCACGCTTCAACGTCCCGCAACTTCTCGGCCTGCTCTCTTCCGAGCGCGTCACCATGATGCCGACCGTCCCGCCGGCCCTCAACGCACTCAACCAGGCCGCCGAAGCCGGACAATTCCCCACCGACCACCACATGTGCCTGGGTGAAATCCGGAGCCGCTCCGCTCGCGCCAGAACTTGCGCGCCGCTTCACCGAACTCACCGGCATCCCGGTCAACCAGGGATACGGCATGACGGAAGCCTCGCCCGTCACGCACCTCGGCTACATCGATCCGCCCGCCATGAACCGACCAACATCCATCGGCCAGCCGCTGGCGCAAACCGAATGCCGCGTGCTCGACGCGAACGATCGCGAAGTCGCTCTCTCCGAGCCCGGAGAACTGGTCATGCGCGGGCCGCAATTCATGATGGGTTATTGGAAGGAACCACAGGCCACCGCCGCTGTGCTGCGTGATGGATGGTACTGGTCGGGCGACATCGTCAATCGCGACGACGACAATTTTTTCTACGTCCTCGACCGCCGCAAAGAGATGATCAAGTACAAAGGCTTCCCGGTCGCTCCGGCCGAAGTCGAAGCCGTCCTGATGGAGCACCCGTCGGTGCGCGATTGCGGAGTCGTCGCCCGCCCCAACGCCGACGCCGGCGAAATCCCGTGCGCCTTTGTAGTCCTCCGCGAAGGCGAACTCTCCGACGACGCAATGAAGAAGTCCCTCTGCGGATTCGTAGCCGACCGTCTAACCCACTACAAGCAACCGCGCGAAATCCACTTCGTCGACTCCGTCCCCCGCACCCCGTCCGGCAAAATCCTCCGCCGCGAACTCCGCAAGAACTTCACCTGAGGTGACTCAGCGCCGTTCTTTGTTGCCGTTTTAGCGAAGGTTCTCTGATTCTGGTTGCGCGCGATCCGAACATTTTCTCAGCGCACTACGCAGATCTTCTGTGCGCCCTTCGCGGACTTCCTTAGCGCCCTTTGCGGTTAAGAGCTTTTCCTGTGACCTGTCACCCGTGACCCGTGACCTGCCTCAAATGCTAAACTCCCTCAGGCATGCGGACGGACATTCTCCCTCTCTGTGACAAACATTTCCGCACCATGGAAGCCTGCATCGCCCCCTACAACGCCGATTACTCCATCGACTTTTTCCGCTGCACCGAAAAATTCTGTGGACGCTGCTTCGGCGAGCGCATCGGCTACGTCAATCCCAAACGCGACATCGCTCCCGAGATCACTCCCGACCAGCCGCGTTGCGACATGCACGGCCGCCCCATGTTCATCCTGAGCCTCGACCGCCAGCATAACCGCATCACCTACGGTTGCACCGAACCCGGCTGCACACAGCGGGTGCTCAAGACCTAAGTCTCCGCGAGACAAGTCACCTCCGCATTTTTAGCCTTGTCATCCTGAGCGAAGTGAGGCGCCAGCCGAACGCAGTCGAAGGACCCCGTGTTCCTCGCGAGCAGCACGAACCCAGCCAGGCATTCTCCCCAAGACCTTCCTCAGCGCTCCTCTATGTCCTCGGTGGTGAATTTCCCACTTAGCAAGAACCCTCTAGGGATTCTCCGCAATCTCAACTGCCTTCTTCAACACGACATCCCGCCCGGCCCGCAAATCCTCGGCGCTGTTCTCCACCCGCACATCCGGCGCGATGCCCACTCCTTCGAACTGCGACCCATCCGGAAACGTATGTCGCACCGCCGAAATGTTCAGCATCATTCCGTTCTCAAGATCCAGATGCCGCGTCATGGAATATGTCCCCGCCGTTGTCTCGCCCACAAGCGTTGCGCGCTTCGCGAACTTGAACGGCATCACGAAGTCTTCGCAGGCGCACGAACACACGCGATCCGTCAGCAGGATCAGCCGCCCCGAGTATGCCGTCTCTCGCGGCTCGATGATCGTGTCGGTAATCACGAGCGTCGAGTGCCCGGGATACGCAGGCGAGTAATTACGCAGAAGCGCTCCGCCGTGCTCGGAACTCGCCTCGTTCCAGTCCTGGTATGCCTTCACCATCAACGCTCGCTGCAAGACGCCGGGTGCGCCTGTACCCGGATTTCCCCGCACGTCCAGGATCAAAGCCTTCGCGTCGTGGAACTGCTTCAGGAGCTCCAGCGCCTGTGCCTGCGTCTCGATGCCGTGAAACGTCGGCACCTTCAGGTACGCGACTGCGTTCGGAACCAGCCATTTCCCTTCCGTCTTCGCCGCAGGCAGCGGTCTCTTCTTGTCATTCTTGCGATCGATAGGAACCTTGCGGCCGTCCCCGAGCGTGATCGTGAACGTCTCCGGGAACAGCGCTGGGGTGTCGAAGAAGCTCACGCCGGCATCGCGGTCGCTCGAAGCCGAAAGGTAGCGGCGATCGCGCGCAAACAATTCCTCCGCGCTAGCGTCATCCACCGAAGCAATCACGTCTCCTACGTGAATCGCATCCAGCTGGCTGCGGATCACCGTCCACTTCCCTGCTACTGGATACGCAAGGATCCCGATCGGCGCGCCGTCGTTCTTGTCCAGCCATTTGTCATAGAACCAGCTGTGCCCGTCATGCAGGTCGGCGACAAACTCCATGCTGGCAAGATCGAATGCTCGTCGATCTTCCGTGCGCAAGATCGTGGATAGATATTTCTCGTAAGCGGGATCGAACTTCTGCTGCGACAATCCCGGAAAGAACGTGCTGACGACGTGATAAATCCGCGACGCCATCATCACCCGCTCCTCGACTGAAATCGGTGACGACTGCGCGAACACCGCGCCGCAAAAAACCCAAACCACTACGACAACTACAAAACTTTTGCGCAGGATCAAGATCGATTCCTCCACTACGGACGTTAGACGCCCGTCGGGAGAAACCGTGATAGGCCGCCCCAGTCGATCCGAGTATGCCGTTCCAACGCTGGACCGTGCAGACCCGTGAGGAAATCCCCGCCCAAGCAGAGCTTGGACTGGGCACCCTTGAAGTTAACGGATGCCATCGTTGGGCCTGCCGCCCCGTGAATCCCAGGTTAGCGTCCCAAGAACGGACGCGAACCTGGGCCACCTGCCTGGGGCACCTACTTCGGGGGCCGCGGCTCGAAGTCGAACTGTTCCAGCAGGTGACGGGCGAGCCCGTCTCCGTCGAAGTCGACGACGATGGCGTTCTTGTCGGCTCCGGGCGGGCGTTTGCATGCAGGCGCGGGCGGGCGTCTGGATGCGGACGAGGGTGGTCGCGCTGGTTGGACTGGTTTCGCCGGTGGAGACGCAGGCGAGGGTGCTACGCGGAGTGGTTCTTCCTCGTCGTCATCGTCGTCGTCATCGTCGGACTCATCTTCTTCGGAGTCTTCGGATTCTTCCTCGTCCTCGCCTTCTTCTTCCTCCTCCTCTTCTTCCTCTTCAAACTCGTCCTCCGACCAGGCCTTTTCGTCCAAGTTGTTGTCGCCGACGGTGCGGGGATCGATGACTACGCTCTCGTGGCGCAAGGGCTCAAGCTTCATCTGGCGGAGGTTGAGGGAGGCGGTCTGCAGGGCGTAGAGCAGGAGTCCGGCGATTTTCGGATCGAGCTGGCCGGCGAGGATGAGGCGCATGACCTGCATGAGGGCGACCTGGACGGAGTCGGCGTCCTCGAGCACGGGCATGGTGAAGCTGAGCGGGGCGGCGGGCTGGACGTTCAGCGCAATGCGCTGGCCCTGCCAGTTTTTGTGAAAGAAACAGAAGCGGCGTCCGCGAAGAGCCGGAGAGCCGCACTGGGTGCCATTGGTTTTGATATGAGTGCAACGAGGGATATGAACGTCGTACGACATGATAAGAGCTCCACCCCCCTCCCCCACGGTCTAACAGAATGAACGAGATGCGCGGGGAAGGAGGCCAAAATCTTTGAGATGAAAGGGCTTACAGGGAAAATCTTGGAAACAAAGGAGATACATCTATAAGATAAGTTCATATGTAAGCCTTATAGCCAGCGTGCCGGATAGTGGAGTGTGAGGTCAAGGATTAAATGCGGAATTTGCGGGATGCGTGTTCCGAAATGGGAAGGGAAAGTTGGGGTGGGTGGGGAATGGGCTTGACGGGGTTTGGGAGGGACATGCGGGGTGGTTGCCCAAAAGAGGAAAGGCGAACTTGAAATTCCGGCTTCCCATCCGATCACACTTATCGACCACTTGACGAATTAGAACCCTCAAGGCAAGATGCTTCCTCCACCCGGCCCGCTATAACCCGGTTCCTAACCCAGGGTAGTCCCTCTCCCTTTGAGAAGTGATCACAAACACTAGGAGGAACTATGATTCGCTCCGAACTGGGCTGGCTTCGTTCTGTAACGACTTTAGTATTGGCTGCGCTCGCTTTCTGCACTTACTCGACTACCTGCTTAGCCTCTGCCGAATGGAAGGATGCACTAAAGCAGAAGCTAGAGGCGCAGTATCCCTTAACTCACCGAGCCACCCTCTCACCCGACAGGATCACGCAGCAGGGAGTTGTGCTGGTGGTTCGACGGCAAGGGATCGGAGCAGATCCATCCTCGGACATGCGTTATTCAATCACGTACGTGCGCGACGGGCAGATTGGAGAACAGGGCGGCGCCGTCGCGGGTGTATTCGAAAAAAAGAACACGCGCGTATTCAAGGAAGGCGAAAAGGTATACGTAACCGGAATAAAAGTCGGGGATGACTACGTGATGTTGGAACTAATGTCTTGCGAGATGTTCGACGTAGTCCAGAGGGGATCCACAAAACAGACGCGGTACAAAGCTGCGGTGAGTTTCAAACTCGATCAAACTGTGCTACAAGCGGCAGACGTCGATAAAGTGAAGGCCGCCATCACGCCTGTTTTAGGCACAGAAGGGGAAGTCGCTGTACCGAATACGAAAACCATAGGTCTTGGGCAGACCACGGATCAAGTTGAAAGCATTCTGGGGAAACCGGAAAAGATCGTCAATCTCGGGCCAAAAGTCACCTACGTTTACAAGGACATGAAGGTGATATTCCAGGACGGGAAAGTAGCTGACGTACAATAACTTGTGGTTGTCACTGATTGCCTTTTAAACTACTTCGCGCCACAGAAAGTGGCGTCCTTTCACAACCTTACGATTGGAGAATCTGCAATGACCGACAGAGGAACCAGGACCGCTGGATATCTAATCGATGTAATACCCGCGATCATTCTCGGATTGTTCGCGCTGATTCCAATCATTGGGCCCATGATTGCCGGACTCCTCCTCGCCCCGTATTGGCTGTTGAGAGATGTCACTGGTGCGAGTTTTGGGAAGAGACTACTCGGCATGCGGATAACTATGAGGGACGGTCAGCCGACAAGAGTGGGCGCACGAATTGTGAGGAATATCCCCCTAGCGATTGGACCAGCGCTGTTGATAATCCCGTTGCTCGGCTACGTTATCGGTCCCCCTACAGCGGGAATTATCACTCTGGCCGAAGCGGTACTGTTGTGGACTGGTGGCGAACGCCTTGGCGATAAACTTGCTGGAACGGCTGTTGTGAAAAAGACCCCGGCGACTCTCTCCGTAGCGGCTTGAGAATGAAGAGTCGTTCGAGGGATGGGAGTGAATAGGGACAGGCGGAGATGTTTCCCGATTCCTTAGATTAGTTCTGGACAAATAGTCAACCTCCCGTCTGTCCCCAGGTTTCACTTGATAGATTCACGCTGAGAACTAATTACCGCGCGCCATTCATCTTTCAGCGCCCCCGCCCAAGCGAAGCTTGGACGGGGCACCCCTCGAGCGGAGGAGCGGTCGTTAGGCCGGGCCACCCGCGAAGAGTAGAAGTGGAGATTACGATGTAGGGCCCCGTTCATTTTTCGTCACTGCTTCTACCTCTCTTTCTATTTCCTTGATGATTGCCGACTTCTCGATCCTCACTTCCCTTAACTCTTTCATCCTCCTAAGGATGTCAGTGATCTGAACAATGAGGACCGAAGTCACGGAGATGAAGATCGGAACGGCGACAATCGTCCCGAAGTGCCATTCTTTTACGGCACGAAACCATGTCAGAAGTTTAGGGGAAACGGCGGCAATGCCGACGCCGGCGCTCAGTAGGCCAGCCATGACTCCTACTACTGTCGCCAACATCTCATTCGTTTTGCGGCGATAGTCGGAAAATTCCTGTGTCTGCGAATGTGATTGTCCACTCCCTTCGACATTCTGCGGCGTAGCGGGAACTCCTATGGTTGCGAGCTGGTCACAATATTCCCGCTTTTTTGCCGCCGACAAGAAACTTGAATCCATCACTTCTTTTATGAGTTCCTCGGCAAATTCATGAGGCAGGTAAAGATCTTCAGGGGATACGCTATATCTGCGTGCCGTCGCACGGATGAGCGCGCCCACCACTTCCCGATCCGGCAGTTGCCCCTCCGAAATGCCAGGACGGATCGCATACATCACTTCTTTATCGGCGCTTGCTGTCCTTTGCTGGTATTCGCGATCATCTTTTTTCGAAAGAAAAAGCCGCAAGATCCAGAAAACCGCGAAGCCGCTTACAAGACCACTGCCGATCCCAACCACCCATCCATTATTCACCCACGCCATCCGATTTCCCCTATTCAGATCTCTCTCAAAACGACCGCGAAGTCGCAGGATGCTTCTTCTACGACGATGCGTCCGACAAAAAAAGGATCAGTTGGAGTGCAAATCACAATAAACCCTTCTTCTTTTTCTCTTCCCAATAATTGAGGAGTTTCGCCGCACGATGCGCCTTCGCGGTTTGCTGCTGATAGATCTCCCTTAACCTGTCGTAGAGATCCACGATGGTCAACGGATGAAGTGGATTTCTCACGAAACAGCATTCCCTATCAGCTTTCGGAATCATTTTTCCCACGAAGAGGACGAATTGAACACCCGGTACATAACAGACATAGTTGTGGTATTCCTTGGCGCTGCCGCGATACGGCTCTATGAACGTGGTGATCTTTTTATCCGGCGGCACAATGCCAACTAAGAGGGTCATTTGTTCTGGAAACTCTCCCTCGTCACGCAGGAACTTCCGCAACGGCTCACCATATGGACCAAGATCGATCCGCGAATTCTTCGAATGCTTCAGCCATGAATGAACTGATGCTTTCCAGAAAATGCCGAGGGCAAAGTGAGCCAGCTTCCTTGTTGCGAGATCGCTGTATCGTGCACCTGCGTATCCCGTGACATCTGATTCCGCCACATCGGGCTTTCGCGTGAGAAGCATCTCGTAGAGAGGGAATGATCCATCCTGTGTACAAAGCCGAGGGATGACCCATCCCTCTCCATTTGTGTTGAGCGAATTGTCGCAGGGATGGCAGAGGAGGTAGTCTTTCGTTTCCCAACTCGTCTGCATGATGACGTCAGCCGTAACCCGTACTGGGTCAGAGTCGTTTGTTCTGCAGTAGTGGTAAAGCCCTCCAGGCATGAAATGGCTCAGGATCAAATCATCAGATTGAAGACACAACTTGCAGAGTTGATCGACCGGCTTCTTTCGCCTCGCCATCACTTACTCCTGTGGATTGACAAGTTAGACCACAATTCTATGTAAAAGGAAACCTGGGGACCGACGGGCTGGTTAGATAACCGTGTCGGCTCCAAGCCGCCGAGTAAACTTGGTCCGCTCAAGCAACCGAGGCTCGGAGGGCGAGTGGCCCATACAAATCTCGGCTGGGCGAGTCGCCCACACCGCCCGCCCCCATTCAATCCAAAGTGCGCGACTGAATGGGCCGCCCGCCCAGGTGTATCCCTCACGCGACGTTATGAGCGATACGGCCGAGTATGCCCTTGACTATGATGTCCAACTGCGACTCCTGTTCATAGTTCGCTGGGGCGACGAAATCCACCCGATCGTCGGATATCAACCTGTGGATTTTATCGATGTCCCGAGAGTCTCCCTGCTCGTCATAGACTGCCACGGAGTATCCGCCCTGGAGGGTCATCATTTTCATAGCCGGGATGTCGCTGTCACCGTCTCCCAAGAAGATCATCCGACTGAATGGGATGGGCCGTAATGCTCCTGGCGTGTATGCGTTTAGGGCCGACCTATTCCAGTGATTTTCTATCCCCTTGTTGATTCGGAACAGATATTGCGTTTTCGTTGTGTAGTTGATCGCTACGCCCGGCCAGGATGCGATATCTCCCTCGTAAATGTACTTGGAGGCGTAAATTTTGTGGAAGGCATCCTGAATCGAACAGCCACGGATCATCTCTTCAATTCCTGACGAAATTATGTAGTGCTGCAGTTCGAGACCTTGCTCATCAGCGAAAGTGTTGATCCGCTTAAACCACCTCTTACTGTCAAGACCGAGGAAGAGGGGGGCGTTTAGACCATGCTTTCGAAGCATGTCCTTAGTTACATTCTGGCCCGCCGCTTTTGCCTTCTCGAGCATCAGGTGCATATATACGAGAATCTCGTCAGCGTCTTCATTCTTGGCACGCTCCTTGACTTCCGCCCAGAAGTCGTCTACCTCCATCTTTATGTTCGGAATAAAGCTGCGCTCTTGAAGGTTGCCTCGAGCTAACGTCCCGTCGAAGTCATAGATGATTGCGGTTGTTGCTAAGCTAATGGACATTAGTCCTCCATTTCTAGTGCGCCCAATGTTACATCGTTTGGCGGCTGGCCCATTCAATCGCGTTCTGTGCGATTGAGTGGGGTGAAGATGCCGCCGACGCCTCCCCAAACGAACAATCGAAGAGTCCAACATCGCAGGCTGTCTGCCTACCCCACAGCAGTTCTCAGTTCTCAGTTCTCGGTTCTCAGTTCTCGGCTCTCAGTTCCCAGAGACTCGGGGACAGACGGGACGTTCACCGGTTGTCGTGGACATTCGATTGTTTTGACGATTTCCGGCGGCGGCAGTAAAGTACTTGCGCTCATCCGGCCCACCCAGGGATTCAATGTCAAAACATCAAGGAGGAGCGCATGCGTGCTCTGAGAATTCTGTCAGTACTGTTGCTGCTGTCGGTGATTGCCTTTGCGGCGGATAGTCCGTTTACCGGGACCTGGAAACTGAATCTGCAGAAGTCGAAGATGATCGAAGGAGATCCGACCCAAAGCGATGTTCATCAGGTGGTCGTGAAAGACGAGACTCTGACGGACGAAACGGAATCGTCGGACGGCAAGACAACAAACAAAACCAAAGTAGAAGCGAAGATTGATGGCAAAGACCATCCGATAACGGGCGATCCGATGTCGGATACGATTTCGTACAAGCACGAGGGTGCTCGTACGCTCGCGTATACGTCGAAGAAAGCCGGGAAGGTTGTGGCGGACGGGACCATCGTACTCTCAGGAGATGGGAAGTCGGCAACCGTGAAATTCACCGCCACCACTCCGGAAGGCAAGAAGGTGACAGGCATCCAAATTTACGACAAAGAGTAAGGTCGACGGGCGGACCACTTAGGTCCGATGTTGGACGGGTGGCCCATTCAAGCCCGAGGTTGGCTTGAGTGGGCGCCCCATTCACTCGCACAGATTTTCCAGTCTTGTCATTTCCGATGCCGAGCGCAGCCGAGGCAGGTGGCCCATTCAATCGCGTTCTGTGCGATTGAGTGGGGGGAAGGTGCCGCTGACGCCTCCTCAACCGAACAATCGAAGAGCCCAACATCGCAGGCTGTGTGCCTACCCCACTCAATCGCAAACTGCGCGATTGAATGGGCCACCCGACCGGGGCACCCGGCCTGCCGTCTAATCGGCATCATGCCGATGCCGACTAATCGGCACAACACTTTACTTTAATAATTGTGACTTAGATCACTTACCTTTGCGGCGCAAGGGGTAGGCTTGCCATGGGCCCCAGAGTACGTAAAGAGTAACTAAGTTAAAGAAGTGGAGGCCAGCCGGTGGATATATCAAGCGGTGTCGTGCACCTAGCGATGAAAGACAGACTGTGTGCATTGGCCCATGAGCTCAACAATTCTTTGGCAGCGATTGCCGGTCACTGCGAACTGGTAGTCGAACACTTAGAGCCGGGCTCGGAATGCGAGAAGCGGGTGCGCCAAATTCTCCTGATCGCGCACACGGCTGCAAAAAGACTTAACGGTCACGAGTGTCGGATTGCTTCCCTCTTGGCGCAGGACACGGTCGACCTGGAAGATGTTCTGTTCTCCATCCAGGACTCCACGCAGCCTAGTCAGCCGGCGATCGTGCCAACCAGCAAGTCGGCACCGAGACGATCGAGTCGTTAGGGCGCAGCCAGCTGTTGGAAAGCTTCCCCAAACAAAAAGCCCCGCCTATCCGGCGGGGCCTCTTGCTTACTGAGAGCTTACGGCTGATAGCTGACGGCTTCCTAGTTCTTCTTCTCCGAAGGTGGTGGCGTGGTGGTCTTGTCGCCCTGATCCGCTGGTTTGTCGGCTGGCTTGTCGGCTGGGGCGTCCGTCTTGGTGTCGGCCTTCGGCTGGATGGAGACTAGCTCCACTTCAAAAACCAGCGTCGAGCCGGGCGTGATGTCGGGACCAGCCTGGCGGTCGCCGTATGCCAGGTCGGGAGGAATGAAGAGCTGCCAGGTCGATCCGGCCGGCATCAGCTGCAGCGCTTCGGTCCAGCCCTTGATGACTCCGCCTACCGGGAACGTCGCCGGCTGGCCGCGCTTGTAGGAGCTGTCGAATTCCTTGCCGTCGATCAGCGTGCCCTTGTAGTTGCAGACGACGGTGTCGGCGGCGGTCGGCTTGGGGCCGGTGCCTGCTTTTACGATCTTGTACTGCAAGCCGCTGGGCAGAGTGACCACGCCCTCTTTGGTTTTGTTCGCGGCCAGGAAGGCTTCGCCATCTTTCTTGTTCTTGTCGGATTTTTCCTTGGTGACGACCGCTTGCTTAGCCTGCAGATCTTTCGTCAGGTCCTGCAAGGTGGCGTGAATCTCGTCATCGGTCATGGCCGACTTCGCGCCGGTCAGCGCATCTTTCAGGGCGCGCGTGAGGATGGTCGGATCCACGTCGATGGAGGAGCTCTTCAGCTTGCCGCCCAGGTCTGCGCCAATTGCGTAACTGACTTTTTCCTTCTTGGTATTCAGCGCGGGAGCAGCCGTAGCCGGCTTGGTTCCGGCCGTTTTCGAGGCGGCGCTGGTCGCGGGCTTCTTGGCCGCGGGTTTGGCTGCGGGAGCAGCGGTGGAGGCTTGTCCGTAACTGAGTACAATGCTGCCGGCAACGAAGAGGGCGAGCAGCAACGGCTTGGCGCAGTATGTTTGAATTTTTGGCATCACCGCAACATTCTACTGTGCCGCGCCCTTTTCCGGATATAGCCCGGTTGGGGACCGCCTCAAGAAGGTGACCTATATAAGAGGTAGGCGTTGGATACCCAGCCGCTGCCAGATGCATGGGTCCTTCGCTGCGCTCAGGATGACAGAGGGATCACCCGCGAATCAGATAGTCGTATTGCGCGTCGGTCAGGGGCACTACCGACAGCCTTCCCTGCCGCGTCAGGGGCGAATCCGCAAACAGCTTTTGCGCCTTGATCTCGGCGAGAGTCTTCGGCGTCGCGATGGCCTTGCCTGATTTGATTTTCACCAGCGGCGTCTTCGGATCGGAATCGTCGATAGACACGACTTCGGCTGTCCCCACCGCGCTCTTGGCGTCTCCGGTGTGATAGATGACGAGCCGATCTCCCGGCTTCATGCCGCGCAGATTCTTCACTGCGACCGGATTCGTGACCCCATCCCAGATCGTGGACTTATCGCGCACCAGGTTCTCGAACGAATATACCGACGGCTCCGTCTTCAAAAGATAGTTCATGGTTCCTCGAGGAAATCACTGCTGCGGAGTATCTGGCTTGCTCTCCGGCGCAGGGGCGTCTTTCTTCTGCTCCGGATGCTCGTCGTAAATCGAATACTGCTTCTGCGGACGTTTCAGACGAACCGTAATCTCTTTCTCAGGCTCCCCAACTTCGTAATCTTCGCCGAACGTTTGGAAGCCAGGCGCCAGTACCTGCACCCGCAGCTTGCCGTAGGGCACGCCTTCGAAGTGAGTCTTGCCGTCGTTGTCCGTCTTCAGCTCGAACCCGCCGCGGCCCTGCTTCCCTTTCGTATTCACCGGATGCAGCACCACGGCCGCGTTCCGGACAGGCTTGCCGCTGTCGTCTTTGAGAATAATAAAACTCAATGCGGCCGTGGGCTCGCTCGCCCAGGCCGCGCCCGTCGCGAGAACCACGCCGGAAACGAACACCGCCGCCACTGCAACCTGAAAGAATCGATTCATCGTGCCGCCATTCTAAGCAGACCGCCGAAACCTGTCACTCCCGCATCGAGGGGAATCCGTCCATAACAAGCAAAAGCTCCCCGCGTCCCGACTTGACAAGCCATCGTCCGAAACTCTAAAATTAGCACTCGTAAGGGATGAGTGCTAACAAGTCCCTGCCAGCTATCTAAACCACACAATTAACAGCACATAGATGAAAGGAGTCAGCGAATGGCTACGAAATTTACTCCCCTGCACGACCGAATCCTGGTCCGTCGGGTAGAAGAAGCCGATACCACCCGGGGTGGCATCATTATTCCCGATTCGGCAAAGGACAAGCCGCAGGAGGGCGAAATCATCGCCGTCGGTCGCGGCAAGAGCAACGACGAAGGCAAGGTGTTTCCTCTGGCGGTGAAAGACGGAGACCGGATCCTGTTCGGCAAGTATTCCGGCACCGAGATCAAGATTGATGGAGAGGACTTCATCATCATGCGGGAAGAGGAAGTGCTCGGCATTCTGTCGGGAGCGACCTCGGGTGCGAGCAAGAAAGAGCTCGCCGGCTCGCGCAAGTAGTGGTCGGTGGTCGGTGATCAGTTATCAGGGTCGGTTGGCTTAGTTGATGGTAGAAGTCGCCGAGAAAGCTGATTTTCCTGTGACCTGTCACCTGTGACCCGTGACCTAAAAGTTCTGCAGGCATGAAGCTTGCGACAATTTCAACAACAACACATTCAGGAGACGAAGCAATGGCAAAGCAGATTGTGCATGGCGAGGAGTCGCGACAGGCGATCCTGCGCGGCGTTAACTTACTTGCGGACGCCGTGAAAGTTACGCTCGGTCCCAAGGGACGGAACGTAGTCATCGAGAAGAAGTTCGGTTCGCCGACCATTACCAAGGACGGCGTCACCGTGGCGAAGGAAATCGAGTTGAAGGACGCGCTCGAGAACATGGGCGCACAGATGGTGCGCGAAGTTGCTTCCAAGACGTCCGACGTCGCGGGCGACGGCACCACCACCGCTACCGTTCTGGCGCAGGCGATTTATCGCGAAGGCGTCAAGACCGTGGCTGCCGGTGCGAACCCGATGGCGATGAAGCGCGGCATCGAGCGCGCCGTTTCGCGTCATCTGCGGCAAGTTCGACAAAGAAGGCAATCGCGAGAAGGGCGAGCTCGACAAGTTCTCGAAGCCCGTCACTGGCGACATGATTGCGCAGGTGGGAACCATCTCGGCGAACAACGACGAGACCATCGGCAAGATCATTGCGGAAGCGATGAAGAAGGTCGGCAAGGACGGCGTCATCACCGTCGAAGAGTCGAAGACGCTCGAGACCCAGCTGGAAGTGGTCGAAGGCATGCAGTTCGACCGCGGCTACCTGTCTCCGTACTTTGTGACCGATCCGGAGCGGATGGAAGCGGCGCTCGAGAATGCTTACATCCTGATCCACGAAAAGAAGATCAGCTCGATGAAGGACCTGCTCCCGCTGCTCGAGCAGATCGCCAAGAGCGGCAAGCCGCTCATCATCATTGCTGAGGACGTGGAAGGCGAAGCGCTCGCTACCCTCGTCGTCAACAAGCTGCGCGGGACTCTGCAGGTGTGCGCGGTGAAGGCGCCGGGCTTCGGCGATCGCCGCAAGGCCATGCTGCAGGACATCGCCATTCTGACCGGCGGCAAGGCCATCACCGAAGATCTCGGCATCAAGCTCGAGAACGTGCAGGTGGGCGACCTGGGCCAGGCCAAGAAGATCACCGTCGACAAGGACAACACCACCATCGTCGAAGGCAAGGGCAAGCATGCCGAGATCGAAGGCCGGGTGAAGGAAATCCGCGGCCAGGTCGACAAGACCACGTCGGACTACGATCGCGAGAAGCTGCAGGAGCGGCTGGCCAAGCTGGTGGGCGGCGTGGCCGTGATCAAGGTGGGCGCGGCGACTGAAACCGAGATGAAAGAGAAGAAGGCTCGGGTGGAAGACGCCATGCACGCGACGCGCGCAGCGGTGGAAGAAGGCATCGTCCCGGGCGGAGGCGTGGCGCTGGCGCGCTGCGTGCCGGCTCTGGAGAAGCTGAAGGTGGACGGCGACGAGCAGATCGGCGTGAACATCGTGAAGAAGGCGATTACCGAGCCGCTGCGCATGATCGCCGAGAATGCCGGCGAAGAAGGCGCGATTGTGCTGGGCAAGATCAACGACTCGAAGGACAACAATTTCGGGTACAACGCGCTGACCGGCGACTATGAAGATCTCGTGAAGGCGGGCGTGCTGGATCCGACGAAAGTAGTGCGGACGGCGCTGACCAACGCGGGCTCGATCGCGTCGCTGATGCTGACCACGGAAGCGCTGGTGGCCGAGATTCCGGAAGAGAAGAAAGCTCCGGCCGGCGGCGGCGGACACGGCGGCGGCATGGGAGATATGTACTAAGGTCGGCTGCTAGCTAGTGGCTGGTGGCTTGTAGTGAACAGTCCCGCTCGGATGAGTGGGGCTGTTTTATTGGTGGGTTTGATGAAGTGATCGGCAGCACCGCAACCCCACTCAATCGCAAAGTGCGCGATTGAATGGGGCACCCTCGCGTTGTCTGGGCCACCCGCCCCGTCGTACACACAGATAGAAACAAATCGTACTCATGCACTTAGAGGATGACTACCTGTCCCCCGAAGCTTTGCGGCGACCCAGTGGGCCAGAAAGCCAACGACGAACCACTGCGTCCCAGCGCTTACGATCAGGCACAGTGCAAAAATCGCCGATTGCTTTGGGGGCGGGGCTATCGGTGGCGGATTGAACAGTGACGCTGCAAAGCGGTCGCAAAAATCAAAATTCAGCAAGTTTAAGTATCGAAGAGCTTGTAGAACGTGAGGCCGTGGCCACAGGTGAAAGGCCACGATGAGTGCAGCGGACACGAATGATCCAGCTAGCCCGAGCGCCAGCCCCCATTTTGTGTTTGTTTTCATCAGTGCGTAATCCTCCGAGCATTGTCTGGACCAAGCGGACCGTCAGACCTGTTGGCGCATCCGGTTTTCCCAGCCGTCAGCTTCGCTGTCGGAGTTATGGCCAGTACGACCGTGCATGCTTCCCCAGCCGTGGCCAAACTCATGCCAGGTCATAATTCCAGGTGTCATGTCACGAACGCGCCATGGTGGGGTCTTATTCCACCCTTCAAAGATCTTATCGCGCCGAGGACTGTGCGATCTAGAAAGTCTCGATTCCAGGTTGTTGGCCCACCGATCGTTCCTGCCGAGTTGGTTGAAGCATTGACTATCCGAGCCGCGAATCGTTCTAAAGAGTAATCCCAGCTGCTGAGAACGTCTGTCCATTTGTCCATGTCACTGCGTTGTATCGGCCACCGTAACTGCCTACGTCAGTGGCACGAAGCTCCTGTTTCAGTCACGGCGGGTGGCCCACACAACTTTCGGGTGGCGGGTGGGCCGGTGGCCCACACAACTTTCGGGTGCCCCATTCAATCGCGTTCTGTGCGATTGAGTGGGGTAGCGATGCGGCTGAGGGCTCCACTTTTTCCTGTTCAGTCGTCACTGACTCTGCTCGGCACACGCACTAGCCTACGACCGTGCCCTCTCGCCTCAAACGCTACTATACCTCTAAGGATCTGCACTTCATAACCTGCAGTTGTTATCGTCGCCGGCCGCTGCTGGGCACGGCGCGGCGGCGCGATCTGTTTCTCAA
Source organism: uncultured Acidobacteriota bacterium (assembly GCA_963745435.1). Lineage (GTDB taxonomy): Bacteria > Acidobacteriota > Terriglobia > Terriglobales > Acidobacteriaceae > Gp1-AA133. The sequence continues at coordinate 199,332 of CAVUXK010000026.1, read as the reverse complement.
GATACTGGAGCAAACGCGGCAGCGCTACCAGTTCGTGGTGGTAGGTTATGTGGTCATGCCCGAGCATTTTCATTTGCTGATCAGCGAACCGGAGAAACGCGATCCATCGGTGGTCATGAAGGTGGTGAAGCAGAGGTTTTCGCGACAGGTGCGCAAGAAGCGGTGCGCGCGGCAAATGGCTTTATGGGCGGAGGACGGACCGGAGCATGTCTGGCAGAAACGGTTTTATGATTTCAATGTATACAACGAGCGCAAGCGGGTGGAGAAGTTGAGATATATCCATCGCAACCCGGTGAAGCGCGGACTGGTGAAGTCGCCAGAACAGTGGGCGTGGAGCAGTTTTCGAGCGTATGCCTATGGCGAGAGCGGCGCGGTGCGGGTGAACTTTCAGGAATGGGAGTTGAAGATCAAGACCAGGAAACGAGAGACGTTTAGGGAGTCCTCGGCTGCATCGCGGGGCTTTTTTGTTTGAAGCTCCCTACTCACATCGCACCCCACGCGATCTGAATGTGGCACCCTCGAATGTGGTACGCGCCATCCGTGGGCCACCCGCCCTTACCCATTCTCGTGACCGAAACCCCGGTCGACATTGCCGGCTACATGCAGGTCGGCCTAGATGAGCTCTTGAAGAACCAAATCACCCCGATGATCACGTCAAAGAGAATACCTATCGGATGGTAATAGTCGAACCAAACATTCAACAGGATCAACACCCCGACCATTACCCAGAATACAGGCGAGCGTCCGAACCGGTTAGGGGAATGAATCTTCATCGTCTTGGTTAACCAAAGCTCACCATGCAACGTCGTAGACCCCAGACGCCTGACAGATTCCGGCAGTGATACCTCCGCTGAATACGCCAGCTACTGACCCAATTGTACCTCCGATGATGCCTCCTAAGATCGCACCACCAGGTCCGGCAAAAGTGGTACCGGCTAGAACCCCAGTACCCGCGTATCCCTCGATGGCCCCGAGCGTGCCACCCTTTATCGCACCGCCGACTCGGCCTTCCTTGAATGCGCCCGATGGCGAACCTCCGCAAATGCCCTCCTTCACTAGCTGATGGAGGGGATTTATGATCAGCATGTTCTTGACGTACTGTCGCATTGAGTTGGCCACGGCAACTGGATCCGGCCCTGGCCCAACATCATTTACCGGGCTGATCCCGCCGCAGAGCGGGATCGGAATGGGCATCGAAATCACAGGACAGTTCTGGTTCGTAGGCAAACCTAACACATCCTGCCAGATAGTCGTGATCAAGTCCGGGGTTGGCAGATCGAGCGAGTGCTCGCCGGGCATCAGGCTGAATCTTGCCGCACTCAAAGCCATGAGAGCGGCCTGTTCGGCGTCGAGATCAGAAACCGTGATCTCAGGGCATCCTGTCCAGTCATCGATCAACGCGTCGCATCCCGTTTTGAGGTCAGCTCGGGCGGGTGGCCCAGATCTGAAAAAGCAGTATAGCCTACGCATTGTTCCGGTCGGGGTGCCCCACGTCTCGCGGTTTTCGAGACGTGGGTCCTGCGACCTGCACAAACCCTCCATCGATGTCACGCTGCCCTTGTCTGCTCGTCACAGAAGCGGTTCCGCTGCATGTTTAGCCTGTTCTCATGCCCAGAGGCCTGCGGAGGTTCTTCGGCGGCGGCGATCTGCATTTCATTACCTGCAGTTGTTATCAGCGTCAACCATTGCTGGGTACCGCTCGCCGCCGCGACCTGTTCCTTCGCGTCCTAGAGCAGACTCGCCGACGCTACGGCTTCGTGGTTCTCGGCTTTGTGGTTATGCCCGAACATATCCACTTGCTGATCAGTGAACCCGACCGACACACTCCATCGGTGGCGATGCAGGCATTGAAACTCGCGTTTGCCCGACGCGTTCTCGCGGAGCAACGGCGACGCCGTAACCTTCAGCAACCCGATTTGTTCGACCACACTCCCCATCACATCTGGCAGGCCCGCTTTTACGACTTCAACGTCTGGACGGAACGCAAACGGATTGAAAAGTTGCGTTACATGCACCGCAATCCGGTCAAGCGCGGACTGGTCGAGTCTCCTGAGCTGTGGCGCTGGAGCAGTTTTCGCAGTTATGCTCTCGGAGAGCGTGGTGTTGTGAAGGTCAATGACTGGCAGGTGCTTACGATGAAGATTCGACGTCCGCCTGAACCCACGTCTCGAAAACCGCGAGACGTGGGGCACCCTTTGACTTGAAGGAAACCTAGGAGGTCCGCCCGAAGTTTTGCGGAAAATAAAGAGCGTGGCTTGCAAAAGAAAGAGGGCCGTCGCGGGGACGGCCCTCAAGTTGTTTCGTCAACAACAGCTGCGGACTAGTCTCCTTCCCGCAGGCGCAGTACCCAGGCGCTGCGTCCGTGGGTCGCGGCGTAGAGTATGCGCTCGCTGGGCACGATCGACAGCTTGGTCACTTCCACCATGGGCAGTCCGCCTCCGGCGACCGACCAGGTCGTCGAATGACGGCCCAGGCGCATGACGCCGAAATCCGACGATGCGTACAGATCGCCTGTCGCGTCATCCTGCACGACGCTGGTGATCGGGAAATCAGGCAAGTTGTAGCTGATGTCGGTGAAGGTTGCTGCCGCGCCATTCCAGGTCACTTCGAAAACGTGGCCCGGTGTGGCTGGCGTATTCACGTTGTATCCCGAGTAGGAAACCCACGCGTGATTCTTGTTTCTTGTGTCAACGTAGATCCCGCTTGGGAAGCGGCTCGGGGAAACAGCCGAGGTGCCGTCGATGCGAGTCCAGGTCACCGAGCTCGCAGCGTCGTCCGCATTCTTTGTAATGAAGATGCGACCAGCGCCCGTGGCAGCCCACAGCGTGCCCGTATCTTTTGAGTTGGTGGAACGCTGAATCACCGACACTGCGCCGCCTATGCGATCCGTCCCGTACACCGGCGGTCCGTAAGTGCCGGAGTCCACCAGGTCCGTCTGTCCGGCAGGCCCGATGGTTACGAAGTCACCGCACGTCGGGGTAGCCGCCGCGGTCGTGAATTCGGGACAATTCGCTTCCAGGAACGCCTGGTTGCCGGCCCAGTCCTGGGTGCGCCAGACGCTGAACGAGCCCTGGAAAATTGTTCCCCAATTCTTTGAATTGGGATCTGCAAGAACCGGCGGGTAGAAATAGGAACCCTCCGGGCTGGTGATGATCGGTCCCGATCCAATGACCCACTTGGTGGGATCGCCATTCTGGAAGTTCACGTCGTTGGCCTGCCCGGTGAAGGTGTTGAAACGGAGATGGTCGTTGGCCGGACCAAATCCCGACTGGCCGCCGTCTCCGTACATCTCTCCATTCCAGACCACGGATGAACCGCTGTATTGCCAGGTGCCGTTGTCTTGCGTTCCGCCCTGCAGGTTGGTCAGCGGATTCTGCCGGCTTACCGACAAGCTCTGGAACTGCAGCGTCGAGAAACCACTGTTCACGTTGGAAAGCGACCGCGGCACGCGCCAGAGCAAGCTCTTGCAATAGGCATTCGCGGCGCCGGTGAGGCCACGCTGATCGCACTTGTAAGCGACATTGCCGAAGCGTCCGTCGGAGCGCACCACGCCACCATCCGAACCTTCCCAATATTGATAGGGATTGTTCGGGTTGACGACGATGGCGTGCTGATCGGGGTGCGTGGCATTGGCGTGAGTCGGCTTGCTGTCCTGGCCCATATCGCTCCAGGTGTTGCCGCCATCGGTTGAGAGCAGCACCGCGCGCCCGTTGTTGAAGCCGAACAAGCCGTAGTCAAACGAGCCAATCAGGTACACAACATCGGGATGGTTGGCCGGCGTGAAGACCACGTTGTCGTACCAGCACTGGCCGCCGCAGTAGTTATCCACTTGAATTCCGCCCAGCGAAGTGAAGGTGGCCGCGCTGTCGGCGTTGTCGCTGCGGAAGAAGTTCGAGTGTTGACCGGCGCCGCCACCTTGGCCTTCACCCACGTACATGCGGGTTGCGCCGCTTTGAAGAGTTGTGATGGCGAACTCAGAGCGATCGAGCGCGCTGGGCGCGACCGTCGCGTCCTGCGGAACGAATATCTGAGCAAAGGTTGTGCCGTTGTCGATGGAGCGCCAGATGCCTTGCTGGAAGGCGTTCACATAGATGTATCCCGCATGCGTCGGATCGACCCTGACGGCAGTAGAGCCGCGGGTCGGAGCAGGCGCCGTAAAGATACGCGTGAACGTGCTGCCGGTTTGGCGATAGAGGCCGCGGGTGACCAGTGGATGATCGGTAGATCCGCTCGACAGCGGGCCGCCGTCTGTGGAGTCGACTCCGCGTACGCCACTGGCTACGGGAACGAGCAGGTTGCCGCCGTTGTCGATGGCCATCTGTCCGATCGAACGCTGGAAGAACATGTCGCTGCCCGGAACCAAGGCCCAGCTATCACCACCGTCGGTGGATTTATAGATACCTACGCCTGCTTCGGAATCAGCGGAAGCATTGGGTTCGCCCGTCCCCGCATAGATGGTGTTGCCGCTCGAATCGCTTGAGTCGATGAGCAGGGATCCCATGGCGTTGGTGCCGAAACTGCCCGATACGAAGGTCCAGTTCGGCTGTCCTGACAAGGCATTTCGGGTACGCCATACGCCGCCACCTGCAGCTGCGACATAGATTGTGCAATTTCGCTCCGAGCAGGAGGGCGCGATGGCCATCGCCGTCACGCGGCCTGCGAATACGGTTTGGGCGCCATCGCCCAGTGCGTTCAGAACTCCGGGAAAGGTGGCCTTGCTTGGACCAATCAACTGCCACCTTCCACCTGAATGGGATTCGCTATTGAGCGTGGCCCACCCAGCTTGCGCCGCAAAGGAAGCGTCGGTGGGAACATTTTTTTCGGGATAGGCCCGCAGGAGATAAGCCTGCACGTCGGGCGTCAAGTCCGGATTGCGTACTTCATTGGCGCCGACGCGCTCTTCTACGTTCTCGCCAACTTTGTTTTCTCCAATCTTGGGTTGGTCGAAGTCTCCCTTAGGGGCAAGTAAAGCATCCGTCCGGGCGCGATCGATTCGCGAGTTCCCGGCGGGAACGAATGTGATCGTTGCTGCAGCGACCAGCATCAGAGCTGCGATGCCGACCATCGGTACCAACACACTTGTCCGCGCATTCTTCAGTCTGCTCATCCAGCATCTCCAAACGTCAAAATGAAATTAAGGCCCCGGGAATAGACCTTGGGGAAGGCGGAGGGAATGGTCCTACTAGTGTGATAGTCCTGTCAAGGATAGTTTTGTCTTTTGCAGCGAAAATGATACTGGGGAAAGGCGCACTGGGCGCGGGTTTTGGAGGCTGTGGATTTCCGGGGGCGGTCTTTGGAAGTAGAAAAGTTTTGCAACAGTTGCAACAAATTTCAAATTGTCTGTGTAGTTGGAGACGTTTTGTTATGTCGCTGGTAGATAAAAAAGTGCGCGTTTGGACGTCACCGACAGCAAAGAGCCCGCGGATCGGTGTGGGATCAGCGGCTTCACATGTAAGCGATTGTTGGTGGATCGGCCGTGTGTACGAAGCCGCTCTGAAATTGCATGGGTCCTTCGCTGCGCTCAGGATGACAAATTGTCTTGGCTGAGGAAGGAGCGGCCTTAGTACTCGGCCAACTCCTTCATGCCGCGATACAAGTCGTTTGCCTGAGGCAAGATGGCGTCTTCGAGGATCGGCTGGTAGGCGACGTAGACATCCATGGCGGCTACGCGGCGGACCGGGGCATCGAGGTGCGGGAATAGTTTGTCGGCGATGCGGGCGGCGATCTCCGCGCCGTAACCCCAGCTCAACGAATCTTCATAGGCCACCAGGGCGCGGTTGGTTTTTTCGACTGAGGCCGCGATGGTGTCCCAGTCAAACGGATTCAGGGTGCGCAGGTCGATCAACTCGACCTTCACTCCCTGCTCGCGTTCGAGTTTCTGCGCGGCTTGCAGGGCGCGCGGAACGACTGCGCCATAGGTGATCACGGTGAGGTCGGTGCCCGGTTGCACAATGCGCGCCTTGCCGAATGGGATCGAGAACTCCGAGCCGGGATAGTGCGAGCGTCCGTAGGTTTCGCGATAGAGGCGCTTGTGCTCGAGGAAAAGAACGGGATCGTCGCAGCGGATGGCCGTGCGCAGCAAGCCGGCTGCGTCGAGGGCGTTCGATGGGAACACCACGCGCAGGCCCGGAATGTGGGTGAAGATGCTTTCGCCACACTGCGAGTGATAGAGCGCGCCGCCGGTGAGGTATCCACCGATGGCGACGCGAATCACCAGGGGCGATGAGAAGGCGTTGTTCGAGCGCCAGCGAATGACCGGGAGTTCGTCGCGCAACTGCATCATCGCGGGCCAGATGTAGTCGAAGAACTGGATTTCGACGACGGGCTTGATTCCGCGGGTGGCCATGCCGGTGGCGCGGCCGACGATGTTCGCTTCCGCGATGGGCGAGTTGAACACGCGGTCGGAGCCGAATGCTGTCTGCAGGCCGGAGGTCAGCTTGAAGACGCCGCCCTTCCCTTTCACCATTTTCTTGCTGAGATATTCTTCGCGGCTGCAGTCGGCCACATCTTCGCCGAAGATGATGATGCGCTCGTCGCGTTTCATCTCGTCGCGCAGCGTCGTATTGATCAGCTCCGCCATCGTTTTGGGGAGTGGTGCCGCGGGCTTCTTGCCGTCGGCACCAGCGGGCTGTTCGACCGGTTGCGCGAAGACGGCCGGGCTGTCGAACTGGGCGGAGGTAGGGTCGAGGTTGGGCGAATAAATGAAGTCGGTAATCGTGTCGGGCGTCGGGAACTTGGCTTCGAGGGCGCGATCGACCGCGACCTGCATTTCGTCTTCGACCTGCTTCTCGAGCTTGTTGATTCCGTTTTCGTCGAGGATACCTTCGCGAATCAGGAACATCTGCATGCGCGTGATGGGATCGCGCGCCGCGTCGCGCTGACGCTCGACGTCCGGACGATAGAGGCGCTCGTCGTCAGAGAGCGAATGCGAGTACGGACGGATCACGTGCGCGTGCACGAACGCAGGTCCCTTGCCAGCACGGCAATAGTCCACCGCGCGCTTCATCGCGGCGTAGCTGATGACGGGGTCGGTGCCGTCTACTTCTTCGAAATGGAAATTGGGGAATCCTGAAACCAGGCGCGAGATGTTTCCGCCGGCCGTCTGAACTTCGATGGGCACGGAGATGGCGTACTCGTTGTCTTCGATCACGAACACGATGGGGAGTTTCTTGTTGGCGGCCGTGTTGAGGGCTTCCCAGAATTCGCCTTCGCTGGTGGTACCGTCGCCAAGAGAAACGTAGGTGACTTCGTCGCCGCGGAAGGTGACGTCTTTGAACTGGCGATAGTCGCCTTCCCCTTTGTTGCTCGTATTCGGATGGTTCCGCAGGTAGATGCCGGCCTCGGCGCAACCGACGGCCTGCAGGATCTGGGTGCCGGTGGGCGAAGATTGGGTGACGATGTTCAGGCGGTTGTAGGCCCAGTGGGAGGGCATCTGACGGCCGCCGGAACTGGGATCGTCAGCGGCGCCCACGGCCTGGAGCAACATCTCATAGGGGGTGGCGCCCAAAGCGAGGACGAGAGCGCGATCCCGATAATAAGGATAAAACCAGTCGTATCCGGGCTTGAGGCAGAAAGCGGCGGCTACGCCGATGGCCTCGTGGCCGGCGCCGGAGATCTGGAAGAAGATCTTCTGCTGGCGTTTGAGCAGGATTTCGCGGTCGTCGACGCGGCGGGACGTGTACATCGTCCTATAGGCATCAATGAGTTGCTGGCGGGTGAGGCCCGAATAGGTTTTGGACTTCTTGTCTTCGGCGGCATGCAGCTTGGGATCGGTTTTCGTCGTCGCCATTCAATACCCTATGGGCTGGGGGATATGCTTGGTGCATTGTAAACGGTGGGGCGGATATGGGGAATACGGGATTCTGGATGCTAGGGACCGACTGGTCGGTGGTGTGGTAAGGCCTCGGCATTCAGCACTCAGCATTCCTTTGGCAGCACTTGGCACTTAGCAGTTGGCATTTGGCCAGTTGCGGGTATTGCTGGACCCCTCAAAGAGCCGTGGCGGGCTAAATGCCAAGTGCTAATTGCTAAATGCTGGTGTCCCATCATTTATTCTTGAACTCGACCCATGATTCGGACGAACCGGCATTTTGACTCCCGCTCGATCAAGTTCCTGATTTTTGATCTGGATGGGACTCTCATCGATTCGCGGCTGGACCTGATTCATTCCATCAATGCGACTTTGCGGCATTGCGGGCGGCCGGAGTTGCCAGGGGATGTGATTGCGGCCTACGTCGGCGATGGGGCACCGATGCTGGTGCGGCGGGCTCTGGGTGATCCGGATGATGAAGTGTTCGTGCAGCAGGCGCTGGAGTTTTTTCTTTCCTACTATCGCGAGCACAAACTCGATCATACGCACGTCTATTCCGGCGTCCACAAGGCGCTGAAGGAGATTCGCGACTCCGGGAATGGGCATCCGCGCAAGATGGCGGTGCTGTCGAATAAGCCGGTTGGGCCTTCGCGGGCCATTGTCGAGGCACTGGGGCTCGGAGAGTTTTTTGCTCAGGTGTATGGGGGGAATAGTTTTTCGACGAAGAAGCCGGACCCGCTCGGAGCACAAGCGCTCCTGAAAGAGGTCGGATGCAGTCCGAAGGAGACGGTGATCGTGGGGGATTCGTCGAATGATGTTCTTACCGGACGGAATGCCGGGCTGTGGACTTGCGGAGTGACTTATGGATTCGCGCCGCAGACTCTGGAATTGGCGCCGCCCGATGTGGCCGTGGATTCACCGCTGGAGTTGGCTGAGGTGTTTCGGTGAACGTCTTTTCACCACAGAGACACACAGAAAATGCTTCAAGGGAACACTCGAAATCGTGGTGTCGCTACATGCGGGTGCAGGGGTCCTTCGACTTCGTTCGGCTGGCGCCTCACTTCGCTCAGGATGACATAGATAAGAGAAGTTGACCCTAATGAGGACCAATCGGGTCTTTGCCAACCCACGTTAGCGCAAAGAACGCGCGAACGTGGGGCACCGTCGGCTGCGCAACTTCGTTAAGTCGAGATAGTCCTCGGGGGTCGCACCTTGTCCGCCAATCGTGAGCTCGGCGGGGGTGGGCTACACTCAATCCATCCGATGAATAGCGACCACCCCGGCTTCACTCCTAAGGAGTTGCGCAAGCTGCGCAGCCTGAAAGATCCGCACGGAATTCAGAAACTGCTCGACGCGATGCCCTATCACCTGGCGGACACGGCGTGGTCTCCGCGGAAGGTGCTGGCGGAGAATACGTCGCATTGCCTGGAGGGAGCGATTTTTGCGGCGGCGGCGCTGCGGGCGAATGGATTTCCGCCGTTGATCGTGGATCTGGAGGCGGAGCACGATACCGATCACGTGATCGCCGTGTACCAGGTGGATGGATTGTGGGGAGCGGTGGCGAAGTCGAATTACACCGGGTGCCGGTATCGCGAGCCGGTGTATCGGACACTGCGCGAGTTGGCGATGAGTTATTTCAATATTTATTTCAATTTGCGGCGGGAGAGGACGTTGCGGCGGTTTTCGCGTCCGGTAAATTTGGCGAGGTTTGACCGGCAGGAGTGGATGACGACGGAGAAGCCGATTTGGTTCCTTGTGTATTACCTGTTGGAGATTCCGCATACCAGTTTGTTTCCCCGGCGCGTGGTGCGGCGGTTGCATCGCGTGGATGAGCGGGTGTTTCGGGCGGAGACGTTGGGGAAGGCTTACAAGAAGGATCGGTGAGGCTCGCGGGCTTACGCCCGCATCGCGGTGATGCCGCCCCTCAGGGGCTTGCTCAGTTTTCGATGCTTACCCAGCGCTTACGCGCTGGGCTATCTTATGTCGCCGCTGTCGCGGCTTGGATAGCAACGTGCGCCGGCGTTCGGGGTCGAGTCTGAATATTCGATCGCACCTTGTGGCACATCCGGGGTCGAGTTCGAACATTCGATTGCGCCTTGTGGCGCGGCCGGAGTTCGAGTCGGAACATTTTCAATAGCGCCTGCGGCGCGGGCGGGATTTGGGTTCGAAGAATTGCCGCGCTACGCTAGCGCGTGTACGCTTCGCTTGGCGCCATGGTACGCGGGATGTGTCAAACTTCCCCGTTCCAGCTTCGACTTAAATCAGGCTGCGGCCCACTCGCGGGGCTTTGGATTCGATCCGGTTCCGTCGCCGAGCAGGAGGAGGAGCAAGGCCAGAACGACTTCCGGATTCTGCGGTGGTTCGGGCGGGGACACGAGACGCAGGTGGCGACAGAGTTCATTTCCCCGGGCTGCGCCGGAGTGAACCAGGATCGGCAAGCTGGGTTTGGAGTCGGACAAGCAATTCCAAACCTCGGGACGCGCGAGCGAGGAGGCCTGGTCGAGCACCATCACATCGAAGTCCAGCGAGGCGGCCAGACATACAGCGTCGCTTGCGCCGCGCGCCGTCCACACGTCGAACCCCGCCTTTTGCAGCGTGTCGGTGAGATCGTGCAGGCGCCGGGGCGAACTGTCGACGCACAGAATGCGGTGTGCCGGGTGGGTCATGGAGATACACTCCTACCGATGGAAGCCTTCCTGGAACGCACAGCTTAGAACAACTTACTGAGTTTTTTGTTAAAACCTTGTAAAGAATCGTCAAGTTAGATGCGCGAGGATAAAAAATACGTTGTGTCTTTGCTTCGCCGGAAATCGCGCTCTCCGCGCCGGATTCCGTGGACAGGTTCGAAACATTCGACGGGCGGGCGGGTTTGCTGCGAACCAGAGGGTGACGGGTAACGTAGATGATAGTAATGCGACGCCTTAGTCTCGTTTGCAGTCTGCTTCTAAGTGCCGGGGTGTTCGGGCAGACCGGTGCCTCCAACTCTGTACCCGGGGGAGCATACCCCGAAACTTTTTCGACACCCACGACGCTTTCGCGCGAACAGATTCAGGAGATGATCCGGCTGTCGGCGGAGAAGGACATGGAGAACGACAAGCGCCAGCGCGACTACACCTATGTCGAGCGCGAGGAACAACATAAGCTGAATGGGAAGGGCGAGGTGTCGTCGACCGAGACGCATACGTATGAGGTGATGCAGATCTACAAGGAGCAGGTCCGGCGGTTGACGGCCAAGGACGACAAGCCGCTCTCGGCGAAGGATGCCGCCAAGGAAGAGGAGAAGATCCAGAAAATCATCGATAAGCGCAAGAACGAGTCGGAATCGCAGCGCGAGAAGCGGCTTAAAGAAGAGGAGAAACAGCGGCAGGAAGACCGGGAGTTCGTCAAAGAGATTGCCGACGCTTACGACTTCAAGTTGGCCGGTATTGAAACGCTGGATGGGCGGGAGACGTACGCGATCGACGGGGAGCCTCGGCCGGGGTTCGAGCCGAAGCGGAAAGAGGCCAAGATTTTGCCGAAGTTCCGCTTCCGGGTGTGGATTGACCGGGCCGAGAACCAGTGGGTGAAGCTGGACGCGCAGTGTATTGACACGGTTTCGTTTGGTCTGTTCCTTGCGAGAATTCACAAGGGGTCGCGGATCGTGATCGACACGACCCGGGTGAACGATGAAGTGTGGCTGCCCCGGCATGTCGCCGTACACGTGGATGTGCGGGTGGCTCTTTTGAAGAACTTTAACGTGGAAGAGGACATTGTTTATAAGGATTACAGGAAGTTTCATGCGGCTTCGCGGATTACGGGGTATCAGGTGACAGGCGACAGGTGACGGGTCACAGGTCTCAGGTCTCAGGTCTCGAGGTCTTGGCTTTCGGCTTTTGACTCTCCCTGACATTTCGCGTTGATTCTGCGAGGTTTTGTTTCCTCTTCCAGGGTTTACGATAGATCTTCCTGCCGAGGTTTTCCTGTGCGTTGATGGCAGGCCGTGAATGCGCAAGAGCAACGAAGTGACCCGGTGAGCTGGGCTGCGTTCGGGATGGCTGGTGGGGTTGGCCTCCGAAGGAATGAATCTCAGAGTATCCGCCGTCCACGACGGGCGAGGACGCCCGTCGCTCCATCGTGAAATTCGTCCGGGTTTCCTCGCGTTATAATAAAAAGATTCTCTATGCGCCAAAGTTGCTTCCTGTGAGGGCTGGAATGTCTGCATCCGGCCAAGCCGGACGGGTTTTGGCTAACGAGCTAAGAGCTAACAGCTGCATTTCCATGGATTTCAAACTCGTCAGTGATTACAAGCCGCAGGGGGACCAGGGGGCCGCGATCAAGGCGCTGCTCCGGGGAGTGTTCGATCGGGAGCAGCACCAGGTGCTGTTGGGCGTTACGGGCTCGGGCAAGACTTACACGATGGCGAAGGTCATCGAGGAGTGCAACCGGCCGGCGATCGTCATGGCGCATAACAAGACGCTGGCCGCGCAGCTGTATCACGAGTTCAAGAGCTTTTTTCCCCACAACGCGGTGGAATACTTCGTTTCCTACTACGACTACTACCAGCCCGAGGCTTATGTTCCGGCGGCCGATCTCTACATTGAGAAAGAGGCCACGATCAATGACGAACTCGACAAGCTGCGCCTGTCGGCGACCAAGTCGCTGTTCGAGCGGCGCGACGCGTTGATCGTTGCTTCGGTGAGCTGCATCTACGGCTTGGGCTCGCCGGAAGCGTACTACGGCATGATGTTGTTCCTGGAGAAGGGCCAGAAGATCAAGCGACAGGACATCACGCGCAAGCTGGTCGATATCCTTTACGAGCGAACCGACGGGGATTTCCGGCGCGGAACGTTTCGGGTGCGTGGCGATGTGATTGAGATCTACCCCACCTACGACGATATGGCGTACCGGGTCGAGTTGTGGGGGGATGAGATCTCGGCGCTGTCGCAGATCGATCCACTGTTCGGAACGGTAAAACAGAAGTATGCGCGGCTGCCGATTTATCCGAAGACGCACTACGTGATGAAAGAGGAGACGAAGGCGTCGGCGGTGGAGTCGATCAAGCAGGAACTGGCGTGGTGGGAAGTGGAACTCGAGAAACAGGGGCGACTGGTGGAGGCGCAGCGCGTGCACCAGCGCACCATGTTCGATCTCGAGATGATCAAGTCGATGGGCTACTGCCACGGCATCGAGAATTACTCGCGGCACTTCACGGGTAGGCTGCCGGGCGAACCGCCGCCGACCTTGCTGGATTATTTCCCGCGCGACTTTTTGATGTTCATTGACGAATCGCACCAGACGGTGCCGCAGTTGCGCGGCATGCATGCCGGGGACCGGTCGCGCAAGGAGGTTCTGGTTGAATACGGATTCCGGCTGCCGTCGGCACTCGACAATCGGCCGCTGACGTTTCAGGAATTCGAACACCGCATGAACCAGCTGGTTTACGTTTCAGCTACGCCCGGGCCGTATGAGTTGACCAAATCTGCAGGCGTGGTGGTGGAGCAGATTATCCGGCCGACCGGCTTGATCGATCCTCCGGTGGAAGTGCGGCCCGTGAAAGGGCAGATCGACGACCTACTGCACGAAATTCGCGAGCGCGTGGCGAAGCACGAGCGCGTGCTGGTCACGACCCTGACCAAGCGAATGTCCGAGGACCTGGCCGAGTATTACAGCGAGGTTGGCGTGCGCTGCCGCTACATGCACTCGGAGATCGAGACGTTGGAGCGGGTGAAGATTCTACGCGACCTTCGCAAGGGCGAGTTCGATGTACTGATCGGGATCAACCTGTTGCGCGAAGGGCTGGATCTGCCGGAAGTGTCGCTGGTCGCGATTCTGGATGCGGATAAGGAAGGATTTCTGCGGTCGGCGGGGTCGCTGATCCAGACGATCGGGCGGTGTGCGCGCAATCTGAACGGGCGGGCGCTTTTGTATGCCGACCGCATGACGGATTCGATGAAGCACGCGATGGATGAAACGAACCGGCGGCGGGCGATTCAGACAGCTTACAACGAGGAGCATGGAATTACGCCGGAGTCGATCGTACGACCGCTAGACATGTCGCTGGCGTCGATTGTGGCGGCGGATTATGCCGATCTTACTTCGGTGGAAGAGAGCGGCGTGCCGGACTTCAAGTCGCAGGAAGAGCTGGATGCGTTCATTGCAAAGCTGGAGAGCGATATGCGGGAGGCCGCTAAGAAGTTTGAGTTCGAGAAGGCTGCGAAGTTGAGGGATACGATTAAGGAATTGCGGACTAAGGAGTTTTTGTTCGTGTAGTCCCGTTGCAGGTAGAAGCAGAGCAAATCATTTTACCGCCGAGGTCGCCGAGTGCGCCGAGAAACCTTTTTTCTTGGGACTTGAGCGGCCTTGGCGGTTTTGCTTTGGCGGCTTCTCTTTCTTTCGTCCGTGGCCGAAAAGCTTGCCGCCCTTCTGGTGCTGCATGCGGATGCAGGGGTCCTTCGACTTCGTTCGGCTGGCGCCTCACTGCGCTCAGGATGACAGTGTGAAAGTGACAACATGAAGATGACGATGTGAAGATGGCAGTCCGAAATTACTTCTTCCAATCTGCCGGGACTTCTATGAACGACTCGTCTAGCTGCTGAACTGAGGGGCAACCCAACAATCGGATCGTGCGTTCTACGTCGGCGCGGAGGATTTTCAGGGCTTGGGTTACGCCTTGTTCGCCGGCGGCAGAGAGGGCGTAGGCGTAGGCTCGTCCGCAGAGGACGGCGCGGGCTCCCAGGCAAAGGGCTTTCACGATGTCGGAGCCGCGGCGGATACCGCCGTCCATCCAGACTTCGGCCTGGCCCTTCACTGCGGCGACGACTTCCGGCAGGGCGCGGATCGAGGGGCGCACACCGTCGAGCTGGCGGCCTCCGTGGTTCGAGACGCTGACGGCGGCGGCGCCCTCGTCGACTGCGCGCTTTGCATCTTCTGCTGTTAGCACGCCTTTCACTACGATCGGGCCGCGCCAGTGCTCGCGAATCCAGCCTAGATCATTCCAAGTGACGGCGGCGGCGGCTAGCGCGGTTCCGACGTCGAGCATCTGCATGGGGCGTTTGCCTGGAACGACCACGTTGGCGAGGGTGGGCACTCCGCCATCGAGCAGAAACTGTGCGAGCCAGCGCGGGTGGGCGAGGATGTTGGGAAGGAATGGGACCATCGCGACAGGATTGAGGCCGAGCAATTCCTTGATGCCGTTGCGCAGGTCACGTTCGCGCAGGCCCGCGACAGGCGTGTCGATGGTGACTACCAAGGCGGAGAAGCCGGCAGTACGCGCGCGGTCGATGCCCGCTTCGGCCGCGGGCCTGCCGCCGAGCAAATAGAGCTGGTAGAACGCAGGGCCAGTAGTGGCTGCTTTGACCTTCTCCATCGGGTGGCCGGAGATGGTGGAGAGGATGTACGCGGTGCCGGCTTTGCCGGCGGCGCTGGCAGCGGCGACTTCCCCGTCCGGATGCATGAGGCGACTGTAGCCAATGGGCGCGAGCATCGCGGGGAATGAAAGTTCGTGTCCGAGGACCGACGTTTTCAATCCGCAGTCAGCAAAGGCGACGGCGCAGCGCGGGCGGAATGTGATGTCGTCGAAAGCACGGCAGTTTTCGCGCAGAGTGATTTCGGCGTCGGCGCCGCCGTCGAGGTAGTCGAAGACGGCTTTCGGGAGACGGCGCTGGGCCAGCGGGCGGAAGTCAGAGATGTTGACTATGGGTGACGGAGGCATGGGAACGGTTGAAGGCTTGACCGACAGAGATCCGATTCTCAAGCCACGGGAAGACTACCATCCGGATCAGTTCAACAGGTAGCGAGAATCCCACGATGCGGACATGCGTGGAATCCCACCCTAGCGCAAAGAACGCGCTAGGATGGGGCACCCGCGGGCTTAGGGGCAACCCAGGCCAAAGGAACTCAGTGGACGCACGCTCAGGATCTTCGTCAACCGGCGTCGCGGGATTCGGCGAAACGTCAGTGCCGAGCCGCTGGGGCGGGGCCGGGCGGAAGAATTTCGGGCTCGCCGCTGATGACTTCGCGACGGGTTACGAAGAAGACGGCGGCCGTCCAGGTCGGGAAAAGATCAAACGCGGGCAGGAGTTCGGCGGCGAATGTTGGCAGGAAGGCCCAATGCCAGCCAAGCAAGCGGATCAGGAGCGCGGCGACGACCACGTCGAGGACGGTGTCGGCTGGCGAAACGCCGCCGGCAACGAACATGGGCATGACGGCGATCTGGACGGCGTCGGCGGCCATGGCGATGATCCAGGCCAGGCGAAGCTCCGGCGTTTTGAGGTGCTTCCAGAAATCTCGGATGTGCATGTTCGCCCCCCCTGCTTTCCTTTAAGGATACAGCCACTGGTTGCGATGGGGAAAGTTGGAACTGGGCGTTGTTTCGGAATTCCCCAGGTTAGCGTCCAAAGGACGGACGCGAACCTGGGGCACCGTCGGTATGAATACAAGACCTTTCGAGCTGAAACATTTGTCTGGCTTTTGTTGGTGTGGCGCTTTTCAACTGACAAGAGTGAGTCGGAAGGACCTAGTGCACATTTTTCTTTGACCGCGACCGTGCGCTGCGGTATTGTCGCGCAATTGCGGAACGTTTCGCAGTGGTCGGGGTGCCCATGCGAAAGTTCGGGGCTTCACATCTACTGGTATGTCTGTTGTGCGGGGTCGCGGGCTCGGCGTCCGCCAGGTGTAAGGTCGACGTCGTGTTCCAACACGCGCCCAAGCGCACTAATCATTTCGAACAAGTTCTTACGCTCGCCGAAGACGGCGATCCGACTGCGCAGTTTAAAGCGGCCGTCGCGCTGGAAACCGGCGAGGGCACGCCGCAGGATTATGCTGCGGCCGTGAAGTGGTATCGGCGGGCGGCCGATGCGGGAAGCGCGGCTGCGCAGAATAATCTCGGTGGGATGTATCTGCGCGGGTTCGGCGTGGCGCAGGACGACGCCGAGGCTCTGCGCTGGTACTCGCGCGCGGCCGGGGACGGTTATCTGCCGGCGCAAAATAACGTCGGGTTCATGAAGGCTGCGGGACGGGGCACGCAGGCGGATGATGAAGACGCGGTGCGCTGGTATCGGCGGGCAGCGGAAAAGGGGTATGTGCCAGCGCAGGCGAATCTGGCGTTTATGTACTCGACGGGGCGGGGCGTTCCCTTGGATGGAAGCACAGCAGTGTCGTGGTATCTGAAGGCAGTTGCTCAGAAATATGCTCCCGCGGAATACAAGTTGGGCTTGCTGTATTTCGAAGGCAAGGTCGTTTCGCAGAATCTGGAAGAAGGGCTGCGCTGGTTGCGGAAAGCGGCGGAGCACGGATCGGCGGCGGCGGAAAATGAAATCGCTTACGCCTATGAGCATGGCCAGGGCGTTCGGCAGAACTATGGGGATGCGGCGAAATGGTATCGGAGAGCGGCGGAGCATGGATTGCCGGAGGCGAGGCAGAATCTGGAGATTCTTGCGTCGCGGCAGGAACGTGGATCGCCTGCGGGGGCGTCGGCAGGCGTCGGTTCCCTCTTCTGGCGGATACGTTGGACAGGGACAGGGATTTGTTGGGGGGCCACATTGAGTGGTGGCTGGTAGCTGGCGGCTTCTGGCTTTGTCGGGTGGCTGGCTCTTGCCAGCTCAGCGCTAACACCAAATGCTGAAATCTTGCAGAGAAAAAGAGGGGAGCCTTGCGGCTCCCCTCTTTGCTTGCATGCAGGGTGAGTTAGAAGGAGTACTTGGCCCACAGCGACACGGTGCGGCCACCGGACTCGGTGAGTCGGCATATTGAGGAAGTTGGCGCTGTCGATGTCGCCGTTCAGGTTGTTCACACCCAGGTTGGCGTGATTGAACGCATTGAACAGGTCCATGCGAAATTCCAGCAGGTGGCCTTCCCGGTACGGCATCTGAAGCGCTTTCCGAGCGAGAGATTCCAGTCCTGACGCCCGGGATAGTGAAGGTATTGCGCGATACGTTGCCGTTAGATTCCGCTGTCATTGGACACATGATGTAGCGGAAATGACTGAAGCGGTTCCAGGAGCGCCGCATTCCAGTCCACTAGATTGACCGCTACCGTCGTCATAGCCAATTCCAGTGATGCATCCGAGCCCAGGCATTGCAGTCGGCACTGTAATTGAGAGGAGCCTTGGGATTGCCCCAATTCGGACGATCGTTGTTGGGCTCGCCATCGCCATTCTGGTCGTAGCCCCCGGGTAGATGGTTTCGGGAACGTTCCGACTGGAACGAGACGACGCCTGACGTCAACCAACCGTCCGAGAAGTATTAAAAACACCGTTGTCCTTGAATGGGAACCTCATAGGTGTAGCTGATGACAGCGCGGTGCGTACGATTGAATGCTGATGGACCGCGATCGCTACGAGGATCAGTACGTTCTGCCAGCGGTTGGTCCCCCCGACTGGTCGTAACACGTCCGATCCGTTATCGATCGCCCTCGACTAGGTGTAGCTGCCACGAACGGCAGAAGTTGCCGACCTGGCGAGTCACCGAAGTCTGCAGACCGTGATAGATGGAGTCCGCCACGATTGCCACGAATCAGCACGAGCCACGGCTCTGGAACTAAGCGGTCGTTCAGGACGCCCACAGTTCTTAATACTCTGGGATTCCATTGCTCATTGACCCAGAGATGCTCTCCACGAGTTCCGACGTAAGCAACTTCCACCTTGAGGCTGGCGGGAAGTTCACGCTGCACGTTGAGATTCCACTGGTGAGTCAGCGGGATTGCGAGAGGTTGCTGGCCACGCTCGTCGCCAAGTTGCAGAGGATTCAGCTTCAGGCAGTGATGGCATGGAATCGCCCCGATGGGATTCGCCAGACCCGCGGCCGGTGCCGCCGCCACTTGCTTCCACCCATGGCATTCGGGAGAAGTAGCCAGCCGTGTTGTTGCTGATGTTGGTGAAGAAGGCATCGTAGAACATGCCCCAACCGCCACGGATAACAGTCTTGTTCTCGCCGAAGAAGCTCCTCCAGAATCGTGGCGTGTAAGCAAAGCCGAAACGCGGCCCAAAGTTGTTGCGGTCCGACTTCACTTCATGCGCGATCGGATAAGACTGCGGTCGCAATGTCGGGCGATTCAAGACGGGATACGGCAGCACGTTGCTGGCATCCGGTGGCTGGTACTCGTAACGCACACCGTAATCCAAGGTAAGGTTTGGTCGGAACTTCCAACTGTCCTGAAAATAGTAAGCCTGTTGGTTGGTGGGAACGCTATCCGTGGATTGCCGAACTGTTTCGAAATGCTTCCGCCCGGATCCGAAGAAGCCGTCGAGGTAATTGGCCAGGTCAGTACACTATCGTCGCCCTCGACTCCCAATCCCATGGCCGAGCAGTCACCGCCACCGCTAACCACCATGGTTCCGTCGGAGTTGAAAGGGAATTTGGTCCTTGATCGAGAAGGATGGCGAGGTCGAGCTCCGATCTTGACGGTGTGTGTTCCCCTGGTCCAGGAAACCGCATCCTGGAATTGGAAAGTTTTGTGGCCGCGGCCTTGCGGGAAAGTGCCGCCTGAAAACCCGCCCCAGTAGACGTTGTACATCGTGTCGTCGAGGGTGATCGTGGGCAGGTGGGCCATGGGATTGGCTTCGGTAGCGGCGGTGGGGGCGAAAGTGAAGTCAATCTGCTGCGCAGAAAAACGCAATTCGTTGAGCAGAGTTGGGCTGAAGGTGTGCGCCCACATTGCGCCCAACATACGCGCCGGGCCGCCCTGCTAGGTGTCGGCGTAAGGCAGAGATCGCACTGATTGGCGAACAAATCGGGCGTGAGGACTCGTAGCTATCGGTATAGCGCACGAGGATACTGTCGTTGGTACCAGCATAGTCAGCCCGAACCGTCCATTCGCGGCTGAGACTCTTATCCAGTATCGCTGCGCTGATAATAACCGTACTCCACGGAACAGGGAGCCGGGCACTTAGTGCGTGTACCAGATGTCCACGGAGCCGACGGATGTTGGCGCCCTGAGATTGCCCAGAGCACTCAGCAACAGATCGACGTTGGCATTGGACCCGATCGCCTTGCAGGGTCTGATAGCCTCGCCTCGGTGGGAAGGGTAAGCAGCGATGCAGTACGACTGCGCTCCAAGAAATCTGTTCCATTGCATCGTGCCGAAGAAGAACAACTTGCTCTTTTTAACCGGGCCGCCGACACGGAAGCCAAAGATGTTGTTCACGAACTGGCGCCGGACGGGTCAACCCGCTCAGTCGCTCCTCCGCAGAGACGGCATTCAGAGTCTGAGCCCCTGTACTGCTCCCAAGCCGCACCATGAAATGTGTTGGTGCCATTGCGGAAAGTGAGGTTCGACACCGAACCACCGCCGCGGCCATATTCCGCGGCATAAGCATTTGTAAGAACAGTGACTTCCTGCACCGACTCGATGTTGTTAGGCTGGAAAGCCTGTCCAGTGATCCCGTTGTCGTTGTTGTCGAAGCCGTCGATCAGAAAGTTGTTCGCTCGCGGCCGGAGACCGTTCACCGAGAAACGACTGCCCATTGGTCATGTCATCGCGCGACGGCGACGGTAGCAACCCCGGGAAGACTTACGGCCAACTGGTAAGGATTCAGGCTCGAGTACGGCAGGTCCTTCACGTCGACCTGCGGGATCGTCTTGGACAATTCCCCGGATTCGGTTTGGATGGTCTCGGCTCCCGCTTCGACCGTTACCGTCTCGACGCCGCCCGTGATTTTCAGTTCCACGTTGGTCGAAGTGATGACCGAGGCGTTGACCACGACCTCGCGCACGATCGTTTCCGCGAAACTTTTTGCTTTTACTGTGACCGTGTATTTGCCCAGGTTGAGGGCTTCGATCCGGTACTCGCCGTTCGATCCGGTCGTGGTTGAACGGACATCGCCGCCGTCGGCGTCCCCCGTCGGCGGCCGATGCGGTCACCGTTGCGCCGGAGACCACCAGGCCTTGCGCGTCCGTGACTACGCCGGCGATGGTCCCTTTCGTAGTTTGAGCATTGAGAGTGCCAACCAGCGCCAGCGCGAACACCACCAGCAGGGTCAGCACGTATTTCGAAGAATGCCGCATCAGACTTGCCTCCGCCCCGATTGGGGAATGAATTCCAAAGTTGCATGAAGCGCGCGAAACCGACGCTCGAGGCATCCAGGTTTCGACTTGCAATCTTCACCACGGGGGGCGCGAGTGACCTCGCGTAGTGAAGATTTGCCATTCCAGAATGCTCTTGGTTTTGCAGCTCTTCTGTGACGGCGGGCACAAGTAGAGTTGAAAGTCTGGGAACATTCCGAAAATGGGAAGAGCGGGGGCAGGTCACAGGTGGCAGGTCACGGGTCACAGGTGACAGGTCCGGGTCTTGGGTGTTGGGTCTTGGGCGTCAGGTCATTGGGGAGTTGGGGACGAAACGATCCACGACGAGGGGTCTGGCCAATGACGACTGTCCACTCGAGAATTGCTGAAGACTAGTGACTGGGACTGGTGACTGAAAACTAGCGGCTAGAGTCTTCCTGCTCTCGCGGCGGTGGCCAGGGGCTTTCGGTAGAGGGTGCAGCCTTTGCGGGTTTCGGCTTGGAAGGGTAGGTCGGCTGCCGGAAGTTTTTCGCCGTCGCCGAGCACGAGGTAGCCTCCGGGCTCGAGATAAAGGTGCAGGCGCTGGGCTAACGCGATTCGTTGCGCGGTGGAGAATTGGGGGAAGACGTCCATACAGAAGATGCAATCGAAGCGGCCGAGGTATGCCGGGCGGGCCAGGTTCATCTGCGTAAACGTGATGAGGTTGCGGAGACGAGGCTTCGCGAGGAAATGCTGATCGACCCTGGCAAAGTAGTTTTGCAGAAGCGCCGGTGGGAGCGAGGCCAGTTCCCTCTGGGAATAGAGGCCGCGCTCGGCGAAGGTCAGCGCGCTTTGGCGGATGTCGCAAGCCAGGATGTGAATCGTCCAAGCTCCGCCATATTCGTTGACGTCGTTGCATACGGTGAGGCCGATCGAGTAGGCCTCTTCTCCCGTGGAACATCCCGCGCTCAGGATGCGAAGACTCTGTCCGCTCTCGTTACCCTTGCGGGCACGCAGGGTGGGAAGCACTTCCTTCTCGAGTGCTGCAAACGCCGCCGGGTGGCGGAAGAAACCGGTTTCTCCGTCGAGCAACTGCTCGAGCAGGCGTTCGCACTCGGTATCGGACGATTGCAAGCGTCCCATGAGATCGGCGATCGAAGTGAAACGCCGGGCTTCGAGGTAGTCGGCTACCTTGGAGACGAGCACTTCCTGCGGACTGTTCAGCAGAACTCCGGATCGACGCTCCAGGAGCAGGCGCAGTTCCGACAACTCGTGATCGAGAACGAAGTTCACCGGACTCTTAGGTCCGCGATTCGATCGTCCGAGTTGAAAGCCGGTGTTCATTTAAGTTGCTCGTTACGCGTTGCCGGAAAACGTCTCCGCTGTTCCTGCCGGAAGCGCGGCTTGAGGGAGGGCGTAGTGGCCGCGATTCCAGTTCTGACTCGACGAGGCTGGCTTACGAGCCGGCCGCTGCCGCTTGCGGTTTTCGCTGCTGCTCCTTGACTACCTGTTGTTCAACGAACTTCAGTTCTTTTTCGAGCGACGAGAAGCGCTGCAGGACTTCGTGCATGCGCAGCGCCATGTTGCGAATCGTATCGATCTGCGAACGTACTCCGGCCGAGAACGCTCCCGGTTCGAGCAGGAGCAATTCCGAGTTGCCCAGCACGGAGGTGAGGGCGTTGTTCAAGGAATGCCGCATCTCGATCACATACTGGCCGAGAGTGGCGTGACATTTCAGCAGCGCGCTGACCTGTTCGGCGTGGTCGGCACGATACATGGCGTCCACGCGGCGCAGAGCTTCGTGCGCCAGCACCACTACAAAGTCGGGCCAGTTGCCGCTGCGCATGACGACCAGCGCGCGGGGCGCTTCCCGACGCACCGACTGCATGGTCTCGGAATCCCCGCAGACCAAAAGGACGGGCTTGCCGCTGAGGTCGCAGATACGGCGCGAGGCGC
Organism: uncultured Acidobacteriota bacterium; assembly: GCA_963745435.1. Taxonomy (GTDB): domain Bacteria; phylum Acidobacteriota; class Terriglobia; order Terriglobales; family Acidobacteriaceae; genus Gp1-AA133. The sequence continues at coordinate 176,610 of CAVUXK010000026.1, read as the reverse complement.
GATGCGCGTCCACGCGGGGAAGGTCGATGACGGCGAGATCCATGTTTTCAGGAGTGAGCGCGCGAGCGCCTTCGCCCGGCAGCACGGTGAACGCGGGAACCACGCGCTCGTTCTGCCAGCGCTCGCAAAGCTGCGAGGAAAAACTGGCGTCGTCGGAAAGGAGGACAATCTTTCGCTGGTTCACGGTAAGCATCTCTCGGCTCTAGCTCAGTTTCCGTTGTCCCCGTTGGGATTCCACTCATCGGCGCCACCGGAAACCTCGAATTCAGGAGTCGCGTCGGCAGGCACTTTGAATTTCGCGGGCGGCGCCTTCGTGGCGCCTGCGGCGGCGGACGCAGCGACCGCCTTTTTTGCCGGGGCCGCGGCGGGCTTGGCCTTGGCGGGAGAGCGGGTGCCTCGTCCGAGAGCGTCGTCGATGGCGGCGCGCAGATCGACCAGCATGCGCAAGGGCTGTCCAGAGGAGTATTCGGCCTGGAACATCACTTTCCACGACTGACAGATCATGCGCAGGCGGAGGATCGGTTCCTCGGCGGAAAACTGGGCGCGGCGGCAGTCGATAGTGGTAACGCCCTGCTGCTCGAGTTCGCGCAGGCCGTCGAAAATGGCATTCAGGTCCTGATGCATGAGGCGGAAAAACACGCGACGCATCAGAAAGCTGAAGCGGGCAAAGGCGATCATCGCGACCGGGAGAAAATAGTTCTCGCCGCTTTGCACCTTGAACTTACGGCCCTGCTCGAGAATTCCGCTGTGCAGAAGTTCGTTGAGGGTGCGTGCCTTCTGCGCCGATTGCAGAACGTTCTCGATGGGCTGCAGCCAGACCGGGATGGTGGTATCGACCGGACCCATCACGGTTTGCAAAGTCTTGGCAACGTACGCGATCGTGACCGAGCTGTCTTCCAGGCGCGACGGTGCAGCCAGGGAGAACAGCTGGACGATCAGGAAATCGATCTTGTCGCGATCCGAAGGCGACTTCTCGTCTTTGTGCAGGTGGTGCAGCAGCATGGTCTGCAACAGTTGCGGGGTGACGAGCGTCGTAGTCTGCAGGAACTGGCGGAGCTGGTGAATCTGGATGCGCTCATCCATATCATCCAGCCACTGCCGGGCCTGCTCGACAGACTCCTGGGGCGGCTGGTCGACGCTGGTTTCGAGGTCGTTGCACGGAGTGAGGTCGATGACAAACTCACGCGCCAGCGCGGAGTAAGTCGGATAGAGGATGCGAGCGGCGTTCCACTCGGCAGTGAGTTGGCTGAGGTCAGTCATGATTTTGAAGTCCGGTCAGTTGGGGGAGGTTGGGTGCAAATGAAATCGAAGGGGAGGACTGTGATGCAGCGAATCGGGCCAGGCGCGCCACCACGACAAAGAGCGTGGAAGAATCGACGACATGGGCTCGTTTTCCCAAGGTCAACCTCGAAGGGCGGTCACGGGCTCCCCTCTTCCCGGTTTGAAAGAGTTCTTATGGGAGCCTATCGGGTCCGCTTGCTACGGCCTCTGTATATGCACGGGGAAAACCAAAGCAAAAACCGGAAGTACTCGGACGTAAGTGGCTGAAAAGAAGATTGAGGGAGTGGGGGCCGATGAAGGGATGGAGGTCCAGATCAGCGATCTTGTCTCAGGATGAGACTGCTGTCTCACAATTTTCTAAGATTGGACCGCTGTTATCGATGGATTTTTTCCCCGGAAGCAGGGATTCCGTCCGCACGACGGGCGGGGACGCCCGTCGCTCCATCGTTCAGTTCGTTCACTTCTTACTGAAGGGCTTGGCTTGAGATGGCGTGCTGGCGGGCGCCGATGTTGTAGCGCTTTAGTTTGCGATAGAGCGTGGCGCGGCTGATGCCGAGCATTTTTCCGGCTAGCGCTTTGTCTCCTTTTACTTGTTCGAAGACGCGCTCGATGGTGGTGCGCTCGATGTCTTCGAGGTCGGTGGTGGAGAGGCCGGGGCCGGGGCCGCCGGTGTCGCGTTCCTGCGGCTGAGAAGTGGAGGCGATTGCCGGGGGCAGGTCGTCGACGTCGAGGGTCTGCTGGTTGCCGAGGGCGACAGCGCGCTCGACGCAATTTTCCAGTTCGCGCACATTGCCTGGCCAGTCGTATTGGAGCAGGGATTTCATGGCCGCGTTGGTGACCTGGACGCTGCGTCCGGGGACGCAACGCTCGAGGAACCAGTGGGCGAGCATCGGGATGTCGGAGCGGCGCTCGCGGAGCGCTGGAACATGGACGGTGACAACGTTCAAGCGGAAGTAGAGGTCTTTGCGGAAAGTGCCGGCGCGATATTCCTGTTCGAGATCGCGATTGGTGGCGGCGATGACGCGCACGTCGACGCGGGTGCGCTGGTTGCTGCCGACGGGGCGGACTTCTTTCTCCTGCAGGACGCGCAGGAGCTTGGCTTGCATCTCGAGCGGGAGTTCGCCGATTTCGTCGAGGAAGATGGTGCCGCCGTCAGCGGACTGGAACAGGCCGGTTCTCGCCTTCAGGGCTCCGGTAAAGGCGCCTTTTTCGTAGCCGAAGAGTTCGCTTTCGATGAGCGTGGGAACCAGCGAGCCGCAATCGACGGCGACGAAGGGGCGGTTCGCGAATGACCCGCGGAAGTGGATGGCGCGGGCGACCAGTTCTTTTCCAGTGCCGCTCTCGCCGGTGATGAGCACGGGTGTGCGCGTGTCTTTCAGACGCGAGACCATGCGCAGAACGTCCTGAATCTTCGCAGAGGAGCCGACGATGCCGTGCAGCTGGGTCTCGGTGTCCATGCGATCGCGCAGGAACTGGTTTTCTTCGACGAGACGGACTTTTTCGGCCATGCGGCGGAGGAACAGGCGCAATTCTTCCAGCGGGGAGAAGGGCTTCGCGATGTAGTCGTAGGCGCCGAGCTTCATGGCCTGGACGGCGGTTTCGACCGAGCCGTGGCCGGTCATGACGGCGATTTCCGTGCGCGGCAACAGCTTCTTCACTTTCTCCAGAAACTCCAGGCCCGACATGTGCGGCATGACCATATCGGTGAGGATCATGTGGGCGGGTTGCTCTTCGAGCAGGGCGAGAGCGGTTTCGCCACTGGCCGCCTCCAGACAGACAAATCCCAGGGCCTCTCCCACGGTGACGCACAAGCGGCGAATGCTTTGCTCGTCATCGACAATCAACAACCGGATCCGAAGGTCTTCACTCACAGCGCTTTCCCCATGGTCTTTTCTACGACCGAGATAAATTGCTGGACGCGAAAGGGCTTCTCCACGCAGGGAGCGCCCGTGCGGCGCAGCGTTTCGACGGTTTGCTCGTTGGCGATGTCGCCGGTGATGAAGACGAGCCTCGAGGCTAGTTCGGGCCGATGAGTCGCGATCCAGGCGTGCACATCGGCACCATTGACGCCCCCGGGCGTCACCATGTCGGAGACGACTCCGAGGAATTCTCCCGACTCAAGCATTTGCAAGCCCTCCGCGCCCGACTTTGCGCTGACGACCTGATAGCCGCTGCGCTCGAGCGTGGCCGAGACGTAAGCCATGACGGCCGGCTCGTCTTCGATAAGAAGGATGGGCAAGGGTTCAGGCTTCATTGCTGGCAGACTCATCGTTGTAGAACTCCCGCGGCCACACCTTTGGAGGCCGACTCAGAAAGGCCGGGCAAGCGAACGATGAACGTCGCGCCCTGGGTTCCAGAATTGTTGTGGCACAGGATTTCGCCGCCATGTTCGCGCACGATGCCGTAGCAGATGCTCAGGCCCAGGCCAGTTCCCTTCCCCACTTCTTTGGTGGTGAAGAATGGATCGAAGATGCGATCGGGGTGAGTGATGCCATGACCGTTGTCGCGGAACGACACCTCGACATGGTTGCCGAGGCTGGCGGTCATGATTTCGATGCGCGCGGGGCGACCAGTCTCCCGCACCGCGTCGTAGGCGTTGTTCATGATGTTAAGAAAAACCTGCTGCAGCTGGTGGGAATCTCCCACCACCTGGGGCAGGCTTTCATCGAGGTGCTCGACGATCTCGACGCCGTGGCTGTTGAAGTCGTAGGCGCGCAGCTGGATGGTGCGGCGCAAAATTCCGTTGAGCTGGACGGGCTTGCGCTGCGGTGGCATCTGGCGCGCGAAGCTGAGCAGGTTCTGCACGATCTGCTTGGTGCGTTGCGCTTCCTGCAGGATGACGCGCAGGTCTTTGCGGGCAGCCTCGGGCAGTCTCCGCGTTCTCGATGAGCAGGTCGGCGAAGCCGAGGATGGCGGTCAGCGGATTGTTGACTTCGTGGGCGACGCCGGAGACGAGTTGACCGACAGCGGCCATCTTTTCGGCGTGAATGAGTTTCGACTGCAGCATGGCGGAGTCGGTGATGTCGGTCATCACGACCACGATGCTGGTGACGATGCCCTGCTCGTCGCGCATGGGGCTGAGGTTCACGGAGAACTGGCCGACCCGGCCGTCGCCGCGCAGGACTTGCAGATCGAGGTTATCGACCGGGTGGCCGGAGAGCGTGGAATTGAGGGCATCGGCGAGCACAGGACGGCGGGGCGGCGAGACGAGATCGGCGAGCGGACGGCCAATGAGTTGGCTGTGCTCGTAGCCGGCTTCGTACCAGCGGCGGTTGGCGTAGCTGATCAGCCCGGCCGTGTCGACCACCAGGATCAGGCTCTGGGTGTTGTTCAGAATCTTCTCGGAGAAGTCGCGGGCGCGCTGCAGTTCAGACTGGTAAGTCTTGAGTCCGGTGATGTCGAGCATAAGGCCACGGTATTGGAGCACCTGTCCGTGAGCGTCGGGAACGGCGAAGGCGTTGATCAGGACGTGGATGGCGCCTCCGTCTTTGCGGCGGAGAACTTCCTCGTGATTGCGCAGCACGCCGTGCTGCTGCATGACCTGATTCAGGTGCCGCAGGCGTTCGGGTGAAGTGTAGAGCTGGGTCGGGATATCGATTTTGAGGAGTTCTTCGCGGTCGGCGTAGCCCAGCATGCGGACCAGTGCGTCGTTGACTTCAATGAAGTGTCCGTCGGGGACGGCGAAGAAGAGGCCTTCCTGAATATTGTCGAAGAGTTCACGGTAACGGCGCTCGGCTTCGCGGCGATCCGTGATGTCCTTCAGAACATGAATAGTGTGCTGACCTTCTCCGGCGGAGGCGTGAATGCGCGAAGTCGAGACCAGGTACATGCGCTCGAGGACCTGATGGACGTATTCGTCGGGGCCGTCCATGGCGTTGCGGCAGAAGGGGCAACCGGGCGCAGGCGCATCGCTGGCGAGGGAGACAAGGGCGCGCATGTTGACGCCGATCAATTCGCTGGGCGGCACGCCGATGAATTCCGCGAGTGAGCGGTTCACCCGCAGAACTTGCTGGGCCCCGTCATGCACGACGATGTAGTCGGTGATGGCGTCGAAAATCTCCATCCAGTGGCGGTTGGCTTTGTCCATGCGCGTGAACAGGCGCGCATTTTCGAGGGCAACCGAGGCGTGGCTGGCGATGGCGTGCAGGAGTTGCTCGTCGGCTGGGGGCAGCGCCTTGCCTCGATCCGCAAGGCACAGGACGCCGACCGACTTCGTCCCCGGCGCCGGTGAGGCGAAGGATGGTGCAATCTTTCCAGCCGAGGGCGGCGGAAAGCGCTGAGCCCAACAGGTCGGCGGCTTGCCCCGAGTAGAGGCGTTCGGCGTGCTGGGCAAGAGATTCGGTGAGGGAATGGGTGAGGCGACGTTCGAGACTGCGGTCGGAGGGCTCGGGCCGCGAGGTGTCATAGAGGACGGTGGAGCTCGAGGGCGGAGTCTTCGAAGAGCGCGAGCGCTGCTGACTTTGCGCCGGAAAGCTCGGCGGCACGATACACGAAGCGGCGGTTGAAATCGGGCAGGTGCACCAGACTGCTGAGCTCGAACGACAGGCCCATCAAGGCCTCGGCGTGTTTTCGGTGCTGCTCGGAGGAATGCAAGTTTCGCATCACTTCGAGCGCGACTGATACCTGCGCGGCGAGAGCGCGGGCACGGCGAATATCTTCTTCAGTGATCCCCGCCAGATCCAGCCGGTCGAGCACGCCAAACATGCCCATGACTTCACCGTCGGAGCCGAGCAGAGGCACGGCCAGGATTTGCTTGATGGCGAACTTCGAGGATGGCTTTAGCGTTGGCGCCGGGAAGCTGGCTGGCATCGTCGGTCCAGAAAACTTCTTTCGCGATCAGGGCCTTGGTGGCAATGCCATCGGGAAACGTGAGATCGACGTGGCGAGCCTGACCTTTTTCTGCGCCCAGGCGGACGCGAAACTTCCCTTCCTCGAGCAGGCCGATGAAGCACCGTCCGAAGCCCAGGAAGTCGGCGGCGCGCACGACGAAGGCTTCCAGGAAGCGATCCAGGTTGCCGACGGAGCGAAGTTCGGTGGAGATCTCCAGAAGCTGGTGAAGTTCGTGAGCCTGGTTGCGGGCGGTGGAATAGAGCTCGGCGTTGGCGACGGCAACCGCTCCGAATCCGGCGACGGCCGAGACCAGCGATCTTTCATCGTTGGTGAAAATGCCGTCGGCGCGCGGGTAGACGAGGATCGCGCCCTGCGTGCGGGAAGTGCGGAAGGGAGCGGCCAGGAGCATTCCGGAGGGCACCAGGTCGCCGAGAGAATGGGAGGCTGGGTCGATCGATACCGTGATCGGCTCTCCGGCGGAAACGGCGCGGCCGGCGACGTCGGCGGCGAAACGGAGTGCGGTGCGGTCGTGGCGTGCGCGGGCCGAGTTGGCCAATTGGGAAGTCTCAGCGGCGACGCCGCGCAACTCAAAGGGTCCATCCTGCCGCATGAACACGCAGACCAGGCGGGCGCGCAGCAGGACGCGGATGCGATCGGCTAAGGCTTCGATGACGGCGGCGACGTCGGGATTGCCGTGCAGGGCATGGGCGACTTCGGCCAGGATTTCAGCACGGCGGTGGTCCTCGCGGGAGGCCTCGGTCAGGCGGCGGGCTTCGAGCAGGCTGCCGAGCTGCCCGGCAACGATGGTCGCCTTGGCGGCCAGATCTTCGTTGAAGTAGCCAGGATCGGAATCATGGATAAAGGCAACCGCGCCAAGCACTTCGTTCGATACGACCAGGGGGGCGGCCATGATGGAGCGGGCGTTAAATTCGAAGGCTCGCGGATAGCGGGTGGAGTCGAGAAAATTGACGAAGATGGTGCGGCGGCGGCGGACGGCCTCTCCGGAGACCGCACTCTCCGAGGCCCTCAGGCGCAGTCCGCGGAAGCTCTCGGCCCGGATGCCGTCGGCTTCAGCACCCACCATTTCGTCGGGCGAGAGGCATTGCCAGAAGTAGACACCGCTGACCTGGAAGAACTCGCGCGTCTCACGGCAGAAGAGGCGGATGAGAGAAGCGACGTCGGTGCCTTGCGCGGCGGCGGCGGAAAAGCGCAAGAGCAGCTTCTGAAAAGCCTCGTCAGACCTGGGGTTTGGCCCCTGGATGAGCGTCGTGTCTCCCGCGCGCATGGTTAGAAAAACACCGCCTGGACCTTTCCCGGATGTTCACAAGTTATTTGAATATAAGGGGAAAGTACTCTGCAATCTCATTTTGAGTCAAGCGAATAAGGGTCGCAGGTGTCTTCCTGTGAAATCCCACGTTTGGGTAGTGTCTCGGAGTCTCACCCTGAGAAAGCTGGGCGGGTTGGAGCAGAAAAATGAGACGTTTCTGATTTGTCAGGGTGAGTCAGTGAGGGGTCACCAACGGTACATTCCCTTCTGGCACAGCGACTTATGCTGGTCACCAAAGTAATGTTCCCAACGATTTAGCTGGCACGGGCTTTGCACATCCCGGGGTAGGATTTTTGCACGGGAGGACTTGTGTCTCGACAACAACTACAACGCTGGCTGGCGGGGGCCGTAATTTCAGGCGTCGCCGCCGTTTGTCTTTTGTACCCGCTGCCGGGTCAGGCCCAGCAGGAAGAAATCTCGCGCAAGGTGAAATCCAAGGTGTCTCCGACATATCCGGAACTGGCGCGGCGGATGTCGATTTCGGGCGTGGTGAAGGTTCAGGTCGTGGTAGCGCCGAACGGATCGGTGAAGAGCACGAAGGTCGTGGGCGGCCATCCGCTGCTGGTGAATGCGGCGGTGGACGCGGTGAAGAAGTGGCGGTTCGATGCCGCTTCGGAAGAGACGACAGGCGTGGTGGAGTTCAAGTTCGATCCGAACGTTGCCACGCAGTAGGCCGGGGAGAAAGCGTCTGCGGGCCAAGGGCACGCAGGCTGGTTCGAGGTTCGCTAGGGAGGGACAGCGATGACGCTGCGCAACAGACTTTACATGAACTTTGGGGCCGTTCTGTTCATGGTCCTGGTCATGTTCGGGGTCAACTGGAGAGCAATCAGCCGGGAGCACGACGCGAAGACGGCGGCAAAGGTCTCGCGGGACCTTAAGGATGCAACCGAAGCGGTGCGGTCCCAGATGATGCAAAACCGTCTCTACCTGAGCAACTATCTCCTGAGCGGCGACACGCGGGAAGTAGACCGGATGAATGAGGGCATCCGGCAGCTGAACGACAAGCTGGAAAAGACCCAAACACTGGCAACGTCAGATCAGGAAAAGGCGGCGCTCGAAAAGGTGCAACAGCTCGAGCAAAACTGGGCCAAGGAATTCTCCCAGCCGCTGGTCGACAAGCGCAAGGACGTGGACAGCGGCAATGCGACGGTGGCAGAGCTTCAAATTTTCTACCTGCAGAAGGACGCTTCCGCATGGGTGAAGAACACCACGGAATTTCTGGACACCGCCGACAAAGAGAACACGAAGATGCTCGATGAGCGGAACGCAGCAGACGACACTGCGGCGAAATGGACCTTCATTGCTTCGCTCGTGAGCACGCTGCTTGCACTTGGCATCGGCATAGGGATCGCTTACCGGACCGCGAGTTCGATCACCGAACCGCTTTCCAAGCTGATGACGGTGGCGCACAAAATCGGTAACACGGGCGACCTTGACCACAACATTGAAATTGACACGCAGCGGCAAGACGAGATTGGTGAACTGGCGAGAACTTTCGCCAACATGGTCACTTACCTGAAAGAGATGGCCACGGTTTCCGAAGCCATCGCCAACGGCGACCTGATGGTGGAAGTCGAGCCGCGCTCGAAGCAGGACACGCTGGGACACGCGTTCCAGCAGATGGTGGAAAGCCTGCGCGGGCTGGTGCGCAGCGTGCGCGACCTGGCATCGCAGGTAGCGAGCGCTTCGAGCCAGGTGGCGGGAGCTTCCGACGAATCGGCCAAGATCAGCCTGCAGGGATCGTCGGCGATTGATGAAGTCACCAGCACCATGCACGAAATGAGCGTCAACGTGCAGAACATGGTGAAGAGCACGCAGACGCAGGCTTCGAGCGTGAGCGAGACGTCGGCATCGATCGACCAGATGGTCGCATCGATCCAGCGCGTGGCCGACACGGCCAAGGTGCTGCTCGACATTTCGAACCGTTCGCGCGAAGAAGTCCACAGCGGCATCACCACGATGGACAAGGCCACCGAAGGCCTGAACAAGATCAACAACACCATCCGGTCGTCGGGCTCGATCATCGATGCGCTCGGACAGCGGGCAGACGATATCGGCAAGATCATCGAGGTCATCGACGATCTGGCCGAGCAGACCAACCTGCTGGCATTGAACGCGGCGATCGAAGCAGCGCGCGCCGGTGAACACGGACTGGGCTTTGCGGTGGTGGCGGATGAAGTCCGCAAGCTGGCCGAGAAGTCGGCGCAGTCGACCAAGGAAATTTCCGAACTGATCCAGAGCATTCAGAAGGAAGCCCGCAAAGCGGTCGAGAACATGGACGAGAGCACGTCGATCGTCAACGAAGGGCTGGAACTGGGCGGAGAACTGAACGGCGCGTTGCGCAAGATCTCGAATGTGGTCACCGAGGTCTACAAGTTCGCGCAGGAGATCGGCGCGGCGACCAACGAACAGTCGCACGGATCTTCGCAGATCGCGCGGGCAACCACGCGGCTGAACGAGATCACGCACGAAATCAATTCGGCCGTGGAAGAGCAGGCCTCCGGCGCTCAGGCCGTGGTGAAGGCCATGGAGCGCATGCGCGAACTGATCCAGCAGTCGTACGTCGGGCTCGACCGAACTGGCGGCGTCGGCGGAGCAGATGTCGAAGATGTCGCGCGAACTGCTCGATGCACTGGAGCGGGTGGCAGGCCGGACGGGAGACGTGGATCACGCGCGCAGCAACGACAAGAGTTCGGGCAAGATCGCGCGCCGAGCGACCGCAGGGGTCTAGGCCATGAGCATAGAGCGGCACAGCAACCGCGAGTTGCAGATCGTCGGCTTCCAGGTGGGCAACGAGACCTATGGCGTGCCCATCACGGCGCTGCACGAGATCGTGCGCGTGCCGGAAATCACGGCGGTGCCGGACGCTCCGGAATACATGGAAGGCGTCATCAACCTGCGCGGGAAGATCGTCTCGGTGATCGATCTGCGCAAGCGATTTGGCGTGAAGGAAACAGCCGCGAACCGGAGAAACCGGATCCTGGTGGTCGAGTTCAACGGACGATTGTCGGGGCTGATCGTGGATTCAGCGTCCGAAGTTCTGAAGATCGCAGCCACCGACATTGAGCCGCCTCCGGCCGTTTTGCAGGAGGGCGGAATGGGGTGCGTGACCGGTCTGGGCAAGTACAAGGGGCGACTAATCATGCTGCTCGACACGAGCAAGCTTCTGGAGTTCGGCAGCACCAAGGCACAGAAAGCTGCGGCCGAGGCCAAGGCAGCAGCCACTCCCAAGGCGGAGGTTCGCGGCGCGGCTGCCCGTTAGGCAGAACTGAACCGACATCCCATGGGCACCTCAGGCGCGGCACCGGCCCCCGTTCTTACCGAAGCGGAACTGAAACTTCTGCAGGCGCTCGTGTACCAGGAGTGCGGCATGCACTTCGACGAGCGCCGCACGCATTTTCTGCAGGACCGGCTGCTGCGGCGTCTCAAGGAATGCGGCGTGGATTCCTTCTACAGCTACTACCGGCTGCTGATCAGCGACGCCGGACGGGGCGAGCTGGCGCAGTTGCTCGAAAATCTCACGGTCAACGAAACCAGCTTCTTCCGCAACCGCGCGCAGCTGGACCTGTTCCATAAGTACGTGCTGGAAGATCTGCTGCGGCAAAAGCAGGAGCGGCGCGACTTCTCGCTGCGCTTCTGGAGCGCCGGCTGCTCGACCGGGCAGGAAGCCTACACCATGGCGATGCAGGTAGCCGATGCGCTGGCGTACTACTACATGCGCAATCCGATGCAGGTGGAAACGCCTACGCCAAAGCCGCTGATTCCCGCGCCGTGGAAGGTAGAAATCCTGGCCAGCGACATCAGCTACTCGGTGCTGCGCGCCGGGCAGGAAGGCACTTACAACGAACACCAGATGGCGTCGGTGGACTACAACTACCGGCTGCGCTATTTCGACAAGACGGGCGATCGCTATTCGGTCAAGAAGGCGCTGAAGAGAAGTGGTTCACTTCGACTTCCACAATCTGAAGACGGAATACCTGCCGCAGCGCAACGACGTGATCTTCTGCCGCAACGTCATGATGTACTTCGACGAGGCCGAGCAGAAGCGGCTGATCAACAAGTTCTACCGCTGCCTGAATCCGGACGGCTACCTGTTCGTGGGACACGCCGAAAGCCTGCTCGGGCTGACCGAGAAGTTCCAGATGGTTCACCGCAACAGCGGAACCGCCTACCAGCGGGTCGAGGTGAAGTCGTATGACCCAGCCTGACGAGCGCATGGCCGAACTCCGCGAACTCTTCTTCGAGAGCGCGCAGGAACTTCTGCAGGCGCTGAACGACGAAGCCCTGAAGCTCGAAAAGCATCCCGGCGATTCGGAGATTGTGCGCAGCCTTCGGCGGATCGTGCACACGCTGAAAGGCGATGCCGCAGCCTGCGGTTACCGCGAACTGAGCGAAGTCGCGCACGAACTCGAAGATGCGCTGGCGCTCGAGTTGGCGGCCGCACATGCGACCTTGGCGGAAGTGGCCTTCACGGCGGCCGACCTGTTCGCTGCCATGCTGACGGCGTATCGCAAGCATGGCAAGCTGCCCTGCCGCGATCCACTGCGCAAGATGGTGAAGAAGCTCGCCGCAGAGCCAGGAACCAAGCGCGGCGCGAAGAAGAAAGCGGCGGTCAGCGCGCCAAGGCACTGGGCTGGACCGAGTACGAGAAGCTGGCGGTGCAGAAAGCGCAGGAAGCGGGAAATTTCGTGTACCACGTGCAGGCGCTGATCGATCCGCACTGCGCCATGCCGATTGCGGGGCGGCAGCTGGTGCAGAACGCGCTCGCGACATTGGGCGAAGTTCTGGCGGCGCGGCCGGAGGCAGGATCGCCGGCGGCGACGAAGCAGGTGGAATTTCTGGTGGCCACGACGAAGACGTCAGAGGAGGTTGTCGGCCAAGTGCCAGATTCCGACCATTGTGGCCAGCGTCAAGACCGATCTGCTGCCGGGCGAAGTGGCGCAACCAGCGGAAGCGCACGACGAAACGCACTTCGAAAGCTGTAGATACCGAAGAACCAGCTGCTCCGGAGACTTCCCTCTTTCACGAGCCGGAAGCACCGGGCGAAATGCACGAAGCCACGGCCGAGCACGGACCACAATCGCACGCGACGCTGGCGGAAAACATCCTGCGGGTGGATTCGGAGCGTATCGACAGCGTGCTGAACCTGGTGGGCGAGCTGATCATCGGCAAATCGATGCTGCAGCAGGCGCTCAACGAGTTCGCGAAGACCTATCCGAAAGACGCGCTGCGCGGACGATTCGCCGACGCCATGGCTTTTCAGGCGCGCGTTCTCAACGATCTGCAACGCTCGGTGATGAAGATCCGCATGGTGCCGGTGGAACAACTGTTCCGGCGCTTCCCGCGCATGGTGCGCGACGTGGCGCGACAGTGCGGCAAAGATGTCGAGCTGGTGGTTAGCGGACAGGACACCGACCTGGACAAGTAGCATTCTGGACGCGATCGCCGAACCGTTGACCCACCTGGTGCGCAACGCTATCGGCCACGGGCTGGAAACGGCCGAAGAGCGGAAGAAGGCCGGCAAGTCTGCGCAAGGCACGCTGCGCCTCAGCGCGTATCACCAGGGCAACCAGGTGATTGTGGAAGTGCAGCGACGACGGGCGCGGCATGGACGCGCAGCGCATCCGGGCGAAAGCCATCGACATGGGTCTGTAACTCGAAAGAGGACGCGGCCCGGCTGAACGAAGCCGAGATTTTCGATTTCATCTTTCGTCCCGGATTCAGCACGGCGGAGGAAGTCACGGAAGTCTCCGGGCGCGGCGTGGGCATGGACGTTGTGCAGAGCGTTCTGCACCGGCTGAAGGGCACGCGTTCACATCGAGACGCATCCCGGACAGGGCACGACCTTCCGGCTGAAACTGCCGCTGACGCTGGCCATCATCAAGGCGCTGCTGTTCCAGGTGCAGCACCGGCTGTACGCGATCCCGCTGAACGCGGTGGTCGAAATTGCGCGCACGCGCGAAGGCGAAGTCCACCAGGTCGACCACTACGAAGTGCTGCAGCTGCGCAACCAGGTTCTGCCGCTGGTGCGGCTGGGACGGCCGCGGGCGAGCGGGCCGGACTGGGCGAACGACCAAGCTTTTTGTGCTGGTCATCAGCGTGGGGGAGAGGAAGTTCGGGCTCATCGTGGATGGGCTGGAAGGTGAGGAAGAGTTGGTCATCAAGGCGTTGGACGACCATGCGGTCTCAACCGATCTGGTAAGCGGGGCTTCGATCCTGGGTGATGGACGGGTGGTACTGATTCTGAACTTATCGGCAGTGGTGGATCATTTTGCGCGCTCGCAGCCGGCCGAAGCCGGAGCGGTCAGTTCCGGCTTGTTGCTTTCGCACGCCGACCGAGCCGCGTTTCAGCCAGGCGCGCGGGAGGACAGGCATGAGCGCGCCTCGGGTACGCGTACTGGTGGTCGATGATTCGGCGCTCATGCGCAAGCTGATTCCGCAGATCCTCGAGAAGGACAGCTCGATCGAGGTGGTGGGCACGGCGATGGACGGCAACTTCGGCCTGAAGAAGATCGAAGAACTGAAGCCGCAGGTGGTCACGCTCGATCTGGAGATGCCGGGCATGAACGGCATCGACATGCTGAGGCAGGTCATGCGCAAGTTGTATCCGGTGCCGGTGATCGTGGTCAGTTCGCACAGCACGGAAGGCGCATCGATCACGCTGAAGGCGCTGGGCTTTGGCGCGTTCGACTTCGTGGCCAAGCCGCAGGATGTTTCGACGCGCATGCCGGAGATTGCAGCCGAGCTGATTTCGAAGATCAAGGCGGCGGCCAGCAGCAAGAGCGTCACGATGAAACCGCTGGCCAGCACCATGCAATACGGCAAGGCGCCCGATGGCTTCGACCAAGGCGCCTACCAAGATTGTGGCGATCGGCGTTTCGACCGGCGGTCCGCAACGCGCTGCAATACGTGTTCTCGCAGCTGCCGGCGGATTTTCCGGGCACCATCGTGGTGGTGCAGCACATGCCGGAAAACTTCACGGAGATGTTCGCGCGCCGGCTCGATGAGACCTGCGCACTGCGCGTGAAGGAAGCGCAGTCGGGCGACCTGCTGATGCCGGGCCGGGTTCTGATCTGTCCGGGCAGCCGGCACTTGAAGGTCAAGAAACTGCCTCTGGGCAACGTGGCCGTGCTGAACGACGATCCGCGAATTCGCGGACATCGTCCCTCGGCGGATGTGCTTGTTCCGCAGTGCCGCCGAAGAATTCGGCCCGCAGACGGTCGCGCGTCATCATGACCGGCATGGGCGACGACGGCGCCGAAGGTTTGGGCACGGTCAAGGCCGCCGGGCGGCATGACCATCGCGCAGAGCGAAGAGTCCTGCGTGGTGTATGGCATGCCCAAGGCTGCGATCGACCGGGGTTACGCCTCGCGGGTCGTGGATTTGGAGGCCATGGCAAGCACTTTGATGGCCCTGTGCGCCGAGACCGGGCGGGGAGACGGACAGTCAGGGAACGGCGCAGCGGAAAGCCGCGGGCGCCGGGCAAAACTAGGGTTATCTAGCCGGCGGAAGCGCCGCATGGTACGAAGGTAAGCAACAGGAGGTTGTTATGGAGCAGTTTGCGCCAGTAAAACGCAGCAAGGACGGGCAGCCGGTCCGCTATCTGATCGTGGACGACTCGGTCTTTGCGCGCAAGAACCTGGCCCGCATGGTCGAGTCCTTTGGTGGGCACTCTGGCCGGCGAGGCGGGCGATGGCCTGACCGCCATCACCGAATATGACCGGACCCATCCCGACATCGTGCTCATGGATATCACCATGCCGCAGATGGAAGGGATCGAGGCGGCGGAACGGATCGTGCAGTCGCATCCGGAAGCGCGCATCGTGATGGTGTCGTCGGTCGGCTACCAGGAAAACATCGTGGCCGCTCTGCAGCGAGGTGCGCGGCACTTCGTGCAGAAGCCGGTGAAGCCGGAAGTGCTCTACGAAGTGATCAAGTACGTGCTGGGCGAAGACGGCGCGGTCGCGAACGCAGCCGGCGCGGGAGCCTAACTCGATGAAGATGGAGTTGATCCAGCCGTTCATCAATTCGGCGGACGCGGTGCTGGCGCAGGGCCTGCAATGCACCACGGCCATTGGCAGCCTCAGCATGGAAGAGGAAGCCTATCGCCGCAAGGGTGTGGCGGCCATGGTCTGGGTCACCGGCGATATCGAGGGACGCATCATCATTGACCTCGATCCGGAGACCGCGGTGCGCGTGGCGGGCAAGATGGCGGGGGCGGATTTGCCCGAATCCGATTTGCTTGTGAAAGAGACCGCCTGCGAACTGGCAAACCAGATCATCGGCAATGCGATCACGGCACTGAACGACCAGGGATTCCACTTCCGGGTGCATCCGCCGGTGATGCACGAATCCGCGGAAGGCATCAAGAGCAGCGAAGATACCGAGGCGCTGGTGATGTGCTTCGAGACGCCGGTGGGCAGCGTGTTCATGAACATCGCGCTGCGCTACAACCGGAAGCGGCATGCGGACATGGCGGCTTCAGCCGGACGGTAAACTTTTGCTTGAAAATCCTGACACGAGCCGCCCTGGCTTGTGCGTTGCGATAAGTTTCTCCCCAAAGTTCCGACGCGCGGTCAGCCCCTGAAGGGACCGTCATGGAACGCTATGTACGGCGCGCCTGAAGGCGCGCCCTGATACAAACCCGGTCCCGGGGTAGTCTTGTGCGGCTCTCCTGAAGGCACGCCCTCCAACGAAACCTATTCCGGGTAGTGCCTGTGGGGGCACGACTGAAGAGGTTGCGGAAAAAGTCGCCAAGATTCAAAGTCGCAACCCTCAGGCGCTGAAGCGCGCACACATTTTTAGGACTTAGCGGCACGAGTGAACTCGTGCCCTTCCCAAAACCTGCCCTAAGCAGAGTTTTTCCCCAGCTTCTGAAGTCGTGCCCCTCCCAAGACCCGCCCGACCAAGACCCGCCCGAAGTCGAGTTTTTCCGCAGCCTCTGAAGGCATGTCCTGATACGAACCTCCGCGTTCGGAGGTTAGGAGCCGGTCAGAATGAAGACTGGATTTTGCCTTGGAGGCTCGCCGACTCCGGTCGCGGCTTCGCCGGTGGTGGACGTTCCTGCGGGGTTGCTGACGGTGAACGTCCCGTTGCCGATTCCGGTCACGGTGAACGTGCCGTTGTCCGCCTGCGCCGACATTCTGGTGATGGTCACTACGAGACCGAGAAAGATCGGAGTGCCGGAGTTCGGATCGTACGTGTACGTGTAGGTGGTATCGGTGCCGTTCTGCGTGGCGGCGGAGATGTTGAGCAGGGTTGGGGAGTAGGCGCTGCCCGGAGCCGGGATGGTCGCGAAGAAATTATCGCCGGAAGTATTGATGGTCCACACGGCGGAGCCATCGCAACTGGAAACGTAGACGCGCGAACTGTCGATCGCTGTGGCGGCGGAGATACGGAAGCGGGCGGCTGCGCAATTTGCCACCTGCGAGACGGAGACTTCGGGAAGAGGAATTGCCTTGGTGACCTGGTTGGTCAACGCATCGACGACCGTGGCTTGCACCTGAACGCAGGAAGTCTGCTGGCAATTGGCTGAGGTCGAGTCGAGATAGTAGCTCGCGATGTAGGCACGCGTGCCGTCGGGCAGCGCCGCTACAGAGACCGGGACGCATCCGCTGGCGGGGCACGGGGCAGCGCCTCCGCCCGGAATTACGGCCTTCAGGTCAATTGTGGCGAGAAGGGTGAGGGCGTCGGTGCTTGCGTCAAAGATCCCGACCGTGGCGTTGGTCGGATTCGGCACGTAGAGGCGGTTGCGTCGGCTGTCGTAGTAGAGAAAGTCTGCGCCTGCTCCGACCGAGACGGTGCCCACGACGGCATCGGTCGCGAGCAATCCGTTGATGACTGTGATGTTTCCAGCGTCGTGACTGAGGACGTAGATGCGTGCGCCGTCACTGCGCACGGCCGCCCAGCGGGGCGATGCGCCCACGGGCAGGGTAGCGATGATGCTTTTGTCGGCGCTGCTGATCACGGAGACGTTGCTCGAATCGCGATTCACCACATAGAGCTTCTTGAGCAGGCCAGTGGTCGAGGAGTTGTTGGGGGTTTCGACCATGGCGATGGGATGTGCGCCCACCGAAATCGTATCGGTGATGGCGTTGGTGATGCTATTGATGGCGTTCACCGTGCCGTTGCCCGAATTGGCGACGTACATCGTCGAAGTCTCGCTGCTTTCTACAAAATCAGGAGCAGCGCCTTGGGCGAGGTTGATGTCGACCGACGTACCGATGGGATTGTTGCCCGCGGAGGCGCTGAACGCGCTGACCGAGTCGGCCCCTTGATTCGCCACCCAAACGCGGGTCCCAAGCAAGGTTGCGTGCACGGGCATGATCGCCACTTTGGTGACGCCCGCATCCGAGTCGCCTGACACGTTCACCTGCATGCCGGTTCCGGCGTTGAATGTGCCGTTCTGATTGACGGTAAAGGTGGAATGGGCGTTTTTCGGGTCGGGAGTCGGAACCGGTTGAGGGATGATGGTGGGGCGGTATACATCGCCACAGGCAATGCAGATCAGGAACAGGAAGAGAAGACCAGCCAGCTTGCCCTTCGACACCAAACTCATCGGTACCCCATGGTGAGTAATCATTCGTTAGGAGAATTGAACATTGTAATCGGGAAATGGAGTTTCTAGCTAGTTGGCTGATGGCTCGTAGCTGTCAGCCGGCAGTGCTTTTGGTCGCGTTTGCCTCTGTGGGGTTTAGTGGCAGGGCCGGTGGAGGAGGTTGCCCGCATGGGCACGAATCCATCCTCGAAAGCGTTTAAGAGGGTTAGAGCGGGGCTGGGAGTTGTCCAGACGAGGTCTTGCCTTTTGCTTTTCCGTACCTGCTCGATGAGCTGGCGGGCTCACGCCCGCTGCGCCGAGTGCCGTCCCTGCGGGACTCGTTCTGTGTCTGGTGCTTACCCAGCGCTTACGCGCTGGGCTATCCTATTTCGCCCCTGAAAGGGGCTGGCGCCCTGGCGATGCGGGATTTAGTTTCAATTCGAAAACTAGTTTCAATTCGAAGACTAGTTTCGATCGAATTTAGTTCTGATTTCGAATTTAGTCTCGATTCGAATTTAGTTTTGATTTCGAATTTGGGTTTGAATGGAATATGGTTTTGATTGGAATTTGGGTTTGATTCGGAATGGCCTCGTTCGGACCCGACATGATTTCCTTCTCGTTCCGAATCGAACGGGTCTCGAGTGATTTCGTTACGCTCGGAAGCGAATCGGAGGGGATTTCGAAAAACATTCGCGCGTAAGCCCAGGCAGCTCACGTTTCACCTTAGGTTTGTGCTGCTGTGCGGATTATCGGCCCCGACGCGGTTTGCTTCCTGCGACCGCGGCTTCGGGGGCGGACTTTGTGGTGGCGGCCGGCTTCTTCTTGCCTTCCATTTCGGCGAGGCTTTGCTTCAGGGCTGCCATCAGATCGACGACCGGCGCTAGCTTCTTGGGGCGATCGATCTCGACTACCTTGCCCCCTTCGAGTTTCGTCTCGATCAGCTTTTTCAAGTTTTCCTGGAAGGAGTCGTGATATTTCTCCGGATCCCAATCTCCGGCGAGAGCTTCGATCAACTGACGCGCTACTTTTAGTTCGGCTTCTTTCAGTTCGACATCGGGAGCGCCGAAGCCTTCGACCTGGCGGACTTCTTCGGCGTAATACATGGTGTGCAGCATCATGCCGCCGGAGTGCGGTCGCAGGAAGACCGTGTATTCGCGGTTGTGCATGGTGAGCTTGGCGATCGCAACGTAATTGCTCTCTTCGAGGGCCTTGGTCAGGAGCGCATACGGACGCCGTCCCGCTTCGTCAGGCATCATGTAGTAGGAAGACTCGAAATAGACCGGATCGACGTCGTCTGCATGAACGAATTCGAGAATCTCCATGGTCTTGGCGGTCTGGGGCTCGATCTTCTTGATTTCTTCGGGCTCGATGACGATGTACTCGTCCTTGCGGAACTCGTAGCCCTTGACGATTTCGCTGCGCTCGACGACCTTGTTCTCAGCCGGGCAGATAGTATTGCTGCTTTACGCGCTGCAAATCTGGGCGGTGAAGCATGTTGAAGGAAATACCGCTGCTGCGAGCGCCAGAAAAAAGGCGCACCGGCATTGAGATCAAGCCGAAGGTGAGATATCCAGACCAAACGGAGGCCGCCATAGGTTCTCCCCGAACAAATCAGACAAGACGCCAGAGCCGCGCCCAGCGTTCGAAAGTTTAGCGCACGACTTCAGTTTTTGATGCATCAACTTGGCGGGGTAATCGAGAGAAAAAGCACGACGGGATGGGATGAGGTGGCCGGGGGCCCTAGGGGTGGTAGTTATCACTTCGATTCCACCCTCTCCGGGCTATGGTAGAACTTGATTCTCTTGCTATGCACTTGAACACATTGAACTTAGGTACCAATTCGGCGGTGTGGTGGGTGGACTCGTGGCCCCATTTCGCTCTGATTCTGGTCATAACGGTGGCATTTGCCGCCCTGGGACACGCAGTTCGGGGGGTATCGCGATCGGGTGCTCTGGCGGGAGGCTTGGTTTGCTTCGCCCTACTGGCCAGCGTAGGCCCTGGGGCCTTTGGGATGCTGCTGGCGGTGTTTGGTGTCACGTGGATCGCTACGCGCTTTGGGCGACTGCGAAAGCAGGGCTTGGGAGTGGCTGAGCGCAGAGAGGGACGGAGCGCGTCGCAGGTTCTGGCCAATACCGGGATGGCCGCGGCCTCCGCGCTGTGCTACTCGGGACTGCATGCGCCACTGATGCTGCTAGGAATGGCTGCGGCTTTAGCGGTGGCGGCGGCGGACACGGTGTCGAGTGAGTGCGGGCAGGCGTTGAGCCGCGAGGCGCGGCTGATCACGACGCTCGAGCGCGTGCCCGCGGGGACCGACGGCGGGGTTACGTTGGGCGGCACGGCGGCCGGGGCGGTGGCAGCGGGGTTGGTGAGTCTCGTCGGGATGTGGGCTGGTTTGTTGTCGGGGACATGGGTATGGATCGCGATTGCGGCGGGATTTTTCGGAACGGTGCTGGATAGTCTTCTGGGCGCGTTGTTTGAACGGCGCGGGTGGATGGGGAACGACAGCGTAAATTTCATCAGCACCGTGGTGGCGGCAGTAGGGGCAGCGGCCCTGGCGGGGTTGTAGAGACGTGGACTCCGGGCTTTAGGCTTTTGGCTCTGGGGTCTTCCGGTTGGTCATGTCCGTCGGTACCTTGAGTAATGGTTACCTGACAAGCGACAATTTCACAGTACCTCTCCCGAAAATTCAGGCGCTTCGCGGGTGGCGGAAGGCCATCGACGATGCGGGCGGGGTTGTCGGCGGGAACGCATTTTTATTAGCGGCTTGTCGGTTCTGTCAAGAACTTGGCAGTAAGGAAGCGATGCGGATTAAGACGTTAGTGATCGGTTACGCGCTGGCCCTGGCGCTGCTGCTGTTCGCGCAGCGGCGGCCGGATGCTTTGCCAGCCACCAGTTTCACCGGGGTTGTCGACCTGACTCATCCGATGGGACGGGGGAAAGTTCCCAGCATTCACGAGTATGCGCCGCTGCGCACTGCTGGACTGGTGCAGAGAGATGGGCTGCGACGTGTTTCGGCGTCGACCGCGAACAACACGAATATTGATTCGCCCGCCCGGCTGGTTCGTGGAATGTGGACTGTGGACCAGATTCCACCGGAAAGACTGATTGCCCCGCTGACCGTGTTGGATGTTACGGCGCAGGCAAAACGCAATCCAGATTACGAAGTATCGGTTGAGGACATTGCGCAGTGGGAGCAGATTCATGGGGAGATTCCGGCCGGAGCCGTGGTGGTGGCGCGGACGGGATGGGGAGTGCGTTGGGCCTCGCCCAAGGATTACCGCAACACCGACAAGAAGGGCGTGATGCATTTCCCGGGATACTCGCGGGATGCAGCACAGTTTCTGGTTGAGGGACGGCAGGCGCTGGCGCTCGGCATTGATACGTTGAGCGTAGACCCGGGATCGTCGCGCACGCTGGCCGTGCATGAGTACACGCTGGCCCACAGCGTTTATCACCTGGAAAATGTTGCCAACCTCGAACGCGTGCCCGACGCGGGTGCGGTGGTGGTGGTGGCTCCGATGAAGTTGGAAGGTGAAGTGGACGGGCCTGTCCGCATCCTTGCTTTGACACGCCGTTAGTACAGTAATGTCCTATTGGCGAGTTTCAAGGTTACGTCTCGTAGCATAAAATCAAGCCATCGTTAACGATCACAAGGCTGTGCGAGGCATCCTTCGCGTTCTGGTATGAATCCATTCCGAGATAGCAACGCCACAAAATCCAAACAGCAGTTCAGTGGAGTGTCGCCCGTGCGCTCAATTCTGAAAGCAATGGTGTTTTTTCTGACGCTGGGCATCGCGCTCAGCGTTTTTTCGCAGACCAAAGCGACTAGCCGCATTTCGCAGGCGATTGACGACCGGGACACAGTTCAGTTGCTCGGCAACGTGCATCCGTTGCTGCAGAAGGCGACCGACCAGGGGCGCATGGATGGAGCGACGAGACTGGAGGGCGTTTCCCTGGTGTTCAAGCGGACGGCGGCGCAGGATGCGGCGGCGGAAAAGTTTCTGGACGACTTGCAGAATCCAAAGTCGCCGAGCTACCACAAGTGGCTGACGCCGGAGCAGTATGCGGATCGGTTTGGACTTGAGCGCCGCCGATCTGAGCAAAGTGACGGCGTGGCTGCAGTCACAGGGCTTCATCGTGAAGCGTGCGGCACGTGGGCGTACGCAGGTGTGGTTTAGTGGAACGGTGTCACAGATCGAGACGGTTTTTCGAACAGAGATGCATCGCTTCAATCTGAAGGGTGAGGCGCACTTCGCGAACAGCGTCGAACCATCTATACCAAGTGCTCTGGGAGAGGTGGTACTGGGAGTGCACGGGTTGAGTAATTTTCGGCCGAAGCCACGCGCGCGGATGAACCGGGCGTTGGCTGAATCGGTCAAGCCGAATTTTACTTTCAGCGGCGGGCTTCACTTCATGAGTCCGGATGACTGGACCACTATTTACGACGTGAAGGCGCTATACACGGCCGGCTTTGATGGGACGGGCCAGTCGATCGCCGTCGCCGGTCAATCTGAAGTCAACAATGCGGACCTGGATGCGTTCCGGACGGCTGCCGGACTGCCAGCGCGCACGGCCAGTAACTTTGTTCGGCAGCTGGTGCCTAGCAGTGGCACAGCAACCGTCGTCTCGGGAGATGTGGGGGAGTCGAGCATCGACCTGGAGTGGTCGCACGGCGTCGCGAAAGGCGCCAAGATCATTTTTGTGTACGTAGGGAACGCGACGAACGCAAGTGTCTTCGACGCTTTCTCGTATGCGATTGATCAGAATATCGCGCCGATACTCAGCATGAGTTATGGGAATTGCGAGCAGAATCTGCCATCCGGATTTCTGACATCAGTTCAACAAAACACCCAGCAGGCCGCGATGCAGGGTCAGACCATCGCAGCGGCGAGCGGCGATTTTGGGGCGGCAGATTGCGATAGTGCTCCGCAGTTGCCTGCGCAAGGCGGATTAGGCGTGGATATTCCGGGTGCATTGCCATACGTGACGTCGGTTGGGGGAGCGGAGTTTAACGGCGATACCGCCAGTCCGACGACTTTCTGGAATGCAGCAAACAACGGAGTGAATGGATCGGCCAAGTCTTACATCGGCGAGACGACGTGGAACGATACGATCTTCGAGAACCTGCTGTCCGCTGGCGGCGGCGGAGCGAGCCTACTTTTTTCGAAGCCGAGCTGGCAGACTGGTGCTGGAGTTCCAAATGATGGAGCTCGCGATGTACCTGATATTGCGTTGGCCGCTAGCCCAAATCACGACGGGTTCATGGTTTGCGTGAACGATCCGCAGGCATCACCGCCAGTCCTCCCTTGCACCAATAATGGCTTCCTGCCTTCGAGCACCGGACACCCGGCTGTATTTGGCGGAACGTCCTTCGGGTCGCCCACTTTCTCCGGAATCGTGGCGATTCTGAATCAGAAGACTGCTTCGCGGCAGGGCAACATCAACCCGGCGCTGTACGCGCTATCAGCGGCCAATGTGGGTGCGTTCCACGACATCACCACGGGCAACAACATCGTGCCGTGCGATCCCGCGACGGTCGATTGCCCGACGTCGGGCACGGCTCAGTACGGCTTCAGCGCCGGACCGGGATACGACCAGGTCACCGGACTGGGAACGATTGATGCGGCGATACTGGTGAACAACTGGAGCAGCGCGAATTCGACGGCTGCCGACTTCTCGATGTTCGGTGACGTCGTGGGCATTGCTTCGCCGGGTGGCTCGGGATCGTCGACAATTACGGTGGACGCGCGCAACGGCTTTGCCGGGACAATCAACTTCACGTGTGCAGCACCTACGTCGGCAAAAATCGGCTGCACGGTGAGCGGCGGCCCGATCACGCTGAATAGCACGACTAAAAGCGGGACGGTGACGGTCAGCATCACGACGACCGCAAGAGTTGCTCCGAGCGAAGCACCATTGTGGCTCGGTGGAAGCGGCGCGGTTTTCGCGGGAGTCCTGCTGTTTGGAATTCCTGCTAAGCGACGGAGATTGACGATCACGCTCACGCTTATCACCGTTGCTTTGATTCTAGCGGCGGTAGGCTGCGGCGGCAGCAGCAGCTCGGGCGGGGGCGGAGGCGGAGGAAACGGGACGCCCGCGGGAAGCTACGTTGTGAGCGTCACAGGCACGGACGGAACCACATCGCATACATCCAACGTATCGGTGTTCGTGCAATAACCGACAACCATCTGACTAGACAGGGGAAGGCTGTGAGAGCCTTCCCCTAACTTTTGACAACCATTGCGGCCTTGCGTGATCTAATCCTGCCAGGAGGCGTGCATGGCAGATCCGCGGTTTCCCATCGGCAAGTTCTCCTTTGACGGCACACTCACCGAACAGCAAAAAGCAGAATTTCTGGACCACATCGAGCAGACTCCCGCGTGGATGGAAGAAGCGGTGCGCGGGCTTTCTGATAAGCAACTCGACACACCGTACCGCGACGGAGGATGGACCGTCCGGCAGCTCGTGCATCACATGCCCGACAGCCACGTGAACTCGTACGTGCGATTTAAGCTCGCGTTGACCGAGGATCAGCCGACGATCCGGCCGTATATGGAAGACCGCTGGGCGGAATTGCCCGAGGCGAAGAGCGCGCCAATCGAGCTGTCGCAGGCGTTCTTGCGGTCACTGCATAGTCGCTGGATTCTGATGCTGCGCGGGCTGCAACCCGCAGACTGGAAGCGGACTTTCAACCACCCGGACAACGGGTTGATGAATTTGGAGAAGTCTCTGGCGCTTTATGCCTGGCACGGGCGGCATCACGTCGCGCACATCACCCAACTGCGCGAGAAGCTAGGGTGGTAGTCAGTGGGCACTGGTCGGTGGCTAGGGGACAGTGACAACGCTTAGAGGTGCGCGCAGACTACGAAGTCCGCGTCAAATCTTAAAACGCAGGGCGCAGAGAAATGCCGCAGAGGACGCAGAAAATCCTGTTGGCGATCCTCTCCGTCACGATCCTTATCGCTTTTCTTTGAAACTTTGAAACCCTGAAATTTTGAAACTTTTCTAGCTTACTTTCCACGCGAGATAACTCATTGCTTCGCGGAGCACGGCGAGCATTCTTTGGAATGCGCCTTTCGGGCGGGAGCCGGTGCGGGGAGCTACGTAGACGGTCATGCCTTCGTGCTCCAGGAGTTTCTTGATTCGGAAGACGTGATACTCATCGCTCACGGCCAGGCAGCTTTTCATCCCATTCGCGCGCATGATGACTCCCAGGCGTTCGGCCGAATGAGCGGTGTCGGTGCCGAGCGTTTCGGCGATGAGGTTACGTTCGGGAACGCCACGGTGCATGAGGTAATCATGGCCGACGCCGCCTTCGCTGTAACGCGGATCTTCGCCCGCTCCTCCGGTGGTCATGATCACGGGGGCAAGGTGTTTCGCGTAGAGATCGTAGGCGTGATCGAGGCGCGCGCGCAGGACCGGGGACGGCCTGCCCGCATACTCTGCTGCGCCAAAGACCACGATCGCGTCGGCCGGATGCAATTCTTGCTTGTCGGCTTCATGGACTATGCGAAGGCTTGTGATTGCCACGATAAAGGCGAAGAGCAGAGCCACTGCCGCCAGCGTCCACAGAGGTCGATTTCTGCGTGAAGGCTGGTTGGCGATGGAGAGCTTCATCCCTGTGCGAAGAAAGTGGAGATCTCCTTGGCGGGAATGGCGCCTTCGCGAATCACCCGCCAGCGGTCGTCGGCGTTGCTGAGATCGACGATGGTGGAGGCAACCTCCCGGGGAGAAGTGCCGCCGTCAACGATGATATTGATGCGGTCCTGCAGTTGATCACGCACCTGTTCGGCGGTCGTGCATTCCGAAGCGCCGCTCAGGTTGGCTGAGGTGGCCGTGATGGGAATGCCGGCGGCCTGGATCACCGCTAATGGAATCTTTGCCGAGGGGATGCGCAGGGCGACGTTGCCGGTGTTCGCCGTGACCTTTAGCGGCAGGCCAGAAGCGGCGCGCACGATGATGGTTAATGGCCCGGGCCAGAAGCGGCGTGCCAAGTCATAAAACTCTTTGGGTAAAGGGCGAGCCAGATCTTCCGCCTGATCGACACTCTCGATCAGCAGGGACAGCGGCTTGTGGCGGGAGCGCGATTTGATCTCGTACACACGCTCCACGGCGCGCAGGTTGAGGGGGTCGGCGGCGAGGCCATAGAAAGTGTCGGTGGGCATTCCGAGTACTTGACCCGCCCTGATTTGCTCGGCCGCGTACTTCACCAGCGAAGCTTCGGGACTGTCGTGATGGATCTTGATGATCTCCGCGAGCACAGCGTTCCCCAGTTTTCCAGTTGTGAAGGCGAAAGCTAACATACCACGGAGCACCGTCGCAAGCCGAACAAACGGCGTATGATGCTGCCAGATACGCCCACCATGCGCACTTCTCACTCCTCTTCCCGAGCAAGCAAACCCGCGCACGATCGCCTGCGTCGCGTCGAGGGCCGCCACAATGCCCTGGTGAAGGAAATGCGCCGGGCATTTTCGCAAGCCGAGTTGACCGAGGCTGGGGACTGCGCGATTGAAGGGGTGCGCATTCTGGAGGAAGCCATCCGCAGCGGGCTGCGGTTTCATGCCGTGTTTTTCAGCGAGTCGGCTGAGGGACATGCGAAACGGCTTCTGCCTCAGATTGGCGCCCACGTGGAAACAGCGGTACTCCCCGACAAGCTTTTTGCGAGCGTGGTTCCCAGCGAGACTCCGCAAGGCGTGGCTGCTCTTGTGCGCTACAAGCAGAGTTCTCTAGAGGATCTGATGGAGAAAGTGTCGGTAGGCCCGTTGGTCGTCGTTGCGGGGCTGCAGGATCCGGGCAATCTGGGAACGATTTTGCGATCGGCGGAGGCCTTTGGGGCGGCTGGGGTGATTTTGGGCGAAGGCACGGTCAGTCCGTTTAACTCGAAAGTTGTGCGGGGATCGGCGGGATCGATCTTCCGGCTGCCAGTGTTGCGGGTGAAGCTAGCGGATGTTCTGCCTAAGCTGCGGGAGAAAGGTGTGCGGCTGGTGGCGACTTCGTCGCATAAAGGGGTTCCGCTGCCTCAAGCCAACCTTGCAGGGCCGGTTGCTGTCTTAATTGGCGGGGAAGGGGCGGGGGTACCACGGGATTGGATCGCGAAGGCGGATGAACTGATTGCCATTCCGCACGCGGAGCAGGTGGAGTCGCTGAATGCGGGGGTGGCGGCCAGTATCGTGTTGTATGAGATTGCGCGGGGGAAGGGATAGGCTCTGGGCTCTGGGCTCTGGGCTCTGGGCTCTGGGCTCTGGGCTCTGGGCTCTGGGCTCTGGGCTCTGGGCTTGTGGGTTCACGAAAATCCAACAACGCTGGCAGCAGTGGAATCCCACCCTTGCGCACAGAACGCGCAAGGATGGGGCACCCGCAACTGTGCCAATTCCCACGGGGCTAAGTGCCAAGAGCTAAGTGCCTGATGCTATCTCCCGAATGATAAGTGCTGACTGCGTTCTTATGAGCCTGTTTCAAACCATTCCCGGCGGTAACAATCCTGCCGACGAGACTCGACCGCTGGCGGACCGCATGCGTCCGCGCACGCTCGATGAGTACGTTGGGCAGGAACATCTGGTTGGGCCGGGTAAGCCGCTGCGTACGCAGATTGAGCGCGATGATCCCGGTTCTCTGATTTTCTGGGGGCCGCCCGGTACTGGAAAGACTACGCTCGCGAAGATCATCGCGCGCATGACCAAGGCCGATTTCATTGAGTTCTCGGCGGTGCTGGCGGGCATCAAGGAAATCAAGCAGGTCATGGCTGATGCGGAGCGTGCCAAGCAATATGGCACGCGGACCATTGTCTTCATTGATGAGATTCATCGTTTCAACAAGGCGCAGCAGGATGCATTTCTACCGCATGTGGAGAAGGGGAACATCCGGCTGATCGGGGCAACTACCGAGAATCCTTCTTTCGAAATCAATTCAGCATTGCTGTCGCGGACACGGGTGTATGTGCTCAAGCCGTTGACCGAGGAACAGATTGTGCAGCTCTTGCGGAATGCGCTCGCGGATGAAGAACGCGGGCTGGGCAAGATGCATCTGAGCGCTTCCGAAGATGTCCTGAAGAAGATTGCCAGCTACTCCAGCGGTGATGCGCGCAGCGCTTATAACGTGCTGGAAGTCGCGGCCGCGATTGCCAAGCAGAATTCCGGCAAGGAGACGGGCGCAGAGATTACGGATGAGATCGTGCACGATGCGTTGCAGAAACGCATCCTGTTGTACGACAAGTCGGGCGAAGAGCATTACAACCTGATTTCGGCTCTGCACAAGTCTGTGCGCAACAGCGATCCGGACGCGGCCTTGTACTGGCTGGGGCGCATGCTGGAGGCTGGGGAGGATCCGCTGTACATCGCGCGGCGGGTGGTACGGATGTCGGTGGAGGACATCGGGCTGGCCGATCCCAATGCGCTCGCCTTGTGCATGGCAGCACGCGATGCGGTGGACTTCATCGGCATGCCGGAGGGGAACCTTGCGCTGGCGCAGGCGGTGGTTTATTTGTCGGTCGCGCCGAAGTCGAATGCGCTCTACACCGCGTATACCGATGTGCAAATTGATGTGGAGCGGACGGCTGCGGAACCGGTCCCGTTGCATTTGAGGAACGCGCCGACGTCGCTGATGAGAAATATTGGCTACGGACAGGGTTACAAATACGCGCACGAACTCGAGTCAAAAGTTGCTGACATGCAATGCATGCCCGACAATTTGCGTGAGCGGCAGTACTACTTTCCTACAAATGAGGGCATCGAGAAGCGCATCCGCGAGCGACTTCAAGAAATAGAGAGGCTGCGAACGGGCCGCTCTGCACTTGAGGAACAACCTCCTTCCCGTTCCAAGAACCCTTCGAAAAAAGAGTCCTAGAGGCCGTGATCATCATCCGATAGGGAGTGGTAAGCTACTTTTTTGCAACGGTTTACAAGTCTAATTGAGGGATCAATCGATGGAAACTACGAGCGCAGCGACCGTAGAAGCCGCTAACGATCTGTTGGCGGCGCTCGCGCCGGACCGGGTACAGCAACTGCTCAAACTGCAAAAAGCGGCGCATAAGATCAATTCGATTCTTGACCTGGATCAACTGGTCGACAAGATCGTGAACGACATTGCGTGCTCGTTTGGATGCATCGACATCAGCGTCTATCTGCACGAAGCGGAGAATAACGAACTGGTGCTAGCCGGAGTGGAGGATTGCCCGGTACATGAGCGAGGCCACCGGCTTAAAGTCGGGAAAGAAGGGCTGGTTGGTTATGTCGCGGCCACTGGCCAGATGCGCTACGCGCCGGATGTTAGCGTGGATCCGTACTACATCGCGTGCGGCGACCAAATCCGCAGCGAAGTTGCGATTCCTCTGCACGTGGATGGAAAGCTGATTGGGGTATTTACGGCTTCGCACAACGAAGCTGACGGATTTGATGCCGAGCAGCTGTGGATGCTTCAGGGCTTGTCGAGCCACATCGCGGTGGCCGTGCAGAACGCGTTGCGTTTCAAACAGGAACGAAGCGAGCGCGAAAAGATGAACCGCGAAGCGCAGGAAGCGCGCTCGATTCAGCAAGCACTGCTGCCGCGGAGTTCTCCTTTCATTCCCGGATTCGCAATGTCGGGAATGTCGATTCCTGCGGGTGCGATCGGCGGCGACTGGTATGACTTTCTCGATCTGGGTGAAGGACGATGGGGGCTGGTGCTGGCCGATGTTTCAGGAAAAGGAACTGCGGCGGCGTTGCTGATGTCGGCGACCCGCGCGATGCTGCGATCTCTGGCAGAGACCTCGTGCACTCCGTCGGAAGTGCTTACCAAGTTGAACCGGCTTCTGGTAGAAGACTTCCCTTCCGGAAGATTCGTGACCATGGTGTATGCCGTGCTCGATTCGACGAAGGGCACGCTCACCTATGCAAACGCGGGTCACCTGCCGCCGTTGCTGGTAGATTCAACCGGCGCACGATTTCTCGAGACGGAGATGGGGTTGCCACTGGGAATTCGGGCTGGGTCGTTTTCGCAAACAACAATTCCGCTGGGAGACAAAGCCAAGATTGTGCTTTACAGCGACGGCATTACTGAAGCTGCAAATCAGAGAGATGAGGAATACGGACCTGCGCGGCTGGCGGCCCATGTGCTGAGCGGCGGTTCGTGCCCCGAGATGCTGGTGGAAGATGTAAGAGCTTTTGCGAACGGGGCGGGGTTGCATGACGATGCAACTGTGATTATGTTGCGGCGTCAGTGAACGGCCGCGGATGAGGGCGCCCGCGCTACACTAGCGGAAACGCGCGCGGTGTTCGACCAGGATACAGCGATCCATCACGACGAAGATTCCAGCCGCACGGGCTTTTTGTGCGGCTTTTTCGTGAACGATTTCTTCCTGCATCCAGACGGCGGGAACTTTCAGCTGGATCGCCTGATCGACAACTTCTTCTACGAACTCAGGCCTTCGAAAAATGTCGACGATGTCGATCTTCTCGGGCACGTCGAGTAGAGACGGATACGCCTTTTCTCCCAACGACGCTTTGATTTCAGGATTGACAGGAATGATGCGGTATCCCTGGCTCTGCAGGTAGGCGGCCACGCCGTGACTGGGACGCAGCGGATTGTCGGAGAGGCCGACGATGGCGATGGTGCGGGCGGTCCGCAGCAGATCAAAAATAGGATCGGAGTGAACAGGTGTTGCCATGGACCCTTTTTCTCCAGAGGGGATTGACTATTTCTTGGCTGAATCCATTTTTTGTTTGAACATTTTCGTGGCCAGCTTCCGGATGGTGTCAGAGACTTCCTTATTGCTGGCCAAATTCTTCAAATCCGCGGTCAGCAAGTTTTTCATGAGGCCGAGTGAGACATCGAGCGGCGTTCGCGGGTTAGCCACCAAATTCCGTACGACCCCGTAGTTCTTGACGAAGCGCCGCTTCATCGGAATCTGACGCAGCACGGCCTCGAGCACATTTTTCTGGTTGGCAAACTTCTCCACTTCTCCATCCGTCACTTTGGGAGATTCCAGCACCGCGAGTGCGACCAGTTTCGTGCTGTCGCGAATCAAGATAGAGCGATCTTCCTTGGTGCCCTTCATGGCAAGTTGGATGCGGCCCTTGATGTCGAGCCTGGAAATCTTCTGCAGGGCGCTGCCGCGCTCTGCCTCCTGGCTGGAATGAACTTTCTTGGCGGCCGGTGATGTGCGCGCAGCCGTGGCGGTCGGTGCGCCCGAAGATTTCGCAGCTGTGGCGACGGGCGGCGCCTGGCCAGTTTCGGCAGGGGGTGCCAACTCGGCTTTGGATTCCTCGACCGGAGGGGACGTTTCGAGCGATGCGACTTCAAACTCGTGAAATCCACCCAGCGGCTGAAACGGCTTTTCACCTTCCAAAGAAAGTTCGCGGGCGTGCTCGGTCAGAAAAGCATCCACGACAACATTTTCTTCAAGCACATTCTCGTCGGATGTCTCGAGGTGAATGGCTGATCCATCGGGCTGACGGGGGGGCTCTTCGGGCAGGTCGGGCTGGGGTAAATCTTCGGGGATGACGGCTGCTTCATGGAGTTGGGCAATTTCGATCGGCGTTGAATTCGGATTTGCGGCGAGCGCGCGCAGAATCTCGGGTGAGCCCTGCACGCGAGAACTTTTGCGCATCGCGTCGACCACTTCGCGGGAACCATCGGCAGCCATGTGAAGCAAGGCTTCTTGCTTCACACTGGTGTTTTCGAGGAGCGCGGGTAGAAGCGGAGGACGCAGATTTTCGGGAGCGATGAGGTAGTCGAGCACTTGGGGCGGCGTGGCGGGATTTGAAGCCGCTTCGAGGGAGGACTTCAGTTCCCAGCCTGCCAACGTCATGCGGGCCTGCTGGCCAAAGACCTTGTTGTGATTTGCGATGTAGACGAGTATCTCGATCATTTCGGCGCCCGGAACGGCCAGCGCCCCACGCGCGGCCGCCTGCATCACGGTGGCGGACACCGAAGAGGAGCGAATCATGTCGAGCATGCGTCGCATGAAAGAGAGTCCTAATTATGGCAGCGAATGCGTGCTTTCCGCACGCTTCATTGCCAGCGTTTCCAGTTCAGTCACTACGCGGTGCAGTTCCTCCACCAAACGGTTCGGCCGGCCTTCGCGCAGCACATCGAGAACGGCGCGGTAGTACCAGAGCGTGCCCTCGCGGTGCCCGCTAAAGCGATCCCAAACTGAGTCACCGTCTTTTCTAAAGTCGGCGAGAATCGTCCGAACGTTGTGGAGTTTGTCGGCTGCGCTGACCAGACGAACGTCGTCGGGGGCTTCGCGCAGGTGGTCGAGATATTCCAGTTTGCGAGCCTTCCACGGCGGCTTGGGGATCGTGTAGGCATCCGTGCAGCCGTCCACGATGTAGGCGACTCGATCGCCAAAGCGGCCCCGAATATCCTCGAGCACGGGATGGCCACCGCAATCTTCGACCACGTCGTGCAGGAGGGCAGCGATGGCTTCGTCTTCGCCTCCGCCCGCTTCGAGCACGAGCGCAGCGACGCTCATCAGATGCGAGATGTAAGGGACGTCGGTTTTCTTGCGTTTCTGGGTGGCGTGTTTTTCAGCCGCGTAGAGGAACGCTTCGTTGAAGCGCGGGCCGAGCTGCGCGGAGTTGTGGGGAACACTCATGACTTCTCTCCGCGCCGCATTTTCAGGTACGCCTGAATGAAGGGCTGCAGATCGCCGTCGAGGATTCGATCGACGTCGCCGACTTCTTCCTTGGTGCGATGGTCCTTCACCATGCGATAGGGCTGCAGCACGTAGGAGCGAATCTGCGATCCGAAATCGATGTCGAGCTTGGTGTCTTCTATTTTTCTGGTAGCTTCACGTTTTTTCTCCAGCTCGAGTTCGTAAAGCTTGGAGCGGAGCATGCTCATGGCACGATCGCGATTCTTGTGTTGCGAGCGCTCGTTCTGGCAACTGGCCACCAGCCCCGTGGGGATGTGCGTGATGCGCACGGCGGAGTCGGTGGTGTTGACGTGCTGTCCGCCCTTGCCACTGGAGCGATACGTGTCGACACGGAGGTCTTCGGGCTTGATGACGACTTCGATGCTGTCGTCGATTTCCGGAGATACGTAGACGCTGGCGAAGGAAGTGTGCCGACGCTTGGCCTGATCGAAGGGAGAAATTCGCACCAGACGGTGTACACCGATTTCGCTGGTCAGCAGACCAAAAGCGTACTGGCCATTCACGCCGAAGGTGGCGGACTTGATCCCGGCTTCTTCGGCCGGCTGATAATCGTAAAGCACGGTTGGAAAGCCCTGACGCTCAGCCCATCGGAGGTACATCCGCAGGAGCATGTCGGCCCAGTCTTGTGAGTCGACGCCGCCCGCTCCGGCGTGAATGGTGACGATTGCGTTGAGCGCGTCATTGTCGCCGGAGAGAAGAGTTTTGGTTTCGAGGCGATCGACGAGTTGCTGGAGCGCTCCGATCTCGCGCTGAAGGTCAGCGTCGACGTTTTCGCCCTCGTGCGCCAGTTCGAGGTATGCGGCGATGTCATCCTTCCGGCGCACCAATTCGGCGTCGGTCGCAAGCGCGTCTTCGATGCGCTTTTTCTCGCGCATCACCTGTTGAGAGCGTTCGGGATTCGACCAGAGATTTGGGTCGGAGGCCTGCTTTTCGATGTCGACTAGCTGAAGGCGGAGTTTGCCCGCGTCAAAGGTACTCCTGAAGGGTGTGGACTTTCTCTTTCAGCGCGGTGTATTGCTGTTCGAGTTCTTCGACCATGGGCTAAGGCTCTGTCTTTCGAGGTGTGAAGCGCACGATCAGCGCTCCTAGAGAAATTATCGCACACAGAAAGGCGAACCAGTCGCCATGACGCGAGTAGAAGGTAGTTACCTTGGTGAGGGCGTACGGAGCCGGCAACGCGGCGCGTGTATGCCGTTCCAGGCGACTGACAACTCGACCGTAGGGATCGATCGACGACGTGAGGCCGGTGTTCGTATCGCGCAAGAGCCAGCGGTTGTTTTCGATGGCACGCATGCGCGCCTGGTTGAGGTGCTGCGCCCAGGCACCCGAGTCACCGTACCATCCGTCGTTCGAAATGTTGACGAGAACGTCTGCACCTTGATCCGCCAGCTGGCGGACTTCGTTGGGGAAGATTGATTCGTAGCAGATGAAGACGCCGAGCTTCTGATCGCCCGCTTGTAACGGTTCGTGCAGCGTGCCAGGCGTGAAGTTTCCAACCGCCTGCGTAAGGCCGCTGGCGAAAGAAAACACCGAGGCGAAGGGGACGTATTCTCCGAACGGTACCAGGTGCATCTTGCTGTAGCGAGCCGTCCACGCGCCTGTTGGGCTGATGAGCGAAGCCGAATTAAACATCGCGTGGGGATTATCGATACCGATGGACCCGATTACCAGCCAGGCATTCGCCTGCCGCGCGAGGTTGCTGATGGGCTCGCGAAAGGCGGGATCGTTTGTGAGAAAAGGTGCCGGCGATTCGGGCCAGACGATCAGGTCGGGATGTCTGCTTCGAACTCAGGCTGAGGGCGGAGAACTCGGCGAGGGCAGTTCGCGTCTGATCGTCGGTCCAGGTATCGAACCGCCCGAGGGAAGGTTTTGCTGCAGCAACACCGCGGTGTGGTCGGCCGGGGCAGGCGGCAACGTCAACCAGCGTCCGGCTTGCAGCAAGACGATCGCTCCGATGGACGCGAATATCAGCGGCTTTCGCCGGCTGCGGTGCACGAGGAAGGCGGAGGCAACGGCGACGTTCACCAGCAGGATTTCGAAGCTGAGACCGTAGACTCCGGTCGCGGTGGCGATGCGGGTGAGCGGGATGTTATCGACCTGAGTGATGCCCAGCAGGTCCCACGGGAAACCGCTGACGCGGGTGCGCGCAAGTTCGATCGCCACCCAGAGGAACGGCGCGGATAGGAGGGCAAGACGGTTTCCGGAATCCTTGCGGGCGAGCGTGCTCACCAACAGGCCGAACAGTCCGTGGTAAAGGCCTAGATAAAGGGCGAAGAGGAGGAGCACGAGGATTGCGACCGGGACGCTCAGGCCGCCGTACTGATGCATCGTGTCGTACACCCAGTAACAGGTGCCCAAGTACCAGAGGACGCCGCATGCATAAGCAAGAAGAAATCCCTGCCAGGGACGGGCGGGTAGCAATTTTCGGGACTCGTCGAGTTGGAGAGTGTCAGGGTTGTTGGCGTGAAACAGCGCTACCAGGAGCGGAGCAATCGAGATCCAAGAAAGAACGTATACGCCTGGGAGCGGGAAACTCAGAACCTGGAGTGCTGCGGAAAGAAGAACGAGCAGCCAGGCTTGCTTGCGAATTCTTCGCACCGTGGAAGGATAGCAAATTGGGGCTTGCAGGTTGGCTACTGTGCCCGATCTGAGGGTATCTCACTCCTCGAAACGATAAATCTTAAAACGCAGAGGGCGCGGAGAAGAGCCGCAGAGGACGCAGAGAAAAACCCTTAACTGCGGAGAGCATTGGGACGACAAGGCTATCGAAGTGTGGAACGAACGAAGTCTGCGATTTCGGGTGTGACGTAGGGTGGCGGGGTGATTCGAAACATACGCTTGTTCGCGATCGGCTTCAAGGAGACATCTTCCCATGCGGGGTAGTTGCTTGTTTCGTGAAGGATGGCCGCGTCGGCTCGGTCCATGAATTCACGTGCTGAAGTCTTGAAATCGGCGGTTGAGGGGTCGAGGACGGGGATATATAGATCCGGGCGCACGAACTTCAGGATGCTGTTGGATTCGATGATGACATGGGGCGAGCGCTTCAGTCGCTCGCGAAGGGCGGGTAGGGCCTCGGCGAGTCTTCCCTGCTCGGTGCGGACCCACCATACCCGTTCAGCGCCGGCTGCAAGGAAACGAGACGTGTCAGAGTCTCCCGCGCGATTCTTTTCTTCCGTAATTGCCCAGGCGTGATCGCCGGTCGCGCAGTCGCACGCTTCTCCGTTGGCGGAACAGATTCCGTGTCCGTATTGCGTGATCTTGAAGGCGGTCCAGCAAAACTCGCTCAACGCCGAGATCAGGCCGGCAACTACGCTGGTCTTGCCGACGCTGCGGGAATGGCCGCCGATTACGATGATGGACATAAATACAGTCGCTAGTCTCTAGTCGTCAGTCGTCAGCTATTCGCTTGCTGATGGCTGATGGTCGTTGGCTGATGGCAACATCTTTTTTCGCGACATCATTTTTCTTTCTTGCTCAGCTTTGCCAGGATTGCCAATTCTTTCAGGTACTCCTTGATCGGGCGCGCCGGGGTTCCCCAGAATACGATTCCCTTCCCGCGAATTACCTTGTTGCTGGGGATGCCGCTTTGCGCGCCAAGGATTGCGCCCGCTTCGATGCGCACGTGGTCGGCGATGCCCACCTGTCCTCCGATGATTACGCCATTTTCTATGACCGCACTCCCGGAGACGCCGGTTTGCGCGGCGATCACTACGTCTTCGCCGATCTCGACGTTATGGCCGATGTGCACCAGGTTGTCGATTTTTGTGCCGCGGCGGATGCGGGTGACGTCGAGCGCGCCGCGATCAACGGTGGAGTTCGCGCCGATTTCGACATCGTCTTCAATTTCGAGGCGGCCAACCTGGGGGAATTTTTCGTAGCGGCCGGTTTTTGCGTCGGGCACGTAGCCAAATCCGTCGCTGCCGAGCACGGCGCCGGCGTGAATCACGACACGATTGCCCAGCCGCACCTGCGGGTAGATCGTGACATTCGGATAGAGGCGACAGTTCTGGCCGATGGTTACATCGGGGCCTACGACGCAGTTTGCCCCGACGCGTGAGCCTTCGCCGATTGCGACGTTTGCACGGACTACCGCTCGTTCTTCGATCGTGATGTTCTTGGCGAGCTTTGCTTTTGGATCAATCACGGCGGTCGCGTGGATTCCGGCCGGTGGTTGCTGCGAGTTCTGTAGCCACTGCGCCGCGCGCGCGAATGCCAGGCGCGGTTGCGCGGCTATCAGTACAGGCTTTGCGTGCGCACCATTTCTTGCGAAGTCCCCTGTGATCACGGCACTCGCTGTTGAGTCCATCGCATGCGAGAGATTCTTTGCGCTCTCGACAAAGACCAGGTCGCCGGGTTTCGCCGAGGACAGGCTGGCGATTCCGGACACCTCGATCTGACCGTCTCCGATCAGGGACGCATCCAGGAACTCGGCCAGGTCTTTCAGCGCGCGCTTCATGGCTCTTGTATAGCAGCCGGAGGCGTGGAAGGAAAGTTTTCCGCGGGACCGGCTACATCCATACAATCCCTGGATGCAACGGAAGATCTTCTGGCTGATGGTGACGGTGCTTGAGCTCGCGGCTTTCTGGCTACCCTTCTGGTATCAGGTATTCGCGATTGTCCCGATCGTGTGGATAGCCTGGTGGGTGGCCTATCGCAGCGATTGGTTTGAGTAGAGCGAAGGCTGGCCGGGCGGGCGCGTCTTCCAACGACGATGCACCCACAACCACTGATCCGGATAGCGCCTGACGACGTCTTCGATCACTTTCGTGAACAGGGCGGTGTTGGCAACGATGTCGGCATCGTTGTTGCCGGTGCGAATGAGCACGACCGGGGGCTCGAAGCGCAGCCGGTATTTGCGCAGGACCGGATCCCAGACCGTGAAGCCTGGCACAACCGCCGCGTCGGTGCGCAGGGCGATACGGGCGAGACCGCTGGCCGTGCAGGCGGGGATTCCGAAAAAATCGACGAACACGCCTTCGGGGGGCGTCATGTTGGTGTCTATGAGGATGCCCACGGTGGCGCCCGCTTTCATGGCGCGGAGGAGTTCGCGGGTTGGGTTGTCTTTAAGGATGGGCGTATTGCCGTGCATGGTGCGGTAGCGGCGTACGAACGCATCGAGATACGGATTGTCGAGGGACCGCATCACGAAATGCAGGGGGTGTCCGTATAGCGAGTGCGCGAATGCGGAAAGCTCCCAGCCGCCGATGTGCCCGGTCAGGAACAGGACGCCTTTGCCGCGTTGCGAAGCGCGATCGAAATTCTCGTAGCCGTCATAGCCAACGATCCGGCTGACATTTTCGCTGGTGTACGTCGGGAAAAGACAGACTTCTGCGAATTGGCGTCCGAGAGAAGTGAAGACGCCGCGCACGATCTTTCGGCGCTCGCCTGGCAGTCTTCTCGGGAACGCAAGCGCCAGATTGCGCATGCCAACGCGGCGAAGCTTGCCGTGCAGCAGGTAGATGAGCTGCCCGAGAGTGATGCCGATCAAACGCGCCACAGGGCGCGGAAGTGCGCCGATTGTCTTGACCACGCACCACGCCAGCGCGTATTCGATTCGGTGCCGCATCAGGCGAAGCGTGACCGTATCACCGTCGATTTTTCACTGTCAATGAAACGATGGAGGGACGGGCGTCTGGCGGGCGGGGACCCTTCGGTGAACTCAGGGCAGGCTGCCCGCCGCTCCATCGTTCATTGAGGGGTTAGTTCTGTTTGTCGGCTGGTTTGGCTGTGTCGGCAGGCTTGGGGGCTTCGGCCGGTTTGTCGCGGTCGGCCGCTTTCTGCGCCCATTTGGCTAGGACATTCAGGAAAGGGTAGGCATTCTTGGGAGCTTCCACCTTGCCGGTGAGAGAGGTGCGGAACGGAACCATGCGTCCGTAGAATTCGCGCGTAGCGTCTTTATCCTGTTTGATCACAGCGCCGGCGAGGCTGATGCCGGCGAAGGCTCCGCGGGCGCGCGAATAGGTCAGCACCTGGGCGCGCATTTTCCAGTCCGTATCGGCGGCGGCGTGGCGCCCTACGGGGCCAGCTGCCACGGACGCGTCGGCTCCCAGCTGGAACTTGCTCGATAGCAGATTCTTCAGACCATCCTTGTTCATGATCAGCATGACCAGATCAATGGCCTGGCCGCCAATCTGGAACCCGACACTGCCTCCGCTGGTATAGATGAAGGCCGGGGCGCTCCACCCGGTGGGCGTGCGGCAACTGGCCACCCCGCGACCATAGCGAGCCGCGATGATAAAGCCGCCCTTCAGCAACGAGGGCACCACGGCCACGCACTCTGCCGAGGCCAGAACTTCTTCCGGGATGCCGGTGTCGGGAGCAGACTCAATCTCATCCAGAACGGTGGCCGCAGCCTGGATGCGGTCTTCGGCTTTGCTTGCGTCCTTCTCGTCCTTCTTGTCGTCGTCGGCGAAGGCGAACGCCGACATGGCCAGAACCAGCAGAACCACGAGGGTCTTTTTCATCGCTATTCAATTCTCCAGGGAGTTGTGTCCACGGGAGTTTAACAGGTAAGAACTGTATTTGTGGGAGGGGCGAGGCTTAGGTTCCGAACGCTGCCAGGAGGAGATCGAGGAGGCCGTGGAAGACAAAAAAATCGGGGCTGACAGTGGCGACCCTAATCTCCACTCCCAACCCCGTCTCCCAGGTTCTGTGGTAGGTGAACCGAGTATGCGGTACATCCACCGGACCGACAAGATTACCGGGGGCACTGTCCCCTGGTAACTGTTGGCATGTCTACTTGGCCGTAACCAGCGAGTGCGTAATCGCGTGGACGGACAACGCGATGCGGTTCTGGACCCCGACTTTACGCATCAATTTCGCGACGTGGGCCTTGACGGTGCGTTCTTCGATGCCCAGGGCGGCGCCAATTTCCTTGTTCGAGCGGCCAGCCACCAGCATCTCAAGGACTTCTTTCTCGCGATCGGTAAAGGTGACGCGGCCGGCCGGAAAAATGCGGCCCGGCGAGGAACTGACCCGCTCGATGAACATGGACAAAACGCGGCGCGGAGCCCAAACGGAGCCCTGATTCACGATGCGGATGGCCTGTACGAATTCTGCGGGAGTGGCGGCTTCATCAACGTATCCCTTGGCGCCGGAAGCGATGGCTTTGAGGATCGTCTCTTCGTCAATGCCCGAGCCGGTGACGATGATACGGAGGTCCGGCCGAGCCGCTTTCAGGCTGGCCATGACGTCAAACAGGTTCTGTCCGGCACGGTTGCCCAGCAGGACCAGATCGATCCCCGTGAGGGCGCTAATGTCGGGTAGGGTGGCGGACACGAGTTCGAAGTCCGATTCGGAATCAAACAGGGCCCGGAAGCCCACGAACCGCAGCGGGTCGCTCTCGACTACGGCAAGACGGATGAGAGGCTTTTTCGCCATTGCAGCTTTCATTGACAGGTCCTTGGTAGCATGAAACTGCACTCAGAATAGACGCAATGGCGCGCCCTGCAAAGGGTCGTAACAAAAGGGAAATTACGGGAGTAACATTGGTACACGCCCGAAAAGACGGCAGGAGAACATGAAAATTCGGAATTTGGCCTATTTGGTCTCGGCACTTCTGGTGGTATTGACGATGTTGGCACTGGGGCAGGATCCTCCACCAAACACACAGGCTCCGGCGGCGCAGGGCCAGTACACGCCGAAATTCCCGGGCGATCCCGCACGATCCGATTCGGAGTCCGGGGCGCTGGGTTTCATGCGCGTGGTCGTGCGCGCCCAAAAGCTCTACAACAAGAAGCACAATGAGTACGCCACTTCCCTGGCTGACCTCGTCAACACAGGTTCGTTCACGCGCAGGATGGCGAAAACGACGGAGCGTGGCGACTACAACGTCGCGTTCAAGGGGAAGAAAGACAGCTACGTTCTGACCATGACGCCGAAGAACATTGACGCCGAGCATCGCTCGTTTTACGCCGATGAAGACGGCGTAATACATGGGGACGAGACGAAGGCGGCCGAGCTTCATCACCGAAGGTGAAGTGAGGCTCTGGCCTCGGGTTCTAGGTTCTAGGCTGGGCTTTAGGAAGGCTTGTCGGGTTTGATTTCGGTGGCTTTGCCTTCGTGATAGGTGATGGTGACGGCTTTGCCGCCGTTGGGATAATGAACTGTCTTCCAGGACGGATCGTCCTGCCGATCCGGGCGTCCCATGCCAATTGCAAAATCGGCTTGAAGTTCGTTCATGCCCTGTTTGACTTCGTGCTGTTCGACTGACTGCCACACGTCAGGAGACCAATGCTTGTAGAGTTCACGCGGATCCTGCACGAAGAGCATCTGGTCTGAGTAGATCTTGTACTCGCCGTCTTTGAACACACCGATCTGGAAGGCGTAGGGCTTCCCCTCTTGTTCGAAGACGGCCATCACTTGCTTCTGGCCGCCGCCGTTCGGGGCCGTATCGGTAACCACGTCTTTGATTTCGATGCGCTGGATCGGGAGCAGCATTCCGGCATCGTGTTCGAAATCGGCGTGATGGGTAGCGGGATTGTAGGGATAGTAGAAGTAGCGGTATCCCTCTTTCACCCAGACGGGCTGCTTGGTCAATTCCTTCGCGGACTTCAAGTCAAACGGGTAGAGTTTTTTCGGCGTGACGTAGTAGTCCGGATTCAGGGGCGGGGCTGTCGCTCCTTCCTTTTTCGCTTCGACCTTATTTGCTTCGTGACGTTCATAGAGGATGTAGCCCGTACGAATCGCGGCGACTGCGATCGCGAGGGCGAGGGCGAGCTGAATTTTCTTTTTTGCGTCTGCAGTCATTTCTATCTTTTCAGTATCGAAGGGATTTCTGGGCTGCGATTATCGCAAAACCTCTTCGTAATAGACATTGCGGACCAAACAATTCTGAATCGCACTCGACCGCGCTAACCAGCCCAGGGACTAAAATCGGGACCGCCGACACTCCCTGCCCCTCGCCGCTTAGATCGTTTCACTCGTCAGACAGTTGTGCGCAAGACAGCCGGGTATGGTGGACGATGGGCATGCCAAAACGCTAGTGGGCGATGGGTGCGAAGGATTCGGCCATCTCGGCGAGGCCACCAGTCATGCGGTAAAATGAAGCCGGGATGTGAGGCTTGTTTCGGCAAGGCCTGTCACTTCAGGAGTGTGGATGCCCGTTACGCAAGAGGAAGTCTTGAGCGCGTTGAAGCAATGCTATGACCCGGAGATTCCGGTCAACATCGTGGATTTGGGACTGATTTACGAGGTACGCTTCGAGGCGGTGCCCGAGGACAAGCAAGACGTAACCGTCGATATGACTTTGACGGCCCAGGGCTGTCCGGCGCACGTGCAGATCAGCGACCAGGTGCGCTCGAGGCTCGAACAGCTGCCGGGGATTCGCACGGCACATGTGAACATCGTGTGGAGTCCGGCTTGGACGCCGGAGCGGCTTAGCGTCGATGCGCGCAAGCAGCTCGGTATCGAATAGTGGTTTTCAGGAAGACAGCTCGTCCCAGATTCCCTGCTCACCTTCCCGGGCGAATTGAGTGATTTTCTGACCCACTCGCGAGGTCATTTCCAGCAAGCGCATGGCACGCTCGAAATAGCCGGGCAGGGCTCTCTGCACGCCCTCGAACTTCTCAGGATATTCCGAAGCCAGAACAGCCAAGGCAACGCCAGCGGTGAGCACGCCCGCGGGCCATTTCTTCTTAAGGAAACAGACCGCCGAAGTTCCTACTGATCCTGCCACGACTGCTTTCTTCCACGCTTCCATGCAGCCCCCTGAAGCACGATTCTAACCCCGGGGCCAGACCTGTGCTTTATACTTCGCGAGCCGTTACGTTAATCATCAAGGATTCTGGAGATATCCATGATCGCCAGGCCCCACCCGTTCGCTCGTTCGGCGTCGCTGGTCGCGCTCGTCGCTGTACTTCTTTTGGGGTTTTGTGCTCCGAAATCGATGGCGCAAGTCAAGCCTCGGGCTCGCGACCTCGGAGTGCCCTTTGATGGAACACCCGGGCCGTACAACGCGATCACGGACGTGAAAGGCGTCGAGGTGGGACATACCACGCTGATCTCAGGATCGGGAAAGCTGGTGGTCGGCCAGGGCCCGGTGCGGACCGGGGTGACGGCAGTGTTGCCGCGCGGCAAGGATTCCACCGACCCGGTCTTCGGCGCCTGGTTCACGCTGAATGGCAATG
The DNA here is from genome assembly GCA_963745435.1 of uncultured Acidobacteriota bacterium. Taxonomy (GTDB): domain Bacteria; phylum Acidobacteriota; class Terriglobia; order Terriglobales; family Acidobacteriaceae; genus Gp1-AA133. The sequence goes on along the minus strand of CAVUXK010000026.1, from coordinate 133,876 downwards.
GCGAGATGACGGGCACGACATGGCTGGAGGATTCCGGCTTTCTGGACGGGCCGGTGATGATCACGAACACGCACAGCGTCGGAGTGGTACGCGACGCGGTCATCGCGTGGCGGGTAAAAAAAGCTCCGCCTGATCAGAATGGCTATGACTGGTCGCTGCCGGTGGTGGCGGAAACCTACGACGGAGATCTGAACGACATCAACGGTTTCCACGTGAAGCCGGAGCACGCCTGGCACGCGCTGGATAGCGCTCATGGCGGTGCCGTCGAGGAAGGCAATGTGGGCGGCGGAACGGGCATGGTCTGCAACGAATTCAAGGGAGGGATTGGAACCGCGTCGCGCGTGCTCGACGCAAAGTATGGAGGCTATACGGTTGGCGTGCTCGTGCAGTGCAATTATGGATGGCGAAGCCAGTTGCGCATTGCCGGCGTCCCGGTAGGCCGCGAGATCCCGGATCACAAAGTTCGCGATAACGATGTGGGATCGATCATCGTGGTGGTCGCCACGGATGCACCCTTGATTCCGACGCAGTTGAAACGTTTGGTGAGGCGAGTCTCGCTCGGGCTGGGACGCGACGGCAGTTTTTCCGGAGATGGGTCGGGCGATATTTTCGTCGCGTTTTCAACAGCAAATCCCGAAGCCGCCAAGTCCAAAGGGCTGCGGCAGATCACGATGCTTCCCAACGAGGATATTAACCCGCTCTTCCTGGCGACCGTGCAGGCAACCGAGGAGGCCGTCATCAATGCCATGGTGGCCGCCGAAACGATGAAAGGGATTAACGATTTCGAAGTCATAGCGTTGCCCCACGATCGTCTGCGCGAGGTGCTGAAGAAGTACAATCGTCTGACCAAATAACTTTGTGTGTAGCGCGGGCGCCCCGCCCGTGTTCAACGGAGTGCCATCATGCGATCCCTATTGGGAGTCATTCTTGTGATCGCTCTGCCACTGCTTGCGCAGGATCCCGAGTCGGTCAAACGCCTGGACTACGATCACAATGCCCCGCTCGACGTGAAAGAAGTGTCCGTCGAAAAGTGGGGCAACGTAGTCGGTTCATGACATCTCCTACGCCAGCCCGAAAGGCGGCCGCGTTCCGGCATACCTGGTGGTGCCGGAGGGCAAGGGTCCGTTCGCGGCCGTGCTGTGGGGACACTGGTACTGGTCGAATTCATCGATGCGCAACCGCTCCGAGTTTCTCGACGAGGCCATTGTCCTGGCGCATTCCGGTGTCGTGTCGTTGCTGCCCGATGGACCGATCGCCAGACCCGGCCACGTCGAGAACAACGCCCCTCTCAACGATGCGGAAACGCCAGAACTGATTCAGGCCATCGTGGACATGCGGCGAGGCGCAGATCTGCTGCTGGCACGCTGCCGATGTCGATCCGGCACGCTTAGCGTTTGTCGGGCACAGCTACAACGCAGGCGTCGGCGGAACTCTCAGCGGAGTCGACAAGCGTTTCAAGGCCTTCGTGCTGATGGCTGGCGGATTGTCGGATGCGCTGGACTTGCAGAGCGAGGATCTGAAGCAGTATCGGGAGAAGGTTGGTGCGGAGAAATTCGACGCGTTCATTGCAAAGAACGGATGGCTTGATCCAGGACTGTTTGTTGCGCATGCCGCGCCAGCCACCATCTTTCTACAATATGGCGCACAAGAGAAGTTTTTGAATCCCGATCGTGCGCGCGCCTACGCGGCCGTCGTGAGCGAACCGAAGAAACTGAAAATCTATGATGCGCCGCATGCTCTGAACGCGGAGGCAACGCGCGACCGGGTCACATTCTTGTGCGAACAGCTGCACGTAAAACCACCAGAGGCGAAGGCCGTGGCCGGAATTCCCGAGCTCTATCAGCCGGCGGAACCAGTCCAAGCTGGTCCTTAACTCAGTCAGGCTACTCTCCGCCGGAAGGTAATCAACTCGAGGGCAATCGTGCGAGCCCAGCGATTCTCCTGGCCCTGAACCAACTCTTCGACCACAAACAGGCGACGGCCCACATTGGCGGCCAGTTCGTGCCAGCGGCGCTTACGAGGCGCGGGCTTGGGATTTCTCCAGATCACTCTCAGTCTTTCCACTTGATCACTCCTAGCGCACCAGAGAACCCCGAAAGCGGACCTCTCTGTCTGCATTGCTGGGAGTATTGCCGGGGAGAAAGAGTGCGGCAGGTGCACTTGTCACACGTGCATGTGACTTGCATCACAAGCCGAGGCGGAAGACGCGTCGCCTCGGCCTGCGGATGCGAAGGAGAGACTAATCCGTCACAGCTTTGTCTGTGATCTCGAGGCCCTTGTCGATGATGGCAAAGGCTTCGCGGAGTTGCTGCTCGTTAATGCATAAGCGGTGGATTCGTGTAGAAAGTGTTCCAACGGACCAGCGTGTAGAGTCCGTTTTCGCGGAAGAACTTTCCGAGTGCGGCCATCTCTTCCGACGTTCCGTTGAAGGGCGCCATCGGCTGCTTGGTCTTCCGGTTGCGAATCAGTTCGAAAATGCCGAACAGACCGATCGAGCGCACCGCGCCTACCGACGGATGCTTCTTCTGCATCTCTGCACCCAGTTCTTTGAGAACCGCGCCCATCTTGCGCGTGTTTTCGATCAGTTTGTCTTCTTCGTACACGCGAATGGTGGCGAGAGCGGCGGCGCAGCCCATCGGATGGCTGTTGTAGGTCAGGCCGCCGTAGAAGACCTTGTCCTGGAAATGTTGGGCGATGTGGTGGCGCATGCCGACGGCGCCCAGCGGCAGGTAGCTCGACGTGAGTCCCTTGGCCATGCAAATCAGGTCGGGCACGACTTTCCAGTGGTCGATGGCGAACCACTCGCCCGTGCGGCCAAAGCCAGCCATCACTTCGTCGGCGATCATCAGAATGCCGTACTTGTCGCACAGCTTGCGCACGCCCTGCATATAACCGTCGGGTGGAATAAGGATGCCATTGGTACCGACGACGGTCTCAAGGATGAAGGCGGCGATGGTGTGCGGGCCTTCGAGTTGCATCGTTTCTTCGATCATCGCCAGCGAAGTCTCGGCCGATTCCCAGCCCCGTTCGATGCCGTGATAGGGATCGAGCACGCGAACTACACCTGGGATCCCGGGTTCCGCGGCCCAACGCCGCGGATCGCCCGTTAATGAGATCGCACCTGCGGTCGCACCGTGGTAGGACCGGTAACGCGCCATGATCTTGTGCCGCCCGGTAAAGAAGCGGGCCAACTTGATGGCATTCTCGTTGGCTTCGGCACCGCCGTTGGTAAAGAAGAAAGTGTCGATATCACCGGGCGTGATTTCGGCGAGCTTCGCGCCCAGGCGCGCACGCGGTTCGGTCGCCATGAAGGGATTCGCGTAGGCGAGGGTGGCCACTTGTTCGTTGATCGCTTGAATGACGCGCTCATCTCCGTGTCCGATGTTGACGCTCATCAACTGACTATTGAAGTCGATGAAGCGCTTCCCTTCCGGCGTCCAGAAATAGATGCCCTTCGCACGGGCGACGGGGATGGGGTCGACCTTCGATTGTGCAGACCACTCGAATAGTGTGTGCTTCTTGGTGAGGTCGACGATCTCCTGGCCGGTCATTGGGGGTGTGGCGGTGGCAGTAGTCATGATGGCTTCGAAAACTCCCTGGAGTTCGACGGGCGAGGACGCCCGTCGCTCCATCGACAAAGGTTAGAACTTCCGTGAATGCTCTTTGGCCCAGCGCTCGACCACTACTTTTTTCTCGGTGTAGAACTCGACCGAGTCGCGGCCCTGGCCGTGCATTATGCCGAAGAAGCTGTCTTTCCAGCCGCTGAACGGGAAGTACGCCATCGGGGCGGCTACGCCGATGTTGATGCCGATGTTTCCGGCAGGCGCTTCGTAGCGGAAGCGGCGCGCGGCGGCTCCGCTCGATGTGAACAGCGATGCCTGATTGCCGTAGGGATTGCGCTCAAGGAAGGCCATAGCTTCGTCCATGTCGTTGGCGTGAACCAGGCTCAAAACGGGTCCGAAGATTTCCGTGTGCGAGAGGTCGCTGGTTGCGGGCACGGAATCGAGAATGGTTGGCTTCACGAAATTGCCCTTCTCGTGCCGCGGAATTTTCGGGTTGCGTCCGTCAACCAGAACTTTGGCGCCCTGTTTCTCGCCCACACCGATGAGGGACTCGATGCGGTCTTTACTCTGCTTGGTGATGACGGGCCCCATTTGCACGCCTTCGTCGAGCCCGTTGCCTACGCGCAAATTCGAGGCTGAGTCGGCGATGGCGTCGCGGAAGGTCTTCTGCGCGTCGCCGATCGTGACCGCTACCGAGACGGCGAGGCAGCGCTGGCCTGCACATCCGAAGGCGCTGTCGGCGATGATCTGTGTGGCCATCTGCATGTCGGCGTCGGGCAGGACGATCACGGGATTCTTCGCGCCGCCCTGGCACTGGGCACGCTTGCCTTTTTCTCCGGAGCGCGCGTAGATGTAGCGGGCGACGGGAGTCGATCCAACGAAGCTGATGGCGCGCACGCGCGGATCGTCGATGAGCGTATCGACCGCAACCTTGCCGCCGTTCACGAGATTGACGACGCCCTTAGGCAGTCCTGTCTTTTCGAGAAGTTCGTAGACGTAGCGCATCGTTAACGGTACGCGCTCGGAGGGCTTCAGGATGAAAGTGTTGCCGGTCGCGATCGCGTAGGGCAGGAACCAGAAAGCGATCATCCCCGGGAAGTTGAACGGCACGATGGCTGCGGTTACGCCCAGCGGCTGGCGGATCATCATCTCGTCGATGCCACGCGCGACATCTTCGAGGTTGTAGCCCTGCATCATGGTCGGAATGCCGCAGGCGACTTCGACGTTCTCGATGGCGCGGCGCATCTCGGCTTTGGCTTCGGTAAAGGTCTTGCCGTTTTCCTGGGTGATGAGGCGGCTGATGTCGTCGACGTGCTGTTCAAGAAGATTCTTCAGTTTGAAGAGCGGCTGGATGCGGTCTTCCGGCGGCGTGCGGCGCCACGCGGGATACGCGGCCGCCGCGGCATCGATGGCCTTGGTGACTTCGGCCGCGTCTGAAATAGGAACTTTGCCGAGACTTTCGCCGGTGGCGGGATTAATGATCTCGGACCATTCGCGGGCGTTCGACTCAACCCACTGACCGTCGATGTAGTGCGGAACTTTTGCTTCCGTGATGATGGCAGTACTCATGGTAGGTTTTGCCTCAGCTATCGTGAAGAATATCGTGCGCGACAGGACAGGACCTGGCTTGCCGGCGCTTTACGTTTGCCTCTTAGATTACACCGGCTGCGCAGCCGCTTCGTGTTTCTTTTCGTAAACGGTCTTCAGCGCGCCCTCCAGCACGTCAAGCGCTTCGTCCATTTGATTGTCGGTGATCACAAGTGGCATCAGCAGACGAATGATGTTGCCGTACGTGCCGGCAGAGATCGTGATCACACCGTGTTCGTAGCAATACTGTGTGATGGCTTTCGTATCTTCGGTAGCCGGTTCGCGTTTGTCCTGTGACTGTACAAGCTCTAGAGCTTGCATGGCACCGAGGCCGCGCACTTCACCGATTATGGGCCAGCGTTTTTGCCAGACGCGAGCTCGCTTCTGAAATTGCTCGCCCAATTCGTTGGCGCGCGCGTTTAAGTCTTGCTGCTCGAACATGTCGAGGACGGCGAGGGCAGCTTCGCAGGCCACCGGATTTCCAGCGAATGTTCCTCCGAGTCCGCCGGGGCCGGGGGCATCCATAATTTCGGCGCGGCCAGTGATGGCGGCGAGCGGAAGGCCTCCACCAATGGACTTGGCGGTGATGATGATGTCGGGCTCGATGCCGTAGCGCTCGCACGCGAACAGCGCTCCGGTGCGACCGAAACCTGTCTGCACTTCGTCGGCGATAAACAGGACGCCATGCTTGTGGCAGATGTCGATCAAGGTGCGGAAGTAATCCAAGGGGGGAGCGACGAAGCCGCCTTCGCCCAGAACCGGCTCTGCAATGACCGCAGCCACGCCCTCCTGCGCAACCACACGCTTGAACGTGTCTTCGAGATGGCGCGCGCAATAGAGATCGCAAGACGGATACTTCAGCGAATAAGAGCAACGGTAGCAATAAGCGTACGGGATGCGGTACACCTCGCCCGGGAAGGGCTGAAATCCCGCTTTATAAGGATGTGTCTTGCTGGTGAGCGAGAGCGCCATCATGGTGCGCCCGTGAAACGCATCTTCGAATGCGATGATGCCGGGGCGACCGGTGGCGGCTCGCGCAATCTTCACTGCGTTTTCGACCGCTTCCGCGCCGCTGTTTACGAACAAAGTCTTCTTCGGAAAGTCTCCGGGCGTGACCTGATTCATCCGCTCAGCCAGCCGGATGTAGCTTTCGTAGGGCGTGACCTGTACGCACGTGTGGAGAAATTTATCGAGCTGCCGCTCGATTGCTGTAAGGACGCCCGGAGCGCGGTGGCCGGTGTTCAGGCAACCAATGCCTCCGGCAAAATCAATGTAGCGATTGCCGTCGACGTCTTCGAGGATCGCGCCTTCCGTCTTGGCGACATAGATGGGCGTGGCATGCGAAAGACCGCGCGGCACGGCGTTGGAGCGGCGCTCCCCGAGCGCTTTTGATTTCGGACCGGGAATCTGCGTCTTCAGTTGAATCGTTGCCATCTCAGTACCATCCGATTGGTGCTTCGTTCAGATTGATGTGGACCTGCTTGGTCTCGAGATATTCCTCAATGCCCCACGGGCCGAGCTCGCGGCCAAAGCCTGACTGCTTGTAGCCACCCCAGGGCGCCTCGACGTAGGTAGGCTGCATGTGGTTGACCCACACGATGCCAGCGCGCAAAGCCTTCACCGCGCGAAAGGCCTTGTAGATGTCGCGCGTCCAGACGGCAGCGGCCAGGCCGTAGGGAGAATCGTTTGCGATCTTGACCGCGTCTTTCTCGTCCTCGAACGGAATTACCGCTGCAACGGGACCGAAAATTTCTTCACGCGCGATGCGAGCGGAATTATCGACGTCGTAGAAGATGGTCGGCTGCACGTAGTAGCCCTTGGCGAACTGCTCGGCCCGATTCCCTCCGAAAGCCACCTTCGCTTCTTTCTTGCCGATTTCCATGTAGGAGCGCACGCGGTCGTATTGATCCTTGCTCACCAGCGGCCCCATCTTGGTGTCGCGGTCGAGCGGAGCACCCAGCTTGATCCTCTTCGCTTTCTCAGCCATCGCATCGACGAACTTCTTGTAGATCGACTTCTGGACCAGAATGCGGCTACCGGCCGAGCAGACTTCTCCCTGGTTGATGAACACACCGAATAGAGCGCCGTCGATGGCGGCTTCGAAATCGGCGTCGGCAAAGAAGATGTTTGGCGACTTGCCGCCCAGTTCGAGCGTCACGCGCTTCACGGTGTCGGCGGCCTGCTTCACGATAATCTTGCCCACGGCGGCGCTGCCCGTGAAGGCGATCTTGTTAACGTCCGGATGCTGCACAAGCGGCGCGCCGGCCGTCTCGCCAAACCCTGTGATGATGTTGACGACGCCCGGAGGAAGTCCGGCATCCGCAAACCAGTTGGCGAATTCGAGGGCAGTCAGCGGGGTCTGCTCAGCTGGTTTGAGCACGCAGGTACATCCAGCGGCGAGCGCCGGAGCGAGTTTCCATGCAGCCATCAGAAGCGGATAATTCCACGGAATGATTTGTCCGGCAATCCCGATCGGTTCTTTCAGCGTAAGGCTCACCGCGTTATCGGGCACCGGGTTGACGAAGCCAAGAATCTTGGTGGCTAGTCCACCGTAGTATTCGAAACAGGTGGCCGTGTCGTTCATGTCGTACTCGGCTTCGACGATCGGCTTGCCGGTGTTGCGGCATTCGAGTTCGGCCAGCATCGGGCAGGTTCTGGCGGATCTTCTCGGCCAGACGGAAAAGAACGCGGCCTCGTTCCTGCGCGGTGGTGGTGGCCCACGGGCCGTCTTCGAAAGCGGCTTTCGCTGCGGCAACCGCGCGGTTCACGTCGTCGGCATTGGCGTCAGCAACTTGCGCGATGATTTCTTCGGAAGAAGGATCGTAAACCGGAAAAGTCTTCGCCGATTTGCTGGCGACCCATTCGCCGTTGATGAACATCTGGTAGGTCTTGACGTCGGCTTGAACTCCACTGGGCATATCGTTCTCCAAAAACTTAATAACTTCGCTTCACGCGGACCGCACTACTTCGACCTGCTCGACGGCCGAGTTTCGCGGTGACTTCAGCCTTCCATAAACGAAAAAGAAAAACACCGCCAGCAACAAAAAGGCGAGCGTGATACCGATCATGCTGACTTCGTACTTCCACACCGAAGTGATCTGCTTCGCCGGGAAGAATGCCAGCGCGATGCCGAGGCGTGGTCGTGATGAAGCCGGCGCCTCCCGCAAATAGATAGCGTGCCACGACTATAGCGACCGCCCTCGAGTTGCCTTCGGAATGCGAACTTCAGCAACGCGGCGAACACATACAGAAACGGCACCAACTGCAGTACGACCGCCAGAGACAGCATCCTTTGAAAGGCTTCCTGAACCCCTCCGGAAGCATAAAAATTAATTACGACGAGAATCGCCGAAACGATCGCCTGCACGATCAGCGCTGCGTACGGCGTCGCGTACTTTGGATGAATCTTCCCGAGCCAGGAGGGCATGTAGGAATCGAGCCCCGCTACGAACGGGATACGCGCCGAACCGCCCATCCATGCCGAACCGATGCCCGCGATCGACAGGCTCAGCATGACGGCGAAGGGCGCGATGATCCACCCGACACCAACCTTGGCGGCCATATGGCTTACCGACTGCACAATTCCTTGCAGAACGCTGATTTCATCTTTGCGGACCGAGACCAGCAGAGTCAGCGTAGCTCCGATGTAGAGCGCGCCCGACAACACTCCGCCCCACGCGACTGCACCCGGTAGCGTGCGTTTAGGATCACGGATCTCGTCGCCCATGATCGAGGCGAGTTCGAGGCCCACCAGTCCAAAGCAGATCACTCCGAACGAATTCAAGACGAAGCGCGGGTCTGCGGGAATGCGGAAGTCGCTGGCCGTCACGGTGGTGCCGAAGCGAAGATAGATGGTGAGGCCTAAAACGATCAGTACCGCCGCGGCGACAAATGTCCCGATCGCGCCCACGTTGTTCAGCCACTTGCCGACGCCGAGTCCCACGATGTTGAGAACGGTGAGAAAAGCCAGCAGCGCAAGCGACATGACCATGGCGAATGTCTTGTTGTCGGCCAGGCTGGCATGGCCCGACCCCATGGCAAAGACTGATACGCCGACGAAGTACAGCATGACCGTCGGCACATACAGCATGTTGTTGGTCCAGTAACACCAGCCGGAGAGGAATCCGTGGAAGTCACCGAAGACTTCCTTGGCCCACAGGTAGACGCCTCCCTCGCCCGGATAGCGTTGTGCCAATTCGATCACGGCGATGCCTTGCGGCCAGAAGAAAAGAAGAAGCGAGATGATCCAGAGCCAGACCGTTACACCGCCATTGGCTGCGATGGAAGGGACGACATTGAGATTAAAGACCGCGACTACGAACAAAAGCACCAGATCCCAGCGTCCCAGGACACGCTTCAGATGGGGCTGTTCGTGTTTCTGATCAGACAATGCTCATCTCCCGGATCATCGATATGCGTCACGCTGATCTCCGCGTACGCAGTTCGTAGCGCCGGCATCTTGCCGGCAGTCGGGCGAGCGCCCCGCCGCCCCTGACGACTGCCGCCGAGACTGCGGCGCTACCGAACTAGTGCGCGGCCAGAGCTGGTGCTTTCCCGGCGCGTTCCTGCTGCGCTTTCGCTAGCGACGCGGCGATGTCGTCGAAGGCGGCGATGTGCTTGTCGATGTCGGCTTCGGTGTGCTGCACCGACATCGTCCACTGCTCGTCTTGCCAGTAGGGTTGCGCCATCACGCCGCGATTGACCATGCCGAACCAGTAGTGCCTCCACAGGTCTACATCGACCGTCAGCCAGTCGCGATAGTTGCGGATCTCCTGCGGGTACAGCATGAGAGCGCCATTCGCTCCGGCTTGCGCGATGTAGGCCTGCAGGCCGACCTTGGCGATGATCTTCTTGTAGCCGTCGACCAGCTTCTTGCTGAGCTTCTCGACGTGCGCATAGTTTTCACGCGTCAGAACTTCAGCGAAGGTGGCCAGGCCCGCCGCCATCGAGACCGGATTCGTGTTGTAAGTTCCGCCATGGAAGACCTTGTGCTGCGAGATCAGGTCCATCACGGACTTGTGAGTGCCAAACGCGGCCAGCGGGAATCCGCCACCAATCGACTTGGCGAGGCAAATTATGTCGGGCTTGACGCCGTAGTATTCCGAAGCACCGCCCCAGCCGAGCTTCGCGCCGGTCTTCACTTCGTCGAAGATCAAGCAGCGCGCCGTTCTTCGTGGCGATTTCGCGTAGACCTTCGAGGAAGCCTGGTTGCGGCATGCAGAGGCCCACGTTCATCAGGATCGGCTCGAGAATGATCGCGGCGATCTGCCCGGGATTCTCCTGGAAGCGACGCTCGACCGTACCGAGATCATTGAAGGTCGCAATCGGCACGTTCGCGATCGAAGCCGCCGGCACGCCGAGTCCACCTGGAACAGAAACCGGGTTCTTGATGTCGCCGAAGTCGGGCTCATGCGGCTTCACGCTGACTAGGGCCGTGTCGTGCAGTCCGTGATAGCCGCCTTCGAACTTGAGGATCTTGTCTCGCCCGGTTGCTGCACGAGCGAGGCGAACCGCGTGCATGGTGGCTTCAGTTCCGCTGGAGCCGAAGCGAACCATCTCGACCGGGAAGCGTTTGCAGATTTCTTCGGCAAGCTGCCATTCCATGTCGTGCGGCATGCCGAACATGGTGCCGCTGGAAAGCCGCTTCTCGACGGCCTTCATCACCGCGGGATGGCAGTGCCCCGCCATCAGAGCGCCGAAGCACAGGTTGTGATCGACGTAGTCGTTGCCGTCGAGATCGCGGAAGTGCGAGCCCTGCCCTTCTTTGACAAAGATGGGATAGGGATCGTAAGCGCGATAGTTGCTGGCGACGCCGAGAGGCAGGCGCTTCAGGTTACGCTTATGGGCTTCGGCGGATTTCGGCGTGCGGCGCTCGAATGTTTCGAGCTCCTTTTGCAGTTCGGGGTACATCGGGAGTCTCCAGGAATGCTCAGGCCGAGTGACGGCCGTTAGATTGTGCCCGGGCGGCGGAAAGCCGCCCGGGACTTGGGGTCTGAGTGACTATTGTCTCATCTAAAAATAGAACTTGATAGCTAGCTGGATCAGCCGAGGCTCGCGCGCGCGCTTGATACGGCCAAAGTCTGAGCCGTCGGTGATGTTGCCGTCTGGGTTGTTAAATTGCGTGTGATTGAACAAGTTGAAGAACTCGGAGCGGAATTCAAAACGCTTGCCTCTCGCTTCCTCCGATAGGCAACACCTTGTGAAGCGCGAAATCGAAGTTATTGATCGGCGGGCCACAGCAGATTGTGCGCTTTGCGTTTCCGATTCGGCCGAGCAGTCGTGCCCGATACTTTCTGTCCGTGCAGGTCGCTTTCGTGTCCGGTGCAACCGTTGCATTTCAGTGGAATCGAACCAGTAGCCACCGTTGGACTTCGGGTTGAGTGTCCGGAAAGGTGCGATCTGATCAGGTTCTCCGGGGTACTCGAAGAACGCGCTGTACATCAGTTCGTTGTCCGAGGACGAAGTGATTCGGATAGGAAATCCGCTCTGGATAGGTGTAGATGCCGGAAACATCCCATCCATTGAGCACGCCGCCCTTGAAGCCGCTGTATTTGGGAACAGGCAACTCCCAAACATAGCTGAGCACCAGTCGATGGCGCGAATCGAACTGCGACAGCGAGTAGGTGGAGTGAAAATCGAGCGGATTTAGTTCGCCTTCAAAGCTGGACGCCCGTCGAACGATTTGCTGAATGTGTAGGCAAGGTTGGCCTGCAGTCCACGACTGAAACGCTTCTCCAGAGACACTTGCAGCGAATTGTAGTTCGAGTTGGCAATGGTATCTTCGGCGAAGATACTGGAGAAGACGGGTGTCCCATCGGGCGGGCAACCGGTGCCGCTCAAGGGATCGCAATTCGGTGAAGAGTAAGGCCGCAGCCCCACCAGCGTGATCCCATTCGGCCCTAAGGTCGTGCCTGCGGCAATCGTTGAGTGATTTTGTACGTACGGCAGATGGAGATCGACCGGGAGAACCGTGCCACCCGGAATCTGGAAGACACTGTCAGCATAAAAGGGGCCGCACGCCAGATCAGTGTCGCCGGTTGAGTCCGAAATCGCTTGCAGGTCCAAGCACGTTTGGGCGTTGCCATAGTTCACGTCGTGACTGGCCAGCAAGCGGTGTCCTTGCGAGCCGACATAACCGACCTGCAGAACAAGATCCTTCGTGAGCTCCCGCTGGATATTCAGGTTGTACTGCGCCGAGTACTGCGTGCGCAGATGCGGTTGGAACTGTCCATAGAGCAGGATCGGCCGGTAGATCGACCAGTCCACTGGCTGATTTCGCGGAGGATTCAAAATCCCGTTGAACGGATTCGGTTTGATCGAGACCAGTCTGATCTTCAAACGGAGTATTGAAGAGCGGGTAGTTGATGATGTTGCTGCCGCCAAACGGAGGCTCTGCGCTGAACTGCTCGAGCACCAATTGCTCCATCGGGTTGTAGAACATGCCCCAGCCAGCGCGAATGCTGGTCTTGCCGGAAGTGCCGGGGCTGTAGGCGATGCCGAGGCGCGGAGCGAAACGTCTTGTAGTAGGTGGAGGTCAGCGCGGCGGGAATGCCCTTGTCGCCCGGAACCACCAGGCCGGTGGGAATCACTCCTGTGTTGTTGCAGTCCGGGTTTGCGAAATCCGATTTGATGTCGTGAAGAAGTCGATGCTCGACTGAGAGAGCTGGCACGGATAAACGGTGCTGACCTGTCCTGGCCGGAAGCTCTGCACGTGCTGGCTGACATCGGTCAGCGGAGTGAACAACTCCCAACGCAATCCGTAGTTCAAGGTTGAGTTCGGACGAATCTTCCAGCTGTCCTGGGCGAACAGAGAGAAGATCGTGCTGCGTACCTTCTCAATCTGTCCTGAGCCCTGACTGTAGGTATCGGGAAGCCCCAGAAGATAGTTGGGCATCAGATCGTCGAAGCCCGACATCGTTTGGGTCCGCCGCCGTAGTAGTTGTACTCGCCGTTCACGTTGTAGTAGAGGGTCTGATCGAATTGCTGGCGGCGCACGTCGGTTCCGAACTTCATGGTGTGCGTGCCCTTTACCCAACTCAGGTTGTCAGAGATCTGATACGTGTTCCCGGATTGCGGGATCTCGCCTTCGAAGTTGTTGCCGAACGCGAAACCGCCGGAGAGCGTCACAAACGGAACGCCTTCGCGACTCGCTCCCAAGCCCGGATGGATGCCGGTGGCATTGCCCGGCGTGCCATCACTGAAGCAGGCGTCGGGTGAGACGGTGGCGCAGGAATTCTGCACCAGGTTGGTTCGCTGCGGATGGAGGAATGTGCCTTGGGCCTCTCGGAAGTAAGTGAAGTGTGCCTCGTTGACGAGGGCGTTGGTGATCGTGAAGTTGTGGGTCACGTTCGCTTGCTGGTAGCGCTCCGCGCGTGCCCGCACCGAAATTGAGCACATCGGCGCCGCCCGACTGGAAGCGCGAGTAAGGATCGAACAACGTGCTGTCGTTGAAATAGTAGTAAGCCGACAGGTTCTGCTTGTCGTTGATCCGGTGATCCAGCTTGCCGGTGAACTGGTCGGTGCGGTCTTTGTGGATACCGGCGACGGTCTGGAAGACCGAGTGCCGTCCGAGAGGTCGATTGCCCTGGGGCACGAACTGGTTCATCAGGTCGACTGCGACTGGGTCCATGCAAGATGTCGGAATCTAGTTGCCCGGAAAAATGTCAGCGAACGACTGGGCCCGGAGCGATCGCAGTGAACCGCCCGCGGCGCTTACATCAGTAGTTGCGCAGGCCCCGCGCCGATACGTCGTTTGCAGCGAGTTGGTCCGGCCAACGGTCTGGTCGTTAATCGAGCCTGACGAATACCGACCTCGGCACCGAAATTACCGTCTGCGCTCGTCAGCCGTGGGTACGGTCACGGCATCCGAGGATTTCCCTTCCGGATGCGCCGGCCTTCATACGAAGTGAAGAAGAAGGTCCGATCCTTTCTTGATGGGTCCGCCCAACGTTCCGCCAAACTGGTTCTGATGGAAAGCGGGCTTCTCGATGTCGAAGTACCCCTTGGCAGTTCAAGCATCATTGCGGAAAAATTCGTACACGTTTCCATGCAGACTGTTCGTTCCGGACTTCGTGACCACGTTGACCACGGCTCCGGAATTGCGGCCGTACTCTGCGTCGAAGGTATTCGTCAGAACGCGGAACTCTTCGATGGAATCTGGAGAAGGCTGCACCGCGGGCAGGTTCGCGAACTGATCGTTGGCGTCGCCGCCATTGACGCTGAAGTTGTTGGAGCGTCCACGGCCGCCATTCACCGAAACAACCCCGGCGCGATCGCTGCCGTAGAAGAGGTCGGTTCCAGTCTGTGACTGCACGCCAGGCTGCAGCGACAGCAACTGATAGGTGTCGCGCGCGTTGAGCGGCAACTGCACCACGGAACGCTCGTTGACCACTGCGCCCATCTGCGTGCTGGTAGTTTCGATCAGAGGAGCGTCGGAGGTGACTTCTACGACTTCTTTCGTCTGCCCAACCTGCATCGTCACATTCAGCGTGACGACCTGATTGATCTCGACCGTTACGCCCTTGCGCAGGTTACTCGAGAAACCCTGCTGCTCGAACCTGACGCTGTACTGTCCAGGCGGCACCTCCACGAAAACATAGTCCCCGCTCTCGCTGGTGGTGGCGTCACGGTTCGCTCCGGTGGCGTCGTTAGTCAGGTTGATTTTGACGCCTGCCACGATCGCGCCGCTGGCATCGGACACGCGCCCCAGAATTCGGCCGCCCGTGCTTTGTGCGATCAGCAGGGTGGAACAAACGAGGCAGAAGAAGAGGACGAACGGGACTCGCGTCGCTTTCAACGACCGCATAAGACCTCCGGGAGGCGGGGAAATTTTCCGATCGATTCTTGGCCAACAGATTCGCTTGCGCCAACTAGAAACCTTGCTATAATCGCGCAAGGTTAGAGAACCTGCCGCGCACTGTCAAGCGAAAAATAGCGATCTCGAGCAGAAGTAAAACCGCGAAAACAGGCTGTTTACGATGAATGCGAACGGCGCCAAACCTTACTTGAAAATCGGCGATGTGGCGCGCATGGTGGGGGTTTCTCCGTCAGTAATTCGTACTTGGGAGAGTCTGGGCCTGACCCGTCCGCAGCGCACCGAGAGCAAGTATCGGTTGTACACAGCCGAAGATGTGAAGTTGCTCAAACGCGCACGCTTCCTGAGGCGGGTGCGCGGTCTGAATGCACCGGCTATTGTGGAACTCCTCAAGCGCGAAGGTTTGTTGCGACCCACGACAGATGGTGCTGTTGGGGCCATCGGTGCGCGCCTGCGCCAACTGCGCTTGCGACGCAAACTGTCTTTGGCAGAGGTGGCAAGAGCGGTGACAATTTCCGTGGGCTTCCTCAGCGCCATCGAGCGTTCGCAGATGAGCGCATCCATCGCCACGCTCCGACGCCTGGCGCGTTTCTACAAAACGAACATCCTCGACTTTTTTGATCCTGCTGAGACCAATCGAAGATTAGTGCGACCGTCTGAGCGTAAAGTGCTCGAAGCCGGACCGGGCGTGCGCATGGAGTTGCTGGCCTGGGGCAATACCGTCATGGAACCTCATCTGTTTCGTATCGCGCCGAAGGCAGGCAGCGGCGAGTCCTATACCCATGAAGGCGAGGAGTTCCTGATGGTCTTGCGGGGCGAGTTGCACTTGGCTCTCGACAGCCAGGAATTTCGATTGAAGTCTGGCGACAGTTTCTACTTTGAAAGCGCGACGCCTCACCGGTGGAAGAACCCCGGGCGCTCTGAAACATGGGTGCTTTGGGTGAACACTCCGCCAACGTTTTAGTGCAGCGGTTAGTGGTTAGTGGCCAGTTCCCAGTTATTCACTGAGGACACTTTTGAGAGCAAAACTCCGATCCTGCGCTCGGGTTGCCATCCAGTTTCTACTCGTCTTTGTTGCCGTGGTGACTTGCAGTCATGCCAAGGACGACACTCATCCAATCGCCGACGTTTTAGTGGTGAATGCCCGCGTATATACGATGAATCCGAAGCAGGCTTGGGCGGAGGCGATTGCGGTCCACGGGGACGAGATCCTCGCGGTCGGGAGTGCGAAGGATGTCGACGCCTATCGCGGCAGCAAGACCAGAGTCATCGATGCCGGCGGTCGGTTGCTTCTGCCCGGACTCACCGATTGCCATACGCACTTTCTCGATGGCGCGTTGAGCCTGGATCGTGTGCACCTCGACGACGCGAAGGATATTCCGGAAATCCTGCGGCGGGTTAAAGCTTACGCCGAGGCGCACCCTGAGCAACCGTGGGTGCGCGGACGCGGCTGGACCTACCCGGCGATGGGGCCAACGAATCTTCCCAACAAGAAAGATCTCGACGCGATCATTCCCGACCGCCCCGTCTACCTTGAGGCATTCGATGGACACACCTGGTGGGCAAACAGCAAAGCCCTGAAATTGGCGGGGATCACGCGTGAAACGCCAAATCCTCCTGGTGGCGAAATCGTCCGCGATCCGGCGACAGGGGAACCGACGGGTGCACTAAAAGAAGACTCCGCCGACGCGCTGATGATTCCCGTTCTGCCGCTGCCCTCGCGGGAAGAGAAACTCGCTGCCTACAAAGCAGGGTTCAAGGAAGCGAACCGCGTTGGATTGGTGCGCGTTCATGCCGCCGGAGGAGTGGGCGTCGGCATGAGCGACCTGATGAATGCAGATCTGCTCGAGCAGATGCGCAAGTCGGGCGAACTCACCGTGCGGATGTATATGGCGTACCGTGCGGAGCCGCCAACCCTGACGCCAAAGCAAATGCAGGAAGTCGAAGACGCGCGCAGCAAGTATCACGACGAGTGGATCTCCGCCGGCGCAGTGAAGTTCTTCATGGACGGCGTGATCGAATCGCACACGGCCGCCATGCTCGCTCCGTACAGCGACGATCCCAAGCTTTCCGGCAGCCTGCTGTGGGATCCGGTGACCTATAAAAATATCGTTGCCGATCTCGACAAGCGCGGAATTCAGATCTTCACGCATGCAATTGGGGATCGGGCAATTCGCGTGACGCTGGATGCGTACGAAAACGCTGCCCAGCAGAACGGCACGAAGGATCGGCGCCATCGCATTGAACACATCGAAGATGTGTCCGCGGAAGACATACCTCGCTTCGGCAAGCTGGGAGTCATTGCCAGTTTTCAGCCTCTGCATGCTTATCCCGACGATGACACGCTCTTGGTGTGGCTTCGCAACGTTGGGCCCGAGCGTGGCCAGCGCGGATGGGCGTGGCGCAGCGTTCAGGCCGACGGCGGCAGTTCTCGCTTTTGGCAGCGACTGGCCGATCGTGACGCTTGAATCCTTGGGAAGGGATACAAAATGCGGTCACTCGTCAGACGGTTGAAGGAAATCCTCCGGAAGGCTTTGTTCCGAAGGAGCGCATCAGCCTGGCCGATGCGATTCGCGGTTACACCATGGGCGCGGCGTTTGCCGGACATCGCGAGCAAAGGGAAGGATCGCTGGAAAAGGGGAAGCTTGCGGACTTGATCGTCATCGACCGCAATTTGTTTGAGATTGAGCCGACGGCAATCGGAAAGACAGAAGTTCTGCTCACGATGGTCGGCGGAAAAGTTGTTTACGAGTCTGCAGACTGGAAATCAGCGAGTACTCAGCACAAAGTGGAGGCGAAGTAGGTCCATGCGCAGGCTATCTGCAGTCATTGCTCTACTGGTCGCAACACTCGCTCTCGGATCCTGTGCAAAGAAAAACCCGACGCTGAATCTGTTGGTGTGGGAAGGCTACGCCGATCCGCTCTTCGTGAAAGGCTTCGAAGAGCAGTGCCAGTGCAAGGTCTCCGCGTCTTACATGGGATCGAGCGACGAACTGGTTGCCAAGCTGCGAGGCGGCAGCGCCAGCAATTATGACGTGATCTCTCCGTCGAGCGATGTCGCGACCATGATCGCATCGGCCGGCCTTGCCGCGCCGCTCGATCTGTCGCGTATTCCGACCTACAGCCAGCTCTCTTCAAAGCTGACTTCCATGTCGCTCGTTCGTGTGAAGGACAACGTCTACGGCGTTCCCTTTACCTGGGGTCCCAATCCGCTGATCTACGACACGACGGCTTTTGCGCAACCGCCCGACAGCTGGAGTGTGCTGTGGGATCCGAAGTATCGCGGCAAGATTTCAGTTTGGGATGATCTTTCGACCGTCTTCATGGCCGCACAACTTCTCGGCTACGACAGACCTGATCCAAACCAGCTGTACAACCTGAGCGATACTCAACTCGAGGCGGTCAAGAAAAAGCTGCTGGAACTGAAACCGAACGTTCGCAAAATGTGGACGAGCGGGGGCGAACTCACGAACCTTTTTCAAAATCACGAAGTGGTCGTGGCGATGGGCTGGCCGCTGAATACCGTGGAACTGAAGAAGAAGAACTTTCCGGTGGGAGAAACAATTCCCAAGGAAAATACCACCGGTTGGATCGATCACCTGATGATCACGGCTGCCAGCGACAATAAAGAACTCGCGTACCGGTTTCTCGAGTACATGGTCCAGGCGAAAACGCAGAAACTGGTCGCCGACGTCACGAATTACGTTCCTGCAAACCCGCAAGCTGGACCACTCATGACCGCCGAGCAAAGACAGGGCTTGCATCTCGATGATGTCGACAGCTATCAGAAGCGGATCTACTTCTGGCAAGACGTACCTCGGCGTCCGAAGTACAACGAGATATGGAACGAAGTGAAAGCGGCGCAATAGCCGATCACGAGGGGCAGTTGCATCGCACGACCCGGCTCGCGCTTGAGAAGTAGCGCAACACGGAATCATGCTGACCACCGAACAGTCCGAGAGCACGGCTTCGGGAACAATCGCCTCGGCGACGCTTCTCGAGATTCGCAAAGTTGCAAAGACCTTCGGAAAAAGCGTGGTGCTCCGCGACATTTCTCTCAAAGTCGCCGAAGGCGAGTTCCTTACGATTCTCGGAGAAAGCGGCTCCGGCAAGACGACGCTGCTGCGCATCGTCGCGGGATTTGAGGGCGCGACGTCGGGCGAAGTCTGGATGAAGGGCGAGCGCCTGGACGTGCTGCCTCCTTATAAGAGACGCGTCAACACGGTCTTTCAGCACTATGCCCTGTTCCCTCACCTCACGGTCGAGGAGAACGTCGGCTACGGGCTGCGCGTGGAGAAACAGACTGGGGCGGAAATTTCGGCGCGCGTGGAACAGGCACTCGCTCGAGTGAAGATGACTGTCCATGCGAAAGCCAAGCCGTCGAAAATCAGCGGTGGTCAGCAACAGCGCGTCGCCCTGGCCAGGGCGCTCGGTAAAGCGTCCTCAGCTATTGCTGCTGGACGAACCGCTCTCGGCGTTGGACGCGAACCTGCGCCGCCAGATGCAGGTGGAGTTGAAATCCCTGCAGCGAGAAGTTGGTATCGCGTTCGTCTTCGTGACGCATGACCAGGAAGAGGCGATGGTCATGTCGGACCGGATCGCGCTGTTGCGCATGGGAGAACTGGAACAAGTAGCGAGCCCGCGCGAAATCTACAGCCGGCCGGCAACCGCTTACACGGCTCAGTTCATCGGGCACACAAATCTTCTGCGAACGACAGTGCAGGGGGGAGTCGTTCGCTGCAATTCCCTTTCGTGGGCGGCGCCGCTTTCCGATGGCCCCGCGCTACTGTCGTTGCGTCCCGAAAACATTCGCGTCGCCGGACCATCGGGCTCGCGGGACACAGTGCGGTTCCGAGGGCAGTTGAGACATCGAGCTTTTCACGGCTCGACGGAGTTGTTGCAAATCGAATGCGCGGACGGGCTGACGTTTTCGGTGCGAGCTGCGGCGCGACCCGACTGGCAGGGCCAACTGGAATTCGAGTTTGATCCGGCGGACGCAGTGCCGGTCCGCGAATCGGCGGAGATATCCTGACCATGTTCTCGCGAGCCTACAGAACGGTGATCACCGTGCCTCCGCTTTTGTGGGTCAGCTTGTTTCTGCTTGTGCCCTACCTGCTGATGTTCTGTTACAGCTTCTGGTCATTGTCTTCATCGCAGACCATCGTTCACTCCTGGAGTTTGGAGAATTACCAGCAACTGCTCCGAGTGGATGTTTACTGGCAAACGCTCGTGCGCTCCATGTGGATCGCGGCGCGGGTAACGCTGTTTTCTCTGCTCCTGGGATATCCACTTGCCTACTTCTTGTCATTTCGCGCCGGCGCACGCAAGGATCTCTTGTACCAACTGGTCATCATTCCTTTGTGGGTGAGCTATCTCGTACGGGCTTACGCGTGGAAAACGATTCTTGGCAGTGACGGTGTGCTGAATACGCTTTTGCAGTATGCCCACCTCACGTCGCACCCGCTGGACTTTCTGCTGTACAGTCCGTTCGCCGTTGTGTTGACGCTTACTCACATCTACACGCCTTTCACCCTTTTGCCGATTTACGCTTCCCTCGAACACATCCCGCGCAACCTGGTCGAAGCCTCACACGATCTCGGGGCGACTCCCATACAGACGTTCTGGCGAGTAATTTTGCCGCTGTCGATTCCGGGCGTTTTGGCGGGTGCGACTTTCGCCTTTGTACTGAGCCTCGGAGATTTTCTGGCTCCGCTGTTGCTGGGCGGACCTAGCGGCATCATGATTTCGAATATCGTGGTGAGCCTGTTCGGCGCGGCATACAACTGGCCGCTTGGGGCGGCGATTTCGTTCTGTATGCTCGTCCTGGTAGTGGCTCTTCTCTTCCTGTCTGAGCGGTTGGAGAAGAGATGGAGTTTTTCATGAGCGGCGCGGGAGTACAAGGATCCCGATGGCTGACGGCCCATGCCATCGTGGTTTTCGCATTTTTGTATCTGCCGATCGCAGTGCTGATTGTTTACTCTTTCAACGGAGCAGGAGTCGGCGGTTTCCCGCCACGCGATCTGACGCTCGATTGGTATCGGACGCTCTTCGCAGACGGTGCGATCTGGGAATCAGTCGGCAACAGCCTGCTTGTGGCTGCGTGCGCCGTGGCCATCGCGCTGGGTCTAGGTATCCCTGCAGCGCTCGCACTCGACCGCGCGCAATTTCCCGGAAAAGCTCTCTTCCGCCGCCTGGTGCTGTTGCCGTTGATTTTGCCCGGAATCATCACAGGCCTCTCGCTCTTGATGCTGTTTAACGAATCGCACATCAAGCTCAGCCTGCTGACGATCGTGCTCGGCCACGGTACCGCTCTGATTTCAGTGGCAACCACCGAGGTCTTCGCCGGCCTTCAGAAACTGGACCGGGCACAGGAAGAGGCCTCGCTCGATCTGGGCGCCAACTACTGGCAGACTTTCTTGCGCGTAACGCTCCCCAACTTGAAGCTGTCAATCATCGGCGCTGCATTGTTGATTTTCACTCTCTCGATGGACGAGATCGCCGTGAGTTTCTTCCTGATCGGGCGTAACAACACGCTGCCGCTCGAGATCTGGGGAAGGCTGCGGCGAGGCATCACTCCGGAGATTAATGCCATCTCAACCATCATCTTCGTTTTTTCATTGGCGGCGATCACGCTCTGGTACCGCTTGCGCAAGGCCGAGGGCACGACAGAGGTTGCCGCGGAACTGATCGATACCGCAGTCTAAGGAGAACCCAACGTGAGTTCCAATCGCAGGGACTTCATCAAGTTTGTTGTGGCGGGTGCAGTGGCATCGGGCTGTCCGATCGATCAAGCTCTGTTCGCCGCTCCCGCCGGAGCCACGCCCACGGTTGAGGGCGAAGAAAACAAGATTTGCCATCAGGTGCGCGACGGCAAAGTATTTACACGGCCTCCAGTCACGGCAAATCATGATGTTGTGATCGTGGGTGGCGGCATGAGCGGGCTCACATCCGCATACTTGCTGCAGAACAGAGACTTCCTGCTCCTCGAAAAAGAACCACACCTCGGCGGGAACGCCTACCTGATGGAGTATGAGGGGCAGGCTTACGCAACGGGGTCGGCCTTTGGCGACAACGAAGTCGTGGTCTCTTTCGCCAAAGAGATCGGCCTGGAACCGCTGCCCGTGAATAATTTCGATCCCACAGTCGTCAACGGCGAGTTCGTTGCCGACACGTGGGGAGAAGGGCTCGACAAACTCCCATACCCTGCGCCAGTGAAAGAGGCGTTTAAGCGCCTCAAGAAGGAATGGCTGGCGATTGACTTCGAGAAGCGAAAGGAGGAACTGGCGAATCTTCCCCTGACCGATCTGATGAAGGGATACCCGCCGGAAATTCGGCTTTGGTGGGATGGCTTCGGTGCGTCGAGTTGGGGATCGCGCTCGGAAGACTCGCCCGCTGCGATTGGCGTGGCGGAAATGCGATGGATGGCGGGTGAGACCCGCAAGGACGATCGCTACACGTGGCCCGGTGGACTGGGCGCCCTGAGCAAACATCTCGCTGGAAAAGCTTCAGCCCAAGCACTCCGACCGAATGCTGACCGGGACGACGATTGTCGCGGTATCGAATGAAAAGAACGCGGTGAACGTCACGTACATGCAGGGCGCAGAGTTGAAGACCGTTTCGGCGAAGGCGGTCATCATGGCAACTCCAAAATTCATCACCCGCCGCATCGTGGAAGGGATTCCGGAGAAACAGGACGACGCGATGCAGCAGATGCGCTACATCCCGTATGCGCTGGTGAACCTGATTTTCGACAAGGAGATTTACCGCAAGGGATACGACAACTGGTGTCCGGGGAATTCGTTCACGGATTTCATCGTTGCCGATTGGGTGATTCGCAATCAGCCTGGCTACAAGCCCAAGTACAACATTCTCAGTTGCTACACTCCGCTTCACGAAGAGGAGCGGAAGGTGTTGCTCAAGGACGAAAGCGCTCAGAAGCTAGCGGGTACCGTCCTGAAGGACTTTCAAAAACTCCTACCCAATACCAACGTCGATCCGATCGAAGTTCACCTCTTCCGGCGCGGCCACCCGATGTACATGACGACTCCTGGACTCTACAGCAAGGTGCAACCTCTCCTGCGTACGCCGTTCGAGCGGATCTTTTTCGCGAACACGGACGCAGAGGGTCCGATTTCCAGCACAACGCAAGCCATCACCGGGGCACGGCGGGTTGCGAAAGAGGTTGAGCAAAAGCTGGCGGGAGGACACGCTCCTCGCGTTCATGAGGCGCCCACGGCCGTGGGATAGTCCAAAAGTCTTGCGGCCCGAGGACTGCAAAAGCCTCCATCGCGATGGTGGACGATTGCCTCCCGATTTGTCGAGTCGAATTTCCGTCCGGCCCGTGGGTCGACTAGCCCTTTACTCTCAACGTCTTCCCATGTCTGTGCTAGCCAATCTCGGCTGAAACCTCGGAGCGGCATAGTACAGTAGTAGTGAACACATTCCTCATCTCTGCAAGATTTTTCAAGAAGGACTGTCCAACTTTGAGTGCAAGCATTCGCAATATCGCCATCATCGCCCACGTCGATCACGGCAAAACCACCCTGGTCGATGCCCTTCTGCAACAGAGCGGGACATTTCGCTCCAACGAGACCCATGTCGATCGCATCATGGACTCGAATGAACTGGAGCGCGAGCGCGGCATCACCATTCTCGCCAAGAACACGTCGGTGTTTCATGCCGGCGTCAAGATCAACATTGTGGACACGCCTGGGCACAGCGACTTCGGCGGAGAAGTCGAGCGCGCCCTGAAAATGGTGGATGGGGTGATGCTGCTGGTCGACGCCAGCGAAGGGCCGCTTCCGCAGACGCGTTACGTGCTGGGCAAGGCGCTCGAGGCCAAACTACCGCCCATCGTGGTCATCAACAAGATTGACCGCCCCGACGCCCGGCCACAGGAAGTTCTTAACGAAATCTACGACTTGTTCATCGATCTCGACGCCAAGGAAGATCAGCTCGAGTTTCCCGTCCTCTATACGAACGCGAAAGCGGGCACGGCCACCACGAATATTAAGGGCGGAGGTGAGGACCTTGAGCCACTGTTCGAAGCGATCGTAAAGACGATTCCGCCGCCGCAGGGCGACCCCAACGGACCTCTCCAGATTCTTGTGGCAAACCTCGATTACAGCGACTACCTCGGACGCATGGCTATCGCTCGCGTCTTCAACGGGTCCATGTGGACGGGGGAGGAAGTCAGCATCGCCAAGCGCGATGGAACCTTCCAGAAGACGAAAATCACGAAATTGTTTTCGTTCTTAGGCCTGAAGCGTGTGGACATTACCCAAACAGAACTCGGCGACATCATCGCCGTTGCGGGTGTAGAGGGCATCACGATCGGCGAGACCATCACGAACGCCGAGAATCCCGCGCCACTGCCTCCGATTGTTATTGACGAGCCCACCATCGCGATGATGTTCACGATCAACACGTCGCCGTTCTCTGGGCGCGAAGGCAGCTACGTCACGTCGCGCAATCTCCGCGATCGCCTCGCTAAAGAGTTGCTGACCAACGTGTCTCTGCGTGTTGAGGATTCGGGAAGCACCGATTCATTCAAAGTGCTGGGGCGTGGAGAGCTGCAGCTATCGATCCTGATCGAGATGATGCGCCGCGAGAGCTTCGAACTCATGGTCGGCAAGCCTGAGATCGTCACCAAACGCATCGATGGCAAGCTCATGGAACCGGTCGAGCACCTGACGGTGGATGTCCCCGAAGAGTTCGTCGGCGTCGTCATGGAACAACTCGGGACGCGCAAGGGCGAAGTTGCCAACATGCACAACCATGGCTACGGCCGCGTGCGCATCGAGTTCAACGTGCCCAGCCGCGGACTCATCGGGCTGCGCAGCCAGCTCCTGACCGACACGCGGGGAACGATCGTCATGAATTCTCTCTTCCACGGATACACGGAGTGGCAGGGCGAGATTCCCCATCGGCCTACGGGCGTGTTGGTGGCTGACCGGCCGGGCCCGTCGACTTCCCACGCTCTGTACAACCTGCAAGAAAGAGGAGAGCTTTTCATCGGGCCGGGCGTCGAAGTCTATGAAGGCATGATCATCGGTGAAAACGCGAAAGATAATGACCTCGACGTCAATGTTGTTCGCGAGAAGAAACTCACCAACATGCGGGCCTCGACTTCGGATGAAGCGATCCGGCTGGTGCCGTTCCGCCAACTCAATCTCGAGCAGGCCATTGAATTCATCGCTGACGACGAGTTTGTGGAGGTGACTCCCAAAGCTCTGCGCTTGCGCAAGAAGGTACTGCAGTCGAACAAACGGAAGAAGAGTTCGAGTGTCATGGTTGAGGAGACGCAGTAGTGGCGAAGCGTCGCAAGCGTCGAGAAAGCTGAACCCGACGCTCCCTCTGAACATGTTTCTGGTGCCCTGCAGTTGCGGAACGAGTTTCGCTGTGGCTGAGAACTACGATCGCAAGGGAACGCAGTGGAGTCGCTATCTCGCATGTCCGAATTGCGGGAAGCGGCACGATCCGAAGAATCGCCTGCTGCGACTTGGATATCAGAAGGCAGGTTACTGGAGAGTCGATAAATGCTAAGTAAACCGTCAGCCTGTCGAAAAGGTCGCCGAATTTTGTAATTGGAGTTTACAAACCAGCAGACCCTCTTGTCCGGAATAAATCCTGCTATACTTCCCCCCGCATTTGACTGTCAGTCAACTCCGGCCTCGATTCCAGGAAGGGCACAGGCGCCACCTGACTTCCCTGCCGAAGTCGCCACACTCAAATAGCTCACCCCCGAGGCAACCGCTTGAAGAACATCTTCGTTGGAAACCTGGATTTCAACACGTCGGAAGAAGAACTGCGCCAGCTCTTTGAATCACACGGACAGGTGGATCGGGTCAGCATCATGACCGACCGTGACACGGGCCGCTCTCGTGGTTTTGGCTTTGTCGAGATGGCGAACTCGGAAGAAGGAGATAAGGCGATCGCGGCGCTCAACGGCTCACAAGTCGGCGGACGCACACTGAACGTGAACGAAGCGCGACCGAAGCCCGAACGCACTGGCGGCGGTGGTGGAGGCGGAGGCCGTGGAAGAGAACGCAGCGGCGGCGGTGGTGGCGGCCGCAATCGCTGGTAGACCTCTCACTCGAAAACTAACCGCTTCTGGCAACGTGGGGTTGCTGCGTCCTGCGCATTTGATGGCGCCTGATCCCGCATGTAAACTGAAAGGGACGCGCCCGTAGCTCAGCTGGATAGAGCGGCAGCCTCCGGAGCTGTAGGTCGGGAGTTCGAATCTCTCCGGGCGCGCCATCATTTTCTTTCCTTACTATTGAGCGTGCTGGGCGCGGTACTCTTTTTCCCGGACGGAAATTTCGTCACGCGCGTTTTCTCCCATCGCAATTCTGTTGCCCGGAAACCCGCCGCGAACTTGTTTTCCATCTGACATTCCAAGCACAATCGAATGGTATGCATTATGACGCTTTGCTGGTGGTCTCGTTCGGTGGTCCCGAGTCGAATGAAGAAGTCATTCCCTTTCTAGAAAACGTCTTACGTGGAAAGAACGTCCCACGCGAACGGATGCTGGCTGTTGCCGAGCACTACTATCACTTTGGCGGGAAGAGTCCCATCAACGAGCAGAACCGGCAGTTGATCGCGGCGCTGCAGGCCGAACTTGATCAGCGCGGTCCCCGGATGCCGATTTATTGGGGCAACCGCAACTGGCATCCGTTGCTGCCTGACACGCTCGAGCAGATGAAGCAGGATGGCATCCGGCGCGCTCTGGCTTTTATGACTTCAGCATTCAGTTCTTATTCCGGCTGCCGTCAGTATCGCGAGAACGTGGCTGTGGCGCAGGCTACGGTGGGGATCGGTGCACCCGATGTCGACAAACTGCGCGTGTTCTACAACCACCCGGGCTTCATCGACGCGATGGCCGAGCGTGTGCAAACTGCTCTCGAAGCTCTGCCAGAAAATGTGCGGCGCGATGCCATTGTGATCTACACGGCGCACAGCATTCCGATGTCGATGGCGCAATCGTCCAAATATGTTCCAGCAACTGGAGGAGTCCTGCCGACTGGTGTCCTCTGCACTAGGTCGAACAGGATGATCGGTTGGCTTATCAGAGCCGTAGCGGCCCGCCGACTCAGCCCTGGCTCGAGCCCGACATTCTCGATGTTCTACGCGAGATCAAGCAGCGGAATTCCGCTAGTGGCAGTCGTGATCGCGCCGATAGGATTTATTTCCGATCACATGGAAGTCCTGTACGACCTCGATACCGAGGCAGCCGACCTGTGCGCGGAGATCAAGCTTCCCATGGCCCGCGCGGGCACGGTGGGAACTCACCCGAAATTCGTGAGCATGATTCGCGATCTGATTGTTGAAAGGATGAATGGCGGCAGTGAACGCGTGGCGATTGGAACAATGGGACCGAGCCACGACATATGTCCTGAGGACTGCTGTCCTGCTCCTCAGCGACCGGGCGCTGTTCGATAGTGGTGGGCTACTTCAACGCAACGCCGTGCAGCCCTGCAGTCGTTCACCGCAGAACTATCCTGAAGCTGCCGCATAGTGTTCAGGATCGTGGCGATGACGTGTTCGTCGCCGACTATTGTGTTGACCATCAGGTGATATAGAGAACGAGTCGGCCAATCCGCGTTGAAGTAGTGCTTGATGAACACCATCCGCTCGCGGTCGACCGTGTCCACCAACTCCTCAGCTTCCTTGGCGCTGATGCCGCCGGCGACAATGCGCCGCAACTTCTCATCCCGCGGCGCATACAGAAAGACACGAAAAGTATCGCTGCGTTCGCGCAGGAAATATGGCGCGCCGCGGCCGACTACAACCGCGTTGCCTTCCTCGGCGATTCGTTCGGTGATGCTCTGCATCATGCGCACCATGCAGTCGGCGTCGAAAGTTTGCGGGCTGTCGAGCGGCATTTGACGCTCGTAACTTCCACGCCAGAAAGTTTTCGCGAGGCGGTAGAATGCGCCGTCGACTCTTTCCTCGCGGCGTTCCACGGTTCCGCAGTCCACGTTGGCTTGCTTGGCGATCTCTTCGGTGAGCGACTGATCCCACAGTTTCCACTGCAAGCGGCGGGCGAGTTCACAGGCAATCCCGGCGCAGCCGCAGCCGTATTCACGCTCCAGTGTAATGATCCGGAACATGCCATCCTCCCGATCTTAGTGTACCGCCATCCCGCCGCTGGAGCGCGTCCGCTTCATCAAGAAGACCATGGGGATCATCGCGAGAATCGCGTAGCCCAGGATGTGAAAGTTGTCGAGGTACGAGAGCATGGTCGCCTGGCGTTGCACCGTGTTCTGAATCATGGCGTATGCCTGTCTTTGGGCGTCGGGCGCACTGGAACCATGCGAGATGAACTGTTGAGTCAAACCCCGTAACGTCGCCTGGAACTGCGCGTTTGTGCCGCTCAGGTGACCCATGAGATCGCTCAAATGCTTCTGCGTTCGGCGATCCAGCATGGTCGTCACGAAAGAAATGCCGACACTGCCGCCAATGTTGCGCGCCAGATTCATGAGTCCTGAAGCCGCATTGTTTTTCTCTCTCGGCAGGAATGCATAAGCCGCGGTGTTGATGGGCACGAACAAGAAAGCCAAGCCGACGGCCTGCAGGATGCGGGCGTACACGGCCGTCTTGAAATCGATGTTCAAGTCAAAATTCGTCATGTGAAATAACGAGAACGACAGCATCGATAGCCCGAACACCAGCAGATAACGCGCGTCGTAGCGGGAAAGCAGCCATCCGACGAGCGGCATGAAGATCATGATGGCGAAGCCGCCGGGAGACAACGCCATTCCCGAAAGCTCGGCCGTATACCCCATCAAGGTCTGCAGGAACAGGGGAAGGAGCAGGGTGCTCCCGAGGAGCGCAAAGCCGAGCATGAACATCAGCAGGTTCGAAACGGCGAAGGTGCGCTCGCGGAATAAGTGAAGATCGATGATGGGGTCTTTGTGGCGCCACTCCCACCAGATCACAAACAGCAGTGAGGCCGCCGAGACGATGGCGAGAATCAGAATGAAATTCGACTCGAACCAGTCGTCGCGCTGCCCTTTGTCGAGCACGATCTGCAGAGCTCCCAGGCCCAGCGCCACGAAGCCCAAGCCGATGTAGTCGATCTTCGTTTCGCTTAGTTTGCGGCGCCGGAAGTAAGGCGGATCCTGAATCAGACGCGACGTCAGGATCAGGGAAAGAATGCCGACCGGGATATTCACGAAGAAAATCCAGCGCCAGCTGTAATTGTCGGTGATCCATCCACCGAGCGTCGGCCCGATCGCCGGCGCCATGACCACCGCGATTCCATAGACCGCGAAGGCCATGCCGCGCTTGGCGGGCGGGAACGTGTCGGCGAGGATTGCCTGTTCACTCGGCTGCAGACCGCCTCCACCCGCACCCTGCAGAATTCGAAAAATGATCAGCGCCGGCAGATTCGGTGCGAAGCCGCACAGAAACGAACTCACCGTGAACAGGGCCACGCAGCCCATGTAGAAGCGCTTGCGGCCCACAATCGACGACAGCCAGCCGCTGAGCGGCAGCACGATGGCGTTCGACACCAGATAAGAAGTCAGAACCCAGGTGCTCTCGTCCTGCCCAGCCGAGAGGCTGCCGGCAATGTGCGGCAGCGCCACGTTGGCGATGCTGGTGTCGAGCACCTCCATGAACGTGGCCAGTGTCACTGCGATGGCGATGATCCAGGGATTGACGGCAGGCCGCCATTCTTCCACCGGATTCATGGTGAGGGCGGCAGTACTCATTCGCGCGTCCAGACCTTGGGCTCGACCGACATTCCGGGACGCAACTCGTGTCCCTTCGTTTCCCCTGGTTCGAAGACCAACTTCACCGGGATGCGCTGTACGACTTTCACGTAGTTGCCGGTGGCATTCTCGGGTGGAAGCAAGCTGAAGCGCGCTCCGCTCGCTCCGGCGACACTATCGACGTGGCCTTTGTATTTTTTTCCCGTGGCATCGACGTAGATTGTGGCCTTCAGCCCCGGCTTCATGTCCCGTAACTGGGTCTCTTTAAAGTTGGCCGTCACCCAGATATCTTCGAGCGGAATCAGCTTCAGGAGCTCTTGCCCCGGCTGCAGATTTTGTCCAATTTCCACCGTGCGGTTGCTCACGACGCCGGCGACCGGAGCAATTATTTTTGTATAAGAAAGGTTCAGCTCCGCCTGATCAAGGTCGGCTTTCTTGCGGGCAGCTGCCGCCAGAGCGGATGCAGCTCGCGCGCGGATAATCTGCACTTGTTTCGGAGCCGTGCCGGCGTTGCGCTGGTTCGCCAGCGACTGCGCCAGCTTGCCTTCCGCCTGGGTGACCTGGGCATTGGCGGCGTCGGCGCTGGCTCTGGAAGCTTCGACTCCGGCAGCGCCGCCTTTCGCGGCGGCTACCGCCTGATCGTACTGCTGCTGCGAAATCTCTTGCTTCTCGACGAGTTGCTTGTAGCGGGCAAGATCGTTCTGCGCTTTGACGTTATTCGCCTCGGCCTGTTGCATGTTCGCCTTGGCAGCATCGAACTGCTGTTGCGCCGCCTTAATGCCGGCCTGGGAGTTGAGCACGTCTGCATCCGCCGATGACAACTGGCTCGAAGTACTGATCGAGGTGATCGGAATGTTAACCGCAGCTGCATCCGCAGTTGCCTTCGCGTCGTTATAGTCTGCTTGCGCACGCGCCACCGCCACTTGATAGTCGGTTGGATCGATCTCCACCAGCACGGTTCCTGCCTCGACGTACTGGTTGTCCTGCACATTCAGCTTGATCACATGCCCCGAAACGCGAGGGCTGATCGAGTTCACGTGCCCATCGATCTGGGCGTCGTCGGTAGATTCGTAACTCCCGAAATAGCGCCATAGGAAAATTCCTGCGATGACCAGGACGATCACTGCAATGATCACGAAAATGCGAATGCGCGGATCGTTCCGGCGGCGGAGGTGACTGCGCAGATCGCTTACGGCCGGAGTTGCAGCCGGCGAAGGCGCAGGATTAGGGGTGGGGGCGGCACCTTGATTTTCAGGCATGTTAGGGTTGAACCTTCGTAGAATTCTTCTGCAGGTATTGCTTCACCCCTTGCTCGGCATTCCCGATCGCGCGGGCGAGTTCCACCTTCGCCAGATTGTGCGCGTACAAACTGGAAATATAGCTTTCGTGGGCGCCGGCGACCGATTCCTGCGCCTGCACGACCTCGAGATTATCGGTGACACCAGCCAGAAATCGGTCTTGCGCCTGGGTCAGTGTTTGTTCGGCCAGATCCACTGAACTGCGCGCCACTTCGACCTGGTCGGCAGCAGCCTGCAGGTCAAGCAAAGCGGTGCGCACATCGTTGTCGATTTCTCCGCGTAGATCATCCAGCCGCTCCTTGGCCTGCCGCAGAGTGGCTTCCGCCTGCAGGACGTCGGCGTGAGTTTTTCCACCCTGGAACACCGGGACGGTAATGTTCCCAGCGACGTGAAATGTGCCGTTGGAATTGCCCGGGTTGACTCCGATATCCCCGTAGTCGCCCTCCAGATCAAACGTCGGATAGCGCTCCGCGCTGGCGGCGTGCCGCGAAAGTTCGGCCGCCCTCACTTGCGCCTGGGCCGACTGGTAGTCCGGCCGCGAAGCAAACGCCCGACGAAGAGCGTCCTCCAGCGATGGCGGAGTGTACTGCTCGTAGGGGGCCTTGTCAGCGAGAACAAACTCCTGCCCGAGAGGCAACCCGATGATCCTGGCCAGCGCCAACTTCTGCTTCGCAAACTCGTTACGAGCAACGATGAGTTGTTGCTGTCGGCTCTGCAGCTCAACCTGTGCGCGTAACGCATCAATGGCCGGGATGACTCCCGCCTTCTGTTGATCCGATGCACGAGTAAACAAGCTCTGCGACGTGTTGACCTGGGCCTCTGCAGTCTCGATTCGGGCGGCGCCCGCGATGGCCTGAAGGTACGCGTTCCCTGTGACCAGGACGACCAGTTCGCGCGCGTCTTTGTACGAATACTCCGCCGCTTTCAGATTCTGTGCGGCCGCGCGTTCCTTCTGAATGTAGTTCCAGTTGAAAACCGACTGGTTCAGAAACGCTCGCGCATCCATGTAGTTGAACGGACCAACCACTCGCGGAAGTCCAGGGATCCTCAGCCCCAAGGCGGAAAGACTCGTTTGCTGCACGGTCTCCTGCCCCTTAGCAACCACGTTTGGAAGCAGGTTGCTTAACTCTTTCCACTTGGCGCCGCGCGCGTTCAGAGTGTTGTCGCCAGACAGCAGGAGGCCGAGATTCTGCTTGAGCCCGCGGTCGATGGCATCGAGGAAAGAAATGGAAAGGGGGGTCGGGGACAAACCCGACGCTGGGACGCTGCCAGTAAATCCGTTTTGCGAAACCGACGGTGGAATGGTTACTGTGACTGATTGACCGGCGGACGCTCCGGCCTGCGCACAGACCATCGACACTGAGAGGGTCAATGAGAAAAACAACGTAAAGAACAGGCTTCTAACAGAGTTAAGGTGCATGATGGGGAGTTCATGAACAACAACATTCAAAAGGCCGCCACACCCGCGCGCGTCGCATTGAATCTTGATTCCAGCGAGCTTCTCTACGATGCAAACGATTCGGGTGTTCCGGCACAAAATTTTTTCCTGAGGCCTTCTCTGCTCTGCTCGTGCAACGCAGTCCGAAGGACTAGTAAAACAACGGCATGAGTGTCATTACCTTCGATACTTCCTGTCAATAGCAGGCGGTCGATATGCTGGATATTCGAGGCGTGGAGTCCCCGAAAGCCGGACCGAGTGCAAAATTCTTTCACATCCAGAAATCGGGGTTATTCATGAGCACGTCTTCGCTGGAAAAAGCGCTTCAAGCCAAGCAGCGAGGCTGGAAGCGGCGTTATGAGAGATACCGAACTGATATCCCGGTGAAGGCCACCGTGCTCAGAGAAACTGGATACCAGGATCTGGCTGGCCGTGTTGGCGACATCGGGCATGGCGGTATGGGAGCAGTCTTCAACGCAGAATGCGTGAAGGGCGAAGTTATTTCTCTGGAGTTCCGTTTGCCGGACTCGCTCCAAGTCTTAAGCGTTCGCTCGATCGTGCGTTATCGAAGGGGCTTCCTGCACGGCCTGGAATTCCTGGGTCTCACCGACGAACAGCGACAAGAGATCGAAGCCTTTTGCAGCCAGCTGACTCCTTCCGCGTAGTCGGTAACGAAGTCAACGTTACCGGCACGTTACTTACGACCGTAACCTCGGTCATCTTGTATCAAGATTGTTCGTGCTTCACCCTATAGGCTGACCCACACTCGAAATGGGCTGGCTCAACGTCTGCAAATTTTATGAGCGATTCCAACACGAAAGCCGCTCCGGGGACTGATTGGACCCGGCTGTTGACGGACCCGGATCTGGTGGGCCATCTCGGCCAGCTCCTGCAAACCTATCGCGAGGCGCCGGCCGATAAACGAGAAGAAGCGTTGCTCACGGCGATGCGCGAGATCAAGAGTCAACCGACGCCGGCTGCAACCACTGCGGCACCTGCCACCACCTGTTGAAGCGCCCACGCCGGTCACAGCCGCCGACACGCCGCCGTTTGAACCCAATAGTTTCAACCCGTCATGGGTGGACGATCGCCGGCGCTTTCCGCGGATCAAGTGTTTCGTCGCGGTCGAGCTGAAGGTCGAAGGATCAGAAACGCCGATCTGGGGAAATCTTTCGAACACCAGTATGGGCGGATGCTACGTTGAGACCGTCACGCCCGTGAAGAGCGGGGCTGATGTTCAGATCGGCCTCTGGGTCGCCAACGGAAAAGTCTGGGTGAAGGGCTTCGTGCTGAACGGAATCGTCATCAAGAGCAATCCGTGCTTTGGCGTACGCGTCAAGTTCGAGTTGGAACCTTCCGTTCGCGAGAGCATGAAGCAATTCCTCAAGTTCGTCGAGAGCAGCACCAAGGCCCAGAAAAGCGAACACAGCTACCTGCAAAAGCTCGAGAAATAAGCTCGCTTCCCGAGCGCTCGCCCCGCCTCTACAAGTCCAGACATCTCTGTACCCCGGAATCGCCTGACGCACAGGGGGACGAGAAATTGGTACACTCTTACCTCACTTGGGTTGAAACCTCAGTCCGTCATTGGCAATCCAATGAGTTAAAGCCATTTCCATTTGGTGGCGATGAGTGACGTCGCCTCGGGGAAGGAATCTACATGGTGGCGAGTGAACAAACCGTTGTGACCGGGGCTCAACTGGACACGCTTAGCATCAACACGATCCGCACGCTGGCGATCGATGCGGTACAGCAGGCGAATTCCGGACATCCCGGTGCACCGATGGGCCTCGCGCCCGTGGCTTATGCGCTGTGGCAGAACGTCCTGCGCTACGATCCCGAGAACCCGATTTGGCTCAACCGCGACCGGTTTGTGCTTTCCGCCGGGCACGCCTCCATGCTGCTCTACGCCTTGCTTTATCTGGCGGGCGTGCGCAAGGTCAAGAACGACATTGAGGTCACGGATGAATTGTCGGTCCCGCTAGAGGAGATCAAGCGCTTCCGCCAACTAGGCAGTCGCACTCCGGGTCATCCGGAATCGCACATCACCTCTGGAGTTGAGACGACAACCGGTCCGCTCGGGCAAGGTTGCGGAAACAGCGTGGGGATGGCGATTGCCGAGCGGTGGCTCGCGGCAACTTACAATCGACCGAATTTCGAAATCTTCGACTACAACATCTACACGATTTGCGGTGACGGCGACCTGATGGAAGGCGTAGCCGCCGAAGCAGCGTCGCTCGCTGGGCACCTTAAACTAAGCAATTTGTGTTGGATATACGACAATAACAAAGTAACGCTCGATGGTCCGGCGTCGTGGTCGTTCAGCGAAGATGTGATGACCCGTTTCGTTGGATATGGATGGAACGTCACCCGGGTCAGCGACGCAAACGATCTCGACATGCTCGCCCGTGCCTACCAGACCTTCCTCGACACTAAAGACAAGCCCACTCTCATCGTCGTTGACAGCCACATCGGATACGGCTCCCCGCACAAGCACGACAGCAGCGACGCTCATGGCGAACCGCTCGGCGAAGAAGAAGTCCGTCTCACCAAGCGCAACTACGGTTGGCCGGAAGACGCCAAGTTCCTGGTGCCGGAAGGCGTGAAAGAACACTTCCGCGAGGGAATCGGCAGGCGTGGACACGACCTGCAAGCGCAGTGGAAGAAGATGTACACGGACTACGCGAAACAATACCCGCAACTCGATGAGCAGTTGCAGCTTATGCAGCGCCGGGAATTGCCAGCTGGGTGGGACAAGAACCTTCCGGTCTTCCCTGCCGATCCGAAGGGGATTGCCACCCGCGAGAGCGGCGGGAAGGCTTTGAATGCCTTGGCACAAAACATTCCATGGCTAGTCGGGGGCTCTGCGGATCTTGGCAATTCCAACAAGACGACCCTAAAGTTCGACGGTGCTGGAAACTTTTCACCCAACTCCTGGGGAGGCCGCAACATTCATTTTGGCGTTCGCGAACACGGCATGGGTTCCGCGATGAAC
The DNA here is from genome assembly GCA_963745435.1 of uncultured Acidobacteriota bacterium. Taxonomy (GTDB): domain Bacteria; phylum Acidobacteriota; class Terriglobia; order Terriglobales; family Acidobacteriaceae; genus Gp1-AA133. Next base: position 98,467 of record CAVUXK010000026.1, on the reverse strand, counting down.
GGCATGTCAGTTTCAAAGCTGCGCCCATTTGGCGGAACTTTTTTCAATTTCAGCGACTACCTGCGTCCCACGATCAGGCTGGCGGCCTTGATGGAGACTCCCGTCACTTACGTGTTCACCCACGATTCCATTGGCCTGGGTGAAGACGGGCCCACGCACCAGCCGATTGAACAACTGCCGGCGTTGCGCGCTATACCGAACACGATTGTTTTGCGCCCCGGCGACGCCAACGAAGTGGTGGAAGCGTGGAAAGTGGCGATGCAGACTACCCATGGTCCGTCGATGCTCGTGCTGTCGAGACAACCCGTGCCAACGTTTGATCGCACCAAGTTTGCCCCTGCGTCAGGAGTTGCGAAAGGCGCCTACGTTCTGGCCGACGCGCCCGGCGGCAAGCCCGATGTCATCCTGATTGGAACCGGGAGTGAAGTTTCCCTGTGCGTCGATGCCGCAGAGAAATTGAAGGGCGAGGGCATCCAGTCGCGTGTGGTCAGCATGCCCTCTTGGGAGTTGTTCGAGAAACAGGATCAGGGCTATAAGGACAGCGTCCTGCCGCCAAGCGTGACGGCTCGTGTGTCAGTAGAAATGTCGGATCCGCTGGGATGGGAACGCTACGTTGGGCTGAAGGGTCAGATGGTGGGCATGCGTACCTTCGGCGCGTCGGCACCGTGGAAGGATCTGCAAAAACATTTCGGATTTACTTCGGACGCCGTGGTTGCGGCCGCCCGCAAAGCGATCGCCGCTGCGAAGTAATCGCCGTTCCGGAAGGACAACGAATACGCGGAGAGAAGGGTTGCGAACTCTCCGCTCTTGCTTCTCCGTCAGTTACTTCGGCCCACTAGTCAGCGCTGCGCGTCCAGCAAAGTTTTTTCCATGGAGGATCATCATGAATCCAGTCGAAACACTCGAAACCGGCAAAGCAGTTAATCCCCTCAAAGAGCTCCTGAAGTATGGCCAGTCCGTATGGCTGGACTACATCCGGCGCAACCTGATCACGACCGGCGAGTTGAAACGACTGATTGACGAGGATGGCCTCCGCGGGATGACGTCGAATCCCTCGATCTTCGAAAAAGCGATCGCCGGCAGTACCGACTACACGGACTTCCTAAATTCCCTGAAGGGCAAGACCGACCTCGACGCGAAAGCCCGCTACGAACTGCTGGCGATCCGCGACATTCAGGACGCGACCGACCTCATGCGGCCGGTTTATGACAGCGCCAAATGCAAGGACGGATTCGTGAGCCTCGAAGTCTCGCCGTACCTCGCTAACGATACCCAGGGAACGATCGCCGAGGCGCGGCGTTTGTGGAAGGCCGTCGGCCGTGACAACGTGATGATCAAGGTTCCCGGCACTCCGGAAGGCTTGCCGGCGATCGAGCAACTGGTCAGCGAGGGGATGAACATCAACGTGACCTTGCTGTTCGCACAGGAGGTCTACGAGCAGGTCGCGGAAGCCTATATTGCTGGCCTCGAAAAATTCGCCGCCAAGGGTGGAGATCTAAGCCGCGTCGCCAGTGTGGCGAGTTTCTTCATCAGCCGCATAGACACGCTGATCGATTCCATCATCAGTGACAAGTTGAAAGCGACGAATGATCCCGCGCAGCAAGCCTTGCTGAAGAGCATTCTGGGCAAGGTCGCGATTGCCAACGGAAAGCTGACCTACCAAAAGTATCTACAGCTCTTCAGCGGACCACGCTGGGAGGCTCTGGCCAAGAAGGGTGCCCAGACGCAGCGCGTTCTGTGGGCAAGCACGAGCACCAAGAATCCGAACTATCGCGATGTGCTCTACGTCGAAGAACTGATCGGCAAAGATACCGTGAACACAATTCCGCCTGCGACCTTCGATGCCTTCCGCGATCACGGCAAGTTGCGCGAGAGTCTCACGGAGAACATCGAAGCGGCGCACGAAACCATGGAAGCGCTGCCTAAAGTCGGGATCAACATGAAGGATGTTACCGACAAGCTCACCAAGGACGGCGTGAAGCTGTTTGCCGATGCTTTTGATCAGTTGCTCGCGGCGGTCGAGAAATCAAGCAGCAATCCGGTAGCGCCGCGAGTGAGCCGACAAACCTACACGCTGCCCCAGGATCTGGCAGCCAGCGTAAAGACCGCTAAGGACGACTGGCGCGCCAATGGAAAAGTTCGTCGCCTGTGGCAGCGCGACGCATCGCTGTGGACTGGCACCGACGAAGCCGATTGGCTAGGCTGGCTCGGCATTACCGAAGATCAACTGGCGCCAGCATGAGAACCTTCGCAAGGTTGCAGAAGACGCGAAGAGCGGGGGCTTCTCAAGCATTCTGCTGCTTGGCATGGGCGGATCCAGTCTGTGTCCGGAAGTTCTTCGCCTAACGTACGGCAAAATTGCCGGGTACCCCGACCTCCACGTTCTTGATTCGACCGACCCGGCGCAGATCAAGTCATTCGAAGACAAGATCGACGTCGCGAAGACCTTGTTCATCGTCTCCAGCAAATCAGGCAGCACCCTCGAACCGAACATCTTCAAACAATTCTTCTTCGAGCGCGTGAAGCAGGCCATTGGAGAAGACAAGGCCGGCAGTCGCTTTATCGCCATTACCGATCCGGGATCGAAGATGCAGAAGGTGGCCGAGGCCGACAAGTTCCGCCACATCTTCCACGGACTCCCCAGTATCGGAGGACGGTACTCGGCGCTGTCGAACTTCGGAATGGTGCCGGGCGCAGTGATGGGGCTCGACTCCAAGAAATTCCTGGAGCGCACGGAGGAGATGGTGCAGGCCTGCGCCTCGTGCGTTCCCGTCGAAGAAAATCCCGGTGTCGTTCTCGGATTGATCCTAGGGTCCGCGGCGAAAGCTGGACGCGACAAAGTCACGCATCATCACGTCGCCTGGAATTCACGATCTGGGAGCGTGGCTCGAGCAGCTAATCGCAGAATCCACGGGCAAGCAGGGCAAGGGCATCATCCCGGTGGACCGCGAGGCCATCGGCGCTCCGGAAGTCTACGGCAACGATCGGGTATTCGCATACCTGCGCTTGGAATCCGAGCCAGATAAAGAGCAGGACGCCAAAGTCTCGGCGCTCGAAAAAGCCGGTCATCCTGTCGTGCGAATCTCTCTGACCGACACCTACGACCTGGGCCAGGAATTCTTCCGCTGGGAGATTGCCACGGCCGTTGCAGGATCGATCATCGGCATCAACCCCTTCAATCAGCCTGACGTCGAAGCCAGCAAGATTGTGACTCGCAACCTGACCAGCGAATACGAAAAGAATGGTTCCCTTCCCTCCGAGAAACCGATTCTTGACGATAAGGGCGCGAAGCTTTTCACGGATGACAGGAATGCAGCGGAACTTGCGAAGGCTGCGGGATTCGAGAAGTCGCTGGTCGCCTACCTCAAGGCACATCTCGGACGAATTAAAGCGGGCGACTACTTCGCGCTGCTGGCCTACGTCCAGATGAACGAAGAACACGAAAAGCAGTTGCAGGCCATTCGGCACGCAGTTCGCGATAAGAAGCAAGTCGCGACCTGTCTCGGATTCGGTCCGCGGTTCCTGCACTCGACCGGGCAGGCCTACAAGGGTGGGCCGAACTCGGGCGTGTTCCTGCAATTGACGTGCGACGACGCGAAGGACCTTCCTGTCCCCGGACAGAAGTACACCTTCGGCATCGTGAAGGCGGCGCAGGCACGCGGTGATTTCCAGGTATTAGCCGAACGCGGACGCCGTGCGCTGCGCGTTCATCTCGGCGCTGATCTGGCGGCGGGACTGCGTACGCTTCAGAACGCAATCAAGGAAGCACTAGGCTAGTTTTCAAATCGCTTCACCTCCCCGCCCGCACTGCAGACGTACAAGCGCTGCGGGCGCGGGCACGTCTTTCTAAGGAGATCTGGAATGCAACTGGGAATGGTTGGGTTGGGCAAGATGGGCGCCAACATGACGCGCCGCCTCATGCGGGGCAGCCACCAGGTCGTGGTTTCCGATCTGAGCACCGATGCCGTCAAGGGTCTCGCCGGCGAAGGTGCCGTGGCTTCATCGTCGCTGCAGGATCTGATAAGCAAACTCAAAGCTCCCCGCGCAGTCTGGATCATGGTTCCCGCCGGCGCTCCGACCGAGCAGACCGTCCAGAATCTCGCCCAGCACATGCAGGCTGGCGACACGATCATTGACGGCGGAAATTCTTATTTCAAAGACGACGTTCGCCGCGCAAAGGGTCTTCAGGAAAAAGGTCTGCACTACGTTGACGTCGGCACCAGTGGCGGCGTCTGGGGACTGGAGCGCGGCTATTGCATGATGATCGGCGGCCCGAACGAAGCGGTGCAGCGGCTTGATCCGATCTTCAAAACTCTGGCTCCCGGAATCGGCGACATCCCGCGCACGCCCGGCCGCGAAAAACTGGGCGGCACCGCCGAGCAAGGCTACATCCACTGCGGGCCTTCCGGTTCCGGCCACTTCGTGAAGATGGTGCACAACGGAATCGAATACGGCATCATGCAGGCCTACGCAGAGGGCTTTGACATCTTCAAGAACGCTACCAGCAAGGAACTGCCGGAGGAATTGCGCTTCGATCTCAACCTGCCTGACATCGCTGAAGTCTGGCGGCGCGGCAGCGTGGTGAGTTCATGGCTGCTCGATCTCACCGCCATGGCGCTCACGGAGAATCCAACTCTCGCCGAATACAGTGGCTTCGTCCAAGACTCTGGCGAGGGTCGCTGGACGATCCAGGCGGCGATCGACGAAGCCGTTCCCGTAGACGTGCTGTCGGCGGCGTTGTTCGTGCGGTTCCGTTCACGCCAGGAACACACGTTCGCAGAAAAGATGCTGTCCGCCATGCGCCAGAAGTTCGGTGGACACATCGAAGCCAAAGCGGCGAAGAAACCAGCCTAGCCGCTCGCGCCAGCGGATCGGGAAATAACACAAAGGATTTATGGCCCAGACCGAGACTGCGCCCGCCACGACCGGGCAACCTGTTGGTAAAGTTGCCGACCCTTGCGTGATGGTGATCTTCGGCGCGTCGGGCGATCTGACGCGGCGCAAGTTGATTCCCGCCCTCTACAACCTGGCCAAGGCCCAACTGTTGCCGCACGAATTTGCGGTCATTGGCATCGCTCGCAGCCCGATGTCTTCCGAGGACTATCGCAAGAAAGTCACGGAAGACATGAAGAAATTTGCTACCGGCGATGTTGACCCCGATCTGTGGGAATGGTTCGCACGCCGGATCTTTTACTTGTCCGGCAATTTCGATGACAAGGAAACCTACAGTCGAATCAAAGAGCAGTTGGAAAAGATCGATAAAGAACTTTCCACGCAGGGGAACTACTTCTATTACCTTGCGACCACACCCGACGCTTTTGGGCCAATCGTGGAGAGCCTCTCTGAAACCGGCCTCATGCAACAGGATGGAACTCACTGGCGTCGCGTCATCATCGAAAAGCCTTTCGGCCACGACGTCGAGAGCGCTCGCGCCCTTAACAAGCAATTGCTGAAGGTCGCCGACGAAAAGCAGATTTACCGCATCGATCACTACCTGGGCAAAGAGACCGTTCAAAACATCCTGGCTCTGCGCTTCGCCAACGGCATCTTTGAGCCAATCTGGAATCGGCGCTATATCGATCACATCCAGATCTCGGTGGCGGAAACTGTTGGCGTAGAAAAGCGCGGCGGCTACTACGACACTGCCGGCGCCCTGCGCGACATGGTTCCCAACCACATCATGCAGCTCATCACGCTGACGGCGATGGAACCGCCCGTCTCTTTCCGCGCTGATGCGGTGCGCGATGAACAATCGAAAATCCTGCATGCGATCCAGCCGCTCAGTGCCGAAGAGGTTTTGACCCGCACCGTGCGCGGGCAATACGGCGAGGGCGTGATTGCGGGGCAGAAGGTACCCGCGTATCGCACAGAGCCGGGCGTGCCGCCGGACTCGAAGACGGAAACCTTCGTCGCCATGAAGTTGGCCATCGACAACTGGCGATGGGCCGACGTCCCGTTCTACCTGCGCACTGGCAAGCGCATGCCGGTGCGAAATACCCACATTGTGATCCAGTTTCGGCGGGCGCCGTTCGTGCTGTTCCGCGACACGCCAGTTGAGAACCTCGTTCCAAACCAACTCGTCCTGCACATTCAGCCGGAGGAAGGCATCTCGCTGCGTTTTGCGGCGAAGGCTCCCGGTGCGCAAATGCGCCTGGGCACAGTCGACATGAACTTCGAATATTCCGACTATTTCGGCGTGCAGTCCAACACAGGGTACGAGCGCCTTCTGCACGACTGCATGATCGGCGATCAGACGCTGTTCCAGCGCGCTGACATGGTGGAGGCGGGTTGGTGCGTAGTGAGTCCGGTGCTAGATGTATGGCGCGCCCTGCCGCCGCGAAATTTCCCGAACTACGCCTCGGGAACATGGGGCCCCAAGGATGCCGACGACCTGCTCGAACGCGATGGTCGTCGCTGGAGAAATTTCGAGAAATGATTCTGGCCGGCGATATTGGCGGCACAAATGCCCGCCTCGCATACTTCCAATCGCAGAACGGACAACTTTCCCTCGCCACGGAAGGAGTCTTCCCCAGCCGCGAGCATCGCGGCCTTGATGAAATCGTGGCGAAATTTGTTGAAGGCCAGAGTGTGCGGCCGGATGTCGCCTGCTTCGGCATTGCCGGTCCAGTCCGCAACGGCAAGGTCGAAACGTCAAACCTACCCTGGACCGTGGACGCCTCTCGACTCGCCGCCGAACTCCAGTTGCCGACGGCCATGCTCATCAACGATCTGGAAGCGAATGCCTGGGGAATTCCGAGCCTGGGCGAGAGTGACCTTGTATCGCTGAATCGGGTAAAAGGCACGCCCATCGGAAACCAGGGGGTAATATCCGCCGGCACCGGATTGGGCGAGGCCGGACTCTACTGGGATGGAAAGGGCTACGACGTTTTTGCGTGCGAGGGCGGTCACTGTGATTTCGCCCCTCGCACCGAACTCGAAATTGAATTGCTGCGCTATCTCGCTGCTCGCTTCGGACACGTCAGTTTCGAACGCGTCGTATCAGGCCCCGGCCTGGTGAACGTCTATCGCTTCTTACGTGACACCGGACGAGGCGAGGAGCCGCAATGGCTCACCGATGAGATGGCGCATAACGATCCCGCAGCAACCATCTCACGCAACGCGGTGACGGGAAAGAGTGTGCTCGCCGAGCACGCTTTGGACCTCTGGATTTCAATTTATGGCGCCGAGGCGGGGAACCTCGCGCTGAAACTCATGGCCACCGGGGGCATCTACCTGGGGGGAGGAATTGCTCCCAAGATCGTCGCCAAGCTCTCCGGACCCCTGTTCCTTCAGGCCTTCGTCAGCAAGGGACGGATGCAACCCCTGCTCGAATCCATCCCCGTAAGAGTTATCACGAACGACAAGATCGCTCTCTACGGAGCCGCGCGCTACGCCGTGGCCAAAGGAAAACCCACTGAAGTGAGGAAAGCATGAGCGCAGCGCACGACATCCGCATCTTCGATGATCCGGCGAAACTGTTCCAAGGCGCGGCGGAGGAATTCGCGAGTCAGGCAACCGCGGCCGTGCGGTCGCGAGGACGATTTACGGTGGCGTTGTCGGGAGGCTCGACTCCCCGAAGCTTATACACCCTGCTGGCACAGAACCATTCTCTGCCCTGGGACAAGATCTATTTCTTTTTCGGTGATGAGCGCCACGTACCCCCCGACAGCCCGGAAAGCAATTACCGGATGGCGCGCGAATCCCTATTTTCTAAAATCCCTACCCCGGACGCGAACGTGTTCCGCATCCCTGCTGAAAAGCCGGACGCGAGCGAAGCAGCGAAAGCCTACGAGCAGACCTTAAGGCAGGTCTTCAACATTCCTGCCAAGGGATTTCCACGCTTCGATATGGTCTTGCTTGGCATGGGACCCGACGGGCACACTGCATCGTTGTTCCCCGAAAGTTCGGCGCTGCAGGAAAAAGCTCGCTGGGTGGTTTCCAACTGGGTCGAGAAGTTCAAAACCGATCGCATCACGTTGACCTTGCCCGTTCTGAATAACGCAGCAGTCGTGATGTTCCTCGTCAGTGGACAAGACAAGGCACAGCCTCTCAAGGAAGTGCTAGAGGGTAAGGAGTTCGGGGAACTTTACCCATCCAAACTCATTCAGCCCGTGGATGGAGAACTGATTTGGATGGTCGATCGCGCGGCGGGCGCGCAACTGGCTCCAGCCGCCTAGGCGGCGCTGCGCCAGTCGGCGATTTCTTTCAGTCCGTCTCCCACGGTGTGAGCAAACAACCTCACCATGTGCCGCGAGTGCTCAAACTCGTGGATGTCAGCCCAGACTTCCGCTTGCCATCCCTGATCGTGGACCGCAGTCTCGCCGCACGTCGCACAACGGGTATGCAGTCGCACTTGCGGCGCCGTCGTCGCAGTTGGCACCGCGACTGGTCCCTCGGGCAGTTCGAGAAGATGCAGCGGACTTCCTCGATTTCCTCGTTTGGCCCAATCATGTGTTCGTACCGCAACAGATACCCGAACCCAAGTTTACGGGCTTCGGCCTCGGCCTCGATGCGCGTGTGGAATGGCCCATATTCGGCCCGCAACTGATCTGTAGAGTCGCAAGCCATCCAGAAGGTCTCTTTGTAAGCCATGCCAGCCTCGCGCAAGCGTCGTAGTTTGGAACCATGACTCCCGCGTTCCAGGAAGTCACTCCCCCAAGTGCAATTCTCGTGCCGCTAGGCTTGTAAGGTAAGGCTTTGCATGTGCAGCGATTTTCCGAGATCGACTTTCCGCCGGAACTCTATTCAAATGCAATAATTTGCAGACAAGGTCGCAAATCCGACCGTCTGAACTTCCCATCTGGTCCGAAGGGGAGGCACCGAAAAGGCCTCAATTTTTGGAGCGGTTTCAGTACACCGCGGCGGAAACGAGACTCCCGACGGGCAGGAAATCGACTGGTTGAAGCCCTTTGCCGCTGGACCCTCCGCTGCCCGCGACCCGTGCGGCCTGCTGAAGGCGTAGAAGACTAGCCAGCGATAGGCGTCGGCGACCCCCTTGGGACGACTACCCATTTGGGTAAGGCCCTAGGAGATCGCCGAGGCTGCCCGCTCGGGTGCCCCAACCGAGCGGACTTGCAAACTCCCAAATTTGTTACCGCGCCAATGCCATTCTGTTGTCGTCGGCGGATGAAACCATTCCTTCCTCCATTACCGCCGTGCGCTGGGCGGCCCAATCGGCTCCGCCATGGCTCGCCACGTACAGCGCCAACTCGAGTCGGCTCCATACACCGAGCTTGTCAAATGCTGTGCGCAGGTAGTTCTTGATCACCTGCTCTGTGGTACCCACAATTTTCGCGATTTCCCGGTTCGTGAGCCCTTCCCAGACCAGAGTCGTAACCTGAATTTCCTTCGTCGTTAGCTGATCCCTTGGCTGCATGATTCCATCTGCTCCTTCTCAAATACTGCGGTCGCCAACTTCACGCGTTTGCGTCCCTCGGTGATTCCGGCGCGCAGGAACAGTGTTCGCAGGTGCTGTTTCACTGTGCGTGGACTGATGTTGAGACTTCCGGCAATTTCCTTGTTACTGCATCCCTGGGCAAGGAGGCGCAACACCTCTTCGTCCCGCGGCGTTATCTTGACGGCATCTAAGTTGATCATTGCCTACCTCGTATTGTTGGGTCGGTACCAACGCCACAACGTAATGCACGTCTTTCGCCAAATATTCGCCAGTCGAAGCGTTTGGACTAGAACCAATGTTTACGGGCATTTCAGAGAATTCGCTGTCTGCTCTGGTACGCCGAGCACCCGTTTCGGGCAAACACCCGGGTCTTGCCGACCCAAATGCGAACGCCAAACATTAGCCACGGCTCATCTGCCGTTTACCAGCAGAGCGCCTGAGAGGGCGTTAACCCTAAATTTGTAGACTTCGAGAGTTTTGCCGGCTGCCGCCGGCGCACCCTCATCGCGATAGGGTTGGAGAACGTGGCACATGCCAGCCGCGAGATCTCGCCTCTCCCTTCAACCTCAGATTTCATGCGGGTTTGACGCCCAGGATCAGCCGCCACAAACTCGTTCTCAACTGATTGCGGCACGTCCGTTGCATTCCGTTTCGAGTGGAAATTGCACTACAATGGGCGCTGAATGCCATTTTTGCCCGCTCAAAAAGGGCAGCTAATGGGATCGTGATGACAAAATCCCCCAGCAAAAGCGGCCCCGTGCTTGACGAAGCGACTTTCCAAAAGTTGCTCGCGGCCGCGTACGTCTTGCAGGAACATCACGACAACAGCAAGCCCGCTGCCTCCCGCCGAAGCGAAATCCGACAATCACGACACCGACTCCGACACCAGCATCCTCGCGCAAATTGTCGAAACCCAGCATGAGATTCAAGCCAACCACCTCGACTTAGACGGCACCACCAGCCTGGTCATGGAACGGATCGTGAAGATCACGGGCGCGCAAGGTGCGGCCATCGGCATCCTCGAAGACGGCATGCTGCGCTATCGTTCGGCTCGGGGAGTGCTGATCGGCCAGGTAGGTAAATCGGTGCGACCAGAAGCCGCACTGTCCTCTTCGACGCTGTTGCACGACATGATTTTGCGGTGCCCGAACGCAGGCAACGATTTCCGCGTCAATCCCGAAATCGCAAAGCGTCTGGGTATTGTGTCGTTTATTTCTGTGCCGGTTCTGCACAACGGAAAAACCGGCGGGGCTCTGGAACTTGCCTTTGCAAAGGCCGACGCGTTTCACGATCAAGATGTCCGAACCTGCCAGCTGATGGCGGGGTTGGTCACGGAAACGCTGACTCATACTGCAGAAGAAGAATGGCGCAAGGGTGTAGCCGCCGAGCGCGCGTCGATGCTGGAGGTTCTCGAGAAGATCAAGCCGCAGCTAGCTCGATTAGCCAACAATCCCGATGCAGCTCTTGGCGTCTCCAAGGTCGAATCCGCAGCCAATAATCCTGCGCTCGAGGAAGCTCAATGCCAGAACTGCGGGAACCAGATGGCTGCGGGCGAAGCCTTCTGCGGATCGTGCGGTACTTCTCGCTCCACCGCTCCCGGCGAGGACCTGCAGAGCAAGTGGGCGACATTATGGAATCTTAAGAAGGCCAGTGAGAGCGGCTTCCCTGCTCCAGCTACCGATAGCGATTTGAGCGATTCGTTGTTCGGGCAATCGTCTGAAGTGGAACAACGGGAATCCACTGAGGGATCCGAACCGACCGAGTCTTCGCTGAATGAAGTTTCGCAATCGCGCGGTCAGCAGGACGGAAGTGACTCCCTGGCGTTATCCGAAAACACAGCCGCTCAGCCTGCGCCCGACGCACCGGCAGACAACGCTGAAGACAAACTCATTCCCGCTCCGCCAATCAAGCCTCCGGAACCCCGGGTTTGGCTACGCTCGATTGCTGTGTCGCCGCCCGCTGTGCAGCTTCGTGGATTCTGGCAAAAGACGAGAGTTTTTGCGCGCACGCATCGCGGGGATCTCGCCCTGGGAGCTTCTCTGGTCTTGTTCCTCATCACGATCATATGGGCTGTGAGCTCAACCCATTCCACGACTTCGGCGGACACAGGAACCTCTGCAACGGCGGCAAGCGGTGCTCCGGCGAAGCCAAAGCGCAAGCAGCCCCCTCCGGCTCCGAAGCTCGGTTTTTTCGATGAACTTCTGGTGAACATGGGTCTGGCAGAGGCGCCACCCGCCCCCTCCTACAGCGGCAATCCCAATGTACCCGTCTGGGTTGACGTGCACACCGCTCTGTACTATTGTCCGGGCTCTGACCTGTACGGCAAGACGGCGCAAGGCAAAATCGCAAGCCAGCGAGATGCCCAGCAGGACCAGTTCGAGCCGGCATCCCGCAAGGTCTGCGAATAGCCCGGCGGACCATGATCTTTCTTAGAGACCTACAGGGTTTTCCTCAGGCTAGGAATTGACAACTGACGCCCACCGGAGTGGAATTAATTCAAAGAGCGCCTCGGGAGAACCATCTGTGCCACAATCGCAGGAAAAGACCCCGGAACAAACAGAGCTTCCCAATCCGGAGTTGAATCCTCTGCTAAACCCTACCTTGGGCCGTCATTTGGGCCGGTGGGCGCAGGTTTACTTCACCAGCCCGCCAGAGAAACGCGAGGAAGCGGTCGAAGAGCTTCTACGTGAACTGCAGGGCCAGCCTTCGGTCACCTCAGAAGAGGCCGCGAATGTGCCTGACGAGCGGCCCCTTCAGGCAACAGCGTCGACCGAGACGATTCGCATCGTTGAGGCCGTGGCCGATCCGCGATCTCTGAAGTGTGACGAGTGCGGACATCCCTACACTTCACCGCAGAGGTTTTGTGGAATGTGCGGAGAGACGCTGGAAGCGGAACGCACCCCGGCCACGGAAACAGTTCCGCAGCCCCAGTGACACGACCGGTTGAGCCTCTTTTCACTCGTGCAGATCTGCCGAGCCTGTCGCCTGTCGATGAGTCGGTGAACCCGCCCGACGACGATTACTCCGAAATTCGATGGCTTCGTGAGAAAGGCCTCACCGATTCCGATTCACCATGGCGACGCGCGCGTTACGCTCCGGCTGTGATCGCCGTCCTAGCGATCGGAATTCTTTTTTACGCGCAATCTCGCTCACGAAAGCACCGGGACAGCAGGCTTCGAAGTCATCGCAAACCGCTCCGGACAGCGCAAAACCGGCGATAACGGCTCCAGACGTCCAGAACGTGGCCGAATCGACGCCAACCGGAACATCAGCCGCGCCAAGTGCTCCTACCCGTGAACCGGCAGCCTCGGTCCCTGCTCAAGACGAAACCTCAATTTCGACTCCATCCAGCGCGCCCGCGGCGAAGGAGAATCGAGTGCCGCCTGCCGGCAACAGCGCCCCGTCCGATATCGCGAACCAGGCAACGGCTCCGCTCAATGCCGCTAACGGCGCGGCAGAGCTGGCTATGGCCGAGGACTTCCTGAACGGAAAAACGCATCCGCGTAACAGCGAAGAGGCCGCCAAGTATCTGTGGCGAGCGGTCGGCAAAGAAAACCCGACTGCGATTTTGCTGCTCTCAGATATGTATCAAGCAGGGGACGGCGTTCCGAAGAGTTGCGACCAAGCTAGATTGCTGTTGAGCGCTGCGGCCAAGAAAGGTGTGCCTCAAGCCGCTGCGAAATTGGGCGATCTCTTGAGGTCTGGCTGCCCGAAATAACGGGCAGCCCCCATTCAACGCTCAGAAACCTCAGTTGTGGTGAGCCGTGGTGGCTCCCAATCCCAGGATGCTGTGCTCCCAGGCTTCGGGTTGATCATGCTCGGGCGACGTTTTCGAATCTTCTGGCTTCGTACCAGAGAGCGAGTTCGACTCGATTCCAGAGTCCAAGCTTGTCATAGATGACTCGGAGGTAGTTCTTAACGACGTGCTCGGTGGTTCCGATCTCGTCTGCAACCTCTTTGTTTTTGAGTCCCTGGGCAACAAGCTCAATGACGCGATTCTCTCGCTCGCTGGGGATTCGCTTTCCGTAACGTTCGCCTCCAAACATAACTGCCTCCGATACAAGAGTGTTGCGAGTTTTACTCGCTTTATACCGCTGGTGATGCCAAATCGCAGGAACAACCGGTTAAAGTGTGCCTTCACGGTTCGACGTGCCATGTTCAGTTGCCGAGCGATTTCGTCGTTATCGCAGCCTTGCAGCAACAGCTCGACAATCTGCTGCTCCCGCTGCCCCAGACGTATGGGCCTTTCGCTCATTGAGATCCCCCTCAAATGTGCTTTGGTGACCGCACAGTAGCTCCGACGTCAGTTCGGGCGCCGAAACAACCAGAACGAGCACTGTGAGTTTTAGTGAATTTCTTACTGAAATTCATAGCACACACTTTGCCAACTTTTGCAGTTCGGCACAGCGCCACACAATTCAGCCCCGCGATTGAACGCCAGCGCGCCGTCTTCCCGCTGTGGAAAACCAATCGTAACCACTGTTCCAAGGCGATGGTTGTCTGTCTGACGGGAAAAAGCCTGCGTTTGCAACCCCTGAGGAGTTCGGCACAAATCGATGATTTTAATGTGTTTGTGCGATATGCTGGAGCTGAGAGACAGCACGATCTGGAGATGTGTCCCCGGGCCAACACTGTAGCCCGTGCGACATCAGCTTTTTCCAGTACGCCAAAACTTTTCTTTAACTTTTCTTTCGGATCTTTCCTAGGATCGTAACTGTAAGGTCTAGACCCTAGGATAAAAGTGCACGTGCCTGTAAGCCGAGTGGAACCATTTACACGCGTTTACAATTCGTCAAATGCCAAGATGGACGCCGCTTTCCAAACGGGAAGGCGCGTGTTCAGCTCTGTCCTCGTGCAATTCAGGAAGGCCGAGCCCGGGCACTCGAAGGCGCGCCCGACCGAATGAATTTTGAGCTTGTGGTATCGCAAATCGCATCTCAGGACTGAAAGCCATGGATCTGCTGCCCCCATGGCTCGTAATCAACACATTGCCAAGGGGATACCGGTAAATCCTCGATTACCAACGTACCTAGCTTTCAATCATCAGGGCATCGAAACCAGCAGGCAACCGCCTTCTGCTCACGTAGTATTTAGTAAACGGCAGAAAATCAACCTAGGGACCTTGCGCACTGACGCCGCGCAAGCTGTTAATTGAGAGGAGAGGCTCGCGAACGTGGATCAAGGGAAAGACATCCCGGCCCAGTACCTCGGGGCATCGCCATCGAGACCGTTGGTGAGTGTCGTCATCCCTGCCTACAATGCAGCGCCCTACATCGGCGCGACCCTCGACTCGGTCTTTAAACAAGCGTTCACCGATTTCGAAGTTGTGGTTGTCAACGATGGATCGCCCGACACGCCAGCGCTGGAGCTTGCGCTTCGGCCGTATCAGAAGATTCGGTACCTGCGTCAGGAGAATCGCGGGCCGAGCAGCGCACGCAACGCAGGCATACAGGCAGCGGCCGGAAGATATGTCGCGTTTCTCGATAGCGACGACCTGTGGCTGCCGCAGCATCTTGCTAAGCAAGTCAGCACGCTCGAGACAAATCCGAAGTTGCAGATGGTCTACGCCAATGGCATCTACCTGCGGGGTGAGACCCCCGTCGGTATTCTGTTCGACAACTCAGCGCAAGCTCTCCCGGTCGACCTCGACGGCTTGCTGCACGAACGTTCCACGGTCATCACGTCATCCGCGGTCGTGTTGCGCGAAGCGCTGCTGAAGGCAGGACTCTTCGATGAACAACTGCGCCGTTGTGAAGACTATGACCTGTGGTTGCGCCTGGCGCAGTCCGGGGCCACGATTTCGTTCACGCGGGAAATCCAAATTCGCCATCGGCAATCCAATGGCCTGGCGGCCGATTGGGAACTGATGCGGCAGGCGCTAATCCAGGTCTACGAGAAACATCTGGCACTCGGAAGACTGAGTGCCGAGCAATCGCGCTTCGTCCGCAACAAGATCAAAAGCATTTTCGCGGCGATCGAGTTCCGACAAGCCAAGCGAGCTCTGCTGGAAGGCGATTTTCCGAAAGCTCTCGAGAATGTGCGCAGCGTGCAAGCCTCGAACCCGAGTTGGAAGCTTGAGGTTCTGCGCATCGGACTGCAGCGGTTTCCGCACGCGTCGCAGGCGCTTTATCGGTTGCACGTCCGCCGTATGGAGCGACAGTATCGCGAGCGCAGCACGCGAGCATTGCGGAAGGCAGGCTTTGCAGGACTGGCTCCGGACACGAAGGTATTCACGGACCCCACGCTTACGTGACGGATCTTACAATCCCTGCAGGGGAAGTGAGGGTAGACAATATCAAGCCACGAGCAATTGCTCCTGGACTCTGGTGAACGATGATCTACGGAATCAAAACCGTGGTGAAGTACGCCCTGGGAATCGATATCGCGGGACGCAATTTCGCCGTCTATCCCGATGACACTTTCGTCGTCTCCTACCCGCGTTCCGGCAACACATGGACTCGTTTTCTGATCGCCAACCTCGTGCATCCGGACAAGGACGTGAGTTTCGCCAACATCGAGAAGCTGATTCCTGACACCTCTTCGCAATCGAATCGCGCCCTCAAAACAACGCCTCGGCCGCGAATCATCAAGACCCACGAATACTTCGACCATCGTTATCCAAAGACCATCTATATCGTGCGTGATCCGCGCGATGTTGTCCTTTCCTACTACGATTTTCAGCGAAAATATATGCAGATCGACGATGCCTATCCGCTCGAGCAGTACGTGGACGACTTCGTGAACGGTAAGCTGATTTCGATAGGCTGGGGCACGTGGGGAGAAAACGTTGCCAGTTGGATCTACACTCGGGGAAAGCGGAACAATTTTCTGCTGATGCGCTATGAAGACATGATGAAAGACACCGAGCGAGAACTCGCGCGCATCTCTGAATTCCTCGACATTCCCGCGGATCCGAAGCGTCTCCGACAAGCTGTGGAGAGTAGTTCCGCCGATCGCATGCGCGCTCTGGAAAAGCTCGAGGAAGATAATTGGGTAGCCACCAAGAATCGCCGCAAAGACATCCCGTTCGTTCGGGTGGCCAAGTCCGGCGGCTGGCACACCGCGCTGCCGGCAGCTTGTGTGCAACAGATCGAGAGCGCCTGGGGAGGTTTGATGACGCCTCTCGGATACGAACTTGGGACAACGCCCGTGGCCGAGCCCGTTCGGTGACACTGGCGCTCTTCATGCCCGAAGCGACTGAGATGGGTTCCTGCCAACATCCGATCGATCCTGCTTACCAGGACGGCCCGCCGACTGCGGTGACGCCCAATGCGCAAGGAATGGCTTCCTGATGCGCAGAATCGAGATTCTCAAGAATGTAAGTTCCAGCTGGTTCGGCCTGGGCGTGAACATCCTGGTTGGGATCTTCCTGTCGCCCTTCATCCTCCACCGCTTGGGCGACACGGCGTACGGCATCTGGATTCTGATCTTTTCTGTCACTGGGTACTACGGACTTTTCGACCTTGGCATCCGGTCCTCGGTCGTCCGTTACGTCTCCACTTACACTGCGACCGACGATCAGGATGGCCTCGCAAAGCTGATCAACACCAGTCTGGCCACGTACGCAACCATCGGTGCCGTGGCCATGGTGGTGACCCTGAGTTGCAGTGTTTTCGTGGATCGCATCTTCCGAATCCCCGCGGATTTTCTTCCCACCGCCCGGCTGCTCTTTCTGATGGTCGGAACGGCCGTCGCGCTCGGATTCCCCACTGGAGTCTTTGGCGGGATTCTCGAAGGCCTGCAGCGTTTTTACTTCGTCAACCTCACCAACGTAGTCTCTACTCTTCTGCGCGCCGCTCTCATCGTCTTCGCTTTGCAGCGTGGCTACGGCTTGTTGACGATCGCGCTGATCACTGTCGTTCTGCCTCTTATCAGCTCGATGGCGCGCGCCGTGATTGCCCTGCGAGTGCTGCCGATTCGATTCGGCTGGCGATATGTCGATCGCTCGGCCTTTCGAGAAATCGCCAACTACAGCGCGGTCAGTTTCATCCTGATGATCGGCTACAAGCTGCGCTACAAAACCGACGAGATCGTGATCGGCACCTTTCTATCGGTCACGGCGATCACCTATTTCTCGATTGGGGACCGGCTGCTCGACTACGCCGCCGAACTGGTAAGCAGTCTCGCGCAGATCTTCGTTCCCATGGCCGGGCAGTCCCACGCCAAGGGGGACACGAACCGGCTGCGCACGATCTGGATCGCCGGCAACCGCGCGTGCGCTATGATCATTTTCCCGATTACCGCCCTCCTCTTGATTCTGGGCAAGTCGGTCATCACGGCCTGGGTCGGAGCCAAGTACGTCGCCCAGAGCTATCCCGTTCTCGTGGTTCTGGCCGTGCCCATGATGTTCACATTGGCGCAGGGTGCGTCCACGCGAATTCTGTATGGCATGGCGAAGCATCGCCCGCTCGCCATCGTGACCTTGATGGAAAGCATCGCCAATCTGATTCTCAGCATCGTGCTGATTCGTCCTTTCGGCATTGTTGGCGACGCGTTCGGAACAGCCATCCCGCTGATGCTCACCTCAATTTTGTTCATGCCACGGCATATGTGCCGTTTGATGGGAATTCGCATCGGAACGTATTTGCGTGAGGCTTACACACTCCCCGTGTTGCTCACCTTGCCTTTGGCGGCAACTCTGCTATTGGTTAGACAGTGGTTTGTAGCGCGAACAGTTGTCGAAGTCGCCTTTCAGGCTGCCCTCGGTTTTGTCCCCTATGGGTTAGGCCTACTGTGGGCGATCCGGAAAAAACGCGCCTGGCAAGTGAGCGATCTGGTGCTGGAACCGCCCGACGAAGTCGCTATCGCGTTCGTCGAAACCTATCAGCCGGAGCCGTGACGACTGCCAGGAAACTGCACAAAAAAACGAATCGAACGGCGAAGCGGGAAGGTCAATATCGATGAATGGGCAATGTGTAACAATAAAAAAGACAACGACTTTCGTGATTGGTGGGGCTCACGGCCAGCACAGGATCCGCCTCCGGATGCCCCGGAGCGGCAAGAATCGTGAGCGAGTAATTTTGCCGGCGTGATTCCGGCGCATTCCAAACAGCGACAAGAACCTGAGGAGGTTCACGGATTTGACTACTAGCCATCTTATTGCTCCGCACGGCGGAGAACTGATCAACCTGGTTGTGGACTCGGCCCGCGCCGCGGACCTAAAGGCACACTCCAAGGAATGGCCGTCGTGGGATCTCACCGCCAGACAGGTCTGCGATGTTGAGTTGCTGCTGAGTGGCGGCTTCTCGCCCCTGCGCGGGTTCATGAACCGCGAAGACTATGAAGGCGTCTGCAACAACATGCGCCTGAAGAGCGGCGTGCTTTGGCCCATGCCCATCACGCTCGACGTGACCGAAGAGTTCGCCAAGTCTCTGAAACCGGGGAGCAGCAAAGTCGCCCTGCGCGACGGCGAAGGCGTCATGCTCGCCGTCCTGAATGTGCAGGATGTCTGGCAGCCGGATCGCGGGGCAGAAGCCAAGAGCGTTTTCGGCACGACCAGCAAAGCGCATCCCGGGGCCGACTACGCGATGAACAAAGCGAATCCCTGGTACGTTGGCGGCACGCTCGACGGTCTGCAGCTTCCCTCGCACTACGATTTTCGTTCCCTGCGCCTCACCCCGGCGGAGCTGCGCGCTGAATTCTCGCGTCTCGGCTGGCGTCGAGTCGTCGCCTTCCAGACCCGCAATCCCATGCATCGCGCACACCAGGAACTTACTTTTCGCGCGGCCAAGCAGGTAGAAGCCAATCTGCTACTGCACCCGTCAGTCGGAATGACGAAGCCCGGTGACGTGGACTACTTCACGCGCGTGCGCTGCTATCAACTTCTGCTCAACAAATATCCTCAGGGCACCGTTAAGCTCTCGATGTTGCCCCTCGCGATGCGCATGGGCGGACCGCGCGAAGCGATCTGGCACGGCCTTATCCGGAAGAATCACGGCTGCACGCACTTCATCGTGGGCCGCGACCACGCCGGGCCCGGCAGCGACACGGATGGCAAGCCGTTCTACGGACCCTACGACGCCCAGCAGCTCTTCAAGAAGTATGAGTCCGACATCGGCGTGACCATGGTTCCCTTCAACATGATGGTCTACCTCGAAGATCAGGACAAATACGTTCCCGACAACGAGGTCCCGAAGGATTCGCGGGTTCTGAATATTTCGGGCACCGAACTTCGGCACCGTCTGAACGAGGGGCGCGATATTCCGTCGTGGTTTACCTATCCGGAAGTCGTGCAGGAATTGCGCCGCAGCTACCCGCCCCGGCACAGGCAGGGCGTCACGATCTTCTTTACGGGCCTTTCAGGCTCCGGGAAGTCGACCATCGCCAACGTTCTTCTCACAAAGTTCCTGGAAACCGGCGGGCGCCCTGTAACTATTCTTGACGGGGACCTCGTCAGAAAGCATCTTTCTTCCGAACTCGGATTTTCCAAGGAGCATCGCGACATCAATATTCGCCGCATCGGCTATGTTGCCTCGGAGATCACGAAAAACGGCGGCATCGCCATCTGCGCGCCTATTGCTCCCTACGAGGCAACGCGCAAAGCAGTGCGCGACATGATTGAACCCGTGGGAGGGTTCGTACTGGTGCACGTGGCCACGCCCATTGAAACCTGCGAGCAGCGCGACCGCAAGGGTCTGTACGCAAAAGCACGTGCCGGGATCGTAAAGGAATTCACAGGAATCTCCGATCCCTATGAGGTTCCGGAGAAGGCGGAGGTCGTGATCAACACGGCTGACCTGTCTCCTGAAGAATCGGCGCAGGAAATCATCCTGCACCTGGAGCAGCAGGGTTTCATCGGCGTGAACGGAGCCGAGTAAACGACGAATCGAGTGCGAACGGACCTGGAAACTCCATGCCTCTGATAGCCGCCAAAATTCTGGTGGGCTTTTGCGTAGGCACCTTGATCGGCCTGACCGGGCTGGGCGGCGGCGTGTTGCTGCTGCCCATCCTGATTTTCGGCCTGCGCGTGCCCGCCATCATAGCCGTCGGGTCCGACGCACTCTTCAATTTCTTCACCAAGATTCCTGCCAGCATCGTTCACCTGAAAAAAGGAACGGTGCGACGCAAGGTTGTACTCGCGCTGGCGGTGGGCAGCGTGCCAGGCTCGGCGACCGGTGTCTTTTATCTCACACACCTGCGCCATCTCTACGGTGACGGTGTGAATGCCGTCATCAAGCTCGCTATCGGTATCCTGCTGGTTTGCATCCCGATCCTGCTGATGTTCCAAACGCGCATCGAAGAGCGCATGGCAAACCGCGCGCCCACACTCAAATCTTTTGTCGGAATGACCGCCATCGGATTGTGTTCCGGGTTTCTCGTCGGCATGACGTCGGTGGGATCGGGCAGCATCATCATGATGATGCTCTTGCTCTTTTACAGCTACCCGCCGAAGGTCAATGTGGGGACCGACATCGTTCACGCCGTCGTATTGACCGGCGTCACCGGCTTTTTGCATTTCCGGCTGGGCAACGTTGATCCCGGACTCGTTTCCGCCTTGCTGATCGGCTCAATTCCAGGCGGCTTGGTGGGCTCGTATCTGAGCACGCGCGTTCCGGTACTCTGGTTGCGTCGCATTCTGTGCGCCATCCTTTTGATCACAGGCGTTCGCATGATCTGGGCCTGATTCTCATCCAACCCTAAGGACCTGATGACTTCCGCGTATTCAGAAATTCTCAAGCGCATTGAAGCCGCGATTGGCGATGCCCGCGCGATATTTGCCCGGTTCACCCCGGGCGCCATCGATGCCGAGTTCAAAGCCGGGCACGATCCTGTCACCGAAGCCGATCGGGCGATCGACGCGGTGCTCCGGCAGAATCTTTTGCGTGACGGCGAGGGTTGGCTCTCGGAAGAAAGCGTGGACGACTTCTCCCGCCTCGAAAAATCGAACGTCTGGGTTGTCGATCCTCTCGATGGGACGCGCGAGTTTGTGAAAGGCATCCCGGAGTTCTGCGTTTCGATTGGCTACGTCGAGAATGGCCATGCGGTGGCCGGCGGAATCCATAACCCGGCGACCCAGGAGACGTTCGTGGGCGCGATCGACACGGGCGTGCTCTATAACGGCAAACCCGCCGTTGCGAGTTCGCGCAAAGATCTGAAAGGCGCGGTGACCCTCGCGAGCCGCAGCGAGGTGAAGCGGGGGGAGTGGAAGGCCTTTGAGAATGGCCCTCTCGAGGTGCGCGCGATGGGATCGGTGGCTTACAAGCTGGCGCTGGTCTCGGCCGGACTTGCTGACATCACCTTCACGCTCACGCCAAAGAATGAATGGGACGTTGCAGCCGGCGCCGCATTGGTATCGAGCGCAGGAGGCTTCCTTGCCACGCTGAATGGATCGCCATTCCGTGCCAACAACCGCGACCCGCTGCTCTCGGGCCTGATCGCCAGCGGCCCAAACCTGCGCGAGGGATTGCTCAAGTTACTGGAGCCGCATCTGCAGTCAGCGACTGCACAGAAAACCGGAAACTAGGCGCAGTTCAGGCCAGCGCGGCGCCCTGCGATTGCGGAACTTCCTCCACCGGATCCTTCTCGACGCACACCCGCTCCCAAAGTTCCAAGTTCAACAGCCGCCAGATGCGGTTGCCGTGATCGCGCGCGCCCGACCGATGTTCTGCGAACATCTTCTTCACGGCCTCCGGTTGGAAGTAGTTTCTTTCAACGGTGCGTGGCTCAAGCAAGAGCTGTTCAAGCTGGTCAAGTTGCGGCCCGCGCCAGCCAGTATGCCCACGGCGTGGGGAATCCCATCTTCTGCCGGTAGACGATGTCCCTTGGCAGCAGGTCTTCCACGGCAGCCTTCAGGATGAACTTCCCTGCCATGCCCTGTGTCTCGTATTTCGCCGGAATACTGGCGGTAAATTCCACCAGTTCGTGATCGAGGAAGGGCACACGGCTCTCGATCGAGGCAGCCATGCTCATCTGGTCCTGCTTCATCAGCAGTTCAACCAGGTAGGTCTTGATATCGGTGTACAGAAGCCGGTGCAGCAAATCGCCCGAGGAAGCGTTCCAGTAGTTCATCGAGCCGGCATAAGCATCGCCCGCCATCGCTCTGGTTTCAGGAGTAAACAACGCTGCCTGATCGGCCGCCGAGAAGGCCGAATAAAAATTGTCGAAGTAGAACGACGGCCACGACTCGCCGTCGCGCACCAGGAACGTGTGTTCCAGTTTGCGGTGCAGGTCTTTCGAGATGCGTCCCGACTGCATGGCATGGCCTACCCACCGCCGAAGCATTCCCGGAACCGCGGCCCGGTAGACCGAATCCATGCGCGAATTCATCAGCGTCCAGGGATAGCGCGTGTAGCCGGCCAGAGTCTCATCGCTTCCCTCGCCCGTCAGAACTACCGTGACCCGCTCCCGAGCCAGACGAGCCACGAAATACAGCGAGACGCTGGAAGGCCACACGATCGGCTCGTCCTCGTGCCAGATCAGATGCGGCAGCGAGTGGAAGAATTCCTCGCGGCTCAGGCGCACTTCATGGTGCTTCGAGCCGATGTGCTGCGCGACCGTGCGCGCAAACGGCAGTTCGCTGAACGCCTCTTCTCCGTAGCCCACCGCAAAGGTCTCAATCGGCTCGCGTGCGGATCTTCGTGGTCAACGCTGCGACTGCGCTCGAATCCAGCCCGCCGCTCAAGAACACACCTAAGCGGAACATCGCTCATCAGATGGCTGGCGACGCAACCCTCGAGAAGTTCGACGGTATTTCTCGACGTAGTATTCTCGAGGCCGGACGTCATCGTCGGCCTTCGACGTCCAGATCCCAGTACTGGGAGACCTGTGGCGCCCCGCCCTCCGAGATCTCCAGCGTGTGCCCCGGCAACAGTTTCTTGATGCCCGCGTACATCGTCTCCGCTTCGGGGATATAGCCGAACGCCAGGTACTCCGCGAGCGTGGAACGGTTGAACTCCGGCGTCACCCCGGGGTGCGCGAGGATTGCCTTGATCTCCGAACCGAACAGAAGCGTCTTCCCATCGAAGCGGTAGTACAGCGGCTTGATGCCCAAGCCGGTCGCGCGCAATGAACAGCCGCCCCTTCGGCCGGTCCCAGATCGCAAAAGCGTACATGCCCCGCAAATGTTTAACGCAGTCGCGCCCGTACTCTTCGTACAGGTGAACAATTGTCTCGGTATCGCTGTGCGTGCGGTAACGGTGTCCGCGAGCTTCCAGCCCCTTACGGAGGTCCTGGTGGTTGTAGAGCTCTCCGTTGTAGACGATCCAGACATCGTTCGATTCGTTGCTGATGGGCTGATGGCCGGTCTTGATGTCGATAATGCTCAGGCGCCGCATTGCCAGACCGACATTGCCTTCCACAAAGAAACCGTCATCATCGGGACCGCGATGAACGATCTGCCGGTTCATGTCAGCGAGCGTTTCCCGCTCTATCCTGCGTGAACGATCGTTATAGAAAATTCCGCAAATTCCGCACATGGTCTAGACGCCTATCTTTTTGGGATCGCTCTCGCTAAGTTTTGGGTCGGGCACATCCAACGTCGACTCGACATGAACGCGCTCAGGATCGGATGCTGAAAACTGAATCTTCCCGCCAGACTCGGTGACTTCCACGAACTCCAGAATGGCCTCGCATGAAACGACACGGCGACCATGCAAGTCCACCCGGCTTCCGCCGCACAGGATCAGACTTCGCTGCTCTTCGCGACGGTTGTATGACGAGTATAGAAAGTAAGCGTCACTTGCCCAATCTCCGGACCGCCAAGCACATCCTGGCTCGGAAAAGAAGAACCAATGCTCTTCCCCATCGCGGGTGTAGCGGTATGCGCGTACGCGCGCCTCACTTTCGATTCTTTCCAGCCGCCCGATGCGTTCACCCGCATTCGGCAGCAACAGGGTCACAAATTCTGCGGGCAAATCGGCCGCCTTGCCGAAGGTGACCACCATCGTCCGCTCCTGCCGACCGTAGACCGGAGACCAGATGCCCCTCTGCGCGCTCTGCGACCAGCCATGTCCTTCGGCCGTGATGAGGCCCAGAGTCTCTTGCCCGACCCCAAACACGTAGTCCTTCGCGGAAGTCGGGCGACAGGGTCGGCCCCATGTGCCACGAGAGTTCCAGTTGATGTTTCCCTTCCCCTTTGGCGACGTCGCGAACCATCCAGAATTGACCCTTGTGATGAAACACCCATCGCTCGTGCCGCACCGGCGAAGCCAGCCGCCGATATCCATCATGGCGTCCGACAAACAAACTAAACCGCTGTCCCATGGTCCAACGATCCACGGCCACATTCGGCAGTTCTCGCCACGCGAATGGAGGAATTCCCTCGGCCTGATCGCGCTCATCCACACGCAAGGTATTGTGAGCGGCAGTTCCGCGGAAGAAATTCCGGTCGGTAAAGGTCTCGCCCACGTATTCAAGCGTTCCCGGATCCATCAGAAATGTCTGGCCGTCGCTCGCCAAATGAATGCTCAGCGCGTCAGCGTGACCGTGACCGGCCGTTCCTGGACCTTGCGGCCCTGCATCGATGAAAAGTTGCTGCCCGGTGGTGGAGTCTGCCATCAGGTAAAGGCCACTCTCTTTGAGTGCGGTCGACGCTTCCGAAGGCTCAGAGCTCCGCACTTCCTCAAACTTCGCTATGCCCGACGTACCCAGCAGCCAAAGCGTCTCTTCACGAGGATTGCCGACCAGAAACTTGAAATCGCCACGCTGATAAAGGATGGCTCCCGTGCTCAGCGGGTCCAGCAGATGCTGTGTCCGGTTGCGGCGTGGATCAAAGAGCCGGCCACCGTCGTCGTCGCCCATGCTAGGCACTGCACCGGCTCGACCGAGCAGGCAAAGAGCATCGAGCATCTTCACCAGCGTCGAATCAAACTCAGCCGGGATCTGGACGCCATTCAGCGAAGCCAGCACACGCGCGTGCAAAAAGAAGTCCAGGGCGTAGACGTGATAGTAGGTTGACTGTTCGAAATAGAAGCCGTCTTGCCGGACCTGTTTTTTACGCCGCATCTAGCACAACCGCCCACCCGCGCTCCTTCCATCGCCGGGCCTTGGGCAGCTCAGGAAATAACGTGCCTAGGAAGAACAAGGCCACCGCTTCCCCGAGCAGATGCGTATTTGGAGAAAAGTAGGTGGAAAGATACGTCGCAATGTGCCGTCCCGAAAGTGCTAGCGCCTTCACCCATTCCCTTCGCAGTTCGGCCGTCATCTCCGCTGAGTGCTGTATTAGGAAGTAAACCCATATCCAGGAGAGACTGCGGAATGCGACTTCCAGGCTGCTCGCCCAGTTCATGCCTATCGGGTACGGATTCGCCGCGTGCCACGACTTCCATTGCGCCAGAATCTCGCGCGCAAATCGTGCGTCGCCGGTCAGCCGGTATGCCTTCGCCAGCGTAACCAGATGCTGATGCCGGTTCAATTCCCAGGTGATCTTCGAATCGCCGACTTCCGCGAAGTCCAGGTACTTCACGCGAAATGCGGGCTTGTCCGGTCCGCGCTTCTGATGAATCGGATCGAGGTGCCAATCGATCTCGCTGCTGAAATCGAGGCCTTCGAACCCCAGCAAATCAAAACGGTGCTGCAGGATTCTTTCTGCACTCGCCACGATGTTGGCAGCCACCGACGGATACCGCGCCTTCAGAAATTCTGCAATCGCAGCTGCTTCCACCGCCGAAAAGAAGAACTTCCCCTTTTGCTCGGCCGGAACTTCGTTGAGAACAACCTGCGTGAAGTCGTGCCCGCGCCGCGCCCGGTAGGCATCCACTCGCGCGCTGACCTGCTGCGCCACGCGGTCCACAAGCTCATCTTTGCTCATGGAGCGGAGGCGAGCCATCCGCGACGCCCATTTGGATTGCGTGCTCACCGCCTAGTTCTCTCTCCCGCGTCGCCGCAGTAATTCCGTGTACAGCGCATCCACTTCCCGAATCAGGCGCTCGAAGCTGTAGCTCTCGACTGCCATTTTTTTCCCGCTCTCCGCCAGTCTCCGCGACAATTCCGGATCACGCAGCAGACGCAGCAACGCAGCTGCAATCGCGGACGAATCTTCCGGAGGCACCAGCAATCCTGTAACGCCGTCTTGCACCAGCTCCGCATTGCCCCCCACACGGCTCGCAATCGTCGGCAGACCGGCCGCCATGTATTCCAGCACAGCGTTCGGCAGACCCTCCGCGCGCGACGGCAGCACCGCAATATCACAACTCGCCAGCACATCGGGAATATCGCTGCGCCGTCCCAGGAACATGAAATTTCCCTGCAGCCCGAGCTTCGCCGACTGCTGCTCGAATGCTGGCCTCGAATCCCCATCTCCGGCGAACACGAATCGGGTTTGCGGAAATTCCTTCAGCACAGCCGGCGCCGCCTGCGATCAGCCACGGATGCCCTTTCACATCAGTGTGCATATTCCCGACCAGCACCACCAGTGTCTGATTCTGCACGCCGGGAAACAAGCGCTCCCGATCTCGCCGGCCTCGCTGAAATTTCGCCGTATCGACCCCGTTGTGAATAACCCGCAGCTTTTCAGGCGCGAATCCATCCTCGGCGATCAGTGCGTCGCGAATCGGAGTCGCGTTGGCCAGCACAACGCCAGAAAGATTTTGAATTCTTCGAAGCCACGTGCGCCTGCGGCCCTGGTACCAGTCGAAGTGCGCCAGATCGCGCCGGCTCGACACAATCGCTGGAACTCCAGCCATCCGCGCCGCCAGCACCCCCATCAGGTTCGTCCACAGATCGTGCGTGTGCACGACATCAAACTTTTCCCGCCGCAGGTAGGCCGCGAGCCTCGCCAGCTGATATAAGCCTGCCGGACTGTCCAAGCCGCCCGTGGGATGAAACTCCCGAATCGCCACGGCCGATCCCTTAAGCTTTTCCAGCAAAGGTCCCTTCACCCGCAGGCATCCCAAAGTGACGTCGTATGCGTCGGCGGGCAGGCGCAGCGCCAGTTCCACTGCCTGGGTCTCGGTACCGCCTACCTCGAGCGAGTCGAGAAAGTAGAAAACCTTCCGCCGCGGACGCGTCCCGGCCCGAACTGGCTCCGCCTGCAAAAACGAATCCGTCACTGGGGCGCCCTGCATCTCACCCATTGTAATGGTGTCATCATATTGAAACGCTTCGACTTAGTTACTAAAGAGTGAAGCAATCACCTTTCCAAAGAAGGGCTCGTGCGTTTTAATAGATTGTGACAGGCAGGGTCGGCCGAACGCATCAGAGAAACAATCCAGAAAGCCTTATGATGTTCAGTAGTACCCGACGTAGCTGATTGCTGCGGTACGATTCACAAATGTTCGTATTTGATTGATTCTATTGATTTTATTGAGCCGTCTTCCAGAGGACAGGCTCAATTTATTCCGGCGGCAGCGAAGGAAAACTCGAACTCATATGGGTCGTTCAATCAGCGTTTTCGGACTTGGCTACGTGGGCACTGTTACGGCTGCGTGCCTCGCGCACATGGGACACAACGTGATCGGTGTCGATCTAAGCTCAACCAAAGTGGAAGCGATGTCCGCGGGCCGCAGCCCGATCGTGGAGCCGCGCGTCGGCACTCTCATCTCGGAAGCGCACGGCGCAGGCCGGCTTAAGGCGACGTCCGACTCGGCCTCAGCGGTGATGAACTCCGAGATTTCCTTCCTCTGCGTTGGCACGCCCAGCCTGAAGAACGGCAAGCTCGATCTCGGACACATCGAACCGGTCTGCCGCGAGATCGGGGAGGTTCTCAAAACTAAATCGTCTTTTCATCTGGTCGTGCTACGCAGCACGGTTCTGCCGGGAACGGCAGAAACCATCGTAGTTCCGGCGCTCGAAAAAGCCAGCGGCAAGAAAATGGGCAAGGACTTCGGAGTCTGCGTGAATCCGGAATTCATGCGGGAAGGCACGGCGGTGGCCGATTTCCTCGAACCTGCGATGACCATCATCGGCGCAGCCGACGCCTACCACGGTGGCATGCTGCGCGAGATCTACAAATGGGCTCCCGGCCGCATTTTCGAAACTTCGTTCCGCGCGGCGGAGATGACGAAATATGTGTGCAACGCGTGGCACGCGGTGAAGGTCTCGTTCGCCAATGAGATCGGCACTCTGGCGAAGGAACTCGGCGTCGATGCCGAAGCCGTCGTCGAAATCTTCACGGCCGACACCAAGCTGAACATCTCGCCAACCTATCTGAAGCCCGGCTTCGCTTTCGGCGGATCCTGCCTTCCCAAGGATGTTCGCGCGATGAACTACCGCGCCAAGGAACTCGATCTCGAACTGCCGTTGTTCCAGTCGATCATGCCCAGTAACGACGAGCATCTGGAACGCGCCGTCGAAATGGTGCTCGCCACCGGTAAGAAGAAGGTCGCGCTGCTGGGACTGAGCTTCAAAGCGGCAACAGACGATTTGCGCGAAAGCCCGCAAGTGCAACTGGCCAAGCGTTTACTTGGCGAGGGCCGCGACCTCAAGATCTGGGACGACAACGTTTCCCTCGGCCACCTTATCGGCTCCAACCGCCAGTACATAGACGAGGTGATCCCGCACGTAGGCTCGCTGCTCTGCCCAGATCTTGAAAGCGCGCTGGCCCAGGCCGAAGTTGTGGTGATCGGGACCCGCGGCATCGATCGCAGCGTCCTGAGCAAGCAGATCCGGCCAGGTCAGATTGTCATTGACCTGGTGAATCTCGAGAAGTCGCGCCGCCTTGAGCACAGCGGATCCTACGAAGGAATCTGCTGGTAGCGCAGAGATGAAAATTCTCTGGGTGAAACCGGGAAAGATTCTTCCCCTCGATACCGGGGGCAAGCTGCGCACCTACAACATCCTTCGTCAGCTCTCCGCGCATCACGAACTTACCTATCTTTCCTACTACGCAGGCGAACGCGACGAAGCCTACGAGCGGGAAGTGCCATCCCATATCCCTGGAACCCTATGCGTGCACAGGCTCTCGCAAGATCTCAAGGGCATCCGCCGGCACCTGGACTACTTCCTTCAAATCGCCGGGAGCGCTCCCTATGCCGTCAGCCAGTTTACGGATCCCCAAGTGAGGCGCCTTCTCGAGGAGTGGATTCCGCAACACCGCTTCGATGTTGCGGTTTGTGACTTTCTCTCCAGCACGCTGAATTTCCCCCCCGACCTCGCTACTCCGACGGCGCTGTTCCAGCATAACGTCGAAAGCATCTTGTGGAAGCGCAAGGCAGACGTTGAGCCCCGTTTCCTCGATCGCGCCGTGTTCAAGCTCGAATCCGCAAAGATGCAGCGCTTCGAACCGGAACAGGCCCGGCGCTTTCATCACGTGATCGCCGTCTCTGAGGCCGATCGCACCGCGATGAGCACGATGGTCGACCCTTCCCATATCAGCGTCGTGCCAACTGGTGTGGACCTCAGCAAATACCGCTACGATCCCGAATTGCGCCCGCAAGGATCGCTTGTCATATTCACGGGTTCCATGGACTGGCAGCCGAACATTGATGGTGTGGAGTATTTCTGCAGCGAGATTTGGCCCCTGGTCCTCCAGAAAGTTCCGCAGGCTCGCTTCCGCATCGTCGGCCGCGATCCGCACCCGCGCGTAAAGAAGCTCGCTTCCGATTCGGTCGAAGTTACAGGAACCGTTCCCTCGATCGTCGATCACCTGCGCGAAGCCACCGCAATCGTGGTGCCCCTGCGAATCGGAGGCGGCACCCGCATCAAGATTTACGAAGGCATGGCCATGGGGAAGGCCACGGTCTCAACCACGGTCGGCGCCGAGGGTCTCGACGTCCAGCACCAGCGCGACATCCTGCTCGAAGACACGCCCGGCGGGTTCGCGGACGCCATCAGCACGCTCTTGCAGAACGAAGACGCTCGTCGTCGTCTTGAGTCGGGAGCTGCTGCCACGGCGCGCAAGTACGATTGGTCCGTTATCACGCAGAAATTCGTCGAGGTCCTGCAAAAGACAATTGACGCTGCGCACAACCAGATTCGGCAGACTTCCACGCGCCCAAGCAGCCCGTAAGACATCCCTTCGCCTCAGCAGCTACGGTTTACAAAGTAGTCTCTCGTCCCCTGGTGTTAATCGGAAGTACCTGTACTTTTAGCGCCAGTATGAAAAGATCGCGGCAGAATCCGTTTCAGAAATCCTTCCCAGCTCCCACTCCAATTGTGACGACATTCTCCGGCTTTCGAAAACGCCCAATTTCACGCAGAACTGTGTGGCGAATTTCGCAGCGTAACAAGTTACTTGCCACACTCGTTCGGCACAGGTAACCCAAACACGAAGATGTACTTGTGTGTTTCAGGGGTCCAGTGCCCTAAGGTTACCTATATATTCAACAACCGGGTCATTACAGTGGCGGAGGACTCGCAAATGCGGCGGTCCCCCACATTAGTCTTGAGGTCGGTGTGATGTCCCTGGTGCCCCCCGGATCCAGCGCTGCTGTGAACGTCCCCGCAATCAATCGTCAAATCGGACTTTTCCTTCTACTCATCCTGGCAGTCACGATCATCGGAACCGGCTGCGCTTCTCTGGATGCAGGAGGAGGCTCCGCCACCGCGGCCAAGCCGGCGCAGCCGATCGCCATCGCGGCGCACCTGCCCGCGGCGACGGTTGGCACTGCGTATACCGCGGTTCTTTCCGTCAGCGGCGGCGCGGCCCCTTATACCTTCGCCGTGCGTTCCGGATTGCTTCCCCCCGGGCTGAGTTTGAATCGGAGTTCCGGATCCATCACGGGGATGCCGACACGCAACGGCTCGTTCCCATTCTCAATTTCTGTCACGGACAAATCGCACGCTTCCGAAGGCCTTCGATTCTTTGCGATGGCCGTGGCCAAGCCTGCCCCGCCCGCGCAACAGGTAAGCGTGGCAATTTCTCCCGCGAGTTTCAGCCTGGCTTCCGGAGCCAGCCACCAGTTTGTTGCGCAGGTTCTGAATGCGACCAATGCAGATGTCGCATGGACTGTTTCCGCAGGTGCAATCAGCGGCACGGGACTTTTTACCGCTCCGAGCGTGAACACGACCACCACTGTGCAGTTGGTAGCCACCAGCAAGGCTGACCCGAGCAAGCGAGCGATTGCCACGGTGAGCGTCAGTGCGGCGGCTGCGCAGCCTACTGCCTTGAGCATGGCGAACACGAGTCTTCCAGAAGCCGTAGAAGGCACGCCATACTCGGCAGGTCTCAGAGTATCGGGAGGAACCGCTCCTTATCGCTGGAAGATTGCATCGGGCGCCTTGCCCTCCGGTCTGCTGCTTGACGCGGCGGACGGTTCGATTGGCGGCATCGCCAGCCTGAACGGTGCCTATCCGTTCACGGTAGAAGCCAGCGATGCGTCCGGCCAAAGCGTGTCGCGCAAGCTCAGCCTGAACGTCACACTCGCCAACAATTCGAAGACTGACGGTCCAGCGGAACTTCCGCGCGTCTACATCAAGAGTTCCCTGGCAGACACCCCTGCCCCGGGAGCCGCGCAGGTCGTCAAGACCAGCGCTGCTTTCCAGACGGCTTTGAACTCTGCGAAGTGCGGCGACACGATTTCGCTGCAGGCAGGCGCCACCTTTAGTGGTCAGTTCGTGTTCCCGGCGAAGAATTGCGACGACGCCCATTGGATCATCGTTCGCACCAGCGCTCCCGACAACGTGTTGCCCCCGGAGGGAACGCGTGCGACTCCCTGCTATGCCGGGGTCGCCTCTCTTCCCGGACGCCCTTCGTTCGGTTGCACTAAGGCCAGCAACGTTCTCGCGAAGGTCTCTTTCTCCGGAACCGGCAGCGGGCCGCTGGTTATGGGGAACGGCGCGAATCACTACCGCCTGGTCGGGCTTGAAGTCACTCGAGACAACCGCAAGACCCTGGTCTATAACCTATTCACCGTCGAGAAAAACGGAACGTTCGACCACGTCATCGTCGATCGCTCCTGGTTCCACGGAACTGCGCGAGACGAAACTAACCGCGGCATGATGCTCACGGCGGGCACGAACGTCGCTGTGGTGGATTCGTTCTTTTCCGACTTTCACTGCATCGCGCTAACGGGTGCATGCGGAGACTCGCAAGCCATCGCAGGCGGCCTGGGGTCGAACCCAATGGGCCCTTACAAAATCGTCAACAATTTCCTGGAAGCCGCGGGAGAGAACCTCCTGTTCGGCGGCGGCGGGGCCGACAAGAATCCCGAGGACATCGAGATTCGCCGGAACTTCTTCTTCAAGCCGATGACCTGGATGCGCGGACAACCGGGCTTACGTCGGCGGGCGTGACGGGCATCCCTTCATCGTCAAGAATCACTTCGAACTGAAAAATGGCGCGCGCGTTTTATTCGAAGGTAACGTGCTGGAGAATTCGTGGGGCGGCTTCAGCCAGGCTGGATTCTCGATTCTGCTCACGCCTAAGAATCAGAATAATCTCTGCCCGGCTTGCGTCGTACACGATGTCACTATTCGCTACAACACCATCACCCACGCAGGGAACGGATTCCAGATCGCCAATGTCGCCTCGGTTGCAGGCGGCCTCTCCATGGGGCTGTGGAATGTGAGCATTCACGACGTGGTCATGGATGACATCAGCGGCAGAAGTTATGTCGGAGGCGGCCATCTCTTCCAGGAGTCCAGCGAGAACCACGTTTCCGTTCTCCATGACATCTCCATCACCCACATCACAGCGTTCAACAAGGACGCCGGCTCGGCGATGCTGGTCGTCGGCAACAACAAGTCTTTCCCTGAGATGTACGGCTTCACTTGGACGAACAATATCCTCAGCGGCACGGGCAGCGTAGCAACCACCGGTGGCGGCGCCATAAACTGCGCCTACCGCGCGAGCACGGCCGCAGCCCTGCTCAAGAGCTGCTTCAAGGATTCTGAGTTCTCTCACAACGCGATGGTCGGATTCAGCGGAAAATGGCCGGATGGTAACTTCTCGCCGTCTACTATCGCGGAAGTCAAGTTCGCAGCCGCCAAGCAGGCCATTGGCTCGCTACCAACTCCAGTCCACCAGTCCGTATGCCCAGGCAGGCACCGACGGCAAGGATCTTGGAGCTGACGTAAACGCTCTGGCTGCAGCCATTGCGGGAGTGCAGTAGACTCTCGCCCGGCTCGCTACTCTACCCCCTTGGTCGCGGAGAAAACGGCATCCACGTCCGCGCCAAGGTCTTTTCCATCGGCGCCGGCCTTGGCCGCAACTGAGGTTTTTTTGCAGTCGCCTCCATCTTTTTCACGACACAACCGGTAGCGGCCTTCGCTGAACCCAACAACGCCCGCAGCCGCGTGATCCGACGGGTAAGAATTTCCGCTCGGCCAGCCGCCCTTCGATCCCAAAATCACGTTGTGGCTAAAGTTGTATTTCGTAAAACAGCTCTTCAGAACGCCAGTCGGTCCCTGCTTGTCCGGTTGGTACGAGCAGTTCTTCACGCCGCCACCGGGCGGCACAATATCCATTTGTCCCGTGGAAACCAGATTATTGGTGAAGGTGAAGTTATTGATCTGCCCTTGCGCGACTTCGGCACCCATAATGAAAAGCGCGTGCGGCGGGAAGGCCGTCACGTGATCGATGGAGATGTCCTTCAGCAGCGGCTGGGAAGATGTGATCTGCGCCAACGTTCCGAAGCCTCCGTACTTGGAACCACCGATATCGTCGATGATCACGTCATGAATGCTGATGCGCTCGGTACCGCTACTCGCTCCGCCTGCGCCTGAAAGGGCTGTGCCGATTTGAAATCCGCTGGCGACGTGCGCGATTCGGCTGTCGCGAAACGTAACATCCGTTACGCGACACGCAGGACATTTGTTGGATTGATTCTTGGCCATCAACAACACCGCAAACCCTGTCTGGCTGAATCCTCCCCAACTGTTCTCAAGCACGTTGCCTTCGAGCAGGACACGCTGCGCATTCTTCAATTCAAACAGATTCTTGACGATGAACGGCTTGCCCGATGCACCGCCCACAAATCCAGGATCGTCTTTTCGCCAGATGGGAGGTTTGTACATATGGTTGCGGCGCACCTCGATGTCGGCCGGCGTGGCCGTGGCCGCTCCGCCACCAAAGATAATGGTCTCTGCCGCGCCTTCCATAAAGTTGTTGACGATCTTGTACGGCCCCATTTCCAGATCGCCGAGGCCACCGGCAATGGCCTGCGCGTCGGTACACGTGCCCATCGCCATGCAATGGAAGTCGGTAAAGTACGAATCCACTACAGCCACGTTCTTGCTTCCACCCAGCAGAATGCCGCGCACGGTTTCATCCTGAGCCGTGCCATGCATCCACACGCGGTCGAAAATAATGTGATCGGTCGGCTTATCGTTGGGCAGAGTTACAAGGTTGTAGATGGTGGCTCCCGGCGCCCGGGTGATCTCCAGGCCGATAAAACGGTAGTGGTTCGCGCCGTCTGCAAACTGGAGAGGCCCACTGCCCTTGTTGTCGTAAATGATCTTCGCCATGACATTCGAGGTCGAAGGACACTCATAGCGTGGCCGGGCGGGGAGCGAGGCAACGCCCGCATAGCAGGGCGTGACACGAGTTCCTTCTGCCGGCAGAGAAGAGTCGGCGGCGCTGGTGCGGACCACGATCCAGTGGCCATCGTCGCAAGGCTTCGCGGGAAGCTTGAAATTGCCCGCAAATTCCGCGCCCGCCTGCAGGCGAATGGTGTCGCCGCAAGCTGCCTTATCGAGTGCCGACCGCAATTCCCCAGCATCTTTCACGCTGATCGATTTACCTGGAGCGGGCGTGTCCGCGAGTGCACTCTTTACATAGACGCGGGGAAGCTCGGCCGGACCATCAAACTTGCCGGAATCGGCGGCGCGCGCCGTCACGCATCCCGCAGCCAGAACAAATGCAAACGCCGTAAGTGCTGTGCGAAGAAAAGGCCTCATCACGAACGCCTCCACGAAGCCGCTCGGTCGAAGATTTCTAGTTGCTTTTGGTTGGAACGGTCTGCGGTTCTACGACGAGATTGCCCACCAGCCAATCCGCCATGCGTCCCACGTTATCATCGCCTGTGTCGGATTGCAGGCTCTGTTGGACCTTGTCATATTGATCACGAACAAAGAGAAGTTTTTCCACCATATCGGCGGCATCAGTATCACTGTACGTCACCACTCCAGCGGGACGCCGTCCATTTTCGCTGGCCACGACCGGAATCTTCAATGCCAGAGACTCCAGAACTGACGCTGCCACTCCATCGCATTCCGGTGTTCGCAAGTACACGAAACACCGGCTCAGCAGGCTCAGAAACTCATCATGATTAAGATTCCCCAGCAGCAGCAAGGTTGCCTGCTCTTCGGCGGGCCATGTGGCTACAAACTCCTCCGCGGCCGGCATCTCTTTGCCTGGGAAACCAAGCCATACAAAACCAGCCTCGGGATCGATTGCGCGATAGCGCTGCATACCCTCGCGCAGCACTTCGAGGCGATATTCCGGGCGAAACGAGACGTATGACAGGATCACACGCGGATGCTGTTGCAGAAACTTTTCTACGCGATCGGGCAACGTCACGCGAACAAAATCGAGATACTGCGGCGAGAACGTCGCGATCGAGCTCACCTTCTCAGGACGAATTCCGTACTTGATGATGGCTTCGCGGATCGGCTCGCTGTCGCATGCCACCTCGCCAGCCATCCGGAACAAGGCGTAAAACGCGCTGTGGGCAAGGCTTCGGTCGTAGCGCGGGAAATAGTCTTGCGACAATCCGCCATGAAACGTCACCAGTGCGGGACGGTTCACCATCCGTCCAACCACTGCGGCCGCCATGGCCAGCCAGTAACCTTTTTTCGACATGCCGTTGACGTGAACATTGAGCCGGTAGCCGCGCAGCGCGTACGTGACGATCTTCTTCAGATAGTCCGGACCGCTTTGCACGTCAATGTATTCCGAGCTCTTGATCTGACGGCCTTCATTGATCTTGAGGACTTCACTGGTGTGACCGCGCCGCCGCAATTCTTCTGTCACCAGTTTCAACTGGATAGCCCAGCCGCACATCGGCGGCGGGTAATTGCCAATCTGCAGCACCCGCACCGGTTCCTGGAAAGCTTCTGAGGACTCAGCCGGCGCGTCGGCCTCTCCGCCAAGGAATTGCAGATCGCCGCCAACCAAGACGACCCAGCGGCGTCTTCGTTTTCACAGCAAGCTTGGCCCCGAAGTACCCCTGATAGATCGTGCGCATTCGCGCGAGCCTTGCCGGCGGCTCTTCGGATCGCTGCGTCGCTTCCCGCGGATAGCCCAATTCATCGAGCGTCCCGCCGATCAACCCTTCGAGTTCCCCGAGTTGCTGTTTCGACAGGGACTTTTTCCAACGCGCAACCGGATGGAATCCCGTGTCTTTTCTTTCTCCAAACGATGTGTTCGGGCGACTCACCGAACCGATGCCAACCCTCTGAATCTGGTCGTAGTTCAATTCCTGTCCGATGAATTCGCCAACCTCGGCGAGCGTAGATTGCGGGTCGGCCACTAGCTCCTCGTACCGAACTTCTTTGTAGTCACTGCCCAGAGCTCGCCCAAGGGAGCGTCCCTGGTTGACGATCCACTCCCAGTAGAGCGCGGCCGTCTGCAACTCTTTCCCGTGATCCCAGGGGAAAGGACGAATCCATTGTTGCTTCTCGAGCGACA
This sequence comes from uncultured Acidobacteriota bacterium, assembly GCA_963745435.1. GTDB lineage: Bacteria > Acidobacteriota > Terriglobia > Terriglobales > Acidobacteriaceae > Gp1-AA133. Next base: position 61,625 of record CAVUXK010000026.1, on the reverse strand, counting down.
GTGCCACGTCGCGCCCATCGCGAATAATGTGAACCACCAGGGCATTCGGAATGGTCTGCTTGATGCGCGGCAGCGCGAGCAAGTGATCGGGCGTCGTTTCAGCCCAGCGCTCTACCCCCTGCTTCTTCGCCATCGACTCCATCACGATCCGCAGGAAGTCGCCCGCGTTTTCGCAGTGAGCCATGACATCGTCTTCAACCTGCTTCGCATCGAGACCGGTCTTGGTGAACAGGCTGCTGCTTTCCCATGCCTCGAGCAATCGCCGCCGGTTGCGCGCAACGCGCAAGTCTCCGAAGCGTGGCTCGAGCAGATTGAATACTTGCGATTCCGCCCGATAGACCACGAAATTCCCTGCCGAAAGGAGCATGTGATACAGCAGCGTGGTGCCGGACCGCGGACACCCCAGCACAAACACGGGTGCCTTGCTGCGCGCGCGTGCGCTTGCGCTGGTAGGACTCGCGGTTTCGGTGGTCTGCGTGGGCATGGATGCCTGGTTCTGTTCCGAATTCTTTAGCGAGGGCTTCCGGGGCCGGCATGGGCCGTTGGCGAAGATCCCTGATGGACTGCGACAGACGACAGGACCGGGCTGGCGTTCTCGCCGGCCGATCTCGCCTCCATGAAGTTGCGATGCCAAAGCTCCAGCACGAGCATGCGCCAAAGAATGCCGGAGCGGTTCCGTCTTCCTCGCGTGTGTTCATCCACCATGTCACGCACGGCTTGCGGCTTGAAGTATCCGCGCTGCAGCGTCCGCGGCTCGAGCAATACGCGCAGGAACTGGTCCTTCATTGAATCGCGCATCCAGTCCACCAGGGGCAACTGGAATCCCTGTTTGCGGCGATGCAACAGCGCCGAGGGTATCCCCAGCCGCTCGCCCAGTTTCTTCAGGATGAATTTGCGTGACCCCGTCCGCATCTTCAAATCGATTGGCAAGCTCGCCACCCAGCCTACGAATTCGTGGTCCAGCATGGGCACGCGCACTTCGAGCGACGTCGCCATGCTCATGCGATCAACCTTCGTGAGGATGTCCCCCGTCAAATAGGTTTTGGTATCGAGGTAGAGCAAGCGGCTGAGCGCATCCTTCGCGGGCGCGTCGTCGTAATAGTGCTGGCTTTGTTCCAGCGGATTGGGCAGCGCGCGAGCCTGCTGCAGGAACTCATCGGAGAACAGGCCTTGCTCGCGATGCAATGCCGGAAGGTAAGAAACGTCGTCGAGGTAACGATCGCGAGGCGTCAGCGACGCATTCCATGCCAGATTCTTTCCGTACATCGCCCCCGGCAGACGATGGTGCAAGCGGTCGCGATAGATCCGACCAAGCCACGCCGGAATGCGGTCGTACTTCTGCCGGTCGAGTGCGACCAGATAGCGGTCGTAGCCCGCAAACAATTCGTCGCCACCGTCACCCGAAAGCGCTACGGTCACGTGCTCCCGCGCCATGCGGCTCACGTAGTACGTCGGCAGCATCGACGAGTCGCCGAACGGCTCCTCCAGCATCGTGGTCAGGAACGATAAGGTCTCTTCCAGATTCGGATCGAGGATAAGTTCGTGGTGATCCGTGCCGAACTTTCTCGGCGACCAGGCGCGCATGCTCGGCTTCATTGAAGGCTTCGGCCTGAAAACCGATGCTGAAGGTCTTCACCGGCCCGGAACTGACCCGAGCCATCAGCGCGACGATGATCGACGAATCCACGCCGCCGCTCAGGAGCGCTCCCAGCGGCACATCGCTGATCAGCCGGATCCGCACCGCCTCTTCCAGGCGCTTCTCGAGTTCCTCAAGGCATTCTTCTTCCGACATCGCCGGATGCGTGCCGTACTCCGGCACGTCCCAATACTGGCGCACGCTGATTTTTCCATTCGCGTACTCGAGCAAATGTCCGGCAGGAAGCTTGTGAATCGGCTTGAACGCCGTGTAGGGATCAGGAATGTAACCAAAGTAGAAATACTGCAGCAGCCCTTCCGGATCGACCGAGGCGAGTTCAGGCGCCACCGCGAGAATCGTCTTGATTTCCGATCCGAACAGCAGCCGCCCGTTGTGAAGGGCGTAGTGCATGGGCTTTTTGCCCAGGCGATCCCGTGCCAGCAGCAGCGATTGTTTGCGCTCGTCGTAGAGTGCAAGGCCAAACATGCCGCGCAGTTTCTTCACGCAATCGGATCCCATCTCCTCGTAGAGATGGATGATCACCTCGGTATCGGAATGCGTGTAGAACGTGTGTCCGCGCTCGACAAGCCCGCGGCGCAGTTCGTGGAAGTTATAGATCTCGCCGTTGTAGACCAGCCAGATAGTCTTATCTTCGTTGTGAATTGGCTGGTGCCCGCCCGCAAGATCGATAATGCTCAGCCGGCGCATGCCCAGGCCGACCGGTCCGCGCGCATAAATGCCTTCGTCGTCCGGCCCGCGGTGCACGATGCTCTGGCACATCCGGTGGACATCGGCAGCGTCGACTACTTCGTCACGCCGCCCCACCATGCCGGCTATTCCACACACTGCGCAACCTCCGTCGCCCGCGCGGCCGAATCGGTAGCGCTCGTCTTCGGACGCGTGCCCTGCACTGCGATGGGCTCACCGATGACGCGCAAGTCTTCCAGTCCGCAACTCTCAAACCAGCGGAACACCTCTTCGTAGGTGTGCTTGGATTGATACCAAGGCGAGTACCAGTCAAACGTATCGAGCACGCGCCACTCCGGATCCGGGTTGTGCGACATCGGAAGCGCCCAGCCCAGCGCACTGCTGGCGCGCCTTCCTACCACCGGAATTTTCTTCAACACTTTGTGTATCCCATAAAGTGGGATCACCGCGTTGCACAGCGGATGCAGCGTCTCTGGCTTCATGCGCCGCGTAACTTTGCGGTAGACATCGCTCATGCGGTACCAGGCGTTGTAGGCGCTGTACAACCAGATTGCGATCCGCCCGCCCGGCTTCAGCAAGCGAGGCAGGCTCTTGAAAGCCTGTTCGCAATCGGGAGTATGATGCAGCACCCCGATGCTGTAGATGTAATCGAAGCTTTCGGGAGCAAATGGCAATTTGAAAACATCGGCCTGAAAGAAGGTCGCTTGCCGCTCTGACAGGTTTTTGGCTGCCACTTCGCATGCCAGGCTCAGATCAATGCCCACCACGCGGGCGCCCCAGCGCGTTGCAATTTCCGCAAACCGCCCCATGCCGCAGCCCACGTCGAGAACCAGTTTTCCGGCCAGATCCTCCGGCCGAAATCCCGTGCGCCGGATAAACGCTTCTTCGGAGCGCCGGCTCGCAGCATCATCCATTTGGGTGCGCGCATACAGCTTCCACTGGAAGCCAAAGCTGCCGGCGTAATTCTGCTCGTCCACGAAGCGCAGCACGCCCTTCAGCATCGGGTATTCGCGGCCGCAGTTGTTGCACACCAGCTCGTGGGCGCCGTTGCGCAGTTTCCCCTGACAGCTGAGGCAGCGAAGAATCGCCAGTACGTCTTCAGCGACTCCAGGCGAATTCGCGTTCTTTATCTCCGACATATCCACTTTCTTGCCGACCTCCGTCTCCAGCCTTGGTATCCGTTCCGGTCGCGTCGCGATTCATTCTTGGCAGCGATCTGGTAGAGCGCGCATATGTAGCCAACAATGAAGTAGGGAAACAGGTTGTACTCGGTGGAAGCGAACATTGCTCCCGCGGCATAACCGGTCACGGCCGCCCACAGAGCGCTCGTCCACAGCCGAATCTCGGGATCGGTCTTGTAGCTGGGTAACTTGCGAATACTGCGTACTCGTCGCATGGAACCGCCCAACAGCACCAGGAACAATACCAGCGCGGGAACCCCGGCCTCGGCTCCGAACTCAGTGTAGGTGTTGTGCGCGACGCGCCATTCTCCCGTAACCGCCGGGAAGTTCCCCGGCCCAATCCCAAAAATGGGATGGTGCACCATCAGGCTGATACTTTCTTTCAACAACTCGGAACGCGCCTGCAGCGATCCTTCCCCGTGCGACTCCATCGTGCCACTGATCTCGGCGCCCGCCGGACGCTTCACCAGGCTGGCGATACGCGATAGGTAACGCGGCGAGGCCGCCAGGAAGCCGACCGCCAGCACTCCGGCAATCGCGGTCCCGGCCAGCAGCATGAAACGCTTGCCTTTCACCCCAAACTCCCAGAGGCAAATCAGGCCGGTGATCGTCACTGCGATCATGCCGCTTCGCGAGTAGGTGGCGACCACCCCAAATAATAGGGCGAACAGCGAAAGTGCCCAGAGGATTTTTCGGAGCCCGTTCTTGTCCGCAAAGATGAACGCCATGCATAGCGGGAAGTTGATCGCGATGTTGATCGCAAGGTCGTTGGGATTTTCCAGAATTCCCTTCTGGATTCCCAGCAGGCGGCCGTCATTGGTGTGATGAACCAGGATCGAGCCCACGGTAATCAACGCCACTGCCGAGGCCTGGATGTACAGCAGCTTGCGCAGTTGGCTCATCTTCGTGATGACGAGTGAAATCAGAAGCGCAACGATTACGCCCTTCGAAAACTTGTTGACGACGGTGTCGAAAGCCCCGCCCTTCCAGAAGGCAGTCGGGATAGTCAGAATCATCTGGACCAGCAGGACCAGCAACACCTTCATTTCGAAGGGCAGATTGCCGCGATCCTTGCGCTTCACGCCAAAAACCAAGCCCAGCAGCGCGATGCCGCCCGCAATCTTTCCCATCGGGATGTGGTGCAGGCCCGGAATGAAGTCTTCCGGTCGGAAAAAGTACAAAAAAGAGAATATGACCAGCGCCCGATAAGCCAACGTGGTGCGCCGCTGCGGCTGCTGGTATGCGCCGAGCTGTTCGTTCGCCGGAGTTAGGACCGCTTGATTCATATTTACCTTCAAAATCGCCTTACCGCGTCCAGGCGACCTTTCTTCCGGTCACGAAGTTCGCAAAGGCCACGACCGCCGCAGTGTTCAAAACCACAAATGTGAAAGCCGCATCCGACGCCCGCGCCACTGGGCCCAACTTCATCCCCGCCATTCCCACCAGACTCAGCGCATAAAACGCAACCTGCAGGAACAGCGCTGCACGGTAAAAAGGATGAGGAACCAGCGCGCATGCGATCAGCGCCGCCACCAGCGCAAACGGCACAATCAGCCGCAGCAGCTTATGGCTGACAAACTCAAAACGAATGGCATTTTCTCCACTCAACAGCCAAGGCTGCAATTGGAGCAACTGGTAGTTGCCGCTCAAGGTGCGCACCTTGCGCGCAAACTCGCGTTCCGTTCCCTGGTCAGGCAAGTCCCACGCCCGCGCCCGAGGCTCGAAGATCACGCGCTTCCCTGCCTTCACTACCTGCATCGGGATGTACACATCATCGAGCAAAGTCTCCGGCGGAATCGGCTGCAGCAGTTCCCGCCGCACTCCGTAGAATGCGCCGGTCGCACCCACGACCGAACCTGAGGCCGACTCCAGATCGCGAATCGTCTTTTCGATTCGCCAGTAAAGTCCCATGCCGCGATTCTTTTCGCCGGCCGCCGGATCGCCCAGCATCAACTCCCCGCTCACGCATCCCACCTGCGGATCCGCGAAATCCTGCACCAGCGTCCGCAAGCCCTGTGCTTCGAGCGTCTGCCGCACGTCGGTAAAGACCACGATCTCTCCATGCGCGACTTCCAGAGCATCGTTAAGGCCTGAAGCCTTCCCGCGTGACAACTGGTTCAGCACGGCGTGCACGCGCGGATTCCGCGCATACTCCTGCAGAATCCCTTCCGTGCCGTCCGTTGAGCCATCCGAGACCACTACGATCTCGGCGTTCTGCTCCGGATAGTCCAGTGCCAGCAGGTTCTCCAACTTGCGCGCCACTGTTTTTTCCTCGTTCCGGACTACCATCACGATGGAGACAAACGGCTCCTTTGCGCCCGTCTGCACCGGCCACGGCTTCAGACGGCTTCGCACCCACAGCCAGGCTGGATACCCGGCGTACGTGTAGCCGATCACGACTACCGCACACCAGAAAATCCATCTCATTGCGCGCCCCGGCCCAGCAACACAGTCTTGATGGTCTGGAACATGATCAGAATGTCCAGTCCAAGCGACGCATTTTTGATGTAGAACAGGTCGTACTGCAGCTTCTGCTTGGCGTCTTCCACCGTGTTGCCGTACTTGTAGCGCACCTGCGCCCAGCCGGTGATCCCCGGCCGCACCGCGTGCCGCACGCCATAATACGGAATCTCTTTCGTCAGCCACTCCACGAATTCAGGGCGTTCCGGGCGCGGTCCGACGAAGCCCATGTCGCCTTTAAAGACGCACCACAGCTGCGGAATTTCGTCGATGCGCGCCGAGCGCAGAAACTTGCCGAAGCGCGTGATCCGCGGATCGTCGTCTCCCGCCCAGGTCGGTCCGGTATCAGCTTCGGCGTCCTGCCGCATCGTGCGGAATTTGAAGCAATAGAAGGTGTGGCCGGCCCGGCCCACCCGCTTCTGCCGGTACAAGATCGGTCCTTTGGAATCGAGCTTGATCGCCAGCATCACAAACGGGAGAAACGGAAGCACCACGAGCAGCAGCATCAGCGACACGATCATGGAAAGCCCGCGCCGCATGATGTTGAAACTCGTGCTGAAGCGAAACCCATCGGCAAAAATCAGCCAGCTCGGATAGAGCTGGTCCACTTCAATGCGCCCGGAAATCTTCTCCAGCCATGAGGTTGCTTCTTCGATGCGCACGCCGTTCAGCCGTAGTTGCAAGAGCTCCTCTACCGGGAAGGTTCCGCGCCGGTCCGGCATGGCCACGATCACGCGCTGCACGGGCTGGATATTGGTCACTTCCATCAGGTGCGCGGCCGCCGATTCACGCGTGAGCGCGCCTTCCACGTTACCGCTCCAGCCAATCACATCCACGCCCAGTTCCTTGCGTTGCCGCAAGCCTTGCACAAGCCTTTGCGCGCGCTCGCCTGTGCCCAGCACGTAGACCTTCTCCTGCATGAATGGTTGCTGCACCAGCCAGCCATACGCAGCCCGCCACGCCACCAGGCCGACCGTGAGGAGCACCAGTCCGATCAACGAAGCGTTATTGCCGGGAAGGATGTTTGGATCGAACCAGCTCACCGCCGCCAGCAGCAAGGCGAACAGCCCCGGCACCAGGAAGAGGCGGAAATACATCTCGCCCTTGGCTTCGAAGCGGGAGGCGTCGTACAGGTCAAACCAGTGCGAGCAAATCAGAACCACCAGCGTGGCTACGATGACTTTCAGATAGCCGTACTCGTAGTTCAGAACAATGTACCGGTCATCCGGGAATGCGAGCATCATCCCCAGCAGAAACGATGAGAAGACCACCATCGTTTCCACGGCCAGCAGCACCAAGGCGCGGACCGGATAATAGACATTGAACAGTCGGATCACAGGGGGCCCTTGTGACTACTTCTGCTTCTTCTCGTAAACTTCGTAGTAGTAGCGCGAATACGTATCCGCGCGCGTGATTCCGTTGAGCACCACTCCTACCATGGTCTTACCCTGGAATTCCTGCCGGGCGCGCTGTGCCGTGTCATATGGGGTGGCGTTCGAGCGCACCACCATCAGGACTCCGTCGCAGTAATTCGCGAGCTGGCTCGCGTCCGACACGGGCACGGCCGGCGGCGAATCCACGATGATCCAGTCAAATAGTGTTTCCACGCGCTGCATCAGCGTCTTCATGCGGCCGTTCGCGATCAGCTCGGCCGGATGCGCCACTGTCCGCCCGCAGGGAATGAAGAACAGGTTGTCCATCGATCCCCGCTGCATGACCGAGAACTCGTCGCTCTCGCCCAACAGGTAATCCGCGAGGCCGGGCGATGAGGTCGTGCCCAGCGCCGAATGCAGACGCGCCACGCGCAGATCGCCGTCGATCAGCAGCACGCGCCGTCCATGCTGACGGACCAGCACCTGTGCCAGGTTCGCCGACACGAAGGATTTCCCTTCCTGCGGAAGCGCGCTCGTGACCAGGATTCTCTTGAGCGAAGTCTTCTCGCGCATCTGGTAAAGGCGCGAGCGCAGCGTGCGGAACTGCTCAGCGCCCAGCGCATTCTCTTCCGGGTTGAAGAAGAGCATGGTCTTGGCGTCGGGCTTCCACTCGGCCTGCGTGCAGCGCGCCAGAAGCGTGTCGAGCGTGAATGAGCTCGAGAAAGAAGGCATGCCATGCCCGCTGGGGGGAGCCGAAGGTGCGTTCACGGTCGCCGCCGGGGTAGCCGAGCGCGCGACGTCGGCCGCGATCGGATTTGGATCCTGCGCCGGCAAATCCATCACGGGGGATGCATCCGTGCGGGTTCCCTGGGACGCCGCCCTTTCCTGTTCGGCTCGTTTGAGTGCTTCGTGAATTCGGCTCATGATTTCCTCTCTTTGGGCAGATCTTGTTCACTTTGCCGCAGCCGGTCTGCCAAGGTGGCCAGCGTGCGCAATGCTTCTACCAGATCGAATCGTTCGGCGCCGGGGGCCGCCACGGGGGCCGCCGGAACGGTCATCGCTCCCGACGCCACGTTGTCGCTCAAATCAAAATCGCGGGCCACTGCGTCCACCACTGCTTCGCCGATGGTGGGCTTCTGATCGACAAAAGCGCTCACCAGGCAGTGTTCGCAGAGCAGGTTGACCACGCGCGGAATCCCGTTCGAGTACTTGTGAACCGCGCTCAACGCATCGCCGTCGAAAATCTGCCGCCCATCGGACCCGGCAATGCGCAGGCGCTGCTGCACGTACGCCTTGGTCTCCTCGATCGTCAACGGATGCGTCTTCGCGCGCAGCGTCAGCCGCTGCCGCAACTGGCGCAACTGCGGCTGCTTCAGCTTGATCTCCAGTTCCGGCTGTCCGACCAGCACGATCTGCAGCAGCTTTTCGGTGAAGGTCTCGAGATTGGTCAGCATGCGGATCTCTTCGAGCACTTCATCGGTCAGGTTCTGCGCTTCGTCCACGATCAGCACCGCCGTCTCGCCCGCCCGGTACCGGTCCAGCAGCCAGTTGTAGAGCCGCTGCAGGATCTGGCTTTTCGATTTCGAGTCGCACGGGATTCCGAAGTCCGCCATCATGTAATCGAGGAACTGCGGAACGTTCATACGCGAGTTGAAAACGAAAGCCGTCGCTACCTGCTGCAGACGCAGCCACTCCAGCAACTTGTTGATGAGCGTCGTCTTGCCGGTGCCGACCTCGCCGGTCAGCAGCACAAACCCCTTCCGGCTCTGGATGCCGTAGGTCAGGCAGGCCAGCGCCTCTTCCGTATGCCGCGTCAGAAACAGATAACGCGGATCCGGATTTACGTTGAACGGGTTGGCTCGTAATCCAAAAAACTCTTTGTACATACGGTCGCCTAGACCCCGACTTTCTCTTCAGACTCCGTTTTGTCTTCCTCGCGACCCCAGAATTTTCCGTTCCCGCTCTTCTGGACGTCTTCCGTTACCCACGGCAGCGATACCAGCACCGGCATCTGCAGGCTGGCCAGCACATCGGCTTCGTTGCGAATCGACTTGTCGCGCAACTCGAGCCACAGTGCCAGGCCCATACCGATCACCAGCCCTGATCCCAGACCACCCGCGGCAAATAACAGCCGGTTCGGGAAACTCGGGGACTCGGGCAGGTTCGCCGCATTCAACAGGTGCATCTGTTCTCCCTGTTGGCGGCGTTCCATGTCGGTCGCCATCTCCGACGTGCTCTTCTTCGCGAGCAGGTCGTTGTAGAACTTCTGGGCCGACTCGTAGTCGCGGGTCAGCAGCTTGTACTTCTCTTCCACTCCCGGACTGATTGCCACCCGGCTCTGATACAGCTTGATCTGGTCGCCGACGCGCTTCTGCTCGCGCGTCGCCTGACCCAGCACATCTTCGTACTGGTGAACCTGCATGCGCAGCTGCCGGATCTCCGGCGGCTCGCTCGCGCTTGCCTTCGCGTTCGAATCGCCACCCTTGGCCGCGGCTTCGTTGACTTCCGCCAGCTTTTTCTTCACTTCGGCGATATCCGCCTTGGTCTTGATCACGTCCGGATGGTCTTCGGTGTAGCGCGCCTGCAGCGAGAGCAATTGGCTCTGCAGCGAGCTGAGCTGCGTTTCCAGGTTCTGGGGATTGTTGCTTCCCTGCGACGACTTCCAAGCCGAGAGCTGCTGCGCCAGCAGGGATTCGGTGTACGCCTTGTCTTGCTGCGCGCGGTTCACAGTTTGGGTGTTGGCGTCGAACTGCGAGTTCAGTGTGCCCAGCACCTTCAGGTTGTTGTCTTCATCGCCGGGTAGCTGTCCGGAATACTGCCGTTTGAACTCCGCCAACTTCGCATCCTGGTCATCCAGATTGCGCTTGGCTTCTTCCAATTGCCGCGAGATGAATTCGGTCGCGCCGGTCGCTAACTGTTCGCGTGAGTTCTGGAACTCGGTCAGCATTGCCGAAGTCAGGTCGTTGCAGATGTCCTGCGCGTCGCGCGGATTCGCGGTCGTGAAGTTCACGTAAAAACCGGGGACGCTGCTTCCTTGCTTCCGCTTGCCGCCACCCGTGTTGGCGATCGCTCCCAGGTCGGTGACCACCGGCTCGATCTGCACGCCGCTGCGCACTTCCTCAAGCACGTCGTCAAGATTCTTGCCGCCCTTGAACAGGTTGGGGCGCTTCTCGACGATCGGCTGCAGCCGGTTCCGGCCCATCACCTGCTGCTGCATGGTGGCGATGCGCTGCGCAAGATCAGCCGTCACGACCGGCTGCACCATGCCTTCCGGCACCTTCTGTCCTTCCACCAGGACCAGCGATTGCGACGTGTACTTCGCGGTGAAGAAGTAAGAAATCAGGAATCCGACCAGCGGCGCCAGCAGCGCCGGGATCAGAATCATCTTCAGCCGGCGGCGCAGCATCGCCAGATAATCGTCAAGTGTGAGATCGCGATTTTCAATCATTCCAGTGTTTCCGTTCTGACCGCCTCTTGGAGCGGTCTCAAAAATTTAGTCGATCCGAATCGGCCGGAAATGCCAATCCACGCCAAATGTCAGTACGTGTCTTACCGAGATTCGATCGCAGAACTGCTGTCCCACAATAGGGCACGTGTCGAAGATCTGGTCGTTCCACTGATACGACAGGTAGGTTCCCCAGTTGTATCCAAACTCCCGGCGCAGGGCGAGCCCCGCGAACCCGTAGTTATAGGATGTTGAGGCCACGCCCAGCAGGCTCGACTGCAGCCGCTTGTTGTGCGCGAAGCCGACCGCCGCATTGGCCGTGTAGCGCCGGCCCAGCTTGCGCGCCAGTTCCAGACGGGCAACGTTGCTCTCGGCGCCCGCAAAGAATCCCGAGCCGCTGTTGTCGTAGCGTTCGAAGCTCAAGACACCCGACGTCCTCTGGAATCGGTACCGCAACGTGGCTTGTCCTGCCACCGAGATCCGGCTGCTGGTTCCAGTGAGCGGATCCTGAATCCGCGTCCACTGTGGTCCCGCGCCGAAAACCAGATCCATTCTGCCCGACACGCGATGTCCGTACATGCCCTGCACCACGTGTGCAATTACGTTATCGGCGCCCGCCGCTGCCGGGAAATGAAAGGATTGGAATCCGTAGCTGAGTGCCAGTTGGTCTTTCTTCGAAATCGTATAGCTGTAGCCTGCCTGCGCTCCCGCCTGCCGGCTGTTAATGAAGCCCTGCGAATCGTTCGTGAAGTGCACCAGACTGAACGATCCCGCGGCCGTCACAGAAGAGCGCGGGCTCAATCCCTGGACCACGTCCACGATTCCGGTATTCGTGATGCGCGGCGCCTGGCCGAGCGAGCCTAACTGTTGCGAACCCAGTGCTCCGTAGTGTCCACCCAGGCCGCTGCCCAGCATGCCCATGCCTTCGCCCAGACTGCCCAGGCCCAGCTGGAATCCGCCCGACCCGCCAAATGCCCCAGAGCCAAACGACCCTTCCGGCAGGTAGCTGAATGAGTCCCGCATCGTGAGCTGGCCGGTCCGCCAGAGAATTGACTGCTGTGCCTGCAATTTCTGGATTTGCCTCAACCCGTCGCCGGCGCGGTTGTAGTACCCAACGCCACCGACGTACGCGGCCGCCAATTGATATCTCCGCCACAAGCGTTGCATCGTCAGGCCGCCCAGGCCGCGCGTTACCGAGTGCAGGGCTGGACGTGCGTCGCTGCCGATGTTCGAGTCCAGCGACTCGCTGCCTTCGATGCCCCCTATCAGCATGCTGCGCGGCTGGAAGTTCGGCTCCAGCGACGGCTGGTCGAGGCCCGAGATCGGAGGGTTTTCGTTCACGATCACGGGCGGATTCTCAGGACCGAACGCCGCCGGCGGCGCTGTTCTCTGCGAATCATCCGGCGCCTGCTGTGTGTCTCCTGGCGTCTGTTGGGCATCGCCCGGCGTCTGGGGCGGATCATTCTGGGCCCACGCGGCGCCCGTCGCCATAGCCAGCCACAACAACGTACAAACTGTTTTGTTCGTCTTCATCATGCAATCCTTACGGGACGACAATGGTGTCTCCGGGTTTCAGGATTATGTTCTGGTTGATTCCTTCGCCCTTAAGCAGTTCCCGGTAATGGACTGGCATCTTCTGCTGCTTGCCGTTCTCTGTGCGCAGGATGTAAATGCCTTTGGTGTTGGCGAATTGCGAAAATCCGGAGGAAGCCAGCGCTTGCAACACCGTCATGTTGGGCTGCAGTGGCGCAGCGCCCGGGTGCAGCACTTCACCCAGGATGTAAATCTTCTGGCTGTTCATGGCCGTGACCACCACCGTCACGCGCGGATCCGCGATGTACTTCTTCAGCTTGTTGGTGATCGAGTCGGCGAGCTGGCTCGGCGTCAAGCCCGAGGCCGCCACGTCGTTCAACAGCGGCATGGATATCTTCCCGTCCGGGCGCACCGGCAAGGATTCGGTAAGATCCGGTTCTTTCCACACGGAAATGTGCAGCATGTCGTTCGCGCCGATCACATAGTCCGGACCTGCCACCGAAACCGGTTCGCTTTGCGGCTTGTCCGCCGTCGCGGGCTTCGCCTCATCGGCGGCTTTCGCATTCGCTTGTGCCCAGCCGCTGGTCACCATCGTTCCTGCCAACAGAAAAATTGCCAGATTTTTGCTGCGCTTCATGTGTTCTCCTGAAACCTTATGACGCTCCATACTCCTGGTATCCGATCTGCTTCAACTTGTAGAGCAGGGCCTTGTAACTGATTTGCAACTCCTGCGCCGCCCGACGGCGGTTCCAGCGCGTGCGCTGCAACACCCGTAAAATCAATTCCTTCTCCGCTTCCCGCGATGCCGCACGCGAGGCTTGCTTCAGCGAAACCCGCTCGCCATTTCCATTGCGCTCCGTGCGCGTCAGCAACGAGCGCAACCCGCCCATCGCCACCGACTCATCGCCCAGCGCCACGATCGCCTTGGCGGCGTCTTCCAGTTCCCGGATATTTCCCGGCCACGCATATTCCTGGAACAAGTGCTGCGTTGCCTCGCCCAGTCGTGGCACCGGACGCCGGAACTCCCGCGCGTACTTCGCCAAAAAGAAACTCACCAGAGCTGGAATGTCTTCCCGGCGCTGCCGCAAAGGCGGCAAGCGCAGGCACACTCCGCTCAGCCGGTAATAAGCGTCCTCGCGAAAGCGTCCTGCCCTGACTTCCGCCTCCAGGTCGCGCGCGCTCCCGCAAATCAACCGGGCCCGTGCGGCGTGCCCATTACCGTTCCCATCCGGAACGCGCAATACTGACAGCAACGCTTCCTGGCAATTCGGACTCAGATCAGCAAGCTCTTCGAAATAGGCTGTACCTGACGCAAACACTCCGCCGATCGCATCCGCGCCGCCGTTCAGCATCGACTCGGTGACGTCTCCGCATGAAACGACCCGGAAAGGTTCTTCCCGGTGCGGCGACATCTGATGAATCCGTTCCGCTGTCGCTTTCTTTCCCGTACCCGACTCGGCCAGCAGCAGAACTGGCACTTCGCTTCGGGCCAACTCCCGGATTACCACGTCCAGAGACTTCATGCTCTGGCCGATTCCCTCGACGAAATCACAGCTGTTCGCGTCCCCTTGGGCCGCAAAAGCTTTCGTCTCAGTCAATTCCGGGAATTCTTTTGCCATATTGGCTCTAGTTCGTGTCCGGGGGAATAACGCTAAAGGGTCGGATGTTTTTCTACAGTTTCCCTAAGCAAGGCTGGTGCCAAGCTCCCGTCTTCCGTTAGCCCTTGAAAAAACTATCTATGCTTATTCATTTCAGCAGCTTGGAGGATGGCTGCGGAACCGCTCGTCGGCTCGTTCGAATGTCCAACAGCCTACTATATGGGCATGATAAGGGAAAGTTTTTACCCACTCCATAGTAACCAATGGTGGTTACTTTTCCCCAAAAGGCCCTCCATCCCAGTTAAATGTCTCGGGTGCAACGAGGTAGCGTTCGTCCTTTGTGCCGCGGCTATGCCTCTCACGCGGGAAAACCTGCAGTCTTGAGTGTCCAATGTTTTTCCCACATCAGACGCTTTCGGTGCCTTCAACGGATGGGTGGAAAAAGACTCCTATGTGCTTCATTTTTCGAACGCGTCTGGGGAATAGTTGGGCAGCGCGCTGGCCGTCGACCAGGAAAACAACTTACCAACTTTGCTTGCGGATCTGCTCTGCGAGGCGGGAAGTGTAGTCGGTCGATCCCTGTTGGTTCAGGTGATAGCCGTCGCTGTAAAGGCTTCGGGGATATTCTCCCGGAGGAGACAGCACCCAAACGGGCACCCCGACGTCCGCTCCCACTTGTTGAATGTCGCGAGAGTAGTCCTCCCGCAAAGCCGGCGGGACCATCAGCACGATCTTCACGCCGTAGGTGCGCGAGAGTTCTGCCAATTCCGGCAAGCGTTTCCTCGCCATTCCCACCAGAACTTCCTGCTCGTGAATGTGCGCGCCGTGGTCGGCAATCCGTCCGGCCAGCGCGCGGAAGTTAGGAACCAGAACAATGAGAACGCGTTGCCGGATCACGCCTTTGTCGGCCAGCCAGTTGCTCCAGTGCGCAAAGAAGTAGGTACTCGCGGTGGTCCGGTCGAGATTGGTTTCCTGAATCGCCAGCGGCAAATCGCGCGCGCTCATCTGCCGGTGCGCGAACTCTTCACCGAGCGTGAATTTCGAAGCGAGTTGATCCGTTCCCAACGCAAGCACGATGACAGTGGGACGCGCGCCTTCCTGCAGAAGGCGGCGCAGCCCGAAATACCAGTCGAGAAAGTGCGTCTGCTCAATTCCCAGCCGGCTTACTTCGTACTTCGGCGCAAGCTCATCATGCAGCCTTTCCAGTTGCACACCTTCCAGCAGCAGCGAGTTCCCCGCCAACAATACCGTCGGACGTCCGTCTGGAGTCGTCGGGCGTAATGCCCGCGCAGCCTTGAGCTCCACTTCGACGCGATGCTCAGTATGGCTGAGCCGGTCGAGGACGATGGGTGATCCCAGCTCAAACGCCAGCAGAATCAGAGCGAGTCCCGCAAGCAGCACGATGAAACCTGTGCGCGCACTCCATCCGCCTTTTGCTTCCTTTGCCGGAGTCAGCACGGCCTCAGAATTGGAAATAGATGAATGCATTCGCTTGATTCGCCCCCATCAGAGCGATGACCACAGCGCACGCCAGCCCGAACGCAACCCGCCACCGCACCGGCGAGTACGCGAAACAGTATTCGGCGCCGCTCGTTTCCAGATAGATATCGAGCAACAACAGCGGGATCGAGAACACCGCCAGGAATAAGAGCGCTGCCGGGAATTCCGGCCGCCAACTCCATTTGCCGAGTCCCTTCAGCATCTCCCAGGCGGCGCCCAAGGATTGTGCTCGGAAGAACACCCAGCTGATGCAGACGACGTGGAATATGAAGATTCGCTTGAGCACTTTCCACGCCGCGCTCGACATGACGGGGGTTCCCCCCATCAACTTCCTCTCCATCGCGAGAGTCGCGCCGTGTTGGCCGCCCCAGAACACGAACGTCCAGTTGGCGCCATGCCATAACCCGCCCAGCAGCATCGTCAGTCAGAAGATTGCGGTACGTGTTCGCCTCACCCTTGCGGTTTCCGCCCAGCGGGATGTAGAGGTAGTCTCGCAGCCACGTACTCAAGCTCACGTGCCAACGGCGCCAGAAGTCCTGGATACTGTCGGCAAAATAGGGCTGCCGGAAATTCACCATGAAATGGAAGCCCAGCAGTTGTGCACTTCCCCGCGCGATGTCGCTGTATCCGCTGAAGTCGCCGTAGATCTGCCATGCGAATGCATACATGCCGAGCAAGGTCACGACCAGGCTGGGCTTGCCGAGCGCTCCCGAGAACGCAGCGTTCGCGACGAGCGCACAGTTGTCGGCAATCACGCATTTTCGAAACAGGCCTTCCATGATAAGCAGCAACCCATCGAACGCTTTGTCTGAATCCCAGTGCCGTGGCTTCTGCACTTGCGGCAGCAAATGCGCCGGACGCTGGATCGGACCAGCAATCAGATGCGGGAACAGGCTGATGAAGAGCCCGTAATCTAGAAACGACCGCGAAGCCGGCAGTTTCCCTGAATAGACGTCGACGATGTAGGCAACTTCCTGGAAGGTGTAGAACGAGATCCCAGGCGGCAGAATGATCAGCAGAACGGGCAGAGAAGCCTTGATGCCCACTCCGGCCAGCACATGCCCTAGCGAACCCGCAAAGAAATTGAAGTACTTGAAGAATCCCAGAATCGAAAAATTGATTACCAGCGACAAAGCCAGCAGTGTCTTGCGAACCCGCGGATCTTCAGTGTCTGCAATGCGAATCGCAATGAAGTAGTCGATGACCGTCGACGCAATCATCAACAGCAGGAAGCGCCAGTCCCACCATCCATAGAAGAGGTAGCTGGCGGCCAGCAGAAAGCGGTTTTGATTGCGGAATCCCAGCCGCCAATACGCCACCACTACGAGGCACAGGAAGAGGATGTAAATCGGCGTATCGAAAAGCATGCGATTAACTTATAGAGTCTCGGGATCGGCCCTGGTTTTTCAGGATAACGCAGGTTTGCCTGTTCCCGGATGGTCGCTTTGGTTCATTTGTGACTCAGTGACTCATGACCACCCGCCGTGCTTTCGGGATCATACTTCTTGATCGAAGCAGGGCCGGCACATAGCCCCTTCGTAGGGTGACCAAAGTCACACCTGGTGCATAGACTGATTGCACCCCGACCCCAGTTCGCATATGCTTTTTATATCTCCTTCAATCATTTGAGTTTTGAGCCAAGCCGTCCAACCCGCGCCGTTGCCTGTTGAATCGCAGCCTTTTCCCCAGCAGAGAGTGCCGTGGTGGCAGATCCTCGCTTTCGTCGCGGTCCTCGGGTGGCTGTACGCCTCGGTACTGAGACACCTGGTCGGACAATGGGCGCACGATCCGAATTACTCGCACGGATTCTTCGTTCCGCTTTTTTCTCTTTTCGTCATCTGGAGCGAGCGCGACAAGCTTCGAAAACTCGCCTTGCAACCGTCTTCCTCCGGATTGATCGTGCTCTTCTTCGGCTTGCTTGTTTTGGCCGCGGGCATACTGGGCGCGGAACTCTTTCTCTCACGCATCTCTCTGCTGCTGACCATCGCCGGCCTGGTCGTCATCACCTTCGGGTGGAATTACATGCGGGCCATTTTCTTTCCATGGATCTTCCTGCTGTTCATGATCCCGATTCCGGCGATTGTCCTCAACCAGATCACATTTCCTCTTCAGTTACTCGCCTCGAAGGCGGCTGCTGTCAGTCTCCCCCTGGTGGGTGTGCCCGTTCTGCGCGAAGGCAATATCATTCAATTGCCGGCCATGGCGCTGGAAGTTGCTGAAGCCTGTAGCGGAATTCGTTCCCTGATGTCGCTTGCGACGCTGGCCATCATTTACGGATATCTGCTCGAGCCCCGCACATCGATCCGCGTGATCCTCGCAGTGGCGTCGATCCCGATCGCAGTTCTGGCAAATAGTCTGCGCATCATCGGCACAGGCTTGCTGGTGCAGTATTGGGATCCTGACAAGGCCCAGGGATTTTTCCACGAGTTTTCGGGTTGGGTAATCTTCGTCGTCTCACTGGTCATGCTTTTCCTGCTCCATCGCGCGCTCCAGTGGATGTGGCCGGAAGGAGCATCGCACACATGAAATCCCAGATCCGTTTCGTAATCGCATTCTCGCTGCTGCTGGGTACTGCACTGCTTTTGCAGGCGCGCAATCGGGGCGAGGTTTTTCCGCCACGCAAGCCGCTATCCGCGTTCCCGCAACAACTGGGCGACTGGACGGGCACCGACGTCGAAATCGGCAAGGAAATTCTTGACGTCCTGGGTCCCGGCGATTTCATGCTGCGCGTCTATCGACCCGACGATAACCGCCAGCCCAGCACCGATCTGTTCATCGCCTATTTCCCCAGCCAGCGCGCCGGCGACACCATTCACTCTCCCAAGAATTGCCTGCCGGGCGCGGGATGGACGCCGATTGATTCCTCGCGCATCTCGCTTTCGGTCGGCGGACACGCGGCCTTCCCGGTCAATCGCTACGTGATCGCAAAAGGCACCGACCGCCTACTCGTTCTCTACTGGTACTGGGCCCATGACCGTGCCGTCGCGAGTGAGTATTGGGCTAAGGTTTATCTGGTCACCGATTCGATCCGCATGAATCGTAGCGATGGCGCCCTGGTACGCATCAACACCCGCATGTTGCCTGGCGAATCCGTGGAAGCCGCGATGGCCAGGCTGACCCCGTTTGCCGGACAGGTGGTCCCGTTGTTGAACGAATACATCCCCCAATGAACTCCCGGAAACGCATTCCCAAGCCAAGTCGAGACTCGTCCGCCGCACGCAGGCGCGGCACCCACGGCCTTGCGATACCTGCGTTTCCGAACTATGAAGTTCCGGTCGTCATCACTTCTTACAACTCGGAGAGGGCGACTCGGCCCCTCCAGGAGACTTAGCCATGAGGCGTGCTCCATCATTTCGTCTGTTGTTCGTCCTGACTCTTATCCTCGGCGTGCTCGCCGGGTGCTCGCGCGACCCCAACGTCCGCAAGCAGAAGTACTACGAGAGCGGACAACGCTACTTCGAGAAAAATAAGTACCGCGAGGCGGCCATCCAATACAGCAACGCGATCCAGGTGGATCCGCGTTTCTCGGATGCACACTATCGCCTCGGCCTGACCTATCTCCGCCTCGGTGAGCCCAACCGCGCTTACCAGGAATTGCAGCGCACCATCGAACTGGATCCGACAAACTACGCGGCGCGCGTGGACACGGCAAACATGCTGATCGCCGCCAAGTTCTACAAGGAGGCCCAGGAGCAACTCGACGTCCTGACCGACAAGCAGCCCAACAACCCCGACGTTCACATGGCGCTGGCCAACTTCAAAGCCCGCCAGGGAGACCTACCGGCCGCCCTGCTCGAGATGCAGAAAGCGATTGCACTCGACCCGAATCGCTCCGAAGCCTTCCTGAACCTGGCCATGCTGCAGATAGAAGCCCAGCAGTACGACGCCGCCGAGGCCAGCCTGAAGAAGGCTGCGGCCCTCGATCCCAAGGCGATGAATGCACAGCTCGCGCTCGGAGGCTTCTACCAGACACGCGGCCGCTTGCCCGAGGCCGAGGAACAGTTCAAGCACGCGATCGCTCTCGACCCGAAGAGCCCCGATCCACGCTCCGCGCTCGTCCGGCTGTACATGATGGAAGGCAAGAAAGCCGATGCCGAGTCATTCCTCAAGCAGTCGAAGCAAGACCTGGGTGACAATCCCATCGGCTACCGGATGCTGGGTGATTTTTATTTCGCCAGCGGCGACCTCGACAAAGCGGTCACTGAATACGAGGCCGTATACAAAGAACATTCCAAAGACATGCAGACCAAGAAAAACTACATCCAGCTGCTGATCCTCAAGAATCGGCTGGATGAAGCCCGCAAGCTGGACGACGAAATCCTGAAAGCCAGCCCGCAAGACAACGAAGCACTCATTTACAAGGGGCAAATCAAAATGCGCGACGGCCATCTCGACGAGGCCGTCAACGCGCTGCAAGCAGCGCTCAAAAGCGACCCTGACAACGCCGTGGCGCACTATCACCTGGGCCTAGCGTTCGACCAGCAGGGCAGCCTGTCACGCGCCGAAACTGAATGGCGTAATGCGGTTCGTTTGAAGCCTGACCTCATCGAAGCCCAGCGCGCACTGGCCGCTGTGTCCGTCCGCAAGAACGATTGGGACGGCCTCAGGCAGATTGCCACGACGATCATTCAGGCACAGCCCAACTCTCCCGACGGCTACGCCATGCGTAGCATCGCCGACGTCAACCAGAAACAGTTTCCGAGCGCTGAGCAGGACATCACCAAAGCCATCTCGGTGGCGCCTCAGAATCCGGTCGGATTCGTTCAGATGGGCAACCTGCGCCTGCTGCAAAAGCAGTACGATCCCGCGGTCAAGGCATATCAGAAGGCCCTCGAGATCGATCCCTCGAATTCCGATGCGCTTAGCGGCCTGATGAACACCTACCTCGCGCAGAAGCAAACTGATAAAGCGATCACCGCTGCCAACGTGCAGATCGCGAAGGTGCCCAACAGCAGCGCTTTCTACGACCTTCTCGGCACGGTGCTGTTCAACAACAAGAAGGACTTTGCGAGTGCAGAAACCGCCCTGCGCAAGGCCGCGGATCTCGACAAGAAAAACTCCGATGCGCTTCTGAAACTTGGCCAGGCCCTGAATGCGCAGGGATCCACCGACAAAGCCATCGCCACCTTCCAGCAATCCATCAAGGACAATCCCAACGAGGTCTCCTTCTACATCTTGCTGGGCGAATTGTACGAAGGACAGAAAAAGTGGGATGACGCGCGCGGCGTGTATCAGAAGGCTCTGACCATTCAACCGGATAATCCGGTGGCATCGAATAACCTGGCGTACGTCATGCTGCAACAGGGCGGAAACATTGATATGGCCATCTCGCTCGCGCAAACCGCGCGCCGCCTGATGCCCGACAGCCCGAACGCCGCCGACACGTTGGGCTGGGCCTACTACAAGAAAGGCCTGTATCCGACAGCGATCGATCTGTTCAAAGAAGCTCTGAAAAAAGTCCCGAACGATCCGACATTTCAGGAGCATCTGCGGCAGGCGCAGCAAGCCCAGCCACAACAGTCGGGGAGTTAAGACTCACAAGTAGCGCCGGCATCTTGCCGGCAGTCGCGAGGGCGTCCCCGCCCTCGCATCAGGTAGCAGAAATCCCAGCGGGCGGGCGCCGCGCTTTGCGAGCAATCGCGGCTTGCTCGAGGCTCGCAGCTCGAAGCTCACACAAAAACAAAACCCGCCGCATCCCCGCGGCGGGTTTCGTGGTTCAGGAGTCGCTTTACTGCGTGACGAACTAGGACAAGCTCAGCTTGCGCCGAATTGCACCAGCCAGACCAATCAAGCCAGTTCCGAACAGGCTCAGCGTGCCCGGCTCAGGAACGGAAAGGTTGGTATCGCCGCTCGAAAGGGTCGTGCTTCCGTTGAAGAAGCCCTTGCCCGTATTGACCGTAAGCTGCACGGTCGCCCCAACTTGTCCGGTAGCGCTAACCAAACGCACCGCTCAGGGTGTAGTTGTGGGTGCCGTTTGCCAACGTTACTCAGGTTCCAGCTAACTGGCGAGGCTGAAGGTGCCGCTGAAAATCACGCCATTCGGAACGCCATTGGTGCCGTTGCCCGTGATTACGAAGCTGCCGCCCGCCGCTAGTGTGCCACCCGTCTGAGCGTTGCCGCTCGTAAACGCACCCGTCGTGAAGGTGACGAGAGCCGAGGTTTGATCCGACAGCGCTGCCGTAGCTCGATCAGCGTGGAGCCGGTCAGCGAAAGGCCGCTTGCATTCCCCGTGAGCGTACCCCCGCGATTTGTGATGTCGATGCTGCTGTCTGCAAAAGCTGCCAATGGCAGGGCCAGTGCCAGAACAGCCAGCAATAACACTTTCTTAACCATGAATTTACTGCCTCCTAGGAAGGTTCCGAATCGCCGGCCTCCGGGGGAGTGAGACCGCTTTTGGGGTATCGCATCTCGTAGGGGGTAAGAGATACAACTGCACCCGCACACAGTAGAGCATCCATCATACCAAAGGGCGCCCGAAAAGAACGCGCATCTAATCATACATTTAGGGTAGGTAATGTTACTTCGTTGATACTAAAGATGCAAAGCACTGCGCAGGAACGCAACTTCCCTTCGTCCGGTTTCCGTCTTTCCACTGCGCAAAAACTAAGCGCAGCAAGGATTTTAGTTTCCCCTGCTGCGCATGATTTTCGTTCATGCTGCTAGTGAGCCTAAACCGGATTGGCGTCAGTCGGCGGCTATTCCCGTATTAGCACCTTCGCGGCGCCGAACTGTTCTGTTCGACGGCAACCCCGCATCACGGATCTTGTACAGCAGTGCGCGATAGCTGATGCTCAGCGCGCGCGCTGCCTGCTTGCGATTCCAATGATGGGCCTGCAGCACTTTCAAAATCACTTTGCGCTCAAGTTCACGCGTCGCCTGCCGCGTCAACTTCTTCAGCGAGATCGGGCCGTCGAGATTGATTTCAGGGTTGAAGTAGTCCTGCTGCCTCGTTACCAGGTCGCCCGAAATCACTTCCTCAGAACCGAGAATCACGTAGCGCTTCACCAGGTTCTCGAGCTCGCGGATGTTGCCCGGCCAATGATACTTCTGCAGCACGGTCATTAACTCGTTCGAAAGCGACTTAGCGCGGCAGTTGTACTTGCGGTTGTAATACTCGAGGAAGTAGATCACCAGATCCTCGATGTCACCTCGCCGTTCCCGCAACGGAGGCAACGCGAGATTCACAACGTTAATGCGGTAGAAGAGATCCTGGCGGAACGTTCCGTTTTCGATTTCGGTTTCCAGAACGCGATTGGTTGCGCACACCACGCGGACTTCAACTTTCTTGTCCTCTTGCGCGCCAATGCGGCAGAACTGACCGTCCTGCAGAAGCTGCAGCAGTTTCGATTGCAGGGCCAGATCGAGTTCCGAAATCTCATCCAGGAATAACGTGCCGCGGTGCGCCATTTCGACGCGGCCGGGCTTGGTGCCGTAAGCGCCCGTGAACGCGCCCTTCTCGTAACCGAATAATTCGCTTTCGAGCAAGGTTCCTGGAATGGCGGGACAGTTCACCTTGACGTAAGGTCCCGACTTCCAGGGCGAGCGACAGTGAATCATGCGCGCGATGATGTCTTTGCCTGTGCCGCTTTCACCGTGGATCAGCACGGGAACGTTGGCGGCAGCCACTTTGTCCATGCGCGCACGCAAGGCCAGCATGGCGTCCGAACGTCCAAAAACAATGGGCTCGGGGGGAATCTCGCCAATCGCTTGCACAAGAGAACTGACAGAATTTGTCGTAGTCATAGCTTTAAAGGCGGGACTTGCCCCGTCCGGGCGTTGTATGTGCACCCGGCACGCCAAACCTCAGACGGGAAACCGCGAGATGACAAAAGTAGGCCTATGCCGTTCGTTCTAGAGTGCTTATGGGGTATGGCGACGGAGATTCCCCGGCCACAGCAACGCTCGCTGCCACTACGAAAACATGACAAAACTGTAGGAAAAGATTTTCACACTGCAGAACCAAGTTTCCCTCTTCGAGATCCGGCTTTGGGCGCGCCGTTGAGCAGGGGGCGGGAGAATTTCAAGCCGAGCAGGTGATACCCGTCGGAGTGGTAGACGCGTACGGTGCGAGCGCGCAAGGTCCGGGCCGCTCTGGGAAGGCCGGTCGCGGTGGCGAGGGGTGCGCTTGGAATCTCAAGCAAAACCTGCGCCGCCTTTGGCAGAGAGCGCCGAACGGCCACCAGCGCTCCCCCGGCACTGACGTTCAACGCGGTCGCGAACTCCAGGAATTCCTTGCCCTTGTCGTCCCGGCTCCGCACAAACACCGGAATCGCCAATGGCAGTCGCGTCCACTTCCGACGCTCCTTTTCGGGCCTGAGTCGAACCAAGGTGCCGCTCCTAAGAACTCGTGAGTTACCTGGACTAGTTCGCACCTAATGGGCCAAATGTCTGTACAAGCCCTTGAACCACCTGCCTTCACCCACAACTGCCCCAGATTTGCACCCGAAACGACGCTCTCTGCACCGGATTCAGCATCCTGGCCGGTTTTCTTCCGTGTTTCGTTGGGTATTCCGGAAGGGCATCTCTAACCTGTTGAAAAGTGCAATCATTTACCCTTGTGTGGCAATTCCGGTGCATTTTCGTTGACTTTCGTGGATGCCCATCCTACGATTTCACTACGTCATCCCCAAACGTACTGTGAGTTAGTTCTTTGTTCCCTCCCCGTTAACCAAGCCCCGAGTGTCTCTGCCTATGGCTGCGAACCCGGATAACGTATGTCTTTCCCCAGCAGTAGAGGCGAAAGCGAGGAAAGATTCTCGCTCCGACGCTCCTGCGCCGTTGCAAGGCGGAGAAGGTCTGGACTACCCGCAGGATTTGCTGCAGAACTACAACCAGCTCTCCGAGCGCTACCGGCGCACAACAAACGCGCTCGCATCGGCTGCGCATGACCTCAAGACACCTTTGGCCATTTTGAACGGCTACGTCGAGCTTTTACAGAGCGAGAAACTCGGTCCGCTCAACGATCGGCAGCGCGAAGTCATCGGCGACATGCAATCCAGCGGACAGAGGCTGCAACACTTCATCCAGGATTTCCTGTCCTACACTGTGCTGGAGACCGGAGAACTCCGGATGCAGTACGAGCAGGCCGACGTCAATGGCTGCCTCTCGGAAGTCTGCCGCTTGTGGTCGCATCGCTTCCAGGAGAAGGGCCTCGCGCTCTACTTTCTCGCCAACGATAAGCTGGTGCCGTTTCCCTTCGACTCGGCGAAGATTCAGCGAGTGATTTCGAATTTGCTGGAGAACGCTTCCAAGTTCACACCCTCGGGCGGCACGGTCTGGCTGCATGCGGAACCCTATATGTGGGAACGCCGCGGAGCTACCAAGCCGGGCGTGGAAAAAGAACGCCGCCGTCAGCCTCTCACTACTCCCAACGCGGTGAAGGTCAGCGTGGCCGATACCGGCCCCGGCATTCCACCGGAGTATCATGTGGAAGTCTTCGATGACTTCTTCCGTCTGCCCAGTAATGAAAATCAGTCCGACGGAATGGGCCTTGGCCTGGCCATTGCGCGTCGACTGGTGAACGGCATGGGCGGCAAGCTCTGGGTGGAAAGCGAAATCGGTGCGGGATCCAAGTTTTCGTTTCTCGTGCCTCTCAAACCGTCCCTCAACAGCTCGACCAAAGGGAAAACGAAATGAGTGAAACGACCAACATTCTGCTGGTCGATGATGAACCGGGAATGCTCCGGTACATCCGGACCTTGCTCGAAGTCGACGACTACAAAGTGGAAACTGCCTCGACCGGCGAAGAAGCGCTGCAGCGCGTGGAGAAGGGCCTCGAGCCCGACATGGTGCTGCTCGACGTGCTTATGCCCGGCATCGACGGCCTGGAAACTCTCGAGCAGCTGCGGCAGATCAAGCCCGGCGTGAAAGTCGTCATGCTCTCGTGCGTGAGCGACACCCGCAAGGTCGTCCAAGCCATGCGCCTGGGCGCGCAGGATTACCTCACCAAGCCCTTCCAGAAGGCGGAACTCGACGCCGTCATCGATCAGTGTCTCGGCAAGAATCAACAAGCGTACGCCGGGGAAGTCGAAGAACTGTGCGATGACGTATTCTTCGTGGCCGCCAGCCCAGCGATGCGCAAGATCCGCTCGCAGGCTGCGCTCGTCGCCAACGTCGACATCCCCGTGCTCATGCTCGGCGAGAGCGGCACTGGCAAAGAAGTTCTCGCGCGCCTCGTGCACAAGCTTTCGCCGCGCGCACATCGCACATTTCTCAAGGTCAACTGCGCAGCTGTGCCCGCCGACCTGCTCGAGAGCGAGCTCTTCGGCTACGAAGCGGGAGCGTTTACAGGCGCCACCCATCCCAAACCCGGCAAGTTCGAACTCTGCAACAAAGGCACGATCCTGCTCGACGAGATCGGCGAAATGCCGCCCAGCCTCCAGGCCAAGCTCCTGCACGTTCTGCAGGACCAGCAGTTCTCACGACTGGGAAGCCGCACCGTGGTCAAAGTCGATGTCCGCATTCTGGCTGCGACCAACATCAACATTCCGGAAGCACTTGCCAACAAGCGCCTGCGCGAAGATCTCTACTATCGGCTCAACGCTTTCACCTTGAGCTTGCCCCCACTGCGCGACCGCAAGGAAGAAATCCCGATCCTCCTGAAACATTTCATGTCGCGGATGGCGGAGCAGTATGCCCGTGCGCCGCTCCCTCTCTCGCCGACTATGATGAACGCCTGCCTCGAATACTCCTGGCCGGGCAACCTGCGCGAACTAAGCAACTTCATTAAGCGCTACCTGATTCTTGGCGACGAGAAGCTCGCCATCGCCGAACTGAATCCCAAGAACGATGTTAACGGCGGCCAACGCGCCGACGCCGGCGGGAAAGCTGCTGCCGATTCTTCGGCAGGGGGACTCAAATCCCTCTCGCGCAACGCTAAGGACGAAGCCGAAGCGGCCGCCATCACGCAGGCCCTCGAACAGACCAACTGGAACCGCAAACAGGCGGCTGCCTTGCTGAAGATCAGCTACAAGGCCCTGCTGTACAAGATTCGCCAGTACGGCATCGCCGAAGCTCGCGGACACCACAAGCTCTCCGCCGGAGCGTAGCCTGCCGGCGGCAGCTTTACTTGGCTCGCTCCCGCGTTTACAGTTACGGAACCTGCTTCGATTCCCGCGAAGCGAACGCCGATGCGCCCCGCAAGTTCCTCTTCAACCAAGCCGCGATCTCCACTATCCCCTCTAACGATCGATGAGACTTTGCTTTCCAGCGAGTTCCTCGAAACCATTCCGGATGCGATCGTCGCCGTGCAACACGACGGCACCATCCTGCAAGTCAATTCGCAGACAGAGCAGCTCTTCGGATACGCCAAGGGGGAGCTTATCGGGCAGAAGATCGAGGTTCTGGTTCCGCAGCGTTTTCGCGGAGCGCATCGCGGCCACCGGTCCTCGTTCGCCGAGGAACCCAAAACGCGTCGGATGGGTGCAGGATTCGATCTGAAAGGCCTTCGCCGCAACGGTTCCGAGTTCGACGTCGAAATCAGCTTGAGCCCCGTTACCACGGAGGCCGGCACCATCGTGCTCAGTGCGATTCGCGACATCAGCGACCGCAAGCGCATCGAAGCCGAACTGCGCCGTGTCAACGAAGAACTCGACAAGCGCACCACCAAGGAAATCGGCGAATATCGCGCCCGCCTCGCCTCCATCATCGATTCCTCCGAGGACGCCATCATCGGTAAAGATCTCGACGGCACCATCACCTCGTGGAATCGCGGGGCACACCGCATGTACGGGTACGAGCCGGACGAGGTCATCGGCAAGAACATCTCACTTCTTACCTCCAAGGATCGTCCCGACGAAGTTCCCGCCATCCTCGACCGCATCAAGCACGGTGAACACATCACGCATTACGAATCGATTCGCGTCACCAAAGATGGCCGACGTCTGAATGTTTCGATCTCGATTTCGCCGATCCGCGATGCGGGTGGCGTCATTATCGGCGCTTCCGCAATCGCGCGCGACGTTACCGAACAGAAACGCTCTGAAGAACACCTGCGCCAGGCGCAGAAGATGGAGGCGGTCGGCCGGCTCGCGGGCGGCCTCGCCCACGACTTCAACAACATCCTCGGCATCATCACGGCATGCACGGAACTGCTGCGCGATCGAGTCGAAGCCAGCGCGGAGTCGGCGCCCTATATCACCAATATCCGCAAGGCGGTCGAACGCGGCACTTCCCTCACCCGCCAACTCCTCTCTTTCACACGCAAGTCTGCGGTGAACCCCCAGCTCATCGACCTGAACACGCACCTCAAGGACGTCGCCAAGCTCATCCGCCCGCTGATGGGCGACGACGTCGAGATTGTCGTGCAGCCGCGCAGCGAATCTGCCATCGTTGAAATCGATCCCGGCCAGTTTGATCAAGTCGTGATGAATCTTGCGGTCAACTCGCGCGACGCCATGCCGCGCGGCGGAAGGTTCATTCTCGAAACTTCATCCGTCCAGCTCGACGACGCCTTCACCGAACAGCACCGTCCCATGAAGCCCGGCCACTACATGGTGCTGGCCGTCAGCGACACCGGCGTCGGCATGGATCAGGCCACCGCTTCGCGCGTCTTCGAGCCCTTCTTCACCACCAAGGAAGTCGGCAAAGGCACCGGCCTCGGTCTGGCCACCGTTTACGGCATCGTGCAACATAGCGGAGGCCACGTCTGGGTCTACAGCGAGCCCGGCCGCGGCACCACTTTCAAAATCTACTTGCCCAGCGCAGAAGAGAAACTGGGCGACACAGTTCAGCCCGCCGCCGAACCTCCCGTGCGCCGCCGTGAGGGCACGACCGTCCTGCTCGTCGAGGATGACGAGATCATGCTCAGCCTTACCCGCCAGCTTCTGGTGGAAAACGGATTTACCGTGCTCGAAGCCAAAGACGGCATGACTGCTCTCGAGTTGGTGCGCTCGCATCCGGGCCAGATCGACGTTCTGCTGACCGACGTGGTCATGCGAGGCATGAGTGGCCCCGAACTGGTCTCTGCGGTCAGCGAGTCCCATCCCTCCGTAAAGACGGTGTTCATGTCGGGCTATACAGGCGAACTGATCGCGCAAGGCCAGCCCGCCATCCTCAAAGTGCCTCTGCTCGAAAAGCCCTTCACCCGCGCTGCCCTGTACAAAATTCTCGACACCACCCTCGGGTAGCCGCCTGTGAATCACGATTTCTAGTGATTGAGATCACACACAACTGTGCGAAATGACCCACCTCGCGGTACCCGTGACGACTAGTCGGCAGTCACTGAACAGTCAGGAAAGTTTCCATAAATACCACATTACAAGCAGCTTATCTGTGCCTAGCCCAGTTTGGAACGCCTTCCCGACAGGTGGCCAAAGGGTTGCCCTTCCAGTATGCGTACAAGGGAGGCAGTCACCATGGCAACCCAACCGATCAAACCCCCACAGAAACTCAACGCAGCCCAATCGGCATTCGGTGAACTGTCTCCCGCCCTCGCTCGTGAGCTCGAAACCATCTCGCTGACCAACCACTACCCCACCGGGGCGGTGCTGTTCAGCGAAGGCCAGCCTCCGCGAGGAATCTACATCGTGCAACGCGGGTTGGTGAAACTCTCGGTCTGTGCCAGTGACGGACGCACTCTCATCCTGCGCATTGCGCGCGACGGCGACGCTCTCGGCGGCGCCTCCACCGTCGGCAATCGCGACTATGAAGCGACCGCCGAAGCGCAGCAGCCTTGCGACATCACTTTCATTCGCCAGTCCGACGTACTCCGCATGATGCGCGTGCACGGTGAGTTTGCTCTGTGGATCACACAGTTGCTCAGCCGCGACTACAATTTCACCTGCCGCGAAATCCGCACCCTGATGCTTTCCGGCTCCGCCACGGAAAAACTGGCGCGCCTGCTGGTCGGCTGGCTCGACGAGAGACACGTCACGCATAACTCCGACCGCATGAAGGTTCCCCTCACCCACGAAGAAATCGGCCAGATGATCGGCACGTCGCGCGAAACCGTGACTCGCCTGATGGCCGGCTTCCGCAAGCAGCGTTTTATTGAGACGGAAGGAGCGACGCTGGTGGTGTCCAATCGCGTCGCGCTGGAAAATCTGATTACTGCGTAGAAAAAATTAAGACCCCACGTCAGGAGAATTCCCGTTCAACATTTCCCCTGACGTGGGGCCTGCGCCACTTCGTCTTTCAACAAGCTACGCCTTCTATCAGAAGCTTCAATACAGCGAAATCCGTAGAATTCGGTTGGAACCGCCCCAGTTTTTCACACCGCCGCAAAGTTCGCGACCGCGTCTTCCACATTGGCGTGGAACGGCACAATTCTCGGGATCTGCGAGGAGTGCGCAATCTCGGCCACAATGCCCGTAGCCCCTGCGACGCGAAGTTCTCCGCCCGCTTTCTTCAGTTTTCCCGAGTTCAGAACGATCGTTCCGAACCCCGTGCTGTCCACGCGATCCACATGGGTCAGGTCAAGCACGACCTTCGACACCCTCTCGCGGATCAGTTCGTCAACCTGTGCGTCAATATCCTGGCACGGCTTGCCCATTGCGATTCGACCCGACAAATGCAGCACGGCAACATCCGGACCGATGAGTTCTTTCGTCATCTCGAACATTCCGCGCAAGCCTCCCAGAATACCGGCTGAGTATGAAAGCGAAGTATCCACTGTAGCAGACGAATGTTTCAAAATTTGTCACCTCGGCAACCCACGGAAGCGCCGACGTCCCGAGTCAAGCCAGGACGAACGAGTTCCGCAAGCAAATTCAGCGAAGAAGGCGCAGCACGCGCCGAGGGCCAGGCGCGGTTCAAGACCAGATGTGAGAAGACACCAGAAAAGTCGAAAGAATTTGCAGCCGGGCAGGACCCTAGCGGCCCTGTCATCCTGAGCGTAGCGAAGGACCCATGCACTCGGAGGCGAGGCCGCTACTCCAGGCTAAGGCTCAAAGCCAGGCCCCACCACGAAAGCGCTGCCGACCGACGACTGAAGACCAGAGACCGCTCTTACTGCACCACCAGCGTTATCGGCGTGGTCTGCGAGAACGATCCCGAACTCGCCGTCACGTTCACCGTATAGGTTCCAGCCGGGGTTCCAGTCGTCGTACTCGAGTTGCTGTGCCCGCTGCACGCGGGTTGCAGCAAGACCAGCGTGGCCACAACCACGAACAGCAACCCGCCCAGCACTCGCCGTCCCGGACGCAAGCGGCTACCCACTCCAATGCCCAGAAACGCGATGCCGGTAATTGGCAGCCAGCTCGCATAGAAGAGTCCGCGACCGGGTGAGTTGCTCGCCGTCGTCGTGACGCGCGGCGTGGTGCTGATCACCAGCGTGACCGTCGAAGGGCTTGTGCCCTGCAACGTGACCGGAGTCGTTGAGGGGGTGCAGGTCGAACTCGCCGGCAACCCGGAATTGCACGAAATGGAAATCGAAGCCGTGAATTGCGTGAGTGGCGTCAGCTGGATCGTATAGCTGGCCGGATTGCCCGCCACCACGGTGTTGCTCGATTGCAGCGCGTTAATTTTGAAAGTGTTCACCGTCACTGCCTGAGCGACCGCGGTCTTCGAGTACGCGCCCACGCTCAGCGTCCCGCTGTTGCCCACCGTCCCGCCGCCGGTCGGTGTCAGGTTGATGGTCACCGAAGTTGTCCCGCCACCCTTGATCGTTCCCAGGTTGCAGATGACCTTGTTATCCGTCGGAGTCGAAGCGCAACTGCCGCCCGATACTGATGCGGAAACAAAAGTCACCGGCGCGCTGCCGTTCCCGCCCGACAAGTTGTCGATGAAGGAAACGTTCGAGGTGGTGTCGCCATTGTTCGTAATCTGGTAGTTGAAAGCGATCTGGTTTCCAGCGTTGATCGAATTTGAACTCGGGGGCACGCCGTTCACGGTGAAGTTCAGATTCGGGCCGAGCTTTGTCACGTAGGCGTCGGGAATTCCCGCTCCGCCTTTCTTCGTGGCCTGGAACGGATTCACCGTCGGAAAGTCCGTCGAAGTGGTCTCGCCCGTGACGTAGACGTTCGAGTCGCTGTCGATCACAACCCCCGTGCCGGTCTCGGTGCCGGTGCCGCCGAGGTACGAAATGTATTGGCCATTCCCCGTAGTCGTGGTCGTGCCCAGAGTGTCGAGCCGCGCGACGAACGCGTCCTGCGTCCCTTTGAATGTTGATTGAAATGCGCCGGCTACCGGGAAGTTGGATGACTTCGTGGTGCCCACCACTTCGGCACCCTGCACGCCGTCGACGGTAATGGCATTGCCCACATCGTCCGCCGAGCCGCCCAGATATGTGAAATACAGGAACTGCACGTTCGTGGTGCCGTTGCCCGTGCCGGTCGCAGGATTGCTGATCTTTCCGACAAACCCGTCAATGCCTCCGCCCGGAGTCTGTTGGGGACCTTTGATCGTATTGTTGGGAGCTGTCTGCACCGGGAACGACCCAGAGTTGGTGGACCCAGTGACGTAGGCGTTGCCGGACGCGTCCAAGCCGATTCCTAAACCCACATCGCTGCCCGTGCCGCCAAGATACGTGCAGTACAGCAACTGTGCGCCGGTCGTGGTGCCGGGATTCAGCTTCGCGACGAATGCATCCGGCAGCGTGACGTCCGTGGGGCAGGTCGTCTGCGGAGGGTTGGTCGGCACCGTATCCAGGCAGGGCTGGAAGGCATTGCGAATGGGGAAGTCGGTCTGGCTGTTCTGCCCCGTGAAGATGTAGTTGGTGCCGCCCGTGAAGTAGATGTTCGAGACGTTCGCGTTGTTATCGACCGCGATCGCGCCCCCAGTAACAGTCCCGCTCGTGGGGAACCCGCCGCCAAAGTAGGTCGAGAAACTCAGACTATTGCTTCCCGTCGAAGTTGTAGCGACCTTGCTGATGAAGAACGCGTTCGCGCCCTGCAAGGTCGACTGGAACGTTCCAGCCGCTGGGGCCAGCGGAAAGTCGGTCGAGTTCGTGATGCCGATGACGTAAACGAATCCCTTGTTGTCGAGCGTCATGCCCGAGGCCGTGTCGGTGTTGCTGCCGGAGAGATAGGTGGAGTACGCCAATGCTTGCCGGTGCTGTCGAGCTGCGACACGAAGGCATGCGGTTGCCCGGCGATTTCGGAGTACCTTGAAACGCGCTCGTCGAAGTCGGGAAAGTCGGTCGAGGTCGTCGAACCCGCTACATAGACATTGGTAGCCGCATCGACCGCGATGCCTACCGGCGAGTCGGCACCGGTTCCGCCAAAGTAAGTGGCATAGCCCAGCGTCGCGCCGGTCGGATCGAACTTCGCAACAAACACGTTGGTCGTCGCGCCGGGCTTGAACTGTGCTTCCGTCAGTGACCGGGAAATCGGTGGAACTGGTTGCTCCCGTCACATACATGTCGAGCGCGGAATCGACCGCGATCGACGGATGCAACTCGCTTCCGGTGCCGCCCAGGTAGGTCGAGTACGAGAGCACGGGGTCGATCACCAGCGCCTTCGTCCGGTCATAGTCGCCGATCTCAAAGCCAACGCGATCAGCAGCCAGCAGCGCAAAATGTCCCGCGACCGCCTTGCGTGCGTTTCCGTCCACTTGGTAAACGCGCGGCGCTTCCAGCCGAACATCCCCGGCATCGGTCGAAAGAACCAGATCCCCGGCGTCGACTTTTA
Source organism: uncultured Acidobacteriota bacterium (assembly GCA_963745435.1). GTDB lineage: Bacteria > Acidobacteriota > Terriglobia > Terriglobales > Acidobacteriaceae > Gp1-AA133. The sequence continues at coordinate 28,624 of CAVUXK010000026.1, read as the reverse complement.
CGGAACGTGCTCCCTCAAAACCCAGCTGAATCGTGCGCGCATCAGTGCCCGGCGCAACCTGGAAGTCGTATTCGAGATGCCCCTGGCTCCCGTAATAAACGAGGTCGATCCCCGGATACACCTGCGCGTACTGGACCCGCCCAAACTGTGGAACGTTCCGGCGCCACTTCGAGGGGTCGTTGCCGACGAAGTAGTTGCTCTTTCCGGGAAGCAGCGCGGTCCCCGACACTTCGGGGTGCAAGTTCGCGCCCGCCAGTTTCATCCGGACTACGGAGTTCTTCGGCTGCTCGTTCTTGCCGGCGGCCGGGGAGTGAAGCGACAGTACCGCTTCCTGCTCTGTAAGAAAGAGTCCATATCCGCCGCCTCGCGCGATAAAGCGGACGCTCGGGTCGGTCTGCCCCTGGTTCGGTTCAAACATCAGGGGAAGGTGTCCGTAACTCCTCGATCCCTGGGCGGACTGAGAGGCCGGGGAGGAAACAGCGGGACGGGCGGAAGCCACGGCGCTCGTGGAACTTCGAGGGTGGGCGCTCAGCGACAACAAGGCCGCTCCGGTGGTCACCAGCAGCAACCCGGCCGGCACGATTCGTCTCGCTAACAGGCCTCGACCCAACCCACGACGATTCAATCTCACGAGTTCCTCCGACGTATTCAATTCAGGTGGAGAGGGATGCAGAACGGCACAAAACTTTTCCGCGGCCCCGTGGCGTGCGGGACGGCAGTGACAGTCTCCAGCTTCGCGTGAAAAACAAATAACTACTTAAACATCCAGCGGATAGGAGTGTCAAGCGAACGCAGCACCACCCCCGTCGTTCAAGCCTGATGAGATGCGTCCACTGCCCAAATAAGATGCCGCAGGGACGCAGCATCTTTCAGAAAGGGTAGGCTCTTTCCCGCTTCCGAGCGATTCATGAACTGCGGCTTCCCCATTCGCGTTTTTTCGACCACCATTAATCGAAGGCTGCCCCACCCTTCGCGTTTTTCGAAGGGTGGGAAGCATCGAACCTTAAGCTCTAATCGGCCCGAGCGAGATGGGGATCAGACATCGGCATCCCTTGAAGCGACGCGACCCGGTCAGGCAGGGGCGGATGTCGGACCTGGAGACACTAAAGAATATCCACGACGATCAGCGTAACGTCATCCTGCTGGCTCATGGCCGCAGGCCGCCATCGCTGGAGTTCGGCGAGCACGGAACTCGACAATTCGGAAGCCGGCTGCAAGCGATGATCGCGGACGATCCGTTCGAGTTGCCGGTCGCCAAACGCCTCTCCGGCCGCGTTCTCAGTTTCAGTCACGCCGTCAGTGTAGAGCAGGAAGCGATCGGAAGGTTCAACCGGAACGCTGCACACCGGGTACACAGCCTCAGGTTGGACTCCAAATAATAATCCGTTGCTTTCGATCCGCTGCATTTCGCCCTTCGAATTCCGCCAGCACAGGAGCGGCGGATGTCCTGCCGCCGAGTAAAGCGCACTATGTTTCTCGCTATCGATCCACATATAAGCCGCCGACGCAAACTGGCCATGCGCCTCGCTCCACAGGATGCGATTCAAGCCCGCCAGCACCTGCGCCGGTTCATCGGCATGTGCAGCAACGGACTGCATGGCCACCTTGATCATCGAAGAAATGAGGGCGGCCGGGATGCCGTGTCCAGAGACATCCGCCACCAGAATTCCCAAATGGTTCTTGTCGGACTGGACGAATTGATAGAAATCGCCCGCCACAGCGGTCATCGGATAGTACGAGGCAGCAATCCGAAGATTCGCAACCTCGGGAACGCTCGCCGGAAGAATGGAAGACTGTATCTGCCGGGCTGTCTCCAGTTCCGTCTCGATCGCAAGCAGACGCCGTTCATTCGAGAACATGATTTCCAGGGCTACGTATCCCAGCGAAAACAGTAGAGCGCCAAAACCCAACGACGCCACCCATGGCACAACGCTGTAGCCCAACACGCTCGACAAGTTGGTGTAGAGAACCTCCAGCGCAACGATGAGAGTAGCCGCGGTGAGAAGGCGATGATTCAGGATCACCAGGAATTTGGAAAACTGTGGAACCAGCACGACCGCCAAGAGCACCAGCATGGAAAGAACTGCCAGCAGGTTGTTGTAGAACATCCATCTGTTGGCTGGGCCACCGAGGACGAACGTTCCAATACCCAGCAGAGCAATCGCCAGCCCCGCGAAGACTTCGAGGTTGATGAGGAGCCTGAGCTTGCCCACGCTCAGTTCTCGCCATGCGAGCAAGGCAGAAACCAGGAGGAGGTACATCACCGCCGTGGTCACGTAGGGTGCGATTGATTGCAGGGGCTGGGGCAGCGCCGCCAGAACAGCGGGCGCCTGGACCAATGTCTGGAGGCCGAACATCCCGCTGAAGATTCCCCACCACACCAGAATGCGAACGCCCCCGCGCCAGCGGATCGTCGCAATCGCACAGGCAGTCGTTCCGATGGACAAGAAGATCGTTCCCAGAACGATATCCGTCACCTGGCCGCGGAGCACTTCGAGACCCGCATCGGCTGCCGTGCTCATGCGGCACCTGTAAAGTCGGCGCTTCGTCTCTCTGGAGTTGTCCTGCTTGGAATTAGGTTGGCCATTGATCAAGCGATGCGGAACAGCCGAACTACCCCGCGGCACGATCTTATGCTCCGAAACGGGCCGACGCAGAATTGTGAACGCGTTTGCGGACAGGTGGACCGGAAAGGAACCTGCTGCCACCGGTTGGGTCGAACGAAGAGTGGCTAGACTGGCTTCTTGGATATTAGTCGCGGGAAAAACTATTCCGGGGTCATCCCAATCGTCTTCAGCCACCTCTCCACCAACTGAGGCCAATCCGTGATTGGAAACCTTGTGTGCCGCAGTCCGAAACCGTGCCCGCCCTGTGCGTACAAATGCATCTCCACGGGAACTCCCGCTTTTTTCAGCGCCGCGTAGTAGACCAGCGAGTTCTTCACTTCGTCGATTGGGTCATCCTCCGCTTGCAGCAAAAACATCGGCGGCGTCTGACTTGTGACCGGGACGTACGGATTCAACCCGAACTCTTTCGACGTATGCGCCAGCATGTGTCCCGGATAAAGAGCCACGCCGAAGTCCGGGCGGCAGCTTTCTTTGTCGGCTGCATCGACAGCCCGGTACAGACGCTGCTTGAAGTGGGTGCTCACGGCTGCGACCAGATGGCCGCCTGCTGAAAACCCCAGCACGCCAATTTTGTGCGGATCGATTCCCCACTCCGCAGCATGGAAGCGCACCAGTCCCACCGTGCGCTGTGCATCCTCCAGTGCGATGGGTGAATTCGGGTAAGCGCCCGACCTCGGAGATAAGTGGTCGCCCGGAACGCGATACTTCAAAAGTACGCATGTGATTCCCCTGGTCGTCAGCCAGTCACAGACCTCCGTGCCTTCCATATCCAAAAAAAGAACCCAGTAGCCGCCCCCCGGAAACACGACCACTGCGGCACCCGTATTCTTTCCCTTCGGCGAGTAGACCGTCATCGTGGGCCGCGAAACCTGGCCAACAACCGTAGCCGGAGGATCGCCAGGATCATGCAACCTCGTGGTGACCTCTGGCCCCGCCACCGGCACAGCATCCGGCGCCTTGCCCGGCCATATTGGCACTTGCTTATGTTCCGGCGATGGCGGCCAGGCTGCAGTCTGCGCGCGCAAAACGGCGAATCCAAAGACAACACACAAAGCCACGATCAAGTCTCGTCACGATTCACCTCGTTTGTACCCGTGATTGTCTAGGGCGGCAGTCTAGAAGGAGGTAGGCGTTTTGTAGCAGCGAGGGAATCTAGATAGTCAAAAAAGTTCTGGCCGTTGCGCTCAAGCCTTGCTTGAGTCCCACGATATTTGAAGTAACCACGCGGCCGGCCACTTCGGAGTCACTTCGCTCACTCGACCCCAGGAACTTCCGCGAGCGTGCGTAGATTTTCAAGCCCATGCTCCGTCCGACTCGCACCATTTCATCGGCGCCGTTGGAGGGTCCGCCGACCCGCAGCACGGCATCACACTTTTCCAGAAGCCGGGTAGCGATGGGGTGAAAGATTTCAGTGAAGGCGTCATCGCCAATCTGGCGCGACCCGGCCAACTCGACCAGCGGCAAGCCAGCCACTCCCCAAGAACAGGAATGTGCCCGGCGCGGAAGATGGGCAGCGCATAGGACTCCATCTCCTGAACATTCTTCCGGATTAACGCCGGGTCGTCATTCGTGCCCGAGCGGTAAGGCCCGGCAATCAGGATCAGCATCGCGCAACCTGTTTCAAGTGGTGCTCAAAAGATCGCTACTTCGCGGCGCGCTTCGACTCGCTGCCTTCGATTTCCCGGATCTTCGGCCATATTGGCTGCAATGCGCTTGGTGTCCTTGCGCTTGCCCGAGCGGTTACGACGTTTCGCTTTTGTGACGTAGTGGTTCTTTGCCATGGTTCGTTCTTATCCTCTTTTTTCGTGATGAATTGGTCGAACGCTTATGTTTTGCTCGACTTGGAAGCAGTTTCTGCTCCGCGAGTCATGATGAACACGATACACGAAGCGAGGCGCAATGCCTTTTCATTGTAAAGGCCAATTGATCCCGCAAATAAGGTTCGCACGGTAGTTGACTCGCAGGTCAAGTGGGAGCACAATCCGCCAGCTTTGCCGTTTCGTCCAGCAGTTACGCCTGATGCTGAGCGAAGGTCCCTTTTCGAACGTCGTCGCTGCAGGAGGCATTCCATGAAAAGGACTCTGATTCTACTCAGCACTTTGCTAGCCTTGGCTGCGTTTTCACACGCCGACTCGATCGGCCTAACGTCTGGTTCCGGAAACCTGTCCCCAGCCGGATTTGAATTTCAGTTTCATGGTGGCGGATACAATCTCTCCATCCCGGGAACGCTGGATGAGACCGGTGGCGGCCTGGTACAGTGCTCACCACCATGCGACCCGCTTCAATTTCCCTTAAACTTGAATCCGCTTTTCACAGTCTCGGCACCGGCAGATGTGCTGGTTCCTGGTGACCCCTTTTCTATCGGGGGTGGATTCACCTTCACTGGTGTCTCCTTCGTTTCGAGCCTTGCCCCCGGTGGTAACTTGACGATCCGGTACACGACGAGTCTTTCCATTTTTCTATCCTTGCTCGACAATACAACGCTCTTGCCAGTCGCTAACTTTGTCTGGGGTTCAAGCGAGCCTTGGATGGTCACGGCTCATTTTGTTAATCCCAGTGGGCTTCCTGGCCTCTATACATTCGAGGGAGCGACGTTTACCCCCGTCCCTGAACCTGGGACCATAGCGCTGCTGGGAACAGGCATGTTGCCCATATTGTTCGGGCTTCGAAGACGGCTTTCCCGGACCAGTCCTCCACAATAGCTGTCTTCGTAGATGGCTTATTGAAAACGGGCTAATAACAACTGATGCCTGAGAAGAAGAGCATTGTGCTTCGCCGGCTTTAGGCGATGCGGCAGGTCCTTGGGCGTACAGAAGTCAGCTGACAAAGAAACTTTTTGGCTGCGAGCGGCAAGGAGTTGCACTGAAGTCTCCCTCAGCGCCAGCTCGTCGAGTGAAAAACGCCGCCTTTTCCGGGCTCGCACGAAAATCCGTCTGGCAGCGCGATTGCTTCTTCAACGCCGCGCGATTCTTCTTTGCGCTCCTCCCTCACAAGGTCCTCCGTTTGGAGGGCAACAGCGGCCCAGCGAGGTAACCGACTCGCTTCGTCGTGCTTTTTGCTATTGCAAACTGCTGATAAATAATGGACATTGGCGTTTCACGCTGAATTAAAGGCTTGCACCGGACGACTGTCCCCGGTCTCGCATCGTCAGGTTCCAGTTCCTCAGCCTTCCACGGACTGGATGCAGTTCGTTTCACGACTCTTAGGTTCGTTTGACTTTCGCTGAGAAAGGCGCCCGATGCTCGCTGAATCGACCGACCGCCGTTCCATGAGACGTTTCGACATGCGCCTGCCTGCGGCCATCCGTTTCAGCGAGAGCACAACGGGCGAATTCTTCACCGAAACCCAGAACGTGAGCGCGCGCGGCGTGTTCTTCTACCTCGATCGCGAGGTCGCTCCCGGATCGCGCATCGAAGTAACCCTGACCTTCCCGCCTCACATCACGCTGACCGACGCGGTGCGCGTGCGCTTCGCCGCCCGCGTGATTCGCGTGGAATCGCCGTCGCCGTCAGCAAGGATCGGCATCGCCGCGATGATCGAAGAGTATGAATTCCTGCGCACCAGTCCGAACCCTGACTTCACCGCTGCTTTCCCGCCGCAGTGGAAGATGCCGAGCCCTTAGGGGCGGGCTTTGGGCATGCTCCTGGCTCTTGGCATTTAGCACTTGGCAGTCGGCACTCAGCATTCCGCCAGCGTCATCCCGCGTAGCGTGACAGGCACCTCTGGGCTTCAGCTCAGGCACGAAACTTCAGACTCGCAAGCTTGGTTTGGTAGCGCCGGCGTCTCGCCGGCAGTCGCGAGGGCGTCCTCGCCCTCGCCTCGAATCGCAACCGTCGTTTTCAGCATTGTTTCGGCGGGCGGGACGCCCGCCGGACTGCCGGCGAGACGCCGGCGCTACGCTTTAAGCTTAGTTTTGCGTTTAGAAGCTCCAGGATCGACGTTCGGCCGCCTTGGGGACTAGAACCCCACCAAAGCCCCAGCTTGCGCTTGTAGGCCTTCTAAACACGGTCTGCGGGCATTCTACGAAGTGGTCGCGGGGTGATTTGAGAAGAACTATCGAGAGACTTGCGCTCACAAATGCAATATCACAAAGCTAAGTATATGACTTGAAATAAGATGAGCATTTTGACGCCCAAAATTCCCAAAACGAATCTCGCGAACTCGGTAGCGTATCAAGCTAGATGCGGAAAAGAAAAATCGGCGAGTAGGAAGCTTTACCAGAGAGAACTGAGAACTGAGAACTGAGAACTGAGAACTGAGAACTGAGAACTGAGAACTGAGAACTGAGAACTGAGAACTGAGAACTGAGAGCGGCCCGTGACCTGTGACCCGTGACCTGTCACCTGCCTTTATTCAACTCGTCCACTTCCCGCTTGAGCTTGGCGTACCGCTGGTAAACGGTAACGAGATACACGATGTGGATTGCCCAGGTCGCGCCGTAGGCGGCGTAGAGGAAATTCATCGAGCCAAGCTCCTTTAGCTCCTACAAAGATTGAAGCGCCTGCGCTTCTTCGACTTCGCGTTTCATGATCTCGAGGCGGTAGCGCGACCAACACACCAGGTACGCGAAACACAGAAACGCGAGCCAGTTCATCAGCAGCACGTGCAGCATGCGCGGATCGATCGAGCCGCCTCCGCCCACTACCGGCTGCGGATGCTGCGTGCGGAAAATCCAGATTGAGAAGTACACGAGCGGCACGTCAAGCGCGCCAAACACGGCGAGCGACGCCGCCATCACGGGCGTCTGGCCACTCGATGAATAGCGCCGCAGAATCAGGTAGCTCACATAGATCAGCCACAGCACCAGCGTCGAGGTGAGGCGCACGTCCCACGTCCACCAGATACCCCACACCGGCCGCGCCCATAGCGGTCCGGTCACCAGCACGACCGTACAAAACACCACGCCGACTTCAGCGGTCGTGACTGCAAGCGCGTCGACGGCTTCGACGCCGAAGAATTTGCGGATCACAAAGTAAGCAACCGCGATAATGACGCCGGTCGTGCCGATGGACGAAGGCTCAACATCCTTCGGCATGGCTTCCTTCAGAGATGGCACCATCGCGATCACTACGCTTGCGATGCAGGTAACCACAGCGACGGTAATCAGGATCCAGTTCGCCACCTTATCGGTGGAAGGATTCCGGCGCACCAGGTACTGCACCGAAGCGAGGAAGTTGATGAAGAACAGCAGGAACGCGGTCCAGGCCGAGGGCACGTGGTAGTAGAAAATGCGCTGCACGTCACCCATGGTCTGCTCGCGGGGAGCCACCACCAGCGCGAGATAGAGCGTGTAGCTCAGGAAGATCGCGGTCAGTATGCCGAGGATGGGGAAGGCTTTTTTCATTCCGCGTGTAACACCGTTTCAAATAGCGCCAGACAGGCGATGGTGAACATGACGTCGTAAGTGGCCAGCAGCACGATCCAGAACTTGGCCGAGGTCGCCGGGTCGCCGACCAGGATGACGGTCGTCGCTTCCACGGTCGATATTAACGCGGGAATCGTAATTGGGAATAGCAAGAGGGGCAACATGATCTCGCGGCTGCGCGTACGCAACGACATAGCCGCGAAGAACGTGCCGTTGACTACGATCGCCCACGTTCCCAGCACCGTAACCGGAATCAACTGCCACGCCGGGCCAAGGACGCGGAGTTTGTAAAAAACTACGAACAACGGGACCATCACCGCTTCCAATACGGAAACGAAAATGAAATTGCCCATGGCCTTGGCGAGGAACAGAGAATTGGCCGGCGCGGGCGAGACGCGGTAAGCGTCGAGCACCTGATTGCGCAGTTCGCGCGCCCAGGTCTGATTCAGCGCGACCACTGCGGCAAAGAGAAACGCTACCCAAACCAAACCGCCGGCGATCAGGCGCGACTCTTCGGCGTTCGGATCGAACGAGAAACTGAATACCACCACCACGAGCAACGCGAAGAACAGCATCGAGTTGATGGCGTCTTTCGAGCGCCACTCGAGGCGGATGTCTTTGCGCAGCGTTTCAAACGTTACGCCCGGGGGCGCGCTCATGCGGTCTCCATGAACTTCAGGTCGGGCGTGCGGTTGATGATCTGGCCGTTGTCCATCCAGATGAATTCGTTGGCCGTGCCGTCGAGCAGCGATGCCTGATGCGTGACGACGAAAATGGTCTTGCCGCCGTCGCGCATGTGGCCGAGCAGTTTGACCATCTCGCGCGCGGAACGGATGTCAACATTGGAGAACGGTTCGTCGAGCAGCAAGATCTTGGGGTCATGCAACAAGGCGCGGGCGAGCGACATGCGCTGCCGCATGCCCTGCGAGTACTGTCCCACGGGCCGCACGAGTGTGGGATCGAGGCCGACGGCGGCTATGATTTCGGCGCAGCGCTGGTCGTCGCGCAATCCGTAGAGGCGCGCGAAGTAGCGCAGATTCTCCATGCCGCTCATCTCGTCGTAGAGAAGCGACGGGTGGGCCATGTAGCCGAATTCGCGGCAGATCTTGCGCGGCTGGATGCTTCCGAGAATCATGACCGTGCCGCGCGTGGGCTCGACGAGTCCCGCAAGCATGCGCAGGAGAGTGGTCTTGCCGGCGCCATTGTCGCCAAGAATTCCGTAAAGGCGCCCCGAGGCGAATGACGCGGTCACCCCGCGCAAGGCGGCAAAGCGCCCGAACTGCTTGACCAGGTTTGTGACGGTAATGATCGCGTCAGCTTGGGGATGCGGCGCTTGAGGATCGTTCACAGTCGAATTGGTTTCGTCAGAGAAGCCAACCGCGTGTTACAGGGTCACACCTTTGGAAACGCCTTCCCGCTCAGTCATGCTCTTGGGCGGGTCGGTGTTGGGAGTACCCGTGGCCGGATCGCCCGGCTTCGCCGGCGCGTACTTAGAGGCGCACTTTGCCTGCAACGCCTTGGCGTGGAAGACGCCGTCTTTGCCGAAGCTGCCTTCGGCGAGCGCCTGCGAGTTGTCCTTGAACGTGTCGGGCGGCGGCTCAGTACCGGCGTAGCTGACGGGCAAGCTCAGGTCCTGCTCAACCAGAATGAAGTCGACGTGCGTACCGCTGCGCTTGATGGATCCAGGCTGCACATTGCCAGCAACGCGCAGGCGCTTGGTGAACGCGCCGTCGCCCAGGCCATGCAACTCCTTGATGGTGACGTAGTAGCTCTTGCTTTCCTGGACGCCCGTGTAGGCGAGGTAGCCCAGCATCAGGAGAATGAGTACCGTCGCGCCGCCGAACTTCAGATACTTGCTGGTTTCACTCGACATAAGGAATTTCCCCGAGCCCCGTAGTCCAAACTTTACGCGCACCCCGAGGCTGGGTCAAGACTCAAACGGGCAACCTGCCGAGAGAGCAGACGGGGCAAATTATTGATCCAAAAAGACTAAGCAGGGCAGCCGGTCCCGGGAATGGCCTGTTAGCTGGTAAAATCTCCCCTTACTTTCCAGGAAAGCGGAGCTTCCGTGATTCATCCATGGCACGACGTGACACCTGGCGACAAGCTGCCGTCTGAGTTCAACACGGTGATCGAGATTCCTTTCGGCTCGAGCGTGAAGTACGAACTCGACAAGGTTAGCGGCCTGATTAAGCTCGACCGCGTGCTCTATTCGGCGGTCTACTACCCGGCGAATTACGGCTTCATTCCGCAGACGCTGGCCGAAGACGACGACCCGCTCGACGTGCTGGTGCTGTGCCAGGAAACGGTGGTGCCGCTGACGATCATCCACGCGCGAGCGATCGGGCTGATGACGATGATCGACTCGGGCAAGAAAGATCACAAGATCATCGCGGTGGCGACCGAGGATCCGGAGTTCAACAGCTATCACGAGGCGAACGAAATGCCTCCGCACCGATTGATCATGCTGCGACGATTTTTTCAGGACTACAAACAGCTGGAGGGGAAAGCGGTGGAGGTCGACGAGATTCGCCCGGCGGCCGAGGCGTTTCCGATCATCATGAGCGCGCTGCATGGGTATAGCGAGCAGAGGCGGAAGGGGTTTAAGGAGCAGGCCACAGGAGACAGGTGACGGGGCAGTCTGTTCTCGGTTCTCAGTTCTCGGTTCTCAGTTGCGAGTCGCACTCTACACAGGTAGCGCCGGCATCTTGCCGGCAGTCGCGAGGGCGTCTCGCCCTCGCTGGGCGGGTGGGACGCCCGCCCGACTGCCGCCGGGACGGCGGCGCTACAAAAATCTGACACGGTATCGGCGGGAATTCAGTTCGCGGATGTTTTCTTGCCCGGGGCCAGCACGATCAGGGTTAAGCCGATCACAACAAGCACTGCCACGCCAATCAACTCGCCGCGTGCGATCAGATTGCGAAGTGCCTGGAAGCCCATTAGTGCGGCGTGAGCGAGACTTGACCATGCGGTAAAGGCGATGAGGCTGCGATTTGCCGACGGGTCGCGGGCAGCAAGCAGCAGGAAAATGCCGAGTGTGACATAGACACTCAGCATCATTGCCAGCGCAGGCTCTTGGCGCGTGAACATGGTCAGGGGATAAACCAAGGCGCAAAAGATCAGGCCCACCACGATCAACACAATTTTCAGCGCACGATCTCGACGCATGGCATGCCTCCTGGCAAATCAATCAGTGAGTGACCGCTTGGTTAAGGACGACCGCAGCGCGTTTAGCAACAAGCCGAAATCCAGCGCAGTTATCGATCCCCGAAGTGAATGGCTACCGCGAACTTGTGCGAAACAAGATCCCCGTCGCACTTAGCGGGCTCGAATTCCCATTTCTTGACAGCGTCAAGGGCGGCGCGGTCTAAATCGTCGCCGCCGGTCTCAGTGATCTGAGCGGCTTCCACTTTGCCTTTAACTCCCACCTTCACTTGCACGACGACCTCAGCCTTTATCGTTCTGACTCCAATCCGTTTTGGGTATTCAGGCTTCTCCTCTTTCGTCACGATCGGCTGAGTGAAATGTTCACATGCCTTGCGGATTCGCAGGTCAGAAGGAATCTCGAACGTCTTTTGTAAAAATTCGGGCGCGTCACGAAATTCGATGTCGGCCTCGATGATCTTGCTACCCAGTTCTTTCACGACTAAGTGTCGGGGATAGAAAGTTGCCCGAAAAGGAATATAGTCCGTCCACTCAATCTGACGCCGCTCGTCGGTCCAACGCGCGAGTGTATTGTTTCCCGCGTTTACGCATATTTCACGGTTCCAACGATTACGACCTCGGGCGGCCTCAAACCTGATGCATTGCGCGTCAAGCCCGTTGACCTTTGCCGGTTCGATCTTTTTTACTAAGTCGTTTTGCCCGAGTATCAGAGGGAACGGCGGAAGCGCCCACCGTAACTGCTGGATGCGCACGGACTCGAACTCGGCGGTGTCACGCTCGCCGATTTGGTGGCCGTTACGGACACTGATTTCCTGATAATCAGGAAGTTCCCATTTCCAACGCCATTGTTCCTTGGAAACCCAGTCGCGAACGAACGTGCCTTTCTGGTCTCCTTGGACTAGGCCCGAGAAATGGAAGCTTACTGTTTCATGAAAAGGCACTCCGGTACTGTCTGCGTCGAACACCGCCGCTTTCTGGGCCTGGACCAAAAGAGCGTTGGCTATTGCGTGCATATCCTCAGCGGGCAGCAGAGTGCTGTGCGACAGAGTTGGAAGAGTGACCAGAAGAGCTAAGGCGAGGCCATTGAACATAGCGGGACAGTTTTACAAGGGTCGCAGCCGAAATCAAGGAAACACGACGCTAGAGTTAAGGTCGGGCGCTCGGGTAGCGAGGGCGAGACGCCCTCGCGACTGCCGGCGGGACGCCGGCGCTACAAATTCATCCTGATAGTTTATTGGTGATCTGCAGTCGGCGGGCGGGGACGCCCGCCGCTCCATTGTTTATTTTATTCTTGTATTTATTTTATTCTTGGCTAAAGGCTAAGAGCTAACGGCTTCTCTCCTCACCAGACCCTGCACGCATTCTCCGCCACCATTGGTTGCCCTGCCTTACATCCCCAGGCTTTCTGGAACTCGGGCATGTTCTGCACCACGCCGTTGATGCGGTACTTGCCCGGGGAGTGCGGGTCGATCGTGACCAGCGTGCGCGAGAATTCCGGGCGGCGTTTTTCGCACCAGACTCGGCCGAAGCCCAGGAAGAAGCGCTGCTCGGGCGTGTAGCCGTCGATTTTCTCGGCGGCCTTGCCGGTTTTGTCCTGCGCGATCATCTGCTCGAGCGCCGCCAGCGCTACGCGAGCGCCGCCGTTGTCGGCCGTGTTCTCGCCCAGCGTCAGGCGGCCGTTCAGTTTCAGATCGTCGACCGCGACGAAGTTGCCGTATTCGTTGGCGACGCAGCTGGCGCGCGTCTCGAATTCCTTGCCGTCTTTCTCGGTCCACCAGTCGCGCAGGTTGCCTTGCGGATCGAACTTGCGGCCCTGGTCGTCGAAGCCGTGCGTCAGTTCGTGTCCGATCACCACACCGATGCTGCCCATGTTCACGGCGTCGTCCATTTTCTTGTCGAAGAATGGTGGCTGCAGAATTCCGGCCGGGAAGACGATCTCGTTGCGCGAACCGCTGTAGTAGGCGTTCACGGTGGGCGGCGTCATGCCCCACTCCTTGCGGTCGAGCGGCTTGCCGATCTTCGCGATCTGGCGCTTCGATTCGAAATCGTTGGCGCGCAGATAGTTTCCGATCAGATCGCCGGGCTTGATCTCGAGCGTGGTGTAGTCGCGCCAGACGTCGGGATAGCCAATCTTGTTGCGGATGGCTCCGAGTTTCACTTTGGCTTGCTTCTTGGTGTCGTCGGTCATCCAGGGGAGGCCCTTGATGTCCTGATCGAGCGAGACTTCGAGGGCGTCGACCATCTTCAACATGCGGGCCTTGCCATCGGCGCCGAACGTTTCGTCTACGTACTTCTGGCCAAGTGCTTCGCCCAGCGCACCGTCGGTGGCATCGACGCAGCGCTTCCAGCGCGCCTGGATTTCCGATTGCCCGGTCAGTTGCTGCTGCATTTTGAAGTTGGCGTCGACGAAGGGCTTGGAGAGCCAGGGGGCGGTGGAATCGAGCAAGTGCCAGCTGACGTAGGTCTTCAACGCGTCGAGCGGCTCGGATTCGATGACCGAGTTGACCTGCTTGAAGAACTCGGGATTGGCGACGTTGAGTTCCGTGAACTGGGGCGCGTTGACGGCGGTGAAGTAGCGGTTCAGGGAGAAGTTGGGCGCGGCGGCGACGATTTCGTCGCGCTTCGTCTTATGGTCGCGATTCTTCGGATCGCGGCGCAAGGTGCGGTCCATCTCGGCTTTGGCGAGGGCGGTCTCGATGCGAAGCACGTTTTTTGCGGCCTCGGCTGCCTCGGCTGGAGTCTTGCCGGCCAGCGTGAACATTTGCGTCGCGTACTCGAGAAAGTGCTGTCGGATCTCTTTGTGTTTGTCGTCGTCCTTGAGGTAGTAGTCGCGGTCGGGGAGGGTGAGGCCGCCCTGATCGAGATAGGCGATGACCACGTCGGCGTTGTGCAGGTCGGAAGAGGAGTAGAAAGCAAACAGCGCGTTGGCGCCGATCATGTGCTGGTGGGCGACGACGTCGATGAGGTCGGCCTTGTTCTTGACGGCGGCGATGCGGTCGAGGTCGGGTTGGAGAGGAGCGAGGCCCTTGGCGTCGGCAGTCTTTTCGTCCATACAGGCGCCGTAGTAGTCGCCGATCTTCTGCTCGACGGGGGTGCGGTTCGGGCCGCCGGCGGAGGCTTTGTCGAGAATGCCACGCAGGGTAACGAGATTGCGTTCGTAGAGTTCGGTGAAACTGACCCACTCGGTCTGGTCGGCGGGGATTTCCGTGTTCTTGAGCCAGTTGCCGCAAGCGTACTGGTAGAAGTCGACACAGGGGTCGATGGCTTTGTCGATGGCCTCGATGCTGAAACCGGGGGCCATCTTGTCGTTGGGCGACTGGGCGAGGGTAGAGACGGCGAAGAGGGCGATGAGGGCGCAGAAAGTGATTTTGATTGTTTGCACAGATGGCCTCGCGGTGGACAGAGGATTGTAGGTGCAGATTTGTTAGACGGGCAAGTTGAGGGAAGGTGAACAGGGAAAGCTTCACCCTCGATCGATTCTCCACTTCTCGAGCCTTATGCTTTGTTCGAGGCTTTCTTAAGAATCTTAAAACGCAGAGGGCGCAGAGAACATCCGCAGAGTTCGCGGAGAAAAGCTGACAGTCCGTCGGGCCGATGTAGGGCGCCGAACACAGAACCACCGTGTAATCCAGCGTATAATCTTGCAATCATCCACTTTGAGAGGTTGCGCAGTTCATGACCCCCACGAATGGCACGCCTGCAAACGGTTCTCCCAGCAACGGCAGCAATGGCAACACCCAGGTTGTAAAGCCTCGCGCTGAATGGCTGGCTCGCCGCAAGAAGGAAAATCAGGACGGCAATTTCTCCCAGATGCACTATGCGCGCAAGGGTCTGGTCACCGAAGAGATGGTGTACATCGCCGAGCGCGAGAAACTGACGCCCGAACTGGTGCGCGACGAGGTTGCACGGGGCCGCATGATCATCCCCGCGAACGTGAATCATCCTGAATTGGAGCCGATGTGCATCGGCGTTGCGTCCCTGTGCAAGATCAATGCGAATATCGGGAACTCGGCGGTTACATCGAATATTGATGAAGAGCTGAAGAAACTGCACACCTCGGTGCACTACGGCGCCGACACGGTGATGGACCTTTCGACCGGCGGCGACATTCACGAGATCCGCGAGGCGATCCTGCGGCATTCGCCGGTGCCGATCGGGACCGTGCCGATTTACGAAGCGATTTCGCGCGTGAAGCGCGTGGAGGATCTGAACGCGAGCGTGATGCTGGAAGTCATCGAGGAGCAGGCCGCGCAGGGCGTCGATTACATGACGATCCACGCGGGCGTGCTGATCCAGTATCTGCCAATGGTTTCGAAGCGGATTACGGGGATCGTCAGCCGCGGGGGCGCGATTCTTGCGCAGTGGATGGCGTATCACCACAAGCAGAACTTCCTGTACGAGTGCTTCGAAGACATCTGCAAGATTTTCAAGAAGTACGATGTGAGCTTCTCTTTGGGCGATGGGCTCCGTCCGGGATGCATTGCCGACGCCAGCGATGAGGCGCAGTTCGCCGAGTTGAAGACTTTGGGCGAACTGACCAAGATCGCGTGGAAGGACGACGTGCAGGTCATGATCGAAGGGCCGGGGCACGTGCCGCTCGACAAGATCAAGGAGCAGGTCGATAAGGAAAACGAGTTGTGCTACGAGGCGCCGTTCTACACGCTCGGGCCGCTCGTGACCGACATCGCGCCCGGGTACGACCACATCACGTCGGCGATTGGGGCGGCGATGATCGGGTGGTACGGGGCGGCAATGCTTTGTTACGTGACCCCGAAAGAGCATCTTGGCCTGCCGAACGAAAAGGACGTGAAAGATGGAATCATTGCCTACAAGATTGCGGCGCACGCGGCAGATTTGGCTCGGCATCGCCCGGGGGCTCGCGATCGCGATGACGCACTAAGCTATGCGCGCTACAAGTTCGATTGGGAGAAGCAGTTTGCGCTGTCTTTGGATCCAGAGACCGCTCGGTCGATGCACGACGAGACGCTTGCCCGATGACTATTACAAAGAGGCGGCGTTCTGCTCGATGTGCGGTCCGAAATTCTGCTCGATGAATTATTCGTCGAAGGTGGACGAGTACAACAAGCAGGTGCACGGGCTGGAGAAGAAGGACTATTCCGAGTTGGTGGAGAAGTTGGTGACGTTGAAGTGATAGCAGTTCAGGAATCGATCAGCGACGGGCGCACTCGCCCGTCGTTTTTATTTAAAGCTCACCCCAGTGGCTGAAGCCACTTGAGTTTAGCTCTAATTGGCACGGCTGAAGCCGTGCCCTTCCCATTTCTTCTGTCCGTCGCGATTACTTGAACTCGGCCATGCCGTCCCACACCAACTGGACTGCGATTGCCAGGATCAAGAAGCCGAAGATTCGGTTGATGGCTCCTACGGCCGTTGGGCCGAGGCGGTCTACGAGTGGGCCGCCCAGACGAAGAAAGAGGTAGACGGTCACTGCGAGAGCGGCTATGCCGATCACCATGCCGAGGTAGCCGGTCAGGCTTTCGTAGGTGCTTCCGCCCCCGATGTGGGCCGCGAGTCCCATGACGACTCCGATCGAGCCTGGTCCGGAGAGCATGGGCATTGCCATCGGGGTAAGAGAGATGTCTTCTTTGGTATTGGCTTCGTTGCTTTCTTCGGGCGTCATGCGGTTGCCGCCCGTGACCATGCCCCACGCTGTGTTGGCGACGATCAGGCCACCGGCAATTTGCAGAACCGGAAGAGAGATGCCGAAGAAGTTGAGGACGAAGCGTCCGAAGAACATGAACGTGACGAGAATCAGGAACACGTATAACCCGGTCTTCATCGCGGCGCGGTAGCGGTCTTGCGGGGTGAAGCCGGAAGTGATCGAGAAGAAGAGCGGGATGCCTCCGAAGGGATTTACGATCGGAAAAAGCGCGAGGTAGGTGGCAGTGGCTCCGGCTGGGATGGTGAGCAGCAAGTGCTGGACTGCGTTGGGCGGTCTCATTGGGTCAGGGCTTAGGTCTCGGGTCTTAGGTCTTGGGTCTTAGGTCTTAGGTCTTGGGTCTTGGGTCTTGGGTCTCGGGTCTTGGGTCTCGGGTCTCGGGTCTCAGTTCTCAGTTCTCAGTTCTCAGTTCTCAGTTCTCAGTTCTCAGTTCTCAGTTCTCAGTTCTCAGTTCTCAGTTCTCAGTTCTCAGTTCTCAGTTCTCAGAGAATCGTGCGTATTGCGTCTGACCTCAATGGTGTTTCGTCGGGTTCAGCGTTAACGTTCCGAGTTCGTCATCATATTGGGCTACTCGTAGGAGCGTCAAATCGATCGTCCGCTGCAAGCTATTGAAGAAATTGTATTTACGGTAGCCATGCGTCCCCATACCCGCAAGGTCCAAAAAGCTTGCATCAACATTAGTTGATGCGTCATCTATTTACTCCGTGACGCAGAAGTCCCTGCGCCCGAGGTGGAGGGGTACGGCGACGCGATGCCGTACGAGGAAGGGGCAGACCGGACCGAGATGAACGACGCGCTCGGGGCCTACGAGCCGGGCGTCGAGAGCGCGGTCGAGCTTGCGCCCGACGAGGAGGTGGTGCTCACCCCGGCGCCGCCCCCCGCTCCCCCGCCGCGTGCCGCGCCTCCGCCGCCTCCGCCGCCTCCTGCGCGCACGGCGGCCCCGGCTCCGCCGCCCCCCGAGGCCGCGCCTCCGCTCGCTCGCACCGGCTGGACGCAGGCTGCGTACAGGCGTCCTGCCCCCGCGCCCGCTCCGGCCCCCGCCCCGCCGGCCCCCGCCGCGCGCGCCGTTCCCACCGGGGCCAACGGCGCCGTCGCGCGCACCGCGCCTGCTGCCTCGCCGGCCGCGGGAGCCAACGGTGCCTTCACCCGCGCGCCATCTCCCTCGGTGCTCGTGCCGCCCCCGCCGCTCACGCCCGCTCCTGCACCGCCGGCGTCCCGTCCGGTTCCGAAGGCCGCCCCCGAGGAGAGCGGCCCGGTGACCGAGGAGCTCAACGAGGCGAGCTTCTTCCTCGACCAGGGCCTGATTGACGAGGCGCGCGAGGTGCTGGACACGGTGGCGCTGGTCCGGCCTGGCCTGCCGCGCACCGCGGCCCTGCGCGAGCGCCTCGCCGCGCTCGAGGCGGGAAAGGTCGCCCAGCCTTCCACGCCCACCCCGCCGCCCGGTCCTCGCGCCGTGCCTCCCGGCGTCGAGCCCATCCCGGTGCGCACCGGCTCCTACAACCTCGCCGAGGAGCTGGCGGACGAGCTCCAAGAACTGGGCGCTCCGGCCGAGGAGCCCGCGCCCGCCGGGGGCGACTTCCAGTACTCGGTGGAGGAGGTCTTCTCCGAGTTCAAGAAGGGCCTCGAGCGGGTGGTGCAGCCCACCGACGTCGACACCCACTACGACCTGGGCATCGCGTACAAGGAGATGGGTCTCCTCGACGACGCGGTGCAGGTCTTCGAGGTGGCGCGCCTTGGATCCCAGGGGCAGCCCAAGGAGCTGGACTGCCTCACGATGATCGGCCTCCTCCAGGGGATGCGCGGCGATCGACCACGGGCCGTGGCCGCCTTCCGCGACGCGCTGGCCAGCCCCCACGCCGGCCCGCGCGAGGTGAGCCTGCGCTACGAGCTCGGCCTCGCCCACGAGGCCGCCGGCGCGGCGGGGAAGGCGCTCGGGCAGTACCTCGTGGTGCAGAAGGCCGAGCCGGGGCACCGCGACGTCGCGGACCGGGTGCGCAGGCTGTCGGCCACGGTGCGACCCGAGGAGGACGGACCGGCGCGCCCCACCGCAGCCGGTCGGCCGGCACCCACCCGGCCGTCCCCACCCGACCCTGCGCCGACTGCCAAGACGCGCAAGGTGGGGTACCTGTAAAAGAAACCCCCGACGATGAGCTACCTGGACCACTTCGGGCTGACCGAGGAGCCGTTCTCCAACGCGCCGGTCAGCCGCTTCTACTTCGAGTCTCCCCAGCACCGCAGGCGCTGATCCGTCTCACCCACGCCGTCTCGCGGATGCGCGGCCTCTCGGTGCTGGTGGGGGACATCGGCGCGGGCAAGACCACGCTGGCCCGGCGACTGCTCGACGCGCTTCCCGAGGAAGAGTACGAGGCCGCCCTCCTCGTCATCATCCACTCCGGCGTCACCGCCTCGTGGCTCCTGCGTCGCATCGCGCTCCAGCTCGGGGTGGAGAATCCCGCCCAGGAGAAGCTCGCCCTGCTGAGCCAGCTCTACCAGCGGCTGGTCCAGATCCACGAGCAGGGCCGCAAGGCCGTGGTGCTGATCGACGAGGCCCAGATGCTCGAGACCCGCGAGCTCATGGAGGAGTTCCGCGGCCTGCTCAACCTCGAGGTGCCGGAGCGGAAGCTCATCTCCTTCGTCTTCTTCGGGCTGCCGGAGATCGAGCGCAACCTCCGCCTGGATCCGCCGCTGGCCCAGCGGGTGGCGATGCGCTATCGCCTCGAGCCGCTGAACCCGGAGAGCACCCGCTCCTACGTCGAGCACCGGATCCACACCGCGGGCGGCGGCCCAATTTCTTCACCCCCGGCGCCATCGACGTGCTCCACCGGCTATCGGGCGGCTCGCCGCGAATCATCAACACCCTCTGCGACAACGCGCTCTTCGAGGCGTACCTCGCCGGAGCGACGACGGTGGACGCTCCGAGCATCGAGGAGATCGCGCGGAACCTGGCGCTCGTGGCCGCCGAGACGCCGGGCGCCAACGGCACGCCGGCCCCGGCCACGGCCGGAAACGTGGACCTCTCCGAGGTGGATTCGCTACCTCGAGAGCCTGAAGAGCTGACCCCATGCGTTGGAGCGGCCCGAACCGCCGGCGCCGGCTCCTCGCGGTGGGACTCCTCCTCGCGCTGGTGGCGGGTGGGCTGACCTTCCTCGCCATCGGCCGCTCGCGCTTCGCCTGGGACCGGGCCTGCACCCTGGCCCGGCGGCAGCTGCCCGGCCTGCTCGGGGCCGACGTGGGTCTCGGGCGCTGCGAGGTGGACCCCGCCGCGCGCACGCTCCGCATCTACGGGCTCTCCGCCACCGCGCCGGACAGCGACCGGCCCACGTTCAGCGCCGACGAGCTCGAGGTCACGGTCGCCGGCGTGCAGCCGCTCTCCGGCCGTCTGGAGCTGGATCGCGTGCGGCTCATCCGCCCCCGCATCTGGCTCGACCTGACTCGCCCGCAGCCGCCCGCGAAGTCCGAGGGCTGCCCGCTGCGGAGCCTCGAGCACCTCGAGGTGGACACGCTGGAGGTGCGCGGCGCCGAGGTTCGGGTGGCGCTGCCCGCAGGCCGGAGGGTGGAGGTGGCCGGGGTGGAGCTGAGCTGGCGGACCCGCCGCCGCGACGCCGAGTTCACCCTCCACACCTCACAGGGGCTGGTCGACCTGGCCAACGGGCGACCGCCACTGACCGTGGCGGGCCTCGCGGTGGAGGGGGCGCTGGCGCCCGGCGGACGAGAGCTGGAGGTGAGCCGGGGCGAGCTGTCGATCGACGATGCCCAGCTGTCCTTCGCCGGCAGGGTGGACGACCTCTGCCGGCCCTCGCTCGCGCTGGACGCGCAGCTCTTCCTTCCGATGCGGATGCTGTCCCGGGTCGTTCCTCTGGGCGAGAGCTCCGGGCACCTCTGGGCCCAGGCGACTCTGTCCGGCCGGGTGCCGGACGTGCGCGTCACCGGTGAGCTCCTCGGCAAGGGCGTGACCCTCGGTGCCCTCCGTCCCGGTGACTTCACCGTCCGCGCCTCGCTCGCCGGGCAGGACGTCACCGTCGGCGAGCTCTCCATCCCCGTCGGGCAGGGCTCGCTCCGGGCCAGCGGCGAGCTTCGGCTCGTGCCCGGGCTGCCGCTCAAGGTGAAGGCCGAGCTGGACCAGGTGAGCCTGTTCCAGGTCTTCGACCGGGTGGGGATGGGATGGGCCTGGGTCGATTCGTTCGCCACCGGCCCGGTGAACCTCTCGGGCAAGCTCTCTCCCGGGCCAGAGCTGCAGGGGCAGGCGGACCTCAAGGTGGCGCGCTTCGTGACCTGGTCCCATCCGGTGGGGAAGAAGCTGCCCGGTCCGCCCCTCCTCTCCATTCCCTCCGGCGAGGTGGCGCTCGATTCGGAATCCACCCCGACCGGGTCGAGCTCCTCAACGGGAAGGTCAAGGTCGCCGGCTCGCGCGCGGTGGCCAACGTTGTCATCCCCTACGGGGGCCGGGGCCCCATCACCATCGAGACCACCGCCGAGCCGCTGGTGCTCGAGGACGTGGGCAAGCTGGCGGACATCCCGCTCGGCGGCGTGGGCGCGGCCCGGGTCTCCGTCCGGATCCCGCCGGGCTTCGTCTTCCTCGACGGGGAGCTGGCCTTGCAAGATTCGAGCTTCCGCGGCTTCGCCCTGGGGAACCTCTCCTCGTCGCTGACCGTTCGCGACGGTGTCCTCTCCTTCCCCGATGCCACCGGCATGAAGGGCCGCACCGCGTACCAGGGGCGCGCGGCGCTCGACTTCCGCGGCGACTCTCCCCTGGTGCACGTCGCCACGAACATCCCCAACGGGCGGGTGGAGGACCTGGTCGAGGTGCTGGCGCCGGTCTCGCCCGCGGTGCAGTCGCTCCGCCGCGTCGTCGTGGGCAGCGCCCGGGGAGCGATGACCCTCGAGGGATTGGCGGAGACCATGGAGGGCCGCTTCGACCTGGACCTCTCCTCCGTGACCTCCTCCGGACGCCGCCTCGGCGACGGCGCGATCCATGCCCGCCTCGACCAGGGGAGCGCCATCGCCCTCGACTCGCTCACGCTGCGCGGCCCGCTGGGCAGCTCGAAGGCGGACGGACGCTGGGACTTCACCGGGCCTCTCTCGGCAAAGTTCCGGGTGGACGGGCTCCAGCTGGAGGAGCTGCTCGGCCCCGAGCTGGCGAAGCGCCTCCGGGCCCGCGGCACGCTCACCCTCGCCGGGAAGCTGGGCGGCACCGACGCGGTGCCGGACGTCGCGTTGACCATCGGCGGACCGCAGATTTACCTCTCCGGCCGTGCGCTCGGCCCCATGGCGCTCGAGGCCCGGGCGCTCGGCGAGCAGCTGGAGGTCAAGGGCAAGCCGGTGGCGGACACCGACCTCCGGCTCACCGCGCGCATCCGCAGGCCGTACCCCTACGAGGCCACCCTCAAGCTCGCGCTCGCCGATATCCGGGCCCTGCTCCCGGACACCGCGGCCGCTCAGGGGCTCAACGGCTCGATGAATGGCGTGCTGACCGCCAGCGGAAACCTCACCGAGGCCGAGGCCTCCCGCGGCCTGCTCCACCTCGACACGCTCAAGCTGCAGCGAGGCGAGTTCCGGGCCGAGAGCGACGGCCCGTGGGACGTACGCTTTCGCGGCGGACGCGTGAGCAGCGAGGGGCTCCGGCTGAAGGGGCCCGAGACCGAGCTCAGCGCCTCCGGCTACCTCGAGGAGGGAGCCATGGACGTCGCGGTGTCGGGGTCGGTGGACCTCCGGCTCCTCGAGTCCTTCGTCCCGGGTCTGGAGCGCACCTCGGGGCGGCTGGAGCTGCTCGGCAGCGCGCGCGGCGAGCCGGCCGACCCGCAGATTGTCGGCACCGCCACCCTGGTGGACGCCGGCTTCCGGGTCCGCGGGCAGCCGCTGGAGCTGCGCAGCCTGAAGGGCAAGGTCGACTTCAGCGAGTCCCGCATCCTGTGGAGCGACTTCGAGGGGCAGGCCAACGACGGCCGGCTGAGCAGCCGCGGCGACGTGCGCTGGCGGCGCTTCCGCCCCGAGCAGCTCGAGGTGCAGCTGCAGCTGGACCAGGTCTCGGTGCGGGTGGTGGAGGACGCGCCCTTCGCCGCCACCGGGGAGCTGACCCTCACCGGTCGCCCGGGGGCGTTCTACCTCGCCGGTGACCTGGACGTGCAGCGGCTCCGCTACCGGCGCCCCTTCGGCTTCGACACCCTTCTCGCCCGGGCCAACCGGCCCAGCACCCCCGGCGAGGCTCCGCGCGAGTGGCTCCAGCTCGATGTCGCGCTGCATCTCAAGGACGCGGCGGTGGAGAACAACCTCGCCCGGGCACGCATCGTGGGGATCTGCGGCTCACCGGCAGCAACCTGCATCCCGGTCTCATCGGGGCGATGGAGGCGGGGCAGGGGAGCCAGGCCTTCTTCCGGGAACGACCTTCAACCTCACCCAGGGCGCGGTCGACTTCAAGGACCGGCGGAGCCTGGAGGGCGTGTTCGACGTTCGCGCAGAGTCACAGGTGCGGGAGTACCTCATCCGCCTGCACGCCTTCGGCAAGACCACGCAGCCCCAGGTATTGCTCTCCAGCGAGCCCAGCCTCCCCGAAGGGGACGTCATCTCGCTCCTCACCCTCGGGGTGACCTCCCGGGACCGGGCCAACAGCAACACGACGACGACCGGGGCCGGCATCGCCGCCGAGGCGCTCTACCAGGCCTCGGACTCGACCGGCAGGTGCAGAAGTTCCTTCCGCGCAACTCGGTGATCCGCGACCTGAGCTTCCACGTCTCCACGCTCTACAATGACGCCAACGGCCTGGTGGAGCCGACCGGTGCAATTGGAGTCGAAGTTCCTCACCGACCAGCTTAAGCTCGGCCTCTCCCAGCCCGTGTCCGGAAGGGCACGCGTGCCCGCCGAGTACCGGTTCGACGATTGCGTCTCCGCCCAGATCCAGTGGGACAACGTGTACAACGACGTTCCGATCGGAAACCTGGGGGTCGATTCCAAGCTCCGTTGGAACGTCGAGTAGCCCTCGCGCTCGCGCTGCTCCTGGCCGCGGCGCCGGCGCGGGCGCAGGGTCCAGCCACTGCAAGCCAGGCCCCGGTGGTGGCCTCGGTGAAGCTGCAGATGCGTGGCGGCGGGCAGGGCGCCGTCCGACCTCCAGGGCCTGGTGGCCGTCGCCCCCGGGCCAGCCGCTGTCCGCCCGGGCGGTGCGCCGGAGCATCGAGCGCCTCTTCTCCACCGGCCGCTTCTCCGACGTGGTGGCGCGCGGGGGACGAGGGTCCCGACGGGCTGGTGGTGACCTTCGAGCTCGCCCCGGTGGTGCGCATCACGCGCATCGACGTGAGCGGAGCACGAAGGCGCTGGGGAAGGACGAGGTGCTGGCCGCGGCGCGGCTCCAGGCCGGCACCGAGTTCTGGCCGGAGAGAGCTGGGACGAGGCACGGGACCGGGCTCCTCGCCGCGTACGCGCGGCGGGGCTGGAACGAGTGCCGAGATCTCCGCCCACCGCGCAGCCCTCCGGAGATCAGGCAATGGTGGTCAGGCTGGAGATCCACGTAGGAAACGCCCACCCGGGTCAGTGGCGCTGCGGTTCGAGGGCCAGCCCGGGGCTGTCCCACCGGCCGGCTCGCCTCCGCCTTCGGGCTCCGGGTGGGCGATATCCTCGACCGCACCCGGCTCGACCCCGGGGCCGAGGCGCTGCGCACGCTCTACCGCGACGCGGGGCACGCCCGGGCGCGGGTGGGCGCGCCGCGGGTGGCGCTGGAGGGGACCGGCGCGGTGGTCACCGTCCCGGTCGAGGCCGGGCCCGCCTTCACCCTGCGCTTCGAGGGGAACCGGCGGTACCCGTCGGCCTGGCTCCGCTCCGCGCTGGCGATCGATCCGGCGCCGAGACGCTGGACCGCTCGGCCTGCTGGAGCGCGAGGCGCGCCGGCTGGAAGCCTTCTACCGCTACCGCGGCTTCCGCGACGTCCGGGTGGAGCCCCGGGAGGTGGTGAGCTCCGACGGCAGCCGCGCGGTGGTGGTGTTCCATGTCTCCGAGGGGAGGCAGTTCCGCGTCCGCACCGTGGAGTTCGAGGGGCGCGCCGGGCTGTCGGAGTCCGAGCTGCGGACGGTGCTGGAGCGGGTGGTGGGCGACCGCCGGCCCGAGCCGTCGGACCGGCGGCTGGAGTCGGACCCGCTGCACCTCTCCGGACACAGCGCTCCCGAGGGACGCCCGGACACCCCCGACCCGGCGCCCTCCGAGGTCTTCGTCGAGGAGGCCTGGCGCGACGCCGCCGACACCATGCAGCGGGCCTACCGCGAGCTGGGCTGGGCGGACGCGGCCGTGTCGCTGGTGGGCGCCGCGGAAGACGTCCCGTCGGGCGCGCTCGACGTCCGGTTCCACATCGTCGAGGGGGTCCGCACCTTCGTCCGCGGGGTACGCTTCGAGGGCCTGCCGGTGGGGTTCCCTCCGCCCGAGCTGCCGATGCTCGCCCCCGGTCAGGCCTTCAGCAAGTCACGGCTGGAAGAGGCGGTCACCACCACCCAGCGCCGTCTCGGCCGCGGGAGCTACCTCTTCGCCGAGGTGACGGCCCAGCCGAACTTCTCGGCCGACCGGACCTCCGTCGATCCGGTGCTGGTGGTGGAGTCGGGGCCGGCGGTGCGGGTGGGGCAGGTGGTGGTGCGGGTCTGCAGCGGACCGACGAGGCCCTGGTCCGGGCGAACCTCAAGATGACCCCCGGCGTCACTGGACCCGGAGGCGCTCTTCGAGAGCCAGCGCGAGCTCCTGCTCCTCGGCCTGTTCCGCACCGCGTCCGTGCGGCTCATCTCCCCGGACACGCCCGAGCCGGTGAAGGACGTGGTGGTGGAGCTGCGGGAGCTTCCCAGGCTGTCGGGCAGCATCGGGGTGGGGTACTCGCTCGAGGACGGGCCGCGGATCATCGGCGACCTCGCCTACCCCAACGCTCTTCGGGCAGGGGATCAACTTCACCCTGCGGGGCAAGCTGAACTACGTCGGGGCGAGCGCGCTGCCGCTCCAGGACTACGTCGACGGCTCGAACCTCCAGGGCCTCAACGGCCTGGACTTCAACATCAACGCCGGGCTGTCGCAGCCGCGCATCTACCAGTTCCTTCCCGCACGGGTGGGCGCCCGCCTGAACGTCACCGCCGAGCGGGTGCACCGGCCGACCTACTTCTTCGGCCGCGTGGCCGCCCTGCTCGGCGTGGACTGGGCCGTCACCCGCTGGCTCCAGCTCACCGGGAACTACCTCATCGAGAACGTGCTGGTCCGGGCGCAGCCCGGCGTGGGCGACCTCCTGCAGCCGAACCGAACCGACGCCGAGCGGCTCCGCTTCCCCACCGGCAACTTCTTCATGCAGACCCTCGGAACCACCCTGGCCTTCGACTTCCGCGACGAGCCGGTGCACCCGCACGCTGGGGTGCTCATCGCCGCGACCGGCGAGGTGACCAAGGACATCAGCGCCGAGACCACCGACGTGAACGGCGAGAACGCGGTCCCGGCGCGCATCTTCACCTTCAAGGTGGCGGGCGGAATCACCGGCTACGTTCCGCTCGCCCCGCGCGCGACGCTGGCCCTCTCCGTCCGCGGTGGGAAGATCTTCGCCCTGGAGCCGGACAGCCTCATCATCACCCCCAAGCGCTTCTTCCTCGGCGGGGCGACGACCCTGCGCGGCTTCCGCGACGATGCGGTCATTCCCCAGGACGTGCGGGGCGAGTACGCGCGCGAGCGAACCTACTGCGATGCGCTCGCGTGGACCGGCGGGTGCACCAGCCGCGCGCTGGCGCTGCGCAACGGCGGCCAGCTCCCCTCCGAGGGAGGCACCCTCTTCGAGCTGGCCAAGGCCGAGCTGCGCCTGGCGCTGGTGGGCGACTTCGAGCTCGGGCTGTTCGTCGAGGCCGGGAACCTCTGGTACTCGGCGGCGACCTGGAAGCCGCTGGACCTCCGGCCGGTCGCGGGCGCGGGCGTGCGCTACGTCACCCCGGTGGGCCCCCTGGCCCTGGACGTGGGCTTCAATTCGACCCCGACGACCGGCTGAACGAGCCCATCTTTGCGATTCAATTCAGCGTCGGTCTGTTCTGAGCTGCCGGGCCGGAGCACCGTGGAGGACACCATGGCGGAACTAAAGTCGCGGCGGCGGTTCCTGGCGGAGGGTGCGCTCGCGCTCGCGGGTGTGGCTGCCGGCGCATCGGGCGAGGCCCACGCGGCGCCCATGGCGGGAACGAAGCCCACGGGCACGGGCAGCATCTTCTCCGGGACGCCCGCGGGAAGGCGCCGGTCCGGCGGGCCCCACCGTCACGCCCGACGACTTCGCCCACGCCGAGAAGCTGATGCGGGTGAGCATGACCTCCGAGCAGCGCACCCTCGCGGCCGACTCCTGGAACCTGAACGTCGGCCCCTTCTTCGTCCGGCGCGACTTCCCGCTGGGCGACGAGTCGCCGGGCATGGTGTGGAACCCGGTGCTCCAGGGCACGGGGCGGATGCCGAAGAAGAACAGGGTGGTGCGCTCGTCGTGGACCTCGCGCAGGCCGCCCACGGACGACGAGCTGGCCTTCGCCCCGGTGCACGCGCTCGCTCGATGGGTGCAGGCCCGGCAGGTGTCGTCGGTGCGGCTGACCGAGTCGCCCTCGCCCGGCTCGAGCGGTACCAGCCCCAGCTCAACTGCACGATCACCCTCGTCCGCGAGCAGGCGCTGGCCGAGGCCGAGGCCGCCGACCGGGACATTGCCCACGGAAAGAACCGCGGCCCGCTGCACGGCATCCCCTACGGGGCGAAGGACCTCCTCGACTCCGCCGGCGTCCGGACCACCTGGGGCGCCGAGCCGTTCCGCAACCGCGTGCCGAAGGAGGACGCCACCGTCATCGCCCGCCTCCGGGCCGCCGGCGCCATCCTCGTGGCGAAGCTCTGCTCGGTGCTCTGGCGCTGAACGACGGTCCGGTTGTGGGCGACCAGCAATCCCTGGTTTCTCGAGGAGCGGTCCGGTGGGTCGAGCGCCGGCTCGGGAGCCGCGGTCTCCGCGGGCCTGGTGCCGTTCGCGATCGGCAGCGAGACCTTCGGCAGCATCGTGGACCCGTGCATGCGTGGCGGGACCACCGGCCTGCGCCCGACCTTCGGTCGCGTCCCACGCACGGGGGCGATGACCCTCTCCTGGAGCCACGACAAGCTCGGCCCCATCGCCCGCTCGGTGGAGGACACCGCGCTGGTGCTCGCCGCCATCTCCGGCCCGGACCCGGCCGACCTGTCCTCCCTCCCCAGCCGGTTTGCGTTCGACGCCGCGCGCCCGGTGAAGGGGCTGAAGGTGGGGGTGGTGCCGGCCTGGATGAGCGGGCCCGCGGCGAGCGACGTCGAGCCGGCCGCGGCGAAGGCCCTCGAGCAGCTGGGAATGAAGCGGGTGGACCTGGCCTTCCCCGAGCTGCCGTGGGTGGCGCTGCAGTCCCTGGTGCTCGCCGACTCGGCCGCCTCGTTCGAGCGGCTCACCCTCTCCGGAGGACGCGCAGCTGCGCATGCAGGTGCGCGACGCCTGGCCGAACCTGCTCCGCCAGTCGCGCTTCATCTCCGCGGTGGACTATGTCCAGGCAGACCGGCTGCGGCGCCACGTGGCGAAGGTGTGGGCCGAGCAGATGGCGAAGGTGGACGTGGTCCTCACCCCCTCGCTGCGGGACGAGCCGCTGGCCACCAACTCCACCGGCCACCCCTGCCTGGTGTTGCCCACCGGGTGGGTGATGATCGACCGGATCCGCAGCGACTGGCTGCCGCCCCCGGTCAGCAGCACCCCGCAGTGTCGCCGCCGCGCAAGATGCCCTCCGGCGTCTCGCTCATCGGGCACCTCTGGGACGAGGGCACCCTGTG
>CAVUXK010000025.1:0-356690 GCA_963745435.1 uncultured Acidobacteriota bacterium | reverse complement strand
TCGCCAGAAAAATCGCGCCGAGCAGTACCGTCGTGAGAGTCATTGTTCCTCCTGCACGTGAGGGTATCAGTCGCCGGACCTGCGCCCAAGCTGTGCGTAACTCCGGTCATTGCTATGCGGCTCGCATCACCACACTCATAACGTGCCGCTGGCCCGGAGCGAGATGCACAGCGTAATCCGCAACATTGCTTGTCTCGATGCAGACGAATTTCCGCCACTCGCCATCGCCGAGGTCGCTCATGCCACGCGACTTCTCTGCCCATGGGTTCCACACCACAGTAGTAAGCGAGTTCTGCTTCGTCAATGCAACCCGCCGCTGTTGTGCCGTATCGGTCAAGTCGATGGGATGCCGCGTGTTCAGAAATACGCTGTCGGTCTCCCCGGAAAATCGCAGTGGGCCGTTATGGTTCTTTCGCTTGTGTTGATCGGTCTTGTCGATGAACCCGGTCGCGTCGAGCCCATTGACGACCGCGGTTTCCACGTCGCCCACGCGGAAATAGGCGTGCAAGGCTTCCTCAATAACAAATGGCGTTGCGCCGGTATTTGAAACGACCAGTTCTAGCTTCAATTGGGTTCCGAAGGTTGCCCGGTGGACCAGGCGGAAGTCGTATGGCCACCAGGTTCTGGTGTCGTCACCACTCGCGGTGAACATGCTGACAGAAACGTTCTCGTCTTCCGCGGCGATTGACTCCAATTCCCAGGCTTTCGTCCGAACAAATCCGTGCGCCGGAGCCGCACTATTGTCGGCCTTGTCGCCGAACCAGGGAAAGCAAATTGGCACTCCTCCACGGATGGCTTTCCCGTCCTTCCAAAGGGAGTGCGGGCTGCAATACAAGACCTCGCCGGCCCCACTAGGAATCCAGGACGTCACATGTCCCCCGTGGAGATACATTTCGCCCTGAGCGCTCGGCATAGTGACGACGACCTTTGCGAGACCGCCATTTCCGGCGACTACCGAGGCGACACCTGGAATCCCAAATCGCCTATCGAGATCAGCAACTGCCGAAGCTGTATCCAATGTTTCGTTCCTCTTTGGCGGCAACTCCACGCAAACGGGCGAGCAGCCTAGTCTGGAGAAGTAGCCCGCTCCGAAGCCTGCAAGATCCGCGAAACCACGGCGGGCCGGCCTGCGAAAAACTGAAACGGCAGATGCAGCCGCTGGCCCCAATCGCGTTCCGAGTGCTCGGCGTTTGGGAAGGCGAAATACAGGAAATCGTGGCCGTACCGATAGCCACGCTCCGCCAGCGCCGTGGCCATGGCCAGGCCAACTTCGTAATTGTCGCCGGGCCAGCCGGTATCGATGTAGAAGCGCACATCTCGCCGCTCTTCGTGCAGTACACGTTGGATCAGGTTGTCTTTGAAGGTGAAGGTGCCCGACAGGCTGCCGACGTTTCCGAAGATTTCGGGCCATTGCCATCCCATGTAGAACGACACTACGCCGCCCAACGACGATCCCATAACACCCGTGGTTTGCGGCCCGGCACGGGTACGGAAGTTCGCATCGATATAAGGTTTGATTTCCTCGACGACCGAGCGGCCGTAATGCTCATAACCCGGATAGGTATATTCGTTCATTCGATCTTCCGAACAGATTCCCACGATCATCATCTGCCGGATTGCATTCATCCCGTTCAATAGTGCCAGGCTGTCCTCGACGCCCCAATCCTGCCCCATGAACGCTTCCTGCGGAAAGAAAAGATTGCGGCCATCCTGCATGTACATGACGGGAAGCGTGCGGCAGGTGTTCTCGTCATAGCCGGCAGGAAGGTACACGCGCAGGCTGTGCTGACGGTTGAGGATGATCGACGGCAGCGTAATGATGTCGGTAATCCTGCCTTTTGTGGCCGAATGAAAAGCAGGGTAAACGTCCTGCACCTCTTCGCGCGTGGCAACGATGAGTCGATTGGGGCCGGTAGCCCACTGAATGCCTGTCGGCTTCAGCAGACAGGGCTTGAAATAGCGGAACGGGTGGGAGAGTTCCAGTTCAAACTCGGCAAACGACTGCTCTGAATCGATGACGCTTGGCTTGATGTCCAGGTCCCAATCGCTGTCCGTCCTCAGAACCATGTGGTCGAGATCGGCCGGATAGTGGACCCGCAGCCTTACTTGATGCTTCTCATTCAGCGAATACAGATCTCGACTCGACGCTGTTTCTGTCATGAATGGACCTCTAGGGAATTCAGACTCCAATCGCCGCGCGGATCGTCGCGACGATTTCGGGCACTTGCTCGCTCACGTCAAGAGATATGGCGTCCGTCGGGGCCTCGAGCGTGTCGAACTGACTGCGAAGCAGCTCTGGATTCATGTAATGTCCGTGCCTCTCGCCAAGGCGCTGCGCGATAAGGCTAACGTCACCGTGCAGATAGACCAGCTTTACCTCCGGACCAACCAAAAGCTCCCGCCGATAAGCTGCCTTGAGAGCCGAGCACGCCAGGACAACGGACTCCGCCGCCGCAAGCCAGCCAGCAATTGCGTCGTGGAGCGATTGAAGCCACGGTGCACGGTCCGCATCGTCGAGCGGAATGCCCGCGCGCATCTTGGCAACGTTCGCAGCCGAGTGAAAGCGGTCGGCATCGGCAAATCGCCAGCCGAGTTGTTCGGCAAGCGCCTGCCCGACCGTGGTCTTCCCTACCCCACTCACGCCCATCAACAATACGATCATGTCTTTATTGCGATACCAGTGCTAAACCGGAGTCGAATCGAAAGCCAACAGACCATGGCAAATGTAGCAGGCGGCCGAACCGAATAACACAGCCAGCGAATAACTCGCGGCTAGACAGCAAAGGGCGCAGCTCGCGAAGGCCGCCCTTGCCGTTTCTTTCGAAGTTTAGCTTTACAATGCATTGATTCCTAAAATGGAATGAAATAGGTTACTTTCGTTTCATCCACGCTTCGATTGTTGTAGCTTAGGCTCGGGTCTCCCTGTCATGCTTAATCAGGAATTATCGGCCCTCCGCAGTGATCTGCGGTCGGTACCTCGCTCCGAGTTACTCGGGACGCTGGCACCGGTTCTTTGACATCGCTTGAGCTAAATCGTTTGTTTGTGCTATTTTGCGACTAAATCTACGCTAAGCTATTGATTTTACTGGACAATTTGTAGCAGTCGTCGTGCTAAGTCTTTTGTTTGTGCTATTTTACGTATAACGCCTTTGTTTGTGCTATTTTGCGGGTAATTTTTTCGTAAGTGATTGATTTTAAGATGGCTGGTGAGGGGGAGGGGTATTATCAGTCTGCACAAAAAATTGTGCAATCCACCCGTACGCGCTTCCGACAAAAACCGCTTCCCTCTCCGCTTTCGGGCTGCCCGCAAGTAGGTAGAATTCTTCGCGAGGGCGTTGGTTGGTGACGCTGGACTTGATATGCGACTTCGTTATTTGGCATTGGTTTCGTGCGTTGTGCTACTGGCCGTGCTCCGCGTCTGTGCCCAGGACCTCGCGCCTCGGGCCTATGTGATCACGCCGATTCACTCCAACGCAGTCACACTTACGTGGTCGTATTACAACGGCGGCCTCGACTTTAACGGTGCGATTCCGATCAAGGACGCCAAGGGGATCTACAACGTACCGGTCGTCAGCGCTTACCACTCCTTCAACTTCTTCGGTCGCTCCGCCAACTTCTCCGCGTCACTGCCGTATGCGGTTGGTAATTTCACCGGAGAGCTCAACAACCAACAGCGTTCGGTGTATCGCTCGGGGCTGCTCGACTTTGGCGCACGACTGTCCGTCAATCTCTACGGCGGCCAGGCCTTGCCGGCGCAGGAGTTTCGCAAGTGGAAGCAGAAGGTGCTTCTCGGCGCGAGCCTGCGAATCAGTCGCTCCGACGGGGCAATACGATCCGACCAAGCTCATCAACTGGGGCATCAATCGCTGGGCGTTCAAACCTGAGTTTGGCTACTCGCAGCGCTGGGGCAACTGGATCCTCGATGGGTACGCCGGAGTCTGGTTCTACACGACGAATCAGGCGTACTTCAGCATTCCGAATCCGCAACCGCAAACGGAAGCGCCGATTGGCAGCTTCGAGGGTCACTTGAGCTACGACATACCGAAACTCAAGGGGTTTCGCAGGGCGCGGTTGTGGTGCCTCGCTCGATGGGAACTTCTGGTGGGGCGGCATTACGGCGGTCAACAGCATTCGAAATCTCGATACCAAGCAAACCAGCTCGCGCATCGGAGGGACGGTGTCGTTCCCATTACCAAGTTCCAGTCGATCAAGGTTGCCTACAGTGACGGTGCCTATATCCGCTTCGGCGGCAATTATCAGAACGTCTCGGTGGCATGGCAGTACTCGTGGCTTGGCAAGAAATTGGAAATGATGAGTACCCCGAATGAGATCGGCTCGGATATCCTACTTCTCATGCAGGTGAAGGTTCAGTATCTGGGGATCCTGCGCGAGTTCGCCGGCCGCGAGAGCGAGCACGCTGGAACTAAGCGAGGGCGCGTCTGCTGGGCGAGTTGTACGCAACCTTGCAGCAGCGAATCCCGCAGCTTGGCGGAGTTTCGACACGCAGTGGCTATGGCCGTGAACTACGAGTATTCCGCCCCAGATCGGATTCTGCACGATGGCGACGAGGTCGCGTCTGCTCCCCCCGGTGAGTGGGGGTGCGCCGGACGCTGCCGTCCGCTCAGACGACGGAACACGCCGCACTGGTGCGGCAGCCCATCGATGCGCGCGGCGATTGCGGCGACGATCAAGCAACCGGATGACGGCGCGCTCGTGGTGTTCGACGGAGTCGTCCGCAACCAGACGCGCGGACGTCGCACGCTGTATCTCGACTACACGGCCTACGAGCCGATGGCGCTGCAGCAAATGGAGCAACTGGCGGTGCAGGCGCTGGCCAACTTTGCGATCCGCGACATTTGGGTGGTGCACCGGCTCGGGCGGCTGGAGATCGGCGAAACCAGCGTGTATATCGCCGTAGCATCGGCGCATCGGGCGGCGGCGTTTGAAGCCTGCCGCTGGGTGATCGATACGCTCAAGAAGACGGTGCCCATCTGGAAGAAGGAGTTCTTCGAAGATGGCGCGGTGTGGGCCGACGGCGAGCCCTTTCCCCCGGAAGTGCCGGTTGCGGGCGGCAGCGCGTCAAAATAGCGCGGTTCGGGTTACAGTAAAACGAATGTCACTTTCCTCGCGGATGGTCTCTGGCCTCCTGACAAAATGCAAGCTGATCTGTGCCGAGCCGGCGCATGGTTCTGCCTGTTGGCGGCGCTCTCGCTTGCGGCGCACGGCGCAGAGCACGGTGCCGCGGCCGCCGAACGCCGACAAGCCAGCACACCGACGACAGTTCCGCATCCGCCGGACAAACAGCAAGCGGCTCCGCGCCGAGGACGACACGAACACGACGATCCGGGTGAACGTAAAGCTGGTGAACGTCTTCTGCGACGGTGACGACTACCGAGCGGCGCGCCGGTCTCGACGCTCAAGCAGGAAGACTTCCAGATCTTTGAAGACGGCAAGCCGCAGAAGATTGCCGTGTTTCAGCGCGAGTCGGAGCTGCCGCTGTCGATCGTGATCGCCATCGACACCAGCTTGAGTACGCGCAACTCGCAGAAGCTGGAACTGGATTCGGCAAGACGATTCGCGCACGCGATTCTGCGGCCGATTGACGGCATCTCGCTGTTTCAGTTCAGCGAGATGGTCGATCAACTCACGCCGTTCACGTCAGACATACGGGTCATCGATAAGGGCATCAGCCGGATTCATACCGGCGCTGCGACGGCCCTGTACGACACGCTCTACCTGGGCGTCTGACGCGCTGCTGGACCGGCGCGGACGCAAGGTGATGGTCGATCATCACCGACGGCGGCGACACGGTCAGCAAGTCGAGCTATCAGGATGCGGTGCGCGAGGCGCAGCAGGCCGAGGTCATTCTGTACAGCATCATCATCGTGCCCATCGAGAGCAACGCCGGACGCGACATCGGCGGCGAGCATGCGCTGATCCAGCTCTCGCGCGACACAGGCGGTAAGTATTTCTACGCCAGTTCGATCGGACCAGCTGGATGCGGCCTTCAACCAGATCAGTGAGGAATTGCGAACGCAATACCTGATCGCCTACTATCCCAGCCAGCGGCTTTCGGATTCGGAGTATCGCCGCATCGAAATCAAGATCGATCCTGCCACCAAGGACTATCCCGACCCCGCGAGCTTGCAGGTGCGGCACCGCACGGGCTACTACACCATGCCGGCGAAGTAGAGACGGCACTCCGGCGAGGCCGCTGCTTCTTTGTTACACTGCGCATTCGGCGTGATGACGCCGCGAGGGAATCATAGCAGAATCCGATGCAACCGTCGATCCAGTTGACGAACACCAACGATTACCGCGAGAACTACGCCAACAGCGTGCAGGTGCGGGTGAATGTGTGGGACTTCTTCCTTGTCTTCGGCACGCTGCAGCAGCAGGACGAATCGAAAGTCGAAGTCAGCAACTTTCAGGGCGTCTACCTCAGCCCGCAGCAGGCCAAGGCGCTGTACACGATCCTGCAGCAGAACCTGGTGAACTACGAGAGCACGTTCGGCGAGATCAAGCTGGACCCGCGCATGAATCCGGCCGGCGGACCGATTCATTAAGCCAATGGGCGGCGAGCTTCCGCAGTCGCGAGATACTGCGCCGCCTCGGTCTTCTGTGCCTTCTGGAAACTCCGTCGCGTCGGCGCGAGACCAGTTGCTTGCATTCTCGCTGATCTTCACCGCCTGTTCCTCACCCACGCGCCCTTGCTGCGCCTGCCCTACTTCTGGGACGAGGCCGGCTACTTCATCCCCGCCGCGCGCGACATTCTGCTGACCGGCTCGTTGATCCCGCACACCACGCTGTCCAACGCGCATCCGCCGCTGGTGATGCTGTGGCTCGCGTTCTGGTGGAAGTTCAGCGGGTTCACGCCGGCGGTGACGCGCATCGCAATGCTGCTGGTCGCGGCGTTCGCGCTGCTCGGTGTTTGGCGGCTCGCGCGGCACGTTGCGAACGATGCCGTCGCGGCGGCAACCGTGATCTGCACCGCGCTCTATCCGGTGTTCTTCACCCAAAGCTCCATGGCGCATCTCGACATGATGGCGGCGGCCCTGACGATCTGGGGACTGGCGATGTATGTGGAGCGGCGTCCGGTAGCGACAATTGTGTTTCTGGCACTGGCGCCGCTGGCGAAAGAGACGGCCATCATCACGCCGATGGCGCTGCTGGGATGGGAAGTGCTGTGCCCGCTGCTGAGAGGCTTTCGGATCGAAGGCGAACCGCTGTGCTGTCAGAAGCGCAACTGGCTGCGAACGCTGTCGCTGCTGCTGTGCCTGGTGCCGCTGGTGCTGTGGCTGAGTTATCACCACTACAAGACCGGCTACTTCCTCGGCAATCCGGAATACCTGCGCTACAACCTGGGCGCGACGCTGACGCCGCTGCGTGTCGCGCTGGCGATGCTGATTCGGCTTGTGGCACCTGCTCGGCTATTTGAACCTGTTCGTGCTGACGCTGATGACGCTGTATGCGATGTCGCAGCCCGCGTTGCTGGAGCGCGATGGCAGCGAGCGGCCGCGCATTGCGATTCCGGTGCAGTTGGTTTTCGGCGTGGTCATCGCGGCGCACGTGGTAGCGCTGTCGGTGCTGGGCGGAGCCGTGCTGGCACGGTACATGATTCCGGTGCTGCCGCTGGTGATCTTGCTGTGCGTCTCGACGCTGCGGCGGCGATTCCGGCATTGGGCGTGGTACACGGCGGCTGCGTGCGCGGCATTTGTATTCGCGCTGTTTGCGACTGCCGCCGTACCGGGTCGCTCCCGAAGACACATTGCTATATCGCGACTACGTCATCCTGCACAAGCAGGCGGAGACGGAGATCGCGCGACGTTATCCACATGCGCGGGTGTTGACGGCGTGGCCTGCGTCCGACGAAATGACGCGTCCCTTCCTCGGTTATGTGGCCAATCCATTGAGCGTGGTACGGGTGGAGAACTTCTCCGAGAACGAGATGGAGCGGGCGGCGAAGGCGCCGGGCGAGTATGACGTTGTCTTTCTGTTCACGACGAAGTGGCAGCCACCGAATCCCTTGTGGAAGACATTGCCTTTTGGCGAGGCGATTCAGAAGCGCTTCTTCGATTACCACGAAGATGTCACTCCAGAGCGGGCCGCTGCCATCCTGGGTGGGCGGATTGTCAGCTATCAGAACCGCAACAATGAGTGGGTCGCGATCATCGCCATCGAGCGAGTGGAAAATGCACAATACCAACTCGAGCTCCCGGAAGCGGGTTTCCAGTGAAAGACGCTTCGCATTCGCCGAGTGCCGACCGGACTCAACACATCGAGGACCTAAATTTCTTAATCCGCGACTATCGCGCCGCGGATTTCGATACCCTGTGGAAGATCGACCAGGTCTGCTTTCCACCGGGTATCGCTTACACGCAGATGGATCTCACTGGTTTCGTGACCCGCAGGAAGGCCATCACGCGAGTGGCCGAGTTTCACCATGAAGAATCGGCAGCGCCAGGAATTGCAGGGTTTGCTATAGCACAGCCTATTCGCAACATAGGCCGGATACTGACACTGGATATTCTGCCGGAAGCGCGACGCTTTGGCTTGGGCTCGCGCTTGATGGACGACTGCGAGGCACGCCTGCGTGCTGCCCGATGCCAACAAGTATTTCTGGAAACAGCCGTCGATAACGAGGCGGCGATCGGCCTGTATCGGAAGCTGGGATACCAGATTCTCCGCACGTTGCCTCTTTATTATTCGACGCACGCGTTGGACGCGTACCTCATGGGCAAGGTGTTGTGACCCATCGGTCTGGTATTCTCGTGCCCATCGTATGAAAGTCGCCATTCAGGGAGAGTTGGGCTCGTTCAGTCACGAAGCCGCCGGCAAGATGCTGCCTCGCGGCGCTACTGTTGTTCCGTGTGCGCGCTCGGCTGAGGTCTTCGACCGCGTAGAAAGCGGTGCGGTGCAGGCTGCGGTCATTCCCATCGAGAATTCGCTGGCGGGCTCGGTGGCCGAACACTTTGATTTGCTGCTGGCGCGCGACGTCTTCATTCATGGCGAGATGCATCTGCGCATCCGGCACAACCTGATCGCGCCGCCCGGAGTGAAGTTGAGCGAGGTCAAGCAGGTTTTCTCGCATCCTGTGGCCCTCGACCAGTGCCGCAACTTTTTCAGCTCACACCCCGGCGTGCAGGCAGTGCCGTTCTATGACACGGCTGGCAGCGTCCGCCATCGTCATCGCGGAGAAGCTACGTGATGCGGCCGGCATTGCCGCGAAGCGGGCGGCAGCCGAATACGGTGGACGGATTCTACTCGGCCGACATAGAAGACGACCAGCAGAACTACACACGCTTCCTGCTGATCAATAAGTCGAAGAAAGTCGCTGCGGCTGCCAACAAGAGTTCGATCGCCTTTGCACTCAAGAATGTGCCCGGCGTGCTGTTCAAGGCGCTCAGCGTGTTTGCGTTGCGCGATATCAGCTTGAGCAAGATCGAGTCGCGCCCAATGCGCGGCCGGCCGTGGGAATATGTCTTTTTTGCCGATATTCTCCGTGGCGACGATGAAGCGGCGCGAAACGCCCTGCGTCACCTGGGTGAAATTGCCGAATTCGTTAAGGTGCTGGGCGTGTATCCGGCGGCGAAGTCACGCTAGCCAGCAATGGCGTGGCGGCGACACAGGCAATGCACCACGGAGAACACGGAACGCACGGAGAAACCTTCTTTCGCCTAGAGGTTGCCTCATAAGCAGGGGATTCTTGAAACCCGACATCCCTCAGGGCTAAAGGCCAAACATTTTAGGATCCGGAACGGCACAGCAGATATACATGCCAACTGTGACGTACGAGGTTGTGGCGGCTCCCCGCGGCGAGTACAATCCTCTGCGCTTTAGAAATCCGGCCGGACGCGTCGCCTAGCAATCCTCAGGCCCGACCAAGACGATAAGTCGCTATGAACTAAGCATCACCTGGAGGTTTTCGGCTCTCAGATTCTTAGGCTGATAGGCCAGATTACCTGCAGATGAAACTTTTATAAACCATAGCTCATCAAATCTTGAGTGTAAGAGACTCAAGGAGTCATATGTCACACGAAGACAATAAGATACCGAGCAAGACGACTGATGTGGCACCAGATCCGGAGTTCCGAAACGACGCGGATGAGGCGCGGACGCTGCCGCTTCTGCCGGTGCGCGACACCGTGCTGTTCCCCCACGCCGTGCTGCCTCTGACCGTCGGCCGCGAGAGCTCGGTGCAGCTGATCAATTCCCTGGGCGAAGACAAGACCATTGTCGTGGTGGCCCAGCGCGAGGCGCGCGTGGACGCGCCGCAGCCGACCGACCTGTATGCCGTCGGAACCCTGGCCGTGGTGCACAAAGTCGTGCGGATGCCCAACCAGAGCCTGTTCGTCTTTGCCGAAGGCCTGGAGCGCGTGAAGGTCACCGAGTACACGCAGCTGAATCCGTTCATGCGCGCGACGGTGGAATCGATCCCGGAAATCATTGCTCCGCAGAACGCGCAGATCGAAGCCCTGCAGCGCAACGTGCTGACCCTGTTCCAGCAGATCGTCGCCGGTTCGCCGACGCTATCGGACGAGCTTTCGACGGTCGCCACGAACATCGAAGACCCCGGCCGCATGGTGGACTTCATCGCGTCGTCGCTGCCGTCGCTTTCGACCAGCGACAAGCAGGACGTGCTGGAAACGCCCGACGTGCAGGTTCGCCTGGACAAGATCAACCAGCACCTGGCGAAGGAGCTGGAAGTCCAGCAACTGCGCAACAAGATCCAGAGCGAAGTGCAGGACCGCGTGCAGCAGACGCAGCGCGAGTACTACCTGCGCGAGCAGATGAAGGCCATCCAGAAGGAACTGGGCGAGCAGGACGAAACCACCCGCGATGCCGAGGAGTTGCGGCAAAAGATCGAATCGGCCGGCATGCCCGACGACGTGAAGAAAGAGGCGCTGAAGGAACTGGGCCGCCTGGCGCGCATGTCGCCCATGGCCGCCGATTACTGGCCTGACGCGCAACTACATCGAGTGGCTGGCGGTGCTGCCGTGGCAGAAATCGTCGGGCGTCGAGATCGACATCACGAAGGCGAAGGAGATTCTCGACTCCGATCACTACGATCTGGAGAAGGTGAAGAACCGCATTCTCGACTACCTTTCGGTCCGGCGACTGAAGCCGAACATGAAGGGGCCGATCCTGTGCTTCGTCGGACCTCCGGGCGTGGGCAAGACCTCGCTGGGCAAGTCGATCGCGCGCTCGCTGGGACGCAAGTTCGTGCGCATGTCGCTGGGCGGCGTGCACGACGAAGCGGAAATTCGCGGGCATCGTCGCACCTACATCGGCGCGCTGCCTGGCCAGATCATGCAGGGCATCCGCCGCGCGGAAACCAACGATCCGGTGTTCATGCTCGACGAAATCGACAAGGTCGGCCGCGACTTCCGCGGCGATCCAGGCTCGGCGCTGCTGGAGGCGCTCGATCCGGAGCAGAACTTCAGCTTCCGCGATAACTACCTCGACGTGCCGTTCGATCTGTCGAAGGTGCTGTTCATCACCACGGCCAACCAGCTGGATCCGGTTCCCGAGCCGCTGCGCGACCGCATGGAGATCATCGAACTGCAGGGCTACACCGAAGAGGAGAAGGTGCACATCGCGTTCCAGTACCTGATCCCGCGGCAGATCGAAGAGAACGGAATCACGAAGGAGCAGATCGAGTTTCCGGAAGAGACGGTGCGCTTCATCATCCGCCACTACACCCGCGAGGCGGGCGTGCGCAGCCTGGAACGCACCATCGGCACCATCTGCCGCAAGCAGGCGCGCCGCATCGCCGAAGGCAAGACCGACAAGCTGGTGGTCACCCCCGAAGTGGTGCAGCACACCGAGATGCTCGGCGGCATCAAGATCCGCGTCGATGCCGAAATCGCCGAGCGCACCAAGCGTCCCGGCGTGGTCGTCGGACTGGCCTGGACGCCGACCGGCGGCGACATCCTCTTCATCGAAGCCAACAAGATGAAGGGCAAGGGCGGCTTCACCATGACCGGCCAGCTCGGCGACGTGATGCGCGAATCGATGCAGGCGGCGTTGAGCTGGGTGCGGTCGAATGCCAAGGAGTTGGGGATCGACGAGGACTTCTTCGCCAAGCACGACATCCACATCCACGTGCCGGCGGGAGCGATTCCGAAGGACGGGCCGTCGGCCGGCGTCACCATGGTGACCGCGCTGGTCTCGCTGCTGACGGAACGCCGGGTGCGTCCGCTGACGGCGATGACCGGTGAGATCACGCTGAGCGGCAACGTGCTGCCCATCGGCGGCGTCAAGGAGAAGACGCTGGCCGCCAAGCGCGCCGGCGTGAAGGACATCATCCTTCCGGAGGACAACCGCAGAACGTGGAGGAAGACCTGACGCCGGAGCAACTGCAGGGACTGACGATGCACTACGTGAAGTCGATTCCCGAAGTGCTGGCGATTGCCTTCCCAACGACTCCCGCCGAAGAGAAGCACGACGAAGAGGTGCGCGAGCAGGTGCTGACCGGAGCGCCCGCGGCGTAAGCAGTCCGGAAAAGTAGTGAAGCCACCCCGAAACGGGTGGCTCTTTCTCTTACACGATTTCGACCGCCACGATGGTAACGTCGTCGCCAGCAACACCGCTGGTCCAAGCGGTAACGGCCTCACTGACCGACCGGCAAATCTCCTCGGCATTGGGCGATTCTGCCAGAAGATTTTTCACTCGCGCCTCCCCGTACTCCTCGCCGCTGCGATCAGCCTCTACTACGCCATCCGTGTAGAGCAGGAAGCGATCGCCTTTGGCAAAGCTCAGCGCCCGCGACTGATAACTGGCGAACGGCATGATGCCCAGAATCAGACCGTTCTCCACCACACTCTGAACGGCCCGGTCACTGGCGCAGAAATGAAACAGCGGAGGGTGCCCGGCCGCGCTGTAGCTACCGGCTCCCGTCTCCAAATCGAGATAGAGATACGCCGCCGTCACAAACTGGCCCTGCAGTTTGCCGGAGAGAACGGAATTCAGACCGGCCATGACTTTCGCAGGATCGTCGGCATGCTCAGCCTGCGCCGCGATCGCGACCTTCACCATCGATGCTACGAGGGCAGCTGGCACGCCGTGCCCCGAGACATCGGCGATGAGTATGCCGATACGCCGCTCGTCCACGACCAGAAACTCATAGAAATCGCCTGCCACCTCTGACATCGGGACGTACTTCGCCGCGACCCGCAGACCGACCATGTCAGGCATCTGCTCGGGCAGAATTGAAGTCTGGATTCGTCGCGCAATCTCCAATTCGCTCCGAATGGCCAACAGAGCTTCTTCGGTACGCAGGCTCCGGTGAGCAACCAGATACCCGAGCGAGCACAAGAATATTGCGAAACCAACAAACTCGAAATCCTCGCCACCCAACCGCAGCCAACCGCGCAGATTGTTGTAAATGACAAACACTCCCCAGATCAGCATGACGACGCGCAGCGTCTTCAGTTCAGGAACGATACCGGGAGGCACTACATATAAGTACACAATGATCGCCAGCGTGAAACCGATCACAAGGATGTTGTTGAGCACGAAGAGGGCGCGAACTACGGGCAGATTACTATGCAGTAGTAGGTAAGCCACTGCCATCAGAACATTGATCGTGAGCAGTGACTTGGTAATCAGGTTGTGCTTCTTAGCGACGAGTCCCCATCCGAACAAGATGGCTGGAATGCCTATCGTGAACGTGACCAGAGCAATCTGGAACTCGATTGCGTTGGCGGACAAAAACAGCTGCGCCGAATTCGTCATCATCAGCGCGCGATAGCCGTACAGTAATGCTAGTAGGCCGAACCAGAGTCGTACCCGGTCTTGCGTCTTGCGGCGCATCCATTGCACGAGGATCGCAGCCAGGCCAATCGCGATAGAAATAATCGCCACCACCAGCCGGGCAAAGTCGCCCATTAGCAGTTGGCGGAACGCAGCGGCAGTTTCAGGAGAAATTTGCACAGTAGATTGAACCGGTTCCAAGATAACGTGCGCCGATGCGCGGCGCAATCAGGACGGCTGCCTAATGCGGCCTGAACACGGCAAAATAGGCGTTCAACAACGATGAGCGCATGGACTCGGGCTGCGATTGGTGCCAGGCGTACACTTGCCGCTCTGACATCTCCATCAAAGCTAGCAGTTGCTCGTCATCGATTTTGCGCTTTGCCATTAGCTCGCGGTGCTTTCGCTTCATTTTGTGCCTGCCGCGAAAAGCGCCTCTTAGGCCGCGCACGTAGGGCGCAAGCCCACCGTTCTTCAAGGCATACGCAGCCCATAACAGCTGGTACAGCAGGATGCGAGGAAGCAGCCGCCGAAATAGCGGCGCTGGATAGTCCTTCATGCAGATGAAGATCTGGTTACGGGTGATGTACTCTACGACACGCGGGTGCAGCGGCTGTCCGAGTGTCGCGCTACCGATGTGATACGCAACCGCTTCAGGGACATACGTGCCGCGATACCCGATCAGGTTCACGCGAAGGGCCAAGTCGAGGTCATCGAGGTAGGCGAAGAAGTCGGCATCCAACGCACCTGTCAGAAGAAAGGCCTTCGAGCGATAGAGTACTGCAGCGCCACAGGCTGAAAGCAAAGGCATGGGCTGATCGAATTGACCCTGGTCGCGATCGAGGTGTCCCAATCGGTACGAGGCCCCGGCGAGCAACATGGCATCGCCCGCGCCGTCGAGTTGAGCGTGATCGGTGGCGCGCAGCAGCTTCCCAGTCGCGAAGCCTAATTGCTCGTCCGCCTCCAAGGTCCGCAGCAGCTTTTCGAGGTATTCCGGAGCCAACTCCACATCGTTGTTGAGCAGCAGCACGTATGGCGACGGCACTGCAGCCATGCCCCGATTGATCGAATTGGTAGTTCCCTCGTTGGTCGGGAGCTCGATTCGGATAGTGTTGTGTGGAAGCGGATCAGGGAAGATGCTGTCAGCCCGTGCTTCATTCTCGACTACGACAATCTTCCAAAGCTCGGACGGAAGCGTCTGTCGCTGGATTGATTCGATGCACCGGGCCGTCAGGTCTGGACGATGCAGCGACGGGATGACGATGGCTATGGTCTTCAAGTGACTTGCCGCCGTATCGGTGAACTAAGCTTCGAACATGCGGACGAGAGTCTCTCGGAATGGGCGAAATGGAGACAGCGTCACCAGGCTCCGTAACTTTGTCTGACTTCCCACCAGGCGCGGTAACTTCATTGTCCCGAACGAACTCAGGATTCACTCGCACGTCGATCTCGTAACCCGCGATGTCTTTCATCATCGAGACAATTTCGAGCAACGCGATGTCTCGCCCGCTGCAGA
The DNA here is from genome assembly GCA_963745435.1 of uncultured Acidobacteriota bacterium. GTDB lineage: Bacteria > Acidobacteriota > Terriglobia > Terriglobales > Acidobacteriaceae > Gp1-AA133. The sequence continues at coordinate 341,419 of CAVUXK010000025.1, read as the reverse complement.
TATTCACAACTTCCGAGTGAACATCGCTCTCCAACAACGCCACGTATGCTGCAACCACGTCCTCGACATCGGAGTAGTCTCGCCTAACGTGAAGGTTGCCCAATTCAATGTAGGGTGCGCGGTCTTTAAAGTGCTTTACGATCTTCGGAACCAGAAAGTGCTCTGCCTGGCCTGGCCCGGTGTAGTTAAACGGACGAGTGATGAGTATCGGAAGCCGGCCGAACCAGCTACGGGCCATGTGTTCCATCGCCAGCTTGCTGCAGGCATAATGGCTGACCGGCGCCGGGCACAGCGATTCATCCAGCACCTCGACGGCAGGCATTCCGTAGACGTTGGCGCTGCTGGCGAGCAATACCTTCTCAGGCGCGGTCTTGAGCCCGCCTAGCGCCTGCAAGAGGTTCGTTGTGCCGATCACGTTGACGCGGTAAAGGTCTTCCGCATTGCCGTGCGCGACGAATGCGATCGCAGCAAGATGGACAACGAAATCCGGCGCCGCCTTGGAAACAGTTCGCTCGACCGCGGCGAGATCGGTAAGGTCGCAAGAATCAGTACCGTTCGGGTCGAGCCGCAAGACCCGATAGCCGCGCTGGAGCAACGCGGATTCGAGATAACGACCCGTAAACCCGGTTGCACCCGTGAGAAGGACCGTCTTCGTTGCGCTAGAAGAGGGCATGTGTGTTGGCAACGCGCTTTATGTCTTCGTCGACCATCATGCGACAGAGTTCTTCGAGGGAGGTTTCGGCTTGCCATCCCAAATCACTCTTGGCCTTGGCTGCACTCCCGATCAAATTGTCCACTTCCGCCGGTCGGTAGAACTTCGGATTGATGCGAACGATCGTCTTGCCCGTCCTCACCTCAACACCAAGCTCGTGTTCGCCGCTACCGTTCCACTCGATGGCGATATCGGCCGCCTTCGCCGCAAGCGTGACGAACTCGCGGACAGAAGCATTCTTTCCTGTCGCCAAGACATAAACTCCGGGTTCCGGAGCCTGAAGCATGCGCCACATCCCGTCGACATATTCCTTGGCGAATCCCCAGTCGCGCTTCGCGTCGAGGTTGCCAAGCTCCAGCACCTCTCGCTTGCCTAGCTTGATGCGGGCGATACCGTCCGTAATCTTGCGGGTCACAAATTCGAGCCCACGCAGGGGCGACTCATGGTTGAACAGAATGCCGCTGACACCGAAGATGCCGTACGATTCCCGGTAATTGATGGTCGTCCAATGCGCGAACAACTTGGCTACGCCATAAGGGCTCCGAGGATAAAATGCCGTGTCTTCATCCTGGGGAACAGCCTGAACCTTTCCAAACATCTCCGAAGTGGAAGCCTGATAGAAACGGATCTTCGGATTCACGGTCCGGATGGCTTCCAGAAGGTGAAGCGCCCCAACGCCCGTAATCTCAGCGGTGGTCACCGGCTGATCGAAAGACAGGCCAACAAAGCTCTGAGCCGCGAGGTTATACACTTCCGTCGCCTCGGTGCGCTCCAAGAGCCGAATACTTGCGCCAAGGTCAGTAAGATCGTGCTCAACCAGTTGCAACGCTGGGTGTTCCAGAATCCCTAGAGAAGCGATACGCCAGAAATTGGCGGAACTGGTCCGTCGGAATGCTCCGATGACTGTATAACCACGTTGAAGGAGAAACTCGGCAAGATATGCGCCATCTTGTCCCGTGATTCCCGTTACCAGTGCGACCCTGCCGGGGCGTTCGTGCATAAGCGATATTCTACAGGCGGCGTCTTGGCCAAATCGGTACTAGGTTTGCGGATCTTCGGCGTCCACCGAGATACAACCGCTCTACTCCGGCGATTGTGTGGTGATGCGTCAGACCGATGTCTTGCTGAAAATACAAGACTTATTGGCTTCGTTTCGCAAAATTACCGTTTTTCTCTGTGCGGCGCTACCGATGTTCCGATGATAATTAACTAGGTTCAAGCGGGAGCATCCCAGATGAGAACTGACCATGAAAGGCTTGAGCACTCTCTCCAAGTCGGAAGATCTCTGGGCACGTCCGACCCTGGACATTAAGCATGGGATTGGGACGAACGGAATGTCGCGCTCGTAACTTAAACGGGCCTGACCAGCTTCATTGATCGCTCGAAACCTGGACGCTGACGGGTGCGGGTACGTGCTCCCCTTTGCGTGCTCGCTGTAAACGTTCCAGTTGGTTGATGGCGTAAACCAGTTGGCGTTGAATGGTGGCTTCGTAGCGCAGGATCCGGTCTAACTCTGCGCCCTGAGGCAGTCTGAGATCATCCGTTATCGGTTCTTGATCCTTGGGCCCGTCTTCATTGAACGGTTCTTCTTCACCTTCGACCGGCTCTTCCATTTCAGCTACCCAGACGTCGAAAGCTGCCTTTGCAAACTGCTGTCTGACCAATCCAACTTCGCACTGCAGGGCGCGTTTTTGCCTCCACAAGCAGACTGCTATCTTCTCGACCAACATCTCTTCAAGGACACCAACCGGCGCAAGGTCGCCGCGAAGGCTGTCCCACAATTGCTCGAACTCGGCGGGATCTTCCGCACCTGATCCCTTGGTGATTAGGACTGCGGAGGCGAGGATGCCATGCTTAACGGCGTTGTGTCGTGACCGATTCTTCCCTTCTTCGGTCTTGGGTCCAGTCGACAGTTGTGCGTTGCGGCGATTCGCCCCCAGCTTCTTCAGCGAGATTGAAGATTCCGTTCCGATTCTCGTCCATGGCGCCACCTCCGTTTCGTAACTTGAACGCAGTCTATCAGCTTCGCTGTTTCTTCGCCACGTGGAATAGCGCCATTCAAGAGGGGGAACCTATGAATACAACCCGATGAGGAGGGTTCTCTTACTTCGTCCTAAGCTTCTGTTTCGCGAATAGGCGCTGCCTAAAAGCTAGCTCTTCGGTTAAGCCCTCTTCCCTCTTCGGGTTGCCTCTCGCGTGCGAAGTTCGCAAGCGATCGGCGTCCTCCCCGTTTGTGCCAGTGCGCGCTCGAGCAGGAACTCGATTTGTTGATTAGTTGAGCGGTGCTCCCGTTTCGCGAGTTCTGCGACCCTCGCTTTTAAGCTGGCGCTTATTCGGATGAGTAAAGGAACTCGGGGTTCGTTCATCTGCAAATCACCAAAATATCTCTTGCTGATTTGATATCATTGTGATATCATTTAGATATCATATGCGAGGTGCTTATGCCTTCCAAGAATCTCGACAAAGCAATAACCTCCAGCTAATACGCCACAACACTTCCCTAGTCAAGAAGCTTTACCCGAACATCAACCGAGCACGGATCCAAGCGCTAAAAGAGCTGACCAAACAATTCAGCTTCTCTTTCGCGAGTGGAGATGTGATCCAGCTTGAGAACGGCTGGTTCGTAACACACACCGGTCTCCTTCGGCTGGCGCGTCGCAAGCGATGCCGCGGTATCCATGTCGAGGCCGTCGATTCGCTGTGTGATTCCGCGGCCAATCGTTTCGTCCTCAAGGCGACGGTGTATCCGTCCAAAGATTCCGCCGGTTTCGTCGGCTACGGCGATGCTGACCCTTCCAACGTCTCTCTGCTGGTCCGTGGCGCCGAGATGCGGATCGCCGAAACCCGAGCCGTCAATCGCGCTCTGCGCAAGGCATATGGCATCGGAATCTGCTCGGTCGAGGAGATCGGATCGAATCCTGGTCCGATGGCGGCTCCCGATTCACATAAGTCCGCTCCCAAAGGTACCAACGGGAACGGGAACGGCAATGGTTCCGGTCACAAGGTCCGCGACCGGCTCTGCCAGATCATCCGCCAGCACAAGCTCGATCCCGAGCTGGTGAAAGCCTACGCCGTCGACTTCTGCGGTACCAAAGCCCTCAAAGACGCCACCCGCGAGCAGGTCGAAAACTTCGTCCAGCAGCTTGCCGAGGCGGCCAAGAAGGACCGTGATGCCCTGCTCTGCCAGCTCAACAGCTACGCACGCCCAAGCCAGGAGGTGGCGGGATGAAACGTCATGTTCCCGGACTCTCCGAGACCGCACGTGATTCGCATTCCGAGGTTCCCGACGGCATATTTCTCGTCCGGCTCGATGATGCCCAGCATCGCTGGCAGGCCCAGAAGCGCTTTTATGTCCTGCGGCTCTCCATTCTCGAACCCAAGCCATTTGCCGGGCGCTCGATCGTCAGCCGCCTCTACTGCACCCCAAAGGCGATGTGGAAGCTGGGTTGGTTCCTGCGGGATTTTCTCTATGACCCCGAACTGTTGAGCCAGGACGAGGTCGACGAGCGCGCCCTGCGCGGCCTGGTCGGAGTCGTGAAGATCAGCCACACCGTGGTCAACGGCATCTCGCTGGTGAACTTCGACGGCTTCGCCCCGGCCAGCCAGTGGGAAGAGCTGGCCGCACCGTCCACGTTCCGCCGGCGAGCAACGGTAAGGGCTCGCGGAAGGAGAAGGTATCGCGATGACCTACAGCTACACCCAGATCTCCCAGTACCTGACCTGCCCTCGCCGTTATCGCCATCGCTATCTCGATGGCTGGCAGGAAAAAGACATCCGCGCTGCCATGCTCTTCGGCCGCTGCTTCGAACAGGCGGTGGCGGCTTTATTCCGTCACGAAGATCCAGCGGCAGTCCTGTTCGAACAATGCGCAGGGGATTGAAGCGGCGGTGAGGCGTGTCCTTGAGTTGATCGAGATTCATGCGTCGGTTCGGGTCAGGCAGAAGTGCAATTGCATCGGCTGTGGGGATTTACCCCTCGGCCACCTCGGTCACGCCGTCGGTTGCGTTCAGGATGTACGTTTCCGGATGAATCCCGGTGCGTGTTTTGTACTGGGCCGCAAGTTCGTGCGCGACGGAGTCGGCGACGCGTGCGTCTACCAGATTCACGGTGCATCCGCCAAATCCGCCGCCTGTCATGCGCGCCCCAATAACGCCGCGAAGTCCCCCGGCAATTTCAACCATGATGTCGAGTTCTGCGCAGCTAACTTCGTAGTCGTCGCGCAGGCTGCGGTGGGAGTCAGCCATCAGCTTCCCGAGGGATGCGAGATTTCCCGTCGCAAGCGAGGTCGCCATTTGCAGCACGCGTTCATTTTCCGTCACCACGTGCCTGCAACGCTTGTAGATGAGTTCAGGCAACAGGTTTTTCTGTTGTTCGAGCTGGGTCGCACTCACGTCGCGCAGAGATTGAATACCCGGCAGCACCTGCGACAGCAGGCGCACTCCCTCCTCGCATTGCCGACGGCGCACGTTGTATTGACCGGCCGCGTGCTGATGCTTGACCATGGAATTGCTGACGAGCAACCGCACATGTGCGGGAATCTGGGAGCGACGAGGATCGAGGCTGAGCGGCAATCGAGCATCAGGGCGTGGCCGGCGTGGCCGGGAGCGGAAATAAACTGGTCCATGATGCCGCTACGGGCGCCTACGAATACGTTCTCCGCGCGCTGGCAGGCGAGGGCGAGTTGCTTGCGATCCACGGTGTGGCCGCTGATGTTCAGCAGCGCGGTTCCGGTGGAAACTTCGATAGCGCCGAAGGACTTCAAACCCGAACCTAAAGGCACGTTGGCCGCTGACGACCAAATTCGCCCCGCGCAGTTTGTAGCCGAAATTTTCGAGCGCGATTGCCGTGCCAATGACGTAGTCACTCCAATCTCCACGGGGGGACGGACTTGGAGTTTCCAGGTCGCCGACGAATTTCTCGGCGAAATGAGCTGAGTACACGTGCAGTTCGCGATCGCTACGCGGCGCAATTGCGACCGAACAATACAGATCGACGGCCGCCGGCATTACGAAGCCGAGATTGTAGTCGGTGTGTTCGCCGATGAGGTTTACGCGTCCGGGAGCGCGGAAGACACGACATGGACCGCCGAACACCCGCGCAAACGTTTGCTTCGCATCTGGGGTTAGTGGCGTGCGAGTCTGCGGCGCAGGCAGCATGTTCCTCGGTGGTATCCGAGCGCTGCGATTGTAAATGAGAAATCGGCGATACCGCTGCCATCAAGCCTCTTCACGGGGCGGCCAAAAATAGAAATCTGCAAAAAAGGGGGCCACGATTGTGGCCCCTGTCTGATCGGTGTGCGTTGGGGGAACGTTATTTTACGTGGATGGTCTTGCCATCGGGGTCGAGCGTGCCCTTGATGCGAACCTGTTTGCCTTCGTACTTCTTGAGCTCTTCCTGGCGGTCGACATCGTAGGTCTTACCGCTGGCATCCTGCAGAACGAACTTGTCGCCAGACTTGGATACGGTTCCGCTGAAGGTCTGGCCGTCACTGGCAGACTGCGCCTGTGCGTCAGGACCGGCCTGACCGGCTGGCGGCTGCGCGCCGGGCTGGCTGGGCGAAGACTGCGCGGGATCGGTGGCGCCGGGCTGTTGGCTCGAGGGCGGCGTTCCGGGCTGATTCTGTCCGGGCTGTTGCGCGGACGGGGCGCTCGGCGACGGCGAGCTGGCATCGGGTTGCTGCGCGAATAGCGGGGCAGCGCTCAGTGCAAGAGCGAGTGTACCCAGCATCCAGAAAGATTTCGTTGGCTTATTCATCATCATCCTCCGAGGAATTTTGTGCGGCTGCCTAGTACCTAGCAAACACGTGGCCAATAATTCTCCGAAGAAGTGCAGTTTTGTGCGTTGGCGCCTGCGCACAAACGCGAGTGTTTGGGCTGAATGCGTTACGAGCACATAGTCGGAAGTGCTCAGTAAAACGCGCGCAGTGTTCTAAGGAAATTCGAAGGCGAGGCGTACAGATAACGCCTTAGGGAATCTTAGGGGACGAGCGCACTTGAAAGAGTGTGGCCGGGCAATATTTGCACGAGAGGGGATAAGAAGGACGCGCAGCGTTAACTGTAGAACCCGGCGATGCTTTCTACTACCCACTGCTGCTCTTCTTGTCTCAACTCTGGGAACATAGGGAGCGCGAGAACTTCCTGGGCGGCGCGTTCGGCTTCCGGCAGATCGCCTTTCGCATATCCCAAATAACTGAACACCGGCTGCAAGTGCAAGGGAATTGGGTAATAGATTTCAGTCCCAATTTTCTTGTCACCGAGAAACTGGCGAAGTTCGTCGCGACGGCGCGCGCGAATCACGTACTGATGGTAGACGTGATGTGCGTGGGGTGCGAGCGCGATGGGTCGCACTGGTGAATCAGCTGTGGGGGTGAACAATCCGGCTTGCGTCAGCAGCCGATCGTATGTTGCAGCGTGCTCGGCGCGCTGACGGTTCCACGTTTCCACGTGCGGCAGCTTGACGCGCAGGATCGCGGCTTGAATGGCGTCGAGACGGCAATTCCATCCCATCTCCTCGTGCAGGTAACGGCGCGGGCTGCCGTGGTTGCGGAGCCGGCGCATGCGCTCGGCGATTTCAGCATCATCGCTGACCACGAGACCTGCATCGCCGTAAGCGCTCAAATTCTTGCTGGGATAGAAACTGAAGGCAGCCGCTTTCCCCATCGAGCCTGCACGCGAGTCGCGCCAGCGTGCGCCGATCGCCTGGGCCGCGTCTTCTAGCACGATAATGCCGAATTCATCTGAGAGGCGTGCGAAGGCATCCATGTCGGCGCATTGGCCGTAGAGATGGACCGGCAACAGAGCGCGGAGGCTCGTTGACTTTCCTGCGCGGAGATAGGCCTCTACCCTCACCGGGTCGAGATTCAACGTGTGCGGATCGATGTCGACGAACTCGGGGCGAGCCCCAGCGCGCACGATCGCGCTCGCGGAGGCGAAAAAGCTGAAGGGCGTCGTGATGACCGTGTCGCCCGCCTTAATGCCGCTGCCGGCAATGGCGAGCCACAAGGCGTCCGTCCCGGAAGCGCAGCCCACGGCGTAATCGACTCCGAGGAACGCGGCCACCTCGCGCTCAAAGGCCTCGACTTCCTCGCCCAGAATGAAGTGCTGCGAAGAGCACACGCGCTCGACCGCGGCCAGCATTTCCTCGCGAATCGAGGCGTATTGACGCCCCAGATCGAGCATGGGGACCCCGGCCATTATGCCGGGCGGAGATGGAATGCGGCTGCTCACGGATAGCGGAATTTTAGCAGGCGTGAGAACGGAGGTTGGGAGGGCTAGATGCGGCAGGCGCTGAAATCGGGAAGTCTCGCACTTCGGAAGGCCCAACCTTTGGGAAGGCCCAACCTTGCGTGATGGGGAACTATGGGAGTTCGAATCGGATCGACGGCAGGGCTGGCAACGGTCGCTGGGACTCGAGCGCCAATCGCCACTGCTCGACCTGGTCGCGAAAGAGGGCGAGTTCCAGTCCGCAATGCCGGTCAGGATAGGGCGCGAGATTGCGCAAACCGCGCAGCAGCAACGATCGGCAGCCCGCGATGTTGCCAGTGGAATGGTGGTGAAGGGCGACGGCGATCTGGATAAGGCCCTGCAAAAACTTGCGCTCCGCCTCGGGAGCGGGCCGCCAGACATCCTCTAGGACTTCGTGGGCTTCAAAGAATTGGGCGGCATTAAAGAGGATAAGGCCCTCGTGAAAGACACCGTCGAGATCGTGCTTGGGAGGCTGATTCATGGCAATGCTACGGGCGGATTCAGTCTACAAGTGGACAATGCTCGGAGGGCAGAAAGCGCGCACACCGCACACATTTGGCGGCGAGCCACGCGGCTGTCGTCCGGGTGGCCTTCTTGACGCGTGGTTTGAATAACAATACGCTAAACAACATACCCTAAAGCCTATGTCTGTATTCGATATTTCTCCCGTGTTGCGATTGGCCCTCATGCGTAAATTTGCTGTGGTGATGACCGTGGTGGCGTGCCTCGGCAGTAGCGTTCGGGAGCGACTCCACGAAACTACCGAAGAAATACGCCGAGTGGCTGAAAAAGGATGTCGGCTACATCATTACTAATGAGGAGAAGGCGACGTTCAAGGGGCTCAACACAGACGAGGCTCGGGAAAAATTCATTGAGCACTTTTGGGAAATAAGAAATCCGAATCCGGGTGCGCCCACGAATTCGTATCGAGAGGAACACTACGAGCGGCTGCAATATGCCAGCGACCACTTCGGCAAATTCGGGGACGGCTGGAACACCGACATGGGCCACATCTACATCACCCTGGGTGCGCCGCAGCAGAAGGCGCGCTACGTCGCGCAGAGCGGCGTGCGAGGGATGGAAATGTGGTTTTATTCGAGCAGTCATCCTGCTTTGCCACCGTTTTTCTACGTCGTGTTCTGGGAGAAAGATCCCGGTGACTTCAGGCTCTACAGTCCTTACATGGATGGCCCGAACAAACTCGTGACGGGCATCCAGGCGGAACAAGGGCGAAAGCAATCGTATCTGCAGATCGATCATATACTCGGACGCGAAGTCGCTCGCACCACGCTCAGTTTGCTACCGGAGCGAACCGGTGGACACCGCGAACGCCGATTCAACTTTGCTTTCCGATCTGATGTTGGGAACGATTCGCGATCTCGCCAACCATCCTTTTACGGTGGAAGCACTCAAGTTGCGACAAGCCTTGAGCGAGGACGTCACGCATCGAGTCATCCTTCCCGGGGATTTACTCAACGTCTTATGCGCGCCCTTGCGGGATGCCCACGGAGATATCCGGCTGCACTATGCGATACGTCTTCCGCAGCCCGAGGATTTCGCGGTGGCGCAGGCTGATCAGCGTTTCTATTACTCGCTGGACGCGATGGTGCGCGTGCTGGGGGCTGACGGGAAAGAGCTGTTCAATCGCGAGCAAAAGCTTTCCAGGTACATGAGCAAGGCGGATTTGGATAGCTTGAAGGGAAGGCCCGTCATGTACGAGGGCTGGGTCCCACTCGCTCCCGGCAAGTACACCATGAAGTTCCTGTTTACGAACTTGCTGACCAAGACCAGCTTTCCGGCAGAGCGCGAGATCACGATTCCGGATGTGAGAAAGCAGGATTTTGTAGTCACCGATCCGGTGGCGTTTTCGCAAGCCGATGCGGTCGATCCTGCGAAGGCTGAGTTTCTTCCGTTTACGGGCGGCGGCATTCGTTTTCGTCCTTACGTCGCGAAGGAACTCGCCCTCGTGCAGGGACAAGATCTGAAATTTTTCTATCAAATCTGGCGCAGGCAGACTGGCGCGAGCAGCAGCGCTGATTCCAAACTGATGGTCGATTACGCATACGGCCGGCCCAGTTACTCGGGCACGGCAAAATCACTGCACGAGGAATTGGCAACCAATCAGTTTGACGTGTACGGGTCGATGGTGAACGGTAAGAAAATCGACACGACAGAGTTGGGCGCGGGCAACTACCGCTTAACGGTATCGGTCACCGATCCGGCGACGCAGCAGAAGCTCTTCAGCACGACATCGTTTCAGATCGGTGCGGAATCCTCGCCGGCCGACGTTTGGCAGATCGACGATGAAGGTCTGCAGGAATACGTCACCGTCTGGGCAGGCAGACTTTGATCGAGGCGTGGTGTTTCTGGCAAACAAAGATCAGCAGGCGGCAGTGGGTGCATTCCAGCAAGCGCTACGACATGATCCAAATCATGAGCGAGCCCGGGCGCGATTGGCGGATTACTACTTTCAGCAGAAAGACTTCGCCAAAGTTGTCGAACTATTCGCGCATCAGGAAGTAACTTCCAAAACGGAAGATGGGACTATCCTCGCCGTGGCCGACAGCCTGGATCGCACCGGCAGGTCGAGCCAGGCCGCCGAACTTTTGGAGACTGCGCTCAAAGTGAAAACCCCCACCGGTTCGCTGTACATCGCATTGGCAACGTACTATCAACACCTCGGCAAACCTGATCGGCAGAGACCTCCCAAAACAAGGGGAAGGCCCTGTTGAACGAGACAGGCAGCAAAGCCGAGGAGCAGTAAGGCACCCCTTTCACGAGACTCCTCCCGGCTGAACAACGCTCGTATCCATATGAAAACCCATATACCTACCTTTCAAAACTTACGGTTATCCGAATAACCTTGTATCGAAAATAGCTTTTTTGGCGTCCTGGCACTTTCCTAAACAGCTCAAAACACAGCACTAGACTGATGCTTGACACTTAGCCGTGTTTTGGTACCGAGTGTGCACAGTAGTGTGAGTCAGTCTGTTGAAGAAGTGTTTGAGAATCACCCACGCACGCGGCAATTTTGGCCCCAGCAGAGAACCAAGATAAGCAACGAACTTAAGGAGGAGTTGAAGCTTATGGCGAAAAGGCTTGTAGCTGTTTTTGCCCTCTTCGCATTGACCTTTAGCCTCACGGCGATCGGCTTTGCGCAAGAATCCACAGTAAAGGGCAATCTAGGTGGCACCGTAACCGACCCAACCGGCGCAGTAGTTGCCGGCGCTAATGTGTCTGTGGTCGGTCCTATCGGAGAAAAAACCGTCACATCCGATGCCGAAGGACGGTTCATGTTCTCGTTACTGATTCCTGGCTACTATTCCGTAAAAGTCAGCAAGGAAGGATTCAAGTCGGCTGAGGTAAAGACGGCTGAAGTAGTCACAGGTCGTACCTCTACCGTGAGCGTGAAGCTTGAGCTGGGTGCTTCCGCGACCACAATCGAGGTGAGTGCATCCTCCGTGCAAGTGGACACGACCTCGACTGCAGTCGGATCCAACCTGACCGACACCTTCTACCAGTCGGTTCCGGTAGGCGCGTGGCGTCACCGGTCTGTTCTATGCAGCGCCGGGCGTGGCTTCCGGCGGCGGCACCGGAACGGCGAACCCGTCGATCGCGGGTGGCACCGGTCTGGAAAATAACTACGTGGCGGACGGCGTGAGCATCACCGACGGCGGCTTCGGCGGCATCGGCGTGTATTCGCGCAACTACGGCTCGCTCTCCACCGGCATCAACCTGTCGTTCGTAAAGGAAGTCGATGTGAAGACCGGTGGCTTCGAAGCGCAATACGGCAAGTCCACCGGCGGCATCGTGCAGATCGTCACCAAGTCGGGCACGAACCAGTTCCATGGTTCGGTGGGCGGCTTCTTCGCTCCGCAGCGTTTGAAGCAACCCGTTTGCGGCGACGATTTCGCAGCGGGCAGCCAACAAGCAGCGCTTCAACCTGCAGGGCAAGATTCTTCATCAGAGCAACTACGATGTGGACGTCGAAGTGGGCGGTCACGTCCCCGGCATGAAGAATCATCTGTTCTTCTTCGGGTCGTTCAACCCGCAGTGGAACACCGACTACGATCAGTTTGCCCAGTTCCGAATGCTTCCGATCTTGGCACCTGATCGGCTGAGTGCTCCACACGCAGACCTCACTTGGGCAACGTGAATGTCCCCGTCAAGGTGTATTCGTATGCCGGCAAGGGAACCTTCAAACTGAATGACAGCAACCAGTTTGAAGTATCGATCTTCGGCGACCCGACCTATGGCGACAACAATCCCAATGGAAACAACGGCTGGTCACGGCATCACCGTCAACCGTTCGACAAATTGCAATATGGCACCCGCAACTTTGTGGTTCGCTACAACGCAACCCTGAGTCCGACCTGGTTGTTCAACGCTTCCTGGACTTGGGGCCACAACAACCTGAACGATACACCTTCCGCTGCTGCTCCGACACGTTTACCCGATTTCGGACTATACGCAGCGCAATCCTTGCGTGCAGCAGGCCGCCACTTCATATCGGGCTGTGCACATCCCACCAACCCGCTGCGCGGCATCTTACCAACGCCAGGGGCTCGGTTACTACGAAAACACCAAGGGCGACAACTACGGGCTGAACTTCGATACCCAGAAGATCTTCAACTTCCTGGGACAGCACAGCCTGAGCTTCGGCTACCGTTACGACGTCAGCACTACGACGGCAACAAGAACTACGCCGGCGCCCGATATTGCGTTTGACCCCGCGACGGCAGCGCTGCAGCCAATGGCGGCATCCGGCTTCACGGATGCGCTGAGTTGGCGCAAACGGCACCAACGCCTCGTTCCAGCTACGCCCCGACCAGCGGTCTGCGTTGTGTGGCGTCTCGGAACTCAATATTCCGGGCATCAGCAATGGCTGCGGCGATGGCGGCACAGGCGTGCGCTCTGCTTCAGACTCGTGGAGAATTTGGGAACCTGAACTTCAAGACCACGCTCGCGTTACAACACGCTCTTCGCGCAGGATGCGTGGAGCCCGAACAAGTACGTCACCATCAACGCCGGCCTGCGCTGGGAACAGCAGCACGTTGCAAGGCGTACAACGCGGACTACACCTTCAACGACAACTGGTCGCCGCGCATCGGAATCAGCGTGGATCCTTGGGGCAACCGCAAGACCAAGATCACGGCGAACTTCGGCCGTTACACCGAAGCCTTGCCGCTCGACATCGCCATCCGGTCGCTCAGCTACGGAGTTCGACTTCCCCGAAAGCTCATCTGGCTGCCTCCGATCGACGGAGCGGGACACGTAGCTGGTCAACCCCGACGGCACGCTCGACTTCACCAACTTCAGCGTAGCCAATAACTTCATCGCCTGTGGCGGACTTGCCCATGGCGCTGCGGCTGTTTCTTCAACGGCGGCGTCTCGGCGCAGTCGTCGGTGGCATTCGGCAAGGGAACCCGCAGCGAGTACCTGGACGAGTACCAGCTTGGCTTTGAGCACGAATTCGGCAACTCGGGCGTGGTCTTCAGGCGCGCTACACCGATCGCCGCATCAAGCGCATCATTGAAGACAACGCTGCTCTGTCGCCGGAAGCGTACATCGAACGGCCTGGGCCAACAGTACTTCATCTCAGCAACCCCAACAAGAGCCAGGACCTGTTCAAGAACCCGATTCAGATCGACTACGATTCTGATCCGGCCCATCGCCGACTCAGCGCCTGCCGGTTGCAACATCGTCCGGGACCAACTACGAGCGATCGTTGAATGCCCAGGCTTACGGACAGCAACGGCAACACCGTAATCACCAGCCCAACGGCAACAAGCGTTCTGCATTCCAACGCCGGTGCCGCTATGCTAACCAGGTCACGGCCCGGGCGATCCGTTCTCGGACGGCATTCCGGACGGCTTCGTTGATCCGGTCCGCAAGTACCAGGCGATGGAGTTCGAAGTCAACAAGTCGATGTCCAAGGGCTGGCAGATGCGCGCGAACTACCGTATTGCCAAGCTGTATGGCAACTACGAAGGTTCGTTCCGCAACGACAACGGTCAGAACGATCCGAACATCAGCTCGCTGTTTGACTTCACCCGCGGTGACTTCAACCTTCTGGGTCAGCAGTTCATCGCCTGGCGTGTTGAACACGGACGTTCGTCACCTGGTGAACGGTTTCGTGAGCTACACCTTCTGCGGAAACCACGCTGAAGGGTCTGACCATGGGCAGCTCGGTGCACTTCCAGACCGGCATCCCGATCAACAACCTGTTCGCGCACCCGGCGTATCAGAACGCCGGCGAAATTCCGTTCTGCGCCGACAACACCACCAACTGCGCTTCGGCTCGTGGCTCTCTGGGTCGCACCAAGGACTTTGGCCGGTCGACTACCACATGGACTATCCCATCCGGATCACGGAAGGGACAAGGCTGCGTTTGGGAGCTGACCTGTTCAACATCACCAACAACAAGACGCAGCTCCGCGTGGATCAGCACGCGCAGCGCTCGCATCGGCGTTCCGAACGCTGACTTCCTGCAAGCCGACCGGCATTGGTCCGTCGGCTGTCAACGGAAACACCAACCCTGGCTATCTGCGTCCGTTCTACGCCCGGCTTTAGCGTGAAATTCGAATTCTAGGATCGCCTAGAGTTCGCTAACGAGGAGGGCCACTACGGCCCTCCTTTTTTTTGATCAGGCAATGTAAGCTTTCGGTCTCAATGTGAAGGGGATTTGTCTTGACCGAACTCGCCGTTTGGTGACTTGACCGTTGGAAGGAGGTTCTATGGTTCGCGTTAAACATTCGCTGATTACCTTCGCTGTGCTGGCCTTAGTTTCAACATCGACGTTTGTTCAGGGTCAGATCCGATCCGGCGGCGGCAAATTGGCGGGCTTCATCCGAGGTCAGGTCCGGTACGAAGATGGCAGGTTGGCGGACCACATCGTGGTGCGTCTGCGCAGCGATGCTGTTTCATTCCAAACCGAAATGACAACCGATCCCCAGGGTAAGTTCGATTTTGAGGGCCTAGGGCCCACCACGTATCACCTGACCATCGAAGGACAAGGGGTCCGTACTTATGAAAGTGTGCTCGACATCAGCATGTCGAGGATGGCTTACGAGCAGATCACGCTGAAGTTTGCGAAGGATCGGACCGCAGGTGCCGTTCCTCCGGAAGGGCCGGGTGGATCGTTCGAGTGCAGACGCAATTCCGCCAGCGGCTCGCAAGGAATTCGACGAGGGGCAGAAGGCAATCAACGATAAGAAAGACGCGGACGCAGCGACGAAGCACTACCGCAAGGCCATCCAGCTCTACAGCAAGTACTCCGAGGCTTACCTGGCGCTGGGCCTGCTCTACATGGATCTCGGCAAGTTTGACGATGCCCAGCCGGCTCTGCAGGCCGCCAACGAGATCACTCCCACGGCTCCAGGCGGCTACTTTGCCCTGGGGACCATGTACAACGCTCAGAAGAAGTACGACGACGCGGAGAAGGCCCTGACGCATGGCCTGGAGTTGAAAGCGGACGTCCCAGACGGCCAGTACGAGCTGGCCAAGACCTACTGGGCCACTGGCAAGTGGCAGGACGCCGAACCGCACGCCCAGAAGGCTGTGGCGCTCGCGCCCAGCATGGCTCCGCCGCATGTGCTGTTGGGGAATATCGCTTTGCGCAAGCAGGATCCGTTGGGGGCCGTGAAGGAGTTCCAGGAGTATCTGCGGCTCGATCCCAAGGGGCCCATGGCTGGCGGGAGTGTCGCAGATGATTCAGAAGATCGAGGCCAGTCAGAAGAAGTAGATCGCCCACTACCAGTTCTCAGTTCTCAGTTGCCAGTTCTCAGTTAGAACTGGGCCGAGGTTAACCGAGAACTGAGAACAAGCCCCACCGACTCACCGTCCACCGACCCTGTCCACCAAGGTCCCTGATTACGTTCGTAACCTTCCCTTGTCACCAACGGATGACATATCACTGTAAGTGGCTGGGCGCGTTGTGCCTTGGTTACCCCAGCCGTCCCAGGGGATTCTTCTGATTTGCAAAACTGCAGTGATGGGGTGCGCCGCGCGCTTCGTCGGAGGGAACATGTTGAAGCTTCGATTTCTTGACGTGTTACTAGTGCTCGCCGCGTTTGCAGGGGTTGCGTCGGCGCAGAGCGGGTCGATCCAGGGAACTGTGGCCGATAATTCCGGCGCCGTTGTGCAGGGCGCCGACGTCGTCGTGCGCAGCATCGAAACCAACGCGCAGCGCGCGGTCACCACGAGCGCGTCGGGCGTATATAGCGTTCCCAACCTGCCCGTCGGGCATTATGAAATCACGGTGAAGAAGGAAAGCTTCAAGGCCTATCACCTCGACAGCGTTCAACTGACGGTGGCCCAGGCGCTGGGGATCGACGTCACGCTTGAGCCGGGCACGGTGTCGGAGGAAGTGATGGTGCGGGCGAGCGACGTGCCTAACGTCGATCTCGAGACCTCGCAGGTCAGCAACATTGTGGATTCCAAGCGCATCCTCAGTCTGCCGCTGCTGACGCGCGATCCGTACGAATTGATTCTGCTCTCTCCCGGAACCATCCAGTCAAATAGCGGCCTGGGTGGATTCTCGGTTAACGGCTCCCGCGAGCGAAACAACAACTTCCTGCTGGATGGAGCGGACAACAACGACACGTCGGTACCAGGAGCCGCCGGAGGCCTGGTCGCGCTGAATCCCGATGCGACCGAGGAATTTCGCGTCATTACCAGCAACTTCATGCCGGAATACGGCCGCAACAATGGAGCGATCATCGACGTTGTGACCAAGAGCGGCTCGAACGAGTGGCACGGGGGAGCGCGCTGGTTCGGGCGCTACAACGCTCTCGGAGCGCGCGACTACTTCAATCACAATATCGACCCCGACACTGGCACGATGGAAGCCCAGAATCCGTATGTGCGCAACCAATTCGGGTTCAATTTGGGTGGACCGATTGTTAAGAACAAAACATTTTTCTTCGTAGATGCCGATTGGCAGCGGTTTCGGACCACGTTGACGAATCGCTCCGCAGTTCCTAGCGCGGCTTTTAAGAGCATGCTGACGGGCGGGACGTTTAACTACACCGACTACGATCCCAACGATTGTGCGCCCGCAGCGGCTCCTTGCACGCTGCCGATTAGCGCGGGGGGCGCCAACAGCACTTTCGGTTATGGGATTTCGCCGACCATCCAGCGAATCCTGAGTCTGTACCCCGACCCGAATGGGCCCGCAATCGATCAGTTTCGAGGCGAGTTGTTCTTTCCGTCTTCGTCAAGATTCGACGCGCGCAATCTGACTGCGAAAATCGATCATCATTTCGGTGACAGGCACGTGTTGACGATCCACAGCGCCTATGACCAGGGCAAAGACCCGAACGGAAGTCATGACGATTTTCTGCCCGGCATTGGTGCAACGGGGCAACAGTTTCACACGTTGTTGGTGGGCGCCGCGCTGACCTCGACACTCAGTTCAACACTCGTGAACCAGGCTAGATTTGACTACAACAAAGTCGATGTTCCGTTCAATTGCGGCACACTGAACTCACTCAACGTCGGCGCAGCCGATCAGTATGGTCGGCCCCGTGATTTTTCGCTGCCCGACGTGGCGGGCTTCGGTTGCCTAACCATGTTTGACAGCGACGGCCAGTGGCGCAAGACCGGCACCTGGAGCTGGGGCGACAACCTGAGCTGGGTGAAGGGCGCGCACACCTTCAAGATGGGTGGGGATTTCCGTCGGGTGTACGAAGACGGCTTCAATTCCTTTACCTCGCGCAGCCTGGTGACCTTGCAGCCATTCGGCAATTTTGGGTTCTCCACGATTGTGGCGAATGCAGCGAATGCGAGCCTGGGCCCGTGCGATCCGTTTGGCTATCTCGATCCAACCGGGCAGTTCAATCCTCCGAATTCGGCCGATCCGTACCAGAATTGCGGTGAGCTGAACGACGGCAACCAAGGCACCAAGTTCGCCACACCAGACACGACTTTCCAGGACATGGCGAACATGCTAATTGGTTTCATGGATACCGAGACCCAGAGCCAATTCTTCGACAAGACTAGTACGCGCACCCCAGACGATCTGCGACGTTTTCGGCAGCATGAGTATGATGTTTATTTGCAGGATAGTTGGAAGATCCGTTCAAACCTGACACTGAACTTCGGCCTGCGCTACCAGTTCAATGGCGTGCCGTTCGAAGTGAACAACAATCTTTCCAATCTGTTCCAGAATCCATCCGGGGTCGCGCCCAACGTCTTGGACCCGGCCACCCCAGGCTGCACCACGGCGACCTGTAACGGCTTCACCTTCACACTGGTCGGACCGGGAACTGGCCATCTTCTGTACGACAATAACTTCAATAATTTTGAGCCTCGGCTGGGATTTGCCTGGGATCCATTCCGTGACGGCAAGACTGCAGTGCGCGGCGCTTTTGGTATTTTCCACGACCGTGTTTTCGGCAACCTTTTTGGAAACGCCAGCGGCAACCCACCATTTCAGCAGACACCGGTCTCCCAGCCGTTTGATCAGATCGAAAATGTAGGCTTGCCCACGACGGTTGAGACTTCGATCCACGCTGCGGACGGGAACTGTGATCCGGATTGCGGATCGGAGTTCTTTCCAACGCTCATTGCCAAGCACTTTCCCATGCCCTACACCTCGACCTGGAATTTTGGGATCCAGCGTGAGCTGTTCCGCAATCTGACTGTCGATCTGAACTACGTCGGCAACCGTGGATTCCATCAGTTTCGTGTAGTGGACGGGAATCCGCCCCAGCCTTTGCTGGTGGCGGCCAACATCGCGGCCAGTACCGATCCAGCACAGTTAACATTCAGCAATCTGTGGTTCGGCGGGCCGGGTGTGCTATCCGTGAACAACACCGCATTCTTTCAAGCGGCTTTGAACGAGGCGATCGGCAACTCCTGGTACCACGGTCTACAAGCGAACGTCACCAAGCGTTTCAGCCGAGGATTCCAGATCCAGGCAGCTTACACGTATGCGCACGCGATCGACGACTCTTCCGATCCTCTGGTCGCTTCAGAAAAGACGAATCGGAGCTTCCCGCGAAACAGCTACGCTCTGTACAACGAACGTGGAAATTCGGGCTTCGACATCCGGCATCGCCTGGTCGTGAACTATGCCTGGGATCTTCCCGTAGGCAGAGGACGGGCGTATCTGGCTGGCGGATTTCTAGGCAAGGTTCTCGAAGGCTGGGAGTGGGCGGGAATCACGACGCTGCAAAGCGGACATCCGTTCGATCTGTTCGGCAACAGAGATTCGGAGCACACCGGATTTTCGGCACGTTTGGACCTAACGGGCGATCCATCGCTGCCCTCCGGGCATCCAAAAAACCAGACTGGCGTGAACTGGGACGCGTTCGGGCTTGCCGACTATGGCCTTGCCGGAAACGTGGGCAAGAATCACTTCTTTGGTCCGGGCTACAACAACTGGGACATGGTGATGTCGAAGGACACGACGATCACAGAGAGGGTCAAGTTGCAGTTCCGCACCGAGGTTTTCAACGTATTTAACCGGACACAATTCGATCAGCCGGGAAATCTGTACCAGGATCAGGGCACGTTCGGGTTCTCGACAGAGACGATCAGCCGCTCAGACGGTACAACCTCGGCGCGACAGATGCAGTTTGGTTTGAAGCTCTTGTTCTAAAGATCATCTACCACAGAGGACACGGAGGAGCACAGCGGAACGCAGGCTTCCTCCGTGTTTCTCTGTGCCCTCTGTGGTTAATTTCCTCTTCCTTATTTCCCAAACATCGGGTAGTGGCTGGCCGCACCCATGAAGAACAGCATGGGCAGACTCAGGAATGCGTTCGCGCGCGAGGCTAGGAATCCCATGCGTGCCAGCCGCTTCGCTTGCTCGGGGATGGGTGTGCCGTTCTGTGCGTTGTCTTTCGTCCAGCCGATAAGTTTCTTCTGGATGCGCCAGATCACGCCCCAGACGTTCAGCATCATCACCCAGCCCAAGCCGCCGCCAATGCCGATGCATAGCAGTCGGTTGCTCTGCCAGCCCTGGTCGTTCATGTCGAGGAAGAGCCATGACGCCACGATCACGACGATGGTATAGATCACGGCGATCACCGGGCCCTTGTCCAGTGCGCCTTTTCCGGGGATGAGCACCGCGTAGAGGATGCCCCACACCACGGTCCAGATCACAAAAAAGCTGAGCATCACATGACCCTCGGAGCCGTCGCCGTTTCGTGCGTCGACGCCAACAATGCCCATTCCCCAGTAGGTCAGCCCAGCAAAAACCGTGAGCACCGCTGACATGCGGAACCACCACAGCGCACGCGGCATTAGCGCGGGCACGACTTTGCCCTTGGTGGCGGCGTCGAGTTCCTTCTGGAAGGGAACGTTCACAAGGTTGAAGAAATAAAGGAGGCCGATCCAGGTGATGCCGGCCAGGAAGTGGATCCAGCGCGTGATCATCAGGAAGTTGGTGTTGAAGTCTGACGGCACGTGTACGTTGGGACTGAACAGTGCGAGTGAGTGCATCCAAATTCCTCCCGAATGGTAGGCGGATTGTACATTACGGTGGATGTTCAGGGTTGCGAGTCGGTGGCAGAATCTTGGAGAGGGATTGTTCGAGAATCTCAGCTTGCGATATGAACGCGAGGGTGCTTCTGCGGCGACGGTTCCACGTTCACGCGGCTTTTGCGCTGACGTGGGATTTCATTCCTCTCCAGAAATGTCTCGAGCTGTATGGTGAGCCCGGGTCACGCAATCTAGCGCGATTGTTCAAGAAACTCATCACCGAATGACGCCACAATGTCAGTTTTGAGGCCACGCACCAGCCACACCCCGCTCCCGCACAGCAATTCAAAACCAACACCCTGATCGAACAGCCGAGTGAGAAAGTCACCCGTACCTTCGGATCTTTTGGTGTCTGATGCAGTAATGGAGAGTCGGGCATCGTACCAGCGGAAGGGTTCACTGATGTGCTCACAGCCGACTCCAACCACATACAGAATCTCGTCAACATCGGCCTTGGTGAGCAAGAGCGCCAATCGCCGAAACGATAGATCGAATATCCAGATCTCTGCCTTAGCACCCTGCCATTTGTCCAAAACTGAGGCACTATCGACGTCGCGAACCAAAGTTCTCACGAGCTAGACCTCCAACTCCGCCCGTATCGTCCCATCCTCCATGTCGCTCTCCAATCGGAAACCGAGCTTCTGGCAAATGGCGCGCATCTCGCGATTTTCGGCGAGGATGGTCGAGACTACGCGCTTGAGCTTTTCGTCGCGCGCCACAGCTACCAGTCGCCGGTACAACTCCGTTCCCATGCCTTGGCCCTGGTAGCGGTCGTCCACCAGCACGGCCAGTTCAGCTTCGTTCCCTCCGCCGCGCAACTTGCTCAAGCGCCCGATCGCGATGACTTCGGGCTGCCCCTCATTGTTCTTGCGCTCAACGACCAGCACCATCTCGCGATCGTAATCGATGAAGCAGATGCGCGTGAGCCGTTCGTGGGCCGTGCGCTGGCTCAGCTTGAGTGGCTGGAAGTAGCGCAGGTACACGCTGCGTTCCGACAATGCCTGGTGCAGGCGGATCAGCAGCGGTTCGTCTTCGGGGCGGATGGGACGGATGGTCACAGCGTCCCCGTTCTTCATTTTCCAAGTTTGTACGTACTGTACGGGGTAAGGACGAATGGCAGGGCGCGGAAGCTTTTCGTCTGGGACGTCAGGGCTGTGCAGTACCACGCGTGCATCCAGCGCGACGAGGCCGTCGGGCGAGGCGAGGAGGGGATTGATGTCGATGTCGCGAATGCGCGGTTGCTCCACGACCAGATGACTGAAGCGAACGAGAAACTCTTCCAGCGCGCCGAGATCGACGGCCTTGCGCCCACGAACGCCCTCGAGGGCGGTGAAGACGCGCGTCTGCTCCATCATGCGCCGCGCCAGCGTTGTATTCAGGGGCGGCAGCGCAAGCGAGCGGTCCTTGAAGACCTCCACCAACTGACCGCCCGTGCCGAACAAGAGCACCGGGCCGAATTGCGGATCGATGCTGCTGCCGACGATCAACTCGTATCCTTCGAGCCGGATCATCGGCTGCACGGTGACACCGAGAAAGTGCTCGGCGCCCGCTTTTTCCGTGACGGCTGTAGCGATGGCGCGGAATGCGCTTCGCACCGCGGCTTCGTCGCGCAGGTTCAGCTGCACACCACCCACGTCGGTCTTGTGCGTGATGGTTTCTGACAGCAGCTTCAGCACGACTGGATATCCGGTGGTTGCTGCTTGCAACGCTGCCTCGTCTTCAGTCTTCGCGATCGACGTAGGCACGGTCGGCAAGCCGTAGGCGGCCAGCAACTGTTTCGATTCCACTTCGGTCAGCAGCGTGCGGCCGGCGCGCAGCGCGTTGTCGATTATCTCGCGCACGTGCCCGCGGTCTGGGCCAGCATCGTCTTCGCCGCGAAGCACCGGTGTTTCGTACAGGCCGCGCAATGCGTAGGTGTAGCGCCACATGTAGCAGAACACGCGGGCGGCGGTATCGGGAAACTGGAAGGTCGGGATGCCGGCCTGGTTCAGGATGTCGATGCCGACTGCTACGTCCGTTCCCCCCATCCAACTCGCCAACACTGGCTTGCCGGTCGAGTGCGCGTAGGGCTTCAGGTGTTCTGCGGTGGCCGTCGGCCCAGCCATACCCTGCGGGCAGGTGATGGCGAGCAGGCCGTCGATGTTGGGATCGTGGGCCGCAATCTCGATGACCTTGGCGTAGCGTTCGGGGAGCGCATCGCCGAGCACGTCGATGGGATTGTTGTGGCTCCAGTGGGGCGGCAGCAAATCATTTAACGCTGCCATCGATTCTGCTGAGAGTTGCGCGAGTTGCCCCCCATTGGAGAGCAGGCCGTCGGCGGCGAGAACACCCGGGCCTCCGGCATTCGTCACGATAGCCAGGCGCGGTCCTTTTGGCCGCGGCTGTTTGGCGAGCACTTCCGCCATGTAGAAAAGGTCGGCGATGGTTTGCACGCGCAGCACCCCGCACCGGCGAAAAGCCGCGTCGAGCACCTCATCGCTGCCCGTGAGCGATCCCGTATGCGAAGCCGCCGCCTTCGCAGCCGCCTCGGTGCGTCCGGCCTTGATCACGATGACGGGCTTGGTCAGCGAAACTTCGCGCGCTGCGGAAAGGAACGAGCGCGCGTCGCCCACCGACTCCATGTACATGACGATGCTTTGCGTGCGCGGATCATTGCCGAGATAGTCGATGAGGTCGCCCCAATCCACGTCGAGCATCGATCCCACCGACACGAACGAACTGAAGCCGACCATCTCCTTCTTGGCCCAGTCGAGAATCGCCGTACACAGCGCGCCGCTCTGGCTGATGAATCCCACGTTCCCCGGGCGCGCGATCGTCGATGCGAAGGTCGCGTTCAAGCCGCTGATCGGATTCATGACGCCCAGGCAATTCGGTCCGATCAGGCGCAGCCCGGTTCCCTGAATGCGCTCGAGAATCTGGCGTTCGAGTTCCTTTCCTTGTTCGCCGTGCTCCTTAAAGCCGGCGGAGATGACGATTGCCCCGCGCACGCCGGCAGTCACACAGTCGCCAATAATCCCGGGCACGGTGGTCGCGGGAGTGACCACGACGGCCAGATCCACCGGTTCCGGCAGATCCGCAATGCTCTTGTATGCCTTGATGCCGAGCACGCTGGTGCGCTTGTCGCTGACCGGATAGACCGTTCCGCCAAATGGGCTGCTGACCAGGCTCCAAAGCACGGCTCGCCCGACACTGCCCGGACGGTCGGTCGCCCCGATCACCGCGACGCTGTGTGGCGCAAAGATCGCGTCCAAAGGGTGCGGCTCCGAGCGCAGCACGTCGTGCGCGCGATCCTGCGTGGGCAGCGTCTTTGCCGCTTTGTTCGTCTTGCCTGATGGAGTGCGAATCATGTCTCGGAAGTGTACCGCTGGCCCCCACTTACGTCTGTGACCCATTCACATCGGGACTGCGTTAACGAGTTACTCAACAAGACACCCGGGTGAAATCAGAAGTTCATTTTCCCCTTGATTCTGGTCCCGGCTCGGCTAGAATCTCTCGGACCCCGGCATACAACTCCAAGTAACCGCACCTCGCAGGAGTGTGTGACCCGGCTGGTACAAACCTGGACTAAGTTCAACAAGGAGAATTCAGGAATGAAGAAGCTGCTCACGCTGTTGTTCGCGGTTGCCATCGCCTTCTCGCTCACTACTTCCACGTTCGCCCAAGACACCATGAAGAAGGACGACACCAAGAAGGAAGAGAAGAAAGAGAAGAAGGCCAAGAAAGAGAAGAAGGAAAAGAAGGACGACAAGATGAAGAGACGACAAGATGAAGGACGACAAGAAATAGCTTGTTCCTTCTGGCCTTCTAGCCAAGCCCCGGCCGCGTGTCGGGGCTCGCTTTTTGCAGAAAAACACTCCCTCCAAGCCCAAAAGGCGCAAGCTTTTGCTGCCGGGTGTTCGATTCCCTACAAAAAATTGACAATCGGGTCCATTAAAACCGTAGTAAAATCCGCCCTAAGTAAAGACCTGCCACGTTGCAGGTGTGGGGAAAGCGTACGCGGTCCTTGTCTCGATCGCGACGTCTCAACAAGGAGGGTGCATGGAATCCCGGGCCCCCGAAAATATGTCTTCGGCTGTCTCATCATCCACCAGCACCAAGTCTTGCGCCTTCGAAGGTCGCAACTTCTGGGTTCTGACCGCGTACGGAATCTCAGGACTGGCGCTGTTCGGCGTACTCGCCTATTACTTCAGCGACTTCGTTTCTCACTAGCGCCGCGCTCGCGTAGCGGCTGTGGAGAACGTACGCGCGAGCGTGCGCGGTAGTGTCTTTGCGCCGCAGCGCAGCCCACAATCCTCAGCCCTTGCCGTGCTACAATGACCCGCGTTTCACCCATTGCTTTCGGGCTGTAGTCTGATCGAAAGCTCCCCGCACTTCATAACGGACAGATTCGCTTTGGCTCAGGGACCCACAAAGACCGCCAGTGTGACCTACGCCGATGCCGGCGTGAATATCGATCGTGCCAACCGCACCAAGCAGCGAATCAAGTATCTCGCTCACAAGACGTTTACCAAGGGCGTACTAAGCGAGATTGGTGGCTTCGGCGGCCTGTTTTCGATCGCGAAGACTTACCTTGACCCGGTGCTGGTTTCGAGCGTCGATGGCGTGGGCACCAAGCTCAAGGTCGCTTTCGAGATGAACGTCCACCACACGGTAGGCGCCGACTTGGTGAATCACTGCGTCAACGACATCATCGTGCAGGGCGCAGCGCCGTTGTTCTTTATGGACTACCTGGCCACCGGAACCCTGGAGCCTTCGGTCGCGGAGAAGGTGGTTGAGGGCATCGCGGAAGCCTGCAAACACAATGGTTGCGCGCTGATCGGCGGCGAAACGGCCGAAATGCCGGGCTTCTATCCCGCGGGTGAATACGACCTGGCGGGCTTCATTCTCGGCGTAGTTGAGAAAGAAAAGATCATCACTGGGAAAACGGTCGAAGTCGGCGACATCGTGCTGGGTTTGGCTTCCAATGGATTGCATACCAACGGATACTCGCTGGCCCGCAAGTTGCTGTTCGAGGTGGCGAAGTATTCTCCGGAGACCTACGTCAACGAGATCAAGAACAAAGTCGGCAACGAGCTGATGCGCTCGCACAAGAGTTACTGGCCGTCGCTGAAGAAGATGATCGACGCCGATGTGATATCGGCGATGGCCCACATCACCGGCGGCGGCATAACGGAGAATCTCCCACGCGTGTTGCCTCGCGGCATGGCGGCCGTGATCGAACTGGGCAGCTGGCCCAAGCTTCCGATCTTCGAGCACCTGCAGGTCCTGGGCAACGTCCCGCAGGACGAAATGCTGCGCACCTTTAATATGGGACTGGGCATGCTGCTGGTGGTGAATCCCAAGAAATTCAAGAAGGCTCAAACCTTGCTCGAACGAGCAGGAGAGAAGTTCTTCCATGTCGGCCGGATCGTGAAGGGCGAGCGCAAGGTGATGTACTCGTAGGCCTGATTCGCGAAATCTTTCTGAATTGTCATCCTGAGCGGAGTGAGGCGCAGCCGAGCGCAGTCGAAGGACCCCCGCGCCTGCTGACGGTGGCATAGTCCTTTCGGTATTTTCAACCACGAACCCTTGGCGTACCGGGAAGTGAAGTCTGCAATCCGCTCCCGCGTGGTGCGTTGTCTCCGCTTGATGAATAATGGATGCAAGGCCCCGGTGGCCAAATCTACTTCATGCATAACCTAGGCATTCTCCTCTCCGGCCGAGGCTCGAACTTCGAGGCCATCGCCAAGAACGTCGCCAACGGCACGATCCCCAACGCGCGTATCGCGGTGGTGATCTCGAATAAATCCGACGCCGGCGGCCTCGACACCGCGCGCCGACTCGGCCTCACGACACTGGCCATCCCGTCCAAGGGCGTGCCGCGCGAGGAGCACGATCGCACCGTTGTCGCCGCGCTGCAAGAACACAAAGTCGACCTCGTCTGCCTTGCCGGATACATGCGCCTGCTGTCGCCGTGGTTCGTGCAGCAATTCCCGCAGCGCATCCTGAACATCCATCCCAGTCTTCTCCCGGCGTTCCCGGGCCTCGAAGCCCAGGAGCAGGCGTTCGCCTACGGAGTGAAGGTTTCGGGCTGCACTGTGCATTTCGTCGACGAAGAACTCGACCACGGCGCGATCATCGTGCAGAAGACGGTGCTTGTGAATGACGATGACGATGAACACACGCTGGCGGCGCGCATCCTCGAGCAGGAGCACCTCGCATATGCGGAGGCGATCCGGATTGTCCTCGGGGGCGAATATGAGGTGGCAGGAAGACGACTTGTGAGGAGAGCTTGAGTGCTGAGCCTTAGTGCCGAGTCGCGACAGCGAGGTGAGAAGCTAGCCCCGCACGTGAGTGCGGGGTAAGTGTATGAAATGGAGCCCGAGTCCCTTCAGGGACGACACTACGCAAGAGGACGTAAGTCCGAGTCCTAAATGGCCCGGACTCGCTTCATCTTGCGACCCACCTGAAGTGTGAACGGATTGGCAAGGTCCAGAGCGACGGCGGGTGCGGTTACCGTTTCCCCATTTAACTTCACCGACTTCTGCTTCAATTTCCGTGACGCATCGCTCACGGAATCGGCCAGGCCGATTTTTGCGAGCAACTTGTCGAGGCGAACTTTGCCGTCGGGGGTCGTCTCCACTGCGGCCTCGACTTCCTCTACGTTGTCGGGTACTTCATGTTTCTGAAACTGCTTGGCCCAGTCGTCTCCGGCGGCGGTGGCCGCGTCGGTTGAGTGAAAATCCGCCACGATGGTGCGCGCCAATTCTTTCTTCATTGCCATCGGATGCGCCGCGCCCGACGCTGCATCCTGCTTCATCTTCGCGATCTCTGCGGACGTGACGTCAGTCAGCAAGCTCGTAGTACCGCCACATCATCTCGTCGGAGACCGACATGACCTTGCCGTACATTTCGAGCGGCGGTTCGTGGATGCCGATTGCGTTACCCAGCGACTTCGACATTTTGTTCACGCCGTCGAGGCCCTCGAGAATCGGCGTGGTCAGAACGACCTGCGACTCCTGTCCATAGGCTCGCTGCAATTCGCGGCCGACCAGCAAGTTGAATTTCTGGTCCGTGCCGCCTAATTCAACATCGGCCTCAAGCGCCACCGAGTCGTATCCTTGCGCCAGCGGATAGATGAGTTCGTGCATCGCGATCGGCTTTTCGTCGTGAAATCGCTTGTGGAAGTCCTCGCGCTCCAGCATTTGCGAGACGGTGTACTTCGCGGTCAGGCGAATGAAGTCCTCCGCCGAAAATTTCGAGAACCAGCGGCTGTTGAAGTCAACGACTGTTTTGACGGGATCGAGAATCTTGAACACCTGCGCCTTGTAGGTTTCGGCGTTCTGCTCGATCTGCTCGCGCGTCAGCGGCGGTCGCGTAGCCGAACGCCCCGTGGGGTCGCCGATCATGCCGGTGAAGTCGCCAATCAGAAAAATGACGGTGTGCCCCAGATCCTGAAAGTGCTTGAGCTTACGCAACACGACGGTGTGGCCGAGGTGCAGATCGGGCGCAGTAGGGTCCATGCCGAGCTTGACGCGTAACGGCTTGCCCGTGGTGCGGGATTTCTCAAGTTTGGCGCGCAGTTCCGGCTCGCGGATGATTTCCGCCGCGCCTTTTCGGATGTAGGCGATTTGCTCGTCGACCGGGGCGAAGTTGGGCATGCGGATTGATTATAACGATCAGCTGCCAGCCATCAGCCGATCAGCAATCAGCCAATTTCTGTGTTAGGCTCTGCCCCGAAAATGCGGGCCGCTGCCATCTTCGGGTTGGGGTCCTCGACGCGCGACTTGAAGCCCTTTCAGCATGACTCGCAGGTCGACTGGGTGATTGGCCTGCCCGTTGCGCCCGAGGGGACTCGATGCGATTGTCGTCTTTGGCGGAGATGGCACGGTGCACCGCCATCTTCGAGCGCTGGTCAAGCTGGGGTTGCCCGTGCTGGTTGTACCTGCGGGCAGCGGAAATGATTTTGCGCGGGCGCTTGGACTATTGTCGGTACGCGATTCCGCTGCTGCCTGGCGGAAGTTTGCGGGCGGTGCGGGAAACGTGCGCGTTGTGGATCTTGGACTCATCACGCCGCTTGCGGTGACGGATTCGTATCAGGGCACGCCTTCAGGCGTGCCGCAACAGAACCCCAAGGGAGCACGGCTTCAGCCGCTGTCTTCTCCTGACGACGGCACTCGATCCGCCACGCCATACAACAGCCCGGGCCCATCGGAAAATAGCAGTTCCGTCTATTTCTCCTGCGCCGCCGGCGTTGGCCTCGATGGTGAGATCGCCCGTCGTGCCAACTCGTTGCCACGGTGGATGCGCGCGCACGGAGGCTACGCCTTCAGCCTGCCTGCGGCCCTGCTTCGCTTCCGCCCTTTCGACTTAAAACTGAGCGTCACGCAAGGCGAGACGTCCGAGTTCTGCCTGCACACGCAACAGCCGGTGGTGGCTGCCGTATTCGCGAACACGCCTGTCTACGGCGGCGGCATGAAGATCGCACCCAAGGCGCAGATGGACGACGGTCTGCTCGACGTCTGCGTGATCCGCGACATGTCAAAGCTCAAGCTGTTGTCCGTCTTCCCGTCCGTGTATCTGGGGAAACATCTTGGAATCCGCGAAGTCGACTATTTCCCCGCCGCGCGAGTTCGGGTGGAAACCGCGCGTCCGCTGGACGTTTACGCGGACGGAGAATACGTGTGTCGTACACCGGTAGAGGTCGGCGTTACCCGACAGGCACTGCAGGTGATCTCCGCGTGATCCGCGCGCATCCAGCGATGTCATCCTGAGCGCAGCGAAGGACCTCTGCATTTCGACTCGTGTGGTTGACGGCAATGAGCACTGGTCGCTTTAGGAGTCACCAGCCGGGTGTCCTACGTTTCGCATGAAACGTGCGATTCCACGCGCATGTCGACCTTCACCGTGCTACGAACCGCTCTGGCTGGCAACCCATCTGCTCAGAACACCGGTCGGGCCGCCCGTTGGCGGAATCTTAAGGTTCCGCTTTAATTCCACGAAGCTGAGCAGAATTGAACAGTCATGTATGTGGCGGACGGCTAACAATAGTCGATGATCGGTGATTGGCGTTCCACATCGCGAGTCCGGGCACAGGACAGGAGGTGCATTTGCACGAACTTCTGAGAACTCCCCGCGCTGTCCTTCTCTTTTCCGAAGACCCTCTCTACTCGAAGTCGACTTCGGAGCATCTTCATGAAGCCGGATTTCAGGTTATGAACTCAGGCAACGGATTTGAAACCATCGAATGGTCCACTTCCGGGAAAGTGGATGCAGTCCTGTTGGACCTCGACCACAACCACTCTGAAGTTACGTTAATCGCCGAGGAGATCAAGCGGCTTCGACCTGAGTTACCCACCATCGTACTGGTCGCCGGTCCGGCACCCGATGGCGTGCTCAAACTCGCAGACGTACTTGTCCCGAAGGAACGGTATGACGAGGTGCTGGGATCGCTCGAGAAAATACTCTTGGACACTTAACCATTTCTTTCCCAGCGCATTGGCCGGGCAGTGCGTCGACTTCGTAATTGACGAGGACAGCCGTAATACGCAAAACCCCGGCAGGCAGTCCTCAACTCCGCCGACTCTCCACCTTCATTCTTCCCTCCACGGCCTCCATCAACCCACGCGTAACCGGCACCGGAACCCCATGCCGCTCGCCCCCGCGCACGACCGGCCCGCCGATCGCCTCGAGTTCGGGTGGGTTACCACGATCGACGTCTTTCTGCATGGAGCTGCGCATGTCTTTGGGCACGATGGAAAATGCCGCCAGCACTTTGTCGACATTGATCTGCGCCCCTTCGGCCATCCCCACCGCGCAGAATTCGCGCACGCAATTTTCGAGTTGCTGGCGCCAGTGCGCGTCGGCGAGGACTCCACCAATCGGCACGCCTGCCGCCGACGTCGCCAGCGCAAACGGTCCCAGAAAAACCAGCTTGATCCACAGCAGGGTCGCTTCGTCGTCGACGAACCGGCAGGACCAGTGCAGCGTGTCGAGTTTTTCGGCGACACCTCCCAGCAACTCGCGCCCGCTGTTCGCGACGTTCAGCATCAGGAAGGGCGACGGATGCACCATGCGTCCGGGCGCGATCCGTTCCATCTCGCCGGCAATGGTGGCGGCGATCACGCGATCGTGGCCGAAGCGTTCGCGCAAACGAGCTACGTGGTCGATGCCGTTCTGCAAGCGGCACGACAGCACGGATCTCCGCCGCCTCGGGAACCGAACTGAGTGCCGACTCGAGTTGCGTAGCCTTCACCGCGATCCACAACACGTCGGTGGAAGGCACGACCGCCGATTTCTCGACGCGGCACGGTGAAGTTGCCGACCAGCGGGCTCTCCAGTTGCAGTTCGCCCGGAAAATCCGCGAGCGACGTTGCTCGCACCACCATCGTGACGGCCTCGCCCACTCTGCCGAGCGAGGCGCCCAGAACTCCGCCGACTCCTCCGGAACCAAGAATTGCATGACGCATCCTGTCATTATGCACCGAGGCGCGGCTTCCCATCTGGGCGCGCCCACAGTGCTAAACTAGCCCAGCCGTGGGTGGAAAATTGGTGGCCATAAAGTTATGACTGAAGAAAAACGTTCGCGGGCATTTCTCTGGATCGTGATCGGCGGGGGCGCATTCTTTTTGTTTGTGCTCGCGGTTTTTGCTCTCGTATACGTCACCCTGCATGCCGGCAAGGATAGTTCGCTGGCCTTCGGCGACAAGATCGCGGTCGTCGATCTGGAAGGCGTCATCTTGAGCCCGAAT
Source organism: uncultured Acidobacteriota bacterium (assembly GCA_963745435.1). GTDB lineage: Bacteria > Acidobacteriota > Terriglobia > Terriglobales > Acidobacteriaceae > Gp1-AA133. The sequence continues at coordinate 310,244 of CAVUXK010000025.1, read as the reverse complement.
CCGGTTGTCCAGCAGCTCAAGAAGTTTGCTGACGACGATTCCATCAAAGCCATCATCCTGCACGTGAATTCGCCGGGCGGCGGAGTGGCAGCTTCCGAAGAGATCTATCGGGAAGTGAAGCGCATCCGCGACGAAAAGAAGAAACACATCGTCGCTTCGATCGAAACGGTAGGTGCGAGCGGCGCGTACTACGTCTCATCCGCGACCAACAAGATTTACGCCGACAATGGCAGCATCGTGGGCTCGATCGGCGTGATTGCGCAGTGGGTGAACTACGCCGAACTGCTGCAGTGGGCCAAGCTCAAAGACATCACTATGAAAGCCGGCGAGTTTAAGGACACCGGTTCGCCCACGCGCGACATGACCCCGGCCGAGCGCGAATACCTGCAGGGCATGATCGATAACATGCACGGGCAGTTCATCCAGGCCGTGGCCGATGGACGCAAGATGAAGTTCGAGGACGTGAAGTCGATCGCCAACGGCAAAGTCTGGACCGGGCAGCAGGCGCTGCCCATGAAACTGGTCGACCAGGTCGCCGACTTCCAGACCGCCGTCGACGATACCGCCAAGGCAGTGGGTATTCGAGGGCGAACCGGTGCTCGTGCGTCCTGAGAAAGACCGCAAGACCCTGGGCGATCTACTGTTTGGCGACGTCTCGGAGTGGATCCCCACCCGCGAAAAGCTTATGGATCAGCACGTTGGGTTCTATTACATGTGGAAGTAGGAGGTCACAGGTCATCAGGGTTTTGGATCTCATGTTTTCCGGTTCCAGGCCTCATTCTGGTGTTAGGTCTTGGGTCTTAGGTATTAGGAAGACAGATGGCGATCAAGCCCGACAGCGAGCCGCGCTCAGGTTGAGTCGCGAAGCGACGGCATAGGAAAGCCCCGGACGTAAGTCCGGGGTGAGGAGCCCCCGAAGCACCGAGTCCCGTCAGGGGACGGCACTACGGAAAACGGGGCATAGGGTTGTTTTACGCGGAACTTGCGCGAAGTCTCTGAATCTGAGAGAGTTATGTAGGCCCCGGCAGAGGGCCAGGTCGCTTGGTCGAGCGGCCCCACGCAAAAATTCATCACGGAGCCTAGAGGCGTATGACAAAAGCGGATCTGATTGACGAGGTCTCGCGTCTGGCCGAACTCACGCGGAAAGACAGCGAAGTCATTGTAGAGACGATCTTTGACAGCATCGTGCGCTCGCTGCGCGTGGGCGACAAGATCGAGATCCGGGGCTTCGGCAGCTTTCGCACGCGGCAGCGCAAGCCGCGCGTGGGACGCAACCCGAAGACCGGCGACCGGGTCGAAGTTCCCGCGAAAAAGATTCCTTTCTTCAAGCCCAGCAAGGAGTTGAAGGACTTGGTGAATCACGGAGAAGGCGCACAGGCGGCAGCAGTCGCTCCTCCCGCCCCACCCACTCCCGCGCAGTAGCCTCGGCGAACGTCTTCGGGGCGCGCTTCTGGCGCGCCTTTCTCTTTTCCAGCAGTCTCTTATCGGTGAATCATGGGTAAGGCCTACTTCAGTCCAGAACTGTTTTTGTTTCTGCAACAGATCAAACGCAACAACCGCCGCACGTGGTTTCTGAAGAATCGCGAGCGCTATGAAGAAGTTGCGCGGCAACCCGGCCTGCGCTTCGTGCTCGACTTCAGCTTCCGCATGAAAGAAATCAGCCCGTGGATCGTGGTCAACCCCAAGCCGATGGGCGGATCACTGCAGCGCGTCTACCGGGACCTGCGCTTCTCGCCCGACCGACGTCCGTATAAGACGTGGGTGGGAATGACCTTTCCGCATGCCGGCCGCGACGAAGATGTGCGCTCCGTCGGCTATTACCTGCAACTCGAACCCGGGGAAAGCGCATTGTACGGAGGCACCTGGCAGCCCGACCGCCGGTCGCTCGCGAAGATTCGCGACGCGATTGCATGGAAGGCCGACGAATGGAAGAAGGCGAAGCGCGGCTGGACGCTGGAAGGCGCGAGCCTGACGCGCGCGCCGCGCGGGTATACGGAGAACCATCCACTGATCGAAGACCTGAAACGACAGGACTTCGTAGTGAGCGTGCGCTTCTCGGACACGCAAGTGTGCAGTCCGCGATTTCTACAGGACGTCACAGCCGCCGCGAAGAAGATGGCGCTGCTGATGAGTTTTCTGGCGAAAGCGCAGGGGCAGCAGTTCTGAAGGCGGTCGTTGGTCCTTGGTCTTGGTCGTTGGAGTCCTTCCAAGTTTCGTTGCCGTGCTCGGGGCGGGCAATCATCATGTGTCGACTTTCCGGTGACCTGGAAAGGCGACGTCGGGATTGTGTTAACTTTAAGATAACATTTCGCATACGAAGCCCTAAGGCTGCACAGTTGGCCGACGGGATGACCTCAGGCATCCCCGGGGCGTCCGCTTGCGCTCTACGGGCCCAGGAACGCGATTAACAGGCATTCTGCGCGATGGTTGCGGGGCCTTTATGGGCGTGAAAAGGCGCTGGACGAGTTTTCAATAACTTAGCTCTGGGGAAATAGTCGATCGCAGGTGTCAGGTCTTAGGTGCCAGGCGCCCCTTTTTTGTTCTGCTCTGGTTTCAATGCGCCTACTTCGCTCGATTGACCTTCGACACTGCTTACCGACGGAAAACTCCGAAGGCCGAAGACCCAACACCTAACACCTGAAACCTGAGACCTGAGACCTGTCACCTGTCACCTGCCTTCAAATAAATATCCGCCGTCTTCAGAGCCAGATCGATTGCGCTCAAGTCAGTGCGATTACAGAGCACGATTACGGTGAGGTGGTCTTTCGGAAAGCGCTGGATGGATGTGCGGAAGCCGATAGTTTCGCCGTAATGCCACATGCGTTGCTGGTCGTGGTAGGACTCGAGGAACCATCCGAAGCCGTAACTGACGGCATGGCCGTTCTCCTGCGCGGGGCTGGCCGAGGGATGAACTGGGGTGAGAGCCGGGCGCATTTCGGCTTCGCTCAGCAGCGTGTGGCCGGCGAGGGCTGCATCCCATTTCGCGAGATCCGCTAGCGAAGTGTAGACTCCGCCATCGCCGAGCGTGGCTGAGGTTGAACTCTGGTCGGTCTCGCGGAAGGTAGTGCCATCTGGAGTATGGCCGTAGGCGCGGTTCGGGATTTCGTTCTTGCCTTTCTCGTACGCCAGCGTGTTCGACATCTTCAGCGGGACGAAGATGCGCTCTTTGAGGAACTCGCCGTAACTCTTGCCCGAAATCTTTTCGATGACCATGGCGAGCACGCAGTATCCCGAGTTGCTGTACTGCCACTTGCTGCCCGGGGGAAACTGAGTGGTGGAAGCCTTCTCCATGAGCGCGAGCACGCCGGCGTCGCTGATCTGTGGGATCTGGTCGTCGGGCGTGCTGCCGTATTGCTTCCCCATGAGGTCTTCGTAGTCGAGGAGGCCCGAGGTGTGATTCAGGATTTCGCGGATGGTGACGGTTTTTCCGTACGCGGGAAAGTCCGGAAAGACTTCGGTTAGAGATTCGTCGTAGCGCAACTTGCCGTCGTGCACGAGCAGCATGATGGCCATCGCGGTGAACTGCTTGGTGAGCGAGGCGAGGCGGAAGTTGGTGTGCTCGTCTATGGGATGGGGCGTGCGCAAGTCGGTGACGCCATAGCCGTGCTGAAAAACGATCTGTCCGTTCCGGATGACTTCGACGGCGGCGCCCGGCGTCGAGGGAAGAATCGAGGCGAAAAGCGCGGCGGTCTGCGCGGCCGGACCACGGTCTGCGCCGAAGAGAAATTGCGGTAACACCAGCGCGACGACCAGCAGGGCCGTGCATCGAATTCGCTTCATCTCTTTCCTCCGCGGGCAGGATGTTGCCGGATGGCAGCCACCCCCATCATGCGGCCGGTGTTTCCCTTTTCTGTGCGATGGGAGAATAGCAAGTCCGTGTTGCATGCCGAGCAGAACGGGATCGTTTTGATGCGACGGGCTGACACGCCGGCATCCAGCAACTGGCGGCGGTTCGCGTCCACCAGATCGAGGAAGATATTCACGGGCAGGTCGCTGTGGCCCGGGGCGCGCGCCGTCAGAAACAGCATGGGATATTTTTCGCGGACCGGGTCAGACTCCTTGACTTCGTGAAAGAGTCGGTCACCGTACGCGAATTGCGATGTGAACTGGTCGCGGACTTCTTCTCCCACGGTGTAGCAGCAGTTGTGCACACCTGGGCCGATGGCGGCTTCGAGATCGGCGGGGCGACTGTTGAAATGAAGCCGCATCACGCCCACGCCCTTCTCGACAATGCGCTTCACGGTGCCGCGCCAGCCGGCATGAAAGACTCCGACCGCTCGCTTCTTTTGATCGACCAATAGGACCGGCAGGCAATCGGCGGTTTGAATGGCCAGCACGATGCCGGGTGTGTTCGTGACCATTCCGTCGCCGACCAGCGGGGCAGGGGGGGGATAGGTGATCTGATGAATGATGTCGGAATGAACCTGGCGCAGCGTGACGAGCGGCCACGCATGCCGGCCATTGGCTCCGAGGCTAGCGAGGAACGTTTTGCGATTGCGCTCGACGGCTGCCCGAGAATCGGCCTTCGTAAAGCCCAGGTTGAGCGCGTGGCCTCCGTAGACGCGAGAGTATCCGCCCTCGCGGGTGGAGAAGCCGTGAATCAGCCAGGGATGTTTCTCGAAGTGTTCCGCCTGGAGGATTTTGATTGCTGATTTTGCGGGAGCCCGGGTTGGCACGGGACCATGATAAACGACAGGTCTTAGGTGATAGGTGTTGGGCTTTGGGCCTTAGGTGTCAGGTCTCAGGTCTCGGGTGTCAGGAAAACACGCTTGCCAGGACGTGCGGTTGGTGGCAGCACGCAGATTGTAGGTGACAGGTCAGAAGGGCGGAACTTTGGCCGTCAGCGTCGTTTGTCGGTCTTTGCGCATAGTCGGAGCGCTTGCTCGACTAGCTGTGACGCACTACTACTGACGGCCTTGATCCGTTTGCTCAGTCTTTGTCGTATTGCAGGCAGATTTCCAGTTGGTGGATTGCTTCGTCGATGGCTTTGATCGCTTCGACGCGGTGCCCGCCGAAGTCGTGGGCGGCGTGTTCCAGGTGTTGCTTCGAGTTGCGTAGCGATTCGATGGCAGCGCGAATCTGCGGATGTTTCTCAGGCGGCGCAGGCGCGACGGACGCTGCTTTTGCGGGGGCGGTTGCGGCGGGCGCACCGGCGGCTTTCGGGGTGGCGGCGGCTGCGGGCATGGCAAGGCTCAACACCAAAGCAGCGGCGGGAAGAATGCTGAGGAATTTCTTCGTCATCGTTGGAATCCTCCAAGTGAATTGAGCGGGCGAGGCCCGCGAATGGATGCTCGGACGGTGAACCCGGCAGCGACCGGTAAGTTTCACCAGCAGAGTTTTTGCGTGCGTCCCAGGCAAGGACGTTTCAATACAGTAACCTGTCGCGGCCATCGAGGGATTGGTCTGTCACGCGATGGAACAGGTGGAGTAAACATTCGTTTGAAGAGGAAATGGCGATGGCGATTGGCGGTATATGTTCCAGACAAATTGGTTTTAATGATGGAATCGATTCCTCGCGCGCGTATCCTCGGCAGCTCTCCTGATCCACGACATCGGAATCAAAGAAAGAAGAATACAGACGGCACCGCCGGTAACCAGTCCCCAGGAAAACAGTGGCTGGCCTGTCCAGTGGGTTGAGACTTGGACGCCCCTTGAAATCTTTACAGCGCCGGCCACGATCAGCACCAGGCCACCTGCGACCAGTTTGAGTCTCTGTTTCAACGGGGCGGACTCGGTTGCGGGATGTTTTCTCGACGGGGCGCATATTCTACTCATGCACTACCAAGGAAACCACCTCCGACGATAAGCATGATAGCTTCGCGAAACGCCAGTTGGGTGCAGGTTCCTTGGATTACTATAGATACCAAGGCCATTCGCCGCTCCCCCTTGCGCCTGCCCCCCGCATACGGTACAAACGCCCAAGGACCTAATCTATGCGCCGTTTAGCAGTTCCCGTCTTCCTTCTCTCCAGCCTGATTTACGCACTGGCCGCCCAACAAACACCAACAAAGACAGCCGCCAGAGGCGTCGCGCAAACGCCCGCGCAGGAGAAAGCCCCAAGGCCGGCTGGCACCGAGAAGGAGGCGAAACCTGCCGACGAGAATGCGAAGGCCGGCGATCAGAACAAAGATAAGAAGGATTATTCGCAGGAAGGTTTCGTTATCGAGCAGGTGCGCACGCTGTTTCGCTTTGAAAGCGACGGCACGGGGCGGAAGGAAACCATCGCGCGCGTGCGCGTGCAGAGTGAAGCTGGCGTCGAGCAGTGGGGGCAGGTGGTCATCGGGTACAGTTCGGCGAATGAGCGGGTCGAGATTCCTTACGTTCGCGTGTTGAAAAAAGACGGTACTGTGGTCACGGCTCCAGCCGATGCGGTGCAGGACCTGAGCGCGCCCGTGGCCCGCGAGGCACCCGTCTACACCGACTACCGGCAAAAACACATCACGGTGCCGGGGCTGCGTCCGGGAGAAGTGCTGGAATACGACATCGCGACCATCATCCACACGCCGCTGGCGCCCAACCAGTTCTGGACCGAGTACGACTTCGACAAAAACAACATCACGCTCGATGAACAGCTCGAAGTCAATATTCCCAAAGAACGCACCATCAAGCTGAAGAACAAGCCTGAGTTCGAGCCGAAGGTCACCGAGGAAAACGGGCGGCGCATCTATCGCTGGAGTAGTTCGCACCTGGAGCGCGAGGACGACGACAAGGACAAAGATAAGGACAAGGACAAGAAGAAGAGGAAGAAGAAAAAGCCGGAAGACGAAGTTCCCGCGGTGCAGTTAACGACGTTCGGATCATGGGAAGAAGTCGGGAAATGGTATGCCGGACTTGATCACGACCGGCGCCAGCCGACCGCTGACATTCGCGCCAAAGCAGAAGAACTGACCAAGGGTGCGGGTACGGACCTCGACAAAGTCGAAGCGCTCTACGACTACGTCGCCAAAAACTTCCGGTACGTGAGCCTGTCGTTGGGGCTGGGGCGGTATCAGCCGCATGCCGCATCGGACGTGCTGCATAACCAGTATGGCGACTGCAAAGACAAGCACACCCTGCTCTCGTCGCTGCTCGAAGCCGAAGGGATGCACGCCTCGTCAGTGCTAATCAATTCCAGCCGCAAACTCGATCCGGACATTCCGTCGCCCTCGCAGTTCGATCACGTCATCACGCTCTTGCCGATGGGCAAGGAAGAAGTCTGGATGGACACGACCACCGAGGTCGCGCCGTTCCGGTTACTGTCGTTCAACATCCGCAAGAAGCAGGGGCTGGTGGTTCCGGTGAACGGGGCGGCGCACCTGGAAGAGACTCCGGCTGATCCGCCGATGGCGAATACGCAGGTGCAGACCATTGATGGCTCCATCAATGAACTGGGCAAGCTGAACGCGAAGGTGAGCTATGTGGTGCGCGGCGACACGGAATTGCTGATGCGCATCATCTTCCGCCGCGTGCCCAGCGCGCAGTGGGAGCGGTTGGTGGAGAACATCAACTCGATGGGCGGTCTGGATGGCGATATTACGAACCTGAAAGTCGGCGATCCAGCGGCGACCAAGGAACCGTTTCAGTTTTCCTACGACGTGTCGAAGGCGAATTTCCTGGACTGGTCGAAAAAGAAATCGGACATCGATTTGCCGCTGTCGCAGTTCACGCTGGCCGATGCCGACGAGGACGATACCGGCTCCGATGCGGAGCCGATCAAGTTTGGGCCTCCGGGGGAATTCACCTATCGCATCAAGCTGACGCTGCCAGCGAAGTACAGCGGACATGCGCCTCTGCCGTTTGCGTTGAAGCGGGACTACGGCGAGTACTCGGCCAGCTACAAACTCGACGGCACGGTCTTTACTGCGGAACGGCGGATGCTGATGCGCGAACGGGAACTGCCGGCGACACGCGCGAGCGAATACTTGTCGTTCCGGCGCGCCGTGCTTTCCGATCTTGGCCAGCATCTAGCCGTGGAGAACAGCGCGGCCGGATCGCTAGCGCCGCCTGCGGATATGAAGGCCGACGACCTGAACGAAAGTGCGCGCACCGCGATGCAGAGCGGGAATTTCCCGCTAGCGATTCAGTTGCTGAAGCGCGCGGTCGAGGTCGAGCCCAAAAACAAATACGCCTGGAACAATCTTGGCCTTTGCTATCTCTCGATGCGGCAAAGTCCGGAAGCGGTGGCCTCGTTCCAGAAGGCGCTCGAAGTGAATCCCTACGACGAGTTTGCCTACAACAACCTGGGGCGGGCGTACTGGCAGGACCGCAAGTACGACGACGCGGCCAATGCGTTCCACAAGCAGCTCGAAAACAATCCGCTGGACAAATTCGCGCACGCGAATCTGGGCGCGATGTATGCCGAGTGGCACAAGTATGACCTGGCCGCTCCTGAGCTAGAGAAAGCGGCTTCGCTTACTCCGGATGATGCCGGGCTGCAGGTCAGCCTGGGCGATGCGTATCTGAATCTTGGGCAGGATGACAAGGCGCTGGCGGCGTTCGATCATGCGGTGGATATTTCGGCGTCGCCGCTGGTGTGGAACAACATCGCGTATCAACTGTCGCTGAAGAATACGCATCTCGACAAGGCGCAACAGTATGCGGAGTCGGCGGTGGCTTCGACGGCGGCGGGATTGCGCAATCTATCGCTCGATCAGCTGAACCAGCGGGACCTCGCGCTGGTGCCTTCGCTGATTGCGTATTGGGACACGCTGGGCTGGGTTTATTACGCCGAGGGCAATCTGACGAAAGCGGAGAAGTATGTTTCGGCGGCATGGAGCCTGGGGCATCACGGGGAAGTGGGCGATCACCTGGGGCAGATCTACGAGAAGCAGGGCGACAAGGAGAAGGCGATCCGCACGTACGCGCTGGCGTTGAGCGGGCTGCGCCCGATTCCTGAGACGCGCGGACGACTCGGCGGCCTGCTGGGCGGAGAAGACAAGGTCGATCCGGTGGTTAAGAAATATCATGACGAACTGCAGCAGATGCGGACCACGAAGCTGAACGAAAAGCCGCCGGCTACGGGCGGTGCTGAGTTCTGGGTGCTACTTGGCACGAACAGTAACGGGGCGGCTGTCGACAAGGTGAAGTTCATCAGCGGGGAAGAAAAACTGCGGGTGCTGGAAGGCGCGTTGCAACATTTGAAATACAGCATCAATTTCCCTGACGAGACGCCGGCAAAGATTCTGCGCCGGGGTACGCTTTCGTGCACGCAGGAAGCCGGGGGCTGTACGTTCGTGCTGATGCTGCCGGACGATGTGCGGACCGTGAACTAGGTACGAACGCCAGGTGGAGCTTTACGAATGGATGCGCGGGCCGCCGCGCATCTTTTCTTTCCAGCCAAGGACTTGTTCGCAGGCGTAGGCAAACTGCAGGAGGAGATCCTCTCGCTGCGGAGCGGCGGCGATCTGCAGGCCGATCGGAAGGCCGTCGCTGGTGAGCCCGCAGGGGATGGAGATGGTCGGCACGCCCCACACGTTGAAGGGACGCGTGTTTCTCGAGCAGCAGCAGTTCGTGCGGCCGCAGCAGTTCGGGCTTTTGTTTCAAGTCTGCAATCTTCGGCGCGGGGATGGGAGTGGTGGGCGTGACGATGACGTCGACCGACTCGAAGACGCGGTGAATATCCGCGCGCATCTGCATCGAGAACCGCGTGCTGCTTCCGGTAGTCCTCCTTGGAAATGTGCTCGCCTGTTTTGATGCGGCGGAGAGTTTCGGGCTGATAGAGTTCGGGCGTCTTCGCGGCGGCTTCGGCGTGGAAGGCGTAGGACTCGGCGGCCTGCACGGTGCGATCGTTGTCGGGGGTGAGGATGATGTCGCGGATCTCGGAGGCGACCGGCTTCATGCTTGTCGAGCGCTACCTCGACCGCCTTGGCGACTTCAGGATGTAGGTCGTCGAAGAAAAAAGCTCGAGGAACTCCTACGCGGAGTTGGCGGCGGGTTCTGCGACCAATCGCTCCAGAAAATTTGCGGATGGAACGCCTTGGCCCTCGGCGAGGGCGCGGAATACGACGGTGGCATCGGCCACAGTGGCGGCGATCGGGCCAACGTGGTCGAGCGATTCTGACAACGGAATCACGCCCTGCGCGCTTACGAGTCCGTAGGTGGGCTTCAGTCCTACGACGCCGCAAAGTGCCGCCGGTTCGCGGATGGAGCCTGCGGTGTCGGTGCCGATGGCTGCGTAGCCTAGCCCCGCGGCGACTGCGGCTGCGGACCCTCCGGAAGAACCTCCCGCGATGAATTCAGGATTCCAAGGGTTGTGGACTTCGCCGAAGCAACTGATCATCGAACTGCCGCCGTAGGCGAACTCGTGCAGGTTCTGCTTGCCGAGAAAGATTGCTCCGGCGCGCTCGAGTCTCTGCACGACCTCGGCGCTTTGCGTCGGGATGCGATTCTTATAAAGCTCGCTCGCGGCCGTCGTCGGAATTCCTGCCGTATCGATCAGGTCTTTCAAGCCGATGGGAATGCCGTGCAGCGGTCCGCGCCAGTCGCCTCGCGCGATTTCTGCCTCGGCGGTGCGGGCCTGGGCGAGCGCCTGATCGGCGGTCACCGTGATGAAAGCATTCAACACCGGATTCAGTTCTTCGATCTTCTGCAAGCATGCGCGGGTGAGTTCGACCGGAGAGAGCTTGCGCGCTCGCAGCGCTTCGGCGAGTTCGAGGATCGTGGTTGAGACGTTCGGCATCGCACAGAATATTATCGTGGAGTCGCGCGCCAAGACGCTGGACGTGAGCCTATAATCGAAAATCGCAGCGCTCCGGGGTGGAGGTCCACAATCGTCCCATGGCACAGATGACCCTCGCGGATATTGCGACCCACGGATTTTTGGTCGATGGGAAATGGATTGAGGATGGCGACACCGTTGAGGTGAAATCTCCTTACGACGGTGCGGTCGTGGGCCGAGTGTTTCAGGGCCGGCGTGTGCATGCGGAAGCCGCCATTGCCGCTGCGGTAAAAGCCTTCGGCACCACCCGCCGTCTACCTGCTTTCGAGCGGCAACGCGTTCTGCGCCAGGTCGCTGAGGGAATCAGCAAAAGAAAAGAAGAATTCGCCCAAACCCTGTGCCAGGAAGCGGGCAAGCCCATCAAGGCGGCGCGCACCGAAGTGGAGCGCGCGATTTTCACCTTCACGGTGGCGGCGGAGGAGAGCACCCGCATTTACGGCGAGTATCTTCCGCTCGACTGGCAGGAGTACACCGCCGGGCGCTGGGGAATCGTGAAGCGCTTTCCGCTCGGACCCATCGCTGGCATCACGCCGTTCAATTTTCCGCTGAATCTTGTAGCGCACAAAGTCGCGCCGGCTATCGCGGCAGGATGCCCCATGGTGTTGAAGCCAGCACCGCAGACGCCGCTCTCGTCGCTGCTGATGGCTGAGGTTGTGCAACAGACTGGCTGGCCGGATGGCGGGCTCAACGTGTTGCCGCTCTCGAATGAGGACGCGAGCGTGCTGGTCACCGACGACCGCATCAAGCTGATCAGTTTTACGGGCAGCGCCGCGGTCGGGTGGCAGATCAAGAAGAACTCGGGCAAGAAAAAAGTGATCCTCGAACTGGGCGGCAATGCGGGCGTCATTATTCATGGCGACGCCGACCTCGACTATGCCGCCGGCAGATGCGTGGCGGGGAGTTTCGGGTACGCCGGACAAACATGTATCTCGGTTCAGCGGATATTGGTGCAGCAGTCAGCGTATGGGAAGTTCGTCGACTTGTTTCTGGCGGGCGTGAAGGAATTGCGTTGCGGCGATCCTCTGGATGAAACGACCGATGTGGGTCCGCTGATTCGCGAAAGCGATGCGATCCGGGCAGCGGAATGGGTCCAGGAAGCGGTGCGCGGCGGCGCTCGCCTATTGTGCGGGGGTGGCCGCAAAGGCTCTTTGCTGGAGCCGACGGTGCTCACGGGCACACGGCCCGACATGAAGGTAAACTGCCAGGAAATTTTTGCGCCCGTGGTTACGGTCGAGCCCTACGTCGAATTCGACGAGGCCATCCGGCTGATTAACAGTTCCCCCTACGGCTTGCAGGCGGGCATCTTCACGCGCGATGCCAAGCTGATGTTCCAGGCGTTTGAAGAACTCGAGGTGGGCGGACTGCTGGCCGGAGATGTGCCAACGTTCCGTATCGACCACATGCCGTACGGCGGTGTCAAGGATTCCGGAATCGGCCGCGAAGGTTTACGGTACGCGATCGAAGAAATGACCGAACCCAAACTCATGGTAATGAATCTGCGTTAGGGACGAGCCTCGCTGGGAAGCGCGGAGATCGGCCCTCCCGTGCCGTCTCCGTTCTCGTTGCTGTTGAAAAACGAAACGTGGTTTTGCGCGGCAATCAACTCTCCAAAATTTTTTCGCAAGAAGCGGCTTCGACCGGATTACAAACCCGAGGCAACTGCTATAATCACCAGTTTCCGTGAGCGCCATCACATCACTCTGTACCACGTAGTCTTGACTCCAGCGGGCGAAACGTCCGTCTTTTTTGCCAGCTGGCCTAGATCCATCAATGCAGATTTTTCATCGCAGCGCGAACACATTCTCCCGGGGGACGATTTACGGCGCCGTGTTCATCGTCGTCGGCATTGGCTGGGCGCTGATGCAGATCCAGCGTTCGCCGTATGTCACGTACGCGGGCGTGGTGAAGCCGCAGCCGGTGCCGTTCAGTCACCAGCACCATGTGACGGGGCTTGGCATTGATTGCCGCTACTGTCACACGTCGGTGGAAGTCTCGAGTTTTGCCGGGATTCCGCCCACCAAGACCTGCATGAACTGCCACTCGCAGATCTGGACCAACGCCAAAATGCTGGAGCCGGTGCGCGCCAGCTACCGGAGCGGCGACTCGCTGCAGTGGACGCGGGTCAACCAGCTTCCCGACTTCGTATATTTCAATCACAGCATTCACATCAATAAAGGCGTCGGCTGCAACACTTGCCACGGTCCCGTCGACCAGATGCCGCTGATGTACCAGTACGCGTCGTTGCAGATGGAGTGGTGTCTCGAATGTCACCGGGCGCCGCAGAAATATCTGCGGCCGCGCGACCAGGTGTTCAACATGCGCTACCAGGAGCCGTCGTCGGCGCGGCCAGTGGCATTTGACGGCCAGAGCTATACCGAGCAGGAAGCGCTGGGCAGCGCGCTGGTCGCGAAGTACAAGCTGCGCACCGTGCAGGACATTACCAGCTGCAGCACCTGTCACCGATAAGGATTTGGGAGTTTGAAGGCGGCTCGGACGCCGCCGGACATCAAGATGGAAGACGCACAGAAAACCAAGCGCGAAACGCGAGGATGTTTGCCCGAGCAAGAAGCTGGATCGCGCGACCGTAGAAGCGCAGATCAAGCAGACGACTGGGCCGGAATACTGGCGCAGCCTGGAAGAACTGGCGGGCACCCCGGAATTTCAGGAGATGCTGCACCGCGAATTTCCGAAGGGAGCTTCGGAGTGGGTGGAGTCGGTATCGCGGCGCGGATTCCTGCAGTTGATGGGGGCGTCGCTGGCGATGGCCGGCATGACGGGCTGCACCAAGCTGCCGCTCGAGCCGATCGTGCCTTACGTGAAACAACCCGAGGACATCATTCCGGGGCGGCCAAAGTTCTATGCGACCGCGGTGACGCTGAGCGGATATGCGAGTCCCGTGCTGGTGGAAAGCCACATGGGGCGGCCGACGAAGATTGAAGGCAACGACAAGCATCCGGCGAGCCTGGGCGGGACCGACATTTTCACGCAGGCGGCGCTGCTCGGCATGTACGATCCTGACCGCTCGCAGACCATCACGCAGAATGGGGACGTGAATTCCTGGTCGGCGTTTGTGCGCGAGACCAAGGGCCCGCTGATGGTGCAGAAGAATATTGGCGGCGCCGGGATCCGCATTCTGACCCAGACGATTTCCTCGCCGTCGCTGGCCGATCAGCTGCGCGCGTTCCTGAAGATTTATCCGCAGGCCAAGTGGCACGTGTACGAGCCGGTGAACCGCGACAACGTGCTTGAAGGCGCGAAGCTTGCGTTCGGGCAGCCGGTGGAGACGCGCTACGACTTCACGAAAGCGGACGTCATTGTCTCGCTGGACGCGGACTTCCTCTACGCCGGATACCCAGGGAACACGCGCTACATCCGCGATTTTGCCAGCCGGCGCAATCCCGATGGGAAGATGAGCCGGTTTTATGCGATTGAGAGCACACCGCCACTTCGACGGGGGCGAAGGCGGATCATCGGCTGCCGGTGAGGCGAGCGATATCGATGGAGTTGCACGCGGTCGCTTGGAGACTGTCATGGCAGACGCAGGGCGACTGCTTCAGGACGCTCGTGAAGACGATACTCGAGCAGCACGAAGCTTATCGGCAAAGTTGCCTCTGACCTAGATCGCACACAAGGGCTCCAGCGTCGTCATTCGCTGGCGATCATCAGTCTCCCGCCGTTCATGCTCTCGCTCATGCCATGAACGCGGCGCTCGGCAACGTCGGCAACACCGTTTTCTACACCGATCCCGTCGATGCCAACCCCGTCAATCAGACCGAATCCCTGCGCGACCTCGTCGCCGACATGCGCGCGGGCAAGGTCGATCTGCTGGTCATCATGGGCGGCAATCCGGTTTATGACGCGCCCGCTGATCTGGGCTTCGCCGATGCGCTGAAGAGTTCCAATATCTCGCTGCGCATTCATCACGGGCTCTATCAGAACGAGACCTCCGAGTATTGCCACTGGCATGTGAATGAAGCGCACTCGCTCGAATCGTGGAGCGATGCGCGCGCGTACGACGGAACCGTCAGCATTGTGCAGCCGCTGATTGCGCCGCTGTACGCAGGCAAGAGCGCGCAAGAGTTGGTGTCCGCCCTGTCGGGAATTTCCGATGTGACCGGCTACGATCTGGTGCGCGCCTATTGGCAGAAACAGCATTCTGGCGCGGACTTCGAAGACTTCTGGCGCAAGTCGCTGCATGACGGCTGGGTCGAAGGCACGACCTACGCACCGAAATCTGTCTCCGCGAAGGGCGCGCCTCCTCCTTCAGCGACTGACAGCCGACCCGAATTCTCTCGAAGTCAATTTCCGCCGCGATCCCTCCATCTACGACGGGCAATTCGCCAACAACGGCTGGCTGCAGGAACTGCCGAAGCCGATGACCAAGCTCACCTGGGACAACGCTTTGCTGGTCGGTCCCGAAGATGGCTGAGCGCGAGGGCTTGAAGACCGAAGACGTGGTCACGCTCGAGTTGAACGGGCGCAAGGCGAACTTGCCGGTGTGGATCCAGGCGGGACATCCCGATCATTCGGTCACGGTGTTTCTCGGCTACGGCCGCAAGCGCGCGGGCGTCGCGGGAACGGGCGCGGGATTCGATGTCTATCCGCTGCGAACCACGACGGCGCCGTGGATCGCGACTGGCGGCAAGCTCACCAAGACCGGGGACACCTACAAGCTCGCTTCCACGCAGGGCTACCAGACGATGGACACGCCCAACGGCGACAGCCGTCCGCTGGTTCGCGAAACGAGTCTCGAGGAATATCGCAAGGAGCCGAAGTTCGCGCAGGAAGACCAGCCACCGCGGGAACTGACGCTGTATCCCAACGTCGACTACTCCAAGCAGGACTATGCCTGGGGCATGGCGATCGATCTGAATTCGTGCGTGGGCTGCAACAACTGCATCATCGCCTGCCAGGCGGAAAATAACATCGCCGTGGTCGGCAAAGAGCAGGTGGTTCGCGGGCGGCACATGCACTGGATCCGCGTGGACGCCTACTACCAGGGCGATCGCGATCATCCCAACGCGTACTTCCAGCCCGTCCCGTGCATGCAGTGCGAGAACGCTCCGTGCGAACTGGTTTGCCCGGTGGGCGCGACCGTGCACAGCACCGAAGGCCTGAACGACATGGTCTACAACCGCTGCGTGGGCACGCGCTATTGCTCGAACAACTGTCCGTACAAAGTGCGGCGGTTCAACTTCCTGCTATTCCAGGACTGGGAGAAAGAGCAGTACAAGATGATGCGCAATCCCGACGTCACGGTGCGCAGCCGCGGCGTGATGGAGAAGTGTACGTACTGCATCCAGCGCATCACGGAGCGGCGCATCGATGCCGAGCGCGCCGACGAGAAAATCAAGGACGACAATTCGCTGCAGACGGCGTGCCAGCAGTCGTGCCCGGCGGGCGCGATTATTTTCGGCAACATCAATGATCCGGAGAGCCGGGTCGCCAAGTTGAAGGCGCAGGATCGCAATTACGGGTTGCTGGCGGATCTGAACACGCGGCCTCGGACGACGTACCTGGCCGAGGTTCGCAACCCGAACCCCGAGCTGGAAGCGCTAAGCGGAGCGAAGTCAAGTCATGGCAGAGCGAATGGACGAAGTCACGGTCGCGAACAAGCAGGCCCCGGTCATCGAGCCTGGGTACACGTTCGGCACGGTGACCGACAAGATCAGCACCATCGTGCTGAACCGGCCCACGTCGACGGGATGGTTCGTCGGCTTCGGCGTCGCGTTCATGCTCACGATGATGATGCTGTTCGCCATCGGCTACCTGGTGGTGAAGGGCACCGGGATCTGGGGCATCAACATCCCCATCGGCTGGGGCTTCGCGATCGTCAATTTCGTGTGGTGGATCGGCATCGGCCACGCCGGCACGCTGATCTCGGCCATTCTGCTGTTGTTGCGGCAATCGTGGCGCAACTCCATCAACCGGTTTGCCGAAGCCATGACGCTGTTCGCGGTGGCGTGCTGCCGGAATATTTCCGCTGATCCACACCGGGCGTCCGTGGCTGGCGTACTGGCTGTTCCCGTATCCGAACACCATGAACTACTGGCCGCAGTTCCGCAGCCCGCTGCTGTGGGATGTGTTCGCGGTCTCGACTTATTTCACGATCTCGCTGCTGTTCTGGTTCGTGGGACTGATTCCCGACCTGGCCACTTTGCGCGACCGCTCCGAGAATCGCTGGGCGCAGATGATCTACGGCACGCTGGCGATGGGCTGGCGCGGATCGGCGCGGCACTGGCATCGCTACGAAACGCATGTACCTGCTGCTCGCCGGGCTGGCGACGCCGCTGGTGCTCTCGGTGCACACGGTGGTCAGCTTCGACTTTGCGATCGCGATCGTGCCCGGCTGGCACACGACCATCTTCCCGCCCTACTTCGTGGCGGGCGCGATTTACTCCGGCTTCGCCATGGTGCTGATGCTGGCGATTCCGATTCGCAAGCTGTATGGCCTGCGAAGATTTCATCACCGACCGCCACCTGCAGAATTCCGCGAAGGTCATGCTGGCGACCGGGATGGATCGTGGCCTACGGGTACGGGATTGAAGCCTTCATGGGCTGGTACAGCGGGAACCGGAACGACTCTTTCCTGCTGTGGAACCGCCTGCACGGTCCGTACGCATTTTTCTACTTTCTGTTGCTGCTCTGCAACATCGGAATTCCGCAGGTGCTGTGGATTCGCAAGCTGCGCACGAATACGGTGGCGCTGTTCTTCGTATCGATGGTGATCCTGGTCGGCATGTGGCTGGAGCGGTTCGTCATCGTCGTGATGAGCCTGCACCGCGACTTCCTGAATTCGTCGTGGGGCATGTACTACCCGACGCGCTGGGACTGGATGACCTACATCGGGACGATCGGCATGTTCCTGGCGGCCATGTTCCTGTTCGTGCGCATCCTGCCCATGATCTCGATCTTTGAGATGCGGACGCTGTTGCCGGAGGCGGAGGTGAAGCCCGAATGAAAACCACCCGCATCTACGGCATCATGGCGGAATTTGATTCGGCGAGCGACCTGGTGGCGGCGGCGCGCAAGACTCACGAAGCGGGCTACAGAAAGATCGACGCCTACAGCCCGTTCCCGGTCGAAGAACTGGCGGAGGCGATTGGATTTCACAAGAACCGCGTGCCTCTGGTGACGCTGATCGGGGCCATCATCGGCGGCCTGTCCGGGCTACCTGATGCAGTACTGGATCGCGGTCGTCGACTATCCGGTGAACGTCGGCGGGCGGCCGTTTCACTCGTGGCCGTCGTTCATCGTCGTCACCTTCGAGATGACGATTCTGTTCGGCGGAATTTTCGCCGTGCTTGGGCATGCTGGCGCTGAACGGACTGCCGATGCCGTATCACCCGGTGTTCAACGTGCCGCGCTTTGCGATGGCCACCAAGGACCGTTTCTTCCTGATCGTGTTTTCGACCGATCCCAAGTACAGCCCGACAGGTACGCGCCAGTTTCTGGAAAGCCTGGGGCCGCGTTCGATTTCGGAGGTGCCGAGCTGATGCCGCGCCTTCGCAAAATTGCGCCGCTCGCGCTGGTGATCGTGCTGCGCGGGATGCCGCCTTGATATGCACGTGCAGCCGCGCCAGAACCCGCTCGCGAAAAGTGATTTCTTGCGGATCACCGCTCGGCGCGTCCGCCCGTGGAAGGCACCGTGGCGCGGGGAGAGTTGCGCGCCGACACATACTTCTATACCGGCAAGCTCGGCAACAACCCCGGGGACTACATGCCGTTCGCGGTGACGCGCGAGGATCTGGAACGCGGGCAGGTTCGCTACAACATCTATTGCGCGCCTTGCCATTCGCGCGTGGGCGACGGCAACGGGTACATTCCGTCGCGCGGGTTCCCGCGCAAGCCGCCGTCGTTCCACATTGAGCGGCTGGAGAAAGCGCCGGTGGGCTACATCTACGGCGTGATCACCGAGGGCTTCGGCATCATGCCGGACTATTCGTCGCAAATTCCGCCGCATGGATCGCTGGTGCATCGTGGCGTATGTGCGGGCCCTGCAGTTGAGCCAGCACGCGACGGTGGCGGATGCGGCCGGGCATGCGATCCATCGGCGGCTCCTCCGGCTTTTCTGGATCCCGGGACGGGCGCGACTTTGCCGCGCGTGAAGCCTGCCTGATCAGACGAGTGAGGAAGTCGAAATGAGCACCGCGCACATGACCAACCTCGACCTGTCGGCGCCTCCGGTCATCAAGCAGATCGGACGGCGGTCGCTCGTGATTGGCGCGGTTGTGTTCGGTGATTGCGATCGCGCTGGGCTTCGCGAATCCGCAGGTCTTTTTCCGCGGCTACCTCGTGTCGTTCATGGACTGGCTGGGCATCTGCCTGGGATCGATGGTGATCCTGATGATTCGCCACCTGACGGGCGGTGGATGGGGCATGGTGATCCGGCGCGTGCTGGGCGCGGCCATGCGTACCGTGCCGCTGATGGCGGCGTTCTTCGTTCCGATCGCGTTCATTCGGATGGCGGTATATCTACCCGTGGGCGATGCCGCTTGAAGCGATTGAGAATCCGACCATCCGCGAGCACCTGGCGAAGAACCAGTTCGTGAAGCTGGGCTACCTGAACTGGCACGGGCTTTGTTCTGCGCGCCGTTCTCTACTTCGCCATCTGGAATCTGCTGTCGTACCTGCTGTCGCGCTGGTCGAGGGAGCAGAACTCGCCGCCGGTGCGCGACAACAGTACGCGCTTCAAGGTGATCAGCGGGCCGGGCATCATCCTGTATGCGTTCACGATCTCGTTTGCGGCGATCGACTGGGTCATGTCGCTCGATCCGAGCTGGATCTCGACCATCTACGGGCTGCTATTCGTCGCCGGTGAATTGATCTCGGCATTGTGTTTCGCAATCGTGATCGAGCGGATTCTGTTCAAGTACAAGCCCATGTCGCTGCTGCTGCGGCCAGCCTTCGTGCACGACCATGGCAAGTTCATGATGACGTTCGTCATGGTATGGGCATATTTCTCATTCTCGCAGTGGCTGATCATCTGGGCCGGCAACCTGCCCGAGGAAATTACCTGGTACCTGCGGCGGTTGAATGGCGGATGGGGCTTTGTCGGGCTGTTCCTGGTGATTTTCCAGTTTACTGTGCCGTTTGCGCTGCTTCTGTCGCGGCCATTCAAGCGCGACATCACGAAACTGGTTTGGCTAGCTGTGTGGCTGATTGTCGTGCGGTATGTGGATCTGTTCTGGCTCGTCGAGCCAAATTTCTCGGCAACCTTCCACGTCACCTGGGCCGACCTGCTGATCCCTTTCGGCATGGGCGGACTGTGGCTGGCGTACTTCTGCCACAACCTGAGTTCGATTCCGCTGCTGCCCGCTTACGACGTGTATGCCAAGGAAGTGCTGGAGCCCGAGCATGAGTGACGAAAAGATCGGCGGACACAACCCCGGATACGGGCTACGAGCACGAGGACCTGAGCCCGCAGGGCGTCTTCTACTTCATGGGCGGCGTCGCGGTCCTCGGAGTGGTGATCTATTTCATCCTGA
This sequence comes from uncultured Acidobacteriota bacterium, assembly GCA_963745435.1. Classification (GTDB taxonomy): domain Bacteria; phylum Acidobacteriota; class Terriglobia; order Terriglobales; family Acidobacteriaceae; genus Gp1-AA133. The sequence goes on along the minus strand of CAVUXK010000025.1, from coordinate 290,060 downwards.
TCGGCATGTACCGCTTTCTCGACAACTAGATCGGAAACATCAACCGCCGGCGAATCCAATGGCGGTCGTCTACCGGGGTCGATCCGCAGACCATGAACTACAGGCAGATTCTGGACCAGGCGCAGCAGACATTTCCGAAGCCGGTGCTTGAGCACAGCGAGCAGACGCAGTACATGGAAGAGCTGAAAAAGGAGAACCAAGTCCTGGGAAGTTACGACTGGGTCGATCAGAAAAACGGCGTGGTTCGAATTCCGATCGACCGGGCGATGGAACTGGTCGCGCAACGCGGCCTGCCGGTGGTTTCGCAAGCGGACTCCGAGCGAGCGGCGAGCGGCGACAACGCGGCCGGAAGCCAGAATGCGAAGGCTGCGGCTCCGCAGAAAGCAAAAGCAACGAAAGGTCAGCAGTGAGCAGCATCAAAATAATTCGAACGATGACGGCGATCCTGCTTCTTGCCGCGTGCGCCTTTGGGCAGGGTATGACGCAGGGCATCATGTCGCCGCCGGCGAACGTGCGTCCGCCGGGACTGAAGAATGTCGGCATCCAGCAAAATCTGAATCAACCCATTCCGGGCGATCTTGCCTTTACCGATGATTTGGGCCGCAATGTGCGCCTTGCCGATTACTTCGGCAAGAAACCGATGATCCTGAATCTCGTGTATTACAACTGCCCGATGCTGTGCGGCGAAGTGCTCAGCGGTCTGGAACATTCGCTACGCATGATGAAGTTCGATGTGGGCAATGAGTTCGACGTCATCACGGTGAGCTTCGATCCCAGCGAAACACCTGAGATGGCTGCCGCCAAGAAGGCTGAGTTTCTGAAGCGCTACAAGCGCGCGGGTGCGGAGCAGGGCTGGCATTTCCTTGTGGGCAAGCAGGACGCGATCGATGCGCTGACCAAGGCAGCTGGCTTCCAGTATCAGTACGACGAGAAGACCAAACAGTTCGCGCATGCGACCGCGATCATGGTGCTGACGCCCGACGGCAAAATCGCGCAGTACTACTACGGCGTGGAGTATCCGCCGAAAGATCTGCGGCTGGGACTGGTCGAAGCCGGGCAAGGAAAGATCGGCAACCTGGTCGATGAGTTGTTGCTGTACTGCTACCACTACGATCCGGAGCAGGGAAAGTACAGCGCGACGATCCTGCGGGTGATGCGCCTGTTGGCGATGGCCACCATGCTGGGTCTGGGAACTTTGATTTTTGTGATGATCCGCCGCGGTCCGGCTCAGCGGCGGAGCGGGACGGGCTCACTAACTATGTTTGAGAACATGCCACTTTGGCCGGCGCGCGCTTCGACGATGGCCAACAACGTCGATGCGCTGTACATCTTCTTGCTGGTCGTGTCGGCGCTGATGAGCGTCCTGATTTTCACGATGGTCATCTTCTTCGCCGTGCGCTACCGGAAGAAGGCCGGCGTGCGTGCCGAGCAGATTGATGGTTCACATGCGCTCGAAATTACCTGGTCCGTGATCCCGTTCTGCGTCTTCATGGTGTTTTTCGTTTGGGGCGCGAGCCTTTATTTCAAGGAACGCCGGCCTCCGCAGAATTCGGCCGAGGTCTATACCGTCGCCAAGCAGTGGATGTGGAAGTTCGAGCACATGGAAGGGCAGCGCGAGATCAACGAGCTGCACGTGCCGGTAGGCCGCGACGTCAAGATGATCATGACTTCGCAGGACGTCATCCACAGCTTTTATGTGCCGGCGTTCCGCATCAAGCAGGATGTGCTGCCGGGGCGCTATACGGTGGCGTGGTTCCATCCCACCAAGGCCGGAACCTATCACCTGTTTTGCGCGGAGTATTGCGGAACGATGCACTCGGGGATGGTCGGCTCGGTGGTGGTCATGGAGCCGAAGGATTACGAGGCGTGGATGGGCGGGGGCGGCAATCAACCGCTGGCGGTGACGGGCGAAAAGCTGTTTGCGGAACTCGGCTGCGCGACCTGCCACAAGACCGATACCCAGGGCCGCGGTCCAAACCTGGTGGCCTTGTTCAACAAGCCGGTGCTGCTGGAAGACGGCCGCACCGTGGTAGCCGACGAGAACTATCTGCGCGAATCGATTCTGCAACCGACGGCGAAAATCGTGAACGGCTTCAAACCGGTCATGCCGACGTTTCAGGGACAGATCAGCGACGAGCAACTCAACGCGCTGGTGGCCTATGTGAAGTCGCTGGGCCAGCAGTCGAATGCACCGGCCCACAATGTGGCCGCGGCGGCCCCGCAACCGTAAGTTTCAGGTGACGAGCATGGCAACTGCAGTAATCGAAACCGGCGAACGCGAAACCTACTTGAACCGCGAATACGGGATCAAGTCGTGGCTCCTGACTGTGGACCACAAGCGCATCGCCCTGCTGTATCTGATGGGTATCACGTTTTTCTTTTTTATCGGCGGCTTCTTCGCGTTGCTGATCCGGCTGGAGTTGCTTACGCCCGCGGGCGACCTGGTGCAGGCCGACACCTACAACAAGCTGTTCACCATGCACGGACAGGTGATGGTGTTCTTTTTCCTGATTCCCGCCGTGCCCGCTGTGCTTGGAAATTTCCTGATTCCCATCATGATCGGGGCCAAGGACCTGGCCTTCCCGCGCATCAATTTGCTCAGCTGGTACTTGTACATCATTGGTGGATTGTTGATGGTGTACACCATCCTCGCCGGTGGGGTGGATACCGGGTGGACGTTCTACACGCCGTTGAGCACCGAATTTCTGAAAACCAACGTCACGACCGCGGCACTGGCGGTGTTCGTGTCAGGTTTTTCCTCGATTCTTACGGGCTTGAACTTTATCGTCACAATTCATCGCATGCGGGCACCGGGGATGACGTGGAACCGGTTGCCGTTGTTCGTCTGGGCGCACTATGCGACCAGCATCATCCAGGTGCTGGGGACGCCGGTGGTGGCGATTGCGATTGTGCTGGTGGCGCTCGAGCGGTTGTTCCACCTGGGGATCTTCAATCCCACGCTGGGTGGCGACCCGCTGCTGTTCCAGCATTTGTTCTGGTTCTACTCGCACCCGGCGGTGTACATCATGATTTTGCCGGGCATGGGGATCGTGAGCGAGATCGTGTGCTGTTTCTCGCGCAAGCGCGTGTTCGGCTACAAGGCGATGGCAATTGCGCTGCTGGGCATCGCGGTGGTTGGGTTTCTGGTGTGGGCGCATCACATGTTCGTCGCTGGCATTTCGCTGTATGCCGCTTTGATCTTTTCTTTCCTGAGCTACTTTGTCGCTGTGCCTTCAGCGATCAAAGTCTTTAACTGGACCTCCACCATGTACAAGGGGTCCATCACCTATCAGACGCCGATGCTGTATGCCTTTGGCTTTATCGGTCTGTTCACGATCGGCGGGCTGACGGGACTGTTTCTGGCGTGCCTCGGCATCGATGTCCACGTTACCGACACATATTTCGTGGTGGCTCACTTCCACTACATCATGGTGGGCGGCATGGTGATGGCGTACCTCGGCGGCATGCATTTCTGGTGGCCGAAGATTTCCGGCCGCTTGTATCCGGAGGGCTGGGGGCGGTTGGCTGCGCTGCTGGTGTTTGTGGGATTCAACCTGACATTCTTCCCGCAATTCATCCTCGGGTACATGGGCATGCCGCGCCGTTACTGGGACTACTCGCATTCGCCCGAGTTCCAGATTCTGAATGTGCTGTCCACTGCGGGGGCTACGATTCTGGCGGTCGGCTACCTGCTGCCCATGATTTATTTCCTGTGGTCGATGCGCTACGGGAAACCTGCGCCTGATAATCCGTGGAATGCCGCCGGGTTGGAGTGGACGATTCCTTCGCCTCCGACTACGTTCAACTTTGAAGAGCAGCCGGTCGTGACCTGGGAGGCCTACAACTACGACGAGATTGACAAATTGAGAGAGGGGGTCCCCGTTGCACAATAGTCCGCCAGCGACGGTTGAAGGGGAAGTTCACGAAAACCCCGCCCTCCTGCACCACTTTGCGACCGAGGAGCAGCAGAAGAACGCCGCGAGCCTTGGAATGTGGATCTTCCTGATCACCGAAATCATGTTTTTCGGAGGGATGTTCTGCGCGTACCTGGTGTATCGGTACTCGTATTTCGGGGATTTTGCGGCGGCGAGTTCGAGCCTGGATTTAAAGCTCGGTACGATCAACACGATCGTGCTGATCGGATCGAGCTTGACGGTCGCGATGGCAGTGCGCTGTGCGCAAGTCGGTAAGCAGAAGGCGATTGCCGTTTATCTGTTGCTCACGATCGTCCTGGGCGTGGCCTTTCTGGGCATCAAGGCGGTCGAATACAAGCAGAAATTTGACGAGCATCATGTTCCCGGGCTTGGCGAACTTCCATCTCGATGGACATGTTCCGCGGCATGCTGATGTGCCCGTGAATCAGAACCACGCACAGATTTACTTCTCGCTCTATTTCGCGATGACCGGCATGCACGCCCTGCACATGATCATCGGGGTTGGCCTGTTCGTGTATCTGGCTTACAAGGCCTACAAGGGCAGGTACGGGCCGGGATACTACACTCCGCTCGAGAATGGCGGGCTGTACTGGCACTTTGTCGACATTGTGTGGATTTATCTGTTCCCGCTGCTGTACCTGATCGACCGTCATCCGTGAGGAGCCATGTCTGAACACATATCTTCCGTGAAGCTGTACGTTGGGATCTGGCTGGCCTTGATGGCGGGTACGATCCTCACGGTGGTTGTGGCTGGGATCGATCTCGGTCCGCTCAATCCCGTGATGGCGCTCGCCATCGCTACGACCAAGGCCGTGCTGGTCGTGCTCTTCTTCATGCACGTCAAGTACGCACACGAGAAGCTCACCAAGCTGGTGATTGTGACTGCGATTTTCTTCTTCCTGATCCTGCTGGCCTTGACCATGGCCGACTACACTACGCGGCTGTGGACTTAGGAAACGCGCCTAAAAGCTTTTAACCGCAAAGTTCGCCAAGAAGATCCGCCAAGGTCGCGAAGGGAAACCTCAAAGACTCCCTGTGCGTTCTTGGCGGCGTTACTTGGCGGACTTTCGGTTAAGGTTTTCTGCTCTGCTTACTTGGTCGTCTTTCCCGTGGAACGCGGAACCAGGGCTGGTCCCTGCTGGTCGTGTTCCTTCGATGTCCCCAGGTCAACCACGGTGATCTTGCCGTCAGTTACGATGTCGTCTCCCGTAGCGTTCGACGCTCTCTTGGGAGCGTGCGGTCGGTCGATGTCCGCGTAACCAATCGCTATTCCCGAAAACAGCAGGTCGGATTGAATCCAGTCACGCTCGCGGTCCACGTGCGGATCGATGCGATGCGTCCACTTGGTGTAGCCGCGGCCATTCTCGGTGGCGATGTCGTGTGTGGCTGCGCCGATCCATACGTCCTGGCCCTTGTAAGTCTTCTTCAGCTTCCAGATGCGGATGTGATGGCGCTTCGCAAAAGTGTTGAGCGACTTCTGGAAAACGAGGTCGGGCGGTTGTCCGTTCAGGAGCAGGGTTGAGACCGGGGCCGAAGTGTAGCCGGTGTTGCGCATGGTGGCCTGGGCGACTTTCAATGCCGCCTTGACTCCCAGATCATCGGCTTCAATCCAGTGGGACTCGGTAAACGCGGAAGTCACTCGTTGCTTGCTGCCGATGAAGATGAGGTTGGTTAGATCCGACGGCGTCTTGTTAGTGGCCGTGGTACGCAGAGGCGCGTTCTTCACGATTTGGCCTAAGTCGTCGTCCATCGTGAGTTGCGGGAAGCCCGGCCATGCTTCTTTCTGCTTCAGCATGGAAGGCCGCACGATCTGAATCTGGAGATCTGTGCCGGACGGAAACAGAATTTCACGCCGAATGGACAGGCCATAGACAGTCGAAATGCCCTTGATGGCATAGCCAGCGAAGGGATTCGCGGCGCTCAGCCCCGCGAAGATCATCGAGGCCTTCTTCGAGGCGTGCGGCTGGATAATCCCGAGGATTTCGTTGTTGCGGATGGTTTCTCTGGCGTTATCGACATCGAGCACACGCGCGTACAGCGGGGACACCTGTCCATCCTTGTGCATGACGTTCGAGAAATCCAGTACCAGGCGCGGTCGGGAATACTTGTCAGGAGCCTTGGTGGCGAACAGGATCGTGCCATTGACGCGGGTTCCAGGCGGCACCAGCAGTTCGCCATCCTTGCAGACCAGCTTTTCTCCGTCTTTGCAGAGCGGATAGGTAACGACGCCCTCGATGGGATCGCCCGTTCGGGAACGGTCGCTGTAGACCGGCGTGATCAGGCGGACGCTGAGCGTGGCTCCTGGGGACATGTCTGCCCTGCGCGACAATGAAACCGCTTTCGGCACGTTGGTGGCCGGGGACAGCATCTGCATCTGGTCGAAAAAGCGGAAGGTTGCCACCAGGAATCCACTGGTCGCGCCGTTCTCCATCAGCAAGGTCTGCATTTCAAACGACGGAGAATAGAGGAGGTAGTCCAGCGCCGTGTCCTGATAGTCGTCTTCATGGTTGATGTCGATCCCGCGCTGGATCATCGCGTCGGCGATTTCTTCGTACGCTACGGTCACCGACGATTTCGTGGCGTAGCTCGAGCCGAACACGGCCCAATGCAACGCAGTGCGGCCCTGGGGATCGGTGGCCTTCAAGTCGGTGCCTGACTGAATCAGGGCTTTCGCTTCGTCCAGACGAGACAGGACTTCCTTCTCCTTGGTCTCGCGCGTCGCCTTGTAGAGCACCTGCAGAAGCGGGGACTCCTGCGATACGTCCATTTCAACGGCCGCCGGTGCAAACTCATCCTCCGGCGGTTCCTCTGGGACGTCTGGAATCTCCGCGCTGCGCACACCCTTTTGCTCAAGCGATTGGGCTTTTTGTTCCGGCGATGCCGGCGAAGCGGCGGGCGACGACTGTTCCCAACCATCCGGGGCATGCCCCAAGGCGATGATTCCTGACAGAAGAAGAGGCAGAGCTAGAAGAAGAGAGCCACGCTTGGGAGCAATGAACATACGTTAGCCTTCCGTGAGATTTGGGCCCGTCTGCTATAGAGGTGGGGGAACTGCTTGTGCCCGCGTTTGTTGTCGAACGGGCTCACGCGTCAGCGTCGGATTATAGCCCAACCGGGACGCGGCCGTTATAGGGCCTGGCGGCGCCCATTCGGTTTTCTCTGAGAACCAATGTCCTTGCAAGGCGCGCATTTTTCCCGGAACATGGAACGTCACCCCAATTCCCATGCCTTCTACCGATCCACTGCCCATTCTTTCTGCGGAGCGCGCGCAGGCGTTCGCGCAACGCGCGCGCGAGGCGAGAGATGTTCTCGTAGACGAGAAGTTGCTTGAAGCCGATTTGCGTGCACGCGTCAGCGGTGAGGTCCGCTTCGACACGAGTAGCCGCGCACTCTATGCCACAGACGGCTCGAGCTATCGCCAGGTTCCCATCGGGGTAGTGATCCCGCGGAATAACGCAGATGTTCTGGCCACGATTGCGACATGCCGCGAGCATCGTGCCCCGGTGTTGTCGCGCGGCGGCGGCACTTCACTTGCGGGACAGTGCTGCAATGCCGCCGTGGTACTCGATTTCAGCAAGTACATGGCGGAGATCCTTGAGATTGATCCTGTCCGAAAGCTGGCCCGCGTGCAGCCGGGAGTCATCCTCGATCATCTGCGGAATGCGGCTGAGAAGCATCACCTGACGTTCGGTCCCGATCCTGCGACCCACGATCGCTGCACGCTGGGCGGGATGATCGGCAACAATTCCTGCGGCGTGCATTCGGTAATGGCGGGTAAGACCGACGACAACATCGAGGCGCTCGATATCGTCACCTACGACGGTATTCGCATGACGGTCGGGGCGACCACGCCTCATGAACTCGAGCAGATCATTTCAGCCGGCGGAAGGCGCGGAGAGATTTACGCGAAGTTGAAGTCGATCGCCGACACCTATGGTGATCTGATACGCAGCCGCTATCCCGACATCCCGCGCCGGGTCTCCGGGTACAACCTGAACTTCCTGCTGCCGGAAAACGGGTTTCACGTGGCGCGTGCGCTGGTCGGGTCCGAAGGCACCTGCGTCACAGTGCTTGAGGCAACTTGCCGGCTGGTTGAGAGTCCACCGGAACGCGTGCTGATGGTGGTGGCCTATCCCGATATTTTTCAGGCGGCCGATCATGTGCCCGAAATCATGGCCCATAAGCCGATTGGGCTGGAAGGTATCGACGATCTGCTTGCCGAGTACACGCGGAGGCGGGGAATCAACTCCGAAGGGCTGGCATTGCTGCCGCCCGGCGGAGGATGGTTGCTGGCGGAGTTCGGCGGGCAGACGCAAGCGGAGGCGCAAGCCCAGGCTCGCGGCCTGATGGAAGCACTCAGCCGTAGCGCTGTGCCTCCCAACATGCGCTTGTGCACCGCAGCCGAGGCCAAACAAGTCTGGATCGTCCGCGAATCAAGCCTCGGTGTGATCTCCCACGTGCCCGGCGAGCCTTTGAGCTGGGAAGGGTGGGAGGATTCCGCTGTCGCTCCCGAAAAGCTGGGGAACTACCTGCGCGATCTGAAGCGGCTGATGAACCAATTCGGCTATCACGGCACGCTCTACGGGCATTTCGGCCACGCCTGCGTGCATACTCGCATGAACTTCGATCATGAGACCGAGGAGGGCATCGCTCGCTTCCGGCAGTTCATGAACGAAGCCGCCGATCTGGTGGTGAGTTACGGAGGATCGCTTTCCGGTGAACATGGCGACGGGCAGGCGCGCGCGGAACTACTTCCCAAGATGTTCGGGCCCGAACTGATCCAGGCGTTCAATGAATTCAAGAATGCCTGGGATCCGGACTGGAAGATGAATCCCGGGAAGGTCGTCGAGCCGTACCGGCTCGATGAAAACCTGCGCTTGGGTCCGGACTACGACCCCTGGCGCCCGCCGACACACTTCAAGTTCCCGAACGATCATGGCAGCCTCGCGCATGCGACCTTGCGCTGCGTCGGAGTCGGGAAATGCCGTCACTACGAGGGCGGCGTGATGTGCCCGAGCTTCCGGGTGACGCGCGAGGAGGAGCACTCCACCCGCGGCCGTGCTCACCTGCTATGGGAGATGGCGAACGGAGACATCATTCAGGACGGGTGGCGCAGCGAGGAAGTGAAAGAGTCGCTGGACCTCTGCCTCGCCTGCAAGGGCTGCAAGACAGAATGCCCGGTGTCGGTCGACGTGGCGACCTACAAGGCGGAATTCCTCTCGCACTACCACGAAGGCCGCCTACGTCCGCTCAACCACTACGCTTTCGGGAACATCGATTTCTGGGCACGGCTGGCGTCGAATGCCCCGGGGCTGGCGAACCTTGCGACCCAGCTGCCGTTCCTGCGCGACATTGCAAAGGTGGTTGCGGGAATTCCACGCCAGCGGACGATCCCTGCCTTCGCACCCCAGACGTTTAAGAGCTGGTTCCGCCGGCACCGGCCGCTTCACCCCGATGGGCCGATCGTGGTGCTCTGGCCCGACACGTTCAACAACTACTTCCTGCCGAATACTGCGAAGGCGGCGGTCGACGTCCTTGAGAATGCCGGGTTCCGCGTGGAATTGCCGCAAGAAAATTTGTGCTGCGGGCGCCCCCTCTACGACTTCGGCATGCTGGACCGGGCAGAAGATCTGCTGCTGAACGTGCTCGACTCGTTGGCCGCGGAGATCGAGGCCGGCGTGCCGATCGTTGGCCTGGAGCCGAGCTGCATCGCAGTGTTCCGCGACGAACTCTGCAACCTGTTTCCGCGCGACGAGCGGGCGCAACGGCTTTCACGCCAGACGTTCTTGCTGAGCGAGTTCCTGGAAAACTACAAGAACCTGATCCCGCTGCCTCGCCTGGAACGCAAGGCAATCGTCCACGGACACTGCCATCACAAGTCGGTGCTGAAAATGAACGCCGAGGAAGCGGTGCTAGGCCGTATGGGGCTCGACTGCCACGCACCGGCGGCCGGGTGCTGCGGGATGGCGGGGTCGTTTGGCTTCGAAAACGACAAGTACGACGTCTCGATGGCGATCGGAGAACTCGAACTGCTTCCAGCCATTCGGAAGGCGCCGCCGGAGTGGCTGGTCATCGCCAATGGGTTCAGCTGTCGCGAGCAGATTGCGCAGGGAACCGACCGCCAGGCCTTCCATCTGGCGGAAATCCTCCAGATGGCGATGCGGGAAGGTCCTTCGGGGCCAGAGGGCTCCTACCCAGAGCGCAGGTTGGTGCGTGAGCGCGAGGAGGCAGTCCGCGGGTCCATGAAGCGTGCCGGCTTGGCTTTAGCCGGGGCAGCGGCAGCAGGTGCCCTGCTGTGGAAATTCACCCGAACGCGCTGATCGTAAAAGACTTAACACCTATAGCCATTTGAGAATCCGTCCCCCTCGCCAGCTCTCTTAGTTTCTGGGACAATGTTTAGTACCACCCTTTTGGGGCGCCACCCCTCAGCGGTGCCTCCCGTTGTTGCTCCCTGGCCTACCCTCGGGAAGCGAGTGAAAACATCATGGAACGCGAAACCATTGTCGAAGGACTCCCTGGAGACTCCGTAAAGCTCGAAGCCGTACCGGCCCGGAAAGCGGACACCTCTTTGCAGGGGTCGATTCTGGTGCTGATCCAGTTCGATGTGGCGGAGGAGATCCGCCTGGATGAACTGCGCAAGATTTTCGGCGCCCGCACGGCGGAGGCCAGCTTTAAGCACCCTGCCCCGGGCTACGTGCAGTACCAGCGCCCGCCGGTGGTAGAGCCGATCGAGGCCCTGGTGCTCGATACCGGTGAGCGACTCGACGGCCAGATCAAGTATTACGACTACGGGGTGTTGAGCGTCGTGTTCGAACTGCCCTTCGCTGGCGAGTGGGAGGACCTGATTCGTCTTTCTGGACGATGGGTGTGGGACACCGACTTTACGGCCCTGGCATCGAAAATCGTTACCAAGCGCCTGGAGCGCGCCAAGCCTGCGCTGATCAAGCCTTACGACAACTGGTTGCACGAGGACTACTTTATCTTCCATGTGCGGGAGATGGCGTCGAAGCCCTCCGCCAACGAACTCTTGAAGAGCCACGGCGATCAGATCGCGCAGATCGTGCGCGGTGAAACCCTGCCGCTTTCCGAAGGCGAGCGCCAGGAGATCATGCAGGGCCGCATTTCCTACTATCCCAACGAGCTCACGGTGATCGGCTGGAACGCCGCCTTCATATACGACAGCAACATCGGCGCCGAGACTGCCATTCAGTTGCTGGAGTATGCGAACTCTCAGCTACTGGAATTCCGCCATTACGATGAACTGCTGACCCGGGAGCTCGAAGGCGTGTACGACTTTCTGGAAACGGGCGGCAACAGCTTGTGGTCGCGTTGGCGTACGGCCAACGCTGCGACCAAGCTTCACACCGTGCTGCTCGACGTCGACGAACTGACCGAGCATGCCGACAACGCAATCAAATTCCTGAGTGACATGTTCTCAGCACGACTCTACAAGCTGGCGGCGTCGAAAATCGGCGTGCCCGACTACAAAGACCTGGTGCAGCAAAAACTGAAAACCGCCGAGGAGCTGTACCACTTCATGGTGGACCAGTTCAATCAGAGCCGTGCGTTCGTGCTGGAATTGATGGTGGTGGTGATTCTGGTGATTGAGCTGGTGATGCTGTTCCGGGGGAAGCCCGGGTTCTAGGGAGAATGGATTGAGTAATTGGGAAATTTGGTAATTGGGGAATTGAAAGATTTTCCAATTACTCAATTTCCCAATTGCTAAATCTTTGCTTTATCTCCCGCCACCAACTTCCAGGATCGATCCCGTAACGTACGACGAAGCGGAAGACAGCAGCCACACCACGGCTTCGGCGATTTCTTCGGGTTTGCCTGGACGGCCTATCGGAATGGTTGGCTTGAGGCGATCGAGCCTGCCGGGTTCACCGTTTGCAGCGTGAATCCCAGTTTCGACTAAGCCCGGGGCCACGGCGTTCACGCGGATGCCTTCTTTTGCGACTTCGCGCGCAAGGCCGAGGGTGAACGTATCGATCGCGCCCTTGCTGGCCGCATAGTGTACCCACTCCCCGGGCGAGCCGGTCCGGGCCGCTAGCGATGAGATGTTGACGATGGCACCTCCGGGGCCTCCGTGCTTCGTCGACATGCGTTTCACGGCTTCACGGGCGCACAGAATCGCTCCTGCGACGTTGACGATAAGCAGTCGCTCGAGCATTGCGGCGGTGACGTCTTCCACGCGGGCAAAGCCGCCAGTCACGCCTGCGTTATTCACCAATCCGCGCAACGGGCCGAGTTGCCGCTCGGCTTCTGCGAACAAGCGCACGATGTCGTCTTCCCGTCCGACGTCTGCCTGGATGGCGATGGCTCTGCCTCCGTTCGCCTGAATTTGGCTGACAACTGCGGCGGCGTCGTTCTTTCCCGTCGCATAGTTCACGGCCACCGCGAATCCACGTTTCGCCGCGAGCAGGGCGGTCGCCGCGCCGATACCGCGACTGGCGCCTGTGATGATTACGGTGCCTGATTCCGCGTGCCCTCGACTGCTTTGCTCTTTCAAATTCGAGCCTCCCGTCCGAGTCACGATCGTCATCCTTAAGACTAACGAACGAGAGTGATTCGTGTCTCAGTCGTTGAAAGAAGAGCAGAGCTCTTAACCGCAAAGTTCGCGAAGGTCACGCTAAGATCGCTAAGGATGGCGCCAGGTCTTCTTTGCGTCCTTTGTGGCTCTTCTTCGCGTGCTTCGCGGTTAAAGGCTTTCCCCCGCAGCTACAACCCGGTATCCTGTCCCGCTACCCGGGAGAGTTCCACATGCGCGGTCTGCAGAACAAACGAGTCTTGATCACTGGAGGAGCGAGCGGCATTGGCGCCGCTACGGCGGCGCGGTTTCTGGAAGAAGGGTCGCACGTGGTTGTGCTTGATCGCGACGAGAAGGGGCGCGCTGAAATTCAGCGACTGCTGCCCAAGCTCTGCAGGCACGGTCGCTGCCGATGTTTCCAGCCTTCCGCAGGTGCAGGCCGCTTTCGCGCAAGCTGTGCAGATGATGGGCGGAGTGGATGTGCTCATCAACAACGCCGGCATCTCCATCCGCCATAACTTCCTCGATATCACCCCGGAAGAATGGGACAAGATTCTGGCGGTCAATCTCACGGGCGTGTTCTACGTCGCGCAGACGGCTGCGCGTCATATGTGGGAGCGCGGGAGTGGCGTGATCTTGCAGACGGCTTCGACCAACGGCATTGTGGGGCAGCCATTTTACGCGGACTACAACGCGACCAAAGCGGGGGTGATCGAACTGACGAAGACCATGGCGCTCGAACTCGCGCCCAAGATTCGCGTCTGCGCCGTCGCCCCGGGATATGTCCTGACTCCCATGCAGCGCGCCGAATACACCGACGAGATGCTGGAAGAAGTGAATCGAAAAGTCCCCCTGCGTCGCCACGCGCAGCCCGAGGAAATTGCGGGGTTGTTCGCGTTTCTCGCGTCCGACGATGCGGCTTACATCACTGGCCACGTCTACACTTGCGATGGGGCTGAGACTGCTGGAGGGCTGGCTAGCCGGTAGGGGAAGGCTCTTAACCGCGAAGGACGCCAAGAAAGGCCGCTAAGGACGCAAAGAAAACCTGATGGCTCGCTCTGCAATGTTCAAGACTGTTTGCAGAGCTCAGCCGCTCGCTTACGATGCCTCCTAGGCCGAGGCCAACACGACCAACACGGTCTTAAGGCGTTGCACGGCCTGCAATTCCTGATCATCGCATGCCACGAATTCCATCCCGTAGCGATAGCCGGAGCGATTGCGCACGACCCCGCGGATGCGGATCGGGGCGCCGGAATAGGGTGGGGTGAATTCGATTTCGGTCTCATCGCCGAGGCGAAGCTCGACACCTGCCGTCAGTGACATCCCGCCTTCACTCAGTTCATTGCCGCGCCCGGAGATGACTCTGGTCTTGCTTCCCGCGTGCACGATGACGCGGATGGGCACGTCAAGATGAAAGCGGGGCCAACGCCGGCGTATGCGTTTCTCGATAGTGGTCGTCATTGAATTCTTGAAGTTGCGCTGGCCAGCGCGGATTCGGCCGGCAGCAGGTCCGCCCAGGGGCAGGGTTCACGATTCGACTTGTGGATCGCCACTTCCGCCCCCAGCCTTGTCCCCATGTTCAGGAACCAGACAATCCGAAAGTGCGCGCGGCGGCCCTCATAGTCCAGAACCAGCATGTCTCCGCAGCGAAGCTCGACTTCGAGTCCGGTCAGCAGTGCTCCGCTCCGGCTCAGGCTGCTGGCCCTCACCTCAATCGCAAAAGGTTCGCCGTTGTCGTCGATGCCCGAGACCCTCACCGGCACCGACAGTCGAAACCTCGCTTCCTTGCGCCGTTCGATCATGCCACTCGGCTCCATCTCTCTACTTCGGCTTGATCGGAGAACCACTTGAGACCCGCATCGGCGGAAAGCTGTGGTCGCGAAATCTTTGCAGGAATGTCTCGCTAAGCTTATGATTCCACGCGTTCCATCGCAGGCCCGGAGGCGCTTCACTGATGGAATGCTCTCCGTGTACTTTCGTTATGCCCAAGGTGGATCGTGAGGTCGCATTTTTCGCGACGACCCTTGCATGCGTCTGGACCGACAAGTCGCGCTCATCACCGGAGGGACTTCCGGCATCGGGGAAGCTACCGCTTTTCTTTTTGCTCGCGAGGGAGCGCGGGTGGCGATCACCGGGCGCAACGAAACGCGCGGACACGCGGTAACCGCGGCGATCCTGGAAGGCGGCGGAAAGGCGATCTTTCTGCGCACCGACGTGCGCAAAGCCGCGGAATGCGAGCGCGCCGTGCGCGAAACGGTGAATTCGTTCGGGCGGGTCGACATTCTTTTCAACAATGCCGGCGTGTTCTATCCGCACGACACGCTGGAGTGCTCCGAAGAAGAATGGGACGAGCAGATCGACATCAACCTGAAAGGCACGTTCCTGATGTCGAAGGCCGCGCTGCCCGGCATGATTGCACAAGGTCGGGGCGTGATCGTAAACAACAGTTCTGGATGGGGCATCGTGGGCGGGGACAAGGCGGTCGCGTACTGCGCATCGAAGGGCGGCGTGGTGCTCATGACGAAGGCCATGGCGATCGACCACGGGCGGCAGGGCGTCCGCGTGAATTGCATATGCCCCGGCGATGTCGAGACGCCCATGCTACCCGCAGGATGCCAAGATGCGCGGCCAGAAGTGGGAGGAGTACATCGCCGGCTGCGCGAATCGACCACTAGGCCGAGTTGGAACCGCGGAGGAGATTGCGAAAGCCGTGCTTTTTCTGGCGAGTGAGGAGTCATCGTTCATGACCGGGGCGGCGCTGGTGGTGGATGGCGGAGGAACGGCAGATTGAGGAGAGCAGTTCTCAGTTGTCAGTTCTCGGTTCTCAGTTAAAGGACCTACTGCCTTCCGCTGCAAACCGAAAACCGAAAACCGAGAACTGAGAACTAAAAGCAACTGGCAATTGGCGCTCTATGAAAACCACCAGCCGCTCCCAGCAATACTTCGCTCGCGCCAAGCAATCCCTGGTCGAAGGCGTCAACTCGCCCTCGCGCGGCGCCGCCGTGTACTCCCCCGGCCCGATCGTGATCGAGCGTGGCCGTGGTTCCCATGTGTGGGACGTCGACGGCAACGAATACATCGATTTCATGATGTCGTTCGGTGCGCTCATTCAGGGACATGCGCATCCGAAGATTGTCGAAGTCGTTTCCAACGCGATTGCGCAGGGCTCGCACTTCGCGGCTGCCACTCCCGCCGAGAGTGAAGCCGCTGAACGTTTTTGCCGCATGGTTCCTACGGCCGAAGTGGTACGCTTCGCCAATACAGGAAGCGAAGCCACGATGCTGGCGATGCGCCTGGCTCGCGCACACACTGGACGTACGAAGTTCCTGAAATTCGAGGGCCACTACCACGGTTGGTACGACCCTTACTGCCTCAACGGGCACGGCCATCCCGTCGAACAACTCGGGCCGCGCGAAAACCCCACGAAGATTCCGGACTCGGAAGGCATCCCCGCGTCGGTGTTTGAAGATGTCGTCGTCGCGCCCTGGAATGATGTGCCCAGGCTCGAGACGATTCTGCGAAAGGCACGGCCACGAACTGGCAGCCATCATCACCGAGCCCATCATGGCGAACATGGGCTGCATCCTGCCGCGCGACGGCTACCTGCAGCAAGTCTGCGACCTCGCGCACCACTATGGCGCGCTCTTCATCCTCGACGAGGTGGTCACCGGATTTCGCTACGCGCCCGGCGGATGCCAGCAGTTCTACAACCTGAGGCCCGACCTTTCGACGTTCGGCAAGGCGCTGGGCGCAGGATTTCCTATCGGCGCTGTGGCTGGGCCGCGAGCCGATTCTCGATCGCATGCGCTGGTCGCGAGCACATGGTGCTGCACTACGGCACGTTCAATGGGCACCGGCTCACCATGAACGTGGTGGCTGCGAACCTTGACCTGCTCAGCGCGGAAGGCGCCTACCGCAAGCTGTTCGCGATCGGCGATGCCGCCGTCGCCGGACTGCGCGATGTCTTCCACCGCCGCAATGTGAAAGCCATCGTGCAGGGCTTCGGCCCGATGTTTCAGATCTACTTCACCGAGACGCGAGGCCATCCACGACTATCGCGACTATTGCCAGTTTGTCGACACGACGAAGTATTCGCGCTTCGTGCATCGCCTGCTCGACCACGGCATCTACATGACGCCCTCGAACGGCCTGCACTGGATCATCTCGACCGCGCACACCGAAAAAGATGTCGAAGCGATGGTGGCGGCAGCCGACCGGGCCTGCTCGGAGCTTTCGTGAAGGCCACGGTATTTCTGGGCGGCGGCCGCATCACCGGCGCGCTGCTCGCCGGATTGCGGCTTGCGAAGTACCGTGCGCCGGTGATCGTGCATGATCGCAATCCTCACAAGCTTCGTGCCCTGAAGAACGAGTTTGGCGTGGCGGTCGAACCCGACCTGCTGCGCGCTGTGCGGCAGGCCCGGCTGCTGATCGTGGCCGTTCGACCGGGCGATGTAGAGAGCTTGCTGAGCAGGCTGCGAGAGCAGCGAGGCAAGTCGAGCTTCGTGGCCTGCAGCTTGGCCGCCGGAATTCCGCTGGCCAATTTGCAGAGGATGCTCGGACCACCAGTCCGCTGGGCACGCGCGATGCCGAGTCCGGTGGCCCGGTTCGGGCGCGGACTGACGGGTCTGAGCTTCCCGCCTCGCTTCCCGCGTGCTGACCGGACACTGTTACGGAATTTCTTTTCCCAGGTTGGTGAAGTGGCTGAAATTCCCGAGCGCCAGTTCAATGCATTCACGGTGACTTATTCTGCGAGCCACGGTTATCACGCCTTGGCTACGTTGGCACGGGCCGCGCACACGCTCGGACTCGATGAGAAGATGGCACGGCATTGCGGCTGCTCATGCACTGGGAGACGCGATCGTTGCGTGGCGCGATGGCGAAGAGTCGCTCGATGCATTGCTGTCTGAGGCCGCAACGCCAGGCGGAATTGCCGCCACGGTCATGAACTCCATGGACGGGGCCGGGTATCAGGAGACGATCCGCCGCGGTCTCATGGCCGGCGTGACGCGTGCGCGACAAAACGCTAAGGCTACTCGAGGCCGACGACGTAAGGCCTAGGAGCCTTGCCGGCGAAACGGCCGTGCCGCCAGCCGGAACAGCCGGATCACTCGGTACAACGGGAAGAGGGAACCTGGCAGGTGAATGATTGCCCACTCTCCCGGGCCGGGTGTCGACGCGAGTCTCCATAGAAATCGCGCACGATCCATCCGGCGCTCGCGCAGGCGCATCATCAGCCGAAAGTAGCGGGTCGATTCGACGTTGTATTCCTGTGCCGCTGGAAGTCCCCGCTCAATGCATTTCACCAGCGGAAGAATCTCTTCGTCTTTGTTGCAAAGAGCCTGCGCTTCCTCCGGCAGGTTGGCATGCAGCAAGCGATGCGCGAGTAGCAGGCTGACGCCGGCGATCCTTGCAATTCCCAGCTGACGCGCGCGTTGTGTGACCGTGGTCCAGTCCAAGCGCTGGGTTTCAATGACGCCCGCGATGTCGCGCAGCCAGTACAGCCTCATCCATGCGTGCTTAGCAGAGTGAGCGGCGAGCGTGAGGAACAGGTCTTCGGGTGAGAGAGCCCGCACCGTGCGTCCACAGAACTCGACGCTTCCCGCACGTGAAAACAGTTCGGCTACGTCGACCGCCACCGCATAGAAGTGCGGCAGGATATTCCATTGAACCTCGAGCAGGTTGCGGCCGGCGGGACCGTCGAAAGTGAATTCGTATCCAGTTGCGAGATAGGCGCGCTCTTCGCCGTCAGAAAGGGGCGTCGCGATGGAATAATCGAGCGTCTGCAAAGCCACTTTTGCTCGCGCCAAGTCTTGCCGGTGGATCAGCACGTCCAGATCCGAGAAGTCGCGCAATGCGAGGTCGCCGTAAACGGTTTCGGCGAGAAGCGGACCCTTCAGGGGGATCGCCGGAATCGCATGCGCTTCGAGACAGTCCAAAATGCGGAACAGTTCCGCAGTAAACCGGAGATTCTTGCGCGCAGTGTGTTCGTAGCGCCTGCGAAATTGTTCGATAACCTCGGCGGGAGCAAATCCCGGGCGCGCACTCAGGGCCCGGTACAGGATCGGGGTAACTCCGTGATGTTCGGCAAGTTCGAAGACCTTATTCCAGTCGAGGTCGTTGTTGGGAAGGGGCGACTCCGGGAATCCTTCTTTCCGTAGCGAGCAGCATGCCAACAGGACCACAAACTCCGCGCTGGATGCGGAATTTCGCGTCATTTTTTGGCGACCCGACGCTAGCGTCGAAGATGCGAGCGCAGACATATGGGGCGACGAAGAAAACGCGTCTGAGTTTTGAACCAAAGCGTGCACACTATAATACAGAGGCCCGCGCAATCCCGTTCCGTCCATGCCTGCAGTCAGACTCGAATCCGTGAGCAAGGTATTTCGCCATCGGCCAGCGTTGTTCAACTGGCTCGGCCGCGAGCGGGCCGGCGAAACCCGCGCCCTTGACCGGATATCGCTGGAAGCTCCTTCGGGCAACGTGCTCGTTCTGCTGGGCCCGAACGGCAGCGGGAAGACCACCACGCTGAAGTTGATCTCGACCATGTTGTTGCCCGACGAAGGCCGCGTGCTCGTCCAACAATTCGATACGCGCAGCGATTCGCGTGCGGTGCGCGAGCGCGTAGGATTCGCGGTGGCGACCGAGCGCTCATTCTTTCCCCGTCTTTCCGCGCGCGAGAATCTCGATTTCTTTGCCACGCTCGATGACATTCCGCGCCGAACGCGCACTGACCGGGTAGAAGAACTGTTGGCCCGGACCGGATTGCGCGACGCAGCCGACACGCTGGTCATGAAATTCTCGAGTGGCATGTACCAGCGGCTCGGCATCGCGCGCGCCCTGATGAAACGGCCGGCGGTGGTCTTGCTCGATGAGCCCACGCGCAGCCTGGACCCTGGCTCGGCCGCGCAATTCTGGAACCTGGTGCGCGAGTTGCCTGCGCAGGGCGCCACTGTGATTCTGACCACCCACAACTTCAACGAAGCGGTGGCCGTGGGAAATCACGTTGCCATCCTTTTTCACGGAACGGTCGCAGCGGAACGCAAGCTCTCGGCAACCATGCGCGTCGATGAGCTGCGGTCGTTCTACTTCCAGACTACCGGCGAACTCGAAGAAGTTGAACCGGTGGCTTCGCGGAGCATGCGATGAACCTGCCGTCTGTAATCGACAAGACCGCCGTCATCGTGCGCCGTGATCTGCTTACCGCGGTGCGCTATCGCACGGGCTTCCTGTTGAGTGCGGCGGGAGCGATCACAGAGCTGGCGGCGTTCTACTATCTGTCGCGTGCGGTGGGTCCAGGCTTTCGTCCCGAGGGACTTGAGTTCTTTTCGTTCCTGCTGGTGGGCACTGGCTTCTTCACGTTTCTGCTAATGGGTGTTCATTCGTTTCTGCAGACCGTGCAGGAGGCCCAGCAGACCGGCACGCTCGAAGTCCTGATGACCACTCCGACGTCGCCCTCGGTGCTGGTTTTTCTAAGCGCCATGTCGGCCTTTGCAGCGAACACATTCGCGTTGCTGTTTTACCTGGCTGCTGGATTGCTGTTCGGCGCACCCTTGCATCCGAACCTCGCCGCATCGGTGCCTGTGTTCCTGCTTGTCGGTTGTGATTGCGATCTCGATTGGATTGCTCGCGGCTGCACTGCAACTTGCCATTCAGAAAGGGTCGGCCGTGGTTTGGGCGCTCGGTTCAGTTTGGTTCCTGACGGGCGCGATGTTCCCCGTGCAGACTCTGCCGAAGCCGTTGCGCGATTTCGCGCAACTGATTCCCATCACGCACTCACTCGAAGGCATGCGGCTGGCGTTGCTCGAAGGCGCTTCATTCCGCAAGGTGTCTCACGAATTGATCATTCTCAGTCTGTTCGCCATCGTGTTGGTGCCAACCAGTTTGTTGTTCTTTTCGTGGACTTTACGGCGTGCCCGCATTGAAGGAACGCTCTCTTTTTACTGAAGCTGTTTCAGATTTTCGACGTGCAACTGCCCCGAATTTGTTGCACTGTAGAACGTTAGCAAATGTCCGGGACTATGTTGTACACTTCCGGCACCGACTTCTCACCCACGGCTGTTCGTGCCTGTTTTTGGGGGAGAGAACAAAGGCCCGTAGACCTCCTATGACTCAGAAAAACCGTCCCACTGGTGACGAAGAGAAGAACGCCCTCGACAGCCAGCAACCAGGCAAGCGGCCGTATCGAAAGCCCGAATTCCGCCTCGAGAAAGTGTTTGAGACGATGGCCCTGGCGTGTGGCAAAATCGCGCCCACTCAGCAGACCTGCCGAGGCAGCCGCCGCCGGAGTTCGTAGTCTGCCCCCATGCTTGAGGACCACAAGACCCGGGCCCAGTCCAGAAACAATCTTGCGGTCGAAGTTCTACGGAAGACGGGAACTCTTCGCTTGAGCGCGTTCGGGTACAGCATGCTCCCCACGCTTTACCCGGGCGAGATTCTCACCATCAAGCGTGAAGGCCTTAGTGTGATTCAGCCGGGTGATGTTGTGCTGTACGCGCGCGCCGGCCGATTCTTCATTCATCGCAATCTGCGGTCGGTTCAGAGAGGTTCGGAAACAGTGCTAGTCACGCGGGGCGATGCTATGCCTCGTCCGGATGAACCGGTCGTGGCGTCGGAACTGTTGGGTAAGGTCATCAGCGTCGGCGACGGTGGAAGGACGAGGCCGGTGCAATCATGCACAGTGTTGCGGCGCGCTGTGGGGTTGGTGCTGGCATATTCAGGGAGGCTGCGAAGCCTCGCTCTGCGCTGGCATAAGCAGCAGGCCAATGCCTCGGCTCCGGAACTCGTCAGCGGAGAAATTTTGCGGTAGTCGTTTGTTCGAGACAGTCCCGAACCGGCAATCATGACACGCATCGCGCAAATAGCCCAGGAAATGACGGTTGCGATCGGTGATACGCCGATCCTGCTGCGCTGCGCGGACGAGGGCTTCTGGGAGATCGTCGAGCAACGCTACTCGGGTTTTGTCAGCGAAGGTGCACAGCCCGCTTGCACCTTCGATGTGGAGGTCGTGAGGCCCGAGAGGTCGTTGTCGTCGGTGCGCGAATTGCTTGTGCACAATGATGGAGATGACTGGCGTCTGGAGCGCGGGGACTTCCGCGTGCAGTGGAACTCTCGCACCGGTCGCGGGCACATTCTGCAGACGGCGACGCCGTACGCCATCGATACCGCGTTGCGCATCGTTCACACCATCATTCAGGCGGCCCGGGGAGGCTTTCTGCTGCATGGAGCCAGTGCGATCCGCAATGGACGCGCGTTCCTGTTCTCGGGAGTTTCCGGCGCGGGTAAGACTACGATTTCGCGGCTTGCTCCGAAGGATGCCGTTCTCCTGACGGACGAGATTTCGTACATCACTCGCGGAGATTCTGGCTACCGGGCCTGCGGGACGCCATTTGCGGGCGAGTTGGCACGCCCCGGAGAGAACGCTGCCGCCCCGATCGAGCGCCTGTATTTCCTTGCAAAAGGTCCGGAGAACAGCATTGCGCCGGTGGAAGCCGGGGAAGCGCTCCGCTTACTACTGCGGAACATCTTATTTTTCGCGGATGATCCGGAGTTAGTTAAGATGGTATTCCGTTCCGCGAACGAATTTCTGGGGCAGGTTCCTGGGTACCGGCTGACGTTCTATCCTGACGGGCGCGTCTGGGACCTGATTGAGTAGCACACGCACTATGCCTGAGACCTACATCGCGCGCAGCACCGCGATTGCCGCCCGCATGCTGGGCGGCGAAATGATGATCATGTCGGCGCTCGACTCGACGTTTTTTACGCTGAATGAAGTGGCGACGGTGATCTGGCAGGCAGCGGACGGGAACACGCCGCTTTCGGAGATTGTGGAGCGGCGGGTGTGCGGGGAGTTTGAGATTGAACCGGAAGTGGCCCGGCGTGACGCAGAACAGTTTGTGAGCCAGCTATCGGAGCACGGCATCCTGCTGGTTTCGGATCGGCCGCATCCAGGAATTGAAGCCCGGGAGCGCGGAGGCACGATGAGCCTGCTGGTGGAAATGAACGAGAAGGCCATGGCGCTGGGCGTCCCGCTCACCGTGCACATCGATGTCACCTATCGGTGCAACGAGCGCTGCGTGCATTGCTATCTCGACCACGACGATCACGGCGAGATGACCACCGCCGAGATCAAGGACGTACTCGATCAACTGGCGGAAGCAGGCGTCTTCTTTTTGGTATTCAGCGGCGGAGAAGTTTTCATGCGCCGCGATTTCCTCGAACTCGTGGAGCACGCGCGCAAGCTGCAATTCAACGTCAAGGTGAAAACCAACGGCGTGATGATTCACGAGGCCGAGGCTCGTCGCCTGCGCGAACTGGGCGTGGAACAGATGCAGTTGAGCGTCTATTCCCACCGGCCCGAAGTGCATGACGCCATCACGAAACTGCCGGGTTCGTTGAAGCGAACTGTTGATTCGATCAAGTTCCTCAAGTCGCAAGGTCTGAAGGTCACGCTCTCGAACGTGCTGATGACCGTGAACCGGAACGATCACAAGGGAACGCAAGGCCTCGCGAAGGAACTGGGCATCGCTTATACACTCGATCCCACCGTGACGCCGATGATGGACGGAAACACTTCCAACCTTCATCTACGCGTGGACGATGACAACCTGGATCAGTTGTTCGCCGATCCTGAATTGGTTGGCAACGTCGATGAGTACTGCAAGCCACCCGCGCCAGTCGACGATGATGCCCTGGAAGGGTACTCGTGCAGCGCCGGGCATACCGCGTGCTACATCTCGCCTTACGGCGACGTATTTCCGTGCGTGCAGTTTCCGCTGCCGACGGGCAATGTACGCCGTCAGAAGTTTGCCGACATCTGGTACCGCTCGCCGCAGATGCAGGAAGTGCGGTCGATCAAGGTCAAAGATCTGACGGTGTGTTCGTCCTGTTCGCACGCCGGCACGTGTTCGCGCTGTCCGGGCTGGCCTACATGGAAGGCAGCATGCGCGGGCCATCGACCACCGATTGTGAGAAGTCCTATCACCGTACCGGGATTCCCTCGGCCAACATGCTGCGCAAGGCCAGCATGGCTTCCGCCGGGCCGCTCGTGCAGATCCTGCCGATGGGCATGTAGCGTTGCCTCCTCTGTTATTCCATCCTCGGCCCCGGAATTTGTGGGTACTTCAGTAATCAGGGTCGAGTCGATATCACACCACCGTCCGCCCCGAATTTGGCACACTCAAACGTGGAGGCGCACGTTTAACGCCTCCGGTTCAGAAATGACGGCTGTTTCATCTCAACCCGGCGCTCCTCGGCGTATGACACGCTTGCGCGTCGAGATTCCTGTGCGGCTGGCGACGCTGGCTCCTGCGGAGGTTTATGCGGAGCAGTCGCATACCCTGGTGGTTAACCCGCAGGGGTGCGGCATCAAGCTGTCGCGGGCGCTGGAGCCCGGGACTCGTGTGCTGCTTGACGGCCTGCCGGGAGGCGCTAGCGCCAATGCGCGAGTGGCCAACTGCCTGCCGCTGGGCACGGATGGCAAAGCGTTTCTGGTGGGGCTTGCTCTGGAGACGGCCGGCAACGTCTGGGGCATTCAGAAGACTCCGGCGGACTGGGAGGGAGAAGAGGCGGCGCCTCCGACTCCTGTTCCCGCGGCCGAGGATCCCAGCAAAAAGAAGAATTGGCCCTACTCGATGTTTTCG
Source organism: uncultured Acidobacteriota bacterium (assembly GCA_963745435.1). Lineage (GTDB taxonomy): Bacteria > Acidobacteriota > Terriglobia > Terriglobales > Acidobacteriaceae > Gp1-AA133. Next base: position 265,956 of record CAVUXK010000025.1, on the reverse strand, counting down.
CAAAAAGGCGAAGCCCACCCGGGCAGACGCTAGAACATTTCAGATTGCGTGAGTAGTTTGTAGCGCTGCCGTCTCGGCCGCAATCCGGGAGGTCACGCGCCTTGAGCGAGGGCGAGACGCCCTCGCGACAGCCGGCAAGATGCCGGCGCTACGATCGAGCTTACTTCCTTCCCAGCCTCGTCAAGTACTCCGAGTCGTACGCGCGCGTCTTGCTGTCGACATAGTCGAGAATCTTCTGCAGGTGGGCGCGATTCTCGCGGTTGCCTTCCTTGAACTTAATGGCGAGGCCCATGCCGGGATCCGAGCGCACCACGCTGCCTTCCGCCGTCAGCGGGCCGTCGTCGATGGCGAAATTCAGAAGCAGCCGGCTGTCGGGAGCCATGATAACGCTGGTCTCGACGTAGCAACCGCCCAGGCTGATGTTGGTGAGATTGCCGAGCACCGGGATGTCGCTGCCTTCGGGCCGGTATTCGATGGTGATGCGGCCCTTCATGCGTGGATACAGCCGGCGGTTCTTGCGGCTCGGCTGCTGCTGCTTTTCCATGTACATGCGCCGATCGGCCTCGGCGAGCAACTCTTCAGCGTCGAGCCCGTCCTCCGGATACATCGATCGGCCCACGCTGAGCGAGAGGATGTCTTCCTGGCAAATTTCCTGACCGACCTGGCGGGCAAGTTCGCGCAACTGGTCGGCTTTCTTTACGGCCGAATCCGCTTCCAATCCAGGCGCGATGACGACAAATTCGTCGCCGCCCATGCGGGCTACGTAGTCGTACTCGCGGCAGGACTGCTTCAACGCCTGCGCAAACATGCGCAGAACGCGGTTGCCCTCGAGGTGGCCGAAGCGGTCGTTGATCTGCTTGAAGCCGTCCATGTCGCAGACCATCACGGTGAGGGAAGTCTCTTTGCGCTTGCAGCGCGCCAGTTCGCGGTCGAGTTCCAGGAACAGCGACCGGGCGTTGGGCAGGTCGGTGAGGAAGTCGGTGGTGGCTGAGTTTTCCGCCTGCTGATACTTCAACGCATTCTCAATCGCGAGCGCCATCTTGGACGTGACCGCCAGCAGAATGCGCAGGTGATCGGTCGTAAACGCATCGGGCTTCGACTGGTAGAGCGCCAGCACACCGACCACCCCGCTCAGGCCTTCGAGCGGCAAGGCCAGCGCCGAGCGCAGCGTGCTGAATTTCATCGGATCGTTCAGGTAGCCGGGTTCTACCGAGGGGTTGCCGTTGATGATGGGCTTGCGGTTCTGCGCGACCCATCCCGACAATCCCTGCCCCAGCGGAATGCGCAATGACTCAAACAAGCGAAAGTTGTCGCCACTGACGTGTTGCGGATACAGGATGTCGTCGTGCCGGACGTAGATGGTGATCGAGTCGTAGGGTACTAACCGCTTCAGCTTTACCGAGAAGACAGAGAGCGTTTCGTCGAGGCTGAGCGAAGCGCCGAGATCCTGGCTGAGTTCAAACAGCATCTGCGCTTCCTGCCGTGCGGCGGCGATGGACGCAAGGAACGTGGCTTCCTGATTCTCTTTGACGCCGGTCTCCGCAAATCCAGCGGCCGGCGCAACCCCGCGCTCGACTACCAAGTCGGTCGAGAGCTTCGACCACTTCACCGATTCTGAGCGCTGCACCACCAGGTGCTCTAGATCGCGGTAGCGGCGGCGCAGCACGTCTACGACCCGTGGATCGAACGAGTGGCCCGACTCACTCTTGAGTCGCTCCATGACTTCGTCGAGCTTCATGGCGCGGCGGTATTGGCGGTCCGAGGCGAGAGCGTCGAGGAAATCGACCGCGCTCAGGATGCGAGCGCCAATCGGAATCTCATCGCCTTTCAGCCCGTAGGGATAGCCGCTGCCGTCGTATTTTTCGTGGTGTGCGCGAACAATCGGGACCACCGGGTAGGGGAAGCGGACGCGCTCCAGAATCTCGGCGCCCACGACCGGATGAATCTTCATCTTCTCGAATTCTTCCGGCGTCAGGCGGCCAGGCTTCGAGATGATGTGTTCCGGCACGGCCAGTTTGCCGATATCGTGCAGCAAGGCCGCTGCCTGCAGCGCTTCCATTTCCTCAGCGCTCACGCGCAGTTCCTTCGCGACTTCGATCGCGTACACACGCACGCGCTGCAGATGGTCGTGCGTGGTGTGGTCCTTGGCCTCGATGGCCAGCGCCAGGGCTTCGATCGTCCGCATGTGGAGATTGGCCATTTCTTCGACGTGGCCTTTCTCGTCTTCCAGTTTGGCAAGATAGAGGCGGTAGGAGCGGTAAATCAGGTAGACGGCGGGCAGAATCAGCAACGACGTCTGCCAGTCGACAATCCGGTTCAGCCAGCTGACAAGTCCGGCGACGCCCGCACCCACCAGGTAGTAGGGAAACGACCAGAAATAGCAGTCCGCCCAAATGCGGCGCAGCGACTTGTGCTCGGTAAGCGAAATGATGGTCGCAACCGGCAGAGTATTGGCGACGAAGTACATCGCCGCGGTCGCCACCAGGAGCACCGCCGGGTTGTTCTGCGTCTTGAAGATTGGAACGTGAAAGACGCAGTAGGCCAAGCCGATAGCAAAGGCGGTCGCGCAGGTGTTGAACACGACCTGGACAGCGTTGGGACGGTCGCGGTAGAAGCACTGCGTCAGGATCGCGGCGCAACCGAGCGCCAAGGTTTCCGCAAAACTCAATTCCAGAATGCCCAGCAGGATGAACAGGAAGTTCACCGACATCGTACCGGTGATGCCCGGCAGGTTTACCTTCAGGCGCGAAGCAGCCACCGCCACCAGCAGGTAGCAGAGAAACTTCATCGGCTGGTGGCTGGTCGGGTGCATCGCACCGACCGCCAACACGGCCGTTCCCAGTCCCACCATGACACCCACGTACAGGCGTGCGCCCAGAGACATGGAATTCCAAGATTGTGCTTTGCCTGCCATCCTAGCCTTCGACGAACCTCCGCACGTTCTCCTCGGGGCCTGAGGAGACACCGGCGCAACAACTAGGATTAGCAGCTAACCTGTGCAAATCCAATCAATTACGGGAATAGTAGGAAACTTTCGTAACCCGGTTTTGCACGTAGGTGTTTGTGCTCGAAGCAGGCATGGGAGATAGGCGATCGTCTCCTGAGTTCGGGCTCAGTGTGCTGACGGCCGGGTGGCATCCCAGGTTGGGACTGGCGGCCCCCGGAAAGAAAGGGCGATTTATGTGGGTCGGACACTCCTGTTCGACAGGACTGAAAATATCAAAGCCGTCGGACAAGAGTGTCCGACCCACGCGATCTCATTTGCTGCTTTTGCTCAAACCGCCACGCAAGACTGTCATCGAGGCAGCGGGCAGATCGAAGCTCGTATCAGCATTAGCGGAGATCGACCCTTTCAGCGCCGGACCATCAGGATTTGCAGAGCCCCCTTTGTCATCAGGATGCCACTGGTATTGCGCGCGGCCGAAGGTGACGGTCTCGACGGGGCCGGAGAACGATCGATCGGTATGCGACTTGTCGTCGTGAAACTGGATACGGACTTTGTGCGCGTTCCACTGGTCGCGGTTGATCACGAGCAGGGAATACTTGCCGTCGGGGCGAAGGGTTGCGTAGGCAGTCACCAGGGAGTGGCCAGCAGGATCTTCCAGGTCGCCGGTCGCGTGAAACAGTTGGTGCTCGCCGCTTCCCGGCTGTACCCATTCGAGATTGATCAGTTGGCTCGCGAAGTATTGCGAGGTCGGCTGGACGATCTGGTAGTCCTTTTCGGTGGTCGAGAACATGCCGAACGTTCCCATCGAGTTGTTGCAGCCGTGATGGATGCCCATCGGGAGATAGTGGAAGTAGTACACGGCGTCGCCGCCGGCCGTTAGAAATGCGCCCACGTAGTCGCCCAGCCATAGCGCGCCGAAGATATCGACGAATGACTCGTCGCTCACCCAGGAGATATTCGATTCCGTGATGAACAACGGCACATCGGCAGGAACGCCATCGTCATGCCACACATCCACGATATGGCTGACCAGTCGCGGCTCGTCGTAGAGGCTATTCCAGGTGATCGTGCAGGGAACATACGGATAGTGCTCGAACGAGAAGAACGCCAGGTCTTTCAGATGACCGTGACTGCGCAGGTAGTCGACGAACCGGCGCGTCCACGAGACGCGCCCTTGCGCATCGGGCCAGACGAGAATGTCCTCGTTCTGGCCGGTGAACACTGGGCCGCCCAGTTTAAGTGCGGGATCCACCTTGTGGAGCGCGTCGGCGAACTGGACGTAGAGGGCGGCATAGTCCTCGGGCAACATGAACTGACCGTCTGGCTCTTCGCCCATCTCAACGTAGGAAATCGGATATTTCCGCTTTTCTAGATACGCGATCTGGGCGGCAGCATCTTCCGGGATGTTGAATACCATGGCGATCGGGATCATCGCGGGCAATCCGCGTGTTGCTCCACTTGTGTAGAACAGGTCGAGGCCAACCTGATCGCCCAGCTTCGCGTCGAAGTCTGCCGGTTCGTGCCAGGGGTCGACTGAAGAGCACCAGGTTGTGGTCTGCGCTTGGTCGGGCGTGTGCAGCACCGAGTCGTGGAATTCGCCGCCCTGGCTCACGGTTCCCACATAAAGCTCGCGAATGGCGAAGCCAACGCAGTTGCGTTTGTCAGAGGAGCCGTGCGAGTCGCACGTGTTGGACGATTCCGTCATCCAGATGCGCAGATAGCGGATCGGCATCGGCACGGGGGCGAGGGATAGCGTGACTGTGCCGCCTTGGCCGTTGTCGACTGTGCCGCCGGAAAAGGTGATCCATGTGCCTTTGTCGGGATGAACGATCGGTTGCTCGCCGGTCCAGTACTGTACGCGGTATCGTTTCGCGTAGGGATCGGCCCACGCGATCCGGATAGCGTTGATGGCCAGCGGATTGGCGAGATCGACGACGATCCACTGGGGGTGCAGCGCGTCGTCTTCGCCAGTGAACTCCCTGGTCAAGTACGGATTGCTTTTCCAATATGTGTTCTCGTCGCCGTCGGTGATGCGACCGTAGCCGGTGGCGTCGGTGCCGTCGTTGCGCGTGGCGCCGCGATGCGGCAGGGGATAACCGTAGGAGTTGCGGATGATCTCCGTTGGCGTGTCGCTGCCGGTGAAATATCCCTTGCCGGCCGGGTCGCTCCAGGTGCCCTTTGGATTCCAGTGCCACGCCTCGATGTGCAGTTCGGTGTTCTGACGATATGTAACGGGCTGCCAGCCCGCGCTCAAAACGCGCTCAAGGGCGGCCGGAGTGAACAACTTGTCGATGGCCGCGGCTGGCATGCGGTCAATGCCTGCACCCAGCGCCTGGTTCGGAACGAATTTGTTGGCGACGTGGTCGGGGGTGACGTCCACACGAATGGTTTGCGCCTGCGCGGATGCTCCTAGCCAAAACAAGACTGCCAGAAGGGCGATGCCAAATTTCACGTCACCGCGCGTGGGAGCAGGTGCGGCATGAAACCGCGAACGAACAATGGGGGCGGGATTTGAAGGCTGGCGCACGGCGGTCTCCTCGAATCTAGTGTTACGTTTCAATAAAGGGAAATTGCGCGATTTCGGAGCGCCGCCATTGTACCTGAATTGCCGGCAGAGTCCTCCGAGGGTTGACACCTAAAGCGGAAAGATCGCCGCCTGGGCGAAATTTCAGACAGTTGAAACCAGGTTGACGCAGAGCATGCCTATCTGTATATTACCGAAAGGTTATGAAACTAGAGGGTTATGTACGATCCAGCGCGGAGAGTCTCGACGCAACCTTCGCGGCGCTCGCCGACCCCACGCGGCGCGCGATTCTTTCCCGTCTCGCCAGTGGGGAAGCGTCGGTGACGGAACTGGCCAAGCCGTTTGATATGACCCAGCCTGCGATTTCGAAACACTTGCGAGTACTGGAACGCGCCGGTCTGATTTCTCGTGGCCGGGACGCGCAGCGACGTCCGCGGCGCCTGGTTGCCCGGCCGCTCGCCGAGGCTAATAGCTGGTTGGAGCGTTATCGCGAGATCTGGGAGCAGAATTTTCGGCGCCTGGACGCTCTCCTCGGCGAAATGAAGTCCAACGAAAGGAAGCGCAGACGCAACCAACGATAAGGAAGCACTCATGAAAAATACTGGCACTCTAAAAGTCACAACGCCCAACGATCGCGAAATCGTGATGACCCGCGCATTTGATGCTCCTCGCCATCTGGTCTTTGAGGCCTTCACTCGTCCCGAACTGCTGCGCAAGTGGCTGCTAGGCCCGCCCGGCTGGACGATGCCGGTGTGTGAGGTGGATCTGCGTGTTGGCGGGAAGTACCGCTACGTGTGGCGGAGTGACAAGGGAATCGAAATGGCTGCCGGTGGAACCTACCGGGAGATCGTCGCGCCCGAACGGATCGTGGCTACAGAAACGTTCGAACCGCCGTGGTATCCGGGGGAATGCACGAACACACTGCTCATGCGGGAAGAGAGCGGCTGCACAATCCTGACGCAGACGTTGCGGTACGAATCGAATGCTGCTCGTGAGGTGGTGATCAAATCGCCGATGGAAGGCGGAGTTGCCATCAGCTACGACCGCCTCGAACAGATGCTGGTTACGCCAGGCGTCGCCGGGTCGAAGAATTAGGAGAAACCATGCAAAAGATCACCCCATTCTTGTGGTTCAACAACCAAGCCGAAGAGGCCACGAACTTCTACGTCTCAATTTTCAAGAACTCTAAAGTGGTACGCGTGACGCGCAATGGCCCGGATTCGGTTATGTCGACGGTTTTTCAGCTCGACGGACAGGAATTTTACGCGCTCAATGGTGGGCCCATGTTTACGTTCACACCGGCGATTTCGTTCTTCATCTCTTGCGAAACGCAGGCGGAAATCGACGACTTCTGGGAAAAGCTGTCCGCGGAAGGAACCCAGGAGCGTTGTGGCTGGCTGAAAGACAAATTCGGCGTGTCGTGGCAGGTGATCCCGTCAATCCTGGGCAAGCTGTTACAGAATCCCGACCCCGAGAAAAGCAAGCGTGTCATGGCCGCGATGCTGCAAATGAAAAAGCTCGATATCAAGGGTTTGCAGCAAGCCGCCGAGGGTGCTTAGTCGTTTGGGAGTCGTGCTTTCGTAACCTCCTCACGGCGGCGTGAGGAGTGCGATAGTAGAAGGGCATGTCCCAGGCGCCACAGATGCAACGCGAGAAACGCGGTCCGCGCGTGAAACTTGGCGGATCGGTGCTTGCCCTGCTGCAACTGCAGAATCGACGGCAGATACGCACGCGGCTGAGCCAGCTTTCGTCGAATGGCGGGCTGCTGCAACTTGATAAGCCGCTCGATGAGGGCATCGTGGTGGAGGTGCTGTTCCATGTAGGAGCAACCACTGTCCGCAGCCATGCGGAGATGCTGTTTCCCATGTGGGCCACGAAAGGCTGCCTGCAGCCATTTCGCTTCAAGGATCTCGACGACGGGGTTCGGGCCAGCCTCGAAGACGATCTGAAGTCGCTGTTGAATATCTCGCCGAACGCACCCGCCGACGAACAGAGTCTGCCGTAGTTATTCGCGACTGCTGAAGGTCGCGAAACCTATTCTTTCAGGATGCCTTTGTCCTCCCACTGATATCCGCAGGAGTCGCAAGTCCACTCAAAATTGGAATCGGGTTCTTCCTCCTCGGTACTGGGCGGAGGGCAGAGGCGTTCGAACACCACATCAGCGGAGCAGCATTTGGGACAAGTGACGGGAACCTCCGGCAATTCTCCCTTCTCTTCTTCGGCTGATGGCGGTTCGTTCGCTGGTTGGTAATCCCTCATCGCCTGGAACGCCCACGGGTAGCCCACCCGCATGACCTTCACACTGACGCCGGAGGCGAAATTCGAAGTGAGCTTGTCGACTCCAGTTACTTTTTCGTCTCCCAGGTAGAAAGGAATTCCGGAGCGATCAAGCAGCCACTGCAACTGCAATGCGTCGGGCAGGCTCCACACCTTGCAAAGTTCGACTAGCTCGCGATCTTCCGCATAGGGAGAATCGGGATCGGGCTCAGGTTCAGGGGGCAAAGCGGGCTCTTCGGGTGGTGGGAGTTCGAGTCGCCGGGCAGAGAACTCGGCGTTCAACACTTGCTGTGCCGCTTCGGTCAGCGCGTCAGGATTGCGTGCCAGCGCCAGAAGTTCGCCATCGCTCATGCGCCGGTAGTGCGCCGTGAGCCGGAGCCATTCCGCTGCCGCGTCCGAAAGGGCCATGGTAGTGCGGCATCATATACCGGCTGGAATGCGCGAGCCAACGGGTCTTGGCGAGGCGGTATCGCAGATTGTCCTAGTGGCTATTCGATTTTCTCTGTGTGTGCCTGTTCCCACGCTCGCATATTTTTTCGAGACTGGTCGAAAAGGAGGAGATAGTTGTCCTTCGCTACTTGCCGCGTCAGATCAGGGCCGAGATCTTTCCACAGGGGCGCCCAGACGTCGTAGCTCTTCTCGACATTGGCCCAATCGCTGGTCGCGCCCTGGTCGCTGCCGTATAGAAACCGTCCTGGATATTTGCGAATCAGGTCAGCGGTCATTTTCAGGTGTTCGGGAGTGTCGATGAAATAGGGGGCAATTACCGGCCCCCAGGAGAGATCGATCGACACGTGCGCGAACGAGGGATCGGCAAGCATCGCATCGAGATTTCTCCAGTGCTCGGGATACGGCAGAACCCCACGTCCATTCCCCATAAGGTGCGCCCACACCATGTGCACGTTAGGATGTTTTTTCAGGAATGCCTGGAACGCTTCCATGTATTGCGGCGTCGGCTTCTTGCCGTGAAAGATCATCGCGTTGGCTGCCGAGTCGCTCTGCAAGGCCAGGTTGTAGGGGCTGTCGTGGTCGCAGTGCACGACGGCCACCGCCCCCATTTCGCCGATTACGTCGAAGATGGCGTCAATCGACGGGCTATAGAGACTCGGCGGGCCGCCCGCAATCTTCTCGGAAACCTCCTGCTTCTTGAAAATGATTTCTCCGAAGCCGGTCCAGACGGCGGGATACATCCGCACCATTTTCTTGATGTACTCTCCCGCCCGTGCGTCCTTCAGATTGATAGCGCTCATCAGCGGGTCGACGCGCGCGCGGTCCGCTTCCGACAACGCCAGAAATTTATGCGCTACCAGAACGTCTTGAATGGCGTTGTAGTAGATGGCCTGCGCATCGGTTTGCGTGTAGTAGACGGGGGCGAAATCGCGGTCGATCAGCGGATCGTGCGCGACGGTGGCGGGTAGTCCCATCAACACGCTGCGGCACACGTGAGCGTCCATCATTTTGAGGACGTCGGGCAGCGGCGGGCCATCGGCTTTGAAGTCCTGAATGTGAAAGTGGGCATCGTTGTAGAGACAGTTAGTTGAATCCTGCGCTGTTGCCACGCGTGACGCAAAAAGAGAACCAAGCAGCAGACCAACGATCGGCTTCAGCAACATGCGCATTTCCAGATTCCTCCAAAAGTAAGTTCGCAGGGGGCCAGCCCGCACGATCGACAACGTGCACGCGAGGCGCACCAAAAACTGCCGGTGCGCCCGCGTGCACTACGCACTACTCAGTGAAGGACGGCGTTACTCTTTCGCCTTCCGGAAGAAGAAGTAGTCCGCTCTGTACGGCACGAGTTCCGTCTGACCCACTGTGCAGGCACTTGTCGGAACAGCGCCCCCAGCGGTGTTTAGACGTTGGATGAATGTGGCGTTGGCGAGAAAGTTCCCGTTCGTGGATCCCTTCTTGCTCCCGACAGATTGCAACAAGAGGCATTGAATCGAGCCGCTATTCGGGCAACTCGCGGGATCGGAGCCGGCGTCGATTCCGTTCACCTTTACCATCCACACCCGGCTGCTATCCTGCGAACTCTGCCAGGTCGCGTTCCCGCTTCGGGGAGGCACGATGCCCGGCTTAGGGTTTTCGTTGATGCTCTGGAAGTGAGTGATGATCTGGATCTGCTGTCCCGCGGGATCCGTAAAGAGGGTGGCTTCGGGACGTGCAGTTGGGTTCCAAGCCGTGCCACCAGTAGCCGTAGGCAGGCAAGTGTAGCCCTGGCTGCCGAAGGCATGGCCGACAAGATATGGAACGTTTCCTGCTGGTACCGCAATGGTGTCGGGTGTCTGCGGAGGCGTCACCTGCGCCGCTGCTGCACCGACCAGGGTGAATGCATATGCGAGAACGAGCCCGGCGCCCATCACCTTGCGGCCTCGCAGTGTGTTCTTGATCTGCTGTGTGAAGGTATTGCTCATCTTTTCTTTTCTCCAATAGCTCGAGTTTTGTCGAGAGATGAGGCCGTCACACGCGCAAGGACGAAGCTGTCACCGCTTTCATCCATGTTGCGAATCTGAAGCTTCCCGGCGCTTCGTTGGTCGCCGGTTTTGCTTGCCGGTATAAGCGGCCTCACTTGGTAAGACGACATCTGCGACTCGTTTGCTTTTTGGAGAAGTGACAACCTGCGATCGCGGCGCACTACACGATTACGTGGTGGGCGAGACGCGTTCGTTGCATCCGCAAATCGGGCAGGTGTTGAAATCGGCATCGTAGTAGAGTCTGCAATTCACGCAGGGAAGTCCGTAACGCAGGGGTATCACCCGTGCCGTTTTGCGCAGGCCGTTCTTCTCGCCGCACTCGCTACGTGCGCTTTCAACCGGATTTGTGAGTTCTATCGACATGACAATCACTGCCACACGGGTTCTATGGATTCCTTTCCGTGCAGCAAGGGCGTTGACGTGTGACTCAGATCGCGATCCCGCATCGCGGAATGACAGACCATGCACGAGCGCTGAGTCGTGTCGTCCTCCTGGGATACCAGCGCGTACGTCAACCCATGCACGGACCAGGTAACCACCTTGTAGCCATCAAGACGCGAGTAATGGAACCTGACGCTGGTGAATTGGGCTTCCACTCCGCCGCCGGCCAGGGCCATCGTCTCGGGGGCGATCATCAGACTCACAGATGCGAGCGGCGTATGTGTGCCTGGCATCTGGTAAGCAACGAAGGCGGCATCTTTTCCTTCGATCGGCACGAATCGCGCACCCTGCAGTCGATATGGTTGATTTTCGTCCGCGACCGAATTCGAAGCCGGCAAGGCCACCGCAAATGACGACTTGGCGTTGAACCACTGATTCAATGTCTGTTCAGAGTCGGTCTGAACTTCGAGCGGAAGCGCGCCCTCCGCATGCCGCCGGTGCGTCGTGACGGCGAAGCGAGCCATTTCCGGACCGGAAAGCCGCCGCGGTTGCGTGGAGGAACGCGCGGCCCACATCCCAGCGATCACGATGACCGACATGACCGGCGCGAGCCACTTGACGAATTGCCGGAATGACAAATGCGGAACTTGCCCTGGAATCGGAACCGACGTGAACTTAGTCCTTAATCCCTCGACCAGTTTTTCCTCGCCGACAGTCGGGAAATGCTCCATCCGCGTGGCCGCGCGAAGTAAGGGACCGCAGTGATCGCACAGTGCGGCATGCCTGATCAGTTGCGCAGCCTTGAACTCGGGCCAGAGCCCGGAAGCCAGTTCGTACCAGTTGACATCGTCTTCCTTCGGACAATCCGGTCCCGCGGGAGCGGTTTCCGAGGCAACCATCGACATACGATTCACAAGCAGCCAGTACTTCCAGACTTTCTTGCCGCATTCGAGGCAGGAACGCACATGAAGCTGCGCCTTCCGCACGTCATCGCGAGAAAGGCTGGGAACTTCGCGGATCGCCTCGGCGCGCGAGGGGACAAGCGCGTGCAGTTCCTGATTGTCGATGTGCTTTTCCTGCGGACGTCCCAAGGCCTGATACTCTCCCTATCTTCAATACGAGTTCTGGAGGGACTTTGCTTTTTCGCCATATTCCGGGTCGCTCGACCCGCCTGCATCCAGAATCTGCTCTCGAATGAAGTGCTTGAGCCGTTCAATCACGCTTCCCACGCCCTTGGGACCGAGGCCGATACCCGGAAGGGAAGCAATCTCCTTGCTGCTGAGGCCCTGTCGAAAGTAGAGCCAGAAAATGGTGCGATCGCGCTCTGCGTCTGGACCGGTAAGGGTGCGCAGGTGGTCATCAATCTCCGACAAGAAGATATCGAGGGCGATGGTCTGCTCGCTGCCTGACGACTCCTGTCGAGCCTCGGGTTCAATGTCGTATGTCGAAACGTGCTCTGCGGCGCCCCCCGCGGATTGACTGCGGCCGTGCTTGAAATAGTCGTGGGTCGCGTTCGCGGCCGTCTTCTTCAGGTAGCCGAGGATCGCGTCGGGCCGCTCGATGGCAAACTCGCGCAGCAGATTCCGCCCGCCCTCCCACAGCTTGAGGTACGTCGCCTGGATTAGATCGTCAACCGTGTCTCGCGAGGGATCGCCCCAGATTGAAGCCGTGCGCGCGATCACGAGGCGCAGGGGGCGTCCGACGCGCGAGACGAACTCCGCCCAAGCTTCTTCATCGGGGCCGGCACACAGGCAGACCACGTCTTTCAAGGACAGAGACGAGTATCGCGTCGCTTTAGATGTATTCAGCATGCTCAGTTAGTCGATTGCGAACGGTTGAGAAGTCCCGGGGCCCTTACGTATGCGATGGGTCATTGTCGTGGCCGAGTACTTAGGCGTGTGTCATCATTCTGTTAACAATGAGTAATTTGCAGGGGACGTTTCAGGCTTGGGAGAACTGCGGGCATTCGATCGGGAGGAAATGAGAGCCGGGATGGATGGTCGTCAAATTAGTCGGGACGGCTCGAACCTTGAAGTCCGAACCGTCCCGGCAAAGCATCTGCTATTGCGACACCGATACTGTACTGCCTGCTTTCACTGTGTAGTGCCAGCCGTAGGTCGGACAGCCTCGACCCTGGCATATGTATACGAATACCGCGTGGTAGTTAAGCGTACCGTTTGCGGAAAACGGAAATCCGTTAGCGTCGTAACCGGTGCCGCGATAGCGAGCCACGCTGTCAAATGGGTTCTTTGATCCGTCGGGATTTCCACCGAGTCCAGTGTAGCTCCCGTGTGCGGAGCCATTGAACTCGAGGGCGGAAACCGACAGGTTCCCCAGCGGACCGCTTCCGTTTACCCGATTGTCGAGGGTGATTTGTCCCGCACCGCCATTTTCATCCGAAACCGCGAGCGTGCAATAGAGTGCTTTTCCACCGCAACCGTCTTGAACAGTCGTGACGGTCGTTATCGTTGTTTGAGCGAACATCGGCATGGACATCGCCAGGATCATCAAAAGGACCTTCTTCATTGGGGGAGAGCTCCTTATCGTCTGTTTCGATCTGGATCCAAGGAACAGCTCCGAAGAGGCGCTTGTTTGTGCCGACACCGCATCTGCAGTAACTCCCGAACGGGAGACGCAGGTGATCGGATGGATGAGGGATTGAGAGGTCGAGGCGCCATCGCATACTTGTCTGGATGGCAATCATCCTCGGAATGAAAGCGGATGACTTCTGTGGGAAGGCTGTAGGCGATGCGCACCCGGACGTCTTGCGGATATGTCGATCCCGAAACAGCAAGAGACACCTCGCCCCGCGAACGGACGAGAGTAACTCCCAGGGTGAGTGCCCCAACTCTCCCGAGCGCAGCAGTCCAAGCGGGGGTTGGATGCACGGCCGTGTTGGAGTGTTAAAAAAAGATTTACAAAACTTCAAAGCAGGCGTGTGAGCTAAGGGATGTGCGCGTGGGGTACAAAACTCTGGACAACGGCGATAGACGGTCGCGAGGATGGCACCTGCTCGGCAAAGGTGCGTGCGTCCGCAAACGGACCTTGCGTCAATTTGAAGCTCTGGTTTTCTTCCGCAGGGGTCGGGGGCTCTCGACTGCGACTAGCTGAGAGGCTCGAACAGGTTGCCTTCCACGCGATCCGCGACTTTAGGCAGTTCCTTCTTGGCGAACTGGAGGAAGTGCGGGGCGGCGCGGTGCGCTTCGAGTGCGGCGTCGTCCTTGTATTGCTCGTAGATGAAGAAGCGGCGCGGCTCGGTCTTGTGGCGATGCACAATGTACATCGCGCACCCCGGTTCCTGGCGGGATGCCTCGGTCAGCTTGGAGAAAATTCCGGCAACATCGTTCTCGTGCCCCACCTTTGCCATCCAGGTTACAGCCAGGACCACCATCGTTCGCTCCGTATGATTTAACGCTCAGCCTTTATTTGCTGTGGGTCGCTGCCTTCATGGCCGCGGCAAACTCGTCGACGAAGATGGTATGGCCTCGATCGGGGCCGGTCGAAACCATGCCGACGCGCGCGCCGCTTTCCTTTTCGAGAAACGCCAAGTACTCGCGGGCTGCCTTCGGTAGTTTGTCCATCTCGGTAATACCCTCGGTCGACGTCTTCCAGCCGGGCTTGTTTTCGTAGATGCACTCGATTTTCTGGAAGCCGCTGTCCTGCGCAGGGATCTCGTCGGTCTTCTTGCCGTCGATTTTGTATCCCACGCAAACCGGAATCTCGTCGAATGCATCCAGTACGTCGAGTTTGGTGACCACCAGCCACGAGATTCCGTTAATCATGCCAGCGTAGCGGAGAAGAGGCAAATCCATCCAGCCGCAACGCCGCGGACGGCCCGTGACCGCACCGTATTCGTTACCGCGCTTGCGGAGCAGTTCGCCTTTGTCGTCGTGCGACTCGCTGGGGAACGGGCCGCCTCCCACGCGCGTGCAGTACGCCTTCGTGACGCCGATGACCATGTCGATGGCCGTCGGAGCCACCCCGGTGCCGATGACTGCTCCGCCGGAAGTTGCGCTCGAGGAAGTCACAAACGGATACGTGCCGTGATCGATATCGAGCATCGTGCCCTGCGCGCCTTCGAATACGACGGACTTGCCTTCCGACAGCATGCGGTTCAGGAATGCGGCCGTGTCGCGCACAAAGGGCGCAACCTTCTCGGCGGCGGCCGCATACTCTTCGTACATCTTGTCCGCGTCGAGCGGTTCGGAGTTGAACAGGGCGTGCGCGATCATGTTCTTTTCGCGCACAGCGTTCTCGATGTGGGTCTTCAGCAGCTTGAGGTCAAGCAGATCGGCGACGCGCAGGCCGCGGCGGCCCATCTTGTCTTCGTAGGCGGGACCGATTCCGCGCGAGGTGGTGCCGATCTTCACGCGGCCGGGAGCATTCTCGGACGCGAGTTCGATCATGCGGTGGTAGGGCAGGATGACCTGCGCGCGGTTGCTGACGAACAGAGTGCCATCCACCTGGACGCCCATGTCGCGCAGCCCGCCGACCTCTTTCAGAAAAGCGATCGGGTCGAGCACGACGCCGTTGCCGATGACGCTGAAGCAGCCGGGACGCAGCACGCCGCAAGGCACGAGCTGCAAAACGAATTTCTTGCCGTTGATGATGACCGTGTGCCCGGCATTATGCCCGCCGGCATAGCGCGCCACGACCGGGAAGCCTTCCGAGAGCACGTCGACAATCTTGCCCTTACCCTCGTCTCCCCATTGCGCACCTACGATGACCGCAGCTTTACCTTTATTCAAAGCCAGCTCCGTGCCCGAAGAGTAGTGGGCTCCCGGGGTTCGCACACACGCTTCGCCCGCGGATGGTCGCCGTGATGAAAATGCTGGGATTTGAGCGGATCGGAGTGTGTACACGCAAGAATACACTGGAAAGCAGTCGCTAGTCACCAGTAGTCAGTCGTCAGCGAAGCTCGTCGTCGATCGTCAGTCGTTGGCTGTTGGCACATCGGGCTACGCTTTCGCCAGACCTGTGGCCTGTTGCGCGGAGACCCGTCCTGCTGACGACTGAGCGACTGAAGACTGTAGACTGGCACTCGTGCCCGAACTTCCTGAAGTTGAAACCATTGCACGCGGTCTGCACAAACGTGTCGCCGGCGATGCGATCGAGTCGGTGTGGCTTGGATCGAAGCCGCAGACCATGAAATCGCCCCCGGCCCAGATCGCCGCCACACTTGAGCACACGCAAATTTCCTCCGTCCGACGGATGGGCAAGCACATTGTGTTCGATTTGGAACGCAATGGTGTGGCGCAGACACCCCTGCCCGCGAAAGGCCGCAAGAAAGATGTCTCACTTGGGCCGCGATCCCAGTGGATCGTTCATCTGGGGATGACAGGTCGAATGGTGGTATGCGAGTCCGACGCAGACATCGCCAAGCACACTCACGCGATTGCGAAACTGGCGTCAGGACGTGAATTGCGGTTCATTGACCCGCGCCGTTTTGGACGGCTTGAGCGTGCACACCACCGGAGATTTCGAGGCTGGAGGTGTCGAGCCTCTGGAGGTCGAGAAGAGTCAGTTTGTGAGATTGTTTCGCGGGCGCAAGACTCCGATCAAGAGCGCGTTGCTAAATCAGAAGCTGTTGCGCGGAGTCGGGAACATTTACGCCGACGAATCTCTCTTTCGGGCCGGACTCCGTCCGCGGCGACGGGCTTCGACGATCACGACGGCGCAGCTGGAACTGCTGCACAAGTCAGTGCAGAAAGTTTTGAAGGAAGCCATCCGGCTCGGCGGTTCTTCGATTTCCGACTACGTGGACGCGGACGGCGAAGAAGGTTTCTTTCAACTGCGGCATCGTGTCTATGGGCGCGAAGGCGAACCGTGCCTTGTGTGCAAGACGCCGATCAAGCGCACCGTGATTGCGGGTCGCAGCAGCCACTACTGCCCGAAATGCCAGAAGTAGCCTCGTCCCTCAACCCTATTGTCATCCTGAGCGCAGCGAAGGACCTGTGTATCGCTTGGCCGAGAATCGAGTACAAACGTCGTTCCGCCCGCGCTGAGTCCTGAGCGGTGAACTCGCCGCAGGGTCGCAACGATCATTGAATCGTTTCTACGGGCGGACTTCCGGCGCTTCTACATTCATTCATAAATCGACAATCGCTTTCCCGCGGTGTAGTCTGTTTCCCTTTGTGACCTTATGTCGAATTTTGCCATCGGTGTAGATCTGGGTGGAACGAACCTTCGCATCGCTGCAGTGGATGAGAAGGGGCAACTCATGGAGAAAGTCACGCTCGGCACCAAGACTGTGCTGGGCCGTGACCATGTCCTGAACGACATGTGCGAAGCCATTCGCCATGCCTCTGACAAAGTACAAATCCTCTGGCGAGCTGTTGGGTGTCGGCATCGGTGTTCCGGGCATCATCGACCTGCAAACCGGCATGGTGCGCGAGTCGCCCAACCTGCCGGGATGGTCGGACTATCCCGTTCGCAACGAAATTGAAAAGCGCCTGGGCGCGCCTGTGATCCTCGAAAACGACGCCAACGTGGCGGCCTTTGGCGAGAAGTGGCTGGGCGCGGGGCGGCACGTGGGCGACATGGCCATGCTGACGCTGGGCACAGGCGTGGGCGGCGGCCTGGTGCTGAACGGCAAGATCTGGCACGGCATGACCGGGATGGCGGGCGAATTCGGGCACATGACCGTAGACCCAGATGGCCAGCTGTGCGGCTGCGGAAATCACGGGTGCCTCGAGCAGTATGCTTCGGCGACGGCGATCGTGCGCATGGCGCGCGAGTTGATCACGACTGGAGCCGCTCCCGGGCTGGCCAAGGCGGCTGGCGCCGATCTTGAATTCAACGCGAAGGAAATCTACAACCTGGCGATTCAAGGCGACGAGCAAGCAAAGCGAATCTTCCGCCGCGTGGGTCGGGCCTTGGGCATCGCGCTGTCGGCGATGGTGAACGGATTGAATCTCGAGATGTACGTGATCGGCGGCGGCGTGTGCAGCGCGTGGGAGGCGTTTTCGCCGACCATCTTCGAGGAACTGCGGCAGCGGGCGATGGTGTACGCGGCTACGGCGCCCGCCGATCCTCTGCGCATGCCATCGGGTGCATCGGGCCAGGTTGAGCCCGGCGGGGGGCGGAAGACGATCATCACGCGCGCGCTGTTGGGAAGCGATGCCGGGTTGTTTGGCGCTGCGCGGTTGCCGATGACGCGGGAAGCTTGAGCCGCGTCCTCATAAACCTACTTGTCATCCTGAGCGCAGCGAAGGACCTATGTAGTGCTTGCTTGCATCGACACTGCATTTGCCACGGCGGAGGGCGGGACGCCCTCGCGACTGCCGGCGAGACGCCGGCGCTACTTTCGCTAGAGCTCCTTTCGGGCGGTCTGATTTTCTGACGCCAGAGCTTTTACGAAGAACTGATTTTGCTCCAGTGTGCCGAGCGTGACTCGGATGGAAGTGGGCGCGCCCCATGCGCCCAGCGGCCGCACCAGGACGCCTTTTTTCCTTAGGCGCCGCGCGAATTCGCGCGAATCTTCGCTGACCTCGATGGCTATAAAATTCGTCCAGGTGGGAAGCACGTCGTATCCGAGGCCCCTGAGTTCTTGCTCCATCCACTCGGCCTGCTCGGCGTTGTTCTTGAGCGCATTCTGGATGTGATCATCATCGTCAATCGCCGCTGACGCCGCCGTTTGTGCGATCGTTGACAGCGCGAACACTTCCTGCAATTGCGCGATGTATGAGATGAGCGCCGCAGGCCCCATAGCGTAGCCGACGCGCACTCCCGCCAGGCCGTGCGCCTTGGAGAACGTGCGCAGGACGAGGACGTTGCGATTCTCGCGCACGTAGTCGAGCGAATGGGAATATTCGACGCCGCGCTTTACTGCGAAATACTGTGCGTAATCGAAGTAAGCCTCGTCGAGAACGACGACGACGTGCTGCGGAACTTTGGCGAGGAAGCGATCGATGGAGGCCGCATCAAGCAATGAGCCCGTCGGGTTGTTGGGATTCGCAAGGAAGACGATTCGTGTGTTCGGCGTCGATCGTCTTGAGAATGGCATCCAGATCGAACCCGCCGATCGAGCAGCGGAACTTCGATTAGCCGTGCGCAGGCCGTTTGCGTGACAGCTGGATACGAGATGAAAGAACAAGCGCTGGTGATCGCGTTCCGTCCCGTCTGCAGCAGAGTGCGAGCGATAACGCCGAGCAAAGCCGTAGTTCCGTTGCCGACCACGATCTGCTCCGGCGCGATGCCATGTTTCTGCGCGAGTTTCTCGCGCAAGGTAGGCGAGTCGTTGTCGGGATAGAGGTTGGAGTTCTCGAGCGCCGTGCACATTGCGGCAATGGCCTTCGGCGAAGGCCCGTAGACGCTTTCGTTGGCGTTCAGCTTGATCAGCCCGGAAGACTGGTCGGGAGTGGTCTTCGCATTTGGGCCCGCGGATCGAGCGCTTTCCGTGACGAGATCAGAAAACCGGTCCATGCGCGGCTCAGGAAGCGCGGTTGTCAGCCAGGGTTTGCCCGGCAGCCGTGCGCAGCCGGTCGACCTCTCTTAAGGTGAGGGCGCGGAATTTTCCCGGCGGCACGTCTAGCGCGAGCGGGCCATATTTCACGCGCTTGATCTTCTCAACGTGGTGGCCGACTTCCTCGAACATGCGGCGGATTTGCCGATTGCGGCCTTCGATCAAAGTGATTTCGTACCAGGGATTGGGCCCTTCTTTCACGATGCGAATTTTCGCGGGAGAAGTGCGTACGCGGCGGCCGTCGTCGGTGGCGATGGAGAGACCGCCACGAAGTTTGGCGATCGACTCTTCGGTAGGTTTTCCGCTGACCTTTACCACGTAAGTCTTCGCCACGTGCGACGCCGCTTTCATCAGCTTGTGCGCGAGTGTGCCGTCGTTGGTCATCAGGACAAGGCCTTCGCTGGCGTAGTCGAGGCGTCCGACCGGGTAGATGCGGCTACCCACTCCACGAATCAGGTTCATCACGGTGGGCCGTTTTTCAGGATCGCTCACCGTGGTGACGTATCCGACCGGCTTGTTCAGCAGTAGGTAAACGTGGCGTTGAGCTCCATGAAGAAGCTTGCCATTGACCCGGATGTGGTCTTTGTCCGGATCGGCTTTGGTGCCGAGCGCAGTGATAGTCGTCCCATTGATCTGGACATGGCCGGAGGTGATGAGTTCCTCAGCCTTGCGGCGGGAGGCAATTCCGGCGGCGGCGATGATTTTTTGCAGGCGTTCCGTGGCCATAAGGAGAATAAATTCTGATAACGACAATAAATTTTGATATCAACAACGATAGAGAAACGGTTTGGGAAGGGCACGACTTCAGTCGTGCCGATCGGTCCGCAAAACTAGCCGCGCTTCAGCGCCTGAGGGTTGCTTCTTCCTCGGCGACTCTTCGCGCAGCCATACCGCACAATCCATAAACCGAGCGTCTATCTCTAATCACTGGCTTTGCTGGCGTGCGTTTCGATCGGCTCTTCCGGCGTATCGCCGATGGTCTCGGAAACTATCGCGTCACTTCCGGAATTGATTTCCACCGGATGGTTTGAACTGGATTCCGTCGCTTGGCTTGTCTCCCCGGCTTCGGCCGATGTCCCGGCTGCGGGTGCAGGTTCATCCATCTGGAACGACTCAGCAACCAGTTTTTCGAACTCTTCCATGCTGGGCAGTTCGTTCACGTCTTTCAGCCCGAAGCGCATCAGGAAATCTTTGGTGGTTTTGTACAAGATGGGACGGCCGATTACAGCTTTGCGTCCGGCGGTGGTGATGAGCTTGCGATCGAGCAGTGTCGCGATCACTCCGCCCGAGTCGACACCGCGGATCTCGCTGATTTCCGGAACCGTGACTGGCTGCTTGTACGCGATGACCGCCAGCGTCTCAAGCGCGGGCAGCGACAGGCGAATCGGCGGCTTCAGGCTTTTCGCAAATGCGCGCACCACGTCGTGCTGCTCGGGCTTGGTCGACATGCGGTAGCCGCCGGCCACCTGGCGGATCTCGATGCCGTGGTCGGGCGCGCCGTATTCGGCGACCAATTCTTCGAGCGCCGTGCGCACACGAGATTTAGCCACCGCTTCGTCGGCGTTCTCCTGTTCGGCGAGCGCAGACTCTTTGACCAACTGAAAGATCTGTTCCAGCGTGGCCGGTGTTTCGGACGCATACACAATCGCTTCGATTTGGGCTTTAAGACTCATTGAACCTCAGCTTATGGCTTGTGGCCAGTGGCTTGTAGCCTATGGCTTTTGGCTCGCTAAATCCCTGCAGAGCTACCAGCCACCAGCCATCAGCTATTTCCAATCATCCCTTACCGCGGCATGCTCGTTCATGATGGCTTCGAAGCCGACGTGCTTGCGGATCAGGATTTCGCCGAACATGCGTTCCTGCCGCAGTTGCACGGCCTGCAGTCGTACCAGCTCGAGCATCGCCAGGAACATGCACACCAGCGCCTGCCGCGACTCGATGTTGCTCAGCAACTGTTTCAGCCGTAGCGGTCGGTCTTCGAGGGAAAGTCGGCGGCGCAGAAAGTCGAGCATCTGCCCGACCGTGACGGTCTCTTCGTCAACCTGCAAGATCGGACGCGAGCGAGCGCGGTCCAGAATCTGCTGGAACGTTTTGACCAGATCGATCACGTCAGCTGCCAGTTCCGGCTCGGTACCTTCGGCGTCTTTGAATTCTTTCAGCGACGGATTCGACCAGACCGCGTCTTCGATCTGCTGCTTCTGCAGCAGCATCTGCGCGGCGGCTTTGAACTTCTCGTGTTCGAGCAAACGGTTCACGAGTTCGCTGCGCGGATCGTCCTGCGCGTCGGCGGGCGCGAGCGGGTCGCGCGGCAGCAGCATTTTCGACTTGATGTGAATCAGCACCGCCGCCATGTAGATGAAGTCGGCGGCCACGTTCACGTCCAGCTCGCGTATGCGCTCGACATAAGTCAGGTACTGCGCCGTGATGCGGGAGATCGGGATGTCGTAGATGTCGATGTCCTGCTTGCGAATCAGGTCGAGCAGCAGGTCGAGCGGACCTTCATAGAGCGAGCCGACGGAAACTGCGAAAGGGAAGTCATTGGCTTCCTGCTTGGGACGCGGTTTTTCGGCGATGGGCGGCGGAGCGCCCTCGGTCGGCAACAAAACGCCCGAGATGGCCTTCACTTCTTCACTCATTCCACAACTCGTCTTCACCCCTGGGCGCTATTGCTTCCGCTTAGGTTCAAACTCAAGCGACATGCCCATCGATGCGCGCACATCTTCCATAGTGGCATCGGCCACCTTGCCGGCCGCTGCCGAGCCTGCCTCAAGAATATCCCAGGCGAGGCGTGGATTGTCCTCGTATTTTTTGCGCCGTTCCTGCATGGGCTGTAGCACCTGCACCAGTGCATCGGCGGCCCAGCCCTTGCACTCGATGCAGCCGATTCCGGCAGAGCGACAGCCTTCGTTGACCTTGGCCATCGTCTCTTCCGTGCTGAAGATCTTGTGCAGGTCGCCCACCGGACAGACGTCGGGATTGCCAGGATCGCTGCGCCGCACGCGTGCCGGGTCGGTCACCATTGTTTTCAGTTTCTGGCGAACCACTGGTTCAGGGTCCGTCAGCATGACGGTGTTGCCATAAGACTTCGACATCTTGCGGCCATCGGTGCCGGGAAGCTTCGCCGCTGGTGTGAGCAGCGGCTGCGGCTCCGGAAAAACGGGCGCAGGCTTGCCGTAAAACTGGTTGAAACGCCGCGCGATTTCGCGCGTGAGTTCGACGTGCGGAACCTGGTCCTCGCCGACGGGAACAAAGTCGCCCTTATAAATCAGGATGTCGGCCGCCTGCAGCACGGGATAGCCGAGAAATCCGTAGGTGCTGAGATCTTTTTCTGCGATGTTCTCCTTCTGCTCCTTATAAGTGGGCACGCGCTCGAGCCAACCGAGGGGCGTGATCATCGAGAACAGAAGGTGCAGTTCCGCATGTTGCGGCACGTGTGACTGGATGAACATCGTGCAGCGGTTGGGATCGAGTCCCGCGGCCAGCCAGTCGAGCAGTACTTCGACCGAATTTTCCTTCACCTTCGAAGTGTCGGCGTAGTCGGTGGTGAGCGCGTGCCAGTCGGCGATGAAGAAGAAGCACTCGTAGTGGTCCTGCATGCTGACCCAGTTCTGCAGGGCGCCAACGTAATTGCCGAGATGCAGTTTGCCGGTGGAGCGCATGCCGCTTAGCACGCGTTTGCGTTGAGTGGGATTGGGCATCAGAATTTGACGAGAATTCCGTTGAAGAAGTGCATGAAAGGTGAGATCAGCCGCGACAGCAGATTGCCGCCAAGGTACACAAGCGCGAGCAGACCGAAAATCCCTACTGCGTCATAAGCGCGGCGAATCGGCTCTGAAAGGAAGTGACGAAGCACGTGACTTCCATCGAGTGGAGGCACCGGAATCAGATTGAAGACGCCGAGCACGATGTTGATCAGCATCAGCTCGTACAGAAACAAAGTAATCGGTACCAGTACGGAAGAGCCGCCCAGTCCAGCAATACCCATGCGGTACGCGAACGGCATGGTTGCGACTAGCCCGCGCCCTTCGACGACGTCTTGGCGACGATGAACATGATGACGACCGCGGCGGTCGCCACCAGAAAGTTGCTGACCGGGCCGGCAACCGAAGTCAGAATGTCGTCGGCGACGTGGTTCTTGAAGTTCCTCGGATCGACCGGAGTCGGCTTGGCCCATCCGATTACTGGAAATGCTGTTACCAGAGCGATCAGAGGCATCACGATCGTTCCCACCGGATCGATGTGCTTAAGCGGGATTCAGCGTAATTCGCCCGAGCATGCGGGCGGTCGGGTCTCCGCACGGTTTGCTGTCCAGGCGTGCGCGGACTCGTGCACGCTGATCGCAAATAGAAACGCGATCATCTGAAAAACCACGCTGACGATGTCGATGTGGCTGAAATCCATCGGAGTTCGCAATTCTAGCAGACGGTTTCATGGGAATCCGCGCGGCACCCAACTCGCCAGAAGGGAAAGGGAGAGCGAAAGCTACGACACGCTTCGTTGTTACGGGACTGCCGCGAACCCTCAGCAGGCAAAGCAGTTAACAAAGAGTGCCCAGAGAGCAAACCTTCCACAGCTTCGTTCGTCTAAGATAAAGACTCCGCAAGCTTCGTTAACCTCCCAACTGGTTTACCTAGCCACACTGAGGAACCTATGGCACTACGAATAAGGAGCGAGCAAACCGGGGATGTGGCCGTGTTGCAATGCGCCGGAAGGATCGTGCGCGGCGAACCACTTCACTTCCTGAAAGACGCAGTGACTTGTCTGCGAGAACCGCGGCTGGTGGTTTTAGACCTGATCGGACGTGGAAATGCTCGATGGCGGCGGCCTGGGGATGCTGGTCTTCCTGCATCGCTGGACGCACGACAACGACATCCAACTGAAGCTGGTGAATCCCTCGCCGTTTGTGCGTGAGATGCTCGATCGCACGCGCCTGACCTGCGTGTTCAACATTTCGTCCATGGAGGACGTTGTCGATATTCTGTGCACATCGATCAACGTCCCCGTGGATGTACGCCGCGCCGTAGCCTAGTCGTCCGCCCCGCACATCCTCATTCAATCAGCATTCTGATCCGCGACCTCCTCGGGCTGCGTTGCTGCATGCTTTATAATTCGCGCCACTCATGCAGCAGCGCAGGCGAGGGAGTTCGCGTAAGCCGTCGGACGTGCATCCGCAGCCCGTGGATGCGCTGGTCTATCCGCGATTTTCAGGGATCGCGACCTTCATGCGCCTGCCGCACGTTCCGCGTGCTGAGGAACTCGACATCGCTCTGATTGGGATTCCGTATGACGGCGGCGCGACCTACCGCTCGGGACCGCGCTTTGGTCCACGGCACGTGCGCGAGCAGTCGGCCATCATCCGGCCGTGGAATCCCGTGCTCAATCTCAATCCCTTCGAGAAGAAGCGAATCGCGGATTTCGGAGATCTCTCGATCAATCCGCTTTCGATTGAAGACACGTTCCAACGTATCAGCGCGCAGCTGGACGACGTGTTGCAAGCGGGAGCGCGCACAGTTTGCGTGGGCGGGGATCATTCGATCCTGCTGCCGATTTTGCGGTCAATCCACAAACGGTTCGGGCCGGTCGGTCTGATTCAGTTCGACGCGCATAACGACACCTGGGGCGGATATTTCGGAAGCCCGCATTCGCACGGAACGCCAGTGCGGCGAGCGGTGGAAGAGGGACTGATTGTCGGCAAAGATGTTCTGCAGGTCGGATTGCGCGGTCAGGTGTATTCGAAAGAGGATTTCGATTTCGGCCGCAAGCATGGATTCAAGGTCGTGACGTCGGAGGAATTTCATCGTGGCGGCGTGCCGCTGGTGAAGCGACATTTGAAGAAATTAGGACGGCGCCCGGTGTACGTGACGCTCGACATCGACGTGGTGGATCCGGCCTTCGCGCCGGGCACAGGGACGCCGCAGGTCGGTGGCTTCTCGAGCGCGCAGATTCTCGAGCTGGTGAGGAGCTTGCGCGGGCTGAACATCGTGGGCTGTGACCTGGTGGAAGTGTCCCCGCCGTACGATACCGGGGAGATCACGTCGCTACTTGCAGCGAATCTGTTGTATGAGCTGGTGTGCGTGATGTAGCAAAGTCGAGTGGCGGGGCGTTGCTGAAGGAACAAGATGTCGTTCTACGTTCGGCGCGATCGGCGACGCCGGTGCGGCGCAGCAGCAAAAGATCTTGGACGCGAGTAGCTGCGGCACGCAGGAAGGTTCGTATCAGGGCGCGCCTTCAGGCGCGCCGTAAGAGTCAGAAACGAGATGCGGCTTTAGCCGCGGTGCAGGCAGCGGCACAATCCGCCGGATTCAAATTGCCATTCGGCGCGCCCTGATACGAAGTCCCCAGACTTCAAGATCGGGAACCGAAGCTAAAGACCTAAGACTCAACTCGCAACGCCGGTGTGACCCGTGACCTGTCACCTGTCACCTGTGACCTGACCCATGACTCAACTGGCCCGCAAGCTCCGCGTCACCGACTACTTCACCCTCGGGTTGGGGCACGATGGTCGGCGTCGGATGGCTGGTTGTCATGGACGACTGGCTTCTGCGGGGCGGGCCGCTGGGCGGAATTCTTGGCTTCGCGATTGGCGGGTCGCTCCTGCTGCCCATCGGCTACGTCTACGGAAAACTGGTGGCTGCGATGCCCGACGCTGCGGGCGAAGTCGCCTACACCGCGAAAGTGTTCCCTCGTTCGATCAGCTATGCCACTGGATGGATGATGATGCTGGCGTACTTCATCGTGTGCCCGTGGGAAGCGGTCGCGGTCGGGCGCATTGCAGCTTATATTTTCCCGGGGCTCGATTCCCTGGAGCTTTATCGCATCGGCGGCAAGCCAGTATTTCTGCCGCGCCTCGTCATCGGTCTCGCTCTCACCGGGCTGCTGACGCTTCTGAATTATCGTGGCATCCGCCTCAGCGCGACTTTTCAGAACTGGACCTCCTTCGGAACCATCGGCTTATTCGCCGTGTTTGTTGGAGTTGGCGTGAGCAAGGGTTCTCCTACGAACTTCACCCCACTGTTTTCGCACACGCCTTTTCTTTCGATTCTGTTGGTGATGCAAATTGTCCCCTATTTCATGACGGGGTTCGAGTCGGTGACGAAGGCGGCCGAAGAAGCGAATCCGGAATTTCATTCGAAAAGCTTCCTGGTCGCGATCTGCATGGCGATCGGCGTGGGTATTCTTTTCTACACGATCGTGATCGCGGCGGTCGGCTACACGGCCCCCTGGCACGAACTCACAGGAGAGAAATTCATGACGGCGGTGGCGTTCCAGCGTGCCGTGGGATCCCGCTGGATCGTCAGCAGCATTCTGGCGGCGGCACTGCTGTCGCTTTTCAAATGTTTCAACGGAAATTTCGTGGCGGCGTCGCGCTTAATGTTCGCCATGGGCCGTCGCGGGCTTCTCGACTCCCGCGTGGGTGTAGTGCATCCGCTAAATCGAACACCGGCGGCCGCCGTGCTAGTGATTGGCGGTGCTACTGCGATCTGCATGTTTCTTGGGGATGCAATCCTGGTGCCCATCACCGAAGTGGGTTCGGTAGCCGCTGCCAGCGGATGGCTCGCGGCCTGCGCTGCTTACTACGCGATGGGTCCGCCGCTTCGCGAGCGTCTGATCGCCGCTGTGGGCGTACTGATTGGGCTAGCAATGATTCTGATGAAGGTGGTTCCCCGCGTGCCCGGCCACTTCACAATCTACGAGTGGATCGCGCTGGCGATCTGGATCGTCTTGGGCGCGTTGCTGGCGCGCAACGGCACCGAACAGGTTGCCGCGAACTAGCAAGACTCGATGGAGCGACGGGCGTCCTCGCCCGTCGGGCAGTCGGCTCCAATTTAGCGTTCTAGCAGTCGGCGATGTTTTCGTGAAACGCTCCGCGAGCATTCCGTGGAAGCGGCTCCTTGTCCGAAGCTGACGGCGAACTCTGCGCGCCGACGGGCGGGGACGCCCGTCGCTCCATCGGCCTTGGTGATCCTCGCGTTCCATTTCCAGTCGCCGGATGTATCCCCACCGAGTACACTGCTGTGTTCCTGTTCTGATCCCGAAGCGAGGAATCATCCATGCGCGCTAGTTCGCGATGTCTCGTCTTGCTGTTTCTATCGATAGTAATCGCTCGCTGTTCCGCGCAACAATCCCAACCGTTCGACGTCGTCATCACCAACGGCCACATAATCGACGGTACAGGCTCGCCGTGGTACACGGGAGACTTGGGCATTCGCAACGGGAAAATCGCGGCCATCGGCAATCTGGCGGGTGCTTCCGCCAAGAGAACGATCGATGCGCACGGCAACGTGGTGGCGCCTGGATTCATTGACATGCTGGGCCAATCGGAGTCCACCATTCTGGTAGAGCCTCGGCTCCCGTCCAAGATCTATCAAGGCATCACGACCGAGATCACCGGCGAAGGCGGCTCGATTGCTCCGCAGAACGATGCGATCATCGCGGCCGACAAGACCACCTACGAGCATCTGAAGATCACGCCGGACTGGCGTACATTTCGCCAGTATTTTGCGCGGCTTGAGAAGCAGGGCATGGGGATCAACCTGGCCAGCTACGTGGGGGCGACCCAGGTCCGGCGAGTTGTGCTGGGCGATGCCGATGTTCAACCCACTTCAGCCCAGCTCGAGCAGATGAAGTCGCTCGTGCGCGACGCGATGCACGACGGTGCGATCGGAGTTTCTACTTCGCTGGAATATGCGCCGGCGCCTTATGCGAAGACGGAGGAGATCATCGCGCTGGCCGCGGAGGCTTCGAAATTCGGCGGCATCTACGCGACTCACATGCGCAGTGAAGGGGATGCCATCAACGCCTCCCTCGACGAGACTTTCCGCATCGGCAAGGAAGCGCATATTCCGGTGGAGATCTGGCATCTCAAGGTGGCCGGCAAAACGAACTGGCACAAGATGCCCGAGGTGGTTGCAAAGATTAACGCAGCCCGCGCCCAGGGTGTCGATGTAACGGCCGACACCTACGCGTATCCGGCATGGTTCAACGACTTTTCCGCGTTCATTCCGCCCTGGGCGCACGACGGCGGGACAACCAAGCTGATCGAGCGTCTCAAGGATCCAGCAATGCGGGCGCGCATCCGCAAAGAAATGCTCACCCCTTCGACCACGTGGGACAATGAGTGGCAGGAGATACCCGGCCCGGAGTCCATCATCATCGGCGTGGTGCAGAATCCGAAGCTGCTGCCCTTGCAAGGCAAGACGCTGGCCGATGTGGCCAAGCTGCAAAATAAAGATCCGATGGACGCACTCTTCGATTTGCTGATCGAGGATCAGGCTTACACCGGAGTGGCAGTGTTCGGGATGTCAGAAGACGATGTCGCGTTAGCCCTGCAGCAACCCTGGACTTCAGTCTGTAACGATTCGTCGGGCGCGTCCCCGGAAGGACTGCTCGGGCAGGAGCATCCGCATCCGCGCGCTTACGGGACGTTCCCGCGGATTCTCCGCAAATATGTTCGGGAAGAAAAGAAGCTGACCCTCGAAGACGCAATCCGAAAGTTCTCTGCGCTTCCTGCACAGCGTGCGCGGCTCACGGATCGCGGTGTATTGAAAGAGGGAATGTGGGCCGATGTCGTGGTGTTCGATCCAGCGATCATTAAAGACGTGGCAACGTTCGCCGATCCGAATCAGCTTTCGCAGGGCATGGAGTACGTACTGGTCAACGGTGGCCTAGTAATTGATCAGGGCAAAATGACCGGGGCATTGCCGGGGAAGGTGCTGCGGGGGCCAGGGTATCGGCCGTAACGGAGTGCGTCTTGGCACGGTTGCGATCAAGAATAGCTATCCTGATCGTTGTGCTCGAGCTGTCGGCACAGGCCACGATGGATCCGGGGTTGTTCACACCGCCGGCTGACGCTGCGGAAGTCGATACTTGTCCCGGTAAGGTCAAGATGCCAAAGCCAAAATCAACAGAAATGAACGTTCCTTCTCTGAAACAGGGTACCGTCACCGTTGAGTTTGTAATTGATCTGAAGGGCAACACGAAAAATGTGAGAGTGGCTCACACGGGCGGCAAGGATCTTGACGATCGTGCTGTGCAGGCAGTACGCACTTGGCGATTCTCGCCGGCGACATGCGATGGGCGCGCGATTCCAGTGAAAAGTGCCGTAGAAGTGGACTTCATTGTTCCGAAGTAGACTACGGCGACTCAGATCTCCGGATAGAAGTCGAAAAACGCGTCCAAGCTCGTCTTCAACTGTTTCTCGATATCGTCCTTGCTTCCTTCGAGCACGTGCATGGTGACATGCGCATCTCTTCCGTTCTTCAGTTTCACCGTGGCGTCGCCGACTTCCGTCACCTCGTCCGAGGGCAACAGCCGCATTCCGTACACTAAGGTCAGGTTTGCCATGGCACGATTCTATGCAAAGAACAGAACCCTGTCGCGGCGCGATGTCGGCAGTCGGCTCGTCTTCATTTAAAATGACCGAGTGCCTCCCAAATCAGCGTTCTTGCCCCTCGTCTTTTTCCTGATGTCTGCCGGCGTTTGCGCGCAGCAGCCTCCGGTCAAAGTGAATGTGCTGAATGTCTGCTCCCCCTCAGCAGAAGAACAAAAAGAGATTTCTTCGGCCCTGGCGCGCGTGCCGAAGCAGCCGACGTTCAGCCAGGACTTCGAAGTGGCGCGCGGCCGCTCGAGCCTGGCGGAAGCCCCCGGACTCCTGCAGGCTGGCCAAAGCGCCCAGATGTCCGATGAGCCTTCAGTCGCGAATTGGGTGCGTTTGCGTCGGGAACTGCCGGCGCAGTCCCCGTTTTCGACTGTGCAGTATTCGTTCAGCGACGACGGCAAGAACATGATCGAGACCCTGGTTCTGCACATGCGCGATCCCAAGGACCTGGTTCAGGTGTCGATCGAAGACAGCGCGTCGTCGGTGACGAGTTCGGCCGGAATGCTCGGAACGTCGACTCCGGCCAGCCGTATCAAGCTTGAGCGCTTTGGGAAGTCGTCCGTGGTACTGGCGCGCTGCGCTGCATCCGAAGGCGGGCCGCCGCCGGACCAGACTGCTTACGAGCCGCAGTTCGCGAGCGCGTCTTCGATCATGACGAACTACCGCTCGCTGCTAAATGCGCGCCGCACCATTCCCGCAGAACTCGCCAGGGTGGCGGTCGAAGCGAAGCCGGCGGGTAAGGCAACCGGAAAGACAGGTGCTGCTTCACCGAAGCCTGCCAGCCAGCAATCAGTCAAGAAATGAGGCGGTTGATCTTCGCGAACTTTGCGGCTATCCTTTGCGCTCTTTGCGGTTACAGGCTTTTCCTGGAGCGCCGGAAGCCCCGCTTGCACCCAATTTGTATTTCCGCAATCTAACAGACAGCCACTATGGATACCCGAAACGTCGTCATCATCGGTTCCGGATGCTCTGGACATACGGCCGCGCTATACACCGCGCGCGCCAATCTCAAGCCGCTCGTCATTGAAGGCCACGAACCCGGCGGGCAGCTGTCAATTACCACGTCTGGTCGAAAACTTCCCCGGCTTCCCGGAAGGAATCCAGGGCCCCGAACTGATCGAGAACATGCGCAAGCAGGCCCAGCGTTTCGGCGCCGAGTACATGCTGGGACACGTGACCAGCGCCGACCTGAGCCAGCGGCCGTTCTTGCTGCACGTGGGCAAGCATCAGATACACACCAGGACTCTGATCATCGCAAGCGGCGCCTCGGCGCGCTGGCTTGGCCTGCCGCACGAGCAGCAGCTCATCGGCCACGGCGTAAGTTCGTGCGCCACTTGCGACGGATTTTTCTTCTCGGGGAAAGAAGTAGTTGTGATCGGCGGCGGCGACACTGCCATGGAGGAAGCGAACTTCCTCACACGCTTTGCCAGCAAGGTCACCATCATCCATCGCCGCGACACCTTCCGCGCGTCGAAGATCATGCTGGAACGCGCGCGCAAGAATCCGAAAATCAGCTTTCTCACCGATACGGTTGTCGAAGACGTCCACGACGTGCATAAAAAAGAAGTGACGGCCCTCCAACTGAAGAACGTGAAGACCAATCTTGTTTACGACTATCCAACCAACGCTCTGTTTCTGGGCATCGGACACGAGCCGAATGCCAAGATTTTCGAAGGCCAGCTCGACATGGACAAGGACGGCTACTTGAAGACGCTCGAATACGTACTGACGCGCGTACCCGGTGTATTCGCCTCCGGGGATGTCGCCGACCGACGCTACCGGCAGGCGATCACCGCTGCGGGCACGGGTTGCATGGCGGCAATCGAATCAGAGCGTTTTTTGGAAGAGCATCCGGAATGATGCTCACGGGTCCGTCATCCCGAGCGAAGTGAGGCGTAGCCGAACGTAGTCGAGGGACCCTGCGTTTTCCGGGGACATATGCAACGTGTTACGAATACTGCTTGGGCGCGCTCAGCTACTGCGAAAACTCCTGAGGTGATTTCATGGCCAAGACCTGTACTCATCAGAAAGACATCAAGAAGGTCACTCCCAGTGGCAAAGGCTGCAAGGAATGCCTCGAGATGGGCGACACGTGGGTTCACTTGCGATTGTGTCTCGAATGTGGCCACGTGGGTTGTTGCGACTCCTCCAAGAACAAGCACGCCACCAAGCATTTTCACCAGACCAAGCACCCGGTGATTCAGTCATTCGAGCCGGGAGAAGATTGGCGATGGTGCTACGTGGACGAAGTGTTCTTGTGAGGCAGTCGTCAGTCGCTATTAGTTGGTCTCGAGTGAAACAAGGTCTGTTTGTCATCCTGAGCGCAGTGAGGCGCCAGCCGAACGAGCGAAGGACCTATGCACTTGGCTAGAGACTAGCGACTGACGACCAGCGACTAGCATCAGTGACCGCCATCACACCGGCTCCCCCCAGGGTTTGTGATACAACTTCCTGTGAGCCGCATGTACGTCTCAGGCGCGAATCAATCCTTAGCCCTTTTCTCGGACGGTCCTCCGTGCTGAGATCCCTGTTCATCTCCCTCTCCGAAAGCCGCTCCCTCCGCTCCATCGCCGAACGATCCGTCATCGGACAACGTGTCTCGAGCCGCTTCGTCGCCGGCAACCAGGTCGAAGACGCGATCCGTGTGGCCGCCGAGCTGAACAAAAGGGGAATCACCGTCAGCGTCGACAACTTGGGCGAGAACGTCACTAATGTCGAGGAGGCCCGCGCCAGCGCCCAGCTCTATCACAATCTGCTCGACCAGATCGCGGCCAACCGGCTCCAAGCGAATGTGAGTTTGAAGCTGACCCATATGGGCCTCGACGTGGATGAGCAACTGGCGCGCGACCTGGTGACAGGACTGGTGCAAAAAGCGGCGAGCATGAATCCGGCCAACTTCGTGCGTGTCGACATGGAAGGGTCGCCTTATACACAGCGCACTCTCGATTTTGTGCATGCGCTGCACCGCATGCCCGGACATGGCAACAATGTCGGCACCGTAATCCAGTCCTACATGTTGCGCGCCGAGGCCGATGTCGAGAAACTACTTTCCGAGCGAATCCGTATCCGCCTTTGCAAGGGCGCTTACAAAGAACCGCCCGAGATTGCCTACCAGAAGAAGTCCGAAGTCGACTCCAACTACATCAAGTTGATGAAGACGCTTCTGAAAAGCGGCGTGTATCACGGGCTGGCGACGCACGACGAGAACATCATTAACGAAGCAAAAGCGTTTGCAATCCGCGAGAAGATTCCGCGCGATTCGTTCGAATTTCAAATGCTGCACGGGATAAGGCGCGACCTGCAGCAATCATTGGTGCGCGATGGCTGGGGCATGCGCGTTTACGTGCCGTTCGGGACGGAATGGTACCCGTACTTCATGCGCCGCCTCGCCGAGCGCCCGGCGAACGTGTTCTTTATTGCGAAGAATATGTTGCGAAGTTAGTGGGGGTAGGGGCGGGACGCCCCCACGACTGCCGGCGAGACGCCGGCGCTACCGTCTACGCCGACTATAAACCACTGTGTTGACAGATGGCAGTCGCTGGGTAAGCCTTAACTGAGAACTGAGAACTGAGAACTGAGAACTGAGAACTGAGAACTGAGAACTGAGAACTGAGAACTGAGAACTGAGAACTGAGAACTGAGAACTGAGAACTGAGAACTGAGAACTGAGAACCTGCTCCCTACTCCTGCGGCGGACGCGGTACCGCCGGCGCCAAAGGAAGCTTCGTCGTCTCCCGCAACATATTCCGTTCCTGATCCGAGAACATGCCCTTGAAGCGGTCTGACTCGAGCACACGCTCACGCTGATCAGGAGGCATCCCGCGCAAGTCGCCAATGGCGGTCTTCATCATCTGCTTCCGCTGTTGAGGCAGTTGCTGCCACTGAGAAGCCAGTTGCCGCGCTTGCGACTTCTGCTGCGGCGTCAGGTGCTCCCAGGTTTCAATCCGGTTCAGTCGTTGCTGTTGTTCCTGCGGAGTCAGGCTGTTGAAATTCTGCAGGCGGTTCACGAGCCGCTGCTGCTGTTGCTGAGGCAGCTTGCGGAATTGCGGGTCGTTCTGCAGGGCCTTCTGCTGATCCGCGAGAGATAAGTCGCGATTCTTACGGAGCCAATCACCCCCGTGCCTCTGCGCGGCGCTGGGCGGGCGCGGCACTTCACGGCCTCCTTGCGAACTATAGTTCTGCGGAGGACGTGAGCCTTCCGGCGAGCGTGCCGGATTATTCGTCGGCACTTCCGAGCGAGGTTGTACCGCGGGCGGACGCGCTATGTCACGTTGCGGCTGCTCGACCCTCTGCGCGGTTCGTTCTTCTCCCCGTGCCGGCGGACGCGGAACTTCGCGGCGCGGCTGCGCTCCCTGTTCTGAAAAAGTAGCAGCGCGGTTCCCGGGCCTGACATTCTCCTGCGGACGAGCTACCTGCCTGCCTGGGAAGTGAGCAGGCGCGTTTCCCGCATTTCGGGGTGTATATGTGGGCGCAGCTTGCCGCGAGCCGTAACGCTCTGCAGGCCGCTCCGCGCGACCAAACGAGCGTTCCTGGCGCGGCGGGCGTGGCGCTTCACGTCGTTGCTGAGCCGCTTGCCGTTGCTCGCGCCGTTGCTCCTGTTTGGGATGCTGTCCCTGAGCAGGCAAAGACAGGCCGACCGCCAGCAGGAAGCTGGCCATGGTGCCGATCCCGTTCTTAAGCCTGCGAATCATAATTTCTTCTTTCTGCCGGACGTTCTTTACTGCCCACTGATCACTATCCACCGCTCACTGTTACGGCGTTTCCTGATCCGCATCGACATCGGGCTGCACCTGCAAATCGTCGAGCAGATCAAAATTCGCGTACAGGTCTGCATTCTTGTCGAGAGTCTGGAGGTCACCTACCGCCGTACCAACCGCTGGCTGAACCGGCCCGCTGGGAGGGTTCTGTCGCGCATCGGGTGATAGACCACCCCTGTGCGTAAACCACGTCACTCCCCCACCCATCATCAACACCAGAGCCAACGCACCCGCGAGGACCGGCATGCGGAGCCACGCAAACCATGGCGACCGCTGCGGCTTTGCCCGCTCCTCGCGCACGCGCGCCATCAGCCTGGTTTCGAAATACGGAGAAGGCTCCGGCGCCTGCCATTCGTCAAGCAACGCCATCGTCTTCTGCATGTCCGCGAACTTATCGGCACATGCGTCGCAGCCGAGCAAATGCTCGCTCATCGCCGGCGAGGCTTCCCCGGCGCCCGCCGCTACATCCAGCATCAGATCCTTGATCTCTTCGCACTTCATGATTCCACTTCCTCTAAACAAATTCTTTCAGTTGTTCCCGCAACGTTTCGTACGCCCGGAACAATAAGGACTTCGTCGCCGACTCGCTCAGTTTCAGAACTTCCGCAATCTGTTTGTAATCCATCTGCTGATACTTGTGCATCAGCACTGCCGTGCGCTGCCGCTCGGGCAACCCGTGCACCTTGGCTCGAATCGCCGCCATGCGTTCGCGCCGCAGTATGTTTTGCTCCACCGTCAGGGAACTGTCGGCCACGTCCATCGTGGTTCCCGTTTCCTCGTCCGGCTCGTCGAGACTGGCCATTTTGTCGGGCCGCTCGTTGCGCGTGTCGCGCGCATGGTTTACCGCTAAATTGGTCGCAATACGATACAACCACGTCGTAAACTTCGCGCTCGCCTCGTAGCTGGTGCGCGACCGGTACACGCGGAGGAAAACTTCCTGCGCCAGGTCTTCCGCCGCCGCCGCATTATGCGACATGCGATACATGAAGCCCACCATCGGCCGGCGATATTTCTGAACGAGGAACTCGAAAGCAGACTCATCGCCCGCTTTCACTCGCAGCATGACTTCGGCATCTGTGAACCCAGCGGCTGATCCAGCGAGGGGGGTGGTGCTGTCGGCCGCAGCTTGGGCTCCGATGGAACCCATCGCAAGGAGTTCCCGGTCCATGGCTACGCTGCTCACATCTGTATCAACCCCGTTCGGATCAGAAAGTTGCACGTCTTGTTCGTCAGGAGGGCCGGCAGAAGTCCCTTTGTGCGAAGCACTTACAGAGGGTCGCCGGGGATCGGGGAGACGTGCCATCGGCTTTGGGAACCAGAAATCAGCAATTTACGGTCTCGCCTGAGCTGGGCGATCCGTTCCGGTGCACTTCGCCAAGGCTATCACGGTCGGGTCGCCGTAGAGAACCGCTTCCTTTGCTACAATATGCAAACCGCAAAGCAGTGGGCGCTTAACTCAGCGGTAGAGTGCCATCTTCACACGGTGGAAGTCATAGGTTCGAATCCTATAGCGCCCACCATCTTTTCAATCATTTGCTGCAAACTGTCCTTCGTCTCGCGTGGGTCCATTTGGGTCCAATAAGCCCTCAATAGCGCGAAAATCCAATCATTGCCTCCCCGAGCGCGCGCAGTCTCTCGACGACTGTTGCCCAGCGGAAGGCGTCGGCCCCAAGGTTAAGTGGCCCATCTGGACGACCTGCGGCTGCGGACGGACCCGGGAGTTCCTGTCGCGTGCCGTCGCCACGGATCAGATTACGGCCGAGCGGCTCCCGAAGGAGAATGTTCAAACAGTCTCTTCGGTTCAAAGTAAACCTCTACTTCCGTCGTCATGTTTCTGGAGACATTTGATTGGACCACCGGAAAGAGCCAGCGCTCATGCTGGACCCGAGCCGAGATGCCGAGGTTGTGTCGAAACCAATAGTCCGCTGAAATACCAAAATCGGTGAGCGTGCCGCCTCCTGGAATGAACTGCGGGCTAACCTTCTGGTGCCTGAACTGAAATTGCACATTGTTCCTCGGGCTCAGCCAGTAGGTAGCCCAAGCCTGGGCGCCCTGCCCTTGACGACCGATCCAACTGCCCATCAGGTAACCGTCGTTGGTGTAGCCGCTTTTGAACCGACTGTTGCTGTAGAAGAACCCGTGGCGTACGGTCTGATTGCTTCCCGGCGGATCGGAGTAAAGACCCTCTGCCCGCAAATCGAGTCTTGGAATTCCTGGCACTCGCGCGAGGTGAAAGCCGGAGATCAGTGCTGCCTTGTTCCAAGCGAGCCACGGTGTTTGTGCATCGTCTGTAAACGCATCCGCGTACAACGTCAGACCGTTCAGCTTCGCAATCCTGTACGAAATATCGAAGGCTCCCCTGCGATCCCCTGCATCTCCCGAACTCCCGGGTACGCCATTGCCGGTGGAGAACATCGCTTGCAAGAGCTTGTGCGACGTGGCGGGTACTCCAGGACCGGCGAAGAGTGCCGTGGTACTAAAACTCAATTCCAGATTCTCGGAAGGTTTGAGGCTGACCTTCTGTCCTACGATGAAGGGTTGATTGCCGAGGGTCTGCAACCATGAACCGACGAAGCCGGAATTTGCGCCAAACACCCAGTGCTGTCCGGTGAGACGCCCAACCACATAGTCCACTCGGATGGATCCGAGTATAGGCAACTTGAACGGCGTGACCCGATTGATTTGAAACATCAAGACCGGGGCAGCGTTCCTGCTGAAGAGCGTAGGCCCACTTGCGTCCGGCCCCCACCAAAGCGCCTGCTTGCCGAAGCTGAACTGCCAGTTGTTGAGCTGCATGCCGACGTAGCCTTCCAACAGATCCAATCGGCTTACCGCAGCCACCGTGCTTTGCGGCGGAGCGGACGGGAGACCATCCGCACCCTGGATTGTCTGCGCCGCGGACGCGGAGAGTGCCGGAATGGAAGGGGCGTGCTGATATTCCGCGCGCACATAGAACGACAGCGGGCCGGCCACTGCATGGGCAGAGATGCCGGTCACATTGTTGAAACCCTCGGCGTATGGGCGTCCATAGTCATTCACGATGGTCTGCCCAAAGTGAAGTCCATCGTGCAAAGGTTTACCTGAAATCCCGGACAGGCGAGCGTAAACGGAATCGATACTTACCCCGAGATTCGTGTCACCACCTAAGCGAGCAAGTTCACTATTGAATTCAACGCTTAGTGCTTCGTAGAGTTTGGTGGCCTGGAGATCGTTTTCATCCTGAAGTGTTTCGTTCGCCTCGCGCAGCAGCAAGCGTGCGCATTCCATGCGAGTCCAAGGGCGCATCCCCAAGAAAGCCGAGTGAATGTACCCCTCAGCGATGAGGCGCTCCATGGCGGGATATATCCAGCTGTCCAACGGAACGAATGGCGACCCCATGTTCCTCGGCTCGTGCGGAGTATCTTCGGGATCGCCCTTGGTGAACGTACCCCATTTCGCAATCTCGGCAGCGCTATAGCGAGAGTGCGCACGGAACACCTGACGGCCCATGTACCATCCCAGGGCGCTGCCAACGATCACGTCGGTGGCGAAGTGCTGTTGGCCAATTAAGCGCGCGGCGCTGATTCCGCTGGCTGCGCCGTAGACCAGCAGTTGGGTGAGTGGGCCTGGGTACTCATGCGCAATGACACTGGCGATCGCCCAGCCAACAGCTGCATGTTGAGACGGAAACGAAGTTCCGCTCTGAAAGAAATGGCCGCGACCGTCGCCGATAAAAGGACGCTCTCGACCGAAGGCATACTTCAACGCTTCCGTGTCGAGGAATGCATCAACGGCGGCTTCACCGGCAAGCAGCCCCGTTTCCCGCGGCGCATCGTGGTGCGTAGTGCGCCCCCAGAGGTACATCCCTGCTCCGACACCTACCAATGCTGCGACACCGGCATTCGATACGGTCACTGCGTGGGAAGCGGTCATCTTGCTGGTGGGAACGTGCCTCTCGATGGCAGTGTCACTGGCCAGCAAACCAGTCCCTACCAAGGCCAGTGGAACAGTCCACTGCCATTGTGACTGTGTCATTCGAAACGGGGTCGTCCAAAATGTTGCCTGGTCCCTGATGATGTTGCCGGGTAAGGACGTTAGCGGAAGAGGAGCGAAGAAATCCGACGCGTCGACATGCTCCGGTTTTGCGGGAGTAGAGGGAGGCCCTTCGTCAGCTGCGGACCTGTCCCTGTGCGCTCACCCCGATTCCTATCGTCGCGGCCAGCAATAGGCGTGAGAGGAAGCGGGCTCGTAAGAAGGCACATCCAGTTCCAGAGCTGTCGATGACAGCGTCAACAGACCGCATTCCAAGTCCTTTGGTGAGTGGAGCGAATTCAGGCGATTCGGGCCCGCATGGCAGGGATGCTTTTTTGAGTCTGTAGGGCTGTACGTTGAGCTTTTTTCGTGTGGAATTTTCTGTCCGACCCAGAGCCCTGATGCATCAAAAAACACGACCGCCGTGTTCAGCGTGCGCCAACTTTGGTTGGACGCAACCGAGACCTGCCAAATTTTTAAACGGAGACAACAGAAGTAGCGCCGTATTTCGCCAAAAATGTTGCCCGCGGAAATCCAACCCGAGCCCACGTTTGGTCGACGACTGGAAGGGTCGCGGTCTGAGGCGGACATTTCTCTGCTCGACCACCTGATTCTTCTTCTCGAGCACAGGAGGTTTATTGGACGCTTTGTGCTGGGTGCGGTGCTGCTGGCGACTGTGGTCGTATTTCTTCTTCCCATACGATACGAGGCAAAGATCGTGTTGCTTCCGCCCGCGCAGAACACATCGCTGGGATCGGCTTTGTTAGGTCAACTCGGCAACATGGGCGCCCTGGGATCTCTGGCTTCGTTGGCGGGTGGCAATCTGGGAATAAAGAATCCGTCTGACATGTATGTTGCGCTAATCACCAGCCGCACGGTGGAAGACGCGATGATTCAGCGATTCAACCTCATGCAGGAATATGACGAGAAGCGAGTATCGGACGCGCGCAAGGTGCTGGAACGGCGGACGACGGTTTCCTCCGGCGCGAAAGACGGCCTGATTCGCCTCGCAGTCGAAGATCATAACCCGGCGAGGGCTGCGGAACTTGCCAATGGATACGTAGAAGAGTTTCGAAAGCTCTCCGCTTCCCTTGCGATTACCGAGGCGGCGCGGCGACGATTGTTCTTCGAGCAGCAATTACAGCAGACCAAAGACAGCCTTACCGCGGCAGAGAATGCCATGACGCAGATGCAACAATCCACCGGAGTTCTCGAGATCGACAGCCAGGCTCGGGCGCTCATCGAATCGGCAGCGGTGTTGCGCGCCCAGGTAGCAGCCAAGGAGGTTCAGATCGAAGGCATGCGAGCGTTCGCGGCCGAGAACAATCCCGATCTCATCCTCGCCAAGCAGGAACTGGCCGCACTCCAATCCCAACTGGCGCACATGGCCGGTTCGCAGAAGGATGCCGGCTCCGACATCAATCTGTCCAAGGGCAGAGTCACCCAGTCCGGAATGGAGTACCTTCGGCGGTATCGCGATCTGAAGTATCAGGAGACAGTTTTTGAGTTGTTGGCGAAGGAGTTTGAGATCGCAAAACTCGACGAGGCGCGAGAAGGGTCAATGGTTCAGGTGGTTGACAACGCCGTGCCGCCAGACAGGCGATCCTCTCCCCACCGGCTCTTGATTGTGATCGTGACGGCGTTTGTGGCCTTTATCATGGCCTCATTTTGGGTAAACCTACGCGGGCGCTTCAGAAGGGCTTCCGAGTTACCCGAAAACCGGCATCGGCTCCGAGTAATCAGAGGGTTGTGGAAATCCAGACCCAAAGCTTTGTAACTTGTTCCCGACGCATGGGTTTCCTGTGAGTAACCCTGAATGACTGAGCGATGCAAGAGCGCGGATTCGAGTTGCTCGTGGAATTCGAACTTTGGATCTCACTATCCTCTCAAAAACTTGCCCAAACCCAGATCCCGAAGCATCTAAACGTAACTACTCTAAGCGGGAGACTTCCAGGCTGCGGACTATGCGAGTTTTGTTTATAAATCCGCCTTTTCACCCACGCTTTTCTCGTGAGCAGCGCAGTCCCGCGGTTACCAAGAGCGGGACGCTGTATTACCCGAAGTGGCTGGCAACGGCAGCCGGCGTGGCTATCCAACATGGGCACGCTGTCGATTTGCTGGATTGCCCGGCAGCCGGTTTCTCGGTGCAGTCCGTCGTGGATCGCATCGCCGCCAAAAACATCGAAGCGGTGGTGTGCGATACATCCACGCCCAGCATCTTCAACGATGTCAGCGTGATTGAATCTTTGAAGGCGGCGAAGCCCTCTTTGCACGTGTTGATGGTGGGACGTCATGTGTCCTCGCTTCCCGCGGAGACCCTCGGCCTATCGCCCGCACTGGAAGCAGTCGCAATCCGGGAGTATGAATACACGGTTCGTGACTGGCTGGAGGCGAAAGCCTGCGGTGCCGACCTTTCGACAGTAGATGGTTTGGTGTGGCGCCGCGCACAAAATGGGGAAATCGTTACCAACTGTCCGCGCCCGGCGATCGAAAATCTGGACGAGCTTCCCTTCGTGTCAGAGGTCTACAAGCGGTTTCTGCATACCCCGGATTATTTTTATGGTCACTCGCTATGGCCTTTAGTTGTTTTCGATACCAGCCGGGGGTGCCCGTATCACTGCTCGTTTTGTGTTTACCCGCAAACTTTCAGCGGGCACAGAATGCGCTACCGCTCGGTAAACAACGTGGCCGACGAGTTCGAGTTCGTCTCCCGGGAAATGCCGGAAATCAAGACGGTCATGCTGGAAGACGATACGTTCATCATCAGCAAGCCTCGCACCATGGAGCTGGCGAACGAACTGATTCGCCGGGGCAACAAACTTCCCTTTGATTCAAATTGTCGAGCCGACATTGGCGCTGAAGGCGAATTGCTTTCGACGTTGCACAAAGCGGGCGCGCGCTTGTTCTGTGTAGGCTTCGAGAGCGGCGACGTTGACGTCATCCACGGGATGAAGAAGAACAACGATGACCGGCGCGACGCGAAATATCACGAAGAGGCGTTCCGCTTCGTGCGCCGCTGCCGCGAGGCGGGGATCATGGTGCACGGCTGCTTCATGGTCGGGAATTTGAATGAGACACCGGCAAGTATGGAAAAGACGCTCAAGTTCGCCAAAAAGCTCCGTCCGGATACGGCACAATTTTTCCCCATCATGGTTTACCCGGGAACCAGCGCTTTTCAAGATGCCAAGGATCGCGGCTACATCCAGATCGAAGACTGGAGTGCATGGCTTACAAAAGATGGCCTGCACAACAGCATTGTCACGTTGCCGAATATTACTCACGAACAACTCGTCAGTTTCTGCGATCGGGCCAGGCGCAGTTTCTACCTGAGTCCGCCTTACCTGCTGTACAAATTGAAGCAATCGCTAAAGGATCGTCGCGAACTGCAGCGCAACCTGAAGGGCTTTATCACACTCTCGAAGTATCTTCTGCGCGGAAGTCAGCACGAGAGCAAGAGCGCGGCTCCGTCAAAGAGCGATTCCAAAGCCGTCACGCCCACGCCACATGCTGTCGAGGAAGGCTCCCACGCTATTGCGAGTCCCCGCCGCGACGCAGCCTAGCTGCAGGTTGGCGCTGTACGCGGAATTGGAGTGTCCCATCGAAGGCCGGTCCATATCGATTGTGGTTCCGACGTTCAATGGAGCTTCGCGCATCGGGGACTGTCTCGCCGAACTCCAGCGGCAGACGAAGGGTCACGATGCGGAGATCCTGGTCGTGAATGACGGATCGACGGATCAGACAGCGGAGATTGTCAGGAAGTATCCAAACGTCCGCCTGATCAAGCAGGCCAATGCAGGGCCTGCAGCCGCCCGCAACCACGGTGCTTCGGAAGCTTCTGGTGCGATTCTGCTCTTCACGGATGACGATTGCGTTCCGGGCCCGGGATGGCTTGCCTCCATGCTTGAACCCTTCGACGATATGCAGGTGGTAGGAGCGAAAGGAACCTACCGAACCAGGCAGAAGAGCATAGTGGCTCGCTTCGTGCAGATCGAGTACGAGGATCGTTATCGGCTGATGAAGAAGTTTCGATATATCGACTTTGTCGACACGTATTCCGCTGCATTTCGGCGGGACCGCTTCCTGGAGATGGGGGGTTACGACACCTCGTTTCCGGTGGCGTGCGCAGAAGATATCGAGTTGTCGTACCGGATGTCGGCTCGCGGCTGGAGGATGAAGTTTGTCCCCCAGGCAACGGTGTACCACACGCATCCCCACACCCTTTGGGGCTATCTCAAGAAGAAGTACAAGTTCGCCTTCTGGCGAGTTCTGGCCGTGCGCAAGAACCCGGGTAAGGCGGTGAAGGACAGTCACACTCCGCAGTTGATGAAGGTACAACTGCTGCTTGTTCCGCTGCTCGCGGCCGCTCTGATCGTTGATCTTTTGGAACGACCGGCAATCTCTGTCTCAGCGGTCGTGGCAGGACTTTTTGTGATGAGCACCTTGCCCTTTCTCGTACGCGCTCTCGCGAAGGATCCGGTGGTCGCATGGTGTTCTCCGACGCTACTGGCAGCGCGCGCCTGTGCGCAGTTTACAGG
The DNA here is from genome assembly GCA_963745435.1 of uncultured Acidobacteriota bacterium. Classification (GTDB taxonomy): domain Bacteria; phylum Acidobacteriota; class Terriglobia; order Terriglobales; family Acidobacteriaceae; genus Gp1-AA133. Next base: position 223,211 of record CAVUXK010000025.1, on the reverse strand, counting down.
AGTCCTGGCTGGATTGATCAATGCTCGTCGCAAGGCCGTGCACGTCGCGGCGAACTCTCCGGTCGCAGGCTAAAGGCACCCCACCGTGAGCGAGGCCTCTACCACCATTCACGACTTGCCCGCCGACGTGCTAACGAAATCCAGCAACTTTCGATCGACCATTTTTCGGAACATCATCGCCAGCTTTGCACGCGTGGCTGCAGTCTCTGTGGTCGCGCTAGTACTTCCGGCATTCCTGATCCGCCATTTGCCGGTTCAAGTGTATGCAGCATGGGTTCTGATCATTCAACTGGGCGCTTATGTGTCTTATCTCGACCTCGGAATTCAGGCAGCAATCTCAAAGTTCGTCGCCGAATACGATGCGAGGGGCAATGATCTTGCGGCAGGTCGCCACGCCAGTGCTGGTTTTGCTCTCATGTTCGTGGCTGGAGTACTGGGCTTGGGACTCACGGCTCTGCTCGCGTGGCGAGTTCCAACCCTGTTCGCGAGCATGCCAGCAAACCTCTATCGTGAAGTTCGGATCAGTTTGATGTTCGTTGGATCTTCTCTCTGTTTCGGTCTAGTTTGCGCAGTGTATTCGGCTGTCTTTCTCGGACTGCAGCGTTACTGGATTCCAACGACCATCACGATTGTTAACCGGGCCTCTTTTGCCGCGGTCATCATCGCAGTGATCGCTCTGCGCGGGAATCTGGTCGCCATGGGACTGGGGGTTGCGGTCGTCAATGTAGTCACCGGAGTCATTCAAGTGCTTGCCTGGCGCGGAAAGGCGTCCCACGTCTGCCTATCAATTCGGCTCGTCGAGTTCGGTGTGTTGAAGAAGGTGGCTCGATTCTGTTCGTTGCAGTCCATATGGACGACCGCCATGCTGTGCATCAGCGGATTCGATATCGCGATCGTGGGTCATTTCGACTATCTCGAAACTGCGTACTATTCGATTGCAACAATGCCGACCAGCTTCGTGTTGCTGATCATTTCATCACTGATGAATCCGCTAATGCCTGCGACGTCTGCCTTGAGCACGCAGCGCGACCCCTCGGAAATGGGTGATGTTCTGGCCAGGGTCACGCGTTACACCTCCACAGTGCTGCTTGTAACCGGCTTGCCGTTGGTGGTCTTCGGCTTCTTCATTCTCAGGGTGTGGGTTGGTGCTGAATATGCCCTGCACACCCTCAAATACCTTCGGATACTCGTATTAGCGAATATGTTGCGCAATCTGTGCGCCCCCTACGCAACCATGTTGACTGCAACTGGCAAACAAGGACCAGCCACCGCAGCGGCAATCTCGGAAGCCGTGGTGAACCTGGGCAGCAGCCTTTACCTTGCCAGCCGTTTTGGCGCGATCGGGGTTGCGATCGGCACATTACTCGGTTCCGTTGTAAGCATTTTGCTTCACTTCACGATCACCATGCATTTCACTCGCGAGGCGTTTGCCATCTCTCGTTCACGACTGTTTGTGAAAGGCCTGCTGAAACCCGCGGTCATCGCGATTCCGTCGATATTGCTTCTTCCGTTTTGGTGGCCGTCCTCTTCTGTAAGCCTCAGCGTCAGTTTCACAGTCTTCTGGGGCGTGACTACGCTCGCGCTGGCCTGGTATGTCGGATTAATAAACGAGGAACGCGACGAACTGGTGCGTCTGGTCAGGAACTGGTGTGATCTATCGCTGCGGTCCGCATAGCAAGTTGGATGGACGGGCAGCGATCTGGGAATTGTTTCAAAACTTGGGGTGGGGTCGAAGCTGATGACTCTTTGGTCTGACTTTCTCGATAACGACAAGAGAATTCTCCATAAATGGAAGCATTACTTTCCCATCTACGAGCGCCATTTCAAAGATTTCGTGTATCGACCGGTCACCTTCATGGAAATCGGATGCGGGCGCGGAGGATCGTTACAAATGTGGAAGCGCTATTTTGGCCCACACGCCAGAATTGTCGGAGTCGACGTCAACCCAGACTGCAAGACATTCGAGGAAGACCAAGTCGAGGTCCACATCGGCCAGCAGCAGGACGTCCAGTTCTTACAAAGCGTTATCCATGAGGTGGGTATACCCGATATTGTCCTGGATGACGGGAGCCACGTGATGAGTCACATTACTTCCACCTTCCAATTTCTCTATCCCCGGATGGCGAAAAATGGCATCTACATGGTGGAGGATCTGCACACGTCATATTGGGAGGAGTATGAGGGCGGCTTGCGCAAGCCGACTACATTTATTGAACTTTGCAAGGTCTTGATCGACGAACTGAATGCCGATCATACACGTGGGGTTCTGCCGCCCAATGAATTCACAAGTTCCACTATGTCGATGCATTTCTACGACAGTGTCGTCGTTTTTGAGCGGGGCGCCTACACCAGGAAATCCGCTCCCCAAACTGGGGGAACTCTGGAAAAGCTGACGGCTCGCGTGAAGGACAAGCTGGCTTAGTCGATCAGGAGGTTGACAAGTTCGTGCACCGCGAAACCTATTTTGTAGTGGGGGAAATGGAATTCTGGAAAGCATTCCTGCGTGGCATCGCCTCGCCCAAGGTTTCTGTTGTTCCCTACGTCCCGGAGCGCCGTGCCCTGCCCGCGAGGGTGGTGTCCGTGCCCAGTGCATGGAAGGGCATCGAGAGCGTGCTGGAGGATCTAATTGAGAGGTTCAATATCGCTACCAAGCGATGCCTCGAATTTGGGGTGGAGTATGGCTATTCCACCGCTGCTCTATCGTCGTTCTTCGAAACAGTCACCGGGGTTGACACGTTTGTGGGAGACAAGCACACCGTGGGCCGCACCGATATTTATTCCGACACCCAGAAGCGCCTCTCTCCCTTCCCTAACATTCAACTTGTACGAAGTGATTATCGCGAATGGATTGCCAAGGACGACAGCTTCTATGGTCTCATTCACGTCGACATTGTCCACACTTACGTGGACACGTTTCATTGCGGACTATGGAGTGCGCGGCATGCGCAGTGCGTTCTATTCCACGACACCTTGTCTTTTCCCACGGTGAAGCAAGCGGTCGTTGATATTGCACGCCAGACAGGAAAGCACTTTTATCATTTCGAGGAAAGCAACGGTCTCGGAATCTTGGTCTAGGCGAACGACACGAAAATGGAAGTCCGTCTCACGACCGACCAGTCCACTCCCGCGCTCATGGAAGCCGGCACAATGACGGCGCAGTCCGTCTGCGCGGTGATGGTCACTTACCATCCCACTCCCGAAATGCTGCACAACATCGGCAGGGTTATGGCACAGGTGCAAGGAATGGTCATCGTAGACAACGGCTCCAGCGCTGACGAAATCGACATGCTGCGCAAGGCGCGTCAAGTTCTCGATTTTCAACTGATCGAGAACGGCGATAATCTGGGCATTGCCGAAGGCTTGAATCAAGGCGTTCGCTGGGCTCAAAGCCGCAATTATCCATGGGTCATTCTCTTTGACCAGGACAGCTCGATCGACGATGGTTTCGTCGCACAGATGTTCGAGGCATGGCGTTCTCATCCAGAACGCAAGCGTGTCGCTTCGATTCATCCCAGGTATATGGACCCCAAGACGGGTAGCGTTCCTGTAGTGCGGCGCGCACGGGATGGCGGTCCGGTCATTTCCATGACTTCCGGAGCCCTCATGCCTGTGTGGATCTTTAACAAGCTCGGATGGTTCGTTTCTGAATATTTCATCGACTGGGTGGACATCGAGTATTGCTTCCGCATTCGGGCGGCGGGTTATCTTATTGCGGACTCGCCCGGCGCGATTCTGCTCCATGCGGCTGGGCACTCGCAGGCCAAAAGGTTTTTCGGGGTTGGCTTTCGTCCCACTCATCACAGTGCGATGAGGCACTACTACATGTCGCGGAACCGGATCGCGGTCTTTCGGAAATATCTGACCATTTTTCCACGCTGGATCTTGCTGTCGATGTATGACTCCTTGCGAGAAACAGTCAAATGCCTCATCGCTGAGAGAGACCGCTCCATCAAATTTCGACGTTTCGTGCTCGGGACCTGGGATGGGCTGACCGGAAGAATGGGAAAAGCGAAAGGTTGTGAAGAATTCTGGCGGCTGCGGAGCGATGTGTGTCTAGTCCAGCGAGCCTCACAAACCTGGTCCAACAGGAAATGCCATTCGATTCTCGTCCTCAGGTTACGTGCGTCGTTCTTAACTGGAATGGGTGGCAGGATACGATCGAGTGCCTCGACGCATTGAAGGCCTGCAGTTATCCGAATCTAACGATCGTAGTCGTCGACAATGGTTCGACGAACGATTCCGTCAAGCAGAATACGTGCGGCTCATCCAAGCATCCTCATTCTTGAAAGCACAGAACAACCTCGGATTTGCAGGCGGAAACAACATTGGGATTCGCCACGCGCTCGCTCACGGCGCGGACTACGTCTGGCTGCTGAACAATGACACAGAGCCCGGCTCCGGATGCGCTCTCTGCGCTTGGTCACAAAGGCCGCCTCTGACAAGCGAATTGGAGCTGTCTCTTCGATCTGCTACTACGCTGATGCGCCATCGAAAGTGGAAGCATGGGGCGGCGCACGTGTAAACCTGTGGATCGGCTATGGTCGCAACAGCCGGCAACCGCGGGAGGACAATTGGTTTCACTCGCTGAACGGCACCAGCATGCTGATCGCGCGCAGAGCGCTCGAGAGATGCGGGTTTGTTGGACGAAGTTTTCTTTTTGTATTGGGAGGACACCGAGTTCTGTCTACGGCTTCGACAAAAAGGATGGCGGATTGCGGCAGCAGCTGATTCGCGCATCCTGCATAAAGTGAACGCGAGCACAGGCGGAAATAGAGTCGTCCTGGATCGTTACCAGACCGCGTCAGGACTTCGCTTGCTTCGTCTTCATGCTCCTCTTCCGCGACGTGGCCATGTTTTTGTTCCTGGCGATCCGGTTTGCGAGGCGCATTTGTGCGATCTTCAGTTTGATACGCTGCAGAAGCGTGTGGGCTGGAGTTCAGGACTATCGCAAGAGTCTTTCCGCGGAACCAAAAATACGACTGAGCGGGAGGACCGGCTGACTTGTTAACCTGGAATGAGCTTTACGTCCTCGATCTGTTCACGTTGGCTCTGTTCGCAATCTCGTACTATCGGAACTGCTACCGAAAAGGATATCGAGTCGATTTCTGGCACGCTCAGCTGTTTCTCGCCTGCATTTTTCCTAACCTGATCATGCTGCCGTTCGCAAAAAGCGATTTGAACTTCCTCGTCTTGGGGAGCGACTTATCCGCCGTAGTGGCTGTTCTGCCGCTGGTTTTTCTGATCACGCTTGGGGGATACATGGCGGTGCTTGCGGGTGGGGCGCTCTGGCGACTGAAAGCCGGCCTTGGATTACGTCAGGACGCAATACGGGTGCTTGATATCGTGCCTCGGTGTTCGATGATGCTTATGTCATCTCGCCGCATTCTGGTGTTTCAGTCTGCGATCTGTGTTTCCTGGGACAATTGGCGATTCTCTCGTTTTATTTCCTTTCGAACGGCTTCGGCTTTGATCTGCGGGGTTTCACCTTCGAAAATCCCACTCTCCGTCCGATCGCCCTGGTGATTTCGAACTATTCGATCGTGATCGCGTCTCATTGCCTTGCCCGATACGTGGATACGAAAGAAAAAATCCTTCTGCTCTGCACGTTGGCACTGACGGGCGGGCTGGTGTTTTTCGGCGCGAGGGGTAATCTGGTCGCAATCTATATCAATGTTCTGCTGTGCTACTTCATCATGTTACGAAACAGGGTCAGTCTGTTTCGAGTAGTGACCCTCATAGCCCTGGTGACAATTTTCGGGTTTTACTTAGGGAGCGCGCGTGCAGGCGATTTTTCTCTAGCGGGGTTCTTTGCAACCTTTGTCACCCTCCTCTTCTACGGAAACACGTTTTCCGACCTGCGGGATTTTGCCTGGGTATATTCCGCATGGGACCATGCATTTTGGGGAGGGAAGACTTACCTGGCCGCCATCATGTCCTTTGTGCCTCGGTTCGCGTCCCACTTTCGTGATACGTGGGCCATGGGTGCGGCAACCGCCTCTACGGTTGGATTTGATCCGCAGGTTCACCCCGGATTGCGTCCCGGAGTTTTTGGAGAGGGCTACTTCAATTTCGGCTTGGCGGGTGTGGTTGCCATCGGTCTCATGCTGGGATTTATTCTGCGGCGCGTGGACACAGATGTAAAAAGGGCGCTCGCCCTACCGAAGCCTTCTATGATGCAAGCGTTCGCGTCAACTATGTTGCTGAACATTTCCGGTTGCATCGCAATCTCCGCCGGGTTTTCCGGTATTTATACGCTGGCCGCCATATATCTTTTTTCGTGGTTCTGTCTCAGCGTGGAACGCATATTCCGCCCTGCGCGGGCAGTCCCTGGGATCGCCAACGGACTCCTGTAATCGTTTCCGGCGGTCAGGCCTCTAACCAACAGGTCCTAGCGCGTCCTCGAGAACCTGGTGTACCTTGCTGCGGGTACTTGCCCAGGAAAATTGAGACGCGCGCCTCAGCCCCTTCTCTCGAAGCTGGTCACGCAAGCCTCGATCGCCGATCAATTGCGCGATAGCCTGCGACATCTGCTCGATCGACGTGGGATCCACCAACAGTGCTGCGCCTCCTGCCGTCTCTGGCATGGCGGCAACTTTCGAAGTGACGGCTGGAGTTCCGCACGCCATCGCTTCCAAGAGTGGTAAGCCGAATCCTTCGTAGAGGGAAATAAACATAAGCCCCTCAGCGCCTCGATAGAGGGAGGGCAATTTCTCTTCTGCAACCACCCCTAGAAAATCGACGCGCTGTGCCACGTTGTATTGCCTTATGCATCCCGTAAGGGCGGCGTCCGGGTCGCCCGTAAAAACCAGATGGATTCGAGGATCGAGATTGGCCTTAGCAAACGCCGCCACCATCCTGAATTCGTTCTTGTGCCGTTTGCGATTGCTTACAGACAAGAGGTATGGAAACGGCAGCCCGTACACGTCGGCACTGGGGTGGTAGATGGGGTCCACGCCGCAACTTACGTTCCGGATTTTGGTCGGTGAAACGCCCGACCACTTTGCGATCTGGGTGCGCGTGAATTCCGAGACCGTAAGAATCTTGACCGCACGATGGCAAGCTCGCTTCAGGACCGTTGCGTAATAAAGGCGAATGAGTGGGCTGCTATTTTCAGGACAATAGACGTGGCTGAGATCGTGAATCGTGAAGACGAACTGAGCTGGGCAGAACAACGGCGTGTTGTAGCCGGGGGAGAAAAATAAGTCGGCACGAGTTGTCTTCGCCAGAGCACGGGCGAGGCGCCAGGCGTCTAGCGGCGCGGCCGGATTCGAGTCGATAGAGAGATGGAGCGGTAGTCCAGGTCCGCCAGGACATTGCGCGCGAAACGGCCGATGCCGTGATTCCCAATCCAACGCTGATCAGCGTAGATCATTCGAATTAGTACGTGTCGGCACCAGCGCTCGCCTGGAATCTACCGAACGCAGGTTGTGCACGGATGCGGCCCATGTCCTCAGGGAGCGACTACCGCAAGGGCCGCAGCCGTCAAGGCAAGTTGCGAACTGATTTGAGTCCAATCCCGCAGTCCTCGGACAAAGGATCCTGTGGGAAGTTTGTACGGCACGATGATCTGATCGCCAGGGTACAGGTGAATGCGTTCAAATTTCGAACCGGTAAACAGACCGTTCACATCGTTGGCAGCGACCACGAAACCATTTGCGCGCAGCACAAAAGCGTGATGCAAGTCTGATTGTGGTTTTCCCTTGCCCGCGACTTCCAGGTAAGCCCCAGCGGTATTGCGCGGCTCAAAAATGAAGGATCCGGGATTATAGACATCTCCTACGACGGACACGGTCGAGGGAGTGTGAGGGATCAAGAACCGGTCGCGGTCTTCCAGCGCAAGGTCAGGAAAATCATTGACGCTTTTATCTTTAGGCCTGACCGCAAGGGCAACGCGCCCGCTGGCACGCGTATTGCGCAGTTGATTCACGATGGACTGCTGCGCAGCTACCATCTGGTTCAAGTCGCCCGGGTTCGCCGACGCGGCTATAGACGTCGCCGACTGTCGAATCTGGACGTCCATGGTGCGAGCAAGTTCATCGAGACTTTTTTGCTGGTCCACTCGCGCCGACTCGCGCGTGAACTGCGTTCCGTACACATAGGCATTCGGGGTTAGGCCGCCGGCACGTTGCAGAAGGAGACGAAGTGTTTCGTTCGCTTCCAGCTTATAGATGCCGGGACGCATCACTTCGCCTTCCACGATCACGTAGCGAGACTGGTCCGCCTGCGGCACGCTGATGTCGCTCTGCGAGAAGATCGTGACAATGTCACCCGCCTGCAACTCGATGTTGCTCTGCTCGTCCCGTTCGATGATCGCCTTGCGCGGACTCATCCAGAGAAGCTTGGAGGAGAGGTCCTGCGGATTTACTCGCTGGATGATGGCGTAGTCCCAATTGATTTCGGGAGCGTACCGCCGGACATCTTCTGCGATGTCTTTGACCGTTGAACTCTGAGACGGCTGCTGTACCATGCGTTGCGCGGCGACAACATTGGGCGCCTGGCGGTTGGGAAAGGTCTGTTCGTTCTGGATCCCCGCGGCGACGATCGCCCCATTGGAAGAAACCGGCACGTTGTTGTTAGCCCCGGCCGTGTCCGGCGATCCGCTAGCCATGGGGAGAATACTGCTGGACGGCTGAGTGTACTCAGGGCGGCCGTTGAGCGATTGGTGAATCGGATACTCCGTGGCGCGCCCGGTTACCAACGCCGCACGGTCACGCCAATAGTTACGCGTAAGCAAGGCCTGCGAATCGGGAATGAGATCGCGAATACGCATGCCCGGTTTCCACGGGTAACGGCCGGGGTTCGCGACGTTCCCCCGCAAAGTCACAGTGTCATCGAATCGCGGGACAATCGAAAATACGCGCACAATGTCGCCGTCTTTGAGCGGTTCTGCTCGCGACTGGTCGTCATATGGGAACTCCAGCGCTTTCCTTGAACGATGATCCGCAAAACGATCGATGGTGATCTTTTCGGTATCGGCTACCGTGCTCAGGTCTCCAGCGATCTCAATCAAATCACTGAGCTTGGAGGTCTCTTTCATTTCGTAAATGGCGGGAGTGTTCACCGAACCCGAAATCGCGACGAGCGGCCCGACGTGAGGAACGTACAGGATGTCCCCGGATTGCAGGCGGACGTCCTTCGACTTGTCTCCTTTGATGAGCAGGTCATAAAAATCAAAGTCGGTGATTGTCACACCGTCTCGCCGCACCTGAATATGGCGCAGGGAGCCTTGAGGAGCAGGTCCGCCGGTGGCAAAGACCGCATTCACAAGCGTGCTGAGCGAACTGATGTTGTAGGTGCCAGGGTAGCGCGCTTCGCCCACCACCAGAATCTGAATGGAGCGGATGCGGCCAATGTTGGCGGTCAGATTGAAATTCTTGAATATCTTGGAGATCTCCCGCTTCAAAGATTCTTCCAAATCACTGTAGTGCAACCCCGCGACAGCGATTTGACCCACACGTGGAACATAGATTTGACCCGAGCGATCCACCACCACACGCAAGCTGGCCTCCACCTGGCCCCATATCCTGATTTGCAGCTCATCTCCGGGACCGATCACGTAGTCGCTTGGAACCTGCATCGTGTCGATCGGCGAGAATGTGCTCGGCGCCTGGGTGAAGAGAGATTGGCCGAACAGCGGCAAGACATGTCCGACTGAGTCTGCGACCATCTGTTGAAACTCGGTTTCGGGGCGTGCTGGCATTTGCGGACGCCCGCTCTGCGATGGGTTTTGCGGGGGCGTATTCGGAGCGAGTTGCTCTTGATTCGGTCCTTCGGGCGCTGTGAGCACTGGAGTGCGAAGAGGAGGCGCCGGATTTTGGTCGCGCCCTGCGCCGGGATTTGTACTTTGGTTCTGTGACGCACATTGAGGACTTCCAGCCATCGAAGGATCAGAACAATCCGCGGCGGCGCCCGGTGACGTCGAGTTGGGAGAAAAAAGATCCCCAACAGATTGCGAGAAGCACAAACTCGCCCCAAAAATCGTTAACACCAGAAGAAATGACTTTTTCATGATCGACTTGGAGTCATTATTCAAAAGCAACGTTTCGCTACCTTCGATCGACAACTCGATGGTTGAGTTTTTGAACGAGAGTGCGCTCAACGACAGTTTTCGCTGAGACCGGTTGGCTCGGCGAGCGCGTCCTTTCCAAAAGCACCGGCGAATACCTGAGTTGGATTCAAAATAGCTCTCCTCCGCACAGAATTTTGCGACTTATACAGGAATGTACTGATGCGCACCTGGAAAACCGCTGAAACGACAGGTCTTTTTGCAGTAGCCACAAACTAGACAAACCAGCCGGCGTCTGGCGGGCATCACACCCACCCTAAGAGCCAACTTAATTGGTCGCATAAGCGGGCTACGCTTCGGCGTGGTCGTTGCTGGAAGTCGGGGTTTTCGCAACCGTTGTTATGATTCGCAGTCGCCTTACTTTTGTTCGTCTTTACCTCAGAGTGTTCACACTTCTGCTGCCCGCTCTCGCGTATTTCATTTCGGCAGAAATTCATTTCGGATTCAACATCTTTCTCTCAAGAACTCCCACACCGGGATTGCCTTCCTACTGGGGTCTTTTGTTTCTGACCACCGTCGTTTGGGCAATCGCCGGAGAGGAGGCAAGCCTCTGGAACGTCCAGCAACTGTATGCTCCGGGCCAGAAGACTCGCCGGCTCCTCGAGGTTCTGGCTTTCACTTACGTTGTCGTAATGGCAGTCGGTTTTCTGTACCGGGCCGCGAGTTATTCGCGCATTGTCATCATCCTCAGCGCGTGCTCGCTTTTCGTCCTGGCGACGGCTACTCGAGTCGGATTTCGCGTTTACCTCGAATTGCTACGCAAGAATCACGACAAGGCGGTAAAAATCCTGCTGGTTGGAACTGACCGTTTCGCACGGCGCGTGGCCACCTCGCTGCAGCACGGCGAGGTTCTACCTTGCAGAATTGTTGGCTATGTCAGGCTGCCGGACCAAGAGGTTGCCGTTGAGGGGCCCGTGTATGAACTGGATCAGATTCCGGCATTCTCCAATGGCCATTCAATCGATGACATTATCATCGCGTTGCCACCAGAACGAATCAGGGATGTGCCTAACATCACACCCTCACTTGAGAAACTCTGCGTTCCGACGCGCGTTGTGATTGACCTGGGCGAAACCGTGGGGCTTCGCAACCGTCTGATCGATCTGGGTGGCATCCGCATGCTGGATCTGCAGCCCACGCTGGCGGAAAGCGGTTCGTACCTTTTCCAGAAGCGCGTTCTGGATATCGTGTTCTCCGTCCTGTTTCTGTTGGTTACTTTGCCCATTACGATTCCGATCGCGATAGCAATCAAACTAAGCAGCCGCGGCCCGATCTTTTTTGTCCAAGAACGTGTCGGCCTGAATGGCCGTGTCTTTCGCATGTTCAAGTTTCGGACGATGCGGGTGGGCACTCGAGAGGAATGCGATACGCGCTGGACCTCGCCCAATGATCCTCGAAGAACCGCAGCTGGGGTCTTCCTCCGAAAAACGAACTTCGACGAAATTCCTCAGTTTTTGAACGTAATCCTGGGTGACATGAGCGTCGTTGGTCCCCGGCCGGAGCGACCTCATTTTGTGGAGAGATTCCTGGACCAGTTTGAGCGGTACAACTCCCGGCACACTTTTAAAGTTGGCATTACCGGCTGGGCACAAGTCAACGGCTGGCGTGGGGACACTTCCATTGCGAAGCGGGTGGAATATGATCTCTACTACCTACGCAATTGGAGTCTCACGTTCGATCTCCAGATCATCATCATGACCTGTTTGCGCGTTTTTAACGGCAAGAACGCCTACTGAGATCTTCCGCTCCAAGCGACGCATACGGCGTTGCATGGGATTTAAACCAGCCTGTGCGCCAACCTGCCTGCTATCGGTCCAACTGTCGATCCAGTACTCTGACCCACGCTTCCGAGGCAGCGGAAACGCGATACCGAATGTTCCGTGCATGCCCTCTAACTCTCAGAGAACAAATACATTGGCTCGTTTATGGGATGGAATCCATAGGCTCGAGCCCATAGGGGCCAGCCATGCTTGCTGATGTGTTTCCCGAAGGCTCCTGAAAAGTCAGGAAGTTATTTTTACCCCTACTTCAACTTGACAAACAGCAAAACGAAAATCGCCCACACTCCCACGGTCAAAGGGAACTGGGCCAATTGGGCGTCCTGTAAAGCCCCTCCTCGGGGCAGGGCAAAGGTTAACGCCAACATTGCTAGCGCTGTGAAAATCCCAAGAGCAAATTTGGTTTTTGAGTTCATCGTTGTTTGAACCTCGCCTCTGGTTAGTCCGACCGTCCGCTGCGCAAAGCAATCCTGCGGCATCATCCTCGCAAAAGCCGGAGCGTGCAAGCCTTCCCCTTCACGGACGTGTTACGACCTTGGTCACTATCGACGCACAGACCATGCCGCTAGCATTGTCTTGAACCGCATTCACGAAGTGTGGGCTGTTAGGGATGCCGCCGAATAGGAGCAGAACAAGGCGGGGAAGTCGCCCAAGGGGAGACGACCTGCGAGAATCCTTCGCTCAAGTGGAAACAGCCCACGCCCTCTGTCCTTCTGCGGTGCAAGTGCCAAAACGTCGTGATGAATCACCCCTCGGGGTTTTCTCAGTCGAACTCTGAACCTGCCATGCCGTCTCCGATTTCGGAGAAGAGAGGCTTGTCGTGCGAGCATTGTTCGCTAAGTGTTTGATAACAAGTGAAGAATTCGCACTGTCGTTAGGGGGCGCCGAGTTTCTCGCCCAGTCGGCCCCGATCGGCGCCCGAACAAATCCGATTCCCAAAAAATCTTGACAGTTGTCAACGATCCACGATCATAATTCTGCGCATTGAGTTCTCGGCAAAACGGGTCCAGAATATGGGACTAACTGGGTTAGGGCAGCGCTGACCTCGCGTAGCGCAAGGGTGGCGCGGCCGTCGCTTCATTTCGCTGGAGGCGGCCATGAAAACGATCTTGCTGAAAAATTGCACGCGCTCCCTTCATGCCGTGGTCGTGGTGTGTGCATTGTCACTCCTCGTGTGCGCGCAAAGTGAAAGTGGCGCGGATGCTGGTTCGAACTTTACAGGTGTTGTTCGATACGAGAACAATGCCCCAGCGCAGTTCGTGCAAGTCGAGCTGTGGACGGACGGCGAGGCCAGTTGGCGCACCCTCACCGCCACTGATCGAATGGGGAAGTTTCAGGCGGGCGCACCCTGCATGGTGATCCAGTACAAGATTAATGCCGCCGGATATCATCCGATATACGGTCGCGTCGATATGAGCATGAAGCCATGCCGTGTTCTCGAATGGGTAACCTTGAAGGTGGACTCCAAGAGCGTGGCCGACAAGAAGGAAATTCCGGCCGCAGGTGTCATCGACAGCCGGATCGCTGGCATTCCGCCCGAAGCGAAGGTCGAATTTGAAGCCGGGCAACTTAACATCAACAGCAACGACTATTCCGATGCCATACCACACCTCGAGAAGGCGATCAGCCTGTACCCGCGGTTTGCGGAAGCCTACCAACTTTTGGGCGTGGCGCACTTGCAACTGAACCACGAAGCCCAGGCGGAGTCCTCATTGATCAAGGCACTTGAGATTGAAGATAAGATGCCCAAGGCACAGTACCTTCTCGGCGTTCTCTATGCCATGACAAGCCGCGCTCACCTCGCGGAAAAGCCGTTAACTCGCTTTGCAGAACTGGATCCGCAGAATCCGGATGCCCACTTCGAACTGGCGAAAGTCGACTTTGCACTAAACAAATTTCTGGATGCCGAAGTCCAGGCCCGCACGGCTATCAAGCTGAAAGAAGCTAAGCCCGGCGTCTACGTGATCTTGGGATACTCGCTCCTCCGGCAGAAGAAAGCGGACGACGCTAGGCGCGCGTTCCAGCAATTCTTAAAAATCAGTCCAAGCGGACCGGCGGCGGATGACATGAAAGGTCTCATCGCTCAGATCGATCAAAGGGTCGACAGACGGTAGTCAAAATCTGCGCGGTAAAGCCTAGCCAGTTGCCGGAAGAATCAGCGATCACCTGCCCCACGATGGATCCGGGGATTCGGCGGCGTCGAGATCGACAAAAATCTTTTCGCGAAGAAGATTCGGCGGATAGCAATTCCCGTCTGCCGCGTAGTTCGAGCAGCTTCGTGCGAAGTCCCGTCGTCGGGGCGATTGCGCGTATTGCCACACGCTCGCGAACCGGGTGCCGCTGGTTGAGGGCAGGGTAGCTTGGGAATAGGAACATCCCGGCGACGGCGGGCACGAATCATTGCTGACCCAGAACTCGATCTTCCTGCCCCCTGAATTGTCATGGAGGTCGTCGGCGGTGACCACGGAACTACTTCCTTCAGATGCTGCTATCCCTGAGCAATAAATCCCTGCGCGATAGCCGGCGCCATTTACTCCATCGACCCACGCATAAATGTAGGCCTTCTGCTCCGGCAACATCCGGCCGCCCTCCTCCTGATCGAGAAAAATCACGCCGCCGTTTGGGAAGCCCTCGTGGAGCGCCGCCGCAACCGCGGACTGCGCATCGGAGCGTCCCAGTTCGTCCGCACTCGTGGATTTTCTTAGCTCTGCGTCGAGCCTGCCATTGAAAAGCAGCAGAAAGCCGAGTCCTGCCTTTTTGACGGCGTCGCGTTTGCCAATCCACGAGTTTGCGTTCGCTCCTGGTGGGCTATTCAACCAGTATCCTGCGAACGAAAACGTATCGCGCAGAGCGGGAAGAGAGGAGTCTCCCGGATATTCGTTGCGATCGAACCCAAGATATGTCTTCTGTTCGCTGGCTCGGCTTACTTCGCCGCGAAGTTGACTGCCAATCCCAGTCAGCAACAGAATCGCCGCGCCTGTTCCAAGTAGCGCCAGAAAAATGAGCGGTGGTCCGCGCCGACTTGGCAGAGGGTTACTCATCGCTTTCGATCAAAAAGTCGCCGGAAGGTCGACCGGGAAGGATGAGCATCATCACAGCATGTCAACCTTGCGCAGGATTTTTCGAGCGAGCCCGGTGAGGGGAAGGGAAGTCAGGCGCGAACCTGCAATCCAGTTCCCAGCGCTTTCGTCAGGATTAGAAATTTCCAGCACGCGAACCCTATAGTCGGTGACCGTTATGGAATGCCGCAGCGAGAGTAACGCCGTCCCCACCTCCTGGCCAGAAAGACCGGGCAGTTCCCACATGCCCGGCATCAACGACTCCATCTGGCTTCTTTGCTGGAGAAAGACTTCTCCGTTCTTGCGTGCGAGGCCGAAATGAATCTCTCGCTTTGTCTGCCGAGCTGGCTTAGAAATTCGCGGTAAAGCTCCGCGAGAGACGCAAAACTCCGACACGGGGCACAGCAGGCACTTCGGCTCCCGGGGCAGGCAGAGGGTTGCTCCCAATTCCATGATTGCCTGGTTCGCGTCTCCGGGACGTCTTCGATCGAGCAGTCCCTCGGCGGCCGTCCAGGTCGCCCGCCCGTTCAGATGTTTTCCGAAGAGTCGAGACAGGACGCGCTCGACGTTGCCGTCGACGACCGCAACCGTTTCCGCAAACGCGATGCTCGCAATCGCCGCCGCCGTATATCGCCCGACGCCGGGCAGTTGGCGCAAAGCCTCGCTGGTCCTGGGGAATCGCCCGCCATGTTCCTTAACCACCAATTTCGCGGCGGCGTGCAGCATACGGGCACGCCGGTAGTAGCCCAAGCCGCTCCACACGGCCAGCACGCTGGGCTCGCGCGCCGCGGCAAGCTTCTGCACCGTGGGAAACTTCTTTAGAAAAATACGGTAATGCTCGAGCACGGCAGCCACTCGGGTCTGTTGCAGCATGATTTCCGAAAGCCAGACGCGGTAAGGATCGCGATTTCTTCGCCAGGGAAGGTCGCGCGCGTGCGTGTCGTACCATGTCAGCAGGCGGGATGAAAACGCCGGTTGAATCCCGGCGGCGCGAGAATTTTCATCGCCAACCGTAGGGTTAACCTCATTGCGCCTCATGCCGTGCTTCCTGGGAATCACTGAGGAACGGGCCCTAGTACAGAATGTGCAATCGCCATCCAGCCCTTCTTTTGCTGTTGCCAGACTGTCATCCTTCTTTCGGGAGCGGTTGGCAGCTCTCCGGCGGGCGAAGTGCCGCGCAGAACGATGGTGTAACTCACCACGAAGGTGTCGCGATTCATCTCCGTGGACATGTCGGAAATCGCGTAATCCTGAATTCGTAGGCTCTGAATGTGATCGAATGCCGCAGCACGCTCCCACCGGCTTCGGGGAGTCACGTACATAAAGTTCGAAGCCAGGTGTGAGCCCACGTCTTGCCAATCCTGCGCCTGAACTTCTTTCCAGAACGCCCGCTCGAAGCCCTCCCCACCGGTCGCCTGATTGAACGCTCTGACGGGACGCTCCGGGTAAACGGTGCAGCCTGAAAAACTCAATAGCGCTGCCAGTATCAGACAAATCGGAATCGACCGCATGTGGGCGATTTTAAACCAACTCGCGAGCGCGAAGTTATCCGCAGACTGCCGGGTGACGTGCCGATTGAGGTGCTTCGCTGTTGACCCTGCGCCGTGAGCCACGAATAATGAGCAGGTTGATAGTGAGTGTCGAAGCTCCAGCCGAAGGCGGCACTCCTCGAGGTACGTCATGAACGATTTCAATCGCAAGATGGAAGACGCCGGGGCGCGCGTCAGCAAGAAGGTTTCGGAGACCGCCGAGCGCCTGGAGAAAGAAAGCGCCGATCTGATCAGTTACCTGAATAAGGAAGTTGTCCCGGCCGTCCGCGAACAGTCCTCGAAGGCGCTGCGCATAGCAGCGCAACGGCTGCACGAGTTCGCCGACTACATGGACGAGAACAAGAATGCGGCGAAAAAGCCATGAGAAATC
Source organism: uncultured Acidobacteriota bacterium (assembly GCA_963745435.1). Classification (GTDB taxonomy): domain Bacteria; phylum Acidobacteriota; class Terriglobia; order Terriglobales; family Acidobacteriaceae; genus Gp1-AA133. Next base: position 206,388 of record CAVUXK010000025.1, on the reverse strand, counting down.
GTGGTTCGCATGCCTTCGCGGTGACATTTCTGGCCATGACGCTGGCTGGATGCAATCACCACAAGCAGGCGCGAGTGGACGTTCCAGCGCCGCCATCGATCGCAACCCAGCCGCCGGTCGCGAGCGCCCCGGAAAAAACACCCTCAACGTCGAAGACCCGCGTTCCCGCAACTGAGCCGACCGACAAGTCGGCGGAGACTCCGCTGTCGGTGCCTCCCGACACGGTTCCCATTCTTACCGAAACCGGTATGGCGAGCTGGTACGGCGCGCCTTACCACAATCGCCGTAGCTCGAACGGCGAGATCTATAACATGAACGCGATGACGGCCGCGCATCGCACACTACCGCTTGGCTCGATCGTGCGCGTCACCAACGTCAAGACCGGGCAATCCTCGTTGTTGAAGATCACCGATCGCGGGCCTTTTGTGGACGGGCGCATCATCGACGTCTCGTATGCCGCTGCCAAGGCGTTGGACATCTGGCAGCCGGGCGTGGCCCGCGTGAAGCTTGAAGTGCTGCTCACCCCGGTGGCCATCGCGACCGGCGGCCGTTGGGCGGTGCAAATCGGATCCTTCAAAAAGCAGAAGGAAGCCTCGGACATGGCGGCTCACCTGATCAGGCGCTACCAAGCGGCCAAGGTCGATAAATTCTTAAGCCCGGTTGGCGACTGGTGGGTCCGGGTACGCGTCCTCAACGACGACCGGACCAGGGCCGAAGCGCTCGCGCATGAAACCGAGACGCCGGTGGGGTCGGTGTATCTGGTGAGGCTGGATTAGTGAGGCAGGTGTTAGGTCTTGGGTATCAGGTCTTAGGTGTCAGGTGTCAGGAAAGGCGAGGACCGGTGTTGTTGAATCGCCCGTATTCTTGAATCGCTAGACTTGCGATGTCAGGTTTTGGCAACTGGTTCGGCTTCAGGCGATGCCGATCATTGGTAGCATCGCGCCAACTGCTCAATCACAATTCCACCGAGAACCGAGACCCTGAGAACTCCCATGTCCGACTGCCTATTCTGCAAAATCATCAGCGGCGAGATCCCCGCCAGGAAAGTCTACGAAGACGAGCACACGTTCGCTTTTGAAGACATCCAGCCGCAAGCCCCCACCCATGTTCTGATCATTCCGAAGAAGCACATCCGCGGATTGAAAGAAGCGCAAGTCGAGGACGCCGAGTTGATCGGACGCCTGCACCTGGCCGCCGCGGAAATCGGCCGCCAGCGTGGCATCGAAGACGGGTACCGCACCGTCTTCAATGTCGGACCGAAGAGCGGCCAGTCGGTGTTTCACATGCACGTCCACCTCATTGGCGGACGCGATTTGAAGTGGCCGCCGGGGTAAACGCGCGAAGCAGTGGTTTGCTGCTCTTAGACAGACTTGTCAAGAACTTCGATGGATTGATCGGAGCGGGGAGTAGGGGAGTAGTTCTCGGCTTCGAGAAGAGTCAGGCTCAAGTAGCGCCGGCGTCCCGCCGGCAGTCGTGCGGGCATCCTGCCCGCACTTCGCGTTTACTGAATCTCTGCTTCTTCAGCCGCTCCGTGCCTCCGCAGCAGCTGAGGTAAATTCTGCGAGAACGCCGACCGCGGCAGAACCATGTCGCAGCCCACTTCGTGCGCCTTCTGTTTCAGATCTCCCTGCACGTGCGAAAGAAACCCGATAATCGAGGTGTCTTTCTTCAACTTGCTTTTGAGTTTGGGAATCAGCGTGAGCGGCTTGGCGTTGACGTTGTTCAGATCGAAGATGATGAGCGATGGTTTTTCTTCGCCATTCTGTTTCATGCGCTCGAGAAGATCTTTGTCGGTCTTGACAAACTCGACCTTCACGTTCATCTTGCGCGCGGTTTCCTGAATTTTCGCCAGGAAAAACAAGTCGTCCACGAAAGCGAAAATGCGGGAATTGGCATCTTCGCGCGCCGGCAACGGCTCCGGATCCGGCGGTTGATAGGTAGCCGCAAACCCGGGACGCGTACCCCGATTCTGCTTCTGTCCATGGCCGTTATTGTTGCCCATCACGGCGCGATAGCTGTGGTCCATGGGCGCGCTGTAGATGCCGCCACCCGTATTTTGCCGGTCGCGCTTTGGGGCGCCACCACGATGGTTGGGCGGGCGTCTTCCGCGCCGCCGTCTGCCTCTCCCTCCGCCACCGGAAGGATTTCCAGGTCCTGCATTCATAGTTTTCTCTTAAAGTGGTCCCAACAGTAATGAGAGGGTATTCGTTCTCGTCTGCCCTGCTTCGCCTTCGAGGTAGCACCCCACTTGAGCGCCCTACTTACGATGCGCAAGAACCCCGATGCGACTGGAAAAACTCTCTAGATCTTTTCCGCTTAAGCGCCTGGAGCTAAGGGGCGCGGAGGGCCAGCGCGGGAAGCTCGGCCGCTGGGAACTCTGTAATGCTACGCTGCGCCGCAGGTTCCATGCAAGTCCAAAGTGGCGCCCCTTTTGCACAGAGGTACTGTTCGCGACCCCGCACTTCCGCGCACCACATCTGCGTCGCGCCGTACGAATTTTCTTGGACTACTTTCCGCTGCTGACTTGCCGCGCCCACTGCATGGCCTGCCACCACATCTCGCCCAACTCGCTTTCGCTGACCCGCAGCTTAGTCGCGAACGTCTGCGCTGTTGCCCAGTTTCCCGCCTCCTGCGCGAGCATCAATTCATACACCGGTTGCAACTTCCCGCCGTTCCCCGATAGAACGCACTTTGTGTCCTGATCGATCGCGATCTTCTCGAGCACTTCCGACATCGGTACGTCCAGAATGGCGTCCATCATCGATACCATGCCGACCAGAAAAAGGTCCGATTGCGTACGCGGAATCTTCCGCGAGATCTGTTCGCAGAAGTGCGCTCTCACCAGAGCCGAAAGCACCAGGTCCGAGGTCTTCTGCTGGCCGGCGGAAACCAGTGCCACCAGCCGGATCCAGCGCCGTATTTCGCGCTCGCCCAGAATCGCCAGGGCATGCCGGATGGAGTGAATTTCGTTCCGCATGCCGAACATGGGCGAGTTCAGGTAGCGCAACAGCCGGTACAACACCGACGCTTCGCCCTTGATGATTCCTTCCAGTTGGCGAATATCAATCTCTTCCCGCGCGACGGCCTGCAGCATGCGCAGATAATTCACCTGGTTGGCAGGAATCTCGCGGGTCTTGAGGACTTCCGGCCGGCGGAAAAAATATCCCTGGAAATAATCAAACCCGTCCTTGAGCGACTTTTCAAACTGCTCACGCGTCTCCACTTTTTCCGCCAGCATGCGGCATCGCGGAGAGCCATAGCGCTTCACCAGTTCCGATCGCTCGGCCGCCGTGGTTCGCTCGAAATCGACCTTGATGAAATCCACCGAACCCGCCATGGAAGCGCGCGGATCGTTGGTCACAAAGTCGTCGAGCGCGATGAGGTACCCTGCGGCCCGCAGGCGCTCGCAGGCGGCGACCACCAGATCATCCGCCGCCACCGTCTCCAGAACCTCGACCACGGTCTGTTCTGCCGGCAGCAGTGTGATCCCTTCTTTGAGGAGCAAATCGCGCGTGCAATTGATGAACGCTTTATGCCCGTTGCACAGAACGTCAAAACCCATCAGGAGTGTGCTATCGAGGGTGCTGCGCGCAGCCGCCTCCGCGTCCGTCGCCCGGAAAAAATTCTCAATGCCGTCCCGGAACAGGAGCTCGTAGGCGAACACCTGCTGTTCGCGGTTCAGAATCGGCTGGCGCGCCACGAACCGGAAAACCTGCTTCGGATCGCCGGCGACGGGTTGAAGTCCGGGAGATGACGACACATCTCCTCTATCGGCGTACACGCAGTTTGCTTGAGGCACAAAGCCTTCCCCTCCGCTTCTGCTGCAACGGAACGCCGACCTGGCTCATCTACAATAGTTCAGGACGGCAGTATTCCCCGGAGGACCCGCAATCATGCCCGCACTCGGCAAAGGCCGTACGGCGCCCGACTTCAGCCTGAGTTCGCTCGACGGGAAGGCCTTCTCGCTGCGCGACGCGCTCGCGCGCGGCCCGGTCGTTCTGGTCTTTTTCAAGATTTCCTGCCCCACCTGCCAGTACGCTCTCCCGTTTTATGAGAGGCTCTTTCAGGCGTACAAAGATCGGCACGTGACGCTGGTGGGCGTCTCGCAGAACGACTCCGGCGACACGGCCGCTTTCGCCAAGGAGTTCGCCATCACGTTCCCGCTGCTCCTCGACGACACCACCACTTATCCAGTCTCGAACTCGTACGGTCTGACGAACGTACCCACAGTTTTCTGGATCGAGAGGGATGGAGAAATCGAAGTCAGCAGTGTGGGGTGGGTTAGGTCCGAATTTGAAGAAGTCAACCGCAGGATGGCGGATTCTTCCGCGATGGCCAAGGCATTCGTCTATCGTCCCGGTGAAGACGTGCGCGATTATCGCGGTGGTTGAAGCTCGAAAAATTGATCCCGCGGTCGTGGGACGAGCAAACAGCAACGATAGTTTTACGCGATAAAAGTAGGCCTCCGTGCTCCTCTGTGTCCTCTGTGGTTAATGGTTTTCCAGCCTCGCGATCTTCTGATGACCTAAGACGTAACTCCTTCGCTCCATGAGTGCAGCAAATCCCCGGAGATTTCTCCCGTACAATAGGACAATTCTCAGAATTCTTCGTCTTTCATCCAGGAGCCTCAACCGAACCATGCGCAAAGCCCTCCTTTTGTCTTTTTTCAGCGCCGCCATCGCCGCTCTCGGCCAGAATTCCGCCAAACCAGTCCATGCCCCGGCCCCCGCGCCGCGGCCCTCTTCGGCGGCCTTCGCCGCCATGGAGACCATCAATCCTGAGCGGATCCGCGCCCATGTGCGCTTCCTGTCCCATGACCTTCTGGAAGGCCGGGGCACCGGGCAGCGTGGCGGTGACATCGCCGCCGAATACATTGCGACCCAGTTCTCGATTTACGGACTCAAGCCCGCGGGCGACAACGGCACCTACATGCAGAAGGTTCCCATGGTCGGCATCACGCCCATGCCGGAAACGACCTTCTCGCTGGCTGCCCTCCAGCGGTTCCGCGATGAACCTGAAAGTCCTCGACGACTATGTCGCCTACGACCAGACCCAGCAGCCGCAATCCGACATCGATGCGCCGATTGTCTACGTCGGCTATGGCATCCACGCGCCGGAGTACAACTGGGACGACTACAAAGATGCCGACGTGAAAGGCAAAGTCCTTCTCATGCTGGTCAACGAGCCGCCTTCCGAGGACGCCAATTTTTTCAAGGGCAAGGCTCTCACTTACTACGGACGCTGGACCTACAAATACGAAGAGGCCGCGCGTCGCGGGGCGGTCGCGGTCCTGCTGATTCACCAGACCGACATGGCCAGCTACCCGTGGGAAGTCGTGCGCAATTCCAACTCGGGGGAGAAGTCGTACCTGAAGCTGGATGGTACGCCCAAGTTAAAGGCGGCGGCATGGGTGCAACTCGAAGTCGCCGAGAAGCTGGCGAAGTCCGCCGGCCTGAACGTCGGCAAAATGATGACCGAGGCACAGTCGCGGGAATTCAAGCCCGTGCCCCTGCCAGCGAAGTTGCAAGCGCACCTCGTCAGCAAGATTCGCCCGTTCGAATCCAACAACGTGATCGGCCTGCTGCCGGGTGTGGATGCGAAGCTCAAGAGCGAAGCCGTCCTCTACACCGCGCACTATGACCACCTGGGAATCCGCTCCGAGATGCCGGGTGACAACATTTACAACGGCGCGAATGACAACGCGACCGGTTGCGGCGTGCTGCTGGAGTTGGCTCGCGCCTTCAGCCAGTCGGCGGAGAAGCCGCGCCGCTCGATCATCTTCGCTTCCGTCACCGCCGAAGAGCAGGGCCTGCTGGGCTCGGAATACCTCGGCAAGCATCCTCCTTTTCCGGCTGGGAAGATCACGCTCGATCTCAACTATGACGACCTGCCCCCGCTCGGCTCCCCTGAGGAAGTCGAAGTCTCGGGTGCGGAACGCACGACGTTCTACAACACAGTCGAGGCGACGGCGAAAGACTTTCGGCTCGTAATCCGGCCTGACGCTCATCCCGAAGCCGGCCACTTCTACCGCTCCGACCACTTCAGCCTGGCGCGCGTCGGCGTTCCTGCGTTCTCAGTGAACGAAGGCGTCAAATACAAGGGACACGATGAGGCCTGGGGTTTAAAGCAGGACGAGGAGTACAACCAGAAGCACTACCACCAGCCCAGCGATGAATATTCTCCCAGCATGGACTTCACGGGAGACGCTGCCATGGCCCGCTTCGGTTTCGTCCTGGGATGGCAGGCCGCTGCCATGCCGCAACGGATCGGTTGGGAGAAGGGCGACGAATTCGAAGCTCCTAGACTGAAGAGCGCCGAGTAGAAGACTCTGCCGTTAGCCACCTTGATATGAGCGGAACCCGGCATTCGGGAGGGCATCCCGCCCTCCCCGCCGGGCCGCTTTCCCCTGCAAAATAAAGCCTTTGGTCAGTAACTTGCGTAACGTTTTCGACCCCCAAACCGCATGCTACGCTCGTCTTTATAGTTCCTGAAATCAAGCATTTCCGAGGTGGTACCTTGCGTTGGACTGCCTGCCTGCTCGTGTTCTGCGCCGCTGCATTTTGCAGCGACGCGAAGCCGCATCACGCCAAGCTGTCGGCCAACAGCGGCACGCTGCCCGTTACCACATCATCCACCGCCGCACGCAAGGAGTTCGAGCACGCGATGGTTGACCTCGAGGCCCTCCGCCGCGCCGACGCGTTGAACGATCTGCGCGCCGCCATTAAGCGCGATCCGAAATTCGCTCAGGCACAGATCTTGATCTCACATTTGACACACGATCCCGATGAGCAGTCAGCTGCCCGCGCACGCGCCGTGCAACTGGCGTCGCAGGTCACTCCCGGCGAGCGCCTGCTGATTCGTTGGCTCGGCGGCGTGCAGGAAAACAACTATGTCCCCGCGATCTCGGCGATGAACGATCTGCTCGCGATGTATCCCAAGGACCATCGCACCGCGTTTCTTGCTGGCCGGTGGCTCGTGCACCAGCGGCGCTATGCGCAGGGGATCTTCGTTCTCGAGCACGCGGTTTCACTCTTTTCCGATTACCCGGCCGCCATCAACGAACTGGCTTACGCGTATGCCTTCAGCGGCAACTTCGAGAAAGCCTCGGCGCTGATGGAACGCTACGTCCAACTCCAGCCCGACCAGCCCAATCCGTACGACTCCTACGGCGAAATTCTTCGGGAGGCAGGGCAATATGACGCGGCCCTCGACAAGTACCGCATGGCGATTCGGGTCGATCCTACGTTCGGCTCCGAGTTCGGGGTGGCCGACACCTATGCCGTGATGGGCCGCGAGCAGGAAGCGCGTGAGGAATACGCGAAGGCGCTGATGTTTGTGACCAGCGAAAGCGATCGGGTGGCGTACGAGCTGCAATCGGCGCTTACCTGGATTCGCGAAAACAATCACAAGCAGGTCGACAAATCCCTGCACGAAGTTGCCAAGCATGCCCACGCCGTAGGCCTGGCCCAGCTCGAAGCGGAAGCCAACCGCATCATGGCGATGAGCGCGCCCGACTACAAAGACGCGACCCATCACCTGAAAGCCGCCGAGCACGCGCTCGACGAAGGCCACATGATCTCGAAGAGCGATCGCGAAGAAGAGCGCGCCCTGGTACTGGCAGTCGCGGCACGGCGCGCGGCGCAAAACAAATCGCTCGAGGCTGCCACCAAGTCCGTCGCGCAGCTGGAAACCATGGCCGGGCAAAGCCGCAGCCAGGTGATCCAGCTTGCCTATCATTCGGCTGCCGGCGCGGTCCTGGTCGAGCAAGGCAAATACGCCGAGGCGATCCCGCACCTGCAGGAAGACACCGAGAATCCAGAGTCGCTCCTGATGTTGTGGACGGCCTACCGGCAAACCGGCGCCCAGGAAGACGCCAAGATTCTGGCCGCGCGCTTGTCGGGAATGAATGAGCCGACAGTCGAACAGGCCCTGGTGGTTCCGCAATTCCGCGTCGAGTTAGCCGACGAGCAAAGGCAGGCGGCCAAGTAGTTCAAGAACCTCCATGCCTCGTATCCCAATTTTTAAACTCGGCGGCTCCTCCGAAGAACTGATTCCTCCAGTCCTGTCGAGTTACGCTCCATCGCTGTCGCTCGAAGGCTTGCAGGTCGGCGTCGACAATCTTCGCCACGACGTCCACCTCAGTCCCAAGTTCACCGAGACCGCGCGTGCCCACATTGCACGCCTGATCGCCCGCCATGGCGACGTCGAAGGGCTGCTGGCGGCGGAAGCGCCAGCCTCCGCGCCCCGTACGCCGTTTCTTAACAAGTTGACCAACGTTTTGAAGCCCGGCCAGAGAGCCGAGCCTACGGACTTCAAATCCGTGCTCACGGAATTGCATGTCGGCGCGCTCAATCGCGCCAAGGCCGAGAACAAAGTTACGATCGACCTCCTCGCTCGTCTGGCGGTCATCAAGTTCCTGCGCATGGAACTGAACTCGCAGTTCGCGCAAGTCCTCGAGCGTTGCCGCATGATGCTCAAAAGCTACGAAGGCGTGCGCCAGCTGAAGGCTCTCGAATACCGCGAGCGGGTCGCGTCGTTTCAGGTCCGCAAGAAGATCATCCAGCGCAAAACGGGGCAGGATCTCTTCCTCCTTCTGCGCGACATCGAGAAGGAAACCCTGGCTCGCATGCGCCGCTCCCGTTTCGGCGAGGCCGACAGCGAAGGTCACAAGCTGCTGATCAACCGCCTGGTGCTCTCCGAAGATGGCCGCGACGACTACCTCTGCGCCGAGCAGTACGTCATGCTGGGCAACTGGGACCGCGATCCCGACCGCTTCACCCGCATGCGCGAGATTCTCTGCGAGTTCCTGCGCTCGCTCGAAATCGATGTCCCCGACAGCGACACCGAACTCGACCCCTGGCTCAACGCGCCCGAAAACGCGCAGGCTCTGGTAGGCGGCGGCACGCCAAACGAATCCACGCTCGAAGGCCGTTCCCAGAAAGCGCGCCTCGCGGGCTGGGTGCGCTTTCTCGAAGATCAGTCGGTGATGGAGTACGTCATCGCCTCCTACGAAGTCGTCCCCCTGCTCTCGGAGTACTCGTCGCGTATCAATCCGCAGCAGCTGAAGAATGCCCTGGTCGACCGCGCCGAATGCGACCGTGTTGAGCGCCTGATTCAGGAAGGCGGCCGGCTTTCCGCCAACAATCTCTACGGAGCAGTCGGCCGCGTGGCCAGTTGCCGCGGCGCCGATCGCGCCAAGGTCGCAGGACGATTCCTGCGTGACTTCCTGCGCTATCACCGCGACATGCGGCGCCTCGAGGCCTTGAACTCGGCGCTCGACAGCATCAACCTCATCGGCAACGCCAAGCTGCGCGAACTCTCGGCGGTCAACGGTACGCTCTACGAATTCCTTCTCGCTTCCGAGCAGAAGCCCGCGGAAGAACGCACTCTGGGCCACGTAATCATCAAGGCCGACATCCGCGATTCATCGCGCCTGACGCGTTCCCTGATGGACTCAGGCCTGAACCCGGCCTCGTACTTCAGCCTCAACTTCTACGATCCGGTGAACAAGCTGCTGCCGAAGTACGGAGCCAGCAAAGTTTTCATCGAAGGCGACGCCGTCATTCTCGCGCTGCACGAGAAAGAAGGCGAAGCCGGCCTGACTGTGAGCCGCGCCTGCGTATTAGCTCGCGAAATCGTCGAGATCGTTCGCGGCTACAACGAACTCGTCACCAAGAGTGGGCTTCCGCCGCTTGAACTCGGAGTCGGCATCTGCTACCAGGACGCTTCTCCTCTCTACCTGATGGACGGCGAGAAGCGCATCATGATCTCCGAAGCGCTGAACGAGAGCGATCGCCTGTCCTCCTGCAATAAGCGCGCCCGCAAGGCCATGGAGCCTCTCGCCAGCCCGTTCCACGTGTATGCGTTTCAGACCGTCAGCGACGCGGACGCGGGCGAGGCTGCCGAAGACTTCGTCATGGCGTTCAACCTGAACGGCATTCGCCTGAGTCCTTCGGCTTTCGAGAAGCTTCGCACGGAAATATCGCTCGAACCCGCCGAGCTGAAACTGCCGGAGTTGTGGGGCAGCGAGCAATACCGCCTGTACTGCGCGCTGGTCAGCGTCGACAACGACATCTTCCGCAAGATCGTCTTACGCGAGAGCCGCGTCGCCCAGATCGATCCCCGCAATTTCACTCTGCAGAAGTGGACGGAGAAGTCCTACTACGAAGTGTGCACCGATCCCGAGATCTACGCGGCCCTGGAAGGCGAAAAAGCCAACGCCGCCGGTCGCTCCTAAAATTTTCCCTCAAAACTTCACGGCAATGTGAACCTGACAATCTTCCCCTGCGGTCCCACCGCGACCGCTTCTCCCGGTCCAACAAACGTGGCCGCGTTCAAATTCAGGTCCCAATAGGCCTTCCACACTCCGCTTCCCAGATCGTCCGCATAGGCGGCGTGTGCGCTTCCCACCGCCAAAAGATGACGGCGATTTGCGGGATCGATCGCCACGGCCGAAAAATAAGACTGCTGGCCGAACAGTAGGCCCTGCCAGGTGATGCCGCCATCGTCGCTATAGGCCAGCGTCGGCTTGCGCTCTGCATGCTGGTAATCGCCGCCGCCGATCACGGCCCGCCCCTGTCCATCGAATGCCAGCGAAAAAGCGCCCGCCGACGCGTTGTCCTTCACCAGGGGAACGTCCGCGGCCGACCACGTAGCCCCGCGATTGCTTGAGCGAAACACCCGCGCGGCAAATCCTCCCGTGACGAACCACACATTGTCCGTCCCTTGCGTGCACCAGGCACGTGCCGCTCGCGGCGAATGCGCCTTCCTGAGCCAGAGAGCGCGGTCCGACCGCCTCAGGCATCGTATGCCAGTGCTCGCCGTCTTCGGTCGCGATCAGTTCAAACTCGCCGTCAACGGGATCGCCCAGCGCAATGCCGTGCGTCCGATCCCAGAACGCCATGCAATCGTAGAAGCCCTTTGGCTCGGCGTTGGTGAATTGCAGCGTCCAGGTTTTGCCCGCGTCCGCGGTCTTATAAATGCGCGACTGATCCCCCGGCCCGGCGGCCAGTAGATAGGCTTCGTCCGTACTGAAGGCTTGCACGTCCCGGAAGTCGAGCATGTCGGCGCCATTCACATGTCCTGCGACCCACGTCGTCCCGCCATCCACTGTGCGCAGGTAGGTGCCGTGCGTACCGCTCGCCCAGATCACCGACGAAGAAACCGCGCTGAGCCCGCGCAGATTCTCGGTTGTCCCGCTGTTCTGAACCGTAAAGGATTGCGCCAGTGAGATCGAAGACAGCATCAGAGGCACGAGCCGGCGAAGGCGCATGCCTTTGATTGTCCTATAAGCCGCGCGGATGGCGGGCGATTTTCGTCGCGGGACTGTTGCAGAAAGGGAACGCGCGTCCCCTAATTGCCGCCGTAGACGGGCGGCTCGCCCAGGCTTCCCTTGGGCGGCAGGTGCCGGATGTAATCGATAATCTGCCACATCTCGTCATCGCTCAGAATGCCTTTCGAAGCCGGCATCCCTGACGGGAAAGATTCCGTTGTCGATGATCCACTTGAGCTGGCCATCCGTGTACTTCTGCACAGCCGCCGAATTCAGCAGCAGGGACCGGGGGCGACATCCGATCCGCAAATGGTACCCCGGTGTTCTGCCCATCGAGCCCGTGACACACCATGCAGTAGTTGCGAAAAGTTCTTCTGCCCGGCGTGGATGTTCTCCGCCGTTGCCGGAAACGGATTCACGCCTTTCTTCCCACCCACACTCACTGTGCGCTTGAAAGTCTCTGCGAAGGCGGTTTCAACCCGCCCGGGTTGGTGTACCTGGCAGCCCGCGAGCGTCACCGCGCAGGCGGCCAGCAAACACCCAACCCGGATCTTGTGCGCCGTCGCGGTCATCACTCCACCACGATCGTCATTTTCATGTTGCCGTGATTTGCTCCGCAGAAGTGGTCGCAAATCGTCGTGTACGAACCGGCGACCTCGGGCGTGATCGTGACATCGGTCGTCTTGCCCGCCTCCACTTCAGTGTCGATCTTGAGCTTTCGCATGAAGAATCCGTGCGTGACATCTTCGCTGTGCAGCCGCAGCGTCACCGGCTCACCCTTCTTCAGCGTGACCTGTTCGGGCGTGAAACCAAATCGCTTTGCGGTGATTTCCACCACGCGCGGCTCGGCCGCGTAGGCCCGATGTGTCAACGCCGTTCCGCCGAGCAGCGCGACGGCCAGGCCTCCGCTTACCATCCATTTCCGTAGTCTTTCGTTCTTCATCTTCTTTCCTTTCACAGTAAGTTTGATTGCTCGATTCGCCCGGTCTCCCGGGCACACTCGATCGCGGTCCAGAACTACAATCCCGGTTCCCGCAGAATCTGTTGGACTCCGTTGATTCCGGAGTATTCGCGCAGAGTCAGCTCCACGTCTTTCACCGCCAGCGCCCCCGTCCCCGACTCGTTCACCATCCGAATGCCCAGATTCTTGAAGGGGTTCTCCTTGTCGAACGGGTTCGGCTTCTTATCGGCCACTTTGTCAGGATCGGGGAACGCGAAGATCAGCGATCGCGCCGCGTAGTGATGCGCGTGCCCCTCTTCGTGGTCGTGGTCGCGGTGGATGTGCCCGTAAAGCACGGTTACGTTCTCATAGGGTGCGAGCACGTTCATCACGTCATCGCCATCGCTGGTGAACCACTCCCACTCAGGTTTCAGGTCGAACAGCGGACGGTGCGTGAACACCACGATTGGCGCCGTCTTCGGAAAGCGCGCAATGTCCTTCTTCAGCCACGCCAGCTGCTCCGGACCAACTTCCGGCTTGGCCCGCGAAACGTTGTCGAGCGCGATGAAATGCACTCCCCGGTGATCGAACGAGTAGTAGGTTTCTTTGAAGAACTCCCGGTACAGTTGTCCGCCGTCCAGACCGGCATCGTGCTCGCCGGGTACGTACATCACCTTCCCGACCTTCATGCGCGAGGAGATTTCCTGGAACTGCTTCATGCGCTTGGCGTGCATGTCCTTCTCTTCCGTGTCGTGGGTAAGGTCGCCCGTGAACAGCACCAGGTCGGGAGCCTTGGGCAGGCCGTTGATCATCTCGACCGCGCGTTCGAACGCCTTGGTGCCCAGCGGATCGGGAGGCCCGTTGAAGCCGACGTGCGCGTCGCTTAACTGCACAAAGGAAAACGGTGTCACCGCCTCGCCGTTTTGCTTGCCCAGCCAGCTCATCATTTCGCCCGCTTCGCCCGCGACGGGCATGGGCAAGGCCGTATAGAGCACGCCAATTCCAAGGGAACTTCCCGCAATTTTCATGAACGATCTGCGGTTTACCGACTTTTTCATAGCTCGCTCCTGTGTTGTTTGAATGCTCACTGCAGATAACTGCGGAAGGGCGAACTTATTCCCTGAATGTCGGAAAATTTCGTTTGTAGAAGGTTCTTCAAAAATTTGTTTTGTGCGGCGGGAATAAATCAGCCTTCGGTCGGTTTACTCTAGTGTGCGTGGCGCCATCCTCGCAGCCCGCGACGTTCGAAGAGCTGGCTATGCCGTTGTTTGAGCAGCTCTACAACTTCGCCCATTGGCTATCGAAAAATCGGGAAGAGGCCGAAGACCTGGTGCAGGAAACTTATGCCAAGGCGCTGCGCGGGTTCTCTTCGTACCAGCCGGGAACGAACTTTCGCGCCTGGATGTACCGCATCCTGCGCAATACGTTCCTGACTTCGCGCACTGGGCTGAAGGCCACCATGACCGTTCCGCTCGAAACCGACGAGGACGGTCCGGTGGTGGTCGCGACCGACTCGCAGACGCCCGAGTCAATCCTGCTCGATCGCTCGAACCAGCAGGTGTTGCAGGACGCGCTCCAGGAACTACCGCTGCACTACCGAGAAGTCCTGCTGCTGTGCGAAGTCGAAGAGATGTCGTACCAGGAGATCGCCGACACGCTCGGCATCCCCGCCGGGACGGTGATGTCGCGCCTGTCGCGGGCCCGCGCCGCCTTGCGCGGCCTGGTGCGTGAGAAACTGCAGGGAGTGCAGAAAGGTTGAACTATGGTCTGCGAACAATGGCAAGCTCAACTCGATAGCTACCTCGACAGCGAGCTGTCGGCCGAGGCCATGCGTTCGCTCGACGCGCACCTGCGCACATGTCCGGCCTGCACTGCCGATGCGCTGTCGCGCGTGCAATTCAAGCGCTCCATCAAGACCGCCGCCGGCGGCCGGTTCGCGCCGAGCGCGGAATTCCGTGCAAAAATCCAGAAGTCGATCGCTCCCAAGCCACGCTGGAATTGGAATGTTGGCTGGAAGCTGGCTACCGCCGCGCTTGCCCTGGTTCTGTTCGCCGGCGCTGTGACTTCCTATGTGGGCAAGCAAAATCTGGAGCGCCAGCAGTTCTACACGGAACTCGCCGACCTGCACGTGGCTACGCTAGGTAGCCCGAATCCCGTCGACGTCATCTCCACCGACCGGCACACGGTGAAGCCCTGGTTCCAGGGCAAGATCCCCTTCAGCTTCAACCTGCCCGAATTGCAGGGCACAGACTTCACGTTGCTAGGCGGCCGCGTTGCGTACGTGGGCCAGTCTTCCGGCGCTCACCTGATCTACCAGGTCCGCAAGCACGAGATTTCGGTGTTTATTCTTCCGGCAGGCAACGGCCCCTCCCTCTTCAGCGGCGACTCCAAGGTCGAACGCCGCCAGACTTTCAACGCAGAGGACTGGACGCAGGGTGGCCTGCGCTACGTAGTATTCGGAGACACCTCCGCCGACGACATCCAGAAGCTGAGCGCCCTCCTGAAAACAGCGGCCACACAGCAATGAGAGGCGTGGGGATCCGAGCCGGTCAACCGAAGTGAGAGACGCGGGAATCGCAGCCGAGTCGACCGGAGTGAGAAGCGCGAGGATCCATCCGGTTAAACCGCGGTCGCGCAAAGCCGAGCCGCGCAGCGGCGCCAGAAGAAAGCCCCGGACGTAAGTCCGGGGTAAGCCGAAGCACCGAGCGAGTCCCGCAGGGACGGCACTCCCAGCGATGCGGGCGTAAGCCCGCGAGCCCCGCAACACAAAAAATAACCCGTCACTTTCGTGACGGGTCAGCCCAACCGTAGCTCCCCACAGTTACGGACGGCTGAAACTAAATCTCCATGGCCGCGGCCACGTTCGGATACATGGCCAACACCGAAATCAGGTTCGTCAGTTCAAATAACTCGGAAACGGCGCGGTTCGCTCCCACCATCTTCACCGTCTTCCCCTGCTCCTCCGCCGAAATATGCGCGACCACCAGTTCCCCCAGGCCGGCGCTGTCCACTCCCTGCACGCCCTCCAGGTCAAGGACTACTTCCCGGCACGTGCGCAGCGCGTCTTCCACCGCTCGCGAAACCGCCGCAGCTTCCTCCCGGTAAATCATGCGACCCCGGCAGTGAATCACCATGATGTCGCCCGATTGTCGAAGTTCCAGGTTCAATTCCAAGATGTTCTCTCCATTTCCTGCGCCCGAG
This sequence comes from uncultured Acidobacteriota bacterium, assembly GCA_963745435.1. Taxonomy (GTDB): domain Bacteria; phylum Acidobacteriota; class Terriglobia; order Terriglobales; family Acidobacteriaceae; genus Gp1-AA133. The sequence continues at coordinate 190,975 of CAVUXK010000025.1, read as the reverse complement.
GGAAGGACATTGACGCGCATCAATCTTCGTCTGAATATTTAGACGATACCGTTTCGAAGTTGTGCAGTTGTCGCTGGCGTGTAAAAATCTCATAAATAACTTGTCACAGCGCTCAGGCAAAGTTTCGGGAAACGCTTGCATCCAAATCTCTTTAGTCGCACACGGGGCCGGTAGTCGTACGCCCGGGAGGATTGTTTTCGTGCTGAAACGCGCACTCGTTGTTGCGGTGGTGCTGGCCGTGAGCGGTCTGGCTTCCGCGCAGAATCCCCGCTTCACCATCTTTGCTGGATACTCCTACGGCAACACGAACTACGCGCCCGGCAACCGCTCCAATCTGAATGGCTGGGAAGCCTCCATCGAAGGCGTCCGCCTGAAGCCCTGGCTGTCCCTGGTAGCCGACGGCAGCGGCCACTACGGCTGGAACGAATTTCCTATCTCCTGCGTGACCGTCCCGGTCTGCACGCCGGCGATTCCGAATTCACGCGCCAAAGAATACACACTCCTGGGCGGCCCGCAGATTTCAACCTTCCGCGGAAACCTTCGCCCCTTCGTCCACATACTCGGCGGCGCAACCCGCGTCACCGTGACCACTCCAGGATTTTTTGACCGCAGCACCAACTGGACGATCGCGGGCGGCGGCGGCGTGGACTACAAATGGCGCGGTCCCTTCGCAATCCGAGTACAAGCCGACTACCTGCGCACGAATCTCTTCGGCCTGACCCAGAACATGATTCGCGCCTCGACGGGACTTGTCCTGCGCTTTTGAAACCGAGCCGCGCTTCTGAAGAGTGTTGGTACCGCGACACACGATGTCATCCTGAGCGAAGCGAAGGACCTGTGCACTTGCCGCCTGCAGCTTCACGACTCAGCAAGTAAATCTGTCATCTCGAGCGAAGTGAGGCGCCAGCCGAATGTAGTCGAGAGACCTTGAGTTCCCCAGGCGTCGCTACCGCTGTACAGGAAGCGACCCGGTCACCTGTGACCTGTCGCCCGTTCCCTGCTACTTCGCCTCCACCCAATACTTGTGATCGCGCAGAAAAAACTTCTCATTCCAGAAATTAAAAGCCGTGCGCAAGAACAAACGCGCCACGCGGAAGTGTCCCATGCGCTGAAAGCGCCGGTTGGTCGTGTAGACTCCGCCGCGCACAATGCCGAAGCGGCTGCGCGCCACGCGTTGGCTCAGCAGGTAGTCTTCCCCGAACGTGGCCCGCTCGTTGAAGCCACCAAGCTCATGAAATTTTGTGCGGTCGAACAGCATGAACATGCCGGTCGCGAACGGCTTGTGCAGGCGCGACAGGTACTGAAAGAAATCGTTGCCCGCGTACATCGCCTTGTCGAACCAGCTGCCGTCGCGGCACACGATGTTGGTGGTCACGCAATGCAGTTGCTTCTGCTGCGCCAGTTCGACGGCGCGACGGATCACCGAGGCATGCGCCATCTCAATGTCGGCATCGAGGAACAACACGTACTCTGAATCCGCGAGCGCGGCGCCCCGGTTACGGCCGACGGCAGGCATGCCGCCCGCAATCAGGCTTACTTTCAAGCGGTCGCGAAAGCCGAGAACAATCTCCGGCGTGCCATCAGTCGAGTTCGCGTCAGCGACCAACACTCTCGTACTCGAAATCTTCGAGTAGTCCTGCGTCGCCAGCGAATGCAGCAAACTCGGAATCAGCTTCGCTTCGTTCTTCGCCGGAATCACGATCGTCAGCTCGCTCGTTGTATTCATGGATGCGAACCCCCTCGTTTCCAATAGTGATGTAGGTCAATCGCGAATCAATCCACCCGCCTGCGTTGTAGTAGTCGACTCCGTCTTGCCTCCGAGTGCATGGCGTCGTGCGTGTGCCCGCAGAAGATGCGCTGCGCGCCGCGCTCGCGCGCGTGCGCGACCGCGCCCGCCGCAACCTTGGCCGACATGCGCAGCCAGCGCGTGTTCAGTCGGTCAATGAGGTGCGCGATAGGGTTGCCTTTCAGATCGAGCTTCTGCAGTTGCAGGTAGAGGCGTGTGCCCAGGTTGTTGAGTGGGACGCTGTTCACCGCAAAGCCATCGAACTGGTGCCCGTGGATCGCGAGGTGAGTCAGTCCCGCGTAGCGCCAGCGATACTCCTGAAACACACGTACGCCCACCAGGTGCGACATCACGTTGGTGAGCCCGAGATCGTGATTGCCTTCGACCCACACGACTTCCACTCCGCGCTTCGGGTTCGAGAGCTTGCGGATCGCGCCGAGAAATTTCCAGTGCTCTTTTTTGAGGCGACCAAAATTCAGGTCAGCGAAGATGTCGCCAAGAAGAATGAGGCGGCGAAAAGAATTTTCATTCAACATGCGCGTGGCCGCACGCGCGCGGCTGACCTCCGCGCCCAGGTGCACGTCGGAGAGGATCAGCGTGTCGTAGACGACCGCGCTCATACTTTTCTTATAGCGAGCGGATGTTACAGGGTGATGAAACTTGCACTAAAAATAGGGCAGCAGTAACCGCGGGGTCACACTCTGTTCATATTGGCGTAATGTTCCACGTGGAACACTTTCGCTTTTTGGAATGCACAGTGTATTAGCTACAAGATAATTAACTTAGCGATCTTATTGGCGCATTGACAGTTAGAGAGGTCGCCGCGGATGCCCGAATCTCGGCAGATATCACAACCTTTCGCCTGGCTCAGATGTGAAAAATCTTAAAACGCAGAGGACGCAGAGAAATGCCGCAGAGGGCGCGGAGGGGCTGGACGTTTCTCATGGACTGCAGGGGAAAGTTGCGGGGGTCCCTCTCGACTGCACTCGCCGGAAGCGGTGGAGGTGCAGGAGAAATGATGGGGCCGCGTGATGGGATCGGCGGCTTTCTCTTTTGCGGCGTGTTCTGCGCCGGTGTGGGTGAGTCCCACGTTGCAAGCATGCGTGGGATCCCACCCTGGCGCAAAGTGCGCGCTAGGATGGGGCACCCGGCAGTTGCGTAATTCTGATCGTTGCACGGCAGAACTCAGTTGAATCGATCTTATTTATGGGCTAAGCTGCCGCGACTAAGTAAGAGCACGGAGTAAGTTGGCTGCGATGCGTCGTTGTCGACAGGTGTGCCGCTGTCGCTTGCCTTATCTCGGGTGGCGAGGCGGGGGGATCGCTCGAGGTCAGTTGCGAGGGGCTCCAGTCGCGTCCTTGCTCGTCTTGTCTCTTCTACTAGGTTCATGGTTTGTTTCGGGCGCTGCGGGGCAGGCTGCGTCCGGCGACTCACAGAAGATCGCCATTCGTGGAGTCGTCGTAAACAGCGTTACTCACGAACCGATCGGGCACGCACTTGTGTACTCTCCGGACAATCGCTTCGCCACGCTGACCGACGATCAGGGACGCTTTGAGTTCGTTCTCCCGGATGTCTCCGCGACACCCGTTTCCGAGCAGCACGACCTTTCTCCAGCGGGAACGGAGATCTACAGCGGGCGGCTTCGTTCCTTTACAGATCTTCCCACGATCCTGATGGCGCGCAAGCCGGGATTTCTGGAGACGCAGCATCATCCGCAGGACTGGCAGCCCTCTTTGGTGGTCCCGGGCAGGGACGTCACGATCTCGCTCGTGCCAGAGGGCAGGATTCTAGGCCGAGTGATTCTGCCGAGTTCCAATGCTTCGGACCGGATCACGGTGCATCTTTACCGGCGCCAAATTCTCGAAGGACGCGGCCATTGGACACTGGCGGGATCGGTGGAGGCCCGATTGAGCGGGGAGTTTCGATTCTCGGATCTCGAAGCGGGCACCTACAAGTTGCTTACGGGGGAACTAATGGATCGCGATCCGCTGACGTTCGATCCTCGCGGGCCGATGTACGGATATCCGCCCGCCTATTTTCCGAATGCCACGGACTTTCAAACTGCCGCGCCCATCCAACTGACTGCCGGCGCGACTTTCCAAGCCGAGCTATCGCCGGTGAGGCAGGCTTACTATCCGATAAAGGTACCGGTGACGAACGGCCCGATCGACAACCAGATCGAAGTCAGTGTTTCCGTGCACGGGCGCAAGGGTCCGGGATTTACGCTGGGGTACAACCGACGGGAACAGAGAATCGAGGGCGGACTGCCGAACGGAACCTACCTTGTCGAAGCAACGGACAATGGAGGAACCGGCCTGAGCGGATCGGTCAATCTGGTGGTGAAGGACGGGGCTGCGGAAACCGCTCCGATGACTTTGATGCCCAACAGTTCGGTTCAAATCAAAGCCAAGCTGGACTTCAAATCGTCCCCGGAAATTGATGCAAGCAATGAAGACCCTATTCAGAATTTGTGGCAAGAAGGCCAGGTGAGAGGCGAAAACTTTACGGTCAGCCTCCAACCAGTGGATGAGTTCACCACTTCGGATATGTTTGCGAGGCCCCGATCCGTGACGCAACAACCCGACTTGGTGGTTATGGGGGGTGTTGGTCCGGGGCGGTATTGGGTGCGAGTCGATCCCAGACGCGGGTTTGTCGCTTCGGTGACGTCGGGAGAAATTGACCTGTTGCGCCAGCCGCTGACTATCGGACACGGTGAGCACATCGGCGTGGATGTAACCATACGGGATGACGGAGGGGAGATTCTTGGCAGTGTCGAGGGTTTGAGTGAATCGGCTGATGCGGCTGGAAACGCATCGGGCATGGTTGGAGGGAATTGGTCGAACGCATTGGGCCATGTCTACTGTCTCCCGCTACCCGATAGCGCGGGACAATTCCGGTCCGGGACGGTGGGGCGGGATGGGAAGTTTGACCTGCGGCAAGTCCCTCCGGGTTCTTATCGAGTGTTAGCGTTCGAGCGCCCGCAGAGGGAGTTGGAATACTTCAGCGGAGAAGCAATGCACGCCTACGACGGTAAGGGACAGGTCGTGCGGATCGGCGCCGGCCAAAAAGAACAGATCACGCTGCAGTTGATTTCGACAAGCGAATGATGATGTCGGTATTCGAATCGAGACTGAAGACTGCTCTCACAGTGCTAGTGGCGCTGGCCTTTTCTGGCTGTGCGGCCGCACAAAGCACCGGGGATGTCGCTACTGCACAGTTCCGGATTGCCGGAACGGTGGTCGCCAAGCCGGGAGGAAGCGTGTTGGCGCGTACGCGAGTGATTCTCCGAAACACCAAAGATCCCAAGGATGTGCAGTCGCAGTTGACCGGGGACGATGGCCGGTTTGAGTTTCGGGTGCCGGCGGGCAAGTATGCGCTGCACGGAGCGAGACGCGGATTCGTTAGCTCGGACTACAACCAGCATGAGCAATATTCGAGCGCGATCGTAACTGGCGCCGGAATTGACACGGAAAACCTGCGGCTGCAACTGTTGCCATGGGCGGCGCTGAGCGGAAGGGTTCTCGACGAATCCGGGGATCCATTGCGGCACGCCGACGTGAGTTTGTGGCGCGAGGATCACACTACGGGCGTGAGCCGGATCGCGCAATACGAGCGCGATACTACAGACGATCAGGGCGCCTACGAGTTTACGCCGCTGGATGCCGGTACTTACTTTCTGTCGGTGACCGCGACGCCTTGGTATGCCGTGCATCCGACGACCATAGCCCCGGAAGGCGTGTCGCTGGCGCCGGCGGCGGTCGATCGCACCCTCGATGTCGTTTATCCGACCACTTACTATGCGGGCGCCACTGAGTCGGATGACGCAACTCCCATTCTCCTGCGGGGCGGCGATCGTCTGGAAATCGATATCAGACTTACGCCGGTGCCGTCGTTGCACATAATTTTCCGCGAGCAGCCAGATGCTGGCAACGGGTACCCGTTTCCGCTCCTGCAGAAACGGGTATTCGACGAGTTAGATATGTCACGGGGAGGGGAAGGTGTCCAGCCTGTCTCTGCCGGTGTATTCGAAATCGCGACGGCGCCCGGCAAGTACGCGGTACGCCTGTCCGGTCCCACTGAGACCAGTCGCATCAGTGAAGTCGACATCTCCCAGGATCGGCAGGAGGTGGACACCTCAAGCGGCGAGGCGCTTAGCAACATCGTCGGGAGGGTGCACATCCTTGGGGAAGAAGCGCTGCCCAGAGAAGTATTCGTGGTGCTGCGCGAGAAACAGCACGTCGTGGCCTACGGGCAGGTGAACAGCACGGGACTGATCGAGTTAAAGAATGTGGCTGCTGGTAAATATGAGGTTCTGGCCGGATCGCAAAATGGATCGTATGCCGTGGTCAAAGTTACGACCGAAGGGCAAGAGGGCTCGGGACACACACTGAAGGTCGCTCCCGGGGCTTCCATGGCGGTAACGCTGACTTTGGCTAGCGGAAGCGGGCGGGTTGAGGGATTCGCGAAGCTAGCGGACAAAGGAGTTGCCGGTGCCATGGTGGTGCTGGTCCCAAAGCATCCGGAAGCCAATATCGAGTTGTTTCGCCGGGACCAGAGCGATCTGGACGGCAGTTTCGTGCTGCAGGGAGTGATTCCGGGGACGTATACGGTGATCGCGATTGCCGATGGGTGGGATCTGGACTGGTCGCGGGCCGGGGTGCTGGCGAAGTATGTGGCGCGGGGGCAGACGGTTGTTGTCTCCGGCTCGGGAAATCATGCCGTTCAGTTGCCTGGGGCGGTGGAGGTGCAGGGGAAGTGAGCGATGTCATGGCCGTCTCTTATTGGGGTTCCGCGCGATATTATGTGAATCCCACACCGCAGACTTTTGTGGAATCCCACCCTAGCGGAAAGGTCGCGCCAGGATGTGGCACCCTCGGTCCTGCCAGGATTTAGGAAAAGCAGGTCCTTCGCTTTGCTCAGGATGACAAATTGGGTTGGGTGATTGGATTCGATGCCATTGCTGTGGGGAGAGCATCGGACTTAGTTAGCGCCTCGGGCGCGTCGAACTTGAGCTAGCGCGTTGACTGGGCTTTCAGGGAGTGATCGATCGGGTTGGGGTTTGTGGGAGGTCCGGCGGCTGTGGCCAGATTGGGTGCCTCGACCGTCGTCAGGGCGGCAGTACGGATGTTTACTGGCATGTGGCCAGACAGGGGGATTTCTCCGAACAAAGCGCGGGCTGCGCTCACTTCTGAAACGGTCGCGTTAGAGAAGGTACAGATGTAGGTCTGGATGGTTGGGAAGTCTCCGGTGAGATACGGATTTCCCATGGCGAGGACTGCGGTCTTCGCTTTTGCGCGCGCCAGGATCGCGTTCAGCAGGCGGGCGGTTGAATCCGGGAGCGACGAGGAATTTTTCTGGCCGCGAGCGACCGTGCGGGTCCTCGCTGCCGAGGGTACGACGTAGACTGCGACCACCACGGTACGCGCCTGGTCTACTTTGCTTAATACAAGATCGGTTCGGGCGGCCGCCACCCGCGGGTCGACATAAATCACGTCGGCGTCGGAGGCGCGCTGGCGCACTTCGCGCTCCAACACATGCCCGTCGTCGGCGCTCAGGCGATCGCACAGGATCACGAGTGCGGTAGAGGGCGCGGGTTTCACACGCTGATAGAGGACCAGGCTGTTCTGGTCTACCCGCTTCAGGGTCAGTGGCAGCAGGTGTCCGTTGTTGCGCACCAGGGTGATGGAGTCGTCGGAAATGCGCTGTCCTTCGGCGATGTTTTCAGGATTGCCCACCAGTCGGTGGATGGCGCCCACGTCTACCAGGCGGTCTTTTTCCAGATGCAAGGAACTCTTGGCACGCAGGATTTTGAGGACGGAGGCGTCCAGACGGTCGCGGGAAATTTCGCCGCTGCGCACCGCTTCGAGCATGGCGTGGTAGCTGGAGTCGAGATCGGTGGGCATGGTCAGGACATCGTTGCCGGCCTTGAAGGCTTCGACGGCGGCGCGGCCCGAATTCCATGCGTAGCGATTGGTGAGGCCGGCCATATCGAGCGCGTCGGTGACGACCAGGCCTTTGAAGCCGAGGTCATGCTGCAGGAGATCGGTGATGATGCGCCGCGAGGTGGTCGCGACCTGATTGGGGTCGGGATCGAGGGCCGGTACGCGCACGTGTGCGGTCATGACGGCGTCCACACCGGCTGCGATGGCCTTGCGGAAGGGCGGAAGGTCGACGGCATTCAACTGGGCGAGGTTCTCGCCCACGGTCGGCACCGCGATGTGCGAGTCAGTGGCCGTGTTGCCGTGTCCGGGAAAGTGCTTGGCGGTGGTGAGCATGCCGCTGGCACGCGCGCCACGAATATAGGCGGCGACCAGATCGCCGACCTGCAACGGATTTTCGCCGAAGGCGCGTGTGCCAATGATCGGGTTGGCGGGATTGGAATTCACGTCGGCGACGGGAAACAAGTTCCAGTGCACGCCGAGGGCGCGGCTTTCCTGCGCGGTGATGCGGCCGAATTCTTCGGCGTAGGCCAGTTTTCCGGCCGCGCCAAAGGCCATGGCGTGCGGAAAGATAGTCGTTCCAAACAATTTTGGAGGAAGCACGCCACGTTCGAAGTCTCCAGCGACCAGCAGCGGGAGCTTCGATTCATTCTGCAGCTGATTCATCAGTGCGACGGTCTGGTACCTGTCATTGCCATTCAGGAAACGGCCAGCGGCGGGGATGGACATGGCCATCGAACCGACATGGTACTTGCGGATGCTGTCGCGCAAGCGGAGGTACTCGGGACTGTTGCTGCCCAGGAACTCGACCCGCATGCGGACCATGAACAGCTGCCCGATTTTTTCTTCGACTGAGAGCGTGCTCAGCGTGCTTTCAGCCCAATGTTCGCTGATGACGACGGGTGCCGGCGGTGGTGGCGGCGAAGCGGGCGTGTGGTGCTTATCGCGCGTGAGCGCGGCGGAACCCAGAAGGGTGAAGAGCAAGAGCAGGGGGAGGAAATTCCTGGGCACGGCAAGAGCATACTGCGGAAACAAATGGACATCATCCACAGAGTTAGTCACAGAGGGCTGACGAAAGGACATGTCCTAGTGGGCAGCGGGAGGAAGCGGCACAAATGCGGGGGGCGGACGGGGTTGTCTTCTATGGTGCGAGGGCCGGAAGCGGATCGGGTAGCTGCCATGAGGCCTCGCGGCTGGGACAGGCGGTCGCGCGGATGGAGTCGCGACCGATGAAGATGAAGAGGTAGGAAGGTCGTTCTCAGATTGCCACAAAACCTTTACGACAAAATGACATTCGGCTGACATATGTGCCGATTGCCGAATTGTAGCCTCTGGGATAGTCAGGCAAAGCTCGTTCCGGAGGTTGTCACATGAAGACGATTTGCCTCTTTCTGCTAGTTCTCTGCAGCGTGGGTTGCGGTTACAGCTCCAACGGAAAGGGTACGGTCGCGCCCGGAGCGCCGACCATTGCCTCGCTCGCGCCCAATAGCACTACCATGGGCGGGGCCGCGTTCACGCTGACCGTGAATGGTACGGGATTCGCGAGCGGCGCCGTGGTCTATTGGAGTGGGACCAGCCGCACCACTACGTTTGTTTCGTCCACGAAGCTTACCGCGGCGATTACGGCCGCCGATATCGCGACCGCGCAGACTGTTCTGGTCTATGTGAGGAACCCCGGGGGAACGGGAATTTACATGAACCAGGGCGGGCAAAGTTCGGCCAGCGTGGATTTCACCACTACGCCTTAGACGTAGCCCCGGCTCATGTCTGGGGCTTTCGGCAGGGCTGACCCGTCACGAAGTGCCGGTTGTTTTTGGGCGTTGCGGCCTCGCGCGGGCTTCCGGACCCAGTCGTTCTAGTTCATCCTCAGTGATCGCGCAGGAAGCGGTATTGGCCTTTGCGCTCGGTGGCGATCGATTCGGCTACTTGCAGGAAGGCGCGGCCGGCGTGGGAGAGCGTGGCTTCTTTGCGGTAGACGAGGCGAAGCTTGCGGTGGAAGCGGATTTCGCGGACGGGGACGCGGACCAGTTCGCCCCGCGCCAGTTCGCTTTGCACGCTGATTTCTGGGACTAGGGCGACTCCGTTGCCCATTGCGACGAAGCGGGTGATGGCTTGCAGGGTGGGGAGTTCGACGTCCATGTGTAGGGGCGTTTTGTGGCGGCGGAAGGCTTCGATGACTTTCTCGCGATACGGCGACGAGACGATGTGGGCCACGAAGACTTCGGCGCCCAACTGGCGAATGCTGATCTGTTTTTCTCCGGCCAGCGGGTGCGTGGGGGGAACCACGAACGTGAGTTCGTCCTGGTAGACGACGATGGAGCGCAGGCGCGGATCTTGCGGGTCGTAGGTTAGAACACCCATTTCGACGGTGTGGCGCAACAGGTCGTCGGGGATGTGGCTGCCCAGCGAGCGCTGCACCGTGATCTTGATCATGGGATGCAGGCGGCGGAATTCGGCAAGCACCGGCAGCAGGTAGAGGGCGGTGAATTCGTTGGCGGCGATGGCCAGCTTGCCCTTTTGGATCTCGCGTAGTTCGACTAGGGCTTCCTGGGCGTCGTTGCGGAGGTTGAGGAGTTTCTCGGCGTATTCCTTGCAGGGTGGCGCCGGCGTCGGTGAGGACGCCTTCGCGCGAGGAGCGGTCGAAGAGTGGTTCACCGATTTCATCTTCGAGCTTGCGAATGGTTTGGCTGACCGCGGATTGGGTGCGGAAGAGTTTTTCGGCGGCGCGCGAGAAGCGGCCTTCGCGGGCTACGGTTAGGAAGACTTCGAGTTGGGAAAGTTCCATGTTTCCGTCCCTACCTGGCCTCGGTGTCGTTGATCAGGCCCATGCTCGTCCTTCATCGTTTCACGTTTTGATCGAGTGCGATTGCTTTCGCCCCTCTGGGGCTTGACGGCGTTCGTTCCTGTACCCAGCGCTTACGCGCTGGGCTAATGAATTTCGCCGGCTTTGCCGGCTGACCTGAGTTTCGGCGGGCGATCAACCAGTCGCCTTAAGCAAAAGTTGCAGCGCTATCAGGGCAGCTTATCGTTTGCAGCAATACTTATACTAATTGAAAGATTATAAGCTTTGCTTTACCCGAGTGTCCACCTACCATAAACGTAGCCTCAGGGAGGACATAGGGTTATGGACCGAGTACGGATTACGGTGTTCGACACCACGTTGCGGGATGGCGAGCAATCGCCGGGTTGCAGCATGAACGTCCACGAGAAGCTGCGCATGGCGCACCAGCTCGACCGGCTGGGGGTGGACGTGATCGAAGCCGGATTTCCGATTGCTTCAGACGGCGACTTCGAGGCCGTACAGGCGATCGCGAGCTCCGTGCGGCGGCCGATCATCGCCGGCCTGGCGCGCGCGTGCCCAAAGGACATCGAGCGGGCGTGGGAAGCTCTGAAGGGCGCTGCTCGACCGCGTATCCATGTGTTCCTGGCGACCTCTGACATTCACCTCAAATACAAGCTGCGGATTTCGCGCGAGCAGTGCCTGGCACAGGCGCGCGAGAGCGTGCGGCTGGCGAAGTCGTTCTGCCAGGATGTGGAGTTTTCGCCCGAAGATGCGACGCGAACCGATCGCGACTTCTCTGTGCCAGGTGGTGCAGGCGGTGATCGATGCGGGTGCGACCACGGTCAACATTCCAGACACGGTCGGCTACACGATGCCCGAGGAGTTTGCCGAGATCATCACCATGTTGCGCGAGCGGGTGCAGGGAATCGAGAACATTACGATCTCGGTGCACTGCCACAACGATCTCGGACTGGCGGTGGCGAACACGATGGCGGCACTCGACGCGGGCGCGCGGCAGGTGGAGTGCACGATCAACGGCATCGGCGAGCGCGCGGGCAATGCGTCGCTGGAAGAGATTGTGATGGCGACGCGGGTGCGTCCTGACCGCTACGCGTATGACATGGCGGTGGCCAGCGAGCACTTGTATCCCGCGAGCCAGTTGCTGAGCGAAGTCACGGGCGTGCCGGTACAGCCGAACAAGGCGATCATCGGGCGCAATGCGTTCGCGCACGAGGCGGGCATTCATCAGGACGGCGTGCTGAAGAATCCGCTGACCTACGAAATCATGACGCCGGCGTCAGTGGGCGTGCCGGATTCGCGGCTGGTGCTGGGCAAGCATTCCGGACGGCACGCGCTGAGCCTGCGCTGCGAGCAGTTGGGATATCACTTTGAGCGGCGCGAACTCGACGAGGTATACCGGAGGTTTGTAGTACTTGCCGACCAGATCAAGCACGTGGAGGATCACCATCTGCTGCAACTGATCCGCGAGGCGCGACCGGTGGCGAAGCGCATGCCACAGCATGTGGAGGCAGTGCCCCCGGCGGTGATTGCAGCCGCGGCGGGACAGTCGTTTCATATGCCGGGACCGATCGAGCGGCATCCGCTGGAGATCGCGCTGCATTCGGTGCACGAGCATCACGGCGAGCAGGAAGATTACTTATGGGGTGTATAAGTCGGCTGTAATTCGCGGCCTTTTTTGTTGGAAGCGACTCCACCTGAAGTAAGCCTGGGTCGCATGTAAAGAAGTTACTGGATCTCGAGCGAAACAACGTCTTCACCGCCGTCCGAACCTTCGCGGTAGTTCACCGCTACGTTTTTCCCCTTCCAGTCGCAGGAAAACGCATCGGCCCCCATCAGAATTACGTGGGCGTTGTCGCGGATACGCAACTTGACAGACTTAGCCCCTGCCACGACGGTCAGTAGTGCTTGGGGGACGGTGGAACAGTCCACCGACATGAGTTTGCCTTTCAGGAAACGAACAGGTGCCGCTGACACGTGTACAGGTACAGCCACTACTTCCTGCTCGGTTTGGTGATCAGCTGTTTCTCGCAATGCCTGGGTGCTTCGCGCGTCGCTGCTCTCAAGCCGGTCTTCGGGCGTGGGCATGGTCCGCTCTTTGAAGCGCATAGCTTGCGCCAACGTCTGATTCGATTGTGCTGCGACTGCCGGATCACTGCTTCCGGACAGAAAGCGAAAGATGGCTATCGCATCATCGACCTTGCGGTTCGCCATATACACATTTGCCAAGTTAAAGAGGTAGCGCTCGTTTCTGGGGGACAGTTCAAGTGCCTTCTTCAAGGTGGCCATACCCTTCTCAGGTTCGCCGGAAAACGCCTGGGTATAGCCGAGTATCGAATAAGCGTCGGCCAGTTTCGGATCGAGCGCGATTGAGGCCTCGAGTTCCTTTTTGATCTCGGAGGAACTGGCTTCGTCCCGTAATCCTTGTTGGGTGAGAAGCATCGCATAATAAAAGTGAACCCGAGGATCTTTGCTGTCGCGCTGGACTGCACGGCGTAAGTAATCGGCCGCGTTGGCGAAGTCCCTTTGCTGCATGTAGGCGAAGCCCATACCACGCAGCGCTTGATTATTGTCTGGATCCATCTTGAGGACTTCCTGAAACTCCCCAAGAGCTTTGTCTTTGTAGTCAGGAGAATGAGCATGGATGTCAGCCAGGGTGGCGCGAGCATCTGCCAGACTCACGGGAGCAATGGCAAACTCGGAAGCCACGATCCCAGCAGGAGTTGGAATCGAATAATAGCGATATTTTCCGGCGCTGAGATAGTTGTGCAATGTCTTGTCGAGTTCCGCGGCCGTCATGCCGAATCCCGCCTGGATGGACTCATCCACCGGCTTTTTCTGAACTTGCAACGCTTCGAAATAGGCCCACACTTTCGGGATCAACGAGTTGTCATACACGTAGTGCACGAGCAGCCCGGACTCGGCATAGAAAGTGGTACGGTGGTCGCCACTCTCGTTGTAAGTCTTGGTATTGTGCTGGACACGAAAAAGGTCCGAGACCCTCATCATTCCAACCTGTTGTAGGACCTGATAGGTCTGGTCCGGAATTTTTCCGATTCGTGCCTCCTTGTTATCCACTTCGATGCTCGAAAAGAATTCGGCAAATCCTTCTTCGAACCAGGGATCGGTGCGGATCGAGAGATTACCGTCCATCAGGCGGTGGGCATATTCATGAAAGACAACGCTCCACGGGTTCTCGACCGACATGTCGAGCATGATGAAACTGCGGTCCTCGCCTCCCTGGAAAAGGCCAGCCAGTTCGGTAGGCTTGCCGTTGAAGATCGGGGCCACCTGCCGCATTTCCTTCGTGTTGCGGAAGGCTACGATCTGGAGCGGGACCGAAAGGTTCACATTAGCGCGCGCCACTAATTTGCCGAATACCGAACGCATCTGTTCGAAGTGAAGGGCGACGTCCCGGCCCTTCTTTTCGCCGGCGTCGGTGATAACGGTGAAGTTGGGAGAACGCACCTCGACCCATGTCGGGTCCCCAGCGAGAGTAAGTGTCGAACAAAGAAGAAGGAATCCCAGCAGACAGGTTTTGAGGAATCTCATGGTTCGGCCCCCCTGAGAACAAGGGATGTTACTGCGGGTTGATGGAGAAACCAATAACTTTCAGTACTAGCACGTGACTAATAGATCCAAGTTAGGACAAGCGTCGAGGCAGATATTTCCAGCAAAGTTTCTGTAAAATGCGGGCTTCGCGGAGTTTAGGGGGACCTGTGCTCTTAAATCTGACCATGTTGCCGGCGACGGGATCGGGCCGGAAGTTACGGCGGAAGCGGTTCGGGTGTTGGGGGTTGCGGGGGAGTCTTTTGGACACGAGATCAAGCTGACGCGGAAGAACATCGGCGGGGCCGGGTCTGGCGGCGAGCAACGATCCGCTGCCTGCCGATACGCTTGAGGCTTGCCTCAAGTCAGGCGCGGTGCTGCTGGGGGCGGTGGGGTCGCCGGCGTATGACAGGAATCCCGGACATCTGCGACCGGAGGCCGGGCTGCTGCGCTTGCGCAAGGAGTTGGGAGCGTTCGCGAACCTGCGTCCGGCGAAATGTTTTTCCGCACTGTTGAATAACTCGCCGCTGCGGCCGGAAGTGGTGCGCGGCACCGACGTCATGATTGTTCGCGAGCTCTTGGGCGGAACGTATTTCGGGCAGCCACGCTCGATCGAAGGTGCGCCGGGATCGCGTGAGGCGGTGAACACGATGCGCTATGGCGAGAAGGAGATTGAGCGGATCGCGCGCGTTGCGTTTGAGCTGGCTCGCAAGCGTAAGGGGAAGGTGCTCTCGGTCGATAAGGCCAACGTGCTCGAATGTTCGCGGCTGTGGCGTGAGGTTGTGACGCAGGTGGGCACGGAATATCCCGACGTGAAGCTGGCGCACCAATATGTGGACTCGGCGGCCATGCTGCTGGTGCTTCGTCCGAAAGAGTTCGATGTGCTGCTCACGGAGAACATGTTTGGCGACATTCTGTCGGACCAGGCCGGCGGACTTGTGGGTGGGCTGGGGATGCTGCCTTCGGCAAGCATTGGCGGCTCGGTTGGATTATACGAACCGGTGCATGGTTCGGCGCCGGACATCGCCGGGCAGGGAATCGCGAATCCGCTGGGCGCGATATTGTCGGCGGCTATGCTGCTGCGGCATTCGTTCCAGCTGGAGCAGGAAGCGGCGTGTATCGAGGCGGCCATGGAAAGCGTGCTGGACGCCGGGCATCGGACGCGAGACCTGGCCCGCAGCGAGGAAACGTCACTGAGCACGTCGGAGATGGGGCGGAAGGTGGCAGAGGCCGTGAAAGCGCTCGCTGGAGAAGGTCAGAGACAAGATAAGTCCGCCTGAGGTGTGGAACGATTTGCCGGCGGGACGGCGCTGCTGAGCGCATGCGTCCCGCCGTGAATGGCGAGCGCGAAATCAACTCGCCGGTGTGAATCCCTCCAATGCGGTGGCGGAATTTACTTCAGCGCCAGCTGAAGGGTCACTCTTTCGGCAGCGCGTGGCATCGTGGCACGCGCTTGCGTCGGTTGAGTTTGCTTTACGCGCGCAACCGACGCCTCCTTCTTTCGGATGACCTGCTTGCGATCAGTCGCGTGCACCGGACGTGTCACTGCTTTCGATGCCGCGGCCCAAGGGTCGTAATACGTGGGGTCAACTTCCTGCTGAGCGAATGCGGGCAGGATGAGGCCGGGCAGTGCGATGGCGCTCCACAGGATACTTTTGCGAAGGATAATTTTTGGGAACGTCATGCTGGCCTCTCTGGGGGTGTTTTGTTCGCTGATAATCGACAATGAGGAAAGCAATCGTGCGACCAATCTGGTGACGGCGTCGCTGACATGATCGCGGCGAAGATCCGCGTTGAAAAGGCGTGAGTTGGGTGCACGGGTGAGCGCAATCGCTCGTGTTACGAGGCAGTCCGCGAAGGGGTGAGGCTCACCATTCGGCTTGGGATCTATCCGAAAAGATAGGGGAAAGCGGGAACTTCCGCGGTTTTTGCACAAGGCTCGAGGTGTAAACTGAGGGTACAGAACCCTTCCCAAGCCTTCAGGGGGACGCGATGATTTCGAAGTGCGCGAATCCTGCTTGCGCCGCTCGTTTTTTATACCTGCACAAGGGAAAGCTCTATCGCTTCGAGCGTGAGGCTCAAGCCGACACCGAGCTGCTGCTGGGCTTCGATCCTACGGTGCGAAAACACTCCGCTGGAGTCCAGTTCTATTGGCTGTGCGAGAACTGCGCTGCGTCGATGACGCTGATTCGCTGCAAGGGGATCGGCGTAACCATGCATCCGCGACACCCGTTGCTCAAAGCGGCGTCATAGGGTTGCAATCGGCGAGGGCGGACCGGCGTCGTACTTTCCGGTAAGGGAATACCAGCGGATTCTCAGCATCTCCACAAACATGCGTGAGCCGTCGCGCAGCGGATTGATGCGCGTGCCTTCGGCGTGTGCCCAGTGCACGGGCACTTCTTCGATTTTCATTCCAAATTTGCGGGCCAGGAACAGTAGTTCGGGATCGAATCCCCAGCGCTCGATGCGTTGCAGCGGAAAGATGGCGTCGGCGGCGCGGCGGGTGAAGGCTTTGAATCCGCATTGCGTGTCGCGGTAGGGGAGATTCAGGACGATACGTAGCGCGAGGTTGAAGATGCGGCCGAAGAGCTGACGGTGCAGGGACTGGCGCTGGGTTTGAAGTTCGCTGCGTAGCCAGCGAGACCCGAAGGCGACGTCGGCTCCATTGTTCAGCGCTGCGAAGAGCTTGTCGGCCTCTTCGATCGGGGAAGAGAGATCGGCATCGCTGAAGAGCAGGATTTCGCCAGTGGCGTGCAGCATGCCGTTGCGGACGCTGTAGCCTTTGCCGCGGTTGCCGGGATTCTGAAGCAGGCGAAGCATCGGGTGGCTGGCGGCGTACTCTTCGACGATCTGGGCGGTGTTGTCGCTCGAGCCGTCGTTGACGACGAGGATTTCGGCGTTCCATTGGCGTTGGTTGGCGAAGACGATCACGCGCTCGAGAGAGGCGCGGATTCTGGCACTCTCGTTGTAGGCCGGAATGACGATGCTGTAGGTCGGGGGCAAGGTCTTTGTTAGATGCGTAAACCCGTGTGGTGCGGCGGTGTTGCGCGTTTGAGATTAACACTTGCGGGGGGCCGGGGCGCTCGGCGCTGGGCTTTGGCGCAGGCCGTGGTGGAAAAGCTCTTCAGGCCGTTGCAGGGGCCGGCAAACGCGGGGTCCTTCGACTGCGTTCGGCTGGCGCCTCACTTCGCTCAGGATGACAACGAAAAGGCGACTGCGATTGTCCGGCGATCTACGCGACCTGGCGGCGTTCCAGCATGGCGAAGAACTGGTTCACCAGATCTTCGTCCCAGAGGCCGGACTGGGCTTCGACCCGCATGGTGTGCTCGGCTTGCTCATGGGACTGGGCCATTTTGTAGGGGCGGGTGGTGCGCAGGGCGTCGTAGACGTCGACGACTTGCAGAATTCGGGGCAGGAGCGGGATTTCTTTTTGTGTGAGCCCGTCGGGATATCCGCTGCCATCGGAGTGCTCGTGATGGAAGCGGATGATGGGCAGCACCAGGCGCAGCGACTTCAGCGGCTTGCAGATGTTCTCGCCCGTCAGCGGGTGCTGCTTCATGACCTTCCATTCGTCGGCGGTAAGGTTCGAGCCTTTTTTCAGGATCTCGTCGGGCACTGCGATCTTGCCGAGGTCGTGCAGGTAGCCGCCGCGGCGAAGCGCGGTCAGCGATTCTTCGTCGAGACCGAGATGGCGCCCGAGCAGCACCGCGCGGTTGGAGAGTCGTTCGCAGTGGCCTTCGGTGTAGGGGTCGCGCGCCTCCACGCTGCGGCCGAGCGTGCAGAGAACTGATTCGGCAGTTTCGAGCTCGTCGGTGAATTCCTTCAGCTTGAGCAGCGACTTCACGCGCGCGAAAAGTTCCTGGGGAAAAATCGGCTTGTTCAGGAAGTCGTCGGCGCCGGCCTCGATGCCTTTGACCTTGTCCTCGCGATCGCTGAGGCCTGTGATCAGAAGAAATGGAATGAGGCGGGTGGCGGGATCTTCTTTGAGTTGCCGGCAGAGTTCGTAACCGGAGCGGCCCGGCATCACCACATCGGAGAGAATCAGGTCGGGCAGGTGACGCCGAACTTCAATCTCGGCCTGGTCGGCGTCGGGGACAGTGCAAACATCGTAGCCACGGCTGGCGAGGAGTTCCCGCATCAGCTCTGCCATGTCCGGGTTGTCGTCCACCACCAGGACCCGTGGAACGCGGCGGTGGATCAGGAGCTCGCCCATCGCTTAATGGAGTCCGATCCGCATCGATTCGTTGCAATGAGAGAGGCGCGAGCCTCCCCCGCCGGGCTTACTCTGCGATTGTAAACGATGTTTACCCGTGAGCGGCACGTTTCCCCGTGACAAAATCGTTTCCGGCGTCGCTTTTGAGATTCCCTTCGCGGGAATTGCGTAGGAATGGCTGTGTCCAACAACCTTGCCTGGCGGCTGGGCGCATGCTTATCTGACTTTATGCGCAGAATATTTCATACGCTGATTCTTGTCGGGATTTTAGAGTGGACTTCGCCAGTGTTCGCGGTGCCGAAGCCGCACATTATTTCATTCGGGAAGTGGACGGCAGGTAAATGGTACGTGGGGCCGCAGGGCAAGCCGCTGGATGTGAAGATTCGTGCACTCTATGTCGACACGCGCCTGAAGGAGTTTACGACCGGGATGCCGCATGAGGTGACGGACCGGCTGTTCGTGGTGCGCCGCATGTTTCGACTGAACGACACGCTGCCGACCGAGACGGCGGCTACCACGAAGTGGACCTGGGAGCGCGGCGGGTGGCTGCTGGTCGATCGAGTTACCGGAAGAGTCTCGCAGCTCACACTGCCGGAGTTTGATTCGTTCTATTCGACGCCGAGCTGGTATCGCGACTATGTCGCGTACTGCGGCGTGTCGGATGATGGCAAGAAGCTGTTCGCGATGGTCGCGCAGCTAGGACGGAGGAAGCCGATTCTGAAGAAGGCGCTGGGCGATGCGGATGGCGATGATGTGCCGGATTCGGAGTGTCCGGCGCCGGTGTGGCAGAGACTGCCGACACGGGTGACGTTCGAGCCTTTGGAGAATCAGAAGCTGACGTTTTCGGTGCGTGGGCACGCGGTGGATGTGGTGAATGATGCGGATGAGGATGAGGAAGGGGCAGAGTGAGGTGGGAACTTCGTACGCTCTCAACTCCGTACTTCAGCGGTTTGAAGCCGCTTAGAAGCAACATTCAGGGTGCGATTTCAGTGATTGACCCTGATTTTGGCGAACAAACAGCGCACACTGGTGAGAACGCCTGGTTACAGCAACTGAGCGGCTTGCGATGCGGGGTAGTTCCCGCTTCTGAAATATTTCCAGTACACGATGAACGTCCCGAATGTTGCCATGAGTAGTCCCGACATCATGCCGTCTCTCAGATAGTCGGCTTGTTCCGTGTACGTAGCAATAGTTGCGTATTGCGGATGAGCTGGAAAATAGCAGACCTTAACCTGTTCCCCAACCCGCATGTCTTTCCGATTTGGGCCATTGCCAACGCCGCTGAATGTTTTGCCGTCGATGACGTATTGATACGTAAGGTAACGATGATTCTTGGGGTCAGCTTCTCTTGTGACCGTGGCGACCGATTCACCCTTTTTGAACCTAAGCAAGAGAGCAGCAAACGACGGGGAGTTCATCGGGAGCGTGAAGGCAAAGATGAGTATCCAAAGCAGAACCAAAGCAAGGATTTGCTTGAGGATGTGAGGTGGCATTCGCCTACTGTACAACGTTTGCCATCGGTCACTGTTGAAACATCGCGATTACACCAATGATCCCGATAGTTCGAGCTAGTCTTCGTCGAGCGACTCGGCATCGATGCCGATGTTCTTTTCGCCCGCGGCTTTCTTCTCGTGGTACTTCTTCACCCAGGCTTCGAAGCTCTTTCCGGCGGCGGTGTCTTTGCCGGTGAAGGCCAGCGCCGCGATGTCGCTGTAGGGGATGCGGAGCTTTTCGGGGCGGCCTTTCGGGATCATGCGCACGTTGCAATCGGCGAGCGTGGCGCCGTCGTTCTTGCGATCGAAGAGGTAGCCTTCGACCTTCTCGCCGTTTTTCAGGGTGACGGTGAGGTCTCCGCGGTAGTCGAAGGCCTTTTCGAGAGCGGCGCGGATCTCGGCGTCGGTGGCGAGCGGAGGAATCCAGCCTTCCAGATTCTCGTGAACGGTGCCGGGTGCGTTCTCCAAGTTCGTCGGCTGCGATTTTCTGGGGATTGGTTCGCGTCAGCTTGCTTGTGCAGGCTTTCGCGGGCGAGGGCCGCTTCTGAACGAACGCCTTCAGCCGGCATAGCTGCCCGCGACTCATCGAGCTAGTCCTTATGCGTCGGGTGCGGCGCCGATCTGAACCAGCGGGCCTGTCTTGCGCGGGGTCATCGGCGTGTCGTCGTCGACGTCGGGATCGTTGTAGCGATCGAACAGCGTGGCGCGGACGGTGGCCGCGAAAGCCGCTCAGCGAGCCGAACGTGTCGTTCACGGCGCTGGCTTCGTAGCCGCTGTGCACCATGCAGTTCGCGCACTTCGGATTGCCGCTTTCGGTGCCGTACTGTTCCCACTTGGTGTCGCGCAGGAGTTCGTTCGAACGTGTCGGCGTAACCGTCCTGCCATCAGGTAACACGGCTTCTGCCAGCCGAAGATGTTGTAGGTCGGCATGCCCCAGGGCGTGCACTTGTACTCGCGGCGGCCCATCAGGTACTCGAGGAAGAGCGGGCTCATGTTGAAGCGCCACTGCTTGCGGCGGTTGCTCAGAATCTGGCGGAACAGGCGGCGCGTTTTCTTCTTGCTCAGGAAGTGATCCTGGTCGGGTGCCTTGTCGTAGGTGTAGCCGGGAGAGAGCATCATGCCCTCGACCCCGAGGTCCATCATCTCGTCGAAGAACGCGCGGACGCTTTTCGCGTCGGTGCCGTCGAACAGCGTCGTGTTCGTGGTCAGGCGGAAGCCGCGCTTGAGAGCTTCCTGAATGCCTTCGACCGCTTTGTCGTAGGTGCCTTCGCGGCAGACGGCGAAGTCGTGATGCTCGCGCTGGCCGTCCATGTGGACGACGAACGAGAAATATTTGCTGGGCTTGAACTGATCGATCTTCTCTTTGAGCAGCAGGCCGTTGGTGCAGAGGTAGACATACTTCTTGCGCGCGACCAGGCCTTCGACGATCTCGCCGATCTGGGGATGCATCAGCGGTTCGCCGCCCGGGATGCTCACCAGGGGTGCGCCGCATTCATCGACTGCTTTGAAACATTGCTCCGGAGTCAGGTCAGTCTTCAGGATGTGGGCCGGGTACTGAATTTTCCCGCAGCCAGCGCAAGCGAGGTTGCAGCGGAACAGAGGCTCCAGCATGAGGACGACGGGGAACTGCTTCCGCCGACGCAGTTTCTGGCCGATGACGTAGCTGGCCACCGTCCACATCTGTGAAACCGGAACACCCATGTGCGCGCTTTTCCTCTTTAAATGAACAAGTTAGTCGAAACCGAACCAGACACCAGACCCATTGGATGATAGCGGATGCCTTTATGATACCGAATAAAGGGGCCAGCTACCAGTTACTCGGCAGCTGTCGGATGCGAAACCCCAAGGCTGCTCCGGTGGCATCCGAAGGTCCTTGATTTTCATCAAAATACGCACGCTTTGCCCGTCTCAACCCTCACGTTCACGGGATTGCCGGGCCAGAGCGACAAAATCATCCAAAAGGCAAAAATGAAGATTCTTCGTCCTGCAGTTCTCACGCTGGTCGTGTCATTGACTGGCATGGCTTCGGCACAAACCTCCAACTGGACTATCGATTCCCACCATTCGACCGCTCAGTTCACCGTCCGCCACATGGGGATCTCGAACGTGAGCGGAAGTTTCACGCAGGTGTCGGGTAGCGCCGTTATCAATGACAAAGACATCACGCAGTCGCAGGTGAACGCTGTGATCGATGTGAAGTCGGTGGACACGCGCGTTCCAGATCGCGACAACGACCTGCGCAGCCCGAACTTTTTCGATGCCGAGAAATACCCGACCATTGAATTCAAGTCGAAGCGGATCGTGAACAGCAGCGGCAAACTGCAGATGATTGGCGACCTGACCATGCACGGCACGACGCGCGAGGTCACGCTCGACCTGGACTCACCAACGGCGGAGCTAATCGACACTTCCGGCAATCAACGGAGAGGATTTTCAGCGTCGACCACGATCAACCGGAAGGACTACGGCGTGGTGTGGAGTCACAATCTTAAGTCCGGTGAAGCGGTGGTCAGCGATAACGTGAAGATTCAGATTGATGTGGAACTGGTGAAGAAGAAGGGATAGCGAAGAACTAATTGGCGCAACTGGTCGATGGAGAGACGGGCGTCCCCGCCCGCCCGGCGGGCGAGACGCCCGCCGCTCCATTAACAACGTTTATCTCGGCTTCGTAATCGCGCCTTCCGACGCGGAGTGCACAAGGGCGGCGTACTTGGCGAATACGCCTGCCGGGTATTTGGGCTTCGGAGCCTTCCACTCGGCGAGGCGGTGTTTCAGGGTCGCGTCGTTGATCTCGATTTCCAGCTTGCGCTGGTTGATGTCGATGTGAATCGTGTCGCCTTCGTGAAGGGCGGCAATCGGGCCGCCCAGCGCGGCTTCCGGGGAGACGTGGCCGATCATGAGGCCGCGGGTGGCGCCGCTGAAGCGGCCGTCGGTGAGCAGCGCGACCGCGTCGCCCAGGCCCTCGCCGACGATGGCGGCGGTGACGCCCAGCATCTCACGCATGCCCGGTCCGCCTTTCGGGCCTTCGTTACGGATGACGACCACGTCGCCGGCTTTGATCTGCTTGCTGGTGACGGCGGTCATGGCGGCTTCCTCCGACTCGAAGATACGCGCCGGGCCGCGGTGGGTCAGGCGCTCGTGGCCGCTAATCTTGACCACGCAGCCTTCCGGCGCGATGTTGCCGTGGAGGATGACGAGGCCGCCGGTTTTCTTGAGCGGTTGATCGAGCGGAGCGATCACGGGTTGGCCCGGAGTTTCTTTTGCTTCGTTGGCTTCTTCCGCAAAAGTTTTTCCGGTCACGGTCATGGTCGAACCGTGCGCGAGTTTTCCGTCGAGCAGGCGCTTGGCGATGACCGGAATTCCTCCGGCTTTGTCGACGTCGGCGGCGACGTATTTTCCTGCGGGCTTCAGATTCGCGAGCAGCGGAGTGCGCTCGCTGACCTTCTGGAAGTCGTCGATGGCGAGCGCGAACTCCCATCTCGCGTGCGATCGCCAGCAGATGCAGGACAGCGTTGGTCGATCCGCCGGTGCAGGCGACGCCGGCGATGGCATTCTCGAACGCCGCGCGGGTCAGAATGTCTTTTGGGGTAATTCCTTTCTTCAGCAGGTTCAGCACGACCTCGCCACATTTAAAGGCAACTTCATCTTTGCGCGGGTCCATGGCGGGGACGCCATTGAAGCCCATGGGCGAGAGGCCGATCAGCTCCATCACCGTCGACATGGTGTTGGCGGTGTATTGTCCGCCGCACGCGCCCGCGCCTGGGCAGGCGACGTTTTCGAGTTCGAGTAGTTCGGCGTCGGTCATTTTGCCGGCAGCGTTCGCGCCGACCGCTTCGAACACATCTTGAATGGTGACGTCTTTGCCGCGATAGACACCGGGCGCGATCGTGCCGCCGTAGAGCACGAGGCCGGGGAGATTCATGCGCGCCAGCGCCATGGCGGCCGCGGGAATCGTCTTGTCGCAGCCTACGACGCAGACGACCGCGTCAAAGAGCTGGCCACGGCAGACGAGTTCGATCGAGTCGGCAATCACTTCGCGGCTGACCAGCGAGGCTTTCATGCCTTCGGTGCCCATGGTTTCGCCGTCGCTGATGGCGATGGTGTTGAACTCCATGGGCGTGCCGCCGGCGGCGCGGATGCCTTCCTTCACCTTGGCCGACAAGCGGCGCAGGTGGAAGTTGCAGGGCATGGTTTCGATCCAGGTGTTGGCGACGCCGATGAGCGGCTTGCGGAGATCGTCGTCGGAGAAGCCGATCGCCTTGAACATGGCGCGCGCCGGAGCGCGGTCGCGCCCGTCGGTGATACCGCGGCTGCGATGCTTGAGATCCATAGGGGAGAAGATTACGACAAGGGAGGGGAAAGTAGAAATCCGATGTATTCGGACCTAGTCTTCCACCAGCCGCAAAAACGAACTGTGATTGCTAAGATTGTTGCCATGAGTACACTCAAAGACGCCAACCCAAACGCACGCGAATTAGTGACTGAGATCATCGATAGGGCGCGCTGGTGGAGCACTCTAGGATTGATAGTTGAATTCCTGCAATCTAAACGAGTCGACAGTGTTCGTGTCGAATATGGGACCGTTCTAGAACGAGACCTTGCGGGAAAGCATCAGGCACAAAGCCAAACCGTTTAACTCACCGATTTGGTAGGAGTGGTAAAGAAAGGTTTCGATGAGGGAACGATCGAGTGGGCCAGAACTTCAGACTTTCTTTTCCACCCGCTTGGCGCAGACTTGGCCTTTATGCTCTGCAACGATGCCGACGTACACTTTGCTTCTTCGGATTCAATGCTGCTTATGGAATTAGGTCACAAAATTCGCGACGGTGGTGTGAAGGTTTACGATTCGGGGAGACTCATTTAGGACTGAAGCGCACCGGGGATGCAAATGCAAACCTTCTTGCTGGTACTCGTGACTGCCGTACTGGGAGTGGGAGGTCTAGCAGTTCTCCTCGTGGGATTTATCGAATTTTGTCAGCTGGCCGATGCGGGGAATTTTCCCAGAGCAGTGGCGTATGCGTTGACCGTTCTATTGGCCGCTGCTGTCGGGTTTGCATGCAAGATTTCTTTCGCATGGGTGAGACGGTTTGTTAGGTCGGGGACCAAGCTATGAATCATCTGGAAAGAACGGAACCGATGCCTCCTGCCCGTGGTCCGGAACAGAGTGATGAATTCCGGCTGAACCGCGCTTACCGATGCTTCGCCTTTCTCGGCATCGTAACGCTTCCGTTCCCCCTTCTGGACTTATTAACACAGTTTAAAGCCGCGAATGGCATTGTGGAGCGTTGGGGCGTGTTAGCCGAACTGGTTGTCATGATTCTCGCTCTTCCCACTTTTGCGGGAATGCTCTATGCCACGATTTACGGCATCCGGCAGACAGTGCGGTTCCGGCACCGACCATTAGTATTTCTCTCCGCAGTCTCCATTATTTGTGGAGGGGGATTCATACTCTCCATCCCCTATTGGGATTCGTTCGGCCACGATCCCCACCATGTGACGGACTATTTGCTGGGCTTCGGATTCAGCCTCTATGTAGCGGCTAACGTCCTGATACCCGCATGGTGGTTCATCAAGGGCAGGGGGCAATATAGAAGCAAGGCAGCTCTCCGAGACTAGCTAGAGAGCCATCGCGCATTCCGGGACCTGAGCCGAAACCGATCGCGAGTGAAATGTGCAGGTCGACGCCATCGCAATTCCTAGAGGGAGCAGCATACGGAATTCACTCTGACGACTCTTCTGATCGTGGCTGCAGCGATCGTGTTGCTCGTGAATTACTGCAGAGGTTCAGAGTCAAAGCCAATACAACTTGAGTCCCGTGCCAGCGACCCGGCAAAAAGCAATGAGTCCCTGCTGAACCGTGCTTATGGATGCTTCGCTTTTCTCGGCCTGGCAACGCTACCGGTCGGCGTTGGCATCTTGCTCTCGGTGCTGCACTGGATGAACTTCGATGAGGGTTCGAATGGGGGGACCTTGGTAATGTTATTTGGAATGGGTCTCGCTGTGCCGCTTTTCCTGGGAATACTGGGCGCCTCGATATTCGGGATCGCCCAGACCGTGCGTTTACGGCATCCCGGGCTGGTCGTCCTGTCGGTGATCTCGATCGCTTGTGGAGGCGGCATGATCGCGCTGCTGCCAAAAACGCCGGTGTGGAACGGCGCCCCCGACTTGCCGATTGTTGACTATGCAATCGGCATCGCATTCGGAATCTACATCGCTGGCAACGTCCTGATACCAGCGTGGTGGTTTACACGCGGCAGGCGGCCCTACCGAACCAGGGCATAGGCTCAGGAAAAGACTCGTGCAATCGAAAGCCGATTTCAGATTGCAGATTTGAGATTTCAGAATGAACATCCCACGAAGCTCACTTGATTTCCAATCTGAAATCTGAAATCGAAAATCTGAGATCTCTTTACGCGTTCACGACCTTGGGCTCATCTTCTTGTGCGGGCTTGGCTTTCTTGGCGTCCTTGTGCAGCCACGACATCATGCCGCGCAGCTTGGCCCCGACTTCTTCGATCGGGTGCTTCTTCTCAGCTTCGCGCAGGGCGGCGAACTTCTTGCCGCCGGCTTTGTTTTCTTCGATCCACTCGCGGGCGAAGGTGCCATCCTGGATGCGGGCGAGGATTTCTTTCATCTTGGTGCGGGTCTCGTCGCCGACGACCATGTTGCCGCGAGTCAGATCGCCGTACTCGGCTGTGTTCGAGATCGAGTAGCGCATGCGGGCCAGGCCGCCTTCGTAGATGAGGTCGACGATCAATTTCATTTCGTGCAGGCACTCGAAGTAGGCGACTTCGGGCTGGTAGCCGGCTTCGACCAGCGTCTCGAAGCCTTTTTTGATCAGCGACGTCAGGCCACCGCACAGAACTGCCTGCTCGCCGAAAAGATCGCTTTCGGTTTCTTCCTTGAAGGTGGTTTGCAGAACGCCGGCGCGGGTTGAGCCGATGCCGTAGGCGTAGCACAGCGCGTTTTCGTGGGCGCGGCCGGTGGCGTCCTGATGGATGGCGAGCAGCGACGGAACGCCGCGTCCCTCGGTGTAAATGCGACGCACGAGGTGGCCCGGGCTCTTGGGCGCGATCATGACCACGTCGACGTCGTTCGGCGGCTGAATGGTTTTGAAGTGAATGCTGAAGCCGTGCGAGACGCCCAGCACTTTGCCGGGATGGAGATACGGCTTGATTTGCGACTCGTAGAGTTCGCCCTGAGTCTCGTCGGGCGTAAGGATCTGGATCCAGTCGGCGCGCTTGGCGGCCTCGTCGGGCGCGACCACGACCATGCCGTCGGCTTTTGCCTGCTGCGCCGAGGGGCGGTTGGGGTCGAGACCGATGATGACTTTGTATCCGCTGTCGCGGAGATTCTGCGCCTGGGCGTGTCCTTGACTGCCGTAGCCCAGGACTGCGATGGTCTTGCCCTTCAGAGCATTCGGGTTTGCATCTTTTTCGTAAAAAACTGTAGCCACGGGAAACTCCTCATTCATGACAAGGGAGACACGAGCAGGCCCTTGTGAAATATCCGGTCAGGGTAACAGAAGGGCGTAGTGTAGACCGAAAGCCGACCGGTCGGTCGGTAGAAGTATCGTACGAGGAGGGCGGCAAGGGTGTCAAGGGAGGGACCTTCGATATTTCAAAAACGCCGTGATAGGGGCCGCCAACTTGAATCTCCGAACCGTGAATGTGTTGTCCGTAGCGCCGGCGTCCCGCCGGCAGTCGCGAGGGCGTCCTCGCCCTCGCTTTCATCTTGCGATCGTGGCGGCGGGCGAGACGCCCGCCGGACTGCCGGCGAGACGCCGGCGCTACGGAACCCAAATCGTTCGCAGCGCAAAGTGGCACGGCCACGAGAGGCGTTGCTCGCCGATTTGTTACCATGTCGCACGTGACTCGCGAAGCGACACTCGACTCCCGCCAGGACATTCTTCGGACCGCCGCCCGTCTTTTCCAGCAGCGCGGCTATGACGCGACCTCCATGAACGACGTGGCCGCCGCGCTCAAGCTCAGCAAGGGCGGCCTGTATCACCACTTCCAGAGCAAGGACGAAATGCTGTTCCACATCATGAACCACGCGCTCGACATCACCGAGGAGCGGGTGGTCAAGGCGGTGCGCGGCGTGCAGAGTCCGGAAGAGCGGCTGCGCATGCTGATTCGCCTTCACATCGAGGTGGTGTTGAGCGTGCGCGATCGCGAGGTCACGGTCATGCTGCACGAGAATCATCCCCTGCCGCCGTCGCTGCGCAAGCAGATCAACCAGCGGAAGAAGGATTACATCCACTTCGTGGAGGGCGTGATTGCCGATGTGCAGAAGCAGAAGGGATCGAAGGGCAGCGTTTCGCCGCGCGCGGCAGCGCTCGCACTACTCGGCATGATCAACTGGATCTACCAGTGGTACAAACCCGAAGGCCGGCTCCAGGCGCAGGATCTGATTCCGCAATACACCGAGATGATGTTTGCCGGAGCGTTCTTGTAGGTGACGCGGCGCGGCTTCGCCAGTTCGTGCTGCCGAGTAGCTTAGGGCTGCCATCGAGATTACTCGGGCGCCCCTCGCTCCCGCAGCAGAGTCACGGTTCTTCTTTGACTTGCCCCACCAAACAGCAGGGCGTATCCCAAGGGAGTGCACTCCACGATCTCACCCGGACGCTCGCAATCCCCCGGAAGCTTCGCGCGCACCGTCAGGTCGGCACCTCGCTCAAGCAGTAACTGCGTTGCCGGTAAGCCCGCGTCGTCGAACTGCGTCACCGCATGGAAGATCGCAGTCTGCCCACCGACGCCGGCGTCATCGACCGTTGCGCGGGCGTTCACGTCGGCTCCCCGGTCGAGGAGCAACGTGGCCGCTGCAGTGTTGCCGTATTCCACCGCCACATGTAAAAGCGTTCCTCCTTGGAGCAAGAGGGAACGTCCGCCGGTCTGGCCGCAATCGAGTTCCGGAAAACGTCTATTCACCAGTCCGGGCTCGGCGTCAATCAGTTCCGCCAGAGTATTGAGCCGACCGCGAAGCACTGCCATCACGGCCGGCGTGTCGTACCTGGTCTGGCCACTGGCCTCGAGAAGGATGTCGATGCAGGCGCTCAGCCGTTCCGAGGAACGCACGTAACCAGCAATGACGTAGTCGAGCGCCGTGCCGGGATATGAGTGTCCGCTGATCTCGTACCCATGCTCGCGACAGTTTGGATTTGCGCCATGATCGAGAAGCCATCTCAGAGCAGCCGGATCCAGTGACTCGCACGGCGCAAAAATGATGGGGAAATGTCCGTGCCACAAGGCATTCACATCCGCGCCATGCGACACGCAGAAGCTCCATCATCGGAATGCGATAAGAGTTGAGGGCGGCTCGCATGAGCGGTCCGTCGCCCCCCTGGTGCACGTCCGATCCATGGGTGATCATCCATTCCGCGATGGCCAATCTCACCCGACCCGGTGGCCCCCAAGGCACGCGGCATTCGGCAACCCAGGTGAGCGGCCCATCTTCGCCGTAGCCAAGCGGGGCAGTGTGCAGCGCCGGGTTGCGGGTCATCATGTTCATGACACGCGCGATGTCGTTGGTGTCGATTGCTTGCTTGAGTTGCCCGAACTCCTCGAAGGACTCGACATGAGCCTTGAGCTTGGGCCAACTCGCAAATCCATAGAGACGTGCGATTTGAAACTGGGCATCGGCGAGCGATGCGGCCGCGCCGGCCTTGAGCAGATCCTTGGCTTGGTCTTTGAGGTGGCGCAGATTAGGACGGTCGGGAAGAGGGCGTGGTGCCTCGTGCGGATCAGTCGACATAGCGACCTCCTTTCGTCGAAACGCCCGGTGTCCGCACAATCGGGCAGAAAGAAGGTTGCTGAGATTGAAACTGAAAGGTGGGCTTCTACCCTTTCCGCGGACAGGATGCGTCCTTTAACGCGAAAGGATCCTATCATGCGGCTCGGAGAGCGACCAAGTGGGCCGCGGGCATTCCACGATGCGGCAGGAATCCGCGGACATTCGGATCACTGGACCTCCGGAAGATAGCCCAAGGTTGCGCCGAGCTACAATGTTCTGGCTGGCAAAAAGGAAGCTGCACTTCGGCTTCTCCATTCCGGCCTGAACCAATACAAAAGCATGACGCCACCGAATTTCTTTGATCTCCCCACTGTCTCGGCCGAGCGGGCCGAGGCCGGCAAACTTTATAAAGAATTTATTCGCGTTCCACTCCTGAGCGTCGGCGTGTATGTACTGCCAGCCGGCGCAACCGATCCGCAGAGGCCCCATCGTGAAGATGAGGTCTATTACGTGGTGCGCGGGCGGGCGCGCATGCGCGTGGGCTCCGAGGAGCAGGTGGTGAAAGCCGGCAGCGTCATTTTCGTGGCCGCCGAGGTCGAACACCGATTTTTCGATGTCAGCGAGGAGTTGGAAGTCTTGGTCTTTTTCGCGCCCGCCGAGACGGCGACGTAGGTTGTATGACGGGCAAAAACACTTCAGGCCTCCGCATTTCGCCGATGCTGCCGGAATATTGGCTGGCCGTCGAACGCATTTACCTCGAAGGCATTGCTACTGGAAATGCGACGTTCGAAACGGAGTCTCCCGGTTGGGAGAGTTGGGACGCGAAGCATCACCGGCATTCGCGACTGGTTGCTCTTGAGGGCGATCGCCTGCTCGGGTGGGCGGCGCTTAGCCCGGTCTCAACGCGCTGCGTCTACGCCGGGGTTGCGGAGGTTTCCATCTACGTAACCGAAGCGGCGCGAGGCCGAAGCGTTGGGCGAGCATTGTTAGCTGCGCTAGTCGAGCAGTCGGAAGAGAACGGCATTTGGACCTTGCAGGCCGGAATCTTCCCGGAGAATCGTGCCAGTATCGCCCTGCACAAGGCGTGCGGATTTCGCGAAGTGGGTGTTCGCGAGCAACTCGGTCAGCTCCGGGGTAAATGGAGAGATGTCGTAGTGTTGGAGCGCCGAGGGCGAGACGCCCTCGGGACTGCCGGCGAGACGCCGGCGCTAACTAACGCCTAAAACCCAAGACCAAACACCTCACGCAGAAAACCTGTGACCTGTCACCCGTGACCTGCCTTTACGCTCTCGCCGCCGCCATTTCCTTCCCAGGTACCCAGTAAATCTCTTCACGCAGGAATTCTTTTGTGAAGCCGATGCGCTTTAGGATTCCCTTGCCACGTTCGATCATCTCGGGGTGGCCGCACAGGTAGCCGACGCCGTTTTCGCCGGTGA
Organism: uncultured Acidobacteriota bacterium; assembly: GCA_963745435.1. Classification (GTDB taxonomy): domain Bacteria; phylum Acidobacteriota; class Terriglobia; order Terriglobales; family Acidobacteriaceae; genus Gp1-AA133. Next base: position 160,027 of record CAVUXK010000025.1, on the reverse strand, counting down.
CTCCCCAGGAGTCCGAGTATTTGCGGATCAGTTCATCGACGCGGCCGACTTCGCCTTTCCAGTTGGGGTCGTCCCACGGGCGGCTGACGGTGGGAACATATTGCAGCCAGGGAACCTCTTCTGCGTATTTCTGCAATTCTTCGACGTAGCCAAGTTCCCACGAGCGGCTGGCGCCGTTCAGCAGGAACAGTTTGTGTTCGCCCTGGAACTTGCCTTCTTTCCAATCCTTGTACAGCGTGCGCACGAAACTCACGTAGGGGGCGACGCCCGTCACCGTGCACACGAGCAGGTGATTCTTTCGGCCGCTCGCTGTATCGAGCACGAAACGGCCTTTCGATGCTTTGCGCATGAGCAGTTCGTCGCCGGTTTTCAGCGCGTGGATCTGCGGAGTCAACTCGCCGTGCGGCACCAGCTCGAAGAAGAACTCAATTTCCTTTTCGTACGGAGACGAAGCGATCGAGTACGGGACGCTCCGAACGCTTTTCCTCGCCCTCTATGCCAAGCGTGGCGTACTGACCCGGAGTGAACTTGAACTCCGCTCCTGGATCAATGCGAATCATCCAGAGTTCAGGCGCAAGATCGACGCGCTTGGTGATGCGCGCACGGTAATGCTTGTCGCTCATGGTAGTCATGGGTAATTCCCTTGGAAAGGTTACTCCCCTTACAGACGCCGATTCATTCCAAAAAGATGTCATACATTGAACGATACGGCAAACCGCGCGGATTTCGTCCCATTCAGGGACTAATGAGTAGGCCATTACTGAAGGACATGTTTGGTCGGATGCATAACGCAGGCCTCAGCCGAAGCTTAGGCCTGCGTGAGAGTTTCGAAATGCCTACTTCGGCAGGCTGGTGGAGGACTGGTGCGTCCACCAATCGGGCATTTGCTGGCTGCGCAGGCGGTCGGGTTTGGAACTGCTGGCTTGCAACGCTTGCGTCGGCGTCCCTCCGCCAAAAGTGAAGACCGGGCCGACGGAAACGCGGAAGTTGTTTTGCGTCACGTTGTTTCCACCGTCAAAAATATTGTGCCGGGTCATGACGTAGTCGGCAGACGTGCGGAAGCTGACCATGCGGGTCATGCGTAACTGTATTCCTCCACCGAACGCCGCCGCGAAACCGTTCTGGGAAGCCGATCCGAATCCGTCGAGATTGCCCTGGAGACGATCCATTCCAACCAGCGCATGGGCAAATGCACCCTTCGGGAAATTGAAGCGCGGTCCGGCCATGACCGAATAGTCATTCAACCGAAGGGGAGTTCCGCCCGCGTTGATGGTCTTGTAGTACCCAGCGCCGTCCGCCTCTAACGCCCACGGACCCATGAGACGCGTGGCCACTGAGGCTTCCCAGCCGTTGGTATTCTGGCGCGAGTCCAGTCCGTTGGTGTCGATGCTGCTGAAGGAATATCCGCCGAAGAGGTTGATGCCTGAGAAACCTGAACCCAAGCCCGAAGACGGACCCAGGTGGGATGGCGAACCTGCATCGATCGCCTGTTGTCCAAAAGCGCCCACGGTGACGAGAAGCAGAAACGCGATTGCTCCCTTCATCGAATCCCCCTGTGTCCCTTGCCGGAACTAGTCGCGAACTAAGTAGAGCGGACTCGTCCGGGGCACTCAACTTACGAAAGGATTGGCAGCGGGCTGTCCTTAGAGTTTCACCAACTACGCGGAGGGACGATGCAGGAGGCGTTACTGGCCAATTTCCGTGATGCTGGGAGGAGAGTACGGTTGCGAGGGTGCGGCCCGCAGTTTCTCGAGGTTGGCCAAGGTGTCGTCCCAGGCTTTCTTGTTCTTCTTGGTGTAGATGGGGGCGTTCGGGTCCGCGTAAAACTCGAGGATATTTTCCTTCAGCTGCGGAGTCAGGTGTTCGAATTTTTTGTCGGCCATTTGCTTCACCAAATGCTCGTAGGTCTTGTCGGTCAGGGCATATTCGCCGGCCTTGGTATCTTGGCCCGTGTCGAAATCCTTGTTCGGAAGTTTCAGATCGCGAACGCGCGTGTTGTGCAGCAGCTGGCCGTAGTCCTCTACGGTGCCGTCAACGCTCTTGATGTACATATCTTCAGTTCGCTGCGTCGGAATCTTGAAGGCCAGCGCGCTGAACGGTCCGACCTTCGGGACGACGCGGAGGAAGAACGCAAGCACGCGCGTGCCGAAGCCGGGCTTCCGGTAGGTTGAGCCCCATTCCTTTTCGTATTGTTTGCGCGACAGGTAGTACAAAAATTTCTTCTTGTTGAAGTTCGGGGTATCGCGGACGATAGCCTGCTTGCGTGCCAGAAGCGCGACCCTGGTCATTTCCGGAATCACGATGCTGATGGAGCGGCGGAACGTACCGATGGCGAGGTCGGTATTGCCAAACACGTCGTCCAGTTGGAGTCCATAAGTGCGGTCGAAGGCACGGTTCAGGAGGTCCTTGCAGACTTCGAATCCGACGAAATCGTGGTAGCGGTCCGAGGTGTAGCGGTTCTTCGCGACCTGCACCATGTCGAAACCGAATTCAGTGCGGATGTGAGCTTTGGGATCGTCGTTATAGGTGGCGCTTTCGCCGAATTTTTTTCCGAGCTTTGGAAATTCGATGGTGACTACGCGGTTGATTACCGGGTGCCCGGTATTGTCGGCGGCATAGTGCGAGAGAGCTCCGAGGGCAAAAGCGTACTCATTTAGATCGGTCGATTCCTGAATCATGATCACGACAAAGTCGCCGCTACGCACATAGTGCAAAAGGTCGCTGAAATATTTGTTGCCGAAAGGGTAGTAGCCCATGTCTTGCACCAGCGATCCGCCATAGGCGAACGCGTGCGCTTTGCGCAGGTCTTCTTCCGTTGCATTCGGGTAGCGTCTTTTAAGCAACGGCACAATCTGATCTTTCCAGAGAAGATCGATGATCTCCTCATGGGTCAGGACCGAATAGGCTGGACACAGATGAGTCGTGAATAGAAATAGAAACAACAGCAGCGCTGCCCGCAAGGGGCGCGCTGCCTTCAACCTTCGCGCGAATTGGAATGGCATCTGTGCCATGCTGCTGCAGGACAGCTGACGCACGGACATAAGATGCCGGCGCGGAATGCGCCGAGCAGAATTTATTACTGCCCTAACATCAACACGATAAAGGAGTCTGGTAGCACAGGCGGCCGCGGATGCGGATTGTCTGCGGTCGCTGCGGGAGCCTGGCCGAATTTCGCGGTGACGGTATAGACGTTGTGCGTTTTAGGATCGAGTGCCATAGTGCGCGCGCCGCGTTGCGTGGGGATGTTTGTCGCGCTGAACTTCCCTGGCGAATCTTCATGCGCCACGGTCAACACTCCCTCACCGCAGGACGCGAACGCGAGACCGGTTTCTTCGTCGAATGCGGTTGCGTCCACGCCGTCGCCGATCGGAATGGTAGCGAGAATCTTTCCGCTCTCTGCATCCACGACCGGCATGACTTTATTACCGCAGCCCACGTACAGGCGCCGCTTCTTGGTATCGATGGCGAGGCCACTCGGCTCTTCGCATCCGGCCAGCGGCCAGCGTTGCGTTACGGTAAGTTTATTTGCGTCGAGCGCGAACAACTGATTCTTGTCTTCCAGGTTGACGAACACCGTGCCCTTGCCATCGCTTTGGGCGAACTCCGGCTTCCCGCCCAGCGGAATCGTCCCGACAACCTCACCTTTCTGCACATCGATGGCGGTCGAATCCTGACTGCCCGCGTTGAATGTGAAGACGCGCTTGGTCGCGGAGTCATACCAAATGGCGTCCGGCCGTTTGCCCACCTTGATCTTGTTCAGAGTCTTCAGAGTTTTCAGATCGAAAACGCTGACTGTGTCTTCGCGGCCATTGCTGACGAAGCCTTTGCCGATCTCGGGAACGAGCGCGACTCCGTGTACGCCCGGCGTGTCAGCAATTTCGCCGACGGGCTTGCCGGAGTCTGCATCGACCACCATGACGCGGGTTGCGCGCGCGATGTAGAGGCGGCGCGCTTCGGGATCGATTTTCAAGTAGTCCCAGCCTCCATCTCCGCCAAGAGTCCAGGTGTGGACGATGCGATACGCGGGCGCAGCAGCCATCGCGGTAGCGAGAGATACGATGAGTAGAAAGAAAGCCAAGGGTGCGCGGGAAGATTTCATGAAGTCCTCCGATTACAGGCGGGAGATGCGCTCCAAAGCTTACAGGATCGTCAGCAAGAGAGGTAGCGTCGGAAGACTGTGTGCGGGAAAGATTCGAGCGACGGCGGGGACGCCGTCGCGACTGCCGGCGAGACGCTCGGCGCTACAGAAAGCTCAAGCGTCGAAAACTTTCAACAGCTTGGCAAGAAGGAAAGGAATGCAAGTCTCTCTGAGAACTGAGAACTGAGAACTGAGAGCTGAGAGCTGAGAACTGAGAACTGAAAACTGAAAACTGAGAACTGAGAACTGAGAACTGACACCTGCTACTCCGTCATCTTCGCCACGTGCAGCGCGTATCCTGTCTTGGGCAATAGGGACGTGAGTTCGAAAGCCTTGAAGCCATCGCCGGCAACTTCCGTGTGGCGATACAGTCCAGGTTCGCTATCGACCGTCTCGTGGCGTCCGTGCAGGTCAGCCAGAAACTCCTGAGCGGCCTTCTCGCTCGCTTGCGCACCCTTGGCGCGAGTCACCACGGCTTCCGTGGCGTACGACCGCACCAGCTTAGGCCAGTACTTTTCGAGAAGACTCGTGCTTGCAAAGATGTCAGCCCACACGAACTCGCCGTTGACGGCAACGACCACCCCGACCGCATGGCGGTCGCGCAATTGCTGGATTGTGCTGGCGTATTCCTTCTCCACCGAACCCGCGACCGAATCGACTTTGCGGGCGACGTCTTCGTTCTGCATCACCTTCGCGTACGAAGTCGTTTCCGATAACTCGCGGGCAGCGCGAGGCGCTTCGACCTCGAGACTCTGCGACATCTGCGTTCGCGCTTTGGCAACTTCCGCCCACACTTGTTCCTGATTTTTATCCGCCATCGCCTTGCCGCGGACCGACGGCGCTGCCATGGCTCCGTTCACCGTGCTAGCCGCGAACTTGCCGCTCGCGCCGACCCAGCGCCCAGGCTCCACGCAGAACACGTCGAGGTCGATGGGATCGCTTTCGGCAGGCACGATGCGGTCTTTCGCGATGACGCGATCCTGCTTCCCACCGGTGACGATCTCACCAGCAAGCAGGAGCAATGGCTTCTTCGCATTGTTAACAAGCACAAGCTTGTTCACCTGCGCGCCCGCCTGTTCCTGGTATTCGGGACGGAGAACTCCATGAGTTCCGCGCGGAGGCCGCCGGACCATGCCACGCACACTGCCGGATTCAGTCACTTCGACTTCGCCCGATTTCAAACCTTCGTCGAGCGTGAGAAAGCCACCAGTGTCGTGCGACATGGCAGCGACCACCGGAAAGACGGTGAGGTTGCCGTGGCGGATAGGAGCCAGGACTTTGTAATCGACGGCGGAAGGCTCCCCTGCAAACGCCCTCCGCCGCCCGCCGACGGCCAGAGTCACCGCAAGCGACAGCAACACGAGCCCCAGAAACGCTTTCATCTTCATGGCATCCTCCGCGAGCGAAGCGACACCGCGACCGTCGAGCGCATCCTAGTGTTTCAGGGCGCCCGTGCTTCCCTGGCTGGTGAGGGAACGGGAATTTCGTTCTTCCTTGCACAGAAAAAAATGGATAGCATCGCCAATGACGGCGAACCGATGAACCGCGCCACGCAACCCGTTCCTGCGTCGACGGCCGAGATGCAGCGCCTCGCGACAGAATTGCACGCGAAAAGCGGGAGCGCGCAGTTTGGCATCAGTGCCGATGATTTGGCCGTCATCCTAGGCGAGGTTGCTCAGAAATACCTCGGCGCCGCATCCTCAACGCAACTGCGGGAATTTTGTCTTTCCTTGAAGATTGAAGAACTGGTGCTGGCGCGTGCATGCGCCGCCGGCAACGAGCGCGCATGGGAAATCTTTATGGCGCGCTATCGCGAAAAACTATTCGAGGTGGGATTGCAGATTACGCGCGAGGAGTCGGCCGGCCGCGAGCTTTCCGATTCGCTCTATGCGGATTTGTATGGCACGGGCGGGCGCGATGGCGTGCGCACTTCGAAGCTGGCCTCATACACCGGCCGCGGGTCGCTCGAGGGCTGGTTGCGAACCGTGATGGCACAGGAGCACGTGAATCGCTACCGCCGCCAGAAACGCCTGGTGAGCCTCGACGAGGAAACAGAAGAAGGGACGCAATACGCGGCTCCCACTCCGGGCCCCGCCCCGACGGTTGATCCGCGGCTCGAGTCGGCGACCGACGAGGCGCTGGCAGCGCTGTCTTCCGAAGAACGGTTCATGCTGGCCGCGTACTACCTGGATGGCCGGACGCTCGCCGAGATCGCGCGAATGCTGTCGGTACACGAATCCACTATCAGCCGGAAACTCGATAAGCTGGCGAAATCGCTCCGGAAGCAGATTCTGGCAGGTCTGGGCCGCCGTGGTCTGAGCCGGCGCCAGGCGGAGGAGGCGCTCGAGGTCGACGTGCGGGATCTCACATTGAATCTACGGGATCGGCTGGCGCAAGATTCCCCCGGTGATGCGTTCCATAAGAAGAGCGTCGAAACCCCGGCCCGGGACGGCGGCGGCTAGGCAGATGAGGACCATGCGGTAAGACTGGCAGGTTTGGCGCAGCAACGAATTTCATGGAACGGCTTCCCAATATCGTGCGTGAGCGGTTGAAGGCGCGGTCGGGCGGGGATCACCCCGACGCCGACTTGCTGACGGCGTTTGCCGAGCGAGCTTTGCCCGAACGGGAGCGCTCGCGTGTGTTGACCCACCTCTCGCGCTGCGCCGATTGCCGCGACGTGGTGGCGCTGGCCGCTCCTCCGCTGACGGACTCTGTTTCGTTAGACACCACACACCCGGCCCCTTGGTTCCAATGGCGGGTTCTGCGTTGGGGAGCGGCGGTAGCCTGCGTCGTGATCGTCGGATCGGCCGTGCTTTTGAAGCGCGAAGCAATGGCGCCAAAGAGTGCAAGCATCGCAGTCGTTGGGGAGGAAAAGCAGTCGGAACAGTTGGCCTATGAGCGCTCTGACCGGATGGCCAACGCATCCCCAAGTCAGCCGATGAAGGAATCGGTATCTTCTGCCACGCGGGCTGAGACGGACAAAGATGCCGGTCGATTCCGGGACCAGGCCTTGAAGGCACCCGCGTCACCCAAGGTTCCCGCGGCATCGCCGCAAGCCCATCCGCAGGCACTGTCTGTCCTCGACGAGAAGAAACAGGCGGTCGGGGTCGGGGGAGGGGTGGGCGCTGGCGCCGCGAGCGGCAGTTTCGTGGCCGGGATGAAAACACATGGGGCGGCAGCGTGGGACGCTTCTCCCACTCAAATCGCTGCTGAGACAAAAAAACCGGCGCCGGAGTCCAGAGCTGCCGCAGACCTAACGATATTGGAAAAATCGACGCAGACGGTGGAAGTGCAATCGGCGGCAGTCGCGGTTGTACCCTCACCGGCCCCCTCTGCGCTCGAAAACCAGTTATCGGCAGACAAACGCGAAAGTCCCGGGAAGGCCAAGGCCGCCATCGGTGCGATGAATGGGATGGTTGCATCGGAATCTGTCGAAGTGGCGTCGAACCAGACCGCGCGCCCGGAGGAAACCGTCGCGCAGAAAATGGATCGCTCGAGACTGCGCCGTTCGCTGGTCAGCCGGTGGACCATTTCTGCCGACGGCCAGCTGCAGCACTCGATCGACGCCGGACAAACCTGGCAACCGGTAACCGTCGCGGACAAAGCGAGCTTCCGCGCCCTCTCCGCCAACGGGCCCGACATCTGGGTAGGAGGCGCCGCGGGCTTGCTATATCACTCCCGCGATTCCGGTTTCACCTGGACGCAAGTAAAACCGTCATACGCTGGAACGAATCTGAGCGCAGACATTTCCGCGATCGAGTTCACAGACATCCTGCACGGCAAGATCACTGCGGCGAACGGCGAAGCCTGGACCACCGAAGACGCTGGCCAGAACTGGCGCAAGCAGTAGTTCGCTTTTCCATCCGCCGATACTTGGGTTGTCATCCTGAGCGAAGCGAAGGACCTGTGCACTCCTTCGCGACAAAGCACGAACTCAAAACATCCCTACTTCACCAGATAAAACGCCTCCTGCCGCGGTATGAAGAACTTGTACCCCTCATCTGTGAGATAGGCATCGTCTTCCATCATGATGTAGACCTTCTGCCCGTCCCACTCGGGAACCACGGTCTGCGTATTCAATTCCACCGAGAGGTACGCGCCTTTGCGCAAAGGCTTTACCGCAGTGGCGCCGATGTCGCTGCGCTGCGTGGAGCGGAAATCAATGCTCGGTCCAAGGCCGTGCCCCTGGTTGCCGATGGGATGGCTGTAAATCTGCGCCTCGATCCCTTTCTGCTTCATTTCATCCATAGCCAGGTTGTAGACCTCGGCGGCGGGACGCCCCGGACGCGCTGCGTGCTGTGTAAGCGCATCCTGCAGCGCGTTGGTATTCTTCATCGCGTTCTTCAGGCCTGCCGGAGCATCCTTCTCGCCGGGGAGTAGCACGTAGGCCATCTTCTGCCAGTCGGTATTCAGTCCCATGTAGGTGATGCCGAAGTCGAGGTGTACCACGTCACCGCGTTCAATGACCGTTTCCTCGGACGCAACCGCCAGGAATCCACGGGACGTGTCGTTCTTCTTGCTCTTGCGCTGCACGCGCAGGTCAGGCTGGAACCACGTGCCCACGCGGTTCTCCCAGAGCTGGTCGTAGAGCCAGCGGCGCACGTCGCCCACTGTCGTCTTGCCGGGATGGATGACTTCGCTCGACAGCGACCGGCGCGTCAGTGAATCGGTAAGCTGCACCATCGCCGTGTACGTCGCAAACTCTTCAGGAATGCGCGTGTCGAGATAGTCCTCGATCAGATCGGCGGCGGGAACGAAATGCTGCGCCGCGTCGGAACCCATCTTCTCGGCGATGAGGTTATAGGTGTCGTACGTGATGCTGCGCTCGACGCCGCGCCGGGCGCCATAACTGAGCGCGATCTTCTTGGGCTTGTACTGCTCGTAGAGTTCGGGCAGCACTTTGTCGGCAGGACGAGGCTCGTCGGGCGACTCGAAAAACTTCTTCAGATTCTCTTCCGAGAAGCCGGTGATGGCGATCTTGCGCAATCCCTTGTCGCCAGTGTCGACGAAAACGAAATAGTCGCGGCCCCCGGCATAAGGCCGCGGCGGCGCGATGTACTGGGTCAGCGGATCGTCGTGAAATTCCTCGTTAACGACGATCCACATGTCGATCCCGTGGGCGCGCATCATGGGGAGAATCATTTCGTGGCGCTTCACGAGCCACTGTTCGCGCACGGCGAGTTGCTGCGACCAGGGCAGCAGCGCCGGAATTTTGCCTGCGGGCTTTTGAGCCAGTGCCGGGCTTGCGAGCACACAACACAGAAACAAGGTGATTCGCGATCGCATGGTGGGGCCTCGAAGGGTGGGTCTGAGAGAACGGTCATGTTCCATTACGAGCGCGTCGATGTCAAATCAGGGCTGGAGTGCGACTGCATTGGATGGTCGGAGGATCGCGTATTCCTTCCCGCGGTTCGCGCCTAGAATATCGGCATGGCCGAAGGCAAGTCGTTGCTGGCGGACATCTTTCATCAACGCTGTCCGCGCTGCCGGACGGGAAAGATATTCCGAAGCTCCGCCTTTTGGGGCTTTCCAAAGATGAACGAGCGCTGTCCGGCCTGCCAACTGCGCTTCGAACGGGAAGCCGGGTACTTCCTCGGCGCCATGTACATCAGCTATGGCCTTGCATTGGTGATCATCACGGCGCTGGCGACCGTGTTCTGGCTCATCACGCGATGGTGGATCACGGACGACGTCATCTGGGCGGTCGTGCTTTTTCTTCCGCTGGCTCCCGCCATCACGTATTTTTCGCGCGTGCTCTGGATTTATTTTGACCAGACGATGGATCCGGATCGTAGTTGAGCTCTGGCGGAGGCGTTCAGTCGTCAGTCTCTAGTCGTCAGTCGGCAGCAGATCTTGCTGAAGACTGGTGACTGAAGACCTGCAAGCTGGGGATTAAGGCGAGCTCGTCGTGCAGCATCAGGGCATGATTCGCACTGCACTTGTAAACTTTTGCGAACAACGGAGGCGGAGTTTTCTGATTCTCGTGGGGTAACCGGGGTGGAACGCAACTGTGGGCTACTGAGCTTTCTCCTTTGCCATCAAAAAGTTTGGCCGGCTAGTTGGATCGACCGCGCTGTTCGCGCGCGTATTACCTAAGTGAGACTCACGAAGATTACGCACCAAGAGCGAGAATTACCAAGGTGACATTTACACCCAATAGGGGTCGCCGTATTATCCGCTCGTGGTTTGGCAGTTCTGGGGGAGGGCTGCCGAGGCGTCCTGAACATAGTTCAGGACGCTTTTAATTTCAAAACAGGCTTTAGGCTCTGGGCGCCAGGCTCTAGCAGGAGCGCCGTCGTACCATCTCCGTTCCCAACCTAGAACTCGCGGCGCAGGTAAAACGTCTACGAGGGCCTAAACCCGAATAGCCTAGAGCCCAGAGCCCAAGCCCGGCCCAGAGCCGACCTGCTCTTTGCACCTTCTTCTACTGCAATGCATCTAATCCGAGTGTTAGAATTTCGTGACCACCGTAAGTGGTATAGCACTCATACCGGTGCCGCGACCGGCTGTTGAACACCGGGGCCGGAACGAGGTACCTGGAGGAACTATGAATGATTCAATTGTCGAAGTCACCGATGCGAACTTCGACGCTGATGTATTGAAGTCCGACAAGCCCGTCCTGATCGATTTCTGGGCGACCTGGTGCGGCCCGTGCCGCGCGATTGCCCCCATCGTGGACGAACTGGCGACCGAGTACCAGGGCAAAGTAAAAGTCGGCAAGATGGATGTCGACCGCAACTCCGCCACCCCGATGCGCTACGGCGTGCGCGGGATCCCCACCCTGCTCGTATTCAAAGACGGCCAGGTAAAGGAACAGATCGTCGGCTACGTGCCCAAAGAGCAGATCCAGAAGGCGCTCGACAAGCACGTTGGCTAATTCGGATTTCGTAAGAAGCGAACGCCCGGCCTCAGAGCCGGGCGTTTTTTTATTTTCGACTACCGAACATGAGGGCGTTTTCGCAGTTCCCTAGAGCCTAAAGGCTAAAGCCCAGAGCCTAATATTTTCTTAGCACCCCAATCACCCTACCCTGCAACTCGACCGCGGTAGCCGGAACGATAATCGGCTGCATGGCCGCATTCGAAGGCTGCAGCCGCACTCTGTCGCCCTCCTTATAGAAGCGCTTCAAGGTCGTTTCATCGCCATTCACGAGCGCCACCACCAGATCCCCATTTCGGCCGACCTTCGTCTTCTCGACCAGGACGTAGTCGCCGTCCATGATGTGCTCGTCCTGCATCGACTCTCCTCGCACCTCGAGTACGAACACTTCTTTCGAGCGCACGAAGTCGGCGAGCGAGATGGTGTTGCCATCGTTCTGCTGCATCGACTCGATGGGCAGGCCCGCAGCGATGCGCCCGATGATGGGCAGCACCAGCCCGGTGTTGACCGCCATAGACTGTTTCAACTTGCCCTTGGGAGCGACCAAATCGATAGACCGGCTGCGGTTGTAGTCGCGCGTGAGCAATCCTTTTTTCTCCAGATTCGAGACGTGCTTGTGCACGGTGGCGAGCGAATTTAGACCTAGGCCTTCCGCGATCTCTTCGAACGAAGGAGAGTATCCGCGCTCCGCCACAAATCTGGAAATGAAGTCGTACAGCTCTCGTTGTCGACGCGTAATTGCCATGGGCGGATTGTGAGCGAATAAAAGGCGAATGTCAAGTGCGATGTGTGGCGCGGGCGCCCTCGCCCGCGAAGTGGCTTGGCTGCGATCAACTCTTCCGAAGGAAAATCCTCGCGCGAATCAGCTATTCCGGATTTTCCAGTTCGATCTTCAGGACATGAATCTGGTTCAACTTGGAATCGAGAGTTCCGGTGATCCTCACCCGCTGGCCTTCAAACCCGTGTACCAGGTCCACCCGGTCGAGGCGGTAGACGTCTTTGCTCGCCGACAAAACCAGGTTGCCGCCCAGATGCTCAACGCAGTACACCGAGCAGCTGTTCGAAGTCCCACCCATCGATTTCGATTTCAGCATTTCCTGGTGAGAGCGCGTGAGCGAATGGACGTTCAACGCGCACTGGCTATCGGAAACTTCGCCGCGAAAAACACGAGTACTCTGAGAATGGGCAACCGCGGCTAGTCCCAGAATTCCCGCCAGACACAAAACGATCGCGCGATTTATCACGTTGTTCCCTACTTTCTACGGCAATACGGTCACTTTCAAGTGCATACCTTCATGGTCCTCACTGCAGATCACGGTGCAAACGGCCTCGTACTCCCCTGGCTCGGCGGGCGCGGTCAGCACGAATTCCTGCGTGCCCGGCTTGAAAAGAAGATCCCAACCTTCTACCTTGCTTCGGTCTTTCGCGCGAAGCAATGTGAACCCGTGGATCGATCCATCGCGATTCCACGATTTGGCGCGGCGCGCCGTAACGCGGAGACGTACCTGCTCACCGGCTTTCATGGTGATCTCCGGAATCCGCTGGCCGGTAATCCGGTAGCGGCTATCTCGATCCGCTGTCAGCTCGATGAGTCGGGGCTCGGCAACTGCGAAGGGGAGAATCGCAAGAACAATTCCGGCAACGAAAGCAGCTCGACAAAATTTATATCTCATACGATGCGCTCAACTACTGCGTCATGTAAAAAAGCACCAGACGCATATCTTCGTCCGTAATGGTGGCGCGCACTCGCATGTGGCGCAGCACGGTCGCCATCGCGCGCGGCGGAAACTTCTGCGGAGCTGCGTGGCAGCGCCCGCAATTTGCGCGGAATCGCTGTTCTCCCTGAGCGCGCATGGTGTCGGCATCGGTTGCGTGCACGACCGGGGATAGCGCGGCCCCTTCCTTCTTGTTTGACGACGCCGCGAAAGCAGTCATGGCCAGGACGAGCGCGAGAAGCAACACCGGAACACGTTTCATGGATTGCCTCCGCGTCCCAGCGGGATCAGGAAACGATAGGCAATGCCCACTGTCCACTGGTTGAAATCGCCGGCCGAACTTAACTGGCGTCCGTAACTGCCGACCAACTTCAGACCGTCTTTCAGGAAATAGTTGACTCCGAAATCCGCTTCGCGAGTGTTGACGCCCGGCAAGCCGAGCGAGTCGGCTGTGTCAGAAGTAATGTTCCCGCTGAAGAACTGCTGCCCGCGTGCGACGAGTTCCGTGCGACGCATCGCCTTCTCCCAGAGATGCACCTGGCTCAGCCGGTATGCGCCTTCGATCCAGTAGCCGCTTCCTTGATTCGATCGGACGAATTCAGAGTGCATGCTCAACGGCAGCGCGATCGGCTGCCAGGCCATGTGGAAGCCGACGGCGTTCTTGCGGTCGTCCTGCAAGACTTTCTGCCAGGAAGCGCCTACCTCCAGCCGGGGACCGGGAAAGAAAAATCCTGCGCGCCCTCCAACATGGCGTTCGGATTCGACGCCGTCGATGCCGATGCTGGTCACCGATACGTACGCGGCATAGTTGAGATTTGCGCGCCCGCCCACCGGAAAGCCTCCGCGCAGCATGGTTCCGTCGCTCGAGGCGGTGGCGATCGGCAAAATCAATGGGTCGGGCTGCAAGGCTCGAATCCACATCGGGTAAAGACGTTCATTGAAAATTCCGAAAGGCGTGAGGAATCGTCCCACAGTGACCGTGACATAAGGATTCGCGATGTAGTCAGCCTGCAGGTAATCGAGATGCTTGTTTACCGGCCCGCCGAATGGGCCGCCTCCAGGCGGGCGCTGGAACTCTCCTTCAAACTCGCCACGCGATTCCACCAACCACCGTTCACCCAGGGGCACAAGCAGAACGGGATTGAATTGCGTGTCGAGCAGCGTCTGCCCGGCGGTCTTGTAGCTAAGAAATCCGGCTGTTCCGCTCAGTATGGGAACGGGTTTCTCGGTGCTGGTGGTTTGAGAGAGCCCGCGCGCAGGAACGAAGAATGCCAGAAGAAACAATCCTGCCAGCCGTGGCAGGACACCCTGCCAGCGGCGATGGGACCTACTGCTTGTAAACAGATAAAGCAACTGCGAACCCCATGGAATACTTTGCGGCGATTGTGCGTGAGGGGTCGCAGAACAGGAACGTCACCGAAGTAATGACGGCGCCCGCTGGGCTAGGAATAGTGCTTCAGATCATTGAGGCCACAGGACATCCGCCATTAGTAAAGATTGTGTCAAGAGCGGAGACAAATGCGGAAACAAGTCAGGTAGAGCGCCCACTCCGAGCAGATTCGGGTTACCGCCCGCCCTGATTCGCGGACTACTGCGTCACTGCTTTCAAATACCGATAGTAAAAATCGACGCCCTTGTAGAACGATTCCACGCCGATCCGCTCATCCTTCCCGTGAGCTCGCTGGTCGTTGCGATCGATGGCCAGCCCGCTGACCGAGTACGTCGGGAGGCCAGCTGCATTCGTGTACACCCCATCCGATGCGCCCGTCGACATGGTCGGAATCACTGGTAGTCCTGGCCACATCTCGCTGACGACTTTTTCGAGCGGCTGGAATACGTCCTGGCGCAGCGGCGGCGGAGCATAGGACTGGGTCGACAACCCGTGTTCCGTGACCCCGCCGATGGCCGCCACGTACTTCACCGAGATCTTCGGATCAGCCAGAATCTCCACCAGCTTCAGACGAATGTCTTCCGACGAGTGTCCCGGGGCGATGCGGCAGTTCACGTTGGCCTTTGCCATTTGCGGCAGGGCGTTGTTGGCGTGCCCGGCTTCCAGGCGCGTGGCCACGCAAGTCGTCCGCATTTTCGAGTGATCAATCGCATCCTTCGACAGGCGGTCGATCGCCGCCTGATCCGGAGGATCCTTCAAAATCGCTTTCATGTCCTCCGCCCGCTGTCCCGTCTCCACCTTCGCCATGCGCTCGTAGTAGGCCCGCGTGACGCTGTTCAGGTCGATGGGAAACTCGAAGTGCTCCAGGCGCACCAGCCCGTTCGCCAGATGGTAGATCGCGTTGTCAGGCACGGGCAGGGAACTGTGGCCGCCGGGATTGGTAACGCTGAGTTGGTAATCAGCGTAGAGCTTTTCAGTGGCATCCACGTCCATCATCACCGGCTTACCGTTGTCGCTGGTGATGCCGCCGCCGTCATGGTTGAGCACGAACTCGGCATCGATCAGGTCGCGATGATTTTTCAGCAGCCAATCCACGCCATTCGACTTGCCGCCTTCTTCATCGGCCGTCAGCGCGAGGATGATGTCGCGGTCGGGCTTATAGCCCTCTTTCTTCATGCGGATGAGCGTGGTCACCATGATGGCGTCGCCGCCCTTCATGTCCTGCGTGCCGCGCCCGTAGTAAAAGCCTTCCTGCTCGACGAACTTGAACGGATCGGTGCTCCAGTCCTCGCGCCGCGCCTCGACCACGTCGAGATGGCCGATAAGCAGCACCGGCTTGTGCTTGCCCGTACCGCGCAAGCGCGCCACCATATTCTTCTTGCGATCGTTCGGACCGAGCACCTGCACATCACTCTCAGGGAAACCCGCATCACGCAGCCGCTTGGCCATCGCTTCGGCCGCGGTGGTCACGTTTCCGACGGAGTCGGTGGTGTTGATTTCGATCAGCTCTTTGAGGATGTCGTGCGAGAGCTGCTTGGTCGAATTGTCGACCTGGGCATGCGCGGGGAACATTGCAACGAACAAGAGTGCGAGAACAGCAGCAGCGGTTTTGCGGTGGTTCAAACGAGGGTGTCTCCTTGGGTACGGTCGAAACGCGAGGCACCAAGCTATCAGAAGATGGAGCGAGCGCAAAATCTGTTCACGTGGCCACAGACTCCGGCCTCGCCGCGAGCACTTGCAACCGGGAACACGCACAACGGGGCCCTGATAAACGTGGGCTCAGCAGCGAAGCAATTCGGACATGAGCTGATATCGGCTACGGATCCCCATTGCGTCCAAGACCTGCGCCGCGGGAAGAGACAATGCAAGGAGGGCAGCACGGACTAGTCCACAACAAGCGTTAATAGCATCCCGACCCCTCGGTGAGCAACCGCGCCCCATCGGGCGAAACTGCAGTACACGTATGACAGAGAATGCACGATGGCAGCTTGCGAGCCCCAATTGTGATCGACCCTCGTTGAGATTAGAACAGACTGAGAGATGTATAGTAGAACGCTTGTACCAAAACATTTGGGCGCAGTTAAGAATTTGCGAATGACCTCGCGAGTGACGGTAGTTGATCCACTTCTGCTCTCACCAACTGGCCTCCGTACTGAACCGTCCAGATGGGAACTCTTGCTCTTGGTTCTCACGAGCGGTGCCATTTTCATCGGTGCATGCAGCGTCCTTCACGGATGGCGCAGTTTGACAACAACCTACGGTGACAATGAAGCTTACGTTAGCGTTGCTGATGCGATATCCCATTGGGATTTTCACAACGTCGGTATTCAGCACTTCATGGGATACCCTTACTTCATCGCAGTCTTTTCGACCCTTTTTCGCATCCCTCCATCGGGTGCGCTTTGGATGATCGCGTGGTCAGCATCGCTGGTCAGCATTGCGCTTATAGAACAATCCTTCGGTACTTGGGTCGCAGCCTACTTTGCGCTCACAAACTTCGCATGGCTTCAACTGTCATTCTTGGGAGGATCGGAGCCGCTCGCACTGGCACTTGGCTTGGGCGCTTTTTGGATGTTTCGTCGTCACCATTGGATATGGTCGTCAATTCTTGCATCCCTCTCAGTAACTGTGCGCCCCCTAATGATTTTTGTGCTGGTCGGAATTGGCCTCACTCTTCTAGGTCGAAAGAAGTATCTGCAATTTGTGCTGGTGTTTGCGATCAGCATCGCGATAGGACTGCTATAGCGGATTTATATCCTCCCTGTCGCAGCGTATTTTGGCGACCCTCTACTTACGGTTCATAGCTATACAACTCGTGACTACGGAGCGAGCCAGTTGAAGGGACCACATGGCCATCTCTTTGGTTGGCCCTTTCATGGCATCATCGTTGGTACGATCCTTTATCCTGGCCCGTGGAGCAATCTCGCCCTCAGCTTTCTGTGGATTTCAGTGGTACTTGCCGGCATCTGCATGATGTTCTCGAAGGAGTTCCGTCAATACGCCATCACCCAACCCGCCGAACTAGCTATACTTCTGTGCTCTCTACCTCATTTCCATTTTCTCTTACGATTATCTCGTGTTGGGCTCGCAGTGCATTCATTCGCTTCTCGATCCCTGCGCTGCCTTTCGTGTTTCGCGCTGCCATATCGTTTCGCGTACTGATCATGCCCAACACGGAGGTGTTGTTTGTGAGCTTCTCGCGAAGTCGCTTCACCCGTCCTCTGCCGGCTCTAACCCGCGGTCGAGTGCGCCCAAAACGTTAGAAGGTAAGTATACCGAGCCTTTCGTCTTAATTTCGCCGTGTCCGCTTTCGTCGTCTGCTTGCCCACAACATCGAGTTCTTTGGCTTCGGATCGCTTCACCCGTACTTGCGGCTTTATCCGCGATCGGAATTAAGAACGTTTTCGAAGTTTCTTTACAGAGAGTGGCATATTACCTCTAGATGAACCTTGCCAGTGGTGGACTACCCTCGCCAAGCTCAACGGATCAAAACCGTGCCGACTCCTGCGGTTACACACAAATCGAGCCTCCTTCCCGGGCATCCTCGTTGGGTTATGCGTAATGCAGTCCAATCCAAATTGGAAAGAGGGAGCACTCTGCCGTCTGTATACATCACCCCGACCCATCATTGACCCCCTTTCTCCCGCCCCCCTAAAATAAACAGTTCCTCTTACGCTCTCTCAAACTATGGCCCTGCGCCTTTTTAACACCATGTCTGCCCGGGTGGAGGAGTTTCGCCCGATCCAGCCCAACGAAGTTCGCATGTATGCCTGCGGGCCCACCGTCTACGACTACGGCCACATCGGCAACTTCCGGACATTTATCGCCGTCGATCTCCTGCAGCGTTTCCTGAAGCAGAGCGGCTACAACGTCCACTACGCAATGAACATCACCGACGTCGACGACAAGATCATCCGCAACTCGGCACGCGATGGGGTGGACGTCAGGCAATATACTGCCAAGTACGAGAAGGCGTTCCTCGAAGACGCGGCCACGCTGAATATCGAGCAGCCCAAACTGGTGCGCGCCACCGAGCACATCCCCGAGATGGCCGAGTTCATTGCGAAGCTCGAGCAGAAAGGCTTGGCGTATCGCGCCGAAGATGGCTCGTACTACTTCCGCATCGCCAAGTTCCCCGCGTACGGCAAGCTTTCCAAAAAAGACTTCGCCGGCATGGAAGATGGCGCCCGCGTCGACGTGGACGAGTACGAGAAAGACAACGCCCGCGACTTCGCTTTGTGGAAGGCCCCCAAGCCGGGCGAGGCTTCATGGGAAACATCCATTGGGCGCGGCCGTCCGGGCTGGCACATCGAGTGCTCCGTCATGTCGATGGAGGAACTGGGGGAGACTTTCGATCTGCATGCCGGCGGCGAGGATCTGATTTTCCCGCACCACGAGAACGAAATCGCGCAGTCCGAGTCGCTGACCGGCAAGACCTTCGCCAACTTCTGGTTCCACGCACGCTTCCTCCTGGTCGAAGGCGAGAAGATGTCGAAGAGTCTCGGCAACTTTTTCACCCCGCGCGATCTGGTTCTCAAGGGATACAAGCCGTCGTCGATCCGCTACCTCTTGACGTCGGTGCCGTACCGCAACCAGCTCAATTTCACATGGGATGGCCTGCGGCAGGCGGCGACGTCGGTAGATCGTTTGCGGAATTTCCGTCTGCGCCTGTCGAGCACGGCGTTCCCTGACGGCGCGAACGCAGCCATGACCAAGCTTGCCGCCGACACGACCGATCGCATGAAGGCCGCGCTCGACGACGACTTAAATACGGCGCAAGCGCAGGCCGCCATCTTCGAAATGGTTCGCGCCGCGAACGCCGCGATCGACGCGAGCGAGATGCGCAAGAACGATGTTCCGCCCCTGTTAGGTGCGATCAAGAAGTTCGATGAAATCTTCGCCGTACTCGCCGACGATGACGCACCAAAAGTGAAGGCGATCATCGAATGGGCAAAGGCCGAAGGCCGCGAAAAAGACATCACCGAAGAAGCCCTGGCGCTGGCTGGGTCCGGTCAGCTATCCGATGCCGACGTCGAGAAGAAAATCGCCGAGATGGATGCGGCTCGCAAGGCTCGCGACTTCAAACGCTCCGACGCTCTGCGCGCCGAACTCATCGCCGCCGGTATCTTGATCGAAAATACGAAAGAAGGCGTGCGCTGGAGAAGGAAGTAATGAGCACGTCTCTCGGCGGCGCTGGTGGCAGCGCCTGAAGGCGAATCAGTTCGGAACTCTGAATGTCGAGCTGAAAACGCGCCCTGATACGAAACTCCGATTGTGCAGATCCGAGACTATGCAGCCGCCGAGAACAGGCCTTGATGCTGGACGGGGAGGAATTCTGCGCCGCAAAGTTCGCTTTGCTTAGGGAAGGGCCCGGCTTTGGCCGGGCCGATACGCCTTAGGATCTGGTCGGCTTCAGCCGCTGAGGGTCAAAGGGGCGTTTGAGACTTCTCATATGCATGCCCCAGCCGCAACATCGTCGCCTCATCGAAATGCTTCCCCAAAATCTGCAACCCAATCGGCAACTTCTCTTTCGTCTCGCCGCATGGAACAGAAATCCCGGGAATCCCCGCCAGATCCGCGGTAACCGTATAAATATCTGCGAGGTACATCGCCAGCGGATCATTCGCCTTCTCGCCGAGCTTGAACGCGGCTGTCGGACTGGTGGGCGTCACGATCGCATCGACTTTCTTGAACGCTTCATCAAAGTCGCGTGTTAGCAGCGTGCGCACCTTCTGCGCTTTTAAATAGTAAGCATCGTAGTAGCCCGCACTCAGCGCATACGTTCCCAGCATGATGCGCCGCTTCACCTCGGCTCCAAATCCTTCATCGCGGGTGCGGCGATACATATCTGAGAGCGTACGTGCGTTCTTGGCGCGATACCCGTATCGCACTCCGTCAAAACGCGCCAGGTTCGAAGACGCTTCGGCAGTAGCCACAATGTAGTAAGTCGGGATTGCATACTCGCTGTGCGGCAACGAAACCGGAACCACCTCGCAGCCCAGCTTCGCAAGAGACTCAATCGCGTCTTCAACCGCCTTGCGAACTTCCGCGTCCAATCCGTCGCCGAAATATTCCTTCGCCACGCCAATCCTCAGGCCGCTGACCGGCTTCTCGAACTCCGCCACGTAGTCCGGGACGGGCACATTCGCCGACGTCGTGTCCATCGGATCGCGTCCCGCAATCGTTTTCAGCACGGTCGCCGCATCTTTCACGTTCTTCGCGAGCGGCCCAATGTGATCGAGCGACGACGCGAACGCGATCAATCCATATCGCGAGACGCGTCCGTACGTGGGCATCAAGCCCACCACGCCGCAGAATGACGCGGGCTGGCGGATCGATCCCCCTGTATCCGAGCCCAGCGTGACGACAGCCATGTCGGCGGCCACGGCTGCGGCGGACCCGCCGGAAGATCCTCCCGGCACGCGGCTGGTATCGCGCGGATTGCGCACCGGATGGTAGGCAGAGTTTTCGTTCGACGAGCCCATAGCAAACTCATCGCAGTTCAGTTTACCGAGCACCACGGCGCCCGCAGCCTCAAGACGGGCGACGGCGGTGCAGTCGTACGGCGGGACGAAATTCTCAAGAATCTTCGAGCCGGCGGTCGTGCGCACGCCACGCGTGCACATCACGTCTTTGATCGCGACCGGCACACCGCCCAGCGGCGGCAAGGGCTTTCCCTCCGCCGCCATGCGATCGATGCGGTCGGCCTGCTCCATAGCGCGCTCTCTCGTCAGCGTAAGAAACGCGCCGATGGCCGAGTCTTCTTTCTGTATGCGCTCGTAGTGCGCTTCCACCAGCGCCATCGAAGTGGTTTTGCGCTCTTGAATGGCGGATCGTGCGGCATCGATGGTGAGCTGATTCAGGTCCATGTTTAGACGAACTTGCCAGTGCGGGTCAGCGCTCGATCACCTTCGGCACTTTAAAAAAGTCTTCATCCGCATCGGGTGCATTGGCCAGCGCTTCTTCATGTGGCAGGGAAGGACGCAGTCCGAACAAAATGTCTTCGCGGCTGGCGTAGGCGAAGCGCTCGCTTCCAACCTTGCTGGTGTCGACGCCATAATGATCGGACACCTGCGCCATGGGTTCCACTTTGTCGGTGTTCAGACGGCTCAGCTTGTCGACGTATTCCAGGATGGAATTCAGATCGCGCACCATGTGGGTGCGCTCTTCCTCGGTCAGCTCAAGGTTGGCAAGGTCTGCGACGTACGCGACGTCTTTATCGGTAACTTTCATGAACTAGGCTCGCTTGCTGCGGGATGTCTTTGTGGATTTCACGCTGGCAGCGTGCTTGCGTCCCGCGACCACGAACTCGACGCGGGTGACGCCGTCAGTGCCGTAACGGCTTAGCGTCGCCAGATAGCGTGGCGCGAGTGCCTGCAATTCTCGGCGCCAGCCCGCGTCGGGCACCTCGACACACAAAACACCGTCAGCGAAATCAAGGGCGCGGGTACGCGCCGCCACTGCGCTTCCACATGCTAAAGGCCATGCCAGCAGGGGCGCTTCTTCCGCAGGAGCTTTCCGGATCGACCGCGCTAAAATCTTGTCGAGTCCAGCGGCGGCTGGCTCCATGGAATGCTTGTTCTTGGGCGGCATGGCGGAGGTCGCGTGCGGCTGCGAGACATGCATTCTAACATCGCGCGACAGATATTTTTTCCACCGCGTACGACTTCACGCTTGAGTGTTCAGCAACGGAAACTCGCGTGCCACAAATGTCAAAGCATCCTCTTTACTTAGCAGCTTTCCTTCAAGTTGTCCGTCTTCCACGGCGGAAAGAATTTCCTTGAAGCGCGGTCCAGGTGGGTATCCGGCGGTGATGAGGTCGTCTCCAGTGACGAGCGGAGCGGGTCGCATTTTCTCTGCGGGAATCGAGGCCAATTTTTCTTGCGCGAATTCATAAGCGCTCAAAATTCTGTGGCTCGCCAGGCAGTCCATGCGGTGTAGATCGAGATGCTCTTCGAATTTCGGCATGCGCAGGAATTTCTTGAGGGTCGATTCCTTCATCTGCATGATCTGGCCAAAACGCATGTGGTGCTGAATCAGCGCGAGAATCTGCTCGGTATCGTTATTGGAGAATCGCAGGCGGCCCAGTAGCGCCTCTGCCATTTTCACGCCGACCTCTACGTGCCCATCAAACCGAATCCTCTCCGGCGCTACGCGAAACGTCGGCGGCTTGCCCACGTCGTGCAGCAGCGCGCCCCAAGCCAGCGTGGGCGGACACGAATGCGGCAGGTTTTCGAGCAGAAGCAGCGTGTGCACGAAGACGTCGCCTTCCGGGTGATATTGCGGAGGCTGCTCCACGCCCTTCATCGCAGAGATTTCAGGGAGAACCTCCTTCAGAAGTCCGGATTCATCGAGCAGCAGAAACGCGTCCCGTGCGTGCCCTTCGCTAAGCATCTTGGTCAGTTCATCCCGCACGCGTTCGTGGCTCACCTGGAAAATCTGCCCGGCCATTTCATGGATTGCGGCCATGGTCGCCGCATCGATCCGGTACCCGAAGCGCGCCGCGAAGCGCACGGCCCGGAGCATGCGCAGTTTGTCTTCCGCAAAACGCTGGCGCGGGTCGCCGATCGTTCGGATAACATGCGCCTCGAGATCGCTCCTCCCACCCACATAGTCGAGCACCTCGCCCGACATCGGATCCATCAGCAGTCCGTTGATCGTGAAGTCCCGCCGTTGCACGTCCTCGCGCGGATCTTTGCTGAAGCGCACCTCATCGGGATGGCGTCCGTCGCTGTAACTGACGTCGGAGCGGAAGGTCGCGACTTCGATCACGCCAGATTTGCCGTGATTAGTGACGTCTGGCACCGAATCCGCTTCCACCATCGCATCCTTGGGAAGCGGCACAAGCACAACCCCGAACTGTGCGCCGACTGCGTAGGTTTCCGGAAAGATGCGCATCACCTGCTGGGGCGTCGCGTCAGTGGTTACGTCGTAGTCGGTCGGTTCCCGTCCCAACAAGAGGTCGCGCACGCACCCTCCGCACAGGTAGGCCTGATGCTCTTGATCGCGCAGGGTGGCGATGACCGAGGTCGCGAATTGTTTGGGGGTCATCACGATGTTTAGTCTGGCTGGAGTGAAGAACGAAACTACACTTTCCACGCCCGCAAATATGCGTGACTCAGAACCTCGGAAACGGCATGGCGATCGACCCTTTCCGGCAGCACGGATCTCCTGGTCGCTTCTTCGCACTCCGCAAACAGCTTATTCGCCATATCTAGCACCCGCTCGAGCGTGAATTTGCCGGTTCGAAGTCGAATCAGAAGATCGCGCTCCGGCCTCGGCAGCGTGATCGTGCCCGAGAGCAAAATTTCCTTGCACTCGCCAAGCAAGCGAATCGCGTGCATCGCGGCCTTCACGTCGTAACCATACTTCTGTTCAAGTTCGGGACGCTGACCTTTCTTGCCGCGTCCTCGCGTTCCTGAAACCCGTGCCAATTGGTCGTTGGCAAAGCCCATGAAGTGTTTCCCGCACGTTCTCGATAGAAAGCTATCCTTGCGTTCGATCACCGACGCCCAGAGCGCGTTCTGCAGCAAATCCTTGGCAAATAAGAAATGAAGCGCTGTCGGATTTCCTTTGCAGGCAAGCGTCGTCCACTTCTTCAGCGAGTACAGCGTGACGTCCACATCCTGCTGGACCGTTTCTGCGATCGTCTCCCGCCGTCGACCATACATAGTGAGGCAAGGTCTCCAGCCCAAGCATTAGTTCCGGCGGTTCGATGTAGGCGCCGTAGATATCGAGGTCGTCAGTCCCGTGCACCTTCGCTCCGTGCAGTTCCGACCCTCCGACAAATACATGGATCAGGCGATCCATCAGCGGGAATCCGGATTCAGCTACGTGTTGGAGCAGGTCGGCCATGTGAGACAGGAGAAATTCCGTTTAAACTGGACGTCATAAAGAGATATGCCAGACGCTTTCATTCTCGGAATCGAGAGCTCCTGCGACGAGACCGGTGCATCCGTCGTGCGCTCGGGGGAGCAGATCCTTTCGAACGTCGTGTTTTCGCAGATTGCGACCCACTTGCCTTACGGCGGCGTCGTGCCGGAGCTGGCGTCGCGCGAGCACCTCAAGGCTATCGTGCCCGTTGTCCGCAAAGCTTTGACGGATGCCGGACGCACCTACGCATCCCTCGACGCGATCGCGGTCACGCAGGGGCCTGGTCTCGCGGGCGCGCTGCTGGTCGGACTGAGCTATGCGAAGGCGCTGGCCTTCGCGCTGGAGAAGCCACTCATAGCCGTAAATCACCTGGAGGGGCACATTCACGCCGTGCTGCTCGAAGAACGCCAGAAGGGCAATCATCTCGTGAACTTTCCGGTGCTGGCGCTGGTCGTGTCGGGCGGGCATACCCATCTTTATCTGGCGGCGCAGAAGGGCGAGAGCTGGTCCTACGAAAATATCGGCCACACGCGCGACGATGCCGCCGGAGAGGCCTTCGATAAAGTCGCCAAGCTACTAGGCCTGGGATATCCCGGTGGTCCAGTCATCGACCGCCTGTCGAAGCACGGAGACCCCGCGGCCGTGAAATTCGCCAGCCCGCAGATCAAGCATCCCGACCGCAAAAGCCGTCGCACTGCGACCGACGGCCGCCTGCGCTTCGACTTCTCCTACAGCGGGATCAAAACGGCGGTCCTGCGCTACATCGAGACGAGCAATCTCGCCCCTGCAATTGCGACGCGGCGCGAAGCTTTGTCGGTAATAGCCAAGCCTAAATTCGAGGACTACCTCGCCGCCTGCGAGCCCGCGACGTTGAACCTGGTTGCGTCGTTCCAGCGCGCCATGGTCGAGGACCTGGTCGCCAAGACGCTCGAGGCGGCGCAAGCGTACGAAGTCGCGACGTTATTCGTCACGGGCGGGGTGGCCGCCAACAACGAATTGCGCCAGCGCTTCGAAGAGTCCGCGGCACAGCAGGGACTGCCGGTGTTCTTTCCGTCCCGCCCGCTCTCGACTGACAACGCCGCCATGATCGCCGCAGCCGCCTACCCGAAGTGGCTAGCGAAAGACTTCGCTACGATGGATTTTTCTGCGGAAGCCGGCTTGCAGTTGCGACGGGCGTGAGGATTGTCGGCTCAGACTGAACAAATGTCGAAGACAAAATCGCTGAGAAATTATTGAAGCGAGGGTTCGGCAGGGTCCGCGTGCCAGAAGCCAGCAGTAGAAGCTACAAGCCACCAGCCATCAGCTGACTTACTGCCCTGACCGCTGCGCCTTAGCAGCCTTCGCGGCCACGGCGTCCAGCGCCTTCTCCAACTGCTCCTGGACGTCGATATCCTTGAAAATCGTGAACTCAGCGCGATTCTCGTTGCGATCGAATCCACTCGAGACCCCAGTCAGGATCAGGATCGGGATGGATGCGGTTTCGGGCTTGCCCTTGATTGCGCTGATCAGTTCGCTGCCGCCCATGGCGGGCATCTGCATGTCGGTGATTACCAGGACCGGGGTGACGCGCTTCAGGATCTCCAGCGCCTCCATGCCGTTCGACGCGGATTCCACCGCGAACCCCCGCTCCTCCAGGAAGCGGGAGACCGTGTGTCGGATCACCATCGAATCGTCAACAACCAAAGCCACATCGGGCATTCGGTTCCCCAAGCGGGCAAAAATCTCCGTGCCAGCGATTAGATCAAACCACTTTGAGACTCAACAAACACAAACGGTGCATGACGATTACGTCCGTCATGCTTAAGCACGGGGATTCCCTGAGTTGCGTCATCAGGCCGTTTGGGGACGTGGGGTATCGGTTCAGGCTTCGTCGGAGGGCGTGCTCTCTTCGATCGCCATGTCCTTGAATTCACTGGACTCAAAGACGTCGCCGCATTCAAGACACTCGACGTATTCGGTGTCCTCGTCGCGGCTCACGATCTGCACGCGCGGGTGCTTACACTGATTCATGTTCCTTCTCTGCTGGGGGGTGTGCGACGGCGGTTGGCTTCATAACTCCGGGATGGCGATTCCGCAAACTGGCGGCGGAACCCAGACTGCCGGAAATTTTGGGTATTTTAGCCCCGTGGCGATGGAAGTCAAGGCCCCATCGGTAACCCGCCATCTGCGGGAATCCGCCCTGAAATTAGAAAATACGACCAAATTACTCGCCTGTTCGTAAACCACTGACATCATTCCAGTTGCCGTTAGAGCCGCATTTATTACCGTTCGCTGGGCCGCCTTGCGCGAACCTGGCTGCGGACGCTACAATAAAAGGCGACCTAATTAGTCGCATTTTAATCCGATCATTTTGGTCGGCTAGTGTTTTACCCCATGCTGAAGCTTTCCAAAAAAGCGGACTACGGGTTGATGGCGATGCGTCACTTTGCCGAGCACGGGCAGCAGGGAGCGTGCCGGGCGAAGGATGTGGCGGAGTCCTACGGGATCCCGTCCGAAGCGCTGGCCAAGATTCTGCAGCGCTTGGCGAAGGCTGGGTTGCTGCATTCGCAGCATGGCATCAACGGAGGCTATACGCTGGCCAGGCCGGCGGCCGAGATTTCCGCCTACGAAGTGATTCGCGCCATTGATGGTCCGCTCTTCATTACGTCGTGCATCACGGTGCGCGGCGAGTGCGACCAAACGGAACGCTGCACGATCCGAGAGCCCCTGCGTAAGGTAAACCAGAGCATCGAAGATGTTTTGAAGAACATCAAGATTTCAGAAATGTCCGACGCCGCCGAAAGCGTAAGCGTCGACGCGAAAAAGAGTCTGAGTGATCTGGTCACGCTGACCTGATCGCGCTTGCGACGACCCAGGACTTGAGAACGAGGTAGGAGACAGTCATGAGTATCGAATTGAAAACCGCGACCCAGGAGCAGCGCACGCCTGCTCCCGCCGGCGTCAAGCTGCCCATCTACATGGACAATCACGCCACCACCCCCATGGATCCGCGTGTGCTCGAGGCCATGCTGCCTTACTTCATGGAAAAATTCGGCAATGCCGCCAGCCGCAACCATCCATTCGGGTGGACCGCCGAAGAAGCGGTCGAGAATGCGCGCGAGCAGGTTGCCAAGCTGATCGGCGCGACCGCCAAAGAAATCATCTTCACCTCGGGCGCCACCGAGAGCGACAACCTCGCCATCAAGGGCGTCGCCGAGATGTACCGCGAGAAGGGCAACCACATCATCACGGCGGTCACCGAGCACAAGGCCGTGCTCGATACCTGCAAGCGTCTGGAGAAGTACGGCTATCGCGTGACCTACATGCCGGTGCAGAAAGACGGCCTGGTCGATCTCGAAGAACTGAAGCGCGCCATCGATGACAAAACAATTCTCGTCACGATTATGGCGGCGAACAACGAAATCGGCGTGCTCCAGCCGTGGCGCGAGATTGGCAAGATCTGTCGCGAGCGCGGCGTGCTCTTCCACACCGATGGTGTGCAGGCTGTGGGCAAAGTTCCGATCGACGTGAACAAAGACAACATCGACCTCATGTCCATCACCGCGCACAAGATTTACGGTCCCAAAGGTGTGGGTGCGCTGTACGTGCGCCGCAAGAATCCGCGCGTGCAGATTTCCGCCATCATCGACGGCGGCGGACACGAGCGTGGCATGCGTTCTGGAACACTTGAACGTCCCCGGCATCGTGGGCCTGGGCAAGGCGTGCGAAATCGCCCGTGAAGATATGGCCAAGGAAGGCGCGCATCTCGCGGCCCTTCGTGATCGTCTGCGCGACCGCATCATGGGCCGGTTGGATGAGACCTACATCAATGGTTCGATGGAGCACCGTCTACCCGGCAACCTGAACATTAGCTTTGCCTACGTGGAAGGCGAGTCATTGCTCATGGGAATCAACGATGTCGCAGTTTCCAGTGGATCTGCATGCACCTCTGCGACCTTGGAACCATCTTATGTATTGAAGGCCCTGGGCACGGGCGACGACCTGGCGCATAGCTCGATCCGCTTCGGTATCGGCCGCTTCAACAACGAAGCCGAAGTCGATTACGTAGCCGATCGCGTCTGTGAAACCGTCGAACGCCTGCGTGAACTCTCTCCGCTCTACGAAATGGCGAAAGAGGGCGTCAATCTGAAGGATGTGAAGTGGGCGGGAGAGTAAAAGGCAGTTTCGAGTTTCTAGTTTAAGTTTCGAGAGTAGGAGAAAGCACAAATGGCATATAGCGACAAAGTTCTCGATCATTATTCCAATCCGCGCAACGTCGGCTCGATGGACAAGAACAGCCAGGAAGTCGGCACCGGCCTGGTGGGCGCGCCCGAGTGCGGCGACGTCATGAAGCTGCAGATCAAGGTGAATCCTGAGACGCAGATCATCGAAGACGCGAAGTTCAAGACCTTCGGCTGCGGCTCGGCGATCGCCTCGTCCTCGCTCGCGACCGAGTGGGTGAAGGGCAAGACCGTCGACGAAGCGCTGCAAATCAAGAACACCGAGATCGTGAAAGAGCTCGCGCTTCCGCCGGTGAAGATTCACTGCTCCGTGTTGGCCGAAGACGCCATCCGCGCCGCGATTCACGACTGGAAGAAAAAGAACGGCGAGGTAGCAGTCGATGCGCCCGTTCCGACCAGCCAGGCAGCGCACTAAACGGAAGATCGGCGGCCGACTGGAGCGCCGACTCTGCAAAGTAGCGCCGGCGTCCCGCCGGCAGTCGCGAGGGCATCTTGCCCTCGCCCCTCGAAGCGGGCAAGCCGTTCGCAGATCACAGACGTTCGGCCAAAAGTCAGGCTAGTTTTATGAGCATGGCAGAAGAAACGACCAAGACGATTGCCCCTCCGGCACCGGCAGCTCCTATCAAGGGCATCCAGGTGACGGACAAGGCGATTGCGAAAATCCGCAGCGCGATGACGAAGGAAGGCATTTCGCCCACCGAAGGCGGCTTGCGTCTGGGCGTGCAGGGTGGCGGGTGTTCGGGTCTGAGCTACAACATCCGTTTCGACACGCAGCCCCGCGAGCGCGACCGCATCTTCCAGTTCGACGACGTGCGCGTGTTTGTCGACCCGAAGTCGTTCATCTACCTGCACGGCATGATCCTGGACTATCAGGAGACGCTGATGCAGCAAGGCTTCGTGTTCGTGAATCCGAATTCGACCAAGTCCTGCGGTTGCGGAAGTTCTTTCACGGCGTGATGTGGGGCGGACACTCTTGTCCGCCAGACGTTGGAGGCAGATCTCAGATCCCTGCACCACGGCGCTCCTGCTTGCACCGTGTGAACCCATGGTGCGGAACAGGCGGTCGTGGTGAATTTGTCTATGGGCACAAGCAGGAACGGCAAGGTCCGATTGCGCAGGGCGTAGCCATTAACAGTACGTACGTTCCCAGCAGGAACGATGGGGCCCGGCCGGCACCACGGGAAGTCCCGATCGACCCCGGGCGAGAACGATAGGGCCGGGCCGACCCTGGGCAAGAACCGTGGGGCCGCCGAGCCGGCCCCGGGCAAGAACGGGAAGGGCCCGACTTCAGTCGGGCCGCAAGAGTCCACGGAAATGCGGCTTCAGCCGCTGCGGTGAGCTTTAGACACGTTGAACTCATGCCGAATCCAGAAACCAAATCGTCTCTGATCATGCCGGGCGACGCCACGTCCACTTGCTGGTCGTGCGGCACCATGCGTGCCGAGCATTTCTGCAGCGCCTGCGGAAAAGTTCAGCCTCCCGTTCCGGTGGACTACTTCACGTTCTTCGCATTGCCGCGAAAGTTGAATGTGGACGTCGCAGTGCTCGAGCGAGAGTTCTACCAACTGAGCCGCAAACTGCATCCGGACGTTTATTCCGGGGCCGATACACGCGAGCAGGAATGGAGCCTCGAGCAGAGCTCCCAGCTCAACGACGCGTACCGCACGCTGAAAGATCCGATCAAGCGCACGGAATATGTGCTGCGCCTCGAAGGCGTGGAACTCGAAGAGCAATCCAAAAGCGCCACGGAAGCTGCGCGCGCCAGCGGCCAGATGAAAAAGCAAGTCGTTCCGCCCGATCTGCTGGAAGAAGTCTTCGACCTCAACATGCAGCTCGAAGAGCTGAAAATGCAGAAGAAGATGGGCGAAGACGATCCCTCTCTAATCGAGGAAGTAGGCCGTCAGAAGCTCGAACTCGAAGAAAAGCACGAAGCGCTCCTCGACGAATTGAAAAAAGAATGGTCGGCATGGGATCAGGCCGTGGACACCGGCACGGAAGCCGACCGCCTGAAAATTCGCGACAGAATGCTTGATCTCCTGAACCGTCGGAACTATCTCCGCAACCTGGTGCGCGACGTCAACGAAGTTCTGGAAAGCTAGGTAATTATGCGTTTGAACAAATACATCACGCTGGGTCGCTCCGGACTGCGGATTAGCCCGCTCTGCCTTGGAACCATGACGTTCGGCACCGAATGGGGTTGGGGCTCAGAAGAAAATGTTTCCCGCTCGGTCTTTGACGGCTACGTCGATGCAGGCGGGAACTTCGTCGACACCGCCGACGCTTACACAGGCGGCCATAGCGAGGAACTCGTAGGAAAGTTCATCGCCGATCGCAAGCTGCGCGACCGGATCGTGCTGGCTACCAAGTTCACCTTCAACGCGGAACCCGGCAATCCGAACGCAGGCGGCAACGGCCGCAAGAACATCTATCGTGCGCTCGAAGGCTCGCTCCGCCGTCTGCGCACCGACTACATCGACCTGTACTGGCTGCATGCCTGGGACACGGTCACCCCGGCCGAAGAGGTAGTCGCGACTCTGAACGACTTGGTGCGCGAAGGCAAGATCCGCCACTACGGGCTCTCCGACACGCCCGCCTGGTACGTTGCTCGTGCTTACACATTGGCCGAAAAGGAAAGTAAGGAACGTCCCATCGCCCTGCAGCTCGAATACTCGCTGGTGGAACGCAACATTGAGCGTGAGCACATCCCGGTTGCCCAGGAACTGGGCCTCGGTATCTGCCCGTGGAGTCCTCTCGCCAGTGGATTTCTTACCGGCAAGTACAAGCGCCAAGGGGAAGATGGCAGCGGTGATGGCCGCCTCGAAAAAACGAAAGACTCGGGCAATCCAACGCTGATGCGATTCAACCCGCAGAATTGGAGAGTTCTCGACGTGCTTCTCGAAGTTGCGAAGGAGGTGGGCCGGCAACCCGCGCTCGTGGCTCTCAACTGGGTCGCTACTCAGCCGGGCATCTCCTCGACCATCATTGGCGCCAGCAAGCTGGCCCAACTCCACGACAATCTGAGCTCGATTGAATTCACGATTCCCGCCGAGCTCCGCCGCCGTCTCAATGAGGCGAGCGCAATCGCGTCAATCCATCCCTACATGTTCTTCGAGTCGTTCATTCAGGGCATGATCAGTGGAGGCACTGCTATCGACGCCTGGAAGCCGGTGCGCTTATATCAACCAACCCAGGCTGCCGAGCCGCAGCCCGCCACACCGGCAGAACGGAAGGCCAGTTAGTTCGAATGCCTACTGACCGCATCGTCGGAATCGATCTCGGAACCACGAACTCCCTCGTGGCTTTCATGCAGGGGGATACCCCTGTCGTGATTCCGGGCGAAGACGGCCTGAATCTCGTGCCGTCGGTGGTCGCACTCGACGAGCACGGTCAGATCATTGTCGGCAGCGCGGCTCGCAAATATCTCATCGAAACTCCCGAGCGCGCCGTCTACTCGATCAAGCGCCTCATGGGCCGCGGCATGGAAGATATTCAGGAAGAGTTGAAGCTCTTCCCTTTCCGCTTGGCCGAAGATCTCCAACCTGGCGAAGTGCTGCGCATCAAGCTGGGTGACAAGAGTTACACACCGCCGGAAATCTCGGCGTTCATTCTGCGTCAGCTCAAGCGCAACGCGGAGCGCTTTTTCGGCGGACCAGTCACGAAAGCCGTTGTCACCGTTCCCGCATATTTCAACGACGCGCAACGCCAGGCCACAAAAGACGCCGGCCGCATCGCCGGACTGGAAGTCCTTCGCCTGGTCAACGAGCCGACAGCCGCGTCTCTTGCCTACGGTCTCGACAAAAAGAAGAACGGCATCGTCGCGGTCTACGACCTGGGCGGCGGCACGTTCGACATCTCGATCCTCAAGCTGCACGACGGCATTTTCGAGGTCATCTCCACCAACGGCGACACGCATCTGGGCGGTGACGACATCGACAACCTGCTGATCACGATCGCGCTCGACGACATTCGCGGCGACATGGGCCTTGATCTGCGCCGCAGCGGCGAAGGCGTGCAGACCATCCGCAAAGCCGTAATCGAAGCCAAGATCGCCTTGTCTTCGCAGGATTCGATCAAGCTTGACATCGAGCTACCGCAAGGCAAGCGTTACCAACGCGAAATCACCCGCGAGCAATTCGAGCAACTGGTTCAGCCGATTCTTGACCGCACCATCGCGCCCTGCAAGCAGGCGCTGAAAGACGCGAAACTCAAGCCCGAGCAGATTGACGAAGCCGTGCTGGTGGGCGGTTCAACCCGCATCCCGAAAGTGCGCGCTCTCGTGCAGGATCTCTTCAAGCGCGTGCCGCACACGGATCTGAACCCCGACGAGGTCGTCGCGCTGGGTGCAGCCGTGCAGGCCAACATCCTCGGCGGCGGTTCGGAAGCCACTAAGGAAATGCTGCTACTCGATGTCACGCCGCTATCCCTCGGCATCGAAGTCGCAGGCGGTGTCACCGACAAGATCATCCTGCGCAACTCGACCATTCCGGCTTCCGCGACCCAGTTCTACACCACGCAAGTTGACGGACAAGCCAACGTCGCCATCCACGTGCTGCAAGGCGAGCGCGAACTCGCCAAAGACTGCCGCTCGCTGGCGCGCTTCGATCTAAAAGGCATCCCGCCGATGACGGCCGGCATGCCGCGCATCGAAGTGAAGTTCCTGATCGACGCTAACGGCATCATGCACGTTACCGCGCGCGAACAGCGCAGCGGGAAGGAAGCCGAGATCGAAGTGCAACCCAGCTACGGCCTAACCGACGACCAGGTCGAGAACATGCTGCTCGAGTCCTTCGACTACGCCGAAGAAGACTTCCGCCAGCGCCAGGTGATCGAAGCGCGCAACGAGGCCGACACAATCCTCACCGCGCTGGGCAAAGGTCGCCAGAGTCCGGCATGGGAACAGCTCACTTCCGACGAACACCGCCGCATCGCAAAACTCGAGAAAGCCCTCAACGAAGTAAAGAAGGGCGAAGACTACCAGGCGATCCGCAAATCGATCGACGAACTCAACCAGGCCACGATGCGCCTGGCGGAGTTGATGATGGACAGCGCGGTTTCCAGCGCGCTGAAAGGCAAGACCATGGATGAAGCCGATATGGGCGAAGGCCCGGACGCGCCCCATCCGATGGCGAAAGCAGAATTTGAATAGAGCAGGTGTTGGGTGTCAGGTCTTGGGTCGTTCAGGCGTTCGATGCAAGAGTCATCTCGCTCCTAAGACCCAAGACCTAACACCTAAGACCTGATCGGAGTTCTCATGTCTGACGAAAAAACGAAAAACACCGGCACCACCGCCACCCTCGACGAGCCGGGCGAAAATACCGTCCAGGTCACCTTCCTGCCGGAAGGGAAGACCGTGCAGTTTGAAAATGGCAAGCTGCCTTACAAAGATCATGGCAAAGAGCAGTCGCTGCTCGACGTGGCGCTGAACAACGGCATCAAGCTCGACCACGCCTGCGGCGGCAACTGCGCCTGCACCACCTGCCACATCTGGGTCAAGGAAGGCGCTGAGAATCTTTCTGAGATGGACGACGACGAAGCCGACCGCCTCGACATGGCGGCCGATCTCCAGCTAAACTCCCGCCTCGGATGCCAGGCCGTCATCAACAAGCCCGGTAAAGTGGTGGTCGAAATTCCCGCGTGGAATCGGAATTACGTTTCGGAAGAACACTAAAAGCAGCCGTTGGCACTTAGCATTTGGCATTTAGCCAGCCGATCGTCTCGGACCTGCTCCGGCGCCCTGCATGACCGGTTGCTGGACAAATGCCAAGTGCTGATTGCTAAGTGCCGATTTCCAAGGAGCCTCCTACATGCCAAAAGACATAACATGGGCCGACGCCGAAGACCTCGGTATACTGCTTTCTGAAAAGCATCCGGAGATCGATCCGCTGTCGGTCCGCTTCACCGACCTGCACCGATACGTCACGGAACTGCCCGAGTTCAAGGACGATCCGCAGAAGTCCAACGAAGCCAAGCTGGAAGCCATCCAGATGGCCTGGCACGAAGAGTTTCTCGACCGCACCCAAGGATGATACCGATACCCTTCAGGGTCTAAGAATGGGTCGTCCAAAAGCCTTTTTCTGCCGTTCAAGAGCTGTATCTGAATGATTTTTCAACTCCGAGACACAGCATTTACATCTTTGTGACAACAAACTCCCGCCGCCTGCCCTACACTCCACCTGAACTTGAACGGAAGTATGAGCGGGCGGACTCTTCGATGAACAGGGGCCTGTTCCTTAAGGAGTTTGCGCCCGCCCGTACCACCAAGATTTTCGAGTTCTCTCTCGCAAAGCTAAAAGGGCACGATCTTCGGGGAAGCGTGCCCTCTTTTTAGCTGTCAGCTCTCAGTTTTCAGCCTTCCAGCCTTCAGCTCTCAGTTTTCAAACTTTAGGTGGCGTAACTCTGACGGCCCGTACTATCTCCCGCTCAGTCGAGCCACTCCACGCACCTAAAGTTGGGGGTGCGTATCAGTTCATCAAGTGGTGGGATTCGTATCAGGGCATCGCTTCAGCGATGCCGTAAGAGAGCGAAGAATTTGCCCCTTTAGGGGCGGTCTTGGCGTCTGCCGATCAACCGAAGCTCGCCGTGGCCCGCTCTTCCACTCCTGCCTCCCGCAAAGAACCTTGCAGCCTCCTCGCGCCGAAAAGGAAACGAGCGCTGAAAGGAAATCTTCGCGCTCGCTGGGGCGGGAGCCGCGAAGCGGCGGCATGGGTTAGCCCAGGCCGTAAGGCCTGGGTAGGTACAGCTCAAGGACGCAAGCCCTGAAAGGGCGGCACATTGCCGATGCGGGCGTGAGCCCGCGAGGTAAGGCGCTCTATCCCACCGTCGCCGTGGCCGGCTCTTCCACCCCGGCTTCCCGCAAAAACCGCGCGGCCTCCTCGGGCGGTGTCGGATTGATATAAAACCCCGTTCCCCACTCAAAGCCCGCCGTCTTGGTCAGCTTGGGCATGAACTCGATGTGCCAGTGGTAGTGATCATTCGTCGAGTCCTGCACGGGTGAACTGTGAATGACGAGGTTGTAGGGAGGGTTATCGAGCACCCGATCGGCCTTGTTCAACAGAGTCTTCAAGGCCTTCGCCAGATTCTGGAACATGTGCGACGACGAATTTTCAAACGCCGACTCGTGTTCCTTAGGCAGGATCCACGTCTCAAAGGGGAAGCGCGGCGCGTATGGCGCCAGCGTAATAAAGTCGTCGTTCTCGTCCACGACGCGCGCGCCCGACTCGGCTTCCTGCCGGATCAGGTCGCAGAACACGCAGCGCTCTTTATAGATGTAGTACTGCTTCGCGCCCTCAATCTCTTCGGCGACATAGATGGGCAGGATGGGCAGCGCGATCAGCTGGGAGTGTGCGTGTTCGAGCGACGCGCCCGCCGGCTCGCCATGATTCTTGAACAGCAGGATGTACTTGAACCGCCGGTCTTTCTTCAAGTCAAGAATGCGGTCGCGGAAGGTCCACAAAACATCCTCAATGCGTTTCGCCGGCATGGTCGCCAGGGTGGCGGCGTGGTCCGGCGTCTCGATAATGACCTCGTGCGCGCCGATGCCGTTCATTTTGTCGAACATGCCCTCGGCCTGGCGGTTGAGATTGCCTTCGATACCGAGCGCCGGAAATTTGTTGGGAACCACGCGGACGGTCCAGCCGGGCGTGTCGCGCAGCGGCGGCGGGCCGCCGTTCGGATTGGGCCGGTATGCCTGGATCTCAGGCGGAGTCTTGTTCTCATTGCCCGGGCAAAACGGGCAGAAACCTCCGCGAATTCTTACGCCTTCGCGCACAAAGTCCGTCGGTCGCTTGGCGCGATCCGTGGAAATAATGACCCAACGCCCCACGATCGGATCTTTTCTAAGTTCCGGCAATTACTAAATCCTTTCAGTACTCGGATGAATCCCGTATTTTACGATACCGGGAACGCATTTTTAAACAATTCGATGTGCGGCGGCGCACCCGGGTTTTCGTAGTAAATGCTGACCACGTCGAAGCGCCACGGCACTTCTTCCCGTACCCGCCGCAGATAGTCGCGGGCCATCGCCACCGAGTTCCCGCCGCTTTTCCCGGTCCACCGCCGCCTCGGCTGGTTTCACGTCGCGCGATGTGCGCGTTTTCACCTCCACAAAGCAGAGCACGTCCCGATCCCAGCCCACGAGATCGATTTCTCCCCGGCGCCGCGCCGAGCGGTAGTTGCGCGCCACCATCACGTAGCCACGTTTTCGCAGAAAAAAATAGGCTTCCTCTTCTCCCCGGCGCCCAACCCGGTGATGCGCCGGGAGATCTCCGTCGCGGCGACCCTTCGGCAACACGCAATCAAGCAGGCGGATCGTCCCGCGAGTGAAGGAGGCAAGCACAGACGCGCTTCGATCCTAGCCTTAATTTTTTGATGGGCAAGTGACCGCGGGCACAAGAAGACGTTCAGTTCGATACATCGCGGGAGAATCCCAAAGGCCGCTTGCCCCAGAGATTGACCACAATCACGCCGGCGATCGCGATCGCGCCTCCCGCGAGGCTGACGAAGCGGGGAACTTCACCCAGCCATACCCATGCAATCAGCGTTGCGAATACTGGGATGAAGTACAGAAACGAGGCCATCCGGCCGGCCGGGCCATGCGAGAGAGCATAGGCCCAGGCAAACGAAGCCAGCGCTGCCGGAAAGATGCCGAGGAACAGGACGGCAACCGTGCCGGTCCACGGTGCCTGTCGAATGGCATGAAACAATCCGCCGCCGAAGGGAACCATCAGCAGCGTTCCGGCCCACACCGAGTACGACGTAAACTCCAGCGCTGAATACCGTCCCAGAAAGTGTTTCTGGATCACGATGTACATGCCCCACGCCATCGCAGCGCCCAGAATTACCAGCGCTTGCCATGGGAAGTGAAGTCCATGGCCTTCGCCACTCGCGATCAGCGCCACTCCTGCAAAACTTAAGAGGACGCCGAGCCAACCCATCACGGTGAGCCGTTCCCGCAAAACGAGCATGGCGAGCAACGCGGCCCAGATGGGCGTCGAAGAGATGAGCAGGCTTGCCGATCCCGCTGTCACCCGTGTTTCGCCGTAGTTCAAGGCGAGGTTGTAGATCGTGATG
Source organism: uncultured Acidobacteriota bacterium (assembly GCA_963745435.1). Taxonomy (GTDB): domain Bacteria; phylum Acidobacteriota; class Terriglobia; order Terriglobales; family Acidobacteriaceae; genus Gp1-AA133. The sequence goes on along the minus strand of CAVUXK010000025.1, from coordinate 122,745 downwards.
CCGAGCGAGCCTGCGACGACCAGACCAGGTAGGTCTCTCCATGCGGGTCGGCGGAAGTGCGCGAGGCGCGCGTAGATTGCGAGAACGCTGGATGCGATCAGGTAACGAAAGAGCGCGAGGTGCGAAGGCGCGTAGCTGCGCAGGCCCGGCGCGAATTCCCGCGAACGCCGAAGCCCACACCACCAGAGCAAAGCCCAGCGCCACGTACGCCTTCGTCGGGATATGTCCCGATGGAGCCGGTCGATCGGACCGCACGGCGATCGTCGAGATGCGCAGATCTTCGCGAACTGTGGCGGGGCTTACCATGTGTCCGTTCCGGTGCGCGGCGGCCAAAGACCGAACGAGCGCATCAGCATTGCGATCTGTCCCACGTGATAGCTGTTGTGCACCATGATCTGCCACAAAACGGATTCCACGCTCGTGGACCGCGGCTCTTCTTTCGAGTGCATCGAATCGACCGGAGCCTTAAGAATCTCCGCACTCGATTCCGACAACGCCGACAGCAAATCGATCCGTGCCGCCAGGTTCGCGCGCGCGTCGCGCCACTCTGCGTCATCGCGCGGCGCAACCTCCGCCGGCCAACTCTCGATAGCGTGCTCGGGATAGTGCGGCTTCTTGCCGGCGATGCGATCCAGTTCGTACTGCATCCAGTAATTCATGTGCCCGACCATCTGCCAGATCGAGTGCGGATAGCCTTCCATCAAACGTCCCGCCGCGGACGCCGGAACATCCGCGAGGATCGCGATCGGGTCGGCATGTGCACCCTTGCCGCGCAGAAGCTGGCGATATGTTGAGTCCATCATAAGTGCCGAACCAAATCGCATCAGCAGGCATGCAACACATGCCCAAATTCCCACGAGTTCTGCATACCGCAGAAGGTCCCGGAGGGACGCCTGAGAATAGCCCGGCGCTTCAGCGCCGGGTGCGCACGCCAGAAGACTCGCGTCCCGGAGGGACGCTTGAAATGTTTACGAACGGGGGTCTACTCCCGCACCGTATCGCCGACCCGAATCACGCCTTGCGACAGGATCTGCGCTCGCAACCCGCCGCGATGACGCAGTGCTTTGATCACCGGCCTCCCGGTGATCCCTTCCAAATGGCTGCAGGGTTCGCACAAGCGAATGCCGTGAATCTTGACGTCGCCAATGACGAAGTCGCGCCCCACCAGATGATTGAGCGGCACACCGCGCGTCACCACATTGCGGCGAGCCTCTCCGAAATCGAGCGTCACTTTGTATTCGCGCGCCGCTGCTTCAATGGCCTCCGCTTCGATCAGCGTCAATTCGAAGTCGGGTTCGGGCTTGAAGAACGTGCCTTGCTTCAGAAAGTACCGGTCCCCTGACAGCCCGGCGCCGGGAACGGCTTCCACTTCATTCACTGTCTGCGTCGGCGCTTTTGCAGCGGGCGCCATGTGGATGGACTCCACTGTGCCACTCCACATAGGCATCTCCTATCGATTGTGAGAGAGGGGACGGGAAGACTCAGCGTGATGTGCGCAGGCTGCCCGTCCCGATGAAACTACGCCTTGCTGCGATTTCGATCGACTCTTCGAGCGCGTCGACCGCCGCATCCGCCTCATCTTTGTTCACGACCAGCGGAGGAGCGATGCGCACCGTGCTAGGACCGCAGCCCAGGAACAGGATGCCGCGCTCGAACGCCAACTCCACGATTTTGTCCCGAAGTTCGGCGCCGTATTCCTTGGTCTTCTGATCCTTCACGATTTCCACGCCGATCATCAGGCCGCGTCCGCGTACGTCACCGACAATGCGATGCTTCTTCGGCCAGTCCGCCATGCGCTTCAGCATGTGGGCGCCGACTTCGGCGGAATTCTGCAGCAGGTTTTCTTTCTCGATCACGTCAAGCGTGGCCAGCGCCGCTGCGATGCAGACGGGATTGCCGCCGAAGGTCGACGCGTGTGAGCCCGGAACCCAGTCCATGATGTCGGCGCGCGACATCATCACGCCCAGCGGCATGCCGGATGCAATGCCTTTCGCGCTGCAAATGATGTCGGGCTGCACGCCGGTGTGCTCGACCGCCCACCACTTGCCGGTGCGGCCGATTCCGCTCTGCACTTCGTCCACCACCAGCAGGATGCCGTGCTTGTCGCAGATGCGCCGCAGTTCCTGCATGAAGGGAGTCGGTGCGACGACGTATCCGCCCTCACCCTGCACCGGCTCGATGAAGATGGCGGCCACTTCCTCGGGAGGAAGAATCGTCTTGAACAGCTTGTCTTCGATGTAGCGAGCGCAACCGAGCGCGAACGCCTCCGCGTCCTGCGCTCCGCCCGAGCAGCCGCGATAGACATCGGGATAGCGTACATGCGTCACGCCCGGCACAAGCGGAGCGAAACGGCGTTTCTGTTGCGGCTTAGACGCGGTCAGCGAGAGCGCGCCCATCGTGCGTCCGTGAAATGCGCCGAAAAAGGCGATCACGTTCTGCCGCTTGGTGTGGTAGCGCGCGAGCTTGAGCGCAGCCTCGACGGCCTCCGCGCCCGAGTTGCCGTAATAGATCCGGTGCGGTCCGGGCATGGGAGCGATCTTCGAAAGGCGCTCGGCAAGCGTCATCATGTTCTCGTAATAGAAGTCGGTGCCCGACATGTGAATCAGTTCGCCGGCCTGCTTCTGAATGGCCGCGACCACTTCCGGATGGCAGTGGCCGGTGGAAGTCACGGCGATACCGGCGGAGAAATCAAAAAATTCGTTGCCGTCCACGTCCGTGACGACGATGCCGCGTCCACTCTTGGCAACCAGCGGATAGGATCGTGTGTAAGACGGCGAAATGTACTTGTCATCGCCCGCCAGCACGCGCTTGGCGTTGGGGCCGGGCAGGGCGGTCTTGATCTTCGGTCCGGCAGTGAGAGTCTTGGTCGGCATGGAATCCTCCTGTGAATCAGTTGTCAGTGGCCGGTTGTCAGTGGCCAGGAGTTCAGAGGGTCTTTGAGGACGATTGCTCGCCACGTAGAGCTTCGATTGCGCGGACTACGTCCCGAAGAAAATTTGCACAGGAAGGACGGGAGTTAGTCGCAGCCGAACAGGTTCGGCCGCACCTGCGAAGGAAGCACCGCCAAGTGGCGCCGCGGGCAGCACAACTGGTGCAGCCAGCAGGTGGGCAGGTGCGAGTTTGGATTCTGCAGGTTCATGGAATTACAAGACTTCGTACCGATTATAGCTTGGATGGCAGGGATGGGGAAGCGCCGTTTCGGGGCGATAACCCCATTTTCGGTCGCCCGTCGCCCGTTTCTCAAGCTGCGGGCTCTTGAAGCATGGATTTTCAATGACTTAGCTTATTGATATTGAAAAATCTGGTCGGCTCTGGGCCGGAGCGGCGGTTGGAAAACACCCCAGCGACGATTCATGGAATGCCCACTGCGAGCGTTTACGAGGCTTATGGGCGCACTTTGTGGGTGGGGTGATGGTTTGGGTCATCCGAGGGGGCGATCGTCGATCCTGGGGCTGCCTAACGCGAAAATAAGCTTTAAGAAAATGAAATTCAATTTCAAAATTGGCTCCCCAAGTCCTTGACTTGATCCGCCACACCGTCTTCGTCAGGTTTATCTGCTTTAGCTTCTGCACCATCAGGCTTCCAGGATGGAAGAATACCGGCCGCTGCTAGAGGCACTTCACCGTAGCGCCGCCGTCCCGGCGGCAGTCCGGCGGGCGTCTCGCCCGCCGCCCAGTTGGCGCACCACGAGCGAGGGCGAGGACGCCCTCGCGACTGCCGGCAAGATGCCGGCGCTACATCCTCGGCGCCAACGACGCGTCCCGCACCGATCTCATCGCCGATCCTGTGTGAATCTCGGTTACGGCGTCAACGATCTCGCGTCCGTAGGCCTTCTTCCAGCATCTGGTATGTTTTAGCCTCTCGCTCCTGTGACCCAGACATCTTCAACCCGCTGGATGGTGATTCTCGCCTTCGCCCTGGTCTACGTGTTCTGGGGATCGACTTACCTTGCCATCGCCATTTCCGTTGAACACATTCCTCCGGCGCTGATGTGCGCCACGCGCTTCCTGATTGCCGGCATCCTGATGCTCGCCTACTGCGCCGTACGCGGACGCCGTGTGCTGTATTCCACGCGGCAACTCTGGCACATGGCGGTCGTCGGCACTCTGCTCCTGATGGGCGGCAACCTTACGCTCTCCTACGCCGAGCAGGTTGTGCCTTCCGGTTTGTCAGCCCTGCTGATCGCGGTCACGCCGCTATGGTTCCTGGTGCTCGACGCGTGGTTGCTGGGCGATCATCACATTTCGCGGCGAGGACTGGCCGGTTTGGCGATCGGCATCGTGGGCATGGTGGTGCTGCTCTGGCCGAAACTCACCATGGCCGGCACGCTTGGCCGGCGCGAGCTGTGGTGGTCCCTGAGCCTGATCGCCGGATCATTCAGTTGGGCGCTCGGTTCCGTGCTCTCGAAACTCTGGCACACCAATGATCTCGATCCGCTGAGTTCGACGGCCTGGCAAGTGATCTTTGCGGGAGTGTCGAATCTCATCTTTGCCATCGGCAACCGCGATCTCGCGCGCGTCGTCTGGACGCCGCGCGGGGTCGGCGCCATGCTTTATCTGGTAGTCGGCGGCTCGTGGATCGGCTACACGTCCTACATCTGGCTGTTGCGGCACGCGCCCAGTTCCAAGGTCTCGACGTACGCGTACGTGAATCCGGTGGTCGCCGTGTTTCTTGGATGGCTGGTGCTGCACGAAGCGATCGATCGCTACATCCTCATTGGCAGTGCGATCATCATTGCGTCGGTCATCATGGTGACCAGCGCAAAGACTTCTGCCAAGCCATCTGTGGAAGAGATGCCGGCGGTCGAAGCTGCCGGAGACTGAGTGCGGGTTTCGGATTTCCAGATTCGTGGAACAAGCTTTGGGCGCAATAATACTTGAAGCAATGTCATCCTGAGCGAAGCGAAGCTTGCCGTGAGCGTAGGCGAAGGGGACCTGTGTATTCTTGCGGCGGCGCATCACGAACGTCGGTTAAGCAGGAGTCTGCCTGATGCAATGCGTGCGTTGCGGCCGCCCGATCACTGACACCGCGTACGGTGCTGCGAATTTGTGTCCCGAATGTCGCGCTGCCTTCGCTGGATCGGCGCAACCGCAGCCGGCTCCGGCGGCGCCGTCCGCACGCTGCGGCCTACCGGCCGCCGGTGACGACCGCCATCCTCGCGTTGAACATTCTGGTCTTCGCGGCCATGGTGTTCACTGGCGTCCTCAGCTACGGAACCGCGCAACGTGCAACTTCTGAAATGGGGCGCGGACTTCGGGCCGCTGACGCTCGGCGGGCAGCCGTGGCGCGTGCTGACTTCGACTTACGTGCACATCGGGTTGTGCGCATCTGGCCGTGAACATGTGGTGCCTGTGGCATCTCGGGCGCCTGGCGGAACGCATCTTCGGCGCATGGACTTACGCTGCTGGTTTATACCGCGACTGGAATCGCAGCCAGCCTGATCAGCCTGTGGTGGATCCCGATGCGTATCGGTGCTGGCGCTTCCGGCGCGCTGTTCGGGATTGTCGGGGCTCTGATTTCCGCGCTCTATCTGGGCAAGCTTCCGTATTCCGAAGCCGACCGTGCAGCGCATCCTGAAGAACCTGGTGATTGTGGTAGCGGCTAAACCTGCTTCTTCGGCGCCAGCGCGGGCTTCATCGACAACTCCGCCCACATCGGCGGACTGATTGCGGGACTCGCGATCGGCGCGGTGCTGGCGTCGAACCTGAATCAGCCGCGCGAACAGCGGCTGCGCCCGGGAGCGGATGATCTTCACTGCGGTTGCACTCTGCCTGATTGGCTTCGGGGTGTACGTGAAGCAACAAAGCGGATGGGCGGTCGAGAAGTATCGCCAGCTGCAGCAATCTGCGCAGCCGGACGACTCGACGACTTAGACACACTGTGTGTACCTGCGACCTGTCAGTCCAAAAAACTTGGGCCGGGAGCCAAAACGTTGCCGGAATTGCCCGCTGCCCGTAGAATTAAATGCAGAACCGTTGCCATGTAGGCCCGTAGCTCAGTCTGGTTAGAGCGCTTCCTTGACACGGAAGAGGTCGATGGTTCGAGTCCATTCGGGCCTACCATATCAACTAAATCCGGAACCTTTCGTCCCCGGTAACGCTGATGAACTCACACGATTTGGGGGTGAGCGTTATGCGTTCCATGATGCGAATAGCGAACTCGACGCGTACTGATGCTGGCCTTTCTGAGCGTCCCTGCCTTTTCGCAGTGCACGCGCTGCGGTCCGGCGGTCTCAGTAAGTCCGAAGACTCTGGTGTTCAGTTCGCAAAAAATTGGTACGCGAAGCGCACCCAAGATCATCACCGTCAAGAACACATTGGCCTCGCCGGTGAAGATTGGCGTGGCGACCACGGGTCCGTTCCGCAGCATCGGATGCGGCGGTCTGCTCGGCGGCCACAAAAGCTGCGCGATCAATGTTACCTTTGGGCCGCTCGCCGCCGGACTGGTGACTGGCGCAACAAATATTACCGACGGGACGGCGCTCGGGCACTTCAAAGTGCAGCTTTCGGGAACGGGCGTGCGCTGACGGCGCAACGAAGAAAGGGGCATCTTCGCTGACCAGCGAAGACCCCGATTGTTTTTACACGATTGTTCAGACTTGTTGCTCAGGTCTGCGGCACGAGCAGCCCTCCTGCACGAATCAGAACTTCAACTTGAGTCCCAACTGAATTGCGCGTGGTCCCCCGCTGCCGATGACTGGGTTGGCCGCGGCCACGTCAGGGGTGAAGCCGTTGCCGCCGAAGCCTCCAGGTACGGACGGGTCGACGTTCCCCAACTGTCCGCCCACCCCATTCGGGTTGGTGAAGTTCGGATGGTTCAGAATGTTGAAGAACTCGCCGCGCAACTGGACCGAAAAGCGGTCGTGGAAGGTCCACATCTTGGTTAGGGAGAAGTCCCAGTTATAGTATCCCGGTCCGCGGAAGATGTTGCGGTGCATGGTGCCAAATGTTCCGGGAGCGGGTGGCGTCATGACACCCGTTCCATCGACGTAGCAGCCGAAGTTGGCGACCGCTTGCTGGTTGGGCAGTGCACCAGCGGCCGCGAGGCACCTGGCATCCGCCGGATTGCTGCCTACGATGGTAACGATCCCGGTTCCGGAGTCGACTGAAAACTCGGAAGGATCCACAAAGGGGATTCCCGTGGGCGATGCCTTGAAATCCAGCGGATTGCCGGTGAAGTTCCAACGGTCGCTATATTCGCCGGATGCGCTCACGTCGTTACCGCTCTGGTAGCCATCCACTACATTCCACGGTAGCCCGGTTTGCAGGGTTACGATCGAGTTGAGTTGCCATCCCTTGAGCATTTGCGCAAAGCCGTCGCGTCCGGGGATGTCATAGGTTGTCGAGAACGTGAGGCGGTGACGAATGTCGTTATCGCTGCTGCCGTACTCGCCGGCGGGATCGTAGCTGTTCTGCGGATTCTGTCCGCGGTTGAAGGATGCCTGATCCAGCGCGTGCGACCAGGTGTATCCGGCGACGAATGAGAAGCCTCGCCAGGCGCGCTGCGTGAGCGTCGCCTGCAGGCCGTGATACTTCGACTCATACCCGTTGCCAAGATAGTTGATCACTTCCAGGTAAGGAAACTTCACGCCGAAGGGACGATCCGCGTTCGCCTCGCAGTGTCCGCACGCGATCTCAGCCGCTGACGAGTTCGGAATCTGGTTGATGTCGTAGACGCTGTATAGCTTCGTGGCCTTGCTGCCTACGTATCCAAGCTGAATCGAGAGATTGTTGGTGAGGGCACGCTGCACATTCAGGTTCCAGTTGATCACGTAAGGCGTGCGGAGATTCCGGTTCACACCCAGGATGTCGCAAGGGCTATCGATGGTGCAGTCGGCAGGGGTGGAAAAAACCGGCCCGGCGACTGACCAGTTCAGGTCCGAAGTGTTGACGGAGGCGGCAACAATCTTGCCGCCATTCAAGCCGATCGAGGGCGCGCCGGTCGGAACCGAGTTCAAGCCCGAGGTGGAGGCATTGTTAACGCCGTTTTGCCCGATGAACTCGGAGATGTGCGGGATCTCGTAGATGAGGCCAGTGCCCGCGCGGATGACGGTCTTGCCGTTCCCCCAAGGATCCCAGATCATCCCAAAGCGCGGCGAGAAGTTATTGTGGTCTCCGTTGTAGGGTGCTTTGACTTGCGAGCCAACCTGAACCAGGCCTTGATTGGGGTCAAAGTTTCCCAGCAGGTTGTCACGTTCCTTGATGACGGTACTTACGTCGTAACGCAGCCCGGCGTTGATGGTGAAGTGGCTGTTCACGCGCCAGTCGTCCTGCACGAAGCCTCCGAAAGACTTGAGGCTGACGTGACGGCGGGAGTCGCCCACGAAGATTCGCCCCACCGCCGGGAAACCAGAGAGGAAGTCCTCCAGCGGCGTGCTGCTGATGTTGTTCACATCGTCGCACACCAGGCCGCAGCCCTCGAACCGGATGCGAGATTTTCCATAGCGGTCGCGCACGTTATCTGTGCTGCCGTGGCGGAACTCTCCGCCGAACTTGAAGGCGTGCTTTCCCCGGTTATACGAAACATTGTCGGTGAACTGAAAAGTCTGGTTGGGCGTGGTTAGCAGCGGCCAACCATGATTGCCGCCCAGCGATGTGAAGCCGTCGATGGCAATTTCCGGCATACCGAAGTTGATCTTCGAGGTGACGCCGGTATTGATGCCATAGGTTTGCGGGTCTACGTTGGCATCGGCGGTCAGAATCGATTGGTTGAAGCGGTTGAATCCGAATTTGAATTCGTTGATCCAGTGCGAATTTGCCGTGAAAATCCAGTTCGCGCCCAGCACCTGTGCGCGCGTGACGGCCTGCGACTGCCACTCCGGCCGCAATACGGGTATATCGCGCTCAGTCTGTATGCTGTCGCCGATGAAGTAGCGGCCTGTGATCGCGTTACGCTGGTTGAGGTTGTAATCGACCTTAAACAGACCGTTGTCTTCACGATTGCGATTGGGAAAGCCGATATTCAACAGTTCCGGATTGGCCTGGTCGGTGACGGGATTTGAGGGATAGAGGGCTGCCAAGGTTGAACTCAGGGCGCTGAGCGGCGTGCCCTGTGCGTTCAAATCGGCGATCGCATCGGGAATGCTGTTCGTGCAGTCGCCGGTCGTGAGCACGAGGCATCCGAAGCCATTCCCGCTCGGAACCGCCACGGTTGCGGGGCTGTTCAGAGTTTCGGAATTGCCCACCAGGTCGCGCGTGCCTTCGTAAGCGGTGAAGAAAAAGAAGCGATCTTTCACGATCGGGCCGCCGGCGGTGGCGCCGAACTGGTGCATGCGCAGCGGGCGATGCTTTCCGGGAGACGGATTGAAATAATTGCGAGCGTCGAGAGCGTTGTTGCGGTCAAACAGATAAGCGGTGCCATGCAGGGAATTCGTTCCTGACTTCAAGCCCACGTTGACGATCGCGCCCGGCTTCCAGCCGTACTCGGCTGTCGGTTGTTCCTCTGCGTTGAATTCCTGAATGGCATCAATCGGCAGATGCGTGGCCGGAGTGCCCTGCACTCCTTCGGCATTGATGACGGTCGTCGCGTAGTACGGGTCGTTGTTATCTGTGCCGTCGACGATAAAGTTGTTGTCTTCCGGACGATTGCCATTCGAGCTGATCGAAAGAAATCCGCCACCCGGATAGCGCTGCACACCGGGGCGCAAGGTTACAAGATTCTGAAAGTCGCGCCCGTTCAGCGGAAGCTCGTTGATCGATTTGTTCGTGAACGATCCGCCCAGCACGTCGTTGTTGGTGTCGACCAGGGGCGCTTCATCCATGACTGTAACGACTTCCGAGGCGGATCCGGTCTTGAGTTGGAAATCGATGCGCAGATCCTGGCCGACCTCCACGCGAATCGCCGGCCGCTCGATCTTCTTGAAGCCTTGCGCCTCGGCCGTGATGGAGTAGAGAGCTGGCTTCACGCTGGGCGCGACATAGTCGCCCGATTCATTCGACACGAATACCTGTGAGACGCCGCGCTCGGTGTCGGTAAGCGTCACTTTTGCGCCCACCACGACGGCGCCGCTAGGATCGGTAACGGTGCCGAGGAGCCGGCCGTTCTGGGATTGGGTGAAAGCCAGGATGGAACAGAGACACAACACGCACACGAGCAGAAAATTCTTGATCATTACGCCCCCTCAATCGTTTTTCTGTCGACCCGGCTTCGACAGAAACACACCTCAACCGGGATTGCCGCTTGCTATCTTTCAACTTTCTTTTGGGACTCAACGCGGAGTGCTTGCCAGCATAACTCAAAAGAGACGGATTGCATCCGTCGGCCATCAAATTCCTTTGCGAGTACTGGACTCCTGTGAAACTTGGCGAATGTCTTGTTATGTTTCGCGAGGCTCGGTAGCATCTCTGTGACTCGAGGCCAGAATAGCTTTCGCGCACGACGCTTTGGACGGCCCACTGTGTCTCAGGTCACATCGCTGGCCGATGAAAATTGTTACGTTCCAAGGGGCAGCCTGGTTCCATGGGCCGGAATTTGTTGAAAGACTGAACGACGTGAACGATATCAGCCGCCTGTTTCAGGCATTTCTTGCACCCGCGCTGTTCGTGTCGGCGACGGCGCTGCTCATCCTGTCGATCAACGTGCGGCTGATGGGGATCGTCAGCCGGCTTCGGCAATACGTGCACGCTAAGCACGACGCCACCAAGAACGGCCGTACCGCCGAAGCCGATGCCTACACGGCGCAGATCGAGTCAATCGAACGGCGCGCCGAACTGATCCGCAGGTGCTTTATGCTGGCGCTGATTTCGCTGGCGGGCACGATCGCTTCATGCCTGCTGCTTGGCTTCGGCCTGTACTGGCCGCAGGCGGCGCTGATGGCAGTGATCGTGTTCGTGATTGCGATGGTGTGCCTGTTCGCGGGTGCGTGCTACTACCTGAGGGAGGTCAACGTGGCGCTGAGTTCCGTACGCGACGAAGCCCGCGATGCGCGTTTCATGGATATTGTGGTTGACGTCCGCGGCTCACATCATGTGTAAAAGTGATAAAGTTCTTCTGGCGCGGCCCCGTAGCTCAACTGGATAGAGCATCAGACTTCGGATCTGAGGGTTGGGGGTTCGACTCCCTCCGGGGTCGCCAGAACTTCGCGGATGATGGACGGCGGAAGTGGCTTATTTTCTAACGTCTAAGATCGATTTATCCGCGACTTATGGCGACCTGCCTTTTTCTCTCCCGTAGCTGGAATCAGAGTGCCGTTCGTGCCGATTAGTCCCAACTTTTCCAGACTTTGCCGCCTTTGTCACTGCAATAGCACTACAGTTTTCGGGGCGAATCGATCCCCGGTTTCGTAGAATCCCAGCATGGCGGCGCCGACCTTCCACCCCAACATCTCGGGCGGTGTTGGTCACGGTCGTGTCGTCCGACCACGCATCCCGTCCGGAGACCGGCCTTCTCATCCCATCTGATTTCGTCAACCATGCGATAAGATTCCAGTGCCGACCATCGACAAAGGGCTACTGTGTATAGAGACTGCGATGGATTCGCTCCAGCTTAGCGCTTTGACGAGTAGCTATTTTCAATGATTCGAGCGGACCAAAAACGAATGGAGACCGATGAAGACGGTCGTTATCGCTTTGATGGTTCTGCTTTGGACGCCACAGATAACTCATAGCGGAGTCTCGTCTCAACTTCCTCTAGCCTCTGATATGAAGACGCTGGGTCTGATCGGTGGCACCTCCTGGTATTCCACTGTCGAATACTACAGATCTATCAATGAGGCCGTTAACGATGCATACGGGAACAGCACGAACCCACCGCTTCTTCTTTACAACATGAACCAGCAGAAGATTCACGAGCTTCAAGCAAGCGGCCAATGGGAAGAAATAGCTACCCTCCTCATAGAGACGGCAAGGCGGCTGCGTGCCGGCGGTGCGCAGGGAATATTATTTTGCGCAAATACGCCCCACAAGGTCTACGCTCAAGTCGCGCGAAATATAGATCTGCCAATTCTTCATATTGGGGATGCCACGGGGCTTGCAATCCGAAACAGTGGCTTGAAGAAAGTCGGGTTAATCGGAACTTTGTATACGATGGAAGATGGGTTCATGGCCGATTGGCTAAAGGACCACTACGGGATCGACACTCTCGTCCCGGGCTCCGATTCAGCCCGGAAGGAACTTCACCGAATCATTCAAGAAGAATTGGGCAGGGGTATCTTCAAACCAGAGAGCAAGAAATATGTTCTCCAGCAGATCGATGAATTGCACAAGCGCGGAGCGCAAGGCATCGTTCTGGGGTGCACCGAATTCCCACTCATAATCAAGCCGTCGGATGTGTCCATTCCTGTGTTCGACACTACCCGTCTGCACTCACAGATGGCGGTGGATTTTATTCTTGGTAAGCAGGGCTTGGCCCACATTCGGCCGGACCAACAAATTTCTAGCCGGTGAATTCGCCTCCGATTCGGCGGATCACCCACGTTTGACCCAATCTCACTGAAGTCGGTTTTGATTGAAGCCCGCTGAGCAACAAGCATTCATGCGAAGTACACCATTCTATTTAGGTGAATGCCCTTAACGACCGCGTCACCAGATGACGGTTGCTTTTTACAACTTGAGTTTGCGTGTGCAAGAGTCTGCAGTTGTAGTGCAGCAGCGGTGGTACGAGTGCGTGACCGAAAGCGCACACACTGAAATCGGACGTCTTAAGTGAAGCAATTCACAACTATCTATTGTCCTCGTTTTCCAGAGGGTGATGGCCGCCTTCGTGCTCGGTTTGTTCTGGCGAGTTTTACAATTTTTGTGGGCGAGGGGTTAAGAGTTCATGCGGGTTCATACAGGGAAAACAGTAATTGCGGCGTTGGCCGTTCTGGCGCTGTCGTTGATGTGGGCGCCGGCCGCGCACGCGGATTCGATCAGCTTTGGTCTGACGTCGAACAACCTCGGACTGGGCGCAAACGTGGGGACGGTGCTCATCAGCGATACGGGTACCGATCAAGTCACGGTCACAATCACAATGAATGCCGGTTTCTCGTTGAAGCTTCCGGGTGGCGACATTGCATTTAACGGTCCGTCAGGATTGACGGCGGGAAGCGTGAGTGGCGTTCAGGGTTCCGCGAACATGTTCGGATTTACCGGGCTGAGCTTCCAGCAATTCTTCACCGATAAAAATATCAGCCAGTTTGGAAATTTCTCGTTCGACTTTGCTAACGTGAAGGGCGCGCCCAAAGGAGTAGTCAGTGCCGACACGCTGACCTTCGTACTCTCCGCGTCCGGGCTGAAGGCCAGCCAATTTACCGGAGTCGCCATTCACTTCTGCACGGCGTCGGGTGGTGGATGCGGGCCGCAGACTGGATTCGCCTCCAACGGCACGCCGAGCCCTGTTCCTGAACCGGGTACATTGTCGTTGCTGGGCACAGGTCTAATCGGCCTGGCTGGATTCGCGCGCAAAAAACTTCGCAGCTAACCCGCACATCGTCTGAGAATGAAAAGCCCCAGAGACATCTGGGGCTTTTTGCTGTGCCTATAATCTGTTCCGGTGTTGCCGCAGATAACGGCTGAGTCCACGTCTCATTTGGACGGATGCGCGATACGTTCAGTTCGTAAAAAAATGAGACGCCCTCTTTACAATTCTCTATATGCGCCGCCGCAACCAATCTTTGTAAAGCAGGTTCCTAGTGTGAAGCAGGACTCACAACATGCGGACACGATTTCACGGATGCATGAAGATTGCAGCGATGTGCTGCATCGTGGTCCTGCTTGTGGCAGGGATGGCCCGGCTGGTTCATACCCGCGTTTCCTCTTCTCATAAACACGGCAAGGCCGTCTCTGAGGTCTTTTCCCCTCTTTCCGATCATTCGCTGAATGGCACGGCAGTGCTGGCTTGCGCTCTGCCCTGTCTTGACGTTCAAGAACCGGTAAACACGGAAGAAAAGTCTTCGCCATCTCGCAACCCGCTTCTGTTGCGACGTCTACGCGGGCGTGCGCCTCCTGCCTGGTCCTGATCGGTCGATCCTCTCAACCTCTAAAAATCAACTTCCACACATGATTCACGCGCGCATTGGCGCGCGCACGAGGAGAAAATCTATGACTCAGCTTGCAAAGCACGTCGTCTTCTTAACAGCCGTCGTTTCTTTCATAGCATTGCCCGCTTTTGCGCAATCTCCAGGTGACATAAAGGTCACCACCACTACCGAAGTTGCCGTTCCGGGACATCTGTTGGAGCCGGGGACATACTGGTTTCGGCGGGCAATGGCCGATGACGCCAGCGTCTACAAAATTGTCGCGGACAATGGACGCGTGATCGAGTTCGTCGAGGTAGTCCCCACAGAACGCAGAGAGCGTAACGACACCGAAGTGGATGTCAGCGCACCGGACGCGGCTGGCGTGCGGGTGATGCAGGCCTGGTACGGTCCGGGCGATCCCAGCGGATATGAACTGGTTTATTCGAAGGGAGACATTCGAAAGCTGGATCAGATCGCGGAGATGCGGTCGCACTCCGGATACGCTGCGGGACAACACTAGAACTCAGACTGCCGGCATTTCCTGAACCGACGGTGCCCCACGTTCGCGCGCTCTTTGCGCTAACGTGGGCCGCCACAGCTGCTTCGAAATCGTAGGAGGCATTCGTGGTAAGCCCAGGTTAGCGCCCAGAGAGCGGGCGCGAACCTGGGGCACCGTCCGCGTCCAAATCTGTCTGAACGTGGAACTGCACAACTCGTTTAAGCCGCGGCTTTCAGATCTCGCCGGACGAGACGTCGAGTCTAGAAAGAATCCCAAGCCCACGGTGAAGGGAATTGCGCCGAACGACGCGGCGACCCATGCGTCGGGCTCGACTCGCGCGATGAGGGCGAACGTGATGACGTATCCGATGGCCGCCGATACGAGCAGGATCCCCGCGCGCCGCGAACGGGCTGCTTGCGAAAGCTCTGGCTCCATCGGGACATTGACGCCACGGGCCAGCGCGGCAAGGCGCTCTTCGGTGCGCAGCTTTGAAACGCGATAATAGCCGTAAACCGCAATGCCCACGATCGGAATGGAGAACAGCATGACCACGGCTGCCAGTCCAGTAATGTCGCCCATAAATTGCTCCTTCGATTTCGCCGGCGGCCGGCTTGCGGGCCGCTCTGGTTAGAGATACGGGGGAGGGTAGGAAGAAGTTCCGTGCGTGACTGAGGGCGGTGGGGTCGGCGGGCATCTACGGCGTCCGTCCAAAAGCCGACGGGCGAGGACGCCCGTCGCTCCATCGATAGTTGTTGGGGCCAATGGCGATGCGCATCGAACCCGCACAAACTGCACCAGTTCCAGTTCAATAAATCTCTTTGATGTGGCCGATAACCTCTTTTTATTGGCCCACCTGCAAGGCAACACGGTACCCTCAACTGTTCGCAACTGGCCCCCGGAAGTCCTGGATCTCCAGCGACGACCACCCATTTCAAGGAGACTCATGTCGACCGAACTTCGTAATTTTTTAGCGCTCTCGTATGACGAGCTCGAAGAGCTCAATCTGAAAGCGAAGGATCAGCGCAAGAACCATGCGCCCATGCATAAGCTGCAGGAAGAACGCTTGAAGTATCTGACCGACGAGAAGCGCATCAAGGCCGTGACCGTGCTCTTCACCGATCTCGAAGGCCGGCTGCACATGCTCGACTACGACAAGAAGTTCCTGATCAAGAGCTGGGACAACTTGACCTTCGACGGCTCCTCGATTCGCGGCTTCACGGCCCAGCGCGAGAGCGACCTGCGCCTCGGCATCGACTGGTCGGCCTTCTACTGGGCTCCGGCCGACTTTTTCGGCGGCGGCAAGGTGCTGGTGTTCGGCGAGGTGATCGACAAGAACGGCACGCCGTACACCGGTGACATTCGCGGCATGCTGAAAACCTTCGCCAACAAGCTCTACAAAGACGAAGGGTACACGCTCAACGCCGCCAACGAAATTGAAGGCTTCCTCTTCAAAGGCTCCGACGCCGAGCGTCACTATCACGAGACCGGCAAGTTCGAGTACGTGAATACCGGCGGCTACTACCACTCGCTGCCCGGCGACCTGCTGCGCACTTTCATCGACACCACCGCCGAAGTGCAGCGCGCCATGGGATTCCAGAACGAAAAAGACCATCCCGAAGTCGCGCCTTCGCAGTTTGAAATCAACTACGGATACGGCGAAGTAGTGCAGGCCGCCGACCAGATCCAGCTGTACAAGCTGGTGTGCCGAGAAATCGCGACGCGCATGGGCCTGACCGCGTCGTTCCTGCCGAAGCCGGTAGTCGGCGTCAACGGCAGCGGCATGCACACCAACGTTTCCATCAGCAAGAACGGCAAGAATCTTTTCTGGGATCCCAAGGGCGAAGAGAAACTGAGCAAGCTCGGCTGGGAGTTCACCGATCGCATTCTGACGCATGGCAACGACATTTGCCTGATGCTGAATGCGAGCGTGAATGCATATCGCCGGCTCGATCCGCACTTCGAAGCCCCGAACCAGATCAAGGCTTCGCCCACCGATCGCGGTTCGATGGTGCGCATTCCGATCGGCAACGACAAGAGCATGCGCGTCGAGGTGCGCTCGGTCAGTCCCGATGCCAGCCCCTACATGGTGATGTATGCCGTGTTTAAGACGGGCATCGAAGGCGAGACGTCGAAGATCAAAAATCTGCGCCAAGCGGAACGGTATCTGCCCGACAACATTTACGACGCAATCGAGAATTTCCGCAAATCAAAGTGGACAAGTAAGGTGCTGGGCGACGACGTGAAGGGACGCTATGCAGACCTGAAGCAGGCCGCCGCGGACCGCTGCCCGCGCGCGCTGGGAACTTTCGTTAAAGCGCCCGAGGTGCAGTATCACCACGAGGTCTACAACCAGTTCTTGTGGAATTTGTTTTAGAGAGCAGCCGAATAAAACAGGGAAGGGCACGAATTTACTCGTGCCACCAGGGATAAAAATGCTAAGGCGCTTCAGCGCCTGAGGGAAGCTTTCTTCGCCGAACGGAAAGAAGAGCAAACCTCAGCGGCTGAAGCCGCACTCGCAGTGTGCTGTTTTGGCCCGACTGAAGTCGGGCCCTTCCCACTCCGGCTCTTCCCGATACCTGACGCTAGAACGTCCCCGCCACCGGCGACGCCATCTCCGCCCGGCTGCGTTGTAACTCTTCCAGCAGGCTCAGGTCGCGATGCACATCGCTGGGCGCGGCTTTCGGAGCGTTGCGGCGCAATTCTTCGCGCAGGCGAATCAACAGAAAGTGCTGAGCGATTTCGGTCGACTCCGACGAACTCACGATATTTTCGCTGGTAAGTCCGACCTTCACCGTACCGTCGCCCATACGTACGTTCAGCACTGGGCGACCGGCTTCATCGAGTTCCGGCTGCGCATTGGCTCGCAGCTGCGGCCACTTCACTTCCTGCACTGACGACTCCTCGATGCTGTGCGCGACCAGTTCCAGGCGATTGAGATATTCGCGGCGCTGTTGCGCGCTCATAGGTGGCTCAAGATCGCGGTGCGGATCAAAGACCAGTGCGTGCCGGCTAGGATCGAATCCGCGGCTGCCGGTGAAGTACGCGGCCGCAAAGCATCCCACGATCGCCGGGTGCCACAAAAGCAAGGGCGCCATATACTTCTTCGCCTTGAACGCGGACTCCACCACGCCGCGCACTGGCTTGCTGCGCCTTACGGTACCCGGGACCTGCGGAATCACGAAGCTCGCTGATTGCAGTTCCGGATGATGCTTGCTGAACTTCACCAGGCACTTGGCGATCTGCTTGGGCGTGGTCACGCCGAGGTCGCCGATAATTCCGCGGTGCAGCGCGCCCGGATAGTAGAAGTTGACAATCTCGCGAACGAAGTCGGCACAATTGCGCGACAGCAACTTGTAAATCCCGTGATTCGGATCGGCATTGAAGCGCCGGATCAACTCATCATCTTTCTCGGCGGACGTTTCGATCTGAAACGCGTAGCTGGTGCGGTCGTAAGACGAGCCCACGAGTTGCACCCACGGGCCTTCCGGCACCTCTCCATCGGGCGCAGCCGGAATGAAGCTTGAAAAATGCTTGCGCCGATACTGATCGCGCAAAAACGAAACCAGCTTAGGATCGGCGAACAGCGGAACCTGCTCCGGCAGTTCGACCGCATAGAGATACGGCATCAGCGGGATGGCATACCAGTCGTGTCCCGCGACTCCGTGATACCGGCTTAAGACGATGCCCTGCTCGCCGGTCTTGCAGCGGCGCAGAACAAACGGAGAGTCGGCGCAAACGCGATCCAGGTAGAGGGCAACGTGTCCCGTGCCCGCGAAAGTTCCGTCATAGCTGTAGGGCTCTTCCAAAAGAAGGGTCGCGCTGGCATGGGCATACACGCCGCCCAGGGCGCACAGCAGAAAAACCACAGCAATCCAGCGACGGAGACCCATACAGATTAAAACGCACTCCTGACCCGAAAGTTTCGCCCAGTGAATCCGAAAAAGCAGTGATATCGGTTACAAGTGCCTGCCTTTTGTTAGAGTTTGCAGCCTTGTCCCGGGTTGGAACAAGATAACGGAAGGGTTACATTTTGGGACTCGACCTTTAGGCATCAGGTGTTTTGGGGTTGGGCTCGGTATTGCAGTTAAGTCGCTCTATTTCAGCGAGTTGTATGAGTTTTGGCCCTGGGAAGTTGCCATTTGGGCGGGGAAGTGGCCATCAAGAGGGAGAAAACCCGCGGAATGTCGACGAGAACTCAAGAGTGCCGCAATAAATCCGTCTAGCGAACCAGCCACTCCGTCATTTTGTGCATATCGACGAGCACGACGCCATAGGTTGCCATCACGCACAGGGCGGTCCCCACCAAAGCCGGCACGCCATATTTAAGGAGTGATCCGGAGGGCTGGCTGAGGTGAGTTTCGTCCCATGAGACCAGGCGCGCGATGCGCGCATTCAACGCCGAGCCTGAAGCATGCGCGAGCCCGGTCGCGAGGACTGCGCTTTTCTGCGGAGGAGCGAAGCGTGACAACTTGATCAGGGCCGAGGCCAGATCAAGGGCTTCGCGCGAATTGGATACGGCCGCATCGTCGGCGGACATCTCGGCGGCTTCGGACCATGCCGACTCCAGAGCCTTGAGTCCCGGCAACGTAAAAAAGCGGAACAGTAATTTCTTCAGATTGTCGCGCCGCTCGACGTGCGCGATCTCATGCTTGAGCGCGGCGTCGAGCTCCTGAGCGCTCAACGACGCGGCAGCCGCGTCCGACAACAAAACCCTGGGAGACAGTCCGCCCGCGACCGCCAGGGCCGGCGTTGATGGGCGAATGCGAAATAGAGGAACCGGGTAGCAATGCGAATCGGTGGTCGAATCGCGAAGCCAGCCGCTCACGGCATGCGAAGTCTTGCGCTGCGCGTTGATCGCATTCCAGACTCCGGCCCCCAGAAGCAGCAGGCAAGCAGCTCCCAGCGTGAGCGGAATTTCCCCGATTGGCTCGGCGACAACCCGCGGTTCGAGCAGTAAAAATGAGGGTACAACGAAGATGGCAGTAATCAGGAAGGCGGCCGCGAAAGGCAGGGTGCGCAAGCCAAACAGCAGGTTCGCGAGCCGCTGTGCGGACAGCTTTCGACCAACGCGGTGCGCGAGCCGCCATCCGCGCATGACGAGCAACGAGAGCACGCCATATAAAAGAAGAAAGAAAGACAGGGACACGCCCATACAGCGCAGCAGAAACATCAATCTTTCTCCCGGTCGCGAAGCTCGCGCCGCTTGTTCTCAACCAGTTGTTGCAGTTCGTCCAGCAGCTGGGTGTCGTGCTCGGTGACCGCTTCTACCAGGTACGACAGAGGCATTGCTGTCGGGCCGCTGCCGAGAAGTTGCTGAATGGCCTGGCCGGCGGCTTCACGCTGCAGTTCTTCCTTCGTCACGCGCGGAAAATAACGGAACGCGCGACCTTCCTCTGTGCGTTCCAGCAGACCTTTCTTATAAAGCCGGTCGAGCGTGGTCATGACGGTCGTGTAAGCCATGTCGAGTTGGCTGTAGTCAATCAACTCGCGGACGGTCGCATTGCTGCGCGCCCAGATTTCACCGAGCAAGCGCTGCTCGAGCGGACCAAGTTGATTCAGAGAAGGTTGGTTAGAGCGAAAAAAGCGATTCACTGATCCCCCAAAAATAATCCCGTGGATTCTACTCCAGTGAGGGCACAAAGCAAATGGCCGATTCGAGCCAAAGGTGCGCCAGAAGCGGGTTTTGGCTCACAAAAAAGGCCTCCCGGGACCCAGTCCGGCAGGCCTGCAAGACACTTGTGGAACGCCCGCCAAACTAACAAAAGCACATCCCTACTACCACGTCCGTATTCGTCAAACATCGATCTCCGCTGCGGTGGGCGGCTAGTGGAGTGATGCTACTGCCCGCTCTCAATCCGCGGCGAGACCCTGTCAGTTGCATTCCGTCGGAAGCACGGCGACAATTCCCTCATGGACAAGGCGCTGTCCGGCAACCCATTCCAGCCCGGCACCATGGTTGTGACGACCCTGGCTAATCCTCGGGAGAAGTTCTGGGGGGCGATCCTTTCGCTCAGTGCCGAAGGGACTCAGCTTGCGCGGCATTGAGCTTGCATCTTTTGAGGACCTGGTGGCCATGGTGAAAGACGGCGAACCATTCTCCCTGGGCGTCGTGTTCTTTCCCATGCACCGGGTGGAGCGCATGGAACTCGATCTGCCGGACGGAAACATACCGTCACTTTCGCAGCGTTTTACTGCCAAGACGGGATTAGATCCGGCGACGCTGCTGCGGTCGGAATCACGCACCGTCTCCAGCGGCAAGGAGCGCCAATGAAACTTTCGCAGCTCTGGACGGCTCCGAACCAGTTGACGCTACTGCGCATGTTGTTTCTCCCGTTTATCGTCATCAGCCTGGTCGACGAGCGCTACACGATCGCGCTGATTCTGTTTGTGCTGGCGGGGATTAGCGATGGGCTCGACGGGTTGCTGGCTCGGC
This sequence comes from uncultured Acidobacteriota bacterium, assembly GCA_963745435.1. Lineage (GTDB taxonomy): Bacteria > Acidobacteriota > Terriglobia > Terriglobales > Acidobacteriaceae > Gp1-AA133. The sequence continues at coordinate 101,877 of CAVUXK010000025.1, read as the reverse complement.
GACTTCATCAGCAGACGCTGTTAGGGCAGTATCTCGACCCGATCGCCGACAAGCTTTTGCTCAGCACTCTTTTCCTGGTGCTATCGATTCTTCACAAGATTCCATGGAAGTACACGGTGCTGGTGTTCGGGCGCGACATTGCGATCCTGGTGACGAGTGCGGTGCTCTACACCATTGCGGGCCTGCGCAATTTCAGTCCCAGCATTTTCGGCAAGGCCAATACCTGTGCGCAGATTGCCGCCGTCTTTTTCGTGATGCTGTTCGAGATTACTCATTTTCGCTCGGTGTGGATCGCGCGCACTGTGCTGTTGTGGGCGACTTTTCTCTTCACGGCGATCTCGTGGGTGCATTACGCCTTCCTGGTGCAGACCCGTCTGAGAAGTGCGCACGCGGCGGAGTCGCGAAGCGGGCCGAATAAACAGGTCGCGTAGACCTTCCTTCCGAACTAAGCCCATCGCGCACAAGGGCCGCCACCGCGCTTGCTCTGGCGCGAGGCGGCGCTCCATAGCAGAACGCTTCCCACCACGCTCGGCAGCAAAGACCAAAGAAGGCTCAACAAGTCGTGCTCCAGACTATGCGTGTTGAGAGACGAAGCCAGCATGATCCACGACAAGAGTTGCATCCGCGCAGCGGACGTCTGGTCCAGCGTGCGCGTCAATTGCTCGGTGGCGTCCATCACGTGTGTGAACGTGTGAAAGAGTCCGGTTCCGCCGATAGCGACTCCGGCCAGGGACCGGAAGATTTCGCAGGGGAGATTCAAGGTTTTCATCTGTGCTGCCCTCTACTGGTACATCGAATGGAGGGCGGAGGAATCGACATGGGGTGGAAACGTTTTTGTTATTGACTGAAAATAGGCTATTTAGGTGCCGTGCGAGACTCGGGGTTTCGAGCATGAAAAATCTTAAAACGCAGAGGGCGCAGAGAGGCTTTCGAGAACGCAGAGAAGGGCACTCCGTTGCCTCAAATTTTCAGGGCATCGAGTATTTTCTTTGCGATCTTTGCGTTCGCTTTGCGTGCTTTGCGGTTCAGGCTTCTTTCTTGAGGGAAAGGAAACTCCATGAGAGCGTCACGGTCAGAGGCGGGAATCCTGTCGCGGAAAAGTTGGTAACGAAAAAGTTCGCAGAAGTAATCGAGATTCTTACAAGAATTCGTTATCTTTCCACTTGCGAACATCTCAAAGTCATGGCATCTTAGAACATCTTTACAGGAAAGGACGCTCATTGCTGCGAATTAACACACATCTCGCACCTAAGCAATGCCGGCCGCTAGACGGCTTGGGTTGCATGTGGGCGTCGTTTCGTAACGTCAGTTACTAACTTCACTCGCAAGCAATCCAAGTAACACAAAACACGCTGGGTGGCGCAGGCCGCGGTTCCTTCGATTGAACCTCGACTAACACCGCTGCCGCACATTCCCCCAGCCCTAACTACTCAGGGCCAGTGGTGATTGGCCACGGATACTTCTCTGGCAGACAGCTCGTTCTAACGAACGAACTGTGAGGTTCGAAGCCTCAGGGCGCAAGCCCTTCCGTGTCCTTCTGTTCCCTGGCCATTAAAGATTATGTGGCGCGGACAGTCTTGTCCGCGAAAGGTTGCAAACGTAACGACGGTGCGGCTAAAGCCAATCCGCCTCGGATGCGGACGTGTGTCCGCAAGAGTTTCGCCGGTGGTGAAAGAGCAGAGTTACTTCGCTCAGTGACTAAGCAGGGTAGCGGACCCTGCCGAGGCGCAGATGTTCCAGGGACGGGGGCGTAGCCCCGAATCGCAAGGTACCTGGGAAGAATCGGCCTCGACTCTGATCGAGGGTTCCCCGGCTGCTCATTAGTTTGTGAATGTGCTGCTCCTGTTAGTTATCCAGGGGCTGGAACGGATTCCGGTTTATTCCGGTTAGAAAAACGACGATGTTGGAATTACTCAAACGAATTCTCAGTGGCCAGAACCAGTTCGCCTCCGGTGGGCTGCTTCTGATGATTATCGGAGGTGTCAGCGTCTATCTGCGTGCTGTGCCCATGCGAATTTGGGCGTGGATCGAAGAGCAATCCACCATGAGCGTCACCATCAAAGACGATGATGCCGCGTTTCGGTGGGTCAAGGAGTGGTTTCTTGATCAACAGTTTCTGAAGCGCATTCGCCGTCTGGACGTTGATACCACGCTTCGCGGTCAGAGGCTGGTCTTGATTCCGGCGCCGGGATATCACTGGTTCTGGCGATCGGGACGCCCGTTTCGCGTCGGTTTCTATCGAAATGAGGAGACCAACACGATGCGTCCGCAGCGCCGCGAGCTGCTGGTCTTCCGGACCATCGGACGACAACAGAGCGTGCTGTGGGCGTTTGTAAACGACATCGTCGACTGTCATCGCAAGCACAATGCCGTCCGGTCGTATCTGTACGTTTACAACGATGGCTGGAGTTACATCGAGGCTTATGTCCCGCGCTTGCTCGAGTCGGTGGTGTTGAGGCCGGGAGAAAAAGAGCGTTTGCTGGAAGACATCGCTAAGTTCAAGGGTTCGAAACAGCGCTACCGAAGTTTGGGCGTTCCGTATCACCGCGGTTATCTGTTTTACGGACCGCCGGGAACCGGAAAGACCTCGCTGGTCTCGGCCATAGCGGAGAAGTTCGGCATGTCGATTTATGCGATCAACCTGGCTCACTTCAACGATCGCTCGCTGGTCGCCGCCATGAACGAGGTCGAGCAGAACTCGGTGATTCTTTTCGAAGACATCGATTGCATGAAGAGCGGGGATGCACGCACGAAGGTCGAGACCCCGAGCAACGAGGCGCAGGCCAAGACGCCCGGGTCAAAAGAAGATCGCAACGGAGTGACGCTTTCGGGATTGCTGAATGCGCTCGATGGCTTTAGCGCTCCGGATAACGTGCTGTTCGTCATGACCAGCAACCAGATTGAAGCGCTTGATCCGGCTCTATTGCGACCGGGACGAATCGACTACCGGCTGTATCTTGGGCCGGCGACCGAAGAGCAGAAGGCGGAACTCTATCGCCGATTTTTCCCGCAAGCTTCGATGGTCGAAGCGCAGCTGTTCGTCGACGAACATCCGGAGGCACAGACCATGGCGGAGTTTCAGGGACTGCTGCTTCGTCTCGAAGCTCGGAGTCACAATGCTGAGCGGGTCAGTTTTGCATGCGAGGCGGAGATGCGTGAGCCGGAGACGATGGTGGTCGTTCAAAACTGATTCTCGACTTCGGCAGAGCTTCCGAACCGCGTTGCGGCTGCTTCGTCTGCGGGGAGGCTCTTCCGAGCGCCGCCGGTCCATTCAAACCGGGATGGACCGGCAAGGCTGGGCGCACAACAATTTCGCTGGTGGCGAAGGAGAGGGCTACTTCGGACACCGAAATGTCTGCGAGTTTCGTGGACGTCGGGGGCAGATTCAGACTGCCAGTGCTGTCGCCGCCAATTCCCCGGCGATGGTTTGCTAACGACCAACGACTATCAGCGATCAGCCAAAGCTGAAGACTGACGACTGAAGACTGGAGACTAAACATGGCTCGACTCAATCTACTCAATCTTGCTCGCGGACTGCGCACTCACGAGGGCGCGCCTGCGCGTCATATCTCGAATGAACTGCAACTGCGCCGCTCGGTGCTGGCTTGTCTCCTGTGGGAGAGCCAGTTCTATGAGGACGGAGTCGAGATTGCGGGCCGCATTGCGGAGCTTGTCCCGAAGGTCGCGCCTGAGCTCGTTGCTGCGCTTGCGGTCGAGGCGCGTGAAAAGATGAAGCTTCGTCACGCGCCGCTGCTCCTGGTGCGCGAGATGGCTCGTCACAAGACCCATCGCGGTCTGGTTGCCGAGTCCCTCGATCGCGTCATCCAGCGTGCCGACGAGTTGTGCGAGTTCGTCGCCATCTACTGGAAGGACGGGCGCGTACCGCTTTCCGGCCAGGTAAAGAAGGGGCTGGCGGCTGCGTTCCCGAAGTTCGACGAGTACCAGCTCGCGAAGTACGACCGCGGCGGACCGATCAAGCTGCGCGACGTCCTGTTCCTATCTCACGCCAAGCCGCGTGACGATGCGCAGGCCGGTGTGTGGAAGAAGCTGATCTGGGGACGTCTTGCGGTGCCCGACACCTGGGAGGTTGCACTCTCGGCTGCGGGCGCTGGCAATGGCGCTTCGAAGACCGAGGCGTGGACGCGTCTGGTGGCCGAGAACAAGCTGGGTGCGCTCGCGCTGCTCCGCAACCTGCGCAATTTGCGCGAGGCCGGAGTCGACGAGGGCTTGGTGCTTGCGGCACTCGAGGCGATGAACACGCAGCGCGTGTTGCCATTCCGCTTTCTCGCTGCTGCGCGTCATGCTCCGCAGTGGGAGTCTGCGCTTGAGGCTGCGATGCTCAAATGCGTTGCTTCTCAGCCGAAGCTGGCGGGCAACACTGCGTTGCTCATCGACATCTCGGGATCGATGACGGCGCGGCTCTCGGGTCGTTCGGAGATGCTACGCACCGACGCGGCTTACGGTCTTGCGGTGTTGCTGCGCGAGATCGCCGAGCGCGTGGCGGTGTACTCGTTCTCGGACAACCTGGTCGAGGTTCCGGCGCGTCGCGGCTTCGCACTGCGCGATGCGATCGATGCCTCGCAGCCGCATAACGGCACGTATCTCGGGAAGGCCGTTGAGCAGTTGAACGAGAGGGAGCGCTACGACCGCCTGATTGTGATCACCGACGAGCAGGCGCACGACACGGTGCCCAATCCGAAAGGGAAGGGCTACGTGATCAACGTAGCGAGCTACAAGAACGGTGTCGGCTACGGGAAGTGGACGCACATCGACGGCTGGTCCGAGTCGGTGATCGAGTACGTGCGCTTGCTGGAGACTTCAGGTGTTGGGTCTTAGGTGTTAGGTCTTGGGGCCCGAGATCTAAGAACAACGGGAAGGGGGGGTAACCCCCTCCCCCTGGTCTTGTGGAATGAGGAGAAGAAATCCCCAGCCTCCGCACACAACGCGGAAGGCTGGGGCACCCGTATCTTTTTTCTTCACGACAGTGCGATGTTAGTCGTCGTCGTTGTCGTGATCGGGCGGAGGTGGTGGTGGCATGGGCAACGGCGCGGTGACGTCATTCGCGTAGCTGGGAATGGCGCACGTGGTTGCGTCGCAGCGCACTTCGGGATAAGCGAACAGTGACTCGTGTCCCTGACGGTCAACCGAGGCGACGGAGATGTAGAAGCTGTCTCCGGGATTGAAGCCGAGTTTTTGGGGTGAGATGCGGCCGCCGTCGTCGGAAATGGCGACGCGCTGGCGATAGAAGTTTTCGTTGATAGAGCGTGCGGCGATGACGAAGTGGTCGACCCGGCCCTCCGGTTCCTCGAAGTGAAATTTCACGCTCTGCGTGGTGTTACCGCTGGCATTGAATTCGGTCGGCGCCAGCGGGGCCCGAGCAAGGGTGGCGGCGACTGAAGCCATGACTTGCGCGATGCGCGATGCGTAAGTGGGGGTGATGTACTGCACCAGGTCGTTGGGCGAGTGCTGGTGCGTGGTGATGAAAGTCGTGTCCTTGCAGAAAGCCGGAATTTGCGCCGGTGGAGGACAGGGGAACGGTCCGCCGCAACTGTTGTCGACGGGCGAGGGCGAACACTCGTGGGTTTCCATGAAGCGAACGGCAGGATGTGCCTGGCTGATGAAGGATGTGTGGTCGCTGCCGCGGCCTGGCCGATCTTCGCGGAGCTTGGGCAACATCGTGATGGAAGGCACATAAGCGCTTCCCCACACGCCGACATAACGCATCACGCCGCGGGAAGGGGATTCGTTATCGGTGGTGCCGTCGGGATCCGTGCTAAGGCGCTCGCGCGGAATGCCGGGCGAGTAGAGACGGAAGTTCTGCAAATCGGCAGCGGTGTTGGCGGTGTTGTCGCCGCCGGGAATGTCGGTGTTCAGCATCGCGATGACGTTTGGCTCGTCGAAGTAACGGCTGAGATTGGCAGCGATCGAAGCGGAGCCGAACAAGCCCTGCTCTTCGCCGGAGAAGGAGATGAACACGAGGGTGGCATCGTATTGATGGCCGGCGAGCACGCGGGCGAGCTCGAGGACGACACCGGTCTGCGCACCAGCGTCGTTGCCACCGGGAGCGTCGGAAGTGTTGTCCAGGACATTGGTGGTACGCGAGTCGTAGTGGCCGCCGATGATCACGAGGCGATTGCGATGGCGGCCGGGCAGCCAGGCGATGACGTTGAAGGTAGGCGCCGTGGGGCAACTGCCATGCACGAACGGATCGAGCCTTACCTGGAGTCCTGGAATCGATTTGTACTGGTTGAAAAGGAAGTCACGCGCGGCCGTAACACCGTGGCCGGGTTCGGGCTGGTCGGAGCACGATTGCCGTGTCCTAAAATTTTGCAGGGCCTGGGCAGTGTTAAAGATTCGGTTGGCGTCGATGTTGCCGACGGTCGCGCTGATTTCCGGATCCGTGGTCACAGGACTGATGGGAGGGCGGGCAAGTACAAGGGGAAAGGCGACGACGAGCACGAGGGCGCTGACAATCAGCGTTCTCTTCATAGATATATTCTCCTTCGCGGACAGTCGGGGAACAGGGACATCCTTGAAGGCACAAGCGTGCATGCTTGTGCTCGGCTTTATCGGACTGTGGGGCCGGGTTTTTCAGACGAGGACGGCGAGCATGATGAAACCGAGGATTTGGATCGTCAATCAGGTGCTTGCCTGATGACTCGATGATTAACCTGAGTTGAGGAGCACCGGGTGAATGCGCGAAAACACTCTGCGGCCGCCGCACAGAACGTGGAAGGCTGGGGCAACGGTTTGTATTTCTGAAGGAGTAAGAAGATGAACGCGAAACAATCGGTCCCACTCTATCGTGACGGCCGACACTATGATGCGCTGAACAGTTTTCTTGTGGCCGACATTCCGTTCTACGTCGAGGAAGCGCGGCGGGCGAGGCTTACGAATCCCCACCCTCCCGCAAAAGGCGCGGGAAGGGTGGGGCACCCGGTGTTGGAACTTGCTTGCGGGACTGGCCGGCTCACCATTCCGATTGCTCGGAGTGGTGTGGAGATTGTGGGGCTTGACCTGTCGCCGTCGATGCTGGCGCATGCGCAGATGAAGGCTGAAGCGGCGGGTGTTGCGATCGAGTTCGTCGAGGGCGATTGCCGATCGTTCGACCTGGAGCGGAAGTTCGCGTTGATCTTGATGGCGTTCAACTCGATGCAGCATCTGCATGACTATGCGTCGCTCTCGGCGCTGTTCGCGAATGTGCGAAAGCATCTCGCCGAGGATGGGCGGTTTGTATTCGACGTGTTTAATCCGAAGATCGAAATCCTCGCCCGATCTTCGGGAGACCGGCGGCTGGAGCGCGAATATGAGGATCCCGATGGCAGGGGCACGATGGCGTTCGAGTACAGTGCGACTTACGATGATGCTGCGCAGGTGAGCCATATCCAGTGCTATTTCGTGCGGCGCGGCGCGAATGGCGAGGAGGTCGAAGTGCGCGAGGAAGAGTTGCATTTACGCAGCTTCTTTCCGCAGGAGTTGGATCTGCTGGTGCGGTCGCAGGGGTTTGAGGTTGTGGAGAAGTTCGGGAACTTTGAGCGGAAGGTGTTTGGGAGAGGGGACCCTAAGCAGGTGGTGATTTGCCGCCCGTGTTGAGAGGGAAATCAGCGCGATGAATTTCCACGAAGAGGCGTCCCGGATAAAAGCTCTTATGCAATTGGACCGGCAGAAGCGAGTCGAGGTTGGCCGAGGTTGCTATCGCCCCTACGGGCTTAAAAGCTTTTGGCGCTTTCCCAGTCCTTACGCGCTGTGCTATTGAATGGCGCCGCCTCCGGCGACTCTGATTGGCACGCCGCAATCAGTTAGAGGTCAACGCGCCGCTCGTTATGCAAGTCAAGAAAGAATCAGGTCCTTCGCTGCGCTCAGGATGACAATCATTGAGAGAGAGGACTTGAGAAAGTTAAACGTCTAAAAGAGTTCGAAGATTATGACTGACCAAACTTACAACGTAATCAAGCCCGATACTGGAGTTCCCATCAAGGCGTGGACCAAGGGGGTGCCCCTTGAGGACGCTGCGCGCGAGCAGTTGCTCAATGTGGCGCAGTTGCCGTTTATCTACAAATGGGTCGCGGCCATGCCGGACGTGCACTGGGGGATTGGTGCGACCGTCGGCAGCGTGATTCCTACGCGCGGGGCGATCATTCCGGCGGCTGTTGGTGTCGATATTGGGTGCGGCATGATGGCTGTGCAGACTTCGCTCAACGCGCGCGATCTGCCGGACAACCTGCATGGGATTCGCGAGGCGATCGAGCGAGCTGTGCCTGTGGGGCGCACCGACAATGGTGGGAAGAACGACCGCGGGGCGTGGAAGGATACACCCGCGCATCACGTTGACGTGTGGGCGAAGCTGAACGCTACTTACGATCAGATTGTCGGCAAGTATCCGAAGCTGGCGCACCCGCAAAAGACCAATCACCTCGGAACGCTCGGCACCGGGAATCACTTTATTGAAGTGTGCCTCGACGAGAGTGGGACGGTGTGGTTTCTGTTGCACTCGGGCTCGCGTGGTGTAGGGAACCGGTTCGGCACGTTTTTCATCGAGCTGGCCAAGAACGATATGCGCCAGTGGATGATCAATCTGCCGGATAAGGACCTTGCGTACCTGCCGCAGGGAACCGAACACTTCGACGATTACGTGCGGGCCGTGCACTGGGCGCAGGACTATGCTTTGGCGAACCGCGAGCTGATGATGCGGAATCTGATCGCGGCTGTGCGGGCTTCGGGACTCGTGCCTGAGTTTGCGGCTGGTGGTGAGGGCAGCGCGGCTTTCATTGCGCCGACGGGCGAGACGCCCGTCGCTCCATCGACAACGGAGAATGGCGGGCGAGGGCGCCCGCCCCACACAGTTGTTAGCTGCCATCACAATTACGTGACCTGGGAGCATCACTATGGCGAGAACGTGCTCATCACCCGCAAGGGTGCGGTGCGCGCTCGCGAAGGTGACATGGGGATCATCCCGGGCAGCATGGGAGCGCGTTCGTACATCGTGCGCGGCAAGGGCAATCCGGAGAGCTTCATGAGCTGCAGTCATGGGGCTGGACGGGCCATGTCACGAACGGAGGCGAAGCGCAGGTTCACGCTCGAAGACCACGCCAAGGCGACGGAGGGCGTCGAGTGCCGCAAGGATGCAGACGTGATCGACGAGACGCCCATGGCCTACAAGTCGATCGATGCTGTTATGGAAGCGCAGAAGGACCTGGTCGATGTGGTGCATACGTTGCGCCAGGTTGTGTGCGTGAAGGGGTAGATCGCAGCGGTTCTGAACCCAGGTTAGCGTCCAAAGAACAGACGCGAACCTGGGGCACCGTTGCTCGAATACGAAATTCGGAAGGTCACATACCGGATCTCGTAGTCCGGTATTTACTGTGGGAGTGTTGAGGTGATGCTAGCGGAATCGCACTTTGTCGCCTGCGGGGTTGCGGAGTGCCAGGACGTGCTTCGATCGTTCCAGCCCGGCGATGGACTTCCAGTCTTGAGGCACGTGAGTCACGAAGAGATCGTAGGTGGTTGTGAGAGTTGCTCGCGGGGCTATGTGGGTGAGGACCGGCGTGTCGAATAGCGTCTGCGTTTCGTGAGCTTGCTCGATGCCGAGCGGCATGGGGCTGGTTCCAAATTCGATGCCGCGGACGCGGGCATTACCATTCCAGGGGGCATAGCGGCGGGCATGGTTTTCTTCCCATAGCGTGATCCACGGGAAGTTCGCGCGATCGAAGCAATAACCTGCAGCGAGAGCGTGGCCCCGGTTGTGGACTACGACGGCAGCATTCGGATGATCGGGGCTGGTTAGCAAGGAGGCGACGAATCCAGTTCCGTCCAAGGCGAAGGGATTTGACAGGTCGATCGCCCCGCCGGAGGATGCTGGCGCGTTGGGCCAGAGGAACTCGGCGTCATCGCGTAACAACTCGTGGCCCTCGTATCCCAGGGGCCAGGTGACGGCGCGAGAGACATCCGCGAAAACAGAACTGTCATCGCGGGTGAGAAATGGTTCGCCGAATGCGGCGTGCTGCACCCACTGAAATTCTCTTTCAGTCGCCGCGAGGTTGGTGACCGTCTCGGTGATGGAAGCCGTGAAGGCTTCCCCGACGATGGCAATTTCGCGCTGAAAGACGAACTGATAGTACGGGAGCGTGACTTCGAGGAGCACCGAGCAGCGGTGGTCGTTGCTCTTGGCGGACACGAGTTTCCATTCTGAAGACGAGGCTTCTCCGTGAAGGGGAACTCCATGGAAGGCTTCGTCGGCGGAAGGCATGCCGAAGTTACCGATCACGACCGCGTGTCCGGTGTAGCCGGAGAGAAATTTTCCGGCCGGTGCATCTCCGTAGAGCGAGGCATGCGCGGCGGCGTCAAACGTTTGTGGATCGATGGTGGGCCACGAGGCCTCCCACATGATGTTGATGGGCGAACCGCTGAGGCGGAAGTCCGCGATATGGCCTCCGCCGAGGAGGATGGTGAGTTCGATGACACCGTTGGAGAGACGGTGGGCGCTGCGATTTTTCCAGGTAACGGGCTGGCATTCGCAGGGCGGCATTTTAGAGGGAGAAGCCTCCGTCGATCGGGAAAGCGATTCCGGTCACGAAGGCCGCTTGCGGGGATACCAGGTACAGCGCGGCTTCGGCGATTTCTTCGGGCGTGCCGAAGCGTCCCATGGGCTGGCGAGCGATGAAATTCTTGCGAGCAGCGTCGGCGTCGGGAAAGGCCTCGAGGCGCTGAGCGAGCGAAGGTGTGTCGATGGTGCCGGGGCACAGGCAGTTGACGCGAATGTTGTCGCGCACGTGATCTAGCGCCATGGAACGGGTGAGAGCGAGAACTGCTCCTTTGGTCGCAGTGTAGCAGGCGCGGTCGGGGACAACGCGGAGCGCCGTCGCGGAGGCCGTGTTCAGGATCACTCCGGCCTTCTGCTTTTTGAAGATGGGGATTACCGCGTGCGAGAACAGGTACATACTTCGGAGATTGATGGCCATGGCGCGATCCCAATCGTCTTCGGTGGTGGCATCGATCGTGCCGACGGGGACGATGCCGGCGTTATTGAAGAGGATGTCGATGCGCTGGTGCTTTTCGAGGCTGGAGTCGACTACGTTACGAACATCTTTGGATTTGCTGACGTCGGCCGTCAGGCCCATGCAGGCGCCACCTTCTTTTGTTATGGCGGCGACGGTGCTGGCGAGAGTGGCATGGTCGATATCGACGGCAACGACTTTCGCGCCTTCTTTGCAGAAGAGTTTAGCCGTGGCGGCGCCGATGCCGGCGGCGGCACCGGTGATGATGGCTACCTGGTTTTCGAGTTTCACTTGTGCGTCACCGAGCCGGTGCCCGTTTCCTGAAATCCCATGCCACCCGAGGGAACGAGCATGCCGCCATCTACGAGGAGTGCGGCGCCTGTGATGAACGACGCACTGGGAGAAGCCAGGAAGGCGATTGCCTTCGCGACCTCCTGGGGTTGCCCCATCCTGCCCATGGCGTGAATGCGGTCGCAGGCCTGCAGAACTTTTTCAGGATTGGGATCCAGATTTACGGCCCAACGCAGCATGGGTGTATCCACCGCACCGGGGCAGACACAATTCACGCGAATGCCTTTTTGCGCGTAGTCGAGGGCCATGGCACGGACGAGGCCCAGAAGACCGTGCTTGGCGGCGACGTAGGCGGCGGAGTTGGCGATGGCGGTCATGCTCTGCACGGAGCCGACGACGACGATAGCCGCATTACCACGCTTGAGCAGGTGGGGCACGGCGAATTTGGAGATGAGGAAGCAGCCTTTCAGGTTGATCCCCATCAACCGATCCCATGCCGCTTCGGTGGTGGTGACCACGTCGCCGTAGTCCTGAATGCCGGCGTTGCTGATGAGGATGTCGATCGCACAGTATTTCGAGACAACGGCCTGGACGGCGGATTCAGCGTCTGCAGATTTGCTGACGTCACATGGAAAGAAATCGCAGCGGGTCCCGTTCTTGGCGATGTCGGCGGCCGTACGAGTGGCCGCTTCGGCATTTACGTCGAGGATGGCGACGGTGGCACCTTGTGCGGCGAGTTCGCGGGAGGTGGCTTCGCCGATGCCCATCGCGCCGCCAGTCACGATGGCGACTTTGTCTTTCAGTTCGAGATTCATGAGATGGACCTGCGAGTGAATCTTTCCGAGTCAATCACCATTTTGGCTGCATGGTGATGGCGCCGGGCTTTCTGGGATCCTCAATCCACGAGCCCATTTCCTGACGCTTGGAGAGTTCGTGGTAACGTGCGAGTTTATCGCGATCGAGCGATACACCCAGGCCGGGTCCGGTGGGGACCGACATGGCTCCGTTCTTGTACTTCATTTTGCCACCTTCGATGATGTCGTCGGTGAGGTGGTGGTAGTGCGAGTCGGGAGCGAGGACAAGGTTCGGAAGACTTGCTGCTAGATGGAGCATCGCGGCCTGCGAAATCCCGAACTCGGCGCCGCTGTGCATGCCGGCATCGACGCCCATCGTATCGCAGATCTGCCCGGCAAGTTTGGCGCGATGAATTCCACCGTACCAGTGCGGGTCGAGCAGGACGACGTCCAGGACATCGCCCATCACGGCTGGGGCGAGATCTTCGAAAGCGAAGACCGACATGTTGGAGGCGAGCGTGACCCAGGGAGCCTTCTGATTGACACGTTGCATGGCGCGAAGTCCCCAGACCGGGTCTTCGAGATATTCCATATCGTAGTCGTGGAGGCGGCGAGCGACGTGGATGGCGGTGGTGATCGTCCAGGCGGCGTTGGGGTCGAGGCGGATGCGATGTTTCGGGAATGCCTTGCGCAGTGCGATGAAGGTATCGATTTCTTCGTCGGGAGGCAACACACCGTTCTTGTACTTCAGCGTCGTGAAGCCGTACTGCGAAACCAGGTCTTTCGCGAACTTCACCATTTGCTCGGCGTTGGAGACTTCTCCCGTGCCGGCTGCGTTCGCATACCGATAGAAGAGGTAGGCGGAGAACTGTACCTCGTCACGTACCTTGCCTCCGAGCAGGGCGCAAACGCTTTTGTTCAGTGCCTTTCCCTGAATGTCGAGGATGGCGAACTCAAGGCCTGCGAATCCGAGCACATGGCCGAAGAGCTTGAGCGCGCTGGGGGCGCCGAGCTTCCACCGGATACGCTCCATGTTCATGGGGTCTTCTCCGATCAGAAGCGGCTTCATTTCGGCGAGTTGACCCTGACGGCTGGCACCTCCATAGCACTCGCCCAGGCCGGTGATGCCTTCGTCGGTGTCGACCTCAATGATGATGCGCGAGAAGCCGGGGTGGGAGCCGAATGCGTAGCGCAGCGGGGCTTCGATCGGGATGAAGGCGGGGGTCCAGCGAACGTCGGTGATCTTCATAGAGTCTCCGAGGCAGTCAGCGCTGATTGGCGAGCGGTTGCCCCTTTACGCCGGCGGGCACGCGACAGATATGCCATCGGCTGAGATTTGCGAAATAGAGCAGGTCGAAGCGATCGCCTCCGAAGGCGGCATTGGTCGGGCCGGCGATCATCGTGGCATCGTGATCGGCAGCGAACAGACTCACTTCGCCGCTGGGCGAAACACGATAGACATTGTGCGAGGCATAGCAGGTGACGTAGAGATTGCCGTCTGCGTCGAGGGCGGCGCCGTCTGGGATAGTGTGTAGTGAGTGGGCGTAGATGTGAGGCTCGCCGATTTTCGCGGGAGTGACAATTGGAACGGCCAGCACGTTGTCGCGGGTGGTCTGCACGACGTACAGAGTTCGCTCGTCGGCGCTCAGCGAAAGGCCGTTCGGAAAAGACAAGCCGCGCAGGAGTTCTTCGATTTTGCCGTTGGGGCGAAGGACAAAGAGAAAGCCATCGTCTTTCCTCCATGCTCCGGAATCGCTGAAGTAAAGATTGCCTTCGCGATCGAAGACAGAGAAGTTGGGGTTCCGCAAACGGTATCGGCCAGCGCGTTCCCAGGTGCGCAGAACTTTTCCGGAGCGATCGAGTTGCAACAAAGCTCCAAGCTTGAAGTTGCAGACGTAGAGTTGTTGACGTTCTGAGAATGTGAGACCGAGATTGAAGCCGCCGACGGTGGTGACGGTGCGGACTTTTCCCTTGGGATTGATGCGATAGATCTGTCCAAGCTCGCCACCCGCCCAGAGATTTCCGTCGGCATCGAAGGCAAGGCCTTCGGGGTGATCGAGTCCTTCGGCAAAAATCTCGAAGCGATCGATCGGGACTTGAGGTTTTGGATCCACCATTCGCGAGTTCCTAGTTTTCTGAAAGCAACGGAACAGCTCCGAGCAACGCGGCATTATTCCCGAGTTTGGCGGCCCGCACCTGAACTTTGCCCCACGGCGTCCAGGAATGTTTTTGCACGTATGCTTCGACGTAGGGGATGATCACGTCGGCGCTTTGCATGACGCCTCCGCCGATGACGATGATTTCCGGGTCGTACGCGTGCACGAGGCCGACCGCGTCGACTGCCCAGATGTTCAGGCAACGGTCTCGAATGGCTTTGGCGACGGCGTCGCCGCGCGCGGCTTCTTCGAAAAGCTCCTTGAAGCCGACTTCTTTGTGCTTCGCTAAGGCGCTCGCAGAAATTCCTGGCCACTCGCGCACAACGTAGGGGAGAGCCCAGCCTCCGGCTTCCGCTTCTGCGCATCCGATTGCGCCGCAGTTGCAGGCGCGGCCCGTGAACAGAACCGGAATGTGTCCACCGAGACATCCGGCCTGGGCATGCTTGCCGCGCAGGAGTTTGCCCTCGATCATGGCGACGCCGCCGATCCCCGTGCCGAGCGTCATCATGACGACTTCGGTGAAATCGCGCGCTGCGCCTGCATAGAACTCTCCGAGTAGCGCCATGCGCGCGTCGTTTTCAATGCGCAGAGGGAGGCCTAGCGCTTGCTTGCTCCACGCGGGAATGTCGATTTCCTTTGAGTCAGGATATTTGTCGTTTGTGGCCAAAACGCGACCGGTGCGCGAATCTACAATCGCTGCGAACCCCACTCCAACTCCAGCGCAGTCGTTGACTTGGAGGGACAGACGCTGCAGTAGAGATCGAAACGTTTCGGCGATGCGAGGGAGAACGGCAGCGAGGCTCTTGGCGCGATCGGTGTCGATCGTTTCAGCGGCGAGGATGGTGCGGTCTTCGATGACGCCGAGGGTCGCGTGGGTGCCGCCGAAATCGATGGCCAGTGCCTTCATTCGAAGTTCTCCATATGTATTGGCGTATCGTCAGCTAGCAATGGTGGCGCCTTTCGCAGATACGTTGTAGTTCTTGCCCTGGTGGCGCAGGTTGCGCAGTTGAGCGTTTGGATCGAAGTCGGTGAGCTTTGAATTGACGCGGACGCCGTTGGCCATGCTGAGGTCCGCGCCGAAGATCGAGTCGATGACCAGGTCTGTGAAAGCTCCGCCGGCTATGCAGCACCAGTCATTCATGTACGGAAGATCGTAGGGACACTTGTACGCGGCGCCGCCTTCCAGCGGGAAAAAGGACTCCACGAAATGGGCCTGGCCGATCGGGCCCTGATTGCCAGCCTTCGCGACGTTCTTCAGCCAGGCTGCCACGCGTGCGGATGGCCCGGTTTTATACAGGCCCTTGGCTGTCATGGGTGGCCATGCGCAGTACGCGCCTAACCAACTGTGGTCCGGGCGAATGTTCCAGGTGGCGTCAACGTCGTTGGGAGAAAGCGCGCGCATCCAGTAGTCGCTATGGAGTTCGCGCCAGAAGAAATTGTCCATCTCCTGTTTTTGCGCGGGGCTCAGGTCGCCGGGCATGTTGTCGAGCACGGAGAGGAAGTCGTAACAGTGACGGACTTCGACGAAGGAGCCGTCGGGATATCCGCATTGCCAGTAGCCTTTGCCGGCAACGTAGAGCTTTTGATTGATGCGCTGCGCGAGGTCTTTCGCTTCGGAGCGCAATTGCGAGGATCGCGAGGAGTCTCCGCGGCGTTCAACTAATTCCGCGACGAAGCGCATCGCGGAAACGTTGCCGGCGTTCATTCCCGCGGATTCGTGAAGGTAGGTGCTGACGACCTCCAGATTATTTTCGAGTTTGCCGTAGTCGCCGAGGCCGTGGGAGGTCTTGTCGAGTTCCTTCCAGTAGGTTGCGTGGTAGATCAGATGATCGAGTGCGGTCTTATCGCCGATGCGCTTGTCGAGCCACGCGAAATCTCCGGTGACGCACAGGTAATTTTGCGCGCAGCGAACGATGGCCATGTCGTTTACGGCGTACCACGGGCCCATGGGCTGACCGGTCAGGTAGTCGGTCGCGAGATGCTGATGCATGTCGGCGACGAACCAAGCTTCGACGAGACGGCGGAGGGCGTCAGGATCGAGAAGCGCGAGGGAGAGCGATGTGAGCGACGTGTCCCAGGGGAAACTTAGAGTCTGAATTACGCGTCCGCCGAGCGTCAGGTAGGTGGTGCCGTAGGCGGAGTCTGGGGAGGCGCGGCGGGCGAAGAGAAGATTCTTGAAACCCGCGTGGTAGAGGTTCCACAGGGCTTCGTCGTTGGTTTCGAGCTGGGGCAGATGGCCGGAGAACTCGGAGTTGCCTGGCGTGAAGGCAGACCGGATGAGGCTGTTGAAGGACTGCTCGTGGTCGTGCGCGACTTTGCGGAGATCGGATTGCAGAGCGTCGTAAGTTGCCAGTGCGCTCTGCCGATCCTGATCGATGGCGTTGACGTAGTGGAGTTCTTTCGTCTCGCCGGGGCCGAGCGTCAATTCGAATATCAGCATGCGAGCGTCGGCAGCGCGATCGGGCTTTGGGCTTATGCCCTGCACTGATACTGCTTGCGAGTGACGCGCTTCGAAGACCAGGCATCCGCGATCGGCGTTGAATTCGATTTGATTGTCGGCCTCTCCGGGAGAGTTGGTGAACCACGGACCTGGTTTTTTCGCGACGCCGGCGCGCATGTCGAAACCTAGCGAGATTTTGCGGCTCGCGGTCTTCAGATTCTTGATACGGATGATTTGGGCGACGGCACGGTGTTTTGCCGGCATGAACATCTCAGCTGGTGAACTGGAGACCGTCCGTGGAAGTTTCACGGAGAATGCGATGCGGGAACCACTGGTATGTGACTTTGTCGCCGTCGGGATACGAGATGAGGATGCGGCCGTTCAGGAAGATTTCACAGGTAAGCAGGAATCCCGGGCTCCAGGGAGTGTCGGGCACGCCGCAACAGCCGAATGGGGGGATGCCGATGGCCGTGATTCCGGCTACGGACTTCGCCGCCTGCGCGTAGCCGAGTTCGTTTTGCGCGGTCTGGTTGCTGTAGAGATCGCGCATGCGGTGGGTGAAACGATCGCCCGCCAGATCGGCAACGGTTGGAATCGGCGGCAAGCTCTTGCGTGGTGGTTCGTCTTCGAACCGCACCGGGACGGCGGAGAGCGCCGTGGTGGCCAGTGTCGCTTTCAGGAATGAGCGGCGAGACGGGTTGAGTCCGATGCTTGATGGCGATTCGGCGATATCGTTTTTCACGTCCACCTCGACTAACCCGTGACTGCCCAGCCCGCGTCGGCGCGAATGACCTCGCCCGTCATGGGGAAAGACTGGTCGCTCAGCAGGAAGTGGGCGATGCGGGCGACTTCCTCGGCATCGGTGAGGTCTCCCTTGAGCGGTTGCTTGTGCTTCATGTATTCGAGGATGCTCGCGTCTGATTGAGCTCGGGCGCTCATCGAGGTTCGGACGAGCCCGGGCGCAATCACGTTCAAGCGAATCTTGTGTGGGGCGTAGTACGACGCCGCGGATAACGTCATGGATTCGATCGCGCCTTTGCTGGCGGCGTAGGCGACGGTTGCGAAGTGCTCGGGCTCGGGGAAGCGGGCGAGGACGCTGCTCATGTTGAGGATTGTTCCCGGGCGTTTCTTCGACATCCAGTGGCGGACGACTTCGCGGCAGACGAAGAACGTTCCCGTGGCATGGACTTCCATCAACTTGTTCCACGCTTCGGTGGAGCACTCGTGCAGCGGGCCGTCTCCCAGTCGGCGCCCGCTTAGTCCGGCAACATTGAAGGCGGCGTCGATGGTGCCCATGCGGGTCGCGCAGTCGGCGACGGCCTTGCCTACGGCCGTCTCATCAGACACATCGGCCACGAAATATGCGGAACGGGGCAGTTGCGAGGACAGGGCTTCGCACTGTTCGCGATCGTTGCCGATCAGGAATACTGAGTCGCCGGCGTCGGTCGCAATTTTGGCGGTGGCGGCCGCTATGCCCGACGATCCGGTGATCAGCAGTACCCGAGGCATGATCCTCGCTCACTCGTAGAGATGACGAAGGCTTTGGCGATAGGCTTCGTAGAAATCTTCCAATTGATCTTCCGCGGCGACGTTGCTGACGAATTGATGGCTGGGAAGCATGACCGGTTTGTGGCCGCGGGAGACGAGCATGCGGGCTGTTTCGCAGCGAATCATGTTGATGATGACGGCGCCCGTGACGGTCGAGAGCGGGCCGGTGTACCAGTCGAGGCCCTCGAGGGCGACGGCACAGTCTCCCACGGGACTTTGATTGTCGATGACGACGTCGGCGATGTCGATGAGTTTCTTGCCGGAGGAATGGGCGGGCTTGGCATCCACGCAATGAGTTCGCGAGACGATCGCGATCACTGGAAGCCGGTGACGT
The DNA here is from genome assembly GCA_963745435.1 of uncultured Acidobacteriota bacterium. Taxonomy (GTDB): domain Bacteria; phylum Acidobacteriota; class Terriglobia; order Terriglobales; family Acidobacteriaceae; genus Gp1-AA133. The sequence goes on along the minus strand of CAVUXK010000025.1, from coordinate 83,320 downwards.
TTTGCGCCTAGGGCCATCTCGACGACGACCGGACGGATCCCGCTCGTGGAGATGATGATGAATGCGTCTTTCCGGCCGAAGCGAAAGCCTTTCAGGATCTCTTCGGCGTAGCCTTCGTACTTTTCTAGGTGGAGCGGGGCGCGCAATCCGTTCGGTCCGATGATGGCGGAATAGTTTGAGACCGAGAGTTCGACGAGGGGATAGAATCCGACGAAGCAACCCTGACGCGGAGTCATCTCGTCGACCATCATGCGCGAGTGACCGCTGCCGAAAAGGAATACGAGGCCGCCTTGCACAATGGAGTCGGCGCAGACTTTTGAAGCCGAGATGATCTGAGTTAGCTGGGAGGATTTCAGTTTCTGCAGAGCATCGGTAGCAGCGTCGTGATACTGGAGGGCTGCGGTGCCATCGACGGGGGGCTGGTCTGATGTCTTCATTGAGAACGAGCTAGGATACACGGATATTAGAGTGTTCCGTAGCATTTTTGTTCTTAAATTGGCATAACGCTCATTAAAATGAACTAAATTGGCACAATCGACCGTGTTGTGGAGCTGCTGACGTTGGGCGGAGAGTCAATCAACCAGAGATTCGACGTGATTGTGGCCGGATCCGGTTCCGCTGGATCGACGGCTGCGATAGCAGCGGCACGTGCGGGGGCGCGAACTCTGCTGGTAGAGCGATACGGATTTCTTGGGGGAACGAGCACGGGCGTGCTGGATACGTTCTACGGTTTCTATACGCCGGGGACGCGATCGCTGAAAGTGGTGGGCGGCATCGGCGACGACGTGGTGGCGGAACTCCGGAAGATGGGAGCGTGCTTCGAACGGCCGAATACCTACGGAGCGGGCACGGGCGTCACGTACAACTCCGAGCATCTGAAGATTGTTTGGGAACAGTTGGTCTTGCAATCGGGTGCGCAGATTCTGCTGCATGCCTGGATACAGGAGGCTGCGGAAGCGGGAGGCAGAGTCCGATCGATCACGATCGCTACCAAACAGGGATTGCGAAAGCTCGAAGCGGACTATTTTGTGGATGCCACCGGGGACGCGGATATCTGCTATTTCGCCGGAGCGCCGTGCGAACTTGCTGGCCAGCATGAGCCCGCACAGATGCTGACGACAACTTTCAAAGTTGCCAACGTGGACACGGCGGCGCGCAAAGCGATCTCTAAGAAAGAATTTCACGAGAAGATGGCGGAAGCTGCGGGCTCGGGACGATACGACTTGCCGCGGCGTGAGGGCAGCGATCACGGAACTCCCATTCCGGGGGTGATGGCAACGAACATGACGCGGGTTCAATCGTTTTCGTCGGTGAAAGGTAAATTCCAGAATGCTTGCGACCCCGAGTTCTTGACTCGGGCGGAGATTGAAGGACGAAGACAGGCGCTGGAGTATTTGCGTTTTCTGAAGGAGCAGATCGCGGGCTACTCCAAAGCGGAACTGGTGAGTTTCGGGACGCAGATTGGCGTACGCGAGAGCCGGCGCGTGCAGGGCGAATATCGCATGACCCGGGAAGATGTTCTCAAGGCGCGGCAGTTTGATGATCAGATCGGGTTGTGTGGTGCGCCGATTGAAGAGCATCACGCTGGGAGCGATACCAAGTGGGTGTATCTGCCGGACGGCAGTTGCGTAGGCATTCCGTTTCGAGCGCTGATTCCATTGCAACTCGATAACGTGCTGGTGGCCGGAAGATGTTTTTCGGCCACGCATGACGCGCATGCCAGCGTACGCTCGATGGCGCAATGCATGGCGATGGGGCAGGCGGCCGGAACGGCGATGGGATTGTGCGTCGCAGAGAAACGTTCACCACACGAGCTGAAAGCGGCCGCGTTGCAGGAGAAACTTCGGCAGCAGGGCGCGATTTTGGCGGTGGAGTAGGAATGGCATTTGTCAGGACGGTGACAGGCGATGTAGACGCGGCAGACTTGGGTGTCTGCTACGCACACGAGCACATCATTATTGATCCGAGCTTCACAACGTTTCGCTATCCGGATTTCTTGCTGGATTCCGTGGACCTGGCATGTGCGGACGTGCTGGAGTTTCGGGCGGCGGGAGGAAAAACGCTGGTGGACTCGATGCCGTGTGGCGGCGGACGAAATGCCGTCAAGCTGGCGGACATTGCGACGCGCACCGGGACGTACATTGTTTGTCCGACGGGACTGCATTTGCAGAAGTATTATCCGCCGGGACACTGGGGCGAGCACCTGAGCGCAAAGGAGATTGCTGATCTCTTTGTTGCGGAGATTGAAGAGGGGATTGATGCGCGTGACTATAGCGGGCCTTCTGTTAGACGAACTGAGTGCCGGGCTGGTTTGATCAAGGTGGCGACTAGCGGAAAAGAGCCGACGCCGCATGAGCGGAAGATCCTTGAATCGGCCGTGATTGCACATCGGCGTACCGGGGCACCAATTCTTACCCATACGGAACAAGGCGAGGGAGCGCTTGAGCAGGTGCAAGTCTTTCGCGATCTGGGCACAAATCTGGGGCACGTGGTTTTGTCGCACACGGATCGAAAGCCCGATGCCGGTTATCACAAGGAAATTTTGTCTACTGGCGTTCTGCTGGAATACGATTCGGCATTTCGCTGGCCGGCGGGGGAAAGAAATCCGACGCTCGACATCGTGATTGCGATGGTTGAGGCAGGATTCGTCGGGCAGATCGTGCTTGGGATGGACACTGCTCGGCGGAAGTATTGGAGATCGTATGGCGGGGGGCCCGGACTGAGATTTTTGTTGACTGAGTTTGTGCCGCGGCTGCGGGCAGCGGGCTTGTCAGCTGTGGACGTGGATGCGATCTTTGTTCGTAACCCGGCTGGGGCTTACGCGTTCTGCTGAATTCCTGAAGCGCGCGATGACGTTGTTCCACGCGGAAGAGTGCATGGGTCCTTCGCTTCGCTCAGGATGACATTGCTTTTGAGGGGTGCTTGAAGAACCGTTGGAAGTTCACACTCTGAGAACTTCGATTCCCAGTTTTTCAAATGGGGCGATCGCTTCATCGGTTGCACCGGTGTCGGTGATCAGGACATTTAAATCGCTCGACTGGCAGATGCGCCATCCGGCGACTACGCCGAACTTGCTGTGGTCGGCGACGGCGACCTTGCGCTGGGAGTGTTTGACCATGGTGCCGTTGAGGGCGGCTTCGTCGTTGTTGAAGCAGGTGGCTCCCCAGGCGGCGTCGAGGCCGTCGGCGCCGATGAATAACACGTTGACCACCAGTTGATCGAGGGCGTGCATGGCAGTTGGGCCAACGAGCGAGAACCAGTCGCCGCGCAAGTAGCCGCCGGTTACGAAGACGCTGATGTCCTTACGCTTCGACAATTCCATGGCAATGTTCACGGTGTTGGTCACCACTGTGATGTTGTGGTTGTGGGGAATTCCGCGAATGACTTCCGTAGTGGTCGTGCCGGGGGTCAGTGCGATCGTCTCGCCGGGCTTGATCAGTGCCGCGGCGGCCCGTCCGATCCGGCGCTTTTCGGCAGCGAAACGGGACACCTGGGCCTGGAATGAGCGGTCGTTGCGGAAGGGTTCGTAGAAGAGCGGCTCGATTGGTTCGGCGCCACCGTGAGTGCGGCGCAGCAACCCGCGCTCCTCGAGGATCCCGAGATCCCGTCGAATCGTAACCACAGAAACATCGAGGCTGGTGCGAAGGTCGTCGACGGAGACGGTTCCGGTCTGCTGCAGCATCCCGAGAATCGCGGTAAGCCGCGTCTCCTGCTTGTTGCCTCGAGCGGCTTGGGCGTTATCGTCGGTCACGAGGGGATTGGGGTTCCCGCGATTTCGCGAAGCAGACATGTTAAACAGGTTAGAGAGTCTATCGCATGATCCCGCTCGTTTGTGTCGTCGCGGAGTAATGATGCGAGCGTCATGAGAGGCGGACGTTGGACGCAGGGTCTGCGATCTCGTCACTTCCCATTTTATGACCGATTGATCTTAAAACGACCATTTTTATGAACTTTTAACTGGAAAAGTCAAAATTCTGCTGCTAGTCTTCCGTACGGATGATTGAACTTGTCCCCTCCCGTCCTGCTTGTCAAACGTGGCCATATAAGAAGGATGCGCCGACCCAAGCGCACGAGCGCACGGGAGATCGATGGGCCCATCGGCGTAGTCTCCTGTTGAACCCCATTCTCGATTTTACTTGTGAACGGCCGCGGCCTCCGGTTCCGCTGCCGTAGTCAACCCAGAGGGTAAATGTCAGAACGTCGGAAATCGAACTACGACAAGTATCCGGTAGTGAGGGTGTCGAGTTCGCGCGCGGATTGCGGCGTGGGATGGAAGGCGATCGTGGAGGGCCTGAAGTCCCAGTCGCGCGCCGGGAAGTTCGTAGTGTGCGTCGAATGCTATCCAGGATGTTTCGAGTCAGAGGTCGAACAGGAATTGATTGCGGGGCTCAGACCCTCGACCGTGATACGCGCGAACGAATGCCTGCGGCCGGAGAGCGAAATACTTTCGTTGTGTGAGCACGATCTGGGAGATGACCCGGTTTTCGGATTCATGAATCACTATGTGATTGCGGATTTCCTGGATGAGCGAAAGGTCTGCAAGAAAAGGGAAGCCGTCAAGCAGGCGAATGGGTTGACGCTGGTGACCGGGGTGGGTGCTTCGGTGATCGCGGAGCGTTGGGACTTGCTGGTCTATTGCGACATGGCCCGCTGGGAGATACAGCAGAGGCAGCGGGCGGGAGAGATCGCGAACCTCGGATTGAAGAACACGGGCGAGCGCCCGGCGCTGAAATACAAGCGTGCCTTCTTTGTGGACTGGCGCGCGGCTGATCGACTGAAGAAGTCGCTGCTGGCGCAAATCGATTTCCTGCTCGACACAAACGACCGCAAGAATCCGAAGATGATTTCTGGGCGAGACCTGCTGCGCGGCCTGCAGACGGCCGCCCGCCAACCGTTTCGCGTTGTGCCCTTCTTCGATCCGGGTCCGTGGGGCGGGCAGTGGATGAGGGAGGTCTGCGATCTGCCCCGGGATGCTGAGAACTACGCCTGGTGTTTCGATTGCGTTCCGGAGGAAAACAGCCTGCTTCTGGGATTTGGCGATGTGGCGGTTGAGATTCCGTCGATCGATCTGGTATTCCAGCATCCGAGAGAGCTTTTGGGGGACGCGGTCCACGCGCGTTTTGGAACGGAGTTTCCGATCCGTTTTGACTTTCTGGACACCATGGATGGCGGGAACTTGTCGTTCCAAGTGCATCCGCTGACGGAGTACATCCAGGAACAGTTCGGGATGGCGTACACGCAGGATGAAAGCTACTACATGCTGGATGCGAAGGAAGATGGGTGCGTGTACCTCGGGCTCAAGGAGAACATCGATCGCGGACAGATGATTTCTGACTTGCGGGAAGCGCAGTGGGGCAGTCTGGAGTTCGATGCGGACAGGTATGTGAATAAATTCCGGGCGCGCAAGCACGATCACTTCCTGATCCCAGCCGGAACGCCGCATTGCTCAGGGAAAAACAGCATGGTGCTCGAGATCAGCGCCACCCCCTACATTTTTACGTTCAAGATGTGGGATTGGGGGCGGATGGGAATGGATGGGTTGCCGCGGCCCATTCATTTGGAACACGGCATACGGAATATTCAATGGGATCGGACGACCGACTGGGTGCAGAAACAGTTGGTGAACGCCGTGGTTGCGGTCGGCTCTGGAGACGGATGGAAAGAAGAACGCACGGGGCTGCACGAGCGCGAGTTCATTGAAACCCGGCGGCACTGGTTTACGGGAACTGTTTCGCACTGCACGAACGGCGGTGTGAATGTGCTGAATCTCTGCGAGGGGGAAGAGGCGATCGTTGAGAGTACCAACGGATCGTTCGCGCCCTTCATTGTGCACTTTGCCGAGACGTTCATCGTTCCGGCGGCGGTGGGGTGTTACACGATTCGTCCCCATGGTCCGTCAGCAGGGAAGCAGTGCGCGACGATCAAGGCTTACGTGCGAACCCGAGCTTAGGCGACGTCAGATAGCTATGCGACTGAAATTCATCCTGCGGATGATGGCTGCCTCTAGCCTGCTTTCATTGTTGAGCCTTCATGCGCAAGGACAGGCGGAAGGCCACGCGCTCTGGAGGATCGGCACGTTCAACGCATCCTCGGGCGAATTTCGCAGTCAGGACATCGACTATGCGGACCCGAAGAGCGATCCAGTGTATGTCGTCGGCAAAAGCGGCGACCATGACTGGCTACGCTTCCAGCCTGGGCCTGCCAATGGGATGACGGGTGGAAGACTTCATCCGTTCACCATTCGATTCGATCTGGCAGAGCCGCCCAAGGGATTGTATCGCCTCAAACTCGCAGTGCTGTATGAGACACCCAGGCTTTCGCATCTTGCGCGTGGACGTGAACGGACACGCCGGTCTTTTCTATTTCCATCCGAAGCTGGAGTACTCGGCGGGCGACTGGGAAGGCACGTTCGTTCCGCAGACTTCAATCCACAGCAAGGTCGTAGAGATTCCGGCGCAATGGATGAAGGCCGGCGAGAACACGATTGTGTTGACGGCGTTGGATGATCCGGCGGAGAAGCAGACGTCATTGGGGGCGATCGCTCCGGGACATACGGGGCTGATGTACGACGCGTTGGAGATGTCGAACGATCCTACTGGGCGGTACGATCCGGATGCTTTCACGGCCAGGATCGAGCCTACGATTTTCTATCGGAAGTCTGCGGACGGGCTGCACGAAGTAGTGGATGTCTTCACGTCGTTTTCCTCCGTGCCCTCAAAGGGTGAATTGGAGCTCGCGATCGCCGGAAAGCATTTCCGGAAGGAGTTGCCGGCTGATGAGGGCGAACAGTTTGGAGAGAAGAAGGTTGCGTTCTCGATCCCGGAGTGGTCTGGAGATTTGCCGGTGACACTGACGCTATCTGGCTCCGGCAAGCCGCGCACAATTCAGGCAAAACTCAGCCCGGCGAAGAAGTGGAACGTACTGATCGTGCCGCATGAGCATCTGGACATTGGCTTCACCGACTACGCCGCCAAAGTGGCGGAGTTGCACTCGCAGTCGGTGGACGACGCCATTAGCATCATGCAGAAGCGGCCCGAGTTCCGTTGGACGCTAGATGGATCGTGGGTCGCGAGTCAATATCTGGCGGGCCGGTCCAAAGAGGCGCAGGAGAAGTTTCTCAACCACGTTCGGAAGGGCGCGGTGGTGATTCCGCCGGAATTTGCGAACCAGCATACGGGGAACGCTTCGCTGGAAGGGCTGATCCGGACATTCTATCCCGCGCACCAGTTGGCTCTCCAGTACGGCCTGCCGAAACCGCAAGCCGCCCAGACGGTGGATGTTCCGTCTTACACGTGGGCGTTCGCTTCCGTTCTGCACGATGCGGGGATCAAGTACTTCGTGGGCGCGAGCAACAGTTGGCGGGCGCCAGTGATGTTGCTGGGACGGTGGAACCAGAAGTCGCCCTTCTACTGGGAGGGTCCGGACGGGGGGCGCGTACTGATGTGGTATTCGCGGGCTTATCTGCAGATGCACACGCTGTTCGGAAGTCCGTGGCGGATGGAATCCGTGCGGGATGCGCTTCCGGTTTTTCTGCAGGCTTACATGCGTCCGGATTACCTGGCGAACAGTGCGCTGATCTTCGGTTCGCAACTCGAAAACACGCCGCTGGCGAAAGAGCAGGCTGAATTGCCTGCTGCGTGGAATGCGGAATACGCGTTTCCGCATATGGAGTTTGCCACGATCGAATCGGCGATGCGGCAGATTGAAAAGGAAGCTGACGGGAAGTTTCCCGTTTTTCGCGGAGACTTCGGTCCTTACTGGGAAGACGGGTATGGATCGGATGCGAAGTTCACGGCGATCCATCGAGAGAATCAGGAGCGCATCTTGAGCGCGGAGAAATTCTCGGTGTTGCCGGCGCTGCTCTCGCCGGAACTGCGTCCGGATATGTCGTTGCTGAGTTCGGCTTGGCTAAATGAGCTGACCTACGACGAACATACCTGGACCTACGTCGGGGCGACGTCGCAGCCTGAGCATCAACAGAGCGAAGACCAGATTCAGTTCAAGCGAGCGCGCGTGGTGGAAGCGAAGCGCCAGATCGACGAGTCGCTGCAGCGGAGCGCGGCTCAGCTTACGGGATTGCTATCCCCTTCGCACAATTCGGTGGCGGTGCTCAATTCGCTGAGCTGGAAACGTGACGGAATGGTTGAGCTCGACCTGGCGAACGGGACGCGGATCGTCGATAACGCTACGAAGCAGACTGTTCCGTTCGATGTGTTGTTCACCGGAAAGGGGATTGTGTTGCCGGGGTTCGGATCCGGTTACCGGCGCGTGCGCTTTGAGGCGAAAGATGTCCCGGCAATGGGATACAAAATGTACTCGCTCGAGGCTAAGGACGCTTCGGCCGAACCAAGCGCGGCAACAAACACGGATGTTGTCGAGAATCAGTACTACCGCGTCACGATTGATGTCGGATCGGGGGCTATCGCAAGCATTTTCGACAAGCAGCTGAACAAGGAACTGGTCGACCGGACGAGTTCCTACAAGTTTGGGAGCTACCTCTATGTCACGGGTGGTGACGACATCCCGAACAACAGTCTGTACCGTTACGGGGCGGGGCTGAATCCTCCGGCACTCACCGTGCATGCGGCCAGCGACGGCAAGGTCCGCGAGATTCGGAAGGCTCCGTTTGGGACAGTCATCGTTCTTGCGTCATCCTGCACGAACACGCCCAAGATCCGGACAGAGATCGTACTGTTCGACGGCGAGAAGAAAATCGAGTTTCGATACGACCTGCACAAAGAGCGAGTGCTGACCCGCGAGTCGGCCTACATCGCGTTTCCGTTGGATATCCCGAATGCGACGTTCAGTTACGGGAATCAGATCGGCTGGGTGAATCCTGCAAAGGACGAACTGCCTGGAGGCAGCCGGGAATGGTATGTCGCGCGCCACTGGGCGGCTGTTGCAGGTGCGAACTCCGCAGTGACACTCGTTCCTGTGGATGCACCGCTGGTGGCTTTCGGGGACATCGTGCGCGGCAACTGGCCTGCGGAGTTCAAGCCGAAAAGCAGCGCCATCTTTTCCTGGCTGATGAACAACTATTGGGGAACGAATTTCCCAGCGTGGCAGGGCGGCGACTACACATTTCGCTACATGCTGACCAGCGGCCCGGCCCTCGAACCGGCTGCGTCGACTCACTTCGGCATCGAGGCGATGACGCCGCTGGAAGTAACGCAAGTTCCGCAGGCGCCGGGTGAGTCCCGACTGCCACTCGCTGAGGCTGGCTTGATCGAGATTGATGGTCCGCACGTGAATCTCTCCACATGGAAGATGGCAGAAGATGGGGAAGGCTCGGTGCTGCGGCTGCAGGAAACAGCGGGGCAGGCTTCGCACCTGCAGATCAAGAGCAAGTACTTCAAATTCGTGCGAGCCTGGCTGGCGACGGAACTGGAAGACAACCTGTCGCCGCTGGAACTCCGGGACGGGGGCATCGAAGTTGTAGTGCAGCCGTTCCAGAGGCTGACACTTCGTGTGGAGACGGAGACGCTGGTCCCGCAGGCGAAGAATTGATTTCCGCCGAGCGATGGGATGGATTGTAGACACTGATTTCTAGGGCGCGATCGAACTCTACCGGGAGGAATCGATGCACGACGCTACCGCAGGGCTGATGCTGTTGGTGGTCGCAGGCGTCATGAACGCGAGCTTCACGCTTCCCATGAAGTTCACCAAGAAGTGGGCTTGGGAAAACACCTGGACGGTGTGGACGGTCTTTGCGCTGTTGATCCTGCCGGCACTGACGGCATATCTGACGATTCCTAACTTGGGAGCGGTCTACTCCAATGCGGGAGCGGAAGTCATCGTACTGGTCGCCTTGTGCGGGCTGGCTTGGGGAGTGGCACAGGTTTTGTTTGGGCTGGCGGTGAATGCGATTGGGATCGCGCTTGGGTTTGCGATTGTGCTTGGGCTTTCAGCGGCACTGGGGAGCCTGATTCCGCTTATCCGCCTGCATCCGGAGAAGATTTTTACGGCGTCGGGACTGACGGTGATTGCGGGCGTGGTGCTGGTCGTCGCGGGCGTTTCGATTTGCGCGGTCGCGGGAAGAATGCGAGAACGCGCCCTGGGATCGGTGGAAGAGCACAAGATGTCGTTCTCGGCGGGGCTGGCCTGCGCCGTGTTGAGCGGAGTGTGCGCCGCGGCTATGAATTTCGGAGTGGCTTTCGGCGGAGGGCTGAGCAGAGCAGCGGAAGCGGAAGGGGCCAGTCCAGGGTGGAGCATTAATTCGATTTGGTTCCCGCTGATGGTCGCTGGCGCGATTCCGAGCCTTTTCTATTGTCCCTATCTCATGAAGAGGAACAAAACATCCGGCAATTTCTCTCTTCCAGGGACGGGGGCGTACTGGCTGCTGGCATTGCTGATGGCGGTGCTCTGGTTCGCGAGCACGATCATGTATGGGGTTGCGAGTGGAAAGCTGGGCGAGTTGGGAGCGGTACTCGGGTGGCCGCTGTTTATGTCGCTGATCGTCATTACGGCCAGCGTACTCGGAATTGTGACCGGTGAATGGAAGAACACGGGCACAACGCCTCTTCGCATACAAATGGCAGGGGCCGGAACGCTGGTGCTAGCGGTGCTTGTACTTTCGCGAGCGGGAATGTGAACGAGATGAATTCTCCGGGAAAGAACGCACTGCATCGCGAGCCCAGGTTAGCGCCCAAACAGCGGGCGCGAACCTGGGGCATCGTCGGTTGGCGCGGATCGAGCCGGCGGAGAGAGTGTACAGGTGTTTGCCGCCATCGGATCGGGCGGCTGGTTTGTGTGTTGATCGTCGCGGTGGTTGCGTGTGGTGAGACGGAGTTATTCGCCCAAGTGCCAGCGACGGTGCAATCTATCCGCGAAGTCCCGCCTGCAGGATCGAACTTTCCAGAGTCAGGCGCTTGGTCGAGCGATGAAGTATCGCGTTTGGCTGCCGGCCGGATATTTCAACGGAACGAAAAGATATCCGGTGCTGTATTTGCTGCACGGTTGGGCGGGTGACGAGACGAATTGGTCGACGCTGACCAAGCTGACGAAATACGCGGACACTCTGCCGGTCATCATCGTGATGCCAGACGGGCAAAACTCGTGGTATGTCGACTCGATATCAGATGAGACTGAAAAATTCGAAGCCTATGTCATGCAGGACCTCATTCAAGCAATCGAGCAAAGCTGGCGCACTGTCCATGGGCGCGAAGGCCGCGCTATCGCAGGGCTCTCCATGGGCGGATATGGGGCAGTGAAAGAAGCGCTGAAGCATCCGGAGATGTTCCAAGTCGCTGCCAGCCTGAGCGGGGCATTCAACGCCGCCTCTCTCGAACTCGAGGAAGAGCGAGAAGATCTCCGGCCGAGCCTAGCCAAAGCCTTTGGACCAGAGCGCAGCGAAACGCGCCAGCAGAACGATTTGTTCGCGCTCGCTCAAAAAGCCGATGTGAAGGCAACGCCGTATCTGTATATCGATTGCGGCAATCAGGACGAGTCGTTTCTAGAGCCGAATCGAAAGCTGGCCGCGATTCTGAGCCAGCGGAAATTTGGGTACGAGTATCACGAGTTTCCCGGCGTGCACGACTGGCAATACTGGGACAAGAGATTGCCGGCTGTGTTGAGCCTGGTGCGGCAAAAGTTGGTGAAGGAGTGAGTGTTGTTTTGAGGTGACCTGGGGGCTCATACGTCATGAATTACAAAGCGCCAGTTGTGCTGATGACTCTTGCGGTTGCGGTTCTGGTCATGGGAGCACGTCCCGAGCAGACGGCTCCGGCGAAAAACGTTGCTGCGCGTCTCAGTTTTCCGTACGAGCAAGGGTGGCTGGGGGCCGACGATGCGTACTCAGTTCCAATCGGGCAGGGGAAGAGCGTGTGGCTCTTTGGCGATACGTTCGCGGGCGACGTTGCCAACAGGGATCGCAACAGGACCACCATGGTTCGCAACAGCGTAGGCGTCACCACGTGTATGTCCGACAAGTCTTGCACCATTCAATATTTCTGGAAGAACCAGAAGAGTGCCAAGCCGCGTTCGTTCTTTGATACAGGCACGGATGAAGAGTGGTACTGGCCGATGGATGGGTATCTGGACGGCGACAAGCTTTATGTTTCGTTGATGATTGTGCGGAACAAGCCCGGATCCGGGTCCACGGATCCGTTTGGCTTTGAAATCGCCGGAACCCGCTGGGCGACCGTTTCGAATGCCCTTGCCTCGCCGGATCAATGGAAGATTTCAATCAAAGACCTGACACAGAAAGATTTGTGGCCCGGATCGTCGATTGTGCGCGATGGCGACTTCGTCCTGTTCTACACCCAGGCGTCACAGGGCGAAGGCAAGGGTTACATGATTGTTATGCGAGTGCCCGCGAAGAAGATGGACCGCCCGGAGAAGAGCTGGGAGTACCTCGGCAAAGACGGAAAGTGGAACGCGGGACTACCACACGGCGATGCACAGCATGTGATCGATCAGGCCATCAGCGAAATGAGCGTTCGCTATCACCCATCCACGAAGAAGTGGGTCGCGATCTCGCCCGGTATTGAGTTTCCCAGCAAACGAGTGATTGCAAGGACCGCTGATTCCCCGATTGGGCCCTGGTCGCAGCCCCAGGACATCTTTGAATTTCCGGAGATGAAGCCGTCGAATCCGATTTACGACAAAGACACGTTCTGCTATGCGACGAAGGAGCATACGGAATTCGAAGATGGCAACATCGTGATGACCTACGCATGCAATTCCAATGTCGTCGCGAAGGTCATGAATGCCCTCGAACTGTATCGGCCGCAGGTTGTGGTTCTCGATGTGCCGAAGTAGCTGCGTTTCGCCAGGTAGCCGACCGAGATCGTTTTGAGGAGACCGGTGACGGGATTTGATCGAAGACGATTTCTGGGCGGAGTGCTGGTGGCGGGCGCTTCGGCAAGCGCGCGGGGAGTGCCAACCTTCGAGGGTCAGAGCCTGGAGGCAAAGAGCAGGGTGCCTGGAGCCGCGGGCGATGATATCGATTTCCGCTTCGCTCCTCGCTTATCACAAGCGACCATTTGCTTTCCCGATGATCCCAAGAAATCCCTCGTAGGGCAGGGCGGTGAGCTGCGCTATGGGTTCGTCAAAGGGAACCTGCTGGTCGGCATGGAGGACTTTGCGACCGTATGCAGTTTTTCGCTGGCGGGCATGCAAGATGATCGCGTGGTACGCCAGTGGATCGAGGCTCCGCACGTACCGATTGTTCATACACTGATCGAGCGCCCGACAGCCACGCTTGAGCTGACAGCATTTGCTAGCCGTCATGCGAGCGAAGGCCGAGTCGACAATGTGCTGCTTTCGATTCGATCGAAGAAGGGCGTGGTCGCTGCCGTTCCGCGATTGCACATTCGGACCTGCAGTTCGATGAAGCAATTTACGGGGCCACCGACGATTGTCGTGGGCGATGCAAATACGAGTGTTCCGTTCCTGATCACCGCCAAGCTGGGCCCGGCGGGAGATTTTGCGACCTTCTGGGAGGAGGCTGGCTACACCCTCTTTCTTCCGCACGGCGAAGCGACACCCGACAAGCCCATCGAGTACTTCGTGCGCTTCCCACAGGAAGAGCAGGCGGTTGAGGCACTGCAGGAAGGACTGCTGCATCCCGATGCGCTGATCGAGGAAGCGCGCGCGTTCTGGAAGGATTGGAATCCATTTGGAGCGACAGTCTGGAGTCTTCCGGGAAAGTCGGGCGAGTTTCTTACGGCTTGCGCTCGCAACATTCAGCAAGCCAGAGAACAAAAAGACGGCCGGCTGGTTTTCCAGGTTGGTCCTACGGTGTATCGCGGACTTTGGATTGTGGATGGAAATTTCCTGCTCGAAGCGGCGCGCTATCTGGGTTACGACAAGGAAGCGGACGATGGATTGCTCGCGGAGTGGGCGAAGCAGGTTGAATCGGGACAGGTGGTGGCGGCGGGCGGTGGAGAGCACTGGAAGGACACGGCGATCGCGATGTTCACGCTCGTCCGGCAATGTGAGCTGAAGCAGGACTGGCGATTCTTCAAGGACCTTGAGCCCAACGTGCGACGCGCGATTGAGTTCCTGGTGAAGCAGAGGGACCTGGCGCGCGCCGGGACCAGTACCAACGGTCGCTATGGATTGCTGGCGCCCGGATTCGCGGATGGCGGACTCGGCGGCGTGCGGTCGGAGTTCACGAACACCGTTTGGACGTTGGCGGGGCTGAAAGCAGTGGCGGGTGCGGCCAAGCGGCTACAAATGAATTCGCTGAGCATTGCGCAGACGTTCTACGACGAGTTGCGCGCCTCTTTCCTGGCAGCCGCGCAGAAGGAAATGGTTCGGCATGAAGGCGGGTTCGAATATCTGCCGATGCTTGCCCGCGACGACGAGGCGTGGCGCGATCCGGTGGCATGGAACCGGCCGCGTCCGCAAACGGCGCAGTGGGCGCTGTCGCATGCGATCTTCCCGGGCCTGGTGTTCGAGAAAGGTGATCCGATCGTGAAGGGTCACATCGCGTTGCTGCAGGCCTGCACGCAGGAGGACATCCCGGCGGAAACTGGTTGGCTGTGGCATGAAAGCGTCTGGAATTACAACGCGTCGTTCGCGGCGCATGTTTACTTGTGGGCGGGGCTGTCGCAGTGGGCGGAGAAAGCTTTTCGCGGATTTCTGAATCACGCGTCGCCGCTTTATTGCTGGCGAGAGGAACAGCCGCTGCAGCGCGCTCTGCTTGGGCAAGACTGGGGAGACATGCCTCACAACTGGGCGAGCGCCGAGTGCGTCCGGTACCTGCGGCACCGGATGGTGCTGGAGGATGGTCCGCACCTGCGGTTGCTTGAGGGTTTTGCGGCTGACGGCGTGGAAGATGCGAAGCCCACGAGTCTCGTAAATACTCCGACGCGGTTCGGACGCGTGAACCTGGAGATGGAGCCCGATGGCACGAGCGCTGGATGGCGAATGAGTTTCGCCATGGATGGGGACCGACCAGCTGATTCCGTTGCCTTGCCAGCGACAATCGCTGGAAAGCGATTCGGGCGCGCAGAGGGTTGCAAGTATCACGAGCAGAGTGGAAAGATCATGATCGATCCGGCGGCAAGGAAATGGAGCGCCTCCTGGCGATAAAGCCGGCTTGCAACTGGTAGCTCCAATGCTTCTACCGGCAACGGTCTCAACCTTGGCAAGTGGCAGGATTTACGTCAGGAATGTGACGGTCATCACGTTGTGCCCCCTCGACGATTCGATACCCTTTGGGGGAGGCTCGTTGTCCCTCCAAAGACCCGATCGCGTTTTCTGGGACGTACCTCGTCGACGCCAGCGGCCCGCAGGCTGCAATTGATGATTTTCCTAATAAAGAAACAATTTACGATCGTTTCAGGCTAAATAGTTCAAAAAAAGGTTGACCAATGCCGAAATGTGGCGTTAACATGCGCGCAGATTCAGGCATTTTTCCGATCCTTAGATAGAGGCAGAAGGTCTGTGCGCTGAACAGAAAAGAGGCAAGAAAATGGTGGAGCGTCGGGCTGTAGCCGCCACGTTGCGGCAAGTGATTGCAGCAGTCGGCCTGGTGTTGCTGTGCTCCCTGGTGGCGAGCGCGCAATTCGACACGGGCACCATTACGGGCACGGTGACAGATCCATCGGGAGCCATGGTGGCCAAGGCTTCGGTGACGATCGCCAACGTCGGGACGGGAATTAAGAAGACACTGGAGACCGATAGTGGCGGGAATTTTGTGGCATCGGCGGTGCCCTTCGGGACGTACGTGGTGTCGGCCAGCTCTACTGGTTTTGCCGAAGTGAAGAGCCAGGAGATTGTGCTGAATGTTGGCGCGACAGTGCACGTGAATCTGGCACTTGCCGTAGCAGGCAGTGAACAAAAGATCGAAGTCACGGGGACAGCCACTACCGTCGCGACGGAGTCGACCACCGCTGGCACGACGCTAAACGCGACACAGATTTCGAATCTGCCAGTCAATGGGCGGGACGTGAGCAATTTCCTCGAGATTGCTCCCGGATCGGTCGGCTCAACCGGATTCTTTCAAGGCAGCGTCAACGGCTTGGACAACATTTTCACCGGGCTCAATATCACGGTGGATGGTCAGAATGCGTCCCGTGGCGACATTAGTGGGTTCCTCAATACCGAAGGGCAGGAAGGCGCCCGCGTTACGCGCTCCAGCATCGACAGTATTGAGGAAATTAACTTTTCGAACAATGGCTATAGCGCAGAATACGGCCACTCGCTGGGTCCGCAAATGAATATCATCACAAAGTCCGGGGCGAATGGGTTCCACGGCACGCTCTTCGAATTCCTACGCAACGATGCCCTTGATGCTCGGGACTATTTCGACAGTACTGGACCTCGGGCACCGCTGCGCCTGAACCAATTCGGCGGTAATCTAGGCGGCCCGATCATCAAGAACAAGTTGTTCTTCTTCGTGAACTACGAGGGTGACCGTACCACGATCACCTCAATCAACCCGATCTATCACGTTCTGAGCGCCTCGGCCCGAGCGGGGTTTGTCGATCCGAATATGCAGGACATGCTGAACCAGTTGGCTCCGTTGCCCGCCGGCTGCGATGTCATCCCTACGCCCGCCTCTTGCCAGTATCTAGGCAATCCCGACTTTGTCGTTATTAATGCCAAGCTGCCCACAACCGTGCGCGAGGACACAGGGTCGATCCGGGTCGATTACAACCTGTCGGATAGCAACCGATTCATGTTCCGGTACAACATTAACGACTCCCTAACGAACGATTTGTTGGGCTTGAACCAAGGTCAGCTCTCTCCCCAAAAGTTGCGTACACAGCTGGGCAAGTTCGACTACACCCACACATTCACGCCAAAACTACTCAACGAATTCAGCATCGGGGTCGACCGCTTCTACTCCGATACAAATTCGAATACTCCCTTGAATACGAAAGCCGGCACGCCGCTGGTGGGCTGGGGCGGGTTCTTCACGGATCTGGGTGCCCTGCCCGGACCCAATACTTTTAATCAGATCACTCCATTCACGATTTACGAACTTTTCGATACAGTGACAGCCACGGCGGGGAATCATACGCTGAAGTTCGGCACCAACATTCGCCTCAATCGCCTCAATACGTGGTTGCGACCGCAGCAAGGGTATCTGTACGCGAGCCTGGCGGATATGCAGGGCGCTGCAGGGAATAGCTGTGGCACTACCGGAGTCAATTGTCCTTTTGTGCTGCAAAAAATCGGATATCCCGGCTTCCTCGGGATCCGGAATTCCAACTGGGATTTCTACGTGCAGGACGATTGGCGTGTGACTCGCAACCTGACTCTCAACCTTGGGTTGCGATACGACTACAACACAGTGTGGAGCGAAGGCCAAGGGCGCATGAAGAACTTTGACTTTGCGACGCAGTCATTCTCGCAAGCCGGAGCACGTGCATACGAAGCCCCAGCGCACGACTTCGCTCCCCGCGTGGGCTTCGCATGGGATCCGTTTGGCAAGGGCAAGACCGCCATCCACGGTTATGGCGGGTTATTTTATCTTCCCATGCAGATGGGTTTCGGCCTAACCACGAATATTCCCGAGTTTTCCAACTATAATGTCGATCTCTTCACGGCACTCTTCAGCAACCCTCCCATCCCGATCGCTTATCCGGCTGCGAATCCGCCGCTAGTCCCGGCCATACAGAACGTGACGATCTTCCCCACGCACCCGCGTGATCCGCTCTCCACAAACTGGATGTTCGGAATCCAGCAGCAAGTCTTTAAAGACTCAGTCTTGACGGTCAACTACATCGGCAACAAGGTTACGCACATGCAGGCTGGCGTTTCATTTGCGGCTGTCAATCTGAACCCGCAAAACCCGGCCGGCGGACGAACCTGCTTCGGCAATCCCGGGAATCCCAGTGCTTGCCAGTATGCCAGCGAGAACAATCAGCCTGACGTGCTCTCATCGACATACAACGCGTTACAGGCACAACTGCGCAGCAACCTTGGCAAGAAACTGAACGTAGAGGTTAATTACACATGGTCGCATGAACTTGACAATCTAGTGAATGTGTTCGGTGGCTGGTCCGATCCTTTCAACATCAATCTCGACCGCGGAAGCGGCGACTGGGACGTGCGGCACAACTTCACCGGCAGCCTGGTCTATAGTTTGCCGGAATTGAAGGGCACCAGCATGTGGGAGCGTGGAGTGCTCGGTGGCTGGCAGGTGTCCAGCATCCTGCAGACTCGCAGCGGTCTTCCAACCAACATACAGTTAGTCAGCGGCTTTTTCGGGAATCCCATGCGACCCAATTACACTGGCCAGCCACTCACCGTGGCGAGTGCGAAGTGGCCAAGCGGGAACTACAATCCCGCGGCCTTCGAGGTTCCGCCAGGATGGAACGGCATCTGGGATGATCCGAGCACCATCGGAACGGTGGGCCGAAACGCTCTGCGTGGCCCCGGGTTTTTCCAATTGGACTTCTCGCTGATGAAGAACTTCCGGATCACCGAAGGATCTCATATTCAGTTCCGGACCGATTTCTTCAACATCTTCAACCATCCGAACTTTGCGAATCCCGACGGCGGCATCTGTCTCTCGGTAGATGCGGCTAGCCACCAATGCATCAACCCGTTCACTGGGCTGAGTACAGCCAACGGTAATTTCGGCCGCAGCACTGCGACAGTGGCCAGCTTGGCTGGTGGTGCGATCGGCAATGGAACGTCTCGGCAGGTTCAGTTTTCGCTGAAGTTCATGTTCTAGACAGACTGAAACGTACCACGCTCAACGCAAGGTCCCTCGACTACGCAAAATTGCCTGCTAAGCAGGCAATTTTGCTTCGCTCGGGATGACACGAGTGGTGGGGTTGAGGCTGCGGTGCGGGTTTTCTTTGGTTTCAGTAAAGGAAATAACGAACGTTATGATGCACGTTGATTGGGCGAGCGGGCTTTTGGCTTCGGCTGGCGACGTTCGCGAGAGTGTGAAGTTGTTGGGGCAGTTGGACGGCATCTTTGCGAATGCGGGTGCGCTTCGCGCCATGGATCCCAACGCTGTCGTTTACCGCGTGCAGGCTTGGTGTCCGGTGCCGGAGGGAACGGAGGGGGTCCTGTTCTGGGGAAGCACCCTTGTTGAACCGGGCGATGTGGACGGCGAATACTTCATGACGCATGGCCACTTCCATGCCAAGCGCGATCGCACGGAATATTACGGAACCGTCGAGGGTGAAGGGGCGCTCATCTTGATGGATGAGAATCGGCGGACGCGCATGGAGACGATGTCTCCTGGGAGCCTGCATTTTATCCCGCCGCATACTGGGCACCGGGTCGCCAATACTGGGCGCGTGCCTTTGAAATTCGTGGCTTGCTGGCCTGCGGATGCCGGCCATGACTATGACAGCATTCGCAAGCATGGGTTCAGTGCGCGGCTTCTCAATGTGAACGGCAGTCCCACCCTGGTGCGGAGCGGTTCGTGAACCGCGGGAGTGTTAAGTCGCCGACTCCTGCGAGCAGGTTCGACTTCGGTCTCGACATGAAATTTCTCAAAAATCCAATGGCGTTTGAGTACGGGCCCGGCGTGTTCGGGCCCAAGGCGGAGTACCGCTCGCTGGAGGCGATCCGGGCGAGTTTGCGGGATCCAAAATGCTCCGGCCCCGATCCTGTGTATGCGATTGCGATGGATGTGGGACGCGAAGAGGATCGCGCGGAGTTGCAGCGCCGCATGCTGCTGTTCGGCATCGTCATTTATGCGGCAGGGCGGTTGGGGGATGAGCCTGTGCGGAGCCAGGGTCATGTGCATGCCATCGCTCCTCATTGCGGATGGTCGACTCCGGAGATCTTTGAGATCTGGGAGGGGCGGGCGGTCGTTTACGCGCAGCAAAATTCCGGAGACGATCCCGGAGCTTGTCTTGCGATTCATGCCGGCCCTGGCGATCGCGTGGTGATGCCGCCCGGCTGGGCACACTTTGTCGCTAACGCCGACCCGAACACAGAACTGGTTTTCGGTGCGTGGTGCGATCGCCAATATGGATTCGACTACACGCAGATGCGGGCTCATCACGGGCTGGCGTGGTACCCGGTGCTGGATGCGAACGGTGACATTGCGTGGAAAGCAAATCCGGCATATTCGCCATCGCGCATCGAGACGCGCGCGGCGCGGGAGTATCCGGAGGTCGGCCTGGCTTCAGGGACGGCGATCTACGAGTTGTTCCGAAGAGATCCCGAGTCGGTGCAGTGGGTTTCGGACCCGGCCCGATTGAAAAATCTTTGGCCGGATTTTCAGCCTTGAGTTTCGCGTCTGTCTAAATCCTCCAAATGACTACACGGAGAATGTCCATGAGACACAGGCTGGTCGCAGTCTTCACGGTGATATTTTCCGCAATCGTCTGTGCCGGACAGCAAGCCTCGTTTCTTGCCGAGGATGCCGGAAACAAATACTGGATCAAGACCGATGTTGCCTACGACGTGGAAAACGGGCACGAGAACAAGCTGGACGTCATCTATCCGCACAACGCGACCGAGGCGGTGCCGGCGGTGATCTACATTCACGGCGGCGGCTGGATTTGGGGAGACAAGGCCGGGGCAGTGCTGGAGGTGCTGCCTTATCTGCAAATGGGATGGGCGGCGGTGAATGTCGAGTACCGCTTGGCGAATGTTGCGAAGGCGCCGGCGGCGGTGGAGGACTGCCGGTGCGCGCTGCGCTGGGTGGTGCGCAATGCGAAGGAGTTCCACATCGATCCGTCGAGGCTGGTGGTGACGGGGCACTCGGCGGGCGGACACCTCTCTCTGACAACTGGAATGTTGACCGAAGGCGACGGCCTCGACAATGACTGCGCCAGCGACGGTAAAGAACCGGAACCACGGGTGGCAGCGATCGTGAACTGGTTTGGAATTTCGGATGTGGGAGATTTGCTGGCCGGCAAGAATCGCAAAAACTACGCGCTTGCATGGTTCGGTAGCCTTCCGAACAAGGAACAACTCGCACGTGAGGTTTCACCGCTGACGTACGTGCGCAAAAGCAATCCCCCGATCATTACCGTTCACGGGGATGCGGATGACGTGGTGCCCTACGAACATGCGGTGCGTCTGCACAAAGCGCTGGACCAGGCCGGTGTCCCCAATCAGCTGTTCACTGTGAAGGGTGGGGGCCATGGACAATTCGCGGATGCGGACAACCGCAGAGCCTACGACGCGATTCGAGAATTCCTGGCGAAGTACAACCTGGGGCCGGTGAAGTAGACCCGCACGCGCGTCAGGGGCGCAGGAGGACCTTATGCGCCGCCTGACTAAGCAAAGGATACAAAAGGATTGAAGGGAATTCCGACCTGACCTAGGCAGTCGCCGTTTCGACAAAGATCCGCGCCTACCTCAATTCTGGTTCGCAAGAATTGCCCAAGATTTGTGCGACGTTGTGTTCATCGATCTAGCTTTCCTCCGGTCCGCACGACCAGCACTGTCCAAAAAGAGACTGCACCAGCCTTGCAGGGATGGTTTTGTTAAAGCAGCAGTGTTCCCAGCCGAGTCCCGGCAGTGTGATTTTGGTCACAATCCCATAGGACAGAGATCACAGACCAGATGGCGGGCCCCGATAGAGGATATGCACATGTAGAAGTCAACAATGCTCACAATCACCTCACAATACGCGCTCCGCGCCCTCACTCATCTGGCACGACATCCTGGTGAGCCTGTCCTGGGTCGGGATTTGGCGCAATCCGGTGAAATCCCGGCGAACTACCTCTCCAAGGTGTTGCTGACCCTTCGAAATGCCGGGCTGGTCGATACGACCCGGGGATCGGGCGGAGGTTATCGCCTTGGCAGGTCGGCGGATGAGATTTATTTGATCGATGTGGTGGAACTGTTCGAAGAGATTTCAAGAACGAAGCCGCCTTGTTTTTTGGGCCAGACGAGAAAGTGCTCGGACTCGACTCCTTGTTCTGCACATTCCACCTGGCGAGGGGTGCAAGTTGCTTACTTGAAATTCCTGGTCTCCACTCCGCTCTCGCAAATCGTGGGGAACCCTGAGGAGGTCTGGAGCAGCTCTGGTCGGGGGGCGCCAGAAGCGCGGAAAGAAGATTGTCAATGATGTGTTCAACCTGAAAGGAATAAGAATGATGACTGTAGCTACCGAAAAGACGGTGCGTGAATTGGCTCTCGAAAATCCTTCGTCCACGAGAGTATTTGAAAAACTGGGGATCGACTATTGTTGCGGCGGCAACCGGTCTCTGGAAGAAGCTTGTCGCACGGCGAATTTGAAGGTCGACCAGGTACGTGAGTCTCTGGCGATCGCTGACCAAACGGCGCTGGCTGCGCAGGATGATCGGGACTGGCAAAAAGAGCCGATTGCGGCGTTAATCGCGCACATTCAGCAAACTCATCACTCATACACACGGGAAGAGATCGCTCGACTCGGACCCCTGTTCGAGAAGGTCTGCTCGGTGCATGGCAAGGATCATCCTGAACTTCTCCAGATTCGTGAAACATTCCAAGCGCTCGCACAAGAACTGGGCGCTCATTTGATGAAGGAGGAGATGATTCTGTTTCCTTACATCCTCAGAATGGAAACGGCGGCAGCAGGGAACGAACCGCCAGCGGGTGCGCCGTTCGGTTCGGTGCAAAATCCAGTTTCCATGATGGAACGCGAGCATGATTCGGCAGGAAACGCGTTGCGTGCCATGAAGCAGGCGAGCCATGGGTATACCGCACCGCCGAATGCGTGCGTCAGTTACCAGACGCTTTATAAAGCGCTAGCCGAGTTTGAAGCCGACCTTCATCGTCATATTCACCTGGAAAATAACATTCTGTTTCCCCGAGCAATTGCGATGGAAAAGGTTCGTTAACTCACCGGCTGATCGTCGGAGCGAAGCGTTCATAGGAGAGAGAATTCATGCAATACAGAAAGTTGTGGATCGCCTTCGGGCTAGTCATGCTGGTTTCGTTCTCGGTGTTGGGCGGCGTCGGTTATAAGGCCATCAATAATGGTCCGCCGACACCGGCGAAGGTCGTCACCGCGGACGGTCAGGTGTTATTCACGGGCGAGACGATTCGCGACGGGCAGAATGTGTGGCAGTCCACCGGTGGACAGGAAATCGGTACGATCTGGGGACATGGAGCTTATGTTGCGCCCGACTGGAGCGCCGATTATCTCCATCGCCAATCGGAGATTGTGCTGAATCGTTGGGCAAGCCAATCAGGCCACTCGAGTTATCAATCCTTGCCCGCCGAACAACGGGCCGCCCTCCAAGGTCGGCTAACCGAACTGACCCGGCGCAATACGTATGACGCGGCCAGCGACACTATCGTCCTGGATAGTGATCGGGCAGCAGCATTCGAAGAGTTGGCCAGCTATTACGCTGACATTTACGGCAAAGGCCGTGATGATTACGCGATCCCTGCGGGTGCGCTCAGTGACCCCGCAAAACAGCGGCAGATGGCGACATTTTTCTGGTGGACAGCGTGGGCGGCGAGCACCAATCGCCCTGGCCAGGATGTTACGTACACGCAGAACTGGCCGCACGAAGAGTTGGTTGGTAATCGTCCGACGGGCGGAACGATCGTTTGGAGCGTGATCAGCTTCGTGTTGCTTCTGGCAGGAATTGGGGGGATGGTTTGGTACTTCGGGTCGCAGGAACATCCCACCTCCCGGGATCCGATGCCGAGGCGAGATCCTTTACTTGGATTGCAGCCAACGCCATCCCAAAAAGCAACGGTGAAATATTTCTTCGTCGTGGCCGCGTTGTGGGTTGTGCAGGTGGCGCTGGGGGCGATCGTCGCACATTATGGCGTCGAGGGTGGCGGATTCTACGGCATCCCGCTCGGGAAATGGCTGCCCTACTCAGTCGCGCGCACCTGGCATCTGCAGATCGGCATCTTCTGGATCGCTACGTCCTGGCTTGCGACCGGTCTCTACATTGTTCCGGCCGTGAGCGGAATCGAGCCGAAGGGGCAGCGCTTGGGCGTGAACGCGCTGTTTGTCGCGGTCGTGGCCGTCGTGGTTGGCTCACTCACGGGGGAGTGGCTCGGAATCCAGCAGAAGCTCGGCAACCTCTGGTTCTGGTTCGGATCGCAAGGCTATGAATATGTAGATCTCGGACGCGTGTGGCAAATCCTACTCTTCATTGGTTTGACCTTCTGGTTATGGCTGATGTGGCGGGGATTGAAGCCGGCGCTGGCGCGCCGCGATGAGAACCATTCGCTGCTGATGTTGTTTCTGATCTCCAGCATTGCCATTCCGCTCTTTTATGCAGCCGGATTGATGTATGGCCAACGTTCTCCCCTGATCACGGCGGAGTACTGGCGCTGGTGGGTCGTGCATCTCTGGGTGGAAGGGTTTTTCGAAGTGTTCGCCACGGTCGTCATAGCATTTTTGCTGACCCGGCTCAAACTGCTGTCGACTGCAACCGCGACTCGCGGCGTACTGTTCTCGACCGTGATTTATCTTTCGGGCGGAATTATCGGAACGTTTCACCACTTGTACTTTACCGGAACGCCTAACTCAGTCTTGGCGCTGGGAGCTATTTTCAGCGCGTTCGAAGTCGTGCCCCTGATCCTGATCGGATTTGAGGCATGGGAGAACATTCGCCTGTCGCGCGGGACCGCGGACAATCCCTGGATCAGCGCATACAAGTGGCCGATCTACTTCTTCGTGGCCGTTGCCTTCTGGAACTTTGTGGGCGCGGGCTTGTTCGGTTTCATGATCAATCCGCCGATCGCTCTCTACTACGTGCAAGGGTTGAACCTCACCCCGGTGCATGGCCACACCGCGCTGTTCGGTGTTTACGGCATGCTGGGATTGGGACTCATGCTGTTTTGCCTGCGTGCGTTACGTCCGGGACTGATGTGGAAGGATCGTCCTCTCGCGATTGCGTTCTGGTCCATCAATATTGGACTTGCGGCGATGGTCCTGCTCAGCACGTTGCCGATTGGCCTGGCTCAGGCCTGGGCGTCGGTTGAGGTAGGAACCTGGTATGCGCGGTCGTCCGAATTTCTCCATACCCCCATGTTGACGCGGCTGCGCTGGATGCGGATGTTCGGCGATACGATCTTCGCGTTCGGCGCGCTGGTGCTGGGTTGGTTCGTCCTCGGATTGGTAACGGGGCATTCGTTCGATCGGGGGACGAAGGTTCTGGAGGAAGGGGAATACACGCCGCACGAGCCAGAACTCGTGCATCAGGGTGATTGAAGGCAAACTTATGACCGCATCAACGCACACTATGTGGGCCGCTCAGCAGACTCGCAGGCGAGCCATGATCGTCCCCCGCGAACACGGCGCCTGGGGTCTGCTGCTGGTCCCGCTCTTTACCGGGGTGGTCGCCGGCTTCGCTCCGGAATATCGCGTCTGGCCATTGCTGCAGCTCATGCTGATCGCATTTTCATTGTTTTTGTTGCGGACACCACTCGAGAGCTTGCTCGGCACGGGCACAATCGTGGCGCGCACAGCTGACGAGCGTTGGACAGCCCTCATCGCATCTGCTGGGCTGGGGCTGCTGTCGTCGGCGTGTTTGCTTGGCCTGATGTGGAAAGGTCAAAACCCAGCATTGTGGGCTCTCGGGGCGGCAACCGCCGGCTCATTTGTGCTGCAGGCAGTGCTTCGAAAACTGGGGCGCAGCACACGCATGATTTCGCAGGTCGTGGGCGCGTTTGGGCTTACCTGTACGGCTCCGGCCGCCTACTACGTCGGCACTGGGCGGCTCGACACGCGCGCATTCGTGCTGTGGATCGCGAACTGGATTTTCGCCGGCAACCAGATTCACTTCGTTCAATTGCGCATTCACGCTGCGCGTGCAGACACGTTCGCCGAAAAGTTCGAACGAGGAGGATTCTTTTTTGTAGCGCAGGCAGCGTTATTGACACTGCTTGTGTTCGCCGTCGCATTGGAAGATGGTGCCTACTCTGGCGATCCTCGCTTTTCTTCCTGCAATCGTGCGAGGCTCGGCGTGGTTCTTTCGCAAGGCTGAAGCGCTCAATGTCAAACGCCTGGGCTGGTCTGAGATGAAGCATGGAGTCGTATTCGGAATGTTGCTTGCGATCGCCTTGCTGTACGGATAGTCAATTTTTAGCAAGTCAACATTCGCCATCTTGGGACAATTTCAGTAACGTCCAGACACTGCCATATTTGCGCTATATAGCACATGTCTGCGCGCAAGCAGCTTTGGGGGATGAACCTCGCGTGCGACCACTGGGCGAAACTGACTTATCACCTCGCGATACGGCCAGCCTCGTCTCGTTGAATCGTCACGGTCAAGCGACAAATCAGTCAGAAAAGCTCAACAAAATCAGCACATGCGGCTAAATACCAAAAATTGTAGGACGAGTGAAGGCTCCGATTGCAGGCAGGATCGTTGCGTCACAAATGGCTCCATCAACCCCTACCGGACCATGCCGAATGCTCGTCAGTATCGAGCCATATAGTTCCTCGGGTCAGACATTCGATCTCGCTTATGTGAGGAAAACCGTTTTTTCTTCTTGACCTCTTTGCATGTACTGATATATAGCAGATAGCACTCGTGTGGGGGCGGTAATCCCTTGGTTTGTGTTTGCTGCCACATCGATTTTCTACAGGTATAAAACATCGCTACGTGAAGCGGAGGCAAGGATGCGTGGAGCCCTCGTGCTAGCGTCAGTATCAGTGTTGTTTGTGGCTGTATCTCCACCTCTTTTTTCTGAAAGTCACTGGAACAATCAAGGGTGTGTTCACGGATCCATCGGTGCGGTGGGTACGGACGCAACCTGAGTACTGGAACCAGGCAGCATCACGTTCGTTTTCTGAACGCGGGATGATTTCTCTAGGATGTCCGATTTTTGAACAGCGCCGCCAAGACCGACAGCCCTTCCATTGCGCCACAATCGCGTGGGGCGTTGAGATCACTGGCGAGTGACTGCGGAGGCAAGTATGCGTAAAGCCCTGTTGTTGACGCTAGTCTTTGTGTTTTTTGTGACCATCTCCTCACCTCTTTTTGCTCAACAAGTCACCGGAACAATCAAAGGCGTGGTCACGGATCCTTCGGGGGCGACGATTGCCAACGCAACCGTGGACATCGCGAATAAGGCGACCGGCCTCACGCGCACGGTCACTACTAACGATCAAGGGGAGTACAGCGCTCCCGACCTGCCGTTTGGTGTGTATCGGGTCAGCGTGAAGCAGGCGAGCTTCAAAGAGTCCGTCATCGACAACGTTGATCTGCACGTGTCCAGCAGCGCAATTACGAACGTTACGCTGCAGCTGGGAAGTGCAACCGAGACGGTCACCGTGGAGGCCAATGAGATCCAGGTGCAGACCGACAACTCCCAGCTCGCCGGCGTTGTCGACGGTCAGCAGGTGCGGGACTTGCCCCTCAACGGCCGGAATTTCGTAGCGCTGACACAGTTGCAGCCCGGCGTTTCCGCGTCGAAGAGTTTTGACGCGGTCGGAAAAGGGCTCAAGGGCGGCGTCGACTTCGCCGTGAACGGGAACTCGATGACCAACAACCTGTTCCTGGTTGATGGCGCGAACAACAACGACATAGGTTCCAACCGCACGATCCTGATTTATCCCTCCCTCGAATCCATCGCTGAATTCAAGCTGCTGCGCAATGCTTACGGTCCGGAATACGGACAGGCTTCCGGCGGCGTCATCAACATTGTGACGCGCGGAGGCAGCAACAACTGGCACGGCAGCGTTTTCTACTCGGGTCGCAACGATGTGCTGAATGCCTATAACTGGTTTGCCGCACGGCAAGCTTTTAATGACCGGGCAGCAAGCATCGATTCATCCGGCGCACTGGGCACGATTTACTCCAATCCTAACAATGACAAGCCGATTCTGCGGCGCAACGACTACGGATATTCTCTGGGCGGCCCGGTAAAGAAGGACAAGCTGTTCTTCTTCTGGAGCCAGGAGTGGAACAAGGAAGTTCGTGGCGTGCCTCGAACCGGCTGCGTTCCCAATGCGGCCGAACTGAATGGTGATTTTTCCGGTGGAATAACTTGCGGCGACACGATGCCGTTGACTCAGGTATTCCAGCGGCATTTCAGTTGAACGGAAACCAGTATCGTAATGGATCCGACCAAGATCCTGCCTGCGATGAAGACGTACATGCAGCAGTATCCGGCGCCGAACCAGAACTGTCCTCTCACCCCGGCTGGTGCCGGCGCCACTGCTACCGGTAACTCCAGTGGGTGCAAGAACTGGCAGGTATTCCCCGGCACCCATCTCAACTGGCGCCAGGAGAATGCTCGCGGCGATTTCAACATGACGAAGAAGCACACAGTCATGTTCCGCTATACCCAGGACACTTGGGTCAATCCCGCTCCCAACGCCGGCTATTGGGGAGATGACGGCTTCACGACGCTGGAAAGTAACTGGTCCCAGCCTTCAAAATCCATTGTGGGCAGAGTTACCTCCATACTCGGCGTTCACCTGATCAACGACGCCGAATTCTCGTATTCGAACAACCGTATTCTGGTCACCGCGGGCGGTACGAACGCGGGGCTGTTGTCCCAAATCAACACAGCCTTCCCCACTCTTTTCCCCACGTCCGTAAAGAGCCACCCACTGGGATTGCCAGTCATTAACACGGGTAACACGGGACAGGGTGCCAGTGCGCCCCAATTGCTTGCTCCCTGGAGCAACAACGAAGACCTGTATGGCGTCCGCGACGACCTGACCTGGGTAAAGGGACCGCACACTTTCAAGTTCGGAGTATTCCTGGGATTCAACGGGAAGAACGAATTCAACGGCGGTGGCGGCGCTGAACGCTTCAATACGAGCACAGCAGGACAGCAATGTAGCAGCCGACGGGCAGCCTGTCAATGCCTGGAACGACGGGCATGGCTTTTGCCAATGCGATGATTCCCGGCAACAATATCACCTCGGGCGAAAATTCCACCGACGTCTACATCAACATGCGCTGGCGCGACTACGAATTCTATTTCGGCGATTCGTGGAAGGTGAACCGCAAGCTGACGGTAGATTACGGGTTCCGCTACTCGCTGTTGTTCACGCCCTACGTGCCGACCGGCAACGCCACGAACTTCCAGCCTAGCCTTTACGACCCGAACAAGCCGGCCACCGATGCCTGCAACGGATTGTGGGTGGTGCCTGGAAAGGATCCGTGCGGCAAGGCCAACGCCATCTTCGGATTAAACCTGAGTTCTGGCGTGCGCGGGCCGAACAAGTACCTCGCAAACCAGAATTATCACCTGATTGCTCCTCGCCTCGGAATCGCGTACGACCTATTCGGCGATGGAAAAACCGCCATTCGTGCCGGCCTCGGCCAATTTTTCCAGCGCGACAAAGTCGGCGGAACTTCGTACATTCTCGCGGCCAATGCCCCATTTTCGTTCAGCGCAAGCAACATTACCCGCACCCTGGACGGCGCCTCGTTGACCTCGATCGGAGGTCTTGCGGGTTCTCCGACGGGTGGCAAGGACCCGTCCAACGCCACGCCCAATTCCTGGCAGTGGAATATCGCGGTGGAGCGTAGCCTCTACAAGGACACGAGTCTGGAGGTCGCCTACGTCGGCAACCGGGCAGTTCATCAAGTCACCACCAGCGACATAAACGAAGTTCCACAGAGCGACTGGACAGCTTGCTCTTTCCGGAGCAGTTGCCAGAGTCCTTGCGCCCATACAGCAACTATGACTTCCTCACCTGGTGGGCCCATCTTGGCGATGCCCACTACCATGCTCTGCAGACAATATTCAAGAGCCGGTTTAACCGCGTCCAGATGAACCTGTCCTACACCTGGTCGCACTCCATCGGCAACGTGCCGTTGGATGAAGCCAACGGTTCGGTCAACTATCAGACTCTCACCAGTGGCTTCAATCCGAGCTTTGACAGGGGTAATACGCAAATCAATCGTCCCGCAGATTTTCGTGGGCAACATCATCGTGCCTTTGCCTGAACTGCAGGGGAAGCAATGCCTTAGTCAGAGAAGCAGCGGGAGGCTGGCAGATCAGCAGCATTTTCACGGCTGAGTCTGGACCGTCTACCACGATCTTCCAGGGCTCGATATCGGAGAACATAAGACTTTGCGTGCACAGCGAATCCGTCGGACCCGAATGCGGGGACGCTCAACTCGGCCTACGGCACGGGAGCGGACAGTCCGGGATGGAATCCTGGCGCCAACCACCGCCCCGACATCACTGGTACGAACTGCAACGCGGGACAGAACGGTCCAAGTGTCTTTAACCCGGCAGCGTTCACCCTGGTGGGACATCACATCGGCGCAGTCGGCAATGAACCTACTGGTTATTGTCACGGTCCAAAATACGTGGACATCGACCTCACGGTTCAGAAGACGTGGAAAATGGGAGAACGCGCTGAATCTGCAATTCGCCTTGAGTGCGTTCAATCTACTCAACCATCCCAACTTCGGATACCCCGGTGGAGCACCGGGCAGTCCAGTCGGATCGGTCAATTGTGGAGCGGCAGTCGGGCGGCTTAGTATAACGCTTGCAGCCCCACCAATAACGTCATCACGGCTGAGAGTCCTGGTTCCAATCTCAAGCTCTCGATCCATCATTCCCAACAACGACCGCGAACTCCAGTACGGCCTGAAGATCACCTTCTAGCCGCACTGTTCGCGCAACCTTGCAACCAACCGGCAGGACTTGACAATGTCAAGTCCTGCCGCTTAACTTGTGGTCGGAATTCACCGGATCTCGTTGTGCTCCTTTCTTCTTTTCGGTTGCGGCGATCTCAAGCCGTATCCTGGCCGGGCTGCCTGCTTGCAAGTCAATCCTCTGCTGCGTGCGTCTTGATGGCGCTGATGTTGTTTGTGCCTGGCTCACGTTCAGGCGCGACAGCGCGCACCAGCCAGATGCAGACCAATGCGGGCTCTCAGGAGCTTTCGCGCAGAGTTGAGGCGCAGCGTGCCGCCGTGCAGTCGGCTAATCCTCAGACAATCAGCGAAGCCAGCGAGAAGCTGATTGCCTTGGCGCTGCGTCAAATGGGCGAGTGGAGGGCGCAGCAGAAGGCCTATCCACAGGCAGATCGAACTTTATCGAAATTCCCTTATTGCTGGAAGACAGTCCGGAAACTCGCGCCGATCTAGCGGCTGCCGAGGAGCACGCAAAGCAAGGCCGCGCCGGCGGATGGGGACAGCGTAGATCCCTCCGTCTCTCCCTCAACGTCCGCCCTTAGGTCTGCGAAACTCACTCCCGCCCAACTGCAGCGCGGCAAGATGCAAGAGAAACGTCTGCGCCAGATTCTGGGCACCAGCTACAACGATCTGGGGGCGGCGGAGGCGCGACAACAGAAGTATCTGCAGGCTTTGATCCATTTCCACGAGGCGGAGCGCTGGAGCGCCTTCTACGCCCGGCCTGATGCGAAATATAGGACTGGCGGCCGCCAAGGTTGGAGATAACGTAGAAGCGGCCCGTGCCCTCAAGATCGTGGTGAAGCATGATCCCAAGGACCGGGTCGCAAGCGCTCTGCTTGCGGTTTCACTGTTTGCCACGGAACGCTACGCGGAAGCCGTTCCGGTCTTCGGGACGCTGGGCGATGCGGCACTGGCTGATCCAAACATGGCCTACGCCTGGGCGTTTTCGCTGGCACACACCAACCAGCCCAAGCAGGCGAGCGCGATTCTGGAAAAGCTAACGTCCCAGCAGATGACGGCGGAAATGCTGGTCTCGATTGGGGAAGTCTACAATCATCTCGGGGACTACGAGCACGCTCTGGCTTGCTTTCGAAAAGCAATCCAGCAGGACCCGTCGATCAAAAAAGCTCATGACGATGCGGGGAGCGCGCTCATTCGCCTGGACCGTCCCGCGGAGGCTGTGCCGGAGTTGCAAGCGGAACTCAAACTGAATCCAGACGAGCCCGACACCCAGTACCGGCTGGCCTATGCGCTGCTGCAGACCGGGCAGGAAGAGCAAGCGATCGAAGTATTGCGCACGCTGATTGCTGCGCACCCGAATCACGCGCGGGGGCGATACGATCTGGGGAAAGAGCTGCTCGAGACTGGAAAAACCGAGGAGGCGATTCAGAACCTCGAGGCCGCGGCGAAGCTCGATCCGGAGCGCGCCTACATTCACTATCAACTTCAGTCCGCATATCGAAAGGCTGCACGCACCGAGCGATGCGGACCGCGAGCTCCAGCTTTACCGGCAAATCAAGGAGCACGACCGTGGCCGCACTCCTTCGCAGACCGACACTACCGGCGTGCCTGACGTGGATCACTAGAAATCATGCGGCCACTCCATAGTCGCGTGTTCTCGACGTTCCTTGCGCTCTGTCTCTCAGCCTTTAGTCTCGCTCAAGGTGGACATCCTCCGCCGGTTGCACCACCCGCTGCAGCCAAGAACAAAATTTGCAAGGGGAGACCGGTTCCGCAGCTTGAGGACGTCACGCAGAAAGCCGGTATCCAGTTTCGACATGTGGTGGCGCCCGAGAAAAAGTACATCGTCGAATCGATGAGCGGCGGGGTCATTCTCATCGACTATGACCGCGACGGCTGGCCGGACATTTACTTCACCAATGCTCCGACACTCGAGATGGCGGTGAAACATCAGACCGCAAAGGGTGCGCTCTACCACAACAATCACGACGGCACTTTTACCGACGTCACCGATAAGTCAGGAATCGCGCCCTGTTTCGCCATGGGCGGCGCCGTCGGCGACATTAACAATGATGGATGGCCCGACCTTTACATTACGTGCTTCGGCGGCAATCACCTCTACAAGAACAACGGCGATGGCACCTTTACCGATGTGACTGCCAAGGCTGGTGTCGCAGACGGACGTTGGTCTACTGGGGCTGCATTTGGCGACTACGACGGGGACGGCTTCGTCGACTTGATGGTCGCCAACTACGTCGACTTTCACCTTGATGCTCCGCCCGAATTCGGAAAGAGTCCGAACTGCAAATACAAAGGACTGGATGTGCAATGTGGACCGCGCGGACTGCGCGGGTCCGGAGACTCGTTATTTCACAACAACGGCGACGGCACTTTCACCGACGTTTCCAAGTCGGCTGGAGTGGCGGATGCACCGGGCTACTTCGGCATGGGCGTCGTATGGTCAGATTTCAACAACACCGGGCGTCCCGATATTTATGTGGCGAACGATTCCACTCCGAACTATCTCTACCGTAATGACGGGAACGGAAAGTTCACCGACATCAGCTTCGAGTCAGGGACTGCGGTCAGCGAAGACGGTCTGGAACAGGGTTCGATGGGCATCGCGATCGGGGACTACGCTCATAGCGGCCGCCCTTCCATGTACGTGACTAATTTTGCCGACGAGTACAGCACGCTTTACCGCAACGACGGGAAGTGGGATTTCCACGATGTCTCCTACCGGTCTGGAGTCGCTTTGCCGTCCCTGAGTTTCGTGAAATGGGGAACCGCTTTCCTCGATATCGATAATGATGGCTGGCTCGACCTGATCGCAGTCAACGGGCACGTCTATCCCCAGATCGACTCCCTAAAATCCAGCGTTAGTTATCGAGAGCCCGGAAATCTTTTGTTGAACCAGATGGACGGCACATTCTGCGATGCCAGTGATCAGGCTGGACCGGCACTGATGCAAGGCCGCGTCTCCCGTGGTTTGGCAGTGGGTGATCTATTCAATGACGGTCAAGTCGACGTTGTTGTTGGCGATTTGGATGGGGCGCCGGTGATTCTCAGGAATCACGGCGTCCCGGGTCAGCACTGGGTCAGCTTTGAACTCGCGGGAGTCAAGAGCAACCGTCTTGCGATTGGCGCAAAACTGAAAATCACTGCGGGCGGGATCACTCAAACGGAGGAGATCCACAGTGGCGGCAGTTACTTGTCGCAGAATGATCTGCGCGTTCACTTTGGTTTGGGTACGGCGGATAAGATCGACTCCCTGGAAATCCGATGGCCAGGCGGTAGTAGCGAAGTACTCAAGGATCTGGCGGCAGATCGGTTTTACGCAATTCTAGAGGGGAAGGGAATCGTAGTCTCCGGACGAGGTTCGTCCTCGTAAGGTTGCTCATTGATCGAGCAACGTCAGTCCGGATAGGGCGCTCCGGCTTTAGCGACTCGAATCCAGTGGTCCGTAAATTTATAGTGCATGCCTGGGATGTCGTACTTGGGCATGTGGCAGGTCACGCAATCCTTCTCGCTTCGCGGGCATGCGGCAGCCATGTGGTCGGCAGTTGAGCCTGCGCTTTTTGTCGCGTGGCAACTCAGGCAGCGCTGATCGTAGAACGCTGCATCCTCTACCATCGGCTTGTGGGGATCGTGGCAAGCGACGCATGTGAGACGCGCATCGCCCTTTCGCCCAGCAGCGGCTCTTTTCCAGCCGGTAAGGCGCAAAACGCAAATTCAAAATGCCGATGTCCTTGTTTGAACTCACATCCCACCACGTGCGATGGCAGGCTCCGCAGAAGTCAACGGAATCGGAGGGTGTGAGCTGGCGAGGGTTGAAGATCATTCTTCTCCTCCTTCAGCCCCAGCCCTCATGGCTGCTACATGCTTCGCTCCGGGTCCGTGGCAGGATTCGCAGGTCACGCCTGGGATCAATTGCTGGGGATCGAATGTGTAGTTCGTGGTGGATGCCGTCGTGTGACAGGCGAAGCATCGATGAGCTTCCGCACCGGATAGCGGACGCCCCGCGGCCGATTCGAGGGATTGTGGCGTGGCGTTCGTGTGGCCCGGCGTCAAATCAAGTCCCTGTATGGCGCCGAAATAACTCACTCGGCTTTCGAAATATGTCCCATTCTTTTCGAAGAGGTAAGTTTGGCCAACCCGACGGCCGCCGCCGACGGCCAGCGCAAGAGGCACGGAAGAAGTCTTTGTCCGATCAGCGACCGAATACAGACTCTCGCCACCCGATTGTTTGATGGTGTAGCTGTACGGGCTGAGTCGAAGACTCAGTTGGTGATTCAGCAGGACGGTAGAACTGGCTGGAAAAGTTCCAGCACTCGCCATGGCGTTACGTTTCTGCGTGGCGGCGATTGCCGAATGACATTGTGCACAGGTCGCCGGCCCGACATATTCGTTTCGGAGAGGAGCACCCTTCGTCGGCCACCAGCCGGGTTTGCGCAGGCGATCTTCCGTGCTCATTTGCTTGTCGATGGTCGCGGGCTCTTGCGCCCGGAAGGTAACGGGCGAAATCACGAAGACCACGATCATCAACGCTGCACAGGCGGCTCTCATCAGAAACTCATGGTGTCCAGTCTGAAGGTGGGATGTATTCGGCAGCAAACGAACGTCGCCTCACTACCTATTTCCATTTGCCTGTGCCCTCCACAATCGTGATGTAGCGATCGATGGGGAGATCCGTAAAGCGCTCGACGGCGCCACTGGGCTGCGGCCAACGCACTTCCAGCCACGCGATTTTGGATTGCTTGCCTGTCCCCAGAACGATACGGGGATCATGCGAGGAGAGAAAACTGCCGCCGCCCACTTTCATCCTGCTTCTCTTCAGATCGCCTGCCTGGTAGGTGATGCGGGCACCAATCGCGTCCGGATTCGATTTCTTACCGATCAGGCGCACTCCCAGCCAGTGGTTTTTCGCGACATTGTTATTTCGAAGCAGAACCGGAGCACCGTCGTTGACTGAAATCAGCACGTCGACAGCGCCATCATTGTTGAAGTCGCCTATCGCCAAACCGCGCGAGGAAAATGATTTCGTGAAGACGGGTCCGCTCTGCTCACTTACATTCCGGAATGCAGTTCCGGTGTTTTGGAATAACAGCAGTGGCTCATGGTATTTCACCCCGCTGTACACTCCCTCGATCAAGTCGTCGGGATGGCCGTTTGCCAGAAAAAGGTCGAGGTTGCCATCATTGTCATAGTCAAAGAACTTCAACCCCCAGCCGCTCATGGAACGGGTTGCCATGCCGATGCCCAGTTCCATGGCTTTGTCTTCAAAGGTTTCGTCGCGATTGTTTTGATAAAGCGAGAATATTTCCTCATTTATGTTGGCGACGAATAGATCCATCCATCCATCTTCATTGAAGTCGGCCGAGTCGCAGCCCATGCCGGAGCGCGCCTGCCCTTCGGCGTTGTAGGCGACGTCCGCCTGCAATCCGATTTCTTCGAAGTGTCCGTTCCCGCGGTTGGCAAAAAGAAAGTTGGCAACCGTATCGTTCGCCACGAACAGGTCCATGCGACCATCATTATTAATATCCGTGGCCACGACGCCCCATGCTTTTCCCAAACTGCTCGCGATCCCGGATTCTTTGCTGACGTCCGTAAACGTTCCGTCCCCATTGTTATGAAACAACCAGCTCGGCATAGGCTGGAACATCCTTGGCAAGCAATAGCGACGTCTCCCCACTTCACCGCACGAAATTGATTTAGCCTTGCTGAAATCTCCGAATCGTCCTACGAACAAGTCGAGCAGCCCATCATTGTCATAATCAAACCACACTGCGCTGGAAGCCCAGCCGGGCGCGGCAACCCCGGCTTTTTCGGTTACGTCGGTGAAGGTTCCATTGCCGTTGTTGTGATAGAGGATGCTCCTGCCATACTGTGAAACAAAGAGGTCAGGGAAACCATCCTTGTCGTAGTCCCCTACCGCTACTCCCATCCCGTATCCGCCGCCTGCAACACCGGCTTTCTCCGTGACATCCGTAAAAGTGCCGTCGCGGTTGTTGCGGTACAGAGCATTTCGCAGCGGCGGAGATGGATCAAAGAAGTCACACTTGCCGCTATTCACCAGATAGATGTCCATCCAGCCGTCGTTGTCGTAGTCGAGAAATGCGCAGCCCGCTCCCGTCGTTTCCGGGAGATATTTCTCAGGAGATTTTCCTGCGGTGTGTACCCACGTAATTCCGCTAGCCGAAGGGGGCATCTCCTCGAAGGCAAAGGCCGACGCTGCGGCATAGCCAAAAGAACGGAATCGGCTGAGGGCCAGACTTCCTAGCAGGCCACGAAGGAAGAGGCGGCGGGAAACGGAAAATTGCCGTGCATTCTGCTTCAGAAAGGACATCCGGCTTTCAAGAGTAGGCGGGATTTTATCATGGACGCAGCCCCGGATTGCCCATGCTAAGATTCCCGACGAGAGCGCTCCTCATGCCGATCCCACGCATTGTCCGAAGCATCGTCTCGGTGCTCGCGACTGTTCTGGTTTTAGTTTTTTCAGGATCGATGATCGCGCAGAATGCACCGGCGCAGTCGGTCCAGC
The DNA here is from genome assembly GCA_963745435.1 of uncultured Acidobacteriota bacterium. GTDB lineage: Bacteria > Acidobacteriota > Terriglobia > Terriglobales > Acidobacteriaceae > Gp1-AA133. Next base: position 46,369 of record CAVUXK010000025.1, on the reverse strand, counting down.
AAGGGTCTGGAACCGACAGCTTCGAGGCGCTCGCCCGGCAGGCTACCGCAGCGCGCGAAGAAGGCAAGACCGAAGAAGCGATTCATTTTTACGAAGGCGCCCTGCAACTGAAGCCTGATTGGACCGACGGCTTGTGGTACCTGGGAACTTTTTACGCCGACGCCGGTCGCTATCGCGACGCGATACCAGCGTTCCAGAAAGTGACGACAGCCTATCCCAAGCTCGGCCCAGCGTGGGCATACCTCGGTCTATGTGAGTTTGAGACCAAGGATTTCAAGAGTTCTCTCGAGCATCTGCAAAATGCGAAGCAATTCGGATTCGCCGAAGCTCCCGGAGTGGAGAAAGTTGCGACCTATCACCTGGCGTTGTTGCTCAACTTGAATGGAGAGTTCGAAGATGCATGGGAACTCCTGGCGTCCAAGTTGGGACGCAGTCAGCTGGCAGAACAAACCAAGACTGCTCTGGCGCTGGCGCTGTTGCGGGTCCCCTTGCTGCCCGACCAGGTCGACGCCTCCAAGGATGCGTTGATTGATGCCGCAGGCGAAACCGCCGGAGACCTGGCCGAAGGAAATTTCGACCGGGCGTTCCTGGGGTTTCAGCAGTTGCTGAAGACTTATCCCACTACGCCCTTCCTTCACTACGCTTATGGTTCCGCTTTGATTTTTCGCTCTCGGTATCCTGAAGCTGAAGCCCAGCTACGCGAGGAAGTAAAGCTGACACCGAAGAGTGCGCTGCCTTTCATGCGCCTGGCAATCATCGCCATGAAGCAACATCACGCGCAAGATGCTCTGCCGATGGCCGAGCGCGGCGTCCAGCTTGCTCCAGAATCCGCATTGGCCCACGAAATATTGGGGCGGATTCTGAGCGACCTTGGAAAGACTGAAGAAGCTGCCAAGGAGTCTGATGCTGCGACAAAACTCAAACCCGAGAAGCCAGATATTGATCCCGAAGTCGCCAAGGCGTACGCCCACGCCTCAATTCCCATGGAGGGGGTGCGGAGTCCGGATTCCGCAGCCTTCGATGAACTGGCGCGGCAAGCAACCGCTGCGGGACAGGCCGGACGAACTGACGACGCGATCCGCGGCTATGAGAGTGCACTCAAGCTGAACTCTCAGTGGGACAAGGGCTGGGCCGACCTGGGGGCTCTCTACTACGCGACCGGCAAGTTTCCGCAAGCTGTCGCGGTCCTGAAGAACTCCGTCACAATCAATCCGAAAAATTCTCAAGCGTGGGCTTTCCTTGGACTGACGGAATTCGAAACCAAAGACTTCTCGAACGCTTACGTACATCTGGACCGGGCGCGGGAGTTGGATTTTCGGGGAACGCCGGCAGTGATGCTATTGGCTATCTACCATCTCGCGGAGTTGCGGAACCTGAACGGAGACTTCTTCGGCGCTGCCGATTTGCTGATTCCGGAAGTACACAAAGGCCGCGTCAACGAGCAGACCAAGATGGTTCTCGGAATGTCGATGTTGCGAGTACCTCTCCTGCCGGCTCAATTGTCTTCTTCAAGCCGCGTATTAATGCTTGCCGCGGGCGAGACCGCAGTGCTCCAGTATTCCTATAAATACGACGACACTTTCCGAGCGTTTGAGTGGATGACGAAGGACTTTCCCGACACACCGTTCATTCATTACGCCTATGCGTCAGCCCTGGACATACTTTCACGGTACGACGACGCCACCTCACAATTGCGCGAAGAAGTCCGGATCAACCCCGGAAGCCCACTCCCGCATCAGCTCATTGCGTCGATTGCGCTGAAGCAACATCGCCCGGATGAGGCAATGAGCGCAGCGCGACACGCCGTCGAACTCGACTCTCAATCGGCCGGAGCGCATGAACTTCTTGGCCGCGCATTGTTAGAACTGGGGAAAGTCGAGCCCGCGGTCGCGGAACTCGAGATGGCGAGCAAACTCGCACCGAACTATCCTGGGGTGCACTTTAGCTTGGCGCGGGCGTATGCCAAGGCCAAGAGACCGGCGGACGCGCAGCGAGAGCGCGCAATCTTTGCCCAGCTGAACTCATCCGCGGAACAGGAGAAGGGCCTTACCAATCAGGCGTATGGAGATCCCCACGCCCAGAATGAGCCGCCAGCGGGCGAGGCGAAGGGGGCACCGCAAACCGGCCCGCAGTGAGGGCGAGGGCGGAGCAGCGCAGGTCAGTCGCATCGAAGATCGACCTCGAACGCCCCATCTGGACCCTTCCTTTTCCGCGGGAGTTCTCGTAAAATCTCGCTAACGGGGGTGCTCGCCATGAGACCCAGAGTCGGCTTTCTCGTAGTGCTTTCCGCAGCCCTTTCCGCAGTGCCAGCCTTCAGTGACGATCAGCAGAAAGCCGAAAAGCAGCTCAGAAAAATCAGCGCCATGGCCACGGATGTGAGCGCCCGTAGCATTGTCAGCCGATCGATGTCCGACATGTTGAAGGTGGAGCGGAACCAGTTCGAAAGGGAACGGCGGGCCATGAACCTGAACTATGGATGCCTGTTCATCGCACACGAACTGACCGCGGGCGGCATGAAGATGCTCGACGTGGCCATGCGACTTCAGGCTCATCAGACAATCTTTCAAATCGCGAATGATCAACATGTCGACTGGAAAAAGATTGCCGATGATGCGAAGAAGCTAAACGGCAAGATTGAAGACAACATTTACAAACACTTCCTGCACGCCGATGCCGATCGAGACCGCGATCTGACCGATAAGTACGACTCGACCGCGGATTTTGTAAAGGCGGACACCGATGTCACCCCGGCAGAAATTCTTGAGGCCCAGGAAACCTATGTTCAGTGGCGCAATCGGGCCGCAGCTATCGAAGAGAAGGGCGGTGCGGTCAGCGCCACGGATAAATTGGCTTCGCAGAAACTCGAAGACCAAACCCACGATGTGGGCCGGATCACTGGCCACGCTCCTACAGCGGGTCCGCACTAGGCACCAGAATCCAGAAAGTTTTAGTCCCGGAAGACCCGCGAGATCTTCTCCGAATCCTTAGCTAGAGAATTTGATTTTGGTGTGGGGATCGTGCTACCTGACTGTGCAAATGACCTTATTTTAAAAGGTCTGGCGGAGAGGGAGGGATTCGAACCCTCGGTACAGGTGTTAGCCCGTACAACGGTTTAGCAAACCGCCGCATTCGGCCACTCTGCCACCTCTCCGGCGTGTGCGGAGCTACAGTTTACCACGGTCGCTTTGGGACTGTACCCCGCTTCACTCAGATAGATTCGACTCGTATTCGGCTCGGGAGCCATTGCACTCGATTTGTTGCGGGGGCCTTGGGACTTGTTATGAGAAGGATCTAGTAGCAGGCCGCTTGCCCGCCTTCTGGTGCTGTATGTGTGTTTGGATTGGGAAAGTTCTCCTGGAGTTGCTAAGCGCGCGCTAAGGATAAGCTGCATGGTGCGCGGCTGATCTGACTCAACGACTAGAGGGACTCGAGAGAGGCTGAAGTTCGCATTTAACGATTTCATACTCATTGGCAGCGCGATATGCTGTACATGCGCGCTGATTCTTGCGACCGATGCTGCTCGCTGCCGCCGCAAGCCGCGGCACTTTGGCGATACTCACTCACAATGAAGAAGATCAGGATTTTGCTTTCCCTCACCACGAACGACAACGACTACCAGATCGAGCAGGCCGCGTCTGCCGAAGAGACGGCTCGCAAGCTTGGAGTCGATTTGAAGATCGTCTACGCCGACAATGATGCAATTAACCAAAGCCAGCAGTTGCTGAAGATCATTCAGTCGGGAACGGAGGCGAAACCGGATGCGATTGTGTTTGAGCCGGCGGGGTCCACCGGACTTCCTCAGGTGGCCAAGGCGGCAGTCAGTGCGGGCATCGGATGGGTGATCTTGAATCGTGAAGCTGACTACGTCCCGCAGTTACGCGCTGCCTACAAGGTGCCGGTGTTTTGCATCACTTCAGATCACAAAGAAATTGGTCGCATTCAGGGGCATCAAATCGCCGCCCTTGTGCCACGTGGGGGTTCCATCCTTTATATACAAGGTCCTTCTGGAAGCGACGCTGCGCAACAGCGCACCGACGGGATGCAGCAAAGAAAGCCGGAAAACGTTCAGGTACGAATGGTGCGCGCGCAGTGGACGGAGGGAAGCTCTTACCAGGCCGTAAGCGCTTGGCTCAGACTGTCGACTTCGCGGAACCTGCAGATGGACGGCATTGTTGCGCAGGATGATTCGATGGCGATGGGGGCCAGGAAAGCTTTCCAGGAGATTGCGGACATGGAGCAGAGAGATCGATGGCTGGCTTTGCCCTTCACCGGATGCGACGGGATGCCGAAAACCGGACAGGCCTGGGTTCGGAATGGGATGCTGGCGGCGACCGTGATCGTGCCTGCGAATGCGGGCACAGCTGTGGACATGCTCGCGCACGCATTACAAACGGGAGTGATGCCACCCGAACGAACTTTTATGGACGTTCGCTCGTTTCCGAGCATTGAAGATCTTTCACGGCGTAGCCGCTAGTGCTGTGTCGGTGATCCGGCAATTTCTACTCAGGCAATGTTTTGAGAGCTTTTTCTCTTGGAGCGTTTCTGCACAGGGCCCGCAACTTCTACTCGATTGCGTCCGCCCCTTTTCGCGGCATACAGGGCCTGATCGGCCAGTTTGAGGACCTCTTCCACCTTCGTATCTTCGCTTTTCGGCTCGGCGACCCCGATGCTCACGGTTACTTGCAGTGATCCCCTGTGGACTTTCGCTCTTGTCCGTGGGTTGTTCTTGCGGCCCGAAGATCTGCGGTCAGGGCCGCGCGCGGCCGATCTGCGATCGGCGTGCCCGCGCAACCGAAAGGGACTCTGTTCGATGATCTGCCGGAGCAACTCCACATGCTCCATTACCTCAGCGGCGGATTTGCCGGGAAAGAGGATTGTGAATTCTTCACCGCCCACGCGGAAGGGCTGACCTCCTCCTGAAACGCGCGCGAGGTTGCCCGCGACCATGCAGAGGACCTCGTCTCCCGTTTCATGTCCGAAGGTGTCGTTGACGCTCTTGAAGTGGTCGATGTCAACGCCTGCCACGGTGTAAGGCGCCTTCAACTGCAAAGTCGCGTCATTAAAGGCGCGGCGTGAAGGCAACCCTGTGAGTTCGTCGTGATACGCCATGGCGTAGGAGGTCTCGATGATCGAGACGACCAGGATGATGGCGGCGGAAGCGACGTAGGCGCGGGCTCCCAGGCCAATCCCTCCGATATTCAAAGCCAAAAACAAGGCCAGCAACGCCCACGCAAAACCGTTCTCCACGGGTTTCGGGCGCGACACCAAGCGGGTTATCAGATAAGCAAAGACCGCGAGAAAGACAAAGAGGGCAATTTGAGGAATCGGAGTCCAAGCCGACCACGTTCGGCCGAAGAACGCGCCGTGAAACAGGTGGGCGCCGGCCGATGGTGCGGGGCGACAGATGATCGCCACGAATACAGACTGAACGAACAGGAGCGCCAGGCGGGGAACTGCGACGGCAAGGGTAACTCCGCGCTCCCGCGAGATTGCCAGAATAACGAAATTGAGAGGAACGAGAAAGCACACCGCCTCGAAGGCGGTCAGGCCCGGTCCCGCCAGAGGAACACGGCCTTGCGCAAAAAACTCGATGGCGTGGTGGCCGAGGAACAAGACAACCAGGGCGGACGCCACTCGGCTGGAATGGAACCTCCACGCTAGAAGAAGTCCGACTCCGAATGCGGTGTAGTAAAAGAAATCGATCACGGTTCCAGCACCGCGAAGGGCTCCACTCTGGACAATGCCAGCTGCGATGCCCAGAAGCAGTCCTCCGGGCATGACCAGAGATCTCAGAAGGCCGTCGGGGCGGAAGGTCACGAAGAGAAATCCTCACCAATCGAAACTACTTGCTTCGATTATCTATGCCGGAAGTGGGAAAGGTGAATGATCTTCGGGGTTCAGCATAGGGGGACGCATGTTCATTGGTCACAACACTTTCGTGTCTTGGTCACAGCCGACCAGTCTCTTGATTTTCTAAACTTGGCGAGTACCTCGGTGGCAGATTGAAGGACACCGGGCAAGATGCGGATTCTTATCGCCGAAGATGATACGGCGCTCGCCGGGTTCGTGAGAAAAGGGCTCGAGGCGGAGCACTATGCCGTGGATGTATCGAACGACGGCGAGCAGGCCCGCGCCCTGGCGACGGAACTCGACTACGACCTGCTGGTTCTTGACCTGAACCTCCCCCGGTTGGACGGGGTCAACATACTGCGGCGGGTGCGCGCAGAAAAGCCCCAACTGCCCATTGTTGTCCTCACGGCGCGCGGCCGGGTCGATGATCGGGTGATGTGTCTCGATGCCGGAGCCGACGACTACGTCGTGAAGCCGTTTTCGTTTTCAGAGCTCTCAGCGCGGATCCGAGCATTGCTGCGCCGGAGCCGTTTGCCGTCAGAGTCGCTGCTGGTGGTGGAAGATCTCAAGCTGGACCGCGTGGAACGGAGAGTGACGCGCGGGACCCGCATGATTGAGCTGACCTCGAAAGAGTTTGCGCTTCTCGAGTACCTGATGCGCAACGCCGGTCGGCGCGTGACCCGGGCGATGATCATCGAGCACGTGTGGAACCTGTCATTTGATAGCGCCACGAATCTAGTGGATGTCTATGTGGCGTATTTGCGCGTGGTGTTTGAAGACAGCCGCTGGTCCTGTCCGCGTTCGGAAATGAAGGAACTGCTGACACCTAGTCGCCGAACTACCTTCGAGCGTCTCCCCGAAATCACTTACCTGTGCTCCTGCAAGCGGCGCCCATAAGATGTTACGTCCCTGGGCAGTTTGACGTATCGCGGGTCTCGCAGTTCCATACCATGGTCGATCGTTCGCCTGCGAGCGCGCTTGCAAGAGTTGATGGCCGCCAGACGCCCAAGCGCGGAGCGCCAGCGCGGGGGTCGTAGGGAACAAGATGACTGGACGAGCGTTGTTCAGACCGTGTTGTCGTCGAACCCGCCGGAGTCGGTCTGGCAGGGTATCGGACCTCCGAAGAAGTCGCGCCTCGAGCCCGGCAGCTGGCCGATCGGTCGCGACGCGTTACGCGCGCTGACTCGCCGCCCGACGACAAAGTCTTGCTCCTCACCTTCAGCATCAACCTGCTGGAGACAAGGGGCGATCTGCAGATTGCCATACCCGCCACCGTAGCCGCGGCTTTGCTGCGCAAAGTGTCGACCGACTGGGCTTATCGCAAGCCGGCGCCAAGGGTCCCCCGGATCAAAAGAACAGGTGAAGGCGCGTCTTCTGCATTGTCCGGTTCCGGTTGAATTGAAGAGTGCTCGGAATCCGGGTGGCGGCGGAAGAATTGATGGCGATCAAGCCCGGCGGGCTGCTGATGTTGCGCAAAGCGGTGAGCAGTCCGGCTACGTTGCTGGTAGGCGACCAGCCCATATTTCAAGCCCTGGTGATGCGCCACGAGCGACCGGCGTGTGGCTCGACTTGACTGCGCGGTGTGCCACGTCCACCGTCCGCGGGAAAGGATGCCCGATGAGCACTGCAGCAGCACCCACACCGACTGCTGCGCAGAGTGTCCAGGAGTACGCGACGAACCTGGAGGGTCTCCCTCGCCGCCGCCCAACCAGGGGTCTTCTGCATTCCGGGGGCCGTTTGTGAGGTATTCACGCAGGCCCCGCCGGGGACATCCGACGTCGACACGCAGGATATCTGGATCACTGCGACCAGCCAGAACCCGAGTGGTTCAATCACGCTCCGCCTCGACCGGAAGACAGCGTTGCGCATTTCGCGAGCCACAGGCAGCGGGAAGTGCAGAAGCGGTGCGCTGCATCTCACTGACGGGAATCGGGCGTCGCTGCTGGAATGTGTTCGTCAGGCGGCCGCAGGCGTCAACGCAAGCGCGCCGCATGAAGGCAAAGGCGAGTTCCAGGTGGAGTTCCAGGTTTCGCATGCAGAGAACAAAGCGGTGGTCTTGTGGCTGCAATTCCGGGGTGATGCAGGGGATCCGGCTCGTCGGTGGACAGTTTTGCGCATTTCGCGACAACGCCATCGGCTGCAAAGTGTCGCTATCTCACCGAACGAGAATCGGGCGTCGCTGCTGGAATGTGTTCGTCAGGCGGCCGCAGGCGTCAACGCAAGCGCGCCGCATGAAGGCAAAGGCGAGTTCCAGGTGGAGTTCCAGGTTTCGCATGCAGAGAACAGCGGTGGTTTTGTGGCTGCAATTCCGGGGTGATGCAGGGGATCCGGCTGTGGTGGAATTTTGGCTGGACAACGCCATCCTGCAAAGTTTGCTATCACCGAACAAGTCGCCTAGTCCATCTCCAAAATCTGTCGTTGAAACCGCTGAGTCCAAACTTGGCATGTTGATGGATGTGGAACTGTCGGTCGCCGTCAGGTTTGGTGGAAGGCGCATGCTTTTGAAAGACATCCTCGATTTGTGTGCGGGCAGCGTTGTGGAACTCGACCAGCAGGTCCAGCAGCACGTGGACTTGTTGCTGGACGGCAAGTTGATCGCGCGGGGTGAGGTGGTCGTGGTGGGCGGGAATTATGGATTACGGGTCAGTGAGGTTTTGTCGGGACCGCCCCGTTAAGGAAAACAATGTCGATGGCTCTTCCTCTGAAAAATGCATGGCAAGAAGGAATTCGCCGCCGGATTTTTCCGCCCAGTTGCTCATGGTGGGAATGTCCGGGTACGAAGCGTACCTGGCATCGGACGCCGATGACGCTTCTTAACGGCCACTGGGTGTGCTCGCGGAGGTGCATGGAGGCGGCCGCGCTTGTTCAATTTGAGCGACTTTGCGCTATCCACTCGCCAGTTCCGCAGCACCGTGTCCCCTTGGGCCTGCTGATGCTGTCTCGCGGATACGTCAATGAGGGACAACTGCAGACAGTGTTGAGCGCCCAGCGCGAGGCTGGTTCCGGCAAATTAGGAAACTGGGCATTGAAACTGGAGTTCGTGACGGAGCGCCAGCTACTGAACACATTGAGCGTGCAGTGGTCGTGCCCCGTGCTAGCGCTGCAGACACCGCCCGATCTCGCGTGCGCCGAGTTACTTCCGTACCGCCGATCTCGCGTGCGCCGAGTTACTTCCGGAATCTGTTGCGCTCGCTCCGCATGATGCCGGTTCGCCTTATTCGGTCCACCCGCCTTCTTTATATGGCGGTATGCGAGGAACTTGAACACGCCGCGCTGGCTGCGATCGAACAGGTGATTCATTGTCGGGTTGTACCGTGTCTGGTGAGTGATCGCGCAATGGATCGATGGCTGGCCGATGAATCGCCGCGGAAGGCGCCGCGCGTTCTGGTGTTTGAGAAAACGTCGGGCGCGGCAGAGATGGCGCGCATCACGAGCAGCTATGCGGGACGACTTGGCGCCGACGAGGTTCAGATCGTCCGCTGTGGACGGTATGCCTGGGTGCGTCTGAATGTGGCGCACAAAAATTCCGATCTGCTTTTCAACCTCGCCGCGCAGGCTCGGAAAACGGTTCCTGCTCCGTGGGCGAATTTGCGGCGGTGGGATGAGCGACGAGTCGCGGGGCTACTGGTCGATGCGCGCCAGTTCACGTCGGTAAAGCGGGTTGCGGGGGAACTCGTCCGCTAAACCTGTCAGCAGCGAGCGCGCCTGTCCGCGGTCATGATCTCGCAGTGCGGCGACGGCCAACAACAGACGAGCGTAGGGCGCCAGATAGTGTCCGCGCTGTGCGGTCAGGCGCAGCTTGGCAAGCCCTTCTTCCTTATCCGTTTGCGCGCCGGTCAGGCGCAAGAACCAACGCACGGGTGCAGGGTTGGCGCTTAGCAGATAGTTTTCCACCCCGACGGCGAGGTAGGCGTCGTAGTAAGAAGGATCTTGCGAAAGCAACTTTTCTGCCAGGGCCCGGGAATTTTTGATGGTGGTCAGCGCGGCCATGTTGCGCTTCTCCACCAGGGCCAGGTAGTCCCCGCGCAAACCGCCGACCATCACTTTCGCGAAGATCGCCGCGTGGTCATCCGGTGTTTTTCCGAGCACGCGATCGGCGGACTGCTCGGCGTGCTGCAACTCGCTGTTGAAGGCATCCCGAACTTTCGGATCGGGTAAAAAAGACTTTCTGTGCTCGAACCGGTTGTTGTCGACGAAAAGTTCCGACTCGAGGATGTGCATCCGGTCGAACTCTGCGAACAGATAGGCAGCCGCATTGGAGACCGGGCCCAGGGGATCCTCAGGATGCGCATGCTCCCACGCCATAAACGTCTGGTGGGCCGTGTCGAAATCCAGGTTGTACATCTGGCGATACCCGGCTTCCAGATTCGCCGGATCGACCGAGGTCGCCGCCCAACTTGAAATACTCGATACGAAGAGGATCAGCACCAGCGGTGGAGCAAAAAGTCGGCAATGGGATCGAAGCGAAGTCACTGGGGGAGCCGATCGCTAAATGTTTATTAAAGTGCTGCGGGAAGCATGCAGCAATTACCCCGCAGATGCAACTATTTGTTGAGATTCGGGGCGTTGCCGATCTGTTGTAAGGAGACGAAAGTTTTACGTCCGCGGCGGGAGTGTGTCTGCTGGCGGAAACTCAAATAGAACGGGGCAGCGATCGGGCGTGCTCGGCGCAGGTCCATTTCACGCCAGCGCATGGAGAATCAACCGATCGGCATAGTCAAGGGCATCGGGATCGACGACCACCTCGTATGCGTAATAGACTCGCCCATTTTTCGTGATGCACCATTCCTCGTGACGCACGATGCCGGAGCAGTGTTCGCAACTGGCCTCGGCGTGATACCGGTTGCTGTGAAAGATGGCGGCATCTACTAACATGAACTCATCCCGGAGGCGCTAATTTCTCCCTGTCGGTGAGCTGGCAAAGCGCCCATATTTGCAAATGTGCCCTCTGTGAAAACGGACGGCAGTATCCAAGATCACAACGACATGTGATCTCTAACCGGTGACATCTTTCCGCAAGTGCAAAACCATGCACTTCCAAATGCAAAATGCACTGGAACTCCGGAGACAGCCAACCGCAATTCCCGGAGAGAACCAAGCGGCAAAGTCACGCCAGCGTTACAAAGAAGTGACGGGGGGATGACAACAACCGGCAAGCTGCGGCGTACCGTCCTTGTATATAAGGGGGGCGCAAACAGGCCGCTGGGAGCGGGTTTTGACGGTGGATGAAAGCGTAATTTGTAAAGAGAAGATTTACAGCATCTCCACCGTTTTGATGGGCAAAAAGCGTTGCGAGTGCGCTATGTTAGCTCCGTCAAGAATCTCTCCCCCGACCAACGAACTTGGTAGTTCTTGGTGAAGACCCTTAGTAGAAAGACCCTAAACGGAAACCCCCAGTTCCGTAAGTAGCACAAACAAGCCCAGGCCCCTGGAATTAGTGCTCCTGATAGGTTCGGCGGACGCGCCAGATCGAGCTTGCCGCCACTGCAAAGGGAAAAAAGAACGCTCGCTGATATTGCCGGACGTGTGATCTCGATCCACGAGGTCTGTTCGTCGGGCTATCCCCCTGAAGTGAGTGACGGGCAAAAGATCGCTGTTTGCGATCAGGGAGAAGTTCGCCTGTAGATCAGGCGTGCACTCATCCTGGATCGTTAAGCGGTTTTCCGTGGACATGCGCAGGATATTTGGGATCGAGGTTCGAGTGTTCCCTTGTGTGAGCGGACTCTGTTAGCAAGAGTGCTCCCGAAAGAGGAGACCCTAAATGAAGAAAGAATCAGCGTTCGTCGTACTTGCAGTGCTGTGCGTAGGGTTGGGGCTGGTGATGGTCTCAAGTCGCGGGGTGCGCGTTGCGTTGGTGGTCAAGCAGGCCGACGCTGCCTACCGGGACGGTGCCTACCAGGCAAAGATCGATGTGGACAGCGGTCGCAAGGCTCACGTTTCCAGTGGCCGTTGGAGCACGGATCAGGATCGCGCCTCGTTTATTGCCGGCTACGAGGAGAGTTTCAAGGCTCTCACGGAAGCGCGGTCGGGCAAGGCGGAACCTTCTGCCGCTGAGGTCGCTGGTTATCGCGACGGCGTTGCGGATGGATCTCGTCATCGTCGTGCGTCACAACCGTTTCAGCTGAACAAGACGGATAACTATCGGCGCACCGAGACCGGCGCTGGTTATCGCGATGCGTATTCCAACGGCTACCAGGATGGCTATTACCTGCCGCAGGAAAGCGCGGAGCTCCGTACGATCAGTCAGAAGTAGAGCGGTCGAAAAGATCGGCCCAGGGTTCTCGTAAATCGGCGGCCACCAGAGCTGCCTAAAGCAAAACGGGCGCGGATACAAACAGATCCACGCCGGTGGAGGAGTGTACTCTCATGAAGACCCAGTGTAAGTGGAAGATGATCCTAAGTTTGGCGATTCTCGTGGCGTGCAGCGCGAGGGTCTTTGCCGCAAACGGCGCATCAGCCGCCGCGAATCCCGCGCCTTCCGGATCCGGTGCATCCGTGGTCGGGAAGGTAAAGTTTACGGGCCAGGCTCCGCAACCTTCGAAGCTCAGCATGAATGCTGACCCGAGCTGCGCCAAGCTTCATTCCGGACCAGCCATGAGCCAGGACTTTGTCGCCGGCAGTGACAACACGCTGGGCAACGTCATCGTGTTCATTTCCGATGGTCTCGCCGGCCGTACCTTCGACGTTCCAGCTGAGGCGGTCACCTTCGAACAGAAGGGCTGCGAATACGCTCCCCACGTGGTTGCTCTGCGAGCGAATCAGAAACTGAAGATGGTGAACAGCGACAACACCACGCACAATATTCATCCTCTTCCGGCGAACAACCGCGAATGGAACAAGGCGGAGCCCGCTGGCACGACCATGGAAGAGAGTTTCCCGCGCGAAGAGATCGCCATTCCTGTGAAGTGCAATGTGCACCCCTGGATGAAGAGTTACGTCGCCGTGTTCAAACATCCCTTCTTCGCCGTGACCGGCAAGGATGGGAGCTTTCAGCTCCCGAACCTTCCGCCCGGTGAATACACGGTGGAAGCCTGGCACGAAAAGCTGGGTACGATGACGCAGAAAATCACGGTAGCAGCGGGCGAAACCAAAGCTTTGGACTTTACTTTCAAAGCACACTAAGCAACTACGACGCGGCATCGGGAGAATTCCTGATGCCGCTGTTTCTTGTGTGATCAAAATAGCAGGGAGGATTGCATGCAACTTCGTCCCGGGATCTGTCGAAACACGATCGGTTTGTTTCCGAAATCTTTCTTCTTACTCACCCTGTTTCTCGCATCCTTTGTAAGTTTGACCAGTCAGCCGGGATACGCCATCCCGGCTTTTGCTCGCAAGTACGGACTGCCGTGCTCGGCGTGCCACATCGGCTGGCCATTGCTGAACAACTTCGGTATTCAGTTCAAAGACAATGGCTATCAGCTCGGAAATGACAAAGATTCTCCGATCTATCAGAACAATGGTTATTTTCCGATTACCTTCCGGGTCACACCGCAATGGCATTTGGAGAGTCAAAACAAGGTAGCCATTGACCAGCCGAACGATACCCAAGTCGAGCAGAGTGTAACGACCCACGGTTTTGATCTTTCGGGCCTGGACATCTGGACTGCAGGCACGCTATCGAAGAACATCTCGTTCCAGGTGTTGCCCTCGATGGGTGAAGGCGATGCGTTCCACTTCGAGTCTGCGTGGGTACGATTTGACAATCTGCTGAATTCGCCTTGGCTCAACGTGAAAGTTGGAAAGTTCGAACTGGACAACCTGCTTTCCGAGAAGCGTTTTTTGACTCTCTCCGGCGTGGGCGGCGCTTGGTTTAACTACCATTTCCTACCAGTGAACGACATCAATGGTTTCGGAGGCATCGGCGACAACCAACTCGGCTTGGAGCTGGCAGGCCACAACAAGAACAGCTACAGCCGGTACTCGGTTGCGTTGTTGAGCAGCGTGGACGGCAATCCCGGTCTGACCACTGCCGCCGGCAGCGCCCCCAACACCGCGCGCACTTACGATGTCATGGTAAACGTCAATCAGGGCTTTGCCGTGAAGGGGCTCGGCGTGCAGCGTATCGGCGCTTTAGGCTACTTCGGACAGTCGCCGACCTACTTCCTCACGAGCGACGGAAACCCTGTCAAAGCGCAGGGCAACCGCAGCTTCTCCGCGGATCGGCGCTTATGGTTGGTGGTTCATCAAAGACCTCGACGTCGAGACGTTCTACCTCCACGGTCAAGACAACGTTTATCTGGGGAATGGGGTAGCGGTCAATGATCCCAACGGGTTACCCCCAGGTGCCGTCGGACCAACTTGGAATGGCGGTTTTCTGGAGGCACACTACACCGTAAACCCGCAGTTCATTTTGACGGGTCGATACGAACTGGTGCATATGTCCAGGCAGGCAAATCCTGACCTGGCCGCAACGCCGAATCTTGGCAATGTGGACTCGTTCACAATCGGCTATCGGTGGTATCCGATCATGCTGAGTCGAGCGGGGCTTGCGATTCACAACGAATACTCGCAGTCGAAGATGGGAAACTTGGCTCCCTTGTCGGGGACCGACGTCATCAATCGAAGCCTGATGCTGGGTTTTGATTTCGACTACTAAGAAATCGGCGGAGCAACACAAGTCACGTATCTGACATTGAAAACGGTGAAACTTCTATGAGCATAGTCTCGAAGCGGTATCTGGGTAGCATCATCCTGGCCCTTGCTGTAGTGGTTCCGTCGATCGCGCAAGAGGCTCATGTCGGGAATCTCACAGGGCATGCGGCCAACGGAAAGAAGCTCTACCGCCGGTATTGCCTCGGTTGCCACGGCCCACTGGGAGATGGCAACGGCGACAACGCGCAGTGGATTGATCCCAAGCCCCGCGACTTCGTAGGCGCGACCTTCAAATGTCGTTCCACGCCGACGGGCACTTTGCCGACGGATCAGGACTTGTATAACGCGATCTCACGCGGCTTCACCAACTCCAACATGCCGCACTGGGATGCGTTGCCCGCGCAGAATCGCATCGACCTCGTGGCCTACATCAAGACGTTCTCGCCTCGGTGGCAGAGCGAAAAAGCTGGGGAGCCCATCAAGGTACCGTCCGAACCAGCGATTAGTGAGCAAAGCATTGCGCATGGCGGCGAGCTGTTCCAGAAAATGGAGTGCTGGAAGTGTCATGGCCAGCAGGGACGTGGCGACGGCCCTTCTGCTCCGACCTTGACCGACAGCAAGGATCAGCCGATTCGCCCCTACAACTTCGCCGATGCCACCAATGACTCGCGCTTCAAGTGCGGTTCGACGAACGAAGATCTTTATCGGATTTTCATGACGGGCGTCGACGGAACGCCGATGCCGTCGTTTGCGGACGTGATCCAGCCGAATGATGCTTGGGATCTGGTCCACTACCTCCGTACCCTTCAGACGCGGCGACGCGGGCCGGAGACGGAGTTATCGAAGAAGTCGGGAGCCAAACCACCGGCACCGGCGAAGCCGTCAGGCAGCGGTTACTAGAAGCATCGTCCAGCCTCGACTTTGAACCCGGTCTTAAAGTTGGGGGCCCAACCTTCGGGTGAGCTCCCAGCTTGTCCAGCCCTCCCCCCAGTTTTTGCTCGTCCCAAGCGCAATTGTTGGAATGACTTGCCCGTGCGCTGCCTTCCGCCGCCCTCACCGCCTTCCAGTTGCATGGCCCCGGAATTGCTCTGTCCGGGAGAGGACGTTGCAGTAAGCTAGTATCAGGGCGCGCTATGCAACCACTTCGGGTGGTCGTTATTGACGATGAAGTAAACACCTGCACCTTCCTGCGCACAGTGTTCGAGGCGGAGGGACACGTGTGCCACACATTCGTGCGGGCTGAAGATGGCGAGCAGTTTCTCGCCAACAACCCAACCGACCTCGCGATGGTGGATGTTTATCTGGGCAGTCTTAACGGCATCGATTTGTTGCAACGACTGAAGGCCCAGCAACCTTGCATCTACCCCGTCATCATGACCGCGAACGTCAGCGTTGAAACGGCGGCCCGGGCTCTTTCGGAAGGCGCGATTGACTATGTGAGTAAACCGCTCACAGTTGACCAGGTACACGCGATCGCAAAGCGGGCGGACGGATTTCGCGGACAGAGGAAGGAAACGTCCCTTCCGGCCCCCGATGACCCACAGGATTCGGCAATTATCGGACGAAGTCCGAAAATGCTCGATGTGTACAAGGCCATCGGCAGAGTGGCGGCCAGCAACGTAAGCGTACTGATCACCGGAGCGAGCGGGACGGGCAAGGAACTGGTAGCTCGCGCGATTCACGGCCATTCGAAGCGCAAGGATCAACCTTTCACCCCGGTGAACTGCGGCTCGTTCACTGAGACTCTGCTGGAAAGCGAGTTGTTTGGCCACGAAAAGGGAGCCTTCACAGGAGCGGCCAATGCGCACCGCGGACTAGTGGAGGCGAGTGACGGCGGAACGTTGTTCCTCGACGAGATTACCGAAACCACACTGTCATTTCAGGTAAAGCTGCTGCGCGTGATCCAGGAACAGCAAGTGCGCCGCGTAGGGTCGAACCGGTATACGCCGGTCGACGTAAGAATGCTGGCGGCTTCCAATCGCGACATGGGGCAACTGCTCAAGCAGAGCCAGTTTCGCGAAGATCTCTATTACCGTCTGGCCGTCGTACGGATTGAGCTTCCCGCGCTCGAGGAACGACGGGACGATATCCCGCTGCTGGTTCGGCATTTTCTGCGCCGCTTCAATGAAAAAAACGGACTGAACGTCACGATTGATCCGGCTGCCGTTCGTCTTCTGCAGCAGATGAGATGGCCGGGCAACGTGCGCGAGTTGGAGAACACGGTGAACCGGCTGGCGATCTTTGCCCCGACTGGCGAGATTACTTTGGCCGATGTCGAGGCCGAAACACAGAGAAGCCCGGAGGGTGAGGAAGAATCGGCTACAGCTCCGGCTCCTGATCGCCTATTGGAACTGGAACGGCAACACATCCTGCAGATCTTGAAACAGACCAACGGCAACCGCTCGGAAGCTGCGCGCCGTCTAGGCATCGAGCGCAAGACGCTTTACCGCAAGGCCCTACGCTTGGGAATCGATCTGCAGACGGCAGGAGATAAATGAAAACCGTCCGTCCAGGCCGTCGGGCATGGGCCCAGGCGGGCGGGCTCGTACTTCTGCTTTTCGTCCTTGTCGCTCTCCTATCTAGGGTCCCCCTCATTCGTGATTGGCAGATGCGGATCGCCGACACGTTCTTTCGGCTCGCGCCTTCCGCTCCAGGGCAGCCCAAAGTCGTGGTGGTGGCGATCGATGACGAGAGCTTGCAACGCTATGGCCGCTGGCCCTGGTCGCGAACGTTGCTGGCGAGGCTTACTGACACTCTCGCGAAAGATGGCGCCAGCGTGGTCGGACTCGACATCTTGCTGTCCGAGCCGCAGTCGCCGGCCGCAGACAAGACTCTGCAAGAGGCGCTTCAATCGTCGCACGCGGTCATCGTCGACAAGATCGCCTCGTACGTTGACGGGCCACAATGGATCGAACCTCTTCCGCAGTTCGCGCAAGCAGCGGCGGCAGTTGGTCATGCGCAGGCGCCGCTTGATCCCGACAGCGTGTGCCGTCGCTATCCTGTCAGGGAACTTACGCTAGACGGTTCGCGCTGGGCCTTTGCGGTGGAAGTCGCCCGGCAGGTGGATGCTGCGGCAACCTCCAACTTCCTGGCAGCCTATGGTCTGCAAGAGGGGAGGGAAACGGCTGTCATCCAGGCGAAACCTATATTGGCATCCATTCCTTTCCAGCGTGGTGCGTTCGCCACCATCTCGGCGCGAATGGTTCTGGAGGGCCTTGATCCCGTTGCCGTGCGAGGCAAACCCGTGCTGGTCGGATTTGGCACGACCGAGATTGGTGACCGACTGAGCACGCCCCTGCACCCGGAGTTCCCCACGCCTGGTGTCGAAGTGCATGCGCAGATTCTTGATGGCATCTTGTCAGGACGCATATTGCATCGCCTGCCTGGTTGGCTAGAAGGAATTCTGTTACTCATCACCTGCGGCCTGGCGGTCGCGGTGTTCCGCAGTTGGAGAGGCATCGCTGCTGTGGGAGTGTTCGCGGTGATGGCCATCGCAGTCTACGCAGCCGGATTCCTGGCCTTCGTACTAGGAGCCCGAATCTTGCCCGTGGGTTCGATGATGCTGGCAGTCATCTTGGCTCCTTTGCTCGTTTACACGGCCGACTTCGTTCTGGTTGAACGGAGCGTTACGCAGCAGTTGCTTGGGTTGAAATCGTGGCTGGCTCTGCGCGGCAAGGAGAGTGGAGCGCGAGAGCGGGAAGATCTCTCTTGGCGCTTGAACTTGCTGGAACAACTGCAGACCGAACTGGGCGCGCTCTACGAATTGCACAACACTCTGCTTGAGTCGACGCAGGATCTGGTTGCGATCTTCGACGAGCAAGGGAAGTTGCTGCTCAAGAACCGGGCTTTTGCTGACGCCTATGGGCTGCGCTCAAACCCTTCTCTCACGCTCGATGAGGCTCGGGCGCGCTGGGTGTCGAATAAGGATGGGGACGTTGATCGAAACATCGCACATCCGGAAATGGAAATTACTCTCGATCAGGAACTCTATTCGGTGCGGACATCGCCGCTGCCCCCGACGAACCTCTCGCCCAAGGGCGGAACGATCATCACGCTAACGAACTTGCGCACGAGGGTCGAGCGCGACCGGGCGCGCGCCGAGTCACTTGGTTTCATCACGCACGAACTGCGCACGCCTTTGGCGTCCATCCAGGGCTTTGCGGAACTCATGATGAGCTATCCGGATTCGCCGGTATGCGCGGCTGCTCCTGAAACGATCTTCCGGGAATCCAAGCGCTTACTTGCTTTAATCAGCAGCTACCTGGATGTGCTTCGCTTGGATGCCGGGGCAAAGGCAGTCTCGGCGTCACGGGTAGACCTGACGGATATCGTGCGCCAAGTCTTCGACATCCTGCAACCGCTGGCCAGCGCCGCCGCCATGCGACTGGTGCTGGAATCGGGCGACGGCGCCTCCGTCACCGGCGACAGTGCCCTTATTAGTGGTGCGGTATTGAATTTGGTGAGCAATGCGATAAAGTACGGCCAGCCTGGAAGCGATATCCAGGTGCGTTGTTTTAGAGATAACGAAGAAGTTATTATCAGTGTGTACAATCTCGGGAAGCCGGTCGATCCCGAAGAAATGGCGCGGCTATTCGATCCCTATTTTCGTGCATCCAACGCTGAGAAGAGCAAAACCGGCTGGGGTCTTGGACTGGCCTTCGTGAAACGCATCGCCGAGAAACACGGCGGATCGGTGCGCGCCGAAAGTCAGAAATCAGGTACGCGCTTTGAGATTCATCTGCCAGCCGGCATGGAGCCGGCACTGGCGGCAAAGGAGACACAATGATCGCGACACGGCACATATGCGTGGGATTGCTGACGATCCTCGTACTCGCCGGCGCGAACGGCCAGACCCCCCAGCCGACGACGCTTCCGGTGGGTTCTGCCTCCATTGCGGACCTGAAAGGCGAGGTTCAGATCCACTCCCCGCAGGGAGAATCTGTGAATGCCCAGCGTGGCACCGCGCTGGCCGCAGGGAGCAAGATCGACACTGTCAAGGGCAGCGTCCTTCTAAATCTGGAGGACGGATCGCAAGTGTTGGTGAAATCAAACAGCCACGTGGTCTTGAAGGCTCCCAACCAAGGGAAGGGATACTGGCTCGAACTCCTAATGGGCAAGATCAATGCGAAGGTCCAGAAGCGCCTTGGCAATGCACCGTCCTTTCGCATGGGAACCCCAACTGCCGTGATCACGGTTCGCGGTACCCGTTTCTCCGTAGAAGTCGACAAGAAGGAACGCACGCAGGTGGAAGTGTTCGAGGGACTCGTTGAAGTTGCTGGATTCTTTCACGGCGCCCCCGTCATGGTGCGGCCCGGCTTCTCGACGGGCGTCGAGCACGACCACGCTCCCGAGCCTCCACATGGCTTGGAGAACCGTGAGAATGAAAATCGGTGGAATCCTGCCGGACCTCCGGGCGGCCATGGAGAAGAGGATCGAGACCGTTCGAGGCCGAACGGGAGCCACTCTACGCCGCAACCACCAGATTCGCCCGAACACGAACACGATCCCGAGTAGAAAAGTTTTGCAGCCGCGAGATTTCGATTTCGCTGCGTTGAAAACAGATTGTCTGATCTGTAGCGATCTGCAATGATGTGGCTCCGGCGCGCCCGATTTGGGTCAGAGCGACACAGTATCCCCGCGGTATTCCAGGCTCAAGGGTAGTTTCCCGCATATAAACAAAGAAGAAACGGGCACGGCTGTTGGTATCCCAAGTGCTTCTCTGTTTGAGACGAGGTGCGCAGGGAACTTGGCCCCCAGGGTTTCACTTGCGAAAGTGTTTGTGATCGCGGCTTGCCTGTGGTTGGCCGCCGGCGCCGTTGTGTCTCGCGCCAACGCTCAGTCAAGCGGGTCAGTCTCTCGAAGTCCACACGGCAGCCTGAGCATTCCTTGCCAGAACTGCCACACCTCAGTTGGATGGAAGCCCATTCGAGCAGTTCCGGAATTCGATCACAACGCAACCAAGTATCCGCTGCGCGGCCAGCACCAGGCGGTTTCCTGCACCCAGTGTCACGCCAAGCCGGTCTTTACAAACGTGGGGACCAATTGCTCCGATTGCCATGCTGACATCCATCGCCGGCAGATGGGAGCGAACTGTGAACAGTGTCACACCGTCAAGGGCTGGAGCCTGATCACCCAGCGCACGAAAGAGCACGACAACCGGTTCCCGTTAGTGGGGGGGCATGCCGGGCTGGACTGCGCCGACTGTCACAAGAGCGAAGCGGTGGGACAGTTCCAGGGCCTTTCGATTCAATGCTACTCCTGCCATCAAAGTACGTTCCAGCAGGCAACTTCTCCGAACCACGTTGCGGCTGGATTTCCCACACAGTGCGAGGACTGCCACACCATCAGCAACTGGCAAAGCGTGAGATTTGATCACGCGAGGTTTGCGGGATTTGCGCTTACGGGAATGCACGCGACCCTGGATTGTGTGGCTTGCCACGCAGGTGGCAAGTACAAAGGAACTCCTGCGACGTGCGTGGGCTGCCACTTGCCGGATTTTCAGAAGGCCAGCAACCCCAATCACGTGTCGCTCGGTCTGCCCCAGACCTGCCAGAATTGCCATTCGACCTCCGCGTGGCAGCCTGCCAGCTTCAATCATGATTCGGTCGGCTTCCCTCTGACCGGCGGACACGCGAAGCTGCAGTGCGATCAATGCCACGCGAACGGCAATTTCAACATCACCACGACCGCATGCGTTTCTTGCCACCTCAAGGATTTCCAGGGGACGACAAATCCGAATCACACGACGACTGGGATCCCGCAGCAGTGCGAGATCTGTCACTCGACTTCTGCCTGGCAACCGGCCACTTTCGACCATTCGAAAACAGCATTTCCGCTGACCGGTGCGCACGCCCAGGTGGCCTGCGCTCAGTGCCACACGAATGGAAACTACAACTTGACCACTGCGGCATGCGTTTCCTGCCACCTCAAGGATTTCCAGGGGACGACGAGTCCGAATCACGCGACGGCAGGAATTCCGCAGCAATGCGAAGTCTGCCATTCCACGTCAGCGTGGCAGCCGGCGACCTTCGATCACTCCAAGACCGGATTCCCGCTCACAGGAGCGCATGTCAGCGTGACGTGCGCGCAGTGCCATACCAACGGGAACTACAATTTGAGCAGCACGACTTGCGTTGGCTGCCATTTGAAAGACTTTCAAGGCACGAACAACCCCAACCACACGACGGCCGGTTTCCCGCAGCAATGCGAGATTTGCCATACGACGTCGAACTGGAATGCGACATCTTTCAATCACGCATCTACCGGATGGCCGCTTACGGGCGCTCACTCGGGTTTGCAGTGCAGCCAGTGTCACGCGAACGCCAACTACAACATTACTATTACGACTTGTGTCAGCTGCCATCTGAAAGATTTCCAGGGCACAAACAATCCCAGCCACGTTGCGTCCGGCTTCCCGCAGCAGTGCGAGGTATGCCACAGTACGGCAGCCTGGAGTCCCGCAAGTTTCAACCACAACAACACCAGCTTCCCCTTGACGGGAAAGCACACGTCCGTGCCGTGTGCAAGCTGTCACGTGAACAACAACTACACCACGGTGCCGACCGATTGCTTTAGTTGTCATAAGGCGGAATACCAAGCCACGAACAATCCGAATCACCCGTCGGCGGGATTCCCGACCACGTGCGCTACTTGCCACACCACCTCGAGTTGGCTGGGCGCCACTTTCAATCACACCTGGTTCAACGTCAATCACGGCAACGCAAACGGAGTCTGCGCGACGTGTCACACGAATTCGTCCAACTATGGCATCTTCCAATGCACGAACTGCCACACCAAGTCGAACACGGATGGCGATCATCGCAACGTTAGCGGTTATGTGTACAACAGCGTGAATTGCTACCAGTGCCATCGCAATGGCGGCGGCGGATAGTCAGTGCCGGCGAGCGTTCAACATTGATCTCTCAGGGAATGGAGTAGGGCGTGAGGCTTTTTCGCAGTTTTGGAATTCTGTTGGCGCTGTCGTCCACTACGTGGGCGCAGGCAGCGCCGGATTCCACAAAAATTCTAAATATTTCAGTCGCCACGGACGGCAGCAACGCGCGTGTCGAAATTACCTTGACGGCCGCGGCGGGAACGCCGCAAGTGTCGGTCGCATCGAATCCCGACCGGATCTTCATCGAGTTGCCAGGAGTTGTTCCGGGCGACTGGCACATGCCCGTGACCATCAATCATGATGGGGTGAACACAATCGAATCGATTGTCGACAACAACCCCCATCATCCCGTCACTCGGGTCGCGGTCGAATTGACCGCGGCACGGACTTATAGCATCGCTACTGACGGGAACAAAGTTCTGCTGACACTGCTGCCGCTAGAGAAATCCTCAGCCGAAACTAAGAAGCGGAGAGGACCCGCTGGCGCCGCATCTGCGCCTCTAATCTCCCGTATGCGTCGACGGGACGAGATCCCGCAAGCAGCAACTTCCGAAGTGCAAGCAGCCATTCCCAACCCTCCGCCTTCTTTGCCTCCATTCGTGCCGGCGCAAGAGAGTGGAAGTACTCAGACCACTGCTCCAGCAGGCGCGGGTGCACTTCCGGCTACCCCGTCCGACTCGCAAACAGACGCGACAGCGCAGCAAGGAGCAACCGAGGGTGGTACCGACCTGAACGGAGCTCTCTCCCAAGCCAATCCGGATATTCATGTTGCGTTTCGCGTTAAATATGTTGCGGAAGGAGTCGCCTACCTCGAAGGAGGCCGCAATGACGGTCTGACCGAGGGCATGAAACTCGAGGTCAAAGCCATCGACCCGGCGGAGAAGCTAACCGCGAAAACCAGTGCAGAAGCGCAGCCGGTCGCTGAACTGGAAGTGGCCTCGGCCGCCCTCTCATCAGCGGTAGGAGAAATTCATAACCCGACCCGGCCTGTGCAAGTCGGCGACTGGGCCTACCTTTCGAGCGAAGACACGCAATCGCTGATCGCTCAGCGTTCGCTCAGCGCAACGAGAAAGTATCCAGTCGTCATCGCCTTCAGCGAGGGTGACACGCTCGACGACGAAGCGCGAATGGTGGTTCCGCGGCCGCCTCTACCCGAAATCAACCGGGCGCGCGGACGCATTGGCTTCGACTACTCGGGAGTTTCTACGCACGACGCCGGTAGCGGTCTAAGCTCGAACGCGGGCGTGATGATTCGCACCGACATTTCGCGGATCAACGGAACATATTGGAACCTGAACGGATTTTGGCGCGGCCGCCTCAACAACCAGTCTCATTCCGGGCAGGAGACGATTCAAGATTTGATCAACCGCACCTACACCATCGGCCTGACGTATGACAATCCAAACTCGAAGTGGGTTGCCGGGTTTGGGAGGCTTTACCTGCCATGGGCGACCAGTCTCGACACAATCGACGGCGGTTATTTCGGGCGACGCCTCACGCAAGGCGTGACGGCGGGAATCTTTGCGGGATCAAGTCCTAACCCGACTTCATGGAACTACGATCCGAACCGGCGCATCGGAGGCGCATTCGTAAACTTCGAGGGCGGCACGTTCGACAACATCCGGTACACGAGTACGTCGGGATTTGGTATCGGACTACTGAAGTGGAACATCGATCGCCCCTTCGTATTCTTCGAGAACGGCATCTTCTATAAGCGATACCTCTCGATTTACCACGCGCTGCAAGCCGACAGTCCCAGCGGGAATCCGCAGGTCGCGGCACCGGGGACGGGAATCAGCCGAAGCTTTTTGACGGTGCGCCTGCAGCCTACGACCCGTGTTGAGTTCGATCTCAACCACACCTATCTCCGCGACATCCCGACATACAACGCATCGCTTGTTGACACCGGACTGCTGGACAAGTACCTCTTCCAGGGCTTCAGCGGGGGCGTGCGGGTCAAGGTCGTGAAAGACATCTGGGTCTACAACCTGCTGGGACGCAGCAATCGTTCGGGCGATGCGAAGGCTTCCTGGAACCAGCTTTACGGCCTGACGGTAGGCCGCATGCCATGGATCGGCACCCGCACCGATCTGCACTACTCGAAGTTCAACAGCACTTTCGGCAGTGGTTCCTACACCTCGCTATCCCTCTCGCGGAATTTCAACGACAACCTGCGCTGGGAAGTTCTCGGCGGAAGACAGTCCTTTGCCTCTTCTACAACACGAGACATCTCACACTTCGTTACGGGGACGTTTGAAGCTTCCCTGGGACCTCGCTACTTCGTGCAATCGGGATACACCTGGAACCGCGGAGTCGGGCAGAACTACGACCAATGGATGTTCACGTTCGGCTACCGGTTCGACTCGCGGATGAAAGGGAAGTAGGGTTTCAGTTCAATCTGTTGGTACTGCGAAGGTTGGAGGCGCGGGTCGGAATCGAACCGACGCATAAAGGTTTTGCAGACCTCTCCCTTACCACTTGGGTACCGCGCCCTCGGATCTAAATTAGCGCTCCACGCCCAAAAAGTCCATGCCTCCAGTCGCGAGGCCTGAGAACGAAAATGCCCTCGCAACGAGGGCCTGAGCGTGGAATCGAATGGAGCGGGAGACGGGATTTGAACCCGCGACTTCGACCTTGGCAAGGTCGCACTCTACCACTGAGTTACTCCCGCTCAGCAGCCGTCATTATAAACGAGCGACTAAAGCCCGGCAAACCTCCGAAGGTAACCTCGAAACGGTCAGGTCCTTTGTTTCGAATGGTTCACGAGCCTCCGGATTGTCGGCGCCCATGGCTAGGTGCGGGAAGGCTGGCCTTCGTGATGGCCCGTCCATTGGGGATCCTGCTCGGGTGTAACGATCTCACCGTCCCGCATATGGATGATCTGATCGCCATATTCGGCTGCTTCAGGATTGTGTGTGATCATCAAAACCGTCTGGCCGAGTTCGCGGTTCGATTGCCGAAGCATGCTGAGCACAATCGCTGAGTTCTTCGAATCCAGGTTTCCGGTCGGTTCGTCGGCCAAAACGAGCGCGGGCTTGTTGATCAGAGCTCGCGCCAATGCGACGCGCTGCTGCTCGCCCCCCGACAACTCCGCGGGCCTGTGAATCAGCCGCTTACTGATGCCCAGCAAATCGGTGATGCGGTTGAAATGCGCCCTGTCAGAAGGTCGGGCCCTGGTCAATGGTCACCGACTGGGCCCCGTACCCGACCGAGGTGAACCGCGTCCCGGCGCTGAGGTTGCCTAGCGATCCTGCCGTCGGCAGCCGCGCGGGAGTGATGCCCCGGACCGGCTTGTCCAGGACGACGACCGCGACGTCCTGCGGGTCGCTCTGGGCCTGGTTGTAGTTCGGGTCGGCGTGCCAGGTCCCCCAGTAAGTCGTCCCCGTCGCGGCGTCGTAGGAGGAGTCGAACGTGACCGCGACCCGGGTGACCCCCTGATCGCAGTGCGCGGCCGTCAGGAACACGGTCGGCGAGATCAGCGTCCCCGAGCAGGTCGCCCAGGTGCCGTCGGAGTAGGGCTGCGGCGCCAGCAGCGCGCCAACCTCAGGATGACCGTGGCCGTCCGGCGTGCCGTAGGTGATCGCGCCGGCCGGCGCCGCCAGCGCAAGCACCGCCGCGCACGTGGCCAAGCCAGCCAGGATCAATCTCCGCATTCGTGCCTCCCTGCCTTTGCCAAGGCTGAGCGTACATTCCCGGGTGGCACCGGCAACACCCCCGCCTGCGCAGCAGGCACAGCGTAGGCAGCGCTGCCTCTCCTCTGGCAAAGTTCTCCGCCAGGGCCTCACGGCGAGCTGATCAGCGCGCAACAGGGGCTTTAGTTTCACGCTGCGTGATCGGCGTTCGGCCCCGGCGAGGTGCGCATCGCCGCCTTCGGTACGGTCTCAGCTTGGTGCCGTCGTCGGCGACTGCCGTGCCGGTCGGGTTGATCGGTGGGCTCTTGACGACGGGTGGGCGTCGGCGGTCCTGATTGCGGCCGGTCCGGTCCGGGCTCATGTGATGTCGGCTGCCTGGCCGGCGTTGCGCGGTGCGGGGGTTTCACGAGAGGCCGTGCTGCCGGCCCCATTCCCCGGCGCTTCCGGCTTCGCTCTCGACGGTCTGCCGCCAGTGCGGGTCTGCGGTGATCGCGGCTGGGACTGAGGGCTGTGGCGGGAAGACCGCGGTGAGGCCGGTAACCTCAAGGATGCGGAGGATGCGCGTTGTGCTGATCACCGGGGTGAGCGAGCCGTCATGCTCGCGGAGTCGTTTGAGGCCGCCTACGAGGACTCCCAGGCCGGTCGAGTCGAGGAAGTCCACGCGGCTCAGGTCGGCGATGATGTGCACGGCGCCCTTGGCGGCCAGGTCCCGTATCCGCTCGCGCAGGATCGGCGCGGTGTAGACGTCGACCTCGCCGGCGACCTGGAGGACGGCGCAGTCGCCGCTTGGCCCGGTCGCTGGGAGGGCTAGGCGGAGAGCGCTGGCGCCTAGCGTGGGGCAACGGAGGCGAGCGCTTGTGCGAGGGCGCGGATGTCGTCGCTGCTGTTGTAGGCGTGCAGGGATACCCGGATACCGCCGGCGCGGGAGCTGGTGTGGATGTTGTGCTGGCTCGCCAGCGCGGCCTGCACCTGGTCGGCCGCGGCGGCGGGGTGCCTGAGCGAGACGATGTGCCCGCTGGCGGAACGCTCACCTGGCACCCGGTAAGGCGTCCATCCCAGCGGCGCGGTCTGCCCGGCCAGATCCGCCGCCAGCCGGCGAGCGTGCTCGCTGATCGCCGTCAGCCCGATGCCGGTGAGCAGCTTGATCGAGGTGAGCAGGCCCACGGCGGCGCTGTAGGACATGGTCGACAGCTCGAACCTGCGGGCGTCAGCGGCCAGGGAGAGTTCCTGCGGGGTGAAGTCGAACGGCGTGGCGCTGCCTTTCCAGCCGACGATCACCGGGGTGGCCGCCGCCAGGTTCTCGGTAACGGCGAGCAGCGCAACGCCGGACGGCGCGGACAGCCACTTGTAGCCGCTGCAGACCAGCGCGTCCACTCCCCATTGCGTCATGGTGACCGGAGCGGCACCTGCCATCTGGGTCACGTCGGCCACCACCCGGGCGCCAACGTCCCGGGCGCGCGCCACCAGGGCCGCGACATCGACCTGGCTGCCAGTGGCGAACTGAACCGGGCTGACGCACACCACCGTTGTCCGGTCGCTGATGGCATCGCCCAGCGCGAGCGTGAGGTCGCGGGCCGGGGTGTCGCGAACCCAGCGGATGCCCATGCCCACGCGGTCCCGGGCGGCCAGCCACGGGTAGGTCACGCTGGGGAAGTCACTGGACACCAAGACCACCTCACCCCCGGCGCTGGACAACAGCGCGGCAAGCTGGCCCAGGCCCTCACTCGCCCCGCCCACCACCGCGACCGACGCCGCCGGCGCGCCGAGCAGCTCAGCCGCGGCCGTTCGCAGCCCGTCCAGAACCCTTGCCTCGGCCTGGTCCGACAGGCGCAGGTTGCCATGCTGGGCCACATCGGCCAGGAACCGGACGCTCGCCTCCAGCGAGGTACGAGGTATCAGCCCCAGCGAGGCCTGGTTCAGATAGGTGCAATAGGCAAGCGCCGCATACTCCCCGGGATCAATCAACGGATCCATAATCACCCCTTCGCCGGCGACCGCCAGCACCGCCAGCGGGCCACGCGTCAGCAGCCCGGCGGCAACGAAAATGACCGGCACCGTCACATCGAACCGCTCCAGGCGAGCCGGCCACGCGCCCCAGGCGAGCCACGATCGCTACATCTGAAGCGCTCACCGGGTTACCCCATGAACCCCGCGACGGGGCAGCACCGGCCGCAGCACAGGCCCCGCTCGCAGCAGGAGCGGGCCGCCGGGCCTCGCTGAACGTGACATCAGGTTCGGCGGCCTGCTCTATCACCATCACCGTGAGCGCACTTACCCGGTAAAGCTCCAGCAGCCCAGCTCACACGCGTCAACGCTGGTCACCGGCTGTTCTCCGCACCTTAACACGCACAACAAGCGTACCGGAGCGTGCCGTTCCGCCCGTGGATTCCTGCGGGATCAGCCGCCGTGCCGTCGGCTTGCGGGGTTTTTGCGCGGCTCGCAGAAGGCAGTTACGGCCAGGGCGGCCAGCGCCGACGGCATGGTGAACACCTCATAGGTAAACAGGCCGGTGCTGATCACCGGGTCGCGTTCAGCCAGTATTCGGACCTCCTGCTCGTCAGGGGCTTCGACCACTGCCATGCCGTACAGGCCCGATGGCTCGGCGACTGGCCAAACGCCACTCGCGACGTCTTTGTCCAGCCGGTCCGTCCAGTAGGCGACATGTCTGCTCATGATCGCGGATTCGATCTCGGTCCTGTCGGCGGCGAACGTTGACCGGGGCGGGATCACCTTGTACAGGTGCTACTTCATGGAAGTCCTCCTGGTTACCGACGATTGTGGCTTTGGTTCGTGGCCTCGCTAAGGAGCAGAGGTGAGCGGATGCATCGCGTTTTCTTCACTGCGGCCGGGAGGCGCTGGTGCGCGAGCCGGTGCCCTGAGCCAGCGGCTGGCAGGCCGCTGGCGCGCCGGATGCCGGGTTCTGTGAGATCACCAGGGCGCCCGCGGCGGCGAGGACCCAGGTGCTCTCGGCGATGATGAGGATGATCGCGAGGCTGAACGCGGTGGCGCTGAACAGCGCCGCCAGGCCCAAGATGATGCTGGCCGCGCCGAAGGCGACCGCAGTGTAGCCGAAGGCCCGCGGCAGGAGCCGGCAGCCCAGCAGTACCGCGCCCAGTGGTAGCAGCAGGGGCGGCGCGATCAGGAACACGCGGCCGACGGCGTCGTTGCCGGGGCCGTCGGATGAGGTCGAAGCTGACCGAGGCGGTGACGGCGTGGCCGTGGATGACCGCCTCGGCGGCCGAGATGGTGAACGCCGCGTCGATCAGGCTCAGCGTCAAGATGACGGCCGAGGCGAGCAGGGTGACCCAGCCCGCGAGCCGTGTCATGGCCCCGGCCAGGTAGACCACCCCGAGCGCGAACAGCACGTAAGGAAACGGGCCGAACCCCTGGAGCCAGGCCGTCGCCAGGATGGCAGCGTGATGATGGAGGACGAACTGGGTGATGGTGGCGGGCGGGGAGTTATCGCCTGGCACGTGGGCGGGGATCTGGAAGTGCGCGATGAGCATGGCGACGCCGGCGACTCCGGACAACGCCACCCAGATCCTGGTTGCTCGGCTGGACACGGATGGTCATTCCTTCCTGTCGTGTTCGTGGGTTCCTGGCGGCTGCCGTGGCCCGTGCCGGGCAGCTGCCGGCCTCGGTGAGCTGGCAGTCCCCGAAGCGGCTGGCGGCCGCGTCATCGGCGGCCTGCGCCGATCTCGGCGGTGATCTGCATGTCGCCGTCGGGCAGCGTGGCCGCGTGGAAGGTGCCGTGGGCGGCGGCGAAGTGCGCTGTTCCGCCGTCGACGACGCCGTCGAAGCTGGCCGGGCCCCGGGTGCCGGTGGCCGGCCACCGGACGGTCCAGCTGGCCTGCAGGTCGCCCTGGCCGGTGAGGATGATGATGTCCTGGCAGAGCACGTCGCGGCCGAAGGAGACGGTGCAGGCCTCGTTGTCGTGGCCGGCGGCCCTGCCGTTTTGCAGGATGCGGTCCTGGCCGATGATCCGGTCACCGGGCACCAGCGGCTTGGTGGGGAATCCGGTGATCGGTCCGGAAGCGGTGAAGAACCGGATGGCGGTCAGCTGGCTGGCGAAGGTCAGCTGCCCGGGGGCGTGCGGGGTGGCCTGTGCCGCGGCGGTTCCGGCGGCGCAGCCTGCTACCGCGAGCGTGGCCAGCGTGCCCGCCGCGACTCGTGTCCTGATTTGCATCGTGAATCCCTCCTCGGGAAGCCGGAGTCTGCGTCGCTAGCGTGCGGCGGCACCGGCCTGGCAGCCATCGGCCAGCTGGCTGATATCGCGATCGTCCAGGGCCCCTGCGGTGGGCGCGGAGATCGGCGCACTCCCGGACAGGTCGCGGGACAGGCGGACTGGGCCTACCGGACAGGCGTCCCTGCCGTCGCGGGTGCGGCGCGAACTTTGTAGTGCCAGCAGCGCCCGGCCGCACCGCCTAGCTCAGGTGGCGGCCGGGCGTTCCCGTCCCCGGCTCGTTACCCCCGGTGCCGGATCGCCTCGGCGGCGAGCTGGGTGCGGGAGGTGATGTGAAGCTTGGCGAACACGTGCGCGAGATGGGTTTGCACCGTCCGGCGTGAGACGTACAGCCGCTGGCCGATCTGGGGGTTGGACAGTCCCTCGGCGACCAGGTCGACCACGGCCTGCTCGCTGGGGGTGAGGCTCTGCCAGCCGCTTTGCGCGCGGCGGTGCGTGACGTGGCGGCCGCGGCGGATACCCATCTGCCGCAACGCGGCCTCGGCCCGGGCGAGATCGCGTGCGGCGTCGAGGCGCTCGTAGATGGTGATCGCCTGATCGAGGAGCTGGCAGGCGCGGGCCACGTTGCCCTGTCGCGCGAACGCGGCGCCTGCATCCTCGGCGGCGAGTGCAAGCTCGAGCGGGTGCGACCCGCGGGCGTAGGCGCTGACAGCAGCGTCCAGAATGCCGACGTCATTCTCTGCCAGTCCCTGGCAGCGCAGTGCGGCGCCGGTGATCCAGGGCACCTCGTTGCGAGACGCCACGCTGGTGACCGCGGCCGTGACATCCCGGGCCCGGCCCGGATCATCGGCGGCCAGGGCGAGCCGGACCAGATCGGCCCCGATGACGGGGTATTCCCTCACGAGCCCGCAGCTGGCGCACCGGTCCCAGCACCCGCCGAGGATCGCGAGCGCCTGCGCGAGCTCGCCCTCGGCCTCAAGCAGAAGGGCCTGCGCCCACGCGGACCAGTTGCCCTGGCGGGGGCTGACGTCAGGCAGCTGGCCCGCGGTGACGCCCGCCGCGTCCCGGGCGCCGCGCAGGTCGTTGCGGTGCAGCCTGATCAAGGACAGCAGGCCGCGGCCGAGGATGAGGCTATAGCTGTGCCCGGTCTCGCTCGCCAGCCCGGCGCCCGCCTCGATCTCGGCGATCGCATCATCCCAGTGCCCCGCGATGAAACGCTCGAACGCGCGAACCGCGTGATAGCTGGCAAGGGGCCAGCGGATGCCGTGTTCCTCGCTGATCCGCCTGCCGGTTTCGATCGTGGTCCTGGCCTCATCGAGCCGGTCAAGCGCTACGAGAATGAAACCGCGGGGAATGTGGACCGGATACCGGTGTCCCAGCCTGCCGGGGCTCTGGTCAGCCAGTAGCACGGCATCGTCGGCGATCTGCAGCGCCTCCCGGAGGTGTCCGCGGTTTTCAGAAACCACAGCGAGCGAGGCCATGGCGATACTCGTGGCGGCGTGATCGCGGGCCGATACCGCCGCCGACCGTGCTTCCGCGGCGGCGGCTGCGGCGCCGTCGAGGTCCAGCAATCGCAGCCGGGCGAAGCTCGCCCACGCCTGGGCCTCGGCCCGTTCGGCGCCGGTGAGCAGGGGCGACTGGCATGCCCGCTCCAGCTCGCAAAGGCTGTCCCGTGCCCGTCCAGCCGATAGCAGGGCGTGCCCGAGGCATACCCGGACCGCACCCTCCAGGGATGGGTCTAGGTCGCGGTCGAGCAACGAACGGCAAGTCGCCTCGGCGTCGGCGACGCGCCCGGCCCACATCAGGCTGCTGGCCCGTTCGGCGAGCAGGCCGATCGCGGCCGGGATCCCCAGGTGCCATCAGCCCGACCGCCCGGTCCAGCAGATCCGCGGCGACATCGGGTGACCGCGGCGCCGCCTGGCGGGCCGCCCTGCCCAGCCATGCGACCGCCTCCGGGTCCCCCGGAGCCGCCCCGCGGGCCAGGTGCTCGGCGACCTGCAGGGCTGGTGCCCCGGCCTGGGCCAGCCGCTGGCCTGCCTCGCGGTGCAGGGCCCGGCGCACGCTGCCGGCCAGGTCCTCATAGATGGCACCACGGATCAGCTCATGCCGGAACCGCAGCCGTGCGCCGTCGTCTTCGACCACCCGAGCCCTGATGGCATCGGCCAGCACGACGGACAGGTCCACGGCGGAACGGCCGGTGACCGTGGCCAGGTCGGTGAGCGAGAACCCGGATCCCAGGATGGCGGCGAACCGCAACGCTACCAGCGTGGGCTCGGGCAGGAAGCTAATCGAATAGGTGAGGATGCTCAACATCAGTGCGCGCTTGCGTCCTGCACGGTCGGCAATGAATCCGAATGCCACGCCGCCGATCCCGGAGGCCAACAACGTGAGGCTGTTGAGCAGACCAGCCGTGCCCTTGCTCATACCCAGGTCGCGCATGACGTGCGCCAGCACGAGCGCGTAGAGCATGGCGTCAAAGGCATCGAGCATCCAGCCCAGAGCGGCAGCAATCAGAGTGCGTCGCTGCGCCGAAGTACTCTGGGAGAATGTGGAGGAGACGCTCGTAGCCATTCGCAGGATTGTCGATTGTTCGCGCAGGATTGGCAACAGCGAAACTGGGTTAGTAGCGCCGGCGTCCCGCCGGCTGTCGCGAGGGCATCCTGCCCTCGCAGGTGGGGGTCAAACCAACTTGCCCCAGCAGTACTTAATCAGTGAACCTTCGCCAGCGCCAGCAACTGAAAATATCGTTGCGCCTTCCTCACATCGCGCGCAATCTGCTCGCGCAGTGCGTCCACCGATGGGAATTTGATCTCGTCCCGCAGCCGTTGCAGAAAATGAATTTCGACTTCGGTCTCCGGCGTCAGTTCGATGGGATGGAAGTTCAAGCAGATGGCTCTCAACGGCAAATGATTCCGCCCCGAAGGTGGGACGATTGCCCACGTTGGTCACCGAATCGAAGCACTCCTCGCCCACGCGAGTGCGCGTGACGTAAACCCCGTCCCTGGGCACGAATTCCTCGTAGCGGCTCAGGTTGATGGTGGGAACGGTGTACTTCGACGCCGTATCCGCGCCCCCGGCCGGGAGTCGACAGCATGCTGAATGGACGTGCCAGCAGGTGCCGTGCCCGGCTGACCCGGCCCTCGCTCAACAGCTTGCGAATCTGGCTGCTGGAAACGGTTTCGCCGCGCAGTTTCATCTCCGGATAGACCTTGACCTCGAAACCCATCTCGCGGCCCAACTCCGCGAGCAGGTCCACGTTGCCTGCGGCTTTGTGGCCGAAATGAAAGTTGTAGCCTTCGTGCACCTCGCGCGCGTGAAGCTGTTTCTTCAGAATCTTTTCCGCAAACTGCCGCGGAGTCATCAACGAAAGATCGCGGCCGAAGGGGAGCAGCAGGACTGCATCCAGGCCGCTGGCCTCCAGCAGGCGCAGCTTCTCCGGAGTAGGTGTGATCAGCTTCAGCCCGGAATCAGGCCTCAGGATGCGGACCGGATGGGGCTCAAATGTGACCGCCATCGCCTTGGCGCCCTGTTGCCGCGCGCGGGTCACGATGTCCTCGCAGCACGTGGGTGTGGGCGCGATGCACGCCGTCAAAATTGCCGATGCTCACCAGCGTGGGGCCGAAGCCGGCGGGAACGTCTTCGAGTTTGTGGAAGACTTGCATGCTTAAGAGCTTTTAACCGCTAAGGACGCAGAGAAATGCGCAGAAGGACGCAAAGAAGTGCTGCGACTTTCTCGGCGAACTCTGCGGATTTTCTCCGCGGCCTTTGCGGTTAAAATCTTTTCTCATCTAAATCTCAAACTCCAGCTTCATCCCGTCGTACGAAAGCCGCACGTTCTGCGGCAGCGACGCATTGGTGGCCTCATGCGGCAGGTCGTGACAAATATGGGTGAAGAAAGCCCGCCTCGGCTGCACCCGTTCCACGATGCGCAGTGAATTCTCCACCGTCGAATGCGTCGGATGCGGCTTGTGCCGCAACGCATCCAGAAACAGGATGTCCAGGTTCTGCAGTTGCTGGAAAGACGCCTCGGGAATCACGCTGTGATCGGTCAGATAAGCCGCCGATCCAAAGCGAAAGCCATAGATCTCGGTTTCCCCGTGGATCACCGTGACCGGGTCAAATTGTGCGCCGAACAATTCCAGCGGTCCGTCCATCGGCTTCAGTTCGACTTGGGGCAAGCCGCCGAATTTGTAGTCCGCGTCGAAAATGTAGCGGAACATGTTGCGAATGAATTCAACGGCTTCCGGACGAGCATAGAGCGGCAGCTTGTTCGGCTTGTGGCGAAAGCTCAAGGGACGCAAATCGTCAATCCCGAGAATGTGATCGGCGTGGGCGTGGGTGTAAAGCACCGCGTCCAGGCTTCGGATGTTTTCCCGGATAGCCTGCTCGCGGAAGTCCGGAGTGGTGTCGATCAGCACGGCTCTTGCCGCCATATTCCACCAGCACCGAAGGCCGGGTGCGGCGGTCGCGCGGATCGGAAGAGTGGCACACCGGCGCAGTCACAGCCGATGGTGGGCACGCCCATGGACGTGCCGCTGCCCAGCACCGTGAGCGTGGCCTTCATCGTCTCGCAGGATTCGTCCCCGTCGCTTGCGGCGGACGGGCCAGCGCGTTGGTCACTTCCACGTAAGCCATGCGCAGTTCGTAGAGGCAGTTCTGCAGAAAATTTTCTTCGGCCGCTGTGAGATTGCCTTTGGTCTTCTCCGCAAGCAGGCTGAGCGTGTCGATGGTCTGACGCGCGCCGATCAGATCAATGCGCGGCTGGCCACCTTCTTCCTGCATCAGGCCCAGTTGCAGCATGGCGGTCATGTACAGCGAGGCCATGAAACGCTCGAAGGTCATCTCCATTTCTTTGGCGGAGTGGCCGCTGAGCTCGACGCGGGCGTCCAGATCCTTGCGACGATTTGCGATAGGCGTCGGCCTGTTCTTTTTGCTCCGCGGCAGTGGGGC
This sequence comes from uncultured Acidobacteriota bacterium, assembly GCA_963745435.1. Lineage (GTDB taxonomy): Bacteria > Acidobacteriota > Terriglobia > Terriglobales > Acidobacteriaceae > Gp1-AA133. The sequence continues at coordinate 11,268 of CAVUXK010000025.1, read as the reverse complement.
TGGGCGGGATGGAGGCGTCGAGGCTCGGAGGCTCCGGCACTTGCACAGCAGACTTCACGTCCGGGTCCGGTTGCGCCACCGGTTTGGAGGTTGACACCTCTTCTTCGCTGATTTCCTGGCGTAATTCACCGTCGGACGTGAACAAGCGCCGGTCGGTTACGGTAAAGCTTTCTTGTTTTTTCTCAGACATAATTCTTTCCTTAAGTTACTTGAAAATTTCAGCAAACGGCAGGTTCGCGACCCGGGCCTCGCTGCCCCCGGCCTCGACCTGCTTGCCCGGCGCCGCCACTTCACGGCGGATGTAACCCAGGGCCACGCGCCGATCGCCGCCTGCCAGGGGAAGGGAAGCCGCGCTGGTGATTTCACCTACGTCTTTGCCCTGTGCTTGAATCTTGCTGCCCGATGCAGGCAACGGCCCCTGAATTTCAAAACCGGTGAATTTGCGGTGTACCTGGCCGCGCGAGCGAATGCGCTCCACGATTTCCTGGCCAACGTAGCAGCCTTTGGTGAAATTCAAAGCGCGTTCCTGTTCTGTCTCCTGGGGCAAGTCACGCTCGCGGATGTCTATGCCATAGCGCGGAACTCCGGCAGCGATGCGCATCAGTTCGAGCGCCCCAGTCCCCACCGGTATCGCCCCGGCTTTGACTAGCGCGTCGCGCACCTGCTGGAAATGATCGGGGGCCAGCCAGAGTTCAAAGCTTTCCACACTCTGGTTATCCCCGCGTACCACGGTCATTCCGATTTGCCGCCAGGTGAGTTCGGCGAATTGCAACCGCTCAAGCGCCGGTACTTCAAACCCCGCAGCCCGCAATGATTCCCGGGCGTTCGGCCCGGCAATTCCGATTGCTGTGAGCTGCCCGCTGACATTCGCGACCTCGACGTCATCCATGATGATGTACTTGTCGAAGACGGCCAGGATGTTCTCGACCTGCGCCTGATCGGTGTCGACCAGCAGCGACTCGCCGCGGTTGTAGGCGTACAAATCGCCTAGGATGCGTCCTTGCGGGTTGAGCAGGAAAGCATACACGCCCTGCGCGGGCGCCAGATCTCGAATGTTGTTCGTGATCATGCCGTTCAGCCAGCGCACGCGGTCTCCGCCGGTGAGCGAGATCTTGGCGCGCGAACTGAGATCGTAAACTCCGCTCCCGGAAATCAGCGCCTGAAATTCCCCGCGCACGTCGCCGTAGTCTGATGGCGCGGCGGCCTTGGGCGGCAGCGTGCCAGACGCTTCCGCGCTGTTATGTTGTACCGTCAAACTCATAGTCTCTGCTTTGATTATAGCGGAGGATTGTCTTGTAGCAGGGACTCCGGGCCTGGGTTATGGACCTGGATGCAGAGAATCCTGTGTGGCGCGGGCGCCCCCGCCCGCGTGACAGCCAGACACAACTGCCGGGCTTCGCCCGGTTGGGCGGGCGAGGGCGCCCGCCCCTACATGTGTCGCTTCGGAAATGACAAGCCCCCACCGAGTTGATAGTCTTCCAACCCGTGAGCCCAAAAAAGCGTATCGCAATCATTCCCGGGGACGGCATCGGCCCCGAGGTCATCGCTGAAGCCGTAAAAGTCATCACGGCCTCCGGGGCCGCGGTCGAAATGACCCAGTTCGACTGGAGTGCCAACCGTTACCTCGCCGACGGGGTCACAGTTCCTCCCGATGGCTTTGCCATGTTGGGGCGCGATTTCGACGCCATCCTGCTGGGCGCGTTCGGTGATCCCCGCGTGTCCTCGAACATTCATGCCAAGGAAATCCTTCTGGGCATGCGCTTCAGGATGGACCTGTATGCCAACGTGCGCCCGGTGCGCCTGCTGGACGCGTCGCTCTGTCCGCTGAAGGGTATCGAGCCGAAGGACATCGATTTCGTCGTGGTGCGGGAAAACACGGAGGGCGTCTACGTGGATGCCGGCGGCGTCTTCAAGGCGGGAACTCCGGATGAGATCGCCGTTCAGGAAGACATCAACACGCGCAAAGGCGTGGAGCGAGTAATCCGCTATGCCTTCGAGTATTGCGAACGCCACAAGAAGCGCGACGGCAGTCCACGCCTGCGCGTGCTCATGTGCGACAAGTCGAACGCCATGACCCATGCCGGTGGCCTGTGGCAGCGGGTATTCAAGGAAGTTGGCAAAGAGTACCCGCAGATCACCTCTGAGCACATGTACGTGGACGCGCTCTGTACCCAGATGGTGCGCGATCCGCGGCAGTTTGACGTGATCGTAACCAACAATATGTTTGGCGACATCATCACTGATCTCGCCGCGGCCGTGCAAGGCGGGCTAGGCATGGCTGCCAGTGGAAATATTCATCCCGGGAAGACGTCGATGTTTGAACCGGTACACGGCTCGGCGCCGCCGATTGCGGGCAAGAACATAGCCAATCCTTTCGGCGCAATTCTGACGGCAGCGCTGATGTTGGACCATTTGGGCTTGACGTTGGAGGGGGTGAGAATTGAAGCCGCTGTGCTGGAAGCGGTGCGGCAGAAGAAAACCACGCAAGATATCGGCGGAGGTTTGGGGACGAGGGAAGCAGGGGAGTGGATCGTTAAACGCTTGTCATCCTGAGCGGAGTGACTGCTTCGCTTCGCGAAGCAGTCGTGGAGTCGAAGGACCCCTACGATCTCATCAATCGAGGGTCTTGCATCTGCCGCCACGCGTCAAACTCCCGGGCCAACAGGAATCCGCTTATAGGGGTCCTTCGACTCCGTCAGTCCATTCGCGAGCGAATGGACTGATTGCGCTCAGGATGACATGGGTTTGGGGTTGTATCAGCTAGATCGACGGCCGGTCAGCAGAGCCAGTTCGCGCCATTTCCATTGGCAATCCACGTCCACGAAACCTGCCTCGCGCAGCCATGCCAGTTGGGTTTCCACATCGAGCAGCTTGTTCGACGGGTCTTCCGTCTCCAACGAGTAGCCGATCCGGCGCAGGAATTCTTCGTGGAGTTCCGGAGTGGGAGAGGCGACGTGTTCCAGATTGCAAAATACGCCTCCCGGAGTCAGCAACTCATGAATCTCGGCGTAGAGTGATTGCTTGCGTTCATGAATGAGATGATGGATGGCGAAGCTGGAAACCACTGCGTCAAATTCTAGTGACGGCGGCAGACGGTCTTCGAGATTGTGCTCCAGGATGGCGATGGAGGCGTCGCCATGAAAACGGCGGCGAGCGGCGTCGAGCATTGCCGGAGAGAAGTCCATTGCTACCGCGGTCGCCTCCGGGTGGGCCAGTTTAACGATCGCCAGGAGGCGTCCGTCGCCAGTGCCGAGGTCGAGGATGCGCCGCACGCCCGCAGGAATGAACTCCAAAAGCGTTGATTCTCCTTCTACGCGGTGTGGAATGGAGTCGGCGCGGCCCAGGTAGCCCAGAGCGTGTTCTGCCGAGGTCCAGAGGTTGATGCCCATGCAAAAAGTATAAACTCAAATTCAATGAATAAATTGAACATGGACGGTAAGGGATGTTTCGCAATATTTCTTAATAGAATTCTTGTTTTTCTCCTGCTCTCTCTTACGGTTTGGGCACAAGCGGGGCAGTCTGCGGAGCCGCAAAAGGCCGCGGGCGAGGGCGCCCGCGCCACACCAGACACTGAAGAGCAGAAGATTTCTCCTCAGGAAGCTGAGAAACTTTTTCGCTCGGTGGATGAGATTCTACAGTTCGCCAGCCGCGACACACTGTTCCCGGTCAAGCATAAGGTCAAGCGCCAACTGGTCAGCCGCGACCAGGTGGAAACCTATGTCACCCAGCACACCTCCGAGGACGAGGACGCCAAGCGCTTGCGCCGCTCCGAGCTGGTGCTGAAGAAATTTGGACTGCTGCCGCGCGAATTCGACCTGGGAAAGTTTCTCGTGGCCCTGCTGAAGGAGCAGGTGGCCGGCTACTACGATCCCAAGACCAAGACTGTAAACCTGCTGGACTGGCTGGGCGCTGAGCAGCAGAAGCCGGTGCTGGCGCACGAACTGACTCATGCCCTGCAGGACCAGTCGTTCGATCTCGACAAATGGATGAAGCCGGCGACACCGACCTGGACAAAAAGAAAGAAATCACAGCGCGGGATATTGAGGATGACGAGATCAGCACTACGCGGCAGGCGGTGGTCGAGGGCCAGGCCATGGTGGTGCTCGTCGATTACATGCTGGCGCCGCTTGGGCAATCGCTGATGGACTCGCCGCAGGTGGTCGAGGCTCTGAAAGATGGAATGCTGGTGGGCACCGCCGACTCGGTGCAATTCCAGAACGCTCCGATCTTCCTGAAGGAAGCGCTGACTTTCCCCTATCGCTATGGCATCGACTTCATCACGGATCTTCTGACCAGAGGTGGAAAAGAAGAAGCCTTTGCTGCGCTGTTCCGGAATCCGCCGCGCACCACTCGCCAGATCATGGAGCCGCAAACCTATCTTTCCGGCGAGCAAATCGAACGCCGATGCGTCTGCCCGACCTGCGGCAGGACTTCAAGAATTACGAGCGGTTCGACGTGGGTGCGATGGGCGAGTTCGACGTCGCTGTGCTCATCGATCAATATGCCGGGGCCGAAACCTCCAACAAGCTCTATCCGCACTGGCGGGGCGGCTACTACTATGCCGTTCGGCCCAAGGGTGATCCGGCTGCGCCGCTTGGTCTGCTTTATGTCTCCCGCTGGTCGAATGCAGAAAGGGCAACGGAGTTTGCCACGATCTATGCCAAGTCGCTGGCCAAGCGCTATGTGCATGTGCGCGACGTGGCGGAGAATCGCCGGAAAACTCCGGTCGGCAGGCACACCTGGCTGACGGAAGACGGGTCCGTCGTGATCGACGTGGAGGGCGACACGGTACTGGTGACCGAGAGCCTGGACGAGCCGACCACGGAAAAGCTGGAGGAAGAAATGTTCGCGGCGGTCTCGGCCGGGAAGTAGCTTCTGTATAATCACCCTTTTGTCGCAGCACTATCGAACATCCTGAGGAAATTCTTGGCGCAAGCGGAAATCGGAATCATCGGCGGCAGCGGGCTGTACGCGATGCCCGGCCTCACCAAGGTCAAAGAGCTAAGCTTGAAGACGCCGTTCGGCAAGCCTTCCGACGCCTACGTTCTGGGAACGCTCGAAGGCCGCAAGGTTGCGTTCCTGGCCCGCCACGGACGCGGCCACCGCATCCTGCCCACGGAGTTGAACTTTCGCGCCAACATTTATGGCTTCAAGCAACTCGGCGTGGAACGGATCGTTTCCGATCTCCGCCGTCGGGTCGTTGAAGGAAGAGCACAAGCCGCTGGACTTCGTGATCCCCGATCAGTTCTTCGATCGCACCCGGCATCGGGTCGACACGTTTTTCGGAAACGGCATTGTGGCCCACATTGCCTTCGCCGATCCGATCTGCCCGGAACTTTCCCGGAGTTGTGGAAGGGGCGTGCAAGAAAGCAGGAGTGACCGGCAAGCGCGGCGGGACCTATGTGTGCATGGAAGGCCCGCAGTTTTCCACCAAAGCCGAATCCAACGTCTACCGCAGCTGGGGCATGGACGTGATCGGCATGACCAACCTGCAGGAAGCCAAGCTGGCGCGCGAAGCGGAAATCTGTTACGTGACGGTGGCCATGGTGACCGACTACGACTGCTGGCATCCGCATCACGATTCGGTGACCGTCGACCAGATCGTCGCCGTGCTGCTGAAAAACGCGGAAAACGCGACCAGGGTGGTGCGTGAGACCGTCGCTGCCATGCCGACAGCTCGCGCTTGCAAGTGCGGGTCGGCGCTGGCGCACGCCATTCTCACCGAGCGCGACAAAGATTCCCGCGGCCACCCGTCAGAAACTGAAACTGATTCTCGACAAATACCTGAGAGCCAAAAAAGCATGAGCATTCTTGCCGTCGGTTCGGTTGCATTCGACACCATTGCCACCCCTTCCGGACGCGTGGAAGACGTACTGGGCGGCTCCGCCACATACTTTGCGCTCGCGGCCAGCTACTTTACGGAGGTGCGCGTCGTGGCCGTGGTGGGCGACGATTTCACCGCCGAGCACGAAAACGTGCTGAAGAAGCGCAGCGTGGACACGCGCGGCATCGAGCATGCCAAGGGCAAGACCTTTCGCTGGGGCGGGCAGTATCACGACAACCTGAACGAAGCCAAGACCGATTTCACCGAACTGAACGTCTTTGAGCAGTTTCAGCCGCGCATTCCGGCGGAGTATCAGGACTCGAAATTTCTTTTTCTGGCAACATTCATCCCAAGCTGCAGGCGCAGGTGCGGCGGAACATGAAGAGTGTGTCGCCTGACCGGCGGCGACACCATGAATTACTGGATCAACGGCACGCGCAAGGAACTGGTCGAAACCCTGAAACTGGTCAACGTGCTGCTGATCAACGACGCCGAGGCCAAGATGCTGGCGCGGAGAGACCAACCTGCCCCGCGCCGCCCAGAAAGTGCTGGCCATGGGACCGAAGGCGCTGGTGATCAAGCACGGCGAATATGGCGCAACGATTTTCTTCCGCGAAGGCGCATTCGGCATCGGCCGCCATCCTTTTCGCGCGCCCGCCTTGCCGATCGAAGAAGTGAAAGATCCCACCGGTGCGGGCGATTCCTTTGCCGGCGGATTCATGGGTTACATCGCATCGCAGGGAGATCGTGAACCGCGAAGTGCTGAAGCGGGCGCTGTTTTACGGCGGCGTGATGGGATCGTTTGCGGTGGAGCGTTTCGGCACCGAACGTCTGCAATCGCTCACTCGCGAAGAGATCGACGCCCGCTTTCAGATCTTCCGCGAATTGACCCACCTCGAATGAGCTCTTCAGCCCGAGCCGGCCGCTGGGACCGGAAACCGCGCTTGTGGCCTGGTTTGCGGCCTGCGTTTCCATTGTTCTCCTTCCTGTTTTATTTCCGGCACGGCGACATGCTGCTCTACGGCGACGCGGTGGCGCACATCAACATCGCCCGCCGCGTGTTCGACTCGCGCACGCCGGGCTTGCTGCAACTGGGCACGGTGTGGCTGCCGCTTGCCCCATCTGCTGATGATTCCGTTTCTGCTTTCCGACTCGATGTGGCAGACGGGCATTGGTGGATCGATTCCTTCGATGGCTGGCGTATGTTTTCGGAACGGTCGGAATCTTCCGTCTGGTGCGCGGAGCGCTGGACTCGGCTTCCCAACCGCGCACGACGGCGAGAATCGCCGCCTGGGGAGCCGCGATTATCTATGCCGCAAATCCGAATCTGATTTATCTGCAGACCACGGCCATGACCGAGTCGTTGTACCTGGCCCTGTTCGTCTGGGCCATGGTGTACTTCAGTGAGTTTGTGCAGGAGAGCGGGAAGTCGAGGACATTCCCAGGCGACCCGAGCTTCGCTCATCAAATGCGGCCTCTGTCTGGCTGGGGCTTGCCTTACTCGCTACGACGGATGGTTCCTGGCAGCCGCGATGGGTCGGGAGCTGTCCTTCTTGTGTTTAAAGCGAAAAACGTGACCCCGGCGCTCGGCCATGGGTTGAGGAACTTTCTTCTGCTGGCGGCGGCTGCCCCCGCTTCTATGGCTGGCCTATAACGCGATCGTCTATCGCAATCCGCTCGAATTTGCCAACGGCCCATACTCTGCGAAGGCCATCGAACAGAGAAGTCCGGGGCGACCCATCCCGGTACCCATGACCTGCCGGTTGCGTTCAGTTATTTTCTGAAATCGGCGGAGCTGAATATGGCTGCTGGAAATTGGGGACGACTGTGGGTTTTGCTGGCTTTGGGCGGAGTGGTCGGGTGTCTGATTGCGGGGAAGTACCGCTGCGAGGGCGAGACGCCCTCGGGACAGCCGGCGGGACGCCGGCGCTACGGGTCTTTACTTTTACTTTGGATTCCCTTGGCTTTTTACCCGCTTTCCGTCGCGTACGGGGGTGTGCCGATTTTCATGCCGGTGTGGTGGCCGTTTTCCTACTACAACGTACGCTATGGATTGGAACTGCTGCCCGCCTTTGCTGTTTTTGCAACCCTGGCGGTTTTCTTCCTGGCGCGATGGGCACATGAACGCGCCGCCCGACTCGCGCTGATGGCAACCGCATTCGTAATAGTGGCCGGCAGCTATGCCTCGATTTGGCGCGATCCAGTCTGCTTTCGCGAAGCCTGGGTCAACTCACGCACGCGCATCGCATTGGAGCGCGAGCTTTCCGAGTACGTGAGAGCGTTGCCGCCTGATTCCACCATGCTTATGTATTTGGGGGACCACGTGGGAGCCCTTCAACAGGCGGGTATTCCGTTGCGCCGCGTGATCAACGAAGGCAACCATCGAACCTGGAAGCAGCCCGTCGATCCTGAGGGATTGTGGGAGCGAGCGCTGACCAATCCTGCGCAATACGCGGATTTCGTCATTGCCTTTGAGGGCGATGCGGTTTCGGTTGGAGTGCAGAAACAGGATCTGATCCCGCTCGCGGTGATTCACGTTTCCGGACAGCCGCGGGCGACCATCTACCAGACCCAGGCTAACGCCCGGTAATCATCAGGGTTACCGGGGCCGGAAGCCGCTGGAGACCGACTTTTCCAGTGATAAAATCCACCCACTTAACTCCCGATGCCGACCATGCAACATATGCTGGATGTTTTGCGGCTGGAGATGTCTTCGGCTGGAATCTCCCTGCTGCGTCTGGTCCTGGCGGCGATCCTGGGAGGAGCGATTGGGCTGGAACGCGAAATAAAGCATCGTCCCGCCGGTCTGCGTACCAACCTGTTCATCTGCCTCGGAGCTGCGATGTTCACCCTGCTCTCCGATGAACTGGCGATCGAGCACATCGGAGACCACACCCGCATTGCGGCGCAGATCATTCCCGGCATCGGTTTTATCGGGGCGGGATCCATCCTGCACAATCGCGGAGACCTGGTTACCGGCATCACCTCGGCCGCCACTCTGTTCGTGGTGGCTTCGGTAGGCATGGCGGTGGGTGGCGGTCTTTATCTCACCGCGATCTTTGCCACCGTACTCATTCTGATATGTCTGTTCCTGCTGGGAAATGCGGAAGAGCAATTCAGTCTCAAGCTGCTGGTGAATACGTACGAAGTAACCGGCGACAGCCCGGAAGAGATCAACGCCGAAGTGAACCTCGTCCTGGAAAGCGTCCACGCCATGACGCAGAACGTGCAGGTTGCTGCCACCCGGCAGCATGTCCGACTTCAGTTTGACGTTGAAGGCACGCGCAAGGAGCAGGACGAGGTGTTGCGGGGACTGCAGAAATCATCCGTGCTGCAAAGCGTGGTGCCATTGGGCCCGGTGCAAACGGAATGACACCGCCGGATGGGATGATTCCGTTCGTCAAGGCCAGCGCCTGCGGCAACGACTTCCTGATCATCGATGGCAACTATGTACCGGCCGATATCGCAGGCTTCAGCCAGCGCCTTTGCGACCGGCATCACGGAGTTGGGGCGGACGGCGTGGAGTGGCTCTTTCCCGCCCAGGACGCGGATATTCGGGCGCGACTGTTCAATGCCGATGGGTCGGAGGCGGAGATCTCCGGCAATGGTACCCGCTGCGTGGCGGCCTATCTGTGCTCCGAGCAAACCGCCGGGCGAGTCGCCGAGCAAGGCCAAGAAATATTCGCGATCCGCACCGGAGCCGGAATTAAGATTTGTACGCTCATCGCCCGCAGCGAATCCCGGTATGAGTTCGAAATCCAATGGGGGAGCCCCAGGTCGGCGATGAATTTCCGATCAAGCTGGCTTCTGGGGAAGTCCGCGGTATCCCGGTCTCGATGGGGAATCCGCACTATGTGGTTTTTGTGCCGGAATACGCTCCAGGGTGGCAGGCTGAAGCGGCCGAAATCGGGCGTCATCATGACTTCAAGTATGGGATTAACGTTGAACTTGTAATCGTAAAAGATAAGAGTAATGTCGAAGCCAGGTTCTTCGAGCGCGGAGTGGGAGAAACGCAATCCTCCGGGACCGGCTCGTGCGCGTCGGCGGTAGCGGCGATTTCGGCCAAGCGCGCGGTGTCTCCGGTGCAGGTGCACGCTCCGGGCGGAACTCAAATCGTTCGTTGGGAGGATCAGGTTTTCCTCCGGGGACCGGCTCAGCTTATCTGCCGGGGAGAGTTTTTCGTTTAGCAGGCTGCAGAGAAACTCTGATTGGAAGGGCTTTGGGGAGGGCACGACCACGGAGGGCACGACTTTAGTCGTGCCGTAACTCGCGAAGCGAAGTCCGGCTTTAGCCGCTGCGGTTCGCGACTGGAACGCAGCACAGTTTTTCTCGATCTTTGAAGATTTCTTCTAGATTAGGATCCCGATGCCCTCCGTCCCAAAACCAGCGCGCATCAAGCCACCGGCGCTCCAACCCGGCGACACAGTAGGAATCGTTGCGCCCGCCAGCGACGTCAAACCCGAGCTTCTGGAAGTCGGCTGCGAAACTTTGCGCCGCCTGGGATACAAGCCTTTCTATTTTGATTCGATCCTCGATCGGGACCTTTATTTTGCCGGAACGGTCGAGCGGCGAGCGCGCGAACTGGAAGAGATGTTCGTACGCGACGAAGTGCGGGCCATCCTCTGCGCGCGTGGCGGATACGGTTCGAACTACCTTCTGAGGGAGCTCGATCTGAACAAGATCAAGGCTCATCCCAAGATTTTTGTCGGCTACAGTGATCTGACCACGCTGCTGACTTACTTTGCGGACGCAGCCGGCTTTGTCACCTTTCACGGCCCGATGGTGGCTAAGGATTTTGCCCGCCCCGACGGAGTCGATCTGTTTTCCTGGCAGAGCGCGCTGCAGGGGCTTTCGGATTGGGCTTTGAAGCCAGACGACGCGGTGAAGGCCCTCGTCGAAGGTTCGGCCGGAGGAATTCTTTATGGCGGATGCCTTTCCATGCTGGTCGCCTCTCTGGGCACGCCCTATGAAATCCACACGGCTGGTACGATCTTGTTCATAGAAGACGTGGCCGCCAAGCCCTATCAGATCGACCGCATGCTGATGCAACTGAAGCTGGCGGGAAAGTTGGCCGATGTGCAGGGCATCGTCTTTGGAGAAATGCTGGACTGTGTGCAGACAAGAGACCAGGACTACACGCTGGAGGAAGTGGTGTTGCGCGTGGTCGGCGACCTGGGAGTGCCCGTAGCCTACGGCTTAAGCTCAGGACATGTTTCGCGTGGCAACATAACTTTGCCTATGGGCGTGCGGGCTACGCTGAACGTCAGCGACACGGTTGAACTGAAAGTGTTGGAAGCGGCAACAGCAATGGCCGTTTCATCAAGCTCTGCCGGGCGAGAGTAAACCCCTCTGCGTCCTCAGTGTCCTCTGTGGTTATGTTTGGTTTTGGGAAGGCGTAAAGAGCGAGAACTTATGAAAGAAAAACGGCATATCCATCTGATTGG
>CAVUXK010000024.1:0-38424 GCA_963745435.1 uncultured Acidobacteriota bacterium | reverse complement strand
TTGAGCATCTTTCACGTATAGTGTCCTGCCGAAACTTGTGGGGGTGGATTTGCGACGAGTCGTGGTGACGGGAATGGGTGCGGTCAGCCCGAATGGTGTGGGACGGGAAGCCTTCTGCGCAGGCGCCCTGGCCGGCAAGTCCGGCGTGCGCCGGATTTCGCATTTCGATTCCAGCGAGATTCCAGTGCAGATCGCCGGGGAGGTCCCCGATTTCGACGAACTGGCGTGGGTGGAAAAGCGCGAGCGTAAACACGTATCCCGCGTCCTGCCTCTGGCTATCGCCGCCGCGAGCGAAGCATTGGATCAGTCGGGAGTCAATACTGCCACCCTGCCCCTGGCCGAACGCCAGCGATTCGCGGTGATCGTCGGATCGGGCGGAGGATCGCAAGAGTTCACCGAGGAACAGTATCGCCTCTTCTTTCATGAAGACTACCGGCACATGAGTCTGTTTTGCGTGCCCACCGGCGTGATGGGAACTTTTTCGAGTGACCTGAGCATTCGCTTCGGATTGCGCGGACCGAGCCAGGTCATCACCACCGGATGCACTTCATCGACCGATGCCATGGGCTATTCGATGCGCCTGATCCAGGGTGGCCGTGCTGACCGCGTTCTCACCGGCGGAGCCGACGCCCCCATTGCGCTCGGCATTGTGAAGGGCTTCATCCTGATGAAGATCCTCACCGACTCATGGAACGCGGCTCCGGAAAAGGGTTCACGGCCGTTCTCCGTGAACCGCGACGGCTTTGTGCTCGCTGAAGGTGCGTGGATGTTTGTCCTCGAAGAGTATGAGCATGCACGAGCGCGCGGCGCCCACATCCTGGCCGAAATCGCAGGGTACGGGTCCACGTGCGAAGCGTTCCATCGTGTGCGCCTCAAAGAGTGCGGCGAGGAACCTGCGCGCGCCATCGGGTTGGCGATGAAGCAAGCCGGCATCGCTCCCACCGACGTGCACTACGTGAATCTGCATGGAACGTCCACCCAGCTGAATGACCGCATCGAAACACAAGCATTGAAGCTGGCCTTGGGAGAGCATGCGCGCAAAGTTCCCATGTCGGCGCTGAAATCGCAGATTGGGCATCCGCAGGGCGCATGCGGCGCGGCTGGAGTCGCCGCCACAATCGTCGCGATGCAGCACTCGCAAATTCCGCCTACGATCAACCTCGACACACCTGATCCGGAATGCGATTTGGACTATGTACCCACAGCGGGACGGAAAGCGGTAATTGAGCATGCCGTGTGCAACTGCATCGCCTTCGGATCAAAAAACTCCGCACTCGTGCTGCGAAACGCCGCGTAAGACAAGTGAGGCCTGAACGTGCTGAATGAAACCGTGGGGTCCGGCTTTGCCGCCCGCTTTGAAGAACTACTGAAGAAGCTTCAGGGACTGGCGGAACCTTTGAGCGACGAGCAGTTCTGGAGCAAGCCGTTTTCGTTCGGCAATAGCTTCGGACACCTGGTTCTTCATCTAACTGGAAATCTCAACTACTACTTCGGGACGGAAATCAACAAGTCCGGCTACGTTCGCGATCGCCCGCGCGAATTTACGGAAACTGCGTTGCCCTCCAAGAACGATGCGTTGAAGAACCTGGCAGACGCGGTCGCCATGGTCGCTCGAACGGCGCGATCTCAGGCCGAGAACGACTGGAGCAAGTTCTACCAGGCCGCCGGCGAAGAAGATGCTGAAAACCGGTTCAACGTCTTCCTGCGTTGCGCCACCCATTTTCACTTGCACATTGGGGAAATGACCTACTTGCAGTTCGCGCTTCTGAAGAAGTGACTTATTGGAAAGACGGCGACGTTCTCGATCCATTATCCGAGAAAACAGTCCCGAGGATTTTGATCTCCTTTGCGTACCTGGCGGATTCTCTTTGCGCCCTTAGCGGTTAAAGGTTCTGGCTAGCCTCTCATCCCAGCAACTCAGTAACGGCACCCTCAACGCGCTTCCAAGCCTCCGACCGCGGATCGATAACATCGTAATGATCCGCATTCGCGATCTCGACGAGTTTTACGTTCTCGCCTTGGGCACGTTTTACGTCAGCATATTTCCGACTGAAGTCAGGCGGCACCACATCATCTTTGGTTCCATAGATCAACACCTGCCACGCCTTGCTGATCGACACCTGCATTGGATCTGCTTCCTGGTAGTGCTCCGCGACCTCCGCAGGCTTGCCGCCCAGAAACTCCACGACCGCGTCGTTACTCAGATGAAGTTCGAAGGCCCGCTGCAAGTCAACCAACCCGGCCAGCGACACCGCTCGCGTGAGCGAAGGCTCATGGGCAGCCAAGCATAGAGCAAGTTGCCCGCCGGCGGAGTGGCCCATTACCAGCGCGCGAGCCACATCAAGCTTGTACTGTTTTGCAATCTGTGGCAGAAAACGAAATCCGTTGGCGACGTCTTCAAAACTCCCCGGCCATCCTCCACCCGCATTGCCCACACGCCGATATTCCAGGTTCCAGGTCGCGATTCCTTTGTTGGTAAGCGCGGCACACAAATGCCCGGCGTGCTCGAGTCCATACTTCGCGCGCCAGAAACCGCCATGGATATTCATCACCACGGGGAACGGTCCGCTTGCCTTCGGAATCCGCAAGTCCCCGAACTGATGGGGATCGGTTCCGTACGGAAGGCGATGATCGGCCGGTGGAGGTGTAAGACTTAGTATGTCTTCACTCATCAGGGCTATTCTTCCTGCAAGAACTATATTTCAGATACAAACTTTTACTTTTGAAGACTTGACTTGCGCCCGTCGCGGTTATAAAGTCGCGGCGATCGCAAAATCGTTTTTTCCTGTACAAGCTTACTAGCAGGACTGCAAGAAGAACGGGCATATCGTCACAGCAATAAAGCCGCACCGAACAAATATAGACGACAGCTTCCTGCCCGGAACGCTCCCCTCTGTCGTAAAGGGTTCATGCCGACCGAATTAGGCCCCGATCTGTTCCCCCTCGACCCGCGTTACTGAGCGGCTTTTTCGCTGCTCGGTCGACTACCAAATTCCCGCGCTGTAAGAATCGCACTCTGGAGGAGCTATGTTTAGTTTTCGAACTTGCGTGTTAACGGTGACGCTAGCCGCTACGGCTGCCATTCCAGCATTCGCGCAAACCTGGACCTCACCTCAATTCGTCGCCAACGGCGGTGGAATCGCCGTGTCCACCAACGGATCAACTTCCGCGGTCCTCTTCATGCCGCTATCCGGAGGACTGCAAGCTTCCGTAAAAACGGGAAGCTCCTGGAGCACTCCTGTTACTTTGACGTCTTTAGGCAGCTTCGGTGGTGGCACGGGCAACATTAAAGTCGCGCCCAACGGCGACGTCCTCGCCGTCTGGAGTTTTCGGACAACCAACACCTACATCCCGAATGAGGCGCAAGCCGCGTTCTTCACTGGAGGACATTGGGGCAGCCCTATCACGATCTCGAATAATGTCTATGGCAACGTCAACAGCTTCGGGCTTCCCGGAATCGGCTTCGACAGTCATAGCCAGGCGACCCTGATCTGGGAAGAGATCACAAATCCCACCACGGTGACATGTGCCCTCAAAGCCGAGACTGGCAGCGCAGCTAGCGGTTTTGGTTCTGCACAGACCATCTCAAATGCCACCACGTGTTACGGCTCCGCGAAATTGGCCGTGAATTCAGGCGGAGAGGCTGTCGCCTTGGAAGGCGCGACCGGCATCCTTAGTGGCGCCGTCATCGCCATCAGCCGCAGCCTCACTGGCACATGGGGAACGCCGGTCACAGTAGCCGCATCCGCATATCGCCAGAACGGTGCGACGGTCGGGCTCGGTAACGATGGCACAGCGGTCGCGGTATGGCGCACGCGCACGGGCGTTTCCTACTCTGTGCGTTCGGGAGGAACGTGGAGTGCTGCCGCAGGTCTGCCCGTGCTCGTGGGTCAGGCCGGCGGACTCACCGGAGTCGCCGTGGACGGCAGCGGAAACGCGGTCGCCATCTTTACGCAGGTGACAATCAGTCCCGGGACTTACGCCACCTATCGCCCGGTGAACGGAACCTGGCAGACGAAAGTGCAACTGAGTTCCGGACTTCCCGTCGCGGCCACACCCGCTGGAACATTTGTCGCATCCGGCACAACCGTTTCGACAAGACTTGCGGGTTCCTCCAACTGGACGACCCACACCTTCTCTGGGAGTGCAATCGTCAACGCAGGCCCTGGCACCGCCATTGCCCTCGTCGGTCCGCAGGTGAGCGTTTCAACGGCGTCGGTCCCGTAAAAAGTGCGCGAACAGGCACAATCATAGACAAGACGGCCGCAGTCGATGACTGCGGCCGCTTTTTCCTAATTTGTCTCCGGCGCATGGCCGCGACCTAATCCGTCAGGTCTGATCCGGTCGCAACTCCACAACCGTCCCGTCACCCCAGCCATATTTGCTGCTCGAGAATGAACGTATCTCCCCCAGTACCTTGCCATTATTTTCCGTGGTCAGCACGCGGGCGTGCGCACTAAATTTCCGCTCGCCTACCCGCACTTGCACCGCCGGATTCGCCCGCAGGTTCTGCAACCAGTGGGAAGCATCGAATTCCGCGATGACATAGAAGCAACCATCGCGCTCCGTGAACCAGATTTCGATTTCCCGTGGCAGCCCGGTATTCCTGCCGCGCGTCGTGAGGTAGAGATATTGTTCCTGGCCGATGTTACTGCCCCTTCAGTTTCAGCTTTTCCTTGTTCTCTTCGAGGAACTGGCGCAGATTCTCTGCGGCATCGAGCAAGCGCGTCCATTGTTCGTAGTACAGGGTCACAGGAAATCGTCCCAGCCCGTACACACTGACTCCGCCCTTTTCCGACACGCGAAACTCCATCGCTCCGCTGCGTTTCTTTGTTTCCACCTGCTTCTCCAATTCTTGCAGGCGCGCTTTCAGTTCGTCGTAACTCGGTTCAGACATGAGACCTCTTCAATTCGTATTTTTTGACGGGATCGCACCATCATAGAGGCGCGAATACCTCCTCGTCGAGCACACACCGACTAGAAGTATTTTCCCAGCTGGAAGTAAAACTTGTGGTGACCGCGATCGCCCACGCTGCCGCCGAACACAACTGGTCCGATGAACGACTGCACCAGCACGGCCGCATTGAAGTCATTCGGTAATTTCGAGTCAGTGGCGTTTACCGCGCCATATGCTTTCCCGATTTCGTAGTTGGCAATCAAGTAGACGTTGTTTCCCAGCAGCGGAGATAACTCTTTCAGACGCCGAATGTATCCCGGTTGGAACAAAAAATACTGGTTGGTGAGCAGTTCGTTGGTTCCGTAGGCCGCCAGATGTTGCGGACCACCCAGTCCGAACATGGGGAGTCCTGTGTTGCGGTAACCCATGGTCGAACCGCCAGAACCTATCAGAAAAATCGAATTCGTCTTCAGGATGGGATGAAAATATCCCAGCCGCGCTTCAGCCAACGGAAAATGCTCGGTCGCGTCAGGATTCGCGTCATAAAACTCCAGGCGCGTTTGCACGAGGTAGCCCTTCCGCGGAAGCGTCGGATCATCAGTGTGGTCCACAACATAGCGAACTCGCGAGAAGCCCTGCCGGCCGCTAACGTTGCTGAGCAGTTCCGGAACTCCAATAGTTCGCGTCAGGGACAGGTGTTCAATCTGGTAACCGAAGCGCAGTTCGGAAAATCGGTTGAAGGCGACACCGAAGTCCAGTCCTCCACCGGCGTCGTGCTGGCGGAAAGTCGCGATGCGACTGTCATTGAAATACAGATCAAAAGGCTTTGACGTGGCAAACAGCCGGGGCGCCGCAAAAAAATGGCTGAACCAGTTCAAGGGATGGTAGTACTCAGACGCCGCTCCATAACTTGAACCAATGATGAAGTCGTTTCGGAATTCTGATCCGAAACCGCCAATATCATGGAAGGTCACACGCGCGCCTAGCGAAAAGCGCACATCGGTGTAGTCGGAACCATCAATGACGAACAAGGGATTCACCGTCGGCGGCGCGTAATCCTTTTCGTCGGCTCGAATCAGTAATCCGTCCTGTCCGTTCTTTCGAGTCAATTGAAAGCCTGCACGTGAAAACCGTCCCAGGCCGGTCACATCGGTTAGATCGCCATTCAGGCGCTTGAAGTCCACAGGCTTGCCCACGTTATCTGCAAGACTCTTCTGGATTCCTTCCGCGATGACCGACGCCGTGCCCGTCACCTCGATGAATTGCGGAACCGGCGCACCTCGCCGGCGTCCGTTGCGCAGCTCGACGTACTCCGCCCAGTCGTGGTCGTTTAGTGCCAGCTTTTCCAGGAGTGCAGCCCGCTCCTGCGCTCCGACGTAGCCGACCTGGATCAGCTTTTCCGACTGTTGATAGTCGGTCATGTTGTAGTCCTGGGTGTGCGCCGGAATTAGAATGTCGGCCTTCTGGATGCTGGCCAGTTCGTTCGCGCCGATGATCACGCCCACGGAACGCTGTAGTACGCTGAACGCAGAAAGACTCTGGTCGGCTCTCAGCGGGGGAACTTCCAGGTGCACGGCAATCACGATCTGCGCGCCCATGTTGCGCGCAGCATCCACCGGAAGATTCTCCACAATTCCGCCGTCGACATACACGTGGCCGTCAAGACGTACCGGACTGAAAATCGCGGGCAGGGACATCGTCGCCCGCAAAGCCTCCGACAGCGAGCCCTGTCCAAACACCGTGGCTTGCCCGCTCACCAGGTCCGTCGCTACACAGCGGAAGGGCGTCGGCAATTCATCGAAAGTTTTAAGATTCGAATACGGCAACGCAACGCGATCGAGGATCAGCCCCACCTGTTGACCCGAGTTGAAGCCACTCGGAAACGCGATTCCGCCCTTCAGTCCAAATTCAAGATCGTTTGGATACTCTTGTTTATCTTCCTTGCGGCGAAAGGAGCGCGCCTGATACGGAAGCTCGTTGCGGAAGGAACGGTTCCAGTTGATCTTTTGTACGAAGTCCTCAATCTCTCCCCCCGACATCCCGGTGGCGTACAAACCTCCCACCAGTCCGCCCATGCTGGTCCCTGCAACGTAATCCACTGGAATGTGGTGCTCCTCAAACCACTTCAATACCCCGACGTGCGCCAGTCCGAGCGCGCCACCGCCTTCGAGCGCAAGCCCGATGGAAGCTCGCTTCGGCGCCTGCACTGCGGCAGGCGTCGGCGCAGTGGTATCCGGCTGCGGTTCGTGTTGTTCCTGAGTCCAACTGGCAATTGCACCGGCAAGCAAGACGAGACTGATACACAGGCAGGAACGCAACTTCATGGCATCTCCGGGGTAAAACAGGAACAGAGTATATCGATGGTGAGTGGCGATGGTGAAGACGCGCCCGCACGAAACCAGCCAGGCGGGGTGAAAAGAACAACTAAGAGCGCGCTTCGTATTTGACAGGAGAAAGCGGCGCCTCTCGACGCCGCTGCAACTGCTACTTCTTCTCGATGTGCTTAGGCGAAGCCTTGCTCAGGATCGCCAGCAACCGTCGCGCCGCCGCTGGAATCGGAACCTTCCCTTCCCGCACAATCTCCCTGGCGCTGATCTCTCGCCCATACAGCGATTTGTTCCCGCCATCATCCGAACGCAGCGTCGAACCCGACAGCGAAATCCCGGCAAACAGTCCCTTGGCGCGCGAGTAAGAAAGAATCTCCGCTTTCAGCACCACATCAGTCTCTGCCGACGCGTTTCTTCCCACCGGTCCAGCGGTGGCTGAGGCGTCGGCTCCGAGCTTTACTTTGCTCGACATCACTGAGTTCGCACCGCCTTCGTTCATGATCAGCAGCACGAAGTCGGTGGCCTGCGCTCCGATCTGGAATCCGAAGCTGCCACCCTCCAGTGCGAACATTGCGGGTGCACTCCACGGCCCGCCGAATTCCTTGCCCGACCGGCAGGTGATGACTCCGCGACCATAGCTGCCGCCAACGATGAAGGCTGCTTTCTTCACCGACGGATACACCACCACGCACACTGCCTTGTTGAGCAGAGTCCTTCGGGATGCCCTCGGGCATGCCGAGAATTTCCTTCAACACCACTGCGGACTCGTTCAGCCGATCCACTTCTTTCTTTTCTTTTTCAGCCTTGTCTTCGCCAAAGAGGGGAACGACGAGCAACATGACTAGAGCGGTAACAACTAGCTTCCTGTTCATAAGTTCTCCGATTTAAGAAGTTGTTGATGTGCGCTGCCCTTGATGGGCGTCGCACGAGTTGAACCGCAAGCGTTGAAGTTCCTGGAAACGAGTGGAAATCTTATACGGGTTCCAAATGAAGAACAACATGGGCTGCGACGCTGTGGATTCGACCGCAATTTTCAGCAAAACAAAAGCCCCGCCAAGAGGCGGGGCTCACAAATCCAATAGAAGCTGGTTATACGCTGAACGATGATCCGCAGCCGCAGGTGCTCTTGACGTTGGGATTCTCAAACTTGAAGCCCGCGCCTTCCAGCGTCTCCACATAGTCCACTATGCAGCCGTTCAGATACATGACTGAGGTCGCATCCACGAACACCTTAAGTCCGTCGAACGTGAAGACCTTGTCCATCATGCCGGCGCTGTTTTCGAATTGCATGGAATAGGAGAATCCAGAGCAACCTCCGCCCACCACACCCACCCGCAATCCCGCGGGAGCCGGATTCTGCTGCGCCATGATCTCTTTGACCTTCGCCGTAGCGTTGGGCGTCAGAGTGATCGGCGCCTTTTTGACTTCCGTCGAAGGTGTTCCGGTCGTCGGTGTTCCGGTCGTTGGTGTTGTAGTCGTTGCCATTCCATTCTCCTTGACGCGATTTCCGCGATTATAACATTGAGGCGCCAACAGCCTAGTGATTCGACCGCCGGGGGTGTGCCACCTCTGCTAATCCCTTCAATCACTTAGATGCCAAACACACGAAAAGGGCGCAACGACAATTTCCATCCAAAAAGCCTTTTCCTCCCACCGGACAAACGGCGCTATAATGCCGCTCGATGGGCCCTTCCCCGATTGCTGACTGTGGGGATGTACTACCGTTCGCCTGACAGCAGGACCCGCGGGGCTGGCTCGATTTCAGTGCCGAGGTGGCATATGTCTCCTATGGGCTGGATGGCTACTGTGTGGGGTGTTCTCACCGGTGTTCTGGTAATCCTGCTGATCTACCGCAGTACCCTCACCATGCAAGAGGACGAACAGCTGTTCCTTGATGACACCAAGTCTGCCATGGAACAGGAGCAGGCGGAACTCATGAAGAAGGTGAATCAGATCAACCCCTTCGTGAAGATCCTGGGGGCCGCGTCTGGTCTCATGTTCCTCGTCCTTGCGGGCATGTTTATCTACCAGGGTTTAAACAATACGAACCCGTAGACAACGCTCGCACTGATCACCACGCTACTTGTCTGCGCCTTCCGGCGGCGAAGTGTGCCCAGATTCGGATCGTTTCCCTCCGAATCAAGAAATTCCCAAACAGAGACACCGCTATTCTTCGAGGAACGCGTTGCTGCACTCGCGGCCTCGCCCGCTCACGCCCCGACTCAACCAATATGGAACGTCCCGAAAATAGAACGAGTACTCCCGCGAACCAATGCTAGAATGGCGCAAATCGCTACAAGACCGCGTGGCCTCGAGCGAACCCTCGATGCAACCATCACCCGGAACAACGTGATCGGCGTCCGGGTGTAGCCCACGCGCTCGAAGCATCTCGCGCGATTCTTCAATTAGGAGTTTTGATGGATTCAGGCCACTTGGTGAGGGGGACGACCTCAACAATTCGCGAGGTTCCGCCCGCCGGTTCCTTTGAGTTTGGTCCACCTCTACAACCTTGGCTCCCCTCACAGGAGTCGGCGCTGCGTGAGTATTTCCGCGTTCTCATCAAGCGCAAGTGGACAGTCATCGGCTGCCTCCTCACCATCTTCGGTCTGGTAGCGATCGCCAGCTTCAAAATGACTCCCATCTATGAAGCGGTGGGACGAATTGCCATCAACAAGCCGGACTCCAATCTCGTCAATTTCAAGGATTCTCAAAACGGAGGGGGCGACTACTCCGACCCCACCGACATGGATACCGAGGTCACAATTCTGCAGAGTGACCTCCTCGCACTGCAAGTGATCAAGGCTCTGAATCTCGACAAACTCCCGGAGTACGGGGGCAAGCCGTCGACGGGGCCAGTCGACAATCTGGCCCCCGATCCGTTGCAGGCTGATTCAGCGCGAACCTCGGGCTTGCTGGGTGGCTTCAAGGGTGGGTTGCGCGTAGCGCTAAAGCCGAACACACGCATCGTTGAGATCCGCTACGTCAGTACCAATCCTCAGCTCGCTGCGGCCATAGTGAACAAGCTGGCGGAGACTTACACCGAGCAGAACTTCAAGACGAAATTTGAGTCCACCATGCAGGCCTCGGACTGGCTGTCAAAGCAGCTGGTTGACCTGCAGATGAAAGTGGAGACATCACAGGAGAAGTTGGTCCGCTTTCAGAAAGAGCATGAGATCCTCGGCGCCGACGAAAAGCAGAACATCATCACCGAGAAGCTGGGCGAACTCAACAAAGAGCTGACCGCAGCCGAAGCCGCCCGCATGGAGAAGGAATCGCTCTATCGCCTCGTGCAATCCGGGGACCCCGATGTGGTGGCCTCGACGGCGGGAGCTTTGGAAACGGGTGGAGCCGGCGGTACTGGCGGCCTCGCGCCGCTGATTGCAAGCCTCCGAGCCAAAGAGGCTGATACAAGGATCCAGGTCGCCGAGTTGAGCACCCAGTTTGGTCCTTCCTATCCGAAAGTCGCACAGCTCAACAACCAGCTGAAGGAAATCGACGCTCAGGTTCAACTGGAACTCAAGAAGGTCGCCGATCGCGTGCGCGGCCAATTTCTCGCCGCCCAGCAACAGGAAGGCATGCTGCGCGAGGAATTCGACAAGCAGAAACAGGAAGCCAACAAGCTGAATGAGAGCGCGATTGAATACACGCTGCTCAAGCGCGATGTCGACGTCAATCGCCAGTTGTACGAAGGCCTGCTCGAAAAACTGAAGGAAGCCGGTGTCACCGCCGGCTTGAAGTCGAACAACATTCGCGTGGTCGATGTCGCTCGCACCCCGACTTATCCAACCGAGCCGAACATCCCTCGCAACCTGGCGTTCGCTCTGGTGCTTGGCCTCACGTCGGGAATCGGGCTCGCCTTCCTGCTCGAGAACATGGACAACACGGTGCGCACCACCGAGCAGGCACAGGTGATTTCGGGACTTCCGGCTCTGGGCATGATTCCCATGGGCTCGAAGAACGGGCTCGATTCCACGGGCAAGAAATTGTTGACGCTATCGTCGTCACGCGAGGCAGTTGAACTGGTCACGCAGGCGCGGCCTCAATCGCAGATGGCCGAATCCTACCGCGCTTTGCGTACTTCCCTTCTTCTGTCGAACCTGGGCACGCCACCGAAGATCATCATGATCACCAGCGCCCGGCCGCAGGAAGGCAAGACCACGACCAGCATCAACACAGCAATCGTGTTGGCCCAGAAAGGCGTCCGCGTGCTCCTGATTGACGCCGATCTCCGCCGCCCCAGCGTTCACAAGACCCTCGGCATGGGGCCGCGCAGCGGATTGAGCAACGTACTCACCGGGAGCATTACGCTCGAGCACGCCATCACCCGCTCGCCCATTCTCTCGAACCTGTTCGTGCTGCCGGCAGGAACACCGCCGCCGAATCCGGCCGAACTGCTGGCATCCTCCAACATGCGCGATCTGCTGGCCGACCTGCGCGAGCACTACGACCACATCGTCATCGACACGCCACCAACCCTCTCGGTCACGGACGCTGTTGTCCTGTCGCAGCGCGTCGATGCCATCATTCTCGTCATCCGCTCAAGCAAGACTACCAAGCAAGCCCTGCGCCGTTCGCGCGATATCCTGATGCAAGTAAACGCGCGCATTACCGGCGTGTTGCTCAACGCGGTCGATCTGACCTCTCCCGATTATTACTACTACTACGAATACCAGGGGAAATATCACGACAGCTACTACCGGGAAGATGGCGATCCGGAAGAGGCTGCCGCCGATCGCTCGGCGGGCGACTAGCATCTCAGCGCGAGACGCACTACAATCTCGCGCGATCTTCAGTCGCAACGTTTCGTAAGTCCATGCCGATTGTTCCAGAGTCACCTGCCAAAAGACGCGCCCTGCGCTGGGGATTGCTATCCCTATCGGCGATCTACCTGCTAGTAGTGACTCTTCAGTTCGTGAGCGACTGGCTCGGCTCTCGTCCCGATCCCCGCAGCCTGCACGCCGCCATAAAACTCGATCCCGGGAACGCGGACTACCACAATCAGCTCGGCCTTTATTACGATCTGGCGAGAAACTACCAAGCCTCGATTTCCGAATATCAGGCAGCGACGAGCCTCAATCCGCACTATGCCAAGTACTGGCTGAAACTCGCCGACGCCTACCAGATGACGGAGGACACGAACCGTCAGGCGCAGGCGGTGGAGCAGGCCATCCACTACGAACCGACTGGACCCGACGTCGCCTGGCAAGCTGCCAACCTCTATCTGGTGCAGGGCCGGATTGACGACGCGCTGCGCGAGTTTCATGTGGTAATGGAAGGCACCCCCAACATGGGCAGCCTGGCCTTGCAGTATTGTTGGCGCGTTAAGCCCGATGCCGACATCCTCTTACGCGATGTTCTACCGGCTACTCCCGCCGCCTATCTTTCCTTCCTCCAGTTGCTGACGGCCAAGAAGGACACCGAAGCCGCTTCCAAGGTGTGGGACGCGCTCATCCGCCTGCACCAGCCCATCGGAACGCAGCCGGTCTTCGAATACATCCAGTACTTGTTGCTGCAGAAACAACCCGACGAGGCCAGCGTCGTGTGGCGGCAGGCGACTTCCCTGCTTGGCTTGAATGCTTACCTACCCTCGTCGAACAATCTGATCGTCAATGGCGATTTTCATCTCGACGTTCTCAACGGGGGATTCGACTGGCAGTATCGCAAGCAGTCCAACGTTTCTCTCACTCTCGACACCAGCGAGTTCCACTCGGGGCATCGCTCACTGGCGATCGGATTCGACGGTCCCGGCGTAGACGAGGCCGGGATATTTCAGCTGGTCTCCGTCGAACCAAACACGAGTTACGACTTTACCGGCTATTACAAGAATGGAGAGATCGAAGGCGCCGGTGCTCCCCATTTCGTGCTGCAGGACATTTATTCCAACAAGGTCCTTTTCCAAAGCGACGACCTGAAGTTCGGTTCGTCGTGGCGCCAAGTGTCCGGCACATTCACCACCGACCCCGACACACGGATGCTCGTCCTGCGCGTCGCCCGCGTCCCAGCCGGAAGCCCCATCCGTGGCAAGTTGTGGATTGACGACTTTCGTCTTGTCGAAAAGTCCTTGAGCGAGGACCACTCGTAATGGCCTCGACCCTGGCACCTTCTGCGCCGAAACTCCACCCACAGTCGAGCCAAGGCATTTCCCCCGACTCCCTGATTCTGGCCGGAGTCTTTGCCATTCTCTTCTTCGCTCCCCTGGCTTTCGGAACCACGGAGAGCTGGTCCGTGTTCGTTCTTGAAGCCAGCACGGTTCTCCTTTTCGCGCTCTGGGTTTGGAGGCAATCCAACGACGACGGTTGGCGCATACGAGAGAACCCGCTGTTCAAGCCAATGGCATTGTTCGGCGCAATCGTCGTCATCCAACTGATTTTCGGGTGGACGGCCTACCGACACGACACGTTCTCGCGAGCCCTGCTCTACCTGACGTACGGCATGCTAGCGTTCCTTACGATTCAGACTTTGCGCAGAAGCTCGCAGGCAAAGAATCTGGCAGTGGCCGTCACGGCTTACGGAGTCGGGCTCGCCAGCTTCGCCCTGCTGCAGGGCCTCTCTCCGAACGGCAAGCTCTACTGGTTGCGCACGCCGCGCCTCGGCGGATGGATTTATGGCCCTTACGTCAGCCATAACAACTATGCCGGGCTGATGGAGATGCTCGTTCCTATCCCGCTGATTTTCTGCCTCACCCGTTACGCTCAAGGACACGTACGCACGGTAATCGCCGCCGGCGCTGCCTTGATGGCGGGAACGATTTTTCTCTCGGGCTCGCGAGGCGGCATGATTTCCTTTGTGGCGGAGATGATTCTCTTTGGCATCGTCCTCCTTCGCATGCAGAAGGGACCAAAGGTCGCCGCAGGTGTTGGCGTTTTCGCGGTCGTGATGATCGCCTTACTCTTGTGGATCGGCGGCGTTGAGCTCAGCAGGCGTGTTGGGACGATCGGTACTGAGACCAAGCAGGAGTTGGCCGGCGGGTTGCGCTGGACCATCGATAGAGATGGCATGCGCATGTTCGT
The DNA here is from genome assembly GCA_963745435.1 of uncultured Acidobacteriota bacterium. Lineage (GTDB taxonomy): Bacteria > Acidobacteriota > Terriglobia > Terriglobales > Acidobacteriaceae > Gp1-AA133. Next base: position 24,190 of record CAVUXK010000024.1, on the reverse strand, counting down.
TCACAAACCTCTTCTGGGGTGGGGATTGGGCACGTTCCCGGTTGCCTATCCGCAGTTTCGCACCTTCTACACCACGTTCTTCATCAACGACGCGCACAACGACTACCTCCAGTTTCTCGTGGAAACCGGCGCAGTCGGCTTCGCCGCGGTGATCTGGTTTGTCCTGGCTTTCTATCGCAGCGCATTGAAAAAACTGCGCGACTGGCCCGACGACATCAGCAGCGCCGTGACGCTGGCTTGCCTACTCGGTTGCACCGGCATTCTGGTGCACAGCTTCGTCGACTTCAACTTGCAAATTCCCGCAAACGCTGCCTGGTTCTACGTGCTTGGCGCGATTGCCGCGTCTCCCTACACGTTGGAATCTCGCCAGCGAATGCGGCGCGCCCGCTCGCGGCATCCTCGCGATTCAGAGGACATTACGCCCGCGTCTCCGGAACAACCTTCCCCGCAATTCACCTGATTGCGAGGAATTTCTAGGAGGCAGCCGGCGACATGGAACCGGCTCTTTCGCGATAAAGCGCTCGCTCCACTTGCGCCGCCATCTTGTCGATCGACAGGGGCGCTCCCACGAACTCCGCAATTCGCATGGCCGCCTCGCGCGGCTGGGCCACCACCTCGCCATGACTCACTCGCAGGGCGCGCAGGTAGGACTTGTTCGCGAGCCAGCCATCCACTTCTCGCAGATGCTTTTGGAAGGCAGAGATCACAACGCCGGTTGGCGTAGGCGGAACTTCTTTCCCCATACGCTCCAGCATGCGGTTTTGCGACGCGACCACTTCTTCGAGCGGTCGCATCATGAACACCACGCGATACTCATGGGTCGTCGGCAAGTGTGCCAGCAACGCCGAAATGATCTTCACGACTTTGCCTTCACCTGCGGCGATCGCCTCCGGCTCTTGCCTCAACGCCTTCGCGGGCTCCCACTCAAAATAGCCTTTCGGATTGTTTTCATCCGCGGAACGCAAGCCATCGGTGAGCGCAGGAAGGCCGCCAGCCACGAGCATTTGCATCATTAAGGACGTACCTGATCGCGGCAAGCCCGACACAACTGTGATCACTGGAAGGAGTGCCTCAGAAATAGAAATAAGTCCCGAACGCGATTTTCCCGCGCCCGGGACTTACATCATAACCGACCGATCAACGTCACCTCGCTACGGCTTGGTGTCGCGCAGCACACCCGCCAGCGGCACCCGGTACAGGTTTCCCAGACCGTCGTACAGCCCGCGAGAGCCCTTCACGAATTCGTCGTAGGAGATGGGCGTGCTGCGTGGTTCCGTGGTCATCCCAGTTTCACTGGTGAACAGGAGCCATTTGCCATCTCCTGAGATACGCGGACTATAGTCGCGTGCCCGCGTATTGACGGTCGGCCCCAGGTTCCGTGGTTTCGTCCACTTTCCATCGACGTTATAGCTGATGTAAAGATCTGAACTCCCCACGCTATCTTCGCGCCCAAAAGCGCCGAGCAGCAGGAAGCTTTCGTCGGGCGCCACAAATGCCTCGAACGTGAAGGTGGTCGGCCCGTTGAAGTCCGCTCCCATATCCTCCGCTTCCTGATATTTTCCGTCGACCAGTCGCGTCCGGAATACGTCATACTTCCCGCTCTTGCGGCTGGAAGTAAAGTACATGTTCCCGTTGCTCGCGCGCGAAGCAAACACCTGGTCGAACCCGTCATTCACCGGGTTGTGCACAAACTCCGGCTCTCCCCATCCCTTATCCGTCTTCTTCACCTCCCAAATAAAGAAGTGATGCCGATCGACTCCATCCACCGGGCGGTCCGACGCGAACAACATCGCGTTTCCATCCGGCGTAAGCACCGGATCCGTATCCCGATACTCGCCCGAGAACGGCAGCACCGTGGGTGCACTCCACTTGCCGTCCTGCCAGTGCGACTCGCACATAATGTACAGATAGTGCGGAGGCACGCTTTTCTCGAAGTAGAGCGTCGATCCGTCCGCAGTGATCGATCCGCCCAACTCGTCATCGGGCGTCGAGATCACACCTTCACCAATCATCTCGCCCGCGAATCCCGGTTTCGGCGCAGCGTTGGCGCAAGCCGCCAGTCCGCAGACAACGGACAACAAGATGTTTCTCACACAGAACGTTCCGCTCATGGCCGGCCTCCCTTGCTGCCCAGTTCAAGCGCGTCCACACTGATGAAATAAACGTTGCCATGTCCGTTGAGTGTAGAGTGCAACATCTCCTCCATCTTCGCGTAGCTCACTCTCGGCCGCATCGGGATCGTGAACGGGACTTCGTTCACTCGTGAAGAAAAGATACTTGCCATCGGGCGTAAGGCTGGGAGCGCTCTCATCTCCAAAAGAATTGATTCCGTGTTCCAGATGCTTCGCCGCACCCCACCGTCCCCGCTGGCCAACGCTCACATAGAGGTCGCCCCGCGGATAAAGCACCCCGCCTCCCATCACGGTCTCCTTGCGGTCTCCGTTGCCGGGCGGCCCCTCGCCAGCTGACGCGAACACCAGCAGATGCTCGTCGGCCGAAACGTACGGGTCCGTCTCGAAGAAAGCGGAATTGATTTCAGGGCCCAGCATCTCCGGCTCCGCATATTTTCCGTCCACTCGCCGCGAGCGGTAGATGTGCAAATGTCCATCGGCCGCCCGGCTCGAGCTGAAGTAGATGGTTCCGTCATTCGTCACAGAAGCGCCGAAGTTCCAGGCCCGCTCTGGAGCATTCACCGGGGCCGGCAACGGCTTCGGCTCCCCCCATCCCTGGCCTTGTCGTTCGACCATCCAGATTCGCCATGGGCGAAATTTCGAATCCGGCACTGGCCGGTTGGACGAGAAATACATGGCCTTGCCGTCCGGCGACAGGCGCGGCGTTGCATCCAGGTACTGCCCCGAGAACGGAACGACTTCTGGCTTGGACCACTTTCCGTCACGAAAGCGCGTAACGCAGATGAGTCCCAGATGGGGGAAGTTCGTGTATTGATCCTGCTTCGCGAAATAGAATTCTGTGCCATCGGGGCTGAAGGTGGCCCCCACCTCGTCGTCCTCCGTGGAGACCACGTTTTCGGCGAACAATTGGGGCGAAGTGGTCGGGCCGACATCGTAGGGCGGCCGGCCCGCAGGTGCAGATAGGGCCGGGGTGCCCCCTATCGCAGCAACGCAGCACACCAGGCAGATCTGAGAGAAACGCATCGCCAACCTCCAAGAAGGGGACGCATGTCAGCGAAATCCCGTGGTTGGACGTCCGTCCACAACAACTGTCACCCGTCAAACTTGGTTCGCCGCCTACCCTTTCGTTGACTCCGCTGTCCGGCTTGCGATACTTTTCTCGCGGTCGATTTTTCCACCTCGATAATTTGTTCGCTCGGGCGTGCAGTTTGTAAATTCTGCCGCTTTGTTACCACGGTCATCTAGGTGTTGCATGGGGAACGCGATAGTTTGAACTCCGGTTTACCCTATGAAACTCTCCAAAAACAATCTCGCAACCCTGGGCGGCTGCCTGCTCCTGGCCACCCTCGCCCTGGTGTCGGTAGCGCAGTCGCAGAGCCATGCCTGGCTCATGAGTAGCGCCGTGGCCTCCATGGACTCCCGCTCCGCCTATGCCACTGACATCGAAAATCAACTCCGGCAGCGCGGCGTCGATGCGCGTGTCCAACTGGCTGGCGACGCTCGCGACGTTCTGCAAGTGGAATGGACGAGCGCCCGCCACAGTGACATCTACTCTTTCGTGAACTCCAGCGTCGCTGACAACGCCCGGCAGATGGGCTTCGGTTCGATCGAAATCCTCGACGGCTTGCAGCGGTGGGACTATGACCTGACTCGTGAATCCATGGTGTGGAGCACGGTGCAGTAACCAGCAAGACCGACTTCACCGAAAGGCACGCTCGCAACTCGGGCGTGCCTTCTGGCTTTCAGGGGCTTATCGCTCCCTCCAGTCGAAGGCACTTCCACCCAAAATTCGAAAGTACTCAGCGCGATGTTACTCGTGTTTGGCGGGGTTACTAAAGTGTTTAGGACTTAAAAAAAATGATCGTTAAGCTTCTCTCTGCGCATGTTCCCGAAAGCCTTCGAACATCTGCGAACAAAATTGCTCGCGGCGATGTTGGCGGTAGTATTTCTGCTGACAGCGTCGGTGCTGGCGTTCGTCCAGATACGAATGCGCGCGCACGTCGCGGAAGACCTCGCCTCCGCGTTGCGCATGGAAGCCGCGGTCTATACCAAAGTTCAGGAAGCCCGCCGCCAGCAGACCGAGCAGAGCGCGGCCCTCATCGCGAACATGCCCGGCCTCAAGGCCATGATGTCGGTGCACGACGGGCCCACCATCCAAGACGCCTCGGAATCCATCCTCGAGAATAGCGGCGCCGATGTGTTGATCCTGCAGGACCCCTCCGGTGCAACCCTCGCCCTGCACGCCAAGTCACAGAAGGTGGCAGCATCCAGCCAGCGTATGCTGCTGTTTCACACTTCAGAGAAGCACGACTGGTGGTTCGTAAACGGCCATCTGTACGATCTTACGTTTGCCCCCATCACCGCGGGATCCGGCTCAGAAACGCGCTCGCTCGGGTTGGTTGCGCTCGGCCGTGAAGTCACGCCGCAGGGAATCGCGGGACCAGACGGCTTGAAAAGCGGGCCGGTCATATTCGAGCGCGATGGCCGCGTGTTGCTCAGTTCTCTGGATGCCACGCTGTGGAATGATTTCCAGCGGTGGCTCGCCGGATCGCCTTCCTCTTCCGGCTCGATTCACGAAATCGACCTGGGCGGCGAACGCTATCTCGGCAGTTCCATCGCACTGTCGGGTGACCACCCGGTGCGCCTCTTTTGCCTCAAGTCTTACGATCAGGCCACCAGTTTCCTCGATTCCCTGAATCGAGCGCTACTGACCATGGGTCTCGTGGCGGTGCTTACCGGGTCCTTGTTCGGCTTTGCTCTGTCCCGTCAGATCACTCGCCCTCTGGAAGACCTCGTGCAGGCCAGCCGCCAGATGGAAAAGGGCGACTTCGAATTTCCCATCGCCGCTCACGGGGAAGATGAAGTCGCCGAACTCACGCGCGCCTTTGCGCAGATGCGGAAAAGCCTGCGCCTCTCGCGCGAAGGCATGCTGCGCTCCGCCCGGCTTGAAGCAGTCGGGAGACTGGCAGGCGGCATCGCTCACGACTTCAACAACCTGGTGATGATTATCAAGGGCTACAGCGATCTCGTTCTCGAGTCCGCGAACGAAGAGACGCGCCCTCACATCGAAGAAATCAAGCGCGCCGGCGATCGAGCCAGCGGCCTCACCCGCCAGTTGCTGGCCTTCAGCCGCAAGCAGGTGCTCGAGCCCCAAGTGCTCGATCTCAACCACACTGTGCGCGGTATGTTGAAGATGCTCCGCTTGCTGCTCGGCGAGGATATCGAACTGCTTACCAGCCTCTCGGAGCAGATCGGGCGCGTGAAAGCCGACCCCAGTCAGATCGAACAGGTCATCATGAATCTCGCGGTAAACGCACGCGACGCGATCCCCGGCCGTGGCAAGGTGATCATCGAGACCCAGTTCTGCAGTTTTGACGACTCCTACGCCGCCACCCACAACGAAGTTGCTCCGGGAGACTACGTGCTGCTCGCCGTCACCGACAACGGCTGCGGCATGAACAGCGAGACGGCCGCGCAGATCTTCGAGCCGTTCTTCACCACCAAGGAACCCGGCAAAGGGACTGGCTTGGGGCTGTCGACCGTCTACGGCATCGTGAAGCAGAGCCGCGGACACATCACCGTCTACAGTGAAATCGGAATGGGCACCACATTCAAGGTGTACATTCCGGCCGTCGACAAACCCGCCACGGCCCTCCAGAGCCAGCCCGACGAAGTCCTTCCTAAGGGACACGGCACGGTCCTGCTCGCCGAGGACGAAGCACCTCTGCGCACTCTGGCGGCCGAGACTCTGAAGCGACTCGGCTATCACGTGCTACCAGCAGGGAATGGTTTGGAGGCCTTGGTCGCCGCCGATCAGCACAACGGCAACATCGACATTGTCGTGACCGATATCGTCATGCCCCGTATGGGCGGGCCGGAGCTGGTGGAGAAACTGCGTCGCAAGCGCCCCAACTTCCATGTGATCTTCATGTCCGGGTACACCGAGGCCGCCGTGCTCGAAAACGCGAACATCGGTAAAGACGCAATGCTGCTCAATAAGCCTTTTTCAACGGAGATGCTGGTTCGGAAGATGCGCGAAGTGTTGGAGGCGGATGCTTTAGAAGGACAGTCCAGTCCCGCTCGCGTCGATATCTGAGTACTTCAAATCCGACCGGCAGGCAAATTCACGAAAAGTCTATTGGCACTTATTTCCCGGGCATTTCGGGCTGACGGGCTCATCGTCGTGCAGCAGCGACCATGCTGCAATCCCACCCGCCACACCGATACCAATGCCGATCGCTGTCGGAGAATCGAGTATTCCTCCCGTTGCCCCAGGCACTGCGCCACCCGCGCCGCGATCTTTTTTCTTCTTGCCCTTCTCCGTCGTCTCGTCGCGGGTCGTTTCCTGGCCCTCCGCCAAGGTCGCCGTTGTGCCGCTGGCATCGATCAACTTCACATCGCCTTTGCGGGCTACGATTCGCACTGCCCCGTCCGTATCGTGAACTTCAAATTCCGTCCACGAAGCCGCGGCTGGCACGACTTTCAGGCCGCCGATCTGGGCTGCCATTCCCTTGGACGTGGCGACATTCATGCTGCCGTGTTCGAGTTTTACGGCGCTTCCCTGATACTGGATAAATGAGTCGGAAAGCACCAGCACGCTGGTACCGCTGGACTTGATGTTGGCAACGGAATCGGACTTCGTCTCCACCAGGTCGCCCGCGAAAATCGCCGATGACTTGGGAATCGTCCCGCCGTTGATCCACGCCGTGCCGTTCGTGTACAGCATCGCCGCCGCTGAATCCGCCGCGAACGAAGGAGTTCCCATCAGCATGATCAGCAGCCAACTCAGGATCCCGCGAAACGTCAATGTTCGCATTGCTTCTCCAACTGCCAGCTCGGGAATTTGTGCGCTATGTTAGCCCGTAACTTGTTGAGAGTCAATCGTTCTCATGGCCAACACGTATTGCAGCTTTCGATTATTTCGCCCAGCGATCCACAGCCTGCCACCAGGACATTCGCAGCCACTCGTCCACGTTCGTCTTGGCCCATTGTCGATGTTTCCACCACGGCACGCCAAACTGCGCGTCGTCGTAGGCAGCCGCCACGCTGAACGTCCAGTCCGGATCCTCTTTCTGGAATATGCTCAGAGCCCGCCGCGTGTGGAAATCCGAGGTCACCAGCAGCACCGATCGCGCCCCTAACTTCCGCAGACAGCCCGCCGCCTCCAGTGACTCCGCTTTGGTCGAGAGCCCGTGGATTGGGCAAATCGACAGCGCCGGCGCTTGCGGCTGCTCCCCTGCCCACTTCTCCGCCAGTTGCACGTAGGTTACGCCGTAGACTTTCGGATCAGCCGGAACATCGAAAACCACTCGCGAGCCGAATCCCTGCTGCAGCAGTTCCAGTGCACGCGCCGGCCGCTGCTCCGTCTCCCCCGCCAACACAAGAATCACGTCGGACTTTACGGGACTATCTACAATCAGGAATGTCGCCGAACTCGCGGACAACCAGAGCACAACGAGTATCAGGACGGCCACACGCAGTCTGCGCGAAAATCTCAACGAACCGCCTCGCCTTCGAAGAATTGCATCTCACGCCCGTTATTGCCAAGCCGTCCAAGTGTGTCGCTGAGCTGGACTCAGGAGCCTGTAGCCTAAACCCTCACTGAGCAGCCTTTTTCAGCATGTTAAAATCTGGGAGATTCCCCTCCAAATCATGACGATGCGCACTGTATCTTCTCTTTCTACCGAACTCAAGACCAGGATCGAAAACCGCCAAGCCCAGGTCGCCATCATTGGCCTCGGCTACGTAGGGCTTCCTTTGGCTCTGCTCTACACTGAGCAGAAATTGCGCGTCACCGGTTTCGATATCGACCAGCGCAAAGTGGACACGCTCAACGCCGGCGGTTCCTATATCTTCCGCATCACGCCGGAAGAAATTTCCGCGGCTCGATCCGGCGGCCTTAACGCCACGTCGGACTATTCCCGTCTCACCGAAATGGACGCCATCATCATCTGCGTGCCCACTCCGCTCAACGAATATCACGAGCCTGATCTCAGCTACATCACCAACACTGGCCATGCGATCGCTCCCCACTTGCGCGCCGGACAGTTGGTCATTCTCGAAAGCACGACTTACCCTGGCACCACCGAAGAAATCCTCGTCCCGATTCTCGAAAAAGAAAATAAAGCCGGCCTGAAAGCAGCGCGCCTGGAACAAACCGCCGAGTCCGATTTCTTCGTGGCCTTTTCACCGGAACGCGAAGATCCCGGCAACACGACAGTCGCCCGCCGCGACATCCCGAAAGTCATTGGAGGCCTTGACCCGCAGGCCGCTGATCTCGCCGCTGCCCTCTATGGAAAGATCTTCACACGCGTCGTCCGCGTGTCGTCGCCCGCCGCTGCGGAGATGACCAAGCTGCTCGAAAACATTTACCGCTGCGTGAACATCGCACTGGTCAACGAACTCAAGCTGCTCAGCTTGCGAATGGGCCTCGACATCTGGGAAGTCATCGAAGCCGCATCCACCAAGCCCTTCGGCTTCCAGCCGTTTTACCCCGGACCCGGACTCGGTGGGCACTGCATTCCCGTAGATCCCTTCTACCTCTCCTGGAAGGCCAAGGAGTTCGACTTCCGTACTCGTTTCATCGAGCTGGCCGGCGAGATCAACACCGGCATGCCGTATCACGTGATCGCATCCGTGGTCAGCGCTCTCAATCGCCACAAAAAGTCTCTCAACGGCGCGCGTGTGCTCGTACTGGGCGTGGCCTACAAGCGCGATATCGACGACCTCCGCGAGTCGCCTTCCCTCACCATCATCGAGCTTCTGCAAAAAGAAGGCGCGCTAGTCAGCTACAACGATCCCTACTTCCCCACCATCGGCAAAGGCCGGCGCTACGACCTACAAATGAAGCGCTCGTCGCTCGACAACCTGGGCCAGTACGACTGTGTCCTGATCGTCACCGACCACTCCGATTACGACTACGCCAAAATCGTCCAGGAGTCGCAGCTCGTGGTCGACTCCCGCAACGCCACCAAGGGCATTCAAAGCGACAAAATCGTCCACTGTTAGCAGATGAGGCACATGAGTACAAATTTTTGCCCCCTAGTAGTGGAGCGGCATGAAAACCTACCCAGAAGCTGTAAAGTTTTGCCCCTTTCGAAAGCACAGAAGGGCACAAAACGTGTTTTACGTCTAACCCGCGACGGGGTAAGCGGTTAGAGCATTTATCCTCAGGAAGAATTGGCCTTCTGGTTGCAGTGAAGGAGCTCCGGAGTTGTACACTTAGCGGGTCCCGGTCCGTCTCCAGGTTCACCACTCATCGGATCGGCTGCCTGCAATGCAGGAGAATTTCGTTGGAGGGCAGCTCTGCCGAGTTGCCGGACATCTGAGACCCTTATGGCTTCCGACCCGTTGAAGACGCCGTTCGCATTGCTCCCAGATCGCAGGCCCCCATGGAAAGAATTCACTTTCAGCATGGTGACCCAGGGAGCTGCGATCGTTCTCATCCTCTGGATCGTCGGCCTGCGCGCTCAAATCCTGCCTGCTCCGCAGCATAACTACATCGAGATGGCGCTGGTGAGCACACCTCCGCCGGTAAACCACAAGCCGGCCCCGGTTCGTGAGTTCAAAGTGCCCGAACCCGTGGCGCAACTCAACACACCGATCCCCGAAAACCTTCGTCTGCCTTCGCCTACTCCCAAGCCGAAAATCAACGTAGACGAGACCCAGGCGCCGAACGTTCAGATGGCCGCTTCCAAGCCCGACCTGCCGACGGCGGCTCCGGCGATTCCCAAGCGCCTGGTGCAGACCAACGTGTTCTCGACCGGCAGTTCCGCCACGCCCACCATGGCCGCGGCCCCGCAAAAAGTGCAGACTGGCGGCTTTGGCGATCCCAACGGCGTGCCCGCGCAGGCCAACAGCACCGGCAAACCGGCCAATATCGCGCAGCTCGGATCGTTCGATCTGCCAGCCGGTCCTGGATACGGCAACGGCACCGGTGGCGCGAAAGGCGCGCGCGGCGTTGTAGCCAGCACAGGATTTGGAAATGGGGTTGCTACCGGAGATGGTAGCGGTCGGATCAACACATCACGGGGCAACGGGGTCGTCCGGCAAGCGGGCTTTGGAGATGCTGACGCTGCTGCCGTGCAAACGGTCCGTCCAAAAGTGGCCGAGACCGCTCCTCGCGTCACCCCTGCTGAAATTGTTTCCAAGCCCACTCCCGCTTACACCGATGAAGCTCGCAAAGCGCGCGTCGAGGGCGAAGTACTACTCGAAGTTGTCCTCGAAGCTTCCGGAAAGGTTCGCGTGCTGCGGGTCGTGCGTGGATTGGGTCACGGTCTCGATGAATCTGCGGTCCGCGCGGCTGAGCAAATCAATTTCAAGCCGGCTCTGCGGGATGGCCAGCCCTCGGATTCCACGGCCGTGTTACATATTATTTTTCAGTTGGCCTGAAGCTGCTCGCTATGAAGGGGTCGAATGCGTAGTCTGAAAGCGGTCTGGTTCCCTCTTTTCTCGGTGTTCGCTCTGGTTTCGGGGTTGGCGGCTCAGAACGCCACCTCGCCAGGATCAGATCCCGACACCACGACGCCGGCAACCGTCACCCAGTTACCCGCCGCCTCCGCTCAGGCTGCTCCTTCATCTTTCGATCAGGTCATTGACCGCGTCGTCGAACGCGAACACTTCTTTGTCGCGCAGATGCGGCACATGCATCCGCTCATCGAGACCTACATCCAGAACATGAAGCCCGACAAGGAAATGGGCACGATCCCGGTCGGTGATCACTATTTCCTGGGTCGCCTCGACATGAGCAACGGTACCGATGACCACAGCTTCGTTGGTCGTCCCGGGTTCGGTCGCCGCATGCTTAGCAGCCTCACCAGCGTTTATTCCATGCATTTCCTGCCTCTGGGGTTCGCCCAGATGGTGATGCTCGATGACGATTTCCAGAAAAAGGCCTACACGCTGACCTTCGTGCGCCGCGAGTTCCTGGGCGAGACCCGCTGCCTGGTCATCGATGTGCAGCCCAAGGAGAAATCTGGGAAAGGCCGCTTCCTCGGTCGCATCTGGGTCGAAGATCAGGACTACAACATCGTCCGCTTCAACGGCACCTACTCGCCGCATGCCAGCACGGCGCTCTATCTGCACTTCGATAGCTGGCGCCTGAATATGCGTCCCGGTGTCTGGCTCCCCGCATACGTCTACAGCGAAGAATCAGACCTCAAGTACCGCATGTCGCAGAACCTCCACTTCAAGGCGCAGACTCGCCTGTGGGGATACGACCTCAAGAATCTCGGGCGCACCGACGAGTTCACCTCCATCCAGATTGACTCGCCGCAAACGGTAAAGGATCAGAGCGAAGCTGGACAGGATGCTACCCCGGTCGAAGCCGAGCGCATGTGGCAGCATCAGGCCGAAGACAACGCCGTTGAGCGCCTCCAGAAGATTGGCTTGCTGGCGCCTCCCGGAGATGTCGATAAGGTCCTGACCACCGTCGTCAACAACCTCATCGTCACGAACAACCTCGATATCCAGCCCGAGATCCGTGCCCGCGTCCTGCTGACCGCGCCCTTGGAGTCGTTCACCATCGGCCATACGATCGTCGTTAGCCGCGGAATGCTCGATGTGCTCCCCGACGAAGCTTCTCTCGCAATGGTTCTGGCACGGGAGCTTGCTCACATCGCTCTCGGCCATCAGATGGACACCAAGTTCGCTTTCAACGACCGGATGTTCTTTGCCGATGAGGATACCTTCTCGGCAATCGGGTTCCAGCGCAACCGGGTCGAGGAAGAGGCAGCTGACAAGAAAGCTCTGGAACTGCTGTCTAGTTCGCCCTACAAAGACAAACTGGGCAATGCCGGACTCTTCCTGCGGGCGTTGCAGGATCGCGCTCCCGACTTGAAGAACTTGATTCGAGCGCGCTTGGGCGACGGACTGGTGAGCGGCAAGACTCTGCGTATGTCGGCGCTGCTGAGCACGGCTCCGCAACTGGACGAACGCAAGAAAGACCAGATCGCGGCGCTGCCTCTGGGCGGTCGAATCAAGGTCGATCCCTGGAGCAACCAGGCGACCCTCGCGAAGACCAAGCCCGTGGCGCTGCTATCAGCGCGCGAGAAGATGCCCTTCGAAGTCACGCCCGTCTTTCCTTACCTGACTCGCATCCCGAATTCAGGCGCGGAGAGAGTGGCCTCCACGGCTGCCGCACCCGCCGCCAAATAACGAACGCGCAGACCTAAACTTATCCAATTAACCGGGGATGCCCGCGCTCCGGAATGAAGCACGGGTGCTCGCGACCCCACAGGGAAAGGATCGCGCAAACGCGGTATCCGGGGGATCTACTGGATCGCGCTTCCGACTTGAGAAAACACCGTGTTGGCGTTCGATCCAATCAACCGGATCGTGCCCACAACGATTACCAGAATCACAGCCAGCATCACCGCGTACTCAGCGATGTCCTGTCCAGATTCTTCTGACCATAACTGCTTGCAAGAACTTCATAACGGGCTCCTCCCCCTCTCATGTGCGGCCGAACTTTTAATATCCAACCGCTCAGACCCAAAAGCGCAAACTTTTGCCTAAGCGTAGCTTGCCATAATGCTAGTTTTTCGCGCTAGTAGAACCAATGGCACCGAAGTGGCTGGATATGGCACTTTCGTGCTACATGGACTCTATGTCATTGTACATCAATGACTTAGCGATGCCATTACGGAATGCCTTTTATCGGCAGCCCCTGATTCACAGCAAATAGCGCCAGTTCCAGCCGCGTCGACACCCCAAGCTTGTCGAAGATGTTGCTCAAGTGATGCTTCACGGTGTCTTCGCTGATTTTGAAATATTCAGCGATTTCCTTGTTGGAGTAGCCGGCCACCACGGCCGAAACGATCTCCAGTTCGCGTGGCGTAAGCCCGAACTTCTTCTGCCGGGATTCTTCATTCGAGGCCTGCATCTGCATGCGCAGGTACTGCACCAGATTCGAAACCGCTTCCCGTCCCACCCAGTATTCTCCCGCCATCACCGTGTGAATGCTTTTGAGCAGCAGTTGCGTCGCGGAGTCCTTCAGCACCACGCCCCGCGCTCCCAGTTGCAGAGCTTCCACAATCTGGTGCTTCTCGGCGGCAGCGGTCAGCAGAATGACTTTCACCCCATTCGCACCGCCGGTGCTCAGGTCGCGTAAGGCTTCCAGACCAGGCTGCCTCGGCATGGCGAGGTCCAGCAACATGACGTCCGGCTTCAACTGCCTCGCCAGCTTGACGGCGTCACTGCCGTCGGAAGCTTCTCCAATGACCTTCAACCCTGGCTCTGCCTCCAGCAGACGGCGAAGCCCGTCGCGGAAGATGGGGTGATCGTCGGCGATCACGATGCGTATAGTCTGCTGCGATCTCTTAATGTCCATATTCGGCGTCTCGGTGTTTAGGCACCCGGATTTCGAGCCGCGCCCCACGGCCAGGGTTCGATTCTATCGTGAGTTCCCCATCAATCAAACGTACACGCTCCATGATCACCGTCGGACCCTTGCCAAGCTCCTGGGACTCCGCCGGTTTTATCGTCCCCGTAAATGGAAATCCCTTTCCGTTGTCTTCCAAGGTCAGCACCCAGTGCGTGGCGGTCTCCGTAAAGCGCGCCAGGCACTCGGTCGCTTTCGAGTGCTTGCGCACATTGACCAGTCCTTCCTGAACGATGCGGGCCAGTTCCCGGCAAACTCTGGGGGGCATGTGCGGGTGCTCGACCTCCGACACAAAACGCGCGCCGATGCCCGTCTCCCGCTGAAATCTCTCTACCGTGTCGACCAGGAACCGGACGAAATTCGATGAATCCACTTCCAGCGATTTCATCTGCTGCATCAACTCGCGCAGCTTGAGCACTTCCTCGCGCAACAGGTGCTGGATTCTCGCCAACTCGCCGGCTACCGGACTGGACTGCGTCTCGGCTTGGCGCCGCACCACGTCCACCTGCATCTCCATTGCGATCAGGGACTGCACCGCGCCGTCGTGCAGTTCGCGCGCGACGCGAGCTCGTTCCACCGCTCCTGCCCGCTGCCGGAGCCGCCGCAACAAGTAGACGTTGTACACAGCCGGCCCCACTTGCCGCACCAGTTCCTGCAAAAAGCGCAGCTCTTCTTCGCGATCCCCACCCAGTATCGGGTCGATAAGAAAGATCCGTCCCCACCATTCCTGCCCGAACAGGAACGACACCGCCATCAGAGATTCGAACGGATAAGTCTTCGCGAGCGTGGCCAACGGTTTATCGGAAGCGTTGCGCAGGCGGACGCCATCGCGATCTAGCGAGACAATTTGCGAACCGTCACCGGTGCGGATGATCAGAGATGCGTCTGCCTCCGACCTCGTACAAGTACACTTCCCGGTCCGTAGGCAACGACTCCAGCCAAGTCAATTGCGGAGGCCCTGAATTCACGGCCTGCACGTCGCCCACAAACACGCGATATTTGTTCGTTTCCTGCGAGGCGATCAGCGCGCGGCGAGCGCCGTACATCGCAAGCAACTCCGCCAGAATCTCCTGCAGCGTGACCGTGAGACCTGCTTCCACCCGCGCCCGCCCTAAAACCCGCGTGATGATGGCGCGCTCCGCGCGTAGCCGCTTCTGTTGCTCCGCCAGATAGCCCAGCAACAGTCCCATCACCAGCAGATAGGCCGAAAGCATAAACAAATGCTTCGGCTCGAATTGCCAGCTCTGGACTCCCAGCGGCCGCAGACCGTGGCTGGTCAGCACACCGTCAAGCCACACCAGCCCGCCCCGATTGATGAACAGGCTCTCCACCCATAACAGCAGCACCGTCGCCAGCGCCGTGCCGAACGTCTCCCACAGACCCCACCGGTACGCTGCCGCTGCCAGCACAAAGACGAAGAACAGCAGAAACGGGCCACCCTGGCTGGTTGCAAACAACACCATGAGCACCGGCCACAGGACGTCGCCGGCGTGCACCAGCATGCGGAACGCCGAGGTCGATTCCTTCCGGAACCTCAAAAGCAGCATGACCACGACGCCATGCACGATGTACACGCCCAGGATCCAGTACGCCCAAGGCGAATAGCCCAGTTCGCCCGGATCCATCCACAGTGCTACCAGTGCAGCGATGGCCAGAAATACGCGAGCCGAGGCAAGCCAGCGCTCGATCCGCCGCACCTCTCCCATGTCGATGGGTGCCCGCAAGCGGGAAAATAAACGATATGTGTTGGGAGAAAACGGTGCCCGGCTCACAACTCCCCAAGGGTTCTCGTGGAATGAACACGGATATTATTGATTCAACACCCGGATAGCAAGTCAAAGTTGACTGTAAGAGCCCACACCAGAAGCGCGCGTTGGCTATTGAACTGCCACCAAGAGGTTCGTATCAGGGCATCGCTTCAGCGATGCCGAATGCTGATGCACAACTTACCCTTCAGGGGCTGAGCATCGCCCGCTCCCAGCTCAAAGCTCGCAGCTCGTCGCCCTACTACTGTGTTACCTAAGTAACCTCCGTAACATTTGTCCGCCGTCTAGAATGACCTCGAAGGACCTTCCTTGTCTGAGAGCTCCAAACTTTGGATACTGGCTGCCGCGTGCCTGGTGTTTGCGCAAGGCTGCGCTTCCCTACTGATCGCGCCCGGCTTCGCCCTCAATGTTTTCAGCGACGTCACGCAGTGCATACTGCTGCTCTCGGGAACTGCTGCCCTCCTTCCCAACATCAAGAAGAATCATGGGCGCGTCCGTTTGTTCTGGACCTTGATGACGCTCGGCATTTTCTTCTGGCTGACTTACCAGCTTCTGTGGACGTACATCGAAGTTGTCCTCCGCCAGGAAGTGCCCCAGCCTTTCGTCGGCGACATTGTCATCTTCTTGCACCTGGTGCCAATGATGGCTGCGCTCGCGATACAGCCTCAGGCGCAGCAGAACGAACATGAAGCGCGGCTCGGCCACCTCGACTTCGTTCTCCTGCTGACCTGGTGGGTGTACCTGTATGCGTTCGCAGTCATTCCATGGCAATACGCACAGCGCGACGAAGTCGCTTACGGTCGCAGCCTGAACGCGCTCTACCTGACTGAGAAACTCGTTTTCCTGGTGGCGCTCGCCGTCATCGGCCTGCGTAGTCACAAGGGATGGCGCACGATTTACGCGCACTGGTTCGGAGCGAGCCTCGTATACGCTCTCAGCTCTTACGTTGCGAACTGGGCGATCCTGCGCAACCTGTATTTCACGGGAAGCCTTTACGATCTCCCGCTGGCCGCGTCGATGGGATGGGTCAGCGTCGTCGGCGTCATCGGCCAGGACACCCGTCCGCAGGAGGAGAAGACTCCGGCAAGCGGCCGCCACGGTGTGTGGGTCGCGCGCCTGGGAATGATCGTAATCCTGTCGCTGCCGATTCTCGCGGCCTGGTCGGTGTTCAATTCGAGCGCTCCGGCTCGCGTGCGCAACTTCCGGCTCGTCCTTACGCTCATCACCATGATGATTATGGGGGGCATCGTTTTTCTGCGCCAGCATCTGCTTGATCGCGAACTCATTCGCCTGCTGCGCAGTTCGGAAGACTCTTTCAACAACCTGAAGCGGCTGCAGACCCAGCTCATCCAATCGGAAAAATTAGCTTCCCTCGGGCAACTGGTGGGTGGGGCCGCGCACGAGCTAAACAATCCGCTAACGGCCATGCTCGGCTATTCGGAGTTGCTGGCATCCGCGGCGCTTACCGAGGAGCAGCGCTCCCTCGCCTCGAAAATCGCGCAACAAGTTCGGCGGACGCGCGTTCTGATCTCAGGCCTATTGAATTTCGCGCGGCAAGTTCCAGGCGAAAAAGTTCTAGTCGATCTTAACGCTGTTGTGCGCACCGCTCTGAAGCACAACCAACCGCAGTTCAGTTCCCGGCGCGTCGAAGTGCAAGTCAATCTCGCGGATGATCTGAAGCAGATTTCGGGCGATCCGAACCAGTTGCTGCAGGTCGTCCTGCACATTGCTAGCAACTCGCAACAGGCGCTCGAAGAAGTTGGCGGCGGAATCTTTTCAGTGCGGACCCGTCAGAAGAATGACACTGTGATGCTGGAACTTTCCGACAACGGCCCCGGGGCTCGCGAGCCGGAGCGCGTCTTCGATCCCTTCTACACCACGCGCTCGGTTGGCAAGGGAGCGGGCCTGGGACTGAGCGCATGCTACGGGATCATCCAGGATCATCACGGCCGCATCCTCTGCACGAACCGCGTAGAAGGTGGCATGACGATCTGCATCGAGCTGCCGGTGGCAGGAACCGAATCTTTGGCACCTCCGCCCGAAACGACCCAACCAGTGGCAACTCTTACCGAACCCGCACCGGCAACTACACCCACAGTCAACTAACCCAGCATCACCATCCCCGATTCGGCGGAAGAGATTTCCAACGTGCGCTTGAGTTGCCCGCACGCCGCATAGATATCGCGACCGCGCGGACGTCGAGTGAATGCCGGCAGGCCAGCCCCCACGAGAATCTTCTGAAACGCAAGCACGCGCTCTGTTTCGGGCGTGCCGAACCTAATGCCTGGTCCAGGGTTGAGTGCGATCAGGTTGACCTTGGCGCGCACGCCGCGCACCAGTTCGACCACTTCGCGCGCGTTCTGCGGGGAGTCATTCACGTCCGCCAGCAACACGTACTCAAACGTCATCCGTTCGCGCGCCCGCAACGGAAAAGTGCGTGCGGCCTCAAGCAGCGCAGCAAGGTTCCATTTCTTGTTAATCGGCATGAGCTGCGTGCGCAGCTCATCGTTCGAAGCGTTCAGAGAAATCGCAAGCTTGGGCCGCACGGGCTCCACGCCGAAGTCATAAATGCGAGGCACGATGCCCGCCGTAGACAAAGTCATGCGCGACTCCGGAATGCCCACGCCCTCGACCAGCAGACGCACCGCCTTCATACAGTTGTCGAAATTGAGGAAGGGTTCGCCCATCCCCATGAAGACTAGATTGATGCGATCTTCCGGCGGCGAAACTTTTAGATCGCGCAGCACGGCGCAAACCTGTCCGACGATTTCACCCGCAGTGAGGTTGCGCTTCACGCCCAGCAATGCGGTCAGACAGAACTGACAATCGACAGCGCAACCGATCTGGCTCGAGACGCAGATCGTCGCGCGGTCCCAGCGGCGCGAAGGCTCGTCCCCGGCATCGGTGCCGTCGCCGGTCTCGCCGCCATCGCCTTCCGGCATCCACACCGTCTCGACCGTCTGCCCATCGTCGCAAGCGATGAGATAGCGCACGGTTCCATCCACAGATTGGAATTTACTTTCAATGCGCGGCGCGCCGATGGTGAACTCACGCGCGCTCAGTTCGCTGCGCAGACTCGCGGGTAGGGTGGAGATCTGTTCGAGAGAATCGACGTGCTGGCGGTAGAGCGCTTCGAACATCTGCTGCGCACGATAGGCCGGCTCGTTCAGTTCGTCGACAAGTGCGGCGAGATCCTTTCGGTCGAGGCCGAGCAGAGGGTTGTGAGGAGAGCTGGTCATGCGCTGGCGAGTTGAATTGATTGTATCCGAGCGGGAAGAACGGGCGGTTTTGCGCAGTGTTCCACGTGGGACATCAGTGGAAGCTGCCAAATTTTCGGAGATGTTTTAAAGCGCGCCCCAAGTCGGGAAAGGCGACTTACGATTGACCGCTCTGAGGCGGGCTGAAAGTGCACAGGTCCTTCGCTTCGTTCAGGATGACAGGTTCTTATAGGGGCCCTTGAGGCATCCTGTTGACAATGAACATGAGAGCCTCGAAGGAGTGGCTGCAAGGCATTGATTCTTTTGAGTGATTTTTCCTCTCGGCATTGAACTCCCCGGCTGTGTGAGAATAGAGAAACCGCCGGACCCGGTTCGTGACCGGACTGGCGGACGATACTTTTATGGCCGCCGAACTCCGTAACATACACCGGCAAGTGCTTCCCAACGGGCTGACCGTCATCTCAGAAGAGATGAAGCACATCCGGTCCATTTCGATCGGGATCTGGATCAAGGCCGGGTCGCGCGACGAAGACCCTCAGATAAATGGGCTGTCGCATTTCATCGAGCACATGGTGTTCAAGGGGACGAAGCACCGTTCGGCGGAGGCCATTGCCCGGCAAGTGGATTCGATCGGCGGCAACCTGGACGCCTTTACGGCGAAAGAATGCGTGTGCTTCAACATCAAGGTGCTGGACGAGCATCTGCCCGTCGCTTTCGAAGTGCTTTCTGACCTGGTCCTGAATCCTGTGTTTGCGGTGGAAGACATCGCGCGCGAGCGCCGCGTGATTCTCGAAGAGATCAAGATGGACGAGGACAGCCCCGAGTACCTCGTGCACGAGATCTTCACGCAGAATTTCTGGAAGGATCATCCGCTGGGCAAGCCGATCCTGGGCACCAAGGAGACGGTGAAGGCCTTTGAGCAGCCGGCGGTTCGGGATCTCTACAGCAAGCGTTTCACGCCCGGGAATTTCATCATTTCGGCGGCGGGCAATCTGAAGCACGAGCGCTTCGTCGAACTCGTGACCAAACATTTCGAGCACATGAAGCCCTTGAAAAACGGCTTCCACCGTTCAGTGCCGAAGATCGTACCGCGCATCACGCTGCGCACCAAGAAATCACTCGAGCAAGTGCAGATTTGCATGGGTGTTCCGTCGCACCCCATCGCGCACGAGAAGCGATTCGCCTCCTACGTGCTGAACACGCTGCTGGGGGGCGGCATGAGTTCGCGGCTGTTTCAGAATATTCGCGAGCGGCAAGGGCTGGCGTATTCGATTTATAGCGATCTAAACCCGTATCTCGATACCGGATGCCTGTCGGTGTACGCGGGCACTTCGCGGCAGTCGGCGGCGAAGGTGGTATTGTCGGTGGTATCGGAATTCAAGAAGCTGAAGTCGGAGAAACTGCCGGCGGAAGAAGTACGGCGGGCGAAAGATCAGTTGAAGGGCAGCCTGATGCTCTCGCTCGAGTCGTCGACTTCGCGGATGTCGAACCTGGCGCGGCAGGATATGTATTTCGAAAAGTTCTACGGGATGGACGCGGTGATCGAGAAGATCGAGACAGTTACGGCCGAGGATCTGCATGAGATGGCGAACGATTTTTTCAAAACCGATTCGATCGCGGTGACGGCGTTGGGCAATCTGGATGGGTTGAAGATTTCGCGGGACCAGTTGGCGTGTTAGTAGCGGTTTCAGCGTCCTCGATCGAGTGACGTTTCCGATGTAGGCTCATCGTTCGGAGAGAGATCAGACACGGTAGTGAGGACCACCCGGGAAGGGGAAGGGGTCCTTTTTATTTGCGCCGCGAACGACTCGCCTGAAGCGGTGCCCCAATACGAAGATTTTCACGATGCTCGAGCCTCAAGCTCGCCGTGGAATGCGAGACTTCGTTAACCGTACGCTCAGGTTCAATCATCAGCCGGACAGCGTACAGACGTGAGGCTGGCAAGATGTGTAGGCTTTTAACATCAACCCAAGCAATGTGACCGAGCCAGTTTCCTGAGCAAAAGTCCTTTGCGAAAATCAAGACAGTTGTAGTTCCGTTTTAGAAGCCGACATGGCCGAAAAGTCCGCTCGTGTGCCAATCACGCGTGCTACCGCTGGTTTGCGCCAATCTGACGTCGACGGGAATTCTATTCACAATCAGATACTTCTACGCCTGCCTGCAGCGGAGCGGGACGTGGTGTTTCCAAAACTGGAACTGGTGCGCCTGAAAGGTCGCCAGATGTTGCACGAGGTGGGAGATACCTTGAAGTCGGCCTATTTCTGCAATACAGGAATGATCTCGATACTGACCGTATTCTCCGACGGGAAAAGCATCGAGGCGGGCCTGATCGGCAAGGAAGGCTTTGTCGGAATTCCTTTGGTGGCCGGGTTCCGCAGCGCTTCCACGCGCGCGGTGGTGCAAGTCGAGGCCACGGCGTTGCGCATCGACGCAGAAACGTTGTCCGGGTTCCTCCGGCAGTGTCTAGTCCTGGAGCGACAACTGCAGCAGTGTTCGCAGATGATGGCCATGGAAGCAACTCAACTGGCTGCCTGCAACCGGCTCCATGCGGTTGAGCAGAGGCTGGCACGATGGCTCTTGCTGTGCTCGGATCGCCTGGGCACCAAATCGTTACCATTGACGCAGGAATTGCTTGCACAGATGCTGGGCACAAGGCGCGCGAGCGTCACGATTGCCGCCGGCATTTTGCAGAAGGCTGGATTCATCGCCCAGAACCGGGGAAGCGTGACAATTACGGACCGGGAAAAACTGGAGGAAGTTTCCTGCGAGTGCTACGGGATGATGCTGCGGCAGAGGCAGCGTTGGGAAACCGATTCTTCCGCCTGACCTGATGGCCGGAGTGCGCCCTCGGATCGATTCCTAGCGCACGGTGGTTTATTTTCCCAGACAAACCTCAACAGAGACGGGCGCCGATCGGGCGCTCTCTTACGTTATTGTCCGCCGTTATTGTCCGCTCGCACACCTGCAGGAGCCATTCGCTCAAGTGCTCCAGGCGATCGGCCTTGGAGAAGACACGTTGAATGCCTATCGCCTCGGCTTTTTTGGCGATTTGAGGGCCGCTGTGCAGCGTAAGCAGAGCCACCGTGGCTTCGGGCGCGATGCGAGTGATGTGACGAGCCGCCTCTATGCCATCCATGACCGGCATTTGCCAGTCGAGGATTACGACGTCAGGATTGAGTTCCTTAAATTTGTCGATGGCAGTGCGACCGTCCTCGGCCTCGCCACAGACGCTCAATTTAGGGTTCTGCTCCAGACACGAGCGCAGGGATCGGCGGAAAAGAGCCGAGTCATCGGCGATGAGAATCTTACACATACTGCAACCCGATCTGCCTTGACGGGTTGCTGGCCGAACCGGTTAATGGTCGGCAACGGGCAAAGGCGGTTAATCTGGCGGCGAGCTTATAAAAGTTCGTCACCGTACAATAAAGGACGCGTGGCAAGAGCGTCAATACCGCGAGTTTTGTAGGCGTACGGGATTGAGTCAATAGCGCGTGATTACTTTCCAAAAATGCTGAACTCTTCAAAGAGGACGGGCTTGACGAGGTGGGGACGGGACCACTGAAGCGGTGCCCAGATACGAACTTTGGTCGCGGATGTCCTGCCGGGTTCGAAAGCCCGAGGGCGAGTCCACCCGGTCCGCCGAGGCTTCGGGCCTCGTCGATAGGCGCGGACACTCTACGCTCGCGCTCAGATATTGGCGCAGGCAGCGCGGACAAGGGGCATAGCCTTCGCGCATGGCTTGCGCTGCAGTCATGATCTCGGGACTCTCGCCGACTTTGTTGTGCAGGTAGCGGCAGCCGGGCACGTGGAATAGCTTGCCATCGCTGGAGACAACTACCCTCAACTCTGGTGGGATTTTGTAGGCAGGCTGCGCCAGACGTGAGCGCGAGTCGGGATGCACGAAGCCGCTCGAGTTGCCCAACGCCACCGCGCCCGCAATCAGAGCGACGGCCGCGACGGCAAGCATCCAGAACGAGTGCAAACCTGCAAACCAGTGCGAGGCGGATTCGTTGGCAAGGCGGTGTTGCAATCGCCGGCTAAATCCGGCGGGGAGTTCGTACAGACGGTCGTCTCCGTACAACTGGACCACATTGCGGGAACCATCGAGCACGGCCGTGCAGTGCTTGCACTGCGCGAAATGGGTCTCCATCGCGATGCGCAACTCTGCATCGACTTCCCCATCGAGATAGTTGGAGATCTCCTTCCAGACATGTTCGCAGTTGACTACCATGGCTTGCTCCCTTTTTCGAAAGGCAACCGGCCGAACCAGGGGCTGCCCAGGCCCGGAGCGAGCATGTCTCGAAGCATGAGACGGGCCCGCAGGAGCCGCGTTTTCACGGAAGCCTGCGAGATGCCGAGGGCTTCCGCTGTTTCTTCAATGCTCATGTGCTGCACGTCGCGCAGGACGAAAACCTGGCGATACTTCTCGGCCAGGGCGGCAACAGCACCCGCCAGCTTGCTTCGGATTTCCTTGCGCTCCAGAGCTTCCGAAGGAATCTCGCGCCAGTCGGCGAAATCGCGCGGGGTGTAAGAGCCATCTTCTTCTTCGCGTTCTCCGATCGGCTCCATGACCTCGGTGTGCGCTTTGCGTTTTCGCATGAGAGCCTCGTTGACGGCGATCTGAATGAGCCACGTACTGAAGCGAGCCTCAGCACGAAACTGCTGGATGTGGGTCAGTGCCTTGAGGAACGCTTCCTGGGCGGCGTCTTCGGCTTCCGCTTCGTTGCGCAAGACGGAAAGAGCGGCGGAGTATACACGGCGCTGGTAGGGCTTGATGAGGTCGTAGAAATACTCTTTTTGCCCGGCCTGGACGCGGCGCAGCAGATCCTGCTCGCGCAAGGTCGCGGCGTCGGTCGGCTTCACACTGATGGTCATTCCTTCGGGCGAACTGCCCATTGCATGTCCCCTACAAGACGCTAGCGCGGCGGATACTCTGGGTCGACCTTCCACCCGATGAGCATGGAAACGAAGTTGCTCCATCCGTGCAGAACAACCATCACGAGATGGCCGAGCACGAAAAACAGGATTGCCCACATCGTGAGGAAGTGCCAGACACGCGCGAGATGGAAACCACCCATGAGCCAGGCGAGCCAGGAAAACTGTACGGGTTTCCAGACGGCGATGCCGGTGAGGACGGTCAACACGCCCAGTCCGATGGCGGAGGTGTAGGCAAGTTTTTGCAGCGGATTGTATGCCTCGGTCGCGGGTGGCTTGGGCCCGAAGAAAAAGTAGTGGCGCGCCATCGGCCAAACTCCGCGCACATCGCGGCGAGAAAACAGAACCTGACGATAGTTTCCGGAGAAGATCTGGTAACCGAGATAGAAGACGCCGGTGGCGATGTAAATCCACATGAAGGTAAGGTGCCACTGGAGAGCGCCGCCGAGCCATCCTCCAATCGCGAAAGCCTTCGGCCAATGCAGCAGATCCTTCTGCGGGATCTTCGCGCCGAAGCTTGGGAACGCGCGAAAGATCTGGAAGCCGCTGCCGACCATCACGAACAAAGCGATCGCATTCAGCCAGTGCGTGAAGCGCACGACCCACGGATGTTCGTAGACGGCCTGGAGGGGTTCTTCGGTTTTTGGCGATTCGATTTCGATGACTTCCGCTGGCATGTTCGGTCCTTAGGCCTCAGAGTCCGTAGAACCACGAGTAGCCTTGATCTTCCCAATAACCGACCTTCTCCAGAACGTGGCC
>CAVUXK010000023.1:0-11360 GCA_963745435.1 uncultured Acidobacteriota bacterium | reverse complement strand
CCACTGAGCACGCGGAGAAAAAGAAAGACATGTACCTTGGTTGGGCGACGGCACAAAAAGCGACATTCCTTTCCCTGCAGAGCGCGGTGTTCTGCGCGGAATGCGAAATGATCAGCGAGAACAACACTCCGTATTGCCTGGCCTGCGGAAGCAAAGCCATGCTCAGCCTGTCGCGAGTGCTAGGCGGATCATTGAGAGGGCAGGAGACGGCGCATCTGATCGCCGATGTGGAACTCGATCGCCTGGTGCGGGATCTGCTCCGCTCTGTGCCGGAACCTGTTCAATTTCCCGAGAAGAAGCCGGCCGCCTCGGTGTTGATGCATTCCGGCCGTCATCATCTGCGAACAGTCGGCATGTCGGACGCGTTGCAACTGCACGAAGACCGGGTGGATCCCGACTCGTTCATGCATCCCGGAGATTTGAACCTGGAGCCGGGCATCAACATCATTGCCGAGCGCGCTCAGTCGCTGACCGGCGCCACCGGAGCGGCCATCGCGCTGCGTTCGGGAGCCGAGATCGTTTGCCGCGCTCGTAGTGGACGGACCGCCCCTGACCTGGGAGTTCACCTGCAGACCGATTCTGGCCTCTCGGCGGAATGCGTTCGCACGGGAGAAATACTGCTCTGCCACGATGCGGAATCGAATCCGCGGGTGGATCTGGCAAGCTGCCGGAGGCTGGGCGCGAGGTCGATTCTGGTGGCACCGCTGCGTCACTTCCGAAAAACATTGGGATTGTTCGAAGTACTTTCTGCCACGCCGTACGCGTTCGATTCCCGCGATGTCGCGACGATGCAGTTGCTGTCGAGCGTGATGGTTGCGGCTATGACGCGGCTGTCGTCGATTGGCTTGCAGCGGCGGAAGTGGCCGGCCTAGCCGTTGACAGCGTATGTCGAGTTTTCCAGGCCCACGGTTTGTGCCGTGGGCTTTGTCTTTTGCAGCGCAACTCTGGCGGCGCGTCCCTGAGTCTCGGCAGGTAACCGTCGCTGTTCATTACTTTGACACTTTTTGCCAACATGTCCTTCCGAGTGTGATGGGAATTACTTTCTTTCTCCTACGATCAAGGTAATATTAAGTTTCCATAACGGACATGGAACCAACTGGGCCTCAGACCGCGTCCTCAAACCGGCAACTGAAGCCACTTCCGCGTCGCCGCCAGTCCGTCAGGCAACGGGTGCATTCGCCCGCGTACGCCAGCCTCAATGGAACCTCCGATGACATGGTGCTCGACCTGAGCGAAGTGCTCGACATCAGCGAGCAGGGCGCCGCCATTCAGACCTCCTCAACCTGGAGCGCGAATCGGGTTGTGAATCTATGTCTCGATCTTTCGGAAACCGAGACCTACCTGCAGACCAGTGGCCAGATTATCTGGGCAGACCGCAAGGGCCGAATCGGCGTGCGATTTCGCGAAATGCCCGCCGACTCACGCCGCAAGCTGCAGGAATGGCTTTTTCTGAATGCCATGGTGGGAGCGGCGAATTACGTTGCACGTCATGGCGAGCCGAAGTCGAATATCGACCGTTGGAATGCTGCGCCACAGCCGCGACCCTCGGCAGCGGTCGTGGAGGACACGCGAGCCGATTACACCAGTACCCTCGCCGCGCTGGCGGCCGTACAGCGCGAGGTAGAAGCACACGGTGCGAACCTGACCGGAGCCCTGCAACTCATTGCAGAACGATGCTGCACCTTCACCCGCGCCAACGGCGCCGCGATTGCGCTCCTGGAGAACGGAGCGATGCTTTGCCGGGCAAGCTCGGGCGATGCGCCTCCAGTAGGAGCCACTCTGGAGATTGGGTCTGGCTTCTCGGGATATTGTGCGCGCACGGGCTTCCTGCAGCGCTGCGACGATACCGAGATGGATCCGCGCGTGGATCGGGAAAGTTGCCGCATGCTGGGTGTCCGCTCGATCATCGCGGTGCCCATTCGGATGGGCAATTCCGTTGTAGGGCTGCTGGAAGTTTTCTCGTCAAAGCCGCGCGCCTTTAACGAGCGCGATGGAACCATCCTGCAGCGACTTGCCGATACCGTGCTCGCCGCAAACAACCGCGCGACTCGTGCACGCTTGGCTTCTGCTGCGCCGCAGCCGCGTGTAACTCCACCCAAACGGACTTCTCAGAACTCGATCACACTCCCGCCGCCGTCGAATGAACCCATGAAGTCGTACCCGTTTTCATCGGCTCTCGAAGAGCCGGAGGAAGGGCCGGGTTTCCGCTTCCCGCAGAGGCACCTGGTGTTACTGCTGGTGGCGGCGTCTTCAATTGTGATGGTCCTTGGATATCTGCTGGCGCCTTGGGTGGCGGAGCGCTTCCATCCCCGCAGAGAAAACACCGTGGAAGCCGCGCGCCCGCCAGTGGTCACAGCGGCTGCCCCCAGCCCCAGCACTTCCGGCCGGCCTCTGAATCTCTCTGAAGTCCGCAAGCGCGCGGAGCTTGGCGATCCTTACGAACAGGTTTCTCTCGCCACGCGCTATGCGACGGGTGAAGACGTGCCGCAGGATTACTCGGCCGCGCTGCGCTGGTTTCTGAAGGCTGCCGAGCAGGGGCACGTCGGCGCACAGGATACTTTGGGCGCCTACTACTACCTTGGCCGCGGCGCCCCGAAAGACATTACCCGCGCGTACTTCTGGTCGGTGCTGGCGCGCGCGGCAGGCAAGTCGGCCAGTAAAGATCGCGTCGCCTTTATGAGTTCGCAGCTGACGCGTGCCCAGGCGCAGGCAATTCAACGCGAAGCGAACAGCTTTCTCAAGCAGCATCCGCCACTGATGAGCAGCGACTCTTCCTACTGAGCGGCTTCGCCTGTTTGATCTGCGAACCGCATCGCACTTCGACCCGCCTACTTCAGTAAAATAGGGATGAGACCCCAGCTATGCCAACCCTTCGCGATCTCGTCAACGAGCACGTTCGCGAGGGGGATCTGTACGAGAAGCTTGATCGCGATCGCGTCCGCTGCTTTGCCTGCGGGCATTGCTGCCCGATTCCTGAAGGCCAGCCCGGTGTGTGTAAGGTTCGTTTCAACCGCGGCGGGAAGTTGTATGTCCCGTGGGGATACGTGGGCGGCGTGCAGTGCGATCCCATTGAGAAGAAGCCTTTCTTTCATGCCTATCCCGGCGCGCTCGCTTACAGCTTCGGCATGTTGGGCTGCGACCTGCACTGCGCGTATTGCCAGAACTGGGTGACGTCGCAGGCCCTTCGCGATCCGCAGGCCGTCTCGTCGCCGATCGAAGCCTCGCCCGAAGCACTAGTGGCGGATGCCCTTCGGCAAGGGGCGCAGGTGCTGGTGAGCACCTACAACGAGCCGCTGATCACCGCTGAGTGGGCGGTGGCGATTCTCAAGGAAGCGAAGGCCGCCGGCCTGATCACCGGATTCGTCTCCAACGGCAACGGCACGCCGCAGGTTCTCGAATATTTGCGGCCTTGGCTGGACCTCTACAAGGTCGATCTGAAGAGCTTCAACGACCGTCACTATCGCGAACTGGGCGGACGCCTCCAGCCGATTCTCGATACCATCCGCAGTCTGCACGCGATGGGCTTGTGGCTGGAGATCGTGACGCTGCTCATTCCCGGCTTCAATGATTCCGACGACGAACTGCAGGGGCTGACCGAGTTTATCGCCGGAGTTTCGGTCGACATTCCCTGGCACGTCACCGCATTTCACAAAGACTACAAGATGACCGATCCCGGCGACACGCGGCCCGAGGACTTGCTGCGCGCGGCGGAGATCGGTGCGCGCGCGGGACTTCGTTATGTGTACGCCGGCAACCTTCCCGGATACGTCGGCCATTTGGAAGACACGCGCTGTGTGCGTTGCTCGGCAACCTTGATTGAGCGCTACTCCTACCGCATCAAGGCATATCGCATCACCTCGGAAGGGAAGTGTCCAAAATGCGGCGACTCCGTCCCGGGGCGATGGGCCGCGAAGTTCGGGGGACAGGTCGCGAGTCATCCTTTCTTGCCGCATCGCGCGTCGGGTTTGGTTACAATCGCAAGTCGACGCTAATCCCGAAATGCCAACCCGTGACTGGATGAGAAAACTGAGCCTCATCGCGGTGTCGCTGTGCATGCTGACGGCGTGCTCGCCGCGGGATTTCCTCACGCGAAGACTTGCCTCGACGCTCATTGCGGGTTCCGAGGGATTCAGCCAGCAGCAGCAGTTCTGGCTGCGCATCGGGCCAGTCTCGGGCAAGGACTTCTCCTCTCCGCAATATACGGTGCTGCAGCATCACGGATGGATCGTCGGCGCACCGACGCCGTGTCCTCCGCAGGTTACGCCGCCTCCGTGCTATGAAGTCGCACTCACACCCGCTGGAGTGGATACCTTTCACGATCTGATCCGCGGCACCGAGACGGGCAAGGAGTACTTCAGTATTCCAACCGCGCGGCGCGAACTTGGTTTCGGTCACGGGCATCAGCAAGAGCGACAATCTGGCGGATGTCGACTTCACCTGGAAGTGGGTGCCACTGAACGAAGTGGGTTCAGCGCTGAATGTCGGCGGGTTGCAGTACAAATCGACCGTCTCGATGAAGCACTACGACGATGGCTGGCGCATGATCGAAGGCGCGTCCAAGGCCAACCAGTCACTGGAAGATTCGCTGAAGAATGCTGATCCAGTGCAGTGAGAGAATTTTCGGATATCGTCTGTGGTCGAACTAAAGTCGGCCCGTCCAGAACTCCGGCCGACGACTGCCATGAGCGACCGCCCAAATCGTGATCGCTGATTCTCCCTCTGAATAGAGAATCGAGAAAGGAAATCGCCAGAGCAGGAATCGGCGGGTATTGTTCTTGGCCGGCGGCCATCGCTCTGGAGCCTCGCGGATGGTGTCGGCTGCTCTCTGCAGTTCTGCGATAAAGTCCAGGGCGGCTTTAGGACTGCGGTTTCGGTACCAGGTGACTGCGCTCTTTACATCTGCGATGGCCCCCTGGTGATACTCAATTTGCTTAGCGCTCATTCACCATGGCCAGCAGTTCACGGTGCAGTTGCTCCCAAGGGACCGTCACGGTCTTGCCGGCTTTCAGGTCTTGCATCCGCCGCGCTACCTCTTCGTCCCACGCCTCGTCGAGTGATTGATTCGGTATTTCAAGGCTGTCGAGCAGGGTGTTGGCCAAGGCGGCGCGCTCATCAACAGGGAGGGCGAGCGCCCGTTTCAAAAGGTCAGAAACCTCTGGACTCATGGTTCCTATTCTACCTCGCGAAAAGTGTGCCACAAGGGTGGCGTGGCGTCGACAGCAATATGCACCAATCTGGATGCATGGCATGAAACCAAGAGATTTCCTTGCCCACGGGAGATCGGCCGCCGATTTGCGCGTCCAGCCTCGCCAGTGATATCTCTCTATGCGACTTCTCCTATGACCAGATCACGCTTGCTGTGCGCTCTCCTGCTTGTCTTCGGATGTTTTGCATTCGCCGCCGACAAACCAAAAATCACGCTCGACGAGTTCTTTAATTACGTCGAGTTCAGCGCGGTCCAGATGTCGCCCGACGGAAACGCGGTCGTGATTGCCGCCGAGCGCGCCGACTGGGATCGCGAAATCTTCCAGACGGACTTGTGGCTCTATCGCGAGGGTGCGGACGGCTTGCGCAGGCTCACACAGTCCGGGCACGATTCCTCGCCGCACTGGTCACCTGACGGCAAGTGGATTGCTTTCCTGTCCGAACGTCACTTTGGCGGCAAGGCACGCGATGACTCTGACGAAGGCGACGACAGCAAAGACGAGGCAGACAAATCGGTCAGCCAGGTTTACCTGATTCGCCCGGACGGCGGTGAGGCCTTTCCGATCACCTCGGGCGAAGAAGAGGTGCATGCCTTTGCCTGGGCGCCCGATTCGAAGAGCATCTACTTCGCCACCCGCATTCCGTGGGACAAGAAGCAGCGTGATGCGTATCGCAAGGCATGGAAAGATACGGTGCAGTACCGCGCGGGCGAGCGGGGCGATGTGCTCTACAGCCTCGATCTATCGGAAGCCCTTGAGAAGCACGCCGCGAGCGGCATGGCCGAGACGCCCAAAGCGCAGAAAGAGTCAGGCACTACTGCTTCTGCGCGGCAGGTTAGCAGCACGCCCTGGCGCGTGGAGCAGATGGTTGTCGCCCCGGATGGACGCCGCCTGGCTTTCGTGACCACCTCAGTCTCTGAGCGCCAGGAGAAAGTGGATGAATTCGAAGTCTACTCGGTGGACCTGGGCGCAACGTCGGGAGAAGTGAAGCCCAAGCAGTTGACCCACAACGAAGCGTTCGAGCAGGATCTGACCTGGTCCAACGACAACCGTCACGTGTTCTTCCGCGTTGGGCAAGGTTCGGTGGAAGGGAAGTACCGGGACTACCAGGAGCGCCTCTATTGGGTCGATGCCGATACCGGAGATGTGCAGCGTTGGGCTGCGGACTTTGAAGGTTCGGTCGGGCCGCACGCTTTGCTGAGCGACGGGCGCATCGTCTCGGCTGCGCGGATGGGGACCGAAGTGCAGCTGTACTCGCAGGAAAGTCCGAAAGCTGCCTTCCAGAAGAACGCGGGATGGAAGGGCACCTACGCGCATGTTTCAACGGCGAAGAATTCGCCGCGCGTGGCCTACGTGTATTCGGCGATCGACAAGCCGATGGAGGTCTACATCGCCGACGGTGTCGACAAGCTGGAACAGGCCCATGCCATCACAGCGTTTAACAAAGCTTTCACCGAGCGCGACCTGCCGCAGGGCAAGCCGTTTCAGTGGACATCCGACGATGGGACAAAAGTGGAAGGCATGCTGATGTATCCGCCGGGGAAGTTCGAGGCGAAGAACCTGCCCATGCTGACGTTAATCCACGGCGGTCCCGCGGACGCTGACGGCAATCACTTCGAAGCGGACTGGTACCAGTGGGATCGACTTGCCGCGACCAATGGATGGCTGGTGTTCGAACCGAACTATCGCGGCTCGACCGGCTACGGCGACAAGTTTCTGATCGGCATCGTGCCGGAAATCGTCTCGCGCCCTGGCAAGGACATTCTTACGGGCGTTGACGCCCTCGTGAAAGCCGGGATCGCCGATCCGAATCGCCTGACGGTGGGCGGATACAGCTACGGCGGCTACATGACGAACTGGCTGATCACGCAGACCGATCGCTTCAAGGCCGCGGTGACTGGAGCGGGAGCGGTCGAACACGCGGGCAACTGGGGCAACGACGATATGACCGTGGACGACGCCTACTTCCTCGGAGGCCGCCCGTGGGAAGCCGCCAAGCGCTACGTCGATGAAGGCGCGCTGTTCCAGATGAACAAGGTGCGCACGCCCACCCATCTGGTGGCCGGCGGCAGCGATATTCGGGTTGCCGTGTCGGAAGACTATCTGCTGGACCACGCCCTGCATTCTCTTGGAATTCCGAGCACGCTCTTAGTCTTCCCGGGCGAAGGTCATTCCCTTGCCAAGAATCCCTGGCACGGGAAGATCAAGGTGCGGGAAGAGTTGAAGTGGCTGCAGAAGTATGGCGGCGTGGGCGACGCAGATTTGAATGCCGCGGAGTAGCTATGGGAAGGGCACGACTTCAGTCGTGCTGTTGACGGCCCGGGCTATTGTCCTGCGGCAGGAGTTGATAACGAGGCCATCTTCACGCGATGGGTCGTGGTCGCGAAGCGTTCGATACCCTTGTAGAGCGCCTCGGCGATCTGTTCGCGGTAGGTTGAACTTCGCAGTCGCTGTTCGTCGGCCGGGCTGCTGACAAAAGAAATTTCCGCCAGGATCGAAGGCATCTCGGTTCCGGTCAGCACCACGAACGACGCTTCGCGCACGCCGCGATTGCGAATCGCCGAATTCCCCGACGCCAAGGTTCCGTGCAGCGCCTGCTGTACGGCGGCCGCGAGTTTCTTCGACTCATCCACTTTCTCTTTCAAGGCGCGCCCGGACAGCTTGGCCTGCGTGATCGCCGTTGCCGTGGCATTTTCGCGATATTCGATCTCGCGCGCTTCCGGCGGCGAGAAGAAACTCGAGTAATAAGTCTCTACGCCCCGTGCGGTGCTCAGGCTGCTGTAGTTGGCGTGCACCGAGATGAACAGATCGGCCTGTGCGCGATTGGCGATTTCCGCACGCTGCTCGAGCGCAACGTAATTGTCGTCTTTGCGCGTGTAGATCACTTCGCAGCCCAGCCGGTTGGTGAGCAGAATGCCGAGGCTCTGCGCCACGTCGAGCACGAGATTTTTCTCGAGCAGCCCTTCGCGGCCGACGGTGCCGAGGTCCCAGCCGCCGTGGCCTGCGTCAATTACGACGCGAAGCTTTTGTGCGTGCGCCCGCAATTGGTCTTCGGGGACCGGGGGCGCGGCCTGAGTCGAGGATGGGGGCTTCACTTCCGGCTCAGTTGGCGCGGGAGCCACACTCGGGCTCGTCTTCGGTTCCGGCTTCACGGCTTCTGGATTGCGTACTTCGATGGTCAGGCGGTTCGGACTCTCCTGCAAGGTGTCCCAGAAATTCGAACCGGCCTTCGTCTCAAGCACCACGCGCGTTACGTTGTCGGAAGGCTGCGCCACTCGAATACGGCTGATCAGCCCGTCATTGACTTCGGTGATCTGGCCGTTCATCCCGGGAGCGAGCGACGTGTTCAACAGATCGAAGTAGACACGCTCCGGATTGGGCAGATGGTTCTTGCGATACTGCACCGGCGCTTTGAGATCGATGACGACCGTGCTCACGCCGTCGGCATTGAAATGGCGGACGCCGGTCACGATGGCGCGGCTGGACGCGGGAACTTTCTCCGTCGGCACAGGAACGGGTGGTGCCGGCAAGGCCGCTGTGCTCGCGGCGGAATTGTCGGCGGGCGAGGCCGGGTGACTCCCCTCGGCAACGCTCACCTTGGCTGAATCGGCGCTGACGGATACGGGGGTGGTTCTGCGGAACTTCAGCCACAGTCCGCCCGCCAACAGCAAGCCACAGAGGGCAATGCCTGCGATCACGGCCTTGAACCGTCCGCTCGTCCCGCTGTCCTGATAGAGGTCCGGGGAAATGTCGTCCTTGGAAAATTCAAGCGGGATGTGCTCCCCGGGGTGTGCCACCGAAGCGGACGGCGTTGAGGTCAACGGAATCTGCCGCAGGGTATCCAGTTCCACCGACCGCAACTCGGCTGCGGCAACTTTGGCCGCGCGCACGATGCGGTCTTCGTCTTCCGGCTTCAAGGCCGCGAGTATCAGTTCCGCCAGCAGATTCAAACTGCGGACATCGCTGTCATCGAATCCGAACGGTTTTGTGGAAAAGGCTTCGAGAAGTCCGACGACGCTTTCCTGCCCGAGCAATGGCACAGCGACCATGGAGCGCGTGCCCAGACGGCGGCAGGCTTCGATGTTCACTCGCGAATCTTTTTCGGCGTCATCGCAGCGTACGATTTTTCCCGTGCGGAAGCAGGCGCCTGAAAATCCCGCTTTTGCATCAAGGCGCACGCCGCGATCCGGAGCCATGGTTCCAGCCGATGCGCGGCAAATGATCTCGTCGCCCTCAGCCAGCGCGATCGCGATACCATCCGCGCCCGTAATGGTTTGCGCACGTTCCGCTACGAGTTGCAGAACTTCATCGAGAACAAACTGTTCGTATTGCCACCCGTCGTTGGCGTGACCGCCAGCCTGAGCGCGCGAGTCGTCGGCGCGCCGGCGCCGAATCTGATCATGCAGCGTGGAGAAGGCGAGCAAAGCCTGCAACGCTTCCCGATGGTCGGGTGGCGCACCAATCGAGGCAGCATCCGGCGCAACCATGGAGCCAATGGTTAACGTAGGGTCCGTGTTGGACGGATTCGTCGCCATGCAGGGATCTGCGGAGAGAGCTTGCGCTCCCGCCAGCCAGTGTGTTCGAAGCACAACCCCTTGTCAATGAGACGGTTGTCCCATTACCAAAGAACGGCCGACTTAGGGTTTTGCCCGCATTACACAGGTCGTCACTGGTAAGTTACCGGGCTTTTCTCGTGGTTGCAACGTCCAGAGATACACCAGAGTCACATCAGCTTTCGCAGTTTTCAGCGCGGTCAAACAGTTCCAAAATGGAATAGTTAAGCTACTTTACTTTCAATCAGTTAAACTCGCTTGCTTCAAGGGAGTTCTGGATGACAGAAGACCCGACAGACCCTACCGCAAGCCCACAACCCGATGCTGGCCAATACTCGATCCAGAGTGGGACAGGGGCGCCAGTTCGCTCGAGCCAGTCCGCAAGCCGCAACCAGCAACTCCTAATGTGGGGCGCGGCATTGGGGCTGGTATACGGAATGGTGCTCCGCTGGGGGTCTCAGTGGCATATGCCCGGCTGGACACCGGTGATGTCGATTTCTTTCGTGCTGCTAGTGCCGTTTGCGGCCGGCTTCATCACGGTCTTTTTCGTCGAGCGGCGTCAGCCGCAGCCCAGATGGATATGGCTTCTGCTTCCGTGGGTGCCCGTGCTGGGCGGATCGCTGGGCGCGATGCTGGCTCTGTGGGAGGGCTTCATCTGCGTGATCATGTTCGCGCCCATTGGCATGCTCTTCGGCAGCTTCGGCGGACTGATCGCGGGTCTGCTGGTGCGGCTGCTGCGAACCATGGCGACCAAGAACCTTTGCCTCGCCGTGGTCGCCCTTCTTCCGCTGATGACCAATCCTTGGCTGCACGATGTGCTCGCCCGGCGCGATGTGCGCTCGGTCGAGAACGTGCGTATCATTCACGCATCGTCCGCAATCGTATGGAAGAACATTGAACGCGTGCCCGCGATTGCTCGCGCGGAGCTACCATTCTCATGGGCGCACCGGATCGGATTTCCGAGCCCAGTCGAAGCTACGCTCTCTTTTCCCGGCATTGGCGGAGTGCGCCATGCCACATTCGAGGGCGGCGTTCTGTTCATCGAGAACATTGACAACTGGGAGCCTGAGCGGAGGCTCGCGTTCTCGATTCACGCGCAAACCGATCAGATTCCGCCCACTACTCTCGATGAACACGTTCGTATCGGGGGGCCGTTCTTTGACGTTCTGCGCGGCGAGTACGTAATCGAGCCGCTGCCTAATGGCGAGACCCGCTTGCACCTGTCGAGCCAGCATCGCGTCTCGACCGATTTCAACTGGTACGCCCGGTTCTGGACCGACGGGGTGATGTCCGATGTGCAGGAAACGATCCTGACGGTCATCCAAAAGCGTTGCGAACTCCAGGCGCACGAAGGTACTGAGGCGAGCCTTCAAACTGAATAGCGCCCTCAACGGGAATCCAAGGGTGCGCTATCCCACCAATGGGTGATTGCCCTGTGCCCGGAATCGGCATATCCTGAAAAGTAGTCTCGAAGGTTTGTGGTGGAAAAAGAGCAGGACCAAGACCCGAATCCGAAGAAAACCAAGCGTTCCCGGTGGTTGTGGCCCATGGGCTTGTTGGCGACCGGCATGGCTGGCGCCGCCGTGGTTCTCCGCGGTTGCTG
>CAVUXK010000022.1:0-21159 GCA_963745435.1 uncultured Acidobacteriota bacterium | reverse complement strand
ATCGAATCGAGGGGCCAGGCTGGCACAGGCAAGACCGTATGCCTTGTATTGAAAGCGCTCTATGACTTGCTTCATGCCAAAGAAAGCAACCGAGAACACAAGGCATTGTTTGTAACCCACAGCGATGCGACCAGACGAACAATCGAGCTGATGATCCGCGCGAATGATCCTGGAGAATTCTTAAGGGAAGGCCTTTCGAGAGATTCGCTCCCACAGACCCTAAACCTCACCACATTACAGCAACTCTGCGGCGACCTTCTACGCAAGGGAGATCACTGAATCAGAGTTTCTGGATCGAGATGCGATGGAGTCGAAGCAACTGCAGACGCTCTATGTCTTTGAGGCGTTCGATTCAGCGATGAAGGAGGATTACAGCACCCACAAGGAGTTTCTGTCACTTGGCTTTAGACAAATGTTGGAGACTACAGAGCACTGGACAATCGCAGAGATGATGCAGCACGAAATCAGTGTGGTGATCAAGGGGCGAGCCGAAGAGAAGCTAGAGAACTACCGCAAGCTGCCTCGTCTAACTTATGGGTTACCAACAGAGACGACAAAGGATCGTGGTTTTGTCTGGGTGATTTTCAGGCGTTGCCAACTCAGTTGCAAACTGTTGCACAGTTCGATACTGACGACATCGTTCTAACTACTATAGGTCAGCTCGACACTCCAATTTGGCGTCGCCGACGGGAGAGAGAAGGCTATGACAGCATCTACATTGATGAAACGCACCTCTTCAATATGAATGAGCTGTCGATTTTCCACCATCTCACGAGATCGCACACACAATATCCAATTGCGTATTCTGTTGATCGTTCACAAGCTGTGGGGGATCGAGGATGGACGGATGAGTTGTTTCAGGAAGCGTTCGACCCAACCATCCGTGAAGAAACGCGCGTTGAAGTTCGGAGCATTTTCCGATGCTCTCCGGAAATCGTTGATCTTGCGTTTACTGTGACCTCGGGGGGCGCTACGCTGTTCACCAACTTCGACGATCCGTTGGAAATGGCGTCAAGCATGTTTACGGCAGAAGAAGAGCGAAAGTGCGCGGTCCCGACACTTACTCGTTGTGGCGATGACGACGCGTTGGTAACTGAGACATTCGCGAAGGCAGAACAACTCAGGACAGACTTGAACTCGCCGCGTTGCGATATTGCCTTGGTAGCCTTCAGCGATGATCTTTTCAAGAAAGCAAAGGCATATGCCGAAGCACACAACAAGCCAGTCGAATTGCTGAAACAACGGGGCGATATAGAGGTAATCAAGCGTGCGGAAAGGTCAAAACGGTTCGTGTTATCTACGCCGGAGTATATCGGGGGGCTTGAGTTTCAGGGAGTCGTTCTAATGGGCGTGGATGATGGGCGCGTGCCACCTACAAAGACCCTTGATTCAACCGATAGCGCTAATTTTCTCTCATACGCCTCGCATAACCGCCTTTACGTCGCGATAAGCCGCGCTCGGTTTAGGGTGGAGATTCTGATCGTAAGCCAACGCGGCCCGAGCCGACTATTGCTCGCTGCCATAAAGAGCGGAGCGCTGTTCGACACCTCTGGCGAAGATGTAGGGGAAAGGCGGCGTGTGGGATCTGCAAGAGAAATGCGGGGACAGACGGGACGTTCACCATTGTCACAGCCGCTGGTCGGAAGCTGGCGGAGAAGTGGGATTCGAAGGGAAGCTGAAATGGCCAACAAAGAACTTAACCGCGCACAGGTGCCTTAGAGCTTTGCGGGCAGCGGCTGCCAGAGCTCAATCTTGTTGCCATCCAGGTCATAGATCCAGGCAAAGCGACCGTAGGATTCATCCATTCGTTTGGCGTCGATCTTGACTCCCTCTTGCTTTAAGCGGTCGAGCAAAGCATCCATATCGTCCACGATGTAGTTGATCATGAACGGTGCGGGGCTGGGATCGAAATACTTGGTGGAGGCGGGAAAAACCGTCCAAACGGTAACGTGTTCCTTTTGCGGGTCGTCGTGTTCGCGCCACGGAAGCATCGCGCCCTGGCCTGTGTCAGCGAGTCCAAGATGCTTCGCATACCATTCGCGCATCTGATCACGATTCGCGGACTTGAAGAAGACGCCGCCGATTCCAAGGATGCGCCCGCGCTGCTCCATCTTCACAGGCGGCTTCGACTTTTCAGGTTGCGGAGATTGCACTTCCTGTCCTCCCATTGAGCGGGCAGAGATGAGCAACAGCGAGCCGAGCGCAATTGTGCTCCAGGGTGATGCTTGCATGGGTGGATTATACAAATTCGGGCGGGTGGCCGATTCAATCGCGTTCTGGGCCACAATTGGGAGCAGTTCTTGCTGCAAACGCCGCGGGCGGGGGCGCCCGCGCTACACTTCTTGTGATGAGTAAAGTTCGAGTAGCCTGTTTCTCTGTCTCCCTCGATGGCTTCGGCGCGGGTCCTCGCCAGGATTTGCAGAATCCCCTCGGCGTGCGTGGGCCTGAAATGTTCGCGTGGTTCTTTCAGACCGACGCCTTCAACAAGATGCATGGCGAGGGTGCGGGATCGCTGGGCGTCGACAACGACTTCGCGGTGCGGTCGTTTGAGAATGTGGGGGCGTACATCCTGGGACGCAACATGTTCGGCCCGGTGCGCGGGCCGTGGCCCGATGATTCATGGAAGGGTTGGTGGGGAGACACTCCGCCATACCACACGCCCGTGTTTGTGCTCACGCATCATGCGCGCGATCCGCTGGTCATGAATGGGGGCACGACCTTTCACTTCGTGACCGACGGGATCGAATCGGCGCTGCGCCAGGCGAAAGACGCGGCGCAGGGCAAGGATGTACGGATCGGTGGAGGCGTGTCGGTGATTCGCCAGTACCTGATGGCTGGGCACATCGATGAAATGCACCTGGCCCTGTCGCCGGTGCTGCTGGGCGAAGGGGAAAATCTTTTTTCGGGGATCAACCTGCATGCGTTGGGCATGACCGTTGACCGGAGCGTGGTCGGGGAGAATGCCACGCATGTTGTGATCAAGAAGAGATAGCGGCAGCGGACAAGAGTGTCGGCGTAGTCCGCATGTCCGCGTGGCTTGCGCTAATTTGACTACGCAGCGGCGGAGTCTTTCGCTTGAGCTGCAGCAGTCGCCACAACGTCGAACGAAATCTTTACTTCGTCTTTCACTTTCAACGCGCCTCCGGCGACTGAGACCAACTCGATGCCGTAGTCGGTCTGGCGCAAAGTGATTTCTCCGGACGCGCGCAGTTTGTCGGCACTCACCATGACGCGGGCCATGAGTGTCTGATCGTTAGTGATGCCGTGGAGCGTCATCGGGCCGGTGGCATCGACACGATATTGCCCGGGGCTGAGCGGAGTGACTTTGATATTCGAGCTGTCGAAGGTGATCAGCGGATACGAGTCGCTCTGGAGCACGTCGGAGTGCATGCGCTTCTCAATCTCGGCCTTGTCTTTGTCGCTGGCGCCAGCGATCACTTCGAGAGTCGCGGCACTAATCTCGACGTGCACCGATGCGTTGGCCAGCGAGTCGGGTTCGAACTGGGCCTCGCCGGTGAAATCGCGGGCGGCGATGGTTGGATTGTGGCCAAAGGAGGCAAGCAATCCCCCGGCGGTAACTTGCACGCTAAGTCGGCTGGCTTTGGGATCGACGCGATAAGCAGCTAGGGTCCGTTCACTATCCATCGTGGGATTCTACAGGTCACGGCTCGCTCCTGACATAGGACTTTGGGGGCATAAAGTGAGGCCTAATCCACGCTGCGCCGGTCGGGGAAACCCCGGTTGGTTGCTCGATCCCGCTCCCGGGTAAATGTCTTCTAGTGACTCGCCTTCTTGGCTCGCCTGCGGATCGGCTGAAAGGTTGCCGGTGTATTGGACGGGAGGTTGAAGGTGCTTTGCTGGTCGGCGGCGGGATCGGGGCGGAACGAACTTCGTTTGCTGGCTGCCTGCAGGACGGTGACTTCCAGGTCTAACCAGGAGATGGCGTCGAGCAGCGAAGGAAAGACTTCGAACTGTTCGCTTTTGACGACGGACTGGTAAGTCTGCACCGTGCTGAAGGTTGTACTGTCAGGCACAAAGAAGGCACGCCTTGATTTGCTGGAAAAAGGGTCGTAGGTCGAGCGGATCGAATTCAAGTCTTCGAGATAGAGATTCAGGCGCGAGACTTGAGAGAGGTCGGCTAGCTGGCGGTAATCCGGACGGAAGTCGCGGTCGTGGCGCAGCTTGGTACAGGCTGCCGCAATCTGGTCGCGAGTAACTTCTCCGGAGAAGGTTGAGACCACGAGGCGGTGGGAACGATCGACAAAATGAAGTACAGACATGGAACACCTTCCGGGTCGAAAGAGTAAAGAACTCCACGACAATCGTGCTCGAACCGGACTGTTTGTTACAAAAAACGGAATCGTGGCGGAGCTGTTTCGTACTGCTCCGCTGCCCCAAGCGTTGGGCTTGAGTGTCATTTTATCCTAAGTGGGGAAGCGCGGTCCGAACAACCTAGCGGATAGCGGGTCCGGACCGCTGGACGCAGCCAATCCTCTCGAGAGACTGGCGGCGCTTCGCGCGATTTTAGACCGCGGAAAGCTGCGCCTGGCGGGTGTTAAGCGAATTTTACAGCCTCTGTACTTGACCAGGATATCGATGCATGTGAATCTAAGCACGCCCCCCAGCTGTCTTCCCAATGAATAAACAGGAAAATGATGTCGCGGCCATGAGGTTCTGGTTCCTCGTCTCCTCCGCGCTGGTGCTGGCCGTGATGATCGTGCTCGCGGCCATGTCGCCCACGCCTTGAGCCGCCTCGACCGACACGTCCGCCTACATTGCGCAAAAAGAAAAAGGCCCCTGCAGAGAGGGACCTTGAGAAAGAATCAGTTAGTGGTCAGGCCACGTTCGCCGCAATGTGACGACGCAGTCTCCAACCGGCAAGAGCTGAGATACCAGAGAAAACCAGAAATCCACTCGAAGGCTCAGGCACGGTGCCGGTGTGATGGCCATCGTCGTCCCCGTCATCCTCGTGGCGCCAGCCACTGCCTTCGTGTTCGGTCCAGACGTGATTCGAGGTCCACGCGATATTTCCGCCCAGCCCCTTGTGCTCTTCGCGGAGGCCGAGGGAAGACAACAGCGAGCGCGAGCTCATGGCCGTCGCCCATTGGGCGTCGGTGAAGGAGGGGACGGTTGCCGTGAAGGCAATCGGGGTCACAACGCGGGCACCAAATGCCAAGGCGACGTCATTGGCCCGGGCTTGGGTGGGGGAGGCTGTGAACAAGCCGGCGACGACGACTAAAACGCCGAAAGTTGCCGGAATGCGTGCGAATTTCATTGGGGAAGCACCCTTTTCTACTAACTGTAGCGTGTCAAACCAAGGTCGAGTGTGACAGTGAACCCCTCGCGGCGGTATCAGGTAAAGACTGCAGACGGGGGTTGGGGGCTTCGGTAGAACCCAGGCTGGGCAAGGGTTTCAGGCGATTCCGGGCGTGGGGACACGTGAAAATCCTAAAACGCAGAGGGCGCGGAGAGAGGCCGCAGAGGAAGACGGCGGACCGAGAAATGCGGCGGGTTCGGTGTCCTCGGGGCTGCTAGAGCTGGTGAGTCATCTTGCGCGCTACTCTGCTTTCGACCCGAGGGTAACTACAAAATACTGCGCCGGGCCGGTTCCGGCGTTGTGAAGACCGTGTTCTTCGTTGGCGGCAACGAAGGCGGCCGATCCGGGGCCGAGGCGTGTTGCTTTGCCGGAGATGGTGATCTCGACCGTGCCGGAAATAACCAGAAACATTTCCTCGCCCAAGTGGTGGTGGGGCGGATGTGGGGCGGCGTTGGGCTCGAGCACGGTTTCGTGGACTTCGAGATAGTCGCCGGT
Source organism: uncultured Acidobacteriota bacterium (assembly GCA_963745435.1). GTDB lineage: Bacteria > Acidobacteriota > Terriglobia > Terriglobales > Acidobacteriaceae > Gp1-AA133. The sequence continues at coordinate 15,347 of CAVUXK010000022.1, read as the reverse complement.
GTGGGTGCGACCTTCGAGGATGGCACGGAAGGCGGCGCCTGCTTCTTTTTCAGCGTGGAGTCCGTCGAATGTGCGGACGGTGGTGGGAAGGGATTTCTCTGATGAGCCCCAGGCCTTGAGGGTTCCCAGCATTGGCAGGAGGAGGCATGCGTTTCTTCGGGTCAGGTTCATGTTGGCTCCCAGAGTGAATAACTTTACAGCAAGAACTCTGTCTTACGACCGGCGGTTGGGGGACGGAGTTTTATTTTGAACGTCAAAGGCCGCGGGCGAGGGCGCCCGCGCCAAATGAGCAGAGTCAACGGTGGCGGACAGGAGTGTCCGCCCCACCTGGAGTGGGGTTACAATTGGCGGCTTTCTTTCGGAGAAAACCTGCATGCGTGTTTTTCAGTGTTTGCTTAGGGCCGTCGTGGTGGCTGTCTTCTTTTTCTCGGGTTGCGCGTTTGGACAGCAGGGGGCTTCGGCTCCCTCTCAACTTTCTAAAGAAGTTCTGAAGTATGTTCGGGTGCACTCGCCCAAGGTTGTACTCACGCATGTTCGAGTCATTGATGGGACGGGACACGCTGCAGTTGAAGATCAGAACGTCGTCCTCGAAGGTGGGAAGATCAGCGCGATTCAACCGGGCGCGGATGTGGCGAAAACGCAGGGTATCGAAGTGCTGGATCTGCGCGGGTACAGCGTGATGCCCGGGATCGTCGGGATGCACAATCATCTTTTTTATGTGGCGCGGCCGAATCTTGATAGCAAGTGGCATGGAAACGAGCCGTTGCTGGTGCCCCAGATGACGTTTTCGGCGCCTCGGCTCTATCTAGCGGCAGGCGTCACGACCATGCGGACTACTGGGAGTGTTGAGACTTTTGCTGATTTGAATCTGCGCGACCGCATTGATGCGGGAGTGCTGCCGGGGCCGCACATCGATGTGACTGGGCCGTATCTCGAGGGCAAGGACAGCTACTTCATCCAGATGCATCAGCTGGGAAGTCCGGAAGAAGCGCGACAGTTCGTGGATTACTGGGCGGATCGCGGGGTGACTTCATTTAAGGCGTACATGAACATCTCGCGCGCGGAGTTGAAGGCGGCGATCGACGAGGCGCACAAGCGCAATATAAAGGTGACTGGGCATTTGTGCTCGGTCAGTTACAAGGAAGCGGCCGAGTTGGGCATTGATGACCTGGAGCATGGATTTTTTGTGAACACGCAGCTTGATCCGGGGAAGAAGCCGGATGTTTGCAGCGAGGGTGAGGGCACGCCGACGCTGAAGGCAATGAGTCCGGAGAGTGCGGAGGCGAAGGATCTGATCGACACGTTGGTGAAGCATCACGTGGCGGTGACGTCGACCTTGCCGGTGTTTGAGAGCGGCGGGATTCCGGGACGGCCTCCGCTGCGGCAGGCGTTTTTGGACGTGCTGTCTCCGGCGGCGCGCGAAGCGTATTTGTATAGGCGGGAGAAACCGGTGAAGGAGGAGACGCCGGCGACTCCGGTGGATTCGCCCGGCGATGATTGGCCGATGCTCATCAAGCGCGATATGGAACTCGAGCACGCGTTTGCGAAGGCGGGCGGGTTGCTGCTGGCCGGGCCGGATCCGACGGGCGATGGTGGAGTGGCAGCGGGTTTTGGCGATCAGCGGGAGATGGAGTTGCTGGTGGAAGCGGGGTTCTCGCCGGTGGAGGCCATTCAGGTCGCGACCTGGAATGGCGCGGTTTACATGGGGAAGCAGGATCAGATCGGGAGCGTGGCGGTGGGGAAGAACGCGGATCTGGTGGTGGTGAAGGGGAATCCGGCGGCGCGGATTGCGGACGTGGAGAATGTGGAGATCGTGTTCAAGGATGGCGTTGGGTACGATTCGGCGAAGTTGCTGGAGTCGGTGAAGGGGCGGTATGGGGAGTATTGAGTTGTGACGCTGCGCGTTAGGGAGGAAGACTTTTGGCAGCTTTGGCGCACGCCAGCAAGACACAGGGTCCCTCGACTGCGTTCGGCTGGCGCCTCACTTCGCTCGGTAGGACAATTTCTTCGCTTACTCGATACATCAACGTCATAGCAATCGTCATGTTAGTTAGCAGTCCTTATGTAGGTTCTACCGCAATCTATCGCCATGTAGCGCGATAGTTATCTTCTACAAGAGACAATCCTGCAGTTTTTCTTTGCTACACTCGCTCGATTCTTCCGACCGGCTGGATAAGGAGTGCTCTGCGATGGTATCTGGGGAAGTGCTGGCGTGGTCGTCTTGTTTGCGCGATTCTTACTTCTTGCTGGCTTAGCTTTGCTTTCTTCCTGTGGTGGTTCATCGGGCGGGACTACGCCGCCACCTCCTCCACCACCGCCGCCCGCTTCGAATAGTCCTTTCTGGGCGCAGTGGGGAGCTTCGGCGGGGCATGCTGGCTCGGTGAACGTGGCGGCGCAGGGACTCAACACGAAACTGGCTGACATTGTTTACGATCCGTTGGTTGCGCAGGAGCAGGCGGAGTTCGGTGGCGATCTGGTGGCGCACTATCAGGCGACGCTCACTGATGGCAATGATTTTTATATGGAGAGCAAGGGCGGTACGTATCCATCGTGCACTCCGGCGGGCGACTGGCAGAACGGGACGGCGTGCGGACCGAATGCGTGGGAGCGGCTCACCTGGAGCGTGACTCGGTATACGTGGGAGAGCGGGAAGGCGGTGCTGATCTGGACGTTTGCTTCCGACTGGAAGCCGGAGCCGAATGCGACCGGCGGTCTCGGTGGGTGGGAGCCGGTGTTTCATCCGGTGCTGGCGAATGGGTTCCTGTTCGTGCCGGGCGCGGGCGGGACTGTATATAAGGTGGATAAGAATTCGGGCATGTCGGTCAAGAAGATCGATCCGTTTGCTTCAATGACTATCGACAAGGCGCATACCTACGTTTCGGGGCCGCTGACGGCGGATACGAATGGGAATGTGTATTACAACGTGCTGGCGCTGGCGGATCCGGCGGTGTCGGATCCGTGGTTTGGCGCAGATGCGCTGGGCGCATGGCTGGTGAAGGTGAGCACTGGGGATGCGGCCAGCGTCGCGACTTACGCTTCGCTGGTTCCAGGGGCGCCGGCGGCTGGGGCGGCGAATTGTCCGGGAACATTTTTTGATCTTGTGCCACCGCGGCCGGCGTTTCCCTGGCCGCCGACTCCGACTGCAGTGCCTCCCACTGAACCTTGCGGATCGCAACGGCCTGGTGTGAATGTGGCGCCGGCGATCGCCGCGGATGGAACGATCTACACGGTGAGCCGCGCGCACTTTGACGAGATGGTGGTGTACATCGTGGCGGTGAATCCGGATCTCACGCCTAAATGGCAGACTTCGTTGCAGAACTTGCTGCAGGATGGCTGTGGAACGATCCTGCCCATCGCCAATAATTCGACCACTCCGAATAGTTGTGCCGCCGGTACGACGGCCGGAGTGGATCCGACGACCAATGCATTTGGTTCGGGGCGAATTATTGATGAGGCTTCGTCGACGCCGACGGCGCTACCCGATGGAGTACTGTTTGGAACAGTGGATCGATACAACTTCGCGCGCGGGCATTTGTTCAAGATCGATACCAATGGGAATTTTGTCGCGTCGTATCCGTTTGGATGGGATTCGACGCCGGCGGTCTACACGCATGGTGGAACATATTCGATCGTGATCAAGGACAATCACTACGAGGCGACGGCTTATTGCGGGGCACGGGGCAATCCGGTGTGCACGCCGCGGACGCCCGGGCCTTTCTACGTCACGCAACTGGACGCGAATCTGAATGTGGAGTGGCAGTTTCAGAACATGACGATTGACGCCAACCATCCTGATGGCTATGAGTGGTGCGTGAATGCTCCGGCGATTGATTCGAACGGGGTGGTGTACGCGAATAGTGAGGATGGGAACGTGTACGCGATTCCGCAGGGACATAGTGGGGTGTTTACCGTTCCGCAGCAGAAGATGTTTTTGAAGCTGGCGCTCGGGGCGGCTTATACGCCGCTTTCGATTGGGGCGGATGGGAAGTTGTATGTGCAGAATGATGGGCATTTGTTTGTGGTGGGGAACTAGTGGAAATCTACGTGGCAATTGGCGATCGAAGGCCAAAGTCAAAGGCCGCGGGCGGGGGCGCCCGCGCTACATAACACAGTGACTTTTGAGGGGTCACCTTCGTAACCTCGCCGGGAATGGGTGGGCAGAACTACTCTCTTGGCCGGGGGTTTTCTACTGGCATGAGCAGCAAAATCAGCAACGTACTGGCAGTTCTTGCGGTGGGGGGACTGATGTTTGTCGGTTCCGCTGCTGCGCAGTCCGCAACCGACAACACTTCCGGCGCGGGACCGGGCGTTCATGATCCGGGACATCCGAGAGTGAACCAGGTCAACGGCCGCGAAACGCATCAGCAGAAGCGCATCGGCAACGGCGTTGCCAAAGGGACGCTGACTTCGAAGCAGGCCACCCATCTGGAAAAGCGCGAGACGGCCGTGCAGAACCGCGAGAAGGCGGATATGGCTGCGCACAATGGGCATCTGACCAGGGCTGAGCAGCGCGGGATTAACCGGCAGCAGAACCGGATCAGCCGGAGCATCAAGCGGGACAAGGCTGTGACGAAGTCGAAGAGTCAGTAGAGTTCGTGGAGTTGAGTTGTGAAGGAAGCCGCAGGGGACTGCGGCTTTTGTTATTTCTGGTCAGTGGGCGAAAGCCTAAGAATTCGGCGGTCGTGGAATCCCACCCTAACGTCGCAAAGGACGCGCCGTTAGGATGGGGCACCCGCGATACATGGCAGAGCAAGGTCAAAAGCAACGGCCGCGGGCGGGGGCGCCCGCGCTACACACGACCTACTTCACCAGCTTGGTTAGCGCGGCGCGGAGGTCGTCGGGTTTGAAGCCGAAGGGGCCTGGTTTGCTTTTGTAGGCGACGCGATTGTTGGTGTCGATTAGGTAGAGGCGGTCGGGCCATCCCGTGTAGGCGCGCTCGGTGGAGTTGCCGAACTCGTCGAGGACCGCCGGGAACTTAATGCCGAGTTTGCGAACGCAGGAGCCGGCGACCTGGGCACGTTCTTCTTCGCTCTTTGGGCTGGCGAAAACGACTTTGTCTTTGATGTTGCTCTGCATCTGCCAGACGTCGCTGGGATGCGCTTCCAGAATGTAGACCACCAGGAACGCGACTTTGCCGTTGTAGTCGTCGTAGAGCTTGTTGAGGGCGGGAACCTCCCGCCGGAAGGGCGGTCAAGTGTAGCTGCCGAATACGAGGACGACGGGCGTGTGAGCTGTGAGCGCGGAGAGTTGGACGCGGTCGGTTTTGTCGAGTTTGAGAAGCGAGAAGTCGGGAGCAGGGTCGCCGGGGCGGAGTTCGCCGGCGCGTTCGCGGGTCCAGAGCGTTTCGAAGGGTAGCGTCAGGAAGACGGCCGGGCCGGGCATGCGCGACATGACGCGCGCGAAGGTTTCCGGGGGCTGACGCATCGCCCAGACGATGTAGCTGGCGTAGGCGCCGTAGAGCACAACGAAGACTACGAAGGTGCGGATCGCCCAGTGTTTTATTGTCGTACTGATCCCCATTGGGGCGGAATAGTACAGCAGTTTCGGGTGAGAGGCTCTAGTGGTTTCTGATTAGTCGCTAGTCGTCGGTCGGCAGTCATCAGCGAGGACAGCTGCTGTTCGTTCGGAATAGCCCTAGAACTTGGCAGTCGTGGAATCCCACCCTAACGTCGCAAAGAGACGCGACGTTAGGATGGGGCACCCGCTAGCCTTCTCCAAAAAAATTTGGGCACCCAATCTTCTGGGTGCCCCTTTCGCGGACACAGGGCGCCCGCGCCACATGAACTACTACTCTTTGCTGCCTTCTACGATTACGTGCTCGGCGGAGTCTTTTGCTACTTCTGGGACGGCTACTGGCTGGAGCTTTACGGTCGCCAGCATTTGTTCCATTCGTCCGAAGACCAGGGCGCGGTTGACCGGCTTGAGGCCTGCTACCGTGGCGTCGGTTGTGCCCAGGCCCATGCTGAACTCGTAGCAGTTTCCGTTCTCGAAGCGGTGGAAGTATTTCAGGTGGGCTTCGTCTTTGTCGGAGCCGCCCTGATCTTCAACCATCGCGTATTCGGTTCCGGCGATCTTCACTTTGGAAACCGAGGTGGGCTCGTTTTCCGAATGCTCGCTCTTTGGGAAGGCGAAGACTTCGCATTGCTCCTTCGACATCGTGGAGTTGACGCTCACGCCGAAGTAGGCGGAGGTGAAGTCGGTACCGGGATACGAACTGCGGGGCAGTTCGATGGCGGCGACGGTCACGGCGCCTGGTTGCACATAGTTGGTCTTCAATTGGCCGAGGCCCGCGAGGTCCATTTGCTGCGGCTCGTCGCCCGTCTTCAGGATGTAGTTCCTCGGATATTGGAACGACACGCCATAGTTTGGCTCATTGAATGTATATGTCGGCGCCTTGTGCTGGACGCGCTTCTTGATGGGCTTCGGCGCGATCACTGGTTGCACGGCCGCGACTGGCGTCGGGCTTGTGACTTCAGGGCTGACCGGCGCCGGGGCGCTGATCGCACTGGGCACTTTTGAGGAGCCCTTCGAGCAGCCGTTGGTGATTAAGAGAAATACTCCTGAGACGGCGGTGACTGCGATCAGGCCTGCGCCGAACAGGGCTTTTTCTTTGGAGAGAGAGTTCTTGGTGGTCTGAGTTTTCTTTGGGTCTTGCGGATTCTCGATGTGAAGTTGCGTGAAGTTTGCCATTGTAGCCTCCCGTTGCTGGTTCCCCCAGTCGCTGGATCAGTTCGCACGGCTGGCGCCAGATTGGTGGGCGTTGATTGCATAGCACTTGCCGGGTTGTGTTCATTCGCGGAGTGTGGTGGTTGGGATACGGTGTGGTTTCGGGGACACGGCGCTCGGGACGTTTCTATTTTTCCTGAAAAATCTTAAAACGCAGAGGGCGCAGAGACAGGCCGCGGAGGACGCAGAGAAGAGCTTGCTAACCGCAAAGGCCACTAAGGAGTTCGTGATGAGCGATGTGCTACGCGTTACTTTTCGGGAGTCATTGATCCATCTATCGTGGATGACTTTTCGAGGCTAGGGGAGAGCTAGAGGTTTTTCTTTCTCCGGCTTCGGAAGTTTGCTTTCGGCGATTACCGTGCGGAGTTGCGCGATGCGGCGTTCCAGACTTTCTTTCGCTTCTTTCGGGGAGTTCGGCATGTTGTCGCCCAGGATGATGTAGGTCTGGAGCAGGCGGATAGCGGATTCGCCGGCGTATCCGGCTTGCATGGCTAGCTTCACACCTTCGCGGTCGGCTGCTAATTCGCCTTCGCGTCCGTAGCCGGGCAGGAAGGGATCGACTTTCATCTTGCTGGCGGTGGCTGGGGTGAGGTGCTGGTCGTCCAGCGTTTTGGCGAGGCGGTCGCGACATTGATTGAGGTCGATGTGTTCGATCTCGTGGCCGAGGACCATGGCCAGCTGGTCTTCGCTGTCCATGTAAGCGAGGATGCCTGCGCCGACGAAGACTTGTCCGCCGGGGAGGCCGACGGCGCTGCGGAACGAGGGGCTCGGGTCGAAGCGGAAGCGGTAGGGGATTTTGCGCTGGGCATGGACGGCGACTTTGTCGCCCACCGATTGGAGGTATTCGTCGAGCTTGGTGGTTTGCGGAGTTGGTTGCATGCCTTCTTGTGCGATGAAGTCGTCGGCGAGGATCTGGCCTAGGCGGACTTCGTCGGCGTCGGAGATTGGGGCGGGGGTTTGCATGGCGGCGATCAGGAGAATGAGCGCGATTGTCGGACGCATGTTGGTCGTTTGGATGGACGGGGAGGGGAGGGTTCGGTGAGCAGGATTGGCGAGGCTCGCGGGCTTACGCCCGCGTCGCGGAGTGTCGTCCCTTCGGGACTTCGCCGGTTTAGTGCGCGTACCCAGGACTTACGTCCTGGGCGTTCCTGTTGCGCCGCGTCGCGGCTGGGGCTCGTTGGGTGGGTGGTACGTCGAGACCTTTGGGTTGAGGATTTCTTAAGCGCTCTCGTTCACGCCAGCCGCAGGGAGTACATAGGTCCTTCGCTGCGCTCAGGATGACATTCGTAAAGCGATGAGTGCCATCTCCTGCGGGCGTGGGGGCACTCTATGCAAAGGTGACTCGCGCTACAGAAAGTCAACGGCCGCGGGCGGGGGCGCCCGCGCTACATCGAAGCCTATGCGCCGGGGTGGATCCAGCGGACTATTTCGAATACTACGGCTGCTACCAACGCTGACGCGGGGATGGTCAGGACCCAGGCCCAGACGATTTTTCTGGCGATGCCCCAGCGGACGGCGGATAGGCGATTGGTGGCGCCCACGCCGATAATCGCGCCTGTGATGGTGTGTGTGGTGCTCACAGGAATTCCTGCGAGCGCGGTGGCGAACAGCGTGATGGCTCCGGCGGTTTCGGCGCAGAAGCCGCCTACTGGTTTCAGTTTCGTGATGCGCGATCCCATGGTGTGAACGATTCTCCACCCGCCGAAATAGGTTCCGAGGGCGATCGCGGTGTGAGCCGCGAGGATGATGGGCCAGTGAAAGTGTCCCCAGTTGTTGGCCATGTCGTAGGCGCTCATGTACTTTGCGCTGTAGAGCGCGCCAGCCACGATTCCCATGGTTTTCTGAGCGTCGTTGCCGCCATGGCCCAGGCTGTAACCCGCCGCTGACAATAACTGCAGCTTGCGGAACCATCCGTCGATGCGCTGCGGAGGTTTGTTGCGCAGCAGCCAGAAGATCGCGACCATGAAGCTGAAGCCGAGCACCAGGCCCATGATCGGGGCCACGACGATGAAGATCAGCGTCTTGTACCAGCCGGAGACGATGATGACGTGGAAACCGGAACGCATGATGGCTGCGCCGGCGTAACCGCCGATCAGCGCATGCGAAGAGGACGTGGGGAGGGCCCACCACCAGGTCAGCAAATCCCAGACGATGGCGCCCAGCAATCCGGCAATCACGACGTATTGCGTGACGGAGTCAATCTGGACCATCCCCTTGCCGATGGTCTTGGCGACGGCAGTACCCAGGAAGAAGGCCGCGACGAAATTGAAGAAAGCGGCCCACACGACGGCCAGCTTTGGAGAGAGCACGCGTGTGGAGACGACGGTGGCGATGCTGTTGGCGGCGTCGTGAAATCCGTTGAGGAAATCGAATATCAGCGCTACCAGGACAGTGATAATGAGGAGCAGAAGGTTCGAATTCACCCGTTCGTTTCCTGTGATTTAGGATGCACGGCTTCAGGCATTCTTCAGGACGACGGTTTCGAGAACGTCGGCGACATCTTCCGCCTTGTCGGTTGCGGTTTCGAGGAACTCGAGCAGTTCCTTGATCTTGATCAGAGTGATGGGATCGGTCTCCTGTTCGAACAGGCGCGCGATGGCTACTCGCGAAACCTGGTCAGCTTCGTTCTCGAGGCGATTGATTTCGACGCAACGCGCGAGAACGAGCTCGCTCTTCTGGAGGTTGGAGACGGCTTTGCCGAGTTCCTCGGTCTGGGCCAGAATCAGACGCGCCAGGGTGCCGGCTTCGGGCGGCGGATCGGTGATGCGGTACATCAGGATGCGGGCGCAGGCCGCGTTGATGAAATCGACCACGTCGTCGAGGGATGAGGCCAGGGTGTGAATGTCTTCCCGGTCGAACGGGGTGATGAAGGTCTGGTTGAGCTTGCGCATGATCGAGTGGGTCATTTCATCGCCCAGGTGCTCGATGCGGCGGATTTCCTCGATCTTGGCGTCGACATCGCGGTAGTCGGCGAACAGGTCGACCAGCGCGCGGGCGGCGTCGATGAGGTTGTTCGACATGGCGGCAAACATGTCGAAAAAACTTGTGTCCCTGGGAATGATTCGGAACATTGGGTCGCAGCAAACTCCACAACGTGGTTGAGTGCAACTGGTGCAGACGTTTGAGAAGCGAGCCAACTATCTCACGTGCCGAGAAATCCCGTCAAATCAGAGGACAGGAGGAAAGCGGGAGACGAGCGCTGGCGCCGGTCTGCGGGGTGTTCAGAGCAAAGGGAAGGCGAAATCGGTTCAGCTGTTTCGCGGAGGGCGTGTGCCCACCTTGGCACGAGTGGGCAGGCGCAGGCCGACGAGTACGATCAGCGCCAGCACTGCCCCGGTGCCCAAAGCGACCGGCCGCAGGAACTCCACGAAAAGCTCTTGTACATCCATCACGACAGTATGATGCGGGTTTGGGCTGTCGCGATAGTTACGATCAGGCTACGCCTCTGGGACCGGAAGGGCAGGTGGCGGGATCGTGTTGATACGGCGAGTTTTGAGACGGGATGCCCTGATGGGGTAAGGGGGTATCCCGACGCAAAAAGCAACCGCCGCGGGTGAGGGCGCCCGCGCTACATAACAAGCGCCACTGAGGTATTGCTTGTTACCATTCTTGTGTTCTGACGTCTACCTCATTTGTGTTATCCCGCCACGAAGGAGTTTCCATGCGCATTTTTCTTGTCCTGACGATTCTGCTTTCGACCCTGACACTCGCCCAACCGGCAAAGTCGGGTTCCGGCAACGAAATGCCGGATCTGGATAGCTTTACACCGGATCAGGCCGACAAGTCGCTCGATCCCTGCAACGATTTTTTCAAGTACGCCTGCGGCAAGTGGTTGAAGGCGAACCCGATTCCATCGGACCAGGCCGGGTGGGGGACGTTTAACAAGCTGGCCATCTGGAACGTAGCGGCGATTCACAGCACGCTGGAAGATGCGGCGAAGCCGTCGGCGAGTCGCAGTGCGGCGGATCAGAAGGCGGGCGACCATTACGCTTCGTGTATGGATGAGGCCGCCATCAACAAGGCTGGGGTTACCCCATTGAAGCCGGCGCTCGACCAGATCGCGGCGATGAAAGACAAATCGCAAATGCCGGAGGTTGTTGCGACCCTGCAGCTGATGGTGCGGCCGGCAAACCTGAACTTCATCGACGCGCAATACCAGGGAATTCTGTTTGGGATCTACAACGGGCCGGATTTCGACGATGCCAGCGTGAACATCGGAACGCTGGACCAGTCGGGCATGAACATGCCGTCGCGCGAGTTCTACCTGAACGACGACGAGAAGTCGAAGGAGATCCGCGAAAAGTACGTGAAGCACGTCGCGCACATGCTCGAGTTGAGCGGCGAATCGAAAGAGCAGGCCGCTGCGGATGCGAAGTCAGTGCTGGCGATGGAGACGGCGCTGGCGAAGGCGGCGATGGACATCGTGGTGCGGCGCGATCCGAAGAACATCAACCACAAAATGACGGCGGAGCAGCTGCAGGCGCTGACGCCTTCGTTTAAATGGACCAAGTATTTTGGTGCGATGCAGGTGCCGATGGCAAAGCAGTACCTCGTGACGTCGCCTGATTTCTTCAAGGGCATGGAAAGGCTGATCGCTTCGGAACCCATCGAGCACTGGCGTGGATATTTGAGGTATTCGATCCTGCACTTGTCGGCTTCTTCGCTGTCAGAGCCTTTCGTCGAGGAGAATTTTGATTTCTATGGGCGGACGCTTTCGGGGACGAAAGAGATCCAGCCGCGGTGGAGGCGTTGCTCGTCGTATGCGGATATCGATCTGGGAGATGCCGTCGGTCAGGCATACGTGGCGCGCTATTTTCCTCCGGCCAGCAAGGAACGCATGCTGCAGATGGTGAAGACCATCGAAGGGGCGTTGGGTGCGGACATCGATGCGGCAGACTGGATGTCGGCGGAAACAAAGAAGAAAGCGCACGTCAAGCTGGCGGCGCAGGTCGACAAGATCGCGTATCCGGATCACTGGCAGAATTACTCGTCGGTGGAAATCAAGCGCGACGATTTTCTTGGAAACGTGCAGCGCTCCAGCCGGCACGAACTGCAACGGCGTCTGGGAGAATTCGGCAAGCCGGTGGATCGTTTGAAATGGAACATGACGCCGCCGACGGTCAACGCATACGAAGATGCGCAGACCAACACCATCAACTTCCCTGCTGGAATTTTGCAGCCGCCGTTCTTCGATGCGAAGCTTGGGGACGCGGTGAATTATGGTGCAATCGGTGCGGTGATTGGGCACGAGATTATCCATGGGTACGACGACCAGGGGCGGAAGTTCGATGCGGCCGGCAATCTGAAAGACTGGTGGACGCCAAAGGACTCGGCTGCGTACGACGAGCGGGACAGTTGCATCGCGGACGAGTACACCCAAGATGTTCCGGAAGCTGGCGTCAAACAGAACGGCAAGCTGTCACTGGGCGAGGACACCGCTGACAATGGCGGCGTGCACATCGCGCTGAACGGACTGCAGAGTGCGTTGAAGGAGCAGGGGAAGGAACTCGATTCGCCGGCGAACGGAGGCGTGACCGAATTGCAGACGTTCTTTCTGGCATATGCGAATGTGTGGTGCGGGGAGAATCGGCCGGAGGCCGCACGGACTGCGGTGATGACTCAGGGGCACTCCCTGAATCGCTATCGCATCAATAATGTGGTTGGGAACATGTCGGAGTTCGCGCATGCTTTTGGCTGCAAAGCGGGGCAGCCAATGGTGCGCGCGAATGCTTGTCGCGTATGGTAGTGGAGGAAGGCTCGACGGGCGGCTGAGAGCAACTCGAGGCCGCCCGCAAAAATCCTAAAACGCAGAGGGCGCAGAGGAGTGCCGCAGCGGACGCAGAGTGGATCTCTCGCTCATAAATTTCCTTACAACCTTCTTGATCCGAAATAACTCGAATGGAATGTTGTACATACTATCGACGGTAGTTGATTCCAGGATTTGAACGAGGCTGTTTTGTAATCCTTGTGTAATCAACTATTTACATGCATTTTAGGTTGTTTCCGTTCGGTAGGTGATACACCAGAACTCAACACTCGGCCATCAGGCCCTCCCCCAATCCCCCGCGACTCGCGCGCGGGGGATGCTTTTTTCCCGTGAAGACTTTTTCCTTAGTTTCACTTTGAAGCTGGGTGGTCGGTACTCGCTTTGGGCGAGTATTCGGGAGGCATCGGATTGTCGGGGCGCTCTTCGTCCCAGATTGCGTTGGTGATCCACCAGCGTTTGCCATCCCAGAAGGCCTGAATGCTGTTGATGCCGCGCGCGATGGTAGGACCATCGGCCTTGATGCGGCTCTCGTAGGTGCTGAAGACGTGCGCGATGTTGCCGAAGCGCTGCGTTTCGCGGTGAACTTCCTTCTCGAAGAAGCCGCCTTGAAGGCCTTTGTCGGAGGCGTCGACGAATTGCTGGTGCGTCATGGTGCGCGCGACGGGCTTGCCCTCTTTGCTCTGCGACATGGAGACGAAACGGATTTCGGGAATGTAGAGCGTGCGGTCGCGCGACCACTGGCGTGGCTGTCCGGCGGGTCCGGAGATGACGTCGTAGTAGGCGGCGACGATGCCGTCGAGGCTGCCGACGTCGTCGGGGCGGGGCTCGATGGTCGGAACGTCGACATGAGAGGGTGCGGGTGTGGTCTGGGCGCTGGCGGTTGCTGCCAGAAGGATGGCTGCGAGTGTGGAAACGAGCAGGCGAGTCGGCATGATGTCTCCTGAGTTGCCGAAGCAATGTAGCACTTGTGTGGGCCGCTGGCTGAAGCCAGTAATGACTTGGCGCCACAGTCGATTCGGGAAGAGGCTTTTTTCCGGCGCACAGATTGCTATCTCCGATTGCTTGAACTGCAGCCATAATTGTTAAATGGCGTTTACTTTCTCACCGGAGCGCTGGCTTCCGAAGTCGGTGCTTTGCCTGCGGGACTACAACTCCAGCACATTTCTGCGCGATGCGATTGCGGGCGTCACCGTCGGTCTGGTGGCTCTGCCGCTCGCGATGGCATTCTCCATCGCTTCTGGCCTGACGCCCCAGGCCGGTATCTACTGCGCGATCGTTACGGGCTTTCTGATTTCGCTGCTCGGCGGATCAAAGACACAGATCGGAGGGCCGACCGGAGCTTTCGTCGTAGTGATTGCCGGGATCATTGCTGCGCATGGTGTGGATGGGTTGTTCATGTGCACAGTGATGGCGGGCGTTCTGCTGGTCGCGATGGGGCTGGCTGGCATGGGGTCGGCGATCAAGTTTATTCCCCGGCCCATCGTGGTGGGGTTCACGAATGGTATTGCGATCCTGATTGCGAGCACGCAGGTGAAGGATTTCTTCGGCCTGAAGATCGATAAGGTGCCGGGCGAATTCGCGGCACGAATCTTAGCTCTTGCCTCTCACTACAAAACTTTTAATTACGATGCCGCGCTGCTGGCGGCTGCGACGGTGGTCATCCTGGTTGTGTGCCGCAGTTTGTCGAACAGAATTCCCGGGCCCATTGTCGCGCTGGTGGTGGGCACGGCCGCGGTGTTTGTCTTCAAACTGCCGGTGGAAACAATCGGCTCGCGGTTCGGTGGAATTCCCAGCGGCTTGCCGCGGCTGCAGATACCGATGTTCCGGGTGGATCTGATTCATAGTTTGCTGGGGCCGGCGGTCACGGTAGCAATGCTGGGCGCGATCGAGTCGCTGATGTCGGCCGTGGTCTCGGACCGGATGAGCAACGACCATCACAATCCGAATGTGGAACTGGTGGCGCAGGGTGTGGCAAATATCGCGTCCCCGATGTTCGGCGGCCTGCCGGCGACCGGGGCGATCGCGCGTACGGCGACGAATATCCGCTCGGGTGCGCAGACGCCGGTGGCCGGAATCATTCATGCGCTCACCCTGCTGAGCATTTTGCTTTTCGCGTCGCGGTTGGTGGCGTTTGTTCCGATGGCGGTGCTGGCGGGTATTTTGATGGTCGTCTCGTACAACATGGGCGAGTGGCGGGAGATCCCGCAATTGTTGAAGTTGACGAAGACAGATATCAGCGTGTGGCTGGTGACGTTTGCTCTGACCGTGTTTGCCGATCTGACCGTGGCGGTTGAGGCGGGAATGATCCTGGCCGCACTGCTATTCATCAGCCGGGTGGCGGCGACGACCACTGTTTCGCAGGTCACGGATGACTACATTGAGGATGGACGCGTTCATATTCTGCAGGACAAGGACATCCCGTACTACGCGACCATCTTCCGGATTCACGGGCCGTTTTTGTTTGGTGCCACCGACAAGATTTCAGCGGTGACGGAGAACATGCATGCGCTACCGCCGGTGGTGGTTTTGCGTCTGCGAAACATGACGGCGCTGGATGCTACGGGATTGTTTGCGATCGAAGAAGTTGCGCGGGCGTTGCAAGCAACGGGCCGCACTTTGATCTTGTGCGGAGCACGGGAGCAGCCGGCGAAATTGCTGCATGAGGCCGAGTTCGAAGAGG
This sequence comes from uncultured Acidobacteriota bacterium, assembly GCA_963745435.1. Lineage (GTDB taxonomy): Bacteria > Acidobacteriota > Terriglobia > Terriglobales > Acidobacteriaceae > Gp1-AA133. Next base: position 174 of record CAVUXK010000022.1, on the reverse strand, counting down.
TGATTGGAAAGAACAATATCTGCGAGAACGTGCAGGAAGCTGTGCAGCGGGCGCAGGAAGTGTTTGAGAAGCTGGAAACCAGGGCCGCGATCGGAGGAAAGGTGTGAAGAGCACTACAACACTTTTTCGCCCGGTGGGAGCAATAGCGGGTATTTGCGCCGCAATACCTGCCAC
>CAVUXK010000021.1:0-638433 GCA_963745435.1 uncultured Acidobacteriota bacterium | reverse complement strand
GACGAATTGGTTTCGCTGGCGACTAGAGACTGGCGACTGACGACTAGCTATAATCCCCGCCATCAGGAAACGAACGCCAACTCGAGCCCGACGACCGGCTTCCGGAAAGACTGCGGAGAAGACCGACGCGCGCTTGGGCCGCATTGTGCGCGTGCTGACCGACCACGCCATGCTGGCGGTCAGCGGTACGAAGATCGGAGATGAGATCGGAACGCGCCGTTCCGAGGTTTGGCGGCTCATTCAGCAATTGCGATCGTTGGGCGTTGCCATTGAAGGCCACCCGGCGACTGGCTATCAATTGCGCGCTGTGCCAGATCTTCTCTTGGCAGATATTCTTGCGCCCGCAGTGAAGGGAACCGTTTTCCGCCAGATTCACCATTTTTACCGGATCGGGTCCACCAACGCAGCGGCGATGGAAGCGGCGGCTGCGGGCGCGCCCGAGGGCAGCGTGTTTGTCGCGGAGGAGCAAACGGCAGGCCGTGGACGCGGCGGCAATCGCTGGCACTCGGCTCGTTCTGCGGGAATTTACTGTTCGGTCGTATTGCGTCCAATTTGCCGCCGTCGGATGCGCTGGTTCTTTCGCTCGCGGCGGGCCTTGCGGTACAGGCGGCGGTCCGCACCATTGATGCGAGCATACATCCGGATCTCAAGTGGCCAAACGATGTGCTGATGGAGGGGAAGAAGTTTTGTGGCATTCTGACCGAAATGAATGCCGAGGCCACGCGCGTGCGCCATGTTGTAATCGGAGTTGGCATCAACGTGAACCAGGAGAAGTTTCCGGAAGACCTGCGGGAGCTTGCGACTTCGCTGCGCATGGCTTCCGGAAAAGAATGGTCGCGGGTGGAACTCCTGGGGGCTTTGCTAAAATCGCTCGATCGCGAGTATCAGGATCTGACCGGGAAACCGAATGCGCGCGAATCGATTCTGCGGCGTTTTGCGGACCATTCCTCCTATGTTCGCGGGAAGCACGTGCACATCGAGGAGAACGGCGGCTTTGAAGGGGTCACCGACGGTCTGGATGCGCGCGGGTTCCTGCAGGTGCGCACGTCGCACGGCCGCCGCACCGTGTTGAGCGGGACAGTGCGTGCCAAGTAAGACGCGGAGCATTTGTTCTTCTCTGCGTGCTCGGCGGCACTGCTCTGCGATCTCTGCGTTTTAAGGTGTTCTGGCAACAGAAGAAGATCTTAGAACGCAGAGGACGCTGAGAAAATTCGCAGAGAACGCAGAGAGAAACGCAAGCAATCCGGCAATGCTTAGTCACGGCAAGCCAACGACCAACCTGACCTCTTATGCTGCTCGTCATCGATGTCGGCAACACGAACACGGTACTCGGCGTGTTTGCGCGCGTCGCGAAGGTGCACGCTGGCGAAGAGCCCCGCACGGGGCGCGCTTCAACGCTTGGTAGCGCAGTGGCGAGTGTCGACCATCTTAAATCACACGGTGGATGAATACGGCGTCCTGTTCCGCAGCCTGTTTTCGATGGACGACCTCGACGCCTCCGGCATCCACGGCATCGTCATTTCGTCCGTGGTGCCGCCGCTCGACTCCACACTCCGCCAGGTCTGCGAACGATATTTCAAACTGAAGCCGCTCTTTGTCGAGCCCGGCGTAAAGACCGGAATGCCGGTGCATTACGAGAATCCGGCCGAAGTGGGCGCAGATCGCATCGTCAATGGAGTGGCGGCGTTCGAGAAATACGGCGGCCCGTGCGTGGTGGTCGACTTCGGCACGGCGACGACGTTCGATTGCGTTTCGGCGAAGGGCGAGTACATGGGTGGCGTGATCTGCCCCGGCATCGGCATTTCCGCCGACGCATTATTCCAGCGGACGGCGCGCCTGCCGCGTGTCGACATCCGCAAACCTGCGCGCGTCGTGGGCACGACTACGGTCGGCAGCCTGCAGTCGGGGCTGTACTACGGATACCTCGGACTGGTCGACGGCATCCTCGAGCAACTGCTTGCCGAGATGGGCAAGGATACCAAGGTGATTGCAACCGGCGGCCTCGCGTCGATGATTGGTACAGCGTCGAAGTACATCAAGACCGTGGACGATCACTTGACGCTGCGAGGGCTTGCGCATCATCTACGAGCGCAACATGTCGGGCCGGCCAGACGCGAAGAGCAAGACCGCAAAACAGGCCAACGACGGCAGCAAACCCTCCAACAGCGCCAAGCCCCGCACTTCCTCTCACTAGCGCGTGGAAAACTACTTCAACTACTTCACCGAAATCGAAGAACAATTCCAGCGACGTCGCGGCGGGAATTCTGCTGCTCTCGACGCTCGACTGGGCGTTGATCGAAACCTGGAAAGACGCGGGCATCCCGCTCGAAGCAGCTCTACGCGGTATTGATGCGGCCTTCGACCGCTACGAGCAGCGGCCGTCGAAGTCACGGAAAGTAAACAGCCTGGCATACTGCGCGCAGGAAGTGCTGGCGGCGGCCGAGGACATGAAAGAAGCCGCCGTGGGCGCGCGCGGTGAGGAGACTTCGCCGTCGGACGCGGCGCGCGGGTTCGATGCCACAGAGATCGTGAATTTTCTGCGCAAGAATGCCGACGTCTTGGAGCAGACGAAGTTGCCTTCCGGAGGCGCGAGTTCTCCGGAGGCGCTGGCGAAGGAAGCGGCCGCGACCCTGCGGGTGATGGCTGGAGAGGTCAGCGCGAAGCCGACGTCGCGGCTCGAGGACGTGGAGCGCCGGCTTACGGTCGTGGAAGAAAAGTTGCTGGCCGCCCTGCTCGCCGCCACACCCGATACCGATCTGGTGAGCGTGCGCGCGCAGGCTGATCGCGAACTGGCGCCGTATCGCAGCAAGATGCCGGGTGCGCAGATCGAGCAACTGCTAAAACAGTACATCCACAAGCGGTTGCTGGAAAAGTACGGATTGCCGCGCCTGAGCCTGTTTTACATGTAAGTCTGCCGCCCCCTGAAATCTTAAGATTTGAGGAGCCGAGAGGGCGCTGTTGCATCCCAATATGCGGAGACCCAGATGCCTGCTCCCCGATGGCTTGCGCGATTCAACCTGCACGTGACAAATCGGATTCTCGGTCCGCTGGCGCTTTACGTACCGGGGATGGGTGTCATCGTGCATGTGGGACGCAAGACGCAGCGAGTGCACCGCACCCCGGTGCTGATTTTTCGACAACGCAATCGCTTCGTGATCGCGCTGACCTACGGGCGCGAGTCGGAATGGGTTCGCAACGTGATCGCGCAGAACGGCTGCGCGCTTGAAACGCAGGGGAAAAGCGTGCAACTGACGAGCCCTTATCTTTATCGCGATGACAAGCGACGAGCGATGCCGGGATTTGTGCGCCTCATGCTGGGGTTGATGAATGTTTCTGATTTTCTGGAGATGACCGTAGCGGGTAGCGTGCAGGCGGAAAATGGCGAGGAACACAAGCGCTTCGAAAATCAAAAATCAGCCTGAAGTGCTGAAGGGCTGGAAGCAAATTGCTGGCTTTCTGGGCGAGCCCGTGTCGGTTGCGCAGCGCTGGGCATCGGAAGGCATGCCGGTGATGCGCGAGGGCCGGGCGGTGAGCACTACCCCCGCGCAGTTGAACGAATGGTTGGCAGGCGTGTCGAAGAAGCCGGTCCACATCGTTACGCCGGAAAGCGATCTGACCGCGGAGTTGAAACGCGGGCTGGCGTTTGCGAAGAAGCGTTGAGCAGCGCCCGAGTAGCCGCGGTGCAGGACGAAAGGTGCGTTCTGTGCGACCTTGCACTGCTGGCGAACGTAGGGATGGATTTCCCCGCAGGTCGCGCAGCGACTACCGAAAGTAGCCCGGCGCTTCAGCGCCGGGTAAGGATTAACAAGGGTGCGTCCCGATAGGACGCTTGAAATATTCTGCTGATCATTTCAGTCGTGCCTACGGCACGAATACAACTTGCGCTACAACCCGCCACTGAAGTGGCGGGCTACTTTCACATTCTGATTGGCAATCATCTCGGCAGTTTCTGATCGCGGCAGGCTGGAAGATTTGCACCAGCGGCCTACCGAGACTCCGGACATTTCCTATAACGTACTTCCTATAACGAGGAGCGAAATGCGAACAGGCTGGCTGGTCGCAGTTGGTGCCATCATCTTAAGCAGTTCGATCGGTTGGTCTCAAACGCCGAATTTCCGAGGCGCGCCGGATTCGGCGAAAGAAATGAAGAATCCCTACGAGGGCAATGCTGCAGGCGCAGAAGCCGGCAAGCCTTTGTATCACCTGCGCTGCGCGCGCTGTCATGGCGAAAACGGGCGCGGGTCGGGCAACATCCCGCCATTGCGGGCGGATGTCATCCGCAAAATCACGTCCGGAGAAATGTTCTGGTTCATCACCAAGGGCGATCCCAAGCGCGAAATGCCCTCGTGGAGAAAATTGCCGGCTGACCAACGCTGGAAAATTGTCAGCTACGTGAAGAGCGACTACCTGCAGAAGGGGGCCCCTGCCAGCCCGGCAGCCTCACCTGTGCAATCGGCGGCGTTGAACCTGCGCTCGCCCAACGCGCCGTTTACTGACTTTCGTTACGAGGCGCCGGGCGTGGATCGAAGAATTTCGGTAAGCGATCTGCCCAAACCCTTCACGACGAAATCGAGCGACAACGGTCCCGACATTGTTGCGCGGCCGCGCGATGCTTGGCCGAAGGCTCCGGCCGGGTTCAAGGTCGACTTGTATGCTGCGGGACTTGAGAATCCGCGCCTGCTGCGCACCGCGCCCAACGGCGACATCTTTCTGGCCGAAAGCGATGCGGGGCGCATTCGCGTGTTTCGCGGTATGGGCAGCGACGGCAAGCCTGAGCAGATGCAGGTGTTCGCGGCCCGGATGAAGCATCCGTACGGGATCGCGTTTTATCCGCCCGGGCCTGATCCGCAGTGGGTGTACATCGGGTGCGAGAACGAGGTCGTCCGCTATCCCTACAAGAACGGAGACATGGCCGCCAGCGGCCACTCGGAGCATCTGCTCAGCTTGCCGACGGATGGACACTGGACACGCTCGATCGAGTTCTCGCCCGACGGCAAGACGATGTTCGTGGCCGTGGGCTCGCGCTCGAACGTGGACGATCCCGACATCACGCCCGAGGAGAAAAATCGCGCGGACATTCTGGCGTTCGATCCTGACGGGAAGAACATGCGCGTGTATGCCTACGGAATCCGCAACGCGGGCGGCGGGTTAGCGATCGACCCGAAGACGGGGCAGTTGTGGTGCTCGGTGAACGAACGCGACGAACTCGGCGACAACCTTGTGCCTGACTACATCACGCACGTGCAGGAGGGCGGATTCTATGGATGGCCGTGGTGGTACATCGGCGCGAACCAGGACCCGCGGCACAAGGGCAAGCATCCCGAACTGAAGGACAAGGCGATTGTGCCGGATATTCTGTTGCAGCCACACAACGCGTCGCTGGGCATCACGTTTTATGAGGGGAAGCAGTTCCCGGCGGAGTACCAGGGAGATATTTTTGCTGGGCAGCATGGTTCGTGGAACAAAGCCGCGCGCACAGGATATGAAGTGATTCGAGTTCCGCTACACCAGAGCGGCAAGGCGAGCGGCGACTACCAGGACTTTCTGACCGGCTTCGTGTTGCCTGACGGGCAGGTGTGGGGACGTCCGGTGGCGGTCGCGGTGGCGCCCGATGGGTCGCTGCTAGTGAGTGACGACGGGTCGAACTCGATCTGGCGGGTTAGCTACGTCGGGAAGTGAAGCGCGGGGAATACGGGGACACGCAGACGTCTTGCTGTCGTTCGAAATACCGACAACAAGGCGGGGAACGTCCCGTCTGTCCCTGGTTTTTCGAAAATGTTCCCTGGGGAACACAATGTGATGACGACATCGGATGTACGATAACGTCATGACAGCTAAGAACAAGAAAGCAAGGCGGAAAAAGACACGGACGCGGCCGGGGAGAGTGGCCGGCCTGCACGCCTCGATTGAAGATGACGTGTTATTTCTGGCGGATCAGGAGATGGGGGCGGCGGCGCGCTGGAACCGGCCGCGCAAGCGGAGAATCTCGTTGCGCGTGGATGTGGAAGTGGTGGACTGGTTCAAGTCCAAAGGCCCCGGCTACCAGACGCGAATGAACCGGATCTTGAGAAGAGTCATGATGGAAGGGAAGAAGCGGATGGGGGAGAAGTAGAGGTCAGAAATCCCGCATTGCAGACCGTGTGCCTACCCCACTCAATCGCGAAGAGCGCGATTGAATGGGCCACCCGCCGTTCACCGCACGTCGATCAACCATCCAGTTGGGACTGAGCCCCGCGCCGGAATTCGAAATTACTGTTGCCAGGTTACACCTGGGTAGAGACTTGGTATGCGGCTGCCGCGATATGCATTTTCACCTGTAACAGTCATCTGCCATACGATCGCAGGGGTTTCCGTTTGGGTTGTTTCGACGATATGTGAAAAAGGGGCGTTGAGAGGTGAGGTAATGTCGAACTCAACGTTTCCGTTACTCAGCGTGCCGATGCTTCCGCCCCACGGGGAATACGTACCGGGAAGATCCTGCCAGAGCACGGTCGCGACTTTGGTGACTTCATCGAGCTGGAAAATCACGGGGCGGCTATAGCATGCCGGAGCGGTTGGGGATGATTCACAAGGGATTCCGGCAGAGTTGATGCGGTAATTTCCGTTATCCCAGACGCCAACAGTGCTCAGGGTTCCCTGTGCGCTTAAGAGCACCGGATCGTGCTCGGCATAGAACCACTGCGCCGGGTCGCCGCCGTTAATGGCGAAATCACCGTCGTTGCCGAGTTTCCACAGTATGTTTCCTGAGCCGGCGCCGTTGGCGTAATCGATCTTCAATATCCAACTTTGGTTCCGCACCGAGAGCATAAGGTTGCCGTCGGGGGTGTAGAGCAGCGAATTGGCGTGGGTCCAGTCGGGCAAGCCCTGGAGAAAGCGGTTGACGTCCAGGTAATCGAAGGCTGACCACGCCCATACGACGTTGCCGTTTGGGTCGATATCCACCAGGCCGTCGCCCTGGATGGTGATGGTTCCCGGGTAGCCGGGCAGGTCAGTGAAATCTTTGGTGACTTTCACCAGTCCGATCCAGTGCCCGTTGTCCAGGGTGAGGACATCATGGCTGAAACTTGAATCGTTGATCGAAAAGGAATAACCGTTGGCTTGAAGAGATTGATTCACCTGGGTAGCGGACACATCGCGAATGGTGTTGCCAGCCAAGTCAATCTCGCGGAGATCTGTGTTCAGGTTAAGAACGAAGTGGCCGTTTTGCATGAGCTTAATCGGCACTCCTCCTTCGGGGTAAAACCAAATGATGTTGCCCTGGAGATCTGTACAAATAGACTGCAGCATCTGGGTACCGAAGGGCTGAATGAGGCTCAGCAATTCCACCCCGGGCGCCGGAGTAGCGTTCGGGTCGGGCTGAGTGACGGTAATGGTGGGGGCCGGGAGCGAGGATGGCAAGGCACCGGTGGTGAAAGTTTTGTCCTGATCGACCCATGAGCCTCCGGACCAGTCTGCATGGGCACGCATGTGGTAGGTGGTCTGGGCCTTCATGCCCGCAACCTGAATTGTGAGGGTTTGGCCGCCCGTCATCCCTGAGTTGGCGGCTACCGAAGTCTTCCGACCGTAGTTGGTGTCGGTTCCAAACTCAACCCAGGCTGTCAATCCGCTATGCGAATGCTGGATGGCATATTGCGCTACAAGCGGATGGGTAGTGGCAGTGACCGTTCCGACCGGGGTGGAACTGGCACCACAACCGAGAGTCGCCAGACTGAACAAGATGGCAGTTGGGACACCTAAAACAGCCAATACGTTCCTCATGTGCGAACCTCCTCTAGATTGACAGTCGGTGGCGCCCACACGCTGGCCGGTATCAGGCCACGGCTGTAGGGCCGTTCTACTTGATTCAAAAATGGGGTACCCCAGTTTGGTAAATTTCGATGACGCCGGGCTTTTTTACTGGGAGAGCACTTCAATGTAGATAGCGAACGCAAACGGGTGCAGAAGTTGCGATATATCCATCGGAACCCGGTGAAACGCGGATTGGTGGAGAGTCTGGAACAGTGGGCGTGGAGCAGTTTCCGGTCGTATGCATTCGGGGAGAAGGGACGGGTACGGGTGAATGTTCAGGAGTGGACGGCAAGAATCAAGATGAGGAAACGCGAGGAATCTGTGGAGACGTCGGCAGCATAACTGAGCTGTCAATCGTTGTGCGATTCACGGAGTTGTCGGTCGAATGATCATTTACTCGTGGGTTCGATCCCGACAGGTTGTAGACGTTCTGGATGGAAGGCTGCTGCTTGCCGAGCCTGCTACCTCGTTGGTTGGTACTGAGCGTTGTGATCGGCGGCAAGTCCTTATGGCTGTGCTGAAAGTCAACATGTACGACTTCAAATTCCTGGACGATTCCGTTCGGCAATTTTCGCAGGATGACGTCTCCCTCCCTGATCGGTAAGTTGTCCAGCGGAAGCAAAATCTGTCCATTTTGAGTAAACTGCGCACGAACGCCGTCATGCACGCTCCCGTCCGATAGCTGCAGCTCGACTTTGTCTGGGAAAAAAGGTCGAGGTCCATTTCATTCGCTTAACATCGCGACATCGGTTGCATCGTGACCCCACTCAATCGCAAAGTGCGCGATTGAATGGGGCACCCTCGCGTTGTCTGGGCCACCCGCCCGGCGACTACCAGGACTTTCTGATTGGCTTCGTGTTGCCCGACGGGCAAGTGTGGGGACGTCCGGTGGCGGTCACGGTGGCGCCGGATGGGTCGCTGCTAGTGAGTGACGACGGTTCGAGCTCGATCTGGCGCGTCAGCTATGTTGGGAGGTGACGGCGAACTGAGGCCGGCGCTGCGATCGGGTACGCGGACAGGATTGTCCGCGCCACACGCACCCGTATAATTTCCAGATGCTGTTGACCATCTCGACCACGCACCGGCCGGCGACCGATCTTGGATTTCTTCTGCACAAGAATCCCGCGAACGTGCATTCGTTCGAGCTTTCCTTTGGCAAAGCCCACCTGTTTTATCCCGAAGCAACCGAAGAGCGCTGCACGGCGGCGTTGCTGCTGGATGTAGACCCGGTGGGGTTGGTTCGCGGCAAAGGAGCGCGCGGAGAGGGCGCGACTCTGGAGCAGTACGTGAACGATCGCCCTTACGTTCTCTCGTCGTTTACCAGCGTGGCAATCGGGCGAGCCTTGGGCACTGCGATGACCGGGCGCAGCAAGGGAAGGCAAGAGCTGGCGTCGCAGAAACTTCCGCTGACGGCGACGTTGCACGTGATTGCTTGCCGGGGCGGGGATGGGCTGTTCCGCGAGTTGTTCGAACCGCTCGGCTATCGTGTGCATGCCGAGCGCCATCCGCTGGACGAGAAATTTGCCGACTGGGGAGACGGCCCTTACTACACCGTGACGCTCGAAGGTGAAGTGCTGCTCCGCGATTTGCTCCGCCACCTGTACGTCCTGATTCCTGTGCTCGACGCCGAGAAGCACTACTGGGTCGGTAAAGATGAAGTCGAAAAGCTTTTACGGAAGGGCGAGGGATGGCTGGCAGGGCATCCGCATAAAGAAGCGATCGTGAAGCGATATCTCCCGCGGCAACGCCAACTCGCACGGGAGGCCCTGGCGCGTTTGGCGGAAGAGGACAATCCCGATCCGGACGCGAAGCAGGCAGAGCAATCGGCGGAAGAGAGCAAGATGGAGGAACCAATCCGGCTTTGGCAGCAACGAATGCAGGCTGTGGTCGAAGTGCTGCGATCAGCCGGAGCCCGGCGCGTGCTTGATCTAGGGTGCGGTGAAGGAAAATTGTTGCGCGAGCTGCTCGACGAGAAGTCTTTTCAGGAAATCGTCGGGATGGATGTTTCGCATCGCAGCCTGGAAGTTGCGGCGCAGCGCTTGCGCCTGGAGCGCATGCCGAGCAAGAAGAAGGACCGGTTGAAGCTGATGCACGGCTCGCTCATGTATCGCGACCAGCGCCTCGCAGGGTACGACGCGGCAACTGTCGTGGAAGTGATCGAACACCTGGATCCGCCGCGGCTGGCTGCATTCGAGCGGGTGCTGTTCGAGGCGGCGCGTCCGCAGACGGTGGTCCTGACCACGCCGAATGCCGAGTACAACGTGAAATTCGAGACGCTGCCCGCCGGTCAATTCCGTCACAAAGACCATCGGTTTGAATGGACGCGCGCCGCTTTTCAGAAGTGGTCGCAGGCGGTCGCAACGCGCTTCGGATACACGGTGAGATTTCTCCCGGTGGGCGAAGAGGATGCGCAAGTGGGCGCGCCTACGCAGATGGGAGTCTTCACGCGGTGAATATCACGATTCCGGAATTGTCTCTGGTGACGTTGGTGGGCGCGTCGGGCTGCGGGAAGTCTACGTTTGCGCGGCAACACTTCAAGGCTACTGAAATTCTTTCCTCCGATTTCTGTCGCGGCCTGGTATCGGACAACGAGAACGACCAGTCCGCGACGAACGACGCCTTTGAAGTCCTGCACTACATCGCGCGCAAGCGCCTGGCGGCCGGGCGGCTGACGGTGGTCGACGCCACCAACGTGCAGACGGAATCTCGCAAGCCGCTGGTGGCGCTGGCACGTGAGTATCACGTCCTGCCGGTGGCGATTGTCCTGAACATGCCGGAGAAGTTGTGTCACGAGCGAAACCAGTCCAGGCCCGAGCGCCAGTTCGGACCGCACGTGGTGCGCAACCAGTCGCAGCAACTGCGCCGGTCGCTACGCGGGCTGGAGCGGGAGGGCTTCCGGCATGTGTTCGTGCTGTCGTCGCCGGAGGAGGTTGATGCGGCGACGATTGACGCGGCAGCCGCTCTGGAACAACCGAAAAGACGAGCATGGACCCTTCGACATCATCGGCGACGTGCACGGGTGCTACGACGAACTGGTCGCGTTGCTAGCGCAACTCGGGTACGAGCGGACGATCCGGCGGACGGATATACAGCATCCGCAGGGCCGGAAAGCCGTGTTCGTCGGCGACCTGGTCGATCGCGGTCCGAAGATTCCTGAGACGGTGATGTCTGGCGAAACGCATGGTCGACGATAACGATGCCCTCTGCGTGCCCGGGCAATCACGACATGAAGTTGATGCGCGCGATACTGGGGGAAGGATGTGCAGATCACGCATGGGCTGGGCGATTCGCTGAAGCAGTTCGAAGAAGCCGACAAGAACTGGCATGGCCTGTCTCGGATTGCGGCCGATTTCATCGACAGACTGATCAGCCACTACGTGCTCGACGACGGCAAGCTGGTCGTGGCTCACGCCGGGATGAAGGAAGAAATGCAGGGCCGCGGATCGGCGAAGGTGCGCGACTTTGCCCTGTTCGGCGAGACGACCGGCGAGACCGACGAGTTCGGCCTGCCCGTCCGCTACAACTGGGCGGCGGAGTATCGCGGCAAGGCGATGGTGGTCTACGGCCACACGCCGGTTCCCGAGCCGGAGTGGCTCAACCGCACCATCAACATCGACACCGGCTGCGTCTTCGGCGGCAAGCTGACGGCGCTGCGCTATCCGGAGAAGGAACTGGTTTCCGTCCCGGCGCTGCGCACATACTACGAACCGGCGAAGCCGGTGGCTCCCGTCGACCGCAGCGACCGAAGTCGTAGACGCCTGCGCTCACTGCGCAGCAGCAGCACGATGAAGTGCTCGACATCGAAGACGTGCTCGGCAAGCGAATCATCCACACGCGGCTCGCGCGGAACATCACGATCCGCGAGGAAAACGCGATTGCGGCGCTGGAAGTGATGAGCCGGTTCGCGGTCAATCCGAAGTGGCTGATCTACCTGCCGCCGACCATGTCGCCCTGCGAGACCAGCAAGCGCGCGGGCTGCTGGAGCATCCCGGCGAGGCGTTCGCCTATTACCGGCACGAGGGCGTCACGAAAGTCGTCTGCGAGCAGAAGCACATGGGGTCGCGGGCGGTGGTGATCGTCTGCCGCGATGCGGATGCGGCCCGGCGGCGCTTTGGAGTTCTCGAAGGCGAAGCGGGCGTCTGCTACACGCGGACCGGACGACGATTCTTTAACGATCTCGAACTGGAATGGCAGTTCCTGGAGCGTGTGCGGACGGCGATTGGCGCTGCCGGACTCTGGGATGAATTGACGACGCGACTGGGTGTGCCTCGATTGCGAACTGATGCCTTGGTCGTTCAAGGCGAAGGAGTTGTTGCAGCGTCAGTATGCCCCCGCAGGCGCCGCGGCTCGTCACGGATTGACGGCCGCAGTTGCGGCACTAGCGAGCGCGGTAAAGCAGAACGTGGAACTCGAGGCTCCGCTCGCGCGCTATCGAGAGCGAGCCGAGGCCGCGGAATTGTACGTTCACGCCTACCGCCGCTATTGCTGGACGGTGGAGTCATTGGAAGACGTGAAGCTCGCGCCGTTTCATCTGCTGGCGAGCGAGGGTGCGGTGCACACTCGACGCGATCATGTGTGGCACATGGAGACGCTGGCAAGAATCTGCGCCTGCGATCCGAAGCTGTTGCTGGCAACCCCGTATCAGGTGATCAATCTGGCGCAGGCTGGCGAGCAGGATCGCGGTGCTGCCTGGTGGGAAGACCTCACGGGCGCAGGCGGAGAAGGAATGGTCGTGAAGCCGTTCGACTTCAGTCCGTCAAGCACGAAGGCGCCGGTGCAGCCCGCGGTGAAAGTGCGAGGCAAGGAATATCTGCGCATCATCTACGGGCCGGAGTACACGGTTCCGCACAATCTGGAGCGGCTGCGGCGAAGGGGGCTTGGGAGAAAGCGGTCGCTGGCGGCGCGCGAGTTTGCACTTGGGATCGAAGCGCTGGAGCGTTTCGTTCATCAGGAGCCTCTGCGCAAAGTGCACGAGTGCGTTTTTGGCGTGCTGGCGCTCGAGAGTGAACCGGTGGATCCGCGCTTGTAGCAGGTCTTGGGGCGGGGCTGGCCGCCCACACGACAAGTTTGGGACAGGCGAAAGGTTGTGACTTATCGCACGAATCGAGATTTCTGCCCGCCTGCTTGCTGCAGGATGACATTTGTGAATCGTGCTCTAGTTTCTTTTTGTGCCAGCGCGGTCAGGCAAGGAGTATTCGGCACCGTCGACCTCGGTGTGTGAGTCCGATTGCTCCCCGATGCCCACCGTTTTCACCCGAGGCTCGGTAAGCGCGTACTTCAGCAGGCACCACACAGCACCCACGCCATCTTTCCATCCGATCTTCTTGCCTTCTTCGTAAGTGCGGCCGGAGTAGCTGATTCCCACCTCGTACACACGCAGTCTTCGTTTAGCGACTTTCACAGTAACTTCGGGCTCGAAGCCGAAGCGACGCTCTTCGAGGTGCATCGACTGGATCACGTCGCGGCGGAAGGCTTTGTAGCAGGTTTCCATGTCGGTGAGGTTGAGGTCGGTGAGGGCGTTCGAGAGCAGCGTGAGCAGGCGGTTGCCGATCGAATGCCAGAAATAAAGAACGCGATGGGGACGGCCGCCCATGAAGCGCGAGCCGTATACCACGTCGGCCTTGTCCTGCACCAGCGGCGCAAGCAACAGAGAATATTCCGAGGGATCGTATTCGAGGTCGGCGTCCTGAATGATGACGTAGTCGCCGGTGGCTTCCTGAATGCCGCGGTGCAAGGCGGCGCCTTTGCCCAGGTTGCTGGTCTGCCAGAGCGCGCGGACCGACGGTGCGTAGTCGCGCTCGAGCTCTTGCAGAACTTCGCGGGAGCCGTCGGTCGAGCCGTCGTCTACACACAGGAGTTCGATGGCGACGCCCGGATTCGCGGAAAGCACGCTCTCGACGGCGCGCCGGAGAGTGGCCCGCTCGTTGTAGATCGGCATGATTACGGACAGTTTCATTGAGGAGGTCTTGTCGCGCGCTCGGCGCTGCTGCTTATCCTTAGCATAGAATCAAGTCTTGGAACTCACCATCGAAAAACTTATTTACGGCGGCGACGGACTGGCCCGCCTTCCGGCCGATGAAAAAGGCCGCGGCAAGGCTGCGTTCGTGCCATTTACCCTGACCGGCGAAAAAGTCGAGGCGCAGGTCACCGACGAGAAGCCGGGATTTGTTCGGGCCTCCGCGACCCGGCTGGTCGAGTCTTCGCCGTTGCGGATCGAGGCCGCGTGCCCGTACTTCCAGCGCTGCGGCGGTTGCCACTATCAACACACGGCGTACGAAGAGCAGCTCAAGATCAAAGAAGACATCCTGAAGGAAAACCTGCGGCGCCTGGCGAAGATGGAATCGGTGCCGGAGATCAAGGTGCACGCCTCGCCGCCATGGAACTACCGCAACCGCACGCGGCTGCAGGTGCGCGTGGATTCCGGGTTCGCGCTCGGGTATTTCAAAGCGTCGTCGCACGAACTGCTGCCGGTGGAAAAGTGTCCGATCAGCTCGCCGCTTCTGAACCGCGCAATCGAGGCGTTATGGAGATTGGGGCAGGGCCGGCAGGTGCCGCAGGCGCTGCGCGAGGTCGAATTGTTTGCGAACGACGACGACTCGCAATTGCAGGTTGAGTTGTATGTTGATCCGCGACAGGAAGCCGGGAAGCAGGAACCGCAGGCATTCGCGGAGCTTCTGCGCGGCGCTCTGCCGGAAGTCTCGAGCATTTACGTGTTCACGCAGACGATTCCCATCGGCGCGAGGTCAGCAGGTCCAGGTGGCCGAAGAGCCCCGATGGACGGATCGCCCGGGAGAGTTTCGTTATCGCACCAAGGCTGGGGCGATGCGCGTGAGTGGCGGATCTTTCTTTCAGGTGAACCGGTTCCTGGTCGAGGACCTGGCCGGGATCGTAGCGGGTGGGCGTTCGGGCGAAATCGCGCTGGATCTTTATGCCGGAGTTGGGCTGTTCAGCCTGGCGCTGGCGTCGTCGTTTCGTCACATCGTGGCGGTTGAGTCGTCACAAGGTTCGGCGGCGGACCTCAAATACAATTCTCCTCGGAACGTGAAGGCGGTGCGGTCTACGGTGGACGCGTATCTCGCAGGTCACGGCGCGAAGGTGCGGCCCGACTATGTTGTAGTGGATCCGCCGCGTGCTGGACTGGGAGATCGCGTGGCACATGCCATTGCGAAGCTTGGCGCGCCGCGGGTGACGTATGTTTCCTGCGACCCGGCGACGCTGGCGCGCGACCTGATCACGCTGACCGGCGACGGCTACCGGGTGGAGCGCCTGCACCTGGTCGACCTGTTTCCGCAGACGTACCACATCGAGAGCGTCGTCGAACTGGTTCGTTAGCCTTCCGTTCCCACGGAAGAAGTGTCCCCCACGAGCGCCATCTCGTTTTTCGCGAACATCCGCAAACCACCGCGCCAGCCGATGCTTTGGGCTGCACTCGCCTACGGCGCCGGCATTGTGAGTGGCGTATATGCATGGCGGCCTCCCGTGTGGTGGATAGTGGCTGCTGCGGCTTTTTCGCTCGCTGCGCTCTACTTCGCACGAAGGCGCTGGTGGCTGGGGTTTCCACTGGCACTCGGAGCTGTCTTCGTGGTCGGGGCGCTTTCCATCCAGTTCCGAAATGGACGACCCGCTCAAGACGACGAGTTGCTCGCCTTCGCCACCGGTGAAGAAGTCGTCGTAACGGCGCACGTCATTCATGGCGGCGAGACGCGCCCGGCCGGGTTCGGCGGATTGCGCCAGTCGATTGACGTCGAGGCTGAGGAAGTCGCGACCGCAGATCAGACGCACAAGGCTCGCGGCGGAATGCGCGTGAGTATCTACGCGAAGGAACCGGAACAGGAGTACGACGAGGGCGCCCCGGTTCCCATGCGCGTGTATCACTACGGCGAGCGGTTGCGTTTCAGCGCGAAACTGCGAGCTCCGCGGAATTTTCGGAATCCGGGGGCCTTCGACTATCGCGGATATCTTGCGGATCACGGCATTACGATGCTGGCTTCCACGAAGACCGCCAAAGTAGAGGTGCTTCCCGGCTTCGTGGGAACGCGGCTCGCATGGTGGCGGGAGCGCGTAAACCGCAGCCTCGTACGGAAGATTCATTTGCTCTGGAATGCGGAGGACGCGGCCCTGATGGATGCCGCGGTGGTCGGCGAAAGCGCGTTTCTGACTCCTTCCACGAAGGTGGATTTTCAGCGCTCCGGGACGTATCACATCCTGGTCGTGTCGGGGATGAACGTCAGCATTCTGGCCTTCGTGATTTTCTGGGCGATGCGGCGGTTGCGGCTCAGCGATTTCCTGGCAAGCGGGCTGACGGTAGTGTTGTGCACTGCCTACGCGCTTGTGACCGACGTTGGACCGCCCGTGTGGCGGGCGGTGTTGATGTTGACGGTCTATCTGGGAGTGCGACTGCTGTATCGCGAGCGGTCGATGCTGAATGCGCTCGGCAGTGCAGCCCTGGCCGTGATGGCGGCCGATCCCAAGGCGCTGCTCGGTCCGAGTTTTCAGCTTACGTTTCTGGCGGTGTTCATCGTGGCGGCGATTGCCGTTCCTCTGCTCGAGCGGACCTCGCAGCCCTATCTGCATGGACTGCGCAACTTTGAGTCGACGGAATACGATCGCACGCTTGAGCCTCGCGTCGCGCAGATGCGACTTGACCTGCGGCTGATCGCGGAACGCCTGTCTGCCGTGTTGGGAACGCGCGTGGCGAAGAGCGGCGCTAAGCTGACGGCTCGAACGGCTCTGTGGGCGTACGAACTGCTTTGTGTCTCGGCGCTGATGCAAGTCGGCATGGTTCTGCCCATGGCGTACTACTTCCATCGAGCCACCGTGATTGGAATTCCGGCGAATGCGTTGGCCGTGCCCCTTACGGGAATCCTGATGCCGGCGGCGGTTCTGGCCGTCGCGCTCGGATATGCTTGGACACCGCTCGCGAAAGTGCCAGCTCTAGTGGCGGCCTGGGCTCTGCATGGAATCACGGGTACAGTGCAAGGTCTCGGCGGGCTGCGCATCGCGGATCATCGGGTGGCGATGCCGACTTCAGGCACGATGCTAGTCGCATCGATCGCGCTGGCGTTGGCGATGGCGCTGGCGTGGCGGCGCCGCATTCTTCTTTTGGGCGGACTCGCGGCGGTTGCGGCGGTAGCGTTGTGGGTAAGCGCGGTCGTTCCTGCACCGCAGGTCTACAGCGGAGTGTTGGAGGTAACGGCTATCGATGTGGGCCAGGGGGACTCGCTGCTGCTGGTGTCGCCGGAGGGGAAAGCTCTGCTGGTCGATGCGGGCGGGCCCGTCGGAGGGCAACAATCCGATTTCGACTTCGGCGAGAACGTAGTCTCTCCTTATTTATGGGAGCGAGGGATCTCTCGGCTTGATGCTGTCGCCATCACGCACGGGCACTCGGACCACATCGGCGGAATGCATTCAGTACTCAATAACTTTCGACCGCGCGAGCTGTGGATCGGTGCTTTGCCCCAGACACCAGCGATCGATGCGTTGTTGACTTACGCGAAGAGTCTAGGCATTGAGGTGGTCAGGCACAGCGAAGGCGAGACCTTCGACTTCGGAGGCGCCCGCGTCGCGGTACTTTCCCCGCCGGCAGACTGGCGCACCATGGCTCAACCAAAGAACAACGACTCGCTGGTGCTGCGGGTCAGCTTTGGTGAATCGAGTGCGCTTCTGGAAGGGGATGCGGAAAGTCCGGTCGAGCAACGGATGGCATCTTCGGAAAATCTTAAGTCAGATCTGCTCAAGGTAGGCCATCACGGCAGCGCGACCAGTTCGACTCCCGAATTTGTGCATGCGGTAAACCCGAGGTGGGCCATCATCTCGGTGGGAGCAATCGATACGTTCGGTCATCCGCGACGCGAGACGCTCGCACATCTGCAGCAGGAAGGAATCTTGACGTACCGCACCGACCGGAATGGCGCGGTGACGTTCTATCTCGACGGGAAGTCGGTCAGCCCACGGTTGGCGTGTCGTTGAGGTCGATCTCGGAAGTCTCGTCGGCGTCGGGAGAACGGCGATATTCCTCGATCATGCGGCGGGCCTGTTCAGCGTCTTCTTCGCGGACCAGAATCACCATCCCACCTACACCAGGAAACATGTCCTGCACAGCGTCGACGGAGGTGAGGTCGGAATCTATGCCGGCGGAGTCGAGCAATCCCTTGACGACCAGAGCTTCGGATTCCTGCTCGCTGTCGAACACTTTTACAAGCTTTTCGTTCGGATCAGGAACGCGCCCCGCGGGGGCGTTGGGATCGGAGCTATCTGGCATACATCCTCCACTGGCAAGTTGGGAATCCATTTGTATTCCATGGATTCGAGCCCTAAGGATTGTAAACCTATCACAAAAGCAGTTGGATAAGGCAAAGGGCTCAGCAACTTGCGAACTACAGGGTTATTGGCAGGCGGCCCCCACGTTGGGGGAGTTGCTTTCCCTGCCAAAATGCCCTGAAAATGGGCACAACAGGGGTGAGGCCTGCGGTGTGGCGCTGTCCAAAAGCGCCCGCAACTCGGGGCTCCCTGTAGAGGGCCGTATGGAAGATGTGAACCGGGGTGGGCAAGAGAGTAATCTTCAGGATCGTCAGGACGAAGCCAGGAAAATCCGGCGGCTGCAAGTCATGATCAGCATGGTGATGTCGGTGATCAGCCAGGATCCCAATCTCACCATCGAAGAGGCGTCCGAGCTTTCGGCCAACGCGCGGCGCGCCGCGCTGGCTATGTTCCCCGGTAAAGAATTGGCTTTCGACATTCTCTACAAGCCCCGCTTGCAGCGGTTGATGATGGAACGATTCCGGATCCAGTAGCGGTATTGTTCCGCGCGTCAGCGCGGTAATTCCAAGGCATACGAATTTGTGTTGGGCGTTAGGCGTGGCTCGCGGGCTCACGCCCGCTGCGCTGGGTGTCGCCCCTCCGGGGCTCGCTCGCTTGCCGCAGTTACCCAGTGCTTACGCACTGGGCTATCTTATGCCGCCGCTGAAGCGGCTCGGTTCCGGAGTGCCCGCGGTCCGCAATCTAGTGCACAGTCAGGGACGGGACCATCGATGGCGACAGTCAGGGACAGGACTATCGATTGTGACAGTCAGGGCTGGAGCATCGATGCCCACGGTAAGTGATTGAGTGCAACGATCGTGCCCAGGGCTTCGGGACCGTTCAAGCTTGGGCTGCAGAACGTGGGCATCATCAAGGCGGCTTACGATTTCGGGAGCACGCCTCCGCTTGAGGGCGGTGGGATTTTCCAGTTTGGTCTGCAGTACGGGGCTGGGCTGAAAGTGCGCGTGCACCCACGCATCACGGTGCGCGCCGATTTCCGGGAAACGTTGAGCAAGAACCCACGCTTCATCGAGAAGAGCTACACCAAGCTCTACTTCTTTTTCGAAGGTTACGACGCACAAGAATTCAAGGTGGATCCGCCGTCAAAATATCGGCAACAACGGTTTTCGACGGGAGTGGCGTTCACGTTCTAACGAAATTGACCGGTCTGCAGGTCAAGGCCTAGACTCCCTGAATACGAGGTTCCCTCTATGAAATCCTTCTGTCTCGCTATGGTGTTGCTATGCTGTGCCCTGCCCGCGGTTGCCGATGAAGGGCACCACCACGAAGATCTGACCG
The DNA here is from genome assembly GCA_963745435.1 of uncultured Acidobacteriota bacterium. Classification (GTDB taxonomy): domain Bacteria; phylum Acidobacteriota; class Terriglobia; order Terriglobales; family Acidobacteriaceae; genus Gp1-AA133. The sequence continues at coordinate 619,047 of CAVUXK010000021.1, read as the reverse complement.
AAAAGCAGCTGGGCACGGTGCACTTTCCGGTATCGTGCGCGGAGGCGGTGCAGAAGCCCTTCGAGCGCGGCGTCGCGCTGCTGCACTCGTTCTGGTACGAAGAAGCCGAGAAGGAATTCGCGGACATTGCGAAAGATGATCCCAAGTGCGCGATGGCGCAGTGGGGACTGGCGATGAGCCAGTGGCATCAGCTCTGGAACCACCCGGACGCCGCGACCACAAGAAGGGCCGCGATGAAATGAAGAAAGCGGCGAAACTTCACGCTGCCACCGCGCGCGAGCGCGACTATATCGCCGCAATGAAGACGTTCTACGGGACCAAGGGCGACTTCGAGAAACGCGCCACCGCGTACTCGAAGGGCATGGAGAAGGTGTATCAGGGCAATCCTGACGATCACGAGGCGGCGGTGTTTTATGCGCTCTCGATTCTGGCTGCCGATGAGGGTGACGATCCGACTTTTGCTAATGACAAGAAAGCAGCCGCGATTCTCGAAAAGCTCTTTGCCATAGAGCCCGACCATCCTGGGGTTGCGCACTACATGATTCACGCCTACGACCGTCCGCAACTGGCTGAGCTGGGATTGCCGGCGGCGCGTCGTTATGCGGCGATCGCTCCGGCTGCGCCTCATGCTCTGCACATGCCCTCGCACATCTTCGCGCGCGTCGGTATGTGGGATGACGACATCAAGTCGAATCTGGCGTCGGTGGCGGCCACGCGCAAGACCGCGGCCATGCATATGGGCGGCGAGGGGCACCAGTTTCACGCGATGGATTATCTCTTCTACGCGTACCTGCAGAGTGGACGCGATGCCGAGGCCAAGGCGATGATCGAGGAAGTGAAGGCCATGCCCGACACCGTTCACAACATGTATGGAACGGATTACAACCCGCGCGCCGTTAGTCTGATCGAGTTCACGGCCTTGTATCCGATCGAAATGCATCACTGGCAGGATGCGGCGGCGTTGACGCCGACGGGGGCGGGGCTGGCGGAGGATGAATTCATTACGTACTGGGCGCAGGCGATTGGCGCAGCGCATCTGGGAAATGCCGACCTGGCTCGAAAGGACGCCGAGAAGATCGACGCCATTCACACCACGGTGGTGGCGAAAAAGAAGAAAGGCTTCGCGAATGTGGTCGACAACGCTCACCAGCAGGTGCTCGCGTGGACGCTGGTCGCGAATGGTAAGCACGACGAAGCATTGGCGATCTTGCGACCCTTGGCGGATAAGGAAGACTCGCTGGGCGATGAGCCAGCGGGGATCCCGACTCGTGAGATGGTGGCGGAAATCCTGATGATGGCGAAGCGTCCGGAGCAGGCGCTAGCGGAGTATGAGATCGATCTGAAGTTCAATCCGAACCGGTTCAACGGGCTGTACGGCGCGGCGCAGGCGGCCGAGGCGGCGGGCAAACAGGAGAAGGCGGCGCAGTACTACGGTGAGCTGGTGAAAGTGTGCGCGGGCGGTGAACTCCGAGCGGCCGGAGTTGAGCCGGGCGAAGGGATTGGTGGCCGCGAAATAGAGGGAACTGGTCACAGGTCTCAGGCCTTAGGCGGCAGGTGCTTCGCGGGGTGAGCCGCTAAACCAGCGGGGCCGGGCTCCGCAAACGTCCGCTTTTGCTGGCCCCGAATCACGCTCAAAATATGTCTGATAAAGTTCAGTGTTCAACCCACGGCGAGTCTGAGCCTGCATTCGTTTGCACTCACCTTGTTGGCGATGTCGTGGGACTTGGATTCAATCGCAATGAGCCAACTGACAAGAATCCTTTTCCCGATGCATGGTGTGACGATTGCGAGATTGTCCGAGCCGCTCACGATGGTTGGAACGAACGTTCAGAGCAACTACTGAAGATCAGCTTGTTGTGCTCTGGGTGTTATGAGCGGGCATGCATACGGAATACACACACAGCGGTTACCCTCAAAGACTTGGAGTCCCTTCGCTGGAAGTGTGGTAGTTGCGAAGAGTGGCACACGGGACCTTGCCTTGATTTCGGTTACGACGCGCCTTTCTCCTGGCGAGATGTGCACACCCCGCTCGACTCAGAGAATGGGGATTCAGGGCAGAACTGGCCATCCACCTTCCTGGACAACGACTATTGCGTGGTCAATGATGAGGACTTTTTTGTGCGAGGACTGATTTGTCTTCCCGTCATCGGTAGTCGCGAGACCTTGCGATGGGGCGTTTGGGGATCGCTAAGCCGCGATAATTTCGAGAAATTATGGAGGATGAAAGACGATTCCAAGCGCGTTGAACTGCCTGCCATGTTTTCATGGTTGAATACTAGAATTCCAGACTATCCGGATACACTTGCTTTGAAGATGTATGCCTGCATCCAAGAGCCCGGGTGTCGGCCTTATTTCGAACTCGAGCCCACAGATCATCCGCTTTCACGCGACTTTCACCACGGGATCACGGCGGAGCGAGTCAAGGAAATCATGTTCCGACGTCTCCAGGGGAACGAATAGACAGTCTCTACGGCTAGTGCCGCTCGATCCGTTGCAATCTGAATAGCAGTGTTCCCCAAGTCAGCTTGGCTCGCATTTGCACCGGCGTGTGATTGCCGTCGTCTGTGAACCATGTCCAGACCTTTCCGCGACCCTTCAGGTTGCCCGACGTTGCTTCGGCGGCGACGCGAACCGTTTCATAGGTGCCCGCCGGGACTTTGACTTTCTCTTTGCCTTCCACGTGCGCGGTGACTTCCGCCGTTTTGCCGCCGTCGTTCACTGGAAACGTGTAGGAATTGCCGATCTGCAGTGGAAGCGACGACAGGTAGTAGAAGCCGGTAACCACGTCGGTGACGCAGGGCGGGATGTCGTTTTCCGCCGTTTTCGTTTCGCCAGTTTTCAGGTTGGTCTCGTGCAAGGAACTCTTGCGCTTGGGATAGTCGTACGTAACCTTGGTCTCGCGGCGGTGCGAGCCTTCTTCAATGTGCTTGAACACTCCGTTCGAGCAGAACGTCTTGGAGTCGAACAGCGCTTCAAAGCGGTCATGCACGCCGTATAGAACGTTGGCCATGCCGGCGGAATCCGCGATTGCGCTGACGCGACGTTCGCTGCCCACTGGTTCTATCTTCACCGTCGAGGTTCCCGCCGTGAACAGATGCCACTCTGCGGTGTAGACGAAGGCCTGGCCGTCGGGGAAATGATACGTTGGCGGCGGTGCGAGGATCTGCGCAGATGGGCCGATGGTGGCGATGGAGCCTTGATCGTTGGCGGCTGCCGCCAGGTGCGCGGTCCAGGTCGACAAGCAAAGGCAGCACAGGAACAAGCATGGGAGTGCGCGAGCGAATTGGGAGAGTCGTGGAATCAAAGACTTGCTGCACGCCCTATGGAGCTGTTGGTGGTTCGATGCAAACGGCTATCGTGAGGCCCAGAATAATTTGGCCACCAAGGCAGCCAGCACAGCCGCACTGCCCAAAATCGCATTGTACTCGCGATGCTGCCAGTAAAGAGCCCGCGCAAACGAGCCGGTCTGGTTTCGGTAGGCAGACAGGCGCGGCAAAAGGCGCGGGACGCTTTGCGCATAGTCGTCAAAGTTCGAAAACTTCTCGCGCAAGAAAGATTCTTCGGAACGAATTACGGGTAGATAAATGGCCACGAACATGACGAGCATCACCAGCAGCACCCACACGCTGCGCGCGGCAATCGCGAAGCCGATGGACATGATGAGCGAGCCCAGGTAGAGGGGATTTCGCGTGTAGGCGTACGGCCCCGAGGTTGTGAGTTCCTCGTTCTTCTTCACGTGACCCGAGGCAAGGGCGCGAAGCAGAATGCCCGGGATCGCGACCAGCGTTCCCGCGGCGAGCGAAGCCCAGCTTGGCCGTGCGATCCAGATGTAGAACGCAGCGAAGGCGAACCCGAGCGGCACGCGAATGCGGCGGGCGATGCGTGACCATTCAGGCACGGGCACCGTCCAGAAGCTTTAGCGGCCGCGGCGATCACTTCGTCGGGAGTAATGGCGAGCAGGCCGGGATCGGGATCGTTGCGGTGCGTTAGCGAAGTCGGACTGGCGGGGTTCCGCAGGACAATGCTCCTGGTGCGGAACGGGCCGTTGCGTGCGGGATCGGTGGGTCCGAAAAGTGCGACTACCGGAATGTGGAGGGCGGCTGCCATGTGCAAAGGTCCGGTATCACCACCAATGAAGAGTCGGGCACGCCGCGTGAGGGCAATGAGTTCGCCCACGGAAAACGAGTGAGCGCGCGGCCGTGACTGTTGCTGGCCTTCTCCGCGGCTTGGGCGAGCGATTCCTCGCCGGGGCCGTAGTTGATCAGCGACTGAATTCCGCGCTGTGCGAGAGCCTGCGCCACCAATCCATAGCGTTCGGCCGGCCATTGCTTGGCGCCCCACCCGGCGCCAGGGTTGAGGATCACAAAGTTTCGCAAGCCGAGATCGCGCAGGCGATTTTCCACCGTCTGCTCGGCGATCGGGTCGCACGGAAGCACGGCATCAGGAATCTTCTGCGGCTTGCCGATCACCGACTCGGCGATCTCCGCGTACTGTTCGACCACGTGTGAGTGCTGCGTGATGACCCTTCGGCTGTACCACAAGCTCGCCAGATTTTCGCGTGGCTGGACGGCGCCGTAAACCGTCGGTGCGCCCGACCAGCGCGCCAGAATGGCCGAGCGCGCCGCGCCCTGGAGGTCGATCGCGATCTCGTATCGGCGGCTGCGCAGATCGCTCAGCCCTGCCGCAATGCGCTCCACGGTTTCGGCTGAGAAGCAGCGAGCGCCGCCACTTCTTCAGATTCACGACGTGGACGACATCGACCAGCGGCCGCTCGGGGAGCGAGCACCCGCGCGCGGCGTGGACAGCGCGCACAGCAATTCCGCCCAGCGTTCCTCGATCAGCCATCCGATGGTCGCGTGCGGAAAGGCCTGCGCGCAGCATGACCGCCGCGGGCAGGGCGTGGATCACATCGCCCATGGAACTGAGGCGCACGATGAGAATGCGCGATGGACTCGGCGTAGATGTTGGGCGTGTAGCGGTCATGCGATCGCTCACGACTTCCGCGGCGTGAGCCGGGTGCGGATGATTTCGCTGGCGGAGTGATCCTTGGGATCGCCGACGATCGCGACGCGCCCGCCAAATTCGCGCACGGTGTCTGCTTCCGGAACGCTCTCGGCGGTATAGTCGGTTCCTTTCGCCTGCACGTCAGGATGGATTTCGCGAATGATCGCGCGGACATCGCGCTCGGGGAAGATGACGACGGCGTCGACGTCCGCGAGAGCTGCGAGAATCTCCGCGCGCTCTTCGGCCGGCATTAGCGGACGTCCTTCACCTTTGAGAGAACGAACCGAGTCGTCGGAGTTAATGGCCACCACCAGGCGCCCGCCGATCTGCTTGGCTGCGTGCAAGTAGCGCACGTGTCCGACGTGCAGCAGGTCGAAGCATCCGTTAGCGAGCGTAATGCGGTCACCGGCGGCCCGCCAGGCTTCCACCTGCTTGCGCAAGGTGGCGCGATCGAGAATCTTGGATTTGGCTTGCTCGCTCAATGGGGCCTGGTGGCGGGCGGCGACTGATCGATCGCGTGCAGCAATTCCTGCCGCGTGACGGTGGCCGTACCGCGCTTCATTACGACAATGCCGCCGGCATAGTTCGCCAACTGGGCCGCTTCCTCGCTGCTGGCTCCGGCCGCCAGCGCCGCTGTAAATGTGGCAATGACTGTGTCGCCCGGCTCCGGTGACGTCGGCGACTTCGTCGGAGCCGAAGATCGGAATGTCGATGGGCTTTCGTCCGTCGGTGAAGGCTGCCATGCCGTCCCGCCCGCGAGTGACAATCAACGAATGCAGTTTCATACGTTCCATCAATTGCTGTGCCGCGGAAACTAGCTTCGACCAATCCTGACCAATTTTCAGGCCGAGACAGGCCTCGACCTCCGGTTCGTTGGGAGTGGCGGCAGTCACGCCCGAAAATTCCAGCATGCGGAAGCGCGAGTCCAGAGTTACGGGCACACCTTGCAGGCGCGCTTTGGCCCGGATCGCATTCAGGATCGCCGGGGTCGCTGACCCGTAGCCGTAATCAGAGACGAGCAGTGCATCGGACGCGCGGGCGTATTCACGTGCCGAAAGAATCAGTTCGCGCACAAAGTGAGCGTTGGGCGCGGTCTCAGGCTCGCGGTCCACGCGCACGACCTGCTGGCGCGCCGAGTGCGTCATGCCGGCAAGAATGCGCGTCTTGGTCACGGTGATGTGAGTTTTGTCCTGCAGTATCCCGCTTACCGGAATGCGCTTGTGCCGGAAGGCCTTGATCAGCAAGCGACCCGCTTCGTCGTTGCCCACGATGCCAACGGGGAGAACGTTGACGTCGAGGTCTGCCAGGTTGTTGATGGCGTTGGCACCACCGCCAGGAACGATGGTCCGCTCGCGATGCTTGAGGATGAGTACGGGCGCTTCGCGCGAAACGCGGGAGATTTCGCCGTAGACGAACTCGTCGGCGACCAGGTCGGCGAGCGCAGTGACGGTGATTTTGGGGAACGCATCAAGAATTTTCTTGAGGCGATCGGATTCTTTGGGATGCTTGGTCATCCGGCTACCGATTCTCTCATGCCGGGTTCTTTCGCTCGCGAACGATCCGCAGCATGGTATCGACGGCGTTAGCGGCGTCGGCAAGATCCATGGCAACCGGAATGACGGCGATCGGTTCGAGCGCGGAGAAGAATCCGCCGAGATTGATGGCGTCCTTCTCGGTGGTGACAAACCCGCCGGCTTCGCTGCGGTCCTTGAGGGCCTTCAACTCACGGATGTCTTTTTCAGTGTAGGCATGGTGGTCGCGGTAAACGGCTTCGGCGGCCGGTTCAATGCCCGCCTTGCGCAGTTGCAGCATGAAATTCTGTGGCCGGGCGATGCCGCAGAATGCCACGGGCCGTGCGGGCGTCTTCGACTGGCTTGATGGCGCGGCGCACGCGCCACACGAGTTTTCCGTCGAGCGGGAAGCCGTCGGGTGATGCGCCCGATGTCAGAACCACGGCGTCGGCGCGACGCAATGCCTGGCGAGACTCGCGCAAGCGTCCGGCCGGGAGGAGTTCGTCGCGAGAGTCGTCGGCACTCACCAGGACGATATCGAAATCGCGGGCCAGGGCCGCGGTGCTGGAAGCCGTCGTCAAGAAGGTGCAGTGCGTGGCCCGAACTTGGCTTCGGCGAACACGCCGGCCCGGTAGCGGTCTTCTCCGACCACCACCGGCACTTCGAGTCGCCGCGCGATCAGCAGCGGCTCGTCTCCGAATTCGCTGGAAGAGCCGCCGGGATCGACCAGCAGCACTCCGCGTGTCTGGCGACCGTAGCCTCGGGAAAGCACGTCGAACTCGACTCCGCGGGACTTCAGAAGCTCTCCGAGCAAAATGACGAAGGGCGTCTTGCCCGACCCGCCGACCGAAAGATTCCCAATGCTGACGACTGAGCCTTGCAAGCGACGGTCGCGAAAGATTCCGCTGTCATAGAGATGGTTTCGCGCACAGACAGCCGACCCGTAGATGGCGGAGAGCAGGCTCACGATTTTGCGGCAGGCTCAGCTGCCTCCGCGGGAGCCAGTAGCCGTTCGAGCGCCGCCAGAGTTTTCTCGGTTGCCCCGGCCTGGGAGCGCAACGTTTCGGCGGCGCGGCGGCCCAGCGCCTTGCGCTCGGCGTCGTTGGAAATCAGCTCCATCAGCACCAGAGGCAACTCGGCGGGACCTACGATGCGCACTGCATCCTGCGTTTGAAAGAGCCAGATGATGTCGCGGAAGTTGTCGGTGTGGTTGCCTACGACGATGGCCACCCCGTGCCGGGCGGGCTCGATGATGTTGTGGCCGCCCTTCGGAACCAAGCTGCCGCCCACGAATGCGATGTCGGCCAAGCCGTAGATCGCGGAAAGCTCGCCGATCGTATCGAGCAACAGAACCCCGCCGTTGACACGCTCGCCACCCCAAAGCGATCGACGGAAGAACTTGATGCCGAAACTCTCGAGCAGGGCGGCCACCGCGGCAAAGCGCTCAGGATGGCGAGGAGCGAGGATCATTACTGCGCGGGGATGGCTGGCGAGAATGCTTTGAAACGCCTGCAGGAGCATACGCTCTTCTTCGTCGTCCACCGTGCTGCCGCAAACCAGAACGGGCCCGGCGTTGGTCTCCTGGAAACTTTCGCGAAGATTCGCCACCAGGGCCGGAGGCGATCCTGGCTCCAACTCGAATTTCAGATTGCCTGTAACCTCCACACGCGACTCGGGCGCTCCGAGTTCCGTGAGCCTCGAACGGTCCTGGTAGGTCTGCGCGAGAAAAAGGTCGACATTGCCGATAACGCTTTTGAGCCACCAGCGCAGGCGCCTATAGCCACGGATGGAACGGTCGGAGAGGCGAGCGTTGACGATCGCGACCGAGGCGCCGCTGCGTTTCGAGAGTCGTAGGAAATTCGGCCAGAACTCCGTCTCGGCAATGACGACCAGCCGGGGCCGCAGCGACGTCATATAGGACCGGATTGCAAATCCAAGGTCGATGGGAAAGTAGAAGACGCTCTCGCCGCCGAAGCGGGTGCGTGCCAACTTCTGCCCAGTATCGGTCGTGGTGGAAATGACGATGCGGTAAGCCGGCCAGCGCGCCCGCATCTGCTCAACTAGGCCGCTGACTGCGAGGACCTCTCCGACGGAAACCGCGTGTACCCAGATAGTTGGCCGGGGGGAAGGGGTAACCAGGTGACTGGGGACGATACCGAAACGCTCCAGGAAGCCGGAGCGGTACTTACCATGCCGCAGCATCTGATACAGCCAATATGGCAGTCCAAAAATCAGGACAAGGACCAGAAGCGCGCTGTAGATGAAGTACATGGAATACGCCATTCTAAACGGGCGCTGGCGCTTTTCGGCGTTGACGCGGGCCGGGAGGCTTCTACTAGAATATAGGCCGCGCCTGCGTTCTCGGTTACTCTTCAGGGGGACAATTATGCCAATCATTGTTCGCCGCAAAAACAACCTGCGCAATCAGATGCTGACGTTAATTCTGCTTTCAGTGCTGGCCGGAATTGTCGGTGGGACACTGGTGGGATTTGCCACAGGCCACCATTCGTCGTCTTCGGTGGCAGCCGGCTCGAATTCATAGACGCCGGCCGGTTGTCCCGCCCGGTTATAATTCACGACATGCCGCCGTTGGTGAGTGAACTGACGCGCAAGGTGCGCGCAGGTGTGGTTCTCGCGGGCGTGCTCTGCCTGCTTGGTGTTGGCCTCCTCTGGGCGAAGGATTTTGTGAAGCCTGCGGCCAAGCCGGCCGCGACCTACCCGCTGCACGACCAGCATTCCGATGAATCCGTGGCCGCCGGTGTCGATCCCTACGACGACGAAGAGAAAGCCCAGATCTTCAATGTGAAGTGGGCGGAACAGGGATTTCTGCCGGTCTTTCTGGTCATCACGAACGACGGAGATCAGCCTGTCTCGCTGGCGAACCTGCAAGCGCAGTTGATCACTTCTCGCCGCGAGAAGATTCCGGCGGCCAGCAATGACGAACTCTACCGGCGACTGTCGCATGTGAACGCGAGCGGGCCGAAATATCCCTTGCCGTTCCCGCGCACCAAGGTGAAGGGAGCGGTAGGCAAGAAGGCACTCGATGAAATGGATGCGGCGCAGTTTTCGGCGAAGGCGGTGGAACCGCATTCGACCCAGTCCGGCTTCGTGTTCTTCGATGTGAGCGGGATTTCATCTCCTCTGGCGGGCGGACGGTTTTATCTCACTGGATTGCGGAACGCCAAGGGCACCGAGTTGCTGTATTTCGAGATCTACTTCCAGAAGTAACGAACCAAGTTTCGGACTTTCCACGCCCGCATCGGACGGGCGAGACGCCCGTCGCTCCACCGACAACCTCCCGGATATAATCGCTCGATATGGCGACCACGCCTGACACTTCTGTTGCGGCTCACGCCAAGTACGAGGCGGTGATTGGGCTGGAAGTTCACGTTCAGCTGCTGACCGCAACCAAGATTTTCTGCTCGTGTTCCACGCAATTCGGCGCTCCGCCCAACAGCAATGTGTGTCCTGTTTGTTTGGGGATGCCTGGCGTGCTGCCCGTGATGAATCGCAAGGCCGTGGAGTTTGCCGTGCTCGCGGCAATGGCTGTGAATTGCCGCATCAATGAGAAGTCGATCTTTGCGCGGAAGAACTACTTCTATCCCGACCTTCCCAAGGGGTACCAGATTTCGCAGTACGACAAGCCGCTGGCGGAGTTCGGCTTCATCGATCTGAAGCAGAATCAGAAGAAAATCGGCATTACGCGAATTCATCTGGAAGAAGATGCGGGCAAGAGCCTGCACGAGGGCTTCGCCGACGCGAGCGAGAAAACCGGCATCGATCTGAATCGCACCGGCGTGCCGCTGATTGAGATTGTCAGCGAGCCCGACATGTCTTCACCCGAGGAAGCGTACGAGTACCTCACGCTTTTGAAAGAGATCATCCTGTACACGGGCGTGAGCGACTGCAACATGGAGGAAGGCTCGCTGCGCTGCGACGCCAACATCAGCGTGCGGCCGCGCGGGCAGAAGGAATTCGGGACCAAGACCGAGATCAAGAACGTGAATTCATTCCGCTTTGTGCGTGAGGCGCTGGAGTACGAAATCGGGCGGCAGATCGAGGTCATCGAGTCGGGCGGGAAGATTCATCAGGAGACGCGGCTCTACAACTCGAACGAAGGCAAGACCTACGGGATGCGCTCGAAGGAGCAGGCACACGACTACCGGTATTTTCCCGAACCCGATTTGCTTCCGCTGGTGGTGGACGAGAAGTGGAAGTCGGAAATCGCAAAGCAGCTGCCGGAATTGCCGGAGGCGCGGCGGGCGCGCTTTGTAAAAGACTACGGGATTACCGAGTACGACGCGGGCGTGCTGACATCATCGAAAAAGTTCGCAGATCAGTTCGAGTCGGCGGCGAAGGCGGCGAAGAATCCGAAGCGCGTGGCGAACCTGGTGCAGGGCGAGTTGATGGGGCGACTGAAGGCCCGCGGCCTCGAGATCGGGCAGTCGCCGATCACGATGCAGGGGGTGGCTGTGTCGGCGGATCTGGTGGAGTCGGGCGCGATCTCAGGCAAGATGCTGAAAGACCTCTACGATTTGAGTTTTGAGCGTGGCAAGGACTTTCGGCGCGGTGTACGAGGAAGAAGGGCGGCCCGTGCAGTCTTCCGATACGTCGGCGCTCGAGAAGATCATCGACGAGCTGATCGCGGCGAATCCCAAGCAGGTGGAGCAGTACCGGGCGGGCAAGAAGACGATGATCGGATTTTTTGTGGGGCAGGTGATGAAGGCTGTCGAAGGGGCAGGCGAACCCGCAGGTGGTGAATGAGGTGCTGGTGAAGAAGCTGGAGGGGTAGGCGCAGTCAGTCGATCGATGCCAAGTCGGAGGGATCGTCGTCGACAGGCCACGTCGTGCAAGATGGATTCGGGAGTGCATCTCTGTCTTATTGGTCATCCTAGTGCCCTTCTCCGGCTTTGTCCTGGGACCATTTTCTTGACTCACCGATCTCATTGTACGTACTCATCTGGATTCGTGCGCCGCAGAGAAAGACTTGTGAATTGTCAGCTCGACAGATCCTACGTGAGCATAATTCATGGCGACCAGGTTTGCCGCACATGCTGGCGCGCGCGATCGGTTGAACTTCCGAACGGAATGAGCGGTCTGCGCGACCTATCCGACGCATCTCAAGTTCTTAGCGAGGTCGTCGCATCACTCCTTCGGAATTTGGTCGAGGATTTGGCCCGGCGGATCTTATCGGATCAGGCGATCTGAGAAGATGCAAATGCGAAGGGCCGGATCGAACGACTACGAAGACTCTTGTCCGCAAAGACCGATAGCATTCGATTCGTGAGCCATATCATGCAGATTCAGGACCTCCCCACCTTCCTCGACTACTTCGACAAAATCCACCAGCGCACCATGCGGGTCGCGCGCTGCATTCCTGCAGACAAGGTGGACTGGACGTATCGCGAAGGGCAGTTCACGCTCGGCGACCTGGTGCGGCATATTGCGACCATCAATCGCTACATGTATGCGGAGACGGTTTCCGGACGGCCGAGCCGGTATGCCGGATGTGGCAAGGAACTGGCCGATGGATACGAACAAGTGCTCGACTTCGCCGAGCGGATGCATCGGGAGTCGATGGCGATTTTCTCGCAGCTTACGCCGCGAACAGCTAAGCGGCAAATGCACGACGCCCGGCGGCGCGCCGATCACGACCTGGAAGTGGCTTCGGGCGATGGTGGAGCACGAGGTCCATCATCGCGGGCAGATTTATCTGTATCTGAGCATGCTGGGCGTGGCTACGCCTCCGCTTTATGGGCTGACTTCGGAACAAGTGCGGGAGCGGAGCCTGCCGGGCTAGCTGGCGGACAGCGGCTTTCGTGACCTCGGGGAATGGGTGGCGGGTGGGTAACATTGAGTCGTCAGTCGTCGGTCTCGTGTTCAACGTCACGGGTGTGTGTAGAGAATTCCCTTTGGAGCTTGGAGCAGCGGTGAGAAACGCGGGGTCCTTCGACTTCGTTCGGCTGGCGCCTCACTTCGCTCAGGATGACATTGTTAGGGAAGATGGTCGGAAGTCGATTGGGGACTCCATGAAGATCAAGCTTGATCGCATCATCAGCATTGCAACTCTCACGGCTTCGGTGGCTGCGCTTGTGCTCGTGCTCAAGCGGCCACAACCCGTGGCTCCGACTCTTCCCGCTCCCGCGGTGGCCGCCAACGCTCAGTCGTTTCAGAACAAGATCGATCAACTGGAGCAGGCGCGCGCGCAGGGGCAGTCGGGTGCCGAGGTGCGCTTGAATGCGCAGGAAGTTGCGGCCGCGATTGCGCAGGCCTCGGGCGCGTTGGCGTCGCCGGATGGGGCGAATGCCGGTGGCGCGACTACCGGCGGTAGTGCTGGTGATTCGCTCTCGGGCGATCTCGGATCTGGCGAGCCGTCGGTTAAGGATTATCAAGTGAATTTCGAGGGAGACATCGCCAAGGGTCAATTCTTGACGCATATCGCTGGCAAGGATGTCTGGGTTACGCTCGAAGGGAAGCTCGGGTCGAAGGATGGGTATGCGACGTTCGATCCGACCAAGATCAAGATCGGCGATCTCGAGGTGCCGGTGTCGCTGGTGAACGATCAATTGCAGAAGCGGTTGGCGGAGCAGCGCGACCGGTTGAAGTTGCCGGAGAATGTCGGCGGGATTCGCGTGGAGAACGGGGAAGTGGTGGTGAGTAACAAGTGAGCTTTGAGCTGCGAGGCCTGAGCGATCTTCGTCCGATGGTGGGGCAGTTTGTAAGACAGCCCCTAAAGGGACTTCAGATGGGGCTCATACGGCATCGCTAAAGCGATGCCCCGATACGAACCTTCCCAGGCTGGCCTCCTCGATACCTGGATTCGAACCTCCAATAAATTAATTAGCCCGCAGCTGCTGCCGCCTTCTTTTCCGTCCCCGGCAGCGCGTTCCCAGCCGCGACCTTCGCGTACCACTTTCCTGATTCCTTCACCGTGCGTTTCTGGGTTTTGAAATCGACGTAGACCAGGCCGAAGCGTTTGGAATAGCCCTCGGCCCATTCGAAATTATCGAGCAGGCTCCAGGCGTGGTATCCGCGGACGTCGGCGCCTTGTTTGATCGCCTGCGCCAGCTCGCGAAGATAGCCGCGATAGTAGGCGATGCGGCGGGTGTCGGTGTCGATGCCGTTCTTGCCCGGCGCGTCGCCGTAGGCGCAACCGTTTTCGGTGATTTCGATGATGGGCTTCTTGTAGTCCTTGGTGATGCGCATCACGATCTCGTATAGGCCGTGGGGGTAGACCTCCCATCCCATGTCGGTTTTGGGTCCGGTGTCGCCGCCAATTCTTACGTCGGCCGGAAAAATCTTTGAAATCGGATTCAAGTTCAGGGCACCGGGGCGAATGGCGGTCACCATCTGGCGGAAGTAGTTATTGATGCCGATGAAGTCGAGCGGCGCGCGCACCTTCTCCATGTCGCCGGGCTGAACGCCCAGCATTTCCGGCTTTAGTCCAACGAATGCGTCTGGATACTTCCCGTTGATGGCAGGCTCCAGGAACCACACGTTCTGCCAGAGATGAGCGCGTTCCGCGGCTTCTCGGTCGGCCTTCGACGAAGATGCCGGCTCCATCGGCGACATGCTGAAAGCCGTGCCCACCGTCGCCTTCGGGCGCACGCCCTTCATGACGTGAAACGCCATGCCCTGCGCCAGATTCACGACGTGCGTCGCGCGCAGGTAGGCAGTCGAGGTCCGTGCGTCCGGGCGCGTGATTGCCTAATAGATATCCGAGCGTCGTAAAAACCCAGGGCTCGTTGAAGATCATCCAGGAGTTCACGCGATCACCGAGAGCGCTCATCATGATGTCGGCGTAGTCGGCGAAGCGCTGCGCGGTGTCGCGATTTGGCCAGCCCCCGGCGTCTTCGAGCTTTTGCGGAAGATCCCAGTGGTAGAGCGTGGCAAAGGGACGAATTTTTGCGGCGAGCAGTTGATCGACCAGCCGGCTGTAGAAATCGAGACCTTTCGGATTCGGCTTGCCGGACCCGTTGGGCTGGATGCGCGGCCACGCGATCGAGAATCGGTAGCTGTTCATCTGAAGAGCCTGCATGATCCGCACGTCCTCGGCGTAGCGATGGTAGTGATCGCAGGCTACGTCGCCAGTGTCGTTGTTCTTGATCTTGCCCGGCGTGTGCGAGAAGCGATCCCAGATCGACTCGCCCTTGCCGTCTTCATTCCATGCCCCCTCGATCTGGTAGGACGCCGTCGCTGTACCCCACCAGAAATTCTTTGGGAAACCAACTGCGGGAGGAATGGGGGCGGCGCCATGGTGAAAGGCAAAGCGGCGCTGACAGCGCCGGCCGAAGCAAGTCCTAAAGAGGAAATGAGAAACTTTCTTCGCGTCAGAGAACCGGGATCGGTGGGCATGGTTCGATGCTATCTGCTTTCACTGGAGGGTCTGGTCGCGCGCCGATGGATCATGCGCCGTTAATTATGTTTGATGAACTTGCCGTCTTTCTTGCCGGTAAGATCGTTGAACAGAGTTTCGGTAAAGGCGTCGGTGGTGATGAAGTCGCCATTCCATTTCTTCCACGGATCGAGGACCTTCTCCTGTTTCAATTGATCGAGCGTCTTGCCCTGCTTGACGCCCTTCTCGACCACGGCGCGCGTTTCGATCAGCATCTTCACGTATTCGCGGACGTCGTCGAGATTCGAGATCTGCCCGTGGCCGGGAATGACTTTTACATCCGCCGGCAATTTGGGAACGACTTCCTGCAACGCGGCAATCATGCCTTCCACGCTGCCACCCGAAGCAAGGTCGATGAAGGGAAATCCGTAGCGCACGAAATCGTCGCCCATGTGAACGACGTTCGACTTGGGAAAGAAAATGATGCTGTCGCCGTCAGTGTGGCCGCTCGGGAAGTGCAGCGCGCGAATGTCTTCACCGTTCAAGTGCACAGTCACGTCGTGATCGAAGGTGATGATGGGAAGAGCCTCTTTGGCAGCGGGCTTGTGCTCCATTGAGACAGAACCGAGATTGCCCGCTTGGCCGCCCTCTTCCAGTCGTTTGCGCACATTGTCGTGGGCAATCACGGGCGCCTGCCTCTGGAAGAAAGCGTTGCCGCCAGTGTGGTCGCCGTGGAAGTGCGTGTTGATGATGAAACGCACCGGCTTGTCGGTGACGCCCTTCAGCGCCGCCTGAATTTTCTCGGCTAGGGGTGCGTATTCATCGTCGACCACCACGATGCCGTCCTCGCCGACGGAAGCGCCAATATTTCCACCAGCGCCTTCCAGCATGTATACATTGCCCGACACTTTCGTGACTTTGATCTCGACTTTGCTGAAATCCTGGTCCTGCGCGACGGCGAGGCCTGTTGTCAGCAGACACGCACAGAAAGCGGCGGCGAAGATACGCATGAAGGACTCTCCCGTGGCACGAGAAACTCGCACGGGATTGTAAATGGTTTGCCGCTGGATTGAGTAGGCGCGCTACTGCCCGGGGGGTGTGCCTTCGAATAACGGGAACAACTGGTCTGCGCCCGCGCGATAGACGCCCCAGGCGCTCCCTGCGTCGGAGATGCGGCGGAAGAGCAGTTCGCCCCGGCCGTCACCATCGGCGTCCACTGCGTCGACGAGTTCAAGACGCGGAGTTTGGTCGAGGTGGTGGTCATCGGTCACGCCCGCGTAGAGCTTGCGGAGTTCGTCATAGATATTTTTCTTCGCGACCAGGGTGACGTAGTAGGCAGGAGACGGCTCGGCGGAAGCGGCAGCTCCCTCAGGCATGTGCGCGGTTGCGCTCAGCACGAACACGGGCTCGTTCGTATTCCAGAGATCGAAAGCGCGAAACTGGACGTCGTCGAATGTGGGCTGCGGAGGCCGCGGCTGCCGACGAGTTGTGGCAGGGTGCGTTGCGGGCTTAGCGCTCGGAGTGGCGGGCGAGATTTCCTTGATACGGGCGAGCAGCGCGTCGGAAGCAAGTCCTAACATTCCTTTGCGATACTTCTGCTCCTCATCGGGCTTGATGTCGTAGGAGTAGGGCCGGGGCTCGGGTCCTCCGGCGTCAGAGATAGCCGCAATCGTCTGCAGAGTGGCCTTCTTCGCGTCCGGCTTGGTTGCGTCGGGCTTGGGGCCGGCTTTTCCGGCATCGCCCATAGGGCGCCGGGGGACACCGGTGGAGGCGCCGACTTCAGGGTGCGCTGTGCTTTCAGTCTCGGGCTTGCCGCGCCTGAGAATTGGACGATTCGGGTCGTCGTCGTTCGCGTCGCTCGGGGCAACCGCTGGCTGCTTGTCTGCCGGCGCACTGTCCTTGGGCGGCTGTGGCGACGTCGGGGAGCCAGCGCGGAGTCGTTGAAGGCGTCGGAGTCTTCTTGTCGTCCGCAGATGGAGGGCTGGCGGGGGGCGCCGTCTTGGCCGAGTCAGGCTTGTCGGAGTCACCGCGTCGAAGCTTCGGCGGACCTTCATCTTCGTCACCCATCTTCGGCTTGGTCGGAGCGGACTTCTTCGTCTTTGGCTCAGAGCCTGCCGGACGCCACTTGCCGTCCGCGAGCCAGTTGCCCGGAGTAGCCTGCAGCGCTCCGCCCACGGTGAACAAGCCCTGCGGGACGCCGGTTTTTTCTCCCTCGTAAACGGTCTCGCTCCAGAGCGCCAAGGGCACAGGCGAGGCTTTATAGGCGCCAGCATCGTAGAACTTGCCGTCGACCATGATGGCGATAGGGATCAGGCGGGCCTTGCCGTCGGTCGAGAGCTCTACCAGGCCGAGCGCCCGCGGCCCCTTCGTTTCTTTGTTCTTCTTGGCGACCTGCGTGGAGGCGATCTGGACGACACCCAAGGCGACCAGCACGCAGATGACGGCGCGCCGCGCCCTACGGTATAACGATGAGCGGATTGGAGAGTCGACCATGCTTGACGTCAATGATAAAGCCCCGGACATCAAATTAGAGGACGAGAACGGCCAAGAGGTTTCCTTGAAGGATTTTAAGGGCAAGACGGTGGTGCTGTATTTCTACCCTCGCGCCGACACCCCCGGTTGCACCAAGGAAGCCTGCGAGTTCCGCGATACCTACAAGCAAATGCAGAAAACGGGCGCGGTGCTGCTGGGCGCGTCTCCCGATACCCCGAAGGCGCAGAAGAAGTTTCAGGAGAAATTCCATCTGCCGTTCACTCTGTTGGCCGATGCGGACAAGAAACTGTGTAATGCCTTTGGCGTGATCCAGGAAAAGAACATGTACGGCAAGAAGGTGATGGGGGTCGCAAGGACGACGTTCATCATCGGGCCGGATGGGAAGATCAAGCACGTGTTTCACAAGGTGAAGCCTGAGGGGCATTCCGAGGAAGTGCTGGCTTATTTGAAGCAGGCGGCGTAAGGCAGTCGCCAGTCGTCAGTCGCTGGTCGTCAGCGAAAACGGTTCGCCTTTAAAGTATCGACGTTTTCGCTGCCGACTGACGACTAACGACTGGCGACTTCATTTCACGGTAGCGGCTGCGGTCGTGCTGAAGCTCAGGGTTTTTTCCGCCGGGATGAGCGCTTCTTCTTTGCCGGTCGCGGCGGCGACTCCGGTTCCCGCTGCTCCGCCCGCGCCTGCTCCGATGGCTGCTCCTTTACCGCCACCGGCTAGTCCGCCGATCAGCGCGCCCGACCGCTGCGCCTCCGCCGATCTTGGTGGCATTGCTCTTGGTGTGGCTCTTGCCTTCGAGGTGGTAGCTGCCCGTCGAAATCGGAACCATTTTGCCGTTAACTTGAACCGAGGTCAGCCGAACAGTCAGTTGTCCGGGAGCATGGAGGCGTCCGCTGGATTTCGCGAGCGTGACCTTCCCGCGCGCAGGCGCGCCCGCTTTCGCCAGGGTCTTGCCGCCCACAACCAGCGCATGGGTGAGCGTCGCGTCGAAACGATCGCCGACCTTCGCCGTTCCCGAACTGAGTTCTTGCGCTGTGCGCACGGTGATGTGCGTCCCAGCGGGAATGGTTTGCGCAAACGCGAGCGCGGTGAGCAGGGCGGCGGATACGGTAATCTTCAAAGGTGTCCCGAGCATAAAATCTCCTCAAAAGAATGAAATGGATGGAAGCGGCGCGAATTGGTGAAATTATTCTACAGTTCGGAGTTCGTCTGCGAACGCTTGTGATCCGGAATCGGCAACACGAAAGTCCGAGTCCTGGTCGAGCCTAGACCATGCCCTCACGTACACCTTCATCCCCGCCAGCGCGATTGACGATTGCGAGTTCTACCCTACGCGACCTGCCCCCATGCCACGGAGTTTCTACGATCGTGATCCACGTCGAGTTGGACGCGACCTGCTCGGTAAGATCCTGCTGCGGCGCGACGGGAAGAAATTGCTGGCCGGGCGGATCGTTGAAGTCGAGGCATACCTTGGGGACGATCCCGCGGCCCACAGCTTCGCGGGACGTACGGCGCGGAACGCCGTATTGTGGGGGCCGCCTGGGATTTCGTATGTGTACTTCATCTACGGAAATCACTTCTGCTTCAACGTCTCGTGCCTGCCGGACGGCGTTGCGGGCGGAGTTCTGTTTCGCGCCCTCGAGCCAATCGCCGGCATGGACGCGATGGCAATTGGCCGGGGTGGAGTTCTTGCAGATTTTCGCGACCTGCGTGCGCTGACCTCAGGGCCAGGGCGACTGGCGGAGGCTTTCGGGATCACGCGCTTGCGCGATAACGAGAAGGATTTGACGTCGTCGAAGTCGGATTTATGGATCGCAGATGACGGAACGCGGCGACCTCCGGTTGAGATCACGCCGCGCATTGGGATCACCAAGGCTGCGGAGCGACCTCTGCGTTATATCGTTCGCGGAAACCGGTTTGTTTCGGGCAGGCGAGCGTAGTGCGAAGCGCCCGCTCAGTGAAGCCTGTTCAGTAAGTACGCCCAGTGTGGACTCGCGAGAGAGCTGGTTTCTTAGGAGGCTGCGGAAGGATTCCCCGAAGTCGCAGAGCGGACCTCAGGCGCTAAAGCGCGCACGCACAATCAAGAGCCTAGCGGCACGAGTGAACTCGTGCCCTTCCCGTTCTTCCAGCCGTCGGGCTCTTCCGTAACCTCTTAAGTCGTACCGCGAGCCTCGAATGGCCTAGACCAGATCCTCCATCTTCAAGCTGGCGGGGCCGCCCTTCCACGACGACTTGAACTGCTTCTCTACGAATCCAGCGTCATAGTCGCGCCCTTGCTTCTTCAGGACCTGCTGCAGTCCGTACAGAGATCGTGGGTTCCGCGGGTTGCGATCGAGATCATCGCGGAAAGTTTTCTCCGCGCCGGCGACATCGCCCTTCATCATCAGCGCCGCGCCCAGCGATTCGCGAACCGGGAAGAACCAGTCTGACGGTTCGTCGTACTTGAGAGTGTCCTGGATCGCCACCGCTTCCTGCAAGTGCGAGATGGCACCGTCCGTGTCTTTTTTAGCCATCGCGATCTTTGCCGCCAGAACATTTTCGGCGATCTTCAATACGTCCTTGGCTTTGTTGTTGACGGGCATCGCGAACGGAAGATCTTCCGGAGTAGCTTTCTCGGCGTCCGCAACTAACTTGTACTCGGCTTCTGCCTCGCTCAACTTCCCTTTTCCCGCCATAGCCATCCCGCGGGCGAAGTGCCAGAACACGGTCGTGATCTGCATCGACTTGTCGGGTTGCTTCATCGCCATGATCGAGTCCCACTTGTGAAAGCGGACATCGACCGCGATCGGGATGGTCATGAAGCCTTCCAATGGGGGCATCTCTTTCACGCCCGGGGCTACGTGGGTCGCGAGCATGTCCGCGTTTTTCTTCGCCTCAGCATAGTTGCCGTTCATCGCTGAGCACATTGCGATGAAGTGCAGGTTGTGGCTGTAGTACATCATCGGATAGATACCCTGCACTCCGCTCGCCTTCATGTAGGCGCGGTCGGCGGCTGCCGCCATCTGGTTCGTCTTCACTGCTGCTTCATAGTCGCCTGTGCGGATGTAAACGTGCGCCGGCATGTGTACCAGATGTCCGGCTGCCGGAGCCATCGCTGCCAGCTTGTTTGCGGCAGCCAGCGCCCGCTGCGGACTCCGTGAAGCCTCCACCGCGTGAATGTAGTAGTGAACGGCACCCATGTGGTCGGGATCGCGCTTCAGCACGGACTCCAGGGTCGCTACCACTTCCTCCGTGCCTTCTTCGGCGGTTCCATCCACATGCCACAGTCCCCAGGGATGCAGGTTCATGCCCGACTCCGCGAACAAAGTCGCCGCATCCAGATCGTCGGGAAAATTCTTCACAACTTCGCGCATGGCATCGCGATAATCCTCGGCGGCTTTCCTCCGGTCGGCCTTGGGGTCCGCCGGAAACCGCTTTTGCATTGCCCCGATGTAAGCCTTCTCGCTGGGCGACGCGCCTTCCGACAGATCGGCAGCCTTCTGAATGGCATCGTGCGCTTGCTGAAAGCGCTCATCGCTGGCCGGGTCGTTGTAGTTTGGCCCCACGGCCTCAGCGACGCCCCACCACGCGATTGCCAGTTTCGGATCGAGTTCCGTCGCTCGCTCGGAACGAACGGGCGGCTTCATCGTGATTGAACGCATAGATCAAGCGCAGACCCTGATCGAAGAACTGTTGCGCCTGCACGTTCTTGGTCGAGACTGGGTGATGAAGCGTGCCAACGCCCGTCATCAGCGTCGCAGGTTTCGCGGCAGCAGCCATGTGAGCCGCGTGTTCCTGCGCGAGAGCGAGGACGCAACCGAAAATTACAAGCAGAACGAAGCCCATCTTCCTCATCATTTCGAGCCTCCCATTAGATTTTGCTTTGAATGTCGAGCTTCGCGCTGAACTGGAATGCCGGCGCGATGGTTCTGCGAAACTGCCCCTAAGAATGCGTTCAGCTTAGTAGAAATGGGCCGTGGGAGGCAATAGGGTCGCAGAGTCCTGTAAGCTAGAAATACCTCTCACCTGCATGCAGAAAGCAACCCTGCTGTACAACGCGCGCTCGGGCGGCCGCAGGAAGCAGCGCGAAGAAGATCTGCTGGCGGCTCTGAAAGTTCTGAACGCCGCTGGTGTCGAAGTCAGCCTCACGCGCACGCAGTCCAGCCAGGACGCAGCCGAACAGGCGCGCAACGCCATTCTCGCGGGGGCTGACACCATCTTTGCCTGCGGCGGCGACGGAACGGTGCATGACGTTCTGCAAGGCGTCGCCGGCAGTCGCGTCGCGCTGGGAATCATTCCCATGGGCACCGCCAACGCTCTGGCTCACGATTTGCAAATACCCATGGATCCGGCGAAAGCTGCGTACGCCGCTCTGGAAGGCGCGCCTCGCCGGATGGCTGTCGGGCAGGTCACGGTTCGGGGTTTCGACGGCAAACCCTGTACGCGGTACTTCACCGTTGCGGTAGGCGTTGGAGTCGATGCGCATCTGTTTTACAAGCTGAATGCCAGTATGAAGCAGCGAATCGGCATGGCCGCCTATTACCTGAAAGCCTGGCAGCTTTGGTTCACGCACCGCATGGGCCGGTTTCGGGTCGATTGGGAGGCGGGGCAACCAAAGTCGCGGCACGGAGCAACGCAGGTCTTAGCCGTGCGGATCGGCGATTTTGGGGGAGTCCTGCGGGAACTTGCGCCCGGAGCATCGCTTGACCGCGAGGAACTTCGCCTCGTTGTATGCCACACCTCAAGCCGGATCGCGTACCTGAACTATGTGACGCGCAGTTTCGTTCGCGGACGTTGGACAGTTCCTGGTGTGAGCCTCGCGGACACCAAAGAGATATCCTGCGACTACGAACCCTACGGCCACGGCACTGTCAACAAGATCTATGTTGAGGCTGACGGCGAACTTATCGGGACTTTGCCTGCGAAAATTGAGATCGTCCCGGATGCCCTGACAATTCTTGCTCCGAAGCAGTCCCCGCTTCGCTGACCGCGACTTACGCTCCAAACTGCCGCAAGTGATGATCCATGTGCAAATAGCCCCACCGCATCCACTCCGCGTCGGTCATGGGTCCGAAAATCGGATGAGACTGCCACTGAAAATCGCGGCGTTGCCGGGTGAAGCGCTCCAGCAGTACCAGGACATCATTGCGATCGGCTGCGAAATCACCGGGCGGCGTACCTGCCTTTCCCGGGCTCGACCTCGGGTCGGGTCGGCGTTCCCTTCGGCCACTTCATCGGCAACTCAAACGCCACCCACTTCACCAACCAGTCCGGCAGTGGAATCGGCGTCACCGAGATTCGCTCCGTAGACCACGGTTTGAGTCCCATCGTGACCCGAAACGAGTCGGCCAGATGGCAAATCACCTGGGGCGCCGTCATGCGGCCCCAAAGGCGCGCGCTGGAAGGCTGAATCTTCTGCAGACGTTCTGCAATCTGTTGCTTGTCTGTGGAATTGGCCAGAGTTCGTTTTGCCATGAATTCTTATGCTCAACTGTAGAGCGTTCCGTCTCCGATACTTGTCACGCATATATTTATAAATCGTAAGATTTCAGGAGGCACTCGAAAGCCTTTGGAACCTGTCACTCATTTTCTGACCGGTGCATGTTTGGGGCGCTCCGGATTTAACCGCAAAACCGCGCTGGCGACCGCCACCATGACGCTGGCCGCGGAGGCGCCCGACCTCGACGTGTTCGGTAGATTCCGCGGCCCGGTATTTGGATTCGCGCACCATCGCGGATTCACACATTCCTTCCTGGGGCTGCTGATCATTTCTGCCGTTGTCGTCGGTTTTATGTACTGCGTGTGGCGCTTGCGTGGCCGCAGGACCAATGATCCGGACCTTCCGCCGCGCTGGGGATCTGCTGTTTCGGCCTGGCCTATCTGGCCGGGCTCAGCCACATTCTGCTCGACTTCACCAACAACTACGGCGTGCGTCCATTCTGGCCGTTCTGGGAGAGGTGGTACGAGTGGGACATCGTCTTCATTGTTGAACCGGTCCTTCTAGTCGCGTTGACGCTCGGCCTCGTCGTGCCCGCGCTTTTTGGATTGATCGATCAGGAAATTGGCCGCAAGCAAAAAGGACCCAAGGGCCGGGGCGCGGCGATCGCAGCCTTAGCGGCGATGGTTCTGCTCTGGGCCGTCCGCGACTTCGAGCATCGGCGCGCCGTCAATGCCCTGCAGGCACGGACGTACGGACAGACTGAACCGATTCGCGTCGGAGCTTTCCCGTCGTATCTGAACCCGTTCGTGTGGCACGGCGTGGTCGAAACGCAAAATTTCTTCGCAGTGGCCGACGTCGATTCGTCTGGTCCTGAGGTCGATCCCGACAACAACCTGCACAGGATCGACAAGCCCCCGGAAACGCCCGCAACCTTGGCTGCGAAAGCGTCGGATCTCGGACGTTTCTACCTCGATTGGGCGAAATTTCCCATCACTGAGACCGAGACAACGCCCGATGAAGGGTACGTCGTCTCCTTCCACGATCTGCGTTTTGGTTCGTCGCTATCTGCAGGAGGACGTCATCCGCTTAGCGCAGGAGTCGTGCTGGATCGAAACCTTAAACTGAAATCGCAATTCATGGGAGCGGTGGCTCAACCGGCTCCTGATTAGCGAATGCCTTGCTCGGTCCGCGATGTGTAGGGCGGGGGCACTCGCCTAAATCGTCACTTCACCCGCTCTTTCAGTCGCACCGTAACCGTGTCCCCCGCGCTCTTACCGATGGCCTGCCGGATTTCCGCCTTCACTGGCAGCATGTGCTTTCCGTTGCCCATCGCCATGAAAGAGCCGGCGAACGGATGACCATCGATTGTGCCCTTGACTTTGACAAGGCCGCGGGTGCCAAAGAATTCGACGGACTCGGGCCATCCCACGTAGGTCCATCCACCTTTTCTCGGACTCTTCTTTAGCTTGGCAGAGAATGATCGATTCAGCATATTGGAGATATTAACCTCTCGCGGGCTTGGACTTTATGAATGTGCACAAGAAAACCGCGCAAACCTTGGCCTCCGCGTCAGGCTTGACGCCATTCGCCTAGCGCGCAACAATCATAGTTCGTACTTCACGAGGTGTTCATGCTGGCGTACTTATTCGTAGCTCTTGCCGTAGCTGTCCGACTGATGCCCCACCCCTTGGCGTTCACGCCGGTAACAGGTGCGCTGCTTTATTTCGGGGCTCGCGGGCCGCGCCGCCAGGCTTGGGTTCCGGTGGCGCTGCTGATGGCGTCCGACCTGCTCCTCAACAAATTCGTGTACGCATACCCGTTCACCTGGGACCAGGCGGCGAGTTGGATCTGGTACGGCGTGATGCTTTGGGTCGGCACGCGCATGCGCGATCGGGTCAATCCGCTGACGGTGGTGGGATCGGCTGTCGCGGGGTCGGTCTCCTTCTTCCTGTTCAGCAACTTTGCGTCGTGGCTGACGTGGACCGATATGTATCCGCGAACGGTCGCCGGGCTGATGACCTGTTACGCCGCCGGTGTGCCGTTCTTCCGCCGTGCTATCGAGGGCGATGTCCTATTCACCTGCGGAATGTTTGCGTTGCCGGTGGTGTTGCACTCGCTTGCTGGAATATTCCAAAAGTCGGGAGACCACACGGCAGCTGCTTAAAAGCGTCATCCAATCAGATATGAATGAGGCCAGTCGAGAAATCGGCTGGCTCTTGTTTTGGTAGCGCCGGCATCTTGCCGGCAGTCCCGAGGGCGTCTCGCCCTCGGCGTGACGGGCGGGACGCCCGCCACGACTGCCGCCGGGTCGGCGGCGCTACGAACTTCCCTGCGTGACTTGGGGCGGCTGTCTCCGTTTCCACCAGACGAGCACGCCGAGAGCTATCGCGACCACGATCGTGATCAGCACCCACCACGCATGTTGCTTCACGAGGCTACCGACAATGTGGACCACCTGCGGCCCGAACTCGATGGTGAGGATCGCGAGAATGAAGAACCGCACGAAGCGTCCGGCAAACACGGCCGCCAGAAAGTGCGTGAAGCGCATTTCGAACGCTGACGCCGCCAGCACGAACAGCTTGAAGGGGGTCGGCGGCGGCAGCATCGCAGGAAACATGACGGCCCAGAATTCGTGGCGCTCGAAGGACGCATGAATCTTGGCGAAGCGCTCTTCCGAGATGCGCTTGCGGAGGACCGTCTCTCCGCCGAAATATCCGATGGCGTAAATCACCAGGCTGCCTAGCGCTGAACCCGCTGACGCCATGACCACGTAGAAAAGAAAATGCGGGCGGTCGTTGTAGACGTAGCCGGCGACGACTGCGTCCACGGGCATGCCGACCAGCGAGCCGTCTACGGCAGCGATCGCAAACACGCCCCATGGGCCCAAGGGAGCCAAAACTTTCCAGATCCAGGCGGTGTACCTCTTGAGGATGTTCTTGACGGTATTCAAGGCGAACCACGAGTGTAACGTGACCTGCAGGCTACGAGCGACATGCAAAAAGATCACGGCAGGACGCTGCGAAGGGCTCGGTATGGAGGGTTAACT
Source organism: uncultured Acidobacteriota bacterium (assembly GCA_963745435.1). Classification (GTDB taxonomy): domain Bacteria; phylum Acidobacteriota; class Terriglobia; order Terriglobales; family Acidobacteriaceae; genus Gp1-AA133. The sequence continues at coordinate 593,244 of CAVUXK010000021.1, read as the reverse complement.
GTGGAGTGGCGACCCGGAAGAGAGTCCAATGGAGGGACGGGCGTCCCCGCCCGTCCGGCGGGCAAGGACGCCCGCCGCTCCATCGGCTTATTCATAACTCAAAGCAGTCTACTGCTTCGGAAAGTTCGGATTGCTCTTCACTTCCAGAATCTGCTTGGTATGACGATCGCTGTGCCCGGCGATGAACAGCACCCACTCGTAGCCGTCAAGTTTCTTGCCGAACGGGCTGTCGATGGCGTGTTCTCGCAGGTCGGGTGTCTTGTTCAGAAAATCTTCCGTGGTGGCGCGTGTCTCCATGAAATGCTTGAGAGACGCTTCGGGAGAGCCAAAGCGATTGGTCGGCTTCAACGGCTCGGGCGCTTGTGCCGGATGCGAGCGGTCCGGAATCATCTTCAGGATCATCTCGTCAATCTCGGTGACATTTTCACCCGCGGGCCGCGCCGGGCCGACCATGACTTTTTCCACCACCATCCCGCGGAGGTAGTCTTCGGCGGCGGCGATGTGCTCAGTGACTTCGGCAATCGACCACTTGTCGGGCGCGGGCTTGAAGTTCCACTGCGCCGGAGACAAGCCCTTGGTGGCGTCAGAGACGCCTTGCTTGGTCGACTCCAGATACTTCATTGCCTTTTCGCGGTCGGCGGCTGACAACGACTGCGCCTGCGCCGCGACTGCCATACACGCCAGCGCGACGACGAAGACAAACGCTTGCTTCATAGAATTTCGCATTCCAGGTATCTCCTGTAGCACAAGAATTTTGGGTCCGGATCCTATTCCACTTTTGCGGAGCTTTGTTTAAACGCAGCTTTGCTCAATCAAGGATGTTTGAGCTTGGCGAATGATGCAGAGATTTGCTCTGCCCTCTAATGCCGGGTGTCCCCTGCCAGCAGCCGGAGCACGTGCGGGATAAGGTCAATCACGGCTTCAAGGGATTCGACCGCGCCTGACGGCTTGCCCGGGAGGTTAAGGATCACCGACTCACCGCGCACGCCACACACGGCCCGGCTCAAGGCCGCGAATTTGGTGGACTTTGCCCCCTCCGATCGCATGCGCTCGGCGATGCCCTCGATCAAGCGCCCGCACACGTTGCGCGTGGCCTCCGGCGTGACATCTCGGGGCGCGACGCCTGTTCCACCAGTCGTGACCACGAACTGCGCCTGCCCGCACAGCCGCAGTAACGCATCTTGAATCACAGCCTGTTCGTCGGGGACGACTTCTCGGGCGACCACACGGAATTTGTGTTTTTCAAGCGCGGCGGCGACAGCGGGCCCGCCCAGATCCTCGCGCTCGCCGCGCGATGAGGAATCGCTGACCGTCAGCACGGCGGCCGTCAACTCAGGTGTCGAGGAGGACATCTTCTTCCTCGGCCTTGTCTTCGCCGCTTTCGCGATTTGACTCGTCCAGCAGGCGCAGGCCTTCCATCAGCAGGCCCTGCGTGTTGAGTTGCGTGCTGGTCTCGGAGGTCTTGCCCTCGAAGTCAAGTTGGAAGTTCCCGCCGGTCCACGTGCAGCACCTTGAACACGGCCTGATCTCCCTTGAGGCTGCCGTACACCGCGTGCACGACCTGGCCCTCGCTGAAGTAGACGTCGCACTTCTGATCGTCTTTCGTAAGCGAGAGCAGGCCGCTCTTGCGGCCCATCTCGAGCGACTGCATCAGGTCGATCACGTTCATCTGCGCCAGGCTGCCGCGCAGCACGCCGTCCGATGGCACGGCCTTGGTCATCTTCTCGAGCGCAATCTTGTCGATCACGCGCTTGATGCGGCGCGTGGCTTCTTTCAGGAAGAACGGCTTCTCGACGAAATCGTCGACCGGGTCCTGTTGCGAGAGGCGTTCGTTGATGTCGGTCTTGGTAGCGAGGATGATGGCCGCGAAGTTCGCCGTTGCCGGACGGCTGCGCAGCTTTTCGATCAACTGGCGCCCGTCCATGCCGGGCATGCGGTAGTCGGTGACGAGCAGGTCGGGAGGATCGTCGACTGCCTTCAGCAACGCGTCGGCCGCGTCGCCCGCGGTCGCCACCTGGCCCAGCGTTGACAATGACTGTTTCAGCATCCCGAGCACCATGGGATTGTCGTCCACCAGCAGCACTTTGACGTTGCTCGACATGCTGATCCAGTGTAGCGCGGGCGCCCTCGCCCGCGAAAATCCGGCAACTGCTTCCTACCCTCGCGCCACCTCTCTCAGGGCTTCGTGCGCTCGCTGGAATAGTCGCCGCTCTTACCGCCGGTCTTGCGTTCCAGCACGATCTCGCGGATCTCGATGCCCTTGTCGAGTGCCTTGCACATGTCGTAAACGGTGAGGGCAGCGACGCTGGCGGCCACCAGTGCTTCCATCTCCACGCCGGTCGAGGCCGTGGTAGTAACTTTTGAGGTAATAGCGACGCCATTCTCGCACAGCCGCACGTTCACATCAACGTGCGCCAGAGGTAGGGGATGGCACATGGGTATCAGGTTTGAAGTCTGCTTGGCCGCCATGATGCCCGCAAGCCGCGCCACCTCCAGTGGATCGCCCTTGGGGTTTTTCGGCAGCGCTTTCAGAACCTTGGGCTTCAGCACGACGAAGGCGCTGGCCTCGGCTTCACGCCGCGTGACCGATTTGTCGCTGACATCGACCATGCGGGCCTTGCCTTTGCCATCGTAGTGAGAAAGCTTTCGTGGCATGGAGGGGATATCTTACAGGGAGCAAGTTTCAAAGTTTCAAGTTTCAGAGTTTCAAGGACGAAGAGCGACCAGTCGCATCGCAAAGAAGCAGGACCGGTGGCTTGGGGATTTGTGAGTGTACCCGCAGGCAACTTGAGCGGAGGGTAGCGGCCGACGGCTGTTCATGTAGCTCATGTCCCGCTGGCTACAAGCTAAAGAGTTCTGCGTTTATTACTTGGGAAAAATCTCCAAGCTCATTGACCCGATAAGTCTCTTTCTTCATCAAGATTGTCTGCTGCAGTCTTCGCGGCAAAACCAAGCGCCCCAACGGCGACTGCAAGACTGATGCCCTCCATTTCTGCGAACATCCAGTCGGTCTTAGCAAATTCGGCTATGACTCGACCGCCCACCCAAAACGTGAGGCCAGCGACGACAAGCAACAACCAAGAAACTCCGCGTAACGTAGCCTTCAAGGCTGATCTTGTGGATCGAGTCATAGACATGACCACAGGTTTTTCGTCTGAAACTTTGAAACGTGAAACCTTGAAACTCTGCTCTATCTCATTACCACCGCCACCCACTCCCCCGCAGCGAACTTCGCCCGGTCCTCCGGAATCACGATGTAGCAATTCGATCGTCCCATGGCCGCTACATCACCCGACCCATGCCATCCAGCTAACTGCACTTCGACGTTTTCAAATTCTCCCGACAGGAACCCGGGAAGAAAGCGCTTCAAGCCAGTCTTGACCGTGACTTCGGTCCTCAGCCGGGCGTGGAGAAATTGCAGTGGCCGGGGCGTCATTCCCGCTAAAGCCTCGAGCATGGCCTCCGCGAACAGTTCGAAGGTCACCATGGTCGATATCGGATTCCCGGGTAGTCCGAAGAAATAGCGGGCTTGCGCGCGGCCGAAAACAACAGGTCGGCCTGGCTGGATCTGTGCTCCCGTGAAATAAAACTCCGCGCCAAACTCCGCGAGCACCTGCTCGACCAGATCGTACTTGCCCATCGAGACGCCGCCCGAAAGCAGCAACAGATCCGACTGCAGGCCTTGCTCGATCAGTGTCCGTAGATGCGCTCGTTCGTCGCGCGCAATGCTCAGAATATTCGGCTCGCCGCCGGCGGCTGTCACTTGCGCCGCAAGTGAGTAGCTGTTGGAGTTGCGAATCTGGTGTGGGCCCGGCTGCGCGCCGACCTCGACGATCTCATCCCCGGTCGAAAGAATCGCTACCCCGGCCGTCGGTAGACCGTGAGAGACTCCAGTCCTACCGACGCAGCCAGACCTAAGGCCGCATAGTCCATGCGTGTGCCAGACGTCAGAAGCGTTTGCCCCTTGGGGGCTTCCGAGCCGACGGGGACAATGTTGTCGCCGCTTGCCACGCCGCGAGTGATCGTGACGCGGTCGTCCCTCAAATTCGTGTACTCGATCATTACCACGGCGTCCGCGCCATGGGGAGCGGGTGCCCCCGTCATGATGCCCGCCGCCTGCCCAGCAACAATTTCAAGGGGAAGCTCTTCAACGGCTGCGCCGGCCTTGATCTCGCCGACGACCTGCAGCGTGACCGGCAGATGTGCCAGGTCCGTAGCGCGCACCGCGTATCCATCGCGCATGGCACGGCGAAAGGGCGGGAAATCGCGGTCGGCCGAAACTGGTTGTGCGAGCACTCTTCCGAGACTAGCAGAGCAGTTCAACGATCTCCGTGCCCCCCGGGCGCACCTCGCGTGCGTGCCGTTCCACCACGTGGCGGGCGTCTTCAAAACTCAGAATTGTAGGGGGTTGCGGAGCCGCGGCCATGCCGCTGATGATAAATCAGTCGCTAGTCTCTAGTCGTCAGCCTCCAGCAAATGCTTTTGCCAGCGACCAGCGACTGAAGACTAGAGATTACCTAGCCAGTTCCTGCCCGAGGACGGCGGCGTTGCTGGCAAACGACGCGCCGGTTTCCAGATCTACCAGTCCGTTGCGGACCAGCTTGGCGATTTCGCTGTCGAAGTACTGCATGCCGTCGGCTTCGCCGCTCTTGATCGCGTCGAGCAGCGTCTTACCTTCGTGCTCGCCCTTTTCCACGCATTCGCGCGTGCGGCTGTTGGATTTCACGATCTCGAAGACCGGAAGCCGTCCGGAGCCGTCTCCGCGCGGGATGAGCCGTTGCGACACGATGAACCGGAACGACTTGGCGAAGCGCTCGCGCACCGACTTCTGCTCTTCAGGCGCAAACGCACCAGCGATTCGCTCGATGGTCTTCGATGCGTCGATCGTATTCAAAGTCGAGAACACGATCAGACCCATGTCGGCTGCTTCCAGCACCATCTCGATGGTTTCCCGGTCGCGCATCTCGCCAACGAAAATCACCTTGGGCGCCTGACGCAGCGCGGCTCGCAGGGCCAGCGCAAAATTTGGCGTGTCGCTGTGCAGTTCGCGCTGGTGCATGGTTGAGCGCTTGTGGTTGTGCAGGAACTCGATGGGGTCTTCGATGGTGATGATGTGGTATTCGCGCTCCCGGTTGATGCGGTCGAGTAGCGCCGCCACCGTCGAACTCTTGCCCGACGAGGTGGGGCCCGTCACGAGCACAATACCGTTGCGCAAGTTGGACACATCGCCCAGATGCGAGGGCAGGTGCAGCGCATCGAATTCCGGAATCGCGGTGGGAATCACGCGCATGACGACGGCGCAGCTTCCCCGCTGAATGAAAGCGTTCACCCGAAAGCGAGCCAGGCCGGGCAGCCCGTAGGAAATATCGCACGACCCCTGTTCACGCAGCGTATTGATGGCCTGCTTGTTGTTTCCGATGAGATCGGCAGCGATGCGGCGCGTGTCGTCCGCCGACAACGCCGAGAGGCCTTCCATCTGCACGGGAACCAACTGGCCGTAGACTTCCACCTGCGGCGGTCGTCCCGGCGAAAAGATCAGGTCGCTGACCTTCTCAGAAGCGCGCAGCATTGCCGCCAGCAGCGCAGTGGTCGGCACCGCGCCGGATTCGTGCACTCCCTCTAAGGAAACCGAGATCGGGGCTACGCCCGTTGCCGCCATTGCATGCCTCGCACGTTCAGGGATTCCTTGCCACAGGTGGGGAGAACCACCAAAATCCGGGGGGAAACTTGTCTTTACTGTAGCGCTTCAGCCGGCTTCCGCGAAGGACGGAAGGTAGGTGCCCCTTAGTAACCGGAAGCGCGGTTACCTTGTTCGCTGGAGCTTTGCCGGAATTAAGAAAGGCGGCCCCGAAAGGCCGCCTTTGTTAGCGATATAGTTAACCTTACTTCTTGGTTGCGGTTGCCTTTTTCTTGTTGAAGCCGGTCTCAACCGCCGCGCCAATGCTGGCCAGCATGTCTTTCGCGGGCTGCGCATAATTTCCGGTCGGTGCCAGTTCCAAATACTTGTTGAAGGCCTCGGCAGTACCTTCGGGAGCAACCATCTTGTCGCCCTTCAGCGTCGCCTTGCCAATCATGTTCACGCCCTTCCAGTAATACGCATCGGCCTTGGTCGGGTCGACCGCGATGACTTTATCGAACGCCACGATCGCATCATCCACCTTGCCCGCGTTGGTGAGCACGGCGCCAATGTTGAAGTTGTATTGTCCGGCGCGTGCCGGATCGAGTTGCGCCGCCTTGTTATAGTTGGTGACGGCATCGTCGATCTTGTTCGACTTGGCGTCCGCTTCGGCCAGATTGTTGTAATAAGCCGCCAGCTTCTGGTTTGCATCGGCGTCCTTGGGATCGGGATTCGCCGTCTTCAGGTCGATCGCTTTCTGGTACGCATCGGCTGCCTGAGCGAAGCGCTTTTGCTTTTCTGCGGGATCGGTCTGCTTGGGCGCAGACATTCGATACGCGTCACCCAGCTTGAACCAGAGCAGATCGCGGTTGGCATCGACGTCGGTCGCCTCTTTCAGGACATTGACTGCGGAATCGAAATCTCCCGCATCGCTCGCCGTCTTCGCCGCCAGCAGCTTTTCGTTCAGCGTCTTGACGGTCATGTTTTCTTTTTGCGCTTTGGCCTGCTGTTCTTGCTGCGCCTTCAGTTGCTCAGGTGTCATCCCCTGGCCCTGAGCTGCGGCTGCGGCTTCTTTCTTTAGATCGATGTCCTGGTCCAGTTCATCGAGGCCGACAGTGATGCCGGTCATGTAGAACACCTGCTTCCCCTCGCCGTCGAAGAGGGTCACTTTATACTTGCCCGGACTGATTCCCAGGGAGAAGTACTCGCCCTTTTTATTGAGCTTCAAGGTGTATTTGCGGCCGGTCTCCATGCTCATCCATTCGACCGTGCCGGCCGTGATCGGCTTGCCTTCCGCATCACGGGCAACGCCCTTCACTGAGCCCGTACTCTGCGCCAGGACCATGGGCGCCCAAAGGCCCACGACCAGGGCGATCAGCAATGTCCAAGCAAAACGTTGTTTCATCGAAGCCTCCAAGAACTTATTTACGATTGCAGATTTCAGATGGCAGATTGTGCCCGAAGCTCGCACGCCAGCGACAAATTCTTTAATCTGCAATCTCAAATCTGAAATCCAAAAACCGCCAAACCGCAGCAGTTAGACCGCTACCTGCGCGTACGGAATCGGATCCGCTATCCCTGCTTCCTGGAATGCACGCAGCCGCAAAACGCAGCTGTCGCACACCCCGCAGGCCCGATCTTCCCGGGAATAGCACGACCACGTTAAATCCAGAGGCGCGCTCAGTTCAAGGCCGAGCCTCACAATCTCATGTTTGCGCATCGCAATCAGGGGCGTAACAATTTCGATGTTCCCTTCCTTCGTGCCCCTGCGAATGACCTCGTTGAACGCGTCATAGTACGCCGGACGACAGTCGGGATACCCCGAGCTGTCCTGCTCAACCGCGCCGATATAGATCTTTCCGGCCCCCAAAACCTCAGCCCAGCTCACCGCTACCGACAGAAAATGCGCGTTGCGGAAGGGTACATAGGTGACGGGGATTTCGTGGCCCAGCGCGTGCGATTCGGGAACCGCGATGCTGGCGTCTGTGAGGGCCGATCCGCCAATGGCTCGCAAGGCCTCGTTCCGCACGACGAGGCGATCGCGAATGCCCAGCCGATCGCAAATTCCGAGGAAGGCCGCGCGTTCTCGCTCCTCGGTGCGCTGCCCGTAGCTGACGTGCACGGCGGCCGCGTCGAAATCACGCGCGGCCAGAGCGGCACAAACGCACGAATCCATCCCGCCGCTCAGCAGCACGATCGCGCGTTTTTTCTCGTCCGCCATCCGTTCGTTAGATGCGAAAATCCACACATCCCGTCGGCCATTAATTCCGGGAACGCGGCTTCGCAAGCCGTTCCATCCCCAGAGCTTGTGATCCTATACGCCCTTTACCGCGGGATCCCAAATGAACTTATGAATCTGCAAGCCCAGCCGAGCTCGGACGTCGTCGGCCAGCATCCATTCGGCCAGCTGTTGAGGATCGAGCAAGCAATGAGACGAATCGCGCGCTCCGACGGCATCCTTGCGAAAAGCCGGCGAAAATAGAACCGCGTTTACTCGCTCCGCGAGCTTGTGCTCAGATGTGAAGTCGCGCGCGAATTCATAATCTACGCGATTGCTGATCACGAACTTCACTTCGTCGTGCGCTTGCAGCGTCTCGAAGTTGGAAAGATCGAAGGAATCGCCTTCCCCGGAATGGGGACACTTCACGTCCACGATCTTGATGACCTGCTTCGGCACGCTGACCAGAGGACGCTCGCCGCTGGTCTCGAGCAGGACCGTGTAGCCGCGATCCAGCAATTGCTGCATGAAAGGAACCAGTTCGCGTTCCTGCAACATAGGTTCGCCGCCCGTGATCTCGACCAGTCCGCCGTTGGGGCTGAGCCGCGCAACCTCGCTCATCACCTGCTCGGAGGACATTCGTACGCCCCCGCTGAAGGTGTATTCACTATCGCACCAGGAGCAGCGCAGGTTGCATCCGGTCAGCCGCACAAAGACGCACGGCAGCCCGGCATGCGTCGATTCACCTTGCAGCGACTTGTAGATTTCTGTGATCTGCATTTGATAGTCGCCAGTCTCCAGCGATGGAGCGGCGGGCGTCCCCGCCCGCCGGATTCCGTCTACTCGGAGTATTTGGCTGTCGTGGTGTCAGTCTCGAAGATCGTCACGTCTCTCACGAAGACCCGGCCGCTGGTCACGCTCTTGAGCCGCCCGTTGGTCTCGTCGTAAAAGTACCTGGCCAGATTTTCGGCCGACGGATTCAATTCAGTAAATGGCGCAACATCGTTGATCATCTGGTGATCGAGCCGCTCGATGACGTGCTTCATCACTTCGCGCAGATCCTTGAAATCGAGCAGCAACCCGGCCTTGTCGAGTTCCTTGCCGGCCAGCGTGACCCGAACCTTGTAGTTGTGCCCGTGCGGGTTCTCGCACTTGCCTTTGTAATTGCGCAGGTAATGCCCCGCGGCAAATGTATCCTCGACCGTAACTTCGTACATGAAACCCCCGCCGGTGCGCACCCCTACGGACGGGTCCGCGCACCGCAAGTTAATCTTTTATTTTACGCGAGAGGCGGATTTCTCGCAGGGTTTAGGCTCGTGCCAGAGCGCGGAAAATGGCCAGCGGGCCGAGGATGCCGACGGCTATTCCATATCCGAGATCGGCCCAGACCACCCGGGCAAAGTTCAACACATACAGCAGTCCGATCAGAGGAAGACTCAGTATGGCCCAAACGTTGCCTTGCTTGGCCAGAGGAGGCGCGATTTGCCAGAGATTGCTGAGGTCGCCGGTGGAAGGGAACGCGTGCATCCCGATCGAGAGTCCTAGCCAGTAGAAGAAGTAGGCGAGGTAGTCATCCACCTTAAGTACCCAAACGGGGAGAAATGCCGCCGTACAAAACAGAATGCATAGGACGGTATTCACGAAGAAAGGACCCATCGAAACATAGAACAGCGCCTTAAAGTCGTTGGTGCGTTCGTGAATCACATAACCCGCCGGATTCCCGAAGCGAAAGAAGCAAACGTCGAAGACCGCCAGCTTGAATATCCGGCAGAAGAACAGATGGGCGGTTTCATGCACGATGACGCCCGGAAAGGTCGCAATCGCAATTACAAATCCTGGAATGAAGAACATAGTCTGTGCCTAGCGCTTCTCTGAAGTGCCCGCGCGAAATCTGCGGTCGTATTCTGGCTTGTCAATGATCTGCCGTGATGAGAGCCGGTAGCGCGTCCGCTCCGCGTATTCCTCAAAACTCTTCTGCGCGTCAGAAGAGGTTTGCGAGAGCTGGCGTGCTTTTTCTAGCATCTCTTCCGCTTTTTTCTTCCACACTGGATCGCCCGTGACCGCGAACTTGCACGCATAGGCGCTCGCTAGTAATCCGGTGGGATCCGCGGAATCTGGTTGCTCTCTTACAACCTGCTCCGACAAGGCAACGAACTGATCGTAATCTTTGTTTTCAAACGCTGCGCCGGCATCGTAATAAGGCAGCGAGTCGCGGAGGGCCCGCATCTCGGGGTATTCACTCGCCGCCTGATGCATCAGAGAGGCGGCTTCGCCGGCCATGCCGGGTCGCGGAGCCAGTTCCATCGCCTTGTTCGCTTTGTCGATTGCCGGCTTCATTCTTGCAAACAAGGACTGCACCTCTTGTACATCGCTGTCTTGATCGAAGCCCAGTCCATTGTTATGGCCGTGCACAGCATCGGACGCAGTGTTGGGGTCTCCACTCAGCAACGCGGCCTTGGCCAGCAGCAGTACGGCTTTGTCTGAGCCGGGCGCAACCTGCACCGTTTGTTTCAAGTGCCCAACTGCCTCGGCGTACTTGCCCTGCTCGACTAACTTCTCGCCGACATACATCTGGCGTCCGGCGCTGAAATAGCGCCGGCCATGCATGAGGGCAACTACCAACAGCGCCAGCAGGGCCAAAAGCCCTGCCTTGAGCCAGGTCGGGTACGGATGTGAGTCCACATACCCGTGGCATGCCTGGCAGAAGGGTAATGCGCCGAGGCGTGCAAATTCGCTGTTCCCATTGTCCGCGCCGCAGCGCGAGCAGATAGTGGGATCGATCAGGCCCGCAGGCTTTGCGCCAGGCACGGTGTCAAACTTCAGTAGGTCAGCACAATCTCGGCAATAGATCTGATTGTTATAGGCGAAGTAAGTCTGTAAGGGTCCACTTACTGCGCATTGCGAGCAGGTGGCGTGGCGCATGCCGGGGATTATGCCTCGGAAATGCCCGAATGTGAAGATGTTATCGAGTGGCCCGACTTACTCAGCTCCGAAGAACCGCTCCACATCACGAATGTCAGTGGTCCTGCGGTAGTTCGGCAGGCTCTCAACGAACATCCGTCCGTACTGCTTTTTCAGGATGCGGTTATCGAGCAGGGTAAGGAGCCCCCGATCGTGTAGCGACCGAATCAGCCGTCCGAATCCTTGCTTTAGGGTGATGACAGCGGCTGGTACCTGGTAGTCGAAGAAGGCGTTGCCTCCTTCTGCGTCGATCGCTTTCACCCGAGCCGCAACCACTGGATCGCTCGGCACCGCGAACGGTAGTCGGTCAATGATCACGCTACTCAGTTGCTCGCCCTGCACGTCGACACCCTGCCAGAACGACGACGTTCCAAACAGCACCGCGTGCGGCGTCAGCCGGAATTCCTCGAGCAGTGCGCTTTTCGGCGCATCGCCCTGCAGCAGCATGGGAAATTCAAGTTCACCCAGCAATCGTTGGTAAATCTCGTTCATCTGCGCGTAGCTGGTGAACAACACGAATGCCCTGCCCCGCGTTAGTTCGAGCAGGTGGCGAATCCGGTCGGCCGCCTTGGCGGCGAATTGCGGCGTACGCGGATCCGGCAGGTCGGGCGGAACGTAGAACAAGGCTTGACGCGCATAGTCGTAGTGCGAGGGCAGAACGACTTCGCGGACGTGCTCCAGCCCCAGCCTCCTCTTCATGTATTCGAACCCACCACTCACCGCCAGGGTCGCCGACGTGAGCACAGCGGTTTCGAGTTCATCAAACAGAGTCACTTTCAGGATGGGCGCAACATCGATGGGCGTGGCCTGCAGGTAGACATTCTGCCGGCGAGCCCCGGGCGCGGTGCGCGATGTATCGGCGCTCTCTTTTGATTGCTCTGTGTCTCTGTGCCTCTGGGGTGAAAAGCCCCGGCCCCGACGCTCAATCCAGAAGACGGTGTTGAGATCTTCTGATTCCATCAAAAAACCAAGCTGCACTTGCAGTTCGCGTGCGCGCCGCGAAAACGTGAAGATTTCCTCCGCCTTGCTGGGCAGGTTCTGCAACTCCGCACCCAGACGTTCGAGCGATTGCTGGAGGGCGAGAAACTCATCTCCGTTTTCTTCCAGGAATTCGCGCCGGTTATCAAAGGCGAATCGCCCATCTCCTGCAGGAAGTACCGAAAAGAAAAGTTGCGAGCGGTCGCGCACGCTCTTCAGCGCTCCAATGATCGGCGACGACAGCATCTTGTTGCGCGTGAGCGAAATCTCGACATCGCGCACCAGATCTTCAACCCGGAAGTTGCTGACGGCCACGCCGAAATAGCTGCCCGCCACGTCTTCCAGTTCGTGCGCCTCGTCGAAGATAACCGCCCCCGCTTCGGGCAGGATCCCCGCGTCGGGCGCGTACTCCGACGCCCGCTTGATCGAGAGATCTGCAAAGAACAGGTGATGGTTGACGATGATGATGTCACTCTCCGTCGCCCGCCGGTGCATTTCAGTGATGAAGCAAGTTTCAAATGCGCTGCACTTCTGGCCCAGGCAGGTCTCGGAGCGCGCATCCAGTTTGTGCCACAGCGCGCTCGCTTCCGGCAGGGATGCCAGTTCCGCGCGGTCGCCCGTCTGCGTTGTCTTCTCCCAGGCCGCGATCGCGCGGTAGTGCTCGATCTCTTCCAGGCCCGAAAGCACAGGTTGGTCCGTCAGGTCATAAAGCTTCTTCTTGCAGAGATAGTTGTTGCGTCCCTTCATGTAGCAGACGTTCAGCTTGCCGTCGCCATTCGGGAAAAGAGCCTGCTCGAGAAACGGAATGTCTTTGTAGAAGAGCTGTTCCTGCAGATTCTTGGTGCCGGTCGAAATGATGACGCGCTTGCCCGAGCGGATGACGGGCAGCAGGTAGGCGAGCGTCTTCCCTGTGCCGGTGCCGGCCTCGACGATGAGGTGCCGCTTCTCTGCCAGCGCCTGCTCCACGGCCTGCGCCATCTGCAGCTGCCCGCGCCGAAATTCGTAGGCCGGATGGGTCTTCGAAAGCACTCCTCCGGGCGCAAAGAAGTTGTGCAGCGAAACGCTGTTCGTGCGCGGAGGATGCGGACTGGGAAGACGAGGGCAATCGATACTCGCGCAGATAGGATACGAATCGTCGACGGCGCCGGCCGAGCGCCTGTGCCTGCACACGTTATGCAGCTATTATAGGACCTTGAGAGAAACTCAAGTTTGACGCCCGTTAAGTCAAAGTCGTTCGAAGCGAGCCTTGCCAAGGAAACAACGGGCATCCTCGCCGGTGGCGAAACGCAGCCTCCGCTTCTCGCCATCGTCGGACGCCCCAACGTCGGCAAATCCACGCTCTTCAATCGGCTGGTGGGCTCGCGCCGCGCCATCGTAGGCGACGAGCCGGGCATCACACGCGACCGCCTATACGGCGAGACGGAGTGGCGCGGCCGCGCATTTCGCGTTGTCGATACCGGCGGCATCATTCCGGAAGACAAGGACTTCATCCCGTCAGAAATTTTCCGACAGGCCAGGGTCGCGCTCGATGAAGCCGCCGCCATCGTGATGGTGGTCGACGGCCGCACCGAAATTGCCGCGCCCGATCTCGAACTTGCTCGCCTGATGCGCAAAACCGGCAAGCCGCTGTTTCTGGCGGTCAATAAAGTCGATACCGACAAGCAGATCGCGCTGGAAGGCGAATTTCATCGCCTCGGTGTGAGAGAAGTGTTCTCGATTTCAGCCGAACACGGCCGCGGCATCGACGACCTGCTGGACGCGTTCCTGAATACACTTCCGCCCAAAGAGCAAAACCAGTTAACCACAGAGAACACTGAGGGCACGGAGGAACGGCGAAGGGTTGAGTCGAAGACCGATGTCGATGACGGCACGAGTGTTGCGCTCGCGACTGACGACCGGCGACTGACGACTGACCCTTCGCTACCAGCCACCGACCACCAGCCACCAGCCGAAGTCAAAGTCGCCATCATCGGGCACCCGAACGTCGGCAAGTCCACCCTCCTGAACCAACTCACCGGCACATCGCGCGCGATTGTTTCGCCGATCCCGGGCACAACGCGCGATGCCGTGGACGAAATCGTCGAACGCGACGGGCAACGCTTTCGTTTCGTCGATACGGCTGGCATCCGTCGCAAAGGCAAAACGCACCTCATGGCCGAGAAGCTTTCGGTCGTCATGTCGCGCAAGCATCTGGAAGAGGCCGACATTGCGCTGCTCGTCATCGATGCGACCGAAGGCGTGAGCGCGCTCGATGCCACCATCGCCGGCTACGCGCACGAGAGCGGACGCTCGATGATCATCCTGGTCAACAAGTGGGATCTGGTCACGACCGGCCAGAAGCGCGCCATCAGCCAGGCGCGTGCCGCCCGCATCCAGGATTCGACGCCGCCCGAATGATCAGAATCTCTACATCGAACGCTTGCGGAACGCGCTGAAATTTCTGAGCTACGCGCCCGTGCTATTCATCTCGGCCAGCACCGGGAAGAATGTCGACAAGATTTTCCCGCTGCTCGAAGAAGTCGCGCGCGAACGCCGCAAGCGCATCGGCACCGGCGAGATGAATCGCTTCCTCAAGCACGTGGACTTCGAGCGCGCCTCAGTCCCCATGCGGCAGCGCGTGAAGATTCTCTACCTGACGCAATCCAACGTGGCGCCACCAACCTTTGTACTCTTCACAGATCGCGCGGTGAAATTGCACTTCTCCTACCAGCGTTTCCTCGAAAACCAGATCCGCAAGGCATTCGGTTTCGTCGGAGCGCCCATCTGGATCAAAAACCGCGCGAGAGATTGAGTAACAAACGGGGCGCTAGCGCGGCTTGAGTGCCATGATCGTCGCAAGCATCGTCGCGACAAGTTTCTCTTGCCCATTGCTCGTCGCGAATGCGTCGGCTGAGCACACGATCAGTGTCTTCCCCGCTCGCTTCACGTGCGCGCGTGCGCAAAATGACTCGCCAACTGCCGGGGCCAGCAGGTTCACCTTGAACTCCACGCTCAATACATCGTGCCCCTCGGGCGCCACGCTCAGCGCGGCATAGCCGCAAGCCGAATCCAGAATGCTGGTGATTGCCCCGGCATGCACAAAGTCATTCTGCTGCGTGAGCGAAGCATGAAACGGGAAGCCGATCTCAACCTCGCCCGGCTTCGGCGTGGAAATGCTTGCTCCCAGCGTCGCCATGAAGGCCTGCCGCCGGAAACTCTCCTGCACGCGCTTCGCAAAATCTTTCAAGGTCGAACTCCCGAACTCCGATTTGTGGATGTCCGGTAGTTTTACTGTGAGGAAGGGCGCAGGTGCAAATTTCCGGTCCGTTGTCGCTTACATCTCAATGAGCTGACGCCATCTCCTTCGGCAGCAGCCCCACTCGCTCCACGCCCGCGTCCCGCGCCGTGTCGATCACATACGCCACGTACTCAAAGTTCACCTCGTCGTCGCCTTGGATGAACGCAACCCGCTCGGCTCTCGTTTTGAAGATGTCGCTGAGCCTCTCCTTTAAGTCGGGCCAGCTCACATCCTGCTGATTAATCTGTAGTGTGGGCACTTCGCCACTCTTTGCGCCAGCGAGCTGAATCACGACCGTCCTGACCGGTTCAGGTGCCGAGTTCGGATTCGCCGGCGGCTGCGGAATCTCCGCCTTGAACCCTTCTTTCCTCTCCGACACGACAATCACCATGAAAATGATGATCAGCACCAGCAGTACATCAATCAGCGGAGTCACGTTCATTTGTGGCGCAGACGCACCACCGCCTCCCATCGACATTGCCATTGTTTTCTCCTTCGGGGGCACGCGGCGTGTCTTAGGGATTGGACACCCGGCGGCGCTCCAGGGTTCCCCTATTCATGGGAGTTCTGCCTCCGCCAACAGCGCTTCTATTCAGGCTCGAACGAATTCTTTTAGAATTCGGAGTAGCTGCCTGTAACGCAAGAGGCGTCGCGCGCGGCGATCATAACCAATGCAGACCCGCCACCTCGCCGCCCTAACGATTCTTCTGCTGGTCAGCGCCTGCGCATTCGCGCAGGACAACTACGAGATCCAGGTCTATCCGTCGGAACTGGTGCCGCCGCGCACCACCATGGTCGAAATCCATTCCAACTTCACGGTGAACGGCAGCAAGCAGGTCGTCGACGGGGTCCAGCCCACTCACCATGCCATGCACGAAACGCTCGAAATCA
Source organism: uncultured Acidobacteriota bacterium (assembly GCA_963745435.1). Lineage (GTDB taxonomy): Bacteria > Acidobacteriota > Terriglobia > Terriglobales > Acidobacteriaceae > Gp1-AA133. The sequence continues at coordinate 577,302 of CAVUXK010000021.1, read as the reverse complement.
CGCAGGGTTTTACCGACTGGTTCGAGACCGGCTTCTACGTCTTCAGCAGTATTCAGCCGGACGGCGGCTGGCAGTGGGTGGGAGATCACATCCGGCCGCGCATCGCGATTCCGCAAAAGTGGCACTGGCCGGTCGGCCTCAGCCTGTCGCAGGAACTTGGGTACAGCCAGGCAAAATTCTCAGGGGACACCTGGACCTACGAACTGCGCCCCATCATCGACAAGACATACGGTCCATGGTACTTCGCATTCAATCCGGTATTCGGGCGAGCCCTGCACGGCCCGAATGTGACGCGCGGATGGGAATTCAATCCGAACGTGAAGATCAGCTATGACATCACGTCAAAAATTGCGGCTGGCATCGAATATTACGGAAACACCGGTCCTGCGACAGAGTTCAATCCCATCGACCAGCAGGAGCACCAGATCTTTCCCACTATCGATCTGAATGTCTCGCCCAAGTGGGAATTCAATTTTGGAGTGGGCTGGGGACTCACTCCCGCCACCGATCACCTTATCGTCAAGTGCATCGTCGGTCGCCGCTTCTCCTGGACGCACGACAAGAAAGCCAAGCTGAAGTTTCCCGAAGCCAACCGCGACGGCGACTAGGTTTGGCTGTTGAGTGCCGCTTCACAACCGCTACCCGGCGGGAGTGGGCTGCCATGCCGGAGGCGAGGGTAGCACGGGTGGCGGCGGATACAATCTCGCGTGCAACGTGGGGAACCTCTCAGCGAAGAAATACATGGCGTACGCGGGGAAAAACACCGCCACCGGCACGCACACCAGCGCGACCACTACCATCACGATAGCCAGGACAATCGCAAATGCAACTACCGCTGCTGTGATCGTGGCCGCATTCCAACCGAAAGTGCCGCTCTTGCTCAGTATCACGACGGCCACCACCACCAGGGCCGACGGCACAATCACGATGGCAGCCGCAATCCCCGACAGAATCCCGAACACTACTGACGCTCCGATCGCGAGCACAACCTTCATGCCCACGTATCCCGCATAGCTGAGCGGTTCGGCTCTTGATCAGTCGCCCAGAGCCGCCGCCATCCTTCAAACACGCCGACGCCGTCGAGCGCCATGAGGGGGACGACAAAATCCTTGGAGAAGAGATTGATCAGCAAAATCACCAGGCTGAAAAGACCGAACAAGAGTGCCACTGGGAGAAGAGCGAGAAAAATCTCGGGCCCGGGCTGCTGGTGGTTTTTCATCATCGCCAAGATCGGCAACAGAATTGGAATAAACAAAACCGCCGCCACTGCCAAAGAAATTACCGAAAGAGTCAGTTGCCAGCCGAAATATCGCAGACCGGGCCCCTGCCAACGTTGCCATCCCTCACTCAGCGGATCGCAATTTTTCTTGAGCACGGCCTCGAACAGGACAAAGCGGCTAATGCTGGCGACGTAGATCCAAACCAGCATCAGCAGCAGCCCGCCGCCGACGATGACCAGAACCAACGTCGCGATCAGCGCAGGATCGATCCCTTGGAGCACGTCCTTGGGATCGAGGAAGTTGTGGGAAGGCTTCGGAAACTGCGTGGGAATGCCCCGGAACACGTTACTGCAGCCGCCTCCGGAGCTTAATTCGCCGGTCGCCAGAGCCAGCATGGCGAGCCGTGCCCACTGTCCGAACCTGAAGGGCTCCGCTAGCTGATCAGCAGCGTGTGCGAATGCGGTGCTGATGACGTCTACTGCCGATTTCCGCAAGGCAGGACTCTCCTTCCACCTTTACGCGCGCGTCTGCAAAGTAATGCGAAGGCGTCCGGCGGTCAACCGAAAATGTCAGGAAGAATCCACCAGGAATAGAGCGGATTGTTACGTCGCCTTCTCGATTGGCGGAATACGTGGCGATGGTCTCCCGCGACTGGCGGGTACCCAAGACTATGAAGACGCAATCAGATATGGCTCATTCGTGCCTTTGCAATCTGCGGGTCGGCTTGGTACATTCGCTCCACTCTTTTCTTGGCCGGAGTTGCCACTCATGTCGCTGGTCGTGAAACTCGAAGACGATCTCGGAGAGCGCAGTGAGTGGGTGATCCTGCATGGCGTGATCCCCGACCATGAGAACACGGAGTTCCCCATCCTGAGTTGTATCGATCCCTTTGGGAAGACAGTCTTTAACCACCTGCAGGCGGAGACTTTTCTGATGGAATGGGAGCGCGTAAGAGAGCGCGCCAAAGACGAATCCCAGCGCGAGGCCTGGCTAAAGGTGAAAGAGATGGCTGAAACCTGCAAGTCTGATCGTGACTTATACCTGCGCTTCGTCGGCCACTAGACCGCTCACTTCGAGAGCGTTCCCAGCGCTTCGCGGAAAAGCAGATCGAACGACGTCGCCTTCCCGTTCTTAACCGCCGCAGCCAGAGTTTTCTCCGCCGCTGCCCGTTGGTAGCCCAGATTCACCAACGCCGAGAGAACATCCTCCTCGACCGGGCTCATCGTTGGCACGGCAATCTCCTGTCCAGTGGACGGCGGCGGCAGCTTATCTCGCAGCTCCAGCACCATGCGCTCGGCCGTCTTGCGGCCAATGCCGGGGATGCGCGTCAGCCGGGCTACGTCGTTACTGCGAATCGATCCCACCATCTCGTCGGCCGGCATGCCGCTAAGAATCGTGATGGCGAGCTTGGGCCCGATCCCGCTCACGGTAAGGAGCTTTTCGAACAGGTGCTTGTCGGCCAATCGCAGGAAGCCGAAGAGCGCGATCTGGTCTTCACGCACGTGCGTGTGAATGTGCAGGCCGATCTCGGCACCCACCGCGGGCAGGTCAGAAAAGGTGGGCACGCTGATCGTGACGTCGTAGCCGACGCCGCTGGTCTCGACGATGGCTTGATTGGGATGCTTGACCAGCAACTTGCCGCGCAGGTGAGCGATCATGCTGGGGACATTGTAGCCTTGATCGGCGCGCGGGCAGATTCCGGCAGGTTTCCGACCGAGGTGCGAGTATGAGCTCCGCACCAGATGAAGACGGCGGAGTGATGTTCCACCGTACCCCTCGTGCGGTTGACTCGGTTTGTTTGAGGAGCCCTTCGGACTTCCATTACGCTATCTCCGAATCCAGCCCAATCCGCTAGAATGACTTAGTGCTGATCCATCAGCTCGAGTTCGAGCCCGCGCCGCGATGCGGACGCCTTCGCTACCGTGCCGGCATCGGCGGCGGTCTTCCTCCTGCGTGGCGACGAGCAATCCGAACCCTACGTCACCAAGACGGCCAACCTGCGTCGGCGATTGCAGCGCCTGCTGTCCGTTCCCGAGGAACGCACCAAGCGCCTGAACCTTCGCGACCGAGTGCGCTCGATCGAGTACACCCAGACTGGTTCCGACTTCGAATCCGGCTTCCTGCTCTACAAGGTCTTGCGACTCACGTTTCCGAAGACCTACGCGGCGCGCTTGCGGCTGCGCTTTGCGCCGCTGGTCAAGCTGCACCTGGAGAACGAGTATCCCCGGGCCTCGATCACGACCCGCCTCGGCCGTCTGCACGGCAAGTCCCTGTACTACGGCCCATTTCCGTCGCGCAACGCTGCCGAAAAGTTTGCCAACGACTCGCTCGACTTCTTCAAGATGCGCCGCTGTGTCGACGACCTGCATCCCGATCCGGCGTTCCCCGGTTGCATTTATTCGGAAATGAAGATGTGCCTGGCCCCCTGCTTCAAGGGATGCAGTGACGAGGACTACACCGAGGAAGTGAACCGCGTGCAGGCCTATCTCGACAGCAGCGGCCGGTCGCTGGAACGCGAGTTGTCGCACCAGCGCGACGACGCCTCGAACAACCTCGACTTTGAAAATGCCGCTGCGCTGCACGCTCGCATCGAAAAACTGCAGCCGGTGCTCGCCCAACTGCCTGAAGTGGTGCAACGCATCGACCGCCTGGCCGGAGTGATCGTGCAGCGCTCGTCGGAAGAAAACTGCATGGCGCTGTTCCGGATCGACAGGGGCTGCATCGCGGGTCCGGCCCTGTTCTCCATTTCACCGCCCGAACACACCAAGTCGCAGTCGATGGAGTCGAGGGTGCAACTCGCGCTCGATGCCATCGCGCATCCCCCAGCCGCCACCGCCCTCGAAAACATGGAGCATCTGGCGATCCTGCGCCGCTGGTACTACCGCGGCACGCGGGCGGGAGAAATCTTCCTCGCCGACGAAAAGAATTCTCTGCCCATGCGGCGAATCGTTCGGGGCATTTCCCGCGTCTATCGAGGAGAGGCTCCCGAGATCCCGCATGCTCCGAGCGGAGCCGTCCCCGATTAGCCAGAATTCCGATAGCGAGGGCCCATGAAGACCAATCCTGACAAAGCACTGCGCCAGCATCTGCTCTACATGCTGAAGGAAGGCGGCGCACACGCCATGTTCGAAGATGCGATCAAGAATTTTCCAGCGAAGCTGCGTGGCCAGAAGGCGCCAAACTTCCCGCACACCGCCTGGATGCTGCTCGAGCACATGCGCATTGCACAACGCGACATCCTGGAGTTCAGCCGTAATTCGAAGCACAAATCGCCGAAGTGGCCGGATGGCTACTGGCCGAAGACTGACGCTCCACCGACTCCGGCTGCCTGGACAAAGAGCATCGCCGACTTCCGCAAGGACTTGAAGGCCCTGGAGGCCCTGGTCACAAATCCGAAGACCGACTTGTATGCACCCCTGCCCTGGGGCGACGGCCAGACAGTGTTGCGTGAAGCCCTGCTGCTCGCCGACCACAATGCCTACCATTTGGGGCAGTTCGTGACGCTGCGTCGACTGCTCGGGACTTGGAATGACTAGGTTGTGTGGCGCGCACTCGTGTGCGGGACTCTAGATAACGGTTAGGCGACGCCGACCGTAGGTGTGAGTGACCGCACTCCGCTCGTTGGCCGTTTGCGGAATATCACGCGCACCCGATCCCTCCAGCGCTCATCAATCCCGATCAGCGTCCAATCGATTCCGGGATCCACATAGCGCAGCACCGTATCAGTTGCGGGATGGATGTGAAGCGTGGGTGCAACCAGCAGCAGCAGTGGATTCTCCGCAGATAACTCCCGGCCGGGAAAATATCCGTACTGGGTGAACTCCCCACGCGCGTGATGCCACTGCACACGCGACCAATAGTCGAGTCCCTGCAGCGGTAAGTGGATGTCCTCGTCCGCTTTCAACTCGACCACGGCCAGCCGGCGATCGTGCGTGGTGGCGAGCACGTCGAGCATGGCGCGATCCGAAGCCGAGAACGCCGGGACCTGCGAATAGAGACACCCGCCCTCGAGCCGCTCGTCAAGCGCCCGGACATCATGCAGCACCAGCGACTCGAGCCAGCGCTCCGGATGCAGCCGCCACAGCGGCTGATGCCGTGCCCCGTGCGGGCCGCGCGTCAACCGCAGGCGTTGTACCAAGGCGGCGAAATCCGCGCTCGACCGCTCTTCGAGCACACGTTCCTCTGCCCCGATCCCGAAGACGATTTCCTGTCCAGGTCGAAATGACCCGACTTCGTGCGCCAGTCGCGCCCGCGCGAACTCGAGGCCGCGCCAGCGGAACGCGACCTCCGCGGTCGACAGCACGGCAACTTCACGTTTCCGGCAAGCAGGCTGAGTACGCGATGGACCGATTCGGCGAACCGATCGAGCACGGCGCCCTCGTCCGGACAGCGCACCAGGCGTGTCGCAATATTGCCGCGATCCTTAAAATCGATCGCGGTCAACTCGTCGTGTCGTTCGTCAAACTCGTAGAGCTGCCACTTGGCGGCACCCGAATCTAGATGAGCCATGCGTTCGCATGTCAGCGCCGACGTTCCGGCCGGAACGAAGATCTTCACGCCTTCCACCAGCACACGATGGTCTTCGGAATTCCGGCAGGTGTCGAGCCACAGGATGGCGAACGTCAGCGCTGCATCGATGGAGCTCTGCGTCTCGTGCTGGTTTACGCCGAGCACGCCGAACGCGGTCCGCGCTTGCTTCATGACACCGCGTGCATAGATGGGGCCGAATGAACGCTCCAGATCCATCGCGTTGCTGAGCTTCGTGAGGGTGAAATCGGGGAAATGCCGCTCGATCGCCCTTCGCAAGTGGACTTGATAAATTGCCCGCGACGCCCTTCGAGCCGTGGGAGTGCGGTGATCGTGCCCCTTGCAGATCTCCAACTTTGACGGGCGCGACTGGCCTAGCTTCTGCACCATGAGGCGGAGATTGCCATTGCGGACCTCGCTGTCCAGAATCCGGCGCACCACGTTCCGTTCTGCCGACCATAGATGCAGCAGGCACTTGTTGTAGTCACCCGATACTGAGTACTTCGATTCGTTCAAGTCAAAGATCCGGGCGCCGTCCTCGACTACCACTGCGTGGCGCGAGCCGCCCAGGAATTCTTCCAGCACGCGGGCCAGGTTCTCGGCAGTCATGGGGCCATTTTTTCAGCAGCCGCGGGTCTGCGTCTGTGACCTCTGAACATGATCAGAACCGCTTGGCGGGTGTGGGATAATAAGTAACCGGCCGAAAACCCCTCCGGAGTCGCCATCCGGGTCCGAGGCATCTAATCATCGTGAATCAGGAAAATTTCTTTTTTAAGCACTACGGGCTCACCCAGCAGGACCTGCCGCGCTATCTGGCGGCGGCGCTATCCGCGGGTGGCGACTACGCAGACCTTTATTTTGAGTACCTTTCCTCCACCTCGTTGATGGTGGACGAGTCAATGGTGAAGTCGGCGTCGCAGGGGATTTCCGCGGGCTGCGGCATCCGCGTGGTCTCCGGCGAACGCACCGGCTACGCCTACACCGACGACCTTTCGCCCGAGCGCATCCTGCACGCCGCGCGCACCGCGGCCCTGATCGCCTCGGGCCCGGCGAAGACGCCGGTGGTTGGCTTCCAGCAGAAGCCGGCGCGCAGTCTTGTATCCGGTTACGCTGCCTTCGGTGGATGCGGAGATCACCGCCAAGGTTGAGCTGGTGATGCGCATCGACGCGGCGGCTCGCGCGTACGATCCGCGCATCAAAGAAGTTCGCGCCAGCTACGCCGACGAGTTGCGCAACATTCTGGTCGTGACTTCCGACGGCACCTTTGCCGAAGATTCCCAACCGCTCGCACGCTTGAACGCCTCGTGCATCGCCAAGAGCGACCAGTTGTCCGGTCGCGGAAGTTCGGGCGGTGGCGGACGCGTTGCGCTCGATTTCTTCTTCGGAGAGAAAACGCCCGAGCACTTTGCGAAAGAAGCGGCGCGCCAGGCGATCCTGCAACTCGATGCGCGCGAAGCGCCCGCGGGCGACATGGAAGTCGTGCTCGGTCCGGGATGGCCGGGAGTGCTGTTGCACGAAGCGGTCGGTCACGGGCTGGAGGCCGATTTCAATCGCAAGAAGACATCGGCCTTTGCAGGACTGCTCGGACAGCGCGTGGCCAGCGACAAGTGCACGATCGTCGACAACGGCACCATGCCCTGGCGTCGCGGTTCGCTCAACGTGGACGACGAAGGCCAGCCCACGCAGGAAACCGTGCTCATCGAGAACGGCATCCTCAAGGGCTACCTGAGCGACAAGCTCTCGTCAAAGCTGATGGGCATCGCCGACACCGGCAACGGGCGGCGCGAAAGCTACGAGCACATTCCCATGCCGCGCATGACGAACACCTACATGCTGGCGGGGCAGGACAGTCCCGAAGACATTATTCGCTCCGTGAAGTACGGCGTATACGCGGTGAACTTCGGTGGCGGGCAAGTCGACATCACCAACGGGAAATTTGTGTTCGGTGCGTCGGAAGCCTACATGATCGAAGACGGCAAGATCACCGCTCCGATCAAGGGCGCTACGCTGATTGGCAACGGCCCCGACGTACTGACACGCGTCTCGATGGTCGGGCACGATCTGCAACTCGACGAAGGCGTCGGCACCTGCGGCAAAGACGGCCAGGCGGTGCCCGTCGGCGTGGGCATTCCGACGATCAAAATCGATCGGCTGACCGTAGGTGGTACGGCGAAGAAGGATCCGGGAAGTTTCATGCAGTAAAAGAAGCTACTAGCTTCGAGCCGCTGAGCTTTGAGCAAGCCGGGTTCGGCGATAATCCTGGGTCAGACTCGCTGAGCTCTCAGTCCTCTGTGGTGAAAAAGAATTCTGATCATGTCTGAAACTCAAGTCGCATCGAAACCTGAAACTCGAAACCCGAAACTCGAAACCGACCTGCGCGAAGTCGCCCAGGATCTCGTCGCGCGCGCCATGGCAGGCGGCGCGTCCGCCGCGGAAGCCGTGGTCCGCGAAGGCGACGAGTTCTCCACCACCGTCCGCCTTGGACAAGTCGAGACGCTGAAAGAATCCGGGTCGCGCGCCGTCGGCATCCGCGTGTTCTTCGGAAAGCGCGCGGCCAGCACCTATTCGAGCGACTTTTCGCGCGCAGGACCTCGATCGCATGCTGAAGTCCGCGCTCGAACTGGCCAAGATCACGTCTGAAGATCCCTTCGGCGGAATTCCCGACGCCAGCCAACTGGGCTCACTCAAGGGCGACCTCGATCTGTACCACGAAGACGTTTACTCGCTGCCCGGTGCCGAGCGCATCGATTACGCGCGGCGCGCGGAGAAGGCCGCGCTCGACTTCGATCCGCGCATCAAGAACTCCGAAGGCGGCTCGTTCGACGCGGCCACTGGACGTAAGGTGCTCGCCAACTCTCACGGGTTTGTGGGCGAGTACCGCCGCTCTTACTGCTCGGTCGCCGCAATTCCCATTGCGCAAGACGACAAGGGCGCCATGCAGCGCGACTACTGGTTCTCGGTTGCGCGCAATCTTGGACGGCTCGATCCCGCTGAGCAGGTGGGCCGCATCGCGGCCGAGCGCACCATTCGCCGCCTGGGCGCGCGCAAGGCGAAGACCGCACAGGTCCCCATCATTTTCGATCCGATGGTTGCTGCCTCTATCCTCGAACATATTTTCGAAGGCGTGAATGGCGACTCGGTCTATCGCGGCGCCTCATTCCTCGCGGGGAAACTCGGCCAGAAGATCGCAGGCGATAACGTCACCGTGGTCGACGATGGCACGATCCCGGGCGGCTTCGGCACAAGCCCGTTCGACGGCGAAGGCATCCCCACGCGCCGCAAATTGGTCATTGAAAGCGGAGTGCTCAAGTCGTACCTGCTGAACACGTATACGGCGAAGAAGCTTGGACTCGAAACCACCGCGAACGCATCGCGCGGCCTCGCGGGCACGCCGGGCATCGGCCCGGGCAACTACTTCCTGCAGCCCGGAAAGAAGACACCGAAAGAGTTGATCGCTGACGTGAAAGAAGGCCTCTACGTCACCGAATTCCTCGGCCATGGCGCGAACCTGGTGACGGGCGACTACTCGCGCGGCGCATCGGGCCTCTGGATTTCCGGCGGAGAACTGACGTACCCCGTGGAAGAGATCACGGTCGCAGGCAATTTGAAAGACATGTTCCTGCACATCTCCGAGATCGCGAACGATCTGGAGTTCCGTGGGTCGGTGGCGTCGCCGACGTTACGCATCGATGGGCTGACTGTGGGCGGAGAGTAAGGCTTCTTCACGACACAACCCACCGTTCTCTGTGTCTCTTGGGTAAGGCATCGAAAGCACACCGAATAGTACAATTCTCCCATGGGCGGACTCATCCAGCCGACGCTGGGCGCTGACGAGCGCGAAACGAACTGGCGAGCGATCGGGATAGCCATCGGGATTGTTGTCGTCATCGTTGGAGTGCTTTTCGCCATCTCCCGCACGCAGCAGAGGGCCCCGTCGGGGCCGCCCGCCTACTCGGCCAATATAAAAATTTCCGATCTTAAGATGAGCGCTGCAGAAAACTTCGTCGGTGCCACGGTCTCCTACATCGACGGCAACATCGCCAATGCTGGCAACCAGACCGTCACGCACGTGGTGGCCGAAGTGACATTCAGAGATTCGATGGGGCAGCTCGCGCAGCGGGAGTCGATGAACGTTCGCGTTCTGCGTACCAGCGGTCCTTATCCGGAAGCAGTCGATCTTGGGCCTGTCACCTCTTGCTCCCGGCCAGAGCAAGCCCTTCCGCCTGACCTTCGAAGGCATCTCCGCACAGTGGAATCATGAATACCCGGAAATCAAGGTGACGGATGTAACGGTGAAGTAGTCGCTACCGTCCCTGCATGAAGTCGCCTTTGCAGCTGCGGTGGGAAAGCACCTCTTCCCCATTGCCGATCCCCGGCAACCGCGACGTTCAGCTAACGCCTCACTGTGCTCGAGATGACAGCCTTCTTAAGCCCGAGCGGTTTTCTCTGTGCCTCTGTGTCTCGGTGGTGAGGAGGCAGTTCGAGTTCACTCCCGTGGCTCGCGAACACTCCACCAGACCCCTCGCATACAATGTCCCTCGTGTCCGAAACCAAACCATTTCGCCTCACCGAGTCGGTGAAAGCTGCGGGTTGAGCGTCCAAGCTTAGTCCGGCGGCGCTGGACTCGGTGCTTGGGAAATTAGCCCGGCAACACGACCCGAATGTGCTGGTCGGCTTCGATCATGCCGACGACGCCGGCGTGTATCAAATCGCACCCAACCAGGCTTTGGTCCAGACCGTCGACTTCTTCACGCCCATCGTCGACGATCCCTACACCTTCGGACAGATCGCCGCCACCAACTCGCTCAGCGATGTGTATGCCATGGGCGGTCGCCCGCTCACTGCGCTCGCGCTGGTGTGCTTTCCCGAGAAGGCCGATCTCGCGATCCTCGAGCGCATTCTGGCCGGCGGGCTTTCGAAAATGATGGAAGCTGGATGCACCGTGATCGGCGGCCACAGCATCCGCGACGAAGAAACGAAGTTCGGGTATTCGGTCACCGGGTTGATTCATCCCGAGAAGGTCTTGACCAATGGCGGAGCCCAGCCGGGCGATGCGCTCGTCCTGACCAAGGCCATCGGTACAGGCGTGATCTCGACCGCCATCAAGAAACAGAGAGCGGAGAACGCCTGGGTAGAAGCAGCGACCGCTTCCATGACAACTCTGAATAAGAGTGCCGCCGAGATGCTCGCGCGCAAAAATTATCCGGTACATGCGATGACGGACGTGACCGGCTTCGGTCTGATCGGGCACGCGCGCGAGCTAGCTTTGGCGAGCAAAGTGTCGCTCGAGTTGCGCTCCGCGAGTGTTCCAGTCCTGCCGGGCGCCCTCGAATGTGTGCGCGCTGGGCACGTCCCCGGCGGACTTAATGCCAATCGCGATTTTGCGGAGTGCCTGGTGGAATATGCGGCCGAAGTTTCATCCGACTTACGGACGCTTTTATTCGATCCGCAGACCGCAGGAGGACTTCTGATTTCCGTTTCCGCAGAGGTCGCGCACGACCTGGTTGCGCAACTCCGCGAGATCGGTCTTTCCGCCGCTCACATCGGCGACGTTCGACCATCTACGAAACCTGTGATCCGGATTTTGTGATCCCTGCGGTCCAAAAACGTCAACCAAGTGACCTAAAATCCCATTGGTTCTGCGCAAATGCTGTGATACTGTCGCCGCGAAATCAGGGGCGCTCGTCCCTCTATCCCCCAAGCTGAGGTATCCCGCATGGCCACAGGTGACTTCGGCACGACCGGTGTGAATCCCTCCGCGGCTTCGATCGAGCAGAAGTTGCGCGCGGAACAGATCGTGAAAAATGCCGCAGGCTGGTTTCTTGCGATCGCCGGGCTTTCTATTCTGAATTCCGTTCTGTCGATGAGCGGAACGGGCTTCCATTTCATCTTCGGGCTGGGCGTCACCGAAATCGTCGACGCCGTTGGCCGCGAGGGTGGAACGACCGGATCAGCTCTTGGCCTGGTCGTGAACCTGTTCATCGCGGGCGTCTTCTTGATGTTTTGGCATTTCGCGCGGCGCGGCGAAAAGTGGGCATTCCTGGTTGGGATGGGACTCTACGCGGTAGACGGCTTGATTCTCGTTCCCTTCAAAGACTTCCTCAGCGTAGCCTTCCACGCGTACGCGCTGTTCCGCATCTACGGCGGCCTGCAGGGATTGCCTGTGCTCGAAGAGTTTCGCCGCCGCGACCTGGCAACCAACGCGCCGATCGTGCCGCAGTAGTGCGCATTATCGCGAATAAGCAAAATCAACCTCAGCGATTGTCATCCTGAGCGAAGCGAAGGACCTCTGTACTCGGCTCGACACACGGCGGGACCGAGGTCCACTGGTTCGACGTTTTCCCCGCGTCGTCACCCACTCGGGCAGCATCAGAGTAAACGTACGTTCTCGCAATCGTTCAGGGCGTAGGTACGATTGGCGCGCCTTCCTCTTTTCTGGCTTTTCTCCTACGGAGGTTTTCATGCAAACACGCGAACTGGGCCGCAGCGGCCTGAAAGTTTCCGTTCTTGGACTCGGCTGCATGGGCATGTCAGAGTTTTACGGGGGACGTGACGACAACGAATCGATCGCTACCATTCATCGCGCCCTCGAACTCGGTGTCAGCTTTCTCGACACTGCCGATGTCTACGGTCCGCACAAGAATGAAGAACTCGTCGGCAAGGCCATCAAGGGCAAGCGCGACCAGTTCGTGCTCGCGACGAAGTTCGGCATCGTGCGCGACCCGGCCAATCCCAATGTGCGTGGCGTCAACGGCAAAGCTCGACTACGTGCGATCCTCCTGCGACGCCAGCCTGCGACGGCTCGGAGTCGACTCTATCGACCTGTACTATCAGCATCGCGTCGATCCGACTACGCCCATCGAAGAAACCGTGGGAGCGATGGCGGAGTTGGTGAAAGTGGGGAAGATCCGGCACATCGGATTGTCCGAAGCCGGCCCGCAGACGCTGCGCCGCGCCGCCAAGGTGCACAAGATCACCGCGCTGCAAACAGAGTACTCACTCTGGACGCGTGATCCGGAAAGGGAGGTTCTTGCGACGTGCCGTGAACTGGGTATCGGCTTCGTTGCTTACAGCCCGTTGGGCCGCGGCTTCTTGACGGGACAGTTCAAGCGCTTCGACGATCTGCCGGCCGATGACTACCGCCGCTTCTCGCCGCGTTTTCAGGGTGACAACTTTCAGAAGAATCTCGATCTGGTGAACCGCGTGGAACAGATCGCGGCCGAAAAAGTCTGCACGCCTTCGCAACTCGCCCTTGCGTGGGTGCTGGCGCAAGGCGAAGACATCGTGCCTATCCCCGGCACCAAGCGCCGTAAGTATCTCGAGGACAACGTCGGCGCCGTGAACGTACGCCTGACGCCTGAGGACATCCGGCGCATCGAGGAAGTCTTTCCCTCAGGCGCGGCCGCCGGCGAACGCTACCCCGAGCACATGATGCAGCTTGTGAATGGGTAGTCGCCAGTCTCAAGTCAAGCTGGTCGCAGAGCTGTCCACGTTGGGTTCTGAGCAGCCACTAGTGACTAGCGACTAACGACTAGTCTCACTCCGGTTGCAGCGTCTCGTCGATGCCGAGGCTTCCGCCTTGCTCGATCGTGATGACCTTCTGCACCGGCTTGTAACCCGTGAGTGTGATGTCGACGACATAGTTACCCGGGCTCAACACGAAGTCGACGGGTGATCCTTTGTCGAGCATGCGGCGGTTGACGGCGACTTGCGCGCCCTTGGGATTGGTCTTGATGCTGACCTTGCCCATGCCGGCCTGCGAGCCGCTTCCGCCGAACAGCTTCTTGAACTTGCCGACCGTCTTGATGTCGTCGACGTTGCCGAGCGCGCGAAGCGTTGCATTAAAGTGAAGCTGCTGGCCCGGCTGGCCTGAAGCGGAGCTGGTTTCGTCGAGGAAGCCGGGCTTGCGCACCAGAATGGTGTGAATACCCTTCTCCAATGTGATGACCGACGGGGTTACGCGCAATGTGTCTTTGCTATCGACGAAGATCGCGGCGCCCGTCGGATCAGACGACACGGTGATGGTCGCGTTGAGTGAAGCAAGGTGCACGACCAAGGATGCTTTGTTCGCCGAAACCACATCCACGGTTCGCGTTTCCGGAGTGAATCCCGATTTGCTGACCGTAACGGTGTGTTGCCCGGGATTCAATCCGGCCAGCGTATACGGGGTTACCCAGTTGGGATCAGTGCGTCCATCGATTTCGAGCTGCGCACCTGCGGGTGTGGAGTCGATCGAGAGCTGACCGGGCACGGCAGCGATTGGCGCGGGCGCGGAAGATTTCTTCTTGGCGTTGCGTCCGCGAGCTGCTGCGGCTCCCTTGGTCCGGGTCGGCTCAGGCTCGGGCTCTACAGGCGCGGCGGCTTGCGTTACGGCCTGCGCGGGTTCGGGCGCTGGCGCAGGAGCGACTTGCTCCACGGGGGCCTGCGGTTTCGCTGGAGCCGCCGCAGCAGCGGGCACGCGTCCCTCTTCGTCGGTGCTCTGCGACATGGAGCGATAGAAAATGTAGGCGCCGACGATCAGGATCAAGGCCACGGCTGCAGAAATCGAATACATCATCAGCTGTGGCGGAACGCCTTTGATTTCCTTGATGGCTTTCTGCGCGACTTCACGTGGCTGAATCTTCGGCTTCTCGGGCTCGGTGCGGCGCAGAATGATCGACGGTAACGGCTCGGCCGCTTCCTCGGTTTCCGGCTTGTGTGCCGGAGGAGGCGCGACGTAAACCTCTTTAAGCGGAGGCAGTTCGTCCATCTCGGAGAAGCTGACGCCTTTGGTGCCCGCGACGGCTCCTTCCGCCATCATCGGATCGACAGCAATCCTCGGCTTCTCGCTAGTGGGTTCATCCACTACCGCAGCCGACATGCTCGCGCCGCTGTTCGTGATTGCATCCATCGACGCCTTCACGTCCGACGTAACAAACTGCGCGCTGGGATCGAGCGTGGGAGCCTTCGCGGGATTTCCCGTGGAGTTCCAGCCTGCGGCCGCGGCGGCCGCTTTCTTCGGAACTGTCGGCGGTTCGGCCGGTGTCCAGGAAGTCTCCAGTTCGCTGGATAGAGAAGGTGCGGATTCGTTGAAACGCACTTCCGCAGGTCGGACTTCGACTTGCGACGCGGACGGAGCTTTCGGAGCCGCGGCAAATTTCGTCGACGCCGAGGCCTTCATCGCGTCGGGAACGACGGTTGCCTTGGGCGCGTCGGCCTTCTTGGCGTTTTTGCCGGTAGCTTCGCGGCACTTTTCCAGGTCCGCCGCCAATTCGCGACCGCTCTGGTAACGTTGCGCGGGATCCTTTGCGAGCGCCTTCATGATGACTTCGCTCGCCACCGAATTGATCTTCGGGTTCACGAGTGCCGGAGGAACCGGCATCTCGTTGACGATCTTGCTCCGAACCTCGTCGGCATCCGCCCCATCGAATGCTTTCTGGTCGGTCACCATCTCGTACAGGATTGCGCCCCAGCTGAACAGGTTCGATCGCGCGTCCAGACCTTCGCCCTGAATCTGCTCGGGTGACATGTAGTGCAGGACCGGTTGCGGAGTGCCGGTTGCAGTCGCGGCCACCCAGCCGGTGCTCGAAATGCCGAAGCTCAAAATCTTTACCGTGCCGTCCCAAGTCACCATCACCTTGGAGGGCTCGATGCTGCAGTGAAAAACGTTGTGCTCATGCGCATGATCGAGGCCCTGGCAAACCTGCCGGCTGATGTCCAGCAGGTCCCAGATCGAAAATCCTTCTTTGCGCGCCAGCATAGTGGCGATGCTGTTGCCCTGGATGTACTCCATCGCAGCGCAGAACAAGCCGTCGATTTCTCCCGCGCCATAGACCAGCGTGAGGTTCGGGCTGCTGAGCTCTTTGGTCGTCTCCGCTTCTTCAAGAACACGCTGCATGATGCTCTCGGCATGCTCGCCGAAAGCTTCGAGCTTGTAGGTCTTCAACGCGAGCGTTTGTCCCGACTCCGGATCGCTCGCCTTATAGACGCAACTGGACTCAGACCTAGCTAGTTCCCCGAGAATTTCGAAGCGGCCTATTTTCGTAGACATTTCCTATAGCCTCATCCGGGCAAAGCCCTGACTCGCGACTCGGATTGAACCGGGCGCCGCACAGTCTGGGGGCGGATAACATCAAGAATACTTTCAGGTTGCGGTGACTTTCGAGTTACGAAAGTACTCGGAAAACGCGGGGTTGGCGTGGGGCAGAGAAAAGGCAGTTCTGCAGGCCCTTCCTTTATTGGCGGGACGCGATCCAGTTCTCGACCAGTCGGCGCAGCTTGGCCCCTTCGGGACGGCGCCGCACGGCGTCGATCACCGCGACCCGTGCGTCGTTGCCGGACCCACGAAAGCCCAGCCAGTAAGGAACGAAGAGTTCATCGTCGAGCGGCGTAGCGGTGATCGAGAGATCACGCATCCGAAAAAATCCTCGGCTGTAAAGGACGCGCCGCAACTTGGCGACCAGCAACTCGATTGCGCGGTCATTTTCGAGTCCGGGCGCGGCGCAGTTTCTGGTCTCGATGTGCATTGTCTCGGAGTCGTCGGGCACATGGTCGAACTTGAACAGGTCGAGAGTGCCCGTGACGGCATCAAGAGCGACCAGGTTTTCATCGGTCGCGCCGCCATTCACAACGCGTGCGCGAAAGAGTCTGAAGGGAACATAGAACTCCGCCACGCTGCGTAGCGGCCCGAAGAAGCCATTGCGGAAAAGCTTTGAGGCTCCCCTTCCAGAAAACTGCTCCATAGCCTGCTCGCGGTTGACATTCGGTTTGAGGGTGCGGATACGAGTCATCATGGATTTGCAGCAGCGACGGCGTGTGATGCCTTCAGCGTACGTTTAATGTGCAAAGGTCCTACGATTCTACGCGTTCTCATATAAACACATGGCTGTTGAGGTGTCGGAATGACATTTGTCATGCACGAGCAGTGACACAGTCCACTGGAAGTCGCATGCTCCGGCGTGGAAGATGATTGCGCATGGGAAATCGTAGAAAGTTTTCCACTAGCACGGATTTTCCTGAACGATTTTGCGGCGTGCGAGTTGTCGGTTACCCGTGCGTGTTCTATGCTAGTACGCACAGTTGACACGATGAATTTTGTGGCGCCGCCCGAAGGCGCGCCTTCCCGGGTTCAGAACGTCTCACTTAGGTCTTCAGGAGTTTCTTCATGACCCTAAGCAGCTTTGTCACTAAAAGTGCATTCCGCAACAAGCGCCGCACGGCGCTGACCATGGTGAGCATTGCTCTTTCCCTGGCGCTGCTCACGTTCATGATGACGATCTGGCGCGCGTTTTACATCGACAGCGGCAGCGAGCAGTCGACCCAGCGGTTGATTACTCGGCATCGTGTGTCGCTGACGTTCTCGCTTCCGATATATTACGACGCAGAAAATGCAAGACCGTGCCCGGCGTGAAGGAAGTCGTGCCCACGCAGTGGTTCGGCGGGAAATACTCGACGACAAGCCCGAGCATTTCTTCGCGCAATTCGCCACTGATCCGCAGGAATTCTTCAAGGTGTACACCGACTTTAAGATTCCGCCTGACCAACTCGACAGTCGTGGCAACACGATCGTGCCGGCGCGGTGGTCGACAGCGAGCTTGGCGAAGAAGTTCGGGTGGAAGATCGGCGACCGCATCGTTTTATCGGCGAACGATCTGGGATGCGAACTGGAACTTACGATTCGCGGCATCTTTAAGGCGCCGAGCCAGACGAAGTCGATATATTTCGACCGCAAAGTATCTCGAAGAAGTCCGTTGCCGATTTTAAAGATCAAAGCGGCACGTTCGGCATCCTGGCGGACTCCCCAGCGCGATGTTCCGAAGGTTGCGACCGCGATCGATGACATGTTCCACAACTCTCCGCAGCAGACCAAGACCGAAAGCGAGAAGGCGTTCGGCCTCGACTTCGTAGCCATGCTGGGCAACGTGAAGGCGTTCATCCTGAGCATCTGCGGCGCAGTGGTGTTTGCCACGCTGCTGGTGTCAGCGAACACTATGGCGATGTCTATTCGCGAGCGAACGCGCGAAGTCGCTGTGCTGAAGACGCTCGGTTTCACGCGCAAAACCGTGCTGGCGTTGTTTGTCGGCGAAGCCGTCATCGTTGCGGTCGATCGCCGGACTGATCGGCGTGGGCTGGTGGGAGTCGGACTCATGTGCATGCGTTGGCCACAACCCGCAGGTCGGCCTTCTTCCTGGGCTTCCATGCAGGTGAGTCGGTCGACCATGACTCCTGGCGCTCGTGTCTGGCGAGGCCTGGTCGGGTTCGTCGCGTCCATGCTGCCGTCTTACAACGCTTCGCGCGTCGATATCGTGGAGGGCCTGCGCCACATCGGGTAGCGGAGCTTCAAATATGGCGATCCCCATCAGCTACAACATCCGCAATCTGAAGCTGCGCAAGGGCCTGACCATCATGACGGCGCTGGGCATCGCGCTGACCGTCACGACCGTCGTCTTCCTGATGGCGCTGCTGGCGGGATTGAAGCAGGCATTCGTCACCAGCGGCGACCCGCTGAACGTGCTGGTGCTGCGCAAGGGATCGAACGCAGAACTGTCGGGTGGCTTCGACGCGAACCTCTTTCCCAACGCTGAAGAACCTCCCGGGAGTCGCCAAAGACAGCCAGGCGAGCCGATGGCGTCGGGCGAATGGGTGGTAGTCATTGTGCTGCCGCGCAAAGACGGCACCGGTGAAGTGAATGTCACCGTGCGCGGCATGATGCCGGACGGACTCGAGATGCGCCAGTTACCTGCCGACAAGCCAAGAGTGAAACTGGTCGACGGCCGCTGGTTTTCTCCTGGACAGCGTGAGGTCGTGGTCAGTTCGTCGATTCAGCAAGCGCTTCTCCAACTCCAACGTCGGCGACACGATTGCAGTTCGGCAAGGGTCCGTGGAAAGTGGTGGGCATCTTCGACGCGGGCGGTAGCGCGTACGAGTCGGAAGTCTGGGGCGACGTGAACCAGATGGCATCGGATTTCGATCGCCAGGGCGCGTTTGCATCGGCATATCTGCGTGCGACGGATCCAGCGGCCGGCTGAGCCCTGAAGAACGCCGTCAGTTCGATGATCAGCGGTTGAAACTCGATGGCATGCTGGAGACCGACTACTTACGCCAAGCAGACCAGTTCCGGCGGTCCCATCAAGATCGTTGGTTAGGTGGTGGGGTTCATCATGGGAATCGGTTCGATCTTCGCGGCCATGAATACGATGTATGCGGCGGTCGCGTATCGCAGCCGCGAAATCGCGACCCTGCGTGTGATCGGCTTCAGCAGGCCGAGCATCCTGACGTCGTTTGTGTTCGAGTCGCTGGTGCTGTCGCTGCTGGGCGCGGTTGTCGGGATTGTTACTCATGCTGCCCTTCAACGGCATGACGACGGGAACGTCAAACCAGGTGACGTTCAGCGAGGTGGTGTTCGCCTTGCGCATGACACCGCGGTCGATTCTGGCCACGGTCATCTTTGCGCTGTCATGGGATTTTTCGGGGGACTGGCTCCCGCATGGCATGCGGCGCGACAGAATATTCTGACGGCGTTGCGCGGGTAGAGTGGAACGCCGCCGCAAGCGAAGTTTGGACGGTTCGCGCCCCCGACGAGGGACGCTTGATGCGGTTGCCAAACGACCAACGACTGAAGTACATCTGAAAACGGAATGTCGATCGATACCAAACATCAAGACTTGCAGAGCCTGCGCATTGACCGCTCGGCCCCCGGCTCCGAGGGCGAGCCGCCGAAGTGGTCGTCCCGTTACATCCTGGGCGGGATCGGCGTGGTGGTGTTGCTCGGCCTGATCGCGCTGGCCTACCGCATTTTCTCGCCCGCGGCGCCGGAAGTCGAAGTGGTGCGCGCCGTGGCAGAAGGCGGCGGCGACTCGGGCGGCGTCGTGCTCTCAGCGAGCGGCTACATCGTGGCGCATCACAAGATCAATGTGAACTCGAAGGTCACCGGGCCGCGTGAAGTGGATCGGTGTCGAGAAGGGCGACAAGGTGAAGGAAGGCCAGGTGCTCGTCCGCCTGGAAGACGACGAGTTCCGGGCGCAGTACCTGCAGGCATCAGGCGCGGTCGAAAATGCCAAGGCGTACTTGATGGAATTGCAGAACGGGTCGCGGCCGGAAGAAGTGCAGCAGGCCCAGCACAACCTCGACGAAGCGCACGCTACTGCGGCCAACGACAAGGTCACGCTCGACCGCACCAAGGAATTGTTCGGGCAGGGAGTTGTATCGAAACAGGCGCTCGACGACGCGACCGCGAAATACGAAGCCGACCAGCAGCGCGCCAATTCGCTGCAGCAAAGTCTTACCCTTTCAAAGTTGGGGCCACGCGCTGAAGAAATCGGGCGTGCGAAAGGCGCGCTCATGCAGGCGGAGGGCACGGCCGCTTACGCCAAATCGCAACTAGATGCCACCACGATCCATGCGCCGGTGACCGGAACCATCCTGGAACGCAAGGTGGAGAAGGGCGAGTTACTCACCGCCCAATTTGCGAGTACCGCCGAGGGCGGACCGCAAGGATCGGTGGTAGCGCTGGCTGATCTTTCGGATCTGCAGGTCGAACTCGACATCGCGCAGAACGATTTCGCGCGGCTCAAGCCCAAACAGAGGGGCATCGTGACCGTTGATGCGTTTCCAGGTCTCAAGTGGAACGGGGTGATCGCCGAGATGTCACCCGAAGCCAATCGCCAGAAGGCCACCGTGCAGACGAAGTTGCAGGTCGAGAATCCCGATGAGCACCTGCGGCCCGACATGAACGCGACGGTGAAGTTCCTGGCCGACGACAACAAGGGCGGCAATCCGCAAGGGGGCGGCGCGGTTGTGCCTTCCACCGCGGTACGCGAC
Source organism: uncultured Acidobacteriota bacterium (assembly GCA_963745435.1). GTDB lineage: Bacteria > Acidobacteriota > Terriglobia > Terriglobales > Acidobacteriaceae > Gp1-AA133. The sequence continues at coordinate 556,756 of CAVUXK010000021.1, read as the reverse complement.
CGCGACGGCAAGAAGGTCGTCTTCATCGTGCTGAACGGCAAAGCAGTGATGAAGACGGTAAAAATCCTCGAGCAGCGCAACAACGGCTACCTGGTCGACGGCCCGATCAACGGCGAAAACGTGATCAGTAATCCGCCGGAGAAACTGAAAGACGGCGAATCCATCCGAATCAAAGGACAGTCCTCATGAGTACGATGACCACCCCTAAGATCGCGACCGGCACCAAAGTCGTGCAGGCCCGCAACGTCAACAAGGTCTTCAAGCGCGACGCGTTCGCGGTGACCGCGCTCGACAACGTTTCAATCGACATCGCGCAGGGCGAATTCCTCGCGCTGATGGGCCCGTCGGGCTCGGGCAAGACCACGCTGCTGAACATGATCGCGGCCATCGACCGGCCGACCTCGGGCGAACTGCTGGTGATGGGCGAGAACATTTTCCGGTTTAACGACAGTCAGTCGGCGCGCTGGCGGAACGAGCACGTCGGGTACGTGTTCCAGACGTTCAACCTGATTCCGGTGCTGACGGCGTTCGAGAACGTCGAACTGCCGCTGCTGTTGACGAAGCTGAACGCCGCGCAGCGGCGCGATCACGTGATGACAGCCTTGAAACTGGTCGGGCTGGAAGAGCGCGTGCACCATCTGCCGAAGCAACTCTCGGGCGGACAGGAACAGCGCGTGGCGATTGCGCGCGCGATCGTGAGCGATCCGACCTTGCTGCTGGCCGACGAACCGACAGGCGATCTCGACAGCCATTCGGCGACCGAAGTTCTCGAAATCCTGAAGCGGCTGAATGAAGACTTCAAGAAGACCGTCGTGATGGTGACGCACGATCCACACGCGGCCTCATACGCGCACGTGACGCGGCATCTGGAGAAGGGGATGTTGCTGCCGCCGGCGTAGTACTCGCGCCCGGCACGGTTGTGCTGGTGACTCGATCGTAGTCGTGACACGGTTGTGATGGTGAAAAGAGCAACGGTGTTAGGGAAGGGCCCGACTTCAGTCGGGCCGAAAGGCAGGGGATTTGGACGGCTTTAGCCGCTGAGGTTTCCTTCTTCAGTCCACATTTGCTTGCTCGCCGGAAGAGCTCACCTCAGGCGCTAAAGCGCCCTTTTTCCGTTTCGCGGATCGCACGACTGAAGTCGTGCCCTTCCCGCTCGCACCGCGATCCAAAGCACTCGTCTCTACGAGGATTTTGCCCGTTTTCCTTCCAGATCGCACGGCCAGCACTCTCACTGCCCCCATCCAGATCAAAGCGGCGGCGTAGCCGGCGATCACGTCGCTGGGCCAGTGCACGCCCAGGTACACGCGCGACAAGCCGATCATCGCAACCAGCAGGGTCGCCACACTCCAAGTCAGGACTCCGCTGCCACTTTGCAGGCATGTCATGCGCCAGAGTTCCAGCCACCAATCCGTAGAAGCAAAGAGAAATCAGAGCGTGGCCGCTGGGGAATGAATACGTGCTCGGCTTCGGAACGAAGAACGGATCCGGCCGCGTGCGGTGGAAGGCCAGCTTCAGCGACGCATCCAGAATGCCGGCTCCCATCATGGTGACCAGCGCGACCAGGATGTGCGTGTGGTCGCGTCGGTACCAGAGATATGCAAACAGGCACAGAGTCGCGGTCATGATGACCTGCCAGTCGCCAAGGTTCGTCACGAAGCGCATCACGGCAGTTAACCCCGGCGAGGCGTAATCGTGGATGACGGAGCGTACGGTGTCGTCGAACCGGTCGGTGTGCTTGCGGAGCACTTCGTCGGCGAGCCACGAGAACAGGACGAGAGACGCGATCGAGAGGCCAAGGCTGACCGGGATGACCGCGGTCCACCGTTTATTGAGGAGTTGCCTCTCCGGTCTCTGCAAACGCGACATGCGCCCCAGACTACCAAAAGCGGGAGCGCATGCCGGTTTTGAATCCCGTATTTTGTAGAGGACTAGGCGCGGGGAAGCCCCTGGCGTACGTGCGCGGGGTTCTCCGGATCGGCAATCCACTGCCACGCGCGGCGTCCGTTCTCACGCACCAGAGTACGCGCTTCGCCGTACTCGACCAGACGATTGAGCACCGTGGTCACCGACGCGAGCGGATCCTTGTGGCGCGCGAGAATGGGCGGAATCTTCTGCTGAATGAGTTCACACACTTCGCGGGCGCCCAGCGGACGCTCCGCTTCCATCAGGACCATACGACAAGCTTTTGTGAAACCGGGCTGGCGCCCGTTGGACTTGCGGTCCACGAGTTCGAGCAGTTCTTCGCTGAGTACTTCATCTCCGAAGAGATTGGCGAGACCCACAATGGTCTGCTTAACCGTGCCAATACGCTTCATCACGTCGGCCCGCTGGCGCATGAGCTGCCGCAATTCCTCGTGAGCCTGGCGAACCACTTCGACCACATGCGGATCGTTGGTACCTGGCATACCTTTGCTTCCGTTGTTGGTGAACTCGATCCGGCCGATTTCCATGACACCATCCTCCGGTGCATCCGCGACTCCCGACGTCGGAGGGTCCCGAGGCGGAAAGCGCGCACCACCCCCAATTGTTCAGTACGTCGAAACGTGCAAGCCGGTTCCGCGTACGTATGACAGAGTCACCGCTATGGAGCTTTGCACTTGCACTTCATGTTCCGTTTCTCCACTGCGGGTCCACCTGCATCAATGTGAGGGGTTAGACGACAGCCTTAACGAAGGGTGAGCACACTAGAGTGTTTATTTCCGTGGACTTAGCTAACACTCACACACGAAGAGGCCCTCGTGTTATGTGCAAGATTACTGGGATGCACCGGGTGACTGGTCGGGATGTCCGGGCGTGGAAATAGCTGTGGACAGAGAGCGTCCGCGACCGCACGAAGCTTAGTAGGCGAAGCCGTCGGGCTGGCTGACGGCGCCCACGCGCACCTGACTGTCGATGAAGTTCCGTCCCGCGGCCAGCGCCTGGCGATTGACCTCGAGCAGTTCAACCTTCTTGATCTTGGTCTCGATCACGCCCATGGCGGTCTCGGGCAGCAGGCACTCGGTCTCTTCGAGCAGGGCACCCATCAGCACGATGTTGGTGACTTTCATCGAGCCGAGCTTGTCGGCCATCTCGGCGGCTGGGATGCAGACCACGCGCGCTTGTGGCGGAATGAAATCCGCGGGCAGCTTGTCGCGGTTGTAGAGAATCAATCCCCCCGGCGCGACCTGGTTCGCGAACTTGCGCAGAGAGATCTCGTTCATCGCGATCAACACATCGGGATGTGAAATAAGTGGCGAGCCAATGCGCTCTTTCGACAGGCACACGTGGCAATGCGCGCTGCCCGAGCGCATCTCCGGCCCATAAGAAGGAAGCCAGCTGACGTCGAGGCCTTCGCGCATGCCCATCTCGGTGAGCAACTGGCCGAGCAGCAGCACGCCCTGTCCGCCGAAGCCGGCGACCTTGATGGTGTAGTCGCGGAAGTGATGAGGATGTTCGGCGACCTTGTGGAATGCGGCTTCGTCCTTGGCGCTGATTTCGAGCACGTCAGAAACGGTGCGCTGCGGCGGAGTCGTCGCCGGTCGGAGTTTCGGCTTTGCGGTCGCGAAACACGTTCAGCGGGAACACGGGTACGAGCTTCTCCATCACCCAGCGGCGCGCGTCGACCGGATCCTTTCCCCAGATGGTGGGACAGGGAGAAAGAATCTCGACGAACGAGAAGCCGGCGCCGTCGCGCTGGTTCTCGAGCGCTTTGCGTACGGCGCGGCGCGCCTTCATGATGTTCTTGTTGTCGCACAGCGCAACGCGCTCCACGTACACCGGAGCTTCGAGCGTAGAAAGCAATTCCGCCATGTGCAGCGGATAGCCTTCGTTGACGGGGCGGCGTCCCCAGGGGGACGTGGTGCTCTTCTGGCCGACCAGCGTGGTCGGAGCCATCTGGCCGCCCGTCATGCCGTAGATCGCGTTGTTCACGAAGAAGACGGTGATGTGTTCGCCGCGGTTGGCGGCGTGCACGATTTCCGCGGTGCCGATGGCGGCGAGATCGCCATCGCCTTGGTACGAGATGACAATCTTTTCGGGGCAGGTGCGCTTGATGGCGGTGGCGCAGGCGGGCGCGCGTCCGTGCGCGGCCTGAACGTTGCCCACGTCGAAGTAGTAGTAAGCGAACACGGAACAGCCCACCGGGCTCACGAAGATGGTTCGGTCCTGCAGGCCGAGTTCGTTCGATTGCTTCGGCAATCAGTTTGTGCGCGACGCCGTGGCCGCAGCCCGGGCAGTAGTGCGTCTGCTGCTTCAGTTCGCCCTTGCGCTCGTAGACGATCGTAGAAGACGGGCGACTTGGAGTGCGTCACTTCGTAACCGTTTGCAGGAGCGATGGCTTCGACCAGCAGTGTCTTCGCGTCGTCGGACATGATTGCCTCTCTGTTATCGACCGGAACGTGCCAGTGCTTCGTGTTCGGTCAGTTTCGCTACGCGCCCAATAACTTCGGTCTGAATTTCTTCCACCGACGGCACATTGCCCCCGGTGCGTCCGTAGAATTCGACTGGCACGCTGCCGTTCAAAGCCAGGCGGACGTCTTCCACCATCTGTCCGTTGCTCAGCTCGACCACTACCACCTGTCGAACACTGGCGGCTGCTTTACGAAGCGCCTCGGACGGGAAGGGCCAGAGCGAGATCGGCCGGAACAGCCCGACGCGTTGACCTTCGGCGCGAGCTGCTTCGACTGCCGAGCGCAAGAATCCGGGAAGTGATGCCGTAACCGACGAGCAGAATGTCGGCGTCCTCGAGTTTCGTAGAGCTCCCAGCGCTGTTCTTCCTGTTGCGCTCGCTGGTACTTGTCCTCGAGGTGGCGCTGATGTGCTTCCAGATCGTCAGGCTCGAGGAAGATCGAGCTGACCAGGTTCTTGCGTGTTTCGGGAGTGCCCTTCACCGCCCACGGTTTTTCGGGAGCCACTACGTCGCGATACTCGAGGTCGAGTGGTTCCATCATCTGGCCGATGAAACCGTCGGCGAGAATGACGGCCGGATTGCGGTACTTGTCGGCCAGTTCGAAAGCCAGCACGGTGAGGTCGGCCATCTCCTGCACGGAGGCGGGAGCCAGCACGATGTTGCGGTAGTTGCCGTGGCCTCCGCCCTTCACCATGGCGAAGTAGTCGCTCTGCTCAGGTGCGATGTTGCCCAGACCCGGGCCGCCGCGAACCACGTCGACGACTACGCAGGGCAGTTCGGCGCCGGCGATGTACGACATGCCTTCCTGCATCAAGCTCACTCCGGGTCCGGACGATGCGGTCATCACGCGCGCTCCGGACGCAGCTGCGCCGTACACCATGTTGATGGCGGCGACTTCGCTCTCCGCCTGCAAGAACGTACCGCCGACCTGCGGAATGTACAGGGCGGCAGCTTCCGCGATCTCGCTGGCGGGAGTGATGGGATATCCGTAGAAAGAGCGGCAGCCGGCGAGAATCGCGCCCTTCACGATGGCGACATTGCCTTTACAGAGTTGCCGCATGGCCGTCTCCTTGTTTCGCGATGGCCGGCTTGGGCGGAGCTGCCAGGCGAAAAACTGTGATGGCTCCGGGCTCGGGGCAGCAGTAGAAGCAGATGCCGCATCCGGTGCAGCCTTCGCCCTTGTAGTGCGCCGGGTGCACGCCATAGGAACTCAGCTCGGGCGTGAGTTCCAGGCATTTGGGCGGACATGATTCCACGCACAGCCCGCAACCCTTGCATTCGTCAACGTTGACTGCGATGTTGCCACGTGCCTGCGCTGGCATAATCACCTCGTCGTAACTGGATCTTTCACCTGCGGGCGCTGTAACCACTTGGTGCGTTCGCAGTAATCGTAGAGTTCTTCGCGGAACTTGGGATGCGCGATCTCAATCAGCGCCTGAGCACGCTCGCGGATCGATTTGCCGTGCAGATATGCAACGCCGTATTCGGTAACGACGTAGCGAATCAGCCCGCGTGAGGTCACCACGCCCGCTCCCGGCGCGAGCATCGGCGTGATGCGCGAGATCGTTCCACCTTTCGCAGTCGAGGAGAGCGCGATGATCGGCTTGCCACCCTTCGAGCGCGACGCCCCGCGCAGGAAGTCCACCTGTCCGCCGATGCCGCTGTAGAAGTACGTGCCGATGGAGTCGGAGCAGACCTGCCCGGTGATATCCACCTGCAGCGCCGAGTTGATCGCGACCATCTTGTCGTTGCGCGCGATCAGCGCTGGGATCGTTCGTGTAGGCCGTCGGATGGAACTCGAAGATGGGATTGTTGTCGACGTAGTCGAACAGATTCTTGCTGCCCAGAGCGAATCCGAGGATGATTTTCCGCGGCTTGAAATTCTTGCGGGCGCCGGTAATCACGCCGGCGTCAATCAGCGGAATCACGCCATCGGAAACCAGTTCGCTGTGCACGCCCAGGTCCTTGCGGTCCATGAGCAGAGGGAGCACTGCGTCGGGAATGCCGCCGATGCCGGTCTGGAGCACGCTGCCATCCTCGATCAGGCTGGCGACGTTGCGTGCGATCGCGATCTGCATCTCGGTAACTTCGGGCTTCTTCAGAGCGCAGAGCGGGCGCGAGGACTCGACGATCGCATCGATCTTGTTAACGTGAATAAAACTGTCGCCGTAGGTGCGCGGCATCTCGTCGTTCACCTGGGCCACCACGTAGCGCGCCAGGCGGGCGGCGGTCAGAGTTGTATCGACACCGACGCCGAAGCTGCAGAATCCGTGCGAGTCGGGCGGGGAGACTTCGATCAGCGCGACGTCGAGCGGCATAGCGCCACTTTCGAACAGGTCTTCGATCTCGCTGAGATAGACCGGCGTGTAGTCGGCGCGGCCTTCATTGACCGCCTCGCGCACGTTGCCGCCGATGAACACCGCGTTGTGGCGGAAGTGTCCCGCCATCTCGGGCGCAACGTAGGGCGCCTTGCCCATGGTCATCATGTGGACGATCTCGACGTCCTGCACGAAGGGTGCGCGCTGGATCAAAGCGTCGACCAGCGTTTCGGGCTCGGCGCAGCCCGGCTGGATGTATACGCGCATTCCACTCTGCACGCACCGCAGCGCTTCATTGGCGGTGCGCAGTTTCTTTTTGTATTCGATCTCCCAAGACATCGCTTGCAGTCTCCTTAAAAATCGGTATTACCGAACCTGGCCGACTTCCTTCGTACATGCCTGCTCGTATCCCATCGACGCATAAAAAATGGCGCGGTCGAAAAACTGGTCGAGCAGTTGCAGCATTTCAAGCTCACCGAAGACCTCGGTGGGACGCTCCATGCCAGCTTCGTTCTTCAGATACTCCAACAGGTTTTCCTTGGTCAACACGATGACCCAAACCACCTGGCTCAGGGGCACCTGCTGCAGGGCGCGGCGCGCGCCAATTTCCATGTAACGTTCCCGGATGTCGAAATCGCTTTTCCCCAGCAGCCACTCGCCCAGGTGGCGGTAGATCTCGTAGACTCGCTCCTGCAAATCTGCGGTGGGGACCTTGCAATAGTCGCGGGCGAACTCGGAGCTTTGCACGCGGGCAAGAAGCCCGGTAGCCAATCCGTCTGAGTGGGTTTCGATCAGACGGACGAGTCGGTAGGCCAGCATCATGACTGGATCCTCCTCTCCTCCGAATTCAGTCTGGGGCTTGGGCAGATTTGTAGCCGTGACTCGTCGCACTTGGACTTGTGATCTGGATCACAGGGGAATTGTTGAAAGGGAAGGAGTTATACCGACCGTACGGTTGGATTTGGGACAAATCGCTTGGAACGAGCCGAAGTCTGGTGCGAGCGGGTTCTAGGAGCAATGTGCCACGCACCCTCGTGGGACGGAGGCGGTGGAGTAATCTTCTTGAGCCGATTGAGAGCCAAGCAAACTTCTTGGTGCTAATGCTGATTTCAATAATTAAGCTTGTATCCGCGACTCGAATGGCAGATAAGAACTCACCTCCTGATTTGATCAGTTAGAAATAGAATCCGAGAGTTACTCGCGCAAGCCTATGACTGTGCGATTCAAGTCACGGTATGAGATGCTCATGGCCGACCTGACCACCTATTGCACCAAGGGCATCTGGGTTGCGCTACTCTGCCTTGCAGCCGCTGCTCAAAATACCTCGACCCTGCAACCAACCACTCCTGACGCGCAAGTCCGCCTCGGTAACGACTACCTGGACAAAAAGGACTATTCGTCAGCCATGACGTGGTTTCGCAAGGCGGCAGAAAAAGACAATCCTGCGGCTGAAAACAACGTTGGATGGCTCTATGAAAATGGGTTTGGAGTGAAGCAGGACTATGCCGAAGCGATGAACTGGTTCCGCAAGGGAGCGAGCCAAGGCTATGCGGGCGCTGAAAATAATATCGGATGGCTTTATCAAAATGGGTGGGGAGTTCAGTCCGACTATGCCGAAGCCATGACCTGGTACCGAAAAGCATCGGAAAAGGGGAACGCACGGGCGAGCGCGAACGTAGGATCTCTATTCAGCAATGGGCTCGGAGTGAAGCAAGATCTTGCTGAGGGTGCAAACTGGTACCGGCTGGCCGCCGAACAAGGCAACGTCAAGGCGGAAGTCTACCTCGGTGGGCTTTACCAACGCGGACGGGGAGTCGAGCAAAGCTATCTCGAAGCAATGGCCTGGTACAGCCGGGCTGCCGACAAAGGAGACAGCGAAGCGCAGGCTGCGATCGGCCATCTTTACCAGGAAGGACTTGGCGTCACTCAGGATTACGCGAGGGCCATGGCCTGGTACCGCAAAGCGGCAGATCAGGGGAACGTTGCCGCAGAAAATGATATCGGATCACTGTACGAGAAAGGTCTGGGAGTTCCACAAGATCATTCGAAAGCGGAAGAGTGGTACAAAAAAGCTAACGACCATTTGGTGCTGCCGGGCGGCATTCATCCACCTCGGGCAATTTTTTCGCCAGAGCCGGAATATTCAAAAGAGGCGCAGGACGCCAAGTTCCAGGGTACATGCGTCGTCTCCCTGGTCGTAGGCGTCGACGGCAATCCAAGCGACATCAAGGTGACGAAGTCGCTGGGGAAGGAGTTGGATGACAAGGCGATCGCGGCCATCAAGACGTGGAAGTTCGAGCCTGCGACCAAGGATGGCGTGCCGGTAGCGACGCAGATTTCGATTGAGGTGGATTTTCGTCTCTGGTGACCGTTGGCGGCACTGGTGGTTGCCTTCCTGTGTGTCCACTCTTATCGAGAAGGATGGAAGAATAGGCACAACGAAAGAAACCCGTGGCGCAGTAGACCGGCATGCTGTGCTGAGCGGGAACCTCTATGAAAGCCGCCGTGTTAATTTCGCCCGCCGATGTCTTTACCCATCCACTAAAAATCTGCGATAGACCTCTGCCGATCGTCCAGGCGGGTCATGTTCTGCTACGGGTGCGTGCGTGTGGTGTCTGCCGAACCGATCTGCATATCGTGGAAGGAGAACTTCCTCCGCGGCGCTCTCAGGTGATTCCCGGACACCAGATCGTCGGCGAAGTTGTACATAGCACCCAATCGTTGGCAGCCGGGTCGCGTGTCGGTGTCTCCTGGATCGGTGGAACGGACGGTACCTGCTGGTTCTGTCGCCACGGCATGGAAAATCTTTGCGATTCGCCGACCTTTACCGGCTACGCCGTGGATGGAGGCTATGCCGAGTACGCTGTGGCGAGAGAAGATTTCGTTTTTCTGCTCCCGTCATCCCTCGACGACTTACACGCAGCTCCGCTCCTATGCGCCGGCATCATCGGCTTCCGCAGCTTGCGGGTCGCGGGCGTGGAGAAAGGGGAACGCGTGGGCCTGTTCGGCTTTGGCGCTTCGGCGCATCTCGCATTACCCGTGCTGCAAGCCTGGGGATGCGAAGTCTACGTGTCCACCCGCGGCGAGAAGCATCGCCGCCTGGCATCGGAGATGGGTGCAACCTGGGTCGGCAGCGAAACGGAAAAGCCTCCCACCACACTGGACCGCGCCATCACCTTTGCGCCGAGTGGTGACGTAGTCGTGGCAGCCCTGGGCAGCTTGCGCAAAGGCGGAGTTGTGGCGATCAACGCGATTCACCTCGACCGCATTCCTGAGTTTGATTACGACAGCCTGTTGTGGGGAGAGCGACAGATAAGGAGCGTAGCCAACATGACTCGCTCCGATGCTGCAGACTTCCTGCATCTCGCCGCCGAAATCGGCCTCAAGCCGCATGTCACAGCATTCCCGCTCGATCAGGCAAACGAGGCTTTAGAGACCGTCAAGCGGGATTCGATTAATGGAGCTACGGTGATCGTAGTGAAATAAAATACGCAGCCGCCTTGAGCAGCGGGCCGACGGTTTTCAGTTGAGCCTGAAACTAACGACGACCTCAATGTCGGAGACAACCGGTTGCGTTCCACACATGGCAGGCCTGAACCTCCAGCTTTTCAGTGTCTGAAGGGTAGCTTCATCCATTGAACGGACCGCACTGCCGATGAGCTGAATGTCGCTCACGGAACCGTCTATCTGGACGGTCATAGCCACGGTTGTGTCACCCATGATTCTGTTTTCGCTGGCGGACTTTGGGTAGGCCGGGTCTGGCGTCTTCATTGGAATCGCGTGCTTCCACCCTTCGCACTTCCGACGTTCGATCGCCCCTTTGGGCGGGACCAGCAGCGCCGGTTCAAAAGGCGTACTCGCTATATTCACCACAGTTGCGGTAAGTACTTTCATTCCATTCACGAGCAATTGGAGTCTGCTCGCGTAACGACGCCCTTCAAACTCGCGATAGTCGCTGTACTCTTCAACCCGCTTTTCATCAGGTGGTTCTTGCCATTCATTGCGCAGAATCTCTTGGGAGACGGAGTTTATGCAAAGGTCATGGTGCTTGCCCCTGGATTCGCCTTCGACCCGCAAACAAGTCATCTCGACGCCGTTCTCCTTGCGCTCCTTCTTCTTCGTTACCGTCAGTCCTTCGGACGTTCCTGGGAACTGGAGCAAGCTGAGCAGTTCTCCGATGCGAACTGGCGTAAAACCGGTGCTGCGAAGGGTGTACAGCATCTCTCCATTCTTTATGTCGATTTGCTCGAAGTTCCCCATGGCTACTCTGCGCCACCATTGGTTTTTATCTTTCCATTTGAGGGTGAGATGGCCTTCTTCAGGCACGTTCAGTTGCGCAACGAAATCGACCTCGAGTTCCAGTGGACTGGTTCGATCGTGCAACAGATTTGCCTGCTGCGTGGCGGTGGTGAGAAGTTGTTGTCCTGCAGAATCCGAGCGAGCAAGCAAGGACAAGGAGTTCCCGCAAAGAAGAACGAGTGTAAGTACTGCCTTCTTCATGGCTGTGACATGGTGGCGCAGGGTGGCGGCTTCAAATCGCGAATTCCGCAGACAAAGACTTCGGCCGCCCGTTTTTGCGAGCGGCCGATTCTTCCATCAGGAGGTCACTGCGGGGCCCGTTACGACAGGAAGAACTCTTTTGTAATCGCGGCCCAGTCCTTGTCGGGAATCTGGTCGGCCAGATTGTCGACCGCCACGCCGCCATCCTGCGCGAGCGCTCCGGCCGGCGTCGGGATCAGGCGCTGCAGGCGGCTGGCTGACTCTTCCGTCCACCAGCGGGCCAGCGCTCCGCCCAGCAGGTTGCGGAAGTTGGTCTTGGCGTCGGGAGACTGCACGCTCACCAGCCAGCCTTCGCCGTAGGGATCGGTGCGGGCGAGTTCGGGATTCTGCACGATCGCTTCGTTGATGTCGGCCACGCTGCCTTCGATCGGAGAAACCATGTCGACGGAGACGCCGTCGCGATGCAGCGTCCACACCTTCTGTCCCTGGCGGATCCACTGGCCGCGCTGCGGCAGCGCGATGCTCTTCGACCTTGCCGCTCAGCTTCGAGGCGAACTCATCCATACCGATGCGCACCAGGCTGGGGCTCTCGCTGAGCGCCCAGGTGTGTCCCGGATGGAAGCGCAGCTTTTCGGGCACCTGGAATCCACCGACCAGGCTGGGCGCGAGTCGCGGCGGCGCTTCGCGCTTCGCAACTTGCAGCACGGGTTGCACAACCTGTTTGCGGCTATGGAAGTGGTCGATCAGCAAGAAGGTCACGAAGGTCAGGAGAACCAGAAGGACTGTCATAAATCACCTCGCTGGAAGGGCCGTCGTTTCTTGCCGCTCTCTGTTTCCGGGCCGCTCGCCGTCTTTCGTAAAGGCAATCCCCGGACCAAAGTCGCGAGTTTTGAGAGTGTCGTGGGACGAGATTGTTTTTGGCTGTCGAATCAACGGCTTGGATAGAGCGGAGGAGAAACGCATCGCGTTGTTTGATGAGAGTCTCAACAGCGCGCAGATGAGAACCGCAACAGGCGAAAGGCCGATTTTGCTTTTGTTTGCCGCAGATCAGGCCGAACGGCGTGCAATTGCATAGGGTTAGAAGCTGAGTGGCGAGCGTTGCAAATCGCAATAGCGAAAGTTGCAAGATGCAACAGAAATCCGCGATGAAATCGCCGCGATCAGTAGAGCGGCAACTGCCAGAACTCCGCCGGAGATCTCACTGCGGAGCGGTGCCTTTCACGATGAGGGAGATGGGAAGTTCCTCGCCTGAACTCAAATGAACAGTGGCGGTGAAGATGATGTGGCCTTCGTCGTCTTTCGTGATGGCTGGCGCCGCTCCTCCCTCGGCCGGCACGAGGCTCAGAGGCGCGGGGTGTTTCGCTCCTGAAGCCTGACGGCTGAGCGCGACCAGATCAGCAAACTTGAGCACGGCATCGGGGCCGGGATCGGCTGCTGCTGGCACGAGCAAAAGGAAGTCACGGCTGGGCGCAACGCCGAGGTGGTTGCCGTCATCGGGCATAAGTGCCGCCCGCAAAGTGTAGAAGCCGGCGGCCACGGATTGCCCGCGGAAGTCACCCGAGGCTTTCGTGAAGTGCAGGACGCCCACCAGTGCGGACTGCGCAAGGCGGTCGTAGACCGCGCCGCTGGATGTTCCCTTCGGCTGCGCGGGAACTTCCTTGCAATACCAGATTTCAATCGCGGCGCTTGGATCGTCAGGCGCGAAGCGATAGCCCTTCACACTGACGGCCGCGCGGACGGCCTGCGGCACGATCGATTCGGTCAGCGGTCCAATCGACTCGATCTTGCCCGCTTGAGCCCAGCAGGAAACAGCGATAAGAAACACGAAAAGAGAAGCCGCGAGAGTATGCACACACGAGCGAACGCCTGTGCGGAACCTGATCGTAGATTTCACGCCAAGATTCTACCGCGCGAACGTCCCGACAAACGCGCTGCGCCGGCCATGGTTGTCCCAAGACTCGCCTAGGCCGGGACCGCGGTACGCGTCGGTAACGGCGACCGCCGGCATCGAGTGCGCGACGGGCGTGAGAGGTGGATAGAAAGTGCTTTCATTTCCGCACACGTGGTCCTTATCGCCGAGCGAGCGCGTCTGCACGGTGGCGAACTGGCCTGCGCGCAGCAGAGCCACGCCGTGACGCTCGTGGTTGACGACCATTTCCATGGGAGCCGAGACGGTCTGGTCAACGTTGCTAAGCAACTCTCCGCCCATTTGTTTGGCGAAGCTCACCAGCGCTGCGCTCTGTTGCGGCGAAGCCTGATCGTCCACCAACAGCACCGACTGCGCGGGATAGGGATTGGCGTAGGGATCGCCCAGAGTTGCCTGGGCGCGCACGGCCGCCGCGATGGTCAAGCCATCAAGCGACACGCCATCCCAACTGCCGCTCTGCACGTGCCAGGCGACAATGGCCTCCTTGCCGACCAAGTTGACTTCGCCGTTGGCGAAGCACTGGCCTGTGTAAACGTCGGCGCTACGGGTTTCGATGTAGTCTCCGCGAATTTGCTGCGCGGATAAGCCGACCGATAACAAAACGATGGCAAGAGCGACGAGAACTGGAAGGCGGAAACGCATGGGACACCTCACCCTACCTGTTTCGATGATTCTATTCTGAAACAGGATGCAGGCAAAGGAAAGCCGGAAAACGCGGAATAGTGAAGGCAAATAGCGGGTTTGGACGACCCCCGCTGCGTTGACTTGTTTGGCAGCGCAGCCTACCATCGATAAACCGCACGACAATCAATTTTCATGATTACCGAGACGATATCGCATTACCGTGTCCTGTCGCAGATAGGCGGGACAGGTCCGGGCGCGGTGTACGCGGCCGAAGATATTGACTCGGGACGGCGCGTCGCGATCAAGTTCCTTCCTGCGGACAAAGACGTCGACTGGGCGACGCTCGAGCGGGAGATCGGGACGATCTCCGCCCTGAGACATCCGAACATTTGTACGATCTACGAGGCTGTTCAAGCCGAAGGCCAGAGTTTCGTGGCGATGGAACTGCTTGAGGGCGAGACGCTCAAGCACAAACTGACGGGCCAGCCTCTCGACACGGAAGCGATGCTCGCGGTGGGCCTGCAGATCGCTGACGCTCTCGACGCCGCACATGGCCGAGGAATTCTCCATCGGGATATTCGCCCGCCCACAATCTTCATTACTTCGCAGAAGCAAGTGAAGGTGCTCGACTTCGGCCTCACGCAGCCGCAATGCGAGAGCAAAACTTCGCTCGAAGAGACAACGCGTGGCACCGCTGTTACTGCCACCCACGGAATCAGCAAAAGTTCCGTGCTATCGAAGGTGGCTTACATTTCTCCCGAGCAGGCACGTGGAAGGCAACTTGATCCACGCTCCGATTTGTTCTGCCTGGGCGCGGTGTTGTATGAAATGGCCACCGGCACCATGCCCTTCCGGGGCGACACGCCCGCACTGGTCTTCGACGCCCTCCTGAATCGCCCGCCGGTGACGCCGACGCGGCTGAATCCGCTGCTGCCCGTCAAGGTTCAGGCCATTCTCTTGAAATTGCTCGAAAAGAATCGCGATGCACGTTATCAGTCGGCGAAGCAACTCACTGCCGATCTGACGCGCGTGCAGAAGGAGATGCAGCGCGAGGCCTTCGCGGCAAGTGCAATGGCGTCTCCGGTTCATCCTCCGCTGCGGCCTGCCAAGAGCGGAAAAATCGGCAAGTATCTATCCGCCGTTGCGCTGCTTGCGGCCGTCGTAGCGGGCGGGGCGTTTCTCTATATGAAGCGCCGGCACGCACTCACTGAAAAAGACGCGATCTTGCTGACAGACTTCGTGAATACGACCGCAGACCCGGTGTGGGACGTCACTCTGAAGAAGGCAGTTGCCGTCGATCTCGAACAGTCGCCGTACCTTAACGTGTTGCCTGAATCGAAAGCACGGCAGACCCTCCGCTTCATGGGACGCTCGCCCGACGATCGCATCAGTCTTGAAACGGGCCGCGAAATCTGCCAGCGCATGGGCGTGAAAGCGATGCTCACAGGTTCCATCGCGAACCAGGGACCACGATACGTTTTGACGCTGCAGGCAATGAATGCGACTACCGGTGACGTCCTGGCGCGAACGGATACAACGGCGTCCGACAAGCACGACGTCCTGAACGCCCTGCATCGCGCCGACTCAGAGTTGAGAAGCAAGCTCGGTGAGTCGCTTGCCTCTGTGCAGAAGTACGACAAGATGCTCTCAGAAGCGACGACTCCGTCGCTCGAAGCCTTGCAGGCCTTTACGATGGGCGACTGGAAGCACGCGGCCGGCGACGAGATGGACGCGATTCCCGACTATCAGCACGCCATCCAGCTTGATCCCAACTTCGCCACTGCTTATGCGCGGCTAGGCACGGTCTACAACAACCTCGGCCAATCACAGCTCTCCGAAGAAAATCGCAGCAAGGCGTTCGAACTGCGCGACCGCACCAGCGAGCGGGAGAAGCTCTACATCATGTCGCACTACTATGCGGACAGCGGGCAGTATGACAAAGGGATCACCGCGCTCGAACTGTACGAGCAAACCTATCCGCGAGACTCGACCCCGGCCAACAATCTTTCAAGCATCTACAACCTGCTGGGACAGTACGAGAATGCGCTTGATAAAAGCCGCAAGGCGGTGGAACTGGAGCCGGACTCGATCAGCGGCTACGTGAATCTGGCGCTGGCGTATGCGGGCTTGAACCGCATGGCAGAAGCCAAGGCCACCATCGTCAGCGGCCTCGAACGCGCACCGGGCAATGCCGCGCTCCACCTGACGTTGGCCGGTATCGCGTGGAATCAAAACGACGAAGCCACGATGGAGCACGAAATCAGCACGGCTGAAACGGCCGCCGCTGATGGAGCTGTCTCGGCCCTCGAAATGCGCGCGGCATACGCCGCGGGGCACGGACAGTTCAAGAAGATGCGCGAATTTATGCAGAAAATGCAGGACGCCGCGTCAAAGAGCAATCTGCAGGAGGCAGTCGCAGGCGCGGATACACAACGCTCGGCGTGGGAAGCCTTGGCGGGTTTCCGCCCGCAGGCGAAGCAACTCGCGGAGCACGCGTTGAAGACGTCACCTCCTCCGGGTACCGCGCTGAACGCGGCCATCGTGTTGGCCTACTTAGGCGACAACCCTCGCGCCCTGAAGATTGCGGACGATACCGCTCTGGAGCGCCCTTACGACACCCTTGTGCAGTTCGTGAATGTGCCGATGGTGAAGGCGTTGGTGCTGATGAATCAGTCTCAACCGTCCAAAGCGATCGACTTGCTTGATGGAGCGATGGTGTACGGGCGCGCGAATGCCGCACTGCTCTACACGCGAGGGCTGGCGTACCTGCAGCAGAAGCAAGGACCGCAAGCTGTGCAAGAGTTCCAGCGCGTCATTGACAGCCGCAGCGTCATGGTCGAGCCGCTGGCGTCGTTCGCGAAATTGAGCATGGCGCGCGGTTATGCCTTGCAGGGTGACAAAGCCAGCAGTCGGATGGCGTACCAGGATTTCTTCGCGCTGTGGGAAGACGCCGATGCGGACGTCCCGCTGCTGAAGCAGGCGAAGGCGGAGTATGCAGCGGTGAAGTAAGAGTGGCCCGCTTAGTCCCGACCCGAACAAATTTCAGCTTTCGCCTGCGCGATCCCGGATAAGACAAAGGCCTCGGGCAAAGAACCCGAGGCCTCGTGGACTGCTTGCTTTGTGCTGCTTATTTGCAGCTGTCGCTGACCTTCTGCACGTCGGTCACGGTCAAGTGCCCGTGCTCAGTGTTGCTCTTCTTCATATGGGTGTCGGCAGCGGCGTCCTTCGCGTCTTCCTTCAGGTTATGCGCAGTCGAATTACGAACGGCGCCTGTGACCGACACGGTCTGGTTGACATGCTCGGCGAGGGGAACGCCATCGCCACGAACTTCCCACGTGCTGCCATCGCTGGCGGTGAGAAGAAATTCTTTCGCATCGGACTCGCCGCCCTTGGTAAGGCAGCCGGTCATGGTGCGGGTGTCGGACTTGGATTTGTCGTCGCTGGAATTCTGCGCGGACGCCAGGCTCAGTCCACATAGGACGAGCATGCCGCACAACAATGCGCTCACTCTTGCTTTCATAGATCCTCCTTGGGTTACGACATAGATCGGATGGCGCGTATTCGATGAGAAGCAATCCACAGGAGGTTGTTCGGTACGGCGACGATCGGAGACACAGGAGTACGGTCTTCACTGTAGGAGGCAGAAAGCGTCGTGAAGAACTTAAAGCTTGGGGTGAGCCGTGGTCCCCTCGCGCGATTCAAGCTTTGGACGCGCTTCGCTACTGCAGCTGCACGACCAGGATCCGGCCATCGGAGTGGTAGCCGCCGCCGGTTGCATTCCTCGCGTCCTGCACGGGATCCGGTGGCAGGTAGTAGGTGAGGGTCTTTATCTTGTCGGTCTTCTGAAGAGTCGCGCCGATGTTGTCGCGCTCTCCATCGACCGCGGGATCGATCTTGTGCGTGACTTTGCCGTTGCGTTGATCCTTCTCGAACCCGATGTCATGGGTGCCCGCGCCTACCCACACGTCCTGCCCGTTGTACTGAAAAGGCGCTTTCCAGATGCGGAAGTGATGGCGGCTGGCTACGACTGCGTAAGGCTCGGCCTGCTCGTAACCGAAGTCCTGCACACGTCCGAAAAGATAAAGCTGGCTCATTGGCATGGCAAGGTAGGCCTTCTTTTGGTAGGTCTCGAGCGCGGCTTTCAAGACGGACTCTTTCACATCGCGATCAGCCACGTGCCAATCGGCGGCCGTGAGCACCTCCTGCACCTTTTGCACATTCCCCAGGATGACGAAGTTCACCATGTCGCCCTGGTGCTGGAACTCATCGTTCACTCGGCGAGGCAGGCTGTTGATGTGCTCGCGCAGTTGGGAGTCCAAGGGCGAGTTCGAAAGCTTGAGTGCCGGTAAAGCCGGAGTTGAGGACGTTGTGGATGTGGTGGAGGTTCCACCCTCCGTTGCTGAGGAAGATGCGGCCGGCTGAGCCCCGGTCGTCGGCTTGATTCCAAATTGTCCTGACAACCAGGTCTGCGCGGCGGTGTTCAACGCGCCTTTGATGTCTTTAACGTCGCCAGTGCCGCCAGTGCTTTTCGGTTGTGCAGAGTTCGCGGTCGGCGCAGAGGTTGTGCTGGTGGGTGCAGAGCTCTTTTGCGCGAGCGCTTCACCGGTCGCTGGAGTAGACGCTTCGGACTGGAGTTGGGCTCCGCCCTGCGACGTGATGTGCACCTTCACTGCGAAACTGCCTTGGCACGGAGCCGCTCCCGCAGCGTTGACGCCGAGATAGAGATGTCCGTCGCCGGCCGCATGCAATTCCTGGCTGGGTCCAACGAGCATGGCAGCGCCGCCATCCTGCAGGCGCGCGATGAGGGCGCCGGGCATGGCATTCGAGACCGGCAAGCCCGAGCCCGCACCGGTCCCCGAAACGCCTGACGGGTCGCAACCGTTGGATCCGGCTGAGGCGGTCACCGCGAGCGTATCGCCGTTGTGCAGGTCGACCCCGGTGTCTGTCCAGGTTTGCGCGGTGGGGATCGTGAATTTGTAGTCTTGGGCGAGCGCGGGCAGGCCGGCCAAGACAAATATGGTGCACAGAGAAGCAAGAATCGAACGGGAGTAGAACTTCATGATGGAAAACCTCTTGCTCTGGAGCGCTTCCGCAAGCGAGCTCCAGTCATCGACAGCGGCTGAAGCCGCTCTTTTCTAAAGATGCTGACGGCGCGCCACAAGGCGTGCCCTGATACGAAACTTGGGGCCGAAACAGTTTTCCGTTGTCAACAAACCGATAAGTGGTTTTCGACGTAGCGACACGAAATCGGGCGCGAGCAGGGGTACCCGCGCCCTGCTATTTTACCCGCACTTGCCGGTTCCGTGACAGGCGCGGCCTTTGGCGGCGCAGTTGCCCGGTTCTGCCAATTCGCCGTCCGGACCAATGCAGGTTTGGGTGTGCATGCACCAGAACAGGCCGTCATTCGAGGCCTGCACATTTGGATCGTGTTCCGACAGTATGAATTGGCCCTTCCATCGCAACGCCGAGCATAGGTTCGGATTGTTCGTGTTGAAGCGATCGGCAATCTGACTCATGCGGCACCTCCGGCGGCCTTCAGGATGGCTCGCTTTACCGCCACTTGTGCCAGTTGGACCTTGTATCCATTCTGACTGAGCGGCTTCGCCTTGCTGAGCGCGGCTTCAGCGCCTTTCTTCGCCGTGCTGTCGTTGGCGGGCTGCCCCTTCAGGGCGGCTTCAGCTTCAGCCGAAAGCCACGGTGTCGGAGCGACGTGACCCAGTACAACGCGAGCCGCCTGCACTGTCGATCCGTCGGTCTTGAGCGCAACCGCCGCCACAGCCAGTGGCCAGTCGAAAGCAGCTTTCTGCCGGATTTCGTAATGCGCGACTTTCCAGCCTTCGGCGGGAGGAAGAACGACCTCGGTCACGATTTCGTTCGGCATGAGATCGTGCTCGCGGTCTTTCTCGGTTTTAGGAATCACGTAGAACTTCTCGAGTGGAAGCTCGCGCTTGCCTTTCGGGCCTTCGAGCCGGACTTTCGCACCGTACGCGATCAGAACCGGGACGATTGTGGATGGGCTGACAAACTTCGCAGCGCCGCCGTTGCCGAGTATCGCGTGATAGCGATTGTCTCCAGCATCGACGAGATCCTTGCCCCCCTCGTCCTTGGGCAGCAGGCCGAGACCGTTGCGGAAGTACCAGCAGCGCGGACGCTGGCAGAGATTGCCGCCAAGCGTGGCCATGTTGCGGATTTGCGGACTGGCCGCTTCGTGTGCCGCCTCGGCGAGCGCAGGATACTTACCCTTGATCCCGTCGTTTTCGGCGACTTCGACGAGCGTGGTGAGAGCACCGATCCTCAGCCCGCTGGTATTTGTGGTCACGCCCGAGAGTTCCTTGATCTCCTTAATATTGACCAGGCGCTTCGGCGAGACCACATCCTCTTTCATGAGCGCGAGCAAGTCGGTGCCGCCCGCGATGATTTCGGTCTGCCCCCAGGTTGCGCTCAGCAGGCTGGCCGCTTGCTTCGTGCTGTTGGGACTTACGTAGTCGAAAGCTTGCATTACGCACCTGCCTTCTGCGCCGAGGACTGATTCATCGCAGCCAGCACTCGTGCGGGGGTGATGGGGAGGACGCCGACGCGCACGCCCAGGGCATTCGCCACAGCATTCGAAATCGCCGCGCCCGGCGAAACTGCGGGAGGTTCGCCGAGTCCGATGACGCCGCGCTCGTCGTAGCCTTTGCCGGTCATCATGTGGACCTTGAGTTCGGGAATGTCGTTCAATCCGGCGAGCCGGTAGAACTCCATGTCCGGATTCAGCATGATCCCGGTGGTCGGGTCCATGACCTTCTCTTCGAACAGCGAGTAGCTGATGCCCATGATCAACGCGCCCAATACGCTGCTCTCCGCCATCTTCACGTCGATGATGAGTCCGCAATCCTGCACGGCGACCATCTTCGTGACTTTGACGATGCCGGTCTCGGTGTCGATAGCGACTTCCGCCATCTGCACGCCGCCCACGCCGCTATTGGTGAGGTCGGGCTTATTTTTCGCAGCCGCTTGATCGTTGTGTCCGTGGGCGGTGATTGGGGTCGCGCCGATCTTGGAGCAGGCTTCCTTCCAGCTGATCGACTTGTTCGGATCGGATTTCAGGCTGATCTTGCCGTCTTTCGCGACCAGGTCGTCTGGTTGCGCGCTCAACGCGGGCGCGACCTTCGCGAACAGAGCATCGCGGGCATCAACGACTGCGCGCCGGGTGGAAGAGCTGACGCCTCCCGGCGTAGTCGATCCTCCAGATCCGCCCGATGGCGGATACTGTGTGTCGCCGATGTAAAGCTTGATGTCTCCGACCTTCAGACCGAGCGCATCGGCTGCCACGACAGCGATACAGGTGCGCGTTCCGGTGCCGATGTCCTGGGTGCCCATCTTGATGTCGACGGAACCGTCAGGGTGAATGCTGAGATCGCAGTCGCTCGCATGGCCGCGTCCGCCCCACGTGTGAATCGAGAGGCCAACGCCGCGCGCGATGCCGTTCGAGATGTTCTGGCCCCGCGGATGCCACTTCTCTTTCCATCCCATCAATTCCGCGGCGATCGGGAATTCCTCGCGATACACCTGCGGAAGCTTGGTGAGTTCGATGTTCTTGAGGAAGAACTCGTAGGGGTCCATGTTGAGCTTGGCTGCGACATCCTCAAGCGCGCACATGGTAAGCACAGCTGCTTGCGGATGGTTCGGCGCCCGCCACGCGCGCGCCGGCCCGATGTTGTTGCGGATCGCCGTATGCTCCTTGTGCTGGTTGGGAGGGGCAAAGCAATATGGGATCGGCGGCATGCCGCCACCGCCCGGACCTCCTGAGCCCCACGACCGCGATTCCCATGCAACCAGCGTGCCGTCCTTTTTCGCGCCAACCTTGACTCGGGCATAGGCGGAGGGTCGTGCTCCGGCAACCTTTAACTCTGAATCGCGCTCAAGCATCATGCGCACTGGCTTGCCCCCGGCTTTCTTCGAAAGCTTGGCGGTAGTGATGCCCCACCGGTCGGGCCCGAACTTGCTGCCAAATCCGCCACCCACGTGGTCCTGGTGAACGCGAATGTTCGACGCAGGAATTTTCAGAGGCTCCGCCATCTGCCCTGCGATTCCTGAAACGTTCTGCGTCGACATGTGCACGAAGAGATGGTCGTCGTCCGTCCACTCGGAGGTCGAACCATGCGACTCCATGCAGCAATGCGTGATCACGGGCGCGCCATAGAGGCCCTCGGAAACGGCATCAGACTCCGAGAATGCCTTGTCCGGATCACCCTGCGTTTGCGCCGCTGCCTTCACGTAGTTCGACTTCTGGGTCTTGCCTTCTTCCTCGGGATGAACCGCGGCCTTGCGAATAGCATCAAGGATCGTGTCGGGAACCCCATCCTCTTTGGCGTCCTTGTAGTCCTGCTCCGTAGCTTTGAAACTGACGCCGTATTGCTCGATGAGGGTGATGACCTGCCTCTCAGGAACCTGGTTGTCGAGCATGTCTCCCAAATCGTCCATGCTCAGTGGACCCTGGCTTTCGCCGGCGCCCGGCGGGGGTTCATTGTCGGTCACCAGATGCGGAAGTTTTTGGTACTTCACCTTGATCGCGCGGATGGCGTCTTCTGCCGTGGTTTCATCGACGGCGGCGACGGCGACGACTTCATCACCCGCCCAGTGAATGTTGGCGCCAGCTTTCTGCACGATTTCGATCGCTTTGACGCCCGGCATTTTCTCGGCAGCGCTCGTGTCGATGCTGACGATCTTGCAATGCGCGTAAGGCGCGCGAAGCATCTTGCCGAAGAGCAGGCCCGGGCGTTTTACGTCGTAGGTGTAGCGCGCTTGTCCCGAAACTTTGTCGGGAGAGTCCACGCGCGAAACACGCTGGCCAATTAATGTGCGGTGTTCCGGATCGGGCCATTGATAATCCGCCATGGGTTAGGCTCCCTTCCGCGCAACTTGTGCGACCGCGCCGCGAATTCCGTCATAGGTTCCGCAGCGGCAGAGATTGCCGCTCAGTTCGTGGAGAATGTCGTCGGGCGTGGGATTGGGATGCTTGTCGAGCATCGCCTTGCATGCGACCACAAACCCCGGAGTGCAGAATCCACACTGCGAAGCGTCGTTGTCGACGAAGGCTTGCTGGATCGGATGCAACTGGCCACCTTCCATCAGTGCTTCGACGGTCGTGATCTTCTTTCCCTGGGCCTCGATCGCCAGCACGGAACACGCATAGACAACTTTGTCGTCGATCAATACCGTGCAAGAGCCACACTCGGCGCGATCGCAGACACGCTTTGCGCCCGTGATATCCATGGTGTCGCGCAGGGCATCGAGTAAGGTAACGCGCGGTTCGAGGGAGGCCTTGTAGGCCTTGCCGTTGACGTTGAACTGCATCGGGACCTTGCCGGGTCCGTGCACGGGCACTTGTTCGCCCGCTGCCATCACCAGGTTGGGCTTGGCCACCACGGGCACGGCGGCCGCGATGGTTGAAATCTTCAGGAAATCGCGCCGGGAAACGCCGGAACTTTCTTCGAGGGCTTCTTTCGGTCCTTTGGGAACCGATTCGTCGTCATGCATCCCTGTCCTCCACGCGGCGGGGAGGGTCCGGCCCGCCGTTGCCGGGTTGCGCCGCCCATTAAAACTTGGGAGGCTGGGGAAACGACACTTCTCACAACTACGAGGTTGAACGGGGAAATCTGTAGGGGAAAAGTATACAGCGCGAAAAGAATTCTGTGGGTGAGGCGGGACTACAAGATCGATCGCGCGGGCGTCGCGAGTCAGTCGGCTGCGCGAATTGAAAAACCGGCGCTAGGTCCGCGCCGGTTGAACTCAACACCTTAACAGTACTGCCGGCCGCGCACCCTCATTTCTTAAGCGTGCGAATCCACTTCACCAAGCCGTCGATCTGCTCTTTGGTCAGTTTGCCTTCGTAGCCGGGCATAGGTTTTTTGCCCTTTTCGATGGCCGCCGTAAGGTCAGCGTCAGACAGCTTCTGCACGTCGTCGGAAGCGAGGTCCTTCACCTTCATCCCCTTGCCAGCAGGCGTGTCGCCCTTGCCATCCGCTCCGTGGCAGGAAGCGCATTTGGCCTTGTACACATCGGCGGTGGCATCGGCCGCGAATGCCGAGATCGACATTGCGAAGGCGATGGCCAGAACAACGAGTGATGCCCGGAACATGGTTCTCATTCTTTCTTCTCCTGATCAGTTGAGAGGGACAAAAAATCCCTAACGTTCTTTTGGCACGCCGTGTGCCAAATGGTTCGATTGGCCTATGTCCGTGAAGTGTAAGGAATTGTTGCACTCGGTTGCAACGAGAGTGTAACGGAGAAGGGTCAAAAAACACGCGTCGCGCGTGAGAAGCCGCATCGGGACAGTGCCGGAAGAGGAAGCCCCACCGGCGCTGTCCACTAACCTGCTGAAAACAATAGCAAGAGAACGTGCCCAAACCTTCTAGTTTTTTGGCAGGCAGTGTGCCCTAAGCAAAGGCGAGTTCTTCGGGAGTGTGCATCGTGGACCCCGCCTTACTGGTAATCGGCCTGAATCACCGGACGGCGCCGGTAGCGGTGCGCGAGAGATTCTGGATTAGCGAAAGCAAGCGCCTCGAGGCTCTCGTGACGTTGCAGCGGGCCGAGGGCATCGACGAAGTGATGGTGCTCGCCACCTGCAACCGGACAGAGTTTGTGCTTTGGGCAAGTGATGCCAGCCTCGCGGCGAACTCCATATTGCGCTACCTGTCGGCCGAGTACGGTTTGAAGCTCTGCGAGTGGAAGCATTTCTACCGTTTGCTCGATGAAGCAGCTCTCCTCCACATTTTCCGCGTTGCGTCGAGTCTGGACTCGCTGGTTTTGGGCGAGCCTCAGATCGTCTCGCAAGTCAAGGCCGCCTGGGCGCAAGCGCAGAAGGCGAACAGCACGGGCCGATATCTCGACGCTGTGTTGCAAAAGGCTCTCACCGTCTCGAAGCGTGTGCGCAACGAGACAGGTATTGGACATTGTGCCGTGTCAGTGCCGACGGCTGCCGTGGAACTGGCCAAGCAGTCGCTCGGAACGCTCGCCAATAAGCAAGTGCTGGTGTTAGGCGCAGGCAAGATGAGCGAGTTGTCAGCCCGCTACCTGCTGTCGCAGGGCGCGCAGTCCGTGTGCGTGATCAACCGCACCTACGAGCATGCGGTCGAACTCGCGACGACCCTGGGAGGATCCGCTGCTGCTTTCGACGAGCGCTGGCAGAAGATGAAGGAAGCCGATATCGTCATCAGCTCGACCTCCTGCCCCCACACGATTTTGAGCCGCGACGAGGCTGCCATGGTGGTGCGCGATCGCGGTCCGCGTCCCCTGGTTGTCGTCGACATCGCGATGCCCAGAGACATCGATGGCGCCGTGCGCGAAATCCCGGGGATTTTCCTTTACGACCTCGACGACCTGGAAAAGGTCGTGCAGCACAACGCAGGCGAGCGGGAAGCCGCCGCGCTGGACGCCCAAAAGATCGTGGAACAGGAAGCGTGCGGATTCCGCCGCAAGCTGTTGGCCGAGCGCGTCGTGCCCACCATCGTGGCCCTGCGCTCGCGTCTCGATGAACTTTGCCGGCAAGAACTGGAGTCCTTCAAAGAAGAGCGCGGGCCGTTCTCCAAAGATGAAGCTGCTTTATTAGGGGATGTTGCCAGTCGCATTACTCGGAGAATCGCTGGTTCGTTGGCTCGCGAACTTAAGGAACTACCGGAAAAGATGGAACAGGAGCAGATGACGGTTGCGGTACGGCGCCTGTTCCACCTGGAAACGCCTGAAGAGGCGCTTGCCGGCGCCAGAGTCTGAAGTTCGCACGAGGGCGCCCGCCTTCATCCGCTCATACACGAGCGGGCGCATCAGCAAGGGAGATTCGCCAAGAATCTCCCTTTTGCCTTTGCCGTCTTGTAGGCGGGCGGGCTCTCCACGTACACTCCGCAGCGTCCAACAGGGATGCAGGCTTTGTCGGAAGACACAGGGATGGGCGGAGCGCAGCACCAGTTTCCTCTGACGCGGTGGTCCGTCATCGAGGGCGCGCGCAGTCCGCAACCAGAACAACGGCAACGTGCGCTCGACGTGCTGACCTCCGCATACTGGAAGCCGGTCTACAAGTACATCCGCCTGCACTGGGGGAAACCGAATGAAGAAGCCAAAGACCTGACCCAGGACTTCTTCACCCGTCTTATCGAAAAGAATCTGCTCAACCGCTTTGATCCCGCCAAGGCTCGCCTGCGTACTTATCTGCGCGTGTGCGTTGATGGCTTGGTCATGAATACCGACAAGGCAGCGCAGCGCCAGAAGCGTGGGGGCGACGTCGCCATCCTGCCGCTGGATTTCGCGTCGGCTGAAGGCGAACTGCTCGAGTTGCCCATCGCCGCTCCCGGTGGTCCCGAGGAATTCTTCGCCAAAGAGTTTGCGCGCAGCCTGTTCGGGCTGGCGGTCGATCGCCTTCGAGACGAATGCGCAGCGAAGGGCAAGTTGCTGCATTTTCAACTGCTCGAGCTATACGACATCGATGAGGGCGGCAAGCAACTCACCTACGAAGAAGTCGCCAGGCGGTTTGGAATCAAGCCCACTGACGTCACGAACTACCTGGCATATGCGCGCAGAGAATTCCGGCGCATCGTGCTCGAAGAATTGCGCGCGATGACCGGGAGTGAGGACGAGTTCCGGCGCGAAGCGCAGACCTTGCTGGGAGTCCGGCTCCCGTGACCTTTCTCAGCGATTCCGCTCTGGAACGGCTGCGCGCAGCGGCTGATGCGCCCGACCTCACCGGCACGCGCTACCGCCTGCTCGGCAAACTGGGGCAAGGCGGCATGGGCGGAGTCTTTCGCGTGCAAGACAGCACGCTCGAGCGCGAAGTTGCGCTGAAGGTCATTAACGTCGACGACCCGGACCTATCCGCGCGGCTGTTGCAGGAGGCGCGGGTGATTGCCAAGCTCGAGCATCCCGGGATCGTTCCCGTGCACGACGCCGGAACGCTGCCCGATGGTCGTCCCTACTACACGATGAAGCTGGTGCAGGGTAAGCGGCTGGATGAACTGAGGAACGAGACCTCCCCCACGTCAGATCGCCTGCGGATGTTTCTGCGCATCTGCGAGCCGGTAGCGTTCGCACATGCCCACGCTGTTCTGCACCGCGACCTCAAGCCCGCTAACATCATGATCGGTCCGTTCGGCGAAGTGCTGGTGATGGACTGGGGACTCTCGAAGTTGCTGGCGGAAGGAATCGCTTCGGGCACGAACGGTTCCGCATCCGAGGGTCGGGCTGCGGATTCGGCGTCAGACGCCCTTGCCACCGCACATGGCAGCGTGCTGGGTACCCCCGGCTATATGGCTCCTGAACAATGCAACGGCGAGACCGTTGATCGGCAGGCGGACGTCTACTCGCTAGGCGCGATCCTGGAATTTCTTCTTCGAGATGCGCACTCGCCCGTGCCCTCCCGGCTGGCAGCAATATGGTGCAAGGCGAAGGCGGAAGACCGCGGCATGCGTTACGCGTCGGTCACGGACCTTGCGGTCGACGTTGCTCACTTTATCGACGGCCTGCCGGTCAGCGCTTATCCGGAAAGTGCTTTTTCTCGTGTCTGGCGCTGGATTGCCCGCAACCGCACCTGGATCCTTTTATTGCTGGTCTACGTTGTCGTGCGTGCCCTACTGATATTTTTCCGGCCGCGCTAAAGATTTTGCGCGGCTTGTGGAATAGGAGTCTGACCGGGCAAGTCCCGCGAGGAGAGCAGCTATGAACAAACCGTTGTTGGGATTGTTGCTGGGAGGAGTTCTGGGCGTATTCGACGGGCTGAGTGCGTGGTTTACTCCCGCCGTGCGTTCACAAATGATGGGGATCGTGATCGGCTCGACGGTAAAGGGCCTGATCGCGGGAATCCTCATCGGTTACTTCGCGCGCAAAGTGAATTCACTGGCGATGGGAATTGTCTTTGGTCTCGGAGTAGGGCTGCTGCTGGCATATGGCGTCTGCCGGATGCAGCCCGGGCCCGACCACTACTATTTCGAAATCATGTTGCCGGGCGGGATCGTGGGCACCATCATCGGGTATGCGACGCAGCGGTTCGGGCAGCAACCAAGAGCGATTGCAGATTGATGATTTCAGATTTCAGATCTCGACCAGCGGCATACGAATTGGTTCACAATCTGGAATCTAAAATCAAATCCGATCGTCTGCCTTCGGTCGCATCGCTCAGCCGGTTGGGGTCGATCCGCTGTCCTCGTCGTCGCCTGGCATCAGGCCGAACTTCTTCAGTTTGTAGCGCAGGGCGTCGCGGCTGATGTCGAGTAACTTCGCCGCCTGCGTCTGATTGCTGCCGGATTGGCGCATGGCAAGTTCCACCATGGCTCGCTCGACTTCTTCCAACGAAGTCCCGCCTTCGGGGATGTAAAGGCGCGGTAGCATCCGGCCATTGGCCAGAGCCTGGCCATTTTCCGGGGCGGCCGTCCGTTCAAACAGCGTTCGCCCCCCAGTTTCGGCTACGGAAAAGGGCAAGTACATGGGGCGGAGAAACTTTTCTTCTTCCAGAATCATCGCGCGCTCGATCGTGTTCTTGAGCTCTCGCACGTTGCCCGGCCAGTTGTGGTTCAACAGCAACTTGCGGGTGTCGTCGGAAAGCCCGCGCACCGACTTCTTGAACCGAACGTTGTAGCGTTCGATGAAGGAATCCACCAACGGCAGGATGTCTTCCTTGCGATCGCGCAGAGGCGGAATGAAGATGGCGATGATGGCCAGCCGGTAGTAAAGGTCCTGGCGGAACTGGTCTTCGCGGACCGCTTTTTCCAGATCGCGATTGGACGCGGCGATCACCCGCACGTCCACCTGCATGTCGCGCACGCCGCCCACACGCCGGATCACCTGGTCCTCGAGCACACGCAATAGCTTGGCTTGCAGCAGGGGCGATAGTTCGCCGATTTCGTCGAGGAACAGCGTGCCCCCGTCGGCCATTTCAAACAGCCCCTTCTTCATCTGCTTGGCGTCGGTGAAAGCGCCTTTTTCATGGCCGAAGAGCTCAGCCTCCATCAAAGTTTCGGGAATCGCCGAACAAT
This sequence comes from uncultured Acidobacteriota bacterium, assembly GCA_963745435.1. Taxonomy (GTDB): domain Bacteria; phylum Acidobacteriota; class Terriglobia; order Terriglobales; family Acidobacteriaceae; genus Gp1-AA133. Next base: position 528,001 of record CAVUXK010000021.1, on the reverse strand, counting down.
TGATGGCGACGAAGGCTTTTTCGGCGCGCGAACTCTCGTAGTGGATAGCTTTAGCGATGAGATCTTTGCCAGTGCCGCTCTCGCCTTGAATCAGGATGGTCGTGGCTTCGCTAGCGGCCACCTTGCGCACAAAGTTCAGCAGTTCGGTCATCTTGGCGGAGACGCCAATCACATTGTGATAGCCAGTGCGCCGGTGCACTTCTCCACGCAGGGACTGCACTTCGGTACGCAGTCGAGTGGTTTCGAGGGCGTTCTTGATGGTGACGTGAAGTTCTTCGAAATCGAGCGGCTTGCCGATAAAGTCATAGGCGCCCAGCTTGAGTGCCGCCTTCACGTCGTCGAGCTGCGGGTCCGCTGTAATCATGATGACCGCGCGTGCGTCCCCGTTCTTCTTGAGCTGGTCCAACACCTCGAGGCCGCTCAAGTCGGGCATCCGTACGTCGAGCAGCACCAGATCGGGGGATTCGTGCTGGGCGACTTTGAGTCCCGGCTCGCCAGCCTCGGCCTCGAGCACGTGGTAACCCCACTCCTCACACTTCTGCCTCAGCGACCAGCGGACGAGGCGCTCGTCGTCCACAATCAGGATTTTCTCGGAAGACATTCGTCAATAGCTTACTACGACTGATTTTCGGGGGCGGAGGGGGCTGGAAGAAGCGGAGAGCCTTGGAACTTCTACTCCATAGTTGCCAGAATTGAGGACTCCAGGCAGATCTGTATTACGGTCAGGCGGCCGCAAAGCTGGCTGGATCTTGGATACTGCCGCCCAATGCCTCGTATGTTTTCAGGAACGCGTCCAGTCCGGATTTTGGCGCAGCAATGTAGTTTGTCAGCGATAAGTCGTCAGAAACGAGAGGCTGTATTCGATGGACTCGACTTAACTGATTGCCCGGAAGAATGTTGAAGATCTCATAGCTACGATGCCTCAAAAGCTGTTCGAGACTCTCGATGCGCGACTCACGGAATTGGAGAGTGCGGTCGTCAAGCTTTTTGCCAGTCACAACCAAAAAGTGGTTCAGCACCTCGAAAATCAGAAAAGGCTGGGTCTTCTCAATGGTAGCGTCGAGGCCCTGAAATACTTCAAGTTCCGCTCCCTCTACATCGATCTTGATTCCACAAATGGATGCAAGGCCCAATTCTGAGACGACATCGTCGCCCGTTCTCAAGCAAACGTAGCGGTCTGAGCTGTAGAAGGAATCAGGTCGAAAGCCCTCCACTACGCTGGCGATCGCGCCATAGTCGCTGCGGCCGCTATGTATCTTCATGATCCGATTCACGTTAAACAGACCCACCGGCAATACGCTGAAATCCGTAATATGATTCTCGTCCAGAAATCTCTGGGTCATCAGACAGCAAGCGATTTGCGGTTCGAACCCGACATAGCGGCGAGTCGAATCCAAGGCCAAGATTTTAAACATGGTCTGGCCGAGGTTAGCGCCTACATCCAGGAACGCCCCTTCCCGGCATTGCAACACGCTCTTGAAGATCAGGTCCAGCCAAGGCTCTTTCTCTCGCCACTGCTTCCCGTTGATCGCAAGCGGGTTGGCAAATAAGCCTTTCATTCGGTATTTCTTGTTCCCAAGTCGGACGCTCACTCCCCTCGCCAAACTGCCCAGCGTTGCCGCTTTCTTGAAAAGAGTGGTGAGTCCCATGAATTCATCCTTTCGCCCGGTACTTTCGGCGCGTAAGAGTGAATTTACCATGACCAGAGTAGGACCACGACCCTTTAACGCCAGGAAGAAACGCGGCAACTACATATGAATTAAGGTAAATAGCGAGGTTCTGCGGGATAAGAGCTGTTGCACACGGATCGGGAACTTAGTACCAGATATATGGTAGTTCGATCGTAAAGGAAAGTTCTTACGAAGCTGCAGCTTCGGTGTTTTGGGAATGGTGAATCGGAAGTGTGATCAGGAACTCCGTCCCATGCCCGACCTCGCTCTCCACCTCAATGCGGCCGCGATGATCTTCGACGATGCGCCGCGCGAGCGACAGGCCTAGTCCAGTTCCGTTCCCCTTCGTGGTATAGAACGGGCGGAAAATGAAGGGCAGGTGCTCGGGAGAGATGCCTCGGCCGCTGTCGGCTACCGAAATCAGAGCCTTGTCCTTCCTGCCGTGGATTGCGACGTGCACGTTGCCGGAGCCTTCGATGGCCTGCACCGCATTCAGCAGTAGGTTGAGTAGGACCTGATGTATTTGATCGCTGTCGTGCTCCACCAGGGCCAGCGACGGATCCTTTTCCAGATCGATTTGCACGGGCTTGGAGAGCACTTGTTGACGCGCCAGCATCACCGCGTGCTCGATCGTGGTGTTCAGGTCGCTAGGACGTACTTCGGGCGGGTGCGGCCGCGCCGTTTGGAGCAAGTCGGTAAGGATACGGTTAATGTGTGCGATCTCGAGGCGTACGTCTTTCACGACCGCGCGCGCGGGACTCGTAGAGGGAAGGTCGCGGCCCACAATCTCGATCACGCCTGCGATTCCAGCGAGCGGGTTCCTTATTTCGTGCGCCAGTCCCGCGGCCAGTTCGCCCAGGGTGGCCAGATGTTCGGCCCGCGACATCTGGTTACGGTGCAGGCGGTCAATTTCCTCACGGCTCTCACGCAACTGCTGCACCATGCGATTGAAGTTGCGGCCCAGGTCGCCGATTTCGTCGTTGCGCTTGGCGAAATTGACGGAGACATCGAGGTCGCCCTCGCCCACGCGAGCGATCTTCTCTTGCAACTCGACCATCGGGCGCTGGATGAAGTAGGCCAGCGCAATCATGACGGCCGCACAAATCGCAACCGCTCCCGTACCCGCCACAATCAACACCTGGTGGCGTTCCGGATTTCTCAGGGAGACGGTCGCCATCAAGAAGAGCAGCAAGCCGTTCAGTAGAACGAAGGCGACAGGGAGTACGGTCTTGACCTGCCAGTTGACGCGCACGCTGGGCATGCCCGACTCGTCGCGCCGAATGTTGACTGGCGATAGCATTGTGCTTCCTTTCGCTCCTGATCCTCTAACTCAAGTCTGCCGAATACCTCACGCGTAGGCGTGCAGTCCGGGCAACAAGTACGTCACTCCGAAGAATGTGAACATCACCACTGCAAATCCCAGGATCGCGAAGTAAGCCGCGCGGCGTCCACGCCATCCGCGGGTGATGCGCATATGAAGGTAGCCGGCGTATACCAGCCAGGTGATCGCGGCCCATGTCTCTTTCGGATCCCAGCTCCAGTAAGAGCCCCAGGTGCGATTAGCCCAGTAAGCGCCGGCTGCAATCATCAGGGTGAGCAATGGAAAAGCTATGCAAATCGTTTTGTACGTGATGCGATCAAGAGCTTCCGCCGAGGGCAGCAAGCGCTCGAGATCGGGTCGCCGCCAGAGCAGCAACAGGTAAAGCAGCGAGCTGAAGATTCCACCCACCAGACCGGAAAGAATGAAGGGACTCGCCGCCAGGCTGGTGGAGAAGAGTCCCTCCGCATCGAGCGAGCGATATTGGCCACTGGTTGCGCGCAGCAGGAACACCAGCAGCGCGACGACCTGGAGCAAAATGCTGATGAAAACCGCGCGGTTCGCCAGGGAGAACAGCGCCTCGTTCTTTTTCAAACTGCCGGCGAGGTACAGGACGAAGGGAGCGGCCACCACTAGAAGGACCAGCAGCATCAGCCAGCCGAGATCCGGAATCACGACGAGCAGTCGCACTCCACGTTGCAGAAACACCTCCGACTTGTCCTTGGCATTCCATGCGATCACGCTGAGGCCGCCCCAATTTTCGAAACGGGTGAGGATTCCGGCATACACTCCGATTCCGAACAGGCTGGTCGCAGCCAGGAAAGTCTCATTGGGCATCTTGTCCTGGATGAGAAACATCAGTGCGAGCGCGAAACTCAGGGCGCAGGCGGCATAGGCAAGCATCGCCAAGGTGACGTGCACGTGCAGCCAGGTAGATTGCAGGGCCGGCACCAGGGGATGCACTTCAGTGCGCAGCAACTGCATGAGCACAACGCCGACGATGGCCACCGGCATCGTCACTGTGCCGATCACCTTCACGCCGAATTTCTTTTCGGCGATTAGCGTCAGGACGGCCAGGGTCCAGACAAAGCTCAGCAGCATTTCATAAATGCTGGCGAACGGCGGATGTCCCGCCTCATACCAGCGATGCGCCACGGCGCCTGTATTCGCGGCGAGCCCGACCCAGGTCGACAGGGATGCGAAGCGGACGTACGAATCCGTACCCGTCACGCCGAACCCCAGGTAAAGAGCGCCAGCCCCAGCGTAGAAGATCAACGCGGCGTAGAGCAGATTCGATTCGTTTAGAAGGTTGCCGCCCTTTACGACGTTAAGAAATGCCATGAACAGCAGGAAGGCGATGCCGAGCCCAACCATCACGATCAACGTCGTGCCGGTGGCGGCGGGCTGCTGATGTTCAACTCGTGCGCGAGCCATGAATTTCCTCCGTTACAAATTGATCGCTAGGCGATGGAAGCGATGTGGTCGTGCGCCGGCGCTTCCTTCTGCGTTTTCAGTTCTGCTTCGATCTTTTCGGCAAGAGTGCGGAATCGCTCTTCGAGAGCTTCCCGATTGCGATTGGTGGTACCACCGATCCATAGCGTGAGCTTGCCGTTCGCATCGGGGACAGGCACGGCCCAGAAACGCGTATGCGCCAGGTAGAAGACGATCGTCAGGCCGATGCCCATCAGTACCACGCCCGTCCACACCGCCCATTGACCTGGTTCGTGCGAAACCTCGAGCCCAGTGAAGTAGCCGACTTTCAGATCGAGTGCGTCGAACAGGTAGGGCGATTGCGCGTTCTCCGCCCGGCCTTCGAGCGGCGGCAGCCAGTAGTGGATGCTTTTGCCGTTATTGCGAGAGGTCACGACGAAGTGCGCCGCCGGATTTTCTACAGAATTCGAACGGTTGTAGACCTGTCCGTCCTCGATAACGTAGTCGGGAAAGAACTCCGCGAGTGTGACGGTGGTGTCCGCGTCGAGCGGAGCGGATCCTCCAACCGGCAGGGCGAGTTCCTTCTTCTCGCCGACGCCCGTCGCTGCCATTGCTGAAATGATCAGCTTGTCGATCTTGCCGGTCGGGCCATAGCTCGATTGATAAAAACGGATGCCGCGGTAGACGAGCGGATCGTTGACGACGATCTGCTTCTTCTGCAGATCACTCCCGCCTTGCACCACAGCGAGTTGCGACCACCACTTCTTTGGCGTGCCGTCGGGATAGTTTTCCTGGCCCGCGCCATCGCAACGAACGGCGAAGGGGAGGAACTTTTTCGTTCCATCGCGCAGTTCAATGATGCTCGCCTGCTGACCCGGAGTTAGGGTCAGGAAGCCACGCCATCCCCAAAGCGCGTCCACGATGCCGCCGAAGAAAATCAGCAACAAGCTGGCGTGCACGATGTAGACAGCCATTTCGGAGATGCGGTTGCGCTCGGCGAACAGGCCGAAGTGATCGCTCTGCACGACCCGCTCAGCTTTGAATCCAACGTCATGCAATGCGCGTTCTGCGGCAACCAGCCCACTCTCTTCGTCGGGGATGGGAATTGCCTTTTGCGTGGCGAGCGCGCGCCGGAAATTCTTGTCGGGATATTTGTAGGGCCGGGCGAAGTAACGCCAGGCGTTGGGGAAGCGTTCGATCGAAGCCGCAACGATACTCACGCTCACCAGCAGCATCAACGTGATGAACCACCAGGCGTGGAAGACGTCGGTGAGGCCAATCGCGTCCAGGAAGCGCAACACCTGGGGCGAGTAGGCGCGCTGCATCTCATCGGCTTCGGTCGCGGGCCTCTGCAGAACAATCGTGCCGGCAGCCGAAAGAACGACGACCGTGATCAGCAGTACCACCCCGGTCTTGATGGAACTCAGTGTCTGCCAGGCTTTTCGGATCCAACGGGTCGATGCAGCAGCCATAAGCGCTCCCCTTCTCTGCCGTTCGAAAATGCAAGTCGGGCACCATAGTGACGAAGTTGATTAAGTGCCGACGAATCATTCGTTTGTCGGTTGCGCGTTCTGTTGGGCATCGGCCAGACATGGGCCAAATCCCACAAGACAAACAAGGTTTCGGTGATTTCACGCAATTACACGAGCGTGTGTTCTGGATCACCGGGCCGTGTGCGTAGCGTACTTACCCCAGTCTTGCCCGGTCGCGTTGAATGTTTCATCGCTGCTCCATGTCTGCATTCCATATCAATCCGGAACCTTGCGACTCCCTGTTGCGATTTTCAGCAGTGGTGACTTGGGGCATTTCACCAATGGTGCTGGGGGAGAAGGCCCATTGCTCGGTCGCTATTTCGGCTGTTTCCTCCCGATCGACAAACGGAGAAGTCTGCGAAGTCTTTTCTCGACATGCACTTACATCCGTCGTCAAAATCTGCCCACAGCTGGTCGTCAAAGGCGAGAGTCGTGCAAAAGCTATAGGCAGAGGGTTACGTAAGGTGTCGTTCGGAAGACAAATTCGGAAGCCGATGGCAGCCACCGCCGGGATCCCTCCCCTCGCGGTGATGCTGTTCGCGGTAACCGTCTTCATCGCTGCGGCTCCGGCCTTCGCCGCGACTCACCCTGTTCCGCTCGACAAGAACACCGACGCCAAGAAGTGCCTGGAGTGTCACGAAGACAAGGCCAAAGGGAAAGCCGTTCACTCGGCGATCCAGATGGGCTGCCTGAGCTGCCACGAAATCCGGGTCAATAAAGATGTAACGCGGGTCAAGCTGATCACGACCACGCCCTACGCGTTGTGCCTCACCTGCCACGCCGACAAGAACGCCGCCGACATTAAAGGTGTCGTTCACACGCCGGCGGTTCGCGACTGCATGAAGTGTCACGACCCGCACGCCAGCGACAACAAGAACCAGTTGCTGAAGGCCAGCTCGGGCGACGCGAAAGAAAATCTCTGCCTCAGCTGCCACAAGATCGGGTTGGACACTTCCGCCAAGGGCAGTCGGCATGCTGCGCTCGACATGGGATGCGAGACCTGCCACGTCACGCACAAGACGGGCGAGCGCGGCAAAGAAGAATTTGATTATCACCTGACCAAGTCCGCTCCTGCGCTGTGCGTCGACTGCCACGATCCGAAAGATGCGAACCTGCAGAAGGCGCATCAGAACCAGCCCTTCGGAACGGCGAACTGCATTCAGTGCCACGATCCGCACCAGTCGAAGTCGCCCAAGCTGCTGCAGGCGTTCACGCACAATCCGTTCGAGAACAACATGTGCGAGAGCTGCCACAAGCCGGCCAAGGACGGCAAGGTAGTTCTGGCGGCGGCGAGCGCGAAAGAACTGTGCGTCACCTGCCACGGCGACAAGGTGAAGCAGATCGCAGACGCGAAGGTCCAGCACCCAGGCGCAGCGGGCGATTGCACCGACTGCCACGATCCGCATGCCGGCAAGACTCCAGGATTCATCAAGCCCGATCCGGTGAATGCCTGCCTGACCTGCCATGCGGACCAGGCCGAGCAGCACAAAAAGAAGAATGTGCACCAGCCAGCATTCGACCAGGGATGCGCGACCTGCCACGAGCCGCACGGCGGCGAGAACCAGCACCTGCTGCGCGCGAAAGATACGAACACGGCGTGCCTCGAGTGCCACGGCCCGGATCGCAGCCCGGCAAAACTCGAGGCCGAGCACCTGATCACGATTTACGACGGCAAAGTGAAGTTGCCGGAGGGCTATCTACGCAAGGCTCCGGTCCTGCAGTTGAAGTATGGCGTCGGACATCCGGTGGACTTTCACCCAGTCGCCGGGCCAGTTGATCGCGACAATCCTGCTGCGGGGCAGATGACTTGCTTGACCTGCCACCAACCGCACTCGTCCGATCAACCGGGACTTCTGGCGAAAGATCAGAAGCCAAACATGGATTTCTGCAATACCTGCCATAAGGGCAAGCTGATGTCGCGGTGAGGAGAGACGAGACATGTTGCTGCTGATCTCAAGTTCGAATCGCAAGCGGATCTGGACGATGCTGGCCTTCCTCGTGTTGATCGTTCTGGCGCTCCCCGCTCTCGCCGGCGACAAGAAGAAGAAAGGCGCCACGCCCGAAGCGCAACTACCCAAGCGCGTGAACTTCGACACTAGCAAGATTGTCTGGCCGAATCCTCCGGCGATCACACGCATTCGCTTCCTGCAGCAGTTCACGGGCGAAAAGATCGACTTCAACACGGTCGTGAAGGGTAAGGCGAAAGTGAAGCAGGGCTGGATGGACCGGCTGGCGGGAACCAGGCCGCAGGCAGATCAGGATTTGAAGCTGCCGTTCCAACTCGTGCGCACCTACGGAGTGGCGTTCGATTCCAAGGGCCGCATCTACGCAGCGGATCAGGCAGTGGGCGCGATCTTCATCTTCGACGCCGAGAAAAAAGGCGAGGTCGAACTGATCAGGAACGGTGAAGACGCGCACTTCGGATTGATTAACGGGTTGGCGATCGATGACAACGATCGAATCTTCGTCAGTGACGACAAGTTGCACCGCGTGACGGTGATCAGTCCGGCAAAACAGGGCCCAGGCAAATGGACCGAAGAGGCCGCAATTGGAGCCGACGTCCTGGCGCGGCCGGGCGGGATGGCCATCGACACAGAGAACCGGTTCCTCTATGTGGTCGATACGCAGAACGACATCGTGGCGGTGTTTGATGCCGATTCGTTCAAGCTGCTGCGCAAGATCGGCGTTGCCGGCAAGAAGCACACCCTGACCGATCCGGGAACGTTCTCACTGCCTACGAATGTTGCAGTGGACAAGGACGGGGACGTCTACGTAACCGACACGCTGAACAATCGCGTGCAGATCTTCGACGCTGACGGAAAGTTCATCAGCACGTTCGGCAAAAACGGCGACGGTCCCGGCTACCTGGCGCGGCCCAAAGGTATCGCGGTCGACGGCGACGGGCATATCTGGGTGATGGATGCCGTACAGCAGCGCGTGCAGGTGTTCAACCGCGAAGGGCAGTTGCTGATCTACTTCGGAGAGCCGGGACAATGGCCGGGACAGTTTTCCGCGCCCCTCGACATCGCGATCGACACCAAGTTCAACCGCGTGATCACATCGGAGCAGTTTCCGGGGCGGGTGCAGATGTTCCGTTACGTGACCGACGCCGAAGCCGAGCAGATTCGCGTGGAGCGCGCGAAGGCGGAGCAGGCGACCGGAGCCGGAGAGACGGCCAATGCGAAGAGCGACAAAAAAAATTCCGCGGCGCCGCAGTAGCCGCAACGAGTTCGTCTGCCCGCGGGCAGACGTTAACTGCAGACGGAAGGTACCCCGGCTGCAGGCAATTGTAGAAGTAGAACGTGTTGCAACACATCATCAGGAGGTCTTTTAGATTATGAAGAAAGCAATGTTAGTTCTGTTGGTCATCGTCGCCTTCGGAGCGATGGCGATCGCAGTTGACTCCAACTATCACCCGACGAGTGACGTGTTGGGCGCGCACCTGGTCTATGGCCGGGGCTGCGTGGCCTGCCACTCTCCGCACAACGGCGCACGCGGCAACGGCATCGCGACTAGCAGATGCCACGGCCGGCGACGTCGCCCTGTGGGGCACCGATCTGAAGCCCTACTACAGCCAGACGTTCGCATTCGGCGACGCGGGTGGCTTCCCAGTTACGACTCCAGCCAACTCCTCTGCGGGCGCCCATGACCCGATGGTCGGAATCATGCTCTGCCTGAGCTGCCATGACGGCAACCTGGCCGTGAACGGCATGATGAAGAGGCTCGACGGTCGAAACCATTCCGAACGCGATCGGCGGCAACGCCCCCACGCTGCTCGGCAACGACGGCGGCACCAAGGGCGACTACAACAACGATCACCCGGTGGGACCGCTGGCCACAGTCGGCTGCGGCGGAACGTATGACTGGGATTGCACGATCAGACGCCACCGGCTAGATTACGGCGCCGGCGGGCAGCTCGTTTGCGCAGTTCCAGCAGGACTATGGCTGGGTCGTCAGAACGTCGGCGATCGGCGGCAAGCCGGCCGTGACCTGCATGACCTGCCACGACCAGCACAGCATGAACTCCTGGAAGGGCACGATTGGTGGAGTGGCGGGCGTGTTTAAGACCAGCTTCTTCGTCCGTGGCTACTACAACCCCGGCAACACCTCCAGCAACTCGGCAGCGCAATTCTGCCGCAGCTGCCACGGTGCCGAAGCGAACGAAATGCACAATGCGAATCTGCCCACGACCTAGTCGGAGGCGATTCATGGATTGGGGGAGGAAAGCTCTCCCCCCGCTTCTTGAAACGAGGACAGTATGCGAACGATGCTCAAAACCTGGTGCCTGGTGATGTTGACGATCACGCCGCTGGCCGCGCAGCTCGCGGTATCGCATGCGCCTGCCATCTCCGCGAAACCAGGGAATGAGTTGGTTCTGCGCGAACCTGCCGGGAAGCCGGTGGCACGCGTGAACGGTGCGGTCCTGACGGATCGCGATCTGCTGCGCGAGATGTATGCGATTTTTCCCTATGCGCGCCAACACAACGGCGGCTTTCCGAAAGCGATGGAAGCCGACATCCGGACGGGTGCGCTGAAGATGATGGTGTTCGAGGAACTGGTGTACCAGGAAGCGCGTCGTCGCGCACTTGCCGTGCCGCCCGCGAAGATGGAGCGGGCACTGGCCGACTTCCGGAAACAATTCAAGAGCCCCGATGTCTATCGCGAGTTTCTGAAGGTGGAGTGCAATAACTCCCAGAGAGCTTTGCGCGCGAAGGTCGAGCGTTCCCTGCTGATCGATCAGCTGCTTGATCTCGAAGTGAAGAACCGGACAGGGGTCAGCCTAGAGCAGGCGAAGAATTACTACCTCAAAAATCCCGACAGATTCCGGGTTCCGGAAACCTTTGCGATCCAGACGATTTCGATTATGCCGCCGGAAAAGCCAACGCCCGCGCAGCTCAAAGAGGTCCGCAAGCACGCTGAGGATGCGCTGAATCAGGCGAGGGCCACAAAGGACTACGAGCAGTTCGGCATGCTGGCCGAGAAAATTTCGGAAGACGATTACCGCGTGATGATGGGCGACCGCCGGGCAGTAGACCGGGCGAAGCTACCCCCGGAAGTGTTGCAGGCGGCCCAGTCCTTGCAGCCGGGCCAGATCAGCGGACTGGTTCCGATCGAGAGTGGGTACACGATCATCCGGCTGAACGCGCACAACCCGGCCGGCATGCGGAAGTTTGAAGAAGTGAAGGATGGCCTGCGCAAGGAACTGAAGCAGCAGAAGGGCGAGGAACTACGTGGCGCACTCGACAAGAGACTGCGCGCGCATGCCAAAGTCGAAGAACTGTAAATGGGGGAGAAGGTGTGAGTGCCATGAGAGCGCAAGCAGCAGCACGATGGATGGGGGTGGCGATCATGGCGCTGGCCCTGCGAGCATCCGCGCAAGTTACGGTGGGCGACAACATCAGTATGAATCTGAATGGCCAAGCGTCGTTCGGGTACAACGCGGATTACGGAAGCACAATTACATCGGATCATGGCTTGAATTTCGGCGGCGCCGGTAATCTGACGGGCTCGTATTACACGCCCAACTTCCTTAATTTCGATATCAGCCCCTACTACAATCAGTCGCGGGCCAATTCGTCATCCCAGTCAATCTCCGATAGCAGCGGCGTTACTGCGAGCGCGTTCTTATTCAGCGGCAGCCACTTTCCTGGATCGGTGAGTTACTCGAAGAGCTACAACAGCCTGGGCACGTTTGGCGCGCCGGGAGTCGCGAATGCGACGACCCACGGCAACTCGGACGGGTTCAGCGTCGGATGGGGCGTCAACCTGCCCGATGCTCCTACCCTGAGCGTGAATTACCTGCAAGGGCACAACAATTACTCGATTTATGGGGAAGACGCCAACGGAAGTTCAACCTACCGAAACTTCAATCTGCACAGCAACTATCAGTGGGATGGGTTCCACCTGAATGGCGGATATGTTCGGTCCCAGAATCACGCGGACTACCCGCAGTTGGTCACGAACGAGCGAATAACCTCCGCGAGTTCGGGGAATTCCTATTCATTGGGCGCGAGTCACGACCTGCCCTGGCACGGTAGCACATCGACAAACTACAGCCATTCGAATTTCGATTCGGAATTTGCTCAGACCAGCTATCGGGGTTCAGTCAATACCGTTGGATCAAACGTAACGCTCCATCCGAAGGAAGCTCTCGCATTGGGTGCGAATATAACCTACTCGGACAACCTGGTAGGAACGCTCGTTCAGAATATCGAGACGGCGGGAGAAGTTACTCGGCAGGAGACGCCGGGACAGCATTCCAATTCTCTCGACATGAGTGCATTGGCTACCTACAACCTAACTACGCATTTCCTGCTTTCCGGGACGGTCGAACGCCGGCAGCAGGCCTATTTCGGCAAGACGTTCGGCTCGAATGGTATGACAGGTTCGGTGAGTTATTGGAACCACGTGCTGGGCGGCTCGATGAGTGCGGTGCTCGCGGTGACTCGTACCACAGTGGATGCTTCGGGGTTGAGCACGATCGGATTGCTGAGTTCACTGTCGTACTCTAGAAGGGTGAGTGGCTGGGAATTGAGTGGGGCAGGGAACTACTACCAGAACACGCAGACCCTGCTGATCGGTTACACGACCTCGGGTTTCGGCTACAACGCCGCGCTGGGCCGCAAATTTGGGTTACTGCACTGGAACGCCAGCGCGGGCGGATCGCGCAGCCTGCTGAATACGTCCGCGGGCTATGGCACACACTCGCAGAACTACACAACGGGATTGTCGGCAAAGTGGTTTGGGGTGAGTGGCAGTTACACGAAGTCCGACGGGACGGCGCTGTTGGGGAGCGGAGTGATCACCACGCCGACGCCCAATCCTATCCCATTGCCGCTCGACATCATTATGTACGGCGGCCATTCCTACGGCGGAGGAGTGGGGTTCAACCCGTTCAAGCGCTTCACCGCCTCGGCGAGTTTCTCGCGCGCGTTCAGTGATACCCTCAATGGCACTCTCGGATCCCACAACAACACAGAGAACGCCGTCGTCCGGCTGCAGTATCAGTTCCGGCAGATGTGGTTCACGGCTGGCTACAGCAAATTCGTGCAGGGGTTCAGCGCGTCAGGAACGGCCCCGGCCGATGTCAACACCTACTACTTCGGGGTACAGCGGTGGTTCAACTTCTTCTAAGACGTTCGCGGAAATGGGGAACGTGGGCCCAGTTCTTCGCGATAGCGGTAGCCTGCCTGATCGGGGCGCTGCCGGCGTTCGCCTCCAAGGCGAAGACTCCCGAGACCGTCAATGTCCCCGTGCTGCAGCTGGAGGGCGGGCGCAAGCTGGTGTTTGAGCGCAGCTTCAGCTACGAGCGCGAAGCGAAACCGAAGCGTGGGTTCTGGAACAAAGTTGTGGACGTGGTGGCAGGGGAGCCAGAGTTTCACCGCATGGTGCGTCCGTACAGCGTGGTCAGCGATTCGAAGGGGCGGATCATCGTGACCGATCCGGGCGCGCCGGGCGTGCATATCTTCGATTTCGAACACGAGAAATACAAGTTCCTGTCGCACGCAGAAGGCAAAGACGCGATGCGCTGGCCGCAGTGCGTGGCGGTCGATGCGCAGGACAACATCTACGTCACCGATTCGGATGCCGGGAAAGTATTCGTGTTCGATGCGGGCGGCAAACTACGCCAGGTAATCGGCAGCCTGAAGGGCGGCGAGGGGATGTTCAAGCGTCCGACCGGCATCGCGGTGGATTCCGCGGCGCAGCGCATCTTCGTGAGCGACACATACCGCAATCAGATCTTCATGATGGACATGCACGGCAGCGTGCTCGCGAAATTCGGCAAGGGCGGCGCGGGCAACGGCGAGTTCAATTTCCCGACAGAGTTGCGGCTTGAGGGGAAAGACCTCGTGGTGGTCGACGCGATGAATTTTCGCGTGCAGGTGCTCGATCATGAGGGCACGTTTCAATACACGATCGGCCGCGTGGGCGATGGCGAAGGCGCGATGTTCCGGCCCAAGGGCGTCGGCGTCGATTCGGAAGGACATCTCTACGTGGTCGACGGGCTGTACAACATCGTGCAGGTATTCGACCGCGAAGGGCAGTTGCTCTACTACTTCGGGCGCAAGGGCACCGGGCTTTGGCGACTTCCAGTTGCCGGCGGGATTGTTCATCGACCACAACGATCGCGTGCTGGTGGTGGATTCATTCAACCGGCGCGTGCAGGTTTTTCACTACTTCGGGCTACCCAAATCTGGCACGGGAGGCGCGGAGTGAAGTGGAGAGTTACAACAACGGTGATCTGGCTGGTGTTGGCGAGCACGGCAGTGATGGCGCAGGCGGTCGGTGGAGATGTGCTGGGCGCGCACGATCTGACTCCGGCGGGTGGCTCTCCGATCAGCGGTGGACTCTCCGCGTCATGTCTCTACTGTCATGCGCCCCATTCGGGAGTGGGCGGCGCAACCCCACTGTGGAACCAGACGCTTTCCACGCAAACCTACACGCCGTATACCAGCACAACATTTGGGCAGAAGGCGAATCCTCAGCCGCCGCTGGGCCAGGCCAGCAGCTTGTGCCTGAGCTGCCATGACGGAACCGTGGCGCCCGGGCAGACGGTCGCTTACAAGCAGATTCCGATGACGGGCAGCATGAAGGCCGTGGATGTCTTCGGCACGAACCTGCAGGGATCGCATCCGTTCAGCCTGGTGCTGCCGATGAAGGACACACCCGATCTGGCGGCGTCGATTGTCGCGCAGGGGACGACCGCGGATCCGACCGCCAAAGTGAAACTGGTGAAAGGAAACATCGAGTGCACCAGCTGCCACAACCCGCACGTGCAGGCCGGCGATCCGGTGAATCTGAATTTCCTGGTGCGCGACAGCTCGAATGGTCAGCTCTGCCTGGCGTGTCACGATGCGAATCGCGTGATGACGGGGCAAACCAATCCCTTGGCCGGATGGACGACCAGCATCCATGCCATCAGCACAGCGAAAACAGCGAATCAGCCGCCCGTTGGAGGCTATCCGACGGTCGGGCAGAACTCCTGTAGTGCCTGCCACCAGTCGCATAATGCGCCGGGTGCGGCGCGCTTGTTGCGCGGAGCGAACGAGCAGGCGTGCATTGCCTGCCACAACGGCGGGGCGAACGTGTCGCCGGCTGCCCCCAACGTGTTCGTGGAGTTTGCCAAGATCGGTCACCCGTTCACGACCGGAAGCAGCGTGCATGATGCTAGCGAGAGCGCCTTGCTGAATCAGAACCGGCATTCGACTTGCGCGGACTGCCACAATGCGCACGCGTCCAGTCAGGTGACGACCTTTCCGCCGCCGCCAAATGTGCGGCCGTCGCAGAACAATGTCGTCGGCATCAGCGGGGTGGATGGAGTTACGGTGGTGAATCCATCGGTGAACCAGTACGAGAATTGTCTGCGCTGCCATGGGACCAGCACGGGGAAGACCGTGAATCCGGTGTTCGGATATTTGCCGGTACGGACGGTGTCGGCCGGCGACCCGCTGAACATGATTCCGCAATTCGCCGCTGACGGCGAGTTCGAGCCATCCGGTGGTGCACGATCGGACGAGCGCGCTGGCGCAACCGAGTCTGCTTGCGAACATGCTGAACATCGACGGCGTCACGCAGGGGCGCGCGATGGGGATGCGAATCTCTCTGCACCGACTGCCACAACAGCGATGACAACCGTGAATTCGGCGGAACGGGCGCGAGCGGGCCGCATGGATCGAAGTACACGCACATCCTGGAGCGGCGCTACGAATTCAGCCAGGCTGCGGTGCCAGGGCAGACGATCGGGAACCTTTTTCCGAATCCGGATACGGGCCCGGCGGGGCCTTACGCGCTGTGTGCAAAGTGCCACAGCCTGACCACGATCTTGTCGAACAGCAGCTTTGTGGAGCATGCGCGCCACATCAACGCTGGATTCTCCTGCTCGGTGTGCCACACGGCGCACGGCATGGGCGGGCAGTCTGGCACGATCTCAGGCGAGCGCATGGTGAATTTCGATGCGAGCGTGGTGGCTCCGAATGGGGGTGCGCCGATCACCTACAATCACGCGACCGGAAGCTGCACGTTAACGTGTCACGGACAGTCGCACTGAGTTTCCCCTAGATATAAAGAGCGGACCTCGGCGGCTAAAGCCGCTTCTTGTGGATCGGCTGGATGGCCCGGCTGAAGCCGGGCCCTTCCCGTTTGTGAAGATCCCAGAGTAAGCCCATTGGAACAGCTGCCGCCCTCAGTTACTATCACCATTCATTCATGTTTCGGGTCTGAACAAACACCCATGTATCGGCGTTTGAAAGCGAGATTGCAAGATCCGCTGTTCCTGCTTTGCGTGACGGCGGGGCTGATTGCGTTCTGCGTGCAGTCGGGTGATCTCGATTCCGTCGACACCGCGCGGCGACTGCAGACCACCCACTCATTCTGGACGTCTGCGCCGCCCGTGATTCAGGGCGACTATCCCGATTTCGGTCTGCGTGGGCGCAACGGAACGATCTATGCGTGGTACGGGATGGGACAGTCTTTACTGATGCTGCCCGCGGACATCGTGGGAACGTACGTTGAGAAGTTGGCAGCGTTGCGCGAATACAACGGTAATGATCCAGCCGTGCGCAGCATGATCGTGGCCTACTCCACCAACATTCTGATCAATGTTCTGACAGCGCTGGTGTGCTTCCGATTGCTCACGCTGCTCGGGTTCTCGAAACCGCAGGCCGTGGCGGGAGTACTGGCGCTGTTGTTGTGCACAACCCATTTGCACTACACCCAGAACATGATGGAGAACAACTACATCCTGCTGCTGACTTTGGCGGGGTTTGCTTTTCAGTACGAGTGGCTGATTACGGGAGAAAGTCGGGCCCTGGTGATCGGATCGGCGGCGTTCGGGCTCAATCTGCTGACGCGCCTCACGACTGGAATGGACCTCTTGATGGGCGGCGTCTTTCTCTTGCTCGCTCTTTGGCTGGAGAAAAAGTCGTTGTCTGACTTCTGGAAGTGTTTTCGGACGTACGCGGCGACGGCGCTCCCGATCTATGCAATGTTCGTGCTGATCGACCGGTGGTATCAGTATTGTCGGTTCGGATCATTTTTCAATACTTACGTTTCGGTCTTCGCGCAGCAATCGCGCGAGATGAATCCGTCGTTGCCGGCGAACTATCCGTTTGAGATTCCGTTCCATGTCGGTTTCTTCGGTGCACTGTTTGCACCCGAGAAGTCAATTTTTCTCTTCGACCCCCTTCTGATTCTGATTGTGCTGGTGGTCGTGGTCGGTTGGAACAAGCTCGGTCCAGCGATTAAGGCCTACCTCATCAGCACAGTCGTCCTCTTATTCATCTACATCAGTTTCTATGCCCGCTACACGGTGTGGAGTGGCGATTCGGCCTGGGGCGATCGCTACGTGTCGAGCGCGGCGCAGATGGTGGCGTTCATCTCGGTGCCGTTGTTACTGCGGTATCGATCTCAGCTGGGTGCGGCTGTCTGGCGAGTTGGACTCGCAGTGATAGCGGTCGCAGGTGCGGTCCAGGTAGCCTCCGTGATGTTCTGGCTCTCGCTGGAGCTCTATCAGATCACGACGCTCGGACACCCGACGTTCGTTGTCTGGCTGCGGTTCAAGAACATCGTCGCTTTCGTGCTGAACAAAAGAGAAGCTTGGGGGCTCACGAACGACGACATGCTGACCGATCCGTGGGACTACGTTCACATCACCACGTGGAATTTTCTTCCATTCGTGCTGCGCCGGGTGGGCGAGGCGCCCGCCTGGGTCGTGCGGCTCGCGTTCACCGTGTGGATGATGTCGCTGGGGTCGACGGGTTGGGTCTTGTGGCGCCTGAAGAGTGTGCTCGCAGCAGGATCTGCCGCAGGAGAAGTTACTTCGCCTTTTGGTACGAGAACAAATACTCCGTAACATCGGGGTCGCGCGCGACCACGAGTACGGTAGGTTCATCAGCCTGCAAGCCGGACGGCACGGTATCAGGCAACTTGTCGTTGGTGAGAAGAAAACCACCTGGCTTGAGCATGGCCGAAACGTTTGCCCGTGCCAGAGACTGCTCGAATTCCCCGTAGTACACGAAGATGTTCGTGCCGACGATCAGGTCGAATGCCTGGTCGTCAGCAAGTCGCTCGAAAACAATGTTCATGTCGACCGGCGTGATACGACGGACGATCTCCGGCCGAATGCGGATCGCGCGTGTCTGGGTCTCCGCGGCTGCGGCAGGAACGGCAATCGGCGGTATCGAGTCCCCGATCTGATCTCCCAGCCGATTCCAATACTGGATGAAGGCGGTACGGTAGGTGGGATTGTGGCGAGCAGCGGAATTCCACGGCAATTGCGCGACGTATGCTTTCCCCGCACTGGCGTGATCGCGAGCGCGTGCGACGTGGAAGTTAACGTCTTGGCTGATGTCGAGGGTGAACAAGTCAATCCCCGCCGGGTCAGCGAGTCCCCAGCGCATCAGGGAATCGATCACCGAAAAAGGCTGGATCGTTTGCGGCGGATAAAAATCGTTGCCCTTCTCCTTGTTGGCAAAATCCAGGCCGGGACCGACGATGGCGACGCGGTGAATGCTATGCGGTTTGAGTCGAGACCGGCTGGCCATGCGCCGAAAGTGCTCATCGAGGAGAAAATCAGGCCAAAGATTCGTGTCTAGCGAAATGCCGCGATCCTTGAAGAGTTGAAAACGCGTTTCGTCCTTTTTCTGACTGCGGTACTTCAGAAACTCATCACGCATCCGGCTTAGATTCGAAAGCAGATATTTACGCGCTTGTGCCTGCTGGGCCGCGGTCTTGAGCGGATATCCTTTCTTCTGGAGGAAGACGCGCATGCGGAGCAACCCTTCCGAAGGATGAGGTGCGGCCAGGGCGCGGAGCAGATCGCTCGCGCGCTTCTCGGCAAAGCTGTTGACCAGGCTGCTCTGTCCATAGCGCAGCAGATACTCGTCGTCGATGCGGTATTCGCGGGTGAAGGTGACGCCGAAGCGCAGCAGATTAATGAGCGTATCTTCTTCGCCCCGCTCTAGCCGGGCACGGATATCGCGATCATTCTCCTGCATCCAGTTCTGCCATATTGCGGGCTGCAACGGGCTGGACGCTTTCAGCTTATCGGGAAGCGATGTTTGGAAGGGAGCCAACACAGGCCTCGCCTGTTCGAGCGACATGAACTGGGCCCGGGGAACAGGCTGAGCGACTGCCGCACAGCAACAGATAAAGAGCAGCCCGAGAACTCGCCTGGCGAACATGGATTCAGCCTCAACGCGTTGGATTCGCGGAAGTCCCGCGCACTTTCTAGTTGGACAGCTCTTTCGCTTGCGAGTCGGGCTTGAGGCCGGAATGCTTCTTTACCTGCGCCATCAATTCGATGACTTTTGACTTGCCCTCATAGTTCGGGTTTGTGTCCAGCAGTCTCTGCCAGGTTGCGATCGCGCCCGGAACATCCATCTTGCCTTGCCACTGCACGACTCCGAGATTGAAAAGGGCATTCGGTTTGTTCGGCTCGTCGGCCAGCGCGCGGTTGAATTCCGAAATCGCTGTGTCGGCGTTGCCGGTATACCAGTAAGCAGTCGCCATATCGGTGCGGATGGACGCATCAGCAGGTTTTGCCTTCAGGGCGCGCTGGTAGTAATCGATGGCGACGGGATACTGCTGCGCGTCGTAGTAGACATTGCCCACCTTCGCCAGGAGTTCGGGATTACTTTGATCCTTTTGCAGAGCATCGACTAGAGGGGCAGCCTGCTTGTCGGCCATGTGGCGCAGTTGCTCGGGGGTTGGTTGGCCCATACCCGAATTCTCCGCCGACGAGGCCGCCGCCGCGCTCTCTAACGTCGAGGCGCTCGGAGACTGCGATCCGCGAATGAACCATCCGCTGGCCAGGCCGATGGCAAGGCACAACACGGAAAGCGCGTAGGCCTGGAAGCTCGTCCACGTGCTGGAAGTTTTTTCGGCGTTCGACATTTTCGTATCACTCCTCAATCTGGCTATTGCAGAGATCGTTCACTCGTCTTGCCTTGGGCTTCGGCAATCATTCGTTCCACGACCGGCTTCTTGTCGAGATGGGGATTCGTTTTGAGCAACTCTTTCCATGCGGCGATCGCGCCCGACGCATCCTTTTTCCCTTTCCACCGAATCATGCCCAGGTTGAAAAGGGAACTTGCGTCGGCGGGATTCTGTTTCAGGGATTCCTGCAGAAGGGCAAGCGCCCCGTCGACATTGCCGTCGTAGTACAGGCAGGACGCCATCTCGGTGCGAACGGCTGTGTTCTTCGGATCGACCTGAAGTGCGCGGTCAAAATAGGTCGCTGCGTCTTTGAACTGATGAGCCGACTTGTAGAAGTAGGCAACGCGGAGCAGCAGGTCTTTGTTCTTGGGGTCGCTCTTCAATTGCGCGAGCAAGGGTTCGACCTTGCGGTCGGCCATGGCTTTCATCTGTTCCATGCTCGGCATCTGCATTGAGCCGGAGGCATGCGGGTCGGGCGTTGCGCCGTGGGTCGGCGAACTGGCTACCGCCGTCCGCGA
Source organism: uncultured Acidobacteriota bacterium (assembly GCA_963745435.1). GTDB lineage: Bacteria > Acidobacteriota > Terriglobia > Terriglobales > Acidobacteriaceae > Gp1-AA133. Next base: position 507,597 of record CAVUXK010000021.1, on the reverse strand, counting down.
CTCCGATCCCCGCAGCAGATAGCCGATGGCAAGGCCTAGCAGCAGGCAGACGGCCGCCATTCCATACACAACCTTGGCGCGCCAGAACTCATCGTGAACCGTTAAATCCGTTGGATGTTGGGGCATGCGCGAAACTCCGGACCTCGGGCCCATCACTTACCGAGGTGATAAGGCACCCGCGTTGCCAAAACGGTCCGGAAACGAGTTCGGAATGTCTCCTGTTTGCAATGACTTACGAAAGTCTCCAACAGCAGGCCGGACTGTACAAGGCTGGAATCGCGCCTTTCTCCACAGGGCGCGGGGGATTTGGCGCGTGGTCCACGGGCGGAAGCGAGGTCCGGTCCGGTGGGGGGAAGGCGATGCGGCATTACCTCGGTTTGGGCAGGCACGAAAGGCGGACCCTCTTCGTGCCGATGGCCAAGGTGTGAGGCACATAACCGCGGTTCTCCTGCTGCTTGCATTGTCCAGCTTGGCCGCCTGGTCTGCCGAGCCTGAGATCATCATTCAAAAGCGCGTCAGCGAAGTGCAACTCAACCTGGTCGCGACCGACCAGAACGATCGTCCGATGGGTACCCTCTCCCCCTCCGATATCACGGTGCTGGAGGACGGGCGGCCGGTCTCGCGATTCGAGTTGCGGACGGCGGCGGATCTCCGCCTGCGCGTCGCGATTGTGATTGACCTCAGCGACTCCACACGTAAGTCGTGGGGTACCGTGCGAACGGCCCTCAGCCAATCTCTCCAGGATGTGATGAGGCCAGACGACGAAGTCGAGGTTCTGGCTTTCAACAGCCGGATCGAACTGGAGCGCCGGGTGAAAAGTCCAGGCGGACTTGAAGCCGCGCTGACCGATCCGGGCAGCGGAGGACTGACGGCACTCTATGACGCGATCTACCAGACCTGCGGACGCTCGATGTTCGCGGCTGACGGACAGCCGCACCGGTCGGCCCTGATCCTGTTTTCCGACGGCGACGACGATTTGAGCTTGCACGGATTGAGCGACACAATCGCTCGGGCAGAGATGGCCGGCGTGGCCATCTACACGGTCGCTACCCACAATCCGAAGAAGAAGACGCAAGGCGACGTGGTGCTGCACGATCTTGCCGCCGCGACTGGCGGGAAGGATTTCGTGGTCAAGGATTCCGACCAACTCGAAAAGGCACTCGCCGAGATCAATGGAGAACTGCGGAGTTCCTACCTTCTGTACTACCGGGCTTCCGAGCAGCCCGGTGTGCGGACGTTTCGTCGCGTGCACGTGATTCCCACACAAGGTGGGGCGCACGTTCGGTCGCGAGAAGGCTACTACACCGCTCCCTAGCGAGCTGGCCCTGTGGTGTTTGCTCGGGAGCGAAATCGAAGACAGCCTCATCTGACCGAGGCGGCGCGCCCACTGCGGGACAGTTCTCCACTTGGGAAAATGACCAAAGTTATTTCTGTTACTGCCGTCACTTCGGCGAAGCGCTCATCCCTGCCTTCCGATGTATGAGTGTCGGAGTGGCAGATGGATACGGGAAAGCCGGAGCGAAAATCGGACGAGCGGAAGGCCATCGAACCGGACTCTGTCCACGACTGGCTCAGCCGGGCCGTCCATCCCAGCGAAGGGCTCGGATCTGCGAAACAACGGATCGGTGAAACCGAAGACATGCTGCGCACACTGTTCCGCGCGATTGAGCAAGCGGCTGACCTGGTGGTGATCACTGACACCTGCGGCAGCATCGAGTATGTGAATCCTGCTTTTGAGAAGTTGACCGGCTATTCGCGAGCAGAAGCGGTGGGACAGACTCCGCGGATTCTGAAGTCCGGGGAACAGAGCACGGAGTTTTACCGGGACCTCTGGCACACCATTCGCCGAGGCGAAACTTTTCGGGCGGTGGTGGTGAACCGGAAGAAGAGTGGGGAATCGTACATCGTAGAAAAGACCATCACGCCCGTCCGCAATGCGGATGGGGAGGTGGCCCATTTCATTTCCAACGACCGGGACATCAGCGAGCGGAGGCGGCTGGAGTCGGCGCTCTTTCAGGCGCAGAAGATGGATGCGATCGGACAGTTGGCTGCGGGCGTGGCCCACGACTTCAATAATCTGCTGATGGTGATCAGCAGCTACGCAGAATTGATGCAGGACGCCATCGGTCCGGAGCACCGGCTGCATCGCAATGTGCAAGAGGTGCTCAGCGCCTCGCGCCGCGCCGCGGACCTGACGCGCCAATTGCTCGCCTTTGGGCGAAAACAGACGCAATCCCTGCAGGTGCTCGACTTGAATGGCGTCCTGCAAGATATCTCCCGCATGCTGCCCCGCCTCATCGGAGAGGACATCGAGCTGTCGATCGTGCCCCACAACGGCACGGAAAAAGTGAAACTCGATCCGGTGCAGATCGAGCAGGTTGTGATGAACCTGGCGGCCAATGCCCGCGATGCCATGCCGCAAGGCGGCAAGCTGACGATTACAACCCGCGATGTGGATCTTGACGACGAGTACGTCGCTACTCATCCGGTGGTGCCTGCCGGGCGATATGTTGCGTTGGAGGTCACCGACACGGGCGAAGGGATTGATGCGCTGCATCTCCCCCACATCTTTGAGCCTTTCTACACGACGAAAGAAAATGGCAAAGGCACCGGGCTTGGGCTGGCCACCGTATATGGAATCGTGAAGCAGAGCGGTGGATTCATCTGGGTATACAGCGAATTGGGGATGGGAACCACGTTCAAGATCTACTTCCCCCGCGTCGAAGCCAGGATACGCACTTCCATCGATCAGGAGGTGGCTCTTGATCCGTCGAAATTGCGGGGGACGGAGACACTGCTGTTGGTCGAAGACGAAAATGCGGTCCGTTATCCGGCATTCGAGTTCCTCAAGCGGTGCGGTTACGCCGTGATTCAAGCCAAGGACGGCCTGCAGGCGATCGATGTTGTGCACAAGCATGGAGGCACCGTTGACCTGATGGTGACCGACGTGGTCATGCCGGGCATGAGTGGAGGGCAATTGGCGGAACTGCTCGCGGAAAAATTTCCGAATATGAAGGTTCTCTTCGTGTCGGGCTACTCGGAACAGGTCGTTCTGCGACACCAGATTGCGAGCCTGCACGCGAATTTTCTTCAGAAGCCCTTCACGTTGAAATCCTTGGCGGCTAAAGTGAGAGAAGTTCTGGACGCAACGGCAGCAGCGGCGGCCGGCGCCGGTCAATAGTGCGCGCCGGTTGATTGAGTGTTTCCGCGCCCCGTATAATCGGGCGTTTGCGGAACCTTGCATGAGCCTGTCGGTAGCCGCGCGGGACCCGAAACCCGGTCAAGACAATTCTTCCGCGGGCACACTTCATTCCTCTATACCCAGTTCACGGTCATACCTGATTATCGGACTGTTGTGGGGCCTCATCTATTTCGCCGGAATGTTCACGCCGGCGCTGCTCGATGACGTCGATACCATCCACGCGGAAGCCGCGCGTGAGATGCTGACTCGCCACGATTGGGTCACGATGTACACCGACGGTGTCCGCTATCTCGAAAAGGCGCCGCTCATGTACTGGAGTCTGGCGAGCAGCTACACGCTGTTCGGGATCAGCGACTGGAGCACTCGTTTGCCGCTCATGCTCGGCGTGCTGGCGCTGCTATTTGCCACCTACAAGCTGGGAAGGCTCGCTTACGGTGAGTTGGGCGGCCTGTATGCGGGCGTGGTGCTGGCCACCTCGATCGGGCCGTACATCTTCACGCGCTTTCCTGATTCCGGATGTGCTGGTGGGTCTGTGGTTAGACGATCGGGTATTTCTTTTTTCTTCGATCGCTGGAGGAAGAGGTTCCGTCGAGAGCGACTTGTTGGGGTTTTGCGGTCACCTGCGCGCTGAACGTGCTCACCAAGGGCCTCATCGGGTTGGTGTTCCCGGTGGGAGCGATTGGACTGTATCTGATACTGACGGGGAATCTTCGCCACTTGCTGAAGCTGCGGATTGTTTCGAGCACGCTGGTTTTTCTGATCATCGCCGCGCCCTGGCACATCCTGGCTGCGATCAGAAATCCCACGCAGGGAGCTGTGCGCGGATTTCTATGGTTCTACTTCATCAATGAACACCTGATGCGGTTTCTGAACAAGCGTGTTCCCGCCGGCTACGACACTGTTCCTCTGCTGATCTTCTGGGGACTCTTATTGGCGTGGCTGCTGCCTTGGGCAGCCTTTCTGCCCCAGTCGCTGCGGGCGGTGCCTGTCAAGCTACGGGAGTTGCGGGGAAACCTGAGCCGTTCCCAGAGAGCAAATCTCCTCTTCTTCCTCTGGGCGCTCGTCATCGTTGGATTCTTCAGCTTCTCCACGCGCCAGGAGTACTACACCATCCCGGCGCTCCCGGGCATGGCTCTGTTGGTGGGTGGATGGCTCGCGCGTGAAAGCAATTCCGATCAGGCGAGTGAGATTCGTCGAGCTGGGAGAATCTCTTCAACAGCGTTGTTTGTATTTGGGGTCCTGGCGTTTGCAGCCGGAATGTATCTTCTTTCGATCTCGCATTTACCATCGCCGGGAGCCGACCTTGCCGAGCAGTTGAAGAAGAATCCTCAGGACTACGACCTGTCGCTGGGCCATGTGCTCGACCTGACGCCTCGAGCTCTCGGCGCATTTCGCGGACCGTTACTTGGCGCTTCGCTCGCGTTCTTGCTGGGCACAGGTTTGAACTGGATTCTGCGGCGTCGCGGACGTCCCGCGCAGGGCAACATGGCGCTGGCCATCATGATGGTGGGGCTGTTCGCCTGCGTGCACTCTTCTTTCAGTACGTTTTCGCCGATTCTGTCTTCCTACAAGCTCGCGGTGGCGATCCGGCAGCATTACCGCGCGGGGGACGTCATTGTGGTGGATGGCGAATACCATCAGGCATCGACTTTGAATTTCTACACGGGATATCCGTTGCACGTGCTGCACGAGCCGAGCGGTAACCTCTGGTATGGCTCGAAGTTTCCGGATGCGCCCCACGTGTTCGAAACGCCGGAGTCGTTTGTTGGTTTGTGGAACGGGTCGACGCGTGTGTTTGTGTGGACCGATCAGGAATATCCCAAAGAACTGGCAGGCCTGACAGCGTTTTTGCTCGCTCGCAACGGCGGGAAATCCATCTTCACCAACCGGCGGCCGTGACTTCTAAAATCTCAATTCTGTCTTCCTTCCAAGATATAGTTTGTTTCGCGCTATGAATCCCTGGCTGCTGAGCGGATCGGTGATAGGCGTTGTGGCGGAACTTGCGATCGCCCTGGCTGCGATCGGCACGCTCAGTTCCACCGTTTTTCTCTGCATGACGCTGGCGGGCGCGGTCCGCTATCGCAAAATTGCGGCGCGGGCGAGAGCAAGGGCCCTGGCGGTTCCGGCTGCTTCGCTGCCGCCCGTTACGATTCTCAAACCCATTCACGGCATGGAAGAGCAGCTCGAGAAGAATCTCGAGAGCTTTTTCGAGCAAGATTATCCGGACTACGAGGTCATCTTTGGCGCGCGCGATGCAGGCAACCCTGCGCTCGCAATTGCCGAACGCGTGCGTGCGCGATTTCCGGGGGTGAAGAGCCAGGTCGTGTTATCGGGCCCCCCGACGTGGCCCAACGCCAAAGTTTTTTCCCTGCAGAAAATGATTGCCGCCACGGACCGCTCCTACTTCGTCATCAGTGACAGCGACGTGCGGGTGGCGCCGGATTTTCTGCGCAACACGATACCCCCGCTGCTTGATCCGAAAGTGGGCCTGGTCACTTGCATGTATCGCGGGATTCCCTCCTCGGACTTTTGGTCGACGCTTGAGGCGCTCGGATTGTCGGTGGAGATGTCGTCGGGCGTGATGGTGGCCGACATGTTGGAGGGAATGCGCTTCGCGCTTGGTCCGGCAATGACGGTGCGGCGCGACGCCATTGACGCGATTGGAGGAATCGCTGCGACTGCTGACTACTATTCGGACGACTTCGAACTCGGCAACCGGATCTGGTCCAAAGGCTTCAAAGTTGTTCTGTCGCACTACATCGTGAAGAACGTGCTTACGCCCCGCTCCGCCGTGCGAACCCTGGGCGATCAGCTTCGCTGGATGAAGAGCACACGGTACTCGCGGCCCGCCGGACACCTTGGAACTGGACTTACGTTCGCCATGCCCTTTGGGATTCTGGGATTTGCCGCAGCGGGCGTCTTGGGGCATTGGGCTGCTGGCGTGGGCGTTTCTCGGCGCTGGCTTTCCTAAATCGGATGATTCAGTCGATCGCCATCGGGTGGGGGATTGCGCGGGATCCGCGCTCGTTAGCCTTGTGCTGGCTATATCCGTTACGAGACTTGGCAGGATTTTTCGTTTGGGTCGGAAGCTACACCAGTCGCCGATTCTACTGGCGGGGCGAGACCTATGCATTCGGCAAGGGCGGCCGAATTGCGCCCGAGCAGCGGCGGACGGAAAGTGCTTCGTAATCACCGATAACGCTCAGGTCACGACGACTTCACACGGGTCAGCTTGCCGCCTTGCACGGTGAAGCGATCGCCTCGCCATGTGACCGTATTGCTCTACGAAACTCGCCATCCAGACCAACGGAGCAATCAGGTCGCGTACAGGGATCATGGGGAACAGTCGAAGAACTTGGCGATCTTTCAGCACCCGCCAGCCCACGTTCCACGCGACGAGAACGCGTAGGGCTGCAGCCAACGCCAGAAGTCCCCAGGACCACGAGGCTCCCCTCGATACCAATACCGCAACCAAAGCCCACTGCCAGCCGAATGTGAAGAGCAGGCCAAGATAGCCACCCGGGCGAGCAGCGCGCACTCCGCGCGCCCAGCGCAGTTGATGATCGATGAATTGCCCAAACGTGTAGGCAGGAAGAAAAGTATCCACGATTTCTTCCGAAATGACGACTTCGCGTCCGAGAGCGGCAATCCGCTTCCCGAGTTCATAGTCGTCGGCGAGATAGTCGAGGATGGATTCAAAGCCTCCGATCGCACGCAGGTCGTCGCGGCGAAAGGCCATTGTGGAGCCCAGGGCGAAGCGCACTCCCTCAAGCACTCGTGCAACCAGAACTCCCGCCAGGAAATCGGTGCTGATTCCGAGAGACTCTAGGTTGGAACCCAGCGTCGGACCAGCAACTCCGCGGTAAAGGCAGGTGACGACCCCAACCTTCGAATTCGCAAGGGGCGCCATGACTCGTTGCAGGTAGTCAGGAGAGACGCGGATGTCACTGTCGCTGACGATGAAGTGATCGTAGGAGGCGGCGCGCGCCATCTGAACAAGATTGCTGACCTTCGCATTCGTTCCCAGACTCTCCGTGCAGACGATGAGCTGGATCGAATGTTGGGAAACTCGCGCCGGAGCTGTTCCACCGCACGCACCGCGGGATCCTGTGGATCGCTGACTCCGAAAATCAGCTCGTACTCCGGATAGTTCTGCAGGCAATGGCTGCGAAAGCTCTCGTAAATTTCCGGATCCTCGCCCTTGAGCGGCTTCAGAATCGAGACAGGGGGCGAGAAGGGGTTTGCCTCAGGGAGCGGTGCCTTTCGCCGATAATCTCCCGCGGCCCACAGGGCCGTCAGGTAGTAGCCGATCCCGGCAAGAGATGCCGCGATGGTGACGACTTCGGCGAAGTTGAGAAGAGAGGAAGCCACGCAGTTTCCGCAAGCAGGATACTAGGTCGCGGCAACGCCAACGCCGCGTGAACCATCGCATATAATGGATGGGTTGGCAGCCGGACCGGACGGTCGCTCTCCGCAAGGAGGGAGGAAAGTCCGAACTCCGCAGGGCAGTGTGCCGGATAACGTCCGGGAGGCCGGGTTCAAGCCCGGTCGACGGAAAGTGCCACAGAAAACATACCGCCCCGTCGTCGCTGTAGGCCCGGGCTTGTTGGACTGGATTTCCCAATGTCCGAGCAAAATCGGGCTCAGAGCGACGGCGGGGTAAGGGTGAAAAGGTGCGGTAAGAGCGCACCGCCGCGGCAGTAATGCAGCGGGCATGGCAAACCCCACACGGAGCAAGACCAAATAGGGAGGAAGCTCGGCTTCGGCCGGGCACGTGCCGGCTCGGTGCGTCAAACCTCCGGGTAGGTCGCTAGAGCCGTGCAGCAATGCGCGGCCCAGAGGAATGACCGTCCCGCCGCAAGGCGGACAGAATTCGGCTTACAGGTCCGGCTGCCACAAACTATCGGATTTTCAATCGTTTGCGGAATCGTGTCCTTCAATTGTGACGCCGGTGTGACGTCCATTCTATGTGCAACGGACATGGTGTGAAGCCTTGTCGTTTCTGATTGTGTAACAGAGCTGTCACTTCGTTGTTAGGCCTGATAGCCCGAGACTACGGCTGGATTCGCCACTTTCTTCCTACCCTGTTAGGCGGCTGGGGGTATCGCGTCGAGATGGGCGCTCATTTCCATGGCCGCCCTATCAGTGAGTCGGTCTCCACAACAATCGCTAAGACCCAGCTGGTCGTTTGCTTTCTTATGCGAGTTAGCAAACTTGCAAGCAGGAGATGGGCGGCCGGTGACTGGGTGTTACAGTAGTTGGGATTCGCCAAGGGGAAGGGAATCCCCACCATAGTTGTACGAGAACGAGGCGTGCGTGCAAGCGTTGGATTGCTTGGCGACGTTCAGCTGATAGAGCTTGACCCAACCGCACCATTTCTAGCCCTCCTTCCTCTTCGCAGAACTCTGCAGGATTTACTACCCATATCTCCAATTCAGAAAACACTTGTGGTTCGACATGTAGCTCGACCGGGCGCGAAGCAGAATGGCAAGCAATGGTGGGATTTGTGGACCTGGTTAGATGGTAAGTCGGAGACTCTCGATCAGATTAACAGTGTGTCATACGTGTTCCCAAAGTCGTTCGTTCCCAGAACAGAGCCTACTTCTAACCGTGCCGCAGCTTTCGGAAACTACGGTGAAACAGACGAGGACTTCGACTTACAGGTGGTGGTAAATTTGCATTCGAAATCGAAGCGAAAAATACCCTATAGGGTCACGCTTTGGCGCCTAGGGTATGACTAACCACGGCCGGCAAGGGATCTGCTAAGTGACGCGTTCTTGCATATGTCATGTTAGCCTCGCCCATTGGCAGAACCACTGGTGGGTCAACGACCGCGCCAATTGCTCCGTGCCCACTGAGGTCGCCTCCGCTGCTGAGGGCTGGGCAAACCCCGCGCGGTGTATTACGCGAGGGTTTGCTGCCGCAGTTCCTTTCCATCCGCGTGATACATAATCTCTCCCAAATGCGGACCATCGGAGGAAATTCCACTGCTGTTTAATCGGGGGTCGTCCTGCTAAATTCATTGTTGCCAAGCTCTAATCGGGGTTGATTCTCTGCAGGAAATCCAGGGCTCACGATCATTTCCAAACTCCGATCATCGCGCCCTCTAGCAGTGCTTCAGCGGTGCACTTGGACGTCCGGCGGGGTTACGCACCACCCAGAACCTCCTCATTCCCCAGCAACACCTACGCCTGCTTACAACAACCATCAGCTTGCTGGGTTAAGCGTAATGCAAAGAAAGGCCGCCCGACTTCGAGGCGGCCCCCGGTTTGCTTTGAGGTGGCAGACCCATTTCGTACTTTCTTGCTGTGCTAAGGCTCAACGCAGTTTGTAGTACCGCCTGTACGTGCGACAAAGTGAGTGATCGAGAATTGCGGGGCGCAGTTTACGTCCAGGCCACTCAAGTTACCGATTACGGTGGCGCTTTGGAAACCCGCAAAAGAGGCATCTTCCAGATGGATACCGTCCCCGCCATTGCCGGTTACTGTCGCACCCCCCTGAAACACCGCTGTAGAGCCCGCGCGCATTGTCATGCCATTACCGATGTTCCCACTGACGGTAACGCCTTGGAGTCGCAGGTTGGACGCGACCGCGATAATGCCAGCCCCGTTGTTGAGAAAGCTCGAGTTGGACGCTACGAACCACCCGTTGACGGCGATTGCTTGAGCCGCGTTGCCTTGGAAGACATCGTTGCTGCTGAACATTTGCGATCCATCTTCGACGCTTGAACCCTCGAACGTATTGTTTTGGATCAGATTGCTTTCAAGAAAGGTACGAGAACCACCACCTGCCTCTATACCAATTCCAGCTGCCTGAACCGTATTGCCGGTCAGGTAGCAGGCACTTGCGCTATAACATCCAACGGCCACCAACCCGCCATTGATGGTGAAGCCCTGCACGGTCACGCTGTGCGAGTCCGAAATCGTAACGACCCCTAAACTTCCGTTGGAACGATCCGTGATCGAAGCGCCTTTCTTGGTGATCAGCGTCAGTCGGTCCATGCTGCGAATCAATATGTTCTCTCTGCAGCTGCCTGAAACAGTGATCGTGTTCGGCCCTTGTGGACTGCCATCTGCCAAAAGCTTCACGGCCTTATGAATCGTTTCTTTCCTATCGCAATTTACGGTTAGGTTCGACGCCCGGGCGTACTGACCTGCCAACCCGATGGCCACCAGTAGAATCAACGCAAGAATCCGCGCTTTTTGTCTCATGTGTTCTCCTCGTTTCCTCTAGGTATCTTGCTTTGCACTCACAACAGGTCGCTCACAGGAGTGTTTACCTGGCGCGAATAACGGTGCTGTGGTGGGCTTCATGTGAAACCCTTTTTCGATTTGGTGGCGCGGTTGAGACCGAATCACCTCGGCTTATTGGTAAAACTCTGCGGTGGCCAGTGGAGACCAGAATCCAAGCGATCCAGACGATCCGAATCCCCCAATCACAATTACATTCCCGTTCTGCAGGAGGGTTGCAGAATGTCCCGACCGGTTGGTTTCGGTGGATGCAGAGGGTAAGAATGATTTCGCCGCCGGGTCATAGAGCTCGGAGACCACGCTGTCTCCCCCCACCACTAGTACCGTGCCGTTTGGCAGCAACGTCGCGGTATGCAACCAACGCGCCACGGCCATGGACCCGGTAACTTGAAACAGACCGGTGGCTGGGTTGTAGATTTCGGCGGTGTCAGTCCCAAGCTGGTCGGTGCCAGCGTGATAGGTGGTGAAGCCTCCGGTGATGAGCACCCTTCCGTCTTGAAGTGCGGTCGCTGTGTGCCCTGCACGTGCCGACGTCAAGCTTCCTGTGAAACTGAAAGTTCCGGTCCCTGGATCGTAGAGTTCCGCTGTTGCGATCGGTTGCGACCCTGTCCATCCTCCTGCAATCAGGACCTTGCCATTTCCTAGAAGAGTCGCAGTCTGTCCCACGCGGGCGGTACCCATATTTCCTGTCGAAGTGAACGCGCCAGTTACCGGATCGTAGACCTCGGCTGTGATGGAACCATCGCCAAAGAAGGGAGGCTCGTCCCCACCCACCTTTCCACCACCAACGATGAGCACCTTCCCACTTGTCAGTAGAGTCGCAGTGTGCCCTCCGCGGTCCTCTGCCATACTCCCGGTAGCCGCAAATGATCCGTTGAAGGGATCGTAGAGTTCCGCCGTGGTCAGTGCCGGTGTAATACCGGCACCCGGGCAGTCGGACTCGGAAGAAAATCCACCGGTCATCAGCACCTTTCCATTCGCTAGAAGCGTGGCAGTGTGAGCGTAGCGCCCGATTGTCATCGCGCCAGTGAGAGCAAATGAGTTTGCAACCGGGTCATACAGCTCTGCGGAAGAGAGTCCGTTCAGGCAGTACCCATCCTGATTGCCACTGCCAGCCACCAGTACTTTCCCATTTGCCAGGAGAGTCGCCGTGTGAAATTCCCGGGCATGCTGCAGGTCGCCAGCCGGGACGAAGGAGTGGGGATTGTTCGTTACGACTACGACAGCTCCGGCAGTGTAGTTCGCATTGGCTCTAGACGTCGCAATCAAATGAACGGTCCCAATGGCCGAGGGCGCTGTGTACAGGCCGGTATTGGTGATCGTGCCGCCGCCAGTGCCCTGAACCGCCCAGTTCACTTGGTCACTGCTCAGGCCGGAGATGGTTGCACTGAAGGTATGAGTCGCACTCGGAGCAACAGCGATGGCAGCGGGAGTGATCGAGAACGGCACCGTCGGCAGTGTTACGGTGGCTGTTGCGTGCGCGCTGGGTTTGACGGTGCTGGTGGCGGTGACAATCACCGAGGCTCCATCGACGGTGGATGGGGCCGTATACAACCCTGCGGTGTCGATGCTTCCGAGACCTGCCACACTCCACGTTACGGTTTGGTCTGTTTGCCCCGACACCGTCGCGGTGAATGCCAGAGTCTCACCCCGGTGTAAGGTTGCCGTTGGGGGCGAGACCACTACTTTTGTGGGCGGAGGTGGTGGAGGCGGCGGGGGCTGCTTGGTCGCTGGCGTGGATGTCGATCCACAGCCAGCGAGTATCAAGGTCACCGCTAAGGCTGTGACTAACAGTGCGCGGCGGTTCGGGTCGAAAAATAGCCTCTCCAACTGTTGGTAATCGATTGCAGAATCGCTTTCCTGTGAGCAGTTCATCGGTATTCACCTCTCATATCTTGTTGTCAGGAGACGTTGGTGCTAGCGAATCGCCACTGGCCTTCGTCCCGCTCGCCACTCACATCACGTCGCTCGCCGGAGTGTTTACGGTGATGCGCCTTCCATTGGCTTGTCCGGTGACGTGAACCAGTACGTTTCCTGATTGATCAAACTGATCGACGGAAAATGTCGCGGTGAAGGTCTTTCCGTCGGGACTCACGACGATATCCTCGCGGAGATGAGCCGGGCCGACAGGATTGCTGTTCTGATCCCAGCTGATGCCGAAGTGATTAAGCCTGTAACGCGAAGGCCCCACTTTCTTCCAGACTCCCAGGCAAAAGCTGCTGGTGACCGGGGGACGTGAGGAATTCGTGATTTCCGTGCCGTCGCTGTGAAACTGGGTGAAGGCATTGTCTAGCACCACACCATCCGGTATGTCGGGGTTACCCTTGGCGACCCCCGTTACTCTCCAGAACCCCACAATCGGCTCGTCTGATTCGCGATCAGAGGCCAGACGCAGTGAGAATGGTGCGACCTCGCTTTTTCCTCGCCACGATTGAGGTTGAATGGATGTTTTGCCTTTAGGAAGTTGCAGACTTCCACATTCTGCCTTCGCGGTCGCGGTGAGAATCGTGCCGACCAGCATCACGCCCAGAGCTGCTGTCACTTTCTTCAACGTTGCTTTCATTGCATCCTCCTGCAGTTGCATTTCTTGTTTTCCCTCCCTGTTTCGTGGAGGTGTAAATGCGGCCGGCACACAGTCCTACGCGTCGCGCTAGGAGGCAATGGCGCGCGCTTCAATTCTTCTTTAACTCTTCTTTAACAAGACTAGCTGGCTCAAAAGAGAGGAGTTAGATCTGCTCGCCAAGAGATAAGTTTTGATCCGTTTCGTTCTCCCTGATAGTCTCGCCGGTGGCGGTGAGTAGTGCCCAGCCCGGTTTCCACATCCCGTCGGCTCTCGTTTGGCCCCTTCGAAGCGGACTTGCATTCCGGCGAGTTGCGAAAAGAGGGGGTAAGACTCCGCCTGCAGGCGCAGCCCTTCCAGTTGCTGGTCATGCTCCTTGAGCGTCCGGGCGAACTCGTCACGCGGGAAGAGATTTGTCAGAAGCTTTGGTCTGCGGACACATTTGTCGACTTCGATCGCAGTCTGGGAACTGCGATCAACAAGATTCGCGAGGTTCTCGAGGATTCCGCCACGGAGCCTCGTTTTGTAGAGACGTTGCCTCGCCGCGGGTATCGCTTTATCGCCCCGGTCGTTCCTGCTTGCCGAGCCCTCTCAGGATGTATCGTCTCCGGTTCCCTTAGAGCCGACATCTAATAAGAAGGAGGAGGATCATCGAAGTCCATTCTCGCGGAGGATCGTCTGGATTGGTGCGTGCGTCGTTCTCGTTGTTTCTGCACTGGTTGCGTGGTACTCGCTTCGCCCTCATCCAATCGAGTCGATCGCCGTGCTCCCGCTCGCAAGTCTGTCCGCCGACCCAAGCCAGCAATTTCTCGCATACGGCGTGACCGACGAACTCACCACGAACCTCGCCCAGATCGATTCGCTCCGGGTGAGTTCACATACATCGTCCACTGCTTGCTCTGGTACCCAGAAGCCTGCTTCCCAGATGGCGCGTTGCCTGGGCGTCGAGAGCCTGGTCGAGGGTTCGGTGGTGAAATCCGGCGACAGGGTCCGCCTGACGGTTCAGCTCATCGATGCTGCTTCTGATCGTCATTTGTGGGCACACACCTACGAAATCCAAGCGAGCAATATCCTCACCGCGCAAGGAGAGTTGGCCCGCGAGATTGCGCAGAACATCTCGGCCGTCGTTACCCCGAAAGAGCGTGACCAGCTTTCTCGTCCTCACCCCATGAAACCGGAGGTCGCAGACCTCTATTTCAGAGGGTCCTACGCGTTGACCAACCAGCATGCCGTTGAGGCAAGAGATCTTTTCAGCCAGGCCACCCAGGTGGATCCGGATAGCGCCGAGGCCTGGGCGGGCCTGGCTGACGCGCTCCACACGATGGCTGTGTTTGGCGATCGGCAGGCGACGCTCGGCACCACCATCCAACACAAGCTTCTCGAAGAATTGCCCCAACTAGTGGCGGGAACAGTTCGACAGATTGACACTCTTTCATGTGTTTGGCGCCGGGAGTATCGACGTCAAAATGACAGACGGTGTATCGGCGCCGGGAGTATCGTCCATCGGGCGCATTAACGGTGGATTGACGCCGGGAGTATCGACTGACGGTCGCATTAACGGCGGAGTTGGATTTTCAGAACGAAGTGGTCTTTAACGGAGTACCCATCGCCTTCGCGGAATTTCAGGGCCGCCAGTACTTCATCAATCCTCCATTTGATTTGGTCAGGGAGTTCACCGTGCTGCAAGGCGCCTTCTCCGCGCAATATGGCCTTGGGCAAGGTGTCGCCCAATATCAGTTTCAGTCCGGCACCAACAGTATCCACGGCAACACTTTTGCGGTCTATCGTGACGCCTTCTTCGACGCCCCGGGAGCGGTCAACGATGTCAATCCCAACGATCGAGGAATTATCGGCGAGCCGAATACAGATCACGAAATTCGATTGGGGCTTCACCGCGGGAGGTCCAGTTGCGGATTCCCAAGCTGTACGATGGACGCGACAAGACATTCTGGTTCGCGAGCATCGAAAAATTTCGCCAGGCCTCGGGGCAGCCTGCCGTAACCGTTCCGACTGAGGCAATCGTGAATGGCGACTTCAGCGGCCTGGTCGTGCCCGGTACGACAACTCAGATTCCAATCTTTGTTCCCATCGCGTGGCAGAGTGACCCGTCGCTCATGCCTGCCGGATGCGATCCGGGCGCAGCGCCCGGCCAGCAGTTTCCGGGCAATGTCATCCCGCAGAGTTGCTTCAGCACAGTTTCGAAATCGTTGCTGGGGTTTGTTCCCAAGCCGACGTCGTCAGGCGAAGTCAACAACTTCCAGCCGGGGTTTGTTCCACTTCTGGCGCATACGGTTTGGGGTTTCACCCTCGACCACAATATCAACTCCCAGGCAGGCCCTTCACGGAGCGTACTGGCGCAATCGAGGAACAGGTAGCGGGTGGCTTCGTCGACAATCCGCTGAACAACACAACCACCAACAACTGGTTTGGCAGCGGACTGCTGGTTACTTACTCTCATGCCATTACGTCTCGACTGATGATGACCGGGGGTGTCAGTTGGACCAGTGAGATCTTTAACTACCATCAGCAGAAACCCATCGGCAGCTTTGCCGGCGTCGAGCCCTCTCCGGGTGGAGGGGTGTTTCTGCCCGGGCATCAACTTTGTTGGTGGTCCCTGGCAGCCCGTGAACTGGGGCACCGTTCGGATGGCAGTACACCATCAATCGCAAACACGGACTGGGAATTGCCAACAATTGGCTATACACGCGTGGCCGTCACACCATCAACTTTGGAGTGGACATTCGCCGCACCTTCCAGGATGACCAGGAATGTCAACGCTGTGCCGGCAATCTCTTACTTTGACGCAAGTGACGACCGCAGACCCGGTGAACGATCGCGGAGGCAACGTCACCGGCAACGGGTTTGCCAGTTTCCTGCTCGGCGACGTCGACAGCGCGGAGCGTTCGTATGCACCGATGACCAAGCTGCGCAATTTCTATATCGCTCCCTATTTTCAGGACAACATAAAAATCACTCCGCGCTTTACCTTGAACTTGGGGACTCCGTTGGGATCTGGCGTTTCCGTTCTCGAACGACAACCAAGCCAATCAACTTGTTTTTTTCAATCCGCTCGATTCCAAATCCGCACGCCATTAGACCCGGCCACCGGCCAGCCGCGGCTGGGGGCGATGGCAATTCTGGGCAAGAACTGCAACGGCTGTGTCGGGTGGGATCACCCCGATATGCAGTGGCGGCACTTCAGCCCTCGCCTGGGATTCGCGTATCAGTTGAATAGCAAAACTGTCTTGCTAGCAGGAATGTCGTTCAGCTTCCTGAATACCGGCGCCTTCGAGTACGGGACCAATCAGGTGGCTGTAAATTTTGGGAAGCCTCTTGGATGGCAATTTCATTCATGGAGAGTGACGGACAGATTCCCGGACTGGCCAGTGGGACACCACCCCGCTTCCCTCGCCTGCCAAGCTCTCGTTCTCTCCGGATATGTTCGTCATCAATCCCAGTGAGATTCACCGGCACATCGACCAGGGCTACAACGAGTTGCTCTCCGTTGGAGTGCAGCGGGAATTGCCGTGGAAGATGTTCACCTCGGTGTCTTACGTTCACAGCCATGATTTGCACTTGCCGGCTGTTGAACTTGCACCGCAACTCCCCGGCGCGACAATGAAAACTGCCCCGATGGGATTTTTTCTGCCGAAATCAGCCATATCGTCTTTAAATAGCATCGGGAACGCGCCCGCCGGTCCGGCGTTCCGCTCTTCGCGGCCTTACGACAAGATCACGAAGTACATACCCGAATCGCCAGCAGCATGGAGGGATGTAACCGTGCGGCAGTTGTTGACGCACACGTCCGGGATCCCGGACTACGTCGGAGAGTTTGACGGCAAGGGTCTCGTCGACCTCCAAAAAAACTATACCGAAGATGAAGTGATCCACATTGTTGCACGCCAGCCACTCGATTTTCAGCCGGGCGAGAAACGGGTCTATAGCAACAGTGGTTACGTCATTCTCGGAGCTCTCATTCGTCACGTAACGGGCAAGAACTGGGCTCATTTCCTGCAAGAACGCATCTTCGGCCCTTCGGGCATGACTTCCACCCGAGTGATCAGTGAAGCGGACATCATTCCTAACCGCACCAGCGGATACCACTTGGTCAACGGGCAGTGGAAGAACACCGACTGGGTCGCGCCGTCGCTGAACACTTTGGCCGATGGCACGCTCTACACAAATGTCCTCGACTTGGCGAAGTGGGATGAAGCGCTTTCGACGGAGCAAGATTCTGAAGCGATCCACCATCGATCAAATGTGGATTCCGATCAAGCTCAATAACGGAACGACCTTCCCGCAAGGTCTCTGTTTCCGGATCGACGACGTGAATGGGCATCGTTTGGCTTGGAAGGACGGAGAGTTTCAGGGGTACACCACGATCATGTCTCGGTACCTCGACGACCACCTTACCGTCGTCGTGCCTGACCAACCTGGGTGAAGATGCGACGATTCCCCTTCACATTGCCGAACGGGTGGCTGGAATCTACATTCCCGAACTCGGTGGTTCTTCGATCGAGACGGCTGTTTCGACGGCGAACACCACGGCGGCTGTGGGAACCAATCCCACTCAAGACAAGCCGAAAGCACATATTGAGATACCAACCATTGCCCCAAGGCCCGAAGACGTCAGCAGCCCCGAGGCAATCGTCAAAGCCGACTACGAATCGATTTCAGGCGGAGTCGGTGCTGCCCGGCAGTGGGCGCGCGACCTCACGCTCTACGATCCGAATGCCAGGTACATTTCAGTCTACAGAGAGTTAAAGACGGGACAGCTTACTCCTTGGACGCCGACGCAGCAGGAGTATGTGGACGAGGCAGATGCGCACTTCGTGAGCGCAGGCTTCACCGAGCGGGAACTAGCCCACAAGACTTACCGCTTCGGTAATATCGCGACCGTGCTGAGCAGCTTCGAGGGTAAGGAACAATCCACGGGGAAGGTCCTTTATCGCGGCGTGAATATTTATCAACTGTACTTTGACGGCAAACGCTGGTGGATTTCATCGTCAGCCTGCGACGGAGAACACAATATCAACCCCATCCCGCCAGATTTACTGCCGAAGAAGAAGTGAACCGGAGTATGGCCTGGGCTGGATGCGTACAACGGTCTCTATGGTCGATACCGTAGCGCATTGCTTCGATGATTTCGTGGGTCCGACTGACGAGGGCGTGCTGATGACAAAGGCCACACCCTCAGCTTCGCTTTGGTTCACCGACCTGGTCCGTCATTTGTGACGCCGGTGTGACGCAAAACCTGCCATCACTGACAGAGTTGACGTCATTGACACTTCACGGCGACTGATTTCGAACAACTTGTCTGTTTGCAACGCAGCTCGGCGAATTCGGCTTACAGGTCCGGCTGCCACAACTGTCCCTTCATTTGACTGGCGCTCCAATCCACCACGTGATGCCGTTCCCATCCACGATGCCCGCGCTGCGATGTCCGTAGGCCTTGTCCTCGGGCGCGGATATCGACGCGGCTCCGGCCTCGACCGCCTTCGCGTAGGTCGCGTCCACATCGGGTACCCAGAGGTAAAACGCGGCCTGCAAAGCCTTCCATGTGGCGCTTGCCTGGCTCAGCATGATGAGCGAGTCTCCCACCTGGATCTCAGCATGCTTGACGGTCTTGTCCGCATTGCGTTCGCATAAAGCTTCGGTCGCGCCGAACGCGCTCTTGAGGAATTTGATTTCAGCCTCCGCATCCTCGACCACCAGGTACGGAGTCACAGTGCGATAAGTATTGGTATCGGTTGCCATGCACAGAATCCTACGCGAGTGTGTTTTTCGGGGATTGTAAAAAAGTGACGTGGTTGTGGAAGGCTGTCGTTTGGGACGCATAGATGCCCGGGGTAATCCCCGAGAACTCGCGAAACTCGTGAATGAAATGGGCCTGGTCGAAATACCCGCAATCCAAAGCCAATTCTGCCCAGTCAAGTGCAGTGGCGCGATGTGCTTTCGTAACCGCTTGCTGGAATCGCAGGAGACGGCAGTAGCGTTTTGGAGTGACGCCAACTTCCGCTTCGAATCTTTCAATGAAGCGCTTCGGACTAAGGCTGATTGCGTCGGTGACGTCCTGAATTCGTGACACCGTGGGCGATGCGCGAAATGCGCTCAGAGCAAACGAAACGGCAGGATGGCACGCGCGCTCAAGCCAGATTTCCAGCAGGCAAGATTCCATCTCGCTAAGCGCTTCCGTCGGACTTGTCAGCGGCCAGCAGTCTCTCCCGAATTCTGTTGGCGACGGCTCTCCCCCAAAGATCCTCGGCCTCCAGATCCGCGTTCCTGAGTTCGGAGGCCGGGGGCCTGACGAAAGCTAACGTACCGCCGGGGCGGAACACCACGCCTGCCACGTGGGCCTGTTCGTCGGTGTCGATGATCTGATATCTAGTGCCGATCCCGCTGAGAACGGTGCCTGAAGATACCTGGCAAGACAGAACGCCATCGCTATCCTGATAGAGGCGGGTTGCGTCTTCCGCCAGATTCACGATCAAGTGCGACGCGCCGCTGGGCAAGACCCTTTCCAACATTCGGGGACGGGCTGGATTCTTGCATAGCCAGATGGAATCGACGAATGCGTCGAGGGGCGGGGCCGGACGCTTGTGAACGTATAACATACTGACCGTCAATTTTAGTTCAGTTCCCCGCACAATCACATGAGCAAAAGGCGGGTTCCGGCTGCATCATGCATTGACTTTCGCTAAGAAGCGGGTTAGTTTTGGCGACTAACACGCCCTCCTTCCCACGTCAGATTGGCTTCGTGTTCGGCCTCGTGAAAGCCAATCGCGGAGCTCGCTTTTCATTGTTCATGGGCTTCTCGTTAAAGAGTGAGGCCACTCTGCATCCTGATCTCTTCGGAGCGTACGACCTGACATGGATCGGGCAATGACCCCGGAACGCTGGCAGCTGGTGAAAAGCGTTCTACAGCAGGTTCTCGACATCTCCCCACCGCAACGGGCCGCGTTTCTCGACGAGGCCTGCGAAGGGGACGAATCCCTGCGTCTGGAAGTCGAGTCTTTGCTCGAAGGCGAGAGCGCCGGCGTAGAGGGCTTTTTGGAGGCACCTCTCTGGACCAGCGCCGTGTTCGAGTCGGCGTTGTCGGACTCGTGGGTCGGACGGCGCATAGGCGCGTATGAAGTTGGGGCTCTGATCGGCGAAGGGGGCATGGGGTCGGTCTATCGAGGCATCCGCGCCGACCAGCAATACGAGAAGCAGGTTGCGATCAAAGTCGTCCGCCAGGGACTAGGTACAGCTTTTGCGCTCGCGCAATTCCGCGCCGAGCGGCAGATTCTTGCCAATCTCGACCATCCCCACATCGCTCGACTTCTGGACGGCGGGACCACCGAGAACGGCTTGCCTTATCTCGTGATGGAACTGGTGGATGGTGAGCCCATCGACCAGTACTGTAATGCACATAAGCTATCAATCGATGAGCGCTTGCGACTCTTCCTGCGCGTCTGCTCGGGAGTGCAGTATGCCCACCAGCACCTGGTCATTCACCGGGACCTGAAGCCGGGCAACATTCTGGTTTCTCCCGATGGAACTCCCAAACTGCTGGACTTCGGAATCGCCAAGATTCTCGATCCGGGTTCTTCTCCGAGCACAAACGAACCAACCATGAACGCGATGCGCATGTTGACTCCGGAGTACGCCAGCCCGGAGCAGGTGCGCGGAGAAGTCGTCACCACCACGAGCGACGTGTATTCGCTGGGCGTGGTTTTATTCCGCCTGTTGACGGGGCAGCATCCGTTCCGAGGGCAGGGACGCTCAACCGACGAGATGCTGATTGCGACGCGAGATACAGAGCCGCCAAGGCCAAGTACAGCGGCGCGATGGGAATCAGCTGCCGAGAAGGCAGGAGCGCCGAGCAGAAAAGCAATACAAGCAGCGGTGGAGGATTCTCCCGAAAAACTGAGCAAGCGACTGCGCGGCGACCTCGACAACATCGTCTTGATGGCATTGCGAAAGGAACCGGAGCGGCGCTACGCATCCGCGGAGCACTTTGCAGAAGACATCCGACGGCATCTCGAGAGTCTTCCGGTAAAGGCGCGCGCCGACACGTTTCGCTACCGCGCTTCAAAATTCGTCGGCCGCCATAAAACCGGTGTGCTGGTCGCCTCTTGTGTCGCTGCGATTTTGGTGGCGCTAATGGCGGGCGTCGTATGGGAGGCTCACGTCGCGCGAGTGCAACGAGCGCGTGCAGAACGCAGGTTTCAGGACGTTCGTTCTTTGGCAAACTCTCTGATCTTCGACGTGCACGACTCGATTCAGGATCTGCCGGGCGCGACGGTGGCGCGGAAGTTGATCGTCGACAAGGCGCTTCAATATCTGGATAGCCTGCAGGAGGAATCCCAAGGCGACGCTTCTTTACAGCGTGAACTGGCCGAGGCGTACAAGCGGATCGGCGACGTGCAGGGAAATGAATTCAGCGCCAACCTGGGTGACACGACGAATGCGCTGAAGAGCTACGGGAAAGCTCTCGCGGTGCGGGAGAGACTGTGGACGTCTGGCAAAGAACACCACCTCGACGACGCGCTGTCGCTGGCGGAACTCTACCGACTCGTGTCGCAAACGCAACTCTTTGCCGGAGAAGTGACCATGGCTCTGGTTTCCAGCAAGAAGGCGGTTGCACTGATAGAGCCTCTGATGGCCTCGCATGCGAATGATCCGAAGGTGCTCCTCGAGATGCTCGTCGACTATCAGTCGGTAGCCAATATTCTGGGCGGAGATCAGAGTCTCTCGAACCTCGGCGACAATGAGGGCGCCCTAGACTATCGGCGAAAGCAGTTGGGTGCCGCGGAGCGACTTGTCGCCGTGAATCCTACAGACGAGAAGTCGCGCGGGAACTATGCCATTGCGCTAACCACGATGGGAGATCAATTGTGGCAGGGAGGACAGGGGGCCGCCTCGCTGCAGTACTACATTCAGGCGCGACCCATATTCGAAGATATAGCCTTCCGTTCGAGCAGAGGGCCTCGCGGTCGCTATCTACTGGGCCTGTTGTTCGAGCGCATCACGGTTGTGCAATTGGCCAAGGGAAACATGGCCGAGGCGCTGACAAACGCGCACGACGCGATGAAACTTTCCAAAGGCTTGAGTGAAGCCGACCCGCGGAATGTTCAGTCAGGCTCCACGCTGGCTCTGGATTACAGGTTGATTGCCGATCTGGAATCAAGGGGAGGACATACACAGCAGGCGTGGGACGACATGGGGAAGGCCAACACCCTGATGCACAAGTTAGTGATCCTTAGTCCCAAAGATACCGAGGTCGTGGGCAGCCAGGCCGACCTGCACACTACCACTGGAGACATCGCCAGCCGTTCCGGCGACTTTCATCGCGCTCAAAGGGAATATCTGGAAGCGATCGCGGTGCTCACGAGTGTGGCATCGCAAAATTCGAAGAATGCAGGCGCCAGCCTCCATCTTGCCGCAAACTACAACTGCCTGGGCCGTACCGAACAAAAGTCGCACAACCCCGACGCGGCCGCGTCTGCACATCGAAAGGCCCTGCAACTCACCGAAGCCGCGGACAAATCCGGACACCCGAATGTGCAGACCCTGTATACAAGGGCGGACGCGTATGTCGGCCTTGGAGACGTGGAAGCAAGTCTCGCGGCGAGTTCTCGCATGGATCGAGCAATACGCGCCCAACACTTGCGCCAGGCCATCAGTTTCTACAAGCAAAGCGCTGACATTTGGGCACGCATCAAAGAGCCTGGAATCGTGAGCCCCGATGCATTCGACTGCATCGCGCCAGCGGCGGTGAATCGCCGGCTGAATCAGTGTGAAGAAAGTCTTCGATCTTTGACCTCTTCAGTGTAAGGAAGGATGCGACGCTATTTTGGATGACTTCGCTGCGACCCTGATTCAGGCGCGCAGTCGCTGTATCTCAGGCGGGTGGTCGGATGGAATATTGTCGTTGTCCGGGGCGCCCGCGATCTCCCGGTAGACCTTCAAAATGCGGCGTGCGGAATCGTCCCAGGAAAAATGCTTCGACCGCTCGTATCCGCGCACCTTCAATTTTTCTCTCAGTGCGGGGTCGACCAGCACGCGGTGCGTTGCACGCATGATCTCAAACACGTTTTCCGGATTCACCAGCACAGCCGCATTTCCGACAACTTCGGGCAGAGACGACATATTCGAAGTGACGACGGGAGTGCCGTGCGCCATGGCCTCGAAACGGAGGCAAGCCAAACCCTTCATAGAGCGATGGGAATAGGAAAGCGATCGCGAGGTCGTAGAAGATCCGCAGAATGTCGATGGGAACAAATCCGAAGAACCGGACGTCGTTGTGCACGCCGCTGCGGATGACGGTACGCCGCAAGTCGGGATGACTGGAAAGATCGTCGCCGATGATGATGAGCTTTAAATCCGGCAGTCGATTCTCCTTCTCGAGTTCTCCCTTAAGCGCCGAGAAGGCTTCGATGATGCGAACCAGATTCTTATGCGGGCTGATTCGACCCGCGTACAGCAGGAACGGATAAGTTACCAGATAGCGTTCCGCGATCAGTTGCCGGTCGGCGTCATTGGCGTGGCCGTGAAGAAAGCGCTCGTCAATTGCGTTGTAGACGACTTCAATTTTCTGCGATGCGAATCCCGAACAATTTCTCCACTTCACTCTTGGAAAACTGCGACACGGCGAAGATGCGCGCTGCGCCCAGCAGAACCCGCCGCGTTAAGCTGGTAGTGAAGCGAACGGCGCAGTCCGGAGTGTCCTTTGGAGCGCGACATGTGCTCAAGAACGTCGTGCACCGTCATTACATACGGACACGGCAAGGATCGAGGCATCCAGAACAAGTGCGGGATGTGCACCACATCGACGTGAAGTCGCTTCAGAATGGTGCGAAATTCGAAATATCCTTTTGCGGTGGTGTCGGCTTCAAGCAGAGGAACGGTGTGGAAGTTAGCGGGAAGAGATCCGATCTCTTTAACTTTTTCGGGTGAGCCAATCAGAAAATACTTGGTGGTGCGATCCAGCCTGCCCAAAGCCCGAACAACATTGCGGGTGTACGTGCCGATGCCGAACTCCGTCATGCGGCGGATGTCGAGGGCAATCTTCACCGCATGATTTAACCACAGCTTTGACGGGCGAAACGCAAGTATTTCGCCCGATTCCGCAACGCCGGAAACTGTACCTGGACTAGGCCCGCGCTTCGGCCTGCGCTTTGGCACGGCGCTCGGCGTACAGCGGAAACGCCTCTGCCAGTTCAAGCACCTGGCGTCGAATCTTGCTCAGCGTGTCCGGTTCGGAACGATGGTGCAGCGCCTCGGAAATCCAGCGTCCCACCTGCCGCATTTCGACTTCTTTCATTCCACGCGTGGTGAGGGCTGGGCTGCCAATGCGGATACCGCTCGGCTTCAGCGGCGGGTTTGTGTCGAAGGGAATCGCGTTCTTGTTGACTGTGATGTTGGCTTCGCCCAGTGCCTTCTCCGCTTCGCTACCGAGCATGCCTTTCGCGAACACGTCGACCAGCATGACGTGCGTGTCTGTTCCGCCCGAGATGATTCGATAGCCTTCCGCCGCCAGGGTCTCGGCGAGGACCTTGGCATTCGCCACCACCTGCCGGGCATACACCTTGAACTCCGGTTGCATGGCTTCGAGGAAGCACACGGCTTTCGCGGCCATGATGTGCACCAGCGGGCCACCCTGCATGCCGGGGAAAACTGTCTTGTCGATGGCCGGACCCAAGTCAGCCTTCGCCAGGATCATTCCCGAACGCGGGCCGCGCAAAGTCTTGTGCGTCGTCGAGGTGACGATGTGCGCATGAGGCACCGGAGAAGGATGCGCTCCACCCGCCACCAGTCCTGCGAAGTGCGCCATATCGACGAGGTAGATTGCGCCCACCTTATCGGCGATCTGACGCATGCGGGCAAAGTCGATGATGCGCGGATAAGCGCTGCCTCCGCCGATGATCATCTTGGGCCGTTCTCTTTCAGCCAGGCGCTCGAGCTCGTCGTAGTCGATCGTCTCGGTTTCCTTCGTGACGCCGTAAGGAATGATCTTGTAGGTCTTGCCTGAAAAATTCAGATGGTGGCCGTGCGTGAGATGCCCGCCATGCGCGAGATTCAGACCCAGAATCGTGTCGCCGGGCTGGAGCACCGCGGCATACGCTTCCATGTTGGCTTGCGATCCGGCGTGCGGTTGCACGTTGACGTACTCCGCGCCGAAGAGTTCTTTTGCGCGAGAGCGAGCGAGTTCCTCGACCACGTCGGTGAATTCGCAACCACCGTAATACCGCTTGCCCGGGTAGCCTTCCGCGTATTTGTTGGTGAAAACCGAACCGGCAGCTTCGAGCACAGCCTCGCTGACGAAGTTTTCGGAGGCGATGAGTTCGAGGCCTTCGTGCTGGCGGCGGGTCTCGTTATCGATCGCGGCAGCGATCTGCGGATCGGCTTCAAACAGCGGGCGGTACATGGACTCATTGCTCATTTCTCAATCTCCGGTGGTGCAGCGCTGTGGCAGGGCAGCATAAAAATTTGTGCGTGTCGACAGATCGTATGGCATGAGGGCCGTCGAATTTGCCCTAGTTTGAAGCTGCCAATGGTCGAGACCGCCGCCGAACAGTTCGTGGAAGTCGGCAAACTCGACCACTCCGCCCGCTCCGCGCTGGAAGGGGCGGCCGGCCTGTGCCTCTCTCGGACGCACTCACGATTTGAATCTTCGGGAAAACACATGATTCGTATCAGGGCACGCCTTCAGGCGTGCCGAACGAACGCCAAAGACCCTGCGGCTTCAGCCGCTGTGTTGCGGTCGTGACGAATTCATCAAAAGAAAAACCCTGGCCGCAACTCGCAGCGTGCTGCCGCCTGCACTGCGGCTAAAGCCGCTCAATTTTTCCGCCTAATACGGCACGCCTGAAGGCGTGCCCTGATACGAACCGTCAGTCGTTCAGCAAGCTGGGCGGCCGCGCCCTACGATTCTACGCTTCAAACGCAGTTCGGAAAAATGAGGCGAGATGCCATCCGTCCATGTATTTGTAAGGGGTCTCTCCGGTCGTGTAGTGACCGCAGGGCAGGACGACGACCTTGTGATCCAGGCGGTGGGCGGCGAATTGATCCACCACTTCGCGGGAGAATTCCGGCAGAAAGGTCAGGTCGTAATTGGCATAAATCACCAGGGACTTCCTGCGATGGCGCGCAAATTTGTCGAAGTAGACCATCGGGCTGATGGCCAGCCAGAGTTCGCGCAAGCGCTCCAGGTCGATCGCGCTCTCGATTCCCTTGCGAATGTGCCGCGTCGACTGCCCGTGCCATACCACGTCGGCGAAGTACGTTGAGGCGTGGTTGAAAGCGGCGGCCCGAATGCGCGCATCATGGGCGCTGGCAATGAACGCGTAGCACGAGCCAAGGCTCGTTCCAATCACACCCAGCTGTTTGTATCCCTTCTGTTCGAGCCAGTCGAGGCAGCACCGGATATCGACCACGCCCTGGCGGACGGCGTCGAGCGTGCGCCCGATGTTCGCCGAGACCGCGTAATCCGCTCGACCGATTTCTGCGGGCATGCGAATGTCGTGATACGGCATGCTCAGCCGCAGAACTGCAATGCCAAGAAGATTCAAAACGCGGCACAGCCCGGTATAGGAAACGGCATCAGCAGTTCCAGTGGGGCAACAGCACCACTGCACGTCGGCCGCGAGCCGGAAACCAGCGCGCGTTCACGCGGTTGTTTTCGGGAAACGGCGTTTTCACCGGAGAGGTAAAGCGCAAAAACTCCGCGTACCTTCCGCGAACTTTTTCCTCGAGCTTCGGATCGGGGACTTCGCGCGTGCTGAACACGCGCACTTCCCGGTTCTCGAGCTGAAAGTCCTGAGGCGTCTGGTAAGAATAGAAATCGTCGCTGTCGGCGATGATGCGCTGGTTGTAATCCGCGAAGAACTGTTCCGGATCGGCCGGAATTTCTCCGGGCCGCACCCCGTTTCGGCACGGCCACGCGTGCGCCCACTCGATTCCCCAATCGAGGGGACGGACAACGCGATTGTTGTCAACCGCGGTAAGTCGGTCCTCCCAGTCGTACATCCACTTGGCGTAGCGGCTTGGCATGTGATGGATCGAATATAGCAAGGGCGACGACGAACAGGCAGCAAGTGCGCAGCCAGTGGGGATTTGCTGCATTCAGCGGTTGTTCGCAGGGGTAGATCCTAGGGCAGGTGCACGCGCGGTACGCGCTTCGAGATGCCGCAGAGAATTTCGTAAGGGACCGTACCGCAGAGATTCGCGAGTTCGACCGCATCGACCCTTAGATCACCACTGCTGCCGATGAGCGTCACGTCGTCGCCTTCTTCGACCCCGGCAACCTGGGTGACATCGACCAACGTCAAATCCATCGAGATGGCGCCCACGATCGGCGCATAGGTGTCGCGGACGATTACGCGTCCCCGGTTCGAGAGGCCGCGCCGGTAGCCATCCGCATAGCCCACGGGCAGAACAGCGATGCGCGCGGGGTGCTGGGTCGTGTAGGTTCCGTTGTAGCCGAGCGCCTGGCCGACGCCGAATTCGCGAATCGAGATGATGCGCGTTCTCCAGGAGAGCGCAGGCTCCAGATCGAGCGGAGGGGCGCCTGCGACGGCCTTGCCACCTCGGCTCTGCTTCAGCGCATATCCGTACAAGGCAATCCCCGGGCGCACCATGCTCCGCCATGTATCCGGACGGTTCAGAAGTCCAGCCGTGTTGTCCATGTGCAGCAGCGCCGGATGCAAGCCTTGTTCCTGCACGATGCGAACGGCACTCTCGAAATTTGCGATCTGCTCCTCGTTTGCCGGGGCGTCCAGGATTTCTGAGGATGCAAAGTGCGTGGAGATTCCTTCAAGCACGATGTTCGGATATCTACGAATCTCACGGCACATCGAAGCAACTTCATCCAGGCTCACACCCAGCCGTCCCATGCCGGTATCAATTTTCAAGTGAACAGGCTGCCGACCAGCGTCCTGATCGAGGGCGGCCCGGTCGAGCAACTTCAGGTGCCAAGGCTCCCAAACGGTCGCGGTGAGATTCTGGCGGACAACCTCTTCTTCCTCGCCGCGCCAGAAGCCCGTCATCAGCAGGATTCGCCCACCAAGTCCGGCGGAACGCAGCGGCATACCTTCGTCGGTAGTGGTCACGCCGAACCACTTTGCACCAGCTCTTTCGAGCGCCAGCGCGCAAGGCGTCGCGCCGTGACCGTAAGCATCGGCCTTGATGACAGCGCAGACTTCAACTGCCTCACCGACGTGCGCCCGTACCGCGCGAAAATTCTGGCACAACGTGCTCAGTGAAATTTCCGCCCAGGTGGGCCGCGCCGATTGTCGGGGAGCTACATCGAGTGTCGCGAAACTCACAGTTTCAAAATTATATCGGCAGCGGAATTCAGAACGAACGTTACCGTCGGCCGATGAGTTCTCCGGAACGATCGAGCATTGCGAAGCCTGCTCGAAGAGAACGGGCGAATCTTCCAGCCTTGATCGTCGAGGCCAGTCTGCTAGGCGGCGTCTCAAAATGATTCACTATGAGCTAAGTCATTGAAACTTCGTTTCAGGCGCGTAAGTTGTTGATAATTGCGTAAGCGAGAGGGCGCGGAATGCCCTGTAAGAGCGTTTGGGAGCCCGTGGCGAGGCGTTTGACGGGCAAGTAGTGGTTTGGGTCAGGCGGGCTATTCGGTCGAGCCTATAAGTCATCCTGGCACTAAATGTATCTTTTAGTTAACAACCGGCGAAGTCGACGACGCGTGTGGGTCGGACACTCCTGTCCGAACAAGCCACGACAGGAAGCACGACCCACTAACGCGCACGCCCAGAAGAGCCGTCCAGGCGGACAAGAGTGTCCGACCCACGCGACTAACCGCCCGACAGCGAAAAGTTCACCGTCACCTGTGTCTCCACCTCGACCGGATCCCCATTCAGAATGTACGGCCGGTAGCGCCACTGCCGAACCGCATCAAGCGCGGCACCCACCAGCATCGGGTGTCCGCTTAGGGTCTGCAGATTTTCGATCGTTCCGCTGCGGCTGATGATCGCTCGAATGACAACCGCTCCCTGAATTCGCGCCGACCGCGCCAATGGCGGATAGATCGGCTGCACTTTGTAGATGAGGTTACCTTCCATCATGTGCGAAATGCGTGGTGGGTGGGCCGTACGGGCTTCGGCGGTAGGCGGCACGAGGGCCGAGTCTATTCCAATCGAGTTGAGATCGGGTTGTTGCTTGCGCAGCGATCCGGTACCTCCGGGAACGCAAACCGCGCACGGCGCGCGCATCCTGTGGTCGAGTGTCTTCGCACGATCGTGCCAACGGGAATCGGAATGCTCTGCGGAGCGACCATGATCCTCGATCATGTTGCTTTGGCCCGGACGACGGCTGTTGAATGTCGTTGCGCCGTGGGCGGCGGCCCTGGTGGCGGTCCAATCGGCGCGCTGACCGAAAGTAAATGCAGTTTGGGTAAGCCTTCGGTGTAAAGCAGTGGAAGCATCAACAAAATCGCAACGCCCAGTGTTTGCATCGCGAACGATGCCAACGTGGTCCATCCCCGGTGGCTGCGATCAAGATTCGATTCGAGCAGGCTATCAGCGAACATCGTGTCCTCCAGAACAGCGATTGCTAGCTGTAAGGACACCGTCCTCGTCACACCTGATCGTGATTCTTGCAAATAAAAAAGGCCGCGCATGGGCGCGGCCCTTGGGAACTTTCACGACACCAGAGGTGTCGCGATGAATCTATTTCGGCGGTTCGGGTTGCTTTACAGGCGGCGTCGCCGGCTTCGCGCCAGTGCCGGCCGGCTTCGCAGCAGGAGCGGGTTTTGCACCCGTGCCCGTCGCGGGCGGAGGCGCCACACCGGATTGCGCGTTGTACACATCGACCACGGGCTTGGTCACATCAACCGACTCGCCCCACCACACCACCGGGCTCTGGGGCCAGGGTTGCGAGGTGTCGACGATCATGCCGAAGCCATTGTCGGTCGCGTACTTAATGAGCACGGGCCCGAGCTTCTGGAGGATGCGCTGCGCGATTTCGTTCTGCTGGTTCTGCGCATCTTCGCGTGCGTCCTGCAACTGACGGTCGAGGGATTTCTGCTTGCTCTCGATCTGCTTCACCAGATTGGCGCGCGCATCTTCGTTCAGCTTGTCGCCCTGGGTGTTGAGCTGTTTCTTCAGGCTCTCGATTTCGTCGTTCGAACCTTTCAGTTCATTTTGCTTGGGCTCGAGCTTCTTGCTGAGCGCCTCGAAATCGCGACGTCCTTCGTTGGTGGCGAAGATCGCCTGTTCCATGCTGATGGTGCCGATCTTGGTGCCCGGTCCGGTCACAGCCGGGGTTGCCGGGGCGGCAGAGGCGGGCTTGGCGGCGGCAGGCGCGGCTGCGGCGCTGCCGGTTTGAGCCAGGGCAGCTACCGAGATGACGAAGGCCATGGCCAGAAGGATGCGCGTGAACTTGCTTTTCATTGGATCGCTTGGACTCCTTGGAAATTGTTCCGGGAAATTTTGGCTTACGTCTTTCTTCCCAGACTTACGCTGGGCCGTGCCACTAGGTTGCCGGGTCTTGAAACGGAAATCCTCGCGACCGGACAGGTGAGCCTCTTCAGCTCCTCACGCCAAACCTGATATGCGTGGCAGCACACCCCGAATCTGTCGACCGTGTCAGGGCAGAAGTCGTTTCATTATAGCACTTACCGTCAACGATCTTGCTCGTAGCTGCCGCACATCACCACGGATTAGAACGTCGTCGCCACCGTGAAACGGAAAGTCTTGCGCGGTTCGCGCAACGTGAATACCGAGCCGTAGGTGTTCACGGCCTGCGTGTAGGTATAGTCGCCCGCCGCCTTGTACAGGTACGGCGCCGTCGCACCCGGGAACATGCCGCGCGTGATCGCGGTTGGCGCGGTGGCCGTGGTGTCGAGGCGCAACGGGTTGTATGCCCAGTAAATTCGGAAGGGGGCGTTGATCACCGGCAGCATTACCTGCAACTCCAGGCCGGTCGACATGCGCGGTGTCCAGTTCGATCCTGCGACCGGCTTCAGAAATCCGGAGAACGAGAGCTTCTCGCCGCCCAGACAATTCAATGCAATATCGAGTTGCGGGCATCCGAACTGCGTCTGGTTGATGTCGGTTAGCTGCCCGGGATTGATGCGAAGTTGCGACTGGCGCACGATCGGGTTGATCCCCATGTCCATGAAGGGAGCGAGGGTGACCGGACCAACGATCGAGATGCGGTACTCCACGTTGCCGAACACGTTCAGGTCGCCGCCGGGCTGCACGATCGTTTGCACAGGAATCGGAATCTGGTAAGCGCCCAGGCGCTGGTTCGTTGGGTCTTTGAACACGGTGGTGCCATCGGGGTTGGTGAGGTTTATCACCGCTTTGTTGGGCAGGAACGCGATGGGCGACACCGAGCGGATGTCGAATCCGCGCAAGTCGTTTTCGCCACCCATATAGAAGCGCTGGAACGGCGGAGCGACCAGGCCGCCGTACCCCGTCAGGAACGATCCCTGGAAGTTCACGCCGATAGCATTACGACGCTTCTGCATCGGGAAGAACTGCTTGTACTGCACAATGGGACGAACCGATTTTACGGTGCCCCCCAGGCCAGCAAGTTCCCCGCCGACGAACAGCTGTTTCCCGCTGTGTGGCTGGTACGAAGCGTCCAGCGTGTTGATCGAGAAGCTGGGCAGAATCTTGCTGGTAATGATGCCGTTGAGAGCGTTCGGTCCGGTGATGCCCCGGAAGGCCAAATTCGTGAACAGCGCCTTGGATGCATCGCTCAGCGCGATCAACGATGAATCGTCGAACGAGTACGTCAACCCCACGCGCTTCAACGAGCGGTGCAATGGGTAACTCAACGACGCGGTGAATCCCGTGCTCGACTGCGTGTAGTTCTGCAGGTTCTGCAGGTAGTAGGAAGGCAGGTTCACCTGCTGCCCACTCAGGATGGCGTACTGCCGCGCCTGGTTGTAGCTGGTGCGCGTGGTGTAGACCGTGAAGCCGGCTTGCAGCGGCCGATCCCAGAGATAAGGCTCCGTGAAGCCGAAGAGAACACTGCGCATCAGGTTGCCGATGCTGGCCTGGATCTGCAGCGTCTCGCCGAGTCCCAGGAAATTGTTGGTCGTATAGCTGAGCCCGACGAAAGCGCCTTCCAGGCCGCTGACGCCTCCGTTCAAGCCGATGCTGTTCTTGCCTTTCTCATGGACCTTCAAGGCGAGATCGACCAATCCATCTTTTTCGTCGAGCTTCTTGTCGGTGGTGTTGGGATCGTCCGGCTTCAGTTGCTCGAAGTAGCCCAACTGGTTCAGGCGCAGCAGGCTGAACTCCCACAGGCGCGAGTTGTAGACCTGTCCTTCCTCGAGAGCGATTTCGCGGCGGATCACCTTATCGCGCGTGGTCGTGTTGCCCTGGAACTCGATGCGGCGAACGTAGAACTGCTTGCCTTCGTCCACGTCGATGTCGAGGAAGATCAGCTTCTTCTCGTCGTCGAACTTGGTGTCGGGAACCGACGTGAAGTTAATGTAGCCGAACTCGCCGTACGCCTTGCGCAGGTTCTCCAGGCCCTTGCCGACTTTTTCGCGGCTGAAGATGTCGCCGTCTTTGATCGGGAACAGGGCACGAAGCGCCTTGGAGTTGGTAATCGCCTTGTTGTTCTTAAAGGTGATGCTGGCGAGCTTGTAGCGATCGCCTTCCTCGATCGGCATCGTGATGTCGACGGCCTTGCCCAGTCCTTTTTGCACCAAGGGAACGTGGAAGCCCGGATGCCCAGTGTCGTGAATTTCGGTCTTCGGGTCTTGCACGAGGACCTTGAAGAAGCCGCGATTCTGATACTCGTTGCGGACGCGTTCGGTGTCTTCCTCGAGCTTGGTGGCGTCGTAGGTCTTCGCGAAGATGTTTTCGAGGAAAATGGAGTGCGGAACTCCGATAGGCTTCAGGTTTTTCATTGCCGCGCGCAGGGTGCGGCTATTGATGTTGCGATTGCCCGTGAAGCGGATGCGGCCTACTTTAACCTTCGGCCCTTCTTTCACGACGAAAGTGATTCCGACGGCGGCCGGCGGGATCGGACGGATCTCGGAGCGGATGGTCGCAAACTGGCGCCCGTGCTCCGCCAATAATTCTTTGATCGCAACTTCTGCTTTCTTGATGCGAGTCGGATCGTACTGGCTTTCGACCGAGAGTCCGACCTTGCGCTCCTTGAAGCGGTCGAGGACGTCGCTGGTCGAGACCGAACTCAGGCCGGTGTAGTTGATTTCGCGGATGGTTGGCTTTTCCTTCACATAAACGTGAATGCGCCAACCTTTGGGCGTCTGCTCGCGCTCGAAGCGGATGTCCTCGAAGTAGCCGGTATTCCACAAGGAGTTGAAGTCGCGCTCAAGGCCTGCGGCGTCGTAGACATCGCCCGGGTGGGTGAAAATCCGCGCCTTCACGGTATCGGCCGGAATGCGCCGGTTGCCGTGGATGACGATTTCGGTGACCAGATCCTGCTGCGCCCATCCTCGCGGACAAAGAAGGACGAGAAGCACGAGCAGGAAGCCGGCGACGGAACGGCGCATTGCCGCCGGCCTCGATCCGCAACCCTCAGCAAATGAGTGGGATGGGGAACTCGAGATAGCGGAGCGGCACTGGGCGCTCGGCCGTGGCACAGGGATATCCGGATGAAAGCGAAAGAGAATCGCTACTACCTCGGCCTCTGGGAGTCAGGAAAACGGCAATTATACGGTAGACGTGGGCACAGCGTCCAAAGCCTGCGCCTGCCAAACCGGTTGCTATGTATTCATTTCGCTTAACTTCGATGGCTGAGCTGGCGTCGCCAACTCCACTTCAACCAAGACGGAATAAAACGTGGCGGAGTTGCCCATGTCCGTAAGTTTTTCTGAGGTGAGCACGTTTATGTTGCTGCCACCCGGGGTCAGCTTCGCCCAATTGAGAGCTGCAGCGACCACTCCAGGCTGCACGGCGCCATTTACGCGGGCCCGCAGCGTCTGCTCCCCGCGCGAATTGAACACTCGGACCGAGTCGCCGTCCCGGATGCCTCTCTTGGCGGCGTCGCCGGGATGAATCTCGAGCAGGCCGGGTCTCCTCCATCGCTTGAACTGAAGGCAGATTTGAGAACGTCGAATTCAGGAAGTTGTCGGCTTTGCGGGCGAGCAGTTCGAGCGGGTACGACCGCGCACCCTTGCTGTGCCGGGATTCCTCAGGCGGCACGAATTCGGCAACTGGGTCGAGCCCCTGGGCGATCAGCGCGGCGTTGTAGAGTTCCGCCTTGCCGCTGGGTGTTTGAAATCCGCCGTTGCGCGAAGGGGAGAAACGGCGTTTCCGAACCGTTTTCCTGTGCCGGCGCGAAGTTCAGGCGAACCTGGCCCTCGCGCTCAAGCCGATCGCGATCGATTCCTTCCAGCCACGGATTGGTCGAATCGAGGGCCTGATCGATCATCTCGTCCACGGATTCGCTGAAGCACGTATCGTTGAATCCCATGGCGTGAGCCAGGCCGCGAAACATCTCCACGTTCGAACGGCATTCGCCGAGCGGCTCAATGGCCTGCTTCGACATTTGCAGGTAGTAGTGGCCGTATGCCGTCTGCAGGTCTTTCTGTTCGAAGAAGGTCGTGGCCGGAAGCACGATGTCGGCGTAGTCGGCCGTGTCGGTGAAGAACTGCTCGTGCACCACCGTGAACAGATCGGGACGTCGCAAGCCGCGGATGACTTCGTTGTGATCGGGGCAGACTGCGGCGGGATTCGAGTTGTAGACGAACAGCGCCTTCACGGGAGGATCGCTCAGCGAATTCAGTGCCTTGCCCAGTTCCACCATGTTGACGACCCGCGCCGGGCGCCCAAGAGTTTCCGTCATGAAGTCAGCGCGTTCGAGCGGGGCCTTGTTCAAGTTCCATCCACCGCTCAGAGAAAGCTGAAGGCCGCCGCCCACCTCTTTCCATGAGCCGGTGATGCAGGGAAGCATGGTGATGGCGCGCATGGCCATGCCGCCGCCTTCCGATCGTTGCACGCCATAGTTCACGCGAATCGCCGCCGGCCGCATGGTCGCGTATGCACGGGCCAGCTTGCGGATGTCGTCGGCTGCGATGCCGGTCCATGCGGCGACTTTTTCCGGCGGATAGTTCTTTACCTTCTCCTGCAGTTGCTCGAAGCCGAGCGTGTGCTGCGCAATGTAGTCGGCATCGTGCAGGCCTTCGCCGATGATCACGTGCATCATGCCGAGAGCGAGGGCTGCGTCCGTGCCGGGATTGATCGGCAAATACCAGTCGGCGCACTTCGCCGTGCGAGTCTTGTAGGGATCGATGACTACCAGTTTCGCGCCGGCGCGCCGGGCTTCCTCGATGAACGGCCACAGGTGCACGTTGTTGCCGTGAATGTTGGCGCCCCACGCGATGATGTAACGCGAGTGGCGAAACTGCTCGGGCTCCGTGCCAAGCTTCACGCCGATGACGGACTTCAGTCCAGCTTCGCCCGCCGCCGAACAAATTGCTCGCTCGAGTTGCGAAGCCCCCAATCGATGGAAGAAACGCCGGTCCATGGAAGCGACACTGAGGGTGGCCAGTGTGCCGCCGTAGGAATAGGGCAGGATGGCTTCCGGGCCAAATTCCGTGGCGATACTCCGGAATCGATCAGCGACTGCGTGAAGAGCCTCATCCCAGGAAATGCGCTGAAAGTCAGTCGAATCTTTGCTGCCGGAGCCTTTCGGCGCGACCCTGCGCATCGGATAAAGAACCCGTCCGGGCGAATACACGCGATCGAGGTACTTCGCAACCTTCGCGCATAAGAACCCACGCGTAATCGGATGGTTCGGGTCGCCCTGGATCTTTGTTGCCCGCCCGTCCTCGACCGTGATGAGGACTCCGCACGCGTCTGGACAGTCGTGAGGACAGGCGGCATGAACAACGTTCTTCATGGTTCTTCGATTATAAGGGGCGAGCGCGTGGGGAGTGGCGGAGTTCAGTGTTCAGATTATCCGTGATGTGCGATGCATGCCCTGTCTTCGCGAACTTCGCGAGTCCTTTGCGGCCTTCGCGGTTAAAGGCTTTTCCCGGTGCAGAAGAAAGACTTTAACCGCTAAGGACGCAAAGAAAATCCGCGAAGGACGCGAAGACCGGCAATCCATCAGCGATCGTAGAAATCGCGCGCGATGAAATCAGGTCTGGGGACTCGACGCACGTCTCGACGATTTGTGTTGGCTGCGGAGCGTGCGAATACGATCGAAGGCTGTGTGCTCGGACTGCGGTTAAACTCAGACTGCGTGCCTCTTACATTCTCGACAGCAGCTCTCTGATTCAGTTCCATTAACCACGCGAGCAGCGACAGCAAGACGAATCCCAAACCGTTCAGGAGGCCGTGCGAATTCGCCATCCCGGGGATCGTGATCCAGTCTCTCTTGAAATACTCGCTGACTGCGTACAGGCCCGCCAGGGAGAATGCTCCCATCGCTGCGCAGGTGCCGACTCGCAGGTAGACCGTTGCTGGTGTGCTTTTCCAATCACCCGTCATCCACCCGGAAATCAGTGCCAGAGCCGTTACGCAGGCGGACAGCGAAATCGCAGCTACAAATCGCAGCGCGGGAGAGAAGACGAATCCGGCGGCGAGCACGAACGGCAGGAGGGCGATGAGCCATATCAGAGTCGGCAGCCCCGGCATGCGCAATTGGCGTATCTCGAACTCCCGCAATGTGGCACTGGCGATCAGCGCAGTGGCAAACCCGCTGTAGTGGAAATGCACCGCGGTCAGGAGAATGATGGGCTCCTGAAATCCCATGGGACGGAATCCGGCGCGGGAGAGGACCAGCCACGCGGCTCCGAGCACAAGGTCGGCGTAAGCGATGTTCAGGATCATGGACTGGGCTGTGCGTTCCTGGCCGCCACCACTCCAGAAGTCGCCGACCTGCCATAAGAACGCATTGCAACAGCCACAGGGCGCTCAGGATCGTCGCCGTCCGTCCGGGCGGCAGCCAGAATGCGATCGTCACTGCGAGCGTCGCTGGAATCTGGAGCAGGCGGACTGCGACCAACTCGCTCGCAGGCGCCCGTGAGGCGGCTAGCTCAATTCCATTCCAAGCGGCACGACAACAAGCGGCGCAAACAGGAACAGCAATTCGATGATGCCGAAGCGTGCACGACCGACGCCGGCGAGCGTTGCGACATGCCGCCCAGACGGCCGCGCCGCACAGGCTGAAAGTTGAGTTCCACAAGTCTTGCTTTTGGTTGGGCACAACTGCTCGGCTGGACATGGCACCCTCCTCACAGCTCAGGATGAACGGAGACAAATCCGAAGATCCCGACCAGAGCAATCAGTGACACGAGATACAAAGCGTCGAGCACGCGGTTGGCGCGCCGAATTTCGCGGTCGTAGTAGAAAGTCTGCAGGAAAATCCGCAAAAGCCAGAAGCCACACAGGAACGCGCTCAGGAATCGCCCGAGCGGACTGGCGCCAGCCAGATCGTGGGCGAATGCGAAGCAGAGCGCGCTGAACAGGCCGACAATCAGCACAATGTAGAACCAGTGCACGTAAAAGATCTGGCGCAGGAAAACAGGAACGCGCTCGAGGTTCTGCCGCACGCGCAGACGATGCGGCAAGGGAATGTTGGCGAGCACGATGCCGGCGTGAATGGCGCCTGCGATCCAGAGTAGATTGATAGCCGAAGGCGCGGTCATATCGCACCTTCTTGATTCGGACCGGCAGGCGCTTTGTATTGTGTTCTCGGAATGAAGCGGCTGAGAATCCAACCCAGCATCAGTACTGACCCCACCAAGCCGACTAGTCCCCACTTCAATTGCCCAGTAACGGCCAATAACGGCGGGACATTCGTATCCGGCTCAGCGAGCATGGCGAAAATGGCAGGGGTCAGGATTACGGCCACGTTCGCGAACACGGTCCAGAATTCCGCACGTTCGGCATTGCCGCAGAGTTCTCGTAACTGCGTGCGCAGAGGGCCACTCAGGTAGCGCACCACGGCGAAAGCCGCCAACAGGGTGATCCTCAGTCCAGAGGCGAACAGGAGAGACTGGCTCATAGAGCGCTCCTTTCACGGGTCGACTTTCAGATATTTCTGTACAGACAGAACACTCAAAGCCAAAAAAATCATTTCGCTTTCCCCCCGAGCAGCCTCCGGATCTTGCCGCGCATGCTAAGCACGCGGCGCAACACCGGCATGGAGACCTGGCTCATCTCGCCGTAGGCGGAGTTCGCTGCCTCGAAGAATTCGGTCATGCTTTCGAGGCGCTCGCGGGTATAGGCGTCAGCGCCGCTGCCCGATCCCAACTCGGCCAGACATCCACGCAGCAGCTGGAGCGTCGGGTCGACCTCGCGGCGTTTGCGCTGGTCGACGATCAAGCGGAACATCTCCCAGACGTCTTTCATGGACTCGTAGTGCTCGCGCCGCTCGCCCAGCACATGGACCGGCCGGACGATGCCCCAGCTCTCCAGCTCTCGAATCGATGTGCTGACATTGGAGCGCGCGACGTTGAGCGTCTCAGCGATCTCGTCGGCTGGCATGGGTTTGGGAGCAAGGAACAGCAGCGCATGGATCTGGGCCACGGTGCGGTTGATGCCCCAGCGGGTTCCCATCTCGCCCCAGTGCAGGATGTATTGGCGTTGGACGTCGGTCAAAGTTGCCATATCAGTACTTTCTGTACAAACTGACATATACAGAATCATTTAAGCGCAAGTCAAGGACTGCAGGTCGGGGAGGCAGTCGGGACAACGTTACGAGAAGAGATTGCTTCGCGATCCGACGGGCGGGGACGCCCGTCGCTCCATCGGCATGGTTTATGCAAAAAGACAAGAGCCGCGACGGGGCGCGGCTCTTGCGGTGGTTCTCAAGACTAGCGACTAGCGACTTCCGACTAGCGACTACTTAATCTCCATTACTTCTTTCTCTTTGCCTCTTGCTCATGTCTTCCATCTTCTTGATTTCGTCGTCGGTCAGTTTCTGGATTTCGTCGAGCGCGCGCTTCTCTTCGTCCTCGGTGATTTTCTTGTCTTTCATGGCCTTCTTGATGGCGTCATTGCCATCGCGCCGGATGTTGCGGACGGCAGTGCGGTGCTCTTCAAGGACTTTGTGAAGGTGTTTAACCATGTCGCGCCGGCGCTCCTCAGTCAGGGCGGGCACGGGAACGCGGATGAGCTTGCCGTCGTTCATCGGGTTGAGGCCGAGATCGGCGGTCCGGATCGCCTTTTCGATGCCCGCCAGAGATGACGGATCGAACGGCTGCACGGTGATCATCTGCGGCTCGGGCGCATGGACCGTCGCAATCTGGTTCAGCGGCATCTGCGAGCCGTAATAATCTACCGTGACGCTGTCGAGCATGTGGACCGAGGCGCGGCCGGTACGGGTGGCCGCCATTTCCTTGCGGAAATCTTCAACCGCCTTTTCCATCCGGGTCTTCAACTGGATATAGGTGTCCTTCAGTCCCGGGACCGCGGCCATCGTTGCCTGAGCCATCGTTAGCTCCAATTAATACGCGAGATCAAAACGTAGGATTATAAACCCGGTGGTTCGCTGATAGCTGATGGTCGCTAGCTAGTGGCGAAGCCTAAGGGCTCCGATGAACTGCCAAATCAAGTGCCAGTCGGAGAGACTTATCCTGAAATTCCGGTGCAATCTTATCTTGTGGACTTGCCTTCGGCTACCGACCACCAGCCACCAGCGGTTTCTAGGCACTCACCAGCGAACCGATCTTTTCGCCCATCACGACCTTCTGAATGTTGCCGCGCGTGTTCAGATTGAAAACGATGATGGGGAGGTTGTTGTCCTTGCACAGGGAGATGGCGGTCGAGTCCATCACTTTCAATCCTTGGCGGAGGACGTCCATGTAGCTGATCTGGTCAAATTTCTTGGCGTCTTTCACGATCATCGGGTCGGCGTCGTAAATGCCATCCACTTTGGTCGCCTTCAGGATGGCGTCGGCCTTGATCTCCATGGCACGCAGGGAGGCTGCCGTGTCGGTCGAGAAATATGGATTGCCGGTGCCGCCTGCGAAGATCACGACGCGGCCTTTCTCGAGATGCCGGATGGCACGCCGACGTATGAAGGGCTCGGCCACCTGATTCATCTCGATCGCCGACTGCACGCGAGTATGCACACCGTTTTTCTCGAGCGCGTCCTGCAAGGCGAGCGCATTGATGACCGTAGCCAACATGCCCATATGGTCGGCCGATACCCGGTCCATGTCTTTGGCTTGCTGCGCGACCCCGCGGAAGAAATTTCCGCCACCCACGACGATGGCGATCTGGATCTCGAGCGCCCGGACGTCTGCTAATTCCGCCGCAATCTCATGAACTCGGATGGAGTCGACGCCGAAGCCCTGGCCTGCGGCCAATGCCTCACCGGACAGCTTGAGAAGAATTCGCTTAAAGACAGTATTCGGCATGAAGTGGAGGATACCGTCGTGCTCGGGTCTGGAGCGTTAAGAAACTGTACCAAGGTTCCGGCGGCTGATGCATCCGAAACCTTGGTCGTTGAAATTTGGAAGTTACTTTGCGACCGGGGCAGCCGCCTCGCCACCCTCATCCGGCTTCTGGGTGGTGAAGGCCACGGTCATGCTGGACTCGCCCACCTTGAAGCGCGCGAAGCGGCGCACGGCGATGTTCTCGCCCAGCTTGCCGATCTTGGCTGCTACCAGTTGGCCGACGCTGATGGTCTGGTCCTTGATGAAAGGCTGCTCGAGCAAGCAGACTTCCTCGTAGAACTTTTCCATTTTGCCGGCGACCATCTTCTCGGCGATATGCTGAGGCTTGCCGCTGGCCACTGCCTGCGCCAGGAAAATATCTTTCTCTCTCGCGTAGGCTTCGGCCGAGACGTCTTCCTTGCGGACATACCGCGGATCGCTGGCCGCGATG
Organism: uncultured Acidobacteriota bacterium; assembly: GCA_963745435.1. GTDB lineage: Bacteria > Acidobacteriota > Terriglobia > Terriglobales > Acidobacteriaceae > Gp1-AA133. The sequence continues at coordinate 466,803 of CAVUXK010000021.1, read as the reverse complement.
TGCATGGCAACGTCGTGCACCAGCTCCTTGAAGTCGTCGGTGCGCGCCACGAAGTCGCTTTCGCAATTCACTTCGACGAGAACGCCGATCTTGCCTCCGGCGTGGATGTAGCTAGCCACCGAACCCTCGCTGGTCACGCGCGATGACTTTTTGGCTGCCACGGAAATTCCCTTCTTGCGGAGCAGAATCTCCGCCTGTTCGGGATCGCCCTTGGCTTCAGTCAAAGCTTGCTTGCAGTCCATCATTGGCGCTCCGGTCTTTTCGCGGAGCTCTTTTACTTGTGCGGCAGAGATATTCACGGTAGTTGTGCCCATTTCTTAAGATTGTCCCTTCTTGGATGCTCGATCCCAAGGCCCGGATGCGATCGTCCGCAATCAGCGGGCCTCGATGAAAATGTCCTGACAAAAATCAACCCGCGGCGTTGCGACGCGCGCGGGTCCGAAATCCGTAAACCAGTTCCGTTTATAACGTCTGGCTTTCGACCTGCGGTACCTCGTCCGCGGCGTCCTGAGCCGTGGCCGGCGCCTTCTTGGTTCCGCCGCCCAGCACGTCTTCCATGCTGATGTCCTCGGCGCCCGCTTCTGCCGTAGCTTCCTCGCCCGCGGGAGCGTTGCCGGCGTCCTGTGCGCTGTACGCCGCTGCTGCCGCCAGTTCTGCCGTCTGCTTGTCGGTCGCCAGCTGCGAACCTTCGACAATCGAGTCGGAGATCTTCGAAGCGAACAGCCGAATCGCGCGGAGGGCGTCGTCGTTGCCGGGGATCACGTAATCCACTTCGCTCGGATCGCAATTGGTGTCGACCACCGCCACGACCGGGATACCCAGCTTGCGCGCCTCGCGCACCGCGATCTGCTCCTTGTTCGAGTCGATCACGAAGATCGCATCGGGCAGCCGCGACATATTCTTGATGCCGGCCAGGTTGGCCTGCAGATGCTTGCGCTCGCGCTCGAGCTTAATGACTTCTTTCTTCGGGAGCAGCTCGTAGCGGCCGTCGGTGGCCATCTCGTCGAGTTCCTTGAGCCGCTTCACCGACTTCTGGACCGTGACCCAGTTGGTCAGCAATCCGCCCAGCCAGCGCTGGTTCACATAGAACATTCCGGCGCGTCCCGCCTCTTCGGCGATCGCGTCCTGGGCCTGGCGCTTGGTGCCCACGAAGAGCACGATGCGGCCATCGGCGGCCAGGTCCTGCACGAATTTCGACGCTTCCTTGAACATCTTCAGCGTCTTCTGCAGGTCGATGATGTAAATCCCGTTGCGCTCTCCGAAGATGAATTCCTTCATCTTGGGATTCCAGCGCTTCGTCTGATGCCCGAAGTGAACACCTGCTTCGAGCAACTCCTTCATGGTGATGTTAGCCAAACAACCTCCTCATTAGTCTGCATCCGTTGAGTCAGTTTCAAGTTTCGTGTTTCAAGTTTCGTGTGAACCGTGGTAAGCCGACGGCCTACTCGAAACTTGAAACTGGAAACCCGAAACTGCTTTTCGGATTGCCATTCCCGTCCCCGCGCACGAGGCACGGGAAGAATTGAACACCTACATTCAGCTGATAGCTGGTAGTCGATAGCTGTCAGCCAAACCTTGTTTGCCATCAGCCATCGACCACCGGCCAATAGCCGAAGCGCTTTAGCGCTTCGAGAACTGGAAGCGCTTGCGGGCGCCCTTCTGCCCGTACTTCTTGCGTTCCTTGCCGCGCGAATCACGCGTGACCATGCCTTCAGCCTTGAGCTTCTTGCGCAGTTCCGCATTGAACTGCATCAAGGCGCGGGCGATGCCGAGCTTCATGGCGTCTGCCTGGCCGTTGACGCCGCCGCCGGAGACGCGGGCGACCACGTTGAAAGTGGCGGCCGTGTCGGTCGAGAGCAGGGCTTGCCGCGCGCTCGAGCGCTGGGCTTCCGTCACGAAGTATTCATTGAACGGGCGGCCGTTAACCTTGTAGTCGCCGCTGCCCGGACGCAGATAAACGCGCGCCACCGCAGTCTTGCGGCGGCCCGTACCGTAATATTGAACCAATTCAGCCATTAGAGCTTTGAGCTACGAGCTTTGAGCTGCGAGCCAGACGGCCCCGCTTCAGCTTTTCACTCCAACCTTTCAAAGATTCTAGAGATCGTGTCTTGCTCGAAGCTCAGAGCTCGAGGCTCGTAGCTTCCTTACGCCAGCACCAGCGCTTCGGGTTTCTGCGCCTCGTGCGGGTGCTTGTCACCGCGGTAAACCTTGAGCTTGGTGAACATCTGCTTGCCCAATTTATTTTTGGGGAGCATGCGCGATATCGCGTCCTCGATGATCAGTTCCGGCTTGCGATCGAAGCGCTTGTTGAAGTCTTCCGACCGCAACCCACCCGGATAACCGGTGTAGCGGTGATACGCCTTCTGCTCCGCCTTCATGCCAGTCACGCGGATCTTTTCGGCGTTGATCACGATCACGTGATCGCCGGTGTCGAGGAATGTCGTGTACTGCGGGTTTTCCTTGCCCATCAGGATGCGGGCGACCTTCGAGGCCAAGCGGCCCAGAGTCTGGTCCGTTGCATCCACGACAAACCACTTGCGCGCAATTTCCCCCTCTTTGGGGAAATAGGTTGACATCTGAACTCTCCCAGAAATTAAAACAGCTTATGAAGACCGCTGAGTGCCACCAGGCGCTGAAGGCGCAGAGGTATCAGGCGGGCAACCACAGGACTTCCGAAGCCTTAAAGATAGCCTAGATTCCGAAGTATTGTCAACGACTTGCCGCAGGGAGGACGCATCGACGACGTTGCGCGTGAGGCGTAAGTTCCCTATTCATAGGCCAAAGCTTCGATCGGATCCTTCTGCGCCGCTCGGTACGCGGGGTAGAGCGCGCCCAGCATCGCGCCCACTATGGCGATCACCGTGGTTTTGAGTATCCATCCTCCGGTAACCACTACTCGCAAAGTCGGAAGCTTGTGGGCAATGCCCGAGCGTACCGAGAGGCTGATGGCGATGCCCAGCAGGATGCCGCCAAGGGCAAGCATCAGCGTTTCCCGCAGGATCACATTCACGATGTAGAACTTCGATGCCCCGATCGACTTGAGAATTCCGATTTCGCGCGTGCGCTCCATGACGGCGGTGTACATGGCCTGGAAAATCACGATGAAGCCGATTGTCACCGAGATTCCAATGACCACGTTCAGAAAAGTTCCCAGCCCCGGATAGTTATTGGGCGTGAGCATCGACAGGTAGTAATTCATGGAGTAGGCCACGTAGCGCTCCATGCCTGACACCTGCTTGATTTCGTTGACGACAGTGTCGGCGTTGGCGGGATCATCGAGCTTCAAATAGAAGACCGAGGCCTTATCTTTCGATCCGTTCAGATCTTGCAATACACCGATTTGCAGGAACTTTCGCGCGCCCTTGCCGGCCGCCACGATTCCAGCAACGCGAAAGTCATGGTTCAGGATCTCCATCTTGTCGCCGATGCGGATGTGCTTTGCCTTGGCGAGCACGTCATCAATGATGACGTCGTCGGGCCCCTGAAATGGCCCGCCTTGAATAAAGTGAAATGGAGCCAGCGACTCGTAGCTTTTCAAGTCGATGCCCGCAATCACCTCAAGGGTGCCGTTGGTCGAAACTTGCGTGATGACCGGAGCTACGGCAACCACGTGCGGCAGTTTGGCCAGCACATCGCCGATTTTGATCGGCATGGGAGCGCCAGTGAGTCCCACGATGTACGACGAGCCGGGAGGCATGACCAGAACGTCGGCGCCGATGCCGGCCTGGCGTCCCTTGGAATCGTTGACCATTCCCAGGGAGAGGCCCACGATCAGCAGAATCAGGGTCACTTCCAGAGCCACCGCCACAATGCTGATCAACGACCGCACTGGCCGGTGGGCGAGATTCCCGACAATCATTTTATTCATCATGAGAGACAGTCGTCAGTCGCTAGTCGCTGGTCTTCAGCGACAGCACAGGCTTGTTGAGTCTAACAAACGGGTGGCGACGGTGCGCGTGACGGGGGCGGCCCTTATTTGGGGTCCGCTCCGCCGGGATGGGGTGTCTGACTGATCGATTGAGGATTCGGCTGGCCAAGGTGCACCACTTCCGCGCCGGCCGGCTGCTGCAGTTCAAACTGATCGTCATTCAGAATCTTGTTCAACTCCAGCTTCACGATGCTCAGCGTAATGTCGTATTCCTCTTGCGGTCGCTCGATCTCGGTTTGCTTGGGAAAACTGACTCCGTCGTAGTCGTTGTACTCGCCGTAGCGGACATCGGTCGCAAGCACGCCGTTATCGTTATAGATCTGCTGACGATGAGGCTTGAGGTCGGTACGGCTGAAGATGATTTTTCGCGAGAGGTACCAGCCCGAGTTTCCTTTGCGCACAACCACAATTTCGTAGTCCGGCTGATCGTAGGGGCGGCGCTTGGCATCGAGCACCCGCTCGGAGCCGTTTTCGAGAACGGCGATTTCCTGTTCGGGATCAATGGCAGGGATCAGCAGGGCGTCGTAGATGTTCTGCGGTCGAACGTTCTCCAGCGGCGTTTTCGGGGCCGCGCTCGCCACATCGTTGCGGCCCACCACAAATCGATTCTTGGGTGGAATCCACAGCTTGAACTGCTTCCCATCGCTGACCATGTCGAAGGCGCGATTGCGGACAATGGGCAGCAGGCCGATCATGCGCAGCATCGAAGGCTTGCGCGCCAGCACGTAGCCGCGAATTTCCTTGTAGTCGGTGACCTTGCCCCGGTTGGCTCCGCCTACGGAGGTGTCGATGTCAACCGTCGCCTGCATGGTCTGGATTTTGGCGGCCTGGCTGTTAATGGCATCAACCAGTTGCTGTTGGGTCGCAGTCTTGAGCGGAGCGCTGCTCAGCACCCGCTCGACCTTGCGGGATCGGAACAGGCATCCCGTGAGCGGAAGAATGCCCATGAACAAAAAAACCGCCCAGATTTGACGGCGACAGATCATGCTTGGTTGAGATTGAGTATACCGTGTCGAAGTTGCATGAATTCGGGCGTGACCAGCGAAGTGACGGTCCGGTGCTCGAGTGGCTAGGGGCGGTGCTGTAGCGCGTGGCGGAAGGCCGTGACGTTGCGGTTGTGTTCCTCGAGGCTGCGCGCAAAGCGGTGGTGGCCGTTGCCGTTGCTCACGAAGTACAGGTAATCACTGACTGCAGGATGCATGGCCGCCTCAAGCGAACTGCGGCCGGGATTCGCGATCGGTCCCGGCGGCAGTCCCGGATACTTATAAGTGTTGTAGGGCGATTTGGTCTGCAGATCGTCGTGATGCAGCGCGCCCTGGTAGCTGTTCGTCAGTAGTTCCGCATAAATCACGCTGGGATCGGCATCGAGCGCCATGCGCCTCGTCAGCCGGTTGTAGTAGACGCTGGCGACCAACGGGCGCTCCTCGGGGGCTGCAGTTTCTTTCTCCACAATGGAAGCCATCGTCACCATACGGTGGACATCGGTCGCGAGCCCGATGCTGGACGCGACTTGGCGGAAGTGGTGCACCATCACGGTCGCGATGTCGCGCATCGTTTGAGTGCGCGTTAGTTCATACGTGTCGGGGAAAAGATAGCCTTCCAGCGTCGTGGCTTCCGGCGCCAGGTCATGAATCAAATCAATATCGCCCCGGGCGACTTTCAGGAAATCTTCTTTCGAGCCGAGCCCGGCCTGCTCGATCGTTTGGGCGACGTCGAACATCGTGTAGCCCTCAGGTATCACAACGGTGTGCGTGTAGATATCGCCGCGCGCGAGCCGGTGGTGAACGTCGACCAGAGTCGCCTGCTTCTCAAACAAGTATTCGCCCGCCTTGAGCGACGATTTGCGGTGGAAGTAGTGCCACAACAAGAATGCGCGCTCGCTGCGGATGACTCCCGCAGACCGAAGTTCGTTCGCGATATGGCGCGTCGTGTACCCGCTGCGCAACATGACGAACTTCTGACCGCTGGGCGCGATGGGAACGAGCAATGCCCAGGCGAGCCACGCCCCAAAAGCCAGGGCAAGCAGCAGGAAAAATGTGAGAAGTTTGCGCAAGTTGCCAGTAGTTTAGATGACTTTTCCGACTTTCTTGATTACCGATGGTGGGTGAACCGTAGTACTTACCCAGTCGCTGGTCGTCAGTCGCTAGTCGCTAGCCATGGCCAATCCTTTCAACGTGGGCACAAGGACTCGCCCAGTTCAGTTGCGATGGAACGACGCCCCTCTGAGCAAGGGTTTTGCTGGGGACTGACGACTAGAGACTAGCGACTAGCCCGATTTTCCATCCACGACTGCAGGATCAAAACCGCCGCCATCTGGTCGACCACCTGGGCGCGCCGTTGAATGGACATTTCGGTTTCCCGCAGAAGGCGGTTGGCTTCGGCCGAGGTAAGGCGCTCGTCCCACAGGTGGACCGGGATTTGTAGACGCTCGCGCAGTTCGTCGGCGAAGCGATGCATCTTCTCTGCCTGCACGCCTTCGGCTCCGCTCATGCGCAGCGGGAAACCGACGACCACCTCGGCGACCGCATAGTCGCGCGCCAGCTTTTCGAGTTTCTCGAAATCGAGCCGCTTGTTCTGCCGTTGCAGAGTTTCAAGGCCCTGTGCGGTGATTCCGAGTGGATCGGAAACCGCGATCCCAATGCGTTTCGATCCGACATCCAAGCCAAGTACCCTGCGGACGGGAGTGGGTGTCGAATCGTGCGGTACGGGGTGCATGCCGGGATTATAAGTCGCGCTGAATTCTGCAGGATTCGACTACGATATCGGGGCATGCCAGAGGAACTGGAAGCCGTCGAGCCAGTCACGACCCGCGCTCCGAAGCGCGACTGGCCACAAACCATCATCGCGATCGGCGTCGTCCTGACCCTTTGCTACGTCGCGGAACTGGTCCTGGTCGTGATCCTGGTATCGACCCTGCTGGCCTTCATCCTGGCGCCGATTGTGGACTTTTTTAGTCGGCGGCGCCTGCCGCGCGGGTTGTCTTCGTTTGTCGCGGTTCTCACCTTGCTGCTGCTCGGCTATGCGGTCACCTATCTTTCCTACAACCAGGCAGCGACCTTCGCTCAGGTTTTGCCGAAGTACTCGGGTCGGATTCGAACGACGGTCATGGCTTTTCGTGAACGCGCAGAGTCATTGAATCCGCTGCGCCCGGCCACGGACGATAAGAACATCGTAAAGGTGCAGCCCAGTAGTCCGGTTCAAGACCTCGTCACTCGCGGGTTTGGATCCGTTTCGCAACTCGTCTTCGCGCTCACCTTCGTTCCGTTCCTCGTGTACTTCATGCTCAGCTGGCAACAGCACGCCCGCTCCGCCACGGTGATGCTGTTTCGAATGGAACATCGGCATACCGCCTACGTCACTCTGGGACTGATCTCGCGAATGATCCGCAGCTTCATGGTGGGGAATTTGCTGATCGGTCTGTTCATGGCGGGAGTCAGCATCGCAGTGTTCGGCGCCTTTCACCTACCATTTTTCCTGGTGGTCGGCGCCATCAGCGGATTTCTGAGCCTGGTCCCCTACCTCGGCCTCGTGCTCGCTCTGTGCCCTCCGCTCATGGTTGGGCTGGGGCAATTTCAATCGGAAGATCTGATCGCGCTTTCGATGGCAGTCGCGGCCTTGCACTTTTTCGCGTTGAACGTTCTTTACCCGAAGTTCCTCGGCAACCGGATGCAAATCAATCCTCTCGCAGTCACCCTGGCACTTCTCTTCTGGGGATGGCTCTGGGGCGGCGTAGGGTTGGTCCTCGCAATCCCGATCACAGCCGCGGCGAAGATCATCTTCGACCACGTGGAGTCGCTGAAGCCGTGGGGAACGTGGCTGGGGGAGTAGGGCTAGTCGCTAGTCTTCAGTCGCTAGTCGCTAGCACAGCCTCGTCTGGCTTGCCGGATTATCCAGGTTTGGGGTGACCCTAAATCCTGTTCACCTGTCACTGAACGTGGCGCATTGCAAACTCTACAACTGTCAAGAGGATCGACCACGATGAGCGGCAGATATCAGGATCTAAAGGTTTGGCAGAAGGCCTTCGAGTTGACATTGAAGATTTATAGAGAGACCAAACAGTTTCCGAACGAAGAGATGTATGGGCTCACGAACCAAATGAGAAGGGCAGCGGTCTCCGTCGCCAGCAATATTGCCGAGGGGAAGGGGAAGTCTTCCGATCGAGACTTTGCAGTCTTTCTCTGCCACGCTCGAGGCTCCCTGCAGGAACTCGAAACACAGTTCCTTATTGCTCGGGAACTCGGCTATATGCGAGAAGACGGACCGGGGATTGAAACGTCGATTGCGGAGACGGGCAAAATGCTCAACGGTCTCATTAACTCGATGAAGCCCAAGCCAGTAGAAAGAAAGTTGGCCTAAGGCAATGGGCGGGTACCGGGGTTCGATGTTCTGCTAGCGACTAGAGACTGGTGACCAGCGACTAGCCTACGCTTCAAACTCCGACGCTTCCGGGAAGCGTAGCTTATGCTTTATCGCTAGCGCCTTGGTCAGCAATTCTTCGATCTGCTGTTCCTCGCAGTTTTTTGCCATTGCCAATTCGCTGACCAGGAGGTAGCGGGCACGTTCCAGCATCTTCTTTTCGCGGAACGATAGGGGCTTCGACTGGTTGAGCATCAGCAGGCTCTTCAACACCGACGCTACTTCCAGAAGCGATCCGGTCCGCATGCGATCAGAGTTCTCCTTGAACCGGTACTTCCAGTCGGCATTGCTCAGGCACTCGCCATCTGTAAGATATTCAAGGATTTTCTGGATTTCGCCATTCCGCACGACCCGTCGCAGGCCAACGCTGTTCACGTTGTTGAACGGAATCATGACCTTCAGGCTGCTGGCTTTGATCTTAAGGAGGTAGAACTTCTCGACAGAGGCACCGATGGTTCGGCTACTAATCTGTTCGATAATGCCTACACCGTGGTTGGGGTATACAACTTTGTCGCCGATGTGGAAACCGTCGCTACCAATCATGAGGAACACCTTATGAGCGCCGGAAAACCCTATGAAGCCCCACTAATACATTCAGTTTACCTGAACTACTCGGGAAAGGCAATTTTGGCGCGGGTTTGGGACCATCGCCGCTGGCTTCTAGCCTCTGGCCTCTGGCAGAAAATCTGCGAACCGCTCGTTCTCAGAAAGGCAATATGCGACAGCTGGCTGGCGATCTGCTGTTGATTCTAATAGTTTGCCGGCGGCAAGGAGCGAGCAGCCAGAAGCCTGTTCCCGGTTTATAATCCCCCAAAGTATGACTGAGCAACTCAAGAAGAAGCTCCAGGACGAAATCGCAATACTGGAGCACGAACTTAGTCACGAATTGCCGAAGGAGCTGAAAAAGGCCGTGGCTCTGGGTGACCTGAGCGAAAACGCCGAGTACCACATGGCGAAGCAGCGCCAGGAGTTCGTGAAAGCACGCATTCGACAGCTTGGCCGTCGCCTTGCAGACCTGTCGTTGATCAACATGAACAACATCCCGAAAGACAAGGTTGGTCTCGGGTCCACGGTCAAGGTGTTTGACAGCGGCAAGCAAGAAGAGATCGAGTACCAGCTCGTCACGAGCGAAGAGACCGATGTGGCGACCGGCAAGATTTCGACGACGTCGCCCATCGGCCGCGCTCTGCTCAACAAGAAGGTTGGAGACACTGCAACGGTTGTTACTCCGAACGGCAACCGCGAAATGGAGATTCTCACGCTGAGCACTGCCTACGATCAGTCGGGAGCCCAGGCCGAATGACCTGGACCAGCGCATTCGGCAATGCGTGCGGCAAACTGCTGCGGGCGATCGTGAACCGCATGGCGCTGGCGCGCATCAGTCCGAACTTTCTTACCTTCCTCGGACTCGTTATCGACACGGTCGCGGCATTCCTGTTCGGTTACGCAAACGCCGACAACCAGGCGCGCATGTTCTTCTACGCGGGATTGGTAATCTTCGGAGCCGGCTTCTTCGATCTGGTGGACGGGCGTGTGGCAAGAGCCAGCAACCAGGTCACGCGCTTTGGCGCGTTCTTTGATTCGGTGGTGGATCGCTACAGCGACGCTGCTTTGTTCTTCGGCCTTCTGGTCTACTACTCCAAGGGCGGCCGGTTCTTTTACGTTGTGCTGGCGGCGCTGGCGATGATCAGTTCCGTGATGGTCAGCTACACGCGCGCTCGTGCCGAATCGCTCATCGATACCTGCAAAGTCGGCTTTATGGAGCGGCCGGAGCGGCTGGTGCTTCTCATCATCGGCGCAGTCTTTAACCGGATGGCGCCCGTTCTTTGGGTGATTGCCGTGCTTTCCACCATCACGGTGGCGCACCGCATTTTCTATACCTGGCAAAAGACCGAGCGAGTCGATCCGGCCCACGCTCAGCCTGGCCGCACAGCCGCCTGATAGCCCCTTTGTCGCTTTCTTTGCTCTCGCCCGCCAGTCTAATCTTGCATATTGCTCGATGGAGCGACGGGCGTCTCGCCCGTCGGCGGGCGAGGACGCCCGCCGCTCCATCGAATGGAATTAGTTCCGCGGAGAAGTTCTCATATGAAGAAGTGTTTTTCCCGACATTCGTTCGTTTTGTTCGCTGTCACTATGTTTGTCTGCGCCAGCGCTCTCAACTCGTTGGCGGCATCTGCGGTAGTTGCCCCACAAATCAAGTACGAAAAATACACGCTCAAGAACGGCCTAGGAGTGATCCTGGCTGAGGACCATCGCCTGCCACTCGTCGCCGTTGATCTCTGGTACCACGTTGGTCCGGCCAATGAGCATGCCGGACGCACGGGATTCGCGCATCTTTTCGAGCACATGATGTTTGAAGGCTCGTTGCACGTGGGGTCAAAGGAACACGACCGGTACCTGGAAGCGGCCGGTGCCAGCGATATCAACGGGACGACCGACTTCGATCGCACCAATTACTTCGAGACCCTTCCTTCGAACCAGCTCGAACTCGCTCTCTGGCTCGAGAGCGATCGCATGGGATACCTGCTGGGCAAAATCGACCAGGAACGGTTGGCGAATCAGCGCGACGTCGTGCGCAACGAGCGTCGCCAATCGGTAGAGAACACTCCCTATGGACTGGTCGAGGAAGAGCTGTTTCATCAGCTGTTTCCCAAGAATCACCCGTACTACGCGGACGTGATTGGCTCGCACCGCGATGTCGAGGCGGCGCAGCTTGATGATGTCCGCGAGTTCTTTCGCCAGTACTACTCCCCCAACAATGCCAGTCTGACCATCACCGGCGACATCAATCCTGCTCAAGCCAAGGTATGGGTCGAAAAATACTTTGGGTCGATTCCGGCGGGCCCGCCAGTTCCGAAGATTACCGCCCAGCCTCCGCAGATCACGGCCGAGCGGCGCTCGAAGATCACTGACCAGGTGGAGCTCCCTCGCATTTACATGGGATGGATCATGCCCTCGATCTTTCAACCGGGCGATGCCGAGAGCGACCTGCTGGCGCACATTCTGGGAGTAGGCAAGACGAGCCGGCTGTACAAAGCGCTGGTCTACGACAAGCAGATTGCGCAAGACGTATCGGTGCAGAACAGCAATCTGCGGCTCGGCTCGGTGCTTGAGCTGCAAGTCACGGCCAAGCCCGGCGTAAAGCCCGAGGATCTCGAAAAAGCAATCGACGAGCAACTTGAAGAAGATGCGAAGCGAGGGTCCCACCCAGGCGGAACTCGACCGCGCTCGCAACCTGATCGAGACGCACATGATCACAGGCTTGGAACGGCTGGGCGGCTTCGGCGGACTCGCGGACCGTCTGAACCAGTACAACCAGTTTCTGCATGACCCGGGCTATCTCCCAAGGATCTGGAACGCTACAACCGCGTAACGGTCGCGGACGTGAAACGCATTGCGTCGGAGAGGCTGAAAACCTCGGCGCGCGCCGTGGTTTGGGGTTTACCAGGAGAGCGCGTTGTCGACGACCCGGCCAAAGCGAACGAGACGGCATCTGCGAAGAACAGCGCGGTGACGGGAACCATGCCCGACGAGCCCTGGCGCGCCAAGGCTCCTGCCGCCGCAACCTCTGGGCAAACTCAGCTTGCCGGTGGCGCAGACTTTCAAGCTGTCGAATGGGTTGACCGTTCTGCTGGTGGAGCAGCATCAGCTCCCCATCGTGGTCGCGCACGTGCTGGTTCTCAACGGCAGCGATGCGAACCCGGTGGCCAAGCCTGGGCTTGCGGCGTTTACGAGCGAAATGCTGCCGGAAGGAACCGAGCGGCGCTCGTCGTTGCAGGTTTCCGATGATGCGGCGCAGATCGGAACTTCGATGCGTGCTCTGACGGCGGGAGACGACTCCCTCGTCGATATTCGCGTCCTCAAGCCGAACGCTGGCGCGGCACTCGATCTTCTTTCCGACGTCGTGCTCCACCCCAAGTTCGATCCCGCCGAAATCGAGCGGGTTCGGAAGCTGCGCGAAACCGACATCCTGCAGATCCAGGATGATCCCGAGCAACTCGCCATCGGCGTTCTGCATAAGATGATTTACGGTCCAGACCATCCGTACGGCTACCGCAATGAGGGAACCATCGCGTCCATTCACTCGACGACGCGGCAGGATCTTCTCCAGATGTGGCAAGCAGGTTATACCCCTTCGAACTCTGCACTCGTGTTGAGCGGCGATCTGACCCTGGCCGAAGCCCGCTCGCTGGCGGAAAAGTACTTTGGTAGTTGGACAGGGCCGCAGACCAAACACGAACCTCCGCCGGTTACGAACCAGATCAAAGCCGGCGTTGCCATTGTCGATAAACCCGGTGCCGCGCAGACGTTTGTGCTGGTTGGCAGTGCGGGCGTCGCGCGCTCAACGGCGGATTACGTTCCGATCGAGGTCATGAACAACATCCTTGGTGGATTGAACTCCAGCCACATCAACGTGAACCTCCGCGAAGAACACGGCTACACGTATGGCGGATTTTCGTTCTTCATCTATCAACGCGCCTCAGGGATGTTCGCCGCCGGCGGCGGCATGCGAACGGATGTCACCGGACCGGCAGTGCACGAACTGCTCAAAGAGATGGACAACATCCGGAACACTGCTCCCACTGACGAAGAACTCAAGCTGGCGAAGGGGGCATTTTCGCAGTCACTTGCCGGACGTTTCGAGTCGGCGGAACAGACTGCCAACACGGTTGGAGAACTTTTCGTCTACGCCCTCCCGCTCAACTACTACGAGCAACTGCCGGCCAGCATCAACGCGGTGAGTGCGGAAGATGTCGAGCGCGTCGCCGAAGAAATACATCCATCCGGAGAGTGCTGTCGTGATTGGCGCCGGTGACCGCGCGAAAATCGAGGAGCAACTCAAGAAGCTGTCGATCGGAACCGTGGAGGTTCGAGACTACGAAGGTGTACCTGTGATCGGGGCAGCTTCGCCGGGCGAGTCTCACTGAGACACGGAGCCGGATTCCCCAAGTTGGCGAAGCGCCCTTTGTAGCGCCGCCGTCTCGGCGCGGCAGTCCGGCGGGCGTCCCTGCCCGCCGCTGAGGGCAAGATGCTCTCAGGACTGCCGGCAAGATGCCGGTGCTACTTTTGGCCGGTGCTAGACTATTTTTCGCATTTTTCCGAAGGGGCAAATGTGCCAACCGATCCGGTTCTTGTAGTCCATGGCGGTGCCTGGGCGATTCCCGACGATATGGTCGAAGCTCATCTGCGCGGTGTGCGCAACGCACTCGCCGCCGGATGGCTGGCACTGAGCAAGGGTGGATCGGCCCTTGATGCCGTCGAAGAAGCCATCGTAATTCTTGAGGACGACGAGACCTTCGACGCGGGGCGCGGCAGCTTTCTCAATCGAGATGGCAAGGTTCAGCTCGACGCCTTCATCATGGAGGGCTCTACGCTGCGCGGTGGCGGCGTGGGTGGTGTGGAGCGTATCCGCAACCCGATCCGCGCGGCTCGCAAGATCCTCAGCGAAAGTCCGCATGTCTACTTCGTCGGAGAAGGGGCGGAACGTTTCGCCGCGGAACACGGCATCGTCCTGTGCGACAACTCCGACCTCGTCATTCCCCGCGAGGTCGAACGACTCAGTGCCTTCCAGACGCACGCCGCCGAAAGCGCTCCCGACTTGTTTGCTCCGGCAATCTCGCACGACACGGTGGGAGCAGTCGCGCTCGATGCCGAAGGCAACATCGCCGCCGGAACATCCACCGGCGGAACCTTGAACAAAGCACCGGGCCGGCTGGGCGATTCCTCGCTGATCGGCTGCGGGTGCTACGCCGACAATGAAAGTGCTGCGGCGTCGCTTACTGGCTGGGGCGAGCCGATCATGAAGTTAGTTCTGGCGAAGTGGTCGGTAGACCGGGTGCTCGCCGGCAATGTTCCGGAGTGGGTGTCGCAGGAAGCGATCAATTATCTGAAGGCGCGCGTGAACGGGCACGGCGGAATTATTTTGCTCGATTCGCGAGGCCGTTTCGGTATCTCGCACAACACCCCGCGCATGGCGTGGGCATATCAAACGAAACAGAAACAGGATTCCGGCATTGAGAGGTAAGTGGCGAGAGTGTAATTCTTCAACGCGAAAGCTTACTAACCCTATTCGCCTCACGTATTTATCTTGCTTTCCCAGCATACCCTGATATAAAAACCACCGGGACAACTGGCGTCCCCACTGTGCGTTTCCGTCACCCTTTCAACGAAGTAAGCAGTCCTTCCGCCGCCTCTGCCTGGCGCGGCTCTTTTCGGGAGACCCCTATGAATTCCACGTCGAAGATCGTAGCTGCCCTGCTGTTCGCTTTTGTCTGGATTGGTACTGCCTTTGGCCAGGGCTCGGCCAGCGGTGATCTACACGTGATCGTGAAAGACGAAAAGGGCAGTGTCGTAACCACCGCTACGGTGACGGCGCGCGAGCAGGCAAAGGCGACGGTTCGCGCCACCACCGCCAACACCGACGGCGAATATCGCCTGGTCTCGCTGCCGCCTGGCGTGTACACGATCACAATCGAAGCCCCGGGATTCGCCAAGGCCGAGGCCAAGGATCAGGCGTTGACGGTGGGCCAGAGCAAGGAACTGCCCATCACTTTGAGCGTCAGCGGCGTGGAGACGGTAGTGAACGTCACCTCCGAAGCCGAACTGGTGGAAACCTCGCGCAGCTCCACCACCAACACGATCGACCAACGGCGCATCGACAATCTCCCGATCAACGGACGTAACTACATCAACTTTGCGCAGACCGACTCGCAGGTCGTTCGCGACAATGCGCCCAACACCGGAGCAGCGCCGACTTCCGGCCTGAACTTCAGCGGGCAGCGAGCGCGTTCGAATCTCGTGAACGTCGACGGCGCCGATGCCACTGACAACTCCGTTAACGGCGTGCGTTCCACGGTGTCGCAGGAAGCGGTTCAGGAATTTCAGATCATCACCAACGGTTACGCTGCGGAATACGGCCGGGCGTCGGGTGGTGTGGTCAATATCATCACGCGGTCGGGATCCAACGATTTTCACGGCGACGTCTTCGGCTACCTGCGCAACCGCAACTTTCAGGCGGTGAACCCGTTCAGCACGGAAAAGAATCCCGCCTACACGCGCGTGCAGGCCGGAGTTGCGTTTGGCGGTCCGATCAAGAAAGACAAGACGTACTACTACTTCTCGTACGAAATCACGCGCCGGCACGAGACTGGGTTCTCGAGCATCGGGCAGAACAATTTCGATCTCGTGAATTTTGATACGACACAAATCGGTTTGCCTTTCGGACCTCTGGATCTTTCATCGGAACAGATCGCGTTTCTTACCGATCCGAGAGTCCTCGCGCTCGAGACAGCAAGTCCGGCAGTGCAGGCGGGCATCTTGAAATATGTGACCCTGGCAGGCGCTTCAGCCGGACAAGGCATTCAGGGCCAGTGGCCAACACAACTGGTGCAGGCTATTACATTCGGCGGTCTCTCCAGTTGGTCGGGATTCCCGACCAGTTGTGCCCCACCGGGACCGTGCGTGGCCACTCCCAAGTCCTACCAGACGCTCAATTCGCAAAAAGGCAATTTCCCCGTCTTCGAAGGTACAAGTCTCTATTCATTTCGCTTGGACCACAATGTGAGCAACAACAATCGCCTGATGTTCCGAGCCAACGTGAGCCCGAGCACAGTGACGGGAATCGAAGTCGGCGGTCAGTCGCAACCCTTCGGACAGAATGCCTACTCGCGCACCTCGCAACAGACGTATCGTGACGTCGCCGGCACGGTCCAGGACACGTGGACCGTTGGCAACAACAAGGTCAACGAATTTCGCTTCCAGTACGCGCGCCGAGGGTTGTCGTACTTCTACAACACGAAAATTCCCGGTGGCGCCGATCCTGCCGTAAACATTCCCGGCATCGCGTACTTCGGTCGCGAGCCGTACTCCTACATCCAGCGCACCGAGCAACGCTTCCAGGCCGACGGATACTTTCTCCTGGGCCATTGGCGCGCACGATACCAAGTTCGGTGTTGACTTCAACTACCTGCCCATCGACGCGATCTTTACCGTGAACTATGGTGGCGTTTACGATTTCGGATCCTTCGGCGCGGATAGCCTGGGTTTCACGCCGCTGCCCGATCCAACTGATCCCACCGGGCAGAAGACAATCAGTTTCCCAAGCCTCTCTCCCGTGCAGGCCTACGGCGCCGGACTGCCAGGAGACTTTATCCAGGGATTGGGCAGTCCGAAAGATTCTTTCCGAAACATTGCCCTCGGATTGTTCTGGCAGGACTCGTGGCGCGTGCGTCCGAACCTGACGCTGAATTTTGGCGTCCGTTACGACCTCGAATTCCCGCCCAAATTCACGCCGCCCCAAGGTTTGGCCCTGCCCGCATACAACCTGCTCGGTTTGCAAAAGGGCATTCAGACCGACAAGAACAACTTCCAGCCTCGTGTGGGCTTGGCTTATGACCCGAAAGGTGATGGAAAGACCGTCATCCGCGCGTCCTACGGCATGTTCTACGACCACCCTCTGCTTGGCCTGTATTTCCTGGGCGATGCTTCGGACGGATCTTCCAGCGGCCAGTTGGCATTTGGCGGTACTTCACTTTGCGCGGGTGACGGAAATCCGTCGAACCTCAACGGCATTCCAATTTTCCAGGGGACACTTAACTCTCCCGGATGCAGTCCATCGCAGTTCCCTCTCGCCAATGCCAATCTCGGCTACTTGCCGGACCAGCAGCAGTTCACGTCGTTGAACTTCCCGCAGTCGGTATTCCTGAGCCAGAACTATCTGAACCTGAGTGCGGACCCGGCGCAATCCACGTTCCTTCCGCTTGGCTTCCAGCCGTTCGGATATCCGCAGGCGAAGAACTTCGTATATGCGTACGCGCAGCAGGCGAATCTCACCATCGAGCGGGATTTGGGAGGCGGTTTCGCTCTGAGCCTGGCCTACAACTTCAACGGTGGTCGCCACCTGAACCGGCCCATCAATGCCAACACGATTCGCGGAGACTTGCTGACCGCGAATTTCATCGCGGCGAACTACGATGCGAGACCGGCGGCAACCTCTCTCCCTGCCAGCAGCCCTTCACGGTGCGGTGCATCCGATGGCGAGAGCGACCTACGTCGACCCGGCGTTATGAACTTCTTCCGGCCGGGTGGGCTGAACCCCTCGGTCGCGGCGGGCTTCTACTTGACGGGGCAAGGTGCGTGCGTGGCGCAGGCAGCCGCTTTGGCCGGTAGTCTGCCCGGGTTCAACGCGAAATGCAATCCGATTCCGGGCCCGACCGGACATCGACTATACGGGCTGCGTTCCGTTCGGCGACATGGATGCAAACTACTCCAATGGGAGTTCCGTCTACCACGGCTTCAGCGCCAACCTTCGCAAGCGCTTCGGACACCACTACGAGTTCCTGGGTTCCTACACTTACTCGCACGCCATCGACGACTCCACCGACCTGCAGTCCACGTTGACGCCGCAGGACAGCTACTTCCCAGGCTACGATCGCTCGACCTCGCTGTTTGATCAACGCCACCGTTTCGTTTTCAGTGGCGTTTATCAAACTGGACGCGTCGGAGCGGCGGATTTGCAACCAAGTTCCTGAGCGACTGGACCTTTGCTCCCTTGGTCGAGTTCGCGTCGGGGCGCCCTTTCAATATCATCACGGGCACGGGCGACAACTTCCAGTTGTCGTCTCTAACCAGTCGGCCCAACACTTTCGTCAATCCGGCCTGCGGCACGGCGGTTACGTCGAAGGTTTCTCCGACGGGAGTGTTCCAGGAGCCCTGCATCAATGGCTTTGTCGCCACCCAAACGCGCCGACGCTTTTGCAACTCGACGGCAACCTGGGGCGCAACGCAGGTGTTTCCCCCTGGACCGTTTTCAACGATCTGCGGGTGTCGAAGCGCATTCACTTCGGCGAGCGCATCAATATGGATTTGATTGCCGACATGTTCAACATCGCCAATCGGTACAACGTGGCGGCCGTGAGTCCTCTGTTCACGAATGCGGGAACGCCGACCTCGGCCTATGACCCGCGGCAGTTCCAGTTCGCGATGAAGATCAACTGGTAGGTTTGTTCGCAAGAACACGGTCAGGGCCCGGCTTCAAAATAATGACAGTAGACGGGTTGCAGATCCCAGAACGTCTGGTAGCGCTCATCAACGGCGGTTACTGGCCGCGAACGCTTGATGAGGAATTAAGGCAAAATCTGAAACCTCTGGTGGAGGAGGCTCGAGTCAGAATCGTCGCACCTGAGCAAAATAGAATCTACTTTTTTCGGCCACCATTCACTACCGTGGCGCGACTCCGCAACGGCAATGAGAAGAAATTCTGGGCAACATTTGAGGCTCCCGAGGATGTAGAGGCGGAACTCTCAGTTTCTATCGGTGACTTTGGCCTTGGTTCTGACGCACCAATCTTGCTTGACTATCGCAAAAGCCAGCTGAGCCCGACAGTTATTCGCCTCAAGTGGAACTATGGCTTCAGGCAGCGGAATGAATGGCTGCTGTGCGCCAATAACTTTGACGAGTTCGCAGACATCCTCTGCCTAGACTCGCCCCACGAGCGGGTGTCGCATCCGAACTGCAGGAACTAAGAAAGCAATGATTGGTAGAGCCCCCCTCCCGGCTCACCATTAAGCGGAGCACAACTCCCCACGAAGGACCACATGCACATGTAAGATACTGGCCCGGCTTTTCTTCGGTAGGAGCCGGGCCTGTGTTTTTTCGCTGATATACCATTCTTACCGTACTAACCGTTTGGAACGCGCAGGTTAGATTGGGAGAATCCCGAGCCCTCTGAATGCTCGCAGGAGTTTTCTCATGAACCGTCGTCGCTTCTTGCATGCCGCAGTCGTATCCGCCCTCGTGACTTCGCTTCGCAATCATCGCGCCCAGGCTCAAACGTCGAATATCCCCAGGCGCGTGCTTGGTCGCACCGGCGAGAAAGTTTCGATGGTCGGCCTTGGCGGCTACCACCTCGGCATGCAGAAGGACGAGCAGGAAAGTATCGGCATCATTCGCGCCGCGCTCGACAGCGGCATCAATTTCCTCGACAACTCCTGGGACTACAACGACGGGCAGAGCGAAATCCGCATGGGTAAGGCTTTGCGCGATGGCTATCGACGAAAAGCTTTTCTGATGACGAAGATTGACGGCCGCACAAAGAAGGCAGCCGCCGATCAGATCGAGGAATCACTGCGGCGACTGCAGACCGATCACGTCGACCTTCTGCAATTTCATGAAGTCATCCGCGATACCGATCCGGCCCGTGTTTTTGCCGAAGGCGGCGGCATGGAAGCCGTTCTCGAAGCGAAGAAGCAAGGCAAGCTGCGCTACATCGGATTCACCGGCCACAAGAGTCCCGACATCCACCTGAAGATGCTGGAGACCGCCTTCGCTCACGGCTTCACGTTCGACACTGTCCAGATGCCGCTCAACGTGATGGACGCACACTTCGACAGCTTCGAGAAGAAAGTGCTGCCGGTCCTGGTGAAACACCAGATCGGCGTGCTCGGCATGAAGTCGATGGGCGACAAGATTATCTTGCAAAGCAAGACAGCAACACCTGTTGAGTGTCTGCACTACGCGATGAACTTACCCACGAGCGTCGTCATCACGGGTTGCGACTCGATGGAAATCCTGCAGCAGGCGCTCGACGCCGCCCGCAGTTTTCAGCCGATGAGCGCCGTGGAAGTCTCGTCGTTGCTGGCGAAGACAGCGACCGCCGCTGCCAAAGGCGAATTCGAACGCTACAAAACATCACACGACTTTGACAGCACGGTTCAGAACCCGCAGTGGCTTGGCTAGTCGCTAGTCGTCAGTCGCTGGTCGCAAGCCCTTGCGCCGCGCTCCAATTCCTCCCCTCGAAATCATTTCGTTTGCTACCATGCAGCACGGAATCCTGACGAAACTCTGGAGCTGCTCTGTGCATGTCTGAAACTACTACCTCACCTACCCAACGCACCCGTGTGGTCCGAGAACCGGACCGGGGTGTTTATGATCGCGAAGCGATCTATCAGATTCTTGATGAAGGTTTCATCTGCCATGTCGGGTTCGTGGTTGACGGGCAGCCGTTTGTGATTCCCACGTCCTATGGCCGTGTTGGCGACCATCTCTACATTCACGGCTCAGCGGCTAGCCGCATGCTGCGCAATCTCGACAAGGGTATTCCCGTCTGCGTCACTGTTACCCTGATCGATGGCCTGGTGCTGGCGCGTTCGATTTTCAATCACTCAATGAACTACCGCTCGGTCGTCGTGCTGGGTACGGCGACGCTCGTGGATGACCCGGCGGAGAAACTCGAGGCCCTGCAGCGATTGTCAGAACACATTCTGCCGGGCCGCTGGGCTGAATCGCGGCAGCCGAACGAGCGGGAGCTTAAAGCCACGTCCGCTCTCCGACTGTCGATTGATGAATTTTCCGCGAAGGTCCGGCAAGGCCCTCCGATCGACGATGAAGAGGATTACAGTTTCCGTACCTGGGCGGGAGTGATTCCGTTGCACACGGCAGCCGAAGCCCCGATTCCCGACGAGCGCTGCGGGCCAGATGTTCCAGTACCGGTGTATGCGAGCGCGTATTCCAGAAAAAAGGCCTAGCCAGTTCGCCTGGCAAATCGATGAACGACCTTGTCCCAAGAATCGCTTCTGCAGTGGATGCACTGCGCGGCGAACTGATCGCCTTCCTCCAAAAGCTGGTGCAGACGCCCAGCCTGCCTGGGCAGGAACAGCAAGCGCAGCAACTGGTCGCCGAGAAGCTTCGAGCTCTTCGCCTCAGCGTCGATGTCGTCTCTTCGGAACTCGATGACCTCAAGCATCACCCGGCCTTCTGTGATGACGGTGTGCCCTTCCGCGATCGGCTGAACGTCATCGCCCGGTGGAAAGGTTCTGGAAAGAGTGCGGGTACTCCACGTTCCCTGATTCTCAACGGCCACATGGACGTTGTTCCCACCAGCAACGAGACTCTCTGGTCCGACTCGCCCTGGAGCGGTGCCATTCGCGGTGGCCAACTCTACGGCCGCGGTTCATGCGACATGAAAGCGGGAGTCGCAGCTAACATCTTCGCGATTCAGGTGCTGCAGTCTCTGGGATTCTGTCCCGCCGGCGATGTTCTAGTAGAAAGTGTAATCGGTGAGGAGAGCGGCGGCGTTGGCACGCTTACCACCATCGTGAAGGGTTTCAAGGCCGACGCCGCCATCATCACCGAGCCCACTCGCCTTCACCTTTGCCCCGTGCAATCGGGTGCTCTGACTTTTCGGATAAAGGTTGCAGGGCGCGCCATCCATGCGTGCATGAAGCCCTACGGCATAAGCGCGATCGAAAAGTTCTACCTGCTGTTGCAGGCCGTGCAACAACTTGAGCGGCGTCGTCATGTGGAATACAAGAATCCTCTTTACGAAGATCCGAACAACATCGCACCAGTGAACTTCGGGACTCTCCACTCGGGAGAATGGCCATCGACTGTTCCAGACGAACTCGTGGTCGAAGGCAGGTTCGGCGTCCTGCCAGGAGAATCGACCGACGCAGCGCGTCAGGCTCTGGTGAGCGCATTGACTGCGGCCGCGCGGCAGGATCCATGGCTGGCCGATCATCCGCCCATTGTCGAGTGGTTTGAAGGTCAGTTTGAATCAGGCGAGACGTCGCAGGAGTCGCCAATCGTGCGCGCCATCGCGGAAGGTCATGCGCAGATCCTCGGCAAGGCGCCTATCGTGCAGGGTGTCACCTACGGCTCCGACCTCCGCCTGTTCACAAATCACGGCGGCATTCCGGCCGTCCTGTACGGACCCGGTAGCATCTTCGATGCGCACACGGTGAATGAGCACGTCGACCTGGAAGAAGTAGTCGCCGCGACAAAGGTACTTGCCTGCATTGTCAGCAATTGGTGTGGAGGAGAAGTAGTCTAGGCTCTGGCGCAGTGAACGACGGAGAGCAGATACCGGAGCGTTCTCGACGCTGCCTCATTTATTGATCACGCTGGGTTGCGGATCTGGGACACGCGGAAACGACGGAGCCTGCAACGCACCCTCGCCCTCGAATTCAACCTCAACCGAATCGCCCACGTGCAAGAACACGTTGCTTGGATTCTTCATCCCCCACTTCACGTAAGGAACCTCGAAGTGAGTCGTCGCCTTCCAGTGATCGCGGTCGAGATGCACTTCGACCGGAACGGTGAGTTCGTGCTCCGTGCCGTGAATTCCAAATTGCCCATGCACCTGCACTGTTGATGTGCCCGAATCCGAGACCTTGCCTTCGACATGGTCAGGTCGAAAGGTGATGTCCGGAAATTTCGCGCTTTCGAGGACGTCCTTGTTCATCTTGTGATCGCGGCCGTCACTCGCGGTTTTTCCGCTGGCCGCGTCGAAGACGATCTCGCCCGAGACTTTTCCGCTGGCCGGGTCGAAACGTAGCTCCCCGCGGCGCAGCCCGAATTTCCCATGAACCGTATGCATCGTGGCGTTCAGGGAGATCGAGGCGCCGGTCTTGGCGGGGTCCAGACGCAGGACGCTGGGCGCTTGCTGCGCCAGCAAGGCATTCGACGCCAGCAATAACACCGCGCCGACGAGGCGGCTGACTTTTGCGGTGAGATTCGAGATCGCGCCCTCCATCAATTCAATAGCAACAATTTTCCGGTCGTCTTCCGGCTCTCCAGGTCGCGATGCGCTTGCGCAGCATCCTTG
This sequence comes from uncultured Acidobacteriota bacterium, assembly GCA_963745435.1. GTDB lineage: Bacteria > Acidobacteriota > Terriglobia > Terriglobales > Acidobacteriaceae > Gp1-AA133. Next base: position 443,857 of record CAVUXK010000021.1, on the reverse strand, counting down.
AGCGGATACGTGTGCTCGATCCGCAACTTGAGCTTGCCCGCGGCGATCATGCCAAAAACATCGCCCGATCTCCGTTCCAAATCTTCTCTGGTGGCGGTGTAATGCACGAGAGTCGGTCGCGTCACGTACAGCGATCCCTTCTGCGAAAGCTGGATCAAGTCGAACGGTGGAACCGCGCCGCTCGAGCCGCCAAAGAGCACCATGTATCCGCGCGGACGCAGCACGTTGAGCCCTTTCTCGAACGTCGTTTTCCCCACGGAATCGTATACGACATCTACGCCATGCTCATCAGTGAGCTTGCGCGTTTCAATCTCAAAGTCAGTCTGCGTATAGAGGATGATGTCATCCGCCCCAGCGGCCCTCGCCAGTTTCGCTTTTTCCTCGGTAGAAACCGTTCCGATCACGCGAGCGCCGATGTTCTTCGCCATCTGCACGAGAAGCAGACCCACGCCACCTGCCGCTGCATGCACCAGCGCCGTTTGACCTTTCTTCAACGCATAGGTGTCATGCGAAAGGTAGTGCGCTGTCATGCCCTGCAACATCGCGGCTGCCGCCTGCTGATAGCTCACGCCCTGCGGGATCTTGACCAGCCGGTCTTCGGGCACGGCGGCATACTCGGCATAGCTGCCCATGATCGTGGTGTAAGCAACGCGGTCGCCGACTTTCAACTGCTTGACGTCGGGCCCGATGGAAGCGACTTCTCCCGCGCCCTCTTGCCCGGGCACGAAGGGAAGTACAGCTTTGTATCGGCCCTCCCGGTAATACACGTCGATGAAGTTCACGCCGGAAGCAGCGATCTTTACGACTGCTTCGTTACCTTTTGCTTCTGGGACTGCGAGGTCCGCCAACTCCAGAACGTCGGGACCGCCAGTGTGCTTTACCTGGATAGCTTTCATAGAAATTTCCTGACTTCATCATAGCGTGATGTCCGGCCGGGGCGCTCGGGCGACGCCAATCTTCGGGGCCGGAAAAGAAAACGGCAGCCCGAAAGCTGCCGTTGTGTTCATGCAACTCGCGTTTTCTATTTCGGCGGTGTCGCGGGCGCCGCGGGTTCCTTCGCTCCATCCGCCGGCTTGCCCACCAGGCTTCCCTCAAGCTTCTTCCACTTCTCCTGCTGCTCGGGCGTGAGTTCCGCCGCAATCTTCGGCGCGAACGCTTCCCGAATCTCGATGACCTTGGCTCGCTTCTGGTCAGGTGTCATGCGCTCGTCAATGCGCACGACGTGCAGTTGCTCACCCTCATCAACGATGGTCGGCCGCAGCTTCTCGCGCTGATCATTCGTCAGGTTCAGACTCTGCGTCAGCATGCGCAATTCGCTGACCGCCTCCATGCTTCGCCTCTGGGGCGCGCCCGGTGGCGGGGGCGGCGCGACGCCGGGTCCCTGGGCCTGCGCATACACACAAGTGCCAGCTACCGCGAATGCAAACATCCAAGACTGCCAACCACGCATAGGATCGCTCCTCAGAAGAATCGGTTCCCGTAGAATGTCGTGAGCTTTCCCAATCCTACCCTGCGCCCCTCACAAAACTCCATCCCACGAGAGTGCTGGTCGATGTACGCCCTCACTCAGTGCGGCGTCCAGGAAGGGTGGGAGGTGAAAAGGCCATCAACAAAACCAATCTGGAATGTTATGAAAAGTCCGAAGGCGATGCTGATCAGGCCTGAGGCAACCCCCAGTCCGCGGTTGAAATTCGCGAAGCGATGGCCGGTGTAAGCGAATGGGACGCCCATCAGCATAGTAATCACCATCATGCCTGCGATCGTACCCAGCCCGAATACCAGCAGGTATGCCACGGCCCATCTCGGCTCATGAATGGTGGTCAGCACCAGCAGAGCCACAGCCGCCGATCCCGCGAGTCCGTGCACGATGCCTACCGCGAGAGGCCTTAGCAACTGATACAAGCCTACCTTCTGCAGGAATTGTTGCCACGGGCCTTGCGGCTTTTCCTCGAGACCCAGGTGAGCATCCGCATCGTGCGTGTGGGTGTGCACGTGCGACTCGCCTCCGTGCTGGTGAACGTGGGCGTGCACCACGCCCGCCGCATGCTCGGGAGTGAATCGCTCCGTGATCCAGCGGGTTACGCCCGTGAGGTTAAACACGCCCAGCACGATCAGCATGATGCCGACGGCGAGTTCCATCGCCAGCCCAACCCTCGCGGGGATGGCGAGGTTGAACACGATAATCCCCGTTCCAACCAGCACGATGGTGATCGTGTGCCCCAACCCCCACAGGATCCCGATGACCCCGGCATGACGAATGCTTTGTTGGCGGCTGACAATGGTCGTAACGGCGATGACGTGATCAGGATCCGTCGCGTGCCGAATGCCCAGCACAAAACCCACGCCGATGATGGTCAGAAGGTTGATCATGCGCGAACGACTGTTGGCCAAGTCGCCGTCTCCAAAAACAAGCCCTGTGGCCAATCGCAGAGCGTGCCTGAAAGAAGAGACTACACCAGCGCAAGATTCCCGTGCGACAGGCCTTTCGCATGGGCCGCGACTGGTTTACCATGTCGGCGTCGCGGAGGCCCATGGCGGAAGCGTCAATACGAATACATCGGGTGTGGCATGGCTTTGGAGCTAGTGCGGACGCGGATTAAGAATTATCCATCGATCAGTGAGGCCTTCGATTTGCTCCCCGTTTTCTTTGTCGGCGTGGCGGTGGTTTTCGCCTCGCTGGGAATGGGGGAAGCCGTCTACAGACTGCTGTTCTCCGACTACGATGGCGCCAAGGATCGGCTCCCGATCGAAGCGTTCTTCGGCATCGTCTTCGCGTGGCTTGCCACGTCGTTCGTGCGGAATATGTTCCAGCACCGCCGCCGCACCATCGCGAAACTGCACTTGATCTGGGATCGCAACCACCAGATTCGTGCGGCACTCGAGGCCCTCTCGCCGCATCCGCATACGTCGCGCAACCAGCAATCCATTCGAGTGATCCGCGAGGAATTGGATCGGATTGAAGGTGCGTTGAAAGAAGTGCTGCCGAGATAAGCCTGCCCCTCTTACGTTAGGGATCTCAAAAGAGCAGTCTCGTCGATGGAGCGGCGGGCGTCCCGCCCGCCGGCTGGCCGAGATGCAGTCGCCCCTGCATCAAGCACCCCGGGTATCATGCCGAAAGTAATGAAGGCATTGGTCTTTTGTGAATTGACCCCGCAAAAGATCCAAGGTTACCATTTCGCAGGATTTCGGCATCCAAAACCCAGGGAGGTCGTCGGCGCGTAACTCATAGAGAAATATGAGACTCCAGAAACTCTATGTCGTGATTGCGCCCCTGGCGGCCGCGCTCGGACTTTGCGGGTGCCCATCCCATCGTCAGGCGCCACTGCTTTCCGCAAAGCAATCCGCGCCACCTGCGATTGCTGCGGCCACGCCGGTACCATCCGTCGAAACGCAAGCCCCCGCGATCAAGGCAGCGCCTGTGCCCACAACGCAGGCATCCGCGACAGCGCCGTCCGCGGATCCTGTCGCCGACCTCATTGCAAAAGTTGAAAAGGAATACGCTGCGGGTCAGGACAACTACAAAGCCGGTCACCTCGATGCCGCCCGTCAGGACTTTGACCGAGCATTCGATCTGCTCCTCGGCAGCAATCTGGAAATCAATTCCGATCCGCGCCTGGAAAACGAATTTGATCGCATAGTCGAAGGCGTCAACAGCTTCGACATGCAGGCTCTGCAGCAAGGAGACGGCTTCACCGAGCAGAAGTCCGAGCCAGCGCCTATCGACGAAGCAAACGAAGCCGCGGTCCCTGTAGACGCGAACGTAAAAGCGAAAGCCGAAGCGGAAATCAAGTCCACACGCTCCGATCTGCCGTTGATGATGACCGACCAGGTCGCCGGATACATCACGTACTTCTCCGGCCGCGGGCGCGGCACGCTGGAAAACGCGCTGGTCCGGTCGGGCCGGTATGAAGACATGATTCGCCGCGTCCTGAAACAGGAGGGCGTCCCGCAAGATCTGATTTATCTGGCGCAGGCGGAGTCGGGTTTTCACCCGCTGGCGCTATCGCGCGTAGGCGCTCGCGGCATCTGGCAGTTCATGGCAAGCCGTGCCAGAGGCTACGGACTGCAGCGCGACTGGTGGGTCGACGATCGGCAGGATCCCGAGAAGGCCACCCATGCAGCGGCACGCCACCTGAAGGATCTCTACCAGCAGTTCGGCGACTGGTACCTGGCCATGGCCGCCTACAACTCCGGCCCGGGAACGGTGCAGAGCGCCGTCAAGCGAACCGGCTACGCGGATTTCTGGGAACTGTACCGCCGCAACGTTCTGCCTAAAGAGACCCGGAACTACGTTCCCATCATCGTGGCCGTCACCATCATGGCCAAGAATCCCGGCCAGTACGGATTGGAGCATCTCGAGAAAACGCAACCCACTCCTTTTGACACGGTGAAGATCGACTATCCGGTAGACCTCAGGCTTGTCGCCGAATGCGTAGATGCCTCGTTAACGGATCTGAGGACCTGAATCCGAGCCTGCTCCGGATGACGACCCCGAAGGATCACGAATTCGAGCTGCATATTCCCGCGGGCACGAAAGACAAGTTCCAGACCTCGATCGCCGCCATTCCGAAAGACATGCGGGTCTGGTGGCGATATCACAAGGTTCAACCGGGAGACACACTCGCCTCGATCGCGCGCACCTATCGCAGCACTCCTAAGGCAATCGCGGAAGCCAACAATCTTGAGGATGACCTTGTTCTCACGCCCGACAGCAAACTGACGATCCCAATCGTCCCGGGCAAGCGTGCGATCACCGAGGAAGCGACCTATGCGCGACATGCGACGCGCTATCGTGTGCGCAAAGGGGACACGGTAGAGAGAATCGCGGACAACTTCGGAGTGCCGCCGGGCATGGTCCGTCGCTGGAATCATCTGAAGGGCGACAGCTTGCGAGGCCGCAGCGTCGTGTACGTCCACCTTCCCGTGAGTCCGGGAGCAGGCCAGGGCGAGGTCGTCGCGAGCAGCTCTAAGTCGAAGCATAAAAAGACAGTTACATCTGCCAAGGATTCGGGCGATTCGGTGGTTCGTCACAAGGTGAAACAAGGCGAAACCCTCTTTTCCATCGCGTCCACCTACAAAACCACGGTCGATGCCCTCAAGCGGGATAACCGGAACGTTGCCGTCTTGCGGCCCGGAATGGTCCTGGTCATCCGTCCCTAAAAAGTGATTTCTGTCGAATTCGTACACGCGAATGCGTAGTACAAAAATCACATTGAACTGTGGTCGAAGCCCTAGCGCCCAACCGTATTTTCTCTGCTATAATCGCGCCCCGTTCAGCCGCGAAGCAGTTTTTTCAGTTGTCTTCATTTTTCCGTGCGCGGTGCCGGAATCGGCCTCGTGCCCGCGCTAACCATTCCGCAACACCAGGAGGAGCAATGAGCTTTCACGACGAAACCCTCTACGGACTCGATGACGAGATGGATGAGTACGGGGACACCGGCGCCTACGGCGAATCTCCGGAAGAGATCCTCGAGGAAGAAGAGGAAGAAGAAGAGGAAGAAGAAGCCGGCATGCCTGTAGTGGGCGAGTCGATTGTCGAAGTGGAGGAAGTCATCCCCGTTCCTGCCAAGCCAGCGGGCGGCGGCGGAGCCCGGAAGCCTCCAGCAAAAAAGAAGGCAGCCAAAAAGAAGGCGGCGAAGAAGAAAGCGCCCAAGAAGGCAGCCAAGAAAAAGGCCGCCAAGAAAAAACCCGCAAAGAAAGCGGCGAAAAAGAAGCCAGCCAAAAAGGCGGCGAAGAAAAAGAGCGCCAAGAAGAAAAAGCGCCGCTAGTGTGGCGCGGGCGCCCTCGCCCGCGTTTCAACAAGCAAAAAAGCCGCGATTAGAATCGCGGCTTTTGTTGTTTTGTGAAATTGAAAGTCCAGCACATCCCGTCCGTCACGCCATCTGCGTCGCGAACTTTCTTACTGCCAGCGAAAGCATCAGGCGCGTCACCCCGCTCATGATCATGCTGATCCCGACCAGCGTTCCTATCGCCCATACGGAACTCGAGGGCCAGTGCACGTAAATCATTCCGCCCAAGACAAGCGTGACGAGCGAATCCACCAGAATCCAAATCGCGCCCCGGCTCGATCGAGACTTCCACCACAGCATGAAGTCGAGTACTCCCTCCACAAGAAACAGGAAAGCCAGCATCAACGTGAGCGTCGCTACGCCCACTACCGGACGAAACAGCAAGTATCCGCCGATGAAGATGTAGGCCAGCCCGACGAGGAACTTCCATCCCATGCTGGTTCCCGAGTGCGCGTGGAAGGCGACTGCCATGTGCACGATTCCCACGAAGATCAACAGCCACGCAAGGAATGTCGCCAGCGCGATGGCTGCCAGGAAAGGCTCCGCAATGGCCAGCGTCCCCAGGATGACCAGCAACGCGCCCCAGATGATGCCCCACTTGGAACCCTGTTTTACCAATGCCAGCGTGTTCGGAACAGCCGTTGCCATAGATGCCCCTTTCCAAAGGTCGCTGATCTAGCTTCAGCTGGAAGTAGTTGTACTTTGTGCCGCGCATTGTGGCAGACGAGCCCCGGAAGTGCAAGCGTGGAGGCTGCGAAAGTGGGGCAAAGGGCGCTCGGGAATCTCGAAACGAGACACGCGTCACGTGCGGGAAAAGGACCGCCGGGCTTGATCCATCCCGCCCGGGAATTGCACGGGATAGCCTATTTCTTGCTTACCCGCGAAAGGCACTTACCATAAAGTTCGAGCAGATGAGCTGCGTAGTCCTCCGGCTTGGCCGCGCCGCCGGTGCCTTTCTCGAACCCTACGCCACCCCCAGTGGAAGTGGTCTTGCCGTAGCCGGTCGTCATCGCAATGAATTTCATGAGATCAAGCGCGATATCTTCGTCGCGGCGCGATCCCGTGGCTGGAGTGCCTGGCACATCCATGAATGCCTCCCCCGTTCCGGAAATCAGTGGAATGTCGTCTTCGTCTTCGTCGAAATGCATAAGACGGTTCGATGATAACAAAGGCGACTGGACCACCGTGAATCAGTCCATCCAGTTCGGACCTTCGGACAAGGTCGCATTGCTGAAGCCCTTCCCCTCGGAGGTAATGCTGGGGACGTTATCGAAGGAACCTTCCCGACTCCTTCGTCTCCACTACAATAGGGATCTCTTCCCCCGACGCGGGTTTACCTCATGCTATGCTCCATTTGCTCGTGGCTTCTGAAAGCTGGCGCTCCCTCCCCGTTTGCCGTCAGCTGCTCGGCGAGTGCTGAGGTCTAAGCTTGGCCATCCATCTCCGATCGAAGTCGCGTCCACAGCACATGCCCGCTCCTAAAGGGAGTTCTCCCGTGGAAGTCGCATCGTCGCCCAATGAAGTTCGCGGGGCGCAGACGCTGCCGTTGCCTTCGCTCGACGAGGGCAACACGGTGCGCGATCTGCTTTCGGCTGGGCTCGAAGCTCTCGACTTGCTGAACATTGGACTGCTGGTGTGCAGTGCGTCGGCGGAACTGCTCGTTGCGAATCAGACGGCAGAGCAAATACTGCGAGCGCAGGATGGACTTGAGCTTGATGCGGACGGCACGCTGACGACAACATACGACGAGCGAGCGTCCTTGAGAGACATGGTTCGATCGGTCGCCAAGACAGCGCACACGCCGGAAGTCGTTCATCGCGACAGCGCATTTGCTGTTCAGCGCTCTGCTGGCAAGAGACCCTTGACCTTGTTTGTGCGCGCGGTGAATACAAAAAGCGATGCCCCTTCTCCGAATGAGGCCGCTGTTCTGGTGATGATTCTCGATTCCGCGCAGCCCGTCGATACTGCCGAGGCAGAACTGAAGCAACTGTACGGCTTTACCGCGACCGAGGCGCGTCTGGCCAATCACTTAATGGAAGGATTGTCGCTGGAAGAGTGCTGTGATGCGATGGGCATCCGCCGCACCACGGCCCGCATGCACCTCCGCAACATCTTTGCGAAAACGGGCGTCCGTCGGCAGGGCGAACTGGTTTCGCTCCTGCTCAAGAGCATCGGCCTGGGACCTCGTTTGAAATAGTCTTTCCTGACCGCCCGCGATTCTCCACAACACTAGTCTGAACACTACTAATTAAGAAGAGAACGTATTGCTGGTCGTTCCCGCTCCTGGCGTCCATTACTGAAGGGCATTGGACTCATGCCTTCCGACGAAAGATTTGGCCTTGCGTTTTGCAATTCTCAGTCGCTCAGGCGGCACCATGAAGAAGTCCCGTCCGTCAATTGCCGCGTCCAGCGCGGGAAGTGCCGGGACCGAGTTGATCGGCGACTTTTTGATCCGTTCCTCACCGGGAAAACTGCCAACCCAGGCATTTCTTTGACCAAGCCTCCGGTTTCGTTCGAATTTTGAGTTCGTATCATCCATGTGGACGTAGACAGGCCCTGAGGAGTCGCCTAATCTTCGGCCAGTTCTTAAAGCGCCAGACTCCCTCCTGGCGGTAAGCCTCTCCCCCAAATTGGATGGCACGCACGGGCGTTATTTCTCCCTCGCCTGGTGCATGAAACACATTTCCACTTTTTTGATGTGGGGTTCTGTGGAGGATTCCCTTTGGTCTTGAACTGCGCCAGTTTGCCTGACGTGCAGGATTTCTTCGCCCGCGCAATGCGCTCCAAACAGAGCGCAAGCTTAGGCGGCGGAATTCGTGTTTCTGGACGTCGGCAGATCGCGGTCAGCCATTCCGCAGCTCCTTCATCTCAGCTCTCCCCCATTGCAACAAAGGCGCTGCGAGCGCCGGCAGGTTCCGAAGGAGGCCGCAAGGTCATGAGAAAGCAACTCCAGGTTTGGTTGCCAATACTTCTTGTTTGTTTTGCGACAGTCGCCGCCAGCGCTCAGTCGTTCCGAGTGCAGTGCCCGACAAAGACCATCACGCATCCGACTGCGGCGAACAACAACGCAGAGCGGCCTTTCGTGCTGGGTGGAGTCAATGGCGCTATCAAGTGCCAGCAGATCTCGGGTGGGGACGGCTACTCCACCATGGGCGACGGCACTCAGACTTACATGTTCTCGTTCGGCCCGTTGTCGGGATTGGCAGACATTGCCAACGGCAAGCCCGGCACTCAGTTTCCGAACGTGTTCAATAGCCTGCCCACCGGCGGCCCGCTGCAACCCGGTGATCCGGCTACGACCGTCGGTGCCAACCCTGCCGGTCCCGTGACCTCCGGGCAGCTGTCGACGTTCACGTTTAACGGCGCGGTCGGACTCACGCCCAACCTGGATTGCCTGGCAGAGCCGACCAATTGTCCGAATACGCCCGCCAGCGGCCTCGATGGCCACGTGGATGCGCGGCAGATCATGGACGTCGGCGTCATGAACGGCAACATCCCGGCGCCGATGATGGCGATCGACGAGGACGACGAATTCTTTCTCACCCTGACCAACGTGGGCATGATCATGCGTCCCGACTTGTTCGAGCAGCACACGGTTCACTTCCACGGCTATCCGAATGCCTCTGCGTTCTATGACGGCGTGCCGGATGCTTCGGTGGCGATCAACATCGGTGCCAGCTTCACGTACTACTACCTCGCTCCCGACGCCGGAACGTACTTCTGGCACTGCCACATCACGCCTCCTGAGCACTTGCAGATGGGCATGGTGGGACAACTTTATGTGCGCCCACGTCAGGATCGCGTTCCGGCCAATAGCAGCCTGTATGACGCGCTAGTGGCGCAGCAGGGCGATTTGCGTACGGCCTGCAAACCGTCAGCCGACATCCTTTGCACGAATCCCCTTCCGGCCGGAGCGGGGAGCGGTTCGGCGCCCAGGGCCGCAGCTGGCAACTACGCCTACAACGACGGCGACGGCTCGACCTACTACGACGTCGAATACCCACTGCAGATTCACGGTTTCGATCCCAACTTCCACTTTGTCGGCATGACGTTCAACCCGGAAGGCTTCACGGACATGAAGGATAAGTACTTCCTGTTGAATGGGCGCAGCTATCCCGACACCGTTACCGCCGGTCCCTTGCAGACGCAGTCGGCGGATGGTTCCTATCACTTCTCGCAGCCTCTGCCCGCGATCATCAGCCTAAAAGTTGGCCAGAAAGCGCTTCTGCGCATTTCCGACCTCGATGTTTCCGAATATCAGACGCTGGCCTCACTCGGCATTCCGATGAAGGTTATCGGGTACAACGCCAAACTCCTGCGCGATCAGGCGGGGAACAACATGTACTACACGACCAACTCGATCACGCTGGGGGGCGGAGAGTCGCTCGACGTGATTCTGGACGCCACCAACGTGCCGGCGGGTACGTATTACCTCTACACCCCCAATCTTGATCACTTGTCGAACGATGCCGAGAACTTCGGCGGATTGATGACCGAAGTTCGGGTCACCAACAATTAGGAGCGCAGCCATGAGGGCGACGAACATGAAAAAAGCAATCTCAAAGACACAACTGCTTCTGACGCCGATCGTTGTACTGGCGCTCCTGCTTGCTGCGACGGCGGCATTCGCTGCGGCTCCTGGCGTCAAGGGAACTAACTTCGCCATCACCGCGAGCCAGGCCTACATCTCACAGCCCGACGGTCAGATGGTCTATTCGTGGGGCTATGCCTGCAGCGGCGGCGGTACTGCCGCCCCAGCCAATATCAGCGCTCCCAATGCGTGCAACAACACGATGCAGATTCCCGGCCCGACGCTCATCGTCACTGAGGGACAACAAGTCACGGTGACGCTTACGAATAGTCTTCCTGTCGCGGCCGGTAACACGTCGATTTTGTTTCCGGGATTTGCCGTGACGGCGACCGGCGGGGTAGCCGGACTGCTGACTCAGGAAGCTGTTCCTGGCGGGACGGTCACATACACCTTCACGCCGACTTCGCCTGGTACTCGCTCCTACTACAGCGGCACGCAAGGCGACCTGCAGGTAGAAATGGGGATGTACGGTGCAGTCATCGTGCTTCCGAGCAACACTACCGTTCTCGCTGGCTGCACAGCCGCGCAAGCGAACAACGTCGTTGCGCAAGGGTTCTGGGGTGAAAATGATTTCCGGCTAGCGCATGCGGCCTACGATCACGCCAGAAGCTGCTACGACCGCGAATATCTGTTCCAGTTCTCCGAGATGGATCCCAACATTCACACGCAGGCAGAAGCGCAGGTTAAGTCTGCTGTATGCGCTGCGATCGGTTCTGCGCAGCCCGCGACCTGCAAGCTTCAGGTTCCGACCGAGCCCTACCATCCTGCGTACTTCATGATCAACGGCCGCTCCATGCCGGATGACATGGATCCAAACTACGCGATTCAGTACCCTCATCAGCCCTACAACGGCGATCCGCACATGCATCCGGGCGAAGAGGTTCTGCTGCGCATCATCGGACAGGGGCGCTGGCAGCATCCGTTCCACGAGCACGGCAACCACGTGCGCATTCTCGGGCGTGACGGAAACCTGATTGTCAGCCAGACCGATCCGAACAGTCTCGCTGGGCCGGCGCTTTTCACCACTACGACCACTCCGGGCCTGGCCATGGACGGGATCTTCTATTACACCGGCAGGGGCTTGAACTGGGACATGTACGGGCACAACACCACTTCCCAAGACCCGAACGCGAAGCTGCCCTGTACTCCGGATGCCAACGGCTACAACACCGGCGCGCCGACCGCAATCAATTATTACGAGTGGTGCGGCGACCACACCAAGCCAATGCAGGTTGCGCCGTTCGGCGATGTTGCTGCCGGCGGCCCAGTGACTTTGCCGGATGCGAATCTGTTTACCAACGGCGCCTGGTACGGCGGCAGTCCCTACCTCGGTCCGAACGCGACACAGCGCGCAACAGGTTGCAGTTCTGATCCGCGGGCTAACCCGGCATCGTGCGGCAACTCCGGCTCGACTCCTCCCTCAGGCACCATCGCGAACTCGCCCAGTGGCGAAGCCGGCTTCGCTTTCATGTGGCACTCGCACAACGAGCGCGAGATCACTACCAACAACATTTTCCCGGGCGGAATGATGATGATGATGCTGGTCGATTCCCGGGAATTCGTAATTGACGAGACGAACTAACTGAGGAGAAGAGTGAAAATGCGATCCAACTATCTCAAAACTTTGAAGACAGCGGTCCTGGCGATATCTGTTCTCCTCCTCGGAGCCAGCGTCTCCTTTGCCCAGGTCTCCCTGACTGCGGGCCCAGCGAATGCAACTCTGCCCGACGGTTCGACGGTGCCAATGTGGGGGTACAGCTGCACTGCAGCTACAGCTCCCGCCTCTTGCCTCGCGTTGAACGGCGGTGCGGGCTGGTCCCCGGTCGTCATTACGACGCCTCCGGGCAGCCTGACGATCAACCTCACGAATAGCTTGACGTTCGGCGCGAACAAGATCCCGACCTCGCTGGTGATCGTGGGCCAGCTGGGCGGCGGTCTCGGAGCACCGGGGTCCACAACGCCCTCGCCCGATCACAGCAGCGCGCAGACGGTGACCTGGCCGATCGCGGATCCAACCACCGCGGGAATTCCGCCGACGCAGGGAGCACGCGTCCAGTCGTTCGGCACGGAAGTGGCCGCGGGAGCTACCACAGCTCTGACTTGGACCAGCCTCCGTCCCGGCACGTATCTCTTGGAGTCCGGTACGCATCCTTCAATACAGGGACCGATGGGCTTGTACGGCATCGTGGTTGTAACAACCGCACCAGCGGGAGCTACACCTGGTACGGCCTATCCCGCAGTCGGGGCGTCTCCGGCGGTGACCTACAACGCTGAGATCCCGATGCTGTTCAGCGAAATTGATCCGGTCCAGAACAGAGCCGTGAATGCGGCCGTCAACACGGCAGGGTTCAGCGAGACGATGGTGTGGAACGGGCAGCCGAGTGGCTGCGGCAATCCCGCCTCGGCTACTTACAACCAGTGCTATCCCCCGGCGGTGAATTACACGCCGCTGTATTACCTCATTAACGGCAAGGCTTTCGACAAGACCAACGCAGCGGCGTCGGTGTTCCCAACGGCTCCCGCGACGGTTGCCAGCGGAAACGTCCTGGTCCGCATGGTGAACGCGGGTCTCCGCATGCACGTGCCCTCGATCGTCGGCGCACTGACGGGATCTGGTGCGGGCTTCGGCTTGATCGCGGAAGACGGCAATCCGCTTCCCGGCGTAACCCGAGTGCAGAGCGAAGTATTTATGCCTGCGGGCAAGACGTACGATGTGACCATCAATGTGCCCGCCGCTGGAACGACAGCCCTCCCCATATTCGATCGCGAGTTGAGCCTCTCTGCTAACTCAAATTCGCGTGACGGCGGCATGCTGGCTTATATCAGCGTCAATGGCGCCGTGTTGCCCACGACGGGCGCGTTCGCCTCGACTGGTGCGGCCGCGGTGAACGATGCCTACAGCGCGTTGGTAGCTGGTCAGAGTCTCACCATCTCGGATCCCTCCAAGGGTGTGATCGCCAACGACGTGAATGTGTACGGCGTTCAGTTGCTGGCGCAAGCCACCAATGGCACCGTCACTCTCAACAGCAACGGCACGTTCACATACAAGCCCACCGGAAGCGCCACTTCGGACTCCTTCACCTATTGTGCGAACGGCTCGGTGACGGGAACGACTTGCTCTTCTGGCTTAACGGCTACTGTGGCACTGGGCGCAACCAACATTGCCGACGGCGGCATCACTTGCTCCCCGTTTACCTACAATGCGAACACGGCGAAATACCTGTCCATTCGCACGCCTGGCGTCCTTGCTAATTGCAAGGATGCGGCGAATCTGCCTCTTACGGTCGACACCACAACCGTCTCCGCTTCTGGGATGACGGTCGTGGCCGATGCCAGCGGCGGCTTTGCAGCCATCGCGCCAGGGGCGGGCACCTACACTTTCACCTTCAAGGCGCAGAACTCCTTGAAGCAAACGGGCTCCGCGACGATGACGGTGATATTCCCCGCGGCAAATGGTCCGACAGTTACGGTTTTGGATGGAGCGGACCACAAGACCACGATCACTGACTACCGCTGGGTCATCGAAGAGGACCGCACGTTCTACATTGACCCAAAATGTACGACGAATCCTCTGCCGGCGAGCTGTCCGACGGTTACTCCCAAGGGAGCACCCGCCGTTTTCGGCACCAACTTCCACACCAGCTGGATGCCGCTCGTGGCAACCGGCTGCACCGGGCCGACTGTCCTGCGAGGGTGGACAAACGCAAGGGGGCGCCACCGTGGTCTGCGACCAGGGCAATGGCGTGTGCCGAGCCGATGCGTCCGGGAACGGATTTACTACCGTAGATCCGAGCCAGGTCCATCTCGATCCGACCAAGCGCTACTACATCTCGATATTGCCGGGTGATGCGGCCAATCCGTTTATCGGCGGTAACGCAAGCGCTCCGAAAAACTGTGCGGCGGGATCCGGTACCCTTACCAACTTAAACACAGATTGTGGCCACGGCATGGGTGGTGCACCCATTGCCGTTGGACAGACTGCCGTCACGGTGTTGACGCAGCCGAGCCCGTACCCACCGGCAAACTTGAGCGTGTTCGTGTTCGAAGATGACTTTCCGCTGAATGGTGAACACGACGCAGGTGGCGGCATTGACGTGCTGTCGCCCAACGAGCCTGGCCTGGGAGGTTTCCAGATCACGCTGTTTGACGACGCGGGTGGCACCGGCGATGCGACCGGTCAGCCGACCTACGACATGTTCAACATGCCGCTCACCAACAGCCTGGCAGGAACCATCGATCCGAGCACGGGTATGGACGCGTGCCCGATCTCGACGCAAGTCACGTCGAACGTCCAGCAGGCTGGGCCGGACCCGAAGCACCCTGGATTCGACGCGACGCCAGACTCATGCAGCCTCGATCCCACGCAAAGAGGATGCCAGCGGGGCGTCGTCGGCATGATCGTCACCTGTCCGAAGTATGAATCGGACGGCACGACCCTGTCGCCGATGGCCGGCCAAGCGATTGTCAACAACCTTTATCAAGGCAGATACGGTGTAGTGGCAAACCCTGGCGCCGACCGGATTGCACGCGGTGAAGAGTGGTTGCAGACCAACACTCTGGACGGCCAGAAGGCCCACGATTCGTTCATGCGTATCGGTGAGCCGGCTTACTTCCAGGAGTTCGGACCAGCGGGATACCACGTTACGATCGGATTCGCCAACCCATCGATCATCAATGGGCGCCTTGCGGATATCTGCGCTACCGCGGGGAACTGCAACAACGAAGTCAAAGGCTACGACACCACTGCACGCATGAGCCGGCCACCCGATGAGCGGCTGTACGGTAGCGGCACGCGTGACAGCTTTGGTTTCACTCAGTGCTACGCCAGCCTGGGCGATCCGGACGGGGCGGACTTTGCCTTCGTCAAGTGCGACCAGGATGGAAACTTCGACTTTACTGGTATTCCCGCAGGGTAACTGGAAACTCACCCTCTTTGACCAGTGGAACGATCAGATCGTGGACGGCATTTCGACGCCGGTTGGATTGGCCGGCCAAGCGGTGCGGTCTAGACCTGAAGGAAGTTGCAACTCACCAGTGGCAGGCGAACATCTACACCCGGTCCTTCATCGACAGCAACGGCGACGGTGTGTCGAACGTAGATGGACAGGGCAACCCGACCGAGCCTGGACTTGCGCTGGTGGCGACCAACATTCGGTTCCGCGATGGCAGCTTCTCTAACTTCAACAACACCGACCTGAACGGCTTTGCTGGCTTCAACGAAGTGTTCCCGCTGTTCAACTGGTACGTCATCGAGACCGATAGCACTCGCTACAAGACGACGGGTGTGCACGTTGTGTACGACGCCGGCGGTCCAACCGACGGAAACGGCGGAGGAACCTCGGCGATCGGCCAGAACTTCGCGAATACTATAGAAAACAATCCCTTGCCGACTGACCTCCGCGTGCCCGGTTCGAGGTATTGCGCAAAAGCGGACTGCCCCGCAAACGATACCGGATTCAACCCCGGCACTTCGACGAGCTACAATCCCTCGATTATTGGCTCTACCGGCCGCGTCGATCCGCCGCTCTGGTTTGGTTCATACGGCTGGCAGGGCTTCTCAGGACAGAACTCGTTCCTCGAATTCGGCAAGAAGCCATTCGCAGTGGGCGAGAACGGCGGCATCCATGGTCACGTCGTATATGCTTCGACGCGTCCATTTGACGATCCGCAATTGCTCCTGCAGTTAAGCTGGGAGCCCTTGGTCCCGCACGTCAGGGTGAACCTCTACAAAGAGGACCTCGCCTCTGACGGTGTCACGTCGACTCTGACCTTGGTTGACTACACCGATACCAGCAGCTTCGATGATTGGGCGCAAGGCTTCCGGACTGATGGTGTTCCCAATATGAACTGCCCGGGCCAATCCACCACCGATGTTTTCTTCTTCGGGTTGGAAAGCCAGCCGAACTATCTGGATTGGTACAACTCGCAGCACAGCGGGCCTGTCGTGACGCCGCTGCCCAACAGCTCCCAGTTCAAATGCTATGACGGCATGCACAACTGGAACCAGCTGCAGCCGGCTCCGTACGACGGCATGTACACCTTCCCCAGCGTTACCTCGTTCGATCCGAAGACCGGAAAGCCGGCTGGTTCGCATTGCACCGGCTGCATCGCCAACCCGACGTCAGCCACTGTCGCCGCGAACCTCACGGCCGCGACCGATCCCAACTACGATCCATATCGCGCTGGCCAGCCTATGCTGCCGGCTGGCAAGTACGTCGTAGAAGTGGTCGTACCCCCGGGCTACGAGTTGGTGAAGGAAGAAGACAAGAACATCCTGATCGGCGACAACTACATCGCGCCGGCCGTGCAGCAGTTCGGCGGATTGGGCAGCATCTACATCCTGCCCGACCAGGCCGAGATCGCCGCAAACTACAACTCCACCAACCCGCTGAATTCGACAACGGGTCTGGGACGCGTGGGCAACCTGCCCAGCCATGAAGGTGACACGGGTAGCGTGGAAACCTTCTGGCCGTGCGTAGGCGCCGCCCGTGTGGTGCCCGACTTCATCAGCCTGTTCCCGGGATCGGGTGAAAACGCGCCGTTCGCCGGAGCAACTCGCAACCTCTGCGATCGCAAGGAAATCACGCTGACCGATCAGACCTCGGCGCTCGCTAAGTTCTACATCTTCACCCCAACCCACATCGCGGCCCATTACACGGGCATCATCACCGATGACTTCACTGCGGAATTCGATCCGTTCTCTCCGCAGTTCGGCGAGAAGTTCGCGCCGGCTTACCTGCCCGTGTCTCTTAAGGACTGGGCCGGAAATGAAGTCTCACGCACCTATTCCGATGAGTTTGGTAACTACACCGGTCTGAACTACTCGACGTGGGAGGTCAACCCGCCCAACCCGACGGGCTATGGACCGACCATGATGGTGACCTGCATGAACGATGCGGGTACGGGAACGACGCCGGATCCTCTGTTCCAGCCAGCCTATAGCCAGTTCTGCTATGAGCTGCCCTTCATGCCGGGCCAGACCGGATATTTCGATACACCGGTAGTGCCCACGTCTGCCTTCTCGGAAGGCTACAACCACCCCGACTGCAACTACCCCGATGCCACGCCAAGTATCAGCGAAGTGGATGGCGATGGCGTTGGACCTTGGGTGAGCGCGGCCGGCAAGAAAATCACGATTAAAGCGTTGGGCGACGCGTCGGCCAACCAGCTTGTAGATACCTATGGGTACTCCGGCCCGTCGATCACAGACACCCGATTCAATCAGCAGAAGGTCACCCGCCACTATGGCTTCGGCACTACTGCAGGTACGGTGGCGCTGGTCGGCAGCGATGGCGTTGCCCGTCCGCTCACGGGTGTGAGTTGGAGTGACACGACCGATCTCTGGCAACGTTCCAACTGGCTTGCCAAATTGCAACATACGGCAGCAGGCCCAGTACGGCGGCTCCGCCGCGCAGTGCGGTGAGCTGATGATTACGGCAGCCAACGGTAAAACGTCGGTTGACACCGTCACCGTCACGGTTGGCGGCAAGGCGCCGACGCGCGTACCGGCTGGCCAGACGATTCAGTCCACGATCGACGCAGCCAAACCGGGCGACCTGATCATCGTTCCTCCGGGTATGTACAACGAACTGTTGCTGATGTGGAAGCCGGTCCGGCTGCAAGGTGTCGGCGCCGCCTCCAGCGTCATCAACGCCGACACCCATCCCGCGGGTGTGACGAAAATGGACGCATGGCGCAAAAAGGTGGTCTGTCTGTTTGGCTTGTCGCTGAACGGAACGCCGATCACTGCCGGCAACCCGTACGATCCGTCAAATCCCACCAGCACGACGGAATGTCCTGCCAACATGAAGTTCTCCGTGGATCGCTTGCCTCTGGAGGCCACGGTGGGCTGGACAGCATTGCTGAACGGCAACCTGGCGGAACAATTGTCTGAGCCAACCCTGATGGGCGCATATGAGGGTGCAGGCATCACCGTGCTGGCAAAGGGAGTCAGATTCCCGAACGGATCGGATCCGTTCGCTTCCGATGTATTCCCAACCGGCACCCAGCTTCTGGACGGCTCTACGAGCAGAACGACTGGTTGCGGACGGGATACCAGCACCTCACCCAATCCGTTCCCGAGCAACTTCTGGTGCAACCCGTCGAGCATTGACGGCTTGACCGTGACCAATAGTTCTCAGGGCGGCGGCGGCATCATGGTTCACGGCTGGGGACACAACCTCCAGATCGCCAACAACCGCGTGCACAACAACCAAGGAACGCTGTCTGGCGGCATCACGGTCGGACAGGGCGAACACCCGGACGTCTACATGGCGGGGAACGTGGCCAACACGATTCCTGGCTCGTGCGAGAACAGCAACGTCACGAACCTGAGCCTGCCGTACTGCTTCGACATGAACGTCAATATTCACCACAATAAAGTCACGCTGAATTCCTCGCTGGGAGATGAGCTGTTCTCGTCTACGCCGGCGGGTGCAGGCGGTGTGACTGTGTGTAACGGTTCCGACTACTACAACTTCGCCTACAACTGGGTGTGCGGCAATATGAGCACAGGTGACGGCGGCGGCGTCGCGCACATCGGGTTCACCAAGAACGGACGACATCGAGCACAACGCGATTCTGTTCAATCAGAGCACGAACCCGACGATCACGACCAACGGTGGCGGTCTCCTCATCATGGGAGCTCCTGATCAGGATCCCCCGTGCGCCGCGACCAACGACGTCGATTGCCTCTCTCCGCCGAACACCATTTCGCCTAGCGACGGTACCGGTCCGGGCACGGTGATTAACGGCAACCTGATCATGGGCAACGCCGCTGACAGCGGTAGCGGCGGCGGCCTGCGATTGCAGCACATCAACGGCACTGACGTGCTCAACTTCCCGAACGGGAGTGGCAATTCCAACAGCAGCGGACGTTGCAACACGGCGAATCTGAGCAATTGCCGCTGGAACACCGTCAGCGTCACCAACAACATCATCACCAACAACGTGGCGGGCTGGGACGGCGGCGGCGTATCGCTGCAGGATGCGTTGGCGGTGAACATCATCAACAACACCATCGTGTCCAACGATTCCACGGCCTCCTCGGGCGTGCTCTTCGGTTCGCTGTTCGCACCGTTGGCCAGCACACCGGGTACAAACTGCACCGTCAACAACGGCACGCAATCGTGTCCGCAGGTCGCCGGGCTAGTGAGCGTCACCAACAGCGCGGTGCTGCAGGCAAATCTGCCCACGTCTGGGTTCACCTGTCCTACCAGTCACGGAAGCGGTGGGTCCTGCAGGACCTATTCGGTCCCGCTGCTGGACAACAACGTGATCTGGCAGAACCGCTCATTCTTTATCGCAGTGGGTGGCCTTCGGGGCGGGGAACCAGAACCAGCAGAAGGTGGTCACTCTGTATCAACCGTCTTCCCACTACGACGCCGGCTATTAAGCCAGTCCAGCACCGGCGCCTGCCCGACTGCGAGCTTCTGGGAAATCGGCGTGCGCGGTGACAGTGGACCGACGAACCACGCTGGCGGAAGAACGCTGGCCCCGGCCTTCTCGGTGCTGAGCGACGCGGGCGACTACCCGGGCGCCAACAACACGTTGGGTAATCCGGCGCTCGTTCAGCCAATACTGCAACGGCTCGCGCG
Source organism: uncultured Acidobacteriota bacterium (assembly GCA_963745435.1). GTDB lineage: Bacteria > Acidobacteriota > Terriglobia > Terriglobales > Acidobacteriaceae > Gp1-AA133. Next base: position 423,881 of record CAVUXK010000021.1, on the reverse strand, counting down.
TCCCGCCTGAACTGGGCAACATGGGCTACACGGTAAATCCCGGCACCAACGAGACCAACGCGTTGCCTACGCCAGTATTCAGCCTGACTCCGTCGGCGACGGTGGACGAGGGCAACAACTGGATCAACCTGCGGTGGGGCCCCCTGGCGGTCACGCATCCCGTCACAGGTGCCACGCTCGGCAACTACGGGATCGGTTCAGCTTCTTCAGCCATCAACCACACCCCGTCAAGCGCGGGCGATGCCTACAACCTGGCTCCGAGCCTTGGACTACTTCGGTACCCAGAGAAAGACCAACAACGCAGTCGATGCTGGTGCCGTGGAGTTCACGGGGTCGGTAACTGCGTCACGCACAGCGACCGTAAGCCCGAGTCCTTTAGCCTTCGGCAACTGGGCTAACGGCACAACCAGCAATCCGATGTTCGTGACGGTCACTAACACTGGAAACACCCAGCTGACGGGCGGCACCTTCACCATCCCTGCTAGCCGCTTCACGCGTTCTGGTGGCACCTGCGGTGCGACCTTGAACGTGGGAGCGAACTGCACGGTCGGTGTGGTGTTCGCACCGAATGCGGTGACGAGCTTCAACAGCACGCTGACGGTGGCTTACACCGGTGCAACGGTTACGGGTTCGCCTGTGACGCTCACTGGTGCGGGAGTAGCGACTCGGGGAACGGTGACGATCTCGCCGAACCCGCTGGTCATCACTGCTAGCGGCCTCACTGGAACCGGAACAGTCACACTGACCAACTCGGCGGCTAGCGCGTCGTCCGTTGCAGTGACGAATGTTACGGTCACCGGCGGGTTCTTCATCGACTACTTCTTCAACGTAGTGGGCAGCGCCAACAATTGCACGGGCGCGAACCTGGCTCCAGGTGCGTCTTGCACGGTGGACATACAGTTCACCCACCTGCTGACGCTCCCTGGTGATCACCTTGGCACCGTGAGGTTTACCGATACGGCTACCGGCAGTCCACAGTCCGGCGTCCTGAACGGTCACTTCTAAACCTCAAATAACCTCGAAGCTGCCCGCGAACCTGCGGGCAGCTTCGTTTTTTTAGCCAAAGAGAACTTCTCGGGTCCGCCCGTGTAGTACTCTAAAATTCCCCCAGAATATATTTAAGGAAGAACCGTCATGAGAAGGTCCCGCATCGCATGCATCTCGGCAATTCTGCTCCTTGGGCCCCTCGCCCTCGCTAAGCTTCCGGTGCCCAACGAGGTTTTGGGCAGAGTCGAAGGCGCGCTGGATTTCTGTGCCCAAGCCGATCCCCAGTCTGCGGATAAGTATCAGGCAAAGAAGAAGGACTTCGCACAGGGCGCAACTGCTGACGAGCTGGCCGACGCCCGCGCCAGCCAGGACTACAAAGACGCCTATCAGTCTGCCACGGGCGAAATGTCGAAAGAGCCTAAAGAAAAAGGGAAGAAAACCTGCGCCGCTGCATTGGCCGGGAAGAGTTAATGTCCAGCGAGTTCACAAGCTTCGCAACCGTGGTGTCGGGCGCGAGGCGGCCAGTCAGATTCCTTCTGCTCCTGATACTTTGTCTGCCCGGCTTCTTATCGAGTGAGCCCGCACTCGGTCAGGACTCAGCAGTTGCCCACCCCGCGCAGCGGTCGCCGTATCACCGCACTAGAGTGACTATTGATGATCAGGTCAAAGTATTGGTCAAGAACCTGGACTTGAATCAGGAGCAGCAAGAGGCCGTCAAGAAAATTCTGGAGCGCCGGCAGCAGGAGAGCGTCCACATCATGCATAGCAGTACAGGGCCGGATGCCATCGACCGCTTTCGAGCCTTGCAAGCAGGAACGGTAGAGCAAATCCGCGCTGTTCTCAACGACGAGCAAAAGAAGAAATACAATCCCCTGGCTCCCCGCCCTCCGCAAGCTTCAGATCAGCCAAGCGTGCAGGACTGGATCAAGGCAACGACGCCGCACTAAGCGGGGATGAACAAGCAAATCCGATACCTGGCAAGTCCCCGGGCCCATCGGCGCGGATCTGCCATGGCACGAATGTGTCATATTGGATAGTCGCCACTGGATGCGATAATTTCCATGATGTCCAAGAAGCCCTGTGCTCGTTTTCTCGTATTGGTTTGCTTGTTTGGGATCAGCGGAGTGGTCTTCTCGCAGTCTCAGCCCGCAAGTGCCGCCAAGCCAACCACGCCCGCGCCGCAGCCTGCGGGCACTGTTGCGCACTCTCCCTATCGTCCAAACCGCGTCCCGAAGAGAGCCCTCGAATATTACAGCCTGGTGTGGGGCGTCGATTCGCTCTCGGTAAAGTGGACTGAGTCCGGCGAAGTGATTCGATTTACCTACCGCGTGCTCGACGCGGGAAAAGCCAAGGTCCTCAACGACAAGAAGAATCAGCCATTTCTGATCGATCCGCAGGCTGGGGTCAAGCTCGTAGTGCCCACGCTCGAAAAGGTGGGGCAACTGCGGCAGAGCAGCGATCCTGAGGCTGGCAAGTCTTACTGGATGGCTTTCTCCAACAAGGGGAGGGTGGTAAAACGCGGCGCTCACGTGACCGTTGAGATCGGCACATTTAAGGCGGAAGGATTGGTAGTAGATTAGCCGCAGCGTGATGGCTTCTTGAACAAAGAACGCAACGTAAAGGGCGGCGATCGCGTTTAGCGTCGTGATTGGCAAATTCCGGGTCGACAACCTGCTCGTCGAGTAGTTGGTTCCTACAAAGCCAGCGCAGCAGTTCAATATCAACTGCGCATCAGGCCCGGGTCTTCCTGCGTAGCCTCTCCTGCAGCTTGCAAAACGGAAAAGGAAGCGCATTTTCTATCCCTCCTGCCAACTGTCGCAATGTTTTTCAGTAATGATTACGAAAGTGCCATAAGTTACCACCCCGCAACTTATTGCTAGTCAATAACTTCCGTTTCGCTTCTGTGGTACATCACCTGCGAATGTGATAGCGACGGTTTACTTCCCCTTCCGATTCTGTCGGAGAACCGATCATCAACGGGTGAGAAAGCGGCCGTTGCGTCATCGCTGACCCCGAAGTTTTAGGAGACCTCAATGAAGTTGCGTTTGGCAGTGTGGGGAATATTTCTAGCGCTCTGCGTGACACCGGCTTTTGCCGATTCGCTGCATTTCAACAACAAAGGCCTGATTTCCGCCAGCGGAAGCGACAGCGGAATCGATGTCGTTTCTTGCCTCACCAAAGTATCGTTTGACGGTAGCGTTCTGTTCTCCGGCCATGTGGGCACGGTAGCCTTCGATACCGGAAACTTTACCGGCACTTTCCTGGGCGGCGGAGCGTTCACCGGCGGCACGTTTGATATTGACGTGAACGGCTTCGGCACGGCTCTGTTCGCGAACAACTTCGCCGGTACCTGGACAAAGATTTCCGACGATATCTACAAACTCGTCGGCACGTTCTCGGCTACGGTGGATGGCCTCCACATCAGCGGCGTCACCACGCAGCTCTTTGAACTCGAGAACGAAGATGGCCACCTCTCGTTTGACGAACTGAAGGGCAAGACCTGCGTGACAGGGTCGCCGTCGCCGGTTCCGGAACCCGGCACACTGACCCTGCTCGGCACCGGTCTTCTGAGTCTGGGCGGTTTCGTGCGTCGCAAGTTAGCGGCGAATTAGTCGAGCAGATCCACGTCCCAGGGCGAGGATGCACGGCCTACGGACTGTTGCAGCTCATTTAGGCGAGGAACATGGTTCCTCGCCTTTTATTTTCTGTGACTACAGAGTCTGCGAGCTTGTCATCCCGGACAGAAGCGAACTTCTAAGAGCGTGTCATCCCGAGCGGAATGAGGCGAAGCCGAATGAAGTCGAGGGACCTTGCGTTTTCTCGCGGCGAAACTCCCGAATGGGTTGGACCAAAGCAGCGGCCGACACGATGCCGCTCGCTACTTTTGCGCGACACCCGCGCGAATCGCGCCATGCTCGGAAGGATGCCGCAGGGTATACAGAGCTCCCCAAATCTGAGCCTTGTCTTCGAGAGTGCTTAGGCGAATGGCGGGTGGTTTGGGATGGATTCGCTGGACAACTTTCTCGACCGTCTTGATCAGCAGATCTGGGGCACCCTTCACGATCCCGCCGTTGAAAACGACCATCTCGGGATCGAGCATACTGATGACGTTGGCTACCGCAACGCCCAAGATCAGAAAACTGTTCTCGACCAGGGTCTGCGCTTGCGGATTGCCCTGACGCAGTGCCTCAAAGACATATCGTGCATCGCGGGACTGGGCGAGCGTTGCGCCAGCTGAACCGTTGCCTCCGCTCGAAATCTTCCTGCCTTCGGTGGCAAGCGCCACACCCGAGATGTGAGCCTCCAGGTAGCCTGTGTCAGGGAAGTCGTCATTCCAGCGCGTCCAATCGAGATTCATCCGGAAGAGTTCGCCGGCAAAACCGCTGTGTCCTCGGCAGATCCGGCCATTCACAAACACTCCGGATCCAATCCCCGTTCCCAGCGCGATGAAGACGAAGTTATCGACACCTTGCGCCACGCCTCGCCAGTGTTCGCCGATCGCCGCCATGTTCGCGTCGTTATCGAGGAACACGGGCACGCCAAAGGCATCTTCGAGCGCCCGACCCATATCAACTTCACGCCAGCCGGGTACGTTGTTCGCGTCGATAACTTTGCCGCTTTGGGGATCCACTCCGCCAGGAACTCCGATCGCGATTCCCTGTAGCTTGTCGTTCGATGCGCCAGAACTCTGCATCAGGCGGGCGATGCCGTTGCGCAACTGTGCGATCACTCCTGCTGGCCCCGCTTCGGCCTTTACATGTTCCTGTGCTTCCGTGCGAATCACTCCGTCAGAGGTGGCCAGCACGAAACGCAAGTGGCTGGCGCCCATGTCAACGGCGACACCAAACTCAGCAGTCTTCACGTCTTGATCGTGTTCGCTCAAGGGCTGTCGAACTCCCGAGGCAATCTTCTGTATCCGCTCTATGCCTCGTATTGAATCGTTTTAATCGAAGGATATAAGGTCAGGGAAATGCCACAACCTGTCAAGGGGAAATTTTAAAATCAGGGACGCCTAGCGCGTGTTCTCTGGGAGTGAGCCCATGCTGGGTAGCGGCTGGGCCGGTTTTGGATGGTCATGTTTCCAGTCAGGCCGGCCGAAGATGTACGTCAGCTTGTCTCGTAGAAGATCGGTTCGACGCACGTCCCGCCAAAGTTCGGCCCATTCGTGAAACGCAATCTTCGCCGGATTGTAGGTCTGAATGTTTGACGTCAGTCCGAAGACAGGTCTTTCGTCCTCCGGCTCGAAAGTCCCGAACAGCCGATCCCACACGATTAAAGTCCCGCCGTGATTGCGGTCGAGATACCTCGTGTTCGATCCGTGATGCACCCGGTGATGCGAAGGAGTGTTCAGCATCCATTCCAGCGGGCCCAACGACCGGACGAGTTCGGTATGAATCCAGAACTGATAAAGCAGGCTGATCGCCTGCATGGTCAGCACCATCATTGGCCGGAAGCCGACCAGGGGTAGCCAAGCCCAGAAGATCCAGCTGATGAAAGTCCCGGTCCAGCTCTGGCGCAGGGCCGTCGACAAGTTGTATCGCTGGGACGAGTGATGCACCACGTGTGATGCCCAGAACAACCGGCACTCATGGCTCGCGCGATGGAACCAGTAGTAGCTGAACTCGTCGCAAAAGAACAAAAGCCCCCATACCCACCATTGATAGCCGAGAGAGAAAATCCTGAAACGGTAGATCGCGCTGAAGATCGCTAACTGCATCGCCTTGGCCACCAGGTTCACCGCCACGTTGCCAAGGCCCATCGTGATGCTGGCCGCCGAGTCTTTGATCTCGTACAAGTCCCGGCGCATGACGGCGTCGACGATTGCCTCGATCGTCATCAGCAGCACGAACCCCGGGATGGCCAGCTCGATCAGATTCGGCATACAGCTGCCTGATTTTATACCCACTTAGCAGCAGCGAATCCCGCGCCTTATGCGGCAAGTTGGCACGTTACCACCGTCACTATCCAACGATTACCGGCTCTTCCATACTGACCACAACTCACGCAACTGTGTCTTGCGATACGGGTTTAGAGCAGTGAGCACTTGGGGCGCGCCGAAAATGTCTGTTATGAGTCGGCTCCCGTTCCAGTCTCTGCAGGAGGGCCGACTTATGACGACCAATCTCCGACGATTTCTGAAGCCTTTGCTTCTGGCGCTGTTTGTTTCTTCCTTCGTACTCTCGGCGGTAGCCGATCCGCCGGGACGCGCCGTGCGCATCAAGTACATCTCCGGTGCCGTCTCCATGCAGCCGGGAGGCGTCAACGATTGGGTCGAGGCCGTCGTCAACCGTCCGCTCACCACTTCGGATCGCGTTTGGACCGATAAGGAAGCTCGCGCCGAACTGCACCTGGGCAGCGCCGCCTTGCGCATGAACGCTGAGACCAGCCTGACCTTCACCAACGTCAATGACGACATCGTGCAGGTCGAACTCGACCAGGGCACGCTGAATCTTCACATCCGACATCTCTTCGGCGGGGAGACTTACGAGATCGATACGCCGAACCAGGCCTTCACAATTTTGAAGGCGGGCGACTACCGCTTTGACGTCGATCCCAACGCCGATACTACTTCCGTTACCGTGTGGAAAGGCGAAGGCGAAGCCAACGGCCAGGGCCCCGGCGTTAAGTTGAAGTCCGGACATCAGGCGAGCTTCACCGGCGGAACTTCACTCGAGCATCAGGTTGCCAGCGCGCCCGGTCTTGACGGCTTCGACGACTGGTGCCGCGTGCGCGATGATCGCGAAGATCACGCCAGGTCCTATCAGTACGTTTCTGCCGACGTAGTCGGCGCCGATGATCTCGACGAGTACGGAACCTGGCGCGTGGAGCCTGAATACGGCGCCGTGTGGGTTCCCACGGTAGGTCCGGGATGGGCTCCGTATCACAATGGACATTGGGTCTGGGTCGAGCCGTGGGGCTGGACTTGGGTTGACGAAGCGCCTTGGGGCTTCGCTCCCTCGCACTATGGCCGCTGGGTACGCGCGGGCGGATATTGGGCGTGGGCGCCAGGCCCCGTCGTAGTTCGCCCGTCCGGTCTACGCTCCCGCACTGGTTGCGTGGGTAGGAGGGTCGCATTTCGGAATGAGCGTGTCGTTCGGTGGAGGCGGAGGCGTGGGATGGTTCCCGCTTGGATGGGGAGAGCCGTACGTTCCCTCTTACCACGTGAGCCGTAATTACTTCCAGCAAGTAAACGTGACCAATACGCGCATCACGAACATCACCACCGTCACGAACAATTACTACGTCACGAACAACAACACGACGGTCGTCAACAACAACATCCATAACATTCGTTATGCCAACCAGAACGTGTCGGGAGCCGTCACTGCGGTGCCGACGCGAGCTATGACTAACTCTGAGTCGGTTGCCCGGGTCTCAGTCGCCGTGCCCGCAAACGAACTCAGAACTGCTTCCGTCGCGAATGTAGCCGAAGTTGCCCCGGCGCGAACCAGCGTGTTGGGAACGAGAGCCGGTGGGCCTGCTGCACTTCCGCCTTCACGCTTGGCCGAAGCGCGACCAGTCGTCTCGCATGTAGCTCCGCCCGCCCGGCCGGTTCCGTTTGAAGCACGTCAGGAAGACCTGGCGAAGACTCCGGGGCGCCCGCTCGATGCTGAAACTGAGTCGAGACTGCGTTCGAACCTGGCGCGCCCAGTAACGCCCACTGCGCAGAATCCTCAGCAACCCATGCAACCTGTGCGTCCGGGATCGCCGATGATGGCCAGCCCCAGCGGAATCCAGTCGCGGCCGGTTCCTCGGCCCGGTATGCCTGCGGCCAATCCCGCCGCCACTGACACACATGCTGCGACAACTCCAGCGCAGCCGTCGCAGCAAGTCGCTCCCGCTGGACGGCCCGGATCAGCAACCGCGACGAATCCCGAGGGCATTCAGCCGCGACCTGTACCGAGACCAATCCGGCCGATGTCGCCCGGCAACCTTGGCGCCGACGAGCAGAAATCCGTCACGAATACGACACCTAGTACGCCACAGCCCGTGCCACCAGTCCGCACCGAATCGCCCGCGGCCGCGCAATCCCGTGAACGCTCAGCCCCGGCCAGTTCCGCGTCCAGTCGACCAGCAGCGGTCTTCCGGAAACACGGATGCGTGGAAGCCGGAATCTGCGGTTCAAACGAATGCGCCGACCAGTCAGCCCATGCCTCCGGGACGCTACGTTCCGCGGCCCGGCGCGCAGACGTCGCCGGCTGCCCAGAGCGAGCCTGCGTATACCTCACGGCCTGCGCCCCGAACGATCGAAAACACGGGAGCGTCAGCCAACACGGAAAATCCGCGCAACGTAGTACCGGCAACCGCTCGTCCGGGCGCTTCAACGGGAATAGTCCGCCGCAGCGTCGAGACCGTGCAGCCCAGTGCGCCTCGCACGCCGCAAGCGGTTTCCATGCCGCGCGACAATCAGCCTTCGCCGGCCCCGAGCCACGCCCACACCGTGGTCACAGCCCCACGCGAGAACAACAACCGGCAAAATAATCATCACGAAAGCAAGAGCGAGAGCCGGCACGAAGAGAAATCTGATCGCAAATAAAACCGGTAGCACATCAGAAGTCTCGAGAGAGAACGGGCGCGCACACCATGCGCCCGTTTCTCTTCGGGCACAAACTCTGCGTCCTCGCCTTTCCTTCGCGATCAAGGGGATGCGGTTCAGACTCGCGATTCATTCTCACGAACAGCAAAGCTCATAACCGCAAAGCACGCAAAGAAAAGCCGCCAAAACGCGAAAGGAGCCTTTCTTTGCGCCCTTCGCGGGTTTTCTTGGCGAACTCTGCGGTCAAAAGCTTTTCCACGCGATAAAATTTCGGCGCTGTCTTCAAAGCCTATGCCAATCATGATTGCTCTCCTGCGCGGGATTAACGTCGGTGGTCACCACAAAATCAAAATGGACGAGCTCCGCAAAGTCTGCGAGTCTCTCAAACTCCGCAACTCTCAGACCTACGTGCAGAGCGGCAACATCGTGTTCACCACGGACGAGAAAGACGCGGCTAGAGTGGCGAAGCGCATGGAAGAAGCGATCGAGCGCAAGTTCGGCTTTCACGCAGACGTCGTTGTGCGAACGACCCGGGACCTCAAAGATGCCATTGCCCGCAGCCCCTTCAAGTCGCGCAAAGGCCTTGAGCCTGGCAAACTGATCGTGACCTTTCTCGCGTGTGATCTGGCAAAAGACAAATGCGCCGCGATCCTCAGCATTAAGGCCGGCGAGGAAGAAGTGAAATTAGGAAAGCGCGAACTCTACATCTACTATCCCGACGGCATGGGCAAGTCGAAGCTCGTCCCCACGCTCGACCGCGTACTCGAGAGAACCGGGACAGCCAGAAACTGGAATACTGTCACGAAGCTGCTCGAAATGGCAGAAGCGATGGAAGCAGCTGCGAAGGTCGGTTAACCAACTTGCCGAACCTCACCTCACAAGCTGCCTCGCTCCCGCCCGATCCTTACCAGATCACCTTCGCGCCAAGCTGGATGTGCCGCGACCCGCCGGAACCGACCACTGGATTCGACGCGGCCACGTCCGGAGTGTTTCTGAGCTCTCCCATGTGCCGCGAGACGAGGTTGCCTGTCGGGGAAGCGAAGTTGGCATGATTCAGAAGGTTAAAAACTTCTCCGCGCAACTGCAGTTTGAGCCTCTCGTTTAGTTTCCAAACTTTGCCAGCCGAGAAATCCCAGTTCACGAAATGGGGACCTCGTAGAATGTTTCGACCCATGTTGCCGTAAGTACCGAAGGCGTTGGGATAGATCGTCACGCCATTCTGGGAGAAGCAATAGCCCGCCCACTCGAGTCCCCTTTCGCAGTTCCGGCGTGGTGGCCACGGCTTGGCAGGCCGGATCGCTGGGAAAGAGCCGAGGGATCCCGCTGCTTGGAGACTTGCAGTCGCGAAGGATCGCCGACGATGTTCCAGCGGTCATTGTTGGCATTGCCGGGTCCTTCGTCGGTCATCGTGATGTCATTCACGTTGTCGTAATTCAGCACAGGTTGGCCGGTCTCAAACTGGAAGATGCTCGTCACCTGCCATCCCTCGAGCATTTGCGCCCACGACTTGCGGGACGGCAAGTCATAGGTTGCGCTCAGAGTGAACCGATGGCGAATGTCGTAGTCGCTGCTGCCTTTCTCCGCGTCGTAGTCGAGGCTATTCTGCGGCGCATAGCCGAGGTTGTTGGTGTTGCCGGCAATGTCGATGGCATGGGCCCACGTGTAGCCCGCCAGCAGGTACAGCCCGTTCGAATAGCGATGCGTCAATGTGGTCTGCAGGCCTTGATAGCTGGAAGTGGACTGGTTGCCGAGGAAGTTCAGGAAGCGGATATAGGGCAAGCACGGGCCTTTGCCCGTTGTGCAGTTGGTGACGAAGGGACGAGCCTGCTGAATGATCGGCCCTTCATCGGGCCAGATGTTTTCCAGGCCGCCCGCAGCTTCGGTCAACTGGAAAGCTAAACTCTGGTCGGCTTGATTGAGGTCGACATCGCTATATAGACGCACTCCGTGGTTGGCAACGTATCCGATTTGGAGGACCGTATTCGGGGCAAGTGCCTGCTGGACATTGAAATTCCAGTTGAGAACATAAGGTGTCTTTAAATTTCTATCCACCCCGAAAAAGTCGCACGGAGAGTCTGCTTTGCAGACATTCGCGCTTGAATTCGTGAGCGGGAAGATGGGGCCATCGACCGACCAGTTGATCAAGTTTGGAGACGCGCCCGCCTGCAGGAAGGTGGTGATGGTGCCGTTCGCACCCGGCTGGATCAAAGCGGTCGGATTTAAGTGAAGTCCGCCACTGGAAAAGACAAAGGTACGGATGGCCGGTTCGACGTAGATCATGCCGAAGCCGCCGCGAACCACCGTTTTGCCCGTTCCGTATACATCGTAGGCAAAACCGATCCGTGGGGAAATATTGTTGTAATTCGTTTTGTAAGGTTGGCTGATGCCGTGTCCGACCTGGAGAAAGCCACGCGCCGGATCGAAATTCGCCAACTCATTCTTCGCGTCGTGAATGGGATAGGTCACGTCGTAGCGAAGTCCCAGATTTAACGTGAGTCGCGGAGTCAGTCGATAGTCGTCCTGCGCGAAGATCCCCCAGGAGCGCATGTGAAAATTGCGCGCTGGATCGCCATAGAGCAGCGACCAGTTGCCCACATTTCCCAGCAAAAAATCGTCCAGGGAGTTGAAATACACGGCGCCGCGCCCGGAGTTTGCGCGGAAGTACTGAACGCCGCCGTTGCTGAACACCCCGCCGAACCGGATCGCATGCTTTCCCACGGTGTAGGACAGCGGTATCCGAATAGTTCTCGGTATGGCTGGGCGAAGTCCAGGATGGCCAGTTCGTCACTCCTCCCAGATTGTCAAACGTGTTCTGGTCGGGAGCGATGGTGGGAAATCCGAAAACCCGGGGATCCGTAATACCCGTGTTGAGCCCGTACTTGGTCGGATCTACGTTGCCATCCAGAGGCGCGATCTTTTCCGAGAAACTGTTCCTGCTGAAGCGCACTGTGTTCACTAAGCGTGAGTTCGGGGTCCAGGTCCAATCCGCGCCCAATACCTGCACGACGGGCGAGGTGTGCGAGAGCCACTGTGGGGCCAGAGCGCGTTCCGTCTTCTTCAGTCTGTGTTGAATTCGTATAGAGGTACCGCCCTGACACCGTGTGACGTTCGTTGAAGTGGTAATCGCTCTTGAATACCAGGTTGTCGGCACGGTCCTGATTGTTGAAGTTGAAGTTGATAGCCGTAGGGTCGTTGAGGATCGGCTGTGTAGCCGGGGTTGTTCGGAATGAGTGGGAGCAGGTTGAGGCTGAGCTGGCTGCAGGGGGATGGAACCGTGTTGCAACCCAAGTCGGCCAAAGCATCCGGGATGCTCAAGCGTTGGATCTCCCACGGATGTGCTGACCGGAACAAAAGCATCGAACGGATTACCGACTTTCGATCGCACCCCTTCGTAGTTGGCGAAGTAGAACCACTTGCCCTTGATGATCGGACCGCCAATCGAAGCTCCGAACTGGTGAAGTAAGAGCGCGGCGGCCTTGCTGGCTTTTCCCGTAATCGGGTCCGTCCCATGGTCGAAGTAGTTCCGCGCATCGAATGCGGCGTTGCGATGGAAGTAATACCCGGTACCGTGGATGTTGTCGGTTCCAGACTTGATTCCGATGTTCACCACGACCCCAGGCTTCTGGCCGTAATCCGCCTGCGGTTGCTCTTCTGTGTTGAATTCCTGAATGGCATCGAGAGGAAGGTTGCTGGCGGGCGTGCCGGAAATGCCTTCCTGGTTGAGAACGGTGGCGCCCCAATACGCATCGTTATCGTTGGCTCCGTCAACCACGAAGTTGTTATCGTCGGGACGAAGGCCGTTGGAAGTCACCGAATGGAAACCGCCTCCCGCCGTGCGTTGCACGCCGGGATGGAGTGCCAGCAGATTTTGGAAGTCTCTCCCCTGGACGGGCAATTCGTTGACCGCCTTGTTCGACAGCACGCCTTCTAGAGTGCTGTTGCTCGCGTCCACTAGCGGCGCTTCGCCGACTACCTCGACGGTTTCAGTAGTTGCCCCCGGTGAAAGTTGAAAATCAATCTTCAGATCCTTCGCCACCTCAAGCTGAACGCCGTTCCTCACGGCGCGTTTAAAGTTCGGCGATTCGACGACCAAAGAATAATTTCCGGGATCGAGGTTGGGCACCACGTAGTCGCCCGCGCCGTTACTCTGCACTGTGCGCTTCACGCCTTTGGCGGTGTTATCGATGGTAACGCTAGCGCCCACTACTACCGCCCCAGTTGAGTCAGACACTCTTCCCGAGATTCGACCCTGGGATGTCTGCGCCCACGCGCCCGCACACGCAATGGCGAATACCACGACAAAGGAGAGAATGTTCTTGGAATTCATGTTTGCTCCCATCTTCATTGAGTGTGCTGCTGCCAATTGGAGGTGCGCCGTCTTGCGAAGCAAGAAAGGCGCAATTGGGCGATTCTGGGGGGATCACAAACCAGCGGCGAGTTTCCCCATGTCCACCAGAAGAGAACAACAGGGTGGAGCAAGGGCGCCAATCACGATACCAGGCATGGCTTTCTCTATCTTCCTGGGAACTGACCCGCGAGTTTCGCAGAGGGTGACTAAACGAGTCAAGAAGTATTGGGAGGCGAGATCGCGCATCGGTCTCAATACGCAATTCGCCTGTTTTCTGCGTGCTCGGAATCGCTTTGGCAACCCGTCGCGGAGTCGACGAGAGGATGCCGCTGAGGACTACAGCTCTCTACTTCGCTGGCGTCTCCGGATTCGTGGGTTCGGCGGGCTTCGGCGGCTGCGACTTGGCCAGCGCCTCTTCCACGCGCTTCTTGAAGTCACCCTGGTCGTTGTGCGAAAGCCCGCTATACATCGACTCAACACTCATCTCGCACGTGGTACCACTCGGCGCCAAGGAGACGTGGTTTTTGCCCTGGTTGACTGCTCCGACGACGGACCAATGAATGGAGTGTTTCACATTGTAGTCAGCAGCCATCTTGTCCTCGTCACTCTGCACGTCTTTGTAGTTGTCCGGATTGCCGAGGGCGACTTTGACCGCGCCCCAAAGCTCGCTGCAAGGAACGGGATAGGTAGTCTTGTAAGTCTTTTTGCCGGCACCGAACGCCGGCAGAGCAAGAACAAGCGCCAGCATAGCCACAGCCACAACCGCAAGTCTCGTCTTCATGATGGCAGTTCTCCTTGTCCGGATGTGCTTTCCGGCAGGTCAGAACGGAGCCGGGAAAGACGGTTTCCCGAACATGCTGAAACTAGTCCATCGTAATAACTTGTCAGTGCGCCAAGTCACCGGAGTCGGTGACTGCCGAAAAATCGCGATTGCACTCGCTGACCGCGGGTCGATTCTAGGTGCTAGCCACGCATCTGACATACGGGGCAGGTACAGTGACTGTAGTGATTTCCGCCCGTCTTTTGACACCTGGGGCAGACACAGCGGCTGTGGTGTTCGCCTGAGCGTTCGCCGCAGATCGGGCAGACGCAGTGAGAACCGTGTTCGCCACTGCGCTTTTGGCAGACGGGACAGACGCACGAGATTCGGTGATCTCCGCCGAACTTGTATTCATCGGCCATGCGAGCATTCTAACCGTGGAGGTTCTCTGAAGAGGTCTGCATACATATCGAACGTGGCTTTCACGACATGGTTTGTGGGGCATCCGATAACTGTTGAAACATCCGCATTTCACTCACAATCACCGGACACCCGCGAAAGCCCTTCTCCTCCGATCAGTACTTCACCCTATACTGGAAAAAGACTGCGATCAGGGAGGCACGCTGGTATATCCACCTCCTTCGAGGACTTCATGGCCGCTCTAATTGATGCGATTACTGTCAAACGGAAGACGTTCTTTGAGTTTGAAAACACTCCTTTCTGCTGCCTGGAAGCAGAAGTGAACACGCCCACCGCACGCGGCGGCCAGACCCTGGTGCGCCTGAAGATGCGCAACCTCCTTACCAACGCGGTCTTTGAGAAGACGTTCAAGGCCAGCGACAAATTCAAGGAGCCGGACCTGCAGTCGGTGCAGGCTTCCTACCTGTACAGCGATGGGGATGGTTCTCACTTTCTGGACCAGGAAAGCTACGAGACCGTCACCCTTAACAGTCAGATGGTCGGGGATGCACTGGACCTCTTGATCGAAGGCGCCTTGATTGAACTGCGCAAGTACAACGGCAATCCGATTGGCTTAGAGCTGCCGATCTTCGTCGAACTGAACGTTTCTTCCACGGAACCCGCGGTTCGGGGCGACTCGTCGGGCGGTGCGACCAAGACCGCACGGCTGGAGACGGGGCTGGAAATCCGCGTTCCCCTCTTCATCAAAGAGGGAGAAAAGGTGAAAGTGTCCACCGAGAACCGGGAGTTTGCGGGGAGGGCATGAATGAGTCGTTGCGGATCGATGCGGATCGTTGGCGAAGCCTCGCCGTAGTATCGCGATCCTGGGCTTAGGTCTGCTGACCCCATGGCACGGGATGACGTGCCTCGTACGCCGCGATCTCCGGCTCATGTTGTAAGGTCAGGCCGATGTCGTCGAGCCCCTCGAGCAAGCAGTGCCGCACGAAATCGTCGATCTGAAATTCGGCTGAGAAGCCGTGGTCGTCGTACACCTTGCGCTGCTCCAGATCGACGGTCACGTGGTAATCGGAATGTTCGCGGACCCGCCGCATCAGTTCGGCGACTTCATCGTCCTTCAGAACGACATTCAGAAATCCGTTCTTCGTGCTGTTGTTCGCGAAGATGTCGGCGAATGACGTTCCAATGACGGCGCGAAAGCCGAAATCGGCAAGCGCCCAAACCGCGTGCTCGCGCGAGGATCCGCAACCGAAGTTCTTGCCCGCCAGCAGGATGCTGGCCTGCTTGTAGCGCGGATGGTCCAGCACAAAAGGCTCTGTACCCGTCGCGGACTTTCTCCAGTCGTAAAAGAGAAATTCCCCAAAACCCGTTCGCTCAATGCGCTTGAGGAATTGCTTGGGAATGATCTGATCGGTGTCGACATTGACCCGATCCAGCGGCGCCACGCGGCCTTTGTGTACACGAAATGGTTTCACACGAGATCCTTTGCTAGCCTAAAGGTCACTCAGCACTGTATTCAGCGCGACCGTAGCGCCGCCGTCCCGGCGGCAGTCCGGCGGGCGTCTCGCCCGCCGCGGCGAGGGCAAGATGCCCTCGCGACTGCCGGCAAGATGCCGGCGCTACTGAAACTTCCACTTCCGTATATCCGTGAAATGTCCTGAAATCGCGGCTGCCGCTGCCATCATCGGGCTGACCAGGTGCGTGCGCCCGCCGCGCCCCTGCCGGCCTTCGAAATTCCGATTGCTCGTAGAGGCGCACCGCTCGCCGGGCTGCAGGATGTCGGGATTCATTCCCAGGCACATCGAGCAGCCCGACTCGCGCCACTCGAACCCGGCCTCCTGAAAGATCCGCTGCAGACCTTCTTTTTCTGCTGCCTGTTTTATGGCCTGCGATCCCGGAACCACCATCGCGCGTACCTTCGGATTCACTCGATAGCCCTTCGCCACCCGCGCCGCCGCGCGCAAATCTTCCAGGCGCGAGTTGGTGCACGAGCCGATGAACACGCGATCGACAGCAATCTCCTCAATCGGCGTCCCCGGCTTCAGGTCCATGTACTGCAGCGCTTGCTCGGTCGCGCGCCGGTCGGCGTCGCTGCCGCCGTTCAACTCCGGCACGCGCTCGGTGACCTGCACCACCATGCCCGGATTCGTTCCCCACGTCACGAACGGCGCGAGCGTCGCCGCATCAATGTTCAGGACTTTGTCGAACCGCGCGCCCGCATCCGAAGTCAGCGTCTTCCAATACGCTACCGACTTGTTCCCACGCATCGCCTTGCGGAGCGAATCGCCTTCCCTTGACGTATGCGAACGTCGTTTCGTCGGGCGCAACCATCGCGGCCCGTGCTCCCGCCTCGATGCTCATGTTGCACAGCGTCATGCGCGCTTCCATGCTGAGCCCGCGCACGACTTCGCCGGCATACTCGATGACGTATCCCGTCGCGCCATCGGTGCCGATCTTGCCGATCACGCCCAGCGCGAGATCCTTCGCCGTCACTCCTTCGGGAAGTCGCCCGCTGACTTCGATCTTCATCGTCTTCGGCTTGCGTTGCGGCAGGCACTGCGTCGCCAGCACGTGCTCCACTTCCGAAGTCCCAATCCCAAACGCGAGCGATCCGAACGCGCCGTGCGTGCTGGTGTGGCTGTCGCCGCACACGATCGTCATGCCCGGCTGCGTCAGCCCCAGCTCTGGCCCGATGACGTGCACGATGCCTTGCTCCGGCGAATCCATGTCGAACAGGCGCACACCGAATTCCTTGCAGTTCTTCTGAAGCGCCTCGATCTGCCGCGCCGCAATAGGGTCGGTGATGGGTGTGCCGCGCGGTTCGGTGGGCACGTTGTGGTCGACCGTAGCCACAGTTCGTAGTGGCTGGCGCACCGGTCGTCCCGCCGCCCGAAGGCCGTCAAATGCTTGAGGGGAAGTGACTTCGTGGACCAGGTGGAGGTCGATGTAGATGATTGACGACCGACCGGTCGGTTCGCTGACCAGGTGGGCCTCCCAGACTTTCTCAAATAATGTTTTCGGTTCCGGCATCTTCGTGGATTGCGCTTCGGGAAATTACGGCGACGTGCCCGCCGTCTTGCTGCTCAATATTGTATCAAGTCGGCCTGGATTGATGCGTGGCAATCTTCGTCGGCACACCGCCGTGAAACACCATCGCTTTGTTCCAATCCCGCAGGTAAAGCACCAGCATCAGCGCGCACCCGAGCAGCGGGATCGACAATCCGAACTTCAAACTCGACATCTCGGTCGACGTCACTCCCACCAGCCACGGCATGCAGGCGGCGCCAAAACTTGCCAGCATGAACATGACGCTGCCAACGCGCGTCGCCCTCGGTCCGAAGCAATTCGTCAGAAGCGAAATCGTAATCGGATAAATCGCCGCCAGGCCAAGCCCGATGATGGCCGCGCTCGCCAGCACCAAGACCATCGAGTGAACTGCCAGCAACGCCGTCAACCCCAGCAGCGCGGTCGTCACGCTCAAGCGCACCAGCAGCACCTCGGAAATCTTTCGCATAAATACCGGCGCCAAAGCGCGCCCCGCGAGCAGGCCTCCATAGAAGTAAGAGGGCGTGGTCACCCAGATCGTGCCCGGGTGCTCCATCACTCTTTTCGCGTACGACGCCACCCAGCCGCCCACCGAGTTCTCCGTCCCCACGTAAACGAAAAACAAAACGCCCAACACAATCGCGGTCGGCATCGCGAGCACGCGCAACAACGGCGTGGACGATTCGCGGGAATCCTTCGAAGCAGGCGTGGCCCTTCGGCAGGTTTACCCACGCCAGAGACAACGCAACCAGAAAAACGAACGCGGCCACCACATAGAAGAAAGTCGAGACCCTGCCCACACGCTGAAAGGGCGCCAGCAGAAACGGGCAAGCCACGGCACCCACCGTCCACGTAAAGTTCAGCAACGACAAGGCCGAGGCGCGGTTCCCAGGGTTCACTTCCGCCACCAGCAGATTGCAAGTAGGAATCGTCAAGCCAATTCCGACACCGTAACAAGCGACGCCTGCCAGCCCGACAAAGTGCGAGCCCAGCGGCAGGAATCCAACGCCCACCGCCATGAATACCAGGCCAACAATCATGGCGAGCCGGTATCCGCCTTTCGGCACCAGCACGCCCGAGAGCGCCACGCCGAAAATCGAAGCCAGAAACTGCGCCGTGAAGAACTCGCCCGCCTGCGCATCGTTAAGCAGCCAGCGCGCAGAAAGCGCGGGCAGTACCGGTCCCAGTAGCACGGTAACGATTCCGGTAGGAATAAACGCAGCGTGAGCGACCGCGGTGGGCGCGAAAGAAGAGCTTCGAGGAGCCACAGCGCCCTCGACTGGATCGATCACCGGCAATCCCCAGCCCCCACATCGCGAATGAAAAGATGAACGATTGTACGCGGAAAACAGAAGTCAGCCACGGTGAAGCGGCGCCTGGCCTCCCTCTGCGCCCTCTGCGGCTCTTCTCTGCGTTCTCTGCGTTTTAAGATTTTGCGCGTCGACGAGTACTTTCTCCGGCCGAACTCCCAATGTAAGATGAAGCTGAACCAATGATTAACGGCAAACGAATCGCGATCGTGCTACCGGCCTACAACGCCGAAAAGACGCTGGAAGCGACCGTCCGCGAGATTCCCGAAGTCGTCGACGCCACCATCCTGGTCGACGACCACTCCACGGACCGTACAGTCGAGCTGGCCCACAAGCTGGGCCTGCAAGTCTTCGTTCACGATCGCAACTACGGATACGGCCGCAACCAGCAGACCTGTTATCGCGAGGCCCTCAGCGCGGGCGCGGATGTCGTGATCATGCTGCACCCCGACTATCAGTACACCCCGCTGCTCGTAACCGCGATGGCCAGCATGGTCGCCTACGAGGTCTACGACACCGTTCTCGGCTCGCGCATCATCGGCGGTACGGCACTGCGCGGTGGCATGCCGTTTTACAAGTACGTCTTCAACCGCCTGCTGACGGCTTTCGAGAATCTTTTCCTGGGCGTGAAACTCTCCGAGTACCACACCGGCTATCGCTGCTTCAGCCGAAAAGTCCTCACCGACCTGCCACTGATCGAAAACTCCGACGACTTCGTCTTCGACAACCAGATGCTGGCGCAGTGTGTGCACTTCGGTTTTCGCATCGGAGAAGTCTCGTGCCCGACGAAGTATTTCGAAGAAGCCTCATCCATCAACTTCCGGCGCAGCGTCACCTACGGATTGGGCGTCCTGCTGACTACGATGCAGTTTGCCTTGCAGAAATGGGGGCTAGGCCGCTTCCGGATCTTTAGCCCAAAGGGCCGCAAGTTGGAAACGAACGGTATGACGTACTACGCGCCCGGAGTGGGGAAGAGAACCGCGTAATCAGCTGATAGCTGATGGAAGATAGCTGGTAGCTGGCTTCATCCCTCAAAAAACTTCCGGATCTTCGGCCAATACTTCCGAACAGTCCCATCGGTAGAAATATGTCCGCCGCGCTGCAACAGGTTCAGCTTGATCCCGGTCTTCTCCGCGAAACGTACCACCGATCGATACGGAATATACGGATCATCCTTGGCATGAAACATCATGACCTTCGCGGGATCGATCTCGTCAATGTGGTGCGCCGGGTTGTAGAACGTGCCGTTGTGCAGCTTTTTCCAGTTGCGGTCGGAAAGCCGGTAAGCGCGCCCCCAGGCCTCGCGAATGTAAGCCGCGTAGCTGGGATTCGATGTCTCAGCCTTCTCCGAGGCCTTCAAGATTCTCCAATCCACGGCAGGGCAGTTCGCGATCGTCTTCTTTACCCGGGGATCCAACGAAGCCAGCACAGCCGCCGCCCCGCCAAAACTTCCGCCAATCACGTAAATTTCATCGGGTTTAAGTGCGAACTTTTTCCCGAACGTGAGGTCGCGCACGCCCTTGGGCAATTCATCGATTACGTCGAGAATGTCGAGATGCGGCGACGTCTTGAGAAACTCCCCGTCACTTTCCCAAGCCCCGCGATACCGCGGATAAAACACCCAGTAGCCTTTCGCCGCGAGAAACTCCGACAGCCCCTGCTTGCGGGGAATCGACGGCATCCCGTCGCACAGCACAATGACTTTTTGCTTTTTCCCCGAGCGCACGGGAGGCAAGAAACTCGCAGACGATCTCTTTTTTGAAACGTGTTCGGAACATTCGCAGGGTCTGTCGTAGCGCCGGCGTCTCGCCGGCAGTCGTGAGGGCGTCCCGCCCTCGCAGAGGCGTCTAGCGTTCTCGCCAGAGCCGGAATAGCAACCCAAAATAATCCAGTCCGACGCGAATGCTGGCCTTGCTAGTCCCCGCCCGTCGCGGACCGAACGTAAACGGAACCTCGCTCACCGAGCGCACATTCCCGCGCACCAGAATCTCCAGCAGAATCTTGAACCCGCGATTGTGCAGTTCGATATCTTTCAAACACGAACGCCGCACCATGAAGAACCCGGCCATCGGATCCTCGACGTGAATCTCGCGCTTCTGCAGCGGGTAAGTCAGCCAGATCGCCATCCGCGAAAGCAAATGCCGCGCCGGATGCCAGTTGTCGAGGCCGCCCTCGGGTGCGTAGCGACTGGCGAGCACCACGTCACGTCCCGCATCCATCGCTCTCCACAAGCGCGGCAGCAATTCCGGCGGATGCTGCAGATCCGCGTCAATCACGCCCAGCACTTCCGCGTCGGTGTGCTTCCAGCCGTAGAGCACAGCGCCGCCCAGTCCGCGTTCGCCTTTGCGCACCAACAGGCGCACACGCGAATCGTCGCGGGAAATTTCCTGTACGATGGACTCGATTCCGTCGCCGCTGTCGTCGTCCACCACCAGAATTTCGTAAGCGAAGCCCAGCGGGTCCAGGCTTTGACGAATGCGGTCAAGCACCGTGCGAATGTTATCCGCCTCGCGCAGCGTAGGCACCACGAGCGCAAGCTTCGCCACCGCCCTCGGGGCTTCCGAGGCAGGGGCATCCTTATTGTCAGCAGGAGATTCGATCTCTTCTGCCGTAAGCTTTACGGCATGCAAGGACATGTAGCTCGATTCTAAGATCTCAGCGCTTGAAAAACTATCCCATACTCAGGAACGCTCTAATTCTAGCGGTTCTCGCCGCTTGCGGCCTGCTGATCGCCGGATACCATCCCGGCGCTGAGGACGACGGTGTTTACCTTTCCGCGATCAAGCGCGACTTAAACCCGGCGCTGTATCCGCACGATTCCGATTTCTTCGCGGTCCAGTTGCAGGCGACGATCTTCGACAAGGTCGTGGCCGCGTCAGTCCGCCTCACGCACGCGCCCTTGGGCTGGGTGATTTTCGCCTGGCACTATCTCACGATCTTTCTGGTGCTGCTGGGTTGCTGGCGACTGAGCCGGAGATTGTTTCCCCGAGACGTGTGCGCAATGGGCGTCAACCACGCTGGTCGCGGCGCTGCTGACCTTGCCAGTGGCCGGAAGCGCGCTCTACATCGTCGATCAGAATCTCCATCCGCGCGCCATGGCGACTGCCGCGATCCTGGCTGCGATCGTTGCGACCTTGGATCGTAAGTACGTGCTGTCGGTCCTGCTGCTCCTGCTCGCCGCGTTGCTTCATCCGATCATGGCGACGTTCGGAATCTCGTTCTGCATCTTTCTGGTATGGCGCAGCCGCTGCCACGAAGCCAAGCCCGCGGTTCTGGCTGCTGGCGCCGCTCGGATGGATCTTCGAGCCGACGTCCCCCGCCTGGCGCGTCGCGGCCAATACCCGCGACTACTACTTTCTCGGGCGCTGGGAGTGGTACGACTGGCTCGGCGTCTTCGCTCCCTTCGCGATTCTGTGGTGGTTTCGCCGGATCGGCCAACGCGACAGGGCCAGAACGCTGGTTTACGTGACCTCGCGTCTGATGATGTTCGGGGCCTTCCAGTTGATAGTCGCGATCGCGCTCATGCTCCCGCAGAGTCTCGAGCGCATCCGCCCGCTGCAGCCCATGCGCTATCTCCATCTCTTCTACTTGATCTTCATCATCCTGAGCGGCGGACTGCTCGGCCAGAAATTTCTGCGCAATCACTGGTTGCGTTGGCTAGTGGTGTTTGTCCCGCTTGCTGCCGGAATGTTCTACGCCCAGCGCGAGACCTACCCGAGTTCCGCGCACCTCGAATGGCCCGGATCAACTCCTAAGAATCCGTGGCTGCAGGCTTTTACATGGATCCGCGAGAACACGCCGCCCGACGCCTATTTCGCCGCGGGCCCCGACTATATGCGCCGTCCCGGCAACGACTACCACAGCTTCCGCGCCCTGGCAGAACGCAGCGTGCTGGCCGATGCAGTGAAAGACTCGGCGGTCGCAACACAAGTCCCGCGCCTCTCCACCCGCTGGCTCGAAGAAGTCGAAGCCCAAGGTGGCTGGGAGCATTTCACGCCGACGGATTACGAACGCCTGAAAACTCGCTTCGGGATCAAATGGGTTCTGATCGAGCGTCCGGCCCGCGAAGGGATGGAGTGCCCCTACGAAAACTCTGCGCTGTTGGTCTGCCGTGTCCCGTAACTTTCCTTAAATTGTCATCCTGAGCGCAGCGAAGGACCTATGCATTCCTGCGCGCCACTCAAGCACCGCACGGGATCTCTCCTGTAGCGCCATTACTGGTCTGCCACCCGCCCCGAGGAGTAGCATCTAACGAAAAGAAATGGCGACCACCCCAACCAACCGCAGCCCCCGGCTCCCGAGTGCAAGCCCCCCACTCGGCAGCCTTTCCGCAGCCAGATCGGCCCACCCTTGCGACGCAGCACGATCCGGCTGAACGAGGTCATGAGCTTCGCGTATGAGACCTTTATCAGCAACAAAGTTCGCTTCGCCCTCACGGCGCTGGGCATGGTCATCGGTACGGCTTCCCTGATTCTGGTCGTCACCATCGGCATGACCGGCAAGCAATACGTGCAGCGCCTGATCCAGTCGATCGGCGCCAACATGATTTACGTCGAGTATTCCGGTGGCGCCCAGCGCATCACCGCCAGCGCCTCCGATCCCCTCACCGTCGACGACATGCGTGCCGTCCAGGAACAGGTTCCCAGCGTCACCTACGCCTCGCCGCTCATCGTGCTGAGCGAACGGATCGCCGCCGGTTCGGGCAAAGAAAAAGACATCACCGTCATGGGAGCCGCGCCCGAGTACCAGCGCGTGCGCAATCTGATTGTTCTTTCGGGCAGATTTTTCGACGGCGAGGACTCAACCTCCCGCAACAAGGTCGGCGTGCTAACCCAAAAGATGGCCGAGGAACTCTATGGTTCAGTCGACGCCGCCGTCGGCCAGGTCATCAAGTTGAACGGATTGCCCTTCACGGTGGTTGGCACTTTCAAGGAAGGCGTGGACACCTTCGGCCAGTCCGAAGTGCAGGACTACACCATGGTGATCCCTTCCACGGTGAGCCGTTACTTCACCGAAACCGCCGCCGTGAAGCAGATCTTCTTCACGGTCGCCAGCCCCGACGACGTCGTCTCGGCCACCACCCAGATCCAGCACGTCATCGGGGCGCGCCACCGTCCTGAATCCGTTTACACGGTCAGCAACCTGACGCAGTTGCTCTCGGTCTGGGACAAGATCGCCAACGCCCTAACCTTCGGCCTGCTGCTGATCGCGGCGGTCACCCTGCTGGTCAGCGGCATCGGCATCATGAACATCATGCTGGCGACGGTGAGTTCCCGCATCCGCGAGATCGGCATCCGCAAAGCCATCGGTGCCACCAACCGCGAGATCCGATTCCAGTTCCTGGCCGAAGCCATGCTGATTTCGCTCGTCGGAGGCATCGCCGGCATCGTGATCGGCCTGGCGATCCCGTTCTCGGTCCGCTTCCTGACCGCCTACCGCATCCCGATCTCCGGCCTCTCGGCCATCATCGCGATCGTCGTTTCGTCGCTGGTAGGCATAATTTTCGGCACTTTGCCAGCCACCCGGGCAGCGCAACTCGATCCGGTCGAGAGCCTCAGATACGAGTGAGCGGGCTGCGAGCTACGGGCTGCGAGCTTCGAGCCAACTGAGCACGAGCTTCGAGCAAACTAAGAACGATGGAGCGACGGGCGTCCCCGCCCGTCGTCGCTGCGCAGCCGCGATCCACTACCCCGCAGTGTCTAAAATTGTGATTTGGAAAACGAACAGAAATAAGAACTTTCGACCCAAATCCCGACGGGCGAGGACGCCCGTCGCTCCATAGACCTGACGGCTCAAAGCTCGTAGCTCGAGGCTCGCAGCTCAAAAGCAAAAGCCGGGCTGGTTGACCCGGCTTTCGGATTCTGATCACAACTCCCGATTTTCGGGATTAGGGTCAGATCTTGTAAAACTCGATTTTTGTCACCGCTTACTTGGGCCCGAGCTTGAGAAGTCACCTCTTCCCAAGGCTGAACTACATGACCAGTGCCAGATTCTCCAACTCCAACTGCAGAACCGGCAAAGAGCATCCGGCCATTTCCACCCGACCGGCTGCATCCAGAGCCGCCTGCGGAGACACTCCGTAGCCGCGGCCCATCAGGAACACCTGCAAGAGCTCGGCAGCCTCTCTGGAATCGATCATCCCGCCCTGCAGGAGATCGCTTCTCAGCGACGCCAGCTCCGTGTTTGTAAATCTTTCTTTCATGGCCGTCCTCACCTCCGACCTTCGGTCAACTTCCCTGTACCCATTAGACTCAGCGGCTACTGGAAATGTTGCATGCAATTTCCGTGCCGCAATCGCCCTCTAGTTCCATATACGTACAAGAAAGCTTTCTGGTTTCTTTAACCCCAATAAAAGTTGGGAGTTGCGGGCAACCCTTACGACGGTACCCAGTCCCTGAGTACGAGTTGTACTGTTCGCAGAGTGACACAAGCTGTCGTTTCAGGACGGAAAGCGGCGATTCCCGTTCATTTTGCGGCAAATCGCCCATTAGTGGGGGGTGCGGGTTTTTCAGGCGGGATCGATCGTGGCCTCTTCAATCAACAGAACCGGCAGCCCGTCGCGCACCGGATACACGCGCCGGCAGGCCGTGCACTTCAGCGCCTCTGGATTCGTCTTCACTTCCAGGTCGCTTTTGCACGCCGGACAAACCACCAGATCGAGGAGGTCTTGGGGAATCATGACGGGAGCGATTGTACGATGATTCAGAACGTTTTTCACCACAGAGTCACAGAGACACAGAAAAAGCAAAACAGAATTTCTGTACGTCCTCGAGACATTTTCAGGGTCGAGAGGCTAACCCAGTCCCGATCTTGATCGCCGCTTTCCTCCGTGTACCTCTGTGTCCCCTGTGGTGAATGATTTTCGAGGTTTAGAATTGGACGCGAAATAATGAGGAGACTTGATGGCGGCCACCATTCTTGACGGCACCAAAATCGCAAGCGAGATTCGCGCAGAGGTAGCCGCCGAAGCAAGAGTGCTGGCCGAGTCCGGCATGCGCCCCGGCTTGGCTGTCGTATTGGTAGGCCACAATCCTGCCTCGGAAATCTACGTTCGTGGCAAGGTGAAGAGTTCCGAAGAAGTCGGACTCTATAGCGAAAAGCACACTCCTCCCAATACTGCCACCACCGACGAACTTCTGGCATTGGTCGAAGACCTGAACCGCCGCGACGAAATCGACGGCATCCTCGTGCAACTGCCGCTTCCGCCACAGGTGGACGCCAAGAAAATCTTGCTAGCGGTTGATCCGGCGAAAGACGTCGACGGCTTCCATCCCATGAACGTCGGCTTCCTCTCCACGCAGCGCCCCGGTCTGGTTCCGTGTACTCCAGGCGGCGTGATGGAAATGCTGCGCCGCTCCCGCATCGAAGTCGCCGGCAAAGAGGCCGTGGTCGTGGGCCGCAGTGACATCGTCGGCAAGCCCATGGCAATGCTGCTGCTGAACGCGAACGCCACTGTGACAGTCTGCCATTCGAAGACGCCCGACCTGCCGGCCGTCTGCCGCCGCGCCGACATCCTGGTGGCCGCCATCGGCCGCGCCGGAATGATTACCCGCGACTTCGTGCGCCCGGGCGCCACGGTCATCGATGTCGGCATGAACAAAGTCACCGACCGCGCGGAGTTTGATCGGTTCTTCAAGGGCAACGAAAAGCGCGAGCAGGCGTTTGCGAAGAATGGATCGACGCTCGTAGGAGACGTCCACCCCGAAGTCGCCGAAATTGCGGGAGCGATTACGCCGGTGCCGGGTGGCGTGGGACCGCTTACCATCGCGATGTTGATGGCAAACACAGTGAGAGCAGCAAAGCTGCGGCGCGGAACTGCGGTTACGATCGGATAGAGAGTTTTTTCACCACAGAGTCACAGAGACACAGAGAAGACCGAACACATCATTTCCAGGGAATTTCTGCTGCCATGAACTCCACCAGCCTCAATCACGAGAGCGTTCGCCCCCAGCCTTCCTCTGTGCCTCTTTGTCTCTGTGGTGAACAGGTCTTGGAACTCTCAGCGAGGCGCCTCTGCTAAAAGTCGGCCTAACCGGCGGGATCGCCAGCGGCAAATCCATTGTCGGCGAGATGCTCGTGGCGCGAGGGGCGCGCCTCATCCAGGCCGACCACATCGCCCACGAACTCATGCAGCCCGGCCGGCCCGTCTACGAAGAAGTCGTGCGCCACTTCGGCCGCACCATCCTGAATCCCGACGGCAGCGTCAACCGCCCGAAGCTTGCGGAAGCCGCCTTCAGCCCAGATCAAACAGGAGCCACGCGAATCGGCGAACTGAACGCCATCGTCCACCCGGCCGTCATCCGCCACGAAGACGAATGGATGGAAGCCGAAGGCCGACGCGATCCGCGCGGGATCGCCGTAGTCGAAGCCGCGCTGATTCTCGAAGCCGGCACCGCCGACCGCTTCGACCGCCTGATCGTAGTGACCTGCTCCGAAGAACAACGCGTGCAGCGCTATGCTCAGCGCCTTAAGATCGACGTCGAAGCCGCCCGCCGCGAAGTCGTTCGCCGAATGTCCGCCCAGCTCCCGGATTCCGTGAAGATCCAGCGAGCCGACTACGTCATCGACAACTCAGGTTCGCTCGATGCCACCGAAGCACAGATCCGAGAGCTTTACGCCACCTTGAAGCAAGAAGCAGCACAAAAGTTACATGAGAATTGACGCGCCCCCAGGAATCCGGGCACTTAAGCTGTTTTTCCTGACACGTAGGTGCACTCGCAAAAGGCCGAAGACAAGCCCGCCCGCTTCTTGGAAAGCCGCTACACAACCGTCACTGGGCCCAACTGAGCATATAATCGGCCTGGCGGTGCCATGTCGGAACTTGAGAAGCGAATAGAGGAGCGATTCGGGGTCCTTCCCAATTTCTTCCGTCTCGCGTCTGAAACTCCTGAGATCATCGAGAAACTGTGGGGCTTCGCACAGGCTGCCTACCTCGACAATCCTCTACCCTCCGTATTTAAGGAACGTCTGTTCGTCCACCTGTCGCGGTTTTGCGCCGTCCGCTACTGCGTTGCTCGTCATGTTGGCTTCCTGGTAGGACTGGGCCATCCCGCTGGTGATCCGACTGTACGTGCGGAGAGTGTCACAGACGTAGTTAGACTCTTGCAACGCCCCTTTCCCCGAGGGCAGGAACTTCAGTCTCGTTTGGCACTGTGCGCAGCCTGCCCCTCCCCGATCGTTGAGATGCCGATGGCTGACGCGCAGATGGAAGATGCCATCTTTGTGCTGGCAGCGCATGTGTTCCTAAAGAGCTCTGACTATTTGTTATGTCTGGACGCGCTGGCGCGGCTTTTTGGGCCAGCTCGTCTTCAATACTTGCTGTTGTTCCTGGCGTTTGTCAGGGCAGCACATTATTGGACTGAAACCCATCCTGAGCTTGCCTTCGAAGACGACATCGACAAACTACTGGCGACCCATGAAGCGTTGGCGGAATGCATCCTCAACGACCCGGAGGCCCGCAATAGCATCAGCCAGTCGCTCTTGGATGAGTTGCCCGCCCTGCGCCTCAAAGCAGATAAAGCCGTCAGTTTGCTTGCCGCCATCGTGGACTCATCGGATGATGCAATCATCAGTAAGACGCTCGACGGCGTCATAACCAGTTGGAACGCAGGTGCAGAGCGGTTGTTTGGCTACGCCGCCAGCGAAGCGTTAGGCCAACACATTTCGTTGATCATCCCGATCGATCGTAGAAACGAAGAAGTGGTCATTATTGAACGAATCAGCCAAGGCGAATCCATCGAACACTTCGACACCGTTCGTGTGCGTAAAGATGGGACCTTGCTCGACATTTCGCTCGCGATTTCGCCTCTCCGGGACGCCAGCGGTAAGGTTCTCGGAGCGTCGAAAATCGCCCGCGACATTACGCTACGCAAACGAATAGAGCGGGAGTTGCGGGAAAGCGAAGAACGTTATCGAACCTTGGCAGCCGCACTCGATACGCAAGTGCAGTTCCGAACTCAGGAGCTGGAAAGACGAAACTCGGACCTGCGTGACCTTTCAGGCCGACTTTT
Organism: uncultured Acidobacteriota bacterium; assembly: GCA_963745435.1. Lineage (GTDB taxonomy): Bacteria > Acidobacteriota > Terriglobia > Terriglobales > Acidobacteriaceae > Gp1-AA133. Next base: position 395,467 of record CAVUXK010000021.1, on the reverse strand, counting down.
GGCGTCTCAAGACGACGAACGGCGGCACATAGCACGGGAGCTCCACGATAGCGCGGGACAGACGTTGGCGGCGCTGGGTATGCAGCTCGCGCAGATCAGCGAAGTCGCTAAGAAAAATCCTGCTCAACTTCCTAAAGATGTCCAATACGCCGAAGAGTTAGTCCAGCATCTGTCCCGAGAAATACGTACGACCTCTTATCTTTTGCATCCACCGATGCTGGATGAAAGTGGTATTTCTTCCGCACTGAGCTGGTATGTGCAGGGTCTTGCGGAGCGCAACAGTTTAGCGATTGACCTGCAGGTGCCGGATCACTTCGGAAGACTTCCGTCCGAAATGGAATTGCTGGTTTTCCGGCTTGTGCAGGAGGGCTTGACCAACATTCATCGCCACTCCGGAAGCAAGACCGCAGTGATTCGAATTGTGCGCGATAAAAAGAATGTTCACGTCGATGTTGAAGACCAAGGCAGGGGAATGTCCCCGGAACGGCTAGCCGAGATTCAGGCCCACGGCACAGGTGTGGGAATCAGAGGGATGCGCGAGCGCGTGCGCCATTTTCACGGCGATCTGGTTATCGAATCCAACGGTTCCGGTACGAAAGTTCACGCGACTCTACCATTGAAGACACCCTCCTCGACGGCCGGGAACGCGCAGCAAGATACGCATGAAAATCGACCGACACGGCGAGCGGGCTGAGATGCTTTGTCGGCAATAGTTGCCATCGCGATTCGCCCAGTTTCACCCTGATCTCATCCCAAACCGTTCATTGCAATGAGACAGCCGGGCACGATTGGCTGCCTGGCTACCAATGCGGCCTCAAGCCGCCAACGCAGGCTCGGACCATCGCCCCCTTCCCGAGAACCAGGCCGGCTTCATCCCCGTATCACTTAAAGCGGCCACATCCCCTGGCGCCGGGTTACACCAAGTCACGATGGCGACGGCCTATTTTGGATAGAATCAGAGTGACAACCACAACCATCCGGTCTACATGCTGGTGACACACCTATGAAGCTATTGCGGCCCATCGTCCTGGCAATTTTGCTGGCGGGAGCGTTTTTTTACTTTACGACCTGGAGGTCGTCGCCGCTCCACCTGACCAACCTGATCAGCCGTCCCAATAAACTAGAAATTACCGAGGCCGCGGGCAGCGAGCCGCTCGACGCCGAAGAGCAGAACAACATCCTCGTCTACCGCAAGAACATCCCGTCGGTCGTCAACATCACGTCCAAGGCCGTCACGTTCGACTTCTTCTACGGACTCGTGCCCCAGGAAGGACAGGGCTCCGGCTTCGTCATCGACAAAGAAGGACACATCCTCACCAACTACCACGTGATCGCCGACGCGCGCCAGGTGGAAGTCACGATGCACAACCGCAAGAAATTCCGTGCCACGGTAGTCGGCACTGACCCGCCGCACGACCTGGCCATCATCAAGATTGAAGCCCCCAGCCTTACCCCGGCCGTGCTTGGCGACTCGCGCAACCTGCAAGTCGGCCAGAAGGTCTACGCCATCGGCAACCCCTTCGGCCTCGCCGGCACCATGACGCGCGGCATTGTCAGCTCCATCCGCCCCGTGAAAGAGCCGAACGGCGCGACCATCGACGAAGCCATCCAGACCGACGCCGCCATCAACCCCGGCAACTCCGGCGGCCCGCTGATGAACGGCCACGGCGAGGTCATCGGCATCAACACCATGATCCTCTCCAGCGTCGGCCAGAACGCCGGCATCGGCTTCGCTATTCCCATCAACACCGCCAAAGCCGTGCTGAACGACCTGGTCACGCTCGGACGCGTGCGGCGTCCGGCGCTAGGCGTCGCCACCATCCCGATCGGCCCCGAACTTGCCGAACAAGTAGGCTTGCCGGTCGATTTCGGCTTGCTCATCGTCAAGGTTCAAGCGGGCGGCGCCGCCGAACATGCGGGCCTGCGCGGAGGAAGCGAGCGCGCCTATCTCGGGAACATCCCGATCATGCTGGGCGGAGACCTGATCGTCGCCATCGACGGCGAAAACGTCCAGGACCAGCAAGACCTGGCGCAGGTCATGAACGCCCATCGTGCCGGCGACGCGGTGAAAGTCACAATCTACCGAGGCAAGCAGAAGATGGACGTCAATGTGACGTTGGGCGAAGCGCGGGAACAGGTGTAGAAGGCAGCAACGTCACCTGCCGCTAAACAACCGCGAACAAACACCGATCTCAAGCGTAAAAAAGTGACCGCAAGTCGTAAAACCAAAGCCCTGCGGCCACTCATCCCATCCCACCAATCTCACGTGCCCTTAGCGTCCTTAGCGGATTTTCTTCGCGACCTTCGCGATTAAAAGCTCTTCTCCGCGCCCTCTGCGGCAGTTCTCCGTGCCCTCTGCGTTTAAAAGCTTTTTGCCTGGGCCACGCAATAGCCGTCGCCCCGTGGTAACCTATCCACCTTGCCTATGACTGCCGTTCGCTAATTTGGCCTCTCGTGTGGTGCGGGCACTCTTGCCCGCCAGTTTGCGTGGGAGCACTGCGCTCCCCGGCCACGACTCTGCTTACCATGGTTAAAACGAAGAGAGGATTTCTCCAAATGCAATTTGTCGATCAGGCATTCGCCCGCCGACTGGAATCGGCGGAAGAAATTCCGCAAGTCGATTGCGCTCGCATGCTGCAAAAGCTTCGCCCGGAAATCGGTGCCGACTTCGCCCCCATCTGCGGCGGACACATGATGTTCGCCGGACTGAATTCCCCCATCGGCCACGCGGCCGGCTTAGGTTTCGACGGGCCAGTCACTGCCGCCGATCTCGACCGCCTCGAGGCTTTCTACCGTTCCCACAACGCCCCAGCGCAGCTCGACATCTGTCCGCTCACCGATCCCAGCGTGCTCGAACTGGTAAGTGGCCGCGGCTACAGCATGCTCGAACTCAACAACGTCCTGTATCGCCCAATCGATTCGCAGGAGAAGTTCGAGATACCAAAGGGAATCGAGATTCGCCGCAGCAATCCGGCCGAAGCAGCTGTCTTCTCCGATCTCCTCACGCGCTGTTTCTTCGACAAAGAAAATGCGCCTGCCGACTTCGCCGACATGCTCGCTCCGTTATTTCACTTTCCGGAGTGCCTCACCTTCATCGCGACCGCCGACGGCGTCCCCATCGCCGCCGCCGCCGGACGCATCATTCCCGAACATCGGGTGTTTGCGTTGTTCGGCGCGGGCACGCTGCCCGAATTTCGCGGTCGCGGAATTCAGACAGCCTTGCTGCGCACCCGAATGAAAGCGGCGGCCGAAGCCGGTTGCGAGTTAGCGGTAGTCGTTACACGCGGAGGCACCACCTCCGAGCGCAATTGCAATCGGCTTGGTTTTCGAATCGCCTACAGCAAGGCAACCGTGATCAAGCGCTGGGACAGTTCGTAGGGGACGCACGGAATTGATAAGCTTCGCGCCACGAGCTTCGAGCTGCGAGCGAACCTATCACTGAACTGTTTGCTCGCGGCTCGTAGCTCGAAGCTCACAGCTGGATCGCTCCTCTATGGTAAAAAAGCCGTCAGCGACCATCCAAGCCGGCTGACGGCTGACGGCTGACGACTAGAGACTAGCGACTGTTTTCCATGAACATCGACTCCATTCGCGCCTACTGCCTCGCATTTCCGCGAACTACCGAGAAACTGCAGTGGGGCGACGACCTCTGCTTCAAAGTCGCAGGCAAAATCTTCGCCATGCTCGGCCTCGATAATCCACGGCTATGCTTCAAGTGCTCTCCCGAGGTCTTCGCCGAACTCATCGAGCGCGAGGACATCCGCCCGGCCCCGTACGTTGGCCGCTACAAGTGGGTGATGCTCGACCGTCTCGACGCCGTCTCCGACAGCGAACTCGAAGACCTCATCCAGCAGTCCTACACGATGGTCGCGGCGAAAGCTCCCAAGCCTAAGAAGAAGACGCATACGACAAGCCGAAAAACAGACACAAAGAACCCTGCAAAGCACTCAACCAGGGCAAAGCGCAGCAAGCGGTGATCCAAATTCGGCTATTTTTCGGGAAGGAGCAACCAGCCAAGCGTCGGCGAGCCGCGCAGCGGCGGTAGAAGATAGCCCAGCGCGTAAGCGCTGGGTAAGGCCGTCAAAAAGCACAAGCCCCGTAGGGGCGGCACCCCGCGACGCGGGCGTGAGGCCGCGAGCCACAAGTTCTCGCGCAACACACTGATCCCTCATCGACGTAATTACACCCGTCAATTTCGTCCGCCTCCCCATGTCTCCTCTGTGGCCAAAGCTTTTGCTTTTCGCCAAAGCCAAGAATCGCTTCCCATAACTTGGCCCGGTATGCAAGACTTTCCGGTCGCGAGGATTGCCGTGAGTTTTTTCGGTTGCATCGAAGCGGGAGGAACCAAGTTTGTTTGCGGCGTCGGCACTGGGCCCGACGATCTGCAACTCACGACCGTTCCCACCACCACGCCCGCCGCCACCGTAGAGAAAGTCGTCGCCTTCTTCCGTGAGCAGAAGGCTGGCCACCTGAGCGCGGTCGGCATCGGCTCATTCGGCCCAATCGACCTTCATCCTGAATCGCCCACTTTTGGGTTCATCACCTCCACTCCCAAGAAGGACTGGCAGAACTTTGACCTCGCCGGAACCCTGCAAAAGGCCCTCGACATTCCCGTCGGTTTCGACACCGACGTAAACGCCGCGGCCGCCGGAGAAGCCCGTTGGGGAGCCGGTCGCGGCATCGCTGACGTCCTCTACCTCACCGTGGGCACCGGCATCGGCGGCGGCGCGATGGTCAACGGCGAAGTCATCCACGGCCTGCTCCACCCGGAGATGGGACACATCCGTATTCCGCATGATCTGCAAGCCGATCCGTACCTTGGCGGTTGTCCCTTCCACCAGGATTGCCTCGAAGGCCTGGCCAGTGGTCCAGCTATGAAAGCTCGCTGGGGGGTACCCGCGAATGAATTGCCGTCGGATCATCCCGGATGGGACCTGGAGGCGCACTACCTGGCTCTGGGACTTGCCAACTGGGTGTGCACGCTGTCACCCGAGCGGATGATTCTGGGCGGCGGCGTGATGCAGCAGCCGCAGCTGTTCCCGAAAATCAGGCACGAGTTGTTGGGCTTGCTGAACGGCTACATCAATGCGTCTGCGCTGCTCGAGGGAATCGACACCTACGTGGTGCCTCCGGAACTCGGCCACCGTGCCGGAGTCCTGGGTTCGTTGGTTTTAGCTGAACACATTTATCGCAATCCAAGCGCTCGCATCGGGGCGCCTCTCGCGGGGGATAGCGCATGGCGCTGAACACGACGCTGGTGAAGAGCACGGTGGTCGCCGCTCTCGGCGGTCTGCTTTTCGGTTTCGATACGGCCGTCATCGCCGGCGCCACGGCCGCGCTGACTACTACGTTCCAGCTCTCGGCCAACGGTCTCGGCATCACCGTGTCGGTCGCGCTCTGGGGAACCGTATTCGGTTCGTTGCTCGCCAGCATTCCGGGCGACCGCTACGGGCGCCGCGACAGCCTGCGCGTGATGGCGATCTTCTATCTGGTCTCGGCCCTGGGCTGCGCGTTTGCCACCAGCTGGTACCTGCTCCTGTTCTCTCGTTTTATCGGAGGCCTCGCCATCGGCGGCTCCTCCGTCCTCGGCCCCATGTACATCACGGAAATCGCGCCCGCCAAATGGCGCGGCCGTCTCGTCGGATTATTTCAATTCAACGTGGTCGCCGGAATTCTGATCGCCTATCTCTCCAACTACATCGTCGGCCTTTCGCTGCAGGGCGGTCCGACCGAGTGGCGCTGGAAACTTGGCATCTCGGCCCTGCCCGCCGCGCTGTTCTTCCTGATGCTCTTCGGGATCCCACGCAGCCCGCGCTGGCTCGCGCGCAAGGGCCGCACCGCCGAAGCTCGCTCCGTTCTCGAATCCATCGGGGAAGAGAACATCGATTCCGAATTGCAAGCCATGAACGAGGCGTTCGAGCAGGAGAAGAGACAAGGTCAGGAGCGTCTGTTTCAGGCGAAGTATCGTCTACCCCTGTTCCTCGCATTCACCATCGCCATCTTCAACCAGTTCTCCGGCATCAACGCGATTCTCTACTACCTCAACGACATCTTCGCCCGCGCCGGGTTCAGCAAAGTCTCCTCCGACCTGCAGGCCGTCGCCATCGGCGCCACCAACCTGCTCTTCACCATGATCGCCATGTCGATCATCGACCATGTCGGCCGTCGCACTCTTCTCCTCATCGGCTCCGTCGGAATGGCTTTCGCCCTGGCTGGTGCCGCTGCCATCTTCTGGAGCGGCCACAACGAAGCCCTGCTCGTCTGGCTGCTCATCGGCTTCATCGCGTCGTTCGCCTTCTCGCAGGGCGCGGTCATCTGGGTCTATCTCAGCGAAATCTTCCCCACCGCCGTGCGCGCCCGCGGACAAAGTCTTGGCAGTTCCACACATTGGGTAATGAACGCCCTCATCTCCTGGACCTTTCCTATCATTGCCGTGTACTCCAAGGCGGCGCCCTTCGTACTTTTCGCGAGCATGATGGTGCTGCAATTCTTCATCGTGCTGCTCTTCTATCCCGAGACCAAGAACATTGTGCTCGAAGACATGGAGAAGAAACTCCACAAGGCGTGACCCTCCGGATTTGACTGTCACTCGCGCGCTGGGCTAGCCTCGAAGATTCACGGTCAGCCTTGGCGAGCGTCCCGTACTCCAAGGCTTCCACACTCATGCCAACCCACCGCAAGCTGCTGATCCTGCCGCTGCTGTTCTGGCTCGCGACCGCCGCCCCGGCCGCTCCCCTCCGCCCTTACCACGCCGCCCACGCCGTAGTGGTGAGCGCGAACGAATTGGCGTCGCAGGCAGGCGTCGACATGATGAAGGCAGGCGGCAACGCGGTCGACGCCGCTGTTGCTACCGGCTTTGCTCTCGCCGTCGTCTTTCCGGAAGCCGGCAACCTGGGCGGAGGAGGCTTCATGCTCATCCGCATGGCCGACGGCGCCGTGCACTTCCTGGACTACCGCGAAAAAGCTCCCGCTGCCGCGACCGCCAACATGTACCTCGATGCGCAAGGCAACGTCATCGAGAACGCCAGCCTTCTCGGATACAAAGCCATCGCCGTGCCAGGGTCAGTCGCCGGCCTCACCTTCGCCCAGAAGACCTACGGCAAGCTGCCGCTCGCGCAGGTCATGGCCCCGGCCATCAAGCTGGCTCGCGACGGATTCGTCCTAACTTACGAAGACGCCGAAGACCTACGAGACCCGGAACTCACTCACTACCCGGAATCGAAACGCATCTTCCAGCGTGACGGCAACCTCTACCAGACGGGCGACGTGCTCCGCCAGCCGGATCTGGCGCGCACGCTCGAGCGTATCGCCAAAAATCCCGACGACTTCTATCACGGAGCGCTCGCGAAGGAATTGTCAGCCGCAGTGCAGAAAGGCGGTGGCCTGATCACCGCCGACGATCTCGCCAATTACGAAGTAAAAGACCGCAAGCCGATCCGCGGCACCTATCGCGACTACGACATCATCAGCGCGCCTCCGCCTTCGTCCGGCGGCATCGCCCTGCTTGAGATTCTCAACATCCTCGAAGGCTACGACCTCAACAAGTACGGCAACCGCTCCGCCGATGCTATCCACCTGACGACCGAAGCTTTCCGTCGCGCGTTCTTCGATCGCGCCGAATTCCTCGGCGACCCCGACTTCGCAAAAATCCCTGTCGCGCAACTCATCGACAAGCGCTACGCCGCCGGATGGCGCGAATCCATCGATCCCGCGCACGCGAGCCCGAGCAAAGATCTTCGCCGCCCCGCCGTCTTCAACGAACTGGAAACCTACGCTGCCGCTCATCCTTTGCTGAACGCACCCGTCAAAGAGCCAAGCAATACGACCCACTACTCGGTCGTCGATCAAGCAGGCGACGCAGTAGCCGTCACCACTACCCTGAACGATTCTTTCGGCTCCCACGTCACGGCCGAAGGCCTGGGCTTCCTCCTCAACGACGAAATGGACGACTTCACCTCTAAAGAAGGCGTCCCCAACGTCTACGGCCTGATCCAGGGCCCCGCCAACGCGATCGGCCCAGGCAAGCGTCCGCTGTCGGCGATGACGCCAACCATCGTTCTGAAAGACGGCAAGCTCTACCTGGTGCTTGGCGCCGAAGGCGGCCCGACCATCATCACGACCGTCGCCAACATCCTGATGGGCGTGGTCGATTTCGGCCTCGACATTCAAAGCTCCGTAAACGCACCACGGTTCCATCACCAATGGCTGCCCGACGAACTGCGTTTGGAAGATAGAATCTCTCCAGACACGGTTCGCCTGCTCAAAAACAAGGGTCACAAAATTCTCATGGAACATTTCTGGGCCGACGCGGAATGCATCGCCATCGACCCAAAAACCAACGAGCGCCTGGGCGCCCCCGACGGCCGCAACAACGGCAAAGCGGTGGGCTTCTAAGTGGAATTTGTCCAGAGGCTTCGATGCGGTTGGCAGGATGCCAATAGCGCGGATTCGAGGTTGTGCGGGTTCGCAGTAGCGGCGCTTTGAAGTAGGGCCGGTGTGAAGTAGCGCCGGCGTCCCGCCGGCAGTCGCGAGGGCGTCTCGCCCTCGTCCGGTCCGGTAATAGAAGTTGCAGTCAGGTACGGACTTCATCGCAGCAGTTGGGCGACTGAGGGACTAGAAGAATCCGGAATTGTCGTAAGGGTTCGTATCAGGGCGCGCCTTTAGGCGCGCCGTAAAAGCCACAAATCGATCGCGGCTTCAGCCGCTGTCTCCGCGACCGATCAAAACAGAGAGATCTAATGCAAAAAGCCGTTTCCACCTTCGTATACGTGAAAGAGCGCCTCCACCCCGGCCTGCTCGACGGCCTGATCCGCGGCGGCGCCCAAGCCATCGAAATCTTCGCCGCCCGCCAGCACATCGACTACGCCAACCGCAAACAACACGTCCGCGAAATCGCCGACTGGTTCCGCTCCACCGGCATCCCTCTGAATTCCGTCCACTCGCCGCTCTACGGCGACTACGAATTCGGACGCGCCGGCGCCCCGCCCGTAAACGTGGCGTCCACCGATCGCGCCGGCCGCATCGAAGCCATGGACGAAATCAAGCGCGCGCTCGAAATCGCCGAGCAGATCCCGTTCAAGTTTCTGATCCAGCACCTGGGCACGACCAACGAATCATTCGACGAGCGCAAGATCGAAGCGGCCATGACTTCGATCGAACACCTGCGCGCCTTCGCCAAGCCACTCGGCGTCCGCATCCTGCTCGAAAACATTCCGAACGAACTCTCCACGCCTGACAAGCTCGTGGAATTCATTCATGCCTCGCACTTCGACGACGTCGGCATCTGTTTCGACTTCGGCCACGCGCACATGATGTCGAGCGTCGCTGAGGCTTTTGAAATCGTGAAGCCCCACATCCGCTCCACCCACGTTCACGACAACGCGAAAGACAAAGATTCGCACCTCTGGCCCGGCGCCGGTACGATCAACTGGAAAGAGGCAATGGACCTGCTGCGCTCCGCCCCGCAAACGCCGCCGCTCCTGCTCGAAATCGAGCACGATGATAAAGTGAACCCCATCGAGAAAATGCAGCTGACATTCGATGAGCTCGAAAAGAATTGAGTAATTGGGAAATTTGGTAATTGAGTAATTTAAAATCAAATATGAAGCGGACATCGCCCCTGTACGGGGTCTTAACTGTGCAAGCTCTTTAGATTACAAATTACAAATTACCAAATTACAAATTCTTAAATTTCCCAATTACTAAATTTCCCAATTACTCAATCTGACCATGACTGAATCGACCACCTCTCCCGTCTCCACCATCGCCGAGATCGGCAAGCACGAAGGCCAGTCGGTCACCATTCGCGGCTGGCTCTATAACCTGCGCGAGAGCGGCAAGCTCCTGTTCCCGATCTTCCGCGACGGCAGCGGCCAGATTCAAGGCGTCGTTCCGAAGAACGCCGTGTCGCCCGAAACTTTCGATGCACTCAAGGGCCTTACGCAGGAATCGAGCGTGATCGTCGAAGGAAAGGTCCGCGCCGACAAGCGCGCCCCAGGTGGCTTCGAACTCGACGTTTCGACCGTGCAGGTTCTTCAGAAAGTTTCGGAGTCCGATCCGTATCCCATCACTCCCAAAGAGCATGGCGTCGATTTCCTGATGGAGCACCGCCATCTCTGGATCCGTTCCCCGCGCCAGGCCTCCATCCTTCGCCTGCGCGCCGAAATCATCAAAGCCGCGCGCGACTTCTTCGACGATCGTGGCTTCACCCTGACCGATCCGCCCATCCTCACGCCCGCGGCGTGCGAGGGCACGACTACTCTGTTTCCGGTCGACTACTTTGACGAGCAGGCCTACCTAACGCAGTCCGGCCAGCTCTACATCGAAGCCACGGCCATGGCGCTTGGCAAGGTCTACTCGTTCGGTCCGACGTTCCGCGCCGAGAAATCCAAGACCCGCCGCCACCTCACCGAGTTCTGGATGGTTGAGCCCGAGGTCGCCTACGGCACGCTCGACGACATCATGGAACTCGCCGAGGGCTTGATCACCTTCCTCGTGAAGCGCTGCCTCGAAAAGCGCCGCGCCGATCTTCAGGTCGTCGGCCGTGACGTCGCCAAACTCGAAAAGATCGAAGCGCCGTTCCCGCGCATCACGTATGACGAAGCGGTCGAGCGCCTGCAGCAAGGCTTTGCCAAAGGCGAGCTAGAAAATAAGTTCGAATGGGGCGGTGATCTCGGCTCGCCTGACGAGACCTATCTCTCGTCGCAATTCGAGCGCCCGCTGATGATTCATCGTTACCCAGCGAAAGTAAAAGCCTTCTACATGGAGCCCGACCCGCAGCGTTCCGATCTCGCGCTCTGTGTCGACGTGCTCGCCCCTGAAGGCTACGGCGAAATCATCGGCGGCTCGCAGCGCATGGCATCATACGAATTGCTGCTGCAGCGCATTCACGAGCACGGCTTGCCGGAAGAAGCTTTCAAGTGGTATCTGGATTTACGCAAGTTCGGTGGAGTCCCGCACAGCGGCTTCGGTATGGGCATCGAACGGGCAGTAGCCTGGATCTGCGGCCTCGAACACGTCCGCGAGACAATCCCGTTCCCGAGAACCCTGCACCGTCTGTACCCGTAACATCAATGGAGCGACGGGCGTCCCCGCCCGTCGGCACGAAGAAGCCATACGGGTCAGAAGCGATGCTATAGACTCTGCAACTCGATCGTGCTGTTGAGCCCGATGTGCTGTAGGTTGTATCAGGGCGCGCCTTCAGGCGCGCCGAAAAGAACGGACCTAAAACGCGCCTTTAGGCGCTGTGTTTGCGAAACTAGAAACTAAGAACTCGAAACTTCTCATGACTCCAACCCCGCAAACCTCTTTCACCAGCGTCACTCCAAAACAAATCCGCGTGATCGGCGTCCCGCTCGACCTCGGCCAGTCGCGCCGCGGCGTCGACATGGGCCCCTCGGCCGTTCGCGTCGCCGGACTCGAAGCTCGCCTTGAAGCCGTCGGCCACAACGTCGAAGACGGTGGCAACGTCGCCGTCGCCATCCCTGAACAAAAGAAGGAAGGCGCCGCCCACGCGAAGTACCTGAAAGAAATCACCGCCACCTGCACCAAGAGCGCCGAGTTAGTCATGAAGACGCTGGAAGCGGGCAAAGTCCCTCTCGTTTTGGGCGGAGACCACTCCGTCGCGGCAGGAACAGTCGCGGGCGTGGCCGAGTTCTACCGCAAGCTGAACCAGAAGATCGGACTGCTCTGGATCGACGCGCACAGCGACATGAACACGCCGGAGACCTCGCCCAGCGGAAACGTGCACGGTATGCCGCTGGCTGCCATCATGGGTCTGGGCCCAAACGAACTCGGCAACATCTTCAACTTCTCGCCCAAGATTCACTCGGAAAACTGCGTGCTCGTCGGCATTCGCGACGTCGACGCCCACGAGAAAGAAAACATCCGCAAAGCCGGCGTCGAAGTCTTCACTATGCGCGACATCGACGAGCGCGGCATGCGCTCCGTCATGGAAGAAGCCCTGCGCATGGCCGGACGCGGCACCGCCGGCTACCACGTCTCGCTCGACATGGACTGGATCGATCCCGAAGACGCTCCCGGCGTGGGCACTCCGGTGTGGGGCGGCGCCACCTATCGCGAAGCGCACCTCGCCATGGAAATCATCTCCGACCACGGCCGCATGTTGAGCATGGAAATCGTGGAAGTGAATCCCGTCATCGACGAGCACAACCAGACCGCCGACCTGGCAGTTGAGCTAGCCCTCTCCGCCTTCGGCAAAAAGATTCTGTAGGGATGTTCAGGTTAGGTCCTGTTTGAGAGGCGATCTTCGGGCGACCGCAGAAACTGAATATGAAAAAACTATATGGCCTGTTCGCATTCGTTTTGATCCTGGGAACTACCGCTTCACTCTCCGGCCAAACGGGACAGAAAGAAACAACATCTCCAAATCCGCAGTCCCCGCAAGCCGTTCCCGTGATGGATGGAGGCGCCGGGCCGTGCTCACTCGATCTCACGATCACCGCGGACGGCAAACCCGCAACGGTGGTCAAGATCAATGTTCACATCGCCTACGGATTCGCGGGCGTGCGCCGGCTCGATCTGGAGGCCTACGCCAACTATGACGGCAAAGTGAGATTCACCGGACTCCCGGCACGCGTGCACCGGCCTCCACTCGCGTTTTATGCCTCCAAGGGTGACCTGGCCGGCATGGCGGTGTATAACCCGGAGTCCGAATGCAACGCCCAGCATGAGATCGTTCTGTCCAAGAAGAAACAGGAACAGCAGCAGTAATTCGATGTGCCGGTAGATAACGCGCAGTCAGCTACCCGACTGTGAGTGGCGCTCCCTGATCCATTTGGGCAGATCCTCCACGCTAGGAAGTAACGCAGTGTGGGGCTCGCGCTCCAGGCGTTCTTTCGTGTGCTGTCCGGTAAGCACTCCAATTACATCGCGCACACCTGCATTGGTCCCAGCCTGCAAGTCGAGCGGAGTATCCCCGACATTGACGACCTCGCCGACACTCATAACGCTCGCTGCTTCCATCGCGCGGAAAATCATGTAAGGCGCCGGGCGTCCCACCGAAACATCACTGCTTGAAATGGTCGCTGCAAACATCCCGCGCCACCCGGCAGATTCCAAAATCAGATCCGCAACCTCGCGATAGAAGCCCGACGTCGTCGCGATCAGGATGCCGTGTTTCCGCAGCCACGCGAAGGTGTCCTCTGCCCCGGCAATCGGGACGACGCCGTGCTCCCGGTAGTGCTGCTCGAGTCCAATGCGGAAGTCCGCATACACGGCCTCAATCGCGCTCTCGTCCGCCGCCTCGTCCTGCCGACGCACAAAATGCCGGATGACTTCCTTCTTCGAAGCGCCCTTCCACTCTTTCAGTTCGTCGTCCGTAGATCGAATTCCATGCCGGGCAAGCGCCTCCCCAAAGGCGCGCAGAACCTCGCCCCGGTCTTCCACGATCGTTCCGGCGATATCGAACACAACCAGGCGAATGGAATTCATTGCAGTACGAAGATTCTAGCAAGGGCGAAGCGGCTGAATCCCGCGCTCCGCAAGGCCTCTGCCTGCCCGATTGCCCTTGCTTTTCTTTTAGTTGACGGGAGCCCGTTTCTAAGGCAAAATTCGCACCGCTCGTCGTGCCTCGGGTTTGTTGTCGGGCTGTCCCGACATCCCTACCGTTTGGCGCGGGAAATCGATTTCGAACACCTCCCCCACGATTTGTAATTCCGCGGACTAGCATGGCGCACCGAAGCTGCGCCCGTCCGCGCGAGCCAGTCTCAGGTTCGACCCGGGCCCCGCAACTCCATCACTCAAGTTAAAAAATTGCCTCCCGCTGCCAACTCGGGTAGGCCAAGGAGATTTTCTGATGAGGGGGAATCGACCGATTGGAAAGCTGCATTCCGTTGCAGGCACTCTGTTACTAGGTTCCATCCTGTTGTCCGGTTCTGCTTTAGCGCAAACGCCTGTGCCCGCGAAACCGGTCCCGGCCAAGCCCGCTGCCAAGCCCGCCGCTGTGGCACCGGCTGCCAAACCAGTCGCGGCGGTTCCAGCCAAAGCGGTCGCTGTAGTGCCCGCAAAGCCTGCAGTCGTGCAGGCCCGGCCCGCCGTCATCACGAATACGAACAACGTTCCTATGAACGCGAATCAACCCGCCAGGAACGTTACTTCCACTGCACCAATGACGGCCCGCCCTGCGTACACGGTCATCCAGCCTGCGGGATCCCGCGCCGTGATGACGCCAGCCAATGGGCGTAGTGCAGTCGCCGTCCCGACCGCCGCAACCGTACCCGGTAGCGCCGCCGCGCCCGCGGGCAGGGCCCTTCCAGCCACCATGGTGGGAGGAACATCCGCCGCCGGGGGCGTCTCCTCCTACGCCAACAACCAGCGCGGCGCGGTGACGATGCCTGGTGCCGGTTCATTCGTGTGGGGTGACTGGACACTTGGTCGCCTATGGTTGCTACCGCACAGGCGTCGGAACGCGCGTGCTCTGCGACTTCGACGCTTCGAAACAAAATGGCACGCAGGCCAACGCGAACCAGATGTGGCAGGGTCTCAATCTGGTGGACGCCAGCGGCCGTGTCATTCAGCGGCACAACTCATTCTTCCTCGGCGATGATGGCAGCCAGTTCGAGACCGGCTACATCAGCACTACGCCCGTCCGCATGTTTATCGAGTATGACGATGTCGGGCCGAGCGTGACCAGCGCAACGCTGGTGCAAGGACAGAATCGCGTACAGGGCATCGCCATCCAGGCGATCGACCCCAGCGCGCCTCCGGGAGCCGTACCTGCCCGTTCCGCCGCGCAGGATCCATCCCAGGCGCAAGCCGCCCAGCCCGGCGCTCCGGCCACCGGCGCGATGGACAAAGCCCAGCAGGGGATGAACGGCGTCAACAACCAGATCAGCAACGTGAACGACAAGAAAGCCAAAGCCAAGGGCATCTGGGACCAGCTCAAGGGCACGATGCAGACTCCCAGCAAGTGAGTCTTCGTTTCGTCGAATCCAGGCGGGTCGCCGTTGAATGTCGCCATGCGGCCCGCAGGATTTCTTCGCGTCCTTCGCGTCCGTTCTTTGCGCCCTTTGCGGTCAAAAGCTTTTCTCTGCGGCTTCTGCGCCAGTTCTCTGCGTACTCTGCGGTGAAAGTGTTTGCCACCGTTGGAGTACCCAGAAAATCACCGTCGCCATTTGACGCGGCTTCCCTCGCACGTCCACACTGAATCGTCATGAAAAAACTGCGTGTGGGAGTCCTGTTCGGCGGTCGCAGCGGTGAGCACGAAGTGTCCCTGCTCTCGGCCGCGTCCGTGGTCAACGCCATCGATAAAAGCAAATACGAAGTCGTGCCCATCGGCATCACCAAGGAAGGCCGCTGGCTCACCGCCGGGGCCGCGGAAGCCCTGCTGCAAGGCAAGCCGGTCGACGACTCCAAGCACCTGCGCGCCGGCGATCCCGAAGCTACGCCCGGCGCAGCCGTCCTTGCCAGCGGCGAATCCGTGGTCGTGCCGCCGGAGCCCGTGCACCGCTCGTCCCTCACGCCATTTCAGACCGACGCCAATCTGCGCCGCGCCTCCGACCGCGCCATCAACGTCGACGTCATCTTTCCCGTGCTGCACGGCACGTTCGGCGAAGACGGCACCATCCAGGGCCTGCTCGAACTCGCCGACATCCCGTACGTCGGCGCAGGTGTCCTCGGCTCCGCGGCCGGCATGGACAAAGACATCATGAAGTCTCTGTTCCGCGCAGCGGACTTGCCCATCGTGAAGCACGTCACCATTCTGCGCAGCGACTGGGACGCCAATCACAAGAAAGCCGAAAACATCGTGGACCGCGCGTTGAAGTATCCGGTGTTCGTGAAGCCCGCGAACCTGGGCTCGTCGGTCGGCATCTCGAAAGCGCGCAACAGGAAAGAACTCGGCCCGGCGATCTACGAAGCCGCCAAGTTCGATCGCAAGATTGTCATCGAGCAAGGCGTGGGCGGCGCGAAACACAAGGCGCGCGAAATCGAATGCTCCGTGCTCGGCAACGATCGCCCGCAAGCTTCGGTCGCCGGCGAGATCGTTCCCATGAAAGAGTTCTACGACTACTCGGCGAAGTATCTCGATGAAGGTTCCGAGCTGATCATTCCCGCGAAACTCACCAAGCCTGAGATGAAAAAAATTCAGGACCTGGCCATCCGCGCCTTCCAGGCCGTCGACTGCTCAGGCCTCGCGCGCGTCGACTTCCTCATGGATCCGAAGACCCGCAAGCTCTACGTGAATGAGATCAACACCATGCCCGGCTTCACCGCGATCAGCATGTACCCGAAACTATGGAGCGCGACGGGCCTGTCCTATCCGGACCTCATCGACCGCCTGATCCAGCTGGGCATCGAGCGCCACGGAGACAAGAAGAAGAATCAGTACAGCCGCTGACGAGCGTGCAGCAAGTAACGAAGCGAGCAGCAACTAACGAACCGCAGCAACGACTGATAAGCGAGCGGTAACTGACGAAGCGAGCACAACTGACGAGCGTGTAGCAAGTGACGAAGCGAGGAGCAACTAACGAACCGAGCAGCCGCTGACGAAGCGAGCAGCAACCCGAAGGCCTGCGAGGCGCAGACGAAGTCCCGCAGGGACGTCATAAGCTAGCCCCGCACGTAAGTGCGGGGAACGGCGCCAAACCAAGCAGAGTCCCTTCAGGGACGACACTCCGCCGGACACGCCTCAAATCTCGACTCCGATCTCGCGCAGCATCTGCGTCAACCGGCTCACCGGCATCGCCGTTCCGATGTTAGGACTCCCCGACACCCGATCCGCGAACTTCAATACAGCGTCGTCTTCAAACGCCCCGGCGAAGTTCTTTACCGGATAGGCACGAATGTAATTCTGAATTTCCCGTTCCAGCAGCGGCCGGAACAGAATGTTCGACACCTCGACCGCCGAAAGCATCTTCTGCGTGCCCGCATGCAGCACGGCGAGCGCCGTGACGAACTGGAACTCATTGTCCGAGAGTTCCCGCAGAAACGCCGCCGCTTCGTCCAGATCGCGCGGCTTTTCGAAGATCCGTCCGCGCAGCGCCGCCACCGCATCGCCGGAAACAATCACAGCATCCGGATACTTCTCCGCCACCTTGCGCGCCTTCGCCTCAGCCAGCGTTTTCGTCAACACGGCTGCATCTTCATGACGAATGGCCTTTTCATCAATCGCACTCGGGCACGTCTGGTAAGCAACACCCACCAGATCCATCGCACGCTTACGAAACGGAGACTCTGATGCAAGAATAATTTTCATGACAAACCAAGCCAACCGCCGAGCACGCTAAGATCGCAGAGTAAACAATAGATGAAAAGGATACCTCGGCGCTCTCTGCGTGCGCGTCGGTAAACTTTTCTGTGTTTCTCTGTTCTTCCTGAGCTCACTGTGTGAAAGCCTTTCGTTCTTGATTGTCATCCTGAGCGAAGTGAGGCGACAGCCGAACGAAGTCGAAGGACCTCTGCACTGACTGCGTCGCCACTGCTCTCGGCAAATTTCCTACCACTGCTCACGCCGTCGTGTCTTTCTGTGCCTCTTCCAGTGCCACCGCCAACTCCCGCACGCCGCGCCGGATTTCCGCGGGACGCACCGGCGCGAATCCCAACTGCAGCCCCTCCCGCCTTGACCCGGAACTGGCGATCGAACTCACATCCACGCCACGTGCCCGCGCAGCTTTCACGGCGGCCGAGCCAGAAATACCCTGCAGCCACCCAACCGTCTGCAGCCCGGCCTCGACCTCCGACAGATCCAGCAACCCGCGCAGTTCGCGCCGTCCTTCTTCGAGCAGCACACTCAACCTCTCCGCATACACCTCGCGCATGCGCCGCAAATGCCGCGAAAAGTGTCCCTCCGCGATGAACTCCGCCAGCACCGCTTGCTCGAACACCGGGCAATGTCTCGTCGTGATCGACTTCACGGCCGCAGCGCGCTCCACCAATTCTTCCGGCAGCACCAGGTATCCAAGCCGCAGCGCCGGGAACAACACCTTGCTGAAGCTCCCCGCGTACAGCACGAGCCCCGCCGCCCCCAGTCCCTGCATCGCGGGAATCGGCCGCCCGGAGTACCGGAACTCACCGTCGTAATCGTCTTCGAAAATAATCGTGCTCGACCGTCGTGCCCACTCCAGCAATTCCATGCGTCGCGCCAGAGCTCATGGTCGTGCACAGAGGGAACTGGTGCCCAGGCGTTACGTACATGAGTTTTACGCCGCTCGCCGGGAGTCGTTGTGTGCGCGCTCCTTCGTCATCCACCGCGACGCCGCAAATCTTCGCGCCGTGAGCGCGAAATACCAGCTGCGCCCCGATGTATCCCGGACTCTCGATGCAGACACGGTCACCTGGATCGAGAAACAACCGCGCCGTTATGTCCAGCGCCTCCTGCACGCCCGCAACAATTGCAACCTGATCAGCATTGCACTTCACTCCGCGCGATGCCGTCAGGTACTCCGCGACGGCCTTGCGCAGCGGAAGATGCCCGAGCGCATCACATCCCATCAGCAGACGCACGGGCGCGCGCCGCAACACGCGATTTGCGATCTTCGCCCATAACTCAATCGGAAACAGATCGAGCGCCGGCAGGTTCGACCGGAACGCATGGATCGGACGATCTTCAAAGCCCGGGAACGCCCGCATGCGCCGCGCACACGCAGAAAGCTTGGGCTTGCGCGCTCTCGGTTCCTCGCGCTGAGCATCTTTGCCGGAGGGAACCTCGAGCCAATGTTCCGGCAGCACGCGGCTCACATATGTTCCCGACCCTACGGTGCCCTCGACGTAGCCCTCTGACTTCAACTGCTCGAACGCAGCCACCACGGTGCCGCGCGCCAAGGAATATTGCCCAGCCAGATCGCGCGTCGCGGGCAAGCGCACACCCGGAAGCAGGCGCCGCTCAAGGATCGCTCCCCGCAATGCTCCATACAGCCAGCGATACGCGGGTTCCCGCGCTTTACGTGGCGGGAAGGCGAGCTCCGGGATTGAGGGTCGCACGGGCATGGAAAGTGGTCCATAGAAAATATCACAAGATGGTACTTCTTAATGGACCACTGTCGCGTTAAGGTCGTAACCGAAAGGCAAATGCCATGCACATCCAGAGTTCAGCTCGTCAGAACACAATCCAAGTTGCAGCATTCCTGCTGACGCTCGGTTTGGTGCTCGTCCAAGCCCAAAGCCCAGCGCCCAGCGCCCGCGAAGACGGCGCCCGCAAGGACCGCGCCCGGGTCCTGCTAAGCACACCCATTCCCGCGCTTGACGGTGCGCACGTGAAGACCACGCTGGTCGAAGTCAACTACGGTCCGGGCGAAGCCTCTCCGCCGCACACTCATCCCTGTGCGGTCGTCGGATACGTCGTCGAAGGCTCTCTGCGCATGCGGGTCGAAGGTCAGCCAGAGAAGCTGTACTCGGCCGGAGAGAGTTTCTACGAAGCACCCAACGGCGTCCATGCTGTCTCCGCCAACGCGAGCGCGACCCAGCCCGCAAAGTTGATCGCCTACTTCGTCTGCGATCACGAAGCCCCACTTAGCGTGAACGTGCCCTCTTCGCATACAGGAGGGAATTGATCATGAGTACAGCCGACGCAGTTCGACCATCGGAAGGAACGTCCATCGTGAAAAAACTCGAAGCCGTGAATTGGAATCGCGTTGCGTGTCTCTATGCGCGCATCGCTCTGGCGGCCGCGTTTCTGTCCGCGGTCGCAGCGCGCTTCGGCCTGTGGAACGGAGAGGGATTTCGGCATTTTCCAACCTTCATCCAGCGCACCGCCGAAGTGAACTCCTTCATGCCCGCGTGGACGATCCCCTCCCTGGCCTATCTCGCGACCGCCGCCGAGATCTTCTTCGCGCTGGCTCTCCTGATCGGCATCTGGCCGCGCTGGATCGCGCTCGGCGCGGCGCTCCTGCTGGCAATGTTCGGCACCGCCATGGCGATCTCGTCTGGCATCAAAGACCCGCTGGATTACTCCGTCTTCTCGGCGTCGGCCGCAGCTTTCCTGCTGGCGATGAACAGCTCACCGCGGAAGCCCTGAGAAATCTCCGATCCAATTTCCGTACTGGTCATCCCAATTTCGTGCTTGTCATCCCGAGCGAAGTCGAGGGACCTTGTGTTTCGGCGGCGGCGAACGAGTTCCATCCAGCCGCTACAGAATCCTGTAGTTCCGGAGAGAACACCATGCTGCACAGAATTCGATCGATCGCGATGCTGTTTGCTCCCGTGCTGCTCTTCATCGCCATTGCCGCGGCCCAACCGCAGGATCACGATTTGCTCCAGGCCCGCGAAAGCGTGTGGCGCACCTTTTTCGAGGCGACGCTGCCACCCTCCAACCTGGTCCCGCTCGGACACCATCGTGATGAGTGGCGGCGAAGCCGCAATGGAAGCATCAAGCCGACGTGCTCGAGTCACTCCCGCGAAATTCCACGCCGACGGCGGCAAAGCTCTCCGCCTCGAATTCTCGCGCACCGAAGTACAGCACTACGGCGACGTCGCCATCGTCTGGAGCGACTACCTCGTTGAAACCGAACGCAGGGCAAGCGCAACGACCCGACGCCGGCAGGGTCACGGAAATCTTCGTGCGCCGCAACGGCCACTGGACCAACCCCGGCTGGCACACCGACTCCGGCAAGTAACACGTGGACCAACTATCATGAACGCATGTCCGAGTTTTCATTCCTCGCCATCGACCACGTGCAGTTGGCCATGCCTCCGGGAGAAGAAGCGACGGCCCGTCGCTTCTTCGCCGACCTGCTCGGGATGCGGGAGATTCCCAAGCCCGCGCCCCTGGCGTCGCGCGGAGGATGCTGGTTCGCCAGCGGAGACGTGCAACTTCATCTTGGGGTAGAGCAGGACTTCCACCCGGCCAGAAAAGCACACCCGGCAATTCGCGTCAGCGGATACGCAGCCCTGCTGGCGAAGCTGAAAGCGGCTGGTGTCGAGGTGATCGACGCCGACGAAATCCCCAGCGTGCAGCGCTCCCACATCTTCGATCCTTTCGGCAATCGCATCGAACTGATTGCGGCGTGAGCGCGACGGCCGACAGGCTCCGACTTACTACCGGCTAGCCCGCGATCCGTGCACAATGGCGGACTTGCGGGGAACACGCCTTGACTTCTCCCCTGCTACAATCCCTCGGTTTCCAATTCTTCTGACGAGTTCTTCGTGCGCGAAGGGAGTTCCCCATGCGACGTAGCTCGACATCTTCATTCCTGATCGGCCTGATGCTCGTCTTATCGTTGGCTTCACCGACCGCATCGCCGGCACAAAAGAAGTCCGAGAAAGCCGCCTCCGCTGCAATGGCCAAGCCCAACCTTGGCGATTTCGATGACTACGTCAATCAGGCGCTCAAGGACTGGAAAGTGCCGGGCGCGGCTGTGGCCGTGGTGCGGGGAGACAAGGTCATCCTGCTGAAAGGCTATGGCTATCGTGATCTCGAGAAGCAGTTGCCGGTTACGCCCAACACGTTATTTGCCATTGGCTCGATTACCAAGTCATTCACAGTGTCAACCATGGGTATGGAGATGGACGAAGGCAAAGTCGATTGGGACAAGCCGGTCCGCGATTATCTGCCGGCATTCAAGATGTACGATCCCGTGCTCACCGAGCAGATGATGATCCGCGACCTGATTACCCATCGCTCCGGCCTGCCTCGTCACGATACGGTCTGGTACAGCTCGGACTTCTCGCGCGAAGACATCATTCGGCGGCTGCAGTTTCTGGAGCCCAACAAGCCGCTGCGCAGCACCTTTCAGTACAACAACCTGATGTTCATGACAGCGGGCTACATTGCGGGATTGCTGAATGGCAAGAGTTGGGAAGACACGGTCCGCGAGCGCATTCTTACTCCCCTGGGAATGAACGGCACAAATTTCTCCTTGAAAGACTCGCAGAACTCTCCCGACTTTGCCCTGCCATATCGCAAGGGTAACGACGTGCAGGCAGAGGTGAAGCGGATGCCATTTGACGAGCAGTGTCCGGATCGGTGCGCGATTGGGCCGGCGGGAGAGATCAACAGCAACGCGGCGGACATGAGTCGCTATGTGTTGTTCCATCTGAATAAAGGCAAGGTAGAAGGAAAGACGCTGCTGTCAGAGAGCAACTCCGTCCAGATGCAGACGCCGCAAATGGCGATCGCGGGCGCGCCAGATTACAAGGAAGAGAGCGAGACCAGTTATGGAATGGGATTCTTTATCTCTCAATACCGAGGGCACAAGCGGGTGGAACACGGCGGGAACTTGGATGGATTCAGTGCCGAACTTGCTCTTCTGCCGGACGACGGAATCGGCGTAATTGTGCTGACCAATCTGGATGGCACCGGTCTTCCCAACGCCATTGCCTACAATGTCTTTGACCGTCTACTCGGTCTCGACCAAGTGCCGTGGAGCCAGCGGTATCTGCAGCAGGAAACAAAACGCAGGGAATCGGAGCAAGAGGCGAAGAGCAAAGGTTACGCGCCCCACAAAATGGACACCCATCCATCGCACGAACTCAAGGACTATGTAGGAGAGTATGGAAATCCCGGATATGGCATGGTCTCGGTCGATCTCGATGGTTCTGGTTTCAAAGTGAAGATCAACAAGATAACTGTGTCGGCGGCCCATCTTCACTATGACGTTTTCCAGGTTCCCGATGCACCCTTCGATCCATTCGCCAAAACGAAAGTCTCGTTCTTTTCCGATGCAGACGGTGATATTTCATCGTTAACACTGCCGCTGGAAACAAACGTCAAAGACATCGTATTCACTCGCCTGCCTGACAAGCAGCTCACCGAGAGGAGCTTTATCGAACCGTTTACGGGACAGTACGATCTTCCCGGCAACCCCGTTCCTGTGACGGTCTCCCTGCGCGGTGATCACACGATGGTCCTAGTCTTTCCCGGCTCGCCGGACGTAGAGCTCCTGCCAAAACGAGGTACAGCCTTCGATTTGAAGGATCAAAGCGGAGTAAGCATTGAGTTCAAACGCGACCCGAGCGGCAAGATCACCGAGGCCGCTGTAAACGATAATGGAACTGTCATAGTGCTGAAGAAGAAGTAGAAAGATGGTATCTAGGAACTTTTTTGAGGGCGTACAATTTGCTCCCCGATTCGTAGGTCAATATGGAAGAATCCACCGAACAAAGGGCGGTTTCTACGGTCAACTTTCTGGCCGAGCAAGATGGACCACCCGAACGCGAACGAAAGCACATCCTTGCGGACGCTTTTACTCAGCTTGGCTCGGTGACGACTGCGTACTTGGCACTGGTTGACTACGGGCGTTCTGCCGAACAGAACGTCGCGCTGTGCATCGTTACTGACGAAGCGGATCCAGCAGAAATCGTGGCCGCAGTGGGTAGGATCTTTCACTCGATGTTCAATGGCGAGGCTCATCTCGATATTCTTCCGTTGCCGAAAGCGGAGCAATCAAGAATTTCTCTCAGCTGCCGTCCCTTTTTCACCCGCAAACCCCAGTAGCCGGGCAATGATCGGAATGGCCCGATTTCAACAGTTATCATTGCAAGTCCATGGCAAACACTGTCGAGATTCACATTCGACTGCTGGAGGAGGGTACCGAGTGCTCGCGGCCGACACAGGCACTGGACTGGGCAATGGCTTGTTTAAAGTTCTTCCGACCCCGAATTACGACGCCGCTGATGAGGTCTGGGAATTTCCGCCTGACTCGATAGTGCGCTCCAAAATCAACCGGTCTGAGGGCAAGGAATTTCTTCTGGCCGTCGCCCCATAGGTCAATGAGTGAAATGGCCTGTTAACGTCAATCGACATCCCTCGAGAGTACAAACGTAACGAGTCCCATCCTCCGAAAAGCCCCTAGAATGTGTTTGGAAGCGGTTTCTCGCCGCTGCCTGAGGTCGGATATGCCGCTCTACACCAGGATTTGTCTTTTCATTTTGCCGGTTGTGTTTCTGAGCGAATGCGCGTTCGCGCAGTGCCCTCACACGTCGCAAGCTATCGCACTTTCTACTGCGCCCACCACTCTCACAATTCCGAAAGAGCAGGAGCAGGCTTCAAAGGATCGCACCGTGTTCTTGGCGTTGACGTTGGACAAAAAAGGGACCGTCCGGGATGCGGCGCTCACTCAGGGTCCGACGACCCTTCGTGACGCAGCGATCAAAGCGGTGAGAAAGCACAATTACAAACGAGAAATGAATGACTGGCCCTTTTCACGGCATATTGTGGTGGAGGTGAAATTTCGCCAGGATAATGAAGCCTCGCCGGAAATCAAGCACGTGATGTGGGGCGGTGTGCCGGGTTGCGTGTATCCCACGGGCATCCGTGTCGCACCAGAAGTAATGCAATCGCACCTGCGGAGGCGAGTCGAACCCGTACTCCAAACGAAGGAGGCGCAAGTCGGAGGAACGATTGTTCTACGCGTACGTATCGACAAAGATGGAAACGTCTTTAAAGCAGAAAAGATTAGCGGACCTGATACCCTCGCTGCTCCCGCCATCCAGGCGGTCAAAGAATGGAAGTACGAAACTTACACTCTCAACGGTTATCCGTTCGAGGTTGAAACAACGGTGGAACTAAAGTTCCCCGAGTAGTGCTCGTTGGTGTTACGCCAATTGACCGTCTCAGCAAGGATTTTGGTGTAATCGCCTGATTTCGACAGTAGTGTTGAGAAGGCGCACGAATACCGCTACTGTGGGACATAATGGGGCTGTCCATGAAGCCGCAGGACTGACGCGCGACAAGGTTAAATTTCCGATCATGATGAGAACACTACTGATCCCTTTGGCCTTGTGCTGCCTCACCTTCGCACAACAAAACTCTCGAGCTGGTGGCGCACAGAACAAGGCAACTGCGCGCGCAAATAATGTCCGTTACCTGCGTCCCGATGCTTTCAAGGCTGTGCCAGCGCGGGTGCGCTCAAAACTGAATGAAGGGCAATGCCTCATTCCTCAGGATGCTGAAAACGCCGCGCCGCACAACATAGTCAGAGGCGAGTTCGCTCGGCAAGGACAACAGGATTGGGCGGCTTACTGCTCGGTTCACGGGAAGTCGAAAGTAATGGTGATTTGGGGAGGGCCTTCACGGTGCAGCGGAAGCCCATTTGATGCCGCGCCTGTAAGCGACAACACCGTCAGCGCCGACTTGGACGACGCCGCAGGAGACGCGCCCCACGGTTCCTTCTGGACCTTATCTGCGATTCCTCACGCGGAACTGCTTGCAAGGCTCAAGGTTATGAACCCCAATGGTGAACTACTCAAATCGGCAACGCAGGACGCCCTGGCAAGAAGCTCTGCGATCGGCGGCAACACCGTGGACTGCCACAACGGGCAGTGGAGAGAGCTATGGTATGCGGACTGAAATGCCCCACCGTCCACATCTGTTGTTAAATCGCCATTACACTCATTGACCTTAGCTCTTTACCGCTATTCATCCAAACGTTTGGCCTTCTTTTGTATTATTGCGCTACGGATTCTTGAAGCATATTCCTCCGATGAAATGCAATCGAAACCGGGCATCCCAGCTTCTGCCCTCCATCCATCCTCGCAGGAAAGGAATAAGAGTTATTTTATGGAAATGCCAGTTCTCGCTGAAAGTTGTTTCATGAATTCTGAGTCCAATGGAGTCCTCCCGACTCGCGATGCTAATCGCAGATTACATCACTGTTGAAATATCGCTATAGCACTCATTGACCCGGATTTTGGCGAACAAACGGCGCAAGCTGGTGAGAAGGCTGGATTAGTGCAAGCTGAAAAAACGGGGAACCCTGCATCACCCGATTGACAATGTCCACCGCCGGAAGTATATTGCGCGCGCTCTGGTCTTAGCCGCCACCACCCGACCGCGCGGCCAAAGGGATGATCCGGGTTTCGTGCTCGCCTAAGGAGGTATCCCATGAAGCGGTTTCAATGGGCAACTGCGATTCTGCTCGTGGCGTTTGCACAATGCGCCTACGCTGACAGTATTTCCAATTTCAAAATCACCCAGGTAACGGTTGTCGTTTTCGTTAATATAGATAGCGACAATGTGTACTTCGGTTTTACTGGTCCCGGCACCAACATCGGAGGATCAGGCGGGACTATCTGCCCAGATCTCTGGTGCAACATCGGAATTTTCTTCTTGCCAGGGACCAGTGTTCTCCCAGATGTCGGACAAATTGGTATTGCTGGTTTCAATAACGCGCTGGTTGGGGGAAGAACTATAACGCGTGCTGCGACATCAGTTTCACTTCATCCTTTTCGATCCATGCTTTGGGAAGCTTTACCCTGCCCATGAATTCGCAGAGCTCTACTTTTTCCGCATGTGTACCGGCAACAGTATCTAGTCCCATCAGCGGGTTCGTAATGAACAGCAACAATATGCCCGAATTATTCACTCTGACGAATCCCAGCGGCGGAAGCTTTTGTACCACTTGGGACCTTACCAGTTTTGGCCAATACCAGTTTGCGAAGGGTGAATTCATTGTTTCAGCGGTTCCCGAGCCGGGCACGCTTGGCTTGATGGGATCGGGCTTGGTCGCCCTTGTTGGAGCGGCCCTCAGACGACGATATAAATGAGCGCGTAGCCGATTACTGTTGAAAAATCCCCATTACACTCAAAACTCCCTCGATACTCCCTCATGAGTGCGAATCCAGTCCTCAGCGGACGCGGGAGCCTCCTTGCGCAGGGCTGTAACAAACGAGTGCTGAAGGAGAGAGTGCTGACTCAGGAACTCATCAACTTCGAACTCTACGCGCTGCCATTCGGGGTCTGCGTGACCATCTGACAGTTGCGAGTCCGCTATCGAGAAGAAGCCACTGTTCCCGGCGCGCTCAAAGACGAATGCGGGTTGTCCTTGCTCGCCTTCGTCGTACGCATAGTGGGCCGTCGTTTCTGAAAAAGCGTCTGCCACGCCCCTTAGTTCCAAAAGCCAACTTCCGAAACACACATCATCGGCATTCCAGTAACCAAGCTGCGGCACCAAACGTCCGCCAATCTCAATCCTTAACCCGCCGTGGACATGATCTCCGCGTGAAAGAGACGAAAGTGGCAAGTCGTCGCTCCCGCCGCTATTGCGGGTACGACTTACATGGAGGTTCTCGTACCAGATGCGTATTCCGTGTCGAATCACAGGAAGACTATAAGACATGGCCGTGTGGCCACAAAAGTCAGTTGGAGTAACATCGCCATCTCGCTCATTAGAGTTGGGTCGGCCAATTCTCAGCTCGTCCGCCTTTGACCACTCTTGTCAGTTGACGCCCCGTCCTCACCAATCCTACTGTCTGCCGCATGACTAACAACCAATACCTCACCGACTACGACGCCATCGTCAAGACCGTGCAGCTCTACATTGACGGAAGCAAGCAAGGCAAAAGCGAACTCATGCGCCCCGCCTTCCACCCGGATGCCTCCTTCTTCGGCTATGCGGGCGAGAAGCTCGCCACCGGAACCCAGTTCCTGTTCGACTGGATCGACAAGAATGGTCCCGCCCCGAAGATTGAGCCCCGCGTAGTTAGTGTGGACATACTCGATTCCATTGCGGTCGTTCGCCTCGAGGTCGCGGGATGGTCCGGGAACCTGGCGGGCGCGGGTGTCCGCATGTCGGACCTGTTTACTCTCCTCAAAATGCCGGACGGATGGAAAATCATCCAGAAGGCATTTCACTGGCACGCATGAGTTCCCAGCTTATGGGCGCGGCTTCTGGTGGTATAGTCTCCGGCGGGAATTTTGGTATGCGCCTGCAGAACACCCCGCAGAAGACGCTCGAGTCGTGGAAGCAGATCGCGGCCTACCTGGAGCGCAGCGAACGCACGGTGCGACGCTGGGAAGCGAGCGAGGGACTTCCGGTCCACCGCCGCGAGCACGAGAAGCAGGACACGGTCTTCGCTTACAAGCATGAAATAGAAGCGTGGAGCCGTTTGCGCACCAAGTGTCCGCCCGATCTCTCGATCGATGAAGTCGAGAGTCTCCCTCCGGTCAAGCCGGCCGGCAACGCCTATCTCACAGAACACGACGCCATCACCCGCACCATGCATTGCTACATCGCAGGCGCTCGCGCGGGCGATGGAGAGCTTATGCGCCCCGCCTTTCATCCTTCCGCGACCATCTCCGGTTACTGTCAGGGAGTCGAATACAACGGCTCGGTCGAGCACGTGTTCCAGTGGGTCACCGCGAACGGCCCGGCGCCGAACATCAATCCTCGTTTCGCGCGCATCGAGCTCATCGAGACCATCGCCGTCGTGCACCTCGAAGTGCAACGCTGGTCAGGCAAGCTGGCCGGAGCGAATGCCCGGGCCTCCGACGTATTCACCCTGCTCAAGTGCAACGGCGAGTGGAAGATCACCCATAAGCTGTTTCATTGGCACGATCAGTAGCGGCCCGGGCGCTCACCGCAGCATGTGATGCCGCCGATAATCGCGCTATTGCACATCAGTAGCAGATCTCGGTTCCGTTCCATGTCACGGCCGTCCAATCCATGGGTCACGATAACCTGTGAGCCGTATCACGGTCTGAGTGGGGGGTATTCCGTACACTAACCATGGTGCTGTATTGTGCTCTGGACGGCTTGTTAGTCACCATTGGGTGAAAGTCCGCCTGGGGCACTCTTAGTTTTGCCTTCCGAAGTCGGGCGCTAGCTATTCCGTGAACAGCCTACTGCAACTTTGCATACTCCGCTTTGGCTTCCTTCAGGATGGGAATGTCTGGGTCGGCGTCTTTCCAGAGCGCGAAGAAGTCCTGATAGAACTTGCGTGACTTAGCGGTGTCACCAGTGAGCGCATACGCTCGGGCGATTCCAACATGCGACAGGCGAAGACGGGCATAGTCGCTGCCAGTGCCCGCTGGTTCAGGATTTTCTGGAACTCGGCAGCGGCTTCCTGCCCCTTCTTTTCGCGGAGATAGGTGAGACCCCTGATGTAAATGGGGTTAAAACCAAAACCGGGACCCCGCTCATAGCGACTGGTTGTCTGCAGCAGTTCGATCGCCTTGGCGGCGTTTCCACGGCTCGATTCCAGGATGGCCAGACTGCACGGTACGAAGACATTGTTTATGGAGGTGTCGGCGGGATATCGAGTCTTGAGTTCCTCCGTGATTTTTTGCGCCTGACTGGAGTCTCCGGCCAGAGCCAGAGCGAGCGCTGACGATGGGCAGATTGTTTCGCACACGGCTGACAGCCAAACTCGCGGCCGCGCGTTCTTTGGACTGCGCAAAGTTGCCAGCCTGAGCGTCCCATCAGAGCTTGAAAGGCAATAAACTCTGCCGCGTTATCTTTGAGCTTGTTTTCTTGTGCGATGTGCGCACCTTGCGTAGTTAATTCCCGTGCCCGCTTTAGGCTCCCTGCGTTGAACGCCCTCACAGCGGCGCCATAGGTGAGCAGACCACCACCTTGAGTATTTCCCTCCTTGGTCGCCCATTGGATTTCCCGTTCCATTCCCGCATCGTTTCCCCGCAGGACGTTTACCAGGTAAGTGTAAAAATGAATAGGATAGAAGTCGGGATGTTTCGGTAGGGCGTCTTCGAGGAAAGTCTTAGCCTCGTCGATATGATTGAGCCCCAGGTGGCCACAGCCTACGGCCCCAAACGCTCCAGTTGCATAGGCAGAAAGACGGATCGCTTCGTTTCCCACTTCGACCGCCTTTTGGAACTGGCCTAGAACGAGGCAATAGCCGACCGCCAGATTGTTAACTGGATTGGCCTCCTGGGGTAGGTCTGTCGATACAGTTCCTCCGTGGCGGATTCTTTGTCAAAATCCCCGGTGACGATCCAGTGATAGGTTGCCTCAATTTCCAGCTTTTCGCGCGCACTGACACGATCGCGCAAGGCATAGGCTTTCTTTTCAAACTCGATGCTGCTTGCCTCCTCCCCCGCGTTGGCATAAATGCCGGCGATGTTGGCGTACGCACCCGCAAAATTTGGATCCAGCTCAACAGCTCGCTGAAGGAACGGCAGCGCTTTGAGTTCATCCCGGTGTTGGTTTCCTGCTGCCCTTGCGTGTAAGCCTTTAGCGCTTCCAGAGAAGAAGTTGTGGCTTCCTCGACAGGCTTGTCGAATTTCTGGATGGATGCCAGAGATTCACCGAGCTTGTTGCGTAGCTGCGACGAAGCTGAACCTAAAGCGGACAGGACCTTCTCCTTGCTTTCGGCCGTGCTCTGTTCGCGGGCCAGAGATTCCCCCGTATTGCAATTCACAGCCTCAAGCGAAATTACGTACTGGCTCCCCAGTGAGGCAATCGATCCGTTGATGGCGGCGTTGACGTTCGCTCGCTGGCAGAGCTCACGCGCGACCGCGCCGGTTACGTGTTCATCTGGAGGACGGCCCATGAACTGAAGCGTCTCTCGCACCCGCTCTTCAGGAAGAATGCTCAGAAAGGGTGATTGCTGCAGTTGAACCGCCAGCGCCTGCTTCAGCGTGCCGTCAAATACCGGCTCGCTGGTAGTGTTCACAAAGTCGGCGACCAGGATGGAATCCTTATCACTGAGCCCATGCGCGCGATGCGTATAAAAGTACGTAGAGATTCCGCCGATAACCACCACGACGGCAGCGGCCGCACCCATCCACCGCCGCTTCACGCTTTTACCGGACGTGTCCGCCACCGCGGCTGTGTGTCCAGACGTATGCGCTTTTACAGATGCGCCAGAAACAGGAATTACGGCCGAAAGTAAATCGGGTGCGCTGGTGCTGGCGGACGAACTGGCTGTCGCCAAGCTATGGCTGCTGTCCACATCCCGCTTCAACCGTTGTAGTTCGGCACGAAGGTCTGAAGCATGCTGATACCGCAATTCGCGATCTCTTTCGAGAGATCGCAGAAGGATGCGCTCCAGTTCTGCCGGCAGATCAGGATTCAGTCGTACCGGGGGTACAGCGGGGCGGTTCAGGATTGCATCAAAAATCATGCCTGAGGTATCGCCCCGAAAGGGCAATACACCCGTGGCCATTTCATACAACACGATCCCAAATGAGAAGAGGTCAGTACGCGCATCAAGTTCCTTGCCACGCACTTGCTCGGGAGACATATACGCCACGGTACCCAGCGCAGTACCCGGGCTGGTTAGGTGCTGCTCGTTGACGCTGGCGACGGTTTGGGCGGCGGCCGCTGAACTTGAAGAGCCCGGATCCAGGATGATCTTGGCCAATCCAAAGTCGAGGATTTTTGCGTGCCCGCGCTTGGTCACGAACAGTGGCTGGCTTGATATCCCGATGAACAATCCCTTGTCCGTGTGCGGCATCGAGTGCGTCCGCGACCTCGATGCCGAGCGAGAGCAGAGCTTCCAACTCTAGGGGACGACCCGCGATGCGATGCTTGAGCGTCACACCATCGAGAAACTCCATCGCGATGAAGGTTCGACCATCCTGTTCACCGATGTCGTAGATAGTGCAAATGTTGGGATGATTCAGTGCAGACGCTGCCTTTGCTTCTCGCCTGAAACGGCTGAGGGCTTGCGGGTCGGTTGCCACTTCATCAGGCAGGAATTTAAGAGCGACGAAACGATCCAGATGCGTGTCTTCGGCCTTGTAGACCACACCCATCCCCGCCACCTAACTTTTCGACGATGCGATAGTGCAAGATGGTCTGGCCGATCATTGGGCACGAATCTTAGGTCCGCGGCTGGCCCAAGTCAACGAAATGCCTGAAGGTTCTGCCAACGAGGTAGTTCACGAACCCCATTCCATCGATTGGGGAGGAATGAGGGCGTGTAGCCAGAGATATCCAGGAGTTCAACTTTCCTAATCATCCTGCGCACCCTCGCGTCCCGCTTCTTATAGAATTCTGCCTCATGGGTTTGATCTTGGCTTCCGCCTCGCCCCGTCGCCAGGAATTGCTGCGTGCTGCAGGGATCGCCATCACTGTGCAGCCCACCAACATTCCCGAAGTTCCGCTCGACGGCGAAGTCGCCAAGACTTTCGCCGAGCGCCTTGCCCGCGAGAAAGCCTGGTCCATCTTCAAGCAGCGGCCTGCGGATTTTGTGCTGGGCGCGGATACGGTCGTGGTGGTCGACAAGGAGATTCTCGGCAAGCCGCGTAATCCCGCCGACGCCGAGCGCATGCTTCGCCTGCTCTCCGGCCGCACTCACGAAGTTATCACCGCTGTCTGCGTGATGGGCTCGAAGGCCAACCCGCCGGCCACCGCGAAGAACGACGCGGCTCTCGGCGACACGCGTTCGGAAACGACAGTCGTCACCATGAGCACGATCAGCGACGAGGAGATTCGCGCCTACATCGCGACTGGCGAACCCATGGACAAGGCCGGGGCCTATGCTATCCAAGGCATGGCATCACGCTGGATTCCGCGGATCGAAGGCGACTACTCGAACGTAGTAGGCCTCCCCATCGCGTTGGTGTATCGCATGTTGAAAGAAGCAGGCGGAATTTAGAGCTGTCGTTAGAAGGTATAGGAAGGGCACGAGTTCAGAGGCTGCGGAAAAACTGTACTTTGGGCAGGTCTTGGGAAGGGCACAACTTCAGTTGTGCCGTTAAATCGTTGCAGATAGGTCCGCGCTTTAGCCCCTGAGGTCGACCGTCGATTGCGCCGGCGATCCGGGCGGGAGTATTAACTTAGGACTTCTTGTCCGAATTCTGTTCGCCGTCTTTCACGGCCGATTTGAAATTCTTGATGCCTTCGCCGAGTCCCTTGCCCAGATCGGCCAACTTGCTCGGGCCAAAAATCAGCAGAGCGACCGCCAGAATCAACAGAATCTCCGGCAAACCCAATTTTCCAGGCATGTCTAATCCTCCCATGGGATACCCGCGGCGCACTCGGGCGGCGCCATCCCTTGCTGAAAGTGTAGGCCTGTTACGGGCGGGAGTCAAAGAACAGTCGCTAGTCGCTGGTCGTCAGTCGTCAGCGAAGATGCGATGCCGTTCGGGATTGCTCGGCCGCTTACGCCTAATAGTCATCAAGTTGGTCGATGGTCGTCCGCTGTCCGGCTTCGCATCGTTTGCGGTGAGGCTGGAACCGGCGCCCCGGTCGTTCTGAAAATAGCCCGCCACTTCAGTGGCGGGTCAGCGACGAAACGTGGCTCCGTGCCGGAGGCACGGCTGAAATATCTGCAGACTGTTCAAGCGTCCCTCCGGGACGCCCTTTATCAGCTGCAGCTGACCCGGCGCTGAAAGCGCCGGGCTATTTTCAAACGTCGCTCCGCGACTTCAGTTCCGCAAAACCTCATCGAGAATCCGCGATGGGGACGGGCGAGACGCCCGTCCCTCCATCGTGAGATGCGCGAGCCCTATGGTCGGCGGGGAGCGGCACGGCGTTTTCGCTAGCGACCAGCGACTGACGACTAGCGACTGCTCTCAAACGCTCTCAATCAACCCGGCCAGCAACGCCGCGCGCCGTGGCAGCTCCGACACCGTGATCGACTCGTGCACCGCATGTGCCCCGTCGCCCACGCCACCCAGTCCGTCGAGCGTCGGAATGCCCAGACCGGCCGTGAAGTTCCCATCCGACCCGCCGCCCACCGCCGCCTCCGTCAACTTCCAGCCCAGATCGCGTGCGATCACCGCGGCTCTGTCGAACAGCATGGCAACGCCCGCGTTCCGCTCCATCGGCGGACGGTTCACCCCACCGCTGATTTCCAGCTTGCATCGCCGGTTCACCGGACGCAGAGCGCGCAGCTTCTTGTCGATCACCAGCGCATCCTTCATTCGCGCCACGCGCACATCGATCTCCGCATGCGCCTCTGAAGCCACAACGTTCGTGCGCGTGCCGCCGCTCACAACGCCGACATTCACCGTGAGACCGCGTTTCAGATCCACCATCTTTGTAATCGCCAGGATCTGCTGCGCCAGCTCAAGAATCGCACTCTGCCCCTTCTCGAAGTCGAGGCCCGCATGCGAGGCCACGCCCGTTACCTTCAGCGCATACTCGCCCACACCCTTGCGCGCCGTCTTCACCGCACCCTTCGGCCCATACGACGGCTCCACCACCAGCACCGCTGAAGAACGTTTTGCCAGGTCCTCGGTGATCGCGCGCGACGTGTCGCTGCCCACCTCTTCGTCCGAAACCAGCAACACCGTCACCGGCCGCGGCAGCTGCCCGCCCCACTCCTGCAATCCGCGGATCGCATACATCATCAGCGCGATGCCCGACTTCATGTCGAGCACGCCCGGTCCCCACAAGCGCCCGTTGCCCACGCGGCACGGCATGGTCGTGAGCGTTCCCAGCGGATACACCGTGTCGTAGTGGCCCAGCAGCAGCACGGGTTTCTGCTGCGTCTCGCCGGGAAAGTCCACCTGCAGATGATTGCCGAAGATCGGCGACGCGATGGAACTGCGCGCGTCCGCCCAGCGCCGCGAACTCCTCGGCGGCGAATGCGCTGCAACGGTCGACCGCCTGCTTGTTGTCGCTGGGCGATTCGATCTCGACCAGCCGGCGAATGATATCGATCATGTGATCGCGCTGCTGCTCGAAGTAGTGCAGCCGCATCTGCGCGATCTGGTGATTGGATTTCGGAGTGGATTGAGCGGGGTTCTTGGTCATCGAATCAGTTTCGGGGCGATCCTTCCGGTCGAAACACGACTGCCGGCCCGGTCCACGCAGCTCCCCATGGCGCCGGAGCTTACGGTCAGGGCGCGGTACAGTATAATCTCCGGGCTGCACGAATCCAGCGCATGACTGATATCACGCACCCCGAAACCGAAGCGCCGAAGGCGGCTGCAACCACCTTGGATATCAATGACATCCAGAAGATTCTGCCCCACCGCTACCCATTCCTGCTGATCGACCGCGTTATCGACCTGACGCCCCGGGAGCGCATTGTCGCCATCAAGAACGTCACCATCAACGAGCCGTTCTTTCAAGGACACTTCCCGGGCCTGCCGATTATGCCGGGCGTGCTGATCGTGGAAGCGATCGCGCAGGCTGGCGGCGCTCTCTTATTGACCGAAGTTGAGGACCGAGCGCACAAGCTCATGCTCTTCACCGGAATCGAGCGCGCGCGTTTCCGCCGCCCCGTGGTTCCGGGAGATCAGGTACGGATTGAAGTAGAAGTGAAGTCGTGGCGGATGAACGCAGTCCGCATGGAAGGCAAAGCCTTCGTGGGTGAAAAACGCGTGGCCGAAGCGACGGTCACGTGCCAACTAGTAAACCGAGGGGTAGCGCAACCCAACCCATCCGAACCGCCCGCTGAGCCGGGAAGTTGAAAGCGCGGCTCGCGGCCGCAGCGCCGAAGTTGACCTTGGTAGCGCCGGCGTCTCGCCGGCAGTCGCGAGGGCGTCCCGCCCTCGCAACGATGTTCGAGCTGGCAGGCACGGAAGAAAAGATCTTGGGGGCAAGGTTTGGGAAGGGCACGGCTTCAGCCGTGCCGATAGACTCACTAAGGACTAGGGCTTCAGCCCCTGAGGTTGGCTTCTCCGAAACCGCAATGCGTCGTAGCCGCGAATGACCATCCACCCCACCTCCATCGTCAGTCCCGACGCCAAGATTCACGACTCGTGCAAAATCGGCCCCTACTGCACCGTGGGCCCGAACGTCGAACTCGGGGAGAACTGCGAACTCGTCTCGCACGTCGCCATCGAAGGTCCCGACCAAAATCGGCGCAGACAACAGCTTCTTCCCGTTCTCCTCCATCGGCCTCGCGCCCCAGGACCTCAGCTACGCAGGCGAACCAACGCGCCTCGAAATCGGCGACCACAACGAGATCCGCGAGTTCGTCACCATCAATCGCGGCACCGTGAAAGGCGGAGGCCTCACCAAAGTCGGCAGCCACGTGCTCGTGATGGCCTACACTCACATCGCGCATGACTGCCGCATCGGCGACCACGTCATCCTCGCCAACGCCGCCACGCTCGGCGGTCACGTCATCGTCGAAGACTGGGCGCAAGTCGGCGCGCTCTGCCCCGTACATCACTTCGTCCGCATCGGCACGCACGCCTTCATCGGAGGCGGCACCACCATCACGCAAGACGTCCTGCCATTTTCGAAGACCTCGGCCGAGCGCGGCACGCACGCCTACGGCATGAACTCCGTCGGCCTGGAGCGCCGTGGGTTCACGAAAGAACGCATTCGCAAAATCCATCACGCGTACAAAGTCCTGCTCGCCTCGAAACTCAATACGACGCAGGCGCTAGCAAAACTGAAGTCCGAAAAAGACCTGGGAGAAGACGTCGCCACGCTGATGCGTTTCATCGAAGCTTCCGAACGGGGAGTGATTAAGTGAAGCTAGCCACTAACTACTAGCTTCTAGCCCAAGGCGTGAAGCCCCGATGCGCTAAACGTCGAGTGCTAGACTAGGCCGTAGCGCCGGCGTCCCGCCGGCAGTCGTGAGGGCGTCTCGCCCTCGCATTGTTAAGCAGCGAAACGCAATTGCGACAGTGCTCGAAACCAAACAAAAACTCGGCCTCATCGCCGGCAACGGCAAGTTCCCATTCCTGATTCTCGACGCAGCCCGCGCCCAAGGTTTCGACGTTGTAGTCGCTGCGATAAAAGAAGAGACTTCTCCCGAGATCGAAGACCGCGGCGCCGCTTCCGTCCACTGGCTCTCCCTAGGCGAACTCTCCAAGCTGATCGAAACTTTCCAGCGCGAAGGCGTCCACCGCGCCATCATGGCCGGACAGGTCAAGCACAAGCAGATTTTCTCCAGCATCAAGCCCGACTGGCGTCTCGCGAAACTCCTGCTCTCGCTGAGTACGCGCAACACCGACTCGCTGCTCGGTGCGGTCGCGAAAGTCCTCGGCGACGAAGGCATCGTCCTCGAAAACTCCACCGCCTTCCTCGAACCGCTGCTTGCCAAGCCCGGAGTTCTCACCGCGCGCCCGCCTTCCGCCGAAGAGCAGAAAAATATCGACTACGGCCGCGCTGTCGCCCGCCACCTTGCGCAATACGACATCGGGCAGACCGTCGTCGTCGCCGAAGCCGCCTGCGTCGCCGTCGAAGCCATGGAAGGCACCGACGCGACCATCGAACGCGCCGGACAAATCATGCGCTCGCTCGCGGGCGACGCCTCCACCCTGAGCCGTGCACTCACGGTCGTCAAGATCGCGAAGCCCAATCAAGATATGCGCTTCGATGTGCCGGTCGTCGGCATCAAAACCATCGATGTCATGCGCGCCGCCGGGGCCACCTGCCTGGCCCTCGACGCGGGCAAATGCCTGCTCCTCGACGGAGACGGAGTGCGAGATGCCGCGAACCAAGCCCAAATCACCATCGTCGCCAACTAGCCGAAACCTCGAAGCCACACACCTCGCAGAACAACTGCGCAATGCCTTCGAAGGCGAAGCCTGGCACGGTCCCGCTGTGCTCGAACTGCTCGCCGATATCGACCCCGAGACCGCGGCTGCTCATCCTCTTCCGGAAACTCACAGCATCTGGGAAATCGCTTTGCACATTGCCGCCTGGGATGACGCCGTGAACCGCCGCATCGTTCTTGGCAAGCATGGCAAGGCTCTTCAACTCAACAACGCCGAGAATTTTCCGCCGGTCACCGACAAGAGCGCTTCCGCATGGAAAAAAGCTGTCGCCCACGTGAAGGCAGCGCATGCAACACTTCTTAAAACGGTGGCAGCTCTCCCGGACTCGCGCCTGCGTGAACGTGTTCCCGGCAAAAAATACGATATCGGTTTCATGCTGCAGGGCGTCGCGCAGCACGAGATCTACCATGCCGGGCAGATCGCGATCCTGAAGAAGACCCGTTTGTAACAAAGGATACGGCGGCAAATCCCCGGTACGCGGCGCTCCGAATCGTGAGTACAATCCACTGCGGCGGCAACCGGCTGCCGGGAACTCGCCCTGGACCCAGCCAGCATCGTGAACGTCGTCGTGGTCGGAGTCGGCGCCTTCGGCCGCAACCACGCCCGTGTTTACAAGGAACTTGAACAGCAGGGCGAACCCCTCCGCCTGCTCGGCGTGGTCGATCGCGACGTGGCTCGCGCTGATGTAGTGGCTCGCGAGTTCAACTGCCGCTCGTTCGGATCGCTCGAGCAGCTCCTTACCACACACAGCGAAGTGCAAGCGGCTTCCGTTACAGTTCCGACCGTCGAGCATCTTGCGAGCGCACGCGCATTAATGGAGTCCGGTGTCGATGTTCTTATCGAAAAGCCGCTTGCAATATCGCTTACTGAGGCCGATGAACTCGTAAAGATCGCCGCCGAAAAAGGCCGCATCGCCCAGGTCGGGCACCTCGAACGCTTCAACCCAGCCGTTCGCGCCACCCTCCCGCTGATCACCCAGCCCATGTTTTTCGAAGTGCACCGCATGAGCGTCTTCACGCCCCGCTCGCTCGATGTCGACGTGGTACTGGACCTCATGATCCATGATCTCGACATCGTGCTGTCGTTCGTGAAGTCGCCGGTGGAGGAAGTGCGCGCGGTTGGACTCCCGATCCTCTCCGGCAAAACCGACATCGCGAACGTACGCATTGAATTTGCCTCGGGCTGCGTCGCCAACTTCACCGCCAGCCGCGTTTCGACGGAACGCATCCGCAAGCTGCGCTTCTTCCAGCCGCGCCAGTACATCTCCATCGACTACGGGCGACAAGACGTGGTTGCGTTCACGGTGGGTGACGGCCCGCCGCAGGCCACCCCATCCGTCAATCCGCAGATCGGCATGCTAAAGCCCCCGGTGACTTCGGAAGAACCTCTGCGCGCGGAACTGCGCTCGTTCCTGGACGCGGTCCGACGCCGCAGCACGCCGGTGGTCACGCTCGAAGATGGGCGCCGCGCGCTGGCCCTCGCCCTCAACATCGTCAACGACATTCACCAGCACGGCAGCCGCATCAACCTGGAAAAATTAACGCGCTCGTGAGTCAGTATCCGATGGAGGGACGGGCGTCTCGCCCGTCCGGCGGGCGGGGACGCCCGCCGCTCCATCGTTGAGGTAGTGCGGTTTCCTCCGTGCTCCTCTGTGCTCTGTGGTAAAGGGTTTCACATCCAAAAATGTTACATTTACACATTCATGTCTGCCCCTGACTCCCGTTTCATCAAAGCCTGCAAGGCGCTACCCGTCGACCGCACGCCCGTCTGGTTCATGCGCCAGGCCGGACGCTACATGGCCGAATATCGCGCCGTGCGCAAACAACATTCGCTAATCGAGATCTGCAAAAAGCCCGAGCTCGCCGCCGAGGTCACCATCACGGCTGCCGAAGCGATCGGGGTCGATGCGGCCATCATCTTCGCCGACCTGTTGCTTCCGCTCGAAGTGATGGGACTGCCCTTCCGCTTCGAAGCCGGTGAAGGTCCGGTGATCGAGAAGCCGGTGCGCGAACCAAAAGACATTACGCGCCTGCGCACCGATCGGGCTGCCGATCTCGGCTACGTTGCCGACGCCATCCGCATCGTGTGCAAACATTTCGGCGACAAGCTCCCGATGATCGGCTTCTGCGGAGCGCCCTTTACGCTCGCCAGCTACATGATCGAAGGCGGCGGGTCGCGCAACTATCTACACACGAAAAAGATGATGTACTCGCAGCCCGCAGCGTGGAACGAGCTCATGGGCAAGCTGGTCGCCGTGACCAGCGAGTACGCAGCCGAGCAGGTGCGCGCAGGCGCCGATACCATCCAGATCTTCGATAGTTGGGTCGGTTGCCTGAGCGTCGAAGACTACCGCCGCTACGTGCTCGCGCACGTCACCGATTTAGTGAAGCGCCTGCAGAAGACGGGCGTCCCGATCATTTACTTCGGCACCGACAGCGCAACCCTTTTGCCCTCGATGAAGGAATCAGGCGCCGAGGTTGTCGGCCTCGACTGGCGCATCCCGCTCGACGAAGGCTGGGCCTTGATGAAGAACAAAGGCGCTGTCCAGGGGAATCTGGACCCGGTGGTCCTGTTTGCCGACTGGAAAGAAATCCAGCCGCGCGCCGAAGAAATCCTGCGCCGCGCCGCCGGACGCCCGGGCCACATCTTCAACCTGGGCCACGGCATCCTGCCCGAAACGCCGGTCGACAACGTGAAGCGCTTGTGCAAATTCGTGCAGGAGCATTCGGGAAAACATTAACCAAAGAGGACACAGGGTTCCACAGAGGTTCGATTTCCTCTGTGCTCCTCTGTGGCGTCTGTGGTCAACGCCTTTGACTTTGATTGAATTGATTCGATGACTGCCTCCCAGACCGCCGTCCTGCTGCTGGCCCACGGCACCGCCGATTCCGTCGACGACATCCCGGAGTTCATGCGCCACGTCACCGGGGGCAGGCCCGTTTCACAGCAGGTCATCGAAGAAGTCCAGCACCGCTACTCCCTGATCGGCCATTCACCGATGAACGAAATCACCGCACGCCAGGGAGAGCTTCTCGCCCGCGAACTCGATCTCCCGGTCTACGTTGGCATGCGGAACTGGAAGCCCTTCATCTCCGACGTCGTAACGAAAATCGCAGCCGACGGCATACAGCGCGTCGTAGCCATCTGCCTCGCTCCGCAGAACTCGCGCACCAGCGTCGGCCTCTACCGGAAGGCGGTTGATGGACCCGAAGGTCCGCCATTCGCACTCGATTTCGTGGAGTCCTGGCACGATCATCCACTTCTCATCGAAGCCTTCGTCGAGAAGCTCAAGTCGGGGCGCACCGAGGCGTCCGTCGAGGCGGGAGCCAAGCTGCCCGTCATCTTCACAGCCCACAGCGTGCCGGAACGCACGATTGCCGAGGGCGATCCCTATGAGACGCAAGCCCGCGAGTCTGCCGAACTCGTCGCCCGCGAAGCGGAACTCCAACCCGAAGAATGGAAGTTCGCGTTCCAGAGCCAGGGCATGTCGGGCGGAGCGTGGCTCGGACCCACGGTCGAGCA
This sequence comes from uncultured Acidobacteriota bacterium, assembly GCA_963745435.1. Lineage (GTDB taxonomy): Bacteria > Acidobacteriota > Terriglobia > Terriglobales > Acidobacteriaceae > Gp1-AA133. The sequence continues at coordinate 354,900 of CAVUXK010000021.1, read as the reverse complement.
AACGATCCTCGAGTTCAAAGCGCAGGGTCACACCGGAATCTTCGTGCAGCCCATCGGCTTCCTATGCGATCACGTCGAAGTGCTTTACGATATCGATATCGGCTTTCAGGAATTCGCGAAGAAGCACGACCTGCGCCTATGGCGCGCCGAGTCGCTGAACGAATCCCCGAAGCTGATCGCGGCGTTGGCGGAGATCGTGAAGAGCCGGCTAAAGCAACAGTAGGCAGCTACGAGCTACGAGTTGCGAGTAGTCGGTTGGAAGCAGAAAGTATCGAGACTAGCAAGCTCTTCTCTGCGCCCTCTGCGGAAGTTCTCTGCGTCCTCTGCGGTTTAAGATTTAGGTTTGAAGCCTTTAACCGCAGAGACCGCAGAGAGAAGCCGCAGACAACGCAGAGCAAGGCGAAAATAGTGAACTGATTGCTCGAAGCTCGCGGCTCGAAGCTCGAAGCCAGCAGCCGTTACTGAAAGCTGATAGCTAAAAGGTGACAGCTACCCCATGAAACGTCTAGCCATCATCGGCGGCGGTATCTCCGGCCTCGCGGCCGCGTACGCGCTTGAAGAAAAACGCCGCGCAGGCGTCGAGGTCGAGTACGTCCTCTACGAAGCAAGTGCGCGCTTCGGCGGCGTCCTCGTAACCGACAAGGTCGACGGCTGCATCCTCGAGGCCGGAGCCGATTCGTTCCTCACCGAAAAGCCCTGGGCCATCGAACTCTGCAAGAAGATCGGCCTGGGCGATCAGCTCATCGGCTCCAACGATGCCGACCGCAAGACTTACATTTTGGTGAAGGGCAAACTGATCGAAATGCCCGACGGCCTGATGTTCATGGTGCCCACCAAGCTCGCGCCGACGGTGATGTCGCCGCTGTTTTCGATGCAAGCCAAGCTGCGCATGGCGCGCGAATGGTTCCATCCGCCGCGCAAAGCTACCGAAGACGAAACGGTCGCCGCCTTCGTCGAGCGTCACTACGGCCCTGAGATGGTCGACCGCCTCGCCGATCCGCTGCTCTCAGGCGTCTATGGAGGCGAAGCATCGCAACTCAGCGTGCGCGCCGTGCTCCCGCGCTTCGCCGAAATGGAAGCCAAGCACGGCAGCTTGGGCCGCGCCATGCTAGCCGCTCGCGCCGCCATGGCGCGCGCGCCGAAAACGAAACCGCGTCCGCTGTTCACGTCGTTGCAGGAAGGCATGCAGCAAATGGTCGACGCGCTGGTGGCCGCGCTCGATTCCGGATCGCTGAAGACAGAATCGCCCGTGCAGGCCATTTCGCCAGAAGCGGGAGGCTGGGTGATCTCCGCCGGCTTGCAGTCCGACCAGTTCGACGCAGTCATCGTCGCGCTGCCCACGCATGCGGCCGCCGCTTTGCTCCAACGATGCGGCCCCGAGCTATCTTCTGAACTGGCCGCGATCCAATACAGTTCTTCCGTCACGGTGGCGCTCGGCTACGGCAAGCAGGTGCGCGACGCGCTGCCCCCCGGCTTCGGATTCCTCGTGCCGCGCAGCGAAGGCAAGCGCATGCTGGCCGCCACGTTCGTGCACAACAAGTTTCCGCACCGTGCCCCCGACGACCGCGCCATCCTGCGCTGCTTCCTGGGCGGCGCCCGCGGCGAGCAAATGCTCGCGCTGTCCGAAGATCAGATCCTCACCATCGTTCGCGAAGAACTTGATCCAGATTCTCGGCCTCAAAGCCGAGCCGCTCTTCACCCGCGTCTTTAAGTGGAAAGGCGCTATGGCGCAATACGGCGTCGGACATCTCGATCGCTTGGAGCGCATTGAGTCACTCCGAAAGAAGCAGCTGGGACTGGCGCTGGCTGGAAACGGCTACAGAGGAATCGGCGTGCCCGACTGCGTGCGAACGGGCACGGCCGCAGTGGAGGATACGCTGAACTCGCTTGGAATTCTCAACCTGAACTCGGAGTCCGTTACGACGCGCTCCTGAACAATGGAGCGACGGGCGTTCTCGCCCGTCGAGCGGAAGAGCGCCACTACTCCCTTGAAACGAACTCCAAATCGTTACACTCCTCTAAGCTTTCAGCACGAATAAATGCCCGGCCGAAAAACTTCGGCTCTAAAATCATCACACCCCCACCGGAGTCTTTCATGTGCCAGGAGATCTGCGAATCCGAAGCTTCCGGATCGCAAGCTACAAACTCGATCTGAGCCGGATTTCCATGGAACCGCACTCGATCGCCCTTCTTAATTTCCTGGCCGGAACGGTATTTCAAAGTAAATGGGGCCATGTGATTACTAGCGTAATCGACGCGCATTGCACGCAACAACTCTAACTTCCGCGTGTTTATACAATCGACGCACACACGGGGGACCTATGCGCTACTTCAATCTGGCTACAATGTTTGCTTCGGTGCTCGCGGTCAGCCTGTCCTTCGGCCAGCAGACCCCCCAACCCACTGCCAGCCCAAATATGTCGTCCCACGACATGTCACGCCCTTCCTCCGGCATGAAAGACATGCCGGGCATGGACGCCGCCACCAGCGCCCCGGCCATGCACTCCATGGAAGGCCATCACATGGACATGGGTCCGCACATGAAGATGAGCGCGCTGCGCGATCCGAAGCCCGGCGACGAAGAGCGCGCGCAGAAAGTCGTCGAGGCCGCGCGCGGCGTTGCCGAAAAATATAAGGACTACCACACCGCCCTTGCCGACGGCTTCAAGATCTTCCTGCCCAACGTTCCGCAGAAGATGTACCACTTCACCAACTACAAGTACGCGTTCGAGGCTGCGTTCTCATTCAACCCCGACCATCCGACGTCGCTGCTCTACGAGAAGCACGGCGACGACTACAAACTGGTCGGCGTGATGTACACGGCGCCCAAGCGCTACGACGAAGCCGACCTCGACAAGCGCATCCCGCTCTCGATCGCGCAATGGCACGAGCACGTGAACCTGTGCATGCCTCCCGCCGACCGCAAGCAAGAAGTGCTTGGCCCGAAGTTCGGCCTGCACGGATCGATTGCCACGAAGGAAGATTGCGACGCGAACGGCGGCACCTTCCATCCGCTGGTCTTCAACTGGATGGTGCACCTCTACCCGTTGGAAAAGAGCGAAGCAGAAATTTGGGACGTGGGCCGCGGTGCAAATCACAACCACGCGGACTGAGGTTGTAGCGCCGGCATCCTGCCGGCAGTCGCGAGGGCGTCCCGCCCTCGCTGCATGCAAATGAACATTGAGGAAGGGCACCACTTGGGCTTCGCGCGCTATGTGCGTGCGCCGCTGGCACCTCAGCGGTTGAAGCGCCCTGTGTCGCCACCATACGGCCCGCCTAAAGCCGATGGCTGTGCTCGGTTCCGTGGGCGAGGGCAAGATGCCCTCGCGACTGCCGGCGGGACGCCGGCGCTACTGTCGTCTTTTCTGTAGCCTGCGAAACCGGCCCATTCAAAGTAACGACACTCAAAATCCCTCGACCCTATGCATCATTCATCGTCAGAAATATTTACCCTTCACTCACCGCCGCCACCAGACTCGGCCGCCCGAGCCGGTGGCTGATCGCGACCAGAATCATCCCGATCACGCCCGCCTGCAGCGCCAGCCCTCCGTACAAGCTTCCCGAATAATGTCCCCAGCCGAACGTGGTTTGAAACACTCCAGTCGGCGTGAGAATGTTGAACGCCGCCATTGAGGCCCACTCGCCCGAGATGCTAAACAGCGCGACCACCACGCCCGCCGTCGCGTAGTACAAGCACAAGAAGAGAATGCCCTTCAGCACCGGTTGCCGCAGGCGTGTCAGGGTGCACCACTGGATGAACAAAATGTCGCGCGTCACAAACACCAGCACCACCGCAAACTGCAGCGCAGCCGTGCGTAACGACGACGAGTGGAAGTCGAGCGCGAACCGCCACGCCAGCAATCCCCACACCATCAGCCCGTACGCTACCGCGCCCGACAGCACGAGCCACGGCCAGGGCAAGCCGTCGGCCGAAAAAATTCCGCTCCGTCCTTCCGCACGTTCCCGCCACCACACCTTCAACCGCTCCGGCGGCGTCAGCGACGCCAGTCCGATCACGAACAGGATCACGCCATTCAACCCAACCACGAAGCCGGCCAGCACGTCGGACTTCACCAGCACATCGCGCGACGTGAACAGCGCATACACCACAAGATTGAGAAACGCGGCGGAGCCCACAGCCTGCCAGCGCGAAAGCTGGCGGATCTCCGCGTAGTCGCGTTTCAGGTTGCGCACGATCATCATCCACAACCACGCCCCGAACGACGCGTAGAGCAGCAGGCTCATCAGCAGCCACGGAACCGCATGGCCGAACAATCGTGGCGCGACGTATCCGTGATAATCGAAGCTCAATTGCAGAATCCGGTAAAGGTTGATAAACGGATCGAACGCGGCCAGCCCCGGGAACCACGATGCCAGGAACCCGTAGGTGCCGAGGACGGCGCCGAACACGCAGACTGCGCCCAGCAGGCTCACGCTGCGGCTGCGCTGCTCCACCATGATCGACATCCAGAGCCCGCACACACCCAGAAACAACGCGCTCGCCACGATCCCGATCAGCGCGTTCAGAATGTTCCAGATCGTGAACCCCGCGCCCAGCCCAGCAATCACCGTGAAGGGCAGCGCGCACAGCGCTCCAAAGTAAGCGAGTACCGGTTCGCCCAGCACTTTGCCGATTGCGAGTTCCGCGGTCGTGAGACTTGTGGTGCGCTGAAAGTCCCAGGTCTTGCGGTCGCGCTCGCTCGATACCGACTGCGCGCACATCACCAGCGACCAGAAGCTGACCAGTCCCGCGAGCAGGCCGAACATCCACTGCGCGATGGCGAGCCAGGTTTGGTGCGGAGTCTCCCGCTGCACGCGCTCGGCATACTCCACCCATTTGCCGCCCAAAGAATGGGCGCTCTGCTGCGTATTTGCCAGGATGGCCTGCCTCTCGCTCCAGCAGCCCAGCCCGATCAGCGCGCACAGAAGCAACACCACCAGCGCCACCGTAATGGCGCGCGCCGGCCGCAACTCCGACCGCACGTGCCGCACGAACTCCGGATTTCGCCAGAATTTCAGCACGTCACATCACCTCGTGTCGCGAGAGTTTCATGTACAGGTCTTCCACCGTCTGCTTGACCTCGGCGAACGTCTTCACGCGGATGCCCGCCGCCACCAGATCCGCGAGCAGCGCGGCCGCGTCGTCGTCCGATCCGGCAAACTGGAAGGTTGCCGTCCCTGCGTTGAGTTGCAGGTTGGTGACGTGCGCCCGTTCTGCGAACTTGGCTTCCAGCGCGGCTTGCGCGTCGCCCAGCCAGCTCACGCGGAAATCGCGCGCCAGGTTTTCCGCGGCGGTGACTTCCTCGATCCGCCCGCTGCGCACCATGCGTCCTTTTTCCATGATGCCGATCGAGGTGCAGAATCCCTCAAGCTCGGTAAGAATGTGCGACGAGATCAAGATGGTCGTGCCCTGGTCGCGCAGCCCGCGCAGCAGGTTGCGCAAATCGAGTCGCGCCTTGGGATCGAGGCCCGACGCGGGTTCATCGAGCAGCAGGATCTTTGGCCGGTGAATGATGGCGCGCGCAATGCCCAGCCGCTGCTTCATCCCGCGCGAGAGCCCGCGGATCATCGCGTCCCGCTTGACCTCCAGCGACACCTGGCCGATCACCTCGGTCAGCCGCGCAGGGATCTCGCTTTCGGGAACCTTGTACGCGTGCGCGAAATAGTCGAGATACTCCCAGACCTTCAGGTCTTCATACACCGCGAAAAAATCCGAGAGATATCCGATGGCGAGTTGCGCCCGCTCCGGTTCCTGCGCTACGTCGACGCCATTCACAAGTGCGCGCCCGGTGGTCGGTGCAAGCAGGCCGCAAGCCATGCGGATGGTCGTAGTCTTGCCCGCTCCGTTCGGTCCGATCAGCCCAAAAATCTCGCCCCCCGGGATGGTCAGGTTCAAGTCCTGCACCGCGACCAGTTCGTCATACTCTTTGCGCAGATGAATCAGTTCAATCATGGAGCGAAGTCTCCAGTCGGACTGTGTAGGGCGGCGCCCTCGCCCGCCAGATTTTCTCGAAAACCGCTAAGGCGGTCGAAGCCATAGACAACGCGAACACGCCGTCAGCCAAGGAATACTACGCCCGAACCGATCCGCGAGTTCCACAAATTTGGCTCCGGATCCGCCTGAACACCTGAACAAAACAGCTTAGGTCTGGGGGATCCCACCCCGCCGCCCGAACTTCGAAACAGGCAACGGGGCAGGATGTAGGGCCTTGGGTTGTCTGAAGAGAAGAACGCGCGGCGCAGGAAAGAACTTGCAGAAAAAGAAGCAAAATTCCGCGGAACGACTCCACGAAGCTGGCATGTCGATGGGGAACCGACCTCGACGAAATTGTCATCCCGAGCGGAATGAGGCGAAGCCGAATTGAGTCGAGGGACCTTGCGTTTCGCGGCAGCTCGATCCGCGGGTGCCCCATCTTTGCGCGCTTTTTGCGCAAAGTGGGATTCCACGAACGCGCGGATCGATGGAAGTTGAAACTCAGAAACTCTCAAACTTTGAAACTTTGAAACCTTGAAACTTTGAAACTTTGAAACTTTGAAACTACTCCCGATGCACCACGCGCCCGCCGACGATCGTGGCCATCACTTTCCCCGTCAGCGCCCATCCATCAAACGGAGAGTTCCTCGCCAGCGAGCGCGATTTCGCGACATCAAACGTCCACCGCTTCTTCGGATCGAAAATCGTAACGTCAGCGTGGGTTCCGCGCCCGAGCGAACCGCGTCCGCGCAAATCGAACACGTGCGCCGGGCCGCTGGTAAACAACTCAACAATGCGCGCCAGCGGGATTTTGTGCTCGCGATGCAACTTCGTAATCGCCAGTCCCAGCGCGGTTTCCAGCCCGGTAATGCCGAACGCTGCACGTTCGAACTCGACTTGCTTCTCGTGGCTGGCATGCGGCGCGTGGTCGGTGGCGATCGCATCGACTGTGCCGTCGGCCAAGGCCGCGATGATCGACTCGATCTCGGCCGCCGAGCGCAGCGGCGGATTCATCTTGCAGTTGGTGTCGTAGTTGCCGACGGCCTCATCAGTCAGGGTAAAGTGATGCGGCGTCACCTCGCAGGTCACGCGTGCCCGTGCGCGTTTCCCACGCCGCACGGCCTTCAACGAATCGGCAGCCGACAGGTGCGCCACATGCAAGCGGGCGTTCGGAGTCTGCTGCGCAAGCTGGACATCGCGGTCCACTATGCTCGCTTCCGCCGACGCTTTCCAACCGCGCAGGCCGAGGCGAAACGACGTCGGCCCGTCGTTCATCGGGCAATTGTCCGTGAGCCGTGTGTCTTCGGCGTGCTGCACCACCGCGAAACTCAGCTCGCCGCTCAGCCGCAGGCATTCGCGCATCACATCGTTATCGAGAATCGGTCGCCCGTCGTCGGTCACCGCCACCGCTCCGGCGCGCTGCAACCCGCGGAAATCCGTGAGCACCGCGCCTTTGCTGGCATGGGTCGCGGCCGCCACCGGGAAGACATTGACCACAGCACCGCGTTCCGGCTGGCGCACCCAGTTCACCCACTCCTGCGAGTCGAGCACCGGGATCGTGTTCGGCATGCAGCACACCGACGTGAATCCCCCAGCCGCTGCCGCCGCCGTACCCGAGGCGATCGTCTCTTTGTAACTCTGCCCGGGCTCTCTTAAATGGACATGGAGGTCGATAAATCCCGGCGCGACTATCAGTCCGCGGGCGTCGAGCTTTTCCTCGGCGCTGCCGCGGATCTTGTTGGGCGGCGCCACCTCAGCCACCTGCCCGTCGCGCAGCAGCACATCCATAAGCGCATCGATCCGGTTCGCCGGATCGATCACGTGTCCGCCCTTGATCAGCAACGACGCCGGTTTGTGTCTTTCTTGTGCCATGAAATCAGTCGTCAGTCTCTAGTCGTCAGTCGCCAGCAAAATCCCTGTCATCCTGAGCGCAGCGAAGGACCTCCGCATTCCTATCGAGTTCCCTAGGCCGAGGGTGCCCCATCCTGGCGCGCTCTTTGCGCTAGGGTGGGATTCCACGGAAGCCGCGAACTCCACCGCAACGACATCTACCGCGCCTTCCCCACGGCCCGAGCCAGAATCGCCATCCTTGTCGGCACGCCGTTGCGTACTTCCTCGACAATCACCGACTGTGGCCCGTCGGCGACGTCTCCAGTCAGTTCCAGCCCGCGAATAATCGGTCCCGGATGCATCACGATGGCATCTTTCTTCGCCATCTTCAGCCGGTGCGCGGTCATCTGGTAGCGCGCGATGTAGTCATCGAGGCGCAGCTTCAATCCCGCGAGCCGTTCTTTCTGCACGCGCAGCAGCGTGATCACATCCGTCCCGCGCAGCGCTTCTTCCAGATGCCGCGTGACGCTGACGCCGGGCGCGAGCGTGGTCGCCACTTCCGGCACCAGTTCGGGAGGGCCGCACAGCACGACTTTCGAGCCGAACTTCGCTGAGCAGATGGCACGCCGAGCGCGCTACGCGGCTGTGAAAGACGTCGCCCACAATCGCTACCCGCAGCCCCTTCAGCGTTTTCTTGTGCTTCAGGATCGTGTACGCATCGAGCAGAGCTTGCGACGGGTGCTCGTGCATGCCGTCGCCCGCGTTCACTACCGGAATGTCGAGATGCTCGGCCATCAGTTGCGGCGCGCCCGCCAGCGGGTGGCGAATGACGATCACGTCCGCGCCCACCGCACGCAGGGTGTAGCCGGTGTCGAGCAGCGATTCGCCTTTCTCGATGCTCGATCCGCTCGATTGCACCAGCGTGGTCATCGCGCCCATCGACTTGGCGGCGATTTCAAACGAGGAACGCGTCCGCGTGGAGGGCTCGTAGAAAAGCAGCACGACGCGTTTGCCGCGCAGCAGTGGGCGGGGCTTTTGCGGATTCATGCGCCGCGCCAGCGTCAGGATCTTCAGGATTTCCCCGGCATCGAGCGACTCGATGCCGAGCAGGGAACCGCGTGCGACCTTTGTCATCGATGGCCTGGGAGGCGGGGCGCGTGGCCCGGGACGCATCCCGAATTCCGCTCAGCCTTCTGTCGAGCGCATCGTTGGCTCGTCGTGCTTGCGATCCGGGAAGGATGAACGCAGCATCATACGCGCCTGCCGCGCCATGCGGCAAGCCTCGCGGAAGTTGGTCACCGCCGAGATCGCCGAGTCCGCCGAGGAAAATAAGACGCTGCACCCGGTGTTCCCCGAGTCGTCGAGATGCGCGAAGCCCTAAGTCGGTGCGGCGCAACAACGGACAGGTTATTCAAGAACGCCGATCATCAGGAATTGGCGGACTTTCTTGTCCGGAAGCTGGAACTCGTAGATGCGCCAGACGTCGTAGTCCGCGCTGTGATGGTCCTTGACGATCCTCGCCTTGTAGTCGCCGGGCAGGAGCAGCGTGTTCGTGGCGATGATCGATTCCAATTCGTACTTCTTCCCGTCGATGACCGCTTGCACTTTCTGGAAGTGAGCGCCGCCACCGCGTTCGAGCACCATGCGGCTGCTGCCCACATGAACGTTCAGGTTGTAATCGGATTGGTCAGCGGCCGAAAGAAACGAGCACAAAAACAGAACAACCAGCAAGTGTTTCATGGCGTCTCCTGCGAATGGACTCGACCATAGCAGCAATCGGCATGTCGGCCAACTCGAAGCGGAGCTATAATGTGCGTGTTGGAGGTGTTGCCATGCGAATCACCGGCCTCCTCGTGTTCCTGCTGCTTATCCTGATCTTCTTCTTTGCCGCGCCCGCGGCCAGCTATGCGCAAAATGCGCATTCGGCGAAGCCGTGGTCAGCGCTGACGGCGAGGACGTTCGACTCGCACGTTTCCGAACTTCATGCGTGGCGATGGCGCGCAACTCGAGCGGGACGGCGTCTGCTTCACCATGCGCACTTATGTCGTGGCGCGGGAAGACAAAGATTCCGATGTTACGCGCCCGGTGCGAGTTACTCGCTGCCTGCCCGCGACGAAGCTGGAGTTCAAATCGGCGGTGGCCGCGAGCAGAGCGAAGACGATAGCCGCGAACAGCGGTAGAGCGGATTTCAGATTTTCGATTTCAGATTGCAGATCGATCAGGGTTCGTGCCCGTCCGTCGTGCAGTGCCGTAATGCATAGGTCCCTCGCTCCCTTCGCTGCGTTCGGCTGCGCCTCACTCCGCTCAGGATGACAGAATGTTTCAGGCAGAGAAATCGGCATCGCGAAATCGTATGCGCGATGCCGATAGAACCTTCCCTAGATTGCTGGTGCCGTGGAATCCCACCTTTGCGCAAAGAACGCGCAAAGATGGGGCACCCGTGGTTCGAGTTCTGCCGCTGGACCGCAAAAAGCTAGCGACCAGCGACTGACGACTAGCGACTAGGTTTCGATTCCCACGTAACAGACTCGGCCGATCAGGTAGTCGGCGGCGGTCTTGCCGTCGTCCATGGTCATGACTTCGATCGGGTAGGCCTGGTTGTGGGGGCGCAGGATCAGGTGGTTGCCGGCGACCTCGACGTATTTCACGGTGCAGTCTCCGTCTTTGGCGACGGCGTACATGTTGAACTCGCCTTTGCGATACGGCTTCAACGAGTTGTAGTGCCGGTCGATGAGCACGCTGGCGCCGGGAAGCAGGCGCGGGTACATGCTCATGCCCTCGCGCGCGTCGGCGCGGATGATCACGAAACGCTCCCAGTTATCGCGGTCGCCTTCGATTTCGGGCCGCATCTTGCGCAGGAAGCTTTTCTTGAACTTCAACATTTCACGGACGTTCATGCTCATGATGAGCGGTTCAGTCGCGGCGATGGGCCCATCCACCAGCAGGACATTATCGAACTCGTCGTCGGTGGGGGGCATGATGCTGGCGCGCTTGTTGACCTCGGTGGGCTCGATCAGGTCGAGGACGGAAAGATGCTGTACGTTCAGCACTTTGTCCATGCCCTCGATGCTGAGGCCGCGCTTGCGATTGAGGAAGTTGGAGATGTGGGCCTGCTTGAAGCCGGTCTGCTGCGCCAGGCGGATTCCGGTGAGCTCGCCTTCTTCAATGCGGTCCCAGAGCGTTTTGCGCAGATTATCCTGCAGCGCCTTGAATTTCATGCGAAAAGTATAGCACCGGCTTATAGCGATGGGATATTAACCATTGAAGTTCAACATCTGAAAGGAAATAGAGTTCTTGACATCGCTGGCTGTGAGCTATACGCTAAGCGGCATTAATAGCTCATATGTGGTATGACTTGGAGCAATCATGCAATTCGTACAGTCCGGCGAAGAAGAGCGCGGGTTCGGGGAGTTTCGCCGCAAGGTGCGCGACTCGGAACTGCTCTCAGCGTCGCTGGAAAAACTTTTATCCGCAATTCAATTTACGGGCCGGGTCAGCGTCGTCGTCCAGAATGGACGGGTGCTGAAGTCGGGCTACGAGGAGGGCTACTTCCGGAGCAGACCTGAGTAGCAGGTGACAGGTCACAGGTGACAGGTCACAGGAAAACGGCAGGCAGCGACGGGAAGCAGTTCGGCATTCATAACTAAATAGCGCAAGCAGGTCATCGTAAGAGAAACGAGCCCTGCGTCCGGGAAACCGGCGCGGGGTTTTTTATTAGTCGCCAGTCACTAGTCGCCAGTCGTCAGCGAAGCGAGTCTGGCTGGCGACTAGAGACTGGCGACCAGAGACTGCATTCATATTCAGGAGGCAATCATGGAAAGTCTGGAAGATGTTCTGGTTCCGATGGAGTTGAAGTATTGCGAGCGGTGTGGTGGGTTGTGGTTTCGCGCGAAGGATGCTGAGGAAGTGTACTGTCCGGGCTGCGTGCCGCTGATGGCGGACATGCCTCGGCCGAAGCGGAAGCGTGTGGTGGTGGTGGCGGTGAACTCGGTGGATGAGATCGAGGGCTGCCTGGCGGAATTGGCCGCGGTGTGCGGGGAAGGGGGGAACGCGTGACGGCCGCAGTGGGTTTTCTGGCGGCGTCGATCGATTGGAAGGAGGAGGCATGGGATTCGGGAGCGAATCCGGATATGTGGCTCTACCGGCGACGGACGGCAGCGATCCTGCGGAAGTTCTTTCGCATGTCGGTGGAAGTCGGGCGGTTGCCGTCGATTCTGGGGAGCGAATTTTTCCGGACGCAGGTGACGTCGTACAGCGTTTCCAGTTTTGAAGACGCAGTGATCTTCGTGCATGACGTGGAGCGCTGCGTCGCGAGACTGGATCACATGTCGCAGACGTTGATTGGGCGGGTGATTCTGCAGGGGTTCTCGCATGAGGAGGCGGGGAGGCTGCTGGGTTGCACCCGGCGAACTGTGGAACGAAACCTTCCGGATGCGCTCGACCGACTGAGCGAAATTTTTCTGGCGGCGGGAATTTTGGAGCCGGTGGAGAACCCAAAAGCGGGTGACGAAAATCCTTGTCAAGAGGGGGAAGAGGACGAAAAATTCGTAATCGTGTGATTCCAGAGGAGAAATAAATTTCGAAATCATGTCACATTTACCCCTTGGAAATTGCTATTCTAGATTTAGAGAGTCAGATTGAAAGATTCTTCAAGAGGGCGCGTCCTGCGGACGCGCCTTTTTGTTTTGGAGTGGGTTTGGTGGAGAGTGCGTCTTCGAAGCGCAGAAAAAGTTTTTGACCGCTAAGGACGCTAAGTGAAGCGGGAAGGACGCGAAGAAAGAACCCAGGATCGAGGCAACGTGGAATCCCACCCAAGCGCAAAGTGCGCGCTAGGATGGGGCACCCGCGGTTCGGGGTAACCGCCGGGTTACACAGGTCCTTCGCTTCGCTCAGGATGACAATGAGTTTCGGTATTTATTTTGTGAGGACGGGATGAGTGCGAAAGCTGTGACTAAGAAAAAGGCGAGGAAGGCCAGCAGGAAGGCCTCGACGAAGAAGTCGGCCAGCGGGCCGGTGGATGCCTCGGTGACGCACGAGAAGGTTCTACATGTCATTGCCGAGCACGCGGAGGCGATGGCCGAGGCGAATGCCACCGAGGCGGAGAAGGGGCATCTGGCGACGTTCAAGTATTTGTTTGAACTGTTAGGAATCTATCCGGCACCAGCGGTGGAGCAGCCGGAGGCGGAAGACAGCAACGACCTGGCGCGCGTTTTGCTGAACCGATTCGACTTTCCGTACAAGGGACCGACGGAAGAAGAGGCTGCGGAGGAGATGAAAGACGCGGTGCTGGTTCCGGCAGGGGCGAAGGGCGATTCGGTAGAATGACGAGATCAGGTTACAGGTGACAGGTATCAGGTCTTGGGTCTTGGGTGTCAGGTTTTCGGTCTTCGGTGCTGGTGCGTCGGGCGCGGGGAGTGGGACTTTCGCATGGATATGACTTGGGTGACTGGCCGGATTGCGGTCGGGGGCGGGATTTGGAACGAAGAGAACATGGCTGCAGTGGCGCAGGCCGGGGTCTCGCACGTGATCGACATGCAGATCGAGTTTGATGACACTCCGCTGGCCGTGCCGTTTGGAGTGGAAGTTCTGTGGAATCCGATTGACGACGATTTTCTGCCGAAGCCGGCGGAGGTATTTCAGCGCGGCGTGGATTTCGCGATTGAAGCGCTGGATCAGCCGGGGACGAAGTTGTTTATCCATTGCGCGGCCGGAGTGCATCGCGCGCCGATGATGGGGTTGGCTTTGTTGTGTGCCTTGGGATGGAAGTTGAATGACGCGATCCGGTTGATTGAGACGCGTCGGCCGCAGGCGGATTTTGCGGATGTTTATGTGCGGAGTGTGGAGAGATTTTTGAGTGGGTATGCGGCGGCCCGGAAGTAGAACTTCTGAATCTTAAAACGCAGAGATCGTGGAGAGAATCCTAAGATCGAGAAAGGCGTGGAATCCCACCCTAACGTCGCAAGGAGCACGACGTTAGGATGGGGCACCCGCGGTAGAGGAAATCCTAAGATTGAGGCGGTCGTGGAATTCCACGTTTCGAAAGGCGCGAAACGTGGGGTACCCTTGGTTCGTGATGGCACATCGGAGTACATAGGTCCTTCGCTGCGCTCAGGATGACAATTTTTACTTGGACGGATTTATTGACGGATTTGTCGCGAACGCGATGACGTTGGTGGTCGCTGGTCGGGATTGATGGTTCGGTTACAGGAGGAAGGCATGTTGGATGGTCGACGCCGCCCGGAGGGGCGGCTTTTTTTTGGTCTGGTTACTGTGTTGCTGGTGTGGTGGGGAGTGTTGGCCACTACAGGCGCGCTGGTCGGTACGGCGAACGCTGCGGACGGCGGTGCTCTTGCGACCACGCGCGTGAGCGATACGGTTTTCCGTGGGGATGGCACGCCTGCTTCCGGAACCGTTCTCATTTCATGGCCCGCCTTCACGACTTCCGATGCCAAACCGGTGGCCGCCGGGACGAAGAGTGTCACGCTCGGTAGCGGCGGATCGCTGGCGGTGGACCTGGTGCCGAATAGCGGGGCAACGCCGGGCGGAAGCTACTACCAGGTTGTATTCCAGCGCAGTGAAATTCGTAGAAGTGTTTTTGACAAGATCATCAGCGCCGCCATTGCAACGGTTGTCAGCATTCTGATTGCGCTGCATGACCATTTGTGGAGATAGAAGAGCGGGTGTTAGGTCTTAGGTGTTGGGTCTTAGGTCGTTAGGTGTCAGGTCTCAGATCTTTCTCTCTGGAAGGCAACTCAAGAGTGATCCCTGAGACCTAACGCCCAAGACCTAATGCCCAAGACCTAATGCCCAAGACCTAACACCTAAGACCTAACGCCCGAATGTCAGTTTCATTCATTCACACAATTCATAGGAGAGAACATGAACTTCTTACAGAAGTTGCTGCAGGGGATCGCCTTCGTCCCGACAATTGTCAATTCGATAGAAGGGTTGTTTGGCAGTCATACCGGGGAGCAGAAGAAAGAGTCGGCGATTTCGTTTGTGGCGGCGGCGCTGCAGCTTACCGAATCGGTTTCCAATCGCGAGATTGTGGACGAGGTTAAGTTCAAAGAAGGGCTCAGCAAAATTATCGACGGAACCGTTCAGTGCCTGAACGCTTCCAGCTGGGCCAAAGCAGGAGTTCGGCAGTAGGCGTAACAGAAACGCTAGTTAGGAGTCAGTATGTCATTCGGTTTCAAAAATATCGGACACTTTTTCGCGACGGTTGCGGGAGACATCGTGAAGGGAGCGCGGGCGGTGGCCAGCGTCATGTTGAAGGCTCAGAAGGCTGAGCCGGAGATTGAAGCGCTCAGCAGCCTGATTTTTCCGCAGGCAGTGGAATTGGAGCGCGGCGCCTTCGCGCTTCTGGGGCTGGCGGCGCAAGCCGTGCGGAAACGGGCGACGCCGCAGCGGCCAACGGGATCAACATCACGCTCGATCAGCAGTTGGTTGCGGATATCAAGGCGTTGATTGTGGCGATTGAGGCGTACGCGAAGTCTGCGGGCCTGACCAAGCCGGCGGCGGCGAAGTAAGCCGCTTTCGGGCACGCAACAGAGTGGGCAGCGGAAGCACTAGAGCCTGCTGCCCCTTCTGGATTTTGTTGCGAGGATCGATGTGGCGGCACTGACGCCAACTACCTCAGCAGCTAAAGCCGGACTGAGGGGCGGAGGTGCGGCCCGACTGAAGTCGGGCCCTTCCCGGTTCTGCTGATCGCGAAGTCGACGGGCGGGGACGCCCGTCGCTCCATCGATTCCGTGAATCCTCTCAGTAGCGGCTAGCCGACGTCTTCGCTCCAGCCTTCCATCGTCTTTTTCACCAGCGCCATGAATTGGTCGGCGACCGCACCGTCGATCAGGCGGTGATCGTAGCCCAGCGTCAGGTGCACGACGGAGCGGATGGCAATTGAGTCGTTGCCGTCTTTGTCGGTGATGACCATCGGTTGCTTGGTGATGCCGCCTACGCCCATGATGGCGGAGTTCGGTTGATTGATGATGGGCAAGCCGAACACGGCGCCGAACTGGCCGGGGTTGGTGATGGTGAAGGTCGAGCCTTCGACGTCGGTCGGCATGAGCTTCTTGTTGCGGGCGCGCTCGCCGAGGTCGGTGATGCCGCGCTGCAGACCGAGGAAGTTGAGTTCGTCGGCGTTCTTCAGCACGGGGACGATCAATCCCCAGTCGAGGGCCACGGCGATACCCGTATTCACATGCCGGTGATAGCGGATGCTGTCGCCGTCGAGTGACGCGTTGACGATCGGGTACTGTTGCAGGCCGATGATGGCGGCGCGCACGAAGAACGGCATGAAGGTGAGGCGTGCGCCGTTGCGCTGCTCGAATCCGTTCTTCAGCTTGTTGCGCAGGTTGACGATGCGGGTCAGGTCCACTTCGAACATGCAATGGACGTGAGCACTGGTGCGGCGCGACTCGATCATGCGCTGCGCGATGATCTTGCGCATCTGGCTCATCGGCACTACGTCGCCGGGGATGGCAGCCGGCGCGGGCCGCGGTGCCGGGGCAGTAGCGCTCGGACGAGCAGTCTGCGCTGCACCGTCGGCTTGAGCCACGGGCGCGATCTGCGGCGCCGCGGTCGGGCCCTTCTCGATGAAGGCCATGATGTCTTGCTTGGTGATGCGGCCGCCCAGGCCGGTGCCAGTCACTTGGGACAACTCAACATTGTTTTCACGCGCGATTTTGCGAACGAGTGGAGACGAACGTACGTCTTCATCGTGTGATTCAGATTCTGCTTGCGGAGGAGCTGGGGCTTCGGCTTGCGTGGGCGGAGGAGCGGATTCCTTTTGTTGTGCCGCGGGTGCGGATGGGGCCTGGGCTGCGGCCTTTTTCGCCGGAGCCGCGGCGCCTTCGCCGTCGGCCGCAATCGTGCCGACGATCGTGTTCACCTGAACGGTGTTGCCCTCGGTGACCATGATTTCCTGAAGCACGCCGGAAGCGGGGGCAGGAATCTCGGCATCCACTTTATCGGTGGAGATCTCGAACAGAGGCTCGTCGCGCTGGACCTTGTCGCCCGGCTTCTTCAGCCACTTGGTGATGGTGCCTTCAAAAATGGATTCGCCCATTTGGGGCATGATGACGTCAGTCGGCATAAGTTCCTTCCGCACGGCCCACGGGTATGAATTTCGGGCCAGGCACAAATCCCTATTATATAAGGAGGCAGGCAGCCTGCCACCTCAGCGGCTAAAGCCGTTTCCAGTGGGTGGCTTGCGGCCCGACTGAAGTCGGGCCCTTCCCGGTACTGCCGGCCCTCCCGGTACTGCTGGCCCTTCCCGGTTTTGCTGATTGCGAAGTCAACGGGCGTAGCTGCCCTCAGGTAGGACGGTCCAAGGGGCTTGGTTACACTCGCTCAGCCTCGCTATTCAGTGCTTGTCGTGGTCGTCGTGCCCTTCATGCTCGTCGTGGCCCGCTTCTCCACCGGGAGGCGCGACGCCGAACGCGGTCTTCCAGTAGTCCTGCGCTGGACCGGGCAGCTTCTCCATGTGCGACAGGAAAATCGTGACTTTCCACATGTCCTGTTCGCTGAGCACCTTGTCCCACGCCGGCATGCCGGTGTAGCGAATGCCGTTGTGGATCACGAAGTAGTTATGGGCATCGGGATCATCGGGCGGGTGCAGGACGAGCTGTGGGGGCGGGGGGTAGAACGATCCGGCCTGCGGGGCCGGCTTCTTGTCGAGGCCTCCGTGGCAGCCCGCGCAATTCATGGTGTAGAGCTTCATGCCGTCGATCAGGTTCTCGGCTGAAGGAAGCACGGGACTGGTGGCGCCGCCCGCGTGCTTGTCAGTGTAGGCGTCCACCGCGCTCATGGCGAGGTGGCGCTCCCAACGGGGAGGTTCCACGTTCGCTTGCGTGGGGATGAATCCGAGCGTAGCTGCGCCCATCCCGCCGAGGATGAGCACCGCCAGTGTGACGACGACGCCAAGAACAAAGTTGCGCATCAGGCCTCCAGAATATAAACGGGTTTCGTCGACTTAAGCAGCAACTACCAGAACGGGGAATGACGGAATCCCAGTGCTGCGAACCGGAGAATCCCTATCATAAACGAGTCGGGGCCCGGCGACGAGACGGAGGGTTCCCCTGGGTCGCCGGAGTTGAGATGCGTTTCTTTGGG
Source organism: uncultured Acidobacteriota bacterium (assembly GCA_963745435.1). Taxonomy (GTDB): domain Bacteria; phylum Acidobacteriota; class Terriglobia; order Terriglobales; family Acidobacteriaceae; genus Gp1-AA133. The sequence goes on along the minus strand of CAVUXK010000021.1, from coordinate 336,983 downwards.
GTTCCGCGGAGTTTTCTTTGAGGGGCCGACCGGCTAAACGCGTTGGCAAAAATCTTAAAACGCAGAGGGCGTTGAGTAAAGCCGCAGAGGACGGGGAGAGGGGCACTTTCACGGCCTGGTCTGGTTCGCTGCTTGGTTAGGGGCTTTCGGTCGCCTGACCCTACCTGACCTTATCAGTACGCTCCCAGCTTGCGCGCTTCGCGGATCACGTCGCTCACCTTGGGAAGAAAGAACTCTTCCTGCGGCGGCGAGAAGGGCACGGGAGTGTCGAGTGCTGTAAGGCGGACGATTGGGCCGTCGAGGTCGTCAAAAACTTCTTCGTTAATGATGGCGCTGATTTCGCCGGCGACGCCGCCCGTGCGCACGTCCTCGTGCAGGATGAGTACTTTGTTTGTGCGGCGCACCGTGTCGGCGATAGCCTCGCGATCGAGAGGGGAGAGGGTCCGCAGGTCGACGACTTCGAGTTCGATCCCTTCTTTGCTGAGTTGCTCGGCGGCTTCCAGAGCGACGTACACCATGGCTGCATAGGTGATGACGCTCAAGTCGCGGCCTTGGCGAGCGACGCGGGCCTTGCCGAGCGGGACGATATAGTCGTCGCCGGGAACATCTTCTTTAATACGGCGGTAGAGATATTTGTGCTCGAAGAAAATGACAGGATTGTTGTCGCGGATGGACGCCTTGATGAGCCCCTTGGCGTCGTAGGCCGTTGCCGGGCAGACGACTTTGAGTCCGGGGGTGTGCACAAAATACATTTCCGGATTCTGCGAGTGGAACGGCCCGCCGTGGACGTTGCCGCCACTCGGTCCGCGAACCACGAGCGGCGCGGGGGCACCCCAACGGTAGTGGGCCTTCGCGACCATGTTGGTGATCTGGTTGAAGGCGCAGCCGATGAAGTCCATGAACTGAAATTCCGCGACGGGTCGCATGCCAGTGAGCGCCGCGCCGAAGGCCGCGCCAACGATGGCGGATTCCGCGATGGGCGTATCGATGACCCGCTCAGGGCCGAAGCGGTCGATGAAACCGTCGGTGACTTTGAAGGCCCCGCCGTAAATGCCGATGTCTTCGCCAATGCAGAAGACGGCCGGGTCGCGCTCCATTTCTTCCCAGATTCCCTGGCGGATGGCTTCGAGATAGGTGAGGGTCGGCATGGTTGGCTAGTAGCTGATGGTCGCTAGCTGTTTGCAGCCCTAACGTCAACTCGTCGCCTTCTTTCCAGCAGAACAACCTTTCAAACTGCCTCAATTCTGTCGATCCCGAGCGCAGTCGAGGGACCTTGTGTTTCATACCACTCAGCCGCCTAGATTACTGCCCCAGTCGGGATTGACCTCGTTACTGATGCCAAACCGCTCAGCCGACACCTTTGTCTTTTCCTCGTTCCATTTTCGCTTGTAACGCGTCACATAAAGAGCTCGAACTGCATCAAGTAGAGCCGCTTCGTAGTCTGCTTTCAACTCGAGCGAGAAGTCCTGGAGCACGTTTGTGATGGCGCGCATGCCTCGGCGTAGCCCAAAAGATTCAGGCAATCCAGCGGACGCTGTGTGTCTCGCCTTTGCGATGTCTATGATGTGCGGATCTGCTCGCGTAAGTAGCTGGGTAGACGTCTCCCTGGTGACAGAGTGCACTCCACAACGATAACCAAGGTTCGGACTGATAATCTCTCCCAGGGTCCAGGCCGTGTGGAGTTGTCGCAGCCCAATCGCCGTATATCCGAAGCGTCATGCCGAGCGCAGTACGACAGATCGTTCCAGGTCTTGCTTGACAGACCAAGCATCTGTTCCGGAAGTGAGCCCGATCAAAACTTACATCAATGGACCGTTGCTGGGCGCGAACCGTGTTGGGAGACTTTCGCCCGCTTACTTTTGGGACGGCGTACTTCGGCTTAACTCGTGGCACGAGGGATCACAGTAAGGCCGCCCGATCGCGCTCTCGGGTTCCGGCATGGGTGACGCCACGGCGAAATCGCGGTCAGCTTCGAGTTGGGCGTCGACATCTGCGATCAGCTTTTCGTTCTCGGTCCGCGTCAGCCACTTCTTCCCATTTACCAGATAGTTCTCAAAGCGCGCAATCGGATCGCGTTTCTTCCAGTATTCGAACAGAGGCTTGGGAACATACTCGGCCGCGTCGTGGATGGCGTGGCCTTTCATGCGCATCATCTTCGCTTCGATCAGGGTTGGGCCTTCGCCGCGGCGAGCGCGTTCGCAGGCTTCGTGGGCGGCGTCGTAGACCTGGCACGGGTCGGTGCCGTCGACAATCACGCCGGGAATGCCGTAAGCGATCGCGCGCTCGGCCAGGTCTTCCACGCGGAACTGCATGTCGGCGGGAGTCGAGTATCCCCAAAGATTATTTTCGACGAACAGCACCAGCCCCAAATCCTGGACGGCAGCGAAGTTCAGGCCTTCATACGTAACGCCCGTCGACTGCCCGCCATCGCCGATGTAAGTCATCACCGCGATGTTCTTGCCCTGCATGCGCGCGCCTAGCGCCACGCCGGCGAGCACCGGAATCAGATCCCCAAGCGTCGAAATTGGCGCGACCACGTTGCGTTCGTGAATGTCGCCGAAGTGTGACGACGCATCGCGGCCCTGGGTCGGCGAGCCGGCCTTCGCCATGTACTGCATCATGATGTCGCGCGGCGAGAATCCGCGCACCAGCAACGATCCCTGGTTGCGGATCATCGGGCCCAGCCATTCATCTGGCTTGAGTGCATACGCCGAAGCACACGAACAGCCTTCCTGGCCCAAGCCGAAGTACACCCCGCCCACGACTTTGCCCTGCTTGTAGAGATTCTCGAGCGCCGACTCCATCTTGCGATTGAGCAGCATCCAGCGGTAGATCTCGATGCATTGCGGCTTGCTCAGATATTTCGAATCGCGAATTGGCGGGACGGGCGCATTGAACGTGCCCGAGACTTCGTAGCGGACAATATCGCCGTCGCGTACCTGGCGCAGTTCGAAGTGGGGCTTTTCCAGACGGTAATCAAGAATGGTATAGGTGCGCTGCGTCGAAGCCGGTCCCTTTGCAGAAACGGAGGCGCGCTTGTGGTTCGACGACTGCGCGCGCGTAGCTTTGGGCTTGGTCTTCTTGGCCATCGGGTACCGTGAAGGAGATGCTAAATCGTTTGCAGCGTCATGGCCAATCGGTCAGGCCCAGTGAATGTCATCTTCTTTATGTAGTCTACGCAGTTCCTCGGGCGGCCGCGCCGGGACGCCGACTTTCTCGTCAAGTAAAGAGTCTAGTGTTTCCAGCCATAACACCTGGCTGTGAAAGACGGTGCCGAAGTTGCGGGCTACAGAATGAGCAATGTCTTGAAGATCCACGGGGCGGCCCAGTTCCTTCTGCATCGACGTCACCGGCTTGTTCACAATGCCGCACGGCACGATCAAGTCGAAGAACCTTAGATCGGTATTCACATTGAGTGCGAAACCGTGCGAGGTCACCCCGCGTGAGATGTGTACACCGATCGCGGCAATTTTGCCTTGTTCCTTCTTATTGTGCTGCTCTTGCGTTTGTGTTCGACGGGCGGGGACGCCCGTCTCTCCATCAGAATCGCCTGGCTCGAGGGTGGTCCACACGCCTGTGAGCCCGGTCACTCTTTCGGTGGGAATCTGGAAATCAGCGCAGGTACGGATGAGCACTTCTTCGAGCCGCCGCACATACTCGATCACACCCAGCGTCTTGCGTTTGCCATCTTCCGCCGGAAATCCACGCAGATCGAATATGGGATATCCCACGAGTTGCCCCGGGCCATGAAAAGTGACGTCGCCGCCGCGATCGCAGTCGAAGATTTCTACGTCGCGCTGTGATAGTTGCATGTCATCGGCGACAACATTGGCTCTCTTCGCGTTGCGCCCAAGCGTGATCACGGGTGTGTGCTCAAGCAGCAGCAGCACATCCCCGATGCGGCCGTCTTTACGCAGATCGACCAGTTTCTGCTGCAAGCGCAGGCCGGTCGCGTAGTCGATCGTGCCGAGTTGGAGAACCGAGATCATATTTCGATTCAGTAATTGGGTAATTTGGTAATTGAGTAATTTGAAATCCATCCTTCGCGGATGGAGCAATTTCCCAATTACTCAATTTCCCATACTCAATTACTCAATTTTCCTCACGCGTTGATCGCCATGCCATACACGCTATTCGACGCATCCAGCATAGCCTCCGCCAGCGTGGGATGCGCGTGGATCGTCCACATCAGGTCTTCGACTGTGGCCTCGAGTTCCATCGCGGCCACCGACTTCGGCGATCAGTTCGGTTGCCTGCGGTCCGATGATGTGAACGCCCAGGATCTCGCCGTACTTGGCATCCGACACGATCTTAATGAAGCCCTCGTGCTGTCCGACAATCGATGCCCGTGAATTCGCCGTGAACGGAAACTTGCCGACTTTCACGTTGTAGCCCATTTCGCGAGCCTTCGCTTCGGTCAGGCCCACGCTGCCGATTTCCGGATGGCAGTACGTGGCATTCGGAATTTTCCGCGGATCGATCGGCTTGCCTCCCTTGTTCGCGATCTTCGTGACGGCAACGATTCCCTCCATCGCGCCCACGTGCGCGAGCTGTGGCGTGCCGAGCACGATATCGCCAATCGCGTAAACGCCCGGCTCTTCCGTCTCCAGCCACTCGCTCACCTTCACGAAGCCGCGGTCAAGCTTGATCTTCGTCTTCTCGATCCCGATATTTTCCGTGCGGGGTTTGCGGCCAACGGCGATCAGGATTTTCTCCGCTTCAATCTTCTGCTGTTTGCCGTCGACGCTGAAGGTCACGGCCACACCGGTCTTGGTCTTGTCGATCTTCTCGACTTTTGCTCCCGTGAAAAAATTGATTCCTCGCTTGCGATACACGCGAGCCAGTTCCTTCGAAACGTCTTCGTCTTCCACCGGCACCAGCCGTGGAAGCATTTCGAGAATGGTGACCTCCGCGTCGAACGACCGGTAAATCGACGCGAACTCCACGCCCACTGCACCCGCTCCCACCACCACCAGCGACTTCGGAATTGCCTTCAGGTTCAGAATCTCGATATTGGTCAGCACGCGGTCATCGGCTTCAAGTCCGGGAATCATGCGCGCTTCCGATCCGGTCGCCAGAATCACATTCTTCGTCTTCACCTGCGACGTCTTTCCATCGGCACCCTTCACTTCAATCGTCAGCACGCCGTTCTGCCGCCCGCCGGTCAGCTTGCCGTATCCCTTGATCGTCTCCACCTTGTTCTTCTTCATCAGGAACTCGAGACCCTTGGCGTGCTTGGAAACAATCTTCCCCTTGCGATCCTGCACAGCGGCCCAATTCAGCTTGCGCCCTTCTACGCCCTCGATCCCGAATTCCTTGCCGTCCTTCAGGTGATCCCACAATTCCGCATTGAACAAAAGTGCCTTGGTCGGAATGCATCCCACGTGCAGGCACGTGCCGCCCAACGCACCATCCTTCTCAATCAGTGCTGTTTTCAGTCCGTACTGCCCGGCGCGGATGGCGGCCGTATAGCCCGCCGGCCCGCTGCCGAGAATTGCAATGTCATAAATGGATTCAGCCAAAAGAGTGCTCCCTCACAGGTAGGAATAACGATATAGACCCAAATAGGTGATTCTACGACAGGGCAAAAGGATTCGCGAACGATGCAGGCGCGAACGAAAGCTAACGTGTTCACCACAGAGGCACAGAGACACAGAGGAAACCACGCGAATCAGATCATCTTGTCATCCCGAGCGGAGTGAGGCGAATGCCGAACGCAGTCGAGGGACCTTGTGTTGCTTAGGCTTGGGGAGAGAATTGCTACGACGCAGGCGAATAGAAAACTACCCCAGCAGCCGGGCCGCTTCCTTCGCGTAGTAGGTAAGAATGATGCTTGCCCCGGCGCGCCGGATCGACACCAGCGACTCCATCATCACGCGCTCGCGGTCGATCCAGTTGTTGCGTGCAGCCGCCTCGATCATCGCGTACTCGCCCGACACCTGGTAGGCGGCCAGCGGCACATCGAAGCGCTCGCGAGCGGCCGCGATCACATCCAGGTACGGCATCGCGGGCTTCACCATGATCATGTCCGCGCCTTCTTCCAGGTCGAGTTCGATCTCGCGCATGGCCTCGCGGATGTTCGCTCCATCCATCTGGTACGAACGGCGGTCGCCGAACTGCGGAGCCGAATCGGCTGCCTCGCGGAATGGCCCGTAGAATCCCGACGCGAACTTTGCCGCATAAGAAAGGATAGGCGTGTTGGTCAGCCCGGCCTGATCCAGTCGCCGCGCGAATCGCGCCCACGCGGCCATCCATCATGTCGGATGGCGCGATAATATCGATGCCCGCCAGCGCCAGCGAAACCGCAGTCTTCGCCAGCAGCTTCGAGAGTCGCATCATTCACGATTTCATACTCGGTGGTCGCTGCCGGAGGCGACGCCACTGCTGCTCCCAACGACTGCGGCGCTGCCTTCACAATTCCGCAATGACCGTGCGACATGTACTCGCACAGGCAGACATCGCCCATCAGGATGGAATCCGGCACCTCGCGTTTGATGGCGCGCGCCGCCTGCTGCACGATGCCGTCGTTCGACCACGCCCCGGTCGCAATCTCGTCCTTCTTTTCCGGGAGCCCGAACAGGATCACCGACGGGCACGCCCAGCGAGCGCGCCTCCCGCACTTCTTTCACGGCCTCGTCCACCGAGAGGTTGAAGACTCCCGGCATGGAGCGCACTTCTTTCCGCACGCCCGAGCCTGGGCAGACGAACAGCGGGTAAACAAAGTTTTCAGGAGTGAGGCGCGTTTCGCGCACCATGGAGCGCAGCAACTCGGTTTTGCGGAGCCGGCGAAGGCGCGTAACGGGAAACGCCATGGCTCGATTCTAGCAAAGCAGCGCGTTCCAGCTATCGCCAAAATCCACGACCGTCGGGCATCCGTTTAGTCACTCTCCGATGTGACGGCGGTCACCGACTTTATGTTCGTACCTCCTGTTCTATCTAGCTGGCATCATGACCTTTATCTTTGAGGGATGCGGATGGGGCCGGTCGGCCCTGGGGAGAAAGTACTTATGTAACTCAGGCGTTCCCCGCTGTAATCTTCACCAGCCTCACGTTCAACCCATACACTGACAGGGCGGATGTCGTATTCGCAAAAACTCGGCTTGGCGGGAATCGCGGCGCTCACCATCGCCGTAGGCGCAGCGGAGTGGTTCATGCCGCGCGGCTTCGCCACCACGGTTTTCGGCGACCTGCTGGCCTTGCTCATGCTCAGCGTCGCTTCCGTTGCCTTTTGCTGGAACGCGATCCGCCAACCGCGCGCGCGCATTTTTTGGTCACTGATCGGGCTTGGCTGCATTCTCTGGACCATCAATACTGCGATCTGGGCCTACTACGAAGTAGTCCTGCGCCAGGAACTGCCCGAGCCGTGCGTTGGCGACGTGATCCTTTTCATTCACATCGTTACGTTCATGGCCGCGGTCGCGTTGCTACCGCATCGCCCACGGGGCGATCGCAAGACCGCATTCGACGCCATCAATTTCTTCATGGTGCTGGTCTGGTGGCTCTTCCTGTATGCGTTCGTCGTTTTTCCCGACCAGTACGTCAAGCTGAACGTCTCCGTTTACAGCCGCAACTACGATCTGCTCTACCTGGTCGAAAACCTGGTGCTGGTCTTCGTCCTGGGGATGGTGGCGGCCTCTACCCGAGGCGCCTGGAGGAAGATTTACTGGAATCTATTTGTAGGCAGCGCGATCTACACGCTCGGCTCGGAAGCCATCAACGCGGCCATTGCCCGCGGGAACTATTACAGTGGCAGCATCTATGATCTGCTGCTTCTGGTGGGGATTGGCTGGTTAACCTGGACGGCCTTCGCCGCTCGTAACGTCGATCTGACCGTTCCGGCATCTCCGGAGCCACCCGGCCGCTGGACCAATCTCGCACCACGGCTCGCGATGATCGCGATCTTGTCCTTGCCCTTGCTCGGCTTGTGGGCCTTGTTCGCCCCCAACACCCCATCCGATCTACGGAATTTCCGTCTGCTGGCCACCATGGCCGCCACTACGGTGCTCGGCGGATTCGTCTTCCTGAAACAGATTTTGCTTGATCGGCAGCTCATTCGCTTGCTCGATGAATCGCGCCAGAGTTACGAAAACCTGCAGCGCCTGCAAAGCCATCTGGTGCAAAAAGAGAAGCTTGCTTCTCTCGGACAGCTCGTGGCTGGAGCCGCCCACGAGATCAACAACCCACTCGCCGCCATTCTCGGATATTCCGAGTTGCTGGCATCCCAAGCGTCGCTGCAAGGCGAGCAGGCAACCATGGCGCAGAAAATCGGACAGCAGGCCCGGCGTACTCGCGACCTTGTCGCCGATCTGCTGAGTTTCTCGCAGCAAAATCCCTCGGAAAAAATTCTGATCGACGTGGGCGGGCTCGTGCAGCGCGCCCTGCAGATGAACGACGTACAGATTCGCGGCAAGAATATTCGCGTCGAGGCGATCCTCGATCCCGGCCTGCCGCGCATCTGGGGCAACAGCAACCAGCTTCTTCAGACATTCCTTCACCTCACTGAAAACGCGATTGACGCACTGAACGAGGTGGGCGGCGGAGCGCTGCTGGTGACCGCGCGACAGGTGGACAAGGAAGTGGTCGTCGAGTTCTCCGACTCCGGCCCGGGAATGGCCGACGCCGAACGCGTCTTCGATCCCTTCTACACCACCAAGCCAGTTGGCAAGGGCACCGGCCTCGGCCTAAGCGCCTCATACGGTGTGATGCAAGACCATCACGGTCACATCAGTTGCCGCAACAAACCCGACGGCGGCGCACTCTTCACTCTGCGTTTCCCCGCAGCCGCCCAAGCCGCGGCAGCCGTCGAAGCGGGCCACTAAACCACCGCCAGCCGGACATGGCCTTCACGTTGCGTCCCCCGCACCTCTCCTTAAAAGCCCTGTCATCTCGAGTTAAAACCCCTGTCATCTCGAGCGGAGTGAGGCGTAGCCGAACGCAGTCGAGAGACCTTGTGTTCCGCTGGAGGATGCGCTGAATCGCACCCCTCACGGCTTGATTCCATTCCTGTAACATTATCTTCCGTCATGCCTCTGACCCACACCGGCGCGCGCGTCCTGGAATTCGAATCGCTTCGCGACCTGCTGCGGGGCTACGTGTCGTCGCCACTGGGTGGAGGCCGCATCGCCGCGCTCGCGCCTTCGCAGGACCGGGCTTGGATCGAGCAGCAGCAACATCTCACCACCGAAATTCGCGAATTCCGTCGCGTCGGAGGACGTTTCGAATTTTCCGGACTTCTCGACGTCGCTGCGTTGCTCGACGAAGCCCGCATCGCCGGCGCCGCCCTTGAAACCACTGAAATCCGGGACGTCGTTCTGGTTGTCGATCGCGCCGCCGAATGGCGAGAGATCGTTCACGAGTCCCGCCGGCGGCGATGAAGGAATGGACCGCCGTCCCGCAACTCTCCGCGGCGATTCCCGACTTCAGCGAATTTCTGCGTTCCTTTCGCAACAAGATTCAGCCCGACGGGACGCTCGAAGATCGCGCGTCGCCCGAGCTCGCGCGCATCCGCCGCGACATCGACAAGCAAAAGCGCTCTATTCAGGACTCATTGCGCGGCTACCTCCGTCGCTTGGCCGAAGGCGGCACCGTGCAGGACGAACTCGTCACGATCCGCGGAGAGCGTTTCGTGATCCCGGTAAAAATCGAGCAAAAGCGCCGTGTGCCCGGCGTCGTGCACGGCTCCAGCTCCAGCGGCCAAACAGTATTCGTCGAGCCCATCGAAACCATCGAGCAGAACAACGATCTGGTGCGCCTGCTCGATGAAGAGCAAGCGGAAATCCACCGCATCCTGCTCGAGATGACCCGCCGCATCGGCGAAAATGCAGAATCGATTCGTGGCGCAGCCGATGCCCTGGCAGAACTGGAACTCCAGTTCGCGAAAGCCCGCTTCGCCGAAGACTACGCCTGTGTAGCGCCAACGGTTTCTGCAGCGCCGGCGTCCCCGCCGGCAGTCGGGACGGCGTCTCGCCGTCCCCCGTCCGAGCCCTTCATCCTCCACAACGCCCGCCACCCCCTGCTCGAGCGCAATCTCAAACTCAAGAACGTCCCTGTCGTTCCTATCACCGTAGAACTCGAGGGCGAGCGCCGCGAACTAGTCATCACCGGTCCCAATACCGGCGGCAAAACCGTAACTTTGAAAACGGTGGGACTGCTAGCCCTGATGGCCCAGTCCGGTATTCCCGTCCCCGCTGACCGCGCAGAACTCCCCATCTTCGACGCAGTGCTCGCCGACATCGGCGACTACCAGTCCATCGAGCAGAATCTCTCCACGTTCTCAGCGCATGTGACCAACATCGATTTCATCTCGCGTACGGCGACGTCGCAATCGCTCGTGCTGCTCGACGAACTCGGTTCGGCCACCGATCCCGAAGAAGGCGCCGCGCTCGCGGTGGCCATCGCCGACCACTTCCGCCGCATCGGATCGATCACCATCATTTCGACCCACCACACCTCACTCAAGGTGTACGGAGTCAACACGCCCGGCGTAGTCAACGCGGCCGTGGGCTTCGACGAAGCCACCTTGCAGCCGACCTACGAACTCCGCGTAGGAGTTCCCGGAGCCTCGGCCGGCATCAACATCGCGCAGCGCCTGGGTCTGAACCCTGAAATCATCGAGTCCGCCCGCGGACGGGTCACCACGCAAACGCAAGACATCGCTCGCTTTCTCGACCGCCTGCATGCCAACCTGCGCGAATCCGACGCGGAACGCTTGCGCTTACGCACCCGGGAGCAGGAACTCGAAAAAGAAAAAGCGAATCTCGCTGCCGAGGGCAAGAAAGAACAGCAGGTCAAGATTCGCGAAATGGAAAAGAAGCTCGAAGCCATCTTCAAAGACTTCGAGTACCACGCGCGCGAAACCGTCAACGCGATTCAGGATCGCGCTGCCGCCCAGAAGCTATCCAAAGATGCCGAGCGCCGTATCGCCAAAATGCGCCGTGAATTTCGCGAACAATTCGATTCGGCCGTCGTCGCGCACTCCACCGGAGCCGACCAGGGCGACCCCGACGCGCAGCCGTCGCTGGTAAAGCATGTCTCTCAGGGCGACACCGTCAAGCTCAAGTCCGTGGGCCGCGCCGGAACCGTAACGCGCCGCCTCGACGACGACCATTTTGAAGTCGAGATCGGCGTCATGAAGATGAAGATCGCGCGCGACGACATCGCCGAAGTCATCGCCCGGGCTGCCGACTCTCCCATCGCGGCCGCACGCGCACGCGGAATCTCTGTCTCTCTCGGTCGTGCCGACAGTGCGGTGCCGAACGAGATCAACGTGATCGGCCGTACCGTCGACGAGGCTACCGACGAAGTCGAGAAATTCATAGACCGCGCTTTCCTCGCAGGACTCGCTCGCATTCGCGTGGTGCACGGAAGCGGCATGGGAATTCTGCGCAAAGCTCTCCGACAGTTCTTGCAGAAGCATCCGCACGTAGCTTCCGTCACCGAGCCACCGCAGAACGAGGGCGGAGGCGGAGCGACCGTAGTCGAACTGCGCGTTTGATACGCTCGACCGGCCGCTCCTGTTCTCCTCGCAACGTCACCAATCCACCCCGTATGCAGACCTTTGTTCTGCAATGGCCCTGTGGTTTGGCTGACGACTGGAGACTAGCGACTAGAGACTAGGCACTAGCGACTTACGACTAGAGCGGCCAGTTCGACCGACCCCAGGCCGCGAGCCCCGTGAAACCACTGCCTCCCGCCATGACGTTATCTTTCTCGATCGTCCACCACAGGAAGTCGATTTCTTCCTGTCCACTCACCACACCGACGAGCCGCGGATCGCCGTTCCACCACCCAAACATCGGGCCCCCGGAATTTCCCGGAGTCAGGTCGGCAGTCTCGGATTCCAATTCTTCACCGCCATTCGAATCGCCGTCGGTATCGTCCACGGTGATTCCGCCCTGGAACGATGGCCGCATCGCATTCGCAATTGCGCCCGGATAACCAACGATGCTCCAGAAGGGTTGGTTGTTCCACGAATCGGAGTAGCCGTTGTAGCCGAAGTATCCCAGTGAATTCCCGAGTGGATTGTAGAGCCTCAGTACAGCCCAGTCATATCCCGTCACGTCGCCATGCACGTCGTAACCGCGCGCATCTGAAACGTAGGACTGCACGCCCGCTCCATGCAGCGAAACACCGTCATAGTAGCCGGGCACAAACAGCATCCACCACGGATTGTCGCCCCACGGAACCATGTGCCCGGCTGTCATCACCAATCGATCGCCAATCAATGCGCCTGTACCGCTCTCGCCGCGACTGTTAAATACACGCCCAACTAATCCCCAGGGCCATGCCGGATCGCGGAATTGCCATCGATCGTCATTCCCGAAAACCCACAAAGGCTCCACGCGCTTTCCGTTGAATCGCCGCATCACGCGCGAACCGCGCGGCGGCGCACCGCGCGGCACGAACAGCGCATCCGACCACTCCGGCCGGTATCCGGTGAAGCTCACGGTTTTGTCCACATCCTTGAGAATCGTTTCCGCTTTTTCCTTTCGCATCGTCAATCCTGGACGAGCTCCATGCATTCCGTTGCCGGCCGGCATGGTTACCTGCCACACGCGTTCGTTGCCCTTGCCCACCGCTTCCACCCTGGCCTCGGGCTTTTCTTTCCCCTGCACGTAATATGTGCGCTGATTCGCGAGTTCCTGCAATTCTTTGGGAACCTTCCCATTCCCGAGGATCGGGCGGCGCGCGTGCACTGCGCTCAACGGGTCTGGATTGTCGCGGTCACCAATGAAGCTCAACGGTTTAATCGCCATGGAAACTCTCCCCTGACCGAAGTCACTGATTTCCGGCATTGCTGCCGCAAGGGAGAATGCAATCAGCACACCACGGAGATCGGAAGAAAAGAAAACGCAGGTTACTGCAAACACAGGCGCACGGCAGGGCACAGCCTTGCGGCCATCTGACATGCGCTAACCGTTGGGTTAATGGAAATTATCCGGAAGGTTTGGTGCTTAGTTCCGCGTCCGTTCTGTGGACGGAAGGTTGGTGCCCCAGGTTCGCGTCCGTTCGTTGGACGCTAACCTGGGGCCACTGCTCGCGCCGAAAGCGGAGCTGCTCTTACTTTGCCCGCTTCCACCAGCTGGTTTCGTTCAGACTCGCCGCCAGCGGCCCTTTGCGATCCATATCGATTTCGGCTGCGGCCGCTTCCGTCGTGTGCACTTCTCGCTCTTCAGCGGCGCGCATTGAGGGTTCGGCTTCCACCGCAGTTTCCTCGCGTAGCGTGCCGCGATGGTTCACGGCCTTTTCATCCAGTAGCGGGACCACAATACGCAAAGCTTCGATCTCATGACGCAACTGGGCACAATCGGCTTCTTTTTGCTGCAACACTTCGTGGATGTTTTTCACAGTCGTCTCCACTTCCTCTTTAAGATGGCGTGCGTCACTTCCTGGCTCTTTTGGTTTCTGCGAACGAGCGTACCTCGTACGCCGCGGATGCAAAATACAGCAACTGCCCTAGAAGCCGTCAAACCTCCACGCACGAGTCGGCGATCGAGTGCCCAGATATCCAATGGTTAGTGCGCGATACGCGCCCTACCCAATTTCGGGCCAGCAATGTCGCAACTGAATTCAGAAGGGACGCAGAAAGAAAAAGGGCTCGCGCCTAAGCGCAAGCCCCATCGTTCGGCCGGATTTGTTTTTCACGTGCCGAACGGTGACGAAGTGGAACAGTGGATCCTCTACGCGCGCAACTTGCGGCGCGCCGCTCCGGCCAGTCCGAACAGTCCGGTCGCCATCAGGGTCAGCGTGGCCGGCTCAGGCACCGGCGTGCACGGGCTGTATCCGATGAACTCCTGCGGACCGTATCCCGGACGCGCGCCGATCGCCGTATAAACCTTCAGGCCCTTGAACGCGCTGTTCGAAGCAGTCGCGGCCAGTCCGAGATACTGCGACATGATCGCCTGCACCGCGGCTTCACTGCTGCCGTTGTTCTGTCCGCTGAACAGTTCCCACACCGCCGAGTTGCCCAGCGAAGCGTTGATCGTTCCATTGAACACGCCCAGGAAGATCAGCCCCGCCGCCTTGTAGTCGAGAAGCGCCTGTCCGCTGGTGCCAAACATCCCGCCCTGCAGAATGCTGTGCGCATTCGCATTCCAGCTTTCTCCAAACGAGATGTGATTGTTGAATGCATCGCACATCATCGGCGTCAGCGTGCTGCTGCCATTGATCGAGAAGTTGTAAGGATAGGCGTAGTACCCAGTAGGCGCGACATTCCCCGGCCCAACGTTCACAAACTTGAGATTGACGGTATTGGCCAGTGCCTGTCCGGCCAGCAGGCACACAGCGAAAACGAATAGTGCAAACTTGCGAGTGGCGCTCATGAATCCTCCGTAGTGCGGTGAAGCGGCGAGCTGCTCAGGCTCACCACCGACACTACGGCCGAACGGACAACGCCACAATTGCCCGTATGTCACCACGCATGGGGTACTCGAGTAACCACGCGGATGGTTACCTTACTAAGTGCAGAGAAGAGAAATACTTCGAGGCTCCCAGAGTTCAACTCGCGGGGCGTCCCGGATCGGAGTAATGAAAAAATTTACGTGTGGAGCGCGCGTACCCGTGCGCACATTTTCGGCACACTCAAGGGTGCCCCGTCCAAGCTCCGCTTGGGCGGGGGTTTTCACGCGCACGGGACAGTGAGAAAAATTCGGAAGAGGGTGCCCCAGGTTCGCGTCCGTTCTTTGGACGCTAACCTGGGTTCACCACGGAATCAGATCTGTCACCGTAGTCTTAGAAATTAAACTTCATCCCCAGTTGCACTTCGCGCGGCCCGACCGCCGTGGAAGTGATCTTTCCAAAATTATCATCGCCAAGTGAAGTGCCTGGCGTGCCGAACACCGGGTGATTGAAGGCGTTCTGAGCTTCGATGCGGAATTCGAAGTTCATGGATTCGCGCAACGCGAACTGCTTGCCCAAAGACAGATTCGTTGTGAACGACCACGGGCTGCGCAGGTTGCCCAGCGCTCGCGGAGCGTTGCCCAATGTGAAGTTCTCCGGACGCACGAATACGCTGTTGTCCACGAAGTAGTTGTCCACAAAATCTGATCCGTGATTGCGCTTCGGTGTTCCAACAATGTTGGGTCGCTGCGTACCATACGTGGGCAGCGGAGTTCCATCTCCAACCGTGAAAGTGAGCGGCCGCCCATCGGCGATGCGCCACACGCCGCTCGTTTTCCATCCGCCCACGATCAACTCGGCCCAGCGCGGCATGTTCCCCAAAAATGCCCGCCCGCGCCCGATTGGCAAGTCGTAGCTGTAACTGACTTGAATCACGTGCGGAATGTCGAACGTGGAAAGGCTTCGCTCGCGATCCGGTCGATTGGGATCCTGCAGGCTCGAGAAGCTTCCCAACCACGTGATGTTGTCATCAGCGTTCGAAGAATTGTCGATCGATTTCGACCACACGTAAGTCGCCAGAAGCTGCAGGCCGTTCGAATATCTCTTCTCTGCCACCAACTGAAACGCATGGTACGTGGAATTCGCAATAAGCAACGGCTCTGTTGCGACACTGGTGAATTGGGGAAAGGGAAGCAGCAACTGCGCATACGAAATTTGGTCCGCGGACAGGTCGCTGTTGGGGTTGGTGATGATTCCCGCGAAGGGGTTGTCCACCTGAGTATTCAGGCAGGGCACCGTCAGCGGATGACACGGGTCCGGATTCGCCGGGTCCGGCTGAGCGGGCAAACTATCCACCCACGGACCCAGATGGTTCCGCTCGGTGGAACCGCTGAACGGCAGATGGGTTCCTTTCTTGCCAATGTAATGTACGCTCGCCACGATATTGCTGGGCAGTTCCCGTTCGATCCCCAGGCTCCAGCTCTGTTCATAAGGTGTCCGGTTCGCACTCGCGATCCGCAGTGGACCATTCGCACCGAAGCCCACATCGTTCAGGAGACCGAGCGAGTTCCCCGCCGGCTGAAGCAAGCCGTTCGGAAACGGGTCGTTCAGGTGCAAGTAAGGCGTAGCTTTGTCGCTATGGAAGGTGGTAACCACGTTAGTGTATTGATTGAAGCCCGCGCTGCCGTAAGGCACAACCCCCGTCACGCCCGATCGCGACTGTCCGTAGTAGATGCCGTAACCTCCGCGCAGCACTGTCTTGGGGATGATTTGATAGGCGAGACCCAAGCGTGGCTGAAAATTGTGCCAGTCCGTCACGTAGTTCGTGCGGTGACTGGATGAGGCAAAAACCTCGCCACCCTTCAGTGGGATCGTGACTGGCTGGCCGCTAACCAGATCAGTGTAAGTAAGGTTGCCACCATTCAACGGACTCGTAACATTCGCATCAAACCAGTCCTGACGGTTAAAGCGGTCCGTTCGCGGCAACGTAACGTCATACCGCAGGCCGAGATTCAAAGTCAGCTTCTGCGTTGCCTTCCAGTTGTCCTGCACGAAGAAGCCGTACTGATAGTTCGTGGTGGCCGGCCGGTACTGTATTTCATAGTTGGAGCCGCTGCCATTGCCGGCATCGCCTTGCGTAAATTGAGCCATCATGAAACTGGCCATGGAATCGCCGCCGCACGCGTCCTGTCCCTCAGGGCAACCATACGAACCGTCCAAATTGAAGCTGAAAAAACCGAGCGGAGAGTTGGTCTGGATGTAGTTGATCTGGTGAATGCGGCCGTCAAATCCAAACTTGATCTCGTGCTCGCCGTGCACCTTATTCAGTGTGGCCGAAAGTTGACCTGTGTCCTGACCCAGCCGGTAATTGCCGTACGAGTCGGTCCCGATGTTGGGATTGCCCGCTGCGGTGTATTGGTCGATAAAGATGGCCGGCACTCCCTTGAATCCATTGGTCCCCAGATAGGAAGGGAATCCCAATGTTCCCAGAGGATCATTCTCGCCGTGCGCATTGTAGGCATCGATGTGCCAGACCCCGCGCGTGAATCCTAAGCTTACGTTCAGCAGGAGCGTTGGACTGAAGGTGTGGCTATCATTGATCGCAAACAGATGCGCATTGGTCCATCCTGGGCCCGCGGCGCACGGGTCCGCGAAGTTTTTGAAACAGTCCAGCGCCTGGCCGTGGTTGTACTCATACGAAAACTTTCCCGAAATCAGGTTTTTTTCGGAAAAGCGATGGTCGATCCTGATGTCAAATTTGTCATCGTAGCCGCGCCTGGAACCTGAACCAAACCAGTTGTTTTGCAGGTCTCCGTCAGTATTCGGTTCCGGAAACAGGTTCATCATCTTCTGTGCCACGGGGTCGATCAGATTCCCCGCGACCCCGGGCGCCGGCTGGAGATTGGCTGGCAGCTTCGGATTTCCGGGGCTGATATAGGTCGCGAGATTGTTGAATGGAATGAACCGGCTGCGCACCGCTCCACCCCTGTTTCCATTGTACGTTCCGGAATAGGGGTCCCAAATTTGGCCGCTTTTCACGAGCGTGGTCATGTCATCCGCTTGGACACACCGGCCGAAGTTTGGATTGCCAACAGTTGAGTTCCATGCGCCGGGATGAAAATCGCCGTTGGTATCCGTATTCCCGTTTGCCGGGCACACCTCCCCAAAATCACCCGCCCGCATTAAATCTGTAGGCACTCCGGCATTAGCGGTCGCCAACTCCGTCGAGCGATTGCCGTCATAATCCACGAAGAAAAATGTCTTGTTTTTGATGAGGGGGCCGCTGAAGGTGAAGCCGTAGTTGTTGCGGCGTAACGCAGGAATGGGATCACCATTCCGATTGGAGAACCAGTTGTTCGCGTCCAAGCTGTCGTCGCGGAAAAAATCGTACACGCTGCCATGAAAACTGTTCGACCCCGAGCGCAACAACATATTGACGACCGAGCCCCCGGAAAAGCCATATTCCGAGCTAAAGTTCGTCTGTTGCACCTTGAACTCCTCCACCGCTTCCGGCGAGGGAAGATACGTGGCCGCAGTGATACCGCCATTGGGTTCGGAGTTCGTGACAGAAACGCCATCGATCAGAATGTCGGAGGTGGACCCGCGGCTGCCGTTGGAGACGAAGTTTGTCCCGGTACAGTCGGTGCCGCACTGTTCGTCCATCTCGGTCACGCCCGGCGCCAGCGAAGTCAGATTCACAACCTCACGGTCGATCAGCGGCAGATCATTAATGAAGCGGCGATTGACCACCTGCCCTGTTTGAGCATCCTCGGTGTCCACGCCCTTCGCCTGGGCTTGCACCTCGACGGTTTGCGTCGAGCCGCCCACCTTCAACGTCACGTTCGCCGTTACATTGTCATTGATGCTCACCCTGACGTTCGGCCGCACGGTTTTCTCGAATCCCGACATCTCGGCCGTGACCGAATACACGCCCGGCGGAACCGCGCGGAACAAATACGATCCCTTCTCGTCCGAGGTCGTCTTGAACGTGAACCCCTTTTGTTGATCAGTGAGAAGCACGTTGGCGTGTGCCAGCACCGCCCCGCTGGAGTCAGTGAGCACACCGGTGACGCTTCCGAAGTAGCCCTGACCGAATAACAGGATTGGCAGGACCGTACTGATGGCGAGCGCTACGGCCGCGACCAACAGCGACCGACGGACATTTCCCAAGCCCGAACCCGATATGCGCATCTCGCTTCTCCTTTACTACAGAAAAGATCGGACGGCATATTAAACCGATTCAATGGCCGTTGTCAGGCGAAATCTTAAGGAGCGCGAAACCGCCCTTTTCCCTGGCGGCCCGTTTTAAAGTGCCCCGCGGTCAGGTCGGTTTGGGGACTACTTGGCGGGCAATCTCAAAGTGCCGATACCGCAACGAAGCCCGAGCCCCCCACCCCAATGTCATGCCGCTCGCATGTGACATCAGGATGAAGAACCCGGGCCCGCACCAATGGCCGTTGTATCCGTTGAGCTGTCTTTTACTTGGCCTCCGGAATGCCAGCCGCGAACCACACTCCCGATCGCCCCGCCGTTGCGGATCAGCAGCACCGGCGTGTCGCAGGTCCCAGTCAGTGCCGGCGACAACAGCGCGTTGATCCGGAAGTCCCCGTCCGCGTCGAGGGCCACACGACCGGAATCGTGCTCCGTCGCCGTGGCAGCGGCTCCGCAGAACAGCGACGCGAAGACGCTCGCACCGGCATTCGTTCCGATGCCATTGCCGGCCGCCAGAAGCAGGCCGCGTCCCTTGACCCGAATGTGTCCGTCGGATGTGACGGTCGCATCGAGATCCGCGATCCGCCACGGTCCTGCCGGATTCACACCACGCACAACGTTAAGGTTGACGGTGCCTGTCGCGGACACGCCGGTCACGGGAATCACCCCGATACCGCCGCGAAACTTGAGGTCCGTATTTTCCTGGGCCGAGGCGATGCCGCTGACGGCCATCGCTACGAGCACGACCAGCAGTCCGAGAACCACGGTCCGCGCCACTTTGCCATTGCGAACTACTCCACTCTGCTTGCTGTCCAAATCATCCTCCTGATCCAAACGTTTGAATTTGCGAAAGACACACAACGACCTCGAAAGGCGCTTGATGCACTCGCATCAAAACGGCCGAACGTATGAAAGTTGTTTTGTCTTTCTGTTTAGCCGTTGCGATTGAAGTCGCAATCGGCCTCACTAGAGAGGACGACATCTCTACGGACTTTGCTTTTGGTGGGAGCGCTCTTGTGCAGAGTCTTTACAATTTGAAGACTTTCGCGGTCCGCTCGCCGTATCGATATCCCACTCAATCGCACGGAACGCGATGGAATGGGCCACTGTCACCATGACTCACCGCAATGACTAACTACTGAGGCTTCAGTACTCCCATGGCGACAGATACCCCGTGCCGGTAGGTTCGCAAGGGCCGCCGCTGGCTGTGTATTTTCCTCTGATCAAACCATCTTCGTCCGCTGTCCCTAGAAAAGTAATCGTGCCGTTGCTGGTCTTGATTTCAAGATTCACAGACTGGCCGAGGATGAAGCTCGCGGAAGGGAACCTTCCCGACGTGATCGTGCCCGCGCCAAAGCAGCCGTCGAACGTGATGGCTCCGCTGAGACCAAAGCTGCCTTCCGAGTCGGCATTGTCTTGAGCCAGCTCGGCATTCCAGTGGATATTTCCTCCCCCTGCACTGGTCAGATTGCCGGCCCAGTTCCCCGTCATGGAGTACACGCTGAATCCCGTGACGTTGCCTTGATCTCCATCGGCACAACCGCCGCTGACGGTGTAGGTTCCGTTGAGGACATCGGGGAAGTTGCTTTTCTTGGTGATCGCACCGGCGAGAGTAACGACCTGTCCATCTACTGACGCGGAGGTCATGGAGATATTGCCGGCAGTTAGCCTGCCTGTCAGGGCGATGGTGGTCTGCTGATTGAAACATGTCCAGCCGTCCACGTGGACCGCTGCGGTTACCGAATTTCCCGCTTGGGTGATCGTTCCAGAGATCTTGGCGGGAGAAGGCTCCGTGGGACTCGTGGACGTAGCGTTGAGTTGCCAGTTCGTCGAACTGTTCTGGTTCGGCGCGGGTGGACCTGAGGGCGGGCTTGCAGGAGGAATGGAAGATGGAGCGGAGAGTTTTACTCCGCCGCCTCCGCATCCAGAGAGCAGAATGAGAACCGCCAGCAGCCACGTGGTTTTCGATTTGCATTTCATCAATTGCCCTCCTGTGGCGGCGCCCGCCTATCCCATCTCAATCTTCCTCAAGCGAGCGCATCGAGTGTCGCAATACAAAGCGGGCGACCTCGGCTCCGAGAGCATTGCCGTCCAGGCAAGAGGTGCGATAGTGGATGCCAGCAAAGACCCGCGCATCATTCACTTCCAGGACGGCCCGCGAGAAACTAGGGAACGTCCGCCAAACTCCCGGAACTCTTTCGGAGTCGATCCGGAAGCCTGTGTTATCGCCGAAAAAGTGAGCGAGCACCGAAGCGGCCGACGCGCTGATGGTGGAATGGCCGGAAACATATTCGGGGTGAGCGGGAGTGCCTCCCAAAAGCGGAGTCCAGTCGACATCAACATCCGTGCCGGGGTTGCCGTCAAGGTCGGCCATGGTGATGGCGGTGATCGGACGCCAGAACTGGTAGTGGTACTTGGCGTCCCAGCAAGCGATCGCTGCATCGGACATCGTCATGTTCAAAAATGCGAGGATGCGAGCCTTCCGCAACAGGCTGAGCCGGTCGTGCCGGGCTATCACGGTATCGGCGATGCGATTCCAGTACCCGGGTGTGTTGCCTGCCCAAAAAAAGGCGAACAGAGTCTGATCATCTGTACGCAGAGCACTATCAGCGCTTCCCATCGTCTTCACTTCGTTGAACACCTTGGCGTAACTGTCGCTGGTGAGGGAAGGTGGTCCCGCCGGGCGAAACTGATCTGGTGACTTTATGGACCAAGGCACCATAGTGGCGACCTGGGGCAAGGCTCCTGGCCTGAAGTCCGGAGGCGTCGGGCGCCATTGGCCAATGTTCGTTCCACCCAAAAAGGGCGGCGGATCGTCGTCAAACCCGTCCGTGCTGCGCCAGTTCAGGATGTCGTTGGCTACCAGGGCGCCAAATGCACGTCCTTTCCTGATCGCGTCCGCAGTTGCGTGGAGTTGGCCGAGTGACGCTCTTCGTTCAGCTCTAAGATCTGCCTGTTGATCCGGGTAGAGAGCGACGAGCGCTACGTACGCACTTTCTATTACGGCGGCAGATGCCGACGCGCCATTGGGTTGTCGAAAATCGGCGTGAATGGGCGTGTATTTTCGCTGAATACCGTTGGCGGCGTCGAACACAGCCGCCTGCACGATCGCAGCCGTTCGGGTGCTGGTGATGGGGTCGGTGCCGCCGGCTGCAATCGTGGCCAGCATGACTTTGTTCCAGTGCGTAACGACGTCGTCGGCGCGCAACCCGCTACTCGTCGTCAACACAAAGGCCGCCAAAATCATGGAGACCCGAATTACAAGGCTTCGATGGGTGCGAATGTTAGGCCTCATAGGATTTTCTCCTGCGCCGATTGGCGCGCCATTCTTTCCTAGCAACACTCCGCGGTATTCTCAGAAGTGGCAGTTTCCCGGATCTGCTGCGTCTATCCGGCGTGTGGCAGTCGCTGGAATTAGCTGGACGGCGATGGTTTGGGCCACGTCGGTCGTACTTTCGTTACGGATGTTGTGTACGTGATTTCCGCCGGGATCGACGAATCCCATCCCCGCTGTGTACACGGTTGGCGTGCAGGAGGGATCGTCGCCTTCATACGCCGTCACTGTGCCGGCGGTTACGATGATCAAGCTATGCCCCGGGTGGGTGTGCCATCCGGTGCTGCCGCCCGGCTGCCAGACATTGCTCTGCACATAAACGTCTGACGACCCTTTGGTCTTCTGCAACGACAGCCAGATGTTCTTCTCGCGTTCTCCGTACCGCGCATTGGCTAGAACAAGGTGATTGAAGACCTCGAATTCGGCGAACCGGCCCTGCGCCAGAGTCGTCCCCACGAAGCCAGCGGCGGGTGTCGCATGCACCTTGCTTGTGTGGTATAGGGCCGTAACTACGATCGCAGCACTGAGCAAAATCAACCACTTTGACCTTCGTTTCATGGCGATCTCCTTTTTTCCGTTGAGGTTGCGGAATTGAAACTGGCGGACACAATGCGTCACCATAGGAATAGGGTCAAACGGCAAGGTGCGGACTTAGGCCCTTGCCGTCGAATGCAGTGCTTTGCTGTGGGGGGAAGTGGAAGTAGAATCAGGGACCCGGTCCCCCTCCGGCCTCGGCCCCAAACAACAGGAGCACACCCATGGGCGAGCTATCGCCGGGCACTCTGCCAGTCATAAAGCCGGCCGAGGAGCGCCTCGATTCATGGAAAGAAATCGCGGCCTATCTCCATCGCGACGTGACCACGGTCCAGCGCTGGGAGAAGCGCGAGGGGATGCCCGTTCACCGGCACCAACATGACAGGCTGGGTTCGGTTTACGCCTTCAGCTCTGAACTCGATTCCTGGACGCAGGGTCGCAGACAGCGGTTAGAGGAAATAGAAGAAACCCCCGAAGTCGAGCCGCCGTTGCTTGCGGTAGCGGATCACCCACCGAGCCGAATAGCGGGGGCGCGTGCCTGGCTGGTGATGGGCGGCGTGGTGATCCTCGCGCTCCTCACTGTCACCGTCCTCAGAAGCCGGAGTCACTCGGCAGCGCCCAAGATCAGGTCGCTGGCGGTGCTGCCCTTGAAGAACCTGTCGGGCGATCCAAGTCAGGAATACCTGGCCGACGGAATGACCGAGGCGCTCATCGGACGACTCTCCGCGATCCATGATCTGCGCGTCATCTCCCGCACGTCGGCAATGCGCTTCAAGGACATCGAAACTTTCCGCACCGGAAATTGCCAAAACCCTGGGCGTGGATGCTCTCGTCGAAGGGTCGGTCATACGAGAGGGCACCCGCATTCGTGTCACCGCGCAATTGATTCGCGCCGCCACCGACGACCACTTCTGGTCCGAGACCTACGACCGGGAATTTGGAGATACCCTTGGACTCGAGGCTGATGTAGCGCAATCGATCGCTGAAAGGGTCGAAGTCACAGTAAGTGGGGAAGAGCGCGCCCGCCTAACTGCATCACGTCGCGTCCTCCCCGAGGCTTACGAGAGCTATCTCAAAGGGTCAGATGCACTCGGTAGTGGCACCGGGGCTGGGGACGAAGCCAGCATTGCATATTATGAAGACGCGATCAGTAAAGACCCGACGTTTGCGCCGGCATATGTTGGATTGGCGGAGGCCTATGACAGACTCGGGTCAGTTGTCGTTGGCGCTTCCCCGGGCGAAGTACGCCCAAAGATAATCAATGCCGCCCGCAAAGCGCTGGAGCTCGATCCGGGGCTTGCCCAAGCACACGTCCTGCTGGGCACCACGCTGCAGAGGGACTGGCAATGGGCCGAGGCTGAAGCTGAATACCGGCGAGCGCTCGACTTGGATCCGAATGACGCTCTCGCGTACCGCGGACTTGCATTCTGGCTGCTGTGTCACGGGCGTACGGAGGAGGCGCTGGATTGGTCCCGGCGCGCCCGTGAACTCGACCCGCTTGGAGTTCCTGCCGCGGGTCACGGGCGAATACTGTTTCACGCGCGGCGCTACGACGAGGCCATTCGGGTATATCGCAGCATACTGACAACAGACCCGGACCATGCACCTGCCAACACGTTCTTGGGAATGGCGCTGATTGCCAGCGGTCAGCCCGGGAAAGCGATTCCTCCGCTCGAGAAGGTCGTTTCAGGCTCCAATCGCACCATCGACGCCTCCGGTATGCTCGTCATGGCATACGCCCAGGCTGGCCGGCGCGCGGATGCACTTCGGCTCCTCGGGGAATTGAAAAAGCGTCAGCAGACGAGCTACGTTCCCGCGGGCGCCTTTGTAAACGCTTACTTAGGGCTTGGCGACTACGAGCAGACGTTTGTCTGGCTCGATAAGGCCGCGCAGGAACGCGCTAACGTTCTGGAATACGTTAAGGTGCATCCCTTCTTTGATCCCTTGAGAAGCGATCCCCGTTTCAAAGAACTGATCCATCGGGTCGGGCTTGAGTAGAGTTAGAGTCCTCGCTTCGCGGTCGGTTCATGAAAAACGTAGTCTTGACGCTCCTCGCGCTCCAACTGACCATGCAAGGCCTGCTTTATGCGCAGGCTCCCGTCGGAGCCATCTCTGGTTTGGTCACGGACGCCACCGGGGCGCGGATTCGCGGCGCGACAGTCATCGTCTCCAACAAAGATACCGGACTGAAGCGCACACTTCTGACGTCAGACGCTGGGGACTACAGCGCCCCCGCACTGATTCCCGGGATGTACGAAGTAACTGGAGAGGCCAGGGGATTCAAACAGATTTCCCGCGAAGCGGCCGTGGAAGCGGGAAACACCACCAGTGTCAGCCTTGTCATGCAAGTCGGCGCAGGCAGCGAAAGTGTCACGGTCGAAGGCGCCTCACCACAGATTCGCTATGAGTCCCACGAGATCGACGGGATGGTCACCCGTTCCCAGATCGAGGGATTACCACTCAATGGGCGAAATCCCCTTGAGCTCGCCA
Organism: uncultured Acidobacteriota bacterium; assembly: GCA_963745435.1. GTDB lineage: Bacteria > Acidobacteriota > Terriglobia > Terriglobales > Acidobacteriaceae > Gp1-AA133. The sequence continues at coordinate 312,076 of CAVUXK010000021.1, read as the reverse complement.
AACTGGAACCCGGGGCGCAGCAACCAACGAGGGCAAGCAACAATCGAACCTTGGTACCCGTGTTAGGTGCCCCCGTCGGCGTGAACGGGCGCGCCACGCGCGTGACCGTCGACGGTGGCAGTGTCATGGAAGTCGGAAATGGCGGATCGGCGATGGGATTTTCTCAGGAAGAAGTGGAGGAGTTCGAGGTCTCCAGCGTCAACCCTGATCTGAGTACCGGCGTAACGGCAAGCGGGGCTGTAAATATCGCAACCCGCTCCGGCAGTAACCAGGTCCATGGCTCCGGCTTTTTCTTTTTTCGTGATCACCATCTCTCTGCCTACCCGGCGCTGCATCGCGACCCGTTCAACCCTGATCCATTTTTCCAGCGCAAACAGTTTGGAGTGTCAGGAGGAGGCCCAATTCGAAAGGACCGCGTCTTCTTCTTTGGTACGTTTGAACGCCTCGATCAACGCGGTGTCATCAGCTCGGAAGTGCTCGCCCCCGACTTTCTTCAGTTTAGTGGCATCTTTCCGAGTCCCACTTACGTAAATCAGTTCAGTGGCCGGATGGATTTCAAACTGACTCCAACGCAATCGATGTTCGTGCGCTACTCGCACGAAGGCACCTACGCCTATGCCGGAGGCGGTTACCCGTCCACCTGGCCAAAGCAGAATGATTGGACCGACCAGAGCGTTCTGGGATTAACGTCGCAGTTGGGCCCTCATGTGGTGAACGATGCCCACTTCTCTTATTTCTTCGTGAGTTTTGACCAGCACACGCCGCAGATAGCAGATTGTCCAATGTGCGTGGGAATAGGTGCACCATCGATTGATGTCGACTCAGACTTCTCGGTTGGAGTTTCCAGCACAATTGCCGTCCTGGGCCGGCGCTATCACCTGAATGATGTAGTCAGCTGGCAAAAGGGCCTGCATCACGTACGTTTTGGTGGCGATTGGGAAACCTCGAGAGGAGGACGCTTCAACCTCAACGACGAGCCCGTCACGATGTCTTTGTTCTCGCCCGAGCTTGTCACAGTTTCCAATGGCCTGCAGCCACCGGCCTCCCAGATTCCGTTGCCGGCAACATTCCTCACCGTGCAGGACATCTTGCAATTGCCCCTCGAGAACTTCACTGTTGGCGTTGGCGACCCGTTCGTGCCCCAGGCAGGCTTTGGCAAGGCTCGTGTTGCCCCGCTCGTCCATCTCTTCTTGCAGGATACGTGGCATCTGCGTCCGCGCCTGGTTGTCGATTACGGCATGGCCTGGACTTATGACGCTCCGCTCAACTACGACCTGACCAAGCCACAGTACCTCGCGTCTGTGCTGGGCACGTCGGGCCTGCGTCCGACCCACAGGAACTGGAAGAACTTTTCGCCATCGTTGGGTTTCGCCTGGAATGTGAGGCGTGACGGAAAAACGGTCATCCGTGGGGGCGTGGGCGTTTATTACGACTTCCAGAGCTCGACCGGGATCTCCGATGAGGAGCGAGTATCCCTCGGCCCGCGCGGGGTGGGACGCGGCTCCTACTACAGCGGCGGGATTCGCAATCCGCTCACCGATGTCCCGGGCGTCCCGCAAGGGACATTGCTGGAGTTCTTCACCCCAACGCTGTTCACGGGCGCCACGGCATTACAAGCTCTGCCAGGCATCCGCGCGAAGTTAACCCAGGAAAGGGGCAATCCAAATAATCCAGACTCCTCTGTCACCAACATCGAAACGGATAAGCAAGGGACCGTGGTTGCAAGGGACTTCCCCAGTCCCTACGCCGTGCATGTGAGCCTGGGTGTGCAGCGCGAGGTCATGCGCGATCTGGTCATCAGCACGGACTTTGTCGTCCGGCATTTCGAGCACACCAGCGGCCCTGGCCTCCTTGATGCCAATCACTTCGACAGCATTCACGGCCCGGTGCTCCACGTCTGTTCCGAGACCGAGCAGCCGGATCCGAAGGCACTTTGCTCGTCCGGGCCGATCACGTTAACGACGGGATTCGGGAGCGCGACCTACCGCGGTCTGCGGGTCCGCGCTGAGAAACGTTTTTCCCACGGATTGCAGTTTCTCGCTTCTTACGCATATTCGAGCAATGTCGGCGACAACCTCGGGAACGGTTTCAACATGGATAACCCGTCGAGCAACCGGGGCCCGCTCGATCGCGACATCAGGCATATCCTCAGTATCTCCGGACTTGGCGAGCTGCCCAAAGGCTTCAAGGTGGGACTGTTCGTCAGCTACATCAGCAAGCCGCCATTTGCCGCCTATCTCGGGGGCTTGGACCTGAACGGTGACGGCACATGGGACGACCTGCTTCCGGGCGCAAAGGTAAACCAATTCAATCGCAGCCTGGGCAAACAAGACCTGCGGCGCCTGGTGGACGAGTTCAATAACACCCATCCGCAGGGGCAGGACCCGATGGACGCGCCGACGGACGCGCAAGGAGACTTGATTGCGCCGATCAAATTGCCTTCCAAGTTTGAGTTCGGCGATTCGTTCCTGACGCAGGATCTACGCTTAAGCCGTGATTTCAAATTGCACGATCGCTGGCGAATGAATCTGATCGGAGAGGTCTTCAACCTGTTCAACATCCCGAATCTCTCAGGTCGGAGTGGCGATCTGTACGATGCCGGGTTCGGGCAAGCCACCAGCCGTGTGTCACAAGTGTTTGGATCGGGTGGGCCTCGCGCATTCCAGGTCGCGGCGCGCGTTAGTTTCTAGACTTTCAAAGATGAGTTAGATGGTCAACACACTGCGGCGTCGTTCTGATCAGTTTCGATTGGTCGCCCGACGGCACACAATTGGCATTCAGCCGAGGTGGCCAAACCCGAGACGTAGTTCTAATCGAGGACACCGGCCAGAAATAAGGACTCATTGCAGCAATCACGTTGATCTGCGGGAATCCTTCTACTCAGACAGCGCCGCGATCGACGCCCGCAGCGTTGCCAGCTGCGATTCGATGTTGGCTTTGTGCGCGCCGACGAGACGCTCGATATCTCCCGTGGTCAATTGGCGGGTGTGGACCAGGGCCGCTTCCAGGGCGCCCACGCGGGCTCCCATCTCCGACAGGCGATTCACAATTTCCAGCAAGATCGGTTTCATGCCGAAGACGATATCAGAAGACCGGCTCGGTGCCCCAGGTTCGCGTCCGTTCTGTGGACGCTAACCTGGGCTTAGGTCCGCGGACCTAAGATACTCTGCGCTCCACCTGTTTTTCCTACCCCCTCCACCTCTATCCTCATTTATCCACAGGTTTTCCGAACCTCCCCAGCCCTATTCGGCCATTTCCCTTTGTCGCGTTCGTGCCCCACAATAGAATCGTCCCAACGCTTCTCATGCCCGCCTCCGACTTCAAAGACGCGCTCAAGCAGCAGGCCGACATCGTTCGCATTGTCGGCGACTACGTCAAGCTCAAGAAGGCGGGCGCGCAGAATTTTTCCGGCCTCTGTCCTTTTCATAACGAGAAGACGCCGTCGTTCTCCGTGCACGCCACGCGGCAGTTCTTTCACTGCTTCGGATGCGGCGTGTCGGGAGACGTGTTCTCGTTTGTGCAGAAAGTCGAGAACATTACGTTTCCGGAGGCCGTCCGGCTGATCGCGCAGAAGCTCGGCGTGCCCATGCCCAAGGTCGAGTTCAGTAGCCCGCAGGAAGCGCGCGAAGCGAAGGTGCGCATGGCGTTGCTCGATGTCCACGAGCGTGCCTGCGCGTTCTTTCAGGATTACCTGAAACGGCCGGAGGGCGCCTCGGCGCGCGCTTACCTGGCAGGCCGCGGGCTCGACGACGAGACCATTGCTCGCTTCCGCATCGGCTACGCGCCGGACTCTGGATTCCTACTGCGCGACGCGCTGCGCCGGGAATTCGACGAAGAGTTGTTGCGCGAGAGCGGGCTGTTTTCGTGGAAAGAAGAGGGCAGTCGTCAGTCGTCAGTCGCCAGTCGTCAGCAAGAGCAAAGCTCTCAGCCCTCAGCGTCAGCTCTCAGGAAAAGCGAATCAACGGCACGGCCAGTGAACAAACTGCGCAGGGCAGCGGAGCGGGAAAGTCGCAAGACAAAGCTCGAAGCTGAGAGCCGACAGCTCGACAGCTTTTTACTCGAAATTCCGCAACCGCATCATGTTCCCCATCGCCAACGACTCCGGCCGCGTCATCGCCTTCACCGGGCGCACGCTTTCGACCGACGAGAAGGCCGGGCCGAAGTATCTCAACTCGCCCGAGACCGGGATCTATTCGAAGTCGCGCGTGCTGTTCAATCTCGACCACGCCAAGGAAGCCATCCGCAAACTCGACTACGCGATCCTGGTCGAGGGACAGATGGATTGCATCTCCGTCTTCGCCGCCGGATTTCAGAACGTGATTGCCAGCTCAGGCACGGCATTTACCGAACTGCAGGCCAAGCTGCTCGGCCGATTCAGCAAGAACGCGGTCGTCAATTTCGATCCGGACACCGCCGGAGCCAAAGCCACCGAACGCACTCTCGGCCTCCTGGTCGAAGAAGAATTCCAGATCAAGGTGCTGACGCTCGAGCATGGATTCGATCCCGACCTCTTCATCCGGCGCAAAGGCAAAGACGCCTACGTCGAGGCGCTGCGCCACTCGCAGCGCTACTTCGATTACCTGATCGAGCGCGCGCGGACGCAATTCCCGGTGCGCACTCCCGAAGGCAAGGTGAAGGCGATCAATCATCTGCTCCCCCACATTCAGCGCGTGCCCAGCCGCATTGTCCGCGACGAGTTGGCGCACGAGATCGCGCAAAAGCTGGGCATCGACTCGGCCGTCCTTCGCCAGGAACTGAAGCATGTGGCAGCCAGCCGATCGGCGGCAACAGTCAAGGCGCCAGTCGAAGCGCAGATCACGGACGCGGAGCGGATTCTGGTTCGCGCTCTCGCATCCGCGCATGAGATGCAAAGCGGTCAGGAGCATCTTTCGGCGCGCGACGGCGCCGAGGAAGAATTCGATCCCGCCCGGCAGGCGCGCTTCGCCATCGAGAGCGAGCGCCTGCATGCAGGGCTGGCGACCGAGTCGCTCATCGACACCCTGCTAGGCGGCGCGCTGGAAGTCGCCGACCTGATGCAGTTGCCGTTTTCCGAAGGCGATCGCCGGCGCCTCGCGACCATCCTGCTGAAAGAAGATGAGGAGTTAACGGCCGAGCGACTGGAAGGTGCAGTTCGCGCGCTGCGGCGCATTCACCTGCGCCGTCGTTTGGACGACGTTCAGCGCGACCTCGAAACCGCGGCCCGCAAGGATCCGGTCGAGATGCAAGCGCTCTTGCAGGAGAAAGTCCGGCTGAAGCACGCCCTGCGCGACCCCTCCCCGGCCGACGAAAGCACACCCGCGCACCGGCGTCCCGCGTAAGAATTCTTGGCTTTTGGAGATTTTGCGCCAAACCGGCAGCGCCCCGGCTTGCGTCTTACTTCAGCCCTCGGCTTTTCTTCAGAAGAAAAGAGAATCGGGCAAGCCCTTGAGAAAGCTGCAGAAAATGGAGCAGAGGAGGTGCAAAAAGCATCTAACCCATCAAGCGGGTGCAGCGTGAGCGAAACGGGTTCTACCCATACTGCCTGATGGCAGGGATGTCGCTCGTCTGCTATAATCCATAAGTTTGTGCCTCCGGCACAATCCCGCATTGCCACGTCCCACCATTGGAAGAAAAAGAAATAGGCGCCCTCCGGGGCGTTTTGAGGAAAATCCGTCTTGGCTCTTGACGATAAATACGAGGATATTAAGAAGCTGATCGATACAGGCAAAGAAAAGGGATACCTGACCTACGATCAAGTCAATGACCTGATCCCGCACGATGTGCACAGCCCCGAAGACCTGGACGATCTGCTGACGACTATCGGTACGCAAGGTATCGATGTGCTGGAAGGCCCGAAAATGCCTTCCTCGGCACTCGATAAAAAATTCGAGGAAGCAGAAGAAGGCGCCGAGGATGTCGAACTCGACCTCTCCCCCGGCGCTCTGGAAAAAACCAACGACCCCGTCCGCATGTATCTGCGCGAGATGGGGACTGTGCCCTTGCTTACGCGCGAGGGCGAAGTGGAGATCGCGAAGCGGATCGAGCGCGGGCAGTTGCGCGTGCTCAAGGCGCTTTCGCGCTCGCCGATCGTGATTCACGAACTGCTGGCTATGGGCGACGACCTGAAAAAGGGCGTCCGCTCCATCAAGGAAGTGGTCACGTTCGATGAAGAAGAAATCACCGACGACATCCTGCAAAACCGGCTGAAGGAATTCACGGGCAAGATCGATGACCTTGCCAAACATTACAAGAAGGCCGGGCAGCTGCAGGAAAAGTTCGCGGCGGTTTCGCAGAAGAAGCGTCCCAAGGACCATCGCAAATACCGGATGGCTCTGGGGCGCGGCATCGTGCGCGTATCGCTCGCGGTGCGCAAGCTCGGCTTCACCAATAATGAGCGCAAGCGGCTGATCGAGCGGGTCAACAAGACCGTCGACGGCATGCGTTCGCTCGACCGCCAGGCCCAGAACCTGGAACGGAAAGCCGACGCCACACGCAGCGAGGACCAGAAAAAAGAATACCGCAGGCAGGCTCGCTCCATCCGCGCCGAGATGGAGAAGCTCGAGCAGGAAGCGGGCGTGTTGTTCCTGGAGCTCAAGCGCACACAGCGCGAGATCATCCAGGGCGACATGGACGCCGAGCACGCCAAGCGGGAGCTGATCGAAGCCAACCTGCGACTGGTGGTCTCGATCGCCAAGAAGTACACGAACCGCGGACTGCAGTTCCTCGACCTGATTCAGGAAGGCAACATCGGCCTGATGAAGGCCGTGGACAAGTTCGAATACCGCCGTGGCTACAAGTTCTCGACGTATGCCACGTGGTGGATTCGGCAGGCGATTACTCGTGCCATTGCTGACCAGGCGCGTACGATTCGTATCCCGGTGCACATGATCGAAACGATCAACAAGCTGATCCGCACCTCGCGGCAGCTGGTGCAGGAACTGGGACGCGAACCGACGTCGGAAGAAATCGCCAAGCGCATGGACATCCCGGTGGCCAAAGTCCGCAAGGTCCTGAAGATCGCGCAGGAACCGATCTCCCTCGAAACGCCGATTGGCGAAGAGGAAGATTCGCACCTGGGCGACTTCATCGAGGACCGCGGCGTGGTCTCTCCGGCCGAAGCCGTGATCAACGTGAACTTGAAAGACCAGACCTCGCAGGTGCTGCGTACGCTGACGCCGCGCGAGGAGAAGGTCATCAAGATGCGCTTTGGTCTCGAGGACGGCAGCGAGCACACGCTCGAAGAAGTCGGCCAGTCGTTCGCAGTCACGCGCGAACGTATCCGGCAGATCGAGGCGAAGGCGCTGCGGAAGTTGCGGCATCCATCGAGGTCGCGGAAGCTTGCGGGCGTTTATGGATGGAGTCAGAGACTAGGGGTTCAGGTGTTAGGTCTTGGGTCTTGGGTGATAGGTCTCAGGTGTAGCAAAAGCCCCGCTCGGGTGAGCGGGGCTTTTTTTTCTTCCCTACGGGGCAATCAAGGCCTTCATCTGGGTTTCGTTGTCGGTTGCTCCGTTACCGGTTCTGCCATAGATCACAACCATGCAGTCTCCGGCGTTCACCTTCACCGGAACCGAGAAAATGTTTTCGAGCTGGCCTTGCAGCGTTGCCTTGCCAGTTTCGCCGGAGGTAATCCTGTCTACCAGCGGGAGGCTCGCCAAATGCAGCGCATCGTGAGGTAGCCAGCTGTGCAGAGTCGATAGCGGTGCCGGATTTGGGAACCCCTGGCTATTGAGATTCTCCGTGAATATCCCACACCCTCCAGGTAGCAGATAGAAGTCATTCACAGCGCCCCACGATTTGCCCGTCGGAATCGGCCCATAGTCCTGCGTCCCATCGAACGTGCTGTCGCTGATGTTTCCATAGAGTTCCACCAAATGCCCAGCCGGCAGCGTCGTGATCGGAACCGCGAATGCCTCTCCATCGATCGCGGTGGCATTCTGGCAGCCCCAATCCTGCCCAAAGCAATATTCGCCGCCGAGATCGACCACCGTGTTCGGGTTTGCGTTCTTCACCGGCCTGTACCTCAGGTTAAGATCGGCCGACATGGTCGCCTTCCCTTCAATCAACGGCCCGCCGCCGTAGTAAAGCCCGACACAGCCCGTCATCGGTAGAGCGTGCGGGAAATCGAGATTCACGAGGAATGAGGAGTCCGACTGCGCGGGATTCTTCAGAATGTCGCTCCAAAGGATGCCCGCCGCTTTACTCAAGTTGATGTCGTGCACTGGACATTCTCCCTGCCAATAGACCAATGCCCACAACACCTCGCTGAACCGTTGGATCAAAGTTCTTGAGTGAGATCGTCCCGGTGAGACCCAGTAACTCGGCCGGCGACTTTGCGCCGTCGAGTACGTGATACATGGCAAGAAATGTGGGGAAACCGTTCTGGGAGCCCTGGGAGGTAGTCTGAGATTGCCGAATGTGCAGGATGGACAGTTCACCAGCGTCGTTCTCCTGCGCCTGCAAGGTGGATAGTCCCAATCCAGCGAATATGAAAACTGCGCAAAAGACTATTTTTGAGTAAGGCTTCATCGTTCCCCATCTTCCCTTTCTGAGTTGTTGAGCGAGACGCGATTCCGTTAGCCACGCGTTACGGGATTTGTAACCCGTCGGTTCAGCAAAAGTCGTGCGGGGATACGTGTTCAGCGAGCGTCAACACTGCCGTCACTGGGCTAGAACTACGGAAGGCGAGAGATATTCCATTGAATTTGGGACAAACTGTCGAAGAGACCCGCACATTGGATCGATGAATCTCGGAGGGTGGCATCACGACCAAGATGTATGGGCCGCCCGCCGAAAGTTGCGGGTGTTTATGGATGGAGTCAGGGACTAGGGACTTTGGCTGTCAAGTGTCGGTCCTAGGTGTCAGGGAAAACCAAGGCCCCGCTCGGGAGAGCGGAGCTTTTCATTAACCACTCGCCCTTTCTACATGAGCAAAAAATCTTTGCTGTTATTACAGTAAGGGTGAGTGGGTTCGACGTTGTCCCGATCGCCCGTGCCGCTCTCTCGCCGGGGCTTCGTATGGTCATATGACACTGACTTCCCGGGATCAAGCAGGCCCCGACATATTGGGCACTTAATAGCAGCCTTGAGGTGTGTTCTTACCATTACTGCCGACTTTGTGTCATCAGAAATATTGGGCGATTTTTGTACCATTCGGACATCTAAAATCCGTCCCTGCATGCCGAGGTGCGCAATCATTCCTTCAGCAGTTGGCACCATTGTCTGCGACTCGTCTATCAAATAGGTGAATAGTTCTTTCATCTTGGCTACTCGCTGGCCCTTGCCCATATTCTGAAGAGCGATTCCGATCAGTGACTTGTTGGTAATCAAAAACTCCTCAATACGCTCTCGTCCTCGAGTAAACTTCTTGAAAAACTCATTGTCGTTGTCTCGGACCTTATCCGCGATGAGTGACACCATGCCAAGAAACAGAAAACGACTGTGCTTTCCTTTTTCGTTGTAGAAATAGACTGCGCGGTGGAGACCTAAGCTACCGTGTGAATTACCCACTAGCCAGCGAGCCACCTCGATGGCTCGCGATAAGATCAAGGCAGTTTCGTCCCCGGAAACGTCGTCACTATATTGGTTGATGTACTTAAGTGTTGAAGATCGGTTACCTGCGATGGTCAAGAACTCGATGAGCACAGCCAGCGCGTCGACAGGAGAGATTGGTCCGCCCAGCGGAACTTCGAGCGTTGTAATCGGATCATCTGCCTCTGGCTGGAACAGCAACTGATGGAGCTCTTTCGCGAGGCGGGCAATATTGCTTTTCGTCTTTTCAGACTCGAAAGCCGACCAGTATTTGTGACCGGTTGCGGCCCGATGAATTGCACGCGCGCCGATCGCGATCGGCTTCCGCCGATTCTCTATCAGCATTCGTTCAGTATCATCCAGGGGAGTTCCTTGTGAGTTGATCTTGTAAAATGATGTTTCAGCGACGGCGGCGTCACTTTGTATCCACTGTAGGGTGAGGCCACGCGTAACTGCTGTGATAGCTCTGCGAACAGATAACTCCGGGCCCTTGGCATCTACTAGTTTCTTAAGGTCAGAGTATCGACCAACCTTTTGCTCGATGAGGGCACGCGTTCGCTTGGCTGCGCGCTTCTGTTGATCTGAGAGGTCCCCCCCGTAAAAGGCGGCCGAAATCGCGCCATCGCCGTAGTCGTCCTCCATCCAAGCGCGAAGGGCGCTAAGGCGGTGTCCGCCATCGATCACAAAAATGTATCGAGGTGCCTTCCACAGGATCAAAGATGGAATTACCTCGCTGTCAAGAAAGCTGGCAACGAAAGTAGCTATCTGGTCCGGTGTCCAATGGTTAGTCTCCCGCTGAAAATCTGGCTTTCGGAGAAGCTTCAGTACGGGGGAGTCACCACCCAAGAGATGCAATGGAAAATCCTAATTAGATCGATCGCAGACGTTTCCGAGCCCGATGTGGATAAGCCCTCCCTCGTAACCGATTGCATCTAGGCTCACGCGGAATTGGCCATCTCGAGTTACCTCCCGACACGATCATCCCCATCCCATATCCAGTTAAAGCCGGGATTCCCCAGGTTTCGCGTCCGTTCTGTGGAGGCTAACGTGGGCTCAAGAAGATGCACGCGTCTATTGTGCGGGGAGTGGGGTAGCGATAGCTCCTGCAATGGTTTCAATCGTGTCTCCGCTATTATCACCGACCGCATCTGAGAGTTCATTTGTTGGGGGTGGCCCATTCAATCGCGTCCTGTGCGATTGAGTGGGGTATCGATGCCGCCTGGATCTTAGATCGGTGAATGGGCGGGTGGCCCATTCAATCGCGTTCTGTGCGATTGAGTGGGGTCGCGATGCCGCCTGCGATCACTCGTATGCGCAGACTCTCGCCGGTCTTTAGTCTACAGCGGACTCAGTAGCGAATCCGTAATTCAAATGACGAAGGGAGATGCCTGTGCCGATCCAACCGGTGCCTGGCTGAACCTGCATCGAAGTGGGAACATCCAAATTTCAGGAGTACTCCATGCTTAATGTAGGCAAGGCATTCAGCAGTTTTTCGGTGAACGATATTCAGAAGGCCAGGGAGTTCTATAGCCAGAAGCTGGGGCTCGAGGTTTCCAGCGGTCCGGAAGGTACCCTGGTTGTCCCGCTTTCAGGCGACACCAAAGCTCTGATGTATCCGAAACCCAATCACCAGCCGGCAACTTTCACCGTCCTGAATTTTCCCGTGGAAAGCGTGGAAAAAGCTGTGGACGAACTGAGTCAACGCGGCGTGCGTTTCGAGGTGTACAACGAACCCAACTTGAAGACGGACGCACGCGGGATTTCTCGAGGGAACGGGCCGACGATCGCGTGGTTCAAGGATCCTGCGGGGAATATTTTGTCGGTGCTGGAAGCGGCTTAGCGGGGGGCCGGCGCACCCGTCCCCTTCTTCTTGCTGACGCTATCATTGACTGTGGCTGCCCCACCCAGTGGACGGCCGGCTGATTCAATCGCGTTCTGTGCGATTGAGTGGGGTAGCGATGCTGCCTGGCTCGCCGCATTTGTGCTCCATCCTACAAAGACGCTGATCCGATGAGATCCCGGCGCCTGTGCTTCCCACCTTTCGAAAAGCGCGAAAGGTGGGGCAGCCTGCCGTTGTCTGTGACGAGTCAACAACCCCGCCCAAGCGGAGTTTGGACGGGGCACCCGCGGTTCAGAGTTCGAATGGTGCGAGAGGTGGCCATCCGCAGCCGTTGGTGGAAGAGAGGGTGAGGTTCGTGGCTGTTCCACAGAGACGCGGGGTCCTTCGACTACGTTCGGCTGGCGCCTCACTTCGCTCAGGATGACAAGGTCAGGGGGTCGGAATCCGCGCGCCGGACCGTGCGCGCCTCACGTACGTGAGCTAATCGATCCGTGAAAGATTTACCTATAGTTGTGATGGCGGTCACTGGGAGTTCTGCGGTTCGAACGTAGACTTTGCGACTTTCGAGTGGGATCCAGGGTGGCGAGTCCCGAGTGCATCGAAAACGCAAAGTCTTAAATCGCAGAGGGCGCGGAGAAGAGCCGCAGAGGGCGCAGAGAAAAACGGTACGAGCGGGATTGGAGATTCTTGATATCATCGCGTGGCCGGCTCCGAAGAGTGGAGCTCAAGCGGCCGGCAGAGGCCTCGACGCAATGAATCGCACGGTTCTCGGTTTGCTGCTTGCTGTGTGTTCGACAGGGCATCTGTCTGCGCAGATGGGCAATATGAACGCTCCGACATTCACCAAGGATGTCGCGCCGATCCTGCAGAAACATTGCCAAAGCTGTCACCGGCCGGGCGAGGCTGCTCCGTTCTCAATGCTCACGTACGAGGAGACGCGGCCCTGGACCGGCGCGATGAAATTGGCCGTGAAGCAGAAAGTGATGCCGCCATGGTTCGCCGATCCGCAGGTTGGGCACTTTCGCGAATGACAGGTCGCTCTCTCAGAAAGAGATCGACACGATTGTGGCGTGGGTGACGGCTGGCGCCCCGGAGGGAGATCCCAAAGACATGCCCGCACCTGCGAATTTTGTGGAAGGCTGGGGCATTCCAAAGCCGGACATGATTTTTCAGTTGCCCAAGGAATTTTCCGTGCCAGAAGTCGGGGATGGTTGAGTACAAATATGCGATCGTGCCAACCGGCTTCACGGAGGATAAGTGGGTGCAGGCGGCCGAAGTGCGGCCCACGGAACGCTCGGTGGTTCACCACATCATCGCGTATGTTCGCGAACCCGGATCGAATTACTTCAAAGACCAAAAGCCCGGAGTTTTCTTCGAAGCTCCTCCCGCGAAGACGGATGAGAAGGCTGACACCAGCGCTCTGCCCAGCGATTTTCTGGTTGGCTATGCTCCTGGCCAGCCCGCGGAGGTTCTACCGGCAGGCGAGGCGAAATTGGTGAAAGCCGGATCCGACATCGTATTCGAGGTGCACTACACGCCCAACGGAAAAGCGGTGATGGATCGAACCAAGCTGGGCCTGGTTTTCGCCAAAGAGCCGCCGAAGAAGAGAGTGCAGACGTTGTCGGCGGTCAATGGCACATTCAAAATTCCTCCCGGCGATCCCAACTACCGCGTGGATGCTTCCTTCGAAATTCGTAAGCCGGTGACGTTGGCTTCGATCCATCCGCACATGCACACCAGAGGAAAAGATTTCGAATACCGGGTGGTCTTCCCGAGCTGGCGAATCGCGAACGATTTTGCGAGTTCCCGAGTACAACTGGCACTGGCAACTTTGGTACAACCTCGAGGAACCAATCGATTTGCCGCCCGGCGCTCGCATTGAGTGCATCGCCCATTTTGACAATTCGGCAAATAATCCCGAAAATCCAGATCCGACGAAAACCGTGATTTGGGGCCAGCAGAGTTGGGATGAAATGATGGTTGGCTTCTTCAACCTGGTCTACGATCCGCGGATTTCTCCCAAAGAGTTGCTGCCGGAAAAGAAAGTTGCTGCGAACAGCAAGGCTTCCATCGCGGATCATTGACGCCGAAGGCGGAACACTCAGTAACGTGGGGGAGACGGGACGTTTCCCAAGTGTCGGCAGCATCGACAGCCCCACTCAATCGCGCGATTGAACTGTTGGCGGAATTTCCTCACCGGCTCGCTGACTTCGTAATGTCAAGCGTTTGATTTCTTGCGGAGGTTTCGTCACTCGCAGGTGGGGCGAGTCGGTGTTTATGGCGCGGGCGGTGGAGCGGGGGTTGCCGGTGAGCCGTCCGTGGGGAGATTCGAACAGCTTCGATTTCGTGGTGGGCAAGCCGGGGCGATTCGTGAGCGTGCAGGTGAAGTCGACCACGGTGAAGAGTTATGGAGGATATGTGTGCTCGGTGCGCAAGAACAATGCGAAGTATGCGCGTGGGGCGTTCGATTTTCTTGCAGCCTATGTCATCCCGGAAGACGTGTGGTACATCGTACCGGCGAAAAAGCTGGCGGGAAGGGGATATGTGACCCTCTGCTCGAAATCCCGGAGCAGCGAATTTCGAAGAGTACCGCGAGGCGTGGCATCTGCTGCGTGAGGCTGTGGGGGTGGAGGAAGAGACGGCGGCGTGCCCTCCGGAAGAGAGTGCGGCTGAGGAGGAGGAAGTGGCGATGGGTGCGGGGTTGCAGCGGGTGCAGAAATCGTTTGACTTCTTCCGACGTCAACTCGGGAAGAGCGGGCGGGGTTAGGGCGGAACGTGAGAAACGTGGGACGAGACGAGAAACGCGGGAGAGCAGAACGTTCCGTTCGTTTGTGAAGATGGGCGGGTGGGCCGGTCTTCGCGCAACTACCCAGCCGGCCATCAGTCGCTCTGAGCCACGTGCAACTCTCGAGCATCTACAGCCACGCACCACTCGCTTCACTCATGGACGTCCAAGGCAATTACGTCCACGTGGACGAGTCAGATGACGACTAGTGGCCGCATCATGTCGTGTTCCTCGTGCTCCAGAATGTGACAATGCCAAACGTACTCGGCGCCATTGATTCCCTGCATCTGAAGGCGCGGGCTCGGCGGAACGGAGAAGGGTACGCTAGGAAGTTCCAGCTTCATGATCACGATCGTGACCTCTCCGGGATTCATGCGCACGGTTTCCTTCCAGCCCGCTTCGTTGGGATCGGGTGGCTTCAAGGGGCCGATGCGAGCGAAATTCGGAGTCTCGGCGTCGAAGGGTGCTCGCCCCAGAATCTGCACATTGCTCAAGTGGAAATGAATCGGATGACAGTCTCCGGTCAAATTGAAAATGCGCCAGATTTCGACGCTTCCGTTACGCGCTATCTCGGTGGGCATATCGCCGTAGTCGCGGCCCCAGTTGGGTTGTCCCTCATTGTTAACTCCGTTCTGTACGGTGGTGCCAAGGCGTTGACGCAATCGGCCGTACTCATCAAAATCTTCATTCAGGGTCAGATCCCTCGTCACGACGGCGCTCGATGGATTCAGGACATCCACTGCTAATGGTGCCAATGCAGACTGCAAGGCCAGGTAGGTCCCTTGCAGATCGAGGGGATCGGTTGCGCTGACTGCCGGAACCACCCGAAATTGCAGCAGGCTACGGGTATTCGGAGCGGTGCTGGGCTGAGTATGATCGTTGATCGGGTCCCCAGACGGAAAAGGCGCCGGGGCGTCGTTGTAGAGAATGAGTTGAGCGCCCACTGGAACATTCGAGAAATCGACGATCAGGTCAGCACGTTCTGCGGGAGCGAGCAGCAGGTTGTAGAGCCCATCAGGGTTTGCCACATCCGGCGCTAACCACGGAGTGGGTACAGGCGGGGAGTTGAACAGCACTGGCGCTGGAAGAAACCCGCCCTCGGTTCCTAGTTGCAGGCATGGGGGACCGGCTTTGGTCAGGTCGGCCGCCAAACCAGTCGAGTCGGCATAGTAGAGCTGCAAGTTGAAGAATCGCGCCTGCGATCCATTCAAAACACGAAATCGGTACAGTCGAGGCTCAACATTCAGATAGGGAGAAACGGCTCCGTTCACCAAGATCGTGTCCGAAAAGAATTCAGGGACGACGGACTGGGCCGGCATACTGAGAATATTGTTACCGCCCCGCTCCCATCGCTCGGTATCGTAGACATGCGGATACCAAAGGTCGCCGGGATTTCCCCAGGGATAGTCGGAATCGGTACCGTCACAGAAACTCTTGTCCTGGATAATGAGAGGGATTTCACGAGTGGGCAGAATGCCAGCATTCACCAGCGAGTCTTCGAAATCATCCCGAATCAGATAGCCGCTCGCCAGGCCAGCATAGGCATTCAGCCGCGTAATGCCCAAGGCGTGATCGTGGTACCAAAGCAATCGCGCACTCTGGGAATTTGGGTAGTAATAGATCGCTTGCCCCGGTTTGGATCCGGAGTTCAAGAAACAGGGTCCCGCCCCTTCATTGGGACCTGTGGCCGAAGGCGTGAACCACGAATAAGGTCCGCCATCCGATGTCCACGGCACGAGGCCTCCGTGCAGATGAACGGCTGCCCGGTTGGCCTGCAATTCTGCTCCCATGATGGTTGTGTCAACCGGCAGAGGGTGGACCGGCGGTAGAGCGTTGGTGACCTCCAGACGGACCGGTCGACCCTTCCGGGCAACGACCACGCCACCGAGATATTTGTGCACCGGGTTTGTTGCATCTGCATAGCCCCACAGCGTGGTCGGACCGGGCAGGTCAGGATGCATCTGCTGTTGGAATTCTCCCATCACGATCTTGTAAGAGTCGACTCCCGGAAACGACGTGGTATCCGGCGTAGCTACGGGAATGAAGTTCCCCAACTCGTTCGCTCCGGCTGGCCCGAGACCAGGCAAACCGATGGCAAACAGTCTGGGGGAAGTGATCGGGAAGACTGATGACCTGATCCCAGAGCTGCAGGAGATGAGAGTCGCGCTCCCGAAAGCCATCGTACTCAACTTAAGAAACGTTCTACGGTCAATCACAAGAGGCTCCTATTTTTTGGCTCGTTCCGAGAGCGCTTTGTAAACGAAATGATCCAAAATCCCTGCTAAAAGGAGTTTCGTTCTCATTCGGGATTTGTTCTGTGATGGGCGACCGGGGAAACAAACGAAAGTAATTGGTTGAAGGTCTTAGGAAACTTACTACCATCTCGATTCAGATTGTTAGTGGGTAACCACACGGCCTAAAAGCAGCAGAAAGTTACAGGACTAAACGGAAAGGGTTAGGCGATGCAACGCTGACGAGTCTGCATCAATCATTCCCGTTGGTCACATACTGAAGCCCTCCTCGACTCCACGTAGCAAGTCAAGGAGGGCTCAGTCGGGAGGAAACGTCAGTTATTGACAGTGATCTTTGCAGCCACCATCACAAAGCTCGGACACGTGCCGTCCACGGGGTCGCTATGACACAGCAACAGGCCGCGGACCTGAACCTTGGCACCGTTCTTAATTGTGTTTAGAGCGGGGAACGTCGTGCTCTGCTGATACACGTGAACGCTCGTATAGCCAACGTTCAAATTGGCCAACGGGGATGAGCCGTCCAGAGGAAGCATCAGGTCGAAGGTCCCCGTACCCAGCCTTCCGCCGACTACATAGTTCGCAGCCGTACCACTAACGGTTTGCTGTTCGAGCTCCACCATGTAAGGATCTACCAACCCGGAGCTGCCATCTGGGTCTGGTTGCAAGCCTTGATCGGATTCGACCTCAAATTGCTGACCTGCGAACACATGGTCTCCATCGAGGACCGCGTCGACGCCGGTCATGTCGATGTCCCCGGTATTCACACGAAAAACTGCCGCGGAAATGCGACTGTAGACGGTTTTCCCGATTAGCGAAGTGCTCGTGCCGGAACCGATCGCACTCTGCACGGTCATATACAAGTCAGTTTCGGGATAAATATACGTGGCCATGCCCTCTAACTCGACTCCGTTCGCTATATCGACCAGCTCTACTTCGTCTGCGTACAACGAGCCATCGGACTGTGTTGAGCCGTTCATTTCCACCATCGCATTCAGAGCTGTAGATAAAGTTATCGACTGGAAGCTAGTGTTTGAATCTGTCTGGAAGGTCAGGTTGCTACCGTTCGACTTGACCGTGATTGCGTTTCCAACCACACGGGTCACTGTACCCACAACGTGCTGAATTTGACCGTTCTCCGGCTGTTGACTGCCGCTTTGTATCTGTGACTGAGACACGGTGACCAAAGGACTGCCATTCAACGCAGCTGCCATTGGGCGCGCGGTCGCCTTTCCGGTCACTACCGCTTTGGATTTAACCAGTCGCGGTAAGTTCACGATTCTCAGTCCATTCTTGATCTGAACACCTTGACCCATGGCCAAGGTGGTTACTCCAATGGGCGGTAGAGTGACCATACTCGCGACATCGACAGTCACATTGATCACGACCGGGTCCGTGCCCAACGTAACCGGCGCAGCCGAGAGGTCCACTGTCTGTTGGGGAAGGGGGCCGAGTTCCTGATTGACAGCCGTCAGGCTGGGCATATCCATGTAGGTTAACGCGGATCCCGAGTAAGCAATGTCCAGTCGGTCATATGAAGTGTTCGGATTTGCTCCAGATTGTGCGATTGGCACTGTGATGGTCGAGGAATGGGTAAGCTCCACGCTCACAGGATCCACAAGGAAGTCGATAGCACCAGGGCCCGCCGTCTCGCTGATAGCGGTACCAGCGCTGCCGCTTTCAGGTGCGGCACTTGCATTGACAACCGTGAAAGTTCCGAGGCCGACTGCGGTGACAACAAATCTTCCATTGTTGGCCGCGTCCGTCATGCCCGTTATGTCAAGTGTTTGTCCGATTGCCGGCGCGCTACCACGGCTGAGTGAGTAATCGTATACACCATTCCCGTTTTCAGCCGCACATGCGGTGATTGCGAGCGAAGACGAGTTCCACAATTTCATTGACGTGATATCCAGGCGAAGCGCCATGATGCGGCCCTCCGGCGTCGCGGGGTCGTCTCCGATGCGCAGCTGTACTGACCCCTCGTTGCTCGGGTCGATGCCCTGAGATAGCTTCGTGCTTCCACTTTCAGTGCTGGCTCCCATCGTGTTCATATTCCGGTCGCAGCCTGTGAGAATCACAAGTGCGATCACGGCCAGCCCAAAAACAATAATGGTTCTGCGGATTTCTGTAGGGATGAATTGCTTATTTCTAACCATGTTGAGCCTCCCGAAGACGTATGTCGTTAGACTCCGAATGGGGAACTCGGTACGACGGGCTGAGTCTGGCAGGGATATGAACGGGATCATGTGATGCCGCTCACACACTTACTAACTAAAGTAAGGCATGTGCTGTTTAGTTACTCTGCTGCAAGGTACCTGCATAAGTAACCTGATTCTTTGTGCCGGCACGATGGGGCTGGTCCGGAAGAGAGTGCAGCTGAGGAGGAGGAAGTGCCGACGGGTCCGGGGGTGCAGGGGGTGCGGAGCTCGTTTGATTTCTTCCGGCGTCAACTAGGGAAGGGCGGGCGGCGTTAGGGCGGAACGTGAGAAACGTCGGAGACGTCGCCCGCGAATTCAACTGGCTTGACGGGGATCCCGGCCTCCTACGGAGCTGCTCTTCTATTGTGCCCGTTATTGTTGCTGATACCTTGTCGGTCGACATTGGAGCCGCCATACAGCGCTGCCGTGACCAGCGCGTTTGTCCGGATGCGGCTCATCTGCTCATAAAGATATTGTCGAAAGTCTGCTACGTCGAGAACACGCCTGCCATCGTTCAGGCGCGCGTAGGTCAGGTCTTCTCTTAGACTTTCGAGTACGGATAGAGCAATTTGCCTTTCGTTTGCTTCCATAGCACATCTCACTGCGGACGAAATTGGGTATGTAACTACAGGGTGGGCCATTTACGCACCTCAAACTGTGCAATTGTGAACACTTTTCCTCTTATTTACTGGACGATGTAGCGCTGCCGGATGATGAACTCATCGGGGCTAATGAGATCCAAGTAAGCTCGCAGCAACGCGATGTTGCTGAGAGTTCTCGGGACGGACGCTTCCGACGCGCAGCAGTGAGATGCCAACCAGAATGAGCACGACGCCCGCCAGCTTCACGGCGGAGCTGCTCTCCTTGAGAAGAAATACACTGAGCGAGAAGGCGGCCAAGGCTTCAAAGCCCAGGACGACGATGTAGGTGATCGACATCTGCTCGCCTTGCATGGCGAAGGTCTGGAAGCAGGTTCCGAGAGTGAAGCAAGCGAACAACAAGACCGTAGGCAGCACTTGCGTGAAGCCCGCAGAGAGCTTCATGAAATAGCCTCCGAGGCTGTAAGACAAAGCAGACACGATCGCCAGTGACATGAATTTGTACATGGCATCCTCGGTGGTAGTGCCCGCGGGAAGATCGTCGGCCTTTGAGCATCCTCGCGTGTGCTGCTCTTTGAAAGACTTCATGACTCCGAACGACAGTTCCGAATGGCTGGCGGAACTGGGCGAAGCGTTGCCCTGACGGGAACAGGCTGAGCGGCGAGAAAGCGTCGGCTGAGACTTGCTCGCAGGCTGCGGAACAAAGCTGTAACCTGATGCGCGAACTCCAAGGTTGGCAGGGCAACAGCCGCGCGTGGTGAAATCAGCCTGGGACTGCTTTGCGAACGCGTTGTCATGGAAGTTTCCTCGCCTGGTGCAGGTTGACGCGCTCAGCGCGCCGACCGTGCCCTATGTGGTAGGCATGCCATGGGCCATCGGGGAGGCGGGCCGGCTCAGGTCAGAAATCTGGGTATCTTGCTGATATTGCTTGTCAGGTTGTTGACTCACCTGGGCGGGGCAGGGTTCCTGCCGGAGAAAGCCTATCCGATCGGATACACGGACGAGCCTTTGGGATAGGGGGTCAGGTTTCAAGAGCTCGAAACGCGGTGCACCCCTTGGCATCGATGATGCTGCCGTCGGCTCCGCGCGAGATCGAGTGCTAGAGTAAAGTTCTGTGCGGAATTTTCCTGCTGAGAGAGCCTGATTCCCTTGCTCCGATTGATTTGTAGATTGGCCGTGCTGGTGGGTCTGACTCTGTATGCCACGCACACGACCGCGTATTCCGTGCTCACTCATGAAGAGTTGATTGACCTCGCGTGGAACGATTCCATCCGCCCGCTTTTATTGAAGCGATTTCCAGGGGCAACCGAAGAGCAGCTACTGGTAGCTCATGCCTATGCGTACGGCGGGTCAGCGATTCAGGACATGGGGTACTACCCGTTCGGCAAACAGTTTTTCAGTAACCTCACGCACTACGTGCGCTCGGGAGATTTCATTGCGTGGCTGTTTCGCAATGCGAAGACGATGGATGAGTACGCGTTTGCCATTGGAGCGCTGTCGCACTATCTGGGCGATTCGATTGGGCACGCGGATGCGATCAATCCGGCGACTGCGCTGGCGTTCCCGAAGCTGGGGCGCAAGTACGGTCCGGTGGTGACGTACGACGAGAGCCCACATGGTCATATCCGGACGGAGTTTGCTTTCGATGTGCAGGAACTGGCGAATGCGGAGTTTGCGCCTCCGTCGTATTTGCGGTTCATCGGTCTCAAAGTGCCGCGAAAGTTTCTGGAGCAGGCGTTCATCAATAATTATGGGTTCGATATCCACGAGGTGCTGGGCCGGGCGCGTCCTGCGCTGCGCAGCTACCGCACGTCGGTACGCACGTTCATTCCGTCGTTTGCCGAGGCGGAGGTCGTGCTGCATGGAAGCAAGTTCCCGGCTCCGCCGGACGAGGATGAGACTTATCGGAAGTTTATCGAGCAGGTGGCGCGGACGAATTACGAGCGGAAGTGGAACCGTCCGTATGAGGGGCCGGGGTTCAAGGCGCACCTGCTGGCCGATCGTCGTGTTCCTGGTGCCCAAGGTTGGTGGCGCTTCGGATTTGGCGATCAAGATTCCCACTCCGACGACGCAGGATTGGTATTGGAAGAGTGTGAATCGCACGGTAGATCAGTTTCGGAAGGCGCTGCGCGAATTGGCATCGGAAGCGGACGGACCGCCGTCGCTGACGAACATTGACCTGGATACCGGCGATCGCGTGAAGTTGGGGGATTACCGGCGAGCGGATCAGACCTACAAGCAATTGCTGGATCGGCTGACGTCGAAGCCTGAGCAGGTGATTCCAAGAACCTTGAAACAGAACATCCTTGATTATTACGCGGCGGGGCGGAGGTTTGGGTCGGAGAAGCACATTCGGGAGAGGTTGAAAGTGCTGGCGGGGATGAAGACTACGGATGGGATCGAGATGCCGGCTCGGGATGAGTGAGGCAAGAGCCTTTAACCGCCAAGATCGCTAAGGCAGCGCAAAGGACGCAAAGAAGGCAATCGACTCGGAGCCTTCGAGTGCTTTCGGCGCGCCTCCGCGCAGGCTTACTTGGTTAGTTTTGCGTTCAGATTGACTTCTGCGCCGGGGAGGATTTTGGTGTCGCGCTCCCAGTCGGAGTAGCCAGTCAGTTTCACGACAATCTTGTAGGTTCCGGCAGGCAATCTCAGAACGGCGGGGGCTGAACTGACGAAGTTTCCGTCTACGAAGACGTCCGCGCCATCTGGGTCGGAGGAGACTTTTATGGGAACCAGTGCCTGGGCGTTGCGATCAGCCGACGTCAACTTGCCCTGTTCGAGCGTGATGGTGATGCCGGGGTAGGTGAGCCAGCGGTGGTCGCCGAAGGTAGTGTCCTGGAGCGGCGTGCCGAGGGTACTCACAATTTCTTCGCGCGTCATGCCGGGTTTGAGATCAACCGAAGCAGGCGCGGGCTGGGCAGTTGCGGGCATTGCGGTGGCCGCCGCAGCGGATGAAACGGGCGGCGAAGGTACTCCTTCGGGAGCGAGCCACTGATCGATTACCGCTGAGACTCTTCCGATGTCGCCTTGCGCGAGGGTGTCGCTGGGGAAGAAGAAATTTGCCGTCGCCCAGACTTGAGATGATTTGCCGGCACCGGCAATCATGCGCGCGCTGAGAAGGCCAAGGGTTATCAGGTCCGAGCCTACGTGCACGGCTGTCACATAGAATTTTTCGCCTTTCGCGAGCGCCACTTCTTTGTTGCCGGTCACGACAGTGGATTTGCCTTCCTGAATCGCGTTAGCGGGAAGTTTGCTTCGATCATGCGAGCCATAGAAACCGTCATGCAGCAAGACGACTACGCCTCCAGCATGGCGGATGGAATTGTCTCCGCGTGTGCCCATGAAGCCGCCGCCCAGTACGGTGACGCGGTAGCGGGATTGCAGGCTGTCCTCGAGCTCGGGTCTGCGGCCCGGGTCCTGAACTTGACCGAAGCACAGGGGACTTAGGAGGTAGAGA
Source organism: uncultured Acidobacteriota bacterium (assembly GCA_963745435.1). Classification (GTDB taxonomy): domain Bacteria; phylum Acidobacteriota; class Terriglobia; order Terriglobales; family Acidobacteriaceae; genus Gp1-AA133. Next base: position 289,441 of record CAVUXK010000021.1, on the reverse strand, counting down.
ATCAGGAAAGTTTTGAGGAGAGACATCGACGAGAGAGTAGCAAAGAATGAGGGAGCCCACCAGCGGTGGCGGATGCAGGACGCGAACCTCGGGAGCATGAAGGCGTGGGTGGGAGATGTGATCCGGAAAAATCTTAAAACGCAGAGTGCGCGGAAAACTGCCGCAGAGGGCGCAGAGAAAATCTTTTTTGTGGTTTCAGATTTACGATTCATCCGAATCGAGTGCCACGCGAACCTGGGCTACTTCGGATATGGTTACGAAACGCAAGGTCTCTCGACTTCGTTCGGCTGACGCCTCACTTCGCTCGAGATGACAGATTTGCAAGCTGATTGCCGATTATCGGCGCAGTAATTTTCTGGCTAGTGCACGGGCGATTGTGGCCGGATGCGTTGCCAGGGTGGAGATCTGTCCCAGCAGGCTTTGCGGCTCGTGGAAGACGCCCAGTTGTCGCAGGACGGTGGCGCGGTCGTAGTAGATTCTTTCGCCGGCGAGGCGGTCGGCTGAGTCGAAGGTGTAGATACCGCACAGGGGAAATTCGATGCGGCGCTCGGTGGGAGGGAGGCCGCGCCAACTTCCTAGATGCGTGCCGCGAATTATTACTTCTACCAGGATGGCGTCGTCGGTGACGTGGCGGCGCTGGACGTCGATTTCAAGGTCTGGCAGGGCGTTCATTAATTGTTCGTAGAATCGGCGGACTCCATCGCGGCCTTGGTAGTGCTCGGCCCAGGGTTGGTCATCGTAGTGGGCGGAGTCGCCGAAGGTTTGGAGAACTCCTTCGAGGTCGTGTTCGTTCTCTAGACGGATGTGTTGCTCGACCAGGGCGATGCGGGCCGAGGTGCGGTCTTGCGGGATGGAGGCGCTGGCCACTGGCTTTCGGAGATAGTAACACTGGGAGATCTCAACGAAAGCCTTTACCCGCGAGGGACGCTAAGGTTTCGCTAAGGACGCGAAAGAGGACTGTTTCGCACTCGAGACTTGTGACGCGGCGTTGAAAAAATCTTGAAACGCAGAGGGCGCGGAGAACGGCCGCAGAGGACGCAGAGAAAATCTGGGGTGGGCTCGATTGACGAATGCGGACAAAATCCCAAGTTCGAGACAGTCGTGGAATCCCACCCTAGCGCAAAGGACGCGCTAGGATGGGGCACCCGCGGTCGATGTGGCTCCAGTCGCGAAATCCCAAGTTCCAGACAGCAGTGGAATCCCACGTTTCACAGAACGAAACGTGGGGCACCCGCGCTTCTTTCTTACTGTTCCATTAGTTTTTTCAGCATCGCTTTTCGAATTTTGATTCTTGGGGTTTAGTTCGATGGCTTTTTGATAGTTGGCGATGGCTTCGGGTTTGTTGCCGGCGTCCATGTATCCCTCGGCCAGACTGTCGTAGGCGTTGCTGGATTTTGGGTACGTTTCGACGTTGAGTTGGAAGACGCGGATGGCTTCTTGAAGTTGCCGGGTGTGGATGAGTTGATATCCGAGAGAGTTTAGTTCGTCTTCGTCGAAGTTGTAGCCGGTGGTGGCGGTGGCTTTCAGGTCGTGATATTGCCTGGCGGCCTGGTCGATACCATTGGTCTTAATTGTTGCGGCTAAGGTTTCGGCGATCGATTTGCGCGGGTCGAAGCCGGCTTTCACGTCGGGTACCCAGATGGCCATCGTTACGGCGAAGATTCCTGCGCCCATTGCCAGGGTCACTAGAAAAAGACCGGCTGCGGTGGCTAGTCGCGCGGGCGCGGTGCCGCTGTCTTTGGCGCGCAGATAGATCTCGAGAACGGCTAGCGGTATCAGATATTGCGCGAAAGACATGTAGATCATGAGCGGCCCTTGAAGTGTTGTGGGATCGAAGCCGACCCTGCCAAAGACCATCAGGTACAAGAAGAACATCAGGCGGAAGAACCACGATCCGCTGGCCACCAGGAAGAAGCGTAACGCCCACCGGCGATGGTTTTTGAAATCGCGGACCATGGCGTAGCGGATAGCCATCGCCGCGCAGATCCAGATCAGGACGGCACCGAGAGTTGAAACCATGTGCAGGGAGAAGGTGCCCACGCTGCCGCGGATCCACGTCATGTAGAGACCGGCCACGCTGAGAATGACGGTGGTCAGCACGTAAACGCGGCCGTTCCAGCGGTGGAAGACCGGGTAACGGTTGCGGACGGCGGGAACTAGTTGCACAGCTCCGGCGAGCATGATCACGACGGCGGAAACGAGATGCGCGATGATCGCGGCGTTGCCCATGGTATCGCCCGGCACGTAGCCGTGACTGATCGATTTGCCCCACTTGTGGAGGTCTCCGCGTGCTGCGGTCATTCCGTAGAAGGAAGCGACGGCAAACGCGAACAGGAACTGGCCAATGACGGTGACTGCGAACCAGAAGCGCGTAGCGGCTTTCAGCGTGTTATCGGCGACAGAAGACAGGTCAAGGCGGCTGGTAAGAACTGCGGTGCTCATGGTGCTTCTCCTTACGTGAACAGAAATCAGGCCTGGGCGTGAACGAACAATCTCTTGTAGGCGGTCGCGAGGCGAACACGGATCAGCCAGAAAATCATCAACAGCAACGGCAAGAAGGTGAGGAAGTAGAGCGCGCCCGTGGTGCGCATGACCGCCGGGAACAGGTGCTGGCGCGCGAGGAAGATGGATCCGGAAGCGATGAAGAGCGCGAAGCACATGCGCCAGAGGTGGCGGGCGAGGCGCTGTGTGCCATCAATACCGCGGTGCATGAGCATTCGGATGTCGCCGATTAAGGCAATCAGCGCTACCAAACCCAGGAAGAAGTATTGGCCCGCTGGAGTTCCGTAATGCATGCCGTCGGGACTGGTGGCGGCTTCGAATCCGTAAGCGATGCACACGGTCGCGACCGAGAGCACGGTGAGCAAGGCGAGCCAGTCGAATGTGTCGGTCCCGGGATTGCGGCGGCGGGCCGTCATCCAGGCGGTGGCTACCAGATAGAAGGTAAAACTGCCTCCGAGGACATTGCCGGGCTGTCCCTTGAGGAGTGCGAGGTACACGCCGGTGGCCGCGAGACTCATCATGGAGACGACAAAGATGTTTCCCGTGAGTGCATGGCGGCGCGATCCCTTACGCAACGCGACGGCGGCCGCGCCGGAGAACAAGCCGCAAATTCCCGAGCTAATGTGAACGAACAAAGCGGGAGAGAACTCCATAGCCCACTCTCCTTATTAGTGACTTCTTTCGGATACGCGGCGTCCGCCGCTTCTATCAGATTGGTTCGCGATAGCGCCGCAGGCGTACGGCAGCCGCGAGAAATATCGCGGCCACTACGAGGCCGATCCACAGACCGGGCGCGCTGAAGAACGTTGCAACATCGATCGAGAACATGGAAGTCATCGCGTCGTGGCCCGCGGCGTGCGTGGACTCGGGACCGGAGAACCGGTATCCGACGAGGTTTGCGAAGTACGTTGTGTGAAACGCGAACCTCTCGAAGATGCCGATACCAACCAGAGGCAGGACAGCCCACAGAAACGGGGCGCGGCGGGCCCATGCGGACACCAGCAGCAGCCACGCGTAGATCGGCATGTACCAGAGCATGTGGACGGTTACGAGGTGGAAGAGCAATCCGGAGGACATCTGGAACAGATGCAGCTTCGACCAGAGCATCGCGACGCTCTGTCCGCTGGCGGCGACCACCAGCGTGCTGTACAGCAGCATGAAGCATTGCACGGCCACCGTCACCGCAAAGGAAAACAGGGGCAGGAACACCAGCGGGATGAAGGCCTTCGAGAGAACGGTCGTGAGATCGGAAACCGGGAGCGACTTCCAGAACAGGATGCTGCGATCGCGACGCTCACCGTAGAGGCAGTCGATCGAGTAGAAGAAGCTCACGATAAACGCGGTGCCCAGGATAAAAGCGGCAGCGAATCCATAGGGATCGGCAAGCTTGTCCGGTGTTGCTGTGGCGTCGATACGGAGGTGCGATTCCCAGATGCCCGCGGTTGCGCTGAGCATGAAGCCGAACAGGACGACGCCGGCGACAGCGAGCGGAGCGAGATAAACGGAACGGTTCTCCCATAGTTCGCGCCGCACGCACCAGACAAAGGGGCGGGTCGGCGAGAGGACCGTGGCCGCGGTTTCGCGGGACTCGACCGGAGAATCAGGCATGGCGTTGGATGAAGTGTTCATTGGACAAGTCCTTGCGCCTGAGGCGCGCGGCCTCCGACTACGGCCACGAACAGGTCGGCGATGCTAGGTGTGCGCGCGTCGCCCAGCGCGGCGAGACGGGTACGATCGACGCGATCGAACAACAGAATGCTGCGGCCCAGAGCCTGGCGCTCGTGAATGGGCTTCAGTGCGCGGGCGGCATCGAGGTTTGCAGGGCTGACCAGCAATTCGGTGAAACGCGATTCGATCTCCTCCATGGAAGAGACGAGCACGATGCGGCCGCGATCGATAAAGACGACGTCCGTGAGGACGTCCTGGATTTCTTCGACCTGGTGCGTGGTCACGACAATCGTGCGGTTGCGATCGAAGTAGTCGTTGAGCAGCGAATCGTAGAACTGCTTGCGGAAAAGGATGTCGAGGCCGAGTGTGGGTTCATCGAGAACCAACAGGCGGGCGTCGATGGCCATAATGATGGCGAGGTGAAGCTGCGCGACCATGCCCTTGGAAAGCTCGCGGACTTTGTTCGTGGGTCGGATGGAAGTACGGGTGAGAAAGTGCTCGGCCTTGGAGCGATCGAAGCGCGGATGAACTCCGCCGACGTAATCGAGCGCGTTCGAGACGCGGATCCAGCGCGGGAGCACGGCGACGTCGGCAATGAACGAGACGTCGCGCATGAGGAGGTCGCGCTCGGTCCAGGGATTGCGACCGAGGACGCGGAGGTCTCCCTCGAAGGGCGTGAGCCCAAGGATGGCGTTGAGGGCCGTGGTCTTACCGGCGCCGTTAGGGCCGATGAGACCGAGAATGCGGCCGTCTTCGACGCGAAGGTCGATGCCGTCGAGTGCGTGCGTTGCGCCGAAAGATTTGCGGAGACCGCGTGCTTCGATGACGCTCATGAGTTGGGCTCCTTCTCTGCTTTATCTGACGACGACGGGCGAGCTGCGGCCGATTCCAGCAGTTCTTCGGGCTTCAGTCCGAGCCGCTGAATGGTTGCGTGGACGCGGGGCCACTCTTCCGCAAGAAATTTCTGGCGCTCGGCCCGCAGCAACAGATTGCGCGCGCCAGCGTTCACGAACATGCCGCGGCCCCGCTTGCTTTCGACCAGTTGCTCGTCGACCAGTTCTTGATAGCCCTTGAGAACCGTGAGCGGATTGACTCGATATTCGGCCGCCACCGTGCGCACGGAAGGCAGCGGGTCGCCTTCCTTGAGCACGCCGTCGAGGATCATCGCGACGACGCGATCGCGAAGCTGGCGGTAAATCGGCTGACTGTCGTTCCATTCACGGTCCATCGGATTTTCCAGGTAGCTCTTACTGGGGATGCAATCCCGTCAATTCTTCCGTTGCAGGTCGAAGTGCGCGTGGACGGGCTTGTCCCCGGGCTGCATGTAGGTCCAGTCCTCGATGTGATGGTTCGCATCGATCGCCGTGAAGATTGCGTGATGCATGTGTCCGTACTGCGTGCTGCCGGCGATGTCGAGAAAATCGAACTCCACCGTCTTTCCGTCGGGCGAGATCTTGCCAACCATGCGGGGCCGGTTCCCGGCGTCACAGTAATGGGTCAGGAGCAAGCGATCCCCGTCCAGATACAGCATGGTGATCGGGTCGTCGGGTCTTCCCGCTCCCGTCATCTCGTGCATGAGAGCGTTCCCCATGGAAGTCTCGCGCAACGTGACCTGCATTTGCTTGCCCTCAATCTCGGCTTGCGGCGGGATGGTGGTTACCCGGCCTTCCCAGGAGCCGGTCAGGGTTTTCAGTTTGTCGAAGGACTTCTCGGCGTCGGATTTCGGTGTGTTGGACATCGGTGCATCGTGTTGGGCGAAGGCTGCGGTGGTAAGCGATAGCAAAACAGCGGCGAGCGCAAATCGGAGGGTTTGCATGTTCATTCTCCTCAAAACTTCCTTAAATGAAGAGGTTGCGGCGAAACTGGCTGGCCTCGTCATCTAGTGTTGTAGTTAACTATAACACTAGATTTATGTCAAGGAGAATCTTCAGGATTCGTCAGCGCCGCATTCTTTCGGGCAAAGTCCTAAAACGCAGAGGGCGCGGAGGGGGCCGCAGAGGGCGCAGAGACGTGAGGGGACAAAGCGGTCGACGTGAGTTTCAAACCACTGGGGAGGAGTGAAAAGCCTATTTTGCTGACGTCGAGGTCCGTGCCTCCCACCCTTCGAAAATCGCGAAGGGTGGGGCAGCCAGATGCTGCGGTCGAGAAACCCAGCTGGCTTACAGCAAAGGCGGCGGAGAAGAGTGTTCACCCCACACTCTTCAGCTGAACTTCGTTACCGGCTTTCCGCCGGCGTCGAGCAATTTCGAAGCGTCTTCTTTGAAAACCAGGTCGGGCGGGTCAAAGTTGGACTGGCCCTGGGCGCCAATTTTGGTCCAGAGTGGAATTCGATTTTTGGGTTTGAGCTTGGTGATGTTCGCGAGGAAATAGGTCAGCGGATACGCGAGATCGGATTTGCCTTTCTGTCCCTTCTTTTCCATGGCCAACAAGTCCGCGCCGGAGAGCGCGCCCGGGACCTGTGTCCAGAACGCAGCCTGGCGGCGGAAGATTTTCGGGTAATTGAGTTTGCCGCTATCGGGAAGCTTGGCGTTATTAACGTTGACCTTGGGATTGAAAGGCTGCAGAGGCTTCTCGATGGCTTTGCCGGGACGTGCGGCCAAGGTCTTTCCAGCCTTCCACGCAGTCGTCAAGGTATTCAATTCCGGAACGGTCATCGAGTCATAGAACAATGGATACGCCCATCCATTTTCGACCAGCCAGGTGTTGATGCTTTTGCCGCCGGCGGTGCCGACGATGATGTCGCCCACGAAGCGGCCGTGGGAGTCGATGGCGTCGGCGGGATTGTCGATTTGCGTCACGAAGTTTGCGTGCATGACGGTGCCGCTACCGCTGATCAAGGTTTGCAGATGAGCGTGCAGGGCGTTGGCGGCTCCGGCGCCGAAGGGCTGGCGGTATTCGGAGCGGAGCGGGGTCTTCGCCGGATCCCATGCCTTCCCAGTACCGATGACAGGGAAGTGCAGCTCGGGCGTGTCGATGCCTTGCAGGCGGATTTTGATTTCGCTCTTCGACGTGATGACGTTTTTCTTCTGGTTGTGGTCCATCACGTAGGCGCCGGTGAAGGCCTTGATCAGTTTCGGCTTCTTGCCCGGAGCGCTGGAGAAGAGGAATGACGTGTTGGGGTCGACTTTGAGGTGGACGGTGTCGCCGTCAGAAGAGTTGGTGCCCTTGCTGGCGGGCCAGAACTGGCTGATGTCGAGACTTCCCACTACGGTGAGCATCCCCTTCGGCATAGGCGACTCCTTTGGCGCTGTGCGTTGATGGTCCCCGACAGGATAGTGCGGTTGGGGACGATTGCGTTTCTGGGCAAACTAAATCTTCTCAGATGTGTTGGCCTGGTGAGCGTTGCAGATGGGTCGACTTATGGATCTCGTTGACCTGCAAATCTTAAAACGCAGAGGGCGCAGAGAACGGCGTTGGAGAGCGCGGAGAACGGCGGCGCAGAGCGTGGAGAGATGGCGTGAGCCAACGGAGATGGGCCTGGCGCTGAAGTTTTCTCGACGTGTGCGCTTAGAATCTTGCGATGAGCACTCAGCCGAGCCAACCCTCTCAGGAACGGCGGCAGTTGCATGATCTGAAGGATCTGCCGCGGTCGGCGGCGCTTTCGCAGTTGCGGCAGGCGGCAGAGGCGACTTCGCCACCGAACTATCCGCCGGAAGCGATGTTCGCTCCGGCCGCGCTGGTGAACTGGGCGCGGACTTACCTGGCTTACGTATTTCACAAGAAACATTATTTTCCGGAGTACACGGCTTCGATGCGTTCGGCCATGTATGACCTGGTGGGAGAACACGGCGGCGATGGTGTGCGAATGAGCATTGCGGGAGATTGGGGGACGGGGACGAACGAAGCGCAATCTGTTGCGCGGCAGATGGTTAAGTTCGAGCCGCACTTCACGATTCATATTGGGGACGTGTACTACGTCGGGCGATCGCGCCGTCGGTGAACGAGAACTGCCTGGGCATCAAAAATCCGTACAACAACTACGATCCGGTGACGTGGCCGCTGGGGTCAGTGGGGAGTTTCGCGCTGAACGGCAATCACGAGATGTATGCGAATGGAGGCGGGTACTTCGACGTGTTTCTTCCTCGGCTTGGGTTGCGGACCGGCGGGGCTGTGACGGGACAGCAGACTAGTTTTTTCTGCTTGCAGAATCAGTATTGGAGGGTGATCGCGATCGATACGGGGTACAACTCCATTGGGGTTCCGATTCTGTCGGGGATTCCGTGGATCAACAGCATTCCGGGGATTGGCGGAGATTGTGCACTGCCTGACCCTCTAGTGAAGTGGTTGAAGGAAGTGGTGCGTCCGGCGGAAGATCCGCGCGGGGTGATTTTGTTGTCGCATCACCAGAACTATTCGGGATTTCAGGACCAATACGCGAAGCCGGCGCAACAGTTGTGGGACGCTGGCCTGCAGAGGCGCGTGCTGTGGTTCTGGGGACATGAGCATCGGCTGGCGGGGTACGATTTGAATGGCACCGGTAATTTGAAGAGCTACGGGCGGTGCGTGGGACATGGCGGGATGCCGGTGGATCTGGGGACGCCCGTGCGAGAGCCTGCTCCTCTTTTCTACGACAATCGGCGGGGGGCGCATGGCTTTGGGGTGAATGGGCACGTGGACCTTACGTTCGCGGGGCCGCAGGTTACCTGCTCCTATGTGGATTTGAATGGGAGCTTGCTGCTGGAAGAGACGTTTGGGGTTTCTGGTGGGAATGTGGAATTGGTTTCGCAGCGGCAGATTGTTCAGGATCCGGATTTTTATGGGGCCACGCGCAGGGGCAGATCTTAACCGCGAAGGGCGCTAAGGACGGCCGCCACGGGCGCTTAGAAAATCTTGAAACGCAGAGGACGCGGAGAACTGCCGCGGAGGGCGCAGAGGAAGACTTTTTACCACAGAGAACACGGAGGGACACGGAGTGCTTCATCTGGATGAAGTACTCGTTGGGGTGCGCAATCAGATGGCTGGCACGGAAGAAATGCGGACCAGTTGATTCTTTTTTGAAAATCCTCGTTTGGCGGAAAAGTGGTTTTGAAGGTGAAGGCGAATTCGGTTTGCTAAGAACAGCCAGAACGAAACGAGACCTAGTCCAATGGGTCGTGATGCAAAAGCCTCATCTCTGAATGAACTTCAGGGATGGGGCTTTGTTTTTTCTGCACGCAAGAACCGACAACTGGCGTATCTGAGTTGCTAGAAGCGGACTTTCAGGATCGTGCCGTTTACGCCGACTAGCCATCCGGCGCGCGGGCTGGCGAAAGCTACGGCCCAGAATCCGGTGACGCCGTTGAGTAGATGCCAGGTCTTGCCTTCGTTCGGAGTCCAGGCGGCGCCGCCGGCATTGGCGGTGATTACCACGGCGCGGTCATCATCGTCGTCGTGACGCGAATGACGCCCACCATCCACGTACGCCAATCCGAAGATTGCTCCAGTTACAGGAGTTGGACTGCCTAGACTCCAGGTGCGTCCGCCATCGTTGGAAGTAGCAGTGGATGCGTTATTGGGATCGGCGGGGTCAAGGTCGCCGCCGCCGACGATGCCGTGGCGGGAGTCGCGGAAAGCGACTGTGAAGGCGCCCGCACTCGGGTTGCTGACCAGCGGCGTGTCGTAAGCATTCCACGTGTTGCCCCCGTCGGTGGTCGCGAGGATACGGGCCGCCGTCGATCCGCCGGTGGCGATCCACGCGTTGCGCTCGCCTTCGGTGGCGACGCAGGTGCCGCTGGCTGCGAAGGAAGCTTCGCCGGGCAGAGCGGGCGGCATGTTGGCGCTGATGCTGTTCCAGGTATGCCCGTTGCGGATGCGGAGGTCGGGAAAGACGCCGTTGACCGAGTCGCTGTGCGAGATGCCTCGCGTCGGGCTCCAGAAGGCGAAGCAATCGTAAAACGCGCCGGCCAGTTGATTCTGAAATTGCATGGTCCAAGTGGCGCCGCCGTCGGTGGTTTTGTAGATACGGAAGTCGGTAGTGTTGTTACCGATGGATTGCAGGTAGGCAACGCGGTCGCTGACGCCTTCGACGTCGCGGAATTGCAGGGCTTCGGCGCCGGGCACGACGCCTGACCGCCAGTGACGGCCGCCGTCGGTGGTGACGACGAAAGTGCCGCCCCGTCCGGAGGCCCAAACCACGTGTTCGTTCACGGGACTGACTGCGATCAGGCCTTGTGTGGTGTTGCTGTTTTGCGGAGTGAGTTTGGGCTGGCGAACGTGGTCTTGTGCGACGGTGAGCGTCGCGAAGGCGAATAACGCGATCAGCAGAACGGCCAGGGAACGCTTCAACATGGAGTCTCTCCGGGGAAATTTTCGTTGGCGGAGCGCGAGTATAGGCTTCGCGGAGGGGAGTGTCAATCGAGTGACGCGTGAGACTGGGCGCGGGACGGGGTGTTTGGGGGAGGTGGACCAGAGGCTCTTCATGAAAAAGGAAGGCCACGAGAAAATCCCATGGTCGAGGCATTTGGGGAATCCCACCCTAGCGCAAAGAGCGCGCTAGGATGGGGCACCCATCCGCGGTGGACGAGTTGTCGTCCACATCACTTGGTGGGTTGCGCGAATATGGCCAATTAGGCAAGCTGATGTTATGCCAGAGTTGCCTGATATTTCCGCTTACCTGACTGCGCTGGAGCCGCGCGTAGTGGGTCAGACGATTGAGCATGTGAGGATCGCCAGTCCTTTCTTGTTGCGGTCGGCGCAGCCTCCGGTGTCGAGCCTGGAAGGACGCGTGGTGCGGGAGTTGCGGCGCGTCGGGAAGCGTATTGCGTTTGGAGTGGAGGGAGATTTGTGGCTCGTTCTGCATTTGATGATTGCGGGGCGACTGCACTGGCGGCCAGCGGGCGCGAAGTTGGATGGACGGCGAAATCTGGCGGCGCTGGATTTTGCTGAGGGGTCACTGGTGTTGACCGAGGCTGGGACAAAGCATCGCGCTTCGTTGTATGTGGTCAAGGGAGAAGAAGGGCTACGGTCGATGGATCCGGGCGGGATTGATGTTCTCGCGAGTGATCTGGAGGCGTTCCGAGTGGCGCTCACGGCGGAGAATCGGACGTTGAAGCGGGCGCTGACGGATCCTCGGTTACTGAGCGGGATTGGGAACGCGTATTCCGACGAGATCCTGCATGCGGCACAGTTGTCTCCAATCACCCTGACGCACAAGCTGAAGCCGGAGGAGTGGCAACGCCTTTATCACGCGACGCAGCACACGCTGCAGTATTGGGTGAATGAGCTTCGGAAAGAGGCAGAGGAAAAATTTCCGGAGAAGGTAACGGCTTTTCGCAAAGGCATGGCGGTGCATGGGAGGTACGGCGAGCCTTGTCCGCGATGCGGCGACAAAATCCTGCGCATACGATACGCCGACAATGAGACGAATTATTGCGCACGCTGCCAGACCGGTGGGAAGGTGCTGGCGGATCGGAGCTTGTCGCGGCTGCTCGGGTCGGATTGGCCGCGGACGATGGATGAGTTGGAGGCGCTGAAGCGGAAGTAGGGTTTTGGAGAGCGGGGGCGGGAGCCGTGGTGGAAAAATTTGCTGGGCCGCAGGAGCTTGTAACCAACACGGGGTCCCTCGACTGCGTTCGGCTGTCGCCTCACTTCGCTCGGGATGACAAGGATATTTCTATTTCGATGAGAACGAACTGTCTCGCTTCTACTTATGGTTACTGCGCTATGGCTGTGCCTGTGCGGTTCAGGCGGATCGCGAAGTGTTGAGCCAGGCGTCTTTGGCCTGTCTCGGTTAGGCGCACGGCGCGCGTGGATTTCCTCTGGGCTAGCAGACGTTGACCAAACATCCAGTCGAGCAGGGCGGCGCCTAACGCTCCACCCAGGTGGGGAACGCGGTGGCTCCAGTCGAGGCAGGCGTAAGCGAAGCGGCGGCGCTGGGCGCGGGCCGCGTCGAGATCCACACCCAGTCCTCGCAAGAATTTTTCTCCGGATGTGCTGACGCTGTAGTCATTTCCGTGTTGGTGCAGGCAGTCCGTTTCTTCCAGGCGATTGCGAATGGCGACGCCTAACTCCCCGGCGAGGTGGTCGTAGCAGGTGCGCGCGAAGACCAGTTCGGGCGCGGTGTGTTGCGCGATGCCGGCCTGAGCGGGCTTGCCGTGCGCTGCGGCCGCGAGTGATTCCAGGGCGACCCCCACCAGCGGTCCATTCAACCGATAAAACTTGTTGCGGCCGAGGGACTCGACCCGCAGGAACTTTGCGTCGACCAGAAGGCGCAGGTGACTGCTGGCGGTTTGCGGCGAGATGTTGGCCAGCATTGCCAGTTCGCTGGCGGGGCGTGCTTCGCCTCCGAGCAGGCTCCACAGCATGGCGGCGCGGGAAGGGTCGCCGACCAGCGCTCCGGCACGGGAAAGAAAATGTGCTGCATCCATAGTTCGATCATATATGAACTATGGCATGGTTTGCGTTGAGCGAGAATCATTTTGTCGGAACAATAATTGCAAGGAGCTAGTGATGAAGATGTTGCGAGGAGTGGTTCTGTTTCTGGCTAGCGTTGGCCTGTTGTGGGCGATCGAGGAACCCGATGAGGCTCCGACCACGACCATCGTGGGATACGTGCGGGACAGCGGATGCGTGCACCGATTTCACGAAGTGGTGAAGCCTCTGCCGAACGGATGCCTGGAGGCTTGCGTGCGCGCCGGATCGCCGCTGGTCATTCTCAGCAAGAGCGAAGAGGTGTTTCATCCCGTGTCGGACGAGATGCCGGATGTGGATGTGCGCGCGAAACTGCTTCCGTTCGCGGGGAAGTTCGTGAAGGTAACGGGAAAAATCTACGATCGCGGTGGGTCGAAGGCTATTACTTTGGAGCGGATTGAAGAGGTGAGAGAGTAATGTTCCTTGCGCGTCGCGAATCCGAGGCCTTGTAAGAAAATCTTAAAACGCAGAGTTCGCAGAGAACGACCGCAGAGGGCGCAGAGAAAAGCCTTCAACCGCATAGGACGCGAGGGTGGCCCGCAACTGTTGCCAGGAGGAGCGCCATGGGGCGCGCCAGGAAAAATCGCTAGGGCGCGAAATCACGAAGGCCGGAGTTCTACCGGGTGACGCTGGTCACTGCAAATCAGCTGAAAGGGGAGTAATACCGAAAGCTCAGGAGGCCTTTCATATGACGACGATTCGGGACGTCGAGGATTTTCTTGCCCTTAAGCGAATCGCAATGGTGGGCGTGTCGCGCGACCCGAAAGATTTCAGCCGCGGACTGTTTCGCGAGATGTGCGAGCGCGGTTATGACATGGTGCCCGTCAACTGGATGGCAAATGAGATCGATAACCGGGAAAGTTTTCAGTGCCTGCAGGCTGTAAAGCCGGGCGTGGAGGGTGTGCTGATCATGACGCCTGCCCACGAGACGATTCGGGTTGTGCGGGATTGCGCCGAGACTGGGATCAATCGGGTGTGGATCTATCGCGCGGGCGGCACCGGGGCTGTGAGTGAGGAGGCGCTCGCGTTCTGTAGAGAGCACGCGATTCGCGTGGTGGAGGGACATTGCCCGTTCATGTTCTTCCGGAGCACCGGCTTCGTTCATCGGGCGCATGGATTCTTCCTCAAGATCGCGCGTCGTTATCCGACAGCGGCGTAAGAAAAAACTGACAGACCTGCTCCGCGAAGAAGTTTGCCAACTTTGGCGAGTGCCACTTCCGCAAGTGGACGGAGAGTACTGGCCGGATTTTCCACGAGCTTCCACAAGGAATCGCCGGCATCCACAGTTTCTTCACAAAGGGGACCGGGTTTTTGCTTGATGCGAACACGGGTGCGGGAGCACAGTGCTGACATCGAGCGAGACGTTCTGCGTGCCCTGCCAGAGCATTACGGCAGAGCCGGCGGTGCCCAGCGATTCTCGAGGGTGAATGGCTGGGAGGGATCTCCAAGAGCGCGCTTCGGCGCGCGACTGGTTGCCCGGGCGTTGCGGCCTCCTCAACTCCTGCTACACAGCAGGGCTGGCTGCCGGCCACCGTGGTGTTGCAGATCGACAAGCGAAGTTCGCTTCGCAAGTGGCGATCTGCCGAGTGCATCAACAACAGCGCTTCTCGGAGCGCGTGAGAGATGGACTCCCCCATGCCTCGTGCGTGGACAAGGGTCACAGAACGTATTGCGAAACTAATGCGGTCCGGGTGGCTGGCCTGGACCGCATTTGTTTTTGAGCAGGTGACGGGTGACAGTTCCAGTTCTCAGTTCTCGTCTCAGTTCTCAGTTCTCAGTTCTCAGTTCTCAGTTCTCAGTTCTCAGTTCAGTTCTCAGTTCTCAGGCGCGATGATTGTTTCCGATGGTGGGTTTGTTGGTGGTTTCCCGTCATCAATTTATCTCGGCATTGAGATTCGTTTTTTCTTCGCCTATACTATTCGAGGGTGAGGTCCTGCACGTGAGCGGCCAGAAAAAATCCGTGCTTACTCCGTTTTCCTACGCGAACACTTTGCGTCCACAAGCGAGTTCGCGGGTATATTGCAGTTCGCTTCCACAAAAACTGATCTGATCTCGGAGTAGCGTTCATGGCGTTGGCGACCACGGAATTTAATCTCAGCATGTTGCCCGCTAACGTGGAAGCCGAGCGCTCCATCCTGGGCGCGATTCTGCTCGACAATCTTGCGTACAACCAGGCCGCGGAGCATCTGCGGACCGGAAGATTTTTCGCTGGACTCGCACCGGCGCATTTATTCGCGCATGGTCGATCTGGCGGAGTCGTCGCGGCCGATCGACATCATCACGCTGGTCGATGAGCTTGTCGCGGAACAAGGAACTGCAGGCCATCGGCGACATGGGGTACGTGTCGTCGCTGCTCGATGGCGTGCCCGACCGGCCGAGCATTGAGCACTACGTCAAGATTGTTCGCGACAAGGCGCTGCTGCGCGGGCTGATTCATGCGGCCAACGCAGCGATTGCGCGCGCGGCCGAACAGTCGGACTCCGCCGGAAGAAATCCTCAACGACACCGAAGCGACCATTTTCGGGCTATCCGAGAAGCGCATTGGGCGCGGGTTCCTGGGCATTCAGGAGATCGTCAAGGATTCGTTCGGGTCGGTGGATGCGCTGCTGCAACGCGGGCAACGCATCACCGGCCTGGCGACGCACTACAACGATCTCGACGAGATGACGAGCGGGCTGCAGAAGTCGGATCTGGTGATTCTGGCGGCGCGGCCTTCGATGGGCAAGACGGCGTTCGCGATGAACATCGCCGAGAATGCCGCGATCGACGACGGCAAGGTGGTCGGCATCTTTTCGCTGGAAATGTCGCGCGAGGCTTTGCTGCTTCGCTTGCTGTGTTCGCGGGCGCGGGTCGACGCGCACAAGATGCGGACCGGCTCGTTGTGGCGCGACGATATGCAGAAGGTCGTGCGCGCCATGGAAGAGCTGGCCAGTTCGCACATCTACATTGACGACACGCCGGGCGTCTCGCTCAGCGAGATGCGCGCCAAGGCGCGGCGCCTGCAGCAGTCGTGCGGGTCGCTGGACCTGATCGTCGTCGACTATCTGCAGCTGATGTCGGGCGGCAGCAAGCGTTACGAGAATCGCACCCAGGAAGTGTCGGCGATCTCGCGCGGACTGAAGGCGCTGGCCAAAGAACTGCACGTTCCGGTGATTGCGCTGTCGCAGTTAAGCCGCGCGCCCGAGAGCCGCGGCGGCGATCATCGTCCGCAACTGGCCGATCTGCGCGAGTCGGGATCGATCGAGCAGGACGCCGACCTGGTGATGTTCATCTTCCGCGAAGAAGTCTACAAGCAGGACGATCCTGACCTGCAGGGCCGCGCCGAAATCATCATTGCCAAGCAGCGCAACGGCCCGATCGGGCGCATCAACCTGGCGTTCCTGAAGCAACTCCACCCGCTTTGAGACCCTGGCGGAAGGCGGCATCGCTGCCGGAGGAGTAAGCCACGCTTCGCCACTCTGCCCCGCGAGTCAGGGTTCGCGCGGCACGAGTAAATCGCACACCGCCAAGCTCCTGTGGAAAAGCTTGTGGAACCGCGCTACGCGGTTTCCGGTAGGTGTTTAGAGCGACCGCTTGGTCGGCTTATTCAGCGACGTCGCTTGGTTCTAAACGATTGACTGATAGATGGTTAATTGAATTTGTCTGATAGCGGTCAAATGCAACAGCCAGGGGCGGAAATTAAAGCAACCCTTGAGATTTGCACATCTAGAGGTAATCAGGCGTTCAAAAATTTCATTGCAATGGGGAGGAAATCCGTAGTTGGAGCGGCCCGAAATCAGGCTCAACTGCTGCCTTCGCCGACCTTCAGCACCGCCAGGAAGGCTTCCTGGGGGATGTCGACGCGGCCGATGCGCTTCATGCGGCTTTTGCCTTCCTTCTGCTTTTCGAGCAGCTTGCGTTTGCGCGTGATGTCGCCGCCGTAGCACTTGGCGAGGACGTTCTTGCGGATGGCGGCCACGGTTTCGCGGGCGATGATTTTGGCGCCGATCGCGGCCTGGATGGCGACCTCGAACATCTGGCGCGGGATGAGTTCGCGCATCTTGGAGACCAGCGCGTTGCCGCGCTCGTAGGCGAAGTCGCGATGCACGATGAGCGAGAGGGCATCGACCGGCTCGCCGGCGACCAGGATGTCGAGCTTCACCATGGGCGACTCCCAGTAGCCGGCGAGGTGATAGTCGAGCGACGCGTAGCCGCGCGAGACGGACTTCAGGCGATCGTAGAAGTCGAGCACGATCTCGTTGAGCGGCAGCTCGTACTGCAGCATGACGCGCGAGCCGCTGACGTATTCGAAACTCTTCTGCTTGCCGCGCTTCTCTTCCACCAGTTTCAGAATGCCGCCGACATATTCCTCGTTGGTCAGGATGACCGCGAGAATGACCGGCTCTTCGACTTTGGCGATCTCGCTCTGATCGGGCCAGCGCGAAGGATTGTCGACTTCGATGAGCTTGCCGTCGGTGTGCGTGACCTTGTAGCGGACGCTGGGCGCGGTCGTGATGAGCTCGAGGTTGTACTCGCGCTCCAGGCGCTCCTGAATGATCTCCATGTGCAGCAGGCCGAGAAAGCCGCAGCGGAAGCCGAAGCCGAGCGCGACGGAGCTTTCCGGCTCGAAGAAGAAGGAAGAATCGTTGAGGCGCAGTTTTTCGAGCGCTTCGCGCAGGTTCGTGTGCTCGTGGGCGTCGACGGTGTAGAGCCCGGCGAAGACCATGGGCTTGATCTCTTCGAAGCCGGGCAGCGGTTCGAGGGCGGGGCGGTCATCGTCGGTGATGGTGTCGCCGATCTTGGTGTCGGCGACGTTCTTGATGTTGGCGATGAGGAAGCCGACTTCGCCGGCGACCAGTTCGTCGATCTCGACAGGTTTGGGCGTGAGCACGCCGAGCGTTTCCACCTGCAAGACGCGGCCGTTCCACCAGAGGCGGATCTTCTGGCCCTTCTTCAGCGTGCCTTCGAAGACGCGGGTCAGCACGATCACGCCGCGATAGGGATCGAACCAGGAATCGAAAATCAAGGCTTGCAGTGCGTGTTGGGCTGATCCCTTCGGCGGCGGGATGCGCTTGACGATGGCTTCCAGAACGTCGGGCACGCCCTTGCCCGGTCTTGGCGCTGATGAGGCAGGCGTCGGAAGCGTCGAGGCCGACCGCGCCTTCGATCATCTCCTTGGCGCGCGGAATGTCGGCGCTGGGGAGGTCGATCTTGTTGATGACCGGAATGATTTCGAGACCGTGATTGATCGCGAGGTAGGCGTTGGCGAGAGTCTGGGCTTCGACGCCCTGCGAGGCATCGACGATCAGCAGCGCGCCTTCGCAGGAGGCCAGCGAGCGCGAAACTTCGTAGGAAAAATCCACGTGGCCCGGCGTGTCGATGAGGTTGAGCTGGTAGAGTTTTGCCGTCCTGGGCGGGGTACATCATGCGGACGGCGTGGGCCTTGATCGTGATGCCGCGTTCGCGCTCAAGGTCCATGGAATCAAGGACCTGCTCCTGCATCTCGCGCATGGCGAGCGACCCGGTGAGTTCCAGCAGGCGGTCGGCCAGCGTGGATTTGCCGTGGTCGATGTGGGCGATGATCGCGAAGTTGCGGATGTAGGCGGCTTCCATGATGGACGGGCTAATCCTTGATTCTAACAGGCGTGTGAGCGCGGGAATGACGGTGTGCATCCGAGTCGAGGGCACGCGATTCGCACGATGCCTCGCTTCACCTTTTGCGCGCGGTGCACAGGCACAATCAGCGATACAGTTCCGCCATCGAGAATGGACCACCATACAGTTGCAGCCATCAGCATTACGGGCACATGTCTGGATGTGCTGGGCAGTCTCTACCTAGCGTACGACTTGCTGGGCGGCCAGCATGGGCCGCTGCGTGTGCTTACACGAGTGGTGACTTACTCGTTAGTTTTCGGAGTGGGGTATGGGCTCGGCCTCGGTCTCATTTTCGGACTGGCTTCAGGAATTGCGACCGGCGTCACGGTGGCCATTGAACTGAATCGAGGAGCCCGGGGACTCGAACATTATTCGTTGCCATGGGAAATCTTGTTCTCGGCGATCCGCGGCCTCGGCTTCGCGGTAGGGCTTTACCGGACTACTGGCGCCGGATTCGCAATCGCCTTTGCTCTTCTCATCACGATCGGTCAGGCGATCGCGTATTCAGCGCGGCATGCGTCCTGCGCTGGACTATGCAGCGTTCCGGCGTCCGAGGATTACTCGCCGTCAATTCTGGGGCACTGTGGTTCGGACCTTCGGATACATGGCTACGGCCCTGGCTTGCAGCGCCTTCATTCATCACGTCGGGCATCCCTGGTCGTTTGCCATTCGCGTGGGCCTAGTCACCGGCATCGTCACGGGCGTGGGGATCACGGTGAATCCCTACATCGAGTACTACGCGGACAATCTTCCAGAGCGGCGCATGGGCGTGTTCGGGATTGGACTCATCCTGTGCGGGTTTGCATTGCAGTCGCTGCAGTATTGGCTGGCGCTTCTGGATGTGAAGCTGACATAGATTTGCACGATGCTTGATCGGCTACGGCGTAAGAAAGCCGCGCTTTGAGCGGAGGTCAAAGTATCTGTATGACCTTTTCCTCCCGATAGAGCGAGTTCTGAATCTGCGCCCTCTGCACGGAGCGGTACGCCGAGGAGAAGCATCTTCTACCTAGCACGCGGCTTCCATTCGCGTGCCATCACAAACTTAAGGGAGACAATATGAACGGGATTGCGAAAGCGGCACTCGCGCTGGTGATTGTTGGCGCGTTGAACTGGTTGCTGGTCGGTGTTTTCAGATTCGATCTGGTGGCCGCGATTTTCGGCAACATGTCGGTGCTGGCAAGAGCCGTCTATGCCGTAGTCGGCTTGGCCGGGTTGTATTGCCTCACGCTGTTGTTTCGATCAACGCCGAGTGCAGTGCGGGTTCCGGAGAACTATCGCCGGGCCGCATAGTGCCGAAAGCGGTCGCAGCACGATGAGAATGGACCCTGGTGTCGAGATTCCGCACGGGCGTATCGAAAAAGGTGATCACACCCGTGCTTGACACCCGTTCAGGTGGCCAGTAACATCTATCTCCAAGTTGACCCGTTCGCGGGTTGACTCTTGAATTTCATGCAGAGTGGCTGAGGGACGAGCCCTGAGACGCCACGGCAACCGGGTCGCGATCATCTATCGCGATTGCTTGGTGCCAACTCTCTCCTGGGAACGGGGAACATGAGATTCGGGCAAGCGGCATTTCTACCCGTTTTCCCGTAACCTCTTTTCCTTTTCCGGAGAAGAGGTCTTCGTTTTTTAGAGGACTTTTCTCCTTAGGGGCGCTCGTCCTCAGCTGCTCGCGAGAATGCGGGTAGCACGATGGCTCAATACGAATTGCGATGTCGCGAGTGCGGCAAGACCTGGGGAAACCAGCCCAAGTCGATCTGCGACGACTGTTTCTCTCCCCTGGAAGTCAGCTACGACTACGAAGAAGCACGCGCCGAGTTTACGCGCGAGAAGATCGCCCAACGCCCTCCCAACATGTGGCGCTATTCCGAGCTCCTCCCCCTCCCCCAAGATTTTCAAGCCGAAGTTGCCGGTGGGATTCACGCCACTGCTCAGCGCGCCCAACCTGGCGAAGCAGCTCGGGGCGCAGCAAACTCCACATCAAGAACGACGCCGTGTGCCTGCCCACGCTGAGCTTCAAGGATCGCGTGGTGGCTGTCGCGTTGTCACAGGCGCGCGCGTTTGGATTCGATACCGTGTCATGCTCGTCGACCGGGAACCTGGCGAACTCGGTGGCGGCGCAGGCGGCGCGCAACGGATTCAAGGCGTGGATCTTTATTCCCGCCGATCTGGAGCCGGCGAAGATTCTGGGTACGCAGGTGTATGGCGCGAAAGTTGTGCGCATCGCCGGCAGCTACGACCAGGTGAACCGGCTGTGCTCGCAGATTGCCGACGAGCATCGCTGGGGATTCGTGAATGTGAATCTGCGGCCGTACTACGCCGAAGGATCGAAGACGGTCGGCTTCGAAATCGCCGAGCAATTGGGATGGCGCTTGCCCGACAACATTGTGGTGCCGATGGCGGGCGGATCGCTGATTACGAAAATCAAGAAGGCGTTCGATGAGCTGATCACGCTGGGCCTGGTCGAGGCGAAGCCGGTGAAGTTCTTCGGCGCGCAGGCCACCGGATGCTCGCCGATTTCAACCGCAGTGAAAGCGGGCCGCGCGGAGATAGAACCGCAGAAGCCGGCAACGATTGCGCGCTCGCTGGCGATTGGCAATCCGGCCGACGGGCATTACGCGATCAAGGCGATCACGAAGAGTGGCGGGTGGTCGGAGGACGTTTCGGACCCCGAGGTAGTCGAGGGGATCCAGTTGCTGGCGGAGACGGAAGGCATCTTCACCGAGACTGCCGGCGGCGTGACCGTTGGCTGCGCGCGCAAGCTGTATCGCGAGGGCCGCATCTCTCCCGACGAGACGACCGTGCTCTGCATCACGGGCAACGGACTGAAGACGACCGACGCGCTGGCAGGCGAGTATGCAGCTGAGGCCGCGATTGCGCCGAAGCTTGCCGAATTCGAACGGTATCTTTCGAACACGCTTGATGTTCCGGAAACGGTGGAGGCCTGATATGTCGATCACAGTACAAATTCCAACCGCATTGCGCCGGCTGACGGACGGCGTCGGCAAAGTGAGATTGCGCAGCGGCGAACCTGGGCGAGTTGTTTACCGTGCTCGACCAGAAATTTCCGCAACTGAAGCCGCATTTGCGCGATGAGGCCGGGGAGATCCGGCGGTTTCTGAACGTGTATGTGAACGAGGAGGACATCCGCTTTCTGGGCGGGACTGACGTACACGTTTCAGGATGGGGATGAGATTCTGCTGGTGCCGTCGATTGCGGGGGGAACGGGGAATAGTCAGTTCGCATTCCTTGAGTGCTCATCAAACCATTCGAGAACCTTGGCCTCAAAATCCGTCGGTGAAGTTTTGTGCGCTGCGGTGTGTGTCGCCCCGGGGACCTTCCACACAGCAATGTCGGATGGGTTCATCGACTGAATTCTGTCGGAATGGTATGGAGGAATGTTCCGGTCTTTAGGCCGTGGATGAGCATTGGGAGTGCTCGTACGCAAGATCGCTTGTTCGGGAGAAGCTTTTTCCATGTCCAAGGCATATCTAAGGCGAACGTAAAGAAAACCAACATCAACGGTAGGCCGAAAGATACTTCTCCCTAACCATGGTCCGGTGTGGAATTCGCGCCCGAAGCGAGCGTAGCGACTTCTCGGAACGTAGCGAATGGCGACTCAGCAACGACCGCGCAGAAGCGAGATTCCTTCGATAGGGCTTGCAGCAACTGAGCGGCGCCCATGGATTCGCCCATGCCAAATACGCAACGCGGGCGAGTTGTTCGCCATCCTCGCGAGTTCGTGCCTTCGGCCATACGTAGCCTCCAGGCGAGTCGCCGATTCGGTGCTGCAGCTCCACCACAGATACTGCATTGAATGGCGAAAGGGAAAGCTCAAAGAATTGCATGGTCCGTATAAGTCTGCCTTCTCCGACCCGAAGGAGCACGGGAATTCTGGTGGACGCTTGTTAGCAGCGTCCGATTCACGATCCGTAGAGCAGGCGACCGGATTCGTTGTTCCTCTGCATGCACCTTCTACGGTGCTCTTCAGCTTTTCTTGCTGCCTCACCGTCAGCACCGGGCACTCCGCCAGTCGGACGACTTTCTCCGCGACCGATCCGAAGACCCAGCGTTCGAGGCCGGTCGATCCGTGGGTGGAGATGACGATCAGGTCGACGCCTTCGACCTTGGCGATCAGGACGATCTCGTCGGCGGCGGAGCCGTGGCCGACCTGGGTACGTACTTTCACGTTCTTGCTGACCAGTTCTTCGCGCACCTTTTTCAGGTGCGTTTCTGCGTCGGCGTGGAGATAGCGCTCGTACTCCGGGATTTTGAAAACGTAGTTGGGGTCGGAAGGTACGCTGGGCACAGCGGGCACGATGTTGACAAGCACGAGTTCGGCGCCGAAGTGTTCGGCCAGTTCGCTGGCGACGCGCACGCAGGAACAGGCGGGGCCGCTGAAGTCGGTGGGGCAGAGGATGAGTTTGACAGGGAGCATGGTGGGGTCTCCGCGGGCGAGATTATAGAACAGGGGTGCGAGTGTTGTCGCGGTGCATGGTCCGGATGCCAGCGAAGCTGACGTCCCTGCGGGACTCGATCCGTCTTTCATTCGTTCCCCCGGACTTACGTCCGGGACTGGATTCTGCCGTCGCTGCGCGACTTGGGTCCTCGGATGGCCCGTTGGCCGCTTGCTGGCGGCGCTTGCTCGAATCCGCAGCCGTTGTTTTATAATCTAACTAACTGGTTAGTTAATGCGAAACGTCTAGGAAAGGGCACAGCTCCCGAGGTACACGATGGCCACTGGACAGGCACGGGCGCGGTTGGGGTCGCGGGGGAAGCCGGAGGAGAGTCGCGCGGCGATTCTGCAGGCAGCCATCCGCGAGTTTGCGCGCGAGGGCGTGGCCGGGGCCCGCACCGATGCCATTGCCAAGGCCGCCAAGGTCAATAAGGCGCTCCTTTATTACTACTTCCGCGACAAGGACGCACTGTACGGTGCGGCGCTCGAGCAGGTGTTCCGCGAGCGCGATGCCGTGCTCATGCCGATCCTGCACGAGAACACTCCGCCCGGAGAAAGGCTGCTGCGCTACGTGGGCGGCTTGTTTGATTTTCTCGCTTCGCATCCGCAGCATCGCGAGATGGTGCAGCGTCAGACTTTCCTGATGCCGCGAAGTCCGCAGGCGCTGCGCGTGATGAAATCGTACATGCGGCCCGCATTCGAACAGCTGGTGAAAGTGTTTCGCGAAGGCATTACGGCCGGAGTCTTTCGTCCGGTCGATCCCATGCAATATATTCCGTCCATCATCGCCGTGGTGGTGCATTACTTCGGCGTGGCCCCGTTCATGAAGTTGATGACGGACCAGGATCCGCTCAGTCCGGAGCGTCTGGCGGCCCGACGGGCTGCCGTGCTCGATTTCATTTCCGCAGCTCTCTTCCAACCGACGGCCCTGCCGGTCGAAGGAGAATCCAAGTGAATCCCCGAAATAGATTTTTCATTTTGCTGGGCATTATCTTTCTGATCGCGCTCGGCTACTACTTTTTTTCCACGCCCAGCAACAAGGACCTGGTGCTGATCGGCACTGTGGACTCGAACCAGGTGATCGTCAGCCCGCAGACGCAAGGACGTTTGCAGAAGTTGCTGGTGGACGAAGGCACGCCCGTGAAGGCCGGGCAGTTGATCGCGGTCATCGATCCCGGCGGAACTGCAGGCGGAAGCGGCAGCGGCTTCGGCCAACATCTCGAGCTTGCGTTCGAAGGTTTCCGGCATGCGTTACACCGAGCAGTCGACGCAAGGCTCGACCAGCAGTGATGTCGCGAATATGCAGGCGAAGCTGCGTTCCATGACTTCGCAACTTGCGCAAGTCGCAGGCAGCGCTAGAGCGCACCCAGAGCGACAGCCGGCGCACGATCGAACTGGCCAAGCAGGGAGTCGCGTCGGACCAGGAGCGCGT
The DNA here is from genome assembly GCA_963745435.1 of uncultured Acidobacteriota bacterium. GTDB lineage: Bacteria > Acidobacteriota > Terriglobia > Terriglobales > Acidobacteriaceae > Gp1-AA133. The sequence goes on along the minus strand of CAVUXK010000021.1, from coordinate 265,361 downwards.
GCAGGCGGAGACGAATCTCACCGCCGCAAAAGCGAACGTGCAGTCGCTCAAAGATCAGGTCACGGCCGCGGAAGCTGACCTGAATGCGGCGATCGCGCGCACCCACCAGGCCAATGCAGCGCAGAGCACGGTCGCCTCGACGCAGGCGGATCTGAAGAATGCCGAGGAGCAGAAGCGGCAGGCGGAAGTGCGGCTCGGCTACACCAACATTTACGCGCCCGTTACCGGAACGGTTTCGGTGCGCGCGGCGCGGGAAGGCGAAGTGCTGAACGTCGGCCAGCCCATCGTGACCATCGTCGATCTCAGCGGATACCTGGGTACGCGCCGCGATTCCAGAAACGCAAGCCGATCACATCGGCCTGGGCGACACGTTGCGCGTTCGCCTTCCGGGCGGCACGGTGACGAGCGGTAAAGTATTTTTCAAAGCGGCCGAGGCGGATTTCGCAACACAACGCGACGTCAACCGGCGCAAGCGCGACATCAAGACGATCGTCTTGAAGGTGCGCCTCGACAATCCCAAGGGCGCCTACGTCCCGGGCATGACGGCCGAAGTGCTGGTGTCGCCCGATCAACTCAAGGGCACGCCCAAGCAGGATGCGTCAGCGGAGCAGCGTCCATGAGCGGCAGTAACGGCAAAGACACGCAGACGGGTCATGGCTGCGAGGGCCCGGAAAAGACCGGCACCAACGCGATTGACGTGGAGCACATCGTCAAGAAGTACGGTGACTTCAAGGCGGTGGATGACGTCACGTTTCACGTGGCCGACGAAGAAATCTTCGGGTTGCTGGGGCCCAACGGCGCGGGGAAATCGACGCTGATCCGCATGATGACTACGCTGCTGCCGATCACGGCGGGGCGGGCCATCATTGCCGGTCACGATGTGGCGAAGGATCCCGATGGCGCGCGGCGATGCATCGGTGTGATCCCCCAGGCGCTGACCAGCGATCTCGATTTGACGGTGGAAGAGAACCTCAACATCTACGCCAAGCTGTACGACGTTCCGGCGAAGCGCCGGAAAGAAGCGATCGACGAGCTGCTGCAACTGGTCGACCTGACCAAGTGGCGCGACGCGCAGACCAAGACTTTATCGGGTGGAATGCGGCGGCGGCTGGAAATCGCGCGCGGGCTGGTGCATTCCCCGCGCATCTTCTTTCTGGACGAGCCGACGACCGGCCTCGATCCGGTGTCGCGCGTTGCGGTGTGGGAGATGCTGACGAACATCAAGAAGAACCGCCAGCTCACGATCCTGATCACCACGCACTACATGGACGAAGCCGACCGGCTATGCGATCGCATTGCGATTGTCGATCACGGCAAGCTGGTAGCGCTGGACACGCCGGCCGCGCTGAAGGCAAGCGTGCCGGGATCGAACGTGATTGAAGTGCAGTTTGAGCATCCGCCGGCAGATATGGAGCAACGGCTGCACAGTCTCGCCGATGTGACCTCGGTCCAGCACGAAGGCGCTGGAATGTACCGCGTGCTGACCAGCAACGGCTCGCGCACAACCACCGCCCTGGTCGAATTGGCGGTGCACGCGAAAATTCCCCTGAAGACGCTGACCGTGCAGAGCACCACGCTGGATGACGTTTTCGTCCACTACACCGGACGCCAGCTGCGCGACGAACTGGTGAAGGCGTACGGATTCACGATGCCACAAGCCCCGGGGTTACGACCATGAATCGAATGATGGCGATTGTCGAGCGCGAAATGCGCAAGTTTTTCCGGTCACCGACGCTGATGCTGGCGTCGATGATCTTCCCCCTGGTGCAGTTGATCGTGCTGGGCAACGCGTTTGGCGGCAAGATTAAAGACGCTCGCCTCGGCGTCGTGGATCAGGACGCGGCACTCAGGCGCTCAAGATTCGCCAGGCGTTCGATTCCGTGCGCGCCAACATGCGGACCTTCGTACCCGTCTACTACGACGACGAGAAGACGGCGCGCGAAGATGTGCGCAACGGGAAGATCCAGGGCGCGGTCATCATCCCGCCGCAATACTCGCGGCGCGTTTACGAGAAAGACCGTCCGCAGATCGCGCTGGTGGTGGACAACAGCGACAACTTCATGAGCTCCACGCTCGAGCAGGAGCTTGCCGACATCACCAACGCGCTGAACCAGCCGACCATCGAGCCGCGGCTGTTGCAGCAGACCGTGCTGCAGATTGTGGAGCTGTATCCCTACATCGAGTACATGAAATACCTGCTGCCCGGTTCGATCACGCTGGCCATGTTCGTCTCGGTGATGATCGGCGGCGGCATGTTGTATATCGACGACAAGGCGCGCGGCATCCACGAGGGCTATCTCGTGACGCCCATCACCAAGGCCGAGATGGTGTTCGGGCTGAACCTGGCGGGAGCGATCAAGGCGGTGCTGACCGGTGTGGTCATCACGGTGATCGGCGCACTGCTGGCGGGAGTGAACACGATTTTCAATCCGGCGACAGCGCTCGGATTGCTGTTGATGATCGTGCTGACCTCGATTGCGTTCAATACGATGATGTTCCTGCTGATGGTGCGAGTGGACGATCCGCTGGTGCCGCGCGCGATTTTCGGAATTCTCAACACGCTGCTTGTTTTTCCCGAGCGGGTCGATCTATCCGGTGCAGGCGTTTCCGCCGTGGCTGCGCGTGATTGCGAAAGTTGATCCATTCACGTATGCGGTCGCAGGGTTCAAGGGACTGCTGCTGAAGGAAGCCGGATTCATGGCCATCGTGCCCGACATGGTTTATCTGGGAATCTTCGGAACGGTAGCGCTGGCGCTGGCGACGCCTCTGTTTAAACGGACGCTTTAGGCTGCCATTGCTCCCGTATCGTTTCCTGCGATCTACAGTTTTGCGGTTCGGTCGGCTAGCCTACAGTTCCGGCACCTTGCGTAGAGCTGCGTCCAGCGCGGCGTTTCCCTAGGGCCACTTAAAGTTGCAGACTTCGTGAGCGCGTTGCCCTTCTTATTCCCTACACCGCAAACACTACCCTTGACGTGGTAGGGCTCCACGGCTATGTTGAGTTTAAGAACCCTCCCATGCAGTCGATTCAGAAGTTTTCTCGTCGCCCGGTCCCTGTCTGTGTACGCATCTCGCGAGTGGCGTTGATCGGATTTCTTCCCCTCGTCAGTTTTGCGCAGCAAGTTCAACCATCATCGGATTCCATTCAAGTCTTGTCCGCGCAAGAGTCGTCTTCGAAAGCTGCGCAGCCGATCTTCCTGCGCAACCCGCGCCGCAACCAGGATCGCAGGCGGCTCCCTGCACCATGCTGTCGCCGGGGCGTTGCTTCCGGGAGATGGCCAAAGACCAGCGCGGCATCATGACCAGCCCGATGCGACTGGAGAAGCGCGATCTCAAGTGGCTGCTGCCCGGGGCCGCGTTGCTCGGCACGGCCTTCGCGCTCGATCGCACCGCGCTGCAAAATGTCAGCACTGACTCCGCGCGCGTGCATGACTTCCAGCGGGCCTCGAATTTCACCGGAATCTATATTCCGGTTGCCGCTGCCGGCACTGCGCTGTTCGCTGGCACGATTCGTCACGACGAGCACTTGCGCGAGACGGGGGCACTTGCCATGACGGCCATGGCCGACACGCAACTGCTCACGTCGTTTTTGAAGTTTGCCTCGGATCGCACGCGGCCGCAGGCGAATGGACTGAGTTCGCAGTCCGGATCATTCTGGGCTGGGCACTCGTTCTCTGCCGACTCCTTTCCCTCGGGGCACACAGCCAACGCGTTTGCGATTGCGCACGTGATTGCCGATGAATATCCGGGATGGAAGGTGAAGCTGGCGGTCTACGGTCTGGCCGCGGCCACCGGATTCGAACGCGTTCAGGGACGCGAACACTTCCCCAGCGATGTGCTGGTGGGAGGCGCGATCGGCTACCTGGTGGGCGGCTACATTTTCGACCACCACTCCAGCCGCTCGAAGACGCGCGTGGCGTTTGCACCCATGGTCGGACGCGGCGGAGCGGGAATCTCGCTTCGGATCTCTCGCGGTGAGAATCCATAGATAAACGCGCAACTTCTTGCACCTTTTTGCAGCAGCGTTGAGCACGCGCACCGGTGAAAGCTGGTGCGCTTTTTTTCTGCAAGAAAAGTGCCAATTCATATGGCGACCACGCACTGCGCTGGGAACTTTTGGATGCCCGCCGGTTTCCGTTATGCTAGAGGTCTATGACACTGATGGATGCGAAAGAGTTCGACGAGGCGGGAGCCCGCCGGAAGAAAGTGCGCATCGCTACCGTCGTTGGTGTGCTGTTAGTGCTGGCATTCCTCGCCTATCAATTCCGCTACTGGCCCGAGGAGCGCCTGGTCGATAAGTTTTTCGCGGCGCTGGAGCGCAAAGACTTCGAAACCGCCTACGGCTTGTACATGGCCGACGCTGCCTGGCAGCAGCATCCCCAGCAGTATCCCTTGTATCCGTATAACGAGTTCTATCGCGATTGGGGACCGGGCGGAGAGTGGGGCTTGGTGAAGAAGTACAAGATCTACGCGACGGGCGAGTGCCCGCACGGTGGCAGCGGGGTGATAGTGGAAGTGATCGTGAACGATCGCAACGAGCACGAGCAGGTCTACGTGCAGAAAAAAGAGAAGACGTTCAGCCAGTCACCGTGCAGTTGAGTCTTGCCTCGCCGTACTGGGACTTAAGTTTTCAGTTGAGCCATCTGTTCCAACGTCTTCTGCAGCGACGATTCGTCTCCTACATTCGAACACGGCTTCGACCGGTCGATCTGGCGCATCAGGCCGCATAGAACTTTGCCGGGCCCGACCTCGACGAAGCGCTCGACTCCGCGGGCGATCAGCAGATGTATCGATTGCTGCCACTTCACCGATCCTGTCACCTGGCGAACCAGGGCATCGCGACTCGCAGACGCGTCGGTCACCGCCGCCGCGTCGACGTTGCAGACTACCGGGATTGATGGATTCTGAAACGTCAGTGCAGACAGGTCGACGGCGAGCCGATCTTGTGCCGGCTTCATCAGGGAGCAATGGAAGGGGGCGCTGACGGGAAGCATCACGGCGCGCTTGGCGCCCCGTTCGCTGGCGAGTTTCGCGGCGCGCTCGACGGCCGCCGTGTTGCCCGAGATCACGATCTGCTCGGCCGAGTTGATGTTGGCGGGATCGCACACTTCGCCGTGTGCCGCTTCCGCGCAGACCGCGCTCACCTTCTCCAACTCCATGCCGAGGATTGCCGCCATCGCGCCGACGCCCACGGGCACGGCTTCCTGCATGTATTTGCCGCGATTGCGCACGGTGCGAACCGCGTCGGCGAAACTGAGCGTGCCCGCTGCCACGTGTGCCGAGTATTCGCCCAGGCTGTGTCCCGCGACGAATGACGGCGTCACTCCCTTTTCTTTCAAAACTCGCCAGGCCGCGACCGAAGTGGTCAGGATCGCCGGCTGCGTAATCTCGGTGAGCCGCAGCTGCTCTTCGGGCCCCTCGAAGCAAAGCTGCGACAGCTTGTAGCCTAGGGCCTCATCGGCTTCCTCGAAGGTCTGCCGCGCGACGGCATGATGGGCGGCTAGGTCTTTGCCCATCTCGACCGCTTGCGAACCTTGGCCCGGGAATAGGAATGCAATGTTCATAATTATCCGTTCTGATTTGATCTGAGGGCGAACGCAGAAATCAACGATCGAGCAGGTTCAGCGTCCCAAAGACAAGATGTAAGAAAAGCGTTCGCGATCCTCAGCTCTGGGCCACCGCCGCGCTGCGCAAAGCCGCGATCCCTTTTTCGATTTCGTCATTCACGCGGTTCTCGGCGAACTCCGAAGCCACGCGAATCGCGTTCTTGATCGCGTTGGCATTGGACGACCCATGCGTAATGATGCTGACGCCCTTCAATCCCAGCAGCGGCGCGCCGCCGTACTCGGTGTGGTCCAGTCGCTTCTTGAAATCGGTGAATGCGCTGCGCGAAAGCAGGTACCCAACCTGCCGCGTAACCGTGGCCTGCAGAGCCTCTTTCAAGGTGGCGCGCACCAGGTTGACGACGCCTTCGGAAATCTTCAGGGCCACGTTGCCGACGAATCCATCGGCGACGATCACGTCGACGTTGCCGTTGTAGAGATCGCGCCCTTCGACGTTCCCGACGAAATTCAAGCGGAAGCTGTTTCAGCAACTGGAAGGATTCGCGCGTGAGCAGGTTGCCCTTGGTTTCTTCTTCGCCGATCGAGAGCAGGCCCACCCGGGGCCGCCGCGTTCCGAAGATGGAGCGGAAGTAAATCTCGCCCATCACGGCGAACTGCTCAAGATTGTGCGCGTCGCAATCGACGTTGGCGCCCACGTCGAGCAGCATGGCGCCCGTGCCCACCGCGGTCGGAAAGACTGCAGCCAGCGCGGGACGATCCACGCCTGGCAGCGCGCCCAGGATCATCTTGGCCGCGGCCATGGCGGCGCCAGTGTTTCCGGCCGTCACGAATCCGGCTGCCTTGCCTTCGCGAACCAGGCGAATGCCCACGTGCATGGAAGACTGCTTCTTGGTGCGGACCGCCTGCGCGGCCTTGTCTTCCATGGTGATGACTTCGTCGGCGTGAACGACTTCGATGGGGAGCTGCGAGATCCAGCGATGGCGGCCCAGTTCCGGCCGGATGCGGTCTTCCTGGCCGATCAGCAGCACGCGCGTTCCGAGTTGACGGGCGGCTTGAATCGCCCCCTCGATCTCAGGTCGAGGGGAGCGATCGGAACCCATGGCATCCAGAGCAATGACGCTTGGCATGGAGGCGCTGGCGGAACGGTTAGCTGGCTTCTTTGACTTCCACTACTTCGCGGCCTTTGTAGTAACCGCACTTGGCGCAGGCGCGATGCGGCATCTTCTTCTCGTGGCAATTCGGGCACTCCGAGAGCGAGTGCTTCGACAGCGCGTCGTGTGCGCGGCGGGTGGAAGTGCGTTTCTGGGAGTGTCTCCGTTTTGGATTCGGCATGGAAAATTCCTCTTCTGCGATTTCGCTAACCCATCCAAGCTCTGCCTGGGCGGGGTTTTTTCGATCCCGGTGGGTTAGTGCAACTCGCCGGATCGTTTATGTATATCGTGAAATCTTATATCTACAGCTTTACTTTCGGGGTCCTTTGCAGCCCCGTCACTGTTCCAGTTTCTCGCGCAAGTCCTTGAGCGCCGCCCAGCGCGGATCGCCCACCACTGGAGGGCACGAGCACGGATCAGTGTTCCGGTTCTTGCCGCAGCTGGGGCACAGCCCCTTGCAGTCTTCGCGGCAAACTACCTTCAGCGGAACCGACAACAGCACCTGCTCCCGAAGCGCGTCTTCGAGCAATACACCTTCGCCCTGGTAGTACCCGATCTCCGCTTCCGCGGCCGTCACCGAGAGCTCTTCGTTCCCGGCATCGGTGCCCAACGGACGATACAGCAGATCGAACGTCCGCGCCACGTCTTGCCGCACAGGATCGAGGCAACGTGCGCAGGGCAGCTCCAGGGTGGTGGCCAGGTCGCCCTGAAGACGTATGTCCTTGATTACGTTGTGCTTTCCGTGGTGCTCTTCGACCAGTTGTGCGCGGCCGCTGGTTTTGAGCACCGACAACTGGCGCACATCGGCTCCCAGATCGATGGCGTCCGGAGGGAACTCCTCTCGAAAATCAACAGGATGGAGTTCAAGCTCGGCAATTTCAATCAGCATCGGGAACCTCCGCGCCCACCTTTTGATACCGCGAAGGCCCGCGGAACACGCCCAGAGGCGTAAGTTCTCCAGGGAGCAATACTTAAGAATAACGGCGGTGGGTGGGGGTGTCAAGAAACGCGGGCCATCCGCGCGAGCGACATCTGCTTTAGTAAGTAGCGCCGGCGTCTCGCCGGTAGTCGGGAAGGCGTCCCGCCTGCCCTCTCGGCCCCTCCAACGGACGAAGTCACTTTGCCAGCTTTGTATCTTCCGCGACGCTGGCCACAAACACGCTTCCCGCCTTGATCTCAGCATCGTTGCCATGCACAAGGAACACGCCGCCAGGCACGACAAACGCGAGGCCGACGGTAGCCGGGTTGATCTGGACCTCGCGGCCTTCCTTCGCCGCCGAGCCCGTCAGCTTAACCACGGTGCCGTCGATGGTCAGAGATTCGGCTTCGAAAGAGACGAATCCGGGTATTCCGGCGACGCTAGACTTGTGCGCTTCCGTCACGTTGACGATGGCCGTAGAGCCCTTGGCAGCGATGATCGCATCGCCGACTTTGAGATCCACTGCCAGCGTGAGGTTAATCTTGTCGCCAACATCGGCCTTGCGGGAGCTGAAGTCTGCCGCGAAGGCCAGCGGCACGGATGTCCCTTTGGGCAGCACACCGGGCGGACCGGGAGAAGGGGCGGTAGCCACCATAGCAGCCGGGGCTGGCGCGATCTTGCCTGACGGAACATCCACGCGATAGATGGCGCTGGCGATCCGGCTGCGCGGCATATCGGGAGCGACCGCGATCGCCTGCAGAGTGGTCGTCGAGGTAATCGTGATGGGTCCGGTGTACCGCGCCGAGTTGGTCGTCGGCGTCCAGCCATCGGTGGTGTAGTAGACCACGGCTCCGCGCGTGTTCTCGCGAATCTTTACCGTGAGGGGCTTGGTGAAAGTGCCGCCCTTCATGGAGAACTTGGGTTTGGCCGCCGGCGGACAGACCTGCGCCAGTTGTGCATTTTGCGAGGCCTGCTGGCTGGCGCGGGCTGCGTCCTCATTGGCCTGCTGTGCCTGACGCATGGCTTCCTGGTTGGCCTGCTGAGCGGCCTGACTTGCCTGCTGAGCCGCCTGTTGGGCCTGCTGCGCCGCCATCATGCCGGCATCTTGCGCCCAAAGCGCCGGGCCGAGGGCGGTCACCAATAGCACGAGAGGGATTCGCATCGTGGTCTCCTCTGGGTGCTTGGAGGATTGGCCGGGATATTAGGTTGCTCCTGAAAGCTCCGCTTCGTGTTAGGCCCGTCCTGTTTCCGGATACGGTGCTGGCTAGTCGGTCTCGCAAGATTCGTGCTGACAATCATTCTAAAGAAGTGCGATTGTGACATTCACTCATGAGCCATTGTTTGCGCCATCAACGCAGGGGTAACGGCAAAATTCGCTACCTGCTCTTCGTGGGGTTGTTTTTGGTCGCCACCAGTCCCGCCTTCGCGTGCGAGCCGGTTCTTCCGTTTATGCAAGTAATGGTGCCAGCGCTTGCTTTGTCGAGGTCGATTCTCGTCCTGGTAGTGGCCGTCATTGCGAAGTCGGTGCTGTTTGCCATCTTCGAGCGAGGTCTTCCTCGGTTGGCGGCGGCGTGGAGGATGTTTCTTGGCAATGTGCTGACAAGCTTCATCGGCTTGCTGGTCGCCGTCATGATTGCCAGCGGGCCGGTCTGGATCGTCGGAGTGCCGCTGGCGTTTCTTCTCTGCTGGATGCCGGCGCGGAGGCTCGTGAAGCAAGCGCCGCTTCCCTGGTTCGGAAAGAGATCCCCAGCAGGACTGGCCGCCATCATGACCGTCGCATTCCTGGCGAGCTGCGTTCTATTCGCGGTGGCGCAGGAGGCGATCAGCACTCATCAACTCCCGCTCTACTGGACGCTCAAGGTCACTGCCATTTTCCTGGCGCTCTTTGCGAGCGTTGGGCTCACCACTATCTGGGAAGAATGGGCGATCTGGCGGCTGAGTTCGCGGCCTGCAGGCGGGACATTCTTCGCATCTGTTTTACGGACGAATCTCTACGTTCTGATTCTGGTGATGGCCGTCCCCGCCGCACTGATCCTTCCCAAGAGGCTTAAGTCCCCAGATTTTCTGGCCAAGAGTCATGTGGCTAGCAGCGATAGGGCGCACTAACAAAAAGTGTGGGTCGGACACTCCTGTCCGACAAAACTCGGGCACAAGCACAGCCCGGCGGACAAGAGTGTCCGCCCCACATGATCTGTACATGTCCAGGAACCAGCCCACGGAGACGCCTTCTTCCGTCTGGTTTCGGGGGTGGTCCAGTCGAGCGCTTCGGCATCTGGTAGAAGCAGGCTGAACGAAGATCGAACGTGGTGATACCCTCGCCGAATGCTTCGACGTTTCCCAATCTTTTTATTCCTGCTGCTATTGTCGTCTACGAGCTTTGGGCAGAAGCCGCCTGCGTCGTCGGAGACGCAAGCGCGGGAGGCCTTGGCACAGTTTGTTCACGCCTTCGAAAATCTTGATTGGGATGGCTTCCGGTCGGCATTCGACGACGACGCAACCGTTTTCTATCCGCGTGCGTTTCCTGAGCGGGTCCGCGGACGCGCGGAATTCGAGAAGACGTTCAAGATCGTCTTCGAACAGATTCGCAAAGGAAAGACTGGCGCGCCCTACATGCACATCGAGCCCCGCAGCCTGGCGCTCCAGATATTCGGCGACACCGCCATTGCTACGTTTCACCTTGATGATCGCGCGGGATTTCTGAACCGGCGAACTCTCGTCCTGCACAAAACTTCCGACGGATGGAAGATTGTCCACCTGCACGCGTCCGAAGTAGCGCTGCCGGCCGGCCCCTAATTGATTCTCTTAGCGCCCTTTGCGACTTTTCTTCGCGATCTTCACGGAGCAAAAGGGAAGTGGCGGGGGTGAAGGGTTCGTATCTGGGCGCCTTCAGGTGCTCCGTTATGTTCGCACGCCTAACTTGGCTTCAGCCGCTTTCTGCATTCTTCCGATACCCGCTGCACTCCCGCACCGGAAGCCGTGGATATTTCGGAAACCGCGGATCACGCACCGAGAGTTCGCATCTCCAGAACACCACCCCGCGATCGGACTCGACAATACGCGCATTCACGCAATCGGCGCACAAGCCGACGTTGGCACGTGGATCCTCACTATGCTTCTCCATGTCGGATGATCAACCCGCGCTCTGGCTGACGATGATTACGAGCCCGTCCGTCTTCTCGACCACGCTGCGTAAAACGCGCCCCCAATACTCGATCCGGCCACCATGATGAGCAGCATCAGGAAGAGCAGGAAGCCCAGAACGACCATGACTCCGCCCGGGCTCTTGACCAACTCCTGCGCCTGAGCCACCTGTTCCGGACTGTATCCGCGCGCCGTCATTTGCGACAGGGGGGCCAGCATCCAATTGCGTGTCGCGTCCGGATAGTACACGGCGATCGCCACAGCCAGCACCGACAGGTAGAGGAACCCCAAACCGCCGCTGGCCGCTCCGATCCGTGCGCCGGCTCCCGGCGAGGGCACAACTCCGCCCGCCGTGCGTCGGTAGAGCATCACGGCCAGACCACCGCCCAACATGAAAGCGGGACCAAGCACACCAAAGGGAATCACCATGGCGAGCAGGGAGAACACACCGCCCAGCGCCGCGCCGGGCAACGCGCGCGACCACTGCACCGCGCCGGTTTGCACGCGCGGAAATGGCGGCGGGAGTGCGCAGAGACGGCGGCAGCACCACGTCCGTAGAACTCTCGCTGGACTGGGCAGCGAGAATCGGCTCGGGTTCAACGACCTGCACGCGTATCTGTGGCGCACCACACTGCTTGCAAAACGGCACGCCCTGCTCCACCAGCGTTCCGCATTTGTGACAAGGATGCTCCACCGGAATCCAAAGTACCGTAGCGGAAACGATTCAGCAACCAAGTGAAGCTCGCAGACCAACGGGTCGCATCACTTCCCAACGGTCCAGTCCTTCTTGCGTTCGCCGAGCGGGCAGCAACTGGCGGTCCGGCAGGGAGACCAAATCGTGCTTTTACGCGGTAAGCGCGTCCGCACTGCTTCCATAGCGATCGAAATTGCCATCTCGCCGGTTGCTGAGGTTTGGCGCGGATTCGCCGGGTTACAACCCTTGGGGAAAAGAGTACCCTGGATCGTCTCCTCTAGCATTTCTGCCGCATCCTTCCGGCGGCCCGTTCGTTGCGAAATCAGACAAAACGTCGGCGAGCGAATAATTCGCCTTGGCACCCGTCCGGCCCGATGCAGCATCCGTGCCGGCTAAGGACACAAATGACAACTGCCACAGATAAGCAGACATCCGTCCTCTTCCAAATCATTTCGCAGAACGAAGACAAGATTCTGGCCGAGTGGATTCAGGAAATGTCTTCCGCCACGCGCCGGGACGATCTGATCAAGAATGCAGACCTCCGTGTCCAGTGCTCGAACTTCCTCCGCCTCACACGGGACGCGCTTAATTCGGGTGGCGGCGATTTCGAGTCCTCGGCGTTTGATGGGGTTCGACAACTGCTGGAGGAAATTTCCCGATCGCGCGCCCAGCAGGGCTTCACGCCCACCGAAACGGCTGCTTTCGTCTTTTCGGCGAAGCGCCCCATCTTCACCCAGATTCGCGAAGCGTGTGAAAATGACGAGGAGGCTTTGTCGCAGGCGCTGTGGTCGGCCACGGCTCTGCTCGACGACATGGGTCTTTACTCCACTGAGATATTTCAGAAATCGAGAGAGAACGTGATTCGACGCCAGCAGGAAGAACTGCTGGAGCTTTCCACCCCGGTCGTAAAGCTTTGGGAGGGCGTGCTCGCGCTACCCATTATCGGGACGTTGGACAGCGCGCGCACGCAGATTGTCATGGAATCCCTGCTGCAAGCGCTTGTCGACACCAACTCTCGCGTCGCCATCATCGACATCACCGGGGTTCCGACCGTGGATACTGTGGTCGCGCAACATCTCTTGAAGACCATCACTGCGGCCCGTCTGATGGGAGCGGAGTGCATTATCAGTGGAGTGCGTCCGCAAATTGCGCAGACCATTGTTCATCTCGGCATCAATCTTCAGGACGTCATCACCAAAGCAACCCTCGCCGCCGCTTTCAAGGTTGCGTTAGATCGCTTGGGTCTGAGCGCAGTTCGCGCCGCAAATTAAAAGAGCCGAGCGCAGAGGTTTCGGTTCAGATCTTACAGACAGAGCGAATAAATGAGCGCCGTCGCTCGATTACCCCACAATCCGTTTTCGGCTCTGGTCATCCTTTTGGCTGGAATGCCACCTGATCCAAATTGACCAGTTAATGCCCCGGATTTCTGAAACCATGGGACATGGCTAAGAAGAAAACACCAAAGCAATCGGCTAAGGCGACGCTTGCCGAAGTGGTCAAGGAAATGGCGAAGCCGAGGGTGGCTCGGTCGGCGCGAGGTGGCTCATGACGATGACAGTCTTGGCAGTGATCTTCGGAGTGTTCACAATTGGCTTGGTCGTGCTCCTGATTTACAAGAGCACACTCACCATGCGCAGGGATGACCAGTTGTTTCTGGATGACGCGAGTTCGCATATGCACGACGAGCAGACGGAACTGCTTGCCAAGGTCAACCGGCTTACCGTTCCAGTGCGGGTCTTGGGCATCGGGTCCGGGGTATTTCTGATGCTGCTCGCGGCGACGTGGTTCTACCAGACCCTGAACGCGGTTCGGTAAGGTCGAACGCGGAAGACTTGCGCCATCTTGCCAGCCATCCTCGCAACGCAAGGCTGAAACCAAACTCGTAGTTGAGTCGGGTCAATGAATGTAATCGCCGATTACAACATTTGACTTCCGGTTTGGCCGTCACTCGTCCGGAGAACAATTGGTGAGCAGCGCTGAGGGCCACTGGCTCATTGAAGTTTGATCGCAGCGGCCTGGGCGATACGCGCTGCGTTTTCACTCTCGCTCACCACAAAGCGAGCGAACTCAGGCTGTGTCATGCTCATGGGATCGCCCCCATGCTTCACAAGCCAATCGCGCAAATCTGGCGTTGCCAACGCACGTGCGATGTCCTTCGCTAGTTTGTCCACTACTCCGGCAGGGGTGCCGGCGGGCACCCATACTCCATACCAAATCGGGTAGTCGAAACCAGCGATGCCAGTCTCCGCGATGGTCGGCACGTCCGGTAGCAAGGATGAGCGCTTCTTAGTGGTCACGCCTAGTGCACGGAGCTTGCCTGCACGGATACCGGCTAAAGCGAGCTGAATGGGCGCCATCATATAAGTGGTACGCCCTGCGATCGCGTTGGCAATCACATCAGTGATCGCGTCGCCCGGACGCGGGGGCACGTGTACCGCTTCAATACCAGCCTGTAAATTGAATTTCACAAGCCCCAAGTGTGTACCAGTGCCGATGCCCGTCGAGCCGAACTTCAGCCCACCTGGGCTTACTTTCGCTGCTGCAATAAGCTCACGCACACTGGTGATGCCGGACGACTTGCCTGAGACCAACACATAAGGCTGACTGGTCAGCGGAGCGACGGCGATGAAATCTTTCAACGGATCATATGGCAGGTTCTTCACGAGCACGGCGCTGTATGCCTGAGCGCTGGTGTTCACGAGCAACGTGTAACCGTCGGCCGGCGATTTCGCGACCAGGGCGGGGGCCGCTGTGCTTCCTGCGCCGGGATGGTTCTCGACTGTTACGGGCTGGCCCCACAGCTGTGAGAGCTTTGGGCTAACGGCGCGTGCGATCACGTCAGGCCCACCGCCAGCCCCGAACGGCTCGATCAGCCGCACCGGCCTCGTGGGATAGTCCTGCGCGAACGTCACGCCGCTCGTGATGGAAAACACGAACAGCAACAGGAATCTCATGTGGCCCTCTGGCCTTCAACAAGTCGCCACTTTCGAGACGGCATAACGTGCGACATTCTAGTCCCGAGTGGATAACTGTCGCAAAATCGCCATCTCTAACAATGTCGGCGGTGTCAAGACGTTTTCTCGCACACACGCCGACGGTCGCCGCGCCCGGCACCATCTCGCTCTGGTTTAGATTTGCCAGGCCAACCCAGGGCCCGCTTCGCATCATTGAAGTTTAATTGGCTTTACAACTTGACCGATCAGCCAGCCCCTATTCCTTCCGAGTGAGTCGAAGGAGAAGGGCGACGCCTCCGCCGAGCAGCAGAGTTCCGAACACGAACCATTTCACGATGGGCAGGCTCACAACGCCCATAACCAAAAATCCGACGGCCACAATCAGCCCTGCAATGCCCGCGTCTACCTGCATTACGCGCCAGGGCCCGGGATGGCGATCCGCGGCGTGGTCCTTCATAAACTAAATTCTCCTACCAGTTCATCCCAAGAACTGCTTCGCCGCTTCAGATCGAGTCCTTCCGGTCCCCGCGCGCCTGCACATAAACCAGCGCGAAGTCCGATCCTTTGCCGCCGTCCTGCGGCGCCACCGACACGATATGCTGGTTGTCCTCCGTGCCCACTTTCAACTCCACCGTCGGACCCCCGTCTTCCTCGCACGTCAGCTTGTTGTCTCCGTTTTTCTTGTGATTCATTTCGACGTGCGGCCCGTCTTTGTTGTTCTTGGTGTGGCATTCTAGGATGCCGCCGAACTTTTTCAGTTGGTCGCGATAGTACGAGATCACTTTCTCCGGCGGATCGTCGCTCAGGAACTCGATCACCACCACCTTCAATCCAAAGAATTCCGAAGAGATGTTGACGTTGGCCTGCCCGCCGTTCCCGTCGGAGCCCTTCGGTTTTTCGTGCGCACCCGGATAAATCGGGAGGCCCGTGTCGCGCACCTTCACATCCTGGTTGACCTGAATGCCTCCCAGCGGCGTCTGGATATCGACCTTCTTCTCCTCGCCGTTTTCCGATTTATCTACGTGAATCTTGCAGGCGGTAAGCGCAGTCATGAGCGCCGCCGCCAGCGCGGTTGCAAACACGATGCTGGCGACTCTTCTAATTTTTGTGAGCATGCTGGGAATCTCCTTGCGCGAAGTGGTCCAGTCCCGCGCCGCGCTGCGCCACACTCGGAATCGTGACCGGCAGATGGCCGCGGATCGGAATCTCTCCGAACAGCGCCTTCACCGCGCTGGCCTCCGAAACAGTTTCATTCGAAAACGTGCATAGGTAATTGTCGATCTTCGGAAAATCCGCGAGCACGTACGGACTGCCCATCGCCACCACCACGGTCTTCGCCGCTCCGTGCTCAAGCACGCGGCTCAAGAGCGTTCCCGTGGCATCGGCCACCGCAACCCCATTCTTCGTGCTCCCCGGCGTCGGGGCTAGCGTACACGGCGGCCACCACCACCTCGGCCTGGTCCACTGCTTTCAGAATCTCCTCCGACATGGCTCCAGCAATTCGCGGATCGACGAACATCACGTTCGCGTCGGGCACACGCGCGCGGATTTGCCGGTCGAACGTCCGGCCCGCGTTAATCCGCACGTCCTCGGAGAACACAATCACAACCAGACGGTTATGTGTCTCCACTGTTGACATATACGGAAGACCGCCCGCCACGGTTCCCCGGGCTTTCAGGGGCAGAACCTTGCCGTTGTCGCGGACCAGGGTGACCGCGTCGTCGGCAACCTGTTGACCGCTCAGCATGTTCTGAGGCTTACCGACTTCCTTGCCTACGTTGGTCACGTCCACCAGTTTGGCCTTGTTCAGTCCCAGGGACGCCTTGGCTTTCAGCAGCTTGAGCACCGACGCGTCCAGGCGCGCCTGCGGGATCTCGCCGCTCTCGACTGCCTTCAGCATGGCGCGATACGAAGCGTCGAGGTCGGCCGGGATCAGCAGCATGTCGTTGCCCGCCTTGAACGCCTCGACCGCGGCCCGGCCCACGTCTTGCGCGTACAGCCGCGTCAGACCCGCCATGTCGAGCGCATCGGTGGTCACGATCCCGTTGAACTTCATCTGGTTCTTGAGCAGGTCGGTCACCACGCGCGTGGAAGTGGTTGCCACCCGGTTCGGGTCGGGTTCGAGAGCGGGTACGCTCACGTGAGCGACCATGATCGTGTCCACGCCCGCATCGATCGCCTTCTGGAAGGGCGGCAACTCGATCGACTGCAGGTGTGCCATGTCGCCGTTGACGCGCGCCACGCCCAGATGCGAATCGGTGGCCGTGTCGCCGTGGCCGGGAAAGTGCTTCGCGGTCGTAAGCATGCCGCCTTCACGCGCGCCCTTGATGTAGGCCGCGACCATCTGCCCAACGGCTTGCGGATCTTCGCCGAACGAACGCGTGTTGATCACGGGGTTGACGGGATTGGAATTCACATCGGCCACAGGGAAAAAGTTCCAGTGGATGCCGATGGCGCGCGCTTCCTGCGCGGTGATGCGGCCAAAATTCTCGGCGTAGTCGATTTTGCCCGCGGCTCCGAAGGCCATGGCGGACGGAAAAATCGCCGGGCCATTGAGCCGTATGGATAAGCCGCGCTCGAAGTCAGCGGCGAACAGTAGCGGCAGCTTCGATTCTTCCTGCAGGTGATTGAGCAGCATCGCCGCTTCGTACGGTTCGCTTTTGATGAGGAACGGTCCGTCCACCGGAACGGTCATGGTGAATCCGCCCACGTGATACTTGTTCATCGTGTCGCGCAGCTGCGCGAAGATCTCGCTGTCGTTATTCAGGAATTGCGCGCGCGCCCACACCATGAACAGCTGTCCAACCTTCTCTTCGGTAGACAGCTTATGCAGCGTCTTCTCCGCCCACTTCTCCCCATCATGATCGAGCCGTATGGGCCCGGGCTTCTGGTATTTCTCTTTCGCGAATGAGGACGTCATGAGAGAAAGCAACACCAAAGACGCAATCAACCAGCGCATAGGCAGACGATAGCAGAAAGGCGGGTGACGGGTCACAGGTGACGCATATCCGGTCTCAGGTGTCAGGTGACGGGTGTCAGGCGGCAGGTCTCAGGTGTTTGGATGTGAGGTGTTAGGTCTTGGGTGTTGGGTGATAGGCCTCAGGTGTTAGGGCCGAAAGCGTAGGCAATATTATGATTTGGCGCGGGCGCCCTCGCCCGCGGCTTTTGCCTTTGCATCGTCAAGCAAGAATCGGGAGAGCCACTCTCCATACCAGGTCATCAAAACGATACGCAAACGTGGGATTCCAAGACGGCGCCGCGGTCTTAAGGGTTTTCCCAAAACTTACGGACAATCGACAGCACCAACGCGGGAGCCGCGAAGCGGCGGCATAGGAAAGCCCCGCACGTCAGTGCGGGGAAAACTTCAGAATAAGCAGCAAGCCCCGAAGGAGCGGCACCAACGCGCGGCGGGCGTGAGCCCGCCAGCCGAACCGTTGCTCACTTCTCAACTACCGCAATCGTCCGCTCCTGTACGGTGGGGTCATCCCCAAAACCCACCCTCCACTCCACTCCGCTCTCCCGCCGAAACCACGTCATTTGCCGCTTCGCATAATTGCGATGCGCCTGCTGCGCCCCCGCGATCGCTTCGTCCCGACTCAACTCGCCGCGCAACAACTGCACGGCCTGCTTGTATCCCAGCGCCCCGAGGGGTCGTGCCGCTTCTCCGTACTGGGAGAGCAGCCTCCGCGTTTCTTCCACCAGCCCCGCATCAAACATCCGTTGAGCTCGCGCGTTGATGCGCGTATAAAGCTCTTCGCGGGAAGGCTGCAATCCAACCTTCCGAACACGAAATCCCTTCAACCCGTCCCGTCCCTCGCTCCACATCTCGGTCATCTGGCGGCGTGTGCCCAGGCAGACTTCGATGGCGCGAATCAGCTTCGGAGTGTCGTTCGGATGAATCGCCGCGGCTGCCCCCGCATCGAGACGAAGCAGAATCCTGTGCAGGTGTGCCGATCCTTTCTTCTCAGCGTGCCCCCGAAGCCGTTCGCGCAATTCTTCCGAACGCTGCGGTCCGGGAAATAGTCCGTCGAGCAGCGCTCGCAGGTACAGGCCTGTGCCTCCCACGACGATGGGCACGTGTCCTCGCGCCTTGATCTCGCCCAAGACTGCGCGAGCCTGTCGCGCGTACTCTCCGGCCGTGATGTAGCTGGTCGGATCGACGATGTCGAACAGATGATGAGGGGCTTGCGCGCGTTCTTCGGCGGTTGGCTTGGCGGTGCCGATCTCGAATTCGCGATACATCGCGACCGAGTCGCAGTTAACGATTTCGCCGTGCAGTGCGCGAGCGAGCGCGAGAGACAAAGCGGTCTTGCCGCTGGCAGTAGGACCTAGGATGGCGACCAGTAGCGGGTCGGCAACGCTCAGCGAAGACTCCAATGGATCGCATACCAGTAGCGGACGAGCGTAATGGTCAACAGCGTCGCCGCCACGATCAGCAGTCCAGTGGTCTCTAACGCGTAGACGTGATGCCGGTTCCGACTGTGAGCAGTCTTATCCATGGGGGAGTCTGCGGCCATTGTAGCGCCGCAGCGCGCCGGAGTGAACTCAAGAATTTACTAAGAGAGTGCGCCGGGTAATCACGGTAACGCGAGCCGGAGTGCCAGATGCGAGGCGGAAGCGTCGGGAAAGATGGTGTCCCACGGGGGGCCGGACAACGGCCGAAGGTCGAAAACCATGCAACTCAACTCTGCGTCCTCTGCGGCATTTCTCTGCGCCCTCTGCGTTTTAAGATCTTGCGCGAGAACTGCCGGCAGATCGGCACCAGTGAGGTCGATCACAAAACTCCGTGACATCAGAAATATGCCTAGCCTGCTCAAGCAGTTCAGTTTCAATCACTTCCGACAGCAATTGTCTATTACTACAAGCTATAGCTACCAACCGTGCAAATTTCACAGTGTTCCACGTGGAACATATCTCCACTTGGTACACTACCGCGTCGTTGGAATGGCTATGGCTGCAGACAGGTCGAAGATCGCGCGCTTCGGATTGTATCGAGATCGACCTGGTCTCGGGCGAGCTGCGCAAGGAAGGCACGCGCGTGCGCTTGCAGGAGCAGCCCTTCCAGGTGCTCGCGATGCTGCTGGAGCGGCCGGGCGAAATGGTGACGCGAGAAGACATGCGCACGCGCCTGTGGCCGGGCGACACGTTCGTCGATTTCGATCACGGCCTGAACACCGCGGTGAACAAGCTGCGCGAAGCGCTCGGCGATGCCGCTGCCAATCCTCGCTTCGTGCAGACCGTGGCGCGGCGCGGCTACCGCTTCATCGCGCCGGTGCAGCAGAACGGCGCAGTGCCTCTCGCGAATGCGGATGCCGTGCGGGGCGTGGCGGCCGCCGGTGGCATGCTCGCCGCGAGTGCGGAGGCTGCGGTCGCCACGACTCTCGAGGCTCTGCATCCCGAACTTGAAGTGCCCGTGCCGCGCAGAGGATTGACGCGCGGGTTGTTCATCCTGATCCAGGTGATGTATCTCATCTTCTATGTGGCGGCGTTGTTTCGCTGGCAGGCGGTGCAGCGGATCGCCGATGGTTTCCTTCCGGGATGGAGCGCGATGGCAATCGTGATCGCCGTGCTGGTGACGGCGGGCGTCGGGATTCCGCTGCGGTGTTATCTGATTTCGGGTGCGGCCTTCGATCATCGCCGACTGGGAGAAAAGTTTCAGCGACTGTTTCCGGCGATCCTGGTGCTGGATGAGCTATGGGCGATCGCGCCGTTTCTGTTGGCGGAGCGCATCGGGTTCGGGCCTGCTTTCGCGGCGACAGCCGGGTTGTTGTACCTGCCGTTTTCGGAGAGGAGCCTGGTGCGGATGGCTTATCCCGAGAGGGGGTAGCGCGGCTCGCGCCGCCCGACGGGCGAGGACCCTTCGGCTGCGCTCAGGGCGGGCTGCCCGTCGCTCCACCGACCCATATCGGAAGTTGGGAACTCCGCTTACTCCGTTTGCGTATCTGCGTCTGAGACTTGGGAGAGGTGTGCGGAATTTCCGACCTTCACCCTTCGATCGCATAGTTCGGAAG
Source organism: uncultured Acidobacteriota bacterium (assembly GCA_963745435.1). Taxonomy (GTDB): domain Bacteria; phylum Acidobacteriota; class Terriglobia; order Terriglobales; family Acidobacteriaceae; genus Gp1-AA133. Next base: position 244,930 of record CAVUXK010000021.1, on the reverse strand, counting down.
GGAATCCCAAGATCGATGCAGTTGTGGAATCCCACCCTAGCGCAAAGGGCGCGCTAGGATGGGGCACCCACGCGTCCGTTATTCGGCTCACACGTAGAGAATGAGGGGTCACTTATGCGGCGAATTGGTTGGATGGTTGCGGCGTTGTTGTTCTTCTCGGCGGCGGCTTCGGCTGAGGAATGGAACAAGAGTTTTCCGATCAGCGGCGTGGCCGAGTTGCGCGTCGAGACTTCCGATGCGCAGATTCATGTCGACACCTGGGATGAAAAGAAGATCGAGGCGCACATCACGTCGACCAAGTGGGGCTTCGGGCAGGGTGGGATCGAGGTGAAAGATCACCAGAGCGGAGACTCAGTGGAGCTCGAGGTCCGCTTTCCGCACGGCATTCATGTGATGAGCATCGGCGACCGGCGGACTATCATTGAGATTCACATGCCGCGCGAAGGCAAGGTGCGCCTGCACACCGGGGACGGCGAGATCCGGGTGCGTGACATGAAAGGCCAGATGGACCTGGAGAGCGGCGACGGGCGCCTGGAGGTGGAAGGCGTGGATGGTACGTTGCGCGCACACTCCGGCGACGGGCACGTGCGGGTGCGAGGACGGTTCGACAACCTGGATATCAGCACCAGTGACGGGCGCATCGAGGCCGAGGCGCTGGCTGGGTCGTCGATCGGGAGCGGCTGGAATTTGTCTACCGGTGACGGCGGGGTTACGGTGATGATCCCGGAAAATTTCGCGGCGGATATTTCGGTACACACCGGTGACGGACACATCACGCTCGACATGCCGGTGACGGTGTCGGGGAAGTATGAGTCGAACAGCGTTCACGGGAAGTTGAATGGTGGAGGGTCGTTGTTGAGTATCAAGACCGGGGACGGGTCGGTTCGGGTCGGGAAGTCTTAGGAACATCGTAGCCCTTTGCTCTTGGCTAAAACCCCTAGCTGCAATTTGCCGTGGAATCCCACCCTAGCGCAAAAGGCGCGCTAGGATGGGGCACCCGCCCTTCCTATGCGCGGCTAACGAGACGCGGCTGCGTTCGTCCAAACTCTGCTGGGTCCCCGGGCTTCGTTTCCATCTCTTTTGCATTAGGAGTCGCATGCGACGTTCTCACGTGGCGTTGGTGTGGGCTGTTCTGCTTCTTTGTGTTCTTGTTTCCTCTCTCTCACTGGCGCAGGAAAGTGCCGGCGAGCGGCCCGGGTGCTGGATCCTTTGTCGATGGATTCTAGCGTCGATCCATGCGTGGACTTCTACACGTATTCCTGCGGAGGATGGGTGAAGAAGAATCCCATTCCGCCGGACCAGTCGAGCTGGAGCGTGTACGGGAAATTGCAGGACGACAACCATGCACAGCTGCGCGAGATTCTAGAGGGTGCCGCGGCAGCGACTGGCGAGCGCACCGCGTACGCGCAGAAGATCGGCGACTACTACGCATCGTGCACGGATGAGGCAGCAATCGAGAAGGCCGGCATCACGCCCTTGAAAAAACAGCTGGATGTGATTGAGAAGATGAAGTCGAAAGGCCAGCTGGCCGGCGCGGTGGCGGCCATGGCTTCGAACCGGCCGCTATTCAAATATCGTTCCGACCAGGACTATCGCGATGCGACGCAGGTGATCGCGGAAGTGGACCAGGGCGGGCTGGGGCTGCCCGACCGCGACTACTACGTCAAAGACGATGCGAAGTCGGAAGAACTGCGCAAGGCCTACGGGGCGCACGTCGCGAAGATGCTCGAGCTTTTAGGCGACAAACCGGAGGCCGCGGCCGCGGGCGCGCAGGCGGTAATGCGTATCGAGACCGAGCTGGCGCGCGCCTCAATGACGCGGGTGGAGCGGCGCGATCCGACCAGCCTCTATCACAAGATGACGGTCGCCGAACTCGAGAAGCTGAGCCCGGCCTTTGAGTGGAAGGTGTATTTCGCGAAAACTGGACCTCAAGGTCTGCATTCGCTGAACGTGGAAACGCCGAAGTTCTTTCCGGCGATGAATGCCGTGATCGAGAAGGAAGACCTGGCGGCATGGAAGGCGTACCTGCGCTGGCATTTGGTGAATGCGAACGCGCGTTATCTTTCGACGGCGTTCGTGAACGAAAATTTCGAGTTCTTCGGAAAGAAGCTGGTGGGCGCCGAGCAACTGCAGCCGCGCTGGAAGCGGTGCGTGGAAGATGTCGACAACGATCTGGGGGAAGCGCTTGGGCAGGCTTATGCCGAGAAGTATTTCAGCGTGGAGTCGAAGCAGCAGGCCCTGAAGATGGTGAAAGAAATTGAAGTCGCGATGCAGCAGGACATCGAGACGCTGCCCTGGATGTCGGGCGAGACCAAGAAGAATGCGCTCGAGAAGCTGCACGCGGTGGCGAACAAGGTGGGGTATCCGGACCGCTGGCGTGATTACAGCAAACTGGAGATCGTGCGCGGCGATGCCATGGGCAACGTGATCCGGGCGCGGGATTTTGAGTTCGACCGGCGGCTGGCGAAGATCGGCAAACCGGTGGACCGGCTGGAATGGGGCATGACGCCTCCGACGGTGAACGCGGAATATGATCCACAGCGCAACGACATCAACTTCCCCGCGGGCATTCTGCAGCCGCCGTTGTTTGATGCCACGTCGGACGCGGCGCCGAACTATGGCGACACCGGAGGAACGATCGGGCACGAGTTGACGCACGGATTCGACGACGAAGGGCGGCAGTTCGATGCGCACGGAAACCTGCGCGACTGGTGGACGGCGGCCGATGGGAAGGAATTCCAGGATCGGTCGAAGTGCATTTCGGATCAGTATTCGCAATACGTGATCATTGACGACATCCGGATCAACGGGAAGCTGACCTTGGGTGAGGATGTGGCGGATTTAGGAGGGCTGCTGCTGGCCTATCGCGCATGGAAGGAAGATACCAAGGGGCAGAAGCTGGAGTCGATGGATGGGCTCACGCCCGAGCAGAGATTTTTTATTGGCTATGGACAGAGCTGGTGCAGCAGCACGCGCGATGAGGCAAAGCGGTTACGGGCGACGGTGGACCCGCATTCTCCGGACAACTATCGGGCGAGCGGCGTGGTGACGAACATGCCGGAGTTTCAGGAAGCGTTTCATTGCAAGATCGGGACGCCGATGGCGCCGGCGAACCGGTGCCGGGTTTGGTAGGGCAGTCGCTAGTCTCCAGTCGTTAGTCGTCAGTCGTCAGTCGCTAGCAAAGCGAAGAGGGGTCGGTGGCGGTTGGCGCGTGTTGGTTTCGGTTGTGGAAGTGGGCGGGGCAACTTCAGCGGCATGGCCCTCGGCAGGGCCAACCAGAACTTCCTCCACCACTACGGAGTTCTAGCCCCGCAACTGGGCTGCGACACAGACGTCCGTAGGGACGGATTCCGGCTATAGCGAGCCGAGCGGTATCATGAATTCCATGGACACCATTGCCTCGCACTATCTCGACGAAATCCGGCGGCAGCTTCGCGGACACAAACGCCTGGTCGAAGGCGCTCTCGCGCAATTGAAGGACGAAGACTTCTTCGTGACACTTGATCCCGAGTCCAATTCCATAGCGATCCTGATCAAGCACATTTCCGGCAACATGCACTCTCGTTTCACCGACTTCCTTAGCTCCGATGGCGAGAAGCCGGACCGTTATCGCGACCGGGAATTCGAGCTCTCCGACAAAACGACGCGCGCGGACCTGATGAACTGGTGGGAGAACGGCTGGAATGTTGTTTTTGGAGTGCTCGACTCGCTTACGCCCGATGACGTGATGCGCACGATTTATATCCGGCAGGAGCCCCATACGGTTGTGCAGGCGCTCAATCGGGCGATGGCGCACTATGCGACGCATCTTGGCCAGATTGTGTTTCTTGCGAAGCATTTGCGCTCGAACGAATGGAAGACGCTGACCGTACCGCGGGGCAAATCAGAGGAGTTCAATCGCATGTCACTCGAAGAACGGCGGCGAATGGGGCATCCGCTGGCGACCGTCCAGTCTTCCAAGAAGGATTAATTGGCGGGATTCATTCGCTCGTCTTGTTGAGCGGGGCCGTAGTACCGATAGTGTCCGGTCACTTTCCAGTGGAAGAGCACGTCTTCCATCCGCGGTCCCTGGCCGATGTTGTGCTCGATCATGTAGCGGCCGCCCCCTCCTCTCTGATCGACCACGATGCCGATGTGCGGAACTCCACCGCCGAGATCCCAAGTTACAAGGTCTCCCGGTTGATAGTCCTCCGGGTTGGTCGTGGTGGGCCGAACCTCTCCGTGGCGCTGGAAGAAGACCATCAGATTAGGCACGCGGCGGTGGTCGATGTTCGGATCGGGTCGGCGCAGCAGCCAATTCCACTTCCGCGGATAGGCGGAGTAGTTGGCCACCATGTCTTCGTGTACTTCTTTCTGCAGATCGACTCCGATCGCTCGGTACGAGCGGATGATTTCATCGGTACAGACGCCTGTGTCGGCGCTCACATCACCACCGGGATACGGAATGCGAACATAAGCAGGATCGTACCGGACTGAATGGTGGGTTCGTTCAATCGCGGCTGCGACTAGTCTGCGACGGAAATCCTCGCGTGAGTCAGCCGCAGTCTGAGTGGGACGCGATTGCGAAGATGCCAGGCACGCGATGCCGATGACGAGCAGCGTTGCCAGCGTTGGCGGAAGGAAAGACCTAACCGGGCGACAGGAACTGCATCTCATCGTTTTGGTGTTCGATGATGGATTGTAGGCTGGAGTGCAGGGGCCCACAAGCACCGATGTTAGAATCAATAGTTTGCGTTCATAGTGCCATGTTCATAAGGTAGCTCTCATGTCGAAAACTATGCTGGCGGTGGTGAAACCGGAAGCGGCTCCGGGCGCCGATGTCCGCCAAGTGAAAATTCCCACGTACGGACGAACTGAAGTGTTGGTGAAAGTCAAAGTTGCGTCCATCTGCGGTACCGATCTTCACATTTATGAGTGGGACCGCTGGGCGCAGGGGCGCATTCATCCGCCTCTAGTGCCGGGCCACGAGTTTTGCGGCGAGGTCGTGGCTTTTGGAGACGAAGTGACCAGCGTGAAGGAAGGCGATTTTGTTTCCGCTGAGATGCACGTGGCTTGCGGCAAGTGCCTGCAGTGCCGCACGGGCGAAGCGCACATCTGCCAGAACGTGAAGATCATCGGCGTCGACGCCGACGGCGCCTTCGCGGAGTTTGTGGTCATTCCCGAGTCAAATATCTGGAAGCTTGATCCCGGCATTCCGCTGGAGTACGCGTCCATTCTTGATCCGCTGGGGAACGCGGTTCACACGGTACTTGCCGGGGAGATTGCCGGCAAGAGTGTGGCGATCACGGGTTGCGGTCCAATTGGCTTGTTCGCGATCGCGGTGGCGCGGGCGGTTGGCGCCGCTCAGGTATTTGCCATCGAAGTCAACGAGCATCGCCGCAACATTGCCAAGCAGATGAAGGCCGACTTCACTCTCGATCCGTCAAAGGACGACGTGAACGCGATCGTCATGGAGAAAACCGGTGGCGCGGGCGTCGACGTGGTGCTCGAGATGGCGGGGCATCCCAGCGCCATTCGAACCGCATTCGACATTGTGCGCCGCGGTGGCCGCATCTCCCTGCTCGGCCTGACATCGAAACCCATCTCGCTGAACTTCTCCGAGGACATCATCTTCAAGGGCATCACCGTGCAAGGCATCAACGGCCGCCGCATGTATCAGACCTGGTACCAGATGACGGCGCTTCTGAAAGCCGGCAAGCTTGACTTGCACCCGGTCATCACCGACCGCATCGCGATGAAAGATTTTTCGAAGGCGATGGAAAGGTTGAAGACTGGGGAGGCCAGCAAGATATTGGTTTATCCCAACGGGACGAAGTAGCGAGACTTTCCATGCAGCGAGTGCCACCTTTGGGCACGTCCCGTTGTCTGTCGACAGTCCCTACTGACGTGCCGGATTGCTTTCCTGTTGTGTCCCTACGGGACGGGATGTTAACGGACAAGCCGTCTTTCCTTACGGGGGCCGAAATCGCCCGGAGACAATGGTCCCGAAGGAACGTGCACCATCGGCAGAAACTGGCGTGCGTGGGCTTCCTTTTCGGTCCTGAAGAACGGGCTATCTGCCTGCGCTGACAGACAACTCCGGTTAACCGACGGGTGCCGACGTGATCCTGACCATCTGACGCTGTGACGATGAGACTACAGACGGGGCCACTTGCGATATTCAAGAGTTCAGACAGCGGCACGGCGTATCGCGCTATTCCGAACCAAGTGCCGAAGGCAGAAAACAGGAAAGCCCGGCACGTAAGTGCCGGGAAGCAAATCGCACACGGATAGAGTCCCGCAGGGACGGTACCATGGCCCACAGATACCCGAACGTCCTCATCCATTGCGTGTTCAGCACAAAAACCAGGCTGGACCTTATCCCCGATCGCACTCCTGCCGCGCCTTTTCCCATATCTCAATCGGCATCGCGCCGGAACATCAAGGTACCGGCTGATTGCGGCTGGCCGGAACTCGAACCACGTTCACATGTCGATCGCGTCCCCGTCGCGACATACGGTGGCCGAGCCTATGCAGGCCTTCAAGGCCAATTCATCACGCTCGATCGGGCGAACATCGGCATCAAGTTCGCGTGGCAAGAGGGCTACGGAGCCTTGTAGCGTGCAGCGCGTCGCTGCGGGATACTGTTCGACACTACATCGAGCATCCAGGCGCAACATTCCAATCAGAAGAGGTCGTTCGAGGAAGCAGTTCGCGGCACTGTCGAACAAGTGTGGCGATCCAGCTTCGATCCAGCTGCGCCGTATCCGGACTAACGATGGCGGACCTGACGGGACTCTTCTCTTTGTTGGAATGGCGGCTCCCGGCACTGACGTGCTGGGCTTTCCTGTTCATGTCCCTTCGGGACTGAGTGCGAATCGGAGATCAAAAATCGCGAGGACAAAAGCTGCTAGCGTTTTCCTTTTGCCTTTTTCGGAGCCTCGGCGCGGGAGGTGTGCTGCTCTTTTCGACGACCACCTTCTTCTGGGACGCTCTACCTTCTTGTCGCGGGCGGCTTGCGCTTGGCGGTCTGAATAAGTCAGGTTGCGGTCTTTGGGCATGAGCCATCATTCCACATTGCAGCGAACTGCGCTAGCCCTGTGAACCTCGACGCGAACGACATTTCAGAAGCCGATGACGTTCCTCTAATCTGCCCGCGGTATTAGACTGATAGCTCGAATCCGCGACTGCCCCAGTGGGCACGCGGAGAAATGCATTCGAGGTCGCGATGCCAACTGCTACACGCACCAATCCGCTTTCTTACCTCACCGACCAGATCAACGATCTGAAAGCCAAAGGCACGCACTTCAACCTGCGCGTGCTCGAAGACGAGCAGGCGCCGGAATGCACGTTTGATGGCAAGAAGGTGATCAACCTTGCCTCAAACAACTACCTGGGACTCACCACGCACCCCAAGCTGCGCGAGGCCGCGCTAGAAGCTACCCGCAAGTACGGTGTCGGCTCGGGTGCCGTGCGCACCATCGCCGGGACCATGAAAATTCACATGGAGCTGGAAGAAAAAATCGCGCGCTTCAAGAACGTCGAAGCGTGCGTGGTCTTTCAATCGGGCTTCGCGGCCAATGCGGGGACGGTGTCAGCGGTGCTCGGCAAAGAAGACTTCATCATCTCCGACCAGCTGAACCACGCGTCGATCATCGACGGCGCACGCCTGTCGCGAGCGAAGATTCTCGTCTTCAATCACAAAGACCTTGCCCACGCCGAAGAGCAACTGGCCAGCATCAAAGACCAGCCCGGGCGCAAGCTGCTCATCACCGACGGGGTCTTCTCCATGGACGGCGACATCGGACCCCTGCCCGGCTTGTGCGAGCTGGCGGAAAAGTACGGCGCCATCATGATGGTCGACGACGCGCATGCTTCCGGCGTGCTCGGGCGCGCCGGGCGCGGCACCGTCGATCATTTCAGCGTGCATGGCCGCGTCGACATCCAGGTCGGAACATTGTCGAAAGCCATCGGCGCGCTCGGGGGATACGTCTGTGGCACGCGTGACCTGATCGACTACCTCTACCACCGCGCAAGGCCGTTCCTGTTCTCGACCTCGCATCCGCCCTCGGTGGCCGCTACCTGCATTGCCGCCTTCGATGTGCTTCAGGACGAGCCTGAGCGCATCGAGAACCTGTGGGAGAACACACGCTTCTGGAAAAAAGAACTAGGACTGCTGGGCTTCGATATCGGAGGAAAGACCACGCCCGCGAGCGAGACACCGATCACACCCATCATCATCGGCGACGGTGCCCGCACCATGGAATTCTCCCGCGAGTTGTTCAAGGAAGGCGTGCTCGGCACGGGCATTGCGTTCCCCACGGTTCCCGAGGGCAAAGCGCGCATCCGCACGATCATGACAGCCACGCACACGGAAGAGGAACTGGAGCGAGCGCTGGAAGTTCTGAAGAACGTCGGGAAGAAGATGGGAATACTGGGGTAGGGAATCGCACTTCGGGCTTTTGTAGCGCCGCCGTCCCGGCGGCAGTCCGGTGGGCGTCTCGCCCGCCGCTGCGAGGGCGAGGACGCCCTCGCGACTGCCGGCAAGATGCCGGCGCTACGGTCGTGGGCTATGGAGCGGCGGGTGTTCTCGCCCGCCGAACGGGCGAGAAGCCCGTCCCTCCACATCACGACTCCTCGAAAACAAATCTGTCGCTCACGACGAAATTCAGAATCGAGCAGGTCGCAATCGTGAGGATGTTCGCGACAAAATAGTTAAAATGCGCTCCCCCGACCAGAACCTTCATTACCAGCACGTTCCCGAGGATCGAGAATAACCCGGTGGTCAGATTGAACTTCGCGAACCGCGCCCATGAACTACCGCTGGTCCGATCGGCCCACGTGAAACGTTCGTGCCAGAAGAAATTGTGGACGACCGCCGCCTCAACCGCCAAAGCTGTGGCCGCGAGGTAGTCCAATCGCAACCCTGACTTGAGCAAAGCCAACACCGCGAGCTGGACGGCGATCCCGCCCGCACCGACGGCATTGAACTTCAGCCAGCGGACCCCTGTTCCCGAAGGGCTCATTGAATCTGCTCCTCGCGATACAGGCGATAGCCGTTCTTCACGGTGAAGAACACAATCATCAACGTCATCCCCGCCAATCCAATTGCGCCACCGATATCAAACAATCTGTAGTGCCCATGCAACACGATCGGCCAGCGCAGCAAGGCAAGATTTCCAACCGCCAGCAACAAACGCAACTCCGTCGGCCCAAAATTCCAGAACGACAAATGAAATTCTCCCAGCGTGTACGTCGCGAGATACGACTGGATTGACATCACCAGGAACGCGATCAGCAGTCCGATGGCGATCCACGGATGCATGTAGCCCGACAATGCCAGCCCACCCATCATCGCAACGGCTCCGAAGCTGTCGACCATGTGATCGACATAAAAACCATACCGCGGCCGCTGTTGCTGCCTTACGCGCGCAATCGTTCCGTCAAGCGAGTCCCCTAGCCAGTTCACCCCCAGGCATCCAATCACCGCGAGCAGGTAGTACTTGTTCCAGCGCGAGAGTGCATAGAACACTCCCGCCATGATCTGGCCTACGAGCCCGAGGGCGGTCAGGTGGTCGGAGTTGAGCCATGCGGGTGTGCGCTCGGCCATCCAGATGAGCGTCTTTTTCTCTACGGCCGCCAGGAAACTCGCCTGCACCCGCTTTGTATTTGCCACCGACGTGCCCACGCGTCGAATCTCCCTCAGCACTCCCGGATTCGTCTGCTCACAGTAATCCACCAGCGGACTCGCCATCTCGGTGCCTCCTGCCTCGAACGCCACTGTCCCGCAATCCGATGCAGGCGGCAATGCACAGGCGGTCGCGCAGGCCACAAACCTCAATCATCAGGCAAGTGATTGAAAGATATGTAGATAGACGCAGATATCAACTGCGATCTGCCTACTGCTTTCTAATGGGGCACACCCACGTCTTACTCATGAACAGCGCAGACCTTCATTGTATAAGAGCGATTTATGCCCTCCAGAATCCTGACTGCACTGCTGGCTTGCCTGTTGTTATGTCTCCCCTGCGCCGCAAGCGATAGCGACCCCGCCTGGTCGCCCGACGGCAAGACGGTCGTCTTCATGTCTGACCGGGACGGCGACATCGAAATTTACGCTGCGAGTCCGGACGGAACTCATCTGCGGCGTCTGACCCGTTCGCCGGGACGCGACGCTCATCCCGCCTTCTCGCGCGATGGAAGGAAGATCGCCTTCCAGTCGCCTCGTGGCGATCGCCAGCCTCAGCTCTACATCATGAATGCCGACGGCTCGAATCAAGTGCGCCTCACCGATATGGCAGGATTTTCTGGCGTCCCGGACTGGTCGCCTGATGACCGCCAGATTCTTTTCCAGGCCAACCTGAACCCGACGCTCGATCCCGCGCATTGGCAGATCTTCGTGATGAAGTCTGACGGCAGCAACGTCCGGCAGCTCACACACGACACTTTCAACGACCAGGTGCCGAAGTGGTCGCCCGATGGCAAGAGAATTCTATTTCTTCTCCGACAAGACCGGACGCAACCAGATCTATACCATGCGGCCCGATGGTTCCCACTGGCAGCCTGTTCTTAGCAGTTCACGGGATGATCATGCGGCATCGTGGTCGCACGACGGGCAACGCATCCTGTTCACGCGGACGCGGGTCACGGCCTGGACATCTACACTCTTGACTTGCGAACGAAAGCACTGAAACAGCTGACCACCAGTGCTCCGGGAATGGGCGTGCCGTACTGGTCGCCAGACGAAGAAGTTATCCTCTACACCATGCACAAAGGCGAGCAGAGCGACATCTATGTCATGAATGCCGACGGGTCAAATCAGAGGAAGGCCCCGTTTTGACAGAAGCCGCGCCCCCGACGATGGAGCGACGGGCATCCCCGCCCGTCGATTTTGCGATGAGAACCAATGCGCGATGTTGAACTTCTGCGAAGCTAAGGCTCCAGCGCAGGCTCTTCAGCGAGCGGCTTCTCCACCACTGGGACGGATTTCTGCCGTCGCATGCTTTGCGGTAAGTCGGATCGCAAGATCCACAATCCCGCCGCCACTGCCCCCGCCCACGTGATCGTGCTCAGACCCAGCGACTCCAGGTCCGCAGCTCGGCTGCCTCGCAGAGGAATGAACTTCCCTACCTGCCAAGCGATACCTCCGGCTGCGGCCGCCACGAAGATCGACTTGCCCAATTCCAGCCACGGCAGGCCGGAGAGCGACACTAGTTTGCGACGATGCAGCAGGATTGCAGCCACGATCGTGTTTGCCACGATTCCCAATGTCGGACGCGATCGCCAGGCCCACTACCGACATCGAGTGGAACAAGACTCGATACACCTCAATGGAAGCCAGTGTCACCAGCGTGCAAGCCACCATCGGAGTCAACGTGTCGCCTGCCGCATAGAATGCGCGCGCGTAGAGACCCTGCGCTGCCCAGAATGCCAGCGACAGCGAGAACCAGAAGAAGTAAAGCGCTGTTTCCTGGGAGTCGCCGAAAGAAAAACGTCCGCGCCGGTACACCAGGTCGATCAGGGGCAAGGCAGCAACCATCATTAATGCCGAGCACAGGAACGAGAGGGCAGAGATGCGATAGACCGAAGCATTTACCGTCTCGCCGAACTCCTTCATTCGCTTCTCGCCAAAGAGTCTCGCAAAGAAGGGCAGGGACGCTTGTCCGGTGGCCTGGCCCAGCACGGCGATCGGCACAGCGAAGAGTCGCTTCGCGTAGTTGAGCCGCGCAATGTCGCCGACCCCGCTCGACGCGAAATAGCGCAGAATCCAATCGTCAGCCGTGACCAGCGACACGCCGAGCATCAGCGGGATCGATAACCGCACCCATTCACGGAATGCCGGATTACTGAGATCGAATGACGGGCGATAGCCTGTTCCTATGCGCGCCGCCCCAATCGCGTTCACGAGGAATGGACCGATGATCGCGCCCGCCAGCGCTCCCCAGGCCAAAGAGGCAATGCCCAACTGCTTGCCGGCGACGATCCCGCCCAGAATGATGAACACGTTGTAGAGCAGCGGGCCGAAGCTGGGGAAGAGAAACATGCGATGCGACAGCAACACCGCTCCCACAACGCCGCCCACATAAAAGAAGATCTGCGCCGGCAGCAAGATGCGAGTGAGCGAGACGCACAGCTTCATCTGTTCGGCGGAAAATCCGTGAAACATCCAGCCGACGAATTGAGGAGTGAAGATCTCCGCGGCCAGGATCCCCACCAGAAACACCGTGGTCATCACCGTGATGATGACCGAAAACGTTTTCTCCGCATCCGCCTCGCGTTTCTCCGCGAGGAAAGCGCGTATAAATCGAAATGAATGTGATGGAAGCAGTGCCACCCGCCAGGATGTAGTTCAGCCAGTCGGGCAGGGTGAAGGCGGCGACGTACGCGTCGGTCTGCCCCCCCGCGCCGAAGGCATACGCGATGTACGCTTCGCGCAGATAGCCGATCACGCGCGACAGCATGACCGTGCTCATCAGCAGAACCGTTGCTGAGAACGCACTGTGCTGGTGCGACGGTCGCAGAATACGAAGAATGCGGGCGAACATGATGGAGGTGGTCGGTTCAGCCTATCAAAAGCGGGCCGCGAACCACGCCTGCAGGTACCAACTCACAAAACGTTAGTCACTCCTGCGCCCTTGTGTAAAACGTGGTCTGTCGACTTGGTGTAGACTGTGTCGCTTCTGGTCAAACCCCGTTCTAAGCCAGAAGCTGCGCTGGACCGGCCAATTCAGCGCCTCGACATATTTTTTGCCGAATATTCACCCAGCGTTAACCTCTGCCGCCCCTCGTCGCAATTATTCTGCGCCCTCGTCCTAAAGGCTCCCAACTTTCAATCAGGAGGATCCCGTTGTATGCGACTCCCTCGTTTTGTGAATGGCCTGTTCGGCGTGCTGCTGGCGGCGTGCGATATCCGCTTCGGCCGCCGTGTGTCCGCTGAGTTCCAACGGCGCGACTGTTCAACATGTGATCTACGTGCAGTTCGATAACACGCATTTCACGCGCGACAATCCCAACGTTCCTTCCGACCTGGAACAAATGCCCCACCTGCTGAATTTCATCCGCGGCAACGGGACCTTGCTCTCGAACCACCACACGCCGCTCATCTCGCACACGGCCACCGACATCCTCACCGCCATTACCGGAGTGTATGGCGACCGCCACGGCGTGCCGGTCGCCAACAGCTTCCGTTACTTCAAGCCCGACGGAACGTCCAGCCTCGGTGTTTCGTTCGCCTACTGGACCGATCCGCTGTTCGATCCGACCACGTCTGCTCCGACTGACACCAAGTTCAACATGCTGACTGCCGATGGCAAAAACGCTCCGGCGCCCTGGGTCCCGTTCACGCGCGCTGGCTGCAACTTCGGCGCGGTGGCCACCGCCAACACCATCCTTGAAAACATTCAAACCGACATACCGACGGTGTTTGGCGCCGGATCGCCACAAGCACAGGAAGTTGCTACGAATCCCGGGCAGGCCTTCGCCGATTTTGTCGGCATCGGCGTGCATTGCGCCGCGGGCGACGCGTTGTGCAGCGCGGCCAACGGCGGCGAGCCTGACCTGCTCCCCGACGAGCCCGGAAGCTACTCAGGCTTCAACGGCTTATTCGGTCACGTGTATGTTGCTCCTCAGATCAGTCCGAGTGGTCCGCTCACCGATCTGAATGGCGCTGTCATTCAGGACGCGACGGGACACATCGGCTTTCCCGGCTTCGACGGGATGGCGGCGAAGGTTTCGCTCTCCTACGTGGCGGCGCTGCAGGAGCACGGTGTTCCGGTGACATACGCCTACATTTCCGACGCGCATGACAATCATCCTAGCGGCCCCGCCTTTGGACCCGGCTCCGCGGGATACGTCGCGGCACTGGCCGCCTACGACGACGCGTTCAACAAGTTCTTCGCGCGACTCGCCGCCGACGGCATCACCCGCGACAACACGTTATTCGTATTCACTGCAGACGAAGGCGATCACTTCGTCGGAGGCGCGCCTTCGCCAGCGAATTGCGACGGAGTGAATGTTCCCTGCACCTATGCGCAGATCGGTGAACTTAGCACCAACCTGACTGGGTTGCTGGCCACCGAGGCGGGCATCACCACGCCCTTCACAGTTCATTCTGACGACGCGCCCACCATCTACATCACCGGCAACCCGTCGCGCACCGATCCCGTTACCCGCAACTTCGAGCACGGACTCGCTGCCCTCACCGCCCTGAACCCAATCAGCGGCAACACCGACACGCTCAGCTCAGTTCATGGCCGATCCCGTCGAGATGAAGCTTGCTGCACATGGTCACTGCCGATCCGGCGCGTACCCCAACCCTGACCATGTTCGCCAACCCGGACTACTTCCTGTTCGCGGGTGCGCCCAACTGCAACTCACCATGTGTCGCCGAGAGTCCCGCCTTCGCCTGGAACCATGGCGACGTCCAGAAGGAAATCACCACGACCTGGCTCGGGATGGTGGGCCCTGGAGTGAGAAAGCAGGGAGTCGATCGTGAAACCTGGTCGGATCACACTGACATCCGGCCCACGATCCTTTCGCTCACTGGACTGCTCGATGACTATTCGCACGACGGCCGCGTCTTGGCTGAAGTCATGCGCAGCGGGTCTTTGCCAAGCGGGATCCGGCGGAATCCGCTGGCATTTACTCTCCTCGCGCAGGCCTACAAGCAGCTAAACGCTCCCCTGGGACAGTTTGGCCGTTCCACGCTGGCAACCTCCACCAAGGCGCTGGCAGGAGATGACCGGACATACAACCGACTGGAAGACCGGCTGGCGGCATTGGGAAGTCAACGCGACGCGCTGGCAGCCCAGATCATTCAAAAGCTGGAAGCAGCCGAGTTCAGCAATCAACCCCTGGATTGGCCAACCACGTTCGGCCTTTTGGCCCAGGCGAACCGCTTGATCGAACGCGCTGGCGGAAACTAAAAGTGCGATAACCACAGAGGACACAGGGTTGCACAGAGGATTTGGTTTCCTCGGTGCGCCCTCCGTGTCCTCAGTGGGTAGTGTTTTGAAGGTTCAGTGCGCCGCTCGCGATTGCGGCTCTCTCCAGCGTTGCTGCCCGATAGCCTCTTTCCCTTCTTCGATCAAATAGAACTTGTCCGCATCCAGATTGTGGAACGTCTGTTTCTGTCCGCTCGGCCATTGCACTTCCACGGTGTCCACACGGCTGGCCTTGCCTAATCCGAAATTCGCGCGCAGATCGCTTTGCGAGAGATAGCTGCCCCCGCCTGCGATCTCGCGAATCTGTGAGAGTCCGCCGGCAACGATGTGCACCCGTGCTCCGAGGGCGTCGCGATTACTCTTGGTTCCCTGACAGCTTGAAATTCACGAAATGATTTCCGTTCCCCCCGCTGTTATGCAACAGCAAGGGCGAATCGCCATTGTTCCCGACCACCAGATCCACGAACCCATCGTTATCGAAATCCGCGAAGGCCACGCCCCTCCCGACATACGGCTTCTGAAAACCACTGCCCGCCTGCTTCGAGACCTCGGTGAACTTGCCGTTGCCTTCGTTGTGGAACAGCGTGTTGGTCTGCTTGTAGTGGATATCGGGCGTGACCTGCTCTACCTCCGGATACACGTGGCCGTTCGCGATAAAGATGTCGAGCCAGCCGTCGTTGTCGTAGTCGAAGAATCCGCCGCCGAAGCTGAGCACTTCGCGGGTTGGCACCGTGATTCCCGCCGGACCACTCACTTCGTCGAAGTATCCTTTGCCACTGTTGTGCCACAGATGGTCGGACGATTTCTGGAAGTCCGAGATATAGAGGTCGAGCCAGCCATCGTTGTCATAGTCGCCCAGCGAAATGCACATCGCCGCCATGATCTGCCCTTGCCCGGCGACCGCCATGCCGGCAGGCAATCCCTGCTCCGCGAAAGTTCCGTTGTGTTCGTTGTGGTAGAGATATGCGTACAAGCCGTCGTTCGCGACGAAGATATCCGGCCAGCCGTCGTTGTCGTAGTCGGCCGCGCCTACCGAAAGATTTTTGCCCTCGGGTTGATAGAGCTTCGCGGCCTTGGTCACATTCGTAAATGTGCCGTCGCCGTTATTGTGATAGAGAACGTCCGGGCTGCCCTTGTATGCGCTCGGCGGACAACTGCTCTTTACGCCACCGAGATCGCAGTAACGCTTCGCATCCGGCCCCAACGCCACGTAGCCGCCTACGTACAGGTCGAGCTTGCCGTCGCGATCGTAATCAAAGAAAGTCGCTCCCGCGTGAAACAGCGTCCCGAACTCCATGCCCGCGACGCCGGCCTTGTCAGTGACATCGGTGAACGTGCCATCCCCGTTGTTGTGGTACAGAACGTTGCGTCCGAACTGCGTGACGTAGAGATCGGGAAAGCCGTCGTTGTCGTAGTCGCCCCAGACGCAGCCCAGCCCGTAGCCGGTGCCGGGAACGTTGGCCTTGTCGGTGACATCGGTGAACGTTCCGTCGCCGTTGTTGCGGTAGAGGGCGTTGCGAACGGAAATGCCGCGATCATAGAGGTCGCGTCCGTTCACGAAGTAGATGTCCTGCCAGCCATCGCCATCAAAATCCGCCACGCACACGCCGGGCCCGAATTCTTCGCGATTGATGGAGATACCCTGATTCCCCTTGAAATGGGTGAACTTGATTCCGGACTGCGCGGTGACGTCGGTGAACTGGATGGGCTTGCCGGTCTGTGCTATCAGCGAGGGGCAGAGCGAAGAAAGGAAGAGAATACCTGCCAACAAATCAAGATAGTGCCTGTTGCGAGAGCCCCTGCCCATGCCCCCGCAGCTTAACCCAGAGGGCGAGAAGTGAACAGCCTTCCCTCGATGCTCCAGTTCCGTCAAGCGGCCCGCAGGCGCTCCGCGACGTCGAGATGTCCCTTTTCGTCGGCGACCTCATCGGGCGTTCGGCCTTCGTCATTTTTTGCGTTGGGGTTCGCGCCGTGCTTCAACAGGACTTCGACCATCGGTTTGTCGCCGTGCTGTGCAGCTGCGTGCAGTGCAGTCCATCCCTTCTGCTGACGCGCATTCACGGGAGCACCGTGCTCCAGCAGGGCGCGCACAATCGCCAGGTTCCGCGCGGCGGCGGCAGAGTGCAGGGGCTGCACCTGCATCGGATTGTTGGCCACGGCACCGGCGTCGGCGTGACGCTCGAGCAACACGCGCGCAACGCTCTCTTCACCGAAGAACGCCGCAAAGTGCAGGGGGGTGAAACCGTCCCCGGAACGCGCATTGGCGAGCCGAGGGTCGCGCTCCACCATCTCCTCCACCAGGTCGGCACGCCCCAGGCTGGCGGCTTCGAAAATGTCGAGGTCCGGGCGTGCCCGGCGCAGCAGCTCCACCATGTCTTTGCGCTGCCGGTACAACGCCTGCATCAGCGCGGAAACGCCGCTGGCATCGCGAGCTGCTCCCAGCGCGCGATCCTCGGCGAGCAGTTCTTTCAGGCGTTCTGCGTTTCCCGACTCGATGGCTTCGATGACGTCCGCGTTTTCCGCCACGCTTGAGACCTCCGTGCCCATGCTCGCCCGGCTGCGAAGGGCAGGCCCATCATAGCCAATCCCTCGCAAAACCTCACTACAGAGACGCTGACGAAGAGATCACAAGGGCATTGTCCGCCCCGCAGCAGTTGCTTCGCCCAACGCGGTGCACTTACCCCTGCGCGAAAGCCCCCGGTACCCACGTTACTGCCCGATGTGATGAGCGTCACACCAACTCAAGGCGGGACGTTCTAGCCTGTCCTGTAGCACGGTTCTCGCGGCCTCCCTAGAGGATCCTCATCTCCCTCAAAAGAGGCCGCGGAGCCGATCCCGGAGCGCGTAGTGGGTAAAGCGATTGGGAATCGGGCTACCCAGCCTCCCACACGGGTTCAACTCCCGACGCTCCGGCCAACTTTGGCGGAGACTGAGCCACACCTTAGCTGTACACTGGCGTCGTCTCCGGCTCGCATCATGGAGGCTCCCATGTGGAGAACGCCTTTCCTGGTTTTAGCTCTGTCGCTCCTCGGCTTTTTGGTTTCCGCGCAAGACAAGCAATCGGCTGAGAAGCCCGGCGCCAGCAATACCATCACCACCATCCCGGTGGAGGCCGCCAGGCGTGAGAATCCCGTAAAGCCGTCGGAAGAATCGCTCGCGCGCGGCAAGAAGCAGTATGGATATGACTGCGCGATGTGCCACGGCAAGACCGGCAATGGCAAAGGCGATGTTGCTGCTGACATGAAGCTTGCGATGAACGATGAAACCAATCCTTCGGTGCTGAAGGATCGCACTGATGGAGAGCTGTTCTACATCATTCAGAAGGGCAAGGACCAGATGCCTCCCGAGGGCGCGCGAGTTAAAGAGGAGACTATCTGGGATATGGTCAACTACGTCCGGTCGCTGGCGAAGAAGCCGGCAGACACTGCCGCCGCCGACAAAGCGCCGAATTAGAAACTTCGGCCACTCTTGCAGTTCCGGAAAGCTGCCAGGCCTTAGAAGTAGCACGCTTATCTTCGCATTGGATCGTCGCCCATACGACCATCAGCCCAAGTGTCCAACTGAGTGCAACAGGTTCTACAGCCTGTGTGCGCAGTACCTCGCGTTCCAGACGCATCTTATTCCGTAGTGCTGATCGCGCTTCAGGTCGAAGTTGGCTGTTAAGCGCGTAATTGTTCCCCGGATCGCAAGACTCTCAGCCGTGGAATAAATTGCGCGCAGCTCAGTTATTCCTCATGAGCGCCGCACAAAAACCAGAACGGTGCTTCAGGAGGAAGTATGAAAAAGACATTTATATTGTGTGCGCTCGCGTCGAGCATGATGCTGACAAGCGTGTTCGCGACCACGAACGGCGATTTACAGCAGGCGACCGTAGTGAGCGTGGAGCAGGGAGCGTCCCCAGCAAATGCTGGAGCCTCATCGGACGCTCCCTTGCGGGACGCGAGCTATTCGTACGACATCGCTATCCGTCTGGGTGGCGTCGTTTACCAGGCCGCTTACCAGTCAGCATTTGAAGACATCTCGCCGGTATTCGCCGCCAACCAGCCCGTCCAGGCAAGCCGAAGGGGCAACATTCTTTACGTGACGCTGCCCGGCAATCTGACGGTGCCCATGGCGATCGAAAGTCGCACTACAGCGCAGGGCGGCAATTTCTCCAACTGACGTTCGGCTGGCAACATCGCCGGAAGCGGCTCACCTTCGTAGTTGGAGGTGGGCCGCTTGAGTTTTTTGAGATTCTGCTCACGGGAGTTCCCGTCAGGCGGCTACTAGTTATCCTTAGGCGGGTCCTCCGGCCAGTAGCCGACTCGTACCTCAGCCTCGGACAATTGTTCAGGCGTCATCTCCCCGGCCAGCTCTTTCAGCATTCGCTCACCATCTTGACCGCCCGCCCGCTTCGACAGTGCGTACCACATGTAAGCACTCACGTAGTCGCGCGGTCCGTCCGGGTTCTGGTAAAAGTGCTCGCCCATCTCGAACTGCGCTTCGGGAAGATTCCAGTCTGCCGCCCGCTTCAGAAACCACATCGCGAGTTGCTCATCCTGCGGCACGCCCTCGCCATCTCGATACGCCTTGTAGAGTGCCCATTCTGCTTTCGGATCGGCGCAGTCTGATCCATTCCAGAGTTCGGCGATTTTTTCGTGTGCAGCGTCCCTCAGACGAAACCGCATCTTCACGACAATCTCAACCTCGACCGGCTGATCGTTTTTCACGGCGGGCTTGTATCGCCAGGTGCGCACCTTCTCCAAGGTGCTTTCATCCAGTGCGTCATCCAATTTGCGGACTACCCTCACGTCGCGCGGAACGCCATCGGTCCCCACGATCAGCGAGAGCAATGACGTCCCTTGAATACCGGCCCTGCGGGACTCCGCGGGATACTTTGGATTGCGCGTATGGATCGGGCGTGGCGGGAAAACATCGGCGTCCTTTAGAGAGGCGAGAGTCGACAAATTCGACGTCTCACTCGAGTCTTGTGCCGCGGCACAAATACAGAGTGTGAGGACAACAGCAGCGAGAAAAATACCCAGAGGCTTGGCCATCACGAACACCTCCGCTTGTGGGAAAAAGCATAGCACTGCCCGCTTTTCGCCGTAAACAGACATGCTGGGATGGGCCTGGCGCTATGTCGGGCTACGACCTATCTGGCAGCACGCAGCCGATCCGCAAGGTTCACCCCAGAATCGGCAGGGCCCGCACTCGCTTCTTGGTGGCGGCATAGATCGCATTACAGATGGCCGGAGCCAGCGGTGGAATGGGCGGCTCGCCTGCTCCCGTCGGCGCTTCCGTGCTCTCCACGTGGTAGGCCTCCACGGGAGGCACCTCGTTCATGCGTAAGGGAGCATAGTCGTCGAAGTTGCCCTGCACGATGCGGCCTTTCTCGATGGTGATCTTGGCGCGTAGGGCGTTGGCCAATCCGTAGATCACTCCTCCCTGAATCTGTTGCTCGAGAATGGCGGGATTCACGACCTGCCCGCAATCCATGGCTCCGACCACGCGATGAATGCGCGGCTGATCGCCCTCCATCGACAGTTCGACCACCTGCGCCATGTAGGTTCCGAAGCTCCCAAAGCACGCGATGCCGCGATAGTGCGTTGCCGGCAACGGCTTACCCCAGCCGGCCTTGTCGGCCGCCATCTGAAGGACGCCGCGCATGCGCGCGGTGCGCCATGTCGAATCGAAGTACTTGATGTCCTCATCCTTCTGAAGCAGGTGGAGGCGATAGGCGAGCGGATCTTTGCCGGCAGCGCTAGCCAGTTCATCGATGAAACATTCGCTGGCGAAGCCGACCTGCAGCGCATACACCGAGCGCATCCATCCCAGGGGGACGGGTGTCTGGACGTCGATGTATTCGACCAGAGCGTTCGGGAACGAGTACACCAGCGAAGCTTCGTCCTTGAGATCGGGATCCACGCCGCCTTCTCCGGGCGAACCTTTCTGCGCGCTGATGGAGGGAGAGACCACGTGATGCGTAAATGCGATTGGAAATCCCTGCCCATCGAGCACTGCGCTGAGCTTGTGATAACTCGCGGGGCGATAGACGGAATTGCGCATATCGTCTTCGCGTGTCCAGATCACCTTCACGGGGCCGTTGATCGCCTTTGAAACCTGGGCGGCTTCGATCGCGTAGTCGTGCTCGAGTCGCCGGCCGAAGCCTCCGCCGATCAGCAGCACATTCACTTTGACGTTGTCGGAATCCAAGCCCAGTGCGGCCGCCGCGGAGTCGCGTACATCCTGCGGGACCTGGGTCGGCGCCCAGATCTCGCACTTCGATCCCTGCACATGAGCGGTGGCGTTGCCCGGCTCCATTGGAGCATGCGCCATGAATGGCAACTCATACGCCGCTTCGATCCGGCGTCCGGAAACCTTCGACACGTCGCCGGTCGAATAAAGCGTCGCACCCTTCTTCCCAACGGAGTCACGCAGCGACTGCATGATCGTCGCCGAGTTCAGGTCTTTGTTCGGGCCTTCATCCCAGCTGACTTGCAGAACACGGCGCCCTTCCATCGCGCTCCACACGCTTTCCGCGACGATCGCGATCGACGAGTCGGTGATCTTGCCGACGTAGCTCACGCCAGGAACTTTTTTGGACTCCTTGTCATCGAAACTGGCGACCTTGCCACCGATGACCGGGCACCGAGCGAGGACTGCATACTTCATATCCGGCACGCGGAAGTCGATTCCGTAGACGGCGGTGCCGTTCACTTTCGGCGGAGTGTCGAGTCGTGCCAGCGGCTTGCCGACGATCTTGTAGTCCTTGGCCTGCTTCAGCGTGACGTCGGTGGGCACAGGGAGCGTGGCCGCTTTGCTCGCGAGTTCTCCATACGTTGCCCGTCGGTTCGAAGCCGCATGCACGATGGCGCCGTTCTCGGCCTTGCACGAGGCGCGCGCCACGTTCCAATGCAGGGCGCCCGCGGAAATCAGCATTTCGCGCGCGGCGGCTCCGGCCCGCCGCATCGGGTCCCAGGTCGTGCGCACGCTGGCACTTCCGCCGGTCGTCTGATCGCCAAACAAAGTGCTCGCGCCGGCCTGCTCGATCTGGATTTGTTTCCAGTCGGCCTCAAGTTCCTCGGCGAGAATCATCGGCAGCGACGTGCGCACACCCTGCCCCATCTCGGAACGCGCCACGACGATCGTGACTTTGTTGTCGGGTGTGATCTTCAGATAGGCATTCGGCGAGAACGCGTCGCCGGAGACTCCGCTCGAACCGTGGGGAAGATAGAAGCCGATGACCAAACCTGCGCCTGCGGCCGTGCCGGCAGCGATGAACTCACGCCGTGAAAGTGGGCTCATCGGGCACCCCCACCATTCGCGACACGTTGAATTGCCCGGCGAATGCGGTCATAGGTCCCGCAACGGCAGATGTTCGACGACATGAAGGAATTGATCTCGTCATCGGTGGGATGAGCAGTTTTGGCGAGTAGAGCAGCGGCAGCCATGATCTGCCCACTCTGGCAATATCCGCACTGCGGCACTTCCTCGGCAATCCACGCGGCTTGCAACGGATGTTGTCCGTTGGCGGCAAGTCCCTCAATCGTCGTGATGCTCTTGCCTGCGACCTGAGAAACCGGCGTGGCGCAGGAACGTGCGACTGAACCTTCAACATGCACCGTGCAAGCACCGCATAGTCCGGCGCCGCAGCCGAATTTTGTGCCTGGAAGTTGAAGGGTGTCGCGCAATACCCAGAGGAGAGGAGTGTCGGGCGCGACGCTGACTTTGCGATCGCTCCCGTTGACCCGAAGCGTGATGTCTGCCATGGAGGCCCCAGTTGTTGTTTACGAAGCCCCACATGGTAGCGGAAATGTCACGAAAGGGAAATGTTAGGTAGCCGATCGCAGAAAGAGTCCTGGATTCCGGCTTGCACCGCGCCTTTCCGGACGATTGACCCGAGCCTGAAGTCCGTCTTCCTCCAAAAATATTCTTTCAAGGAATGAGGGAAGTGCAGTCTCGTTGTCGCATTTAACAGGTATGAGGGGGCGGCCCAAAACCGGCGCGTCGTCCTGCTTTCGAGCACTCTTCCCTTTACGCGCCGATTGAGTGTGGTTCAGTCAAAAACTTTAGGAGGCAGCATGCGACCCAGAATTCTGGCTTTGAGCCTAGGTCTGCTCGGCTTGGCAGCGTTGGCCGTCCGTCTCGATGCGAATTATCCGCGGCAAGGCCCGACGGTTCAAGTTTCTGTACAGGCTATCGACACATCCGGAGGCACGGTTCACTATCGCTGGAAGTCCACTGACGGCAATCTTGTCAGCGCCGATGCACCATCGGTCAACTGGACACTTCCCGCCGGTCCCGGACTTCACTTCGCCTACGTTCTCGTCTCGAACGGACTGGGCGGGTACACCGAGAAGAGAATTGCCGTAAACACCGACACGATCGGCGCGCCGCTTTCTGACGACACGCATCCGCTGCCATACGTCGCGCCGCCCGCTCCGGCCCCCGCGGGAAACCCCTACCGATCGTCAGTCGACTTTGGGACAGCCAACGGCCACGACAATCATCTGCCTGACGTTTCCGTCTACGTGCAGGACAGCGCGACCGGAGTCACGTACCCGCCGAGCGGTCCGGTTACGAGTGACCTGCGCGGCGAATACGTGATCCCCAACCTTCCACCCGCGGCTAACTACCAGACAATCTGCACAGTGCCGGGTACGCCGGGTCCGCAAGAGTGTGATCCGGGATTCTTCTTTGGTGGATTTTCCATGCCGAACGTTGCCACCACCGATTACCTGAGCGCGTTTCCTAGTCTGGATGTTTCGACCACGTCTTCGATCGGTGGAAATTTCACGCTGGCAGACGGCAGTCCGTGCGGGACGCTGAATGAGTTCTTCGGAGTGCATGTCACCGGCACAGCTTCCTTTCTGGATGCAAATGGAAGTCTGCATCGGAACTCCGGCGCGAATGAATGAGCTCGGAGACTATTCCATCCAGTTCCCAATCACCGCCACACCCGTCACCGTTTCGTTTCAATGCGAAGGCGCACCGGTATTCACGACGCCTGTAACTCAAGATGCACTCGCGAACCTCGACATGGGCACGACCGCGCTTCCAGGAATCAGCGCTCCCGAAGTGCAGTCGATGACGGCCACACTGAACGGCACAACCATCGCCACGGCGAACTTCCTGAACCCGCCCGCTTTGCCGTCCGACATCGTTTCGCGTGCCGATGCCTTCCTTGCGGAGAAGGGCTTGGACTCGCGTATGGGCGCCTGCCAGTACTACAAGGCGATCGGCGCGGTGAAGGGATGTGATGCCTCGGGCAACTTGATCGCCCCCATCACGTTCACCGATTGGAAGCGGACCGTCAAGATCGATGGCTACGCCAAGGGCGCACCCACGTTCCGCGCGGCCTACATCAACAAGGTCGACCTCAACCTGGCGCGCGTCCACGAATCAGTGACCTACGGTCCGAACCAGACCGCGGCCGTGGTCTGCAATCACCTTGGGCCGCCAGACTTCTTCACGCCGCCCCAAACTGAGGTAGACACTGCCGTCGACAACGCCATCCGCAACAAGAATCTCGTGGCCTGTGTTGCCATGGACTACATGGTCAGCAATGGCGTCAACAATAACCAGCCATTCGTGCGCTTCCTCATCTTCGGGCCCAACGGACAATTGCTGCCCTCCATCAACCTCGATGGTCGGCGTGAGAAGTTCGTGCCCGGAACCTGCATTGTTTGCCACGGCGGCGACCACTACGCTGGCAAATTTGCGGAAGACGGATCGGGTTCGGCCAACGTCGGCGGACACTTCCTGCCCTATGACGTGGGGAACTTCGAATTCTCGAGCAAGCTCGGACTTCGACAGAAAGATCAGGAGCAGGCCATCTACTACCTTAACCGGAACCTCCTGAATGCCGGACCGACGCCCGCCGAACAGACGTTGATCGCGGGATGGTACGCCAATCAGCCCCCGTTCCATAAGGTGTTGAACCAGTCTTACATTGACCCCAGCTGGCCGGGATCGGGAACGACCGCCTATACCTTCTATCAGACTGTCTACGCGCGTAGTTGCCGCACCTGCCACGTGGCGCTGGTGGATGGCTACAACTTCGACAACTACCAGAACATTGCCCCGGGGAACTCTTTCTATCGTGCCGACCGCCCGGAGGTGGACGTTACGATCGCGACCTGCGGTGGAGATTCGCAGATCTTCCGCGACCACTCGATGGCCAATTCCCTCGTTACCTTCAATCGCTTCTGGCTCAGCGCCGACCCATCGGCCAACACCAGCGGCTTGCCCAACCAACCCGACGCGCTCACAGCGTTCTTCACCACGCCGGACTTCAGCAATCCGTGCACACCGGGACAGACCCCGTAACACGATCATGCGATGAAGTGGCCCGCACGATCGGCGCCTCGTTCATCACTGAGTAAAGAAGGGATGCCACAACAGGCATCCCTTCTATTTTTTCTCTGGGTACCAGCGGGGGCGATTTGGCTCGCTGCTACACTGCTGGCTATGATTTCCGGCTTCGCCACCGCGGAAGGGACTGCGCACTACCGTTCGCGATTTCCTCAACTGGCCGAAGCGGACTTCTTTCGGCATCCCGAGCATGTACCGGGCGTCGCGGAACTCTGGCTGTCTTCGATCGGTTTAGGTACTTATCTCGGCGAGCCCGACGACGCGGCGGATGTCGCATATACCGAAGCAATTTCCCTGGCCGCGGCTTCCGGCATCAACGTGCTGGATACCGCGATCAACTACCGGCACCAGCGATCAGAGCGTAATATCGGCAAGGCTCTGGCGCGGGTGTCTGCAAGCGGAGAAATAACGCGCCAGCAGATTTTTGTTTCCACCAAGGCAGGCTATCTCTCCTTCGACGGCAACCTGCCGCCCGATCCGCGTGGCTATTTTGTGCGCGAGTTCATAGAAAGCGGCATCGTCGATCCCAAAGAAGTTGTCGGTGGCATGCACTGCATGGCCCCCGATTACCTGAGGGATCAGATTGAGCGCTCGCGCAAGAATCTCGGCCTCGAGACCATTGACCTGTTCTACCTGCACAATCCGGAAACCCAACTAGCAGAAGTTTCTCCCGAGATATTTCGCGAACGACTCAAACATGCCTTTGCGTTTCTGGAATCATGCGTAAAAGCGGGAAAGATTCGTTTCTATGGGCTAGCTACCTGGAACGCATTTCGTGTGCCCGAGGGGGCGCGCGACTACATCAGCCTGTCGGCATGCGCCGGGATCGCGCGCGAAGCCGGCGGCTCGGCGAATCATTTTCGTTTCGTCCAGCTGCCGTTCAACCTTGCGATGCCGGAGGCGTACGTCCTCGCCAACCAGTCCGTGGAGAAGAAAAACGTCTCCCTGCTTGCCGCAGCCGAGCATATGGGAATTGCTGTTGTGGGGAGCGCCACGCTCTATCAGGGACGACTGTCACACGGGTTGCCGGAATTTGTTACGCGTGCGCTGGGAATGAAAAACGACAGTGAAAACGCAATCCAGTTTGCCCGTTCCGCGCCGGGCCTGACCACGTCGCTCATCGGGATGGGGCATCCCGAACATGTCTCGGCTAATCTCAAGCCGGCGCTACTCCCACCCGCCAAAACCGAAGATTGGCTGAAACTCTTTGCCAGGCGCGAGGATTAGTCCGACGCCTTCTTAGCGACTCGCACTGCTCTACTTCATCGTCTGGAGTTTGGCCTGCGCCATCGCTTCCGCTTGCGACTTGGGATTCTCTTTTACGATCTGCTCGTAAATGCGCTTGGCCTCAAGCGGCTGCTGCGAAGATTCATACAACCCGGCCAACTGCATCTGAGCCATGACCTTGCTCACCGTGGTGGTGGGCTTATCGATCAGGCCCTTGTAGATGTCAACCGCTTCCTTCGTCCGATTGTTGTTTCCGTAGAAAGCCGCCAGCGCCATCTTGGCGAGCCCGGCAAGATCGCTGTTGCGGGTGTCTGACGCGTCCTTCAGTTCACGCTCAGCCGTCGCCTTGTCTCCCAGTTCAACCGCAGTCGTGCCTAACAGGTAGCGAGCGATATCGGCAGTATGGGTATGCGGATATTTATCGACAACGTCCTGCAGTTGTTTTTTCGCCGCCCCCGCACGATCCTGCGCCGAAGCGAAGGAGGGCGCGTTCGGAGTTTCAGGTGCTCCCGCCGGTCGCACCGGCGTTTGCAGCGTGCGCACCGCCTTGGTCAATTCCAAATTGGCCTTGTCGTCCTGCTGGCTGAGGTAGTACCAGCCACCTATGACAGCGGCGACCACGACAGCCGCGATCACGATTCCGGCGGCCAGCTTTCCTTTATGTTCGGCAGTCCAGTGCGCCGTAGCCTCGGCGGCTCCGATGGTGGCCTGGGTAAATCGGTCGGTCTTCAGTTGATGGCGAGTTTCTGCGCGCACGTACTCCTCTTTAAGAACAATTGTGGGCTGACAAACACTCAGTCTACCGGGGAAACTCAGCAGCGTCAAAGGTTTGCACATGCACCGCCGCGCATGTCCGAGGGTTCCAAAAGCGAAGCCGCCGGCATCGAACCGGCGGCGACTTGCAGAATTTGAGATGTTTTACTTTGGCGCCTCTTCCAGCAAGCCCTGCTCAAGCTTCTCCTGGCACTCGATGCAATGGCGAGTCCACGGCACCGCCTCCAGGCGCTTGGCGTTGATCTCCTGGCCGCAATGGATGCATTCTCCGAAACTGCCTTCGCGAATGCGCGACAAAGCATTTTCTACCATCAGCAGGAGTTGGCGCTCGTTGTTGCTCTGATGGAACAGGAATTCTTTGTTGTAGGAATTCGCGGCCTTGTCGGCGATGTCCTGGGTCGCGTCTTCGTCTGCCGAGCGGCCGTCCTGTTCAGTGCGCGAGACGGTGTGCCGCAGTTCCTGCTGCCGCGTCTCCAGTCGTTGCTTGAAGCCTTCGAGTTTCTTTTTATCCATGGTCATAACTCTGCCGCTCTCAGCCATAGGCCCCAGAGCCGGGAACCGGCCTGAGGCCAAACAAAAATCATATGCGCGAGAATTCCAGCCCGTCAACAGGGGCAGCCTGTAACACACCGGGCGAGGGGCTGTAGATTTGGGATCGTGCGGATGCAGCGGGGCCAACTATCTTGGAATCGGCTGTTCCGTACACGCGAGTGCGTATCCCATCACCACCATGGCTGCGCCGTTCTCGCGCAATGCGTGGGGATCAATCTTGTCGAGCGTGTCGGCGGCGGAATGGTGATAGTTGAAGTAGGTGCGGCCATCCTGCATGATGCCGAGCGTAGGCACTCCTGCCTGCGCCATCGCAGAAATATCCGACCCCGGACTCGTCTGGATGATCTCGATGAGGCTCGCCCCGAAACCCTGCAGGATCTCCTGCACCGGGTGAAGGAACTCAACCGCTTGTTGGCTGATCTTCGCCGTGAACCCGAGTGGATGAGCCGCTCCGAAATCGCTCTCGATCGCGGCCACGTGATTGGCGAACTCCGCACCGTGCATGCTGGTGTAGGCAGTCCGCCCGCGTCCCCCGCTCTCTTCATCCACCCACGCGATCACACGCAAGGTACGTTTCGGCCGGTAGTGGAGTTGTTGGATCAGTTGCGCTGCTTCCATCGCCACGGCTACGCCGGCCGCGTCATCGATGGCCCCCGTGCCCAGGTCCCAGGAATCCAGGTGCCCTGAAACCACGACCACCTGCTCAGGATGTTCGCTGCCTTTTAAATCGGCGACCACGTTGTAGCCGGTGGTTTCTGGAAGGTTCTGAGAGATCAGCGTCAAATGCATGCGGACCTTGCCCTGCAAAGCCAGATCTGCAATGAGGCTTGCATCCTCGGCAGCCACCGCCCCGGCGGGAATACCCGCGGGAACGCTGTATCCCGTGTGCGGCAGTCGATACTCGGCACCGCCAACGGACCGGATTAACGACGCTACCGCTCCCAATTCAGCAGCCGCCTTTGCTCCGGCTCCACGGTAAACCACGGCCTCGCCGTAAGCGTCCAATGCGTGACCCGCGTCCGCTTTCCTCGTGTCGAACGGGAAATTGAACAGGACGATCTTGCCCGCAACCTTGGCGCGGCCCAGAGATGCCAGCTCACTGAAGTTTCGAACGACCACCACTTCCGCGGTGAGGCCATCGGCAGGGCTCGAACTGCTTCCGCCCAGCGACGTTACAAAAACGCGCTGCACCGTGTTCGGAACTTGCCCGGGGAAATCGATCAGCTCGGCTGTTTCTGCGCCGCGCACCCAGTGAGGAACTTTCACCTCTTCAAGCCGGACTTCCAGCCCAAGGCTTCGCATTTGGTCGGCCACGTACTGGGCTGCTTTGACCGACTGTGCCGAGCCGCTGGGTCGTGGCCCGATATTTTCTGTGAGGTATGCAACTTGCTTGTAAGCGTAGTCGTCGGTGAGCGCCGCATCCCGCAGCGCGATCAGTTGCCGCTTCAGGTCGGGCGACAGAACTCCCTCGGCCTGACCTACAGAGTTGCTCTGGCGGCGACTACCGGCGTGAAGCGGACCCGCAAGAGCAAGTCCGACCATGGAGGCGGCGAGTGCAGCGCCGAGAAGACGTGAGTGGTTTTGCGAAAGCTTTCCGAACAACGTTCACCCTGCGGACTTGTTATCGAACGAACTGATCTCCACCCACTATTCCCGGTTTACAACCCTCAGCGATGAATATACCGGACCATCCACCGGCACATCGTCGTCTTCTTCTTCATCCGTCAGCAAGGGTAGAATCGAACGCAGCGCGTCGATCTCATGACGGACCTTCACGATCTCGAGTTCCTTCTCGTGGATCACCTGGTAGACGTCCCGCATAGCTACCTCCCCAGGAATAAGCTGGAATGGGAAGGAAGCATACCGCAAGTGCGCCCTGGTGCGTACAAGGCACAAAGAAAAAGCGGCCCCATTTCTGGGGCCACTATTCAAAGAGGCAGAAAGGCGGGAAGTCAGGGAAGACTTTGCAAGGTGTCGTTCTGTCTAGCAGAGCGACTATTCGGGAGTTGTCGAGAACTATGAGTTGTGGTGAAGGTCATGGTGCTTGTGTGTGGCCTCTTTATTGTTCAGAAATTAAGCACTTGCCGCGCCAAAGAAAATTGTCACAAGGCCTTGTGACGTCGATCACTCTAAGTCTCTGCACCGATGGGGTTTGCGAACTGGGCTGCCACCACCTTGCGTGAAAGCAGCACAAATCGACCTGCTAGCAAGGTGCAGATTGCTGCACATTGATTGCAGGACACTGCTTTGGATTTTCCCCAGAAATGAAAAACCCCCGGCAAGTTGCGGGGGCTTCTTCCTAGAAAGCTTGGACTTAGCTGTTGCCAGCTACTGTCCGCAGCTTACCGGGCAGGAAGTGGTAGGGAGGCCACGGTCCGCTGATGGCCAATTCGCAGTTCTTTAGCTGCTTGGCGGCCATGTTGTAGCGGTTCTGATATTTCTCAACCGACTTGGAATCAATCAGGTGCGCGATGTCGATGAGCATCCCATCGGAAGCGACCTTCTTGCAGCTGACTTCTTCTTCGAGCGGATTGAAGAGCTTGTGAACCTGGACAGACAGGGCGCGCGCCTTGGTCTGGCGCTCCCGTTCTTTGGAAGCCTTCTCCCGCAACTTGGCCAGATATTCGCGGCCTACGGTATCCGGTAGCACGACGTTCATCATGGCTTCGCGCAACGAACCGTCGCGGACGACTAGCTTGAGGCGCATTTCAGACTTACCGCGCAATTTCTCGACGCTCACGCCGAAAGCGCGGCGATTAGACCGGACGGCTTGCCGAAGCGCGTCGTCGCTGTCGAAGATGGTTCCGAAACGAAATGGCAGTACGGTGCCGCTGCGGAAGCAGACGCTTACCACGCGGGCATGCTCGAGGACGGTTTTCTCGTCTACCTTGTGGGTAGCGCGGTCGTATTCGCTCACTATGACAGCGAAGTCTCCGCTCGGGTAGCTGAGGACGGGGGCTCCAGTCACACCCTGGATGCCTTCCAAGAGGAAGGGACGCCGGGCACGGGTACCATTAGGGAGTGCCTGATGCTCGGTCAGGCAGTATGCGTACCACGCCATATTGATCTCTCCGAATCTGGGCAGAGACGGTTTTTCCGCCTCTTGGATATTCGCGAAAGTAGGGTCCGACTCTAATTCTGGAAGAAATGGGCAGTACTACGACGTGAACGGACGGGAATCAGGTTCGACTACGTCCAATCGCATATTACTTCCGTCACATGCCAAATTGCAACAACTTCGTGGCATTGATTCGTTTCAATGACGCGTTTTGAGACGGGTTTGACCGGAGGTCAAAAAGGCGGGACCGCAAGTCCGCTGCTCTATTCTTGAATGTCGGATAATGAAGGGAGGATCGCCAGGCTCTTGATTCGGGAGCGGTTTACGTTCTCAGCCCAACTACTTCTTTGCGGCGGCCTTTGCCGCAGCGCGTGCGGCGCGTTCCTGCAACGCGATAGTCACGACACGCAACATGTCATCCCACGGAGCCGGCTTGCCGGTCCAGATCTCGAATTGGCGCGCAGCCTGGTGGACGAACATCTCGATGCCGGGAATGATTTGGGCTCCGTGATCCCTGGCTGCTTTTAGAAAACGTGTTTCCGCCGGATCGTAGATCATGTCGAAGACATATTTGGCGTTGATCTCGTTCTCGTTCAACGGCGTCTCGCGCGTGTTCGACATGCCAACCGGCGTGGCATTGACGATGACGTCAAAGGCCAGTTTCTTGAGGTCGGGGCGCTTGATGGTGCGCGCCTTCGCCTGTCGCGCCAGCTTCTGCGCAGGGGCCGGAGTGCGATTCAGAATGAAGACCTCGCTCCCACGCTCCTTGAGCCCGAAGACAGCCGCGCGTGCTGCGCCACCCGCGCCCAGAACCAGTATCCGCGCGCCTTCCAGCGCCAGGCGCTGTTCGAGCGGCCTCACCACCCCAGCGGTGTCGGTGTTGAATCCGTAGAGCTTCCCGTCCTGTGCTCGCACCACCGTGTTGCAAGCGCCGATCTTGGTGGTGTGCGAGTCCGTGTTATCGAGGTGCTCGAGGATCGCTTCCTTGTAGGGCATGGTGATGCTGAGGCCGTGAATCGGGATATCGCGCACGCAAGCCAGTAGATCTTTCAGAGTCTTCGCATGCAGCGCGACGTAGACCGCATTCACGTTCTCGCGGCGTAACGCTGTATTCATGATGATCGGTGACAATGAGTGCGCCACCGGATCGCCCGCAACCCCGTACATTCGCGTGGCGACGTCTACCTGGTCAATGCGATAGACGCTGCGCAGGTCCTGTGCCGTAACCTGCCCCGGAGCCGTGCGCTCGTCAGGACTTATCGCCGCAAACGTGAACGCGCTCCCAGCGCGCACCCCCAATACCCGGCTGATGATGCCTTGTTCGCCCATGCAAAGCGCGACCAGGGAGTGACGGTCGCTTTGTTTCTCGAGGAACTTCATCATCGTCACGTTGTCGTAAAGCGTGGTCGCAGTCGAAACGATCTTGTAGAAGTCGGCCGGGTAGGCCTCCATCTTCGCCAGAGTTTCTTCCAGCTTCTTGGTTGCGTGGAAGTCATGGAAAGACAAAACTACGGCTGCCTGCGACTTTAGTTTTTGCAGTTGCTGCGGCTTGATCTTGGACGCGGTTTGCAGTTCAACGTCGACCAGTTGACACCCGGCCGAGGCGGCCTTGGCCAGCACCTCGAGTTGAGCTGCCACCGTCCCTTTGAACTTGCCCCCGCTCGCCGTCCTGCGGCAGGTGGCAATGACCACGGCGTGCGGGTAAATCTCGAAGAACGAACGGATTTTCGGGAGCGCCAGCCCAGGCTTGGGCAGATAGTCCAACCTGAACTCCAGAAAGGGGTTATCCCGGACCAGGCCCTCGGCTTTGTCGATCAGTTCGCTGGGATCGCTCCCGGTCACGGCCACGCATACGCGGGGCATCCGCAGGGGCAGCAGGCGCGGGACGTAGCTGGAAAGGGCTGAACTCATGGCGCGGAGTCGCGCGCGATATTACAGGGGCGTAATTCCAGATGCAACAACGGATTAACTTTGCTCGGAGGGAAACTTTTGGCGAAGGTTGGCTAACACCCTCGTAACCTTGACCCACCCTAACCCCCGAGTTACTTTCCGGGTGAGCCCCTGTGTCTGCAGCGGTGGACGGGAAGGCAACGCAGTTTTCAGGGCGGACTCGGAGGTAAGATGAAGAAAACAGGACTTTTAATTCTGCTATGGGCAGTTGCGGCGAGCGCGCAGGACGCAAGCCCCGCAGCTGACGCCAATGCGCCGCAGGGTACCGCGCCGACTTCGGTGAGTTTCCCGATCGAGCGCGTGCAGACTCCCACCTATGCCGACATGTATTGCGCCGGCTTCATCAGCAAGTCGCTGATGCCGAACGCGAACTATGTTGCGGGTGGACTGCAGACCCCGAACACCACCAAATTCGTGACCGGAGACATCGTTTATCTCGCTGGCGGTGGTTACACTCTCGGCGGGCAGTATTCGATCCTCCGCGAACTCAAAGATCAGAACCGCTACGAGGTTTTCCCGGGGCAGGGCAAGATGCTCGCGGCGACCGGCCAGCCTTATGGCGAGATCGGCCGAGTCAAGATCGTTGACACACGCAGCAAGATGGCGATCGGTCAGATTGAATACAGCTGTGATCCGGTCAACCCGGGCGATATCGCCGTTCCGTTCGCTGAGAAGCCGTCCGTATCGTTTCATCCGCCGGCGCGTTTCGATCGCTTCGTCCCGAAGACGGGGAAGACCAGTGGTCGTATCGTGCTAGGGAAAGACTTCGACTCGACGCTCGGCACCGGCATGAAGGTGTACCTGAACCTCGGCGCGAACCAGAGCGTGAAGGTCGGCGACTACTTCCGTGCGGTCCGTAGCTATTCATCGGACCTGGCAGACCCGGTCGATAGTCTCTCGTTCGCGGCTTCGACGGCAGAAGACACGCAACGACGGCCTCCTTCGATCGAAGGCAACTGGATGACAAAGACCAAGGGGCCGAATATCCGCGTTGGAGATATGCCGCGCCGGGCAGTCGGTGAGATCGTCGTTATCAGTGTTACTCCCACTACTGCCACGGGCATGATCGTGTTCTCGCTCGAAGACGTGCACGTAGGCGACGGCGTGGAACTCGACGACCAGCAATAAGATCTTTACTTCAGAAAAGCTTACCGGGGAGGCCACCAGCCTTCCCGGTTTTGCTATTGGCGGTCGTATGTGTACGTGGAGTCGCGCCGAAACGCCCGGTCGCAAGGGAGAATGCCCGAACGTGGCCGCTAAATTTAGTGGGTTTGACTCAGCGTGGCGGGAATTCGCGGCTTCCCTGCGAATCTTTGCCCGGGCGGAAACTGCAGAGGGCTAGCGGAAGAACACTACGTGATAATCGCCAGGAATTTGCGAGGCCAGCACAATCAAAGCAACCGTCAGAATTCCGAGTTCCATCTTTTCCTCCCCGAAGATCTCAGCACAATAACCCTAAACTGAATCCGCCCCAAGTTACTTTCGACACTCAGAGAATCGGCAACTTCAGATATTAAGATGCGGCCGGAGATCTCCGAGCGAACAAAAATCTACTCGGGAACATCGGGATCTCCGAATACCTCCGCAGTGAAAGCCTCCAGTGTCGCACCCGATTTCCAGGCATCGGGATACAAGCCAGCTTTTCGGCAAGTCTGCTCCAGAAATTCCTCCCGGCTCCAACCCTGCTCCGTGGGCACCTGTGGCAACAGAAGTCCGCGCCGCGGGCCAGACGTGACCACCAGGCCGTGTCGGCCGACCTCGATCTGCGCGGCTTCGATTGGAAACAGGGGAGAGAGGATGCTGAGTGATACCCGCAAATCGCAGACCTCTACGGGCGTGACGGGTGGGAATCGCGTGTCCTGGGAAGCAGCGGAGCGTGCCGTCTCAAACACGGCACGGTGAAGTGGCAGAACCGGTGCCACGTACCCGACGCATCCCCGCAACTTGCCGTGCAGGTAGAGCGTGGTAAACACGCCTCGTGGCTCTTCCATGTGCGGACTGGAACTTCCCGGACCAGGTGCGTGCTCGAGGACTAAAGACTCAACCGCATCGTGAGCCAGTCGTAACAGGAGTCGTCGTTCGTTTGCCGAATACTCGGCGCCATCGGATGAGGATTGGGATGGATCGGAACTGCCAACAAGCGAATTAGGAGGTTGGAACGACATTGCGTTTCCGGCGGCTGAGAACGAACGCGCGGCGCCGGGTCCTCACGACTTGCCGGTCGATCTTCGACCAGAAGGCCACGAAGTAATCCACGGCCGAGATCAGCGAGAGGCACACCATGAACCAGATGGACGACCAGGCGATCCAGTGTACGGGGAAGAAGTATGTGCCAAACAACGGCCACTCCTTCCAGCGATGATCGAGAATCACCGCGACGACCGAAACGATCTGCACCACCATCTTGAACTTGCCCGAGTTCGCTGGCCTCAATCGTGAAGCCTTCGCTGGCGGCAATGCTGCGCAGGCCGCTCACCAGGAATTCGCGCCCGATCACGATCACGGCCACCCACGCCGGCACCAGGCTGGGATTGAATTGCACCAGCGTGATGTAGGCCGAAGCGATCAGCATCTTGTCAGCGAGCGGGTCGAGCAAGATGCCCATGGTGGTGATTTGCCCGCGCTTGCGCGCAAGATAGCCGTCAATGCCGTCGGTGATAGAGGCAGCGATGAAGAGGGCGGACGCCAGTAATTCTTTTTCGCCGTGTGCGTTGCCGATTCGCCCGGTCGATAAAACCCAGATCAGCAGAGGGATGCTGAGGATGCGTACAAACGTGATTGAGTTCGGCAGATTCACGGGGGCATCGAGCGCCGTCTGCGGGCGGTCACAAGCGCAGCGTTAGGTTGATTATCCTCCACGCTGCAAGGGGAAAGCAATGGAGACACGAACTAAGCATTCGCGATGTCTCGATTGCAAAAAGAAAGGCGGACCCGATCGGGTCCGCCCGCGAAGTTTTGCGCCGAAACTAGGCTGCGGAGCCGGGTTTCAGGCAATTCAGGATGCTCATGCCGGTTTCCAGCAGGCTGGAGTGCTGTGGCACTTGCCCGTTGGGAGTGAGCTTGTCGACGAGAGTCGGAAGCAATTGCGAAAGTGCGCTGCTGGCGGCTTCGGGTGAAATGCCGGCTTTGGCGGCGAGTTCTTTCACCTGATCGCTGCCCAGAACGTGCTGAATCTGATCTGCTGAGATGGGTAGATTCTGTCCTGTGCCGATCCAGGACGACATCAGACCGCCCAATCCTTTGTCATGGAAGGATTGCAGCATGCCCGACAGTCCGCCAGGGGAGTTATTGATCATGTGCAGCAGTCCGGTGGCTAGCGGATTGTTGCAGTCTCCCAGCATGCTGTTGGCAGCTTTGTTTCCAAGTTCGTCGAGCAGACTCATAGGAACCTCCTTAAGTTTGTCGAAGAGCGAAGCGCCAGAAACCGAATCACCTTGACCCAGACGAGGAGGCGCGGCCCGGTTCTGCGGAGCAAGCTATTTCTGTTTGGCGATGACCTTGTCCTTGATCTTGTTGTATGTGGCCTGGGGAATGACCTTCTTCCGAACCAGGTCGGTCTTCGCCTTGTAGGGACGGCCGTCGATGATCTTCTGCGAATACTTCTCGCCGATTCCCGGCAGCGCGTCCAATTGTTCCTTGCTGGCTGTGTTGAGATCGACCAGATCGGCGGAAGCCGCAGCCGCCGCTGGCTTTTTGGCATCCGCCTGCGGAGCCGGCGACGCCAGCCCGACGTTCGCAATCAGAACGACTGCGAACAAAGTGACGAGAATGCTTGCGAACAGATTACGTTTCATTGCCTCTCCTTAGTCTTTCTGGGACTCTCTGTAACCCGCCGCCTTGGCTTCGGATTCAGTCATGAACTTGCCGTTCTTGGTCTTCCCATAGAACTGGCCGCCCTTGTGATAAATGCCGCTGTCGAGATTGACCCAAACCTTGCCGCTCGATTTGGCGG
Organism: uncultured Acidobacteriota bacterium; assembly: GCA_963745435.1. Classification (GTDB taxonomy): domain Bacteria; phylum Acidobacteriota; class Terriglobia; order Terriglobales; family Acidobacteriaceae; genus Gp1-AA133. Next base: position 208,140 of record CAVUXK010000021.1, on the reverse strand, counting down.
AAGCGACTTCTGGATCAGAGGCTTCGCCGCTGGGCGCAGGCTTGCTGGCCTTCTTCGCGGGAGCTGGCGCGCTTGCTGCCGGAGCACTGGCCGCGGGGCTGGCAGGCATCGAGGACTTGCTGGATGCGGGAGTTGCGGGAGCGGCCGCGGGCGCTGAACCGGCTGCGCTCGTGTCGTCTGCCGACTTCTTCTTGCGGCTCTTCTTGGGAGTGGCGGTGGCATCGGTGGAGGCTGCGGCAGCGGTCTGATCGCTGGCGGCATCGGCTGTCTTTTTCTTGCGACTCTTCTTCGGCGTTCCGGAATCGGTGCTGGCGCTGGCCGTCTGGTCTGCACCAGCGGCGGCGTCTGCAGACTTTTTCTTCCGGCTCTTTTTAGGAGTGGAAGCCGAGTCCGCGCTCGCGGACTGATCACCTGCGGCCGCGCTGTCCGCGCTCTTTTTCTTGCGGCTCTTTTTCGTACCGGTATCACTGGCCGTCGCCGACGAATCCGACGCGCTGGAATCGGCTGCTGCCGCGGATTTTTTCTTCTTGGACTTCTTGCTCGTCGTGCTGGAGGCGGAACTGTCGTCGGCGGGGGTGCCCGCGTCTTTCTTGGCCTTCTTCGATTTCTTCTTGGTCGTCGTTGTGTCGGTGCTTTGGTCGCTCGAAGCGGCTTGCGGTTTGGCCAGCGCGGGCATCGACACTGCCAGCAACAGGCACAGGGCTGCCATCCAGGTCGTGAGTCTTATGGGGAGTCTGCTCATCTGGGTCCTCGTTTAAGGGGCACTGGAACGGCCCCAGGGTTTGTAGAACGGCGAAGCGCGCAGTGAGCCTGCTTTCGCTGGGATGGGATGCGAAAGCTCGTGGCCAACTTCAACACATTCGCGGGCAGCCATCATGCCAGCCCGAGGCCCTTAGGTCAACCCGGGGTCATAAAAAAGGCGTCACAAGCAAAAGGCCTTCGTTCGGGCAACGAAGGCCCTTGGATAATCTTTTTCTTACGCGTAAATTCCGCGCTGTTTGATGGTGTACGCCACCCGATCGATCGCCAGCATATACGCCGCTATGCGGTTGTGTACGTGATGCGTCTCCGCGTAGCGCACGACATCGTCGAAGGCTGACACCATGATTTCTTCGAGTTGTTCGTTAACCAGCGATTCCTTCCAGAAATAGCCTTGCCGGTCCTGCACCCACTCAAAGTACGAAGTGGTTACCCCACCCGCGTTGGCGAGAATGTCGGGAATCACGAAGACGCCCTTGTCAGCCAGCACCTCATCGGCCGCCGCGGTCGTGGGCCCGTTCGCGCCTTCGGCCAGAATCTTGCACTTCACGCGGTCCACGTTCCGGCTGGTGATCTGATTCTCGGTTGCCGCAGGAATCAGAATTTCGCAGTCTTCGGTGATCAATCCACCGGCAGCAAACTTCTCCGCGCCGGGGAAGTTTTGAATCGTTCCGTTCTTCTGCCGATATTCCCAGAGCGCCTCCACATCGATGCCGTTCTTGTTGTAAAGGCCGCCGCCGACTTCATCGATGCCAATAATCTTGTACCCGGCCGCCGCCATCAGGCGCGCTGCGTTGGACCCCACATTGCCGAAGCCTTGCACGATTACGCGAGAGCTTTCGCGGCTTAGTCCCAGCTTCTTGATGGCCTGCTCGCAGACAATAAGAACCCCGCGCCCGGTGGCTTCGCGCCGTCCGCGCGATCCGCCAATGTTGATCGGCTTACCCGTGACGACCGCCGTCACCGTCTGCCGCATATGCATGGAGTAGGTGTCCATCATCCATGCCATGATCTGTTCGTTGGTGTTGACGTCGGGTGCGGGGACATCTTTTTCAGGACCGATGAAGTCGACCAGTTCGGCAGTGTAGCGGCGAGTCATGCGCTCCAGTTCGCCCATGGACATCTTGTGCGGATCGCAAATGACTCCCCCCTTGGCGCCGCCGAACGGAATATTCACGACCGCGCATTTCCACGTCATCCAACTCGCGAGCGCTCTCACTTCGTCAAGCGTGACATCGGGCGCATAGCGGATGCCACCCTTGGCGGGGCCGCGCGCGATAGAATGCTGCACGCGAAATCCGGTAAAAACTTCCAGGTGCCCGTCGTCCATCTGCACCGGAATGTGCAGGATGATTTCCCGCGTGGGATAGCGCAGGACTTTCCACAAGCCTTCATCCAGATTCAGCTTATGGGCGGCCAGATCAAATCGGGCCGCCTGCGATTCCCAAGGATTTGTTTCCTGCTCCATCGCGACGCTTTTCATTCGAATAATCTCCAGAAATGATTGCTAGCTATATGGATGCTGATTCCTGCTTCTGCGCACAAATCGAGCAGTATATGGGGCAGGGGGCAAGGTGGCAAGCCAAAGGGTTAACCGATAGGTAACGCGCAAGGGATCCAGAATCAGCGCTGAATTTTGATCTCCATGCCCTCGGCGGCAGCCCGTACGCGCGGATAGTGGTCCCGCGCTTCCTTTACAACCTTGTCGATCAATTCATCGTCATGGTCCGGATCATGATGAAACAGCACCAGTTCCTTGGCGCCGCTTTCCATCACGATGTTCACCGCTTCACGCCAGTGGCTATGCCCCCAACCGCGTCGTCTGGCGGCGTATTCCTCGGGCAGGTACTGCGAGTCGTAGATCAGGACGTCGGCACCCTCGGCAAGCTTGCGCACGTTCTTGTCGAAGACTTCGTCGCCCGGCTCGTTGTCGGTCGCATAGACCAGGATGCCGTCTTTGGTTTCCAGACGGAAGCCCATGCAACCCTGCGGATGATTCAGCCAGAGCGCTTGGACGCTGGCTGTATCGACCTGCGCCTGGCCTTCCTCCATGTCGTAGAAACTGCGCTCCGCCTTCATTTCGCTGGTGTTCACCGGAAAGTAGGGCGAGGCCATCTGCTCTTCCATCACACGTTGCAGTGTTCGGGTTCGCTTCGAGGAGTGAAATGCAAACTGGTTCGCGGGGTTCTCATAAAGCGGGCGGAAGAAAGGAATGCCTTGAATGTGGTCCCAGTGAAAATGCGAGACGAAGATATGCGCGCGGATCGGCTGGCCGTTGGCTACGCTCTCCAATTGCTGACCGAGCGTGCGGAAGCCGGTGCCGCAGTCGAAGACATAGCGGCTGTTCTCGTGCCGGACCTCGACGCACGAGGTGTTGCCTCCATAGCGCAAGTTCCCGGCTTGGGGGGTGGGCGTTGACCCGCGCACTCCCCAGAACTTGACCCGCATACTCCCCCGTTCTGTGGACTTTGAGCTGAATCATAATCTTCCGACGCTGCCAGTTCCCCGTCAATTGTTTCGCTGGTTCCGAAGGTGACGGAGGTGTAGTCCAAAGCCGAGGGTTTTATCGCCGAACGCGCCGAGGTTAAGCGAAGGAGTGGAGGGAGAGCCAACCTAATCAATGTTTTCTCGGCGCTCTCGGCGGTGAAATTCGGCGTTAATTTCTTGTCAAGAATCTTTCGCTACAACTTCGGAGGTGTGCCTAATCCCATATAATCCAAATACTCTCCGGACGGCCAAACTGCTCCCCCTTCGGCGCCGGAAGACCATCATGCTGCAGCCTGACTTCAAGGAGTTCTCGCGCCTGGCGCGGGAGGCGACCTTAGTGCCGGTCGTCAAGACGGTGAGCGCCGACCTGCTGACGCCGGTCTCCGCCTTCCTGGCGGTCGCGGCCGACGAGCCGCATTCCTTTTTGCTCGAATCGGTCGAGCGCGGCGAGCACATCGGCCGCTACACCTTCGTGGGCGCGCGCCCTTACATGAAGCTGTGGGCGCAGGGCGACGAGATCCACATCGAACGCGGCAAGCTGCGCCAACGCCGCACCGGCGATGTCTTCGCGACCATCAAGGAACTGCTGCGCTCCCATCGCCCCGCGCACTATCCGGGACTGCCGCCCTTCACCTCGGGCGCTGTCGGATACTTCGCCTACGACGTCGTGCGCCGCCTTGAATCGATCGGCGAACATGCGAAGGCCGATGTTCCGGTCCCCGACTGCGTGCTGATGTTCTTCGATCGCCTGCTGGTCTTCGATCACCTGCGTCACCAGATCCACATCGTCGCCGCCGCCGATGTGGCGACGGAATCTCCCAAGCGGGCCTACGATCGCGCGCTGAAAGACATTGCGGCCATCGAGAAGCGTCTTGCGGCCGGGTTGCGGCCGGCTGCGTGGAAGAAGTCCCAAAAGAAAAAGGGACCGCTCAAGGTGCACAGCGGCATCAGCCGCGAGAGGCACATGAAGAATGTTGAGCGGGCGAAGGAATACATCGCCGCCGGTGACATCTTCCAGGTCGTGCTTTCGCGGCGGCTCGACTTCGAGCCTGAAGTCCCGCCTTTTGATCTCTACCGCGCCCTGCGCACGGTGAATCCATCGCCTTACCTGTATTTCTTGCGCATGGGAGACATGCATGTGCTGGGTTCTTCGCCCGAAATGCTGGTACGCGTGACCGATCGCAAACTGGAATACCGACCAATCGCCGGCACGCATCCGCGGGGCAGAGATGAGACCGAGGACCACGCGCTCGAGCAGCAAATGCGCGGCGACGAAAAAGAACGTGCCGAGCACGTCATGCTGGTGGACTTGGGACGCAACGACCTGGGCCGCGTGAGCGAGTACGGATCGGTGAAAGTAAAAGACCTGATGTACGTCGAGCGCTACTCCCACGTGATGCACCTGGTCTCGGCGCTCGAAGGCAAGCTTCGTCCCGACCTCGATGCGATCGATGCGTTTGCGGCCTGCTTTCCCGCGGGCACGCTGAGCGGCGCGCCCAAGGTGCGCGCCATGCAGATCATCGAAGAGCTTGAACCGACGCGTCGCGGCGTCTATGGCGGATCCGTGCTCTACGCAGACTTTGCGGGCAACATCGACTCCTGCATCACGATCCGCACCATGTTCATGAAAGGGAAGCACGCCTACCTGCAGGCGGGCGGCGGCATCGTGGCGGATTCCGATCCTGAAAAAGAGTTCCAGGAAACCGTGAACAAGGCCCAGGCTGTGTTGCGGGCGGTGGAAATTGCCAGGCAAGGAGGTTAGCGGCGTGAATTCGCGGGGTGGACCCGCGCTTGCTGCGCTCGTTACCTTCGTAAGATGCTTCCACGGCTGGATTTATTTTTAATAAGAGAGGCGTAGGAAGTGCAGCCGGAAATAATGAAGAACGTAGACGTCTTTTTAATCGCGAACTTTTCTCTGATTTTCGGAATGGCGGGCCTGTTCTGGCCCGAGAAATTCCGACCGATCTTTGACGTCCTGATGTTTCCCTGGCCCGCCAGCTACCGGATGGTCCGCGTCAACAGCATCGCCGCCATCATCTTGTCGTTGCTGCTAGCCGGACGCCTGCTCGTGTACTAAACGATGCAACGTGAACTTGACGACGCAACGTGAACTTGCTTCCACTACTTTGAGGCAAAGCCTTTAACCGCAGAGTTCGCAAAGAAATTCTGCAAAGCTCGCCAGGAAATCAACCAAGCTGGTCTTCGCGTCCTTAGCGGCTCCCTTTGCGTCCTTTGCGGTTAAGAGCATTTTCGGCGCCGGTCACTATTCCTCAGCAGTGATCGCAGCATCCTTCCGGGCCGCCAGGATTACCCATACCGCGACTCCGTAAAGCACCAGAATCTCGAGTCCGCGGAATTCTCCGTGCAGCCCGTGAATGACTATGGCCAACCCAAAGATCGCTAGCAGCATGTACCCACCCATAAGCGTCGTGAGCGGCACGAGAAACAGAAGACCTGCGATGAATTCGGCTCCGGAAAGAAACAACCGCACCGAGTGCAGAATGCCGGCGTGGCCGGTTCCGCCCAGAGCGTAGTAAGCCGCGTAGAACGTTCGGCAGGATTCCAGCAGCACAACCAATCCCACCGTCCAGTGCAGGCAGCGGATTGCAAATGCTGTCCGCGATGCGGTCACTTGGACTTGCGCTTCGCCGCACTCGCCGCGGCTTTGCCTTCCGTGAGTTTGTGACTTGCACTTGCGTCGAGGTCCAGCCCGTAGAATTTCTTCAACTCGCGAATGCGCCGCAGCGAATCCTGGCTGAAGGGACACTTCCCGTCAAAGGCATGCAACACGATCCCCTCCAGCAAGTCACCCAGGGTCAGGTCGTGATAGTCCGCGAAGGCCTTCAATACCTTCAGCAGCCGTTTCTCCATACGCACGCCGGTCTGCACCCGTTCAATACTGAGTGGATTTGTAGGTACCATGGTACCAATATACCACGGTACGATAAACAATACTCTAGCCTTGTCATCCTGAGCGATGCGAAGGACTATGTACCGTGGGGGCGGACTAACTACAGGGCGAGGAAGTTCTTAACCAGCATCTTCCCCTGGTCGGTAAGCACGCTTTCGGGATGGAACTGCACTCCTTCGAGGGGGAATTTCCGGTGCCGCAAGCCCATGATGACCCGCGTGCCGTCGCTCTCGATGGTGTGCGCGCTGACTTCGAGCTCGGCCGGCAGATTGTCTTCGGAAACAATGAGTGAGTGGTAGCGGGTAGCTGTCATCGGGGAAGTCAATCCGCGAAAAACCGTCATCCCGTCATGCTGCACGCGGCTGGTCTTGCCATGCATAAGGTTCTTAGCGCGAACGATCGTTCCTCCAAATGCCTCGCCGAGCGCCTGATGTCCGAGGCAAACCCCAAGCACCGGCACTCTTCCCGCGAAGTGACGAATCAACGCCACGCTGATCCCTGCCTCCGAAGGCGTACAGGGTCCGGGCGAAACCAAAATGCGCTCCGGGCGGAGCGCCTCGACTTCCTCAACCGTTACCTGATCGTTGCGGCGAACCTCAACCTCCGCCCCCAACTCCCCGATGTATTGCACGAGGTTGTAGGTGAAGGAGTCGTAATTGTCGAGAACGAAGACCATAAAAGCGCCTTTTACCCAGTCTAGCCGAAAGAATGGGCTGCGGCGAATGCCCCGTCCAGCGCGCCGGGCCTGGGATTCCACGCCGAAGTCGTTGAGGCCATGACGGTTCCTTCCCCAAGCCGGCCGGATATCCCCCAGAAGTGGTCTTGACAGCAATAGCCCCGCACGCCATGCTAACTCAGCTTTTTCGGAGGCAATTCATGGCTGAGGCCCAGCAGGAAAAGCGGGCGACGCGGCGATTTGCACTGCGGTTGCCGGTAGCTGTGACCTATGCCGAAAATGGAACCCAGGAACGATCCGCGCAAACCCGCGATGTAAGTGCAAGAGGGATTTCGTTTTACGTGGATTCGCCGATCGCTACCGGGTCTCCGATTGAGTTCACTTTAACTCTCCCGGCCGAGATAACCCTCACCGAGAGCATTCGGGTTCGATGCAAAGGCACGGTGGTGCGTCTCGATGATGAAGCGCCCAACGGCAAAATGGCCGTCGCTGCCGTGATTGATGAATACGAATTCCTATCCGAGGCATAATCCGCGGAAGCCGATTTCCCCCGCGCTTTCTCGATTTTGACTGACGATGATATTGTGAGCCCAGCACGTAGGCTGGGCGGGGTGGAGTCTTGCCGCGATCTGCTACAAACCTGATCCTAACGCTGTCGCTTGGCGCCGGGTGTGCGCTGCTGAGCGGTGGCGCGTACGCCCAAAATCCTGACACGCAGCCGGGGCAGCCACCGGCATCGCGATCGGCAGCCATTCGGCAGATGATTCAGCAGGAAGCTGCCCGTCGCAACGCGGCGCGCCAGGGTGCTGCGGCATCCGATGCCGCCGGCACGCCCAACCTGCGACGGCATCAACGACCCCGATCAGACCGCGCCCGCGACGCAGGCTCCCGTACCGCCAACGCAAGCTCCAGTAAATCAGGCTCAAGTTCCGGTGCCTCCGACGCAGGCTCCCGCGAACGCTCCCTCCACAGTGCCGGCTGCACCCGCGGCGTCCGCCACCTCGCCAGGCCCCGGCACTGGTGAAGAGCGTAAAGATCGGACGCGACAAAACCGGCAGCATCATTGAGATCGTTAACAGCCGCGCGATCGCGCCCGCGATTCAGACCTTGAACCATCCGCCGCGACTCGTCATCGATCTGCCCAACGCAAATGTCGCAGTCAAAGAAAGATTCCTCGTGGCCAAGGGAGCCCAGTTCACCGAGCTTCACGTGGACCAGTTCCAGGAGGCGCCTCCGGTAACGCGCGTGACCGTGGACCTGACGGAAGCCAGACCCTACACGTGGGATGCTGCCGGAAACCGGCTCACGATTCGCCTGAAGCCTGCAGAGGATCCTGCCGCCGCCAAGGCCGTGCCGCCGCCGGCGCCCGCGCAACCTGCGACCGTTCCGACGTTCTCAGCCGCGGCCAAGCCAGCAGTCGTGCCCGTCTCTTCGAACGGCGCGGGATCCGCGGTGATCGTCGGTAGCCGAATCGGATCGGGTTCGTCAGTGACGGCCAGCACCGAAACTGCCGTCTTGCACATCGCGCGCGGTGGGGAACTGCACGTCTGCCCCAATAGCACTGTTTCGGTGACCGCATCCAAGAGCGGCCAGGAACTGATGTTCGGGATGAGCACCGGCACGCTCGAGACGCACTACCACATCGATGCCGGCTCCGACGCCGTGCTGACGCCTGACTTCCGGATGCTGCTGGCCGGGCCCGGCGACTTCGATTACGCGATCAGCACCAACTCGCACGGCGACACCTGCGTGCGCGCCCTGCTTGGCAATACCGCGTCGATGCTGGTTTCAGAATTGATGGGAGACCGCACTTACCAGGTGAAACCGACCGAGCAGGTGGTCTTTCATGAAGGACGCATCGACCGCGTCAGCAATGACGTTCCATTCGATTGCGGATGCGCCGCCCCGCCACCGCCGGTGATGCGCGCTTCCACACAGCCTGAGCCAACGCAGGTAGCCGAAGCGAACCTGCCGCCAAACCTGCAGTTGCCGTCGTCGCAGTGCGGGCATCGTCGCGTGCATCGATCGATCCGATGTTGCCGCCGCTGCCGACTGCCTCGCGGCCTGCGATGGCCGGCCCCGCCGGATCGCAAACGCAGCGCGCCGCTGCCGTGGCTCCGGAAGCCGCCGCTCCCGCGCGGGCAAAGAAAGAAGATCTGCACGTCCAGATCGAAGCGCCTTTGGTCTTCCGAGGCTCCGATCGCGCGCGCACCACCACGACGGCTTCGAACATGCCGCCCGGTTCTCCAGCGAAGCCGAACACTGCTCCGACGCCAACGCCCGCACCGGCTCCGCAACCAAAGGCCGTGGCTCAGAAGCCCGAGCCAGAAAAGGTACATCGCGGATTTTTTGGAAAAGTGAAGGGGTTCTTCTCTTCGATCTTCCACTAGAAAGAATCGGGTCTTGGGTGTTAGGTCATAGGTCTTGGGAAATCCAAGATCCAAACCTAAAACCCAATACCCGATGTATTTTTCCAAGACCCAAAGCCTAAGACCTAACGCCTAAGACCCAACACCCGATTTTCAGTCACGCTTGATCGCCTTCGCGATGGGCGCGGCCTTTTCCCGGGCCAGGTCCCGCAGTTCGTCGGCCCAGTCGCTGCTTTTGTCGGCGATGTCGTTCACGCGATCAATGGCTTCCTCGGACCAATCCTGCAATGTGTCGCGCGCGTCATCGTAACGCTTGCGCAGGTCTTTTCGCATCTGCTTGCCAGTCTTCGGGGCGAGCATCAGCGCGATCAGAGCGCCGGCGCCGACTCCGATCATCAAAAACGTGACGGCTGTGCCGACATTGCTCTTGCTCGACGACTCATATTTGCCAATCCGCATAAAGACATCTCCTCGTGGTGGAATCCATGAAATGTTGAATTTCTACTTTATTGTATTCCCTGGCCCGAGCGCTCTAGGGTGGATTCCCGACGGACCGTCCCCGCAGTTTGGAGGTAGTGCCATCTCCGTGTAAACTAAGGCGTTTGATCCCCGTGCCCGGTGAGCCAGTGGCTCGTCCCCGCTTCGCCGGTCCCAACGATCGCAATTTTTGAGGAGACTTTCAGCCGCATGTCGATTCCTGCCACCCAACTTCGCCCCGGCATGATCATCAAGCACAATAACGATCTGCACTCGGTGTTCTCGGTCGAGCACCGTACCCCGGGCAACCTGCGCGCCTTCATCCAGGCGAAGCTGCGCAACCTGCGCACGGGAGCGATGTTTGAGCACCGTTTCCGTTCGCCTGACCCCATCGAGAAGATCACCGTCGACGAAATCAACATGGAGTTCCTCTACAACGACGGCGACGACTACTACTTCATGAACACCGAGAACTACGAGCAGACGCATCTGACGCGCGATACTCTGGGCGATGCGGTCGAGTACCTGACCTCGAACCTGCAGATCAAGGTGGAATTCTTCGACGGCAAAGCGGTGGGAATCGAGCTGCCGCAAACCGTGATTTTGACGATCGTGGAGACCGAGCCCGGCCTGAAGAGCGCGACCGCGTCCAGCGTGACCAAGCCTGCCAAGACCGAGACTGGCTTGATTGTGCAGGTGCCGCCGTTTATCAATGAAGGCGAGAAGATCAAGGTGGACACGGCCGAGGGAACTTATTTGTCGAGGGCGTAAACGAGCTAGGGAGGCACGAGCTGCGAGCAAGCGCTTTCTCTAGCTCCGAATTGGTCAAGTTCTAGCGTTGGTTCCCTTGGTCTGGTTTTGCACGCTCGAAGCCCGCTGCCGAAGCTTTATGGTTTCCGATCGAGACTCAACGTCCATTCAAGCCCGCCGTTTCATGGTTCGTGGCCGCGTTCAGGGTGTCGGCTTCCGGTGGTTTGTCGAACGGCAAGCGCACATCCTGGGCATCGCCGGCTGGGTGCGCAACAACACCAATGGCGCCGTCGAAGTTTTCGCGCAGGGAACGCGCGAGCAGATCAACAATCTGCACGGGCAGCTCATGCAAGGCCCGCGGGCGGCGCGGGTCGATCATGTCGATGTTTCGGAAGTTCCGCTGTCGCAAGGTCTCAAAACTTTTCGTATTGAAGGAGCCTGGTAAATGTCCAAGTCGGGCATGAATTCCGACCAACTCAAGAAGCTGATCCGCGAAGTGCCCGATTTCCCGAAAAAGGGAATTCTGTTTTACGACATCACCACGCTGCTGAAAGACAAAGCCGGGTACGCGACCCTGATCGATGTGCTTGCCGAGCGCTATATCGGGAAGGGAATCGACCTGATTCTCGGCATGGAAGCCCGTGGCTTTATCTTCGGACCAGCCTTGGCTTATCGCCTGAGCGCTGGATTTGTACCTGTACGCAAGCCCGGGAAGTTACCGGCCGCGACCACCCGCGTCGAGTACGATCTGGAATATGGCAGCAATGTCCTCGAAGTCCACGAGGATGCCATCGAAAAAGGCCAGCGCGTGCTGATCGTTGACGATCTGCTGGCTACTGGCGGTACTGCTGAAGCGACCGCCAAGCTAGCAACAAAGCTCGGGGCCGACATCGCGGGCTTGGCCTTCGTGGTCGAGCTGGACTTCCTGAAGGGCCGCGACAAACTCAAGCCGTACGACGTCTACTCCGTGCTGCACTACGACAAGTAGGGCGCAAAGTATTGCGGGGAACAAGTGATGAGCACTGTTCCCCGCGATAGCTTCTACTCGTCCTGATCCGCATCCGTCAGGAAGTTCTCTCCCAGATTCCTGGCAAACGGATCGCTCGAGTGGTCGACCAAGACTTCGAGATCGGTATCCACTCCGCCGCCTTCTCCTGACTTTTCCTGCTTGCGTTGGGTCTTGCGCTCGGCTTTTTCGCGCTGCTTGTCTTGCCGCGAGCGCTCTTTCTGGCGCTTGGTGAAACTGGATCTGCCTCTTCCTCCCATCAATACCTCCAAGGGCACACTTGTGCTCTGGACCGAACGTGGTCCGTCGAATTCATGCTTGCTCTTCGTTACGTTTAGGGCTACTTACCAGCGCGGTTCGCGAGGCTGGCGCGCGTGTCCGCGATAGTCATCGCGTCCACCACCGCCATCACGGCCGCCGCGGCCGCCGCCTCCTCCGAAGCGTCCGCCGCGCGGCGGGCCGCTGCTCTTCTCTTTGGGACGCGCTTCGTTGACTTTCATCGGGCGTCCTCCCAAATCGCTGCCGTCGAGCGCGGCAATCGCTTTGCCGGCGGCGTCGGCATCCGTCATTTCCACGAACGCAAAACCGCGCGAACGTCCGGTCTCACGATCCGTGACTATGCTGACCCGTTCCACGGCGCCGTGCGCTTCGAACAGGGGGCGAAGTTCGCCCTCGGTGGTGCTGTGCGGGATGTTGCCTACAAACAGGTTTTTCATCAGGCTTCCTCAGGTTGCAGATCGGTTTCGCTGTTGGCTAATTGGGGGATGGCCGCTTCCGGAGCTTCGATCGCGGGGGCGGCGTGTCGGCGCAGAGCGTCATGCCAATAACCCTGCGAGACGTAGTCGGCGGGAACTGCAGAATCGGTGGCTGCGCTTTTCTGTCGTGGATCTTTCAACGACCGAGTAGCTGCGATACGCCAAGAGGCTTCCAGGAATCCGTACCGCTGCGGAAGCAACTCGCAAGCGCTCGTGAACAACGATGCTACCATCTCACTCCACAACCCGTTCCGGGTAGGGTCTCGATAGAGATCATCCGCAACTCCCGGGAGTTTCCCAAGATACTCGGGCTTGCCCACCAGGAACGCCATGCGCTGCGGAGGCTTGGCGCTGGCCATTTCACTGCAGAAGTCTTCCACGTTGCGTGGTTCGCGCTTCACGTCCATGAGCACCAGGTTGTAGGAGTCGGCCTGCCACAACGAACGTGCTTCGCTGATATCAGACGCACAGTCCACTTCGACGCCCAGCTTGCGCAGAATCTTGGCGCGCAGGTCGCGCTTGGTTGCATAGCTGTCGATGAGCAGAATCCTCTTCTTGCGCGCCGCGACTGAGCCGTTCCCCGGAGCCCTATTCACGGGCCGCGTCGTTTCTCTTGCCGGCGGATGACTCGTTGGCCGACGTCTTTGATGAACTTCCTTCCGACTGGTTCAGGTTGATCTGGGCGTACATCACCCGGTTGCGCATTCGCCGTTGGATCTTCTGCTTGCGCAGACGATGGAACCTCGACTTGTCGCCGTTAATTCCGGACATGATCTCCTCCAGCCCAGGTTCAGTTTGTCCAAGGGAGCGCAGGGCAAGCGCGGCTCGGTGTCAGCAGTCTTCAGCCTTTGTCGGGCCGCCACATTGTCATGGGACGCGCCTTCTTTCCGTGTGGTTCTCAATCGCGAAGGCGCAAAAATGATGCAGCGAAATTGGTCTTCGTGGTTAAGTCTCCTCACTACTATACCCCAATATGCCGGAAACACGACGAAGCCGCTCCGGCCGCCGGACGCCAAAATCGCCGAAACGATTGCGAACCTGTGTTTAGCAGGAAGGGAATCCGAAGCCAGTTCAGTCCAGCCGGCCGAGAGAAGGAGTTTTTTTGAAATTTGATAGCGAAAAGCGCCTGTTTCTGTTACTTTTTGGTCGCGTTTGATCAGAATCGGTTGTGAGCAGTTCAAGCTTCACCAGCTGGTACCTGCCCTGCAGTACCCTCCGACTCGCATTCAGCGTAAAAATTCACCGAAAGGTATTTGCACAAACGATATATGGAACAAGGAACAGTGAAGTGGTTTAACGATGCCAAGGGTTACGGATTCATCAGCCGCCAGAGCGGCGAGGATGTTTTCGTGCACTTCTCCGCGATTCAGGCCGGCGGTTTCCGCAGCTTGCAGGAAGGCCAGAGCGTGGAGTTTCAGGTGACGAAGGGCCCCAAGGGTCTGCAGGCCGAGAACGTCCGGCCTCTGTAAGGAACCGAGTCTGGGTGAAAAGGCTCCGGCGCCCGCCGGAGCCTTTGTTTTTGTCGAGCGCTGTCAAACTGTGGGGCGCCTGGTTTTGCGCGCACTAGCTTGTCAGCGTGAAGTACATACCGACCGCGGCGCCATAAAGCCCGAAGCTCACGAGCATCAACGCCATCATGCCGAGAATCGCGTTCCAGTCCAGATCCACTTCCTGCGCTGTCCGTGATTCTTCTCTCACACAACCTCCTCCGCTCTACCTGGGAGCGAAACTATTCAGAATAGGAGCGAAGCTGGCACGCTCGCGGCCAGATCGTTCCATCGTTGCCCGAGACCATTGCATCCGCGGTTCCATCTGCCGCGGAACACTGCACAACCGAGTGGTTGGGTGGCGCTGGCCTACCGACTGCCAGGCGGAAATTTCGCCGTGTCGCGCGTCAAGCTGCCCTCACGATGCGGACGAATGAGACGTACTTCTGGATTTCTCGGGTGCATGTTCGCAGACGTTACAACTCAGTAACGAGGAGTTTTGCACTCGGGGGTAGGTAACTTTTGCGCCGGAACCAGTCCTCCATCGCCTCGCGTAGCGAGTCGATGGGGACTTTGGCGCCGATTTCAATAAGTCCATCAGAGGCGGGGAGAGTGTCGTCAAAGACGCTGGCATTCGTGAAGTTTCGCATGCTGAAGCTATCCATCCATTTCAACGGGCATGCGTGGCGAGCACCGTTTTCTTCGTACTCCACCCGAATTTTGCGCGAGAACATGTCGCCGCCATTCTAAACACTTTTTCCTCGCGGCTCGCCGGTGCTCCCGTTCGCTTGACAGGTTGCAAACCGTCGCCATACCCTGCCGCACTGCATCGCAAGAAGGGTGCGCTTAACGGGAGGTATGCCAAATTATGTGGCTTCTCTGGGTAATTATCGTGGGCCTCATTGCGGGTTGGGCGGCCGGAAAGATCATGGGTACCGGCGGATACGGTCCTGTCATCGACATCCTGCTGGGAATCGCCGGGGCCGTCGTCGGCGGATTTCTGTTTCACCTGTTCGGATTGTTTTCCTCAGGCGGCATCATTCCTGAAATCGTGATTGCCACCGTCGGTGCGGTCATCCTGATCTGGCTGAGTCGCAAACTGAAGAAAGCGTGAAGGCGCAAAAAGGCCCGGTGCAAAGCCGGGCCTCACTCGCAGAACAAGATCTATTTCTTCTCCAACCGGGCCGCGAGGTTCTTCACCTCATCGCGTAACCCCTGCGGCAAGTGATCGCCGAACTGGGCGAAGTGTTTTTCGATCAGCGGAATCTCGGCTCTCCACCCGTCGATGTCCACGCTGAGCAATCTGTCAAGGTTCGCTGGTGGCATCTCCAGGCCCGCTCGATCCAGATCCGACGGAGCCGGCAACCTGCCGATGGGGGTGTCCACCGCGTTCACTTGCTTGTCGCAACGCTCAAAAATCCACTTCAGCACCCGGCTGTTTTCGCCGTAGCCGGGCCACAGGAACCGGCCGTTCTCGTCGGTACGGAACCAGTTGACGTAGAAAATCTTGGGAAGCTTCTCCGCACTGGACTTCTTGCCGATCTCCAGCCAGTGCGCGAAGTAGTCGCCCATGTGGTATCCACAGAAGGGCAGCATCGCCATGGGATCGCGCCGCAACTGCCCGACTTTGCCCGCCGCGGCGGCTGTCGTCTCGCTGCTCGCGGTTGCTCCCAGAAACGTTCCGTGCTGCCAGTTGAATGCCTCCGTCACCAGCGGCACGATTCCCGCTCGCCTTCCTCCGAACAGGATCGCGTCAATCGGCACGCCTTTCGGATCTTCCCACTCAGGTGCGATGCAAGGGCACTGCGCCGCTGGAGTCGTGAAACGCGAATTCGGATGCGCCGCCTTTCTCCCCGAAGCCGGGGTCCAGGGCCGCCGCAGCCAGTCGACCAGTTGCCCCGGTTTCTCTTCGGTCAAACCTTCCCACCAGATGTCACCTTCGGGCGTGATGGCGCAGTTGGTGAAGATCGAGTTCTTCATGGCCGCGAGCAGGGCATTGCGGTTGGACTTGCGGTTCGTGCCAGGAGCCACGCCGAAGAATCCGTACTCCGGGTTGATGGCGTAGAGTCGCCCGTCGGCGCCAAATTTCATCCACGCGATATCGTCACCAATCGTCTCCACTTTCCATCCAGGGATGGTAGGAATCAGCATCGACAGGTTGGTCTTGCCGCACGCGGAAGGGAACGCGCCCGTCATGTACTTGACCTGTCCCGACGGGTCCGTCATTTTCAGGATGAGCATGTGCTCCGCCATCCAGCCTTCATCGCGCGCCTGCACAGAGGCAATGCGCAGCGCATGGCATTTCTTCCCCAGCAGTGCGTTTCCGCCATAGCCCGAGCCGTAGGACCAGATCTCGCGCGTCTCCGGGAAGTGGCAGATATATTTCTGGTCGGCGTTACAAGGCCAGGTGGAGTCAGGATCCGTTGGCCCAAGCGGGGCGCCAACCGAATGCAGACCACGCACAAACTCCCCGTGCTCGCCCAGCGCATCGAGCACGCGCGTGCCCACGCGCGCCATGATGTGCATACTCGCCACGACATAGGGCGAGTCCGTGATTTCCACGCCGATCTTCGCGATCGGCGAACCAATTGGACCCATGCTGTACGGGATGACGTACATTGTGCGGCCCGCCATCGAGCCGGCAAAGAGGCCACGCAACTTCTGCTGCATCTTTGCGGGATCTTCCCAGTTGTTGGTCGGGCCCGCTTCTTCCTTTGTGCGTGCGCAGATGAAGGTCCGATCCTCCACCCGCGCTACATCCGCGGGGTTCGAACGCACTAGCACGCTGTTAGGGCGCTTCTCCTCATCAAGAGAAGTGGCGGTGCCTGAGAGCACCATCAACCGCAGCATCGACTGGTATTCTTCGCGCGATCCGTCGCACCAGTGGACACGTTCCGGCTTGCACATCTGCGCCGCCTCATCCACCCATCGGATCAGTTGCTTGTGATTTTCGCCGCGGGATGTTTCTACTTCGACCGTAACACTGGACATAAGAGCGTCTCCGCAAACCGGACGGGCTTTCGCAACGCGCCGCGCTTGCAGCGGAATTAATTAGAAGCGGCGTGAAACACCTGGCAGGATGATGAAATCACGACAGGCGCCAGGCTGCATCCTGATTCGGCAAACTTAGTATTCTCGCTCATTGGGCAGGAGGAGTCCAAATCAAATTGGCCTGACAGAGTAAGGCGGGTCGGATACGTCACTTCTGCACAGTGCAGTCAACGGCACAACTCATTGTGATGCAAAAGCTTCGTAGGCACTTCCGAACGGTCGGTTTCCCGGGCGAAGTGTTTAGGGAGAAGGAACCGCTGAATTCTCGGCGTCCGCTACCACGCCGTCGAGATGCTGCAACGTCTGGTCGACCGTCAGCGAATACATTTCGCGACCCACACCTTCACCCGACTCGAGCGCCGTCTTCAGATAGTGTCCGGCGATCTCGATCGCAGCCGGGTCGGTGATGATTTTGCCGGTCCGTTTCTGGTACTCAACCCACGCCGGATGCGGCAGTGCAACCCAAACCGGCCGCCCATCCACGAGAAACTTGATGTCGATGGCATCGGCGTGCCGCGTCGCAATCGCGACAATCAACGCTTGGTAAATGCAGTGAACCTTCTTCTTGGACCAGCGGTCGGTCGCGTGGAAGTCGCTATACATACCCAAAAACTATAGCGGACCAAAGAGAGGGGTGCAAACGCGAGCAGAAATGAATGCTTCTCTCTGCGAACTCTGCGGCAGTTCTCTGCGTCCTCTGCGTTTTAAGATTTTGTTATCACCGCGTGAAGCCAGCAATCAACTCATCGAGCTTAGCGAACAAAGCGGAATTATCGGCTCGCTCATATCCCGCCAATTTTTCGCGATACCCCTCGAGATTAAAGAGGAACGACTCGACGCGCTCCTTATTCAGATCGTCCCAGTACGCCCCGTACTCCATCTGGCCGATGTAGTACGCATTGAACACCTGCTCGAACTGCCGTTTCACCGGCCAAGCCAGGTAGGGCTTGCCTAGGTATAACGCTTCGCTGATGAGAGAAAATCCAGCGTTCGCCACGATCGCTGGGCAGTTTGCGAGATCCCGCAGAAATCCGTCGATCGAAGGCTTGCGGAAATCGAGGTTGCCCTCCGTTCCCTCGCGGTCAAAGCCGTAGCAGATGAATTTCTGCCGGACAGAGCGAAGCACGGGCAGTAAATCCGCAGCATTCGAGGTCACATACACCAGCACCGCGTCGCCCTTGGTCGGACGCGTTCGCAAGACTTCCGCGCGCAGGATGGGCGGAAACAAAAAGGTCGTTTTCTTCGTCAGTCGCGCCTTGAAAAACGAAATGACCAAGTACGCGTCCGCCCGAGGCGTCATCAGCCGCGTTACCAGTTTCGCGGCTGCCGCTTCCTTCCGGTACTCTCGCGGATAGCTGATTTCAGCGTCGGTCAGCAGGTGCTGGTTGTCGATCGCGATGATGGGCAGCTTGAGTTTGTGTCCGACGTGGCAGGTGACGGGCTCATAGTCCGTGATCACCAGGTCGAGGTCCCAATCGGCCGCCTTCTTCCCCAAATCGTGTACCGTCCGCGCCGTTTTGGGCAGGTGGATCAGGTTGCGCAGGACGGTCTTGCGATAGCGCACGCGGTTCTCGACATAGGCGAGGCGCAGCCCATCGATCTCGGTGACGTCGAAGTCGTCCTTGAGATTGCGGTAGCCGCGGTCGAACGACGCCACGTGAACGCGGTGCCCTTGCTCTTCTAGATGGGCGATGACTTCGCGTGCGCGGCTCGAGTGTCCCGAGCCTTCGCCGTTCACGCCATAGAGAATGTTTGCCATGCGAGTGTCAATCGTGCGCTTTCCAGGTGCGCACAGGCAAGTACCGCCAAAAAGCTTTTAACCGCAAAGGCCGCAAAGACAAGCCGCCAAGGTCGCAAAGAAAGCTCTCTTTAATCTTAGCGAGCTTCGCGGATTGTCTTCGCGAACTTTGCGGTTAAAGGCTTTTTCCGGCTCTCACCACGGCACGCAACTTGACCCCCTTGGCCTCGGGCTGGTATCAACATCGTTCGCGGGGAGGGCCATGTGACCATGCGATTGCTTCGTGGGTGTTTTCTTCTTGCCGTAGTCACGTTGGCGGGTGCATCGTTCGCTCAATCTTCTGGGCTGCGTTTCGAGGTTTCCTTCCCTAAGTCCGCCAGTGCCGCTCCCCTCGACGGCCACGTCTTCCTGCTGATCTCCATGAACGACCACGAAGACCCCCGCTTCCAGATCGCCGAAGACTTTGCCGAATCGCAGCAAGCATTCGGTCTTGATATCGACGGCCTCGCGCCCGATACCCCGGCCGTAGTCGACGCCAAGACCTTCGGCTATCCCACGCGCAGTCTCGCCGACATCCCCGCGGGCGACTACTACGTGCAGGGGCTCATCAATATCTACGAGACGTTCCATCTCTCCAGCGGGCAGACGGTGAAGCTGCCGCCCGACAAAGGCGAAGGTTCGCACTGGCAAACCAAGCCCGGCAACCTCTACAGCCGTCCACAGAAGATGCATCTCGACCCGAAATCCAACCAGGTCATTCGAATCTCGCTCACGGAAAGGATTCCGCCGATCGAAAAAGAGCTCGCTGCAGTCGACAGCGTTCTGGACTGGGGACGTGGCCTGGGCGAACCCGTTTCCGAGAACAAGTGGGTCAAGCGGATCCATTTCCAGAGCGACCTGCTCACCAAGTTCTGGGGACGCCCAACGTATCTCGGCGCGATCGTGTTGCTGCCCGATGGCTACGATGAACATCCGCAAGCACACTATCCGGTGGTGGTCGAGCAGGATCACTTTCACCGCGATTTGTTCCTGCCGAATGGGTTCCGCACCGAGCCGCCTGATCCAAAGCTAAAGGGCGCTCCGCTCGAGCACGCGCAGTACGCCTACAAGTTTTACCAGGACTGGACTTCCGGTCGACTGCCGCGCGTGATCATCGTGACCATCCAGCATCCGACGCCTTACTTCGATGATTCCTACGCCGTGAACTCCGAAAGCCAGGGTCCGTACGGCGACGCCATCAACAAGGAATTGCTGCCTTACATCGAAAAGAAATTTCGCGCTATCGGCGATGGCTGGGCGCGCACCGTGTACGGCGGATCGACCGGAGGATGGGAAGCGCTTGCTTCGCAGGTCTTTTATCCCGACATGTACAACGGCGCCTGGGTCTCATGCCCCGACGTGGTGGACTTCCGCGCCTACGTCACCACAAATCTCTACCAAGATAAAAACGCGTATTTCATCGAAGGACACTTTGGCCGCGTGCCGCGACCTGAGAAGCGAGAAGCCGACGGTCTGGTGCTTGCCACCATGGAACAGGCCAACCACTACGAACTTGTGATGGGGACGCACGGACGCTCCGGGGAACAGTTCGACATCTGGCAGGCGACGTTCAGTCCCATCGGTAGCGACGGTTATCCCAAGCCGATTTACGACAAGCTCACGGGCACAATCGATCACGACGTCGCCAACTACTGGAAAGAGCATTACGACCTGAGCGCCATCATTCAGCGCGACTGGAAAACTCTCGGTCCGAAGCTGGCTGGCAAGCTGCATTTCTACGTAGGCGAATCCGACACCTGGTATCTCGATCGCGGGGTGCACCTGCTGCACGACTTTCTTGAGACGACGACCGACCCGTACTCTCACAGCACGTTCGATTTCGGCGTGCGCCAACCGCACTGCTACTCGGGAGCGGGCGATTCGTCTGGACCAGCAGGTTCGACCCTCCCCCAACGATTCTTGCCAGAGATGGTGAAACACATGGAAGCCACCGCCCCGAAGGGCGCCGATCTCACGAGTTGGAAGTACTGACCGGCGAACGACCTCGAATTGACGACCGCGGAGTTCACGAAGCTTCGCGGCCTTGCAATTTATGTGAGAAACTTCGTTATCTACTGCACCACATTACCAACGTAATTGAAACTGCCCTTCTTTCTCCTGCCCGCGCCGAATTAGAGACTTAGAATCAACACACTGCGCGTCAGCAACATTCGTCTTCTCTTGGGGTTTGTACTCACTAGAGATTTCCCGTTCCAGGTAGAGATTTTGTGCCAAGCCGGTTGCATCGTTCTGGCCGCGAGCAAGTCGTCGTGAGGAAACCAGAACCAATCGGCAGGAGGAAACTCGATGCGCTCTCTAAAGCTTGTTCGTAGTTTGTTGCTTGCTCTTCTGTTTGTCATTCCTGCTTCTTCATTCGCGGGAGTTTTCGTGTCGGTCACGATTGCTCCTCCCGTGCTGCCGGTGTACACGCAGCCTCCGTGCCCTGGTGACGGATATATCTGGACGCCGGGTTACTGGGCGTATGGTCCCGAAGGCTATTACTGGGTACCGGGCACTTGGGCGACACCACCGTCCGTTGGATTGCTGTGGACGCCTGGCTATTGGGGATGGGGCAACGGTGTATACGTGTGGCATGGTGGCTATTGGGGACCGCACATCGGGTTCTACGGTGGCGTGAACTACGGCTTCGGTTATTTCGGCAACGGTTATGAAGGCGGATACTGGCGAGACCGCCACTTCTACTACAACCGGAGTGTGAACAACGTGCACATCACCAACGTTCACATCTACAACAAGACGGTCATCAATAACGTCACGGTGAATCGTGTCAGCTACAACGGCGGGCACGGCGGGATCGATGCGCGTACCTCGCGCGAGCAGGAGAGGGCGGAACGCGAACATCATTTCGAAATGACCGAGCGGCAGCGCGACCACGAGCATCTGGCGTCGGGCAATCGCGCGTTCCTGGCTTCTGAAAATCACGGGCGCCCGGCGATTGCAGCCACGCCGCGTCCCGGGGAATTCCACGGACCGCACGTGATGCCGGCACGCTCTTCCGGAAGTCCATACGCGCGTCCGGCGACTCGGCCTGTCCCGCGTCCGGAGAACTCCATGCACCGCGACGAGCGTTCCATGCCCCGCGACGAGCGTTCCATGCCCCGCGAAGACACGCGCGGCAATCGGGCACCTGAGCCGCGCCATGAACAGGCGCCGCGTCCGGGGAACTATCGTCCCGAAGATCGCGGACCACACGGTAACAACGCCCCTCACGCAGAGCGCGCCCCGCACGGCAATGATGGGCCACACGGCAACGCGCCTCGTCCCGAAAGGGAGGGACACTCCGACCGTGGGCACGAAGAACACCGCTGATGCACTGGAGCTTCTAGGACTCCCAAGCGGGCCGGCACAACGCCGGCCCGTAGTTTTTTCGAGTCACAGTAAGAGCGCCTGTTCCCCAAGCAGCCAACCCTAAGCCGAGAGCGACCCAGCGAGTGATTCTTCAACTCGGAGCGGCACCGGGATTCTTGCTTGTAAGTGGCGACGGTGACTCAAGTCAGTACCCGGGTAATCATCTCCGCGAGGTTACTGTTGTCTCCAAGTTGCCCCGAAAAAATCTCAGGACTTTTGCAGAACTTTCTCGTCCAACGGGTTGAAAAGTCTGGCCTGACGCCGTATGGTACAAAATGTTGCCCAAGGGGCCCGGCTGGCGGTGAGCACTGTCAAACAGCCGGACACTCGCGGGCTTTATCCCCCCTGGTCTCTGCGACCGTACGCGCCACGGGTTGCGGGGAGCAGCAGCTTTGAAAGTCCAAATTGCAAGGAGATCGGCAGATGGAGAACAAGCCGGCGCAAAACATCCAGGATTCGTTCCTCAACACGGCCCGTAAGGAAAAGCTCAACATCACGATCTACCTGCTGAGTGGGGTCAAGCTGACGGGTCGAATCCGATCGTTCGATAAATACTCGGTCGTGCTCGAGACCAACAACCAGGAACAGTTGATCTTCAAGCACGCCATCTCCACGGTAGTGATGGGGCGAGTGCCGCACGCTCCGTTTGCGGCGCATGGCGAAGGAAAGCCGACGGCGGTAACGTCGGTGCCATCTCCCGTGCCTCCGACCAGTGCTTCCGGGACTGAAGGCTAAGGCGCATCTCAGTTGCGCTCTGCAGAATCGAAAAAATCAGGCAAGCCCGACGCGGTTCGCCGCGCTGTCCGGGGCGTACGTGCGTCCGAAAAGACTGATGCGCGCGACTCCGGCGAGCGCGCTTTTCTGGTCGGGCTCGACCTACGGGTGCGCTCGCGCAATCCTGCGAAGCGCTCCCTGACGGCGAACGCGCAGGCATCCCGCGACGCGGCGACCAGCGTGTCTGCGGGCACCAAGGCTCCGCCGATTCCGGAATTCAGCGCGCAAGAATCGCTCGACGAGCTGCGCACGCTGGCCACCAGCGCCGGTGCCGTCGTGGTCGGAGAAGTGTTGCAGAAGCGCGACCGCCCCGATCCTGCCACGCTGATTGGCGGTGGCAAGCTTGAAGAAATCGAAGGCGCGGCTGCCTCCGCCGATGCCGACCTGATCCTTTTCGATCACGACTTATCTCCATCGCAGCAGCGCAACATCGAGCGGATCCTGCACAAGCGGGTTATTGACCGTACGCAACTCATCCTCGACATCTTTGCGCGCCATGCCAAGACCCGTGAAGGTCAGCTGCAGGTGGAACTCGCGCAGCTGGAATACATGCTGCCGCGACTGGCGGGACGAGGCGTCGAGATGTCGCAGTTGGGCGGCGGCATCGGCACCAGAGGACCGGGCGAAACGCAGCTCGAAACCGATCGCCGGAAAATCTACCGGCGCATCCGGCATGTCAAAGAGCAGATCGAGAACGTGCGCCGCATTCGCGCGCAGCAACGCCAGCGCCGCGAGTCGGTGCCGGTGGCGACCGTGGCGCTTGTCGGCTACACCAACGCAGGAAAGTCCACGCTGTTCAACGCTCTGACCAAAGCCGAAGTCCTGGCTTCGTCGCAGATGTTCGCGACGCTCGACCCGACCATTCGCGGAGTGGAGCTCCCTTCCCGTAGAAAAGTCTTACTGTCCGACACGGTGGGATTCATCCGCAATCTGCCGCATACGCTGGTGTCGGCATTTCGCGCGACGCTGGAAGAAGTGCAGAAGGCGGCCCTGGTGTTGCACGTATCGGACGCGGGCAGCCCGCTCACCGCCGAGCAGGACGCGCAAGTGGAATTGGTGCTCAAAGAACTCGAAGCAGAGAAGAAGCCCCGTCTGCACGTCATGAACAAGATTGACCTGCTCGAACCAAAACAACGAGAAGCCTTGCTTGACGATGAGCGTACGGTGCACGTCTCGGCTGCGCGGGGCGTCGGGATCGCGACGCTGTTGGAACGAATCGACCAGTTACTCGAAGAAGATCCTGTGAGCCGCGTGCGCCTGAGCATCCCGCAAAAAGAAGGGAAACTGCTGGCGATGCTGGCAGCCCAGTCGCGAATCTATTCCCGTGAATATCGCGACGGAGTAGTGGAGTTGGAGACCGAAGCGCCCGCGTCGGTGGTGCGCCGGGTAAGAGAGTTTGTCGTGAAAGGCTAGAAGCCACCGGCTATCCGCTGCAGATTGGTAGAAACTTCAGAATTCTTCTCCGACTTGATCGAGTTCCTCAATTCCCATAATTCCGTTGTAGAGAACGCTCTTCGGATTCTGGTTCTGCGGCAGGCCATAGTAAAGGATGCCGATGTCCTTCGTGACCATCTTGCGTAGGCGTGTTTCGGACAAATTGAGGTCCATAGGCTGCCCGATGTAATGGAGGCTCATGCGTGCCGTTGAAACGACGGCGGCGTGGGAACTGCCGAGTCTCCACCCGAAGGCGAACTGCCAATTCTGCGACGTCGGATAGATGTCTTCGGAAGTGAAGCCGATGAGGATCGCGCGCGGATCGCCGGTGTACTCCGGTACGCCGGCGCGAACACTTTCCACCAGTTTCTCTGCCATCAGCTGCCCGCGCGATGAGTCGCGCACCGCGTCGTCCACTGGGATGCTTTTCAGGATCGTGACATCGAGTTTGTAATTGTCCCGATAGTACTGGGCGAGGGTGGTAAGGTCGTCCCTGCTGAAGGATCCCATCGGGACGAAATAAACCCTACTGCCCTCGATCTTGGGAGCCAGCGATCCGGGACTGCCGGCGGAGGCTTGCGGGGTTGAGAATCCGGAGTAGGCTATCCAGCCCCCGATCAAGGCGACAAGGCACAGCAAGAGGACCAAGGTTCGATTCATCCACACTCCTTCCGGGCGCGTTGCTGGGGTGGCTGGGTTCCAGAATTAAAACGCAAGCTAGGAGGACAATGAAAGGAATAATGCTTTTTGTTAGGGTTACGAAAGGCGGCAGAAATCGAATGGGAGGGCCAAAAGCTAAAAGCTGGTTTGAAAATTTAAATGGGCCGAGAGCCAAAAAGCGGTGACTTTTCTTGGCTACCGGCCCATTCGATCCTGAATTGGATCGGAGGTGATGTAGCTATGGTATCGCCTAATCCGGGGAAGTCAAGAATTGTTTCCCGAAAATGCAAAAGATTAGGCTGTGGCTGGGAAAAATTTCCCAGGAATCCGCCATCTACAACCTCCGCAAGACTTTCCCGGCGTTGACACAAGCTCCCTAGGATGTTAATTTTAGGGGTTTTATAGCCCTCATTCTTCCGGATCATTCAGCTAAGCCATGCAAGAGACGCTTCGACAGCTAGGCGGATTACTGCTCGGGTCCGTTCCGACCGTGATCATGCTGGTGCTGCTCTACGCAATCTATACGGTGGTCGTGCACAACCCCCTGGCCAAGATCCTGGCCGAACGGCGGGCTAAAACCGATGGCGCGATCGAGAAAGCGCGCGCCGATGTGTCCGCTGCCGAGGCTAAGACCGCCGAGTATGAGCAGCGGTTGCGGGAGGCCCGGGTGGCAGTCTTCCGTCACCAGGAAACTCGCCGCCAGGCTGCGCTCCAGGCTCGTACCGCGGCGGTAGCCCAGGCTAGATCTCGGGCGCAGGAACAGATCAAACAGGCCCGCGAAGCCATCGAACGGGACAAGATTTCCGCGCAGGAAACCCTCCAGGCAGAATCTGCGCGGTTGGCGACCGAGATCATCAGCCGGGTGCTGCGTCCGGTGACGGCGGCCAATCCAGGGGGCGGTGCGCGATGAACCGGCAATCCTGTTTGTTAAGAATGCTTTCGCGTCTTGGGGTCGTCGCACTCCTGTTGAGCTCGATTGCCTTGGTCGGCGTTGCGCAGGAAGCGGGCAACTCCCCGGAAGTACGTTCGCAGAATTCATCGGACCAGCCATCCGAGCAGAAAGATTCTAAGAAGAGCGAGCGTCCCGGCTTCGGCGCCCAGCTCGCCAAAGAGACGCGAGAGGCCGCCGGCGAAGATGACGAAAACGCCCAGTTCAAGCAGTCGGCCTCCGTGCGGTGGTTGTCGAAATTCACTGGCGGTAACTTGCAACACGCCTACTGGTTAGCGATGCTGCTGAATTTTGCGGTGATCGCTGGCGTGGTGTTCTGGGCCGGAAAGAAATTTTTGCCGGGCGCCTTTCGGGCACGAACGGCGGCGATTCAGCGCGCGATGGAAGAAGCGCGGCGCGCCAGCGAAGACGCAAACCGGCGTTTGTCAGATATCGAATCTCGCCTGGCGCGGCTCGGCGACGAAATTTCCTCGATGAAGACTGCGGGCGATGCTGATCTGGCTGCAGAAGAAGCGCGCATCAAGGCTGCGGCCGAGGAAGACGCGCGCAAGATCGTGAGCTCGGCTGAGCAGGAAATCGCGGCCGCCAGCAAGGCTGCGCGGCGCGACTTGACCGCCTACGCCGCCGATCTCGCCATCGCGCTGGCCAAGAAACAGATTCACGTAGATGCCGGGACCGACTCCAATCTCGTGCGCAACTTCGCCGACCGTCTGGGCAGCGCCGAGGAGGGAGGGAAGAACTGATGGCCTCCGTCGTGAGCATCTATTCGCGCGCATTTGCCGACGTGGTGTTCGAAAAGCGGCTGGATGCGGCGAAAACCCTGGACCAGTTGCATCTGCTCAGCGCATTGCTGCGTGCAAACCGCGACTTGCGCCGCGTGTGGGAGAATCCCGCGATCACGGCCGAGCAAAAGCGTGGTGTTCTTGACGCCATTGCCAAACGAGAGGGATTGTCGAAACAGGTGCGCAACTTTGTGGCGGTGCTGATTGACCACCACCGAATGCATTTCTTCGACGCCATCGTTGAACAACTCGGGCACGAACTCGATGCGCGCATGGGATTCGCCGAGGCGCAGATCACGACCGCGCGCGAGCTGGGCGATCCGGAAAAGCGCTCGCTCGAGGCGCAGGTAGGGAAGCTGACCGGCAAGAAGGTGCGAGCCCGCTATTCGCGCGACGCAAGTATTCTTGGCGGCGCCGTCGTGCGCGTCGGCAGCACGATTTACGACGGGTCGGTACTCGGGCAGCTCGAGAGCATTCGGGAAGAGATTGCCGAAGGCGGCTATTAGCTGGTGGCTGGTAGCTGATGGCGTGCGGCAGCAGAGTTCGTGAGCTAATGCCTCAGAGTTCGCGAAGAGATCCTCGGGATTCGCGAGGGGATCGATGAAGGCGGCAGTTTGAATAAACAAAGCTAGCGGCTAGAGCTAGCAGCTAAGAGCTGATTTTCTATGGCACAAATTAAGGCAGACGAGATATCACAGTTAATCCGCGAGCAGATTGAGAACTACGAGAGCAAGATCACGGTCGACGAAGTCGGCACGGTGATCTCTCTCGGCGACGGTATCGCCCGCGTTTACGGCCTCGACAAGGTCATGGCCGGCGAACTGCTCCAGTTCCCGCACGGCGTGGCCGGACTCGCCATGAACCTGGAAGAAGACCAGGTCGGCGTCGTGCTGCTCGGCGAATACACCGAGATCCGCGAAGGCGACGAGGTCAAGCGCACGGGCCGCATCATGAGCGTGCCAGTCGGCAAGGCCATGGTCGGGCGCGTC
This sequence comes from uncultured Acidobacteriota bacterium, assembly GCA_963745435.1. GTDB lineage: Bacteria > Acidobacteriota > Terriglobia > Terriglobales > Acidobacteriaceae > Gp1-AA133. The sequence goes on along the minus strand of CAVUXK010000021.1, from coordinate 180,678 downwards.
GTGAATTCGCTGGGCCAGCCTATCGACGACAAAGGCCCGATCGCGACTACAGAATTTATTGCCCTCGAACGCATTGCGCCGGGCGTGATTGACCGCCAACCGGTGCGCGAGCCGATGGCTACTGGACTCAAGGCCATCGATTCGATGATTCCGATCGGCCGTGGCCAGCGCGAACTGATCATCGGCGACCGCCAGACGGGCAAGACCGCCATCGCGCTCGACACCATCATCAACAACAAGGGCAACGACCTGATCTGCATCTACAACGCGATTGGGCAGAAGCGCTCGTCGATTGCGCAGGTGGTGAAGATACTCGAAGACGCGGGCGCGATGGAATACACCATCGTGGTTGCGGCCTCAGCCTCTGAACCGGCCCCCATGCAGTACATTTCGCCCTACGCGGCGTGCGCCATGGGCGAATACTTCCGCGACAACAAGGGGCACGCGCTCGTGATCTTTGACGATCTTTCGAAGCATGCTGCGTCGTATCGCGAGATCTCGCTGCTGCTGCGGCGTCCACCGGGTCGCGAAGCATATCCCGGCGACGTGTTTTATCTCCACTCGCGCCTGCTCGAACGCGCCTCCAAGCTGAGCGACAAGATGGGCGGCGGGTCGCTGACAGCGCTACCTGTGATCGAAACGCAGGCGGGCGACGTTTCGGCCTACATTCCGACCAACGTCATCTCGATTACCGACGGGCAGATCTTCCTGGAAACCGACTTGTTTAACTCCGGCGTGCGTCCGGCAGTCAACGTCGGCATCTCGGTAAGCCGCGTCGGCGGTAGCGCGCAGATCAAAGCCATGCGGCAGGTGGCAGGATCGCTGAAGCTCGAACTGGCGCAGTATCGCGAACTAGCCGCATTTGCACAGTTTGGCAGTGATCTCGACAAGGCAACACAGAACCAACTCAACCGTGGACAGCGGCTGGTCGAACTTCTCAAGCAGGGCCAGTTCTCGCCGCTGCCATTCTCGAAGCAGATTCTGATCATCTTCGCCGGCACCAGCGGCGCGCTGGACGACATGCCGGTTGAGCAAGTGCGACCATTTGAAATGGAACTTTACAAGTACGTCGACACGGCAAACCCGAAGCTGCTGCAGACGATCATGGAGAAGAAGATTCTGGACGATTCCTTGAAGGCCGAGATGACGAAGGTGCTCAAGGAGTTCAAGGAGCAGTTCCTGGCGGCAAGGAAGAAGTAGAGCTTAGCGATAGCTGCTGGCTTTAGCAGGCGATGTCGAGCGTGCGACTGGGACAGCGCGATCGAATGCATAGGTCCTTCGCTGCGCTCAGGATGACAAGGGTTTTAGGTTTGCTAGCGACTGACGACTGACGACTAGCGACTGATTCATGGCAAACATTCTCGACATCAAACGGCGCATTCGCAGCGTGATCAACACGCGGCAGATCACCAAGGCCATGAAGATGGTCTCGGCGGCGAAGCTGCGGCGGGCGCAGGATCGCGCGCTGGCGGCGCGTCCGTATGCGCAGATGCTGACGAATGTCTTGAAGTCATTGGTATCGCGCGCCGAGATTTACGATCCCGAGACTGGAGAGCCTCGGCATCCGCTGCTGGCGCAACGGCCGGAGCAGAATGTGCTGGTAATTGTGGTGACCGGCGACAAAGGACTGGCTGGAGCTTTCAATACCAACATCCTGAAAGCTTCCATGCAGTTCCTTGGCGAAAAGGCTGGCAAGAATATCGAGATCGAAACCATCGGGCGCAAGGGCCGCGACTTCCTGCGCCGGCGTTTCTCGATGGCCGAGCCCCGCACCTCCGAATCGGAAGGGACTGCGAGCACTTCGGTGATTGGCGAGCAAGTCGGAGTGCTGAACAAAGTCGATCATGCACTTGCGACCAAGCTGGCCGAACGTGTGATTGCGCGCTATGCGGAAGGCTCCATCGATGCCGTCTACATCATCTTCAATGAATTCAAGTCGGTGATTCAGCAACGCCTGGTGGTCGAGCGCGTGCTTCCCATCATCGAAGTCGGCGTCACCGAAAAACAGGTCGCGCGCGAACTCACGCAACACGAAAAAGAAGAAGCGCAAAAGGCAGCCATCTCGGCAGGTGTGGGCATGCGCTCGAGCGAACAGAGCGAGATCGATCGGGTAGCGTCCGAATTCGCGACTGCGCCCGTTGACTACATCTACGAGCAGTCGCCCGCGGAACTGTTCAATGACCTGCTGCCGAAGTACGTCGGCATCCAGATTTTTCATGCGTTGCTGGAGTCGGTCGCCGCCGAGCACGCGGCGCGTATGACCGCGATGGAGTCGGCCACCAACAACGCCACCGACATGATCGATTCGCTGACGCTCGCCATGAACCGCGCGCGCCAGGCAAAGATCACGAAAGAGATTATCGAGATCGTAAGTGGAGCGGCAGCGCAGTAGAGCAGCTATCAGCTGTTAGCCATTGGCTCTTAGCTTGCCATGGTGCGGCAGGGTGCTTGTAAGAAGACGGCAGTATGGGTTCCGACCGATTTGAAGATAGATTTCTGTGATTTCAGGAAGAAGAAAGCCAAGAGCTAACAGCTAAAGGCTAAGAGCTGATTTTCATATGCCAGAAAACTTTGGACACGTAATCCAGATTGCAGGCCCGGCGGTCGACGTACAGTTCAGCCGAGAAGGCCTGCCACCGATTTACCAGGCACTGCGCGTCGTCAGCGACGGCTTCAACGTTCCGCAGCCCATCAACGTCGTCCTCGAAGTGCAACAGCACCTCGGCGAAGGCCGGGCGCGATGCGTCGCCATGGAAGCCACCGACGGCATGGTGCGCGGGCATGAAAGCCATCGATCTCGGCGGACCGATCTCCGTGCCGGTGGGCCACGGCACGCTCGGGCGCGTGATGAACGTCATCGGCGAGCCCGTCGATCAACTGGGACCCATCGAATACACGGTGCGCATGCCCATTCACCGGCCGGCGCCCGCGTTCGACGAGCAGGCCACCAGCGCCGAGATGTTCGAGACGGGCGTGAAGGTCGTCGACCTGATCCAGCCTTTCCTGAAGGGCGGCAAGATCGGATTGTTCGGCGGCGCTGGCGTCGGCAAGACCGTCTTCATTCAGGAGCTAATCAACAACGTCGCCAAGCAGCACGGCGGATTCTCGGTGTTTGCCGGCGTCGGCGAGCGTACTCGCGAAGGCAACGACCTGTGGCTCGAAATGAGCGAGTCGGGCGTCATCAAGCCGGGCGATCCTTCGAAGTCGAAGGCCGCGCTGATCTACGGCCAGATGACCGAGCCGCCCGGAGCGCGCTTGCGCGTCGCCCTGACCGGGCTGACCGTCGCCGAATATTTCCGCGACAAGGAAGGCGCCGACACGCTGCTGTTCATCGACAACATTTTCCGATTCACGCAGGCCGGATCGGAAGTGTCGGCGCTGCTGGGCCGCATGCCCAGCGCCGTCGGATACCAGCCGAATCTCGCCACCGAAATGGGCGAGTTGCAGGAGCGCATCACGTCGACGAAGAAGGGATCAGTCACCTCGGTGCAGGCGATTTACGTGCCAGCCGACGACTTGACCGATCCGGCGCCGGCTACGACGTTTGCGCACCTCGACGCGACCACGGTGCTTTCGCGCGCTCTGACCGAGATTGGAATTTATCCGGCCGTCGATCCGCTGGCTTCGACCTCGCGCATTCTCGATCCGCGCATCGTCGGACAGCAGCACTACGACGTTGCGCAGCAGGTAAAGAAGACGCTGCAAACCTACAAAGACCTGCAGGACATCATTGCGATTCTGGGCATCGACGAACTGAGCGAAGACCAGAAGGTGACGGTGGCGCGGGCGCGCAAGATCCAGCGCTTCCTGTCGCAGCCGTTCCACGTGGCCGAGCAGTTCACCGGTTCGCCGGGCCGCTACGTGAAGGTTGCCGACACGGTGAAGGGCTTCGGAGACATCGTCGCCGGCAAGTACGACGACATTCCGGAGCAGGCCTTCTACATGAAGGGCACGATCGACGAAGTGATGGAAGCCGCCGAGAAGATGAAGGCGGCAGCGTAAGAACAGTCGTCAGTCTCTAGTCGTCAGTCGCCAGCAAGACTCCGCGACCGGCGAGACTTGGCTGACGACTAGCGACTGATGACTGATGGCTGACTCTTTCCAACTCGAAATCGTTACTCCCGAAAAGCTGGTCGTCAAGGACCGCGCGGAGGAGATGCAGATCCCCGGCAAGAACGGGTATCTCGGCATACTTCCCGGGCATGCGCCGCTGATTTCTGAACTGTCGGTCGGTCAGATCAGCTATCGCAACGGGAGCGAGACGCACTACCTGTGTGTAGCCTGGGGCTTCGCGGAAGTGCTGCCCGACAAGGTGACCATCCTGGCCGAGACGGCCGAGCGCGGAGAAGACGTAGATTGCGATCGCGCGCAGAAAGCGAAAGAGCGCGCGAGAACAGCGACTCACGAGCGGCGATCCGGAGGTCGATGTGCCGCGTGCGCAGGATGCGCTAGCGCGTGCGAATTCTCGGTTAGAGGCGGCTGCGAAGGAAGGGAAGACGGCTGGCAGCTAGTGGCGGTAGATGATAGCTCTTTCACACCTCGTTGCCGAATTGCCTTAGAAATCAATGAGCCGCCGGATCACTCCGGCGGCTCTGGTTTTGTAGCGCCGGCATCTTGCCGGCAGTCGCGAGGGCGTCCTCGCCCTCGCATTTGTACTCGCTCTCGTAGCGGCGGGCGAGGACGCCCGCCGGACTGCCGCCGAGACGGCGGCGCTACAAAGAGCAGCGACTACCCTAGTACCTGCCGTTAAAAGCCGACTGGTACCCCGCACGATAGCCGTCGGTGTATTCCGCCTTGTAAGTATTCTTGTCGCCATACTCGCGCACGTAGCCATTGTCGCGTCCGCCGTAACGAGCGCGCGGATTCGGGTTGAACGGCTTGCGGTTGTACTGGTCCTCGCGCGCCATCGTCGTCCCGTCCTGGTAGCCCGTGTTGTAGCCTGCGCGGCTGTCGTAGCGGGAGTTGCCGCCGTAATATCCGTTGCCACGATAACCATCACCCCGGTAACCGTCGTTGCGATACCGGTCGCCGTCGCGATCACGCCATCCCGGACGCTCGCTGGCGAAGCCTGAGCGGAAACCGTCGGCGTAGCCCTGCTGGTAGCCGTTCTGGAAGACGTTCTCCGGGCCCATCCAGTTTTTGTATCCGCGCGAGGCCTGGCGCCAGTCTGGCGTGTGGTAGTCGTAGGGATCGTTTTCGTGACCTTCGTGGCGTCCGCGCTTCTCACCATCGCGAAATCCGCTGTCATAGCCGTATTGGCGCGTCTGCGCCGTGTTCGCCCCGCGGTAGTGATAGTCGTCCCAGTCCTGCGCCAGCGTGAACGTGCCCAGCGCCATGACTGCCGAAACCGCCAGAACTGCCATACGCATTTGTCGCCGCATACTCACCTCCGTCACCGGGGGACGTGTTCGGTGTTCTGTTGAGTTGGGATGCGCAGGTGTCCTGGTGTGATGCCTGCGGAAGATTACAAAAACGCTTTACCAAAAATCGGAAGACATCGGCAACGCCAATATTTACGCGGGTGCGCAACTTCTGCCACGTCCCGGTGTTGACCTATGGAAGCGCGCGACCAAGCCGCATAACAGCGAGCTACTCGGCACACGAGTGAGTGCTTTTTGGCTCTCCGTTATTGGGTGCGCAACCGGCTGCCCTCTCTTCACGCAACTCCTTCCCGGAAGCTCCTGTTTACAACTCGCGTTTCTGGTAGTCGCCACGTTCCTGCACTCTGCTACACTTTTTTGTTCTCCTCAAGTTAGCGGAGTGGCTGCTCATGCAGATCAAGCAAGTCGGCGTTGTCGGCGCAGGCACGATGGGCAACGGCATCGCGCACGTGTTCGCGCGCGCCGGCTATGCGATGACTCTCTACGACGTGGAACAGCGTTTCCTGGACCGCGCGCTCGAGACGATTTCCAAGAATCTCGCCCGCGAGACTTCCAAGGGCAAGATCACGGCCGAGCAGGAGGCCGCCGCGCGCGCAGCGCATCACGTCGACCGTGGACCGCGGCAAACTGGCCGGACTGCGATTTCATCATCGAGGCAGCCACCGAGAAATTCGAAATCAAGGCGGAGATTTTCCGCGACCTTGACCGGATGGCGCGCCCTGAAGTCCTGCTGGCCTCGAATACCTCGTCGATCTCCATCACCAAGCTGGCGGCGCTGACCAAACGTCCCGCGCAGGTCATCGGCATGCACTTCTTCAATCCGGTGCCGGTGATGAAGTTGGTCGAGATCATTCGCGGGCTGGCCACCTCGCAAGCGACCTTCGACACGGTTCGTGACCTTGCCGTCGCCCTCGACAAGACTCCCGTGGAAGTCAACGACGCGCCCGGCTTCGTCTCGAATCGCGTGCTGATGCCGCTGCTCAACGAAGCCATGTACGCTGTGATGGAGGGGGTCGCGACCCCCGAGGCCGTGGATGAGGTTTTCAAGTTGGGGATGGCGCATCCCATGGGGCCGCTGACGCTGGCGGATTTCATCGGGCTCGATGTCTGTCTCGACATCATGCGCGTACTGCAGACAGGGTTGGGCGACCCGAAGTACCGGCCGTGCCCTCTGTTGATCAAGATGGTGGATGCCGGTTGGCTGGGACGCAAGAGTGGCCGCGGCTTTTACCGCTATTAAACGTCTTGGTGATCACAGGTCCGAACGACGTAGCCGAAGAGAGCAGGCAGTAATAAATCGATGACCACCGCATGGGGACAGGTTCTACCCGAAGAAAACGATTCTCGTGGACGCCACGATACGGGCTTCTACGTGTTCGCCGTATTCGCCGGCGTGTTCGCTGGCTGGATCGACATCAAGGTTGGGGATCTGCTGTTCACGGCGCTGCTCGTGCTCGCGCCCTGCATGCTGCTGGGCATGATGCGGCCGCAGCGAGCCTGGCGTTGGGTGGCCATTGTCGCCGTCTGCGTACCCATCGTGGAAGTACTCGGCTGCCTGATCCTGAAGCAGCGGATGAATCGCGCCCAGATCTACGAATCATTCCTGGCGTTTCTGCCCGGAATCGCGGGTTCCTACGGGGGTGCGCTACTGCACCAGGCGGTCGACAACATCCTCGGCGACAAGTAGCTGCACACGAAGGTCTCGGCTGACCAGAAAGTTACTCCCTGATCCACAGGGTTCAAGGGTATCCTGCGAGCGTATGAGTGTATCGGTTTCGGTGCTGGCCAGCGGCAGCCGCGGAAACTGCGCCCTGGTGCAGACATCGACGACTCGCATCCTGGTGGATGTCGGCATCTCGTGCCGCGAAACCTTCCGGCGCATGAAGGCGCTGGGCGATGATCCGCGCTCGCTTTCGGCCATCGTTATCACCCATGAACACTGCGACCATGTATACGGTCTGCAGGTCCTTGCCAAGAAACTGAAGATACCCGTATTCATGACGGGAGCCACGCATCAGACCTGGGCGCGCGCACTGCGCGACGAAAACGGCGTGCGGCCAACCTTGGAGCGGCTTGAGGTTTTTTCGGCTGGCAAGAGTTTTCAGGTCGGCGATATCGCAGTTACTCCCTTCACCATCCCGCACGATGCGGCCGATCCCGTGGGCTTCACCTTCCGCGCCGAAGGCGTGAAGGTCGGTATCGCCACCGATCTGGGATACATCCCGGCCAGCGTGCGCGATCATTTGCAGCGCTGTGAAGTGCTGGTCATGGAGTCGAATCACGACGTTGAGATGCTGCGTGTTGGGCCCTACCCGTGGTCGGTGAAGCAGCGCGTCATGAGCCGGGTGGGACACCTCTCCAATGACGCACTCGCGCAATTCTTCAGCAGCGACTATGATGGAGGTGCGGCATATGTGGTGTTGGCGCATCTTTCCGAGCACAATAACCATCCCGAACTTGCCCGGAAAGCAGCGGAAAAAGCCTTGGGGCCACGCCGGACTTTGCTTCTTAATCGCGTGATGCTGGCTTCGCAAACTGAGCCATTGGAGCCGATCCGCCTGTAGTCACTTGCGTATGAGCCAGTGTGTCGACCCTCTCGTGGGCAAGATTCTGGCCGGCTGGCGGTACGACATTTCCGGTCTTGCGCCCGAGATGCGCGAGGACTACGAGCATCACCTTTCGGCCTGCGAACACTGCCGCAGCCGCCAGAAAATCCATCGCATTATTGACGTATCCCTGATCGTACTGGCTTCGGTTTCGGCCGGCGTGTTCCTGCTGGCATTTGGCGTCATCCGGCACTTCGGGCCGCGGCACGCCCTGCTGCTTGAGGTTGCTGCCTTGGCCGGATTTGCGCTGTCGGCTTTGCTCTGGCTGATTGTGGCGGTGGCCACCCCCGCGCCGACCACCATGGTCGATGTGGCCCGCATGGGCGCGCGGCGAGTGCACGATCGTCTGCCTGCGGAAATCCGCGAACGTTTGCCGGAAGATTTGCGCCTGAAAATCACGGGCTCGTAGCACTGGTTAATTTCTGAAATTGTCCAGTCGCAACCGCCACTTATTCGCACCATGAGCATCTATGGGGAAGGCATGAAACGTTGCGTCAGGATCGCCGCCTTTGTTTTGGTCATTGTCGGAATGACGAGCGCTCTGGCCGCGCAACTATCCTCTACCTCGAGTCCGCACGACGAAGCCCGCTGGCTGTCATGAGCACGGCAAGAAGTCTCCGACGCATCAGCCCGCCAACTACAAATGCTGTGTAGCGGGACATGATGCTGCGCTGCTACGCTCCACCGCGACCTCACATCCCGTCTCGCAGATCGGCACCGCAGTTCCGTTGGCTGTGCCGCTCGTCACCGAGATCATAGGTATTGCCCCTTCGATTGCGATGACTCCACCCAACTCCGCAAGCCACAACGTTCCCCTGCGCGTCTAAGTCGCACACGGCTTCTGAAGAGTCGGTGCGTCCGTCTTTTGCCTCGGACCAAACGAAACACGATTCCACTGTAATGTTCGATTCGGAGAACTTCAGGTTGCGAAGCAGATTCTTGCGTGCAGTTGTAGTTGCGTCGCTGCTGACGGTGGGGAATGTTCTTCTCGTCGCACAAGACGCCGGCCAGGGCATGCCGACGCACAGCCACCCCGGTCATGACATGCAGAACATGCCGGGCATGGACATGCCCGCGGAAACGCCCGACTGGCTGCCCTCGCCGCACTCCGGCGCGGGAACCGCATGGGAGCCTGCATCGGTCCCAGCGCACATGTGGATGACGCGGCGAGGCCAGTGGGATCTGATGGCGCACGGCGTAATTTTTCTCACCTACAACCAGCAAGGTGGACCGCGTGGCGCAGGCAAGGCCGAGTCCGTCAATTGGCTGATGTTCATGGAGCAGCACAAGGCCGGCAAAGGCACCCTCTTGTTGCGGCAAATGTTCTCGGCGGAATCGCTGACAGCACCGCACCCAGGATTCCCGGAACTCTTTCAGACGGGCGAGACTTACCACGGGCAGCCGTTGGTCGATCATCAGCATCCGCACAATGTCTTCGCCGAGCTTTCCGCGCTTTACTCATTGCCGCTCACCCGGCATGTCTCCTGGCTACTCTATGGCGGACCCTCGGCGCAGCCCGCTCTGGGCCCAGTCGCCTATGTCCATCGAACGTCGGCTTCGGAACTGCCGGCAGCTCCCTTGAGCCATCACTTGCAGGACTCAACCCACACCAGTTTTGGCGTCGTCACAACGGGTCTGATCGTGGATCGTTTCAAACTCGAGGGCTCCGTGTTCAACGGCCGCGAACCGAACGAAGAACGCTGGAGCATTCAGTTTGCCGCCTTCGACTCGTGGTCGGTGCGAGCCAGCGTCGCCGCATCGCGCAACTGGGTCGCGCAGTATAGCTACGGGCGCTTGATCCATCCCGAGGCACTGGATCCAGGCAACGAGAAGCGCCAGACCGCATCTATCGAATACAACCGTCCGTTTGCGGAAGGGAACTGGGCTACTACCGCAGTCTGGGGACGAAAGCACAAGGACGATACTGGTACGAATCTCAACAGCTATCTGCTTGAGTCGACAGTGAACTTCAAGCGCAGCTATTACGCCTATTCGCGACTCGAATTGGTAGACAAGGATGAGTTGTTTCCGGAGGCTGCGGTTCATCCGGCGTACCGCATCGGCGGCTACACTTTCGGCGGCGTGCGCGATCTGTGGCAGAATCACGCCTGGCAATTCGCCTTGGGGGCAGACATAACGCTCTACAGCAAGCCTGCGATTCTCGACGCCGCGTATGGTGCCAACCCGGTTTCATTCCGGGTATTCCTGCGCCTACGCCCGGGCTTGAGCGAGCATCATCACTGACAGCGGGCGATCATTGGAGTAAACATGGGCAAGGATTTGTAAAGTACCTGTAAATGACTATTGCCAAGCGCGGCACCAGTGTAGAAAGTTCACACGAAGCCTGTGAATTTAGTGCAGAATGAGCCCATCGATGGAAAATGCGATCAAGATTGTCCGCCTCATCCAGATCGCAATGTTGCTGAGCGTCGGGATGTTTGTGGTCGCGGGGGAAATGGTCGGCTCGATTCCAAAGCTCAGCAATCCCACCCTGTTTTACGCTTTGTCGCTGGCCACCATCACGATTGTTGGTGTGATTCTTGTCGTTCGCCGCACGCTGGTGCTGCAGTCGGCGGTGACTCTGGCAGCACGCCCCAATGACGCCGCCACGCTAAACCGCTGGCGCGCCGGATACGTGATGACCTACGCGCTATCAGAAGCAATTGCGATGTTCGGCCTGGTGCTGCGCCTGATCGGATTTTCGCTTTCGCAAGTCGCGTCTTTCTACATCGCCGGCTTCATCCTTCTCCTGTTCTTCGGGCCACGTCGCCCGGTTACCGCGGAAGCGTAGCTTCCCGCCGGCCTTTCCCGTAAGATTCTGAGCAGGAGACAGACTTGTCGATCAACGAGCCAGAAGAATTGGAAGCTCTGCGTGCCGCTGGCGCCGTAGTGCGCCGCGTTCTGGAAGCGATGAAGCGTGAGGTGCGGCCCGGTGTCACCACCGCGCAGCTCGATGCCATCGGCGCGGCCGTGATGGCCGAGAACGGCGCACGATCCGCGCCCGCTACCGTCTATAAATTCCCTGGGTCGAACTGCATCAGTCTGAACGAAGAAGCGGTTCACGGCGTGCCCGGCGCACGCGAATTGCGATCCGGCGACTTGCTGAAACTCGATGTCACCATTGAAAAAGACGGCTTCATGGCCGACGCGGCCGAAACCGTGGCCGTCGGTGAGGTAACGCCCGAAGCCCAGCGCCTGATCGCCTGCGCTCGACGCGCATTCGAGAAAGCCATGCTGGTGGCGCGCGCCGGATTCCGCGTTTCGGAAATCGGCCGCGCCGTGGAACGCGAAGTGCGCCGCGACGGTTTCTCCGTGATTCGCGAACTGGGTGGTCACGGAATCGGACGCACGATTCACGAACAACCCCGCATCCCCAACTATCCCGACCCCGAGGCGCGCGAGCTTCTGACCGAAGGCCTGGTGATCGCCGTGGAGCCGATCATCGCAGCGGGATCAGGACGCGCGATTCTGGCCGAAGATGGCTGGACAATGAAGACCGCAGACCGGCGCCCCGCTGCTCACTACGAGCACACGATCGTAGTCACCAAGGGCGCGCCCATCCTGCTGACCGCGTGAGATTGCGCTCGTCAGCAGAAGGCTTAAAACGCGCTGTCGTAGCACGAAAGGGCCATGTTTCAGCCTCAATTCGTTGACCGGGTCGCCCTTTCAAGATAAAGTCCAATCTTTGTAGTGCCTTTGTACCTCCCCGGGGAAGTAGAGTGTCCGAAGCATCTCACCTGAAGGGTCTGCTGGTCCTCCTGTGTCTCGCCGCGCTCAGCGTGTCGACATTCGCGGCGGGATTTTCTGCGCAAAAACGCGTCGGAATGCAGGAAGGCGACCAGTGGGAGCCTGCCATCGCGGCCGACGGCTACGGTCACGTCTACATTCTTTATCCGCAATACATCCGCATTCCTGGCTGCGCTTCCTGTCCGATCCCCAGCATGGTGCTGGTCTCGAGCAGCGATAACGGAGCTCACGTGGAAGTCGCAGCGGCGCCTTGCCAATCGCGGCACCGCGCAGTTCGATCCGCAAATTGTGGTTGATCCGGTGGACCGTCGCACCGTGTACGCAGCGTGGCTCGAAAACGATCGCCGCGACATCGTGGTCTCGCGTTCCGTAGATTTCGGGCTGACCTGGACGGAGATCATTGCCACGCGCACCGAGACCGAGGCCGACAAGCCCGTACTCGCAGTGCACGGACTCGATGTCTATGTAGCGTACAACCGCGCTGCCAGAGTGTGGATCGCGGCCTCACATGACGGCGGCAACACTTTCACTCCCGTCAACGTGAACACCACCGACGGCATGGGATGGGCGCAAGCCGGCGGCGCCGCCATCGATCCTTCCGGCAGCGTCTTCTTGTCGTGGGCCGGATACACGCGCGCCAACGCCGGCCAGGGCCCGGTCGATCTCTACGTGAGCCGGTCGGCTGACGGTGGGAAGACGTGGGCCACCACACTGGTAGATATTTCCGGCGCGCCGCCCGAATGTTCCACCAACGAATGCGGCTGGGCGTATCTCGGAGCGCAGATCACAGTAACCTCCGACGCCGCAGGCACGCTGTACGCCCTCTGGAACGCGGGCCCCATCAACAAAGGAGCTGAACGGATTTATTTTGCGTCTTCCACCACGGGAGGCTTGACCTGGTCGGCGAAGTCGAGTGTGTCAGGAGCTGCCTTGGGCGTGGGGCACGCTTTTCCCACGATCGTCGCCGGAACCGCGGGCGACGTACGCATCGCGTGGATGGACACGCGCAACAGCCCCTTCTGGAATACCTACTACCGCAGCTCGACAAACGGTGGTGCAACCTGGAGTCCGGAAACACAACTCTCCTCCTACACGCCGGGCTACAACTACATCGAGCCTCGCGGATTCAAGTTTCCCTTCGGCGATTACTTCGAAATGGACATCGACAATCACGGCGACACCCAGGCCGTGTGGGGCGAAGGGTTAACCTATGAGTCACCAGGTAGTATCTGGTACAGCAACGGGCGATAAGGCATTCTTCTTCTAGCCGTCTTGTTCGGACGGATCGAAGGAGGAATGCATGATGATCCTCATGTGCGTCAATCTCTGGGCCGTGGTGGGATCTGCCGTCGCGTGCATGGTCATCGGCTTCCTGTGGTACTCGCCCTTTTTATTTGCGAAGCCTTGGATGCTGGCCATGGGCTACGATCCCGCCGACAAGGCGAAAGTTGCCGACATGCAGAAGTCGGCCGGCCCCAAGTATGGCATCTCGTTTCTGGCGAGCATGCTGAGCGCGTTCATCCTCGGCAAGATCATCTACCACCTGGCAATCAACACATCCCTCTATGGGATGAAAGTCGGCTTCGCCGTGTGGCTGGCGTTCGTGATGACCGTTCAGTTGACCGACAAGCTCTTCACCAATCGCCCGATGAAGCTGTTCCTCATCAATACGGGCTACCAGTTGTGCTGCTACCTGGCGATGGGTGCGATTCTGGGGAAGTGGGTAGGTTGCTGAGGGAATCGGCACTAGCATTCAGCACTTGGCATTTGGCATTTAGCGCCTCAACCTTCGTATTCATACCCCGCAGTATGCTCATTCCTCCACCCAGACTCCTTCCGACCCAGACGGTGCCCCAGGTTCGCGTCCGCACTTCGGACGCTAACCTGGGTTCGCCGGAAATGCCCAATCCCCAGTAGAAAAGGCTCAAGGAAGGTTGCCAGTCAAAGGCTTTGGGGAAGGGCCCGACTTCAGTCGGGCCAAACAGACGTAAGTTAGTTGCGGCTTCAGCCGCTGAGGTCTACTGCCGTCCGAAGGGTCCGCGCCCTACTCCATGATTAGCCCGCCGGTCAGTTCCGCGAGTTCCTGAATGTTGTGCTCCGCGCAATATGTCTCAAGCTCGTTGACAATCTTCTCAGTCGCGCATGGGTCCCAATAACTCGCGGTCCCGATCTGCACGGCGGTCGCCCCCGCTAGCATGAACTCGATCACGTCGGCCGCAGTCGAGATTCCGCCCATGCCGATGACTGGAATCTTCACGGAATGCGAAGCGTCGTAAACCATCCGCACCGCGATCGGCTTGATCGCCGGACCCGACAATCCCGCCGTCACGTTCGCAATTCGCGGCTTACGCGTCTCCGGATCGATCGCCATCGCGATAAAGGTATTCACCAGCGAGATCGCGTCGGCGCCGGCTTCCTGCGCGATGTGCGCCATCTGCGCGATGCTGGTCACGTTCGGCGACAGCTTCACGATCAGCGGACGCACCGATACGCGTTTCGCCGTGGTAATGACCTCATCGAGCGAACGCGGATCGCATCCGAACTGGATCCCGCCATGCTGCGTGTTCGGGCATGAGACATTAAGCTCGTAAGCGGCGATACCTTCGCCTTCGTTCAGAATCTGAATCGTGCGCTCGTAATCCTCGCGCGTGTACCCGAACACGTTCGCGAAGACGACCGTGTCCTTGATCTCGCGCAGCTTGGGCAGCTTCTCCTCGATGAAAGCCCGTGCGCCGATGTTCTGCAGCCCAATCGCATTCAACATGCCGGCTGCCGTCTCGTACAGGCGCGGCGGAGGGTTCCCGGTCATGGGCTCGCGCGATAGGCCTTTCACCACAAAACCGCCCAGCTTGTCGAGATGCACGACATCTTCAAACTCGAGGCCGTAGCCGAACGTCCCACTGGCCCCGATGACGGGGTTCTTCAGCTGGATGCCGCAAAAGCGGACACTGAGATCGGCAGAACTCTTGGGAGAACCAGCGCTCAACGCTGACCTCCTTCAGAAGCCACGAATGCCGCCGGCTTCAACTCGCCCGAAGGCCGCGGAGAGCGGGGCGATCGCTCGGTCGGAGGGCCTGAATTCTCAGCGTGATGCGCGGGAGCCAAGCGCCTCCGTCAGAACGCGTCCAATCGCGTGGGTTGGCGCGTTGATGCCCAGTAGCGAAGCCAGAGTTGCGACCATATCCACCGGTTCGGAATGCGAACGATAGGTCCCGAGCTGAAAGGGCAGCCCGTAGAACGCCAGCGGAACGTGCGTGTCGTAGGTGTACGGTGCGCCGTGATCGGTGCCCCCGCTACCTCCAATCATGAATGGCACCGGAACTCCCAGCACGTACCATCCGCCCTCGGGCGAGTAGCTGTTCAGATATCGATGTCCCAAGTTCGGTATCAGGGGCCGCGCCCTGAGCGAGTTGCGCCTTGGTGAAGTATCCGCGCAGGCCGACTTGCTTCATGGCCTCGCCCGTGGCGCGTTCGGCGTCTTCTTCCTTGACCTTGAGAGCAGTGAAAGCCTCGTCGTTCAGGAACGCAATGGGATAGTCGAACGACTTCAGGAACTCAGTAGCCCTTCCCGGCTGCGAACCTCGTCGCGAGCGTTTTGTTGATCTGCCCCTGAAGCGCGGGAATATCCAGATATGCAGCGGGCACATGAAGTTTGCTAGCGACCGCTGGAAGTGGCGCCACTCCGTGATCGGCCGACAGTGCGATCCACACGTTGGCCAGCCCAACCTGGTGTCCGAGAAAGTTGAAGAACTCCGCCAGTTGATGATCGAGCGCCAGCGCCATCGCCGCCATCTCGGGCGCATCCGGACCCACCGCGTGGCCGAGGATATCGTTCGCCGACAGGCTTACGGTCAGCAGATCCGTAGTCCCCGAGATGCCGAGTTGCTCGTACAGCACAAGTTCTTTGGCAAATTCAAGCTCGTAGTCATTGGCAAAGGGCGTTGATCCGACAACCTCATAGAACCCGGCATCCGCCCCGTCTTTCCCCTTGCGATGAGCGGTCGAGCGCAGCGTCGCGCCGTTGCCGTCCCGCCAGTCGCGATCCCAGTATTTGCCGGCGCGATTGCTGGCATTGAAATCCGCCGCCCATTTCGGAAGTTCGTTGCGATAGTAGCTGGAGGTGACCCATGCCCCCGATTTGTGGTCGATCCAGTAGGCTCCATCGGCAGCGTATCCGCCCGGAAGCACGGCCGCGCGATCCTTCAAAGCCACCGCGAATACCCGCGACTTGCCTCCAGTCGCCAGCTTCAACTCATCCCCTAGAGTGGTTGAAAGCAGGTTGTGCGGAGACGCTCCCTTGGCCTCTCCGCTCACCCCGACCAGGTGCGTCGTGTCGTCTTCAACTGACGTGATCGTGCGCTTTTTCTGCGGATCCCACCACTCGTTTGAGAAGATTCCGTGCCCGCTGCTGTATGCACCGGTCAGCAGTGTGGCGTGCCCGGGCGCGGTACGCGTGTTCGCATAGTCGTAGTTGCAGTCGGTGAAGTAAGCGCCCTTATCGAGTAGCAACCGGAAGCCGCCCTCCACGAATTGATCGCGGTAGCGCTCCAGGTAATCTCCGCGGAACTGGTCGATGATGACGATCACCACCAGCTTCGGATGGCCGTTGTACGCGCTCGCGCTCGCCGTGGGACAAACGACGGACAAAACGGAAAGGCACGTGACGAAACCGGCAAGCAGAATTCGGAGGGAGCCTTTCATGCGTTGGTTAGTGTACAGCCTGTGGCTGAGGATCGAAACCGGAATGCACTGCTGCCGCAAATTGTAGTTCGTCGCGGCTTCGTAGTATAAAATTTCAAGAAATTCTGTAATTCATTCCAACAAACTGCTTGGGGGAACTGCATTTCATGAAAACCGTTGTGTCTGGGGTAGCAGTGTGCGTGGTCGTTCTGGGCCTATCTTTTTATAACAACGCTTCCGCTGCGGCTGGGCCGTCGAAAATCGACCGAGGGAAGTACCTGGTTGAGCAAGTGGGCATGTGCGGAGATTGTCACACGCCGCACAACGAAAAAGGCGAGCCCATCCAGGAGAAAACTCTGCAGGGCGCGATTCTGCCCTTCAAGCCGGCTATACCTATGCCGGTGTGGGCCGACAAGTCGTCCAACATAGCCGGTCTTTCCGGCTGGGAGGACCAGGCCGCAATGCGGTTCCTGATGACCGGCATCGCCTATAACGATCTCCCTGCGCGCCGTCCGATGCCACAGTACCGCTTCAACCAGGAAGATGCGGCAGCGATCATGGCTTACCTGCGCTCGCTGGCACCTGCGCAAACTGCGGGGCATCCGCGGAAATAGCGCCAACGACCTCTACGGCGCTTAACTCCAGGTCGAGCGTGCGCGAAAACCTGCTTTTTCTGTAAACTAAAAGTTTCCATGCTCGATCTGGCGTTCGTCCGTAACAACCTCGCCCTTGTTGAAGAAAAGCTCCGCCTCCGCGGAATGGATCCAGCGGAGGTGCTGGGTGATTTCCGCTCTGTCGATGCCGAGCGGCGTTCGTTCATCACCACCCTCGAGACGGCGCAGAAACGCCGCAACGAACTTTCCCCCAAAATCGGCGCACTGAAGCAGGCCGAGAAGAAAGGGTGGCCTCTCGCCCGAGCAGCACAAAGAGATGACCGACCTGACCGAGGCCGTCGCGCGCGAAAAGGCCGTCATTGAGGACTACGAGAAACGCGTCGCCGAAGCCGACGACAAGTTCAAAGCGACTTTGAAAGGCGTGCCCAACCTCCCGCATGATTCGGTTCCGGTGGGAAAAAGTGCCGAGGACAACGTCGAAGCTCGGCGCTGGGGCACGGCCCCAAAATTCGATTTCACTCCCAAGCCGCATTGGGAACTGGGCGAGCAGTTGGGCATTCTGGATCTCGAGCGAGGCGCGAAACTTTCTGGCGCGCGTTTCGCGGTTTACTGGGACTTGGGCGCGAAACTCGAGCGCGCGCTCGCCAACTTCATGCTCGACCTGCACACGCGCGAGCATGGCTACACCGAGATTCTTCCGCCTTACCTCGTGAACTCCGAGTCGATGTACGGCACCGGCCAGCTTCCCAAATTTGCGGCTGACTCCTTTCGCGTGCCGCACGGCGAAAAAGATCTTTGGCTGATCCCGACCGCCGAAGTTCCGGTCACAAATCTCTATCGCGACGAAACCGTCGACGGCGCGCGCCTGCCCGTCTCCCTGACTGCCTACACGGCTTGCTTCCGCAGCGAAGCAGGATCGTACGGAAAAGACGTGCGCGGCATCATTCGCCAGCACCAGTTCCAGAAAGTTGAACTGGTGAAGTTCGCGCATCCCGATCGCTCCTACGACGAACTCGAGAAGCTCACGCACCACGCCGAGACAATCCTGCAGAAGCTGGGTTTGCACTATCGCGTGGTCACGTTGTGTACCGCCGACATGGGTTTTTCTTCAGCCAAAACGTATGACATCGAAGTCTGGCTGCCCGGACAAGGATTGTTCCGCGAGATTTCGTCCTGCTCGAATTTCGAGTCGTTCCAGGCGCGGCGTGCCAACATCCGCTTTCGCCCTGAAGGAAAGGGAAAAACGGAGTTCCTGCACACGCTAAACGGCAGCGGTCTGGCCGTCGGACGCACATGGGTAGCGATCGTCGAAAACTACCAGCAGGCCGATGGCAGCGTCGTGGTTCCGGAAGCGCTCCGCCCCTACATGGGGACAGACCGCATCACTCCAAGGAAGCTTTAGTGTGCGGTTTCGCTGACGACTGAAGACTAGAGACTGGCGACTGAATCTTGTTGCCACTACAGGAGCAATTCACTAGACTTGGAGCGCGTCAAAGCAGGTCCGGCGATCGCAGCTACGCCTCCTCTGCCGATGAACTCAATCTGGCGGACAATCCGGGGATACATTCTTTGGTCGTACGAGCGTGGCACCCTCCACTATGACGTCATGGTCACGCTCATCCTTCTCTTCGTCTTCCTTTCGCCTTACTGGATCAACTTCAAGGACAAACCGATTGAGCGTGTTTCGCATCAGACCGGTGTAGTGATCCAGCCCGATGGCCGGGGAGGCTTCGTCTACCAGATCGAGGCTTCGGAACTGACGGCCAAGAACGATGCCGGCCTGCGCGAGCAGATGCTGGGCATCATCGAGCCGATCACGGGAGCCGCCGCGATTCTGAAATACGAACCGGTCAAGGACGGCTCCGGACACGTGCAGAGCTACAAAGTCTGGGTCGAGCGAGAGTAGCGGCGGAAGGCGCTGCCAATTTTATTTCCAATGAAAAATAATCGTCCTCCCCGAAGTCGTGCTGTCCGTTTCCTGATCGCGTTGCCGCTTCTCACCCTGGCGGCATCATTCTCGCGCAGCGCAGACCGATCCCAATCTTCAGAAGGCTCTCAGCGCCATGGACTCAGCTGCCGCCGGCTTTCACAGCGCGCAGGCCGATTTCGTGTGGGAGCAGTATTTCAAGGTTGTCAACGACAAGGACTCGCAGAAGGGCACTGTCTACTATCGCAAGAATGGCAAAGACACTCAGATGATGGCCGACATCACCGATCCACCGAAAGCCGTGCTCTTCAGCGACGGCAAGGTGCAGGTGTACGAACCGAAACTCAAGCGCGTGACGAGCTACGAAGCCGGTAAAAATCGCGATGCGGTCGAGAGCTTCCTGGTCCTCGGTTTCGGCGGAAGCGGCCGCGACATGCTGAAGTCGTTCGACGTGAAGTATGTCGCCAACGAGAAAATCGGCGACGTTGACGCGATGAAACTCGAACTCGTGCCCAAGGCCGAGCGCGTACGCAACATCTTCGCCAGGATTTGGCTGTGGATCGATCCGGCACTCGGCATTTCGGTGCAGCAGCAGTTTTTCGAACCTTCGGGTGACTACCGCCTAGCCAAGTACTCCGACCTGAAGGTGAACCAGAAAATTCCCGACACGGCCTTCAAGTTGAAGACCACTAGCGATACAAAATTCATGTCGGGGCCGAAGGGGTAAGGGAACAAGTCGTCAGTTGGCAGTCGCCAGCCTAACAAAGCAGGTGGGCGAGTGCTTGGATTCGCTGACGACTAGCGACTGACGACTAGGGACTGCATTCCTAACTCCCTGAATGTAAACGAGCAAGATTAAGGCTGAAAATTGCAGGACGGGCAGATATACTGACTTTCAAAGCACCGGGTGATTTTTTCGATGGCCAAAGTATTTACCATTCCAGTCGTTCCGAGCCTGGGTCGCAAGAAGAGAGAACGCACGTCTGACCCGCGTTACGTAGACGGACAACGCACGCTGGTCGAAGCCATGAAGTACCTGGCCCAATCCGACCCGGTCGCCAATCGCTCCGCCATCGAACTGCTCTCCGAACACGTCCGCACCCGCTTCCGCATGAGCGACTCGCCGCTGGGGTAAACGGGAAACTGTCCTCTCCTAACAGAGAAATCTATCCCTAACAAACAGAAATCTATCTCCGCCTATTAAAGATCTTGGGAAGGGCTCGACTTCAGTCGAGCCGTTAAGCCTGAGAAGCACCGGGCTTTAGCCGCTGAGGTCCGCCGCTACTTGCGATCAGACCTCGCCATCGCAAGAACAAAGGGCGGACCGAAGTCCGCCCTCCGGTGATCGCAATTCCTCCCGCTAGAACTCATACCGCAACGCGAACTGCATCACGCGGGGATTCGTCAACAGTCCAGAGTAATTGCCAAACGAACTTCCCTGATCGATGCCGTTCGTGATCGAAGCGACGTCGAAGCGGGTCAGGTTGAAAACGTTGAAAACGTCCCAGCGTAGCCGCAAAAGATGCGAATCCGCATACGGCATCTTCCAGCTCTTGCTGAGTCCGAGGTCGAACGTCGCGAAGCCGTCGCCACGAATCTGGTTCCGGGTACCGCTTTCTCCCGGAAAGTTGTGGCGGAACGGCCCCACGCCAAGCCCGTTCTGCAGTGGTTGGAGCGGGCCCGGGAAGATGGAAACGATCGTGCCGTTCGCAGTTGCAGTCTTGGTCGTCTTTGTGTGAGGCGTTCCGATCAGCGTGGCGTTGCCAGGTAATTGCCAGTTAGTTGGGTAGGTGCCGCCGTTGCTGATGTTGACCGGGAACCCGCTTGTCCAGCGCGCGATGCCCGAAAGTTGCCAGCCACCGATAATCGCATCGGCGACGCCGTGCGCGTTACCCGCGAGCGCTTTTCCTCTTCCGAAGGGCATATCGAGGATCCAGTTGCCATTGAACTGGTGAGTGGTGTCGAAATCCGATATTCCTCGCAGTTGGTTGGGTGACCAGGTGTTCACGATGCCCCCAACACCGGTTGATAACCCGCCGTTCGGTGAAACACGGACGGCGTCCGAGGTCAGGTCGATCGATTTCGACCAGGTGTAATTCAGATCAAACTGCAACCCGTGCGACATGGAGTGGCGCAGCGAAACTTGCAGAGCGTTGTAGTTGGCGTTGCCCATCGATCTCCACGCGAACAGCGAGTGGAACTGGCTGTTGAAGAAGGCATTGGGACCCAGCGTCGAGGTGTAGTAGTTCCCCGATTGGCCCAGAATTCCGGGGGTTCCGTTGAAGTCCGAGCCCCAATAATCCAATTGGGCCAGCGGGGTGGTCTCGTCCCCAAAACTCTGCCCAAACGGGCCGACGTTCGGATCGCCGAACGGCCCGCCGCCGCAAGCGTAGAGGTCGTACATGGCCTGCACAGGATCAGAAGTGTAAAGCGGGGTTACGCCCGGTGTATTAGCCGGGCCCGTGCATGCAAGATTGTACTGATCGCCGTTTTGCAAAGGTTGAATCATGTTCTGCCAGTAAGCTGCCGTCGGTCCGACCACGCTGGCGTTGATGGCGTCAGTGGGTACACCCTGTGCGCCAAGCCTTGACAGGCGGTTGGCCGCGTCCAGGTAATTCACACCCGACTTTTTATCCTTGATGTTGAGCGGCATCGCTAGATCTTCTTGCGACAACAGGCGACGCGCGAGGTGCCCCACGTAAGAAAGTTCCAGAGTGGTGTTATGCGTGAGCTGTTGTCCAACCGTGAAGTTCAAGGCATAGGCGTACGGAGTTTTGATGGTATCGTCCAGGCCCCAGTAGATCGCCAGTCCCGTGCCTCCCGGAGGAAACACAAACGGGAAGCCACCCGTTGGCATGGGTGGGAAGATGTTCGTTCCGCCGGGCGTGCAGCACGGAACTTCCGTCAGGCTAGTGAGGCGAGGAGAGGTCGCTGCGCTCGGAATGAACGAGTTGGTCAGCTGCGTCGACAGACCGAAAGAGCCATTCTGGTCAAACGTGCTCAGCAAGCCCGCACCAATGCGGTCATAGACGATACTTGCGCCCGCTCGAATTACAGTATTCGGCCGGGGATTGTAGGCGATCGAGAGCCGGGGCGCGAAGTTGTGATAGTCCCAGTTGTAATAACCGGGCTTGTGATTCGCCGGCCCCGCCAACCCAAACGCGATTGTCGGATCGGCTTCCGCGCCAATTCCGTTTCCCATGTTGATTTCGCGTTGCTTGAGGAATTTCCCGAGGCTGACCGTCGGTGCGACCTGTGTCCCGGTAGTCTCCCACGGAGGCGACAGCAGGGAGTAGCGCAAGCCGTAGTTCAGCGTCAGGTTCTTCTTCATATGCCACGAGTCCTGAACATAGAACTCAAACTCGTTGGCGGCGTAGTGCCGCTTCAAGGGCTGTCCAAGTGGCAGTGCTTTTCCTGTCTTATCGAAGTTGTAAGTCGCACTCAGCTCAGACACCAGTCCCATCATGGCTACCAGGGGATAGTTGTAGTTCAGGGAGAAACCCCCATCCACTGCGGGCAAACCGTTGTTGGCCGGATCGAGCGGGCTGCTGGTACCCGCGATGCCCACCGTATTCAGGCCTTGCGAGTTGGTCACCCCGAACGGGAATGAACTCAAAAGGTTGCTGCGCGGGTTGCGAATGAACCGCATATTCGTGCCGAACTGAATCGTGTGCGTCCCCTTGGTCCAGGAGATGTCGTCCACGAAGTTGTGTACCGGGGTCGTATATTGCTGGCTATAGGTAAACGCCGTCGTCGCGTTGTTGGAGAGGCTGTTGTCGTTCAGCCCGCGCATTTCGACGATAGGCGTCGAAGTGTTCCCAGGATTGCCGAAGCTCTGCCGCGTGTAACCGTAACGGAAATTGTTGAGCAGGTTGGAACGCAGCGTCGCCGTGTAGCCCGACCGTGAACCCGCTGCTATTGTCGGTAAACTTCTGAATCGGGTCCGTGCCCGGCAGGTATGGCACGTCGGACCGCTTGTCATTGCGCAGCGCTCCGCGCCAGAACAGCGTGTGGTTGCCATTGCTGGTGAGCTTGTAGTCCACGCGCGCCGATATACCAGTTCTTGTCGTTGGGCGCAGGTCCACGGAACCGATAGCCGATGAAGTTCACGCCATCGCCCTGGGAAAAGTCGTTGGCGTGGGGAAAGGTGTTGAAGAGGGTCATCGCCACCTGGTTGAGGCCGATGTGCAGAGGATCGATCTGCTTGATCTGGTCGCCGGTTAAGGCGTTGTAGCCAGCCGGAATCTGGTGACCCTGCACCGTGCCTCCCGGGCAGCTGGCCAGGTCTGGGTTCCCGTTGTCCAGTAGTTGGCACTGGTACTGAATGACACCGTCGCGCAGCGCGTCGCTCGGCACGATGCGCACCACGCTGTTCTCCTCCCGCTGCCGGCGGCCTCCGCGTTCAGGAAGAAATACAGTCGGTCCTTGATGATCGGGCCGCCGATCGAACCACCGAAAACGTTGCGGTTGAGTTTCGGAGGGACGTTGGGCTGTCCGCTCGCTATTTCTGCCGACTTGACGAAAAAGTCGTTGGCGCTGGTATACGTGTTGCGCAGGTACTCGTACAGTGAGCCGTGAAAACTGTTCGTTCCGCTCTTGGTGACGAGCGACACCTCGGCTCCAGACGAGCGTCCTTCTTCTGCGCCGTAGTTGGTAGTCGTCACGCGAAATTCCTGGACGGAATCGAGCGTGACTGGCAACACAGACGTAAAGGCGTACCCGTTTATCTGGTCATTAACATCTACGCCATCGAGCGTGAGGTTGCTCTGGTCGCTGCGCGCACCATTCACCGCGCCGCTGCGGGTATCGTTGTCACGATTGATGTCGGGACGATTTCCGGTGTAAGAAACACCGCTCTGCAAGATCAACAGGTCGGGCACGTTGCGGCCTTCGAGCGGAAGCGTCTTCACCTGCGTCTCATTGAACGCATTGCCGACTGATGGCATCCGTGGTATTGATGACGGCCGCTTCTGCATTCACCTCCACGACTTGCGTCGCGGTGCCGACTTCCATCTTCAAGTTCGCGGTGGACGGCGTATCAACCAGCAACTGAGATCTCTTTCTGTTCGGCGTTGCGGAATCCCGTCATTTCCACCATCAGCTGATACGTGCCCGGCTGCAACTGGAGAAATTAATAGTGGCCGGTGTCGCCCGTGTCACGCTGCGTGAGAAACCGCGCTCTCGTTGCGGAGCGTGACTGTTCGCGCCCGATCACTGTCGCCGAACTGGGATCGGTCACCGTGCCGCGCAGGGAAGTCGTTCCCGATTGCGCGAACAACATGGAGATGGATGCCAACACGAAAAACATCAGACCTACGGTGAAGCCCGAGACTGAACGCATCGATTGCTCCCGCGCCTCTCGTTTCGAGAGGTCGCCATTGCATTTGTTTTTGTTGACTCAGGATTTGGGAAGGCGAAAGACCTGCGTCATTGGCGCGGTATTCTGCAGTGAGACGTTGACGACTTACAAGAAGTTAGTGACGAATCAAGAAAGAATTTTTTACGAATGGCAGCACATCAACAAACAAAACTTTGTTTGTGTTGCGCGTCAATGTGCAGACGAGATTGAAAATGCAGCGCACGTCTCAGGATGAACCAGACAAAACAGCAGACAACAATGCCAAAGACAATCTGATTGATTGTTGTGAATGTTTCCGCACGAGAATCAAGCCGCGAACAATCGCAGACCCGGGACGAGCCCATGTAAATGGATATCAATCCACGGAGCTTGTTGCGGAGCGAGACTGTTCTTGGACGGAAGCGGAAAGCAAAAAACAAGGGCGGACCGAAGTCCGCCCTGAGTGAGTGAAAACTCCTAACGATCTAGAACGAGTAGCGTGCACCGATCTGCATGACGCGCACGTTGCCCTGGGTCTGGATGAAGTTTGACCAGTTGTGAGGGAGGCGTCAAGCCGCGCAGGGCGGGGTCGCGACCGACTCCCCATCCGGTTCGACTGCCGAATCGATGAATCCCGAAGTGCTGGGTGTTGGTGACGTTGAATACGTCCCAACGCAGTTGCAGCTGCATGACCTTCGCTCCAAGGCATCTTCCAGGTCTTTCCGAGCCCCAGGTCTAGGTCGATGTATCCGGGCAGCCGAATATAGTTACGTGGTCCCGTTTCGCCTGGATAAGCATTCCGGAAATTCTGATAGACGGCCGCAGTGTCGCAAGTGCCAAACAACTTCGGAGTCGCCGTGACTGTTGGTCGGCCGGCTGTTGCAAGGACTGATGGGGTGAATCGGTGTGACGTTTGCCTGCACGTTCCAGTTCGTAGCCCACCGAGCATCGTCGAATGGCGAAACGGTCGGCAATCCCGAATTCCAGCGGAAAATGCCAGACAGTCTGCCATCCTCCGAAGATGGCATCTACAAGCCTTCGGCGCACCGCTGAAAAAAGTCCGCCTTTGCCGAACGGCATCTGCCATACAGCGTTGGCATTGATTACATGGCGAGTGTCGAAGTCGGAACTGGCGTAGTTATCTCCCTGGCGGATCGGGTTCACAATGAACGCGCCATTGCTGGCATTGTTGCCATAGCCGCTTTCTGACTGCAATCCCGAAGCGTCGTCCAGCGAGTGCGACCAGGTGTAGTTCAAATCGAAGGTCAGGCTGCTCAAGCGCGTTCTCAATGACGCGGCGAATGCATTGTAGTTGGAGTTTCCAATCGTGCTCCACGCAGAAAGAGCACCGTACTGCGATTGCATAAACCGGGTGGGCGCAGAGTTGGCAGCCAGGATTCCGTCCCAAAGTGCCTCCGAATCCGTCCAATCATTGCCGGAGAAGAAAGCACAATCGGGGAAGGCATTCCCTACCCGGCTCTGCATCGAATACCAAGCCTGCGTGTTCGACCACGACTCAACAAACCCCGCATTCGGATCACCGGCCGGGCAGCCCGGATCCGTTCCAAAGGTGGTGTTCAGCATAGTCGCTAAATGAGCGGGAAATAGATTGTTGAAGAAAGGGATGTCAGCGACCTGGTTAACATCAACGCCCTGTTGCCGCTGCTTTTCAAGCATTCTGCCGGCGGTATACCAGTCCATTCCGCTAATGGGGTCGCGCACATTGTTAAACGCCATTGCATCACGTCGTGCGAGCAATCCTCGACCGGCCCGGCCGATATAGGACAGCGTCAGGACGGTATTGGCAGGCAGTTGACGCTCGAAGGTCAGGTTCCAGACGTACTCCTTGGGGGCGCGCAACTTGGAGTCGACCGACTGTTCGATGCGCTCGCCTTGATCCTGAGCCACGGAAAGCGGAAAGACTAGGCTGTTTGGAATGGGGGTTGGAGACAAGTACTGGGCGAAGGTTTGGGTCCGCAGATCCATGTTGTTGTACCCGGTGAACAGCGGCGCCAGGTTGTTTGGGTCATTCGTGGAGAAGGTATTGGCGTTGATATTCGCACTTTCCGTGAACCCCAATGTGGTGTTCAGGTCAAAGTCGACCGCAAGAGCCTGACCGTAACGGTCATTCGTAAGTGCGAATCCGCCGCGCAGCACAGACTTGGACTGGGAGTCGAGTGACCATGCGAAGGCCACGCGTGGCTGGAAATTGTTTTTGTCCCAATCGTACATGGAAGGACCATGATTGGCCGGGCCAGACAGGCTCAGCGTAAGTGCGTCGTCGAAGTTGTTGCCCTGCTTGGCCGCCGCAAGCCGGTCGGCAAAGTAAGTACTGAGCGGAATATCGGGACGCACTTGGAACCCGCGGGTCTCATAAACCGGTCGTTCCAGGCTGTAGCGCAACCCCAGAGTGAGGGTGAGGTTGTGGCGGGCCTTCCATGTATCTTGCGCGTAGAAATCATATGCCTGAGTTGCGAAGTTTCGGGCCGCAGGCGTGCCCTCGGGAGTCAGATTCTTATCCAACCCATATGTGAGATTCGCGTGGTATTCGTTCATCCGCCCGATTAGCGCGGTCGCAGCGTTTTGAACCTCAGCTACTGAGTCCAGGCTCTGGCCTGCTTTTCCTCCGGGGAGATTCTGAGCAATAAGGTAATTCTGGAACGTGGTCGACTCCGTATCACCGCCCCCAAAGTAGAACGAGGGATTCGTCAAGGCAATATCGCTGGCAACGCCAGAACTGATACGGCTGTTGTTGATTCTTGTGAGGTTCCCGCCAAATTGAACGTTGTGGTTCCCACGAATGTAGGAAATGTCGTCGGTAAAATTGTGAACCGGGGTTACGCGCGCGAGCGCGTGCTGCTGGCTGTTAGGCTGAAAGATGAACCGGAACCGGACATCGTTGCTATTCGTGTCCCCGGATTCGGAGAATGCTTGCCGGGTGTACCCATAACGAAAATTGTTTACCCAGCGATTGCCGATGGTCCACGTGTGTCCTACGGCCAGGCCGCGAGGGTGATTCCAAACGGTCGGAGTTGGTGAATCGGGAAGCCAGCGCGGAAGGCTCTGGTCGTCCTTGATAACATTGAGCCTTAGGAAGGCCGTTTGGTGAGTGTTGACATTGAAGTCGAGCTTCGCGACATGGGAGTTCAGCCTGACGGGCGTAAGCGCATTGAACCGGAAACCACTGGTATTTAGGCCATCGCCTTGAGAGGCGTCATTCGCCTGGTGATTCGTCGCAGCATCGTTCAGTGCCGCCACAGCGATAGGATTGATTCCAGCGATTGAATACGCAGCCTGAACGTCAGCGGGACCGAGAGTCGCCACATCTGTGCTGTTGCAGCCCGAATCCAGACAGTACCGGTAGTTGATGGCCCCTATTCCCATGTTGGCCAACGGTACTACTTGCGTCTGGGGTTGCGCCGAAGAATCGCGCCGACCTTCGTAACTGTAGAAGAAGAAGGCCCGGTTCTTAACAATCGGCCCGCCGATCCCACCGCCGAACGTATTGCGCACCAGTTCCGGACGGGGCAAAGGAGCATAATTTCCATTCGGATCGGTAGCGTGATTGTTAAACCAGTCATTCGACGTAAAGCCGCGCGAGCGGTAAAACTCAAATCCGGCCCCGTGCCAGCTGTTGGTACCTGACTTCGTTACCAGATTAATCTGCGAGCCGGCCGAACGACCCTGATTGGCATTGCCGTTAGCGGTTGTGACGCGGAACTCCTCAATCGCTTCAGAGTTGAGGCGGAGCACCGGGCCGGTCGTAATATTCCCGCGGTCCGTGTCCAGCGCTCCTAGCACCAGATGGTTGGTGCTCTGCGGAATTTCTGCGTTGCCAGTTTGGGCGTTGTTGACATCCACCCCGTCCAACGTGATGTTCGACTGATCAGCTCGCGCTCCCGCCACGTATCCTTCTCGCGTCGCGCCTGGCTGCAAGCTGAGCAGATCGACAATGTTGCGCGCTTCGAGGGGAAGCTGCGTGATCTGCTGGTTGATGAAGTTGTTTCCGAGCGTGGCATCCTGAGTGTTGACCAGCACTTCCTGCGACGACGACGTGACCTCAACCACTTCTGACGTGGTGCCCACTTCCAGCGCTATGCTGGTGTCCGTCGGCTTCCCGATCAGCGCGTCCACTTTCGCGAGTCGACTGCCTCTTGAATCCTCGCGCGTCAATCTCAACTCGGTAGGTTCCCGGCTGTGATCAGGTCGAAAACATAAATCCCCGCGTCCGTCGACTTCGTGGTTCGCGTGGCGTTCGTCCCCGCGTTCGATCAGCGTGACGTTGGCATTGGCCACCACCCGTCCCTGCGGGTCGGTGATGGTGCCGCGGATCGTGGAAGTGCCGGTCTGACTCCATGTAAGAGACGCAAGTGTGGTGAGAAGTAGCCCCAAAACCCCTACCCGGGAGAAGCGCATGGAAATCTCCTTTGGATTCACATTGGCAAGTGAATCGCCATGTCCGTTCTTGTCTTGTTTGGCGACGATTGAGACCGAGACCATCGGCGCTTAATGGGGCGCTATTGTGCAGCTAGACAATCACAACTTACAAGTGTTTCTTTGTAATAATTTAAGGGCGCCTCGGCGTGCGCCTCCGGCCCGCGGAAAACGTTCCCTTCGAGCCGACCATCATCTCCGTCCATTTCGCTCGAAGTCGTTTGGATGCACCGCAGAATTCCAATTTCCATTGGCCTGCTGTCCGGAAACTGGGAGACGGGATGCCATCGCCAGTTGTAAAGCGAATGCTAACAATCAGGATTTGCGATGCTTGCAGCGACTTGCCGCCATGCCTGTCTGATCAATGACCTGAAGTCACGCAGCAGAATTGGCTCGCGACCTTCCAGAGTGCACGAGGCACGGCCAGCGCGATCCTTCCGCAATTCGCTCACAAAGCAAAGGCGTCTACTCTCATTTGGGGGATATAGAGGCCGAAGGTTCGTACCGCGTGGAAGGCGTTCGGGAGGCCGACCTTAGGCCGGCCTCCCGAACTTCTGGCTAGAAGCTGTACCGCAGGGAGAACTGCATGACACGCGGCTTGGTGAGCGTCGAGCTGTAAACGCCAAAGCCCGACGAACTCAGGTCGAAGCCGTTGGAAGAATTCGCGGCGTCGAAGCGGACTGAGTTCGTTACGTTGAACACTTCCCAGGCAAACTTCAGCTTTTGCTGTTCGGTGATCGACCACTCCTTGTCGAGTCCGGCGTCGATACCGAAATATCCCTGCCCGCGCAGAATGTTGCGCTCGCCGCTCTCGCCCGGGTACGGATGCCGGAACGCGTTGATCGCAGTGTTGACGTCGCGGAAACATGTTCGGATTGCCCGATGCGTCGCGATACACGCCGACCTTTCCGGGATTGCCCGCGAGTATCGCCTCGCCCGTCAGGTCATAGTTCGTGGACCATCCGCCCGGGAAAATGCTGAATGGCAATCCGGTCGTCCAGTGGTAGAGGCCGTTAAAACTCCAGCCGCCGAGAATGGCGTCCGTGACGCGCCCCATGCCTGATCCGAAGCGCTTGCCGCGTCCGATCGGCAACTCGACAATCCAGTTCGCGTTGATCTGGTGCGTCATGTCGTAGTCGGAAGGCCCGCGCAGCGCGTTGGGCTCCCACGAATTGATCACCTGGCTCGAGAATCCGCCCACATTGTTTCCGACGACGTCGAACAGGTTGATGCGCTCGGCGTTCGAGCCCACGTCGATCGATTTCGAATAGGTATAGTTCACGTCAAACTGCACGCCGATAGCTGAAGGCGTGCCGCAGGCTCAGGTTGAGCGCGTTGTAGGAACTGTTGCCTGAAGAGCGCCATCCCCACAGTGAAGAGAACTGCGGCAGGAAGAAGTTGTAGGGCGTGCGGCTAACGTCTGCCCCGGCAGCTGCGCGCACAGCGGAGTACACGATCGTGTCGATGGTCCTGCAGCGCGACGATCTCATTGCCGTAGTTCGGCGGAAAGATGTTGTTCCAGAACTGTCCGTAGATCTGCTGGGTCGCGGTTTGCGTCGAGCCGGCCGGAACCGGAAACAGATTCTCCCAGAAGGGAATCGGCGCGATAGTCGGGTCGCTCGGGTCGACTCCGGCGTAGGCCATCTTCGAAAGCATCGTGGCGGCCGTGAAATAGTCCATGCCCGACTTCGGGTCGCGGATGTTCTCCGGCATCGCCAGGTCGGTCTCCTGCAGCAGGCGCCGGCCAAAGCGGCCCACGTACGAAGCTTCCAGCGAGAAGTTGTGGCCCAGTTCGCGCGTGAACGAAAAATCGACAACGTGCGAGTAGGGCGTCTTCAGCTTGTCATCCATGCCCCAGTAAATCGCGAAGCCTCCGGGCTGATCCACGCCCGAAGGGGGTGTTACCGGGAAATGACCGGGAGCAACTCCGCGCAGATCCTGGCCGCAGAAAACGTCTTGTGGAATGTTGAACAGTCCGCTGAAACGGGCCGAGCAATCCGGATCCTGTATGCCATACGGATTGGTTTCCAAGCGTCGTCAAGCCGAATGATCCGTTGCGGTCGAAAGTGTTCACGATCCCTTGGCCGAAATGGTCGTAGTAGAGCGCCGTATCCGCCGCGGATGGAACTCTTCCCGCCCTCGCCGAACAGAGTGACGCAGCCACCCGCCGTCGGGATGAGGAGAGTAGGCGAAGCGCCAGGCGTGGCGCGATGTTTTTGTAGTCCCAAGCCCAATAGGGCTGCTTGCCGTTGGCCTGGCCTGAGAGCACGAACTGGATGTCGGGGATCTGGAAAGGCGTCCCGGCTTCCATTGCGTGCGCGCGGTCGAGCGAACATTTGCCCCATGCTGATGTTGGTAGTCGCCTGGTTCCCGTTCGCTTCGTACGGCGGCTGCAGCAGCGAATAGCGCAGTCCCCCCGTCACCACAAAATTCGGCGTCACGCGCCACGAGTCCTGCAGATACCACTCCGCCTCCCACGACTTGAAACGCCGGCTGATCAGTTCGCCGGGCGCGAACAGGTTGCCGTTCTTGTCCTGGTTGAAGGTCTTGTTCACGACGGTGACGAGTCCGGCCAAGCTGCGTCGCTGCAAAGTCGTAAGATTCACCAAAGTTTGCGTCGACGAGCGGGTAGGAGGTTATGCCGTCGGCAACGTGAACGAATCCGGGTCGAGGCTGTTTCCGGTATCGGTGATACCCGAGAACATCAGGCTGAACGGATCGGTGACCGCGTACGTGATGTTGTTGGCATTGCCCCTGCGATTGTTGCGAATCAGCGCAAGTTAGCGCCGAACTGCAGGCTGTGCTTGCCCTTGGTCCAGGAGAGATCATCGACGAAGTTGTAAACCGGAACATTCGTAAAGGTGGATTGATATGCCAGACCAGAGGTGTCATTGATCCCACGGAAGTGAACGTAATCCTGCGAGTTGCCGCCGGCGATGCCGAATCCCTGCCTCACGAACAGCCATCGGAAATTGTTGATCAGGTTGCTGCGCAGCAACGCGGTGTACCCGACCGCAATCCCCTTGGAATTGTCGGTATCGATCTCGTTCGGGGGCACTGCCGGGAAACTGCGGTGGCAGATTGTATGGTCATTCTGCAGGTTGCCGCGCACGAACAGCTTGTGATTCCCATTGGCCGTCATGTTGTAGTCCAGCTTCACGATGTAGGTGTCGTGCTTGTCGGGATTCGGCGCCGCGAAAGTGAAGCCCTGGGTGTTGAAAAGATCGCCGCCGCCGACCAGCGTGTTGGGTGTGGGGTAATGCTCGAACAACGCGTCGGGATTGGTGCCGTTGAGATTCGGCCACCAGTGGATTCACGCCCGGACCAACGGGCACGTGCCGTCGCCCTGCAATTCTGGTCCAGGTTCGCGAATTGATCGGGCGTGAGCTGCACCAGCAGTTGCGAATCCGAAGGGAGCTCCGACGATCGTAAACGGGTTGCCGGCCTTCGGGTTTGGGCACACACATCGGGTCGGACCCATCATTCGTGCACAGATACTGCATGAATCCCTTGCCGGAACGCGGTGCTCGGGACTATGCGCACGGTCTGAAGAGTCTCATGATTCTGCCCCTTGATCGTTCAGTCCCGCCCGTGGTCGGTCACGATGTGAAAATTCGGATTGTTGGTTTTGCATCCAGGATCGAGGATATTGCCATCCGCATCTTTTCCCGTGTTGCAGACGTACTGGATGATTCCGTCCTGAACTCTGGCTCGGATGCGTTCTGCTGCGTCTCGTGCGTCCTCTGCCCTTCGTAGGCTGCGAAAAAGAAGAAGTCGATCCTTCAGGATCGGGCCGCCAATGGTCGCACCAAAGGTATTCCGGATCAGTTGTGGGGGGCGGTTCGCTTCACCGGTCTGGATCTGTGCCGCCTTGTTAAACCAGTCGTTGGCCTCTCCAATGCTATTGCGGTTGTATTCGTAAAGGCTTCCATGAAAACTGTTGGTCCCGCTCTTGGTGAGTAGCGTCACCTGAGCCCCGGAGGAGCGGCCTTCATCCGCATTTCCGCTGTTGGTGGTTACGCGGAATTCCTGCAACGATTCGAGCGTCGAGCGCAAAGCCCCGCTGAACGCGTTTCCCGTGAGCTGGTCGTTGTTGTCGAGGCCGTCCCACGTGATATTCGTCTGGTCGCTGCGTGCTCCGGCTACCGCTCCGCCGCGGCTGTCATTGGTCTGATCCACCTGGTTGCCGATGTACGTCACACCGGGCTGCAGGCTCAAAATCGCGACCGGATCGCGTCCTTCCGCCGGCAAGTCGACAAGTTGGCGCGGCGTAAATGCGTTCCCAATGCTGGCGTCCTGCGTGTTGACCAGCGGCGCCTCGGTCGTGACCTCAATCTCCACCTTCGTCGCGGAAATCTGCATCGTGAAATTCATCGTCGCCGGAGTGCTCACTTGCAGACGCACATCTTCGCGCTTTCAATTTGGCGAAACCGTTGCGCACTGACTTCCACCACGTACACCGTGGGATGCAATTGCAGGAATTGATAAGTCCCGTCGCTCTCGCTCTGCACCGTTCGCGTGAATCCGGTCTGCGGATCCGTAATGGTGACGCTGGCTCCCGGTAGCACGGCGCCATTGGCGTCGCTGATCGTGCCGCGCAGAGAGGTCGTGGCTCCTTGTCCCCACAAAAGAGCGGACGCCAACACCAGCAGAGTGCAAACCAGAACTCCACGTCGTTGATTTCGCATGTGCTCTCCCTCAAGAGCGGATCTGCCAACAACCGCACTGGCGCAGTTCGGGTGGAGGTGGGAAACGGTCGCCTACAATCGTTGGCCGACATTTTGCCCGCAAGTCATGAAAGCAATCAAGCCGAAACGACTAGACAGGCTCAGGTTGTGTGAAATCAGGGTGACTGGGAGTCAATGGATGACGCGCGCGGCATGGACCATAGCGCCGCCGCCATGAGGAGGATGCACGGATAGCACTCCAGCGTGTAGCGAGCTTCAGGATTTCCCAGGGTTCCGAGCAGTAGAGATCGCAACACGACGTACGTCAGCGGCAACCCGACCCACGCGATGGGACCGCCGCGCAGCAGTCCCGCGACCGCTGCCAGAATGTAAAGCAGGTTGACAACGCCCAGCCCAACCGCGAGCACCATCCACTTCGTGTCGTCGTCGAATTCGTACCAGCGGCTGTCCGGGGGAAGCAGTTCCGTGCGCGGACGAAGCCACATGTCGGCAATCTTCAGCACAGGCAGCAAAAGGTAGTAGCGCACCGGATGAGAACGAATCCGCTCGTCTGCCAGCGCGGCGAACTTCTGATCGAGTGACGCGTTGATGTTCAGCGCCTGGTTGTACTCGTCGAGCAGAGCCTCTGTCGCTTCGCGCTGCTCGGGCGTATCGAAGGCGCGCGACGGCAGATTGTTGACATCGACCTTGTCTCCCGGCACGTTCCAGTAGATTTCTTCGGTCGACGTGTAGTCGGCGATCCAGGTGTTCACCCAGCGATTGAATCCAATGGGAACAAACTCGTCGACCTCGTTCGCGTAGCGCGGAGCCAGAAACTCCGCGCGATGCATCGTGTGCAAGTTGCGCGCGCCCCACACCACCAGAGGCGCGAGCGCGCACGCAGCCACGGTCAGACCCGCACGCACGATCGGCATCGCTTCACGTCGCGAGCGCAAAGCTCCGCACCAGCAATATACCCAGATACAGGCCGATCGCCACGAGCAGCACTCCGCCATCGGGCCGCAGCAGAATGCATGCTGCCACGCCCACTCCGCACCACGCCCAGGGGCGTAGATCTTTCGTCTGCAATCCATCTAATCCGATGACTGCATAATCCAGCGCCAGCGCGGTGAAGAAAATCTCCAGCGTCTCCGTCAGCGCGGCGGCGGAATACTGCGCCAGAAACGGACACAATGCCGTCAGCAGAAAAGCCGCCTTGGCGGCGCGATCGGAAATGCAGCGCCGTGCTAAGTCCGCCACGACGAAGCACGTTGCCACATCCACCACGACCTGGATCGCCAGCACCGCTTTGTAGTTGTCGAGTCCGAAGATCGCAAACACGAACGCCAGAAACGCCGGATACCCCGGCAGTCGCGCGAACGTCGGATTGATCACGCCCGCGTCATACGTGCGCGCATAGATTCCGTACAGCAGCCAGTTTTTTGCGATGTCGGCGTAGAAAGTCGAATCGGCGGTGACTTTGGGAACGAAAATTACGAACAGAAGCCGCACAAGAATCGCCGCGGCCGTCCCCAATCCAAAGAAGCGAAGGTTTTGGCGCACAAGTTCGCGCACGCTAAGAATATAGCCTGTTTCGAATCCAGTGTGGGTCGGACACTCCTGTCCGACAATTGGTTGGGAATATGCTCGCAAGCAGTCGGACAAGAGTGTCCGATCCACATAGAACACTCAGAAGACTGTTTGACCACCCTGCGCCCGCATCATACGATTGATAAGAAATCATGGCGAAACCGGTCTTCTATGATCCCGGGCAACTCCGCTGGAGAGTGCTGCGGCGGCTGTTCGACGTACTGGGCGTGACCATCACCCTGCTGGTCGTCTTCTTTATATATACCGCCATCCGCGACGAGCAGTTGCCCGGCTTGTTCCTTCCTGCTCAGAAGCGGCCCATCCACGCCGTCAAAGAAAAGGAGAAAGAGAAGGAAAAAGAGCGCCGCCGGCAAATTGCGTTGCGCCGCCGTAAGAGTAAGAAGCCGCCTTCGCAGGTCACATTGAACGCCGACGAAGGCATCCGCGCTGCTTTTTACGTGCAGTGGGATGCCGCCAGTTTCTCCTCGCTCAAGGAATACGCCCGCCAGATCGACTTGCTCTATCCCGAGTGGCTGCACGTGCTCGGTGCCGATGGTAACGTGCAAGGCCTCGACCAGCAGACCTACAAGTATTTCAACGTCGTGCAGGACGGAAAAGTCCGCTCCGTCGACGACGAAGTCATGCCCTTCCTCAAGTCGGAAGACACCGGCATGGAAGTTTTCCCGCTCGTGAACAACTTTGACGAGACGGAGTGGAAGCCCGAGATCGCCGGCTTCCTCATGAATCCCGAGGCGCGTGCTTCGTTCCGCAAGCAGATCGACGCTTTCCTCGCCTCCGACAAGTATCGCGGCCTGATGGTCGACTTCGAAGACTTCGCCAAAAGCGCGCAGCCCGGCTACCTCGCGCTATTAGGCGAACTCTCCCAGGACCTGCACGCCAAGGGCATGAAGCTCTACGTCAGCGTGCCCGCGCGCGACCGGGACTTCGACTACGCAACCATCGCGGCTCGAACCGACGGCGTCGTCTTGATGGACTACGACGAGCACGAATCGGAAAACGAACCGGGCCCGGTTGCCTCGCAGGATTGGTTCACCAAGAATCTCGAGATCGCCAAGCAGAAAATTCCGCTCGACAAGCTGATCTGCGCCATCGGCAACTACGGCTACGACTGGGTGCAGAAGCCGAAGAAGAATCCGCCGCCCAATCTGAAGAACACCAACGTCACTGTGCAGGAAGCGTGGATCTGCGGCGCGCGATTCCGACGAAGACGTCGACTTCGATTACGACAGCCTCAACCCGCATTTCAGCTACATGGACGACAACAATCTGCGGCACGAAGTCTGGTTCCTCGACGGCGTGACCGCGCTGAATGAGATGCGGGCGGCGCGCACGCTCGGGATCAAGACGTTCGCGCTCTGGCGGCTCGGTTCGGAAGACCGCTCGTTGTGGAAGGTCTGGGACCTTCCCAACGAACCTACAGCGCCCGACAAGCTGAAGGACGTTCCTCCCGGCCAGGACGTCGACATGGAAGGCCAGGGCGAAATCCTGCGCATCGAAGCGCGTCCAGCCGACGGGAAGCGCGACATCACGCTCGATCCCTCAAGTGGACTCATCACCGACCAGGTCTTTCAGGATCTGCCCCAGCCCTATCGAGTCGCGCGTTATGGCGCCACGCCCAAGCAGGTTGCGATCACCTTCGACGACGGTCCCGATCCGGAGTGGACTCCGAAAATTCTCGACGTGCTGAAGCGCGAGCATGCGCCCGCGACCTTCTTTCTGATTGGCATTCAGGCGGAAAACAATTCCGCGCTGACTCGCCGCATTTACGAAGAAGGGCACGAGATCGGCAACCACACCTTCACGCATCCCAACATCAGCGACATTTCGAAGAGCCACATGAGGTTGGAGCTCAACCTCACCGAGCGGCTGTTCGCGAGCCGGCTGGGCATGCGCACCATTCTTTTCCGCCCGCCCTATTCCATCGACCAGGAACCCGACACCGCCGACCAGGTGCGTCCGCTGGAAGTGACGCAGGACATGGGCTACGTCACCATCGGCAATCGCATCGATCCGAATGACTGGCGCGAGAACCCGCATCGCAGCGCCGAGCAGATCACCGCAGCCGTGATGAAGGACCTGCCGCCCTGCAACGTCAACGACCAGCTCTGCGGAAACATCATTCTGCTGCACGATGGCGGCGGCGATCGCCGCGAAACCGTCCGCGCGCTGCCCATGATCATCGAAGGCCTGCGCGCTCGCGGGTACGAAATTGTTCCGGTATACCAATTGCTCGGCAAGACCAAGGCCGACGTCATGCCGCCGATCCCGAACAACGAGCGCTGGGCAGCGTGGCTGAACTGGATTGGTTTCTGGCTGTGGGGCGCCGGGATGAAGTCGATCACCTGGGTCTTTTTCCTGGGCGACTTGCTGATGACCTCGCGCCTGCTCCTGATCGGCGCGCTGGCCGTCTATGACCGCGTGCGCTCGCCCGCCATCGGCACGCCTGCGCAGATTGCGGCGTTCAAGCCGAAGGTCGCGATTCTCATCCCGGCCTACAACGAAGAGAAAGTGATCGAGCGCACGGTGCGCTCCGCGCTCGACTCCGACTATCCCAACCTGCACGTCATCGTGATCGACGACGGCTCGAAAGATCGCACGCTCGAAGTCGCTCGTCGCGCCTTCGCGCAGGAAGAAGCCGAAGGCCGCGTGCTGATTCTCACCAAGCCCAACGCCGGCAAGGCCGAGGCGCTCAACTACGGCCTCGAGCATCTGACCGACGAAGAGATTTTCGTCGGCATCGATGCCGACACGATCATCGCGTCCGACGCCGTCTCGCACCTGGTGCCGCATTTCCTCAATCCGAAGGTTGGCGCCATCGCCGGAAACGCGAAAGTCGGCAATCGGGTCAATCTCTGGACGCGCTGGCAGGCGCTCGAGTACATCACCAGTCAGAACTTCGAGCGCCGCGCGCTCGACACCATGGGTGCAGTCAGCGTCGTGCCGGGAGCGATTGGTGCGTGGCGGGTTTCTGCCGTGCGCGAGGCCGGCGGCTTCCACGTCGATACCGTGGCCGAAGACGCCGATCTGACGATGGCGTTGCTGCGCCGCGGCTACCGCGTCGAATACGAAGATCAGGCGCTCGCCTACACCGAAGCTCCCACCAATGCCAACGGCCTGATGCGCCAGCGCTTCCGCTGGTCGTTTGGCATTCTGCAGGCGATCTACAAGCACCGCGCGGTGTTCGCGCGCAAAGGCGTGCTGGGCTGGATCGCGCTACCCAACATTCTCGTCTTCCAGATCCTGCTGCCGCTGGTCTCGCCTTTCATCGACGTGATGTTCATCGTCGGCGTGGGCTGGTACTCCGTGCAGAAGTACTTCCACCCGGAATCGACCGACCCGGCCAGCTTCCAGAAACTGGTGGTCTTTTTCCTGGCCTTCCTGATCATCGACTTCTTCGCATCGGCGATTGCGTTCGCCTTGGAACGACGGCGCCCGGAAACAAAAGAAGACGTCTGGCTGCTGAGCCAGGTCTGGCTGCAGCGTTTCGCTTACCGCCAACTGTTCTCAATCGTGTTGCTGAAGACGCTGAAGCGCGCCGCCGAAGGCCAGAAATTTGCCTGGGACAAGTTGGAACGCACGGCCGCAGTGAAAGCCCCAGCCGAGCGGCGCGAGTCG
Source organism: uncultured Acidobacteriota bacterium (assembly GCA_963745435.1). GTDB lineage: Bacteria > Acidobacteriota > Terriglobia > Terriglobales > Acidobacteriaceae > Gp1-AA133. Next base: position 142,058 of record CAVUXK010000021.1, on the reverse strand, counting down.
GTAAAAGTGCCGTAGTTGTGGGTCGGACACTCCTGTCCGACAATTTGCATGAGCGTGCACGAAATCAGTCGGACAAGAGTGTCCGACCCACAAGAGCGCCGCTCCCCCGTAGCGCCGGCATCTTGCCGGCAGTCGGAGCAGGCGTCCCGCCTGCTCCCGTCGCGCATGCAGATTCCTCAGGTTGCAACTGCTTACCATGCGAGGGCGAGACGCCCTCGCGACTGCCGGCGAGACGCCGGCGCTACGAAACCGCCTACGCGTGACCCCCATCACTGACGACCCGCCCGATCTGCGGTCTCCTGATAGACGGGAGCCGCCATGCCCGTCAAAACCATCATCGAGCCGTTCGCATCAAGAGCGTCGAGCCGATCAGCTGGACCACCCGCAAGCAGCGCGAGGAGTTGCTGCGCGCGGCTTACTACAACCTCTTCCTGCTTCCGGCCGACGACGTGCTCATCGACCTGCTCACCGATTCCGGCACAGGCGCCATGTCCACGCACCAGTGGGCTGGCATCATGGAAGGCGACGAGAGCTACGCTGGCAGGCCGCAGCTTCGATCACTTCCGCGATTCGATTCAGGACATCTTCGGCTACCGCCACGTCATCCCGACGCACCAGGGCCGGGCCGCTGAACGCATCCTGTTCAGCGTCACGTGCAAGAAAGGCGACGTCGTTCCGAACAACACGCACTTCGATACCACGCGCGCCAACGTCGAATTCGTCGGCGCCGAGGCCGTGGACCTGGTCATCCCCGAAGGCCGCCAGCCCAGCCTGAAACATCCCTTCAAAGGCAACATGGATGTCGAGGCGCTGGAGAGCCTGATCAGCCAAAGTGGGCCGCGAGCGCATTCCGCTGGTCATGCTGACCGTCACCAACAACTCCGGCGGCGGCCAGCCGGTGTCGATGGAGAATGTGCGCGCCGGTGCAGCGCCGTCTGCCGCAAACACGGCATCCCGCTCTACTTCGACGCCTGCCGCTTCGCCGAGAATGCCTACTTCATCAAGCTGCGCGAGCCGGGATACGAATCGAAAACTCCCAAGCAGATTGCGCAGGAAATGTTCGGCTACGGCGACGGCTGCACCATGTCGGCGAAGAAAGACGGCATGGCGAACATCGGCGGCTTCCTGTGCACCAATGATGACTCGCTGGCGCAGCAGGAAAAAAATCTGCTGATCCTGACCGAAGGCTATCCGACGTACGGCGGCCTGGCGGGACGCGATCTGGAAGCCATTGCCGTCGGCGTGCAGGAGGCGCTTGCACGAAGACTACCTGCGCTACCGCATCGCTTCGACGGCCTATCTCGGCAACCACATCGCCGAGCAGGGCGTGCCCATCGTGCAGCCGCCGGGCGGCCACGCCGTCTACCTCGATGCGCGTGCTTTCCTGCCGCACATTCCGCCGGAGCAATTTCCCGGCGTCGCGCTGGCCGCGGAACTCTATCTCGAAGGCGGAATCCGCTCGGTCGAGATTGGCACGCTGATGTTCGGCGCGGCCGCCAAGATGGACCTGGTGCGCCTGGCCATTCCGCGCCGCGTCTACACGCAGAGCCACATCGACTACGTGGTCGAAGTCATCCTGGAAGTGTGGAAGAAGCGCGAGAAGATTCAGGGCCTGAGACTCAGCGCACGAAGCGCCGTTCCTGCGGCATTTCACGGCACGGCTGGAACCGTTAGTGGATGCGCCGGTCCGCTGAAAACGCGGCCCGGTGCTACAATTACCCGTACACTTTCAGTTCGTCCTCATTTTCGATAATCCCTTCGAGGTGCATTTATGGCAACCATGGAAGCTCCCCCGCGCCTGCAAGTCCGTCTGCATGAAGGTCCATTCCGCAACGAACCCTCCGTCGACTTCAGCCGCGAAGACAACGCCCGCAAGATGCGCGCCGCCATCGAAAAAGTGCGCGGCCAACTGGGCCGCGAGTACGACCTCATCATCGGCGGCAAGCACGTCAAGACCGCGGAGAAGATCAAGTCGCTCAATCCGGCCAAGCCGTCGCAGATTGTCGGCATCCACCAGAAGGCGGCAAGGAGCACGTCGAGCCCGCGATGGACGCGGCGCTGAAGGCGTTTGAGTCCTGGCGCCAGTCTTCGTTCGAGGAACGCGCCAGCCTCCTGTTCCGCGTTGCCGACCTGCTGCGCGAGCGCAAGTTCGAATTCATGGCGTGGCTGGTGTTTGAAGTCAGCAAGAACTGGGCCGAGGCTGACGGCGACATCGCAGAGACCATCGACTTCTGCGAACTCTACGCGCGCGAAGCGCTGCGCCTCGCGAAGGCCGAGCCGGTGGTGCAGTTGCCCGGCGAACGCGACCACCTGTTCTACATTCCGCTGGGCGTGGGCGCGGTGATTCCGCCGTGGAATTTCCCGTGCGCCATCATGGCCGGCATGACGCTGGCTTCGATCGTGTGCGGCAACACCGTCATCCTCAAGCCGTCGAGCGATTCGCCCACCATCGCGGCGAAGTTCATTGAACTGCTCGAAGAAGCCGGAATGCCCGAGGGCGTTGTGAATTTCTGCCCGGGCGCAGGCGGCAGCTTCGGCGATGCGGTCGTGTCGCATCCCGAAGACGCGCTATATCGCCTTTACCGGTTCCCGCGAAGTTGGCCTGCACATCAACAAGAGCGCAGCCACGCAGGCGCCGGGCCAGATCTGGATCAAGCGCACGATCCTTGAGATGGGCGGCAAGGATGCCATCATCGTCGATGCCGACACCGACCTCGACGTCGCCGTCGAAGGTGTCGCGCAGGCTGCCTTCGGATTCCAGGGGCAGAAGTGCTCCGCGTGCTCGCGAGCGATTGTCGATGAGCGCGTCTACGACAAGTTCCTCGACATGCTCAAGGCGCGCGTCGAGAAGTTCACCATCGGCGATCCGGCCGAGAACTTCAACATGGGAGCGGTCATCAACGAAGGCTCGATGAAGACGATCATGGAGTACATCGAAGCTGGCAAGCGCGATGGACGCCTGCTCACTGGCGGCGGCCGCGTCACCAACGCAGGCGAAGGATACTTCCTGCAGCCCACCGTCTTCGCCGATATTCCGCCCAAGTCGAAGCTGGAGCAGGAAGAAATCTTCGGGCCGGTGCTGGCGGTGATCAAGGCGAAGAACTTCGAGCATGCGCTTGAAATCGCCAACGACACCGAGTTTGGACTTACGGGCGCGGTTTACACCAAGTCGCGCGACAAGATCGAGCGCGCCTTCCGCGACTTCCACGTCGGCAACCTCTACATCAACCGCAAGTGCACGGGCGCAATCGCGGGCGCACATCCGTTTGGCGGATTCAACATGTCGGGAACTGATTCAAAGTCCGGCGGGCCGGATTACTTGTATCTGTTTTCGCAAGGCAAGTCGGTGGGAGAGAGAGTCTAAAAAGCTTTTAACCGCCAAGGACGCAAAGAACATCCGCGAAGGGGGCAAAGAGGAACTCCGGGTTTCTCTTCGCGAACTTCGCGGTTGAATGCTTTTCACGAGAAAAGCCAGGATGCCCGGGATTCCATTAGCTCCCGGATAAACTTTGTGCCAGGATGAGTTATGGGTGCTCCCATGGACATGGGATGGCCCGAACCATCACCCTGGCCATGATCGTCGCTCTACGGCCACGGAAACGCTCTTAATGGGCATTCTCCGTGCTGCCTGCGGGGTGGTTTTCAACCACTTACAGGCCCCGCACGTACTTTCAATAACTTAGCTCATAGCGAAAGTGCGCATCGGGACTTGAGAGTGGCGCCGACGCATCGGGGTAGCGCCGGCGTCCCGCCGGCAGTCGGGCGGGCGTCTCGCCCGCCCCACCGCTAGTCTTACTGTTCCAACACCCCGCTCTTCGAATGCAGAACGAACTCCACGTTCCGCTCGCGGTTCAACCGGAGTGTCTGGTAGAGATCCACGCTGTCGAGCGCAAACGTCTTGTGCTCGCCGCTCTCGGAGACGCACTCAAGCTGTCCGCTCTGCACCCAGTACTCGCGAGATAAAAACGCAGAGCCGCCTTTGAGGATCACCATCGTCGTCCGACCGTTCGCCGCCGCCGAAGGCCGCGTGCTCGCCGCCATCTCATCCGGAGAGCGCTCGGCCGGCACCTGCTCCATCTGCTCAACGTAGCCCGGAGAATTCGGCGACACGACCTCCGGCGAAGATGGTTGCGCCGACGACGTGCGGCTCACATACGATGCGGGCCGCAACAACCCGTAGGGCGACGGGATGTATTGCGTCGGCCGCACCCACGGTGGTGAGGGCACGGCAGCACGCAGAGGCACCGTGGCCGGGACCAAGACGTCTTCCATCAAGCGAAGCGTCAGGCGCGATTCTCCCTTCAGCGCAGGATATGGTCCACGCCGCGGAAGATTCAGCACCTTGATCGGCCACATCACCGGGATCATCCACTCGACCACGTCGCGGGTGGGATGACCGCCGCCGCGAATCTTTCCGTCGCGATCGGTTTTAAGGTGTGGTGCGGCAACGATCTTCGCGGCCAGTGGCAGAACGTCGGCACCGGGAAGAATGATGCGGTCGAATTCCAGTTGCAGCCATCCCTTGCCCACGAAGTGGCCGGGATCTTTGTATTCCTGAAGGTGCCCGCTCAGCATGGCGCCGCGCGGAAACAGGGAATGTCCGAAAGTCGAGATCGGTCCCAGATGGCACAGCACGGGGTCGCCGACCTGCGCGGTCTTGGATGAGAAGTTCTGCTCGTCCATCGTGCAATGGAGCAACGTTCCGGCGGGCACGATCTCGTCTCTCGAGGCGGCGCGTGCCCCGACCACCGAAGCGCAAAGAACCAGGGTTAAAAGCAGGGATTTTCCAGCCATGGTAGGTCTCCTTGTGGATACAGCTTGCAGTTCCAGCGGCACAGAGGAGGTTGATATGCGCGGAACGGCTGAGACCCCCGGGGATGGTCGGGGATTGGTCGAAGCGTATGCGATTTCGGCGGAGACGTCAACCGCCGAACGCGATTGCGGTCCGGAAAAATGAGCCTGGGCGAGAAGCTACACCAGGTTGGGCAGGATCACTTGGAAGCCAAAACCCTGCAGGACCTGGACGGTGTTGTTTGCGGAACCATCAAGTACCACACGGCAATTGGCGAACTTGGTGTTTTCCCATTCGCAGCGCTCGCCGCCGTAGCAGAGCAGGCAGTCTTCGAAAGAGCAGTTGTAGAACAACTTACCGTCAAGCCGTACCGTCTCTTGCCGGTACACTTTATCCCTCAACTCTTCCATCCGGCGCTCCGACCCTCTTCAGGCGACACTCCTCGCGGAGCAGCCTAAAGAACGCATTTGTGACAGGCGAGTCGACAGCGCAACGGCTACGACCCGGAGACTCCTCCCCTTGAAATCGCTTGCAGTTCAAATGCCTTCGACGGGGGGAATTGGATGCGAATCTCTCATGCTTGTTTTCGCGACGTCAATCGGGGTAACCCCTACGCGGTCAATATACTATGGGCGTAGTAGATAACTGGAACGGAGGAGGAACCCGCCGCAGCGTGTCAAACACCGGGTGCCGAGGATACGATTGTTTGCGGAAGAGGTTCAATGGTACGCTCGGAAAATCCAGCCTATGACAGTGTCATTCAAGTGGTTTGCAAGCCTTGCAGCAGCGTTCGTTCTTGCGTCCAGCCTCGCAGCCTTCTCACAAGCCGCGCCCAGTCCCACGCCGCCTGCGCCCCGCACGAGCGGAGTGGACAAGTCGAAGGTGACACCCACCGGCTTGGCGGCAAATGGCGGTTCGATCGCAAACGACCTGTACACGAATTCGACCTATGGCTTCTCAATGAAGGTGCCGCCTGGTTGGGTGGTGGTCCCGTCTAAAAACCCGGTTGCACCCCCGGCCAGTGCCAAGGAGGCGGCAGTCATGCAGGCCACGCAGACCAACCACGTTCTACTGGTCATGACTGAGAACGCACCCATGAAGAAGAGCGTAGAGCGGAAATCGCTTCAGGTCGTCGCCACGCGCCTGCTCAAGACCACCGCCCCCGATGAGGGCGAACAGTATCTTGTCTATTCGAAGCGCACCGCTCGCGAAAGAAATATGCCCGTCGAATATCAGGGCGATCCCAAGGAAGTGACGATCAAAGGCAACAAGTTCTGGATGATCGGATTGAATCAGACAACCGAGGGAGCCGTACAGCACGTCGAGCAGTACGTCACCACCGAAGGCCCAATTCTGTTGCAGTTCATGCTGGTGAGTCCGGATGAGAGTGGATTGAAAGAGATGAAGCCATGGATTCAGTCCATTGAGATGAAGCCCGTCACGGAAAAGCCCGCGTCTGCGAAGCCCAGCCGGAGAAAAAAGCCCGCGACCCCGGCTCCACCACATACCAGCGGATCCAAATAAGAGCGCGTCGTTCCGGAAGTTTATGATGGAGGGACGGGCGTCTCGCCCGTCCGGCGGGCGGGGGCGCCCGCCGCTCCATCGGCCAGAGAGTCACTGCACACAAAACAAAAAAGGCTGCCGTGAAGGCAGCCTTGATTTTTGGTTGTGCGCGGTTACGGGGTGACGACGCCCGCGCCGGCCTGCGGCTGATTAGTGGCTGCGGTCGCGGCCGCGGCTTCGTTCAGAATCCGGTGATGGATGGTGAACAGCGCCAGTTCCAGCCGATCCGATACGCCGATCTTGTCGTAGACGTTGCGCAGGTAGTTCTTGATGACCTGCTCCGTGGTGCCGAGCTGCGACGCGATTTCCTTGTTCTTGTACCCTTGCACGATCAGGGCGACGATGCGCAGCTCTTTCGCGGTCAGGCGATCGCGCACGCGCAGTCCGACCATATCGTTTTCGGTGAGCTCGCTGGGTACGGCGACGTCCTGCACCCAGTTCTCGCCACGCGCGACCTTGCGGACGCAATCCACCAGCGCGGGGCTCGTCACGTTGCGGTATACCACGCCATGAGCGCCGTTGGTCATGTAGCGTTGTGCGCTCTCGCCGGTATCGGCGAGCACCACGATGCGGGTCTTGTTCTTGGTTGCACCCTGCACGACGGCGTTGAAGTCGGATTGAAATCCGCCCGCGACGATGAGCACGGCCGCCCGGAACTTATCCAGCGCCATGAACATCTGCTCGGGAGTCTGCGCCTGTGCCACGATGCGCATTTCGTCTTCGACCGCCAGAACCTTGGCGATCCCCGCGCGGAAAATAGCCTGATTATCGGCCAGAATTAACTTGAGCATCTGAGACCGCTCCGAGGTTAAGAGTTGCGTACGAATTCGTACGAATCGATCACGCAAGCCACCCCACGAGTGCCGTCAGGATCGGCGGCGGATTCGTCGGTGCGGACAACCCGTCCGCGACACTGGATGACTACGTTTTCTTTGCCACCGGTCACTTCAGGGGGGAGGGTGATCTCAAACTCAACGGGAGAACCCATCTCGAGTGACGCGTCGGCGCGAATGTACACGCCGGCCGCACTCAGGTTCCCGGTCATACCGCTGGCTTCGCCAGAGGTGTTTTCTTTGTGGATCTTGATCGGCAGTTCTAGCGGAAATCTTTTACCGGTCCGCGCTTCGGACACAATCCCTCCTCCGTTGCGGCCTCGCTTAAGGGCACGGGCTCGCGCTACCACATTTCCTGAGGGAGCAGAAACGTCTGCTATATGGGCGGTTATATCACGTTTGATACCTCTGATAAAAGCCTGATCACTCGTTAGTTAACGGTAGCAACTAGGTTCCCCGGCAGCAGGTTACCCGGTGCCCCCTGTCCAAAAAGCGCGTCCCGCGCCCGTTTCCGGAGCATCGGAGACTTCTGGCACAATACGTCTTCAATCCCAATCGCACCTTGAGCGGGCTTGTGAAGGAGAACATCATGCGGCGCAAGCTCAGCCGTAGCCGGCGGGCAGTGCATTCCGTCGCCACGTTTCTAATGGCAACTCTTTTGTTTGCAACAGGCACGGCGCAGGAGCGCGACCGCTCACCGGCTCCCCAGGCAAGCGCTCCCGCCGAGAGTCGAAGCGAGAAAGCGTCCGCAAATGCGGACGCCGGAGACGCTTGTCCAGCTGAACAGCGCGCTCGTAGGGCCTGGCCGACAAGGTGTCGCAGGGCGTCGTGCAGATCCTGGTAACCGGTTACGGCCCGGTGGAGGACAATACCCGAACCGAGACTGCATCTCATCGCGCGACAGCGTGCGATCGGTTCCGGCGTCATTGTCGACCCGAGCGGCTACGTGATGACGAACGCGCATGTGGTGGAAGGGGCGCGCAGGATCCGTATCGTGTTGCCGGTTCCGGCGAGTGAAGGCGCGACGCTGGAGCCAGAGGGCAAGCGACGCATACTCGAAGCCAAGCTGGTGGGCGCTCATCAGGAAACCGATCTGGCCTTGTTGAAGGTGGAAGGCGAAAGACCTGCCGGCATTGCCACTCGAAACTTCGCGGCGCGTGCGGCAGGGACAACTGGTGTTTGCGATCGGCAGCCCTGAAGGATTGCAGAATACGATCACGATGGGCGTGATCAGTTCGGTGGCGCGTCAACCGGATCCGAACAAGCCGATGGTCTACATCCAGACCGATGCGCCCATCAATCCCGGCAACAGCGGCGGGCCGCTGGTTGACATGGATGGCAACGTCGTCGGGATCAACACGTTCATCCTGTCAGGCAGCGGCGGAAGCGAAGGCATCGGATTTGCAATTCCCACCAGGGTCGTTCGCTTTGTTTATGAAAGTCTCCGGAAATACGGGCACGTGCATCGTTCGGAGATCGAAGCGGGCGCGCAGACGATTACGCCTACGCTGGCTGCGGGACTGGGGCTGAAGAGAAGTTGGGGAGTTCTGATCGCGGACGTAAAGCCCGGCGGGCCGGCGGAGGCGGCGGGGCTTAAAGTCGGCGACATCGTGCTTGCCGTCGATGATCGCCCTATCGACACGCTTCCTGCCTTCACGGGATCGATGTACCTGCATCCAGTGGATCGTGTGTTGAAGCTGGACGTGCTGCGCGATGGAGGCAAGAAGACGCTGAACATTCCCGTCTTGCAGGAAAAGCATCCGATGGATCAGCTGCTCGACCTGGCGGATCCACAGGGCAATCTTGTGCCGCAGCTGGCGATCCTGGGGATTGGCGTGGATGAACGCGTGCGCTCCATGGTCGGGGACCTGCGCAGTCCCGGAGGAGTGCTGGTGTTGGGACGAGCGGCGGATTTGCTGGGCCCCGACATCGGCCTAGTGACCGGCGACGTGATTCATTCGATCAACAACCGTCCCGTGGACACGGTCGACAATCTGCGCAGCGCGCTGTCGCAACTGAAGTCGGGCGACTCCGTGGCGCTGCAAATCGAGCGCGCGGGGAAGTTGCAGTTTGTGTCGTTTGAATTGGACTAGGGAAAAGCTTTTAACCGCAAAGTTCGCAAAGAAGGGCCGCTAAGCGCGCAAAGGACTTCGGTCGCGGATGGCTGAAAGAATGGGGGCTGACGACTAGCGACTGAAGACTAGCGACTAGTTCCGTGGCGCGTAGTAGCCTTTGCGCGCGCGGACTTGCAGGTCTTTTTTCAGGGCGCTGATTTCGATGCTGCGGTAGCGGCCGTCGGAATCGAAATCGGCAGGGTGATAGGACACGACGTACTGGCTGCGCAGTTCGTCTTCGATGGCGGCGAAGGAGTTCTTGATGTCCTTCATCTTGAACGGGAAGAACGCGCGTCCACCGGTCGCGGAAGCCAGCTTTTCGAGATTCTTGTCGCCACGCAGCACCAGTCCGCTGTCGTCGGTCGAAATCGCGTAGATGATCACTTCGCTGCGCTGCGCCACTTCTACGGCCTGCGCCAGCGTGTATTCGCTCTGGTTGTCGTCGCCGTCGCTGACGATGATCAGGGCACGACGCTGCGGACGGTCGGATTGTTCTTTCGCCAGTTTGTCCTGGCAGGCGTGATAGATCGCGTCATATAGCGCCGTGCCGCCGCCTTCGCGCAAAGAATGAACTCCCTGCGAAAGCAGTTGTACGTTGTCGGTGAAGTCCTGGCGCAGTTCCTGCTTGGCGTTGAAGCCCATCACGAATGCTTTATCGAAGCCGGGACGAATCACGTGCTGCATGAAACTGTTGGCCGCGTCCTGCTCGAAGTCGAAGCGCGTATGAACCGATCCGCTGACGTCGATCAGCAACCCCATCTTCAAAGGCAAGTCGGTCTCGCGCCGGAAATTTACGATGGACTGCACCGGCTTGTGGTCATCGAGAAAGTTGAAATCGTTCTGGTTGAGGTTGCGGACAAATTTTCCGTGCTTATCGGTCGCGATAAACAACACGTTGACTTCATCCACCCGCTTGCGGATGGTCAATACAGAATCTTGCGGATCATCGCTGATATTTGGCGAGGTGGCCACGGCTGTGGAACTCGCGACGTAGGAAGACGAAGGCGCCTGAGCGGCGGCGGGGAGAGCGCTCAGCACCAGGGTAAGAATGGCCACACCGAAATTGGATTTCGTGTACTTCATGCCCACCATTTCCAAAATTTTCACTAAAAATCACGCCTATAGTGCACCCAAACGATTAGATGCACTTTGCGGGCCGAAAGCCGCGCCACCAGCCCTAACTGCACCCCAGACTCTAGGAGAGACCCGGGCATCTTCCAAGTTACAAAAGGAGCACGCAGTTGGTCATGGCACGGAAGCGCCATAAAATCAATTAAGTTGCCCTTCATTTCGATGTCCCAGAGGTGAGTCGCAAATTGACTCAACTAGACGCGAAATTCAGGGCAAATCCTGATTTTTCAGCTGCCGATCACGGAGGAAAACGCGTGGACAAAAAAGTTACATCCCGAGCGGACGCGCGCATTAGGTGCTCCTGGGCGCGAAATGATCTGGCCATTCGTTACCACGACCGGGAATGGGGAGTGCCCGTTCACGACGAGCGGAAGCTTTTCGAGTTCCTCATTTTGGAGGGCGCGCAGGCCGGCTTGAGTTGGGACACGATCCTGAAAAAACGCGACAACTACCGGGCCGCGTTCGACGGCTTTGATCCGAAAATTGTCGCGCGTTACGACGCGAAGAAAGTGCGCAGCCTGATGAAGGATGAAGGCATCGTTCGCAATCGTTTGAAGATTGCGAGCGCCATCAGCAATGCGCAGGCAGTACTGGCCGTTACAGAGGAATTCGGTAGTTTTGATCGTTACATCTGGCAGTTCGTTGGCGGCAGTCAGCGGATGAATGCGTGGACAAAGTCCGGCCAGGTTCCCGCGAGTACGGCAGAGTCGGACGCGATGAGCAAGGACTTGAAGAAGCGAGGGTTTCGCTTCGTCGGGAGCACGATCTGCTATGCGTTCATGCAGGCGGTGGGCATGGTGAACGACCATCTGGTGACCTGCTTTCGGTATTCGGAAAAGCGCTGACCGCGATGCCGGCGTTCAATGATTTGAACGCGTCTCGGCTGTTCAAATCTCTCTGCTGCCCCTCCGTCCTCGATGGAGTTTTTGTTTTTTTGACGCTGTCAGAGAATTGGAACCCGGCATGCCTACGAAAACTATGCTGAATAGTTGAGGCGGACGGCTCTCCCCCGAGTGGCTGGAATTTTGGTTAGGAATCGAGATTGCTTGGTGAGGCCGCTGCAGTGAAATGTAGCGGCCGAACTGTAACCACGACCGCCCGCGCGAGTGAGGGAAATCGAACTTCAGCAAGGTAGATTGAATCGACTATGGGAAGAATTCTCATCGTTACCGACGAAGTCTCCACGGAAGCTCTGGTCCCCACGCTTGAGCAACACCGGCACGCGGTAGTGCGCGCCGGCTCACTGGAAGAAGCGCGAAGGGCGCTCGCCGATCCCCAATTTGAGGCCGTGCTCACCGAAGAGAAATTGCCCGATGGCACAGGTGCGGATGTATTGGCAGCGGTGCGCGCCCGCGACACTAACCTGGGCGTGATTCTGCTGTCGGTCACGGGTACGTGCGAGCACGCAAGCGAAAGCGTACGTCAGGGGTTCACGGATTTCCTGGCGAAGCCGGTGGCTGCCGACGTTCTGCGGACGTCCCTTCAACGAGTGTGCGACCGCTCGACGCTACTGCGCGAAAACTCCCGTCTGAAAGAAGAACTCGGCAAGCGCGACGGCCACGCGGACCCGTTGAGCCTCGGCTGGATCGAGGCGCTGCCGCCAAGCTTCGACATGCGGAGCTTCCTGGCTTCAGTCGAAAAGTCGCTGATCGAGAGAACACTACAAGCGACCCGCGGAGCGCAGGCGGAAGCCGCTCGCCGGCTCGGGCTCTCGCGCAGCGATCTCTCGTACAAGCTCCTGAAGTACGAACTACGGAAGGAAACCAGCGCGCCGTCCCAGTAGAGCGCGCGGCGACGTCGTGCAGCCTCGCCCACACTACCCAACCGACACGGAACAGATGCGCTTGCCAGTTTCCGCGTAATACTCCGGCACTAATGTCCCTCAGGCTAAAATTACCATCTCATGTGCGGACGATACCGGCTCTCCCGTCGGAAGGAAATTCTTGCGGAATATTTCGACACGGACTTTGACGACCTCGACTGGGAGCCGCATTACAACCTCGCTCCAACCCAACCGGTTATCGTGATCACGCAGACGGACGCGAACGCTGCACGGAATGCATCCCTGATGCGATGGGGTCTCATTCCTGCCTGGGCGGCCGATGCGACGGGCGCCGCGCGGACTATCAACGCGCGCGCAGAGACTGCGGCCAGCAAGCCATCCTTTCGCGATCCGCTGCGCAAGCAGCGTTGTCTGATTCCTGCCGATGCCTTCTATGAATGGCGTCGCGCGGCCAGAGAGAAGCAGCCCTTCTGCTTCGAGGTGGGAACTGGGGATGTGTTTGCATTTGCGGGCCTGTGGGACCGATGGGCGGGGCCGGGTGGGCAGGTACTGGAAACGTGCACGATCTTGACCACGACACCAAATGAGTTGCTGGCCGATGTGCACGATCGCATGCCCGCGATTCTTCCGGCGGGAGACTACGAGCGCTGGCTCGATCCAAAAATGCAAGATGCGGAGCGCGCGCTTGGTATGCTGAAGCCGTACGACGCGAGCAAAATGCGGCGCTATCCGGTCAGCACGCGGGTAAATCTGGTGACGAATGATGGTCCGGAGTGCTCCGCACCCGTGGAACTTCCGGCCACAACTGGATTGCTGTTTGGCTAATCCTGCAACCCGGGCTGGGGAATGCTAAAAAACATGTACACAAAAGATCCATCACCTTTCGGCCGCACCGGCGATCGTACTCAGTTCGGTTGTGGGAGCAGCGGTGCGGATCCGGCGCGCCCCACGATGACGGAGACAAGCTACCTCAGGTAAACTAGTCAGGCCGTTTCGATCGCGTGCCTCCCAAGCCGGGATGGCGGAACTGGCAGACGCAGCGGGCTCAAAATCCGCCGAGGTTCACCCCTCGTGGGGGTTCGACTCCCCCTCCCGGCACCAATCTCATTCCTTGTCCTTACAGCTTCCCCGGGTCGCTCACGCAGGCGGTTCATTTCTCGTCGACTCGCTCCAGCTTCGAAATATCGACATCTTCTCCAAAGAGGAAGCACGAGCGCTGCTCTTGCCGGGACACACTGAGGCTACGGCGGATGAGCCTCGTTGCTTTGGCGAAATCCCAGCGCCTGACTATCGGTGATCGTATTCGAGTTTGGGGTACCAGTCGATGCCGCGGCCGTTGGGCGTGAGGTCGAGCATGAGCCAGAGGGGATCAAGGTCGGGCGCACCGCGGGGATCTTGTCCGGGGTCAGCCATTTCGCCGCTCATTTCGCCGGTATAGAAGTGATGCACGACTCCGTTGCGGCGAGTGAAGACACTGAAGCCGGGAACATCTGCGTCGTCAGCGTTGACGTAGGTGCGCGTGTATTCGCCGTTGGAATCGGAAACGAATGGGAGATTGATGAATCCGCGCAAGCGTTTGTATTCGATCAAGCGTTCGATCGGAGAACGAGCTGTAACAGCGATAGCGACGCGCTCGCGCAAGTTGACAGCGACCCCATTCCATGCCGTGAGGAACGACGTACACATCGGACATGGTGCCTTACGCTGTGGGCCGAACATCATGCTGTAGACCATGAGCGTGTCTTTGTCGCCGAACAGACTGGAGAACACAATCTTGCCTGTTTCGGAAACCAGGTCGAAGTCCTTGGGGATCTTTCCACCGCCGGGCAGGGCACGCCGCCGGGCGGCCACTTGTTCGATCTGACGACGAAGGTTGATCTCCTCGGCGAGGAGGGCGTTGCGGGCCGCACGATACTCCCGGCTTTCGTTGGGAAAGTGAGATTGGTTCCTGGCAGCCAGTTCTTCGGCTGGAGCGATGGTCAGCGTATCCGACATGATGCCTCCTCCGCTCTTCGATGCCGTTGGCTATCGCATCGGCTATCAGAGAAAACACGTACGATCTTTATGTTCTCAGACGAGGGATCTAGGTAGAGTTTGGGTTTGTGCAGTCGCTTCTCCTTTAGAATCATGGACTGCTGTTTTTATCTCTATGCATGTACTGCACGTAGTCGGGGCGCGACCGAATTTTATGAAGGCGGCGCCGGTGCTGCGCGCGCTCGCGGGGCGCGGCGCAAAGCAGACGCTGGTCCATACCGGGCAGCACTACGACGCCAACATGTCGGATGTGTTCTTCGCGCAACTGGGCATGCCGGCTCCCGACGTGAACCTCGAAGTGGGTTCGGGGAGCCATGCTGTGCAGACCGCCGAGATCATGATTCGCATCGAGCGCGAACTGATGGAGCGGAAGCCCGGGCTGGTGCTGGTGTATGGCGACGTAAACTCGACCTTGGCGGCGGCGCTGGTTTGCTCGAAGCTCTCGATACGGCTGGGGCACGTGGAAGCGGGGCTGCGCTCGTTCGATCGCGCGATGCCGGAAGAGATCAACCGCGTGGTGACCGATCAGCTTGCGGACATTCTGTTCACACCGTCGGAGGATGGCGACACAAATCTGCAGCGCGAAGGCGTGGCGGCTGGGAAGATTCATCGCGTTGGCAACGTGATGATCGACACGCTGGTGCGCCTGTTGCCTGCGGCGGAGAAAATGAACGGCATGCCGGACCGCTATGCGTTGGTGACACTGCATCGGCCGTCGAATGTGGACTCCAGCGAGCGTCTGCGGGAGATCTTCGGCACGCTGCAGCAGATTCAGAAAGACGTGGACGTCGTGTTCCCGGTGCATCCTCGAACCAAGCAACGTGTGGTGGAGATCGGATTAGAGGAGGGCGGGCTGCGACTTCTGGGACCGCTTCCCTACATTGAATTTCTCGCGCTGCAGAAACGCGCGACTGTCGTGATTACGGACTCCGGCGGCGTGCAGGAGGAAACGACTTTTCTTCAGGTGCCCTGCCTCACTCTGAGAACTACGACCGAGCGGCCCGTGACCGTGAGCGTGGGGTCGAATGTACTGATCGGCGAAGACGTGGCGCGACTGAAGAGCGAGACCGCGCGCGTGCTCAGCGGGCAAGGGAAGCAGGGCAGGGTCCCGCCGCTCTGGGACGGACATGCCGCGGAGCGCATCGCGGACATTGTGATGAAGTTCTAGGTACTGAATCTTAGAAACACCTTCCATGTTTCCTTTGAACAGAAAGGTTTCAAGATCGTGATCCAGGTGAAGTGTGAAGCTCTGCTGTTCGATTTGGACGGGGTATTGATCGATTCGACGCCGGCGGTAACCCGTGTATGGAGCAAGTGGGCGCGGGCTCGTGGGTTCAATCCTGAAGAAGTTGTGGCGCACGCGCACGGGCGGCCCAGCATTGCAACGGTGCGCGAGTATCTTCCGAACGCGGACCACGAAGCGGAAAACCGAATCGTGGAGCGATCGGAGATCGAAGATCTGGAGGGCGTGGTGCCGCTGCCGGGTGCGCGGGAACTGCTGGAGCGTTTGCCGACGGCGCGCTGGACGATCGTAACCTCGGGCACACGCGCGCTGGCGGAAGTTCGCTTGCGAGCGGCGGGACTGCCGGCTCCGAAACAGTTTGTTACGGCGACGGACGTAGTCAACGGGAAACCGCACCCGGAACCGTTCTTGAAGGCCGCGAAGATCCTGGGCGTTGCCGCGAGCGATTGTGTGGTGGTGGAAGACGCTCCGGCTGGCATACGAGCGGGGAAGACCGCGGGCGCGCGAGTGATCGGGTTCCCCACGACCTCGGAGCAGAGACTTCTGGTGGACGCGGGAGCAGATTGGATCGTCAAGAACTGCAGCAAGATTTTTGTGGTCGGCACAGAGCAAGGCTTGCAACTGCAATTGGCTCAGGAGCCGGTGTAAAACTGAAACGGGGCCCAGTAGAACGGCCTGCGAAACGAATCGTTGGAGTGAAGCAAAGATAGCTTGGCCTGCCGCAGCGCCTCCGCGGGAGGCTTTCCTTTTTGGATGTCTGCGTACATCTCGTCCATGAGGCGCGGAGTGGATGCGTCGCTCACGTCCCAGAGTGCGCCAATCACGTTGTGCGCGCCCGCGCGCAGGAAGGCCCAGGACAAGCCGACCAGTCCTTCCCCAGAATAAGCACGCGATCCTGCGCCATAGCAGGAAGAGACGGTGACCAGCTCGGCGCGCAGCGGGGAATGGATGATGTCGCGCGCGTAAAGACGGAAGGCATCGTCGGCCGGCGCGGGCCTCGACAGCACGATGGCGGAATCGAGCGGGCTCAGACGGCTCGCGGTGCCGTGCGCCACGAAATGGATGTAGGCGAACTGCTCGGGCTTGCCAGCGAGATAGGCTGCAGGAGTGGCGGCCGCCGCGGCCAGCACCTGCTCATCGGAAGCGGGGAAACGTTTCCGGATGTTTTCGATTTCGAGTGCAGCCTGCGGCAGCGTGCCGAATTCCGGGCTGGCGGCCACCGGATTGCCCACGAGCAGCATGTTGCGCTTGTCCGCACGGGTGCTGTGGCCGGCGCGTTCCAGAAGGCGCAGGGAACTGGCGTTGGCGAGGGTGACGTCTTCGATCCAGTAGTGAGGCTTGGGATCGGGCGCGAGCAGGGCTTCGAAGTTCAGGGCGTTCAGGCTGCCGTCCGGGATGATGAAGACGTTGGCGGCTTTGCCAAGCATCGGCTGGGCTGGCGCGACCAGCATCTGGTAAAGCGCGAGGCCGTCGGCTTTCTGAGATTCGGTGGGTTCCTTGGGATTCTCGAGAGCTTTGCGGTAGCGATGTACGACGGCATCGATTTCGGATGCGGGTGGCAACTGGAACAGGCTCGTTCTTTGCGAAGTGATCGCCCACAGGTAGGACTGCTTCGCGCCGAGGAAGTAATAGAGGATCGGTCCGTCCGCTGTGCGAGCGATGCGTTGCGCGTCGAGCGCTTTCGGAAGAACGGATTCGTTCTTCGGCAACTGGCCCAGGCCTTCGGCCAGGGTGCGGGCCCGCGCGTGGTCGGCGACGCTCAGAGCTTCGGCAGTTTTCTTTTCGGAGAGCAGGAAGCGGACGTAGTCTTCGTAGAGGCTGGTGGCGTTGGCGAGGAAGGGAAGCTTGACGTCTTCATGCTCGATCGCAGATCGTGCCGCTTCGAACGTGGTGAGCGTAGTCCGGTATGTGGCTTCGGCCTTGGCGGGCCGATGCTGGTCGGCGTAGAGGTTGGCGAGTTCATGCTGAGCTTCCCACTTAAGGGAGGGATCGACTTTAGGATCCCCCGCGACTTCGGAGAAAATGGCCTCCCCTTCCGGAGCATTCCCCTGACGGACCGCGACTTGTCCCTTGGTGAAAAGAGGGTAGAGTTCATCGACACGGTTTCCGTCGGCGCGGGCCGATGCGATAGCGTCGTCGCTGTACTTGCGCGCGAGGTCGAGTTTGCTGGTGAGGACACTGACGAAGGCCAGGGAGATTTGCGCATTCAGGATGTCTTCTTTGCTGTTGATCTTAGTGGCGAGGTCGAGAGCCTCGCGATAGGAGTCTTCGGCTGTGTCGAGCTTGCCTTGGTCTACGTAGACGTACCCACTCGTGGTAAGCCATCGCACCTCGTCCGTCACGGCCCCCAATTCGTGAGCACTCTTGATTGCGTCGCGGAACGCGTCCTGCGCATTTTCGACATCTCCTGTTTTATATTGTGCCCACCCTCGATTCCCAAGCGCGGACTCATTCACCATTTGTGCGCCAATCGCGCCCGCGGCTTGAGTCGCAGAATTAGCCCACGCCATAGCTTCCTCAAAATGCTCAGCCTGCAAAGCTGCGTAGGAAAGATCAAGGAGTGCCCAAGCCTCAAGAAATTGATCCTGGTTCTGTCGTGCGACATTTAGGGCTTGCAGGAAGAACTGATGGGCCCGCGTGTAATCAGCCTGCTGCATCGCGAGCAAGCCGCGTCCCTTGAGAACCTCGCCCAGGGCGGAATTGCTCGACCCCGCACACGATTGCGAGGCTTGATTAAGCCGCTGTTCAGCATCTGGAAAACGGTGCAGGTCCGCGAATGAGAGGCCTTCGAGTACCAATTTTCGGATGCCTTCATTGCTGTTCAGCAGAGAAGGAGGAAGTTCTGCCGCTAGAACATCGAGGACGTTTTGACTTTGGCCGCTTAAGTTAAGTGCTGTCGCGTCTAAGACTCGGAACTTCCACTCCCACTGTGGAGACTGGTGAGAATACCGCTGGGTAGCGACCTCCGCAGCCTGGTGGGCAGAGATCAAGTCCCCACGCACAAGGGTTTGCCGAATACGACTGTATTCTTCCGAAGGGTTGGTGTTTTGCCTACAGCTTGACAGCGTAAAAAGAGCTAGCAGAGCAAAAATTAGTGCCCAGTGCCATTGACCTTGGTGGCCGACGCGCTCGACGAGCCTACGGTGGGGCAACCCAATTCCAGGCGCATCATGATCAGTTCGTACGAGTTGCCGCTCACTATCAGTTCCGCCAGGTGCACTCGTCCGATATCCGGAATCGTGATGATGTTGCCGTCGATGTCGGGCCTCTTCCCGCCCACTACTTCGATCTCTTCCACCAGTGAGCATTGCAGCGAACCTCTGTCCGGGTCGAACTCCTTCTTCTTGCCGGCTCTGGCCCACACATCTTTGTCGAAGAGGTGAGGCTTCTTGGGGAAGTCTTTCCCCTTGTCGATGGTCAATCGATCGAGGTCGAGGTGGACGCGCAGCGTGCTGTTGCCCACTCGCAGACCATTAATGGCGGTCCGGCCTAAATCGATTATGGGCACGTCGGGTGCTTTGCCCGGATGCGTACTGGAAATATACGCCACGAGTTCGTCGACCCGAATCACGCCGAGAACATTCAAGTCCTCAACGATGGCAGTGGCGCGCGTCCTGGGATAGGCCCCCGCGTAGTGGCCTTCGACGCGAGTACGGGTCATCCTTGCGCTGATGATTTTTTCGAAGTCGAAATTGATCGTGCTGGCATCGTCCGATCCGCCGGAAGGCGACAATGCAGTTGGAGACTGCACGGGAATATCTCTCTTGAACGGACGCTCGATGTATCCACCAATGGCAGTGGCATTCGCATGGAAGTAGTGAATTCGCTCGGCGCGAAGTGACATGGGTGTCTCCTTGATTTGAAATGGAGATCTGTTTTGAGCCCTTACTGCAAACTGAACTCGAAAGGTTGCCGGCCGATTTCCGTGGGAGTGCTGCTGTCCTGCGAAATTCCGCGGATCGCCAGGACGTAAAGCCCTGACTCTCCTAAGCCCGGAACCCGCACCGGCAGCGTGTCATTGGCCATCTCCGCCGAAATCGGGAGCGACCATTTTATATGTCCCGCGGGATCGTACAAGTCCGCAATGTAGGAAGAGAACCGGCTTTCGGAAGGAATGTTGAGAAGTAGGACGAAGGGCTTGCCTGCTTTCGAATGCACTTGGGGCGTGGCGGCAGAACGCGTCGCCACGTTAATGGTTGCCGACGCAAGGATGTCGGGAGTGCTGCCTTGGGAACTTCGCAGGAGATAACCCTGGTATCCAATGGCCAAGAGCAGCACGGCCATCGCTGGCACGGCAAAACCCGGTCGAAGCCAGGCGAACCAAGGCTTGGGCGCCGGCGCCGGAACCGGTCGGGGGACGGGCACGGGCGCTAATGCTGGCTTGGCGAGAACGTTCTTGCTCTGCTCGATGAACATCGCCGCGGCATGCACGTCGAGCGCGCATTCCTGGCATTCGAACATATGTTCTTCGAACTGTTCGAGTTGCGTCGTGTCCAACTCGTTTAATAGATATCTTTCAGTCGCGTTCATACGCAGTACGTCGGCGTGGTCCATGTCCACTGCCTCCCCCTCTTACATTGGGTAGTGAAGCCGGGGTTCGAATCGTTTCATAGGCCCCCGGCGGCTGACTGGCTCGGGCGGCGGCCGGTTGATAGTTTTCAAGTACTCCGACTTGAAGGCGATCTTGGCGCGGTGGACCAGAACCCGCAGATAGTCGCGGTCGACGCCGAAGTCGCGGCACACCTCATCTTTGTCCTGCTCCTCCAGAAAGACCGCCCGCAGGATACGGCGGTCACGCTCGGGCATCTCGTCGAGGATTTCGCGAACCTTTTCTTCCATTTGCCGGGCGGCGACGATTCCTTCCACGTTGACGGCGCCGTCGGGAATTTCGTTGGCGACTTCGTCGTCGATCGAGGTCACCTTCGAGTTGCTGCGGTATTGCTCGCGCAAGACGTTGGTGCACATGGAATTCACAAACGGTCCAAGGCGGTCGGGCTGGCGGATCTTGCCATTCTGCAGAGCCGTGAAGACGCGCGCAAAAGTCTCCTGCTTGACGTCTTCAATTTCTTGAACAGAACGCAGGCGTGCCCGCAACTTGAGCTGCATGAGTTGATTGAAATAAGCGAAGAAGTGCGCTTGCGTCCGAGGGTCCCCGGAGCGGAGACGATCCAAATAGGATTGGTCAAAAGCCTCAAATTGCAAGACTTGCCTCGGGGGACGGCAGAGTGGCGAATATCTTACACCTAAAGCCGGGGAATCCCCGAGTCGGCCGTTGGACGGGGATTTTGAAGGAAAAAGGACAGGCCGGAAGTTGCAAATGCCGCGCCGGACGCCGCCCCTGTGGTCAAAAAATCTTTGCGATCGGTGAAACGGAATACCTGCACCCTGCACGATCCATGTGATGGCGACGATGCGAGATCGGCAGGTAAAGGAGCAGGGGTCGATCGGCAGTCTCTCGACCAAACCAGGCGTGGAGACCAATCGCCTATTTCAACTGACCATGCTCCGAGCGCTGATGCTTCAGCCCCGATGCCGCGACGTGTTCGTGCTGACGGAACTGCACGGATATACGCTGCCGGAGGTTGCGAGAGTGCTGGGCATCAGTAAAGAGAGTGCGAAGAAGCACCTGCGGCGAGCGCTGCGCGACATGCAAACCAGCTAACGAAAGCGCTCGCCGATTTTTTAAGTTTCCCGAAGGAACCCTTGCACTTGGGGGAGGGCCAGGGCGCTACGAAACGCCGGGGCTGCGATGCGGCCTCGGCGTTCTTCGGGAAACCACGGAGTCGGTGGGCACAATCCGCCGGCGAAGATCTGCCACGAGATGTTCCATCCAGACACCGCCCACCCGGACGGTGGCTCCCTGCTCAAGCATGTCCTGAAGCAACGATTCGCCATCGCGATCTACATAGGAAACCCCCGCGAGGTCGATGGAAATCTGCCGGGCACCCGCGTTCGCGAGTGCGCTTCGCCAAGTTCGCTCAGCTTCCGCGCAACAGGCCCCGCATAACCGTCCTTCAAGAACAAGAGTGACCGCGTTGTCGCCGTTGTTCAGCGTGACCTTCAGCATAGTCGTAGCGAAGCTTGCACCGGCAGGGCCAACTGTGGGCGGTGGGCTGGCAGTCCTTTATCCTGCGGATTCAATCGCTTAGCTGAAGGCACGGGTCCGGAAACAGCGCGGACGTCGCGCTCGTGTCGATGATTCGACACGTGTCGAGATATACTTAGCACACAGCCGGGGCATTGGGGCGGTGCAACGGCTCAGTTTGGCGGCATGCAGGCATGGCTACGCTCCCAGAACCGACGAACGCTCTTCCCGAAAATCAGTACACCACTCTGCTGGAAGTTTCGCAGGCCATCTCTTCCCACCAAAGTCTGACCGAGCTGTTTGAAGACCTCGGCCGCCGTTTGCATACGGTTCTGAATTTCAATTATCTGAGCCTCATTCTGCATGACCCCGAGCACGAGGTGATGCGGGTGCATACCTTGCACTTCGATGGCGTGACGACGATCCATCCCGGCATGGAGTTCGGCGTGGACGATTCGCCTTCCGGAGAAGTGTGGAGGACGCAGCGGCCGTTCATCGTTGGCGAACCCGAGCAGGCCAGCCGTTTTCCTCGAGCGACCCGAGTGCTTTTGGAGAACAGACTGAAATCGTTTTGCATTCTTCCTCTGACCAGCGCGCGACGAAAAATCGGAACACTGAACCTGGGTAGTTTCCAACGCGACGCGTACCGGCCATCGAGCCTGTCGATTCTGACGATGGTTGCGGCGCAAGTGGCGGTGGCGGTTGAGAATGCTCTCAATTATCAGGAAGCGCGCGAACTGCAGCAGCAGGTTGTGCGGGAACGCGACCGGCTTAAGCTGCTGCTTGATGTAAACAACGCGGTGGTCTCGAATCTTGCGCTGTCGGAGTTGTTCCGCGCGATTCCTGCCAGCGTTCGAAACGCGATGCAGTGCGATGCGGCTTGCCTGTCCCTGCCCGACCGGGAGCAGACGCAGTTGCGCGTGTACGGTCTCGACTTCCCTGCGGGCAAGGGATTTATGCAGGACCAGATGGTGCTTCCGATGGCGGGAACGAGTCCGGGCAGGGCGTACCAGACGGGCAAACCGCTGCGCTTCGGCAGTGCTCCAAAGTCGTTGGCGCCGGTCGCGCTCAAAGTGAATGCCGAGGAAGGATTCGAATCCGGATGTTTTCTTCCCATCATGCGGAGGAACCGGACGCTGGGCGTGCTGCACCTGCTCGATCGGCGCAAAGAGGCATTTTCAGAGGAGGACGTGGATTTTCTGCGGCAGGTCGCGAGCCAAGTCGCAATCGCTCTGGAGAATGCGCTCGAGTTCAACGAACTGAGCGAGTCGAAGGAGCGGCTGGCGGAAGAAGGCTTGTATCTGCGGGATGAGATTCGTACCGAGCATCATTTTGAAGACATCCTTGGCGACAGCGCAGGCCTGCGGCAGGTTCTCAGGCAGGTCGAGACCGTCGCGCCGAATGACACCACCGTGCTGATCCAGGGCGAGACCGGTACAGGAAAAGAATTGGTGGCGCGAGCAATTCACGCTCTCAGTTCTCGACAAGACAACATTTTTGTAAAGCTGAATTGCGCGGCCATCCCACTCGGCCTGCTGGAAAGCGAGTTGTTCGGGCATGAGCGCGGAGCGTTTACCGGAGCGATCAGCCGCAAGGTTGGGCGCTTCGAGATCGCGCACAAGGGCACGTTGTTTCTGGATGAGGTCGGCGACATTCCGCTGGAACTGCAGCCAAAGCTTTTGCGCGTCTTGCAGGAGCAGGAGTTTGAGCGCTTGGGCGGGACGCGATCGATTCGAACAGACGTGCGTCTGGTGGCGGCCACGAATCGCGACCTGGGACGCATGGTGGAGCAGGGTACCTTTCGCGCTGACCTGTACTACCGGCTGAATGTTTTTCCGATACACATCCCACCGTTGCGTGAGCGGCGCGACGATATTCCGATCCTGGTGCGATATTTCGTCGACAAGTTCGCCAAGTCGATGAACCGGAAGATCACCCGCATTCCGGAATCGGTGATGGACACGCTGGCCCGTTATGCGTGGCCGGGGAATATCCGAGAGTTGCAGAACTTTATTGAGCGGGCGGTGATCCTGACGGAGGGCGCGGCATTGCGGGTGCCTCTCGCGGAACTGCGCGAAAGCAAATCGAAGAGCTCTCAAGGAGCGACTCTGAAAGAAGTGGAGCGCAAGCACGTGCTGCAAGTTCTACGAGACACCGACTGGATTTTGGGTGGATCAACTGGTGCTGCTGCCCGGTTGGGAATTCCGCGTACGACCCTGATCTACCGAATGCGGCGCCTGGGAATCGAACGGCCTACTGACTAAGACGACGGTGTCGAACCGTGTCGATCCATCGACACTTAATCAGCGAAATTTCTCCCATTTTTTATAAAGAGTCTGCTTCCTAAGTGCTTTCGCCATCATCGAATAGCTTGTTGAGCATTGCCGCGAAAAGATTGGCAGTGCCCTTGCGAATAAGAGTCTGGGGTCGTGTCGCAATTCGCACATCTTCCGTCTTGATTCCGCGATTGCGTCACATTCGGTTGTGCTGTTCCGTCCATCCGTAAGAGATCGCTATGTGGATTGTTAAGCTTGCTCTTCGTCGGCCGTATACGTTTACAGTGCTGGCCCTGCTCATCCTGATCCTGGGGCCCATCGTCATCCTGCGCACGCCCACCGATGTGTTTCCGGAAATCAATATTCCGGTGGTCAGCATTGTGTGGAATTACTCCGGGCTGTCGTCAGAGGACATGGGGAACCGGATCACGTCGGTGACCGAACGCGCGCTGACCACGCTGGTTGACGACATCGAGCACATCGAGTCGCAATCGCTGAACGGCATCGCCGTAGTGAAAGTATATTTCCAGCCGCACGCCAATATTGATAAAGCCATTGCGCAGGTCACAGCGATTTCACAGACGCAATTGCGACAGTTGCCCCCGGGGACGACGCCTCCGCTGGTCATTACTTACAGCGCATCGACCGTGCCGATTTTGCAGCTCGGTCTTTCGGGTCACGAACTCTCCGAACAGCAGTTATTCGACTCGGGAGTGAACTTCATCCGCACGCGGCTGATCACCGTGCCGGGAGCGGCGATTCCTTATCCTTACGGCGGCAAGCAGCGACAGGTGCAGGTGGATCTGGACACGGCCGCTCTGCAGGCGAAGGGACTTTCGCCGGTGGATGTGGTGAATGCGGTGGGTGCGCAGAATCTGATTTTGCCTTCGGGCACCACCAAGATCGGGCCGCTTGAGTACGACGTGGACATGAACGCGAGTCCACAGACGGTAGCGGAACTGAACGATCTGCCCATCAAGACCGTGGGTAGCAGCACGATCTACATTCGCGATGTCGCGCATGTGCGTGACGGCTTCCCGCCACAGACGAACATCGCTCGCGTCGAATGGTCAGCGCGCTGTGCTGCTGACGATTCAGAAGGCGGGTAATGCCTCGACGCTCGACATCATTGCAGGCATCAAGAGCATGCTGCCCGATGTGCAGAAGACTCTGCCGGCCGACCTGAATATCCGATTACTGGCCGACCAGTCTTTGTTCGTGCGTGGATCGATTCAAGGCGTGGTGCGCGAAGCGATCATTGCGGCGTGTCTCACCGGATTCATGATTCTGGTGTTCCTTGGAAGCTGGCGCAGCACGGTGATCATTGCGGTTTCGATTCCGCTGTCGATTCTGACTTCGATCATTTGCCTGAGCGCGCTGGGCGAGACGATCAACATCATGACGCTGGGCGGGTTGGCCCTGGCGGTCGGCATTCTGGTGGATGACGCCACGGTGGAGATCGAGAACATCAACCGCAACCTGTCCATGGGCAAGGAAGTGGAGCACGCGATTCTGGACGGGGCGCAGCAGATCGCTGTGCCAGCGTTCGTGTCGACGCTGTCGATCTGCATCGTGTTCGTGCCGATGTTCTTCCTGACGGGCGTGGCGCGATATCTCTTCGTGCCGCTCGCCGAGGCCGTTTCGTTCGCGATGCTGGCGTCGTACTTCCTGTCGCGAACCGTCGTTCCGACCATGGCAAAGTACCTGTTGCGCGGACACGAAGCCGAAGCGGGGCACGCTTCGAAGACGAGCAGGAACCCGTTTGTCCGGATGCAGGTTCGGTTTGAGGAAGCCTTCGAGCGCTTCCGTGAGCGCTATCACGGCCTGCTGAAGTCTTGTCTACATCATCAAAGATTCTTCCTGACTGCCTTCTTTGTCGCGTGCGTGCTGTCCCTCGTGTTCCTGGTGCCTTGGCTTGGTCAGGATTTCTTTCCCGGTGTAGATAGCGGGCAGTTCAAGCTCCATCTGCGCGCGCGTACCGGCACGCGAATTGAAGAGACGGCGCGACTGTGCGACCTGGTGGAGCAATCGATCCGCGAGCAGATTCCACCCGACGAAATGTCGAGCGTTATCGACAATATTGGGCTGCCTTACAGCGGAATTAACCTGTCGTATAGCACGTCGGCGCCGGTCGGAACGGGGGACGCGGACATTCTCGTCACTTTGGGCGAGCACCACCACTCGACCGACCAATATGTCCACGATCTGCGGATTAAGCTGACGAATGAATTTCCAGGCGTGACGTTTGCATTTCTCCCCGCGGACATCGTGAGCCAGATTCTGAATTTTGGTTTGCCTGCGCCCATTGACGTGCAGATTGTGGGCAACGACCTGGAAGGCAACCGGAAGTTTGCCGATACGCTTTTGCAGAAGGTGCGGTACATACCGGGCACGGTCGATCTGCGAATTCAGCAACCGTTTGACCAGCCGAAGCTGCACATCAATGTGGATCGGACGAAGGCCGGGCAGATTGGATTCACGGAGCGCGATATTGCGCAGAACCTGCTGATCTCTCTAAGCGGAAGCTTTCAGACGTCGCCGACCTTCTGGCTCAATCCGAAGAATGGCGTGAGTTATGCGATCGCGACGCAGACGCCGCAGTACCGGCTCGACTCGCTGCAGGGTTTACAGAATATCCCGGTGGCAGGCGCGAGTGGTGCGCCGTCACAGATCCTGGGAAGTCTCGCTTCCATTCGGCGGGGAGTGGGATTAGGCGTTGTATCGCACTACGACATTGCTCCGGTCATCGATATTTACGGGTCGGTGCAAGGGCGCGATCTGGGAGGCGTGTCGCGGGACCTCGAACAAGATTCTGGATGCGAGTCGCAAGGATCTACCGAAGGGATCGCGACTGGTAGTGCGCGGGCAGATTCTCACGATGCGGTCGTCCTATATCGGACTGATTGGCGGGCTGGCATTTTCGATTCTGCTGGTCTACCTGCTGATTGTCGTGAACTTCCAGTCGTGGCTGGATCCGTTCATCATCATTTCGGCGTTGCCGGCGGCGCTTGCCGGGATTGCCTGGTTCCTGTTTGTTACGCACACGACGTTGAGCGTGCCGGCGCTGACCGGATCGATCATGTGCATGGGTGTCGCGACCGCGAACAGCATCCTGGTGGTCAGCTTTCGCGAAGGAACAGCTGGAAGAGGGCAAGGACGCGGTCGACGGCCGCCCTGCAAGTCGGGATTCACGCGCTTCCGTCCCGTGCTGATGACCGCGATGGCGATGATGATCGGCATGGTGCCGATGGCACTGGGGCTGGGTGAAGGCGGCGAGCAGAACGCTCCGCTGGGACGAGCGGTGATCGGCGGCCTGCTGCTGGCGACGGTTTCAACGCTGTTCTTCGTGCCGGTGTTCTTCAGTGTGCTGCACGGGCGCCGCCTGCGAGTGGACGCTGCCAACTCGAAATGAAGTCTTGAGCATAGGATTTTGGAGATTGAAAAATGCAAGTGGAACAGGACGATAACGTGGAGACGCAAGTCGCGACCCGCAATTTGCCTGAACGAAGCCAGGACCAACCGCCGAACCCCAAGAAGGGTTGGTTGATCGCGGTGCTGGCCTTCGTTGTGGTGGCGATCGTCGTGATCTCGGGCATCGTTCCACGGGTGCGCGCGCGCAGCACATTGCGCAACGAAACCAATCAGCTGGCGGTTCCGGCAGTGATCGTGGCGCAGCCAAAGAAGTCTGCGCCCGGGCAGGAGGTTATTCTGCCCGCGAATATCCAGGCTTTCCGCGATGCTCCGATCTATGCACGGACGAACGGCTATCTGAAGCGCTGGTATGTTGACATTGGGGCGCACGTGAAGTCGGGGCAGCTTCTGGCGGAGATTGATACGCCGGAAGTGGATCAGCAACTAGGCCAGGCACGAGCGGACCTGGGCACCGCCGAAGCGAATATGCACCTTTCGGAGATCACGGCATCGCGCTATCAGGGTCTGTTGAAAAGCGATTCCGTTTCGCAGCAGGATGCCGACAACGCCACGGGAGATTACGCGGCGAAGAAGGCGATCGTGCAGTCGGCGCAGGCGAACCTGCGGCGACTGGAGGAACTGCACGTCGTTCCAGAAAATCTATGCTCCTTTCGATGGCGTGATCACGGCGCGCAACACCGATATCGGCCAGTTGATTAACTCAGGGAGCAGCACGGGTACGAAGAGTGAGCTGTTTCACATCGCAGCGCCCGGAAAGTTGCGAGTCTACGTGAATGTTCCGGAAATCTATTCGCGCGCCGCGAAGCCGGGATTGAAGGCCGACCTTACACTCGACGAATTTCCGGGGCGTCGCTTTGAAGGCACGCTGGTACGCACGGCGGACGCGATCGATCTGTCGAGCCGCACGCTGTTGGTGGAAATCGAAGTGAACAATCCGACGGGCGAGTTGTTGACCGGAGCGTACGCAGCGGTGCACCTCAAGCTGCCAGGGAGTGTGACGACGTTCACCATTCCAGTGAATACCCTGCTATTCCGATCCGAGGGATTGCGGGTAGCGGTCGTGAAGGACAACAAGGCTGAACTCGTCCCGTTGACGCTGGGTCGCGACTTCGGCAGCGAAGTCGAAGTCCTGGTCGGATTGAATGGCGATGAAAGTCTGATCGTCAATCCGCCGGACTCGATCGTGTCGGGGCAGCAGGTGCGTCTTGCGTCCAACGCGGCGCCTCCGAAAGGAGCGCAGCAGTGAAGCTCGGTTCAAATCGCGGACGCGCCGTTACGCGGACGGTTTGGGTGCTGAGCGTGACTGGGCTCTTGCTGCTGACGGGTTGCGCAGTCGGTCCGCGATACGCGAAGCCGAATGCGCCAGAGCCTCCGGCGTACAAAGAAGTTCCGCCGAACTGGAAAGCCGCGCAGCCCAGCGACCAGGCCGCGAAAGGAAAGTGGTGGGAGGTTTTTCAGGATGCGCAGCTGAATGCGCTTGAGGATCAGATCAACGTTTCGAACCAGACGCTGAAGGCGGCGCAAGCACAGTTTGAGCAAGCCAGGGCGGCGGTGCGAATCAATCGCTCAGCGGAGTTCCCCGACGTGACGGCTGGGATGAGCGCGACGCGCAGCAAGCTGTCGAAGAATCGTCCGAACGGAAGGTTGTCGCCGACCACCACCTATACGGATCTGCAGCTCCCTGTGGACGCGTCGTATGAAGTTGATCTGTGGGGACGCGTGCGCAAAACAGTGGAGGCGGCGCGCGCGAACGCGCAGGCAAGTGCTGCGGATCTGGAGAACGTCAGTCTGAGTCTGCACGCCGAGCTGGCCAGCGACTACTTCCAACTGCGTGCGCTGGACGCGGAGGCGCAGTTGCTGAACTCGACCGTAGCAGCTTACGAAAAAGCTCTGGAGTTGACGCGCAACCGGTACAGCGGCGGGATTGCGTCGCAAGTCGATGTGGCGCAAGCCGAGACGCAACTGGAGACGACACGGGCGCAGGCGGTTGACTTAGGTGTGCAGCGGGCGCAGTTCGAGCATGCAATCGCTGTGCTGACCGGGCAACCGGCGTCGAGTTTTGCTGTAGTGGTATCTCCGCAGGTGAGTGCTCCACCGGTGGTTCCTGTTGGAGTGCCATCGGAGTTGCTGGAGCGGCGTCCGGATGTGGCTGGCAACGAGCGGCGCATGGCGGCGGCGAATGCGCAGATCGGCATTGCGCGGGCTGCCTATTTTCCAACCATCACCTTGAGCGCGTCGGGAGGATTCGAGGGCACGTCCATTACGAACTGGTTTAATGGACCCAGCGCCTTCATCACGGCAGGCGCTTCGGCGATTGGAACTGTTTTCGATGCCGGAAGACGGAAAGCCGTAAACGATCAGGCACGCGCTGCTTACGATCAGTCGGTCGCAAATTATCGCGAGACCGTACTGGGAGCGTTTCAGGAAGTCGAAGACAGTCTCGCTGCGCTGCGTCTGCTGGAGGATGAAGCGAAGACGCAAGATGCGGCAGTTGCTTCGGCGCAACATTCGCTGGCACTCTCGACCAACCGTTACAAGGGTGGTGTGGCTACCTACCTTGAGGTAATTACCGCACAGAGCATAGCCCTCACCGATCAGCGAGTTGCCGTTGAGATTTCGGGGCGACGCATGGCCGCTAGTGTCTCCCTGATCAAGGCGCTCGGCGGCGGATGGCACGCTACCGATCTTCCCATGGTCCAGAGGGAGACGCGTCCCGCGGCTTCGAACGGTCAGTAGCGAGCCGCGACGTTCGCACCACACTTCGAACCTTCTTGCGAACTCGCCACGTCTGCGGGATTCGCAGTACCCTAATCTAAAGATGAAGACCCGGGCCGACGCGCTGCGCGCACTCGAGTTCGATTCATTCGACGTTTGCGTAATTGGCACGGGTGCGACCGGGGCCGGTTGCGCGCTCGATGCGCAGACGCGCGGTTTTCGCACCGCGCTCATTGACGCCGGAGACTTCGCTTCGCACACGTCCAGCGCATCGACCAAGCTTGCCCATGGCGGTGTTCGTTATCTTCAGCAGGCAGTCAGCGAATTCGATCCCGGACAATTGAAGGTAGTTCGCGAGGCTCTGCGCGAGCGCAAGCTGATGCTGCAGAACGCGCCGCACCTGGCGCATTCCCGTCATTTCCTGGTTCCGTGCTTCAGCCGAGTCGAGGCTCTCTACTTTGCGATCGGTCTCAAAGTCTACGACTGGCTGGCGGGTTCGATGCGTCTTGGCAGGAGCCGGATCTTGTCGCGCAGTGAGGCTTTGGCAACACTTCCGACGCTGACGCGAGATGGGGTGGTGGGCGCGATCAGCTACGAAGATGGCCAATTCGACGACGCGCGTTACTGCGTCAGTCTGGTGAAGACACTTTGCAATAACGGCGGTGAAGTCGCGAATTATCTCGAACTCACCGGCTTCGAACGTGAAGAGGGTGGCCGGCTGGCTTCGGCGATTGTGAAAAATGTATTCACTGGAAGAAGCTTCACGCTGCGTGCAAAAGTGTTCGTCAACGCCACCGGGCCGTACTCTGACGGATTGCGAACCATGGCAAATCCGAACCTGCCGGGAAGGTTGATTCTCAGCAAAGGTGTACATATTTTGCTGCCGCTCGTCGGCGACATCACGAGCGCCCTGCTGATCCCCCAGACAGAAGATGGCCGCGTGCTGTTCGCAATCCCCTGGCTGGGAAGGCTGCTGGTTGGTACCACCGACGTGGAGATTACGTCCGAACAAGCGCTCGACGTGACCCGTGATGAAGTCGATTATCTTCTGCGGCATCTGAACCGCTATCTCAGCGTGCAGTACACGGTGGCGGATATAGTCGGCGTGTTCTCGGGAATGCGCCC
Organism: uncultured Acidobacteriota bacterium; assembly: GCA_963745435.1. Taxonomy (GTDB): domain Bacteria; phylum Acidobacteriota; class Terriglobia; order Terriglobales; family Acidobacteriaceae; genus Gp1-AA133. The sequence goes on along the minus strand of CAVUXK010000021.1, from coordinate 110,932 downwards.
GCTGGTTCGCGCCAAAGGTTCCCGGGAAACCAAGAAGCTGATCCGCGCGCACGAAGTTGAAGTCGACCACACGAGCGGATTGGTCAGCATCCTGGGAGGCAAGTGGACCACCTACCGCGCAATGGCGGAAGACACGGTGGATGTCGTCGCGCGCGAGATCGGAGCGTCGGTGTCTTCCAAAACTCGGGACCTGCGACTTGCGGGTGGGGAGGGATATAACTCCGAACACTGGCGGCTGCTGGCTGGTATCTACGGCCTCAGTGAGGCGACGGCGCGACACCTCGCCGAGAAATTCGGCGCCGAAGCGGAAGCTGTGCTGGCGCTGACGAATGAAGACCCTAATCTGAAATCTCCGATCGTGGCGTCTGGGGCGCCGATCCTGTCCGAAGTTGTTTATTGTGCGAGAGACGAGATGGCTGTCACCATCGAAGACGTGTTGGCGCGGCGACTGGGGTTGCAGATGTTCGATTGGGACTTAGCGATGGCTGCGGCGCCGGTGGTGGGCGAAATTCTGGCGCGCGAGCAGGACTGGTCGGCGGACCAGAAAGCGCACGCGATTCAGGATTACATCGGTAAGATAGAGCGGCAAAAGCAAGCTCTGACTTCGTCACACGACAGTTAACACACTCTCTTCCGTCCGACGCTGAGGAAAATCGTGGCCAGCTATCTGGGAGCAATCGATCAAGGCACCACCAGCACTCGCTTTATCGTGTTCGACCGGGCAGGCCGGATCGTTGCCAGCGAGCAACGCGAGCATGAGCAGATCTATCCGAAGCCCGGGTGGGTGGAGCACGACGCAGAGGAAATATGGCGGCGCACACAGGAGGTGATCGCGGGCGCGCTGCAGCAACGTGCATTGCAGCCTTCAGACCTGGCGGCCATCGGAATCACCAACCAGAGAGAGACGACGGTTCTGTGGGACCGCAAGACCGGCAAGCCCGTGCACAACGCGATCGTCTGGCAGGACACGCGGGTCGCCGATGATGTCGCTGAGTTCGCCAAGCATGGTGGGCAGGACCGTTTTCGCGCCATTACCGGCTTGCCGCTGACGACGTATTTCAGTGGTCTGAAGATTCGCTGGCTGCTCGAAAACATTCGTGGCTTGCGCACGCGGGCAGAAAACGGCGACGTGATCTTCGGAAACATCGACACGCTCCTTGTATGGCATTTGACGGGCGGACCCGACGGCGGCATTCACGTCACCGATGTCACCAACGCAAGCCGCACCCAGCTGATGAATCTCAAGACACTCGAATGGGACGATGACGTGCTGTCCACATTCGGCATCCCAAGAGTGATGCTGCCTGCCATTAAGTCGAGCAGCGAGATCTACGGTACTGCGACCGAGAGCGCTCTGCAGGGTGTGACGATCGCGGGAATTCTCGGAGATCAGCAGGCGGCGTTGGTGGGGCAGACCTGCTTTCGCGCTGGGGAAGCGAAGAACACTTACGGCACTGGATGCTTTCTGCTGATGAACACCGGCGAGGCGCCTGTTGCCTCAAAACATGGATTGCTCACGACCCTGGGATACCGCTTGGGCAAGCAACCTGCCGTGTACGCGCTGGAAGGCAGCATTGCAATCACCGGCGCGCTCGTGCAGTGGCTGCGCGACAATCTCGGCTTGATCGAGAAGAGCTCCGACATCGAGACGCTTGCGATTTCCGTCACGGACAATGGCGGAATCTACTTCGTGCCGGCGTTCTCGGGTCTCTACGCGCCATATTGGAAGGACAGTGCGCGCGGCGTGATCACGGGTCTGACGCGTTACGCAGGCAAGGGACACCTTGCCCGCGCCGTGCTCGAGGCGACTGCCTTTCAGACTCGCGAAGTTCTCGAGGCGATGGAGCGCGATTCAGGAATCAAGCTTGATTCGCTGCGCGTCGATGGTGGCATGGTTGAAAACAATCTCCTCATGCAGTTCCAGGCGGATATTCTCAATCGGCCGGTGGTGCGCCCCGTGATCAAAGAGACGACTGCGCTCGGTGCGGCATACGCGGCCGGACTCGCGGTGGGCTTCTATAAAAGTGTGGAGGACCTGCGCGCGAACTGGTCGGTCGATCACACCTGGCAGCCAAACCTCGAGTCTAAGAAGCGGGAAGAGATGTACCGGCTTTGGAAGAAAGCCGTCACCCGATCGTTCGATTGGGTGGACTAGCAGTTGGCCTGATCCCCAAAATCTGAGAAGGAGCTCTCGATGGTATCTCCGTTCTTCGGTGAGTTCATGGGTACGGCGGTCCTCATCCTGTTAGGAAACGGGGTGGTGGCGAATGTTCTGCTCAAGAAGTCGAAGGGCGAGGGTGGAGGCTGGATTGTCATTTCGGCCGGATGGGCGTTCGCGGTGCTGTTCGGCGTGCTGACTGCGATTTCATGTGGAAGTCACGATGCAAATCTGAATCCCGCCGTGACCCTGGGCTTCGCCATTGTCTCCGGAGACTATGCGAAGTTGCTGCCCTTTGCCTTAGCGCAGATGCTGGGCGCCATGACGGGAGCGACTCTGGTATGGCTGCACTATCTGCCGCACTGGCGGGCGACGGACGATCCTTCACTCAAACTCGCATGCTATTCCACTGGCCCGGCGATTCGTAACTTCGCGGCCAATGCGATGAGCGAGATCATCGGGACTTTTATTCTTGTCTTTGTCGTAGGCGCGATTTTTTCGAGAGCGGTTTCTTCGACGGGTTTCCCTCCCGGCTACGGTCCCTATTTGGTGGGCTGCCTGGTGTGGGGAATCGGCCTCTCTCTTGGTGGCACCACCGGGTATGCGATCAATCCTGCGCGTGATCTGGGTCCGCGCATTGCGCACGCGTTGTTGCCGATCGCGGGCAAGGGAGACTCCGATTGGGGATACTCAATGGTTCCGGTCGCGGGGCCGCTCATCGGAGCGGCGCTGGCGGGAGTCGTTATCCGGGTGATTCATTTTTGAAAACAAAATCGGGCAAACGGGATTGAGGTGCCGTTTGCCCGATTCATAAAGCTAGTCCGTACTAGCGCAAGAAAGTAACGTTGAGTCCAGTTGTAAACACCACGTCATTCTTCTTCTTGCCAGCCGGCGGATTGGTCACATAGACATCGCCGAAAGTGTTCTGCCATCCGAGCCACTTGTTGATTTTCGTGACCGTGCCGAAATCGAAGGTGGCGCGGTACTCGCTCGTGTTCTGAAAATCCGGGAAGAAATAGGCGTGCTGGGTAATGACCGTGGATTTCGCGATCTTGTGCATGAACTCGTCGCCGATCTGGCCGGCTGCAAAGCTACGGACGAGGCGCGGCAAAGGAGCGAGCTGGGTGTAGTTCTCACGGGTGTACACGACACCGCCGAGGATGTCGAGCGAGGTGTTGGGATTCTTGATGGCGTGCCAGCCCAAGCCGCCGCCGTATACCTGGCGCAGATTCAAGTCCTGCAAGGCGTCGGTGGCGAAGTCAGCGTTCACGAAGGCGAAGAGACGGGGAGTGATATCGCGGTCGTAGCGCGCGCCCCCGCGATTTGTGTTCGCAGTCACGCGCGTTGCCGCGGGCGCCAAATTGTTTGTCGAATAAACCGACGCCTCGTACAGTGTCAACTTGTCATGCAATCCGGTCCGGACGCCGTTGAAGCCGAGAGCCAGGTTCTTGGTTTCGCTGTTGCCTGCGGTCAGGCCGAATCCGACGTTGATTCCCCCGTTCCAGCCTTCCAGCAACGTGGGATGTTGGAGCTTTTCCCACGTGGCCTGCTCTGAATCACTGCGCATAACAACGATCGATTCCTTGGGTGCGTCGACCGTGCCGGCGCTCTTGGTTGCCACTTCGAGTTTGCCATCGACCGTTGTCACTGGGCCGACCACGGTTTTGCCGTCCTTCAGTCCGACGTGCAGGGGTTGCTCGGATTTCACGTCCTGAATCGCTGACCAGTCGACCGTCACCTCACCGGCGAACTCGGTTTTGATGACCAGGGACTTGTCGTCGGACTTTTCGATGGTGCCGGTGAGGCGATCTCCATTTTTCATGGTGATCTGATCGGCGAAGAGAGAAGTGCAAGCTACAAGGATGAAAAGACAGATTCCAACTTTTGCGATGCGCACAGCTGTTCCTCCACAGAAATGAGAATGGGGCCCCTTCTCAATCCAGGAAAGTGAGCCCTGGATTGTCGAACAGTGCAAATCAGAGTCGGTAGGCGGCCCGAATGGAGCGAGGGACAGGGCCGAATGAAAACCAGTTGGGTCGTGCAGGCTGGATGAACCTGGGAACTGCCGGACGCGGGTGGGACCCGCGAAGGCGGTTACAAATATCTAGCCTTTGTTTTCGGTGTCAGACTTCTCGGTCGGGGTTGGTTGCTCCTTCATGCCTTCCTTAAGCGAACGGAATGCCCTCGCCCAGACCTTTGCCAAGTTCGGGCAGTTTTTTGGGACCGAACACAAGAAGAGCAATGAAGAAGATGACCAACAGATGCATTGGTTGGAAGAGACCCTCACCCATACTGCCTCCCAAACCTGCTATTTCCGGAGCTTTAACGTTAACGGAGGCGAACCACTTCCGTCAAACGCCGTCCCGGGCCGAAGCCCCATTCATATCATTGATCCGGCGAGCCTTACAGAACCGAGGGCGGGGTCGGGCGGTCCAGTCGGACAAGCTTACGGTCCTATTACCTCCGTGACCTTCCGAGGATTACCGATGCAGTCTATGTTTTCAAAGAGATATCCGCAGGAACCTCCCCACTGCCCAAGGAGTCGTCGTGAAGTTTTCTCGCCTGGTTTTTCCGGTTTTGTTCTTGTTGGCTGTGCTCGGGCAGTCGTATGGAGAGACGTCTCGCGTGTCACCGGTCGATCGCACGCAACTGGTGGCGTGGCTTACAGGCGGGATTTCTAGCACCCGGCTGGCGCGGCTGGCGGCGGAACGGGGCGTGTCATTTGCCGTGTCAGCTGCGGACGAAAAACAGCTGCGTGCGGCGGGAGCGGATTCGGCGCTCGTTAAAGCGCTGCGTACGGCTCATCACGGGGCAGATTTGAAGGCAGCGTGTCCGCCAGCTTTGTACAATGCGGCTGGACTGGCGCGGGCGAAGAAATACGACGCAGCCGCGGGTCAGCTCACAAATCTTCTGCGTTCGGACTCCGAAAATTCCACCCTGCACTTCGCCCTTGGCCAGATGCTGCTCGAACAGGAGCAGTTTGATGCCGCGATGGACGAGTTCACGGAATCCGCGCGCCTGACGCCAGGGTTCCCTGAGACGCACAGCCGGTTGGCCTACCTGTTTTACCGCTCGGACGATTCGGAGAACACGATTGGGGAAGCGCGCACCGCGTTGAGCATGGACCCCGGGAACGCGGAAGCATATCGCTATCTCGGGCTCGGTTTGTTTGGAACGGGCAAGAGCTACGCTGCGCTGCACGCGTACGAGCAGTCGCTGGTCCGCGAGCCTGAGAATCCGGATACGTATTACGACATTGGTATTGCTCGTCGCGAAGTTGGCGACCTGCGTGGCGCGGTCGTGGCTTATCGCCATGCGCTCCACATCAAGAGCGATTTCTGGGAAGCGCACAGCAACCTGGGTGTCGTCCTGCACGACTTGGGAAGGCTTGATGAGGCGGTGGTTGAGTACCGCGAAGCCAAGCGGCTGGCGCCGGACGAGTCGTCGGTCCGCAATAATCTGGGCAATACTTACTGCGACAAGGGCGAATACGACGCCGCGATCAGCGAGTTTCGTGAACTGTATCGCCAGGACGCGGGCTGGGACGGCGGCCACGCATGCATGGCGCAGGCATTCATGGTGAAGAAGGACTATGCCAACGCCATCGTCGAATTGCGGCAGACCGTGCTGCAGAACCCCACGGGCGCTTCTGAGCACCGCGTGCTGGGACAGGCGCTTGTCCTGGCCGGGAAGCCGGAAGAGGCACTGAAAGAACTGCAGGCCGCCGTTTACCTGGCGCCGGATTCGGCCATTGCGCATCACTACCTGGGTACCGCATTGTTCGAGACGGAGTCCTTCGATCAGGCGGAGAAAGAATTCCGTGAAGCCGTTCGACTCGAGCCTACGGCGCAGAATCATTACTCGCTGGCCGCTTGTCTCATGGCGACGGGACATAACGACGAGGCGCTCGCGGAACTGGAAAACGCGTCGCGACTCGATCCCGCGCAGAACCTATATCGAGCCCGCAAGGAAGAACTGCTGAAGGTGATGGCGCAACCCAGCCACCAATAGGGCGATCGCAGGAACTTCCGAGTTTTTTCAATCGAACCTGGCTTTCCCTGTACTAGTGGACGAGAGGTTCACTGGACTCTCGTGTGTCGGAATCTCCGGCAATGCCTCATAAAATGGCTCCAGGAAGATTTCCAGCCGGCACTGCCGGCGCGGGCCAGGGGGCAAGTATGGAATCGTTTCGTTCAGCTCAGTCCACAGGAACAGGAACCGCCGCACGCACCGCGCTCTCGAAGCCGAGTGCCCCCGCCAAGCCTGCAGGTTCGGCAGCAACACGCCTACAGCCCGGAATCAGTTCGACACCCAGGCATGCCGGTTACGGCCTGCCCTGCGCGAAATGCCGCAAATACTATTCCTCTGCCCTGAGCGAGTGCCCTGTGTGCAAGTCGGCGGAACGCGTGCTGCCTGCGGCAAAGTTGCCTTGCGCGCCGGTCGAAGCGAATCCGGCCCCCAAGGAACTCGACGAACAGAAAGAACGTTTCCTGCGCGAGTTCAAGGCGAAGCTGTACGAAGCCCACATGCAGATCAACACTACGTCGCATCACTGCACGTACGCGGCGGAAGACGATCCGGGTCACGACTCGGCCACTGTTTGCAGGGTCTGCTACGACCGGTTGCAGACGCGCCTCGACCTGTTTGAATCTGCTCTCGACATGGACCTGAAAGAAGCCGCGCAGACGATCTATGCCGCCGTTTGGGCCGATACTTCGGATAGCAGCAGAACTTATATGAACGCCGCCAAGGCTTTGCTCGGAAAGTTGCGCAAGCGGGCGGGCATAACCGGGCCCGGGCGCATCCAGCCTCTGTCACACTAAGCCCCCGACGCTATTTCGCTCCCTCGAATCGCATTCGTCCGAACGCCGCCGGTACATGGAAGTTCGGATGGGGTGAGTGCGTCGGCTGCCATGCGTAGTATCCCCGCGGCTCCTGCTTCCCCTCGACACGAAAGAAGTTCACCCGCCAGATTGCGTGCGGGTCAAAGTCTGGCGTCAGCGCTCGCATCGGAATAGCGAGTTCGGCGGCCCAGGTGTGGGCCTTCTCATCCAGGTGCACCGAGCGGGTCATGCCACTCTCCAGATCAGGCTTCGCGCCCGGGCTGATGTCGAGGTCGATCCACATACCGTTCGGACTCACCTCGAATTCCTTGTAGGCATGCGGTTGCGAGGGATCGGGCTGCAGGAACGCCTCGGCCACGTCGCGGTCCCACAACTGGTCGCGCCGGCCATTGGGATCCGAGTCATCGAACACGTTCAACTCGCGGTAGCGGCATTCGAAGCGCAGATAGAGGGTCGTTTTCGACCACAGAACGCGCACGGTGGTTTCGCGGTCGGGGGCGGGATTCTTGCCTTGCCAGTCTGAGCAGAAGGTTACCGGCGCGGCGGTTTTCCACGCTGGACGAGGGGGCTGCAGCGTTTAGAGCAACGTCGCTGCTGGCGGCGGTAGCCACGATTTCTCCCTGCAAGATTCCGCAAGGTTCGCTCTTCGGAGTCTGGCTCATCATGGGGCAACACGCCAACAGACTTACGGCCCAGCATTGCAGAATTCTTCTCACCGTAGATCGCCGTTCCAGCATCTTGCAGGAAAGTCGGTTTGACCGCAAGCTTCGGATAGCTCACCGCAGCGGCTCGCCGTAAGCTTTCCTCACTATGACAGCCAATGCGATACTCAACATGGAGACAGAGTTCACGATGGCGCCGACGCCGCACGACAAATGGTGGGAAGCAGTTGTTGCCCGGGACACCGCCCAGGATGGCAAGTTCTTCTTTGCCGTTTCGAGCACCGGGGTGTACTGCCGGCCTTCCTGCGCCGCCCGTCGCCCGCGCCGCGAAAACGTAGCGTTCTTTCGCCGCCCTGAAGAAGCGGAGAAAGCAGGCTACCGCGCTTGCCTGCGCTGCCGGCCCAAATCAGCGGGCGAGAATCCGCAGGTGGCGACGGTGAAGCAAATCTGCCGGTACATCGAGCAGCACATGGACGAGCCGGTGACACTCGATCAGCTAGGGAAAGTGTTCGGGCTAAGTCCGTTCCACCTGCAGAGGACGTTCAAGAAGGCACTCGGGATTACGCCGAAGGCCTATGCCGATTCCTGCCGTATGGGGCTGCTCAAGCGCAACCTCCAGTCGGGCCGGAATGTGACCGACGCGCTCTATGAGGCCGGGTACAGCTCCAGCAGCCGGCTTTATGAGCGGACGGCCGCGCACCTGGGGATGACACCCGATAAGTATCGCCGGGGTGCTGTGGCGGCGATGATCCGATACACGTGCGTGGATTCTCCGTTAGGACGGATGATGGTCGCCGCGACCGAGAAGGGAATCTGCGCGATTCAGTTCGGAGACTCCGACGACGAACTGGTGGAAGGACTGAAGCGTGAATTTCCTTTCGCGATTCGCAAGCGCGACGACGAATCGATGCGCGCATGGACGAATACAGTGCTGAGTCAATTGTCAGGCCACAAACTAAATCGGTCGTTGCCGCTCGACATCCAGGCAACGGCGTTCCAGCGACGCGTGTGGGCGCATCTGCAATCTTTACCTTTTGGAGCGACGCAGTCGTATGCGCAGGTAGCCAAGGCGATTGGGAAGCCGACCGCCGCCCGCGCAGTAGCTCGTGCCTGCGCATCGAATCGGATCGCGGTGGCGATTCCTTGCCACCGGGTCGTTCGCGGGAACGGCGAGATGGGCGGCTATCGCTGGGGCGTGGGAAGAAAGAAGGCGTTGCTTGAGATGGAGCAACAGGCTCGCGGGGCCGTTCTGTGACGGCCTCCGCGCGCTAAACGGTCGGGAGCCCGCGAGTGATTATTCGAGAAGCTTCTCGTAAACCTTGCGGGCTCGCGACAACTGATCGAGCACGGTAGCTTTTTCGGAGTTGGTGTTCCAGTCGGTATTGGCCTGCGCCGCGACGATCAGCTGATCGATCCACGAGATGAAGTACGACGGCATCTTCTTTTGCCTGCGGTTTGGAGCCAGCGACGTTCACATAAATCGGGCTGGTGGTGGCGTAGGGATACAGATCCAGGATCGGATAGTGCGCCTTCTCGCTCGATGCCCGCAGCAGACACCAGCCCGATTCTGTGATCGGCAGAGTCCCTTCGGCGTCCGCGCTGTCTCGCTTTTCGCTGAGTTTCAATTCGCGCGCCACTCCGCCGTTGCAGATGACCTCCAGATGATCCACCGGCACGATCGACCTCATCCATGCTTTGAACTTTACCTCGTGCGTGCCCGCTGGCCAGCTTCAGTTCGCCACCCAAAGGCTCATCTCCCAGCGAAAATCCCAGTAAGGGTCCGTTCGTCGCAAACGTGCGGCCACGCTTCAGATTCGCGAGCCAGGGGTCGATCGTCCAACTTGCCTTCGGGAACTTCCACGTAGACGCGGTTGAGCCCAACCGGACCGCGCAGCGACGCGAAGTTCGCCATGGCGTCGGTGCCGGCGGCTGTGGGCAAATGGAATCCGCAGTTCAACAGGCGATACCAGACGCGCGCTGTCGATTTGTGATCGCTGAAGCCGAGCACTTCGATGTAATCGACCTTTCCAAGGGCTATATCGACCGGCAGTTCGTCGGTCAGCTTTTCCTTGGCAGGATCCGGATAGGTATCGAACGGGTGAACGTATCCGACCACGCCTTGCTGTTCGTGCGCCATATCGGCAACGGACGCGTTGGTCGGATAGAGGCTGGCCGCCGCCGTGTTGGTATAGGCCGCGTAGTCGGGGATGAGGAAATTGCGCGTCAGATGCAAAAGGCCGAGATGTCCCCAATAGCTGGTGTGGAACTCCTGACCATGCAGTAGAAGATTGTTGGCGGTGGAAGCGGGATCGGGGGTGGTTCGAAAATACGCGATGTCAGGAATGCGCTGTTCCTTGTTGACGACAAGATCCTGCACGACCGGAAGATTCTCCGCCGCGGCTTGGAACACAAGGTGGCTCGGCGCATTCCGATAGGCGCCCCCGTAGTTCATGTGCACATGCACGTCGCCGCTGACCCAGCGTGAGCCCTCGATTTTCGGTAGAGAAAGGGGTTGCAGGCGTACGTCGAGCGTTGCGGTTGCATTCTCGGTCACGTCGATCACGTGATGATCCATCCGGTACTCAAATCCCTTCATGACGTCGACGGTTACGCGTCCGGCGGGCACCTCGATCTCATCTTCCCCGCTGGTATGAAAGTAGTGAGCCTCGAACGGCGCCTCAGTGCGATCAAAGGCGTCATCGGCGTGCATCCAGGCATCCTGTGGAGCGTAGGCCCGTCCATCTTTGCCCGTAATGAAGGCGCGTGCCGCCGTCGTGCGTCCTGACGCGTCGGTCACCCTGATGCGAATCTGGCCCATCGGAACGAGATAGTGTCGTTGCTTCGTTTCCAACTGGCGCTGAGCGCCTCCAGGAACCTGTTGCATCCACAAAGAAGTGTTGCCGCCGCGATTGGAAATGAATGCGATCGTGCTGCCGTCGGGGGACCAGCGCGGGTTGATATTGTCGAAGTCCCCGTACGACAGGGGGAATGGATCGCCTCCGTCAGACGGCATCAGCCACAACTGGTGCCAGGCCTGTCCGAGATACGACGCGTAAACGATGCGCTTGCCGTCAGGCGAAAAAGCAGGACGCGCTTTCCAGGCCGTCTCCTCGTAATGGATCTCGCGCGCTTCCGCGCCCGGTTCGGCCTTCATCCGCCAGAATCCGCCGGTGCCGTAAATGTGGCCGCGATTGGAAACGAAGAGAATCTCCGTCCCATCGGGAGACCACGCTGGACTGATCTCGTGATCGAACGGGCTGTAGTAATAGCGCGGAAGAGGACTGCGATTCTCTCCGGTCAGGCGCTGTACGTCGCCTAGAGCGCCGTCGGCGAAGCGAGCGGAGAAGATATGGAAGCGCCCGTTAAAAGATGTCGAAACGAAAGCGATTCGCCTGCTATCTGGAGAAAAGCGGGGCTCGACATTGACAGCGCCATCGTGCGTTAAAGGATGCGCCTTCCGCGTCGTCGGATCCAGCGCCCATAGCTCAATGGAGCTGTGATCGTACTTCGCATAAACGATCCATCGTCCGTCGGAGGACCAATCGGGCTGATAGTCGTATCCGGGCCCGGCCGTCAATTGCTCGGCCTCGCCCGAATCTATCTTCTGGATCCACAGTGATCCCGCCATCGAGTACACCAGGGACCGGGAGTCCGGCGCCCATGCCAGAGAACTCGGGCCGGTGGTCAACTGCGGCAAATACATTTCGCGAAAGTAGTAAGGATGGGGCACCGCAATCTGCTTCAGCACCGGCTCGCGCTGAGCTGCTGCCAATGCGGAAAGAACTAAAACGAAGCCCAAGATCCAGAATCGACCGCGAACCGACAAGAAGTTCTCCCGCGCGTCAGAGATCATTCGTGGAACGGCGCGGATTATACCGGAAGGTCTCAGGCAGGTGCGGTGTGAAGGGTGGGAAATCTTCATCGAACACGAATCCGATTGAAGGCAATATTGCGTACTCCAAAGCAGAGGTGATAAATAGAGGCGCGAATGAATAGCACTCCAGCCCACGTTTTTATCACGGGTGGTACGGGGTACATCGGCAGTCGCTTGATCCCGCGCCTGCTGGCTCGAGGCCACAAAGTAAGCGCGCTGGTGCGTCCCGAGTCACAGAACAGGTTACCCGCAGGCTGCGACGTGGTGACGGGCGACGCGTTAAATGCAGCGTCTTACCGCGGTCGGGTCAAGCCGGCCACGACGTTCGTGCAATTAGTGGGCGTGGCCCATCCGAGCCCGGCCAAGGCCGCGGAGTTCCGCAGCGTCGATCTGGTCGCAGGACGCGAAGCCGTGGCAGCCGCCATCTTCGGCGGCATTCAGCATTTCGTTTACGTTAGCGTCGCGCAGCCGGCGCCCATGATGAAGGCATACCAGGAGGTGCGCGCGGAGTGCGAGGCGGCCATCCGCAGCAGTGGCCTGCACGCGACGATCCTTCGTCCCTGGTACGTCCTGGGTCCGGGACATCGCTGGCCATACCTGCTGATTCCGGCCTACTGGTTGTTCGAAAACTTGCCATCTACGCGAGACGGGCGCGCGGCGCTTGGGCCTGGTTACTTTGGAGCAGATGCTTCAAGCCCTGACGAACGCCATCGCCTCGCCCGCACCGAACGTGCGCGTCCTTGGTGTGCCGGAGATTCGTCAGGAGCAGTTTGCCAGTATGCTGATACGCATGAAACCCGCATAAACCCTGATCGAAATCGCTTTTCCACTCCAAGGTAACTCAGCCGTATGCATCAATTACCAAAGCTCATGCCCGTGGGACATCTGTTCGCTGTGCAACACGCGATGAGATGTTGAGGTGTATTTTTCACGGCCCCGTATGGACAAAAACGAGTATCTCGAGAACGTTCACCTCCGCATCCTGCGGGTCACCGAAGACCTGCGCGCCATTCAGCGCGACTTGAACTGTGCCGCCATGGAGGCTCCCGGGAATCCCGAGTTGCTCGAAGCTCTGAGCACCGGCCCCGAACTCGAATCGTTGCAGATTCTGAAGTCAGCACTCGATCAGATGCGGCATTTTCTGTGGTTTTACGGGCAGGTGGTCACGAATGAATCTGAGTTCGGTGATCGGCTGCGCGAGACGATTCGCCAGAAGCCATCGAACGACGGCGTGGCGCAGGAAGCTCCGACTCCTCTGAACGACCGCATCCGCGGCGCGGCCGAAGCCCTCATGCTGCAATACCTGGCCGACGGAAAGACACGAAAGCCCAACTAACTTCCCCTAACAACGCTGTTACTCCAAAGTAACCGACTTCACCAGGTTACGCGGACGATCCACGTCCAATCCTCTCTTCACCGCCATGTAGTAAGCGAACAGCTGCAACGGCACAATCTCCAAGATTGGAGAAAGCAGCTCGGGCGTCTGCGGGATCGTGATGGAATGATCCGCGATTTTCCGGATTTCCTTATCATCTTCAGATACCAGCGCGATGACACGGCTGGATTGCTTCTTGAATCCTGCAATATTGCTGACCGTTTTTTCGTAGCGCAGCATCGAGCCCTGATCCGCGGCATCGCGGGTAGCGATGATCACGACCGGCAGGTTCTCGTCGATCAGCGCATTCGGGCCGTGCTTGGTTTCGCCCGTCGGATAGCCCTCCGCATGTACGTAGGAGACCTCCTTCAGCTTCAGCGCGCCATCCATTGCGATCGGATAGTGAATCGCGCGTCCCAGGAAAAGAAAGTCGTCCACCTTGTGAAATTCTGTGGCAATTTGTTCGCACTGATCGGCGCACTCCAGCAGGCGCTTCAGTTTTGCCGGAAGGTCCAGCAGTTCGCGAATATAGAACTCGCGGCGATCAGCGCTCAAAGATTCACGAGCCTGCCCTAGATGGAGCGCAAACAGGAATAGGGCGGCCATTTGTGCGGTAAATGCTTTGGTCGAGGCAATGCTGATTTCCGGGCCCGCCAGCGTATAGATGACGCCATCGGCCTCACGGGCAATGGTGGTTCCGGCAACGTTCGAAATCGCGACGGTTCGTGAACCACGCACTTTCGCTTCACGCTGCGCCGCTCCCGTGTCGGCAGTCTCTCCGGACTGCGTGATGACGATGGTCAACTCGCTCTGGCCGATCATCGGGTTGCGGTATTCGAACTCGCTCGCGTAGTCCACGTCGACGGGAATGTTCGCGAGGTCCTGAATCATGTATTGGCCGACCATCCCGGCATGGCGACTGGTGCCGGAAGCCACAATATTGATGCGATTCAATGCGCGAAGTTCCTCGCCCCGGATTGGCACTTCGTTCAGTTGCACAATGCCTTCGGGTAGCGAGATCCGAGGGGCGATGGTGTCGTGCAACCCCTGCGGCTGCTCGAAGATTTCCTTGATCATGTGGTGAGGGAACTCGCGTTTGTCTGCCATTCTGGCTCCTTACAGCGTTATGCGGCTTGTCCGCGAACGAATGTCTTCACAATATCCCCGCCCGCGTTGAGGGCGACCACGTCGGCCGGTGCGCCAACGACCAACTGGCCTGACTTGGCGAGTCCGGTAGCGCGAGCCGGATTCAAAGTCGCGAGCCGCACGGCGTGTTGCAGATCCCAATTGGCAAACTTGACGATGTTGCGCACCGCCTTGTCCATCGTCAACACGCTGCCTGCCAGCCGCCCGTCGCGCAGACACCTGCCGTCTTTTACTTCTACTTCGAGCGAGCCCAACCGGTAACGACCGTTCGGCATGCCGGTGGCCGCGGTCGCGTCAGTGACCAGGACCGCGCCGTCCACGCCCTTTGCTCGAAGGAAGAGCCGAACCACCAACGGGTCGACGTGGATTCCGTCGGCGATGATTTCTGCGCTGATGCGCTCGTCGACCAGTACTTCGCCAATGATGCCGGGATCACGGTGGTCGAGCGGTCGCATTGCATTGAAGGTATGTGTGGCATGCTTTATGCCGGCGTCCACACCGGCCTGTGCCTGTGCCAGATCCGCATCGGAGTGTCCCATGCTCACGCACACACCGCGACGGGCCGCTTCGCTGATGACTTCGCGCGCACCCGGCAACTCGGGAGCGATGGTCAACACCTTGATCGTGCCGCGCGAAGCCTCCCACATCTTCTCGAAGAGCGACAAACTTGGTTTCTGCAGATCTGCCGTGGGATGAACGCCCGGCCGCACGTGGCTGATGAACGGACCCTCCAAATGAATCCCTACCGGCCGGGCGCGCGGTTCCTGATTTTCAGCAGCTCCTTCGATCGCCCGTCCGAGGTGATCGAGAGCCTGCAGAGTCTGGTCCATCGAGGCCGTAATCGTGGTCGGGAAATAAGAGGTGACTCCGTGGGAATAAAGCAGACGCTCAACGGCCGGTAAAGCATCCGGCGCGCTATCCATCACATCGCGTCCGGCGCCGCCGTGGATGTGCATGTCGATGAACCCCGGCGCCAAAATGGCCTCTTCGAGATCAAGAACTGCGGCGGCTTTTCGGAACCTCCCGCTCCGCCTGCATTCCGATGCTGGCGATGACTCCATCCTCAACGAGGAGCACAGGCCGCTCGATACGATCGAGCGGCGTGTAGAGTTCTCTGGCTAAGATGGCAAGGTCCATTGAATCGATTTAATGCTGAGGTATTGTAGCGAATCGACGACAGTTTCCGGAAATTCGGGACCGAGTTTGCTTTGCGGTTCCGATGCAACCGGAACATCAAGCCCCGCGCCGTGCGATCTTAGCAGCAGCGCCTGACCAAAATCCTGAGAATGTTATACTTGACGGGCGAGGAAGCGGTAGCATCCGTTGTGCAGCAACCACCAAACGGATGCCGCGCCTACTAAGTCGGGGAGTGGCTCAGCCTGGTAGAGCACCTGGTTCGGGACCAGGGGGTCGGAGGTTCAAATCCTCTCTCCCCGACCAATCTTTTCCCTCCAAAACTCAGAATAATCTAGATGCTGTTTGCCTGCTTCTCGGCCATGTCACCGAGCATCGGCAGTTGCCACTTTTGTCCCTGGTAGGCTTTGAAAACGAGCACCAGCCAAAGCACAAAACCTGCCAGACCGATCACCGGCCATAGCAGCAACGACGCCCATCCTAGAAGCGGCAGATGCCCGAATATCCCCAGCAAGATCCACAACGCGACCCAGGCCACGTGGAAGAAGATGCTCTGGAACGCGTGGAAACGAACGAAGCGATTTTTGTTATAGGGATCGATAACAAGAAACAGAATCGCCGGAATGATCGTGACGTACGACAAGGCGCCCGCAAGGTTTTGCGAAAGTCCGCCGACCTGGCTCTGTGCGGTCAGTGCAGTATTCGCTGCCGGGGATGTGCCAGCACATGCAGGGCAAGTGGCGGCTCCCTCAGGAATTGGTTTGCCGCAGGTCGAACAGAACGCCATAGTGCCTCCTCATCCACAGAGTTCGTGGCATTCACTTACCGCGCTTACGGCCCGCAAGCTACCAGATTGGTCGCGCGTGAGCAACAGAGTTCTCCCGCTGGAACAGTGAACTGCCCGCCGCGGGACAACCGAGTTGTCTGTCCCGCCGTGAGCTGAGTGTTCTTTAAGGGCGAATTCTTGCAATGCTCAGAAGCTGTACTTCAAGCCAAACTGGATCTGGCGCATGGGGATGGCCAAGGACGTGATTTGTCCCGCCACTCCCGGGCCGTCGTCGACGAAATTGTCGGGTTGTGCGAAGTTCGGATGATTGAATGCGTTGAAGAACTCGGCGCGGAATTCGAGGCGCTGCCTCTCGGTGAAACGAAACTCCTTACGCAACGAGCCGTCAAACACATTCTGACCGGGACCAATCAAGCTGTTGCGACCAGCATTGCCGAAAAAGAACGTAGTGCCGTCGGGAATGGGATAGGCGTCGGTATTAAACCACCGAGCCGGGGTACGCTGCCCGCGAGGCAAATTTCCATCGGCGATTTGGTTGGGTCGGACCGCAACTTGCGCGCCGGTATTCGAAGGGTCGATGCCGAGCCGAGCAAGGGCGAGAAGGGGAAGCCGCTCGCGAGAGTGTAGATGCCGCCGACGTGCCATCCGCCGAGCACCGCATCGACGGCGCGATTACTGATGTGTGACTTGGTTCCTCCGAAGGGGATTTCATAGTCAAAGCTGAATACCCAGCGGAGTTTCTGGTGGAAGTCTGCGAGTCCTCGCTCCGCTGTCGTGTCATAGCTGTTTTGCGGGAACGGTGCCGCGCAACAGATCTCGGGCAAGATCGTTGATGGCCTTACTGAAGGTGAAGGCGCTCAGGAAATAAAGGCCGTGGCTCAGATGCTTCTCAGCTTTGACTTGCAAGGAGTTGTAGTTCGAACTGCCCGTGTTCTGAATGGATGTGAACCCGCCGAACCCCGGATACGGCCGGCGAGCCTGGATGTCGCCGGGTCCCGGGACCGGATCCTGGTTTCGGTCGGTCACAACCTGCAGGCGCGTGCCTTTCGAACCTGCGTAGGCGACCTCTAGGCTGATCGCTCCGGGCAAAGCGTGCTGGACCGCCAGGTTCCAGCTTTGATAGTACGGCGTGTGCAGGTTGGGATCCACGCTCGTCACGCCCGGGTTCACTGCCTGGCTGGGATCCAGTGAGGGAAATCCTTGCGACACGGTAATCACCGGCGTCACGCCGTCGCTGACGAAGCTCGGCTCGTAGAAGAACGGCAAGTTGTACGCCAGTTGCAGCGGCGCGGCCGTCCGGATTTCCTGGCCCGCGTAGAAGATTCCATAGGCACCGCGAATCACGGTGTTGGCGTTGTCGCCGGGTGTGAACGCAAATCCGATGCGCGGCGAAAAGTTCGCCTTATCCCCTTTCACCAATGAACGGGACGCTCCGTTGGTCGCGGCCTGGATAAGAGTTCCGGTGGCGTAGTCGAAGTTGCTCTGGCGATTGTTGACCTCGACGATGGGCGAGAAGTAGTCGTAGCGCAGGCCCAGGTTGAGTGTCAGCCGACGAGTCACTTTCCAATCGTCTTGCACGAATAAAGCGGGGACGTGCTGGCGGTTGCCCATCGCAATCACGGTCGAGATGTTGGCTCGGATCGGCAATCCAAGCAGCATGTCGGCGAGGCTGCTGCCGGACTTTTGCACCCCGGCTTTTTGGGTAAATTCGCCATCAAAAGTAAATTGACCGCGCGGAGCCGCTTCTTGCGAGATGTTGAACTGGCTCCAGCGGATTTCTCCGCCGAGTTTGAAGGTATGCGCACCTCGCACGAGTGTGAGCACGTCGTTGATCTGGCGTTCCTGGCTGGCGAGAATCGTGGGAGCGTATCGGGGATCTCCGACGCGCTGAAGCCGCTCGTAGGGCTGAACAGGGTCAGACCGTTCACGCGCGGCATCGTTCGGGAACTCCGGGGACCTGCAAGCTCGGGTGGCGGAATCGCCGTTCCGTCCGGAGGAACACCGCGGCGAATGTGCACGTAGTTGAAGCCGATGCGGACTTCGTTGATGGTCCTGGGCGTAAACGCACGGGTGTATCCCAACGATGCGCCCTTCGTGTCTTCAAACCCGTTGCCAGTGAAGGAGTCGCCGCCATTTGCCAGCCCGGGAAGCGGAGCGGGACGAACGTCGGTCCTTCCGCTCATCGAGTAGCGCACGAAGAACTGATCGCGCTGTGAGGGGTTGTAATCGAATCGCCCGTCTCCCTGATCGATTCGATCTTGCTCGATGGGAGATATGACGTAGAAGGAATTGCCCCCATCGACAGATTGGCTCGGGATAGAGATTCATGAAAGCCTGGCTGATCGGGATCGATGCGATCGGAGGGAATGATATTTCCGGTAAAGGGGAGTGCCGGTTGTCGGATCGTAGATGATGGGCTCGCCCGCATCGGAGAAATTTCCCGCTCGCTCGTTGGCCGTCGGAACACTTGAAGTAAAGGTTAGAGGATTCCGAATGATGCGTTGCCTGATAGTCGCCGAACCAGAACAGCTTGTCCTTCACGATCGGACCACCCAGCGTTCCGCCGAACTGGTTCTCCTTGAACGAAGCCTTCTTCTGTGTCGAGATCTTCGAACTAGTCCCGCGCATCCAGCGCCGAATTTCGCAAGAACTCGAACACGTTCCCGTGATAACGATTCGTCCCGGTCTTGGTGATCGCGTTAACAACAGCGCCCGCACTCCGGCCGAACTCCGCCGAGTAGGTGTTGGTCTGAATCTTGAATTCCTGGATGGCGTCAACGTTCGTGCGCAGCACCACGCCGCCGTTGTCGTTGGAGTTGTTATCGATGCCATCGAGCAGGAAGTTGTTCAGGGTCCCGCGCGTGCCGTTGGCGACGAAGCTGTTCAAGCCGCCCGTGCTGCTGCCGCCCGTGTTCCCATTCGTCCCGGAACTGGTGCGCACCACTCCCGTGGTCAAGGTGGCCAATTGAATGTAATCACGGCCGTTCAGCGGGAGTTGGGTCATCTCTTTCGTGGAGACGACCTCTCCCAGAGAAGAAGTGTCGGTCTGAATGGCCGGAGTTTCCGCCGTGACCTCGACGTTCTCGGAAACTGAGCCCACCGCCATTGCGAAATCGAGTCGCAGCCGGTCCTGCACCTGCAACACAATCGTTCCACGTATCTCGGTTTTAAAGCCTGGAGCCGCAGCCGTGATCTTGTAATTGCCGGGGCGCAAAGGCGGAGAAGCGAAGTCTCCGGAACCGTCCGTCTGTGTCTTGATGGTTGTGTTGGTTCCGGTCTCGACGAACGTAATGTTTGCCGCCGGCACTCCCGCACCCTGAGCATCGCGCACACTTCCAGCAATCGTGCCGGTATCAACTTGTGCGAACGCTGCGGGCAACGTCACCCACAAAACAAGCAGGCACACCAAAATCCGTCGCTGATTCATATTCCCCCCTCAAGCTACCCCGTAGGAAACCCAGAGAATTAAAGCACAAAAAGAAAGGAAAAGAAAGGAAAGGGCTCACATAAAAGCAGTCAATGCAAAGCAAAATTGACGATAGCGAAGCAAATCATCGCCGAAGGAAAGGGGAAGCGCTAAGTTAGCCAGACTGGCGGCAAAACGATTAGAAAGCCTGAGCTTGCCTTTCTCCGCGGGTTGCGCCGGGAACCACGCCGCCGGCATTGCGCGATGATGATCGAGCCATATGCTAGGATAAGGCCTTGTTTCCGAAGCTTTCGCTCATGCTCATCAGCCCAGATCCTCGAATTAGCATTTCCATTCCAACCAAATCGACCGCCTCGGTTGAATGGGGAACGATGAGCTAGCTCCGTCGGCAATTACTCAAAGTTCTGATCGCCCACCACCAGAGGCACTGGATGGTGGGTTTTGATTTTGGCAGGAAGGGCACTCGTAGCAACGCTCGATTCCAAATTTTACCATGAACGGCAGAACATGTCCAACACCGAAGTCAGCCTGAACAGCATCCGCGAAGCCCGCAACCGCATTGCGGGCTCCGTCTACTTTTCTCCATGTCCGTTGTCTCCGAGTGTTTCGGAGATGAGCGGTCAGCCCGTTTATCTGAAACTCGAGAACCTGCAGCGCACCGGATCGTTCAAAGAACGCGGCGCTCTCAACAAAATCCTGACGCTCAGCGCTCACGACAAGGAGCGGGGAGTGATCGCCGCGAGCGCAGGCAATCATGCGCAGGGCGTTGCCTTCCATGCGCAGGCGAACCGGATCGCCGCCAAGATCGTGATGCCGGTGATGACGCCTCTGGTCAAAGTGAATGCCACCAAAGGTTACGGCGCCCATGTCGTTCTGCACGGCGATGGCTACGACGAAGCCTACGAACACGCGCGCAGCCTGGCGGAAAGCGAGCACCTGACTTTCATCCATCCATTTGATGACCCAGCGGTGATCTCAGGGCAGGGAACACTTGGCCTTGAATTGCTGGAGCAGGTGCCCGATCTCGAAGCAGTCGTTGTCCCGATCGGCGGCGGTGGATTGATCAGCGGAATCGCATGCGCCCTGAAAGAATCAAAGTCCTCGGTGCGAGTCGTGGGAGTGCAGGCCGCGCGCATGCCTTCCATGCTCGAGGCCTTGAAGGCGCATCAGCCGACGGTCATTCCGTCGAATCCGACGATTGCCGATGGCATTGCCGTGCGCCGGTCCGGCGATCGTACCGTGCAGTTGGTGGAGAAATATGTGGATGACGTGGTAGCGGTGGAAGAAGAAGAAATCGCCAGCGGAATTCTGACGCTGTTGGAGCGGGAGAAGATGCTGGCGGAAGGCGCGGGCGCGGCAGCTGTGGCTGCACTTCTTCATCGCAAGGCGAAGCTCAAGAACAAGAAAACCGTGGCCCTGGTCTGTGGCGGCAATATAGACGTCACGCTGTTGTCGCGCATCATCCAGCGCGGTCTGGTGAAGGACGCACGCCTTGTCCGGTTGCAGATTCACTTGTCGGACCGCCCGGGGTCTCTGCATCAGCTGACCAAGATCATCGCTGCGCATCACGCGAATATCGTCGAGTTGCAATTCGATCGCGCGTACTACGGCGTCAGCCTTGGAGATACGCTGATCGATGTGACGCTCGAGACGCGCGGGAAGGACCAGATTCAGCGCATCCTCGAGGCCCTGGCCGAAGCCGGCTACCGGCACGAGCGCGTGCTCTAGCAGAAGGCTCAAAAATCCAAACCGTCTCGCCGTTGTTGGTTTATCCTTGCCTCCGCCCGGAGGACATCGTGATTTCTCTTCCCCGAATTTTGCGGCAGTTCTTCGTCTGTTTGACGTGTTCCCTCAGCCTAGCGATGTTCGCGCAGTCCGTGAACCCCGAACTGTATCAGGGGATGCGGTGGCGCATGATCGGCCCATTTCGCGGTGGACGCACGGTGGCGATCACCGGCATTCCCGGAAAGCAAAATGTCTTTTACATAGCGCCGAACAACGGTGGCGTGTGGAAGACCACTGACTTCGGACATACGTGGACTCCCGATCTTCGATGACCAACCGACCGGCTCCATCGGCGCTCTAGCCATCGCGCCCTCAAATCCCGAAATCATCTACGTAGGCAGCGGCGAAGGACTGCGCCGGCCGGACCTCTCGATTGGAGATGGAATCTACAAATCCACCGACGCCGGCAAGACCTGGCAGCATCTGGGGTTGCGCGACGCGCAGCAGATCGCCGCGGTCCTCGTCGATCCGCACGATCCGAATCGTGTGTTCGTCGCGGCCGTGGGACATCCGTACGGTCCAAACCCTGAGCGGGGAATTTATCGCTCCCTCGATGGCGGCCAAAACTGGGAGAAGGTCCTTTCCAAGAACGATGACGTCGGCGGCGCCGATCTCGCCTTCGATCCCCGCAATCCGGAGACGATCTATGCCGTGTTGTGGGCGTCGCGTCGGCCACCGTGGACTACCGGCAACTCCTACGGAGCAGCAGGCAGTGGGCTTTACAAATCCGAGGACGGTGGGAAGACCTGGCGCGAACTGACCCAGGGATTGCCGTCGGGAAGCGACCTCGGCCGGATCGGCATCGCCATCGCACCTAGCGATCCGAAACGCATGTATGCGATGGTGCAGTCGGAGCGTGCAGGCGGCGTCTACCGTTCCGACGACGCAGGAGAGAGTTGGACGCGTGTGAATTCCGAAGAGCGCGTCTGCGGACGTGGCGATGATTTTGCATTCATACGCGTTCATCCGAATGATCCAGATACGGTCTTCGTGCCGAACACCTCCACCTACCGCTCCACCGATGGTGGTCGCACCTTTACCGCGATCAAAGGCGCGCCCGGCGGAGACGACTATCACACGGTATGGATCAATCCGGAGAACTCCGCAGATCATCGCTCTGGCCAGCGACCAGGGCGCGACCATCAGCGTCAACAACGGCGAGACCTGGAGTTCCTGGTACAACCAGCCGACCGCGCAGTTCTATCACGTAATCACTGACAATCAGTTTCCTTACTGGGTGTATGGCGGGCAGCAGGAAAGCGGCAGTGCGGGCATCGCGAGCCGCAGTGACTTCGGCGAAATCACGTTTCGCGATTGGTACCCGGTGGGCGTCGAAGAATACGGATACGTTGCGCCCGATCCGCTCGATCCCAACATCATTTACGGCGGCAAGGTTACGAAGTTCAACCGCACGACCGGCCAGACGCAGGACGTCTCGCCCGTGGTATTGCGCACGGGCAAGTATCGCTTCAATCGCACCGCACCGTTGATATTCTCGGCGGCCGATCCGCACACGCTCTATCTCGGCTCCAACGTCATGTTCAAAACGACCGACGGAGGCAACAGCTGGCAGACGATCAGCCCGGATCTCACTCGCGAAGATCCCGGGGTCCCTGCAACTCTCGGACCGTTCGTGGGAGCCGATCCCGCGAAGGGCAAGCACCGCGGCGTGATTTACGCGATTGCTCCGTCCCCTCGTGACAAGAACATCATTTGGGCGGGCACAGATGATGGGCTCATTCACGTCACGCGCGATGCCGGCAAGGCCTGGCAGAACGTTTCTCCTCCGGGCCTGACGCCCTGGACCAAGATTGCGCAACTCGACGCCTCCCACTTCGACTCGAATACCGTGTATGCCGCTGTCAACCGGCTTCGCCTCGATGATCTGCGCCCCTACATCTATCGCACGCACGATGGCGGCAAGTCGTGGCAGGCGATTACCGCCGGAATTGCCGAAAACGAACCCGTCAATAGCGTGCGCGAAGATCCTGTGCGCAAGGGTCTCTTGTTCGCGGGGACGGAGCGGACGGTCTATTTCTCCATCGATGACGGCGACCACTGGCAATCTCTGAAGCTGAATCTTCCCGCCAGTTCGATGCGCGATCTCGTCGTGCACGGCGACGATGTTGTGGTCGGTACTCACGGCCGCTCGTTCTGGATTCTCGACAACGTCACGCCGCTGCGGCAACTTAATTCTGAAGTCTCGAGTTCTGCGGCTTATCTGTTCGCCCCGCAGCATACATATCGCGTCCGAAGGAACAACGGGACCGACACGCCGCTTCCTCCGGAAATTCCCGCGGGACAGAATCCCCCAGATGGCGCCATGATCGACTACTGGCTCAAGTCGGCGGCCTCCGGCGACGTCGTGCTCGAGATCTCGGACTCTGCGGGCAAACTGGTTCGCAAATTCTCCAGCGCGGACAAGCCGGATGTTCCCGACCTGAAAGACATCAATGTGCCGACCTATTGGATTCGGCCGGAGCGCAAGCTTTCGACCGAGCCCGGCATGCATCGCTTCGTGTGGGATTTGCATTATCCGCCGCCAGCCGCCCTCGATCGCGACTACCCGATCTCGGCGATTTTCGGCGACACGCCTATCTACCCGCTGGGAGCCACGATCTTGCCGGGAACCTACTCGGCCAAGCTGACGGTTGGGGGGAAGACTTTTACGCAGCCGCTCACCATCAAAATGGATCCTCGCGTCAAAACTTCAGCGGCGGACCTCAAAGCGCAATTTGACTTAGAGATCAAAATCGTCGAAGCGATGCAGCGCGACTTCGATGCGCTCAAGCAGGTCCAGAAACTACGGAAAGCACTGAAGGGGATCCCATCTTCTGCGGCCGCCAATCTGCAATCTCAAATTGCCGAGTTAGATAAAAAAGCGGCGGAAGTGGAAGGGTCGGCAGGTGGATACGGTGCGCAGTACCTGAGCACGCCGGCAGGTAGAGGGCTTGGTCGGCTGAACAGTGGTTTGGCCACCCTGCTTGCGATCGTGGACTCAGCCGACGCCGCACCGACCACCCAGGCTACGGCTACCTTTGCGGAAGTGCAGCGAGCACTCGACGAGCAACTTGCTAAATGGGCGGAACTGCGTGGCAAGGATATTCCTGCGCTGAATCACCAGTTGAAGCAAGCGGGGGCAGGGGAGATCGACGTCTCGGCTGCTGCGGGCCAGAAAATAGTAGGTTTCGGACAAGCGGTGAGCGAGGCCGAACCTTAGGCGCTTTTCTTTTCGTGCTCGCGCAGGATCGCGTAGGTTGCATCTTCGATGCGGCTCAAGACGGTGCCGCTTCGGGGTAGAGCGCGGCGCTCCGGCGGTTTCTTGCCGAGTTCCATTGCGAAGGGAAGTTTCAGATCAGTTTCGCGCAGGTCCGCCATAGGCTCGTCACCAGACACGACATTTTGCGGATGTTTCGGCTTTCTGGGAATTGCCGGTCTTGATTCCCCGTCTCGAGGCTACGGGGTGGTGGGCAGCTCGCGTTCGGCGAGGTAGCGGCCCAATGCATCCTGCCAGGTAGGCAGTTCGAGCCCGTACCGCTCCAGGCTTCGTGTAGACAAGACGGAGTATTCTGGCCGCTTTGCCGGACGAACAAACTTGTCGCTCGATGTCGGTCGCACGCGAGTCGTCAATTGCGCTCGCGCAACAATCTCTACAGCGAAGTCGTACCAAGTGCAGTCTTCGCGATTTGTCGCATGCAAGACGCCGCGCGCGTCTTTGCGGCATAGCTGCATGATTGTGCGGGCCAGGTCCACCGTGTAAGTCGGAGAACCGCGCTGATCGTTGACCACATCGAGTTCTGCCCGGGTCGCAGCCAGCTTTAAAATCGTATCCGGAAAGCATTTGCCGCCGACGCCAAACACCCACGAAGTCCGCAGAATGCATGCCTCCGGATGGGCGCTGCGAATTTCGGCCTCAGCAACGGCTTTGGATTTGCCGTACACGGTCTGCGGAGAGATCGGGTCGTCGGTCTCGTACGGCGTACGCTTGGTGCCATCGAAAACGTAGTCAGTACTCAGGAAGAGGAGTCGGGCATTTTCTTGGGCGCACGCTTTCGCTACATTCGCGGCACCGTGGCAATTTACGTCGAAGGCGAGTTGCGAATGAGTTTCGCATCCGTCGACGTCGGTGTAGGCCGCGGCCAAAACGACCCACTCCGGCCGATGCAAGCGGATCGCTTCGGTTACTTGCTTTTGCGAACGGATATCGACATCTTTCGAGCCGAGTCCTACAACTTCATCGCCTTGCCACTCCCGCATCAACGCTTTCCCAAGCAGGCCGGTGGCTCCGAAAATCGTGACGCGCATCGAGGAGGTTTCCTATTCGAACTTCTCGGCGTCGTGGAATGATGTGCCCTGCTGATCCTTCTCGGAAACAATTGGGTCGCCCGATAGCTGCCAATCGATCTTTAGATCCGGATCATTCCACGAAACTGTGCGCTCGGCTTCCGGTAAGTAATAGTCGGTGGCTTTGTACAGCACGTGCGCGCCGTCGGACACCACGCGAAAGCCGTGCGCAAACCCGGGCGGGATCCACAGCATGTGCTTGTTCTCGCCTGACAGTGGCACCGCACTCCATTGTCCGTAGG
This sequence comes from uncultured Acidobacteriota bacterium, assembly GCA_963745435.1. Lineage (GTDB taxonomy): Bacteria > Acidobacteriota > Terriglobia > Terriglobales > Acidobacteriaceae > Gp1-AA133. Next base: position 85,154 of record CAVUXK010000021.1, on the reverse strand, counting down.
TCGATGAGCTTTGGCGCAGGTCGACGATCACGTCAAGTATCTCGCCCACGATCACGCGCACAAGTTTTCCCTGGACTTGCCGTACCTGGTAGTGCAATCCGCGCACCACGTTGCGAGCGGATAGAGACTGATTGTCTTGCACGAAGTGCGCCCGAATCCCCACGTCGGCCATGACACGTTCGTTATAGCTCTCGAGGAAAAAGCCGCGCGCATCGCCGAAGACCTTGGGCTCCAGGACAAGCACGTCCTTCAGCGGTTTGCTTATGATCTTCATGCGATGAATTCCGATGCCTAGAAAACTTTGTCGCGAAGTAACTGGAGTAGGTATTCGCCGTATCCATTTTTCATTGAGCGGCCGGCGGCCTCGATTTGCTCCGCAGAGATGTAGCCCGAGCGGAACGCGATTTCCTCGGGGCACGCCACCATCAACCCCTGGCGTTTCTCGATGGCCTGGATGTAAAGTGCAGCGTCCATCAGGGACTCGTGTGTTCCGGTATCGAGCCACGCCATTCCGCGGCCCATGACCATCACGTCAAGTTCGCCCCGCTCCAGATACGTCTTATTGACATCGGTGATCTCGAGTTCCCCGCGGGCGGAAGGCTTGAGAGATTTAGCGATCGTGACTACCTGGCTGTCATAGAAATACAGGCCCGTGATGGCATACCGAGATTTTGGTTTTTTGGGTTTCTCTTCGACGCTTAACGCGCGACCTGTGCTGTCGAACTCCACCACGCCGTACCGCTCGGGATCGAACACCGGGTAAGCAAAAACTCGCGCGCCCTCAGTCTTTTCTGCAGCAGAGCGCAAATCTTTGGCCAGATCGTGACCATAGAAGATGTTGTCTCCAAGCACCAATGCGCAAGGGCTTCCACTGATGAACTTCTCACCTACCAGGAATGCTTGCGCAATGCCTTCCGGTTTGGGCTGAACCGCGTACTCGATTCGAACGCCGTACTGATGCCCATCGCCCAGCAACTGTTCAAACCTCGGAGTATCTTCAGGAGTTGAGATGATCAGGATGTCGCGAATCCCCGCCAGCATCAGGGTGCACAGCGGATAGTAAACCATGGGCTTGTTGTAAATCGGCAGCAGGCTTTTACAGGTGCCCTGGGTCACGGGATACAGTCGGGTGCCTGAACCGCCCGCCAGTATGATTCCTTTGTATCGCGGGCGATCCGCGCTTGTCGTTGCCATGATGAGCGTCGATTCCTTTGCGTGCTATGATCGGTCGCGCGCTTGCGTCGCGGGTGGCGTACTGCGTTTCCATCCACTGCCGGTAAGCGCCGCTGGTCACTTCTTTCGTCCACTCGTCGTTTTCGAGATACCAAAAAATTGTCTTACGAATGCCACTCTCGAATGTCTCGCGCGGATGCCACTGCAGATCTTTCTCGATCTTGCGCGCGTCAATCGCGTAACGGCGATCGTGTCCGGGACGGTCAGTGACGAAGTGGATGAGATTGCGATGCGGCACGACCGGGTCTTTCGGACAAAATTCATCGAGCAAGGAGCAGATCGTCTCCACGATTTCCAGATTCGTTTTTTCGTTCCAGCCGCCCACGTTGTAGGTCGATCCGGCCGAGCCTCCTGCGAGAACAGTGCGCAAAGCCTCGCAATGATCGCCGACATACAACCAATCGCGCACGTTCTTGCCGTCGCCGTAGATCGGCAGGGGCTTTCCGGATCGCGCGTTGTGAATCATGAGCGGAATCAACTTCTCGGGGAACTGAAATGGTCCGTAGTTGTTGGAGCAGTTCGTGGTCAACGTCGGCAGTTGATAGGTGTGGTGATAGGCGCGCACCAGATGGTCTGCGGCAGCCTTCGATGCCGAGTATGGGCTGTTCGGAGCATAAGCTGTGTTTTCGTTAAACGCCGGATCGTGGGCGTCAAGCGATCCGTAAACTTCGTCGGTCGACACTTGCAAAAAACGGAATGATTCTTGATCGCCTGAGTTCAGCTTCGACCAGTAGGCGCGCGTTTCTTCGAGCAAGCTGAAAGTGCCATTCACGTTGGTGCGCACGAAATCATCTGGTCCGAGGATGGATCGATCCACGTGACTCTCAGCCGCAAAATGAAGAATGGAGCGAGGCTTATGTGCGAGCAGACACTCCGCAACCAGCTTGCGGTCGCCAATGTCTCCCTTCACGAACGCATAGCGAGGATTCGAAAAGACTCGTTCAAGATTCCGCGGATTCCCCGCGTAGGTAAGCTTGTCGAGATTTACGACCCGGCTGTCTTCGCGCTCCATCCACTGCAAGATGAAGTTGGAGCCGATAAATCCTGCTCCACCGGTGACCAGAATCGTATTCTCCACGCTGAGTAAAGCCCCTATTCCAGGCGCAAACGCCCGGAGACCCGGGATCTTCGGATCGCCGGGCCTGTCCAATGACTAACCGATTGTAATTGAAAAACTCGAGCGTCGATGCGCCAGAACCCCGGCGAATCGGCGGCCGCTAGGCGGAAACTTCGGCGCCAATCCTAATTGTCGTTGCTTCATCCGGCCCGCAGCCTAGCATTTCGAGGTAGGCCGTCTCGATTTCTTTTGCGATCTTTGGCCACAGATACTGCTCCTCGATCCGTTTTCTGGCGGCGCGTCCTGCATCGGCCCGCATCGAATCTGCCTGCATGAGCAGAGCGAGCATTCGGGTCAAGTCAGCAACATCGCCGCGCCGGAACGTGAAGCCGACGCCGTCCATGAGTTCGAGGTTTTCGGGAATGTCGCTGACCAGAACACACAGGCCTGCACCCATGGCCTCAAGCAGGGCGAGCGAAAGTCCCTCCAGGTCGGAAGGAAGTACGAACAGCATGGCATTCGTCAGGAGTTCGTCGAACGTAGTGCCGGAAACATAGTCGAGAAACATGATGCGATCGCTGGCATGTCGGCGAAGTTTTTGCGAGTAGGGATCGGACGAACGTCCACCTCCCGCGAGCACCAACTTCACCGGAGTGTCGATCTGCTCGAAAGCCTCCACCAACAGGTGGCAGTTCTTCTCCGGAGAAAATCTTCCAAGAAAAAGGACATATTTCCCGGATTCCAGTCCCAGTTCGTGGATCCGCACCGCTGATTGCTTGTCGCGCAAGATCGCCCCGTTCGCCACATAGCGCGTCCGAGCGCCATAGCGCTGGCGATAGTAGGACCTCAATGTCCTGGAGACGACCATGGTTTCATCTGGAAAACGCACGGCCGCATATTCTCCGAAGCGAAGCACGGTCGACGCGATGGCTCCCCACTTCTTGCGCTGCCAGTCCAGCCCTTGCACGGTGACCGCCGTTTTCTTGCCGGCTAAGCGCGGAATGAAAGAAAACAACGCGGGGCCCAGCGTGTGGTAATGCACGATGTCGTATGGCTTCGTCAGCGTGTGCAGAGAGCTAACGAGTGTATGGACGAAGGTCTCGAAGTGTTTCGAGCGCGGCGCGGGAAAACGCAACAGGCGCATCCCATTGTGCTCTTGCTGCGGTGGGGTAAAGTGGTTGCGGCAATACACCGTGACTTCATGTCCCGCCTCTGCGAGCCGCCGTCCGACTTCTTCGTAGTATCCCTCAATACCACTGTATTTGCCGATCACGCCCCGTCCCCCAATGAATGCGATGCGAACCGGGGCGGTGCGAGCTCTGGCCGGCGGGTGTGCAGGTTTCACCGAGTCAGCCTTGGCAGCAATCAGTCGTTCGTACAACGCAGTCATCGACTGATAGTGAGCCGCCGGCGAGTGATGGTCTCGGACGAACTCAAGCCCTGACCGGCCCATTTTTTGCGCGCATTCAGGTCGCTCGCACAGGAAACGAAGGGCGGCGGCCAGCTTCTCAACATTTCCGACCGGGTACAGCAATCCGGTTTCACCATCGCGCACGAATTCGCGGCGTGAGCCCAGGTCGGACGCAACAACTGCGCGCCCCAGGGCATACGATTCCAAAATTGTTTTCCCGAGTGTCTCGTAAGCGTGAGATGGCAAAACAGTAAAGCGAGACTCACGAATACGACGCTGGAGATCTTCGTTCTGTAGATGCCCGACGAATTCCACGTTGCTCAGCGCCAGACGTCGCGTGAGGTCCTCGAGTGCCGCACGCTCGGGCCCATCACCCGCGATGACCAGTCGAACGTTGGGCACGGCGCTCTTTGCCCGGAGGAGATCGTCAACACCTTTCTCCGCAGAGAGGCGCCCAAAGTACAAGATGGAAGCATTCTCGGGCGGCTGTATGGGCGCGTCGTCAGACGTTCTCTGGAAGTGCGGCAGGACATCGATTTGTTCCGCTCTCCATCCTGCTTCGACCAGCTTGGTGCGGACGAATTCGCTCGGCGCCAGGAACCGGTCGACGCATTTCTCGTACGTTCGAAGCCATCGATGGACATAGGCCTCGGCTGCCAGCACGGCGCCCCGTGCGCGACCACCGTGATAGCAACCCTCCGTAACAGCTTTCCAGAAATTCCCGCCTCCACACTGCTCGCAAGCTTTGCCGCGATTCGCCAAGTTGTAGTTTGGACAAAGCAACTTGAAGTCGTTCAGGTGATACACCACCGGTATGCCGTGGCGCTTGAGCTCCCAGAAAATCGACGGAGAAAGATGGTGATAGATGTTGCGGACGTGCGCAACGTCGGGCCGAAAGTCGCCAATCATCTGTCCGAGTCTGTAGCGCGCGCCTCTCGAATAAATGGCGTGGCCCGCGAGTCGCATACGCCGAAGTAAGCCGTTGCCCGATTCTTTAAAGTCGGTGTGCGGAAGAAAATAGTCGTCGAATTCGGTCGCTTCGCCGCGCGGGTCTCTCATCGAAAACAACGCCACTTCATGACCTCGTTCTTCCATCATTTTCATGAGGTCAAACAAGTACACTTCGGTCCCGCTGAAGGGGAAATTATATTTGTTGCAGTACAGGATTCTCATCGACGCAACTCCCAACGCCATGCCCAATGTTTTCCAAAAACAAGTCCGCGAAGTTTTGAAGGTTTGTCTGTCGGTTGAAGTGCACGCGCACGTGCTCCCGCGCGTTTCCTCGAACCATGTCCAGCGTCCGCAGCGATTCGCAGATCTCCATCGCGTGCCACACGAAATCCTCGAGTGATCCGGGCTGATAGAGAAAGCCGTTCTTTCCGTCGATCACAAGCTCCGGAATTCCTGTAATGGCCGGCGCGAGCACGACCTTCTTTCGAGCCATCGCCTCCATCAGCACCAGCGGAATACCCTCGCTCCGGCTGGTGAGGACGATCAGATCCGCATTTTCGTAGAAATCAGAAATCTCACTGTGGGGCACGTGTCCCACCAGGGTGACGATGTCCCCAATGCCCAGTTCACCAATCAGGAGATCCAGCTTTCGCCGCTCCGGTCCATCTCCGACGATCAGACAACGAAATTGCAGCCCGCACTCTCGCAGGAAGTAGCAGGCCCGCAGCAGGAAAGCGTGATCCTTCACAGAATGCAGCCGGCCGACACTCAGTAAAACTGGCGTCATCGTTGACGAGCGAGGCGTCCCAATCACAGGACGAGGTAGATCGACTCCCATCCTCCTCAGCAATATCTTCTGGGGATCGACTGCCGGGTAGCGTGCCAGAATGTGGCGCCGGTTAAATTCCGATACCGTCAGACAGAACTTGCATTCCGCGAGTTTTCTCTCCATGTGCGAGGCGTGCACGAGCACGTCAGATCCGTGCAGCGTCATGCTGAAAGTGATTCCAAGAAAACGTGCGGCCACCATGGCCACCCACGCAGCGAAGTAGCCGTGATGCACATGGATATGTTCGACTCCGCGGTCACGCAAGAGCGCCGCGTAGTATGCGCCGAGCAGTGTGTGGGCGAGAGTACGGACACGTCGGCCAAACGATTCGGTGGAATGCCGAAATGTCTTCCCGAGCAGATCGCGTAGGGGCGTGATGTTCGACGCGCACATCCACAACGCACGCAACAAGATGCCGGCACGAATCGGCCGGAGCGCAAGCGCCTCACGGGCGAACATCCGCAGTTCCTGGGGTAGATCCTCCGGCCTAACTCTTTGTGCGCTGCACGGAATGACTTCCACCCCTCGCCGTCTCAATTCAACGATCTCGTCCACGATGTACCACTCGACCGCCGCAGGGAACTGGTTGGTGATGTAGGCGATCTTCGGCATGTTGTTACGTTCCCGTGCGCGTAAACGAGGCGAGTTGTTCGATCGCTTGCGGCGTACGCGCCGGATCAGGAATGGTGGCTTGCAATGCGCGCAGAGCTTTTACGGCAAGGAACAACAGGAGCGGCATCCAGAGCAGGGCACTCCAAGCATTATGAAAAAGCAGCGTGAAAGGCGGGAGCAGAAAAACAAATGCGAGCCACCCCATCTGTCCGTACGAAACGCGAGCCAGTCCCCGCCCGGCAACATGAAGTACAACGTATCCTCCGCAAGCGAAGATCTCCGCCCATCCGTACCCTGCGATCCCGCGCAGAGGCACCAGCAATAGCGTTCCTCCCGCCAACACGCAGACGTGCAAAACGTAGGCGCGCAATACCAACCACTGCCGTCCAGCAACGTACAAGGCCGACGCCTGCAGGTTGTAGACGGAATTCACGAGCACGCCCGCCGCTATGAAGGGATAGATTTCCAGCCCAACCAGCCATCTTGATCCGAGCATGTGTGGAATCGCCAAAGGCGCAATTACCGCGAATCCGCACAACAGTGGTCCTAGCGACCACACCTGAACCTTGAGGGCACTCTCGAGCACAGATTGAAAGCGTTGGCGATCGTGCTGCAGCCGCGACAGGGTTGCGATCGCCAACCGACCAGCCGCGTTGCGGATGAATCCCATGCCCTCGGCGAAGCGAACCGCAAGCGCGACGAAGGCTACCCCTTCGGCTCCCGCGAATCGGCCCACGATTAAGGGATTGACCAGGTTGCGCAGTTGCCACACTCGCAGCGAAGCGCTGTAGGCAAGCCCGAAAGAGAGCATTTTGCGGGCTTCGCCTAGTTCGAAACGAAGTCTTGGTTTCAAACGTGCCGCATAGAGTGCGCCCGCGGCCGCCCAGAACTGCCAGGCCAAAAGCCCGATCACCGGAGCCCAGACGCCGCATCTCCGCCACGCAAGAACAACGGCAACGATCAGCGCAAGAAACTGTCCGCCAAGTTCAATGCCCGCCGCCGTCCGAAAATTCAGGTCGCGCTCGAGTTTGGCTGTGGCCGGTCCGGCGAGCCCCGCCAAGGGAATGGAGAGCAAGGTAGCGAGATAGGGCCAGACGAACTCATGATTCCCGTACCATTTCGTCAGCAGCGGGATGACAGCAATTCCTCCCGTCATCAGCACTACTGATAATCCACATACGAGTGTGTTGGCGATATCGTATGAGTCCGCAGTCGGCGGGTCTTCCGCTCGCACCAAGTAAGTGTCGATCCCGCCGCGAGTCAGTGACGCCAGGAACCCTGACAATCCCAGCGCCGTCACAAAAATGCCATAGGCGTGCGGACCAATCCACCGCGTGAGCACGAGCATATTGGCGAAGCTGACCAGAACTCCCAGGCCGTAGCGCACGCCCAGGTAGACCCCGCCCTTCGTGGTCAACGTAACCAGATCCCGCGGGCCGGAAACTTCCTGCGGAATACCGTGTGCCAATGGCACACTCTTCGTGTTACCCCCGAGGCGCGATCTCACGGCACCCTCGCGAGTTCCAAAGCGTGCTTCTTTGGGGAAGAATGGGCCGCTAGAATTCCGGCGCAGGTGAACAGCAAGCCGTTCACGAACTGATAATTCATCACAACAAAAGTGGCGTTGACGAAGTAGACAGCTAAGAGCGGCAGCCAGACCTCGTGAATCGAAGCCACTACCGGATCTCGAGAAGTCCGCTTACGACGCCCCAGCCTGAACAACGAGATCACAATCCAAAGATAGAGCCCCACTCCTACGACGCCCTGTTCGAGCAGCACGTCGAAGTAGGTGTTGTGCACGGCAAACGACTCGCCACGAAATCCGCGGATTCTCCGCGCCAGTTCTTCCTGCAGTGTCTTCGTGCCCCACCCGAACAGGGGACGCTCCAGGAACATCTCGAACCCGGCGTGATAGGCCGCTATGCGGAACTCGACTGCGCTGCGTTCCTCGAGCCTGTCACCCAGCCCGCGACCGCCGTGAGTCGATCCCACGATAACCAGCATTGCAAACGCCCCGATCATTCCAACAACCAACAGGGTGCGGCGCAGCCTCCGGTCGTTCAGTTTCGAAGTCAGCCAGATCGCGGATAGCGCAAACGAAAGCCACACCGCACGCGTCTTGGTCGCGAGAATGGCCACAGGCAGAGCCGCTACCAGCACCATCCCGGCAACCCCTTTCAGACGCCTCGAGCAATACCCGTCAATCGCCAGCAAGCCCAGCATGTTGATGGTGACGCCATTCGCAACCGCCTGTAGGAACGGCCCGCGCGCACGGTCGGCGTGAATGCCGAGGCTCTCGTCGAGAATGAAACGTGGGAACACCAGGTCGTAGGCACCGATCAAGTGAACGATGGACACGAAACTCAGATATCCAAGGACCACGAAGCAGAATTTCTCGAGCCACCACAACGAGCGCTCCTCCTGAAACACCAACCCGGCCATCCAGAACATTGCAAAGGGCACGAAGAACTTCGCCGCCAAAACACTCCAGGTACTCACTTCGAAGGAATGACGAAATGTACCGATCGATGCCAGCAACGCCAGCGCAAGCATGGGAACCATCAAGCTGCTTCTCGGAAGCCTCCGGCGGGCGATCACTTGCCGGACAGCAACGGCCAACACCAGCGCGACAAATGCAATGCGGTCTATCGCGTGGAATGTAAGAACTGGCGGCCGGAATAGGAAAACTGTGAACGCGGCCAGATACAGCGCGGCCGGTGCCGCCAGCAACAACTGAAGTGGCGCAAGCAGAACTCTGACCAGCGGAACACCGCGGCCAGCAAGGCTGCGCTCGAAGCCTCCAGAAGGCAAGGCAATATCAAGGGTGGCGTCAGCTCTCACGAGCCTGTTCCTTGGAAGACGACGGCGATTGTGCGCGCCAGGATGCGAAGATCCATCCAGACACTCCAGCCTTCGATGTAATCGAGATCGAGCGCCATGTTGGTGTGAAACGAAGCGCTCCGCCGTGCGGTCACTTGCCACAGGCCGGTGATTCCCGGCGTGACGTCCAATCGCCGCAGGTGTTCCAGTTCGTAGCGCGCGCAATCGTCGAGCGGGTGAGGACGCGGTCCTACCAGGCTCATCTCGCCACGGAAGACGTTCCACAACTGAGGCACCTCGTCGATGCTATAGCGGCGAAGCCACTTCCCCAGTCGCGTGATCCGCGGATCCTTTACGACCTTGAAGGTCGGCCCTTCACGCTGGTTTTGCCCTCTCAGTTGTTCCTTGGTCTCTTCCGCGTTGGCGACCATCGTGCGGAACTTGTGGCAGCGGAAGCGTCTGCCCTTTCTTCCCAGCCGCATCGCGCTGTAGAAGGCCACCCCCGGCGAATCCAACTTCACGAGTGCCGCCACGATCAACAGCAGCGGTCCGAACGCGAGCAGCGCGCATCCCGATATAGCTACGTCGATAACTCGCTTCAGGAGCAAGCCACCTGCGGGAATCCTTTCCTCATGCAGGGTCAGCAGCGGCCCGCTTCCCATGTGTTCCAGGCCTCGTCCGTGAAACTCGAATCCATATAGGTCGGGCAGCACTTTCACATCGAGATGATTTCTTTGCGCTTCTCGGATGACTGCCTGTGCAAGATCGCGCCGGGATGGTGCCGCGAGGATCACCTCGTCCACAAATTCGGCGCGCGCCATGGTCGCGATCCGGTCGCCGAACGACACGACTCCGTGCGTCACAACGTCGTCCTCGTCTACGCAACGCCGGACAACCCTCCGCAATTCAGGATGTTCACCAATGTGGGCCGCAACCCGCCGAGCAGCCACTTCTGCCCCTATGACTAGCACATTGCGACGCTCGCTTTCGTCGGATTTCCGCGCGGCCTCGGCACGCCAAAGGCGCCCTGTGGTCAGAACAATAAGCGTCAGAAGCGCAGACGAGAACATGGTCACGACGGAAGGCTGGGAAAACCCCAGCAATCGAATCCCAACAAACACCACGAGCGTTGCCCACAGAACCGACTTAGCGGCGATGGCTACGCAAACTCGCCGGTTCCGCTCCTGGTAGAGGCCTTCTGAATATCCAACCAGCGTCAGCGTCACCGCGAAAATAAAGCCGACTCCTAGAAACCGGAGGTTCAGAAAGGACGGAAGGGTCCGGATTCCGGGAACGAAGCTCAGAATACCCAAGCCGGTCCAGCCGATCGCAATGAATGCATAGTCTGTTGCCAATGCTGCTCCAAATTCTCGGGAATTGTTTTCCCTGAACGGCGCCGGAAGCAGCAAACCCGCTGCGGACGGCCAGTCGCCATGCGATTCCTGCTGGCTCGCCACCCGAAACACACCGTGTTGTCCCACCGAACGAGGACCTTTCCGGGGGTGAGACTGCACCGCTTTTTGACCGGGGATCAAGCGTGCGACGCTGGCGCGTCGTTCTAGCGTGGGTTCAGGGCGAACTGCAGCAACGGCCAATGCATCATCTCCAGGTTTTGCGTGCCGACATCAAAACAACGGCGGCGCCATCGACTACCGGAATCTCGTCAGCTTCAGAGTTTGCGGTAGAGTTGTTGCGGAATTGGAAACGTTCGTTCCTGCAACACCACTCCCAGCAATCGCACATTCGCCCCGAGCAGACGATCGCGAATCCGAATCGCATTTACCCTGCGCGTCCGATGCGCTTCCACACTCAGCACCAGACCATCGGCTACATGCGCCGTCAACGCAACGCTCTCGGAGTTTTCCACCGACGGCGCATGAATGACGGCGTAGTCGAACTCGCGCCGCAATTGCCCAAGCCGGCTTCGCAGCAAGGGTAAGTTGTGAATATTCGCGGGCTCGCCCAGGAAGGCACACGCATCAGCCAGCCACAGTTTTTTCCGAATTTGGCGGGAGGACGCGTGCACCGCCCCGGTAGCTTCAAACCTGACCTCACCGTCGTTGCTGGTCCTCCCATACTGTTTCTCAAGGTGCCGGTTTTCGAAGTCCGTTTCCACCAGGCAGACCGTTTCCGCTCCCTCCGCCGCTAACATCTCGGCAGTTCTTACGCAGAGGTTTGACACGTCGATTCCACTATCGGCAGCGCTGAATACGACTTGCCGGGACGGCCGAGGCCATCCCGGAAGAAACACCCGCCGCACCAGGCCTCGGATTTGCTCTTCGCCGAATCTCTGCGGATCCCATTCCGGCCTCGCCACCTCCGCCGCCAGAAGAGAAAGAGACTCCCTGTCTTCGGCCGATTCCGCCGTTAGGATCCTGCGCAGCACTCCTGCATTGGCTGTCATGCGGCTTCCCTCGGCAAAGAGGCCAGCACCGGCACGTGTAAACAGTCCACGACCTCTTCAGGGGTGCGGAATGCGGGATCGAAATAGTCCACGGCCAGCGCCAGCCCTAAGCTCGCTACCGTCGCAGCGCATAATCCCATTGCTCCCCAGACCCACACCGAATGCTTGGGTAGAACCGGCGCCACCGGGGGTTCTGCCAGAATGACGTTTACGATGCCGCGCTCGTCGAGGGCTTCGCTGATTCGGGCCTCCTCGCTCTTCTTCGCATAAAGTAAGTAGCTCTCCTCCGCGGTCTTCATGCCGCGCAGCAGGTCTTGCTGCCGGACCGAGGCTTCGCCCAGTTGCCGTGCCTGAGAACGCGCCAGGGCTAGTTCGCCACTGATCGCCCGCTCCCGAGCGCACAGTGCGCCAAGTTCAACTTCGGCCTTGCTGAGCTCCGATTTCGTCCATTCGTAGTTGGGATCCTTTTCCGTTGTCTCTTCCCGAACCGGTGTCAGTTGTTCGGCGCTGATCGAAGCCCTCGCTTGATCGATTTCGACTTGGACCTGCTGCACGAGGGGATACGACGGCTGGAATTTCGTCAGCAGCTCCGTCTTCTTGAGTTCCAGTTCGAGGAGCTTTGCCTTCAACACCTCGAGAAGTTGAGGATTGTCGGACGTGCGGATGTCAGCTGTGCTTCGCTCCGGCAGCGACCGCAACCTGGCATCGGAGATCCTGCGCCCGGCGCGATGTTTCCTGGATGGATACGATAACTTGCTGATGCCCGCTCTCAATTTCGCTTGTCCTCTGCAGGGCGAGATCACGCTCGATCGCTCCAGAAACCACCCCGCGATCCTGGCTGAAGTCGAGCAAGCGTGTCTCTGCCGCGTCCAGATGCGCTCGCGAGCGCGTCGTTTCCTGCTCGAAGAAGGGCAACTCTTCCGAGGACCGTCGTACCGCCTTATGTTTTGCGAGATACGCGCCCGCTAAGGTGTTCAGCACCCGGGCCGCTACGGCAGGATCCGAAGCATCGTAGGTCACCGAGATCAGATTCGTTTTTCGAATCGCGTCCACTTTCAACCGGCCCACCAGCTTGCGCACTGCTTGAGCGACCCGAACTTCCTTGTCGCCGTCGGGAGAGTTGGCCTCGTTCGCCTTTCCCGCCAATCCGTTCTGCTCCACTACGGTCTGCAACAGTTCCTGGTCGCGCAACAGCTCGACCTCAGAATTCAGTTCCTCTTCGCTGATTTCCGGATGAGTCAGGGCAATCGGAGAATTCTCTTCCGCTGTTACCACAGGGTCCACGCGCCCACGGCGCAGCAGAACCTTCATGTGAGCCTGGTAGGCGGGGGTCATCCACGCGTACGCGGCGGTTAGAAGGAGCACAAGCAGAAAAGAGCATCCTGCCACGCGCCACTGGCGGAAGAGAACCACCAACAAGTCGCGCAGCGTTGGAGAGGCCGAAGCAAGCGATTCGTTGCGGGCTGGTGCCTCTGCCGTCATAAAACACTGCTACTCAAGTCCGGAGTTCCGGAGTGTTCAGAATCTGGGAGCAGAGGAGTACATCCCCATGCTCGTGGCGGGCATAAAACGCATGATTTTGGAGATTGCACTGCGCGGAACGAATACGTAGTCTCCTGCTTGCAGAGAGGGATCCTCACGCAAATTCCGCTGCTTCAACATCTCTTTTACGTTCAACACACGCGTTTCCACCAAATCGGCGGTCACGCGTCGAAAGAGCACGACTTGGGAATGCTTCGCGTGCTCCGTAAATCCTCCAGCGATCGCGACGGCAGCCGAAACTGTGAGTTCGCCGCGCAACTCGTACTTCCCGGGTCGTCCTACTTCGCCGCCGGCGATGAAATAAGGGTGATCGAAATCCTTCAATCCCACTGTGACTTGCGGGTCGTGCAGAAGCTTCACATAGGCGGCTGCGATGGCGGCTTCCAGTTCTTCGGCCGTCGATCCTTCCGCCATTAAGTGTCCGGCATCGCGCAATGTAATAAAACCGTCCGGCTGGACGGTCGCAACTTGATTAAATTCGGGAGCGAACGCGAAACTGACCTCGATCACGTCACTCTTGTTGAACCGGTAGAGCGGTCGGCGATGCCTTCCGAGCACTGGGTTTCCCGTGCCGTCCGCTCCACCGGGTTGAGAAGCCGCCGTCCCAACACCCTCCGCAACATTCACTGTCGGAGAGACAGGTGTTTTTTGAACCCCCCGGTCCGAACCTGTTTCCTGGGCACTCGCGACTTCGGACACTGCCACCAACAACACCGTAAAGAAAACTGTCAGCAGAACTGAGGAAGAGGGCTTCATTTCGATGCTGCGCTGTTTTCCATTACCGTGCCTCTGCAACGTAAGACTCCCAGCAACTTTCAGCAAGACATAGCGTGTGTTGCCTACCCGAGTGGGTATTTCCACTCCCTCGCATTCAGCGTGAAGCTCCTCCCCGCAGCTTGGCTGGTCTAATGGATTTAGTGACTGTACGACCTTCGTAAAGGGACACACCCTGATGGGAATGACTGTCTACTCGGAACGGGTCTACTTCCGTGGACTTGCTTCTTGCACGGACTTTCCATTCGCACATCGTCTCGTGATTTCTCTGCCGGATAAGCTGCCCTGCGCAAAGGGTTTGCCGACAGCGCTTCACACTGCCGGGCTCTGCGGGCGAAGGCCGGTGAACCATTTATTCGTATCTTTCGGCTAGCCTCACCACGTGGGAAGCGTCACAAAAAACGGTGACTGTTAACCATGACTCATCCCTGAGCACTCCCTAAAATCGCGACATTGTGCAAAAGAGCATCCAGCCAGCCAAGATTGCAAAAGAATCTCTCAGCCTTCCCATCCACGTCCTGGTCGCCGATTCGAACCAGATGCAGTTGCAACTGCTCACCGGAGCCCTGCGCCGACGGCCCGAGTTTCAAGTCGTCGCCTGTTCGTTGGACCCCGAAGAGGTCCTGAAATTGTTGGCCAGCTCTCAGGTCGACGTGCTGCTACTCGCCCCCGCGGGTCACGCGTCTGCCTGGCACGACATGGCAATCCTTCGCCGCATTCATATCTCATTCCCGAAAACCGCAAAAGTTCTGGTGCTCCAGTCGATCGACCGTGAAGTCGTCGTGAACGCCTTTCGATCCGGCGCCCGCGGATTGTTTTGCTTCTCCGTGTCTCAATTCCGCTCGCTCTGCAAATGCATTCAGGTTGTTCACCGCGGCCAGATCTGGGCCACCGCCGAGCAAATCGACTTCGTCATCGATCTAGTTTCCCAGGTTCCGTCGTTACGCGTCGTCAACGCCAACGGCGAAGTCCTGGTGACGCCCCGCGAAGAACAGGTCGTCGCCCTGGTCGCCGAAGGGCTTTCCAATCGCGAGATCGCCCAGGAACTGGCCCTCAGCGAGCACACCATCAAGAAGTATCTCTTTCGGATTTTTGAAAAACTCGGTATCTCGACTCGCGTGGAACTCGTACTCTACGCACTCAATCACGGAGATCACCGCCCTGCCGAATGGTTGCCGGGCACAAATTGATGCAACCTGTTTCGCACTCGCAACTCACACGCAGTCTGTCTACAATGGGTTAGATTTCCTAGAACCCACTTGCCAGAACTTTCGACCAACGTATCCCGCCGTTGGACGGTGATTGCCGCCGGCCTGCTTATCCTCGCCATCTCCATGGTTGTGATCTACACCCGTGGCGCGGCATTCCGCAGCCCGATCGCCGCTGTCGTACTAGCCGCGATCGGCCTGGCCGCCGTCCTGTTTCAGAGGCTCTTGCGCGAAGCTTCGCCGGCACAGGTGCGGGTGCCGCAGTGGCTCAACCTCATTGGAATTTTCTGTGCTGCGTGCGCTTTGTTCGCGGACCGGCTTCGCTTGGGAGCGAATCTTTATCAGGTCGCCGCGCTCATCGCCGTGGGGTGCTTCGGCATCAGCAGCGTGGTGGTTTTGGATGGAATCAGAAAGAACCGCATCGCCCCGAAGTAGCGACGAGTCCCTTCACATAACAAGCAGTTAATCAAATTTATCGGAATTCGATGGCGAGCGAAGTCTCAACTTCGACGGGAGCGCCATTCTGGCGATACGGCTCGAACTTCCACCACTGCACTGAGTCCAACGCGGAACGAATCAGCGGTTCCGGACCGCTCACGGGTAGAACTTTGAGCACCGATCCGTCGCGCCCGATCACTGCCGAGACGACTGCAACGCCGCGAATTCTGGGACCGGCCGGCGCCACGGGATCAATCTTGTGCACCAGCAGTCGCTGCATGACTTCGAAGCCAACCGCGGTCGGAGCTTGCGTCGTCACTTCGATGGAGCGTCCGGGAACACGCGACTCGAGTTCCTGCCAGCCTTGCTCCCACTGCCACCAGCCCACGCCAGCGGCCACGATCACCGACGCGGCCAGCAGCATGAAAATCTTGCGCTTCAAATAGCGAGGAGTGGTCTCCGAGCGATAAGAGGAATCTGCAAGAAATTTCGGTAGTGGCGCATCGGCGCGCTGCACAGGCTTGGACGGAGTGACCGGTTTCGCAGGTGCCTCGAGCATGGTGCGCCGCGGAACATCCAACGTCCATGCGCCCAGCATTTCACGTTGTTCGGCGGGAATCGACAGAAACTGCAGACCGCAACGAAGTCTTTCCTGGTAGCACACCCGAGCTTTCGCCAGCACAGAGCCAGCGTTGGGTAGCCGGAATTCCACGCCCACTAGTTCTCCGGGGAAAAGTTCAGCGGCGAGAACGGCGCCGAGGCCGCCTTCTCCAACATCGACCGAACGTCCCGGTACGGCGTCGGGCACGCCCGACCGCAGAATCGTCACATTCAAGGGGACTGCGACTTTACGACGTGGCGCGACCCGGCGCATCATCGCCTGGCGTCCCGCAAAATTCTGTCGTTCTGTGACCGCGATTGTGCTCATGAATCGCTCCCTCTTCGGAAGGTCGACACTTCGACCCGCATCTCGGCCAGATGCGACGAAAATGGCTCTATTAGAGGGTTGTTGACGCGGAGTATATCACTCTGAGATTGAGGAACCTAGGGTCGAAAGGGTCTCAGAAGTACGTGCACGTATCGAAAGTAGCAAGACCTCCGGCCAGAGTTACCGGGAGTTCTCGCCTTCCTTGTACATGTACTTGATCGCGGGTTTGTAGACCACGATGTTGGGCTGGGAAGTGCGGTTCACCTTCAGACAATACTTGTCGTACCACTCAATGACGCCGTGGATCTCTTCGCCATCGCGCAGCACGATCACCATCGGGGTTTTGCCTTGCATCTGCTTCTGGTAGTAGAAGTTTTCGGCGTTGGTGGTCTCGGGCGGTACGGTCTTTTTGCCGCCTCCGCCTCCTGCGGGACGTTCACGTCGTTCCATGGGGGCCTGAGTGTGATTGGAATTGTGATCGTTACGGTTGAGGGAAGGCCGGATCAGCTTGCGATTCGCGAATCCTTCCTGCTCGAGACGTTCGGTTGGCATCGAAGCGACGACATCCTTCATGGCACCACCACCTGCACGCATCCAGTGCGCCGGCCACCACACTCATTCTGTGTATGTGGAAATAAGGCGTGGACTTTCCATTTACCGTAGCACAGTCACCGGAAACAAGACAATCCTTAAGTGATGGAGGAGCAATGACTTTGGGGCTTGGCGCAGGCTGGAGGCCGAACCTGTCGGCACTTCTCAACAGGCTGTTGCCATGCGGCCACCGACGCAGCGTTATGCCAGCCGGGAGGCCTTATGTTCCTCGTACGCAAAGCGATGCCCGTATCTCACCAGACGCGATTCGAACAAAGTCCAAGACAAATATGCCAGGAGCAGGGATCCGCCCAAGGCGATCGTAAGCGGAACCAGATCGAAAGCGTGCACGAGCCTCGGGCCTTGGTGCTCGAACAAACGGAACGCGAGGTCAAGCGCTGGAACATGGATCAGGTACAAGCCATAGGCGATCGTTCCCAACCAGCGCAAGGCGCGCCACGAGAAAATCCTCTTCAGCCAGCCGCTGGAACTAATCGTCAGCAGCAAGAGGATCAGATAGAAGGCTGCCAGTACTGAATACCCCGCCGTCGACATCGCGGCGCTCAGCACGCCCCACCCTTTCCAGGTGAAGAATACGAGGACCATCGCCAGCGCGGCGCCCGTGACCATCAGTGCACGCCGCTGTTCGCGGACGAAAGCAAGTCGCCCGGGATTCCGCACAAGGATCGCCGCTAGCACCCCTAACAGCAGACCATCGGCGCGAAACGGCGACAGCACGTAAAACGCTACGTTGGACCATGCCGGATAGAAGTGCAGATAGGCGATCGTCCGAAAAGCCAGCACTGCGATCACGCCTCCTGCGGCAACTTCCCACAGGCGTTTTGCCGGAACTAAAAAAATCAGCAACGGCAGGGTCAGGTAGAACTGTTCCTCGATCGCCAGGGACCAGGTCGGAGACAGCCACACGTGCCAGCGCCCGCTCGCCAGCCAGAAGTTCTGCGTAAAAGTCGCATAGATGTACCAGGGCATCGCGGGCTTCATCGTCCCCTGAAAACCAGACGCCGCCCAATGCGCCACAGGAAAGTAGGCCACGCAAGCAACCACGTAGATCGGAAGAATCCGGAAGGCGCGACGGACATAAAAAGTACGGAAGTAATGCTCCGAGCCTTTGGCGTCGATCAGAATGCCGCCAATCAGGAAGCCCGAAAGAACAAAGAACAGGTCGACGCCACTCCAACTTTGCAGCGTGGCTTTACTCAGAAAACGAAGAACTGGAGAGGAAGAGTCGGAAAGTGGCACGGTGACATAGTGCCAAACGAGTACCAGGGCGATCGCCAACCCACGAATGCCATCGAGCACGAGAATCCTCTCCCCCGGCTTCGCAACGGTTGCCATCAGGTCTATTTGTAGTTGTCTAGGTTGATGAAGAGCAAGCAGCCGATAGCCACTAGCGATCAGCCACTAGCGATCAGCCACGAGCCACTAACTGGTCTCAGAATGCTTTTTGGGAAGGGCACGACTTCAGTCGTGCCGTCAGTAGCCGCCATTTATGCCGGGGCTTTAGCCCCTGAGGTTCATACTTCGGATCTGCAAAGACCGTAGGAGATCACTTCTTGCCACCAGCGATCAGCCACCAGCCAAGCGCTCTACCCCTTCTCCAGCGCCACGGCAAACGAGTCCAGCGATAGGGAACGCAAAAGGTTGCGCCGCATCCCGCGCTCAACTTCCGCGATTCGGTCAGACGCCCGGGCGATCCATTCAAAGTCGGTAGCCTCGGCAAGCTTTCGAAGTTCTCCGACAATGTCCGTGTTGTGGACCAGTTCTGGGGCTCCGGAATTCAGGAACATCAGATCCTGCAGCAGGGAATAGAGCGTTCGCAAAAGCTGCTCGGTCTTTTCCCGCCCATCGGCGCCCGGACGATACGTTTCCGTCGTCTTGAAGAGTTCCGAGTGATCGCCGCTGCGCAGCGCCGAGTTTAGGATGGTGAGGGCGTGTATCCGGGCCCCATCGTATTTGGCGAGATCGAACCCCCGCGCCTTGCCGACTGCACCTTCCGACAAACGCGCCACCAGCGCGCGCTGCTTCGTGGTCCACTCGGGATGCTGCTCAGCCAGATCGCGCTCAATGTCTTCCGCCGGCAGGGCACCCAGTGTAAATGTCATGGCCCGAGATCGAAGCGTGGGGAGCAGTTCGCCGACGTTGTCGGTCAGCAAGAATATCGTCGCGAACTCCGGCGGCTCCTCCAAAATTTTCAGCAGGGAATTCGCCGCCTCCTTCATGAAACTCGAATCGGTGAAGATGTAAACGCGTTCCTTGGCTTCGGCCGGCCGGTAGTAGATCGACTCAATCACCTTCCGCACCTGATCGACCTTGATCATCATCTGCGGCGGATCAGGTGGGATGACCAGCACGTCCGGATGCGTCTGTACCAGAATGCGCGTTTCCTTCTTGTCGGTCTCGCGCAGATTCTCGCGGGCCTCGACCGCCTCGGCAAAGCGCGCTTCGAGATCCGCCGCCTGCCCGATCCGCATGCAATTCGCGCACTTGCCGCAGAAATCCGGCAGCCCGTCAGTCGTGAGCGGCTGAAGACAATTCATGGTCTTCGCCAGCATGAGCGCGAGAGTGTATTTGCCAGCGCCGGTCGGCCCGGCCAGGATCATCGCATGCGGAAAATGCCGACGCGCCAGCATGTCCCGCAGGCGGTGGACGATCTCTTCGTTGCCATGGAAATCAGAAAAAGGCACGACTCAAAATCTACCACGCCGATCGTAGCGCCGGCGTCTCGCCGGCAGTCCGGTGGGCGTCCCGCCCACCGTCAGGGTCTGCGCAAACAGCTTCGCCGCCATGGGAGTCCCAACGATCACTGCGCCAGCAGTCCCGGATGAATCCCCTCGCCCAAAACAAACGTTGCCCCCACCGCTCCGACCACTGCCGACTTCCGGGGCAACCCAAGACGCTGCCGGATCTGATATACGCTCTCGATCCCCGTACAGTGTGCACCCACAAAATATGACAATCCAAAGCCTTTGAGCTTCTCGGCAGTCCAGTCGATCTGCTGATCGCTTGCCGGGAAGAGATGAACTCCTCCCACCACGGCATACACCGGCGTATTCGGAAATTCCTTTTCCGCGAAGGTCAGGATATTGATCACCCCGGCGTGGCCGCACCCGGTCACCAGCACCAGCCCGTTGGCAGTATTCAAAATCAGCGACTGATCTTCGGGAATGGTGTCCTCTACCAGTCCCTCCGGAGTTTTCACCTTCCCCTTCACCGACCAGTTGTGCTCTGGATACGTGCGTGGCACCGGGCCCGTCAGCCAAGCCCCCGGAAAAATCTCGACTGCCTGATCGTGCTCGATGAACTTGCCGCCGGTGCCCTCATACTCTTGCCGCAAACCCACCATCGGATTGCCTTCGGTCCCGTCGCTGTCCGGTCGGCTGTAGAAGATGCCTTTGCCCACGTGCGCCACGGAAAGCGCAGTCGGATTTTTCTTCATGTACTCGCGCCGCAACGTCATCAGCCCGCCGACGTGATCATCGTGATTGTGAGTCAGGATGACCTCCTTCACGTCGCTCAGATCGACCTTCAACTCCCGGGCATTGGAGAGAACCGTCTCCGGACGCGCGCCGGTATCGACCAGGATGCGATGTCCGTCGCTCTCCACCAGCGCCGCGAAGCCCCATTCTCCAATGCCCTGATCGGCCAGCATCGTGGAAAGAATCGTGATCTTGAGAGTCTTGACCTGGGCGTGTGACGGGACGGTCCGAAGTCTGCGCTGCGCTCAACGCAGTAAGAGCCAGGAGAAGAGCCCACGCCCAGAGAGGCGAACAGAAAGTTTCGACATGGCTTGGAATTGTAACGTCTTCGCCGCGTCAGTGTGTCTTCGTTCCGAGACGCAGACGCCGCAGCAACCGACATCGAGAATCTTGGCGTGCGTCTGTGCCGGAGTTCCCCGCGCGTCGATCACCGCCACCCGCTCCGCCTCGCGCTTGGCGATGGCCAGATACCCGTTGCGCACGCGTCCGAAGAACGCCCGATTCTCCTGTTCGAATCGGTTCTCATCTTTATGATGGCGACCGTTCTTCGACGATCGCTGGTTGCGCCGCCGCGCCCGTTCCACGCTGTGCGCCACATCAGAATCCATCAGGATGGTCAAATCCGGCTGCAGATCTCCGCAAAGAATGCGGTGCAGTTCGAGCACCGTTTTGCTTCCGAGTTTGCGGCCCGCGCCCTGGTAGGCCTCCGTCGAATCGGTGAACCGGTCGCACAAGACGATCTTTCCATCCGCCAGGGCAGGCTCAATCACTTCGCGAATGTGCTGGGCTCGCGAAGCAAACATCAACGCCATCTCCGCCATCGGAGAAAGCCCAGTCGTCCCGGAATGCAGAATCACATCCCGGATCTTCTCCCCGGTCTCGGTCCCTCCCGGCTCTCGCGTCACCACGACCGACACGCCACGCCCGCGCAAAGCCCGTGCGAGCTTCTCCATCTGCGTACTCTTGCCAGTTCCGTCGAGCCCTTCAAACGTAATGAACTTGCCGCGATGGGGACACGGATGGATGATAAATCAGGTTCTCGGCTCTTAAGCGTTGGGTCTTGGGCGACTTGTTGTGCTCGGGCGCCGTCGGCCGCGTTTGTCGAACGATATGCTACCGCTCCTCCCGCCCCACCCACTTCGGCACAAAAGGCACATCGTAGTTCTCCAACCGATCGAGCAGCTTCTCAGCATCGCCGTCGACCAGCAGCAGCTTCCGATGCTCTTCGCGAATAAATCCATCCTCCGCCGCACGCTCCGTCAGAGCCAGCAAAGCATCGTAGTACCCCTCGACATTCAGAAAGGCGCAAGCCTTCTTTTGCAAACCCAATTGCGACCACGTCAGCGCCTCGCAGAACTCGTCCCACGTTCCGAACCCTCCGGGGAGCGAGAGAAAAGCATCCGCGAGATCCGCCATCAGCGCCTTGCGCTCGTGCATGGACCCAACCACGTGCATCTCGCTCAATCCGGTGTGTGCGATTTCCTTCTCCGCCAGAGCACGAGGAATCACGCCCACCACCCTCCCGCCGCCAGCGAGAGCCGCGTCCGCCACAGCTCCCATCAGCCCAACGTTTCCACCGCCATAGACCAGCGTGATGCCCCGCTGTGCCAGCAAACTGCCGACCTGCTCCGCGCGCCAGACGATAAGCGGGACGCCGCCCAAAATTCGCACCGCAAAAAACGCAAAGCGCCTTCATGACAATCCAATTCTAGACGCTAAGTTCGACTCGAGGCCCAACACCGAGCAGCCCAAAACCCAACCCCCGCGGGCGAGCGCGTCCGCGCTACACAGATCGGCCTGACACTTGACACCCGTCCCCTGATATATTCATCGCTTCGTCTGCCGTATCAACAAGGAGCCCTTACTGCATGTCTTCACTTCGGTGTGGTGTTGTGTCTGCGATCACCGCGTTGTTCTTTTCGGCAGTGCACTCCTTCGCCGCCGGTCCCAACATCTCCATCGCCGTCGACGCAACCGAGGCTCCGCGCAAGATCCTGCACGCGAAACTGCGCATTCCCGCAGCCGCTGGAACGCTGACCCTCTACTACCCTAAGTGGATTCCCGGCGAACACGCTCCCGACGGCCCGGTCATCGACCTTACCGGCCTCAAGTTCTCGGCGGGCGGCAAGACTCTGACCTGGCGCCGTGACCTCAAAGACGGATGGACCATCAACGTCGAAGTTCCCGCAGGCCAAAACGAAGTCCTCGCCGATCTCGACTACCTCGAACCTGCCAACCTGGTGGGAGGCTTCTCTGCCGGTTCTTCCGCCACCGACAAACTGCTCATCCTCAGCTGGAACCAGGTCGTGCTCTATCCCAAAGGATGGAAGAGTGACGACATCACGTACTCCGCCAGCCTTAAAATTCCCGACGGATGGAAGTACGCGACCTCGCTTCCCGTCAGCAACGCGAACGGCAGCGACCTGCACTTTGGCCCCGTGTCGCTCACCATGCTGGTCGACTCCCCGGTCCTTACCGGGCAGTACATGAAAGCCGTGCCACTTACCACCGGCCAGCCGTCTGCCGAACTTGACGTTGCTGCCGACAGCGCCGCCGCGCTTGAGCCGCCGCAGGAAGTTTGGGATCACTACAAGAATCTGGTCGCGCAAGCGGGAGCACTCTTCGGCGCGCAGCACTACCAGCACTACCACTTCCTCTACACGCTGAGCGATCACGTCGCGCACTTCGGACTCGAGCATCACGAATCCGACGATAGCCGTGTCGGCGAGCGTGGCTTGGTCGACGAGAACGACCGCAAACTTGAGGCAAGTTTGCTCCCTCACGAATACGTCCACAGCTGGAATGGCAAGTATCGCCGCCCGGCCGGCCTCGCTACGCCCGACTATCAAGTGCCGATGCAAGGAGATTTGCTCTGGGTCTATGAGGGACTCACCGAATATCTCGGGAGCATTCTTACCGCGCGCAGCGGTTTGTGGACTCCCGATCAATATCGCGAATACCTGGCGGGCGTTGCAGCCGATCTCGACCATCTCCCCGGACGCACGTGGCGCAACCTGCAGGACACAGCCGACGCTGCGCCCCAACTCTACTTCGCGCCGCACACTTGGTACTCGTGGCGCCGTTCCACCGATTTCTACGACGAAGACACGCTGAACTGGATGTGGGTGGACTCCATCATTCGGCAGCAATCGAAGGGCAGCAAATCACTCGACGACTTTTGCAAGCTGTTCCACGGGGCCCCCGGTGGACCGCCCATGGTAAAGCCCTACATGTTCGAAGATGTCGTGAAGACTTTGAACCAGGTGGTGCCGTACGACTGGGCTGCGTTTTGGACCGAGCGTCTCACCAACCACGGGCCGGGCGCTCCGCTCACCGGAATTCAGGAGACGGGCTGGAAGTTGGTCTACGAAGAGACGCCCACCGACTATTACCGCAGTGAAGAACACGAAGAAGGAGAAGTACTGGAGGTCTATACCGTCGGGCTGCGGCTGCGCGACGATGGCGCAGTGATCGACACGATCGAAGGCATGATCGCCGCGAAAGCAGGCATCGGCCCCGGGATGAAAGTCGTCGCTGTGAACGGCCGCCGTTTCTCCGCCGACGCGCTGCATGACGCGATCAAAGGCGCCAAGGGCGGAAACCAGCCGATCGAACTGCTGGTGGAAAACACCGACTACTTCAAGACCTACAAGCTCGACTACCACGAAGGCGAAAAATATCCACGCCTCGTTCGCGACGAAAGCAAGCCCGACATGATGGCCGACATCCTGAAGGCAAAATAAAAAAGGTAGCGCCGGCGTCCCGCCGGCAGTCGCGAGGGCGTCCTCGCCCTCGCATTCCCACTGAAAAACCCGCGACTTGGTGTACAAGCGAAGGTCGAGATCCGCTAATGCCAAGGCTGCCCCATCCTAGCGCGTCCTGTGCGCTGGGGTGGCATTCCAATGCTGCCGAGTACTAGACATTCTCTCCACGCAGACTGTATGGTGTAACCTTCCACCCGGCGTGGAACTCACTCCTCAATTCCGGCCAACAGATCCCTCTCGACCGCCACGATTCCCGGCTTCGACATCGCAGCCAAGTGAAACACCTCCTCCGGCCCACGGGACTAGAATCGTGTCCCGCACCAGAGGAAATACCGGAGCCTGCGTCGTGTGCGCGGCAAACGCATCAATCTTCGTCTTCACCCGCTCCCCAATCTCGATCGTAGTCGTGATCGGCGGCGGCGAAGTCGGCGCCCGATCCTGCAAGACGAAGTTCGCGGTCGCGTAATACAACTTCTGTGCGCGGTGCGGCTGCAGTCCATCCATCAACTGATCCGCATACCGGTTGTTGCGCCCCGCCCACTCGTACGCCAGAGTCGCGAACACCGACGCCATCGAATGGTCCGTATGCCCCGTCACCGCGCCCTCGGGCCCGAACGTCAGCACGATGTGCGGACGAAACTCGCGCATGTGCCGCACCAGGTCGCCCACCACTTTCTGCAGATCAACTCGATGCAATTGCCCGTCGGCGTAGTCGAGCACAATCCAACGATCGATCCCAAGGATTTCGCAGGAAGCGGCGAGTTCCTTGCGGCGAATGGTGGCGAGTTCATGATCCGTCTTTGCCGACCCGCGGTGAGTAGCCGCCTGGCCCGGAGTAAGGCAGATCAGATAAATTTCGGCGCCGCGTTCATGGTAGAGCCGCAGCGTTCCACCAAACGCCGCCGCTTCGTCGTCCGGATGAGCAGTCACGCAAAGAATGCGAGGCATGTATGGATTTTAAGCTACGAGGACGAGTTGCGAGCTCGACGAGCTTTGAGCAACCAGAGAGCGATTGCTCGCGATCTCCAACGAGGGTGAAGAGAGGGATCGGTCTTATAGGGACAAAGACAAAAATAGAGCCAAGGAATTCAGGCAGGCTCGAGGCTCGCCGCTCGTAGCTCGCCGCTGTCTTCTTCCAGCATGAAACTCAACACTTCCTGGGGCACGGGCGCATTCCACACCGGCGCAAACGATTGCCGGTGCAGCGGTGACGGGCCGTGCTCGCGCAAGGCAGCCAGGTGGCGCGGCGTGCTGTAACCCTTGTTCGAAGCCAGCCCGTACACGGGAAAGACTGGATCCCACGCGCTGATCATGCGGTCGCGCTCCACCTTCGCCAGAATCGACGCTGCCGCAATCGACGCCGACAGCGCGTCTCCGTGAATCAGAGCCCGTTGCGTCTGTTTGCAATCCAACCGCAACGCATCGATCAGCAGGTAGTCGGCCTCAGGAGTAAGTTGCGCGACCGCCATGCGCATCGCCAGCCGCGACGCCTGGTAAATGTTGATCTGGTCGATGCGTGCCGCATCCACTGCCGCCACGGCCCAGGCAATCGCATGTTCGCGAATGCGCTCCGCCAGCACCTCGCGCCGCTCGGCAGGAAGCAGCTTCGAGTCCCGCAGGCCGCGAATTCGATACGCGGGATCAAGAATCACCGCGCCGGCGACCACCGCTCCGAAAAGCGACCCACGTCCGACTTCGTCGACACCCGCCACCAGCCGCGCCCCCGATGTCCAGGCCTTCTTCTCATAGCGCAGCGTGCAGCGCAGGCTTTTCAGTAAGCGCAGTTTTGCCGCCGCGGCAGAGAGTTTTTCGGACTTGGTTTTTACGGGCACGGGAAGGGGTCTTTCCCCGATGTTCGCCGACCGGACTGTGGAAGCGCAAGCGAAAGCTCAAAAATCGGTGCGCAGGCAGTCCAGGCATTCGGAAGAAGGTGCTACATCCCCATGGCACCTTCCGGCTTTCTAGTAGCGCAACGGTAATCTGTAGTAAGGGTACCGCCGTAAATTGAAGGTCCTACGGGTACTTGATACTCTCCCTGTAATCCCCCTGAGGGCCTGAGCAGCCCCTGAAAAATCTAGTTCGCGGGATTATTCATTGACCCAATCATCAGTAAAAGAAGCCGTCGATCGAGCCGAGAAGCGCATTTCGGTTGCCCTGCCCGTCCGCGTGACTTACTACGACGCCGATTCCAAGCCCCGGCTTGAGATGGCCTGCACCTACGACATCTCTGCGCATGGCGGCCGCCTGACCGGCTTGCGCTGCGTAAAGGAGGCCGGCGAAATCGTCACCATCGAACGTGGCCGCAGCAAGGCATTCTGCCGCGTCGTGTGGATTGGAGAATCAAGTTCGCATCTGCATGGGCAAGTGGGCATCCAGTGCGTCGAGGCCGAAAAAATGCTCTGGACCGCCGAATTGGGCGACATGGAGCAGGTGTATGACCCCGTGATCCGTGATCCGCGCCGGTCGAAGCAATCTTCAGGCGAGCCCGGCAATCGCCGCCGCTTTCAGCGCTTCGGAACCATCGGCGACGTAGAGTTGCTGCAGAAAGGCTCGGGCCCCGTCCACCTCAACGGGATGTTGAAGGACGTTTCCGAAGTCGGCTGCCTGGTGACCACCAAGAGCCTGCTGCTGCCGGGCACGGACTTGAAACTCGTCCTGAACATCTCCAATTACGACTTGGCGTTCAAGGGACAAGTCCGCCACGCGGCACTCGACGTCGGAGTAGGAATCGAATTTCGCGAAGTTCGCAAAGGTGATCGCGCCATCCTGCAGCACTTGGTGCAGAAGTTCGAACATCGCCGCAAGACAAAAGAAAAGGCGCGACAAGCACAAGGCAAGTTCGGCCGGTTCGCAAAACTGATTTTCAGAAATTCCGCGACTCGGTCCCCTCCGTGGAGAGACCGTTGTCGCTGCAAGCAAGTCACTCCGCAGCAGCCGAGCTACTTCGTTGGGGCAGCTGCCGGGACCGCATGCTCGCGGTCAACGTCCTTCAAGCGGGCCGCCTTGCCCTTCAACGCGCGCAGGTAATAAAGCTTCGCGCGCCGCACCTTCGACGAGCGCAGCACTTCCACGCGGTCGATCACCTTCGAATTCATAGGGAAGATGCGCTCCACGCCCTGCCCGAAGCTGATCTTGCGCACCGTGAAGCTGGCTTGCGGTCCCCGGGACTGCGAAATCACGACGCCTTCAAACGCCTGCACGCGTTCCTTGTCGCCTTCGCGAATCTTCACGTGCACGCGAATGGTGTCGCCGGGCACAAACTCCGGCAAATCGGTCCGCTTGGTTTTCGCCAGCAATTTTTCAATGATGAGGTTCGACATGTCGTTTTCCTTCGTTAATCTCGTTCCCGCTTTAGAGGAACTGTAATGTTCAATCCCTAAATTACCTTGTCATCCTGAGCGCAGCGAAGGACCTGTGCATTTCGCCTGCGACACCCCCAACCGAGGGTGCCCCATCCTAGCGCGTTCTCTGCGCTAGAGCGGGATTCCACAAAGTCACAGGACGCTACCGCTGAATCTGCGCCAGCAGCTTTCGGTCTTCCTCGCTCAACTCGGCCGCATCAATCAAGTCCGGACGGTTGCGTAGCGTCTTCGCCAGTGCCGTCCGGCGCCGCCACTTCCGGATCTCGTCATGGTTCCCGTTCACCAGCACTTCCGGCACGGCCATGCCGCGAAACTCCGCGGGCCGCGTGTAGTGCGGATAATCCAGCAATCCGCCCGAAACGCAAGTTGAACTAGGCCCGTCGCCAACGATCTCGGCTCCGGCCGCCGTGAACGACTCCTGCCGCGTGGAAGCCTCGTTCCCGACCGCGCCCGGAATCAGCCGCGTGACGACATCCACAATCACCGCCGCTCCGAGCTCGCCGCCGCTGAGCACATAGTCGCCAATCGAAATCTCGCGATCGGCCAGATGCTCGCTGACGCGCTCATCCACGCCTTCGTACCGTCCACAGATCAGGACGATACGATCCAGTGAGGCCAGCTCCTGCCCGAGCGCCTGACTCAATCGCGCGCCCTGCGCGGAAAGCAGAATCACCGACTCCCGTGCTCGTCGCGAAACGCGATCCTCGCGCGGCGCCACTTGCAGCTTCTCAATACATTCAAAGATCGGTTCCGGCTTCAGCACCATGCCTTCGCCGCCGCCAAATGGGCGGTCATCCACCGTACGATGCTTGTCGCGGGTAAACTCCCGCAGGTCGTGGATGTTAACTTCTACCAGTCCCGTTTCCCGCGCCCGCCGCAAAATCCCAAAATCCAGCGGCCCGCGAAAAAAGTCCGGAAAGATCGTTACCAGGTCGATCTTCATTGCGAGCCAACTGAGAACGCAACACTACTATGCTAGCGACTAGCGACTGACGACTAGCGACTGTTTTCTCGCTTCTCTTCCTCACTCAGCGGAGCATTCACTTCCAGCATTCCTTCCGGCAACTTCATCCGGATCTGCTTCGCTGCCAAATCCACGCTCGCAAGGTACGCTTCGGCGAACGGAATCTCGTACGGCAACTTCGCCGTGCCCTGCACGATGAGCAGCGGCGCTTCGCCTGCACCGAACTCTACGCCTTGGACCTTCCCAATCTCGCGATCGCCGTCAAACACCGTGCAGCCCGCTAGATCGCTGATGTACGTCCAGCCCGGCTCAAGTTCCGCACGTTCAGCCCGCGGCACCTGCAACTCGCAGCGCAACAGCGTTTCCGCGTCCGAGATCGAGTCGATCCCTTCGAACTTCAGAACCAGGTAGCCTTTGTGGGGCCAGAGTTCTTCGATCTTGAGTTGCCTTCGCCCGCCCTGCGCATCGAGCGCGAACACTCGCATGCCTTCGACGAAACGGTCAGGAACGTCCGAGTGCACTTCCACGGCGACTTCGCCGTGCCGTCCTTGCGTTTTCAGGACGCGAGCCAGGCTGATGTAGTCCTCGCCCATCGTCGCCTCTGTGCAGGAATTCCACGGGCCTGAATCCGGCAATCTATTCGAGGATTTCGAGCGCGTACCGCTTGCCCGACTTCACGCCGGCGGCGCTCAACAACGTGCGCAGCGCTCGCGCCGTGCGTCCCGATTTTCCAATCACCTTGCCCAGATCGGCTTCGGCGACCGTGAGCTCGAGCACCGTCTCGCCCTCTTCTTCCAAATGGTTTACCGACACCTGGTCGGGCGCATCCACCAGCGCCTTGGTGACGTGCTCGAGAAGAATCTTCGCGTCGCCGCTCTGGTCGCTCATCTGATTCGCACCCGCTTTCAAAGCTGACCGCGTATTTCGATGCTGCCTTGTTTTCGGATCTGCCTGCGCATTTAAAGCTGACGTATTTGGGATCGCTTGCACGTCTCGACACTGACGGGGAAGGGCACGACTTCAGTCGTGCCGTAAGCTTCCTGTCAAGGCAGAGGCTTTAGCCGCTGAGGTCAGCTCTTCAGGCGGCAGGACCAGCCGCGGCAGGCACAGGCTTCGCGAACAGCTTGCTCACGCGCTCTGACATCTTCGCGCCCTTCGACACCCAATAATCAATGCGGTCGCGTTTCAGATCGATATGGGCGGCAGCGCCCCGCGGATTGTAGGTTCCCACGACCTCGACGGAACGCCCATTGCGCGCCCGGTCCTTCTCGATAACCACCACGCGATACTGCGGTTGTTTGCGCGCACCCGTGCGCGAGAGTCGAATCATTAACACGGAACTTGGTTTCCTTTCCTAGTCCTTCCGGGAGGGGTAAGACAAACCATTATTATCGCGGAAGTTAGCGGGATTGGCAAGTTGAGACGCGTAGCGGGCGTGAGCGCAGCGGGAGCCCGCTGGCGAAGTCCCGAGCGGAGAGAGGGATCCGCTCCGAGGTTAACTTTGCGATGCTTCCCGGCGTCGGCAGCATGAAGGCAAGGGCAGCTCAGCCGTGACAAAAACGCTCCGATTCCGGGATTCATGGCTTATCAAGACGTGCTTCGGCGTTATCGCGCTATCCTTCGGGTTCTTAGGCGCCCTGCTTGCTATAGGTTTCATGAGTCGCACAGACCTTGAAGTCGGGCCAACCTTCTTACTGTTCTTGCTGGGATTTGCATTTGGCTTTCTTTGAGCCGGATTAGAGTTTGTGGGCGTGCTGTTTCGGAAAACAGCGGAACCTCGCAAATAGAAAACCCGAACCGCAAGGGTTCGGGTCTTCAGAGCTTACGTGAACCTGTCCAGTTACAACGTCATTTTGCGACTTACCCTGGAGCAAAGTCAATGTTACTGAAGGGAGACTCCTGTCCCAGGCTCCCTTCCATACCGTCCCTACCATAGACCGGGCCCGGTATGGACCCGACGGGATTCGAACCCGCACCTTGGAACTGGACAGGTTCACGTGCTGCCATTACACCACGGGCCCCTAGCTGCAGACTAAGAAGCCCTTTAAGGCGGAACAAGTCCGGATGTCACGACGGGACGTGATGAGATCGCATCGCGTCCACAATCTCCCCCGGCTCCGCCCGCTCCGCATAATCCTCGTTCGCGTAAGCGAACAACACCGTCCCATCGCGATCCACCAAGTAGGCAGCCGGAATTGGCAGCTCCCAACTGTCATCCCCATTCGCCAGCGGCAGGTTGATGAACGCTCGTCGATAAATGCTTTCCTGCTCAGGCGGCACGCGGTAGACAAGGCCAAACTGCCGAGCCACCTGATTCCCGGCATCGCTCAACAGCGGAAAGCCCAGCCGATGCTGATCGGCCATGAAGAACGACTGCTTTACTGTCTGGGGAGAAATCGCCACCAGCGAAGCTCCGGCCTGTTCAATCTCCGGCAGCACCCGGTTCATGGCCTCCATCTGCCCACAGCAGAACGGATCCCATCGCCCGCGAAAGAAGCACACGACCAGCCGCCCGCGGCCCAGCAAATCCGCGGACGAAACGACTCTTCCGTTGTGATCGGGCAGGGAAAACGCAGGCATCGCTCGCGCCCACCGCCAGCGACTTCGCCGCCAGTTCCTGGTGCTTTCAAAGCTGCAACTGCGCGAGCATGCACCTCGAGCGCTGCCGCGGGTACATACTTCGTGATCTTTTCCTTGCGCTCGGCAAGAATTTCGCGGAGCGAGCGGGCTTCCGTGCCGGGAGTCGATTCTTGCAGCGAGCGCCATTTCATCGAGACCGCCAGTATAAAGGGAGGACACCATCAGCGACCGCGGCAGCCCGAACTCAGCCAGCGCTACTGCTTCGGTTTAGCTTCGGGCTTGGCGGCTTTCTGCTGCTCCTCGGTCCACGGCGGCACAACCCCAATCATGCGCGCATAGGCAATCGACTGCCCGAGATGCTCTCCCATGTGGCGCATGATGAAGAGCAGGATGCCGCGCTCCGTGTTCTTGCTACCACCGAACCAATCCAATTGCTTGTCCAGATCGGCATCGGGCATCTTGATCACGGCTTCCCGCAGATGCACGAACGAGTCCTCCATCGTCTGGATGACCTTCGTCTTGTCCGTCGTCGACTTGTCGAAACCCTTGGCCTGAAAACCTTCCGGCGGCGGCGTGCCAATCAAATGCGGCAAGTTGTAGTTCGCGGCTGCCACGTGCAAAAACACCTCAGCGACAGAGCGCACGTCGGGGCCGGGCCGCCATGTGTACTTATCGGCGGGAATCGCCTGGGCCAACCGAACGAATTTGTCCGACTCCCCCTTCAACTCGTTGAGAAACTCTGCGCGCGGTCCAGACGAAGGGGCCGCCGCAGCGGTCTTGTCCGTCGCCTTATCCTGCGCGACGGCGCCACTCTGCCACCCGAACCCGAACGCCAGGATTAACAACCCAAGCAAAAAAGATCGGTGCATGGATTCCTCGATTCTGGTGAGCGATTGATATTAGACACAGAACAGACGTTGGGGACGCAGACAAGGTGAGCCAAACGACTAGACAAGACGGCTGATGAATCATGGCTGCAGGAAAACGCAAGGCGCTCGCAGCGCCGCATGTCACGGTTTAGCGATTAAAGGCTGGAGGGCCGACGAGGCTGACGACTGGCGACCGACGACTGCTCCTACATCCCCGGCATCTTCATCCCGGCCAGCCGCCGCGCAAAGCTCGGCTTCCCCATCTGCTTGAACATCTTCTTCATCTGCGCGTACTGGCGAAGCAGGTTGTTCACTTCCTGGACGCTAGTTCCCGAACCGCGCGCGATCCGCTTGCGCCGGCTGCCGTTGATCACGTCGTGATGATGCCGTTCGTGCACCGTCATCGAATTGATGATGGCTTCCACCCGGTTGATCTGCTTCTCGTCGACCTTGTCGGCGGCCTTCTGCAGCCCGCTGAACGGCCCGATCGAGGGCAGCATCCCCATCAGGCTCTGGATCGATCCCATCTTGCGCACTTGCCGCAACTGATCGCGGAAATCTTCGAGCGAGAAACCGTCGCCGGCCAGCATCTTGCTGGCCATATCTTCAGCCTTCTTCCTGTCGATCTGCGACTCGGCCTTCTCGATCAGCGACAGGATGTCGCCCATGCCGAGAATGCGCGACACGATGCGGTCGGGATGAAACGGCTCCAGCGCATCGTACTTTTCGCCCACGCCGATGAACTTGATCGGCTGCCCGGTCACCTGCCGGATCGACAGCGCCGCGCCGCCGCGCGCATCGCCGTCCATCTTGGTGAGCACGACGCCGGTCAGCGTCAGCTTCTTGTGGAACTCATCGGCCGAGCGCACCGCGTCCTGGCCGGTCATCGCATCCGCGACAAACAAAATTTCCGTTGGATTCAGCAGCTTCTTCAGCGACTGCATCTCATCCATCAGCTGATCGTCAATGTGCAAACGGCCGGCGGTATCAACGATGAGCACATCGCTCCCGGTATTGATGGCCTCGCGCCGCGCCTCTTTCACCAACCGTTCAACCGTAGCGGTATTCGACTCGGTGACTTCGCCTTCGTAGATGTTCGCCTTGATCGCGTCGGCGACCACCTTCAACTGCTGCCGTGCCGCCGGACGGTACACGTCCACCGAAACCAGCAGCGGCCGGTGCCCGCCTTTTTTCAGCCAGTTGGCCAGCTTGCCGGAGGTCGTGGTCTTGCCCGACCCCTGCAGCCCGGCCATGAGAACCACAGTCGGAGGTTGCGAAGCAAACTTCAGCTTGGCCGTGTCCTGGCCCAGCACCGCAACCATCTCGTCGCGGACAATCTTGATGACCTGCTCGCCCGGGGATAGAGCCGTCGCGACTTCCTGCCCAACAGCCTTGGCCTGGATCTGATCAATAAGCTGCTTGACGACCTTGAAGTTGACGTCGGCCTCAAGCAGCGCCATGCGAATCTGCCGCAACGCCTCCTGGATATTCTCCTCGGTAAGCGTGCCCTGCCCGCGCAAAGTCTTAAACGCGCGCTGAAGTTTTTCCTGAAGATTCTCAAACATAAGCGTAGACGGCTATTTTAGCAGCCGGGAAGCCAGTCGATGGCGGGTAGCTGATGGCTGATAGTGAATAGCGGATACCTAATACCTTGCAGCAGTTGTCATCCTGAGCGGAGTGAGGCGCCAGCCGAGCGCAGTCGAAGGACCTTGTGTTCAGCGGCGCCACCAAGTTTCACCTTGAACGCAGTTTCCTAACCCGACAACTCCACCCACTCCCCATCCCCCGGAATCGCAGCCCGTACCCGCGCCGCCTCCAGTTGAAACGCCAGATCTTCCCGCGTCAGCAGGCAATGATTGATCGACTCCATGTGTACCGCCACCACCTGCGCCCGAGGTGCAGCCTGGCAGACGGCCACCACGTCATCCGCGGTCATCGTGATGGGATCGCCCTGCAGAAACTGCGCCGCCCCAGCGTTCACCACAGTGACAGAGGGTTTGTAGCGCGCGATCGCATCCCGCACCTCCTCACACCAGATCGTGTCTCCCGCGATGTACAAGACAGGCTCGCCGGAAGCCCGCAGAACGAAGCCCGACACCGGTGCCATCGCCTTGCCGATCTCTCCCTTGCCATGCTGGCCGCCGGTGCGTGTGAGTTCCACGTCCTTCCACTTGGCCGAATCCTCAACCGGCCGCACATTCACAAAACCTTGGCCACGGAACTTCGTCTCATCGGCAACCTGTCCGAACAGGGGCACGTCTTTCGCCAGCAGCCGTGCCGCCGTTTCATCCCAGTGATCGCTGTGAGTATGCGAAACCAGCACGGCATCGACACTCTTCACCACCTCCGGCGCGGGTACAGGCAAAGGCACCAGTGGATTCTCTCTGGGATTGGGCGAGTTCTGGATTGCCGGACGCACACCAGCGTCGTCGAGCATCGGATCGACCAGGAACGTGTGTCCGTGGTACTCAACCTTGAGCGTAGCGTGTCGGATCAGGCAAAGGCGCATGCTCAATCCTACCGTCCCGTCATTTTTTATGGGATACAATCGCGCCGTTCTTTAAGAAGCGCGAATGCCCGAACATATCGCCGTCACCAGCCCCAGCGAACCGCCCTCTGCTCCGTCCATCAAAGAAGTCGCTCCCCGCTGGCACACGGCTGTCGTGCTCTTCATCATCCTCTCTGTTTCCGCCGTGGGCGCCTACAGGCACAGCCTCTCGCCGGTCGGATTCGGACACGGGAAGTCACTGGGCTATCTGTCGGTAATCGTGATGCAGTGGCTAACGCTGGTTTTTATTCGATACGGTATTCACCAACGCGGCCTCACCCTCTGCGATCTGATTAGCGGATCCTGGCCGCGGTGGACCAGTGTATTGCGCGACATCGCCCTCGCCGTCGGCTTCATCATTGTCTCCGCCATCGTCCTGGCAACGGTCTCGCACCTTTTGAATGCCGGCAATCGCGATGTCGTATCACGTCTCTTACCGCATACCCGCACTGAAATCGCACTTTACCTCCTGCTATGCGCGACCGCGGGCTTCTGCGAAGAAATCATCTTTCGTGGCTACCTGCAAAAACAATTCAGCGCCTGGATGCACAGCGCCTCCGCCGGTCTGATCCTGCAGGCAGTAGTGTTTGGCGCCGCCCATGGATATCAGGGCCCGCGCCTGATGATAGTCATCACTGTTTTCGGTTGTCTGTTCGGTTTGTTGGCCCAGTGGCGTCAAAGTCTCAGGCCGGGCATGATCGGCCATTTCCTGCAGGATGCGCTGCCGCTCGTGCTACTAAGGTTTCACAAATAGAGGCAAACCAGAATTTATTCAGCGCGCACGATCTCATCGATCTGCAGCAAAGGTGAGCTGTTGGTGTAGTTCGGAATGTCCGCCATGATCTGCGGACCATATTGCGGCGAGGACAGCATCCCACTTGGCCGCCGACTCGATGTGAATCGTGGCGATGCATACGAATGCGGGAGAGCCCGTCGGAGAAGAAATTCCCCGCCGCACCTCGATGCTCTGTCCTACTAACCCAGCCACCCAAGGCACATGTTTCGCCAGGTAGTAGTCGAAATCAAACTTCACGTTGGCCCCGTTCGGGTACAGCACAGTCACGCGTTGCATTTGCTTTTTCCCTCTTCCCAGTCCAGTGTTCGATTTCAGTGACCTTACCTTGAATGTCTCTGTGCCCCTCTGTGCCCCGCTTCCTCTGTGGTCAAAGGGTTTGGCTAGTTGGAATGCGACGTCTTTTTACCAAACACTTCCTTAGCCGCCACCACCGTATTGCAGTGAATGGTCACCGTATCATCCACCTTGCGCGCGTAACCCCCGGCGTAAGTCACCATCACCGGAATCCCCCGCGCCCGCGCCACCCGAAACACCAGCTCATCCCGCTTCTTCAACCCCTCAATCGAGAGATTCAATCCGCCCAACTGATCCTCGCGATACGGATCGGCCCCCGCGATGTAGCACAGCAACTCCGGCTCAAACTGCCGCAGTCCCGAACTCAGCGCATTGTCGAGCCACGCCAGGTAGTCGTCGTCCCCGATCTCGTCGGGCAGGTCCACGTCAATCGAAGATGGCGGCTTCAGCGCCGGATAGTTGTGCTCCTGGTGCAGTGAGATCGTAAACACATCCCCCGCGTGCGCATTCCGTAATTTCGCAGGCCGCGCCGTCGTAACCGTTGCAGGCCCGGCCGACGGCAACGGATCGCTGGGTACGCGCACGCCCGCGAAAATCGCCGCCGTCCCGTTCCCCTGATGCACATCGCAATCCACCGTCATCGCGGTCCGGATCTTGTCGTCCCTCTGCATCCGCCGGATGGCCACTGCCACGTCGTGAATCATGCAAAAGCCTTCCCCGTGATCGGGAAACGCATGATGAAATCCGCCGCCAATGTTGATCGCGATGCCATCCTGCAGGGCATGATCGGCCGCCAGTATTGACCCACCCGCAGCCAGCCAGAACGCCCGCACCAGTTCCGGCGAGTAGGGAATCTCCATCTCCAATTCCTCGCGCGCCGAGAGCATTCCGGTTTTCAACTTCTGCACGTACTGCGGCGTATGCACCAGCATGATGTCCTGATCCGAAGCCGGCTGCGGCGCGACGAAATCCTTCTCGTCCGCTATGCCCGTCTCAATCAGCCTCTTATGGACGCGCTGGTACTTCTCGGCAGGGAAGACATGCGTGCCGATCGGAAGGTAGTAGTCGTCGCTGTAGACGAGTTTGAAGGGCAGCATTGCGGCTCTCAGCATTCGGCACTCAGTGGGTGGAATGCGGAAGGCTATCGATCATACGCGGGAATCGTCGCTTGCACGATGTAC
Organism: uncultured Acidobacteriota bacterium; assembly: GCA_963745435.1. GTDB lineage: Bacteria > Acidobacteriota > Terriglobia > Terriglobales > Acidobacteriaceae > Gp1-AA133. The sequence goes on along the minus strand of CAVUXK010000021.1, from coordinate 48,501 downwards.
GGGGCACGGTGCCCCAGGTTCGCGTCCGCATTTTGGACGCTAACCTGGGAGTTCGGCTGCCGAGCAAATCAGAGCCAAGAGCTGCCTGCTCGCCACTGAAGACCTACCGCCTCTTCGCTCCTGGAGGCGCCGGCACCACCACCGGCCTCCGCAACGGCACAATCGCCCCCTTGGACGGATCCGCCGCCGCCGTTGCCCGGTTGATCACCTCTTGCTGCATGAACTTCACGAAATCCTGGATCTGCCGCTGCATCTCCTCCATCCGCTCCCGCATTTGCAGGATGATGGCAATCCCGCTGATGTTCACCGCCAGGTCGCGGGCCAGCGTCAGAATGAATTCGAGGCGCAGCAAGTCCTCATCGGTATAGAGCCGGGTATTACCCTCAGTCCGCGACGGCTTGAGAAGCCCCTCGCGTTCATACAGGCGCAGCGTCTGCGGATGAATGCCATACATCTCGGCCACCGCCGAAATCATGTAGGCGCCTTTGGATTTCCGTTTCGTCATGACATTAGAGGTCTGCTGCAGCTCGTTTGTCGATCTGGGCGCCGTTTCAGCGGCGCCGAAGTCGGCGGCCCATCGATAGCCTCGTTAGGGGCTGTTTTTGTCGCTCGCCACTGCTCGCACGCACCCTTACTCTACAACAAAGGCGGGACAGCTTTCGCCGTCCCGCCGAGATGCGTAGTAGGTGCCCGTCACCTTCCGTAGGGAGGTTTGAAATAGCCCGACCTTCAGCGCCAGGTACCTGCCGAACCGCGCGAGCGTCCTGGAGGACGCTTGACAGTTCTGCAGACCCCAGTCTTCGCACAACCTGGAGCGCAACCCGAACCTACGCCACAACCTGTGGCTTCTCCACTCTCGCCGGCGTCCATCCCCCAGGCCTCAGCAGATGGTTCACTCCATACGCCACCACGCCCGCCGCCATCAGTATCATCCCGAAGGCGAACGAACTCATCCCAAACACCGTCTCGTGCTGGCTTCGAAAGATCGAGAAACCAAGCATCATCATGGGTGCGATCCCGATCGCCACCGCCCCAAACATGCCTCCCGGCACGCGGAAGGGCCGCGGCAGTTCCGGCTCGCGAATCCGCAGCCACACCAGCGCCGCGAACTCCAAACCGAGGCTCCCTCCATAAAGAAGGATGTCGATCGTTACCAGCCGCTCGAAACCGAGCAGCAGGCAGGGCGCCCACAAGATCGCCAGCACCACAATCGCGACCCAGGGTGAACCAGCCCCCTTCGTCCGCTTGCCGAACATCTTCGGCAGCATCCCGTCCTGCGCCATCGCGAGCGGCAGACGCGAGTAGCTCATCACCAGCGCGTTGAACATACCAAACCCGCTGATCATGCCACCCAGCGCCAGGCCAACGCGCAGCACTGGCCCACCCAGCATTCCGGCCGCGTCGGCCCAGAAGCCGGTGTCCCACGCACCCGGCGCGAGCCCGGTCATCCACATCGCCACCACCGGCACGATGTAGCTCACGGCCACAATCACCACCGCAGCCAGCATCGCCCGCGGATACGTCCGTTGCGGCTTCTCCACCTCGGCCGCAATGGTCGAAGCGTTGTCCCATCCCATGTAGTTCCACATGCAGATGAGTACGCCTGTCAGGATGTCGATACCCGAATTCGTCGGCTTGGTCACCGCTCCGGCGAGCGCACCAAACTTGAAGGGCGCGATACACACAATCGCCACAAACGGCGCCGACAGGGCAAAGAACAACCATAGCGAAGTGGTCGAAACCACCTTAACGCCGGCCACGTTCAGCAGCGCGCAAAGAGCAACCACGCCCAGTCCGACCATGAGCCCGCGATGCCCCTCGGCAAACCACGGAAACAGCCGCTGCAAATAGAGGATGAACAGCGTCGGGTAAATCGCCATGTCGAACACCGACGCGATCAGCGACAGCCACGCCTCCTGGAATCCCCAGAAATTCCCCATCGCGCGACGCACCCATGCGTAGTAGCCGCCCTCTTCGGGCAGCGCGCTGGAAAGCTCGCCGATCATGAACGCAGTAGGCAGACTCCACAGGATGGGAGTCAGCAGAAGAATCAGGATGGCTCGTCCATACCCCGCTCCGTGCACGATGTCTTCCGTGCCATACGTGCCGCCCGACACCATAAAGAAGGTGGCGGCGACCAGGGGCCATAAGGTGAGCTTGCCGAATTTCTTATTCCGGGGAAGAACAGAGAGTTGCGGGGATGAAGATCGGGTAGGCGCGCTAGCTGTTGCCAATTTCTATGGCTTCCTCCTCAAGCGACTCACTCTCACCACCGCGTCTCCCTTGATCGTAACGCGGCTCCCGGGTTACAGCGATTCCACAGGCATGTCGGCGAAGTTAGTTCGCAGCACAGAGAATACGGCAATTTAGATGCGACACAATAGATTTTTGAGATTTTTTTTCGCGAAGACACAGTACGGGAGTAACAGAGGCGACAGGCGACAGGTCACAGGTGACAGGTGACAGGTCGCAGGTTTCAGGTCTCAGGTCTCAGGTCTCAGGTCTCAGGTCTCAGGAGTGCGATGCATTTCGTTCAGGAGGCTTGAGGGCTTTGTAATTTGTAGCGTCGTGGTCCAGTGCTCTCCCCTACATTGTCATCCTGAGCGCAGTGAGGCGACAGCCGAACGAAGTCGAAGGACCCCGTGTTCGCCAGCAGCGCCACCGGCTCAAAGAAGTTTTCCATGCGGAATCTCAACCTAAAAGGGAAACGCTACGGAAGGACAAGACAACATGCGCCCAAGACCTAACACCTAAGACCCAACACCTAAGACCCAACACCTGACACCTGCTTCTAGACCTTTCCCCAAATGTCCGCCCGCGGATCCTCCGGATTCAACGTCGCCAGTTCCCGCAACAACTCCTTGGTCCGCTCATCCCGAGGCATGGGCACGGTCACCTTCACCTCGACAATCTCATCCCCGCGCGCCCCGTCTTTTGTCGCAGAAGGCACGCCCTTCTCCCGTAGTCGCAGCTTCTGCCCCGACTGCGTCCCGGGCGGAATCTTCAGCAGAGTTCGCCCATCGATGGTTGGCACTTCAATCTTCGCGCCCAAGGCAGCCTCGGTCGCCGTAACCGGCACGGTCAGCCGGATGTCGTCCCCATCCCGCTGAAACACCGGATGGTCTCCGGTCTTGATGATTACGTACAGGTCACCGGCCGGCCCACCGTGCGATCCGGCATTGCCCTTGCCCGCAATCCGAATTCGCTGCCCATCCCGCGTCCCGGCCTTGATCCGCACCTCGAGCGGTTCTGTACGCTCTAGAGTTCCTTCGCCATGGCAAGTCGGGCAGGGCGAAATGTTCTTGCCCGTCCCATGGCACCGCGGACACTGCACGTTGAATTTCATCCGCCCGCCAGTTTGCTCGATGGTCCCCTTGCCGTGACACTGCGGGCAAGTCCCGGGTGCCTCCACGAATCCGGATCCGTGACACGTGTTGCAAGTCTCCCGCCGAGCGATGTTCAGCTTCATCACCCCGCCGCGGATCGCCGTCCAGAAAGGAACGTTGACCTGGTATTCGAGATCAGTCCCGGGTTCTGGTCCCTCTTGCGCTGCGGCACCACCGCGATCAAACATGCTCGAGAAGATGTCGCGAAATCCGCCGCCACCGCTACCGCCAGAACTCTTCTTCCCGCGCCCCTCAAACAGATCCGAAAAGTCGAACCCGCCAAAATCAAAGCCCCCGGCGGCCGCCGAGCCAGTCGATCCAGACTGCCCGCCGGGAAATCCCCCAGGGAAACCACCCGGCGTTCCGCCTTGCCGGGAATAAGCCTCGGCCGCTGCCGGATCAATATTGTCGGAGTAGAACCCGAGCTGGTCGTAAATCTTCCGTTTCTTGGGGTCGCTGAGTACCTCGTTCGCCTCGGAGAGCGCCTTGAACTTCTCCTCGGCGGATTTGTCCCCAGGATTCACGTCGGGATGGTATTTGCGCGCAAGTTTGCGAAACGCCTTGCGAACATCCTCCGCCGAGGCCGATTTCTTTACGCCGAGAATTTCGTAATAGTCTTTTTTGGTGGTGGAAGGCATGAGTTAACTTTCAGCCTTCGGCTCGCGCAGTCGAGAACGACACACTCTCCAGCAAACGACGAGACCGACTGGGATTCCGAGATAGAAACCGTACAACAGGCAGGCTGCGACAAAAAAACCGCCCGAGGCATCCCTGCCTGGACCGACAAATAACACAACAATGACCCCCAACAGTACACAAACGAGAGCAGTAATTGGGACCATCAACACCCCAACTAGCAAGCCAAACAGAATCACTCCTGCTTTCTGCGGTGTGCTGTAAGGGAGAGTCCACATCGTTATCCGTCGCTTCTGGCTTTTCTTGCCAACATTTCACCTGTCCCATTCGATCTGTCACTCCGAGCGCAGTGAGGCGTGAGCCGAACGAAGTCGAGGAACCCGGTGTTTTGCCTGCGATACCTCCGGTCATACCCTTTGAGAACGCAACAACCGAAGCAGAGTCGCGCAGCGACGACAGATGCCAGCCCCGCACGTAAGTGCGGGGTGAGCGTGCCGCAGGAGCGGAGTCCCCTTCAGGGGACGGCACTCCGGCAGCCGCCCTCTAGTGCACAACTCGCTTCTTCCCCTCTTCCGGCGCAAACGCAAAATGCTCCGAATGCACCGCCTCCATCTCCACCGGAATCCGGATCACACCACTCCCCGTAGGACGGAACACATACCACAGCCCCTCATCCTCAACATAATTCAAAAAATAAGCCTGATCATTAACTTCAAATTGCAAGTTGAATCTCCTTAAAGCGACAAAGTAGCGCCGGCGTCCCGCCGACAGTCGCGAGGGCGTCTCGCCCTCGCCATCACGAGCGATTTCCTGAATACCAAACAGGGGCGCCATCGGCGCCCCCAAGGTTCAAAGCCATCAGCCAGAAGCAAGTAGCCAGTGGCTCGACATGACAGCTTACTTCTTGTCCTCAACGTCCACGTACTCCGCATCGATCACGCCTTCATCCTTCTTGGCCTGACCGTTGCCGTCCGCCGAGCCCGACGGCCCCGCCCCAGCGCCCGGGCCTCCGCCCGCCGCACCCTGCGATCCTGCCGCCTTGTACATCTGCTCTGCCAGCTTGTGCGAAGCCTGGGTCAGCACCTCGCGCGCCGATCCATGCCCGCCTTGTCGCCCGCTTCCAAGGCCTTCTTCGCGTCGGCGATAGCGTTCTCCACCTCGCCACGCTCCGAGCCCGAGATCTTGTCGCCCGACTCGCGCAGCATCTTCTCCATCTGGTAGACCATGCTGTCGAGCTGGTTCTTGGCGTCGATCTCTTCGCGCTTCGCCTTGTCCTCGGCCGAGTGAGCATCGGCTTCCTTTGCCATCCGCTCCACTTCTTCCTTCGACAAGCCGGAAGACGACGTGATCGTGATCTTCTGATCCTTGCCCGTGGCATTGTCTTTCGCCGTCACGTTCAGGATGCCGTTCGCGTCGATGTCGAACGTCACCTCGATCTGCGGAACGCCGCGCGGAGCCGGTGGCAATCCCGGTCAAATGGAACTTGCCCAGAGTCCGGTTCTGCGCCGCCATCGGACGCTCGCCCTGCAGCACGTGCACTTCGACCGACGTCTGGTTGTCGGCCGCGGTCGAGAACGTTTCCGTCTTCTTGGTCGGAATCGTCGTGTTCCGCGGAATCATCGGCGTCGCCACGCCGCCCAGCGTTTCAATCGCCAGCGACAACGGAGTCACGTCCAGCAGGAGCAGGTCCTTCACCTCGCCCTTCAGCACGCCACCCTGAATCGCCGCGCCGATCGCCACCACTTCATCCGGATTGACGCCCTTGTGCGGTTCCCGGCCGAACAGTTCCTTTACCAGCGCCTGGATGCGCGGCATGCGCGTCTGTCCGCCAACCAGCACGACTTCGTTGATCTTGCTGGCATCGACGCCCGCGTCCTTCATGCACTGCTTGCACGGACCCACCGACTTCTGGATCAGGTCTTCGACCATCGACTCGAGCTTCGCCCGGGTCAGCTTCTTCACCAGGTGCTTCGGACCGCTCGCATCCGCCGTGATGAAGGGCAGATTGATCTCGGTCTCCATGGTGGTCGAGAGCTCGATCTTCGCCCGCTCCGCCGCGTCGCGCAGACGCTGCAACGCCATCTCGTTGCCCTTGCCGCGCAAGTCGAGGCCTTCATCCTTCTTAAATTCATCAATCAGCCACTCGACGATGCGCTGGTCGAGGTTGTCGCCGCCCAGGTGCGTATCGCCATTGGTGGCCTTCACCTCGATGACGCCTTCGCCCACTTCGAGGATCGAAATATCGAACGTGCCGCCGCCGAAGTCGTACACGGCGATGGTCTCGTCCTTACCCTTATCGAGCCCGTACGCCAGCGCGGCCGCCGTCGGCTCGTTGATGATGCGCTTTACGTCGAGCCCAGCAATCTTGCCGGCGTCTTTCGTCGCCTGCCGCTGCGCGTCGTTGAAGTACGCCGGAACCGTGATGACGGCTTCGGTCACCTTCTCGCCGAGATAGTCTTCCGCCGCCTTCTTCAGCTTCTGAAGAATCATCGCGGAGATCTCGGGCGGGGTGTACTTCTTGCCCTGCGCGATGACCGCCACGTTGTCGCCGTCGCGCTCCACCTTGTAGGGCACCATCTTCATTTCTTCGGTCACTTCGTCGAAGCGGCGTCCCATGAACCGCTTGATCGAGAAAACCGTGTTCTCGGGATTGGTAATGGCCTGCCGCTTCGCCACCTGCCCGACCAACCGCTCGCCGGTCTTGGTAAAGCCCACCACCGACGGAGTCGTCCGCCCGCCTTCCTCGTTCGGGATGACCTTAGGCTCGCCGCCTTCCATGACGGCGACCACGGAGTTCGTGGTTCCGAGGTCAATTCCAATAATCTTGCCCATATTCTGAGCCTCCTAATCACTATAAGTGCATTAAAATCATATGCTTGAAACGCTATGCTTCGCAGCCATAATAAGACTTGAGTGTAGCGCTGTCAAGGTTTAGATGTAAGCAGCCTCGCCCGCGATGCATGGATTTTGCGGTACGGCGCCCTAGCGAAGTGGTTTCGGTTGAGGGGCTTACGGCGATCCGCCTAGTGCCTTCACTCAACCGAAGGATCGGAGCAAGAAGATGAGCGGCAGGCGGACGGACCTAAACACGCGGATAGAGAAGTTCCGGGAAAACGTTGCAGACCTGATTGAACGGAGCAAGGTCAAGTGCGGGCAGATGGACCATGCACGGTTACCAGGACTTTCCACTGGATTTCACTCCGGACCTGATCTTCGTGGACGGTGGTCACAGATTTAATCGCACCCGCGCCAGCCGCGGTAGCGGCGGCAAAGGATAGCCCAGTGCGTAAGCACTGGGTAAGCTAAGCTAACGAGGCAAGCCCCGTAGGGGGCGGCATAACGCGACGCGGGCGTGAGCCCGCGAGCCCGATCACTTCCTTACTCGATACAACCGCGCAATGGCGTACGTAACCCCGAAAAACAAATGCCGATGTGGACCGCCCGACGTCAACCCAGCCTCAAATCCTCCATCAATCACCAGCCGCGGAGTCACCGTATAGGTCAACGCCCACAACGACGATGCAAACCCGGGTGTCGCCGCATTCAAACGCGTCTCCCCATAAAACTCGCCGGTAAACTGCAGCGGCCCGCGGATCGCGCGCGAAAACGCCAGATTGTATTCCTGATTCCTGTCGAACCCATTCCCGCCGCCAATCCAAAATTGGCTGGCATTGAAATCAAAATGAATTTTCGCCACATCCTTGCTCGCCAGAAACGTCAACTGATGGTCAACCGACCCACTCCCCAGTCCATCCTCTGTGCTGGCCGAAGGAATCTTGACCGCATACGCAAACGCCAGAGACGGCACGCGCCGTGTCTGCTTATAGAAGCGCACCTGCGGCCCCACCCAGTTGTCCCCGAACGTGCGATGCGTCCCGCTCGCATCAGTCTGCGACAGAAACGACGTCGTGTTCCACCGCAGCTCGAAATCGCAAAGCACGGCAAACTTCAAAAGTCCGTTCGCTGACGTTTGCGTCACGTCCTTTACCGGCCACACGCGATCCCACCCATACTCCAGTTCAAGCACGCCATACTGTGTGATGTCGGCAGGATTCGCGACCGTCGGCCGGTTCGGATTCGCTGCGATCGAATCCGCGAAGCACCCAGTCTGTTTTCCCATCCACTGCCCGGCCGCCGGTAGGCTTGCTGCACACAGCCCGAAAACAAGGAGCACCGATCGCGTACACCTCGGCAAGGTCGCGCTCACCAGAAGCTCCACTTTCAGCATGCTGGGATGGTAGCAAGGAAGAACCCATCTTTGACTTCACCCCGCACCCACCATAAGATTCCCCCACTCCCCAGAGACTACGAATGATTGGCCAAACCATCTCGCACTATCGCATCGTCGAAAAGCTCGGCGGCGGTGGTATGGGCGTGGTTTACAAGGCCGAAGACCTTACCCTCGGACGCTTCGTTGCCCTCAAACTTCTTCCCGACAACGTCTCCCGCGACCCCTCTTCCCTCGAACGCTTTCGCCGCGAAGCCCGCGCCGCCTCCGCCCTCAACCATCCCAACATCTGCACCATCTACGAAATCGGCGAAGGCGACGGCACCCGCTTCATCGCCATGGAATACCTCGAGGGCATGACTCTGAAGCACGCCATCGCAGCGCGTCCCATGGAAACCGAAACGCTCCTTTCACTTGCTATCGAAATCGCCGACGCCCTTGACGCCGCACACACCGCCGGCATCATTCATCGCGACATCAAGCCTGCGAATCTTTTCGTCACCAAGCGAGGCCACGCCAAGATCTTGGATTTCGGTCTCGCCAAAGTAGGAGAGGGAAGTACCTCAGCCAGCGGCATCGCCGAAGCCAATACCGAAACCGAAGCCGAGCATCTCACCAGCCCGGGCTCGACCCTGGGAACCGTCGCCTACATGTCGCCCGAGCAGATCCTGGGCAAGCCGCTGGACTGCCGAACTGATCTGTTCTCCTTCGGCATTGTGCTCTACGAAATGGCCACCGGCGCGCTCCCGTTTAAAGGAGAAACCTCCGGCGCCATCTTCGATGCCATCCTCCACGGCACGCCGCCTGCCGCTGCTCGCCTGAATCCGCAAGTCCCCGCCGAACTGGAACGAATCCTGCAAAAAGCGCTCGAGAAGGATCGCGACGTCCGCTACCAGCATGCGTCCGAATTTCGCGCGGACCTGTCACGCGCCAAGCGCGATACCACCGGATCCATCTCTGCGACGATGCCGATTCACTCTGAACAAGCGAAGCGCGCGCCCTGGCTCTGGCCGGCGGCGATCGTTGCTGTGCTTGCGCTCGCGGGCTTGCTGGCATGGCGTTTCAAGCCGGCTTCCTCGCACGAATCCAAAGCCCCTACCGCGCCCGCCACCGTTGCCGTCTTGCCGTTTCAGAATCTCGGTGCCGACAAAGATTCGGACTACCTGCGCATGGCGCTTCCCGATGAGATTGCCACCACCCTGAGCGCGGTCCGCACGCTTTCCATCCGTCCTTTTTCTACGACCAGCAAGTACTCCACGCCCGGCGTCGACCTGCAACAGGCCGGCAAGGAGATGCACGTCGGCCATATCGTCACAGGCCACTTTCAGAAGGTCCGCGATCAGCTTCAGTTGACCATGGAAGCCGTCGATGTTGCCGATGACCGCGTCCTCTGGCAAGACAGCCGCAACGTTCCGGTCGAAGACTTGGTCGCCATGCGCGATCAGGTCACCAGCCAGGTGCGCCAGGGGTTGATTCCCGCGCTCGGCGCCAGCACCACTGCCGGCGAAGGTGGCACGCGGCCCACCAACGAAGAAGCCTACGACCTCTACCTGCGCAGCGTGGCTCTTCCCCACGATGGCGATCAGAACCGAGATGCTGTCCGTATGCTCGAGCGCTCCGTTGGGCTGGATCCGTCCTACGCGCCCGCATGGTCTGCCCTCGGGAAACGTTACTATTTTGAAGAGGAATACAGCCCCGGAGCGAACGGCTCCATGTCGCGCACCGAACCTGCGCTGCGGCGTGCTCTCGCCTTGGATCCCAATCTTGAGGACGCGGCGCAGCAGATCGTGAGCCTCGACGCCGATTCCGGCAAGCTGCCTCTCGCCTATCAGGAAGCCAAGGCCATGGTCGACAAACGTCCGCAGAGCGGCTTTGCCCACTTCACGCTGTCGTACGTGCTGCGCTACGCTGGCCTTGTGCGCGACGCTGCCCGCGAGTGTAACGACGCTATGCGCCTCGATCCCGGCAATTACCAGTTTCGTTCCTGCGCCAGCGTATTTTTTGGCTTAGGGCAATACGATCGAGGCCGCGCGTTCTTGAGACTCGACGCCGGCTCCGAGTGGTCGAACAATGCGGAAGTCCATGCCCTCTTACGTGAGGGAAAGACGCAGGAGGTCTTGGAACAGCTGCACCGCATTCCCGAAAGCTCCTTCTTCCATTCCCAAGCCTTGGCTGCCTGCTACTCCAATCCTCGGCCTCCCGATGCCGAGCAACTTTGGGCGCAGGCTGAAAAGGATGTGCTGGCGTTCCACGACCCCGAGCCCAGGTTCGCGACCGCCGTACACTACAACGCTTGTCGAGGAAACGGGTTTACCGCCCGCCTCATGAAATCGGCCATCGCCAGCGGCTATTGTGCCTACGAAAATCTCCAGACCGACCCGTTGCTGGCCGGATTCCGCAAGTCGCCCGAGTATCGGGAAGTGCTCGCGCAAGCCAAGCGGTGCCAGGACGAATTCCTGGCCAACCGCGACCGACCTCAACCGTAGGTCATATAAGAGAAATTGTCGGGGCCGGCGATTTTCCCTGACCCTCCCAGTCCCTGCTTCAGCTCGCTTTCGCCTCTTCGTCGTGCCTTCGGGAGGCCGCTCCTTCTGGGTCGGTGATGATGTCGACCCACTTCGCGTTCGGCGACGCTTCGGCGTCATAGTTGTCGTGCCAGTTCCACCACTTGTACGGCTCGGTCTGCGGATACCCCTCGGGCGAGTCCTCCCAAGTTTCCTGACGGCCGAGCGGTGTGATGTCGAGGTAGCTCCAGAGGGATCCCATCGCCTCATCGCCGCGTGCGTTGATGAAATACGTGCGGAACACCTGGTCGCCATCGCGGAAGAACACATTGTGGCCGTGCCATTCATCGACGCCGAAATCCTTGTCGAAGCTATCGGTCATGGTGTACCAGGGCATGTCCCATTCCATCCGTGCCTTCAGGCGAGCGATGTCCGCCTGCGGCGCGCGTGAAGCATAGGCGAGAGTCGTGTCGCGAGCGTTCAGATGGGCAAGATGGGAAACCTGATCGGCGCCTAGCGAGCAGCCGCGGCAGGCGTGCTCTGGCCAGCCGAACACACCGGGCTCGAAGAAGGCGCGATAGAGGATCAACTGCGGACGGCCCTCGAACAAATCAACCAGGCTTACCTTGCCCTGAGGTCCCTCGAACTCGTACTTCTTCTCCACTGCCATCCACGGCATTCGCCGGCGCTCTGCAGCCAGCGCATCACGGGAGCGGGTGAACGCCTTCTCCTTCACGAGAAGCTGCTCGCGCGCAGCCTCCCACGCCTGTTGCGAGACGATCGGAGGTTTCTTCATCGCGGAATGTGCTTTACCTTGTTGCTGGGCGCTCTCTTTATTTGTGGCCATGTTCTTTCTCCTTTGTTTCTGCAGCAGATGATTGCTGAAACCGACCGAGACGGTTCGCCGTAAAAAAAGTTTTGAACTTGCCGATGCACACCGCCAAAATTCCTCCCGTGGATCCGGCTCCGACAATCACGACTGCTGCGTTTGCGATGCACGCTGGGCACATACGTCCCTCCGCTAATTTGTCTTTACTGCGACGCTTGTGCGTTTCCGTACCGCTCGATTTCTCAGCGGGAAGCGAAAGCCACACCAGCGGAAAGGGACCTACGCGAAGCGATCCACTCCTCACACGCTCGGTGTTATGTTTCGTGGTTGGTGTCGTCATCGTTTACTTTCTAAGTGTTCATTCTTCGATGCACCGACACCCGCGGAGGTTTTAGACAAAACCGGACATCATCGAGTCTTCGATGCCCTGGCCTACGTGCCTCACGGGGTCGCGCCTTTTCGAAACGTTGGATCATTCTCAATTCCGGCGGTGGCCCAACTCCCGAGCCCGAGGTCCTTCGTGAAACACCGTCCGACCCAAACAGAGTAAGTGCCCCATCCGAACGGCGCGTCCTTTGTGCCCCCGTTCGCTTCCGACGCGTGCGGTCCAAGTAAGACCCTTGTCCCGAGGAGTCTCCCGTCCGGTCCCCACCGGCGGCCGAAACATTTTTTAGCGATCCTGCTTCAATTCGCCCGCATTTTTCGCATTAACAGGTAAGTCGGATGGCCAGTTCCGCACCCGGCCGAGATGGTGCCGAAACGTGGGCCAAGGATTCCCGCTTTAGAGACTGCAAAACCATAACCATTTAGGAGGATTTCAAGATGAAGAGCCTTCTCCGCTCAGCGTTCCTGCTAATCATTGGCGCGTCAGTGTTCGTGCATCCGGATTACGCGAGGGCAGCCACCATCTACGCATGTAAACTGAATTCGCTGGGAACCCTCCGGATTGTATCTGCCACCACAGCGTGCAGCGCATTCGAAACGAAAATCTCCTGGAACACGGACGGTCCGCCAGGGCCCCAAGGCCCAACGGGATCTCCGGGAATGTCCGGACCGCAGGGACCACAAGGACCTTTAGGCTCGCAAGGGCCCGCTGGACCTCCAGGACCTCCGGGTTTAAGCGCCGGTTCCGTGAATCCCCTGCAGGTGGCTCTGCTGCGTTGGTACCCCGCCACGCTAAACCGATTCGTCGTGGGGAATTCTCCTCCGCGTTGCACCCCTGTAGCATGCGACCCGCAGTTTCCCGACGGAACCAGTGGAGTCGCTTTTGATGGCTCGAGCATGTGGGTAACTCACTGGGACGACAACAGCATCACCAAGCTGAGGGCTAGCGATGGAGCGGTCCTCGGTATCTTCCCCGTGCCGGGAACACCGTATGCCATCGCATTTGACGGCGCAAACATCTGGGCCACGTTGTGGAATGGCCCGAACGGCCCCGGTGGCAGTGTGGTCAAGCTCCGTGGCAGCGATGGTACTTTGCTTGGCAACTTTACCGTTGGCTCCAGTCCATCGGCGATTTTGTTTGATGGATCGTCCATCTGGGTTGCGAATGGTGGTTCCAACGTAACGAAGCTGGATTTTGGTGGCAACGCCGTCGGGACTTTCCCCGTGGGCTCAGATCCCGAGGGGCTTGCGTTCGACGGTGCAAACATCTGGTCCGTTAACCGGGCCGATAACACGGTCACCAAATTAGGCGGCGACGGTACCAAGATCGGAACCTATCAGGTTGCACAATTTCCGCAAGGCATCACGTTTGACGGAAGCAACATCTGGGTCGCCGGCTTTGACGGCACTATCACCGAATTGCGTGCTAGCGACGGCGCCCAGGTGGGTACCTTCAGCTCAGCTTACGGGGCTACAGCGTTACTATTCGACGGAAGCAGAATCGTGGTTTTCAGCAACGCCGTACTCACCAGAATGCGAGCGGCCGATGGCACCATCGTCGACACAGCTGGCATCACGAGCAGACAGATATTCTCGGTGGCTTTCGACGGCGCGAACTACTGGGGGGCAGACGATACCAACAAGGTGACTAAGTTCTAGCCAGAAATCCCCCGCTTGCCTGTTCGGTTCGCAGACGGGGGATTTTACTGTCCGGTCATTCGTGGGACTTCTCGTTGCCAGGCGAAGAGCTCAAATAGGCGAGGACGACGAGCGTCACCACAGATCGAATCCGGTGGGTGACCGGATGTTTTGGGAGTGCCTCTCAATCAAATTGTGTGCGATTGAGTGCGGTCCCGTTGTCGCCCATCCCTTAAGAATTTCCGGAACAAAAACCGCGGCTCACCCGAGCGGCATCTTCGTCCGCTCGTAGCTCGAAGCTCAAAGCTCGCAACTCGAAGCTTCACGACATCGAACCTCTGTTATGTCTACGTGCCCACACCTCACACCACTCACGACCACACAATCAACCGAACTTCCGCCCGTCCTCCCGCGTATCCATCCCTATGGCGAGGTCTGCCTCATCGCGTCCTTTTGACTTCCACCCCCGCCCGCCATACCATCTCAGTTCCGGACGGCTCCCCGCATGATTGGCCAGACCATCTCCCACTACCGCATCGTCGACAAACTCGGCGGCGGTGGCATGGGCGTCGTCTACAAGGCCGAAGACATCAAGCTCGGACGCTTCGTCGCCCTGAAGTTCCTACCTCCCGAAGTCGCTGCCGACCCGCAATCACTCGAGCGCTTTCAGCGCGAAGCCCGCGCCGCGTCGGCGCTGAACCATCCCAACATCTGCACCATTCACGAAATCGATGAAGCTTCCGGACAGACCTTCATCGTCATGGAGTACCTCGAAGGCGTCACCCTGAAGCACAGCATCGACGGCCGTCCGCTTGAAACCGACGTCCTGCTGCAGCTTGCCATCGAGATCGCCGACGCCCTCGACGCCGCCCATGCCCAGGGCATCATCCATCGCGACATCAAGCCCGCCAACGTTTTCGTCACCAAGCGCGGCCATGCCAAGATTCTCGACTTCGGCCTCGCCAAGCTGATGCCTTCATCGCGTGACACGGGCCAGACCGTCAACCTCAGCTCGCCCACCGTGCTCGACGATGCTTTCCTCACCAGTCCCGGCACCGCTGTCGGCACGGTCGCGTACATGTCGCCCGAGCAAGCCAAAGGCAAAGACCTCGACGCCCGCACCGATTTGTTTTCCTTCGGCGGGGTGCTCTACGAGATGGCCACCGGCGCCGTGCCTTTCCGCGGCGACACCACCGCCGTCATCTTCGAAGCCATCCTGAACCGCGCACCGCTGCCCGCCGTGCGCTTCAATCCCGACATCCCGGCGCGCCTCGAGGAAATTATCGGCAAGGCTCTCGAGAAAGATCGCGACATGCGCTACCAGCACGCTTCGGAAATGCGCAGCGATCTGAAACGCCTGCAGCGCGACAGCGGATCCGGCCGTGGTGCGGCTTCGCCAGGCGGGATCCATCAGCGACAGCCATCCCGTCGCGGTATCCAGCTGGAAGTTCCGGCAGCGTCGCGGCCCGCGATCTACACTCCGCCCGCCGCCACGCCCGCCGCGCACGGCAGCAGTTCCAGCGTGAGCGCCGTCGCTCGCCAGCATCGCGTCGGCACCGCGGTACTTTCTCTGATCGTTCTCGCACTATTGGCTGCCGCTGCGTTTGGCGTCTACGCGTTCGTAACTCGCAGTGGGACGCTGCCGTTCCAGAATTTCACGATCACGCAAATTACCAACAGCGGCAAGGTCGATCTGGCCGCCATCTCGCCCGACGGCCGCTATCTCCTGCACGTGCAGAACGACAACGGTCAGCGCAGTCTTTGGCTGCGCAACATTCCCACCGGAAGCGACACGCAGATTCAGCCTCCTGCGCCTGGCACGTATGCCTCGCTGGCGTTTTCGCCTGACGGCAACTACGTTTTTTATCGCAAGTCCGCCACCGTTCGCGCGAACGAGTTCAATCTGTTTCGCGCTCCCGTACTCGGCGGCGCGCCCAGGCAAGTCATTCGCGACATCGACAGCGACGTGTCTTTCTCGCCCGACGGCCAGCGCATGGCTTTTATCCGCGCCAATGACCCCGAGCCCGGCAAGCATCGTTTGCTCACCACGAACCTCGAGGGCGGCGACGAGAACGTTCTCTTGATCGCCAAGCCCACGCGTGGCGCCGATCCGTCTCACGTAGCTTGGTCGCCCGACGGCAAGCAAATCGCTTACTCTTTTCAGGGGACAGGGGACATCATCGGCTATGTCGAGGCGTTCGATCTCGCGCGAAAACAGGTTGGTACTCTGGCGGCCCTGTCACAGGCAAGCATCTTTGAGCTGAGCTGGTTGCCAAACGGACGTGCTCTGCTGGTCGTCTACTCCCCTAAAGGTCCTCGCGGCGATCGGGCGCAGATCGGCGTGCTCACGACCGATGGCAAGTTGCACCCCGTCACTCGCGATACGAATCGCTACACGACGCTCACGCTCTCCGCCGATGCCCGTAGTGCGGCTAGCGTCCAGGTCAAAACCAGTCGTTCGATGTTGTTGTTTCCTATGGCTGGACAGTCAACGTCGGCTACGCCCACGATGGTGACGCAAGTCTCCGATCCGCGCGAAGTTCGATGGACTTCCGACGGCAAGCTGCTGGTGACCGAAATCGACCACCTCACCCGCATCGATCCCAGCGGACAAAATCCCACGGTTCTGGTCAGCGACCCCAACGCAGCGATTTTCGATCCGCACCCTTGCGGGTCTCGTTACCTGGTTTTTACGTGGGCTTTTCACGGCGGCAACTCCGTCAACATCTGGCGGACAAATTCCGATGGATCCTCTCCCAAGCAACTGACGTCGCACGTGCTGGACACGAACCCGCTCTGCTCTCCGGACGAGAAGTGGGTCTACTACATCGAAGGCCCGGGCGTGCCGCGCCTCATGCGCGTCCCCATTGACGGCGGCAACGCCGAGATGGTCCCGGGCAGCGACATCCCAAACCGTTTTGCCATCGAGGGCATTGCTTTCATCGCGCCCGACAACAAGTCGATCGGATTCGCCGTCGACCTGATCGATCCGCGCACCAACGACGCCGTGGCAAAGCTCGCGATCGTCAACCTCGATGGGCCGCCATCCCCGGCGCGCATGGTCGATCTCGATCCGCGCTTAGGGGCCGGCAACTCTACCCCGGGCGTGCAGCTTGTCCCCAACATGAATGCCGTAAGCTACCTGATCACCGAAAACGGAGGCAGTAACCTGTGGCTGCAACCCCTCGACGGCTCGCCCGGCCGCCAGATCACTCACCTGCCTTCCGAACAAATCAGCAGCTACGCCTGGTCCCCCGACGGCAAATCCATAGCCCTGACCCGCCGCGAAGACGTAGCTGATGTAGTGCTGCTGAAAGAAGGAACTCAGTAGGGCAGAGCTACCTCCGCCTTGCGTTACAACACTCATCAACACTGCTGTCACGAAAGCTAATTCCAAGGCTTGCCGTCCGTCGGGGTCGGGCACAGGCACTCAGTCGTACTCGATAGTTTCACGAAGCCGGCGTCGGGGCCTGCGTACGTCCACACTGCGCATGAATTATTCACCACCACCGCGGTTGAGAGGTCGCGCGTAAGGCAATCGTATTGGTCAATTTTCGAGGCATCTCCGTTGGCAAACGCTGCCGCTGCCTCCGTCGCCATTTGCAGGGTGTAAGTCCTCGGCTGCGTTGGGTGTCCACGAGGATAAGTGCAGTCGTTGTAGACCTGGCCAAGGCCGTTATCATGCGCCAGGTTGCAGCCGCAACTCGCGGTGGGAGCGACAAGTCTTGTCTCGCAGCCGTCGGATCCAAGATTGCAATCAAGGAAGCCTTGATTGCAGGTATACGAACACCTGGCGCTGGTGCACATCGCCTGCGATGCATTCATGTTCGGACTCGAACAGCCTATGCTGCACCCTCCGCAGTTGTTGATGTCAGAACTCAGGTCGGTGCATGTTCCTCCGCACAGTGCCTGGCCCGCGGGGCAACCCCCTTGCGCTGGCTCGACGGTGAATGTGCCCGTCAGGCTTTGTGCGGAGGTCGACAATGTATACGTGGTCGCGCCCAGCGGAGCAGTCGTGTCGATGTTCACCACCACGCTCGCGCTTGTCGGAGAGTTCACTCGAAGAGATTGAACCACGTTGATGCCCGGCACAAAACTCAACGTCTCTCCTCCGTTGAAAGTCGTGCCCTGCAGGTCCAGGTTGATCAGAAGATTGTTTACACCTTGCCCTCCGCTGGCAGGCGTTGTTGTCACCGTGCCAGGAGTTTGCGTCGAGGCCGGCGGAGGCGGCTGGCGTCTGCGTGTTCGAGGACGCAGGCGTCGACGCCGGAGTGCCCGCAGGCGGGCGAGCCGGCGTTGTTACCACCCGGGCCACGGGAGGAACCCCAGCCGCTATGGCAGCAGGCGGTGTGCCGGGGAGCGTGTGCTGTACGTGGCTCAGTTGCCACTTGCACACGGCAGTCCCAGTCGTTCCGGGTGGGGCGAGGGGCAGCGAAGAAGTGGCTACTGGAACGGTGCCCGAACCGCTGACGTTCATGCTGTTGGCTACGTCCTCGATGGCGGGGAACAACCATTCGGACGCGCTGTATTGCACCGCAACTTGTCCCCTTGCCGACACCCTCGTGCCGGTGGTGGTGCCTGCTGCCAGCAACTGGGTATGCCACGGCTTGATGATCAGGCGATTGTCCGATGCGCGCACAAACACGCGCAGCGGCGCACTGATCGGAGCGACATCGGTTTTCCAGTTCGCGGTCTGCAGGTTCACCAGTCGCTGCGCGGAGCCTTGTCCGCTGACACTCCAGGTCGCTGGAATTACCCCTTGCACCGTCGGCGCGCCGCCGGCCACGGTCCACGTTTGCGTTTCCTGATGCGCGTAGTTGCTAGTCTGCACACTCAGGTCGCACTGGACCGTGCCGTACCACGGCAGGTCTTGTGTCAACGTCTGGCAGAGCGCTGGGCCTGTGGCAGCCAGGACGCAAAGGATCACTAAGAAAGGAGACGACAACTTCGCGTGGCACTTATCTCTCATGCACGCCTCCGTGACGCAGGAGAGTATACAAAAGTGGCCATCGGACTACTTGGATGGGTAGAGAGACCGCTGCACCCGGCGGGGTGGGGTGCCTTAAGGTCGAGACTTGCTCTCAAGAGTTATTGCGAAGATCCAGCGCGGCGTGAGAAGGAATCACTCAATCATACTTCTCATACAGAATCGACTTGCGATCCCATCCCAGCTGCTTCAGCAGTTCGCGGTTGGCGCTGACCATCTTGTCGAGGCCGCAGATGTAGGCGTGCATGTCGGTGCGATCTCCGAGACGATGCCAGACACGTGCTCCTGCACGTAGCCGCGCAGTCCCTTCCAGTCGGAGGCGCCTCGACTCAGCGTTGGAAGGTAATTGAAATTCTTGTGCTCGGTTGCGAGGCGAAGAAATTCTTCGTGGTAGTAAATGTCTCTTTCAGTGCGGCTTCCGAAGAGCAGCCAAAACTTTTTGTCCTGATGCCGTTCACGATCCGCAAGCAGCCAGTGCAGCATCGAACGGAACGGTGCGATGCCAGTGCCGGTCGCAATGAAGAGCGTGTCGCGCAGCGGCGGACGCAAGATGAAATTCCCGAACGGTCCCTGCCCTGAAATCTTCGCGCCCGGTTCGAGGTCGCAGAGATAGTTCGACATGAATCCGTCCTGCACGCGGTTCAGGCAGAAGGCAAAGCGATTCGCGTCGGGCGGCGACGCAATCGAGTACGCGCGCGTGAGCTCTTCGCCGTCGGGCTTGGTGTGCGTGAGCGACAGCCATTGCCCGGGCACGAATCCGAAGTGGCCGCCTTCGACTTCGAACTCGAGGTGCCTGGTGTTGTCGGAGAGGGAAGTGCTTTGCGTCAGCCGAGCATGCAGACTTTGAAACGCCATACCATGTAGATGAATTGGCGGGCTGCTCCGGTGCGGCTCACAAATGTGAGATATGTTCCACGTGGAACGTTGTGCAAAACAGTGCGGCCGGAGCTTAACTAAAAGCAAAGGTATGAAAAGTTGGAAGCGATTCATGCTGGGGGAGTTGCGCTTTGCTTTTCGTTTCTCGCTGTCACTGGCGATTGTGATCAGGTCACATTGTGCCAATTGGTCGGCGGTGGGGATGGTCTCCCGAAGCTTGGGGACTTGCTGAGACGTAAATCGCTATACTCTCCGTTTCGCTTTTGAGGCGTGCCTTGGCGATCGATGCGAGGGCGAGGACGCCCTCGCGACTGCCGGCGGGACGCCGGCGCTACTCAAACCTGCCGTGCTCGCCAGGATTGACTTGGGTTTGGGAGGCGATGGCCGGCGAGGCCGTGTTTATCTGATCGTAGAGGCCGTGCAGAAGAGCGAAGTGCAGAGGTCCTTCGCTGCGCTCAGGATGACAACATTGCTCAAGATAACAACATTGCTCAGGATGACAAGTTTCAGGAGGGTTCGTTGAGTTTGTTTGCTCGTGGGTTGCGTTTTGCTTGCGGTGGTTTTCGGGTGGCGCAGATTTTATGCGTCGTTGGGTTGCTGGCGTTCTCGGTTGGGTTTGGTCCGGCGGGGGAGCGGGCAGAGGTTGTGCGCAAGTCCAAACAGGGGCAGCGGGACTGGTCGCGCTACGGAGGCTCGCCGGAGAACGATCACTACTCGAGCCTGGCGCAGATCAATCGCAAGAATGTGAACCGGCTTGCGGTGGCGTGGAGCTTTGATACTGGGGAAGAAGGCGGACTGCAGACCAGCCCGCTTGAAGTGGATGGTGTGTTTTACGGAATCACTCCCACTCAAAAGATTTTTGCGCTGGACGCGGCGACCGGCAAGCTGTTCTGGAAATTTGATTCGGGCATTCGGGGAACGCAGCCCGATCGCGGGCTCGCTTACTGGACTGATGGCAAGGACAAGCGAATCCTGGTCGGAGTGATGAACTTTGTGTATGCGCTCGATGCGGTGACGGGCGTGCCAGCGGCTGGGTTCGGCAAGAACGGGCGCATCGATTTGCGTGACGATTTGGGGCGCGATCCGTCCACGCTTTCGATTTACCTCACTAGTCCGGGCGTGGTTTACAAGGATTTGTTGATTGTGGGCGGACGCGAGCCCGAGACGCTGCCTGCGCCACCCGGCGATATTCGGGCCTACGATGTGCGCACCGGCAAACTGCGCTGGTCGTTTCATACCATCCCGCACCCGGGCGAATTTGGGTACGACACTTGGCCGAAGGAAGCCTGGAAATCCTCGGGCGCCGCGAATAACTGGACTGGCATGTCGCTTGATTCGGAGCGAGGGATTGTGTACGTGCCCACGGGTTCGGCGGCCATGGATTTCTACGGGGCCGATCGCCTCGGGGATGATCTGTTTGGCGACTGCCTGCTGGCGCTGAACGCCGAGACCGGGGAGAGAATCTGGCACTTCCAGGAAGTGCGGCACGACATCTGGGACCGCGATCTGCCGGCGCCTCCCGTGTTGCTCACGGTGAAGCGCGACGGCAAGCCGGTCGACGCGATTGCGCAAACGACCAAGCAAGGGTTCGTTTACCTTTTCGATCGCGCCAATGGCAAGCCGCTGTTTCCGATTGAGTACAAGAAATTTCCCGCAGCGACGTGCCGGGAGAAGTCGCCGCCGACGGAACAGCCAGTGCCTACCAAGCCTGCGCCCTTCGCGCGGCAAAGCATCAGCGAAGATACGCTGACCACGCGTACGCCTGAAGCGCATCAGTGGGCGCTCGAGCATTTCCGCAAATTTCGCAACGAGGGCCTGTTCGTGCCGTTCAGCGTGGGCAAAGACACGGTGGTGTTCCCCGGCTTTGACGGCGGCTCGGAGTGGGGCGGGCCGGCGGTCGATCGAGAGACGGGAATTATTTATGTGAACGCCAATGAGGTCGCGTGGACGGGTGCGCTCACTGAGAACACGGGCGAGGGAAGTGTGCGCTCGATCTACCTGAACCAATGCGGCGTCTGTCACGGCGAGAAGATGGAGGGATCGCCGCCCGCGATTCCGTCGCTGGTGGGAGCGGTGGACCGTAACACGCCCGCCGAAGTCACCGCCACCATCAAGAACGGTAAAGGGCGGATGCAGGGTTTTCCGAACCTTACCGATGAACAGGTGTTTGCGCTGGTGAATTACATCTCGACCGGGGAAAGCAAAGAACTGGAGAGCAGCGGGCCGGTGCCGCTGTCGATGAAATACCGGTTTACGGGATATCACAAGTTTTTGGATCCAGAAGGGTATCCGGCGATTGCGCCTCCGTGGGGGACATTGACGGCAATCAATCTGAACACCGGCGAGCAGGCGTGGAAGATTCCGCTGGGGGAGTACCCGGAACTGGCGGCAAAGGGGACCGGGACCGAAAATTATGGTGGGCCGGTGGTGACGGCGGGTGGGTTGTTGTTTATCGGGGCGTCGAATTTCGACAAGAAGTTTCGGGCGTTCGATAAGGCGACCGGGAAGTTGTTGTGGGCGGCGAAGCTGCCGTTTTCCGGAAATGCGACGCCGATTACGTATGAAGTGAACGGACGGCAGTTTGTGGTGATTGCGGCCGGAGGCGGGAAGGATCCGCGGTCGGGATCGGGCGGGGTGTATGTGGCGTTTGCTTTGCCGGTGAAGTGAGCGGTGTTTGCGCAGGGGAGATCGCCTTCGGGCTTACGCCCTCGGCGGGGAGTGCCGTCCCTACGGGACTCGCTTGGTTTTGGAGCTTACCCAAGGCTTACGCCCTGGGCTAATGAATGTCGCGCTCCGCGCTTGCCGAACATGAGCTTCGCGCTTGCTGCAACATGGGCTTCACGCTTGCTGCAACATCGCGCTTGGCGGCTTGCTTGGAGCATTTATGAGAAGACTGCGGAAAAACGTTCGTTCTATGATCGCGACTGCTCGGTTTACGGCTTCCTCTCAACTTCATTGGGCTCCTCGTATTCTGTTGACTTCGCTCGCGCTGTTGTTGGCGTTCGCGATGGCGGCACCAGCCCGCGAGCGCGGCCCCCGCGTCGAGGTGGTGTGCACCTCGCCGCCAATTCCCGTGCGCATGGACAAGCAGCGGGTGCTGGTCTATGAGCTGCACATCACGAATTTTGATGTCGTGCCGCTGACGTTGAAACGCGTGGAGGTGTTTCCTGGGCACGAGGGCACCGCGCCCGTTGTCTCGCTCGACGGGAAAGAGCTCGCGGCGGCAATGATTCGCGTCGGGTCTGGGATGATGCCGTCGGGGGATCACGGAAGTCCGGCAGACGTGGCACGCGTGATCGAGCCGGGGGCGCGTTCGGTCATCTATATATGGATCGCGCTGCCGGCTGGTGGCACCCTACCTGCCAGCCTAGGGCACCGGATGATTTTCTCCGCGGCTGCTGCGGGAGGGGGCGCCCCCACCGATGCCATCCTGGAAGATTTCCAGGTGCCAATCAGTCACGACGCGGTTTTGACGCTACGCCCGCCGTTTCATGGAGGTACCTGGCTTGCGGGGGATGGTCCTGCGAACAACACCAATCACCGGCGCGCGATCACTGCTATCGATGGGCATATTTATTCGGCGGAGCGGTTCGCTATCGACTGGATCAAGGTGGGTTCGAACGGCGATTCGCGTCACGACGGTTCGACGCGCAATGACAACTGGTGGGGCTGGGGCGAGCCCGTGCTCGCCGTAGCCGACGGAGAGATCACCGAAGTTGTGGATGGAATCCCGGACAATGTGCCGCGCATGCTGCCTCCGGTCACGCTCGACAACATCGCTGGCAATCACGTGATTTTGAAGATCGCTCCCAACCGCTATGTGACTTATGCGCACCTGCAGAATGGAAGCATCAAGGTGCGGGTGCATGATCGGGTGCATGCGGGTGCTGCGCTGGCGCTGCTCGGAAACAGCGGCAACACGACCGGCGCGCATTTGCACATGCAGGTGACCGATCGGGGCTCAGTGCTGGAGGCGGAAGGCGTGCCGTTCGTGTTTGAGAAGTTCACTTATCTCGGGCCGGGTGCGGATTACGAACTCGATAAGCATGTGACGGTGCCTTGGGAGATGTCGATTCCGGCGGGCGATTCGGTGGTGGCGTTTGAGGGTGGTAAGTAGAGCTGCTTGTGGCGATGCATGGGTTCGTGGCTACGCGTTTGTGCGAGGGCGGGACGCCGGCGCTACAGAAGCTTGCCGCGGCAATGGGCGACGCAGCTCGGCGGGCGGGGACGCCCGCCGCTCCATCAGTTATACGGGATTATTCCACCGTTACGGACTTGGCCAGGTTTCTTGGTTGGTCTACGTCGCAGCCGCGGCGGACGGCTATGTGGTAGGCCAGAAGCTGCAGGGGGACGATTTCCAGAATCGGCGCCAGTTCTTCCGGAGCCGGCGGGATGTAGATTACGTGGTCGGCCGCCTCTTTGATTTCTTCGTCGCCTTCGGTGGCTAGCGCGATGACCTGTCCTGAGCGCGCTTTCACTTCTTTCAAATTCGACATTGTCTTTTCGTAGCGCACGACCGAGAGCGGGTCGTTGGGATCACGTGTTGCGATGATCACGACTGGAAGATTTTCGTCGATCAGGGCGTTGGGGCCGTGCTTCATTTCGCCCGCCGGATAGCCCTCCGCGTGGATGTAGGAAACTTCCTTCAACTTCAGGGCGCCTTCGAGGGCAATGGGGTAGTGGATGCCGCGTCCGAGAAAGAGAAAGTCCTGCGCGCGCGAGTAGATCTTGGCGAGTTCTTCGCACTGTTCTTCCCGAGTAAGTACTTGTTCCAGTTTGCCGGGGAGGCGAGTGAGTTCGAAGACTTCGGACTTGGACTGTTCCGGAGTCAGAGTGCCGCGTACCTGCCCGAGATAGAGCGATAGCAGGTAGAGGGCGGTCAACTGGGCGGTGAAAGCCTTGGTGGAGGCGACGCCAATCTCCGGCCCGGCGTGAGTGTAGATGGTGCCTTGCGCTTCACGCGTGACCATCGATCCGACAACATTGCAAATAGCCAGCGTCTTGCAACCTTTCGCTTTCGCCTCGCGCTGGGCGGCGATGGTGTCGGCGGTTTCGCCGGACTGGGTGATCAGAAGCGTGATGGTGTCGGGTGGAATGATGGGATCGCGATAGCGCCATTCGCTGGCGTAGTCGACCTCGACTGGAATTCGGGCGAGGCTCTCGATCATGAACTTGCCGGCTTGTCCGGCGTGCCAACTGGTTCCGCAGGCGGCGATGTTGATCTTCTTGGCTGCGCGCAACTCAGCTCTCGGTGATCTCCATCTCCTCGAGGAAGATGTGCCCCGTGTCCTGGGAAACGCGGCCGAGCGTGGTGTCGCGCACGGCGCGGGGCTGCTCATAGATTTCCTTGAGCATGAAGTGCTTGTAGCCGCCCTTTTCGGCCATGATCGGATCCCAGGTAACGTGCTGGACCTGGCGGGTGACGGGCTTGCCGTCGAAATCGGTAAGCTTCACGCCCGTCGGGCGTGATGACGGCGAGATCGCCGTCACCGAGGAAGAACAGGTCGCGCGTGTGATAGAGGATGGCGGGCACGTCCGAAGCAACGAAGTATTCGTCCTTGCCCAGGCCGATGACGGCGGGCGGGCCGTTGCGCGCGGAGACGATCTTGTTGGGCTCGTCGACCGCGATCACACTGAGAGCGAACACGCCAGTCAACTCTTTGACCGCTTTGCGCACCGCTTCTTCGAGGGGTGGGCGATGGCCGTTGCCGGTTTTCAAGTAGTACTTCTCGATGAGGTGGGCGATGATTTCAGTGTCGGTCTCGGTGGTGAACTTGTGGCCTTCCTCGATCAACTTCTTCTTGAGGGACAGATAGTTTTCGACGATGCCGTTATGAACGACGACGATTGTGCCGGTGCAGTCGCGGTGAGGGTGGGCGTTTTCTTCACTGGGCCGTCCGTGAGTGGCCCAGCGGGTGTGGCCGATACCGTACGTTCCATCGAGTGGTTTCTGGCGGATCACGTCTTCGAGATTGCGCAGCTTACCTTCGGCGCGACGGATTTGGAGGCCGTTGCTGTTTCCGGCGACCGCGATGCCTGCTGAGTCATAGCCCCGATATTCGAGGCGGCGGAGCCCTTCGATGATGACCGGGACAACTTCTTTTTTGCCGACGTAGCCGACGATGCCGCACATGAACCCGAACTCCTATTCCGAAAGCGGAATGACTTTCCTTGCACGTGATACCCGATATGCAGTAGATGGGAGTGTCACGCGACTGACCGATCAGTCTTCGAGGGAGTAGCGATACTCTTCGATCACGGGATTGGTCAGGACC
This sequence comes from uncultured Acidobacteriota bacterium, assembly GCA_963745435.1. Classification (GTDB taxonomy): domain Bacteria; phylum Acidobacteriota; class Terriglobia; order Terriglobales; family Acidobacteriaceae; genus Gp1-AA133. The sequence continues at coordinate 22,758 of CAVUXK010000021.1, read as the reverse complement.
TCGCGTGCAATGCGCTCGACCTCGGACTGGGCTTCGTCACGGCTCAAGGCGCCATCGAGACTGAGTTCGAAATACTTCCCTTGGCGAACGTCTCCCAACCCCTTGTAGCCCATTTTGTGAAGCGCGCCCTGGATTGTCTTTCCCTGTGGGTCGAGAACACTCTTCTTGAGCGAAACGTAGACGTAGGCTTTCATCATTGCAATTATACGTCAGGCGTTTTGAGGGACTGAAGAGCACGGGCGGTGCAGAACTGATGGCCAAAAATATCCGAAAAGCGGGGGACTAGCGCGTTTTTGCAATCTCGATCTGACGGTCGAGATCGGCGACCGACAGTTCGAGCATGTGACGCAAGCGCGGGTCGTGGGCGTTCTGCAACTGGTGCAGGACGCGCTGACGAGCGAGGCGAAGGCCTTCGACCTGCCGGACTCGTATTGCTTCCTGGGGGGAGAGTTTCCTGCCAGCAGGTTCTTTCTTGAGAGCGGCTTCAGCCTGCTGTTCTTCAACTGACTTACTTTCCCAGCCCCGTGCCATATCTAACATTGTACGACCGCGAGCCAAATCGGGAAGGATTTGTGATTGATGAATCAAATAGCGGACTTGGAGGTAAGTTTTGTTGCGATAACTATCAGAGAGGCGAAAAAGTTGACTGTCTTGCAAAAGTGTCTCGCCACTTTTTTCTGTCCAAGCAAAGGAAAAAAGGCTATTATCGGCGCAAATTTGGAGATCGGCTTGCGTTGAGGGGCGCGAGCCTATTGTGAATGCTGTCCAGTAAGCAGAACGAAAATCAACCTCAAGACGAACGCCACCGTTACGAGGTTTTGTTGGAGATGGCGGACCTTGTTGTCCGGCATCAGTCCCTGCCCGAACTATTTCACGACACAGCGACGCGCCTTCGCCAGGTGGCGGATTTTCATTTTCTTAACTTTTCCCTGCACGACTCCAAAGACAACTCCATGCACCTGCACTGGTGGGAGGGATCCCATGCTTCCGACTTCCCGACGACAGTGAGCGTATCGGAATCGCCAAGCGGGTGGGTGCGCGAGAGTCAGGAGGAGTTGCTGTTCTCGGACATGAAAGGCGAGACACGCTTTCCCGCCATCCTGAATCCACTTAGGAAGCATGGGATCCAGACTTATTATGTGTTGCCGCTCACAGCGGGGCAGAACCGGCTGGGTGCGTTAGGCGTGGCGAGCTCCGAAGTTGATGCTTATGACGAAGAAGACAAAAGACTGCTTCGGCGGGTCGCGGAACTGGTGGCGCTGGCGGTGGAGAACACCATGACCCGCGACGCCTTGCAGGGAGAGAAACAACGCCTGCGAGCGCTGGTGGACGTGAACCGCACTCTGGCGTCCAGTCTCGAGATGCAGCGCTTGCTGCCGCTGATCTCCGAATGCGTGACGCGCGTAGTACCGCATGATTTCGCTGGGGTTACGTTGTTCGATGGTGATCAGCAGAACATGAAGGCTTATGTTTTGTCACCGGCGCCTTCGAGTCCGCTGGTGGACACGGGGCGATCGGTTTCGATCGAGCAAACGCTGTCGGCAAAGGCTTTTCTGCAAAGAGAGTCGCAAACCCTGAACCGTGAGGACCTGGTCGGCCATTCGAGCAGTATTTCGGACCGGATCGTGAACGCGGGCATTCGTACAGTGCGCTGCGTGCCGCTGCTGACGTCGAAGGGATCGCTGGGGACACTGAATGTGGGCAGCAAGAGAGACCAGGCGTTTTCCGAGCAGGACGAGGAGATTCTGAATCAGATCGCGGCCCAGTTGGCGATTGCGCTGGACAACGCGCGCGCGTACCGCGAAATACAGGAATTGAAAGACCGGCTGTCGGAGGAGAAGCTGTATCTGGAAGATGAGATTCGGACGGAATTGCACTTCGAAGAAATTATCGGCGACAGCCCGGAATTGCTGGCGGCATTGTCGCGGGTGAAGACGGTCGCGCCCAGCGCATCGACCGTCCTGATCCTGGGGGAGACGGGGACAGGAAAGGAACTGGCGGCGCGTGCAATCCACCGCATGAGCCGCCGCAAGGACGCGAACTTCATAAAGGTGAACTGCGCGGCCATTCCGACCGGGCTGCTGGAAAGCGAGTTGTTTGGGCACGAGAAGGGAGCGTTTACCGGGGCGGTCTCGAAAAAAGTCGGGCGGCTGGAACTGGCAGATAAAGGAACGTTCTTTCTCGATGAGATTGGAGACATCCCGCTGGAATTGCAGCCGAAGCTTCTGCGCGTTCTGCAGGATCAGGAATTTGAGAGGTTGGGATCGAACCGGACGATCCACGTCGATCTGCGGCTGATTGCGGCAACCAATCGGGATCTTCGCAAGCGGGTGGCGGAAGGGCAGTTTCGCGAGGATTTGTTTTATCGGCTGCATGTATTTCCGATCCAGATGCCGCCGTTGCGGCAACGGCCGAGGGATATTCCGTTGCTGGTGCGGTACTTCGTGCAGAAGATTGCGCGCCGCCACGATAAGAAGATCGAAACCATCCCGAGCGGGACCATGGATGCTCTGGTGCGCTGGCACTGGCCGGGAAACGTGCGCGAGCTGGAGAATTTCATCGAGCGTTCTGTCATTCTGTCGAGCGGATCGGTATTGCGGGCGCCGTTGTCGGAACTTGAGCCGGGCTCAGCCGAGGATACCCCTGCCGATGCGACGCTGGTGAGCGCGGAGCGCGAGCACATCGCTCGGGTACTGCGCGAATGCGGGGGAGTAATTTCGGGTCCGCACGGCGCGGCGTACAAGCTAGGACTCAAACGGACTACGCTGCAATCGAAAATGAGGAAGCTGGGGATCTCGCGGCAGGGTAGTTAGTTTCCAGGGAACTGCGGACAAAGCCTTTGAGGACAGAAAATGCGCACCTCAGGCGCTAAAACGCGGGCACATTTCTTACCGTTTAGCGGCACGACTGAAGTCGCGCCCTTCCCATAACCCTCTCGGGAGCGGAGTCTTTCCGCAGCCTCTAAAAGACGTGCCCTCAGACGTGCGCTCCCACGACCTGGCCGAAGAGAGTTTCCCCCCAGCCTCTAGAAGGAATTCACACAGAGACACAGAGGAAGATCGCGGCCGTTCTGCTCAACGCTGCGCGCTGCGTAGTTTTGAGCCTATCTCCTTGTGCTAAGTGACGAAATGTCGTCGCTTGCGACGGTTTTATGACTTGGCGTCGGCAAGATCCTTTCTCACTAGCGGAACGTGCAGGGCTAAGGTGCGTGCAATCAAGGGCGCTGCGGCGCCGCCCTTTGGAAGCGCAAGTGCCATCTCAGGAGACTGCCTTCCCCCAGGAATTGCATGCTCAGGATCACGATTGAAGAGAAACAGAACGCGGTGGTTCTTCGATTGGAAGGTCAGTTGATTGGTCCGTGGGTCGCGGACGTGGAGCAATGTTGGAGAAATGTGTTCGCGACCCGCGGCCAACGATCGGTGCAGGTGGATCTCAGCGCAGTCCATTTTGTCGATACGGCGGGTGGAGCGCTGCTGAACCGCATGCATGATGCGGGTTTCCGACTCGCGGGTGGCGGGCCCATGTTGCCCAGGGACATCGCCGGTTAGGAAGGAAGCATTCCGCCGCGCAGCCCGACGTCACGGGACGCCTTGAAATCCAGCGGGAGGGTGAGCGGCGAAGGATCGGTGGTTTCGGGCCCCCATGTCGTGAGGAGGAAAAATGAATACGCCGTATGGATTGGAAATCGTGGACAACTGCATCAGCTGCAGGCTGAGACGGGAAGAATGCTTCTGCAATTTGTCGGGACCCGTACTGAAAGCATTCAGCGCGATCAGCCATCAGACCACGTTTCCACCGGACGCTACGCTATTCGTCGAGGGGCAGACGCCGCGGGGCGTTTTCCTGTTGTGCTCGGGCAAGGTGAAACTATCCACCAGCTCACGCGATGGGAAGGTGCTGATCCTGAAGATGGCGGGGCCGGGAGAGATGCTGGGATTGAGTGCGGTGATCTCAGGCGGCGAGTATGAGTTGACGGCGGAAACGGCGATGCCGTGCCAGGTGAATTTCGTGTCGCGCGAGCCGCTGCTGGATATGCTGCAACGTTACGGGGAAGCGGGTCTGAGATCAGCGCAGGCGCTGAGCCGGGAGTTCCAGGCGGCGTACCGCGACATTCATGACCTGATCCTGGCGCGCTCGTCGGCCGGGAAGCTGGCCAAGCTGCTGCTTTCGTGGACGCCGCCGTCGGCAAACGGTAAGGAAGTTCGCGTGAGTTCCGGCCTTACGCACGAAGAGATGGCGCAAATGATCGGTGCGTCGCGGGAGACGGTGACGCGGTTGCTCAGCGATCTGCGGAAGAAACAATTGATCCGGCTGGAAGGTTCGACGCTGGTCATTCGAAATCGCATGGCACTGGAGGCGATGGTCTCCTGACCTCGCTAACAGCAGGAGCCGGCAGTTCGCCCCTGCCGGCTCCCCTCCTAATATTTGTCGTCCTTTCCTTGTACCTCGTCCATCACTCTCGGCGTTGTCCCTAGAAATGGAAACCCAATTCCGCGGTAAGCGATCCGGGAGTGACGTAGTGTGTGCCCGCTGAAGGTGGACAGGAAGTTGTAGAGAGCGACCCGGTTGGTGATATTGATGGCCGTGAGTTGGAGACTCCACTTGTACTTGTCGCCGCGGAACAGGTTGTCATCGCCAACCGATAGATCAAAGAGATGCCGGGGAGCGACGCGGGGGGGATTGTGATCGTCGTTTTCCGTTCCGGGCGCGGGTACCGAGACCAGCGTCGATCCATACTGAGATCCGGGCAAAGATTGGACCGAGATCGGAACGGAGGTTGGCGGAGTCGGTGGCGCGTGGACGGCACCGCAGAACAGTCCGGCTTGGAACTGCTGGTTCGGACTGATGCCGGATACGTCCACGACCGTAGTCGGTTCCGGTGGGGCCGTTGTTGCAGTTACCGCCTGCGCAGGGCACCGGGCCCGCGACCAGGCCGCTGTCGTATCGCCAGTTGAAGCCGATCCAGGGGCCGTGCTTCCACGGCTGATATTGCAGGTGAGTGGTCTGGTTAAATTTCTCGTCGTGATCGATGCGGAAGACTGCGCCCGGAGCCGACGGAGCTGCGCCCGCGCCGCCCAGCTGCGGGTTGAAGAAGCGTGCAGCCACGCTCGAGAAAACGAACAAGCGCTGAAAAGCCATGGATGTTGGGCACGCTCACGCGTCCCGCGTACGCCGGGAATCTTCGAGTTGTGCCATTCGATCGGGAACGTGATCGGGGTAGCCCCCAAGACTGCTGAAGTCGTAAGCATTGTGGGTGTACTTCCAGATGTATTCCCCGGAAAAGACCAGGTAGCGCCCAAAAGCCTGTTGCACGCCGGCGTGGAATTCGTTGCGCCAGCCGGGGCTGAAGGGAGTGACGCACCGATCGGCAGAACAGACCAAGCAGCGGGTTGAGAACTGGATCGCCGCATCCATTGCTGGAGAGCACCAGGTTCTCGTTGAACGGAGTCTCGAGAACGCGCGCGTACGAAGCGCGAAGAACGGTGTTGGTTTTCTTGATGTTGTAGGCGACGCCGAGACGGGGCTCGGCTTCCTTGTGCGATGCTCAGGCCGTTGTAGAAATCGCCTCGCAACCCGAGGTTGAGCGACCAGTTTCCTTTCGTGATGGAGTCCTGAGCGTAGAGAGACAAGAGCTTAATGTCGGTGTGGCCGTTGAAGGGGAACAGAGTGCCACCGCGGGTCAGGTCAAACGGAGCCAGGGTTGTGCATGGAGCCGCGATCGGATTTCCATTCGAATCGACGCAAGGGTCGCCATTTGCATCGGTAAGCGACCCGAGAAAGGTGGGATCGACGATCCCGAATCGTGTCGTTCTCATCGAGGAACGTTTGTTGATAGGTAGCACCCGCCTTCACGTTATGGATGCCGTTGACGTACGACAGCCTCGAGCGGATACCGGCATTGGTCAGAGTGCGGTCTTGGCCGATGGTTTCTTGCTGCAGGGCGGGAGACAGGTCGGCAAAGGGATTGTTGCTGGGGTAAGTAGTTGTACTTGTCGCGACGTACGAAGGCACCCAACGTAAAGACTGTGTTGTTGTTGATCAACCGCGTCCAGGAAGGCGCGATGTTGAAGGTCTTGATCTGCGATCGCTGGTCAGTCGGACCGACGGGAATGCCATTCGGGTCCAGTCCGCCGTTATCCACAACCACACCGTTCCAGGCCGTCGCATTTTGCTGGTCGAAGGAATTGGGAGTCTGGAACCAGGAGCGGGTGAAACCGAGGTTCACATGGAGCGAGTCGGCCTTCGACAACTGGAAGTCGACGCGGTCAAAGGCATTTTCCTCGTTTCCCTTGGCATGCATGACGGTGAATTCCGGCGGATCGAGGAACCGGCCACCGTTCAGTCCGCTCACCGAGATGAAGTTCCCCCATTGCTGGCCACCGTAGGCCAGATTGAAACTCGCGTCGGACGTCCCGAAACTGCCATAAGACGCGGTGACCTCGCCATGGGGCGTGGTCACGCCTTGACCCGAACGGGTGGTCACGTTGATGACCACGCTGGTCTTCTCGCCGAACTCCGCCGGCGGCGCTCCGGAAATGACTTCCAACGACTGAATGGAATCCAAAGGAATCTGGTTAGAGAAAACTTTGCTTTGCTGATCGGTGATGGGCTGGCCATCCACAGAAAACGAGTTCTCGGCGTGGTCTCCCAAACCGTGAAAGAGGCCATTGGAATCAGCGGCGATGCCCGGTGTGGCCAGTGTCACCAGCGAACTGAGCGAGGAAGAGGAACTCTCGAGGGGAAGGCGATCGACGATCGCCTTGTCGACGTCGGTGTGGAAGGTGGGATCATTCTCGATCAGGTCGCCACCCCCACCTTCTACGGTCACCACTTCCGCAGAAGTGCTTACCTTCAGAGTCACCTTCACGCTCAAAGGAACCAGGGAGCGTACATCGACATCTTGAGCATAGGCAGCGAATCCCGGCGCTGAAACGCTCAGGTGGTAGGGATTGAATGGAACGTTGGGAATGCTGAAATTCCCCTTATCGTCGCTGGTGGTGGAGCGTTGGTACTGGCTCACCGGGTTGTGGATCTCGATGGTGGCGTTTGGGACCACCGCGCCGGAAGGATCCACCACGGTCCCTGTGACCGATGTCGAATTCCCCCCGGATTGTGCGAGGGCCAGAGTCCCGGTAACGATCATCAGAGCGATCAGAAATTGGAAAAATGCAAACGTGCGAATAGAAGGCATCACGCCTTTCCTCCGTCGAATGAGGATGAAAGTCAGTTAGAAAACACGTCTGGGACTAGCGACGGTCCTAAACTGAAGGCGGAGGACGGATGTAAAGAAAGGACGCGAGGAGCAGCGGCTTGGGAGAGACTTCCTCCCGGATTACCAGAATCGAGCGTCGAAAAACAGGAATCGCGCGATGTGCGAGCTGGACGATTGAGCTGGCGTGGGCGACCGAGCAAACCGAGCATTCGTGGCTGGGAGAGTTGGACTTGGCGGCATGAACGTGATTCGCTTGGGCGAATCCCGCAAAGAGGACCAGCAGAACGCACAACAACGCAAACGCCTTGGGGCGCGCGTAAGCTTGCGTCCTGATCTTCCTATCCATTACTGAAAATGACCCCACGCGGTATTTGTGGGAATTATACGCCGTGCATCCCGAGCGACTGGATGACACCCGGCCATGTCCCGGTGGTAGTCCCTTGCTTCTGGCTACTTAGACGCTTCGCGAACCGAAATGTTGCCGCGTAACGAATGAATTTCAAAGGCGGCTGCGGCGCTATGCAGCAGGGAACTGCTCTGTCCCATGCCGGCCAGCACGGGACCGAGGATCTGGTGATCGACCTTGCCCTTCACCGAGCGCGCCTTGAAGTGCGCCATCCCCGCGAAGGGCACGGCGACGTCAATGTTTCCTGTTCCGCTGACCAGTTTGTAAAAACCCTGGCCCGGGTCACCCAGATAGCGAATGCCCCCCGTGCCCGAATGAACTTCGATCATGGGCCCGGAGACGTCCTGCAGGCTGACTTCGCCGCTGGCGGTCGTCACGTCCACATAGCCGCCTTTGATCTCACGCAGGGTAATGGGGCCGCTTAGAGTTTTTACGTGCACGTGCGCGTTGCGCAGGGAGCGGGCATCGACCGAAGCGGTGGTGCCTTCGAACACGAGATCACCTTCAAGATTCTCGGCAGAGAGAGACCCGGCGGCGGTACTGAGAATGACGCAGGCATCTGGCGGAACCAGGACCTGGTAGTCGACGTTGTCGCCCTTGGCGCCAGTGGCTACCTGGGCGCCGGTGATCAGTTCGATACGATTTTCGTTCTGCTGGTGAAGAATTTCCACGGCGTCCGAATGCGTAACATTGACGACGACGCGGTCCACCGCCGACGGCGTCACGGTAATGCGGCCGTACTGGTTGCGGACCGAAATCACGGCTCGTGGTCCAACTTTGTAGGCGAAGGAGTCGCGCTTGATTTGCGCTGAAGCGGCCGCGGTAAGGAGCAGAAGGGCTATAGGCGCGAGGGCGGACTTTCTCATCAAAAATCTCCAATCCGCTGGCACCGCGGAAAATGCCCCGGGAAATCGTGCAAGTGGCACACGGCTGGCTGGTTAGTCGGATGCGAGGGGGATAGGTCGAGTTGCCGTGCTAAAGGCCGAAAAGTTCCCGAAGGCGTTTCGTTTGGGCACGGCTGACAGGGATTTCGGTCTGTTTTTTGTCGTCCATGCGTAACTGGTAGGAACTCTTGAACCAGGGAACGACTTCCTTAATCCGGTTGATATTGACCAAGTAGGAACGATGGGCGCGCCAGAAGAGCTTGGAATCGAGGCTGTCGAGCAGTTCCTCGAGGGTGCGGCAGTTGGACTGGCCCTCGCCGCCGTTGGGACCGGCGGTCACAACGCTGATGACGCCGTCCTCGATCGAGGCGTAACAAATGTCACGCTGATCGATGAGCAGCAGCCGACCGGTGGAGCGGATCAGCACCTTGGAGGTGGTCTGCTCTTTCTGTGACTCGAGCATGCGGACCAGGGTCTCGAGTTTGTCAGCAGGCGAGCCGCCAGCTTCCATCTTCGACCGGACTTTCTGAATGGACTGGGCAACGCGCTTCTTGTCGAAGGGCTTGAGCAGGTAATCGACGGCGTTCACTTCGAACGCTTTCACGGCGTATTGGTCGAACGCGGTGGCAAATACAATTTTTGGAAGCGCGATTTTCTTGTCGAGCAGTTTCTTGATGACGCCAAAGCCGTCGAGGCCAGGCATCTGGACGTCGAGGAAGACGAGATCCGGGTTGTGCTCTCGGATCAGCTGCACGGCTTCGAGCCCGTTCTTGCCCTGGGCTACAACGTTTACGTCGCCCACGTCCTTCAGCAGGAAGGAGAGTTCGTCACGGGCGAGTTGTTCGTCGTCGACGATGACCGCGGAGAGAGCCATGGAATTCGTCCAGTCAGAAGTATAGTGGGCGTTTTTGAAGGGGGTCAACGCGGTAGGGTTTGTTGGCACGGAGAGAAGCGCGGTTCGTCTTCGCCAGCAGTCGTTACAAAGTCCCCAACTGACATTCGGGTGCTCGACGCTCAGGATGGGGCACGCGTTGACTTTGGAATCGTGCGCTCCGCAAAGTGTGGTGTTTTCGCTCAGAAGCAACTTAGTTTCTTGCTCTGCGAGTCATTTTGAGAATTTGAGAAAGAGAAATTTACGAGACATTGTCGGTCGATGTTCATTATGAGATTTGCACACGATATGTAATTGAAAGTTTACTTGTCATTTGATATTGCTGAGCGCAATGATGTTGAGCAAAACCTCCTCCCCTGTGCTCGCGTTGTATCAGGAGGGTGTAGTCAGTCATATCTGTGTTATTCGGCCAAGAGAAGCTCCCCCGCGCCGAAGCATTTCGATACATTCCATCCCACCGAAATCCCTTGAGGTTTCTCGGGTGAGGTGTCCCATCAATCTGAAAGTTTTCCCCGCCATAAGGAGTTTCCATGTTGCGTCTCAAGTTGTTGTTATTCACCGCGATTCCGGTGCTGGTCGCGCAGCCGATGATGGCCGGCACACTAGCTGTGGGGTCGTGTAAAGCGAAGGTACCGAGCTTCGCGACTATCTCGGCAGCGGTTATTGCCGCACCTGCCGGTTCGACCATTCTGGTCTGTCCGGGAATTTATCCGGAGCAAGTGGCGATTCCGCAATCGCTGACCTTGGAAGGAATCTCGGATTCCAACCAGGACATTGCGATCATCACGGTGCCTTCGACCGGGCTGGTCACGAATGCGACCAGCGTGTTCGGCGAGTCGATTGCCGCGCAAGTGCTGGTGCAGGGTGGGCCGGTCAACATCAACAATATTGCGGTCGACGGAACGGGCGGCGACCTGCAGTGCGCGGGCAGTACCTGGATTGCGGGCATGTTTTACGCGCCGGGCTCGTCGGGCACCGTGAATCATGCCAAAGTGAGCGGCCAAACCGACACTGGATGCGGAGTGGGCGTCTGGGCAGAGAACGCCGATGGAGCGGATAAGTTCGTTACCGTACAGAACAGCAGTGTACATGATGTCGATGGCTTCGGAATCTTTGTGGCCAGCAACGCTTCGACACCGAATCTGTTCGCCAGCATCAAGGGGAATGTCGTTGCGGTCAGCACGAGTGGTTTGATCGGGATCGCACTCGATAACGTGAATGGATCGGTTAACGGGAATGACGTGAGCAATGCCATGTTCGGGATCGTTAACACGGCGTCGAATGTGTCCATCGCTTTCAATACCACGAGTCTGACCACGGCGGGCGTGGCTCTGCAAGGTGGAGGGACGGTAGCGAACAACCGGATTTCGGCGTCGAACCTGGGCGTGTGGTTCTTCTCCGATGGCGGGGTGGTGCAGTCGAACCGGATCTCAAACATCAGCGGCAGCGCGGTCGAGTTCAATTGCAGTGCGGCGATCGTGTCGGGCAACACTATCAACGATGCCGCCACGGGGCTCGACAATACGCCAGTTGGATTCACGGGGGCGAACACCTTCAACAACACTGTGACCGTACGGGGAGGAAGTTGCGGTGCGGCGGCTTCGAAGACGGCTTTAGCCGCAACGGCTTCGGGCGTGGGAACCCGCTCGGGTGCGTCGCTATGGCAGTGGCGTACTCCGGCTTCTCCCTATGCGTCGATGAAGTAACAAAACCTGGGACAATGCAAAAGGGATGGCCAGTTTGGCCATCCCTTTTTCTTTAAGTGGGACTGAGAGCAGAAACCACCCGCCCGTTCAAGGGACTATTTATTCGCGGGCGCCTGCGGATTCGCCGGAGGCATAGGTCGCGATACTTTCTTCTTCGCGCTCTTGTGTGCGGCGGCGGTGTCCATCTTTTGATAGTCGCCAGGCACTTCAAACAGGCTGGCTGCTTGCGGGCCTTCCTGAATATTCTGCAGTTCAGCGACGGCTTTATCGCCCTCCCACTTGATCGCGAACTTCAGTTTCTTGTCGATCCAGGCCGTGCCGGTGTCGCCATTCTCCATGGCGCCGGTGTACTTCACAGCGTCACGGCCGTTCAAGGTGTCGTCGCCGATCTTCTTGCAGGTGCCGGGATTCTGCATGGCCTTTTCCCAGGCCTTGCAGGCATTCTCGGGATCGTCGATGTGAAACAAGCGGGATCGACGAGGCGAGGTGTCCGGAAGGCGACACGATGTAAGACTTGTTGCCAGGAAGCACCATCATGCTGCTGCGCTGCGCCACGTTGATGATGGCGTAGCTGGCTTCCTTCTGCTGTCCGGTGACTTCAAAACGAACCTTGTCGCCGCTCACCGACACCTTGGTTCCGGCAACGTTCTGTGGTTTCTGCCGCACCAGATCGGCGCTGAACTCCTGACTGAGGGCGGGAACGGCGAGTAGCAAGAGCGATCCAGCCAGTTGAAACGCGACTTTACGAGACACAGAGCTCTCCTTGAATTGTCAGGGATGGAATGCCGCAAAATCGGGGGTTGGCAAGACTCAGGATAGCAAAACGCCCAAAGGGGGCCAAGTTACTCGTGAGCGTCGGAACCGGGCTTCGGAAAGCTGCGCTCGATCCATTTGGACATCAGGTAGTGCTCGTGGTCGGCATAGCCGCTCTTTCGGTAGACCTCTTTCGCACCGGTGTTTTGGCGGACTACCTCCAGATGGATGGACCGGATGCCGAGGTCGCGGGCCTGGTCTTCGACGAACGCCAGTGCGCTTTTCCCCCAGCCTCTTCCCCGATGGCTCTCGCGAAGATAAAACTCGTCAATGAAAGCGTCGCGGCCCAGATATTCGAGGCTGTAGCCCAGGGTGAGAACGATATATCCGACCGGGGTCGAGTCGTCGCAGATCAGCCATGCCCGTCCAAAAGAGGGTTCGCGGAGGAAGGCCCGCAGTGCGAGGCGGGCGCGATCGGGATCGAAAGCGTGCCCGTCGAAGGCGTAGTACTCGCGCATCATTACCAGAAGAACGTCGGCATCGTTCTCGCCTGCAAGACGGAATGACGGGTCCGTGGGCATAGGGACGGTGAATCAGGCGAGGGTTTCGATGGCCAGCGCCATGCCCATCCCGCCACTCACACACAGTGTTGCGACTCCGCGCTTCGCTTTGCGGCGAAGAAGTTCGTGGAGGAGCGTGACGGTGATGCGGGTACCGGTGCATCCGATGGGGTGGCCGAGGGCGATGGCGCCGCCGTTGACGTTGAGGGTGTCGCGGTCGAAGTGCAGTTCGCGGTCGCATGCGAGAACCTGCGCGGCAAAAGCTTCGTTCAACTCGACCAAATCGAAATCGGATAGCTTGAGATTGTGCTTTTCCGCCATCTTGCGCATTGCGGGAACCGGACCGATCCCCATGATGCGCGGATCGACTCCGGCCGACGTGACCGCGAGGATGCGGGCCAGCGGTTTGAGGCCATGTTGCTTCACGAACGCCTGGCTTGCCAGGACAACCGCCGCGGCCCCGTCCGTTATGCCGGAGGAATTGCCTGCCGTGATGGTTCCGGATTTCGAAAATACAGGCGCGAGCTTGCCGAGTTTTTCCATGCTCGCGTCGGCGAAGGGATGCTCGTCGCGGGTGAAAACGGTGCTGCCTTTTTTGCCCTCGACGGTGACCGGGGCGAGTTCACTCTGAAAGTGTCCGGCGGCGATGGCGGTGGCGGCGCGGGTCTGGGATACGAGTGCAAATTCGTCCTGCTCATCGCGCGTGATCTTGTACTGCTCGGCAAGGACTTCGGCGGTTTCGCCCATGACCATTTTTGCCAGGGGGCAGAAAAATCCGTCGCGGTACATGCCGTCCACCAGTTCCTGGTTGCCGAGACGGTAGCCCCAGCGCGCGCCGTCGAGATAATAAGGTAGCCGCGACATCGATTCGGTTCCGCCGGCGAGCACGCATTCGAGGTTGCCGGTGGCGATTTCCTGGATACGCGAGCGCGATGGACTTCAATCCCGAGGCGCAGGCCTTGTTGACCGTGTAAGCCGGGACTTCCTGCGGAACGCCGCTGCGGATGGAAATCTGGCGGGCAGGGTTGGGGCCTCCGCCAGCCTGGCGCGCATTGCCGAAGATGGTTTCCTCGACTTGCGCGGGTTCGATACCGGCTCGCTCGATGGCTGCTTTCGCGGCGACAACGCCCATGTCGGCCGCCGTCATCGAGGCCAGCGACCCGCCGAACTTTCCGATGGGCGTGCGGACCGCCGAGAGGATATACACGTCCGTCAAAATGGGTCCTCCAAACTTTTTAGTCTAGCACTGAGAGCAGCTGTCAGCCGTCAGCTCTCAGCTGTCAGTAAAATCTAGTGAATTGGGGCAAGCGACTTGAGAGGTGTGAACTGAAAGCTGATGGCTGAGAGCTGACAGCTGCATTTCCAGTACACTGACGTTTCGCATGAACTACATTTACGGACTCAACGCGGTTACTGAAGCGATCAAGGCGCGCGGACGTGCTTTTCAGTGGGTGGGGTTAGCCAAGGAGCGGCACGATCTGCGCCTGCAACGCATTATCGAAGAATGCCGCAAGCTGGGCGTGCCGGTGCGATTTCTGCAGCGCACGGAACTGGACCGGCTTGCAGGCAACGCCGCGCACCAGGGAGTGGTGGCGGTCACCTCGGCCAAGCAGTACAGCGGGGTGGAAGATGTCATCGAGGCCAAGCGCGGCGAGTATTCGCTGATCGTGGTGCTCGATGGCGTGGAAGATCCGCACAACCTGGGCGCGATTCTGCGCACCGCGGACGCAGCGGGTGCGGACGGTGTCGTGATTCCCGAGCGCCGCGCGACGGCTGTGACCGGCGTGGTCACCAAGACCTCGGCGGGCGCCAGCGAGCATCTGCCCATTGCGAAGGTCACCAACATCGCGCGCACCGTCGAAGAGCTGAAGGAGAAAAATATCTGGGTAGTCGGTCTGGACGAGCGCGGCCAGAAGACGTACGACGAGCTCGACTACAAGATGGATTGCGCCATCGTGCTTGGCTCCGAAGGCAAGGGCGTGCACGATCTGGTGCGCAGGAAATGCGATTTCCTGGTTTCGATCCCGATGCTGGGCAAAGTTTCTTCGCTGAACGTGTCAGTGGCCGCCGGGGTCGTGCTGTATGAAATCGTGCGGCAGCGGCGGAAACAGGCGGCGCCGGATTCGGAATGAAGCTTCTGGTTGTTTTGTTTGTCGCTCTCGTTTCCGTGGCCTCATTCTCGCTCGACCGCGAAGCGTTCACGTTCACGAAGTACAATCTCGACGTCACGATCGAACCTGAACAGCAGCGTTTGTCAGTGCGAGGCTCCTTGACCTTGCACAACGACTCCAAGATTCCCCAAAAAAATGCCGCACTGCAAATTTCTTCCAGCCTGACCTGGCGTTCCATTCAAGGCTGACGGCAAACCTCTTCAGTTTGTCAGTCAGACCTATACGTCCGACATCGACCACACCGGCGAACTGTCGGAAGCGATCGTTACTCTGCCAACCGAAGTCGGACCCGGGAACTCCGTTGAACTCACCGTCGGTTATGAGGGCACCATTACGCTCGACGCGACGCGGCTCACGCGCATCGGCATGCCGAAGGAAAGCGCCGTTCACACCGACTGGGATCAGATCAGCCGGCAGTCTTCTGCGGTGCGTGGAGCGGGAAACGTTGTGTGGTATCCCGTTGCCATGGACGCGGCGAACCTCTCCGACGAGGGCAGCCTGTTTGAAATTCTTGGAAGGTGGAAGGTTCGTGAGTCAGATGCGGCAATGTACATCAAAATGAGTCACTCGCCGACGAACGAAGGCAAACCGCCGGATCTGATTTGCAATGCTGAGGGCAATCGGATGTTCGAAGCTGCGGGAGTTCAGATAGTATCCGCGGAATGCGATTTTTCTCCGCTTGGTTTTCAGGCGCCCAGTTTCGTGATGGCAGATTATGCTTTTCTTGACGCTCCCGAACTCCAGGTCTTCTACCGAGAGCAGCACAAAGACAAGGCAGAGAAATTCGCCCAAGCTGCAACTGCGGTCGCTCCCTTTGTGAGCGAGTGGGTTGGTGCGATGCGCCGCAAAGTTCTGGTTGCCGAGTTGTTCGATCCCGGAGCGTCCCCGTTTGAAAGCGGTCTCATGTTACTGACGCCACTGGGCGACACGGATCCCAAGCTTCTGCAGATAGCGATGGTCCACGAATTGACGCACGCTGCTTTTGCGTCGAATCGTCCGTGGATTTTTGAGGGACTCGCGCACTTTATGCAAGCCGTCTACCGTGAGCACCAACAGAACCGCGAGGCCGCGCTGGATTTCCTGGGCCTGCATCGGGCCGCGGTGATGGATGCCGAAAAAGCCACCGTTTCGAAATCCAAAGATGCCCCAGATGATCCGCTGATCTCAACCGCCGTCGACGCGTTCTACCGCAGCAAGGCCGCCTACGTGTGGTGGATGCTGCGGGATATGCTGGGCGAAGAAGCGCTGAAGAAAGCGCTGGCCAACTACCGCGCCGACCAGGATAAGGATCCGGCGTATCTGCAGCATCTGCTGGAAGGTCAGTTCAAGCATGACCTCGGATGGTTCTTCGATGATTGGGTCTATCACGACCGCGGGCTTCCCGATTTTCGGGTGGAGTCGGCCTACCCGCGCAAGGCCTCACAGGACAACTATCTCGTGACGGTGACAGTGGAGAATCTTGGTTCAGCCGGGGCGGAAGTTCCGCTCAAGATTCAATTTGACGGCGGCGAGATGACGCAGCGCGTCGAAGTGCGAGCCAAAGGGAAGGCGACGGTGCGCGTGGCGACTCCGAAACTTCCTAAGCAGATCGTGGTGAACGACGGCAGCGTGCCCGAGAGCGATGTTACGAACAACGTGCTCAAGGTTGGTGCTGTCGCGCCGTAGGATTCGAATAGATCAACATCAACAGCAAAGGCAAAATCTCACCACAGAGGCACAGAGAGCACAGAGAAATGCATTGAGAGTGTTGTCTGGACCGTGTGATTATGTGATTTTCTCCGTGCCTCACTGTCTCCGTGGTAGGTTTTTAAGCTCTCTTAAAGAAAAGTCCGGGAGGAACGTTTGGCGTACATCCAATTTCTGGGCGCGGCCGGAACGGTGACCGGGTCGAAGCATCTCATCAACACTTCGTTTGATAACGACGGCAAGAAGGGAATTCAGGTTCTCGTGGACTGTGGCCTCTTCCAGGGTCAGAAGGAATGGCGCGAGCGCAATTGGAAGGAACTCCCGATCCCCGCGCGCGAGATCGATGCTGTCATCCTGACGCACGCGCATCTGGATCACTGCGGGTGGATTCCGCGACTCGTGAAGGAAGGCTTCACTGGGCCGATTTACGCGACATCTGCGACGATCGATTTGTGCGGGATTATCCTGCCCGACTCGGGCCATCTGCAGGAAGAAGATGCCGCCTATTACAACAAGATCAAGAAGTCGAAACATACGCCAGCACTGCCACTCTACACCTTCGACGAAGCCGAAGACTGCATGAAGTATTTTCGAGTCGCGAACCTGGGAGAGACCAAGCAGCTCAGTCCCGAGCTGTCGTTCCGATTCGTGCCGGCCGCTCACATTCTTGGTTCGTGCATGGCTGAGGTCACACTGACAACGCAGGAACAAACGCGGCAACTACTTTTCACAGGCGACATCGGGCGCGTACGCGACACGACGGTCGCGCCTGGAAAGGTCGTTCACACGGGCCCGCAAGAGGGCGAACGCGCGGACGTGATGGTGATGGAGTCGACCTATGGCAACCGCGTTCATCCGCACACCGACCCGCGGCCCGAGTTGGCGGCCGTCATTCGCGAGACCGTGCAGCGCGGGGGTTCAGTGGTGGTGCCTGCGTTCGCGGTCGAGCGCACGCAAAAATTTGTTTTCATGATCAAGGAACTGATCGAGTCCGGCCAGATTCCTCGGGTGCCGGTGTTCTGCGACAGCCCCATGGCCATCAAGGCCGTCGAAATCTACCTGAAGCATGAAGAGGACTACACCAACGAGGCGCGCTCGCTGATCAAAAAGTATGGCTCGCCGCTGGAGTGGCCGGGCTTCAGCTTCGCGTCGCAAGTGAACGACTCGAAGAAGATCAACGAAATTCACTATCCGGTCATCATCATCTCGTCGAGCGGCATGGTGACGGGCGGCCGCATTCTGCATCATCTCGCCCAGCGTTTGCCCGATCCCAAGAACACGGTGCTGTTCATCGGGTTCCAGGCTCCGGGTACGCGCGGCGCGACCATCAAGGGCGGCGCCAAAGAAGTGAAGATCTTCGGCGACTTCGTGCAGATTCGCGCCCGCATCGCCACCTTCGAACAGTTCAGCGATCACGCCGATCCGCCGGAGTTGCTGGAGTGGTTGCGCACGTTTCAGAAGAAACCGACTGTGACCTACCTCGTGCACGGAGAAGAGGAAGCAGCATCGTTGTTGCGGGACGCGATGATGAAAGAATTGGGATGGAACGTGCAGGTCGCCGAGTGGATGCAGAAAGCGGAGGTCCGATAGCGGGCCCGGTACGAGTTTTCTGCGAGAGGTGTGCATGACGGAAGCTGAGCTGAAAAAGCATTTGGACGCTGCCGAGAAAAGTCCGAAGGAGATTGCGGCAGCGGTGTCAGGCCTGTCGCCGGCGGTTTTACGTTATCGGTCGAATCCGCAGAAGTGGTGCATTCTCGAGATTCTCGCGCACCTGGCAGATATCGAAATCGTGTATGGCTACCGTTTGCGTCAGATGCTCGCGGATGAAAAACCGGTGATCGCGGCGATGGATCAGGACGCGTGGGCTAAGAACCTGGGCTATCTGGACGCGTCAGCTCCCGAGTTGGTGGCGGCATATGGGCTGAACCGGCATCACAATCTGAGATTGCTTCGGCGGCTGAAGGCGGAGGACCTGGAGAAGTCGGCATTTCACCCTGAGTATAAGAAAGACGTGACGGTGGGAAGACTCGTCGAGCAGATGGCTGGGCACGGGGCGAATCATCTGGCGCAGATTGAGCGGCTCAAGGGGGAGGCGGGCAAGAAGTAGAGCTTTCGCCCCGACTGGCACTTCTGAATGCTGAAGTCAGCTGGCCTGATCTAGGCGAAAAGCAGTGCATAGGTCCTTCGCTTCGCTCAGGATGACATGAAGTTTAAACTGGCGAACCCATCAAACTCACAGAAGCTTGCCGACATCACATCCGTCAAGTCTGCACGTCACTTACGCCTCTTCCCCTAATTGTCATCCTGAGCGCAGGGAAGCGCCGATAGGCGCTGCCCGGAGCGAAGGACCTATGCATTCCGACCGCAAAACCTATTATGTGTACATCATCACAAACCGTTCGAAGACGCTCTACATTGGGGTTACCAACAATCTGGAACGAAGAATGTGGGAGCACAAACATCACAACGGTTCGGAGTTCGCGACTCGGTACAAGATCGACCGCCTCGTGTATTGCGAGAGCTTCGACGACGTGCGAACGGCCATCGATCGCGAAAAGCAGATAAAGGGCTGGCTGCGGATCAAGAAGATTGCTTTGATTGTTTCGAAGAATCCGACTTGGAGCGATTTAAGCCAAGAGTGGTTTACGCGGCATCGCTTCCAGCCGGACGAGAAGAGTGCATAGGTCCTTCGCTGCGCTCAGGATGACAACAGGAGTATGGCGGAGCGAATGCGCTGGCCCTTCCTAGCCACTTTCGCCATGCTGGTTCGTGAACTCCACGAGCGCCTTCAGTTTCGCGGCGGCGGCTCCCGAATCAATCGACGCTACCGCCAATGGCATTGCGTCGGAGAGATGGGCGGCGCGGCCTGCGGCCACTAGCGTGGCGGCGGCGTTCAGCAGCACGACGTCGCGACAGGCCGACTTCTTGCCTGACAAAACTTTCTGAATGATGCGCGCGTTCTCGGCAGCGTCGCCACCTGCGATCGCTTCGATCGGCGCGCGATTGATTCCAAATTCCTCCGGTGTCACCTCGTAAGTGTGCACCTGTCCGTCGCGAACTTCGGCGATCCGCGTGGGGCCGCTGATGGTGATCTCATCGAGACCATCCGAGCCGTGGACCACCATCGCACGGCGCAGTCCCAGCATGCTGAGCGCCTCAGCCAATTTTTCCACCAGGTCACCGGAATACACGCCCACCACCTGGGCTGAGGCGTGAGCGGGGTTTGTTAGAGGCCCGAGCAGATTAAACACGGTGCGCAGGCGCAATTCGCGTCGTGCCGCTTGGACATACTTCATGGCTGAATGCATCGCGGGCGCGAACAAGAAGGCGATGCCGACGTTCTTCAGGCATTCAGCCACCTGCGTGGGCTGCAATGAGATGTTGACTCCGAGCGCTTCCATCACGTCGGCGGAGCCGCACTTCGACGTGACGCTACGATTGCCGTGTTTGGCCACGCGCACGCCGGCGCCGGCAGCCACCAGCGCAGTTGCGGTCGAGATGTTGAAGGTGCCGCTGGCGTCTCCGCCGGTGCCGCATGTGTCGACCAGAGCATCGCGCTCGGTGCCGCTGACGTCGATGGTCGAGTTCATCTCGATCGGCAGGGGTGCGGCCGCGGCCCGGATCGCCTCGGCGAAGCCCACGATCTCCTCGACCGTTTCTCCCTTCATGTGCAGCGCCACCAGCAGTGCGGCGATCTGCGCATCGGTGCATTGCCCGGTGAGCACCTCTGTCATCACGGCCCGCGCCTCGTCGCGCGAGAGCGACTGGCAGTGGTTCGCGATGCGGTGAAGGGCGTCGGTGATCATGCGGTTCAAGGGTAGCATCGATTCCGCGACGCCGGTCACACACGCTTGTGACCGCTTGCGTTTGCCCTATCCCCTACCGTTCTATAAAATCAAAAGTTTGCTGCCCTCAGTCCAAAGCCGCAAGCAGGCCCTGCCCGTTTATACGGAGTGATCATCCAGGAATCATTATGAAAATTCATGAGTACCAGGCGAAAGCGATCCTGAAGAAGTTTGGTGTGGCCGTGCCGCGCGGCGAGATGGCGACGACGCGCGAAGAAGCCGTCGCGGCCGCGAAGGCTCTGTTCGATGCCGGGGCCACCGGCGTCGTGGTGAAAGCGCAAATTCATGCCGGAGGCCGCGGCAAGGGCGGCGGCGTGAAAATCGCCAAGTCCGTGGAGGAAGCGGGCCAACTGGCCGAGAAGATGCTTGGCATGACGCTGATCACGCACCAGACCGGGCCCGAAGGACGCGTCGTGCGGCGACTGCTGATCGAAGAAACTCTGCCCATCGAGAAGGAGCTTTATCTCGGCATCCTGGTGGATCGCGGGGAAGGCAAATCGGTTTTCATGGCGTCGGCCGCGGGTGGCATGGATATCGAGCAGGTGGCCGCGGAAAATCCGCAGGCTATTCTCAAGGAATACATCGCTCCGGGCATGGGCCTGGAGGCGTTCCAGGCGCGCAAGATCGCCTTCCAACTGGGCCTGAAGCCGCACTGATCAACCAGGCCGTGCAGTTTCTGACCAACCTGTACAAAGTTTTCGAAGCCACGGACGGCTCGCTGGTGGAGATCAATCCTTTCATCACGACGACCGATGGCCGCCTGTTCGCGCTCGATGCGAAGATCAACTTCGACGACAACGCCATGTTCCGTCATGCCGACCTCAAGGAACTGCGCGATACCACGGAAGAAGACGCGCTCGAAGTCGAGGCCTCGAAGTACAACCTGAACTACATCAAGCTCGACGGCAACGTGGGCTGCATGGTGAACGGCGCCGGCCTCGCGATGGCGACCATGGACATCATCAAGTACGCGGGCGGCATGCCGGCGAACTTCCTCGATGTGGGTGGCGGCGCGAACGCAGAACAGGTTACGCATGCATTTGAGATCCTGCTCAGCGATAAGAATGTGAAGGCAGTGCTGATCAATATTTTCGGCGGCATCCTGCGCGTGGATACGCTGGCCACCGGTGTCGTCGAAGCCGCAAACAAGACGCACATTCAGCTGCCGATCGTGCTGCGTCTGGAAGGAACGAACGTCGAGGCTGGGACGGCAGATTCTGAAAGATTCGGGACTGAACTTTATCGTGGCAGAGACGATGAAAGATGCTGCCGAGAAAGTAGTAGCGGCGGCCAAGGGTTAAGAAGTAGCGCCGGCGTCCCGCCGGCAGTCGCGAGGGCGTCTCGCCCTCGCCCCGATGAACGCATCGGACACACGAAGCTTGTCGGGACAGTTTCAGAGTCCCAAAGAAGAGAGCAATCATGGCAATTCTGGTAGATAAAAATACGCGACTGATCGTCCAAGGCCTCACCGGGCGCGAGGGCACCTTCCACGCGAAAGCCAGCGCGGCCTACGGCACGCAGGTAGTTGCCGGCGTAACTCCCGGCAAAGGCGGCACCACGCACGAGGGCTGGCCGATCTTCAACACCGTGCAGGAAGCGGTCGACAAGACCGGCGCCAACGCTACCGTGATCTTCGTGCCACCGCCGTTTGCGGCCGACGCGATCATGGAAGCCGCCGATGCAGAGGTCGAGTTGATTGTCTGCATCACCGAAGGCATTCCGACGCTCGACATGGTGCGTGCCTGGGAATTTCTTCAGACGCGTCGCTCGCGCCTCATCGGGCCGAACTGCCCGGGCATCATTTCGCCTGGAAAGTGCAAGATCGGTATCATGCCCGCGAACATTCACAAGGAAGGGAACATCGGCGTCGTCTCGCGCTCGGGCACGTTGACCTACGAAGCCGTGTACCAGCTCACCACGCGCGGCATCGGGCAGTCGACCGCGATCGGCATTGGCGGCGATCCCATCATCGGAACGAATTTTTTGGATGCGCTGGAACTCTTCAATAAAGATCCGCAGACCGAGGCCGTGATCATGATTGGCGAGATCGGCGGCAATGCCGAAGAGACGGCTGCCGAGTACGTGAAGAAGCACATGAAGAAGCCGGTGGTCGGCTTCATCGCCGGCCAGACAGCGCCTCCGGGACGCCGCATGGGACACGCCGGAGCAATCATTTCGGGCGGCAAGGGCACGGCGTCAGAGAAAATCAAAGCGATGGAGGCGGCGGGGATCAAGGTGGCGAAGTCGCCCGCGACCATCGGCGAGACGCTGCTCTCGGTGATTGGGGTCGGAGCAGGGAAGGCGTAGTTCCCATTTGCAAGTTCCATGGGCGAGGGCGCCCACGCTACAGATCTTAGCCGACGACTG
Organism: uncultured Acidobacteriota bacterium; assembly: GCA_963745435.1. Classification (GTDB taxonomy): domain Bacteria; phylum Acidobacteriota; class Terriglobia; order Terriglobales; family Acidobacteriaceae; genus Gp1-AA133. Next base: position 275 of record CAVUXK010000021.1, on the reverse strand, counting down.
ACGACCGACGACTAGTTTTCAACCAACGACCAAGGACCAACGACTAAATATGAAGACGCTGGAACGCACTCTGACCATCATCAAGCCCGACGCGGTGAAGAAGAACGCGGTCGGCGACATCATTGAGCAGTTTGAGAAAAACGGCTTCCACATTCTTTCCATGAAGATGCTGGAGATCTCCAAGCATCAGGCCGAGCAATTTTATGCGGTGCACGCGCACCGTCCGTTCTACAACTCGCTGACCAATTTCATGTCGAGCGGTCCGATCGTCGTAC
>CAVUXK010000020.1:315000-339053 GCA_963745435.1 uncultured Acidobacteriota bacterium | reverse complement strand
GACTTCCCAGCTGATGCATTTGGATGAAGTAGCTGTCTTTGCCCTCGAGATACGGCCCAGTCACATCGATGTGCGGCCCCGGCAGCACTCCCGCATCAATGCGGTCGCGCAGATTCAAATCAGCAAAAGTCTCAACACTCCCAGTAGTCCGCATGGTCGTGACGCCTGCCGCTAGATAAAGCCGTGGCGCCGAAAACGTCATCTGGGGCACCAGCAGCGGCTCGTTTCCATGCCACTTGCTATCAAGATTCGGCCGCGCCACATAAAAAAGATGATTGTGCATCCCGACGATCCCGGGCATCACGCTGTACCCGCGCAGATCCAGCACTTCGATACCCTGCGTTTTCGCCACATCCGCGCCCGGTTGAATCGCGCTGATCTTCCCACCTTCGAGGACGACGGTCTGATCTTCAACTGCAGCGTGTCCCCGTCCCATCAATGACTCGAACATGCGTGAGTACAACCTTGGGCGAGTGCACCCGAACATACTTCAGAACTTCTTTAGAAAGTTGAGGGAGCCGGAGCCCCCTGCCTGTCCAAACGCGCAACCCGAGAAAAAAAAAGACACCACCACGACGGCCCTAAGCAAACACTGAAAAACACGCATGCAGGTTTTCTCCGAAAGAAAGCCGCAATTGTAACCCCACTCCAGGTGGGGCGGACACTCCTGTCCGCCGCCGTTGACTCTGCTCATGTGGCGCGCGGCGCCCCTCGCCCGCGGCCTTTTACGTTCAAAATAAAACTCCGTCCCCGACCAACCGCCGGTCGTAAGACAGAGTTCTTGCTGTAAAGTTATTCACTCTGGGAGCCAACATGAACCTGACCCGAAGAAACGCATGCCTCCTCCTGCCAATGCTGGGAACCCTCAAGGCCTGGGGCTCATCAGAGAAATCCCTTCCCACCACCGTCCGCACATTCGACGGACTCCACGCTGAAAAAGAAGCAGGCGCCGCCTTCCGTGCCATCCTCGAAGGTCGCACCCACACCGGCGACTATCTCGAAGTCCACGAAACCGTGCTCGAGCCCAACGCCGCCCCACATCCGCCCCACCACCACTTGGGCGAGGAAATGTTTCTGGTTATTTCCGGCACGGTCGAGATCACCATCTCCGGCAAAGCAACACGCCTCGGCCCCGGATCGGCCGCCTTCGTTGCCGCCAACGAAGAACACGGTCTTCACAACGCCGGAACCGGCCCGGCGCAGTATTTTGTAGTTACCCTCGGGTCGAAAGCAGAGTAGCGCGCAAGATGACTCACCAGCTCTAGCAGCCCCGAGGACACCGAACCCGCCGCATTTCTCGGTCCGCCGTCTTCCTCTGCGGCCTCTCTCCGCGCCCTCTGCGTTTTAGGATTTTCACGTGTCCCCGCGCCCGGAATCGCCTGAAACCCTTGCCCAGCCTGGGTTCTACAGAAGCCCCCAACCCCCGTCTGCAGTCTTTACCTGATACCGCCGCGAGGGGTTCACTGTCACACTCGACCTTGGTTTGACACGCTACAGTTAGTAGAAAAGGGTGCTTCCCCAATGAAATTCGCACGCATTCCGGCAACTTTCGGCGTTTTAGTCATAATCACCGGCTTGTTCACAGCCTCCCCCACCCAAGCCCGGGCCAATGACGTCGCCTTGGCATTTGGTGCCCGCGTTGTGACCCCGATTGCCTTCACGGCAACCGTCCCCTCCTTCACCGACGCCCAATGGGCGACGGCCATGAGCTCGCGCTCGCTGTTGTCTTCCCTCGGCCTCCGCGAAGAGCACAAGGGGCTGGGCGGAAATATCGCGTGGACCTCGAATCACGTCTGGACCGAACACGAAGGCAGTGGCTGGCGCCACGAGGATGACGGGGACGACGATGGCCATCACACCGGCACCGTGCCTGAGCCTTCGAGTGGATTTCTGGTTTTCTCTGGTATCTCAGCTCTTGCCGGTTGGAGACTGCGTCGTCACATTGCGGCGAACGTGGCCTGACCACTAACTCATTCTTCTCAAGGTCCCTCTCGGCAGGGGCCTTTTTCTTTTTGTGCAATCTAGGCGTACGTGTCGCTCGAGGCGGCTCAAGGCGTGGGCGAGATGGCCGCCAGCACGATCATCACGGCCAGCACCAGCGCGGAGGAGACGAGGAACCAGAACCTCATGGCCGCGACATCATTTTCCTGTTTATTCATTGGGAAGACAGCTGGGGGGCGTGCTTAGATTCACATGCATCGATATCCTGGTCAAGTACAGAGGCTGTAAAATTCGCTTAACACCCGCCAGGCGCAGCTTTCCGCGGTCTAAAATCGCGCGAAGCGCCGCCAGTCTCTCGAGAGGATTGGCTGCGTCCAGCGGTCCGGACCCGCTATCCGCTAGGTGTTCGGACCGCGCTTCCCCACTTAGGATAAAATGACACTCAAGCCCAACGCTTGGGGCAGCGGAGCAGTACGAAACAGCTCCGCCACGATTCCGTTTTTTGTAACAAACAGTCCGGTTCGAGCACGATTGTCGTGGAGTTCTTTACTCTTTCGACCCGGAAGGTGTTCCATGTCTGTACTTCATTTTGTAGATCGTTCCCACCGCCTCGTGGTCTCAACCTTCTCCGGAGAAGTTACTCGCGACCAGATTGCGGCAGCCTGCACCAAGCTGCGCCACGACCGCGACTTCCGTCCGGATTACCGCCAGCTAGCTGACCTCTCTCAAGTCTCCCACCTGAATCTCTATCTCGAAGACTTGAATTCGATCCGCTCGACCTACGACCCTTTTTCCAGCAAATCAAGGCGTGCCTTCTTTGTGCCTGACAGTACAACCTTCAGCACGGTGCAGACTTACCAGTCCGTCGTCAAAAGCGAACAGTTCGAAGTCTTTCCTTCGCTGCTCGACGCCATCTCCTGGTTAGACCTGGAAGTCACCGTCCTGCAGGCAGCCAGCAAACGAAGTTCGTTCCGCCCCGATCCCACCGCCGACCAGCAAAGCACCTTCAACCTCCCGTCCAATACACCGGCAACCTTTCAGCCGATCCGCAGGCGAGCCAAGAAGGCGAGTCACTAGAAGACATTTACCCGGGAGCGGGATCGAGCAACCAACCGGGGTTTCCCCGACCGGCGCAGCGTGGATTAGGTCTCGCTTTATGCCCCCAAAGTCCTATATCAGGAGCGAGCCGTGACCTGTAGAATCCCACGATGGATAGTGAACGGACCCTAGCTGCTTATCGCGTCGATCCCAAAGCCAGCCGCCTTAGCGTGCAAGTTACCGCCGGGGGATTGCTTGCCTCCTTTGGCCACAATCCAACCATCGCCGCCCGCGATTTCACCGGGGAGGCCCAGTTCGAACCCGACTCGCTGGCCAACGCATCGGTGCACGTCGAGATTAGTGCCGCGACTCTCGAAGTGATCGCCGGCGCCAGCGACAAAGACAAGGCCGAGATTGAGAAACGCATGCACTCCGACGTGCTCCAGAGCGACTCGTATCCGCTGATCACCTACGACAGCTCGAATATCAAAGTCACTCCGCTCAGCCCCGGGCAATATCGTGTCGATGCCACCGGCCCGATGACGCTCCACGGCATCACTAACGATCAGACACTCATGGCCCGCGTCATGGTGAGTGCCGACAAACTGCGCGCGTCCGGAGAAATCACTTTGCGCCAGACCGACTACGGCATCGAGTTGGTCTCAGTCGCCGGAGGCGCGTTGAAAGTGAAAGACGAAGTAAAGATTTCGTTCGACGTTGTGGCGACTGCTGCAGCTCAAGCGAAAGACTCCGCCGCTGCGTAGTCAAATTAGCGCAAGCCACGCGGACATGCGGACGACGCCGACACTCTTGTCCGCTGCCGCTATCTCTTCTTGATCACAACATGCGTGGCATTCTCCCCGACCACGCTCCGGTCAACGGTCATGCCCAACGCATGCAGGTTGATCCCCGAAAAAAGATTTTCCCCTTCGCCCAGCAGCACCGGAGACAGGGCCAGGTGCATTTCATCAATGTGCCCAGCCATCAGGTACTGGCGAATCACCGACACGCCTCCACCGATCCGTACATCCTTGCCCTGCGCCGCGTCTTTCGCCTGGCGCAGCGCCGATTCGATCCCGTCGGTCACGAAGTGAAAGGTCGTGCCCCCATTCATGACCAGCGGATCGCGCGCATGATGTGTGAGCACAAACACGGGCGTGTGGTATGGCGGAGTGTCTCCCCACCAACCCTTCCATGAATCGTCGGGCCACGGCCCGCGCACCGGGCCGAACATGTTGCGTCCCAGGATGTACGCCCCCACATTCTTAAACGACCGCACCGCGAAGTCGTTGTCGACGCCCAGCGATCCCGCACCCTCGCCATGCATCTTGTTGAAGGCGTCGGTTTGAAAGAACCACGTGAACATCTCAGCCCCGCGCACGCCGAGGGGATTCTGCAAATCCTGGCGAGGACCCGCGCCGAAGAGATCAAGAGATACGGAGAAACAGGCTACTCTGACTTTGCTCATCACAAGAAGTGTAGCGCGGGCGCCCCGGCCCGCGGCTCTTGCGGCAAGAACTGCTGCCAACTGTGGCACAGAACGCGTGTGAATTTGGCCACCCGCCCGAATTTGTATAATCCCCGCATGCAAGCATTACCCTGGAGCACAATCGCGCTCGGCTCGCTGCTGCTTATTTCAGCCCGCTCAATGGGAGGACAGGAAGTGCAATCTCCGCAACCTGAAAAGTCGAAGCCGCCTGTGAAGATGGAGCAGCGCGGGCGCATCCTTGGAATCGGCGGTGTCTTCTTCAAGTCCGCGAACCGTGATCAGATGCGCGAATGGTATGCGAAGCATCTTGGACTCGCTGACACAGGCCAGGGCGCGATGCTTCCGTGGCGCGAACACGACGATCCGCAAAAAGAACACGTTACCGTTTGGACGGTTTTTCCCGCCTCCACCAAGTATTTCGATCCCAGCCCCGCACCGTTCATGATCAACTACATCGTGGACGATATGGATGCTCTGCTCGACCGCTTAAAGCAAGAGGGAGTCAAGATCGACGCCAAACGAATAGATGAATCCTACGGTCGCTTTGCCTGGATCTATGACCTGGATGGCAACAAGATTGAGCTCTGGCAGCCGCTGCCCGCAAAGCTCTAAGGCACCTGTGCGCGGTTGAGTTCTTTGTGTGCCATTTCAGCTTCCCTTCGAATCCCACTTCTCCGCCAGCTTCCGACCAGCGGCTGGGATGATGGTGAACTTCCCGTCTGTCCCCGCATTTCTCATGCAGATCCCACACGCCGCCTTTCCCCTACATCTTCGCCAGAGGTGTCGAACAGCGCTCCGCTCTTTATGGCAGCGAGCAATAGTCGGCTCGGGCCGCGTTCGCTTACGATCAGAATCTCCACCCTAAACCGAGCGCGGCTTATCGCGACGTAAAGGCGGTTATGCGAGGCGTATGAGAGAAAATTAGCGCTATCGGTTGAATCAAGGGTCTTTGTAGGTGGCACGCGCCCATCATCCACGCCCATTAGAACGACTCCCTGAAACTCAAGCCCCCCGATATACTCCGGCGTAGATAACACGAACCGTTTTGACCTTTCCGCACGCTTGATTACCTCTATATCGCCCCGTTGTTTCAGCAATTCGACTGGCTTGTTGTGTGCTTCGGCATATGCCTTTGCTTTCTTGAAAAGATCATCGCTGAAGGCTACCAAGGCAATATCGCAACGCGGCGAGTTCAAGTCTGTCCTGAGTTGTTCTGCCTTCGCGAATGTCTCAGTTACCAACGCGTCGTCATCGCCACAACGAGTAAGTGTCGGGACCGCGCACTTTCGCTCTTCTTCTGCCGTAAACATGCTTGACGCCATTTCCAACGGATCGTCGAAGTTGGTGAACAGCGTAGCGCCCCCCGAGGTCACAGTAAACGCAAGATCAACGATTTCCGGAGAGCATCGGAAAATGCTCCGAACTTCAACGCGCGTTTCTTCACGGATGGTTGGGTCGAACGCTTCCTGAAACAACTCATCCGTCCATCCTCGATCCCCCACAGCTTGTGAACGATCAACAGAATACGCAATTGGATATTGTGTGTGCGATCTCGTGAGATGGTGGAAAATCGACAGCTCATTCATATTGAAGAGGTGCGTTTCATCAATGTAGATGCTGTCATAGCCTTCTCTCTCCCGTCGGCGACGCCAAATTGGAGTGTCGAGCTGACCTATAGTAGTTAGAACGATGTCGTCAGTATCGAACTGTGCAACAGTTTGCAACTGAGTCTGGTAACGCCTGAAAATCACCCAGACAAAACCACGATCCTTTGTCGTCTCTGTTGGTAACCCATAAGTTAGACGAGGCAGCTTGCGGTAGTTCTCTAGCTTCTCTTCGGCTCGCCCCTTGATCACCACACTGATTTCGTGCTGCATCATCTCTGCGATTGTCCAGTGCTCTGTAGTCTCCAACATTTGTCTAAAGCCAAGTGACAGAAACTCCTTGTGGGTGCTGTAATCCTCCTTCATCGCTGAATCGAACGCCTCAAAGACATAGAGCGTCTGCAGTTGCTTCGACTCCATCGCATCTCGATCCAGAAACTCTGATTCAGTGATCTCCCTTCGTAGAAGGTCGCCGCAGAGTTGCTGTAATGTGGTGAGGTTTAGGGTCTGTGGGAGCGAATCTCTCGAAAGGCCTTCCCTTAAGAATTCTCCAGGATCATTCGCGCGGATCATCAGCTCGATTGTTCGTCTGGTCGCATCGCTGTGGGTTACAAACAATGCCTTGTGTTCTCGGTTGCTTTCTTTGGCATGAAGCAAGTCATAGAGCGCTTTCAATACAAGGCATACGGTCTTGCCTGTGCCAGCCGGCCCCTCGATTCGATGAGGTGCTTTCAGTGTGGCCGTAACAAATCTTCGCTGCTTCTCAGTCAATAATTGGATCCAACTTTCATATCCTTGAAGAGGACTCAGCTGAGGTTGCTGCAAACCATCGAGGGACGTGACTGCTAGAGAACGAATCGCCGACGCTGCTTCCGCGGTAGTCTTCTCCGCCACTTGCGTGGGCAGCGACCTCCGGGCAGAAAGGAACTTCCGAAAAGTGGTAACCTCCGGAGACTCATGCGGGCCAGCGCCTTCATCTGTTCCGCATCGGTACACCAGAAGACAGCGACCGTCCGCCGGGCGTTTGGATTGCCGGTCGTTATCGGGCGAAAGTTCCACAACAATTCGAAATGAAGTGTGCTGGCTGATGGGGTAAGGAAAAACCACAGCCTTCGACGAATACTGAATGGGCTTTTCAGTCGCACTCAGCCTCATACCCGCCCATATCTTCACCGCAAAACGGAGGGTCTTTTGAAAGTAAAGCAAAATGTCCGGGTCTGAATGTTCGTCTCCGAAGATTCCGCAAGTGGTGAGATCAAAGACCACACAATCAGCCGAATGGTCGGAACTACTGACGAAGAAGACTCCTTGCTCGTGTTCCGCTATCCGCAGTCGAGCATTAATGCTCTTGTCGGTGAGATTGCCCCTCAAATACCGCTCAGGACTTGCCCTTTCTCGTACTCGACCGACTGCAGGAAGCGGTCCGAAATTATCTCCTCTGCAGCATTTCTGTCTACCGCGACGAATCGCATAATTAGTCACCTTGTCCGGCGTGTTGTTGGCTCGAACACAATTTGGCAATTTCGTTTGGGTCGGGATCCGTCAGCCCAATCCTGCCGAAGAGATTGGAGAACGTTTGCATAAGGTGCTCCAGATTAGGCGAGCTTAACAACCCGATGGGCATCGCAAGATCGTCGAGCCCGATGCGAAGACGCCCCTGGAGCTCGGGCTCACCCTTGCACATGTCATTAAGAATGCTTGCTTCCAGTGCTTCGGCTATGGCATGAACGGCTCCGCGCGGCAGGGACTGAACCTCTCGAATCAGGACAACATAGCCTCCATCGTCTCCATCAGGTTCCAAGCGACTCAGAAAGTAATAGCCGCCAATCTTATGGTGGACAAGATTCTTGATAAGGCCATCTCGGAGTTTTGGCAACTCCTTCACAAAGTCCTCGTAGAGTCCGGCCGTCTGAGGGTTTGAAAGAACGCGTGCGGCGAGTTCATGCCTAACGCACAGCGCTTCGAAGCTACTGAGCTCCTTCGCTGCTTTTGATTTCTTTTCCGCCGGTACGAAAAGTGTTTCCAGTATCGACCGCGGGGTCTCCGTTTCGAGGATGGTCGCAGAGAACCCACATGTTTTAAGGGCTCTCTCCATTCCGCCTTCCGAGTCTTCTTTGACTTGCTCTGCAAGAATCAGAAGACCATCGCGACGCAGCCAATGCTTCAGGCTCACGATAGGAAGATAGTTGTATGTGCGAACCTTGTCTTGGGCGGCGTCGCAACGCGCAGTTATTAAAAGACCGAATGTTTCACACTCTGGATAGCGTTCTGCTACCGCGCAGGTGAAGATGGTCCCCTGCGTCAGTGGACCTCTCGGAGGCAATGTTACGATCGAAGTCGTGTTCCTCACGTTACCAGCAGCGCCTTCCCGGCATTGTGCCCTTTTATCGCCGAATTGTACGCTGAGTCGGCGGGGACGGGTGGCCCGCCCTAACGATCCGCCCGACTCTCGAGGGTGCCCCGTTCAAGCTCCGCTTGGGCGGGGCTTTTCTTTGCGGTTCTGCGCCGTCGGAAAAATTCCGACGCGTTCTCGTGCCCGCGCCGTCCACCGAGACTCGATTTCCACACTACAGGGAAAAACCGGGGACGAGAAAAACCGGGGACAGACGGGACGTTTTCCAGTCGACCTCAGTGATGATGAGAAGACCGGTGAACAATCCCGTCTGTCCCCACGTTTTCCGTCCCCACGTTTTCCATGTTTTCTATGCCCCTGTTTATACTTTCATTCGTGGAGACCTGGGCCAGTCGCCTCTTTCTGCGCGTCCCCGATTCTTATGCCGCTGCCGACTTCCTCTTCCCGTCAAGTGCCGGTAAAAGAAGATTCAGAACCGCTTGATCAGAGAACGGATTCTGACCTGAGATCAGCTCGCGATCCTGAACGACATAGCTCGTCCATGGAGCGAGCACACTTACATCACCGCCCGCCGTACTCAAGGCGAAGTCCGGGTAGAACAGAACCTTCCCCTCAATCTCAAGCGGTTCCCGCTGCTGCTCTTCCGCTGTCGAAAAGATGGTCATCTTATATCCGGAATAAATCCAGCCTTGAGCCTTTGCGTGTGCTCCAGCGACATCGCCCGCGCTCAGCGCGGCGACCACCTCCGTCGAATTCGGAAGCGCCGAGAGAAGTGAAATGGGGCCATGGCAGAGCACTGCCGTGGGCTTGGATGTTTTATGAAAGTGTCTCATCACGGTGCCCGCGTCGGGATCATCGAGCAGGTCCATCATCGGGCCATGGCCGCCGGGGACGAAAACAGCGTCATATTGATCCAGGCCCGATGCGATGACATCCGAGATCCGAGTTGGATTTTTGAGCCCGGTCAGGGTGTCGCGGAATTTTAGATAGTCCTGTAGCTTTGCCTCGTCTCCACCGAAGAAGTCGGCTACAGCTGAATGGACATCCATTTGCGGCGTGTTGCCTTTGGGGTTGGCGAAAGTGATTTCGTAGCCCTCTTTCATCAGGGCGCGAACCGGAACCGTCAGCTCGTTGAGGTAGTAGCCCGCGCCGGTATAAACCTTGCCATCTTTCAAGGGCAAGCCATGACCGCTCGAGACCAGCACTAAGATTTTTCCTTTAGCCGTCATTGTTGTTCTCCTTCTTGAAATCGAACTCTGTTCTCCCGAATATGGGTTAGCTCACGTCCGTGGCTTCCTCCAAGGCGGGGAAGCACCATGACTAGCGCATACTCGGCATCCCATCCGGCCCGAGTGTTAACCGTAGGTGAGGGTAGTGCTTTGTCCGACCTCGATAATGTAACCGTCAGGATCGCGGATGTAGCAGCGCGTCTCGCCGTATTTGGGGATCGGCTCCGTGATGAACTCGGCTCCTCGACTTTTCCACAATTCATAGCACGCTTGAATATCCGCAACGCGGAAATTCATAAAGCTGCTGATGTGATTCGGGTCGGGGACGCTGAGCGTTACTGTCGGCTTATCCGGCGTTGGCCCGCCCCCAACGTTCAGAATCATCCAGATATTCGCAAGCTGAAGGTACGGGGGTGCGTTGCCATCGCCCAGGCTCAGAATGCGAGCGCCGAAGACCTTTTCGTAGTAGCGAGCCGATCGCTCGACGTCGGCGACGGTGAGAAAATGCGCGATGCTGATCCCCTCGCGCGGGGGCATCTCGTAGCTCTTCTGTTCGACTTGTACCGCGTTCATTGCTGGCTCCTTTCGATACGGTGGTCATTACAGGTACGGTGCCCCGAGCCCCGCTACCATTCATGGTACCCGCCCTTGGCCCGAAAAAACCGGGGACAGATAAAAACTGGGGACAGATGGTTCTGGCAGATTCGTTTCTATGATTTCAATCCGCGGCCTTTGACGTTGATCGAAGACCGGTTGAATCGGCCCGGGATCATTCACGACCCCAGCAAAGCGTTCCTCTCCGAGCCAACGGAAGACGAGAGTCGCAGGCAGCATCGCTACCCCAGAGGTTGTCGGCCACCCACCCAAGGACACTTTCAGAAGTTAATTTGCGACCGCGTCTCGCGCCCTGTTAGTCTCACGCCCGATGAAACTGTGGGTCTTCGCTCTCGTTCTCGCCAACTCCACTGTTGTCCTTGCGCAGAACTCTTCGGATACCGGAACTCGCTTCATTGAGGATCGGAACGTCGCCATACCGATGCGGGATGGTGTCGTTCTACGCGCGGATGTGCTACGTCCCGCCGGGGAGGGGAAGTTTCCGGTACTGGTGTATCGGACGCCCTACGGGAAGGACGAAGCGCAGCAGGAGCACACAACTTTTAAGCATGCCCTCGAGCGGGGTTACGCGGTTGTCATTCAGGATGTTCGCGGGCGATTTCATTCGGAGGGAGAGTTCCGTCCTTACGAAAACGAGGGACGAGACGGCTACGACACGATCGAATGGTCTGCCAAGCAGCCCTGGTCGAATGGCGCGGTGGGAACCTTCGGTCTTTCGTATCCAGGTGCGGTGCAATGGCTGGCCGCGGTCGAGAGCCCCCCTCATTTGAAAGCCATGGTCCCGGCGATGACCTTCTCCACCCCGCAGAACTTCTTTTATGCGGGTGGAACGTGGGACATGTCCTGGATGGAATGGATCTGGGACAACATTGCCTGGGACGTTCGGGTGAAGAAAAACCTGCCCGGCCCGCGAACTTACAAAGAGGCTCTGGCCACCTGGGAACAGCAAGGACCGGTGATGTTAAACACCCTCCCTCTGCTGGATGTGAAGCCTCTGCAACAGGTCGCGCCGTACTACTTCGACTGGCTTCGACATCCGCCCGAGGATGCGTGGTGGAACTGGAGCGAATTGCGCGACAAGTATTCCCGCACCAACGCGGCGGTCCTGAACCTTTCCGCCTGGTACGACGACAATTACGGACCTGAGGGAGCGACGACAAACTATGCCGGCCTGGTGAAGGTTCGTGCAGGAGAAAAGGACACCCAGACTCACCTTCTGCTTGGGCCGTGGGTTCACGGCGTGGACAGCACAGCAAAAACCCGATCGGGAGAGCGCGAGTTCGGCCCGGCCGCGGCGATCGACTACGACGGAGTCGTTCTTCGCTGGATGGATCACTACGTGAAGGGCATGGACAACGGGGTGGATCATGAAAAACCGGTGCGCTACTTCGTGATGGGAAGAAATGAATGGCGCGAATCTGACAAGTGGCCGCCGGCAGCAGTCGAGACACCGATGTTTTTCGCCCCAGCCGCCGGCGGTGTATCTTCCGGGCGACTGCAAGCCACGCAGTTCGAACAGAAAGAGAGCTTCAGTCAATTCCTGTCCGATCCAGCCAATCCCGTGACGAACTCCTACGATTCCTCGGGAGCCCACGATTATGCAAAGCTGTCGGAGCGAGCCGATGTCCTGACCTTCGATTCTGCGGCGCTGAAGCAGGACACCGAAGTGACTGGTCCGATCAGCGTGCACATGTGGGTTTCCTGTGATTGCCGCGATTTCGACCTTTGGGCGCGGCTGCTGGACGTGGCACCCGACGGGACGGCCATGAACCTGATGAGTCCGGGGCTCGACGTGCAGCGCGCCAGCTATCGCGACTTAAAGCGCGGCCGGCAGTGGTTATCCCCCGGAGAAATCTACGAACTGAAGTTAGAGAAGCTGATCACGAGCAACGTGTTTTTGCAGGGACATCGGATCCGGCTGCAGATCTCGGGAAGTTTCACTCCAAACTTTTCACGCAATCTGCAGAACGGACAATCGGAGGTGAACAGCGCGGAGATGAGAAAAGCAAATATCCGGGTGTTTCACGATGCCTCCCACCCGTCGCGCGTACTGCTGCCGATTGTCTCGATACCCAAGTAGGTCGTGGGAAAAGCCGGACGTGGGGTACCCGCGCGTTGGGTTGGCCACCCGCCCCGTCAAACGGAAAAGTAGACTCGTCGAACTCCCAAACTTCGGTCATTTGACCCTCCCAGCGAATGCAGGGAAACTCTGCTACGGGGAGAAACTCATGAAAAAGCTCGGGTTGGCAGTCATCGTATGTCTGGCGGTCTCTGCGGGAGCGCAGGAGAAGCCGCGCGTGTTTGTGCAAGGCAAGGGTTCACAGGATGTGACCAGTAACGGCAGCGGAGGCGGCGGCAAGCATTGGGGCGCATGGGGATCGAGTTCGACAATCGATTCGCACGACGAGAGCATGGAGATCACCAAGGACCTGCAAAAGAACTGCGCCGTGACCGTGACGGTGAACCAGGCCAATGCCGATTACACGATCATGATGAATCGTGAGTCGAAGAAGAATCGTGGCCTGTTGCGCAGCAACAGCCAGGTGCAGGTGGCGAACCGCGCCGGCGACGTGCTGGGCACGAGTGCCACGCACACCGTGGGCAACGCGTCCAAGGACGCATGCCAACTGATCCTGGCCGACTGGCAGGAGCATGGCCGGATGAACGCCCAGGAATCGCCCGCACCGCAAGCGACAGCTCCGGCAGCGACACCCACGGTGGTACCGGCGGTGGCGACGCAAGGACAACCTTCTGGCGCCCGCCTGCAAAACGCGGCGGCAACCACGGGATCGGCTGCAGGTCAGCCCGCGACGGACCCAGTCGTCACCAGCGTGACCGTTTCGACTGCACCCACCGTAGCCGATGCGGCGAAGAAACAGAAACAGCACCAGGCGTGTCTGGATCTGGCGAAAGACAATCCGAGCATCGTCTGCAAGTGAGGGCGTAGCATCTGGACGTAAATTTCAGGGCTGATCCCATAGGTTCGGTCCTGACTTATTTTCGCAATAGTGCAATCATTCGAATGAAGACAGGAACTGGAAACGCGTGCAGCATCGCTACCCCACTCAATCGCACAAAACGCGATTGAATGGGGCACCCTCGAGTTGTCTGGGCCACCCGCCCTTTCGAAATTCGGATCCTGTAAGTTAGTGCCATTTTCATCCTCTCGATAACGGCATCGACTGGTAAACAACTAGGTCAACGGAGCAGTATAAATCGTCGGTGCAAAATCGGGGACAGACGGAACGGTTTCCGTCCCCCGGGTTTCGTTCCTAATCCCAGGTTAGTGTCCGTAGAACGGACGCGAACCTGGGGCATCCGGCCACTGAGTCTCTTTAGCAGTTTTTCTCTACAGCTCATGAAAGCGATGCTAGACTCCAGCCATGTGGATAACATCCAATTGGTTCATGCACTTAAAAGCGGCACTAGAGGCGTTTTCATTTCTGGCAACAGTAGTGCTCGCAGTTACTGCAGTCGTTGGGGCTGGCCCACCCAAGTCTGGTTTGGCTGGGTAGGGATGTTCACACGGCAAAGATATGGCTAGACCCACAACGATTGCCATCCAGGACTCATCGGGCGTGATTCGAAAGATCACCAAAATCGTTCATCATAGCGGCGGTGGCTTCGCCGTTCTGGCTCCCTATCACAAAGCACGCAGCGGTCTGCTATTGAAGATTCCGTTGAACTACGACGTGAAGGGAGAGTCGTGGGTTCCCTTCGCAGAATGCATCGGTTATTCCGCTGATGACCGCGTGAAGTTGTCGTTTCATCCGGACGGTTTCGTTCAGTTTTCGGGTGAGAATCCGGCCAAAATTGTGTCGGGACGAGACCCGAAGACAGGGGAACCCAAGGGACTCGGACTGATTAGTAATCCCATACAGCACCCGATCAGAACTGGCCCAACTTTCGGAGTATCGGTATGGGGTCTTCATGAATTTGAAAAGCTAGAATCAGATCGCGACGACGTCCTAAGTTTTTCCCAAGAGGAGATGTATTACCGTGGCTGTCTTCCCGGCATGGAGAATGGATCTTTCATTGAAGCGTTTTTGCTCGAACCTAGGTACTGGTCGGGCGTACGCGGTAAGGGATCTTCTATGACCATTTCGCTCTGCGTGGGCATGTTCGAGGCCTCGGGAACCGCGTTAGAGCTCAAGGTGATTCCGCTTCGCGATTCTGACACCTTCATTGCAGTTTTTGCCAGTCACATTCGCACGCACTTTCCGGAGGAGTCGGGATTTACGCTGAGCGGGCCGTCCGAAAGTGTGAAGGGGAACCTAAAGCATGCCTTAATGGCCGTGTATCCGACCAGCAGACGAGAAGAGATTCAAGAGTTGGTCAAAGTCTCGAGAGACTTGAATTATAAAACCTAGGCGGGAAACTGTCCTGCCTAGGCTGCCTCTTGCTTGAAGCGCGATATACCGCGCGCGATCTCCATTGCAGCACCAGCAGTTGTTACCGTCGGCCCAGGCCGACTTTCTTTGAGACTCTGACCTAACTGCAGCCGTGTCATTTTCGAATGTCTTTCGCGACGTCGCAACCGTAGCTTGCTCACAAACACCGCTTGGCTCAGAATGTTCGGCATGGGCATCTATCAGGACAGCGGTGTGAGCGCAATTCGCGCCTATGCCGCATACGAGAAGGAGCGGCGTCTCCGCGATTGCGAACGATTGAGCAAGCTGGTCTGTGCGGCCCCAGTCGCCGATTCCGTTGTTCAAGAAGTAGCGCAACTTAATCCCGACGATTTCTCGCAGGTAATACGCTCGCACCCAGGGGCGGCGCTTAACCGCAAGACCGAGTCCCTGTGGGCAATGCTACGCGTCTTCCGCACAGCTTGCCGAGACTTGAAGGCCGATATTCAAGGTTACGCCGCATATGATCACCGTCAGCGTGAAGAACTGGACAGGATCACAGGCGCAGTGCAGAAGGACATGTTCGCCGTTTGCGCGGCAGCCAATTCGGTCATCCAGCACGCTCACCGGGTTAGGAGTTTGGTGCCTGAAGCGGAGTACAAAGCACAGGTCGCATCGGTTTTCGATCTGCCGCAGCAGTCGTTCATTCAGCAACTGCGAAACAATCTCGTTCACGTGGGTTTTATCGAAGCCGACTGGCTCGTTCGGTATCACTTTGGTACAGAAGACAAGCGAGCAACAAAGGAAAGCGCATTTCAGTTTAGCCGCACGGAGCTCCTGGCAGGCGACTTCACCGGGGACGCTCGCGTCTATGTCGAGAGTATGGGCGAGAAGATTGACGTGGGAGCACTGTTCCAAGATTACGGCGAGCGCGTGGAAGAGTTCCACGCTTGGCTCGAACAGCAAATCGAAAGGCACCTTCCTCAGGAGCTAGCCGACTACCGACGCTGCAAGGGCGAACACAAGCGCACCGGCACCCGCGCGGTTTACCGATTGTTGCTGAATACGTGGATCGACGGGAAGGTCGATCCGTACGCGCACTTGCAGGACTATTTGACTCCAGACCAAATGCGGGAAGTCGGGCATATGCCCGTGCGCTCACTGGAACAAGTGAGCCGTATCATCGCGTTGGCCGATAAGGATCGAATTGTTGACGAAGAACTCCGTGGTCTTGTCTACCGGTTGTTCGGTATCAAGGACTAACCTCCAACAAGAAAAGGCGGGTGGCCTATACAAATTTCGGGTGGCCCATTCAATCGCGTTTTGTGCGATTGAGTGGGGTCGGCAGACGGCTTGCGACGTACGCTTTTCCCAGAGTTCATCGCTACGCACGTGATCTTAAAGACGGTCGCCAGGTGAAGATCAAGACGAGGAACAAGAGCCATTTGGGCAATCCTTGGCTGCATCGCAACCCCACTCAATCGCAAAGTGCGCGATTGAATGGGGCACCCTCGACTTGGGCGGGCCACCCGCCTTTGCTTTCTTGGTTTTAACTGTCATGACACTATCGTACATGCCGTGCTGTCATGACGTTGTGTTCCCGCGGGAACACATGGCTTTGGCGCGCCGGAAATAAATCCCCCCGCTACCCGCCCAGCCCGCTGACCTCATTGACCCCAAACCGAATCCAGCCACACATATCTCTTCCGTAACCCATCCGGCCGCGCCTCCGGCTGTCCATCCAGATACATCACGATCCACGCGTCGTCTGCGCGATACTCCGGCCACTTCGGCAGTCCCGGCGCGTTCGGATCGCCACTGCGCGCAAAGTTCGTCCAGTACTTTTGGATCAGCCCGCTCAAGTCCCGATCCTCCGGCCGCCATGGCAGCTGTTTCGATTCCAGCTGCCCGAAGACATATTCGATTTCCGCCGAATGATACGCACCCAGCCCCTCCTTCTTTTCCGCCGACGGCAACGACAGATCAAAGCGGTACCGATACACCGCTTTCTTGCCGGTCGCCTTCTGCGCCTCCATCCACTTCCACGTCGACCACGCGATGAAGTCGTCCCCTTTGAAATCCTGCAGAGACCTCCTTGCCTCCCCATCCGTTTCCCCCGGATACAGCTTCAGGAACTCGGGCGCGCGCGCGCCGAACTCCCGCGTCGCGGCGGCTTTGTAGGCAGCGACATCGGGATTTCGGTTTCCATCCAACTCCGCGTCTCCCTCGTCGTGGTTCCATCCCGCCAGCAACAAGACGTCATTCTGCCTTCCCGCCGCAAAAATCGCTGTCACCGGCTCGGGCAGAAAATACCCATCCACTCCAGGACGAAAGTGATAATCCTCCTTTCCATCGATCTTTCTCATGGAAGCCTCCAGGAGCTTGCCCGCCGGTACCGCGCGCAACTCAGCCAGCGTTTTCGCCTTCAACTCGTTCTTCACAAACGTCTCGTCTTCTTTTTCTCGCTCCGGCAGTGCTTTAAATGGCAATTCATGGCTGTTAAACGCCGCCCCGCTTTCTCCGATCGCCTTTTGAAAAAGCCCTTTCGCCAGCGGCGATGCCATAAGCGCACTCACCGAAAACGATCCCGCGCTCTCACCAAAAATCGTGACATTCCCCGCATTGCCTCCGAACGCCCCGATATTCCGCTGCACCCACTCCAGCGCTGCCACCTGATCGAGCAGCCCATAGTTCCCGGCCGACTTTCTCTCCGATTCCGCCGCCAATTCTGCATGCGTGAAGAACCCGAAAATCCCCAGCCGGTAGTTCATCGACACCACAACCACTCCCAGCTTCGCCAGATTCCCGCCGTCCTGCCGTGGCTCCGAAGTCCCCCCCGCCATGAACCCGCCGCCATAAATCCACACCATGACGGGTAACTTTGCGTCGGCCCCCGCTTTTCCAAATTCCGCCGGCGTCCACACATTCAAGTTCAGGCAATCCTCGCTCGGTCCCGGATCTCTGAAGATCATGTCGTCATACACCAGCCCTTGCATGCATCGCGGTCCGAACTTCGTTGCCTTGCGCACGCCATTCCATTTTTCTGCCGTGGTCGGAGGCTTCCACCGCAACGGACCAACCGGTGCCGCGGCGTAGGGAATCCCCAGAAACGAGCTCACCGCCCCATCCCGCTTTCCTTCGACCACGCCTGTTTCCGACGAAACCCGCGGCCCCGCAGCCAGCAAACGATTAGGCAATATCGTCACCATCATCGCTGCCGCAATCACGATTCCCTTCGTACTGCTCACGCCATTCATAAGCGTGATCGCGATCTCCCTTATGGTCCGCCCAACCCTCCCGCCAGTCGCCCACATACGCACTCTCCCGACCGCGACCCTACCACACTCCGAATTAACGAGCCACGGCGGGTGGCCCATTCAATCGCGTTCTGTGCGATTGAGTGGGGCACCCTTGAGTTGTGTGTGCCACTTGCCTTCCGATTTGTTTCAACAAAACGAGTGAACCCGAGCGTAAAACGCGGTGTACAATTGCCGACGTTTCTGCGACCAGTGCCTCGACTGATCTTCTGTCATCGAAGCCCTGCCCGCGATGCGTACCTGGGGCCCTGCAAACACTCGAAGCGGCAGTGACTCTGGTGCTCCTTCTGTTCTTCCTTTCCCCGGAGATCCTGACGCCGACACACGGAGGCAACTGAACATGAAGGCTGTCAGGCTCGGCGTCACATTGTGTTTGGCGATGCTGTTTTCTCTTCCGTCTCTCTCGCAGATCGCATCCACACGGCTCGGCGACGGCACCGGCGAAGACTGGGAGCCCGCGATTATGCTGTTTGATGGTTCCTATGTGTACGCGCTCTGGCCCCACTTTGCCGCCACCCCTTACAAGGACACTTCGGGCGCAACCTGCATGCCGTTTTCAACAAAAGCTAAAACCGGAACCACGACCGCGTACATGTATTTCCAGATGTCTAACAACGGCACGTGGAGTACCGTGGTGATCCCTCGTTGTCCCGTAAATGGCAATGTCGTGGATGCCCAACTCGCCATCGGCGCGAACGGCCGTCTTTACGCCAGTTACATGGATGGGAACCAGCAGTACACGCCCATCGTCGCGATCTACTCCGACGACCATGGCTCGACCTGGAGCAAGCCCGTCGACGTAACCAACGGAGGCCGGGGCGACAAAGACATGTTGCTCGTCGACCAGAGTAATAACGTCATCGTGGCATACGAAAACGGCGGAAAGCAGTACGTAAGCGTGAGTACCAACGGTGGCGCCAGCTTTACGTCCAAGCAGATCACGGTTGCGTCCGGTGGCGTGATACTGGCTACCGGTGCCGCTCTTGACACGCGGGGCAACGCCTATTTTGCCTGGTCGGGCACGAACAGCACCGGCAAAGGCCCCACCACGTTTTATCTGCTGCGTTCCAACGATCTGTTTGCGACGCACTCGTTGAGCACCATCGACGAAGGACAAGGAGAGCCCATCGTGTCCGGTGCTGGGTGGGACTATTGGGGAGGATCGGTGCAGATTGCCACTCAGCCGAGGACGTCACCTGCCAATGACCGCGTCATCGCAATCTACAACGCGGGGGCCGGTTCGAACGGCGCTCCGGAACGCATTTACACCAAGTTCTCCGACACTTTGGGGGCGAGCTGGAACATTCCGTTCAACCCTTCCTCCTGGCCCAATGGTTCGCAACTCTCGTTGGCGCCAAGTGGCGTCTGGCACGGGTTCCCGTCGATCGCCGCAAGCTCGTCTGTCGTCAAAGCGATCTGGATGGATAACCGCGCAACTCCCGGCGGCAAGTACACCTGCACCAGTTCCAGCACCACGGGGGCTTGCGGCGTGTGGAACGTGTACACGCGCAGCAGCGCCGACGGCGCTACGAACTGGACCAGCGAGCAGACGATGACCCAGGGAACTCCTTACCGCGATTACCAGACCGCTGCGGGGTTCGACCATCCTTACGGCGATTACACGGAAACGGTCACGGACAGCGCCGGAAACTTTCACTCCATCTGGGCCGAGGGAGAGTCGTACCTTGGCAGTGGCGACGTGTATTACTCGAAGTACTGAGCAAGAACAAAGGATGCATTCCTGAGGCGGGTGGCCCGCCCTAAATCCCTTCGCGACCCTCGAGGGTGCCCCGTCCAAGCTTCGCTTGGGCGGGAGTTTTCTTTGCGGTCTCCGCAATTGCGACAATTCCAAGGGCGCTCCGGCGGCCGGTCGCGGGCGAGGGCGCCCGCGGTACATGACCAACCTCCACACCGCTAAGAGTTCGAGTCCAGCCAATGACCAACGACCGTCCTCAACGTCTCTTGCGATATACTCCGCCTCGATGGAGACTTCCGCACTGCGGGACTACGCGACCGAAGCCATCAAGTTCTGGGAGCCCTACCGGCTGCTCTATAACCTGGCCTTGGCCGCGATCGTAATCGCTTACTTCGCGATCGGATATCCGCTGTCCAAGTCGGTAGTCTCCGTGGACTTTTGTTTAGGCCTCTTCCTGCTGGCGGTGATCGCCAACGTCGCCTATTGCGCGGCCTACATCGTCGACATTTTTGCGCAGGCGTCCGGATTTCGAGAGGTCTGGCGCCGCTACCGCAAGCTGCTGTTTGTGATCGGCACCCTGTTCGCCGGCATCATCACCCGCTTCGTCGCCATGGGGATGTTCCCCGGCAACCGGTAGTCGTTCACCGAGCCACAGTCATCGAACGACAACGACTGGATATCCTGCGACGCTTCCCACAGTCCGCCTTCACGTTCGGGCACAAGAATCCATGCTGATCCCTGACGAATCGTTCGGCAGTTCATCACGATCGTCCTACAACTTGTTGACAATCATGTGACATCTCGCCCGAATCGTTCCCTTCCTTGCGGATGTCTAAGCCCCATACGCGCTGAAAGCCAATTGAGAAACATCGCTGAACCATCCGCGATGAGACGCACAGTGCTTGAGCGAAGAGGAGAAACTATGAGAAAGCAGTTGCTGTCCAGTGTGCTTACGCTAACTTGCGTGCTTGGTCTGGGTCTGGGTGCCCAGGCGGAAGGCAACAAGGTTGTCACCAACGTCCCGTTCGAGTTTTCCGCCGGAGGCGCGACCTTGCCGGCCGGGATCTACACCGTGGATCGCGTGACGACTCCCTCGGATTCCCATTTGATCATCCGCAACCGCGAAAACGGTGCGTTCCTGCTTCCCGTCACTTTCGATGGAGCTTCCGTTGAGGGTGCGCTCTTTACTTTCAAGCATGTCGGAAATAGATACTTTCTCAGCACGGTGAAGACGCCAGCAGGCGTATACACCATCGGGGCGCCACGAGCATTGACCACGGCAGCCCAGAAGAAAGCGACGGATAGCTTGTCATCTGCTGGCACCAACTAAGTAATGCCGGGGGGGTCGCATTAACGATCTCCCCGACTCCAGAGGGTGCCCCGTCCAAGCTTCGCTTGGGCGGGGGTTTTCTTTTGCGGTCTGCACGACGTGCGAAAATTTGGACGTGCTTCGGCGGCTGGTCGCGGGCGAGGGCGTCTTCGCCACACAAGACTGCACAAAAGGAAAAGGCCGTCGAGATTTCTCTCAACGGCCTTTATTTAATGCCGGCAACGACCTACTCTCCCACACACTTTCGCGTGCAGTACAATCGGCCCAGCGGGGCTTAACTTCCGTGTTCGGGATGGGAACGGGTGGAACCCCCGCGGTAAGATCACCGACAACTTGATCGCGCGCTTCGGCGCGCCGAAAGCTGTGCTCAGCAGACTTAGCTCTTCAGCCATTAGCGTCGACTCCCAAAGGGACTGAGAGCTAAGAGCCAAAAGCTAAGAGCTGAATTTCTCAAAGATCGTGAGGTCCAATGCCTCACAACTGAATAGATTGGGTTGAAACAATCGACAAGACTCATGAAATCGTCGGCGCCCAGCGTCAGCGTCTGTGGGTTTCGCTCCCACCCAGGTTCTGGTCGAATGTCGAAACTCGCTTTGCGCCTCAGCTCAGGTTCTAGCTGAGGGCTGAAAGCTGAGAGCTGACAGCTGGTTTTACTGCACCGAGTAAATTTTATGGTCAAGCCGAACGGGCGATTAGTACTGGTAAGCTACACGCATCACTGCGCTTCCACTTCCAGCCTATCAACCAGGTAGTCTTCCTGGGCCCTTCTTATCCCTTACGGGTTGGGAGATCTCATCTTGAGGAGTGCTTCCCGCTTATATGCATTCAGCGGTTATCACAACCGAACTTCGCTACCCAGCCATGCCGTTGGCACGACAGCTGGAACACAAGAGGTTCGTCCATCCCGGTCCTCTCGTACTAAGGACAGGTCCTCTCAAATCTCCTACGCCCACAACAGATAGGGACCGAACTGTCTCGCGACGTTCTGAACCCAGCTCACGTACCGCTTTAATAGGCGAACAGCCTAACCCTTGGAACCTTCTACAGCTCCAGGATGCGATGAGCCGACATCGAGGTGCCAAACCGGAGCGTCGATATGAACTCTTGGCTCCGATCAGCCTGTTATCCCCGGCGTACCTTTTATCCGTTGAGCGATGGCCCTTCCATGCAGAACCACCGGATCACTAACGCCTACTTTCGTACCTGCTCGACTTGTAGGTCTCGCAGTCAACCACGCTTATGCGTTTGCACTCGTCGGCTGATTTCCAAACAGCCTGAGCGTAGCTTCGCGCGCCTCCGTTACCGTTTAGGAGGCGACCGCCCCAGTCAAACTACCCGCCTTACTATGTTCCTCTCCCGGATCACGGGAGTAGGTTAGAACCACAGAACTCGCAGGGTGGTATCTCACCGGTGGCTCCTCCAAGCCCGAGAGCCTGGAATCAAAGCCTCCCACCTATCCTGCGCAGCAAGTGCCATAGTTCATAGTAAAGGTGTAGTAAAGGTGCACGGGGTCTTTCCGTCTAGTTGCGGGCAACCGGCATCTTCACCGGCACTACAAGTTCGCCGTGTCGCTCATTAAGACAGTCGCACTTTCGTTACGCCATTCGTGCAGGTCGGAACTTACCCGACAAGGAATTTCGCTACCTTAGGACCGTTATAGTTACGGCCGCCGTTCACTGGGGCTTCAGTTCGAAGCTTCACCTTGCGGTTGACCTCTCCCTTTAACCTTCCAGCACCGGGCAGGCGTCAGCCCCTATACGTCGTTTTCGACTTAGCAGAGACCTGTGTTTTTGTTAAACAGTCGCAGTGCGCATTTCTCTGCGGCCTCTTCGGGCTTTCACCCTAGTGAGGCGACTCTTCTCCCGAAGTTACGAGTCTAATTTGCCGAGTTCCTTAACAAGCGTTCTCACGAGCGCCTTTGGATATTCTCCTCGTCTACCTGTGTCGGTTTGAGGTACGGTTCCCTTTTGTTCTCCTTAGAGGTTTTTCTCGGCAGCGTGGAATCGGCAGCTTTCACCCATACGGGTTACTGCTTTGCGTCTCAGTGATAACTCCTCGACGGATTTTCCTATCGAAGACACCTTACACGCATCGACCGTCATAGCCATAGGACGGCCCGCTTATCCTTCTGCGTCACCCCATCGTGATAACGAACACAAGGGAGCTCCGGAATGTTAACCGGATGTCCATCAGTTACGCCTTTCGGCCTCACCTTAGGGACCGGCTGACCCTGAGCGGATTAACCTTTCTCAGGAAACCTTAGACTTTCGGCGCGGAGGGTTCTCACCTCCGTTATCGCTACTTATGCCGGCAGGGTCTCTTCTCAACCGTCGACCAGTCCTCTCGGTCTGGCTTCAAACTATTGAGAATGCTCTCCTACCACGCACCACCTTTCGATGATGCATTCGCTGCTTCGGTACCAAGCTTGAGCCCCGTTAAATTGTCGGCACCGGGCCGCTTGACCAGTGAGCTATTACGCTTTCTTTAAAGGATGGCTGCTTCTAAGCCAACCTCCTGGCTGTCTGGGCGTCCCGACTTCCTTTCCCACTTAGCTTGGATTTTGGGACCTTAGCAGGCGATCTGGACTGTTTTCCTCTCGACGACGAAGCTTAGCCCCCGCCGTCTGACTCCCGTGTTGGTTGTTCTCTGGCATTCGAAGTTTGATTGGATTCAGTAAGCTGGAAAGCCCCCTAGTCCATTCAGTTCTCTACCACCAGGACAAATCACACGAGGCTAGCCCTAAAGCTATTTCGGAGAGAACGAGCTATCACGGAATTTGATTAGCCTTTCACCCCTACCCTCAGCTCATCGGAGCTTTTTTCAACAAACACCCGTTCGGCCCTCCAGTGGGTTGTACCCCACCTTCAGCCTGGCCAAGGGTAGATCATCCCGCTTCGCGTCTATTCCTGCCAACTGATTCGCCCTATTCGGACTCGCTTTCGCTACGGCTCGCTTACGCTTAACCTTGCTGACAAGAATAACTAGCCGGCTCATTATGCAATAGGCACGCGGTCAGACTTTCGGCTTGCGCCGCATAGTCCTCCCACCGTTTGTAGGCACACGGTTTCAGGTACTATTTCACTCCCCTCGCA
>CAVUXK010000020.1:0-310000 GCA_963745435.1 uncultured Acidobacteriota bacterium | reverse complement strand
TCGGGCAGATCATCGAAGGAACGGTCGCGCGTTGGTGCGGCGGGCTTGGTGCCGCGGGAAATGCGCTGGGTTTTAGCCGCCATGTTTCCTCGCGATCAGGAAGCCGAAGAGGATGTGGAGTCCGCCGAAGCCGAGGGCCATGAAGGCGTTGCCGCGGGCCGGGATGAAGAGCGCGAGCGTGCCGATGGCGAGGAAACTGGTGCCCATCGCGGGGAGCAGCGGGATCGAGAATGCACCGCCGGTAATGACTCCGGCGCCGTAGAGAAGGAGCCAGAGCGCCGGGCATCAGCGGTGTGAGGCCGAGACGGGCGAAGGCGATGGTCAGGAGAATCGCGACTGCCACGCAGGGAAGAAATCCGAGAGCGAACTTGCGGCCGGGTCCGCTGGTGAGCGGGAGGCCCGGCGCGGCGGGCTTTGCGCGACATGGCTATGAGCGCGATGGTTAGGGCGATGACCGCCTCGGCTAACCAGACAGCCAGCCACTGGTTCGGGCTCGGCTGGCGAGCGGCGAGTGCGGCGGCGGCGAGTGCTGTGGCGCCCATGAGAATCTGCCCTCCGCCGGAGGTGGCCGTGAAGGCTGAGGAGCGCTCCATGGTTTCGCGGATGTAGCGGAGGTCGTCGAGGGCGCGCTGCGGAGGACGCCGCGTCAGGGGACGACGCAGGCGGTGCGGTTGGCGGTCGGGCATTGCGTGGTCAGGATAGGTGCCTACTTTGGTTAGGTCAAGTACTTTGCGGGATAAAGTCTATTGCCCGCATGGCGAGGGCGAGGACGCCCTCGCGACTGCCGGCGGGACGCCGGCGCTACGGTTGGGGTTCGGGCTCTGGGGACTAGACTTTGAGTATGACCGATTTGGGGAAAGTGCTGGTTGTTGTTGGCGGGCTACTCGTTGGCGTTGGGGTGGTGGTGATGCTGTTGGGGAAGGCCCATCTTCCTTTGGGAAAATTGCCGGGGGACATTGTTTATCGCGGGAAGAATACGGTCTTCTATTTTCCGCTAGCGACTTCGATTCTTCTGAGCGTGGTGCTCACAGTTGTGCTGGCGTTGATCTCCCGGTTCCGACGGTAACTGTCGTGCCCGACGGGCGAGGATGCCCGTCGCTCCATCGTTAGAATTCATACCGCCTATAGCGTAGATTTTTTCTCTGCGATCAGGGTGCGAATTTTCTCCACGAAGTCGGCCGTCGGCATGTCTTCGGTCTTTTCTTTGCCTCGGGTGCGGACGTTCACCTTGCCTGCTTCCGCTTCTTTGTCTCCGACTACTAGCAGGAAGGGCACTTTCTGCATCGCGTGCTCGCGGATCTTTGCGTTCATCTTTTCGTTGCGAGCGTCGACTTCGACGCGGACGCCTACAGCTTTCAACTGGGCCGCGACTTTGTTGGCGTAGTCGGCGTGGCGCTCGGAGATCGGGATCATTACCGCCTGCACCGGTGATAGCCAGACCGGGAAGGCTCCCGCGTAGTGTTCGATCAGGACACCGAAGAAGCGTTCGATTGATCCGTACAGTGCGCGGTGGACCATCAGCGGCTGCTTGCGCGAGCCGTCTTCGGCGACGTACTCGAGTTCGAAGCGCTGCGGGCAGGTTGAAGTCGAACTGCACGGTGGAGAGTTGCCAGAGCCGCCCGATCGCGTCGACCAGCTTGATGTCGATTTTCGGGCCGTAGAAGGCGGCTTCGCCGGGGATCGTCTTGTATTCGATGTTGAGTTCTTTCAGAACTTTTTCCAGCGAGTGCGTCGCCATGGTCCACTGCTCTTCGCTGCCGACGAAACTTTTGCGGTCGTCGGGATTCCAGGTGGAGAGCTCGGTCTGGAATTTGTCGAAGCCGAAATCTTTCAGAACGTCTTTCGCGAACTCGACGCAGGCGGCGATCTCTGCTTTCGATCTGGTCGGGCGTGCAGAAGATGTGGGCGTCGTCCTGGGTGAAGCCGCGGACGCGCAGCAAGCCGTGCATCACGCCCGAGCGCTCGTAGCGGTAGACGGTGCCGAGTTCGCCGAGGCGGACGGGCAGGTCGCGATAGGACTTCAGCGAGTCTTTGTAGATCAGGATGTGGAACGGGCAGTTCATGGGCTTCATGCGGTATTCCGCATCGTCGAGCTCCATGATGTCGAACATGTTCTGCGCGTAGTAGCCTTCGTGGCCTGAGGTCTGCCAGAGCTGGCGGCGCGCGACGTGCGGCGTGTACACCAGCGAGTAGCCACGCTTGATGTACTCGTTGCGCATCCAGTCTTCCATCTCTTTGCGGATGATGCCGCCCTTCGGATGCCAGAAGATCAGGCCTGGGCCCGGCGAGTTCCTGGATCGAGAACAGATCGAGTTGCTGGCCGAGCACGCGGTGGTCGCGCTTCTTGGCTTCCTCGATCGAGTTCAGGTAGGCGTCGAGATCTTTCTTCGAGAAGAACGAAGTGCCGTAAATGCGCTGCAGCTGCGGATTCTTCTCGTCACCCAGCCAATACGC
Organism: uncultured Acidobacteriota bacterium; assembly: GCA_963745435.1. Taxonomy (GTDB): domain Bacteria; phylum Acidobacteriota; class Terriglobia; order Terriglobales; family Acidobacteriaceae; genus Gp1-AA133. The sequence goes on along the minus strand of CAVUXK010000020.1, from coordinate 307,546 downwards.
GCCGGCGATGTTCAGCAGCTTGAATGCCTTGATCTTGCCCGTCGACGGAATGTGCGGCCCGCGGCAGAAATCGAGGAACTTGCCAGTCTTGTAGATCGAGATCTTTTCATCGGGCTGGGTGAACTGCTCGATGAAATGGCACTTCATGAAATCGCCTTCGCCCTTGAACTTCTCCAGGCCCTCTTCGCGTGGCAAGAACTCGCGCGCGTAGGGAATGTTTTGCTGCGCCAGTTCCTGCATCTTCTTTTCGATCTTCTCGAGGTCCTCAGGCGTAAAGGCGGTCGGACGGTAGAAGTCGTAGAAGAATCCGCTCTCGGTGGCTGGGCCATGACCGAGCTTGGTTTCCGGAAACAATTCGAGGACTGCCGCCGCCAGCAGGTGAGCGGACGAGTGCCGGTAGACCTGCAGGGACTCGGGATCCTTTTCGGTCAGAATGCGGAGAGTGGTGTCCTTCTCGATCGGCTTGGTCAAATCGATGAGGTCGCCGTTGGTCTTGGCGACCAGGGCCGCGTCGGCCAGCCGGGGGCTGATGGATTTGGCGACGTCGAGCGCGGTGGTGCCTTTGGGAACTTCTTTGGTGCTGCCGTCGGGAAGGTTGATATGGATGTTATCCGCCATGATGAGTGCTCGTACTGTGCTGAAACTCTTGAGTTTATCGGACGCTCCCAAGCCGGTCAAACGCTGAGCGGGGACGATGACATAGCAAGACTCTCGTGCCAGTCCGGTGGTCTCATGTCTTCGGTGACCTACTCGCGCCGTTCTCCCGTTGCTACCGTGAAGTGCAGGGGAAAGGAAGAATTTGGCTCATCGTATGGCGAAATCTTCGTTCAAACTGAACATTCTTTACGGGGAAGGCGATCAGGAAGTAGTCACAGAACAGGCCGCTTCGATGCAGAAAGCCGGGCATCAGGTCACGACGGCCGTGGGCCGCAAGGAAATCGAGGCACAGCTCAAGAAGGGCTCCTTCGATCTCGTGATTCTGGGACCGACGCTTACGCGCAACGACCGTCATCACCTGCCGTACATGGTGAAAAAGGCTCACGAAGGTTTGCGCGTCCTGGTGCTGCACGCCGATGGCGGGCGCCATCCGTACGTCGACGCCGCCACCGATACCGGGCGCAGCATCGAGTCGATTCTGGAAACTATTTCGTCGATGATGGCGTCGCAGGCGACCGTCAGCGCGCGATAAGTTCGGCAGCGACAAGTCCCTACAGTCGAAAATTGTCGCAAGGGCGGCTAACGCCGCCCTGTTGTATTTGTGGTTCTCGACGAACTTACCTCCGTGACCCTGGTTCGAGTACCATAGACATAAGCCAAGGCAGCAGCGTCCCCTTGCTGTTGCATCAAAACATCTTTATGAAAAAACTGCTCTTAGCTACCGTTAGTTTGTGCCTGATGGTTGCGTATGCTTCTGCGCAAACCGCGTCCCAGCCTGTGCATCCGGCCCTGCGGCCGCCAAAGGGCGCGACTGTCGCGCTGGTGATCTTCGAGGATCTGGAGTGTCCGGATTGCGCGCGCGCCGCACCGCTACTTGAGGAAGCCTCGCGCACCTACAAGATCCCAGTCGTGCGCCACGACTTCCCTCTTCCTATGCACCCGTGGGCCTACGACGCCGCGATTTTCGCGCGCTATTTCGATACGCATTCGAAGGTGCTGGGGAATGACTTTCGGGACACGGTGTTCAAGCATCAGATTGAAATCACCAAAGACACGCTGCGGCCATTTGCGGAAAAATATGCCGCCTCACACAAGATCACTCTGCCATTCGTGGTCGACCCGGACGGGAAGCTGGCGAAGTTGATTGAGGCGGATAAGGCGGCCGGAACTCAGTTGAATCTGCAGCACACGCCGACCCTTTACGTGGTCAGCAATAAACATACGGGGACGCCGTTCGTGGAAGTGGTGGATCGGACGCAGCTGTTTCAGTTGATTGACACGATGAAGAAGGAGTAGGGGCGCTAGTCGTCAGTCGCTAGTCGTCAGCGACCCAGTCGTAGCCCGTGATTTTCGCGGTTCGTCGTCGACCTCGTGGGCTTACGCCCGCCTCGCGGTGTGTCGCGCTCCGGAGCTCGCGATTGTTGCGGCGGCTTACTCTGCCGATCGTAGCTTCTGCTTAAATCGGCCCCTGCGAGTCCGCGCCGGGTGGCCGGCTCTTTAGTGCCGTCTCGAGATCTTTCATGAGCAACATCAACTGGAGGTCGCCTACGGGAGATTCCTCGAAGCCGAACCGTTTGTAGAAATCCTTCGCCTGCTGATCGATCGCATGGACAAGCACAGCGCGCGCGCCGATCTCCGTTGCCGCGTTATGAGCACGCTGAAGCGCATTCTTCAGCAAGGCCTTTCCCAAGCCTTGGCCCTGTTCATCTTTGTGCACCGCCAACCGGGCCAGCAAGACGACACCAATTGGATGTGCCGGTTGACCCTTCGCGACTCGCTTTGATGCATCTTCCCTCTTCACGCTGGACGGACAGAGAGAGTAGTAGCCCACGACGCGTCGTTCGCGATGAACCACATAGGTGCGAGCGGAATTTGATTGCTGGCTGGTTAGACCGAAACGCTTAAGCCACTCATTCAAGGATGGATGCTTTCCGCAATCGAAACCGTCAAGCAGATGTTCCTTGCTTAATGGCTCGACGACGGAAAGCGCAGGCTTATTCCCGGTCAAGGATCGACGGCTCAGACATCAATCGAGCTAAACGTTCACGCCTGGTCACAGGCTTGTCGAGAGCGGCAACGAATGCATCCCATTTATTTTGGGAGATCACGAACTCGGTTTGGTCGGCCAAGACCAGTTCTGCCTTCTCCTGGGCACTTGAAAGCACAAAGTCTGTAAGGTTCTGTCCCTTCATCCTTGCGCCGCGCTCGAGAAAGGACTTTGTGTCCTTCGATGTGCGAAGATCAATCCGGCAATCTTTTGCCGCTGCAATTGGTGACATTGCACTCCTCATTCTCATTGGCGGTCGAACGGCGCAACTAGTACGTACAATGTACACACATTGGAGAAGAATGTCAACTTGCATTGTTCATGGGGAGCGGGTTGCCCCGTGGGCCAACTTCGAGGCCTTCATGATCGCCGACAACGCTTGTAATTCATTGATAAGAAAAGCATATATTGGCTACGGTGGAAAACCTTAGGTATTTCTGAGGGATATAACGTACAATACAAGTGCGTTTGATTTTTGCGGCTCTATGCACTCTGCAGTTTCTCCGCTTACCGGCGTGACCTGCCTGCACCAGTCCTGCGAAAAACTTCAGCGCAACATCTAAGTAAAAGGAACAAAGCAACACCATGGAAACAGGAACAGTAAAGTGGTTTAACGACGCAAAGGGTTATGGTTTCATCAGCCGCCAGAACGGGGAAGATGTATTCGTGCACTTCTCCGCGATCCAAGCCGGTGGATTCCGCAGCCTTCAAGAAGGTCAGCAAGTGCAGTTCGACGTGGTCAAAGGCCCGAAGGGCTGGCAGGCCGAGAACGTCAAGGCGATCTAAACCACTTTCCAGGTCAAAAACCGAATCGAGGGGCGGCTGCGAAGCCGCCCTTTGTATTTGGCGGAGGATGTCGCTGCGCTTGCGAGGGCGAGACGCCCTCGCGACTGCCGGCGGGACGCCGGCGCTACGAAAAGCTCGCATCAACACTTACCAACTGTTCAGCTTTCTTCTAAACGCTCCGGGCTTGCCACTTCTTTCATTCCCGGACATCATGATGGAATGCGTTGTCGTGATGGAGTCTGGCGTTTCTTTGCCGTTGTTCTGATTCTTACTGCCTCCGCCTTCGGCGGCATTGTCGACGATGTTCGGCAGTCGCTTGCCCAGTCGAATTTCTCGGGCGCTGAATCGCAACTCAAGAGCTACCAGGCCGCGAAGGGTGTGACTCCGGAATATCTCGAGGCGCTTTCGTGGATGGGGCGCGCTGCGCTCTCCATGCAGCAGTACACCCAGGCCGACACTTACGCCCGGCAGACTTTGACGCTGGCTGCGCCCGTTCTGAAGAAACATCCAATCGATTCCGACGAGCAGATGGCGACCGCAGTGGGCGCTGCGCTTGAAGTGCAGGCTCTATCGCTGGCGGGCCGCGGACAGAAGACGCAGGGCATCGCGTTGCTGCGCCGCGCTCTGCAGACCTACGGCGGGACTTCGATCGCACCGCGTATTCATAAGAATCTCAACCTGCTGGCGTTCGTGGGACAACCGGCGCCTGCGCTGCGCGGCGGGGAATTTCTTAGTATGCGGGCGCCGTCGCTGGCGGAGTTGAAGGGCACGCCCGTGCTGCTGTTTTTCTGGGCGCATTGGTGCATGGACTGCAAAGGCGAATCGCCGATCCTGGCGCGCTTGCACTCGGAGTTCAAAGACCTGACCATCATTGCGCCCACGCAGCGCTACGGATACGCTGCGGGCGGTGAGAACGCCACGCCGCAGGCTGAATTGGCTTACATCAAGAAGGTGTGGGACCAGTATTACTCGGGATTGCAGAATGCGCCTGTGCCGGTGAGCAAAGAGAATTTCAATGTTTATGGGTCAAGCACCACACCGACTCTGGTGCTGATCGATCGCTCGGGAAAGATTGCGTATTACCATCCCGGGGCGGTGATGTATGACGAACTGCGGGCGGCTATTGCAAGAGTGGTCAATGGGTGAGGCGGAGTTACGGCTTGCAAAGTCTTAAAACGCAGCGAGCGCAGAGAACGGCCGCAGAGGACGCAGAGAAAAGCTTAAATGGCGAGATATCTAAGGAAGATCCGTAAATGCACGCGAAGAAGAATTCATAAGCTTTTCTCTGTGAACTCTGCGGCTTGTCTCTGCGCCCTCTGCGTTTTGAGATTTTCTTCTTCTTAAAACCGGAAGCGGTATTTCAACTGGACCGACAACTCCCTTGGATTCGCAAAGTGTGTTCCGCCGAAGGTGTTGCTGTTGTCGAGCATGTAGTGATTGTTGCCGATGTTGAGGGCGCTGCAGCGCAGGCTCCAGTTTTCGCCGAACTGCTTGCCTACCGAGAAATCCACGGTCGTGTGCGGCGGAAGATGTCCGGGGCCTTCGCCGTCGAGGAATCCGGAGCCGTAGTTGACGTTGAACGCTGTCCATAGTTTTTTCGGCAGAGTCAGGTTCACTCCCGTGCTGAGCGTGTCGCGCTGATCGTGATCGAGCGTACAGATTGGCAGGTCGCAGGCGCCATCGCCCACTAGTCCCCCCGTGATCAAGCCATTCCATTGTGCGTACTGGTGCGAGTACGCGAGATGCCAGGACGCCACGCCTCCGATGCGCGGCGATGCCCCGGTGACTTCCCAGCCTCGAATGCGCGCATGCTCGAGCGTCACGGGGAAAAAGATGTTGGAGTTCCCTAGCACGTCGTGATCGAAGAAGTTTCTCGCACCGGTGCGGAAGTTGCTGACGTCGAACGTCCAGCCACGAAGCGGAATCGTCAGGCCAAATTCGCGCTGCTCGTCGCGCTCGCCATGCAGGGCCAGGAACTGACAGTCCGAGACTTTGCACTCTTCGATGAGTGGCCCTGAGACCGTGAGCAGTGGAGGCGGCTGGTAGTAGCGTCCCCAGAAAGCGCGCGCCACCCAATGCAGCTTTGGAATCTGCAAGGCTGCGCCGATGCGCGGGTCGGCGGCGTTATCGACCACGCGCGGCAGGTTCGACCCGGCGGGCGATCCGCCGCCAAAGTGCGTGAGGCGCACGCCGCCGTTGAGCGTGAGCCATTGCGTCAACTTGAACTGATCTTGCAGGAACAGGGCTTGCGTATTGCCCCACATGGTTTCGCGCTCGGCGATCGGTGAATTGCTGCCATCGCTCGTGCACCACGCCGAAGAACTGGTTGTCATGCTGCCCGTACACCTGCACTCCAGCGCTGGCGTTGTGGCGGCCGCGCCGGTACGTGAGCGAAACGACTCCGCCCACGTAGTTCGAACCGCGATCATCCTGCGGGATCACTACCTGGGAATCCGGGACGCCGTCGTATCCGCCAACGTAATGCGCGCGATTGAAGTGATAGAAGGGCGAGACCGTGAGCACCGTGTTCGGATTGATCGAATGCAGCCACGAGAAATTGACGAAGGCATCGCGCTCGTTTTCGACGTCGTGGAACCCGGCTGTCTGCTGTTCCGGCGTATTGGGCACCTGGTAGTGATCGCCGCGGACCGACGTCACCAGGCGTAACTGGTCGTTGGGAGACTTGTTGAAGATTAGCGAGCCGTATCCGCCGAGCCCCGCGGCCAGATCGTGCTTCACGTCGACGGTCGGCGTCTCGAGACCGAGGTCGGTGCGGTAGCCCGAAAGGCTTCCCAGCCACGCGAATCGTTCGGTGTGATCGCCGAAGCTGATCTGGTTGTCGGTGTTGTTGTAGCTGCCGTAGCCGAGGACGAGTTCGCCCTGGCGGTCGCGCTCGAAGCCGGAACGGGTGACGACGTTAAACACTCCAAAGGTACGGTCTCCGTACTCGGCGTTGTAGCCACCGCGCTGGACTTCGAGGTAGTCGACGTCCTTCGGATCGAACTGCGGTCCCACGTTTGACGCGATGTTGGTGTTGGGCACGGGGACGCCATCGAGCAGCCACGACACCTGGTGGCCGCCGCGAATGTGCAGCTGGTCGTGCACCATGTACGCGCCCGGCGTGTAGTCGGTGATCATGGCGAGGCTGTTGGCTCCGTCGCCGCCCGGTGTCCGGGCGATCGAGTCGCGGCTCACGATGTTGGTGCTGGTCGAAGATTCCGGGTTCACGGAAGGGGAGATGTCCTGTACCTCGACGGTCTCGGCTGCGTGTGCGACGGTCAGAGAGAAGTGCGGCTTGGCGTCTCGGCCTGAAGTCAGAACGACTTTCTGCTCCTCGGTGGCGAAGCCCGGCACTTCCACGATGACGCGATACTCGCCCAGCGGCACGTTCTCGAACAAAAACTCTCCCGCGTGATCGCTGGCTGCGGTTTGAGACCAGTCGGAGTTGATCGCCTGCAATTTGACCTTGGCATCTTCCACGGGACGGTGCTGCGGATCGTGAATCAAACCGTGGATGGATCCGAAGATGGTCGCTCCGGCGATGGCGGAAAACAGCAGCAACGCCGAACCTAGTGCAATCCGAAATAGCGTTCTCATATGCCCTCAACAAGCTGTTCACAACAACCCAGGGGCGAGTTCGAAACTTCTAGGGGGCGGCGGGTTTAGTCCCAGTCGCGTACCAGGAATCTCGTTGGGGAAACTCGCGTGAGGAAAGGTTGGTTACAGCGCTGGAGGGCCGCGAACCGAGTGGGATGATACGAAGTCGCGGTTGAGGAATGAAGTGTGTTGCGGGGCCACGTGATCTTGCGTTCGTTCAATGGCCGTGAAAGTTGGGCGCGGGCCGACGTTGACGGAAAGAGAGCGAACCATCGACCGGCAGCATTCGTGGCCGTCGCAGCAGTTTCCCGATCGCACAGCTAAGGGAGCGCGCGCGGGCTCGGCGGGCGTCGCGGCTGCGTGGTGATGGCATCCGGCCATAGCGGGGGCGGCCACTGGTTTGCGCTGGCAATGATCCGCGGGCATGGGCGCATCCGACGGCCTTGGAGCCATCGAATAGGCGGCTGCCATTGGGGCGAAGGTGCCCGCAAGCAAGACCAGCAACAAGAATTTGGCGGTCCAGCGAATCATGTTTTCAGGATACCAAGAGGGGAGCCCTGCTGCGCGTCCGTTCATCCCCCACATGCGATGGTCGCTTTCGCGACTTGAACGGAGCAGCAGCTCGTTTAAGAATAGGGTAGTTTTCCACCCAATACAACCCCGGTCGGTAATGGTTACTCAACATTTACATCGTCGTCCTTAGGGATCGGGGCGCGGGAAAGACAGCCCCTAAAGGGGCCTCCTGTTCTGGGATGGGGCGGCGCGGCTGAAGCCGCGCCCTGATACGAACCCTTCGCGCCCTGATACGAACCCCTTAAGATACGAACCCTTTTAATTGGACAGCAGTCGATTCGTGGGGCTGATCTGTCCAAGCCGACGAGACCGATCGGCTCTTCGAGGCTTGGTTTGGTCTAGGCTGCAGCCTCCCTGACCACGAACTACCGGCCCACGATGTCGGCTTTAAGTCCCGCTAGCGCCCCGACTACGTCAGCCCGTTCTTTTTCGGGGACGCTGAATTTGTCGAACGTCTGGCCCAAGAGCTTCACCATCTGATTCCAATCGGCGTCGGTGATGCCCAGGCCGGTGTGGGCCGTCTTCATGTCGCGGCCGGTGTATTTGCAGGGGCCAGCTGTCGCCACGCACAGGAAGTCGACGATGTGCTGGCGGACCTTGATCTTTGAATCGGTGCTGAGTCCGACGAAGAAGCGGCCCAGCGAGGGATCGGCGGCCAGGCGTCCCAGGAAGTCGTCGCTGACGGCGGCCAGCGCGTCGTATCCGCCGAGGCGCTGGTATAGAGTCTTCTGGCCCTGCGCCGCGGCCTGCGGAGGTGCGGCTGCGTACACTGGCGCGACCGGCGCGAAGCTCAGTAACAGGAAATAGAGAAATGGAATCAGTTTTTTCATTTTGTGCTCTGCCTCTGAGTTGAAGTTTTCGGGGGATTTTCGCCCCTCGGTTTGTAGATACGGCCCAGAAGCACAAACGGATTGGGGCTGTTCCGGATTGGCCCGGCGGCGTCGCGCGAAAGCGCACTCCCGGGTTGAGACGCCAAGTTGCGGCGTGGTAGCATCCATAGTTTTGGCAGGCAATGTCTGCCCAGCCTTTGCAGTCCTCATCCTTTCTTCGCCGGACTCCTCATCCATGTCCGAGCTGTGACGGCGCTGAAGACTGAAGACTGACGACTGATTCCCGGAGTGAACCCGTGAAAGTCTTCGAAGGAGCAAACATCCGCAACGTGGCGCTCGTCGGCCACGGTCATGCTGGTAAAACTTCCATCGTCTCGGCCGCCCTGTTCACGGCCGGCGCCACCCCGCGCATGGGCCGCGTCGATGACGGCACCGCCACCACCGACTACGACGAAGAAGAAATCGCCCGCAAAATGTCGGTCGGCACCGGCATCGCTTACGCGGAGTGGGGCAAGACCCGGCTCAATTTTCTCGACACACCCGGCTTCAACATGTTCGTCAACGAAGCCAAGACCGTGCTGCCCGTCGTGGAAGCCGCGCTGGTTGTGGTCGACGGCGTGGCCGGAGTCGAAGTCGTCACGCAGCGCGTTTGGGGATATGCGGAAGAAATCAATTTGCCCCGCGTCATCGTGGTGAGCCGCATGGATCGCGATCGCGCCGATGCTACGCGCGTTCTCGAGTCGCTCAATGCAGCTTTTGGACGAGCGGTCGTGCCGCTGCAATTCCCTATCGGCAAGGAGAAGGGCTTCACCGGCGTGGTTGATCTAGTGAAGATGAAGGCTTACACGTACGAACTGGGCGGAAACGGCAAGGGCAAGGAGAGCGAAATTCCGGCTGATCTTGCGGCGGCTGCACAGGAAGCGCACGAGAAGCTGGTGGAACTGGTTGCCGAGGGCGATGACAAGCTGATGGAGGAGTTCTTCGAGAAGGGGACCATCCCCGAAGAACATCTCGATTCCTGCGCTGCACGACGCGATTCGCGAAGACAAGATTTTCCCCGTGCTGTTTACGTCTGGGCTGGGGAACGTTGGCGTCGACAAGCTGATGGACTTTCTGGTCGATTACACACCGGCCGGAACGGAGCACACCGCCCTGCACGGAGTTGCCGGCAGCAACGGGCAGGCGCCCGAGCGGCATGTCGCGGATTCTGACGCGCTTTCCTTATTTGTTTTCAAAACCGTTTCTGATCCATTCGCCGGGCGAATTTCGTACTTCAAGGTGTACAGCGGCGTTCTGAAGAACGACGCTTCCGTGCAGAACTTCACACGCAACTCGCAGGAGAAGCTGGCACACATCTGGGTGATGCAGGGGAAAACCACCACGCCCGTCAATGAACTGCACGCGGGCGACATCGGGGCCGTTGCGAAGCTTCGCGACACCCTGACCGGCGATACGCTCGGCGACAAGAACGCGCCCATTCAGTATCCGAGAATTGCGCTGCCCGAGCCTGCGATCACGTTCGCGATCGAACCGAAGAGCCGCGCGGACGAAGACAAGCTGGGTCCCGGTATCCACAAGCTCATGGAAGAAGATGCCATGCTGCGATTCTTCCGCGATCCGCAGACCAAGGAATTCCTGATCGCGGGGACGGGCCAGCAGCACATTGAAGTGGTTGTGTCGAAGCTGAAGAGGCGCTACCACACTGAGGTCAACCTGAAGGCGCCCAAGGTGCCGTATCGCGAAACGATCCGCGGGAAGGCCGACGTGCAGGGCCGACACAAGAAGCAGACTGGCGGCCACGGGCAGTACGGCGATTGCAAGATCAAGATGGAGCCCCTGCCGCGCGGTGGCGAGTTCGAGTTCGTCAACGACATTTTCGGCGGCGCCATCCCGAGAAACTTTATTCCTGCCGTTGAAAAAGGCATTCGCGATGCCGCGGCGCGCGGCTATCTGGCTGGGTTCCCGGTGGTCGATTTCAGGGTGAGCCTCTACGATGGTTCCTACCATGATGTCGATTCGAACGACTTGTCGTTCCAGATGGCCGGACGCATTGCGTTCAAGAAAGCCATGGAAGTCGCCAAGCCGACGCTGCTCGAGCCGGTGATGTCGGCGGAGATCACGGTGCCCGACGAATTTGCCGGCGCCATCATGGGCGATCTCAACAGCCGGCGCGGCCGCATCCAGGGCATGGACAACAAGGCCGGCAATACCGTCGTGAAGGCGGAAGTGCCGATGTCGGAGATGTTGACTTACGGCGTCGATCTGACCGCGATGACGCAGGGCCGCGGCAGCTTCAACATGGAGATGAATCACTACGACGTGGTCCCGGCGCAGCAGCAGGAAAAGATCATCGAGAAGGCCAAGGCCGAGCGCGGCGAAGTGAAGGAAGAAGAAGAATAGTGGTGGGGTGGTTCTCGTCCGGCTTCACCACCTTCAGAATGAACAAATGTAATCGTATCGCCGCTCTTGTCGGGGCTTTGTCCCTATGCCTTCCCATCAGCGCTTCGGCGCAACAGTCGAAGTCCTGCCCCCTCAAGTATCAGGATAAGAACATGATTGATTACGGCCTGCTCAAGGTGAGAACAATCATTGCGACGGCATCTGACCCTACAGGAGCCCTGATGTCTCAGGTCTGCGTCGGCCTTTTTACAGAGAAAGGCCATACTTTGGTGGCCACGGCGCTCAGCGATGAGGACGGACACGTCGAAATGAAGCAGATCAGGCCCGGCGACTATCGGCTTGTGGCGGTCTCTCCCGGGTTCGTCGCGCTGAACGCCAGGCTCAGGGTCACAACTCGCGGGCCTGCAAGAAAGCTGCTCCTTCACATGGAGGTCGGACGAATCGACACCGCCAGCTACGCAACCCTTCAATAATCCTTCCGGACTTCACTGAGAGCGATGGCAGACAAGGGGCGCTTGAGGACGGGTTTCGCCCTATCCATTCAGCACGTCTTCCAGGGCCTTCCGCAAATCCGAACACTGAAAGGGATACCCGCTGGTCACCAGGCGGGCTGGCTCCACTCGCTGGCTTGCCAGCAGGACTTCCTCCCCCATCTGTCCGAAAAGCGTTTTGATCGCAAACGCCGGGACTGGGAAAATTGCCGGGCGTTTTAGCACGGATGCGAGCGTCTCGGTGAACTCGACGTTCATTACAGGCTTGGGCGCAACGAAATTCACGGGGCCCTGCAGCAGATCGGTCTTCATTATGTGATGGATGGCTCCGATCATGTCGTGGATGTGAATCCAGCTCATCCACTGGCGGCCGGAGCCCAGGCGCCCGCCAACGCCCATGCGAAACGGCGGCAGCATCTTCTTCAAGGCGCCGCCTTCGGCGCTAAGCACGATACCGGTGCGGATCTGCACGGTGCGGATGCCAGCGTCCCCGGCCGGCTGGCTCGCTGCTTCCCACTCGCGGCAAACATCCGCAAGAAATCCCGTGCCCGGTGCGCTTTTCTCGTTCAGCACCTCGTCGGCGCGATCTCCGTAGTAGCCAATGGCAGAGGACGTAACCAGGACGCGAGGGCGCTTGGTGGCTTTCGCCAACGCGTGCGCCAGGGTGCGGGTACCGGTGACACGGCTGTCGCGAATTTTCGCGCGCTTGTCGTTTGTCCAGCGGCTGGCAACGCTCTCGCCTGCAAGGTGAACGACTGCATCGAATCCCGAAACACTTTCCGGAGCAAGAGGCCGCGCTGGGTCCCACTGAATCTGGTCGGAGGCAGTGGGTGTTCCGCGCACCAGGCAGGTGACTTCGACGCCGCGAGTCTTTAAGGACGAAACGAGCGCGCGACCGATCAGGCCGGACGCGCCGGTCACCAGAACGCGGGGGGAGTCGAGAGCCATGGTCGCCAATGTAGCAGAGCGGGCTTCTGGAAAATGAGGATTTTGAAGCCGACGGATGCCTGCCTTTCCTTGCAGGCAAAAGCTGTGGGGTTGGATTGAACATTGAGATCGCGACTTGAGTGCATTTACCTTCATTCAACTTGTCACCCGAACGCCAGGCCACGCTACAATGCGCACGCCGACGAGTGCCCAGGATGACGCGAGGCGATATCTGGTGGGTACTCTGCAGGAGGTGAAGTATGCAGGGAACCATGATGCAGTGCGGATTGACCCTCACCTCGCTTCTGGAGCGGGTGGGCAGGTTGTATCCGAAGGTTGAAGTCGTTTCCCGCTTGCCAGACAACACTCTGCGTCGCTCGACGTATGCCGACCTGCATCGCAGGTCACTCGCCCTGGCATCGAGCCTGCAACAGGCCGGAATCAGGCAAGGGGACCGTGTAGCCACATTGATGTGGAACCACGCCACCCATCTGGAAGCGTACTTTGGCATTCCAGCGGCAGGCGCCGTGGTCCATACGCTCAACCTGCGGCTTCATCCGGATGAACTAGCGTTCATCGCGAACCATGCTCAGGATCGCTGGTTGATCGTGGATGACGTGCTGCTTCCAATTTACGAAAGCTTCAAAGACAAGATGCACTTTGAACGCGTGATCGTCGTGCCGTTCAGCGGATTGCCGACGCCTTCCCAGTATGAAGACTACGAATCGCTGCTGGCGCAAGGTTCAGACAGCCCCGCATTGGTGGATGTTGACGAGAACGCAGCGGTCGCCATGTGCTACACCTCGGGAACCACGGGCAAGCCGAAAGGTGTGGCGTATTCGCATCGTGCGTTGGTCCTGCATGCTCTATCGATTTCGTTGCCGGATAGCTTTTCCGTATCGCGGATGGACACAATCTTGCCAGCGATGTCGATGTTTCATGCCAACGCCTGGGGCTTGCCGCATGCCGCAGTGATGAACGGCAGCAAGCCGGTGTTTCCCGGGCCCAATCTCCAATCCGATGCGCTGCTCGATTTGCTGGCGAGCGAGCGAGTCACCCTGACGGGCGGAGTGCCAACCGTCTGGCTAGGCGTGATTGAGTGCCTGGAGCGCCACCCCGGGCGGTGGAAACTGGTGGAGGGCATGCGCATTGTGGTTGCCGGATCGGCGGCCCCGGAAAGTCTCTTCCGGCGCTTCGACAAGTTCGGCGTGCATGTCATCCAGCCGTGGGGAATGACGGAGACCACCCCCATCGCAACGACTTCGACACTCAAACCCGAGATGGCGAACTGGACCGAGGATCGGAAGTACGAAATCCGCGCCAAGCAGGGCTTGCCATCGCCGCTGGTGGACATGCGTGCGGTCGGTGATGACGGAGAGGTTCCCTGGGACGGCACGACGTTCGGCGAGTTGCAGGTCCGCGGCCCGTTCATCGCCGCCGGCTACTACAAACTTCCCGCAGAGCAAGACAAGTGGACGAAGGACGGATGGCTGCGTACGGGAGACGTGGTCACGATTGATGAAGACGGATATATGAAAATCACCGACCGCACCAAAGACCTGATCAAGTCGGGCGGAGAGTGGATCAGTTCGGTCGACCTGGAGAACGCGCTGGTCGGGCATCACGCGATTAAGGAAGCCGCTGTCATCGCAATTAAACACCCCAAGTGGGCGGAACGTCCGCTGGCATGTGTAGTGCTGAAGGATGGAGCGCAGGTTTCCGACGAAGAACTGCGCACCTTCCTTGCTGATAAGTTTGCCAAGTGGCAACTGCCGGATGAATTTGTGTTTCTCGCGGAATTGCCGCATACGTCGACTGGGAAATTGCTGAAGGCGCGCCTGCGCGAGCAGTTCAGCGAGTTCGACTGGGGCAGAAGCAAATGACCGTGCGCAAGCGGGGCCTCTCCTGTCATGATTCGATCAATTAGGCTGATGCATCTGTCCCCTGCGGAGGACGTGGACTTTGCCATTGGTCACATTGCGTGATTCGCCCCTCGCCGGTGGGCCTGCGGAAATTTATTACCGCGAGTCCGGATCAGGGGTACCCGTGGTATTTCTGCACGGAGGCTGGGGATACGACATCTACCCGCTGGATGCGCAGGCGCAAACGATTCAGGATTTCCGCGTTCTGATCCCCGACCGGTCAGGCTATGGGCGCTCCACAAAACCCGCCATCTTTGGTCTGGACCTGCACAAGCAAGCAGTTGAAGAGACCCTGCAATTTCTGGACGCCTTGAATGTGCGTCGATGTATTTTTTGGGGACACAGCGACGGCGCCGTGATCGCCGCCATGCTCGGGCTCAGCGAGCCCGAGCGGTGCATCGGCCTGGTGCTGGAAGCGATTCACTATGATCGCGAGAAGATCAGCTCACGAAGCTTCTTTCAAAGCATGGCCTCGGAGCCCGAATCATTTGGCCGGCGCGTTACCGATATTCTGAAAAAAGAACACGGCGCCCCACTGGAATCAACTGCTGCGCAGCGAGGGACAAGCCTGGCTCGACATTGCCCGCTCGGCGAATGGAGGGCCACGCGACCTTTTCGATGGCAGACTTTCGAATCTGGCTGTTCCCACCACATTCATTCATGGAGCGCAAGACCCTCGTACCGAACCGTGGGAACTCGACGCGATCCGAAGCGAACTGCCTCACGCCGACATGCACGTAATCGCATCGGGAGGACACAGTCCTCACTCCGAAGCAGCGTCGTGCAGGGAATTTAATTCTCACTTGGAAGGCGCGCTCGCGCGCTGGCCTATCGCCCCCTGAAGTGGGTTCCTGATCGCCTGCTTTCGCCAGCAGATAAAGCGGTTGACACCTACTACTTACGGTAGTACAAAGGCTGGGCTGCGGGAACATATCCTGCGAGCATTCCCGAGGCAGCAGAGAATCGAGCGACAAACTCCCCGGCCAGTTCGACAGTCTTTGGCCCAACTTCTTCGAACCAGCCGTCTTTTGCACGTGGTTCCGTATACGGCCCAAACCCCGCGCCCATCCGTTTCGTCATCTCGTTTTGGAGGAAGTACCGATGAAATTCCTATCCGTCACTCTTATGTTGACGCTGTTTGGCTTCACTAGCATGGCT
Organism: uncultured Acidobacteriota bacterium; assembly: GCA_963745435.1. Lineage (GTDB taxonomy): Bacteria > Acidobacteriota > Terriglobia > Terriglobales > Acidobacteriaceae > Gp1-AA133. The sequence goes on along the minus strand of CAVUXK010000020.1, from coordinate 292,158 downwards.
TCGGCCAAGCAATCCTTTAAAGCCCCAGCACCGAAAATTTCCAGCGCGGTAGCGTTCGATATTTCTAAGCCAGTGCGCAGTCTGCCGCTTGTTTCAGGTCTCGCAGCAGGGACCGATTGGGGGATCATGAAGGAGGTCCGCCCTGAGACTGAGTTGGGCGGCCTCGCGGCGAAGCCCTTCGCAGGCGACGGAGCGCTGCAAGGCAAGGCGGCGACTGCGGTATCCGGGATGGCGGCGATTTCTGGACCTGGTCTCACCTTTGAAGGCGTGAGCAATGAGGACAACTTCAACATTTACGGAGGGCGCGTCAACCCGCCCGATCCAAACGCAGCCGTGGGACCCAACCACATCGTGGAGATGGCAAACCTTATATTTGCGGTCTATGACAAGGCCGGAAATAGGTTGGCCGGACCGACGGCTATCGGCAGCCTGTGGGCAAACTTCGCGGTGCCTGACTGCGACGACACGTCGGGTGATCCAGTCGTCCTGTACGACCGCCAGGCAGACCGCTGGATCCTCTCGCAGTTCACCATTTCCGGACTATCCGATCCGACAAAGCCTTTCTACAACTGCGTCGCGATCTCGCAAACCGGTGACCCGACTGGCGCGTACTTCCGGTATGCGTTTGCAACCACGCAACCTGGCGACCTATTCTTCTTCCCCGACTATCCGAAATATGGCGTCTGGAACGATTCCTATCTGCTGACCTCGCGCGACTTTGGGCCAACGGTGCAGTACGGCATCAGCGTGTACGCGCTGGAAAAGGCGAAGATGCTGGTAGGCGATCCGACTGCGCGGTCGGTCAAGTTCTTCCTCGACTCAGACCTCATCCCCATTTACCTCATGGGCGACGGATTGTTACCGGCTGACATCGATGGTCGCGTCCCGAACAACAACGGCAACAATGCGAACCACGCTGCCCCGCTCGTCGGTACCATGGATGACAATTTCGGATATGGCGCGCCCTCCGACGGGCTGAATGTTTTCGAGCTCGACGTGCGGTGGAAGCCGCAGTCGGTGGACGCCTCGTTCATTTTGGCGGCGCAGCTGCCGGTCGCAAGCTTCAACTCGGTGATGACTTGCAATCCGGGAAGCAGCTTCCGCTCTTGCATTCCAGAGCCCGGAGTCGCCAGCAATCGCTGGCTGGACAGCCTGTCGAGGCGCCAGCGCCCAACCTACCGGCTGGCGTTCCGCGACTTCGGCAACTACCAGACCATGGTCACAAACCAAACGGTAGTGGCACGGGGAAGCGGGCTGGGCAATGAGATCGCGGGTGTCCGCTGGTACGAGATCCGGCGGAAGAATGGGACCTATTCTCTGTACCAGCAAGGGACGTACTCACCCGACGATGGCGTGAACCGCTGGATGGGTAGCGTCGCGATGGATAAGGCCGGGAACATTGCTGCGGGGTACAGCGTCTCGAATGCAGTGAACGTGAAACCGGGCATTCGCTACACCGGCAGGCTTGCCGGAGACGCTGCCGGCCAGATGACGCTGGGCGAAGCCACCCTCATCGATGGGACCGGCGTGCAGATCACCACCAACAACCGCTGGGGCGACTACACTTCCTTGAATCTCGACCCCGACGACTGCACGTTCTGGTACACCAACGAGTATTACCAGATCGATGGAATACTCGGAGTGAATACCGCTCCGTGGCAAACACGGATCGGCAGCTTCAAACTACCCGGCTGCAAATAGGTAGAAGGTCCCAGTAAAAGACGCTCCCCCGTGGGAGCGTCTTTTTTGCTTCTCATCTGTCATCCACAACACTGCGCAGATTACTTATCGCATCGCTGGGTTTCTTGCTGAGTAAATCCCTTTAGTGCCTCCGCTGTTCAGCTGTCTGCCTTTCTGGCCTTTGCTACACTTACCAGCCTCCAAGGAGTGTTCATGCGTCCACGCATCTTCGTCGCATTCCTATTTTTCGCGTTTGCGACCGTCGCCTTTGCGCAGTCGCGCCCCGCGAGCCCGTCCGCTGTTCCAGTAGGGACCATCAGGGTCACCTTGCTTGGCACCGCGTCGGGTCCGCCGGTACGACTGAATCGCTACCAGATGAGCACTCTGGTCGAAGCCGGTGGTCAAACGCTGCTCTTCGATTGCGGACGCGGTACGATGCTTCGTCTCGCGCAGGCCGGTATTCCGATCACCGGCGTCAATAAGCTCTTCATCACGCATCTTCATTCTGACCACATTGTTGATGTTCCTGACCTTTATCTGAGCGGATGGGCGGCGCGCGATCAACGCAAGCAGTCCATGGAGATCTGGGGGCCGGCAGGAACGCGCGCCATGGTGGCGAACCTGCAGAAAGCCTTCGCCTTCGACATCCATATCCGTCGCGATGTTGATGAACACTTTTCTGCCGCGGGCATTACTGCAATCACTCACGACGTGCAGGAAGGCGTGGTGTACAACCACGAAGGCGTGAAGGTGACTGCATTTCTGGTTGACCACGGCCCGGTGAAACCGGCTTACGGCTATCGCGTGGACTATGCGGGGCACTCAGTGGCGATTTCCGGCGACACTCGCCCTTCCGAGAACCTGGCTCGCTTCAGCAAGGGCGTAGATGTATTGATCCACGAAACGATGGACCCGACGAACATGCGTTCAAACCCCGGCAATCTAAGTCCCCAGCAGGTGGAGGCGATCATTGCCCACCACACATCCCCCGAGCAGGCGGGAGAGATTTTTACGCGGGTGCAGCCGCGCCTTGCGGTGTTTTCGCATTATCCCGACTCACCCAACCTTCTTCCCGCGGCAAGGAGAACTTATTCAGGCCCACTCGAACTGGGCGAAGACTTGATGACCATCGAGATCGCCGATAAGATTGACGTCGGTCATGCCGGAAAGCGCGAGGAAAAGTCTCACGCACAGGCAGCGACTACGACGAAGGCTGAGCCCGCAACACCCTCCGGCGCAACCGAGCTTTCGCCCGACCAGAAGGCCGGTATCGTTGAGATCATCTCCGAGGCCAGGGAGAACGGCGAAATGGTCGCCAAGCGGCTCCAGTCCAATGCAATGAAGTTCGACGAGGTCATGCTGGCCGACACCATTGACCCGGTGCTCGAGAAGCGCTGCGTCGATGGCGTCACCGCCGCGATTTACGACTCCACTCAGTTTCGCCTGCAGGCCGCCACGCAGGTCGTCCACCAACTCACTGCCGAACAACGCCGTTACCTGAAGGCTGAGATGGCCAAGCCCGATTCCGAAAGCGGCATCCTGGAAGCGGTCCCAAAAGTCTTCCACCTCAAGCTCGAGGACAAGTAGGGGAAACAACTCCCTGTGATTGCCTTTCAGCCCTCTCAAGGGCAAAGGAGCCGTTCCTCAGGGCGTGGACTAGGCGCTTCTTGGTTGTTTGCCCTATTGACACTTCGCAAGGTAAGCGGAAGACTGCGAGCGCGAGTAAAATGCCTTTATCCGCCCGGCAGTCTTTCTATGAAGTTACACAGAACAGGGGTTTTGAGTTGAGCAGCGATCCCACCCTCGACCGGGAGTCCTTTCAAAAGCTATTGGCGAGCGCCTTCGCCGTGCAAGAGAGCGGGATGAAGAGCCAGTCCCTTACGGCGATCCTCGAACTGCAAAAATCCATCCGTATGGGGCATCTCGACGTGGACGGAGCCGCCCATCTGATCGCTGAATGGGCTCGCAGCGTGGCAAATGCCAGCGGGGTTGCCATGGGTCGCTTGAAAGGCGATCAACTGATCTACACAGCCGGCAGCGGCAGCGCTGCTTCCTACATTGGACGCCGCGTCATGGCGACCTTCAGTACCTGGGCCCCCAAGGAAATCAACTCCGAAATCTTGCGCGTCGAGGACACTACGACGGATAGCCGAATTGAGGCGGCCGTATGCCGTCAGTTCGGCGTGAAGTCCCTGCTCATTTTGCCCATTTATCACGGACGCTTCGTAGGCGGTGTCTTGCAGGTCCTTTTTAATGAGCCCCACTCGTTTCTGGACCAGGAAGTTCGGACGTACTGGATCCTGGCGAAACTGATCGGCGAGGCGATGTCGCAGGCGCCCGTCGTACAGAAGAGCGCGCCAGTTGCTCCGGCAGTCGTCGAGGAAGTCATTGAAGATTTTCCCGCACCTCCGCGGGAGGCTGCAGACAGGATTGAGCCGGTGGAAGTGGCCCACGTGCCACCTCCCATTGAAGAAGTCCCTGCTCCGGCTATTGTTTTACGTTCGGCGCTGGATCGGGTGCGGCTTAGTCCTCGCGCCATACTTTCTATGAACCGAGTGCGCGCGTACAAGCTGGGCGCCCACAGCCTCACGTGCGTACAAGCTTCCGGTGTATCAGCGTAAACGGATTTCGGGCCTGGTCGTGGCCTCGGTCATCCTGGTCTGCATCTGGATTCTGTGCACGGATCGGCCGGCGACGATGTCATCTGCTGCGCCACCTGCGCAGGCGCCGACCATGGCTACGCAACAAACTCCGCCATCGGAAACAAGCCAGACACCTGCAACCGCTACGCCTGCGGCCTCATTAACCACCCAGCTTGAATATCAGACAGTTGGCTACGTTGCATCCGCCGGGCGGCGTCGTTCCTCCGATTCGGGCGTTCGTATAAAACACTTCGGCAGCGATGTAACCGTGCGTTACTTCACTCCTAGTAACGCGGTAATCAAAGTGGCGGGTGGCAGTGATGTTCGTCATATCTCCGATGATGTGACCGTCCGATATTTCACGCCCGAAACACTGGCCCTCAATCAGAGCCAGTCGCGGGCGGCTCCACAGTCCGTGCCCGATAGCCCGGCCCATAACCCAGAACGTTAGGCGGCTCGCGAAACTCCATTCCTCGGTTGTTGCTGGCCTTCGCGGACAAGAGTGTCCGCGCCACACGGGCCCGTTATAATTCAGTAAATGGCTGGGGCTTCAGGGATCACGCTTCCGTAACTGGTCGCACCCGGTTTCCCACGGCTATAATCCTTCATGGCGACGCTGCGCCAACAGATCGCAACCAACGTCCTCACGGTCACGAAGTTCCGCGACCTGATGAAGAGGATGCAGGCCAACCGGCCGACCGACGATCTGGAAATCGTAAAAAAAGCCTACGACTACTCCCTGCACTTTCACACCGGGCAGACGCCGCGCCTCGGGAGAGCCGTATCTCGTGCACCCGCTGGAAGTGGCGCTGGTGCTGGCCGAGATGAAGATGGATCCGGTCGCGGTCGCGGCCGGGCTGCTGCACGATTCGGTCGAAGACACCTCGGTGACGATTGTCGATATCCGCAAGGAATTCGGCGAGCAGGTCGCGCACATCGTTGAAGGCGTCACCAAGATCAGCAAAATTGATTTCGCCACCAAGGAAGAGCAGCAGGCCGAGAACCTGCGCAAGATGATGCTCGCCATGGTCGACGATATCCGCGTGGTGCTCATCAAGCTGGCCGACCGCCTGCACAACATGCGCACGCTCGAGCACCTTCAGCCCGACCGCCAGCAGAAAATCGCGAAAGAGACGCTGGAAATTTACGGGCCCATCGCGCACCGGCTGGGCATGGGCAAAATCCGCGGCGAGCTCGAAGACCTGGGGTTCAAGTATCTCGATCCCATCGCCTACGAGCAGGTGAAGCAGGCGGTCGATTCGCAGCGCAAGGTGGGCGAGGCTTTCCTGTCGCGCGTCGAAGGAGTCGTCCGCGACAAGCTGAAGGAAGCCGGGATCACAGCGAAGGTCGAGAGCCGCACCAAGCGCTACTACAGCATTCACAAGAAGCTGGTGCGGCAGCACATCAACGTCGACCAGGTGTATGACCTGTACGCCATGCGCATCATCACGCGCTCGGTGCAGGATTGCTACGCCGTGCTGGGCATCATTCACAACGTGTGGCGGCCGGTGCCGGGACGCATTAAAGACTTCATCGCCATGCCGCGGCCGAATTTTTACCAGTCGCTGCACACTTCGGTGATCACCGAAGAAGGCACGCCGTTCGAAGTGCAGATCCGCACGGAAGAAATGCACAAGATGGCGGAGGAAGGCATCGCGGCGCACTGGAAATACAAAGACGGCGCGGTTTCGGCGCAGGACGAGCAACGCCTGGCGTGGCTGCGGCAGGTGGTCGAGTGGCAGCGCGACGTTTCCGATCCCAACGAATTTCTTTCGACGCTGAAGATCGATCTCTATCCGGAAGAGGTCTACACCTTCACGCCGAAAGGCAAAGTCGTCGTGCTGCCGCGCGATTCCACGCCCATCGATTTCGCCTACTCCGTGCACACCGAAGTCGGCCACGCCTGCGTGGGCGCGAAGGTCAACGGCCGCATGGTGCCGCTGCGCCACAAGCTGCATAGCGGCGACATCGTCGAGATCCTGACCCAGCCCGGACACAAGCCCAGCCGCGACTGGCTGGCCATCGTGAAGTCGTCGCGCTCGCGCAACAAGATCAAGCACTGGCTCAACCTCCACCAGCGCGAGCGGGCCATCGAAATTGGGCGCAAGCTGGTCGAGAAAGAAGCGCGCAAGTACCGGATCCCGCTGAAGGAATTGAAGGACGAAGAGTTCCAGCGGATTGCTTCGGACTATGGTCTGGGCCGGCCCGATGATCTGATGGCGGGGATCGGCTACGGGAAGTACTCCGCCCGGCAGGTGTTGGCCAAACTGACCCCGGCTGCCAACCACAGTCTGACGGAGAGTGAAGCCCGGGAACCGGAATCGACGGTCAGCAGCGTGGTGCGGCGGGTTTTCGGCGGAGACAACAACGCCATCACCGTCAAGGGCTCGGGCGACTTGCTGGTCTACCGCGCGCGATGTTGTAACCCGATCCGCGGCGAAGGGATCGTCGGCTACGTGACGCGCGGCAAGGGCGTCGCCGTGCATGCCGTGAGTTGTCCGAACGTCGTGAACCTGATGTACGAGCCCGAGCGCCGCATCGACGTCTCCTGGGCGAAAGACGAATCGGCGCCCAATATTTATCCCGTCAAGCTCACCGTTTTCTGCGACGACCGCTACGGCATGCTGAAGCTGATCACGGGCGTGATCGGCGACGCCAAATCGAACATCCGCAACATCGAAGCCCGCACCGCCAACAGCCAGGCCGTGGTCGAAATCATCCTCGACATCAGCGACCTCAAGCATCTCGAGACGATCATTAATGGGCTGCGCAAGATTCCTGGCGTGCGCGATGTGCAGAGGTTGCAGAAGATCTAGAGCAGTCGCTAGTCGTCAGTCTCAGCCGGTTCTCAGTTCTTGGCTCGATGGTCGTTCGGCTCAGTTTGCAGTCCGAACTGCGACGAAATCGTGTTTCGGCTTCCGCCAGAATCCGACTTTCCGCTGACCGCGCTTTGCGTCACACCCATTGCGGTAACAGCTCAAGGTCCTCACTGACGACTGACAACCGACGACTGAGAGACTGAGGTCTCATGCGCGATGTGATTGCTACCAAAGACGGCCCGGCGGCGATTGGGCCTTATTCGCAGGCCATTCGGGCCAATGGATTTGTGTTTGTTTCCGGGCAGATTGCGCTCGATCCGGTGACCAACACGCTGGTCTCGGGCGATGTGGCGTTTCAGACGGATCGCGTGCTCAAGAATCTGTCCGGCATTCTGAAAGCTGCGGGCACGAGCCTTGAGAAAGTGGTGCGCTCCACCGTGTTTCTCAAGAACATGGGCGACTTCGCCGCGATGAACGAAGTGTATGGAAGCTACTTCAGCAGCGCGCCGCCCGCGCGCTCGACCGTCGAGGTGGCGCGGCTGCCGAAGGATGTTCTGGTTGAGATTGATGTGATCGCGCTGGCTTGAAGCTACCAGAGCACGGAGAACACAGGATTCGAATGATGAAGTATCGGCTTGCTTGTACTTGGCTCGTGCTCATGGTTAGTGATGGCGGCGTCATTGTGCGCTGGCACAGACGCCAGATCAGAAGGCGCCAGCTGCGGGCGGTCCCACCAAGGTGACGGGGGATGGCACGAAGACATCCTCGGGACTGCAGTACTGGGACATCAAGGTCGGCACCGGCCGCATGGCCGACAAGGGAAATACCGTGCACGTGCACTACACCGGCTGGCTGACCAACGGAAAGAAGTTCGACAGCTCCGTCGGCGGCCAACCCTTCCAGTTCCGGATCGGCGCGCATCAGGTGATCGCGGGCTGGGAAGAAGGCGTCACCGGGATGAAAGTCGGCGGCAAACGGCAGCTGCGCATCCCCCCGAATCTAGCCTACGGGAAGGACGGCTATCCGGGCGCAATACCGCCGAACGCGACGCTGGTGTTTGATATTGAACTGCTGCGCGTGGATTAGGGATCGACCACAGGAGAGCTTTGCTTTTCATGGCTGCACGCGCGGCCGGATATCGCGGCAGCTGACGTTGTCTATTAGACACACGAATGCGCGGAGCGGGAAACTCCCTCCGCGCTTCTCTAGTGTTTGCTGTGATTTTCCGGTTTCGCTAGGCTTTGACGACTTTGCCGCTGCGCAGGCAGGACGTGCAGACGCGCATGCGCTTGGTGGTCGCGCCGACTTTGGCGTGCACGGGGCGCAGGTTGACGTTCCAGCGCCGCTTGCTCACGTTGTGCGCGTGGCTGATCGTGTTGCCGCTCATCGGCTTCTTGCCGCAAATCTGACAAACTTGTGCCATCGGACTGCTCTCCAGATCTCTTGGAACTAGGTGTGCAAAACATAGATTGTACAGGATTTGAGCGGGTTGGGGAAGGGCCCGGCTTCAGTCGGGCCGAATGCAGAAAATGAGGTTGGCGGTTCAGCCGCTGATAAGTGTCTCAAACTCCCCGCGGCTATTCATCGACCTGCATGCGCTCGGCAGCAGCCAAGATGTCGGAGTGCATCCGCAATGATCTGCGCGCGCCCCGCCTGAGAACGCACCTTCGGTTCTGGCCGGTCTACTATGGGCATCGTTGGTGCAATGGCGATGTTACGCCAATTGACGAGTTTGCGCAAGCGAGACTGCCAATGCTGCGCCACAACTCGTCTTCCTCGTACTTGAGGAGAAATCTGCCATGAGTGCGACAGCCCTTTGATCGAATTGGCGAGACGACACTCAAGATGCGCTCGACACGGCTTCATGGCTCGTTGGCTGCGTGCAATTCTCGACAATCCCGAGTTGAGCCAGTTCTTGAATACTGCGGACATAGTCGCTGTTTCAAACCAGTCCGGAAATTTGGCATTTCTCCGCCCTGGTAGCGAGCAGATTCAACGCAGCGCCACAGATTGGCGTAGGTGTTCACAGTCCACAACTCTACCGTGCTTTCGATGAATGGCATCACAATGATGGATGGGCACCGCTGCATAGGAAGGCATTCCACCGTAACGTCCGTCCTTGGTGGTGCACGCTCATGCCAAACGCTCGTGCCACGTCGTTGCTCAAATCCGCGCGCACTCTCAAGGGTTTCGCAAGCAGCGGCCGAGGTATCACATTTCATGTCTGTAGGGCCCCCGACACGATGGCGACCAACCTAGCGAGTTGTCATCTAAGCTGAGCAAATCGAGCGGAATAGTCAGCACCAGGCTAATGTTGACAATGCTGATTGGACAACGTTGGCGAAATCAGGCCTTCTCACCAGCGTACGCCGTTCGTTCGCCCAAAATCGCGCCTTCAGCCGCTGAGGTTTGCTGTTCCGAACGAACATTCGGACCAAGAAAGGCCCTAGCGGATTTTGGCTGCTTTTGTAAGCCCACGCAAAACTATGTCCATCGCGGGATCGCGCCCCGCTGCGTAATCCGCGAAGCTGGGGATGACGGGATCATCCGGCGCTAACGAGTCGATGCTCAGCTCTTCGAAGTAGGGCTTTCGGTCCGGATACTCCTTGTGGGAGTAGCGGTGGAAGGAATCCGCAAAATGAATAGCAATTTTGGAATTCGGCAAATTGATGTTGCCGCCCTCGGACCAGTAGTCCAGACGGTCGCCCACCGGTTCTCCGATGAAGGTGGCTTTCCCCCACTGCTTCCATTGCGCCGCGTGGTAGAGGCCGGCGGAGAAGGTCGCGCGCCCGGTGATCACGTAAACAGGTCGCCCGGCTGCCTCTTGCTGCAAACGAGTCATTAAGTCCTTGGAGAGATCGAGATTCCCGCCCGTATTAAAGCGCAGATCGACTACCAGTGCGTGCGCCTTGGGATCGCGCCATGCCGATTCCAACCGCTTCGCCGAATTCGCTGATCTTCTCATCGGCCTGGTCCGCGCAGCGATTGAACTGGAAATACAAAACGCCGGAGTCGCCCTGGACTTCGAACCAGTAATTCTTTTCCAGATGGCTCAGGTAGGGCGGCACCGAGGAGAGCTGCAATCCAACCAGTCCCTGCTCCGGCTCGAACGATCGCGGTGCAAGGTTCGGCCATGCCTCGACCGTGTGATCCTGCTTGCTGCAGAGGCATGGGTTCAAGATCGACAGATCGAGTGCCATTCGCACAACGGAAGGTCCAGCTGGCACGATTCATGTCCGGGATCAGGTCGAGGCCGCGCAGAATCTCCGCACTCGTCAAGGTGTAGGTGCTCATGTACTGCGCCCAGGTCTTGCTGCCCGAATAGAGTGGGGTTACGCGTTCGAACGCGTCCGAGGCGGAGTGCGTGCCGATCTTCAACACCTCACAACCCAGCAGGTCGCTGTGCTCTGGAGTAGCGCGAATCACGCGCAGTTCGTTGCGAAACCACCACACGCGAATGGGATATTGGCGAACGACCGTGCGGGCGCGAACCAGGTACAGCCGTGTGTGCCCGTTATCAGCCAGCGCCACCGCCTTCGCGAGTCCAACCATCAGGTGCGGGTCGTCGAGCGTTTGGACGTGGCTCTCGAGTGCAGCGACTTGCTTCAAATATTGAGCTCGGGTTGCGGGAGTGAAGCTACGGTCAAGCTGGGGAAGCTTGCGGGCAGCGTAGGCGAGATCCTGCTTCCAGGCTTCGTCACGATCCTTGGCCGGCGGCAGCGGCGGCTCGAGCTCCATCCAGAACTGCGCGGTGGTCTGACTATCGATGACCTCGCCGGTGATGCGGTCCGCGTGGCGTTCGCCGCGAAAGATCGCAGGCTTGCTCTCTCGGGTGCGGATTTCGATGTGATTGCCGTCGTGGCTGACCACGTCGAAGGGAATCTTCTGCCCGAGCATCTCGTAGATCCCGGCTGAGGGCGTCGTGAAATCCATTTGGAAGAAGGACGCTCGCCCGCCCTCCCGGATGGAACCTTCCCAGTGCTCGACCGGCGAGTTCTGGCTCAGGCCGAAACTCGAGCATAGACACCACGCAACCAAAACACGCCTCAGCCAGCAGAGAAGCATATTGGTTGGACGTGTGGAATTTTGTCTGGTTAGGACGTCGATGTCCCGCTAGCGTCGCTTTCACGACAGTCGTGGCAAATGAAAAAGGCCCCGACGAGCGGGGCCTTCTGCTAACGATAGCAATGGCTGATGCTAGGGCGCTGGTACCGCCACGCGATTGCCCGGAACGATCTGCGTCTGATACGCAAACACTTCGCGGCTGCGCGGATCGACGAATACTTTCAGCCAGTTCACGTCGTTGGTGCCGTTGGCCTGGTTGTCGCCGAAGGTCTCGACGCGGGTGAAGTTCTCCAGGCGCTGGCCGGTTGCGTTGAGGAACGGCTTGTCGATGCGGAGGTAGTGCGAGTCTCCGTGGACGTAGGCGACCGGCTTCTTGAATGCGATGACCTGGTCGCGCAGTGCGACGAGAAACGACTGGAAGCCGTCGGGCTGGCCGTCGGTTTCGGCCAGGGTCAGCGGGTCGCGCACCGGGCCGCGAGTCGCGTCGGTCGCGTCGAAGCCGGGGTCGGCCTGCGAGATGAACATGATCGCCGCCGAGTGGCGCTTCGCTGCTTCCGCGAAGGTGTCCTGCATCCAGGCGATGTCGGCGGCATTGCGAGCCGCGAACTCGTTCGGATCGGGGAAGACGTCGCACAGGTTGTTGCAGGAGCCCTGGATGTTCAGCGTGGCGTAGGTCACGCCGTTGTAGGTCCAGCGGCGATTCTCGACGCACGGGACATTCCCGCTGATGCCGAGGCAGAGCGGCGTGGACTGCACCTGCTGACGTAGCTTGCGCTGGCCGAGCGTAAATGACGTGCTGAAGAAGAGCGCGCGTTCCTTGTCGAGTTGGGCCAGGGAGTTGTAGCCCGCGGTGCGGTCGCAGTCGGTCCAGTCGTTGTCGCCGGGCGTGAACGCGGCGGGCGCCTTGAGCGAGCCGAAGTATCCGAGGGCCTGCGTGTAGACGGCGTCGGTACATTCGCTGGAGCCGCTCTTCAGGTCGCCATCATGGGCGGTGAAGGCCAGGTTCTGCGAGTTCATGTCGGCAATCAGGTTCGGCACGCCGACCGTGGCCTGCACCGTGGAGTAGGGCAGGTCTCCCCACAGGCCGATGGCGTAGGGTTCGCGGTCGTCGCCGGCGTGAGCCGCTTTGGGTACGAGTGTGATCGCCAAGGTAGTGGCGGCGAGAAATAGCAGAATGCGTCGCGGCGAATGCTTCACCATCATTAACTTTCTCCTTGCGAGGGCTGGAGCCCGAGACTTGGGTTGGAAAAGAATTGCCAGCCAATGTAGAGGAGCGTTGTTTACAGGAGTGTGAACGGGGCGTGAATTGTCGGTGACAGTCGCGGAGCGGTGTGGAAAACATGAAGTCACAGAGTGACTCACGAAAATAGCCCGGCGCTTCAGCGCCGGGATTCGCGAGAAGGCAAGCGCGTCCCGGCCGGGACGCCTGAAACGGTCTGCAAACATTTCAGCCGTGCCTACGGCACGGAATCAGATGGGGTTGCCGGACCCCGCCACTGGAGTGGCGGGCTATTTTCGGTAGAGCCTTTGCTATCGACCGACGCGGTTCGGTGCACTCTCTTGGCCGACGGGCGCGGACGCCCGTCGCTCCATCGACAACGGCTCTCGCAAGCGTGCGATACTTGAAGCATGCAGTCCCCGCTGAAAGCTCCCAGTGCCAGCACGGATCCCAAGTCAGTTAAGGTGAATCTAACTAGTGGCACGGGAATGGAAATCGACTGGCGTGACGGCCATCACTCGAGCTATTCCTTTCCTTTTCTGCGGGATGCCTGCCCCTGCGCGCTCTGTGAAGACGAGCGCGGGAAGACCGGGCGCGCGTATGGGGAAGGGCCGAAATTGGCCGCGGGGGCCTTGCCGATGTTCAAGGCCGCCGCCAAGCCGCTCTCCGCCGAAGGCGTGGGCAAGTACGCCATCAAGTTCAGCTGGAACGACAGCCACGATCTTGGAATTTATTCGTGGGCTTTTCTGCGGGAAGTGTGCCCGTGCACGGAGTGCAGGGCGGAGCGAGAGAAAGCGGGATAGTGGAAGGACGGGCGTCTCGCCCGTCTGGCGGGCGGGACGCCCGCCGCTCCATCGATCGAGAATTTGCGGGGTAACCTGCGGTTGTATCGGGTCTTAAATTACCAACTTACAAAATTACTCAATTACTGAATTCATTTGTCTTTCCTAGACCAACTCAATCCCCAGCAGCGCGAGGCCGTCGAGACTACTGACGGGCCGGTGCTGATCCTTGCCGGCGCGGGCAGCGGGAAGACGCGCGTCATCACGTATCGCATCGCCCACCTGATCGAGAACCTGGGCGTGATGCCTGAGTCCATTCTCGCCGTGACCTTCACCAACAAGGCTGCGGCCGAGATGGTGGAGCGCGTGGAGAAGATTGTCGGCGGGCTGTCGGTCGCCAAGCCCGTCATCTCGACGTTCCATTCTTTTTGTGTGCGCGTGCTGCGGCGCGATGTTGAGGCGCTGCGTATTCCTTCGTCGGTGCCGGGCCAGCCGCCCATCGGTCATACCAAGAACTTCGTGATCTACGACGAGTCGGACCAGCAGAGCATCGTGAAGTCGGTGATGAAGCGGATGGGTATCGACGACAAGGAACTCACGCCGCGCATCGCGCTGGGCCGGATTTCGTGGGCGAAGAACCATATGCTCGATCCCCAGGAAATTTACCTGCAGTCGGCCGATCCGAAGACCGAGAAGATCGCGCACATTTACGAGGAGTACCGCAAGGAACTGCGCAAGGCGAATGCCTTCGACTTCGATGACTCTGCTGCTCGAAGCGTTGCGGCTGCTGAAGTCGGTGGCGGCCGTGCGCGATTACTACAATCGCAGGTTCCAGTACATTCTGGTGGATGAATACCAGGACACGAATCGTCCGCAGTATGAGCTGATGAGGCTGTTGGCAGGCACGCGGCACAATCTATGCGCGGTGGGAGATGAGGATCAATCGATCTATTCGTGGCGCGGCGCCGATATCCGCAACATTCTCGAGTTCGAGAAAGATTTCCCTGAGGCCAAGATCGTTCGCCTGGAGCAGAACTACCGCTCGACGCAGAGCATTCTGGAAGCCGCGTCGGCCGTGGTCGCCAACAACGTCAAGCGCAAGGGCAAGAATCTGTGGACGTCGCGGCAGGGCGGCGCCAAGGTCGGATACTACGAAGCGCCCGACGGCGAGAACGAAGCGCTGTTCGTTGCTGACCGGATCTCGCGCTATTTGAAAGAAGCCGTCGAAAACGGCGAGACGCCGCGGGCGGCCGTGCTCTATCGAACGAATTCGCAGTCGCGCTTGTTCGAAGAAGCCATGCGCCGCTACCAGATGAAGTATCACGTGGTCGGCGGCTTCTCGTTCTATGACCGCGCCGAGATCAAGGACCTGCTCTCATATCTGAAAGTCGTCGTGAATCCCGATGATTCGGTTTCGCTGCTGCGTGTGATCAACGCGCCGGTGCGTGGGATCGGGAAGACGACGATTGAGACGCTGGAAAGGTTGGCGCTGGAGACCGGGCGATCGCTGTGGGGTGCGGTTGGGGAAGCCATTGAGCGGCAACTGCTTCCCGCAAGGGCCTGTCTGGCGCTGAGAAACTTTCGGGATTTGATCGAAGACGCGCGAGCGATGGCCTCCGGGACTTACGTAGAGCGTCTTGCAGTGCAGGCTTCTGAGAGTAGCGCCGGCGTCCCGCCGGCAGTCCAGCGGGCGTCCCGCCCGCTGCCGAGTGAACCCGAAGGTACGGAAAGCAGCGACACAGCTTTCGATCCTATGGCGTTTGATTTTGGAGACACCGATGCTGTCCCGGCCGAAGAATTCGCTGCTGACGTGCCGACGGGCGAGGACACCCGTCGCTCCATCGATTTTGGATTGAAGCTCGACTTTAATACAAATGAGCGGGCGGGACGCCCGCTCGACAGCCGGCGGGACGCCGGCGCTACGGTCGAAGGCGGCGGTGCTGTTGATGCTGGTGCCGAACTCGAGGCCGGTGACCATGCAAACGAGGCGGCCGGCAACTCGGCAGTGGACGACGGTGCTTTTCGCACGCCTGGGGGGCCGGCCAATACTGCTGAGATTCTGAAGTTTCTGATCGACCGCACCGGGTATATCAAGCTGCTCGAGAACGAAGACACGCCGGAGGCGTTGTCGCGCATCGAGAACCTGCGCGAACTGGTGAATGCCGCGCTCGATTCGAAAGATCGCGGCGAGACGCTGGCGGAATTTCTCGATCATGCGGCGCTGGTCAGCGACGCTGACGGCTACGACGAGTCGGCGCGCATCACGCTGATGACCCTGCATGCTGCCAAGGGGCTCGAGTTCCCGCTGGTATTTCTCTGCGGGCTCGAAGAGGGCTTGTTCCCGCACTCGCGCACCCTGCTCGAAATGGACGACATTGAAGAAGAACGCCGCCTGTGCTACGTGGGAATGACGCGCGCCATGGACACGCTCGTGCTGAGCCGCGCAGTTTACCGGCGCCGCTACGGGACCGATCTGCCCGAGGCCAGCGTGCCCTCGCGGTTTCTGGAGGAAGTGCCGGCGGGCTTGATGGAAGAACTCGGCGGCTCGCAGCGTCGCCCCTGGATGGGCGGTTCTGCTGGCGGCAGGCGGACAGGAGTGTCCGCCCCACAACGGCGGGGCTATGGCGACGATCACACCTCGTCGCACTACTCCTACGAAGACGAAGACCAGAGCGCTGCCTGGCAGCGCGAGCGCGCCGAACGCGCCAAGCCGACCTACTCCGGCAAGAGCTACAACTCCATCGACAACATTGCCGAGTTCTTTGCGTCGCGGGGGAAGAAGTTCAACCTGCCCAAGACCGTCGTGGAGGAGCCCAAAGGCAAGAAGGGCTTCCGCCCGGGACAGAAAGTCCGGCATCCGAAATACGGTGAGGGCACCGTCTACCAGCGAGAAGGAGATGGGGAAGACGCCAAGATTACGGTACAATTCCCGAGGTTCGGGCTGAAGAAGCTGGTGGAGAAGTATGCCCAGCTGGAGAAAGCCTAGGACATTGAGTAATTGGAGAATTGAGTAGTTGGGAAATTTGTAATTTTGTAATCGGTAATTTGTAATTTGAAGACGCGGAATATGCGGGCGTTCGGCTCGCCGGTTTTCAATTTCCCAATTACCAAATTTCCCAATTACTCAATTGTTCCGGAATCGCAATCGCTTTCAAATTACAAATTACCGATTACCAAATTACAAATACAGGATCCCTACATTGGCTAATACCTCCTCTCTCAGCAAAGACGCCCGCAAGAAAGCCAAGCGCGCTTCGCGCAAGAAGCGCAAAACCGAGACCCCACTCAAGCCCCGCGACTACGCTCGCGGATCGAAGAAAAGCAAAGTGAAGAAGCTGGCGCGCGGCCAGTCCAAACGCGGCTAAGGAATTTAAAGACAGGGCGGGTCTCGCGATCCGCCCTTGATTTTTGCAGGACCTGAAGGCAACAAAGCTCCGTCATTTCGTCGTCTCAGGTGGAAGAAGCTCCGCCGTCCGCCCGGGAAGAGGTCTCATTGACACAGACATCCACCGAACCTGCCGGACCGTCCAACCCCGCGCAGCAGAATCAACTTCTCTGCTGCAAGTCCATCGACAAGCTGATCGCTGACGCCGACGCTCCCGGCCACCGGCTCGAAAAGAAGCTCGGCCCGTGGTCGCTGACCGCGCTGGGCATCGGCGCCATCATCGGCTCGGGCATTTTTGTCCTCACGGGCACAGCCGCAGCGGGCGAACATTTCGAAGCGCCTTCCATCCTGCACGCGCAGGTGCTCGACCTGTTCGTGAATTTCCTGCGGACGGGCAGCACTGCCGGGGCGCTGATGCATGGCCGACCGGCGGCCGGACCATCGATTGCGATCTCATTTCTTCTGGTTGCGGTGGCCTGCAGCTTCGCCGGCTTGTGCTACGCGGAGCTGGCGTCCATGATTCCGATTGCCGGCAGCGCGTACACCTACTCGTACGCCACGCTCGGCGAAATTTTCGCCTGGATCATCGGCTGGGACCTGATCCTCGAATACGTCGTCAGCAACGTCGCCGTGGCGGTGGGCTTCAGCGGATATTCCAAAGCGCAGTTAGCGGCGTTCGGAATCAACTTGCCTGAAAAATGGGCGAGCCCGGTGTTTGCGGGGGGCCACTGGACGGGCGCCTACTTCAATCTGCCCGGATTTCTGATTGTGTTCATTCTGACGTTGCTGCTGGTGCGCGGCGTACGCGAGTCCGCCGAAGCCAACAACGTCATGGTCCTGATCAAGCTGGGCGCGATCGTGACTTTCCTGGTCGTGGGCGGAATGCTG
Source organism: uncultured Acidobacteriota bacterium (assembly GCA_963745435.1). Lineage (GTDB taxonomy): Bacteria > Acidobacteriota > Terriglobia > Terriglobales > Acidobacteriaceae > Gp1-AA133. Next base: position 274,678 of record CAVUXK010000020.1, on the reverse strand, counting down.
GTGAAGCCTGCGAACTGGACGCCTTTCGCACCTTCCGGATTCGCGGGCATCGTGACGGGCGGCGCCATCGTCTTCTTCACCTACATCGGTTTCGATTCGGTATCCACGGCAGCCGAGGAATGCCGAACGCCGCAGCGCGACTTGCCGTTCGGAATCATCGCCTCGCTCGTGGTATGCACGGTGCTGTATGTGGGCGTCGCGATCGTTCTGCTGGGCATGCTCAAGTACACGACGTTCGTGTCGGGCGAAGCGGCTGAGGCGCCGGTGGCCTACGCGCTCAAGGTGCTGGGCGCGCACCCGTTCTACCGCACGGTGATCGTGGTCGGCGCGCTGATGGGCATGATTTCCTCGCTGCTCGTCTTTCAGTACGGGCAGGCACGCATCTGGTACGCGATGTCGCGCGACGGCCTGCTGCCCAAGTTCTTTTCAGCGGTCCATCCCCGTTTCAAGACGCCGCACTGGTCCACCTGGATTGCGTGCTTCGCCGTGGGCATTCCGGCCGGGATGGTGGACATCGGGGACGCAGCCGATCTCTCGAACATCGGCACGCTGTTCGCCTTCACGCTGGTGTCGTTGGGCGTGATCCTGCTGCGGCGGCGACAACCAGACCGGCCGCGCGCTTTCCGAGTGCCCTTCGTGCCGTGGTTCCCGCTCATCTCGATCGTGTTGTGCGGCGGCCTGATGACTGGGCTGACGGTGATTACGTGGATCCGGTTCGTGGTGTGGCTGGGATTGGGGTTGCTGATCTACTTCTTTTACAGCCGACATCACAGCGAGTTCGCGCGAGCGAAGGCGTAAGTGAGCTTGTGGTGGGACGCCGGAGACAATGAGTGTAGACGCCTGGTGACGACAGTTATCATTTCGAGCCGCGGACGTCAGTGACTCTTCCCGACAAGAGACTGAAGGAAATCGAGCACTTGGAAGCCAACATACTCTTCCCGCCTGCAGTTGCGGTAGTAGCAATCCCAATAGCTAGCGACCCGTTGCTTTGTTACCGCAAAGAGTTCCGGATTCGTCCGCAGGAACTCCCCGTAAATCGAGGCGTCCAGAAAACTCAGGTTGTGCTGTATGACGTGAAGTATTTCAATCACGTACTCTCCCGCGAGTTGGACGACAAAAGGCGGAATCCAGATGTGATTGCGAGAAATGATTCGCGTCAAATGCTTTTCACGAACGAGACCGTCGTGATGCCTTGTTAGCAAGCAGTCAACTAGTTCTTTCTGAACCGTGTTGAGCGGAACCGTGTCGATCAGTGCCGGGTCGTGATATATCCGGTCTGGCAAAACGACAATCTCGTCGGCGACCCTTGCCGAGAAAGTCTTTGATGGATGGGGATTTTCGGGAAACGCTGACAGCGCAAGAACTGCATTGTCTCGCAAGTCTGCCGGGAAAGCATGGACAAGCTCACTGTTGCTGTGATGCATATCGGTTGACTCGCTGTCTTCCGAAGAAGTGTACCGTGCGAGATAGCTGTTGAAACATCCTCAAAACGCTCATTGACCCCGCCTCGGGGCGAACAAACAGCGCACACTGGTGAAATCGCCTGGTTTCGCCAACCATCCAAACACTCTAGAACCTGTCACGATTTCAGAGTAGAGTTCAGTCCATTCAAATTGAAAGGGATTCAATGGCACGCTTCGCGCTCGTTCTCATGTCGAGCCTTGTGACGTTTGGTCTGGCCGCATCGGCGCAGACGATACAGGTTAGCCGTGACAATAAGACCATCTACGTGACGTCAGAGGGCGAAGCCAAGGCAGAGCCTGAGATCGCTATTCTCACGCTGGGTTACCACGCATGGAGCAAAACGAAGGACGCCCTCTACGATGAGACCGCAACAGTCTCGGACAAGGTGGTCGCCGCGCTACTTCGGGCGGGTGTAAAGAAAGAAATGATCCGCACCGACAAGACTTCGCTCACCCACGTCGAGGCGGAACCAAACTGGCCCGCCGATTGGAAGGCAAACAGGGTCTTCGAGGCCGAACTGCGCTGGAAGGTTACCGTTCCCGTCAAAGATGCTGAAGGCGCTGTCGCAATCGCCATGCAGGCAGGAGCGACCGAACTAAGCGAGGTGGCGTGGGATGTCGTGGATCGAACCAAGCTCCAAGCTGAGGCCAGCAAGAACGCATTAGGGAAGGCACGCACTGTGGCCGATTCCATGGCTTTAGGATTGGGAACCAAACTCGGCGCACTGGTTTACGCCAGTAACTCCGCTCCAATCCGGCCTTCCAATTGGCCCTTCTTTAGCGGCCTCAACACCAGCACGGCATCTGTTTCGGGTGTGATCGGAACGCCTCTTCCTCCAAAGATCATCAAGCTTCTCCCTGAGCAGATCAATGAGAAGACCACGGTTTATGCCGTATTTGCTATCGAGTAACGGATCGCGGTTCGGCGCAGTCATCGTGGCATTGGCTTTACCCGATGCATTCGTCGCATAGTTGGCGAAACATCCCCATTACACCAAAACCCCGTGCTCCTTCTGAAAGCGGCTGTAGCAGCTCACAAACTTTTTTCGATCGAAGTTTACAGTTTCTAGGGCGATTACCAACGACCGGCTCTCTCAATGCACTTCATCTTCCGCAGGCGCGGCGTCGGGCGTGTCCACCTTCATCGCCGACGGATTCGGCGGCGTCATCGGCGTAGTCTGGAACGTGCCCGGATCTTTCCCTGCCAGAGCGGTCTTCATGAACTCGATCCACATGGGCAGCGCGGCGTGGGCGCCGCTTTCTTTCGCGCCCAGCGTTCTCTTCTCGTCGTAGCCGATCCACACGCCGCAGGTCAGCGTCGGAGAAAATCCCACGAACCACGCGTCGGTAAAGTCGTTGGTCGTGCCCGTCTTTCCGGCGAGCGGCAGCTTCAATCCTGAGGCGGCCACGGCGGTGCCGTGCTGCACCACTTCCTGCAGCATCCCTGTCATCACGCGCGCGGTGCGCGAGGAGATCACGTCCTTGGCATCGGGGAAGTCTTCTTCGAGGACGCGGCCTTCGTAGTCCGTGACCTTCGTGATATAGCGCGGGATCAGCCGCACGCCGTCGTTCGGAAAGACGCTGTAGGCGCTGGTTTGCTCGATTAGCGTGACTTCGGCCGCGCCCAGCGCGACCGGCAGATATGGCGGCAGGTTCGAGGTGATGCCGAACTTGCGCGCGTACTCGATCACGTTCTTGATGCCGAGCCGGTCCGCCAGCCGCAGCGTCGGAATATTGCGCGACTGCGCCAGCGCGCGCCGCAGCGTGATCGTGCCTTCGAACTTCTCGTCGTAGTTGTGCGGCGTGTAGGTCGAGTTCCCGGTTTCAAACGAAATGGGCGCGTCGAGGATCGTGTCGTCGGGACTGCCGCCCTGGTCGATGGCCGCCGTGTACACGTACGGCTTGAACGACGAGCCCACCTGCCGCAGCGCCTGCGTGGCGCGATTGAATTTCGATTCGTTGAAGTCGCGCCCGCCCACCATCGCCTTGATTTCGCCCGTCACGTTGTCGATCGCGACCAGCGCTCCCTGCGCGCCTGAGTCCTGCTCGAGCGAAACGTGCGCCACGCCGTTGTCACTCAGGCTCAGCACCTTTATGTAACAGAGATCGCCCAGCTTGAAGAGTTCCGGGAGGCGCTTCTGCGTCCAGGCCGCGTCCTGCGGGGTGATGGTCGCGTGGTAGCGGCCAAACTTCACCGTCGCCGACGCGGGAGTCACCGCGATCACCAGCGCGTGCAGGTAGCCGTTGACCTCGGGCTCGTCGTCCCAGTCGGGATGGTCGTAGTGCTCGAGCGTCATCTCGCCGGAAAGAATGTTCGTGAGGTGATTCTTCCAGCCGTGGCGGCGCTCGTAGGCGGCGACTCCGTTCAGCACGGCCTGGTTCGCGGCTTTCTGCAAATCCATGTCGAGCGAGGTGTAGACGCGCAGACCGCCTTCATGCACCTGGTCGCTGCCGTACTTGTTTTCCAGGTAGCGGCGGATTTCCTCGACGAAATACGGCGCCAGCGAATTGGGATCGTGCTGCACGTTCAGCTGCAGCGGCTTCGCCTTCGCGTCGGTCGCCTGCTGCGCGGTGATTTTGCCGTCCTCGAGCATGGCGTTGATGACGAGATTGCGGCGCTTGAGCGCGCGATCGGGATGCAGAACCGGCGAGTAGTACTGCGGAGCCTTGGGAAGCCCGGCCAGCAACGCGGCTTCATCGAGCGTCATCTTCTTCGCGGGCTTGCTGAAGTAATACTCCGAGGCCGACTCGAAGCCGTACGCGCCCTGCCCCAGAAAAATCTGGTTGGCGTAGAGCGTAAAGATCTGCTGCTTGGTGAAGCGGCGCTCGATCTGGATCGCGAGCAGCGACTCCTGGATCTTGCGATGAAACGAGCGATCGGGCGAGAGAAAAAGATTGCGCGCCAGCTGCATGGTCAGCGTGGACGCGCCCTGCACTCTGCCTCCCGACTCGATGTCGCGATAGGCCGCGCCCGCAATGCGCCAGACGTTGATGCCCGAGTGCGCGAAGAAATCCTTGTCTTCGGTGGAAATGAGCGCGTCGCGCAGCACTTGCGGGTAGTCGTCGTAACTGGCCACCACGCGGCGCTGCAGGGCAAACGTTCCGATGATGCGCTTCTGATCGTCGTAGAGTTCGGTGATCGATCCCGGGCGGTAGTGTTCGAGTTCGTCGACCTGGGGCAGGTCGTTCGAGTAGACGAGCAGCAATCCAGCGGTCGCGCCGATCAGGGCTGCGGCCAAAACCAAGCAGCCCCAGCAACACGCGTCCCACAAGCTTGCGGCCCACCACCTCGGTAGGAGGAGCGTCCTCGAAAAGAGTGCTCATGGGGATGGGATCAGGATATCAGCAGGTCAGGCGCTGGGCGCTAGTCGCTGGTCGTTGGCCTTCGGTCGCGGTCATTGGTCGTCGGTCGTTGGTGTCGCTCGTCAATCGGCGGGCGTTGGGCGTCAGCCCTTTGTTCAGAATGAGCGCGGACCGGTGGGGCGAAAGGTTCGTATCAGGGCGCGCCTTCAGGCGCGCCGTACCGATGCCGAGATAGAGACGGCTTTAGCCGCTGTGTGGCCAGCTTATTCGGCGCGAGGGGTCGCGCTGGCGAGCGCGAGAATCGCTCCGGCGAACAGCATTGTGTCCGCAAAATAGTTGATGCCCTCAATTTGGACGCCAGCGCTTGGGTCGGCCAGCGCCGCAATCAGGATCGGCCCATAGATGAACACGACCAGCAGCAAAATCCATGTACCGAGATACGTTGCCGCCATCCGCGTCTTCCTGGCAAGGAGAATGGCCGTCCCAGCAACCAGGAGAATTGCGCCCGTCAGATAGCCAATCAGCAGGCGCGCCGGAATCCATTCGGGCATCAATTTTACGAGCGGAACCCCGGGTCGGCCCAGGGGATGCAGAAAATGCTCAAAGCCATAAAATATGGCAGCGATCGCGATCAACACGCGGCCCACGAGAATGAGCGTGCTTTTAAACTTCCCGTGGCTTTGTTCGCTCATCGCGCTTCCCGCAAGAATCCAGCCTCCGGCTGCGAATGTCATTTCGCGGATGAGCAACGTCCATCCAAACCGGTCTCCGGGATTGGCGAGAGCTCCCGGGAAGTCCAGGGTCACCACAAAAAGGAACATCATGATCCCGAACAGCAGGCCGGACCAGCGCACCTGAATTTTTGTGGCAATGCTCAAGGACGCGGCCAGCAACGCGAAGCCCACGAAGTAAGCCCAGAACAGGCGCAATGGCATATACGGGGGCACCATGGGCAGGACGAGGTCTACGCCCGCGAGGTGGAGGGCACCGAACACCGCCAAGGGAATGGCGAAACACAAATTGCTCAGGGCGACGATCTTGTCGAGGCCGCGGGCCAGCGTGATGTCCGACTTCGCCGCCCACAGCGCAATAAAGAAAAGCAGGATGCCGGCGCTGCACATTGAGACCGGGATGCGAGAAGTCTCAAAAAATGCGGCGAGCATGGACATATGCATGTGGATGCCTTGCGTGAGCTTCGCGGTCTATCGCGATAGCTCGCAAATCCAATTTACTTCCCAGGTCTTCCCGCCATCCGGTGAAAACGACTGCTCCATACGCGCGGAGTTCGGAGAGATGTTGAGCCAGACGTAGCGCACCAGAATGGCTCGGCCTTTGAAGTCTTCCTGATCGAAAAACTCGCCCCGGTTGCCGCTGAAATGACCAACCACCGGAGGCAAGCTGAGCGTTCCGTTGTCCACGTCGACCAGATAGATGCTCCACTGATGCGAGGTGGGATTGTACAGCCGAAGCGTCTGCGCCTTGATGTGGAGTTTTTTGTCGGCGCTGGTCACATCGAACTCCTCGAAGTTCGCGTTGCTGTCGAGGAGTTTCTTGTGGTTCGAGATGCCATCGTATTCGACCCAGGCATCGGAATTGTTGAGGCGGTCCGGAAGACGGCGGACGTGAGCTTTCCAGTTGCCGATCACGAAGTCAAAGTCGTGGGAACCGTCGCGGCTGGGAAGCTTCGCGGGATTCGTGGTGGTCTGAGCGCAAAGGTTGGCCGGCAGTGATGCGATAAAGAGCACCAAAGACACGCACGTGAGCGTCGCTCTGACCAGTGTCTGTCGCTTCAACATGGAGATTACCTCCAAGCAAAATCTCCCGACCGATGAGCACGTCGGATGCCGACCAGGGTGCTAACGAAAAGAATAGACGGCTTCGGGGAAGAATCGTTTTCGCTCCCGAACGGGCGGTCTCATCCAGCAAAATGTAGGGATTATTCCAGAATTAGAATCTTGACACTCGCTCGGGCGGCTGAGGGATCTTGCGCGCAACAGCGAAGTCACGCCGGAAGACATCCCGGCGTGACCGCTTTCAAGCACACTCACTTCTGTGTTGGAACTGAGTACAGCAGGCGGGTCGTCACCTACACAAAGACTTCTCCGGGCAGGGCGGTCAACGTCCGTGAAGCGAGAGTGTTCTGCACGACCCTCTTCGATTGCCCCGGGGCGGATGCGTCCAGTTGCTTGCGCTCGATCCGTAACTTGAGAGTGCGTTCAATCTGTCGCAGCTCCATCACTTCCCCGCCGGCGACCAGGGTTGTGGCGCGGCCTTGCGTCCCGGCACGCCCGGTGCGGCCGACGCGGTGAATAAAGTCCTCGGCAGTCTTCGGCACATCGTAGTTGATCACGTGGGCCACATCGTCCACGTGCAAGCCACGCGCCGCGATATCGGTCGCCACCAGCACCTGAAAGTATCCTTCCTGAAATCCGCTCAAGGCTTTGTTGCGCTGCGCCTGCGAACGGTCACCGTGAATCATGGTGGCGTTAAAACCATCATGGGCCAGTGATTTGGCGGTTCGTTCGGCGCCGCGCTTGGTGCGGGCGAAGATCAGCGTCTGACCGGATTCGGCATAGAGCAACTGCCGAAGGGCGTTCATCTTCTCCCCCGGCCGCATTTCGTACGCCGTGAGTTGTACGCTCTCTGCCGGCTTGAGCGAGGATCCCAGCGCGACTCGAACCGGTTCGCGCATGTATTCATAAACCAGGTGGGAAACAGATTGTTCCATGGTTGCGGAAAAGCACAATGTCTGCCGGCGCGCCGGAAGCTTTGCCAGAATGCGCCGGATGGCGGGCAGAAATCCCATATCCAGCATGCGGTCGGCTTCATCCAGGACCAGCATCTTGATGCCGCGCAAGTCGGCCAGGCCGCGATCGAGGAAGTCCTGCAGGCGCCCGGGAGTTGCGATGATCGGTCCCTGGCCGCCGCGGAGACTTTGTATCTGGGATTTTTCCGACAACGCCGCCAATGACCAACGCGGCTTTCTTCGTGTCCCTGGTGCGCAGCTGTTCGTATTGCTCGTGGACTTGCATTGCCAGTTCGCGCGTAGGCAGCAAAATCAGAGCTTGTCGCCGTGCGCGACGGCTCCCGCTGCAGCATCTCCATCAACGGAATCAGGAAGGCGAGCGTCTTGCCTGTGCCGGTCTGTGCCGTTCCGATTACATCTTTGCCTTCAAGGGCCGGAGGGATGGCGCTTTCCTGAATAGGGGTTAAGGTTGTGAAGTTCGCTGTCGCCAGCTTCTGCTGCAATGCAGAAGACAGGCTTAATTCTGAAAATCTAGCCATTCGAATTGGTTTTCCTGAGAGAGGCCTCTCGTCACACACACCTGAACACAGTTCGAGTGCGGAAGCCGCTCGCTCTATTTTGAATTTGACGCTGAGTAAACCGGCGGGCAGGAAAGGCGGAGATGAAGCTGGTTCCAACCGTGAACCACCGCGAGAACAAGCAAACCGAGTAAAAGCGACAGAAAGATTATAGCAGATGTGGGTTTAGGCTCTCGTAGTTCGTAAGAAATGGGCTGACTAGCGAGGGTTTGGGCGTCGTCACGCCGGCGCGGGCGTTTGGGGAGCGCCCCCATGTGGGACATGATCGGGCGAGCCTTCTGCCCGGCGTTTTGGGGGTTTTGAGTGCCAACGCTGCGATTTCAGGCGAACAAACGGCGCACGCTGGTGAGATCGCCTGTTAACAAGCGTCACCAAACTCCTCTGGCGCCCACCAAGCTTTCAATCGTTTTGCTGAACTCGCGTGCTGTTTGCGTCCTGATGGCACCAAGGCGATCGGGCGTCTAGATGTTTCTTCTACTACCCAGGAATTGTTCTGAGGTGCGACGATCGGTAAGGCTGTGGCAACAAGGTGCGGGCGAAGCGAGCGGCGCCTGTTAGCTTCAGCGGACAACCTACGGAATTCACGCTGTGTGAAGACAAGCCCCGCAGCCAAGAGCCCTAAGACACCGAGACTCAAGTACAGGAACGATTTCCTGTTTGCGGAGTCCGCGGGTTCCGGATCCCTTCGCTTCCGAGTTCCCTCCGGAGGCAGAGACGACCCAGTCGTTGTGGCGCTTTGCGCACCGTGAACTTGAACGGCAGTTGGCGGATTTATAGAGTCTGATGGCGGATAGGCCTCCAGGTACCCGTAGACATCGGCGGCCTCGCTCTCGGTCAAATAGAAGAAAACAGGCATGCGACTGCGGAGCGAGTCCGGAACCGCGCCCATTGTGACGGGCGCCCCCACTGTAATTTTGCGGATCAACTGAGCGCGACTGACGCGGCCGGTTAGCGTGGCCAGGGGTGGGATCGCTCCGGCTGCAAGCTCCGCGGGACCAGGATTTGGCCCCGTGGCGGCATGACAAATGTGACAGGCAGACTTGACGATCAACTCACCCACTCTTGCGTGTGATTCCGAAACGGCGGCCTGCCAAGCAGCAGCGTTGGGTACGCCCGCCAATAGGTTCAGGTAGGCGATCAGCGACTGAACTTCAAAATCATTCAAGTAGGAGAACGATGGCATATCTTGCCCGCCATTGTGGATGCGTTGCAGCAATGCAGTCTTCGATTGCCCGGCGAGTTCGGTGGCTTGTGCACGACTGATGTCGGCGCCCACGGACTTCATGCGCTGCATGACGAGGGACACGGACGTCGCGCGTACCGGGTTGATAATGGAAGCGATTTCCGGAGGTGCCCCAAGACCAGATTCTCCGTGGCAACCCTCACAGTTCAGGCGATAGAGATCAGCGCCATGAAGAAGGACGGTGTTGGCCGAGGAAGAACGGCGCTGAGCGGATGGTGCGGGGTCAGCCGTTTCCTCCCCTCCCTTGAGAAGTGGTCCCAGACGCCATGTCTTGCCCATCGACGTCTCCTCGAATGGTCGGTGGAGGCGACCCAGCAAGCTGTCACCCTCGATAGCCGTCACAGAACTGTGTTGAGCCAGGAGATTGGGCGCGCACAGAGTCGCCGCTAGCCCGAAAACCACGATGAGGCGTTTTAGAAATGCCGCCGCTCGAGCGCCACCCGTCGTCTCGGAACCGGGTACGTCGATATTTGTGCATGAGCAAGCCATAGGCGGACGATAAAGAAAGTGGCTTTGTACGTTTGTCTTTGCGTCGTAAATTTGTCGTCGATTATTCTGCGCAAACGTGCAGGATGAGAACGCGGGTCATTAAGGAAGGGGGGTAGGGTCCCTGAATGAAGGCTATCTGCCGTGAAGTCATCCTACGGCTGGGGGAGCAAACTGATTCTCGGACCTTACTCGATTTGAGTGCAAAAAGAAAACCGCAAACTGAATCGGGGTATGTAAATTCTTACTTTACGTTCCGATGTTTCGTTCAATCATTCTCAGAGCAAACAAACGTTGTGCCATGGGCTGTGGGGCCAAGCCTTTACCGGTTAAAACTCATCCGAAGTAGACAGAAGTTGAAGGCTGCTCTTGTCCCATACGAATCCTACAATGTGTCTAAAGAATCAGGTTTCAGAACAGTTTTCATCAACTCGAACGCTGCATGTGATAACTGGTGATAGATCCCTGATTACGCTCATCGAGGGGATTTGAGCGCTATGGCCTGTTCTTATGTCACGACGCGAGGTGCTTCACGGCCTTGAGGTTTGGCCCCAAGTTCTTGGGAGGTTGAAAATGACGCAACGAACCTTTTCTCTGGTCACTGCAGTGCTCTTCTCTCTTGTAGCTCTCCTTCATGCCGTCCGCCTCCTTCGTGGGTGGCAGGTCACCATTGAAGGCGCAGTCATGCCAGTTTGGATTAGCTGGATAGGGCTCGCCATCGCGGCGTACTTGGCCTATCAAGGTTTTCTATTGAGCAAGACGCCGACGAAATAGATTCCCTTCATCGGACCGGGGGATTCAACTGGCGTAACCTCGCCATTTCACCAAAATCCCCTTGCGAAATCGGACTGGGGATCTTGGTGAAATGCCTTGTTAACGACAACTGCTGCAACCCTTCCGCGTAAGGCAAAAGTAAAGCCGCCCCACGCGGTCGGGTTGCGATGGCGAAACCTCGACTACCCCGCCCCAATGGTTAAGCGGCCACTCGTTCCGTAGCCCGGGCCTGGTGTGGCGCGCCCACGTAGGGGAATTGCGCGAGCAGGTCTTTGTGGGGCCCGACCTTATCTTGCGTCACCTTTCCATTGGAAAGGAGTGGAAGAAAGAAATCCACTACGTCATCGGTGAGTGTCCGGCCATTAGTCGGGTAGACCGCCGGCCGCGTGGGGTTATAGGGGAGGACGTCCGGCAGCAACGTCCCTGCGACACGCGTTGCTTCCGCAGGCGTATATCCGCCGGCGTGCTCCAGCGCGTGCGCGAAAACTGGGACGAAACGGGCGTCGTCCGCAGGCTCCGCAGCGAGATAGGCGGCGTTCTGTTCGCCGGCGAGGAAGGGAGTCTGATTTGACCGCGCACCGCGATCCGCCTGAACCCATTTCCCGCTTGTGCCATCCACTGTGCGACACCACAGGCCCACCTTTCCACTCCCGAGGGCAGAGTTGGGCACTTCCATCACGACACTGCACACGTCCTTGTCGGCGAAGTAATCGTCACCGGTGAATTGCAGGTTGTTCAGTGCTCCCTGGACGTCGAAGAAAAAAGGATCTCCGCGCCAGCCGGCGAAGAAGCGGTAGTCACCGGCCTCCGCCACCCGTGTCTCCGTCCCTGTCGAGACCGGCACTCCCTCGATGATGACTTGCCCTTCATCGCCCATCCCAGCGACCTGCGCGCCCTCAGCGCGGCGAAGCGTCGCGGTCTGCGCGCCGTCCTCGGAAGACGTGAAGCGCACCCGGTACGCGATATCGGCTACGTTATCGCCGTTGGTATCAATCCTAAGTTCATAAATTGCCTCGGGTGAGAAGGCGACGTCGGTGGTGGGCCCTGGCGGGTTCACTCCGGTGGACGGATGCACGTTCATAATCAGGATCGATTTACTGGCATCGCCGGGCTTCGGGAACGCATACAGATCGGTGAAGTCCAGGCGGGCATCGCCGTGGGGGAATCCAAAGTCGGGGCCGGAATAATGGTGGGACATGGCTTTTCCTCGTTTCTTCTGAGATTGGGATTAAACGCAGAATTTCCGATTTGGACTTGTGGCCTGCGGATTATACGCTTCTCGGAGACCTGGACCACGAGTCTGCCAAGGGCTGGCCTCGCGCCAGCCCATTAATGTTTCGGGCAACGCGCCCTGATACGAACCTGGTACCAGTACGCCACACCGATAAAACAAAAACTGCTTGTAAACGAAAAACTGCGCGCCTAAGGCGCGCAGTTAAGATCTTGCTGACCACTAGTGACTGACGACTAGCGACTAGCTACTAACGACTAGCCCTTCGCTTCCCGCTTTTTCAAAACGTCGATAGCCTTGCGCAGCTGTTCGTCGGTCTGCGGGGCTTTGACTTTGTTCTCGTCTGCGGGCGTCGCCGAGTCCTGTTCCTCGTCCGGAGCCGCCGCGTCATCGTCTGTGTCGGCAATCAGAACGTTGGGCGTGATGGCTACGTCCTGGATCGCTTTGCCGCTGGGCGAGTAGTACTTCGCCACTGACAGGATCAGCGCCGAGCCGTCCGGCAGATCGATCAGCTTCTGCACTGATCCGTCGCCGAAGGTCTTGTCGCCGACCACGTCGCCGCGCGCGTTCTCAAGAATCGCCGCCGCCACGACTTCCGCTGCGCCTGCCGTTCCGCGATTCACCAGCACTGCCACGGGCAGGGTGGTGATAGCTTTCGCCGGGTCCGCCGTGAACGCTTCACGAGGATACTTCTGGCCCTGCAGATAAGTGATGGTGCCGTGATTCAAAAACAGGTTGGCGGTTGCGATGCCTTCTGACTCGTCGCCTTCGCCGTTGTTGCGCAGGTCGAGCACGAACTTCTTCGCGCCCTGCTTCTGCAGCGACTTGATGCGGTTGGCGATCTCCGTCGACTTGCCCTTGGTCAGGGTGTCGACCTTGATGTAGCCCACGCCGTCTTCCATCAACTTTTCAGTGGCCGTGGGGATGGCCACGACGTCGCGCGTGACCGTCAGCTTCTGCGGCTCGGCGCGGCGAGCGCGCACAACGGAAACCGCTATGGTCGATCCGGGCTGCCCGCTCAGAAGAGCGCGAATTCCGGCCAGCGACATTTCGCGTGTGCTGTGCCCGTCGATTGCTTCAAAAATGTCCGAGCCCTGGATACCGGCCTTGTCAGCCGGACCGCCGGGCACTACTGAAATCACCGCGGCATAGCCGAAGCGCTTCGAGACGGCGGCGCCGATGTCGGCCTTGGCGTCGCTCTTCTTGGCTTTGTAGTCGTCGTATTCGCGCGGGCTGAGGTAGCTTGAGTTCGAATCGAGCGCTTCGAGCAACCCGTGCAGCGCGCCGTCGGTGACCTTGGGAATGTTCGGGTCTTCGACGTACTCGCTGTTCACTCGCGAAAGGACTTCGCTGTACACCTGCAGCTGACGGTAGGCGCCGTCGTTCGAGGAAGCGCGCACGCCACCCAGTCCGCCCACCACCATGAACAACAGCACAGCAAACGACGAAACGAGAACTGCAGCTTTGGCTTTCATTGACATCGCTTTGTGATCATCCAGCGCAGGAAGGAGAAAGTCACTTCCAGAGGAATACTCGCATTATATCCTTATTGATGTTCGTTCCAGCCTAAGGGCTGCTCGAAATGACACGGTGGTAACTGATTAAGGACTGTGGAATTGTTAAGTCGTTGAGTCTGGGGACTGGTGCCAATTCGGGAATCTGTACAAACAAAATCCCCGCCCAAGAGGAGCTCGGACGGGGCACCCTTCGAACCTTCTAAGCTGTTCAGGAAAAGAGGATTAGGCTGAGCCTGGACTTATCTTAGTTTGGGGATTTGAAGTTCAAGGTCAGGACCGTCTGGAAATCGATGGCCTTCCCATTGGGACTGTAAGGTTTGAAGCGCCATTGCTTTACCGCGTCGAAAGCGGAGCGGGCCAGCACGAAATATCCTTTGACAAGCTTCACGTCGCGCACCGTACCGTCACGCGCGATCCAGGCCTGCAGGACGACCGGTCCTTCAAGATGCTGCGCTGCCGCTTGTTGCGGATATTCGGGCTCTACCCTGTGAATCAGGAGGCCGAGCGAGGTTTCTTCGGGAACGCTCGAGGGCTCGAGCGAGCTGGCCGGTGATGCCGCAGGCGAATTTCTCAGACTGTCGGGAATGATGACGCCCGTTCGTCCTTCGCCGGGCGCGGTTTGCACAGCAGGCGCCGGAGGTTGAAAACGAACCGGCGGCGGGGCTGCCGGCTGTGGTTGTGCGGGCTGAGAATCGGGGGCGCTAGTGGTTGTCGCGTCAGGCGTGGCAGCAGGTGTTGCATCGGGAGTCGATGGCTGCGTCGTGTCCGGCGGATTCGCAGATTGGTTCGCCGGATCTTTCGGCGGCTGTTCCGCGCCAGGCTTGGGGATCACCTTGGTCTCGATGATGTGAATCTTGCTGGGATCAATCTCGCCGGCAACCACCGGCATCGGATCAGTTGGTGAAGCATCCTCTGCTGCTGGTGCTTCGGTTCCGGCCGAGGGTTTCTCCGCCGTCGCCTCTTGCGGTGCAGTTGCAGAAGACGGAGTCGTAACCGACGCGATGCTGGTTTTGGATTTCGCGGTGAGTGCATGGAAGGCCGACGTCACTTTGCCGAGATAGGAATTCCCAGGCGCCCACACGTAGAGAATGGCCGCAACCACCACGCACCCGACTACGGCGAACACCAGGTACCGTGGGAGCGACGCACCTTCCGGTTCGGATGCCGCTTCCTCGAAGGGCACCGACTCCTCCGACAGCGAAGAAAAAACGCCGGTGGAGTCTTGCGAACTCTGCGGCGCCGAGACCGGTGCGATTTCCGATTCCGGCTCCGGTTCTTCCTGGGGCTGACGAAACACAGAGCGAACTTCGTCCCATCGCTTCTGGCTTACCGGTTCGGGCGGAGGCACGGGCTCGGCTTCCTCTTCCTGCACGGCTGAGGGACCGCGAGCGACCTGAAAGCCTGATGGGGCCGATTCGTAGTCCGGCTTCACCATGTTCTGCTCGGCTTCGAGCGCGCTCTTCGACATGGACTGAGCCAGAAATCCGCTCTTGGGCGCTGCGTCCTCGATTACCGGCATTTCAGGAATGGAATCTTCCTGCGCCTGCAGATGTGCTTGCGCGGCGGCGGCGCGGGTTTCTTTCTCGCGCTGTTCCGAGCGCCGGGACAGAATAAGATCGCGCGCGGTGGAAAGAGTGTCGCGCGCCGCTGCCGCGTCCACTGGCTTCTTGATTACGGAATTCGCGCCTTGTTGCAGCGCGCGGCCGATCGCAGCTTCGTCGGCTACCAGCGCAACATTCAGCGCCAGCGCTTTTTTCTCGCGGGCCGTCTTCAGCAGGATGGCGGCTTCGGTCTCGTTGCTCCAGTCGACGATGATTGCGTCGTAGCGCTCCGTCGAGAGCCGGCCCACAGCGACCAGCAACTCGGGACAGATCTCCGCCTGCAAGCCCAGTTCGTCGAGAACATGGCAGAGCGTGGCCGTGCTTCCTCCATCGGAGGTAAAGAGAAGCGCGCGGAGTTCCATCCTTGTCAGGCTATTAGTCGCTATTGGTTGCAGCAAGTTACGGAGGTGGAGCGGGATGGCACGGTAGACCGGGGTGGGGTCGAACTAGGACATGTCCATCCGGGGGAGAAGTCTCGTAAGGAATTCGAGAATCGATTAGCGGAGTGGTGCAAGCCAGGGAGGTTTTCAGTAGCGCCGCCGTCCCGGCGGCTGTCCGGTGGGCGTCTCGCCCACTGAGCGAGGGCGGGACGCCCTCGCGACTGCCGGCAGGATGCCGGCGCTACAAAAACCCGGCCTTCCGCTACAATCTTGGGATTCCAGTCCTCATGCGCGGGCTTTTCTTACTCACCTTTCTGACGACCGTCTTGAGTTCTGCGCAACAGGCGCAACTCCCTGCCGCTCCTGCAAATACGAAGACCTCGGCCACTTCCCTTCCGCACTTTGAAGACATCGGTCAGCAGGCCGGACTGACCATTTCGCACATCTCCTCGCCCGACAAGCGCTACATCATCGAGTCGGTCAGCGGGGGCATCGGTCTGATCGACTGCGACAACGACGGGAAGCTCGATATTGTGGCCGTTAACGGCTCGAACGTGGACCGTTACCGCAAGCAGGGTGGTGATCTGCTGGTCACGCTCTACCATCAGGACGCCAACCTCAAGTTCACGGACATCACAGCGCAGGCTGGACTCACCCGAAAAGGTTGGGGCATGGGCGTGGCGGTTGCTGATTTCGACAACGACGGGCTTCCCGATCTCCACGTTACCGGCTACGGCGGGAACGTGCTCTATCACAATCTCGGGAACTGCAAGTTTGAAGACGTCACCGACAAGGCGGGCGTACGGGGCGGCGGCTTCAGCCTGGGAGCGTCCTGGGGAGATTACGATCGCGACGGCAAGGTCGATCTGTTCGTCTCGCGCTACGTTCACGTGGATATGAACAAGCTGCCTGAGTTGGGTAGCGACGAGAAGTTCTGCCGCTTTCGCGGCGTGCTCGTGCAGTGCGGGCCCTGGGGCATGCAGGGAGAAAGCGACTTGCTCTTCCACAATCGGGGCGACGGAACTTTCGAAGAAGTATCGAAGAAAGCGGGCGTGGACGATCCACACCACTACTACGGGATGGGCGTGGTGTGGGGCGACCTCGACAATGATGGCTGGCCCGATCTGTACGTCGCCGACGACGCCGGCCCCAACTACATGTATCGCAACCGGCACGATGGCACGTTCGAAGAGGTGGGACTGGTGGGAGGCGCCGACCTTAGCGGTGACGGACAGGAACTCGGGTCGATGGGCGTTGATCTGGGCGACTACCTGCATAGCGGGCGCTTGAGCGTGCTCGTCACGGAGTTCGTCGACCAGTCCGACACGCTCTACCGCAACAACGGCGACGGCTTCACCGACGTGAGTGCGAATGCGCAGATCGCGCAGCCCAGCCATCCCTATGTTGGGTGGGGGACGGGATTCTTCGACATGGACAACGACGGATGGCTCGATGTCTTTGTCGCCAACGGCCACGTCTATCCTCAGGTTGACACCATTCCGAACGCCGCGCACTTCAAGCAGCCGATGCTGCTATTCCGCAACAAGCGCAACGGCACTTTCGAGGAAGTCGCCTCGCAAACGGGGCTGAGCGACATAGTGTTGCATTCGAGGCGCGGCGCGGCGTTCGGCGACATCAACAACGACGGATGCGTCGACATCGTAACGTTGAATGTCGGCGAACCGCCGTCGCTGCTGCTGAATCACTGCGACAACGGCAATCACCGCGTGCTTTTCAAGCTGCAGGGCACGAAGAGCAACCGGCTCGCGATCGGCGCGCGCGTCACCGTGAAGACGGGCAAGGTCACGCAGATAAGCGAAGTGAAGGGCGGGTCAAGTTACATTTCGCAGAACGATTTGCGACAACACTTCGGGCTGGGAGCGAGCGCAACCATCAACGAAGTCCAGGTCCGCTGGCCCAACGGCAACGTGGAGACGCTGCACGATGTGCCTGGGGATTTCATTTATATGATTGTGGAAGGGCAAGGGATTAAAGACAAGGGCGCCTTGCCTGCTTTGCGATAAAAAATCTTAAAACGCAGAGGTCGCCGCGAGCGCCCGGCCCGTTGAAGCGGAGCCGAGCACAAACCTTGTTGGCAATTCAGCTGAGGGTCAGGAATCTTCCAGCAGAGTACCCAATCGATTTTTTGGCATACAATGCCTGGACCGAAGCGGAGGCCTGCACGGTGTACAATTCCGCGCCAGCCCGATTGAATGATTGAGGGGGCAATACACTGACATCTATGCCAAAGGATAGGAAGCCGCGCCAGAAGTCGGGCGCGGTTACGCTCAAGGCAGTTGCCGATCACCTGGGGCTCACTCCGGGAACCGTTTCTTCCGTTCTGAACGACGCGCCGTCCTCACGCTCCATCCCGCAGCGCACCAAGACCCGCATCAAGGCGGCGGCCCGCGAGCTGAACTACAAGCCTAACTTCTTCGCGCAGAGCCTTCGCAAGAAGCGCACCTACACCATCGGCGTGATCATGGAAGAAATCGGCGACGCGTACGGCTCGATGGTCATCAGCGGCGTCGAGCAGTATCTGCGATCGAAGAACTTCTTTTTCCTCACGGTGGTGCACCGGCACGACGCCGAGTTGCTCAACCGCTATGCGCAGATTTTGCTGGAGCGCGGCGTGGAGGGATTCATCACGATCGACCTGCAATTGCGCGAAGCGCCGACGGTCCCTACCGTCGCAGTCGCAGGGCACAAGGACTTTCCGGGCGTCACCAACATCGTGCTCGATCATCACCACGCCGCGCACATGGCCCTGCAGCACCTTGTCGACCTGGGCCATCGGCAGATCGCCTTCATGAAAGGAGCGACCTTCAGTTCCGATTCCGAAGTCCGGTGGAACGCGATTCTGGAAGCGGCGAAGGATTTGCAGATCGAGATTCGGCCGGAACTCACCGTCCAGATCGATATCAACGACCCCACTCCGCAACTGGGCTATCCTTTTGCCAAGCAGTTGCTCGAACGGCGCGCGCCCTTCACGGCGCTGTTTGCCTACAACGATCTTTCTGCGTTGGGAGCGATCCGCGCGTTTCAGGAAGAGGGCCTGCGTGTGCCGCAGGACATCTCGGTCGTCGGCTTCGACGACATCCAGGGCGCCGCATACAACACGCCCAGCCTGACCACAGTGCGCCAGCCTCTGTTGCGCATGGGTGCGATCGCGGCGCAGACTTTGCTCGAGCGAATTGAAAACAGCAAAGATGAGCCGAAAGAAATCGCGATCCAGCCCGAACTTGTAATTCGCGAGTCGACGGCGAAGCGGACGGCTTAGTACCGCCCCAACTGTTGCGAAACGCAATAACTCAGACCGAACGGCAGGCTGCAGTATCTTCGCAAGCGGTTCTTAACGGAACGTCCCCGCGGTTGTACCTGAGATGGTTTTCGGCCGACAAGATTTCGTTCTCTTATAGCTAAGTCATTGAAACTCCGTGCGGGGCGATTTTCATCGCCCGAAAGCACCCGCAGCCACTTCTCAGGATGCCTATTGCTGGCCATTAGAGGCCCGTAGAGCGCGATTTGGGCACTGGGTGATATCTGAAGGTCATCCTGCGCCCTGATCGCGCGCTACGGCCGCCCTAATGCGTAAATAGTATCTTTCAGCTATTGATCGAGGTGCCAACGGTCAGGCTGGCCCCCGAACCGGAAAGTCTCTCCTCAGAGAGTGCGATTTGGCCGAAACGAGCGGCGGAAGTCACACCCGCGAGTGATTCCCGGCACAGCCGAAGGCCCATGGGTCAGCGGAAGATGCAGGGTAACTTCAGCGCGGTGAGGTTTCTATGAAAACCGTCCTTTTGCTCGGCGCTGCGGGCCGAGACTTCCATAACTTCAACGTCTTCTTCCGCCATAACCTTGACTACCGGGTGGTCGCTTTCACGGCCACGCAGATTCCCGACATTGCCGGACGGCAGTATCCGCCGTCGCTCTCCGGGCGCCTCTATCCCGAAGGCATTCCCATCTTCGAAGAGAAGGACATGGAGAAGCTGATCGCGGAATACGGGGTCGACATCGTGGTCTTCTCCTACAGCGACATCGCGCACCAGAACCTGATGCATCTGGCCTCGCGCGCGGGAGCCGCGGGTGCCGATTTCTGGCTGCTGGGCGCCGAGCACACGCAGGTGGCGTCGCACTTGCCGGTCATTTCCGTTTGCGCCGTGCGCACCGGATGCGGCAAGAGTCCCGTATCGCGACTGGTGGCCGACCGGCTGCATCAGCTGGGACGCAAGCCGGTGGCGATCCGGCATCCCATGCCTTACGGCGATCTGGCGGCGCAGGCGGTGCAGCGCTTTGCCGTGATGGAAGATCTCGACCGGCATCAGTGCACGATCGAAGAGCGCGAAGAGTACGAGCCGCATATTCGCCAGGGCACGATTGTGTATGCGGGTGTGGACTACGAACGCATTCTGCGCGAAGCCGAGCGCGAGGCTGACGTCATCCTGTGGGATGGCGGCAACAACGACACGCCCTTCTACAAGTCGGATCTCGAGATCGTGGTGGTCGATCCGCATCGGCCGGGTCACGAGCTTGCGTACTATCCCGGCGAAGTGAACCTGCGCCGCGCCGATGTCCTGATCATCAACAAGGTCGATACCGCGCAGGCGCACGACATCGAGACGGTC
The DNA here is from genome assembly GCA_963745435.1 of uncultured Acidobacteriota bacterium. Classification (GTDB taxonomy): domain Bacteria; phylum Acidobacteriota; class Terriglobia; order Terriglobales; family Acidobacteriaceae; genus Gp1-AA133. The sequence goes on along the minus strand of CAVUXK010000020.1, from coordinate 254,731 downwards.
CGGCGAAACATTCAGCTGAGCAATCCGGATGCGATCGTGTTCGATACCGCCTGCCGCGTCTTCATTGACGATCCGGAATCGGTTCGCGGGAAGCGCGTGCTGGTGGTGGAAGACGGCCCGACGCTCACGCACGGAGAGATGCCGTACGGAGCCGGTGTGGTCGCTGCGCGGCAGTATGGTGCTGCGGAACTGATCGATCCGCGCCCGTACGCGGTGGGATCGATTCGCACGACGTTCGAGAAGTACGGTCACCTGACCAGCCTGCTGCCGGCCATGGGCTACAGCGACATGCAGCGGCATGAACTGGAAGAGACGATCCGGCGCACGCCCTGCGACCTGGTGCTGATCGCGACGCCGATCGACCTGGCCCGCGTGATCAAGATCGACAAGCCGAACCTGCGCGTGACTTACCAGGTGGAAGAACGCACGACTCCGGGCTTGTCGGAACTGCTGGCCAAGTTTGTGCACGAGCACGAGCCGCTGGTGGCGGGAGGCACGCGATGAAGGGAAATGATTTTCTCTCGATCCGGGACTTCACGCCCGACGAGATTCTCTACTTCCTGATCCTGGCGCGGCAGATCAAGGCGCATCCGACCACGTACAGCGATGCGTTGAAACGAGAGACGCTGGCCTTGATCTTCGAGAAGCCGTCGCTGCGTACGCGGGTGAGCTTCGATGTCGGCATTCAGCAGCTGGGCGGATTCTCGGTCTACCTGTCGCCGGCGGAGATCAATCTCGGGCAAGCGCGAGTCGGTCTACGACGTCGCGAAGAATCTGGAGCGCATGGTGCAGGGCATCATGATCCGGACGTTCGCGCACGAAATCGTGGAGCAACTGGCGGAGTACGCGAGCATTCCCGTGATCAATGGCCTGACCGACTACAGCCATCCCTGCCAGGCGATGGCCGACTACCTGACCATCTGGGAAATAAAGGGCAAGCTGGAAGGGCTGAAGCTGGCGTTTGTGGGCGACGGCAACAACGTGGCGCACTCGCTGATGTTTGCGGGGGCGCAGTTGGGCGTGCACGTGGCGGTGGCTACTCCGGAAGGGTACGAACCCAAGGCCGACGCTGTGAAGTGGGCGAAGCACCGGGCTAAGGAGACGGGCGCAAGCTGCATCATCACGAATGATCCAGCGGAGGCGGTTGCCGGTGCGGACGTGGTCTACACCGACGTCTGGGCGAGCATGGGCTTAGAAGCAGAGACCGAGAAGCGCGCCAAGATTTTCCGGCCGTTCCAGGTGAACGCGCAACTGTTCCGCAAAGCGAAGCGCGATGCGATCTTCCTGCATTGCCTGCCGGCGCATCGCGGCGACGAAGTAACCAATGACGTGATCGACTCGCCACGCTCGGCGGTCTTTCAGCAGGCGGAAAACCGTCTGCATGCGCAGAAGGCCATCCTGCTCGAACTCATGAAGGGTGAATTCGTGCGCTTGCCGAGCCTGGAAGAGTTGCACGAGACGCTGCACGTCTGAGGGCATGTCAGAAGATGTGTATTTCCAGGCCCTACGGTGATTGAGTGCGAATTGGGCGGCGGGCGGGGACGCCCGCCGGACTGCCGGCGGGACCCTTCGGCAGGCTCAGGGCAGGCTGCGGGCGCTACGGTCCACTTCAACGATGTGGCCGGTGATCCATGAAAACGATCCTACTGGCAGTCGGCGGGAATTCGCTGATCCGCGCGGGCGAGAAGGGCACTGTCGCCGAGCAACGGGCGAATGCTCGCCGCACCGCAGCCGAGATGGTCGCCTTGTGCGCGGCCGGTTACCGGATCGTGCTCACGCACGGCAACGGTCCGCAGGTGGGCGCCGCGCTGTTGCGATCCGAGCGCGCAGCCAGCGAAGTTCCCGGTCAGCCGCTTGATGTGTGTGATGCCTGCACACAGGGAGAGATCGGCTACCTGCTCGAGCAATCGATCGAAACGGAACTAAGGGCTGCGGGGCTGCACGTTCCCGTCGTCACGCTGCTGACCCAGAGTGTTGTTTCTCCGCTTGATCCTGCCATGCAGAACCCGACCAAGCCGGTCGGTCCTTTCTATTCACAGGCTGAGGCCGAAGCCCGCCAACGGCAGTTTGGGTGGAAGATCGTCGAGGATGCCTCGCGCGGCTATCGCCGGGTGGTGCCTTCGCCCGAACCGCTCGAGATCGTAGAGATCGAAGTGATCCGCGACCTGGTCGAGCGGAACGTACTGGTGATCGCCTGCGGCGGCGGTGGCATTCCTGTGATGTGGAAAGACGACAAGCTGACAGGCGTGGAGGCAGTGATCGACAAGGACCGGGCTTCGGCTCTGCTCGCGGCGCTGTTGGGCGTCGACCTGTTTGTCATTTCGACGGACACCGATTTCGTTTACCTCGATTACAAGAAGCCCGCGCAACGCGCTTTGCGGGAAGTTCACGCCGACGAATTGCAGGCCTACTTGCAGGCGGGACATTTTCCACCGGGAAACATGGGGCCGAAGATCGAGTCGGTGCTGCGCTTTCTGAAGAATGGCGGGCAGGAAGCGATCGTCACTTCCTGCGACAACTTGCGCCACGCGATTGCCGGACTGGCGGGCACGCACGTGCTCCCCGCCGAACGCAGCTTGCAGGTGGACGTGCAACTCGAGTCGCACGTGCCCACGGGAGGACGCTAGCCATGGCCGAGCCGACCACGTTGTATCCATCTCCGGTAACTGCATTTCGAGGATCGAAGCTGCAGCACGTGGTCGAGTCGCAGCAGTTCACCGTGCCATTGTTGATGGAACTGTTCGACCGGGCGCGTGGCATGGAGCGCATCGTCGCGCGTGGTGGTTCGCTCGATTATCAAAACCGCATCATGGCGACGCTGTTTTATTCGCCTTCCACGCGCACTCGCTTCTCGTTTGAGGCGGCCATGCACCGGCTGGGTGGGCGCGTTCTCTCGACCGAGCACGCCAGCGCGTTTTCGTCGGAGATTGACGGCGAGCAGGTGGAAGACTCGATCCGCATTCTGGGCTGCTATTCGGATGTCATCGTGATCCGCCATCATCAGGAGGGCGGGGCAAAGCGCGCGGCTCTGGTTTCGCCGGTGCCGGTTATCAACGCGGGCGATGGTGACGGAGGGCAGCATCCGACGCAGGCTCTGCTGGATCTCTACACGATCTATCGCGAGCGCACGCTGAACGGGCTGAGTGTCGCCCTGATCGGCGAACTCGACAAGGGGCGAACGGCGCGGTCGCTCGCATACCTGCTCGCGAAGTTCGAGCGCGTGAAGATGTATTTTGTCAGCCCTCCCGAAACGCAGATGAAGGGCGACATCCTCGCCTACCTCGACGAGCACGATGTGCAGTATGCGCAGGAGACCGATCTGGAGCGCGTGGTTGGGGAAGTAGACGTGGTGTACCAGACGCGCATCCGTCCGGAACGGCTGTGCGATCGCGCGACACTGCGGCGCTATGCGATTGACTCGTCGGTGCTGCAGCGAATGAAAGCCGACGCGCTCATTCTGCATCCGCTGCCGCGCACGGTGGAACTGGATAAATCCGTGGATGACGATCCACGGGCGCTGTATTTCCGACAGGCGCGAAATGGTTTGTATGTGCGCATGGCGCTGCTGACCATGCTTTTGGAAAAAGAATAATTCAGGAGAGCACTCTTATGCCGATTGCCGCCGTCCCCGAGAAGCACACGCAGGACTTTGTCGAACTGGAGAACCAGTTTGGCGCGCACAACTACCATCCGCTCGACATCGTGATTGAGCGCGCCGAGGGCGTGTGGGTCTATGACGTCGAGGGGAAACGCTACCTCGATTGCCTGGCGGCCTATTCGGCGGTGAACCAGGGTCATTGCCACCCGCGGATTCTGCACACACTGATGGAGCAAGCCAGCAAGGTGACGCTCACCTCGCGCGCTTTCCGCAACGATCAGCTGGGCCCTTTCTATCGCGAACTGCACGAGTTGACGGGGTTCGACAAGGCGTTGCCGATGAACTCGGGCGCTGAGGCTGTAGAGACAGCGATCAAGACCGCGCGCAAGTGGGGACACAAGGTCAAAGGCATTCCGGAAAACAAAGCGGAAATCATCGTGTGCGCCAACAATTTTCACGGGCGCACGGTGACGATTGTCAGCTTCTCGACCGACGAGCAGTATCGCGACGGCTTCGGGCCATTCACGCCCGGGTTCAAGGTGATTCCGTTCGGCGACATCGAGGCTCTGCGTGCGGCGATCACGCCCAACACTTGCGCGTTCCTGGTTGAGCCGATTCAGGGCGAGGCGGGGATCGTGCTTCCCCCCAAGGGCTTTCTGAAGCAGGCGGCCGAGATCTGCCGCGAAAATCGCGTCCTGCTCGTCACCGACGAAATTCAGTCGGGGCTGGGTCGGACCGGAAAGCTGTTCGCTTACATGCACGAGGGGATCCGGCCCGACATGGTGATTGTCGGCAAGGCACTGGCTGGCGGGTTTTATCCGGTGTCGGCAGTGCTTGTCGTCGGATGAAATTCTTGGAGTGCTCCATCCGGGCGATCATGGCAGCACATTCGGCGGGAATCCGCTGGGATGCGCGGTGGCGCGAACGGCTCTGCGGGTGCTGATCGACGAGCACCTGGTGGAGCGGTCGGAGGAACTGGGCGCATATTTCCTCGGACTGCTGAAGACGCTGCGCAGTGCCAAGGTGAAAGAAGTCCGCGGGATCGGGTTGTGGATCGGGATCGAACTGCACGAAGCGGCGCGTCCGTATTGCGAAGCGCTGAAGGAAGAAGGCGTGCTCTGCAAGGAGACGCATGACCGCGTGATCCGCATTGCGCCGCCGCTGGTCATCAGCCGCGATGAGATTGATTGGGCGTTTGCGCGGATTCGGAAGGTGATTGAGGGGAGCAGGGCTTAGGTCTTGGGTGTTAGGTCTTGGGTCTTGGGTCTTGGGCCACAGGTGTCAGGTCTCAGGTGTCAGGTCCCGCGTTTCGAGTTCACGTTTCAGTTTCGGTTTCAAAGATTCGTGCTTGGGATTTGAAGTCCCGAGATTAAAAGTTCGTGAGGTTTGTATCAGGGCGGTCGCCTTCAGGCGCGCCGTAAACGCTCACCCACGCAGGATGGGCCGAGCGCCCAGTCTGTTTCCGTTCGCCGAGGGGTTCAATTGTAGTGGGGCTATTTCAACAGCCATCTAAGTTCAGCATCGATTAGGGGAAGAGGCACATGCACCTTGACAACGGCTCCCTTTGGGCGCACTGTTTCGGGCACGTCGTGGATAGCCTCTTCCTAGCGAACCTGTCCTTCCCTTCCTAGGCTCTGGCTTTCGAACATACTGGGGCCTTACAAGTACAAGCTCATCGAGAAGTGCGTCAGACGCAGCGCTGCGTTGTCGGGGGTGCTGCCTGTGGGCGCGTCCGCCGTGGTGGCGGACAATACGCACTCAACCACGAGCACCACACTCGCTGACGTGAGAGAGGAGAACATCATGAGGCAAGAAGGGGCACGGATTCGTGCATTGTTTCTGCTGATGGCAATTGGGGCGGCAGGCCAGCAAGCTCAGGCCGCGACCTACAACGTCAATTGCAATAAACACGAACACATTGGCAAGGCGCTGCGTGTGCTTGCGAATGCCGATCCGCATGGACCGAATACGATCAACGTTACCGGCGTCTGCAAAGGAAACTTCGTAATTCACAGTATGGATCGACTGACGCTGATCACTAGAACCGGCGCCTCGATCACGGATCGTTCCAACGGAACCCTAGCGGTCCTGGATATCGAAGACTCGCGCAGCGTGACGGTGCAGGGATTTACCATCAATGGCGGGGCCCAGGGAATCCTATGCAATACCGCAAGTGTGTGCTACCTGACTGGCAACACGATTCAAGGTCCTGGCTCGCTTCAAGGAAGGTTTGGTGTAGATGTATTGAGAGGTTCCCGCGCGTTTCTTGAAAGCAATGTGATCCAGAACTGGGCCCGCGGTGCATTCATCACCGGTAGTGCGGAAGTGTTCAGCAGCAATGACGTCTTCCAAGGCAACGGGGGTTCAGGGATAGCAGTACTCAACCGGTCTTACTTCGAATCACTCAATTCCAGCCTTGACAACAACGGTGTTGGCATAGAAGCGGGCGGGAGCGGCGTGTTTCTCGGTGGCGGTACTATCAGTGGCAACGGCTCTGACGGCGTAAGAGTCCTTGCCGCCTCCGAAGCGATATTTTCGGGGCCGACAATCACCGCCAACGGCGGGGTTGGTGTTCAGGTGGTAGACGGCTCTTTCGCGGCCTTCCTCGCGGCCAGCATAACGGGTAATCTGAATGGCCTGGACGTAGACTGCGAGCCACAATTTCCGATGGCGCGCTTTGTCGACCGGACGGGTGGTGTTACAAACTGCGTTGAGCCCACCAGCGCTGCACAACGAGAAACCCCACAATAAGCTTCGCCGGCTCATAGCAATCCCCTGGGCCGCTCGATGTCTGGGCGGCCTTTTCTCTGGTCGGGAGGACGGTGGAAGCCGTAGTTGTTTGTAAACAGCGTTTGCACCAAGAACCCTACACTTGTTCGAGAGCATTTCCATAGGGCAAATCTCTTACAAAAGATTTTTCAGCCGGTCCACTTCTGGAACAGCATCTCAACCGCAAGGCTGGGAACGGATCCCTACAATGCCCGCGACCCTGGAGCGACCGAAAATCGTGCAGCCGCGCTTGCCCGAAAGACCTTCGGCGCGGCGTTGGTGGCTGCTCGCGGGAGTGTTGCTTGGCGTCGTCCTGATCGGGGGCGCGGTCTTCTTCGTTCACGAATGGCCGTTCACCCCCGCCAATGTTGTTGCGCAACTGGAGCAGGCGACCGACAGCAAGGTAACCTTCGGCGCGTTCCACCGGAACTTCTTTCCGCATCCCGGATGTTATTTGGAATCGGTGACGCTGACCCGCGGCGATAAGCCGGGCGAGCAGGAAGTGATGAAGATCCGGCAGCTCACCATCAAGGGCAAATGGACGGGCCTGATCCAGAAGCATATCGCGGTGATTCGCGCCGACGGCGTTGAGGCCTCGTTCCCTCCGATCGGAACCGGACCCGGGTGGAAGCCGACTGAGAGCGAGGTAGTCGTCGATACGCTGATCGCCAATGGGGCGGAGCTGCAGTTTGTCCGGCACAATCCAAAGACACCGCCCATTTTGTTTTCCATCCGGAAATTCACGGGCCATCACCTGGCGTCGCAGGATCCGATGAAGTTTGAAGTGAACCTGGTGAATCCACAACCGCCGGGCGATATTGAAGCGAGCGGAACGTTCGGCCCTTGGAACAAGAAGGTGGTCAGCGAGACTCCGGTGAAAGGGAACTACACCTTCCGCAATGCCGACCTGAGTTCTTTCGGGGGGATCGCGGGGATTCTGGCTTCGGACGGCGTTTTCGAAGGCAACCTCGACAGCATCGACATCAAGGGGCGAACGTCGACTCCAGACTTCTCAACTACCGACACGCCACACAAACTCGACCTCAGCAGCGAGTTCCACGCCGAAGTCGATGCGACCAACGGCGACGTGACGCTGGACCGGGTGCAGGCCAAGCTGGTGAAGACCGTGATCTTCACCCAGGGCAGCGTCGCATCGCACCGGGAGCAAGACGGCAAGCGGGCCGACTTGAACTTCAGCGTTCGCGACGGGCGGATTCAGGATTTGCTGATGATGTTCGTGTCCGACAAGCAGGCGCCGCTCAATGGCGCGATCAGCCTTCGGGCCCAAACCCGGGTGCCTCCGGGAAAAGCGGCCTTTCTCAAGCGCGTGCAGCTGGAAGGGGATTTTGGGATCGAGTCCGCGCGCTTCACCAGTGAAGAGACACAGACTAGCGTGAACAAGCTGAGCACAGCCGGACAGGGTCAGGGAGATCAGACGGACAATCCCGACCGAGTGCTATCCGACCTGGAAGGCCACGTGGTGGTGAAGGACGGCATCGCGACCTTCACCGGACTGCGGTTCCGCGTGCCTGGAGCACGGGCGAAAATGAACGGGACCTTCGATCTCATCACGCAGAAGGTCGATCTGAAGGGCATGCTGTACATGGACGCCAAGCTGCCGGAAGCGACCTCCGGCATCAAGTCGTTCCTGCTGAAGGCGATCGATCCCTTTCTGAAGAAAAACCGCCGGGGCGGAGCCCTGATTCCGGTGAGCATCTCCGGGACATATCAGAAGCCGTCGTATCACGCTGATCCCATATAGCAATCCACGAGGGGCGCGTTTCATTGGAGGGCTGTTATTCGTGTCCCGGCGCACTGCCCACAGTTGAAACTGTGAGAACGCTCGGGAAGGGCCCGACTTTAGTCGGGCCGAAGCGTTCGGCATTTGTTGGCGGCTGTAGCCGCTGAGGTTTACCGTTTCCGGAAGGTCGCGCACGCAAAAGCGCACCTCAGGCGCTAAAGCGCGCACACTTTCAGGGACTCAGCGGCACGAGTAAACTCGTGCCCTCCCGTTCTTGCCAGTCGGCGGCCTATTTCCGCAGCCTCTGAAGTTGTGCCCTTCCCACAAACCGTCTACCGAATTGCCCGCTCAATGTAAAACCTTATGTGCAACGACTGCGTTCTTAAGAGCACCGACTATAATTTCCGCGTTGCACAAGCTACCCACAGCGGTTGGGAGGTCGGGAAAACATGGAGCCACTTCTCGGCAAATGGAAGGAAGAAGCGTACGTCCTGATGCGCTTCATGATGGGATTCATGATTGTGTGCCACGGAGTCCAGAAAGTCTTCGGACTGCTGGATGGGGAAGGCAATCCGCAGGGACTTTGGATGATCGCCGGATTCATCGAGACGATCGGCGGGACCCTGCTGATGATGGGGTTGTTCACCTCGCCGATTGCGTTCGTGCTGTCGGGAGAAATGGCGGTCGCGTACTTCCTGGTGCATGCGCACCTTCGGTTCTGGCCGATATTGAATGGCGGCGAGATCGTGGTCGCGAACTGCTTCGCTTTTCTGTACATCGCGAGCAAGGGCGGCGGGATTCTCAGCGTCGATGCGTGGCTTGAACGCCGCCAGGCGGCACTCGAGAGCCAGCGGTCGACTACCCAATGAAAGTCATGCCTCCCCAAGAGCGCGTGAATTTGCGAACAGCCTGACCGTCGGCTCGGCGATTTCCACAGGCCACGTGACACACAAGGACATTTTTGGTGCCGTGCACGAAGGGGTGACTCAACTTGTCCAACAGTACAATTACTTTAGTCACATGTTTTTCCTCAGGCCTTTAGGTAATAATGTGCCCGTCTCCACTCCAATTTCAGGAAGGTAACGGAACATGTCAGTCCTCCCCCTACTTGCCAGGCTTTGGTCAGATGATCAAGGTCAGGACATCGCTGAATACGCTGTGATGCTGGCTGTGATTCTCGTGCTGGTAGTCGGCACGGTTCGGATGATCGGCTCGAACGCTAACGGTGTTTTCTCGCAAGCAGCAAGTTCGATTCAGTAGCAACGTTTCTTCACTGACTGTTTAGCCGAGCATTGGTCACAATGCTCGGCTCCGTTTTTTTTCGGCTCGTCGTTTCCGACGCGATCCCATTCTCGAACCGCAAAGTGTGGAGCTTGTGGGCTTACGCCCGCTGCGCGTGGGTGCCGCCCCCTGCGGGGGCTCGCTCGGGGATCGGAGCTTACCCAGTGCTTACGCACTGGGCTATCCTATCCCGCCGCTGCGCGGCTGGCTCGGTTGAGCTGCCTGCAGCATTGCTCGTTGTATTGCCTCTCGCTGCCTTGCTCGTTATATCGCCTCCCCTGCCTTCCTCGATGCATTGCCTCCCGCCTTGCTCGATGCATTGCCTGCTTCCTTGTGCGAGTTGCTCCGTTGCGCGGCTTTGATCGCTTTAGCGATTGCTGAAGTCGGTGCTCGGACATTGTCTGCGTTTAGCTTGAGTCCCGGCGCATGGCTCGAGTCCCGGCGGTTAGCTCACGTCCAGGCGATTGGCTCAAGTCCGGCTGTTAGCGCGAGTACGTCGGTCGTGCCACAGGATGGATCAGTTGCGCGCAAGCTTCTGGGGGAATCTGAAAGTGATATCGTGATTGGTTCGACGGCTTGTGCCATGCCTGCTGTCTGGGCGCCGGCCGGAAAACTGACCTGGAGGTTACCTGCATCATGGCCATCGCCACGATCAATCCCGCCACCGGAGAACTCGTTAAGAAGTTCGAGCCGCTTACGAACGCGGAGGTGGAAGCAAAAGTGAAGCGTGCAGCCGAGACGTTTCCGGAGTATCGGAAGGTGCCTTTTGCGGAGCGGGCGCGAAAGATGATGAAGGCTGCGGAGATCCTCGAGGCCGAAAAAGAGGAGTGCGGCCGGATGATGACGCTTGGAAATGGGCAAGCCGTTCAAGGCGGCCGTCGCGGAAGCGGCGAAGTGCGCGACCGCCTGCCGATACTACGCCGAGCATGCCGAACGATTCATGGCAGATGAAATCGTAGAGACACCCGCGCGAAAAAGCTTCATCCGGTACCAGCCGATGGGGCCGGTGCTGGCGGTAATGCCGTGGAATTTTCCGTTCTGGCAGGTGTTCCGTTTTGCGGCTCCGGCGCTGATGGCGGGCAACGTTGGACTACTCAAGCACGCTTCGAACGTCCCCCAGTGCGCGCTCAAGATTGAGGAGATCCTGCGGCGAGCGGGATTTCCGGAAGGAGCGTTTCAGACTCTGCTGATCGGGGCCGCGAAGGTGGAGGACCTGCTGAACGATCCGCGGATCGTGGCGGCGACGCTTACGGGCAGCGAGCAGGCCGGCGTCCAGGTGGGAGTGGGTGCGGCAAAGCGGATCAAGAAGGTCGTGCTGGAACTGGGCGGCAGCGATCCTTTTATCGTGATGCCCAGCGCGGATCTTGACGCTGCCGTGGCGACCGCGGTGGAAGCGCGCATCATCAACAACGGGCAATCGTGCATCGCGGCAAAGCGGTTCATCGTGGACGAATCGATCGCCGACGCCTTCGAGAAAAAATTCGTAGCGCGCATGGAAGCAGCTGGTTGTGGGCGATCCAATGGACGAGAAGACCGATCTGGGTCCGCTGGCGAATGCCGATGCGGTGACATCCCTGGACGCCGACGTGCGCAAGACAATTGCTGCCGGCGCGAAGTTGGTCACCGGCGGTAAGCCGCTGAAGCGCGCCGGATACTACTATGCACCGACGGTGCTCACGAACATTCCGCCAGATTCGCCTGCCTACAAAGAAGAGTTTTTTGGACCAGTGGCGTCCCTGTTTCGGGTGAAGAATCTCGACGAGGCAATCCGGCTGGCGAACGACAGCCGCTTCGGATTGGGCGCGAGCGCCTGGACCCAGGATGACGCAGAGCGCGAACGCCTGATCAACGAACTTGAGTCCGGAATGGTTTTCATCAACAAGATGGTGGCGTCGGACCCGCGTCTTCCCTTCGGCGGCGTGAAGTCTTCAGGCCATGGACGGGAATTGGGCGTCCATGGAATTCACGAATTCACGAACATCAAGACGGTGTGGATTCAGTAGCGGGATAAAATGGTCCAGTGACGGTATTTCGGCGGGAGTGGGCGAAGGTGTTCCGTGCGAACTCCGCCGAACAAAAGTGATCTTTGTGTGCAAGAGATTTCACTCCCACGCAGCATAACCCCTTTCTCCACAATAGCTAAGTCGCTCTATTCATATTGATGTAACAATTCCTGCGCGTTGGCGGGTGACTTGCAGTGTCCCTTGCTATGTCTATCAGGTTTGTAGACTTTCAAAGACTGAAATCGCATTCTGTACGTACTCCAATGGTCCACACGATCCGTCCTCCCCAGCTATTCCCGCTTTCGATCTGAGTGCCAGGGTCTCGCGCCACCGCAGTGACGAAAATCGCCACACGACGGCGGTTTCGGAGAAGTTTAAGGAGACAGAGAAAGGTATGGGGAAACTGATACTGGTAAGACACGGGCATACTCCGTTGAACAAGCCGGGTGAGGACGAGCGGCTGCGGGGATGGCTCGATGTTCCGCTGGATGAGACGGGCATGCAAGAGGCAGTGGATACCGCGGAGAAACTCCACGGGTATCCCATCGAGGCGATCTATTGCTCTGACTTGAAGCGGGCACGCCAGACCGCGCAGATTCTCAAGCGCAAAGTCAAAGCTGGGATTACGGCAACGCCGGAGCTGCGACCGTGGAATCTGGGAGTGTTTTGCGGGGAGAAGGTTAAGGAAATCCTGCCATTTCTGGCTATGTTGAACAAAAGCACCGATCTGGCGGCGCCCGGTGGAGAGTCGTTTGATCAATTCTATAGCCGCTACTCTGAACGGCTAAGGCATCTATTGGAACTGGCTGACGCGGCAGAAGGTTACGTGCTGGCTGTGACGCACGTGCGCAACCTGCTGGCCGCCACTGTGATTATTGAGGGCGGCGACAAAGCCCAGGTCCCGGTGTGCGGCGGGCCCAGCACGGGAGCGATCACAGTCGTGGAGCGCATCGATGGCAACTGGACCATGCGACGCGATGATGGACGAGCCGTGGTGCAGAACACCAACGGCCGGAACGGAGAAGCGCCCCTTGTCATGGAACGGCGAACACCCGCCATCCGGAACGGTGTAGGGCAGCGGAGGCGAACGATTCGCGCAACCGCATGAGCGCCCGCAACAAGGCGCCGGTCTTCGTGTTGGGATGCAGCCGTTCGGGCACGACCCTGCTTTACCACATGATTCTTTCCTCCGGGAACTTCGCGGTATACCGGATGGAGTCGCAAGTCTTCAACCTGCTTGAGCCCCGATTTCGTCCACTCAGCGTGCTGGCGAACCGGCGGCGAATGCTTAACGCGTGGTACGAGTCCCGTCTTTACACGCGTACTGGGCTGACCCCGGACGAGGTCGAGCCGCGGGTTCTGCAGGAATGCCGGAACGGTGGCGACTTCCTGCGGATCGTGATGGAAGCGATGTGCCGCAAGCAGGGCGTGGAGCGCTGGGCGGAGACCACACCCGACCACCTCCTGTATCTCGACTGGATCAAGGAAACCATCCCGGATGCGCTGGTCATTCACGTGATTCGCGACGGGCGCGATGTTGCGCTCTCGTGGGAGAAGAAAGGCCAGATCAAGCGCCTGCCGACCGACCGGCTGCGGCCTGCCATGGCGGCCAGCGTGTACTGGGAATGGATCGTTAGCAAGGGGCAGGCAGCAGGGAAAAAGCTGGGCGGAGACTATCTCGAGTTGCACTACGAAGACCTGGTGCAGCGTCCGAAAGAAGTGCTGGCACAGGTAGAGCCGTTTATCGAGCACCGCCTCGACCACGAACAAATCATGCGCGTAGCCATCGGGTCGGTGGCGGCGCCCAACACGGCGTTCCAAGGCGAATCGCGCAGCCCGATCGGGCGCTGGAAAACTGACCTGCCCCCCGACGAACTGGAAATCCTCGAAAGCCTGATTGGAGAAAGTCTGCAGCGCAATGGATACCCGCTCAGCACGGCAGCCTCGAAGCAAGCAGGTCTGGCGCGCATGAAAGCCGCGTATCGCAAGTACTTCGCTGCCAAGTTGTGGGTGAAGACCAGGACGCCGGTAGGCAAGTGGCTGGTGACCAGGGATCTGTCGTGGGTGTAGGCGAGCCCTTCGCCTGATTGGCTGGTGCCTGGGGTGGCAGGCTTTACCGGCCGACGCAGCCCTCCGTCCGACCATTTCAAGTTTCGAGCTGTTCCTGCCGATAAACACTTCGTCTTTCCCTAGGAGCGGCTTGCTATGAACACATTCACCGTCAAAATGAAGCTGTTTATCGGCTTTGGAACGCTGCTGGCTGTGCTGATTCTCTCTGCGTTCGTCGGATTTCTGGCTGTCGTCAAACTGGATCGAGCCGCAGATGAAGTGGCGCGCAAGGTTAAGGAAAAAGAACTGGCGATGCTGTTGATGGAGTCCGTGTTCAAAGAAAGCTCCGGGACAAGGGGATTTCTGGTCAGTGGCCAGGAGAAGGTGCTGGAAAGAGACCGGGACGGGCGTAGCGAATTCCAGGAGATGGCAAACAAACTGGTTCCGCTGATCCAATCTGAGGAAGGCAAGAATCAATTTGCCGACATTCAGCGCGCTCACGACGCCCTGCGCGAGGTTCTCGATGAGGAGATTCAGCTCCGTCAAGCGGGGAAAACCAAGGAGGCTGAAAATCTGGCGCTCGCCCGCGAGGAGGCGAGCCTGAATGGAGTAGACACAGCCACCGATGTTTTCGTGGCGCATCTCACCGAGGGAGAACAGAAAGTGAGCGAGGAACAGGACGCGACGGTCGCCGGCAGCAAGATCACCGTTGTCGCTTTGGGCGTGGCTGGCATCGCGTTGGGACTGATCCTTTCCACGTTCATCGCAAGATCGATCATCCTGGTAACGCGGCAGATGCGAAACTTCATTCAGGAGATCGCCGGCAACAACCTGGCGGTTGCCGATGTTGAGATCCGCTCGCGGGATGAATTGGGTGAGGCCTGTGCCGCACTGAATGCGATGAAGGCCAACCTCTCCCGGATGATGCGGTCCATCATTACCAACGCGCAGCAACTGGCGAACGCGAGTCAAGAGCTGTCGTCGACGAGCCAGCATATTGCTGCCAGTGCGGAAGAGACGTCGAGCCAGGCAGCGGTGGTTTCTGCCGCCGGGGAACAAATCTCCACCAATCTGGGGGTCGTGTCCACGAGTTCGGAAGAGATGCTGTCATCGATCCGGGAAATCGCCCGGAACTCAACCGAAGCCGCGCGCGTCGCCAAAAATGCCATGGGAGTGGCGGAAAACACCAATCGAACCATTTCCAAGTTAGGCGAGTCGAGTATCGAGATCGGCGAGGTGATCAAGGTCATTACCTCGATTGCCCAACAGACCAACCTGCTCGCGCTGAATGCCACCATCGAGGCGGCGCGGGCGGGTCAGGCAGGCAAGGGCTTCGCGGTCGTGGCCAACGAAGTGAAAGAACTGGCCAAGGAAACGGCGAAGGCCACCGAGGATATCAGCCGCAAGATCGAACTTGTGCAAGCGGACACCAAGGGCGCAGTGCAGGCCATTGGAGAGATCAGCGCCGTGATCAACCAGATCAACGAAATCTCAACGACCATCGCGTCGGCAGTGGAACAACAAACGGCGACCACCAATGAGATGGGTCGGAACGTGGGCGACGCTGCCAAGGGAGCGGGCGAGATTGCCTCGAACATCTCCGGAGTAGCGGAAGCCGCCCGCAATACATCGAGCGGAGCAAACGAGACGCAGACGGCGGCGGGAGAATTGGAGCAGATGGCAGCGGAAATACAGAAGCTGCTGCAACAGTTCAAGCTGCAGGAACAGGAGGACGAGGGGAGCGAACCTTCTTCTCTGCCCAAACGTATGGCGGCTCATGCTTGAGGCTTCCTCTTGCAGACGATCGAAATTTATCTCCACCGCCGATGGGTCTCGTCCCGGTAGTTCGTCTCTCCGCTTCCAACCTGCTTGCTAGAGAATCAAGACCAAGACCGCGTTGGAACGCCAGTAGTGAGGGACGATCGATGCTTACCTGAAATCGGTGAAACCCCACATCCGGGTCGGTCCGGCAGGCGTTGATTTTATTGCTACTTAAGGTTGGTGGCGGCGGTTGGACTCGAACCAACGACCTAGGGATTATGAGACCCTCGCTCTAGCCACCTGAGCTACACCGCCATTGCTGGAAACGAATCAGGAGAGATGATCGGCTGATGCTGACGGGTGCAGCAGCGGAGTGGCTCCCGCTACGGTCAGCCTTTCGATTCTAAGAGGCGCGCTCGCGGAGTGTCAAACCTGCGGCCGTGCGAGCCTGCGAGGATCTCCGGATCAGTTTCGCGCTGGACTGTCACCCGCTCGAGTTGCAAGTCGCGCAACTTCCTATGAAACTACTCAAGCCCATGAAAGCCATTGCCGTGATCCCTGCGCGCCTCGCGTCTACCCGGCTGGAGCGAAAAGCTCTGTGCGACATTGCCGGGATGCCCATGATCGGCCACGTTTACCGAAGCGTCTGCGCGTCGCCGCTGCTGGACGGTGTGATCATCGCGACCGACTCGCAGGAGATTTTGGACGTCTGCAACCGGCACGGCTGGCATGCGCGGATGACCTCGGCGCAGCATCGGAGCGGGACGGAGCGCGTTCACGAGGTATCGAACTTCGCCGCCGCCGATGTTTACCTGAATGTGCAGGGGGACGAGCCGCTCACAAGGCCGGAACATATCGCGTCGCTGCTGCGGGTGATGGAGGATCCGGAGGTGCAGGTCGGAACCTTGAAGACTCCGTGCGGCGTGGATGACATTGCCAATCCGAATGCCGTGAAGGTGGTGACGGACGGCAACGGGCGGGCGCTTTATTTTTCGCGGGCGACTGTTCCCTACGATCGAGACAAGACCGGGCCGGCGTATTTTAAGCACCTCGGGTTCTATGCATACCGGAAAGTGGCGCTGGATCGTTTTGTGAAGCTGCCCGAATCGACGCTTGAGAAGGCGGAGCGGCTGGAGCAGTTGCGCTTCCTTGAGAATGGTATTCCGATTTATGTCGGGGAGACGCCGTTTGATACGGTCGGGGTCGATACGGCCGAGGATTTGCGGAGGGTGACGGAGTTGTTGATGCAGCGGACAAAATCTTAAAACGCAGAGGACGCCGAGAAAGGCCGCGGAGAACGCAGAGAGAGCGTGGAGTTGCGATCTACGTCGAGGAGACGCCCCGCGATAGCGGCCGAGTGTACAACTGCCGTGGGAGTTTCAGGAGCGGGAGTCGGTGGCCAGGCGCATCTTCCAGGCTTCGGCGGCGGCTACGCGGCGCGAGATTGCCGGATGCGAGTGGAAGAGCCACTCCACCCAGCGGGACGGCGTGCGCTCCGCCAGGTTTTGCGCGGCCAGTTTGTTCATCGACGTAATGAAGGGCTGGACGCTGCGAATCGTCTTGAAGGCGTAGCGGTCGGCCTGGCGCTCGTTGAAGCGCGAATATGCGTTCATGGCCGGCATCAGCAGGACCGACAACACGGTCGAGATCAGGACGAGCAGCGGCAGGTTTGAGAAGTCCGACATGGTGTCGAACATGGACCACTGTTCGATGGACAGGTGCAGCACGTAGTTCGCCGCCCAAAAGCCTAGCAGAGTGACGCCCGCCTGCACGAAAATGCTTTTCAGGATGTGCCTGTGCACGTGATGTCCGAGTTCGTGCGCCAGCACGGCTTCGATTTCTTCCGGAGAATAGTGGTCGAGCAGCGTGTCGGCCAGAATGATGCGGCGCGTTGCGCCTAAGCCGGTCAGAGCTGCATTCGCCTTGCGACTCTTTTCGGAAAGATGCCACTTGTAGATGCCGCGGACCTTTGTGCCGGCACTCTCGCTGAGCCGGACCAGCCGCTGCTTCAGGTCGTCGTTCTCAAGCGGCTCGAATTTGTAGAAGATCGGAAAAAGAACGAGAGGCGCGATCTGCGCCAGCACGATGAACAGGCCCATGAACATCGCCCAGGAAATGATCCACCAGTGTTGCGGCGATTGGCGGATCGTGAAGTAGAGCAACTCGGCGATGATGCCGGCAAAGAAGAGTCCGACCAGGAAGCCCTTGGTCTCGTCCCAGAGCCAGGAGCGCGTCTTCTGGGTGGTGAGTTGAAAGCGACGTTCCAGGCGAAGGCCGTAATAGTCGAGCCCTATGCCGAGCAGTTTGCCACCCAGCAGCAGCAAGAACACATAAAGGAACACTGCGAGGGTGTAGTTCTGAAACGCGAACCGGTAAGCCCAATCGCGCAACACGGCATTCCATCCGGAAAGCAGAAGGGCCAACAGGAAGGCCAGGCCCAACGCGAAATCGCTGAATTCTAACCAGCGATGGATGCGGTTATAGCGCCGCGCTTCGGGCGTGTCGGCGGCGATGGCTGGGCTGTCTTCGGCAAATCTCATGAGTGGCTGCGCTCAACAATTATCCACTAACCCGGACGGATCGCGGTATGGTCTCGCGCGCCCAAAAGTTCAGTGTCTACCGGACAGTAGAGTCAGTTGTCGATAGAACAACTTACCCACTGGCCGAAACGAAAGACTCGGCCAGATCGAGGATTTCCGATACGAGTTCCGGCTTCGCGGCCTCGGAATAGAGCCGCAACAGAGGCTCGGTACCGGAGGCGCGGAACAGGATCCAGGGCGTGGCACCGTTGCCGTCGGATGGAGCGTCGAGAAAGAATTTGACGCCATCCATGTTTTCTTTCTTGACGACTTTGTACTTGCCGAGGCTGGTCGTTTGATCAGCACGCGCACGCTGGATGGCGGCTTGCTTCACGTTGTCGGGGATGTGCAGGTCGCGGCGGCCGTAGAAGTGTGGCCCGAATTCGCGCTGCAGATCGGCAACCAAGACTCCCAGCGGCTTTTTCTCCTCGGCCATCACATTGGCCAATAGCAATGAGTTCAGCAGGCCGTCGCGTTCGGGCAGATAGCGCGAATAGCCGATGCCTCCCGACTCCTCCCCTCCGATGACGACTTCGTGATCCATCATGATGTCGGCAATGTACTTGAAGCCGATGGGGCACTCGTGCAGCTTGCGCCCGTATTTCGCTGCGATGCGGTCGACCATGCTGGTGGTGTTGAATGCCCGGACGACGTCGCCCGTCCACTTCTTACGCTCAAGCAACCAGCGCAGCAGAACCGCGAAGCACTTGTGAGAATCAACGAAGCTGCCGTCCTCAGCGACGGCGCCGATGCGGTCGGCATCACCGTCGGTGGCGAGGCCGGCATGGCAGTGCTCTTTGGTGACGACCTGTTTCAGCAGATCGATGTGCGGCTCAATCGGTTCGGGATTGATGCCGGGGAATAGCGGATTGATGTCCTGGCGAATGGCGACGTGGTTGATGCCGCGCTCGGAAAAGATAGCGGCCATCACGCCGCGGCCCGAGCCGTACATGGAATCGATTGCGAACTTGAGATTGGCTTTGGCGATGAGGTCGAGATCAGCAAATTTGCACATGGCGACGATGTGCGCAGGCTTGAAGTCGACTTCCTTGATCTCAGCCTTCTTGCCGATCGGCATCGCGTTCGCGGCCAGTTCTTCCTCAATCTTGCTCATGATGGCCGGGGTGGCCGAGCCGCCGAACTTGGCTTTGAACTTCACTCCGTTCCAATTGAACGGATTGTGGCTCGACGTGATCATGACTCCGCCCGCGGCACCCTGCTGCTTCACTGCCAGCGACACGGCCGGAGTTGGGGTGTAGTCGTTGGCCAATTGAACGGGGATGCCCGCGCCAGCAATGACTTCGGTAACAAGGCGCGCGAAGCTAGCGGAGCCGAAGCGCGTGTCGTAGCCGATCATGACGCCGCGGGCGGCGTCTTCATGCTTCAGGACGTATGCAGCAATGGCGCCGGCCACGCGGCGGACGTTTTCGTAGGTATAGTCGTCGGCGATGATGCCACGCCAACCGTCGGTACCGAATTTGATGTCAGTCATAAAAGCGGCTGCGAGCTTCGAGCTGTGAGCTACGAGCGAGCAAAGTCGCCATGCCGTGCGCGACGCGAATGGTTGCTCAGAGCCCGCGGCTCGAAGCTCGTAGCTCTCACGTCAATTTCGACAGCTTTTTTTCGTCCAGGTACTTCACTACCTTGCCTACATCCTGCGCGCGATCGCGGGTGGTGATCAGCAACGCGTCGCCGGTGTCTACAATCACCAGATCCTTAACGCCGACAGCCGCTACGAATTTTCCTGGCGCGTGCACGTAATTGCCCGAGGCGTCGAGCGTGAACGAGCCGTCATCGACCAGCACATTGGCGTTCGGCGTCTTTTCGTTTGCGGTGCGATGTTCGTGAAGCGCGGTCCACGAGCCCAGGTCGTTCCAGCCGAATTCGGACGGAATGCAGTAAATATTCGACGCGCCTTCGCCCTTGGCCGAGCGCGGCTCGAGCAGAGCGTAGTCTACGCTGATGTTGTCGCACTTGGGGTAGAGCTTGCGAAAGGTCTCCTCGAATTTGCGCGTGCCATAGGTGGCTGCAATTTTCTCGAGAATTGTAGCTGTGTTGGGCAGGTGTTCGCGCAAGGCGCTCGCCAAAGTTTGCGCACTCCACAGGAACATGCCGCTGTTCCAGTAGTAGTTTCCGGCCGCAACGAATTCCGTGGCGCGCGAGGCGTCAGGCTTCTCGGTGAAGCGGCGGACGCGCAGCGCTCCTTCGTGAGCTGCAGCTCCCGCTTCGATGTAGCCGTAGCCGGTCTCTGGGCGGGTCGGTTTGATGCCGAGAACTACGATGTTCTCTCCGCTGGCGGCGATCTCGATGCCGCGCTCGATGTTCTTTTGGTAGCTTCGCGTGTCGCCGATCACGTGATCAGACGGGAATAACCCAATCACGGCTGATGGATCGCTGCGCAGAAGCAGGAACGCTGACAACCCGACAGCGGGAGCAGTGTTGCGGCCGATGGGTTCGGCGATTATCTGACGCTTGTCGAGCTTCGGGAGTTGGCGAGCGATGGCGGCGCGCGAGTCGTCGTTGGTGATGATCCAGTTGCGTTTCGCCGGAGCGAGAGGCAGCAGGCGCTCGACTGTCTGCTGGATCATGGTTTTCTTGCCGTCGAGCGGAAGCAACTGCTTCGCGCAGCGTCGGCGGCTCAAGGGCCAGAAACGCGTGCCGCGGCCGCCGGCCAAGATCACGGGATAAAAATTCGATGGTTTAGCCACGCCGATTCACTTGTGTATCAGATTCAGAGACGGGTCTCAGGTTCGGGCAAAGTCGCTCCCGGCACATACGCTTTCAAAAATGTCACGCCCCATTGCGGTCGCACGCCGAACGCCGCGAGTGACGCGGGAATCACTGCCGCATCGCCTTTCGCCAAGGTAACCGGTTCCATGCCCGGGGCTTCGACGATGCCGCAGCCTTCGACCGCGACCAGGATCTGCACCGAGGCTTTGCCGGATTCGTCGCTCGCCCCAAAGGCCTGGGCTTCTTTCAGGTCATACTGATCGACAACGAAATACGGGGCGCGGATCATGGGCGCGATTGTATTCTTCGTGTGCCCGATCGGCGACGGCGCGGGCCTCACCACTTTTCCCGACGCGACTTTTTCCTTCACTGCGGCCAGGCCTTCTTTCAAATGCAGTTCGCGCGGGCGTCCGTAGTCGTACAGGCGGTACGTAGTATCGGATTGCTGCTGGGTCTCGACGATGATCGATCCCGGGCCCAGCGTGTGTACCGTGCCGCCGGCCACGTAGATCATCTCGCCGGGATAGACGTTGATCCAGTTGAGAAGTTCTTCGGCGCGATTGTTCTCGATGGACTGGCCAAAGGAAGAGCTGCTGACGCCGGGCTTCAGTCCCAAAGCGATTTGTGCGCCCGGTTTTGCCGACGCGACGTACCAGCATTCGGTCTTGCCCCAGGGTTGCCCGGTGCGCTGCGCCTGGGCGTCGTCGGGATGAACTTGCACCGACAGCTTCTCGTGAGGGAACAGGAACTTGAGCAACAGTGGGAAACGCTTTTCGTCGCGAGCGGCGTCGCCGACCAGAAGGCGGCCGCAAGTTTCGCTGAGATCGGCGAGGGTTCGTCCCGCCAGCGGGCCATTGCCCACCTTGCAGTGATCGCCGGTCAGCCACGCTTCGCCGATCTTCTCGTCAAATTTGTGATCGGGATAAATCGGAGAGAGATCGGTCGTTCCCCAAGGGCGCGGGTCAAACGCGGGGAGCATTCTCAGTGGGTAAAGGTCAGTCATTTCCCGAAAGTCAGATGCAATTGTCGGCCATTCTGGACATTTCTTTTGCTCAAGGCTGCGGGCTCGCAACCCGCTGCCAGACTAGCTTTCGCTCGTGGTCCTCGCCCATTTCGTGGGTCTTGGCTGTCAGGATCAAGCGATCGCCATCGAGTACAAAGTGCCGGACGGCGTCCTCGCCCCGTTCGCCCGGCGTTAGCGATTGCTGGATGTGATGGGTGACGGTGGAAGCAGCCGCGTCGAAGGTCCAGGTGCCATAGTAGGCGTAGTAGCCGTCGAACGCTTTGCTCTTGTCGGCCGGGGACGCGCTCAACACGCTCTCACGCGAACTGGTGGACGGCACCGTCGGCGCCGGGTCCGAGACGATCTGCACGCTCATCGAACCGTTGCGGTCGTACATGATCAATCCCTGGGGATGCTTGCCGTAGTACGGATTGATGACCTCGCCGTTGGGACGGATGGTCTCGATGCTGACGAGCCGCCAGGCTCCGATCAGTTGATCGCTGGTGGGCGCGGAGGGCTTTGGTCTGAGCGAACAGCTGTGCGACGAGCGCGGCTCCGCAAAGCAGCCACCGGAAGACAACACTTTTCATCGGGAGCCTCCACGCACACGAACGGGACTTCCACGGCAGGTCCGTCATCCACCTTTATCTGTTCGGAAATTCTTCCTCTGTTCGCGAGTCAGAGCGCGGCAAAAAACTTGCGCATGCGCTCGAGCCCGCGATCCAGTTCTCGCGACTGAGGTCGCGTAGGAAACGCGAATGTGATCGGTCGTGCCGAATCCTTCTCCGGGCACCGTGGCCACGTGGGCCTCGCGAAGCAACCGTCCCGCCACGTCGGAAGCGGACTTTACACCGCCCTTGCCGAAGAACGACGAGATGTTCGGGTACGCGTAGAACGCACCTTCTGGCATGGTGCACTTCACGCCGGGAATCGCACGCAGGCCGTTCACGACGTGATCGCGCAGCTTGATGTATTCGCGGCGCATTTCTTCGACGCACTCCTGCGGCCCCTTGAGAGCGGCGACTGCCGCCTTCTGCACGATTGAGGTCGGGTTGGATGTGGACTGGCTCTGCAGCTTGGCCATCGCGCTGACGACTGCAGCTGGAGCAAGCGCGTAGCCTAACCGCCAGCCCGTCATCGCATAGGTTTTCGAAAGCGAACCGAGGATCACCAGGCGCTCGCGATATTCCTGCAGCGATCCCGCCGAGAAATTGCGGTCGGTGTAGTTAAGGTAGACGTAGCACTCGTCTGACGCGACCCAGATTCCGCGCTCGTGCGCCATCTGGATGATCTCCGTCATGTGCTCCGGCTTCATCACCGCGCCCGAAGGGTTCGATGGGGAGTTGAGAATGATCATCTTCGTGCGGTCGGTGACGTTCTTCAGCACCATCTCCGCGGTGAGCGCGAAGTTCTGCGACTCGTCAGTCTCGACCAGCACGGGCTTGCCGCCGGCGTAGCGGATGATGTCTTTAAATGACACCCAGTACGGCACGGGCAGAATGACCTCGTCGCCGTGATCGACCAGGACCTGCAGCGCATTGAAGAGCGCATGCTTGCCCCCGGTGGAGGCGATGACTTCTTCGCGGCGATAGCCGGAGGCGAAATCCGCCGCGTGACGTTGCACGATCGCGTCGCGTAGTTCAGCCGTGCCGGCGACGGCCGTGTACTTCGTGAAGTTCCCCTGAATGGCAGCGATGGCAGCGTCTTTTATGTGCTGCGGCGTCGCGAAATGCGGCTCGCCTGCGCCGAAATCGACCACGTCCACGCCCTGTGTGCGGAGCTTGTCGGCTTCGGCGACCACCGCCATGGTGGCGGAGGGCTCGATGCGGTTGATGCGTTCGGTCAGCTTAATGGCCTGGGTCGTTTCCGCGGTCGTGGGGGTCATGCTTTTTTCCTTGCCCTGGATTTACGGCCTTCCGATCTTGCGCCTTGCGCGCGAAATTCTTCCAGCTTGAAAGCGGGATCAAGTTTGCCGCGCAGGTGTTGCTCAACCAACTCTGGCACCAGTCCTTTGACCGAGCCGCCGAGCTTTGCCACCTCCCGCACCAGGCGCGAGCTCAGGTACGAATACTTCTCGTGCGGCATCATGAAGACGGTCTCGAGTTCGGGCCGTAGCTTGCGGTTCATCAACGCCATCTGCAGTTCGTACTCGTAGTCGCTTAGAGCCCGGATACCTCGTAAAACCGAACTCGCTCCTACCCTGTCGGCGTAGTCCACGGTAAGCCCGTCGAACGTATCGACCCGAACATTGCTGTAATGGCCGGTGAGCGCTTCCAGCATGGCCACGCGCTCGCTCACGTTGAACAGCGGGTCTTTGTCCGGGTTCCGGAGGATCGCCACGATCAGCTCGTCAAAAATCTTGCTGCCCCGCTCGATCAGGTCCAAGTGACCGTTCGTCGGAGGATCAAACGAGCCGGGATAAATGGCAGTGGTTTTGTGCAACGGTCCTCACGGAAAAGCCGGTGCAAACTGGCGAACCTTGATTCTAGTGGGGTGGGAATGGAGATGGCAACGTTGGAAGAACGATATTGACGGCGAAAGCGGCTGGAGAGCTTGAGCTCGCCAGCCGCCAAATGACTCGTTTCTTTCGGGAAGCTTAGGTCCCCGTCCTTCTATCGTCTCGCAGTCGCCGGAACCTTGGCATCCGTTCCCGTGGGCATGGTCGCCACTTTGGCCGTCTGCTGAGCCGCAGGTGTTGTGCCGTTGGTGGGTGTCGCCGCCGCCGGACTCGCCGGAATCAAGCCCAGCGCTTTGCGAACCTCAAGTTCCAACTTGGCCAGCGTGTCCTTGTTGTCTTTAAGGAACTGGCGGGCATTTTCGCGGCCCTGGCCGATGCGCTCGTTCTTGTAGCTAAACCAGGAACCGGACTTTTCCAGGATATTGTTGTTGACTGCCAGGTCGAGCAGGTCGCCTTCGCGCGAGATGCCTTCGCCGTACAGAATGTCGAACTCAGCTTCGCGGAACGGGGCGGCGACTTTGTTCTTCACGACTTTGACGCGCGTGCGAGAGCCTGTGACCACGTCGCCTTCCTTGATGGCGGCGATGCGGCGAATATCGATGCGCACCGACGAGTAGAACTTCAGCGCGCGCCCGCCGGTTGTGGTTTCCGGATTGCCAAACATGACGCCAATCTTCTCGCGGATCTGGTTGATGAAGATCAGGCAGGTACGCGATTTGGAAACAATGCCGGTCAGTTTGCGCAGCGCTTGCGACATCAGGCGGGCCTGCAGTCCCATGTGACTGTCGCCCATTTCGCCATCGAGTTCGGCCTTGGGGACCAAGGCGGCGACGGAGTCCACTACCAGAACGTCGATCGCATTCGAGCGCACCAGCGCCTCAGCGATTTCGAGCGCCTGCTCGCCGTAGTCGGGCTGGGAAACCAGCAGGTTCTCGACATCCACGCCCAGTTTCTTCGCGTACTGCGGATCGAGCGCGTGCTCGGCGTCGACGAACGCGGCCATGCCACCCGTCTTTTGCGCTTCGGCAATGACCTGCAGGGCGATCGTCGTCTTGCCCGACGACTCGGGCCCGAAGATCTCAACCACGCGCCCGCGCGGGAAGCCGCCCACGCCCAAGGCCGCGTCGAAAGAAATAGCACCGGTCGGAATCACGGAAATCGGCACGATGGCTTCTTTCGATCCCAGCCGCATAATCGAGCCCTTGCCAAACTGCTTTTCAATCTGGGCGAGCGCGAGATCAATTGCTTTGGTACGTTCGTCGGCCATGATGGCTCCTCAAATGTGGGTTTTATGAAGACCCTCGTAGGGTATACCCACGGGCTGGCGGGTCGTAAGTGCTGATCGTCACAGCAATTTTGGTCAACTTACCAACGATTTCGGCCACTATACCATATAGCGAAGAAAAAGCGAATCAAAACATGCCGGGAACCACGGTTGGCACCGTGTGATGGCCGGCACTTTCGCCCTGTGACGGTTGCTCATGACTTCATTTCGCTTGTTGGGGGACAATCTCAGAAGAGACATAGCTGAGTTGCGCCTAGTCTTTGTGCGGGTAGACGCAAGCCCGAAGGGCGAAATTCATTAGCCCAGCGCGTGAGCGCTGGGAAGAATTGGGCAAACAAGATAAGCCCCGGAGGGGCGAGAGCAAATGAGCCACACCTACTCTGCGAACTTCGTGCATTGCGTTTTCAGCACCAAGGCAACGGGCGCCTCTGATCCCGCACGGACGACTGGAAGAGCTGTGGGCCTACTTGCTCGGAATTGCCCGGAACGAAAAAGTGAAGATTCTGGCGATCGGTGGCGTTTGTGATCACTTGCATTTGCTCATTGCGCTGACTCCGAAAATGAATCTGTCAAAGGTTGTTTGTGATTTGAAGGCCAATTCATCCAAGTGGATGAACGAATCCGGAGTTCCGTTCGCCTGGCAAGAGGGATACGGGGCGTTCAGCGTGAGTCCCTCACGCATTGCAGAGGTACAACGTTATATCCGCAACCAAGCCGAACATCATAAGAAGAGGAATTTCGAGCAGGAATATTTGGATTTGTTGAGGAAGTCGGGAATTCCGTTTGAGGAGAATTACGTGTTCGGTTGATGTCGCCCCTCCCGGGGCTTCCTGTTATTTGGACCGCTTACCCAGCGCTTACGCGCTGGGCTAATGAATTTCGCCGCTCCGCGACTGGTTCAGCTGGGCTTTTGGCTTTTGGCTTGTGGCTTTGGCTTTGCTTTTGGCTTTCGGGTCTTGGGTCTTGGGTCCGTTCGAATCAGTGGACAATGCCATTCCCAAACATTCAAGCCACTCCCAACCATTTAAGATTCGTCTCTTGCTATCTCTTCAACAAATCAATCGGTTCTTTCACGTCGTGGACCCGGAAGTACTTCGCCAGTGTCGGATACTTTCTTGCGACGGCCTCATACATCGCGTACGCCACGCTGCGGTAGGACATGTGTCCCGCGGGGCCGGTTCTTAGTTCGGAGATGTACACGACCTCGGCGAAGTCCATTTTGAAGAGCGTGCGCTTGCGGTAGCCGAGCGGGATAACGTACTGGGAGTTCTCGACGGTTTCTTCGCCGGGGCGGCGCGCGATCTGATCGGCGGCAAGCGCGGCGTTCTTCATGGCGGCGTCGTAGCCGCCGCGGGCGCCAGCCGCGTCGATTTCTTGTGGCGTGTCGTAGCCGTGGCGAGTCGTGAAGCCCTGGCCGATCTGGATGCAGCGGCGATGGCGGTGCATGTCGCGGAAACCGCCGATGTCCATCAGGATGTCGAAGCGGAACTGCTGTCCGGCGCAGAAGGGGCGCAGCAATTCGTCGTGCGAGCCGCGGCCGCGAAGTCCTAGATCGATGATCTCGCGCCTGATTTTTTCGCCCGCGGCCTGCACGGCCTGGCGGACCTGGCGGTACGGATAGTGGCAGTGCTCGTACAACAACGTAGAGGCCAGTTCGACTTCGAGGGGTTCTTCGTCGAGCAGGTCTACAAGCTTCGACGGCGCGATTTGCGTTCTTCCAATGATTTCGACGGCCGCTTGCTGCAGGGCGCGGCGCGTTTCGATCTCGTAGGGATTCGGATTGGCGTACTTGACCAGAGTCGGCGCTACCCGCACTTCTTTCAGCAATTGCTTCTGCGGCTTTCGACGCCAGTTCCGGAGAGACCTCGCGAATTTCGCTGACGAGATCTTCCAGTGCCTCCTGATTTACGTTGTAGGCGGGAGAGAGAGCGGCCTTCTTGAGCAGTTCGCCGAGATTGCGGATTTCCGCATGCGGCTGCGACAGCAAGTGCGCGACCTGCGTTTCGAGCGTGCGCGCGTTTACGATTTCTCCCAGTGAAGTGTTGGTGCCGAGCGGCAACAGATAGCGCGAGATGTCGAACGCGCGAGCGCGCAAGGTGCGCTCGTAGGCATCGGCCTTCATGTCTTCGGGGCGCGGAGTGATTTCGGCCAGGTATTCGTAGGTGCGTTGCGACAAAGCCTCGTAGACTTCGAACAGGCCGTCCATCGTATTGCGATACAAAGACTGTGCCTGATCGTCGCCGCCGAAATCGGGGACGTAGTAGCCGCTCTTCTTGAAATCCTGATAGCGCGTGGAGCGCTCCTGCCCGTCCCAACGCTGCTCGTCGGCCACAGCGATCGCCGCGAGTATCGAGAGCTTCTCAATGGCGAGGGCAATGTGCGCTAAATCCGCAATCGAGCGGTGTCCGTACTGAAAGTAGAAAGTGTTGAGGAACTTTTCGGCTTTCTGGGCCGTGATCTCCTTCAGCGACTCTTTCATCGAGAGTGCCGAGCGGGAGTACTTCGCCATGGCGTAGGCCTGCACCTCAGGTTCGACACCGTACACGGCGAAAACTTCGACGGCGGCAGCGTTTGGGGAAGAAGGAGTTTGGTGAGTTGGCTCTGGTTTCGTCATCACTTCAGACATGGGAGTGCTCGAATGTTATCTGTATGGGTAAGGATGCGCAATGCGACTGCCTGTGGAGATTCGGGCTATTCGGCAAACGGCTTGCGGGCGTGGCGCTTGTGGTCCGGGGAAGCTTTTGTGTCTTTTCAGGTCGGTGACGAATCATATATAACCGAGTAGTCCCTAACTATTATTGATGAAGCGCATTTTTCTCATAGTCCTCCTTTGTGGGCTTTGGGCTCCGGGAGGAGTTTTTGCACAGGCAATGTTCCCCGCAGGCGAGGCGGCAGTGTTGCCGTCTGCCAAGGGAGTGTTGCCGCCTTTTCCGCTCATCCTGGCGGACTCGCAACCCGTTCCCACGCTTGGACCTACGGCGGAATTGCCGCTGATGGCGCCGGAACTGGCGCTGGCCACCTACCTGAATCACGCCGCGCAACAGGCGGCGGCTCTCACGTCGTATTCGGCGGTGACGATTGTTCGCGCGGAATTGCCGGACAGCGCACAGCAGGGGGAGTTCGAACTGCGGCGCAAGTTCGAGGCTCCGCACACCCTGCAATTCACTCCCGTGCATTACACCGGCGACGGGTTCGTGAAGAATAACGTCATCACCCGGCTCCTGCAGACGGAAGTGGATCACGTGCAGAAAGATGATCCGTCGCAGACGGCGATTAGTCTGGCGAACTACAAGTTCAGCTACCGTGGGTTGAGCCGCGTGAACGACCGCACCGTGCATGTGTACCAGGTGAAGCCGCACAAGAAGCGTCCGGGGCTATTCAAGGGCCGCGTGTATCTCGATGCTCATAATGGCTCACTGGTGCGGGTGGAAGGCAGCGTTGTGAAGTCGCCATCATTTTTCGTGAAGCACATCGACTTCTGGCAGGACTACACCGAGGTGCAATCCTTCACGTTGCCCGCGCACATCCATTCGGTGGCGAAGGCTCGCATCGTGGGTCGCACGATCGTCGATATCATTCAGCGCGACTACCAAGCCGTACCTGCAATCACAGCGCGAGTTGGCACGCCGGCGCATCTGGGGATCCGCTCCGGATTCTGATTCTTCGCCAAGCAGTCGGTGCCACTCGCAATCCTCTGAAGTTTTGTTCCCTATAATCCGGGCATGCATCCGGCGCTTCGATCGCTAGCGCACCGCCCTTGGCCTTTGCCCGCCGGCCCCTGGGTGATGGCGCAGAGCTGGCATGATCTGCTTTTTGCACATTGGCCGGTCGCCCCTGAGCTATTGCGTCCGCTCATTCCCCAACAACTTGAGTTGCAGACGTTCGACAAGCAATGCTGGGTGGGAGTAGTGCCCTTTCGCATGAGCGGCGTGCGGGCTCGTGGGCTTTCCGCCATCCCCGGGACTTCGTCCTTCCCCGAACTCAACGTTCGGACGTACGTGACATGCGGCGGCAAGCCTGGAGTCTATTTCTTCAGTCTTGATGCGGCGAATTGGCTGGCGGTAAAGACGGCGCGCCTCATCTACCACCTGCCGTACTTTCACGCGGAGATGCGGTCGGAAGATCACGCAGACGAGATCGTCTACCGCTCCAGGCGGAAGATCAGCGAAGCCGAGTTTCAAGGCCGCTACTGGCCAATCTCGCCAGAAAAACCGCAGAGCGCCGGGACGCTTGAGCACTGGCTGACCGAGCGCTACTGTTTATACGCGACCGTCAATGCCTCGGTTTTCCGGGGCGAGATTCATCATCTGCCCTGGCCGTTGCAGAGTGCAGCCGCAACAATCAACGTCAACACCATGGCCGCGGCTGCAGGAATCGAATTGCCTAACGGCCAGCCTCTTCTCCATTTCGCGAAGCGTCTTGATGTGCTGATCTGGCCTCTGCGCCGAGTTTTCTAGGTCCCGTCGGTAGCGCTTGCTCCGACGATCTGATGCATCTATTCTTTCCGCCACGCCATGCACGAGCATGATCTCCTGTTGTTCGAGTTGTTCGCGATTTTTGTTGCGGCCAAGGTGATCGGGGAAATCTTCGAGCGCCTGAAGCTGCCTGCGGTGCTCGGAGAAATTCTTGCGGGCGTGTTAATCGGTCCGTACGCGCTGGGTTGGATTCAACCCAGCGATACGTTGAAGGCGATCGCTGAAATTGGCGCGATTTTTGTCTTGTTCCACGCGGGCCTGGAAATCAGTCCGAAAGATCTCATCAAAGTTGGGCGCACTGCGGTACTGGTGGCAGTGGCCGGCATCATTCTGCCTTTTGTTCTGGGCTTCGCCTACATGCACTGGCGCGGCGACACGTTCATAGAATCTGTGTTCGTCGGCGTGGCGATGGTGGCCACCAGCGTCGGCATCACGGCGCGCGTACTGGGCGATCTGGGGGTGCTTTCCTCCCGCGTGGCAAAGATCATCCTGGGCGCAGCAGTGTTCGACGACATCCTGGGGATGCTCCTGCTGGCCGTAGTCGATGGCCTGGCGCAGAGTCGGTCCGTAGAGTGGCTTCGCCTGGGGATTCTCGCCTTGGAAGCAATTCTGTTTGCGCTCTTTATGATCTTCATCGGGCCGCGCATTCTTTCGAGGATGCGCCCGCGGCTGGCGCGACTCTCTACCCGCAACGCGTTCCTGATCGTCGCTCTGATGGTGTGCCTGGGACTCTCGTTTGCGGCGAGCAAGATTGGAATGGCAGCAATCATTGGCGCATTTTTCGCGGGCATGATCTTCTCGGAGTGTTCGCCGGAGTGGGACTTGCGGCCGCGCGTCCACGCGATCACCGAATTTCTGGGCCCGTTTTTCTTCTTCTCGATCGGCTCGCAGCTGGATGTAAAGCTGTTTCGCGGAGACGTGCTGGCGGTGGCCGGGATCGTTTCTGTGCTGGCCATCGTGTCGAAGATAGTCGGATGCGGCCTGCCTCTGATCGACAACGGATGGAGCGACGCTCTGCGGGTGGGCGTCGGGATGATGCCGCGCGGAGAAGTCGCGCTTATTGTCGCGCTGGTCGGATTGAATTCGCAGATTGTCACGCAATCCACCTATGCCGTGGTCGTGTTCATGAGTGCGGTGACGACCATTCTGGCGCCGCCCATCCTGCGATATCTGTTTCGCAAAGAGGTTGCTGATGCGGCAGCGGCGACCACTTGCTGATAGCTCAAAGGGCAAAGGGGCGGCTCCAAAAAGTCCACCGTCTTGCGCTCGACGCGATACGCTAAACAGACTTAAGGTAGCTTCGCATAGCGAACGCCGCAGTTTCAGCGGGGCATCTGCAACATTCGTTCTGGCGCGGCAGGTATAATTTCTAATTCTGGTCATGCACTTTTTCTGATCTGGGAGCTGATGACAATGACCTTTTCCGGACGCGTGGCGCTGGTTACAGGCGCTTCGCAAGGTATTGGCCATGCCTGCGCGCTCAAGTTGGCCGAAGCAGGCGCCGCGGTGGCTGTGGCCGCTCGCAATCAGGCGAAACTCGACGAACTGGTGGCCCAGATTACGGCGGCTGGCGGGAAGGCTGCTGCCTTTGCTCTCGACGTCGCCGACGAAGAGCAGATCAAGTCCACATTTAAGGCGGCCATAGCACAATTCGGAAAGATCGACATCCTGGTCAACAATGCCGGCATCACGCGTGACCAACTGGTGATGCGCATGAAGCGCGCCGACTGGGATGCGGTGATCAACACCAATCTCACTTCTGCGTATTTGTGCATTCAGCAGGTCATCAGTTCGATGCTGAAGCAGCGCTGGGGGCGGATCATCAACGTGACGAGTATTTTCGGACAAAGCGGGCAGGCCGGGCAGGCGAACTATTCAGCGTCGAAAGCGGGATTGATCGGACTGACGATGGCGATCGCGCGCGAAGTTGGTTCGCGCAACATCACGTGCAATGCGGTGGCGCCTGGGTTTATTGCGACTGCCATGACCGAGGGACTGCCGGCAGAGTTGAAGGAGGCTGGGTTGAAGATGGTTCCGCTGGGCCGGATCGGCACTCCCGAGGATGTGGCCGGGGCGGTACGGTTTCTCGCTTCCGATGAAGCTTCGTACATCACTGGGCATGTGCTGAACATTAACGGCGGAATGCTGATGGGATAACCCCTTTCACCACAGAGGACACAGAGGTGCACAGAGAAAAGCAAAATCCTGTCGAGAAGAATTCAGGTTCAACCTCCGTGTCCCCTGTGCTCTCTGTGGTTGAGGGTTTCGTTCTGTCGCAAGCCAAATCGCAATCCCAGATTGTGCAGGCTCACGAATTGTTTCTCGAGTACGAGAAGGCGCTGGGCATCAGTTTGTGCTTTCAGGGGTTCGAGCGGGAACTGGCTGGTTTGCCGGGCGGATACGCGCCGCCTTCCGGGCGCCTGCTGCTTGGCGTGTATCATGGCGCACTCGCGGGATGCGCCGCCCTTCATGCTCTGGAGCCGGAGATTGGCGAGATGAAGCGCCTGTACTTGCGTCCGGCGTTCCGGGGAAAGGGCCTGGGGCAGGCGATGGTGGACGCCATCGTCACGGAAGCGCGCACGGTCGGATACCGGCGTTTGCGGCTCGACACGATCGAGCCGCTGATGAAGAGCGCGGTCGCAATGTACCGCCGCATGGGGTTCCGCGAAATCGCACCGTACTGCGCGAATCCGGTTGAGGGCGCACTCTACATGGAGTTGGATCTTGGTTAGTCCGGGGATTTGGCGGCTGAGCGCAGGACTGTTCGTTCTGTGCAGTGCACTATCGTTCCCTCAAGCTCAGCCGCAGGAACACAGCGACAATCCGAAGGAGAAAACTTTGTCCGCGCACGCCGACGGAGCCTTTGATGTGAAGATTTCGCCGCTAACCCTTTCGGAGCAGAGCGCTGATCCGAAGCTGGGTAGGATGTCGATCGAAAAGCAATATCATGGCGAACTTGAGGCCACGGCGAAGGGTGAAATGCTGACCGCCCAGAGTGAAATGAAAGAGTCCGGCGTGTATGTCGCAGTCGAGCGGGTAACGGGCACACTGAACGGCAAGCGCGGAAGTTTCGCGATGTATCACTCCGGCGTCATGAATCGGGGCAAGCCGGAACTCAAGATTACCGTGGTCCCGGATTCTGGCACGGATGAATTGCAGGGACTCACCGGTACGATGAATATCAAGATCGACAACGGCAAGCATTCCTACGACTTCGAATACAGCTTACCGGAAAAATAGTTCGCGAGATCATCGCGTTTTTCGGCTCCTCAGTTATCCGCATTTGTTGGGTTGCGCTGCGCTTCAATCGGCCGATCACGGGTACTTCACCTTCGAACAAAGGCCAACTTCATCATGATGAGAATTGTTCTCAGCTTGTTTCTCTTGATGGCTTCAATGGGAGTTCGCGCCCAGTCATCGCCAGCCACGTCGCATGCAACCGCTGCCTCCAGTGCCCTCATCGGAACATGGCGCCTGATCTCCGCGGGAAACATCTCCAAAGACGGACGCTTTGAACCGTTCGCGGAATACGGGCCGCATCCTATTGGCTACCTGATGTACGACGTCACCGGGCACATGTGCGTCTCGCTTGCCAATCCGAACCATGCGCGCTGGGCCAACGCCGACAAACCCACCGACGCGGAGAAAATCGAATCCTTCCGCGTGATGTTCGCCTACTGCGGAACTTATGAGATTCAGGAAAAGCAGCATCGCATCATCCATCGTCCGGAGATGGCTTCGTGGCCCGACTATGTCGGGACCGACCAGATCCGGCCCTACCGGCTTGAGGGGAATCGATTGATTCTCTCGGGCCACGAGACAGCACCGGGCGACGAAGCGAGCGATTACCAGATCACCTGGGAGCGTGTCGAAAAATGAATTCCCAATTCCACGACAGGAAAAAATGATGAAACTTACTTTGAGCAAGGTTTTGATTCTTTCCCTCTGTGTACTTGCGCTGGCTGCGGTTTCGTTCGCTGCGACCGGCAAAGAGGTCTCCTACAAAAGCGGCGACGAAACCGTGACGGGCATGCTCTACACGCCTTCGGGCAGCGGACCGTTTCCCGGAATCGTCGTCATTCACGAGTGGTGGGGACTGAACGATTGGGTCAAGGAGCAGGCGTCGAAACTGGCGGACCAGGGCTACGTGGCGCTCGCCGTCGATCTGTATCGCGGCAAAGTGGCCGACAATCCGAACACCGCTCATGAGCTGATGCGCGGCGTGCCCGAGGACCGAGCGGCTCGCGATTTGCACGCGGCTGTGGAGTATCTGAAGTCGCAGTCCGGCGTGAAGAAAGATCGCATCGGCTCGATCGGCTGGTGCATGGGCGGCGGCTACTCACTGAATGTGGCGCTGGCCGAGCCGACTCTTGCGGCAACCGTCATCAACTACGGGCACCTGGCTACGGATCCCGCGGCGATTCATAAGATCAACGCCGCGATTCTGGGCAATTTCGGCGGGAAAGATCAGGGAATTCCGCCGGAAGACGTCAAGAAGTTCGAAGAGGCGCTGAAGAAAGACGGCAAGCAGGCAGACATCAAGATCTACCCGGATGCGGGGCACGCGTTCGAAAATCCGAACAACAAAAGTGGCTATCGAGCCGAGGATGCGGCGGATGCATGGCAGCGTACCGTGAAGTTTCTGAATGAAACGTTGAAGAAGTAAAGAACAGTAAGGGGTTCGCAATCCAGGCCAGCCGCCACAAGACGGCTGGCCTTTTTTGCTGCGACTACGCCGCTTTGCCGACCGTTTGCGAGGGCAACTTTGAGGCGATCACGTCGACCCGTTTGATCTCAGGCGGCTGCGCCAGCAGTTCCTGCGCATTTGCCATCAGCGCCGAGGCTACGGCACCGGCGAGATGAGCCTGCCTTCCGGCTTCGTTGGGAAATGCATCGAAGATGCCGAAAGTTGAAGGTCCCATCTGAATTCCGAACCAGGCGACGGTTGCCGGTTCCTGCTGCACGAGCGGAAGGCCGCTGCGGAGGAAATCGGCGACTGCTTTTTCTTTTCCAGGCTTGGCTTCGAGCCGAACCCAGAGCGCAACTTGCACCGTGTCAGACATGAGAGTGACTCCTTCTTGAGTTCAAATATGGCGAGCGGTCCGACGAAGTGGAGTGGCATTCCCGGCGTGGAAGAGCCGAGAACGAAATTCGCTTACTACTATCATAATGCAGTCGCCGACAAAGCGAGGTTCGCCGGGCTACAAACCTGCGCCCGCAAAACGATCCGTGGAAAATTCTGGATTACCGCGAGCAGAGTCGGCGACAAACTTATCACCGCGAACGGTTTTCAGTCCTAACTACTTTCTACTTGCCAGACCGTACTACTCTGGTTACTATGCAGTCCAACTCAGTCGCGATTTGCTGTTGCTCTACCTTCTATGAACATCGGCGAGACCATCCGAAATTACCGGCTGCAGAGAGGTATGTCGCAGGGCGATATCGAAAAGCGCACTGGACTGCTTCGTTGCTACTTGTCGCGGGTGGAAAATGGGCACACGATTCCATCGCTCGACACACTCGCGAAAATCGCCACCGCGATGGAACTTCCGCTTTCGCAGTTTTTCTCCGACTCGGGCCACACCAACGGATCGAAGGGCCTGCCGCAGCTCTCTGAAGACGAAGTGCGCTTCCTCAGCCAGATTCGCCGCTACTCCACCAGCTTGAACGACAGCGATCGCAAGCTCGTGCTTGCGATGGTGAAGAAGATGGCGTCCAGCGCAGCGCGATAAGCTGCGCGACTCGAGCTGCGAGCTTCGATTCACCCCATCAGAGTTATACGAGCAAAGCAAATCAGGAAACCTCCTCGCGTTCCAAGTAGTTGCCTGCGTTCAAGCAAGTTGCTTGCTCGAAGCTCGCGGCTCGTAGCTCGAAGCCTGATTACTTTCGTACTTCGCCTTTCGTGTCCGCTGGGTATCTCCCACAATCTTTTGAGTCTGCCTACACTGGTCATCGAGGGGCGCGCGTTTTGACTATTGACGAGGAATTGACGCATCTCGACTCGCTGCTGCGGCGGTTGAAGATCGAGTACGAGGTGTATTTCAACAATCCGGCCAAGCGTCCTCCCGCTGACCTGGAATGGAAAGCGGTCGCCCTCATCCGCAAGCATTCCGATGGCGGGCGCATGAACTTCACGCAGCGTTTCCGTTACAACGAAATGGCGCAGCGCTACGCGATTTACAGCGACCTGTGGCGCAAAAAAATGCGCATTCGCGAAGAAGGCTACCGGCGTCCGCAGGATGCTTTGTTGTCCGTGCAGGGTGTGCGCACCATGGATGAACCGACGCCGGCACACAAGGCACGCGGCGCGGCGGCAGCCGCCGAGAGTCATGGCTTTACTCTGGAATGCTCCGCCGCCTGTCCGAAGGACGATGTGGAACGGCTCTACAACGCTTTGATCGCGGCGAAGAAAAAGTCGGGCGAAGCGGTAAGCGGTGATCTCAAATCGTTTTCAACGTTCGTTAAGAAAAAAACCGACGAGATTCGCAAGCAGTACTCTTGCGAAAAGGTGGAATACTCGGTCGAACTGCAGAACGGGCACGTCAAGTTGAAGGCGAAAGCGAAAGTGTAGAGTAGTCGCTAGTCTCCAGTCGTCAGTCTCCAGCAAATTAAAAATTCCACAGATCAGCCGGGGGAGCGACCGGCGTCCTCGCCGTCATTTCGGGAACCAGCGTTGGCTGACGAGAGGCGACTGGGCCTGCTAGAATTTCTCATACCTGCGCGACTTCCTACTCCCAGAGAGGCGTTTCCCATGGCGAAAATTCAGCGCGCGATTCTTAGTGTCACCGACAAAACCGGACTGGTCGATTTCGCTCACCAACTCGAGGGGATGGGGGTGGAGTTGATTTCCACCGGGGGTACGGCCAAGCTGCTGCGCGATGCGGGCGTGCGGGTGAAAGATATCTCCGATCTCACGGGCTTTCCGGAGATGCTGGATGGCCGGGTGAAGACGCTGCATCCCAAGGTGCACGGCGGGATCTTGCATCGTCGCGAGAATCCGGTGCACCGCTCGGCGGTGGCGGAACATGGAATCCAGCCGATCGACATGGTGGTCGTGAATCTCTACGCATTCGAGAAGACGGCCGCCAAGCCCGGCGTGCCGTTCGACGACCTGGTCGAGAACATCGACATTGGCGGGCCTTCAATGATTCGGTCCGCCGCCAAGAATTTCCAGGATGTTGCGGTGGTGACTTCGCCCGCCGATTACAACGCGCTCGCCGACGAGATGGCGAAGTCGGGCGGAGAGCTCTCTTCGCAGACAAAGTGGCAATTGGCGCAGAAGGCGTTTGCCACGACTGCCGCCTACGACACGGCGATTGCTTCGACGCTCGAGCGCGTGAGCTCGAATGGACACTTCGAACTGAAGCCCGCCAGCGGGTTTCCTGCCAACTTGCGCATGTCATTTCAGAAAGTCAGCGACCTGCGCTACGGCGAAAATCCTCACCAAAAGGCGGCAATGTACTCCGACGGCTCCGGGTCCGGAGTCGCTAACGGCAAGCAACTGCAGGGCAAGGAGCTTTCGTACAACAACATCGTCGACCTACAGGCGGCGTGGGATCTGGCGCAGGAATTCGAAGAGCCAGTGGTGGCGATTATCAAGCACACGAATCCCTGCGGGACGGCGACCGGCAAGACTTTGCTTGAGGCCTACAAGAAGGCGCTAGAATGCGATCCGGTTTCCGCATTCGGTGGTGTGATCGGAGTGAATCGCGTAATCGACGGCGCGGCAGCCGAAGAAATGGCCAAGTTGTTCCTCGAAGTGATCGCAGCGCCGGGATTCGACGAAGAAGCGCAGGCCAAGTTCGCGGCGAAAAAGAATCTTCGCCTGGTGAAGGTCGTGCCTTCCGACCAGAAATGGACGCTGAAGAATGTTTCGGGGGGAATGCTGGTGCAGGACGCCGATGTCCGTCCGCTGACTGATGCCGATCTGAAGGTAGTCACCAAGCGCGCTCCCACCGCGGAAGAGAAGCGAGCCTTGTTGTTCGGCTGGAAGGTTTGCAAGCACGTGAAATCAAATGCCATTCTTTATGTCCGCGATGGGCAAACCGTCGGCGTGGGGGCCGGCCAGATGAGCCGCGTGGACTCGTGCAAAATCGGTGCCATGAAGGCACAACTGCCACTCAAGGGAACGGTCGCGGCGTCCGATGCGTTCTTCCCGTTTCCTGACGGCGTTGAAGAGATTGCTAAGGCCGGGTCGACGGCGATCATCCAACCCGGCGGGTCGGTGCGGGACCAAGAGGTCATCGAGGCAGCCGACCGGCATGGGATGGCGATGATCTTTACTGGAGTCAGGCACTTCCGCCATTGAGATCGCTGGTAGCTGATGGCTGGTAGCTTGTAGCCCAAAAATACGAAACGAGTACGCCATGTTTCGTATGCGGGCATCGGTCTCGCAGTCCGGGGAGCCTGGTGCGACCCTGGACGCAAAAAGTTCTAAGCAAGCCCCGAAAAGGCTCAGAAAACGACCCGCGAGTCCCTGTCCTTTGGTGGTTACTTCGGGCCATTTCAGGAACTTGCTTCCCTTGGGAATACCCCCTCTGCGGAGTACAATTCCAATACACCCACGCGCGGCGGTTCAGCATCTAAATCGCTGAGACTTTGGGATCTAGGGTATTTCATGAAAAGAATTCTTTTTGCCTCTTTCGTGCTTCTGGCAGCCACTTCTTTGAGTTTTAGCCAATCGGCGAGCGCTCCAGATAACACGAAGCAGCCCAATCCGTCAGCCGCGCAAAAGCCGGATAAGGCCGCCGCCTACTACCACTACACGCTCGCCCATATGTATGAGGAGCAGGTGGCGGTATACGGGCGCAGCGATCTGGCCACCAAGGCGGTCGAGGAATACCGCGCCGCTATCGAAGCCGATCCGGGTTCCGAGTATCTGACCTCTGCCTTGGCCGAACTGTACGCGAAAACTGGACGCATTCGCGATGCGGTGCTCGAAGCGCAGGACATTCTGAAGCGCGATCCCAACAATCTGGAAGCCCACAAACTTCTGGGCCGGATTTACTTGCGATCACTCGGCGATATGCAGTCGGGAAACAACGGTTCGGGCAGCGTGCTGAAGCTTGCCATCGAACAATACGAACAGATCATCAAGATCGAGCCCGACAACGTTGACGATCACCTGCTGCTGGGCCGCCTCTACCGCATGAACAACGATCTGCAGAAGGCGGAGCGCGAGTTCAAGCTCGCCGTGAAACTGCAGCCCGATTCGGAAGAAGCCGTCACGACGCTGGCTTACCTCTATAACGAAGAGGGCGACGCCACTCGTGCAGTGCAGGTGCTGAGTTCTGTTCCTGACGCCGGGCGTTCGGCGAAGATGTATTCCGCACTCGGCTACACCTACGAGCAGCAGAAGCAGTACAAGGAAGCGATCGACGCGTATCGTCGCGCCATCGAGCTTGATCGCGACAATCTGGATGCGATCCGCGGCCTGGCTGAGAACTTGATGAACGATGGCCAGACCGACGCGGCGCTCGAGCAGTACAAAATTATCGCGGACGCGAATCCCGAAGACGCACAGACCTACCTGCACATGGCAGAGATCTACCGCAAGAGCGGCAAATTCGATCTCGCGCTCGAGAACCTGAAGAAGGCGGAGAGCATGGTGCAGGATTCGATCGAAGTGCCCTACAACATGGCCGCCGTGTACCAGGCCCAGGGACGCTTTGACGAGGCCGCGCAGACCTTGAGCGATCTGCTGAAGAAGACTGAGAAGACCGACAACAGCTACACGCAGGCCGAGCGCAACAATCGCGCCGTGTTCCTCGAGCGACTGGGAACGGTCTATCGCGATCAGGATAAGTACAACGAAGCGATTGAAGCCTTCCGCAAAATGATCGCGCTCGGCGACGACAATGCCGTCCGCGGATATCAGCAGATCATCGACACCTACCGCGAAGCCAAGCAGTGGCAGCAGGCGACGGTAGTGGCCAAGGAGGCCACGCAGAAACTGCCCAACGACCGCGGCCTGCAGATGGTTTATGCGGCCCAACTGGCCGATACCGGCGCCCCCGACAAAGCGCTGGCTGAAGTGCA
This sequence comes from uncultured Acidobacteriota bacterium, assembly GCA_963745435.1. Classification (GTDB taxonomy): domain Bacteria; phylum Acidobacteriota; class Terriglobia; order Terriglobales; family Acidobacteriaceae; genus Gp1-AA133. The sequence goes on along the minus strand of CAVUXK010000020.1, from coordinate 214,961 downwards.
GTCGATGCTGAAGGGAAAGGGCGAAGATCGCGACGTGTACATCACGCTCGCGCAGATGAACACACGCCTGAAGCGCTGGGACGACGCGCAGCATGCGCTCGACAAGGCCGAGCAGCTTTCGACCAAGCCCGACGATAAAGAATACGTTTATTTCCTGCGTGGCTCGAGCTTCGAGCGCCAGAAGAAGTATGACCAGGCTGAAGAAATGTTCCGCAAGGTGCTGGCCAGCGATCCGCAGAACGCCATGACTTTGAACTATCTAGGCTATATGTTGGCGGACCGCGGCATGAAGTTGGAAGAAGCCGTTGGCCTTATCAAGAAAGCGGTTGAGCTTGAGCCCTCCAACGGCGCCTACATGGACTCGCTGGGCTGGGCCTACTTCCGCCAGGGCAAGAACGAACTGGCCGAAGAAGAACTGGTCAAAGCCTCGCAGCGCATCGGTACCGACCCCACCGTGCACGATCACCTGGGTGACGTTTACCAGAAGATGGGACGTCTGAAATTGGCAGTCGCTCACTGGGAGCGCGCGGTAGCCGAGTGGAACAAGACCGTCGCCCCGGAAATCGATACCGACAACTTTGCCAGCGTGCAGAAGAAGCTGGAGTCGGCCAAGGTGCGGCTAGCCAGAGAACAGTCGGAAAAGCCGTAAAGGACAAGTTTCGAAGGTTCCAAAGTTTCAGAGTTTCGAAGTGTTGGGACTTCAGGGGTTCAAGGGTTTCTGTCTTTGAAACCTTGAAACCCTGAAACTTTGAAACTAGACTTTCCTCATGCTCGCTGATTACGCGGTTCGTGTCGAACAATCGCGCGGTCGGCGCTATCCGCAGCCTCAGCATCCCTACCGCAACGACTTTCAGCGCGACCGCGACCGCGTCATCCATGCTCGCGCCTTCCGCCGACTCGAAGCCAAGACGCAAGTCTTCACGCGGCGCTACTCCGACCATTTCCGCAACCGCCTGACGCACACTCTTGAGGTTTCCCAGATCGCGCGCACGCTGGCAGCCGCCTTGCATGTGAATGTCGATCTGGTCGAAGCGCTGGCCCTGGTGCACGACCTCGGGCATCCGCCCTTCGGGCACGCCGGGGAAAAGGCGCTCGACGCGCTGATGCGACAGCATGGACTCTTCTTCGATCACAATCTGCATGCGTTGCGCATTGTGGAAGACTTCGAGATCCGCTATGCGGCCTTTCGCGGACTCAACCTGACCTTTGAAGTTCGAGAAGGGATCATCAAGCATTCGCGCGACTACGATCCGCAGAAATTTCCGCAGCTGGCCGAATATGTTCTCGAGCAACGCCCTCCCATCGAGGCGCAACTGATCGATCTGGCGGACGAGACTGCATACAACTCAGCCGATCTGGACGATGGCTTCGAAGCTCACCTGCTGTCGCTGGAGCAGATTCGCGCGGGGGTCCCCGTGTTTGCGCGCTACCTGGCGGAGGTTGAGTCACTCTACCCGCAGGCTGCCGACAAGCTGAAGTTCAATGAGACGATCAAGCGCATTCTCGATCGCATGGTGGGCGATCTGATTCTGAACACAGCCCGGCGTATCGAGGAGAATCGGGTCTACACGCTCGAGGACGTGCGCCGCTTTCCCGAGCGCCTGGTGGGACTCAGCCCCGAAGTGGAAGAAGAGCGGCGCGCCACCAAGAGTTTTCTCTACGAGAACCTGTACTTCAGCCCGACGCTTTCCGATGAAAAGAATGACGCGGAAGTGGTCGTCGCATCGTTGTTTGGACACTGGATGGAGAGGCCGACTGACCTTCCGCACCAGTACCAGGAGAAGGCGCAGGAGGAACCGCTGCCCCGTGTCATCTGCGACTATATTGCGGGGATGACCGACCCATTTATTTATGAGCAGTATGACAGGGTTTTTCCACGATGAAGCGCGACCCAGAAGTGCCATTTGCACTATGCTCTATCCGTATTAGCCTGTGATCCTGCGATATTCTGCCGCTGAGAACCGCTACCTGGCGTCGAGGAGACCAGCCCAGCATGATTGGGAGCAAGCACAGCCATCGAAGTGCGACGATCGCGAAATTCCTGCTGCTCGCCTGCCTGATAACAGCGTGCGGCGCGGCTCTCGCGCAAACCCCGACCACAGATGATCCTGAAACCGCTGCCCTGCGGAAGCAAGCCCTGCAGCTTTATCGGGAAAGCAAGTTCGTTGACGCCATGCCTTTGCTCGAGAAGCTCTCCAACATCAATCCCTCGGACTTCGTGGTGAAGGAGCACTGGGCGTATTGCATTCTGGAATATTCGAAGACGATCACTAATGCGCAGGACCGCAAGGCGGCCCGCCGCCAGGCCCGCACGCTCGGTCTGGAAGCGAAAAAGCTCGGGGACGAAGGGGAACTGCTCCAGGTGTTGTTGTCGATCCCGGAAGATGGATCGGACCTGAAGTTCTCGGAGCGCGCCGATGTCGACGAAGCGATGAAGGCGGCCGAGGCCAGCCGCGCCAAGGGCAACCTGGACGATGCCAAGAGAGGCTATCTCCACGTACTTGAGCTTGATCCCAAGAATTACGACGCCACGGTCTACGTCGGGGATGTCTATTTTTCAGAGCGGGCGTTCAACAGTGCCGGCGAGTGGTTCGACAAGGCGGTCAAGCTCGATCCCGACAAGGAAACCGCTTATCGTTATTGGGGAGATGCCCTGGGTGAGGCGGGGAAGAACGGCGAAGCGCGCGAGAAGTACATCCATGCGGTGATCGCTGAGCCCTATACGCGTCCACCGTGGACCGCCCTGCGCCGCTGGACCGATCGCACCAATCAGCAATTTAACGCGATTCTGCTGCAGAACAAGTCGAGCGTGAAGAACGCCACCGACAAAGCCATCAAGCTCGAAGACCAGCCGTTGAAAGAGGCGAATGCGGAGCAGGCCGGCTGGAATGCATACGAGAAAGTTCGGCAAGAGTGGAAGGATTCGAAATTCAAGCAGCAATTTCCGAATGAACCCGCTTACCGGCGCACTTTGAAGGAAGAAGGAGAGGCGCTGGATGCCATGGTGGCGGTGTTGGCTCCGGATGCGGCCTCGTTGAAGAAGGCCGAAAAGCTCGACCCTGCTTTGCTGGCCCTCATCCAGATCGATCACGAAGGGCTGCTTGAGCCGTTCGTGCTCTTGAACCGGGCCGATCCGGAAATCGCTAAGGACTATCCCGCGTACCGCGCGGCGCATCGCGACAGGCTTTATCAGTACATGGACAAATATGTTCTGACGAAGGCCAATCCCTGAACTTGCAATAAAGTTAGCGTCGCATTCTGGGTGGCCTCAAGGTCGGAGGTCCGCTCCCGAGCGAGGGCGGGACGCCCTCGCGACTGCCGGCAGGATGCCGGCGCTACAAAACCCCGCTGTTACCAAGCGCTCGGGAATCCATTGCGTCGCCGCGGCTTTCGCTTTACCATCGCCTTAACGTGGCGACCCTGAAAAACACTCCTCAGCTCAAGGACCGATTGGTCTCGGCGGCTCCGGTCGAGGACGATTCGTCGTTTGAGCTGAAGCTCCGACCGCAAAAGCTCTCGGAATTTATCGGGCAAGACAAGGTCAAGGAAAACCTGGCCATCGCCATTGAGGCGGCTCGCTCACGCGGCGAAGCCATGGATCACGTTCTGCTCTATGGGCCGCCCGGCCTGGGCAAAACGACGCTGGCGAACATCATTGCCAACGAACTGGGCGTCGCCTTCCAGCAGACCTCGGGGCCGACGTTGCAGATCAAGGGCGACCTGACGGCCATCCTGACGAACTTGCAGGCGAAGCAGGTGCTGTTCATCGACGAAGTCCACCGCTTGCAGCCGGCGCTGGAAGAAATCCTCTACTCGGCGCTGGAAGACTACAAGCTCGACATCATCATCGGGCAGGGCCCGTCGGCGCGCACGCACACCATGGACGTCCAGCCCTTCACGTTTGTGGGGGCCACGACACGGGCGGGGCTGCTCTCGGCGCCCTTGCGCTCGCGCTTCGGAATCATGCTGCGGCTGGAGTTCTACACGCACAAAGATTTGCGGATCATTGTGGAGCGGTCGGCCGAGATCCTGGGCGTGGCAGTCGATGACGAGGGAGCCAACGAGATCGCCAGCCGGTCGCGGGGCACGCCGCGTATCGCCAACCGCCTGCTGCGTCGGGTCCGCGACTATGCGCAAGTGCGCGGTGGCGGAAAGATTGACAAGCGTACCGCTGAAGCGGCGCTGCAGATGCTGGAAGTCGATCGCCACGGCTTCGACGAGGTGGACCGGAAGCTGCTGCTTACGATCATTGAGAAATACCAGGGCGGACCGGTCGGTGTGAACACGCTGGCGGCGGCCCTCGCCGAAGAACCCGACGCCATCGAAGAGATTTACGAGCCGTTCCTGATCCAGATTGGGTTCCTGAACCGCACGCCGCGGGGCCGCGTGGCCACCATGCTGGCCTACGAGCATTTCGGAATTACGCCCACGCGGCGGCAATCTTCCCTGTTCTAACTTCCACTCCCGCCTTGTACTTTCGTCTTACGCGAAATCTTTGGAAGCGCCCCGCGATGGTGTATCGTGCTGGGTTCATCGAGACACGGCGGACCTCCCCTTGTTTCTAGTGCGAGCGTTTCGGGTACACGGATTCTCTGCGAGACTTATGGTCGCGGGGTTTTTGTGCGCACTCGCCATGCCCGCACCGAGTGTCGCGCAGGCTGCTTCGCCGAATTCCGGAATCGAGTCGCAGCAACTACCGCAGACGCCCAGCGCTCTGGGACCGCCCGCCATCGTGATTCCACGGCTCTCGCGACAACCAGAAATCAGCGACTTCCTCACCATGAAAGCTGCCGGCGAAGTCGCCTCGCAGATGACCAGGGTTTCCGGATTTGTGCAGCGCGACCCGCATGACGGCGCCCAGGTTTCGGAGCGCACTGACGCCTACCTCGGCTACGACGAAAAGAATCTCTACGTGGTCTTTGTGTGCTTCGATCAAACGGGGCAGGTGCGCGCGCACGAGGCGCGCCGTGAGGATGTCGGCGACGACGACACGGTCGAGGTCATGCTCGATACTTTTCACGACCGCCGACGCGCCTACGCATTTCAGATCAATCCGCTCGGCGTGCAGTGGGATGCCATATGGAGCGAAATTCCTCACGAGGAAGTCAGCGGAAACTTCGACACGTCGTTCGACACGCTTTGGTATTCGGACGGCAAAGTCACGCCCGAGGGCTACGTCGCATGGATGGCAATTCCATTTAAGAGCCTGCGCTTTCCCGCCGATCGCGGAGCAGTCATGGGGCATCATTCTTTATCGCGGGTATTGTCCGCGAGAACGAGAACGCCTTCTGGCCTGAGGTCTCGCAACGCTTCGAGGGGAGACTCGCACAGGCCGCGACTTTGACGGGGCTGGAGGGGATTTCGCCGGGACGGAACATTCAGTTGATTCCCTACGGCTTGCTGAATTCGTTTCGCGACTTGGATGCGCGTAATCCGGCCGATCCGCATTTTGAAAACCGCGCCATCGGCGGGACGTTTGGGCTCGATTCGAAGATCGTCCTCAACGACAGCCTGGTGCTCGACCTGACGGCGAATCCGGATTTCAGCCAGGTCGAATCCGACGAGCCGCAGGTCACGGTAAACCAGCGATTCGCCGTTTACTTTCCGGAGAAGCGGCCTTTTTTCATCGAGAACGCCGACTACTTCCGCACACCGATCGATTTGTTCTTCACGCGCCAGATCGCGAATCCAAGTTATGGCGCGCGGCTTACGGGAAAGATTGGCCCTTACTCGCTGGGCTTGCTGACGGCGGACGACCGCTCCCCCGGGCTGACGGTATCGCCTTCGGATCCACTGGCCGGCTCGCGGCAATATTTCACGATTGCGCGCGTGAGTCGCGACATTCTCAAGCAGTCAAGCGTGGGGGCCATCTACACGGACGAAGAGTATCCCGCCGCCAACATGTTCAACAGGATTGGGGGACTCGACGGGCGCATCAAGATCACGCCGAGTTGGACGGCAACCTTGCAGTCGGTGGTCAGTTCTACACAGCTTCCCGGAAATTTGTATCGTGCGGGGCCGGCTTCGTATATCGATACGACGTATTCGGGTGTGCATACGGCCTACGAAGCAACTTACAAGGACATCAGCCCCGGCTTTTTGAGTTTGCCGGGATTCGTTAACCGGGTCGACATTCGCGACCTCTCCAATCAGTTCGATTATCGGTTTCGGCCCGAGCGAGGGCCATTGGTTGCGTGGGGACCGTCGGTGCACACCGACTGGGTTTGGTCGCATGACGGGACGCGCCTTGATCTGCTCACCGATCCGAGCCTGAATTTCCGATTCAAGGGACAAAGCGTTCTTGCACTGTTTCCTTACACCGACTTTCACGAGCAGCTACGTCCGATTGATTTCCCGGCGCTCCTCGCCAATCACGACTATCACGAGCACAACAGCTCGATCATCTTCGGAACGAGTTACTTGAAATGGCTTTTGTTGCAGGGCTATTACTTGTGGGGCGATGGAATCAACTTCGTGCCGCCCGAAACACAGACTCTCGCCGCGTGCCCAGGCACGGGCGGAATTGCGTTCGTAGCATGCCCTCCATATCTAGCGCGCACCGACACCGGACATTTGACTGTTTCTGTCCGGCCGATCTCGTCTTTGCGCATCGACAATACGTATTTGTTCTCGCGACTGCGGGACCGGGCGAGTGCGGCGGCCATCTTCAACAATCACATCATTCGCACCAAGTGGAATTGGCAGTTCAACCGCGAGTTGTCGTTCCGGATGATTCTGCAGTACACCACGACGCTGGCGAATTCCTCGTTCACGTCGCTGCCCACCACCAAGCAATTCAACGCGGACTTTCTGCTGACCTACCTGATTCATCCGGGAACGGCGATCTACGTGGGCTACAACAGCGACCTGCAGAATATCGATCCCGCGCTGCAGACGGCGCCCGGCGGAGGACTTGTGCGCACGCGCGACCATTTCATCAACGATGGGCGACTGTTCTTCGTGAAGGTGTCGTACTTGTTCCGCTTCTGACGGAACTGGGGATCAGCGGAAATTTGCGCTGCGGAACTTCTGGCGAAAATCGAGGCCGTCGAGCTTGATGATGCGGCACATTTCGTGCAGGCGGGAACGCATCCGTTCGCCGATCCGGTCTCCAAGATTCTCGTCGCGTGCCGCAGCGCGCACGGCGGACATTGTCCCGCCCACGCCGGCCGCCGGTCGATCGTCGAAGTTGGTGGTGATGATGGTCGTGCGATTGTTGTTGTAGCGTGTGTTCAGGATCAGGCTGACCGTGTCCCATACCCACTCGGTGGGCTTCACGGCGCCCAGTTCGTCGAGGAAGAGGACTTCGACGTCGAAAACAGGGCGCAGCACATCGAGTTCGGTGGCCTGGACGGAAGCGTTGTAGGAGTTCTGAATCTGCTTGAGAAGCTCGCGGTAGTCGTAGAAGAGGCAAGCCACTCCGCGGCCGAGGATAAGTTCCTTCAGAATGCCAACACCGAGATGTGTCTTTCCGGTCCCGATTGCTCCGATCAGCAGAAGGCCCGTGCCGTCGGTGGGGTCGTACTCCTGGGCGAATTTTGTGGCCGCGATGTGCGCGAGCGCCAGCGAGGGGTGCGCTCCAGGGAAATCGGTGGTGAAACTGGGCAGTTCGCAATGCTCGTAGCGCTTCGGAATGCGGGCCGACTCCAGCAGAGACTGCGCGCGAGCTTTCAGCCGACAATCGCAGCGGGTGACGCGCCGGTCGCCGTGCTGGACCACGCTCTTCCAACCCGTGCCGTCACACAGCGGGCAGACTTCGGCCGATACCTTCATGGATGAATGCATGTCTTCCTATTGACTGTGCGCCTGCGAACGAGAATCGTGCAAGTGCAAATGGGACTTCGGCTGTGTAGAAGCTGTGGAGGCGGTCTTGTCGTTGTGGATATGCGTGGAAATCTTTGAGGTAAGCCAACGCTAGAGTCTTAAAACGCAGAGGGCGCGGAGAAAAGCCGCAGAGGCCGCAGAGGATTCATGTTCTTGGGCAATTGGGCCGTCGCACCGGACGTTTGCGACGGCAACGCGGCCCAGGTAAGCGTGCAAACAGCGGACGCGAACCGGGGACACTGTTCGATTGCTCTCCCGCTGGATGAATCTAGTCGGCGAAATGTACTTCTGTGTACTCGTAGAATCAACTTCATCACTGCGTGTACAAAACCTCGTGCGAGCCAGCGTTTTCGCGGTCGTTGTGCTCATCGTGCGAGCTCGAATGCACGAATCATGCGGGTCTTCCGAGTTATTCACAGTTGACAACCAGAAAACTAGCGGCAGAATAGCAGCCATCAGGATTCCGCCTCGGCTAGTGTGCTTCACCTCCCCCAGAATTTGCTGGGGCAGACTGGAATTCTGTCTAGGAGAGAAGATGAACAAAGCTGATCTCGTGGACCGTATCGCGGGAGCCTGTGACATGAGCAAGACGCAGGCTACAGCCGCGATCGACACCGCCGTGGACAGCATTACCGCTGCCCTCAAAAAGGGAGACCGGGTGGCATTGATTGGGTTTGGCACTTTCTCGGTTTCGCAACGGAAGGCCCGCAACGGGCGCAATCCGCAAACCGGGGCCACCATCAAAATTGCTGCTCGCAGAGTCGCGAAGTTCACCCCAGGTGCTGAACTGAAGAAAGCGGTCAACAAGAAGTAACCCAGACAAGCGCACCTTCGTCAGCGGCAGGAGGTCGGTCCTGCCGTTTTTCTTTTTAGCGAAGGCGCGGATAGCAACGAGCCGGTGCGGCTGCGATACTCCTCGTACTCGGTTCCGAACTGGCTGGTCAGCAAGGCTTCTTCTCTTCGCGACTTCAGCCAGTGCCCCACGATAAAGATCGACGCCCCAATCAACGCCCGCCATTGTCCTGAGAACAAGGCCGTGCCCAGCATGGCGAGCGCGATGCCGCTGTAGATCGGGTGTCGCACGCGCGCGTACGGCCCCGACTGTATCAACTGGTGACCTTCCTTCAGTGTGACTTTCGAACTCCAGAATTTTCCCAGGTGGATACGCGCCCATACCGAAAAGCCGAGTCCCGCGATGACCATGATCAGCGCCACCACCCGAAGAGCAAAGCTGTTGGGTACAAAGCGATCGTTGAGAGGGCCGAGAGGCGTGGCGCGGGCGAAAATCAGAAACGCGCCGCAGGCAAGGACAAGTGCGGTCATCAGGCGCTGGCCCGCGGTCTCGCCGCGTTCATTCCGCCGCACACCCCAGGCGCTGGCTATCCAGTAGAGCAGCCACACCATCCACAGAAGCGAGACGACATGCCAGGAGATCAGTTCAGGCAATGTTCAGCCCCCTCTGGACCCTTGCCGGGCCCGGCCTGAAGAGCTACGCTGACCCCGAAGGCTCTTACAATCAGCAGCTTGGACCGTTGCTGAATCCCGGGGCATTCCTGTAGAATCAAAGATTCGGAATCGAGGACCTAACCGACATGAAGGCAGCCATTCATCCTACGTACGAAGAAATCCGAGTCTTGTGCGCGTGCGGCAATAGCTTCACGACGCGATCGACCCACAAGGGCGATCTGCACGTCGAAATCTGCTCAGCCTGTCACCCGTTCTTTACCGGCAAGCAGAAATTGCTGGATACCGCCGGCCGCGTGGAGCGTTTCCGCCGCAAGTACGCGAAGAGCGACGCCGCCAAGGCGGAAGCCGCGAAGACCGAAACTGCGAAGAAGTAAAGCTCGCGCGCATCTACAGAACATCGAAGCCCTCGCCCGCGCGGGGGCTTTCTCTTGCTATTGTGTGGGGCGGACACGCCGGGTTGTACTTGGCCCCCGTTTTGTCGGACAGGAGTGTCCGACCCACATGACCGTGCGACGATTTCCAGGACCAAGCTAGAATATTGACGTGCGCAAGTACTGGGACAAGCCGCCTGACGAAAGGCCTGCCGCCGAGCTTCCGCCGGTGCCGGCGAAGCTTCGTACTGGGCACAGTCGAGATCGCGCCCGCGACGGTTCTTGCGCCCATGGCGGGCGTCACCGATACAGTCTTCCGCCGGTTCATTCGAAATCTTTCCGGCTGCGGCCTGATCATGACCGAGTTCACCTCGGCCGACGGCGTGTTGCGCCACAAAGATAAAAAGGCCAAGCGCTACCTCCACTTCTACGAAGACGAGCACCCGATTTCGGCGCAGCTTTTTGGAAGCAATCCGGAAGTCATGGCCGAGGCGGCGCGCATGGTGGAGGGCCTGGGATTTGATCTGGTTGACCTGAACCTCGGATGCCCGGCGAAGAAGGTCGTGAAGTGCAATGGCGGCTCCGGCCTGCTGCGGGACCTGCCGGCGATCGGGAAGATCTTTGAAGCAGTTCGTGCCGCGGTGAAGATTCCGTTCACCGTGAAGTTCCGCGCGGGCTGGAACGATCAGGAAATCGTGTGCGTGGAACTGGCGAAGCTCGCCGAGAGTTGCGGGCTGTGCGCTGTCGCGCTGCACGCGCGCACCCGCGAACAGGGATATAGCGGCAATGCGCGGTGGGAATGGATCGCCGCCGTGAAAGATGCTGTCAAGATTCCCGTGATCGGCAACGGCGACATCCGCACTCCGGAAGACGCGAGCGCAATGATCGCGCAAACTGGTTGCGATGCGGTCATGATCGGCCGCAGCGCCGCTTCGAATCCGTGGATATTCCGGCAGATTGAGCAGTACACCGCGACCGGCCGTTACGATCAGCCTGCGGAGTCGGATCGGTATGCCATGATCCGCACATACTTCAGCATGTTGATCGAAGAGAAGTTTCCGGATGCCCCTGGCAAGATGAAGCAATTCGCGTCGTGGTTTACGCACGGAGTACCGGGGGGCGCCGGGCTCAGGAAAGCGATTTACGAGGCGCGAGAGGACCGCGAAATTCTGAAACGGGTTGAGGATTTCTTCGAAGCGCGACTTGCTGTCGGTGCCACGGCCTCAGGCGTCCCCGCCCCCCTAGAACCAATTCCGTTGGAGTGGGCAGCGGAACCTTAGCTTGCTGGTTGTTTTTTCAGGCGATGGAGCGGCGGGCGTCCTCGCCCGCCGGAACGGGAATCTGCGCAAGAACCTTTTTGCTTTCCCCGAGAACCTACACTGGCTGCAAATCCGTGTCCGGAGCCGGATATCCGAGAATTCGCAGCATCGCGACCACCTGTCCTTTGTGGTGGAATGTGTGGGTTATGACGTGCAACAGGATGAAGGCGGGACTGCGCAGCTCGCCGCCCCAATCCACGGGACGATTGGCCAGGGTTGTGTTCAGTTCTACTTCCGTGAGGCTGCCCACGTAGGCTTGGGTCGCTTTTTGTACTCGGTCCCTGGCAGCTTGTAACGCTGCCATCGTTGGGCGGTCTTCTTCCGACCAGCCATCAAAGGTTTCGTTTCGCAAATCGTGAACCCAACCTTCTTCACAGGTCAGACAGTGCACAAGTTGCTTCCAGACTGTCGGATGACCGAATCCTGGAATCGGCTGGCGACACAGCGCATCGGGCACAGTTGCGACATGGCGCAATAAGAGGTCCATCCGCTCGTGCGTTGTGGTGTGTAGTTCGAGGATTGCATCCTTGGTGAACATCATCTACCTCTGGGCCGGCAGTCGATGCTTTTAATTTCCCCGCGTCGTCTTTCTCGATATACGCCCACGGCACCGCATCGTCGTGTGTGAATACCGTCAGCCAACGTTCCGCCAAAGCCCGCTCGAAATACCGCTTCTTGCTGTCAATCGTGTCGATGGGTGACAGGTCGTAGGCCATCACCCACGTCAGATCGATGTGCGCGCTGGTGGGCATCAGATCCGAGATGTAGCAAGCGGTCTTTCCGCCGCTGGTCACCACGACCGCCTGCATATTCATCGTGTGGCCCGGGAAAGACGCGCACAGAAATACCCGGCACAATCTCCTGATCGTCGCGCAGCAGCTGCATCTGTCCTGATTCAATCAGTGGATTGTAGTTGTCGCTGATGTAGCTGATGGCATCGCGTACATGCTGTTCCTGGGCGTGCCTCCATTCGCCTTCCTGCGCGTAATACTTCGCCTTCGGGAAGGTGGCCACCACGCGGTCACCCTGGCGCATTGTGTTCCAGCCGCAGTGATCGAAATGCAGGTGGGTGTTGATGACGATGTCGATCTCGTCGGGCGCGACTCCGGCTGCCTGCAAGTTCTCGAGTAACTTCGCCGGCTGGCCGTAGACCTTGACCATCTTCTCGGGAAGCTTGCTGCCCATACCGGTCTCGACTAGGATGTTCTGCTTGCCAGTGCGGATCAGCAGGGAGTTCAGACCTGCCGTAATGAAGTTCCGCTCGTCGGGCGGCGCTTTACGCGACCACATCACCTTCGGGACGACTCCGAAGAACGCTCCGCCGTCGAGCGGGTATGTGCCGTCGGAAACAATGGTCAATTCGAAATCGCCCAGGTTCATCTTTCTCACGGCTTCGCCTACTTCAATTCCGTCTCGAAATGATGCTCGATCAACTGGAAGAGGTGAGTGCGCGCCGCCTTCCCCGCAATCCCGTGAGTCTTGTTGGGATAGATCATCAGCCGGAAGGGCTTGTCGGCCTTGATGAGTGCGTCGATCATTTGCACGCTGTTCTGGAAGTGGACGTTGTCGTCGCTCGTTCCGTGTACCAGGAACAGCGATCCATGCAATTGCCCCGCGACCTTCGGGAGATTCCCCTGCTCATAGGCCTTGGGGCTGTCCTTCAGCAATCCCAGGTAGCGCTCGGTGTAGATGCTGTCGTAGTTGCGCGGATCGGTCACGGGAGCAACCGCGACACCCGCCTTGAATGCATCGGAATGCGTTAGGCCATAGAGCGTCATCGTTCCCCCGCCCGACCATCCCCAGAACGCAACCCGATCCTTGTCGAGCTGCGGATATTGCGACAGCAACTGGTTCAAAGCGGCGAGCTGATCTTTCAACTCGATCACGCCGTACTGGTGATAGATGCTGGCGCTGAAGGTGCGCCCGCGATTGGGAGTACCGCGGTTGTCGACAGAGAAGACCGCAAAGCCTTTCTGCAGAAGAAACTCATGGAACAGAAACGTCGTGCCGTCCCAGTCGTCGGTGACGACCTGCGCTGCCGGACCGGAATAGACGTACATGACGACCGGCAGTTTCCCGCTGGGTGCATTCGGGGGAAGCAACAGTTGCCCGTAGAGAGTGGTGCCATCGTCCGCCTTGAACTCGAGGAATTTCTGCGGGACTAGACCGTAATCCGCTACGCTGCGTGATTCCCACACCGTGCTGCAGTGCGCCGCCATCTCCACCGCACAGCGACCACTTCGGCGGAGTGGATGCATTGGAGAAGCGGTCGAGCCAGTGCTTTCCGTCATCGGAAAACGAAGCCGTGTGCCAGCCGTCTGGTTGCGAAAGCCGGTGAACATCGCCACCGTCCAGCCGCACGGAGAAGACGCCGCGTCTGCGTGGATCGTCCTGGTTCGACGTGAAGTACACCGCGTTCTCGTCCACGGCCTCCACCGTAAGGACTTCGTAGTCTCCCTTATCGAGTTGCCGCTCCAGCTTTGCGTCCGCGTTCAGAGGATTCTGCTTGTCAAAACTGTAGAGATACAGGTGCGTGTGCCCGTCACGCCAGCTTGACCACAGGAACCGGTCGCCGGACTTCAATACGCGAAACACGTCGTTCACATTGACCCAGTTCCCGGGACTCGACTCGGTAAGCACCTTGCGCGAACGCCCTGACCTGGCATCGATGAAGTACAGATCCATCGTGTCCTGCGCGCGGTTTAGCACTTCCGCCCACAAAACGCCATCGCGCACCCAGCCGAAGCGGGGTATGTAGGTGTCGTTGTCATTCGTGAGCGAGATCCACTTGGGATGGCCACCTTTGGCCGAGATCACGCCCAGCCTGACTTCGGGATTCGGATCGCCGACCTTCGGATACTTCTCCTGCTCGACCTTCGGATGCGTGGGCAGCCAGTCGGTGATGGGATAGGTCGGCACCTGCTTCTCGTTCATCTGCAGGAAGACTATGTCCTTGTTATCGGGCGACCAGAAGTAGTTGCTGCGGACTTCGAGTTCCTCGGCGTACACCCAGTCGACTTCGCCATTCAGCAGGTTCTCGTCGGTATCGTCGGTTAGCTGGTGTCCGTTCTGCGCCGCGAGGGGCTGCACGTACAGGTTGTGCTTGCGCAGGTACGAGATGTGGTTCCCGTCGGGAGAGAACTTGGGATCTTCACTTGCGTCGGGCGAGGAAGTGAACTGGACGGCGACACCGTTTTCCAGGTTGTAGATCCAGAGCTGACCGTTCGAATCGAAGAGCAGATTCTTCGAGTCGGGACTCCAGACGTATGCCGCCACGTGATAGCGCAGCACGCGTTCTTTCTCGCGCTCGTCCTTGATCTTGGTGGCGTCGGGTGCCAGGCTGGCGAGTTTGGCTTCCGAAACCAGCACCTTCTTCTCGCCGGTCGCCGTGTCGACGTACCACAACTCACCGTGCTCGCCCGAGTCGTCGCGCTTCACAAATGTGAGCTTCTTGCCGTCGGGACTCCACTGCACGGCTTCTGGAGCGCGGCCCGTGATGCCCCCGTCGGCGAAGATGGCCTCGATGGTCAATGGCTGCTTGGGCTGGTTGGCGTCAGAGGTCTGCGGGTACGCAAGCGGAGCAAGGCAAGTCCAGATCAAAAATGCATAAAAGCGATGCAAGGAGTCTCTCCCGAAATCACGAATTCAGGTGCGAAGAGTGGAGCGAGAAAGTTTACACCGTACGCGACACTCTGCGCGGTGAGAGCGGGCAACGGGCACGCAAGACCTACTTGCAAGCGCGGCGTGCTTCCCGCAAAATCATCCCTCTCACGAGGAGACTTTCATGAAGATGGATTGGCTGGTGAAGACTCTGCTGGGGGTGATTGCGGTGCTGCTGGGCGTGAATGCCCTTCGACCGCTGGTGTCGCCTCCGGCAGTTCGCGCCCAGGGTGGAGAAGCTTACTCGTTCTACATCGAGCCCGGGGTCACGATGCTGCGCGCGCCGGACGGCAGCCGCCAGGTCTATGGCAAAGTGGTCGTCGACCTGCGCAACGGCAAGGTGTGGGGGTTTCCGACAACGGCGCAGGACGTACCCGTACCCGATCGACCTCGTCAACGGTGGCACGCCGACGTCGCACCCTTTCCTGCTGGGGAAATACGCATTTGGCGACACGGACCGATAGCAGGTTTTCGTAGCGCCAGCATCTTGCCGGCAGTCGCGAGGGCGTCCTCGCCCTCGCACGGCAGACGAGACGCCCGCCGGACTGCCGCCGAGACGGCGGCGCTACGGTGGAGTGCTTTGACGATGCAGCCTGTTGCGTCGACCGATCACCGCATCGAGACATATCTATCGTAGGAGGTCTTCGAGCCCTTAATCCGCGCATGCTAGAATAGCTTCATTCCATGCTGCAGGACCTGCAAAACCTGATGGAAGTCCAGGTTGCTGACAAGGAAATCCTGCGCTTGAAAGAAGAAGTGGCCGCGCTCCCCAAGCGTGTCGCAGTCATCGAACAAAAGCTTGCCGCCACCAAGGCCAAGCTCGAAAAGGCGAAAGCCACCGCCAAGGCCGACGAAGCTGCCAAGAAGAAGTACGAAGCCGCCATCGTCGATGTGCAGAGCAAAATCTCCAAGTACCGCGACCAATCGCTGGCCGTAAAGACCAACGACCAGTACAAGGCGCTCATGCAGGAAATCCAGTTCGCCGAGCAGGAGATCCGCTCGAACGAAGACAAGATCCTGGACCTGATGCTGAACGCCGAAGCGCGCGATAAAGATGTGAAAGCCGCCGAGGCCGAGTTGAAAGCCGAGACCGCTGAGATCGAAAAGGAAAAAGAGCAGGCCCGCCAGCGCACCGCCGAGGACGAGAAGCTTTTGGCCGAATGGAACGGCAAGCGCGACAAGCTGCGCGGTAGCGTAGGCGCTGACATCCTGCGGCATTACGAGCGGGTCATGAAGTTTCGCGGCTCGGGCATCTCGGAAGTCAAAGATCAGAAATGCACTGCGTGCCAGGTCATGCTGCGGCCGCAGACTTACAACGAAGTTCGCGCCGGACAGAAAGTCATCGAGTGCGAATCCTGCCAGCGGCTGCTGTACTTCAATCCTGAGAACGAAGCGAAAATCGAGCGCACCAACTTCACCACGAAACGCCGCGCGCGGCCCAAAGTCGATTCGCAGCAAGCCTGGTTCTATCACCCCGGTTATGGCGAGATTGGCGAGGCTTTTATTGCATTCGTGAACGCTTCGACCAGTTCCTCGCGCCGCGTATACGAGTTGCACACCGGCCGGCAGGCAGGCGACACGCTCAATCGCGAAGGCAGCTTCCGGCTGGCTTTTCCCGAAGATCTGAACGGAGTCATCCGCCTCAACGGTCATTGGGACGAAGAAGAGATCGACAGCTGGGGCAGCGAACTGCCCATGGTCGTGCTCGACGCCCTGCTCTCTGACCTGGCGGCCGCCCGTGCCGAGTCCAGTCACACCTCCCACGCGGCAGTGGCGGGAACTCCCAGCGAACATCCGGCAGCAAGCTGACCTTTACTTCTCTCTTCAACCTATCTGATTGCGTCTTACTCCTATCCGATCGGTTAGCGGCGTGAACCGGCTGGTTAGCGATGCTTCTGGGAAATCGCTGCCGACCCGTCGTCGAGATGAGCGTTTTCACCGCTTTGCGCGACACGGCTTTTGACGATTCGACTGGCGTTCCGATTGCCTCTACGGAGGGCACCATTCTCCCCTGCTGGCGCGGAGATGGTTGTCTCTCCCAACCACTGCTCTCCTGAGAACTCTTCCGTTGGTGGGAGTCAGCGTCCGCCAGACAATCCCAAATTTGTGGAGGACATCGTGAACATCTCCCTGATCCTGGCGAAAGTCAGTTTGCTGAAGTATCACCCTGAGTGGGTCGATGGTGGCCCGATTCCGGGAGGCCCGGGCCCTGTTTTTCGAACGGCGATCGCCGAATACGTGGTTGGCGGCCTGGTTCGCGACATTGCTGCGCACGTAGCGAGCAGGGAATTTACACCTTCCTTGCACCAAACGGCGAAGGAATTGGTAGCCGAAGCTGGGCGTAGACTGTCCGTCGATTTCGCGTCCTCTGCGGAATCGGATGATCTGTGCCCGCCCTACTGGCCGCATTTCCCCGTACCGCCACGGCCGCGAGGCGGTGATAATCCCTTGAGTGACAGCATGCTGGCGGGTCCTCAGCCGGAGCCATGGCTCGTTAGCGGCCCGTCGCCGGATCCGTGGCTAGACGCTGCACCACCGGCAATCCGCGACATCGCTCTGGCAGTGGCGATCCGCGATCTCGCCACAGTGACCACCGTCGCGAAGGCCAGCGCGGCATTAAAGGAAGCCGGCGAGGGAATCATGAAGAGTGCAGCTAGCCGAGCCTACGACGAGTACTGCGCGCCGCCTGTTAAACCGCGTAGTCCGCACCGACGGTCAGAGCCACGCGAGGCGGCAGTCGCCTAGCTGATGCCCTCTGAGCAGCCCACGGCTTCGGCTGGCGTGGGCTCTTTCTCTTCAGTTTAGTTCCAGTGTCCTGCACCCCGACATCGCTCCGAGACTTCCGTCGCCGGTTGCAACGTTTAAGATGGGGATCATGCCTCCCCGCCATTCGCCATTTGCCGCGCGTTCTGTGCAGCGCGAGCCTGCCATCCTTCCCACCGGTCCCAGAACTGTCATCTCCTTACGGGGAGTCAATCGCCTTAAGGCCGGTCACGTGTGGATCTACCGCTCCGACGTTATCTCCGCCACGGACGCCGGCTTGGAGCGCGTCGTTTCCGTCCTCGACGATCGAGGACGCTTCTTCGGATCAGCTCTCTACTCCACGTCATCGCAGATCGCGCTGCGCATGCTTTCGGACCGGCCTGTCGTCGATCTGGCCGCGCTGATTCGTGAGCGAGTGCGGCAGGCGATCGTCTACCGGCAGCCTGTGGTGCACGATACGGACGCGTATCGCGCTGTCTTCAGCGAAGCCGACTTCCTGCCGGGGCTGATCGTTGACCGCTACAACGACATCCTCTCTCTCCAGATCCTGACCCAGGCCATGGACCGCGAAGACGTGCGTGCTGCCTTGCTGGCGGAACTGTCAGAGACCTTCCATGCGGGCGCGATTTTCGAGCGAGTCGAGCCGCACATCCGCGAACTCGAACAGCTTCCTCTCCGTGAATCCGGCCTGCTCATGGGCGAGAAAACCAACACAATCTTCTCCATGAACGGCGTGCGCTTCCATTGCGATATTCGAGAAGGACAGAAGACAGGTGCCTTCCTCGACCAGCGGGAGAATTACGCGGCGGCCGCCTCTTACGCACACGGCGACGCTCTCGACGTCTTCTGTTATCAGGGTGCCTTCGCGTTGCATCTGGCTAAAACCTGCAGCAAAGTGACCGCCGTCGACAGCTCCCGCCCTGCGCTGGAAGTCGCCGACAAGAACGCGCTGCTGAACCAACAGGAGATCGAGTGGATTGAGGCAAACGCTTTCGATCTCCTGAAGGACTATTCGGCCGCCGGACGCCATTACGACACAATCGTTCTCGATCCCCCGGCGTTCGCCAAGACCCGCAAGAACCTCGAGACGGCCCTGCGCGGCTATAAGGAACTCAATCTTCGAGCCCTGAAGATGCTCCGACCGGGCGGCGTGCTGGTGACTTGTTCTTGTTCGTACCACGTCAGCGAAGGAGAGTTCATGGAAGTGGTTGCGGACGCCGGTCGGGACGCCCATCGGACCCTTCGGGTGTTGGAGCGCCGGGGACAGGCGAAGGATCATCCCGTGCTGATGAATGTGCCGGAATCAAGCTATTTGAAATGCGCAATAATAGCTGTAAGTTGCTGATCTTAAAGGAAGCATAGTTTGTATTGACAATAAGACACTCATATTTTATGATTATTTACGCTCAATGTATCATCTAACTTGAGTGAGCATCGCGTTACCAACTCTTACAGATCATGTTTTTGGAGGTTTGCAGCTATGACAGTGATTACGCGTTGGGAGCCTTTCCGTGAGTTTTCTACTCTGCAGGATCGTATGAACCGTTTGTTCCGCGAGTCCTACGGAAGCGAGGGGCGGGAAGAGACCCTCAGCAATACCAGCTTTGCCCCACCCGTGGATGTCTACGAAGACGAGCACAGCGTCAACCTGAAGATCGAAGTCCCGGGAGTCGACGAGAAGGATATCGACGTCCGCATCGAGAACAATGTCCTGACCGTACATGGCGAGCGCAAGTTCGAGAAGGAAGAGAAAGAAGAGAATTTCCGCCGGGTCGAGCGCCAGTACGGCAGCTTCACCCGCACCTTCACTCTGCCCACAACAGTGGATGCAGAGAAGGTCTCTGCCAACTACGACAAGGGCATCCTGAAGATCGCCCTGCCCAAGAAGGCCGAAGCGAAGCCGAAACAGATCAAGGTCAACGTCGGCAGCGAAAAGACGCTGGAAGCCAAAGGCCCCAGCAAAGTTGCCTGAGGCATCAGCCAATTGGCAGTTTGCGGGAGGCGGCAGAGGTAACCGCCTCCTTTTTCCTTTTTAGCCGTTAGCACTTAGCACTTGGCATTTACCCCTTACGGTATATTGCCAGCCGCATTTCCAGAGCTATGCCGGCCAAATGCCAATTGCCAAGTGCCAACTGCTATCAGAAATCATCTTTACGTAGCAGACAACGAATCAAGGAGTCTCCCATGGCAATCCGTTGGGACAAATTCACAGTGAAAGCGCAGGAAGCTGTTCAGCGCGCGAACGACATCGCGTCGGAGCACGGCAACCCCGAGTTGCTGCCCGTGCACTTGCTGGCCGCACTGCTCGAAGACAAGGAAGGGATCGTTCTGCCTGTCCTTGAGAAGCTCGGCATCGGTCCGCAGGTCGTTTTGAACGAGGCCTATCGCGAAATTGACAATCTTCCGAAGGTGTCGGGCGAGGGTGCGACCCAGGCCAGCATGTCGCCGTCGCTTACTCAGCTCATCGACCGAGCTTTCAAAGAAGCATCGAATTTCAAGGACGAGTACGTCTCGACCGAACATCTCCTGCTGAGCGCAACCCAGGCCAAGCGTGACGCGGCGCAGACCCTCCTGGTACGCCACGGCGCGACCTATGACGCAATCCTGAAAGCGCTGACTTCCGTCCGCGGGACGCAGAAAGTGACCGACCAGAATCCGGAAGCGAAATACCAGGCGCTGGAGCGTTACGCCCGTGACCTGACCGAGCAGGCCCGCCGCGGCAAGCTCGACCCGGTGATCGGTCGCGACGAGGAAATCCGCCGCCTGGTGCAAGTGCTTTCGCGGCGGACGAAGAACAATCCCGTGCTGATCGGCGAGCCGGGCGTTGGCAAGACGGCCATCGTCGAAGGCCTCGCGCAGAGGATTATTTCGGGCGACGTTCCCGAAGCACTAAAGAACAAGCGGGTGGTGGCGCTCGATCTCGGCTCCATGCTCGCCGGCGCGAAGTATCGGGGCGAGTTTGAAGACCGCCTGAAGGCCGTGCTCAAGGAAATCGAAGAGTCCGAAGGAGAGATCATTCTCTTCATCGACGAACTGCACACGCTGGTCGGAGCAGGAGCAGCGGAAGGGGCGGTCGATGCGGCCAACATGCTCAAGCCTGCGCTGGCTCGTGGCCAGTTGCGCGCCATCGGCGCCACCACGCTCAACGAATACCGCAAATATATTGAGAAAGATGCTGCGCTTGAGCGCCGTTTCCAGCCTGTCTACGTAGGCGAGCCGACGGTCGAGGACACGATCGCGATCCTGCGCGGCCTCAAGGAGCGCTACGAAGTGCACCATGGCGTTCGCATCAAGGACTCGGCCATCGTGGCGGCGGCCACGCTATCGCATCGCTATATCAGCGACCGTTTCCTCCCTGACAAGGCCATCGACCTGATCGACGAAGCCGCGGCTTCGTTGCGCATCCAGATCGACTCCATGCCGACCGAGATCGATCAGCTGGAACGTCGCGCCATGCAGCTGGAAATCGAGAAGCAGGCGTTGAAGAAGGAAGACGATGCGAACTCACGCGAGCGGCTGGCGGTGATCGATAAGGACCTGGCCGAGATCCGAGAAAAGTCGAATGCCCTGAAAGCCGCATGGAAGCAGGAGAAGGATCTTATCTCGCGGCAGCGCGGACTGAAAGAGAAGCTGGAGCAGTTGCGCATAGAAGAACAGACCGAGGAGCGCAAGGGCAACCTGCAGCGCGTGGCCGAAATCCGCTATGGCCTGATCCGCCAAACCGAGGAGGAGCTCAAAAAGCTTACTTCGCAGTTGGAATCAACCAGCGCCCGCCGCATGCTGAAGGAAGAAGTCGACGAAGAAGACGTAGCGCGAATCGTTTCGAAGTGGACTGGCATTCCGGTGTCGAAAATGCTGGAAAGCGAAGTCAAGAAGCTGGTCACGATGGAAGATCGACTGCGCCTGCGCGTGATCGGTCAGGACGAGCCGCTCCAGCGCGTGGCCAACGCCATTCGCCGCTCCCGCGCCGGGCTGAGCGATCCCAAACGTCCGATTGGGTCGTTTATTTTCCTCGGGCCCACCGGCGTCGGTAAAACGGAACTGGCACGTGCCTTGGCAGAATTCTTGTTCGACGACGAGCATGCCATGGTTCGCATCGATATGTCGGAATACATGGAGAAGCATGCGGTCTCGCGTTTGATTGGCGCGCCCCCGGGGTACGTAGGCTATGAAGAAGGGGGACAGCTTACCGAAGCGATTCGCCGGCGGCCGTATGCGGTGGTGCTGTTCGACGAGATCGAGAAAGCGCATCCGGATGTGTTCAACATCATGCTGCAAATCATGGACGACGGCCGTCTGACCGACGGGCAAGGCCGCGAGGTCAGCTTCCGCAACACGATCATCATCATGACCTCGAATATCGGCTCGTCGTTCCTGGTGGCGGAGAACATTCGCACGAACGAGGATTTCGAGAAAGCCGCGAAAGAAGTCACTAGTTCGCTCGCCGGATACTTCAAGCCCGAGTTCCTGAACCGCGTGGACGACATCATCGTGTTCCGTCCGCTGGCCAAGGAGCAGTTGGTTAAGATCGTGGACCTGCGGTTGGAGGATTTGCGACGTCAACTGGCCGAGCGAAAGATCTCGCTCGAGTTGACCGATGCCGCCAAGGAATTCGTGCTGAACGAAGGCTACGATCCGAACTACGGTGCGCGGCCGCTGAAGCGAGCGATCCAACGTGCCATCCAGGACCCGCTGGCGCTGAAGATCCTCGACGGCGAGGTGCTGCACGGCGATCACGTCATCGTGGACGCGGATAAGAAGGCCGGCAAGCTGACTTTTAAGGTGAGCGAGCGAGTGGGACAGAAAGAGCCGGCAAAGGCCAAGAAGTAGGAAGTAGGGCGCAAAAAAACTAAGGACGGGCTTTTGCCCGTCCCTTTTGCTTTGTGCAGTTTCGTCGCAGCCCGACTGGCTCACGCCAAGTCAAACAGCAGCACTTCACTGTCCTTGGTGCCCTTTATGTTGAGCTTTGACTCGTCGCTGATTGCAGCGCCGTCGCCCTGTGCCAACGTTTGACCATTGACCGCGACGCTGCCCTTGGCGACCTGCAGCCAGCCATGACGATTCTTGCCGAAGTCGTGTGTGACTTCCTCGCCTGGCTTCAGCAGAGTGACGTAGAGCTGCGCGTCCTGGTTGATCTTCACCGATCCGTCTTTCGCGTCTGGCGAAGCGATCAGGCGCAGCTTGCCTTGCTTCTCTTCCGTCGGGAACGACTTCTGCTCGTAGCTCGGTTCGAGCGACTTCTTCTCTGGCAGAATCCAGATCTGGTACAGGTGCACCCGCTCGCTTTTGGAGGGGTTGTACTCGCTGTGCCGGATGCCGCGTCCTGCCGTCATGCGTTGCCCGTCGCCCGGCAGGATCACCGACCCTGTGCCCAGGCTGTCCTTGTGCTCGAGTTTGCCTTCGAGCACGTAGGTGATGATCTCCATGTCGCTGTGCGGATGCGTCGGGAATCCTGACGCAGGCGCAACGTAGTCTTCGTTGATCACGCGCAAAGACCGGAAGCCCATCCAGCGCGGATCGTAGTAATCGCTGAAACTGAAAGTGTGCTTGGTGTTCAGCCAGCCGAAATCACCGCCGCCGCGTTCGCTGGCACGCCGTAAAGTGATCATGATGGTCTCCTTAAGCCTCGCCTCTCACAATACTTGACTAGTCAAGTGTTTTAGATGAGTTGGTTCGCAAAAGGATTCAGCGGGGTGTGCCCGGAGGCACGAAGGCCACGGACAGGATCCGTGGCTGCGTATCTTGGCGTATAGGTTAGCTTAGTCTTTCGATTTCTTCTCGGCCTTCTTGGTCGAACTGTCGGACTTCACTTCCGTCTTGGAGTCTTTCTTTTCCTCTTTCTTGGACCCAGACTCCCCGTTGGACGAAGGCGACGAACCGCCTGACGCCTTCTTAGGGTAATCGGTGACGTACCAGCCCGATCCTTTGAATTGCACGGCGGGCGCCGACACCACCTGTTCGACGGGGCCCTTGCAATCAGGACACTTCTTCACATGCGGGTCCGAGAATTTCTGGATCCGCTCAAAACGGTGGTGGCACTTCTTGCACTCGTATTCGTAAAGGGGCATGCAACTCCAATGTTTCGAGGTACTCACGGGCCACGCGCGGGACCTGCATGGCTGGCCCTATCGATTCATTAGATTCTAGGGGCAGCGCGCGGGTCGCGTCAATTTGGAAGAAGCTCTCAGCTGTCAGCCTTCAGCTATCAGTAACCTCGTCTGACGCCTGGGTTCCGCGTGAGCAACGAAGTTGCTGATGGCTGACTGCTGAGAGCTGAAAGCTTGAAATGCTATCCTTCCCGCCATGCCCGCCGAGCACTCGTCGAAAGCCGCGCCGCTCGACCCCGGGCCAACGCTGTACCTGGTAGCCACGCCAATCGGCAATCTCGAGGACATCACCCTGCGCGCCCTGCGGGTGTTAAAGGGCGTCGATCTGATTGCTTGCGAGGACACCCGTCAGACCCAGAAGTTGCTGAGTCACTACGGAATCACGACCAAGACGATCAGCTATCACGAACACAACGAGATGACCAAGGCCGCGGAGCTGGTGGTCGACCTTGAGGGGGGCGCGAGGATCGCATTGGTGACCGATGCCGGGATGCCGGGAATCTCCGATCCGGGGTTCCGCCTGATTGCGCTCGCGATACGACATGGCGTACCCGTCGTACCGATCCCGGGCGCGTCGGCATTTCTGGCGGCGCTGGTCGCCAGCGGCTTGCCTACCGACTCGTTCCGCTTCTCTGGCTTCCTGCCCGCTAAACGCGGTGAGCGACGTACACAACTGGAGGGCATCCGCACATCTCCACGCACCCAAGTCTTTTACGAAGCGCCGCACCGCGTACTTGAAACTCTGGAAGACATCGTCGAAGTGCTGGGCCCGGATCGCCACGTAGTGATTGCTCGTGAAATTACCAAGCTGCACGAAGAATTTCTGCGTGGTCGCGCTGCTGAGCTTCTTGCCAACCTGAAATCCCGGGCAGAAGTCAAAGGCGAAATCACATTGCTGATCGCGAAGGCCGAAGCGACCGACCAAGCCCCACCCTTGACGCGGCTTTCAGTCCGCCAGCGCGTGGACCAGATCATTTCCGAAGAAAAGGTCGACGAGAAAGCCGCTCTGAAAAAGGTGGCGAAAGAGATGGGAGTATCCAAGAGCGAGGCTTACCGGGAATTGCAAAGAAGCAAGTAGAGCGCCGCTATTGACCGATCAGAACGTGTAGGTCGGCGGCTTGATCCCTTTCACCCGCATGTAAACCTCGCACTGTGCGCGGTGGTGGGCGGTGTGCACAAACATGTTCAGGATCATCGCCCGGCCGTCGGGATCCGTGCGTCCCTTCCATGACGGGATGTGCCAGGTGCGCTTCAACTGTTCGCTGGTAATCCCGGGCAGGACGCTGATCACATAGTCGAACGACTGCTCCAGCATCTTCACCGCTGAGGCCTTGTCGGTGGGCGGCAGGTGGGCGGGATCGAATTCAAACGGCGGCTTGACGCCGGTGATCTCGTGAAATCGGAAGACGTTGGCTCCCGCGATGTGGATGATCTGCTCGCCGAACGTCATCTCGTCCGGATTCGGCTTGAAGGAATAGAGTTCGGCTGGCATCGCGTTCGCCACTTCGACCGTGAACTGCTTCGAGATCGTCCAGTCGTGCACAAATTCCTGCATGTAGAGGACGGACTCGACTTTCGAGGTTTGCGCGAACGCGCTGTAAATCAAGAGAGCTGCGATCGCCGCCACACGAACAGCATGGGTCATTTTCGGAATCCTCGGTCGCAGGGTTTCAGCGTGAGTCTGTTCAACAGACGGCGATCACGGATGGAAGTGAGCGATCGAAATTCGCTCGAAGGAATGTAGCGGCGTCATCGTGCCGGGCAGTTGAGGCCGCCGACCTACCCCTTTTGCTGACACTCATTTCCCGGCCAGCTCTTTCTTCACGGCGTCACTCACGACTTTCCCGTCCACACGCATTCCGGCTGCTCCAAAGCGTGCCATTGCGTTCTTCATGACCGTGCCCATGTCTTTCATGGTGGGGGATCCCATCTCAGCGATGGTGGCCTTCACTCCCGCGGCAATCTCTTCTTCTCCGGCAGCCTTCGGAAGATAGCCCTCGATGATCTTGATCTCGGCGGCTTCTTTATCGGCCATCTCCTGCCGGCCGCCCTTGGTGAACTGCTCGACCGAGTCTTTACGCTGCTTAATCAGCGTGGCCAGCACCTGCTGCGATTCCTTATCGTCCAGCGGGCCCATCTTTTCGGTCTGCTTCAGAGTCAGCGCCGTCTTCACCATGCGCAGGCAGGAAAGGCGCAGTTCATCCTTCGACTTCATGGCGGCAACAAGATCTTTTTGAATCTGATCGATCAGGGGCATAGTGCCGCAATTATAGCGGCTGCCAAGAATCAGGCGAATTGAGCGAGTCGCGAAGCGCCTCAAACAAACGTCCTGCTGGCTGGATTGGCCTCCCAAACGTGCGCCGATCCCGCACCTTCCGATAAACTATCTACCATCCTGTTTCCCAAGGACTCGTAGGCCATGCTGCGTAAAAATCGTCTCTTTACTCCCGGCCCGACTCCTCTTCTACCCGCTGCTCAATTCGCGGAGGCCCATTCACCGCCCATCATCGCACGGCCGACTTCCGCAACCTGTTTACCCGCGTGCTATCCGACATGAAGGAGTTCATTGGCACGAAGAACGACGTGCTGGTGCTGGCTTGCTCGGGTTCAGGGGTGATGGAGGCCAGCGTCTCGAACCTGACGTCGCCCGGCGACAAGATTCTCGTGCTTACCGCCGGAAAGTTCGGCGAGCGCTGGACGGCGCTGGGCAAAGCATTCGGCTGCAATGTGGATGTCCTGAGCAAGCCGTACGGCGAAACGTTTGCGATGGATGAAGTACGTGCGAAGCTCACCCCCGACGTGCGGGCCGTGTATACGCAGGCTACCGAAACGTCGACCGGCGCACGCCACGATGTGAAAGGGATCGCCAAGCTGGTACGTAGCATGGGCGACGAGACCCTGCTGGTCGTGGATGCCATCACCGGACTGGGTACGACCCATCTGGATGTGGACGCGTGGGGTGTGGACATCATCGTCGGCGGTTCGCAGAAGGCGCTCATGATTCCGCCCGGCCTCGCGTATTGCGGAGTCAGCGAGCGCGCGTGGCAGCGTATGGAGACGACAAAGAATCCGCGCTTCTACTTCGATCTGCGTAAGGAGCGGAAATCCGCGGCCAAGGGAGAATCTGCTTACACGCCCGCGACCTCACTGTTTGCTGCGTTGGGCGCCGCGCTCGACTACATTCGACAACTCGGCAGCGGCGACCTCGCCGCCGGACGAGAGGATCTGGTCAACAACGCCGAACTTGCGGCTGAAATGACGCGGGCCGGCGCAAAAGCGCTGGGATTGAAATTGTTTGCGCCATCATCTCCCGCAGCGGCCGTCACCGCAATCGAAGCCCCCGGGGGTGTAGACTCGAGTGCGATCGTCAAGGAATTCCGCGAATCATTCAACGCGGTCGTAGCCAACGGCCAGGGCGAAATGAAGGGCAAACTGTTCCGCATGGCGCACATCGGCTACTACGACTATCTCGACACCATCGGCGCGCTGGCTGCGCTCGAACACGTTCTGGCTCGAGTGAGCAGCAAGCCCGTGGAATTTGGATCGGCTGTTCGGGCGGCGCAGGAAGTTTTTGCCCGCCAGACTGAGGTTGCCGGCGCGACTCGATAAGAACTGTCGCGGCGGCAGTCGATTCGCCAAAGTCATCTTCTGGAAGCGGACTCGTCCTCCGCTTCCCCACCCTCATTTCCCCCCATATCCCGAACTGGAGTGTGTATGCGACTGCAAGGTAGTACGGCCCTGTTCACCGCGATTGGGATTCTGTGCGGTACCTGCCGCGCGGACTTCAAGTACTCTGAGACCACCAAGGTGACTGGCGGCGCCATGATGGGCGCGGTCAAAATTGCTTCTGTCTTCAGCAAAAACGCCAAGCAAGCTATGGCTCCGACCACGCGCACGGTGGCCATCAAGGGAAACAAGCTGCGCGAGGAAAGTTCTGACGGCAAAATCCAGATCATCGATCTGGATAACCGGCGGTTCATTGAAATCGACCCTCAAGCAAAGACTTACGGCATCATGACCTTCGACGAAATGAAGCAAGCCATGCAACGTAAGCAGCAAGAGATGCAGGCCAAGATGAAAGAAGAGCAGGCCAAGCATCCCGATAACGCGCAGAAGACCAACATGAAGATCACGCCAAAGTTCGAAAGCAGCGAGACCGGGGCTACGCGCACCATCCTCGGACTACCGACCAAGGAACTGAAGGCGAAGGTCGAAATGCTGATGGAATCGGACGATCCCAAAATGCAAGGCCAGCAAGTCTCGACCGTAGTGAATACCGACCAGTGGATCGCCGAAGACGTGCCGGGCTATAGCGAGATTCGCCAGTTCTATCTCAAGATGGCCAAGGAGATGGACTGGGTTCCGGGACAGGTGATGCAGGGCATGGGCAACAGCAATGTGCAGGTCAGCATGGCTGAGCTGCGCAAAAGCAACGTCGCTCACATCACCGGGATGCCCATAGTTTCCTATACCAGCATGACGATGGGCGGGAACGCGGCTGACGGGCAACCTGCTACACAGCAGACGCCTCCACCTCCTCCGCAGAAACACGATGACGATGCCATCCCGACCACCGCGAGCGGTGCGGTCATGAAGGGACTGGGCGGCATGTTCAAGAAGAAAAAGGAACAGCAGCAACAGCAACAACAACAGGAGCAGCAGGCCTCAGGCACGCCGACTCCTGCCTCGACTCCGGGATCGTTGATGGATATGCAGACTGAGGTTACGAACTACTCAAGTGATAGCCTCGACGCGGCGTTGTTTGGTCCTCCGGCTGGATACACGCAGACGCAGAAGAGTGCGGATAACGTGCTCGGCGGGGACGCGCAGAAGTAGAGACAGTGGCCACGAATTGATTGCCGGGGTACTCCGACCCATGGAGCATCCCGATTCGGTTCGTGGCCAATTCTTATTTGGCTAAGACTAAGCCCGACTCGCTTCGCAAGATAGCAACTCTGCTACGATTTCAACTTCCCAGGAAACATTGAGAAACATGAAAATTGTCGTCGCCGAAAAAATTTCCGCTTCCGCATTGGCCCTGTTGCAGGAGCCGCGCTGGACACTTGTTACTCCCGACCAGATCGAGGGCAAACTCACGTCGCACCTCGAAACAGCTGACGCTCTTATCGTGCGTTCGGCAGTGCAAGTTGATAGTGCTTTGCTCGAGCACGCGCCCAAATTGCGCGTGATCGGCCGCGCCGGCGTGGGAGTGGACAACGTAGATATCGACGCCGCCACTCGCAAGGGGATCGCGGTGATGAATACGCCGGGCGCCAACGCCGTCGCGGTCGCGGAACTAACGCTCGGCATGATGCTCGGTATGGCACGCTTCATTCCGCGCGCCGACGGGCTGATGCACGCCGGCAAGTGGGAGAAAAAGTCCCTTCAGGGGACAGAACTGCGCGGCAAAACCCTGGGCGTCATTGGTCTCGGCAAGATTGGTATGGAAGTCGCGCGGCGGGCCCGCGCCTTCGGCATGGAGATTGTGGGCCACGATCCGTTTGTGTCGGCAAGTATTGCGAAGGAAAACGGCATCCGCATGGGCAAACTGGAAGACGTCTACGCAGCAGCCGACTACCTGACGCTGCACGTCGGCCTCACTCCGCAGACCACTGGGATGATCAACGCCGAGTCCATCAAGACCATGAAGAAGGGTGTGCGCATTGTGAATTGCGCACGCGGCGAACTGATCGATGAAGCCGCGCTGGCTCAGGGGCTCAAGCAGGGGCAAGTCGGCGGCGCCGCGCTCGATGTTTTTCAGGAAGAACCGCTGAAGAACTCGCCGCTAACCTCATTGGAGAACGTGATTCTCACGCCGCATATTGGCGGCTCTACGCATGAGGCGCAGGAGGCCGTGGGCGTGCAAGTAGCCCACCAGGTAAAGGAGTACCTGAAGAGCGGCGTTATCCAAAACGCCGTGAACGTGCCCTCCGTCTCGCATGAAGAGTATGTCGAGATGCAGCCCTACGTTGTGCTTGCCGAGCGGCTCGGCTCATTTCTTGCGCAGGTCAGCGATGGAATGCTGGAAGAAATTTCTTTGCGGTACAGCGGGCACATTGCCGAGTGGAAAACGGAGTTGATCCGGAACGGCGCGATCAAAGGCATTCTCAACCAGATGCTCGACGAAAAGGCAAACCTTGTGAACGCTGCAACCATCGCCTCGTCGCGCGGCTTGCGCGTGCACGAGCAACACAAGGCAAAAAGCTCCACCGGAGGGTCGGGCAGCGTGCTGTCAGTTCTCCTGAAGACTTCGGGACAAGAACACTGCGTGAAAGGCGCCGTGTTGCATGGACACGCTCCGCGCCTGCTCTCGGTTGATGACATCGACGTGGAAGCTCCGCTGGAACGAAACCTGATCTACCTACGCAACCGCGACGTGCCCGGCGTGATCGGCAAGGTCGGCACCATTCTCGGCGAGCACAAAATCAACATCGCCGACTTTTCACTCGGCCGGCAGTCCGCTAACGGAGGCTCCGAGAAAAAGGGCGAACCGCGCAAGGCCATCGCCGTGGTCCACATCGACGGAAAAGTCACCGACGATGTGCTGAAGGCTTTGCGCAAGATTCCCGCCATCGAACAGGCCAAGGCGATCCGGCTGTTCTAAGTGAGCTACGGCATCCATCGGGCTTGTAATTAACAATCGGGAAGGGCACGACTTCAGTCGTGCCAAGAAGGCCCCGTTGATTTTGGCGCTTCAGCGCCTGGGGTGAGATTTCCTATCGGCGAGAAACGCGCGTACGGGAAGGCAACCCTCAGCGGCTCAAGCCGCAGTTACATGAGGTCGTTGTGGCACGACTGAAGTCGTGCCCTTCCCATAAGTCCTTACAGGATGTAGCGCGAGAGGTCCTGATCTTTCACGATGTCGGACAGCATCTTGCCCACGTAGTCGGCGTCGATCGTGATGTGCTGGCCCTTTTTCTCCGGCGCTTCGAAGCTGATCTGATCAAGCACCCGCTCCATGATGGTATGCAGGCGGCGTGCGCCGATGTTCTCCGTACCTTCGTTCACGCGGAACGCGAAGCGCGCGACCTCTTCCAGAGATCCAGGCGTGAACTCGAGCTTCACACCCTCGGTTTCGAGCAGAGCCGTGTACTGCTTCACCAGCGACGACTTCGGCTCGGTCAGGATCCGAATGAAGTCCTCCATGGTCAGCGACTGCAGTTCCACGCGGATCGGAAAACGGCCCTGCAACTCGGGGATCAGGTCGCTGGGCTTGGACACGTGAAACGCCCCGGCGGCGACGAACAGGATGTGATCCGTCCGCACCATCCCATAGCGCGTGTTAACGGTGGTGCCTTCGACGATGGGCAGGATGTCCCGCTGCACGCCCTCGCGTGAAACATCCGGCCCGTGGCCGCTTTCGCGGCCGGCGATTTTGTCGATTTCGTCGAGGAAAACGATACCCGAATTTTCCACGCGGTCGATCGCCGTCCGCGTCACCTGATCCATGTCGATGAGCCGGTGCTCCTCTTCCTGGATCAGGTACTCGAACGCTTCGTTGACCTTCATTTTCCGCTTTTTGCTGCGCTGCCCGAAGATGTTCGGCAACATGTCTTTGATGTTGACGTCCATCTCCTCCACGCCCTGGTTCGAGATAATCTCGAACGACGGAAAATTGCGTTCGCGGACATCGAGCTCCACCATACGTTCGTCGAGCTTGCCTTCCCGAAGTTGCTGGCGAAGTTTCTCGCGCGTGCGCGATTGCGAGTCGCCATGCTCGTGGGTAGTCGAGCCCTCGAGTACGACTCCGCCGGTCGGCGCATCCGGTGGCCGCGGGGTTGCGGGCGGTAGCAGCAAATCGAGCAGGCGCTCTTCCGCATTCAGTTCGGCTTTGTCGGCGACGTCTTCGAGTTTTTCCTCGCGGATCATGTCGATGGCGATCTCGACCAAGTCGCGGATCATCGATTCGACGTCGCGCCCCACATAGCCAACCTCGGTGAACTTTGAGGCTTCCACCTTCAGGAAAGGCGAATTCGTAAGCTTTGCCAGGCGGCGCGCGATTTCGGTTTTCCCCACGCCCGTGGGCCCGATCATGATGATGTTCTTGGGAATGATTTCTTCAGCCAGTTCGGGAGTCAGCTTCTGACGGCGCATGCGATTGCGCAAAGCGATGGCAACGGCGCGCTTCGCGTCTTTCTGCCCGACAACGTACTTGTCGAGCTCAGCAACGATCTCGCGCGGAGTCAGATCATCCAGCGCAAGCTGTTCTTCTTCGGCGGTCGGAGGGAAATAGATGGCCATAAATTCAGTCGTCGGTCGTCAGTCGTGCGGTCGGCAGCCAGACCCTAAAAACGCTGGCGACTGACGACTAGTGACTGGCGACTGCTTACAACTCCTCAATCGTAAAATTATCGTTCGTATAAATGCACATCTTGCCGGCAATCTTCATGGCCTGCTCGGCGATTTCGCGGGCCGAAAGCTTGGTGTGCTCGACCAGGGCTTCCGCGGCGGCTTGCGCGTAGGGGCCGCCTGAGCCGATCGCGGCAATGCCGCCATCTGGCTCGATGACGTCTCCCTGTCCGCTGAGCAGGAAGGTCTGCTCCTTGTCGCAAACCAGCAGCAGCGCTTCCAGATGGCGCAGGAACTTGTCGGTGCGCCAGTCCTTGGCCAGTTCGACGGCCGAACGGCCCACGTTGCCATGATACTGCTCCAGCTTCGACTCAAATCGGCTGAAAAGCGTGAAAGCATCGGCCGTCGACCCGGCAAAACCTGCCAGAATCTTGTCCTGATAGAGCCGGCGAATCTTCTTGGCGGTGTGCTTAATCACAGAATCGCCAAGAGTTACCTGCCCATCGCCAGCCAGAACCACCTTGCCATCGCGGCGTACAGATAAGACCGTTGTCGAACGTATCAGTCTCTTTTTTGTCATGAGCGCAATCATTGATTATAGCAGTGCTGGGAGAGTTGCCTGGGATAGGCCGATTGGAAGTCGGGGAAAGCTTTTAACTGCCAAGGCCGCGAAGAAGTTCCCGCAAAGTGCGCGAAGAAGAACGTTGCCTCTCTTTGCGTCCTTTGCGGTTTTAAGTGTTTCGCGTGGACCTGCAAAAGCCCCCTAAGCGTGTACGGCCTCCGGCTTGGCTGCCAGCAATTGCCGCAACACATACTGCAAGATCCCGCCGTTGGCGTAGTACTGCGCTTCCTGCGGCGTGTCGATGCGAACGATCGCGTCGAACTCGGTCGTCTTGCCGTCTTTCGAGGCCTTCACCTTGATCTTGCTGCCCGGCGGCAAAGTGCTCGATCAGGCCTCGGATGCCGGCGATTTCGAAGACTTCCTCGCCTGTCAGTTTGAGCGACTCGGCGTTCTGTCCAGGCAGGAACTGCAGAGGAAGAATTCCCATCCCCACGAGGTTCGAACGGTGAATGCGCTCGTAGCTTTCGGCGATCACCGCCTGCACCCCGAGCAGCCGCGGCCCTTTCGCTGCCCAGTCACGCGACGAGCCCGAACCGTACTCTTTGCCGGCCAGGATCACCAGCGGCACGCCGTCAGCAATGTACTTCGCCGATGCGTCGTAGATCGACATCTCCGTGCCGCCCGGCAGGTGGCGGGTGAAGCCTCCCTCGGTGTTCACCATCTTGTTGCGCAGGCGCACGTTGGCGAACGTGCCGCGCACCATCACTTCGTGATTGCCGCGTCGCGAGCCGTAGGAGTTGAAATCCGCCGGCTTCACGCCGTGCTCGACGAGATATCTGCCCGCCGGGCTGTCTTTCTTGATCGAGCCGGCCGGGGAAATGTGATCGGTGGTGACGCTGTCGCCGAGCACCGCGAGCACGCGCGCTGCCTTGATGTCCTCGACCGCAGACGGCCGCAGTGTCATGTCGTCGAAGTAGGGCGCTTGCCGGATATAAGTCGAGTCCGTCCTCCCAGACGTAGGTCTGGCCCTGCGGTACAGGCAACGAGCGCCAGTGCGAATCGCCGTCGTAGACTTCGCCGTAGCTCTTGCGGAACATGTCGGACGAAATCTGCTGCACCGCCTCGTTCACTTCCTTCTGCGTCGGCCAGATATCCGCGAGAAGCACGGGCTTGCCGTCTTTGCCGCGGCCGATCGCATCTTTCTTCAGGTCGATATCTATGCGCCCCGCCAGCGCAAAGGCCACCACCAGCGGCGGAGACATCAGGTAATTCGCGCGGACCTCGGAGTTGATGCGGCCTTCGAAGTTGCGATTGCCCGAGAGCACCGAAGCCACGACC
This sequence comes from uncultured Acidobacteriota bacterium, assembly GCA_963745435.1. Taxonomy (GTDB): domain Bacteria; phylum Acidobacteriota; class Terriglobia; order Terriglobales; family Acidobacteriaceae; genus Gp1-AA133. The sequence goes on along the minus strand of CAVUXK010000020.1, from coordinate 181,261 downwards.
AGATCCTTCTCGTCGATTGCCTGCGAGACTTCCGTGGGCAGCGGACCTGAGTTGCCGATGCAGGTCGTGCAGCCGTAGCCGACCAGATTGAACTTGAGCTTCTCGAGGTAGGTCAGCAGGCCAGCCTTTGACAGGTAGTCAGTGACAGCTTTCGAGCCCGGGGCAAGCGACGTCTTCACCCAAGCTGGAGTCTGCAAGCCGCGTTCCACGGCCTTCTTGGCGAGCAGTCCAGCAGCCATCATCACCGAAGGGTTCGACGTGTTCGTGCAACTCGTGATCGCGGCGATGACCACGCTGCCGTGTTTCAATGCGTTCTTCACGTTCGCGGAAACATGTTCCTCGACTCGCGGATCTTCGACTCCAACCGCAGTCGGGTTGCCACCTTCCTGCTCCCAGCGATTCTCTTGTCTTGCGGCACTGTCGGGCGACGCGTTTACAGAGGCCGCGGGTTTCGCTTTCGGTTTCATCAGCGAAGGCAGAGCCTGCCGGAATGATTCCCCAGCGTTCGAGAGCACCACGCGATCCTGCGGACGCTTCGGGCCGGCAAGACTCGATTCCACCGTCGCAAGATCAAGTGCCAGCAACTCTGAGTACTGCGCCTCGGGAGTCTTCTCGTCGTGGAACATGCCCTGCTCTCGTGCGTAGGCTTCCACCAGTGCAATCTGTTCTTCGGAGCGGCCAGTGAGGCGCAGATAGCGCAGACTCTCCTTGTCGATCGGAAAAATCCCGCAGGTGGCGCCGTACTCGGGCGACATGTTCGCGATGGTCGCGCGGTCGGCCAGCGGCAGGTCCTGCAGGCCGGGACCGAAGTACTCGACGAACTTTCCGACCACGCCGTGCTTGCGCAACATCTCGGTGATGGTGAGCACGAGGTCGGTGGCGGTCGCGCCTTCGCGCAATCGTCCCGTCAGCTTCACACCGACAACCAACGGAATCAGCATCGAGACCGGCTGGCCGAGCATGGCGGCCTCGGCTTCGATTCCGCCGACGCCCCAGCCCAGTACACCCAAGCCATTGATCATCGTCGTATGCGAATCGGTGCCGACCAGCGTGTCGGGATACGCCACGCGCTTGCCGTCGGCTTCATGCACGAAGACCACCCGCGCCAGAAATTCCAGATTTACCTGGTGAACGATGCCCGTGTCGGGCGGCACGATGGCCAGATTGTGAAACGCTGTCTGTCCCCAGCGCAGGAAGGCATAGCGCTCCTTGTTGCGCAGAAACTCCAGCTCCGCATTCAGGCCGAAGGCTTGGGCCGTGCCGAACTCATCCACCTGCACCGAGTGATCAATCACCAGTTCCGCCGGCTGCAGCGGATTGATCAGCTTGGGATCGCCGCCCAGCCGCTTCATGGCATCGCGCATGGCGGCCAGATCGACCACGGCGGGCACGCCGGTAAAGTCCTGCAGCAGCACGCGGCTCGGCGTGAAGGCGATTTCCTTGTCGGGCTTCGACTGGCTGTTCCACGCCGCCAGCGCGCGCACTTCTTCCTTGGTGACGTTGCGGCCGTCCTCGGTGCGCAGCAGGTTCTCGAGCAAAATGCGCAGCGAATAAGGCAGGTGCTTGGTCGAAATACCCTGCTTGTCGAGCGCGTCGATGCGGTAGATCTCGTATTCCTTGGTGCCTACACGAAGGCTGGAGCGGCTGTTAAAGCTGTTCATATCTCTTTAGTTTAGTCGTTCTGGCGGGGATTTCGTAGTGGGCGCCAACCAGAGCGGCGGGAAACCGTCGACTTCCAACGGGCGTCGCGGAGGAGACGAACGAACCGATGTCACTTGGCGCGTAAGAGCAGGACGGGAACAGAAATACGATGCTGCACCCGGCTCGCGGTAGTGCCGAGAAATATATCGGCCAGGAACCTGTGCCCGTGCGTGCTCATGGCGACCAAGTCGCATCCCTTCTTTCCGATCCACTTCACGATCTCATTCGCCGGGTCCCCATAGGCGAGCTCTGCCTGCGCGGGGATTCCTGCGGTTTCGAACTCTGCTCGCACTTTTTCGAGATAGGCGGTGTCGGCGGTGATTTCGGGACTTACGGCTTCCGGGCCGTAGGTTCGGGCCGCCCATCCATCCGCGACGTGTAGCAGGACCAGACGGCTTTGCGCCAGCTTGGCGAGTTGCTTAACGTGCTCAATGATGGCCCGGTCACTCGAAGTGCCGTCCAGCGTCACGAGAATGGTTTCATACATGCTTGTCGCGTCCTTCACGCACTGCTTATCCGCCATGAATCACGTGCCACGCGGTCTTAATCGAGTCCGGCAGGCCGTAGACGTCCATCGAGGTAATCAGAATAGCGCTTGCCCACCCCGCAGTGAGCAGGGCCCAGCCATTTTTCCATTCGCCCATGCGAGTTTTGGAACTGGTGAAATGCAAGAGGGGGAACATGGCAAAAGGCAATTGCAGCGCGAGCACAACCTGGCTCAGTGTAAGAAGATCGGTGACGCTGCCCTCACCGCGAAAGCCGATGATGAAAACGGCCGGCAAGATCGCCAGCGTGCGCGTGATCAGGCGGCGCAGCCAGGGCTGGATCCGCCAGTGCATGAAGCCTTCCATCACCACCTGCCCGGCCAGCGTTCCAGTAATCGTGCTGCTCTGCCCGGCAGCGAGCAGCGCAACCGCAAACAGAGTGCTGGCCGCCGCGGTTCCCAATAGCGGGGCCAACGTGAGGTAAGCCACTCGGATCCAATCGCTCTCCGGAGAGAAGTGAACCAGTTGACTGCCCGGAACGACCACGCTCTGTTTGCCAAAGAAGACCGTAGCGGCCAGCACGAGGATCGCCGCGTTCACGCAAAACGCGACTGACAAGGCCACCACTGAGTCGATCGTGTTGAAGCGAATCGCGCTGCGGATGGAAGAAGTGTCTTTCTGAAACCTGCGGCTTTGCACCAGCGCGGAATGGAGGTACAGATTGTGCGGCATCACGGTCGCGCCGATGATTCCGATCGCGACATAAAGCATGCCGGCCTGTCGAAAATGGGGCGTGACCAGTGCGCGGCCCATCTCCAAAAAACTTGGCTGGGTCTCGGGAAGGACAAAAATCTCGATGAAGTAACAAACCGCGATGGTGGCGACCAGCAAGACCACGACGGCCTCGATGGTGCGCATCCCGAACCCTTGCAAGGCCAGCAGCAGAAGAACGTCCAAGCCCGGTGATGATGACTGCCCAGAACAGCGGGATGTGAAACAGCAAATTGATAGCAACGGCGCTACCCAGCACTTCTGCCAGGTCGCAGGCGCCGATCGCTACTTCGCTCAGCAGCCAGTTGGGCCAGCGTGTCCATGCCGGATACCAGTCGCGGCAGCATTGCGCCAGATCTTTTCCCGTGACCACGCCCAGGCGCGCAGAGATGACCTGCATGAAAACCGCCATCAGGCTCGACAGACCGACGACCCAGAGCAATCCGTATTTGAATTGAGCGCCCGCCTGCAGATCGGTGCCCCAATTTCCCGGATCCATGTAGCCCACGCTGATCAGAATCGCGGGGCCCACGAACGCACGCCACTGCGGCCAGAAACCGGACTCCGGGTGCGGAACATCGACGGAACTGTGCACACCCTCAAGCGAGCGATGAAGCCCGACTTGCGGCTCGTCCGCCGCAGGCGGTCGGTCGGCCTGTCGAGTTTTCCGGGGTTCGTGCTCATGGCTGGCGATCGCGATGGCCTTCGGTGCTCAAGATGTACGCCTCAGCACAGGAAAACCAGTGTACACCATGGATAGTTAGCTATAGTTAATTAATCGAAGAAGCGAGGGCTAACGTGCAGGGGACAGCCAGATTTTCTCGGCAGGTAATCTGCCCAGACACCGCCCGTCCGGCAGCTGTCCGGATCGAAAGAGTCTGGTCATAGTTGCGTTCGACCAGGTCTACTTTGACGCCAGGCCGTATACCGCGGGCTTCCAGGAACTCCAGCATTTGACGATCGCGTTCGTAAATGCCGCTGACCACGTAGTGTTTTCCGGCCTCGGCCTCCGACATCAGCAGCAAGTCCTCGGCGCCGGCGACTCCCCGGGCTCTCTCGCTCGCTGAGATTTCCATGAGGACAGGGCTTGCTGCCCCCAAGTTTGGCCAGCAATTTCGCCTCGAAATCCGGGGAAACGGCGTGCTCCAGACGCTCCGCCTCATCGTGCACCTTGTACCATTCCATCCCGAAGATTTCCGCGAGCATGCGTTCGATCAGGTGATGGCGCAGCGACAGGCGCTGGGCAATCTTGCGTCCCGCAGCCGTCAGGCGCACGTGCCCGTCCGGCTGGACGCGCACAAAGCCGTCGCGCTTCAATCGCCGAAGCGCCATGGTTACCGCCGGCGGTGAGACCTTCAGCCAGTGAGCCAGGGTCGCGGAAATGACCCGTTCCCCTTCGCTTTCGGCTTCGAGGATAGCCTTCAGATAGTCTTCCTTGGAGACGGTAATCATTTCCAGGATTATACGGCGAAGTTAAGTATGGTTAATATCGATTTTAAGTCTTGGAAGTCACCCGCGGGTTAGGCCGCGGCTTTTTACGTCGCTTCAATGTGCTCCGCCACCTCGTTCGCCTTATCCAGCACTTACGAAGCGGGGTGAGGATGTCGCCGCGACGCCAATGGCAGTGCACAGCGCCCCATCGTTTGACATCGCCCTTCGCTGCCCCTACCCTTGAATGTTTCCCGAACTATGAAAGTCCTGGTCCTAGGCGGTGGCGGACGCGAACATGCGCTGGTCTGGAAGCTGGCGCAGTCTCCTCGCGTGACGAAGTTGTATTGCGCGCCCGGCAACGGAGGCATTGCGCGGGATGCGGAATGTCTGCCCGCCGACACACGCAGCCTCGATTCCATGGTCGAGGTCGCCGGCAAGATCCAGCCGGATCTGACGATTGTCGGGCCGGAACTTCCCCTCACCCTCGGCGTGGTCGACGAATTTCAGCGCCGCGGCTGGCCGGTCTTCGGACCGACGCTGGCAGCGGCCAAGCTCGAATCGAGCAAAAGCTTCGCAAAGGAATTCATGCAGCGCCATCGCATTCCGACGGCGCACTATGCGATCTGCAAATCCGTGGATGAAGTTCGCGCGGCGCTGGCGCACTTCCATCCGCCTATCGTCGTCAAGGCGGACGGACTGGCCGCGGGCAAAGGTGTTGTGATCGCAAAAAGCCGGGAGGAAGCCGCCACAACTGCTTCCGAGATGCTGAGCGGCAAGATGCTTGGAGCCGCGGGCTCGCTGGTCGTGCTGGAAGAATGCCTCAAAGGGGACGAGCTGTCATTCCTGGTCTTCAGCGACGGGGAGCGTGTGGTTCCGCTCGTGGCAGCGCAGGATCATAAGCGAGTCGGAGATGGCGATACCGGGCCAAATACGGGCGGCATGGGCGCCTATTCGACCCAGACCATCGTCGACGAGAAAATGCGCGACTGGCTGGTTCATCACATCGCAGAACCGGTGGTTGCGGGGATGAAAGCCGAAGGCGCGGAATACCGCGGCGTGCTCTATTGCGGGCTGATGATGACGGCGCGCGGCCCGATGGTGCTCGAATTCAACTGCCGCTTCGGCGATCCGGAGACACAGCCCATACTGATGCGGCTCGAAAGCGACCTCGTGGAAGCGCTGGAGGCGTCGGTGCAGGGCCGCGTCAGCGACGGCGATTTCCGGTGGTCGTCCGATGCCTCGGTGTGCGTGGTCATCGCGTCCAGCGGATATCCCGGGACATTTGAGGCGGGGAAAAAGATCGCCGGGCTCGATCAGGCGGAAGAGATCCCTGGGCGTCAAGGTGTTTCACGCCGCCACCAGCAAGCGCGACGACGTGTACTTCACCTCGGGTGGACGCGTGCTCGGAGTAACGGCCCGGGCACCTGATCTTGCGACGGCAGTACAGAATGCTTACGCAGCGGTTTCCAATATCGGTTTCGAGGGCATGCACTACCGTAAAGACATCGCCGCACGAGCTCTAAAGAAATAATTCGCAGTCATTCCAGGTTCGCCTGAATTTTCAAAGGATCATAAAGATGAGCAAGCCGCAGGTTTCGATCGTCATGGGCAGTGATTCGGATCTCGAGATCATGCGCGAGGCCGGCAAGGCGCTCGAGGAGTTCGGCATCGCGTACGAAATGGACGTCACCTCTGCGCACCGGTCGCCCGATCGCACGGCGGACTTCGCGCGTAAAGCCGCAAGCCAGGGAATTCGCGTGATCATCGCAGGCGCCGGCGGGGCCGCGCACCTGGCGGGTGTCATTGCCGCGCACACCACACTGCCCGTGATCGGCGTTCCAATTCCTTCCACGTCGCTCCAGGGCATGGACTCGCTGCTCGCGACCGTACAGATGCCTGCCGGCATTCCGGTCGCTACTGTGGCCATCGGCAAGCCGGGCGCGACCAATGCAGGAATTCTCGCCGCGCAGATGATTGGGCTATTCGACTCCGCCGTCGCCAAGAAGCTCGACGCTCACAAAGAGAAGCTGGCACGCGGCGTGGAAGAAAAATCGAAGAAGCTGAAGAGTTCGCAAGGCGCCTGAAGCGGAGAACAAGTCGGCGAAAATGCGCCAGCTCTACCAGGCCTAGAGCTGCAATGAACGGAGATATTCGCGGAACTTCTCCCCAAGTTCGGGACGTTTCAGAGCCAGTTCGACTGTGGCTTTGAGGAAGCCAAGTTTGTCGCCGGCGTCGTAGCGGCGGCCTTCGTAAACATAGGCGTAGATGCGCTGTTCCTTGAGCAGGGCCTTGAGACCGTCGGTGAGTTGCATTTCTCCGCCGGTTCCGTGCGGAGTGTCGGCCAGAATTTCGAAGACGCGCGGCGTCAGAATGTAGCGGCCGATGATGGCGAGCTTCGACGGAGCATCTTCAGGCTTTGGCTTCTCTACCATGTTGTTTACTTCGAAGAGCCGCCCTCCGAACCGCCCGTCCGCCTCCTTCACATCGAGTACGCCGTACGCCGAGATGCCCGGCCCTTCCACTACCTGCGTCGCAATCACGGAACACTGCGTCTCTTCGAAGACCTGCATCATCTGCTTGAGGCAGGAGACTTCCGCATCGATGACATCGTCGGCCAGCAGCACTGCGAATGCTTCTTGCCCAACCAATTCCCGCGCCATCAGAACAGCGTGGCCCAGTCCGAGGGCTTCCTTCTGCCGAACGTAGGCGATGTGGATCATGTCAGAAATCGAACGGACGATCTTCAGTAGATCGGTCTTGTGGCGCTCTTCGAGCATCTTCTCGAGTTCGTAACTCACATCGAAATGGTCTTCGATGGACTGCTTGCCGCGGCCAGTCACGATGATGATCTGGTCGCATCCCGCCGATAACGCCTCCTCCACGCCATACTGGATGATCGGCTTGTCGACGATGGGCAGCATTTCCTTGGGCTGGGCCTTGGTGGCGGGCAGGAAGCGCGTGCCCAGTCCGGCTGCGGGGAAGACTGCCTTGCGAACCTTCATCGGCATAGTGTGTATTCTCTCGACCTGCGGGGTACGTGGACGCGACGGGAGGCGTCCGGATCAAGCGCTGGGCATGATGGCGCGTAAATGCACTGAACACAATAGCAGGAGAATCGGACTTCGGCGAAGCACCAATCTACCGGGTTTGTGGCAGGGAATTCCTGTACCGGGAACAAGGAACGATTCGTATCAGGCCAACGAAACTAAAAGGGGGCCGAAGCACCGAGGCTGGCCCCTCCATTCCTCCAGCGATAACGCTCCAGTTTCAGCGGCCCTTCAGAGACGCCATGTCGATCACGAAACGATAACGAACGTCGCTTTTCAGCACTCGCTCGTACGCTTCGTTGACCTTCTGAATCGGGACCATCTCGATATCACTCACGATTTTGTGCTTGCCGCAGAAGTCGAGCATCTCCTGCGTTTCGCGGATGCCGCCGATGGCCGAGCCGGCCAGGCTGCGGCGACCCGTGACGATTGACCCTGCTTTGACGGAATTCTCTTTTTCCGGAATGCCGACCACGACCATCGTCCCATCTACCTTTAGCAGTTTCAGGTAGTCATTCCAGTTGATGTCGGCCGAGACGGTGTTGACGATGAGATCGAAATGGCGCTCAAGCTTGGTGAAGGTTTCGGGATCGGAAGTCGCGTAGTAGTGATCGGCACCCAGGCGCTTACCGTCCTGCTGCTTGCTCAGCGACTGGCTCAGTACTGTGACCTCAGCGCCGAGCGCATGCGCCAGTTTGACGCCCATGTGTCCCAAGCCGCCCATGCCGACAATGGCGACTTTCTTTCCCGGGCCGGCTTTCCAGTGTTTCAGAGGCGAGTACAGTGTGATCCCAGCACAAAGGAGAGGAGCAGCAGCGTCTAGCGGAATGCCCTCCGGGATGCGGAGAACATAATTCTCGTCAACCACGATCTTTTCGGAGTACCCGCCGTAGGTCGGGGTCTCGTCCTTCTCGCGACCGTTGTACGTCCACGAGGTGCGCACCGCGCAATATTGTTCCAACCCCTGACGGCACTCCGGGCAGGTTCTGCAGGAATCGACAAAGCAGCCGACGCCCACCCGATCACCCACCCTGAACTTGCTGACCTTCCCGCCAACGGCCGTCACGATTCCGGTGATCTCGTGACCCGGAACCATAGGGAAGATCGCATCGCCCCATTCGTCGCGCGCCTGATGAATATCGGAGTGGCAGATGCCACAGTACTTGATGTCGATCAAGACGTCGTGCTCGCGTGGCTCGCGGCGCTCGAACGTAAAGGGCGCAAGAGTCGCCTTGGCGGTTGCCGCAGCATAGCCGCGAGTCGTTCCACCTGACGCAGCCACGAGAGTCTCAGTACCCGCAGAAGCCTGCTTCACAGTCATAAATGCCTCCAATTCGATGATGCGGTTTTAGATGTCGGCGACGTGGCCAAGGCTTCAGGCAGCCGCGGTTGGAGTGCCTGTCAGTTCTTCCAAAAGCGTTCTGAGGTGGATGAGGACTTCTTCGGGGGCCGTGGCCTTCTGCACAAACTTCAGGGTGCCGTCGGGTGTAAACTGCGTGCCCCGCTGCGAGGCCACGAACCGCGCCAGGCGCTCGGGATCGACGGTTGCAGTCTGCCGGAACTTGATGCTGACTTGCTCGCGCTTACGTTCAATGGCGTTCACTCCCACCCGCACCGCAACCAGCTTGAGTTCGGCGTATTCCAGAAGATTGCGGACCGCCCGTGGCGGCTCTCCGTAACGGTCGATCAACTCCGCGCGCACATCGTGGAGTTGCGCTTCCCGCTCGACACCAGCCACCCGCTTGTACATTCGCAAGCGCTGGTTTTCCTCTGGAATGTATTCGGCAGGAATACGAATATTAAGGCCGAGGTTGAGCTGGGTGGCGATTTCTTCTTCCGGCATCTCGCCCTTCATCTCGCGGACGGCGCGGTCGAGCATTTGCGTGTAGAGCTCGAATCCGATGGCTTCGATGTGCCCGCTCTGCTCCCCTCCCAGCATATTGCCGGCGCCACGTAGTTCGAGATCAAGCGCGGCAATCTTGAAGCCGGCTCCGAGATCGGAGAATTCTTTCAGAGCAGCAAGCCGACGCCGTGCAATTGGCGTCAGTTCTATTTCAGAGGGCAGCAGCAGGTAGGCATAGGCACGGCGATCGGAGCGCCCGACGCGTCCGCGAAGCTGGTAAAGCTCCGAGAGACCCAACCGCTCGGCGCGATTGATGAGGATCGTATTGCAGAGCGGGATGTCCAAGCCGTTTTCGATGATCGTCGTCGCCACCAGGATGTCGGCTTCGTGATGCATGAACTTCAGCATCACCTTTTCAAGCTCGCCTTCCGACATCTGGCCGTGGCCAACCTGAATCCGCGCATTGGGCACGAGCGTTTGCAGCTTGGCCGCAATTTCCCAGATGCTCTCCACGCGGTTGTGCACGAAGTAGACCTGCCCGCCGCGTTCCAGTTCCTGCTCCATCGCCGATTGAATCAGCTTCTCATCCCAACTCGCCACGACCGTCTGAATCGCCATGCGATCTTTCGGTGGAGTTTCGATGACGCTCATGTCACGCAGGCCGACCAGCGACATGTGTAGAGTGCGCGGAATCGGTGTCGCCGACATGGTGAGCACGTCCACCTGCTTGCGCATCTGCTTGAGCCGTTCTTTGTGGCGCACGCCGAAGCGCTGCTCTTCATCGACGATCAGGAGCCCAAGATCGGAAAACTTCAGATCCTTCGACAGGATTCGATGCGTGCCGATGAGGATATCGATCTTGCCAGTTTCCGCTTTCTGCAGGATTTCTTTCTGCTGCTTTGGCGAGCGGAAGCGGCTGATCATCTCGATGGACACTGGAAACGCCGCGAAGCGCTGCTTGAAAGTCTCGAAGTGCTGGAACGCGAGTACGGTGGTGGGTGCGAGCACCGCGACCTGCTTGTTGTCGCTGATTGCCTTGAACGCGGCGCGCATCGCGACTTCCGTCTTGCCGTATCCCACGTCTCCGCACAGCAAGCGGTCCATGGGACGACCCGACTCCATATCGTTTTTCACGTCGATGATGGCCTGCCCTTGATCTTCCGTCTCGGTGAACTCGAAGGCGTCTTCAAATTCCTTCATCCACTCCGTGTCGGCCGGGAAAGCGTGGCCCTGCGCCATCTGGCGCTGCGCGTAGAGTTTGAGCAGTTCGTCGGCCATGTCTTTCATGGCCTTGCGCACTCGGGCTTTCGTCTTGGCCCAGGCCTGGGTACCCAAATGGCTAAGCGGCGGCTTCGCACCTTCCGAAGAACGATACTTCTGGATCAAGTCAAGACGGGTGAGCGGTACGTACAATCGCGCCGCTTCGGCAAATTCGAGCAGCATGAACTCCGCCGGGCCGTCGCCCTGATTCAGTTCTTTCAGGCCGTTATACTGCGCGATGCCGTGTTCCACGTGGACTACGTAGTCGCCAACCTGCAGGTCCCGGAAATCCGAAAGGAACGCGGATACTTTGGACTTCTGCCGCTGTGGGCGCGACGCTACCAGTTCCGATTCGTCGAACAAATCACGCGCGCCGAAGATGGCAAGATTCGCCTCCGGGAAAAATCACGCCATCGGGCACATAGGCCTGCACCAAGCGTTGTGGTCAGCACGTCAGACGAGAAGTATGCGGTCTCATCGGCGTAGCTTTCACCACCGCGCGTGCGGCTGCCCAGGCGGAACGACACGTTGTACTCGGTGAAAATGTCGGCCAGGCGCTCGACTTCGCCCGTGTTGGGCGCTGCAAAGACCACGTTCTTGTTCTCTCCGGTCAGCTTCTGCACTTCTTCAAGCATGGCGGGAACAGAGCCGTGGAAGCGTGGCGCCGGCTGCGAGGGAAACTGCACAGCTTCCGCATGGTCGGGACGCGTGATGCCAAGATGCTCGAGGTCCGCGCCCGGCAATGCGCCAAGCATCTGCCACCATTGCTCCGGCGGAAAATAGAGATCGGTGGGCCGGACGAGGTTTCCGATCAGGCTGCGCTCGTGAGCTTCTTCGATCCTCGTCCACGTTCGGTCAAGCTCCTGCTTCAGAGCTTCCGGTTCATCGGCCAGTACGGCCGCGTTGGGCAGCAGATCAAACAGGCTGCGGCTCTCCCGCGCGACAGGCGCGTAAAACTCCCAGCCAGGAAACACGGTCACGCCGCCCGAACGCACGGCCTGCTCGATTACTTCTTCATTGCCCGTAATGCGTTTGCCTGAGAGTCGGACGTGAATCGCGCCCAGCACATCCTCCCGAACCGGAGTCTCCGTCAGCGGCAAAAGCAGAGCCTCGTCCACGGGACTCGACGAGCGCTGCGTTGCGGGATCGAACTTGCGAATCGACTCGACCTCGTCGCCGAAAAACTCGATGCGCACCGGGCGGTCCGCCTCGGGCGAATAGACATCGAGAATGCCGCCGCGCAAAGCGTACTGCCCGGGCATTTCGACCACATCGCTTGACGCATAACCCACCGTGTTCAGGTGTTCGAGCAGCGGCTCCGTATCGATCGTCTCTCCACGCCGGATCGTGCGGGCCAGATCGGTGTAGTACTCGGTGGAGGCTAGGCGAATCGTCGTGGCCGCGATGGGCGCAATCAGGATCGACACGGCACCGGTTGCGATCTTCCACAGAGCAGCAGCTCGTTCTTCCTGAATTTCAGGATGCGGAGAGAGATTCTGGAAAGGCAGCACGTCGCGCGTGGGCAACGTGACAATGGACTCCGGCTCGGCGGAATCCAAGAGTTCAGCGAAGCCCTGCACCACGGGTAGAAGTTCCTCGGCCGCGCGGTTGTCGCTGACCACGAAAATGAGCGGCCGCCCGATGGTGCGTTGCGCAAGCACCAGCAGAAGAGCTTTGGCGGTCGGAGTTAATCCGGAAACACTAATCCGCCCCGTGCCCTCCTTCAGACGGGAGGCAACACGCACGAAAGCGGGCAGTTTTTCCACGTCCGCGAAGAGTTCGCGGACGAACGGTAGGGCCATTGCTTCTCTATTTTAGCAGTTTGGTGGAACGCGATTGAGAACGAGTCAGGCGCTTTCTGGGGAGTCCACCCGAAGTAGCGGCCGCGTAAGGCACGTCGGCCCACCTGCACCGTTGATGCAGATCTCCGAGCCCCGAAAGGTAAACACCTCAAAGCCGGCATCGCGCAGGCGTTGATTCGTGTTCTTGTTTTCCTCGATCGCCACCAGCCGCCGCTGCCCCAACGACAGTACATTGCAGGCGAGCGTATTCCGCTCCGCGGCGTCGATCTCGATAAACCGGTAGCCCCGACTCTTCAGCATTTCCACCGTCTCGACCGCCAGCCAGGGCAAGTCGACCAGCGCCGTCTTCTCATCAAGCAAGCTGATCAGCGACATCAAGTGCAGGCATTCTGAGGGGCCGGCTCCCGTATGGCAGAGGCGCCGCCAGAACTTCCACCCTATGCCGCCAGAGTAACGTCGCGCATCTGCGAAATGCCCGAAGCATTCGTGCGATAGCCATGCCCGACCAACAACGTGCGCTCATCGATCCACACCATGTCGCCGGCTTCGGTCGTACCTGGGGACCGAATCTCGCCTAGTACAGGAATTCCCAGAGCCGCGCAGAACTCGCCGTGCCGAGCCGCCTCAGGAACTCGATTTGTCTTGCCGGGATTCATGAGTATGACGCCAAAGTCCGTCGGCAGTGACGAATCGTGCGCATAAACCGCATCGAGCGTCAGATCGGACGAACCCGGTAGCTCGAAGACTTCCGCACCCGCGCTCCTGAGAATGTCGCAAACCGCACCATGCTGTTGGAGAGCAACCTCAAAATTAGGCGGTCGCGGAAAACCCAGTTCTCTTGATTGTGAAACTTGTTCCGCGCGATCCCATCCGGCCGCCTGCGGGCGTGCACACCATCACACTGCGCAGAGCACTGACCATGGAGTGGCCGTTGCATATCTGGGTTTTTGTGGTGGTCGTCATCTCTGAAACTCTCGCGCGGCCTTAGGAATCTAAACGGGTATCATGCCAAAAGCAATGTGGGAAAACACAGTGCTCGCAGAGAGCGAGCGCACGATCGAAGTAGAGGGAAACCAGTACTTCCCGCCCGATGCCATCAAGACGGAATTCTTCCAGTCCCAGCGATCAGCATACGACCTGCCCGTGGAAGGGCCTGGCCAGTTACTACACCGTGGAGGTGAACGGCAAACGCAATCCCAACGCCGCATGGTACTACCCCGAGCCCAAGACCGCCGCGAAACAGATCAAAGACTACGTCGCGTTCTGGAAGGGTGTGAAGGTGGAGAAGTAGGGCCCGCGAGTTCTTCCGCACCGATGGTGACTCCGCGAGAGATCTAAAACTCCAAATGCACGCGTAGCCCCGGCACCAGCACGGGGCCGCGGTCCCGGTTGTAACCCGGATTGTTGATGTGCTGCAGATCGAACGCGCCAAACAGCCCGCGCCAGACGTGGGCGTTGTAGTAATACTCGATGATGTTTTCGCGCCCGTAGGTCAGCGCCCCGTCGCCTAGTAAAAATCCGCGCCCGCCCAGCGCGAGGTAGCGCTGGTGATCGGCCTTGATCGCGTTCGACACGAATACCGCGCCGGTCTTGTCGAGCTTGCGTTTCCAGCGATCTCCCGCGTAGTCGCCACCGATCTGCACGGTCTGGTCAACTTCGGTGTACGCGTACGACTCGTGCTGGCCTTCATTCCATCCGAAACGGCTGTAAAGCCGCAGGGCGTGGGTGATTTCCTGCTGCACGTTCACGCCGAAACCGTACTTCACGGTCGTTTGCTCTGGATGGTTGGTGATCTCCGGGCGGGGAGTCTTCCCGGCGAGATAATTATTGATCGCATCGCGATAGACGCCCATGTTGGCGTGATTCACGAACGACAGCAGCCGGATCACGCTGCCGCGCGACGGAATGAGTTTCGGTCGCAACTCAAATTCGTAGTTCTCGGCACGCGCCCTCCGCAAATTCCATTGCAGATCAATTCCGTTCGCGACCTTCGGCATCAGCGCTTCTTCGAAGCGGAATACCCAGGCACGCTCGTGATACTCGGCCAGCAGCCCGATCGTGTAGCCGCGCGTGTCGGCCGCGTAGTCGTAGGCGCCGTTGTTGTCGACGGTCCAGTTCATGAACTGCGAGTGGCTGTCGGTGCCGATGTCGTTGATATCGAAGAAATCGTTCACGCCCATCTTCCCGAAACGCAATTCAATCCTGCGCACCGGAACCTCGGTCGCGAGATACCACGGAGTGCGTTCTTCCTCCGTCACTTCCTTGCTCAACGGAATGATCTGGCGAATCATGCCGCGGGCAATATAAGGCGTAGTTCCGAGTGTCGGATTGCGTACCACGTCGAGGTCGGTGAAGCCGGCCAGTCCGAGCGCATCGCTCAGTCCTCCGCCCGCCGCGGCCTCAAAGTGCATGAAGATTTCGGTCGTGTGCGTAAGTTGCAACCCGGTGAATAACGTGGCGACGTTCGACGTAGCATGTTCCGCCTTCGACTGAAAGCTGTTGGGACCGCTGTATTTCGCTGAGAACGACGGATGCCACTGCGAGATAACGTTGTCCTGCCCCGACACCCACCAGCGCGTGGTCTTCGAATGCGGAAACATCGTGACCGCCGGATCATCCGCAGCAGTGTCGGCGGGGATCGGCGCGTCCGGGTTCTGCGCGCCGCAGGGGCCCGCTAAGCAGAGCGCCATCACCAGCCACGCAACCACACGCCGCGGTGCCTGCACAAAAAATCGCTCGCCGATCTCTGGGAAATTCGTTTTCACGTAAGGGCGTGCTTCCGCAAAGGTTATGAAGTTTGGTGTCGCAATCTTATCGGAAATGACACACGCCTAACGCTGCGCTGCCTCAGTTCTCGCATGACGGAGTTTTCTTCAAGGCAAGAAATTAGGACAGCTCGGAGCCCCCGAAGCTGTCCTGCAAACCCTCCCGGTTAGAAGGGCAACGTATGCCGTCACCCTATGCCCGCCATGTTGCGGGAGTGTTTCCAGTTTGTGAAAATCTCGTGAAAAATCGGGTTCCGGCCGTTGTGCGGCCCGTCACTACTGCCAGTGACCGTCTCCGCTGCGCGATCTATCCCGCTGCTATAGTTATCTTTCTTAAGACCTTGGCGGAGGTGTGCCCATGGCTCGCAAAGTCGACCAATCGCGCAAGCTGCAGAAGCGCGCGGAAATGCTGATTCCGGGTGGAGTGAACTCCCCGGTGCGCGCCTTTCGCGCAGTGGGCGGCGATCCTCCGTTCATCGTGCGCGGCCAGGGCTCGCATATCTGGGACGCCGACGGCAATGAATACATCGACTACATCGGCTCGTGGGGGCCGCTCATTCTCGGACACGCCGCCTCGGTCGTGATCGAAGCGCTCACAACCGCCATGCGAAATGGAACGAGTTTTGGCGCCTCCACGCCTGCCGAAGCCGATCTCGCCGAGCTGGTCATCTCCGCATTCCCGCACATGCAAAAAGTCCGCTTCGTGAGTTCGGGCACGGAAGCAACTATGTCGGCCATCCGGCTGGCACGCGCCTATACGAAGCGCAAGTTCATCGTGAAGTTCGAAGGCTGCTACCACGGGCACGCCGACGCGCTGCTGGTGAAGGCCGGATCGGGAGTGGCTACACTTGGCATTCCGGGATCGGCGGGCGTCCCCGAAGAATTCACGCAATTCACGCTGGCCCTGCCCTACAACGACACCGATGCCCTCGAAGAAGCATTCAAGAAGTTCAAGGGGCAAATTGCGTGCGTGATCATTGAGCCCGTAGTCGGCAACATGGGTTGCGTTCCGCCAGCGCGCGGCTACCTCGAAGCAGTCCGCGCAGTGACTTCGAACGATGGCGCCGTCCTCATCTTCGACGAAGTCATGACCGGGTTCCGTCTCGCATTCGGCGGCGCACAGGAGCTATACACGATCCAGCCCGACCTCACCACGATGGGCAAAATCATCGGCGGTGGCTTGCCCGTGGGCGCCTATGGCGGCGCTTCCGAAATCATGGACCTTGTCGCGCCGCTCGGCCCGATGTATCAGGCGGGAACGCTCTCCGGAAATCCGCTCGCCATGGCCGCTGGATACGCACAGTTGAAGTATCTGAAAGAGCACCGCGACGTCTACGCAAAGCTTGACCACCTGAGCTCGGAGCTGGTCGCAGGCGTCGCTGCCGCAGCCAAATCCGCCGGCATCTCGATGACGCACAATCGTGTCGGCTCGATGTTTACCTGGTTCTTCACACCAGGCCCGGTGACCGATTGGGATTCAGCCTCGAAATCCGACACGGAAGCCTTCGGTCGTTTCTTCCGCAACATGCTCGACGCGGGAATCTACTTGCCGCCCTCGCAGTACGAAGCGGCATTCCTGAGCGCGGCGCACACGCGAGGACGACGTGAAGAAGACCATTGCCGCGGCGAAGCAGGCGTTCGCGATGGTGGCCGCATAGGAAGGGCGGAGGTAGTAGTGAAAATCTTGGGCCGGTTCCAGCGCGTGAGATTTTCTAGCTGACGACTGAAGGCTGGCGACTGACGACCGCACCCATCATCTCCGGAATCGTAACGAATTCGTACCCCTTCGATCTCCACTCTTCAATCAAAAGATGTGTGGCCACCACCGTCTGCCAACGGTCCGCCCCGAAGCCGAGGTGGCTGCCGTCATGCATCAGGATCACGGCTCCGCCAGTAATGTGCCGGTTGCAAGTCTCCACGATCTTGGCCGCCGGAGGCACCTTCCAATCCCAGCTCGTCACATTCCACATGACCGGCTCGAGTGCCAGCGACCGAGCGATTCGCAACGTGTGCGGACGGCGCGCTCCGAAAGGCGGACGAAACAGGCGCGGCGATTCGCCGGTCGCGTCCTGCACCGCGCGCTGGCACTCTTCCAGTTGAATGCGCGTCTGCACGGAGCCCGTCAACGCGAGAGTCGGATGCGTTAAGGTGTGGTTGCCGATCACGTGTCCTGCTTTTAGAACGTCGCGAACAATCTCGGGACGCCGCTCGACGTAGCGGCCGATCAGAAAGAATGTAGCGCGCACGTCATCTTTCGCAAGCACTTCGAGCAATTTCAGCGTGTGCGGATCGTTCGGCCCATCGTCGTATGTGAGCGCAATCTGCTTGGAACCAGCGGGTCCGCCGACAAACGTCGCGCCAAAACCCTGCGCCCATGGCGCCATCGCGTGGTAGGCTGCCGCACCCGCCGCAGCTACAACCGCTCCCGCGCCAATGAGAGGTCCAAGCATCGAAGGCATTGTAAATGCAGTCGCTAGTCTCTAGTCGTCAGTCGCTAGCGAACCACAACGTGACGCAGGTTGAGCGAAGGACGCGACCCACTGACTGCAGACGATTCGTGCGCCGTCATGTGTTCTTGCCAAATCAGACAAACTGGCGAGCAAGGTGCCTTCGCCAGCGACTAGCGACCGACGACTAAGCGATTGCTCTGTTAACTCTTCCCGCAATTGTCATCGCGGCGCACTCAAGATATTCTGCATTGCGACGAATTTCCCGCGAGCCCATGGCAAATCTTTTCGAGAGTCCCCGCTACATCGCAGTGGAAGGCCCTATCCGAGTCGGCAAGAGCACTCTTGCCCGCATTCTGGGCGAGCGCCTCAATGCGCAGCGGGTGATTGAGCCCGAAGACAATCCCTTCCTGAAATCGTTCTATGCGGGCGAGCCCGGAGCTGCCTTCCAGGCGCAGTTCGCATTCATGGTGCGCCGCTTCGAACAATTGCGCTCGCTCGATACCGGAGCTCGCTCGAATCGGACAGTGGTTGCCGATTTCATTTTCGAAAAAGACAAACTCTTCGCCTGCCTCAATCTGAACGATCTGGAACTCGAAACCTACAACCGCTACTACAATTTTTTTCGCGAGCAACTCCCCACACCGGATCTCGTGATCTACCTGCAGGCCACGCCCGACGTCTTGAAGAAGCGCCTTAGAAAGAAAAATGCCCCGGGGGAGAAGGCCATCAACGAGGACTACCTCGAAGAAGTCATCAAGGCCTACGAACACTTCTTCTTTCACTACACCTCGTCCGATCTGCTGATTGTGAATACGTCGGAGATCGATTTCGTGGACCACAACCAGGACCTGAAAGAACTGCTGCGAAAAGTCACCGAACCGATCAAGGGCACGCAATACTTCCTGCCGCTCGGCAGCCAGGAAGCGGCGAGTGCGTGAAACCAGCTGATGGCTGGTAGCTGGTGGCTCATAGGCACCATACGTTTTGCAGCTTCTAAGTCGGCCGGAATACCTGGTGATCTATATGATAATAAGCGGTTTAGTGGTTTTGCTATCAGCCACTTACCCCAGCCACTAGCCAGCGCTCCCCTTTCGATCTAAACTATTCCCGGTTGAATCCAAGATGTGACAGGCTCTATCCGGCCGAGCCGGAGGGGCACTGGAGGACATCGTGAGTCTCACACCGATCGGCGAACCTCGCCACAAGATCACCGTCTCCACTCTTCGCGAAAAGAAGCTCCAACAGCAGCCCATCACCTGCCTGACCGCGTACGACTACGCGAGCGCGCGCCTGGTCGACGAGGCCGGCATCGACATCGTGCTGGTCGGCGACTCGCTGGCCATGACGATGCTGGGCTACGAGAACACGCTCTCGATCACCATCGACGAGATGCTGCATCACGCGAAGGCCGTGCGCCGCGGCGTGAAGCATGCGCTGCTCGTCGTCGACATGCCATATGGTTCGTATCACGTCAGTCCCGACGAGGCCGTGCGCAATGCTGCGCGCTACGTGAAGGAAGCGGGCGCAGAAGCGGTGAAGATCGAAGGCGGCGAGAAGCGCGCCGACCTGATTCGCCGCATCATCGACGCCGAGATTCCCGTGGCTGGACACATCGGGCTCACGCCGCAATCGGTCAATGTGATGGGCGGTTACCGCGTGCAGGGTAAAGACTTGACGGCGATCGAGCACCTCATGCGCGATGCGGTCGCGCTCGACCGCGCCGGCGTGGCCTGCATCTACCTCGAAGGCATTCCGCGCGAAGTCGCGGCCATGATCACGGCCGAAGTGAACACGCCTACCATCGGCATCGGCGCCGGGCCCGACTGCGATGGCCAGGTGCTGGTCTTCCACGACATCCTGAATCTCACATTCCAGCAGCCTGCAAAATTCGTGCGCCGCTACGGAGACGCCGCCGCCGAAATCACGCACGCCGTGCAGGCATTCCGCGCCGACGTGATCTCGCGGCAGTATCCGTCCGACGCCGAGTCCTATCACTTGCCGAAAGAGACGAAGGCCGCGCTGGAAACGGTGCTGGATCGCAAGCGAGCCATGCGGCGATAGACTGTGGAGCGGCGGGCGTCCTCGCCCGCCGTACGGTTACTCCTAATTCCCGGCACATGGAAATTTGCACAACCATTAACGCCACCCGCGCGGCCATTCGTGCCGCGCGACAGACCAGCAAGCACATCGGTCTGGTCCCCACCATGGGAGCTCTTCACGAAGGCCACCTCTCCCTCGTTCGAATCGCCAAATCGCAAAGCGATTTCGCGGTCGTCAGCCTGTTCGTCAATCCCCTGCAATTCGGCCCTACAGAAGATCTCGCCAAATACCCCCGAACGTTCGAGAGAGATTGCGAGATGCTTCAGCGCGAAGGCACAGACCTGCTATTCGCTCCGACGGTCGCCGAAATGTACCCCACCCCGGCCGTGACGTACGTAAACGTCGAAGGTTTGAGTGAGCGGCTCGACGGCCAGTCGCGCCCCGGGCACTTTCGCGGCGTAACCACGGTGGTCTCAAAGCTCTTCCACATCGTCGAGCCCGATATCGCCGTGTTCGGACAGAAAGACGCCGCCCAGGTTGCCATCATCAAGCGCATGGTGCGTGACCTGAACATGCCGGTCGAGATCGTGGTTGCGCCTATCATCCGGGAACCAGACGGCCTGGCCATGAGTTCGCGCAATGCGTATCTTGACCCTCAACAACGCCAGCAAGCGCTCGTGTTGTCGCGAGCCCTACGTGCGGTGGACGAGCGATTCGGGAAGGGCGAACGATCCACCGAGCAACTCATCGCCGCCGGGATCAAGGTCCTTCACGCAGAACCTGCCGCTCGACTGGACTATCTTTCCGTTGTAGATCCGGAGTCGCTCGAGCCGATAACCAACGTCACATCGCGCGCTCTGGTCGCCGTCGCAGCTTATGTCGGGAACACTCGCCTCATCGACAACGTTGTGCTGGAGTGAACGCGCGCGCCAGGACAAGCTAACCGCACAGAACGGAGTTCCACTCGCTTCTCCGCACGCGATACACCAGGTGAGGGAATCCGGCGTGCGTCGTTTCTTTCCAGACCTTCATCCCATTTCGTTCAGCGACGCGACACGAAGCCAGATTCCCGGGCCGGACCAGCGAAACCAGAAACTCCGCGTGCAATTTCGCGAAGCCATAGTCGCGGCAAGCGCGCGCGGCCTCGGTCGCGAATCCTTGTCCCCACATGTCGCGACGCAGGTGATAGCCGATTTCCAGCAAGGAATCGCCGTCGACATCCTGCAGGGTGATTCCGCAATCCCCGATCATTTCGCCCGTCGATTTCAAATCAATGGCCCACAAGCCGTGGCCCTGCGTCGCATAGCGTTGCTGATTGCGAGCGATCCACGCTTTGGCTGCCGCCTCGTCGAAGGTCATCGGGTAAAAGCGCATGGTCTCGCGGTCGCAAAGCACGCGGGAAAGCGCGACAAGATCTTCGGGCGCGAATTCGCGCAAGAACAAGCGTGCGGTCTCGATGATGATCCTTGGTTCAGCCATACCAGATAACCATATGTATGTTCAGCAAGTTACGGACACGGCGGCGCGGAAGCGCCGAAGCCGTTTCGATATAATGGACTCCGGCATGAGCGCTACGACCCGCGATATCGAGACCAAGATTGAAGAGCTTCGCGACAAAATTCGCCATCACGAGCACCGCTATTTCGTCCTTGATGATCCCGAAATCAGCGACTTCGACTTTGACAAACTGGTCGAGCGCCTCAAGAAACTGGAGGCCGAACACCCGGAACTGATCACACCTGATTCTCCCACGCAACGCGTTGGTGGCAAACCGCGCGAGGGTGTCGTCAAAGTGGCGCATTCGTCGCCCATGCTCTCGCTCGACAATACTTACAACGAAGACGACCTCCGCGATTGGGAGCGTCGCGTGCATGACCTGAGTGGCCGCAAGGACGTGGACTACGTCTGCGAACTGAAACTCGACGGCATGTCGCTTGCCTTGGTCTATGAAGACGGCAAGCTAGTGCGCGGCGTGACCCGGGGCGACGGCTCTGTGGGCGAAGACGTAACCCTCAACGTACGCACGGTGCGCTCGATCCCGCTTGACGATTCGCGAAGGAAAAGCTGAAGAAGGCAGGCATCCCGGCAAACTTCGAGGTGCGCGGCGAGTTGCTTATGCCGAGAGCATCATTCAAGAAGATGAACGAGGAGCGCGAAGCCAAGGGCCTGGCGCTGTTCGCGAATCCCCGCAATGCTACAGCCGGCACCGTCCGCCAACTTGACGCCAGCATCACCGCGCAGCGCCGGCTCGACTACTTTCCCTACATCCTTCTGCAGAACGGCCGCACGCTTCTGGACCGACACTCCGCTACTCTGAAGGCCCTGGAAACTGCGGGCTTCAAGGTCAATCCGCACCACGCCCTCGCGAAAAGCATGGAAGAGGTTTGGAAGTTCATCTCCCAGTGGGAGGGCAAGCGCGAGAGTTTGCCCTACGAAATCGACGGCGTGGTCATCAAGGTCGATCGCACTGGTGTGCAGAACGAGCTCGGTTTCACCGGCAAGGCTCCGCGCTGGGCGATCGCTTACAAGTACGCCGCGCGTGCCGGCATCACGCAGATTGAAGGCATCCGCGTGCAAGTAGGCAGGACTGGCAAACTGACGCCGGTGGCGGAATTGGCTCCAGTTGCGATCGGCGGCACAACAGTCCGCAATGCCACGTTGCACAACATGGATGAAATCGAGCGCCTCGGCGTAAAGATCGGCGACTGGGTGCAGGTGGAGCGTGGCGGCGACGTCATTCCCAAGGTCGCGAAAGTGATCGAGGACAACGATCACCCGCGCGGCACCGAGACTTTCCACATGCCGGAAAA
The DNA here is from genome assembly GCA_963745435.1 of uncultured Acidobacteriota bacterium. Classification (GTDB taxonomy): domain Bacteria; phylum Acidobacteriota; class Terriglobia; order Terriglobales; family Acidobacteriaceae; genus Gp1-AA133. Next base: position 158,856 of record CAVUXK010000020.1, on the reverse strand, counting down.
TTGCCCGGTCTGCGGAACAAAGGTCGTGAAGACCGAGGGCGAGGTCGACTATCGCTGTGTCAATGCGAATTGTCCCGCCAAGTTGCGCGAGACGATCCTTCATTTTGCATCGCGTGGCGTCATGAATATCGACGGCATGGGCGATGCGCTAGTCACACAGCTTACGGACCGCGGACTTATCAAGAATGTCGCGGACATCTATTCGCTGACAAAAGCCGACCTGCTGGGTCTGGAGCGCATGGGCGAGAAATCGGCGCAGAACATCCTCGCAGAGATCGAGAACTCGAAGAAGCTCCCTCTGGAACGGCTTATCCTTGGTCTAGGCATTCGCTTCGTGGGAGAACGCACGGCGCAATTTCTGGCGGAACACTTTGGATCGCTCGACGACTTGATGAAGGCAGGCCAGGAAGAGCTCGAGGAAGTGAACGAGGTCGGGCCCCGTATCGCCGAGAGTATCCATGAATTCTTCGAAGAGCCCCGCAACCGCGATCTGGTCGACCGCCTGCGAAAGGCAGGTCTTACGTTCAGCGGCAAAAAGCGCGAACGTGGGACAAAGCTGGCAGGCAAGACGTTCGTCCTGACCGGCACCCTGAGCAAATATTCGCGCGATGAAGCCAAAAAGCTGATCGAAGACGCCGGCGGCCGGGTATCGGGATCGGTGAGCAAGAAAACGGACTACGTAGTAGCAGGCAGCGACGCCGGATCCAAGCTCGACAAAGCGAAAGAATTGAACGTGCCGGTGATCGAAGAAGACGAAATGGAGAGGTTGGCCGGGTAGGCGCAGAGTGGCGTCTGCTCGAGACCCTAAAATACCTTCAAATCGATGGGAGGGCCTGCCGCGGATAGGTCCATCCAAATATTCTTCTCACCGAGGGCTATGCGCCTAGGGCCTCTTTAACCCGCTTCCAGGTGACGTCCAGGGTCTCGGGCAGCATGCGGGTCTCCCCGATGACGCTCACAAAGTTCGCGTCGGCTACCCAACGCGGCAGGGCGTGCATGTGGATATGCCCCGCAACGCCCGCGCCGGCAGCTTTCCCGATGTTCATTCCAAGATTCACCCCGTCAGGTTTGTAAAGATCTCGTAAAACACCCTCAATTCTCTGAGAAAGTGCCATCATTTCCTGTGCTGCATCGGCCGGGAGTTTGCGCAGCTCATCCAGGTGCGCGTAGGGAACGATCATTACGTGGCCTGGAGTGTAGGGAAAGGCATTCAAAATGATGTAACAATGCTGGCCGCGATACGTAATGCGGGCTTTTTCGTCGTTTCCCGCTTTAGGCAGATCGCAGAAGATGCATCCGGTTGCTTTTTCAGCGGTCGTGACGTAGGCGTAGCGCCACGGAGTCCAAAGGTAGTCCATCGCACGGCAGAGTAGCAGATCAAGAACGCTTTTCCCAACCCGCGATAAGGGTGCTTTTGTCGTGTTTTTGTGCTGCTTTTTGCAGCTCTGAAGAAAGTTGTAACCGAATTCTGCGGCGCTCAATCTAAACCGCGCAGAAGCCGGGTTGGATGCAGCAAATTAGCGTCATTGGCGTTTGACACTGTTCGGAAGCGGTTGCTACACTCGAAGGGTTCCCGATTGGACGCGGGGTTCTTTCTCGTCCGAACGCTGGGATTGTTCAAGTTCAACCGCCAGGTTGAACCCACCACAACCTTAGACCCGTTCCGGCAGTCCGTGAAGCACCCGCATCCTCCCCGCACCCTGAGCAGTGCGAGGTATCGAAGAGGATATGACCTTGTTCGACGATAGCAGCGCCAACGAATTCGACTCTGTATCGGCCGTCAGCGAACCGAACGCGAATTCGAATGAGGGCCAGACCACCGACGATTCTGTAAAACAGCCGCAAGCTGAAACTCACGCAACTCCGGATCAAAAACCAGCCATGTCCACGACCGCTACCGAAGAGAATCCCACCGTTCCCACACCCGCAGCCGAAGAAAAACCGGTTGCCCCAGCCGCTGATGATTTTGCGTCAGCGCTCGAGACCTTCACCACCGAGGCCGAAGAAGCTGTCAGCGAAGACCGTGTGATCAAAGGCACGGTGCTGAAGCTTACCGACAAGCACGTGGTTGTCGATATCGGCGCAAAGTCCGAAGGCATGCTGCCTCTGTCCGAAGTCCTCGACCACGAGGGCAAGTCTCGCTTCAAGCCAGGCGACGAAATTGACGTCATGCGCGACAAGGGCGAGGCCGAAGAGGGTTACATCAACCTCTCGCACCAGAAGGCGCAACGGCTCCGTGCATGGGACGACATCGAAGCGGCGTACAACGAAAAGAAGCCGATCAAGGCCGTGGTCATCGACCGCATCAAAGGCGGGCTGACCGTCGACATCGCAGGTGCTCGCGCGTTCCTGCCGGGCTCGCAGGTGGATCTCCGCCCCGTCCGTAACCTCGACGGCATGAAGGGCACCACCATCGAAGTCGCCGTCATCAAGCTGAACAAGAAGCGCGGCAACATCGTGGTCTCGCGCAAGCAACTGCTTGAAGAAGAGGTCAACGAGAAGAAGTCCAAGACCCTCGAGCATCTGGAAGAAGGCGCGGTACTGACCGGCGTGGTAAAGAATCTGACCGAGTACGGCGCGTTTGTCGACATGGGCGGCATCGATGGCCTGCTGCACATCACGGACATGTCGTGGGGACGGCTCACGCATCCGCGCGATCTGGTGAACGTAGGTGATCAAATCCAGGTCAAGGTTCTCAAGTTCGATAAAGACAAGCAGCGCGTCTCGCTGGGCTTCAAGCAGTTGACGCCCGATCCGTGGCTGGACGCCGAGCACCGTTACCCGGTGGGCGCACACGTTTCTGGCCGCGTGATCAGCGTGACCGACTACGGAGCGTTCGTTGAGCTCGAGCAGGGTATTGAGGGGTTGGTTCACGTCAGCGAGATGACCTGGTCGAAACGGATGAAGCATCCGTCGAAGCTGGTCAACGTCGGCGATCAGGTGGAATGCGTCGTGTTGAACGTCAACCCGACCGAGCGCCGCATTTCGCTCGGCATGCGGCAGCTGGCGTCGAATCCGTGGGACAGTTTGCATGATAAATTCCCGGTGGGCACGCAAGTTGAGGGTCGCGTTCGCAACCTGACCGACTTCGGAGCCTTCATCGAGATCGAAGATGGCATCGACGGCCTGGTCCACGTGAGCAACCTGAGCTGGACCAAGCGCGTAAAGCATCCTTCGGAAGTTTTGAAGAAGGGCGATCGCGTGAAGGCTGTTGTCTTGGCAATCGAGCCTGACAAGCGCCGCCTTTCGCTCGGCGTGAAGCAGCTTCAGCCGGATGTCTGGGAGACGTTCTTCCAGCAGCATCACATCGGCGATGTGGTGCACGGCAAAGTGCTGCGCGTGGCGACCTTCGGCGCGTTCGTCGAGATTGCCGAGGGGGTTGAGGGTCTGTGCCACAACTCCGAAGCAATTGACGGCAACGGGCAGCCCGTTCACATGGAGCCTGGCACTGAGCACGACTTCAAAATCATCAAGATGAATCCGGAAGAGAAGAAAGTGGGCCTGAGCATCCGCGCCGTGGGCGAAGAAGCCTCGCGCTCGGAAGTCGAAGCCTACAAGCATCCGGTTTCGAGCTCAAGCACCAGTTCCACCATCGGCGAACTGATTTCGTGGAAGCGCGCCGGCGGGGATAGCAACTAAAAATTAACAAATTATGCTTAAGGCTCTAGCCTCCCGCATGGGTGGCTGGAGCCTTTCTGTTTCGTCTCGAATCCTGATCCATACATTCGCATCCAAGAGCACATGGATCTTCAACTCGAAGGAAAACGCGCACTTGTCACCGGCTCGACTGCCGGAATTGGCTATGCCATCGCAGAGGCACTCGCCAAGGAAGGCGCCGACGTCATCATCAACGGGCGAACCAGTTCCCGGGTCGAAAGTGCCATCAAGTCTCTGGGCAATGCAGGCGTCCGCGGAAGGCTCGAGGCTGCGCCGGCTGATCTGGGTACTGCTGAAGGGGTAAAGAACACCACCCAGCAATTCCCTGACGTCGACATCCTCGTCAACAATCTCGGCATCTTCGATCCAAAGCCCTTCGAGAAAATTCCCGACGAAGAGTGGATGAAGTTCTTCGAAGTAAATGTGCTGAGCGGAGTTCGACTGAGCCGTCACTACTTGCCCGGCATGATGAAGCGAAACTGGGGACGAATCGTCTTCATTTCAAGCGAATCGGCGGTGCAGATTCCCGCAGAGATGATTCACTACGGCATGACGAAAACGGCGCAACTCGCTGTGTCACGTGGCCTTGCAGAAACAACCGCCGGAACGGGAGTGACCGTCAATGCCGTGCTCGCCGGCCCGACCGCATCGGAAGGCGCGACGGAGTTCGTGAACCGCGTCGCTGCCAGCATGAACAAAAGTACGCAGGAATTCGAGCAGGAATTCTTCCGCAGCATGCGCCCTACTTCGCTGCTCAAGCGCTTTGCAAAGCCCGAGGAAGTGGCTGCGATGGTCGCCTTCCTCTGCAGCCCGCTGTCTTCTGCAACCAATGGCGCTGCCGTCAGGGCAGACGGAGGGGTTGTCCGGTCAATACTCTAGGTTCCGCCTTGCGCCAGGTGCGCACGTTGACACCGCAGAGCACCAGGCAGAACAGATTGGCCGGTACGAAGCCGAACTGAGCTGTTTTCACTCCAATCACGCAAATGATGACGCTGTTCACCGCTGCCAGCGCCCAACCTTCCCAGCAGCGCTTTCCCACCAGGATGGTTGAAACAATGGTTAAAATGCAGGATAGATAATCAAGCCGCACCAAGTCCGATCGACCTCCGACCAGTTCAATTTGTAGCATTGGCCGCTGCGCCGTCAGTGATTTCGGACGTACGTGTCCGTAACGTCGGTAACGTCTTCGGGTGATGGATGGACATGCATTGCCAAAAAGTGTCGTTCGCGCGCATTTCCCCGCAACCGATGCGGGTTTTTGAGAGTCAAAGCAGAGAGAGGATCATCCTATGGCGAAAAAAGCGAATACGGCGAAGAAGGTATACAACGAGGAGTTCGTGGAAGACCCGGTTTCGACACCTCGCGGTCTGGGACCCGAGTCGGCCGGACAATCCGGCGACCTGCAGGGACTATCCGACATCCCGGGTGCGGATTCGGAAAGCGTCGAGGAATTGATCGAAGAGGGTCAAGCCCTGGAAGCCGACGCCATCGCCGGTGTCGAGGATGCTCCCGACGCGGATACCCGCGAAGTACATGTGCACGAACGCCCCGAGGACGATGTGCGCGAGGAATACAAGGACCAGGATTAAAGCGGCTATTTGGTATCGATCTTCAGGTTGATATTGAGCTGCAGGCGATTGTCGAACTGGCTCACCGTTTTGGTGTCGCTCTTGCGCCCGTTGTACTGCGCGTAGACCTCATAATCTATATTCGGCGCTAACGACGGGAACCGATAGACACCATCGTCGCCGACGATGTAGGTCTTCACGGCGCGCGTGCGGGTATTGGTCAGGTAAACCACGGCATTCGCCAGGGCCCCATCTTGCTTGTCTGCAACGCGGCCACTCAGCGTGCGGCTGTTGTCGGATTTCTTCTCAAACGGCTCGCCGAACGCAACCGCCGAGACGATCAGAAAAGTCAGAGCAATGATCAAGGCTCTCTTCATCGGGCTTCTCCCTTTATCCACCTTGCCTCGCACTACTCCTTCACTTCCTTTAGATGCAAACCGATATCCATGCGCTCTTCCGATTCGATCTGGACCGTTACTTCCGGTCCTGGATCTATCTTCTTTCCCTTCAGTGACTTGAGGCCCTTCGTGTCGGCTCGGACTACATAGCTCGCTTTGCCAGCAGGCAACCGCTGGGCAAACTCGCCTGTGTGATTGGAGTATAGCTCCCATTTTGCCTTCTTCTGGTCAGCCCGCCGGATCTTCACCTTCACGCCATACACCGGCCGGTCATCGGGCCCCCAGACAGTGCCAACAATCAACGCATAGGACTTGCGGGGATCCTTATGCTGATCGTCGGCTTGAGCTTGGGCGAGATTTGGAAGAAGAAGGGCGATTGCTCCGAACAGGACGAGAGATCGTAAGGAGGAATGTATTAGCGTAACAAGCCCGCGCCGGTCACACATCACCGTCTTCAGCTTCCTCATCTTCCTCTTCGTCTTCGTCTTCATCCAGTTCTTCGACCGGTTTCAATTCGAGCGGATTGACCGTAACAATCTCGAAGTCGGTACCGCACTCCGGGCAAGAAACGACTTCGCCCTCGTCGACCTCATCCTCTTCGATATCGAGATCGCTTTCACATTCCGGACAATAAACCATGAATGCCTCCGTGCCAGTTCGTACCCTGATAATATTTAATTCTCCCGGGCCAACGGTCAAGTCCTCCCGTTCTTAGGTTCGGGACCGCGCCATACCGGGAACCGGAGTCGCCTGCGCGTCCAGCAGGCCTCCCCTGGACCAAGATGCCCTGCACTGGAATTGCGCCGACATTTTTTATCACACCTCGGATGCTTGCGCTGGCCTTATGGATTGCGGTTTTTGGGCTGCGCATGCAAGCAGAAGATGCCCTTCCGGCCGCTCCCGATCCGAAAATCGCCGCCGCACTACAGCAAGTTTCCGCCGAACACGTGCGCGCGAACATCGAGAAGCTGGTGGGCTTCGGAACGCGGCTCACCCTTTCGGCGCAGGATCCGGCGTCGATCGCGTCCGGCCGCGGCATTGGCGCTGCGCGCGAATGGATTCGCTCGGAATTCGAGCGCTACTCCAAGGAATGCGGCGGCTGCCTTGAAGTGAAGACCGACGCGTTCACCGAAAGCCCGGCCGACCGGATTCCGCAGCCGACGCAAATCACCAATGTTTATGCGGTGTTGAAGGGCACTGATCCGGAGAGTGCTAAGCGAATCGTGCTGGTCACGGGGCACTATGACTCGCGCAACAGCGACACGTTCGATGCGAAGGGCGATGCGCCGGGTGCCAACGACGACGCCAGCGGCACCGCCGTCAGCCTGGAGTGCGCCCGCGTCCTGAGCAAGCTGAAGTTCCCGGCGACCATCATTTTCCTGACCGTGGCCGGCGAAGAGCAGGGGCTGAACGGCAGCGCGCATTTCGCGCAAGATGGCGAAGGAGCAAGGCTGGCAGCTCGAGGCGGTTCTCAACAACGACATCGTCGGTGGGAACAAGGATCCGGAGCAGGACACCAAGGTGGTGCGCGTGTTTTCCGAAGGCGTTCCCGCGGCAGCCAATGAGAAGCAGATTGAGTCTGATCCGCAATCTGGGCGGCGAGAGCGATTCGCCCTCCCGCGAACTGGCTCGCTACATCGCCGAAGTTGGACGCACCTACGATGCCGGAATCAAGCCGCTGCTCGTGTTCCGGCTCGACCGTTACCTGCGCGGCGGAGATCACTACTCCTTCAACCAGCAGGGATTCGCCGCGGTGCGCTTTACCGAGTTCCGCGAAAACTACACGCGCCAGCACCAGAACGTTCGCACCGAAAATGGCATCGAGTACGGAGACCTGCCGAAGTTCGTAGACTTCGACTACGTGGCGAAAGTGGCCCGGCTGAACGCGGCCACGCTGGCGGCGTTAGCGTCGGCCCCAGCGCCTGCCAGCGAACGTGAAGATCGTCACCAAGGATCTGGTCAACGATTCCACTCTGAAGTGGAGCGCTGCCGCTAGGCGCAACAGGCTACGAAATCGTCTGGCGTGCCACCAGTGCGCCCGATTGGGAGCACGCCCAGACAGTCGGCAACACGACCCAGACGACCATGAAGCTGTCGAAAGATAATGTGATTTTCGGAGTCCGGGCGGTTGATAATGAAGGACACCGGAGTTTGGCGGTGGTGCCGATCCCGGAACGCTAGTCGGCCGAGCAGCTACGCAAGGAGAGATTTCATTGATTCGCAGCACCGGCAGAGAGATGACCCTGAGCTTCCCGCCTTTCACAAAGACGGTGGTGTGGCTGCTCGGAATCAACACGGCTGTCTTTCTGGGCCTTTTAGCTTTCGGATCTCACGATCTGATCACCTGGGTCTATTTAAACCTCGGCCTGGTGCCGGTGCGGCTGGTTCGTCCGCCCTACGAGATCTGGCAAGTCGTCACTTACAGCTTCCTGCACAGCGGCTTCGGGCATTGGTTCTGGAACATGCTCGCGATCTGGATGTTCGGATCGACCTTCGAGAGTACCTGGGGACCTCGCCGGTTTCTGGAGCTGTTCTTCACGGGCGTGGTGGGAGCCGCACTCACGACGATTATCCTGTCGTTCGCGCACATTCTCTCCGATCCTACGATTCCAACCATCGGAGCCTCGGGCGGAATCTTCGCGATTCTGATGGCCTACGGCATGGTGTTCGGGGAAAACGAAATCTTTCTTTTCCCATTCCCAGCTTTGATCAAGGCGAAGTATTTCGTCTTGATCCTCATCGTGGTGACCGTCGCTTTCGCCATCAGCGGAGGCGGAAGCACGGCCTACATCGCTCACCTCGGCGGCTTGTTCTTCGGATACCTCTACGTGAAATTCGGCGCCTCGCGGCCGAAGTCTCGACAAGCGTCTCCCTCGGAGTGGTACTACGGAATGAAGAATTCCTACTACCGCTGGAAGCGCCGCCGGGCCGCGCGCAAGTTCGAGGTCTACATGCGCAAGCATGACCGCGACGTGAAATTCGACGAACTTGGAAACTACGTACCCCCGGAAGACAACGAGAAGAAGAACGGCGGATCGAAGTCGGGCTGGGTGAACTAGCGCAGCTGGTACTCTGAATGTCATCCTGAGCGAAGCGAAGGACCTATGCACTTCTTCGTGGCGTAACCGTATTGAAGAAGTCCAGAACGGCCTTCAATACTTCTTTCGCGAGTTCCCCGCCACCCATCTTTCCTTTGAACGCCCAAGTCGTGCCCCGCGCCCTCGATCTTCAGCAATTGCGTCCGAGCGGGAATCAGTCGTATCGCGGCTTCCATTTCCTCGATCGATCCGAAAGGATCGCGCGTGCCTTCCACAAATAGGATGGGAGTGCGCAGATCGGGCAAATGTTGCGTGCGTAGTTGCTCCGGCTTGCGTGGAGGATGCAGAGGATAGGAGAGCAGCAGTAGTCCTTCGACCAGGTCTGGCTCCTCGGCGCAGAGCATCGTCGACTGACGGCCGCCGTAGGAGTGGCCTCCCAGGAACACCCGCCGGCTGCCTATCTTTCGGACCGCAGCTACCGCATTCTTCAGGCCTTGGCGATCGCGGGCCGCGTCGCCCGGTCCCGGCGGTCCATGGGGACGAGTTTGGCGATAGGGGAGATCGCAACGTAGCACCACGAAGCCGGCGGAAGCGAATTCATTTGCGAGAGCGACGAGCAGGGGAGCCTGGGCATTCGACCCCGCACCATGTGACAGCACGAGTGCATCGCCGTTGGCGTTCTGCGGACGGTGCAGGTAGCCACGTACGTCGGGAGGTGCGGAGAATTCGAGGCTGGTCTCGGACATTGGCTCGGCAATTGTAGCGCCGGCATCCTGCCGGCAGTCGCGAGGGCGTCTCGCCCTCGCCGGTGGCGGCGAGACGCCCACGACTGCCGCCGGGACGGCGGCGCTACGCTCTAAAGCTGAATTTCTTCCAGGCTCTCGTGCACCTTCAGGATCTGAATCTCGTGCGCAAGCTTCGCCCAGCATTTCTGGGCACCCGGGTCTTCCATCGCCGCCCGGCGACATTCGTCCGACTTCCAGAAGCGCACCAGTACGTACTCGTCGGGGCCGCGATAGAGCACGTCGCGGCTATAGCCCCCGGCCGCCATCACGCCCGACAGCTCTCTCACAGTGGAGAGAGCCTGCTCTTCGTGGCCGGGCAGCGGCACGAACACCGCTACCGATAGAATTTCGCTCGACACGTTCCTGTCGCTCTCCTGCTACTTCCTGGCAGCTCTCTTCGATCTTTTCCGTGCGTCTTTCCCTGGACTCTTGCGTTCCGGGAGGCAACACAGTGTGCAGCCGCATGAAATTCGTTGATCCTGACGCCATCTGCGTGCCGGCGACCACACCCAGCACGTCCCCCGGCTTGAGCTGGCCCGCGATGCAGCAACTCCCGCTCCGCCGTATTCACCATGTCCTCAGCCGTGCGCGACAGCTCGCGGCGTTGCACCGGATGCACGCCCCAGAACAGGTTCAGCCGGTTGCAAACCGGACCGGTGTGGCTGAAAGCATAAATCTTCACCCGCGGACGGAACTTCGAAATCATGCGCGCCGTGTTCCCGCTCTCCGTGAAGATCGCAATCGCGCCCATCGGCAGATCCTCGGCAGCGTAGGAGATCGATTCACAAATCGCCTCGGCCACGGACAGCTGATGGCGGTTGCGGCGTCGCCGCGGCTCGCTGAAGGAAGCCATGTTGTGCTCAGCCTCAATGACGATGCGGCTCATCATGGCCACAGCCTCGCGCGGATACTGTCCGTTGGCCGTCTCTCCGGAAAGCATGACCGCGTCCGTGCCGTCAAACACCGCGTTCGCCACGTCGCTGGCTTCGGCCCGCGTGGGTCGCGGATTCTCGATCATCGACTCCAGCATCTGCGTCGCGATGATCACCGGCTTGCGCCACTCCGCCGCCCGCCGGATCACGTGCTTCTGAATGACCGGCACCTGTTCGGGAAGCATCTCGACGCCCAGGTCGCCGCGCGCCACCATCACGCCGTCGGCCGCTTCAAAGATTTCTTCCAGCTGTTCCAGAGCCTGCGGCTTCTCAAGCTTGGCAATCACGGGAACATTGCCGCCGTAGTCGAGAATCAGCTGCTTGACCTCGCGCACGTCGGAAGCGGACCGCACGAACGAAATCGCGACCAGATCGACATCATGCTTCAAGCCGAACTCGAGATCCTTACGATCCTTTTCCGTCAGGGCGGGAATCGTGAGCGCTGCGCCGGGCAGGTTGATGCCCTGATGCTCGGCCAGCAACCCACCGTTGATCACATCGCATTCCACGTCCTGGCCGCGCCGGCTGCGCACCCGCAGTTCGATCAGGCCGTCAGAAAGAAGAATCCGCGCCCCCGGTCCCACCTCGCGGGCGAGTCCGCTGAAAGTCGTCGCAATCAGCGTGGACGTCCCCGGCACGTCCCTGGGCGTGATCGTCACGCGGGAGCCCGTCTCGAGCAGAACCGGTTCGTGCCCTTTCAGGCGCCCAGTGCGGATCTTCGGCCCTTGCAGGTCCTGCAGGATGCAGACCGTGCGCCCCTCTTTCCGCGCCGCGCGGCGAATGCGCTCAATGTTGTGGGCGTGATCTTCGTGCGATCCGTGGGAGAAATTCAAGCGGGCCACATCCATGCCCAGGCGAAGCAGGTCACGCAGGACAACTTCAGTGTTCGATGACGGGCCGATGGTGGCAATGATTTTCGCGCGCCGGATGTCGGCCGAACCACCTTCGGAGCGCAAATCGAGCGTGGCGCCTCGTTCCGCATCGCGTTGCAGATTCGAAATATCGCCAGACACCAGGTCAAACTTTCCAGGCTTCAAAGCTTAGTGCTCCAAATGACGGAGGCCGAAGTCAGAAGATGGATTTCGTCTGCGTGCGCACTAGCGCGCCGGCACTGTCGCGCTCGATTCCAGCAGTTCCTTCCCCAGGAACGCGCGCGGAAACAGCATGGCATTGAATTCGGCCCCAATCAGCACGATGAGCGAGATCATGTACATCCATACCAGCAGCGCGATGCCGACACCCAGCGATCCGTAGATGATGCTGTAGTCCGCGTAGCCATGCAAATACATGCTGAACAACGTCGTGGCCAGGAACCAGAGCGCGGTTGCCAGCGTGGCCCCAGGCAGCACGCTGTGCCAGGGCTGAGTACGCGGTACGGCGTTGTGATAGATGAGCGCAATCACGGCGATGCTGGTAAGCGTCGCGATAATCCAGCGGGTCACCGTCCACAGCAGGCTGATATAGAGGCTGAATTCGTGTCCGGTGTGGAACAGGATGCGAGTCTCAATGCCCGAGCCGAAAGCCACCATCACCGTCGCAAACGTAAGCGGGATACCCGCCATGATCACCAGCGAAAACGCGATCAGGCGTTCCTTGACCAACCCCCACGTCTTGGGCAACTGCGTAGGCGTTCCGGAAGCCTTCCATCCAGGAAATCATGGTTCCGGAAGCCGTCCAGAGCGTCAGGAGCGAGGTGCTGATCAGCAATCCGACCGGACGCTGATTGGTACCGCGCAGGTAGGCGATGGCGGTCGCCGATCCCGCCGGCAGGATGCGCCCCAGCGCATACGAGACTTCGCGCAGATAGGTGTCGCCACGGCTCAACGTGGCCAGCACCGACCCCACGACCAGCAGCGCGGGGAAAAACGTCAGGATCGACGAATATGCTGAGGCCTTGGCGACAGCAAACTGGTCGTGCTCGAAAGCCCGCCAGGTCGCCAGGCGCAGCAACCGGAAAAAGCGCAGCATTCTACGACCTAGAGTAGGGGGCGGGCCCTTCGGGCGCAACTCAGAAATGCGGCGCCGGACTTCCTGCGGTCCAAATTGTTGGGGACTGGCATTCATAGGGGAGATAAGAAGTGAAGGGGCGGTAGGCACCGCCCCTTCCTGAGTTCCCTGGCGTTACTCGGCCGCCAGTTCTTCCGTCTCGCCTTCGTGCCGCATCATTTCGAGGGCACGCTCCGCCTCCTCGTAGGCTGCGGAGACTTCCTCTTGCACCTTGGCGGCGGCCTCTTCCATCTCGGGCGAGAGCCGCACGTTGCGGTAGTACTCCATGCCGGTGCCGGCAGGGATGAGACGGCCGACGATGACGTTCTCCTTGAGGCCGCGCAGGTGATCGACCGCTCCCTGGATGGAAGCTTCGGTGAGCACGCGCGTGGTCTCCTGGAACGACGCCGCCGAGATGAACGAATCGGTGGAGAGCGAAGCCTTCGTGATGCCGAGGAGCAGCGGGCGGCCGGTTGCCGGACGTCCACCTTCCTTGATCACGCGGTCGTTCTCTTCTGCGAAGCGGAACTTGTCGACCTGCTGTTCGAGCAGGAAGGCCGTGTCGCCGACGTCTTCCACCTTGCGCCAACGCATCATCTGGCGAACGATCACCTCGATGTGCTTGTCGCTGATGTTGACGCCCTGGAGCCGGTAGACTTCCTGGATTTCGTTCACCAGGTAAGACTGCAGTTCCTTTTCGCCGAGCACCGCAAGAATGTCGTGCGGGTTGAGCGGCCCGTCCATGAGCGGTTCGCCCGCCTTGACGCGCTCGCCTTCCTGCACGTTGATGTGAACGCCGCGCGGAACCGAGTATTCCTTCTCGGTGCCGTTGTCGGCGACCACGTAGATTTTGCGCTGGCCTTTCGAGACCTCGCCGAACTTCACCGTGCCATCGATTTCGCTGATGACCGCGGTTTCGTGCGGCTTGCGGGCTTCGAACAGCTCGACCACGCGCGGCAGACCACCGGTGATGTCCTTGGTCTTGGTGGTTTCGCGCGGGATCTTCGCGAGCACATCGCCCGGCGATACCGTGTCGCCATCGGCCACCATCAAGTGGGCGCGTGACGGCATCAGGTAGCGCTTGCTCGACTTGCCCTTGATCACGATCGCCGGCTGGCGCTTCTCGTCGGGCGAATCGGCCACCACGTGACGTGACAGACCGGTGACTTCGTCCACTTCTTCGTGCAGGGTGATGCCTTCCTGCAAGTCTTTGAACTGGACCGTGCCGCCGATTTCGGTAAGGATCGCGAAGGTATACGGATCCCACTCGACCAGTATCTGGCCCTGATGGGTCGGATCGCCTTCGTTGACCTTCACCTTGGCGCCGTACACGACCGAGTATCGCTCGCGTTCGCGGCCTTTCTCGTCAACCACGGCAATCGAGCCCTGGCGATTCATAACTACCAGGTCGCCGGACTTCGCCTTGACGGTCTGGAGGTTGATGAAGCGCACCGCGCCGGTGTTCTTGGCTTCCAGGCGCGACTGCTCTGAAACCCGCGATGCCGTACCACCGATGTGGAAGGTACGCATCGTGAGCTGCGTTCCGGGCTCGCCGATCGACTGTGCCGCAATGACGCCCGTCGCCTCGCCCAACTCGACCAATCGGCCGGAAGCCAGGTTACGGCCGTAGCACATGACGCAGACGCCGCGTTTCGACTCGCAGGTCAGCACGGAGCGGATCTTTACCCGCTCGATGCCGGCAGCCTGAATCGAACCCGCCAGCTCTTCGGTGATTTCCTGGTTGATGTCGACGATGACGTTGCCGTCGTAGTCCTTGATCTTCTCGAGCGACACGCGGCCGACGATGCGGTCGCGCAGCGGCTCGATGATCTCGCCGGCTTCCACGATACCGGAGACGTAGATGCCGTCCACGGTGCCGCAGTCGTATTCGCTGATGATCACGTCCTGGGCCACGTCGACCAGGCGGCGCGTCAGGTAGCCCGAGTCCGCCGTCTTCAGAGCGGTATCGGCCAAGCCTTTGCGGGCGCCGTGCGTCGAGATGAAGTATTCCAGCACCGTCAGCCCTTCACGGAAATTCGCCGTGATAGGCGTTTCGATGATTTCGCCCGACGGTTTCGCCATCAGTCCGCGCATTCCGGAGAGCTGGCGGATCTGCTGTTTCGATCCGCGCGCGCCGGAGTCGGCCATGACGTAAATCGGGTTGATGATTCCTTCCTTGTCGCGCTGCTGCATCTGTCCGAACATCTCGTCTGCGACCTTTTCGGTAATCGCCGACCAGATTTCGATGACCTTGTTGTAGCGCTCGCCGTTGGTGATCGCGCCGTCCAGGTACTGCTGCTGAACGCTGACGCCCTGCTTCTCGGCGTCTTTTACCAGCGTCTTCTTGTTGTCTGGCACGACCATGTCGTCGATACCGATCGAGAGGCCCGCTTTGGTCGCGTAGTTGAACCCAAGCGACTTGATCTCGTCCAGCATCTTGACCGTAACTTCCAACCCAAAACGCAGGTAGGTGTAGTTGACCAACTGGCCGATCCCCTTCTTCTTGAGCAGGCCGTTGATGTACGGCATGCTCTCGGGCAGGTGATCGTTCAGGATGGCGCGGCCTACCGTCGTGTTCAGGAAGCTGCGCTCGTAGTGCACTTCATCGGTGTGGGTGATGTCCTGATCGTCGTACGCGGTGGTCAGGTCGATCACTTCGCCCGTGTAGCGCAGTCGAATCGGCGAAAGCGTTTCCACCTCGCCTGCTTCCAGCGCGAGCAGCACTTCGTCGATGTTCGCGAACGAGCGGCCTTCGCCCTTCGCGCCCGGCTTCGCCTTGGTCAGGTAGTACAAGCCGAGAACCATGTCCTGTGTAGGCACGGTGATCGGCTGGCCTGACGCGGGCGACAGGATGTTGTGCGAGGCCAGCATCAGCACGCTGGCTTCGACCTGTGCTTCCGGAGACAGCGGAATGTGAACCGCCATCTGGTCGCCGTCGAAGTCGGCGTTGAACGCCGTGCAGACCAGCGGGTGAATCTTGATGGCCTTGCCTTCCACCAGCACCGGCTCGAACGCCTGGATGCCGAGACGGTGAAGGGTGGGGGCGCGGTTCAAGAGCACCGGGTGATCCTTAATGACTTCTTCCAGGATGTCCCAAACGATCGGTTCCTGCTGCTCCACCATTTCCTTGGCTTGCTTGATGGTGGTGCAGTGGCCCGTCTGCTCAAGGCGGTGATAGATGAACGGCTTGAACAGTTCCAGAGCCATCTTCTTGGGAAGACCGCACTGGTGCAGTTTCAGCTCCGGACCAACCACGATGACCGAACGTCCCGAGTAGTCGACGCGCTTGCCGAGCAGGTTCTGGCGGAAACGGCCTTGCTTGCCCTTCAGCGTGTCAGACAGCGACTTCAGCGGACGGTTGTTGGCTCCACGCAGCACGCGGCCACGGCGCCCGTTGTCGAACAGCGCGTCCACGGCTTCCTGCAGCATGCGCTTTTCGTTGCGCACGATGACTTCGGGAGCGTGCAGGTCCATCAGCTTCTTCAACCGGTTGTTGCGGTTGATCACGCGGCGATACAGGTCGTTCAGATCGGAGGTCGCGAAACGGCCGCCGTCGAGTGGAACCAGAGGACGCAACTCCGGCGGAATCACCGGGATCACGTCGAGAATCATCCAGTTCGGCTTGTTGCCGCTCCGACGGAACGCCTCAACCACTTTCAGCCGCTTGGCGTACTTGAGGCGCTTTTGCAGCGACGCCTCGTTCTTCATCTTCTCGCGCAGTTCGGTGGAGAGCGTTTCGATCTCAACGCGCTTCAGCAATTCTTTGATCGCTTCCGCGCCCATCATGGCCTTGAAGCCGGCCGCGCGATACTGCTGGTCGAGCTCGCGGTACTTGGCTTCGTCCTTGATGATCTCGCGCTCTTTTACCGGAGCGTCGCCCGGCTCGACGACTACGTAGGCCTCGAAGTACAGAACGGACTCGAGGTCACGCAGCGAAATGTCGAGCAGGTGTCCGATGCGGCTGGGCAGGCCCTTGAAGAACCACACGTGCGAGCAGGGCGATGCCAGCTCGATGTGGCCCAGGCGCTCCCGGCGAACTTTCGACAGCGTGACTTCCACGCCGCACTTGTCGCAGATCACGCCCCGGTGCTTCATGCGCTTGTACTTGCCGCACAAGCATTCCCAGTCGGTTACCGGTCCAAAAATACGCGCGCAAAACAGGCCGTCGCGCTCGGGCTTGAAGGTGCGGTAGTTGATGGTTTCGGGCTTGGTGACTTCACCATGCGACCAGCTCCGGATTTTTTCCGGAGATGCCAGGCTGATGCGGATCGCATCGAAATCGGCAATGGGGTTCGCCATGTCAAAGGGGCTCGAACGATACAAGGTGGTCCTCCGCTTCCTGCGAGTTCTCACGCGCCCGCTCACGGCCCTTGGAACCAGTCGCTAGTCTCTAGTCGTCAGTCGCTAGCGAAACTCTTCTGGACTTGGCGGCTCAAGAGCAAAACCGCGGGTCCTCATTTTTCAATCAATACCGTTGCCGCGTCGCTGGGCCGCTAGAGACTAGCGACCAGCGACTAGCGACTAGTCCGCCGCCACCGGCGTCGGCGCCACGGGCTTCTTCTCGCCCAACGCCGCCTTGATCAGTTCCACATCCAGGCAGAGCGACTGCAATTCGCGAATCAGCACGTTGAAGGATTCGGGGACGCCCGGTTCCATGGCGGCCTCGCCCTTCACGATGGCCTCGTAAATCTTGGTGCGGCCATACACGTCGTCCGACTTCGCGGTAAGCAGTTCCTGCAGAATGAACGCCGCGCCGTACGCTTCGAGCGCCCACACTTCCATTTCTCCGAAGCGCTGGCCGCCGAACTGCGCCTTGCCACCCAGCGGTTGCTGCGTGATCAGCGAGTACGGCCCGATGGAGCGAGCGTGAATCTTGTCGTCCACCAAGTGCGACAGTTTCAACATGTAGATGTAACCGACCGTGACCGGCTGTTCGAACTTGTCGCCGGTCATGCCGTCGTGCAGGGTGGTCTTGCCGGAAGTCGGCAAGCCAGCCCGCTCGAGCAGCGTCTTGATTTCGTGTTCGCGCGCGCCGTCAAACACCGGCGATCCCGAGAAGACGCCGTGCACGAGCGTCGGAGCGATCAATTCAACTTCCTCGTCGGTGAAGGCCCCGACCGTGTCGGCAAGAGCAGTGTCCTTGAACAGAGCCTTCAGTTCGCGCCGGACGGCTTCCGTGCGGGTGTTCTCCGCGAGGATCCGGCTGACCTTCTTGCCCAGCTCAAAGCCCGCCCAACCGAGGTGCGTCTCCAGAATCTGGCCGACGTTCATACGGCTTGGCACGCCCAGGGGGTTCAGAACGATCTCCACCGGCGTCCCGTCCTGGAGGTACGGCATATCCTCTTCCGGCAGGATGCGGGCGATGACGCCCTTGTTTCCGTGACGGCCGGCCATCTTGTCGCCGACGCTCAGCTTGCGCTTCATCGCGACGTAGACCTTGACCAGCTTGATCACGCCCGGCGGCAGTTCGTCGCCCTTGGTGAGCTTGTCCTTCTTCTCGTTGACGATCTTCTTGAGCACATCGATCTGGCGCGAGGTCATTTCCTCGATCTCGTCGATCTGCTCGTTCACGCGCGGATCCTTGTCGTTGTACTTGATGCGCTTCAGGTTGCGGGTCGAGATGCGCTCGATCGTGTCGCGATCGAGGAACGCGCCCTTGGTCAGAAGCCGCTTGTTGGTGCGCTCGTCGTGCAGATCAGCCTGCACTTCCTTGCCGCCCAGCAAGCCTTCCAGACGCTTCAGGCGCTCGTCGGTCAGAATTCGGATCTCATCCGACAGGTTCTTCTCGAGCTTCGCGATCTGCTGTTCTTCAATCGCCTTCGCTCGCTCATCTTTTTCCTGGCCCTTGCGCGAGAAGATCTTCACGTCGACTACCACGCCTTCGATTCCGGGCGGGCAGTAGAGCGAAGCGTCGCGCACGTCGCCGGCTTTTTCGCCGAAGATCGCGCGCAGCAGTTTCTCTTCCGGCGTGAGCTGGGTTTCACCCTTGGGCGTTACTTTGCCCACCAGGATGTCGCCCTGCTTGATGCCGGCGCCGATGCGGATCACGCCTGCTTCGTCCAGATTGCGCAGCATGGTCTCGCTGACGTTCGGAATGTCGCGCGTGACTTCTTCCGGGCCCAGCTTCGTGTCGCGCGCCTCGATCTCGAATTCCTCGATGTGGACGGAGGTGTAGTAGTCCTCCTTCACCATCTTTTCCGAGACCAGGATCGCGTCTTCGAAGTTGTAGCCGCGCCACGGCATGAAGGCCACCAGGACGTTGCGTCCCAGCGCCAACTCGCCGAACTCGGTGCAAGGACCGTCGCCGATCACCTGCCCCTTCACGACGCGCTGCCCCTTCTCCACGATCGGCTTCTGGTTGATGCAGGTGTTCTGGTTCGAGCGCTTGAACTTGGTCAGCTGGTAAATGTCGCTGCCCACTTCGCGCGAGAGCTGTCCGGGATGATGTTCGCCCTCGACGCGCACGATGATGCGCTCGGAGTCGACCGAATCGACGATGCCGTTACGGCGAGCCAGGATGACTGCGCCCGAATCGCGTGCCGTCACGCCTTCCATGCCTGTACCCACCACCGGAGCCTGTGCGCGAAGCAAAGGCACCGACTGGCGTTGCATGTTGGCGCCCATCAGGGCTCGGTTCGCGTCGTCGTGCTCCAGGAACGGAACCAGCGAGGCCGCCACCGATACCAGCTGTTTCGGGCTCACGTCGACGTAATCGACGTCGTCGCGATTCACCAGTACGAAGTTGCCGGCCTTGCGGGCGTTCACCAGCTCGCCGACAATGCGTCCCTTGTCGTCAAGCTCGATGTTCGCCTGCGCGATGACGTGCCGGTCTTCTTCCCATGCCGAGAGGTAGAACGAGAAGGGCTCGAGCTCAATGGCGCGCTTCTTGCGGTCTCTGAGATCGGAGTTGAGCTTCTCGGTCTCGCTCTTCTCGATGTGATCGCCGACCTTGCGATCGCTGTCGCCCGCATTCACCACGGTGACGTAGTCGATGACGCGCGCGCTCTTCACCTTGCGATACGGCGACTCGATGAAGCCGTAGTCGTTGATCCGCGCGTAGCAGCTCAACGACGAGATCAGTCCGATGTTCGGACCTTCCGGCGTTTCAATCGGGCAGATACGGCCGTAGTGCGTCGGGTGCACGTCGCGGACTTCGAATCCGGCGCGCTCACGCGACAGACCGCCCGGCCCAAGGGCCGACAGACGGCGCTTGTGCGTGATCTCCGACAGCGGGTTGGTCTGATCCATGAACTGCGACAGCTGCGAAGATCCGAAGAACTCGCGGATCGCCGCCATCACCGGCTTGGCGTTGACCAGGTCGTGCGGCATCGCCGTCGACATTTCCTGGTACACGCTCATCTTTTCCTTGATGGCGCGTTCCATGCGGACCAGGCCGATGCGGAACTGGTTCTCCATCAACTCGCCGACCGCGCGTACGCGCCGGTTGCCAAGGTGATCGATGTCGTCCACCGTGCCGATGTTCTTGCGCAGCTTCAGCAGGTAGCGGATCGTGGCGTAGAAATCGTCCGGATCCAGCGTGCGCTGCTCGAGGCTGGTCGCATCCTGGTTCTCAAACAGCTTGATGTTGAACTTCAAACGGCCCACGCGCGAGAAGTCGTACTTGCGCGGGTCGAAGAACATGCCCTGGAACAACGCAGTCGCCGTATCGAGCGTCGGCGGGTCGCCCGGACGCAGCTTGCGGTAAATCTCGATCAGCGCTTCCTGCGGCGTCTTCACCGAGTCGCGCTTCAGCGTCTGGCAGATGACCGTGCCCACATCGTCGCGCTCCGGGAAGAACACGTTGATCTCAACCACGCCCGCAGCGTCGAGAATCTTCGGCAGCTTGTCGGCCGTCAGTTCCGAGTTCGCTTCGAGCAGCACTTCGCCCGTGGTCGTGTCGACCACGTCGCTGGCTACCCACGCGCCTTCCAGATCGGTGACGTCGATTTCGATCTCGCTGATCTTCGCCTTCTGAATTTCCTTCAGAACCTGCCGCGTTGATCTTGCGGCCGGAGTGCGCGATCTCGTCGCCCGACTTGTTCTTGATGCTGTGCGCCAGCTTCATGCCCAGCAGGTTCGTGGGCTTCTCGCTGGCCGGATCCAGCGTCCAGAACAGCTTCTTGTCCTTAATCGCCAGACGGTCGACCGTGTAGAACGTTTTCAAAATGTCGTCGCCGCCACGCAGGCCGAGGGCGCGCAGGAAGATCGTGCCCAGGAATTTGCGCTTGCGGTCGATGCGGACATACAGCACGTTCTTCTGGTCGTACTCGAACTCGACCCACGATCCGCGGTACGGAATGATCTTGCCGAGGAAGTAGGTGCGATTGTTCGCCGTCTCGAAGAACACGCCCGGCGAGCGGTGCAACTGGCTGACAATCACGCGCTCGGTTCCGTTGATGATGAACGTACCGTTCTGCGTCATCAGCGGCACGTCGCCGAAGAAAACTTCCTGCTCCTTGATGTCGCGGATCGAGCGGTTGCCGGTCTCAGCGTCCTTCTCGTAGATCGTCAGGCGCATCGTGACCTTGAGCGGAGCGGAATAGGTCATGCCGCGCTCTTCGCACTCGTTCACGTCGTACTTCAGCTGCAGGCCGACGGGGTCGCCGCACTTGTTGCAGAAATCAGGAGTGTTCGCGTTGTACGTGCCGCACTTCTGGCAGAGCACATCGCCAGGATGAAACGGATCGGTGATGACCGTCGAGCCGCAATTCTTACAAGTGGTGCGCAAGTGATGCAGTCCCTTGAGGTGACCACACTTGCACTCCCAGTTGCCAATTGCGTAATCCACAAACTCAAGTTGTGATACGTTGCGGAAATCGGTGATCGGAAACACCGACTGGAAGACGGCCTGAAGTCCGGCGTCATCGCGCTCGCTGGGCAACCGGTCCATCTGCAGGAACCGCTCGTAGGAGCGCTTCTGCACCTCGATCAGGTTCGGGATCTGGATGGTGGCTGGAATTTTGGAAAAATCAAAACGTTTACGGAAGGCATTCTTCTTCATTCAAGAAACTCCCAAAGTCAGCGCAGCCGTTGACTGCGCTAAAGAAACCGCTGAATGTTGGAGCGCGTTGCGCGCGCCGGGAAATTACCGATCGATGAACCTAGAAAGACAATAGGGCACCCGCAGGGACAGGATTCCCCGTGGGCGCCATGGGCTGCGCGTTGCCATTCTGATTTGTTTCTTTCCGCGCCAGTTCTAAAGGCCTGTTTCCGTCCCGCCTGCATGCGGAACAGCCTGCCAACTCTGCCAACGGTCCGCGCTCTTTCCTGGGTTGCTAGAGCACAAGCCGTAATCACCTTGCGTGAAGCAGGGGTAGCGATGTTGTTTTAGATGATAACATCACTCCCCCCGATTCAGCTAGTAGATCGTTCGCTGGCCCAAAACTTGCAGGAGGTCCGCAAGTTATTGAGCTGATTGAAGATCGAAGTTGTCGCCCGATACAACCACCCGCTAGACTCAAACCGGCCAACGAAGGACTTCGCCAGACGTAACCGAAAAAGCCGCAGCGGCGCGAGGCTTGCCTCTGTGCTGTCCCTCAGAAAAGCGAACAGCACATTGCCAAAAACCCTCGCGAGTGCCGCTACTTCACTTCGACAGTCGCACCGGCCTCGGTGAACTTCTTCTTGATCGTCTCGGCTTCGTCCTTCGAGACGCCTTCCTTGATGCTCTTCGGCGCGCCGTCGACCAGATCCTTGGCTTCTTTCAGGCCGAGGCTGGTGACTTCACGAACCGCCTTAATAACGTTGATCTTGTTCGCGCCCACGTCCTTGAGAACCACGGTGAATTCCGTCTTCTCTTCCGCAGGAGCTGCCGCCGCCGCTCCGCCGCCACCGGCAACCATCACCGGGGCTGCAGCCGCAGCCGACACGCCAAGACGCTCTTCGAGCTTCTTCACCAACGCCGCCGCGTCCAGCAGCGACAAGCCTACGATTGATTCTTCGAGTTGTTGCAGGTCTGCCATGTTGTTCTCCAATTCTTGATGTATCGGTCGTTCGATTTCGCCACCGCCCGCCAGGTTTCCAGTGCGACCAGGCCCCAGTCTCCGCGCCAGACAACGCTCAGACTCGAACCGCGCAACCCCCGCGAGCGATAACGCAATCTCTTTATTTGGTAATTGTGAAATTGAGTAATTGGCGAATTGTTAGAAGCTGCCGACATCGCAGTTTTTTCAATTACCAAATTACAAAATTACTCAATTACCCAATTCTTTAGGCTTCCTTGAACTTGTTTTCCTTCACACCCTGATCGATCACCACGGCCAGGTTCCGGCCGACCGCGTTCATCACCGTCACCAGGCGCTGCGCCGGAGCGTTCAGGAGATAAAGAAGCTTCGAATAAATTTCTTCCTTCGACGGCATGGTGGCCAGCGCTTCGATCTCTTTGATCGAGACCACGCGCCCTTCGACCACCCCCGCCTTGAAGCTGAATTCCGGATTGTCCTTGGCGTACTTCGCCAGCGTCTTGGCCAACGCCACCGGGTCGCCCTCGGTGTACGCGATCGAAGTCACGCCGCTCAGGTTCTGCAGCGCTTCTTCGATCTTGGTGCCTTTCGACGCCCGCTCCGCCAGCGTGTTCTTCACCACGCGATACTTCGCGCCCGTCGTGCGCAGAGCTTTGCGGAGTTGGTAATCCTTTTCGACCGTAAGCTTGCTGTACGTGGCCACAATGACGCTGGAAACGTTCTTCAGCTCGCCACTCAGCTCTTCGACCTGCTCCATCTTCTTCGCTTTGCTGACTGCCATGTTAGTTTCCCTTCAGAACTCTCTTAAAAATTGTCATCCTGAGCGGAGTGAGGCGAAGCCGAACGTAGTCGAAGGACCTCGCGTTCCCTTAAGCTCACCACCGGCCTCAAAGGAATTCTCTCCTCAACCCTTGTCATCCTGAGGCGCCCGCTTTTGGCGCCGAAGGACCCAGGCGCGCCGCGCGAAGCATCCGCGTTTTGTGCGGATGCAATAATCGCGCGTTCGGCGCGCTTCCTTACTAAGCCTTGGCCGCCGCCTCAACCGCGCTGGTATCAATCGAAATCCCAGGCCCCATCGTCGAGCTCAAAAAACAGCCCTTGATGTACTTGCCCTTGGCGACCGACGGCTTCGCCTTGATCACGCTCGAGATCACCACAGTAGCGTTCTCGACCAGCTTGTCGGGGGAGAACGAAATCTTCCCAACCGGCACGTGGACGAGAGCGGTCTTGTCGGTCCGAAACTCGACCTTGCCGGCCTTCACTTCCTGCACGGCCTTGGCGACGTCGAAAGTCACGGTGCCGGTCTTCGGGTTCGGCATCAATCCCTTGGGACCAAGCACTTTGCCCAGACGGCCCACTGACTTCATCACGTCGGGCGTCGCAATCAAGGCGTCGAAATCGGTCCAGTTTTCCTTCTGGATCTTTTCGACCATCTCTTCGCCACCCACAAAATCCGCGCCCGCTTCTTCGGCTTCCTTCACCTTGTCGCCGGTGGCGATGACCAGAACTTTCTTCGACTTGCCCAACCCGTGCGGCAGAACCACGGTTCCGCGCACCATCTGGTCCGCGTGTTTGGGGTCGACGCCGAGACGCATCGTGACTTCCACGGTCTCGTCGAACTTGGCGTATTTCACTTTCTGCAGAAGAGGAACCGCATCCTGCAGGGCATATGACTTTTCACCGACCGCGGCGCGAGCCTTGGTGATGTTCTTCCCTGCTTTTTTCATCGTTTCTCCGTCTCCCACCGCCCAGCGGTAAACTGCGGGGCCGTAGTCTTGTCGACAACAAATTCTGATTGAGTAATTGTGGAATTTAGTAATTGAGTAATTGAAAAACACACCAGACCGCTGTTCAAACTACCCGATTACAAATCACAAATTACAAATTGCCCAATTTCTCAATTCCCCAATTACCCAATTACCCAACGACATCGATTCCCATCGACCGAGCCGTTCCCTTCACGCTGTTCACGGCCGCTTCGAGCGACGCCGCGTTCAGATCCGGCATCTTCTGCTTCGCGATGTCTTCCACCTGCTTCAACGTCACCTTGCCGACTTTATCCTTGTTCGGCGCGCCCGACCCCTTCGCGATGCCCGCGGCCCGCTTCAGCAGGATCGACGCCGGTGGCGTCTTCGTAATAAAGGTGAACGAGCGGTCGTTGTAAACGCTGATCACGACCGGGATGATCAGCCCTTCCAGTTCCTTCGCGCCCGTGCGCGCGTTGAACTGCTTGCAGAATTCCATGATGTTGATCTGCGCCTGGCCAAGGGCCGGGCCGACCGGAGGAGCTGGAGTCGCCTTGCCCGCGGCAATCTGCAGCTTTACCGAACCTGTAACCTTTTTCGCCATACTCTCTTTTCCAACTTCAGTCGTTAGTCGCTAGTCGTCAGTCTTCAGCAAACTTCATGCGACTAGCGCCGTTCAATTCCCCAATTACCAAATTTCCCAATTACTCAATCTAGGTGACAACTTTCTCCACCTGCCCAAACTCCAATTCCACCGGTGTCGACCGCCCGAAGATCGTGACCATCACTTTCAAGGTCTCGCGATCTTCGTTCACTTCGTCGACCACGCCCGTAAAGCTGGCAAACGGGCCCTCGGTGATGCGCACCGTCTCGTTCTTCTCGAACTTGACCTTGAGCTTCGGCTTGTCTTTCGACTCGCCCACCCGGTAGACGATGTTCTGCACTTCTTCTTCGGAAAGCGGCGTCGGCTGCTGGCCCGTGCCGACGAAGCCGGTCACGCGCGGCGTCGACTTCACCACGTGCCACACGTGGTCATCCATGTCCATCTCAACCAGCACGTAGCCGGGATAGAACATGCGCTCGCTGGTGTATTTCTTGCCGCCGCGAACTTCGGTGACGGATTCCGTAGGAATCAGCACGCGGCCGATCTTTTCCTGCAGGCCGAAAGCCTGCACGCGCGATTCGAGCGACTCGCGCACCTTGCGCTCGAAGCCCGAGTAGGAGTGGATGATGTACCACTTCATGTTCGGATTGCGAGGCGCTTCGGTAGTTACTGCCTCGCCGGCCGCCCCTTCGGTTCCCGCCGGGGGAGTTGCGCTCGCGTTTTTTTCTTCGTCCTGCATAAGTTGCTTCATTTCCCAGACTTTCCAGGTTCGATCAGCTGTGGCCCAGCGAACGGAACAAGAAATCGATGCCGCGTCCGATCACGAAATCCACCAGCCAGAAATACACGCCAAAGATGAAGACCGTGATGACGACCACGATGGTCGTCGCCTGCACTTCCTTGAGGGAAGGCGTCGTGACCTTCTTCATCTCCATGCGAACGTCGTTGTAGAAGGTCTTGATCTTCTCTGGCCAAGACGCCACTTTCGCCCCGAAGCTATCGTCAGGGCTGGCTGCTGCCATCGACTTTGTCATCTTCTTCGTCTCGATTCCCATGCCCACACCAGATTTCCGTCAACTCTCCAAAAACTGGCAGGGGCGGAGGGATTCGAACCCCCAAGTCCGGTTTTGGAGACCGGCAGTTTAACCGTTGAGCTTACGCCCCTAGATTCATTTGGTAATTTTGTAATTTGTAATTTGATAATTTGAAATCAAAAGCTGCGCTGACGCGAGACTTGGGATTTTCAATTACCAAATTACCCGATTACCAAATTACAAAATTCATTTCACTTCTTTATGCGGCGTGTGCTTCCGGCAACGCTTGCAAAACTTCTTCATCTCGATCCGGTCCGGAGTCGTCTTCCGGTTCTTGGTGGTCGAGTAGTTGCGCTCTTTGCAATCACCGCACTGCATCGTAATAATTTCTCGGGGCATAACAATACCAGCTCCTAGCTTCTGGCTGCTAACTACAGGCTCCTAGCAACCCGATTTTCGTTTGTCATCCTGAGCGAGGCGCTTTTTGCCTCGCGAAGGACCTGGGCGCCGACGCGTCCGCGTTCTTTGCGGACGCTTAAACCGCGCGTCTGGCGCGCTTCCTTTACTGCACTATCTCCGCAATCGTGCCCGCGCCCACCGTGTGGCCGCCTTCACGAATCGCGAACCGCAAACCCTTCTCCATCGCGACCGGCGTGATCAGCTCAATCACCAGGCTCACGTTGTCTCCAGGCATCACCATCTCCGTGCCCGCCGGCAACTCCGCCACGCCCGTCACGTCCGTCGTGCGCAAGTAAAACTGCGGACGGTATCCCTTGAAGAACGGCGTATGTCGTCCGCCTTCTTCCTTCGTCAGGATGTACACCTCGGCCTTGAACTTCGTGTGCGGCGTGATCGAGCCGCCCTTGGCCAGCACCATCCCGCGCTCCACGTCGTCTTTGCCAATGCCGCGCAGCAGGAGGCCGGCGTTGTCGCCCGCCATGCCTTCGTCCAGCTGCTTCTTGAACATTTCCACGCCCGTCACCACCGTCTTGCGCGTGTCGCGGAAGCCCACGATTTCCACTTCCTCGCCCACCTTCACCTTGCCACGCTCGATTCGGCCCGTAACCACCGTGCCGCGGCCCGAGATCGAGAAAATGTCTTCGATCGGCATCAGGAACGGCTTGTCCAGTTCACGCGCCGGCTGCGGCACGCTCTTGTCCACCGCTTCCATCAGCGCGTCAATCTGCTTTTCCCACTTCGCTTCGCCGTTCAGCGCGCCCAGAGCCGACAGCCGAACCACCGGCACGTCGTCGCCCGGGAACTGGTAGGTCTTCAGCAACTCGCGCACTTCGAGTTCGACCAGGTCGAGCAGCTCGGGATCATCCACCGCATCGCACTTGTTCAACGCCACCACGATGTACGGCACACCGACCTGACGAGCCAAGAGCACGTGCTCGCGGGTCTGCGGCATCGGACCGTCCGTCGCCGCCACCACCAGGATCGCGCCATCCATCTGCGCCGCGCCCGTGATCATGTTCTTGATGTAATCGGCGTGACCGGGGCAGTCGACGTGCGCGTAGTGCCGGTTCGCGGTCTCATACTCAACGTGCGCAGTCGCGATCGTGATACCACGCGCCTTTTCTTCCGGCGCGTTGTCGATCGAGTCAAACGAGCGGAACTGGATCTTCGGGTTGTGCTTCGACAACACCTTCGTGATGGCCGCCGTCAACGTCGTCTTGCCATGGTCAATGTGACCAATCGTCCCTACGTTGCAGTGCGGCTTATTACGCTCAAATTTTTCCTTCGCCATATCTCAGCTCTTAGCTCCTAGCTTGTAGCTCAAACTCTCTGTCATTCTGAGCGGGTGCCCCATCCTTCCCGCGCTTTTTGCGGGAGGGTGGGGAATTTTCCCGACCTCAGTAATACTGAAAAATCTTGCGGAACTTGTGCCGCAACGGCTCTTCCACCTGCTCGAGTTTCGACAAGTAGAACTCGCGCATCTGACCCTGGTCCGTCACCGTCAGTTCCTGGTACAAGCCCTTCGCAGTCTTGCGAGCCTCACGAAGAGCTGCATCCACGTGCTCGATCACCTGCTTCTCGAGCACGCTGTCAAAATCGCGGATTCGCGTGTTCTTACTATCGAGCCGCTTCAGCATCTTTTCGACAGCACTCGCCGAAAACGCGCGCTCAATGGACGCCTTCAGTTCCGCGAACTGCGCTTCCTTCTCGATCTTGATCGTTGCCTGCTCGTAACTCACTTGCCCATCCCTTGTCATCCTGAGGCGACATGCCTTTCGTCGCCGAAGGACCTAGGCGCGCCGCGCGATTCTCGGAGCCTGCCCTGAGAGAGCGCAAGCGACCGAAGGGCGCGTCTGGCGCGCTTCCACTCTGGAGCGGGAGACGGGAATCGAACCCGCGACCAACAGCTTGGAAGGCTGTGACTCTACCACTGAGTTACTCCCGCGAAAATCAACCCAGCCGCTAGCTATTAGCCACTAGCCATTAGCTAAGAATCTCTGGAGCCGATGACCAGGATTGAACTGGTGACCTCTCCCTTACCAAGGGAGTGCTCTACCAACTGAGCTACATCGGCTCGAAAACCAGTCGCCAGTCGCTAGTCGTCAGCAAAACCTGACTTCGACTTAGCAGATCCACTTCCCGCTACTGCTCAGGACCATCGCCCTTGTCGTCGCGGTGCAACAACTCTCCGCGGCGCAGCCACGTCTTCACGGCAAACAGGCCCAGGATCGCAAACGTCATCATTCGAATTCGCGGGTCTGGCAAAGTCACGTACGCCAGAACTCCCAGAACCGCAAACGCCGCGAATGCCAGAAACAATCGATTCATCGATCCCTCGCAACTTCGCCAGGCGAAGCGCCGAAGGGGCTCAACTCTGGTGCACAGGGAAGGATTCGAACCTTCGTACCTCGCTAGGAGGGACAGATTTACAGTCTGTTGGCTTTAACCACTCACCCACCTGTGCAGAACTGCCAAGCTTTCGCTTCCAACGGAAGCATCTGTTTCCGACAGCCGGGAACCACACACGCGGAGTAAATCTGCAGGCTTCGCAACTACACAGAAAAACAGGAATCGCGCGAACACACTCGCGCACGGAAACCACTACACGTCGGAAAAATTCCTAAATGGAGTGCGTTTGGAAAACCTGTTGCGCCGCTAAACCGCTTCCGCTGCCCTGCCGGAAAATTCGTTCTTGGAGCTGGCGAAGGGATTTGAACCCCTGACCCTCTGATTACAAATCAGATGCTCTACCGACTGAGCTACGCCAGCAACTGAGGAATGCGCCCTCTCAGGCGCAAATCTCCCTACGGATCCCTTTCAGATGACCGGGACAATTCTAAAAGGTACCATAAACGCCAAATTGCTTGCAAACAATCCGTTACCCCGACTCCGCGACCGATCGTGCTTGGCGGCCTCCAGTTGCCCGCCAATAGGCCGCTTATAGCGAAGCTCGGCATCCGCGGATACAGGACGGGCGAGACCGCTCCCTCCGTCGCCGAGTGCTATCATATGCGCTTCCTGTGCGCCTGAAACGCAGAATCCCTGTCTTGCTCGCGGTCCTGCTGGTGGCCGCGGCGTTGGTTGCGGTGGTCCAGCTCCGGCGGCGGGCTCCTCCCGAAGCGGCTCGTCTCCTGCCCGGAGCCGACGGATTCTTTTACGTCAACCTCAAGTGGCTGAGGACGCTGAAAGCCATCGGCCAACTGCCGCCCGTTCCGCATGATGCCGACTACGAGCGCTTTCTTCAGGAAACGGGCTTTCAGTTTGAGCGCGATCTCGACGAGGCAGCCTTTGCCGTCCACTACCCGGCGAAGTGGGGTAATGGCGGTACCGGCGGTGCTGCCCCCGAACCTCGCTTCTCGGAAGTCTTCGTCGGTAAGCTCGAAGGGGAGCGCATCATCAGCTACCTCCGCAAGGTGGCCGCCGGCGTGGAGAACTATCACTCGACCGACATCTACAGCATTCCGCTCGACGCACGCACACTCCGCGTCGCGATTCTGAGTATCGATACGGTTGCGATCTCCAACCACGACGATCCCGCCGTCATCCGCGGGATGGTCGACCGCTCGCGCAAACTCGCCTCGCCTTTCGGCGGGCCGGCGCTCCTGCGCCAGTACTACAAAACGCTGCCGGTGGTAAGCAAGACGCTTCCCGTCCTAAAGCTTGCGTGGTTCATTGGCCGGATCGATCCCAAATCCGAGTTGTTTGGTCCTGCGGGCTCGATGCTGTTTTCCAAACCAACGTCGCTCGTAGTCTCGGCTTACTACGCGGTCTACTCCCCCACGCTGCACCTGCGGGTCGAGGCAATCTCCGGAACCGAAGACGATGCTCAAACCGTCAGCGCCAAAGTCTCGACCTTCGTGAACCTGTTTCACGCGGCGGAAAACTCGGTGGCAACGGGGGGAAGCGATCCCGACGTGAAGGCCTTCTTCGACAGCCTGCAAGTAGAAAGGCATGGTGAGCGTTCGATCCTGACAGCCGCTATACCCCCGGGCTTCCTTCGGAAAGTCGTGGGTGCGTCGCAAGTGGAAGGCACATCACCCGAGACTGGCCCCACTTCCTCGAATGACGGCAAGCCGAAACACGCCGAAACAGCACCGTCGGGTCAGAAGACGCAGAACTAGAATCCCACCTGTCTTGCATAAAATGGCGTCGCCCCGGTTTCCGGAAACCGTTTCGCACGTCTAACCGTCGGGCAATCTCGGGAGCACGCTCGAAAATTGGCACACAGGGCGTTTTGCACCGCAATCGCCGCGACTACTTATGCTGCTTGGGCGAATCATCAAGGCAAAGCTGCGCGTGAACATGGCACCGGCTCTCGGGCTGGCGCTGTTTTGGACGCCCCATCTATTCGCAGCCGCTGGGCCCTCCATTCAGATCCCTCGTATCGACACACCACCCACACTCGCGGACTTCAGCAACATGGAGCCGAATTCCAGAGTTGCCAACAGCATGTTGAAAGTAACCGGCTTCATCGTGCGCGAGCCGGCCGACGGGACTCAGCCCACACAGAACACCGACGTCTATCTCGCCTACGACGAGCACAACCTCTACGCCGTGTTCGTCTGCTGGGATACCGAACCCGACAAGATCCGCGCCCGCATGACCCGCCGCGAAGACATCTTCTCTGACGACTCCGCCGAGATCATGATCGACACCTTCCACGACGCGCGCCGCGCCTACGCCTTCGCGGTCAATCCGTTTGGAATCCAGTGGGATGCCCTCTGGACGGAAGGCTCGATCGGCACGGGCACTGCCAGCGACTTCAGCGGTTTCGACAATTCTTTCGATACGGTATGGCACTCCGAGGGACACCTGACCGGGCGCGGCTACCTTGCGTTGATTGCCATCCCCTTCAAGAGCCTGCGCTTTCCCGAAGCGGACCAACAAGAATGGGGCATCATTCTCAATCGCAGCATCCCGCGCACCAACGAAAATATTTTCTGGCCGAGAATTTCCAACCGCATTCAAGGACGCTTCAACCAGGCCGCAAATGCCAGCGGCATGGAACACGTCTCTCCTGGACGCAACATTCAGCTGATTCCCTACGGACTCTTTCGCAGCTTCCGCGACATCGACCAGCGTGACCCGGACCACCCGGCTTTCGAGAGCCGTACCTTCAAACCGGATATCGGTCTGGATGGAAAATTCATTCTGCATGGCCGCTTCGTGCTCGACGCAACAGTCAATCCGGATTTCAGCCAGATCGAATCCGATCAGCCCCAGATCACCGTGAACCAGCGCTTCGAAGTCTTCTTCCCGGAGAAGCGGCCCTTCTTCCTCGAGAACAGCAACTTCTTCACGACGCCGATCAATCTGGTCTTCACGCGCCGCATCGCCCATCCCGAATACGGACTTCGGCTCACCGGAAAATCCGGTCCCTGGGCGGTCG
The DNA here is from genome assembly GCA_963745435.1 of uncultured Acidobacteriota bacterium. Lineage (GTDB taxonomy): Bacteria > Acidobacteriota > Terriglobia > Terriglobales > Acidobacteriaceae > Gp1-AA133. The sequence goes on along the minus strand of CAVUXK010000020.1, from coordinate 127,299 downwards.
GTGTGCTGGCCAGCGACGACCGCGCTCCCGGCGAGATCTTGCCACCGACCGATCCCAACAGCGGCAAGCGCGCCACCTTTGCCATCGCCCGCGTCAGTCGCGACATCCTCGATCAATCCACCATCGGCGCGATTTTCACGGATCGCGAATTTGCCGGCGGCTACAACCGCGTCGGCGGCATCGATGCCAACATCAAGCTCGATCAGAATTGGCGCATTCAGGGCGCGGCCGTGACCAGTTCCACGCTCAACGTCGATGGCACGCACTCCGCAGGACCCGGCTACAAGGTCGACCTCGAGCGCTCGGGCCGCAAATTCAACTTGCAGTCACTCTATCTCGACTACAGCCCGGGCTTCGTCACCGAGACCGGCTTCGTCAATCGCGTCGACGTCCGTCAGCAGAATGTGAACGCGAGTTACTTCTTCCGGCCGGAAGGGAAATTCCTGAACTCCTGGGGACCGACGCTGCGGCAGTTCAGCATCTTCGACCACAGTGGCACGGCGCTTGAATACTTCGCGTATCCGGGTCTGCGTTTCGACATGGCGCGTGCCACGTGGATCAACTTCCATCCGATCGCCTATGACGGCGTTTTCCTGCGGCCGCAGGATTTCACGGGGCTGACCACGGTCAAGAGTTATCCGCAGCCGTTCTGGGGTGTCGAAGGCGCAACCAGCTGGCTGAAGCAGATCGACTTCAGCTGGTTCTATGTTTCCGGCGCGGGCGTGAATTACAACCCGTCGGCAGGACGAATTCCGTTAATCGCGCACGAGGACCAGGCCAACGCCACACTCACCATTCATGCCTCGGGCCGGCTGCGCATTGATAACTCGTACTTGCTGGAACACATCCGCGAGCGCGAGAGCCACCTCACCGCGGTGACCAACCACATCTTTCGCAGCAAGTGCAACTGGCAGTTCACCCGCGAACTTTCGGCCCGCGTCATCTTCCAGTACACGGGTGTGCTCTCGAACCCGCTGATCAGTTCGCTATCGCCGACCCGGAACTTCAACACCGACTTTCTCGTGACCTACCTGGTGCGCCCGGGCACGGCAATCTACGTGGGATATAACAGCAACCTCCAGAACCTGGACCGCCGCCTGATCCCGACTCCGACCGGTTTGCTCACGACACAGAATGACTTCATCAACGACAGCCGCCAGTTCTTCGTGAAGGCGTCGTATTTGTTCAGGTTCTGAAGCGATGGCCCTAATTTAAGTAGCAGCCGCTTAACCGGCCCTCGGCGATTACTGATCTGCACAAGTCACAGCTGCTTTGTTTCGGGGTTGTAAAAGAATCGTAGGATGACCATCAGCTTGTAACATCGGGCCCTTACTGCGCATCTCTTGAAGTCTGTGCGGGAGTTTATGCGCCTTGGTGCTGAACTCTCCAGAAGGGCAGGATTAGCGTATTTTCAGCGAAGGACAGGTAAAATAAGCTCGAATGTCGACACTCCCACTACCCATCGCGGCCTTCGTCGCCGGACTGATTTCTTTCCTGTCGCCTTGCGTCCTGCCCCTTGTTCCGGGCTACGTTTCGCTGATCTCCGGCGCCGGAGTCGAGGAACTCAAGTCGAGCGACGGCCAGCTCTTCCGCAAGGTCATGCTGAACTCCGCGGCCTTCATTCTCGGTTTCAGCATCGTCTTCGTAACGCTGGGCGCGATCTCGACCGAAGTCGGGCACTTCCTCTCGCGTTACAAGTCAGTTTTGGCGCAAGTGGCCGGTGTCGTGATCATCGTTTTTGGGCTGCACCTGACTGGCATTTTCAAGATCAAAGCGCTGTACACCGACGCCCGCCTGCACAGCGTGAAAGGTGGCAGCACCGCTTGGGGATCGTTCGTCATCGGCTTCGCATTTGCCTTTGGCTGGACGCCTTGCGTCGGCCCGATCCTGGCCGTCATCCTGGGCCTGGCCGCGACCCAGAATTCCGTCACCAAGGGAATCTTCCTGCTGGCGATCTATTCGTTGGGACTCGCGGTACCGTTTCTGCTGACATCCCTCGGTATCGGGCGCTTTCTAAAGTTCTACAGCCGTTTCCGCTCGCACATGCATGCGCTCGAAGTCGCAAGCGGTGCGTTGCTGATCGTGCTGGGCGGCCTTTTGGTGTTCGGCCGCTTTACCGTAATTGCCCGTTATTTCTCGTTCCTGAATCGCTTTGCGCTCTAGTGAGGTTTGCAACTGTGAAACGAAATTTTGCAGCACTCTTCTTTGTGGCTGTCCTGGTGGCGGCCATGTTGTATGTGGCATCGCACGGCATTCGCGGGGCGGGCGGCAACAACAACGACGCCAGCCTCGATGTCGCCGGCAAGCCCGCTCCCGACTTCACGCTCCAATCCCTCGAGGGCAAAAACATCCAGCTGAGCGCTTACAAAGGCCAAGCTGTGTTACTGAACTTCTGGGCCACCTGGTGCGGCCCGTGCAAGATCGAGATGCCCTGGTTTATCGAACTGCAGAAGGAATATGGACCGCAGGGTCTGCAGATCGTTGGCGTGGCCATGGACGACGCCAGCCAGGAAGACATCGCGAAGTTCGTCAAGGAAATGGGAGTTAACTACCCGATCCTGATCGGTAAGGAAGATGTCGGCAATCAGTACGGGGGCGTGAACGTGCTGCCCACGACGTTCTTCATCGACCGCGACGGAAAGATCGTGGCGCGCGAGTTCGGCTTACAAAGCCGCAGCCTGTTCGTCGATAACATCAAGAAATCGCTGTCCCAGGGGACCCCGGTACAGGCGCAAAAGTAACGTAGGCGCGGGCGGCCATTCGGACTACCATCTTCGCGTCCTGTTAGCGACGGTGCCGATCGATGGTTTCTTGAGAAGGGCCGGCTTCGAAGCGGCTTCCGTGAACTGACAACATGCGAACCTTCAAAACGCTGCTCATCTTTATCTCGTTAATCACATCGGTCTCGTTGTTCACATCGGTCCCGCTGCTCACATCGCTGGCTTACGCGCAGGGCCCCGGCAAAAAAGTGCCTGCGGTAGCGGTTGCTCCAGTCGATACGGTCTCCGTCACGCGTGGACAAGGCGGCCCGGTGACCATCCACTTCCGTGTGCCACCGGGCTATCACATCAACTCAAACACCCCGAAGTCCGAGTTCCTGATCCCCACAGCCCTGAAACTGGACGCGCCCACCGACATCGCGATTACGAAGATGACTTATCCCGCGGGCAAGGAAATGACGTTCCCGTTCTCGCCCGACGAACCTCTGAACGTCTACACTGGCGACTTCGCAGTCTCAATGACGATCCGCCCGCTGCACACCGTGCAGCCCGGCAAGTACGCCATCCACGGCGACCTGAAGTACCAGGCCTGCGACAACGCCGCCTGCTACCCGCCAAAACATCTGCCGGTGGACTTTGAAGTGAAGGTCCTGAAGAACGCGGTAACGGGCGGAAAGAACCCAGCCCAGAGTCCGCACGCGCATCGGTAGATAGCCGCACCAGCAAGCATCAACACTCGACGGAGCGACGGGCGTGCCTGCCCTGAGCTTGCCGAAGGGTCCTCGCCCGTCATGCGGCAAAGCGGCATTCTTGCTGATAAGCAGCATTAGAGAGGTTTTGGTTGGGGTTGCTTCGCAAATGGCGATCCGCCCTGATGGCCGAGACTGGGTAATGACCGTAATCGGGATGTTACGCCAATAAGCGCGCCGCGCACTGAACCACCGCGATAAAATCGGCGTTTTGGACACCGTTAGCGGCGATGTACCTCCGATTTGTCACAACTCGGATCGATGAAGACTCCCACAAACCACAGGGAGTGCTTGTAGCGTCCTACGCGCTGCTCGATTCAGGCGGCCTTTCACGGGACGAGTGGCAGCGTGTAAGAGACATTCTCGACTGGTTCAACGCACACTTGCCACACCCACCGAAGAGCTTCACGGCTGGCCGGGCCATCTTCTGGTTCAAGTCCAGCGCTGAGGAAAGCATTAGAAACGTTTGGGAATTAGTACATGTGCTGCAGGTCTTCGGCGCGCCGGCAAACAGCAGTTCCGCGCCCTTGGGACTGAAAGTCGCATTCGCTTTCAGGTCGCCGAAATAATCGTGAGGTACGCCGTTCTTTTCCTGCCAGTGCATCTCGCCGCCGGGGACCTGCGACACCATCCAATCCCACGGGAGTATTCGCCACTCATCGGGCAGCAAGATCGAGAGCATGCCGACCGCACCATGCTCGAGCGCGATTCGTGACTTCACGGTCCCGTCGGTGTAGTAAGCGCGTTCATTGGTGGGAAATGCCGCCGGCGCGCCATAGATGGCGAGTACCAGCTTGCCGCGCACGTTCACACCTGCATAGTCGTCGTATTTCTGGGCGGGCGCCGTCACGCCGAAACCGACAAAGACCGCGGGTGCGTCCACATCGCTTTCGACACGGCTGTCTTTTCCGGGTGAGTTGGCGAAGCGCGCGCTGAGAACGTAGTCACGGGCGTCGACCAGTTTCTGCTCCTTGCCATTGGCGATCAGTACGACCGAACTGGCAGCGGAGTCCACCACGGCCTTTTGCAGTGTCACCGGTTGGAACCACTTGCCGGCGGCGCCCGGACGCAGCCCCATGCCCTCCAGTTGCGAGGCTACGTAGCTGGCTGCGATGTCATAACCTGGCGTTCCGGGCGCACGCCCCTGCAGGAGGCTGTCCGCGAGAAAGCGCATGTGCGCACGAATCTGCTCCTGCCGGATCGTTTTCTTCGCGACGTCAAGAGCGGTGGTGGAAGAATCCTGTGCGAAAAGACTTATGGAAGAAAGCAGGCAGACAAGACCGAAGCAGAACCTCCAAGATGTCCCATACACCCGTCCTCTCAATTTTTAATCGAAGATCTGTCCAGGAGTCCTGACACGATAAGACAGCTGGACTGACCGCTAGTGCACCTTCTTCACCCGAACCCGCACGCGATCCGGCCGGATTCTGACTTCCTTATATTCCGTCGACGTCTCCACCTTGTAATCAACCGGCACTTCGGTGATCACCTGCGCTGCCATTCCCTCAGGCTTGTGCACAACGCGCTTCAAGACGTAAATCTGCGGATGCGTCTCGGCATTCTTGGTCTGCACCGGCACGAGTTCGACCGTGTATCCGGCGGTCGGAAACTCGCAGCTCGCAGTGACGTGCAGTGTGGGCGGATTCGTTCCCGGCTGTGCATCTTGCCACGCCTTCCAATGCTTGCAAGCAGTCGACGGCCGCACGCCGCCTCGCTGCGCGTTCGCTGCCGCGCCGAACAGCGTCAACGTTAAAGCAATCGCGATTCCCGTTCGCATGCTGCCCTCACTTTCCACCCTGTTTTTTCTCTACCTTGGCCCAGGTATCTTTCAGCGCGACGGTGCGGTTGAAGACTGGTTTGCCGGAAGCCGAATCCGGGTCAACGCAGAAATAGCCCAATCGTTCGAACTGACAACGCGTGCCCGGCGCGAGATTCGCCAGCGAAGGCTCCACCTTCGCCGCCACCACCTCGAGAGAATTCGGGTTCAGATTCGAAATGAAATCCTTCCCCTCTTCCGCCTGGTCCGGATCTTCCTTCGTGAACAGGTGCTCGTACACGCGCACCTCGGCGTCGACTGCATTCGCGGCCGAGACCCAGTGGATGGTCGACTTCACCTTGCGTCCGTCAGGCGTGTTGCCGCCGCGCGTTGCCGGATCGTACGTGCAATGCACCTCGACAACCTCACCCGCATCGTTCTTCACAACACTTGTGGCGGTCACCAGGTATCCATAGCGCAGGCGGACTTCGCGGCCCGGCGACAGCCGGTAGTAGCCCTTCGGCGGAGTCTCGCGGAAATCGTCCTGCTCGATGTACAGCACCTTCGAGAACGGGACCTTCCTCGTGCCCGCGCTCGCATCCTCGGGATTGTTGACCGCGTCCATCTCCTCGACCTGGCCCTCGGGATAGTTGTCGAGGACCACCTTCAGCGGCCGCAGCACCGCCATCACTCGCGGCGAGCGCTTGTTCAGGTCCTCGCGCACAAAGTGCTCGAGCATCGCCAGCTCGACCACGCCGTTGGTTCGCGAGACGCCCGCTGCGCTCACGAAGTTGCGAATCGCTACCGGCGTATACCCTCGCCGCCGCATGCCGCTCAGCGTCGGCATCCGCGGATCGTCCCAGCCCTTCACGTGCCCCTCTTCCACCAGCCGGCGCAGCTTGCGCTTGCTCATGATGGTGTAAGTCAGGCTCAGCCGATCGAATTCAATCTGCTGGGATGGAAAAATCCCCAGCTGCTGGATGAACCAGTTATAGAGCGGCTGGTGATCGGCAAACTCGAGCGAGCACATCGAGTAGGTGATCTTCTCGATCGAGTCCGACTGCCCGTGCGCGAAGTCGTACATCGGGTAGATGCACCACTTGTTCCCGGTGCGGTGATGCTCCGCATGCAAGATGCGGTACATCACCGGATCGCGCATGTTGACGTTGGGCGACGACATGTCGATCTTGGCTCGCAGCACGCGCGAGCCGTCGGGGAACTCGCCGGCCTTCATACGCTCGAACAACGCCAGATTCTCCTCGACGCTGCGGTCGCGATACGGGCTGTTCTTCCCGGGCTCGGTCAGCGTACCGCGATGCTTCCGGATTTCATCGGCGGTCAGATCGTCGACGTACGCCTTGCCGTCCTTGATCAGCTTGATCGCCCACTCGTGGATCTGGTCGAAGTAATCAGACGCGTAGAAGAGGCCGTCCCACTGAAATCCCAGCCACTTCACATCCGCCATGATCGAGTCGACGTACTCCGTGTCTTCCTTCTCCGGGTTCGTGTCGTCGAAACGCAGGTTGGTGTGGCCGTGGAACTCGTCCGCCAGTCCGAAGTCGAGGCAGATCGCCTTCGCGTGCCCGATGTGCAGGTAGCCGTTCGGCTCGGGAGGGAAGCGGGTCTGCACGCGCCCCTGATATTTATTGGTCTTGAGGTCCTCAAGAATAATGTCGCGGATGAAGTTGGACGGCCGCGGTTCGCGGCGCAGGCGCAGCGCCCTCAGGCAAAGAGTCAGTCGGAGTCATGAGCTTCGTATTTTATAACGTGTAGGGCGGGCGCCCCCGCCCGCGGCCGTTCGCTTTCAATGGAGCACGGATCTAAAGGTGGATCCTAAAACACATGCAGCGAAGCCGAACCCGGCGCGCAGCTTTCCTTCCGCGTAAAGCTGCGCACCGACTGCCAGGTCTGAATAATGGCCGCGATACTAAGCCCCAGCGCAGGTGCACACCAGGCTCACTAGGATCGACACATTCACGATAGCGGCGATCTTCACCGATTGCTCGCCACCCTGCGCCGCGATCACGAACGGATGCCACGCCGCACCGGCCGTCTGTCCGGCAGCATTGATCATGTAATTCACGACCACCAGGCTAAGCACGGTCTGCAGCAGTTTGCTCCACACCGGAAACCGCACCCATTGCGGCCGCACCAGGATCACGATCAGCCGCAAAATTGAAGCCACGGTGAGCAGCAGTACGGGTGCGTAGAACGTGCGCCCCATCGGGGCCGCGCTCAAAAGGCCGGCCGCGGGACCAAGTATCAGGAACGGGTGGTAAGGCACCAGCAACAGCCATGCAAACGCCATCAGGTTGAAAATCAGCTCGCATGCAGTCTTCCCACCTGATGCCTTGCGCTCAGGCTTCTCCAGCGGCGGCAGCGAGCGCGGATCCCATTTGTCCGCTATCTTCAGCTTGCTCTGCGTGCGCTCAATCATCACGAACACCAGCGTGATGATGCCGGCCGCAATGAAGCCTCCTGTCCACATCGTGCCGATCGTGCTCCCGATGGCAGCGCCGAGGCTCCTGGTTTTGCACCCACTGCATCGGACCCACGATGAACACGAAGATCGGCAGCATCATCCAGAGCAACGTCATCTTCAGAATGAAGCGGTACGCCGGGAACATCGTCGGCCCGATCAGAGTAGTCTTGCGGCCGCAAACGGCCCGCCACAATGGCCGGTCTTCCGCACTCTTTCAGAATCGCCGACACCTCGTCCTCATCGAGCGGCCGTCCAAGGTCCGCTTCTTTCGCTTCCACTTGCGAATGCAAGTCCTCGGCGAGTTCGAGCGCCAAGATCGTGCTGCGACTTGGGCAGCCAGAAGCGCACGGCCTGCAGGTAGCGGTCGATGAGTTCCATGGGGTTGCGGCTGGATGTGTTCGTCATACTATGCCTCTTGAAGAATTTTTCCGATCGATGCGTTGATGCGTTCCCACTCCTCGAGCAATTGGGTCAGTATCCCTTCGCCGACGGGAGACAGAAGGTAGAACCGCTTGTTGCGCTTGTCCTCTTCGCGCCACTGGCTCATCAACAGGCCCTGCGATTCCAGCCGGCGCAACAAGGGGTAGAGCGTGCTTTCGTCGATCTCAAGCCCATCGTCCGCGAGCGCCTTGCGCAAGGTGTATCCGTATTGCTCCTTCCGCAATTGAGCGAGGACGGCCACCACCAGGCAGCCGCGCCGAAGCTCCAACTTCAGGTTTTCGAAGAGCTCAGGGCCGGGTTGCTTACCGTTCGCCATATAGTGTATGGCGTCTACTGTATTGTACACAGTATAGTTTGTCGAGGCTTTTTGGAGATTTTTTCCGAAAAGCACGCAGTCGCTCGCGATCTTGATAGTCGGAACTGACCCTCCCGCGCCATGTTGTGAGACCGGCTCGCACAGATGGAGAGCACGTTGCCACTGCCTTCCGATCTAGTCCTCGCCGCGTCCTTGTCACGGCGCGAGCCTTCTTGCGTGTCGCCTATCTCCAACTTTCCTGTCTCGCCGGCACGACGCATCGCGTGTGCAAGTCGCGTGATTCCAAGAAGAAAGATTTTCTTCCAGTCGATCCCGTAGGACGAATTTCCTTTCGCCATGTCGATTTTCCCGTGAGCACGATCCTGTAGGCCTACCTAACTGCTTGAAGCGTTGGGCTGCCGATAATCGCGACGACAGATGGCACGGGTCGTGCACCATCAGAACGCAGATTCCCATTCAGGAGGACCTGCACATCATGAGACCAACGAGATGTCAGCATCACAAGCATTTGCTCGCGCTGTTGAGCATGGCGGCTCTGTTCTGGATAGGCAGCCCGGCCAGCGCACAATCGACTCGGGATAACGACACGACCGTTCGCGACGTGGCGAGTTTCGACATGTTCCTCGACGCTCACGCTGAGATCGCGGAACAGGTGCGCAAGGATCCTTCGCTGGTTCGCAACCAGGAATTCGTGAAGAGTCATCCGGCCTTGCAGGAATACATCCAGGCCCATCCGGGAGTGAGCGAAGAAATCCGGGAGAACCCCAGCGCCTTCATGCACCGGGAGCAGCGCTTCGAAGAGCGAGGAGACCGCCGCGAAATGGCGAGCCTCGATCAGTTTCTCGACAGCCATCCTGAGATCTCCGAGCAGGTGCGCAAAGATCCCGCGCTCGTGAACAACAAGGAATTCGTCGAGAAGCATCCCGCCCTGAAGGAATACCTCGACTCGCATGCCGGAGTCGCACAGCAGTGGCGGCAGAATCCGAACATGTTCATGCAGCAGGAACACGGCTTCGACCGCCAGGAAGACTATCGCGATCGTGATCGCGCCAATGACCGCTACGCGGTAGCCAACATGGATCGCTTCCTCGACAGTCATCCCGAGACGGCCGAGCAGCTTCGCAAGGATCCGTCGCTCGTGAACAATAAAGAATTCGTAGCCAAGCATCCGGAATTGCAGGCTTATCTGCAGCAGCATCCGGGCATCCGCCAGGAGATCAGCGAAAATCCAAACGCGTTCATGCGCCAGGAACAGCGCTACGACCGCCAGGAGGACTATGGCCGAAACAACGGTGGCTTCGATCGCGACCCTGATCACCGTGAGGCGGCGAGTTTCGGACAATTCCTCGGTGGCCACACCAACATCGCGCAGCAGATCTCAAAGGATCCATCGCTCCTGAATAACAAGGAGTACATGGAAAGCCATCCCGAACTGCAGGAGTATCTGAAGGACCACCCCGCAGCGCAGGCCGAGCTGAAACAGAATCCGCAAGCCTTCCTGCAATCGGTGCCGCAGGCCGGCAAACCGATGCCGAAGGCTCCAACCGTGGAAAAACCCTCGCAAAAGCAGTAATGCACTTTGCGCGGGTAGGAGGAGGGTCGGGCGACCGGCCCTCCCGTTTCTGCGCGATCAGCATTCTAGGATCGTTAACGGAGGTGTTATGAAGATCAGCAAGGTTCTTATACCCGCGCTCATCCTTGCGGCGGTCATTCCTACCGGAGCGGCCGACAAGCACAAGAAGAGAAAGGGCGCCGAGCGAGGCATGCTCGAAAGAATGGAAGCCGTTCCCTGCGGAGCGAAACAAAGAGGCTTTACCGGGGTGGGCAGCATCTTCGCGTCGGCGGGCATCGAGGCGGTGAACTCGGAAGAAAAGCTGTGCCCGCAATACCTGCTGCGCACCGACGACATGGAGTACCACATCCGTCCGACTGACAAGAAGCACCCCGTGATCCTGCCCGTAGGCGAGGAAGGCGAATTCAAGATCAAGAAGAACTACATGTACCTGAAGATTGTCGATGGTGACAAAAAGCGGCGCACCTACCAGGTCGTCGCCATGAAGCCTCTGAACACCAGCGAAAATGCGACCGAGAACACGGCGTACAAGTCGGCCGACAAGCCCACCCAGTACCGCGCCCCCGAGTATCCGGCAGACAAAACAGGAGGCCGTGCCGCCAACCCAAACAACACACCACCTCCGCAATAGCGGAAGTAACGGGCACAAAAGCTGCGCAGGGGAACTTGTAGCTGCCGCATTTTGTAGCGCCGGCATCCTGCCGGCAGTCGCGAGGGCGTCTCGCCCTCGCAGGGTGGGCCTGACGCCCGCCCGAAAGCCGCCGGGACGGCGGCGCTACGGTCGAATGGTGAACCCACCACTCAAACTCCAGCCGACACAACCTGCCCAGGCGAACCCATCGGCACGGCGCTCTCAGCAAGCCGCGCGCGGTAACGAAGATGTCGCAGCCGAGTCAACTCGACCAGCGGACTCCAAACCGCATGCACGGCATTGTGCCTGATCAGCAGATGCCAGAAGCGATTCGAACGCTTATACAGATACGACATCGCCAGATACAGCGGCACAGCCCGCCAGTCTTCCGGTCTTCTCCGCCAGATCGAGGCATGCGAAAACAGCCGCTGATAGATCCACCCATATCCGTGTTCCAGTTCCTCAGGTGTCATGTGCCGAGGCTGAAAGACCGCGTGCGACGTGTCGTACCGCGACCAATCGCGATGCAGGATCCTCCCTTCAGCTTCCATCTGGTGAAACAAAGGCGTTGCCGGATACGGTGTAAGGATGTGAAAGGTCGCGCACTCTAGCTGGTTCTCCTCGACCCACTGCGCCGTGCGCGCAAACACATCCTTGCGATCGTGATCGAATCCCAGCACGAACGATCCGTTTACTTGAATCCCGACATCGTGCAGCATGCGCACGCGCCGCGCGTAATCCGCCGTCTTCGGCGTCTTCTTATGCGCGTCGGCAAGATTGTCGTCGCTGAGAGACTCGAACCCGATGAACACGCCGGTGCATCCCGCCAGCGCCATGTTTCGGATGAGTGACGGATCATCGGTGACGTCGATTGTGACCGCTGCGCTCCAGATTTTCTTGAGCGGCCGCAGCGCTGCGCACAACTCGTGGAGATAGTCGCGCCGGACCCGAGATTGTTGTCAATAAACACGGCGTAGGGCTCGCCGTTCGCGACGAACTCCTCCGCAACCTGTTGCGGATCCCGCATGCGGTAGGGCATCCGCAATCCATCGGTCGCCAGATAGCAGAAGCCACAACGATTGTGGCAACCCCGGGTAGCGATCAGGCTGGTAGTCGTGAGGAATCCGTGCCGCGGCAGAATCGACCGGCGCGGCGCGGGATCTTCCGAATAGTCGTTCTCGTACGTCGCAACGTAACGCGCTTGCAGCTGCCCCGCTTCGATGTCACGCAGGATGCGTGGCCAGAGTTGCACGCCATCCCCGAGCGCCAGCGCATCGGCATGCGGCGCGCATTCCTCGGGACACGACAGTACGTGCAGCCCCCCCAGGACCACCTTAGCCCCGCGCGCCCGATACCACTCAGCCAGTTCGAACGCCCGCCGCGCAAATGTCAGATGCACCGTGATGGCCACGACTTCCGGCATGGGCTTGCAGGGCGGAGGCCCGGCTAACAGATTCTCGTCCCAGTACTCGAGACGCCAGTGAGCCGGAGTAGTGGCGGCGAAACTGGTCAGCGCCAGCGACGGCGTAAGCACGTGCTTGCCGAAGCTCGCGTTCGCATCTTTCGCGTAAAACGGATTGATCATGAGGCAGTAGCGCGGCTCAACCGGCGCCGGGACTGCCTCCGCGTCGAGCCTGGGCGCATGCAACATCTCCAACGGCATCCAGCGCTTCCTGAGGGACTCCTGCCAAGGATCAGCATTTTTCATGGAGCATACTTTGCATCACAAAGTACTCTATGTCAATTCACGCGTGGCCGGCAAATCCTCAGTTGCCCGGCGCCGGTCGCCGGCTTGTGGATTGCGTGTCGAGGCCAAGAAGTTGAGGCTTCGCAATTACCTCCGGATAGACGACCAACTGACAACTGAATGCGCAAATTGTCGGGCTGTTGTGTATGCTTTTGCTCTTCAGTTTAAGATGCGGGCGCCCATAAACCACGCGGGTGATGCATACCAAGCTTCCCGATCGTGATTTGAAACGACGTTGCTCGGAGGGCTCGATGAGATGGCTCGGTTTTGTTTTTCTTCTGGCGGCGTGTTCACTCTCTGCTCAAACATCCGCCGTGCCTGAAATTCAATATCGCTCGGTGCCCGATTTCTTGCACCTGCCAGCCGACCTCTATTTTGGCGAAGTTACCGGCGTCGCGGTGAATTCGAAAGGTCACGTCTTCGTGTTCTCTCGCGGCAATACAACCGGTCCCGCGTATGGTGCGGCCGCGGCGCAGTTGCTGGAATTCGGCTCGGACGGGAAATTTCTGCGCGAGATCGGCCACAACCTTTATGCATGGTCCTATGCACACACGGTCAAGATCGATCCGCAGGACAACATCTGGGTCACTGACAAGGGTTCGGATGTCATCGTTAAGTTCACTCCCGAAGGACGAGTCTCCATGGTTTTCGGTCGCAAGCAGGAAGCGTCGGATGATGGGACTGGGCCGCTGAAAGAAGTCCAACCTCCCTTGCCGCCCGAAGATGGATTATTCAGACAGGTGACGGATGTGGCTTGGGATTCCGCCGGCAATACGTACATCAGTGACGGCTACGTCAATTCGAGAATTGCCAAAGTCGATAAAGATGGCAATTGGCTGAAGTCATGGGGTGAACCAGGAAACAAGCCTGGTCAATTCGACACCCCGCACAGCATTGCTGTGGACGCGCTGGACAATGTTTATGTCGCGGACCGCGGAAATCATCGAATTCAGGTATTCGATCGCGACGGTAAATTCCTCCGCCAGATCGTTATCGATGTCCCCGTCCCCCCAGATGCACGGCCCGCGATTGGGAATAAAACAGAACATCCATCCGGTTCGAGAACACCCGGTTCTCCTTGGGCCATTTGCATTACGCCGCCGCCACATCAAGTGCTGTTCAGCTCAGATGCGTTTCCGGGGCGAATCTACAAGCTCAGCCTGGATGGAAAGGTGCTTGGCACGTTCGGCAAGACAGGAAAACAGTTAGGCCAGTTCGGATGGATTCACGAGATTGCGTGTCCTTCGGAGAATGAACTGTATGTCGGCGAACTCTTAAATTGGCGCGTGCAAAAGATCCTCCTGGAAGCAGCACACTGATCGTGCGCTCCAGGAAAGAGACTTCCGCTTAACTTAGCGCATGGGACATTGTCCTAGAACGATGCGGGCGTCAGCTCGCGAGGACCACGAGAGTACAACTACGCAATCTTCCGGACCGCCTGCTCGACCCGCGCCAGCGTCTTCTCCTGCCCCAACACTTCCAGCGTCTCAAACAACGGAGGCGCATTCTTCCGCCCGCACACCGCCACCCGGATCGGCTGAAACATCTGCCCGGCCTTGATCCCCAGCTCCAGCGCTGCCCCGCGCAGAGCCTGATCCAAAGGATCATGCTTGAACTCAACCTCAGCCAAAACAACTCGCGCCTTCTCCAACACCTTCTTAGCCATCGCCGCATCGCCCTTTTGCGGAATCAATTCCGCCGGATCGTACGGCGCTAGCTCATCCACAAAAAAGAAATCTGCCGCCGTCAACACGTCGCGCAACAACTTGATGCGCTCGCGAATCAGCGGCGTGATCCGCAACATCTGGCCGCCATCCACCGCAAACCCCGCTTCGCGCACAATCGGCAACAGGCGCGCGCTGAGTTCTTCCACCGGTAAAGCCCGAATATGTTCAGAGTTCAGCCACACCGCCTTCGGATCGAACGTCTCTTCCGGCGTCGTGGCGGGCTCCTTGAAATTCACCACCGCGTTCGCCCGGTTAATGCCCTCCAGCGAAAACAGCTCCTGCAACTCCGCCAGCGACAGCTGTTCGCGATCATTCTTCGGCGACCAGCCCAGCAGGCACAGGAAATTGATGAACGCCTCGGGCAGAAACCCGGCATCGCGATAGGTCGTCACGCTGACCACCGGCCCGTGCCGCCGCTTCGAAAGCTTGGTTCCATCGGGCGCCACCAGCAGCGGCAGATGCGCGAACTTCGGAGGAACCGCGCCAGCCGCCTCAAAAATCAGCACATGCTTGAACGTATTCGTCAGGTGATCCTGCCCTCGAATGATGTGCGTAATCCGCAGATCGGCATCGTCGGCGCAGGACGCCAGGTGATACGTGGGCATCCCGTCGGATCGAAGCAAGGCAAAGTCCTCGATGTCGGCCGCGGCCTTCCGCTGCTCGCCGTAAACCTCATCGGCGAACCGTACTTCCTCGCCGGTCTCGCGCGGCACGCGAAAGCGCAGCGCAAACGGCTCTCCCGCCGCCGCCCGCCGGTCGCTCTCCTCGCGCGAAAGCTCGCGCATCCCCGGATTGAACAGCCACGTGCCTTGCGCGCCCGACTTCTCGGCGTCTCCGGTATGCGCGGGCGTGAAATCGCGATACGCCAGGCCCTTCTCAAAGATCGCCCAGGCCGTTTTCTGGTGCAGTGCCAGCCGCTCCGACTGCTTGTACTCTTCGTCCCACCCAAGACCGAGCCACTTCAAGCCCTCGAAAATCGAGTTGACCGACGCATCCGTATTGCGCTCGACGTCGGTGTCGTCGAGTCGAAGCACCATCGTCCCTCCGTTCCGCCGGGCGTAGAGCCAGTTGAAGATGAACGTGCGCGCGCTGCCCACATGCAGGAAGCCGGTGGGCGACGGGGCGAAGCGCACCCGCGGTCGCGGACGCAGATAAGTCGTCTTTTTTGAGGGAGCTAGAGGGATCAGGCATGAAGGCTTCATGTTACGGGCTCGCGAAAACCAGCGTCAAGCCACCGCTCCCTCGTCGTCAAGACGACTCAGCTTTCCACACCCCCCTGTACTGAAATCGTATTGAGTTGCTGCTGCGCGCTGTGAAACGATGTTTTCACCGAAGTTCCCCACGTTCTTTGTGGTTAATCAGCCGCCGGAGCGGCTTTGCGCGCCATGAACGGCCTTGCCAGCAATACGGTGATCCTCCCAGGGATCGTGGCCCTGCTGCTGTTCCTCGTCTTCACCTACCTCTACGAGCAGAGCCGGCAGCCGTACTTCCGCGCGTGGCAACTGGGTTGGGGAGCCTACTCGCTGCACTTCGGCCTGGACGCATGGAACTTCCGCCAGCCATCGGCATGGGTCTACCTGGCGAGTTCCCTGCTGATCGTCGTGATGGCGCTGTGCCTGTTCGTCTCGACCCGGCTGATGCGCGAGCGCTTCCGGCTGCGCTGGTACGACGTGGCGCTCGCCGTGGCCGGCGTCGGTCTTGCGATCTGGAGCCTGCACACCCACTACGTGAATGGCGTCTTTCAAGATGATCTGAAGACGCTGCCGCATGTGCGCCTGGAAATTGGCATCGCAGCGCTTGCTGCTCTACTGCTCGATGCGTTTTTACCTCTTCGCGCACCGCCGCAATTCGCTCGCGTTCCGCATGCTGGCTCTCGCCCTCGCGCTCTGGGGCGGCCTGATGGCTGTCGGACAACTCGTTAGCCCATACTCCGAAGTTCTCGGAAACGCGGGGCACATGCTCGGCCCGCTGCCGCAGATGTTGCTCGGCATCGCCATGGTCATGGTGCTGTTTGAGAACGAGCGCAACGCCGTGCAGGAAAATGCGCTTGCCTTCTCCACCCTGGGCGTCGATCCGCGCCGGCTGCTCTCCGCCGAAGACCTGGTCCCCAGCATGACGGCCGTGCTCGACCGCCTGATCAGTCCGCTGCCCACGCGCAAAGCGGTGATCTGCATCGCCGAACAATGGCGCGGAGTTTTGCCCTCGGTGCAGCGCGGATTCTCGCCCGAAATCATTCAGAAGCTCGAAAAGACGGGCGCGGGCGAGTACATCGTGGAACTCGCCTACCGCCGCGGCGGATTCTTCACCTTCCGCAACATGCCGGAGATGACTGAGCCCCTGCCGGCATTGCCGGGCGGCAAGTTCGAAGACTTCAAACGTGTCGCTGCCGAAGAGCACATCCGCCACCTGACCGCAGTCAGCCTGCAAACCCGCGAACACAACTTCGGCGTCATCCTTTTTCCGCACTCCGAGCTGCGCGTATTCGGTTCCTCGAACCTGCGCCTGCTGATCGGCCTTGCTCTGCAGATCGGCCTCACGCTCGAAAACTACGTCGTCATGCACGACGCGCAGCGCCGCACCAAAGAGTACGAACTGCTGACCCAGATCGGCCAGGCCATCAGCTCGCGCCTCGATCAGGACGAGATCCTGCGCACCATTCAGAAAGAACTCGGCCAGATCTTCGATACCAGCGACTTCTACATCGCGTTCCAGGAAGGCGATCAGATCTGCTTTGAGCTGGAAACCGAGAACAACCAGGTATTGCCGAAGCGCTCGCGCCGAGTGAGCAACGGCCTCACTGAGTTGATCATCCGCACCGGCCAGGCTCTGCTCATACGCTCCGATCTGGAAAAGACGCGCGAGCGCCTGGGCGTGGTGCAGGTGGGCGGGCGCGCGGCGAAATGCTTCTGCGGCGCGCCCATCATGCTCGGCGGCCGCCCCGCCGGTGCCATGGTGGCCATGAATACCGAGCACGAATACGTGTTTCAGCAGCGCGATCTCGAAGTCATGCAGACCGCTGTCGATCAGCTCTCGGTCGCGGTAGAGAACGCCCGCCTGTTCGCCGAGGAACTGCGCCGCTCCAAGCAACTCAGCTTCCTCAACAACATTTCGAAAATGGCGATCTCGAGCGAAGACGCCGAGCAGATGCTGGCCGATATCGTGGCCGAAATCCAGAAGACTTTTCAGTTTGACCACATCGGCATCGGCATTCTCGACTACGTCACCAAGGAAATCGAAATCAGGGCGGAAGCGGGCGCCACTGCGCAGTCCCGCGGCAAGCGCATTCCCCTCGGCATTGGAATCGTTGGCCGAGTGGCGCGCTCGAATGAACGCGCCCTCGTGCAGAATGCGGGCGACGGGCACGTAATCGGCGTGCTGCCCGACTCGCGCGCCGTGCTGTGCATCCCCATCACGTACGGCGAGTCGCTACTGGGCGTTCTGAATGTCGAGAGTCGTGAAGAAAACGCCTTCTCGTCGCAGGACGTCCTCATCATGAGCACCCTCGCCGACTTGCTGGCGACCGCCCTGCACAATACGTTCGTTTTCCAGAAACTGCAGCAGCAATCCATCACTGACGGGCTCACGGGCATCAAGACGCGGCGGTTCTTCTGGGAGGCGTTGTCGTCGGAATGGAAGCGCGCATCGCGTTCGGGCCGGCCGTTCTCGGTCGTGCTCATCGACCTCGACAAGTTTAAAGAAGTTAACGATACGTTCGGCCACCTCGAAGGTGATCTCGTGCTGGCGAGGGTCGGCCGCCTGCTTGAGCAACGCTGCCGCCAGTCGAACGTAGTCGCGCGCTATGGTGGCGACGAGTTCGTCATCCTGATGCCTGAGACCAGTATCGATCAGGCCCACGCGCTCGCCGAGCGCCTGCGTCTGTGGCTGGCGCAGGACGCCATGCTGGCCGAACACCACATTTCGGGGAGCTTCGGCGTGGCTAGCTTCCCGGCGCACGGCTTCTCCGCCGAGGACATCATTCGTGTCGCCGATGCCGGCATGTACGCCGCCAAGCACACAGGCGGCAACCGCGTTTCGATGGTCGAGGAATTCGGCGACGGAGAAAACATCGCCGCGCAGCGCCAGCAGCTCTCCACCTACATCGAGGGTTTCCTGCAGAAAGACCGCTCGCGCGCCAAGGATCTCGAAGACCTGACTTCCACCCTGCAGCGGCTTTGCGGTGAAGACTGCAACGTGCAGGTGTTGAAGGAGTCGATCGAGGCGCTGGCGCGCGCCGGCGAATCGCGTGAATTCCACGCCGCCGGCCATGGTGAAATGGTCGGACGCTACACCGAACTCATCGGCCGCGCACTCGCCCTTCCTCCCGACGAACTGGTCGAACTGGTCTTCGCCGCAAAGGTGCACGACGTAGGCAAGATCTTCGTGGCCGAGCGCATCATCACCAAGCAGGGCCCGCTCAACGAAGAGGAATTTGCGCACATGAAGGAGCACGCGCGCATCGGCGCCGAAATCGTGGCCACCATCCCGGGCAGCGTAATGCTTCAGAAAGCCGTCGAGCACCACCACGAAGCTTTCGACGGCAGCGGCTATCCCAACGGCTTGCGCGGCGAAGAAATTCCGATTTGGGCCCGCATTGTCGCCTTGGCCGACGCCTTCGCGAACATGACCACCGAGCGCGGCTTCGCCGCAGCGAAAACCACCGAGCAAGCCCTGACCGAAATCGAAAAGCTAAGCGGCACCCGCTACGACGGCATGCTAGTCCGCGTATTGCTGCGCCAGCTAAAGACAGGCAAAGCCCCTAGCCTGGGGGATTAGGAGCAAGGTTTCAAGTTTCAGGTTTTGGGTCTTGGGTTTTGGGTTTCGGGTTTTAGGCCTCGGGTGTCAGTGCCAGCCTCAATCTTCGGCCTGGGGTCTTCGGGATCGGGGTCAAGTTTCCCGTCAAGCTCACTTGCGCCATACTCGAGCCGCGAAGCGGCGGCATAGGATAGCCCAGTGCGTAAGCACTGGGTAGGCGCCCCACCCGACTGGGAGCCCCGTAAGGGGCGGCACCCCGGCGACGCGGGCGTAAGTCCGCCAGGCGAGGGCGGGACGCCCTCGCGACTGCCGGCAAGATGCCGGCGCTACAAAACCCAAGTCGCCTGAGAACTGAGAACTGAGAACTGAGAACTGAGAACTGAGAACTGAATCTCCTGTGATCCCCATCACCTGTCAAGCCCCACCCACGTCACAAATCACATCCATCTCCATCAATCCAAGCGAAATATAAACTTCCCCACCCTGTCACAATCTCCCCACCCAAATTGCTATCCTAAAATTAGGCCAGAGATGGCGACGTTCCGCGTGTCCTAGGCAGAACCGCGCGGACCCTTATCGCGGGCGTGCACCCCTTGGGAGCGCGGGCGAACATCTGATGCGGCGCAGGCCGACTCACCCGCTACTGAGTCATACAGGGCTCATAGCATGCGTGAACCGTACCCGCAGCGGGAGTGATCACTCCAATCGCTTTAACAAGCGATGAAAACAGAAGCAGCCCCTGAAGGGGGCCGGAGGAAAAGGAAACTTACGGCGCGGCTTAAGCCGCGCCCTGATACAAACAAAATCGGGTAGGCAAACCGTTGTGGGTCGGACACTCCTGTTTGCCAGCAATCACACAACGAGCAGCACGCCCCGACTTGCCAATTTTTGCCGCCAGCCCTGAAACTAGACACATGCCGGTTTCTCTCTCCCTGGAAGGAAAGGTCGCTCTCATCACCGGAGGCTCGCGCGGGATCGGCGCGGCCGCGGTCCGCATGTTCTCGGCCGCCGGGGCAAAAGTCTTGTTCAATTATCAGAGCGCCAAAACTCAAGCCGACGCGCTGGTCGCGGAGTGCGGCGCAGCCCGCACCGCCGCCGTGGCCTGCGATCTTAGCGGCCTTGATTCTGCTAAAGATCTGGTAGCTGAAGCGATCAAACGGTTCGGGCGTCTCGACATCCTGGTCGTCAACCACGGGATCTGGCCGCCCAAGGACGCACCCGTCGACGAGATGAGCGACGCTCAGTGGCGCGGCACGGTCTCCGTCAATCTCGATAGCGTGTTCTCGCTGATCCGCCATTCCGTCGCACAAATGAAAAAGCAGCGTAAGCTCAGCACCGGCGACGGCGGACACATCGTGCTGGTCAGTTCGACCGCCGCGCAGCGCGGAGAGGCGTATCACGTGGACTACGCCGCCACCAAGGGCGCTCTCATCAGCATGGTGAAGGGGCTCTCTACCGAACTCGCGAAGGATGGAATCCTGGTCAACTGCGTGGCGCCAGGATGGGTGGGAACCGAGATGTCGGAACCCGCGTTGAACGATCCAATCACGCGCGACAAGATTTTCGCAACCATTCCGGTAGGCCGTGTCGCTACGCCCGAGCAGATCGCGGCGCCGATCCTGTTCTTGTGCACCGAACACGCCGCCTTCATTACCGGCGAAGTCTTTAACGTCAATGGAGGCGCGGTTTTGGCAGGATGAACGACGCTCGCCCGGCGCCGTACAGCATTCGCGCCCTTTTCCGCGTCTAATTTAAGGAAAGCATGCGCCTCTTACTCTCGATATTGATTCTTAGCCTTTGCGCTATCACGCCAGCCGCCGCCCAGGACAACGCCGGTGGTTCCACCTTCTCAAAGCGCGCCTGCCCCGCTGGAGAACTCCGCCAAGGCCAAGGCGCTGATCGATCAAGCGATCCAGGCGCTGGGTGGCTCGGCGTATCTCAACTCGCAGAACATTAGCCAGCAGGGACGCACCTACAGCTTCCATCGTGGCGAGGCCACCAGTGCCGGCACTCTTTTCTGGCGCTTCGTGAAGTTTCCGGATCGCGAGCGCATCGAACTCACCAAGCAGCGCGACGTCGCCTACGTCTACAGCGGCGACAAAGGATTCGAAGTCACGTTCAAGGGCACAGCCGCGCTCGACGACAAAGCGCTCAACGAGTTCCTGCGCCGCCGCGACCACTCGCTCGAACTGGTTCTACGCAAGTGGATCAACGAGCCGGGCGTCGCCTTCTTCTACGATGGCCCCGCAGTCGCCGCTAACAAGCCAGCCGATCAGGTGAGCATCATGAACGCCAAGAACGATAGCGTGACGCTGTACCTCGACACCACCACGCACCTCCCGCTGAAGAAATCTTTTACCTGGCGCGATCCCACCGACAATCTCCGCAACACGGAGGAAGAACTCTACGATGCCTACCGGCCCACCCAAGGCATCATGACGCCCTACAGCGTCACTCGCTTCTACAACGGAGAAATGTCGAACCAGCGTTTTCTCAACAACGTCACTTACAACGACGCGTTGAACGATTCTCTGTTCGACGCAAAGACGACTTACGATCCGAACACCTTGCCGCCCAGAAAGAAATAAGCCCGGGCTGCGTGCCGTGCGCTCGCCTTTGCGTCAGGCCATGTACTACTCCGCTTCCCTCGGACGCCCACATTTGTGGTCCCAGCTATCCACCCACCCATCAATCACATAGCTGTGGGTCGGCCCAAAACGGGGCCATTCCGACCGGGGAGTGTGGCAGATTTACCACATCGAAAAACTCGCCCCCGGCTGTAAGCTTAACTGGATCAACTAGATTCAGCCCTCCCGATTGAGACAGGAACAGACAATTCGTGCGGCTGTTGATTGTACTGGGGTAGGCCTTCACAGCGGCGCACCTGTTCACCTCGGATTCTGCCCGCCGCCGCCTGGTTCCGGAATCGTCTTCCGCCGCACCGACCTCGACGACTTCGAAGTCGAAGCCACCGGCCGCAACGTGGCCCGCGTCAGCTACGCCACCAGCTTGATGAAGAAAGGCGTGCTGATCTCCACCACCGAGCACCTGCTCTCCGCCTTCATCGGCACCGGCATCGATAACGCCATCGTCGAGCTCGACAACCTGGAACTGCCCATCCTCGACGGCAGCGCCCGGCCGTTTGTCGACCTGATTCTGAAAGCCGGCATCCGCAAGCAGCGGCGGCCGCGTTCTTACATGCGCATCCGGCGCGAACTGGAACTGCGCGAAGGCAACAAGTTCATCGCCATCTATCCCGCCGAGACTTATTCGGTCTCCTACACCATCGACTTCCCGCATGCGCTGATTGGCCGCGAGACTTTCCGCGTGGATCTTTCCGACGGCAACTACCTGCGCGAGATCGCGCCCGCCCGCACCTTTGGATTTCTGCACGAAGCCGACGCCATGCGCCAACAGGGCCTGATTCGCGGAGCTTCGACTGAGAACGCCATCGTGCTGACGCCCGACGGGTTGATGAATCCGCCGTTGCGTTACCAGGACGAATTCGTGCGGCACAAGGTGCTGGACCTGATCGGAGACCTGGCGCTGGCAGGGAAGCAGATTCTGGGCAACATCGTCGCCGACCGCGCCGGCCATGCCATGCATACGGCCCTGGTATCGCGGCTGCTTCGCGACAAAACTCTGTGGGAAGAAACTTCCGTGGAAGAATCCGTGGAGACCGCGGGTCAGGCGGCCGCAGATCTGGTTGAGCACCCAGTTTAGCAACTCGCTACTGGTTGTTCAGTCGCTCACAAACGAAACCCACGTCTCGACCTGCCGTGTCAGGTTTCATGTCTCAGGTGTCGGGCCTCAAGTGTCGGGCCTTGGGTCTGGGTCTTAGGTCCTTAGGTTTTGAGTCTTGGCGTCCCGGTCTTAGGGTCTGGCGTCTTAGGCATTGGGGTTAAGTGTCCTGTCAAAATTCCGGACGCAACAATCGAGCCGCGCAGCGGCGGCATAGGATAGCCCAGTGCGTAAGCACTGGGTAGGCTCCAATCCCCCGCCGAGCCCCGACAGGGCGGCACTCCGGCGCTGCGGGCGGGAGCCCGCCAGCGAGGGCGGGACGCCCTCGCGACTGCCGGCAAGATGCCGGCGCTACAAAATCTGGCGCCTGATCTCTCGGGTGTCGGACCTTGGGTGTCAGGTCTCAGGGTCTATCGCTAGTCTGCGGGCTCGCAGGGTGCGGCTTCCTCTTCACTTTCCTGCGTCCGTTCCTGCATCAGCCGGTCCAATTCCGCGCGCGTCTGGTCAATCATGCTGGCGGCGAAAGTCTTCGCGACCTTCTGGCGCTCGGGCGACAGGTCGCGCACGCGCAGCGACAACAGGGAAGCATCTTCTTCCAGCCAGCGCAGCGTGCGCTGCACGCGGGCAATTTTCACATCGTAGGCAAACGTAGCCACAGGCCATACTCCTGAAATTGAGGGATACATGAGGATGCGGAAGGACAGCAACATCGGACAAGTCGTTAGATTGGTACCCAGAAGCAGGCTTCGATGAGACACCGCGGGGCACGATCAGAGAAATCAAAGGCCTCTAATACAAAAATCCTCTAATACGGTGGACACAGCGCAGGACAGAGGAATCGTGAACCTCAGTGCTCCTCTGTGTCCTCTGTGGTTGAAGATGGTTTTATAGCCCGGGATGGCTGATGGACTCGAGCCGCTTCATGATCCATTTCTCGAGCTGCTCGCGCGAGCTATCGGGAACATCCTGGAACCGGATGCCGGCGCGCCCGAGACCGTCGGCCCAGGCAACTTCGACTTTGGGTTCCATCGGATGTTTCGTGCCAGGCAGAGTGAACTGCACTGTGGCGACCGCGTTCTTGGTCAGGGTGCCATCGAAGTGAATGGCCATCCCACCTTCGCTGAGATTGGTGGCG
This sequence comes from uncultured Acidobacteriota bacterium, assembly GCA_963745435.1. Classification (GTDB taxonomy): domain Bacteria; phylum Acidobacteriota; class Terriglobia; order Terriglobales; family Acidobacteriaceae; genus Gp1-AA133. Next base: position 103,529 of record CAVUXK010000020.1, on the reverse strand, counting down.
GTGGCCTTCAGTTCCTCGCCCTGCTTGAACACAAGCTTCACAGGCATTTCAAGTGGGCAGCGGAAATAGCGGCGCTTCTCGCGCACCATGAAACTCATGGCGGTATTGAAACAGCGTAAGGTTCCCGCGGTCGTGATGGGTTTCTGCAGAACGAAGTTCGCGCCCATCTCAAACGCTTGCTGGGTGGTGGTCTTGCCGTTCAGAATGGCAAACGACACCGACGTCTTGTTGCTGGAGTTTCCACGCAAGGCGCGCAGGACATCGACGCCACCTTGCAAGTCATCGCAATCGATGATGACCGCGTCGAACTTGGCCGAAGAAAGAATCTCGGCACCCGAGCGGGCGGCCGCGGAGACTTCCACCTCGATCGACAACTTCTCGAGCGTTGGTCGAAGCACTCGCACAACCTCCGCGTCGCGACAGACCAACAATGACTCCAGGTTCATGCTGTCTACTTTAGACGCCGCGAGCGCGGTCTTAAAGGCACGAAGGTAATTGTCCCTTCTCTCGTCCGCTTTGCCGTTCGCACGTGTCCATTCGGCCACTCCGGCGCGCTGCCGATTTTTGTGGCGAGGTGGGTGGACAAAGCTCGAAACTGTTCGTTCCATGAAGAAACGGGCGTACTTATCGCTGGGATCGAATACCGGGGACCGTGCAACAAACCTGCGCGAGGCCATCACCCGGCTGTCCCAAGCCGGGAAGGTCGTTGCGGTTTCTTCCTTTTACGAGACCGAGCCTGTGGAATTCACCAGCCAGCCCTGGTTCCTGAACTGCGCAGTTGCGCTCGACACTGACAAGACGCCGAACGAACTTCTTCAGACCGCGCTCGCCATCGAGCGGGCGATGGGAAGAAAGCGCACGCAGGAGAAAGGACCTCGAAATATTGATATCGATATCCTGCTTTTCGAAGACGCGATCGTGGATGAGAAAGGCCTGAAGATTCCCCACCCCGGCCTCGCCTCACGGAGATTTGTCCTCGAGCCGCTGGCCGAGATCGCGCCCGAGGCGAGGCATCCCGCGCTTAAGAAGACGGTGCGCGAGCTGCTCGCCGCGCTGCCTACTGGACAGGCCGTCCGCAAACTCGGTGTTACCGAGAGGACTAAGGAGTGATGATCCGGCTGGCCGGTTGGCCTGCGGAGCTGAGCGCTGACTCTCGCTCGGGGAATTGCGCTTTCAGGAAATCAATGAATGCGCGCGACTTTGGACGTCCTGGCGTTCGGCCGTAACCCATGCGAACCAGAAACACCAGCGCCTTCAATAACTCTGAATCGCGCAGGCGCGAGTAGCCCGTGTGCTTCACTTCCGCTTCGCGATATTCCTTGATCATGGTCTGCAACTCAGCGGCAACGGCCTGTTGCGCGATGCCCTGGGTCGGCTCGTCGTAATGGAGGCCCGAGTTGACGAGCCGCTCGTAGCTGCGCGCCAGCGTCGATATGCCGGCCAGCACGTCGCGGTCGGTGAGCGCGCGATCCTTGTCGGCGGCGCGGGCCAGCGCAAAGCTCAGGCCCATGACCAGGTGTTCGTGCTCGTAAAGAAATTGGTCTCCCACTTCGACTTTCAGAAACAGCGCGGCGGGATCGAGGTTCTCGCCGTAGTGCGCTCGTTCATGCTCGCGCGCCTGCAGTAGATACTGACAGTCGCTCGGGCAATCGAGCGTGACTTCGCGTTGTTCGCCGCAACACTGCGGGCAGATGCGCCCGTGAATGGCTGGGCAGAAACGCTTTTCTTTCCGGGTTTCGCAGATGGCGCAGCTCACGTCACCATTATGGCATTTCACCGCGGGCGGAGTTGACTCCTCCGGACCCGGCCGCGGATACGGCCAAACCTGCTTGGCTGGTGGGGTTCGGAGAGCCAGATTGACGAAATAGGCGATTTCCGTGCCTTTCTGGGCCCCTCCCCCAATAAAAACCGCGTAAAATGCGGCTGAAACGCTATTTTTCCACAGGACGAGTGGTATAAGATGGCGCCTATCGCAACAAACCAAGTAGTTCCATTGAGGAGGATTCATGGCTTCAGGTATGACCAAGACACAATTGGTGCGTCACCTTGCGGAAAAGCTCGAGACGCCCAACAAGACCGCCGCGGCGTTTTTGGAGCATCTTGCTGACACCGCAATTAAGGAAACCAAGAAGAACGGGCTGTTCGTAGTTCCCGGCCTGGGCCGCCTGAAGAAGGTGCATCGTAAGGCTCGCGTGGGACGCAATCCGCAGACGGGCGAACCGATCCAGATCAAGGCCAAGACCACTGCGAAGTTTTATCTGGCCAAGGCTGCCAAGGACGCGATCGCTCCCAAGAAGTAGTTTTGTTCGCGTGAAGGATTTGTTAGAGAAGGCCGGCTTCGCAGCCGGCCTTTGTCGTTGCGAGCTGCACACGAATGTGGGTCGGACACTCCTGTCCGATCAAAATTTCTCCGCGATTGACGTTCCAAGCTGCGCACCCGACAATCTCTCCGGAGCAAAAAGCCGCCTTCACTGTCTAGTGCGAGCCCGCGGCTTCCCGGAGTTGCGATGCGGAAGCGATCCAATGTTGGGCAGCCCGAGATTCGCCAGAGCCTGGTCGAGAGCTACGCCGTCAACGACCGGATGAACCAACTCATCCTCGAGCACCTCGATCCGCGTGCCTGGCGAGCGAAGCCCGACGGCAGAAACGCGCGCACGATCGCGGCGATCTTCTCCCACATGCACAACATGCGGCGCAAATGGCTGAGGCTCTCAGCTCCGCACATTAAGTTGCCGGCGCAACTTGATCGCACGCGCTGCACGCAGCGTCAGGTGGCAGCGGCCCTCACCGAGAGCGCTCTGCGTTGCTCAGAGATGCTGGCGGAAGCCTTGAGCGGTGCCGGAGAGCCGCGTGCCGGAATTCCTGCGCGACGGTTGGGCCAAGCCCTGGCCTGCAGGGGCCGCGATGTTTGCGTTTATGATCGCGCACGACTCGCATCATCGTGGGCAGATCTGCATGCTGGCGCATCAACTGGGCTACCCGCTGCCCGTCAAGGCTAGCGCCGGGATGTGGTGGTGGGAGAAACTCTGGAAGGACTGTGGGTTCCAGCACGGGCCGCGTTAGGCGGACAGGAGTGTCCGCCCCACACATCATCCCAAGCCAATCTGGATCGGAAAAATGATTCGATGGAGCGGCGGGCGTCCTCGCCCGCCGGACGGGCATCTTGCGAGAGGCGTGACGCGCTAAGAGAGAGCCCTTTAACCGCAAAGCTCGCAAAGAAGGGACGCAAAGGACGCAAAGAAGAGCCTTACGGGTCGGGCTTTTCCATATCCTGGGACGCCACCACCTGCCACTTGCCATTCCGTTTCACGAAAATGTCAGTCCAGATGTAGCGGCCCGTCTCGCCGTTTTTCTTCAGTTTCCAACTCTCGCTGCCGATGACGACGGCCGTGTCGCCGTAAAACCGAATGGTGAGGTCGTCTTCGTTGAGATGATTGGAGGCCAGCGTGGGATCGGCTTTCAACTCCTTCATCATGTCAGCCTTCGTGACGCGCTTGCCGTCAGGCTCGGTTCCGAGGAAATCATCTGCGATGATCCGGTCGTTGGCGGCGGCATCCATGGTGACCCAAGACTGCACCCAATCGCGCTCGAGTTGAATGATCTGATCTTTGTCGGTGGAAGCAGGCGCACCGGCAACCTTGCCGGCAGAAACCGTCAGGCACAATGCAGCGGCACATGCAGCCATCAAGAATTTCTTCATCGGGAACTCCTGTCGATAGTTTCGACCACAGAGGGCACGGAGGCTCACGGAACAGGATCCCTAACTTTTTTACTTGGCGTAGGCGTTCTTGACCACCGCGCCGCCTTTCATCACGAACTTCACCTGCTCGAGCGTGGTCACGTCTTTCAACGGATCGCCATCGACGGCGATGATGTCGGCCCACTTGCCGGGCTCGATCGTTCCGACCTTGGCGGACCATCCCAGCAAGTCGGAGGCGTTGAGGGTAGCTGTCTGGATGGCCTGCAGCGGAGTCATGCCCAGCCGTACGTAGACGGCGAACTCGTGGGCATTGAGGCCGTGCGGGTAGACGGCGGCATCGGTGCCGAACGCGATCTTGACTCCGGCTGCGAAGGCCTTCTTCACGTTGGCCTGCCCGACGGCCGAGACTGACTGCATCTTTTTTACGATGTAGTCAGGCGCTTTGCGCTTGCCGAGGTTCTCGCGGTTCCAATCCATCAGGTAGAGCGTCGGGACGAGGTAGGTGCCATTCTTTTTCAGAGTGGCGATGGAATTGTCGTCCATCAGATGGCCGTGCTCGATCGAGTCCACGCCTGCATCCGATGCCCAGGTAACGCCTTCGGCGCCGTGCGCGTGGGCAGCGACCTTGCGCCCGAGGCGGTGCGCTTCCTCAACGATGGCTTTCATTTCCTCGCGGGTGTACTGCGAGGCGTTGGGGTCGTCGCCTTTCGACATGACTCCGCCGGTCGCGCAGATCTTGATCACATCGGCGCCATACTTGATGTTCTCGCGCACTTTGTGACGAACCGCGTCCACACCGTCGGCGACGCCGAGTTCGGTCGCGTGATACTCCGGGGCAAGCCGGTTATCGTCGCAATGGCCGCCGGTAATGCCCAGTGGCGGACCGCTGGCCAGAATGCGCGGGCCGGGGACATCGCCGTCGTTGATGGCGTCGCGCAAGGCGATGTCACTGTAGCCTCCGGCGCCCACGTTGCGCACGGTCGTGAAGCCGGCTTCGAGCGTGACCCGCGCGTTTTTGGCTCCCGTAAGCGCTTCGCGTGGGAATGAAATGCCGAGGCTTTCATATCCCAAGTCCTTTGGATCGCCGGTCAGATGGGTATGCGAGTCGATCAAGCCGGGAAGCACGGTGGCGTTGGGAAGGTCGATGACCTGCGTATTCGAGTCGGGCTTGGCATCGGTAGCGGCACCGATGCTGACGATCTTGTCACCCTCGATGACGATGGTCTGATTGGTCAGCATGTTGCCCGATTTGACGTCGAGCAGGCGGCCGGCGCGGATGACCACGCGGTGCGGCGGCGCGGCCGGATTTGTCTGCGCGGCGCTCAACGAAGGCAGGAAGGCCGTGTGATCAGCAGGAGAGAGACGCAACTTCAGCGAAGGAATGGGTTTGGACGTGAGCAGCATATTTTTTATTTTCCTGAAAAAACGCGGGCGCAAGGATAACGGAAATATCAGAGCAATGCGAGTTTTCAAAGCCGCTTGCGCAGGACGCCGTCGATTCCCCAGGCTTTGCCTGCGTCGCTGGCAAAGAAGATGACGAACAGGAGGATGAGCGGAATGGTATCGAGTTCGGCGCCGAAGTAGCGCCACAGCGCGACGCCGTGTCCGGCGCCCCACCAGGTCGAGAGCGTGATGTTCAGCATGAAGAGCGCGCCGACGATGGAAGTTGGGCGCACGAAAATGCCGAAGATGAGCGAGGCGGCGATCCAGAGCTCGAGAATCCCGACCGCGTATCCGAAGAACACGGCGTGAGGGGCGACGATGTGTTCGAGTACGGGACGGTAGAAGGAGACGGCTTCGGTCTTGATGAATCCTTCGAGGTATTTTTGAAAGTCGCCGTGCGCGAAGGCCGGGCCGGCGACTTTGTATTCGCCGAAGAGCAGGAAGAGGAATCCGGTCGCGATGCGCGTGATGGCAATCGTCTTGTTCGATGCGGATTGATCGGGCATTCGTCGGAGTTGAGACTGGGAGGGCGAGACGCCCTCCCGACTGCCGGCGGGACGCCGGCGCTACAAATTCGCCTTGGCTACGAGTTTGATCGCGCTAAAGATGCGCTGGCGATTCGCGGGTTAGCCGCCGGGGCCGTCGTTGCTGACGTATTGTTCGAGCGAATCCAGTTCCTGCGTAAGTGCGTCGATACGCCACTCGAGCAGGTTGCGGATGGAAAGCATCCCGAGAAGTTTACCGTTCTTGTCGACGACCGGCAGATGGCGGAAGTGGCGTTCGATCATGGTGGCCATGGCTTCGCCCGGACCGGTTTGCTCGGTGGCCATTTCGACCGGGGTGGTCATGAGCTCGCGAACGGGAGTGGACTCGGGAGCGCGCCCGGTCAGGGAGAATTTCCGCAGAACGTCTCGTTCGGTAAAAATGCCGGCGACGCGGCCTTCCTGATCGACGACGCCCACGGCGCCCACGTGATAGTCGAGCATTTTGTGGATGGCGTCGGCCACGGTCGCTTCCGCAGGAATGGCGGCGACTTCCGGATCGCAGAGTTGCAAGAGATTCATAAGAGACCTCCGACCGAGCTGGAGCAGAAAGATTGTGGAATTATGAACCTCGGGATGGTGAAGTCAAGAGAATCTGGCGAGGATGGCCATTTGGCGAGGGCGTTGGTCGATGGTGGTCGGCCAGATGAGTACCTCAGCGGCTGAAGCCGCTCCTTGAGGGCGCACTTTTCGGCACGGCTAAAGCCGTGCCCTTCCCAAAGGCTTGGCCATCCGCTACCAACTACTAGCTATCAGCCACTACTATCAGCCACTACTATCAGCCACTACTTCGCCACGCCATCAGCTACCTGCCGCTACCGCATTTCGTTCTTGAAGACCTGTCCGTCTTTCATCACGAACTGCACGCGCCCAAGTTCTTCGATGTTTTGTAGCGGATCGCCTGCGACCGCGATCACGTCGGCGTAGGCGCCGGGCGCTAGCACGCCGATCTGGCCGGTCATGTCGAGCATTTCGGCGGCGCGCGAGGTGGCGCTGCGCAGCGCGTCTGCCGGGGTCATGCCGAGTTTCGTCATCTGCGGAAATTCCTGTGCGATGGGCTGGTTCCACGGGATGCCGCCGATGTCGGTGCCGAATACGATTTTCACGCCGGCCTTCATCGCTTTTCGGAAGCTCTCTTCATGCACGGAGGCGCGCAGGCGATCGCGCTTGCCCGCGTCCGTGTCGGGCGCGGCCCAGTCGGTGTAATAGACGGCAATGGTCGGGCAGTACCACGTGCCCTGCTTCACCATTTGCGCGATCTGCGCGTCGGTGATCTGCAGGCCGTGCTCGATCGAGTCGCAGCCGCCATCGAGCGCGCGCTGCAAGCCGATGCCGCTGTACGCGTGGCAGGCTACTTTCTTGCCCCAACCGTGCGCTTCGTCGACGATGGCCTTTAGCTCGTCGAGCGTGAGCGTGGGTTGCGAAACGAGTTCACCATTCTTGCCGACCCAGGAGCGGTGAGTCATGTAGACCTTGATCCAGTCGGCGCCGTGGTCGAGTTGTTCCCGCGCCGCCTTGCGGGCTTCGACGGGGCCGTCGACGATCTGCGCGCCCTTCGGCATGATCAACTCCGGCGCGTAGCCTTCGAGGTTGTATCCGCCGGTGGTCGAGATGGCGCGCGTCGCGACGAACAGGCGCGGCCCGGGAATGTATCCGCCTTCGATGGCCTGCTTGATGCCGACATCGCCGTAGCCGGCGCCTTCGGTTTCCACGTCGCGCAGCGTGGTGAAGCCTTGCTCCAGTGCGCGGCGCACGGAAACGGTGGCGCGGGCAGCGCGGAGCGAGGCGGGATACTTCAGGATGTTCGCGTCGTATCCGCCCTCGGCAGGGTCTTCGCCTTGCAGGAAGATGTGCGTGTGCGAATCGATGAGGCCAGGAAGCACGGTTGCCTTGGAAAGATCGATGACGGTGGCGCCGGCGGGAATTTGCGCGGAGGCGTCGCCGACGCTCTCGATGCGATTGCCTTTGATGATGATGACCTGGTTGTGGCGCGGCGTATCGGATTTGCCGTCGAGGAGCGTGCCGGCGCGGATGACCGTGACGGTTGGAGCAGGCGCGGATTTTTCTTGCGCGAACAGCGATGCGACAAAGATTGCGATGACGGCGATTGCAGATTTCATCAGGGAATCTCCCGGGAGGGGGATTGTACGACGAGTGCGCGGGAGTATGGGCGGGGTTTGCGGTCGGCAAGCCGTGGCCGGAAGGTCATACGGGCTCCGGTATGTCGAAAACCGGATTTTGGCGAACAAACGACGCATGCTTGTGCTAACGCCGATTTCACCAGTTGTGATGTAGGCTTGGCGGCGGAGGATTCTGCTACGAAACCGCACGAAGAGAATGCGCTGCAATCCGTGGTCGCTCGGGACGTGCGCTCATACCTGCGTGCTCGAGGACAAGGAGACGAATGCGAAGCGCATGAACTCCGTTCTGCTTGTTCTGGACTCGCTCGACTCCTAGGCCAGCTCCTCGCAGGGCACGGAAAGTGGAGTCGCTACCATTGGGTTGATAGTGTGCTTCCAAGTTTGGCGGCGGTGGTTTCCGACGAAGAACTAAGCGTTCTGGGTTCCATGATCTGGGGCGAGAAGGGAAGAACGCAACAGTGGGTCGAGCCGTTTTTCGCTTCGTTGCGTGTGTCACAGAGTGGCGAAGAACTTTTGGGCTATCACATCATGTGCGGAGATGCGGCTAAGGGGCTGGGGAAATCACCATACGCAACACTGGCAGAGACTGCGGAGCAGTCTAATCCCGAAGACTGGATATTTGTGTTCTCTGACGGCACAATCTGAGACGAAGGGGGCATGAGCGTAATGGACTGTTCTCATCAGTTAACCGAGAGCCGCATTGTATGCTGTTGCTTCCGGGGGTGTATCCGCGATGAGAATTCCCTCAATGCTTCCAAGAATTGCAGCCGTGACCTGTCTCGCGTTGGTTGCGTGGCACGTTACGGGGGCGCAAGAGTCTAAATCCCAAAGCCACTGCACCGGACTACATGCAGGCATTACTGCTCAACTGACGCAGGTGACACAGGGGTACAGCGAGCCTAGCGTGATGGTCGAATTTCACTTGTTGAACGACTCAGAAACCGCCCAAACTACCGCGCCCGAATCTTGGAAAATCGTCATTGACGGGAAAGAGTTGAGTGATTCGGGTTGGATATTTGGAAACGGCCCGGGGCCAGTCGGAGGCTACGGAACGCTTGCAAGCGGGTCCACCTTCGATTTCGGCAAGGCACTACCAATCGCCGAGTACTTTCCTGAAACAAAGGAGTACAGCATTAGTTGGAAAGGCAGGTACTTTCAGAGCCCAACAGTCACGGTCAGAATCCCGACATTGAAACACTGATACATGACTGGCGAAAATCCCCATTCCACCAATGGTGCCGATAGTCGATCTGCCAGAGCCGAAGGGCGGCCGCATCGGCGTCACCGCTCACGTCGTCATCGCGCAAGCACTCCAACATCCTGGCCTTCTCGGCGCGCCTGAAGGCGCGCTCTGATACGAACCTTCACTCTCCGACATAGGCGTCGGCTTCGATCTCTACAAGCATTTGGGGATCGATCAGCGCTGTGACTTGGACCATGGTCGCCGCGGGACGGACGTCGCGGAAAAATTCTCCGTGGGCGCGGCCAATCTTTTCCCAGTCCGCGATGTTGGTCACGAACATGCGCGTGCGAACTACGTCTTTCATGCTGGCGCCCGCTTTCTCCAGCGCCGATTGAATATTTTTCAGTACCTGCATGGCCTGCGCGTAGGCGTCGCCCGGGCCGACGATGCTGCCGTCGGCGGCGGTCGCGGTGGTGCCGGCTACGTGCACGTAAGGTCCAACCCGCACTGCCCTACAGTAACCAACCACCGGTTCCCAGGGAGTACCGCTGGAAATGTTTTTGCGTCCGCTAGGCAAGGCGAAATTCCTCCTGGCCGATGATTCTAATGCAGCGCTTGATGTTGCTGGCGATAGTTACTAGCAGTCGCGCGCCGCGAGTGCCAAGAGAAGGCCGTACAACTCTGACTCCGGCTGCGTGTTTCTAAATAGTAGTGATCGGTTTTTTGAGTGGCTTACAAAAGTTACTTGCGCGCGAAAATGAAGTCGGTTAATTAGTCTGTCACAACCGTAAGACCTTCGCGCAAGTCGCGAATGGTGGGGGCCCAATGAACGTGATACCGGAATCGCATCCGTTACGGCAGTTTTTCACGGATTTGGTTGGACGGCACTACGCGGAAGAGATCGGCATCCGCGATCCGCAGCTGGTTGCCTACGTCTCGCAGCTGCTCACCGAGTTCTGCGATGCCGAGCAGTTGTTCAAGATCCGCAATGGTGCGAATCGTCCGCTGAACGATGTGGGCGAAATGCTGCTGGAATCGGATCCGGTTTACGGGCCTGCGCCTTCGTTCGATCGCGAGCGCCAGGTGCGCAAGCACATCGGCGACTTCACCTTGTTTTTTGCCGGGATGTTTCCCGAGAGCGTGAACCAGTATCGCCTGCGCCGCCAGCGGCTCGAGAGCCTGGTCGACTGGATGAAGGCCGGCAAGGAAAGCTACTACATCGTTTCAAAGTTCGAGCACTTCGAATACGCGAAGGTGGCCCCGCTGTTCGCCAACCTGTCGCGCAATTTCGAGGAGTGCGTCTACGGGCTGAATCGCGTGAAGAATGAGCTGCAAGAGTTGCAGCATCCGATCGTGGCGCGGGCGCAGGAATTTTTGATGTAGGGGTGGAGCAGTTCTCAGTTCTCAGTTCTCAGTTCTCAGTTCTCAGTTCTCAGTTCTCAGTTCTCAGTTCTCAGTTCTCAGTAATTGGACGACGGTCCGTCGTTCCCCGTTTTACGGCTTGCGATAGAAACTTACGGCTGCGTCTCCTTGCTTTAGCTTGCGGTACCTCTTTAAGTCTCCTGCTTGCTCTATCGGATCAAACTGCTTCGCGTGTTCCGCGATCACCGTGGTTGTCGGCTTCAGTAGCGTGGACTGTCCCAGGAATTCCAGCGTGTCGCGATACTCGCTCTCCATACGGTACGGCGGGTCGAGGAAGATGTAGTCGAACGTTGCGGACTGATCCTGCCATCTGCGCAATACTTTCCCCACGTTCCCTTGAAAGACCTCGAAGCCCTTGTCGATCTTCAAGGATTGAAGGTTCTCCTGAATCAACTGGACGGATGGCCGCGCCGACTCCACGAACAGGACGCTCGCTGCCCCGCGGCTAAGCGCCTCGATGCCTACGGCGCCGGTTCCGGCGTAAAGGTCGGCCCACGCTGAGCCCTCGAGTGCCGTCGGATTTCCGCCGGTCAGCACATTAAAGAGCGTTTCGCGCAGGCGGTCGGCGGTCGGTCGGATGTCCAGCCCCGGCAGCGAACGGAGCGGACGGCTGCGGTACTGGCCGGCGATCACTCTCAGAGTCTGTGTCCTTCCGTTACGGCAAATTCGAAGCGCAATCCTCACGAAACGAATCTAACTATATAGAATAGAGGTAGTCGTCAGTCGCTAGTCGCTAGCAAAGGCGCACTGAGGTAGGGACTGGCGAACTGACAGCCGATTCCCCTATGCGAAACTGGTCCATCCCGATTGGAAAGCTGTTCGGCGTGGAAGTGCGCGTGCACTTCACGTTTGTGTTCCTGCTGGCGTTCATCTGGATGGCCGAGTCGTCGATGAAGAGCAACAGTACGCCGGGTCGCGTGCTGGGGCTGGTGGGCATCATCTTCGGTGCGGTCGTGGTTCACGAGCTGGGGCACGCACTGGTCGCGATGCGCGAAGGCCTGCATGCCAAGGCGATCATTCTTTTGCCGATCGGTGGCATCACTCTGCTGGAAGATACCCAGCCTGCCGCGCCGACCGGGCAGGCGACGTGGAAGCGCGACGTTCGCATCGCGCTCGCTGGACCGTTGGTAAATATCGCGATCGCCCTGGTGGGTGGCGCAATTGTGCTCGCGAAATTTCCAGAAGCGCATCTGTGGGTCAAGCCGCTGGTGCACTCGAATCACCTGTTGCGCAGCCTGGTCTGGACCAACCTTTACCTCGGACTCTTCAATTTGCTTCCTGCCTATCCCATGGACGGCGGACACGTGCTGCGCGCACTGTTTTCGCGGCGCACGGATCTGGCGACCGCTACGCGGCGCGCGGTCTCGATTGCGCACGCCCTGGCGATGCTCGTCATCGTGGTCGGCATGCTGTTGCTGTTTCAGGGCGGCTATCCGGACAGCTACTTGATCGTTACGCTGGGATTCTTTCTGCTGATCGGCGCGCAGGTGGAAGAACGGTCGGCTGTGTTCCAGAAAGTTCTGGAGACCGTTCACCTGGAAGACGTCATGCTGACCGATTTCGCGACGCTCTCTCCGGCCGACACGCTGGAAGATGCCCTCGACAAGGCCGTACACACCCTGCAGGATGATTTCCCCGTGGTGCGCGGTGGGGACATGGTCGGCGTGATTTCGAAGGCCAACATTCTTGAAGCTCTGCGCATGGAAGGCAATGGCTACGTGCAGTCGGTAATGAACCGGATTTTCGAAGTGTCGTCGAAGCAGGAGTCGCTGGCGTCGGCGTTTCGCAAGCTGAACTCGCGAAATCTCAGCATCATTCCCGTGGTCGAGGACCAGCGACTGGTCGGCATTATCACCTTGCAGAACCTGATGCACTCCATGTCGTTGCTGGCCGAGAGCCGCAAGCTTCGCAAGGAAGCGCTGAACTCGTAGGCGTCTTCGGTCTCTGTCGGGATACAGCGCACATTTCAGGCCAGACAGCCCCTGAAGGGGCTGTTAGAACGGCCTTTACGGCGCGCCTGAAGGCGCGCCCTGATACGAACCCTCGAGATAGACATCCGGGCCCTTATCTCTCTACACTGCCCTGTCCACACCCCTGTCCACACCCCAGAGGCCCCATGCGAACTCTCGAGCGCACCCGCCTGCAGTCCTTGATGGAGCGAGAACAGAAGAAATTTGTCGCCGACCGGCCGAAGTCGGCCGCGCTGTTTGAACGCGCGCGCAAGTCGCTGCTGGGCGGCGTGCCCATGAACTGGATGGCGAAATGGGCCGGCGCCTTTCCGCCGTTCGTGCGCGAGGCGCGGGGCGCTGAATTCTTCGACGTCGATGGGCACCGTTACATCGATTTCTGTCTCGGCGATACCGGTGCTATGACGGGGCATTCGCCTTCGGCCACGGTGTCGGCGGTCGAGCAGCAGGCGCGGCGCGGCATCACGCTCATGCTGCCCAGCGAAGACGCGATCGTCGTGGGAGAAGAACTGCAGCAGCGCTTCGGACTGCCCTTCTGGCAATTCGCGCTGACCGCCACCGATGCGAACCGGTTCTCGATCCGTCTGGCGCGGCATATCACCGGGCGCCCGAAGATTCTCGTATTCAACTGGTGCTATCACGGCACGGTGGACGAAACCTTCATCACGCTGGAGGACGGCGCAGCCAAGGCGCGGCGCGGAAATGTCGGGCCTCCCGTCGACCCTGCCGTGACTACTGCGGTGGTTGAGTTCAACGATCTCAGCGCGCTCGAGGATGCGCTCAAAAACGAAGACATCGCCTGCGTACTGGCCGAGCCCGCTCTGACTAATGTCGGCATCGTGTTGCCCGATCCCGGCTACCACGCCTCCTTGCGCGAGATCACGCGCAAGCACGGCACGCTGCTCATCATCGACGAGACTCACACCATCTGCGCCGGTCCGGGCGGTTACACGCGCGCCGAAAACCTCGAGCCGGACTTCCTGGTGTTCGGCAAGCCGATCGCGGGCGGCGTCCCCGGCGCGGCGTACGGCTTCTCAGCCGAGGTCGCGCAGTGCATCGCCGATCGCCAGAACCTGGAAGACTGCGACACAGGCGGCATTGGCGGCACGCTGGCGGGCAACGCCCTCTCGCTCGCCGCCATGAAGGCGACGCTGCAGAAAGTTCTCACCAAGGAAGCTTTCGATCGCATGATCCCGATGGCCGAGCGCTGGACCGACGGCGTGGCCAAGGCGATTGCGGAATTCGAATTGCCGTGGAACGTCACGCGCCTCGGCTGCCGCGCTGAGTATCTGTTTGCGTCGAAGACGCCCCGCAACGGTACCGAAGCGCACGACGCGATGGATTTCGAACTCGAGCGCTTCATGCACCTCTACGCCATGAATCGCGGCATCCTGCTTACGCCGTTTCACAACATGGCGCTGATGTCGCCCATGACTGCGAAGGAAGACATCGACCAGCACACGAAGGTGTTTCGGGAGGCGGCCAAGGAGTTGGTGGGGTAGCGAAAATCTTTCACCACAGAGGCAAAGAGACACAGAGGGATTCAAAGCCATTGTTCGTCTATACGCCCGACCTTCCTACGGTTTTGCAAAGAACCAACGACGAACGACTGACGATTGGCGTCGTGTTACGCTCTACTTCTCTTGTCATCCTGAGCGAAGCGAAGGACCTATGCATTTGCACGTCGCGAGCAAGTACAGAGGTCCTTCGCTTCGCTCAGGATGACAATGAAACACTTTTTTCATGAAATTCCCCCGCCATCTGCCTGGTGCGAGTGTTGCTATGGCGCTGGCCGCTCTGCTGGCGGGCTGTGCATCCATGCAGGCGCCCCTGCCGCCTTCGCTCGAATTGCCCAAGCCTCCCAATGATCTGCGGGCCGTGCGCAAAGGCGATCGCGTTTATCTCTACTGGTCGGTGCCCGTCCAGACCGTGGACCGGCAGAATGTGCGAAAGCCCGGTCCCACGCGCGTCTGCCGTAGCCTTGAGTCTCCGATGAAGTCTTGCGGAACTCCCGTCGGGAATGTTGCTGCGCAGCCGAAGAGTACTTCGGCGTCGGAACAGGAAGCGACTTTCGTCGATACCCTGCCGCGGGAACTGGAAGAACAGAATCCCACCCGGCTTGCCAGCTACGCGGTGGAAGCGATGAATCTCAACGCGCGCAGCGCGGGGCTGTCGAACCAGATGCAGGTCGCCCTGGTGCCGACGTTGCGGCCGCCTGCGAATTTCCGCGCGGAAGTTACTGCCAAGGGAGTCGTTCTCACCTGGAACTGCGAAACACCGCCTGATAATTCTTACGGCGCACGCTACGTGTACCGTATCTATCGCAAGTCGGCAGATACGAATGCTGAAGTGAAAGTGGCCGACGTGACCTGCCCTGTCAATCGTTACGAAGATCAGACGATCGAATGGCAGAAGCAGTACGAGTACCGCATTTCGGTTGTCAGCCAGATCGACCTTCAGCCGAGAGTGCATCCTTGCCCGCAACCGCCGCCCGGCAGCGACATCTCGAAAGCTATCGAATGCGTCGACCTTGCGAGCGCCGAAGGCGACGATTCTCCCGCGCAAAAAGTCTTCAGCAAAGACGTCTATCCGCCAGCCGTCCCGACTGGCTTGCAGGCCGTCTTCTCCGGGCCGGGCCAACCGCCATTCATCGACCTGCTCTGGGCGCCTGACAGCGATGCCGATCTAGCTGGGTACAACGTGTACCGCTGGGAAGGCAACGGCCAGCCGAGCAAAATCAGCAGTGAGCTTGTGAAGACGCCGGCGTTCCGCGATTCGAATGTGGCTGCCGGTACAACCTACAAGTATTCCGTCTCGGCCGTGGATGAGCGAGGGAACGAGAGCGCACATTCGGAAGAGGCCAGCGAGAGCGTTCCGCAACCCTGAATCCATAATTTCCGCGCAGATCTCTAATTCCGTCCCCCTTCCTCCGCCCGGATTGTGTTTAGATAAATGTCCTATGAAATATTGCCGCTTTCAGTGGAACGGTGAGGCTCACTACGGTCTGGTCGAATCGGTCGCGGGGCGCGACGAAATCACGCGCCTGCTCGTGACCCCTCCGGAGGAGGTGGGCGGCGACATGGACGACCTGCGCACCAAGCGCACGGAGCACATTCCGCTCACCGAAGCGGATCTGACGGTTCCGGTTCGCCCGTCAAAGATCGTTTGCGTGGGGAGAAACTATCGCGAGCACGCCGCTGAACTTGGGCACGCCATTCCGACTGAGCCCCTGATCTTCTTGAAGCCGACTACGGCGCTGAACTCTCCTGGAGGCACGATCCGGCGACCGCGGATTTCCGAACGCACGGACTACGAAGGCGAACTGGGCGTCGTCATCAGCAAGCCCTGTTACAAACTGGGCGAGAGCGACGACGTGCGCCCCTATATTCTTGGCTACACCTGCGTGAACGACTTCACCGCGCGCGACCTGCAAGACAAAGACGGCCAGTGGACGCGCGCCAAGGGCTTTGATACTTTCTGCCCGGTTGGCCCGCTAGTCACCGACGAACTGGATCCGTGGGCGGGCGTGGGAGTGAAAACCACAGTGGGCGGCGAAGTACGCCAGGACGGCAACACACGCGACTTCATCTTTCCGCTCGACGTCGTGATTCGCTACATCTCGCAGGTGATGACGCTGCTGCCCGGCGATCTGATCGCAACGGGAACACCGAAGGGTGTGGGGCCGGTCGTGGCTGGAGATGTGGTCGAGGTTACGGTGGAAGGCATCGGCACGCTGCGAAACCCCATCGCGGATGAGTGAGATGTTGGGCGTGAGGCGAGGCGCGTGGATGGTTTTGGGAAGATTGTTCAGGCGTCCCTCCGGGGCGCGCGTCATGCCGCCCTTCCCCGGCGCTGAAGCCCCGGGCTACTTTCAGACCGCCCTCCGGGCGGAGAGAAGAGACTCGATAGTCCGACGTGATCAGGTCATCCATCGCCCGGAGTGCGGATCGCCAAAAGTGATGAACCGGTTTTCCCGCGGGCTTGCACATTCGTAACCGTGCCGCCTCTTCCGCGATTTCGCTTTCCGGCTTATGCTGGTGTGTCGGGAAGTTCGGTATTGTCCCTTCCGTTCAGTCATGAATCCGTTTCGCATCTATAGTCTTCTTCTCGGTGGCACGGCCATCGCGTGCAGTATGTATTTTCTGCTGCGGCGTAAGCCCAAGACTCCGGAAGAGCTTGAGCGCAAGCGACGCGAGTGGCTCGATACCGTGGGCCGCATCACGGACGGCACCGTCATCGATGTGCAGGAACTGCCCTTCGACGGCCGCCATACCTCTACCATGCTGATCTTCCAGTACGATGTCGCGGGTGTCTCGTACGAAGCCTCGCAGGACATCACCTACCTGCGCCAATGGGTCAACCTGCACTCCTGCCGGCTGGGACTGCCCACGTCAGTGAAGTACGACCCGCAGAATCCTGGCAACTCCCTGGTCGTTTCGGAGCGCTGGATGGGGCTGAGGCAGTAGGGCAGTAGGGCAGTCGCTAGTCTCTAGTCGTCAGTCTTCAGCAGAGCGCTATCACCTATCAGCCTTCAGCTATCAGCCCTCGGCTGTCAGTTCTCAGTTCCTCGACGCTGTTCCGCTACGCGCATCCGAGGCTCACGCCAACGGGTGGCATCTCCCCCCGCCCCAGTAGACTGCAATAGGTTTTGCTGAAAGTGCGCCGCGTAGGGCAACAACAGATCGCTGAGAGTAAGAGATTGGCTGGAGACTGACGACCGGCGACTAGCGACTAAGAACCTGCCGCCCATCCGCCCGTGTGGGCCACGGTGATGCGCAGGTACTTGTAGGGGTTGACCGGGGTGTCGTTGATGCGGACTTCGTAATGGAGATGGGGGCCGGTGCTTCGTCCGCTCAGGCCGACGTAGCCAATGACGTCGCCGCGGCGGACGTGTTGGCCGGAACTCACTGCAAAGCCCGACAGGTGTCCGTAGCGGGTGATGATGCCATGCCCGTGATCGATCATCACGGCACGGCCGTAGCCGCCCATGAAGTCGGCGAAATTCACCTGGCCGTCAGCCGGAGCCACCACTGGCTGGCCTACGATCGCGGCGATGTCGACTCCGGTATGGAACGCGCCTTCTCCGTTGAAGGGATCGATGCGTTCGCCAAATGATCCGGTGACCGGGCCTTCGACGGGCCACAGATTCGGCGCCTGATTGGCGCGCAGCCAATCAGCCGTGGTGGCGTTGCGCGTCAGGCCGAGCGAAAGGCCGGTGGTGGTCGCTCCCGAGAGAGCCGAATTCTTCAAAGCGTAAAGCTGGTCGAGGGACGAATTCACCTCGGAAGTGCGCACCTGCTCATCGGCGCCGGTGACCAGCGCCGGGTCGGATTTCAATCCGTACAGCGAGGAAACTTCACTCGCTAGCGATCCCAAAGAGGCGACTTGCACGTCACGCTCTTTCGCCACTAGCTCCAGGCGCGAGTAACGCGTCTTCAGGTCTTCCTTTTCGGTGCGCAGCTGGTTGTAGCTGGAAACCTTCAGCAGCATTCGTGCGTAGGAACTGGCAATGCCGGTAAGGCTCAGGAAGCCGATGGCGGCGCCTACTACGAAAATGTAGAGGTAGTGGACAGGGATGGGGATCTTGCGCAGTTGTCCGTCGTCGTCACGCGCCACGAACAAGATGTAAAAGCGTTTGCGCAAGAGTTCCTTTCTCGTCGGAAAATCTAAGAACCATGCTCGGGCGGCCTGCGGTTACAGGAGCCCGCGCAGCATCCCGATTCCCGAGCTACGCCCCATGCGGGGTTGCTGATTCGTGCTCGCTACCTACCGGAACCGGGTAAGGCCTTAAACTTTCAGTGTCTGCAATCCAAACCGGATACAGCACTTAGGTCGGCCAAAGGTGTTGGAAACAGCTTCCAAACGTTAACAAACTGGGTTCCCCGGTGTCAACGCGGAAACCCCGTAGAAATGGTTACCAAGGCCGGGTAGACCGAATTGGCCGGAGGTACGGGTTACTAGTTTTGTGCCGGACTGGTCCGAACGGGCCGTTTGGCCCGGCTTTCGCAGGAAGCCTCCTGATGGCGTTCCAGATAGGTGCTTCGCAAGCTTTCTCGCCTTCCGGGCGAAATGGATATATTGATCCCAATGCCGCTTCCAGAAAAAAGCTTGATTCGGGGCATTCGTCGTGCTGTACGGACTTCGGGAGGGTCAATCCGGGTCGGGATCGGCGACGACTGCGCCGTTCTCAGGCCGCCGGCGGGGCACGAAATCCTGGTCACTACCGACTTCACATTGGAAGGCATCCACTTTCGACGGGAGTGGCACTCGCCGGAGGTGGTCGGCTGGCGCTGCCTGACCCGCGGGTTAAGCGACATCGCTGCTATGGGAGGAAAACCGCTCGCGGTCTTCCTTTCGCTGGCATTGCCCGGCAAGCTTCCGCAGAAGTGGGTGGATGGTTTCATGCGGGGGCTGCTGGCCCTGGCCCGGGAGTTCGATGTGTCCCTGGCTGGAGGCGATACTGCCCAATCGCCGCTGGCAGTTCTGGCGGACATCGTGGTGCTGGGAACGGTTCCAAAGGGAACGGCCGTCTTGCGTTCGGGCGCTAAGCCTGGTGATTGCGTTTATGTCACGGGGGAGTTGGGTGGAGGCTCCGCCGCGCTTAAGGAGTTCTTTGCTGGCCGGAATCCACGAGCACGGGATTTTCCCCGCCATTTTCATCCTGTGCCCCGGCTCGCCGTGGGCGATTTTCTGCGCGCGCGTGCGATTGCGACTGCCATGATCGATTTGAGCGATGGGCTGTCGACCGACCTCGGCCATATCTGCGACGAGTCGGGAGTGGGGGCCGAGATCGTGGCCAACGACATTCCCCGGGCACGCGTCGGACGCAGGCGAGAACGCGTTGATCTGAAGCTCGCGCTGCACGGCGGCGAGGACTACGAGTTGCTGTTCACAGCGCCGTCCCGCAGGCGCGTTCCTGCCAGCATCGGCGGCGTTCCGGTGACTGCTATTGGCCGGATCACACGGGCCAGGCGCATCGTGCTGCGGCAAAGCACGGGGGGCTCGGAGCCTCTTAAGCCACACGGCTGGGAGCATTTCAGAGGCTGATAGCCGAGCGCCGTAAAGTCCGCCAAGGAATCCTCCCCTTTTTCAGTTACGAGAAGGGAAGGGCACGACTTTAGTCGGGCCGAATGAGCGACCGGGAATTGCGGCTTCAGCCGCTGAGGGCGGACGCTTGGGAATCGCCCGTCTTTTTTTGCAGAAGAGGACCGCAGGCGCTGAAGCGCTCAGACACATCCACGACTTAGCGGCACGAGTGAATTCGTGCCCTTCCCGTTCTTGCCTCCGCGCGGGTTTTTCTGCAGGCTCTAAAGCCGTGCCCTCCCCAAACCTGCCCGAAGCATGATTCTTCCGCAACCTCGGGAGGTCGCCCCCTTGCCACGTTTCGACTATTTTCGAGAAGGAACCCCCGGTGGGACACGTCCCGACGTACCTAGCCGTGATCTAGTTCCGGTGGCGGCGCGCATCTAAAGTGAAGGTATGTCGTCTTTTCAGAAGCTCGCTTGTTTCGCGGTTATGACCCTCGGCTTCGCTGTGGTCTCGCTGCACGCGCAAAATTCCGCTTCGCCCGCGGCTGCGGCTCCGGCGGTTGGCACTCCCGCTCCCACGGTTGATCTGGCTTTCATCCAAAAACAGTTCGGAGAGGAATTTTCACTGGCGGAAGTGTCGCAGCCCTACATCCGCGACATTGATGGCGACGGCGTGGACGACATGGTGATCGTGGCACGCAGCAAGAAGCCCATGATTGAGGCTGCTGAGCACAACTACCGCGTGGTCGATCCTTACTACAGCTTTTACGGCTACGGCGATCCGAAACTCACGGCGACTTTTGGATCGGAAGACCCCGTGGAAAGAAATCTCGTGATCCTCGTAATTCATGGCGCCGGCGCGGAGGCCTGGCGCTCGGACACTCCGAAGGCAAAATACGTGATCATTAACCTGCCGCTGAAACGGATCGCTGTGAAGAAGCTGCAATTGCGCAAGCGCCAGGTTAATGCGATTTTCGCCGTCGAAGCCGACGCGAGCGCGGGCGACTCCGTGGTGTTCTGGGACGGCAAGCAGTACAGGTATCAGCCCATCGGGACCAATAGCGTGGAGTAGGCGGACGGGCAGGGCACGACTTCAGAGGCTGTGGAAAGAGTCTCTGAAGACATAGAAAGCTCACCTCAGGCGCGAAAGCGCCGGCACAGTTTCAGCGATCTAACGGCACGACTGAAGTCGTGCCCTTCCCTTGGCCATACGAGCGATGGACTCGTAGCGACGCGCTCGATGCGCCTCTCTCGACGCGCCGCTCACTTGTCTGCCCTGGTCATCATCGCGCGACCAGTTCTCTCTCTTCGTTTCTCTTGTCCAGCGTCGCTTTGCCTTCTGCCGACTTGATCCACTCGCCGGCAATCTGGCGCGTGCTGACGTTGAGACGGTTCCAAACGTTGATGGTCGCGATCGCAATCACCAGCGCCGCCAGCGCCCGCTCGTCGTATTGGCGCGCCGCTTCTTCCCAAACGTCGTCGGGCACCGGATCCGGCCGATCGCTCATCCGCGTTACGGCCTCGGTCAGCGCCAGCGCCGCCCGCTCCGCATCGGTGAAATAGGGAGCCTCTCGCCACGCCGACACGGCAAACAGGCGCTCATCCGTTTCGCCCAGCTTTCGAATCATCCGCCAATGCATATCGACGCATACGGCGCAGCCGTTAATCTGGCTCGCGCGCAGATGCACCAGCCCAATCGTCTTCTCGGGCACGCCTTTGTTTTCGGCCGATTTAGCTAGCGCGTACATCGCCTGCATTGCTTCAGGATTCAAGAGGGCGGGATTTTTCAGTCTGGATTGCATACGGAATCTCCTTTAGTCGATTTTGGTTTTGCTCGTCATTACCATGACGTACGCGGGCGCCTGCGTGTGACAAGTCCGGGGAAGAATTCTGCAAAGGAATTTGGTCCTATCTAAGGCCTTAATCTTCAAAGACATTACGAGCATGGGCGGTGGCAAACGTGGTTGCTGCGTTCGCCGCATAAATGCTGCCGGGGAGCGGGTTCTGTCATCAAAAATACTTGAGGTATCCCGTCACACGAGCCGCGTCCCACTCGTCATACCTGTGAGAAGTGAGGCACGATCTTCAATGAACGATCAGGACTGGCTGGCAGAACGTTTCGAACAGAACCGGGGACACCTGCGTGCGGTTGCGTACCGGATGCTGGGTTCGCTCAGCGAAGCGGACGACGCGATCCAGGAAACATGGCTGCGCCTTGGGCGGTCGGATGCTAGTTCGATCGACAATCTCGGGGGATGGCTGACGACGGTGGTCGGTCGCGTGTGCCTCGACATGCTCCGCTCGCGGACGTCGCGCCGGGAGGAATCTTTGGATACCGAGGTAGTCGAGCCGCCAGCAAAGAATGCGTTGCGGCCCGATCCCGAGCAGGAAGCCGTGCTTGCTGACTCCGTCGGACTCGCGCTTCTGGTGGTGCTCGACCGGCTGGCTCCCGCCGAACGCTTGGCCTTCGTGCTGCACGATATGTTCGCTGTGCCTTTCGACGAAATCGCTCGTATCGTGGGGCGCACGGAGGCAGCCACTCGCCAGCTCGCCAGCCGAGCCCGGCGCCGCGTTCAGGGAGAAGGCAAACGTCCCGGTGCCGAGCTGCACCAGCAACGAAATGTCGTTGAGCGCTTTCTGGCCGCCTTGCGTGCGGGTGACTTTGAAGGATTGGTTGCGGTGCTGGACCCCGATGTCGTGGTCAACATCGACGCAGCGGCAGCCGCTCCCGGTGTGGCACGCGAAATCCGCGGAGCCGAAACGTGGGCAAGGAATGCGATTGCCTTCTCGCGAGGCGCGCGCTTCGTGCGCCCGGTGCTGGTCGACGGGATGATGGGCGCCGTGCTCGCGCCCCAGGGGCGCCTGTCACGCGTACTGCGCTTTACGATCAAGGATGGGAAGATCGCGCAGGTCGACATCATCGGCGACCCAACGCGCCTGCAAGAACTGGAGTTGGGGGTGCTGGAGAACTAGGAAAGCCTAGGCGGCAACCGCGCCGATCTTTTCGATCCAGCCGTCGAACTCGCGCAGGGCGGCTTCACATTGCAAGCGATGGCGTTCCTGGCGATCGCGCACGCGTCTTGGGAGCGCAGGCAGCAAATCGAACGTGATGTTGGCGGGCTGAAAGTTGCGCGGATCGGCCTGAGTCACGTAGTGCATCAACGATCCGAAAGCGGACACGCGCGGCGGCGCAACCGGAATGGCTCCCATTGCGAGCATCGCGGCGTGAACGCCCGCCATCAATCCGGTCGCAATTGACTCGACGTAGCCCTCGACTCCGCAAATCTGCCCGGCAAACAGAACGCGTGGGTGTGCTTTCATCTGCAGCGTGTCGCCGAGCAACGTAGGTCCGTTGATGTAGGTGTTGCGATGAATCTGGCCGTAGCGCAGGAAGCGGGCATTCTCGAGCCCGGGGACCAAGCGCAGCACACGCGCCTGGTCGCCGAACTTCAAATGATTCTGAAAGCCGACCAGATTGTAGGAGTCCGCTCGCAGATTTTCCTGGCGAAGTTGCACCACCGCGTAAGGAGTATTGCCGGTGCGCGGATTGCGGAGGCCGACTGGCTTCATGGGGCCGAAGCGGAGCGTATCGCGACCGCGCCGCGCAATCTCTTCGATAGGCAAACAGCTTTCGAAATAGTTCAGCTTCTCCCACTCGCGTTCTTCCACCGACTCGGCCGCCAACAGCGCGTCGTAGAAACGGTCGTATTCCTCCTTGGACATGGGGCAGTTGATGTAGTCCGCTGTCCCTTTGTCGTAGCGCGCCGCCAGGTAGACCTTCTCCATGTCGATGGAGTCGGCCTCGACGATGGGGCTGATCGAATCGTAGAAGAAGAGCCGGTGTGGCGCGGACGCCCCCGTCCGCGAACTGTCGGAATCGCCGGCAGTTTCGCTCAGTCGCCCGATTTCGGTAGCCAGAGAATCTGAAGTCAAAGGTCCGGTGGCAATCACGGTGATCTGATTCTCGTCGACCGTGGTGACTTCTTCGCGTCGAACCGTAATGAGCGGCTCGCGGGAAACCGCCTCCGTCACCTTCGCTGCAAACACTGTGCGATCGACGGCCAGCGCATGCCCGGCGGGAACCGCGCAGGCGCGCGCGATCTCGAGCAGCAACGACCCGGCTCGCCGCATTTCTTCTTTCAGCAGCCAGGGCGCGGTGTTCTCGCTGTCGGACTTCAGAGAATTCGAGCACACCAGTTCCGCAAACTCCGCGGTCTGATGCGCGGGCGTGGAGCGCACGGGCCGCATCTCGCATAACTCGACGGCGATTCCGCGGCGCGCGCACTGCCACGCTGCTTCCGAGCCCGCCAGGCCCGCGCCGATGACGCGCACTGTTGTCATCGCGCCGCACCTGCCGCCAGGCGGCGTAGTGCATCTCCATCGAGAATCATTTCTTTCCAGTCATCAAAAAGTTCTGCGCCGAGCTTTTTGTAAAAATCGATGGCTGGCTTATTCCAGTCGAGCACCTCCCAGCGCATCGCTCCGAGGCCCTCCCGTAGCGCAATCGCCGCAACCTCTGCCATCAGAAGCTTGCCGATCCCTTTACCGCGAAATTCTTCGCGCACGTAAATGTCTTCCAGAAACAATCCCGGGCCCTGGAAGCTGCTGTAGAACGGAAAGTAGATGACATAGCCTGCGAGCTTGCCGTCCCACTCTGGCAGCAAGGTGTGAAAGCGCGCAGCGGGGCCGAAGCCATCGCGACGAATTGATTCTTCGGTGACGGTGACGTACTGGGCCAGACGCTCGAAGGTCGCGAACTCCACGATCATCTGCCGGATGGCGGGCACATCGTCGACGGTGGCAGCGCGAATGCGAAGCATGTCAGCGGGAAAGTCCTGTCAGGTCGCGAGGACGGAAAGAACTCGTCCGCGTATTATATCGAACGAACGGAGGCTAATTTCATGGCACGCATCGCACTCATTGAGCCCGATCAGGCTCCCCCGGAAGTGAAAGAGATTTACGACCAGAAGTTCAAAGGCAAGCCCGGCAATGCGCAGAAAGCGATCGCGCATCGGCCTGACATGCTGAAGAATTTTCTGGGCTTCTACGCGAGTGTGGGCCGGTCGCTCGACCGCAAGCTGTATGAACTGATCTACATTCGTGTGTCGATGATCAACGAGTGCCATTACTGCCTGCAGCATCACCTGGCCTCGTCGAAGCGGGCGGGTGTGACGATGGACGACTGGAAGGGCCTGCAGGCCGGGGATTATTCGCGGTTCACGGAGAAGGAACAGATCGCGCTGCGCTATGCAGAGAAACTGACGCGGGACCCGCACTCGGTGAATGATGACGATTTCGTTGAGCTGAAAAAACACTTCGGCGACGCAGAGATTGTGGATTTGCATTTGCTGACCGGGCTCGCGAACTTGACTAACCGTTTTACGGATCCGCTGGGGTTGGAATTGGAGTTTCCGGAGGAGAAGGTTTAGAAGCACAGGGAACCATAGCGGTCCTCGTGTTTGAACTTCTCTGGGTCTCTAGGACCCTGTGGTGAAGTCGGATCTCCTGGGTCCAGCAGCGACGGTAAGAAAGCTGATGAGGTTCGTGATAACGCAGACGGCCTCGGGGTCTTTCGACTCCGTTCGGCT
The DNA here is from genome assembly GCA_963745435.1 of uncultured Acidobacteriota bacterium. Taxonomy (GTDB): domain Bacteria; phylum Acidobacteriota; class Terriglobia; order Terriglobales; family Acidobacteriaceae; genus Gp1-AA133. The sequence continues at coordinate 78,515 of CAVUXK010000020.1, read as the reverse complement.
GGCGCCTCACTCCGCTCAAGATGACAGATTTGGTTACGAGTGGGAAGATTGCAGTTCCCTTGCCGTCTCCAGCACTTCGTGCACCACCGCATCGACATCCGAATCTTTCGTCAGATGGTTCACGATGCAGGCGCGCAGGCAGAACTTGCCTTTCAATTCCGCGTTCGACATGTAGACCTTGCCGCGCCGGATCATGCGCTTGAGGAGCGCCAGGTTGAATGCGTTGCGTTCCTCCTCGGACGCGTCTGGGCGAACGATGTGCCGAAAACACACTGCGCTCAGCGCAACCGGAGCCAGACGCTCGAGTTCGGGCGCAGCATCGACCGCTTGCGCTAGCCGCTGTGCGTGCTCGAGATCCCGCCGAATCGCTGCCCGGAAATTCTCCAGACCGTGATAGCGCAGCGACAGCCACAGCTTCAATGCCCGGCAGCGCCGCGATAGCTCCATCGACTCCTCGAAGAACGCAAAGCCCTCGATCGGATCAGAGCTGAGCTGCTTCGCATACGAACCCGTGTACATGAAGGTCTTGCGCGCATTGTCGATGTCGCGATAGAGCAGGCATCCGCAGTCGAGCGGCTGGTAGAGCCACTTGTGCGGATCGAGCGAGAGCGAATCCACCAGTTCGATCCCGTCGAACTTTTCAGGCGCGGCGATGGCGGCCAGCGCGCCGTAGGCTCCGTCAACGTGCAGCCAGATTTTGTGGGTGCGAGCAATCGCGGCGATCTCGCGCAGTGGATCGATGGCGCCGGTGTTCACGGTGCCGGCCGACGCGACCACGGCAATCGGTGTGCGGCCATTGTTCTCGTCCTCACGAATGGCCCGTTCCAGTTCGGCGGGGATCATGCGGTACGCATCGTCGCACGGAATGTAGCGCAGGTGATCGCGGCCGATGCCGAGCATGGCCACGGCCTTGGGCACGGCCATGTGCACCTGCTCGGACGCGTAGATGACGCCGGCGTTTGCGCCCCACAAACCGCGCTCGTTTCCTGGCGTCTTCGCTTCGCGCGCCATCGCGAGCCCCATCAGGTTGGCAGGAGACCCGCCGCCGGTCAGCGTTCCGTAGAAACCATTGCAGCCCGACCGCTTCGGCCAGCCAGCGCACCACGGTGCGCTCGATCGTGATGCCTGAGGGCGACGAACGCCACGCCGTCATGTTCTGGTTGAGGACCGAGGCGAACAGGTCGCCGAGCGCGGCCACGGGTTCGCCCGGGCCCTGCACGTAACCGAAGAAGCGCCCGTTCTGGACGCGCCCGTGTTCCATGACGTCGCGTAAGGCGGTGAGCGCTTGGGCGCCCAGGCCGCGTTCCGGCAGAGGCAGCGCGAACAGCCGTTCCGATTCCGCGCCGCTCGTCTCAGGAAACGTGGATCGCGCGTCGAGGGTAATGAAGTATTCGGCGGAGAGATTCACTACTTCGTCGGCAAGGCGGCGGAATTCACTATCAGAAAGTTCGAGTGGTCTCATGGGAGAAGAAATTTAAACACAACGCGACGAACGACATTGTCACTGCCTTGAAACGTCATAGCAAGTGGTGAAAAGGTCGCGAGGCTCGTGAAATCGCAAGCGGGCACGGGGTCTTTCGACTGCGTTCGGCTGGCGCCTCACTCCGCTCAAGATGACAGGTCATTAGAGTATTGCAAGCCGCGCAACGCAAGAACCGTGCGTGGTCTCGGCGCCGATCTGTATCCTCTGTGCTTAACGGTGTGGATCTACTGGCAGCGCGCAGAACGCGCCTTCGCTGAATCCCTCGGACTCAAGGCCGAAGGCATGGTTGAATCGCGCCCGATAGTTTTCCCACGCGATGTTGGCGGTGAGTTCTACGAGCTGTGGCTCGCTAAATTTCGCCTGCAGTTCGCGAAAGAGAGTCTCGGGAACTTCCACCGGCGTTTGCGTCATGGCATCCGCATAAGTCAGGACGAGCTTTTCTGTCTCCGAGAAAACGCTGCTGCGCACATAGTCGTGCAGATTCTCTAGCTTTTCCTGCGAGATGCCGTTCTGTCTGCCCACGGCAGACCCGATGTCGATTCAAAACGGACACCCGACGAGCGTGGCCACCCGCAGAGTTGCAAGCTCCTTCAGCGCCGCATCCACCCGATGGCTCGACAGAAGAGACTGCTCCATCTGCCCGTATCCCCAAAGTATCGCCGGATGATGCGCCGTCACCTGCACCGGATTGACGACTCGCCCAAGCTTGCGCTTGGTGAGCGCATAGACGATGCGGGTGAACAGTCCAGCCAGAAATCCCTGCTGCGAGGGGTCGGCCCCGCGAATGCGTGACATGAATGTAGCCTCCAATTGTTGGATGAAAGCGAGGCGCAGCGCGAACCAGGCAAAGTTATCGGGGTGATGCGCCGCCGCTGAGGGCAGGATGCCCTCAGGACTGCCGGCAAGATGCCGGCGCTACTATTAACCGCTGCTCACAGAATCACCCGCTCATCTCCTACGCGCTTCGTGACCCGTTCCCGGTCGAGGTACTCCAGCAACGGGATCGCGTACTTGCGGCTCACGCCGGTCATTTCCTTGAACTTCGCTACGTCGATACGGGCCACGGCGCCGGGTGGGGTTTTTGTTTTGTAGGTCGTCAACTGAGTGCGCAAATTCGCGAGCGCTGATTGATGGAACACGAGTTCCTCGGAAATTTTAACGAGCACCTTCTCGCGCAAGAGCAACGTGACGATCTTCTGGGCGCGCGCCTTGTCGACTTTCAGTCCGGCGAGCACTGTGTGGAGCGCCGGAACCTGCAATCCGGCCGACGCGAAGGCCTGCTCGATGGTCTTCTTCGACTCGGCCTCTTCGTCTTTCATTACGACGCCGCGGCCCGGAAGGCGGACGAGGTCGCCGGAGAGTTCGAGTTTCTTCTCACTCACGAGCAGATCGATCGTCGGGGCAAGAACTTCAGGAGTGGCTCGCGCTGTCTCTCGCAATTCTTCCTTGCCGATCCCGGGAACCAGCGGGTTTTTCTTGTGGAACGCTTCAACCGTGGTCAACAGGAAGAGCTTCAGCGCATCTATGGCGGCTGCGTGAATGTAACGCTCTCCAAACTGCAGAATGCGCTGTTGTCGAAGAGGATCGGCCAGGAGAGCGCTGAGCAGAGCGCGACGCCATCCGGTTTCGGCAGTAAGCTCCGCGAGGGACAGACCACCGTGTCCGCGGCGCGCGATTCGTGTCTGTACCGCGCTTTCCGGCGGACCGCTGTCCAAGACCTTCAGGAACGGCAAGACCGTGCCTTTCCGGCTGCGCGGCAGCGGCGTTGCATCCAGGACGGTGCCACCACCAATAGTGGCCACGGGCGAAAACTGGCGCACAATGAAGCGATCCCCCGGAACCAGGAGGGCTGGCTCGCTCAGCCGCAGTTGCGCGTAAGCGCTCTCCCCGGGTTGCACAGCTTTGCCTTCATACAGCGCAACCTCGGCAACGGTTTCGGACGTGTGCGCGTGCAAGTGGACACGGGCGCGGTCCTTGAGAGGCTTGGCTGATGGTAAGAGGGAAAGCGCTACGTCGATGCGACGGGTCGAACGAAAAGTGTCTAGAGGCGCGAGCGTCATGCCGCGGGCGAGGTCCTCAACCGTGACTCCGGCCAGATTCAGCGCGGTGCGCTGGCCCGCGATGGCCTCGTTCGCCGATTCGCCATGCACCTGCACACCGCGCACGCGTACTCGTTTGCCCGTCGGAAAAACTTCGAACTCGTCTTCCTTGCGGATCGTGCCCGCGACCAGAGTGCCCGTGACCACTGTGCCGAAGCCTTTCATCGTGAACACGCGATCGATGGGGAGGCGCGCCAGCGCGTTCGAATCCTTTGCGGGAACCTCTTGCGGCAACTTTTGCGATTGCTTGCTTCAGTTCGGGCAGGCCCGCTCCGGTGAGCGAACTCACCGGGACGATCGGGGAGGTTGCAGGGTCCAAGAACGACCCGCACAGGAATTCTTCGACTTCCAGCCGCACAACGTCTAGCGTTTCGGCATCCACTGCATCGGACTTGGTAAGCACCGTGATGCCGCGGCGCACCGCGAGCAGGCGGCAGATGTCGAAATGCTCGCGGGTCTGCGGCTTGATCGCCTCGTCGGCGGCGATCACCAGCAACACCAGATCGATGCCGCCCACGCCCGCCAGCATGTTGCGCACGAAGCGTTCATGGCCCGGGACATCGACGAAACCGAGGCGCAGCTTCTCCCCGTTCGGGCGCGGGAAGTTCGAGGTGCGCGAAGCCGATGTCGATGGTGATGCCGCGGCGCTTTTCTTCCTCGAGGCGGTCGGCATCGATGCCGGTCAGGGCCTTCACCAGAGCGGTCTTGCCGTGATCGATGTGCCCGGCGGTGCCGACGATGACGGATTTCATGGAAGGTACAGTATAGGGAAGAGCCGCCAGCGCAGCCTACGTAGGACCGTCCTGTTTCGTAGCACCGGCGTCCCGGCAGCAGGCCCGGCGGGCATCCCGGTCGCTGCAGCGAGGGCGAGACGCCCTCACGACTGCCGGCAAGATGCCGGCGCTACGACCAACGACGTGCTTTACAATGTTGTTTCCACCCATGACCCAGCCCCAGAACCCTGCCATCACTCCGGAAGTCATCCGGGAGCACGGCTTGACGCCGGAGGAGTACGCCAAAATCGAGCAGTTGCTCGGCGGGCGTGCGCCTACTCTGACTGAGCTCGGCATCTTCAGCGTGATGTGGAGTGAGCACTGCTCGTACAAGTCGTCCCGCGTGCATTTGAAGCGTCTGCCCACGCGCAGCAAGCTGGTGGTGCAGGGGCCGGGCGAGAACGCGGGCATCATCGACATTGGCGACGGCTGGGCGTGCGCGTTCAAGATCGAGTCGCATAACCATCCTTCGTTTATTGAGCCGTTTCAGGGGGCGACTACTGGGGTGGGCGGGATTCTGCGCGATATTTTCACCATGGGCGCGCGGCCGGTGGCCGTGATGGATTCTCTGCGGTTTGGGCCGATTGCAGAATCAAAGCGAACAAATCAAAGGCCGCGGACAGGAGTGTCCGCGCCACACAGGCTGAGATTCATAAGAACCACTCCATCATGGAAGGCGTGGTCAGTGGCGTGGCTTCTTACGGGAATTGTTTTGGCGTGCCCAACCTTGGCGGGGAGACGAAGTTTGAAGCTTGCTACTCCGGGAATCCGCTGGTGAATGCGTTTGCGCTGGGGCTGGTGCGGCGCGATCAGATTTTTTATGCCAAGGCCGCGGGCGAAGGCAATCCGGTGATTTACGTTGGCGCGAAGACGGGGCGCGATGGAATTCACGGCGCGACCATGGCGTCGGAAGAATTCAGCGAGGCATCGGAAGCCAAGCGGCCGAACGTGCAGGTCGGTGATCCGTTTCTCGAAAAACTTTTGCTCGAGGCCTGTCTCGAGGCCATGCAGACCGGGGCGGTGGTCGGCATTCAGGACATGGGTGCGGCGGGACTGACCTGCTCGACCTGCGAGATGGGCGCGCGCGGCAAAGTCGGGCTGGAGATTGAACTCGATCGCGTGCCACAACGCGAGACCGGCATGTCGGCGTACGAGATCATGCTCTCGGAATCGCAGGAGCGCATGCTGCTGGTCGCGGAGAAGGGCCGCGAGCAGGAAGTATTTCGCGTGTTCGAAAAGTGGGGGTTGGACGCGGTCGAAGTCGGGCACGTGACCCGCGACAACGTGATGCGCGTGCGCCAGCACGGCGAACTGGTGGCGGAGATTCCGAATGAGGCACTGACCGACGATGCGCCCGTGTACAAGCGGCCGCTGGAACGATGGGAGCCGCCGGTGGAGCGCGAGATGCCGGAACACGTCCGACAGGCATTTGTGGCAAACAGCAAGCCTCAGGGGCTGAAGCCCTCTTCTTCCAACGGGTCTATTGGCACGGCTGAAGCCGTGCCCTTCCCAAGTGCCAACTCTCCTGCGAATGGCGTGACGCGCGTCTCTTCCGGCGACGCGGCCGTCAGCCTTTCCACGGATCTCGCAGCCGATCTCAAGCGGCTGCTGGCCAGTCCGAACATTTGCGGCAAGCGCTGGGTCTGGCAGCAGTACGACTCGATGGTGCAGACCAACACCGTCGAGGGTCCGGGGGCGGCCGATGCGGGCGTGATCCGTATTAAGGGTTCGCAGCGCGGGCTGGCGATGGCGCTCGATGGCAACGGGCGCTGGTGCTATCTCGATCCGCGGCTGGGCGCGATGCATGCCGTGGCCGAAGCGTGTCGCAACGTGGCCTGCTCGGGGCGACGCCGATCGGCGCGACCAACTGTCTGAACTTCGGCAATCCCGAGAAGCCGCACATCATGTGGCAGTTCTCGCAGGTGATCGACGGCATCACCAAGGCTTGCGAGGAACTGGAAGTGCCGATCACGGGCGGCAATGTCAGCTTCTACAACGAGACCTTGGGCGAAGGCATCTATCCGACGCCGGTACTGGGCATTGTCGGCATTCTTGAAGACGTGCACAAAACGGCGAAGATGGAGTTCCGCGAGCCGGGACGCACGATTGTGCTATTGCGCGGGAGTGAGCCGGGCGATATCACCGATGCAGAATCGGAATTTGGGTCGTCGGAGTACGCGAAGGAAATTCTCGGGCGCGGTGTGGGGATATCCGCCGGAGCTGGATCTGGAGAAGGAAGCGGCGCTGCAGAAAGGCCTGATCGAGATGATTCAGGCTGGGCTGGTGGAGTCGGCGCACGATTGTTCTTCGGGCGGACTGGCGGTTGCGCTGGCAGAGTCGGCGTTTCCGAAGGGGATTGGGCTGCGGGTGGATGTGGCGTCGAATGGGCTGCCGGCGGAATTTGCGTTGTTTGGGGAGGATGCGAGCCGGGTGGTTTTGGCTTGCGACCCAGCGCGGTTGGCGGGAATCAAACAGATAGCGGCGAAGCACGGACTTGCGGCAGATGTGCTCGGGCAGACCGTGTCCGGGCAGGTTGAGATCAAGGTTGATGGGCGGGTTGCGATTTCGTCCTCGGTCGGCGAACTGAGCGAGGTGTACGAGGCTGCGCTGGAACGAGCGTTGCGGACTGAGGCTGAGACGGTGGCCGTGTGATTTCAGATTGCAGATCGGAAAAGCCTTAACCGCAAAGTTCGCGAAGTTGGCGCCAAGTTCGCAAAGAGAAGCTGAAGAAGCTTGCAACGCAGAGGTCGCGGAGAACTGCCGCAGAGGGCGCAGAGAAGATCGAGCTAACCGCTAAGGGCTAAGAGCTAATGGCTGCTTTTGATAAATTTCGCGAAGAGTGCGGGGTGGTGGCGATCTATGCGCACCCTGAGGCGGAGAAACTCGCTTATCTCGGGCTGCACGCTTTGCAGCATCGCGGACAGGAGTCGGCAGGGATTGTCAGTTCCGACGGCATGACCCTGCACGCGCACAAGGCCATGGGGCTGGTCGCGGATATTTTCGTCGAGGACGTGCTGGCCAAGCTGCGCGGCACGCTGGCCATCGGGCACACCCGCTACTCGACCGCCGGGGACTCGGCGCTGCTCAATGCGCAGCCAATCCTGGTGCAGTCGAATAAAGGTTCGATTGCGGTGGCGCACAACGGAAACCTCGTCAATGCGCAGGAAATTCGCTCGCGGCTGGAAGCGCAGGGGTCGATTTTTCAGACCACCAGCGACACCGAAGTGATCGTGCACCTGATCGCGATGTCGCGCGAGCACACTTTACCCGAGGCGATGGCCGATGCGTTGCGTCGTGTGGAAGGCGCGTTTTCGCTGGTGATGGTTTCAGCCGATCGCGTGTTTGCGGCGCGTGATCCGCGCGGATTCCGGCCGTTGGCCATGGGGCGCATTCCAGCGGCGGAAGGCGTGCGCAAGGACACGATCGTGTTTGCTTCGGAAACTTGTGCGTTCGATTTGATCGGGGCGGTTTACGAGCGCGACGTGAAACCCGGCGAGTTGGTGATCGTGGGGCCCGAGGGAGTGACGTCGCGGTTCTATTCGCCGACCGGACCGCAATCGAGCTGCATTTTTGAGCATGTCTATTTTTCACGTCCCGACAGCCAGGTTTTTGGCCGGTCGGTGCAGGAGAGCCGCGAAAATCTGGGTCGACAGCTGGCCCGCGAGGCGCCGGTCGAGGCGGACGTGGTTGTTCCTGTGCCGGACTCGGGCGTAACCGCGGCCGTCGGCTACGCGGCGGAGAGCGGGATTCCGTTCCGGTTCGGTTTGATCCGCAACCACTATGTCGGGCGCACCTTCATCGAACCCAAGCAGACGGTGCGCGACTTCGGTGTGCGTTTGAAGCTGAACCCGGTGCGGTCGTCTGCTTGAGGGCAGGCGCGTGGTCCTGATCGATGACTCGATCGTGCGCGGTACAACCAGCAAGAAGATCGTGCGCATGGTGCGCAACGCAGGCGCAAAAGAAGTGCATATGCGCATTTCGTGTCCGCCGACAATTTCGCCTTGCTTCTACGGGGTGGACACGCCTTCGAAGAGCCAGTTGATCGGCGCGAACAAGACGATCGACGGGATTCGCGAATACATTGGGGCGGATTCCCTCTCGTATCTCTCGCTCGAGGGATTGAAGACGGCTTGCGGCGAAGGTGAGAAAACGGATTACTGCACCGCTTGTTATACGGGGAACTACCCGACGAACTGGGTAGATGTTGAGGAAATCCAGCCGGCGGTGGTGAAGCGGTAGCGCGGAATTTTCCTGACAATTGAATTCTTGGGGAAAGCTTACCTCAGGGGCTAAAGCCCTCGTATTGGCCCGGGTGTGGTGGCACGGCTGAAGCCGTGCCCTTCCCAAAAGCCTTTCCTTCCCTCAGAGCATTGGTCTTCCCATAAGCTTGTCCTTACCTCAGAGTATTGGTCTTCCCAGATGACTCCCTAAGAGCAGTTGTATTCCCAGATACCCCATAGCATTGGTGTTCGTAGGTTGTCCTACTCGAGAACATTGGTATTCTCAACATTTGCCGTTCTTAAGCTCTTGTCTTCTTGAGTTCCCTCCTTGAGCCAAGATTAGTGATCGGAGACTGGTCACAGATTCGCCTTGACTCCGTCGCTCCCATGCACTAAAACCTGATGCCCTGACTCGAATTCCGCGAGGAGCGCCGGGTTTGGAGGCAACCGCCACTTGGGGCGCTACGGATTCGTCTCCAGGGCAGCCATCCCGCGGAACGGCACTTCCCCAGACCTACTGCACTAAAGAACTCCCCGGGCGACCAGCGTCCCATTCTCCCGGCAGACCCACTCTCGGGCGGCAGCGCGCCGCTTCAACATCAGTGTCCCTAACCCCAAGGAGGATTCAGTCGTGTCCACTCCCTCGTTTAGAGCTACTCAACCCCTAGTATTGCTCCTGAGCTTGCTGGCCGGTGGCATTGCGCGCCGAGGCGCAGGTTCCAAAACCGCAGAACCTGGAAGACCTCGTCACCTACATGCAGGCTCATCACAAGGCGCCATTCGATCGCGAGGGTGCGGAGATCCCGCCCGGCGGACGGCAACAACTGGTGCTGCGCATGCAAAAGTTGGGGACGGCAAAGCTCGCTTCCATGGCGACCGCCGCTGCTACATCTGCGGGTACGAATGTGAAAGTGAACCGCGACCGGAATCCGTGGCCGAAAGCGGAGATCGGGATGGCCGTGGATCCGGTGAACGGCAAGAACTTCGTCGTGATGTCGAATGACTTCCGTGAGAACTACGATCACCAGTTCTTTCACGTGTCGACCAACGGCGGCCTGGCCTGGACCGACGATTCGATGGTGATCGGGGTGGATCCCGTGACGAGCGGTGCTCCCTACAACTTCCAGAGCGACCCGGGCGTGGCCTTCGACAATAAAGGCCAAAGCTACCTGTCGACTATCTCTGGCAATACGATTCTTGACTTCAATGTGGACGGGATCTACGAAAACTTCGACACGCAGGTGGAAGAGGTGCAAGGCTTCTCGAACGGCACCTACGCTTCGCTGGTACCCACCATCGTCGACAACCAGCAATGCAGCGGCGCGACTAACTTCCTGTGTCCGGCACAGCTCGACAAGCCGCTGATCACCGTGGATGCGGTGCCCGGCAGCCCCAATAACGGGACCATCTACGTCTACTACACGTTGTTCTGCAACGATCAGCCTTGTGTCGATGGCAAGGCGCATGTGCCAGCATTCTCGTCAGCCATTCTGGAATCGCACGCGGCTGGGGCAAACTTGCCATTCTCGGCGCCAGCCAGAGTGAGCGGCGCGTACGTGCAGGATCAATTCTCGGATATGGTGATCGACAGCCACGGCACGCCACACATTTTCTTCGACGACTTCACGGCGCCAAGCGGAGTGATCCGCATGCGCATGTCGACGCTGAAGAATGGCGCGTGGCAGGTGACCGCAACCCCGGTGGCGAGCTTCTTCTACAACGGGTTGAACAGCCTCAACTGGGGATTCCGCGACTTGGGCACGGTGGCTCCAGGATGCGGTATTTCAGGGGACACGGCGTACTGTGCGTTCTCGGCCAGCCAGATTGCGGGCGGTCCTCTCGAGGGAACGCCCAGCGTGTACGTGGCGGTCGTGAACACGCAGACGGGAACGTCGACAACTCATCGCGTGAACAATGACACGTTCGGCAACGGCAGACATCACTTTTTCCCGTGGGCGACGGCGAAAGGTGATGGCTCCGTTTACGTCGGCTGGTACGACGACCGCAACGATCCTGCATTGACCAAGGTCGAGTACTTCGTCGGCAAGTCGACGGATGGCGGCAACACGTTTCCGGTCCAGCAGGCCGTCAGCACGAAGCCATTCAATCCGTGCGTAGGCTTCCCGGGCTGCGGGTTCTTCGGCGACTACACCCAGATCGTCGCGGGACCGGACGGCGTGGTACATGCAGCATGGGCCGATACTCGGGACGGGGCGAGTATGCAAATTTATACGCAGGCCGTTACCTGGTAGGACTTAGCTGATGGCTTGTGGCTGATGGCTCGTAACTGAGGGCTTGTAACTCAGGGGCTCCCGCGATCAGCGGGAGCTTTTCTTGTTTCGGCATCCTGCGTACTTCCCGGACCCGGACAGGAGTGTCCGCACCCCACGGGCATCCTTTACGGGTAAGTTAACCCGAATCGCTACGATGTCTGGTAGTAGCAGCTCGTTCCAGCTAATCTCATTCGGCTCTGTGTGCGCCGGACGAGGCTTGGGAACAAGCCCGCATCCCCCGATAGCGCGGTGAATGCAGACCCATCCGGAGTATCCAGCCAATCATGACAATTTCGAATTCCTTTCTGCGCGCTCGTCAGCGTTGTCTCGGCTTGGCCGTCGTCGGAGTGCTCGGGCTGTGCATACCAAGCCTCGAAGCCCAGAACCCAAGGGGAGCCTTGCGCGGCGAAGTGCAAGACACCAGCGGAGCGCGCGTGGCTGCCGCAAAAATCGTTGCCGAATCCAAGGGATCCGGGCTCAAGAGCCAGGGCGAGAGCAACGGCAGCGGGGAATTCCGCATTGAGGGATTGCTGCCGGGCGCCTATCACGTGATGGTTACGGCAAGCGGGTTTGCCGAAGCCAGCGCCGACGTCGATGTGGTCGTCAGCATGGTGCGTGATGTGAACGTCACTTTGAAGCCCGCGGCAGCCCCACAATCGGTGAATGTCGAGGGCAAAGCGTCCTCGATTACCAGTGAACCGATCGACACCGCGAGCGCGGTGCATCAGGGCGCGGTCAGTTCTCGCGACCTGGAGACCATTCCACTGGCGCATCGCAGCTTCGCGAATATTGCTTACCTGGTGCCGGGAACCGAACCGGTCGAGCCGTCGGACCCGACCAAGGCGCGCATCACGGCAGTTTCGTTCGGAGGCAGTTCCGGCCTGAACGTTGATCTGTCGGTGGATGGTGGCGACAACTCCGACGACTACATTGGCGGCTTTCTGCAAAACTTCTCGCCCGACGCGATCCAGGAATTCGCGGTGCGCACTTCGAACGAAGAGGCCGATACCGGAAGGACGGTGGGCGGGTCGGTGGTCATCACCACCAAGCACGGTACGAATCTGTGGCATGGCAGCGGAGCATTCTACGAGCGAGCGTCGGCGCTGAACGCGCGCTTCCCGATCGACAATCCGGCACCGCAGCCCAAGCAGCCCTTTTCGCGACAGAACTATGTAGCCACGCTGGGCGGTCCGGTGAAGAAAGACAAAGTCTGGATTTTCGGATCGTTTGAGGGCGTGCACGAGAACGCGAGCATCAACTACAGTCCCGATAACCTTGCGGAGTTCAATGCGCTATCAACGCTGGCTTCGGCGGGGTTGATTCAGGGATTCAATCTCGAAAACCAGCCCGTGGGAGTGAATTCGATCGCGGTGCCAAGCTCAGTGAAAGTCCCGTTCCGCGATTACATGGGATCGTTGCGGCTGGATTGGGCGCAGTCGGAGCGGTCGCAGTGGTTCATTCGTGGATCGCTCGACAACTACACGACCAACAACGACCTGGTACAGCAGGCGACCTTGCCTTCGACGGGCGCTACTTCGGGGTCGAAATACACCAACATCGTGCTGAACAATCAGATGACGTTCAGCCCGACCTGGCTGGGTTCGTTCACATTCGATGCCAGCTTTCTGCATCACACCGAAGGGCGCAATCAGTATCTGGGATTTGCGCTGGCGTTTCCGTTCAGCTCGACGTTCTCGACGATCTCGGGATTCGAGACGTTCGGCGACAACCAGTTCCAGACCCCGATCACGGCGTTTCCCGTGCTGCGCAAGCAGGAGAAGTACCAGTTCCGCTACGACCTGAGCCATGCATCCGGCAAGCACTCACCGAAGTTCGGCATCAACTTCATTCATGAGCCGGTGCTGAGCGGGGCGCTGTCTGGGACGGAGGAAGGGTTTCTGCAGTACGCAAACAACCCGAGTTTCTATGTGGCGAATCCCGGACAGTTTTATTTCGATCCCAGTTGCCTGACGCCTGCTCCGGATGATGTAACTTGCACCGCGACTCCGGCTGGCGATGGGGGATTCACGCAGAGTATTCGGCGGCTCGGCTTGTACGCACAAGATTCGTGGCGAGTGAACTCGCACCTCACCGTGAACTACGGTCTGCGCTGGGATACGACGTTTGGACTGTTCGAGGGCTCCGGCCGCAGCCAGCTCGAAAATCGGGCGTTCACCACTCTGAAAGCGCTGGGCATCAATCTGATTCCAGCGGCGCCGCACGACTACCGAAAGCAATTCGGCCCGCGGCTCGGACTCGCATACTCACCGGGGCGCATGGAAAACACGGTGTTCCGCGCGAGCTTTGGAATCTATTACAACGATCTCGCGCAGAATGGATGGGTCGGAGCATTCCAGGCGGTAAATGCGGCGCCGGGTGTCTGCACCGATCCGACGAACCCACTCGTCGACAATTCGGGGTGCCTGCCGGGTGCAACTTTCGGCGGACAGGGCGCGATCATCGATTCGAACTACAAGACGCCGTACGCCTTGCACGCCGGCGCTGGTATGCAACACGCGTTCAATGAGCATTGGACGTTCAGCACTGACTGGACGCATGAGAATGGAACGCACGCCTATCGCGCCTATCCGTTCGCAGGCGGCGACAGCTTGTTCACGCCGAAGCTAGCTCCGGATGATCCGGCGCAGGCGGACGTGGTTCCGAACGTCGATGTGTATAAGACCGACAACCGGTCCAGCTACGATGCGGTGACCTTCAAGTTGCAGGGCAACATGCAGCGCCTGAACCTGGTGGCTCATTACACGCTGGCCAAGGCGAAAACGTGGGGCTGCACTGTGGGTGAGCTGTTCGACTATGTGAATGGTGTGTGTGATCCGCTCAACGCGTTTGCGCCGGGAGACTATGGGCCGTCAGGTGAAGACGTACGGCATCGTTTCGTGCTGGCGGGAACGGCGCATCTGCCGCTGGGAATTGAGTTGAGCACGCTGACGCAACTGGAAAGTGCGCGCCCGTTTACGCTAGCCAACGCGGATCAGCGCGCCGTGATCAACGGCGTCAGGACCACGATGGATCAGTTCCGCGGAACGCCCTACATGCAGGTCGATGTGCGAGTAGCGCGGCCCTTCCGAATCGGCGAGCGGACACAAGTGAATCCGTTTGTCGAATTCTTCAATTTGTTCAATCGCAGCAACCCGTCTAATAACTTTGTGGCCGACGTGGCGGCGCTGCCTGCGCCTGCGGATCAGGTGGCAAATGGCAACGTCACGGATCTGTGCGGGGATACGGACTGCACCACGTTGATTCCGATTACGAGCCTGAATCAGTTACGCAAGCCGGCTGGGGCGTTGGGGGATTTCTTTGGGCCCGGGACAACGGTGGGTATTCCGTTTGCGGCGCAGGTGGGGGTGAGGGTGACGTTCTAAAAGCTCACCTCAGTGGCTGAAGCCCGCTCCGTGGGCGCGTCTCTTGGCACGGCTGAAGCCGTGCCCTTCCCCGACACAGCCCCTAAAGGGGCCGCCAACGCCCGCGCAAACGGCATCGCTGAAGCGATGCCCTGATACGATCCTGTTCAGGCCGTGACCATCTTCGCGGACCAGCTCTTCACAAACTGCCCGAAGCGATCGAGCGCCTTGGAGAAATCTTCCCCCACGGCCGCAAAGCCGATGCGGAAATGCGAGGGGGAATCGAAGCAGTCGCCGGGAGCGAGCAGAATGCCGCGCTCGGTGGCGGCCTGACAGAAGGGGCGAGCGTTTTCGCCGCTGACCATCCAGGGGAACGCGGTCATGCCGCCCTGCGGCGGGATCCACCCGAGAACGTCGGCATGTTCCTTCATGAATTGATCCAGAAGTCTCAGATTGCGCGAGGCGACTTCCTGTGTTCGTCCGAGGACGATGTCGCGTTTGCGGATAGCGATTTCGGAGAGGATCTCACCCGTGGTCGAGTTGCAGACGGAGAAGTACGCGCGGGCGGTCCAGTACTGCTGGAGGCGCTGGGCATCGTGCTCGATCATCCAGCCAGTGCGTACGCCGGGAATCGAGAAGGCCTTCGAGAGGTCGCTGATGACGGTGGCATGCGGCAGGCGAGCAGCGGACTTCGAGGCGCGGCCGTGATAGATCGGGTGATAGACCTCGTCGCTGATCAACTGGATGCCGCGCGAAGCGGTGAAGTCGTGCAAGGCCTCGAAGTCGTCGTCGCTGACAGTCGCACCCGCCGGGTTGTGCGGGTTGTTGACGAGAACCAGCTTGGTCTTCGAGTCGGCGAGACTCTTGATTTCGTCGATGTCGATGCGGAAATCGTTTTCGCGGCGGACACGGTAGTAGCGCGATTCGAGGCCAAGCGAGTCCGGGAGGGCCGAGAAAGTGGTAAACCCTGGAAGCGGAAGGATGACGTTCGCGCCCGGCTCGGCCGCGAGCCACATGAGCGCGAGGATCGCTTCCGATGCGCCCGTGACGACCTGCACGGCGTCGACTGGGACGTTCTGCATTTCGGCGATGGCTTCGCGCAGGGAGTCGGTTCCAGCGGGGTGATTGTAGATCAGCTTATGATTTAGAAAGTTTTGACGCGTCTCGTCGTCGGCGAGGGCGAGGATGTCGTTCACGGTCCAGGTAGGGCCGGTGCTGGCAGCAAGATTGAATTCGATACCGTGTTCGTACTGGTCGAGCCAGACATCAAGGAGAAAAGGCTTGAATTGCATCAGCGCCACCTCGTACAGAGTGTCGAGCAATTTTAGATGCCGACGTATATTTGTTTGATTCTAGTTTTGAAAGCAACGTGGACGAGTGAATCGCCTTGTCTTTCCCTTAAGTGGCTGATGGCGCGGATGGATCGGCTCTCCCGAAGACCGCCCCTGAAGGGGCATGAAAGAGCGGCGTTGACGGCATCGCTAAAGCGATGCCCTGATACGAATCCAGCACACAATGCGGCTCGTTAGGCAAACGCGGTTCGTATCAGGGCACGCCTTCAGGCGTGCCGATTTGCGTGCAGGGGAATGCGCCTTCAGGCGCTGGGTTCAGACCGTGAGCTGCGGCTTGCGCGCGCAGGCGATGCGCGGAATTCCCTGCAAGTCGGGCGTGATTTTTATTTCATCCCATTTACCCAAAAGCCCACGAACAGCGTCTGCGATGGTGCCGCTGATTTCCATCATGAGGTAGCCGCCGGGTTTCAGTACGGCGTGAGCCGCGGGAATCAGCTTCTCGATGACTTCAAGCCCCGTAGGGCCCGCGAACACGGCGCTGCGCGGTTCGAACTTGCGGACTTCGAGTTGGACTTCGTCCTCTTCCGACAGGCCTACGTAGGGCGGGTTGGAAACCACGAAATCGAACGCCTTTGTATCGAGCCCGTTGAGCAGATCGGTGTCGTGGAAAAAGAGCCGACGCTTCGATGGGTAGTGATTCTTCGATGTGAGCTCAAGCTGGAGGCGCGCGGCGTTGGCCTCGGCAATTTCGAGGGCGGCGGGGGAATTGTCGGTGGCGTGGATTTCCGCGTCGGGGAGTTCCTTAGCCAGCGCGAGTGCGATCGCTCCGGAACCGGTGCCGACGTCGGCGATCTTCGGCGATCTCATCCTTTTCGCGAGTGGCAGGACGGTTTCGATCAGATGCTCGGTTTCGGGGCGCGGAATGAGCACGGCCGGGGAGACGATGAGGTCAAGTCCCCAGAATTCCTGGTGACCCGTGATGTATTGCGCGGGGACACCCTTGGCGCGCTGAGTCAGGGCCTCGTCATAGCGAGCTTGTTCTTCTTCGGTGAGTTTGCGCTCGGGATGAGCGTAGAGATGGGCACGGTCGCAGTTGAGAGTGAACATCAAAAGCGTCTCGGCATTGAGGCGCGGAGAGGGGACGTGCTCGTCGGTGAGGCGGGCGATGGCGGTTTGCAGAGCTTCGCAGAGGAGCACAGCCTTATTGCACCACAAAGATGTCATTCTGAGCGGAGCGTTGTCATTCTGAGCACAGCGAAGAACCTATGCAGATGGGTGGGCACCAGCAGAATGCATGGGTCCTTCACTTCGTTCAGGATGACAATGCGAAGCAAGTGACTGGTGATACAGACTTGCCATCAGGTTAGCTCGTCCCAGGACAATCCGCGCTTCGATTGCAGCATCTCCGAACCTTCGATCTAGGCTACCGGCGCGGCTTCGCTCTTCAGC
The DNA here is from genome assembly GCA_963745435.1 of uncultured Acidobacteriota bacterium. GTDB lineage: Bacteria > Acidobacteriota > Terriglobia > Terriglobales > Acidobacteriaceae > Gp1-AA133. The sequence goes on along the minus strand of CAVUXK010000020.1, from coordinate 61,564 downwards.
TTCTCTGCCTGGTAGTGCGTAATCAAAGCGTCGACGATCGGCTGCAGCTTGCCGTCCATGACTTCGGTGAGCTGGTGGATGGTCAGACCAATGCGGTGGTCGGTGACGCGGTTCTGCGGGAAGTTGTAGGTGCGGATTTTTTCGCTGCGGTCGCCAGAGCCGACCATCGCTTTGCGTTCTTTTGCCAAAGCATCCTGCTGCTTCTGCATTTCGATTTCGTAGAGGCGCGAGCGCAGAACGCGCATGCCCTTTTCGCGATTCTTGATCTGGGATTTCTCGTCCTGGCAACTGACCACGGTATTCGTCGGGATGTGCGTGATGCGGACCGCGGAGTACGTCGTGTTGACGGACTGGCCGCCTGGGCCGGACGAGCAGAACGTATCGATGCGCAGGTCTTTGGCTTCGATCTTGACGTCGACGTCTTCGGCTTCCGGGAGTACCGCAACCGTGACCGCGGATGTGTGCACGCGGCCTTGCTGCTCAGTGGCAGGCACGCGCTGCACGCGGTGGACGCCGCTTTCATATTTCAACTGCGAGAAGACGCGCTTGCCTTCAATGATCGCGATGACTTCTTTTAGGCCACCGACTGCTGATTCCGAGGTCGAGAGCACTTCCACCTTCCAGCCTTGCGTTTCAGCGTAGCGGGAATACATGCGGAACATTTCGTCGGCGAAGAGCGTGGCCTCGTCGCCGCCAGTGCCGGCGCGGATTTCGAGGATGATGTCTTTTTCGTCGTTCGGATCCTTGGGAATCAGGAGGACTTTCAGGTCCGCTTCCACCCGCCCAACAAGGGCTTCGAGTTGGGTGAGTTCTTCCTGCGCGTAGGCGCGCATGTCAGGATCTTTTTCTTCGGCGATGACGGCCTTGCTCTCGGCGATGCCGCGGGTGAGGTCTTTGTACTCGCGGTATTTTTCGACGATGGGCGCGACTTCGCTGTGCGCCTTGGCGGTCTTCTGGTATCGGGACGAATCGGTGACGATCTCCGGCGAGGCGAGGGCCTGGGTCAGCTCCTCGTAGCGGGCTTCGATTTGGTCGAGGCGTTCAAACATAAGCTGTCAGCTCTCAGCAGTCAGCATTCAGCCACACCGGCTGAACGGCAAGTCTCAACAATATTGTACGAGCCGGAGCTAATTTTGGAGGAAGAGAACGAGATTCGCGGTGGGGACCGCTAGGCAATCACTAGTTCGCCGCCGTTTTGCTTTTCGAGTTCCATCGCCTGGTCGAGCGCGACGATCGCGCAGTGGACCTGGTCGTCGGACGGAGGCTGGGTAGTGATGCGCTGCAGCCACAGGCCGGGGGCGGTCATGAGGGCGAAGAGCGAGCCGCGGTGCTTGGCGGCGAAGCGGATGATTTCGTAGGACAGGCCGGCGATCACTGGCAGCAGCACGATGCGCGTCGCAAAGCGCGCCCAGAAAGTGGTGACCGGGAAGATCGCGTTGGCCACGATGTAGACCACGATCGAGAAAATCATCACGGTCATCAGGAAGCTGGTGCCGCAGCGCGGGTGAAACGTCGAGTATTTCTGGACGGCGCCTTCGTTCAGCGGATCGCCGTTCTCGAAGGCGAAGACCGTTTTGTGCTCGGCGCCGTGGTACTGATAGACGCGCCGGATGTCTTTCATCAGCGACACGCCCCAGATGAACAGCAGGAACAGGGCGATGCGGATGACGCCGTCGACCACGTTGAACATGATCGGGTTGGCGAAGATCGGGTTGACGCGCTTCAGTTCCGTGGCCGCCGCCAGCGGCAGGAACTTGTACATGAAGATGAAGAAGGCGAGCGAGATGGCGATGTTGATGCCAGCCACCCAGCCGCTGATTTCAGCCTTCTTTTCTTTTTGCTGTTCGTCCGGCATGAGCTGTTCGAGAGCGACGTCGGCCGAGAAGCGCAGCGCGCGGAAACCGAGCGTCATCGCGTAACCCAGCGTCATGACGCCGCGAACTACCGGCCAGCCCATCCATTTATGTTTTTCGGATGGCCGCTCGAGCGGCTCGCTCATGGTGGCAACTTCGCCCGAAGGTCTGCGCACGGCAATCGCCCAGGCGTGCGGCGACCGCATCATGACGCCCTCAAGCACAGCCTGGCCGCCGACTAGCGTCTCTTCACCGCTTTCGAGCGCCGGCAGAAGCTGCAAGGCCACGAGAAATCGCCACATGTTGCGCAAGTAATGCATCATTCGTTAGATGATACTTCCAGGCGGGAAGTAGCAGGAGTTAAGGGTATCACAGGACATGGTGATTTCAAGCTGGACGTGGAAGTAAGTGGCTATTTTTGTTAAGGATGGATTGTCTGGCGAGCCTGAGGATGTACCCTGAGCGGCCGCGATTGCGGCTGCTAAGGTCGACCTTCGCGGGCGGGGGCGCCCGCGCCACACATTATGAGGAAATTTGCTGAGGCCTGCGAGGCGATCGCAGGAACTACGAAGAAACTGCTGAAGGTTGGGATTGTGGCGGAGTATCTGACTTCGCGCACGGTGGAGGAAGCGTCCGTCTCGGCGGTGTTTCTTTCGGGAAAGCCGTTTCCGGCGTTGGGAGGAGACGACGCTGCAGGTCGGAGGGCGATTGTTGTGGCGAGTCGTTTCCGAGTTGTCGGGATGGAGCGATGCGGAGTTGACTGCGGAGTACCGGAAGCTGGGCGATGTGGGAACGGTAGCGGGGCAGGCACTGGCAGCGAGGCGAACCTTGAATTCGGAAACGGAGACAAGCTTCGCTCAGCCGACGGGCGAGGACGCCCGTCGCTCCATCGAGCGGCCGGCGGTGGGTGCCGCTGCACGAGATCAGTTGAGCGTTGCTGAGGCAGAAGGCTTCTTCCGGAAGATTGCGGCTGCTCGCGGTCCGGCGGCGAAGACCGCGCTTGTGCGGGAGTTGCTTTCGCGCGCGACCGGGCTCGAAGCCAAGTATCTCGTCAAGATCATGACGGGTGATCTGCGGATCGGGTTGAAAGAGAGCCTGGTGGAGGAAGCGATCGCGCGCGCTTATGGCGGAACCCTCACCGAGGTGCAGCGCGCCAACATGCTGGTCGGCGACATTGGCGAAACATTGCGGCTGGCGGCGCGCGGTGCGCTGGGCGAAGCGCACATGCGGATGTTCCATCCGCTGGGGTTCATGCTGGCGAGCCCGGTGGAGTCGGCAGAGGATGCGCTCACTTACTTTGCAGAGGCATCGATCGAGGACAAGTACGACGGCATCCGGGCGCAGGCGCATGTCTCGGGCGGCGAGGTGCGTTTCTTCTCGCGGACTCGCGACGAGATCACGGAATCTTTTCCGGAACTGCCTGAGGCACTGGCGGGACTGCCGAAGGACGCCATTCTCGATGGAGAGATTCTGGCCTGGAGTTACAGCGAGGATGGCGCAGGCCGGGCCTTGCCGTTCAGCGCACTGCAACAACGGCTCGGACGCAAGAAGGTAAGTGCTGACCTGATGCGGCGGGTGCCGGTGGTGTACATGGTATTCGACGTTCTCTACGCGAGAGATGAACTCGTGCTGGAAAAGCCTCTTCGGGAGCGACAGAGGACGTTGGATGAGTTGCTGGCGGAGGAGAGGATCATTCACCACACGGTCACAGAAGCACAGAGGAAGGTCGCAGGGCTCTTTGATGTTTGGACAAGACGAAGGGGCCATGGTCGAACGCTTGGTTCGTGCACCGTCCACGCTGGCTTCCACACCGGAGGAACTGGAAGGGCTGTTTACGGCCGCGCAGGCGCGCGGCAATGAAGGATTGGTGATCAAGGATCTCGCATCTCCATATACACCGGGAAGGCGCGGAAAGTCGTGGCTGAAGATGAAGCGCGAACTCGCGACCCTCGACGTCGTGGTGACGGCGGTGGAATGGGGTCATGGCAAGCGCATTCATGTGCTCAGCGACTACACGTTCGCCGTGCGCGATGGCGAACGGCTGGTGAACATCGGAAAAGCGTATTCCGGACTGACCGATGTTGAGATCGCCGAGATGACGAAGTGGTTTCTGGAGCACACCATCGATGACCAGGGCTTCCGGCGGGAGGTTGAGCCGAAGATCGTGCTTGAGGTTGCGTTCAACAACATGATGAAGTCCGACCGCCACGAAAGCGGGTACGCGCTGCGCTTTCCGCGGATTGTGCGACTGCGGCCGGACAAGTCGCCCGAGGATGCGGACACGATCGAGAGAGCGGCCGAAATTTTCCACCAGCAAGATGGCCGCAAGACGTAATATCCCAACCGTTGAGCCGGACCGCAGTCGACGAAGCCTGAGGACGATCCCATGAACAGACTTGGCAACACAGCGAGCGCGACAGCAGCGCTGCTCGCCGGAGTAGTTGTTCTCACCGGGACGTGGAAATTGCGCGCGGACTCCACTCCGAAGTGGACGTTCACCAAGGAGTCGGAAGCGCTGGTTACGGACGGCAAGCTGCGCGATGAGATTTTCGACGCACTCGCCGCGGCGGAGAAGGCGGGAACCGATCCCGGCATTTCGCATTTCAATGTGCGCGTTGCCACCGCTTTCGTGAAGGACGGCAAGGAGCGCGTGGTGGTCGGCGGAAACAGCGAGTATGCCATCCCGGAGGGAATTCACGGGGAAACGTCGGTATTGAATCATGTGATCGCGCTGTACGGCCCGGAGACGACGCGGCACGATGTTCGCTTCCTCGCGTTCTTTGCCAATCAATGCGGGGCCAGCAGTTGTGGAGATTGCCGCGATTACCAACTGGCAACTACCGACTACGAGCACTTGTTATTCGTCTGCGGGCAAGCGAGCGATCGGACCGTGAAGGTGACTCGCTTTGCGGATCAGCTCGTTTGCGAAAGAAACTTCCCCGAAGTGCAAGCCGCGAAAATTCCGTTGGCGACGGAAGAATTACGGCAGTTGGTGCAGTCGGCGGAGGAGGCACGACGAGGCGGGGTGACCTTATTTACAAAGGGTAGGCACACGGGCGCGGCCGCACTTTCATTCACAGGCAAGACGTATCGCTCTGCCGGAGCCGATGATGCGGCATTTCACTATCGCTACCCGATCGGCGGCGTGTTGCAGCAGGCGATGACGGAACGCGACTATTTCTTGCGCGCGATTGTCGTGAGCGGAGAAAGCGGCGAGTGGCCGGTGGTGAATTATCGCGACCGGCAGTACGGCTACGAAGCCAGCAGTTTTAATCATGCAGCTGGAAAGGCGCCGATCGTGCTGATCCTGTCGAATGGACGAGGGCAGTTTCGGATGACCACGTTCGAGACCGCATTGCCGAATGCCTTCAGTACCGCAGACTTTATGCCCGAGGCGTTGAAGACGTTTCTTGCGAACCATGCAACTGGGAAGTAGGGCTTTTACCCACGGAGAACACAAGGTCTGCCTGACTCGGGGTTGGAGAATCTTAGACCGCAGAGGACGCAGAGAAAAGCCGCCGAGGACGCTGAGAAAACCTTCTTACCACCGAGGTCGAGGCTGGCGTTTATCTAGGGGCTGTCGTTTATCCTGGGGGCTGGCGTTCGCCGGAGTCTTCTGTAAGTTGGCAAAGGTGCGAGTGCAGATTTCTTCGGCGCATCCCGTGGCTGCGACCGGCACGCAGCAGACCGAGATTCCGGTAGAACTCGATCAGCGGCGCGGTGCTGCGTTCGTAGGTCTCCATCCGCACGGTGACCGATTCCGGGCGATCATCTTCACGCTGCAGGAGACGTCCGCCGCAGTGGTCACAAACGCCGCGCCGTTTGAGACGGCTGGCGAGTCACGTGGTAGACCGCTTTGCAATTCTCGCAGGTGCGACGGCCGCTCAGGCGTTCGACAATTTCCGCCAGCGGCAATTCGTAATTCACCACGGCATCGAGCGGAAGGTTCTCTTCCGCCATCAATCTCTTCAATGATTCGGCCTGCATGAGTGTGCGCGGGAAGCCGTCAAGGATGAAACCTGCTCGGCAATGCAGGCACTGGCTGCGTTCGCGCACCATTTCCCAGACCGTGGAATCGGGCACGAGTTCGCCACGGCGCATGAAATCGAGTGCGGCGGCCATCGCAGGGGACGGAGTGCATCCATCGCGTTTGTCGGCCGCTCGGAAAACGTCGCCCGTCGACAGATGGCAAGCGCCCAGTCGTTCCCGCAGCAGACTGGCCTGCGTTCCTTTGCCGACGCCCGGTGCGCCCAGCAGGATGATGCGCCAGGGACGGGCTGGTTCAGGCGGAGTGGGACACGCCGTGGAAGGGCCCTCGAGCCAGGCTGCGCGGTTATTGGAGGAAGGCATAGGTGCTTCCTTTGGGAGTCCGGGCGATACCGAAAGCGTAACGCTCCGACGATGGCGGAGCGCGTGATTGTCGTCACGGCAGAGTGTGAGGTTTGGACGGTGCGGACGCGGGGGAATAGGGGTAAAAACGAAACGTCCCGACTCAAAGAGACGGGACGCTCCCCGAACAGCCCTCCACAGGCAAAGTGCAGAGGTCCTTCGCTTCGCTCAGGATGACAATGCTGAAATAGGTTCGGATCGCGGTGAACCGGCCTAGTGATGGTGGTGATGCTCGCCTTCGCCCACCGGGATGATGCAGCCGTGGGCGACTTCGCACTCGACGTGCTCGAACTGGATGGTGGTGTGAATCACGCGGAAGTCGTGGTGGAGGACTTCCTTCACGTCGCGCAGGATGCGCTCGCTGACCGACGGCGGGATGTCGGCGATGGCGATATGGCAGGAGAGCGCATGGCTTTCCGAGCCGATGCTCCAGACGTGGAGGTCGTGGACGTCGTTGACGCCTTCGACCTTGCGGATGGCGGCTTCGAGACTGGTCGAGTTTCATGCCGCGGGGCGTGCCTTCGAGCAGGATGTTCATGGTCTCGCGCAGGATGCCGAACGGAAGACCAGAGGATGAGGGCGCCGATGGCGAACGAGAGGGCGGAGTCGATCCAGTATTGCGTGCGTGACCAGGATGGCCCAGCCGCCGGCGATGACGGCGGCGGTGGAAAGCGTGTCGCCGACTTCGTGGAGCAGAGCGCTGCGGATGTTGATGTCGCCGCCCGAGCGGTAGAGCAGAAGCGCGATCACGCCGTTCATCACGACGCCGGCAGCCGCGACCCACGATCATCAGGCCGGCGTGGACCGTGTTCGCGGATTCTGCATGCGGCGGAAGGCTTCATAAAAAATGAAGAACGAGATCACGACCAGCGAGCCGGCGTTGATCAGGGCGGCCAGCACTCCGGCCCGGTGATAGCCGTAGGTCTTGGTGGCGCTGGGCGGGCGCGACTGCAGGTAGACCGCGACCAGCGAGAGCAGAAGCGCCAGGAAGTCGGAGAGATTGTGGCCCGGCTTCGGAAAGCAAGGCGAGCGAGTGTGCGCGAATGTCCGGCGAAGACCAGCAAGAACAATGTAGGCGAGGGTGACGAACAGGGAAATGCGCAGCACCTTCGAAGTGCCAGCGCCGGACCCGGTATGCACGTGCATGTGCATCTCTCTAAGTCTATCGATGCAGCGGAAGGCCTTCAAGGCGCTGCGGCGGGTACGGGTGGGCCTGTCCGGCCGCGTTGAAGTCTTGAAACAAGGTAGAATGCTGGCCTCCTGGGAAGCCGAAGCGCGGATGAGCGCACTCCAGGCGGAGATGAAGATGAGAAGACGTAAACAGGGTTGCGTTGGCCTTTGTGTTGATGATGGCAGCCATTTGCTCGGCCGACACCATCATCACGCGCGAGGGCGCGAGCTATTCCGGGAGCTTTCTGGGCGCGAAAGACGGGGCGATCTGGGCTTCACCGACACGTAGCGGGATCGGGTACACGTTCCCGATCCGCGACGTGCAGTCGCTGGTGTTTACCGCGGCGAACGACATCGTCACCTCTGCGTAACGGCAAGGTGTATTCCGGGAAGTTCACGGGTGCGGACCCGCTGGCGTTCAAAGACAACATGGGGATTCTGTACGAATTTCCGCGCAAGGATGTGGAGTCGCTGGTGCTGAGCACGGCCGGCGTGGCGCCTGCGCCGCCGCAGGGATCGAAGGTGATCCCGACCGGAACCGCGATCGTGATTCGCACCGAAGAGAAGATTGATTCGGACAACGCATCGTCCGGGCAGAGGTTCTCGGCGGAAGTGGTGGACGCGGTCGACGACCTGGCCGGGGGCGTTGCCATTCCGGCGCATTCGAAGGCGAAGCTCTTGATCGTGTCGGAGTCGGGCGGCGGTGCGGGGTCTCCGTACATGTACCTCGACCTGGACACCGTCAACATCAGCGGCAAGATGCATCGCGTGTTTACGTCGGAGTTGAAGGAATCGAACGGCAAGGGCTTTGGCAAGAACAAGCGGACGGCAGAGTTCCTGGGTGGCGGGGCTGCGCTAGGCGGCTTGTTTGGCGCGATTCTGGGCGGCGGCCAGGGAGCGGCAATCGGCGCGGCGTCAGGTGCGGGCGGAGGATTCTTCGGGCAGCTGTTCACGCGCGGGCAAGCAGGTGAAGGTTCCCTCGGAGACCGTGTTGCATTTCCGGCTGGAGCGGCCGCTGGTGCTGCAGCCGCAATAGTCCCCATGGACACGGCCGATGTGGTGATCGTGGGCGGCGGGATTGTCGGGTCGAGCATTGCGTATCACCTGACGGCGGCCGGTTGCCGCAACGTGCTCGTGATCGAGCGCGAGACGCAGCAGGGCAAGGGTTCGACCGGCAAGAGCATGGGCGGTGTGCGCGCGCAGTTCTCTACCCCTGTCAACATCCAGATGTCGCTGTACGCGATTCCCTTCTATGCCAGCTTCGACGAGCGGCTGGGACATCCGGCGGGATACCGGCCGCAGGGATATCTGTTCTGTGCGACCTCGGACAAGCACATGGCGTACCTGCGGACGAACTATGAAAAGCAGGTGGCGCTCGGGCTTGAAGGATGTGCGAATCGTCAGCGGCGATGAGATTCGCGCGATGTTTCCGCTGCTGCGCGGGCGATGACATCGTCGGCGGAAGTTTTTGCGCGACCGACGGGTTCGTCGATCCGTACAGCGCGATGATCGGGTTCATGACCTGGGCGGCCGAGCATGGGGCGAGCATTGTGGAAGAACACCGAGGTGACGGCGATTCGGCGGGATGCGCGCGGGATTTGCTGAAGTCGAGACGACTTCACGGGGCACGGTTTCGACGCGCGTGGTGGTGAACTGTGCGGGGGCATGGGCGGCGTGCGATCGCGAAGATGGTGGACATCGATCTTGCCCGTCGAGCCGCTGCGGCGGATGCTGGTGCCGACCGAGCCGTTCGATCAGTTTCCGCACACCGCGCCGATGATCATCGATATGTCGAATGGATTTCACTTCCGGCCGGAGTCGCTGGGATTTCTGCTGGCCTGGAACGATCCGGAGGAAACGCCGGGGTTCAAGACGGAGTTCGAGCCGTCGTTCATCGAGAAGATTCTGACGCGGGCGGCCGATCGCGTGCCATGCTTTGAGAATCTGGCGGTGAATCCGAAGCGGGCGTGGGCGGGGCTGTACGAGATGACGCCGGATCATCATCCGATTCTGGGCGCGGTGCCGGAAGTGCCGGGATTTTTTCTGGCGAATGGGTTCAGCGGCCACGGGGTGATGCACGCGCCGGCGACCGGGAAGATTCTGAGTGATTTGATTCTGACGGGAAAGACGGAGCTGATCGACGCGTCGTCTGCTGAATTTTTCCCGCTTTGCCGAGGGGCGGATGATTCACGAGACGGCGGTGCTGTAGGTAGGAAAAGCGCTTAACCGCTAAGGGCGCAAAGAAATGCCGCGAAGGGCCGCTATGCTCGCGAAAGAGTTTCAAGTCCAGGGTTTTGATCGCTCTAGTCGCGGGCAGGTTCATCCGCTTGATCAAATCCGCATATCGCGGGTCGGAGTGATACTTGTCGAGAGGCTGGACGACTTTACATGACTGCATGCCTTCTGATTTTGTCGGCAAACGCCTTTCTCCAGCCACTGAAGGTCTTCGTCCTTCCATGCCATCGAGGAGTAGTCGTACGCCACGAGGCCGGATCGACAGTAGCGGTGCTTTCGACAGGTCTTGATTCCAGTCTGGATCCGGCGGACGATGGCGGACCGGAATCCTGATTTCGCATAACGTCTGGCCGTCTCCTCGGCGATGGCAAGTCCTCCTTGTCATCGTTGATCTCGGCGGATTTTCGCCACTCCTCGAGCCACAAATCATAATTGCCCATCTCGAACGCGGTGATCGAGAAATTGCCATGCACGATGCGCACGGGATCGATTTCACGAGTCTTCTTGTACTGTTCCATCGCGAGGTCGTACTGACGGGCATTACCGTATCCATTGCCAGGTTCACGTTGAACACCAGTTCAGGGGATCGATTGCGAGTGCCTTTCGGAACTGACCATTCCTGGTCCCGGCGCTCAAAAGCTGACAAAAGAGGCCGTACCACTGATGCGCGGTACCGTTGTTTGGATCGAGCTCGATCGCACGGCGGAAACTCTTTTTCCGCGGCATCCCAATCCCACAGATTTTGCTCAGCGCCAGCGAGAACTGCCTGTGCCTGAGAAGAGGAGGCGTCGATGGCGAGGGCCTTCTGCGCGGCCTCGCGCGCCTTGCCTGCGGTTGCCGCAGCCGACACCGGACTGTAGTCCGGCAACACTATGTAATAGTCCGCGAGCCCGAAATAAGCCATGGCATAATTCGGATCCCGGGCGATCGCCTGCTCGAAGTATGCCTTCGACTTGTCGAGCGACTGCTGCGTGCGCTTCTGCCACAGATAACGGCCCTTCAAGTACAGCTGATAGGCCTCAGGATCGGCCGTGCCTCCCTTTGCCGACCGGCTTTTTCGACTCTTCTCCACTCAGGTGTTCGCGCAACTTGGCCGCGATCGCAGATGTGATGTCCTGTTGCACAGCTAGAGCGTCAGCGACCTTGCGATCGTACTGATCTCCCCATAGATTCCGGTTGGTGCGGGCGTCGATCAGTTCCGAGCTGATGACGAGTTGGTCGCCGTGCTGCACGATGCGTCCGGTGACCACCGCCTCGACTTTCAGGTCGCGCGCCACCGCCTGTGGATCGACGTCTTTGTCCTTGTAGTGAAACACCGAGGCGCGTGACATCACGGCGAGATCTTTGACTTGCGAAAGGTTGTTGATCAGACTCTCGGTGAGGCCGTCGCTGAGGTACTCGCTGTTCGGGTCGTGACTTGCATTTACAAAGGGGAGAACCGCAATCGAGGAGATCTCTTTTCCGCCGGAGTGAGCTTTCCAGAAGTAGGAAGCAGCGCCAATTGCTAGCAGGATGACGACTCCGGCGAATGCTGGAAGCAGCCAATTCTTATCTGGGGACTTTGAAGGTGTCGAGGTTAGCTGCCGGGATCTGGGCAGAACTGGTATCCCGCCGGAGACGCTTGAGGTCCGCCAGCATCTCCGCTGCACTCTGATAGCGCAAGCGAGGGATCCTTCTCAATCGCCTTGCTGATGATGCGTTCGAGTTCCGGTGAAAGCTCAGGGTTCACTCGCACCGCCGACGCTGGAGCCTTGTGCAGAATGGAGTCGAAGATCACCGCCGACGTATTCCCGCTGAATGCCATGCGGCCGGTGGCCATCTCGTAGAGAACGGCACCGAACGAGAACAGGTCGGAGCGACGATCGAGTTCCAGCCCGCGCGCCTGCTCGGGTGACATGTAGGCCACGGTCCCGAGCGCCGTACCGGGGCTGGTCAGATTGGCTTCGAGGGTCGCCATGCTGGCGTTGGCTGCGGCCGGCTGATCTCCAGTGAGCTTCGCCAGTCCGAAATCGAGAACCTTGGCAGAGCCGCGCTTGGTGATGAAAATGTTGGCGGGCTTGATGTCGCGGTGAACAATGCCTTCGCTGTGCGCGGCATCGAGGGCATCGGCGATCTGGATGGCGAACTCGAGAAGCTGCTCAAAGGGAATCGCTCCGGCCTGCAGCCGTTGCTTGAGTGTCTGCCCGGCCAGAAACTCCATGGCGATGAAGCTCTGGCCTTCTTCCTCCCCGATGTCGTGGATGGTGCAGATGTTGGGGTGGTTCAGGGCGGAGGCGGCACGGGCCTCCCGGCGAAAGCGTTCGAGCGCCTGGGGATCACGGGCGAGGTCGTCGGGAAGGAATTTGAGAGCGACGTGGCGGCCGAGGCGAGATGTCTTCTGCTTCGTAGACCACACCCATCCCGCCGCCGCCAAGTTTTTCAAGGATGCGGTAATGGCCAATTGTTTTGCCGATCATCCTCACTCCGCGAGCATGGGCGGCATGGTAGGCTGCTGGGCGCGCTAAGTCAACGAAGGTACCGAGCGATAGCCCACGAACCATAAGTCCGAGGAGACCGACCAAGGTGATCCAGGAACAGAATTATTGGCTGACCACGGTGGAGATGCCAAAAACTGACCGTTCGCGCTTGCTGCCCGAGACGGCGGACGTGGCCGTCATCGGTGCGGGTTTCACTGGCTTGTCGGCGGCGCGCACGCTGGCTCAGAAGGGCATCAAGGTGGCCGTGCTCGAAAGCGAGACCATTGGCTGGGGCGCCAGTTCGCGCAACGGCGGGATGGTGCTGACCGGGATGAAGCTCGGCGTCAACCAGCTGATCTCGATGTACGGACGGGAGCGGACGCAGAGAATGTATGCAGCATCGCTAGCCTCGATCGATTGCGTAGAGCAGGTGGTACGCGAGGAATCGATCGCATGCGACTTTGCGCGTTGCGGACATCTTGAGGTCGCCTGCAAACAGTCGCACTTCGATGATTACGCTCGCCAGGTGGAGGTGATCGGGCGTGAGTTCAATCACCCGTTGAAGATCGTGCCGCGCCACGAACTGCGATCGGAGATCGGCTCGGACATTTATTTCGGCGGCATGGTCGATGAAACCAGCGTAGGACTGAATCCGGCGCGTTACGTGGCGGGACTCGGGGTGGCGGCGATTCGGGCGGGAGCGTGTGTCTACGAGAAGACTCACGTCGAACAAATCGAGCGCACAAGTCGGGAGGGGACACCGGGCTGGCGATTGCAAACGTCCCGGGGAACGATGTGGGCTCGGGATGTGTTTGTGGCAACCAGCGGATACACGAGCAGGACGACGCCCGCTCTGCAGAAGAAGATCATTCCCATCGGGTCGTACATCATTGCGACCGAGGTTTTGCCCGATGCGCTGGCGCACGAACTGAGTCCGCGCAATCGGATGATTTATGACTCGAAGAACTACATCTACTATTACCGGTTGACACCCGATAACCGGATGTTGTTCGGCGGCCGGGCGGCGTTCTTCCCCGAGAGTGGCGATACGATCCGCAAGAGCGCCGAGATTCTGCGGCACGGAATGATCGAGGTGTACCCGCAGCTCCGCGACACCAAGGTCGACTTCGTGTGGGGCGGGACGCTGGACTTCGCGTTCGACATCATGCCGCACGCCGGGCAGATGGATGGGCTCTACTACGCGCTCGGGTACGCGGGACATGGCGTCGCGATGGCGACTTATCAGGGACAGCTGATGGCGCGGCGGATTGCGGGGGAGAGACCGGATAATCCGTTCGACGGGATTCCGTTTCCCGGTGCACCATTCGGTCTATACAACGGGAAGCCGTGGTTCCTGCCGTTTGCTGGAGCTTATTACAAGTTTCTCGATTGGGTGAGTTAGGTCGCGCAACTTTCGTAGGGCCCAAGAATCAGGCAACCGTGGAATCCCACCCTAGCGCACAGAACGCGCCAGGATGGGGCACCCCCGAAGGCTTTGCGGACACAGCTCGCTAGGATGAGCAGCCGCGAGTTGTGGCGTGCGCTCAGTGCAGAGGTCCTTCATTTTGCTCAGGGTGACAATGGTGGTTGGGTTTGTGCTCGACGGAAATGGCGCAATGCCATGTAGATGATCGGCCCCGCCGCCAGCGCCACCGGTCCCCAGCGCAGCCCGTAGCGATCGCTTCCCAGTAACGCGACCAGACTCATCAGGACGACCGCTACTACTGCGGCAATCAATCCGAGAGAACCACCCGGCACTACAAACGAACGCGGCAGGTCGGGCATCTTGCGGCGCAGTTGCCAGGCCGCGAGCACAGTGAGGATTGTGGTGCCGACACGCAGCCAGTTGTAGACCGTGATGAGTTGCGTCAGGGAGTGAACAGCCAGCAATCCGTAAATCAGGCCCGAGACGACGATCGCGATCCAGGGTGTGCCGAAGCGAGCGTGCCTGCCGGTGAAAAACGCTGGGAGATATCCGTCCTCTGCCATGGTTGAGGGCATGCGCGTGGAGGTCAGCACGGTCGCATTGAGCAAGGAGAGATTCGTCACCATAGCGGCGATCGTCATCCAGGAGCCGAGCCACGGGCCTCCGATGAGTTGCGCGGCGTTGGGGAAGTACCCAGTGTGCCAGTCATGCCAATTGCCCAGTGCGGCCAGGGAAGCGAGAGTCGGCAGAAAGTACACTGCGATCGAGAGCGGCACCACGATGGCGAGCGCGAGCGGATACGTCCGGCGCGGATTTTCGACTTCTTCGGCCACGCTGGAGCTCTGCTCATATCCGGAGTACAGCCACAGTCCCAGGGCCAGGCCGACGCCGAATACGTTGTAGAACGGCTGGTGCGGCGGGACCACCGGCACGAACGGGTTGTGCTTCCACTTCGCCAGTCCCATGACGACCATCACCAGCACCGGCAGCAGGATGAAGATTTCAAGCGCGGTCGCGAATTTTCCGACGGCATCGATGCCGCGAACGTTGATCCAGGTGATGAGAGCCACCACCAGCAACGAAATGATGTAATGCTTCCATCCCGTAAGCCAGGGTAAGTAGAAGCCCAGGTAGTCGGAGAACTGCACGGCGTAAACCGCGCCCAACAAAAACGACGCGCACCAGTTCCACCAGCCCGCGAGAAATCCCCACAGGTCGCCGAAGGCCGCGCGTGACCAGCGGTAGAAGCCGCCTTCGACCGGCATGGCAGTCGTGAGTTCGGCAGAGACTAATGAGACGGGGATCGACCAGAAGAACGGAATGATGAGCAGGTAGATCAGTGTGAGGCCGGGACCGGATTTGGTGACCATGTCCTCGAGGCCGAAGGGGCCCCCGGTGCAATACGAGAACATGACCCAGACGAAATAAAAGAGCCCGGCTTTACGGATGGCGGATTTGGCGCGGTTGTCGGTGGCCACGGGTCGGAGTGGAAATGCGCGGGCCGATTATACGCGGGGGAGTCGCGTCCGCTGCGAAAGAGCGCTAACCGCAGGGGGACACCTAGGGTCAGAGAGGGAGCGTGCGCTACCGGCTTAAAGAGGTTGACCTACTCACGACTACGCTTCGGACTGCTTACGCAGCCAGCGATCCAGTAAGTGCGCCTTCCAGCTCAAGCAACCGGCGTTTGATGTCGAGGCCGCCGCCGTACCCACAGAGCGTGCCATCCGAAGCGATCACGCGATGGCACGGGACGACGATCGCGATCGGATTGCGGTTGTTGGCCATCCCAACGGCGCGGAAAGCCTGCGGCTTGCGCACGGCGCGGGCGATGTCGGCGTAGGTGCGGGTTTCGCCGTAAGGAATAGCGATCAGGGCCTTCCAGCACTGCAGCTGGAAAGGAGTACCGCGGAGATCGAGCGGGAACGTGAACTCGCGGCGCTTGCCCGCGAAGTACTCGTCGAGTTCGCCCGCGTAAGGCACGACTCGTTCGGACGAATGTTGCCAGGAGATCTTCTTGTCGTTTTCTGGTGGGAAGTGTCCGCGATCGAATTCGAGGGCTACGAGGCCTTCCTTGGAAACGGCAAGGTTCAGCGGACCGATGGGCGACGTGATTTGAGCGTAATCGAAGTTTTCCATGGAAGTCTCCCCAAATAGATGACACGCTCTCGATCTAAGTGGCAAGGGGCACGCGCCTCAACGTCCGAAAACGTCCGATTCTCCCCAACCATTGTCATCCTGAGTGATGTGAGGCGACAGCCGAACGGAGGGAAGGACCTATGCATTTCGCTGCCGCCAAGGCGAGCCCAACTCGGGCAAACCAGCATTGCATGCCGCCGAAGAGTACACAGGTCTTTCGCTTCGCTCAAGATGACAATGTGCGAAAAAGAAAACCCCTCGCTTGCGCGAGGGGCTTTTGGGGGAGATAGCAGGAACGAGTCCTGCCGTGGTTGCAAAGTTATTTCGCGGGCGCCTGCTGCTGATCCTGAGCCGCGGGAGCCGCTGTGGTCGAGCCGGAAGCCAGCTGATCCAGATTGTTCTTCAGGAGGCTGATTTCCACCTTTCCACCAGACGTGCGCTTGGTCTTGCCGTCGCCCGCCGACGCCTGCTGAGGCGCGTTGCCCATGCCGACGAGGTAGATGCGGTAGACCGGGATGTCATGGTTGAGGACCAGGTAACGAACCACCGACTCGGCCATCTTCTGCGAGTTGGAGATCGCGGTCTGTCCCTTACCCGACGAGAAGCCCTGCACTTCAACGATGTAGCCGCGCTGACTCTTCAGCGGAGTGGCCATTTCGTCGAGCGCGTCCTTCGCGGCCTTGCTCAGCACGGTCTGGCCGGGCTTGAAGCGGATTTCGGTCTGCGTCGAAGGCGTGTACTGATCGATGTTGCCAACCACCTGCTCCACCGTGGTCAGGCGCGTGGTGGCCTGGGTCGCGGTCTGCTGGGCGGCATTGGCGCGGTTGCCCGCATCGACGGCGTGCTGGTCAGCTTCGTTGGCCTTGTTGGAGGCCAGCGTGATGCCCTGCTGCGCGCGCGAATCAACGTCCTTAATCATCTTGCCGTTCGAGGCCGTGAGTTCGTCGAGTTCGTTGACGCGATCACGGATGGGCGCGGTCTGGCGCTGAACGTACTTCTTGCGGGCAAAGGGATTCAGCTTGCCCCAGAATCCTTCGTGGGTATCCTGCTGCAAGGGGTCTTTGCCGGTGGCAGCGTCAGCCTTGGTAGGCGCAGGCGCGGCCTGGGTCGTTCCCTGTGCGGGAGTGGTGGACGTGGTCTGCTGGGCGAAAGCCGGGATCGCAAGTGCGCCGGCCACAAGCAATGCAATGAGGCTTTTTTTCATTTGAACTTCCTCCGATTGGGGGAGCGTTTCGGGCTCCACTCCAGCACGCCTGAGAGCGTGTTGCGTGATTTTTTAATTGCGTCCCCTAACGGGTGAACAAGAGCAAGATGTTGCTTTGCCGGCATACGCTGACGCAACGTATGCACTGAAACCGTTACTGAAGAGCGCCGCCGACTACCGCGGCACCTGTCCTAGCTAAGTACAGGTTGCTTGCCAAACCCCATATTCCCAATGGCTACGCTAAATCCTTGAGTCGGAAGGACATTGTACAGCCGTTCCGAGCAGCAGTGTGAGACAAGCACGCTTGCAGGGTAATTTTGGCAGAACCTGCTATAAAAACTACGTTGGCCGACCCCAGGTAACTCGCGGAAATTGAGGGAGAAACGAAGGATGCTTCGAGCCGATGTGCAACAAACTTGCACTACTCATGCAGCACTCTTCTTCATCGCGGTTGTGGCGGATGTGATGCTGGGAAGCACGATTCTGGCGCACGCAGCGCAGCCGGACTCCTTGCCCATGCCGATGGCTTCGAGCCGCGTGGCTGCTGAACGCCTTGCGAGCTACTCGGATCAAGCGGTGGATTGGCTCGAACAGTATTTGCGCATTGACACCACCAATCCCCCCGGCAACGAGATAGTAGCTGCGAAATTCATCAAAAAGATTCTCGATGACGAGGGCATAGAGAACCAGATTTTTGAGTATCAGCCGGGACGCGCGGACCTGTGGGCGCGGCTGCCGCACACGTCAGGGCAGCCCAAGCGGCCTTTGATCCTGCTTAACCATATGGATGTGGTCACCAGCGACACCGCTCACTGGCGGGTGCCACCGTTCAGCGGACAGATGCTCGATGGGTCGATTTACGGCCGGGGCGCGCAAGATATGAAGAACGAAGGCATCGCGCAGTTGATGGCGATGGTTATGGCAAAGCGTGAGCAAGTCGCGTTGAGCCGGGACATCATTTTCCTGGCCGTAAGCGATGAGGAAGCGGAAGGCACCGGCACGGACTGGATGATCGCCAATCACCGCGACCTGCTGGGGAATGCCGAATTCCTGATTAACGAGGGCGGCGAGAATTTGGTGGAGAACGGCCGGGTGCGCTTCATCGGCGTGGACGTAGGAGAGAAGACGCCCTTCTGGCTGCACGTGGTAGCGCACGGGCGGCCGGGACACGGTTCCCGTCCGATTGCCGACTCGGCTCCAAACCGGCTGGTGCGGGCGCTCGACCGCGTTCTGGCGTACCGGACTCCGTACAAGGTCCTGCCCGTGGTGGAGGAATTTCTGAGGGAGATGGCTCCTTACGAGCCGCCGGAGCGGGCCAAACGTTTTCGGAATGTGCGGCAGGCACTGCAGGATCCCCACTTCCAGGAGCAGGTGGACCACGACGAGTCGCTGAACTTCCTGGTCCGCGAACACGATTTCCCTCACCATGATGGGCGGCTCGGAACAGACAAACGTTATTCCGTCGGAAGCGTGGGCCAACCTGGACGTGCGGCTGCTGCCAGGAGAAGATCCGAAGAAGTTTCTGGATACGATTCGGAAAGTCGTCAACGATGCTGACGTAACCGTAGAACCAGTGCCCGGGAACTTCCGAACGGCGAATTCTTCTCCAACCAACACGGCGTTGTACGACGCGATCCGGCAAGCATCGGCCGAATACTTTCCCGACGTTCCGGTAGTGCCACGTTTGACCAGTGGATACACGGAGAACCAGCGCTACCGTCCGCTGGGCATTGATGCGTACGGCTTCACGCCGTACACCGCCACCGACGCCGAAGGCAGTACGGAACACGGGAACGACGAACGCATCCGGGTGGAGGAAGTGCGACGTGGGCCGCGCATTCTCTATGACGTGGTGATGGCGGTGGCAGGAGAGTAGTTCTGCGATGTGGAGTGGAATCCAGAAAAGCTACGATGCGGTAGCACGGGAGTATGCGGACGAGATTTATGGTGAACTAGCGGGGAAGCCGTTCGACCGCGACCTCCTGGACCGCTTCGCAGACCGTGTTCGCGGTCGAGGATGGGTGTGCGATCTTGGGTGCGGTCCCGCACAGATTGCCCGGTATCTGCGCGACAGAGGAGTGGACGCGTTCGGAGTCGACCTGTCCGAAGGGATGTTGATGCAGGCGCAGCGTCTGAATCCCGATTTGCAGTTTGTGCAGACTTCGATGCTTGCACTCGGGTTGCGCTCGCAGCAACTCGCCGGCGTGGCGGCGTTCTACTCGATCATTCACATTCCGCGATCGAAAGTTGTGGAAGCGCTGGCCGAAGTCCGCAGAGTACTGCAACTGGGCGGCTTGTTTCTGTTCACTTTTCACTTGGGCAACGAAGACAGTCATCACGAGGAATTGTTTGGGCGCCCGGTCAGTCTCGATATCGCGCTGTTTACCCCCGACGAAATGTGTGGGTACTTGAAGACGGCGGATTTAACCGTCGAGCAGGTGCTGGAACGCGACCCTTATTCGCCAGACGTGGAGTACCAGAGTCGGCGCGGGTACATTTTGGCTTCGCGTCCGCAGAGATGAGCTGCGAAGGCGGCCCACTCGCTGCATTACAATGAAAAGTTCGGCGACCGATTTTTAGATCAGGGGAGCGAGGTCTTCTTTGACGCGCGTGATCGCAACCTTTCCGCATTTGACGATGACGAACGTCATCGACATTTTGCTGGTCGCGTTCGTCATTTACCAGTTTCTGATGCTGGTGCGAGGAACGCGCGCGGCGCCCATGCTGGTGGGCGTGGCTGCGGTGGCGCTCAGCTTCTACATCGCACGAGTCGGGCGGCTGACTACCTTGAGTTGGCTGGTCAGCACGCTGCTTCCCTACGTTGTCTTTGCATTGATCGTAGTGTTCCAGTCGGAGTTGCGGCATGCGCTTGCAAATCTCGGCAGCCGACTGACGCTGAGCCGGGCGCCGAGTTCCGAGTCAGATGCTTATGACGACATCGTGCTGGCGGCGAACCTGTTTTCGCAGAACCAGACGGGGGCGCTGATCGTAATCGAACGCGAGATCGGGTTGAGGACTTACATCGAGAGCGGCGTGCCCATGGACGCTCGCCTTTCCTACGATCTGCTAGCGACGATTTTCCGACCCAGCGCGCCACTTCATGATGGGGCTGTAATCGTCCAGAAAGACCGGATTGCTGCGGCCGCGTGTTTTCTGCCGCTTTCAATGAACCCGGTGCTCTCTACCCAGATGGGAACGCGTCATCGCGCGGGGATCGGCATCACCGAAGAGACGGACGCGATTGCTGTGATTGTGTCAGAGGAGTCGGGCGCGATCAGTCTCGCGGTGTCCGGCAATTTCGAGCGCGACCTTACAGTGGAGCAGTTGCGCGAACGTCTGAGCACCTTGCTGCGACGCTACGTTCCGCCTTCGACCCTACCCACTCCGATCGTGACTGAAGAGGAGAAGAGAAGAAGGCGAGCGTCCTGCAAGTGTTCGGAATCCGGACCAGAGTTATTCGCCCGAGGTGGACCGATGAATGAAGTGCGGACACTTTCGGTTTCAAGTGATAGGCGGAAACGCGGGCGGGGGCGCCCGCGCCACACAACACTGAGATGATCGACATCCTGCAGCGTTACGTCTTTGCACATTTCGGGTACAAAGTGGTTTCGCTCGCGCTTGCTGTGGGCCTGTGGTGGGCGGTCTCACACGATCCTGTAGCCGAAGTTGAGGTCAGTGTGCCGATCGAGTTTCACCGCATTCCCGCAAACCTGGAAATCAGCTCGGTGAATATTCCCGAAGCTCAGGTGCGCGTCCGCGGGCCCGAACGCATCATTCATGACATGCGAAGGCAGGATGTGCACGTGGAAGTAGATCTTTCTGAAGTAAAGCCCGGAGACAGAACCTTCGACCTGACGGCACAACAGGTGCATTTGCCGTTCGAACTGGAAGTCATGCAGGTGGTGCCGGGGCAAGTGCGGCTGAGTTTCGATGTGAGCATGACGCGAGAAATCGAGGTCCGCCCGCGCGTGATTGGGACATTCGCGCCCGGATACCGGATCGCCGACGTGCACACGGAGCCGGGTAAGATTTCGATCAGCGGTCCGAAGCAGCGGGTGCAGGCGGTCGAGGCGGCCACGACGGACCCGGTGGACGCTTCGGGCACCATGGTGCGCGCTAGTTTCATGACGAACACCTTTGTGTCGGACCCGCTGGTGCAAGTAGTGCGACCCGCACCCATCCGGGTGACGGTGATCATGGGAAAGACTGCGGCCGAACCCCCGGGGAACAAGCCATCCGAATGAGCCAACCGACAAGACAACTGTTTGGAACCGACGGAATTCGCGGCGTGGCGGGAGAGTTCCCGCTGACGCCTCAGAGCACGTACGCTATCGGACGCGCCTTGGGCCACGACCTGCTGCGCGCGAATGTAAATCCTCGTGTGGTCATTGGCCAGGATACTCGCGAATCGAGTGGCTGGATCGCCGACCGGGTGACCCTGGGCCTGGCATCGTTGGGAGTGAAGGTCGAGAGTGCCGGCGTGATCACGACGCCGGGTGTTGCGTACCTGGCGCGGTCGCGGGGAATGGCGGCGGGCGTCGTGATCTCGGCGTCGCACAACCCGTGGACGGATAACGGGATCAAGGTGTTTTCCGGCGATGGCTACAAGCTTCCGGACGCGAGAGAGCTTGCGATTGAGCAGGAGATCTTTGCGGCGCTGCAGAATCCGCCGGCCGGTCGCGAAGAAGCGGTCCAGCAATCACCCAGTTTGCCGGGTAGCGCAGAGTTGCGCGAAGCGTATGTGCACTGGCTGGCCAAGGGTGTGTCGACCGATCTGAGCCGGTTGCGAGTGCTGGTGGATTGCGCCAATGGCGCGGCCACCGCCGAGGCGCCGGGATTGTTTAGTGCATGTCGGGTGCAAGCAGAGTTCGTGAATTGCGGTCCCGACGGAAAAAATATCAATGAGAATTGCGGGGCGCTGCACCCGACGACGATTGCGGGATTAATCGCAGCGCAAAAGGGGGAATTCGATCTGGGCATCACGTTCGATGGCGACGCCGACCGCGCCTTGTTCAGCGACGCCGAGGGCAATGTAATCAATGGCGATGCGGTCTTGCTGGCAGCGGGCAGAGACATGCAGGCCCGAGGGGCGCTGGTAGGGAATACTGTGGTTGCGACAACGATGTCGAATATGGGACTCGAGGTAGCGTTGAAGCGCGACGGCATCCACATGCTGCGCGCGAATGTTGGCGATAAATATGTATTGGAGGAAATGCTGAAGACGGGCGCGACGTTGGGGGGCGAGCAGTCCGGGCATATCCTGTTTCGTGACGGCGATGCCACGACAGGCGACGGATTGATGACGGCACTCCGCCTGATGGAGATCATGGCCCGGAGCGGCAAGAGCCTCGCGTCGCTGGTGAGCGATTTGAAGGTATTTCCCCAGACGATTCAGAATGTGCGCGTGCGCGAGAAGGTTCCCTTCACGAAGGTGCCCGCAGTGCAGAGAGCAGTCGAGAGTGCCGAGAAGGAGTTGGACGGCAACGGGCGCGTGGTGGTGCGGTATTCCGGGACAGAGGCACTGGCACGTGTGATGGTGGAGGCGGAGTCGGAAGAGCGGATGAAAGCGATTGCCAATCGGATCGCTTCGGCCATTCAGAGTGAACTCGGATTGTGATGTTGCAGGCCTAGTCCCCAGGAGCCCGATTATCTCGAGCCGTGGAAATCCCTCCTTTCCGCTGCGCTCAGGGCAGGCTCTAGCGCAAAATGC
This sequence comes from uncultured Acidobacteriota bacterium, assembly GCA_963745435.1. Classification (GTDB taxonomy): domain Bacteria; phylum Acidobacteriota; class Terriglobia; order Terriglobales; family Acidobacteriaceae; genus Gp1-AA133. Next base: position 38,985 of record CAVUXK010000020.1, on the reverse strand, counting down.
GCGCTAGGATCCTATTCAAACCGAGATCTGAAATCTCACCGCAGAGAGGGGCGTCCGTGGTTTCGCTCAGTGTGCGAGCTGTGCTCTTTCGGCCAGGAAGTTGTCTTGACATCGCTTGGCGGCGGATAGCAATTCGGTGTACTGCGGGCTCGAGCGGAGCGTGGCAAGCATCGGGTCCTTCTGCAGTGCCTGGTACGCGCAGTACTTTCCATCGATGGCGGACTTGAGGAGACGAAGAGCTGCGTCTTTCTGGCCGCAGGCGGCCAGGAAAGTCGCTGCGAGGTAGCGGTTTTCCGGATCCGCGTTTGCCAGCATGTGCGGCTCAATCTCCTGGGTAGCTCGGTTTAATTCCGCGGAGGGGGACTCCGCCAACGAACTCCGACTCATGCAAACCTTATAGAACGTGTTGGGGCCAACGTCAGGCGGTAGTTTCGCGCCGAGTTCGCGGGCCTCGGCGAGTTTGTTTTCACTCAGCAGAACGCGAATGGCATTGCGATTCGACCACTCCGAGCCTGGCTCGACATGCAGGAAATCCATGGCACGTTGTGGATTGCCCAACTCGGAAAAAGTAAACGTACAGCTTCTGATCCGACTGTCCCCTGCGTCAAGAGAGATCGCCGTTTCACATTCACGGGCCGATTCATCGAGCAACCCGCCATAGCGGAGCACATAGCCCGTCACCATGCGCACTACAGCGTTTCGGGGCTGGCGTTGGACGAGGTCCTCGGCGTCCTTGTAGGCGCGGCCCAACTCCCCACGTTCCACTCGATTCGCGATCCTCTGGGTGGCCGCGAGAGCCAGATTGGGGTCAAGCACGAGCGCTCGCTCGAGCGCGGTGTTGGACTTCTGAAACATCGCTTCGCCGCCGTCTGCGTACTGAGAATCGATGTAATAGCGGCGGCCGAGTGCGCCCCAAGCCGGAGCATAGTTTGGGTCAAGACCGACGGCGCGCTCGAGCATGGGGATGGCTTCCTTGTTGGGCGCCGGATCGGTGGCCAGAGAAAGACTACGCAGGTAAAGATCGTAGGCTTCTTCGTTCGCGGGCCGGGTCGCGGTCTCTGTCGCGTCTCCGGCGACACCGAGCGCGGGGAGCAACCCCTGGCGAACGCGCGAGGTGATCTGTCCACGCATGGAGATCATGTCGGGGGCGGCAGCGTTGAGCGTATCGCGCCAGAGGGTGCGATTGTTCTCCACATCAACGGCTTCCAGCGTGATCTCCAGTTGGTTTCCTTCTTTCAGATAGTGACCGGTAACGACATCGGTGACGCGCATCTCGCGGCCGACCTGCTGCAGATCGAGTCCTGCGGCGGTGTACTTGCTGGTCGTTGCGAAGGGACGGATGGACAGCGAATGAACGTAACTCAGCGCCGTAGCGATTTCGTCGGGCAGGGCCAGACGCAAGAAATCGGTGTCCTTGTCTCCCCCCATATTCTGAAATGGAAGCACCGCGACAGTCGTGGGATTGGCGGCGCTGGACCCGCGTACGGAAGGTCGGCGCGACTGCCAGAAGAAGATTGCGGCGGCCGCAACGCAAACGGCAGAAACGATCGCAATGATTTTGCCGTAATGCTGACGGGCAGGTACTGCGGTAAGACCTGAGGTTCGCGCGGAGGAAGACAAAGCGGAAATCTGCGCGGAAGATGTCTGGTCCCCGGGACCGCCCGCGGACGAACTGGGAGATCGGCCGCTCTCCGTGTCGCGTTTTAGCCGCTGCAGGTCGCTGCGCATTTCAGAGGCATGCTGGTAACGCAGGTTACGGTCTTTCTCCAGCGCCTTGTTGACGATGTCTTCCAGCCGCTCGGGCACATTGTGATTCAAGCGCACGGCCGGCACCGGGGCTCGGTTCATGATCGCTTCACAAATGACTGCGGAACTTTCTCCGTGGAACGGCACATCGCCTGTTGCCATTTCGTAGAGCACGGCTCCGAAGGAGAAAAGATCGGTGCGGCCATCCAGTTCGCGGGCACGGACCTGCTCGGGCGACATGTAGGCCACGGTCCCGAGCATCGTTCCAGGGCTGGTGAGATGAGCCTCGTCGAGCGTGGCCGTATTTGCCGCCTGCACCTGGGTAGAGGAACTGGCCGGAACGTTCACCTTGGCGAGACCGAAGTCGAGAATCTTTGCGTGACCACGCTTGGTAACGAAGACGTTGGCGGGCTTGATGTCGCGATGCACGATGCCTTCGGAGTGAGCGGCGTCGAGCGCATCCGCGATTTCGATGGCCAGCGAAATCAGGGTTTCGATTTCCATCGGGCGCCCGGCGATGACGTGCTTCAAGGTCATGCCATCGAGGTATTCCATGGCGATGAACCGTTTGCCATCGTGCTCGCCGATCTCGTAGATCGTACAAATGCTGGGATGGTTGAGGGCGGAGGCGGCGCGCGCTTCGCGATGAAAGCGTTCGAGCGTCTGGGCATCCTGCGCGACATTATCCGGGAGAAATTTTAGGGCGACGAAACGGCCGAGAGTCGTGTCTTCGGCCTTATAGACCACGCCCATGCCGCCGCCGCCAATTTTTTCGAGGATACGATAGTGCGAAACCGTTTGCCCGATCACTGGAATGTGATCGTAGGGCTGTGAGCGGTGTAAGTCAATTTCTCGGAGCTACTACGTTGCGTCATCCTCCAACAATGCGCCCAGACGATCGAGTCGGCGTTCCCAAAGCGAGCGGCGCTCTTCGATCCAGCGTTCGGCGACGGTCAGCCCTTTCGGTTCGATGCGGCAGGTGCGGACGCGCCCGACCTTGGTGGTACGAACCAGACCGCTTTTTTCAAGAACCTGGAGATGTTGGACAACGGCGGCCAGCGTGATGTCGAGAGGCTTGGCCAGGGTTGAGACGGAAACCGCGCCGTGGCTGAGCTTTTCGACGATGGCTCGGCGCGTGCCGTCACCGAGGGCATGGAAGACGCGGTCGACTTGGGCTCTTTGAGTATGCATAGATTTGTGGCCAGCCTGGGACAGCGGCTAAAGCCGCGGCCATTCAACGCGCGTTACGGCTCGGCTGAAGCCGAGCCCTGATACGAACCTTTTCCCCACAGAACATCTTTACCGGTTTCGACTCGCTCGCCGGTGCAAAAGACTCCGAGCTACGTTCGAGACAACTCTTTGCCGAGTGCATCGAGCAGCAGAGTCCAGCCGTCCTGGCGCATCTTCGGGCCGTCGGCACCTTCGAAGAATGCCGCCTGCTCGGTGAAGACCAGGGTAGTGCCGTGGTCTTTCACTAAGAACTCCACCGTGGCTTGCGAGGACGAGATCCGCTTGTCGCCCATGCTCATGGTGTACGCAAACACGATATGGCGGTTGGGCAGAATGTCTTGGAAGACTGTGCGGTTGGTAAACGTAAATCCATTCTTGCCTCGAAATCGAGCCTCCTCGTGGCCGCCGACCTGGAAGTCGAGCGCGTAGTGCTCGATTTCAAATTCGTCGCCCTCCGCGAACCAGCGCCGTTTTTTCGCCGGATCGGAGAACGCGTCGAATACGCGTTCGGGCGCCACGCGATAATTGCGTTCAATCACGAAGGTGCTGTGCGTCACGGACCGTTCTGACATGAGGTGCTCCTTACGCGGCCGGCTCGTAGCAGAGGAATGCGTTGCCGCTGGCGAAGATTCGGTTCCTGGTCATCTTGAGGCCAACGGAGTGTTTCAGTCCGTCGAACATGGTTCGGCCCTCGCCGAGAATGACGGGATTCACAATCATTTGAAATTCATCGATCAACCCAGCCTGCGCCAGTTGCGAGACGATACTGCCGCTCCCCAGGATGACCATATCGTTAGACGACTCGCTCTTGAGCTTGCGGATTTCAGACACGAGGTCGGCTTTAACCAACCTGGTGTTGTTCCACTCCGCGGAATTGAGCGTTCGCGAGAAGACGATCTTCGGCGACTTGTTCATGCCGTCGGCCACGAGTGGATCGGACTTCATGGCTTGCGCCGTGGGCCAATAGCTGGCCATCAACTGGTAGGTTAAGCGGCCAAAGACCAGCGTACCTCCCAGTTGCGCATTGTCTGTAACGAAGGCGTTAAATTCGGGATCCATGTGGCTTTTGGCCCAGGCAAATTCCCCGTTTTTGCCGCTGAAGTAACCGTCCAGGGAAATGTTGTTGAAAGCGCTCAGTTTGGCCATACGACTCCTTTCATCACTTTAGCATGTACTTAAGTATTAGCAAAAAGGACGGCCCACCGTCAAGCGCATGCTTAAGTATTTGCTCGCAACCCCCGTGAATCTATTTCCAGGGATTCAGAGAGGGACCTTTACGTCCACAGATTGTCCGAGACGAGCTTGCAGAGCTTTCCGATAGCGGCGGCTAAGGCGGAGTTTGGTTCCGTCGGCGAGGACGAGTTCGTATTCGGCTTCGCTATCGAAACGCAGTTCGCGAACGCGATCGAGATTGACGATGGCAGAGCGGTGGATGCGGCAGAACCGGGCGGGATCGAGATCCGATTCGAGATCGTTCATGCTGCGGCGCATGAGATGTGCTTTCATCCCGACGTGAAGCGAGGCGTAGTAGTCCGCGGCTTCAATCCAATCGATGTCGGCAACGGGAAGGAACACTACACACCCGGCATTCTTGATCGTAAGCCGATCGATTCTTGCGGGACCCTGCCGCCGAAGCGCAATGCGCTCCTTGGCGCGCTCAAGCGCTCGCGCGAAGCGGGCGTTATTGAAGGGCTTGAGCAGGTAGTCGAGGGCGCCGGTCTCGAATGCTTTGAGAGCATACTGATCGTAGGCCGTGACGAAGATCACGGCGGGGGGCGCATCACCTCCGAGCATTTCCAGAACGTCGAATCCGTCGTACTCTGGCATGCGGACATCGAGAAAGACGAGATCGGGCTTTCGTGTACGGATCGCGTCGAGGGCCGCGGTTGCCGAATCGCATTCGCCAAGAATTTCGACCTCGGGATCGGCGCGCAGTAAGTGGAGAATGTTGGAGCGGGCGAGGGGTTCATCGTCCACAACCAGGGCGCGAATTCTGGGGGAAGTGGCCTGGGAACTCATTTGGGTTTGTAAGGAACCGCGAGTTGAACTTCGACGCCCTCCTCGCGATTCTCGATTTTCAGTTGGCCGGATTCTCCGTAGAGCGTGCTCAGGCGCGAGCGAACGTTGGCAATACCCACGCCGACGCGATGTTGCTCCCAGTCGTCCGGGATGTGTGGGCCTTCGTTGTAGACGCTAAGCGTAAGAAAGCCGTTATCGCGGACGGCGCCAATCCGCAGCAAGCCCCCGGCGGCGCGCTTCTCAATGCCGTGCTCGATCGCATTCTCCACCATGGGCTGAAGGATGAGGCTGGGCACACGAGCCGAGAGAAATTCTTTCGGGACGTCGATGCTCAGGCGCAGCCGCTCGGCGAAGCGAGTTTTCTGAATCCCGAGATAGGTTTCCAGAAACTCCATTTCTTCGCCCAGCGACACTTCTTGTTTGCCGGAATCGTCGAGCACGCGGCGCAGCAGGTCGCTGAGGCCGGCGATCATGCTGACCGCATCGTCGTTGCGGTCCTCGCGTACCAATCCGGCAATCGCGTTGAGGGTGTTGAAGAAGAAATGCGGCTCGAGCTGACGACGCAATGCAGCAAGCTGCGTGCGCGAAAGCTGCTCGCTCAGCCGTGCAGTCTCGGTCTCGCGCTGCGCGAGCCGGCGCTTCGATTCGAGCGTGTAATCGATCGCGAGGATCGCAGCGTACAAAATCAGGAAGAGATGGAATTCCCCATAGAAGACCGAGAACGCGGTCTTGCCGAACTCCGTGACCTGCACGTATCCCCAGGGCTGTAGAAGCATTTGCAGACCCGCGGCCCAAACTGAATAAATCGCTCCAATCGCGAAGCAGGCGGCGAAATGGACCGCCCAGGTGCGGATTCTGTGCCATTGGGCGAATGGATATCGGTGGCCGAGTCGCAAGACCAGGGGAGTGGCCAGGGGCCACACAATCCACGAAGCCAGCACCGTGAAGAACAGGCGCGACCAGGCATGCTGCATGCCGACCGCTCGCATGCCGGCGACGATTTGGGTGGCATTCAGCAACGCGATGCCGAGCCAGAGCAAGGCGATCCAACGCCAGGAGTACGATGGCCGGGTTGATGGCTGAGCGTCCATCTTGATTAGTATCGGGCTGCGCGGCACCGTGCGGGCGAAAATGCAGTCAACTGACACGAAACTGCAGGGAGAGCACTCGCGCCGTTACCCATCCAAGGAGATACTAGCGCGCATGAACAAACAAACCAAAGCCGCATTTGTGGGGATGACAGTCTTTGCGTGCCTGCTGCTGTTTGGGCAGGACTACTCGAAACCGAACGCCAGTGCCGACTACAACGGCAAAGGTCAGATGGAACTTCCCAAGGACTATCGTCAGTGGGTCTATCTGACGACGGGCTTCGACATGAGCTACAACCCGACGCTCTCCTCGATGGACCACCACATGTTCGACAATGTCTTCGTGAATCCTGAGGCATACCAAAAATTCCTGGAGACCGGCACGTGGCCCGACAAAACCGTCATGGTGCTGGAAGCGCGCATGGCCGAGGGTAAGGGATCAATTAATCAAAAGGGAAACTATCAAGGCGAAGTGATGGCGCGCGAAGTCCACGTGAAGGATGAGGCGCGGTTCCCGGGCAAGTGGGCATTCTTTTCATTTGGCGATGAGCAGACCGGCACGCTGGTGCCCACCACAGCGGATTGCTATTCCTGCCATTCCGAGCATGCGGCGGTCGACACGACGTTCGTGCAGTTCTATCCGACGCTGTTAAGCGTCGCCAAGGAGAAAGGGACTTTGAGCGCCGGGTATTTGAAGGAGACAGGAAAGAAGTAGAGGCGCGTCGCAGTTCGCCACGGCGAAGGGTGAGGACCCTCAGGCAGTTCAGGGCAGGGCCGCCCATCGCTCCACCGGCTCTTTCGGGTTGGTGCCACTTATGCACCTCCCTCTAAACAACGCTGAGGGTCAGATTGAACAAGAAAAAGCGATATAGCCACACGATGTGAAAGAAAGACCACCCAATGACGAGGGCGGTCACTGCACAGTACCATCGGCTGGCTGCATAAGCACGGCGCAACATCAGGAAGAGATAGGCTGCGAGACAGATTTGGAGAATTGTCGAGACGACACCATCGTTGGTGACAGGCGCAGCGGATACGCTTAGACCCTTGCACAAGCGAATGAGCAAGACGGAAACGATCGGCAGAATCACACCCAGCAGGATCAAATTGAAGGCCCAGAAATGCGTCGCCACCACCGCATGCTGCACCAGATACTTCCTCTTCTTGAAGAACAGCACATAAAACAACAACGCGAAAATGGGGATGAGCAAGAAGATCAACGACTTTGAAAGAACGTTGGTCTTTTGGTTGTACTTAGTCTCCAGCGCCTGGTAGCTGATCTTGTCCTTCTGCAGTTTCTGATCAACCCGCATACTGGCGTAGCCCGGGTAGTAGTTATTCATGTGAATCTGCGTGGCCAGCGGCGTCGTAAAAGTGGTCGCCTCAAATTGAGTGAGGGAGAAGTAGTAGACAAGATTCATCAGGATGAACAACTGAATCGGTTTTACGTATCGAACGCGACGTCCCTCGAAGTGCTCGCTGCTGAGATAACCGGGCCGGCTTATGACCAGCCACACGCTTCGCAGAACCTTCGACTCCAAAAGAGTAAAAGCAAGAAGGAGTTCTTCGAGGTAATGTCGGATTGAGTAATCCTCGCCACTCACTTCTTTCTCGCCGCACTGGCTGCAGAAAGAGCCCAAAGTTTCAGCGCCGCAGGAAGGACAGGCAAAGCTGGATGAGTTTGGAGGTCGAGCACTCTTTGTCGAGCTAGATTTGCGAGTGTGCTTGGACACTGCGCGGGATTCTAGCACCCGAATGCAACAATCGCTGATTCGTTCCCGACGTTCAGGATGGGAGCTGACTGAACTTCCATTCTTTTTTAGAGATATTCCAGATCACGCCAGTTCTTTCCTACGCCGATTTCGACGACCAGCGGGACGGCGAGCGGGTGGACCTTTTCCATGTATTCGCGAACCAGCGAGCGCATGACGTCGAGTTCTTCTTCCGGGACTTCGAAGACCAGTTCATCATGCACCTGGAGGGTCATGCGCGATTTCAGGTTGCGGTCGCGGATGGCTTCGTCGATGCGAATCATCGCGATCTTGATGAGATCAGCAGCCGTGCCTTGCAGCGGAGTATTAACCGCCGTCCGCTCCGCGAAGCCGCGCTGCTGTGCATTCTTTCCGTTGATGTCGGGAATTGGCCGGATGCGGCCGAAGAGCGTTGTCACCTTCTGGTCGCGACGCGCCTCGTCGAGAGTTTTATCGATAAATGCGCGTACCCCGCTGTACTTCTCAAAGTAGGCGTTGATGAACTGCTTGGCTTCGCCGGGCTCGATCCCGAGGTTTTGCGAGAGGCCAAACGGCGACAGTCCGTAGACGATTCCAAAATTCACGACCTTGGCCGCGCGCCGGTGCTCGGCCGTAACCATAAGCGGCGGCACACCGAAAACCTGTGAAGCCGTGAGCGTGTGAACGTCGTCGCCACGATTGAAGGCTTCGACTAGCAAGGCGTCGCCCGAGAAATGGGCGAGCAGCCGGAGTTCGATCTGCGAGTAGTCGGCGGCAAGCAGGACGTGGCCGGGCTCGACGGTAAATGCGGCCCGGATCTCGCGGCCGACTTCGGTGCGGATCGGGATGTTCTGCAAGTTGGGGTTCGCCGACGAAAGACGTCCGGTGGCTGTGCCCGTCTGATCGAAGGTCGTGTGCAGCCGGCCGGTCGCCGGGCTGAGCAGAGCGGGCAGTGTATCGACATAGGTCGACTTGAGCTTCGAGAGCTGCCGATATTCGAGGACGAGGCGCGGAACGTCGTGGTTCGCTGCCAAGCCTTCCAGAACATCGACGGCGGTCGAAATGGTCTTGCCCTTGCCATATTTCACAGGCTTCGGCAGATTCAGTTTGTTGAAGAGAACGTCTCCGAGCTGTTTGGGCGAGGCTATGTTGAACTCGAAGCCGCAGTGGCCGTAGATCTCGCGAGCTTTAGAATCGATTTCGCCCTCGAGCCTTGTGGACATCCTGGCCAGCGCGTCTTTGTCGATCTTCACCCCGGCCTCTTCCATCCGGCACAGCACAGGCACGAGCGGAAGATCGATTTCTTCGTAGGTCTTCCTCAGTCCCGATTGCTCGACTTCCTGCGACAACGTGGTCGCGAGACGCCCCGCGACGTCTGCCGATTCGGCAAGATTTCCGGAGACCTTCAGATTGAGGCGGCGCAGCGCGACTTCCGCGAGTCCATGCGCGGAATAAGTTGGATCGAGCAGATAGGAGTACAGGCGCGAGTCGTGCCGCACACCGGAGAGTTCGATGGCTGCTGCGTTGAGAGCGTGCAGCGCGGCTTTATAGTCGTGCACGGACTTAGGGATACGATCGCTCGCGAGCGCAGACTTGAGTTTCGATCCGGCTTCGGAGTTGAGGCTGACGATCGCTGCCGTCCCCGGAGTCGTGGAGATGGCAATATTTCGAGTCACCGGCGGGGCAACTTCGACCGGTGAACCGGGCAGCAGCGGAAGCATCCCCTCTTCTGGTTCCGGTTCCTCTTCCTCCTTGTCGGTCGTCGATCGATACATCGGCCGCTTCGATCGCAACCGTCATTGCACCTCCAGCGGGCAGGCGCTTCAAGAAGGCTTCGACGTCCGCGATCGACTTGGCTTCCCCGTACTGCGCCTCGGTGACTTCTACAACCGGAAGCAATTCTTTTAGCAGTGACGTGAACTCCAGGTCGGCAAACAGCTGGCGCAGAGTGGCGATATCGGGCTCGCCAACCTTCATGGCGTTTAGATCGAGCTCGACGGGAACATTGCAGTCGATCGTCGCCATGCGCTTGCTGAACAGGACGATCTCGCGATTGTTCAGCAGCGATTCGCGGTACGTCTTCTTTTCCACCTCGGCGGCGCGATCGAGCGCCTGCTCGACGGTGCCGAAGCGCTTGATCAGCTCGACCGAGCCTTTGTCGCCGATGCCGGGAGCGCCGGGGATGTTGTCGATCGAATCGCCGCGCAGCGCCATCACGTCGACCACGCGCTCGGGAGGCACGCCGAGAATCTCTTCGACCTTCGCCGCGTCGGCGATCAGGTTATCTTTCGGCGGATTCAGAACCAGAACCTTGTCGTTGACCAGTTGCAGCATGTCCTTGTCGCTGGAGACTACGTAGACGAGATAGTTTTCGGCCGCAGCTTTTCGGGCGAGCGTACCGATGAGGTCGTCGGCCTCGAAGCCTCTCTGTTCGAGGATCGGGATTCGATACGCTTCGAGTGCCTGGCGGATATAAGGGACCTGCTGAACGAGGTCCTCAGGCATCTCGGAGCGATTGGCTTTGTATCCGTGATACTCGATCTCCTGGAAGGTTTGCGTCTTGAGGTCGAATTTCTTGACGGTCGTAATCGCCGAAGCTTCCTCATCGCGGAAAGTCTTGCCGCCCACATCGAACACTGCGGCCAAGTACTCGGGAGCAAAATCATCGCGCAGCTTGCGCAGCATGTTCACGAAGACGTAGATCGCGGCAGTGGGCAGTCCGGTCTTGGTTGACATGGGCCGCTGGCGCGCCATCGCGTGGTAGGCCCGGAAGATGAACGACATCGTGTCGATCAGGAAAACGCGGTTCTTCACGCCCGCGGGCTCCGCGACCGGGACAGGACCGGGCTTCGGCGCTTCGGACTGCTTCAGCGAGGATGTTTTACGAGTGGGCAAGACTCAATTTTAGCAGCTTGAGGGCCTCGGAATTTGAGGATGGGTTCGTGGTGGAAATGCTCTTCGGCGTCCGCGGTGTACGCAAAGTACACGAGGTCCTTCGACTTCGTTCGGCTATCGCCTCACTGCGCTCAGGATGACAAGTTCAGGAAGGCGACGGAAAAGAGGACAGTTGGTTGGTTGGGATGACTTCCCTCACTGATATCCGAAGTACAGACCGAAATCGGCCGTCACTGATTTCACGGGAGCTCCTCCGGGAGCGTTGACGAAAACGACGTAGTATTTCGCCGAGGAGTCGTTGGTGGGTGACAACACGAAATCAACTTCGTGATTGTGGGTGGCTTCGACACTGTAGAGCGACGTGCTTCCAGCAGGATTGCGCGCGTAGTCGGCGAATTGCTCGGAATTCATCAGAAGGAACGTTACGTCGGTCGAGTCGTCGCTTAGGTTGTCATCTCCGGGACGCGGCACGAAAGACTCGAACGTGCCGTGAATTCGCGGGATCACCGAGTGCGGCGGGACTTCGATCGAGAACTGTGCTGACTTCTTCACGGTAAAAGTCTTGTGAAGAAAATTGATGGGCTTGCCTTGTGGGTCCTTTGGTTTGTTGAGGACCGGAAGGTTGTCAGGTGAAACGGCCGGGGCGGCTGCTTGTTCTTTCTTGCAGGCGGACAGAAGGGCCAGTACTCCGGCGATCAAAAGGACGGAAAGGCAACAGCGCATTCGATCCTCGCTTGGCCGATGATTGTGAAGACATAGCGGCAAAGACGCACACCTCTATGCTTTGTCGCGGGGCTTGCCGAACTCCGTGGTGTAGTGCAACTTGATTTCTCCGCAACTGCCCTGGTCGGGCGAGTACACGACGCAGGTATCGAAGGGCCGAGAATAGACGTGCAGGCTGACGGCTCGCTCATTGAATTCCCGCGGATTTACGACGCGATGCACTGGCTCGACTGGATCGACCGCGCAAGGATGCCCGGGATTCATTTCGACGGCATCAGCGGTTTCCAATTCGCAGCGGCCTTCTTCGATCTGCTGAAAGATGACCCGATAGTTTTCGACCATTAGTCGGCCAATGGGCACTGCCATCCAGCAATTCTGGTCGCGGTGATTGTGGATTGAACTAAACTGTCCGACTTCCCAACAGATTGCGATAAGTTCGTAGAGCGGCGTCTTGTCGATCAGGTTGCGCGTGTAGTGCTGGCGATCCCAGTTGAGGTACGGAGCGAGGGTCGCCGGGTAAACTCCAGTGTTCGTGAGGAAGGCGACCAGATCGGCAGTCTGATCGAATGCCGACGCGGGAAACGCGCGCAACCGCTGGACGAAGTCCTGGATCGACACGAGGCTCTGCTTGGTTTGCACACTCATAGTGGACTCCAACGGAAGTATATATGCGTTCTGCGTGGAAGCGCGGTGCGACGCTATCTGGGAAAGCGACCTCGCCGTAAAGTCACTTACTCCACGAACATACAGTCCCCGTAGGAATAGAAGCGATATCCCTGCTGGACCGCATGACGGTATGCATCGAGCACCGGCTCACGCCCTGCGAAAGCGCACACCAGCATCAGGAGCGTAGATTCCGGCAAGTGGAAATTGGTGAGCATCGCGTCGATCACTTGAAAGCGAAAGCCCGGGTAGATGAACAGATCGGCATCTCCGCTGCCCGGCTGAATTCGTCCATCGGCAGATTGGCTCGCCACATATTCAAGCGTGCGAACCGTAGTGGTGCCGATTGCGACAACCCGGCGATGCTCAGCTCGGGCACGATTCACCGCTTCTGCGGCTTCGAGTGAAATGGTGTACGCCTCCTGATGCAGGCGGTGTTCCTCAACCGACTGAACCCGGATCGGCTGGAACGTGCCGAGTCCTACGTGCAAGGTGAGTTCGGCGATCTGGATTCCCCGCTCGCGAAGGCGGGCAAGGATGTCGGGCGTGAAGTGCAGTCCAGCGGTCGGGGCGGCCACCGAACCGCGCTCGCGGGCATACACGGTCTGGTATCGCTCCTGATCAGCAGGCCGGTCGTCTCGCGAGATATAAGGTGGCAGCGGAACGTGACCAAGGGTTTCGATTGTCTGAAAGAAATCCTTGACCGGCGCGAATCGAATGCGGCGTTCGCCGAAACTGCCTCGGCTCAAGACTTCGGCTTGCAGATCCGGGCCTTCCCCGAAATAGAGATGTTCTCCTACGCCGATTTTGCGACCCGGACGCACCAGGCAATCCCATTCGTTTGGGCTCTCTCTGATCTGCCGGGTAAGAAGAACTTCTACCCTACCCTGCGAAAAATCGCGGGATGCTAGATTGTTGGCACTGAGCGGTTCGGCTCGGTTGCCCCCGCGGCGCCCATAGAGTCGCGCCGGAAATACTCGGGTGTTGTTGAGAACGAGCAGATCGTCGGGGCGGAGAAGTTCGGGGAAGGCCCGGAAAGCAGCGTCGCTGACGCGCCCGGATGCCCGGTCCAGTCGCAACATACGCGATCCGGCGCGGTCCGCCAGCGCCTCCTGTGCAATTTGCTCTTCAGGAAGATCGTAGTGAAAGTCGGAGACGAGCACTGGCCAGAATTATAGGCGTTGCCCTACAGGAGAATCGCAGCCGCCGAGCGCATGTAACATCGCTCGCGTGGCAAATCTCCACGAAATGTGACAGAAAAACGACGAATCCAATTGTCGGAACGTGAAAAGGTGCGATACCATGAGCGGGTCAGGCCCCCCTTCTGTCCTGTCCATCCCCATGGCCACAGAGCGCCAATACCGGGACATGATCGTCCGCTACGGCCGGATGCTGCACGAATCCGGGTTCGTGGCGGCCACCGACGGCAACCTCTCCGTTCGACTCAGTGAAAATCGCATTCTTTCGACCCCGACCTGCATGAGCAAAGGCTCCATGCGCACCTCAGACCTGGTGATTGTCGACATGGAGGGGCGGGTCGTTTCCGGCAAGCGGAACGTTTCAAGCGAGATCGGCATGCACCTGCTGATCTACCGCTTGCGCCCGGACGTGAAGGGTATTGTGCATGCGCATCCGACAACGGCCACAGGTTTTGCCGCCGCCGGCATTCCGCTGAATCAGCCGCTGGTGTGCGAGGTCGTCATTGGCCTGGGATCGATCCCGCTGGCGAAGTACGGTACTCCCGGAACGCCTGAGCTGACCGACGCTCTCGAACCGCTGGTACCGGGGTTCGATGCCATCCTGATGTCCAACCACGGAGTGGTTGCCTACGGAACTGACCTCGATCAGGCTTACATGAAAATGGAAACGGTCGAGCACTTTGCGCGGATCGCGCTGGTCACTCACCAACTGGGGCAGCAAAAGCCTCTGGGCAGTGCGGACCTGGAGAAATTGGTTGTCGCCCGAGCCAAGTACATGGGCGGGGCCAATGGGACGGTGCATGGTCCGGGGTCGAATGGCAACGGGCGCAAGAAGGCGCCGGTAGAATCGGCTACCACGCAGGAAGCGGTTTCGCGACGCCGCGTGTCTCAGTAGTTAGTAGAGGCTACGGTTTGACGGCAGGTCTTCAGTAACAACCCCCACACTGCAAAGCCATACGAGACGGTGCACAGGCTCGTGTCCGCACTTTGGACCCTAACCTGGGACATAGCACGGTCGGCACAATCCCGGCCTCTAGGTTCCGCCAAATCGAAAGCGCAACCCAGCGCGAAAATTGATTCCGAGGGCCGGATAGCCGACGACTTCTTCATAGTTCTTGTTAAGCGCGTTCTCGATGTTCGCGTATGCAGTGACATGCGACTGGATCGCGTACCATCCACCGAGATCGACGCGCGCATAGCCAGCGGCGTGCGTGATGCCCAGACCGAGAAAGTCTGAATCGGCACGTCGTCCTACGAAGCTCCCGCCCAGGTTCGCCCCGCACCGGCTCCCGAGATAGTTGAGCAGCAGGCTCCCCGAGTGACGCGGCCTGCGGATCAAGGGGGATCCGGCAGCGAGCAGGGGATCGCAGAAACTTTGTGGCGTACATAAGGGGGCTTCCAGGATCTGCGTCGAAGTGTAGTTGTAAGCCGTATTCAACGAAACGCGGTTCGTGACGCGTCCCTGCAACTGGATCTCAGCGCCGTGCGCGATGCTGCGATTGACATTGACATACTGGCCGTTGTGATCAACCGGGTTCGTCGTAAACTCGATCTGATTGCGGAAGTGATTGTTGAAGTAGAGTGCGGAGAACGCGAACTTGCCGCCGAACAAGCTTTGATCGAACCCCGTTTCGAAGGCGTGGTTCTCTTCCGGCTTGAGATTCGGGTTGGGATCAGCCGGAAAGACACCCGAAATACCGAAAGACTCTTCGAAGCGCGGCTCCTTGATGCCCTGCGAGTAGCCAAAGCGCAAGCGCGTCCCGGACAATCGTGAACCGCCGCGCAACGCGAGAAACGTCAGCGCGATTCGTGGGACCGCGCGGTCGCCGAAGCTGTCGTTGTGAACATAGCGTACTCCGCCCACTACCGAAATCCGCCCGCGCGTGATGCGCTGCTGGGCGAAGAGAGCGTGATTCAGGCGCAGGCCGTGCGTGAACTGCGTGGCGATGACGCCTTTCGGATTGGTCGGGTCGTTGGGGTCGGTGTTCGTGAAGGCCGTGTCGAAGAATCCGTTTTCGTCTTCGAACTCGTAGCCCACGGTCGTCTGCGCCCAGTCGCGGGGAATGTAGTCGCCCTGGTAGTTGAGCCCGGCGCGATTAATATGCGCCACATCGCGGAAGTAACAGTCCGTGAAATCAAAGACGCTGACATCGCAGCCCCGATCGGCGAGCGTGTCTTCGTTGAGCGTGCGATGGTTGTACTCGAAGGCGGTCGCGCGATGCTGCCAGTGGGCCGATGCAACGTAGGCAAGCTCCGCGCTGACCATCAGATTGTTCTGGCGCGCCCGCGCATCGGCATCGGGCGGCAAAAGTGGCTGGCCATTGAACTTCCACTCTCCTTGCACGCCGGTTCGACTGTCAGCGTGGCGAGCCCGAAGGCGGAGCGTTGCGCGGTCACCCAGTTTCGCGCCTAGGTTTACTCCTTGCAGTGAGTTGGAGTAGTCGTCGTTGATGCCGGAACCTTGCGTATTGAACTGATCGCCGAATACGTGGTAGTCCAAGCGATCCTGTGCTCCTGCGATTGAGGCGAACCCATGCGCGGTCGAAAAATTTCCCCCGTCGGCGCCGAAGCGCACATCGGGAGACTGGGTCGATCCGGATTGGGAGAAGATTTGCACGACGCTGGTCATGGCGTCGGAGCCGTAGAGGGTGCTCTGCGCCCCACGCAGGAACTCAAGACGCTCGGCTCCAGCGAGCGGAACGACTCCGAAATCGAAGATACCGCCCGGATCATTCACTGGCACGCCATCGACGATGACCTTGTTGTAGCGGGAGTCGCCTCCGCGCACGAACAATGACGCCTGCCCTCCGCGTTGTCCTACCGTGTTGACGACTGCGCCGGGCAGGAAGCGAATAGCGTCGGCCGCCGCCACCGGCTGCATCACTTGCAACTGGCCAGCCTCCAGCGTCGATACGCTGGCTCCTGAATCCTGCTCCGACACCGGCGTGCGAGTGGCGGTCACAACCACGATCTCGGTTGCGCCTGCCACGCTCAGCTTTATCGTGAAAACCGATGCTTGCGGAACGGTGACGTCAAGGGATTGCGGTGCGAAACCCGGCGCGAGCACCTGCAGACGGTACTGGCCGTCGGAAACTCCGGTGAAGGAGGCCAGTGCCTTCGGAGGAAGTGAGCAGCACGCCGACGGGTGTCGTCTGCTCGGCGGGAAACAGAGAAACTTGCGCGGAGCCAATGGCCGAGGAATTCGGATCTACGACTTTGACTTTGAGATCGGCGGCGAAAACCGACAGCTGAAAGAAGTGCGATGACGACAACCGTGCGAACAAACCGCATGCAATCCTCCTTGACACGCGAAAGGGATTGTTAGTGGTGGCGGTTCGCACCGGTCTCCTGGCTTGCGAGTAAGAACGCCGGAGCGTTCGAACTTCTGCGGCCGGCCTTCCCAGGAATCTTCCTAGTGACCGGCGGCGGATTTCCTCGCTAACAGTTGCGCGGCAGCGCGGGATTCACACCCGCTTCCCAATTTCTGCCCAAGCGGGCAGAAATGCGCGAACCAAAATTTGAAAGAGCGGAAAAAATGTGTTCTGGAAATTTAATTGGGATACGCGGGGATGTCAACGCGAAGGGGGTTTTTGTGGGTCGGACAGTGCAGCCATCAAAGGCAGGCGGACAAGAGTGTCCGCCCCACTCGATCTGAACGTCCCGCCCTGCTCGCGGCGACGAAAAATGGGAACTCCGCCTACCGACCTTCTGCACATTCTCCTCCGCAAACGCCTTCACCCGATCAAGAGACGACTGCAGCAGCGCATTGTAGTGTTCCAACTGCTCTGACGGCATATCCTCCGGCACCGGTATCAAGCTACCGACCCGCATCAAAGCTCGCGAAAATGGCTTCGGAACCAGCAGCCGGTCCCACGTATTCAGAGTCCAAGCTCGATCGATGGCGATGTGGAATACGGCCATCGGCACGCGCGACGAGCGAGCCAGCAATACCGGGCCCGGCTTTGTCACGAACCGTGGGCCGCGGGGTCCGTCAATGGTGAAGGCCACGGTATAGCCCGCTTCGATTTCCTTCCGCATACCTAGCAAACCGCGCACTGACGCCCCGGCTGCTCGATCCTCGGACGGGAACGAAACCGAAGCGGCGGATCATGCGAGCGGTGAACTCGCCGTCAAAGCTGGTGCTGCTCATGACGCGGATATCGAGATCGCGCCATAGATAAGTCGCGGCGAAGGTGCACTGATGCCAAAAGGAGTAAACGAAGGGTCGCTGCTCAAGGCTGATCGGGGAATTTTCTTCGCACGAGACGGCGAACTTCATCGTCGGACCGATCAGCCGAACGGCGATAGTCGTGACCCAGGAGATCAGCGTGAGCAGCACTCTCTGCCAGCGCGTAAAAGGAACACGCCCGGTCAGCGGGTCGATCGCTTCATCTTCGATGGGCGGAGGGACAGCACTCACGCAGTTATTGTAAATGTGTGGCTCTGAGAGGCTCCCAGGTCAGCGGCGAAAGGGCGGACGCGAACCGGTGGGCACTCAAGTGAAGTTGGCCACTAGCTACCAGCCACTAGCCATCAGCCACGAGCTACAAGCCATCAGCTACCAGCTAGTTTTCCAGATAGGCGTCGATCCACTCTTTCAATTTGCGGCGACGCTCGTCTGTGGTGTCGAAGCGAACGCCGAAAGAGTGCTTGGGATTTTTCCAGGTGACGGACGCGCGGATCCAGAGGCGAGGCAACGTTAGCAAAGCAAACGATACTTCGACCGGCTGTCCTGAGGTAACGGCTTCGATGCTTTTGAGCGACATCCCGCCGGAGCTCACCTCGATGCTCGTCGCCGCGAACTTCTTCCCTTCGTTGACCTGGACGGCAACCTCGGTGATGACCGGGATGCGCACGTAACGACGGAATTCATGCAGCACAAGAGTATTGGTGGCGCGCACCAGCTTCAACGCGGCCGAACGCTCCACGGGCTCCTGAAACATGGCGTTGATGCCATACTTTGAGTAGCGCATGGCTTCCTGTGCGCTGCCCCCAACGCCGTAAATCACCACCCTGCTATTCGAGGGAGACGTCCGCGCCGCCTCCATCACGGCCTGCGCCGCAGGTCCCAGTTTCACAACACAAGCTTCGAATTTTTCCTTGCGAAGGCGCTCGGCGGCATTCTCAGTCACCATCACGGCTTCAATTCCAAATTGGCGGAAACATTCGGCCAGGATGGTTTGACTGCCGTCCTTGAGATCAACCATAGCGATGCGAGCCACGATTTTCTTGGGCTGGGCGATGGGGGCCAGAGTGGTGCCGAAGGCGTTGTTCATAAACGAGTGGGCGAATCCTGGCTTGCACCCCTATTCTGGCGTGCGAAATGCGGTTGGCAAAGGTTCCTTTCGGCCAATAGGACGGTACAAAAGTGTCACTCAAAGTGGTGCACTGACGGGTTACTTCGGATTATCGTGCGGGAAAGAAGGCAAAAAAGTAGTACGGGTGGACGAAAGCACTACGACCAGCGCTTGAAGACCAGGGCGCCGTTGGTGCCGCCGAAGCCGAAGGAATTTGACAGGGCGTAGTCGAGGGTCGCCTTACGGGCCTGATTGGGAACGAAGTCCATGTCGTTGGTATCCGGATCCTGGTTCTCGAGATTGACTGTAGGCGGCAATATTTGCTCGCGGAGCGCCATCACTGAAACTCCGGCTTCCAATCCGCCGGCGCCGCCAAGCAGATGTCCAGTCATCGACTTGGTGGAACTCACCGGCACTCTGCGCTCTCCGAAAAAGTTGCGGATGGCGTGGGCCTCGAGCACGTCGCCGATGGGCGTGGACGTGCCGTGCGCGTTCACGTACCCGATATCGGCAGGCTGCAACTTGGCATCGCGCAGGGCGTTCTTCATGACGCGGTATCCGCCCTCGTGTTCCGGGGCGGGTTGGGTGATGTGGTAGGCGTCCCCACTCATGCCGTAGCCAAGCAATTCTGCGAGGATGGGGGCGTTGCGGCGTTGCGCAAATTCCAACTCTTCGAGGACGAGGATGCCAGCCCCCTCGCCGATAACGAATCCGTCGCGCGCTGTATCCCAGGGGCGGCTGGCTTTTTCGGGGTCGTCGTTACGGGTGGAAAGCGCGCGCATGGCGGCAAATCCGCCGACCCCCATGGGCGTAATCGCGGCTTCGGCGCCGCCTGCAATCATGACATCGGCGTCGCCGTGTTGAATGATGCGGAAGGAATCTCCGATGGAGTGCGCGCTGGTTGTACAGGCCGTGGCCGTGGCTTCGTTCGGGCCCTTGGCTCCAAATCGCATGGAGACATGGCCGGCCGCGAGGTTCACGATGGCCGCGGGAATGAAGAACGGCGAGATCTTCCGCGGGCCGCCTTCGAGCAGCGCCCGGTGCTCGCGCTCGATCACATCGAATCCGCCGATGCCGGAGCCGATGTGCACGCCGACGCATTCGGCGTTCTCCGGGGTTACCTGCAGGCCGCTTGACTTCATCGCTTCATCCGCCGCGGCGAGGGCGAAGTAGATGAAGCGGCCCATTTTCTTGATTTCTTTTTTCTCGACGAAATTCAGCGGGTCAAAGTTCTTGACCTCGGCGGCAATTTGGCACGCGTGAGCGGAGGCGTCGAACTGGGTGATTCTTCCGACGCCGCTTTTGCCCGCGAGCAGGTTCTTCCAGACTTCTTCCGTGGTATTTCCGACTCCACAGATCAAGCCTATGCCGGTGACTACGACCCGCCTCGTCAAAACTTACTTTCCGCCTTTCGAGTGCTTGCCGATGTAGTCGATGGCATCCTGCACGGTGCGGATCTTCTCCGCGTCTTCGTCGGGAATCTCGATGTCGAAGGCTTCTTCAAAGGCCATGACCAACTCGACGGTGTCGAGCGAATCCGCGCCCAGGTCGTCCACAAAAGATGCGTTGGTGGTGACTTCGCCTTCGTCTACGCCGAGTTGTTCGACGATGATCTGTTTTACCTTTTCGTCAACGGCTGCCATTGTTTCTCCTATCCGGCTGCGACCGAGCGAGCTCGGTTCATGATGGCTACTTGCTTACCTTGGAGTGCTTGTCGATATAGTCGATGGCGTCCTGCACGGTGCGGATTTTTTCCGCGGCGTCGTCAGGAATCTCGATGTCGAAGTTTTCCTCGAGCGCCATCACCAGTTCCACCTGGTCGAGCGAGTCGGCGCCCAGATCGTCGGTGAAGGATGCGCTGGCCGTGACTTCGACTTCCTCCACGCCGAGCTGTTCGGAAATAATCTGCTTTACTTTCTCTACGATTTCTTTTTGTTTATCGCCTGCTGCCATAGGAATTCCTCCGACTGCAAATTCATTGGATGGAAACTTTCAGTCTAATGGCGTCTATAAATTTATGTAAAGGGAACGTGGATTGTTTCGTTCGCGATACGCACAGACGTCGATCCGGGAAACCCAAAGCATCCTAACTGTTATGCGCAAAGGGGTCAACGCGAACGGCCTCGCGTTGACCGCCTCGGGGCGATGCCGCGCCCGCTCGATTCTTCCGATTACTTCGTTGAATACTGGTCGCGCAAGCGTGTCTGGCGGCTCACCAGCGGAATCTCCTCTCCGGCAATGAACACGTGCTTCACGTCGGTTTTCACGTCCAGCGGATCGCCGCTGGCGACGACCACATTTGCGGTTTTTCCCGGATCGAGCGAGCCCAGTTGATCGGCGACTCCCCAGATCTCAGCCGCGTTCAGGGTGATGGCCTTCAGGGCCTCCTCGGGTGGAGGCCGAAGCCGACGGCGAACCCCGCCTGGTAGGGCAGGTTACGCGCGTTGTGTGCGTCGAAGCTGGCGAAAGCGATCTTGACACCCCGCTTGTAGAGCTCCGCCGGAAGACTATAGACGGTATCGAAGCGCTCGGACTCTTTCGGCGTTTCGTAAATCGGACCGACGATTACCGGCACCTTGAGGCCCGCTATGTAGTCGAGCACAGGCCGCGAATGACTCACGTGGTTCAGCACGATCTTGAGATTGAATTCCTGCGCGAGGCGCACCGCGGTCTCGAGATCGCTGGGACCTTCGGCGGCCAGAACCACGGGCTTCTTGCCCTGAAGATACGGCAAGAGCGCCTCGAGCTTCAGATCGCGCTTAGGCGTTGGCGGCAGAGGCTTCTTGTCGCGCTCGGCATCGGCTTTCTTCTTCTCGTAGTCGGCGGCCTTTTGCTGGTAGTCCTGAGCGTCCAGAAAGGCCTGGCGCAGTTGCGAGGCCATGCCCATACGCGTCTCCGGGAACTTGCGCTTCTCCCACGACTCATTGCGTCGTTGGGCGCCGGTGAAATTCAACGGCATGGCAATGTCACGCACCAGGAGCATGTCGGCGGCAGACGATCCAGCAAGTTGCACGAAGGAATCCTGTCCGGGCAGACGTGTCTTCACTGTCAGGCGCGACGATCGCGTTGGTGATGCCGTTGATGCGCGTGACCGGAATGAGTTCCGACTCCGCATGGAACGCATCGTAGACGTGCATGTGCGGCATGATCTCGTCGCTGAGCTCGATACGGTCGTTGGTCATGTTCTCGGCGGAAATTTCCGTGAGGCCGAGCGAGGTCTCTGAATCGATGAGGCCGGGGTAGACGGTCATGCCGGTGACGTCGATGACCTTGGCGTCTTTGGGAATCTTCACCGACGAAGCGGCTCCCAACGCGCTGATCTTGCCGCCTTGCATCACGAGCACGCCGTTGTCGATCGTGCCATGGGAAACCGTGAGCAGTTTGCCGCCTTTGAGGACGATAGGCTGTTGGGCGGTGCCAAGAGCGCAGAACAGCAAAGCGCACGTGAGGATGAGTATCACTGCCCTAGCTGAAACATGCGGCTCCGGCAGACTCCTCCCGGACAGTTTCTTACCGCGGGCAGCACGGCAGATGCATCCGTTCTCGCGGGCGAGGGCGCCCGCGCTACACGGGAGGCCTGTCACCTGTGACCTGTTTCCTGTGACCTGCTTTTTCATTGTCCCTCCGTGTAGTGCGGCATGCCGTATCCCGGCAGGGAGCGGTCGAAGTAAACGTCGCCGTCGATCCAAACTTTGTTCGGGACTGCAGAACTGGACAGCGGGTAGCCATCCCACAGCACGAGATCGGCGTCTTTGCCAACTTCGATGGAACCAACCTTGTCGTCGACGCCCACGATCCAGGCCGCATTCAGCGTAATCATCTTCAGAGCTTCTTCTTCGGTAGCACCGCCGTAACGCATCGTCTTGGCGGCCTCCTGGTTCAGGCGGCGGGCGAAGTCATCGGAGTCGCTCTTGATGGCGACCCGCACTCCCTTGCGCATCGACATCACGGCGTTCCACGGAATCGCATCCCAGGCTTCCTGCTTGTAGCCCCACCAGTCGGCGAAGGTTGCGATGCCGATGTTCTCCGCCGCCAGTTTTTCCGGGACCTTGTATGCCTCGAGCGCGTGATGGAACGCGCGAATGTGATAACCGAATTCCTTCGCCATGGCGATCTCGTTGAGGAACTCGTCGGCGCGGTAGCAGTGAATTTGCACCATGAGTTTCCCGCGGAGCACGTCGGCCAGGGCTTCGAGTTTCAGATCGTGCTTCGGCGCGGTTGCGTCTTTGTCGCCACGCTTCACCTTCGCGTTGTAGTCATCCCACGAGCGCATGTAATCCTGCGCCTGCACGAGCGCGTCGCGCTGCACGGCGAAGTTGCCCATGCGCGTGGAAGGCAGTTCGTTGCGGCTGCCGTAGGTGCGTTTCGGATTCTCGCCGCTCGCAAACTTGATGGAGCGGGGAGCGCCGGGAAAGAGCATGGCATCACGGCTGGCGCCATACTTGTGCTTGATGACCACGGCCTGGCCGCCAATCATATTCGCCGACCCGTGCAGTAAGAGGGACGTCGTGACCCCGCCCGCCAGCGCTCGATAGATGGCCTTGTCCTGGTAGTCGAAGGCGTCGATCATCATCATTTGCGGCGTGACGGGGCTGGTTGCTTCGTTCACGTCGTCATCAAGCGCAAGGTGCGAATGGGAATCAACAATGCCGGGCGTGAGATACTTTCCGCCCGCGTCGATGACGGTAGCCGAAGCAGGAGCGTTCACGGACTCGCCCACCGCGGCGATCTTGCCGTCCTTAATGTAGACGCTGCCGTTTTTCACGTTGCCGTGCGTCACAGTCATGACGATCGCATTCTTGATGACGACGTCGTTGTGAGTTGCGTCGGGGGCTTGCTGGCCTGACGCTGCATGCGTGAGCCACAGGAACAACATCGGCACGGCCCGCAGCATTATCGTGTTACGACGCATTTGCGCTCCTTACAGTGGAGAATGACGTGCGATTGTAGGCGGGCGTGAGATTAGGGTCAATGCGCGGAACATCTCCAATTGGCCTTGGCCGCTCTTCCGAAGGGTAACTGCAACCGTTGTTCGGCAATCGTGGCTAATCGTTCGGGACGTAGACACAACACTTCAGGACATTCTGTTATGCGCGCTGTCGTTCAAAGAGTTGCTCGGGCCAAGGTGACGGTAGCCGGAGAGATCACCGGTGAGGTCGCCCTCGGACTGCTCGTGTTGCTGGGCGTTGGCAAAGAGGACTCGGAGATCAATGCTGACTATCTTGCCGAAAAGATCGCCGGGCTCCGCATTTTCGAGGACGACGCCGGCAAGATGAACCGGTCGGTCGTAGATGTCGGTGGCGCGGTGCTCGTTGTTTCCCAGTTCACGTTGTATGGGGACGTGCGTCAAGGCAAGCGGCCATCATTTGATGACGCGGCGCCGCCGCAACGAGCGCGGGAGCTGTACGAATATTTCGTGCAAAAAATCCGGGCGTCCGGCCTTCGCTGCGAGACCGGGAGATTTCAGGAAATGATGGCGGTGGAACTGGTAAACGACGGACCCGTGACGATTCTGCTCGATTCGGCCAAAAGCTTCTAGCGGCAGTCGGAACTCAGTTTCCCCAGCGCAGGCCGGTCGCCGAATCCACGTGAATGCGAAAGAACAGTGGCTCCACTTGCTGATCCTCTGACCCAACCCTTCTCTCGGCCATGGCATTCAACCACCAATGGTGCTTCTTTGCGAGCAGTTGCCGGGCGTGAGCCCGCTCCTCGGTAAACTGTGGCTCGGCTAATTCTTCGTAGAGTCCGTTGACCAGCACGCTGATCCATTCGGATTCGCTGACCTTCTCCTCGATCTCCACGCAGACCTTGGGATTGGCGCGCATCCATTCGATTTTCTTGCCGAACGTGGAGAACACGTAGATCCACTCGCCCTCATAGGCGAAATAAATGGGCACGACGTAAGGTTGGTCTTGGAACGAGCAACCAAGTCTGCCTACCGAAGCGCGCGTAATCGTATCGAGACATTCCGGAGTCGAGATTTCTTTAATCAGCATGATGACAGTTCCGTTCTGAGTTTTCTGGACTCGCCCTTTCGATCAGGACAACGGCTATGGATGAATACCGTCATCTTAAGGCAAGGCGCTGGAAAACGTAATGCCGTTTCCTTCGCGGGCACGGCCGTGGACGACCTAGTCGCCGAAGAGCTTCTCCTGAGTGTTTTGCGCGATGTACTTCTTGCTATCGAACTTCTTGCCCGTGCTCGCCCCCGACATGTACCGAATCTGCCCGACGGTGAGTACAGCCCTCTCCGCTCAACGTGCTATTCAGTGCAAAGCCCGACGCGGCTTCTTGCGCGGAGAGTGCCGGTCAGAGCCAGCGAGAAGAGACAGAGCAGAATCACACGCGTCTTCACACGATCCTCCTCGCCGATCCATCGCTGCCTGTCGCGGTTTTCGGATTTGAAACCACGCGGAGTCCGGCGCCGTTTCCGCCGTCCGCGGCAGCTGCGTGCGCGATTTACGATTTCGTCCAGGTGAATGAAGACTTGCACAACCTCCGGGTCGAACTGCACGGCCGCGTATTTCTGGAGTTCGCGAATGGCGTCTTCATGGCGTCAATGCGGAGCGGTACGGCCGAGCCGTGGTCATCGCATCGTAGGTGTCCGCCACATGCACGATGCGCGCGCACAGCGGGAATTTTCAGGCCGGACTGCTGGAGGGGATAGCCGGTGCCGTCCCAATTCTCGTGGTGCAACTCCACAATCGGCAGATATTCCTGGAATCCGCTGACGCCTTCCAGAATTCTGCGTCCGATCGTCGGATGCTGGCGAAGCATGGCCATCTCGTCGGAGGTAAGCTTGCCGGGCTTTCTGAGGATGCTGTCGGGAACGCCGATCTTGCCGACGTCGTGAAGAAGGCCTCCGATGCGAATGATCTCGATGTCGTGTTCCGCGAGGTGCATGCCCTTGGCGATGGCGCAGGAGTAGTCGCTGACGCGACGGCTGTGGCCGGCCGTATAGTCGTCGCGCGCATCGAGGCTGCTGGCGAGCGACCCGACAAATTCGACGTAGGCCCGCTGCAGGTTCTCGCGGCTTTCGCGGAGAGATGTCGCGGCGCGATTGAAACTGTTCGTCAGATCGCTAATCTCCCGGATGGCCGTGGGCTTGCGATTGAAATACCGGCAGGACTCCGGTGGCTTCTCCTTCGCGAAGGCGCGCGACCACGGAGGCGATCGGCCGAACGATCGACCGCGAGGAGAAAAACGTGAGAGCGGCGGCGGCCAGCATCGCGCCCAGGCCGGCGATCAAGAAGACGTGACGCAGAACGCCCTGCACAGGTCCGCTGACGGAATCGACGCTTTGGAAAGAGCGCAGCATGTAGCCGTCGCCGAAATGGATGCTGTCGGAAGGCAACGTGAGGTAGGTCTCGCCGGCGAGTCGCACCTCGCATTCGGCTTGCTGCGTGCAGCTGCCCAGGGACGCTTCCAGTTCACTCAACGACGCCCGAGGAACGCTGGAGCGCAGGACTTTTCCATTCTGCGCCAGGACGGTGGGCGAGCTGAACTCGGAAAGGTCGAAGTGTTCGCCGATGGAAAGGAAGCCGATATTCTCCTGATTCACGTCCACCGGAAACGAATTCACCTGGTAGGTGTTATCGCCAAAGGTGAAAAATCCCGCGAGCGGGGGATTCATTCGCTGGACATCCATGGCCACGAGCTGATTATCGATTCGCACGACGCCCGCCAGCGGAGCGCGGTTCGGATTCGAGATCACCAGAAAATCGAAACTCGAGCGACTCGGAGATCTGACGGAGCTGGTCTTCCACCGTCAGCCGCGCCGCTCCGCTCTTCGGTTCGGAAAGCAAGAGCTGCAAGTCCCGCTTTCAAGGAAGGGTTTTCGGCGACGATGCGCAGAAAGCGGCTGTTCTGAAGCTCGCTCTGTCCGCGCATGCGAGCCATGGACTCGTGCGCTTCGCGCAGTGAGGAATGCAGGCCCTCGCGCACGGCCGACTGTACCTGACGCTGGATCACCCAGAAACTTCCGGCGAGCAGCAGCGCGAAAGGCACGAACGACCACAAGAACGCGCGCGTGCTGAAACGCATCCTCACTTGCGGGCTTCCTGCAGGACGCCGTTTTCATCCAGGGGGATGACGAACTCGACCGCGGTGCTGTGGCTCGGCGGTGACCTCGATCTTCTTGCGGAAAAATCCCGCCGATTTGTGCCAGGCCACGATGGTGTACGTTCCGGGCGGCACCGCGGGCAGAGTGAAGTGGCCTTGCGCGTCCGCCGTGGTGCTCCAGCGATTGGGCGTCACCACGATGACAGCGGACATGTTGGCGTGAAGATGGCAGCCGACGATGACGATGCCGGGTTTGCTGAACGTCACCGTCCGGGTGTGGTCTTTTGGATAGTTGCCGAGATCGAACGATTTCGCTTTCGATAAGGAAAAGACGTTGTGAAAGATCGGATCGAGATTGGGGAAAGAGACCGTCGAGCCGGCCGGAACGACGACCAAATCGGGCGTGAATCCCCGGTCTTGCTGATTCAACATCGGCGGTGACTCCCTGCGAAGGAGAATCGCCTTCGAGATAAATGACGACATGTGCGCGTTCGTACGCCGAGGGGGTCCTGCTTCTGGTCGGCGGCCAGCGGCACAGCGGCGCCACGCTCGTACAGGTCCCCGGCAGGGGTTACCCGCGGCTTCGTAAGCTTGTGCTCGATGACGATCGTTCCGTCGATATCGTTTGCGTGCAGCGAGAGGGCCGAAACCAGGACCACTACGAGCATGCCTAGGGTGTGCTTAGTCACGGCGACTTGACCCTCCTGGGAGCGATTGGTTAGCAACTAGAGTGGCTGCTATTGGCGGGGGTAGATATAGAACCTCCGTTCTGCTCCTCTGGTACTTTGGATTGCGGGATGGCCTCTTCCAATTTTCATATCTGGTTTTCATGTCGGGGGCGAAATTGACATCGTGCGAACCGCGGCATAGCATAAACCTTTTCCCTGCAAGCTTTTTTGTGCCCGGGAGAGGCACGCCCTTGTCGTCACTGCAAACCAATTCGGGCACGGTGCTGGGCCGCATTGTCGAAGCGCGGCGCGCCGAAGTGGCGCGCCGGCAGCGCGTTGTGCCGGAAGCGGTGCTGCGCATCGCGGCGAAGAAGGCCGATCCGCCGCGCGATTTTGCGGGGGCGCTCTGCCGGGACCAGATCAACGTGATCGCCGAGATTGAAGAAGGCTTCGCCTTCGGCGGGCCTGCTGCGGCGAGGATTTCGACCCGGCGTCGCTGGCGCGCGGTTTCGAGGCAGGCGGGCGCGGCGGCGCTTTCGGTGCTCACCGAGGAGGAGATTTTTTCAGGGCGCGCTGGCGCATCTGCGCGACGCGCGCGCGGCGGTGTCGCTGCCGGTGCTGCGCAAGGATTTCATCGTGGAGCCGTGGCAGGTGTGGGAGGCGCGCGCGGCCAACGCGGACTCGTTTCTGCTGATCGTCGCGGCGCTGAGCCGGCTCGGCGCTGGCGCGAGCTGCTGGCGCTGGGGCGCGAACTGGGCATGGAGCCGCTGGTCGAGGTGCACACGGCGGAGGAGCTCGACGCGCGCGCTGGCGGCGGGCGCGCGCATCGTCGGCGTGAACAATCGCGACCTGCACACGCTCGAAGTGCGCGTGGAGACGTCGTTCGAACTGATCGACGGCGATTCCCGACGGACTGCATCGCCGTGAGCGAATCGGGACTGCGTTCGGCGGAGGATCTGGCGCGGCTGCGCGCCGCCGGGTTCGACGCATTTCTGATCGGCGAGCACTCTGATGCGCGAAGCCGACCCGGGCGCGGCGCTGCGGCGCCTGCTGGAACGGCTGCAGATCGAGCGCCGTGCCGGCAGGTGTCCGATCGTTCGCGTTAAGATTTGCGGCGTCACCAACTGGGCCGACGCCAGGCTGGCCGTGGATTTGGGCGCGCGACGCGCTGGGATTTAATTTTTATCCGCCGAGCCCGCGCTCGGTCAGCCCCGCGGCGAGCCTGGGAGATCATCCGGCGGCTGCCGCCGCTGGTGGCCGCGGTGGGCGTATTCGTGAACTGGCCGGCGGAGGTGGTGGCGGCGCTGGCGCGGGCGCTGCGGCTGGACGCCGTGCAGCTTCACGGCGACGAGACTGCCGAGCGAGGTGCGCGATCTGGCCGAAGCGTTTCGCGTGATCAAGGCGTTTGCGGCGTGCGGCCGGGATTTCGAGCTGGCGACGCTGGCGCAGCTACGGAGCGGCGTCGGCGTTTCTGCTCGACGGCTTTCGCGAGCGGTCTGCATGGCGGCACGGGGCAGCACGGCGGATTGGCAGCTTGGCGCGCGCGCGCCAAGCGCTACGGACGCGTGATTCTGGCCGGCGGCATCCGGCCCGGACAATGTGGCGCAGGCGATCGCCGAGGTGCAGCCGTTTGCGGTGGACGTGGCCAGCGGCGTGGAGGCGCGGCCGGGAAAGAAGGATCCCGGCGCGATGCGCGAGCTGATGCGCGAAGTGGAAGCCGCGAACCGCGATGGCGAGCTGCGAGGGAGGAAAAGATCATGACGCACGGCGGCGCAAACCTGGCCCGATGTGCGCGGGCGATTCGGCCCGTACGGCGGGCGATACGTTCCGGAAACGCTGGTGGCGCCGCTCGAGGAACTCGAGCGCGCCTACGCCGCGGCGCGCGCCGATGCGAGCTTTGCGCGCGAGCTCGATGCGCTGCTGCGAAATTTCGCCGGGCGGCCCACGCCGCTGCAATTCGCCGCGCGGCTGACCGAACATCTCGGCGGCCCGCGCATTTACCTGAAGCGCGAAGACCTGCTGCACACCGGCGCGCACAAGATCAACAACTGCATCGGGCCAGGCGCTTGCTCGCGGAGCGCATGGGCAAGCGCCGCATCATCGCGGAGACGGGCGCGGGTCAGCACGGCGTGGCCACGGCGACGGTGGCGGCGCGTTTTGGCCTGGAATGCGTCGTGTACATGGGCACGGAGGACATGGAGCGGCAGCGGCTCAACGTCGTCGCGCATGCGCCTGCTGGGCGCGGAAGTCGTGGGCGTCGATTCCGGCAGCCGCACGCTGAAGGACGCCATCAACGAAGCGATGCGCGATTGGGTGACCAACGTGCGCACCACGCACTATCTGCTCGGCTCGGTGCTGGGCGCGCATCCCTATCCGCAGATGGTGCGCGATTTTCAGAAGGTGATCGGCGAAGAGGCGCGCGCGCAGATTCTGGAAGCCGAAGGCCGCCTGCCGGATCTGCTGGTGGCCTGCGTCGGCGGCGGCTCGAACGCCATCGGCCTGTTTCACGCGTTCCTGGGAGATGCGAGCGTGAAGATGCTGGGCGTCGAAGCGGGCGGCCGCGGCCACACGCTCGGCGAACACGCCGCGCGGCTGGCCGCGGCGCAGGGATTTGCGGGCGCGCGCCCCGGCGTGCTGCAGGGCACCTACACGTACGTGTTGCAGAACGACGACGGGCAGATCGCCACGACGCATTCCGTCTCGGCGGGCCTGGACTACCCCGCGGTCGGTCCCGAGCATGCCTGGCTGGCCGAGCAGCATCGCGCCGAATACACGGCCGTGAGCGACGACGCCGCGATCGACGCGGCGCGCACGCTGGCGCGCCTGCGAGGGCATCATCCCGGCGCTCGAAAGCGCGCACGCGCTGGCGGAACTGATCGCGCGCGCGCCGCGCATGACGCCGCGACGAGGTCGTCATCTTCAATCTTTCCGGCCGCGGCGACAAAGACATGGAAATCATCGCGCGCTACTCTGTGATGCCCGCGAACTCCACGGCTCTGCCGAAAACTCCGGCGACGACGCGCATCGCCGGCGACGCGCATCGCGCGCCGCTTTGCGGAGCTGCGCGAGCAAAGGCGAGATGGGCCTGGTCGCGTTTCTCACCGCGGGCGATCCGTCGCTCGCGGCCACCGAATCGTTTGTGCTGGCGCTGGCCGAAGCCGGCGCGGACGTGATCGAGCTGGGCGTGCCGTTCAGCGACCCGGTGGCCGATGGCCCGGCGATCCAGCGTTCGAGCGAACGCGCGCTGCGCGCGGGCACGACGCTGGCGGGCGTGCTGGATCTGGTCGCCTCGATCCGCCGCAAGAGCGATGTGGCGCTGGTGCTTTTCAGCTACTACAATCCCGTGCTGCAGATGGGCCTGGAGCGATTCGCCGAGCGCGCCGCCGGCGGCGGGCGCCGACGGCGTGCTTGATCACCGATCTGACGCCCGAGGAAGCCGGCGATTATCGCCGCATCGTGCGCGGCGCGCGGCCTGGACACGATTTTCCTGGCCGCGCCGACCTCGCCCGACGAGCGCCTGGCGACGATCGCCGAGGTCACCAGCGGCTTTCTCTACGTGATCTCGCGCACCGGCGTCACCGGCACGAGGATTCGCTGCCGGAGGATTTGCCGGCGCTGGTGCGGCGCGTGCGGCGCGTGACTTCGCTGCCCATCGCGGTGGGCTTCGGCATTTCGCTGCCCGGCCAAGTTTCCGTTCTGGGCGGGCTGGCCGACGCGGCCGTGGTAGGGTCGGCGCTGGTGCAGGAGATCGAGCAAGCCGCGAGCGTGGAAGCCGCGCGTGCGGCGCGGTGGCCGAGCGCGTGCGAATGCTCGAAGCAGGCCGGGCTGCACGGAATGAGCCGGCGGGAGCCGGGCCATGAGCGTCGAAGATTGGCGTCGCAAAATCGACGAAATCGACCGCAAGCTGGTCGAGCTGCTGAACGAGCGCTCGCACTGCGTGCTGGAGATCGGCCGGCTGAAGAAAGCAGGATGGCTCGCCGCTCTACCAGCCCGATCGCGAGCGCAAGTGCTGGCGGCGGCGGAGCGAGCCAATCGCGGCCCGCTGAGCGAGGCGGCCATCCGGCGGCTGTTCGAGCGCATTCTGGACGAAGCGCGGTCGGTGGAGCGCACCGTGATGCACGACGAGGCCGAGCAAATCGCGACGGCGGCGAGCGACCGTGAGCGCGGAACAGCCTGAGCTTTTCGCGCGCGAAGGAGTTCGAGGAGATCCATGGTTGTGGTAATGCAGCCGAAGCGAGCGAGGAGCAGATCCAGCACGTGATCGATCGCCTGGTGGCGCTGGGCTTCGATATCCATCGCTCGACCGGCGCGTCGCAAACGGTGCTGGGCGCCGTCGGCGTGCGGCCCGATTTCGATCACGCGCGATATCGAAGTTGCTGCCGGGCGTGCGCGAAGTGGTGCGCATCACGCAGCCCTACAAGCTGGCCAGCCGCGCGTTTCGCCCCGAAGGCACCGTCGTCGAATTGCCCCAGGGCGTGCGCATCGGCGGGCCGAAGTGGTGGTCGCGGCGGGGCCCTGCGCCGTGGAATCCGCCGAGCAGATCGAATCTGATCGCCGCGCGCGTGGCGCAAGCTGGGCGCGCGGCTGCTGCGCGGAGGCGCGTTCAAGCCGCGCAGCTCGCCCTACTCCTTTCAGGGCCTGGGCGAAGCGGGCCTGCGCCTGCTGCGCGCCGCGGCGCCGACAACAATGGCCTGCTGGTGGTCAGCGAAGTGATGGACCCCTCGCAGATCGCCCTGATGCTGCCGTACGTCGATATCCTGCAGGTGGGCGCGCGCAACATGCAGAACTATCATCTGCTGCGCGCGCTGGGCGCGGTCGCCAAGCCGGTGCTGCTCAAGCGCGGCATGTCCGCCACCATCGAGGAGCTGCTGCTCAGCGCCGAATACATCATGTCCGGCGGGAACTACAACGTCATCCTGTGCGAGCGCGGCATTCGCACCTTCGAGACCTACACGCGCAACACGCTGGATATCGCCGCCATTCCCGTGATCAAGAAGCTTTCGCATCTGCCGATCCTGGCCGATCCTTCGCACGGCACCGGCCGCCGCGACAAGGTGTCGCCCATGGCCCGCGCCGCCGTGGCCGCGGGCGCCGACGGCCTGCTCCTCGAAGTCCACAACGACCCCGAACACGCCCTTTCCGACGGCGCGCAGTCGCTTTACTTCGAGCAATTCGAGCAGCTGATGGAACAGTTGCGCATGATCGCGCCGGCGGTCGGCCGCAGCATCGCCGCGTGATGGCTCCGCCCTTCTCGCGCGTTGCGGTGCGTGGGCACCGGGACTTGATCGGCGGCTCGTTTGCGCTGGCCGCGCGGCCGGCGCTTGCCCGGCGCGCGCATCGTCGGCTGGGACAAGCCCGACGTGCTCGAACGCGCCCTGGAGCTGGGCGTGATCGATGAAGGCTGCGCCGGAACTGCCGCGAGGCGCTGGCCGGCGCGGACCTCATTTACATCGCGCTGCCGGTCGGGCTGGCCATCGAGCGATTGCCGGAAATCGCGCGGCATGCGGCGCCGCGATGCGCTGGTCACCGACGCAGCAGCACCAAGCGCGCCATGTGCGCGGCCGCCGAAAAGTGCTTTTCCGAGGCGCGCTCGTTTTCTCGGCGGCCATCCCATGGCCGGCAGCGAAGTCTCCGGCATCGATGGCGCCGATGCCTCGCTGTTTCGCGGCGCGCAAGTACGCGCTGATCGGCGGGCAGCGGAGCGATGCGTCGAGCGAGCAGATCGCGCGAATCCAGCAGTCCGACGCGCGCGTTGCGAATTTTGTGCGCCTGATCGAGGCCATCGGCGCGCGGCCGATGTGGATGGACGCGGCCACGCACGACCGCGCCGCCGCCGTTGGTGTCGCACCTGCCGCAATTGGTGGCCGTGGCGCTGGCCGGCGTCGCGCGCGAGGCCACCGATCAGACGGGCTTGCCGCTCACGCTGGCGGGCCGCGGCTTGCGCGACGCGCTGCGCCTGGCGGGCAGTCCCTATTCCGTGTGGCGCGACATCGTGCTGACCAACACGGACAATCTCGACGTGGCGCTCGACCGGCTGGCGCAGGCGATCGAGCATCTGCGCGCTCACCTGCGCCAGCGCGAGCTGGAAGAGGAATTTGCCGCCGCCAACGAGGTCTACAAGATGCTTCACGATTTGCAGTAAACTGCGAGTGAGCGTTGTCATCAGGAAGCGAACCAATGGACAAGACGAGTAGCCAATGCGGACGCGGCCATCGCGGCGCATTGCGCGACGGCGCCACCATCCTGATGGGCGGCTTCGGGCTGTGCGGCATTCCGGAAAACCTGATCGCCGCGGTGCGGCGCGCCGGCACGAAGAATCTCACGGTGATCTCCAATAACGCCGGGACCGTCGGATTTTGGCATCGGGCTTGCTGCTCGAGACGCGGCCAGATGCGCAAGATGATCGCCTCCTACGTGGGCGAAAATAAGCTTTTCGAGCAACTGGTGCTGAGCGGCGAAGTCGAACTCGAGCTCAATCCGCAGGGCACGCTGGCGGAACGAATGCGCGCCGGCGGCGCGGGAATCCCGGCGTTCTACACGCCCACGGGCTACGGCACGCATGGTCGCCGAGGGCAAAGAGACGCGCGAATTTGGCGGGCGCATGTATGTGCTGGAAAAGGCGCTGCGCGGCGATTTCGCGTTCGTCAAGGCCTGGAAGGGCGACCGCTGGGGCAATCTGATGTATCGCAAGACGGCGCGAAATTTCAATCCGGTGATGGCCACGGCGGCGGATTACGTGATCGCCGAAGTGGAGCAGCTGGTGGAGCTCGGCGAGATTCCGCCCGATCAGGTGCACACGCCGGGCATTTTCGTGGACGCCATTTTTCAGGGCGCGCACTACGAGAAGCGCATCGAGAAGCGCACGGTGCGCCAGCGCGCTTGAGCGCTGCGACGCGGAGCGAAGGAGCCATGGCGAAGATGCCGGCAGCGAACGGACAAGCGGGAATTGATCGCGCGGCGCGTGGCGCAGGAGTTGCGCGACGGCTACTACGTGAATCTGGGCATCGGCACGCCCACGCTGGTGGCCAACTATATTCCCGCCGGGATGGAAGTCGATCTTGCAATCCGAAAACGGCATGCTGGGCGTCGGGCCTTTTCCGTTCGAAGGCGAGGAAGATGCCGATCTGGTCAACGCGGGCAAGGAGACGGTGACGGAGATTCCCGGCAGCAGCTATTTTTCGAGCGCCGATTCATTCGCCATGATTCGCGGCGGGCACGTGGATCTGACGGTGCTGGGCGCGCTGCAGGTGGATGAGAAGGGCAATCTCGCCAACTGGGCCATTCCCGGCAAGATGCTGAAGGGCATGGGCGGCGCGATGGATCTGGTGGCGGGCGCGCGGCGCGTGATCGTGGCCATGGAGCACGCCACCAAGGACGGCCAGCCGAAAATTCTGCGCAAGTGCAATCTGCCGCTCACGGGCGTCGGGGTCGTGGACCTGATCGTCACCGAGCTGGCCGTGATCGAGGTGACGCCGCGAGGGCTGGTGCTGCGCGAAGTCGCGCCGGGCGTGACGCCCGACGAGGTGCAGAAGCTGACCGAGGCGCGGCTGCGCGTTGCGCCCGATCTGAAAACGATCAGACGCTGTGACGCCGATTCTCGCGCAGCCTGAAGTGCGAGCGATGCGCTAGGATGACGTGAGAGGGCGTCCGTGGATCTGCATTCGATCGTGATCGTCAGCCTGCACACGCCGCGCGAAAAAGTGTGGGGCGAATTGCTGGCCCTGACCACCGCCGGCGTCACGCATGCGCGGCATCGATCTGAACTCGTTCGACGATTTCGTGCGCCAGGTGCTGCATCCGGAGGGCGATCGCGTCGGCCTGCCCACGCTGTTTTTCCCCATGCAGCGCGTCGAGAGGATTTCGCTCGACGAACCCAGCGGCTCGATTCCTTCGATGGCCGATATATTCGAGCGCAAGGTGGGCCGCTCGCTGAAGGACTATCTCGCACTGTTCGCCTGACCTGCTTCCGAACTCTCCAGCCATGGCCAGCCGCATTTTCACCGTTCCCAACCAGCTCACCTTCCTGCGCCTGGGCTTTCTGCCGTTTTTCATCATTCTGATTTTTTACCGGCGCTATGCGCTGGGCGCTGGCGATTTTGGTGGTCGCGGCGCTCACCGACGGCATGGACGGACTGCTGGCGCGCTCGCTCAATCAGAAGACGGCGCTGGGCGCCTATCTCGATCCCATCGCGGACAAGCTGCTGCTCTCGTCTTCGTTCGTGGTGCTGGCGTTCGAGGGGCAAATTCGCTGGTGGCTGACGATCCTGGTGCTGGGCCGCGACGTGCTGATTCTCACGACGGCCGCCGTGATTCTGCTGACGGCGGGCTACCGCGCATTTCCGCCGTCGATCTACGGAAAGATGACCACCACGCTGCAAATTCTGCTGGTTTTCACGGTGCTGGCGGCGGCGGTGTTCCACTGGCGCGCTGTTGCATAGTCGCGCGGCAGCATCCTGGTCTATCTCGTGGCCGGGTTCACGGTGTTTTCGGGATTTCACTACAGCGTGGTGGTGGCGCGCCGGCTGAGCCACGAGAGCTCAGGCCAGGCAGCCGCCAGCGCAAGGCGGAGCACGCTAGCCGAGCGCCGCGGATGAGAAGTAATTGAACAGCATGAAGGCGAAGCTCGCGAGCGACGGCCAGACCCGGCCGTCCAGCCCAGCGCATACGCGCGGCGGCGCTCGATGAGGTCGGCGGGCTGGCGGTCGATCATCATCTTGCCGAGTAGCGAAGCCGGAAACGAATCCGCCGATGTGGGCGAAGTTATCGATGCCCGGCATCAGAAGTCCCAGCACCGCGATATAAACAAGCCAGTAAATGCAGCTGGCTGCGGAGCATGCGCATGCCGATGCTGTGGCGTCCCAGTGGTGAGCGCCAGCAACACGCCGATCAGGCCCAGCAGCGAACCCGACGCGCCCACGCTGAAGTGTCCGAACGGGAGCTCACGACGTAGCCGAAAGCGCCCGTCGCGATGAAGATGAAGAGAAAGCGAGCCGAGCCGTAAAGCTCCTCGATCGTCGGCGCCAGGTCCATCAGCACCCACATATTGAAGCCGATGTGCAGCAGGCTGCCGTGCAGGAAAATCGCGGTGACGAACCGCCAGGGCTGCGCGAGATCGTAGGGCAGAGGCGCGGAAGCGCCCATGCGGAGCAGGATCGGGCCATTGATGCCGCCGAGATCCGAACAGTGCCCCCAGTCCTCCGGTGGGCGCCTCGAAGCCGCTGCTGTTGCATGGTGGCCAGCAGGCTGACGCCGTAGAGAATGCAGCAGAGGCCCAGGATGCCGTAGCTGACCGGCGAGGTCTGCGGCAGCAGCCGGCCGAGCGAACGGCTGGCGGCGGCGATCGAAAACGTCATGCTCGCGCCGCACTGATGGCAGCGGCTGGCGCTCGCGCCCACCAGCGTGCCGCAGGCCGGGCAGAGGCGCGGGCGCGGCTGCGTGGGCTCGCGATGAAACTTCGCGGCCGATCTGGCTGCGCCAGCGGTCGAGCTTGTAGCGCCAACGAACGGGAAGCTGCACGCGGTCTCCTTGCGGTTGCGGCTAACGTAACAGCCTGTCTATAATACCGAAAAATGCGCGCCCGGCGGCATTCTCGGAGGTCATGGCGCGAGGAAGCGGCGCGATGAACAAGTTTGAAGAGATGGGCCGCGAACTGGATCGAGCGCTCGAGCGGCTTCGCGAAGTTGCGGAGCAGAAGGTCAGCCCGGCCACGCGCGTCAAAGCGGCCAAGGCTCTCAGAAGCGTTTCCGGCAGATTGGCACGGCTGGCCGAGGATCTTGAATCGAAGACCGCCTCGAAAGAGCAATAGCGCTTTGTTGGGCCGATGCAGTCGGCTGAGGCGCCGGCGCAGGTGGGCCGGCCTTTTTTCTCGCAACTTTGCTGGCTTTAGTCGCAGCCGGATGCGCCCGCACCAGACCCGCTTCCATCGCCGTTCCGCCTCCGCCATCGCCGCCTCCTGCAGCGCTGCCATCTCCGGCGCCAAACCCACCGCCGGTCGCATCCGTTCCACCCGCGGCTCCGCCGGTGCCGCGCCCGTACCAGCCTATGTGGAACAGGGCATCGCCTCGTGGTACGGACTGCCCTTTGACGGGCGGCGCGCGTCGGACGGCGAAATCTTCGACATGAGGCTGCCGGTCGCCGCGCACCGCACGCTTCCCTTCGGCAGCATTGTGCGGGTCACGAACCTGAACAACGGCCTGCAGACAGAGGTGCGCATCATCGACCGCGGGCCGTTTGTGGCCGGCCGCATCATCGACCTATCGCTGGCGGCCGCGCGCATCCTCAACATGGTGGGAACAGGCACCGCACCGGTGCGGATCGAATTGCTTTCCAGCCCGATCCCGCTGGCTGGAGACTTCACCGTGCAAGTGGGCGCGTTTGCGCAGCGGGACAATGCCGAGCGACTTCGCATGCGGCTCGCCGCCCGTTACATGCCGATTGTCATCGACGAGGCGGACCTGCCGGGCGGCCATTTCTTCCGCGTGCGCGTGGGGCGCGTACCGACCCAAGACGCGGCTCAGCGACTGGCTGCGACGCTCGCCGGAGAGGGCGGCTTGCAAACGTTTGTCATGCGAATGGATGAAACGCAGTGCTGCGCCGCCAGCCCAGGAGGGCCGTTGCCATGAACGACTGCCTGTTTTGCAAGATCAGCCGCAAGGAAATCCCGGGGAAAATGGTGTACGAGGATGCCGATCTCTTCGCGTTCGAGGATATTGCGCCGCAGGCTCCCACGCACATCCTGATCTGTCCGCGCAAACATCTGGTGACGCTCGGCGACGCCAAGGCGAGGACTCCGCGGTGCTCGCGCGCCTGTTTCAGGTGGCCGCGCAGCTCGCCGTCGAGAGGGGCCTCACCGATGGCTATCGCACGGTGGTCAACAACGGGCCCGGCGCCGGGCAGTCGGTGTATCACCTGCACGTGCACTTGCTCGGCGGCCGCAATTTTCGCTGGCCCCCGGGCTAGAGTCCGCGATTCTTCGCGGCGCGCGAGTCAGTCGTGGATAGTCGAAGTGCAAGCGGAGCCGCCCGATCTCAATGATGTCGCCATCGTGCAGCAGCGTCGCGCCGCTGATGGGCTGGCCATTAATCTTGGGGATGCGGTCGCCCAGGCCCAGGTAATAACCATCGTCGCGTTTATGGATTTGCGCGGCCACGCGGGGAGCGAACCATCCGCGCAGCCGCACCGTGGCCATTTCGGACCGTCCGATCACCGTCAATTTTCCGGAAAGCATGTACTCGGACTGGTTGGTGCGCCCCGCGAGCACACTCAGCGTGGGCACGCGCAGGCGTGTCGGCGAAAGCTGCGAGCGTTCGCCGGCAACCACGGCCTGCCGCAGCAACTCGCGGCGCTCCTGCGTGTCGAGCACCATGGTCTCGTCCACTTTGGGCGCCGGCGCCTTGCGCCACGCAGTTCACAGGGAGCGCCGCATCGTGCGCGACATCGACTTGAATCTGGTGCTTGCCGACCTGAACCAGGTCGCCATCGCGCAGGGTGGCCCGCTCCACGCGCATGTCGTTCACAAACGTGCCGTTCAGGCTGTTGAGATCCTCGATGACCAGCCGTCCCGCTTCGCCGTAGATGCGCGCGTGGTAGTTGGAAACCGCCAGATTGTCGATCGCCATCTCGTTGTCGGGGAGCAATACGTAGTCGAACGAGCAACATGAGCATAA
>CAVUXK010000019.1:0-19230 GCA_963745435.1 uncultured Acidobacteriota bacterium | reverse complement strand
ATATGCTCCACGAATTGGGGCAGATCGGTGGACGGGGGAAGTCGAGGCAAGCCCAACGGCAACCATTCGACCGCCCGACCATCCTTGCCGGCAATCGCAGTGAACGTTCCCCACTCGTGAGCCGTGAGGTCTGGGGCGGTGTGCTGCTCGTCTGCAGTCCACCCCGTAAGCGAGAAGGCCAACAACCCACATGCCAACACACGGGGAAACCATGATCTGACTTCCCCTGCAGTGAGAGACTTGCCGATGGCCAGATTCATTGCTAAAACCTTCCTGCCGGCGCGGCGACCAGAAGCTCGGAGATGGTCTGATGGTTGAAGCTAGAGGTCAGGTTCTGCGAGAGAAGTGGATCGTGCTTTGCTCCGGCCATCGCCTTTTGGACGTGATCGCGGTGAGCGCCGTCGGGGCCCATCAAGGTGATCATCGCAGCCGCGAATTCCATTTCTGCATCCGACGCGCGCAAACTGATCGCCTTTCTTACCCAACTATATCCGTCGAGACCGGCCGCGGGGTTAGGTTCGCCTTTGCCCATCCATTGCTTGTAAGTCTCGGCCAGGTAGCCGACATCGAACCACGCGAGGGCGTCTGGGTGGCCGGTTGCATCTGCGTTCGCCGCGCGCGCCTGAAGTCGCGTGATCAGCTCCTTCGCCGCTTGCGGGTCCTGGCGAGCGTAGATTGTGGCCCGACGCAAAGTCTCCATGCGCACCAAGACAGAAGTGGTCGAATCCAGAATGGCCAGCGTGTCCTGGCTGAGATTCTTCAGGTCGTAGCTCGTGTCTCGTTTGTAGTTGATCTCAACCCAGGGCAGCGACTTTGCCTGGCCAATTTCGATGGGATGGCAGATGAGCGGCGGTCCCGCTTGTGCGAAGGTTTGTAAACCCGAGCAGAACGGCCACGGTGCTAAGCGCGAGGCGCGAAAACGCATGTGCATTCATTTCCTTTGTCCCTCCAGTCTGCTGATTTAGCCCACGCTTCAATAGACGCCGGGAGAAAGGCCGCTGTTAACACGCCGACGCGGCGTTATGCGGACAAAACTGTAGGTCTAATTGCGAGGTGGAAATGCTGCAGGTTACTTTTCGCGAACTGGCGTCGCGGTTCCAGCCCAGGAGCGTTCCCAATGGCGCCAAACCGAGATGTCGTCAAAACCAAGCTCGTTCCACCACAGGTCGAGCATGGGCTGGTCGCGTCGCAAGATCTCTTCTTTCGTGACAGCGGCAGGAGGAGGCACGAACTGGCTCAACCGGTCGTAGACGGGGACTCGCTGCGGGTCATCGACACGCGACAGGAGATGCCACAGGGTGAGGGCATCGCGTTTGCGAGCCTCGCTCAATACGATCGCCACATCATGTGCGCGCTGCTGCGATGTGGTGTCCTCAAAATCGAACCTCGCCAAAGCAGAGCGGAACTCTGCGGAGGCATCTTCGAAGTATGGCGTTCCGGGACCGACCTTCGGCCGGGTCGCACAAGCAGCGCCCGCCGGGATAAAGGATTCATGGCCATTCAGCTTGAATCCGACCCATCCCAGAGATGTGCGCACCATGCCTGCGCCCGAATCGTCGACTTGCAAAGTGTACGCACAACCCAGATCGACCGTGACGGCCGAAGGCGTGTCGACTACGAATTGACCGGGAGGCGCCCAGATGTACGTATGAATCGTTCCCCGATCCAGAGCAATCCGCTTCAGCCCTGAGCCCATGCTCAGCAGGCGCAAGCGTGTGCTGGGATCCACTTCGATCTTGCCGGTATCATCGGCCTGAAGGCTAGCCCGCGACTGACTGTTGGTTTCAAGCATTTGGCCAATGATCAGACGGCTCGTTCCTTCTTTCGCGCTGATCGTTTTTTGTCCGATTCGAAGCGTCCCTTGTACACCGGACACATTCCAACCCGCTAGAGTAGTTGGCGTGGGCTTCGTTATGTAGACCAGAAATGTCACTGCGACGATCGCTGCTATGCCAACCGCTGCCGTAGCTAGAGCGGGGAACAACCGCAGGCGCCAGGGAAAGAATTTCCATCGTCGCTCGGGGACGATCTCCGGAAAAGCCGGAATTGGAGAATCATGTCGAAACCTCTCGAGTAACGCTTCCAGTTGCTGGATCTCAGGATCGGGTTCGCCGGATCGATCCCACAGATAATCGTCACTCTCTATCGACGGTCTGTTTTCGGTTCGATTGTTGGCCGTGTCCATGACTAGGACTTCTCCTGTTCTGGCCCAATGCGGCTCGTGCCCGCACTTAGCTTGGCGCGGAGTTGCTCCATGCCGCGATGCAGGTTGACACGCACCGAGCCGTGCGTCATCCCAGTGCGCGCTGCAATTTCAGGCCCGGTCATGCCCTCGACCAGCCGCAGAACCAAAGTCTCCCGATAGGTCTCGGACAGACTCATGACCGCCTCGAGAATTGCGGCCGACGGGCGATCCTGATCTCCGCCGGACGTTCCATACTGAACGTCTTGGTCAGGGGCATCATCCGGAAGCGGTTCCTCTGGCACTGACCGACGGTGATAGTCATGCGCCACATTGCGAGCGATGGCTGCCAGCCATGCTCCAAAGCTTGCCGTTTCGCGCAGCGTTGACAGCCGGCGAAGTGCCCGGATGAAGACATCCTGAACGAGGTCATCCACATCGTCGATGTGGACCTTCGCCAGCAGAACTCCGTGGACCATGCGAGCATACCGCTCGTAGAGCCGTCCAAATGCTGTACGGTCGCCGTCGCGCGCCGCAGCGACCCATGTCGCGTCGTCGGAGGCTTCCAACGCGGACGGCTCCCTTAGAGGCCCGGGTCGAAGGCCTGTCGCGAGCAGGTCACCTCTGTCGCCGGACCTGGCCATGCACGCAAATTCCCCGCTAGATGATAGACGTTCGCCGGGAGTGGAGTGTTAACAACCCCTGGTT
The DNA here is from genome assembly GCA_963745435.1 of uncultured Acidobacteriota bacterium. Taxonomy (GTDB): domain Bacteria; phylum Acidobacteriota; class Terriglobia; order Terriglobales; family Acidobacteriaceae; genus Gp1-AA133. Next base: position 16,340 of record CAVUXK010000019.1, on the reverse strand, counting down.
GGTCGGCCAACGGAAAGAATCCTGGTCAAGTTAAGGCCTATGGGGGCGCACCTGCGACTGCCTGCAGGACGCCGGTGCTACGACCTAGCGTCGTACGCTTTTTTTCAGCTTGTTGATTACACCAATGTAGAGAGTCTTCGAACGGTTCGTGATGATGTGCACGTTATAGGTCTTGCGGTCGGAATGCATAGGTCCTTCGCTCCGGGCAGCGCCTATCAGCGCTTCCCTCCGCTCAGGATGACAATTGGGGAAAGAGGCGTAAGTGACGTGCAGACTTGACGGATGTGATGTCGGCAGGCTTCTGTGAGTTTGGTAGTCTCGCCAGTCTAAACTTCATGTCATCCTGAGCGAAGCGAAGGACCTATGCACTACTTTTCGCTTCGACTGTATTCAATCCAATCGTCTACTTCTCTACCTGGTTGCGGAGGATGTCTTCGATGTCGGCGATTTTTTCACCGATATGGTTCAACTTGCTGGCGAGGCCCTGGATTTCGGATTCGGCGCGGCGGTTCACGTCATAGTCCAGTTCGCCGCGCAGCCGGTCGCGCGTGTCTTGCCGGTTCTGGCTCATCATGATGACGGGGGCCTGGATGGCGGCCAGCATGGACAGGAAGAGATTCAGAAGGATAAAGGGATAAGGATCCCAAGCGCGATGGCCGAGGGTGATATTGATGGCGCTGTAAATGACCAGCACGGAGAGAAACAGGATGATGAAAGTCCACGAGCCACCAAAGCCGGCGACCGTGTCGGCGATGTGCTCGCCAAAGGTGGCTTCCTTGTCGATGACGTCGTTGGGGTTGCGCATGGCGCGCACGCGGACCAATTGTTGTGACGCGTGAAACTGGCGGCCGAGCACGGTGAGCATGTCCATACCAGCGAGAGGCTTGCGCTGGAGCAGGACCGAAATGTCGTTGCGGTCAACTTCGAGGCAGACGGTTTCGTCGAGCGCGATGGCCGTGGTCTGGTGCGGAGTCTGCTCGAGCATAGAAGCAAAGCCGAAGAACTCGCCGTGCTGGGGTTCGTCGACGACGAGTTCCTGGTGATCCTGATCGACAGTCGTGACGCGAACAGTGCCGGAAACCATGACGTAGGCCTGGCCGCCGGGGTCCCCCATCTTGTAAATGCGCTGGCGCGGGGCGAAGGTTTTGAGTTCCACCTGGCTGGCCAGGACAGCGGTTTCGTCTACGTCGAGCAGGGCGAACAGGGGGACGTGCTTCAGGACCTCAGGATTGCAAGCCATCGAATTACCTCGCGGGGGTTTAGGTGGTTGTTGCCGGACGCCGATCGGGCGACAGTAGTTTATAGGGGGCGCGGTGGCGGCGCACCTCCGATCGCGGCTCGCACGGATTTGGCGACGATGGGCTCGTGGGCTTACGCCCACATCGCCCGGGTGCCGCCCTGGGGGGCTTGCGGATTTCGCGACTTTTCCCAGCGCTTACGCGCTGGGCTATCCTATGTCGCCGCTGGGCGGCTGGGCCGCGGGAGTTCGAGGATTTCGGTTCGATTCAGAACCTGACACGAACTGAGGCAGTCTTAAGTTAGAGTCCGTGCCAAGACAGACCGTGTCTTGATGCAGAGCCTGTGCCGCACGAAAGTATCTGTCAACCCTGAGTCCACGTTGAACCAAAGCCTGTGTTGAACCGGAGCCTGTTTCGCCCGATAGTCATCGGAACATCCGTCGAACCGCGCAATTGTCGCTATTGCCGTCCACGGTTTCTTACGGTTTCTCGTTCCACCACCAGAGCGACGGTAGCTTCTTTTCCGTGGGCCAGATTTCGTTCAGGGTGTCGCCTTCGAACAGCTCGCCGTCTTTCATTACATAGCGGATGCTCTCTGTGTTGCGGATGTCGTCGAGCGGATTTTTATTGAGGACGATCAGGTCGGCCATTTTGCCGGGCTCGATCGAGCCCAGGTCCTTGTCGAGTCCGAGGGCTTCGGCGCCGTGAATGGTTGCCGACTTCAGGACTTCCATGCTGCCCATTCCGCCCGCGGCCAGCGACCACATTTCCCAGTGATAACCCAGGCCCTGGAATTGTCCGTGGCTGCCGATGCAGACTTTGCCGCCCGCCTTCATGATCTTGGCGTCTTGCTTGGCGAGGCGGGGGAAGGCCTGCTCATCGTCACGCACCCAGATTGGGCGGCGGCGTGTGTGGTCGTCGAGAATGTTGTGCGGCATGAAGTGGCGGATCTTCGGGTTGTCGTGGACTTCGGTTTTCTCGTACCAGTAGTTTTCAGCCCAGGGACCGCCGTAGGCCACGATCAGTGTGGGTGTATAGAAGATGCCGGACTTCGCCATGAACTGGACGACGTCGTTGTAGAGCGGCGTGACCGGCATGCTGTGTTCGTTGCCGCTGAAGCCGTCGATGACGTGGCTGAGATCGAGTTTGGTGTCGAGGCCGCCCTCGGTGGTGGGCATGACGCCTTCCAACTTGCAGGCCATGACCATCCACTCACGCTGCTTGCGGTTGCCGACCAGATACGACTTTAGATACGGGGTGCGATAGAAGCGCTTGTATTTGTCGACCACGCCCTTGGCGTCGTCGAGCGATTGGAAGTCGGTGTCGGGGAAAACGCCGGGGCCAGTGGAGTACGCGCGCGGACCGATGATTTCGCCGGTGTCGACCATGTCCTGGTAGGCGAACATGTCGTTGGTGGAAGTTTGCGGATCGCGGCCGGCGGTGACGCCGTAGGCGAGATTGGCGAGGAATCCCCAGTTCTGCAGGTCTAGCACGCCCCGGCGGATCTCGCTCCAGTGCGGGTGAATGTCGATGAAGCCGGGCACGATGGTTGCGCCGGTGAGGTCGATGACCTTCGCGCCGTCGGGCACAGAGACTTTGCCATGCTCGCCGATGGCGGCGATGCGATTGTCTTTGACGACGATGTCGGCGTTGGAGAGGACGTCATCGCCATGCATGGTGATGACTTGCGCTCCGCGCAGGACTACCGTGCCGCTGGGACGGTGGCGTGGGAACTCGAGTTTGATCGGGATCTCTTCGGGCTTGGGCTGCTTGGGCTTGGCTTCTTTGGAACCGGAAGAAGAATCTGCGTCGGCTGAGTCCGCGGAGTTGGTGCTGTCCTTTTTAGCTTTACCCGCTTTCGTGCGCGGCGGCTCGGGAGGTTTCGGAGGTTCTGGCTTGGGTGTGGGCGCGGGCTTGGCGCCGGTGTCTTCTTTCTTCTCTTTATCTTTCTCGTCTTCTGGCTTGGGTTTTTCGAAGGTGACCCTGTCGATGGGCAAGCGGAGGAACGTCGAGCCAACGGCCCAGGTGATGGTCTTGCTGTCGGCAGACCATCCCATGAAGTCGGCGCCAATGTCCGTGAGCTTGGCCAGAGGAAGCACGGCTTTGTTGATGTCGACGGTGGGAGGCTCGCCGCCCATGTGGGGGACCGCGAGCAAGTAAAGTTGCGTGCTGACCTGCGCGAGAGCCCAGTTGCCGTCGGGGCTGAGGCGGACGTCCTCGGCGGGATTGCCTTCGCCTTTTTCGGGCGGCTGCGGGAACCACACCTTTGCCGACAACTTTCACGATGGTGCGGCGGTCGGTGCCGTCGTAGCGCATCGAGGTGAGGCCGGCGTCGGAGTAGACGTAGACGCGATCCTTCTCAGGACCGAAGTGCGGGTGCTGGCCTCCGCGAGCGGGCAGGATGAAGTTGGCGTCGCCGCCGTCGGCCGGGAGCCAGATCAGGTCCATGGCTCCCTGATGGCCGAACTCATCGAACTCTTCCACGTGCGCGATGCGCGGAGCGCGCAGGGCGACGATGCGCTGGCCATCGGGCGACCACGCGGGATCGCGATAGTAAGCGGGCACGCGCGTGAGTTGCTGCGGAGAGCCGGAGCCATCGGCGCGAGTTTTCCAGATTTGGCCGCCTTCTTCCGACCACGTGACGTAGGCGAGCCATTGTCCGTCGGGCGACCAAGACGGCTGGAATTCTCGATTCTGATCGTTGGTGACGCGCTTGGGCGTGCCCGAGGGAAGATCCATCACATAAAGATGAGTGAGGGCGGAGAAGACAAGGCGCTTGCCGTCGGGCGATTCACTGGGGGCTTGCGCGATGCGCAGTTGCACCGGACCTTCTTCCACGCGCATGGGCAGGTTCAGGTCGGGGCCCAGGTCGCGGGCGACTTTCGCCGTGAAGGGGATCTCGTGCTCCTCGCCGCTTTCGACGTTGACGCGATGAATCTTGCCGCCCCAGGTGGCGAGGACTTCCTTGCTGTCGGGCGTGAAGGTGTAGCTGGGGAGGAAGTCGCGCGTGAAGAGGGATTCCTGGTCGTCGCGCTGCACGGGGTATTTCAGCCAGTGTTCTTCCGCGGTCTTCATGTCGCGGATGCGGAGGCCAGTTTCGGTTTCGTAACGCGTGCCGTAAACGAGTTTGTTGCCGTCGGGCGAGATGACTGGACTGAACGCGCTGCCGGGAGCGTCGGTGACGACGTCTTCTTCGCCGGTGATGCGGTCGCGGCGCGCGATTTGCGAAAGCGGGAACGAGACGTTGTAGACCTTGTCGAAGAAACCGCCGCGGGTTGTGTAGTAGAGGTAGCGGCCGTCGCGCGAGGCTGACGCGCCGATGGTGTGGCTCCAGTCGCGCGGGCTGGCGTCGGGTTTCGGTTTTCCCTTTGTGATCTGAACGCCGGCGCCGCCTTTCACGTGATACATCCAAAGTTCGAAGGTGTTGATAGGGAACTGGCTTTCGCGCGCGGCGATTACATACTGGCTGTCGGGCGTCCAGGTGGGGGTGGCGAATTCGACTTGCTCGTCCTGGCTGAGTTGCTTGGCGTCGGTGCCGTCGGGCTTGGAGATCCAGACATTCTCGGCGCCGCCGCTGTCGCTGACGTAGGCGATGAAGTTGCCGTCGGGCGAGTAGCGCGGCTGGTTGTTGAATCCCATGCCGGTGGTGATTTTCTTTGGCTTCGCCGCCCGCGAACGGGATGGTGTAGAGGTCTCCGAGCAGATCGAAGATGATCGTTTTGCCATCGGGGGAAACGTCGAGCGATAGCCAGGTGCCTTCGTCGGTGGAGAACTCGATTTTGCGCGCGGGTTTCAGCGGGAGCTTTTCTTCCTTCTTCTTGTCGGAGGTCTGAGATTTGTCCGTGGGGCGCTTGTCGGCTTGCGCGGGTAGGACGAAGGTGGCGATCAGGACCAGGAACAGGGCGCAGCTACGCTGCACGCGGAGGTGCGAAGGCATTGAGAGTGTCTCCATCCGGATGGCGGTTTTGCGCGCGTAATCCTAGTGCGTGCGCGCGGGGGAGTCAATTGCTGTGGTTTTGACGGGCCGTGGTTGAAAAAGTCGCAAGGTTCGTGGTGCTGCCGGTGTACGCGAGGTCCTTCGACTTCGTTCGGCTGGCGCCTCACTTCGCTCAGGATGACAATCTTAATAAGGAGGCTACTGTCTGCTCGCTACGAACTGCTCGCTACCCGCTTGCCGCTCGCACTTCCCGCTCCTAGTTCTTCTTCGCGGAGACTACTGCAACGCCGTAGACGGGTAGGGTTACGGTTTGCTTTTCGCCGCCTCCGAGGACGTCGGTCATTGCGTGCGGCAGGGTGATACTTTGTGGTTGTTTCGAGAAGTTGATCAGGATGAACACTGTGCCTTGTGCGCCGTAGCGCGGAGAGACTTCGATTCCTTCTGGAACTTCGCCCAGGGCGGGCTTCACGCCACTGGTGGTGGTCATCCACTTGGCAGCTTGCTGCATGGTTTTTGGGATCGAGCCAGGCGCCGATGTAGGTGATGCGGCCGCGGCCTACCTTTCTTGTGATCGCCGCGGGCTGGTTGTCGAGCCAGCCGTTGCCCTTGCCATAACGCATCAACACTTGAGTGTCAGCATCCCGAGTGCTGAGGAGTTCGGCCCAGAGGCCGCCTTCGCCGGATCCCCAATCACCCGAGAACGGGACGGGGTCGGTGAGCGCGTAGTACTGGTCAACGCGGCCGCCCAGCAACTCGCCCAGCGGACCGGGCTGGCGCTGCGGCTGGAGCGCGTTGTCATCGTCTTTCATGGCGGAGCGCTGGCCGAGAACGAGGTGGCCGCCGTTCTGCACGTAGGCCATCAAATTCTTTGCCGCGGCGTCAGAGAGAACGTTCAATCCGGGAGCGACGACGAGTTTGTACTGGGCAAGAGAAGCGGTAGGCGGCACGATGTCGATGGACTGCGCGATTGCGCGGATGGGCGCGTAGTAGCTGACGAGTTCTTCGACCGGATCGTAATTCTTGTTGTGCTTCTGCCACTGGATGGCCCAGCGACTGTCGTATGAATGGAGGATGGCGACCTCCGAGCGCACGGCCGTGTTGGCGAGAGCGGGCGCGGCCTTCTCGAATTCCTTGCCGATCTGCGCGACTTCGCTGAAGAGGGGAACAGGCGTGCCATCGGTTCCCACGATGACGCCGTGATACTGCTCCTGTCCGCTCAGGGCGCTGCGCCACTGCCAGTAGCTGACGGCGTCGGCGCCGTGCCCCACATCGTGCCACGCCATGGCGCGTACCTCTCCTTTATCGAGCGCGTTGTTGATTTCGGCCCAATTGACCGAGCCGGGCTGCGTTTCGATCACCCAAAAATTCTTTTGCTTGAAACCGCGCGTTAGGTCGTGGGTTGCGCCGTTGCGCGCGGGATTCAGGTGGCCCTGGCCGACGTAGTCGTCCCATGCAGCCAGATCAAGATCCTGCGCGACGGTGTAGTGATCGAAGCCGTCGAACCAGCCCATCATGTTGGTGGTGATGAACTGGCGTGCGTCGGCGTTGGCGCGGATGACATCGAGTTGATTGCGCTGATAGCTTCGCCAGGTGTCGCTGACGAAACGCATCCAGCTCAGGAGCAGGCCCGGGATTGCCGTAGCCGGTCTGGATCGGAATCTGATCCCATGCGGAGTAGGTCTGGCTCCAGTAGGCGGTGGTCCAACGGGCGTTGAGGTTGTCGAGGGTACCGTAGCGCGCCTTCACCCACTGCTGAAACTGGGCCTTGGTGGCCGCGTCGAAAGAGACTTCGGCGTACTCGTTGTCGATCTGCCAGCCGAGAACGTTCGGATTGTGGCCGAATTTCTTGGCGAGTTGCTCGGCGATCTTGCGGGCCATCTCGCGATACTTGGGATTGGCAAAGTTGAATTGCTGGCGATTGCCATGCTGGTCTTTGCGGCCGTCCTCGAGAGTACGTAACGTTTCCGGATATTTCTGCGTGAGCCAGGCAGGGGGTGCTGCGGTTGGGGTGCCGATCACAGTGGAGATGTCGTGGCGCGCGGCGGCGGCGATGGCGCGATCAAGCCAGTCGAGATCGTAGTGGCCTTCTTCCGGTTCCATGCGGCTCCAGGCAAATTCGCCCACGCGGACCATGTGCACCCCTGCTTGCTGCATGAGTGCGAGATCGGCTTCCCAACGCGTTTCCGGCCACTGTTCGGGGTACCAGGCGGTGCCGAGCAGAATGGGATGACTCTTTTGCGCGAAAGCCGGAACGGCGAACAGCAGAAGGGTGAGAGCCAACAGAACAGAAAGCTTTGGGGAAGGTTTCATTCTGATCTCCGAACAGATTCTGCCAGGCATTGCGATTGACAGTCGCTAAGCGACTGGATCACGCGCGATCGCGAAAGTGAACCGTAGAAACGTTTTGCAATCGCTCGGCGGCCGCCTCGGGCGTGATGTCACGCTGAGGACTGCCCAGCATTTCGTATCCGACCATAAACTTCTGAATGGTAGCCGACCGCAGCAGCGGGGGATAAAAATGCGCGTGCAGGTGCCACTCCGGGTGGCGCTCGCCGTTCGTGGGGCGTTGATGGAATCCCATTGAGTACGGGAATGACACCTCGAACAAGTTGTCGTAGCGGATGGTGATCTGCTTGAGGATCTCGCCGAGTTGATTGCGTTCGTTGTCGTCCAGGTCGGCGATCGATTCCAGGTGACGCTTGCTGATCAGCAACGTTTCGAACGGCCAGACCGCCCAGAAGGGCACGAGCACGACGAACGAGTCGTTCTCACAAATGATGCGCTGGTGAAGATTGCTTTCCAGCCGGAGGTAGTCGCACAGCATGCACGATTGATGCTTGGACGAGTAGGTACCCAACGCTGCCTGTTCGCGGATCGCCTGATTCGGCAGGTGGGCGGTGGCCCAGATCTGGCAATGGGGATGCGAGTTGCTGGCGCCCATCATGGCCCCGCGGTTCTCGAAGATCTGCACGTGCTTTACCCATCCGCGACTGGCAAGATCGTTGAACTGATCGATCCACATGTCGACCACGGGACGAAGTTCCGGAACGCTCATGCGCGCAATGGTGAGGTCGTGGCGGGGCGAAAAACATCCGACCTGGCAAATGCCGCGCTCGGTGCCGGCGATCAGCACATCGTCCTGGTCCAGAGCGACTTGCGGCGGGTCGGGCAAGAGCGCGGCGTAGTCGTTGTCGAAAACGAAGGTCGCGGAATATTTCGGATTGCGCGAGCCCCCGGCACGCGTGTTGCCGGGACACAAGTAGCAGTCCGGGTCGAAGCGAGGAGCGTCCTCGAGAGGAGCCTTTTCGATTTTGCCCTGCCAGGGTCGCTCGGTGCGATGGGGCGAGACGATGACCCATTCCTGGGTCAGGGGATTGAAGCGGCGGTGAGGCGTGTCCTTGAGTTGATCGAGATTCATGCGTCGGTTCGGGTCAGGCAGAAGTGCAATTGCATCGGCTGTGGGGATTTACCCCTCAGGTCACCTCGGTCACGCCGTCGGTTGCGTTCAGGATGTACGTTTCCGGATGAATCCCGGTGCGTGTTTTGTACTGGGCCGCAAGTTCGTGCGCGACGGAGTCGGCGGCGCGTGCGTCTACCAGATTCACGGTGCATCCGCCAAATCCGCCGCCTGTCATGCGCGCCCCGATAACGCCGCGAAGTCCCCCGGCAATTTCGACCATGATGTCGAGTTCTGCGCAGCTAACTTCGTAGTCGTCGCGCAGGCTGCGGTGGGAGTCAGCCATCAGCTTCCCGAGGGATGCGAGATTTCCCGCTCGTAAGCGAGGTCGCCATTTGCAGCACGCGTTCATTTTCCGTCACCACGTGCCTGCAACGCTTGTAGATGAGTTCAGGCAACAGGTGTTTGTGTTGTTCGAGCTGAGTCGCACTCACGTCGCGCAGAGATTGAATGCCCGGCAGCACCGCGGAAGCCAGCAGGCGCACTCCCTCCTCGCATTGCCGACGGCGCACGTTATATTCGCCGGCCGCATGCTGGTGCTTCACTCCGGTATTGCTGACCAGCAGCCGCAGGTCTGCGGGAATTGGGAGCGAAGAGGCGTCGAGGCTGCGGCAGTCGAGCATCAGTGCGTGGCCGGCGCGGCCGTGAGCGGAAATAAACTGATCCATGATGCCGCAACGAGCGCCTACGAATTCGTTTTCTGCGTGCTGGCAGGCGAGGGCGAGTTGCTTGCGATCCATCGGTGTGGCCGCTGATGTTCAGCAGGGCGGTTCCGGTGGAAACTTCGATAGCGGCGGAGGAACTTAAACCCGAACCTAAAGGAACGTTCTCCGCTGACGACCAAATTTGCTCCGCGCAGTTTGTAGCCGAATTCTCGAGCGCGATTGCCGTACCGATGACGTAGTCGCTCCAATCTCCGCGGGGAGACGGACTTGGAGTTGCAAGATCGCCGACGAATTTCTCGGCGAAATGAGCGGAGTACACGTGTAATTCGCGATCGCGGCGCGGCGCGACGGCGACCGAACAATAGAGATCGACGGCCGCCGGCATCACGAAGCCGAGATTGTAGTCGGTGTGTTCGCCGATGAGGTTTACGCGTCCGGGCGCGCGGAAGACACGACATGGACCGCCGAACACCCGCGCAAACGTTTGCTTCGCATCTGGGGTTAGTGGCGTGCGGGTCTGCGGCGCAGGCAGCATGTTCCTCGGTGGTATCCGAGCGCTGCGATTGTAAATGAGAAATCGGCGATATCGCTGCGATCAAGCCTCTTCACGGGGGCGCCAAAAATAGAAATCTGCAAAAAAAGGGGGCCACGATTGTGGCCCCGGTCTGATCGGGTGTGCGTTGGGGGAACGTTATTTTACGTGGATGGTCTTGCCATCGGGGTCGAGCGTGCCCTTGATGCGAACCTGTTTGCCTTCGTACTTCTTGAGCTCTTCCTGGCGGTCGACATCGTAGGTCTTACCGCTGGCATCCTGCAGAACGAACTTGTCGCCAGACTTGGATACGGTTCCGCTGAAGGTCTGGCCGTCACTGGCAGACTGCGCCTGTGCGTCAGGACCGGCCTGACCGGCTGGCGGCTGCGCGCCGGGCTGGCTGGGCGAAGACTGCGCGGGATCGGTGGCGCCGGGCTGTTGGCTCGAGGGCGGCGTTCCGGGCTGATTCTGTCCGGGCTGTTGCGCGGACGGGGCGCTCGGCGACGGCGAGCTGGCATCGGGTTGCTGCGCGAATAGCGGGGCAGCGCTCAGTGCAAGAGCGAGTGTACCCAGCATCCAGAAAGATTTCGTTGGCTTATTCATCATCATCCTCCGAGGAATTTTGTGCGGCTGCCTAGTACCTAGCAAACACGTGGCCAATAATTCTCCGAAGAAGTGCAGTTTTGTGCGTTGGCGCCTGCGCACAAACGCGAGTGTTTGGGCTGAATGCGTTACGAGCACATAGTCGGAAGTGCTCAGTAAAACGCGCGCAGTGTTCTAAGGAAATTCGAAGGCGAGGCGTACAGATAACGCCTTAGGGAATCTTAGGGGACGAGCGCACTTGAAAGAGTGTGGCCGGGCAATATTTGCACGAGAGGGGATAAGAAGGACGCGCAGCGTTAACTGTAGAACCCGGCGATGCTTTCTACTACCCACTGCTGCTCTTCTTGTCTCAACTCTGGGAACATAGGGAGCGCGAGAACTTCCTGGGCGGCGCGTTCGGCTTCCGGCAGATCGCCTTTCGCATATCCCAAATAACTGAACACCGGCTGCAAGTGCAAGGGAATTGGGTAATAGATTTCAGTCCCAATTTTCTTGTCACCGAGAAACTGGCGAAGTTCGTCGCGACGGCGCGCGCGAATCACGTACTGATGGTAGACGTGATGTGCGTGGGGTGCGAGCGCGATGGGTCGCACTGGTGAATCGGCTGTGGGGGTGAACAATCCGGCTTGCGTCAGCAGCCGATCGTATGTTGCAGCGTGCTCGGCGCGCTGACGGTTCCACGTTTCCACGTGCGGCAGCTTGACGCGCAGGATCGCGGCTTGAATGGCGTCGAGACGGCAATTCCATCCCATCTCCTCGTGCAGGTAACGGCGCGGGCTGCCATGGTTGCGGAGCCGGCGCATGCGCTCGGCGATTTCAGCATCATTGCTGACCACGAGACCTGCATCGCCGTAAGCGCTCAAATTCTTGGTGGGATAGAAACTGAAGGCAGCCGCTTTGCCCATCGAGCCTGCACGCGAGTCGCGCCAGCGTGCGCCGATGGCCTGGGCCGCGTCTTCCAGCACGGGAATGCCGAATTCTTCGGTGAGGCGTGCGAAGGCATCCATGTCGGCGCACTGGCCGTAGAGATGGACAGGCAGCAGAGCGCGGAGGATCGTTGACTTTCCTGCGCGGAGATAGGCCTCTACCTTCGCCGGGTCGAGATTCAGCGTGTGCGGATCGATATCGACGAAGTACGGGACGCGCGCCCGCGCGAACGATCGCGCTCGCGGAGGCGAAGAAGCTGAACGGCGTCGTGATGACCGTGTCGCCCGCCTTAATGCCGCTGCCGGCGATGGCGAGCCACAAGGCGTCCGTCCCGGAAGCGCAGCCCACGGCGTGATCGACTCCGAGGAACGCCGCGACCTCGCGCTCAAAGGCCTCGACTTCCTCGCCCAGAATGAAGTGCTGCGAAGAGCACACGCGCTCGACCGCGGCCAGAATTTCCTCGCGAATCGAGGCGTATTGACGCCCCAGGTCGAGCATGGGGACCCCGGCCATTATGCCGGGCGGAGATGGAATGCGGCTGCTCACGGATAGCGGAATTTTAGCAGGCGTGAGAACGGGGGTGGCAGGGCATAGATGCGGCAGGCGCTGAAATCGGGCAAGTCTCGCAGTTCGGAAGGCCTAACCTTTCGGAAGGCCCAACCTTGCGTGATGGGGAACTATGGGAGTTCGAATCGGATCGACGGCAGGGCTGGCAACGGTCGCTGGGACTCGAGCGCCAATCGCCACTGCTCGACCTGGTCGCGAAAGAGGGCGAGTTCCAGTCCGGAATGCCGGTCAGGATAGGGCGCGAGATTGCGCAAACCGCGCAGCAGCAACGATCGGCAGCCCACGACGTTGCCAGTGGAATGGTGGTGAAGGGCGACGGCGATCTGGATAAGGCCCTGCAAAAACTTGCGCTCGGCCTCGGGAGCGGGTCGCCAGACATCCTCCAGGACTTCGTGGGCTTCAAAGAATTGGGCGGCATTAAAGAGGATAAGGCCCTCGTGAAAGACACCGTCGAGATCGTGCTTGGGAGGCTGATTCATGGCAATGCTACGGGCGGATTCAGTCGACGAGTGGACAATGGCTCGGAGGGCAGAGAGCGCGCACACCGCACGCATTTGGCGGCGAGCCACGCGGCTGTCGTCCGGGTGGCCTTCTTGACGCGTGGTTTGAATAACAATACGCTAAACAACATACCCTAAAGCCTATGTCTGTATTCGATATTTCTCCCGTGTTGCGATTGGCCCTCATGCGTAAATTTGCTGTGGTGATGACCGTGGTGGCGTGCCTGACAGTAGCGTTTGGGAGCGACTCCACGAAACTACCGAAGGAATACGCCGAGTGGCTGAAGAAGGATGTCGGCTACATCATTACTAATGAGGAGAAGGCGACGTTCAAGGGGCTCAACACAGACGAGGCCCGGGACAAGTTCATTGAGCACTTCTGGGAAATACGAAATCCGAACCCGGGCGCGCCGACGAATTCGTATCGAGAGGAACACTACGAGCGGCTGCAATATGCCAGCGACCATTTCGGCAAACTTGGGGATGGCTGGAACACGGATATGGGCCGCATCTACATCACGCTGGGCGCCCCGCAGCAGAAGGCCCGCTATGTCACACAGGGTGGCGTTCGAGGAATGGAAATCTGGTTTTATTCCAGTACCCATCCCGCATTGCCGCCCTTTTTTTATGTCGTATTTTATGAAAAGGATTTTGGAGATTTCCGGCTTTACAGCCCTTACATGGATGGCCCGCAGAAACTCGTAACAGGAATACAGGCGGAACAGGGCCGGGTGCAGTCAGTCTGCAGATCGATCACATCCTCGGCCGCGAGGTCGCGCGGACCACGCTGAGCCTGCTTCCGAGCGAACCAGTCGATATCAACGACGCGAATTCGACTTTGCTGTCCGACCTGATGCTGGGCACGATTCGCGATCTGGCGAATCATCCATTCACGGTCGAGGCCCTGAAGTTACGCCAAGCATTGAGCGAGGACGTGACGCATCGGGTCGTACTTCCCGGAGACTTGCTAAATGTCTTGTGTGTACCTCTGCGGGATTCGCATGGAAATATCCGGCTTCACTATGCGCTTCGCTTGACCCAGCCTGAAGATTTCGCCGTGGCGCAGGCAGACAAGCGGTACTACTACTCTCTGAATACCGATGGTGCGCGTCATGGGCAGCGACGGGAAAGAGATTTTCAACCGCGAGCAAAAACTGGCGAGGTACTAAGCAAGGACGAATCTGGACGCGCTGAAGGGAAGGCCCGTCGATGTACCAGGGATGGGTGCCGTTGGCTCCCGGCAAGTATACGGTAAAGTTCTTGTTCACGAATCTGCTGACCAAGACCAGCTTTCCCGGCAGAACGAGGATCACGATCCCGGATGTGACGAAGCAGGACTTCGTAGTCACGGATCCGGTGCCGTTTTCACAAGCCGACGCGGCTGACCCGTCGAAGGCTGAGTTTCTGCCATTCACAGGTGGCGGCATTCGTTTTCGGCCTTACGTCGCGAAGGAACTCGCTCTTGTGCCCGGACAGGATCTAAAATTCTTCTATCAAATTTGGCGCAGGCAAACCAGCGCGAGCACCAGTACTGATTCCAAGCTGATGGTCGACTACGCCTACGGCCGGCCCAGCTATTCCGGGACCGCAAAAGCATTCACGAGGAACTGGCAACGAACTCAATTCGATCCGTACGGGTCGATGGTGAACGGGAAGAAAATCGACACCACTGAATTGGGCGCCGGGAACTATCGCCTGACATGTCCGTAACTGATCCGGCGACGCAGCAAAAGCTTTTCAGCACGACATCCTTTCAGATCGTGGCCGAATCCTCGCCGTCCGACGTCTGGCAAATCGACGACGAAGGTCTGCAGGAATACGTCACGTCTGGGCAGGCTGACTTCGATCGAGGCGTGGTGTTTCTGGCAAACGAAGACTCTCAGGCGGCGATGGTCGCATTTCAGCAAGCCCTTGCGACATGATCCAAATCACGAGCGAGCGCGGGCGCGTTTGGCGGACTATTACTTCCAGCAGAAAGATTTTGGCAAGGTTGTCGAATTGTTCGCGCACAGGAAGTGACGGCCAAAACCGAGGATGGAACGATCCTCGCAGTGGCCGATAGTCTGGATCGCACCGGCAGGTCGAACCAGGCGGTAGAGCTTCTGGAAACTGCGCTCAAAGTGAAGCCCCCACCGGACCGCTGTATCTGGCCCTGGCAACCTACTACCAACACTCGGCAAACCTGATCAAGCCGAGACCTTCCAAAACAAGGGACGGGCGCTGTTGAATGAGACGAACAGCAAGGCCGAAGAACGGTGAGGTGCCCGCTTTATTGCCGGATTTCTTCCGGGGTAACGCTCGTATCCATATGGAAACCCATATACCTACCTTTCGAAATTTACGGTTATCCGAATAACCCTGTATCGAAAACGAGGCCTTTTGAGCTCTGGACCTTCTCTAAACAGCTCAAAACACAGTACTAGACTCCCCAATAACATGGCATCGTGTTTTGGTACCGAGTGTGCACAGTGGTGTGAGTCAGCCTGTTTAAGAAGTCTGTTGAGAATTCCACGCACGCGGCAATTTTGGCCCCAGCAAAGAACCAAGATAAGCAACGAACTTAAGGAGGAGTTGAAGCTTATGGCGAAAAGGCTTGTAGCTGTTTTTGCCCTCTTCGCATTGACCTTTAGCCTCACGGCGATCGGCTTTGCGCAAGAATCCACAGTGAAGGGCAACCTAGGCGGCACAGTAACCGACCCAACCGGCGCAGTGGTTGGCGGCGCGAACGTGACCGTGGTGGGTCCCACCGGAGAAAGAACCGCTGTCACGGATGCAGAAGGACGTTTTCTGATCCAGGTGCTGACTCCCGGATTCTATTCTGTCAAGATCAGCAAAGAGGGCTTCAAGACCGCGGAAGTGAAGTCGGCTGAAGTCGTTACCGGGCGCACATCTACTGTTAGCCTGAAACTGGAACTGGGCGCGTCGGCAACGACGATTGAAGTCAATGCGTCCTCGGTTGAGGTAGACACTACTTCAACGGCAGTGGGATCCAACCTGACCGACACCTTCTACCAGTCGGTCCCAGTGGGACGCGGCGTGACTGGCCTTTTCTACGCGGCCCCGGGCGTTACTTCTGGCGGCGGCACTGGAACGGCGAACCCATCGATCGCGGGCGGAACCGGTCTGGAGAATAACTACGTTGCCGATGGCGTGAGCCTCACGGACGCAGGCTTTGGTGGCATCGGTGTGTATTCGCGCAACTATGGATCACTTTCGACGGGCATCAACCTTTCCTTCGTGAAAGAAGTTGACGTAAAGACCGGCGGTTTCGAAGCGCAGTACGGCAAGTCCACCGGCGGCATCGTGCAGATCGTCACCAAGAGCGGCTCGAACCAGTTCCATGGCTCAGTGGGTGGTTTCTTTGCGCCCCAGCAGCTCGAAAAACAGCGCTTGTTTTCCGACGATTTCGGACAAGGCAGCACGCAAGAGCGCTTCAACCTGCAGGGAAAGATTCTTCACCAAAGCAATTACGATGTGGATGTTGAAGCCGGCGGCGCGCTTGTAAAGGACCACTTGTTTTTCTTCGGGTCCTTCAATCCCCAGTGGAACAGAGACTACGACCAGTTTGCCCAGTTCAGGAATCCCTCCGATCTCGGGACGGGAGGCACTGTGCCCGGCGGAACGCAGACATGCCTGGGAAATCGAGAAGTAAGAGTGAGGGTCTACTCGTACGCTGGTAAGGGCACACTGCGAGTGAACGACCACAACCAATTCGAGGTTTCGATCTTTGGTGATCCGACCTATGGGGATCCGAACCCCAACGGTGCCAATGGATTGATCACTGCATCTTCGACAACATTCGACAAATTGCAATATGGAACGCGTAACCTCGCGGCTCGCTACAACGGTACCTTCAGCCCCACCTGGTTAATGAACGCCTCGTTCTCATGGGGTCACAATAACCTCACCGATAC
>CAVUXK010000018.1:0-66618 GCA_963745435.1 uncultured Acidobacteriota bacterium | reverse complement strand
AATACGTGGTGATGATTGATGTAAAATTGGACATATCCATAGACAAACAGCGTGGTCCATACCTCCTGAAATCAAGTACAGCGGGTTAGTATGGAATGCCTAGAATTAAAAATAGTGCTTGGTGGTTGGATACCATAGTAAGAACACCTTCACGATGACCGCCTTCTCCCCCGCAAATAGCGATGGTAGGTTGTGTTCTGCTTCGGGGGTCTAAAGTCCATAATCGAATAGTATGATCATTGGCTGCAGTGCCAATGATATATGGATGAACGGGTGATATCTTCAAATCGTAAATTTCCTAAATCAGTGAAAATTGAACGACCTTGGGAAATACATCACCATGTCCAATAAAAGTCGCTATAACTTTCTGTAGTCGCGTGTTGATTACTTTGACGACTCCAACACCTCCTGCAACACACAATAATGGATCCTTCGAAGTTTCATCGCGAGTCCATGCGCAAACAAACAAATCCTCGTTAACCTGAGGTCAGAACTGAATAAATACAATAGATCCTTTACATTCTCATCAACAAAGGTCGACAATATCTCTATTCCATCGGTTTTATGAGGTTTCGCAACAATGACCTGGACTTAGTTCTCGCTTCGAGACGGCATACATATCTCCCACCTACAATAGCAAAGACATTCTCGCGACTTCGATATTTGTCAAATGCAACTCCGAATAATGGTTGTTTAATCACTTGCTGGGGATTATGTCAGTCAAAACTTTTAGCGAGGGACGCACGGGCACAACAGCCTTGATTGTGAATTGCCTCATCCTTCATTTGGCCTTGGTCGGCAGATGAAGTTTTTGTTGATGATGGTCAGGCCAAACGCGGTCAGCTTGCTTATGTTACTAAATAATCCCGGATTCGAGAAGTTGTGGGCAGCTATATATATAAATTCCCAATATGAGGACCGTGCGGTGGCTGAACGAACGTTAGTTTTTGTGATCACAACGCGAATTCATCATTCTTATCAAATAATGGTTTCCAGGTTTATCAGTCATTGAGTCAAATGATGTCCTTAGGTATATGAAACTTGAGTGATTGATTTCTGCAGAATTTTAAGTAGATTATCTGTGCAGTGGTTCGGCGATGCGAGTTCAATGTCCCTTTACTGACGCAATCTTAGGCTATTATCAGATCTGTGTAATCAAACACTGAGATCGGACATACGTTCCAATTTTATAATATACGATGAGAACTGGATTGTATGAGTTCAGAAATCCAGATGAATGCGACCTTTACGTAACGATAAGGGTTGGAGGAACGGGATCCGATTTAGAGAAGAAATCGAATTTTCGAATCATTGATTGACGGAATATATTAATGGGTGGAACGATCCTCGTGGCTGAAACCATCAGAATATTGATTAATGAAGAAACAATGATTTGAAGAATAATGGATTCTAAACGTATTCCTTACTTTCATATATGTATGTATTAAATAAAGTATTCCGGCACGTGGAAGTTTACACTTCAATCGAATTCTTGGGTCGGCATCTGAATCTTGAATCAATGCCAAGTAATTTCACAACACCGAAATGATGCTTTCGTTAATACTTTGAGAGATCATCGTTGTGGTGGAGTCTAGTCCGTTCTGTCCTCGGCTACTTTCTCCAGGAAATTAATGCAGGTTATAATTTGTTCCGCATTCGTAGCCATATCCGGAATATGGAGGGCTTGAACGTGGACCTCGGCACAACCGATTAAATCCAATAAGAGTCTTTCGTTGAACCAATGAGGTGTCATCAGGAGGACAACTGAATCTCGCTTCGGTAGGCTAAACCCGGAGGCACGACTCCTCGGAAAACCATGTGGGTGGACCTCCGAAATTGTGGCAAAGACGCGATATAGAACCTTGATTTACAGGATGATCGACGTTTCTGATAATTCTGCAGCTGTTGCAGATGCAGAAACATGGCTTATGATGAATATCTTTTTGAATGGTATCGACAAATGTGGATGAGGCGGTGCAAGGGGTCCAAGAATTTAAGGATAAAATTTTCACCGCAATTCCTTTACCGAAATCCTATCAGAAAGCGTCACCCTAACACCTCGGGGCTATCCAAGATCTATGTACGTCGGATAAACCTTATACCTTGTGAACGTCATTGAGAACAATATTGACATTGTAGTCACATGGGGTTTGACATTTGGTGTGATTTCAAATTTGTGAGGCGGTGCAGTTGATCATCGCCAACTAACTTGCTCGTGTGACGAACAAATGGATGCTGTAAACTTTTTTTAATCCCCCATGCCATTGGGACGCATTTTAAAATAAGTGGTTGCTAGGCCGACAGCCCTTCGAGCGAATTCGGCTTGCAGCGAAAATCCACCGTTCGGGGTAAGCCTTTTTTCATGAATTCGATCGTTTTGTAATATTTCTTGCGTAGATCTTGGAAAAGCTTGGTTTACCTTGGCTTTGACTTGTATATATTTTTTGCTTCCTGGCGGACAGTTGCGCAAATATAAAAACGCGCGGATCGAGAGACCCAGGGGGACAAATTCGGAAATTTTCAAAAATTGTTTCAGAATTAACAGACTGCCCATCATGGAGATGTATCATCATCAAGTATGAGGGAAGAAAATTGCTGATGTTGGGTATAGGACATTTTTGACTATGCATGATCTTTCGCCTCAAGCGACTGTATTGTATGCTTCCGATTCGATAGATGATGTGTTGGGTTACGAGCCTGAGGAAGTCGTAGGAAAATCATGCTTCGATTACTTTCACCCAGAAGAGCTTCCTTTTGCGAGAGATAAACATGGTGAGTCGATTCAGTTTGATAATGCTGCTGTATTATCTTATTGTCGGTATGTCACTATTATATCTTATCAATACTAATATACAGCCTGAAAAATAAACAAGGAGAATGGATTAAATGCGAATGCGTATTCACTGTTGTTTACGATGTTTTCATCGCTGCTACAACACTATACAAACGAGACAGAAAGAGCGATAGTATAAAACCTAATAATCGCATTTGGACTGACGATTAGGACGAAAACAAGCTGCGCCGACGATTCAAAAACATTTCGAAAAGCCCGGACCATTAGACCCGCGATACCAAATGATCGATCACCTCGCACCAAAGTTCCGGAGTACTTCCCTTGCACGTGCAGCTGTTCATGAACCCCGCGCGGCATTTCTTTTGAACCGGTTCAGTGATGTATTACCTGTTCTGTATGCTACTCACGCGGCGCAATTTGTTTTGTCATGTAACCCCGACGAAGCTGTTGGGAGGAGTTTTTATGAATTTATCGATGATGGATATTTATTAGGTGCAGTGAATGCAATCGAACGGGCAAAGGAGAATGATTCAATTGCTTATCTCCGACTATTATGGAAGACCAGGCTGGAAGATGTTGAAGATTTGGATGATGAATTTGATGAATTTGATGAAGATGAAGAAGATGAGGAAGAGGACGAAGAACCAAGTCACCCCGAAGGACAATCTCAATCATCTCATCATCGACAACTGCCACCGCTAGCGATACCCGAACGCTTCGAAGTCGAATGCCTTGTCTCTGCATCATCAGACGGACTTATTGTCGTCGTTCGACGTGCTCCACCCATCGAAGGTCTTGCACCTCACATTCGTCCACCCGGTATCTTCGCCTCGCCCTGGGCAAGTTCACCGTTGCCACCTTATACAATGACACCACCTCCCCCCTCACCCGTCGAAGCAGGCTCGCCGGTCCGAGAAGTTCCCGAAGCTATCGCAGCAATTCCTGGCCCTTCCAACCAAGACGTTATGAATTCGATTCGCGATGTTTCTGTTTTTGTTTGGTCAATTGCAATGTTGAATGACAATGTATCTCAGGATAATGCGAGTAATACTGTTGATAAGGAGGATTTATCCTAATGAGAATAATGTAAAGGCGCCAGATGAAGAGAGATGAATTAGAGTTACGTTGGAGTATTAGGATCGCATGTTTACGCATATCAAGGAGTTTTTATATATGACATCAATTTGAGTTGAACTGGGTTTACTTGATGTAAAAATCTGTTTCTTGCTTTCAACATTCGAATAGTCATCACGTGGTGAAAATCGCGGTGATTTGCAGCGGCATCACGAAATCCGTAAGTCAATCGCGTCAACGATGCCCGAGATCGCTGAAGTCGAGCGTGCAAGAACAATTCTTGAACAAATTCTTAAAGATCAGACTATCGTTGATGTTGAATCCGTATATCCTGATTATAGCCATTGTTGACATCAAGTATGATGACCCCATAGTCTTCAAAGACACAACCGCCAAAGACTTTGCAACAAGCCTTAAAGGCAAAAAAGTCGTCGGTGCAAAACGATGGGGGAAATATTTTTGGTAGAACAACATTGTTACTCTGTACTTACTCAGGATTGAAATGGAGTCTCCTCCTCATCCAGTATTGCATTTTGGTACGCACGTTGTCAATGAAGACTTATAAACAGGAATGACAGGATGGATTCGCGTACGTGATGTTAAAACCCATTATCACTCTACCAAAGATGAAGATACATGGCCTCCTCGTTTCGTTAAATTTATTCTGAAAATTGCGGAGCCGAAAACTCGGCCCTCGCTTGACGGAAGTCTGATTCCGGAGATTTGGGGGACCGAAGTTGCGTTTGTGGATGCGAGACGATTGGGACGGATTAGACTTGTTGATGCAGAGGATCCTTTTACTGTATCGTATTGCCTACTTGAAAGTAATCATTGATTCGCAGACCTCTGAAAGAGCTTGGGTTTGATCCGATTCTGAAGATGCCGGATTTTGAATGGTTTGCAAGTACTGTTGGAAAAAGAAAGGTTTATTTGACGACGGGAGATGTCTGATGCAAGGTACCAATTAAAGCTCTCTTACTGGATCAAACTTTCTCCGCAGGAGTTGGGAATTGGGTAGCGTATGTATCTTTATTAATTTTACTAATTGCAGAGACGAAGGTACTTGTCCAACACGTCCGACTAACAATAGTTCTTTACCAGGCACGAATTCACCCAGAACAGTACAGCAATACATTGCCTAAACCTGTATTAAAAGCTCTATATGAAGCGATACATTTCGTCAGCACAATTGCGGCCAATGTTCTTGGAGATTCGTCGAAATTCCCTGACGATTGGTTGTTCAGTTATCGATGGGGGAAAAGCAGAACAAGAGGGAAGAAAGGACAGGAAGAGGCTAACGTATTGCCGAATGGTGAAAAGATCAAGCATATTACTGTAGGTGGAAGAACAAGTGCTGTTGTAGAAAGTCGCCAGAAGAAACTCAAAAGTAATGATGAGGAAAGTGAGGAGGAAGAGAAGAGCCCACCTGTCAAGAAAGGGAAGAAAGCCAAGGAAGATAATCAGGCTGAAGAGAAACCTGCCAAGTCAATGCCTAAGAGAAAGAGCGATGTCGTGGAAGAGGATGTAAAACGAAAGGCAAAGGAGGAAATCGATGAAGAAAACGTAACACCAAAGAAGCCTCGCGTCAGTGGAAGGAAGGAGTCGAATGGAACATCTAAAGACACACCGACGCGAAAATCTTCTCGTATTAAAGCATAATTTACTTATTAAATTTATATTATTATATCTGAACTTCTCCAGAACGTGGCCCACTTTCAGATCGGTGAGGTACTTCGCCTGCTTGTAACCGATCTTGGTAGGAACGTTGAGGCGCAGCGGCGCGCCGTGCTCGCGGGTCAGTGGCTGATCGTACATTTCGTAGCACAGCAAAGTTTGGGGATGCATAGCTGTGGCCATGTCGAGCGACTCGTAGTAGTCGTCGGCGCACTGAACCGTGATAAAGCGCGCGGTAGGATCGGCGCCCACGAACTTGAGGAACTCGGAAAGCGGCGTCCCGCCAAAGCGGCCGATGACGTCCCAGCCTTCGACGCAGATATGGCGCGTGTTCTGACGTTTCCTGGGGAGGGCTTGAATATCGGAAAGTTTGTAATCTCCGGGCTTCTGCACGGCGCCGCTGACGGTCAGACTCCAGTTTTCGAAGATAACGCCCGGATCGTCGACGTCGTAGCCGTTGATGGGAAACTTTTCGAAGGGCGTGAGGTCGGCGTCGGTGAACGTCGTCGCCAGATGACCAGGCCGGAATAGTTTGCCCGAGGCCCAGTCGCTGAAGGCGAGACCTTCCTTTAGCAGCGGCTCGCGAAGTTTCGGAATCGCGAATGCGCCGAGCGCGACCAGGGGCGTGAGCTTCAGCAGCTCGCGGCGATTCATCTTTTTGAATTTGCGCTCGTCCATTCAGCAGGCTCCAGAGACTACTACGCGAGAGTTTGGTGGTGGTGGGATTCGCGGCACAGGGGAAAGTTACAGCATTTGAAGGAGTTTTTCACGGGCAAGTCACGGTTGTTGACTGTAAGGTGTTGAAAAAGTGACATCGCAACTCATCACCAAATTTCGGGTTGATGAATCTAACAAAGGAAAGAGCCGGCAGCCTCGGCCATGGTGACCAGAGCGAGAATCCGAGACTGACGGGATGTTGGATCGGAGGATGGCTATGGCAAAGGTGATCGAGTTTTATGTACCCGACCGTTTTCGCAAGAAAATGAAATGGGTGCCGCTCGAACAGCGCGGAAAAGTGCTCGCGTTTCCGGAACCGGTCAAGAAGACGGCCTGAACGCGCGGCGGCACAAAAAACAACGCCCGGCTCACGAATGAGTGAGACCGGGCGTTGTCGCGTTGGGGGCAGGATGTGGGTTAGCGGCGAGCACCGACGGTTTCCGCCTTCTCGGCGCACAAACTTTTGGTGCGCGGCTCATACACGCAGAACGGCTCCTCGTCCATGAAATCGCCGGTGGCGGCGTAGGCGCGCGCGCGGCATCCCATGCAAACGTTGCGGAACTCGCAGCAGCCGCACTTCCCTTTCAAGTTGGCGGTGTCGCGCAGTTCGTGGAAGACCTCCGAGTTGTCCCAGATATCGGAAAAGGTCTGCTTGCGCAGATCGCCGGCAATGACCGGCAAATATCCGCACGGGTAGACTTCGCCTTCATGCGAGATGAAGCAAACGCCGGTTCCGGCGAGACAGCCCTTGGTCATGGCGTTGAGATCGGAAGGATTTCCACCCGGATGTCCGACCGCGTGGCCGATGCCTTGCGGTTTGATGGCCATCCCGGTCGAACCCGGCATCGTCATGTCAGTGGGGCCGATGGGGGAGGGCAACGCGGGGGAGGGCTCACGGGCGATTGTGGAGATGTGGGTCAGTTCTGCCGCCGCACGGCGGTCAGCAGCGCGACGTTGCCGTGCCACCCGGAAGTAGTGCGGAGCGCAGGTGGCCTTCAATTCGATTCCACCGGTCGAGCGATTGATCGTAGAACCAGTTCAGCATGCGCTCGTATTCTTCCGGCGCCACCATCTGTTCGGCTGCGATATCGACACCGCAACCCACCGGCACGAGCAGGAAGGTGTGCAGAGCGTCGGCGCCCAGCGTTACGGGCCAACTGGAGAACATCGGGCAGTTGATGCGCGTTGTGACGCGCGATGGTCATGTTGATCTGCACCGACATGCCAAGCGCTTTCAGATTTCGAAGGCCGTGCACGGCTGCATCGAACGCTCCGGGGATTCCGCGGAAGGCGTCGTGGGTTGCCGCATCGGCGCCATCCAGACTGATCGAAACGCGGCTGACGCCGGAATCGACGATCATGCGCGCGACGTCTTTCGTGACCAGCGTGCCGTTGGTGGCCAGGGCGACGCGCAGACCCTTGTCGGTTCGCGTAGCGAGCAAGCTGGAAAATGTCGGAACGGTAGAGTGGCTCGCCGCCGCTGAGCACCAGAATCGGATTGGCGGCCGCGGCGATCTGGTCGATGATACCCAGCGCGGTCGCGGTGGGAAGATCGGTGGGGGAACTCAGTTCGGTAGCGGTGGCGCGGCAATGAATGCAGCGCAGATTGCATCCCTTGGTGACTTCCCAGAAAACCAGACGCGCCTTGTTTTCGACTGTGGTGCCCGTTGCCATTCGCCGCTTCCATCGACCCCTCCCATGTGGCGGAACCTGCTGCCACCCTCGCAGGTAACGATAGAAAACTATGAACATATGGGCCGTGACTGCTGTCACGAGGGGTTGTGACGCACGTCACGCCCGCAAGTGACTGGCACGATGGGGGTTACTGCGTTCCCCCACTGGAATGGCAGTCGCTGCAGTTGACCTGAGTCATGTCACCCAGGTCGATGGGATGCTGGAAAGGCACGTTCTTCACCGAGGCCGTGTTGACGCTGCCCTCCTGCTGGCTCAGCACGCTGTGACAGGTCTGGCAATCCTTGGTGACAACCTTGCCGTCGGCGCTGACATGCTGGCCGTCGTGGCAGCGGAAACATCCGTTGAAGTAGAAGTGGCCGATGTTGTTGGGATGGGTCTGCCAGTTCAACTCTCATCTCAGGAAAGATCGTATTGCGATAGATCTTCTGCAATTCGTCGACCGCGGCGCGCACCTCGAGCTGCTTGTCATGGGCGACTCCGGGATACTTGGTCTCGTAGAAGCTCTCAATCGACTTGGCAATGCCTTTCATGGCGGCATCGGTGGTGTCGTAATTGGCGGTAAGCGCCGTCACAGCCTGCTGCTTCAGAAAAGGCAGCGAAACATCCAGGCGCTTGGCCAGCATGGAGTTGTCGACCGAAAGGTCAGGAGGCACGTAAATGTGCGTCGGACGGTTATGGCAATCGACGCAATCCATGCGGTGTCTCTCGGCTTTCGCGATCTGCTCCTTGGTCAGCGGAGAGTCCTTGGCAAAGTAGTCGGTCTCGCGGCCTTGCATGTCCTTCACGTGAATGTACGGGATGACCTGGCGCCTTTCATCTGTGGCGACGTAGGTAATCTCGTTGGCGATGTTCATGTGCCAGTGAATGCCTTCGAGCGCGCCGACGGCGGGATCACCACCGCCGACGTTGATCAGCATGCGAAGCTGTCGCGGCGTGTTCTTCTCGTCGCTGGAGTAGTGGGTGAAGACCTTCAACTGCGCACCGTAAAACTTCTTCGGCCAGTGACACTGTTCACAGGTCTGGGCGGCGGGACGCAGATTGTGGACGGGCGTGGGGATGGGCCGGGGATAGGTTTTGAACGTCGTGGCGAAGACCTGGCGCGCGCCGGAAAGTTTGGACTTCACGTACCAGGTGGCACCTGCGCCGACATGGCAATCCACGCAGGCAACGCGGGCGTGCGGTGACAACTGATATGCCGTGTATTCAGGTGCCATGACCGTGTGGCAAAGCTGCCCGCAGAACTGGACGGAATCGGTGAACTCATATGCTTTATAGCTGCCGACCACGCTGAGCCCGATAAAACCGATGACAAACGTGAACACGAAGGTGAGCGCGCCGCGCTGGCTGGGATCGTTGAAATCGAGGTGCAGGTAGCGGATCTCACCTTTGGGTTGCAACTTGCGTTTACGGCGGTCATACCACGCCCCGATCGCCACCAGCGCCAGGCCGCGCCACCAGGAAGGCGGGCGCGATCATGTAAGCCAGAATGCCGACGTATGGGCTGGGGTGGTCGGACGTGAGATCGATAAAAAACAGAAACAGGAAGTTACCGAAGGCGACGACGGCGAGCGCGAGTCCGATAAGGGATATCGGGTTGCGCACCCACTGGCGCAGCCGGGCAAACCCGGTGGCCGGTACTGCATTTGCGTCTGGCTTGTCATTGCTCATGCAACACCACCCGTTCTCCTCTAATTTGGACTCCGTGGTCCATATTCAGCGTCAGGACGCTCGATAAGACCGCCGCGCGCAAGTACCTCACAGATCACTTGCGCGTTTCCACCACTTCATCGACAGAACTATCGCTGTGTTCCGCGGCAGGGGCGCCTTTGGAATCGAGTTGAGCTTCCATTTCCGCAGCGGCCTCGGTGCGGGCAGCCGCGAGCAGCGTTTCGGAATCCAGACCGTGTTCCTCGCGATAGTGCTCGTAGGACATCTTGCCGTCCCACCACGCCCAGTTCATGGGATAAACGTCTGGATCGAAGAAGACCTGGTAGAAGTGCCACACGACGATGGCGAGTGTGGCCAGAATCGCTTCATACAAGTGAATGGCAGTGGCGATATCGAGCCACCAGCGGGCCAGCAGATGGCCCACGGACACCTTCGCCCAAAGCATGATGCCAGTGCCCGCCATGACGAACAGTCCCCAGACCAGGGCCCAGTACTCGGCTTTCTCCGCGTAGTTGAAGCGCCGGAACTCGGGCTTCTCACGACGCAGCCCCAGATAGTACAGCATGGTGCCGATGGCGTCGGTGGCATCTTTGGGAGTGGGCAAAAAATCGAGCAGCAGGCGGCGTCCGTCTTTGCGGAACGCGACGTAAAACATGTGATAGAGCCCGACTCCGATGAGCAGGACGCCGGCGAAGCGATGCGTGATTCCGCGAACTTTCTCGCTCATCCCTAACAGGTTTGCGAACCAGGAGTCGGGGAACTTGAGTGCGAATCCGGTGATCACGAGCGTGATGAAACTGGTGAAGAGAATGACGTGCTGCCAGCGCTGGTGGAGCGACATGCGCTCGACCATCGATGCTCGTGCTGGCGGCGCAGCAACGCCTTGCGCCTCCAGATGATCAGGTTGTGAAGCAGCATGGCACCGATTACCGCGAAAATCATGCCGAGGTAGAGCTTGCGGATCCAGCGTACCGCTACGCTGCCGGTGTCGGCGGATAGAGGCGCGTCGACGTGGACCTTACTGAGGGCGAATTTTTCAGTCACGCCCGGATGGCACTGGCCGCAGGTTTTCACGAGATTGGCGTGGTTAATTGTGGAGCGCGCGTCGCTGGAGGGCAGGATGTTGTGCACGCCGTGGCAACTCGCGCAATTGGCCACAACCTGGGATCCCAGTTTTGACGCCAGGCCGTGATAGCTGGCCAGGTAAGTGGTGGAACGGCGGCCCTCGACACCGAATTCGTCGATTGAGCCGCACGCCTTCGTGGCAACGGGCGCAGGTAACGCTCGCGAGGTTCGCCGCGATTGACGGAGGACTTCGGATCCAGATGCGCCTTGATGGAATGAATTCCGTGGCAATCGGTGCACACCGGGGCCTGGCTGTTGCCGCGAGCGATCGCCTGGCCGTGAATGCTCTGCATGAACTCCTGCTTCACCGACTCGTGACACTTGGCGCAAGTGGCGGGTACGTTGAAGCGAAGATGGACGAGTGCTCGTCGGTGGCAGCGAGAATCTCGTGAGAGCCGTGACAGTCGGTGCAGACCGCCGCCTTCTCCGAGCCTGCCGCCACGGCTTTTCCGTGCACGCTCTGCAGGTAGGAAGCGAAGGGCTGGGAGCTATGGCCGCTGGCCTCCATGACGTATTTCTGTCCGTGACAAGATCCGCAAGTCGCCGGGATGTTCACGTGACTCACGCGCGACTTCGGATCGCTGGCGGGTAACAGTTCGTGCGGACTACCGTGACAGGAAACGCAGGTGGCCGCCTGACTATCGCCGGCCTGGATGGCCTTGGCGTGATAGCTGCGCTCGTAAGCCGCCTGCTGATCAGCGTGGCAAGTCGCGCAGGAAATCTTTGCCGGTGTGTTCTCGTGAGGAGAAGTCTTCACGTCGGTGTGGCAGTCGACGCAGGCGAACATGCCGCCGTGGATGGAAGACTTGAAGGCGTCGGGATTCACAGAGATGCTGACCGGCTTGCCGGCAACATCCTTGGTCATAGTGGGATCGCCATGGCACGCCAGGCATTCCTCGTTGGTGGGCTTGGGGGGATCGGCCTTCTTGCCGGCACCAAATGCGGCCCCGGTGAATACCAGACCCAGGAGTCCACATTGCAGGACGCGCAACGCTGTCCGTGTGCGTATCACCTCGTGAGCTGTCGGCATTCCGGCTGCCTCCTCCCCAATGGCCAAGCTATGGCAGGTCTATTGTTGGCGGGCAATGCGCGCTGGGGCAATGAGTCGTCTCACCGGCGGACGTGATGCGCGTCACATGGGCGAGTCTGCGTCCTTTCAGGCTCTGGCGCGTTTATTTGGCGTGATGGCAACCGCGGCAGAGTTCCTGGGACGGCTTGACGAGCAGAGGCTTGGCTTGCGACGCGTGGTGGACAGAGTGGCACGTCAAGCAACTGAGATGAGCGTTGATATGAGCCTGGCTGATTTCTGATTCGTGACAGCGTCCGCAGCGGGCCAGAATCACTGCGGGCTGCACGCCGCCGTAACGTTCGATAAGTTCGGTATCGCCGGCACTGGCGTGTTCCGCACCGGGGCCGTGGCAACCTTCGCAACCGCGCGTCGCCGGATTCTTGCTTTTCAGAGTCTCCGCGTGGGCAGATTTGGCGAAGGCTTTGTAGATGTCCTCATGACATCCCTGGCAAACTTCGACCCCGGCGTATTTGGAGTTCTGGTCGGAAGTGGAAGGGGACTCCTGAGCGATCGAGCCCCCGGAGAGAAACACGAAGGCCTGACAACAGCAACGGAAAACGGCGTAGGCAAACAGAGATCTTCATAGGTCGTTGCGTGGGCACTCCGGCTGTCCACAGGGCGTGGCGACGATCGTTCGCCTAGGCGCTCACGGCACGAGGCCGGCGAGTGCGTCCGAGCCCGACCGACCGCACTTTGTCGTAGGCGATATGCAGGTCCTGGCTCAGCAGGTCGACGACGTGCAAGCAGGCCTCCCTGTGCTCGCGCAGGAAATTCAAGAGCTCCTTGCGCTTCACCATGGCCACGCTGGGCGTCGTCCAGAAGTTCAGCGGTCACCTCGTGATTGGTTCCGGACAAGGCGGCGCTGAGGCCGAGGACTTCGCCGGGGACAGCCACATGCAGCGTCAGGCGCTGGCCGGATTCGGAACAGACCGTGAGTTTGGCGCGCCCTTCGCACAGAACGAACACACCGCGAGCCGGCTGCCCTTCGCGGAACAATACCGTGTTTCGCGGACAAGCGATTTTGGATTTCACTTGATCGAGCGCGGCCAGCACAGTGGTCGGCAGATCGCAAAAAACCCGGTCCGGACGCAAGGCGCATTCGAGGCAGTTTTGCTGTATCGCGCTCTCCATAAGTGGTTGATACCGCTTGGGCGGGAAAAGCACAGTGACTGCAGTCACCCGGATGGGTGACCCTTGGCACAGGGGGAGTGAAGTCGGCGAGCTAGTTGTTGGTGGCCAACGCTTTCAAAGCGACCTTGTTGCGAATGATCAGTGTGGATCCCTTAGCCTGAACGATCTGGCGTTTCTTGAGATCGGCGAATAAACGCGTCACGGTTTCGCGCGACGTGCCGATCATCTGCGCGATCTCTTCATGAGTCAGCGCCAGTTTGAGGCGAGGCTCCTGCTTGGCGGCTTCGCCATTTTTGGAACTCCACTCGAGCAGGAGCTTGGCCAATTTTTCAGAAGCGGAATGAGACAGGCCCAACGAACGCACTTCGTGGCAAGCGTTGTTGTATTTTTCGCTGAGCTGCTCCGCCACTTTAAAGCACGCATCGGAGTTGTCCTTGAGGAAGCGCAGGAAGTCTTCGCGCTTTACGAAATTCACCTGGCAGGGATCGATGGTTTCAGCGGTCAACTCGTAGGGCTTGCCCGAGACGGTGGCGCTGAGGCCGAGAACTTCGCCCGGTTCCGCGATTTTCAGGATGAGGGTCTTGCCATCGGTGGCGCAGATCGACAGTTTCACGCGCCCCTTGCACAGGACAAAAATTCCGCGGGGAGCCTGGCCTTCGACGAACAGCACCGCGCCCTTCGGATAGGCGGTGGCGTACTTGATGGCCTCGAAGGACTGCAGGGACGCTGTGGGCAGGTCGCAGAAGATGCGGTCGGACCGCATTTTGCAGGTCAGGCAGCTTTCAATGATGTCGAGCCCGTAAGGTGAGAGCACAAGTCCTCCATGTAGAGCGCCGAGAAATCCGGAAATCGAAGCGTTCCGCGCCGTGGCCCCGGCCTACTACCAGACCGATGTGACCAACGTCACGCCATCAGTGTCCGTCCGACCCTAACTGGCTGCGGTGACGTTTGGCACCGGTAGATGTGACGCGGCTCACAGAGGGCCGGAACGCCCATGTTCCTGGGGCGACCACGAATTCCCTGCCCTGCTTTGTTTTTGTGGCATTGCGCGCGATTTCAGGGCATACTATGCGGGCGAAGCCCTTCCCCAGCGCGCCAGGAAGGTGGCTGCCTGCATGTTAGAGGAACTCGAACAACAGGAAACGATCCAGGAGCAGTTGGTTGTCCCCAGGCTGGAAATTGCCCCTCCAGCCCCAGTACTGGTCGAGAACGACCAACGCCAGCGCCGGCGCATGGTGATTGCCTTGGTCATGCTTTTGGTGGCCTTAGGCCTGGTGCTCGTCAAAGACCGGGACTTCTGGTTCGCCACCCCGGAAACTGCTGATTCCGAAGTGATTGACGACTCAGCCCCCACTGCGACCGAGGCAACAGCCCAGCCCGCAACGCCTGCCAATACGATCACAGCACCTGCTTTGCCGACAGTCAGGAAAAGGCATCCAGGGCCCCCGGCGGCCGGCAAAGTCACAGAGCCAGCGCCTCCACCGCCGCCTGCGGTTGTTGCCTCTCGCGCCGTGCTGCCGCCGCTGCGTGTGGAAGTTGTAGCGGGAGATCAACATCAGCTGGTGCGCCCGGGAAGCCCGTCTGTAAAGGTCGAGCTCCAAAACGGAGCCCCGGGACAAATCGCTTCGCAAGCACCGCACGCCCCGATCCCGGTACCAGACTCAACGCCCGTTACCACCGCCGGCGAGAGCGTTCAGATGTCGACCGACACCCGCCAGGCACTCACGCGTCCCGTGCGTCCGGCGTACCCGCTGTTGGCGCGCCAGATGAAGGTTCAGGGCGCGGTCATCCTGCTGGTAGATATCGACAAGGATGGAAGTATTCAGGCACTGCAGATATTGAGCGGACCCGCGATTCTTGCGGATGCGGCGCGCGAAGCCGTCAAGCAGTGGCGCTTCAAACCGTACCTGCAAAATGGCGTGCCCATCGAGACGCAGGCCAAGGTTACGGTTGACTTCACGATCCGCGCGAACTAACGCCATCTGAGCGAGAGAAAGAGGCGGCGCATCCCGCGCCGCTTTTTTATTGCTGCCAGCTCTGACGAGTCCAAAACAACAGCAAAAATAACGAGCGCCCGGACTCTTTCGAGTCACAGGCGCCCGGGCAGCCCTCCCCCAGAACTGCTCGCCGAAAAAAATAAATCTAAGGTGCGCGGCTGCAAATAGCACTTCCGTGCCACTCCATCCCCCACTAAGGTGCTACGCCGAACGCCTTGCTGGGCACGCCTTTCAACGAATTAGATTAGATTTCCACTGTTTGCACAGACACGTGCATTGCGGAAGATTGCCGGCAATCGGGCAAATCGATCTTCAGGTCGACTAATAGGCCACTGGCGTGGAGTCTAGGCTCTCCTGAATCAACCCCTGCAGGCGCGCTTTGAGGTCGGAGATGTGAGCGGCAACCGTTGGGGAAAAACTCTCCCCCGGGCAATACTCTTGCCCCTGAATCGACAGCAGCCAGGCGCGCGGACACGCCCCAAATAATTCAGAGCTGAGCGCCAACAAGGCTCCTGGGGTCAGGTGATGAGTGAAGGAAAGTGGTATCGACTCGGATCGGACTTCCCGGCAGCGGATCTCGCCAGGATTCCCTCCCTGCTCGCAGTCGACAAAAATCACGACGTCGACCCGGCTCACCGCGGGAGCCAGTTCCGGAGTGAGCTGGTGACAGGGTAAAACCTCGACGTCGGGGCATCCGTTCGTACGAAACAGATCGACCGCAATCTGCCAGCCGAGTCCATCGTCAGACCGCATTGGATTGCCGTAGCCGAGAACGAGAATGCGGGCCATATGCTCTCCTCTACCCGGGCTTGCGGACCTTGTCGAGCAGCTCGCCGGCTGAGTTGTACAACTCGGCGATCAGCGGCATCTCGCCAAAGGCGTGGGTCGAGCAGCTGAGGCAGGGATCGTAGGCGCGGATCAGCGCTTCAACCCGGTTGAGCATTCCCGGAGTCAGCTTTTCCCCGCGCACGAAGTGCTTGGCGACCTGCAGGATTCCGCGGTTCATGGCCATATTGTTGTGCCCGGTGGCAATGATCAGGTTCGCCCAGCGAACCAGGCCCTGCTCGTCGATTTTGTAGTGGTGCATCAGCGTGCCGCGCGGGGCTTCGCAGCAGCCGACACCTTCCTCGCAGTTCGGACCAGCCACGGCGCGAACGTGCTTGGAAAGAATCTCGGGATCAGTGAGCAATTGCTCCATGCGCTCGACGCAGTAAAGGATCTCAATGAGCCGCGCATGATGATAGTGGAAGCTGCTGAGCACGGCGGTGCGCTGCAGTTCGTGGAACTCGGCGAGTTCCTGATCGGCGCGCGGCGTGCCGCAACGGTCGGCAACATTCATGCGGGCCAGCGGGCCGACGCGATAGATGCCATCGGGATATCCTTTGGGCATGTAATAGGGAGACTTCAAGTACGTCCACGATTCGTTTTTCTCGCCGATGTATTCCTGATAGTCGGCAGGATCAAGGCCATTCGCTATGACTTCGCCGGCGGAATTCACAATGCGAATGCCGCCATCGTAGAACGTAAGTCCGCCGTCCTTCTTCACGATGCCCATGAACAACGTGGGGAAATTTCCGAAACTGGCGATTTCTTCGCGGAAACCCTCGGTGATGCCCTTGAACCATTCGAGCGTGCGTTCAGCGATGGCCAGAGCTTCGGGAATGGTGGAGAGGATCGCATCGCGGTTCAATGCGGTAAGAGGTTCGCTCACGCCCCCGGGCACAACCCACGCCGGATGAATTCGCTTGCCGCCCAGGCGCTCGATGATCTGCTGCCCGAACTGGCGCAGGCGAATTCCGTCGCGCGCGATTTCGGGCTTCTTCTCGTACACCCCGAAGATGTTAGAGCGAGCGGGATCCGCGTCCATGCCCAGCAACAGGTCGGGCGAGGAAAGATAAAAGAAGCTCAGGGCGTGGGATTGCACGACCTGGGCGAGACCGAAGATGCGGCGCAGTTTGTCGGCGGTGGGAGGAATGCGGACCGCCAGCAACGCGTCGCATGCCTTGGCGGAAGCCATCAGGTGGCTGACCGGGCAAATGCCGCAGATGCGTGCCATCAAGGCTGGCATCTCGGAGAAGGGCCGGCCTTCGCAGAACTTTTCGAAGCCGCGGAACTGGGTCACGTGAAAGCGGGCATCTTCGACGCGGCCATGATCGTCCAGGTGCAGGGTGATCTTGGCGTGCCCCTCGATGCGGGTCACCGGGTCGATCAGAATCGTCTTGTGGGCAGCATCTGGCACGTGACTAGGCTCCAAAGCGCGTCTTCGCGCTCAATTCCGGGAAACGCCCCTCGAGAAGTTCGCTGAGAAAATAGAAGATGACGTCGGCACGCGGAGGACATCCGGGCACGAATAGGTCGACGGTCACAACTTCGTGTACCGGAACGGCGCGCGGCAAGAGCGCGGGCACGACCTGGTCAGGCACTCCCGCATCCAGAGTGGTGTTCTCGCGATACGCGCGATCGCAGATGGCTTTGACGCCGAACGGATTGCGCATCGACGGCACGTTCGCCGTGACGGCACAGTCCCCCAGCGAAACCAGAGTCTTCGTGCGCTGGCGGATGTGGCGGATTTTATGAAGATCCTCTTCGCTGCTGACTGCACCTTCGACCAGCGTGATGTCGACATCGTCGGGAAAGATCTTGGTGTCCACCAGCGGGCTATAGACCAGATCGATTTTTTCGGCGAGGGTGATCAGGGCCTCGTCCATGTCGAGAAACGACATGTGACATCCCGAACAACCATCGAGCCAAACCGTTGCCAGGCGGATCTTGCTCACTCGCGCTCCTCCCGCATGAGGGTCAGGTAGGGCAGGAACTGGCGGCGCTTCAGCATCTCAGCGACCGACCTGCCCTTCTCGAACAAAGCGCCGGTGGGGCAGACATGCACGCACTTGCCGCAACCGGTGCAGGTTTCCGAAGAACCCCAGGGCTGGTTGAGATCGGTGATGACCTTGGCGTCAATGCCGCGGCCCATCACGTCCCAGGTATGCGCGCCTTCGATCTCCTCGCACACACGCACGCAGCGGGTGCACAGAATGCAGCGGTTGTGGTCGACGATGAAGCGATCGTGCGAGCCATCCACTTGCACCTTTGGGTAGCGATAGGGAAAGTGCACGTGCGTGATCTGCAAACGCTGCGCCAGGGTCTGCAACTCGCAGTGTCCATTGGAGACGCAGACCGAGCAGATGTGGTTGCGTTCCGTGAAGAGAAGTTCAAGAATCGAGCGCCGATAGCGGTCCAGGCGCTCCGAGGTGGTCGTGACCTCCATGCCCTCTTCCACGCGGGTCACGCACGCCGGCAGAAGCTTGTTGGACCCTTTGATTTCGACCAGGCAGAGGCGGCAGGCGCCGACGGTCGACAGGCCACGCAGATCGCACAAGGTCGGGATGAAGATCTTGTTCTGGCGGGCGACGGCCAGAATCGTTTCATCCTGACGGGCGCTGAAATCCTTGCCGTCAATTTTCAGCGTCTTGATGTTCGTGCCCGGATTCATGAAGCTTCCTTCCCTTCGTGTCCGCAAACTCCGGCGGGACAGGTTTTTTGCTCCACGTGAGCCTTGTACTCATCGGCGAAATACCGCAACGTGCTGACCACCGGATTGGGGGCAGACTGGCCGAGCCCGCACAGGCTGGTATTACGCAGCAGGTCGCAAAGCTCTTCAAGGAGCGTGACCTCCTGCGTGGTCGCCGTCCGTCCGGTAATGCGGGCAAGAAGTTCGTTCATCTGGTAAGTGCCGACGCGGCACGGTACGCACTTGCCGCAAGACTCCGTCATGCAGAAATCCATGAAGTATTTGGCGACGTCGACCATGCAGGACGATTCGTCCATCACGATCATGCCGCCGGAGCCCATGATGGACCCGGCTTTGGCCAGTGACTCGTAGTCGACCGGCATGTCAAGAAACTGGGAAGGCAGGCATCCGCCGGATGGTCCCCCAGTCTGCACCGCCTTGAAGGCACGACCGTCTGGAATGCCGCCACCGATGTCGAACACGATCTCACGCAGCGTGATGCCCATCGGCACTTCGACCAGGCCGGTATTCAACACACTGCCCGCGAGAGCGAAGACCTTGGTGCCTTTGCTCTTCTCGGTGCCGATCTGCGAGTACCACTCGCCTCCGTTACGGATGATGGGAGCGATGTTGGCGTAGGTCTCGACATTGTTGATCAGGGTCGGACAGCCAAAGAGCCCTTCCTGTGCCGGATAGGGTGGGCGCGGGCGGGGTGTACCGCGGCGGCCCTCGACCGAGGCGATGAGTGCGGTTTCTTCTCCACAAACAAAGGCGCCTGCGCCAAGACGTAAATCGATGCGGAAACTGAAGCGCGTCCCACAAATGTTGGAGCCCAGCAAGCCAATACGCTCGGCCTGGCGGATGGCAGTGCGCAAACGCTTGATGGCCAGCGGATATTCGGCGCGCACGTAGATGTAGCCTTCAGACGCACCCACGGCATAGGCGGCAATCAGCATGCCTTCCAGCACCCGATGCGGGTCGCTCTCGAGCACGCTGCGATCCATGAAAGCCCCGGGATCGCCTTCGTCGGCATTGCAGATGACGTACTTCTGCTGCCCGGCAGCCTTCGCCACGGTGCTCCACTTCAATCCTGTGGGATAGCCGGCCCCGCCTCGTCCTCGCAGGCCGCTCTTGACGACTTCCTGAACGACATCGGAGGGCGCCATCTCCGTCAATACGTTGATTAACGCGCCGTATCCGGAAGCGCCCACGTACTCTTCCACTCGCTCCGGATCGACGACGCCGGAATTCTCGAGAACAATTTTCTTCTGGCGCTGAAAGAAAGGAACGTCGGTGCGACAGATGAGACGATCCATCGGCGAAGCTTCCAGCGAGTCCAGAATCTCTCCGGCATCGGCAGGAGCAACATGCTGATACATGGTCCCGGCTTCGGTCGAGACCAGCGGCCCTTCGGCGCACAAGCCCATGCAGCCGACGCCCTTCGACTTGCACTTCTTCTCCCAACCGCGGCTCGCAATTTCTTTGTCGATGGCTTCCTTGACGGACGAGCTTTGGCAGGAGATACAGCCGGCGGCGACACACACGTTGATGCGATGCGGCACCTGCGCTTGTGCAGTGCGTTCTTCCGCGGCGATCTGCTCAAGTTCTTC
The DNA here is from genome assembly GCA_963745435.1 of uncultured Acidobacteriota bacterium. GTDB lineage: Bacteria > Acidobacteriota > Terriglobia > Terriglobales > Acidobacteriaceae > Gp1-AA133. The sequence continues at coordinate 46,553 of CAVUXK010000018.1, read as the reverse complement.
AGGAGTCATGGCGGGTCCATTTCTTTACACGGTCGCGCAGATCGGCCGGCGAGACCTTGCCCGCCACGTCGTGATCGTAGACAACGGCGGGCGCAAGTCCACAAGAACCGAGGCAGCGGGCCGTAAGCAGGGAAACCTTGCCGTCGGCGGTCGTTTCTCCGGGCTTGATTTCAAGGTCTCGCTGCATCGCCGAAAGCAATTGCGGGGCGCCCTTGATGTAGCAAGCGGTTCCCATGCACACCACGCAGGTGTGCTCGCCGGCGGGCTTCAAGGTGAAAAACTGATAGAACGTCGCCACACCAAAGGCCCGACTGAAAGGCACGCGCAGCGAGATTGCGACATAGCGCAAGGCGCCTTCGTCGAGGAAGCCAAAAGTTTCCTGAACGGTGTGCAGGGCCTCGATCAAACCATGCGAGTGGTGCCCGAGGCGGCGCATGGTGGCATCCACCAAACGCCAGCGCTTGTCGAGACTGGGCGGCGTCGGCTTCGAAAAATCCGTGATCATCCGTAGCTCCGTAGGAACGGTGGTTGTCACGCGCCGCACAGGAAGTACGGCGTTGCCTGTCTTAACTATTCAGAGTAGGACCTGACGACAAAATGGTATGTGACGGTGGTCACGCAGGGATGACACAAAAGGACACAACGGTGTGTTTGCGAGGAATCATGGCCGCGACTTTTTTACTTCACTTCAATTGATGAGCGGCGATCATCGCCTGGCCAAGGCTGAGTCCTCCGTCTCCGGCAGGCACCTGGCTGTGTATGAAGACTTCGAATCCAGACTCCGTAAGTCGGTTTTGCAAACCCATCAGCAGGTAAGCGTTGTGAAACGTGCCGCCACTCAGGCACACCCGTGTGAGCGATGATTCTGTGCGGATTGACTCCACAAGGCCTGCGAATACTGCGATTAACGCGTTGTGGAATCTTCGGCTGATGGTTGCAACCGGAAGCCCGTGGCCAAGGTCGGTCAGGATCTGCTCAAACATACGGCTGGTATCGATGACGCGGGTCCCATTCCGGAGTGTGACGTCCATTGGATAGTCTGTCTCATCGCCGTCGTTCGCGATCGCCATCTCGAGTTCAATGGCGGCCTGCGCTTCGTAGTTCACTCGGGAGCGAATCCCTACCAGGGCGGCGACCGCGTCGAAGAGACGTCCGCAGCTGGAAGTTTGCGGAGAATTCAGATTCTCGTCGATCATCCGCAAAACCAATTCAATCTGGGATGGTTCGATTGCGTCGGCAAAGGGGAGTTTTCGATTAAAGAACTCGCGTCCAAAATGGTGGTAGAGATAAGCAACTGCCATGCGCCACGGCTCGCGAATGGCCTGGCCGCCGCCGGGCATGGCTACGTAGTCGAAGTGCGCGGCGCGGCGGAAGCCTTCATACCCGGCGGTCAGCACTTCCCCGCCCCAAATGTGTCCGTCGGTGCCATAGCCGGTACCATCAAGCGCAATGCCAATGACTTCTCCTTCGAGATGATTTTCAGCCATGCAACTGGCGATGTGCGCGTGATGATGCTGGATGCCGACGAGTCGAACGCCCTTCCGGGACAGCGCCCACTTCGTGGAGAAATAGCCGGGGTGAAGATCGTAGGCGACGATCTCAGGCTCGATCTCGAGGATTCGCTCGAGATGTTCCACGGCTTCTTCAAAGAATTCGTAGCTCTCGAGATTTTCCAGATCACCGATGTGCTGGCTGAGGAAAGCGTGCTTGCCTTTGGTCAGGCAGATGGTGTTCTTGAGTTCTCCACCCACGGCAAGAATGGAGAGAACTTCATCCTTCAGAAAAACCGGTACGGGGACAAATCCGCGCGAGCGCCGGAGTTGTCGCGGTTTGCCGCCAGTGACGCGCACCACCGAATCGTCGCAGCGCAGAAGAATGGGCCGATCGTGGACGAGAAAGCAGTCGGCCAAAGATTGCAGACGGTCAACCGCTTCCCGATTGTCAATGGCGATCGGTTCCTCGCTGAGATTGCCGCTGGTCATGACCAGGGCTCGGAACCCGCCCTCCTTGAAAAGCAGATAATGCAGGGGTGTGTAGGGCAGAAAGACGCCTAGCTCGCGATTGCGCGGCGCCACGTTCTCAGCGATCTCGCAGGAGAGCCGTTTAGGCAAGAGCACAATCGGACGATGCATCGAGCAGAGTGTTTCAACCGCCGACGCGGTTAGCTCACAATATGCGCCAGCCTGTTCCAACGAGGGCACCATGATCGCCAAAGGCTTTTCGACGCGCCGCTTGCGTTCACGAAGGAGCGCAACCGCCGCGGAGTTGGTGGCGTCGACCGCCAAATGGAAACCGCCGAGGCCTTTGATGGCGACGACCATTCCGGCCGCCAAGCCCGCAGCCGCTTCGGCAATCGGGTCTTTTGAGAACGTGTTGCGTCCCTGCCGATCCCAAAGTTCGACGTTCGGTCCGCAATTCCAGCAGGCATTGGGTTGCGCATGAAAGCGGCGATTCAGCGGATCGTCATACTCGGCCTGGCACGCAGGACACATGCGGAACAGCGCCATGGACGTGTAGGGCCGGTCATACGGAATATCACGCACGATCGTGAAACGAGGGCCGCAATTTGTGCAGTTAATGAATGGATATCGATAGCGACGATCCTTGGGGTCGAGCAGTTCACATAAACAGTCGTCGCAGATCGCCACGTCAGGAGAGATCAGAGTGCGGACAGGCTCTCCCCGCTTGCTTGGCACAATGCGGAAGTCGCGATCGCCATTACAGGTGAGTTCGACGACTCGCACTTCGGTGATTTGCGACAGAGGCGGAGCTTCTTTGGGAAGACGCTGGACGAACTCCTCGACAGCCTCGAGCGAGCCCTGCACTTCGATGATCACGCCGGAAGAGTTATTCGAGACATTCCCGCTAAGGTGCCGTTCGATCGCCAGGCGATAGATGTAAGGCCGGAAGCCTACGCCTTGCACGATGCCGGCAACTTCGATCTGGCGCCTGACGTCCACGATGCACCTATGCCACCGGCTGGGCTTTCGCCTCGAGTTTCGTCACGCGCTTTTGCTCCAGCCACCGAATCCAGGCTGCCATTCCGATGCGGGTCAGGCAGGAAACACGCAGGACCTCCATACCAGGATGGACGCGGCGGGCGTTCTCTTCGGCCAGAGCAGCGTCGAAGGGCACGTGCGGAAGCAGATCGATTTTGCTGAGGAGCAGGAGTTCAGACTTGAAAAAGATCGAGGGATACTTAAGCGGCTTGTCCTCGCCTTCCGTGACACTGAGAATGACGATCTTCGCGGCTTCACCCAAGTCATAGGACGATGGACAAACCAGATTGCCCACGTTCTCGATGAACAGAATGTCCAGCTTCGAAAGATCCCAATCTTCGAGGTGTCTTTCAATCATTCGGGCGTCGAGATGGCACGTGCCCCCGGTGGTGATTTGCTTCACTGGAAATCCGAAGCGCTTTAAGCGATTGGCATCGTTCTCGGTCTGAATGTCTCCAGTGAGCACGGCGACGCGAGCATCGCGCGGCAGGATCTCCAGAGTACGTTCGAGCAGCGTCGTTTTGCCGGATCCTGGAGAACTGATCAAATTCACGCATAGCACGCCATTCTGCTGAAAGCGCTCGCGCAGGGACGCGGCCACCCGATCGTTCTCGCTAAGAACTTTTTTCTGCAAGGGCACTTGGTTCATTATCTTCTACCTCCAGATACGCCAGTTCCAACTCGTCTCCGCTGACAAATTTTGTCTGCATGCTGCCGCATTTCGGACAAGCAAACTCGTAGTCGTGGACATCGAACGTCTCGCCTGCATGGATCGCAACGGTGGCGGCGAGGACAGACTTCGATTTGCAACTGCAAGCCTTCGAGATCGGTGTCACGCGATAAGGCGTCGAAGCAGAAGCTCAGAGAGTCAGCATCGATGGCAGCCAGTTCGCCGATGCGTACGCCAACCTTCGACGCTCGCGATTCCGGGTGGCGGCGAAGCTCCGTGGCCACCGCTTCCAGGATCGAGTTGGCGATGCCCATCTCGTGCATTTCAGCAAATCCTCGGGAGTTGATCTCCGGAGAGCATGTCGACGATACGGTGCGTGCCGAGCGCGGTGCGCATCGTGACCAGTCCGGGGTGCGCTTCGGAAACTCTGCCGATCATGCAGGCTTCGCGGCCAAGAGGATGGGCTCGCATTGCGGACAGCAGATCCTCCGCCCTCTCGGGCGCGACGATCGCGATCAGCTTCCCTTCGTTCGCCACGTAGAGCGGGTCGAGACCGAGCATTTCGCACGCGCCCCGGACTTCGTCGTGGATCGGAATTCGGTCTTCGATGAGTTCAATTCCAACTTTTGAGGATGCCGCTATCTCATTGCAGGAGCTAGAGATGCCGCCGCGAGTCGGATCGCGCATGCAGCGGATTTCGGCCGACACGGCAAGCATGTCTGACACCAGACCATGCAGCGCGGCACTGTCGCTTGCGATACACGATTCGAATTCAAGTCCGGCTCGTTGCGCGAGAATCGCGATACCGTGGTCTCCAATGGGACCACTCAACAAAACGACATCGCCCGGGCGTGCTCGGTTGGCAGACAGGTTCACACCTTCCGGAACCACGCCAATGCCGGTGGTGTTGATGAACAACAGGTCGCCGCTTCCCTTCTCCACCACTTTGGTGTCGCCGGTAACAATGGACACGCCGGCAGCGGTGGCCGCGTCGCGCATGGAGTGAACGACTCGTCGCAAGACATCGATAGAGAGGCCTTCCTCGAGGATGAAAGCGGCGCTCAGGAAGAGCGGCTTGGCGCCTCCCATGGCGAGGTCGTTGATGGTGCCGTGCACGGCGAGCGAACCGATGTCACCGCCCGGAAAGAACAGCGGCTTCACGACGAACGAATCGGTGGTGAACGCGAGGCGTGAGCCGTTGATGGTCACGATAGCTTGATCATCGAGGCGGTCGAGAACCGGATTCTGGAAAGCAGCGAGAAAAACGTCCCGGATCAAGTCTCCGCTGAGCGTGCCGCCGCTTCCGTGGCCGAGCAAGATGGTATCTTTCGCCGGAAAGGGGGATGGACAAGCCAGGGTTGCGATCGACTTGGTGGCTTCGGCCATTGCTCGTTCCTTCTCTCGCTACACCGCGGGTGCATGGCGGCGATAGCGGTAGTAAGCAGCACACGCGCCTTCCGACGAAACCATGGGGGCTCCCAACGGATTGTCGGGCGTACAGCGAAATCCGAACGCCGGACAATCGGTGGGCTTGCTCAGTCCTTGCAGCACCCGGGCGCTGATGCACTCCGCAGGCTCGTCGGGCGTGATCAGTTGAAGATCGAAAACCCGATTCGCGTCGAACGCGGCATACTCTTCTCGCAAGCGCAGACCGCTCTGCGGAATGTTTCCGATGCCACGCCACTTCTGATCCGCAACGTCGAAGACTTCCTCCACCACCTTCCGGGCAAGTTCATTCCCTTCGTAGCTCACGGAGCGCACATACTGGTTTTCAAGCAACACAGTGCCGGCTTCCAACTGTTTTACGAGCATCAGTACGGCCTGCAGGATGTCGACCGGCTCAAACCCACCCACCACGATCGGCACCTGAAACTCGCGAACCAGGGTCTCGTATTCGCTGCAGCCCATCACTGTGCACACGTGTCCGGGTGCGATGAATCCCTGCACGCGATTTTCGGGAGACGCAAGCAACGCACGAATGGCAGGTGGAACGAGTACGTGGGATACAAGCAGAGAAAAATTCCGAAGGCCCTGGCGCTTTGCCATCCACGCCGCCATGGCGTTCGCAGGCGCCGTCGTTTCAAAGCCAATCGCAAGGAAAACAACTTTGCGCTCCGGATTGATTCGCGGCAATCTTCACAGCTTCGGCCGGAGAATAGGCAATACGGACGTCGGCGCCCTGCGCCTTCGCGCGCAGCAGATCGGACGATGATCCCGGAACGCGCAACATGTCGCCGTAGGAGACCAGCGTCACATCGGGGCGCATGGCTAAGGCGATGGCCCGGTCGATCGTTTCCAGCGGGGTGACGCAAACCGGACAGCCCGGGCCGTGGACCAGTTCCAGCCCCTTGGGCAGCAGATCGTCAATGCCGTAACGCATGATGGTATGGGTCTGTCCGCCACAGATCTCCATCAGTACCCAGGGGCGAATGCAGCAGTCGGCAATCTGGCCCGCCAGCGCGCGCGCGATCCGTCCGTCACGGTATTCGTCGAGGTATTTCATGGCGCCTCGCCGGGCTGGGAAGACTGTAGCCCGCGATGAACATGCCATCGGTGACGTACATCACATGCTCAAGTGAGGTGTGATGGGCGGTATCGCGGATGAACCATTCTGGGCGCAGGATTTGATGAGGCTCGAAGGTTTAGAAAAGCAGCGGGGCAACGTCGGCGGGTCCCAATTCCTCTTCCACGGCGCCCAGTTGCTCGAGAATCTCGTAGGTGCGCTGGGCCTCTTCAGCGTCGATGCGGCTGATCGCGAAGCCGACGTGGACCAAAACGTAGTCGCCGACTTCGGCTTCCGGCACAAATCCTAGAGAAACTTGGCGTGTAATGGCGCCGAACTGGACCTGTCCGACGTCAACGCCGGCAATATTTTCCTTCGTGAGAATCTTGCCCGGAATCGCTAGACACATAAAGCGTTCCTTTAAGCCGTTAAGCCGTAACTGGTTCGGATAGCTCAACCAGCCAACGGTCAATGATTCCTTGCGCCCGCTCAATCGCGCTCTGCAATTCTTGCTGCGGTGCCTTTGCGGGGGTGCCGCTGTTGCAGGCGGGTTCCAGGCCGACGATGTAGAGATGCTCGGGCAGATCCCCAAGAAAGGCCGCTGTGGATAGCAACTCATGAGCGTCCCCGGGATGGGTCGCCGCCGAGTTTCCATTGGCGTACCGCAACACTTCATTGCCTTCGAGAACTTCAACGGCACCCGGTGCCTGCCCACCGGAGATGGCGTCCAGAACCACGATGGTCTGGCGCCCGGTAAACAGGTGCAGCAGTTCCAAACCTTCCGCACCTCCGTCCACAAACTCCACGAAGCCGCCCGCATAGGGATAGCGCTGTTCCAATGCGGAGAGCACTGCAGGACCGAAACCTGCGCCGCCGCAGCCTGACTGTCCGAGCGACAGCACCAGAATGGGCGCCGTGTAACTACCGTTGAGAGCTTCCCTGGCCATAGTCAATCCTCCGGGGACACAAGGGGATTATTGGTTGGAACCGAACGTCCTGCAGTGACCGCCATCACATGTGTAAAAGGATTGGTTCTTCAGGCGGGTTGAGCTTCCGACCACCACGCGCGCACGTCTGCATTCGACTTTCTCTGGACCGTGACGCCGAGCCGTTCCAGTTCGTCCAGGACAGCGCGGACGGCCGGCTCGACTGCAGCCTTCACGGGGTTGCTAAGGTCGCAGCTGGCATCATAGGTCTGCGCGCTGATTCCGATCAGGAGAATCTCCGCGGGTGACGCGCCGTAGAAGATCTCGGCGGCCGCCAGGGACGATGTGATGGCCGGGGAATGGGTGTCCATGCGTATGGCGGACGGGCAGCGGGCGAGGTCGTCTTTGCGATAAAAGGTGATCGTGCCCGGAGTCTTTCCGTTGTCGACGGAGTCGATGACGATGAGCGCATCAAGGCCCGCGATGTGATCGATGAAGTCGAGCGCCGGCGTGCCCAGGTCTTCCAGCGTAACTCCGGCCTCGAAGCTGCAGGAATTCTCAAGCTGATGGAGCACATAGGGTCCAACCCCATCGTCTCCGAGCAATACGTTGCCAATGCCGGCGATCAGTACGCGCTTCATAAGACCTTCACTTCGGCAATATGCTTGCCCTCAGGATCGAAGGTGTGGCAAGCGCAAGCCATGCAGGGATCGAACGAGTGAATCGTGCGCAGGACTTCCAGCGGCCGCTCGGGATCGGCAATGGGGCTGTGCAACAAGGATGCTTCGTACGGTCCCGAAGCTCCGTTGTTGTCACGCGGGCTCGCGTTCCATGTAGAAGGGACAACGGCCTGGTAGTTCTTGATCTTCTGGTCCTTGATCACAACCCAGTGCGACAGCGTGCCGCGCGGCGCCTCGTGCGTGCCGACGCCCTCGACTTCACTCGAACCGAACACCGGCGCATTGTGCACCGTATAGTCGCCCTTGGCGATATTGTTCGCGAGCAGTTGCCAGTGCTTGTCGGCCAATTCCGACAGCATCCCGGCGCGAATAGCGCGTGCGGCATGGCGTCCGAGAGTGGAGTGCAGCATGTCGGGAGTGGCGTGCACTCCGGCAATCGCTGAAACCTTGTTGAGCGCGAGCTCAGCATACTTCTTGGTCAGCGGATGGCCTTGCGCGTAGCCAACGAGAACCTGCGAAAGCGGTCCCACCTGCATCGGATGTCCCTGGAAGCGCGGCGACTTCACCCACGAATATTTCTTCTCGCCATTCCAGCCGGTGAACTCGGGCTCGGTTTCTCCGCTCCACGGATGCAGAGGCTTGGTTCCCTGGTAGTAAGAATGCGTTACGTCTTCGGTGACAGCCTGCCGAAATTCGGGATCGGCGGCGGTCTTGAAAGGATGCGTGCCGGCAACGTTCCCGTTCATGATGTAGCCGCCGGGTAGATCGTAAGCCGATCCACGGCTATCGAGCGGCAGGTCGGGCACGGCAAGGTAGTTCTTCACGCCGCTGCCGATCTTGAACCACTCGGGATACATCGCCGCGACTGCGCAGACATCGACCAAATAGACCTGCTGCACGAACTGGTTGACCTCCGCCAGCAGGGAGCGAATCATTTCGAGCTTGTCCATGCCGAGGGCCGACTGGCTGTCGAGATCGATTGCGTTTGTGACGCCGCCTACGGTGAGGGTCTGCACGTGCGGGGTCTTCGAGCCGAGGATACCGACGACCTGCAAAGCCTTGCGCTGATACTCGAGGGCCTGCAGATAGTGCGAGAAAGCCAGCAGGTTGACCTCGGGCGAGAGCCGCATCGCCGGATGTCCCCAATACCCGTTGGCGAAGATTCCCAATTGGCCGCTGGCAGCCACGGCCTTCACCTTGTCCTGGGCGGCTTTTAATTCGTTCCGCGAGTTGCGGGTCCACGGCGACAGACTCTCGGCCAGCTTGGAAGCAGCAGCCGGGTCGGCCTTCGGGATCTGCAGGACGTCGACCCAATCAAGCGCGGACAACTGGTAGAAGTGCACGATGTGATCGTGCAGCGCATGCGCGATCAGAATCAGATTCCTGATGTACTGGGCGTTCAGCGGCACTTCCAGCTTCAGGGCATCTTCCACCGAACGCACGCTGGCCATGGCATGCACCGTGGTGCAGACTCCGCAGAAACGCTGCGTGAACAACCACGCATCGCGCGGATCGCGCCCGCGCAGGATCTTCTCGATGCCGCGCCACATGGTGCAGGATGCCCATGCATTGCTGACCGCGTTGTTCTCCACCTCGACATCGACGCGGAGATGGCCTTCGATTCGGGTGATGGGATCGATCGTAATTCGTTTTGCCATGGTGTCTGCCGTTCAATCAGGATTTTGTTGTTGCGCGGGCTCGTCGTCACCGAAATATCCGAACTTGAAATAGCCGGTCCAGCGGATGTATGGCCGTCGGAACCGGAAGTAGCTCGCCATGTCGTGCCACTCGTGCAGCGGAGCGGGAAGAATGGCCAGCCGTTTTACTGCGATCAGGAATCCCAAAACTCCCAGAGCGATGAAGCCGAGTGAAACCAGAACTTCGATCGTGACCGGGAAATACAGCGCTTCGGGATTGGGCCGGAATGCCAGGGTGGTGGGACTGAAACGGTAGATCATTCCACCTGCTGAACTGAGGATGTAACCCAGGAACATTTTCTGGCGATTGTGATCCTGAAGCGACTGGCGCAGCAGATAGCCGCCGGCGGCGACGAGCGCCATTTCGAGCCAGAAGACTCCGGCGAAGCGGTCGAAGTGAAATGCCGTGAACAGCGCTCCCCGGAAAAGTATGTCGAGAAGGCGCAGGCCCATCCATCCGAAAATGAGCCAGGCGGTGATGCGGGCGGCCTCATCAAGGACCTCCATGTCCATAGCTCGCTTCCACACCAGGCAGCACAGCATGGTGGTGCCCGCAACGCATCCGAACGACATGAAAGTTGCCGCGCCCAGATACAGCACGGGAAGCCAGGGCGACTGCCAGAGGGGATGCACGCGCTCACCAGCAAGCAGCATCAAGGCCCCCAACGACGACTGATGCATGCCCGGTAGCAGGTACGCCGCTGCGATCACGTAAGGAAAAACGGAATACAAACGCTTCTCGATGCGCTCCACACCGGGCCGCAGCCGGGAGTCGAAATACCACAGCCGCTCCAGCACGGGCGGGATGTTTTCGATTGCCAGTGGGATCATGGCGTAAATCGACATGCAGATCGCAACCTCCGCCAGTGGCGAATGCATGTTCCACTTCCACGGGAAGACGATCCAGTAGAAGTTCCATGGGCGGCCGGCATCGATGCCCAGCAGAAGAAGCCCGCAGGCATACGCCAGAAAGCTCGTGAGCAGCGCCATGCGCATTAGGGCATGCAGGCGTTTGCGGCGAAAGACCCATGCGCCGATTCCTATCGCGAAGGCGCCCGATCCGAGTGCTGTGAGCACCATCACGTTGAACGTCTTCCAGATTCCCCAGCCGTAGGCGTCATTCATGCCGCTAACGGGCCCGAGGCCGGCGAGTTCGCGATACGCGGTGAGCCCCAGGGCGATGATGACGAGGCCGAGGAGCCCGAGGAAGAATCCGTTGACCAGCGGGAAACCGTAGACGGGTACGGCTCGTTCCCAGCGATCACTGTCGGGGACACGCTCGACGCTTGTTGCCACGGTGCTCATAGTTGTGCCCTCAATCCGGTTTTCTTCTCGAGTTCGTGTGCTTCGTGCTCGTGTCCCTTGAGACGCTTGCGGATGACCTGCACCAGGCCTGCATAGAGCAGGGCGGGCAGCGCGAAGTATTGATAGAAGCGCCTCTGCCAGCGCAATGTTTTTGCGGGGACAGAGTCTGGCCCGATCTCCGGCAGCCCCAGCTTGGCGAAAGGCACACGAGAGAGGTACAGCGATTGCGTTCCGCCGTTGTCGAATTCCCCATAGACGCGGTTCTCGTAGTAGCGGTTCGGATTGTTCTGAATGCGCCGCTTGGCTTCGAGCACCAGCACAGGCCGCGGCCCGAAGATCACCGCTCCGGTCGGGCACACCTGGGTGCATCCCGGTTTGAGACCAGCATCAAGCCGGTGATTGCACAGCTCGCACTTCGTAACCCGGGGATTGAACCCCACCCACTGGAAGCGTGGAATGTGATACGGACACGTGATCGTGCAGTAGCGGCAACCGATACATTTTTCGGCCGTCCACGTGACCACGCCAGTCTCCGGATCCTTGTGCAACGCCTGGAACGGGCATCCGGCCGCACACGCCGGATCAAGGCAGTGCATACATTGCCGCTTCACGAACGAGAACGCCGAGCCGTCCTCCGGCTTGTACAGCTTGATGATGTTGCGAGTGACGTCGTTCAGGTCGGAGGGCGCCTGGTGCAGCGCGTCGCCGCGCGTATCGGGCGGAGTGTTGTTAGCTTCCGCGCATGCCGATACGCAAGCCTTGCAACCGATGCAGATGGTAGCGTCGTAGAGCAGTCCGACCGCAGCATTCGGCACCGGGATAGTCTCGGACTTGAGCGCCTCTTTTCCGACTGTGACCACTACGACAGCCGGCACGCTGGCTTTGGCGACGCCCGTGATGAGTTCACGACGAGTAATGGGCACGTCAGTCCTCTTTCTTGTCAGCCGGCTTGCCTTTCAATTTTTCCGCATGCGCGATGTCGGCAGCCACGCGAGCGACCCCAGCCTCCGCGCTGCTCTGAAAACGCTGCGATGCAACCCACGCAGCGCTACCGACGGCACCTGTGATCACTCCGACCAACGCAGCAGCTCCGACTTCGAGCTTGCCGGCCGTGCTGTACACCGGCGGATACGTATCGGGCGGCGTAGCCAGGTGGATGGGCACGGTTTCGAAAGTTCCCATTTGCCAGACCACGCCTTTTTCCGTGCAGCCCACGCAGGGAGTGCCTGTCCCGATGGGCCATACGCCGGGAATCTCGTTGAAGTGCCGGCTGGCGCAGGCGGCGTGGGTTACTGGACCTTTACATCCGAGTTTGTAGAGGCACCACCCTTTGCGGTGGCCCTCATCGCCAAAAGCCGCGGCGAAACGGCCGGCGTCGAAGTGGGCGCGACGGGGACAGTTTTCGTGAATCACGCGGTCGTAGGCAAACTTGGGACGCCCGTACTCGTCGAGCGCTGGCAGCTTGCCCATGGTCACGTATTCGAGAACGACGGCGAGCAGGTTGTACGGATTCGGCGGACAGCCTGGCAAATTGACGATCGGCTTGCCGGAGATCACGGCGTCGACGCCCACGGCTCCCGTTGGATTCGGATCCGCTGAAGGGATGCCGCCCCAGGATGCGCAGGATCCCATTGCAATGACGGCGGCAGCCTTCGACGAGACTTCACGAAGCACCTGAATCGCAGGACGGCCACCCAGTTCCATGTAGACGCCGTCATCTTTGGCCGGAATCGAACCTTCGACCACCAGAACGTACTTTCCGGCGTTCTCCTCCATGGCGCTGCGCAGGGCTGCTTCCGCCTGCGCGCCCGAGGCCGCCATCAAGGGTCTCGTGATAGTCCAGAGAAATCACGTTCAGGATCAGGTCGGCGACATCGGGACGCGAAGTTCGCAGCAGTGTTTCCGTGCAGCCGGTGCAATCCTGGAAATGCAACCAGATCACCGAAGGGCGCTTGGCTTTCCCAATCGCATCGGCGACCTGCAAGAGGCCAGCCTTTTCCGTGAGAGCCATTCCCATGGGCGCAGTCACCATGATGGCGGAACAAAGTTGGAGGAAACTGCGCCGCGAAACACCGCAGGCTTTCAGATGCTGCTCGATGGTGGGCTTTGGACTTCCAGTCTGGTTGGGCATGCAGCCTTCCTCAGTCTCGGATCGCTCCGGCTCGGCTGGCGAGTGCACGCCGCGCACGAGCCCGAGTGTTGGTTGGCTGCCGCGTTTTACGGTCGGGTGGTGACCTGTGTCACTCCGATCTGAGATTTACCGACGAGAGGAACTTTTGAGGCGGGTAACCTGTGGAGGAAGAATGTGGGCGCGAATCTTTTGGGGTGTGAAGGTCTGCCACGAGCAAAATCTATAAAGGAATAACCGGATTCGCCAATCCCCTTGAGTTCAGCGCTCCAATCCTCCTTCCGCCATTGGTTCACTCTTTGCCAGTAATCCCGTACCCGTTGCCGGAACGCGGCCGTCAACGAGCATCTTTATCGCTGCAATTGGCACACCAAAGCAGTGATGAGAATCACCACTCTCGGTGACAAGCAGCCGGAGGGATGTCTTGGCGATTGACGATCCATCTCGTACCGCGCGGGAAAACGATTCCGATGCAGGTTTTTGGTGTGACGTGCTTCGATCGGCACCGCTACATTGACGTCTTCAAGCGATTACTTTCTCGACTGCGCCATCCCCCGATACAATAGTGCGTTTGCCGCAGCACTCCGCGGGGGAGGACATCGCACGTGATCATCGGCGTTCCAAAAGAGACGTATCCCGGGGAACGGCGCGTTGCGCTGGTTCCGATGGTCATTCCAATCCTGGCGAAGGCAGGCTTTGAAGTGTTGATTCAAAGCAATGCCGGTATGCAGGCTGGCTACCCCGACAGCCAGTACGTCGAAAAGGGCGCACAAATTGTGACGGACCGGGCCGCCTTATTTGCGAAAGCGGACATCATGATCCAGGTTCTGAGTTATGGCTCGAACGACGTCACAGGCAAAGACGACTTGCCTCTGATGAAACGCGATCAGCTCTTGATTGGATTCCTCCGTCCCTTTGGATCACGCGAGGTCATCGAGGAGATTGCCGCCCGGGGAGTCACCTCATTCTCTGTGGAACTTATTCCGCGCACAACCCGAGCACAGAGCATGGATGCTCTTTCTTCCATGGGGACGATCTGCGGATACAAGGCGGTTCTCATCGCAGCCGACAGCCATCCGCGAATTTTCCCGATGCTGACGACGGCCGCTGGGACCATTACTCCAGCGCGCGTCTTCGTGATCGGGGCAGGAGTCGCCGGACTGCAGGCCATCGCAACCTCGCGACGACTGGGGGCGGTGACCTCTGCATACGATCTTCGTCCGGCAGCGAAGGAGCAGGTTCAAAGTCTGGGCGGGCGCTTCATTGAGCTACCGATCGAAGCCAAGGATGCCCAGGACGCGCGCGGCTACGCGCGGGCGCAAGATGAGGCCTTTTACAAGCAACAGCGTGAACTCCTGGGACGCGTTGTCAAAGAGAGCGACGTGGTGATCACGGCGGCCGTGATCCCGGGAAAGAAATCGCCGGTGCTGGTCACGGAAGACATGGTGAAGGGGATGGCGCCAGGTTCGGTGATTTTCGATCTCGCCTCCGAGCGAGGCGGAAATTGCGAATTGACGAAGGCGGGAGAAACCATCGTGCAGCACGGTGTCACGATCATCGGCGCGATTAACGTTGCCAGCGGCGTGCCGTATCACGCGAGCCAGATGTATGCCCGCAATATCACTTCATTCCTGACCCATCTCATCAAGGAACAAAAGCTGCAGTTGAATCTGGACGACGAGATTGTGCGTGAGACGCTGGTCACGCGCGGCGGCGAGGTTGTGAATGCGCGCGTCCGGGAGTTTTTCAGTATGCCGGCTCTGGTCACACAGGGTTAAAGAATTTCGGGGAGGACAGATGAGTGGTTCCATCCTGATTAATGGTCTTTTTATTTTCATGCTGGCGGGATTCATCGGTTTCGAGGTGATCCGCCGCGTGTCTCCATTGCTGCACACGCCCCTAATGTCACTAACGAACGCATTGGACGCCATCGCTGTAGTCGGCGCGATCGTACTGGTGGGTGAGCACAAGAGCACGCTCTCGACTGTGCTCGGCACCATCGCGGTCGTGGCCGCGACCAGCAACATCGTGGGAGGATTCCTGATCACGGACCGCATGCTCAAGATGTTCAAGTCCAGCCGTCCGGCAGCAAAATCATGAATGAATTCGCCGGCAGTCAGTTGATCATCGAGATTATTTACTTACTGGCGAGCGCCCTGTTCATCCTCTCGCTCAAATGGATGAGTTCGCCGACGACCGCGCGACATGGCGTGTGGGCTGGCGAACTGGGCATGCTGCTGGCCATCGGCGGCACGCTGCTGCATCAAGGCATGAATTACCAGTGGATCGCCACTGCCCTGGTGCTGGGGACGATCATCGGTGTCCCGCTTGGCCGCGTGCAAATGACAGCGGTCCCGCAGCGAACCGCACTCAGCCATGCATTCGGCGCCCTCTGCGTCACCCTCGTGGGCACAGCCGAGTTCTACCTGCGCACCCCCGACATCTCGCGCTTCATGATGGCCGTGCTTTCCATGGAGGTCATCCTCGGATCGCTGACTTTCACGGGGAGCTTAATGGCCGCAGGCAAATTGCAAGAACTCCTGCCGCAGCGGCCCTTAACCTACAAGGGCCAGAATCTCGTCAACTTTCTCCTGCTCCTGATAGCGGTCGTACTAGCCGTTTACCTGGTGCTGCACCCGGAAGCAAAGCAACTTTATCCATTCATGCTGTTAATCGCGCTCGCATTCGGCGTGCTGCTGGTCATTCCGATCGGCGGCGCCGACATGCCGACCGTCATCTCGCTTTTGAATGCCTATGCCGGATTGTCTGCGGCGGCGATGGGATTTGTGCTCAACAACAAATTGCTGATCGTGGCGGGCGCGCTGGACGGATCTTCGGGTTTGATTCTCTCAGTCATCATGTCCAAAGCGATGAACCGCTCCTTCACCAACGTGCTGTTCGGCGCATTCGGACAGGTGCAGCCCGCGGCGGCCGCAGGCCAGGAAGCTAAGGCCGTTAAGAGCGCCACTGCTGAAGAAGCGGCGGCGATTCTTTCGGCCGCGAACAAAGTCGTAATTGTTCCCGGGTACGGCATGGCCGTCGCGCAAGCGCAGCACAAGGTCCGCGAACTTTACGACGCCCTCAGCAAGCGCGGGGTGGACGTGAGGTTCGCCATCCACCCGGTTGCAGGCCGCATGCCAGGACACATGAACGTGCTGCTCGCGGAAGCGGACATTCCCTACGACCGGCTCATGGACATGGAAGATATCAACAGCGACTTCCCGCAAACAGACGTCGCGCTGGTGATCGGTGCGAATGACGTGACAAATCCTGCCGCCCGTACGGACACCACCAGCCCGATTTATGGAATGCCGATCCTTGATGTCGATAAGGCACACACCGTGATGGTAATCAAGCGCGGCATGAGTCCCGGCTTCGCCGGAATCGATAATCCCCTGTATTACCTGGACAACACGCTGATGCTCTTTGGCGATGCAAAAGCGTTTGTGGGAAGCATCGTGCGTGAGTTGACGGGCGGTGGGCAGCACTAGGTAGCGTCATATCGTCCGTCACTGCTCTTTGCGATATCCTTTCACCATGAAGGGCCTTCCCTTACCCGCCCGCGATCGAAAACTCGTTCAGATCGTGGACGCCGCCCTGGCCGATGCCACACGCCGCAGCGGCCCATGGCTGGTGTGCCGTCCCGGATGCACCCAATGTTGTGTTGGCGTGTTCGCGATCAATCAACTGGATGCGGCCCGACTCAAGATTGGCCTAGCCGAACTGAAGCAGCGAGATCCGGCGCGGGCAGCGGCAGTGCGTGCGCGATCCCATGAAGCGGCAGCCCGACTCACAAGCGACTTCCCAGGCAACTCTCGCACGGGCATCCTGGCGGAAGACGAAGCATCCGAGGCAGAATTCGAAGACTTCGCCAACGACGAAATCTGCCCGGTACTCGATCCATCGACGGGAATGTGTGACCTGTACGAATCCCGCCCGCTGACATGCCGGACGTTTGGTCCTCCCGTGCAATCGGAAGATGGTCTGGGTGTGTGCGAACTGTGTTATCACGGTGCGAGCGATGAGGAGATTGCGGTCTGCGAGATGGAAGTCGATCCCGACGACCTCGAAGGAAAGCTCTTGAAAGAGGTCGAGGCCAAGACTGGAGTTCGCGGCCAAACGATCATCGCATTTGCTTTGCGCGATTAGTTAAGCACTGCCGCCTAGATGATGAAGGACCTTTTCCGCCGCGCGCACACCCCGATATTGCGCTTCTTCGAAAATCGAGAATCCGCTCAGGTCAGAGTTCGCAAACAGTAGCCGGCCGTCAAGATCGGCGAGCTTGCGCCGCTCTTCGGAGAAGATCGCACCGGGCGCAGGTCGAGCCATGGCGTGGCCGAACCGCATGATATCGATTCGCGAAACGCAGGTTCGAATGTCCGGGTGCACTCGCTCCAGATCCTGCAGAATGGCTTCCTTCCAATAGCTCCAGTCCTTTTCCAGAAGCAGCTTGCCGATTGGCCGCCGGCGCGCCCTCGGCCAGCGCCCAATAAAATGTCCACACCGTGCGGTCAATGTGGCTGCGCACGGTCTGATGCATGGCATCCACGTAGCCCAGAGTGGGCGAATTCATCACTACGTTGTCCCAGGTGGCATCGCTTCCGTAAGTCGCCGGCAAGCGCTCCAGCGTCAGGTTCGCCGTCAGCCAGGGGGAATATTGGAAGTCGTGGAGCGGTGCAAAACCGTCGACGACGTACGGAGCCAGAAACGTGGGCGCGGCGAAAATCACGAACTCGGCCATGATGCTCGGTGTCTCCGACAAGAACGCTGTAGCCGCTTCCCTTCTTTGCGATGCGATGAACCATCTGATCCGATCGCACGTACGGCCCAACCCGCTCCAGCAGTCGTCGAACGATCCAGCCATTGCCCTCAGGCCAGGTGAACGGTCCCTTGTCCTCCGGCTCGCGCGACGCGAAGTAGTGAATTCCCGCCCACGCTGAAGTGTCCGACGCCAGTGCGCCGTAATCATCGCGGCAGCAGTAATTCATGTACCAGGTGACAATTCGCGAATCCATGCCTTGTGCGCGCAGCCACTCGCTGAATGGAATGCGATCGAGATCTGCCTGCGCGCGCGAGAGCCCACGCTCCATCGGAATCGTGAAGCCCCCTGACGCGCGGAAGCGGTGAATCTGGTCTTCCAGACGGCGGAACTGCTCGCGATCTTTCGCGCTCAAGCCGATCGCGGGCTCGATGCCTTCCTGCCACCGGCCATATAAGAACAAGCGCTCCTGCGGCGAGAAGCACAGAGCGCGTTCGTCCCACACGCCATCCTTCAGTACGCCGAGTTCTTCGAACAGTTCGCGAACGTACGTAGCCTTCGGCCCGGGCACCGGGACGTAATGCGCCGCCCAGGGATACGCAGTGACTTCGTTCTCGCCCCAGCGGGAATTGCCGCCGGCCTGCTGGTTCATCTCGAGCAGAACGAAATCCTTGAAGCCCGCGCTTGTTCAATCGCCACGCCGCGCTCAGTCCGGCGATGCCGCCGCCCACGATGACGACGGAATGTTTTTCCGTCTTTCGAGGCGGCGGAAAATGACGCGCGATCGCGCAAGCAGATGGCCGAGCTGGAAGGCGTCGTTGACGAAGCCGCCGGCGACCGGGCGATCGGCTTTCACGGAGAGTCCCACCAGCGCGGCGCTGCCGGCTGCAGAAACTGCCGACGCGTGACCTTCAATGGCTGATGTCCTTCCAATCCTGATCGTAAGAACGCACCAGCACCTGATCGTTCAGGCGATTGGGCGGCATCGGCATCGGCGACATGTCGGGCGGGAACTGGAACATCGTGGGCAGGCCGTCGACCGAGACGAAGCGCAGCCCTGCCGGCAGCAGAGTCGGCGGTGAGTATTCATGCGACGAGGCAATCACGAAGCCCCATTCGCCGAAAGACGGCACATACACATGATAGGGATAGGTTTTCAGGCCCGCTTGCTTCAGGGTCTCGACGATGCACCAGTACGAATCCCGCGCAAACATCGGCGAGGTGCTCTGCACCACCATCAGCCCCTGCGCGCTCAGATGCCGTGCCAGCAGCCGGTAGAAAGCCGTGGTGTAAAGCTTGCCGAGCGAGTAGTTGGTGGGATCGGGAAAATCGATCACGATGAAATCGAAGCTGTCCGTGCTCGTATCCACCCAGGGGAATGCGTCGGCATTGATGACGTGCACCTTGGGTGACGAGAAGCGAATTCTGGTTCAGGCCGGTCAGCATCGGATGCGTCGAAAACAAGCGTGTCATCTCCGGATCGAGATCGACCAGCGTGACGCTCTCCACCTGCGGATACTTCAGGATCTCGCGCACCGCCAGGCCATCGCCACCGCCCAGCACCAGCACGCGCCGCGGCAGCGGGCACCGCCGACAAGTCCCGGGTGAACCAGCGCCTCGTGATAGCGATACTCATCGCGCGAACTGAACTGCAGATGGCTGTTCAGAAACAGGCGGATGTCGTCCTTCAATCGGGTCAGCACGATGTGCTGATAGCGCGTGTCGCGCGCGAAGATGATCTCATCGGCGTAGATGTTGTCTTCCGCTGCAGCGGTGATCCGCTTCGCCTGCGCCAATCCGATGCCGAGTCCGCAGATCACCAGCAACGCACAGCGGCTCGCGAGCACTGCGCGTCGACGGCAACTGCCGCGCAAACAGGAACGTGCTCCACAGCGCGACGCCGACATTGATCAACCCGAACAGCATGGCCGAACGCACCAGTCCGAGCTTGCGGAACCAGCAGGATCGGGAACAGCAGCGACGCGCCGAGCGCTCCCAGATAGTCGAACGTCAGCACATGCGCCACCACGTCGCGGAAGTGATAGCGCTCGCGCACGATGCGCATCAGGAGGGGAATTTCGAGCCCGACCAGCATGCCGATCACGACGACCAGCGCGTACATGAGCAACTGGAATCCCTGCGTGTACGCGAACGCCAGGAAGAGCAACGCGGACGAGAATCCGCCGATCACGCCCAACATCAGCTCGATCCAAACGAAGCGGTAGGCCAGCCCGCGATGGATGTACCGCGAGAGCGCAGCTCCCAATCCCCATCGCAAACAGATAGCAGCCGATGATGGTCGAAAACTGCAGAACGCTGTCGCCCAGCAGATAGCTGGCCAGCGTGCCGGCGATCAGCTCGTAGATCAGCCCGCAGGCCGCGATGAGCAAGACCGTGATGAAGAGCAGGATGCCCACGATTTAGTGAACCGCAGCCGCGATGATGATGCAGATGCCGATCGACATGGCGCCCACCAGGATCGCCAGCGCCATGTTGTGCTCCTGCACGATCTCTTTCCACAAGTGATACGGAGTGAGCTTGTCCATCACCAGAAACGCCACGGTGAAGACAACGATTCCCAGAAATGCGAAGACCACCGCATTCACGACACTACTCACCAGCGTAGGGCTCATCTCATTTGCCTCCCGTGTAGTGGTGATAAGAGCTGTAGACCGAGCGGTACGAACCAGGATTGTCGCGCACCGACCGCGGAATGTTTTTGACTTCGTTGACGCGGGCCAGGCTCCAGCCCTGGTATTGCGCAATGCTGAGCCCCACCAGCACCGCCGACCCGTACAGGATGTACAAGACTCGCATCATTCGTCATCTCCGGATGTGGTGATCATCGGATGATCGCTCTCCGCCCAACGCAGGTGCTCGAAACTGAGGGCCCGCCAAGAGAGCAGGATAGCGGGCAGCAACAGCGCGCCCAGAGCAATCGCATAGAAGCTGTACTGGGGAACATCGCGCTTGACCGTGACCGTGTAATAGGTCATGCCATACCCGGGATCACCTTCCGGTTCGACACGCAGGTAGTAGCGCCCCGGCGGCACGCTGGGCACGGCGACCGTATCATTCGCGCTGCCCTCCGACCACGAACCGTCAGAATCGTAGCCGTGATAGAAGCTCACTTCGCGTCCGAAATCGAAAGCCTGCCCGGTAGTCTCGTTGATCAGCGCGTAGTTCAGGTAGATCCAACGGTTATTCAGATCAGTAGTGGTCTTCAGCTCTACGTTCGAGGTGTGCCCTTTTACCTCGAAGTCGTCCGTCACGAACGAGGCTTCGCCGCGCTGATTCGAATCGTACTTGTAGTAGCCGGTGAACACTTCTTTGTTTTGGGCCGATAGATCAAAGCCGATCATCAGGACAACCAGAGCCAGTAGCAAAAACGCAAACGTAAGCCAGATGCTCTTCACCTCTCCACTCATAGGAGAGGGCTGGTTTTCGTAGACACCCTTCGCTTCTGGGGGAGATCCAGGAAGTCGAAAGGCTTTCCAGACGTCTTTCCCGAGCATGTACTCGCCCATTGACCAGGTGACTTCGTTGCCCGTCTGCTCGCTCGAAAGGACGCGCGGAGGCGAAACGTAGTCCGTGACCTCGACCGACTCTCCGACTCGCACTTGCCACGGAAATTCGCCCAGAACAAATGAAGTGCTGGCCCGCGCCGTCTGAAAGTGCTTGTAGGTCTCGCCGAGATACTTCACCTTGGGAGGACTTGAGAACGAAACGACGTCGGGCAGCGCCTTCAGCGTGCTGCAGTCGTTCCAGTGCCCGTCGTATTCGGTGAGGTAGCGAAAGCCCTTGTAAGGATTGAACAGCACGTACTCGTGCCAACTGTAGGCGACCCCTTCCACGTGGATCGTGCGCCGCTCGAATCCAATGACTTCGTAGTCAGTTCCGCGAATTTTGCCGCGCGTGCCGAGCGGAATCAGCGGACGATCTTTGTCCGTCGCAGCCTTGAATTGCTGCAGGATTTGGAGATTGGGGTCTTTCGCGTCGAGAATCGAATGGCAGCTGTCGCAGACAATGGTGACGGCATTGTTGAACGAGCGCACCGTAAGCGCCGCCCCGCAACCCGGACAGTTCAACGCGCGCGCCTGCGGCTTGCCAAGTGGGGTCGGGCCGCCCGCGCTCATGACCATCCCTCGAACGTGCGCAGATTCTTAAGGCCCAAGGCTTCAAACTCGACCATCTCTCCCAGGTACAGCGCTGGCGTCTCGTCGCTGTAGTCGATGGTGGCGAACTTCCCTGTGAGAGAGCGCAGGTCGGCGAAGATCACGTCCGTCTTATCCCAGTACTGGAAAGGGCAATTCGCCCTGCACTCCGCGATAGTGCGCTTTGGTGATCGTCGTGACCTCGTACCCCACGTTGTCCCACACAAAGCGATCGCCGACCCGGCACTGGTCGGGCAAGCTTGCGGCCCGGCGCTGCAAACGAGATTGCGTACTCGTCCTGCGCGTCCGACAGCCATCCGCTCGTGCCGTCGTTCAACATCAGGTGCCACTCGTTCCAGTTGCCCTGCTCGTACTCGTAAATGATCCGCCCGATCGCCGTAAACGCTTTGTGGTTGTAGCTTCCTTCGGTACCGATCTGAATGGGAGAGCTGTCGGGAGGCAGGTCGGCCACTTCACCGACTTTCTTCAGGTCGACATCAGTCCGCACCAGGATGGACTTGCAGTACTCGCAGACAGTCTGCACGCTGCTCGACCAGCGAAAGACAACCTGCGCACCACAATTCGGGCACGTCGCCGTCGGTTGAGTCATCCCGCAACTCTCCCCGTTGGAGGTTGCGCTGTGAGGATCAAGACGACGGTTATCGGCTCTGCTTGATCGCTTCGCCGTACGGGCGGACCACACTTCGGACCGTCACCGATGTAGCGCCAAGAATCTCGCGCAGGTGAGCGCTGAAATCCCATTCAGCACGAGGAACACAACAAAAGAGGTTCAGGCAAAGCGATCCGAACTCCGGGAAAGTGTGGCAAGTAAGATGGGACTCCGCGAGCAGGCACAGCCCGGTAATTCCACCGGTCTGAGGAAACTGATGCCACTGGGTCTCGCCTACCGGCCGAAGGCTTCAGGTCGGCAATGATCCGCTCGAACAGGCCGCGCAGCAAAGACAAGTCGGCCAGAGATGCGGCCGAGCAACCATGAGCTTCAACGATCCACTCGATTCCGTTCATGCGTGAATGCGCTTACGGCTGAGCTTGACCGCAATTCGGACAGAACTTGCTGACCTTCGGGATCGACTTGCCGCAGTTCAGGCAGAACTTGGCTTCGGTCCCAGCGGCAACCGCGCCACCGGCAGCCGCAGCACCGCCTTCGCTGCCGGCGCTCGCGCTTCCCTTCTTGATCGCATCCATCATGGCTTGGCCCATGGCCATGCCCGGCGCCCAGACCCGCGCCCACTCCCGCCGCGCCGCCGCCCTCGTTCGCCGCCGCAATGGGAATCGATTGCGCCACCTGGTACTGCGTGTAGCGGCCCATGTCGCCGACCATGTTCATGCCGATGCGCTGATCGAGAATCTTCTGCAGTTCGTCGGGAAGCGACAGATTCTCGACGACGAAACTGTCGAGCACGAGGCCGAGGTCGGTGAAGGCAGGCTTCAACTGCCCGGCGATTTTCTCCGAAAGCGCCACCTGGTTCGCCGCCATGTCGAGGAATGGGACCTGGCTTCCGGCGAACGTATCGGTGATACGGCCCACGATCGTGTTGCGAAGCTGGCCCTCGAGATCAGCCACTCCGTACGCATCTCGCGTTCCACTGATCTTCGTGTAGAAAACTTTAGGGTCGGCCAGATGATACGTATAAATTCCGAACGCCCGCAGGCGGATCGCGCCAAATTCCTTGTCGCGAATCGTGATCGGGTTCTGCGTGCCCCAATGTTGATTCGTTTGCAGGCGCGTGACAAAGAAATACACATCCGACTTGAACGGAGACTTGAATGCCTTGTCCCAGTTCATGAGGTTGGTCAGGATGGGCAGCGTGTGCGTATCCAGCGTGTAAAGCCCAGGCCCAAACACATCGGCGACACGCCCTTCGTTCACGAAGACGGCCATCTGCGAGTCGCGAACAGTCAGCTTGCCGCCGTTCTGAATTTCACGATCCTGCATCGGATAGCGGTACGCGAGAACACCATCCGCAGGCTCAACCCACTCAATAACATCGATGAACTGTTTTGATAGAAAATCACGCAGGCTCATAGCTGAAAGAACTCCCGGGCGAACCATGCCGCAAAGCGCGACAGCCGCCGATTTGGGGATGCTAAGGGCCGACCGTCACGGTGTCAATGCCATGTTTGACCGCAACTATTGCAGGTTGTGAATGAAATTTGCGGATTGCGCTGAGAGCGCGGGGCGCCGAACTAGCGCCCCTACCCTACTCGGCGGAGGAAACGGGAACCGCTGCGCGGTTCTTGATAGTGCCCAACTCCAGGTACGACGTGGTGGCTCTGGACCCTCCGGCCAACTCGCTGTCAGCCTCGGGATGAAGCTCACGCTCGCGCCAGAACGCGTAGATCGCCGGGTACACCAGCAACTCCAGCAGGAACGAGGTGACGATGCCACCGACCATGGGCGCAGCGATGCGCTTCATGATCGCTGATCCAGCTCCCGTAGCCCACAGGATCGGCACCAGGCCGATGCTCATCGTGGCGAAGGTCATGAACTTGGGGCGTAACCGCTTGGCTGCTCCCTCGACAATCGCCTCGTAGAGTTGCGTACGGGTCAAACGCGCATGTTCTCGCTTTGCCTTTTCGTATGCGAGGTCGAGATACAACAACATGAACACGCCCGTCTCGGCGTCGATCCCCAGCAGGGCGATGATGCCTACCCAGACCGCGATGCTCATGTTGTAGCCAAGCAGGTAAACCATCCACAGTGCGCCCACGGCGGAGAACGGCACCGCGAGAATGATGATCGCGGTCTTCACCATCGACCGCGTGTTGAAATAAAGCAGGAACAGGATGATCCCCAGGGTCACGGGAACGACCAGCATCAGGCGCTGCCGCACGCGCTCGGAGGACTCATACTGACCGCTCCAAAGCACGCTGTAACCCGCCGGCAATCGCAACTTCTTCTGCAGCTCCACCCGCCCTTGCGCCACGTAGTCGCCCGGCGGCCGGTCGGCCAGATCGACGTAGACATACCCGGTGAGCAACCCGTCTTCGTTGCGAATCATCGCTGGCCCGTTCAGCATGCGGATGGTCGCCAGCTCCGATAGCGGGATCTGCTTCTCCCCGTTCGCCGTCACCAGCACACGGCCGAGGGCGTCAATGTCGGAGCGGAAGTCACGCTTATAGCGGACGTTGATCGGGTACCGTTCGCGCCCTTCGATCGTGGTGCTGATGTTTTCGCCGCCGACCGCCGTCGACAACGCATTCTGCGCGTCTTCAATCGACAGGCCGTTGCTCGCCAGCGCCTTGCGATCCCACGTGACATCGAGGAAGTAGCCGTCGCCCGTGCGCTCCGAGAAGACGCTCCGCGTCCCGGGCACACCCGACAACACAGCTTCCACTTGACGGCCGATCTCCTGAATCTGTTTAACATCCGCGCCTTGAATTTTCAGTCCTACCGGCGTGCGAATCCCGGTGGTCAGCATTTCGATGCGGCCGCGGATCGGCATTGTCCAGGAGTTGGAGAGGCCCGGGATTTTCAGCGCCTCATTCATCTCCGAAACCAACTGAGCATCCGAAATATTGTCGGGCGTGATGTGACGGAGCGCGGGCAGCATCCAGTTCGGCGCCCAAGACGAATACCAGGTATGCGTATGCCGCCACTGCGAGTGCGGTTTCAGCACGATTACCGTCTCGAGCATCGAAAGCGGTGCGGGATCGGTAGCGCTGTCGGCGCGGCCCGTCTTTCCAAGCACGTGTTCCACTTCCGGGAAACGCTTCAGAATGCCGTCCGTCACCTGCAGCAAGCGCTGAGACTCGGCGATCGAGATGCCCGGCATGGTGGTGGGCATGTAAAGGAACGAGCCCTCCTCGAGCGGCGGCATGAACTCAGACCCGATCTTCCAGAAGAGTGGAACCGTCAGCAGAACGATCACGACGGCCCCAACGATCACCTGCGTCTTCCACCGCAGCGTCCAACGAACAACCGGGTCGTACACGCGCATGAGCGGACCGGTAATCGGGTGTTTCTCCTCAGGACGAATCTTGCCCCCGAGCAGAACGCCTGTGAACTTCTGCCACCAGTTCTGCTCAAGGCCCAAAGCGCGTGGCTTTCGAACCAGAAGCAAACGAAGCGC
The DNA here is from genome assembly GCA_963745435.1 of uncultured Acidobacteriota bacterium. Classification (GTDB taxonomy): domain Bacteria; phylum Acidobacteriota; class Terriglobia; order Terriglobales; family Acidobacteriaceae; genus Gp1-AA133. The sequence goes on along the minus strand of CAVUXK010000018.1, from coordinate 20,638 downwards.
GGGATCGAGCGTCAGCGCCAGCACCGCGGCCACGAGCATGGCAAAGTTCTTGGTATAAGCCAGCGGACGGAACAGCTTCCCTTCCTGCCCTTCCAGCACCAGCACCGGCAGGAATGCCACGGCAATCACGAGCAGCGCGAAGAACGTCGGCCCGGCGACTTCCTTGACGGCTTCGAGAATGACTTCTTCGTACTTGAAGGGCTGGCCGGAGCGCTCGTAGATCTCGAGCTTCTTGTGGGTTTGCTCAACCACAACAATGGCCGCATCGACTAACTCGCCGCAGGCGATGGCCAGTCCAGCGAGCGACATGATGTTGATGCTCACGCCCGCGTAGTGCAGCGGGATGAACGTGATCAAAATTGCCACCGGGATGGTCACCACCGGGATGACCGCGCTGGGGAAATGCCACAGGAAGATCAGGATGATGATGACGACGGTGATCACGACCTCGATGAGCGTGGATCGCGCATTCGAGATGGCCCGGCGGATGAGTTCCGACCGGTCATAGATCGGAACGACCTTCACGCCGGAGGGCATTCCCGGTTCGATTTCTTTCAGGCGGGCCTTTACGTGATCGATCACCTCCAGCGCGTTGCTGCCTTCGCGCATGATCACGATGCCCGACACGACCTCACCCGTACCATCGAGATCGGCGGCACCCCTCCGGATATCTGGGCCCAGGACGACTTCGCCGATATCTTTAATGCGAATCGGCGTGCCGCCCTGGTCGGTCAAAACAATGTCTTCGATGTCCTGCGGGGATTTGACGTACCCGCGCCCGCGAATCATGTACTCCGCGCCACCAAACTCCAGCAGGCGTGCACCGGTCTCACTGTTTCCGCTGCGCACTGCATCAGCCACTCGAGAGATCGGGATGCCGTACGAACGCAAGCGATTCGGATCGACGTTCACCTGATACTGCTGTGTGAATCCGCCCAGAGAAGCGACTTCCGCAACTCCCGGCACGGCCTTCAGGTAGTACTTCAGATACCAATCCTGATAGGAGCGAAGCTCCGCGAGGCTGTGCTTGCCGGATTGATCCTTCAATACGTACTGAAAGACCCAGCCCAGGCCGGTGGCGTCCGGGCCGAGTTCTGTCTTCACGCCCTGCGGCAGCCGTGAATTGACGGACGAGAGATACTCGAGCGTCCGCGAGCGAGCCCAGTAGATATCCGTGCCTTCTTCGAACACTACATAAACGTAAGAGAAACCGAAATCCGAGATGCCGCGAACGGTTTTGACCTTCGGGGCGCCGGTCATCGCGCTGATGATGGGATACGTGACCTGGTCTTCAATGATGTCGGGACTACGATCCCAGCGAGACAAAATGATGACCTGGGTTTCGCTCAGGTCCGGCGTAGCGTCGAGCGGCAGATGCATCATGGACCAGGTGCCCCAGATGCAGGCCGCCGCCACGAATGCAAAAATCAGGAACTTGTTCTTGACCGAAAAGGTAATGAGCCGGTTAATCATTCGCGCGCCCCGTTCCGGGATCTGCGGCGCTCCTCAACCGATCATCGATGTACTTCGCAGGATCTTCCATGAATTGCTTGTGGCACTTATCGGAGCAGAAGTAATACGTCTCCCCACGGAAGGCTTCCTTGTGTCCACCCGCGATTGACTTCTCGCGATCAATGGACATGCCGCACACGGGATCGGTCAGGCTGGATTGATTGACCTGCGAGCCGTGCCCGGAAGCGTCCCGCTTTTCATTCACGCTGCGCAGGGCGTCCGGCTTCATGCGGCTCTCAGAATCAATCAGGAAGTTGCCCGAAGTGACTACGCGATCGCCTTCAGCCAGGCCGCGCTTCACGGTCACGCGATTTCCGAACGACCCGCCAAGTTCCACCGGGCGCGGCTCGAATACTCCATCGCTCGTTTCAAGGTAAACAATCTTCTGCATCCCGCTGTCGAGGATCGCCTCCGCCGGAACAGAGATTCCGTTCGGCGCCGGCGCGTGGAATTCGATATCGACATACATGTCGGGGCGCAGGAACATCCCCGGATTGTCAGTTTCCAGGCGCAGTTTCAAGGTGCGCGAAGTCGCATCAAAAAGCGGCGGGCTGTCACTGACGGTGGCGGTAACTGTTTTTCCCAGTTCGCGAATCAGAACCGTCGCCTTCGATCCCGGCCGCAAGGTCGCGGTTGCGTCGCTGAAAACGTCGGCAAAGATCCACACCCTGCTTAGGTCCGCAATCCGGTAGAACTCCGTTCCCTTCTCGAAGCGCTGCTGCGGAGTGATCGAGCGCGCAAGTACGATTCCATCGACCGGTGCGACCAGTGCGATGTCGCCTGTCACTTGGCGCGTTTTCGCCAGTTCACGAATCTGTGGCTCACCCATGCCCAGCGTCCGGAGTTGTTCTTCATTCACACGGACGCTCGAATCGCTCAACCGCGTGTCTTCACCGTCCCGCGTTCCCTTCACGCGGTCAATGCTGGCGAGCGAACCCAGGTACGCCTGCTCCGCGTTACGGAACTCACGACTGAAGAACGTCGCGAGCATCTGGTCTTTCTTCACCACGGTTCCGGCAGGGTTGTCCTGCAGGTCGCGAATCCATCCGTCGGTGCCGGCCATGAGCCGAAACACGCGATTGTCGTCGGGTGCCACGCGGCCGGTCGTGCGAATCACGCGCGAACCCGAGTTCTTTTCAACTTTCTCGACGCGCACTCCGATCAACTGTTGCTGCTCCGGCGTGATGGCAACCGCGCCCGCCGGCAACTGGATCTTAGCCGCGAGATTGTCACCTTCATACACTGGTTCGAGAGCCATACCGCAATCCGGCGCCGTCCCCGGTTTGTCGGACTTGTACGCCGGGTGCATAGGGTCGACGTAGTAAAGAATCCGTTTGGCAGCAGGTTGATTGTTCGAGCTGGATTTTCCTGTAAAGCGTCCTGCAATGAAGGCGCCCACAGCGATAATGACCAAGGAACCGACAACAGCCGGCTTATTCATGATTTCTGCCCCGCAATTACGAACTACCACAAATCTCGGCAGGGAAAGCTTACTCCCTGCGACGAACCGTGTCTGGGATGTACATCACTGCCAACCAGCAGGAAATGAGGGGAGCAATTTGATCACCACGGGCGTGCTGTCGGGGGGAGCGGGATGGACGCCGCCGCGAAGCTTGCACATTGTCCTGCAGTTTCGGCGAAGGCGCTCAATGCGAGCGCCTCCGTCCAATCACTCAACTACTTCGCTTGAGGTTTGGTAAACACCGAATCATCAAGCTTCGGATTCACAGCCACCGTCTCGAGCACCGTCTTATGAGTCTCACGATATCCGTCGACTGCGGTCTCCAGAACGAAAGGCACTTTCACGCCCTGCACGTCGCGGAAATCCCGCTGATACACGTAAACATTGTGCATCTTGCCGTCCATGCGGCGCGGCTCGCCGGAAACCTTCACGTCCAGGAAGTTCTGCGCATCGACCCACACGTACTTGACGTTACCTGTCTTGGTGGTGACCTTCAGCTTATAGGCGTCGCGGCCTTCCACCTTCTCCATGCCGTCGAGGTCCACTTTCGAACCCTTTGCGGCATAGTCGACCAGATAGCCACCGATGCCGGGCTCCTGGCTCTCCATTTTTGCCTCATCGGCAGAGAAAGGCTCAACGTCGTTTCGATTCAGGAAAGGACGAACCTTCCAGCCGTTGGATCCGTCAAATACCTGCACTGCCGTCTTGCCGGCAAATTCGACTTCGGTGCGCGATTTGTTCGGCCGCTTCATTTCATGCTTGAACGGCAGCTGGACCTGATTGTCTGTCTTGTCATCGGCCACGTTCTCGTGAGTCATGCGGTTCAGGTGGCCCTGATTCTGGGCGAAACGGCGGCTGCGCGCTACGGAATCCCCAGCGCCGGCGTCCAGCTTTCCAGACCATGACATGGTCTGCACGCCGTGCCACGCTTGGGCGCCGCCGCGAGCTGCAATGTTTTTCTCCACCACCTGCGCAGCTGTGAGCTTCGCTTGAGCCGCCGCGGGCAGGGTCGAGAATGATGTGAGTGAAAGGGCTAGTGAAAGCAGAAAGGTTTTACGAAACATCGATTGGATCGCTCCTCGTCGGTCTCGGGGGAGGAGGATACTTGAGCAGCTATTCTAGCACGAGTCTTTTCTATTCTTGAATCTCTTTGCACATCCTTTAACAGGTTAATAATCAATGACTTATGCAAATCGCCCGGACCTAAGGAGTAATCTTTTGCACTCCCGGGACCGGCGGAGCTTCTGATGGATTTTTCTGACTTCTTTCGTGGAGAGACTGGTTTCGCCGCGTTTCTAGCCATGTCGCTTTCCAATGCATCTCGAAGCAACCACGAGGTCGACACGTGAAGGCACTTCGTCTACAGCTTGATGGCAAGGAGTGCTTCAGGCGGCTATCGGGAATGAAATGCGACGGGATACTACCGGTTGGTTTTCCGATGGGAGTTGCGGGTGGCGGCTCGGCCGGCGGAACCCACCAACCCAATGCTCTTTAAAAGGAGCGAAACGAGTTCGCTTTGCCGCTGGACGCCAACTTTTTCGAAAAGATGCTGCAGGTGGGTGCGCGCCGTGGAGCGGCGAATGTCGAGAATCTTGCAGCAGTCATCCAGCGCTTTGCCTTCCATCAACAGGTTGGCCAGGCTCGCCTCGGTCGACGTAAGACCATAAAGCTGTCGCAACTCTGTTTCGACAGTCTCGACCGAAATTTCGGGATCCAGAATGAACAACAAGGTCGCCGGCGACAACGGATCGGAGTCTGCACTCGCGCCTTCCACTGCGCGCACTACCGCGGTCAAGGAACGTTTCCCGGAGGGCCGCCGCACCGGAAGCACGGAATCCCGCAAGCCGGCTCCCGCTTTAATCACGGTATCCATCAATGAATTCAAGCTGGGCGTGCATTTCAGAGAAGTCCGCACCAGGCCGGTAGGTCCGAGTTCAATTCCGTCGCGCAGTTTCAGAATCTCTTCGGCCGTGCGATTGGCGAGCAGCAATTGGCCGGAGGCGCTCGTGACCACCAAGCCCACATTCACTAGGTCCAGCGCTTCAAAGCCTGCAATTAGCAGATGGAAAGGTCTGCGTTCCGATGGAGTGGCGGAAGCTTGATTTGGATCGGCCCCAAGCGACTGAGAGGCCCGTGCCGCTATGCGCGAGTCGCGCAGCACAGGCATCCTCACTGCAAGGTTCGGCAAACCGCGCAACATTGCCATCGATGCAAAGCTCCAGAGATGCTGACGCCCACAGGCTCAGCGTCCTCGTCCTGCACTTCAAGATGGGGAGTTTTTCTATACCGACCGCAGGGGGAGCGGTTCGTTTCTAACTTCTAGAGCCCGTCTAATCCAGAACTAAGAAGGTTAGCGGGAGGCTGTAAAACTACACCATGCATAGCTCGGCTTGTCAAGCAAAATGGCCTGTTTCCGAGGCTAACAGTCATCCACAATTGGCTTCGTACGGTCGATCAGCTTCATCGACGCCCGCGAAGTCACTACGCAATAGTAACCTCGCCGTAAGTCGCCAGGTCTCTCAGCTTACTGAGGCGTTGATGGAGGCTCTTCTTTCGTAGCTGGCGCCTCGTCTTTGTTGCTATCGCTCTTTGTATCCTCTTTCGCTTCGTCGCCGTCGGCTGCCTTCACTGCGTTATGAAATCCTGACGGCACCTGGAAGAGGCTGTCGGCCTGAGACGCAACCTTGATATTTCTAAGCTCGCCGATTTCCCCAGCCTTGGTCTGCCATTTCACGACGAAGTTCACCTCAGAGTCGACCCACATCGTCACCGGCTTTCCGTCATCAGACTTGCCGCTGTATTTCACCGTCTGGCGTCCGCCGACTGTATCGTTCCCTGCTTTCTTGCAACCGCCCATGCTGGCCATCTTCTCGAAATCGGCGCAAGCATTGTTCGAATCTTTCAAACGGAAAAATGAAAGCCCCTGCTCGGGGCCGACCTCGGCCTTCATGTAGGCATGATTCGCCGCATCAATAATGGTCGCCGTGTGGCTCTCGGCGTCGACCAGCACAAGTGGAGTCGACTCTTCCGGACTCGCTTCTCCGCGATCGATGCGCATCTTCGCGCCCTTCACGTACACCTTGCCCGATTTGGATGCGTCTTTGGCAGTGACGTTGAAGACGTCTGCCGAAAAATCCTGAGCGATGGCGAGCGACGCGGCTCCGCAAAGCAGTCCCAAACATAGGCTACGCACGATTGCTGCACGCAACATTTTGATCTCCTGATCGATGGTGAATGGACCTACCAGGTCCAGAGGGGAGTAACCCTGAGGATAGCATGGGCGCGGCGCTGTCTGAACGCGCCGAAACGGCGCTCGCACATACAGAAAGAGCAGAGACTTCCGTGTGTCGGACCGGAAAACCCTACGGCTGTGCGGGCGGCGCTGCCTCCGGCCGGGACTCGGCGCTCGCCGTGTCGGACGCAAACCGTGTGGGAGCGAGCCGGTAACCAGTTCGAGTTCTCACGTGGTACTTCTTGTTTTCATCGCCCACCAGGCGCACCGTGATCGCACGCCAGCCGCGATTGGGATTTGCGCGAGGGTAGTAGCTTAGTGAATAGAGATGTGCAAGGTCATCACGAATGGACGCGAAAGCGCGTTTCTCATCTTTCCAGTTCTTGGCGAAATACGCTTTCCCGCCGGTGGCCGCTGTCATGCGCTCAAAGACAGCAGTCGAGACTGGCTCCAGCTTCGCTTGCTGCGTACTGATCATGTAGACGGAAATACCCGCCGATTGCGCCAACTCAGCCACGTCTTCCGGAGGTATCACGCTGGAATTGTCTGGACCGTTAGAGAACACCACTACCACTTTCCGGCCTTTGTATTGCGAGGCATCCCGAAGCGTTAAGAGCAGGGTGTTGTAAAGCGCCGCCTCATCGCCGGCCACCGTTGTGCGAACCGCGCGCAGCACCTGGCCGCGATCGGGTGTCAGCGTGGCTACCCGTGAGAGGTCGCGGCTGTAAGAGTAAAGAGCGATCTTGTCGGCCGTGTCGAGAGACCGGACAAAATCTGCGATCGCGTCTTGCGCAAAAACAAAACCGCGATACATGTAGTTGCTGGTGTCGAACAAAATAAAAACGTTGGCTCCCGCCACCAGGGAGTCCAGTGTGATGGGACCGCCCGCGGCTTCGTTCGGGCTCGGTGGATCTCCGCTTTCCGATCCCTTGCCCGGCTTGTCGCCTTGCGCCAGCTCAAATAAAGCACGCGTTGGGCCGTTGCCTTCGGCAAACGTCGCAAGTTTTTCCGGGATTCCGTCTTCCGTGATCGTGAAATTCTCAGGTCGAAGGCCTGTGATGTAGTTTCCATTTTTGTCGGTCACAGCCACGTTCAGCTGCACCATGTTCACGACCACGTGAATGTGAGGGCTGTCTTGCGCAGCGATGCGATCGCCCGCGCCGGAGAGCAACAGCAGGAGCGCTGCACTCAGCAACGCCACGCGCGCTGCCAGTTTGAATCGTTGGACCCGTTTTTCCTGATCTTGCATCATCGGAACTCTCCACTTCCCCAACAGCGACTCAGCGAGCGGGAGAATTTCCACCCGCATTTACCACGGCGACTTTATTGTGTCGAAACTCGTCGCCCGTCTCACGCAAAGCTCGCACCAACGCCGGCCAATCCTCAAAGTCAGTGGCAAACACCTTTTCCACCATGCGCCGGGTCAGCTCCGGCACCAGGCGGTTTAGAACTTCCGGAGAGGCACCGGTTTCGTCTGCCAACCGAGCCCAGTACAAATTGCCCGAATCCCACGACTCAGCAAGCAGCCGGCTTGAATACCCCGCGAATGCAGGCACGGGCGCCATGTTCAACAGCTCGCGAGTGTAGGTCTGCGCCAGCGTCGGATGTGGAACTCCAAAATCCCTCGACAAACGCGACCAATCAATTTCGTCAGCGTGCTCCTGGGAAAGCGAATCCAGCTCTTTGCCAGCCGCGCCCCATGCATCCTTCACATCCGGGGAACGCCGCCTGAATTCTGCTGCCAGATATAAGGTGTCGGCCGGCGTCACCTGGGCCATGGCATCTTCCACGTGCCCAGTACGCAGTTCCCGCTCCACGCGCTCGGATCGCTGCGGCGTCATCCGGTCCGCCAGAATCACCATGACCTTCTCGCGCAACTCTGGTTTCTGTGCGGCAGAAGCGAGCAGCTCCTCACCGGACTTCTGGTACAAGGTGATGGCGTGCAGTTCGCTCCCTCCAATTCCCCACCAGCGAGGCAGAACAGCACTCGTCATCAGTCCGGGCACTAACTCGCGCCAGATCAAGGCCTGCACATTTTCAGGAACGATGAAATCCTGTTCAATCTCAGCCAGCACATAAGGAAGATCAGCCAGCGATCCGACCAGGTGCGCCCCTCCACCGGCGGGCGAACCCTCGCCAAACAAATGCGAAGACTGCCACACGGCCTTGATGCCGCCAACGGTCTCGGCCGAGAAATCGTGGGAACGTACCAGCAGCGGATTATTTTGCAGTGCTTGCGCCCCGGGCGGTGCGTAGTACGCGTAGTTCAAACCAACGAGCGTGTCGCGCTGGAAGGAAGCGAGTTGGCCCAGAGCTTCCTCGATTTGTCCGTGAGACGCATTTGACGAAAGGACCTTCCCCACGTCCGCGCGCATTTCAGCATCGGTGTGGCTGTTGTTGTAGATTCCCGCCGCCCACTCACTGCGCTCACTGCCCTTGAATATGGGCCGCGGCATCTCGAATTCGCGAAGCTGCTCGGCGAAACCCTGCAGCGATGGGTCGACGGGTTTGCCTTGGAGCTTCTCCTGCAGTCCTTGGCCAAGCCCGTGAATCACGTCAAGCGATACCAGGCGCTGACTGTCGAGCACTGTACGCATCGCGTTAGCGACATCGTCGTGCGCTTTCTTTGCGTCGGGGTTGGACTGCCGCGGGCTGGCCAGCAGTTCGATGAGTTCACTCTGAGATGTTCGCGGTTTGCCCGTCGCCGCGCGTAACACTTCGCCGATCGACGCGTAGCCGGCCTCATACACTTGCGCCTGATTGCGAATCTTGGCAAAGGGCTTAATCGCTCCCTGCCACGATTCGTTCAGGCGCGCTGCCGGAATCTGGTCTTGGCGGGCCAGGATTTGCCAGATTCCCAGGTTGGCCTGCATCGTCCCCAACGCATTGCCACGCAGCGCAGTGTTGTCGATGTGATCCACGCTGTTCGCGACATCCAAAAAGGTTTCCAGCGAGGCATCCGTCAGTTCGGGAAACTCCGCAAACACCCGATACTGGTCGCTGAACAATTCGAATTTGCGCGCCAGCAGTTTCACCGTCTCGGGCGCCAAGCGGCGTTGTTCGGGACGCCGCATGTCCAGTTCACTCAGCATCAAGTACGCCTGTAACGGGCCGCTGTCGGTGGTCGCACGTGTAAGAGCGAACATCGCCTGCAGAAGTTGTTCGGGCGTGCTCAGCCGATTGGCACGCTTGCCCCAATCACGCACCAGCTTTGAGTCGCTCTTCTGGCGAAGAATGTCTTTCCAGACCGCCACCCCACCGGGAACATGCGGTTCGCCATCGGCATCCCATTGCTGCCGCGTGACGAGCAAAAGCAACCCAGGCGCTGGACGGAACGCACCCTTCGTGGCGCTGGCATTGGGATCGGCCGCGCGTAAAGCGTCATAGAACGTTCGTAGCCTCTTCCCTTCCGTGAAGCGCGCCTGCTGGGTGCGGCTCGTCCGAGACAACACGTCAAAGTAAGCCGCCATCCAGCCCATATCTTTCGAGAGGAGCGCGCGCACGAATTCCTTTGGCGAATCGGGATTGGCGCCCACCAGGCTCTTCCACGCCGGAACCGCGTTCTCCCCACCCGGTACGAGCACGTGACCGGAGCGGAGGCAGATATAACTTCCGTAGAAATCCAGAACCGCCGCATCCGGCAGAAGTTCCCTAAGCCCAACGGTGTGCTGCAGCGCGTCGCGAGTCTCCGGATCAAGCCGCGAGAACGCCCAGTACAGTCGCGCCATTTCGGGATCGTGCAGCAGAGTGTCGATAAGATCCTTGCTGTAACGCTGGTCTTTCTTGTTTCCAGCCGCGAGCCACTCCGACTCTGAAAAGAAAATCGGCACGCGCGTCATCGGATACGGATATTCAAACGCCTTCCCACCCTGAAGCGTTTGTTCCAGCGCAGCCAAGGGAAATCCCGAATCGATGGTGACGAAGGCGCGCTCGGGTTCCGCAGTTTCCAGTGCGGTATCGTTTTTCCCGCATTCCTCGCGCACCCGATAGCCAAGAATCTTCAGCAGCGGCTTGGCTTCCTCGCAATTCGCAACCCGTATCACGCCGCCGTTGGACGCCAACGTGGCTAAATCTCTGGCCTGCTGCACATAGCGATTCAAGAGAACGAGAAACTCCGTGGGACGGTTTCCGCCCTCATAGCCCTGCATATAAATATTTCGGGCCAGAAGCGGCATGACGTCGACAGCCGTAATCTTCTGGCTGATTCCCGCCATACGCAGGAAGGAACGCAGAGGTCCGGGGACGCCGAGTTCAGTCACGTTCCCGACCATTTCGTTTTTAGCAATCGGGGCAGAGCTGTGAGAATCGTCAGCGGTCTGAGGCGTGAGAGCGGAAAGAGTTCCGCAAGACACAACAAGGTAGACCACCACCAGAAGCCGGAGACAGAAAGGTGATTTCACGGCTGGAACCCTCTGGGACCTCGAGGCTGCGCGGTCGGAGTACCGAATCGCTCAAGGGGAGAGAGTGTGTCGTTGGGCTTGGGTGGGTAGCGCGGCGTGAACCCTGAACACCGCGTTGCCTGCCGGATTTAAGCTAACTGGCCACTCCAGTGCGTGCGCCCCGTGATCCCCAAAAATCTGATGCCCGAGAAAATAAATCATCCTTGGCACTTGTCCAAGCCTTTTCTCGGCCTCATCGCTCTAAGTATGTAAATTTTTGCTCTTCACGGGTTTGGCGCGGTCCCCGATAAGTCCCAGTCCCCCATACGAACGTATGATTTCGCGTCCCTGTGGATGCCCAAAAACCCTGGAATGTCTTATCCCAAAAACGTCAAAAAGGGGCTACGGAAAAATCTGTACACGGAAGGTTTTTTGACGGAGCCGAAAGCCGAGGTGGGGAGAGCCAACCGGTGGCGTGAAAAAAGAATGGCTCCTCAGGTAGGACTCGAACCTACAACCCTCCGGTTAACAGCCGGATGCTCTGCCATTGAGCTACTGAGGAGTGTCGTAACGCGGTCTTGTTATTTGCGAACATCCTCATCATACCAAAGCAGTTGCCATCTGAGAATACTGATGCGCATTACCTTCGGTTGACCTCGCTCCAAACCCTGCAACTCCCCGCTGCGGTTCCAACCTGTAGGTACGATGAATACGACCGGATAGTCTCCTTTCGAGGGTTTGACCCGCCTCTGCGGGCATGCTATAAAAATCCGTTTGCGCAAAGGGCTGCCTCGGGACCTTTTACCTCTTCCTGAATGCTGCCTGAAGCAAACGGAAATCCGACGCGGCCAAGCTCAGCACTCCTATTTCATGTCTTGCAGTGGAAGCGTGTTCGGAACCCCGGCCATGCGAATGTCAAAGCTGTCAAAAAGTGCGTCAAGACAGTTCGCATCCCCGGTAAAGAGGCACTAGACACCTTTTAATCCCGTCGACGCTTTTCATCTCGGAGGACTCCTCGATGCGCACCTGGATAGCTACCGCTACGTCCGTAGGTTGCCGAATTCGCAAGACTTCCACTTGGGTTTTGGCATTTCTCCTGTCGTCTACCGCCGCCCTTGCACAAGCATCCGGCGAAACTGCCGGCGGCGAAGCTTCGCTCAAGCTTCCTGATCTCTCGCAGGTCACCTTCGTGGGCGGAATAGACGGCCACAAGCTTCTCATGATCGGACTCTTATTCTGCGTGTTTGGCCTTCTGTTCGGGATGGCCATCTACACCAAACTTAAGAACCTGCCTGTGCACAAAGCAATGCTCGAGATCTCGGAACTGATCTACGAGACCTGCAAGACCTACCTGTTCACCCAGGGAAAATTCATCCTTCTCCTTTGGACCTTTATTGCGGTCATCATCGCGGTCTATTTCGGATGGCTCTCCCCGGTCCCGGGCAAATCGATCGCCGTAACCCTGCCCATCATCCTGCTGTTCAGCCTGATCGGAATCGCAGGCAGCTATGGCGTGGCCTGGTTTGGTATCCGCGTCAACACCTTCGCGAACTCGCGGACGGCGTTCGCTGGACTGAGAGGCAAGCCCTACCCGATTTCGCACATTCCCCTGGAAGCCGGCATGAGTATCGGCATGATGTTGATCAGCGTTGAGCTTCTGATCATGCTCTTCATCCTGCTCTTTATTCCCGGCGACTATGCCGGCCCCTGCTTCATCGGCTTTGCCATCGGCGAGTCATTGGGAGCCGCGGCTCTGCGCATCGCGGGCGGCATCTTTACCAAAATCGCCGACATCGGCTCCGACCTGATGAAGATCGTCTTCAAGATCAAGGAGGACGACGCCCGCAATCCTGGTGTCATCGCGGATTGCACGGGCGACAACGCAGGTGATTCGGTTGGACCGTCGGCCGATGGCTTCGAAACCTATGGCGTGACTGGCGTCGCGCTCATCACGTTCATTCTCCTTGCCGTGAAGAGCCCGACCATTCAGGTGCAGTTGCTGGTCTGGATCTTCGTGATGCGCATCATGATGCTGGTATCGAGTGCGGCCGCTTACTTCATCAACGGCGCTATCGCCAAGGCGCGCTTCGGCAATGTCGACCGCATGAACTTCGAGGCGCCCCTGACCTCGCTGGTGTGGATCACGTCAATCGTTTCGATCGCGCTGACTTACGTCGTATCGGCCGTAATTATCCCGGACCTCAGCGGCGATTCCACCCTCTGGTGGAAGCTGGCCTCGATCATCTCCTGTGGAACGCTGGCGGGAGCCGTGATCCCGGAACTCGTCAAAGCGTTTACCTCTACTGAATCCCGGCACGTGCGCGAAGTGGTCACGTCTTCGCAAGAAGGCGGCGCTTCGCTGGGAATTCTCTCCGGATTTGTCGCCGGAAATTTCTCCGCCTACTGGCTTGGGCTTGCCATGGTCTCGCTGATGTCCGTCGCCTACTACTTCAGCACCATGTTCCCCGTGGCTTTGATGCTGGCTCCGGCCGTGTTTGCCTTCGGCCTGGTGGCGTTCGGATTCCTCGGCATGGGACCTGTCACGATCGCGGTGGATTCCTATGGCCCCGTCACTGACAATGCCCAGTCCGTTTACGAACTGTCGCTGATCGAGCATGTGCCCAACGTCGAGCAGGACATACGCAAAAACTTTGGCTTCGACGTGAATTTCTCGCGCGCGAAAGACATGTTGGAGGAGAACGACGGCGCGGGCAACACCTTCAAAGCCACCGCCAAGCCGGTGCTGATCGGCACCGCAGTCGTGGGGGCGACCACCATGATCTTTTCGATCATCATGGCACTCACCAACGGACTGACCTCGGACGTGAACAAGCTGTCATTGCTGCACGCTCCATTCGTCCTTGGCCTGATCACGGGCGGCGCCATGATTTACTGGTTCACCGGGGCGTCAACCCAGGCGGTTTCCACCGGCGCGTATCGTGCGGTCGAATTCATTAAGGCCAACATCCGACTCGAAGGCGTGGAGAAGGCTTCCGTGAGCGACAGCAAGAAGGTCGTGGAAATCTGCACCAAGTACGCGCAGAAGGGCATGTTCAACATCTTCCTGGCCGTCTTCTTCGGCACGCTCGCCTTTGCGTTCGTGGAGCCGTTCTTCTTTATCGGCTACCTGATTTCGATTGCGATCTTCGGCCTCTACCAGGCAATCTTCATGGCCAACGCAGGTGGCGCTTGGGATAACGCGAAGAAAATCGTCGAAGTTGAACTCAAGCAGAAAGGTACGGAACTGCACGCGGCTACGGTCATCTGCGACACCGTGGGCGATCCATTTAAGGACACGTCCTCCGTCGCCTTGAACCCCGTCATCAAGTTCACCACCCTTTTTGGACTGTTGGCGGTAGAACTGGCAGTCTCCCTCGCCGAAAAAGGCACGGCCCTCACCCATGGGCTGGCACTAGTGTTCTTTCTCATTTCCGTGGCATTCGTGTATCGGTCGTTCTATGGAATGCGGATCGGATCGGAAAAAATCGGACAAAAAGCTGCGGTCCATGCGGCTGCAGACTAGGCCCTCCCCTCTAATCTCCACAGAACGCCATCCCCAGGGATGGCGTTTTTCTTCTGCGTGCTGCAGGGCAGCTGCGAGCACCGTGCTAACGTAAACATCATGTTCATCGGGCATTTTGGTGTGGCATTGGCCGCCAAGAAACTGACGCCGCGTACTTCACTGGGATCCCTCTTCTTTGCCGCACAATTTCTTGATCTCCTCTGGCCGATCCTCCTTCTAGTCGGAATGGAGCATGTGCGGATCGCGCCCGGAATCACCCGCATGTCCCCGTTTGATTTCTACGATTACCCAATCACGCATAGCCTTCTGATGGCGGCGGTCTGGTCCGTCGTAGTGGCAGGCGGATACTATCTCCTGCGCAGGAGCGGCCGCGCCGCCTTGGTTATGGGACTAGCGGTGATCAGCCACTGGGTGCTCGATTTTCTGGTGCACCGTCCCGACCTCCCGCTCTGGCCGGGTGGCCCGAAGGTGGGGCTCGGACTTTGGAATTTTTGGGTGCTGGAAACTGCGATCGAGGTCGCAATCTTCGCGATCGGCGCGTGGCTCTACTTCTCCGTCACTCGCCCTCTCGACAAGGTTGGCCGCTATGCTTTGTGGGCGTTGCTGGTTTTCCTGTTCTTCGGGTGGGTTGCCAGCCTGGCCGCCGGAGCGCCTCCGAACGAGCGGTCGATGGCCTGGGGAGCGTTGAGCATGTGGATTGTTGTCCCCTGGGCGTGGTGGGCCGATCGCCATCGAGAGCCGATCGTGTAGTTATTTCGAAGAGTCCTTGGGCATCCCACTCTGCACCGGGTGCAGCGTGCGCAGGTAGAGCACCAGTTGCCACCGCTGGAGTTCTGGCAATCGGCTGAACGGCGGCATGCCTCGGTCCGTATTTCCATTCGTGAGTTTCCAGAAAAGGGTGCCATCGCTCTGGGACTGAACTTCCGGCAGCAAAAGATCCGCCGAATTTTTCTTGGCGAGCCCTCCGCCATCTTGTCCGTGGCACTCGACGCAATTTCTTTTGAATAGTTTCTCTCCCCCGGCGGCCGCTTCCGGCTTCCGCGCCAGTGGATTAGTACGCGACGCCGCATCGGCAGGTGCTCGCCAGTTGGGATCTTGATGGTACCCAGAATTCTGCGCCAGGAGCATACCCGCCAGTAAAGTAAGCATGGCGACGGCCCACAAGAACGGTCGTATCAATGCTTGCCTCCGAACAATTGCGCGAGCTTACTTCCGAAGCCACGCACCTCATAGCTGTATCCAAAGCGAAGCAGCACAGGGCTGCCTTCGTGCGTAAGCGCAAACGAAGGCGAGAATCGCAAGGAACCGTTGTCGCTGATCTGCCACGAAACCACCGGCGCCACATAATGAACAGTGTTGTGCGGGCTGAAACCCTCTTCCGTCGTGCCCAACCCACCGTACACCTCGATCCCGGCCATAAAGTTCTCGCGGCAAAAACGGCACGGATTCCCGGACGCTAAACTTGCCAGCGACCGCGCTACTCCGAAGGCATATCCAAATTCAAAGCCTTCGCTCTGCGACAGATTTTTCTCCGTGATGAAGTTCCCCGCAATGTTCCAGTCATGGGTCGTACCGGAAAGAATCAGTTTCATTTCCAGTTCGTGATTTTTGGTGGCTTGCAGGTCGGAGTTCGGCGACGTTACATCCGGGCCTCCCCCAACAATTTCCTTCTGGATGCGGGTGGCCTCACTGGTCCGCTCGTACTCCAGATAGAGAACGGGATTGATCCAGTGTTCCCTTTTCAAGGGCCGGAACCGGTTTTCCAGCCGCCACCCGGTGAAAACAGCGCTGTCGCCCACCGTCCCTTGCCCCTCAAGGTAAAGTTCCGCAGTCCAGCGGCCCGTGACCCCGTATTCGATTTCCATGTACGGAGCCACGTACGCCACCTGCCCGGATCGCGGGATGCCCGAAGTGGTGTAAACCTCGAGTTCCAGATTGCCGGGCTCTTCCAGGTGATGATCGTACGTAACGAAGTACGGACTCTCCTGCGCCCGGGAAACATAAGCGTTTGCAATGATCACGAAAATGATGAGAGCTCTTTTCAAGTGAGTCTTCCTGCACCAGCTCTAGATGCAACTCGGTTGCATTAATCTACCCTCTGATCCTAGACACACACCCAGGATGCGTCAATCCTCCCAGCGCACTTTGTGTTTCAGGATGTTTGCAACTAGATGCAACAACGCTTTAGGCAGCCGAGGCTACGCGACAATCACCGCAGTATCCGCCCGACTTCCAGGCGACTCACGACGATGTGGAAACGGCAATCCCGTTGGATCTGGCCCTTCAGTCGGTCGAACAGGTCGCTTTCAAATTCAGTGATCTTCCCGCACCGCAAGCACGCCATATGGATGTGGTCGCGCTGCGGCCTGCGTTCGTAATAGTGCTTTTCACCCTGCAAATGCATGAGATCCAACTCATCGATCAAGCCATGCCGTTTGAGCAGGTTCAGCGTTCGGTATACCGTAACGCGGTCGATCTGCGGATCGAGTTTGCGCGCTTTGCGCAGGATCTGGCTGGCGTCGAGATGCTGCTTGGCGGTCTCAACCACGCTAAGGATGGTGCGGCGCTGGCGCGTCATGCGCAGCCCGCGTGACATCAATTCTGCCTGCAGACGCCCGGGCGCTTCGGTTTGTGGCAAGGGCATGGCTAGTCTCGACTTTTTACAATTTTACAAATGAGATACCTTAGTTGCAACCGCGTTGCAACTATACCACGGCTTTCCTTTCCTGGTTGTTTTCATAAATCGATCTCAGTCGATGGAGCGACGGGGCGTCCCCGCCCGTCGGCTTTTTCGGCCAACCACGTGCCTGGGCTCGCGGGGCCCGCTTGTGATACAACTTTCCCGAAGGCGATGGAGTTCGCCATAACCGCCCTTCGGGGCTGATAACTCCTACCAGAACATATGTTCCGGAGGACTCCATCGTGCTCGACTTCCTAGCCATTTCTGCCGGGGCCGTGCTCGGCGCCAACCTGCGTTACTGGATGAGCCGTTCAATGGTCCGCTGGTTCGGTCCCGTCTTCCCTTACAGCACGCTCGCCATCAACGTCATCGGAAGTTTTGTACTCGGATTTGTCCTCGTGTGGACTACTGAGCGCGCGATCGTCGACCCGCGTTGGCGGCTGCTGATAGCGGTTGGCTTCTGCGGTGGCTACACAACCTTCTCCAGCTACGCCTACGAGACGGTTGTTTTCTTCGAGCAGGGCCATTGGTCATTGATGGCTGTGAATTTCATGGCCAATAACGTCCTCGCATGCCTGGCCGTCCTGTTGGGAATGGCGCTAGCGCGGGTGCTGTAGAATGCCAGACGCAATGGCGGTGCAAGTCACGATGTATCTGAACGAAGGCGACCAGTGGCATCGCCGACCTCTGCACTTGGAGGTTTTGAACTATCTGCGCAAGGAAGGTGTCTACGCCGCCACCGCTTTGCACGCAGTAGCCGGATTCCTTGGCCGGCACAAAGTGGAAGCGTCGCACATCGTGGACGCCGGCGGTAAACTGCCAGTAATTCTCACCTTCGTCGACACCGACGAGCACGTGAACCGTGTTCTCCCGACCTTGAAAGAAATGGCGGCAAACCGACTCATCGTCCGTGAAAACATCGTGATCGAACAGGGGAACCTCGACTGACCATGCCCGCTCCGACCGGTTCCTCAGATAGTCCGTCCCTCGACATCATGGCCATCGCCGCCCATCGGGATGACGTAGAACAGACCTGCGGCGGCACATTGCTCAAGATGGCCGAGCGCGGCTATCGCACGGGCATTCTCGACCTCACACGCGGCGAGATGGGCACGCGCGGATCGGCAGAAGACCGCGAACGCGAAGTGGTCGAGGCCGCGCGCATCCTGAAAACCACCTGGCGAGGAGCGCTAGACATCCCCGACGGGCGCGTAGAAAACACCTGGGACAACAAGCTGAAGGTAGCGAGAGTCCTGCGCGAGCAGCGCCCCCGAGTGGTCATCCTTCCCTACTGGAAAGGCCGCCACCCGGATCACTACACCGCCTCCACGCTGGGATACGAAGCATGCTTTCTGGCAGGTCTTAAGAGGCTGGACTGTAGCGCCGCCGTCCCAGCGCCATTAGTGGCGGGCGTCCCGCCCGCCCCCTCAACAGCGGCAACCCCTCAAGCTGCGAGCGCGCCCCATCGCCCGTTCAAGATCATCTACGCAACGCTCTACTACGACATCCGCCCCACATTCGTAGTCGACATCACCGAGCAGTTCGAAGCGCGCTTCCAGTCCCTCATGGCGTACAAAACGCAATTCTCCGACCAGGAAGCCGGCAAAGATCTGTTCCCAGCCCAAAAAGAAATTCGCACGCGCATCGAAGCAATGGCACGTTTCTATGGAATGCTCGGCGGCGTGGAGTACGCAGAGCCCTTCCTGCAGAAGGAAGTGGGACTTGTAGAAGACTTGTTGCAAATACCGGTAAAATCCATCTAGTCACTAGTTGTCAGTCCTAGTGAAATTCCGCCGCACACATCGGGCCGACATTCGCTAGCGACTAGCGACTTGAGACTGGCGACTACAGTCTCACAGCCACTGCCACCCCATCCCGCACAGGCATAATCGTGGTCGAAAAATCCTTCGACGCGTAGAGCTGGCGATTGAACTCCTGGATCGCTTTCGTGCTCGCCTCGGCGGGCTTGTTTTCAGTCACACGCCCGCTCCAAAGCACATTGTCGGTTACGAAGAGACCGCCCTTCTTGACTCGCGGAGGAACCAGTCGCAGGACGCGCGGATAGTCTTCCTTGTCAATGTCGTTGAAGACGATGTCGAATTCCTGCTTCTGCTCAGAGAGCAACTCGATCGCGTCCCCAATGTGAATCTTGATGCGGTCCGCGACCCCGGCACGCTGAAAATAGCGCCGCGCCTTGTCGGCATTTTTTGTATCGCTATCGGTGTAATGCACGCGCCCGCCCTCGCCCACCGCGCGCGCCCACCAGATCGTTGAATAGCCGATGGCCGATCCCATCTCGAAAACCGTCTTGGCTCCGGTCAGCCGGACGAGTTGCTGGAAGAAAGTGGCAACCACCGGCCCAACGATCGGAATCTTGTTCTTGGTCGCCTCGGCCTCCATCTCGGCGAGCACCTCGTCGCGCGGTGGGAGCAGCGAGTAGAGATAATTGTCGACGTCGGGCTGAGTCACAAACCCGTGATGGCGCCAGGTTGCCGTGTTCGGAGCAGTGGACAAAGCGAACTCCTGTGAAATTCAGATTGGGATTTCGGATCTTAGATTTCAGAACTTACACGCTCGATTCCTGATCTTTTGAGCGCATCCCTCATACGGCGCGCGCTTTTCAATCTGAAATCATAAATCTGAAATCTGCAATGCTTTAACTGAGGGTCTCTCCCGGTTTCATTTCTAAGACTTCCACATTCGGCGCCAGCTTCTGTAACTGGCTAGGCCGCCCCGTGAGCACCGGAAATGTCCCGAAATGCATCGGGATGACGGTCTTCGCCTGCAGCAAATTGCACGCATAGGCCGCCTCACGCGGCGACATCGTGTAGTGATCCCCGATCGGCAGCATGGCAATCTCCGGCGCATACAGGTCGTGAATGATCTTCATGTCGCCGAACACGTTGGTGTCGCCCGCGTGGTACACCTTCACGCCGTTCTCAAATTCAATTACGAAGCCCACCGCCTCGCCGCCGTAGAGAATCTGATCGCCATCCTGAATGCCGCAGGAATGGTCGGCGTGGACCATGGTCACCTTGAATGTCGGCAACTTTAACCGTTCCACCCTTGTTCATTTCGACCAAGTTTTTCAGTCCTTTTTTGCCCAGCCATCGCGCCAGTTCAGGGATTGCAACCACTGGGGGTTGATGCTTCATGCCGATTTCGACCGCGTCGCCGATATGGTCCCCGTGCGCGTGCGTTACCAGCATCGCATCCAGCTGCTTGATCGTCTTTTCCTTCTCCGGGCACATGGGATTGTTCATGACCCAGGGATCGATAAGGATGATTTTCCCGCCGGGTGTTTCGAAGCGAAACGTAGCATGGCCGAGCCAGGTGAGCTTGATGCCTTTTAAATTCATAAAGTCAGTTGTTGGTCATTAGTCGTTGGTCGTTGGCAACCACTGGTGCTCGTTCGGATGTCCTCACGGTGGGTGAGCATGGTTTCTAGTGTCGTTAGCCGTCCGCGCATTTTACTACCGTTGCGGAGGCGGCGCAGTCCAGGTCGCCGGTTTTGCCAAAGGCCAGCGACTAGCGACCAACGACTGCCCTTAGATTTTTCTGTCTCCCGCGCCTGAATTCTGTTTAATATGTGTGCCGTGTCAGACCTCAAAATCCTTCTCCCCCGTCAACAGATTGATGCAAGGGTCAAAGAGCTGGGCGCGGAAATTACTCGCGACTTCGCGGGACAATCCGTCATTTTCGTTGGTGTGCTGAAGGGTGCCGCAATCTTTCTAAGCGACCTCGCCCGCCAGGTCTCTCTCGACTCCACATTCGATTTCATCGGCGTCTCGAGCTACGGCAACCGCCCTGAACCAGCCCACGAACTGCAGCATGGCTGGGATTCCACCGG
>CAVUXK010000017.1:0-16100 GCA_963745435.1 uncultured Acidobacteriota bacterium | reverse complement strand
TGTGATGCGAGCTTCGTTGCCCGCTTGGGAGTGGGAAACCTGCTGAGCTTCGCTCCGCTCGCGGACAGGAGTGTCCGCGCCACACCCCGCTGGTAAGTATAGCGGGAGAGTCAGCCGGAGGACAGGTCTGAGAGGGTATTAGGAGATAGAGCCGTCCAAAGTTGCACCCTAATCAGCCTGTTAACGACAGTTTCCTCCCTCATTATTTGGAGGCTCTAACTTCTTCAAAGTTGAACTGCTTGTCGAGCTTATCGTAGGGCTTACCATCGACCTCGACATACGGGTAGACGAAGTAATTGAGCGGTGGGCCATCCTGCTTGGGCGACAGCTTGACGTCGCGGCCGGTGGATAGCTGTACGCGGTTGGCGTCGACACTACCGAAGAAATAATCTTGTTTCTGCTTCGCTTTCCACGCTTCTGAGATGTCAACGGGGATCCAGCCGATTTTGCTCGAATAAAATTCTGCCCAGCAGTGATAACCGGCGATGTCTCCTTTGTCTTTGTTCTCGGGCAGCGGAAAGCCGATGTCGAAGCGGGCCGGAATTGCGTCGGCCCGCAGCATGCCGATGAACGGAGAATGGAAGTCAGTACAGTTGCCGCGCTTGGCGTCGCAGGCCCACAGCGCGTCCCCGCGTCCCCAGCCTGAGCCCGTCTTGTCGTAGCGCATCGTCGTGAAGAGGTGGTCGTAGGCAGCCTTGGCTTTTGCGACCGTGCCGCTTTGTGATCCGGTTACCTCGGCCGCCAGTTCCTTGATCTTTCCGTCCGTAGGAATCAGCGTGTCAGGCGCAACCAGGCGGGTCATCGACGCGGACACCAGGGCAGGCTTCTGATCGGTTCGCTTGAGCTGTGCGTAATCGCCCCGCGAGTATTCGCGGCGCGTGACCTTGTATTCGAGAGTGAACTCTGCTTTGCCCGCAGCCGGATTTTCGATTTCGGCGTACATCATTCGATTGCCGTACTCGGGCTCCTGCGTCATCCGCGTTTTCACCGGAGCCTTGACCGCCAGAACGCGCACGGTCTGATGCTGGTCCGTCTGCGGCACGGGGACCCATACGCGTACGCGCTTCGCTCCGGAGGGAAGATCCTTCACGGTGAAGTTGTAGGTGAAATGAAAGGTGCGGGTGGGAGGGCTGAATTTTTCGGCGTTCGCAGTTGCTTGGGCAGCCAACTGGCCTACCGGAAAAAACAACAATAGCCACGATGAGAGAACTTTCAGCCTCATGGAGACACTCCCTGATGGGCGGATATGGGTCGAGATTTTACCAGCAGCCAAGCTGGCCTGTCATGACAGTGGAGGAAGACTCTCAAGATATTCGCCCCACGGGTTGGCGGAGACAAGATTTGAGCGTGACGAAGTTTCTGGTATAGCATCCTGTGCACGAGGTTCACCATGACGACGACCCTAACCTCAGTGCGAAGTGACTCAGCCACTGTAGACCAACAAGCATCAGCCGGCCTAGCGATCGTGCGCATGACGATCGGCGCGATGCTCGTGTCGGTCTTTTTTGAGAATCTGGGAAAAGGCCTTTACCGACCGGTGGGTTACGCGGGTCTGATCAACTACTACATCACGCACGATCATGCCCCGGCTGTCTGGAAGGCGATAATGAGCCTGGCGGCAAGCCACGCCGCGCTGGCCGCTCCGATGCAGGGCTTGACCGAGATTTCCCTCGGTATTCTGCTCGTATTGGGTTTGTTTACTCGACCCGCCGCAACAGTGGCGTTTCTTTTTCTCGGCAGCCTCTGGATCTCCGAGTGGGGCACGTCGTGGATATGGGAACTTCTGGTTCCTGTGATGGCGTCGCTCGGGCTCGCCGTCGGACGCGCTGGCCGGAAATGGGGAGTGGATGCGTGGCTGGCTCAACGCTGGCCAACGGCTCCGTGGTGGTTGATTTGAGCTCTGGAAAGTCTTATTTAGGTTAGGTTTTGAAGGGACCGCATTCAGGCGGTCCGAAAAATACGACCTGTTTTGAACGGCTTTAGCCGCCGACAGCTTAATTAGAGTTCCATAACGATCCCGTGCGCGTGTCCGTCATCATCCCTACCCACAATGAAGCGTTGTCGATTGAGCGCGTATTAGCCGATCTTCCACCCGATCTCACGACGGAGGTCATCGTTGTCGACAGCAACTCGAAAGACGGGACACCCGAGATCGCGGCAAAGATGGAAGCCCGCGTGGTGCAGGAACCGCGCCGCGGCTATGGGCGAGCGTGCCTCACTGGGATGACCGCGGCAAATTCCCCAGACGTGATGGTGTTCCTGGACGGCGACTACAGCGATCGGCCTTCCGAACTCCCAATGCTCTTAGCGCCCATCACTGAGGGTCGCGCGGACATCGTGCTCGGTTCCCGCCTGCAGAGGCAGCGCTCTGCCGGAGCGTTGCCTTGGCATCAGGCATTTGGGAATCGTCTGGCCGCGAGTCTGATCCGTCTTCTCTATGGACTAGACATTACTGACCTCGGCCCGTTTCGCGCTGTCCGCGCCGATGTACTGCGCGCGCTCGCGCTGGAAGAGACCTCGTATGGCTGGGCGGTTGAAATGATCCTCAAAGGTGCGCTGGCTGGATTCCGCGTGGTGGAAGTTCCTGTGAGTTACTACCCGCGTCTTGGAAAGTCGAAGATCAGCGGCACGCTGAAGGGCACGCTCGGCGCCGGCTGGTTCATTCTTAGTTTGATTGTGCGCTACTGTTTTTGGCGGCGGCGAAAAAACGAGGTTACGTGAAAAACGAAGAGTCGGTTCTGCTTGAAACTGCACAGGCTGGAGAACGGACCGGGAATTATGCTGTTGCATTCGATGCATGGCAACACCTTGCATCCATGACAATCGACCCATGCAGCTGCGCAATCCGTCGTGACTGCAGCTTCCCCGCTTTGCTTTTTTGACCTTAGCTGTCATTACGCTATTGTATGCCCACGCTAGTCATGACGTTATGTTCCACCAGGAAGAGCGGGGCCACCCGTCGTATACTATTGGCCCCAACAATCTATTCAATCTTCAGCGGAGACGGTAGTGGGTTGGTCAGGCAGTGACCGCGTACTCGTGATCATGGCGAAAGCACCAAGGCAAGGTGCGGTCAAGACCCGTCTGGCCTCGAGTCTTTCTCCAGCGGCCGCAGTCGATTTCTATTGTTGTCTTCTCGACGACACACTGGCGCTCGCGCGGTCACTAGGCGATGTGGAAGTTGCCATCATGTGTCCGGACTCAGACGTAAACGAGCTGGCCCAGTTGGCGGGCAGTAGAGCGACGGTAGTTGCACAGCAAGGGGAAGGTCTTGCCGCCGGCCTAACTTCAGTGTTTGCGCACTTCGCGCAGGATCATCAGAGAGACGCACATCAACGACGCATCATCGCCTTTAATAGCGACAGCCCACACCTGCCGCGTTCTGTCCTCGAAAGTGCGTTCGAAACGCTGGCCGCGCAGGATGTGGTTGTGGGACCGACGCACGACGGAGGCTATTATCTCGTCGGGGCAAAGGCTTCTCATCCTTCGCTTTTTGCCAACGACGGAATGGGTACCAGTAGCGCGCTGGAGAGACTTCTAGCGCGCGCGCGACGGCTTGAGCTGTCGGTAGGGTTCGCCGATTCTTTCTACGATATTGATGTAGCGGACGACCTGTCTCGCCTGGCGGCGGAGTTGCGTCTGGCTCCGGCGAGGGCGCCACGCACGGCGGCGTGGCTTAAGGAGTGGGAACTGGCGGCGGCGCAATCTCGGGCAAGCTCTCGGATGGGCGCGGGAGATGCGGAATTGTGAAGATCACTCCGGCGTCGAGAGTGTACGTGCTCGGCGCCGCGTTGTGCGTGGCGCTGACGATCTGCTCGCGCTACTTCAGCGATCGAGGTGGGCTGTACTTCATGGCCTCCTTGACGCTTGCGGGAATCGCGTACCTCCTGGCGATTCGTGAGTTTTTCGCTACGCCCAGATTTGAACAGCGCATTTCCCGGCGCGTTGTCGTTATTGGGCTCGCCTTGGCTGCCGTGTGGCACATTGCGTTTCTTCGAAAGCCCACGGGCGACGACGACGATATTCATCGATACGTTTGGGATGGCCGCCTGCAAAGGCTCGGCTACAACCCCTATCTTGTTATTCCCAGCGATCCTACCGCGAAGGAACTTCACACAGCGGAAACCCGCTCCTTGAACAACCCGGATTTGCCGAGCCCCTATCCGGCCGGAGCGCAGCTTTTTTTCGCGCAGTCACCGCAATTCGGGAATCGACGTTCGCTTTGAAAGTGGCATTTGTGGTCTGCGAGTTTGCAATCGTTCTCGTGTTGCTCGATATCTTGCGGCGTACCGGGCAGGGAGCGCACCTGGTCTTGGCGTTCGCCTGGAACCCGTTGCTAGCCGTTGAGGTGGCGGGAAGCGGTCACATCGACATTGTTGGCGCGCTCTGCTTAGTGGTGTCGGTCGCTGCGCTTGTGCGCCGATGGCGGGCCACTGCAGCCGTGGGCCTGGGGCTGGCGATCGCAGTGAAATTTCTGCCGCTTGTACTTTTACCCCTTTACTGGAAGCGGGTGCGCATTCGCGACGGTGTGCTGGCGGTCGCCGTGGTCGGACTTCTGTACGTGCCATTTCTGAATCACGGCCGCATTCCGATCGGGTCGCTTGGCACGTATGTGCAGACTTTCCGCTTTAACGGCCCGGTGTTTACCGCACTCGATCGAGTACTGCCCCCGGAATGGCTGGCTGGGTTGGCAGTCCTCGCGGGCTTGTGGACTGCCGCCTGGCTACGAAGCAAATCGCCCGAGTGGTCTCCAGAATTGTTCGCGTGGCCGTTGGCCGTAACGCTCTTGTGCGCCCCCGCTATATTTCCTTGGTATCTGCTCTGGCCGCTGCCATTTTTGACGTCTCCCTCAACGCTGCTGATCACCCTCTGGACGGTGAGCGTGATTCCGACTTATCTTATGTGGCACTGGCGAACACTTGGGCGTCTGTGGGGTGCGCTCCCTGGTTGGATCATGCTACTGGAGTACGGTTGCGTGGCAACGGCCGGTGCCGTGATTGCATTGCGCCGCCTCATGCGGCCGGAACTGCCACGATAGCCGACAGGCTGGTTTAATCAACCGATAGCATCAAAACGCGACTTCTGTATCCGGAAGCCGCGGGGGCTCATCCAAAGCACCATCCTTTAACTCACTGAGGAGCGAACTCTATGAGAAATGCCCGCCTTCGTATGATGACGATCGGCGTTCTGTTTTGTGGACTGTTGATCCTTGCTCCAAACTCCTGGGCGCAGCAGCGCGCGCCCCTTCTCGATCAAGTCGCTAAGACCTACGGAATCGATTCGTGGGATAACGTTGAGGGCATCCGCTACACCTGGAACGCGGATATTCCCGGGCTCTTCAAAGCGGCCCACAAGTGGGAGTGGGAGCCTAAGACAAACAAGGTGTCGTACGAGGGGACAGATAAAGACGGCAAGCCGGTCAAGGTTTCCTACGTGCGCACCGACCTCGGCAGCCAATCCGACGCGGTGAAGAACGAAGTCGACCCGAGTTTCATCAACGATAACTATTGGGCTCTGTTCCCCTTTCATGCTTATTGGGACAAGAGCGCCAGCGCGATTGATGAGGGCAAGTTCAATCTGCCAATGGGCCCGGGCATGGCTGAGCTGCTTCCCATAAAGTATCCCGCGGATGGCGGCTACACGCCCGGCGACACCTGGGATCTCTACGTCGGTAGCGACAACCGCGTCGTGTACTTTGTCTACCACCGCGGCGGGGCCAAGCCGCCGAGCCGTGTTCTCGCAACGTGGACAGGCTACAAAAAGGCAGGTCCAATTCTGTTCTCCACCGAGCATCGAGGTACCGCCGACGGCAAGCCCCTGCACATCTGGTTATCTGACGTGGCGGTGAAGCTGGCGGGTTCGGATAAATGGATCGACGCAAAGTAGGGGTCGAGCCCTACCTGGCGATCACGACGGTAGTGCAGGAACTGCTGAGCTTGGGCAAGTCGCGGTTAGCGGCCATACGGATCTCGATCCTTGGGCGCTCGCCCCGAATGATCGGACAGTAACAGTCAGGCTGCAGGAGCGCGCCCAGCAAGCGTCGCCGTCCGGCACATCCTCCGTGGCACGACTCCCGGAACTCGCAGGGATCGCAGGCTTGAGGAAGTGCTCGTGCCTGCTCGAACGGGGTTGAGTTCAGAATGTTGGCGCCTGCAGAGATCAAGTCGGCAAGCGGCTTGCCTGATCCCGGCCAATAGACGCAAGGTTGCGTAGTACCTCTTGGGGTCACACGCACGGTGTTCACGCCACAGCCAACTTGGAGCGGCGGCAGTCCCGCCATCGCGCGAACCAGCGGCTCGCCAATCGCGACGACGTCGGTCTCGTAAAAGAGGCGACGGAACCCCTCCCAATATTCTTCGTAGCTGAGGGCGTAGATGTCCGAGCGCACAGCTTGGTACACATTGATCCGCAAAGGAGCTTCAAACCGTTTGGCGGCTCGCGCCACATCCGCTAAACGCAGGTAGTTCGACTTCATCATGACGGCGATGATGGTTACCGGCACGCCGAGCCTTATGCAACGTTCCGCCTGCTCATGGATCAGCGCCCAGTTGCCCTGCCCGCGCTGTCCATCCTGTTCAGCTTGCGTGGCGTAATCCAGGGAGAACTCAATATCGTGGAAAGCGCGCAGTTCGTCGTCTTCCAGAACAGCAACACTGTGCCCATTGGAAGTGATGGTGAGCTTGACCGGTTTCGTGCGCAGGTAGGCCAGGATTGCTTTGAAGTGGGGATGCATGCCGTTCTCTCCGGTGCCGAGGTTCACCGAGCGCACGGGCAAGCGTTCCATGACTGTCTTCACTTGATCGAGGGAGAGACGATCCGTGCGAGTTGGATCGCGGTAGCAGAAGGCGCATGCGAGATTGCATTCGTTGGTAAGGCCGAGCCCGAGCGCAATACCGGCATTGGGTGTCATGTAAGATCCGGACGGTGCAGACTGCGCGATGATGTTGTTCATGCATCGTCCTTCGTGACTGGACTCGCGCGGCGTGCCAGACACTGCGTGTAGCGGGCGACTGCCGCGAACTCTGGGCGACTGCCCAGCCGGCGCTCCAAGGCAAAAATGCGCTCATACTCGGCGCTGCGAGAAATCTGTGGCGGCAGGTAGTCGGCAATGATGCGTACACCCCGCTGCGCAGCGACTGCCAGCGACGCCTCGCTCAACATTGTTGGCAGACGGTCTGGTTGGAAGAGGCGCACTCTGCCTCCGTAGAGAGACTCTTGTCCCCACGCAGCGGTGAGGTTGTTTTCCGCTGCGATCAGATCGCCCGCCTGGAGAGCGGCCTTCAGTACCTCGCCAGGCTGACTGCGCACCACGACGGACAGGATCGCAGATGAATCTCGCAACGCGCGAGCCGCGTCGCGCAACACGGAATTCGGATCATCGACAAATTCCAGAACGTTGTGACAGAGGATTACATCGAACGATCCCGCGTCGAACAAGCTTTCCAATTGGGCAGCGTCGCCTTGTTTAAGCGTGGTGTGCTCTGAAAACCCGGCTTCCCGCACCGCACGCTGCGCCACATCCAGCATCTCCGCAGACGCATCCAGCAACGTTACATGAAGACCGAGTCGCGCCAGGCGTACTGCAATTGCGCCCGTACCGCACCCAATATCGAGAGCGTACAAAGAGCGCGTGGTGCTCTGCGGCAGAAACTCCTGCACGTTGGCAAAGGCGAGGTCGAGGCGCAGTCGGCCCTCGGGCATCTCCAGGTAGGCGGCATATTTCGCCGCGCCGCTCTGGAATCGCTCGAGGTCGTCATTTGTGGTCATTTCCTTCATACGCCAGTCACGCGAAATCGCTCCAATCGAGTCGCAGATGAATACCCGAGCGTAAATCGAAAGGGTGAGGAACGACAAGTCGGCATAGCGCCAGCATCGGTCAGTCGTTATTGTTCTGTCGACAATCGGTCTAATGGGCTTCTAACAAGGAACAGGTTCGAGTTTGCCCGCCAGAGAAACTAGGCTTTTAGCTCATTCGCCAACCATCATGCCTTCTCGCTTGTACTCCACACGCTTATCCCTTGATCAATCGGGGGCCTGGCACATCAACGACGCGCCGACGCTCGCAGAATAGCGATCGAAGCGTGACTGGAAGAAAAGCCGGTGCAGTCGCCGCACCAAATCTTCGGCCTGGGACTCGTCCACGAGAAAGCAGATGTTCCGCTCGGACGCGCCCTGACAGATCATCCGCATGTCGACATCGGAAAGCGCTCGGAAGACCTGGCTGGCGATCTCAGGCTGGCGCCGGACTTTCTCGCCCACCAGGCTGACGAGGGCTTTGTGGTTTTCCCAGCGCACATTTGCGAGCCCTTTGAGTTCCTCGGCGATAGCAGGCAGCGCTTCGGTCGAGGTCACCAGCAGCGAAAGGCTTCCGCGCGATGCCGAGAGCAGGTCAAGGCTGTACTGGTGGCGCTCGAAGACTTCGAAAATTTCGCGCAGCAGTTCGGGCGCGAGCCAGCGCACAGCCTGAACGTCAACCACGGTCACGCCTTTCTTAGCGGTAATGGCTTTCATCACGCACTCGTCGCCGGGATGCGCAACGATCTCGGTTCCCTTCCCTTCCGGATGGCGCGAGTTCAATACAGCTACCGGGATGTTCTTGCGCATGGCCGGTGCGATGGAAGCTGGATGTAGAACTTTCGCGCCGAAGTACGCGAGGTCCGCAGCCTCTTCGAAACTCATGGTCGGAACGCGGCGGGCTTCCGGACACAGCTTGGGGTCGGTGGTGAGGATGCCATCGACGTCAGTCCAGATTTCAATGCGCGAGGAAAGCAGGGCTGCGCCCAAGATGGAGGCGGTGAAGTCGGAACCGCCGCGGCCGAGCGTGGTCGGGATGCCGTCGCTGGTCGAGCCGATGAATCCGCCAATGACTGGCACGCGCGATTGCGCGAGCAAAGGTCCGACCGCATCGCGCACGCGCTGGTTGGTTTCGTCCCACAAGGGCGTGGCCTGGGTGTGGGCGGCGTCCGTGACGATGCACTCGCGGGCGTCGAGCCAGACCGCGTCGACGCCGGCTTGAACGAAAGCGGCCTGCACGATACGGCTCGAGAGGCATTCACCCGCCCCGATGAACTGATCCTGCAGTTGGCGAGTCAGCTCGCCGAAAGTGGAAATAGCAGGCAGCAGCCGATGGAGTTGTTCGAACTCCGAGGCAAGCTGTGGTTGAAGGGCTTTGAACGCCTCCGAGCCTGCCGCGTCGAGCGCGACTTGTTCGTGGCGACGCTGAAGATACTCGAGCGAGGCCGCCGCTGAGGCCGACTGCCCCTTGGCGGCCGCTTGCCCGGCTGCCAACAGTTGGTCAGTAACATCCGCGAGAGCGCTGGCCACGACTACCGGGTTGTAGGCGAGGCGCTGCTTCACGATGCGAATCGCGCGCCGGATCGCGGCGGCATCCGCCAGCGACGTTCCGCCGAACTTCATGACGACCGACTGCGCGAGCGGTGCTGCGGCCCGTCCCGCTTGCTCTCCCGATACTTCGCTCATGACGGCTCTCCTTGGGGCAAAACAAAACCCACCGCTTTTGGCTTCTGGCGGTGGGTCTGTACCTGGTTTGAACTCTTGGATTAGCTCAGCAGGTGACCTCCACCAGAAGACGGTGTAATTCGCTTAGCCTTGGCCGCTGTGGCCGGCTTTACGATATCCATCATTGGTGTTGTGAAGGTCATCTGTCTCTTGAGCTAGTTATCCAGTTCGCGCGAGCTTTGCGCGTCGCGGCCTTGCCACACACCGGTCTCGAAGAATTCGACCAGCCGGTCAATCAGCCGCTGCTGCCCGCCTATGATGTGGAGACCGCTTTCATGACGGTGCTCCTCGAGAACTTTGCTTAGATTGCGTTCCAGATCAGTCATCGTCCACCTCCTGAGGGGATTCAGCGAAATTCTGCTGTGGCCGCGAACGGCCCAACAAACTCTCACCCAGGATCCAGAGGGCTGGTCCCATTCACACCTCATGAAGAGGACACTCTCACCCACCTGAAATCACTGATGTCACCTTAAGGAATCTGGCCTTGGATGGGAAACGAGAAATTCCGATGAGGCGGATCAAAAAATGAGATTGGGCAATGAGATTGAGCGTAGAGAATCCTAGACAAAAAGCTTTTGAACGTAGAGGCCGCAGAGAACTGCCGCAGAGTTCGCAGAGAGAATCCGCGGCGAATTCTTGCTATTTGGAGGCCGCTGCCAATTGCCGGACGGTTGCAATGAACGTGCTGGTGGCGCGCGTTAAGGTGCGGTCGCGGCGGTAGGCGATAGCCAGTTCCCGCCAGAGTTCTTTCTCTTTCGGCGCGATGAGTTTCACGCGACCGGCTAGCACCTGGTCGCGCGCGAAGCTGGCGCTGATGAGCGACACGCCGAGTCCGGCGGCGACGAAGCTCTTGATCATGCCGACGCTCGGCAATTCCATCGGTACCTGCAGCTGCGCTTTGTAAGGACGCAACAGCTTGTCCATGAGGCGGCGAGTGTATCCGGTCTTGGGCAGCAGGATGGGGTGCTTGGCGACTTCGGCCAGCGAGACCGAATCCAGTTTGGCCAGCGCACTCTGCGGATTCGCCATCCACATCAACTGATCGCGGTAAATCGCGTGCGTCTTCACGCTGGCGGATTTGACGGGGAGCGTGACGATGCCGACGTCGATAGTGCCGTTCTCCAGCTTCTCGAGAATCTTGTAGCTGAAATTGCGGTAGATGCTCATCTGCACGTCGGGATAGAGGCTGCAGTATTTCGCGAAGACGTCGGGCAAGACGTAGAGGCAGGTAGCCTCATTGGCGCCGATGACGATCGTGCCGCGCGGGTTGGCGCCGTGGTCCGCGACGGCGAGCAGAGATTCGTCGCGCAATTGCAGGAGGCGCTCGGCGTAAGCGAAGAGCACGCGGCCGGCGGGAGTCAGCGTGACGTCTTTGCCGGAGCGGTCAAGGAGGCGGTCGCCGTAGTCCTGCTCGAGTTGCCGGATCTGCGCACTCACTGCGGATTGCGAGCGAAAAACTTTCTGCCCGGCGCGCGAAAAACTTCCGAGTTTGGCAACCTCGAGAAACGTTGTGAGCTGATCGAAATCCATGGATTGAGCGCGATTATATAGGAGATGGGAAGGGGGCCTCGGGGCGTGCGCGGAAGCCAAACCCTTCCCTTGCTTTGAAAAAGGCGATCACCACAGAGGGCATAGAGAACACGCAGGGTTTCGAAAGTAGTGCCGAGGTTTTCTCTGTGAGCTCTGTGTCCTCTGTGGTGAAGAATTTTTCTGCGAACGGACTCCCACACGACCTCACATCAGCACCGGCTCCTTGGGCGGCACTCCTGCCATCGGCTCAAACGACGCGATCTCCTGCCGACGCAGTTGTGCGAGCGTCGCGTTCCAGGTTTCGGTGATCGAGCACGGCGGACGCAGCGGCTCGACTCGCAACAACGGCAACGGACCATCGGAACGCAGCAGTTGCAGCGCCCGCGGCGAGCCCGTCAGCCGAAGATGCCGCCGCAACAGCATGCGAAGCCAGAGTTCCTCCCGCACTTCAAGAGGCTGCACATGCACCGAATGCTGCGTTGTATCCGTGACCTGCGAGCGAATCGCGCAAGGCGTAGGCGACACCGCCCGTCATGCCCGCGCCCAGATTCATTCCGGCTGGGCCGAGAATCGACCACCACGCCGGCGGTCATGTACTCGCAGCCATGCTGGCCGACGCCCTCGACCACGGCCAGCGCGCCGCTGTTGCGCACCGCGAAGCGTTCTCCGGCGCGGCCCGCGACGTAGAGTTCTCCGGACGTCGCGCCGTAAAGCACCGTGTTGCCGACCAGCACGTCGCCACGCAGGGACGCTTCGTCCCCGGCGGTGATGGCAATCGATCCGCCGCTCAAACCTTTTCCGACGTAGTCGTTCGCTTCGCCCAGCAGGCGGAATTTCACGCCCGGGATAAGGAATGCTCCGAAGCTCTGCCCCGCCGTGCCGGTAAATTCGCTGGCGATGACGCCCGCGATATCGGCCCCGTTGCGGCGCCGTAAGACTTCTCCGCTCAGATGCGCGCCGATGGCGCGGTCGGAGTTGGTGATGCGGAAGCGATGACCACGCGTGCTCAAAGTGTCGAGCTCGTCGGCTAGGGCTGACAGTTCGAGATGTAGGCCGCTGTCGGGCTCCCGCGGGCTGGCGGGTTGAGCCGGTCCGGCTACGGGCGTCAGCAGTCCTTCGAGCATCGGCCGGAATTCTTCGGAACGCGCCTCCAGACGGTCGGCGGCGCCGACGATTTCGTCGATCGAGGATGCGCCCATTTTCGCCAGCAACTCGCGAACTTCTGCAGCGAGCGCGCGGAAATAGCTCTCGACCATCTCGGGATTGCCGGTGAAGCGTGCCCGCAGCTTCTCGTCCTGCGTCGCGATGCCGACGGGGCACGTGTTGAGATGGCACTGCCGCGCCATGACGCAGCCGATGGCCAGCAAGGCCGCGGTGCCGAAACCAAATTCCTCAGCACCGAGCAGCGCCCCGATGATCACATCGCGAGCAAACTTGAAACCGCCATCCACGCGCAAGCGAACGCGGCTGCGCAGGCCGGTGCGGACCAGCGCGCTAGTGCGCATCGCGCAAGCCCGACTTCCCAGGGCAGGCCCGTGTTCTTGATGGACGTGATCGGCGATGCGCCGGTGCCGCCGTCGTGCCCGGCGATCGTAATCACGTCCGCACCGGCCTTCGCCACGCCGGTCGCGATGATGCCGACACCGGCGCTGGAGACAAGCTTCACGCCGATGCGCGCACGAGGATTCACCGCGCGCAGGTCGTAGATCAACTGCGCCAGGTCTTCGATGCTGTAGATGTCGTGATGCGGCGGCGGCGAGATCAGCATCATGCCGGGCACGGCATGCCGCAGCCGCGCGATGTAGGCCGTCACCTTGCTGGCGGGCAGCTGGCCGCCTTCGCCGGGCTTGGCGCCTTGTGCAATCTTGATCTCGAGTTCGTCGGCGTGAACGAGGTAGTCGGTGGTCACGCCGAAGCGTGCCGGAGGCCACCTGCTTGACGCGGTTGTTGGCTTCGCCCTTGTGCGTGTAGACCGCTGGGATCTTCTCCGCCTTCACCGGTGTTGCTGCGTCCGCCAAGGCGGTTCATGGCGACGGCCAGGGTGCTGTGCGTTTCCGGTGAGATCGCGCCCAGCGACATGGCCTGCGTGCTGAAGCGGCTCAGCAGCGACGCTTCGGTCTCGACCTCGTCCACTGGAATGCCGGGGCTTCGCGCGACCTTCAGCAGATCGCGAATCGCGACCGGTTCCCTTTCGCCGGCGAGCGCGCTGTACAGCTTGAAATTCTCGTCGGTCGGCGACTTGATGTAGCGATGCATGCGGCGCACGATTTCAGGCGACGTCGCGTGGCGCTCGCCGTTGCTGTCGGAAACGATAGAGGCCCGTGTCCTGCAGGGGCTTGGTATCGGGCGAATACGCCGCAGCGTGGCGGACCAGGCAATCTTCCAGCAGACCGTCGAGTGTCTTGCCGCCGAGAACGCAGCCAGCGTCTTCGAAAATTTCGGCGCACAGCGCTGGATCGAGACCGATGACTTCGAACAGCTGGCTGTTGCGATAGCTGGCGATGGTCGAGACGCCCATGCGCGCCATCACCTTGCGCAGACCCTTTCTCGACCGCAAAGCGATAGCGAGCCACGCCATCGGGACGCAGGCGCGACGGCCTGCTCCAGAGCGAGATAGGGGAACACTCCGCTGGCGCCGGCGGCGACGAGCAGCGCGACGTGATGCGTATCGATGCACCTGTCCGGACTCGACGATCAGCGGAATATCCCACGCCCCGGCATTCGACCAGCGATTTGCACGCCACGGCCAGCGCGAGCAGCGCCGGAGTCGCTGCGTGCTGCGCGTCGACGCCACGATCGCGTCAGCAGGATCAGCGCTGGCTTGTCGTGGTCCACGCCCAGCAACTCGCTCGCGCAGGCGCTCAAGGCACCGCCTTCGCGCCTTCAATGCCGTCCGCAACCGGAAACGTCAAGACTCGACGCGCGAACGGAGAAGTCGCTTCTCCAGGATGCTTCATCTGGCCGGCATCGAGCAGCGGCGAACTCAGTACGCCGGTCTCACCCAGGAAGATCCGCAGCGACATCACGTGCGTCTCGCGCAGAGGATCGATGGGCGGATTCGTGACCTGCGCGAAGCGCTGCTTGCAGTAATCCCACAGCGGCCGGGGCAGGCGCGACAAAAACGCCGGCGGAGCGTCGTCGCCCATGCTCCACACCGCTTCCTGCCCCTCCTGGACCAGCGGCTGGAACAGCAACTTGTACTGATCGTCGGTCCAGCCCAAGGCTGCCATGACTCGCTTTGGCATCGGGCGTGGAAGCGTGCGGCAGCTGTTCGGTTGGAATCACGTGAAGCAGCTGCGGTTCGGGCGGCGCTTCGCGAAACTCCTGGCAGATGCCGACTTCCGCAGGACGGGTGAACTCTCCGGTTGCGGGATCGCACACCAGCATCTCGCCCGGGCCGAGCCGCTGCCGCTCGATGACTTGCTTCGCCGTGCAGATCGGCAATGCCGACTTCGGAGCCGACCACCAGCAACCCGTCGGAGGTCAGCGTGTAGCGCAGCGGGCGCAGGCCGTTGCGGTCGAGCTTCGCGCCGACGGTATCGCCGTCGGTGAAGACCATTGCTGCCGGACCATCCCACGGCTCTTGCAGAGGCGCGTGCGCTTCGAGAAAGCGGCGCAAGTCGGGCGTGATCTGCGGATTGGTCTCCCACGCCGGAGGAACCATCGCCAGCATCCCGGCCGCAGGCGTGTAGCCTTGTCGCAGCAGCAGCTCAAGCCCGTTGTCGAAGCTGGCGGAATCGCTGACGCGATCTTCAAGCACGCGGACGTCGCGGGCAAGCTGAAGCGCCTCCTTAAGCACGCGTTCCTTGGCATGCAGCCAGCGACGGTTCGCGCTGATGGTGTTGATCTCGCCGTTGTGCGCGACAAACCGGAATGGCTGCGCCAGCGCCCAACTGGGCTGCGTGTTGGTCGAGTAGCGCTGGTGAAAGATGGCAAACGAAGTCTCAAATCCGGGATCGGCCAGATCGAGATAGAACGCGGGCAACTGATCCGGAGTGAGCAGACCCTTGTAAACCACGGTTCGCGAAGAAAGAGAGCAGAAATAAGTCCTCTGCGGCGCGCGCGTCTCGACTTGCTTGCGAAGACGAAAGAGCGCGCCCTCAAAATCTTCCGTGTCACGCCCTGGCGAAAAGAAGCACTGGCGGATCAGGGGCAGCGTCGCCTGAGCCCTGGGGCCGGTGATGGTGGGATCGGTTGGAACCACCCGCCATCCCAGGAATTTCAGACCATTTTGCTTGGCCAGCTTCTCGATCACCGTCCTCGCACTGGACAAGTGATCCGGCGGCAGAAACACCATGCCGAGCGCGTATTCTTCTGGAAGAAGGATATGAGCCGCGCGCGCGGCCTCGCGCATGAAGCGGTCGGGTATGGCCATCAGTAGCCCAGCGCCATCGCCGCTGCGCCCGTCGGCGTCGACACCGCCGCGATGCGCCAACCGCAGCAACGCGGTCAGAGCGCGCTCCACCATCTCATGCGATGGGGCTGCGCCCAGCCGGGTCACAAAGCCGACACCACAGGCGTCGTGGTCCGGTGCGTAGCGCTGATCTGCCATTTGACATTGTTAGCTGCAGAGGCTGAGGAAAGTACAACGCAGAATTTCGATGAGCCGGATGGATTTTTTGGAACCACCTTGGCGCCGTCGCGGTGCGAGGGCGAGACGCCCTCGCGACTGCCAGCAAGATGCCGGCGCTACGACTTAGCGCGTCGTGCTAACAGACCGCGCAAACGTCTTCGAGTGAAACTCGATGACCTCGCCCAAATGTGAGAGGAAGTAGGTCATGCTGTGTCCGCCGGGGTAAGGACGGTACTCGTGCGCGATTCCTTCAGAAGTTAGCTGCTTATCAAGAGCGGCGGCACCCTTTTCAAATCCATAGTCGTCGCTTTGCCCGCAGTTGAAGTAAATCGCCGTCGTCTTCAATGCGGCCTTGTTCTTGCGGGCGAGGGTAAAGGGATCGTTCGCCCGCCAGTGTGCCACGTTGATCGGATCGCCGATGAGTGGCGCGAACGCGTCGCGAGCATCCTGAGAGCGCTCCTGTGCCAGGGTATTCAGT
>CAVUXK010000016.1:0-81068 GCA_963745435.1 uncultured Acidobacteriota bacterium | reverse complement strand
CGCCCTCTCGACCAAGAATCACCGCATGTTTGGACGCTGAGGCTCGTAGCCCAGGTGGTTAGTAAGCACCTTTGTGTCAGAGGCGTGTAAAGGGGCGGATATAAGAAGAAGAAGAAGACACAGCAAAGAGCGCTCGGAACGAACGCACGAAGAGACCTCCCGGACGGGACGTAGAAGGTGAATCCATACTCGTCAATGGAGCGACGGGCGTCCCCGCCCGTCGTCCGTAGCTTAGCGTCAGAAACAAAATCTAGAACAGAAACTTCGCCCCAATCTGCATGATGCGCGGGTCCCGAGCATTAGTGACCTGTCCGAACTGGCTGGAGTTGATTTCTCCAGTAGGATTCATGAACTGCGCATGGTTGAACACGTTAAAGGCTTCGAAGCGCAACTGGAGTTGCTTGGACTCCGTGATTTTGGTCGATTTCGCCAGCGCCATGTTGAAGTTGTTGAGCCCCGGACCGTGGAAGAAGCGCCGCCGGGAATTCCCGAACTGACCTGGCTGTTCGTTGCGGAAAGAGTGACGTTTGAAGTAGAGTCCGCGATGACGCGGATTCGTGTCGGCCAGCACCTGTCCGCCGGCGAAGTTGGGCACGTCCACCGGAATGGCATTGGCGCCGATCAGTGAATTGTCGTCGTTCTCCGTGAGAGTAATGGGCAGGCCGGTCGCAAAGTTCGTAACTCCCGACAGGCTCCATCCTTCCAAGACCTTCCGGCCCATCCAGATGTCACCAACCGGTCAAACGGCAGCAGCCAGTTGTAACTGAAAACGAAGTTGTGCTTCACGTCGAAGTTGCACAAGGCTGATGCTCAGACGCGGATCAAACGGATTGGTGGAATCCTGCAGCCCCGAGGCGTTGTCCATGCACTTGCTGTAGGTATAGCCGGCGAGGTATGTCAGCGACCCAGTGTTGTGGCTCAAGCTCAACTGCAACGAGTGGTAACGGGAGTTGGCCATAGTCTGAACCCATGGGTTCGTGTCAAAGAGAGGGCCGAGAGGTCGCACGAGGCGACCGGTCCGTTTGTAGTCTGCCAGGGAAAGGTCGTTCCAATCGACTGTCCGTTTACGACCGTCACAGTGAAGGGTGGAGTCTCGCTGAACTGTCCACAGGTCGCCTCATCGGGGAGGGCGCTGTTCATCACAGCCAGGCACGCAGCCGGGTTCGCCGGATTGGCCTCGACCGAGGTTACGAGCCGATGTCCTTGATTGCCGACGTAACTGGCAGTGACCACAGTATTCGAGCCGACCTGGCGTTGTATCGAGAGCTCGTAGTGTTCCGAATACGGCAGTTTGTTTCTGTTGTCAAAAGAGAAATCGTACGACAGAGGTTCCACCTGCGCCCACGGAAACGTAGTGTCCGGATTTTGCGGCGAAACATTGGGCGGAGGAAACGGAAACGGGAAACGCTGCCCTACGTTGGCCTGGGTTGAGCGGGTGATATACGGAGCGTCCAGCATTGGTGGTGCTGCGCTGCCGTAGTAGAGTCCGTACGGTGGATCGCCCACTTCCAGAAACTGCGACAGATCTTCCACCGACGTGTAGTAGAGTCCGGCGCCGACGCGAATGCTGGTTCGCCCCGGTCCGCCGAAAAGTTTGCCTAGAATTCCCGAGGATGCGCTAGGCGAATACGCCAGCCCCAACCGCGGCGAGAAGTTGTGCCACCGCGTGGGCGCCAGCGTGCGAGGAACGCCGGGATCCCCAGCAACAACATAGCCCGGCGGAGCACCGGGGAATTTCACGGATTGCTTGCCCGGAATGATGGTCTCGATTTTATTCTGCGTGTCGTACCAGGGCATGCTGGCTTCCCAGCGCAAGCCGTAGTTGAGCACGAGGTTGGAAGTGACTCGCCAGCTGTCCTGGGCGAATAGCGCGTAGTACTTGCTCCGGGAATCGAGCATCTGTGGGCTAGCCTGAGTCAGGCTGTCTGGTGCGCCCATCAGAAAATCTGCGAAATCGATTCCGGTCTCGCTGCCGGAGAATCCATACTGACCATTTTCGGCGGCGAGATTTCTCTCGTTGATCTGGTCATAGTGGAACTGCCCTCCGAAACGGAGCGAGTGCCTCCCAATCACCCTGGAGAAATTGTCCAGGACCTGAAATGAATTGTTGTACTGGCGCGTGCTGACCTGCGGAACGCCAATGGAGAAATTCGTGAACGTAATGTAGGGCACGCCCTCCAGCGAGGGCTGGATCGGACTGATCCCTCCGGTGTTCGGGTCCCAGGGAGTCATGAATCCCAGGTTGCTCAGGCTGTACTTCGATCCGACGCCTCCCTGCGGCGTGGCAAGAACCAACGCGTTCCTGACATAGCTGAAGCGGAATTCGTTTACTGCGAACGAGCCAAAGTTCTTGGTGAGGCCGAGGTTCATCATTTGTGCGCGACCGGCCGTGACCGCATTGTAGGCAAAGTTGGCAGCAGGATTGCAGGGTCGGCAGGCACAGAAGCTCCGCCGTTGGGATACGGAGAATTCAGCAGGTAATCATCGGCGAAGTAGTATCCAAACAGCGTTCCGAAACGCGTGTTTTGATCGATTCGAATGCCGCCCTTGTCGTCGCGCAGCTTCTGCGCGTAGGCGGAATTCACGAAGAAATTATCCGCCGAGTTCGGCTTCGGAATAAGGCCGAGATTCAGCATGTTCGTGGCAACCTTCGACCAGGCTGCTGTCGGAATCTGGGCGTTCGGAAAAACGCACTGCGCGGGATCCGTGCAGTTGACGCCGTAGGCCGCGCTGGTGTTGGGGTCGATCGTCTCCGCTGTGAATAGTACGGCTCTCCGTTGGCTACCCCGTACCCGAGCCGACTTCCCAGCAGGCCCGCCCACTCATTGCCGTTTACCGTTGAAGCGATCGGGTTTCCGTTGTCATCTTCGCCGCTCTTGAACAGAAGGCCCGAATCGGAAAAATCTCCGCCGAAATTGCCGACCGAAGGCATCTGTGTGTTCACGGTTGACGCCCGGGTCTGACGTGTTCCCTGATAGTCGATAAAGAAAAATGTTTTGTTTTTTACCAGCGGTCCCCCGAAAGTGCCCCCGAACTGATTCTGGCGAAATACAGGCGTGCTCTGCGCGAAGTAGTCGGCGGCGTCGAGCGATGTATTGCGGAGAAATTCGAATCCGCTCCCGTGAAATCCGTTAGCTCCGGATTTAGTGACGACGTTGATCTGGCCGCCGCTGTAGTTGCCGTACTCAGAGTCGAAGTTGTTCGTGATGATGCGAAACTCTGCAATCGAGTCCAGATTCGGAATGATGGCGGCACCGTTAGTCTTACCCTCGCCGACATTGGAGCCGTTCACCATGAAACCATTGGCGGCTTCTCGCTGCCCGTTCACAGATTGGCTGCCCGAACTCTGGTCGCCGTCGACCGGACGATCGTTGATGCCTGCCGTGCCGGTCCCGAGGCCGTCTTGTGACGTGTAAGGAGAAACCCCCGGCTGTAGCGCCAGCAGATCAGTAAAGGACCGGCCGTTCAACGGAATCGCGGTCATCGTCTTGCCACTGATGACTTCTCCCATCTGCGTGCTCTCGGTCTCAACATGCACCGTATCGGTACTGACTTCAATTTTCTCGGTGGCCGCACCCACCGTAAGGCTCACGTCGGCCTTCAACGCAGAGTTGGCATCGACCACTAACCCGGTCTTGCGATAAGTCTTGAATCCGACCTGCGTGATCTCCAGGTCATAGGTGCCGACAGACAGAACAGGCAGGCTGTAGAAACCTTTATCGTCGGTGGTCACGGCCGTCTTCACGCCGGTTGCGGTGTTCGTCGCCGTGACCTGTGCCCCCGCAATCACGGCGCCACTCGCGTCGGTAACCACACCGGAGATGCTGCCGGTGATGCTGGCCCATGCAATTGTGACCGCCAGCAGGAAGAAACCTACCGCTCCAAATATTTTCAGATTGCGCGCGCCCATTTCAGCCCTCCGGGAACCCTCTGGATGGATCGATGGCCGCCATTGTAGCCCCGCAAGGCCGCGGAAAGAAGTAGCAAAATGAGGGTTAAAACGTTTCTTACGTGCGGTTGGAGCCTAAACGGGCAGGATGGTTTCTTCGGCAGTGTCCGGATGATGCGTACGCCGCTGTTTGCGCAATTCGTTCAAAAACAGTTCCGCCGAGAGGCCTGACTTGGTTTGAAACAGTTCGAGCAACGGGTCGTCGATCTCCGCCAGTTTCGCGGGCGCTGGCTTTGCGGCGGTCGCTGATTCCAGCCCTTCCGGTTCCACCAGCAGATCGGGCAGCACATCGCCGGCTTTCATCAGTGTCTGGATAAATTTTTCGACGTGCGATGTTGTTCGGTGGTCGTTTGCGCAAATTCCACGCCCATGCCGACGTCAGGGTGCATCACCCGCACCACGCCTTCAACGCGCAGCTCAAGACCACTGGCCTTCATCGACAAAACAATCCGCGTGCGTGGCGGGAAAGGCGACGCAATTTCCAGATAGCATCCGCCCAAACTCAGATCTGTTAGCTTGCAGCGCACTGGCGGATCGTCTTTCTCACTTTCCGGCGACTGCTGGTT
Organism: uncultured Acidobacteriota bacterium; assembly: GCA_963745435.1. Classification (GTDB taxonomy): domain Bacteria; phylum Acidobacteriota; class Terriglobia; order Terriglobales; family Acidobacteriaceae; genus Gp1-AA133. The sequence continues at coordinate 76,553 of CAVUXK010000016.1, read as the reverse complement.
TAGCCATTGCCGCAACTCGTGCGACAGATCCACTTCAAGATTCGTAAACCGGATCCCGATGTTCCCACCAGGATTCTGCCACGCCACTTCCCCGACCACGTCGATCGCCGTCTTCGTCCCCGGCAAAGTGAAATGCACTTGCCAGGGGCCGGGATCCTTCTGCTGCTTGGGAAATTGCACGGCCATCCCGCCTTCGCTGATGTCGGAAGTAGGAACAGTCTGCAGAAAGCCTGTCCGATCGTTCTTTAAAGCGACCGGCACCTGAATGGGTACGCGAGAATTACGCCGCCGCTCGCGCTTCATCAGCGCTCGCGCCGCGCGAAAACTCGACTTGGCCCGCTCCGACGAAACCGGCTTGTACAACACGAAGTGCGCTCCCATGTCGAACGCGGAACGCAGACCCGTGTGTCCGTCCATAATGGCAACGGCGATGGCCCGCTTGTTTGCGGGCGCCGAACGCGCGCTCTTCAAAACTGAAGTGGCCGTCTTCAGGTCCGTGCAATCTATGATGATGGCTTCAAATCTCTGGCGGGTGAGCTTGTGGATGGCCCCATCGGGGTCGGTGCAATGCTCAATGCCGATCTCGAGATCGCTCAGCACGCGACGCAACACGCGAACGATCTTCTCGTCGGCGCACAGCACCAGGGACTTCAGACTCATAACACCCTTTCCAAACTCCGGGGCGATTTCACCACCCGGGCTCCTTAGCCCTGGTGCGAACCTTTCTCTTCCTCGTCCTCCGCGTTCAGGAGGTGAGCCACGCTGCGCAGCTGTTCCGCTGCGGTTTGCAGGGCCTCAATCTGCTTGCCCAATTGGGTTTGTTCGGCCTGCTTCTTCCGGAGCACCTCGTAGATGTCTCTCACGAATACGCCTCCTAAAAGGCACTGTAAGGTTCGATTACTACGTCGTCAACAAACGTAGACTGCTTCGTGTTACGGGCGTAACCAGGCGGGAGTCTGCTGCGACCTATGAAAAATCACAGAATAAGGGATTTCTAGAGTCAACACATCAGAAATCAATGTAATCAGTTGATTTAGCTACAGTTATTAGAACGTGCGCATAGGCACCGGCGGGGAATTTCGTTGACTTCCCAGGAAAACGAGCCTATACTCTTGTGTCTCCAATATCCCATAGGTTGCCGTCAACTGGAGCTTACCTTTTGCCGCCCTTTCGGGTTTTGGTTTTGCATCTTACCTAAGCACTAGTGAATCTAAGGGTTAGACACGTTTTTCCAGGCAGTCGAACTTATTCCAACGTAACGAGGTCGTAGATTTTCATGGCAAAGCGACGCGGAAACCCAAACTGGGGCAAGCCGGAACCCATTGGGCCGATCACCCCCACGATCACCGAGTTCGAGCAAGTGGTTCGCGAGTATAAGCTCTCCCCCGATCAGTACTTGCGGTCAACGCGTTTGCGGGAGTGGGCACGCCGGAACAAGAATTCCAAGTACATCCCCGAGCCACTGCTCGAAGCATGGGGCTTTGAGATCGAGTCCACCCTGTAACGCAACCGACGAGATTTGAGATAGTTCAGGGGCCGCCGTCATGGTGGCCCTTTTTGTTGACGCCTGGTTGTTGACGCCTGGTCTATCCTGTACGGGCTTGCGATGGAGCGACGGGCGTCTCCGCCCGCCGGACGGGCGGGACACCCGTCCCTCCATGAAAATCTTTTATGCTCGATGCGGTAAAACTTTCGCCCAATGAAATCGCCGCCGCGCTGGTCGCCATCAGCTTCGCTGCCGGCCTGAACGTCTACGCCACCCTGGCCACGCTCGGAATACTCGCCCATGCAGGCCTTCTGCCTCTACCGCCGGCCCTTCATCTAGTTACAAGCTGGTGGGTGATCGGAGCCAGCGTGGGCTTATTCCTGGTCGAGTTCTTTGCCGACAAGATGCCGGCCTTCGATCTGCTCTGGAATGCCCTGCACACCTTTGTCCGCATTCCGGTCGCCGCGTTGCTGGCGTATGGAGCCACGTCGCAGCTTTCGCCCGAAAAACAACTGATCGCGACCCTCGCCGGTGGACTAATCGCGTTGGCCGCGCATGGCGGCAAGACTGCAGTTCGGGCGGCGGTAACACCTTCTCCCGAGCCCCTCTCGAACATCGGCTTGAGCCTGGGCGAAGACGCGCTCGCGATTTTCCTGACCTGGTTTGCGACCCGGCACCCTTATATCGCGGCGACTCTGGCACTGTGCTTCCTGGCCGTGATTGTTTTGCTCGTCCGTTGGGTAATACGGGCGCTGCGCGCGTTGTTCCGCGGTGCTGAGACAGAACTCGTCCATCACGAGCGGCGCTACTTGAGGCGCGCCGCTTTGTTAAAATCGCAATCACTATGAGTCCCCAGCCTCCATTTACCGACGTCCCGAGCGCGATCGAAGAGATCCGCGCCGGCCGCATGGTCGTGGTCATCGACGACGAAGATCGCGAGAACGAAGGCGACCTCACCCTGGCCGCCGAAAAGGTCACTCCGGAAGCCATCAATTTCATGGCGAAGTACGGCCGCGGACTGGTCTGCCTGGCCATGACCGAAGAGCGCCTCGAGCACCTGCGCATCGGTCCCATGACGGCCGAGAACACATCGAACTACGGCACGGCGTTCTGCGAAGCGATCGACGCCCGCGACGGCGTCAGCACCGGCATCTCGGCATACGACCGGGCGCGCACCATTCAGGTGGCCATCGATCCCGCCACGCGCCCGTCGGACCTCGCCCGCCCGGGCCACGTCTTCCCTTTGCGGGCCCGCAAAGGCGGCGTTCTGGTGCGTGCGGGACAAACCGAGGCCTCCGTCGATCTGGCGCGGCTCGCGGGCCTGATTCCCGCCGGCATCATCTGCGAGATCATGCGCGACGACGGCACCATGGCCCGCGTGCCCGATCTTGTCGAGTTCTGCAGCACCCACAACATGAAGATGCTGACCGTGGCGGAACTCATCCGCTACCGCATGGCGCACGAGCGCTACGTGCACCGCGTCGGCGAGGCACTGGTCAGTACGCGGCACGGCGAGTTCCGCCTGATCGCTTACGAGAGCGAAGTCGAAGGCGGCGAGTCGCACATGGCGCTGGTGCGTGGCGACATCGACAAAGCCCCCGGCCCGGTGCTGGTGCGAATGCACTCGCACTGCGTCATGGGCGACGTCTTCGGCTCAACCGCGTGCGATTGCCGTGCGACCATCGAAGGCTCGATGCGCGCCATCGCCGAGGCCGGCCGCGGCGCCATCATCTACCTGCACCAGACCTCAAAGGGATTTTCAGTCGACAAGATCGGCGACCGCCCGGTCCTGAGTTTCCATCGCGACCGCGCCCTGCCGACGCTGCCAGAGAGCGAGCGCAAGACGCAAAGAGAAATCGGTATCGGAGCCCAGATTTTGTCGGACTTGAATCTGCGCCGGATCCGCCTGCTGACCAATCACCCGCGTCGCGTGGCGGCACTAGAAGGTTTCGATATCGAAATTGTCGAGCAGGTGCCGGTTCCGCTGGAGAGAGTCAAAGTGTAGCGCAGGCTGAATGTGTGGCGCGGGCGCCCTCGCCCGCGAAGCGCGACAGTTAGATCGGCTTCCGCGGCACAATCTCGCTGTCGTGAATAAAAAATTGCGCGGAGCACTTGTCCGATCCACAAATTACAGCCAGCAAGCCAGCCACCTGCTTGCGCGTCACCAGGCCCAGCGTGCCGCACGTAGGGCAGGACAGCACGGCCCAGTAGGGATCTTCCTTCTCGCCGACTTCGCCAGCGTTTTCCAGCACGAATAACGTACCCGGCAGCATCTGTTCCGGAATCCATTCGTTCAGGAAGTCGAGTTCTCCAGTCATGGCTCCTCCCCCCGGCTCAGGCTTCGCTACGACGCATTCTTGTGCCGGCGTTCCGTACGGCTGGCGCGTCCCGCCGGCTTGCTGCGTTTTTTGCCACCTTGGATGTTGGCGCGAACCCGCCGAACGGTATCGCTGAGGCAGACCGCCAGCATCGGTTGACGAGCGTTCTTGAGGATGTCCACAATTTGCTGCGCTGAAGTTTCAAGGTAAAGGCTTCTCCCATCGGTCAGCAGGTGATAGTCGGAAGCGCCGCTGACCGTCTCTGCCAGGCGCTGGTTGAACTCGTTCTGCAGAAAGCGGACGACCTTGCGCATGCGCTGCAGCGAAAAACCGCGTGCGCGCAGTTCGCAGATCACCGCAATCTCCGAGAGATCCTCCATGGAATACAGGCGGCGGCGCCCTTCGCGCGCCGGCACCACGATTCCCCGCTCATCCCACCACTGCAGTTGCCGTGCACTGATGCCGGTCAACCGCACCACCTCGCGGGATGTAAATTGCGTCTGCAAGTTTTTGGCGTCGCTCCTCCAAACAATTGAAGGCACAAATGTTTAAAACATTCTAGGTCCACTTTGCTTGCTGTCAACAAAGAGTCTTGCACAGGGAGTAATCAGAGATATTCAGCGGCTCGCGGGCTCACGCCCGCAGCCCTGTTGGAATGTTTTTCGTCTGGGGGCGGAAACGAACCGATGGTGCCCCACGTTCGCGCGTTTTTTGCGCTAACGTGGGCTAGCTCATAGAGTGCGGCACGACACCTACGCGATCTATCGCTGCTGGGGTTGCTGCGACTGATCTTGCTGTTGCTGGCCCTGCTGATCTTGCGGCGCGGCCGGCACCGGCTGTTTCGGCTTAGGCTCCTTGATACGCGCCACCAGTTGCTTCATCTGCTGGAACTGCCCTGTCTGAAAGCGGTAGTCCTGCTGCGGCAACCGCTGCACTTCCTGTTCGATAGCGTGCTCGCGGTTATCGGGGTTGGGATGGTCGGAGAAGAACTGGATCGACCGGCCGCCGCCCTGGGTGTTGAGCTTCTCAAAAAAGCGAGCCATCTCCACCGGGTTGTAGCCCGCCTCGGCCATGAGATGCGATCCCATCAGGTCGGCCTGACTTTCCGCCGAGCGCGAAAACTTGAGAAGCACGCTGTTGGCCCCGAGTCCAATTCCCAGTTGCGTGAGTTGGCCAACCAGCGAGCCCCCGGCGATCTGGGAGCCCAGCACGGCAGGCAACTCGATCAGCTTGCTCTTCGATGCCTGGTTCGTTCCGTGGCGCAGGATGACGTGCGACATCTCGTGCCCCATCACACCCGCGAGTTGTGCCTCGTTGTCCACCGCCTTCAGCAGGCCGGTATTGATGAACATCGGTCCGCCGGGCAACGCGAAAGCGTTGATCGAGGGATCGGCAACCACTTCGAACGTGAAGGGGAACCCGCTTTCCTGCGCTTCCCGCGAACCGACCAGGCGATTGCCGACGCGAGTCACGTATTCGGTGAGAAACGCGTTGTGAACAACCATCATTTGCTTGCGAACCTGGGCAGCGTTTTCCTGCCCGAGTTGGACGTCCTGCTGCTTGGAGAAAAGATTGAAGCCCGGATGAAATTGCGTTGGGCCCTGCGCCCACGCGAATGCGATCAAGATGGCCGCGACCACCGGCAAAGCTGCGATGCGTTTCACGATTAACCTCCTACCCGGGTAACTCTGGGAGAGCCGCCCCCGACAAAGTGTACGATTTCCAGCCGATCTCCGTCGGCCAGCTGGGTCTCGATCCAACGGTTCCGCGGCACGATATCGAGATTAAGCTCGACCGCAACGCGGTCAGCCTTCATGCCCAGCCGTTCGACGAGTCCACTCAACGTGATGGGTCCGTCAAGCTGGTGATCGTCCCCATTGATGATGACCTTCATGTGAATTGATCTTCGCAAGGGAACGGGGGTTGGCGCAAGTGAGGGGAAGCCGGGTGTCAGGTGTCAGGTGTCAGGTCATCAGGCACCAGGTCTCAGGCATCTCAGGTCTCAGGCACCAGGTCTCAGGCACCAGGTCTTTCATGCGTCCGGTCCCAGGTCCCAGGTCCCACGTCTCAGTCGTCAGGTCCCAGTTCGCCCTGCGCCAAACTCAAGCCGCGAAGCGGCGGCATAAGAAAGCCCACCACGTAAGTGGTGGGTGAGCACTCAAAACGATCGCGAGCCCCGAAGGGGCGGCACTCCAGCGAAGCGGGCGTGAGCCCGCAAGCGAGGGCGGGACGCCCTCGCGACTGCCGGCAAGATGCCGGCGCTACAAAAATCCCTAACACTGAAACCCCCAAGACCTAACACCTGTTCCCCTGTGACCCCCATCACCTGTCAAGCCCCACCCACGTCACAAATCACATCCATCTCCATCAATCCACGCAAAATATAAACTTCCCCACCGTGTCACAATCCCCCCACCCAAATTGCTATCCTAAAATTAGGCCAGAGATGGCGTCGTTCCGCGTGTCCTAGGCAGAACCGCGCGGACCCTTATCGTGGGCGTGCACCCCAGGGAGACCAAGCCGGACATCTGATGCGGCGTAGGCCGACTCACCCGCTACTGAGTCATACAGGGCTCATAGCATGCGTGAACCGTACCCGCAGCGGGAGTGATCACTCCTCATCGCTTCAAGTAAGCGATGAAAACGAAACCAGTTCGCAAACCTGGAATCAGGAGGAAGATTCCTAGAGGGACTCGTTAGAAAGAAAGACGGACCAAGAGCCTCGCGAACGAAAAGAAGAAACCAAAGAATAATGAGGACATTTATTGCGCGGCTACTCCACCCTCGCGCTTTTTGCAGGGTGGGAGGCGCGGATTTCAATTCGGCCACAGCCGCCGCCTGCGCCGTGGATAGAATCAACTTACCGCCCGAGCACAGGCTCCCTCTGCGAACTCTCGGCACTATCTCCGCGTCCTCCGTTTTAGATCTTCAGATCTACCGTCCGCGAAACCACCAGTGCCCTCGCGTCCCGTGCGCCCGGTGGAGCGACCAAGCGACTCCGCGAGTTCCTATTGCACCGACTCCGCTGTCCACCGCGAAATCGTTGTCACCAGCTTCCGTGGCGCGAAGCGCACCGACTCCGCCACCAGCCAGTTCTTGAATCCCGAAATTGCCAGAGTCTTTCCTTCGGTAACTGCACGATACCCGTCGGCGGCAACGGTCTTGGCGTCCATGGGACGCAGCGATTGGAACAGCCTCGAGTTCTCCGTCTGCGCGCGCTTCTGAAATTCGGTGAGCGTCGCCCCGGGGCAGAAGCAGGTCACTGTCACTCCGCTATTGCGCAACTCGTTCGCGAGCGCCTCAGAGAATGACAACACGTACGCCTTGGTCGCGTAGTAGACAGCCATGAGTGGCCCAGGCTGAAAGGCGGCCGTCGACGCGACATTCATGATCTTGCCGCCGCGCCGCTCGAGCATGGGGCCAACGTAAAGACGCGTGAGCAAAGTAAGCGCCATGATGTTGAGCTGGATCTGTCCGTAGGATTCTTCGAGCGGAATCTGGGCGAACTCTCCGGAGAACCCGTAGCCGGCGTTGTTGACGAGGATATCGACGTGAATCCCGGCCCGCTGCGTCTCCTCGAACAGAGTCTGCGAGGCTTGCGGCAAGCCAAGATCAAGCGGAATCACTTTCACCTGAACGCCGTGCTCACGGCGCAGTTGTTCCGCCAGTTCGTTGAGCTTCGGCCCGCTGCGCGCAACCAGCACCAGGTTGAAATGATCCCGTGCAAACAAGTGGGCAAATTCGAATCCAAGACCGGCAGAGGCTCCGGTGATAAGAACAGTCTGTTGGTTGGCCATGCGCCGCCATTCTAAATCGCTAGAGCACATTCCGCGCGTGGGGAGGGCTATCAGATCAGAAGAGCGTCAGCATCAGGGCGAGTGTTCGTATCATTGCACGCATCAGACGATCTGGATTCGTGCTAACGTGACGTGCAAGTGATCAACCGGCCGGCACAGTACGTGACTCTCATCGTTGCCATTCACCTGCTGATAACGATGGCGCACGGCCTCGCGCACCGGGAACTACAGATCGGCCTTCCTCCGGCTGGAAATTTATTTGTCGGACTGGTGATTGTGATCGCACCGCTAACCGCGGCAGGGCTCGCGTGGAGTCGGCGACAACGTTTTGGTCTCGGACTTCTCACGCTCTCAATGCTCGCCTCGCTGCTCTTCGGCCTCTACTATCACTTCGTCGCGGAGGGCGCCGACCACGTGCACTCGCAGCCCGCCGGGTCGTGGGGAACTACATTTATTTTCACCGCCTATGGATTGATGATTACCGAAGCAATAGGCACGTGGGTAGGACTCCACTTTCTACGAACCGAAAACCACAACAACACTACGGGGAGCGCGAGTCCGAGAGTCTAGATATCCGTCGGTATCCTCCCTACTTTTAGTCCAAACACACAACACCTGGAACTCCCGATCCAGATATCATTCATCACAAGAAAGGACTGCAGACATGGGTATCGAGCTTTCCACCGACATCAAATCCCTCATTGACCGCCCGAACTTCGCGCATCTCGCCACTCTCATGAGCGATGGCTCGCCGCAGAGTGTGCCGGTATGGGTGGGACGCGAAGACGACAGCGTTTTGATTTGCACGGGCGAGAGTTCGCTCAAGGCGCGCAACACGCTGCGCGACCCGCGGGTTGCGATCTCAGTCGTCGACCTGCACAATCCGTATGAAGAAGTGCAGCTGCGCGGGCGCGTGGTAGAGCGGCGTCCGGATCGCGATTTCCGCTACATGGACCCAATCTCGCACAAGTACACCGGCAAGCCCTTTCCGTTTCGCAGCCCCGAAGGCCGCGTGGCGCTCGTCATCGAGTTCGATAAAGCGAAGTACACCAAGTTGCCGTTTGAACACACCCCGGCGTAGAGCAAGTATCCTTTCCGGACTCGACGCCGAACCAAGGCGATAGTGGTTTTGCACTATTGTCCACAGACCGGCTCCATCTATAACGTTCCAGCACCTGTCGTTGACCTTAGCTATGGGGTGGCTATGGCTTCTAGTGTTGCCGCAAGTTCTCTCGCCGTTGCTGCGTCTGATCGCAAGTCGCTGCGCGTTCCGATCGTGATTGCGACGTTGCTCGCCTTGGGCATCGCTTCTTACTTCTGGATCGATTCGCGCTATCCCGCGCTCCTCAAGAAATTGCACAGCGGCGCAGCCATCAAGACCAGCGGCGTGCTGAGCTTCGATGCCAAGATGCCGGTCGCGCCCACCATGCCGCTGGCCACGCGCATCGAGCACACCACCATCAACTGGATGTGGACCAACCGCATCGGCATGACGTTCAGCCTGTTCTTTGGAGCGGCGGTGCTGACGCTGCTGCCTCTCTTGCCGCGCCGGCGCTTCCGCAGCGCGGCAGCCAATACCGCCCTGGGCGCAATCACCGGCGTGCCCCTGGGCGTATGCGCGAACTGCGTCGCGCCGATCGGTCAGAGCTTGTACGAAGGCGGAGCAAGTTCCGCAACCGTGCTCGCCACCATGATTTCATCGCCGATGCTGAACGTCGTCGTGCTGACCATGGTGTTCGCACTGTTCCCGCCCGGAATCGCCTTGCTTCGCGTGGCAGTACCGCTCGATCCTGATTGCGCTGGTGCCGTGGCTGGTCGGGCCAGACGAAAACCGTCGATGTGCAATGCCAGGTTCCGTCGGCGGGATGGCTCGTCCCCGCCACCGGAACCGTCAGGCAGTACGGGAAGAATCTCCTGCGCCTCGCCGCGACGACTATCCCCTTCATGATCCTGGCCGCCCTGCTCGGAGCGATCGTCGCCGAACTGATCCCCTCGCAGGCGATTCCCATGCACGTGAGTTTGCTCGGCATCGTGCTGGTGGCGCTGGCCGGAGCATTTCTTCCGGTACCGATGGCATTCGACGTTGCCGCCGCATTCATCCTGATGTCGCGAGGCGTGCCGCTGCCCTACGTGGTCACGTTGCTGTGCACACTCGGCGCGTTCAGCGTCTATCCGATGCTGATCGTCGGGCGCACGATGTCGTGGAAGACGGCGGCGCGAGTGTTCGGCGCGGTGATGGGATTGGGGATTCTGGCGGGAGTGGGGACAGCATTGGTGTCCGGCGGTATGTAGGCCGTCACTTTATCCAAACAGCTAGTCCCGCAGGAGCTTTCGCTGTGTCTTCGTGTTCTGGCTTCGGATTGTTCAATGACCGTGGACTTCGTTCCGTGATGGTGTAGTGTCCGGGTCGAAGTGCGTACTCCTCGGAAATATCAGCGAAAACGAAAACTTGAATCGTGTGCGGCGGTATCTGCGACCAGCCGCTGCACGTGCAAACGTTGACGGTTGTGCGGCCTTCTTCGCGAGCCTTTTGTTCAACCAGATCTGCTCTGCTCAGCACTCGATGCCCTGCCGAATCGAAGATATCGATGTGATCGAAGAGGGTCGAAACGCAACAGAAATACAGGCTCTCGCTCTTATCTGTCTGGTTATCCACCCACAGGTTTAAGGAGGAAGGCTTGTCGGGCTCCGAGGATATTCCGAATGCAATCCCGTTGTGTGCGGGAAACATGAACGGGCGGCCGCTTCGTGCGAATATCTCCTTCTCGCACGCGGGACCCGGAGGCGGCAGAGGCTTCGCCAATGGCTTACTCTCGGTACACCTGACCTCGGACTGGTTGGGTGAGGGGACTGCGTCGTTGGACTGGCCACGAACTGCAAGGCTTAGATCGCATAAGAACGATGCCAGAAGAGCGACCACGATCGTGCAGCCGCATAGTGCTCGTGAGTTTAGCACTGCGACGCGAGCGGCGCGTTTGTGCGTGCAAGGGAGACCTGCACAACTTCCTGTTGCAAGCGTTCACTGACGGGGCCAGCGCCGGAAAAAATCAAGGGCAGACTGTTTCGTCTGCCCTTCGCGGGCGAGGGCGCCCGCGCCACACTTTTTGATTCGACTACGCGCCGACCAGCGCCGGCTCGGTCTCGTAGATCGAGTACCACGGCGTCGCGGCCTTCAGCTTGCTCGTTCACGTTGTTGATGTTCTTCACGCCTTCGGTCTCGAGCCACTTGCGGAAGGCGTCGGCGCCCTGCTTGGCGTAGATCGGGATGCCTTCTTTCCAGGTGGCGCGGCCGCACAGCACGCCGTTGAACTTCACGCCGGATTCTCCGGCCAGTTCGAGCGTCTCGCTGAACTCGGCGTTGCTGACGCCGGCCGAAAGATAAATGAACGGCTTGGTCGCGACGTTGGCCGCCTTGTGGAACAGGTCGATGGCTTCCTTCTTGGTGTAGGCCTTCTGGCCGCCGAACGACTTGGTGCCTTCGACGAACTTCATGTTCACCGGCACTTCGACTTTCAGCACGTCGACGCCGTAGCGGTCTTTGCTGAACTCGCGCATGCTCTCGGTGACGATCTGCGGTTTCTTCTTCGCGTACTCGAGACCCTTCTCGTCCGCGCCTTCTTCGTAGCCCACGAACTCGAGGAAGTACGGGATGTCATTGGCGCGGCACTCGTCGCCGATGCGCTCGACCCAGGCATGCTTCTTGTCGTTGACGTCTTTGGGATCGAACGGCGTGTAGTAGAGCAGAATCTTGACGCAATCGGCGCCCGCTTCTTTCAGGCGGCGTGCCGACCAGTGGTCGAGCAGGTCGCCCAGGCGGCCCGGACCGGTCTTGTCGTATCCGGTCTTCTCATAGGCGAGCAGCAGGCCGGCGTTCTTGGCGCGGCGCTTCGAGGCGGGCAGTCCCCACTCGGGGTCGAGCAGGATGGCGCTGGCATGCGGGGTCAGGACTTCGGTGACCAGCGTCTTGAATTCTTCCATCATGGCGTCGGTGACGTCGCCGCCCTTTTCCTTGGCGAGCGATTTCTGCAGGGAGCCGCGCTGGTCCATGGCGGCGGCGGCGATGACGCCGCGGTCGTTGGAGACTTTCTTAAGGCCGGCCAGTTTTCCGGGGGTGAGCTTCATTGTTCTTTCCTCCAAAAATGAGTGCGGATGGGACAGATACACTCCGCCCGTGGAGCTGATTGGGCGAAGTTTCATTGTAATACGGGGGGGTGGGGCGGGGTGTGACGGATGAACATTGGACGGGGGCTTCTGCGACACCTGCCTGAAAAGGGGGACCAACCCCGCACAGCCTTGCTTGAGGATCATGATAATATAGTTAATATCACTACTTAATGAGGATGCCATGGACAAGATGATTTCGGCAGCGGAGGCAAACCGGCGATTTTCTCGCGTGCTGCGCGAGGTTGGAGAGGGACGCAGTTACGTGGTAACCAGCCATGGCCGACCCGTCGCGCGGATTTCGCCCTTAAGATCGAGCCAGCCGGCGCGAAGCAAGGCGCGACGAGCATTGGTTGACCGTCTACACGGAGAGGCAGTTGTGAAGATCGGGCGCTGGAAGCGCGACGATCTTTACGAATAGGCGCGCACCATGCGAGTGGCACTCGACACGAACGTTCTGGCGTATGCGGAAGGCGTGAATGGATCCGCACGAAAGAAATCCGCGCTGGCAATTCTGGAAAAGCTCCCACCTGACGAAACGTTCGTTCCCTTGCAGGCCCTGGGGGAACTGTTCAGAGTGCTCGTGCGCAAGGCCGGACGGACACCGGCGCGAGCACGAGATGCAGTTCTGAGTTGGCAGGATGCTTTCTCTTCGATTGAAACTTCTGCCGGAGTCTTAGCCTCGGCGATGGATCTCTCAGCCGGCCACAACCTCGGTATCTGGGATGCCATTGTGCTGTCGGCGGCGGCGGCCGCGGGATGCCGTTATCTGCTATCGGAGGACTTGCAGGATGGATTTACCTGGAATGGGGTGACGGTGGTGAATCCGTTTGTGTCGAGCGCGATGGAACGAGTGCTCGGAAGTTAACTGCTACTTCCGAAGCGATCTCTTCGCAGCACGTTCGAACGTCCGCATTCTTCTGGTGTCACTTACTGCCTCAGCGTCAGCGTGCTCAGTACGGCCTGTTGCTTAGCGATGAGCGTATCGACCCCCTTGCGGGCCAACGCCAGCATCTGGGAAAACTGCTGGTCGTCGAAAACACGGTGCTCGGCCGTCGCCTGGACTTCAACCATCTTCTTGCCCGCGGTCATGACGAAGTTCATGTCGACGTCGGCGCGGGAATCTTCTTCGTAGTTGAGGTCGAGCAAAACCTCGCCGTCGACAACGCCTACGCTGATGGCGGCTACGAAGTCGCGCAGTGGGACTGCGGTCAGCGTTCCGGCTTCGACCAGTTTTTCCAACGCCAGGCCCAGAGCCACAAATGCGCCGGTGATGGACGCGGTACGCGTGCCGCCGTCGGCCTGGATCACGTCGCAGTCGATCCAGACGGTGCGCTCGCCCAACTTTTCCAGGTCAACGACCGCGCGCAGGGAGCGGCCGATGAGGCGCTGGATTTCGTGGGTGCGTCCCGAGGCGCGCCCCTTGCTGACTTCGCGCTGCATGCGCGTGAGCGTGGCGCGCGGCAGCATGCCGTATTCGCTCGATACCCATCCTTTGCCGCTGTTGCGCAGGAATGCCGGGACTGATTCCTCCACGGAAGCCGTGCAGATCACGCGCGTGTTACCGACCTCGATCAGCGCGGAGCCTTCCGCGGTGTGAATGAAGTCGGGGAGGATCGAGACGGGACGGAGTTGGTCGGGGGAGCGGTTATCGGAACGAAAAACCATTTGGGGATTGTAAATTAGGTCTTAGGTCTTGGGTCTTGGGTCTTGGGTCTTGGGTCTTGGGTCTCAGGTTCGGGTCTCGGGTCTCAGCGGGCCAGTGGTCAGAGGTCTGGAAGGCCCGGTATTCCTGAGATGAACGTATCCTCTTACTTCCTGCCCAAGCCCGCCACCCGAAACGCTTTGACCACCACGTGATTGGGCTGCACACCCACGGGAATCATCGTCAGCAGCGAGTACTCGCTCGGCTCCAGTTTCCGCGGCTTGCGCTTCTGGATGACGGTCACGTCCCCCGACTGCGAATTCAGCACCAGCAGATAATTCTGGCTCTGCGACAGCGCGAGTCCGTCCGGGCCGCTGCCCACCGGAATGGTTGCCACGATCCTGCCCACGTCGATGTCGTACACCGCCACGCTGTTCGACCCGAAGTTGCTCACGTACAGGCGTGAGTTGTCAGCAGACACCACGCCCCGCGCCGGCTTCGTTCCGATCAGGTAGCTACTCGCCACTTCATCGGTGCCAGTCTCGATGATCGAAATGCTGTCAGCATTGAAGTCAGCCACCATCAATTCGCCGCCATCGGGCTTGAGCGCCAGGCTCACCGGAGTCGGCCCCACATCAAGCAACGCCAAAACTTTATCGTTCTTCAGATCGATCGAGGCCACCTGCGCCGACCCGGTACAGGCCACGAACGCCTTGGTCGAATCTGGCATGATCGCAATCTCTTCCGGCTGCTGGCACACGGGCAGCGTGGCGAGCACCGTCAACTTCTGCGCGTCCAGAATCGAAACCGTGTTGTCGCCGCGATTGCTCACCACGACCGTCGTTCCAGACGGCGTCACCCGTGCCGATCCCGGGTGCAGCCCCCACGTGAACGGTTCCAATCACCGCGCGCTTGTCGAGATCGATCACCGACACATTGGCAGATCCCGAGTTGGCCACGTACCCGCGCTTGCCATCGGCCGAGACGTCGATAAAGAACGGGCGGCCGTGTACTCCAATCGCCGTGACCACCTGATTTTTTTCGGCGTCAATGACGCTGACGTTGTTCGACGTGCTGTTGACGACGTAGACCTCGTTCTTCGTCGGATTCGCCGCGACGCCCGTCGGCTCGCTGCCGACCGGAATCGTCTTCGCGGGCTGAAACGTGCGCAGATCGATCACCGTGACCGTGTTGCTCTTGCCGTTGGTGACGTAGGCGTACTCGCGATAGGAAGGCCCGTAGTCGGGAAGCGGACTCTCGCTGAAATACCACCAGCCCAGTCCGATCACCACGGGAAGCACAACTGCAATGAAGAGGATCTTTCTCAAAGGATGGCTTGGCCCCGGAGGAATGAGATTACGCTACGGTGAGATGGCGAATCAATAAAGGCGGAAGTCCACTTCCACATTGATTCGGACTGCGACCGGCTCCCCGCCGAGGCTGGCCGGTTCGAAGCGCCAGGTCTTCACGGCGCTCATGGCCTTCTCATCCAACCCGGCGCCCGCCGGCACTAGAACACATAGGTCTGTGAACGTGCCTTGAAGGTCGACCGTTCCTGCAAGTCGTACCCGGCTTTGATATTTCATCCTGCGCGCCATCTCGGAATACTCCGGGTCCGCTGAATGGGTGGGATGCGGCGCCTCAACCCCGTTTCCTACTTTGCGGACCTGGTAGTCAGTCGGATGCGCCCCCCAGTTCGGTCCGCTACACATCGGTGCTTCAGAGCTGGTTGGTTGGTCGTATCCAAAATGGTAGCGAAGCCGAAGTTTCTGACCAGGGTAAGTCTCAGGCAGGATCGGAAATGGGCCCGCCGTTGAAATCGCCTGGGACGCGGCGGCATCCAGCGCAGAATTTCCGGCGGAATCGACTACTCTCACATCACCCAGAGAACCGTCCCGGTTGACTTCGAATTCAACGACAGCCTTCCCTGGCTTCCAGTCAGGTGATTTTTCCAGTTCGCGAACCTGCACAAACCAGCGGTTGCGAATGCCTGCAAGAATTCGAAACGGGTAATTCCTGATTTCCTGCGGGGTCGTTTTACTCAAGACTTCGAAGCCGCTGACATTGGGAACCCGCTCAGCGATGGCTTGCCCCGATCCGGCAGCGACGGCATCCGAGGGCTGGGGTGCATCTTGCGTCAATGCCAGCAAACTAGAAAACAGCACAATAGAAACAATCAGACGAAGAGAGGCTTTCACACTCCTACCTCGCGCGCACGGCCTCGGGCGCCGACGGCGCGCCAATTCCCACAATCTCGCGTCCCACGACGCTGGCAATCTGCCGCACCTGCGTCATCAATTCCACAAACTGTTCCGGGTACAGCGACTGCATCCCGTCCGACATCGCCTTGTCCGGCTCATTGTGTACTTCGACGATGAGCCCATCGGCGCCCACCGCGACCGAAGCCCGCGAGAGCGGCGTGACTTTATTTCGCTTTCCGGTTCCGTGGCTCGGATCGACCACGATCGGCAGGTGACTCAATCTCTGAACCGCGGGCACGATGCTCAAGTCGAGCGTGTTGCGGGTGTGATCGGCAAACGTGCGCACGCCGCGCTCGCACAGCACCACGTTGTAGTTGCCTTCGCTCATGATGTACTCGGCCGCCATGAAGAATTCTTCCAGCGTGGCCGACATGCCGCGCTTCAGCATCACCGGCTTTTTCGCCCGGCCCGCGCGCTTGAGCAACGAAAAGTTCTGCATGTTACGCGCGCCGATCTGGATCACGTCCGCGTACTGATCGACCAGGTCCAGCGACTCGTTGTCGATGGCTTCGGTGATGATCTTCAACCCGAAGCGGTCGCGGATCTCCGCCATGATCTGCAGGCCCGCCTCGCCCATCCCCTGAAAAGAATAAGGAGAAGTCCGCGGCTTGTACGCGCCGCCCCGAAAGAACTGCGCACCGGCACCGGCAACGGCCTCGGCGACTGCAAAAGCCTGATCGCGATTCTCAATCGCGCAAGGTCCCGCGATGATCGCAAGATTCTTTCCGCCAATCGTGGCCGGCGTTCCGGCAAATCGGATGACCGTGTTCTCTTCTTTTACGTCGCGGCTGACCAGTTTGTAGGGCTTGCTGACCCGGATGACTTCCTGCACGCCCGGCATGTCGTCGAGCGTGCCTTGCTCGACTTCGCCCTGGTTGCCCGTGATGCCGATCGCCGTGCGCGTGGCGCCGGGCATGGAGTGCGCGCGGTATCCGAGCGACTCGATCCTCTGACAAACGGCGCGTACCTGCTCTTCCGTGGCATGCGCCTGCATGACAACCAGCATGACCCCACCTCGAAATCGGAAGTCTATCGCGGGAACGCACCCCGGGCAAACCAGGGCACGTGTGGCGCGGGCGCCCCCGCCCGCGTCCGGGGACCAAGGAAGCCTTTATCGCATCATGGAGAGACGGATGTCCCGCCCGTCCGGCTGCTCCATCGCCGAAACCGTCTGATACTCTGATGCAGAATTTCCCGCAACGCGAGGTTGTCAGGATTGGGATTTTTCTGCTCCAACGCATTCCGCCGTGCGCGGCCCTGGGCCTGCCTACGGACCGCCACGCGCGTCTTCGTGCTCGTCATGACCATTGCGATCGTGCCGCTGCATTCCGCCGACGAAAAGCACATCGTTCTCTATGGGCCGGGAACTACTTTTTCCCTGCCGGTCACGGACCGCGACGGCCGCGAGTATGTCGGCCTGCTGGAATGCCTCGAGCCGCTGGGCGCGGTGAGTGCTCGCGTCGAAGGAGCGCACTGGAAGCTCCGCTACAACGACGGCGAATCCGACTTCACTGCGAATAAAAACCGCGCCCGGGTGCGTGGTCACGACATGGATTTCCCCGGCAACTTTTTGCTCGAGAACAATCGCGGTCTGGTGCCACTGGTGTCGCTGGGCACGCTGCTGCCACGGATTCTCAATACGCCGGTCAGTTTCAATCCCGTATCGCGGCGATTGTTCGTCGGCAACGTGGCTACGCACTTCACCGCACAACTGAGCAAAACCACGCCGCCGCGGCTGGTCATGAATTTCACCGCGCCGGTGAATCCCACCATCGCCACCGAACCCGGGCGGTTACGCATGTCGTTCACGCGTGAACCGCTGGTCGCTCCCGGCACGCCCACCTTGACTTTCGACGACAAGTCGATCCCTTCAGCGAGCTATGTCGAGAATAACGGCGTTGCCGAAGTAACAGTGAACGGGAACGCTCCCCTGATGGCCAGCTTCAGTAATGACGGACGCACGATCACGGTCGCGCCCGTTCCGCAGCAGCCCGCCGCGCCCGCCCAGACCACGGCGCCGGCGCCGAACTCGCCGGCCGCTGCGGTCCCCGGCAATGCTCCCAAGGCGGTTCCGGCCAGCGCTGCGCACTACTATGCCGTCATCGATCCGAGTCATGGCGGGGATGACCGCGGCGCCGCTCTCAGCGATTCGCTCGCAGAAAAAGACGTCACGCTCGCCCTCGCCCGCCGCCTGCGTCAGGAATTCGAGTCGCGTGGTATTCCGACCTTGGTGCTGCGCGACTCCGACGTCAACGTCCCGCTCGATGAGCGCGCCGCCCAAACCAACACTGCGCATCCGACCATTTACGTTTCGTTGCACGCCGCGTCCGACGGCAAAGGCGTCCGGCTCTACACCGCGCTGCTGCCCTCGGGAGCTGAGAACAACGGGCCCTTTGTCGCGTGGGACACGGCGCAAACCCGCTCCCTGCCGATCAGCAAGGCGACCGCGCAAAACGTCGCCGCAGAATTTCAGCGCCGCCAGCTTCCCGTCCGCACGCTGCAGGCCCCGCTGCGCCCGCTCAACAATCTGACGACCGCCGCCATCGCAGTAGAAGTTGCGCCCGGCTCCGGTGACGTTGCGGACCTGATGCAGCCCGCGTATCAGCAAAACGTGGCCAGCAGCATCGCAACCGCGATTGCCGTCGATGCATAACCAGCTCGGAGGCACGCCATGATCCCGCGTCACCTGCAGATCGCCTTTCGGAATCCTCCTGCTGGCAGTGTTGGGCATGGGCTTTTACGTTGGGCGCATCCGCGGCCGCGTCCAGCAAGCCGAGCCTGCGGCCGATTCGCGGCCGGTAGCGCCGCCCGCGCCCGGACCGACCGAACGCGTCACGCTCTATGTGGCCAACGACGCTGGCGGAATCCTTCGCGCGCAAGCCGCCAGCATCCCGTTGCCTTCCGCGCGCCAGCAGCGTGCCGAAGAACTGCTGCGCGCGTTGCTCGACATCTATCTGGGCAAAGACTCACCACATCCGCTGGCGGTGGGTTCGGAAGTACGCGCCGTCTATCTGGTCGATCCAGGATTGGTCGTCATCGATCTAAATGCCGCCTTCGCGAATGGTCACCGCTCTGGCGTGCTCGAGGAGGAACTCACGGTCACGTCGATCATTCAGACGCTGGCGGCGAACATTCCTGACATTCTGCGCGTGAAGTTCCTGGTGGAAGGCAAAGAACGCGACACCCTGGCCGGCCACGCTGACCTCACCGCGATGTACGACACGATTGCCGTGAGTCAGCTCGTCGCGCAGATGCAGTAGGGCGGGTCCGGCTAAGTTCTCAGTTCTCAGTTCTCAGGAATTTGACGGTTCATCTTGCGTCGACGTTGTGTTTCTTCAGCGCTACCCACAGAACCTGACGCCCAAGGCCTAACACCCAAGACCTATCACCCAACACCCGCTCTCCGCACTACTTCGACAGCAACTCCAACACAGCAGTTGTTTCAACCAGGATGCCGGTTTTCAGGCTCGATTCCTCATCGGGCGCGAAGAGCGACGAGTGCGGACCGGGCAGAACTTCTCCGCTTTTTTGTGCCGCCTGGAACTTCGCTGGTTGAACGGCTCCGAGGTTGAGCATCATGGAGGGCACGCCGGCCGCTGCGAACTCGGCGAAGTCGTCACTGGCCATGATGGGTCGCCCCTGGATCACGTTGTCTTTCCCTAAAACCGATTCCAGTCTCGTCACGATGCGCTGGGTGATTGCCGGATCGTTATAAACCGCGTTGACGCCTTCGATGCGCGTGACGGTCGGCTTCTTTTCGGCGCCGGCGGCGGCCGCTTCCCCGTCCGCTACACGTTCGATGGCGGCGAGCATGCGCTGGCGGACGTCCTGGTTGAAGGAGCGCACGGTGAGTTGGAGCTTCACGTCATCGGGAATGATGTTGTTCTTGGTGCCGCCGTGAATTGTGCCTACGGTGATCACGCCGGGGTCTTGCGGATTCTTCTCGCGCGAGATGATCGTTTGCCAGGCGAGGATGGTGCGCGCGGCAATCACGATGGGATCGATGGTGACTTCGGGAGCGGAGCCGTGTCCGCCTTTGCCATAGATGGTGACGTCGAGCGAGTCGGCATTCGACATGGCGAAGCCGTTGACGTAGTAGACGGAGCCGGCCGGCGCGAAAGCCGTATCGTGAATCGCAAACACGTAGTCGGGCTTCGGGAAGCGCGTGAAGAGTCCGTCCTTGAGCATGGCTGATGCTCCCTGGATGCGCTCCTCGGCCGGTTGGCCGACGTAGATGAACGTGCCGTGCCAGCGATCTTTATTCTGCGCAAGCAAAGCGGCGGTGCCCATGCCGGCCGACATGTGCAGATCGTGCCCGCAGGCGTGCATCACCGGGACTTCGATGCCTTGATCGTTGTGAGTGGTGGAGTGGCTGGCGTAAGGAAGTTCAGTCTTTTCGAGCACGGGCAGCGCATCGAGTTCGGCGCGGATCATCACGGTGGGCCCGGCCCCGTTCTTGAGCACTCCGACCACTCCGGTCTTGCCGACGCCGGTCGAGACTTCGAAGCCGAGCTTGCGGAGTTGTTCGGCAATCTTGGCGGCCGTCTTTTCCTCATGCAGCGAAAGCTCGGGGGTGCGATGGAGGTCTTCGTAAAGCGCACGCATCTCGGGATAGAGGGCGTCGATCTGTTGCGAAGACGGGGAGCGCCACGGGTCAGCAGCGAACAGGGATGCAGATAGAAGAGGGAGCGCGATCAGCAGAAGTCTGGGTTGCATGCGTCGGCATTAGAACATGGGGATGGGGGACGACGAAAGGCGGGCAGAGTTCGTGGGCTCCAGGCTTTAGGCTTTGGGCTTTGGCTTTCGTAGCGCCGGCGTCTCGCCGGCAGTCGCGAGGGCATCTTGCCCTCGCTAACCGCGCGAATGAGATGGGTGCGAGAACTGGCCTCTTCGCGACGCCCGTCCAATAAATTCTCTGGACTTGGAACAAATCGCCCGCTATTCTGGATTTTCGAGATCACAACGCCCGTGCGCAGCTTGCGCGCGGGCGATTTTTTTTGCTCAAAAAAGGAGTTCGCGATGACGGACGTTACGTATCGAGATTTAAGCGAGATTCGCGATGTGGTTGAGACGTTCGAGCGCTGTGACTTTACGCTGGCGGAGTTTACACATGCGCGCCATCTGACGGTGGCTTGCTGGTACTTGAGTGCCTTCTCACGAGAGGCCGCGCTGGAACACATGCGGCGTGGTTTGCAGAACTTTATCGCCCATCACGGCAAACAGGGCTACCACGAAACCATCACCCGCTTCTGGATGGAGTTGCTGGCGAACTATTTGGACCAGGGTCCGCAAGAGGCCACGTTGACCAGCAAAGTGAACGGCGCACTGCACCAGTTCGCGAGCAAGGATGTTCTCTTCTCTTACTACTCGCCCGATCGGGTGATGTCGGATGTAGCAAGAGCGGCGTGGATTGAGCCTGACTCTGCGTCCTATCAGGTTCGGACGAGGCTTCGAAGCTGGAGTTCTCACGCATTCTTGAAACTTTGGCCGAGCAGTCTTGAGACAGATCTTCTTACAGCGCGGATCGGCCTGTCCGCGAAACCACGTTACAAAAGGAAAACCCCCGCCCAAGCGAAGCTTGTAGGACGGGGCACCCTCGCCCGTCCCGAACTCAGTTTCAGAACGTTGAGATCGAGGGCCGCGGACGGCGTGCAAACGTCACAGGTTCGTTCACATTCCGGCGGCGGTTTTGATCTTCGCTTCGGGCAGGGGCAGGCGCAGCAGAACCGCCGGATTCACATACACGCCCTGCCAGCGAACGGCCAGATGCAGATGCGGTCCGGTCGCGCGGCCAGTGGCGCCGCTCAGTCCCACTTCTTCGCCGCGGTCCACGTGTTCTCCTTCTTTCACTTTCAGTTCCGACAGATGCAGGTAGAGGCTCAGCAATCCCTGGCCGTGATCGATGACCACGCAGTTGCCTTCGAAATAGAGGAAGCGCGCGAGCAGCACCGTCCCCGAGTTGATTGCCATCACCGGAGTGCCGGGGCCGACGCGGTAGTCGAGCCCCTGGTGGACGCTCTTGGTCACTCCGTTGAAGACGCGGCGCGTGCCGAAGATGTCGGAACTGGGCGCGTTCACGGGCGCGGCGAACATTCCCGACCACTCGCGCTCGGGAGTGATCTTGTTGAAGGCTTCGTGCTTGATGTCCACGGCCTGCTTGATTTCGCCTTGCTGCTCGGGGTTCGGCTCGGTGTATTGCTTGGAAACTTTTAGCTCGATGGCCGGATATTTTTCGCGAC
This sequence comes from uncultured Acidobacteriota bacterium, assembly GCA_963745435.1. Lineage (GTDB taxonomy): Bacteria > Acidobacteriota > Terriglobia > Terriglobales > Acidobacteriaceae > Gp1-AA133. The sequence continues at coordinate 54,646 of CAVUXK010000016.1, read as the reverse complement.
CCACTACCAACTCCTGCTCAAAGTGGACGTGCTTGCCGGCGGCGGTCACGGCTTCGACTTTCAGGGGATAGCGTCCGGGCTTGGTCTCGAGGCTGACGCCAGCCAGCACGAACCAGTTCTTCCCGCCCACATGATCGAAAGTGAGTTCGTGGCCCAGCCATGTTCCGGTCATAGACTGCAACGGCGTGATGGGCGTGACCTGCAGGAAGATGGGGACGCCGTTCACCAGCTTTGATGGGGTGAACTGGATCGACCACTGACCTGCCGCTTTGGGCGGAGTCGCGGCGTGGCGCTGTGCCTGCGTAGTCAATGGCAGGGCGCAGCAGATCGTTAGAATGATGAGTGGGGTTCGGAAATTCCGGGACATCTCTCAGAGCGTAGCACTCCAGAAGGCAGTTCTACACGTGCCTTACGAGCATCATTCAGAGATCGGGTCTTGCAAGCAATCGACGATGGCTGCCCCATCCTTCGCGATTTTCGAAGGGTGGGAGGCATTGGCCCGAGGATCTGATCAGAACGATGTCTTCGATATCTCGAATTTGTGATCAGCGTTCTTGGGGACCTGTGATGTTGTTCGAGGCGAACAGATCAGATCAATCGCAGAAGGCAAAGGCCGCGCGTCGTGGTTTCGTCCGGGTCCGTGCTTCCCACCCTTCGAAAATCGCGAAGGGTGGGGCAGCCTCGCTTTTCCTTTTTTCTTTCTTCCTTGTCCTCCTTGCATCGGCCTTGCCTTGCGCGGCGAGTGACGCCCTTTCCAAAGATACCCATGCGGACAAAGTCCTGGTGTTGAAAAGCGAGCGCACGCTCGAACTGCTTGATCACGGCAAGGTTCTGAAGAAGTACAAAGTCGCACTGGGTGGTGCACCCGTCGGCAAGAAGGAGAAGCAGGGCGATCACAAAACTCCAGAGGGTTTGTACATGCTCGATCGCCGCAACGAGCACAGCCAGTTCTATCGCTCACTGCACATCTCGTATCCGAACACGGAGGACCGCGAGCGTGCCAGGAAATCAGGCGTCGCGCCCGGAGGCGACATCATGCTCCACGGGTTGCCCAACGGCTACGGGTGGCTCGGAGGTCGCCATCGGCTACGCGATTGGACGGATGGATGCATCGCCGTGACCAATGACGAGATGGACGAGATTTGGCGCGCGGTAGCGGACGGAACGCCGATCGAGATCAGGCCCTGAAGACTTTGTGATGTAATTTTAGATTGGTGGACCTGGTCGGGTTCGAACCGACGACCTCTTCCATGCCATGGAAGCGCGCTCCCAACTGCGCCACAGGCCCACTCTCGAACGGCGGTGGCCGTCCTTCAGGTTGGTGCCAACCATTTTATACTCGCCGGGCTCTTAACGGTAGTCATGCTGTAGGGCCCCGGACGGATTTTGAGAATATGTGGAAACTTAGTATTCTGAACGGCACCGAGAGCCGCACTTCACAATGACCCTAACCATCATCCGAATTCCTGTGTTTGCCTTGCTGCTGTCCGCAACCTGCCTGACAGCGCAGATCACTCCCGCACCCGTTCCCTACGCCTCGGTCAGCGAACTGAACGCGATCCTCGGGCCGCTCGAGCAGGCGTCGCAGGCCACGCAGGCCGACCTCACCAAGCTGCGTATCGACAAGTGGAAGATGGATTCCACCTACAAGAAGCAGGTGCTCGGCAACACCGAGTCGGTGAAGCGGAACCTGCAGTCGGCGCTGCCCGAGATCATCACGCAGTTGCGCAATTCTCCCGAGGATTTGTCGGCGACCTTCAAGCTCTACCGCAATCTGGACGCGCTGTACGACGTGATGGGCAGCATCGCGGAGTCGGCAGGAGCATTCGGCTCGAAGGACGAGTTCCAGTCTCTGTCGAACGATCTGAACGTGATCGAACGGAACCGGCGAACGCTGGGCGAGCGACTGGAGACGCTTGAGCGCGTCGAAAGAAACCGAGATTAGCCAACTGAGAAATCAGATCAAGGCGCTACAGGCTGCACCGCCACCACCGCCCAAGAAGATCGTGGTCGATGAGAACGAGCCGAAGAAGCCGGTTAAGAAGAAGGTGCCGCGGCCGCCGAAGTCGATAACGCCTGCACCTGCTCCCGCTCAGCCGAGCACACCACCGGCACAGTAGAAGCGCACCTCAGGGGCTAAAGCCCTCCCTTCTCTTCCGGTAACGGCGTTTTGGGTGACTGTGGTTTGACTTCCCGTGTGCCTCCACCCGCCGTTCGACGGGCGAGGACGCTCGTCGATCCATCGCCGATCAGATTCAAAACAAACATATTTACGTTCCCTGGAACTCTCAACACCCGGGTGGGGTCTATGTATTCGGGTGTCGTTTCGGCTGTCGACTCGGGACTGAGGGGTGCGCGGCGATCCAGTTTTCCGTCTGGTTTGCGGCGCGAAAATCCTATAATACGAGGTGCGCCGTGAGAGTCATGGCGGGAGTAGCCACCTTGGGTGATTACGCGAGTGCGATCGGGGCCCGGAATGTGGAAGGGGCCATCGTCGCGGAACTGAAGGCTGGATCGGAGGAGGCGTACGCCTGGCTCATCGGCGAATTCCACCAGCCCATCTACTCGCTGGTGTACCGGATTCTCACCGATCCTGCCGACGCGGCCGACACGACGCAGGAAGTGTTCCTGAAAGTGTTCCGCGGAATTAAACACTTCCACGGGCAATCGAGCCTGAAGACCTGGATCTACCGGATCGCCGTGCACGAGGCTTCGAACCGGCGGCGCTGGTGGTTCCGGCACAAGGCCAAGGAAACATCCATGGAGCCGCTCGACAACACGTCGGAGTCGGGATCGGTGCGGGCGGCGCTCATCGATGAGCGGGAGTCGCCGTTCGACAGCGCAGCGCATGAGGAAGTGCGGGCGCGGGTCGAGATGGAACTGCGGAAGGTTCCAGAGCCGTATCGGAGCACGGTGATTCTGCGCGATCTGGAAGACATGTCGTACGAAGAGATCGCGGAAGTGCTCGAAATTTCACTCGGGACGGTGAAGTCCCGGCTGACTCGCGGACGGGAGGCGTTAAAGCGCCGGCTGGCCGGCTACGTGCGCGAGGTGGGTCCGGAACTCGGGTTGCTGAGTCCCGAAGATGAAGAACTGCAGTCTGTTTGCGAATTGCCAATTGCGAGAGAAGGACTTGAGGTGAAGTCATGAAGTGCGCCGAGGCCAAGTTAATGTTCTCGCCGTACCTTGACGGAGCTGTGTCGGGAGCGGAGATGCAGGCGCTGTGCCTGCACTTCGGGGAATGTTCGAGCTGTCACCGGGAGTATGCGCTGCTCCGTCAAACACAAGAACTGATGACGAAGGTGGGCCGCCGCAAGGCGCCCGCTGACCTGGCATTGAAGCTGCGAGTCGCCATTTCTCGCGAAGCTGCCACTGCCAGGCGGCCGCCCTTCCAGGGGCTGCTGGTCCGACTTGGAAAACCTGATGAACGCGTTCATGGTCCCGGCCACTGCCGGAACTCTGGCCGCGGTGGCGATGTTCGGGTTTGTCATGGGAATGACCTTGCCGGAATTGCAGGCGCGCAACACCAACGACGTCCCGCTGATGTTGTATAGCGGGCCGGAACTGCAGGAGTCCTCGTTCGCCGCCACGCTCAGTTCGGTAACGGAAGACTCGCTGGTGATCGAGGCTCTGGTGGACGCGAACGGCCGGATCCAGGATTACCGGATCATCTCTGACCCGGACGGGACGCAGAAGCTGCTGCCGGAAGTGAAGAGGATGCTGATCTTCACCACGTTCCGGCCGGCCATGTCGATGGGCAGGCCGACCCCAGGACGCGCGGTACTGTCGTTTTCGAAAATCAGCGTACGCGGATAGGGATACAGCCTGGCGAGACGACATTTCGCCGGGCTGTTCGTGTGTTTGCCGGGCCTCAGGCGCGTTTGACCCTCTGCGCCGAACCCCTTAAACTATCGTAGACTCTCCTTACAGCCTGCCGCCCGGTTGGAGGTTTTCCTGGGTTTTCGGTTGCGACATTCGACATTCGCCGTGCTTTTCGCTCTGCTCTCGCCATTGTGTCTCGCGCAGAACGCGCCCAAGGCCACACTCGACACGAGCGAAACCCTGTTTACGATCCTGGCGGCGATGAACACCTGCGGCTACGACCAGGAGTTGAGCACCTCGGATCCGATCCGCAAGCAGGTGCGCGGCGAAATTTCGCGTGCCGCGCATGAGTCTGACGACGCGCTCGAAGCGACCAACCTGATGTGCCAGTACTACCACGAGCATGTGCGGCCGGATTCGGCGCGCGACCTGGCCCAGTACATCTCGCTGGCGCTGTACCTGGGCGACTCGCCGAACTTCCTTCCCAAGGTAAAAGAAGCCGAACTGCCTCCGGATGCGGCCAACGTGGTGGGCTTTGCGCGGCTGGCCGCGATCGTCTACGAGCGAGCGGGATGGCACGCCATCTGGCAGAAACATCGCGACGGCTATGCGCGCCTGACCGAGCGGTATCACGAGCCTCTCCAGAAGACGCTGTTCGATACCGAGATCTATCTGAAGCTGCCTTCGTCGGGATATCTGGGCCGTGGCTTCTCGGTGTTTCTGGAGCCCATGGGCGCGCCGAGCCAGGTGAATGCTCGCAACTACGGCAGCGAGTACTACGTGGTGATTTCGCCGTCCGGATCGGAATTGAAGATGGATCAGATCCGGCACACCTATCTGCACTATCTCCTGGATCCTCTGTCGTTGAAGTATCCGACATCGATGAAGCGGCTGGAGCCATTGCTCGAATCGGTGAAGGGTGCGCCGATGGAGGAGTCGTTCAAGATCGACACGTCGCTGCTGATTACGGAATGCCTGGTGCGCGCGGTCGAAATCCGCATGCAGGGCAACAGCAAGACGCCGGAAGCGCTGCGCAGCGAGGCGATCGACAAGTCGACGGAGCAGGGGTTCATCCTGACGCGTTACTTTTACGATTCGCTGGCACAGTTCGAAAAAGACCCGGAAGGCATCCGCAACGCATATATTGATTTGTTAAACAACGTCGACGTGAAGAAAGAGCAGAAGCGAGCTGCGGATACGCACTTTGCAGTCTGAGTCCGCGCCTGACGTTCTGCACTTTGCTCGTCCCAAGGATCAGCACCTGCTGGTGCTGGCCGAGAAGCGACTGCTGACGGGCGACTTGAAGACTTCGCAGGACCTGGCGGAACAGGCGCTGCACGACGGCCACGAAGACGCGGGCCGGGCGCTGTTTATCCTGGCGCAGATCGCGACGGCGAAGCGCGACATGGCGGGTGCAACCGGATACTTTGAGCAGGCGCTGAAGGTTGCGCAGGAGCCGAAGGTCATTGCCTGGTCGCATATTTACCTGGGGCGGATTTTCGATCTGCAGGAACGGCGCGAGAACGCGCTGGACGAATATCACGCAGCACTGACGGCCGGAGCCACGCTGCCCGAAGTGAAGGCGGCGGCGGAAAAGGGGCTCAAGCAGCCGTACGAGCCGCCGGCGCAACAGTCAGCAGCAGGACAAGAAATAAGTACCTCGATTCTCCCCTGCGAGAGTCGCCACCCAAGGAGAGAGCATGAAGCGAGTAGCGATGATCGGCGCTGTGCTAGCGGTTGCGGCGTTCAGCTTCGCGCAGTCCAATAGCAAACCCGACGCGCAACAACCTGCGCCGCAAGCTGGAGCGCAAGCTACCCCGGCCCCGGCGCTGGGCAAGCGTCCACCGCAGGCCAAGACTCAACCCGAGTACGACGCCTACAAGACCGCGGCCGCCTTGACAGATCCCGCAGCGGCCGAGAAAGCGGCCGACGATTTCGCGGCGAAGTTTCCTGACAGCGAACTGCGCATCATGCTTTTCAAGTCGGCGATGCGCGCGTATCAAAAAGCCGGCAACTCCGACAAGATCATGGAAGTCGGGCGCAAGGGCCTGGCGATCGATGGCGACGATCCCGAACTACTCGTCACGGTCTCCAGCGAACTGGCGGAGAAGACGCGCGACACCGATCTCGACAAAGATCAGCGCCTGGACGAAGCGATGAAGATGGCGCAGAAGTCCCTGCAGACGGTGGACACCGACATTTCGATTCCACCCAACACGCCGCAGGATCAAGTGGACGGCTACAAGGGACAGCTGCGTTCGTTTGCGTACTCGATCATCGGTACGTTGGAGTTCAAGAAAGATAACTTTACGGCCGCGGAAGCGGACCTGCGCAAGTCCATCGACGCCTTTCCTTCGCAGCCCGATCCGGTGGTTGTATTGCGGCTGGCGATTTCGCTGGACCGGCAGAACAAGTATCCCGAAGCCTTGAAGGAAGCGAACCACGCAGTGGAGCTGACACAGGAAAATACCAGCGCCGGCAAGCTGGCGCGGCAGGAACGCGACCGGCTGAATCAACTGGTCGGCGGAAACGCGGCTACCCCCAAGCCGGCGACTGCTGCGCAGCCCAAGAACTGACGGACGCGCAAGACTCAAGGGGCCGAGAAATTTCCGGAGAGACTTCCCGGTCCCGCATCTGCATGAAAGTGAAAGAAATCGCGGCGCTGGAGAATCTGTTGGGGTATCACTTCCAGCAGCCGGAACTCCTTGATCAGGCCCTCACACACAGTTCTCAGGCGCGTGAACTCGAGGCAGCGCAGCCTCTGAAGACGGGCGTTCGTCCGGGCGATAACGAACAATTAGAGTTTCTGGGCGATGCGGTGCTTGCGCTGGTTACCGGGGAAGAACTCTTCCGGCGCTTCCCTACATTCCGCGAAGGAGAGCTTTCGAAATTGCGGGCCCACCTGGTGAGTGAACGACACCTGATCCGGGTGGCGCAGGCCTTGAACTTGGGAACGTATCTGCGGCTCGGGCGCGGCGAAGAAAAAAGTGGAGGCCGCAGCAAGACCGCGTTGCTGGTGGATGCCTTCGAGGCCGTACTCGCGGCGCTCTATCTGGACGGCGGCCTGGAAACGGCGCGGAAGTTTATTGTGCAGACTGTGGTCGCGCCGGAACTGGAGCGGATGAACCCGGCGAGCGGTGGCGTGCCCGTCATGGATTTCAAGTCGGCCCTGCAAGAAAACCTGCAGGCGAGCGGGCGGCAGGCATCTTATGTACTGGTGAAGGAAGTCGGGCCCGAGCACAGCAAGACGTTCACGGTGGAAGTCAGGCTTTCGTCGCCGGGACAGGGCAAAGTTGAATTCGTCGGGCGGGCGGAGGGCACGACCAAGAAGAAGGCCGAGCAGGACGCGGCCCGGCAGGTGCTTGAGTATCTGGCCGCATTTCCCGGCGCCGCCGAAGGCAAGGTCGTTCCTAAGCAGTCGACTCCTCCCACGCAATGACAACGGCCCCCAACTCGTCGCGGGATCAGACGGACTGGCTGACATCCTTGCAATCGCTGCTGGCCACCGTGGTGATCGCGGTGTTCGTCATCACCTACATCGTGCAGGCGTTTCAGATCCCCTCCGTGTCGATGGAGAACACGCTGCTGATCGGCGACTACCTGCTGGTCGACAAGCTCTGTTACGGGGGCAGTGCAAACCCGTTCATTCCCTACCGCCCGATCCGGCGTGGCGACATCATCGTGTTTCACTATCCGGTGAATCCGTCGCAGCATTTTGTGAAGCGCGTCATTGGCGTGCCCGGCGATCGCATTCACCTGGTGAACAAGCGCGTATTCGTAAACGGCGTGCCGCTGCCGGAGCCGTACGTCCGGGTTTTCAAGCCGGAAAGAAACTTCTTTCGCGATGATTTCCCCCGGCTGGATGTTCTCGATCCTGGCATCAATGCCGACTGGTGGGTGCAGATGCCCAAACTGGTGGAAGACGGGCAGTTGATCGTTCCGGAAGGACACTACTTCGCGATGGGCGACAATCGCGACGACAGTTCCGACAGCCGGTACTGGGGATTCGTGCCGCGGGAAAACATCGTGGGGCGGCCGCTGCTGATCTACTGGTCGATTCGCGATCTGGACAGCGATTTACCGATCCCGGCAACGGTGGGTGATAGACTTTATCACTTCGCGTACGCGGTAACCCATTTCTTCCAGATCACCCGCTGGGACCGCACTTTTCACGTCGTGAGTTGACGTACTTCAAAGTCACATTTTGGATTCGAACCGAACATGGCAAAGAAAGACAATCTTCCGGTAGAGAAGCAGAGCGAGACGACGGTCGAATTTCTGGCGTCGCTGGCCGCGGTTCTGGTCACAGGCCTTTTCATTATCACGTTCATCCTGCAGGCCTTCGAGATTCCGTCGAGTTCGATGGAGGACACGCTGCTCATCGGCGATCACGTGTTCGTGAACCGGGAACAGTTCGCGCCCAAGACGAATTGGATGGGCCCGCTGCTTCCCTACCGCAACATCAAGCGCGGCGACATCGTGGTTTTTCTTTCTCCTGCGGAGCCGGGGCTGTATGTAGTAAAGAGGATCATGGGAATTCCGGGCGACCGCCTCCACCTGCGCGACGGGGCGGTGTACCGCAATGGCGAGAAGCTGACCGAGTCTTACGTGATGCACAAAGGCCCGCTCTTCTACGATCCCTATCGCGATAACTTCCCTGCGGTGCCGCCGTCGGATGCGTACAACGTATCGCCCGACTGGCAACTCCAAATGCGTTCGCACATTGAAGGCGACGATATCGTGGTGCCTCCCGACAGCTACTTCGGTATGGGCGACAACCGGGACGTGAGTCTCGACAGCCGTTACTGGGGATTCATTCCGAAAGAAAATGTAATCGGACGGCCCATGTTCGTGTACTGGTCGTTCAACACTCCGGCCGATCAGTACCGGCACACAGAAATCGGAGAGCGCGTCGGATTTCTGCTGCACGTGGTCATTCACTTCTTCGACGAAACGCGCTGGCGCCGTACCTTCCGGCTGGTCCAGTGAAACTGCGATCCAAGCGCGGATGGATTCTTGCCGCGCGGCGGGGTAATCCTTGCCTTGTTCGTGATCCGGCCGGGCGCGTCGCGCCTGAAGACTCGCATCGAGAATTCTGTTGGAAGCGCGCTGCAGCGCCGAGTCGAAATCAGTTACGTGCACATCCATCTGCTGCCGGCCCCGGGTTTCGACCTCGATGGCTTCGTAGTGCATGACGATCCAGCCTTTGGCGCGGAACCGGTTTTGCGAGCACAGGAAGTCACGGCGCTCCTCCGCCTCAGTTCCCTGGTGCGCGGACGGATGGAGATTTCGCGGCTCAGCCTGACCGAGCCGAGCCTGAACCTGGTGCGGCGCGACGATGGGCGCTGGAACATCGAAAACTTTCTCGAGCGCACGGCGCAGATCGCGGTGGCGCCCACGGGAAAAGCTGCTTCCGAGCCGCGGCCTGCGTTTCCATATATCGAGGCGGACCGCGGGCGAATCAATTTCAAATTCGGCGCCGAGAAAAAACCGTACGCGATCACAGACGCGAAGTACGCCTTCTGGCAGGACTCCGAGAACACCTGGGGCATGCGCCTTCGCGGACAACCGGTACGCTCGGACCTGAACCTGAGCGACACAGGACAAATCAAGGTAAGCGGATCGTGGCAGCGCGCGGCAAGGCTCTACGACACGCCAATCCAGTTCGCTGCGGAGTGGGACGGCGGGCAACTGGGACAGCTGAGCAAGTTCGTGTCGGGCGCAGATCGAGGGTGGCGGGGCACCGTCAATACTTCGGTCGAGTTGACGGGTACTCCGTCGAACCTGGTTGTACGCAGCGATGGGCTGCTGCAGGACTTTCATCGCTACGACATCGCCAGTAGCAACGCCCTCGACCTGAAGACTCACTGCGAAGCGCACTACGGAGTCGAGGACCGCAGCCTTCGGCAGATCTTCTGCCTGAGTCCGGTGGGGGACGGCTCGGTTTCTGTGACTGGAGACGCCTCGAGTCAGCCGGGGCCGCCACGTTACAACCTTCATATTTCGGCTAACCGTATTCCTCTGCAAAGCGTGATCGCCATGGTGCGACGGGCGAAGAGAGACCTGCCCAACGACTTGCAGGCGGAAGGCAGAGTCGAAGGACTGTTTGACGTGCGTTCGGGGGATGGAGGACAAACCGCCGCACTGGAGGGCGAGGGACGAGCGACCGACATCCTTTTGCACTCGGAGAGTTTGAAGGCGGAGTTCGCGGTGGATGCCATCCCGTTCTCCCTGGCTTCTGGCGCGCAAAATTCGAGCAAGAAGACTCGCGGTCACCGCGACTCCGTCGCAGGCCAACCCAGCGAAGCACACTTTTCGATAGGACCGTTTCCCCTGAAACTAGCCCGCTCCGGACCGGCCACGGTGCAGGGCTGGATGGCGCGCAGCGGCTACAGTGTCTCGATCAAGGGCGATGCCGACGTTCGTCGAATATCGCAGCTGGCGCGAGTGGCCGGGGTTCCGGCGATTCATCCCACGGCGACGGGTTCAGCGAAACTTGATCTTCAGGTGGCAGGACAGTGGGCAGGGTTTGCGGCCCCCGCGATCACGGGGACGGCGGAACTCCACTCGGTTGAGGCGGAGATTCGCGGTCTTAACCGGCCGCTTGAAATTTCGACCGCCAGGATTGTGCTCAACGATTCGGAAACGCGTGTGGAAGGTATCTCGGCGTTGGCCGCAGGGACGCGGTGGTCTGGTTCGCTCGCGGTGCCTCGGCGATGCGGCGCACCCTGCCCGATTAAATTCGATCTGCGCACGGATGAACTCTCGACCGACCGGTTGAACGACTGGCTGAATCCGAATCCGCCGGAGCGTCCCTGGTACCGGTTCTCGTCGAGCGCGCCGCCGCGGACTGCGTCGTTCCTTGCGGAAGTGAAGGCTTCCGGCACGCTGACGGCGGATCGCGTGGTAATTCGAAATATCCCTGCGGAACACGCCAATGCCAAGGTGGAGTTGGAGCGCGGTCAGTTGCGAGTGTCTGATTTGCAAGCGGATGTTTTTGGCGGCAAGCACCGCGGAGATTGGAAGATCGATTTCACGGCCAAGACGCCGGTTTATCTAGGCGCGGGAACATTGGACTCCGCCGCTCTCAGCCAGGTTGCCGACGTCATGCACCAGAACTGGGTGGCGGGCACGGCCAGTGCGAAGTATCAGATTGAAATGGCCGGCTTATCGGCCGAGGAATTCTTAGACTCCGCAAAAGGGGACCTGCGCTTCACCATGCGGGATGGAAGTTTTCCGCGCGTGCTGGTTTCGTCTGCCCCATTGCACGTTCGTCGATTCACGGGAACGCTTACTCTGCGCAAGGGCGACATCGAGTTGCAACAAGCCACGCTCGAATCACCTACTGCAACCTATACGGTGACAGGGACAGTCTCCGAAAGCCGGAAGCTCGATCTGAAGTTGGTTCCCGACGGTTCCGCTGGTATGACGGTCACCGGCACTCTCGCCGAGCCTCGTGTCGTGCTCATTCGCCGGGCCGAGACGCAGGCTGCGTTGAAGCCCTGAGAAAGTTCGCGTTCGAACACACAGGAACACAACCCAGAGCCCAGAACCCAAAGCCAGAGTCCAGGTTTCTGTCATAATCGACCTCCTACGCTGATGAGTGTGACCTTTGCCATTCTGCGAGATCGACTGGAGCAGCGCCGCATGTGGCCCCGTTCGCGGGTCGCGCACGGTGCGTGGTACACGCTGGGACTGGCTCTGGCGCTGTTCCTCCTGCAGAAAATCGTAGCCGGCTTTCGGATATCGTCGGGCACGACCCTGGGCAGCTGGGTTACGTTCCTGAGCTTTCTCTCCATTCTTTTCTTCGTCATTCTGGCGTTTCGTTTTCTAAAGGCCAAGGTCCTGTGGCGACTGCGGAATCGTCTGATCGTCACGTACATGTTCATCGCGGTCGTGCCGACCCTGCTGCTCGTGGGCATGACGGTGGTAACGCTTTATTTGCTGGCCGGGCAGTTTGCCAACTTCGTTGTAATCTCAGAGATTCGGTTGCAGATGCAGCACGTGGAGTCGGTGAATGCGGCGATCGCCAACGAACTGGCGTTACGAATGGATCGCGGTGAGCCGCCCACAGTGGCGCTGCTCGACAGCCTGCGGAAGACGGATGAAATCTGGAAGCATCGGGACGTGTGCGCATGGAATGGCAGCAAGCCCCTGCCCGTATGCGCTGAGGCGCAGGGCAAGACGCCATTTTCACAACCCCTGTTCGTAAAGGGACCTTTCAGTGAGATTGTTCGAGATCACGGCAACCTGTTCCTGCGGGCCGCCAGGGTAGTTCCCGTCCGCAACGACAAACTGACCGTGGTTTCCAGTGAGGTGCTGGACGAAGCGTTGATGCAGGAGATCTCGAAGAACCTGGGCGAGATCACGCTGTACAGCGTCGGCCTGAACCAGAGAGGAGCGGCCAGCGAGGCCAAACAAGGAAGCGCGACTCCGCCAGGCCCCGTTTCTCCAAATGGTGCGCAGGCCTCGGCTGCCGACGCGAAGAACACTGCCAACGAGTCGTTGCGCGCTACGTTTACGGTCGGCACTGTTCCCGACCAGAGCAGTTTTCTTGATCATCAAATCACGTTCGGAACACCGCTTTCTTCCTTCGACTGGCGAACTGGTGAGCATGAGCTGAGTTCGCCGGTAGTGAAGGTGACAACGCGTCCATCGGTGCTGTACGACCGGCTGTTCGCGACGCTGGGCGACTTCGCCAAGGGCGTAGAAGCGATCCTGCTGGTCATCGCCATCGTGCTGGCGATCATCGAACTGCTGGCACTGGTGATTGGTACAATCATGACCCGTTCGATCACGGGCGCGGTGGCACAACTCTACCGCGCAACTCAGCACATCGATAAAGGCGACTTCAGCCACCGCATCCCGGTGAAGTCGACCGACCAGCTTGCGCAACTTGCGCTCTCGTTCAACTCCATGACGGCTTCGATCGAGAAGCTCATCATCGAGCAGAAAGAAAAGCAGCGCATGGAGAACGAACTGGTCATCGCGCAGGAAGTGCAGGCGCAACTGTTCCCGCGCGAGATCTCGCAGTTGAAATCGCTGGAGGTCCACGGCTTCTGCCGGCCCGCGCGCACGGTAAGCGGCGACTACTACGACTTCCTTACCATCAGCAGTGACCGGATGATCCTGGCGGCAGGAGACGTCAGCGGAAAAGGAATATCGGCGGCGCTGCTGATGGCGACCATTCACTCGGCAGTGCGCGCGTATAGCACCGAGGGCACCCCGCTGCTGCGCGAGCCGATCGCGGTGGGCGCAGGGCCGACCATGATCCTGGCGTCGAGGACCGAGGGAGCGGAAGCGTCTCCAGGCGCGCTGCTGTCGCTGCTGAATCATCAGCTTTACGAGAGCACGCCACAGGAAAAATACGCGACTCTATTCCTCGCCAGCTACGACGGCCGTTCGCGAAAACTCGTGTACAGCAACGGCGGACACCTGCCTCCTATCATCATCGGGGATGATGGAGCGCTGCGCCGGCTCGACCAGGGGGGCATGGTCGTTGGCTTGTTCGACAATCTCGCCTTCGATGAAGCGACGGTGCTGCTCAGACCGGGCGACATCTTCATCGCCTACAGCGATGGCATCACCGAGCCGGAGAACGATTTCGGAGAGTTCGGCGAGCAGCGTCTCATCGACGTGATCCGGCAGAACCGCGACCTGCCCCTGCATGAGATCACTGCACTGGTCACATCGGCGGTAGACGACTGGATCGGCGACAAGGAACAGCCGGACGACATCACTCTGGTGCTCGCTCGGGCACGCTGAGCAACTCTAGAAGCATTTGGCACTTAGCATTTGGCATTTAGTCAGGATCGGCCTGTGCTGTGATCTGGCCACAAGGGTATTTCTAGGTGCCAATTGCTAACTGCCAACTGCTCAAGCTCCAGGTTCAAACAGAGTGTTTCAGGATGTGAAAGGTTGGGGCGGGAGGGCGGTTTCGAACCACCATCTCCGGGAGGGTATCCCGGCGCATTACCGAAGCTATGCTACCCCCGCGTGCCGCTGAAGGTTCAGTTCTGGCGGACAAGAGTGTCCGCCCCACACGTGCCACAGAAGGGCCAGGCAGGCGCAGCCGCGCAGGCGTTCAAATTAATGGACGGGGCTGGCCCTGTCAATAGAGCCCAGGGAGTGCCGGAAGTTCCCTTCCTGCACTTTCGGATCCGCAAGATCTGCATTTTAGGGATACGATTCGAACAGCACTATTCGCTCACAAATCTAAACGCTTCTTCGTCGGGCCGCGATTTCATTGATCCGCCAGCGTTGTGAGGTACCTCACTAGCCGGTGTGGCTAGAGTCACTGCCGCAAATTCCGCCGCATCGTCTAATCGGCTATGGGTTGGCGTTCCGCTGGCTTGCCCGGGGACCCCCAAAGTCCTGTTTCGAGGTAAACATCTCATGAGCGATCATCGCGACCGAGTAAAGTGCCCGCTGTGTGAGGGGCATGGAGAAGTCCGCCGTTCCCAGTTGATTGAGTTCTTTTCCGATCCCGAGCTGAAGAACAAAGTCGAGAGTTATCTGAGCCTGGTTGTGCCGCCCGAGCCCGAATTGGTGGCGGCGACACCCTCGCCGAAACGCGATTTTCAGAAAGACGTACACAACTGGAATCCACAAGTTCCCATGTGGAACAGAAGTCCGAAGGAGTGATGGAGTTCAGGACGCTTCCGGCAATTGCGTTCGCCGGACGGCGCCCGAAGGTGTAGAGTTACCGACCGCAGCCCTTATACATCAAGGAGGTTTATCGATATGAGTGCAGGCACGCTGACGCCGTCCGAAACAAGAATTTCAGGCGACTACATTGAACAAGTCATGGCTCAGGTGAAGGCCAAGAATCCGGCCGAGCCCGAGTTCCACCAGGCAGTCCAGGAAGTCTTCGAATCACTCCGACTCGTGCTGCAGCGCCATCCTGAATACCGGGACGCTCGCATTCTCGAGCGCGTGGTCGAACCCGAGCGCGTCTTGATGTTCCGCGTTCCCTGGTTCGATGATCAGAACAAGATCCAGGTCAATCGCGGATTCCGCATCGAGATGAACAGCGCCATCGGCCCCTACAAGGGCGGACTGCGCTTCCATCCTTCGGTGACGCTCGGCATCCTGAAGTTCCTGGCGTTTGAACAGGTGTTCAAGAATTCGTTGACCACGCTTCCCATGGGCGGCGGCAAGGGCGGATCGGACTTCGATCCCAAGGGTAAGAGCGACAACGAAGTCATGCGCTTCTGCCAGAGCTTCATGACCGAGCTGCAGCGCCACATCGGACCGGACACCGACGTACCGGCCGGCGACATCGGCGTGGGCGGCCGCGAAATCGGTTTCCTGTTCGGACAGTACAAGCGGCTGCGCAACGAATTCACGGGCGTCCTCACAGGCAAAGGCCTGAACTGGGGCGGCTCGCTGATTCGCCCGGAAGCGACCGGCTACGGCTGCGTGTATTTCGCCGCCGAGATGTTGAAGACCCGGAAGGAAACGCTGGAAGGCAAGCTGTGCCTGGTTTCGGGCAGCGGCAACGTTTCGCAATACACCATTGAGAAGCTGCTCGATCTGGGCGCAAAGCCCATGACCGTGTCGGATTCGAATGGCGTGATTTGCGATCCGGACGGCATTGATCGCGAGAAGCTCGCTTACATCATGGAACTGAAGAACGTGCGTCGCGGCCGCATCCGTGACTACGCCGACAAGTTCAAGAAAGCGATCTTCATGGCGACCGATATGAAGTCGGACCACAACCCGCTGTGGAACATCAAGGCGGATTGCGCATTCCCGAGCGCCACGCAGAACGAAATCAACGCCAAGGACGCTGCGAACCTGCTGAAGAATGGCATCAAGGTTGTGGCCGAAGGCGCCAACATGCCGAGCACGCTGGAAGCGACCAAGCTGTTCCTGGAGAACAAGATTCTCTATGGGCCGGCGAAGGCTGCGAATGCCGGCGGGGTTGCGACTTCCGGTCTCGAGATGGCGCAGAACAGCGCTCGCTTGAGCTGGACACGCGCAGAAGTCGACGATCGCCTGCACAAGATCATGATCGCGATCCACGACAACTGCTTCCGAGACGGCCGAGAAGTACGGCACGCCCGGGAATCTGGTGAACGGCGCGAACATCGGCGGCTTCCTGAAAGTGGCCGATTCGATGATCGATCAGGGGCTGGTGTAGGAGAGAAATATGCGAGGGCGAGGACGCCCTCGCGACTGCCGGCGGGACGCCGGCGCTACTTAAAACCCAAGGCGGGGATGGACGAACTCCTCCCCGCCTGTTTTCATATGTCGTGAATCCCCGATGACCACCAAGCCGGCGACACTCGACACCACGATCGACGCGCAGAGACTTTTTGAGGGTTTCGAGAACCTCATGCCGTTTCGTGTGCGCGACATCCTGCTGGTTTCGAGCCTCTACGATTCGTTCATCCTGAAGGAAGACGGCCGGCTGAACGAGCTATTGATCGGCGAGTCGCTGGAACTCAATCTTCAGCAGATTCCCAGCATCACGCAGGTTTCGACCGGATCGGAAGCGCTGGCAATGGTGCGGTCGCAGCCGCGCTTCAACCTGGTCGTGACCAATCTCGAAGTGGGTGATATGGATGCGGCGCGCCTGGCGCGCGAAATCCGGGCGGCCGGGCTCGATATCCCGATCGTGGTGCTTGCCTACGACTATCGCGAGCTCAAGAATTTTGTCGCCCGCAATCCTCACAGCGAGATCGAGCGTGTTTTCCTGTGGCAGGGTAATGTGCGCGTGCTCATCGCGATCGTGAAATATGTGGAGGACAAGCGCAACGCTACACCCGATACGAACGCCATCGGCGTCCCCATCATCCTGGTGGTGGAAGACAATATCCGCTATTACTCGTCTTTTTTGCCGGTCATCTATACGGAGCTGATCTCGCAGTCGCGGCGCGTCATTCGCGAAGGCGTCAACGTGGCCCACCGGCTGTTGCGCATGCGGGCGCGGCCCAAAATTCTGCTGGCATCGAGCTACGAAGAGGCCGAGCAGCTGGTGATGCAGTACCGCGACTACCTGCTGGGAGTCGTGTCGGACATCGAGTTCCCGCGGCACGGCGATTTGAGCGCTGAAGCTGGATTCGAACTCGCGCGCCTGATTCGGGACGCGGTTCCCGACGTGCCGATCGTTCTGCAATCTAGCCGCACGCAATTTCGCGAACGCGCCCACGCCGAGAAACTGTCGTTCCTGCGCAAGCGCTCGCCCACGCTGATGGCCGACTTGCGCCAGGTGCTGATGGAGGAATTTGGTTTCGGAGACTTCGTTTTTCGGCTGCCCGATCTGTCGGAAGTCGGCACGCGCTACCGACTTGAGCGGCCTTGAGACCATGCTGCAGGAAGTTCCCGCGGAGAGCGTGGCGTATCACGCGCAGCGCAATCACTTTTCGCATTGGCTGATGGCGCGCACCGAGTTCGCACTGGCCCAGAAACTGCGTCCGCGCAAGGTGTCGGACTTCGCGAGCACCGAGCATCTGCGCAACGACCTAATCGCGTCGATCGCCGACTACCGCAGCGAGCAGAGCGAAGTCCTGATCGCGGATTTCAGCCCGGCAGCGCTGGCCGCCACCGACTCGTTCTTCCTGCGTATTGGCGTGGGTTCGCTGGGTGGCAAGGCGCGGGGTCTGGCGTTCATGCGGCACCTGCTGCGCAGGCAGCGCTTCTCGCGCATCTTTCCAGACGTGCGCGTGAGCGTCCCGCCCGCCGTGGTGCTGGCGACCGACGTGTTCGATGTTTTTCTGAGCGAGAACGACCTGGCGGACTTTGCGTTGAACTGCGCCGACGATGCCGAAATCGAGCGCCGGTTTCTGGAAGCATCGTTTCCGGCCAGCGTGCGCAACAGCCTGCTCGAATTTCTCTCTGAAGCGCGATATCCGCTGGCGGTGCGTTCCTCGAGCCTGCTCGAGGACTCGCAGTACCAGCCCTTCACGGGCGTCTACGAGACGTTCATGCTGGCGAACCACGATCCGGATCTTTCGGCGCGGCTCGACTGCCTGCTGGAAGCGATTAAGCGGGTCTATGCTTCCACCTTCAGCCAGCACGCCAAGGCTTATGTGCGGGCCACGCCCTATCGCCTGGAAGAAGAGAAAATGGCAGTCATCCTGCAGCAGGTGGTGGGAGCGCCGCATGGCCCGCGTTTCTATCCGGATTTCTCGGGCGTGGCACGGTCGTACAACTTCTATCCCGTACCGCCGATGAATTTTCACGACGGAGTGGCGGCAGTAGCTCTGGGACTGGGCCGCGCGGTAGTGGACGGTGGCAAGTGCCTGACGTTCTGTCCGCGTTATCCGCGACACATTCTGCAGTTCTCGTCCGTGGAAGACATCCTCACGAATTCGCAGTCGGATTTCTGGGCGCTGGAGTTGAATCATTCAGGAGCTGACGATGATCGGGCCCCCAGCCTGCGCGAAGTTCGGTTCGGCCTCGATGCTGCGGAGAAAGACGGCACACTGTATTCGGTTGCGTCGACGTATTCTGCCGACAATCACGTGGTGTACGACGGTGTAAGCCGCGCGGGCAGCCGGCTGGTCAGCTTTGCTCCCATCCTAAAGCACGATGTGTTCCCGCTGGCGCCCGCTGCTTGATCACCTTACGAAGATGGGCGAAGACGCCTTCGGACGCCCGGTCGAAATCGAGTTCGCGGCGCGGCTGCCGCAGAAGCCGAGGCGATCCGGCGGACTTCGGATTTCTACAGGTGCGCCCGCTGGTGCTTTCGCGCGAAGGCGAAGAACTGCGCCTGGAGGAAGTCGAGCCCGAGCGGCTGGTCTGCCAGAGTTCCAAGGTGCTGGGCAATGGACGGATCACCGATCTGCACGACGTCGTGGTGGTGGACTTCCACCGCTTCGAGCGCGCCCGCAGCAAGGAAGTGGCGGGTGGCGTTGCGCACCTTAATGCCAAGCTTACCGCGCAGGGCCGTCCTTATCTGCTGATCGGCGTGGGGCGATGGGGATCCACCGAACCATGGCTCGGCATACCCGTCGAATGGGATGAGATCTCAGGAGCGCGCGTCATTGTGGAAGCGGGGTTCCGCGATTTCCGCGTGACGCCATCGCAGGGCAGCCATTTCTTTCAGAACCTCACCGCATTTCAGGTCGGATACTTCACGGTGAATCCGGATGCCGGGGAAGGCTTTGTTGACTGGCAGTGGCTGGCGGATACGCCGGCGCTCGAGGAAGAGGGGTGTGTGCGGCATCTGCGGTTCGACGCGCCCTTGAGCGCGGTGATGAACGGGCGCACCAGCCAGGGGCTGATCTTTAAACCCGAGAGTCCGGCGTAGCGACGTATTTCCAGTAGCGCCGGCGTCTCGCCGGCTGTCGCGGGCATCTTCGCCCTCGCACGCGGCTCCTGCCTCTGGCAGCGGGCGGGACGCCCGCTTGACTGCCGGCGGGACGCCGGCGCTACGGATACCTCTCCGTGATCCGCCTCTCCCCTCCCCGTGACCCACGTCACAGCCTCGAATGACATCGGTCCCCCACAATCGTCGTGAGTACATACGGGGTGCCTGTGTTCAAAATACTTCATGCGGCCTTTATTGCCCCTGGAATCAAGCGTTTCGTCATCGAAGCTCCGCGCATTGCGCGCAAGCACCGGCCCGGACAGTTCGTCATCCTGCGGCTCTACGAGAACGGCGAGCGGATTCCGCTGACCATCGAGCGCTCCGACGCGGCGCGGGGCACCATCAACATCTGCGTGCAGTCGGCCGGGAAGACCACCCACTCTGCTCAATTCGTTTGAGACCGGGGACCGCATCCTCGACGTCGTCGGCCCGCTCGGCAAGCCGTCGGAAATCGAGAACTTCGGGACGGTGGTCGTGATCGGCGGCGGTGTCGGCACGGCGATGGCCTATCCCACGGCGGCGGCGCTGAAGAAAGCCGGCAACCGCGTGATCTCGATTGTCGGCGCGCGCAACAAAGAACTCGTCATCCTCGAACAGGAGATGGCCGAGGTCAGCGACACGCTGCTGGTCACGACCGACGACGGCAGCTACGCGGAGAAGGGATTCGTCACCGACAAGCTTCGCCAACTCATCAAATTCGGCACGCGCATCGACCTGGTACTGGCCGTGGGACCGATCCCGATGATGAAGGCGGTGGCCGACGTGACGCGCGACGCGCATATCCGCACCATTGTCAGCCTGAACCCCATCATGATCGACGGCACCGGCATGTGCGGCGGCTGCCGCGTGCTGATCGACAGCAAGAGCGAGTTCGCCTGCGTCGATGGCCCGGAGTTCGACGCGCATCGCGTGAACTTCGAGGTGCTGGTGCAGCGCAACTCGATGTATCGCGAGGCCGAGCGCAAGTCGATGGCCGAGCTTCCAGCACGAGGTTGAGGCCAAACGCGATTCGGTGCGACAGGAGCTCGAACAGCTTTGCGCCTTGAGCGGAGGTGCGAAGTGACGCCGCCGGTAAAGACATCCATCGCTGAATCCGTTCCCCCTCAAAGAGCGCATGAAGATGCCGCGGCAGCACATGCTCGAGCAACCGGCCGCAAGTGCGCGCCACGAATTTCACGGAAGTCAATCTCGGATACTCGACCGAACTGGCCCGCCAGGAAGCGCTGCGCTGCCTGGAGTGCGCCAAGCCCGCCTGCACCGACAAGTGCCCGGTGGGCGTGAAGGTGCGGGAGTTCGTGCAGCTGATCGTCGCCGGCGACTTCATGGGCGCCGCCGCGAAGATCCGCGAAGACAACGTTCTGCCCGCGATCACAGGACGCGTCTGCCCGCAGGAAGATCACTGCGAAGGCGGCTGCCTGATGGGCAAGAAGGTGCAAGTCGCTGGGCATCGGGTACCTCGAGCGCTTCGTCGCCGACTACGAGCAGCAGCATCTCGATGTCGAAAACATCGTGAAAGCGCCGCCGACTGGAAAGAAAGTCGCCATCGTGGGCAGCGGGCCCTCGGGCCTCACCGCGGCGGGCGACCTGGTGCAGAAAGGACATCAGGTCCACGTGTTCGAGGCGCTGCACGAAGTTGGCGGCGTGCTGGTGTACGGCATTCCGGAATTCCGGCTGCCCAAGAAAATCATCCGCGAGCAGGTCGACTACATGCGCGCGATGGGCGTCGAGTTCGAGACCGACGTGGTGGTGGGCCGGACCGTCACGATTGACGAATTGATGCGAAGAAGAAGGCTACGACGCGGTCTTCATCGGCACCGGCGCCGGGCTGCCGCAGTTCATGGGCATTCCCGGCGAGCATCTGAACGGCGTCTACTCGGCCAACGAATTCCTGACGCGCATCAACCTGATGCACGCCTACGAATTCCCGCGCTACGACGAGCCCATGGTCGATCTGCGTCGGCAAGAATGTGGCGGTGATCGGCGGCGGAAACACTGCGCTCGACTCGATTCGCTCGGCGCTGCGACTGGGCGCCGGCAAAGCGTTCGTGCTGTACCGCCGCAGCGAGACCGAGATGCCGGCGCGCGCCGAAGAAGTGAAGCATGCCAAGCAGGAAGGCATCGACTTTCAGGTGCTGACCGCGCCCGTGGAATTTCTCTCCGACGACAAGGGCTGGCTGCGCGCGGCGCGCTGCGTGCGCATGGAGTTGGGAGAACCGGATGCATCCGGACGGCGGCGGCCCGTGCCCATCGCGGGATCGGAATTCGAGTTGCCGCTGTCGGTGGCCGTCATGGCGATCGGCACCAGCGCGAACCCGATCGTGCAGAGCACGACGCCGGGGCTCGATACCAACAAACGCGGCTACATCTCGGCGAATGCCGAAACACAAAGAACGTCGCGCACAGGCGTGTTCGCCGGGGGCGACATCGTGACGGGAAGCGCCACCGTCATTCTGGCGATGGGCGCTGGACGGCGGGCTGCGGCGTCGATTCATGAGTACCTGACGACCGGAATCTGGTGAGAAACTCTGGCGCCGCGCGGCGCCGAAGAAAACGAGGTGTGTGATGCGCGCTCAAATGACGTTCTCCACTTTTGATCCGCTTTTCTCCGACGTGCCCAGTATCTGTGAGATGTGCGGGACGAGGCCCTCGGTCTTCAAATTCGACGACGGCTGTAATGAAAGCGAGAGCGGGCGTCAACGGCTCGCGGGCTTCTGCTGCGCGGTGTGCGCGACTCGCCTGCTGGAGGAATTGCAGGAGAAAGAGTCGGTGGCGTGGGCCGAGGAGGAAGCTTCCGTGCGCAACGAGGGCTACGATGTCACCGACTTTCGCAAACGCCGGCTGACTACGTTTGGGGCTGGCACTCGAAGCTGAATCGCAGCACGACAAGTCAAAGGCAACGGCCACGGGCGGGGGCGCCCGCGCTACAAAATCCAATACAAAAAAGGCGGACAGCTCTTCGCCACCCGCCTTTCCATCAGGAGGTCTAGCATCTTTGTCTTGGGTCGATCCTACGTGTTGGCACTAACGACGAAAAGATTACCGAGGGTCGTACGTCCGAACGAAATCCCGAGAGACCCAAATTTTCATTCGACCAATCCCTTGCGCACTCCCTGGATGAAATCGGTGTACGCGGGCGTGACTCCGTTCTGCCGCATGTCGGCGGCAATCTGCCCACGATGATAGGCGGAGTGCATGAACACGTGCGTCAGGATGTCGCGCACCAGGCTGTCATACTCTTCGCCCTTGCTGTTCTTGTAGTGAACCGAACGATCGAGCACGTCAGCACTGGTCAGGAGCTCCTTCCAGCTCTTTGCCAGCGCGGGAACCTCTTTGGCGCATTCCTCCAGCGTGAGGTCCGGCCAGACTGGATAGGGTGACGATGTTCGCCGGATGCGGGTCAGCCAAACGTACTCGGCGGCCACGATGTGCGCAGTGAGTTTGAGCGAGCGCTCCAGCGGACGCCCGGCGGCACGCAATGCCGCGATCACTTCGAGATTCGCCCACTCATCGTAATTCGACAACTGCCGGTAGTGTTGCTGAAGATCCATCGACTGCGCTCCTTACGGTCTAACATCCGCCGCGACCGTTATGGTTCCTACTTCTTCTTTTGCCCGGACGCGATCGCCTCGACCTGCTGCAAGTGATTCAGATCGTGTCCGGCAAAAAGTTGCACGATGTGGCTGATGGTTTCTTTGCCGCGTTCCGAATGCATGCCGTGGTTCTTCCAGAGCTTGCGCGGAACGTGCTTCAGCAGCGACAGATTGCTTTCGCGTAATACCCGGAACGTCTTCAAAGACTCGTCCGGATCCTGATCTTCATAGCGGAACGTTTTGGCCCACACGTCCTGATCGAAACCCTGGATCGGTGTGCCGTCGTGGCCCAGAATCAGGCGCATGCGCCAGCTGGCGACGACCTCAGTATCGGCGAGGTGCGCGAGGATTTCGGCGATCGACCACTTCCCCGGCGCCGGCCGTTTGCGCATTTGTTTCCGGCTGAGATGCTTGATGGCCTTCTCAAGCTTCTTGCCCGTGCTCTTCTGGACTTTCCATGGATCTTGGCCGTCGAGATAGCCGAGAATCCGCTTGATGTATTGCTGGCTGGTCTCCTGCATCTTGGTGTTTTCCTTTAAAGCGTAGCTTCGGTTCCGGCGACACTCTTCAGAGTTCGTGCGATCCGGAACCAAAAATTATACCTATGCCGCTGGAACGCCGTTGCCACCAGTCGTTCCACGAGGGGTTACCCGAGACTTTGGTTTTAACCGTTTATTCACACTTGCTGTTTACAATGTCTGTTTACATTGACAGTGGCTTCCAGCGTACAAGGCGCAATGGCACAGAAAACAACCCGGCCGGCGAAAATCGACCCGGACCGAGCGGAAGAGAAGTCGGCAACCAAGAAGAAAGATGGCAAACTTGCGCGCCTCAAAGCCAACGGCACCCAAGCCGAGCTGATGCGGATGACCTTGAAAGCGTGCCTGATTGCGCGCGATGCGACGTTCAATGTGCAGGATCTGCTGACGAATTCTTCCCGCATGGCGTTTCTGGCAATTCGCGACTGCGAAAAGGAGCTCGACCAGATCGAGCGTCAAATCGACGAGCAACTGCCGGGCGCGATCACCCGCGTTAACGAGACCAGAGCCCGCCAGTTGCTGGCCTGCCTTAAGTGCATCACCGACCTGGAGCGGATCGGGGACCTGGTGATGGGCGTCGCCCAGCGTGTGCAAACGCGCAGCGGACAACTGCCCTGCAGGCGACGTGCGCCATCTGATCCAGATGGCGGCCATCCTGCACGACATGCTGGAGGACATTCACCGGGGCTTTATTTCGCTCAACGTCGATTCGGCGCGTAAGGTGCTCCGCATGGACGCGGAGCTCGACAACATCTGCCACTCGATGTTCCAGCGCTACCTGACCGATAACTCACGCCAGAAAGATTCGCTGGGCTTCGATGTCTTGCTTATGGCGCAAGCCCTGGAACGTTCCGGCGATCACGCCAAAAATCTCGCCGAAGAACTCTACAGCCTGATTGAGGGCCACACGCTGCGTCATCTTCCGAAACGAACGAGTCTAGGGTCCTGATCCGGGTAATCCTCGCCCATTCCCGCGCCGCAAATTAACCAAGCGTTAACAGTCACGAAACACCTGCGAAACATTTACCTCCTACAGTCACGGGAGACCGATTTTCAGCCGACGCGAAGTTTCAAGCGCGCCCTTGGTCCTCGAAATCGAACCCATGATGTCTGGTACGGCACAGTTCAGCCCGGATGCAGGGACGCGCGGGCGCATCTTCGTGGTGGAAGATGAAGAGGACATCGCGCTGCTCGTGCGGCACAACCTGGAAGCCGCGGGCTACGATGTCCAGACCTATGTGAGCGGCCTGGCGGCCCTGTCGGAAGCACGCCGCGAACCGCCTTCCCTGTTTCTGCTGGACGTGATGCTGCCCGGTTCGGATGGCTTCGATCTATGTCGCCAGATTCGATCGACCCCCGACCTGGCCCGCACGCCGGTGATTTTCCTGACCGCGAAGTCCGCCGAGGCCGATCGCGTAAAAGGCCTGGAACTGGGCGGCGACGACTACATCACCAAGCCCTTCAGCCCCCGCGAACTCGTGGCTCGCGTCCGCACGGTGCTGCGCAGCCAGAAGGAAGTTCCGCCCCGACGATGTATTGAAGGTCGGAGATCTGGAAATCGACGCATCGTCGATGACCGTGCGGGTCGAAGGGCGCACCGTGCTCACGACCGTCCGTGAATTTCGGCTGCTGGAATATTTCGCGGTGCACCGCGGCCGAGTTTTCACGAGAGATCAGTTACTCGATTCGGTCTGGAAAGAAACGGCTTTCGTCACGCCGCGCTCGGTCGATGTCTACGTGCGTCGGCTGCGCGAGAAGATCGAAACCGATCCGCGCCACCCACGGTATCTGAAAACGCTGCGCGGCATCGGCTACCGGCTGGAGAGTCCGAAGTAGCTTCGGCGCACGACCATTGTTCGCGCATGAAGCGCGGCCGCACGTGGTAGCGCGCAGAAATTTCGCGCCGATAGCGCCTTTGTTATAATCAGCCTCACCTGGGGCGCTATCGTCTAGGGGTTAGGACGGAAGATTCTCAATCTTCAAACCCGGGTTCGATTCCCGGTAGCGCTACCAAATACCTCCCGCATCCGATTGACACAGCCGTATTAAGCAGAACCCTCGCGAGTCTTGTATCCATCGTGTAGCCACTTTCCGCCGTCCGACATTCCTGATCTCCCAGAATCGGCTTCCTGAGAGATCGACCCCGCAACCCCGAGCCTTTGTGGGGATAATCTAGCCACCACTCATGAAACGCCGTCATGGCCACAGCGCAGACCCGCGACGGAAAATATCTCCGGTGTTACAGAGTCGCCTTCCACAGCGACGACAGCGGTTTCCAAAAATCCTGCGGTAAGACCGGCGCGAACTGTCAAGCCGTTCAAGCTGCTTTTTGATCAGTTTGGTTGAAGCCGGGCTGGCCCAGCGACTCTTGTCTCAGTCGCTCCATTTGTGCCGCTGTTTCCTTTAGATGTTCAGCACATTCGTGGCCGTGGCGTGGCAGGAACCCGCCGTATTCCTCCAGCAGCAGGCGGGCGTCGGCCTCGATGTCAGTCATCTTCGAGCGGAACTGATTGGAAAGGACAGATGTTAGCTTTTCTAGCTGGGAATCTCGCAAGGCGAGTGCTCGCCTACTCTGGATGATTTCCCGTTCAAGTGCACGTCCATGGTAGCGGGCGAGTCCAAACAGGCATACCGTCAACAAGAGCAAACATGAATTGGCAATAACGGTTTCCGACAGCGCCCGGCTTAGGCTTGCAGTTCTCTCATTGTCGAATCTCGCGAAGCTGCTGCTCTCGGCTGAGGACAGGGAAGACGACAGCTTGCGAGCCTCATCCATGTAGTCCCGACCCTCATTCGTATCAACCAGATTGAATGCGCGACGACGATAGCCCTGCTGGCGCAAACTGATAGTCCGCTCCATCTCAGCTTGTTTAGAAGCAGCCAGAGACTCAAGCTTCGACTCGATTGAACGTTCCTGTTCCGTCCGATTAGCGAGCCCAGCGCGAAGGCTGGCAAAATCTGTCCCTATCCGGTTTTTCCCGTCCGTGTATGGGACTAGGTAGTCGGAGTTCCCGGTTAGCAGGTATCCGCGCTGACTTGTTTCCATATCAGTCAAAGCCTGCAACACAGCGGAGATGTTGGTTTGGATCGTAGAGCTTTGCAGCGTGAGGGCACCAGACTTCTGAATGAGTCTTAGGCGGTTAATCGCCAGATAGGCATTCAATGCCATGAAAGCGATTAGTGTAACGGCGACTAATCGCGTTGCAATCTTTCGAATCATTTTGATTGGGCCGTCCTTGCGCGTGAAGAGACACAGATGATCGTAGCAGAGCCAAGTCCCTGTGACTGGGATTCCCTGCTAGTACGGATCCGTATCCCTGCGACTCCGTACAGAAGTACAAGGGGGCGAGACCGAACTGATTCCCTGTTGCCAACTCGTATGCTTGGTATCCCCGAATCGCAGAGGCGGGTTTCGTTCTGTCGTCGCCCGCCCGCACATTTCCGACGGGAAAGTTGACTTACTTGCTCTTGTCCGCAGCGGCGAGTCGCCGATTCGTCTCCTGGATGAGTGCCGCAAAGCGAGGATCGTTGTGCAGGTTCTTCAAGTCCTCGTCCTTCTGCATGTAACTGATATCCGTAAACCCCTGGTCGATCGACTGGCGAAGATACTTCATGGCTTCGTCGTTTCGACCCGCGATGGCAGCTCCACCGGCGAGGTAATACGACGCGTTGGCAGCTTTTTCGGGCTCTTGGGGTCGTTTCGCAACTTCGGCCAGCACCGACAGCAGCTTCCCTGCCTCATCGAACCGTTTCTCATGCGAAAGCGTCATGGCCAGTTCGCCTAGCGTATCCAAAGTGTCCGGGTGATCCGGCCCCAAACGACGGCGGCGAAGCTCCAGAGTTTCCCGCTGCAGTTTTTCGGCTTCCGCTCTTTTCCCTTCTCTGCCCATGGTGGCAGCGAGATTGTGCATGGTCTTGAGTGTCTCGGCAGCCTCCGGCCCCAACACGCGCTGTTGCCCCTCGAGGGTCTGCCGATAGAGTTTCTCTGCCTCCGCGTATTGTCCGCCGTAGTCAAGATTGTTTGCCAGGTTGTGCTCCACTTGCAGGGTGTCGGGATGGTCGGGTCCGAGCAGGCGAATCCTGGCTGCCAGAACCTCGCGCTCCAGCTTGTCCGCCTCATCCAGGCGATCCTGTTCTCCAATCACCCCAGCCAGACTTGACGCAATCACCAGGGTTTGGGGATGGTCAGGACCAAGGCTCTGCCTTCCAATGTCTAGAGCTTGCCGATACAACTTCTCGGCGTCTGCCATTCGACCTTCGCGGTCGAGAATGTTGCCCAGTTCGTTCATCGAAAGCAGGGTCTCCATGTGCGTTCTGTCCCAGGCTGCGTTGATCGGCCTCAAGGACCTGCCGTTCGATGGTTTCTGCCTCCTGCAATTTACCCGCACCTTTCAGCGTGGAGCCGAGTAAACGCGACGATCGAAGCGTCGCTTCATCGTTCGGACCTGAGACGCGGCTTTGCACGGCAATGATTTCCCGCAACTGATTTTCCGCTTCGGGATATTTCCCCAGCCGTCGCAAGAGAGAAGCCAGTCCTGACATCGCGTTCAGGGTTGCCGGATTTGTCAGTTCTCCGGAGCGGCGACCGGTAGCTACCGCGTTTTCGTACATTGACTGAGCTCGAGAAAAGAGTCCCAGCCCGACATACACGTTCGCCATCGTGTTCAGCAGTTGAATCTGGAGTTCTGGGTCTCGCGCGAGCCCGGTATCGACTTCTTTGGAAGATTTGTCCAGAATCTCTCTCGCGGTGACGGTATTGCCACGAGCTTCGCTGGGGTCCGACACCTTGAACATGTTGGTCATGAACTCGGTAACCCGGTCCGCGCGATCACGCTCCCGAGTGATTCGGCGAAGTTCCACCGTCTGCATCACGGCGAAGGCGATCAGTACTCCCGCAGTCGCCCCAAAGATGGCTACCGCTGCGCGGTTCCGTCTGACGTACTTCTGCAAGCGGTAACCTGCACTCGCAGGCCGTGCGATTACGGGGCGGTGTTCCAGATACCGTTCGATATCGGCGGCAAGTTCTGACGCTGTGCCATAGCGGCGCGCCCGATCCTTTTCAAGCGCCTTCAAAGTGATCCAGTCGAGATCGCCGCGCAATGTGCTGACCAGCGGGCCAGGTTCTGTCGCTCGAGCGGTGGCACGTGCGGTCGAAGTCTCGCGATTGCTGCTGACTTTTGTGCTGGGACGTTCCGGATCGTTTTCTCGCAAACGGCGAAGGGCTTCATCGATCGGCTGGTTTTTCCAGGATGCCGTATCCAGCGGCAAGAACCCGGTCAGCAACTCATAAAGAATCACCCCAAGCGAATAGACGTCCGTACGTGTGTCGATGTCTTGTGCCGACGGATTGGCTTGCTCGGGGCTCATATAGCCGGGCGTGCCCAGGAAGTCGCCGAGCCGGGTGAAGAGGGTCTCTCCCGGCTCGGTAGGTGCAATCGCCTTGGCCAGGCCGAAATCGATAATGCGCGGTGTGGGCTTGCCATCAACTTCGGCCACGAGGATATTTGAGGGCTTCAGGTCGCGGTGAATGATGGCTTTTTGATGGGCGTGCTGCACGCCTTCACAAACCTGCTGAAAGAGCCGCAAGCGATCCGGGATAGAAAGCTTTTTCTGATCGCAATAGCCAGTGATGGGCAGGCCGTCCACGTACTCCATCGCGAAGTAGGGCTGCCCGTTTGGAGTGGTGCCCGCGTCGAACACTTTGGCGATGGCGGGATGATCCATGATGGCGAGCGACTGGCGCTCGGCATCGAAGCGCCGGAGAAGAGTTGCGCTATAAACGCCGGGCCGAATGACCTTGAGGGCCACTCGGCGCCGTACGGGTTCAGCTTGCTCGGCCAACCACACCTGTCCCATGCCGCCGACGGCGATCTCGTGAATCAATCGGTACGGGCCAATGGTGCGCGAGGCGGGAATGACATCGAGCAACGCGGTGGCCAGGGGGTGTTCGGAGAGACCGTCGGCACGAGCATGAGCCGACAGCAGGGACTCCACTTCCAAGCGCAGCGCTGGATCGTGCTCGCAAGCCTGATCAAGATATTCGGCCCTCGACCCAGCATCTCGTTCCAGTGCGGTGCCGACGATTTCCTTAATCTTTTTCCACTGTTGCTGCGGATCCATCCCGGCCTCGCTGCATTTCTCTGGACAACCATGCTTTGGCAATATTCCATTCGCGTTTAACGGTAGAGCGTGAGCTGCCTAGAACTTCAGCGATCTCTTCGACGGCGAGCCCTCCGAAAAAGCGCAGTTCGACGATCTGCGCCTGCTGCTCGTCGAGCTTAGCGAGCGCTTTCAAAGCGTCGTCCAAGGCAACCATCTCGATCTGCGGGACGTGCGGAAGATCGACGGAAACATCGAGTTCGACACGCTGATCGGCTCCGCGTTTGGCTGCACCGTGCTGCCGCGCGTGATCAACCAACACTTGCCGCATCAGCCGGGAGGCAACCGCCAGGAAGTGTGCGCGGTCGTGGGTTTCGAAAGGTCTCTGGTCAACCAGCCGCAGATACGCTTCATGGACCAGAGCGGCGCTCTGCAGTGTATGACCGGGACGTTCGGCCCGCAACTGGCGTCGCGCGATGTCGCGCAACTCCTGATAAACAAGAGGGATCAGCCGCTGGAGGGCTTCCTGGTCTCCCGCCCGCCAACGAACGAGTAATTCGGTAACCGGTTGACTTGGCAGTTCCGACACACGCCCCACGCAATCACGACCAGATTGCCGCAAAGATAGCGTCCGGTGGGCGTCTTCGTCAATGACTGGAGAACTGCTGCCCTGAATCAGATGAATCTTTCAACAAATTTTTTTTCTTGGACCTTTTCAGGATCTCTTTTCCGCAGTTAAAAGATGAAGAGCCAAAGACCGGGGACGGCCTTTCACTGGACAGACCGGATTCAGAGATACCCAACCCAGAGACGGCCCGCACTTCCCCCCTACGCCCCGGACACCGCTCACTGGAACAAATCCGTCTCAAGGAGGTTGGGTAAGATGAAACGTCAAGTCTTCGTGACCAGGAGTTTTGCTGCCTGGGCATTGGTGCTGGTGGCCGTGGGCACCTCGGCCTTGCTCGCTCAGAATGAGCACTCGTGGTTCAAAGCCAAGGATCCGGGCCCGCGACCGAATCCCGCAACCGCGATTCCAATTCCGGTTCCTGGTTTGAACGACAACGAAACGGCGCTGTTCAATGAAAGCCTGTTGCGAGTTTCGGAACTGGAGGGCTCTTGCGACACGTGCGTGCAACAGCCCCAAAACGTACTTCCATCCGACCCTGATCCGAACAACCCGTTCTCGCCCACCTCACTGGTGAACTCCGCGGGCATGAGTCCGGTTTTTAACGCTGACCAATGCTTCATCTGCCACTCGCAACCAGCCATCGGAGGCAGTTCGCCGGCGCATAATCCAGCCGACAAAATTGCGCACCGGCTGGGTGGCACCAACACCGTCCCGACTTTTGAAGCGCCCGCGGGAGCGTTTCGCGAAGTGCGCTTCAAATACAACTCAGACGGAACGCGCGATGGCGGCGTCCACAGCTTGTTCACCATGCAAGGACGTTCCGATGCCCCCGGCTGCACGCTCCAGCAGCCAGACTTCGCGAAGGCCACGCGGGATCGCAACATCTCATTCCGGATTCCGCTGCAATTGTTCGGCCTGGGCTTGATCGAAAGCATTCAAGACAACGCGATTCGCGCGAACATGGCCGCAAATCGCGAGCAGAAGAGAGAACTGGGAATCGCGGGCCATCCCAACATGGTTCCGAACAATGGCACCATCAGCCGTTTCGGATGGAAGGCGCAAAATGGTTCGATCACCATCTTCGCCGGCGAGGCCTACAACGTGGAAATGGGCATCAGCAACGATGCCTTCCCGATCGGCCGCAGTGAAGATCCCACCTGCAGCACTGTCTACGAACCGTTTGACGTACCGCGCACCGACTCCACGCTCTACAACAATCCGTTGAAGATCATGCCGGCATGGCTGATGTTCACGGAGTTCATGCGCTTTGTGGACGCGCCGCAACCGGCTCCCCTATCCGCCAGCGCGCAGCATGGTAAGGACGTCTTCAACGCCGTCGGATGCGCTCTTTGCCACACTCCGTCGTTCAAGACGCCGGGAACGGCCGCGCCCGCGAGTCCGTCTGAGGAAATCGGTCCGCACTCAGTTGCCTTGCGCGGACAAGATGTAAATCTCTTTTCAGATTTGCTGGTTCATCACATGGGCGCGACCCTGGCCGACAACATCGTGCAGGGCAACGCCGGGCCCGATGAGTTCCGCACGACTCCGCTGTGGGGACTCGGAACGCGGCTGTTCTTCCTGCATGATGGGCGCACCAGCGATCTGAACGTAGCCATTCAGGATCACGCCTCACGACGCTTTTCCGATGGCGGCGATAATCCGTCGAAAGATTATCGTTCGTACACCTACGGACCTTCAGAAGCGAACGGAGTTGTCGAGCGGTTCAACGATCTGTCGGAAGCCGACAAGCAAGCCGTGTTGAATTTCCTGCGGTCTTTGTAATCGGAGGAAGGGGCTTCTCGTGAGGGCAGCCCCTTCTCGCATTTGTGCTGCAAAACACAGGAGACCTTCATGAAGAACGAGAGTTTGAAACATCGATATTTGGCTTCGACGACGAGGACGCTCCGCTGCTGCCTCATCGCCATATCACTCATTGCGACCCGTGCAACCGCATCAACAGATCCATTTCTCGGCGAGTGGAAACTCAATGTGCAGCGTTCCGTCTATCCGGCGGGCACTTGCCCCAAGCAGATGACGATCGAGATGACGGCTACGGCACGCGGTGTCCAGTACCATTCGAACGCGACTTATGCCAATGGCACGAAGACTCAGGCCCAGTATGTGGCTGACTACAACGGCAAACAGGCAGCGGTCATGGGGGAGCGTGGATTCCTGCTTCCTGTGTCGCTGAAGCGTATCGATTCGCGCACCGTCTTGGCGTCGTATATGAGGGGTACGCAGTTGATTGCCACCAGCCGACGTGTCGTCTCCCCCGATGGACGCAGAATGACCATCACAACCAAGTCGCAGCCGTCCCCCGGCAAGAGCGTGACGAGCGTTGGTTTGTACGAAAGAGTGAAATAAGCGGTCGGGCGTTCAATTCAACCCTGGGGAGAGTGAGGCAATGGCGTACGTGCAGAACGCCTGCCGCAGCTACTCCCGAATGTAAGT
The DNA here is from genome assembly GCA_963745435.1 of uncultured Acidobacteriota bacterium. GTDB lineage: Bacteria > Acidobacteriota > Terriglobia > Terriglobales > Acidobacteriaceae > Gp1-AA133. The sequence goes on along the minus strand of CAVUXK010000016.1, from coordinate 22,198 downwards.
TTGGAGATTTCCGAAACAACTAATTGGTCTGCCTGGTTCCATCTCGCAACTGTTTTGGACGACTGACCTTCCTTCGAAAGTCCACTCCCACACAGCAGCTCCCTTATTTTTCAGTCGCTTTCTTCCCCTATTGACAAGCGCTCCTTGCGGTAGCAGAATCTTCGAGTCGTAGGCGAATAAAAAGCGAAAGTACTTGCTTTGGCGGCGGCCGCCCCGCTTCCGGGCTTGAGGATTTCTCATGGCTTCCCCGCTATTACCGATTGAGACGCACGACTTTGCCGGCGTCCTCGAAGCAAAATCCGCTTCCCTCTTACGGGAACTGGCGCGCAAGTCGCCCCAGGCGGGCATCACTTCCGCTTCCCACTTGGAGATACGGCCTTCGCCGGAGACGGCTTCCAGCGGCATCCGGCAAGTCGATGCGCTCACGGGCGGATTACCGCGCGGCTGTCTCACCGAAGTGAGCGGCGCCGATTCTTCCGGACGCACCAGCCTGATGCTTTCCGCGCTGGCTGCAGCCACGCGTCGCGAAGAAATCTGCGCGCTCATTGATGTGAGCGATGCCTTCGATCCGAATTCGGCCGCGGCGGCCGGAGTAGACCTGGGTCGGCTTCTTTGGGTGCGGTGCGGAGCGCATGCGCAAGCTTCTGCTCTGTCGCGGAGACGCCGCCAGCCCGCCAGCCTGCAGGAGTGGGAACGTCGCCGCATGGAAGATCCGGTCGAGCAAGCTTTGCGGGCTACGGATCTGCTTCTGCAAAGCAGCGGCTTCGGCATGGTCGCGATCGACCTGGCAGGCACTGCGCCGAAGATGGCGCGCCGCATTCCGCTGACCACATGGTTCCGCTTCCGGCGAGCCGTGGAAAACACTCCGGCCATTCTGCTGGTGATTGGGGTGGAATCCTGCACGCAATCGTGCGCGTCGTTGGCGCTAGAGATCAGTCGGCAGAAAACCAGTCACCAGTCGCCGGTCGTCAGTCGTCAGCAAGCAGCCCTCAGTTCTCGGTTCTCAGTTCTCAGTTCTCAGTCCTCATTTTTCAGGGAAGAGCACTCGAGCAGTCGCGGTGAAGGCTGCCGCGATCAAGATGTGTCCGCAAAGAAGCCACCGCACACGGAATTGCTGACCGAAATTGAGATTCAACTGGAAGTGGTGCGCTCGCGGAACGAACGTAAGGCCGTGCAATCCGTTGGTAATTTCGCGACAAAAACGGCATGGACAGCGTAAGGACGCCAGCAGCCAGCCGCAGATTTAGCTACTGAGAACTGGGAACTGATTTTTTCTCCATGCCTTTCGCCTGCATTTTCGTTCCCGACTTCCCCGCCGAAGCCATTCTACGGGCCGAACCGGGATTGCGTTCGCAGGCCGTCGCCGTGCTCGAAGGCAAACCTCCGCTGCAGAAAGTTTTTGCGGTCAACGAAAACGCGCGCCGCGCCGGCATCGAGCCGGGCATGACGAAAATTCAACTTGAGCCTTTCACGGAAATCGTTTTGCGTCCGCGCTCTGCACTGCAGGAAACCGCCGCGCATGCCGCCCTGCTCGATTGCGCACAATCGTTTTCGCCGCGCGTGGAAGACACTGCGCCCGACACGGTGATTCTCGATCTTTCCGGGCTGGAGTCGCTGTTCGGCTCGCTTCCGAAAATCGCGCGCGACATCGCACGCCGCACTTCCGATCTCGGGCTCGAAGCCAATGTCGCCACCGCTTTCAATCCCGACACGGCGCGCTTTGCGGCGCGGGGTTTTTCCGGCGTCACCGTGATTGCCGAAGGTAAGGAAGCCGAGCGCATGGGAAATCTTCCGCTGGACGTGTTGTTCCCTGAACTGACGTCGCCGGAGCCGTCCGAAGAAGCCGCGCGTCTTCTCGAAACTTTCGACCTGTGGGGTGTGCGCAATTTTCGCGCCTTGTGTGCGCTTCCTGAAGTCGCGCTCAGCGAGCGACTGGGAAAGCGCGGCGTCGGCTTGCAGCAACTCGCACGTGGAGCAATTTCGCGCACTCTAGTTCCGGTGGAAGCGCCTCTGATTTTTGAAGAAGCCATGGAACTGGATCATCCCCTGGTACTGCTGGAACCGCTGGCGTTTCTGCTCGCGCACATGCTCGATCAGCTTTGTGCCCGCCTGGCCGCGCGCGCTCTCGCCGCCCAGGAATTGCGCCTGCAATTGCATCTCGACAATGGCTTTCATTTTGTGGAAGACGTCCCCGTCGATGAAGCGATCACATCGCAAAGCGAAGACCCTACTTTAAAGGCTTGTCATCCTGAGCGTAGCGAAGGACCTATGCATTTTGCTGGCAGTAAGGTAGCACCTGATGCAGCGACTGCCGGTGGCCACACCCCACGCGCAACGCGAAACCTGAAACCCGAAACGCGAAACTCAACCTTCACTCGCACCATCGAACTCCCGGTCCCCATGCTCGATGCCAAAGTTTTCCTGAAACTTCTGCAGCTTGATCTGAAAGCTCATCCTCCAGGCGCACCGATTCTGAAAGTGCATCTCTCGGCTACTCCGGCGCAGCCACGTACAACGCAAGGCGGACTCTTCCTGCCGCCCACGCCCGAACCGGAAAAACTCGAACTCACGCTGGCGCGCATTGCCGGCATGGTGGGAGAAGACAAGGTCGGCTCTCTGCAATTGCTCGATTCCCATCGTCCGGAAGCTTTCCGCATGCAGCGCTTCGTTCCTGTGGAACCTTCCGGAAAAAAGGAAGAAGCTGCGAGCGACACTTCGCGCGCGCCCGTGACGGCTTTGCGTATCTTCCGTCCGGCTTTGCGCGCCGCGGTCACGTTGCGCGACGGCAAGCCCGCCCACATCGTCTGCAACAAGCGAAAAGAAATTCACGGAGACATCGTCTGGATGGCGGGCCCCTGGCGTTCTTCCGGCGACTGGTGGGAACAAGACGGCTGGTCGCGCGACGAATGGGACATCGCAACACCAGTCGTCAGTCGCCAGAATTCAGTCGTCAGTCGTCAGTCGCTAGTCGCTAGCAATTCCTCCGGCTGGAAATTCCTTGGCGCTTTACCGCCTGGTGCACGATCTGCTCAGCGGACATTGGTTCGTGGAGGGGACGTATGACTAGGGCACAGGTCTCAGTTCTCAGGTCTCAGGTTAATCAAGTGCTCCTCGAATGTGAGTGCTCGAGAGAACAGATTCTCTCTATGGCAATCTCTCCGTGTCGCATGTCGTCTACTGTGGCGAACTGGTCTTCTGAGAACTGAGCACCGTGACCTGAGAACTTGTACGTCGAACTTCACGCCCGCTCCGCTTTCAGCTTCCTCGAAGGCTCCACGTTGCCCGAGGATCTGATCTCCGTGTGCGCCGCGCGCGGCATGTCGGCGATGGCGTTGCTCGACCGCGACGGTCTCTATGGATCTCCGCGGTTTCACCTGGCCGCCAAGAAAATCGACCTCAAAGCCCACATCGGCGCCGAAGTAAGCTGTGAGTCTTTCTCGCGGCAACCAACTTCTTCACCACAGAGGCACAGAGACACAGAGACAACCAACAACATAGAAAAACCGAACAATGCGTTCGAGGAAATACATGATCCTTTGAAAGTTTGTCATCCTGAGCGCAGCGAAGGACCTGCTTTTCCGCGGCGATCTGCACCACCCCCAACAAATCTGCAATCTGACATAAAAAAACGGAAATCCGCAGACCCCTCTGTGTCTCTGTGCCTCTGTGGTGAGTTCCAACTTCCCCTCCTCGTCTCCTCGCGCGCTGGCTACCAGAATCTTTGCCAATTGATCACGCGCATGAAGCTTCGCGCGGAGAGAAAAGAAGAAGGCGCAGTCCTCGAGAGTGAGCTCACGCAATATGCCGGCGGGCTCATCTGCCTGACCGGAGGCGACGAAGGCCCGCTTGCCGCTGCGCTGAAAAAGGGGGGCCCGGCCGAAGCCCGGCGCGTGGTGGATCGTCTCACCGGCATCTTCGGCTCCAACAATGTTTACGTCGAACTTCAGCGCCACTATCACCGCGAAGAAGAGGCGCGCAACCGTGTCGCCGTTGAGATCGCCCGCGATCTTCATCTTCCGCTGCTCGCCACCAACGGCGTCTGCTACGCGACCACCCACGACCGCCCGCTCTGCGACGTATTCACCGCCCTCCGCCACAAACGCACGCTGATGACTGCGGGCCGCCTGCTCGCCCGCAATTCCGAGCGCCACATCAAGACGCCGGAGGAAATGTCTGCGTTGTTCGCCGATCTCCCGGAAGCGATCGCCAACACCGCGGAACTTTCTTCCCGCCTCGAATTCAAGCTCAACGATCTCGGCTACGAATTCCCGCGCTATCCCGTGCCCGAAGGCGAGACCATGATGTCGTTTCTGCGCCAGCGCGCTGATGAAGGTGCCCGCTGGCGCTATGGCATTTCATTGTCGGGTGACCGCGTGCCTCAGAGCGGTTTTCATAATAAAGACCTGCAACAGCGCGCCCGCCGCCAGATCGAGCGCGAACTTCATCTGATCGAGAAGCTCGACCTTGCCGGCTACTTTCTCATCGTGTGGGACATCGTCCGCTTCTGCCGCGAGCAGAACATCCTCGCCCAGGGACGCGGTTCCGCGGCCAACAGCGCCGTCTGCTACTCGCTCGGCATCACCGCGGTCGATCCCGTCGGCATGGAGCTTCTGTTCGAGCGCTTCCTCTCCGAAGAGCGCGGCGAGTGGCCTGACATCGACATCGACTTACCGAGCGGCGACCAGCGCGAACGCGTCATCCAGCACATCTACCAGCTTTACGGACAGCGCGGCGCCGCCATGACCGCCAACGTCATCACGTATCGCAACCGCATGGCCGCCCGCGAAATGGGCAAGGCCATGGGCTTCGATCCCGAGACGCTCAACAAAATTTCCGCCGCCGTCGCCACCTGGGAATATCAAGGACGAGAACGACGCGCTCGACCGCCGCCTTCACGATGCCGGACTCGACCTCAACCATCCGCGCCTGCGCAAATATTTCGAACTCTGCACCGCCGTGCAGGACCTGCCGCGCCATCTCGGCCAGCATTCCGGCGGCATGGTCATCTGCCAGGGACAACTCGATTCCGTCGTTCCGCTCGAACCGGCCTCCATGCCCGGCCGCGTAGTGGTGCAGTGGGATAAAGAAGATTGCGCCGACATGGGCATCATTAAAGTCGACCTGCTCGGGCTCGGCATGATGGCCGTGCTTGAAGACTCCATCCAACTTATCCGCAACGACTATCACGAGGAAGTCGACCTCGCGCACCTGCCCCCCGACGATCCCGAGGTATACGCCACCCTGCAGAAAGCCGACACGGTCGGGATGTTTCAGATCGAAAGCCGCGCGCAGATGTCGTGCCTGCCGCGCCTGCGCCCGCAAAAGTTCTACGACATCGTGGTGCAGGTCGCCATCATTCGCCCCGGCCCGATCGTCGGCCAGATGGTGAATCCATTTCTTCAGCGCCGCCAGGGACGCGAAGCCGTCACCTACCCGCACCCGTCGCTTGAACCCGTGCTGGCGCGCACTCTGGGCGTTCCGCTGTTTCAGGAGCAGTTGCTGCGCATCGCCATGATCAGCGCGAATTTCACCGGAGGCGAAGCCGAAGAACTCCGCCGCGCCATGGGCTTCAAGCGCTCGCAGGCACGCATGAAAGAAATCGAAGCCAAGCTGCGCGAAGGCATGACCGCGCAATGGCATCGCGCAGGAAGCCCAGGAGCAGATCATCCTTTCGATCACCTCCTTCGCGCTCTACGGCTTTCCCGAATCGCACGCCGCCAGCTTCGCGCTGATCGCCTACGCCAGTGCCTGGCTGAAGTACCACTACCTGGGAGCCTTCACCGCCGCCCTGCTGAACAATCAGCCGATGGGCTTTTACCATCCCGCGACGCTGGTGAAAGACGCCCAACGCCACGGCCTGAAAATTCTGCCGATTGATGTGACGAAGTCGGATTGGAAGTGCACGTTAGAAGCAGTCGCTAGTCGTCAGTCGTCAGTCGCTAGCGATGCCCAAGCTGTCAGCTGTCAGCCATCAGCTATCAGCCATCCACCATCAGCTAACAGCTATCCCTTGCCTGACACGTCAGAAATTCTTCAGAAGAATCGGTTCGTATCAGGGCATGGCTTCAGCCGTGCCGCAAACGCCTTTGATTCCACCGCGGCTTTAGCCGCCGCGGTCGACGGCACCCAATCTCCGCCACCTAGCGTCACGCTCGTCAACCGTTTCATCAGCCGGGCAAGGGCTTCGATCCTTCCGCAGAGACTCGCATTCCACAGAAGTCCCATGGAATGAAATCGGCTCCTACACGACGCTCAAAGCACACGACCAATCTGCAATCTAAAATCACAAATCTGAAATCCCCGGCCCCGTCGCCGCTTTTAAAAACTTGTCATTCTGAGCGCAGCGAAGAACCTGCTTTCCCGCCGCAATCGCCACGGCACGCCACCGACGGAAGCCACCAAAACACGCTCGCCCTCCGCCTCGGCCTCAATTACGTTCGCGGGCTTCGCGAATCTGCCGCCCAGGCGCTGGTCCGTGAACGCAGCCTCGCTCCGTTCCAATCGATCCACGACCTCACGCGCCGCGTCCCGGAACTGCGCAAAGACGAACTCACGACCCTCGCCGAAATTGGAGCGCTGAATTCAGTTTCGAGTACTGAGTCCCGAGTACCGAGTACCGAGTACCGAAGTCTCAGGACTCATTCGGGACTCGGGACTCGCAGCTCGGGACTCGAAACTCCACCGTCGCGACGCCCTCTGGCAAATCGAAAAAGCCGTCCGCCGTTCCGGACCGCTGCTTGAAGAATTCCCTGAACCTGACGCCGCTTCCCCGCTGCAACAAATGACTTATGAAGAACGTCTGGTAGCGGACTTTCACGGCACCGGCCTGACCACCGGCCCGCATCCCATGGCCTATCGCCGTGCCGAAATGCAGGCACTGGGCGTTCATCCGGCAGCGAGTTTGAAGTCCATTCCCAGCGGCCGGCGCCTTCGAATCGGAGGATGCGTAATCGCGCGCCAGCGTCCGGGCACGGCCAAAGGATTTGTGTTTCTCAGCCTGGAAGATGAAACCGGGATCGCCAACGCCATCGTGCATCCAGATCTTCTACAAAAGAACCGTATCCTTCTGATCTCGGGCCGGTTCCTCATGGTAGAGGGCATTCTGCAGAATCAGGACAACGTGATCTCCGTGAAGGCGGAACGCGTGCTTCCCCTGAATGTCACCAACGCGGAAACTAGTTCTCATGATTTTCACTGACCAATCCTAATTAGCTGTGGAAAAACTCCTCTTTCCGCTACGCGAAATCACAAATTTTTATCCTTCTTTACGAGCGATCCACTGCTCCACGGTTTATAGTTAGTACATCACCGCTCAGAGCCAAAACTTCATAGTTCGAATCTGGCGGAAGTGTCCGTATGTGGCTCATTCATCAGTTCGACTCACTTCTTAATCTTGGAATCTGCAAGGAGTATCCGATCATGGCAAAAGCAAAGACCCCTCGCACCAGCGCTGAAAAGACGAACGGCGCCACAGCCGCGCAGCCCGTAACCACCACCGCGATCCCGACCGTTTCGGAGATCCGGGAAGTCCGCACGCCGGCTCCCGAAACCCGCAAAAACATCGTGCCGATCAATCTCGACGAAGAAATCCGCCGTCGCGCCTACGAACTATGGGAAGAAAGCGGCCGCGACGCCGGGCGCGATCAGGAGTACTGGCTCTCTGCCGAGCGGGAAGTACGCGGCCGCTACACGGCCCAGCGCCAGCAATCGGCGTAGCTTTCGGCCGATTCCCTGACCGTCGGCAGAGTTTCGCTGACAGTGTCAGGACTGTCCTCAAGTGCGCTTCGTGGATCGAAACCCCGGCGTTTTCGCCGACCGGAAGACGACTACGGAGCGCGCTAGTCTTTTGGCAGGTTGGGGGAGGTCCGGGGCAAGGCCTTTGGAGCCTCAACGGGACTTTTACCGACCGAGTGGGCGGTCTTCTAAGTGGTACTTCCGGCACTTGTTAGCTCCGAAGTATGCGCGAGAAGATAGAAGCTGGCGAGCGGGGACTCGCCTCGTGAAGGCCTGGTTTTTTCGATCGCGAGATGCCCACCCGACTGCTTAGCAAAACCGTAGGCCATGCTTAGGCCGAGTCCCGAACCGGCGGACGGTGATTTGGTCGTGAAAAACGGTTCGATCGCCCGCTCGCACCACCGCCTGGGGCATACCTGTGCCGGTATCAGTAACCGACAGCACGACATAATCGCCCTCGCCGACCTCACCGTACGCGGCCACGCTATGCTCTGCGCGTCCAGACGAACGTTGGCGGCTTCAATGTGTGAGGTCAGCCACCTTGCGGCATTGCGTCCCTCGCATTAAGGGCTAGGTTGAGCAATACCTGCTCGATCTGTAACGGGTCAGCGACTAGTGAACCAAGGGTTCAGCGCCTTCGTCACTTTGATATCGATCGCCGCCCCGAGTATTCGGCGTAGCATCTCCACATCGCCCGACAGCAGTTCGTTAAGGTCCACGGACTGCGGCTGCAATAGCTGTTTGCGTCCGATAGCCATGAGGCGGCGCGTCAGTTGCGATCCGCTCAGCGCGCTGTTCAAGATGTCACGTGCCAACTCAGCGTGCTCAGGCGTATCCTTCACCGCATCTATTAGGAACTCGACATTGCCAATGATCACGGCCAACAGGTTGTTGAAGTCGTGTGCCATACCACCGGCAAGCTGCCCTAGTGCCTTCATTCTCGCAACTGGTGCAGCATTTCCTCAGTGCGAAGACGCTCGGCTGTCTCCCGATGCAACTCGTGGAGCGTGGCCTGCAATCAGCAAACAGCTCCCTGTAATTCCACCTCGGCGCGCTTTCGCTCACCGATCTCGTGTTCCAGACGTTGGTTAACCTCGGCAAGCTTCTTTCACTCGTGCCTGTAGCTTCTCCGCCATTTCGTTGAACGAGGCGGCGACGACCCCTATTTCGTCGCGCGATAATACTTTGGCACGCGCACTCAACTCTCCGGCCGAAAACGAGTCGGCCGAGCAGATTATGTCTGTTAGGCCCTTCCTCATCCCTCCTGCCTACGGACATAGCCAACAACAAGCCCGTGGCTTCAACGGTGAGTGCGGTGGTAAACAGTAGCTCTGAGCACCACGCTTTCCAGCCAGCGGGAGCCTTCACCAAGGGTGAACGAAAACTCGTCCTCGTATGCGGTGAGCTTCTCATTTATCATGTAAACGGACGCAAGAAGCTCGTTTATTGTTTCCTGAGATGGGTTAAGAGAATTTCGTTCGTTGCGCAAATCTCTCCGCAATCGGCGGCAGTTGCATGGCAATAGCTTGCGCATCGCCCCACACGTTGATCGCTTTTTTTATGTAGTAAACGTTGCTGAAATGCAGGAACAGGCTTATCATTCCGTCAATATCGTCAGGATGGTTTCGTCCTTCCAAAAAGCCCATGACGTGCCACGTCCATATTACGATCGTTCCATTAGCAGTTCCCGTCGCGCCTTGGCATCGCCGATCGGAACCTGCATAAATTGCTCAAATAGATTGTAATCGCTTTTCCGTTCCCATAACGCCATATTTGTACAAATGGAACACGGCATCCTTCTGCGCCTTAGACCACAGACCTTCACCGCCGACATAGGCTCGCAAAGAGGAGAGTGTGCTCAAGGAAAACAACAAGACGAAAAGTTCAACTGCTATGAGCAGAGCCATTGTGCCAACGGTGAAGTACAGCTTGCGAGCGATAGAGATATCTTTGAACCCACCGATAAACTGAGCGGCACACCGTCTCCATCGGCGTTGAACCTGTGTCATATGGACCGGTGCGATTCGTCGTTCGCCAGTGCCTAGCAATGGCTGCCGGCGACGCCGTCTTTACGAGAACCGAATGTGGAGCATCGGACGGCAAGACGGTCCTGCGGCTGGCGCAGACCCCGGAACTACGTGCCAACGCATGAGCATGCAGAACCTGATGATTTTGAGGGCAAGTGTCAATTACGACACAGGCCCCCGCCATCAGGCCTCGCCAATGGTCCGCACTGTCTTCTCGCGCCCGTTGCGTCTCACGTTCACCACGAAACGATCCCGATGCACGCCGATCACCCCGTCAGCACTGCCTTGCCGATGACCTCGCGATCGATCACCGCCTGCATCGCCTCGGCTGCCTGCGCGAGCGGGAAGCGATGCGAGATGCGCGGCTTCAGCTTGCCCTGCGCGGCGAGTTCGGTCAGCGCCTTCATGTTGGCGATCGCCAGTGCGGGGTCGGCTTCGTTCAGCCCGCCGATGCGCACGCCGACCGCGTCGATGCCCTTGATCAGCAGGTAGTTGCTGCGGATATTGGTCGGGCCGCCGCCAAGGAAGCCGAGGATCAGCAGCCGCCCGCACCAGGCGAGGCAGCGCAGCGACTCATCCGTCACCTGCGCGCCGATCGGATCGTAGACGATATCGACGCCGCGTCCGCCGGTCAGTTCCTTCACCTGGTCGATGAAGCCGCCCTGGTAGTCGATCGCGTGATCGGCGCCTTCCTCCAGACAGGCGGTGCGCTTTTCGTCGGTGCTGGCCGTGGCGATCACCTTGGCGCCGAACAGTTTGGCCACCTGGATCGCCGCGATGCCAATGCCGCCGGCGGCGCCGTGCACCAGCACCCATTCGCCCGCCTTCAGGCGTCCGCGCTGCAGCAGCGCGTGATAGGCGGTGGAATACGCGCCGCGGAACACGCCGGCTGCTTCGAGGCTCATTCCCGCCGGCACGAGATCGCACAGTGCCGCCTTGGCGTTGCCCAGTTCGGCACAGGCGCCGAGGCTGTGGCGGCTCATTACCTTGTCGCCGGCGCGGAACTGCGTCACGCCGGGTCCGACAGACAGCACCACGCCGGCTGCCTCGCCGCCGGGAATGAACGGCGGTTCGGGACGGAACTGGTATTTCCCCGCCAGCATCAGCACGTCGACGTATTGCACGCCGCGCGCCTCGATGCGGACCTGCACTTCGCCGGGGCCGGGCGGCGGCGGATCCGGCACGTCGCGCAGCGCCAGCACCTCCGGTCCGCCGAACGCCTCGCACACCACCGCTTTCATCTGCACAACCCCTTGCTGCCGGCGGCGCAGTATTGCCTTGTCACGTCCGAGGCGCCAACAGCATCGGCGCGTACTTCGCAAGGAACAACGCGAAAGCGCCGATCCAGGCCACGCCCGGAGACCTCGATCAGGTCCGCCTGTGCATCGCTCGGCCACGCGGCGGCGATGCGCAGCACGGCCGACGCGCTCACCAGGACAAACACCGCGATGGTGGCCGCATCGGCGTGCAGCGCGCGGTCGGTGTGGCCGAGTGTCGCGCGCGTCATCACCGCAAGGATCATCGTGCCCATCGCGCCGGCGGTCAGCGCGTGTATCGCCGCGGCGATCGGGCATTGCGTCGGCGAGCAGCGACAGCCCGAGCAGCGTGACGCCAGCGACCAGCCAGAGATAGCCGACATGCAGGATCAGCCAGCAGCGGTTCGCGCAGCGTTGCGACGCCGCACCAGCGTCCGAGGCGGCGCGGCATTGCAATACCGCCGCCAGCCAGCAGCAGTGCGCCCACCGGCTGCCAGTCCGGCAGGAACGTCCACGCGATCATTGCGGCGATGCAATGTGCCGAGCGCGATACGGTCCAGCCGGCCGGCATGACGGCGGCAGATCGCGACGGCGCCGTGCGCCGTGAGCCAATTGCGCGTGAACGCCGGCACGATCTGTCCGCCGATCACCGCGATCAGCGCGATCATCGCCGCAACGCCGAGACGCCAGCCAAGCCCGATCGGGATCGCGACGCCAAGCGCCTGCAGATGCATCAGCAGGTTGGCGGTCGCCAGCACCAACACCGGTGCGAGCAGCGGATAGTTCCGTCGGTTGCCGGCCGCGAAGAGTTCGCGCGCCGCGACCACCTCCAAAGCGACGGCGAACGCGAGGTCCGCCACCGGTGCGAGCCAGCCGGGGATCAACGCCGAGACCAGGCAGGCGATCCGGCCCAGCAGCCACAACGCGAGAAAGCACCGCAAGTGGCGTTCCCGCAACCGGCGGCGCGATTGGTCCAGTTCGGGATCGCGGTGAGCAGAAAGCCGCCGACCGCGGACATGATGAAGCCGAACAGCATCTCGTGGATGTGCCAGCTCAGCGGATCGAAGCGGCTCGGCAGATCAATTCCGCCGGCGAGCAGTGACAGCCACGCCGCCATCGCCACCGCCGACCAAGTCGCAGCCGCGAGGAAGAACGGACGGAAGCCGGCAGACAGCAGCGGGCGCATAGGGTCTACTTTGCAGAACCGGACAGCACATCCATTATTGCACTTCACCAGCGGAGACACACGGCCATGTCAGGCGCCAACACCTTCAAGTTCGTCATGCTGCCGCCGCAGACGGACGTCTCGCGCGGCTGGGGAAAGCGGCTCGCCGACTGCTTTGCCGGAAGTGACGTGTGGTGATCGCGGAAGACCAGGCGAGCAGGCGGAACGCGAGATCGTCGACGCCGAGGCGGCATTCGGCCGTCTGCCGCGCGAAGTTGCTTGCAAAGCGCGCGACGAGCTGCGCTGGCTGCAGGCGCCGCAGTCGCCGCCGCCGGCCGGATACTACTATCCCGAACTGATCGCGCATCCGCTGGCGGTCACCAACTTCCGCGAGATCTACAACGACCATATCGGCGCGCACATCATGGCCTTCGTGCTGGCCTTCGCGCGCGGGCTGCAGCGCTACATCCCGCAGCAGCTCCGCCGCGAATGGGCGAAATCCGGCGCGAGAACACCGGCGTCGTGCACCTGCCCGAAGCGACGGCGCTGATCGTCGGCGTCGGCGGCATCGGCGCCGAGACCGCGCGGCTGGCCGCAGCGTTCGGCATGACGGTGCTGGCGACCGACGCGCGCCGCACGGATGCGCCGCCCGGCGTCGCCGAGCTGCACCCGCCCGAGGCGCTCGATGCGCTGCTGCCGCGCGCCGATTTCGTCATCCTGACCGTGCCGCACACGCCGGCGACCGAGGGCTTCATGCAATCGCGCGCGCTTCCAGCGGATGAAGCGCACGGCTTCTTCATCAACATCGGCCGCGGCATGACGACGAAGCTCGACGATCTGGTGGCGGCGCTGCGCGCCGGCGAAATCGCCGGCGCCGCGCTCGACGTCTTCGAGCAGGAGCCGCTGCCGGCCGATCATCCGCTGTGGACGATGCCGGGCGTGCTGCTCACGCCGCACATGGCCGGGCACGGGCCGTATCTGGACGAGCGGCGCTACGAGATCCTGCTCGACAACTGCCGCGCGCTTCCTGGCCGGCAAGCCGCTGCGCAACGTCGTCGACAAGGCCTCGTGGTTCTGAAAGGCGCCGCTACAGGAAATCGCGCGCCCGCTCGAGATCCTCGAACTCGCCGGTCTGCGACACCAGCAGCACCTCGTCGAAGCCGATCTGCTCCATGCGCTTCAACCGCCGGCGCGCCTCGTCCGGCGGGCAGGTGAGCCCGACATCGGTCGCCGCCGCGAGCGCCGCGGATTCCGGCCGGTTGGCGAAATCGACCGCGACGTTGGCGAGCACCGCGTTGGTGCCGCCGGCCTCGCGATAGATGCGCATGCCGTGTTCGAGATCGTCCCAGCTGCTGTAGCGGCCCGGACGGTGTCCAGCCCTGGCACTCCTTCGCGGCATAGGTGATCCAGCGCGGACTGCGCCAGGCGCCCATCAGGATCGGCGGTCCACCCTCGCATCCCGGCCAGGTCGACAAGGCGCCGCCGCCGTTGACGGCCTCGCCGCGCCAGGCGCTGCCGCATGATCTCGAGCGATTCGCATCAGGGTGCGGAAACGGTGGTCGTAATCGTAGCCGAGCAGTTCGAAATCCGCCCGGGTCGAGCCGCTGCCGACGCCGAGCCGCAGCCGGCCGCCCGACAGCGCCTGGACCGACTGCACGCGATGGGCAAGTTCGATCGGATGGCGCAGCGGCACCTGCAATACCGCCGATGCCGAGTTCGACCCGCTCGGTCACCGTGGCGAGTACGGCCAGTTCCGATGAGCGGATCCAGCGTCGGCCGACCGCGGCCGAGCGAATCGCCGACCCAGATCCCCGGAAACCCGGCGGCTTCGATCCGGCGGGCATAATCGGCCATGCGGGGAAGCAATTGGGTAAAAGGTTCCGTGCCGGGGCTGAGACGGATCATCGTGCTGACTTTCATGCGTGCCTGCCGTCGCAATGTGGCGGGAAGCATGCAACCGTCGGCCGCCGGTGCCAACCCCGCCAGCAGCCCGCCGGCTGCGTCGCGCACAGATGAGCCGGTCGCAGCCTCGCATGGATGGCTTTGTGACCGCGACCCACGGTAGATACTGCGCGGCGTGACTCACTCTTCTCCGCCGCCATGACCCGCCGGCCCGATCGGTTTCGCCCGGCGCCGGCGAACACGCGCTTGCCGGAGACGGCCATGGTGGTGGTCACCGGGACGGACCCGGACGGCGACGCCATCGCCCGGCCGGCGACTGGGATGGCCGGATGGCCCGCCGCCGGTGATCTTCATGGCCGCAGAGCCGCACGGACAGCCGGCGCTCGCGCCCGGCGAGCGTGTGCTGGCGCGGCTGAAGGCGATCCCGGGATCCAGGCCGGGGACACAACGCGCTACGAAGGCCGCACCATGCGACGCCTGACCGACGCGCCAGGCCGCGTGCTCGGCGTCTACCGCCGAAGCGCCCCCAACGCCGGTGGGCGCATCGTTCCCACCGACCGGCGCGCCAAGGCCGAATGGATGGTCCCACCGGGCGAGGACGGCGGCGCCGCGGACGGCGAGATCGTGCTCGCCGAACCGCTGCCGCATCACCGGCTTGGCCTGAAGCCGGCCCGCATCATCGAGCGGCTCGGCGCGATGGGCGACGCGCGGTCGATCAGCCTGATCGCCATCCACACGCACGACATCCCGCAGGTATTTCCCGCCGCCGCGCTGGAGGAGGCCGAGCGCGCGCGCGCCGCGCCGCTCGGCCGGCGCACCGACCTGCGCGACATGCCCGCTGGTCACCATCGACGGCGAGGACGCGCGCGACTTCGACGACGCGGTGTTCGCCGAGCCGGACGGCGCGGGCTTCCGGCTGATCGTCGCCATCGCCGATGTCGCGCACTATGTGCGCCCCGGCTCGGCGCTCGACCGCGCGGCGCGCACGCGCGGCAACAGCGTCTATTTCCCCGACCGCGTCGTGCCGATGCTGCCCGAGGCGCTGTCCAACGGCTGGTGCAGCCTGCGCCCGGACGAGGATCGCGGCTGCCTGTTCGTCGAACTGCGCATCGACGCCGGACGGCCGCAAGACCGTCGCATCGCTTCGGCCGCGGCCTGATGCGCAGCGCCGCGCGGCTCACCTACGAGCAGGTGCAGCAGGCGCACGACGCGGGCGACGATCTCGGCCTGCCGCTGCCCGCATCTGTATGCCGCGTTTCGCGCCCTGCTGGCCGCCCGCACCGCGCGCGGCACGCTCGATCTCGACCTGCCGGAGCGGAAGGTGGTGCTCGACGACGCCGGGCGACGTGCTCAGCGTCACGCCGCGGCCGCGCCTCGACAGCCATCGGCTGATCGAGGAGTTCATGGTGCTGGCCAACGTCGCCGCCGCCGAGGAACTGGAACGGCTGCACCAGCCCGGCGATGTATCGCGTGCACGCGCCGCCGTCGGACGAAAAGCTCGCGTCGCTGCGCGGCTTCCTGCACGGGCTCGGCATTTCGCTGCCGCCCGGCGACCAGGTCCATCCGCGCGATCTCGACCGCGTGCTGCGCCAGGTCGCCGGCACCGCCGGAAGCGCCAGCTGGTCAACGAGGTGATGCTGCGCAGCCAGTCGCAGGCCGAGTACAGCCCCGACAACATCGGCCATTTCGGCCTCGCCCTGCCGCGCTACGCGCATTTCACCAGCCCGATCCGCCGCTATGCCGACCTGCTGGTGCATCGTGCGCTGATCCGCGGCCTGCGGCTCGGCGCCGGGCGCTTGGCCGACGACGAGGCGCGCGCTTCCCGGACACCGCCGACGCACATCACCGCGCACCGAGCGGCGCGCCGCAACTCGCCGAGCGCGACGCCGATCGACCGTTACCTTGCTGCATACATGGCTGACAAAGTCGGCGCGAATTTCGCGGCGCGCATTTCCGGCGTGACGCGGTTCGGGCTTTTCGTCACAGTCGCAGAAAGTGGCGCAAGCGGAATCGTTCCGGTGCGCTCGCTGCCCGACGATTACTGGAACCACGACGAGCGGGAACAGACCCTGACCGGACGCCGGACCCGCGTCTCGTTTCGCCTGGCCCAGGAGGTCGAGGTTCGGCTCGCGGAGGCCAGCCCGATCACCGGCGGCCTGGTGTTCCACATCCTTCAGGGCGCGCCGCCCGAACGTGCGCGTGGCGGCCGAAAACCGGGGAAGCGGCCCCGCGACAGGTGATCCGCATCGGCACCCTGTTGTTGCTGCTGCTGATCGCTCCCCTGCACGCCCAGCCTGTCGTCGGCGTCGGTGCCTTCGACCCGCTGCTGGCCGCCAATGTCTATGCCGCCGCGCTCACGTTCATGACCCCGCGCACGCTGGAACCTGTCGCGGTGTCGCAGCTCACGGTCTGGGGCCTGCGCGGGCTGACGGCGCTGGATCCCGACCTGGTCACGGAACTGCGGGACGGCAGGATGACCCTCGCCGCCCGGGATCACGTGCTGCTTGTCAGGCCATCGCCGCCCGAGGCTGACGTGAACGGATGGGCCGCCGCCGCGGCGGAGCTGTCCACGGCCGCGGCCGGCGCTTCCGCCCTGGTTCGCCGCGCCGGCACGCAAGGCATCGTGCAGAGCTTCTTCGACGAGCTGTTCAACCATCTTGACCCGTATTCCCGCTACGTGCCCCCGCGTGAGGCCGGTGAGGATCGCGAGCGCCGGTCCGGCCAGGCCGGCGCCGGATTGCGTCTGGCGCGGCGGGGTGCGGCCGTCACCGTGGCGGAGGCGATTTCGGACGGCCCCGCGTCAATCGCCGGTATTCGCCCCGGCGACACGATCGTCGCCGTCGACGGCCAATCGACGCAGGGCAGGGATGGCCGCACGGTGGAAAAGCACTTCGCATTCGTCCTCTGTAAACCAGCGGCTTTCGGTTTCGGCCACCCAGCCTTCGTGCAGCTCGAGGTAGGCCTGCCTGCCGCCAAACCAGTCGAGCACGGCCTCGCGGCTTAGCTTTGTGGGTTTCCGGGCCGGCAGGATGCCATAAGACGACCATTTCCACGTGCGGAAATCAGGCACGAACCCGTGTTTCTGGGGATTCTGGTGGATGTAAGCGATGACGTTCCAATAACTGGCGATCTGAGCCGATCAGAACCCGGTGAAACGGGTGCTCGAAAAGACTGCCGGTCCTTCCGTAGGCCTTGTTGATCGCCTTGGCATACGCGTTGAAGAAGTCGGAGAATTTCCTGCTGGGATAACCTGGTTCCAAAGACAAAGACCCTAAAGGTTTCGCAGGAGAAACCTTTAGGGTCTGCAGGTATGCGAGTATCTCCTGCTCCGATTTCACCCTCACCAACAAATGAAAATGATTGCGCAGCAAGCAGTACGCAAAGGTTTCGGCAACCGGTTCGATGTGTTTGAAGTACAGCTCCAGGAAATACGCATAATTGCGCTCCTGGATGAAGATGTTCTCCCGGTTGTTCCCGCGGTTGTAGAGGTGATAATAGGTATCGTAGAGCAATGGTGTGGGGCTTGACATATTCCTCCCTTGATCGAAAAGACCCTAAAGGTTTTCGTTGCAGGCCCGCGTGCTGTTTTGCCAGGTTGGCCTGCCAGACAGGGCGTTGGTTTGCGGAAGAAACCTTTAGGGTCTTTCTTCACCAACCGTTGGATCGAGGTTACTATCGCCTCCCCCGCCACGGACAGCTGTCTCCCCGGCTGCCTGTCCCGACGCCGTGGGTCGGGGCGCTCCTACTAACCTCTAAATAGATCCAGCGCGGGGGTTATGACTTTTTTGTAAATCTCTTCGCTTGAATTCAGGTCGAACAGATTGTGCGCAAGCAGCTTCCCTTGAAATGATATATAGCCATCAGAATAATCAATCAATAACGGGTCTTTGAACACCTGTGTCTCTCGGTATTCAATGTGATTCATTAGCTGCTCTACTTTTTGCACTCCAGCTTTGCCCTTGTCTCTGAAGTTGTAGAAAATCCCCATATACACCTTTGGTTCCGAAATGCTTTTCGCATCCAATGCGGCAGCGCGGCGTAGGTCTGCGGATGCAGCACCTCAGCTTCTACCAAGTCCGTACACACGTGCAGCCGTCCCTCGACACAACTCAAGCCGAGTCCCCATGGTCTCGTTCGATCCGTAGATCTCGACCACGCGTGCCCCCCAGTCCTGCTCGAGCACTCGGCGCAGAGCCGGCGGGAGCACGGCACCGCCGCAGAAGATGACACGCACCGAGCTCAGATCACGCCGCACATCGAGTCCTCGCTCGCGCGCCAACTCCCGTAGCAGAATCGGTTCGAGCGGCAGGCAGGCCAGCATCGAGACGCCCAGGCGCTGGATGAACTCCAAAGCTCGCGTAAACGGCACGTCCCAACTCACATTGCCCGCCGCGATGTGACACGCGCCGACCAGACGCAGTGCATCCTCGAAGATGAATGACACCGGTGCAAACAAGGGGAAGCGGTTCAGCATAATGCAGTCGCTCGACATCTCAGGCACCATGCGCTGCATGCGGGCCGCCATCAGCCGCACCTCTGCCAGACCGCACCACGTCGAGATCGGTTCGCCCTTGGTCTTCCCTGCTGTCGCGGCGACGAGCGCGAAGCCCTGTTCCAGGTCCCAGATCAGGTCCGCGACGGACTCAGTGCCGACCGAGAGCCGCACCGTTCCCGGCCCGACCCCGGCCGCCGTCAGCTCATCGTCGGTCGGCTGGCGGTGAGTGGTGGTGGCCGGGTGGATGACCAGCGACTTGGCGTCGCCGATATTGGCCAGGTGGGAGAGCAGCTTGACGCTGTCGATAAACTTCTTGCCGGCCTCCATCCCGCCCTTGATGCCGAAACCGATGATGGCCCCCTCCCCTTTGGGCAGGTATTTGCGGGCCCGGGCGTGGTCCTTGTGGCTGGCCAGGCCGGGATAGTTGACCCAGGCGACGAGCGGGCTCTGTTCCAGCCAGGCGGCTACGGCGCGGGCGTTCTCCACGTGGCGCGGCATGCGGACGTGCAGCGTTTCAAGCCCCTGCAGAAACTGGAAGGCGTTAAAGGGGGACAGGCAGGCGCCCGATATCGCGCAGCAGCGTGACCCGCATCTTGAGGATGTAGGAGAGATTGCCCAGAGCCTCCCAGTATTTCAGGCCGTGATAGGAGGGGTCAGGCTCGGTGAATTCCGGGAACCGGCCGTTGTCCCAGGGAAATTTCCCGCCGTCGACCACGGCCCCGCCGATGCTGGTGCCATGGCCGCCGATGAACTTGGTCAGGGAGTAGACCACGATGTCGGCGCCATGTTCGAGCGGCTTGAACAGAAACGGCGTCGTGACCGTATTGTCCACGATCAGCGGCAGTTCATGCTCGTGCGCGATCGCGGCCAGCGTCTCGATGTCGAGCAGCTGTTCCTCGCGGGGTTGCCGATGGTCTCGCCGAAGAACGCCTTCGTGTTCGGGCGGACCGCCTGCCGCCACGCGTCGGTATCGTCGGGGTCAACCCAGCTGAGCTCCACGTTCATCTTCCGGAGCAGGTGCTTGAACTGGTTCACCGTCCCGCCGTAGAGCGCCGAGGACGAGACGACGTGGTCGCCCGGCTGCGGCGGCGTGAAGAGCGGGCCGCCTGCGCGGCGATCCCGCTGGCGAACGCCACCGCGCCGCGCCGCCCTCGAGGTTGGCGACGCGCTCCTCGAACACCGCCACGGTCGGGTTCATGATCCGCGAATAAGTGTTGCCGAACTCCTGCCAGGTTGAAGTACGCCGCCGCCGATTCCGGGTCCTCGAATACGTAGCTGCTCGTCTGGAAGATCGGCACTGCGCGCGCGCCCGTGTTCGGGTCGGCCGCTGCCCCGCGTGCAGTTGCCGCGTCTCGAACCCGAACAGCCGGCTTTCTTCGACACGGGATTGATCGTTGTCGGTCATGAGGTCATCTTCCTGCACTGGAGTTACTCAGGAACTTGCGGATGATCGGTGTCTGCCGTGCTTCCTCAAGCAGGAAGCAGTCATGGCCGTACGGTGCATCGATCACCTCGAACTCGACTGGCTTGCCCTTGGCGCGGAGCGCGTCGGCGATCTCTCTCGACGCGACCGGCGGGTACAGCCAGTCGGAACTGAACGCGATCAGCAAGGTCCGCGCGGCGACGCCGGCCAGGGCCTGGGTCAGGGACCCGCCGTGCTGCCGCGCGAGGTCGAAGTACGTGAGCGCACGCGACATGTAGAGGTAGGTGTTGGCGTCGAAGCGCCTGACGAAAGAGTCGGCCTGGTGGCGCAGGTAGCTCTCCACCTGGGCTCCGCGCCGGTGAGCTCGTAGCGGATGTCGTTACCCTCTTGCGTGTCCGATATCCTCGCCTTTTCATCGGACACGCCTCGGCGTGGTACGGGGGGTCGTCCCCCCGGAAGACGACTGCAAGCGCCTGCCGAACTTGTCCTCAAGCGCCTGCGCGGACAGGTAGGTCACGTGGCCGACCATGCGCGCCACGCCCATGCCGGCCTCGGGTGCGGCGCCGGTGCCGTAGTAGTGGCCGCCCTGCCAGGCTGGATCGCGCACGATGGACTCCCGCGCGATCGCGTTCCATGCGACGCCCTGCGGGTGCAGGGCGTGCGTGCTGGCGATCGGCACGATGGCATCAACCTGATCCGGGAACAGCACCGCCCATTCCAAAGCCTGCATCCCGCCGAGTGAGCCGCCGGCCACCGCCGCGAGCCGCTCGATGCCGAGCTCGTCGAGGAACGCGCGCTCGGTCCGCACCATGTCCGCGACGGTGATCACGGGGAAGTCCGCCCCGTACGGCTGCCCGTCGCCGGGTTGACCGAGGACGGCCCGGTCGTGCCGCGGCAGCCGCCGAGCAGGTTCGTGGCAACGACGAAGAAGCGGTCGGTGTCGAACGCCTTGCCCGGGCCGATCATCCCGTCCCACCAGCCGAGGCTCTTGCCTGCCGTGCCGTCGCGGTCGATGGCGCCGAACCCGTCACGGGTGCTTTCTGCGGGCGGGGTCGTCGCGCTGCCCGCCGCGTGGGCGTCACCGCTGAGCGCGTGGCAGACCAGGATTACGTTGTCCCGCTGCGGGGACAGGGTGCCGTAGGTCTCGTACGCGACGCGAACCGGGTGAAGTTCTTGTCCGCAGTCGAGCGGTACCGGACTCCGTAGGTCGAGGTACTGGGTTTCGACTGTGCCTACAGAACCGGATACGCCCGAGCCGAGCCGGGCCGCGAGCGTTGAGGCTGCGGCTCCGCCATAGGGGCTATGTTAACTCCCTATGTCCGGTGTATTGTCAATCAACCTCGTAGGAAATTTGGGGCCCACGAGTGAGAGGGGATCACTAGACATGACCACGGTTGCCGATAACGGCGTTAACGTGCAGGCACTGCTCGACGCGCGGGAAGTCCTGAAGGGCGCCCCCGAGGCCGCCCAGTTCACCTGGCGCGCCTCGTCCAAGTGGCAGGGCGGCGTCCACACCACCGTCACGGTCAAGGACTTCTTCGGCCTCGGCCAGGAGCAGAACCACAAGCAGGGGTCGGTCTTCGAGGCCGACCACCCCGAGGTCTTCGCGGCCACGGACGACGGCGTCACGCCGATCGAGTACCTCCTTGTCGGCCTGGCGAGCTGCCTCAGCGCCGGCGTGGCGTCGGTCGCGCAGAACCGCGGCATCCAGCTGCGCTCGGTCGAGGCGGTCGTTGAGGGCGCGCACGACATCCGCGGCATCCTTGGCGCCGACAGCGACGTGCGCAACGGCTTCGACAGCGTCAAGGTGACCTTCCACATCGACGCGGACGCGTCGAAGGAGGACATCGAGGCGCTGGTGGCCCAGTCCCAGAAGCGCTCCGCCGTGTTCGACGCGCTGACCAACCCGACGGACGTCACCGTCGAAGTCGCCTGACAGGGCCGCCTACAGTTTCTCAAGGAGCACTGCCGAGGAGCACTGTCATCGAGCGCACCACCACGGTCGTCATTGGCGCCGGTCACGCTGGCCTCGCCGCGAGCCACTTCCTGAGCGACCGGTCCATTGACCATGTTGTGCTTGAGCGCGGAGAGGTGGCGAACTCCTGGCGGTCCGAACGCTGGGATTCGCTGCGGCTGCTCACGCCCAACTGGCAGAGCCGCCTGCCGGGACTTCGCTACGAAGGCACCGACCCTGAC
>CAVUXK010000015.1:0-615146 GCA_963745435.1 uncultured Acidobacteriota bacterium | reverse complement strand
GAACAAATGACTTGACAGTCGAACTTTCGATTGACTATAAATTTCGTTCAATAGTGATTCCGGCCTTCCCTGACAGCAGCAATCTGCGGCCCTTAAAGTTAGAACGACCAACCAGGCTGGTATCGCCAGAGTAAACGCTTCCCTATACGACCGATCAGGAACGTACGTGGACCCGAATCGGCGCGCGTAGATCTTCCCGCACGTTCATATTCTGAACCCCAGTTCTCTGTTCTCGAAAGACAGAACAATTTCGCGCGTTGGTTTGATCACAACCTTGCAGCAGCGATTGTGCGTCTTCTTGAGTCGTCTCAGGACGAATGGTTTACGCGCATCCGCAGCGCCATACGGAAGCTTAAAGCCATTGCGCGCCCGATGAACGGGATCGGTTTGGAGGTTTGCATATGCGTGTTCTTCAAGGGTGTGCCCAGGGATGCTACAAAATCTATATTGTGGCGGGGGTTATCGCCGCGATTTGGGTGCCTCGCTTTCCCTCGCCTGCGGCGCGCAGCTCTCCTCTGCCTCGGTAAACGGCACAATCCGTGACCAAAAGGGCTCAGTCATTCCGGACGCTACAGTTTTGCTCCACAACGTGGACACCAACGTGGACCGTAGGGTGGAATCCAACGGTTCCGGCGCATACGCGATACTCAACCTGGTCCCCGGCAAGTACATGCTCACGGCCAAGGCTTCGGGATTTAATCCCCAACAGATCTCGCAGTTTGTTCTAGCTGTTGACCAAATCGCGACATTCGATTTCACGCTGTCCGTCGGCGGAACAACCGAGGTGGTCAACGTGGAGGCGGCAAGCGTTTGCGACTGGACTTAACCAGCGCGAACCTCGGTACGGTGATCTCGACCAAGCAGACCAACGAACTCCCGCTAAACGGACGAAACTTTACCCCAGCTGCTTGCGCTCACTCCCGGTGTGGCACCTATCATGACCGGACAAAGCGCCGGCATGTCTTCCAATGGCGGAGATTCGCGGCCCCGGTTGCCATCGGTTCGGCGTACAGCTTTCCTGCCATCAACGGCCAGACCAACCGCAGCAACTTCTTCCTCATTGACGGATTGAACGACTACGGCACTCTGGAAAGCACGTATGCTGTTCCACCCATCATCGACGCAATTCAGGAATTCAAGGTGGTGTCACACACCGATAACGCGGAATTTGGTTCTGTGCTCGGCGGCGTCGTCAACGTAACCACCAAAACGGGAACCAACACGCTGCACGCCTCGGCATGGGAGTACCTGCGGAATAATGTCTTCGACGGCCGCTCCTACTTCCTGCCTACGAGCCAGGCCAAACCGCCATATCCACCAGAATCAGTTTGGCGCCTCGGTCGGAGGACCGGTCGTCATTCCAAAACTGTATGACGGAAGATCGAAAACCTTCTTTTTTGGCGCTTATCAGGGTTTCCGGTATTCACAGCCGCAAGACAACAACCTGTTGGTTCCGACTGCAGCGCAGTTGGCAGGCGACGAAAGCGGCTCTGCCCCCCCATCTATAACCCGTTCAGCACACGTCCTGACCCGACCAAGCCTGGAAGCTATATTCGCGATCCCCTTTCCCCGGCAATCAGATCCCGCAGGGTTTGATCGATCAGCGCATGGTGCAATATGCCAAGTTTGTCTTTCCCCACCGCAGGAACGTACATTCCAAGTTCGAACTCAAATGCCGTTGATACCACCCCACTCATCCAGAACCAGAATGAATTTACCGTCCGCGGAGATCAAAATTTCGGGGCGAAAAATTCGGCCTGGTTCAGGTACAGCTTCATCAATAGCCGAGTCACTACCTCAGGTTGGGCTTCCTGGTCCTGCCCACAGACCACGCGAATCAATGCGCGCGATTTTGGTGGCAGCTTCGTCCACATCTTCAGCCCGAGCTTGATATTGCAAGCGCAATTTGCACGTGTCCACCGTTCTCGACAATGGGACTACGCGCTTCGGCAAAAGCACCTCGGATATCTACAGTGCGGTAGGCTTCGCGGATTCATTCGCAAACGGTTTTGCCGGCGCGAATGGGAGCTTCCTGATTCCTTCCCCTGGCATCAGCGGTTATGCGAATGGCGGCGAAAGCATCGACGATACTCCCAAAGCGACAGACAGCAACGAATACGGGGGCAACGTAACCAAGATCATCGGCAACCACGAGCTAAAGTTCGGAGGCAGTTGGACCAGCAACCTCTTTGCCAGCCCTCTCTCACAGATCTCGTTGGGGTTCGCTGCGCAGGGTACGGCGAATCCACAAGCCGCAACCGGGGTGGTTACCGGAGATCCATTTTCTTCTTTCCTTCTTGAACGTGCCTGACAGCGGCAACCGGCGAAACGTCGATGAGACGACGCGGCCGGGTGGATTGATGAGTCTGTTTGTTCAGGATACGTGGAAAGCGACACCGCGCCTGACGGTCAACGCCGGATTGCGCTACGACTATACCTTCATCCCGCCCTATGGGACCAATGCAACCATTGGAAAGCAGGGTGGTATCGAGACCGGTGATTACGATTTCTCGAATGGTACCTATGTCTTGCAAAAGGTGCCACCGACTTGCAGCCAACGGGGTTTTGCCCCCTGCATTCCGGGAGACGGAACCTTACCTGCCCACGTCGTGGTCGACCCGCGGGGTAAGATCGCCCACAATGTAGGCACCAACTTAGGGCCGCGTTTTGGCTTTGCCTTTAAGTTGGATGACAAAACGGTCATTCACGCCGGGTTCGGCATTGTTTTTCGACAATTGGGCAGCGGTCAGCCAAACGTCGCAGAACATTGAGGGCTCCTGGCCGGATATCGGCCAACAGATCCAAAACAATCTCAACTATCCAAGCACCACAGCGGCAGCACCCAATGTGCAAGCCCAGAACCCGTTTTCCGCCAGTGGCGCGGGCTCTTTCCCGGCGGCCACCCCGTTCAACCAGGTTCAGTGGTTCTATGATCCTCACCTCAAAAACCCGTACTCAGAGCAATGGAACTTCGGAGTACAACGCCAACTCAATAATTCAACCGCAGTCACTGTCGACTATGTGGGGTCCGCCACGCACCGGGCTAACATCGGTGGTTATTACAACACGGCCTTGACACCGGGACCTGGTGACCCTCAATCGCGGTCGCTTTATACCTATGCCGCCCCGACTCCGATCGCAGCGCCGGCTTCGCAGACTACAACGCACTGCAGTTCCAATTGGACAAGCGATACGCCAACGGCCTTTCCTATCAAGTGGCCTACACCTGGTCGAGGGCGATCGACGAAAGCGACGGCTGGTTTGGTGTTGAGGGACAGACGGTGCAGGACCCCTATCACCCCTCGGCTTCATACGGACTGTCGGGAACCAATATGCCAAACGTCTTCTCGGCGAACGGGCTGTACCAGATACCGGTCGGACCCGGGAAGCGATACAGCACGGGAAACAAGGTCATCAAGTATCACGTGGGAAACTGGCAACTGAACAATATCTTCACCTGGCGCGACGGCCAGGATTTCACCGCGAGCGACAGCAATGATCGCGCCAACATCGGCGGCGGCGGGCAACGAGCCGACCAGGTTGGCAATCCCCATCTTTCGAACCGAAGTACGGCCGAGTGGTTCAATACTGCCGCCTTCGCGCTGCCGCCTCTTTATACCTTTGGCAACGCGGGTCGAAATACACTCCGAGCCCAGCGATACATCAGTCTCGATACATCGGTCATCCGGGCGTTTCCGTTCTGGCGAGAAGGCGTGTTCGAGTTCCGGCAGAAGCGTTCAACATCTTCAACCATCCGATCTTTGGCATACCCAACAGTGACGTGTTCAGTCCCAGCTTCTGGCTCGGTGAGCGGCACTGCCAACAACCCGCGACAAATGCAATTCAGTGGGAAGATCGTGTTCTTGAAGCCCGGCATGTATGCCGCCGCGCTGCATCGGCTGCACCGCAGCCTCATCCGTGCTATAAGAATTGAAGCTTCCAGGTAACGCGCGCGACCGCTGTGAGTGTGTCCAGGGATGGGCCAAGGTTCTTCCTGCCGTGACGCGTGCTTTCACTGGACAGGGACGGAGCAGGTGACGGTTTCTTGGAACGGCCACGGAGGTCAAAGTCAGCGCCGGTCGGCGTCGTTGGCAAACTCATTCAAATTCTCGAACGCCTCGACCTCAAGCTCCTGGCGGACTCCTGCTCGGGCTATAATGTCATGGGCGACCGAAAAGTCATGGGCGACTGAAAAGTCATGGGCAACTGAAGACTCATGGGCGACTGAAGACCCGTAGAGGCAGGCATGCGAGTACTGGCCGTTCTGTTCGCCATCGTGGCGCTTGCGGGTTTCGCGACGGGAGCGTCTGCCGGGGGAAAAATCCGCTTGGCGCAAACCTCGGCCGTGACGAACTGCATGATGACCTGCAATTCGCAGGCGGCGAGCTGCCAGACCGCCTGTCTCGTGCCTGGTGCGGCGCCGACCAACGCCGCTACTACGACCAGCAATGCGACTGCGAGTGCGTCGTGCCAGGTCAACTGTTCGACCTAGCAACTCACGTGTCAGACGACTTGCGCCAGAATATCGCCCTCGCCGTGATCGGCCCGGCATCAAATTGCCGCGATTAACCTACAGAAAAACGGCATGTCTGGGCGGGGCTTAGCATCATTTTGGCGCACGCGGCTGCTTGTGGCGGCGCTGATCTCTTTTGCGCCCGCCGCCGCGCCTGCGCAGAATTTAATGTCGCCCCAAGCCGCCGTGCCGGCACCGCTGACGCCGGGCACCGGAACGCCAGGCGCAACGATGATGAGCCCGGTGCCGTTGGCGGCGCCGCCGTCTTCGCCCCCGGTCGTACAAGTGACCCCGATCGTTCCGGCCGGGCACGTGGCGCTCGCGGTTGCCGCCCGTTACGGCCGCGATGCGCCGGCGATCTCTGGCGGCCTGATCTGGCGCGTCTATGCGGCCAAGGCCGACACCACCGGCGTGTTCCGCTTGATCAAGGAAGACCGCGGCGCGGCGCCGACCTTCATCTTGCCGCCGGCAGCTACGTCGTGCATGCAAGCCTGGGGCTGGCCAGCGCCGCCGAGGCGATCCAGCTGCGCGCCGACACCGTCCGCGAAATGTTCGATATTCCCGCCGGCGGCGTGCGGCTCGAGGGCCACGTCGGCGACGTGCGCATTCCGCCCGGGCAGATTGCGTTCGACATCTACCCGGGCAGCCAATTCGACACCTCCAACCGCCGGCCGCTGGCGCAGAACGTGGTCACCGGTGACGTCGTGCTGTTGCCCGAAGGCACCTATTACATCGTCTCGAACTACGGCGAGGCCAATTCCGTGGTGCGCTCGGACGTACGCGTGCAGGCCGCCAAGCTCACCGACATCGTCGTCACCCACCGCGCCGCGGCGCTGACCTTCAAGCTGGTGAACGAGTCAGGCGGCGAGGCGCTCGCCAATACGCAATGGACGGTGCTCACCCCCGGCGGCGACGTCATCAAGGAATCGATCGGCGCCTTTCCCCGCGTCGTGCTCGCCGAAGGCGATTATCACCTGGTCGCGCGCAACTCGGGCAAGACCTATCAGCGCGACTTCAAGGTCATCACCGGCGTCGACGGCGAGGTCGAGGTGCTGGCGCGGTAACGCGCTAGGCAGCCTGTTTCATCCGCGCCACATCCGGCGGTACCGCTTCCCGCGCCAGCATCGCCAGCGCCGCGTCGAGCGGTAGCACCTGCTGTCCGTCGCTGCCGAGGCGGCGGATCGAGACGGTGCGCTCGGCGGCTTCCTTGCGGCCGACGACAAGCAGCACCGGCACCTTCGCCAGCGAATGTTCGCGGACCTTGTAGTTGATCTTCTCGTTGCGCAGGTCGCCTTCGACGCGGAGACCGACGTCGCTGCGCCGCGGCGATCGCTTCGCGCGCATAATCGTCGGCGTCCGACGTGATGGTCGCGATCACCGCCTGCAGCGGCGACAGCCATAGCGGCAAATGCCCGGCGTAATGCTCGATCATGATGCCGGTGAAGCGCTCCAGCGAACCGAACATCGCGCGATGCACCATCACCGGCGTGATCTTGTTGGAGTGCTCGTCGATATAGAAGGCGCCGAGCCGGCCCGGCATGTTGAGGTCGACCTGCACGGTGCCGCATTGCCAGTCGCGGCCGATGGCGTCGCGCAGCACGTATTCGAGCTTTGGGCCGTAGAAGGCGCCTTCGCCCTTGTTGAGGGTCCACGGCCGGCCGGACGCCTTGAGCGCCTGCATCAGCGCGGCCTCGGCCTTGTCCCACACCGCGTCGTCGCCGATGCGCTTTTCCGGCCGGTCGGAGAATTTGATGCGCACGTCCTCGAAGCCGAAATCCTCATAGATCGACAGGATCAGATCGTTGAACTTGAGCACCTCGTCGGCGATCTGCTCCTCGGTGACGAAAATATGCGCGTCGTCCTGGGTGAAGGCGCGCACCCGCATCAGCCCGTGCAGCGCGCCCGACGGCTCGAAGCGGTGCACCTTGCCGAACTCGGCGATCTTGAACGGCAGGTCGCGATAGCGATTTCAGCCCGTTCTTGAAGATCTGGATGTGGCCCGGGCAGTTCATCGGCTTGATCGACGAAAGTGCGCTCGTCCTCCTCGCGCGGCTGCACCAAAAACATGCCGTCGCGGAACGTCGCCATGTGGCCGGACGCCACCCACAACGAAGAGTCGATCAGTTGCGGCGCGTTGACCTCGGCATAGCCGGCTTCGCTCTGGCGGCGGCGGATGTAATTTTCGAGCGTCTGGAACAGCGTCCAGCCTTTCGGGTGCCAGAACACCGAACCGGGCGCTTCTTCCTGGAAATGGAACAGATCCATCTCGCGGCCGAGTTTGCGATGGTCGCGCTTCTCCGCTTCCTCGATCTGCTTGAGGTAAGCGTCGAGCTCTTCCTGCTTGGCAAAGGCGGTACCATAGATGCGCGACAGCATCTCGCGGTTTGAATCGCCGCGCCAATAGGCGCCGGCGACCTTCATCAGCTTGAACGCGTTGCCGATCTTGCCGGTCGAAGTCATGTGCGGGCCGCGGCACAGATCGAACCAGTCGCCCTGCTTGTAGATCTTGAGCTCCTGGTCTTCCGGGATGGCGTCGACCAACTCGACCTTGAAGCTTTCGCCGCGGTCGCGAAACACGTTCTTGGCGTCCTCGCGCGACCACACTTCCTTGGTGAACGGCTTGTCGCGCGCAATGATCTCGCGCATCTTCTTTTCGATCGCGGCGAAATCCTCCGGCGTGAACGGCTCGTTGCGGAAAAAATCGTAATAAAAGCCGTTCTCGATCACCGGCCCGATGGTGACCTGGGTGCCGGGCCACAGCGACTGCACCGCTTCGGCGAGCACATGCGCGGCGTCGTGGCGGATCAGCTCGAGCGCGCGCGGATCGTCGCGGGTGAGGAACTCGATCTTGGCATCGTGCGCGATCGGATCGGCCAGGTCGGCAAGCTTGCCGTCGAGCGCCATGGCGACCGTGCGCTTGGCGAGCGACGGCGAAATCCCCTTGGCGATGTCGAGGCCGGTGGTGTTTGGCGGATAATCCCGACGCGCGCCGTCGGGAAAGGTCACGGCGACCATTGTATGCTCCTTTGCTCACTCGCTGCCTACGAACGCAGGTAAGCGTTGGGGAAAGGGATATAGCAGGTGAATTTGGCTGCGCAACCGGGTTTGTGCGGCTCTCTATCTCCGAAACGCGCCACCATCCGACTGCGCGACCAAGCAGATTTAAATTGTGGCCGGGCGCGCAATTGCGGCGCGCGTCGCCCAAGATCATCAAGGCAAGATCATACCGCCGCCCCATTGCCTGACGACCGTGGAACCTACGTCCGCGCCACAACGCGTATCGCAATCAAACGCGTTAATGAACTCAAGCGCGGCAAGGGTGAGCGTTCAAACGTTGCGGTCTGCAACGCCGGTGTGTGTGTGCGTAAACGGCAGTCCGCCGTCGGGGGTTTACTATGAAGAAGGGGGGCTTGCGGTGGCCGTACCGGCCATTCCAGGTGATTTGCGTATTGGTCGCGGTGTTGGTGGCCGCAGCCTTTTCCCTCCAAGCCGTCTATGCAGCGTATGCCGTATAGATGACCTGCTCACGCGGAGCAGGCGCGTATGAAGCGCGCAGAGCGTCGAGCATGAAGGCCGAGGGCGCGACCACCGTGCTTGACCCCGACAGCCCACGACCAACCACGTCCCGATAACGACTAAGCCAGCGTGCGGCTTTCGGCTCCCGTCCGTGCACTGCGACCCACCACGTAATCAGGTCGCCATGGGCAACGACAACACGCGGAATGTCCACCGGCAGGTCGCCGTAACAGAACTGGTTGAGATGGAGAACGTCCGGCTGAATCTCTTCGACGATTGCGGTGAGGTAGGCAGCGGACTCGGCGTAGTCCTGTTCGCCTTCGTGCATCCATTCGAGGCGGAACGCGGTCGGGCGGTAATCCAAGCCGTGCAGACTGTCCATCCACGACGATTGTTCGGGCAACGGCACTTCGCCGAAACTGACCAGCGTGACCCTCAGCCCACGGCTCACTAGGCCGCTCACCAATTCGCGCGTGTACGACCAGACGCCAGAAATCGTGTCGGTGGTGACCAGAACGTGCATTAGGGTCCTTGTAGTCCCGGCAAACGCCGCCGGTGCATTGCCCGTATTCTAAGCGGGAGTTGGATTTTTTATGAAGAACCTTTCTTGGGAAGCACAGCCTGGCCGCAAAGGTTTTCACAGGGTCGTACCACCGAACCAGTGTGGGAGGAGGCATTAGTCCCGCTTAACCGCTTCTCTTTCAATTGCTTCAATCAGGGAAAGACTGCATTCGAAGGTGCAAATATTCCGTATTGACCAGCTTCATCCTGGGGGTTTAGGGTAGGCCGAAAGCCGCTCTGCTTGTTGATATTGCGCTGCCGACCTCCTTGGAGACAGCGCGCCACAGAAGACAATCCGGCGGATTCAGCTAAGTTCTGGACGCAGGGTTGAGAGCACCCGAAGCCATTTCGTCGATTCGCGCGCGCCACGGAGCCGGGTTGTTAGCCACTTCTCGGGCTCTGATCGCACTCATTAGTTCCTACGACCGTTTTTGGGTTTGGCGCGTCGCGGTGTTAGCCGCATTGCGGTTACTCCGCACGGGAATGGTCCGCAAGGGAGGATCGGCATGGCAGATTTCTACCAAACTGGAGTTATCGCCACCCTGCATCGCCTGGGGCAAGGCGATCTCGGCATGATCGAGCGCCAACTGGACTATTTCTCTCGCCAGCAGCCCATCGCTCTTGTGCTGCCGGCGCTCTATTCCGAATTTGAAAAGCCGGCGATGGATACCATCCTGAGCGAGCTCAGCGGCGCAACCTACGTTCGCCAGGTCGTCCTCACCCTCGCGCAGGCCACGGCGAAGCAGTTCGAGGAAGTCCAGCGGCGGGTCAGCATCCTTCCCGGGGAAGTCCGCGTGCTCTGGCACGACGGGCCGCGCATGCAGCGCCTCTATCGCACGCTGGAAGAAAATCGCCTGCAGATCGGACCGGATGGCAAGGGCCGCCAGTGCTGGATGGCTTATGGATACGTACTCGCCAGTCGCAAGGCCAACGTCATCGCTCTGCACGATTGCGACATCGTGAATTACAACCGGGCGATCCTGGCGCGACTGTGTTACCCGGTTGTGCATCCCGACATCGGCTTCGAATTCAGCAAAGGCTACTACGCTCGTCTGAGCCACCAGATGCATGGCCGTGTCACGCGGCTGCTCATGACACCGTTGGTCCGGGCGTTGCAGTCCATGGTCGGCTTCCTGCCGTTCCTGGTCTATCTGGACAGCTTCCGCTATCCGCTGGCAGGAGAGTTTGCCATGCAGGCCGATCTGGCGCGCGTGAACCGCCTGCCTTCGGATTGGGGATTGGAAGTGGGCACACTGGCGGAGGTGTATCGCAACTGTTCCATTCGCCGCATCTGCCAGGTTGATATTGCAGAAAACTACGAACACAAACATCAAGAGCTATCCCACGGCGATCCTTCCAAGGGCCTGATGAAGATGGCTATGGACATCTGCAAATCACTGTTCCGAATTCTTGCTGCCGAGGGCGTCAGATTCGACCAGGGCACGATGCTCACTCTGCTGGTGCGTTACCAGCGGATGGCGGAAAACAACATCAGCAAATACCACGCCGACGCCATGATTAACGGCTTGACCTTCGACCGTCACGAAGAAGAAAGTGCGGTGGAGACTTTCTCGCAGGCGCTGAAGCTGGCGTCGGAAGAATTCTTTGCCGATCCCCTGGGAGCACCGCCGATTCCCAACTGGATGCGCGTCAGCGCTGCCCTGCCCGCATTTCTGGAAGATGTGCGCGAAGCCGTAGACGCGGACAACGAAGCCCTGGTGAACGTGGCCGGACTCTCGGCCTGAAGCAAGCTATCCTTGTACAGGCGAAAATAGACAACCGAATCTTTGACAAATACCGTGGACGAACTTTTTCCAACTGAGCTAAAAGACCGCCTGGAACAGATACGGGATGCCGACATTGTGGTCGGCATCCCGAGCTACAACAACGCCCGCACCATCGGGCACGTGGTGCGTGCGGTATCGGTCGGTCTCGCCAAGTACTTCCCCACGCAGCGCTCCGTCATTGTGAACTCCGATGGAGGATCGAAAGACAAGACACAGGATGTCGTGATGCAAGCCGAAAGCGGCGCTGATGACTTGCTGCTCGTGTCGCATCCGGTGCATAACAGCTATCGCATTAGCACTCCATACCATGGCGTACCGGGCAAAGGGAGCGCCTTCCGGACGATTTTCGCCGTCGCGCAGCACTTGAAGGCAAAGGCGTGCGTGGTTGTGGATTCCGATCTGCGCAGCATCACGCCCGGCTGGATCGAACTGCTGGCGCGCCCCGTGCTGGAACACGGGTACGACTACATCGCGCCTTACTATCTGCGCCACAAATACGACGGCACGATCACGAACGGCATCATCTACCCGATGACGCGCACGTTGTACGGAAAGTCTGTCCGCCAGCCGATTGGCGGAGAGTTCGGTGTCTCCGGGAGTCTTGCAGCTCGCTACCTGGAGAAAGACGTCTGGGACACGGACGTCGCGCGCTTCGGAATCGACATCTGGATGACGGTCACCGCGATCGCCGAAGGGTTCCGCGTGGGGCAGGCCTACCTTGGGGCCAAGATTCACGATGCCAAGGACCCCGGGGCAGACCTCACCAGCATGTTCCGCCAAGTTGTCGGATCGTTTTTCCGGCTCATGGAGAGCTACGAGGACATCTGGCGACGGGGCAACTCGTACGAGCAAGTGCCTCTGTTCGGATTTCCGTTCGAGGTTGGTGTCGAACCTCTCACCGTGAACACGGATCGCATGATTCATGCCGCCCAGCAGGGCGTTGCGGATCTGCGGGAAATCTATAGTCTTTTTCTTTCGCCGCAGACACTGACCGACCTGACCAGTTACGTGCATCGCAATGGCCAAGGCTTTCACATCCCAGACAAACTCTGGGTCCGCATGATCTACGAGGCCGCGACCGCCTTCCGCTATCGCACTATCGATCGCGACCACTTGCTGCAGTCGTTGGTGCCTTTGTATCTAGGCCGTACCGCCTCCTTTGTACTAGAAGTCACCGACAGTAACGCGACCCAGGTGGAGGAGCGAATCGAACAACTGGGACACGTGTTCGAGGCCGAAAAGCCCTATCTCACGCAACGCTGGGACGCCGTCCGGAAGGAGAATCTCCATGCGCAGTCTGTTTGACCGGATGTTGATCGATCCATTCAATCGCATTGCGGATCAGTCAGCCCATGTCGTACCCATCCTGATTATGGTGCTGGTCACGCTGATTATTGGAGGCTTCCTGGCCTTCGTAGCCCGGTGGCTGACATACCGATTGTTGCAACTCGCTCGCTTCGACCGCCTCGTGCAGAGAACCGGATTCTCGAGCATGATCGAGCGCACCGGCGTGTTCCGCTCTCCGTCGGATCTCGGGGCCAGGTTCGTGCAGGGATTGGTGTGGCTGTTTACGATCCTGTTCGCGCTGAACGCCGCCGATACTCCCGCTAGCGCCGGGTTGGTGATGCGCTTCGTGGACTACATCCCGAACATCATCGCCGCCGGGCTGGTACTGCTGCTGGGCGTGGTTGTGAGCCGGGTGATTTCGCGCAGCGCTCTGCTCGCGGCCGTCAATGCGCAGTGGCCGGGTGCGCGCCTGATCGCGGGGGGAGTGCGTGTACTAGTGATGACGCTGGCGGTTGTCATCGCCCTCGAACAACTCCACATTGGAAGCCTGCCCCTGCTGGTTGCGTTTGCGATCGTGTTTGCGGGAATCGTCTTCGCCCTGGCGATCGCGTTCGGCTTAGGCGCTCGCGATATGGCGCGCCAGTGGATTGAGGCTAAAGTCCGGGGTTCCGTCGCCGAAGAGGAGGTTTTTCGTCATCTCTAAGTCGACGCGAACCCTCGTCTTCACTGACCTTGACGGCGCCCTTCTCGACCCTCAGTCCTACTCATGGACGGCTGCGTCTCGGGCACTGGAGGCATTGCGCCGACAAAACATTCCCTTGATCTTCTGCACCAGTAAGACACGCTCCGAAGTGAAAGCGCTCCGTCGGGCGACGGGGAATACCCATCCTTTCATCGTCGAAAACGGGGGCGCAATCGTGATTCCCGCCGGCTACTTCCCCGAAATCGCGACGCTGGGCAACCAGGCCAAGGCGTACACCCTGATCCTCGGCAGGCCATATGAGGAGCTGGTGCGTGAGTTGAGGCGCATCGCACAGGAGCTGGATGTGTCGATTCGCGGCTTTCACCAGATGACCGATGCGGAAGTCGCCCGAGATACAGGACTTTCTGTGCGCGAGGCACACATGGCTCGGCAGCGCGAAACCGGCGAGCCTTTTCGATTCACGAAGGAGAGTCCCGCTTCCGTCCGCGCTTTCTTGCGGCGCGCTCAGGAACGCGGCTACACAGTCCAGCGCGGCGGACGGTACTGGCATTTTACGGGGAGTTGCGACAAGGGATTGGCGATGAGCGTTCTGATCGGGTTCTACCGCATGGCGTGGCAGACTCGTATTTTCACGATCGCTCTGGGCGACAGCGCCAATGACCTCGCTATGCTTCGACTGGTCGATCGCCCGATCCTGATTCCCAAACCGGACGGCAGGTTCGATAGAGATATAACCAAGGCCATTCCGCGTGTCGCTCGGGCCAACAAGCCGGGCCCGGAGGGGTGGAATGTTTCTCTTTTGCGAGCGCTCCAGGGACACACCGGTGCTGGCGGAGATTCAGCGGCGCGATCCTCCAAGACACGGAACGCACGCATCCCAGCCTGAGCTCAGCCGGTAGGATTACTTTGTTCTGAAGGCGCTAGTTTTACGCGCATCAGCATGGCCAGTTCGTGAATGACCTGAATCTTGCTGGCCATCGGGGCCGGCATATCCTTTGAAGCCAGCACCATGTCGCACGACAATAGGATGGCCGTCACGCTTTCCTTCAGTTCACTCCAGATAACCCGGGTGGCCGAAACTCGCGCGATCTCTTCCTCGCGAACGCGCCGGCTTAAGGCACTGCGGACTTCGCGCACAACGCGTTCGATGCCGCTGATGGCGCAGTTTACGTAAACCGGAAACGCATTTCCCATGTGCTGCAGCATCACTTCGCCGTCATCTGGCTCCGCCTCCATCAGGCATTGATCGATGACGACCGCGGAGTACTCCTGCTCGCGCAGCTTGGCAATCGCTGCCTGCAAGGTGGAAGCGAACTGCGTGGGTAAGGTTGTTGTTGCCAGCAAGGCTTGCGCACATTCCTGGCCTCGTGCGGACGGCGTTATGAGAAGAATCATGTCCTCTGCCTTTGCACGTCTTAAGCCAACCACAGATGGATTGATATGGCGGGATTTATTGTGACTACCGCACACTTCCCTTCCCGATCCGGGACCATGTAAGCGCGAGTTGGGAATCAACCGGCCGTTCAGGATGGCCTGCACCACCCAGCCGCATGATGGCTATGAATGTGATGAATACTCCTTCAGCTTTCGATAGAG
Organism: uncultured Acidobacteriota bacterium; assembly: GCA_963745435.1. GTDB lineage: Bacteria > Acidobacteriota > Terriglobia > Terriglobales > Acidobacteriaceae > Gp1-AA133. Next base: position 601,183 of record CAVUXK010000015.1, on the reverse strand, counting down.
CGTGGTCTTGCCAATTCCAAGCATGCGCGCCGCTTTCAGCTTGTCTCCATTCAGCTGGGCGATCGCGTTCAGAATCGTCTGCCTCTCGAGTTCCGACATCGGCATGATCTTGTTGGTGGCGCCCGAACTGGACGACACATTGGTTCCCTGCAACTGACTGATAGCGGCTGGAAGGTCGCCGAGGTGAATCATCGGTCCGGTGGTGAACGCACATGCTCGCTCCAGACAATTTTCCAGTTCGCGAACGTTGCCCGGCCAGTCGTAAGCCAGCATGGCTTTCATTGCATCATCGCTCAGGGTGCGCTCGTTCCCTGACGACAGCGCTTGCCGCTCCAGAAAGTGCGTGGCCAGAATCGGAATGTCCTGCCGGCGTTCGCGCAACGATGGAATGCGTAGACTGAGCACATTCAGGCGGTAGTACAGGTCCCTGCGGAAGGTTCCTTGCGATACACCTTCCTCCAAGTCACGATTGGTGGCGGCCAGAATGCGCACGTTGATCGGGATGTGCTTGGTGCTGCCCACCGGCCTAATCTCTTTTTCCTGAATCGCGCGCAGCAGTTTGGCCTGCAGGTCGGTCGGCAACTCTCCGACCTCGTCAAGGAAAACCGTTCCTCCTTCGGCGATAGAGAGCAATCCATCTTTCGCGTGGTGAGCGCCAGTGAATGCGCCCTTAGTATGGCCGAACAGCTCGCTTTCGATGAGTGTTGGAACCAAGGAACCGCAATCCACCGGGATGAACGGCTTGTCGCGGAATGGCCCCGAGAAGTGGATGGATCGGGCCACCAGTTCCTTGCCCGTTCCGCTCTCGCCCAGAATCAACACTGGATGCGTGCTGTGCGCCGCCTTGGCGACGATTCGATAGAGTTTCTCCATTTCCGGCGAACGCCCGATGATGCTACCGAATCCTTGCTTCGACTTAATCTTTTCGCGCAGAATGCGATTCTCGCTCTTGAGCTTCAGGTGGCTGGCGACCCGATCGAGCAGAAGCTTCAACTCATCGAGGCTGAACGGCTTGGTGACGTAGTCATACGCGCCATTCTTCATCGCCTGTACGGCTGACTGCACAGTGCCATAACCCGTCACGACCACGATCACTGCATCCGGGCGAAGGCTCTTGATGCGGTTCAAAGCTTCCAGTCCCCCTGCACCGGGCAGGCGCAGATCGAGCAGTACGGCGTCGATGCCCTGCGAATCAAGCAAGCGGTACGCATGCTCGGCTGAATCGGCGACGAAGGTATTGAAACCCAGCGACTGAGCTACTTCGCGACAGGCTTCGCGAATGGAGCGCTCGTCATCAACAATCAGGACGTTCAGGAAATTGGCTCCCTCGATCTGCGGGGTCGCGGGCAAGGTCATTTCGGCAGTGGTCATGGCTTCTCTCGCTTTCGCTTCTTGAATTTCGTCGGAGTGGAATTGAGGTCGAAAATCTCGCGCAGCTTCCCGAGCAACTCGGAACTGGTGAATGGCTTTTTGAAAAAGACTGTCTCTTCGCCGTCTTTCTGCGCGGGTGGCTCGTGTCCGGACATGTAAAGCACCTTCAACTGCGGCCTTTCGGAGCGGATGTGCATGGCGGTTTCGTGGCCACTCATCCCCGGCATGTCCACGTCCGCCAGCAACAGGTCGATCTTTGCGCGATGCTGGCGGGCCAGGTCGATCGCTTCCTGACCGCTAGCCGCCTCCAGAACCGCATAGCCGCATTCACTCAAAATCCGCTGGGCCGCCTGTCGGATGGTGGAGTTGTCCTCGACCAGCAGGATGGTTTCTCCAGTCGAACGCACCGTGAAGCGGCTGACCGTCCCAACACGTGCCTCGCTGACTCGGGGTAGCCACACGCCCACCTGCGTACCCCGCCCGGGCTCGCTGTCGACTTCGACGGTCCCCCCGTTGTTGGTCACGATGTTGTGGACCGTCGACAATCCAAGCCCCGTGCCGCGTCCATTCACCTTCGTTGTGAAAAAGGGCTCGAATACGCGGGCGCGGGTCTCGGCGCTCATGCCGCACCCGGAGTCCTTTACCGACAGAAAGACTCCAGCCGCGGTTTGCTCTGGACCGACACTCGGGTCGCGGTGCCCGGTCGCGACGTGGATGCGACCTCCCTGGGACATGGCATCGCGCGCGTTCAACACAAGATTGAACAGAATCTGCTGCACCTGGGCCGGGTCGATCTTCACCATGCCCAGATCGCGCTCCAGTTCCAGGACCAGTTCGTATTTCTCACCCAGCAGGCGAGAAAGAAGATTCCGCGCCTTCAGCACAGTTTCGTTCAGAGACAAGACTTTGGGCTCGACCGACTGCTGCCGCGCCGCTGCCAGCAACTGCTGGATGAGGACTCCCCCCTGTTCGCCCGCCAAACGAATCTCTTCGGCGTGGCGCAGGGAGCGGCTGTCGCGGTCCAGTCCGGCAATCAACAGATCGCAATAGAGCATGATTCCGGTCAGCAGGTTGTTGAAGTCATGCGCGACACCGCTGACCAGCCGGCCGACCACTTCCATCTTCTGCGCTTCGCGCAGGCGATCTTCCGCTTGTCGGCGTTCCGTGATGTCCTCAGTCATGCCAATCGCGAACTGCGGTTTTCCATCAACTCCGCGCACCAGGGAAACCGTAAGCCGGACCCAACCCGTCGCCGACGATTTGCCTTCGTACTGGGCTTCCAGTTCGTAGGATTCCCGCTTGCCGTCCACTAATTCGCGGAACAGCCGGGCACCGGTATCTCCGTCCGCGTGCGCCATCTCGTGGAAGTTTCTTCCTCGGAGTTCCTCTCGTGTGTAGCCCAGCATGCGCTCGACCGCAGGATTGCTCTCAAGCACGAAGCCCTGTAGATCGCATTGCAGAATGCCCATGTGGGCAGCTTCAAAGATGACTCGAAAACGCTCGTGCCCATCGCGCACCATCCGGCGCCGTTCGCGCACCGTCACATCGCGGATGGTGATCAGCTGCAGTTCGCGTTGGCCGAGCCGGAAGGGCACGCACGTAGACTCGATTCGCAAGGGCACGCCGTCACGTCGCTTGGAAACGAACTGGCACAGATGGGATTTCGGTCCATCCTCATGCGCTCCGGCTTGAACAAATTCACACGGGTGCCTCGACGGACGGAAGCGTGACAGCGGCTTGCCGATGAGGCTGTCTGCTGTTTGGCCTACAAGAGACGCGAATGCCTGATTCGCGTAACAGATGGATCCGGCTTCAGCCACCGCCATACCTTCGGGGCTCGCGCGGAATGCAGCCTCGAAGATATCGGTATCAAAGCTTGATTCGCTGGTGGCCAGAATCGGAAAAGGCTGTCCCATTTACGTCGTCCTGCTTGTCAACTGGGAGGAGCCCGAAGAGCGGCGCTTCGCGCGAGAATCAGGCCGCGCGCTCCCTAATTGGGACAATTATGGGGGACCAAACTGGGAATGCTAAGTACGGTCGTCACCGCCGTTTGTGATATTCAAACGCGCGGCAGACCCGCAGTAGGGATCGATGGAAGAGACGTCTTACTTGGAGAGGAGCTCTCAGGGGCGAATCGGAAGCGGCTCAATCAGCCGGAATCGCAATCGCCGTTCCGGACTGACAGTGGCCTCGCGCATAACGCCATCGGCCAACGGTTCTTGTTCATCCTCCGTGTCCGTCGCGTCGCCGAGAGAGGAGACTCTGCTCATAGAGGAGGCGCCGATGAGCGCTCCTTCGCCTTGGGTAGGCAAGGAAGCAACGCGTTTTCTGGGGGTGATTCCCTTGAAAAACGAACTTGAAGTACGGATGCGTGCTGGTTTTCCGTCAATCGAAATGGAAGAAAGCGTCAGGCGCATATATCCGGGAGTGCTCGCCTGGCGGGTAGATCTCGCCTCCACGATGCGGCCGGTAACGATCGCGCCTTGCTCGGCCACCACCCGGTCATTGATAACTACTGGCTCTTCCAGCACCGCGGTAAACGCCTCATTCGGATGTGCCTTAGCGCTCGACAGAGGCTTGCGGAGGCGCACGACAATGGGCGTCCCAGCCGGCACCTGCGCCCCGGGAGGTATTACGGAGTTTGTTGGAGAGATTCCGCCGCTCTGGGCAGCGCGATCGAACGGGAGTCCGGAAGTGTTGGGAGGCGTGAGTGCGCCGGCCGCAACAACCGGCACAGAAGACTGATGGCCGCAGCCCAGCCCGATGACCATCCCCAGGGTCAGCGCGGCGAGCCCGATGCCCTGTGAAGCTCTCATTTCCGAATCCTCCCCCGCGCGCCTGTTGAGTTACAAGTCGCAAGGAAGGTGCCAACCTCTGCCGGTTGAAAACAGATGACTTAAGTAATCACACACTTGGACTCGCGTGTAGTTTTTGCTGACTAGGGCGACGAATCGTCGGGACGATCCCAAAGAAAATCCGGAGGGCTGATCGCCCTCCGGCTGTTGAAAGGTGTTGAAGAAGAGCTAGTTCGAAGCGCCCCCCGCACCCGCGGCTGCGCTCTGCCCTTCGTTTTCCGGTTGCAGAACGACACCATCAAACGGCGTTGCTCCCACGAACCGTCCGTGAACCACGCTGACCCGACGCAGCGGATATCCGGAGTCGGGACCACGCTGCCAGCTGCGGCCGCTGTCCGAGCTCTGGAAAACTACGCCGGTCTGCAGGCTGGTCGCGAGCAAGCGGTTCGCAGTCGAGTCAAACGTGATCGACGTGATGTCTTTGTCCGGCAATCCGGCCACGACGTGACTCCAGCTAGCGCCTGAGTCCGCGCTCGCGAACGCGCCCTCGCGGGAAGCCACAAAGATCTGCCCCTCAGGCGTCAGCGTGATACCGCGAATGCTGGTCACGTACTGAGTCATGCTGTGTTCTGTGAAGGTGGTGCCGTTGTCATGCGAGACGTAGACCTTTGTTCGAGCCGCAGCCACGATCGTATTTCCACGACCGCGCACTGACAGGAACTCCTTCTCGCCTTGCACCGGACCGCCCATCCACGTCTTGCCCTGATCCTTGCTGAAGTAGAGACCGTTGGTGGTGGCTTCCATCCAGCGATCGCCAGAAATATCGACTTCGTTAACGCGGGCATCGAGAGTCGACTTGCGTGACGGTCTTGCTCGCCACCTGCGTATTCTTCTTGCCCTTCTTCACCGTCTTGGTTGCAGTCTTCTCGACCACCACGGTATTGATTGGATGCCACTCCATCCCGTTATGTTCGAGGATGTAGCTTCCGTGATTGGTGCCAGCCACCAGCGCGCCGCTGCTTGCCTGCCGCAGGGTAAAGACGTCCTTTGCCGCCGAGACCCGCACTTCTGCTGCTGCCAGTGCTGCCCGTTATCGTGCGAGAAGAACACGCCACCGAACTCGCGGTCGTTCACGACGCCAACATAGATCGTGTTCGAATCTTTCTGATCCGGAACGATTGCAGTTACGTAACGATGCGTGTAGCCGTGGTTCGAAGCCGTCCAGCTCCCCGTCGCGTTCAGAGCGAGCACGCCGCTGCGGTCGGTCGCCAGCAGAACATGGCTCGCGTTGCGCGGATCGATGTAGACGTCATTCACGACGACTTCAGGATTGCTGATCCGTTTCCAGGTCTTGCCCAGGTCCATCGTCTTCCACAAACCTTCGGTGGTTCCGGCGTAGACGATGTTTTCGTTGGTGGGATCTTGCTTCAGAACGCGCGTGCGGCGCGCCGAGAACGGAATGCCCTGGATCTTGGAGAACTGCTCGCCCGCGCTCACGCTCTTGTAGATACCCGAGCACGCGCTGGCAAAAACGTTCGCAGGATTGGTGTGGTCCACGATGATCGAAAACACGTCGGAGTCGTCGATCATGCCCTTATTGATGTGCTGCCAGTTGGCACCACCATCGGCAGTCTTCCACGCGAGGTGCCATGTGCCAGCATAAACAACGTTCGAATCTTTCGGATCAATCGCGATCGACTCGATGTTCTTGATCTCCGCATGGCCGGCGGGAGACATGCGCTCCCAGTCGTTGCCGCCGTTGTTGGTACGGAATACGCCTTCGAGCGCGCCCGCTACGAGAACCTTCGGATTCGAGGCCGACATCGCCATCGCGCGAATAGACTTGCCGTGCATCGCGGGCAGTGTCTGCCAGGTCTTGCCGCCATCGTTCGTGCGGAAGACATCGCCGATCTGCTGGCTCTGTGCGCTCCAGGCCGACACGAACATGATGTTGGTGTTCTGCGGATTCACGACGATGTGATCGAGCACGTATTCATCGCCGCGTTCCGAGATGAGCGAAACGCGACCAGTCCTGCCCCCCATTTTCGGAGACGAAAATCACGCCCGTGCTCGTTCCCAGGAAGACTCGATCCGGATTATGCGGGTCATACGTCATGCTGCGCACGTCGCCCCCGTCCGGCCCCATCACGGTCCACTGACCGGCCCACAGCGACGCGCTGCAGGCCAGACAAATGACCAATAAAATCATTAACTTACCAGCCATGGCTCTGGAAATCATGTGTGTGTCAGCCCCTGTTTCGGACAGTATACCTTGCGGTCTGAGAGTGACAGCGTAACCAGTCCCCTTCAAGTTACCTAAGGGAAGCAAAAAAATAGGCCGACCGGGGTTCCGATCGGCCTGTGATGCGTTGAAAAGACGGGCTATTGGGCTTTCTTCGCCGCCTTCTTCTTTGCAACTGGTTTCGGGTGATCCGGAACCGGTTGCACCTTGGTCTCGTCCACGGCTTCCGTGCCGGCCGAGTCGAAGTTCGCGCCCGCGGGCACAACCCAGTACTCAGCCGTTTTCGAACCGCCGTTGCCGGTACGGGTCTCGATGCGAGTGGCATCGATGGCCTGCTTGGCTTCGCCGCCCGACAGATACGCCTTCGAGTTCAACAGCGCGTTCCGCGGCGAGATTCTTGCGCTTCTCGCTCGGATCGGCGTTGCCCACGATGACCAGCTTCGCGTCCGCTTCCTGCTGCAGGCGCAGAGCCACGTCATCCAGGATGGCTTTGCAAGTGTTGTCCACACGCCACGGCTTCTTCTCGTTCGGGAAGTCGCACTGGCTGAGCTTGCTGGCCTTCGGCGGCGGGGGTGGCGGATTCTCGATCGTGAATTGCGACGAGGAGTTCGCCGTCAAGCCACGGGAATCCGTACAGGTTGCGCTGACTGTCACTTGTCCTGGCGCCGCACCCGTCGTGTTCACCGTGCCGGTGTTGCCACTGCCGGAAACCTGGCCGCTGCTGGCAGTCCAGCCCGCAACATTCACAGGCACTCCGTCGGGGCTGGTGCAGGTACAAGTGACCGTCACCGTGCCACCGGCTTGTAGTGTCGTCGGGCTCGCCGAGCAACTCATTGTCGGCGGATTCTTCGGCGGCTCTTTCACCGTGTAGTTTGCGGTACAGGTCGCTTCGCCATTTTTCTTGTTCTTCGGGTCGGTGACTTGTGCCGTCACGTTGTAGTTGCCACCGGCAACACCCTTCGTATCGATGGCGGCCGACGTGTCTTTTCCCGTGACCGTTCCGCCATTGCCGCTCCAGGCGTAAGTCAGCGGATGCTTGGGGTTGAAGTTGGTCGTGGAGACAGTCGCGGTGACGGGCTCGCCTTGCATCACTTCGGCGTGATCCACGGAGCAATTCGCGGTGGGCGCAACTTCAGGCTCGCCGCCGAAGTTGAACACCACGCCAGAACGCAGGCGCGCGCCCTGGTAACTGGCGCGACGCAGGTCAGGCTGGCTGGGGGAAACCACGCTCGCAAAGTTCTGCCGCGCCCACTGGTAGTCGGCCTCAATGAGCCGAAGGCTGATGCGCTTCACGATCGGCAAGTCGATACCACCGCCAAGAATCGCACCGATTCCATTGCGGGCGCCCACCGGTGTAGTCAGATGGTTATCGCCGAGCAAGGTGTGCGCGAACAGATTGAAGCCCTCGCTGCGCCACGTGTAGCGCGGTCCAATCGAGAAGGTGCTTACATCAAACTGATCTTTGAGGTTGACTCCGATATCGCCTTCAAGTGCGAAGTTCGGATGAAAGTTGTAACCGAATGCCAAACCGCCGCCCTTGCCCATGCTCGGCAACTTGAAGGGCAGAACGCCGCCATTGCCATCGGGGCCGCCCGGAACGTTGCCGCCCGGGTTCAGCCATTGATAGCCGGCGAAGATATCGAACTTCGGTGGAGTCTGTTGGGCTGAAGCAAGACTGGAAATTAAGATGAACACCAGGGTCAGAAAAAGGCACTGACGAAACATCTGCCGATTTCGTGAACCACAAGAAGCTGACATGGAATCCTCCGGAACTAGACCAAACTGCAACCTGGGCTCAGATCGAATTAACAAGACGGAAAACGATGCAAAAGACGGACGCTGCTTGAGACCGCAGATTCTAACAGCAACCTTACCGCAAAGTGAAACCTGCGACGTGAAATATTACTGTATCCAGTACCTGCAATTGCAATGGCTTGCGGCGCAAACGGCGATCGTCGTCTCAGATTGACATCCCCCGGGAGGAAGCGGAGCGAACACGACGACGCGGCCAACGGCGACTACACTCTGTTGAATTGGAGAACCGGGAATCCGCATCCAAGCCTGCTGCCTTGCTAGAGTGTGCTCGAAACCTGAATAATGGGAACCTGCAACCCTTATGAGCCAAGAAAAAGTCCTGATCGTCGAAGACGAAGAGAACGAGCGCACTGGCCTCGCCGAGTTGGTCACGTCGTGGGGATACCGGGTGGACACCGCCGCCGACGGCATGGAAGGGTGGGATAAGGCGACCCAGTGGATCCCGTCCATTATCGTGACGGACTTGAAGATGCCCCGCGTCGGCGGCATGGAACTGCTTGAGCGCCTCGCTGAACAGGCGCACACCATGGCTGTCATTGTCATGACAGCCCAGGGCACCATCGACAGCGCGGTCCAGGCCATGCGCATGGGAGCCTACGACTACATCACCAAGCCCATCGACATGAACCGGCTGCGCACGATCCTGCAAAACGCTTCCGAGTTGCTGGGCACTAAAGTGGAACTTGAAGTGACCCGGCGCAAGTTGCGCGACTCGGGATCGCTTGGACAACTGGTGGGCTCGTCAAAAAAGATGCAGGAGATTTTCCACCTGATCGAAATGGTAGCGCCCAGCACAGCCTCGGTGCTCATCACGGGAGCCAGCGGAACGGGCAAAGAAATGGTCGCCCGCACCATTCATGAACTGAGCCCGCGGCGATCGAAGCCGTTCGTGCCCATCAATTGCGCAGCGATTCCCGAAACCCTGATCGAAAGCGAAATCTTCGGCCACGAGAAGGGCGCCTTCACGGGTGCGCTCGAACGCCGCACCGGATGTTTCGAACTCGCCGAAGGCGGAACGCTGCTGCTGGATGAAATCGGGGAAATGCCGGTGGCCACGCAGGCGAAGCTGCTGCGGGTGCTGGAGGACCACAAGTTGCGCCGCCTGGGAAGCAAGGTCGAGACGTCGGTCGACGTGCGCGTGCTGGCCGCGACCAACAAGGTTCCGGACGACGCGGTAGCCCGGGGCGAGTTGCGCAACGATCTCTACTACCGCCTGAACGTATTCAACATCCACATGCCGTCCCTGCGCGAGCACAAAGAGGATCTTCCCGAACTTGTGCAAACCTTGCTGGCCGACATGAGTTCAAAGCACGGTCGCAAGGTTGCGACCGTGAGTGAAGCAGTGCTCAACCAGTTCAAGAACTACTCCTGGCCGGGAAACGTACGCGAACTGCGCAACACGCTTGAGAGGGCCGTCATCGTTTGCGAAGGGGCCGTGGTGGAAACGAAACATCTTCCGCCGGGTTTTGGCCAGATCACGGTTCGGCAAGCGGCCAACGATCCCGATGCAGTTCGCCTCGGGGTGGGGACCACGGTGGGAGAAGCTGAGAAGATGCTGATTCTGAAAACCCTGGAGGCCACCAGCAACAACAAGACCCGGGCCGCCGAAATTCTCGGAATCAGTCTCAAGACTTTGCACAACAAGCTTAAGGAGTATGGAAGCAATTCGACGGATGCGGAGGCGGAAAAGCAAGAGTAGACTCGCCATCAACCTCCCCTTGCCGGTATCTGCCGCGACTGCGCTCTGAATCCGAAACTGACGATGCGTCGGAAAACAAAAATCATTCTCGCCATCACGTTCATGGTCGTAGTGATGGTGTCGGCGTTTTCGTATCTCTACATTTCTCAGCTACTGCGGCAGCGCCTGGCGGCCGCCGGCGACATCGCTCAACTGCTCGCCCAGCAACTCGTCTACTCGGCCAGCAACGCCGTGCCCGACCTGGGCAGCACACGCGTGGACACCGACAACAGCAAGTCCGTACAGCTGGCCATCGAGGAATACCTCAAGGAAGACACGAACCTCAACGACATGCTGGACTCGTCGGTGGGAAATGTTCCGATCGTGTATGACGCCGCGATCGTGGGCCCGACTGGACGCGCCATGCTTCACAGCAATGCCGACCTCGACGGGAAGATTTTGAGTCCCCGCCCGAATTTCGAGCGCCTGCGCGGTGCCCGTTTCCGGGACCAACTGCGCATGATCTACAGCCCCTCGGCGGTCTATGACGTGAGTGTGCCCCTGCAACTGAATGGCACGCCGTTTGGGACAGTGCGCGTCGGCATCTCGACCGTTCTTTTGAAGAGTGAACTTACACCTCGACTCGAGCATGCATTGTATTTTTCGGGCGCCTCGATCTTTCTTTCTTTGCTCCTCGCAGCGTTGATCTCGCGCCTGGCCCTCGGTCCCCTGGAAGAAATCAACCGCAATCTCGATTACGTCACCGGCGGCAGCGCAGACATCGACCAGGATGCTGAGTCCGATCACGACGAATACGGACTGGTGACCTTAAAAATCGCCAACCTCGGCCGGCAGGTGCGCGACGCGAAGGAAATTTTCTCCGCCTTAAAGGACAACGTCGACCAGTTGATGGCTAACTTGCAGGACGGCCTCATGCTCTTTACGCGCGATTTGCGGGTGGTGCTGGTGAGCGCTTCGGTGGAGCGCTTTCTCGGGCGGCCCCGCGGAGAAATGCTCGGTCGCACGGCGCGGGAAGTGTTCAAGGCCGGCACACCACTCAGCGCTACTCTGCTGGACGCGTTCGAGCGACGGCGTCCGCTGATGCAGCGTGAAATTGAATCCGCCAACGGGCGTAGGGTCCAGGTGTCGCTCGACTTCATTCAGGAAAAGACCACCCAGATCGGAGCACTGCTAATCATCCGCGATACCGAAACCGTGCGCCGGTTGGAAGATGAGATCGAGATGTCGCGGCGCCTTTCCGCCAGCGGACGTCTGACGCGGGGCGTGGCGCATGAAGTCAAGAACCCCATCAATGCGATCGTGCTGCACCTTCACCTCCTGCAGAGCAAGCTGCAGCAGATGGATCCCGGCACCCGCCGCCATGTAGACATCATCGGCAGCGAGATTCATCGACTGGACCGAGTGGTGCAGATCCTGGTGGACTTCACCCGCCCACGCGACTTGAAGTTGGAGGAGGTCGATTTGCGGCGACTGCTCGAAGAAGTAGCTTCGCTGGCCGCGCCCGATGCCGACCAACACGCGGTCGCCATCGTCCGCAATCTTCCCGATTCTCCGCTGCCCGTGAAGGCCGATCTCGACTTCATGAAGCAGGCATTTCTGAACGTGGTCATCAACGGCGTACAGGCGATGAGCGCGGGCGGCCAGTTGACGATCAGCGCTCGCCGAGAAGAGGGCATGGTCGTGGTCGAGATTCAGGACACCGGCGGCGGCATTCCCCGGGAAGCACAAGAGAAAATCTTCGAACTTTACTTCACCACGAAAAAGGGCGGTAGCGGCATCGGTCTGGCGCAGACCTACCAGGTCATGCAGTGGCACTACGGCTCAGTCGACTTTGAAACCGTGGAAGGCAAGGGCACGAAGTTCCGACTGTGCCTGCCGCTGGCGAAATCCACGCTCGATGCGGCGCGCGAGGTAACCGCGCGCACGCGGTAGGATGCCAGATCATCGACGCGCGCCGGCACTCAAATTTACTCGTCCGGGTGCTTACTTCTCCTTCCTTTTTACCTATGCCCGGAAACCCAAGCCAGCGGCCTGTTTAGCATGCTTCCCAAACCCTCCTTGAAGACATAAAATTAACTCGGTTCACGTTTTGTTTGGGGCGCATCACAGGATAAGTATGTATCTGGCCGGCATACTCGGACTGTGCGCGCTGCTGCACGTGTCTGCAAATGGACATGTGGGCGGCGTGCCATTGTCATTCGACAAGACGGCTGTCTTTTATCAGGAGCCAGCCCAGCAACCGTCAAGCTCCGACACTGCCGCTAAGCCATCTCAATCACAGTCCAGCGACCGGCCAATGACGCCGCCGCCGGATCAGACTCAGCCTACCGATGGTGGAACCCAGCCGCAGACCGCTCCCGATTCCGCCCAACCGCCGTCACCCAAACCAAATGCAGGTGCTCCCGGCAAGAAGTCTGCCCGAAAGAAGCACAGTACTGGCAATGGAGGAGAACCGCAGAAGAGGGTGATCCACCGGGGAGGCACGGTTGAGCCTACTACCCAGTTGGCTCAGGGCATGACGGACGAGCAGGCAGCGCATCAGCGGGACACCACCAACAAACTGCTGGCCACCACCGACGCGTCACTGCAAAAGCTCTCCGGTCGTCAACTGAGCAAGGATGAGCAGGACACGGTCGCGCAGATCAGGCGCTTTATGCAGCAAGTGAAAACTGCGGACGCCGCCGGCGATTTGCAACGCGCCTACAAGCTCGCCGTCAAGGCACATCTGCTCTCAGACGCTCTCACCAAACCCTAGCTCCTGCGAAAATCCACAGTTGATCGTCGAGTTCGGGGAGTGGTTTATTTTCTCGATCTGGCGCTGTTCACCTTCTCAAGCAATTCCTTCGATGGCTGCTGCAACGGACCTTCGATCTTGATGGCTTCGCCCAGCACTTCGCGTGCGTCCGTCGTCTTGTTGGTCTTAGCGTAGGCGTACCCGAGCCGGTACAGGGCGGTTGCGTATGCCGCATCATCCTGTCCCTTAAGCAAAACCGAGGCTGACTTCAGTTCCGGAATTGCGGCCGCTGTTTTGTCCTGCTTCATATACGCATAGCCCAGGGTCGAATGCGCCACGCCGGCCGACAGCTTGCGAGTGCGGTCGGCATCCGGTTCGTGCTCTTTGGCCAACGTGATGACCTTCTGCGAATAGGTGACGGCCTTCCCCCAGTTTGTCGGCTTGGATTCTTCTACATATGTGTTGGCCAGCATCAACAGCGTCGGCAGGCTATTCGGATTCGCCGCCAGGCTTTTCTCACCGAACGTCACCAGCCGTGCCGAGTCATTCAATTGTCCGGGGCCGAGCGTATACATGGCGTATTGCGAGACCTGTTCCTGGAACTGCGAACTCGGAAACGCTCCCGTGAAACGCTCGATAAACGACATGCGCTTCTTGGCATCTTTCTCGTCGGCGATAGCATTGAAGCCCACACTCTCCAGAAAATCGCGCGATGTCTTCGCTGAATCTTTCTCCGACGTGGTGCGCGTTGCAAAATCCTGATCGCTGACGCCTTCCGGCTTGGCTTGCTTCCCGATGCCCTCGTAGACCAGCCCGCCTTTCTCGGCGTAGTCCAAGATCCTTGAGTCATCCTTCAGTTGCTGCGCAATCCCCGCCTGCGAAACCAGGATGTCGAGGTTGTGGGGCGACGCCGCCAACGCCTTGTCGCCAAACTCGAGCGCTTTCGGAAGATCTCCGCCACTCTGATACGACTGCGAGATCTGCCAGTTGCCGAAAGCCACGGCGGCGGGATTCGACGAGTACTTCTGCAGGAAATCCTGATACAGCGCAACCTTTTTCTGGCGTCCGTCTCCTTGGAGATTTCCTGGATAGATTGGTCCTCCGGAGTTCCGGCCGGAATAACGATGCGATCGATCTGAGCCTGCGAGAGCGAAGCAAGAACGAGAATAGCCATCAGCGGCAACGCGAACCTGGATTTCATCGGCCACCTCCCTAATGGAGCGCTAACTCCACTTTCGGGCGACATGCTAGCGCTGTTGCAGCGTCAGTACAAGGTTTGGGATCACGGGACAAAGTGATCGTGTTTCGCCCTTCGTTCCGGATTGGTGAACGACGTCGCGAACCTGCGGAAAACTTTCCCTGCTGGTTGATTTACAGTTGAAGCAATGCGCGCCATCCTGCAAAAGCGGGCTCTTCGTTTTGTGCTTCTGGCCAACGTGGTTTCGATGCTGGGCAGCGGCATGAACTCCGCCGCCGTCGCCTGGCACATCCTGCAGGCCACTCATTCGGAGATGGCCCTGGGCACGCTCGCCGTCTTGCAGACCCTGCCGGCGATGCTGATGCTTCCCTTCACCGGCGTGATCATCGATCGCGAAGACCGCCGCCGGCTGGTCATGATGCTCGATGCCGCGCGCGCCATCGTCATTCTGATTGTCGCTGTCCTTGCTTTCCGAGGCGCCGTGAAGGTGTGGCAGCTCTACCTGATGAACACCCTGGTGGCCGCCGGCTTCTGGATGTTCTGGCCTACGATCACCGCACTCATCCAGGAACTCACGCCTGAAGGCCAGTTCGTCGAAGCCAATACATTTCTGCTCGCTGGAATTCAGGGTGGCTGGCTAATGGCGGGCGCGATCGTCGGATTCGTGTACAACCACATCGGGCTAGGCGGCGTTCTGTTGATCGACTTCACCACCTACGTGGTGTCGTTTCTGTGCTATTTCGGCGTGCGCAAGGGCAAGCACGTGGTGCCGCGGCCAGAGGAAATCAAGGCTGACATCGTCGCTGCCGAAAATGCGGAACGCCGTTTCTGGCATGAATTGTGGGAAGGAATTCAATTTCTTCGGGAACGCCCCGGAGTGGTGCTGCTTGGCCTGAGCTGGGCCCTATTCCTGGGCGCGATGCTGACCGGCGTGGTTGTCACGCCCTCGCTCAGTGATCGGGTCTTCCACGCGGGAGCCGTTGGCTATGGCTGGCTCAATGGTGGCTGGGGCATCGGCGCATTCCTGAGCGCGTTGTATGCGCCATGGATGATCGCGCGCATGGGCTCGCGAATGGCGATTGCTGTGTCGATGGGATTTCTGGCGTGTTGCATGACGCTTTCGCCCTACTCACGCGTGTTGCCGATCGCCGTCTTCCTCTATGGGATCATGGGGTCCGCGCGCGGCTTAAGCGGCGTCGCCATGAATACCAGCCTGATGGAACAGGTTCCCAAGCACTTCATGGGGAGAGTGCAGAATGCTTTCTATTTTGTGGGGACGTTTCTGCAAATCACAATCAGCCTCACGGTCGGCTGGATGGCGCAGAAGGTCAGCCTGGCGGGAGGGTTCGCCATCATCGGCGCAGTTTATGTCGTGGCTTTCCTGAGCTCGGCGTGGCCCGTTGAATCTGCTGAACCGGCGGTCATCGAACGTGGCGCCATAAGTTCAAAATCGCCGCAATCCATCTGTTCGACCCTCCTCGCTCGCAGCTCGTAGCTCAAAGCTCGCAGCTCTCTGCCTCTGATATCCTTTCCAATTCACAACGACCCAGGAGAGTTTCCTATGTCCTTTCAACTCGAAGGCCGGAATGCCGTCGTATTCGGAGTCGCGAACAAGCGCTCGATTGCGTGGTCCATCGCGCAAGGCCTGCATGCCGCCGGAATGAAGCTCGCGATTACCTATCAGAACGAGCGGCTGGCCGAAGAGGCCAAGGATCTGATCGATTCCCTGCCCGGTGCCGAGGGTTTCATGTGCGACGTTTCCAAAGACGAAGACATCGACCGCACTTTTGCTGAACTAAAGAAGCGTTACGGGAAGCTGCATGTGGTGGTGCACAGCGTGGCCTACGCACCCGCCGCTGAACTGGAAGGCGAGTTCATCAATACCAGCCGGGAGGGCTTTCGCGTTGCCCACGACGTAAGCGTTTATTCGTTGATCGCGGTGGCCCGCGCGGCCGCTCCGCTGATGGCAGATGGCGGTAGCATCATAACCATGACCTACTACGGCGCGGAGAAGGTCGTCCCTCATTACAACGTGATGGCGGTTGCCAAGGCGGCACTGGAATGCAGCGTTCGTTACCTGGCTTTTGATTTGGGGAAAAAGAAGATCCGCGTGAACGCGATCTCCGCGGGGCCGATCAAGACATTAGCAGCACGCGGCATTTCGGGGCTCAGCGACATGCTGAAGGCCCACCGCGAGACCGCTCCATTGCAGAGGAATGTCGAAGTCGCCGAGGTGGGATCGACCGGCGTGTTCCTCGCTTCAGACGCCAGTTCGGGGATTACCGGGGAAACAATCTACGTTGATTGCGGCTACAATATCATGGGGTTCAAGCCGACTGCCCCGCAGCAAGGCTGAATTTCTGATGAAAAGTTCCCACCATCTCGCGTTCGTACTCTTCGCGACGGCCCTGCTCCTGTCAATAGTTCGGGAGTGGAGCGCACCCGCAGCCTGTCCTTTCCCCGGAATCACCCAGGGGATCCCATTGGGTCACCAGCAATTGAACTAGGGCCGCGTCGACGGCTGATCCGAATCGCTTTTCGTGCGGGATATCGTTGTTGTATCCGTGCGGTCCATCGCTTGTCGCTTCGATTGCTTCATGAACTTCCGGACAATGAATTCCTGCATGACTCCGGCAAGAGAGCTTTCGCCCATTCGGATGAACCCGTTCGAAAGGACCACAGACGCTTGGTTCGTAGTTGGGTAGTAAGTGGATGAGACTGCAGCTCCCGCGAACGATCCCGCGATGTTCGAGTAATTGGGTTGCCAGCGCCCGTTGTCGCCTTTACAGATGATAGAGTTGCTTACTGCTCGCCAAATCCGGGAGTGCATACTGCCGGTGCCCTTGTAAAAATAGCGAGGATCCTGTTTCAGCAAAGACGGGAAAAACGCCCCGGAGAGAAACGTGGATGCAATGACGTCCGCGTAAGCCGTCCCGTAGCGCTTGCCATAGCCCTGCGCGCCTTGTCCAAATTCGGGGTACTCGTCACCAGCCTGTTGCAGCCCTGCGAAGAACGCGGTCCCGAAGATGTTGACGGGATCGATGCTCGATCTCCACGCCAGTTTATATTTCAGTTTCGTTGTGAGCGGCGGTGCGTCGGGATGGTACGTAACATAGAAGTTAGGAATGAACCCGAGCACTCGCTGGTGCTCCTCTTCTTTCACCTCTTCCGTAGCCACCTCTACCGGATCCACTGTCACTTTGACACCGGTCACTACCGTGGCCACAGATAGAACAATGGGCGGCACCAGATAAGTCTGCCCGGGCGCCAGTTCTGCGGTATAGGCTTTGTCGCCAAACCCTGCGGAATTAACCGAAAGGTCGAACCGCCCCGAAGGAACGTTTGAGAAGGAGTATTGGCCGTTCTCTCCCGACACGACCTCTCTGGAGAAAGATTTGTCCTCCGCTGTCAGCCGCACAACGGCGCCGGCAGCCACTGATCCGGACTGGTCCAGGATGGTTCCCACAATATTTCCGTGAGCCGCGGGCGGCGCTCCGGTCGCGGCGTTCTGGGCATTCGCTATCGCGGCGCAAGACAGCAGGACCGTAGCGCTGCGAATCACCCATTTCTTTTGAACCAAACTGCCAATCCAGCCATTGAGTATTCCACGTGCGATCAAACAAATACTCCTCACCCTTCGATCTCGAAATGGGCTAAACAATCCTTCAGACGGTCGACTGTGTCTGGGCTCTTCTACCGGCTGTTTGAACCGTTTAGATGCACCGGAAGAGGATCGGATTTCTCGGCGAGAAGGAAAAGAGTACCTAGGGTGTTGTACGCAACGTTCGGCCCTGGTCCGTGCGAGGGTGGCCGGTCTCGGCGACCCATAATCGTTACTTACGTTTGAATACCTTACGGCGGATATCGGGCCAGAATTCGCTCAACAAATCGCCCCCCGCGGCATAAGCCACTGCCAAGCCGCTGCTGCTCATGGTCAGAGCGAATCCACGATCGTCTGAGGGATAGTACACATTGGAGAGTCCACCTGAGGTGAACGCCCCGAGCACGTTTGAAATGTTGAATGCGCGTCCGCCTCTGTCCGTGTGACACACGACTGTCTGCACGAGGCTGTATCCGAAGCGATGAGCAAACCCGCCATGCCCCAGCCGAAAGTAACGTGGATCCTGCTTGAAGATAGTCGGATAAAGAAAGGTACGGAAGAAACCGCTCGAGACCTGGTCGCCGTAAGCAGCACCGAAACGCTTTCCGTAGCCCTCAGCACCTTGGCCATATTGTTTGAACTGGCCGTCGGCCTGGCTGACTCCGGCCTGCGCGGCAGCGATGACAATCGTCACCGGATCGAACGAGGTCCTGGCGAACAATTTGAACTTTTCGCTGGTTTTCAGCGGCGGAGCATCCATGCGATCCGTGGTACCAAATCGTGGCACGATTCCAAATGTACGTTCTGACTGCTCCTTCTTCACGGCAGCTTCCGCGTCGGTTCTGCTTTGAGAGGGTGTTTGCGGCAGAGCACCACTGGAGGCTCCGCCTGCAGCGACCTCTGCGTATTCACCCTGCCATGAAATTCTGTCGACTGCTTCCGGAAACTGATTCTGTGCATTTGCTCGAACTGCGAGGAATGCCAATGATGCCGCGGCAATTCGCCAACAAAACCCGAATCTTTTCAAGTTTTTACCCTTCAACATTCCGTAGCGCCATCGCTGAGGGCGATCATCAACGGGTGCGTTGGATCGCAGGTCGCAGGAATCACGCTGAATTTGGATGATTGTCAACGACCTAACAGGTGGATTTTTCGCTCGTTTTCTCCCACCCGCTCCAGTCGAATCTCAACGTCCCGGTCGCGGACGAAGCGCGCGAACTTCTCTCCCCACTCTATCAGCAGAATACTTTTTTCGCTGACGAGGTCATCGAGACCGAGCGTCTCGAGTTCGCGTGGTGTATCGACTCGATAAAGATCGATGTGAAACAGAGTTGCGCGCGGTCCGCGGTACTCGTGCACCAACGTGAAGGTGGGACTGGTCACGTCTTCCTCGGATGCGGCATCGAATGCCGCAGCGATTCCCTTGATGAGCGTGGTCTTCCCTGCTCCCAAGTCGCCGCGCAGAAGGACAAGCTTCGGTGGGGCGAGCAAATCCTTCAGCGTTCGGCCAAAGGCGGTCGTCTCCTCCGCGGAGTGGGTGATCAATTCTCGCGTTATGCCGATGGGCATCGGCAACAGTATAACGAGAGCGCAGGAAGCGATGAGTCGACGGTGCGAGTGGGCGGCGAAGCCTAGAACAGCGACTTCGGAGCCGTCGACCTGACCGGGATTCATGGCCAGATAACTCTGGTCCGCCACCGACTGCAGCGCCATGCGCAGGTTGCGATGATCATCATCGCCCAGCGCTATAAAGCGGAACGGTTGAAGCGTGCCATCAGTCGCCTTGCGAGTCGGAGACAGCATCTCTGCCATGCCGATCACAGTGCCGACCTTAGTCTGAAAGCCGATCTCGACAAAGTCGCCCTGGCCGAGCGGTTTGGTCAGTTTGAGCAATCCGCCGGTGACGGAGATGGAAAAGAGTTTGCCTCGGGAACGCTGGCCGTCGTCGAATCGGATGGCAGCGAGCACGGAACCGCCGAGTTGCACACGGGCCGCGCGCTTCGTGGGGTGCGGTTGGGGGAAGTGGGTCATAGCCGAAAAGGACTATGACTTATGTGCCATGGTTACGGGAAGATTACGACAGAGCTAGTCCTGATTCGCGCCTCAGTTACCGTCCTTTTGTCGGGTAAGCACTTGTACCGCTATCACTTACGGATGTTAATTGATTGGATAATGACCCGACTGATATCCCCCTGACTGCGCGCGCAGCAAGCCGACGTATTTGTGGGAGAAGAGGGGTAAACGGATCAAGGATCAAATACTCGGAGGCGCAGATGAGACGCACCGAAAACGGTAGCCGCCACAAATCAGCAGCTTATGTCGAGATCGGGAACCCAACCCGTCGGAGCAATGACTCAAAGTGCGCGTCAGAGCGCAAGGAATCCAGTCGCGGGTCGGCTTTAAGAGACCAGGAGAGCTCAACCGATCTCTGCTGATATGCCTTTTCCAAGAATTCGAACGCCTTCTGCTTTTCGCCGAGACCGGCATAGATCGTAGCCACGGCGTATGAGGAAATGTCGCTGTTCGCGGACTTTTGCTCGAGGTCATGCAGAATTTTTCTGGCTTCCGCGGCTCTTCCGATACCGGTGTATCCATACGCCAAGGCGGCGAGGGCATCCTGATCCCCACCGGACAGTTCGACCGCTTTCTGGTACTCGGAGATCGCCTGGACTCGTTTGCCTGTGGCGCCGTATCCAATTCCGAGGTAGTAGTGCACTATCCATTCGCCTGGATTGGAAATCAAACCTCTCTGGCTAGCTTCCACCAGGCGATCGAAGTCCCTCAATTGGTAGTACGTTCCCGATTCCGTGATCGCTGAGCTGGGACCTGGATCCAACTCCAGACTCTTGGCGAGTTCGGCCAGCGCTTCTTCGCGACGCCCAATCTGACTCAAGTACAAAGCCCGATCTTCGTGCGCGCAACTGTAGCTTGGAGCGAGCGCGATCGACTGGTTAAGTTCTTCTTCCGCGGCTTTCCAATTCCAGTCCACCCGCCAACTCAGCAGTGCCAAGGTATCGTGTACCTCGCCGATACTGTCGTCCAATTCCAGAGCCTTGCGGATGGCGTCTTTCGCAGAGCGGTAAGCAAGGTCCGGACGCACTTGGCGGAAGAATGCCGAATAAGCATACGAGTCTGCCAGGCCTGAGTACGCCAGAGCGAAGCCAGGATCCTTTTGAATCGCCTGTTCAAAGTAGCTCCGCGCTGTTGTGAGATCTTGCGGCTTCGAGAACAGGTTCGTCATATAGAAGCGGCCCTGCAAGTACGCCTCATAGGCATCCGGATTTACAGTGCGTGCCGAGCGGAATCGGGCCTGCTGCTGGGGGCTGACTTGCGCTCGCACTTGTTGGGCAACTGCCTGCGCCACTTCGCTTTGCAGGCGCAACACGTCCTCCAGATCGCGTTCATAGGTCTCTGCCCACAGATGCCGGTCGGTAGGCCCGTGCAGCAACTGTGCGGTGATCCGTACTCGCTTACCGGACCGGACGACCGACCCTTCGATGACTGCGTCGACATTTAATTCGCGAGCAATTTCTGGCAGCGACTTTTTCGTTCCCTTATAGCGCATCACCGACGTTCGTGAGGTCACACGCAGTGAACTGACTTTTGCCAGGTCCGTGATCAGCTCGTCGGTCATGCCATCGGCGAAGTAATCCTGCGACGGGTCGCCCGACAGGTTGTCAAGTGGCAGGACCGCGAGAGAGCGCAACTGCAAATCTTCAGCGACACTGGCGCGGGGCGACACGGGGTGAACCATCCAGAAGGCAGATGCAATCGACGCCAAGGCCAGCAGCGTGACCGACAGCAGAGCCGTGCGTCCCTTCTTCGCCGGGATGGACTCTTCGACGGATTCGTCGGGGCTCGCCGGGTGTTCCAGTTCCTCAAGCTCAAGTCCTTCAACCTGCCCAATGAACCTATATCCCCGGCGCGGAAGGGTCTCGATGTAGCGCGGCTTTTGGGCGGAGTCGCCCAGAACTTCACGCACACGCGCAATTGCGTTGTGGAGGCTGTGGTCGAAATCGACGAAAGTATCGGCCGGCCAGATCTGCGCGCGCAACTCGTCGCGCGTTACGAGACCGTTGGGCTGCTGAAGCAGTGCCGCCAGCACCTGCAGCGGTTGCCCCTGAAGGCGTAGCTTAACGCCACGCTTGCGCAGTTCACCGGCACGCGTATCGAGTTCGAACGCGTCAAATCGGAGCAAGCTTGCGGTCTGAGTGTGAGCGGACACTGCAATCCCCACGAACTTGTAAAAAGGCTATCACAATCCGACCCTCGGGACGCGCCGCCGGACGCGGCAAATGTCTAATTTTTGCAATCATTTAGCAATGGAGGAAACTTTGGGCCGCGATGGAGGTCTAGAAGATTGACGCTCCTGCACTGTCCGCTCGACAGTGGGTCCAACAAAACAGCGCACGAGCAAAAGATCGCGGCGACCCGTTAGTTGGCGAAACAGCCGCACTCCTCGGACGCAATTCCTGATCAAAAAAGAAGGAGAGCAGTATGAGAATCACTGCAATAAAGTTCGGCCTGCTGGCTGGATGCTTGATATCTGTAATGGGGACGGCAGCGCTGGCGCAGGAGCGGGAGCAAGTTCAGGTCGTACCAGCCCAGGTCGTTGCGCTCGACGAATGCGACCCATCCACTTTTAACGCGGCAATTGGCCCGGACTTCTGCAAGAACGTCGCTCTGGGAGCCGCCACCACGTTCAACGATCTATTTGCCCTGGCCAAGGCGGGAACACCCGATCCCGGTTGGGATTTTGAGCCGGACGTCCTGCACATCCGCAAGGGAACACCGCTTGTCGTAACGGACCAGGGCGGCGAGCCTCACACGTTCACCGAAGTGAAGAAGTTCGGCGGAGGCTTCATCGCCGATCTAAATGCCGGCGAGGAAACCGTGCCGGAGTGTGCCGGCGGCTTCAAGAACATTGACGTCGCAAGAACCCGTATCTTGCAAGGCAGCCAGTTGCAGGTGAATGGCTTGTCCAAGGGAGAGCACAAGTTCGAGTGCTGCATTCATCCGTGGATGCGCATGACGGTTGATGTGAAGTAGTTCGGCTTCGACTCTCTCCTGGGCAGGTTGCAGAGTCGATTCGGCGAGTCCCCATTCATTCCGCAAACATTCATCGGGATGAGTGGGGGCTTTTTTGATTTAGAGTTCTCGGACACGCTGAAAGGCTTCCGGAAGGGCTGCTGATCAGATCGGTCGCGACCAGCGACTGCTCGCCCATCGTTTCGCACGCGATATCGCCTGCCAGGCCATGCAGGTGAACCGCGGCCGTCACGGCCTCCGTAACTCGCTGGGGATTCTGCGCAATCATGCCCGCCACCATGCCGGTCAGAACGTCGCCGGTACCGCCAGTGGCCATCCCCGGATTTCCAGTGGTGTTGACCCAAACTTCGCCGTCGGGTTGAGCGATGAGTGTGCGGTGGCCCTTCAAGACCACGATGACGCCGTGATCGCGCGCGAATGAACGGGCAATGCCGATGCGGTCCCGCTGAACCTCGGGAATCGATAGTCCCGTCAGTCGAGCCATCTCGCCTGGGTGCGGCGTGATCACGAGCACGCGCCCCTTTCCGTTCAGCTTCTCTGCCTTGCCATCGAATGCGTTCAACCCGTCTGCGTCCAGGACGATTGGCGTCTTGTACTTGTCCACTACAGTTCTGACAAACTCTGCAGTTTCATCGTGGCGCGAAATTCCCGGTCCCACCGCCAGAACTGTCTTCCCTTTCACAAGATTGTCGATGTGCGCATACTCGAGCGCGCGCAGAGAAATCGTGCCGGCTTCGGTCTCTTCGCAGGGCTCGGTCATGAGCTCGGGATGAAAACCGGCCACCGTGGCCAGCACGGACTTCGGTGTCGCTACCGTCGAGAGTCCTGCGCCGGTCCGCAGCGCCGACATGCCTGCCATGGCGGCCGCCCCTGCCTTGCCGAGAGATCCTCCAATTACCAACACGTGGCCGAAGCTGCCCTTGTTTGAGTCGCGCGCACGCGGGCTGATCAATCTGGCAACTTCTGGCGCAGTGATGAGATTCAGTTGAAGGGCAGACGTGATCGCCGCGTCCGGGGATCCGATGGGCACAGCCACGGTTGGCCCATCCGTCAGATCTCCGAAGACATGCGCAGGACGCGGCGCAGTGAACGTGACAACCGCATTGGCGCGCGCAACCGCACCCACTTGCGGGCCCATTGCGTCAGCATCGGCCCCTGATGGAATGTCCACCGCAACGATCGGAACCTCCGTGGCATTGATCGCCGCGATGGCTTCTGCGTAGAGGCCGCTTACAGGCGGCCGGAAGCCGGTACCGAGGACAGCGTCCACCAGAAGATCGGTGTCGGCAAGCTTCGTCTTGGCCTTGGCAAATTCTGCGGATGTCGACGCCACCTCAGGAACAAAACCCATGCGCTTGAACATCTCGGCCGCATCGCCCCGCAGGTCGCTCGGATCCGCCAGTAGAATAACGGCCACTTCCCTGCTCGCCTCGCGCAGCTTGCGAGCCCCGACGAACCCATCGCCTCCGTTATTGCCTTTACCGCATACGACGCTTATGCGCGTCGCTTCCGGGTAATTCTGCAGCACGAAATCCGCCACCGCCGATCCGGCGTTTTCCATCAGCGTGAGCGAAGGCACACCGAACCGCTCGCTGGTCACGCGATCGATTTCGCGCATTTCGGCAGCACTGACAATTTTCATGAGTGGGAAGCCGCCTAGCAGTCGTCGGTCTACTGCGAACCGCTTATGGCTGATGGTCAATGGCTCGTAGCCGAGACGGTTTTTGCCACCAGCCAACGACCACCAGCGATCAGCTAACAACGACTATAAAACACAAAGGCCCTCAGCACAGTGCGGAAGGCCTTCTAGTTTCGTAAATCGAAGTTGCGATCAGTCCGCCATGGTAGGCGCCCGGTCAAGCTTCGGCTTCGGGGCGTCGTACTCCCCGCGCTGCACGCGGCTGTGTTTCTTGCCATAGAAGAAATAGATACACAACCCAATCGCCAGCCAGATGACGAGTCGCGCCCAGGTTTCCTTGCCAAGACTGACCATCATGAGCAGCGATACGACGATACCCATGATCGGAGTGAACGGAACCCATGGCGCCACGAAAGCGCGCGGCACATCGGTTCCCCGCTTACGCAAGATCCACACGCCGGCGCACACAATGACAAATGCCAGCAGCGTGCCGATCGAAACCAGTTCGCCCAGCACGTTGATCGGCGTGAGCGCCGCCACCGTCGCCACGCAGAAGCCCACCAGGATGGTCGAAATGTATGGCGTGCGGAACCGGGGGTGGATCTTGCATGCCCACGGAGGAAGCAGGCCGTCTCTCGACATCGAGAAGAACACACGCGACTGCCCCAGCAGCATGACCACCATGGTGGAACTCAGGCCGCAGATCGCGCCCAGTTTCACCAGGATGCTGCCCCAACTCACGCCCGTGATGTCGATGCCGATGGCAATCGGATCCGGCACGTCAAGCGCGGTATATTTCACCAGACCCGTCAACACCACTGCTACCAGGATGTAGAGAATCGTACAGATGACCAGGGATCCGAGAATGCCGATGGGCATATCGCGCTTGGGGTTCTTTGCCTCCTGGGCCGCGGTCGAAACGGCGTCAAAACCGATGTAGGCAAAGAAAATTACCCCTGCTGCAGTCGCGATCCCCGACCAACCGAAATCTCCGTAATGACCGGTGTTCGGGGGAAGAAACGGCGTCCAATTTGCCGTCGCTTCGGCGCGGTGGCCGAGGATGTAGTGGCCACCTAAAACCAGAAACACAATGAGAACGCAAACTTTGACCACAACAATCAGCGAGTTCAGATTCGCCGATTCCTTGATGCCAATGACCAGAACAACGGTCACCATCATGATGCCGAGGAAGCCAAACAAATTAAACGCAGCAGCCTGATGCGGCAGTGTGGATGGGTCGATATGTTTTAGCGCAAGCACTTTCTGGAATTGCGCCGTCAGGCGTTCCCAGTGCCCGTTGTACATGACGAACGTTGTTCCCGGCGAGCCGGCCAGCTTGGGTGAAAGCCGGATGCCGAATTCTCCCAGAAAGCTGAGCACATAGCCGCTCCACCCGCTAGCGACCGTTGCTGCACCCAAGGCATATTCCAGGATCAGGTCCCAGCCGATTATCCAGGCGATCAACTCGCCCAGCGTGGCGTAACCGTAGGTATAGGCTGAACCGGCAATCGGGATCATCGAGGCGAATTCGGCGTAGCACAACCCCGCAAAAACGCACGCAACGGCTGCCAAGCTAAAGGAGAGAATGATGGCCGGACCAGCATGATTGGCAGTCGCCGTTCCGGTGAGCACAAAAATGCCCGTGCCGATGATCGCGCCGATACCCAACGAAATCAGGTTGCCGGGGCCGAGCGCGCGCTTCAGGCTGTGCTCACCCGTTTCCGAGGCTTCCGCCATGATCACGGGTAGTGGTTTTTTGGCCATCACATTAGCCATTCGGTTCTCCTGTTAGCTCGTATTTGGCTTGCGCCGCAGTTCAAACCGCACTCGCAGACGTCTTTTGATTCCGATTCCACAGGTAGTACACGGGGATGCCCAGCAGCACAATAATCAGACCGGGCCACGTGTATTGCGGCTTGTAGCGCAATAGTACGACATCAATAAACAATGCCATCACAATATATATTGCCGGAAGTACTGGGTAACCAATTGCCCGGTAGGGCCTGGGCGCGTCCGGATGCGTCCGTCGGAGAACAAATAATGCGCCGATCGTGAGGATGTAAAACACCAGAACAGCGAACACGATGTAGTCCAACAACTGCCCGTAGCTGCCCGAGATGCACAGGATGCAGGTCCACACCATCTGCACCATCAGCGAGACAGCGGGCGTCTTGTAAGTAGGATGAAGTTTGGCCACGCTACGGAAAAACAGCCCGTCTTTGGCCATCGCGTAGTAAACGCGCGCGCCCGAGAGAATCAGGCCGTTATTGCATCCGAAACTCGAAATCATGATGGCGATCGCCATCAGCGCACCGCCCGCCGCTCCGAAAATCTGAGTCATCACTGCAGTGCCTACGCGATCTTCGGATGCGTACTTGATTCCTCGTTCCAGTATGGTCGCACCGCTGGCACTACCGTCGAGCGGCAGCACATTCAGAAAGATCACGTTACAAAGCAGGTACAAAAGAATTACAACGCCGGTTCCCATGGCGAGCGACAAGGGCAAATTGCGTTGCGGATTCTTCACCTCGCCGGCAGTGAACGTAACGTTGTTCCACGCATCGGCCGAGAACAGCGATCCGGTCTGCGCGACCGCCAGGATCGTCAGCGTCCCGACTAATACCATCGGTCCACCAACTCCCACCTGCACGGCATGCTGCGCGCTGAGTCCAGCATTCTGCCAGAAGTGGCCATTAAAATTCGCTGCGAGCGCCTGCGCGTTTCGCCCAATGAATAAGCCGAACAACACCAGTGCAGCCAGCGCCGAGACCTTGGCGGCAGTAAAGATGTTTTGGATGATCGCGCCAGTTCTTACCCCGAAAATGTTGATGATCGAGAGCGCGACCACTACCAGAATCGCCACCAGATTCTGCGTGCTGAGCCCAACATCCATGTTGCCGAGCACCATGGGACCAATCGGAATCGGCGGAACCTTCCAGAGATGGAGGATCCAGTGCGTTGAAGAAACTGATGGGAAGAAGATGCCGAGAAACTTGCCGAAGGCGACACCCACCGCGGCGATGGTTCCAGTTTGAATTACAAGGAAGAGCGTCCAGCCGTACAGGAAGCCCCAGAGCGGCCCGAGCGCCTCGCGCAAATAGACATATTGGCCACCGGCTCTGGGCATCATCGCTGCAAGTTCGCCATAGCTCAGTGCGCCAACGATCGTCATGAACCCAGTGACGAGCCACGCGCCCAGTAACAGAGCCGGGGAGTTCACCTCGCGAGCGATCTCGGCCGAAACAATAAAGATGCCCGAGCCGATCATGGAACCCATCACCAACATGGTGGCGCTGGTGAGCCCGAGGGCTTTGACGAGTTCCTTGTCTTGATGAGAGTGGATGTCCCAATCGCTGGCAGACGTCGGGGTCGATGAACTGGTCTGGGTACTCACGTCCCTCCCTGGTTGATGGAGCGACGGGCTTCCTCGCCCGTCGAAGCTACTGAAGAGTGGTAAAGACAGCGGCCACTTTACCCCAGAATGCGGAAAAATTCCTCTGCTGATTTGCGGGGATCCCGTACCAAGTCGGATATCACCGCCACGCTGTCTGCACCCGCTTGAATGACCTCTAAGGCATTTGCCCGGGTGATGCCCCCAATCGCTACCAGGGGCTTTCGGGTCAAGAGACGCGTCCGGCGCACGCCTTCTACCCCAATCACGGGATCAGGGCGCTCCTTACTGGAGGTAACAAACACAGGGCCGATGGCAATGTAGTCCGCAATTGTTGCGTCCGCTTCCTCCACTTGCTCAGGGTTGTGAGTCGAGACACCGAGCCATGGGTCTGGCCCGATCACTCGCCGTGCGCCTTCCGGTGACAGATCATCCTGCCCGACATGCAGTCCGTCGCATCCGGCCGCCAGGCAGAAGTCCGCGCGATCATTCATGATGAGCCGCACCGATTTCCCGAGCAGCCGTTTCAATTCGCATGCATCTGCGAGAATTTGTCGCGCCGAGCCGGTTTTATTCCGATACTGCAGCAGCGAGGCGCCGCTGGCCACTAGTTCTTCGGCGGCCGCAAGCAGAGAATCTCGATTCGAAAACTGGGAAGAATCCAGAATCGGGTAAAGCCGCGGAAGATGAATAATCCTGCTCAAGGGATTAGCGGGTGCGGGAATGGTCGTCAGGCCGCGGGTTCGGCTTTCTTCTTTTCGAGGAAGCGCTCAATGAAGCCGGTATCGAAATTTCCTGCGAGAAAATCCGGATCCGACAGAATGCGGCGGTGCAAAGGGATCGTTGTAAATATACCCTCTACAATAAACATCCCAAGGGCCCGGCTCATGCGCTGGCAAGCTTCGTTGCGATCTTTGCCGCGCACTACCAGCTTGGCGATCAACGAATCGTAGTATGGAGGAATCGACGCCTTCCGCATAGGCAGCCGTATCGATGCGCACACCCGTCCCGCCCGGCGGATGGAACGCCGTAATCTTCCCCGCGGATGGGGTGAATTTCTCCGGATGCTCTGCGTTGATGCGGCACTCGATGGCGTGGCCCCGATGCACCACCGGCCCCTGCAGCACGTCCTTCAGTTTCGCGCCGCCCGCGATCATAATCTGGCTCTTCACCAGATCGACGTCCGTAACCATCTCCGTGACCGGATGCTCGACCTGGATGCGCGTATTCATCTCGATGAAGTAAAGCCGCTTATCTTGATCCATCAGAAATTCGATGGTGCCGGCATTTTGATATCCCACTGAGCTAAGCGTCTTGCCGAGAACCTCGCCAATCTGTGCCCGCAGTTCGGCGCTCACCTGCAACGAGGGCGACTCCTCTAGTAGCTTCTGATGCCGCCGCTGGATCGAGCATTCACGCTCGCCCAAACTGATTACGTTTCCATGCTCGTCCCCAAGAATCTGGAACTCGATGTGGCGCGGATGCTCTACATACTTCTCCATGTAGAGGTCGCCGTTGCCGAAAGCCGCCGCCGCTTCCTGTTGCGCCTGCCGGTAAAGCGCCGCCAAATCCTGTTCATTGCGAACGATGCGCATCCCGCGGCCGCCGCCTCCGGCCGATGCTTTGATGATCACCGGGTATCCGACCTGCCGCCCCCACTCCGCTGCTTCTTCTTCCGAAGGAATCACTCCATCCGAGCCGGGAAGAATCGGCACGCCGTGGCGCTTCATTGCTGCGCGGGCCTTTTCTTTTTCGCCCATCAAGCGGATCAGATCTGGCGAGGGTCCGATGAATTTCAGCCCGCTGGTTTCGCAGACTTCCGCGAAGTTCGCGTTTTCGGATAACAGCCCGTAGCCGGGATGGATCGCGTCCGCGTTCGCAATTTCTGCCGCGCTGATGACGCCGGGAATATTCAGGTAGCTTTGCGCGAGTTGCGGGGGGCCGATGCAGATCGCCTCATCCGCGAAGCGCACGTGGAGGGAATTCCGGTCCGCTTCGCTGTAGATCGCGACCGTGCGGATGCCAAGCTCTTTGCAGGCGCAGATGATGCGCAGGGCGATTTCCCCGCGATTCGCAATCAGGATCTTCTTGAACATGCTTTTAAATGTGTGGCGCGGACACTCCGGTCCGCACGTCTTAATCCTGTGACCTTAGTGACGCACGCCAGAGTCGCGCCACACCGACTAGAAGGGGGCTCTGTGCCGCGCCCAGGAACTTCCACGCTCTCACTTGCGCGGCCGGACAGCGAATAACTCTTGCCCATACTCAATCGGCTGTCCATTCGCGACGAGCCGTTTCACCAGCTCGCCCGCGACGTCCGACTCGATCTCATTCATCAGCTTCATCGCTTCCACGATGCAGAGCACTTGTCCGGTGGCAATCGTGTCACCCGGTTTCACGAATGGAGGAGACCCCGGCGAGGGAGATTCGTAGAACGTCCCCACGATCGGCGACCGCACCATGTGCAACTCTTCTTCTGGCTCCGGCACAGGCGCTGCTGGCGGAGCGGGACTCGCTGGAGGAGCACCGGGTACGACTCCAGCCGCAGGTGCCGCTGCACTTGGGACGGCAAAGTAGCGGGTATCGGTGAGCGGCCCCGACCCGGGCTCGGCGGCGCGCTTGATGCGCACCTTTACATCTCCGCGTTCGAGTTCGAACTCGGCGATGTCCTTCTCAATTAGGAATTCTATGAGTTCTTTAAGCTCTTTTTGATTCATTGTCTGCGGTGGGACTGCTCTTCACCCGCCAGAATGATCGGAAGCGCGGAAGACCTCCGAAAACATTCTGCGCTGGGCTCACTTATCCAACTTCTATAAAATCCTTCTGCGTCGGACTCAGCACGTCGCAGCCTTGCTCGGTGACCACTACCATGTCTTCGATGCGCACGCCCCACTGCCCGGAAAGATAAACTCCCGGCTCGATCGTAATTACCATTCCCGGTTGCAGAATCTCCTGCTGGCCTTTCGCCACGCGGGGGGCCTCATGAATTTCAAGCCCCACTCCGTGCCCGGTTGAATGCGTAAAGTACTTTCCTAAGCCTTTCTTTTGCAGAGTCTTACGGGCGGCTCGATCCACCTGCTCGACCTTGATCCCCGGCCGAACCACAGCAATCGCCTCCATCTGCGCTGCAAGCACCGCGTCATAAATCCGGCGGGCTTCCGCAGTCGCAGCGCCCACGTATACAGTGCGGGTGCGGTCCGAACAATAACCGTGGAGTATAACACCGAAGTCGCAGACTACGAATCCCCCCGCCTGGATGACGGCGCCCGAAGCGCGGCCGTGCGGAAGCGCTGCTCTCGGTCCCGAGGCAATGATGGTCTCAAACGACATGCCCTCGGCATTGCTTCTGCGGGCCGCGTATTCCATTTCGGCCGCAACCTCTACCTCGGACACTCCCGGACGGATGGTTGTCAGCGCCCGATCGAAGAGTCCGGCCCCGAGTTCCACTGCCGATCGGATCGCCCCGATCTCGTCAGCATCCTTCACCATGCGCGCCTGTTCAACGAATGAGGAGGCTTCGCGCAGTCGGACTTTTTTGGAAAGCGCCGCCGCGAGGTTTTTTCGCGAGAGCACCGAGACGTACTGAGCTTCGATCCCCAGAACGCTAGCTCTCGGCGTTCGGTTGCGACGAGGTTGGCTGCTGATCCACTCGGCCGCTGCGAGCGCTGGCGCTTTCTTTGTGATGACAATCTTGCGAGCGCTGACCTGAGCCTTAGCTTGCTGGGTGTAGCGGCTATCCGTAAAGAAGACGCTGCCGCCGACACCGAGCAGCAGCGTTCCCGAACTGCCGGTAAAACCACATAGATAGTGGATGTTGGGAAGGTGCGATACCAGAAGACCATCGTACCGCGCCCGCGTCAACGCCTCGCGCAGACGCGCCTGTCGGCCAAAGTAGTCCATCGCGAGCGAGTGTATCAGGAGCCCGTAGCTCGCCTCAGCCGGGCAATCAGCGAGAGGGCCGAGGATCGAACATCCCTAAAAACAAAACCGCCGGCTCGGGATTGCTCGAGCCGGCGGGTATCTATACTTCAACAATCCGCGTTTATGTCTGAATGATGCGCGGGGTGATGAAGAAAATCAGTTCCTGGTTTGAGGTAGTCACGCTGCGGCGCTTGAACAGGTTGCCAAGGGCCGGAATGTCCCCCAGTATCGGAACCTGCGTGATGTTCAGCGAGTTGTTGGTCTGGATAACGCCACCGATCACCACCGTGCCCCCATCGGTCACCAGGACCTGCGTGGTTGCCTGCTGCGTGATCAGTGTGGGGTTGCCCTGGACGGTGCGGCCGAAGTCAGGCGTCGTGTTCTCGACGTCGACGTTCAGGAAGATCGTGCCTTCCGACGTGATCTGCGGAACCACTGTAAGCCGCAGGAACGCGTCGACGTAGGTCACGGTTGGCGGACCGCCCAACTGTGCCTGCGTCACGATCGGCACGCGCACGCCCTGGCGAACCAGCGCCTGGATATTGTTCTGCGTGACGACGCGCGGACGAGACAGAATCTTCAGCAAGCCGCGCGATTCGGCCAGCGTCAGAATGGTGTCAATACGCACGTTATTGCTTGCGTTGATGAAGCTCAGTCCGCTGGTCGGGCTGGTAACCGGCAGGTTCGAGAATAACGGAATGATCTGTCCCGTTGAGTTGCCTCCCGCCGTGATGTAGGTCGGGCTCAGGCCATTGGTGAACAGCGGAGAGTTCGCCACCGCACGCACCCACTGCCGTGTGTCCGTTGCCCCATCCGAAGCCGAACTGCGTACCGATATCGCGCGCAAAGCTGCGGGTGGCAGCCACGACACGCGCTTCGATTTCAACTTCCTGTGTCTTGCGATCCAGCTGCGTGAGCAACCGGTCGAGGGCAGGAATCACGTTCGGAATATCCGAGATGATCACGGCGTTGGTGCGATCGTCAGAGATTACGTCGCCGCGCTGCGAGAGGAACTTCTTGATGGTCGGAACCACGTCCTTCGAGTGCGCGTAGCTGAGGAAGCGGGTGACTGTGACCTTTTCGACCGCCAGCGCTTCCGATTCCTGCTGGGCGTGCCGCGCGTCGGCTTCCTTCTTCAGCGTGTCGACCGTGGCGATGCGCAGAACGTTGCCTTCCAGTTCGCGCGCCAGGTCGTTGTTCTTGAGCACGATGTCGAGCGCCTGATCCCACGGCACGTCATCCAGAACGATGGTCAGGGTTCCGTGGACGTTTGGATCGAGCACCACGTTCAGTCCGCTGATTTCGTGAATCAGGCGGAAGAAGTCTTTGAGGTCGACATCTTTCAGGTTGACCGAGATCGGCTCGCCCGTGTACTTCGGACCGCTGGTCGCGGGGGTCTGCGACATCTGGGTCTTCTGTTCGGCTGCGAGATTGACCGCGGGCTGAATGGCCGTCGAGGCCGCCTGCGCCGCTTGCGGCTGCATCGCTGACGAGCTGGCATTGACCGGGAGAAGTGCGGATGCCGGCTTGTCATTGAACTTGGCTGCGGCTTCGAGCGCGCGCTCGGCAGGCTCCACCGGAGCAACCTTCGCTTCGGTCGTCTCTGCGGTCTTGGTCTCATCCTTCGGCTTGTACGAAGGCTCGACGAAGACATAATCGGTGGCCGACTTCGAGGCCGTCGGAGCCGCCGCCGGCGTCACGACGGGCTGGCTGACCGCGACGTCCTTCTTCTCGGGCACCGAGGTCTTTGCCGGCAGAGCAGGCGTCGTCACCATCGAAACCGTGGTGAGCTTCGGGGCTGCGGGCGCGGCCGACTTGGCCACGACTACAGCACTCTTCGCCGCCGCCTTGGCGGCCTTTACAGGCGCCACGCCGGGATACAGCTTCACGGCAAATTGATTGTCGCTGCCGGGAACGAGCTCGAACTTGCACGCCTGGTCGAGATCGACCACGACCCGCGTGCTCGGCGGCGTTTGGCCATTCATACCAACGCGCACGCCCTTCACGCCGTCGCTGTCGACCGCGATCTGGTGCTGACCGGTCACGACGACCGTGTTCGGCAGATCGATCACGACCCGGGCCGGCGAGCTCAGCGTGCTCAGCTTGGGGGTCACCGACCCACGAGCAGAGAATTCCACGCTGATCGTGCCGTCGCCATGCACCACGTTCACATGCTGCAAGGCAGCATGCTCTGTGGCGGCGGTGCCCGAGTTCTGTGTCTGAGCCGCTGCGGTCATCATCACCAGGACGACCAGCGGTAGAACCACACCCAGCAGTTGCTTTCGCATTTCGCTTCTCCCCCACACGCGCCGGCCACTCGGCACAGCTC
This sequence comes from uncultured Acidobacteriota bacterium, assembly GCA_963745435.1. Taxonomy (GTDB): domain Bacteria; phylum Acidobacteriota; class Terriglobia; order Terriglobales; family Acidobacteriaceae; genus Gp1-AA133. The sequence goes on along the minus strand of CAVUXK010000015.1, from coordinate 567,399 downwards.
GTGTCTTCGTCAAGCTCGCTTCCAATTTTGGACTCGCCAATCTATACAGCCGGCGTCAAAATCCGTTTCACAACGTCTTTCGTGAACGGTTTTCCCAGCCGGTCTTGAAGTGTTTGTTTGAACACGATCGAATCGACCGTGATCTTTACTACGTACCCGTTGAACACGGGATCGTTCTCCCGCAGAAAATAAGCTTTGTTCAAACCGTTGGTCACGACCGCGATCATGCCGTTGTCGGATTTCACGACCCCGTGCAGCGCGATCTGCTCGATGTCCAGGCACTTCTTGCCCGTGCTGCAGCCCGAACCCATGGAGCGGTTCACGACTGGGCTGATGAACGGATCTCGCTTCCCGGTCATCGAGTACTTCTTGTCTTCCGGCTTGTCGTTCTTGGCCACTTCCTTCTCGCTGCTCGTCGCGTTGCTGTCTTTCGACGGGCTCGCCGGAGTTGCCGCAATCTTGGTCACAGGTTTACTGGAAGTCTTGGTCGGCACCGCCGCCGCTTGCGCCTTCGCCGATGCGGGCGCGGTCTTGGTTGCCGGTGTCGCTGTCTTGGTCGAAACGACCTTCATGTCCGGCTTCGCAACCGTCGTCTTGGCCGGCAGCACCGCAGGCTTCACGGCTGCAGTAGTCGTTTTTGCCGGAATCAGAGCGGGCTTCGCCGCCGGCGTCGTCTTCGCCGGAACCACTGCCGGCTTGGCAGTCGTGGTCGCGGTTGCAGGAACGGGCTTCGCGGTCGTGTTCGCAGTCTTCGCCGGAGCCGCCGCCGGTTTTGTCGGCATGGCTACCGGGCTGATCGAAATTACTGCCGGCTTCGGTCCAGTTTGTACGGTCGCCGCGGAAGGCTTCGCTTTTGCCGCCGGCGTGCTCGCCGTCGGTTGCGTCGTCTTCGTATTCGAATTGGCGGCGGAACTCTGCGCCCAACAGGCGCCCGCCGAAAGTGCCAACACAACGATGCCAGTGGTCAGCTTCATAAGCTCTCCTACTTCTTCACCGCAGGCTGGCCGGGTTTGCCGGCGCCCGCCGGATCCAGGTCATGGCTGAAGAACGTCGTCGCTTTCACGGTCGCCACGATGCTCTCGTTCGGTGCGTACTGATACGTTTTCTTCGCCTTCGCGTCCGTGGGCTTGCGGGTGGTCGACACCAGCAGATTCGAGACGTTCACGATGCGTTCCAGCTTACCCACGCGATCGAAGAAACCCAGCATCGAGTAGTAGGGGCCGTCGAGTTCCATTTCGAACGGAACTTCGGTATAGAAATCCTTCTGCGCCACCGGCTGCGCCGTGTAGCGCCGGATCTCGATGCCCGCCTTGGAAGCTTCCGCGTCCAGCATGCGCATGAAACCGTCGACTTCCTTCTCATCCGGCACGATGCGCCGCTCGATGTCCAGCTGCTGCTTCAGGCTGGCCAGCTGCCGCTCCATCTCCGCCAGTTTCGGCCGGTACGCCTCTAACTCGGCGTTTTCCTTCCGCTTGGACTCGAGCTGCAGCTTGCGCCGCCGTGTTCTGGTCGCGCTCGCTCTTGAACACGGTGAAGTACAGACCCGCCGTGACCAGGGCAGCTCCGCCCAGTACCACCGCCCACTGCTTGATGCCCGACATTTCCCCGAAATTCGCCATAGTTCCTGCCTTTAGGACTTCGCTCTTCTCGCAGCTCAGCGTGAATTGAAACGCCTGCATGTCTTTGATCGTCTCGTCCTGAACGCTTTCCTTGATTTCCACGTTGCGGAAATATCCCGTCTTCTGCAGGTTCGAAATCAGGTTCGCCACCGCATCGGTGCTGAGCGCCATGCCTTCGATATCGACGCTCGCGCCCTGATCCTTCATGTTGTTCAACCAGACGGCTTCCGTGTTGTTGACGGTCTCGCCCACCATCGCCATCAGGTTCACCGGGCCGCCCTGGTTATTGGCGTTGCGCAACTGGTCGATCACGTCCACGCGCCGCTTGTAGTTCTCGGCTTCGCGTTGCCGCGCCATGTAGCGCTGCTTCACATCGGCCAGTTCGCGGTTCTTCTGCTCGGCCTGTCGTCATCTTGGTCGCGATGTCTTTCTTCTGCGCGTCCAGGTGATACCAGGTGTACAGATTGAACGCGGCCGCCAATCCAAAAGCGATCAGGACCTTCAGCCGCGGCGAGCCGACGTCGCCGACTTCCATGGTCGGCATCGACGGCATGGCCGAGCGCTTGTTCTTTGGTTTCGGTGCTTCCAGCAGATTGATTCGGATCATAGGTCGCTAAAACTCCTCAAAGCCAAGCCCACCGCAACCGCCAGCTGGCCCGCGTTCTGCTCGATCAGTTCCGCTCCCATTCCTTCGGCCGGAGGCGCGATGCGCTGGAACGGATTGAACAGTTCCACCGGCATCGAGAACTCCTGGCGCAACCCTTCCACCAGCCCCGGCACCCTCGACGAACCGCCCGCGAGATAGATCTTCTCGATGTGCTCGCCCGCCGCGCTGGCGCGGAAGAAGTCAAACGTCTTCTGAATTTCCAGCACGATGATTTCGGTCACCTGCTGCAGGATGGGCGTCTTGGCGTCTTCGCTGACCGTGCCCACCTTTTGCCCCAGCTTCAACGCTTCCGCGTCTTCGAAGCTCAGGTCCAGTTCCTTCTGCAACGAATCGGTGTACTGGTGCCCGCCCACGCTGACGTCGCGCGGGAACAAGGGCGTCGTACCCTTCACGATGTTGATGTTCATGACGCTGGCGCCCAGGTTCAAAAGCGCCACCACCTGCCCTGAAGCGGGCTCGTAGTTGTACTCGTAGCAGTTCTGCAGGGCCAGAGCATCGATATCCACAATAGCCGGGGTCCGGCCTGCCATCGAGAGTACGTTGGTGTAGTTCAAAATCTTGTCCTTCTTGACGGCAACCAGTAACACGTCCATCTGCGGGTTGCCGGCGTCTTCGGACAGGATCTGGTAATCGAGATTCACGTCCCCCAGATCGAAGGGAATGTGCTGGGCAGCTTCCTTCTGAATGGTTTCGGCGAGTTCCTGATCGCTCATCGAAGGCAGAGAGATCTTCTTCACGATCACCGAGTGACCGCTCACCGCCGTGGCCACGTTCTTGGCCTTGATCTGGTGGTCGGTGAACAGCTTCGAGATCGCGCTCGACACCGTGCCCGAGTCCACGATCATGGAATCGACCACGATATCCGGAGCCAACGGCTCAAGCCCGAGATGCGCCACCTCGATGTCGCGGCCCTTCCGCCTTAATTCAACCGCCTTGATGCTGGAGGAGCCCACATCGAGACCAACAATCGTCTTCGACCCGAATCCAAACATGTGCCCGCCTTTTCAGTAACGCCTGTTTGTAGCGCCGGCGTAATCACCGGCTGGCCCGAGGGCTTCTCGCCCTCCGGCCGTTCGTTCCTACAACGATCCGGCAGCCTTTACCGCCGCCTTCGGTTTCCGTTTCGTGCGTACTTCCATCTGGTTCGACTTCTCTTCCATCCACTGGTCCAGCTTCGACTTCTTGAAGCGCCAGCGGTTCCCCAACTTGAAGGCCGGAATCTTCTGCTCATTGACGTACTTGTAGAGCGTGTCCGGACTCACTCCCAGGTACTGCGAAGCCTGGCGAATGTTCATCACTTCTCGCGAGTCGGCCATAGAGTTCACGTCCCTTCCACAGAATCAAGCCCCGCCTGCCGGCATCTCCGGCCGCTAAGGCAAACCTGGGGAGGAAATCCCTCGTTCCATTTCGTGTTCGAGAGGATTTCGGTGTGCAGAGCATATCTCAACCCCGGAAAACACGGAGTTCAAGCCAAATCTCCGCGTTTTACTGGGTTTTATACCTGTTTCCTGGAAAATTACTTTCGTGTAGTTGCAGATTACTGCTACTGCTAGTGATTAACTACTTAGTGACCACAATTAGGAGGGGTGGTTATACGTAGGATGCACCTGGGTCGCGTTTAACATAACCAAAGTACTAGCGACGGTACGAAGGTAGTAAGACGCGCGGTAAGTTCAACAAATTATTGCACTAATCTGACGCTCAAAGCGACAGTGCCGCACCGCCCCTGAGCCCCTCCTTGCGGTTCTTCGCAGTTCCGGAATTGCCCAAAATTCACCCCTTCCTTCACGGTTTTCTAAGGTGCCTCGAACCCACATCGGCCACCCGAGCAAAAAAACTGCATCGATGTCGCCCGGATGTGCGCCGCATCACTTCGCTGTTCGCACAGCTTTGCTAGCGTCAGGAGTTCTTTGAACTCTTGTTTCGTGAGGTGTTTGCTTGAAACTCCTGGTGATCGGTTCCGGCATGATGGGCTCGGCAGCAGCCTTCGATATTTGCCGTCAGGCGGACGTCGACTCCGTTACGCTCGCCGACGCTGACTTTGGGCGCGCTCGTGAAGTAGCCGCTCGCATTAACCGTATACACCGATGTAAGAAAGTGAAAGCCGTCGCGCTCGACGCTGCGAACCAAAAGGCGGCGACGCGTCTCATGAAAGGGCATGTTGCCGCATTGTCGGCAGTTCCCTACTTTCTTAATCTGGGATTGGCGAAAGCTGCAATCGAAGCCCGCTGCCACTTCGCAGATCTCGGCGGCAACAATACGGTCGTGCGTCAGGAACTCGCGCTTGCCGCAAAAGCGGAGAAGCGCGGAGTGGCTCTCGCCCCCGACTGCGGACTCTCTCCGGGTATGGCTTCCATCCTTGGGGGAGAGCTGGTCAACCGTCTGGACGGCCGCGCAGACGCTTTGAAACTCTACGTCGGCGGCTTGCCCGCGAAGCCGATGCCACCATTCCACTACCAGTTGGTCTTTTCGGTGGAGGGTCTGATCAACGAATACGTCGAGCCGGCACGGATTCTGCGCAACGGGAAAACAGTCACGGTCGAACCACTGACCGAGCCGGAAGAATTTCATATGCCGGGATTCGCTCCCCTCGTTGCCTTTCACACCTCAGGAGGAACCTCAACCCTGCCGGAAACGTTCGAGGGACGGGTCGGGGAATGCTTCGAAAAGACGTTGCGCTACCCGGGGCACTTCGACTTACTGTGCGAGTTGAAACAACTGGGGCTCTTTTCCGGCGAGAAGTTGCAGGTCAATGGCGCGCAGATCGCGCCCCGGGCGTTGATGTCAAAAATCTTCGAAGGAAAGTTCGCCAGCAAGGGACCTGATGTCTGCATCATGAGACTTGAAGCCCACGAATCCGTTCGCACCCCCGGCGTACGCGGACTCCTGGGCGCGCGCCTGCATGGCCGGGTCGCTACCTTCACGCTGGTCGACCACTACGATCCCAAAACCGACATGAGCGCAATGATGCGCACGACGGCTTTCCCCGCATCCATCGTGGTCCAGATGCTGGCGTCAGGAGCGATCGCCAAGCGCGGCGCCGTCCTGCAGGAACGCGACGTGCCCGCGGACTTATTCCTGGAAGAAATGGAAAGGCGCGGCATCCGAATCCAGTACACGATTCAATAGGAGCCGGGTAAGCAGCGACATTGCAGGGACAAAGGCCCTGCACGCCACAGTCGCGGAACGCACTTCGACGCCGTCTTTTGTGCGAGGGCCGTGTCTTCGGTGACCGGTCACCTCTTTCCTGTGGAACTGTCCCAAAACCCGCATCGACTTGTACACTTCTCCAACACAGTTCCCAAAAGCTACCCTTTCCTAACGCGGAGGATTCTTGCGCTACCTCGATCGCATGCAACCGCTGGCGCTAGTGGTTTTGCGCCTGACGCTCGGAATAATCTTCATCGGCCACAGCTCCCATAAGGTCTATGGGCATCTACACGACTACGCGAGCTTCATCGGCAGCCTCGGTGTGCCCGTGTGGCTCGGCTATGTTTCCGCATTCACCGAGTTTCTCGGTGGCATTCTGCTGATTCTGGGATCGCTCACCCGGGTTGCAGCTTTCGCCCTCCTCATCGACATGATCGTGGCAATTGCCAAGGTGCACTGGAAACACGGACTCATGGGCAATGGTGGGTACGAATTTCCTCTCGCCCTGGCGACGCTAGCGTTCGCACTGATTTTCTTCGGTGCAGGCCCCATCTCGATCGACGCCATTCGCGGAGGGGGCCGAAGTTCTGGTGGCAGCAAATCGAAGTAGTCCGGCCCCGCGTACCCCAAAATCCTCAGCAGAAATATCGTGTCTAGACATAACAGTTAGACATCAGAACTCCTTGACAAGCCCTTGTGCTTGTTTCCTGCTAACCCTTATCAACTCAGCAAGCTTCGACCGGGACCGAGACCGACCGACCGTTCCCATTGTCTCGAAAGCCGTGCCCAGAGCGCGTTTTAGCGCATGCTGTGAAAATAAAAGTTTGGACGTTATCGGCCGCTTCACATAGAATCGCGCGCCATCGATGCCACCTCGCTTGAAACCCGTTCCCAAAAATCGGTCCCAGATTTGTCGGTAAGGAGAATGCAGAATGAGGTGTGAGAAGTCTCTCTTTTTCTCTGTGGTTTTCGTGTGCGTCGCTTTGTTCGCGACGTTCGCTCAAGGACAGTCGTCCGCGCCGAAAGCGCGACTCACCATTCGGCAGATGGTGAAACGCGCGCCCCAGCAGGCGACGGCGGCCGCTCCTCTGGCCGCGGCGTCAACGCCCGGCCTTCCAACCTGGCGTTTCAACGTCCATTCCGATCGTGACGGCAACAACTATACCGGCGTCATGGTCGGCAAGAATCCATTCAATGAAGACTCCGGACGCACCAGTGTTGCCACTCAGATCGTTCCCATTATCTTTAAGACCCACACCGTGGGCACCAGCGTAGACGCCAACGCGATCATTGCGACTGCGCCTGGCGACAACACGTTCAATCCCACCCATCCCGATCCGGCCTGCCTGGGATCACGCAACAACAACCCACTGCGCCTTTTCCAGCAGTCGCCAATCTTCCAGTCCACCGACTTTAACTACGGCGGCACCGACGTCGGACGCACGCAAACGACCGACGCCTTCCAACGAGCGAACTTCTGGAAGGTAGTCAACCGCGAGGACTACCACGTCACGCTCGGACCGGTCTCTACGTTCAACGCAATCACGGTCGACGTTCCCGCGGCCAACGGCCTCGCGCTCGCCACCACCGCACTGGGACCTCCGGCTTTCTGTGCGCCCATGGCGATCGTTGACGCCAACCTGTTTGATCTGTTCATCAACAACAATATTCTCCCCGCGCTGGCCCCGCACGGTGTGAACCACGGCACCTTCCCGATTTTCCTCCTCTACAACGCGGTGTTGTCGGATGGCGATCCCACCAACCTCCTCAACTGCTGCATCCTCGGATATCACGGCACCGGAAACAACGACTCAACCGCAACCTACTCGCCGATGGACTTCGACTCCACTGGGCTCTTCGGGATTTCAGGGCTGGATATTGCAACGGCCTCGCATGAAGTAGGCGAATGGATGGATGATCCGTTTGGCAACAATCCGACGCCGGCCTGGGGGCACACCGGACAAGTACCCGGCTGCCAGGGCAACCTCGAGGTGGGCGACCCGCTAAGCGGCACCGAAGCCCCGCGCATCATCATGCCGAACGGCTTCACGTACCACATTCAGGAGCTTGCTTTCTTCTCGTGGTTCTACAGTGCACGCTCTACAGGAGTGGGCGGCTGGTTCTCCGACAACGGCACATTCCTGACGAACGCAGGACCACCCTGCCAGTAAAGGGGTAATGTCACGCAAGAACTAATTAAGGAGCAGCTCTCTGAGCTGCTCCTTGGTTTTTTGAGCTCAAAAGTCAGTACTCAGGTTGCCGCCTTAGGCCTCCTTCATCGGTTCGCGATCCGCCGAATTAGAGCGAACAACAACCGCAACACGGAAGGCATCAGAGAGGATGCGATTTGCCTTTCACTTCGTGGTTAAGGTTGCGCATCTCTGGATGCGTCAACAGACAGCCCTACGGTGAATGCTGCTGATTGGAAATTTTCTCTAAGGCTGAGGTTGCGAGCGTGTCGGAATCGGTGCTAAGCGCGGGCGAACAGGTCAAGTCGATCTGGGATATGGGCGGTTTGACGTGGCGGGAACTTTTGGCCCGCGGGTGGAGCGGAATAAGCAAGAACGACCTGCTCAATCGCGGATATGAATTGGCCTACAACTTCCTGCTGGCCGTTTTCCCGATGCTATTGTTTCTGGTCGCCCTGCTGGGAGCGTTTGGTTCAGCGGGAAAATTGCGCGGTGATCTGTTCTTCTACCTGCAGCAATTGCTTCCTCCCGCGGGTTACAGCGTTGTCGTAAGCACCCTGCGTGAAGTCATGAAGAACTCGGCCGGAGGCAAGTTGACGTTTGGCTTGCTATTCGCGCTCTATGCCGGCTCGGGAGGCATGACGCAACTGATGTCAACACTAAACGCAGCGTACGAGGTGCACGAAGGCCGATCCTGGATTGTGGTCCGGTTGATTTCCATCGGCCTCACGATCGCGATGTCGATCCTTATTATCATGGCTCTGCTGCTGGTTCTGGGTGGAGGGTCGGTTCTGCAATATCTGGGGGCTGCGCTCGGACTGAGCACGTTGGTGCTGATCGCGGCCAAAATCCTGCAATGGACTTTGGCACTGACCTTTGTGGTGATCGCCTTCGCGGTCATTTACTACTTTGCCCCGGATGTGAAAGAGCGCCATTGGTACTGGATCACGCCCGGATCGGTGATTGGCGTTATGTTGTGGGCCCTCGCATCCGCTGGTCTGCGCGCGTACCTGCACTTCTTCAATACCTACAGCAGAACCTATGGATCGCTCGGGGCGGTCATGATTCTCATGCTGTGGTTCTACGTAACCGGCCTCGCGTTCCTGATGGGCGGCCAACTGAATTCCACCATCGAGCATGCCGCGGCGGAACACGGACATCCGGAAGCCAAAGCGCCGGGACAGAAGGCGGCATGACCCTCTGAATTGGATGCCACCATTTCGCGTGGATCGCCACCCCTAGACGATCTACCCTACAGAGTCTTCCCCCCTTTGACCTCACCTGCTAGCCTTTGCACAGTGGGATTAAGTCCCAACCCATTTCGCTTACGGTCATCCAACTAACCTAAGCCGCGGGAAGCGGCTCCAAAGGGGACGGACCATGCGCAGGGCTCTAATCGGTGTAGGCATTTTTATTGTGGTGGTGATTGCCGGCCTCCTGATTTTCGCGGCAACTTTCGATGTAAACCGCTACCGGGGCACAATTCAGTCGCAACTCGAGCAGCACTTGGGGCGGCAGGTTGCCCTGGGAGACATGCATCTCAGCCTGTTTCCGCCACGGTTTCGCGTGGAAAATCTCGCCGTCAGCGAGGATCCGCAATTCAGTAAGGATGTCGCCTTCGTGAAGGCACAAGCCCTCGAGGTCTCAGTCAAGCTGATGCCTTTGTTGCACAAAGATGTTCAGATCGAATCGGTCATTCTGCAACGCCCGGTGGTGAACCTCATCAAGAATTCAGTGGGACAGTGGAATTTCGCGTCGCTCGGCCAGACCTCGAAGACGCAGTCGGCATCGGACGGCGAACAGCAATTTTCGCTCGGCGAATTGATGATAAGCGACGGGCAGATTTCGGTGCTCGACCAGGCAAAGAGCAAGACGCCGTCGCTGTATGACCACATCGACGTCATGCTGAAGAATTTCTCACCAAAATCTGCCTTTACTGTCGACGCTGCAGTGCGACTTGCCGGATCTTCGCAAGAAGCGAAGCTGAAAGGCGAGGGCGGCCCCATTGTGAGCGGCAATCCGTCGGAGACTCCCTTTCACGGTACGTTGAGTCTGAAGCAGATCGGGCTGGCCGACTTCGCGAAGTTCATGAATTCACCCGCGCTGGAAGGCACCGATGGAATCATCAGCGGAGAAACCAAGATAACTAGCCAGGCAGGAAAGTTGAGCGCCCAGGGCCAGACCGACATTCAGAATGCTAAGGTGCGCGGTATGGAATTGGGATTCCCAATCACCGCGCAATACAACCTGACGGATGATCTCGCGGCGGACATGCTCAATATCCAAAGCCTGCTCCTCAAGCTGGGTTCGACTCCGCTCGAACTGAGTGGCACGGTAAACTCCAAACCCACTCCGGCGCTTCTCGACATCAAGGCCAAAGCGAACAACGTTTCCATCGCTGAGGCCGCGAAGCTGGCGGCTGCCTCGGGCATTGCCCTTTCACAGGGCACGACGGCCACCGGCAACGTGAACCTGAACATTCAGGCCCGCGGGCCAGCCGACAAGCCATCGCTCACCGGCACGATTACCGGAAGCAACATTCAACTGAGCGGAAAGAGCGTCGCGCAGCCAATTCAGATTCCGTCCGTGAACATGAACCTCACGCCATCACAAGTGCAGTCGAACGCATTCAACGTGGTTTCGGGCGGCACAACACTGAACGCGCAATTCACTGTACGCAATTACCAGTCGCCCTCCCCGACCGTAGACGCGACAGTGCGGGCGCCGAACGCACAATTGCCGGCCATTCTCGCAATGGCGAAAGCATATGGTGTCACCTCGCTCGACAAACTGAGCGGCGAAGGCACCATGAACCTGAACATGAAAGCGGCGGGACCGGTGAAGTCCTTGAGCTCCGCGGAAATCATGCGTGCGCTCAACGGGACAGTGGACCTCAACTTCAACAACGTGAAGTATTCGGGCGCCAATATCAGTCACGAACTTTCCACGATTGCTGGGTTTCTGAATCCGAGTGCCGGGTCGCAATCGACCGGAGGAGTCACGAACATTTCAAAGGTAACGGGAAACATTCAGGTGAGGAATGGGCTAGCGCAGACGAATAATCTGAACGCGGTACTCGATATCGGCAATGTCGCAGCTATGGGAACAGCGAATCTGGTGGACGAGACGCTGAATCTGCGTGTGACGGCGGTGCTCTCGCAAGCGGCTTCACAGAAGGCCGGAGGCAACAGCGTGGGGGGCTTCATGCAAACGGCGCTAGCCAACAATCAGGGAGAACTGGTGGTCCCCGCGCTGGTGACGGGAACATTTTCGAATCCGAAGTTCTCACCCGATGTTCAGCAAATCGCGCAGATGAAGCTGAAGGGGCTGGTGCCGAACCTGCAAAATCCGGGTTCAGTCGCAGGCGCCCTGCAGGGACTGCTGGGCGGGCCGAAGACCAATCCAAGCGGAAATGCGTCTCAGACACAGCAGCAGCAAGATCAGCAGAACAATCCCCTGCAGCAGGTTCTCGGAATTTTCGGGAAGAAGAAAAAACCACAGTAGGCAGCTCGCTGCCCGCCCCGCACGAACGTTCCGCGGCTCAAGGTGTCCGCCGCAACCCTCAACTCGCGCGCGGTTTGAAGTGATACACAACATCCTGCTTTGAAGGGATGGGCACGCCATCCCGGGTGGCGGGATGGAAGCGCCAGCTTTCGAGCGCTGCCAGGACCTTGCCGTCGATCGCAGGCCCCATGCTCTTCACGACTGCCTTACTGACGATGGACCCGCTCTCGTCAATCGTGATCTCAATCACCACGTTTCCTTCGGCAATTCCCAACAAGTCTTCCGCATTGACTCGGGGCTCTGAGGTGACGGCGGGCAATGCGGGACGAACTTCTTCGCCGCCGGAGGCTCCATCCGAGAGCGAGCCGTAAGGCGAGCCGGCGGTGGGCGAAGGAGCCGCTGCGACTTCCGTGGCACCGACGTCTTCCGCTTTGGATTCCTCGCGCGGACGCTGCGGCTTTTGCCAGACCAAGCGCTTCTTGGCAACCGCGTCTTTGGAGTTCGCCGCAAGGGCGGACGTGCCCGAAGCCCAGTAAAGGTGCGTCACATTCGATCCATGGACTCCTCCCAAAACTGAGGTCGGGGCCACGAAGATCGGTGTGCGTCCCCGCAAAATGACCATAAAGAGGATTACATGGACCGCGATCGAGTACGGAAGCGGTCGGCGAGCGTGCCAATGCTCCCCTAGGGCTTGCGGCTCGAAACTATCCCTTTGATCGGGCATGAGATTTTAGACGAACGACCCAACAAAGAGTCGCACGGGTAGGGGCTCGAAATCTACTGTCTTTTTGGATCTGCGCGGTCGATACAGGCGTAAAAACCACCCGTCCGGCGACGAAGCCGTGACTCGTAGGTCATTGAACCATAGGGATGTACTAGCGATTTCGCTTTCGGTGTGGCGTTTTGCTACGGTGAACGTAGTAAGTTCAGGTTTGGCGGGATGACCGCTCGAGGGATTCCCAGCGTAAGCACGAACTGACTGACAAAACTATCCTCGAGGGGGTTCTTGATGTTTTTTCTAGGCGTCTTTTTTCTTGGTTTGTGGCTCGCCGGGTTGGTCACTTCTTACACAATGGGCGGATTCATCCACGTACTGGCGATTCTGGCCTCAATGGCGTTGCTTAGCTGCCTGATCCGCGGAGGCAACTCCAAGCGTCTGGCTGAGTTGACGGCCAGCGACGCCTCCGGCGCGGCAAACCGGGAATAGTCCCGGGGGCGTACCCGCTCCAACAGACCTGCCATCGCATCTTCTCGCGGCTTTCAGCCGCGCGAAGCAGGGACGAAACGTCGAACTTGGCGTTTCGTCCTAAAGTTCAGCCGATCCTTTCCAAAATCTCCTCTAGCTTCCTCGTCGCGATGTAGCAAATCTCAGAACTGCCTCGCGATTCTAGGGTCAATTCCGTATAGCTCCCGCCAACGCAAACTGAAACTATTCATGGCTGTCCTTCGTCTCCGCCTAGAAATCAAAAGAAGTCAGCTGCCGCCAAAAAAATGGAATCTGCAAAGACTGTCCTGTGCGTGGACGACGATCCCGAAACCCTCAAGGTCCGGAAACTTTTGCTGGAAGACAGCGGATATTCGGTGGTGACGGCGACGTCCGGACAGGAGGCCTCGCGCGTGCTTTCGCAAGGAAACCGCGTGGATCTGGTGCTCTTGGACTACCTGATGCCGGGCATGAATGGCGATGAACTGGCCGAGCGCTTGCGAAAGCAGTATCCGGATCTGCCCCTGATCGTGGTATCCGCCGTTGGCCAGCTTCCCGTTTCGCTTCTGGAATCGACCAATGCGCGCGTCCAGAAAGGCCAAGACCCTGAGTTCTTGCTGCAGACTGTTGCGGCCGTATTAGCCAGTCCCGAAAAAAGAATGCCGACTGAAGGTCCGGTACTGAAGAAGACCGTTCTTTGCGTGGAGGACGAGAAAGCTCAGTTGAAGATGCGCAAGATGGTGCTGGAGTCAGCGGGCTTCCACGTATTAGAGGCGCAGTCGGCGCGCTCGGCCATGGAAGTTTTCCGGTCCTCGCACGTGGACGCGGTAGTCATGGACTATTGGCTCTCTGGCCAGAACGGAACGGCAGTGGCGGAGGAAATGAAAATGATGCGCCCTCGAATTCCGATCGTAATGTTGTCGGGTTTTGCCTCGCTGCCTGGGGAGGAGGCAATTGTCGATTCGTGGTTGCGCAAGGCGGAAGTAGAACCGGAAGATCTGATCAATGAGTTGACCAGACTCATCGCACTACGCGCCACACCACGTCAGGCCGAGAGAACTTGACGATCACGTCCTCGAAACCCCGATCGCTGATGCGCTGGGCTGCTTTGCGCATACGCGCATTTCTCCAGTTTTTCATTCCCTTTTTCCTCGTGGCTGGCGTGTGTGCCTGCACGGCACAAACCTCCGGTCCTTATCCCAACGAAAATCCAGTCAAGCAACTGACCTTGCAGCAATTGGGCGAGGTGCAAGTCACCACTGCGTCAAAGACACCCGAGCAGGTCTGGAAGACCGCGGCCGCGATCTATGTGATCACGCGGGAAGATATCGCGCGCTCAGGTGCAACCAACATCCCAGAAGTCTTGCGTCTCGCGCCCGGCGTGGAAGTGGCGCGTATTGACAGCAACAAGTGGTCGATTGGCATCCGCGGATTCGGCAGCCGCCTGTCGCGTGACGTTCTGGTTCTGGTTGATGGAAGAACCGTCTACACGACGCTGCTGGCCGGCACTTACTGGGAAGTGCAGAACGTCATGCTGGAAGACGTGGACCGCATCGAAGTCATTCGCGGTCCCGGCGGTACGATCTGGGGTCCCAATGCCGTAAACGGTGTGATCAACATCATCACCAGGAGCGCTAAGGACACACATGGAGCTCTGATCAGCGCGGGCGGCGGAAGCGTCGACCACGGCTTTCTCAACGCGCGTTATGGCGCCGGGTCCGGCAACTTCCACTATCGGATCTATGCCATGGGTTTTGATCGCGGACCCGAGTTTCATGCGAACCACGACAACTACGACGAGTGGCGTGCCGCACAAGGCGGATTCCGCATGGATTTTGCACGCGGCGACCACGACGCTTTCACCAGTCCAGGGTGACATTTATGGCGAGGGTGCGGGCGAGAGCGTGACTGCCGTCACCTACACGGCACCTTACTCGCAAATTCTGAATGGGACCGCTCGGCTCGGCGGCGGAAACCTGGTTGCGCGCTGGCAGCACACGCAAGGCGAAGGCAAGGATTTTCAGGTCCAGTTCTTTTACGACCGGACCAACCGCCACGAGCCGAACTTCACCGATATCCGCGACACCTACGACCTGGACTTCCTTGATCGTTTCCGGCTACCGGCGCGGCAGCAGATCGCGTGGGGCTTCGGCGCCAGACTCAGTGATGGCGAGAATCCAACCGTCGTCTCGGGCCTCTTTTTTCTTCCTGAGAGCAGAACCGACGAGCTCTTCACGGGATTTTTCGAAGACGAGATCGGCTTAGTGCGCGATCGACTCTCGCTATCGGTGGGAACGAAAGTGCTGAAGACGAACTACACCGGTCTGCAGTGGCAGCCCAGCGCCCGCCTGACGTGGACGCCATCGACACGCCAGACGTTCTGGGCGGGGTTCACACATGCTGTACGCACCCCCTCTGCCGCCGAAAGAGCCTTCTATCTCACTGGATTTATCGGCCTTCAACCCGGCGGCTTGCCCTTTTTCGCACGCTTCAGCGCAAACCCACATTTCGGCTCTGAAGAACTGAACAGTTATGAACTGGGCTACCGGCAACTGCTGAGTCAGAAGATATTCTTTGATGTTGCCGCCTTCTATAACCACTACAACAACTTGTTCAGCGAAGACATCCTCGGCGCGCCCTTCGTGGAGGACTCCCCTGCTCCCACCCATCTGCTGCTGCCCGCAGAATTCGGCAACGGACTGCATGGAACGACCAAAGGATTAGAGATCTCGCCGGAGTGGCGTCCGCTGTCGTTCTTGCGATTGCGATCGTCGTACTCGTTCCTGCAAATGCGGATCAAGAAGAACCCGAACTCCCTGGACATCGGCAGCGGGCCGTCCATCGAAGGCTCGAGCCCGCGACATCAGGTCACCGCCCAAGCGGATATTGACTTCACCAAGGCACTTAACTTCAGTCTCGACTATCGCTACGTCAGCGCGTTGGCGGCGCTGCATATTCCTTCATATTCCACCGGCGATGTTCGACTGGGATGGAAAGTTTTTCCTTCAATCGAACTATCAATCGTCGGGCAGAACCTGCTGCAACCGCGTCACTTTGAATTTGCAAGCGATCCGGGACCGAACGTCGGAATCAAGCGAAGCGTTTACGGCAAAATAACCTGGCAACAGTGAACACCCGCGCAGCACTTCTGAGCCTCAGCCCCCCAGCGCGATCCAGAGCGATCGCAAAGCTTCCGCGTTCCAAAATCATCTGGCGAACGCTGGTGATTTTCAGCGCTTCTCTTTCATGGACACAAGGCCCCCGGCCAACCGTACCGCAGGTCGAAGCAGCCTATCTTTACAATTTCGGAAAATTTGTAACTTGGCCACCCGACCGCACTACCGATGCAGACCAGTTCCGGATTTGCATTCTGGGTAAAGATCCTTTCGGCAGCGTGCTGGACTCCACCGTGGCAGGAGAGCGGATCGGCGGAAGGCAGATCGCCATCCAGAGAATTACGCACGTTCAGCAAGCAGCACCCTGCAACATTCTTTTTGTCAGCGCCTCCGAAGAAGACAACCTGCGTCCGGTTCTGGACGAAGCCAACCGCCTGCACATTCTTACTGTCAGCGACCTAAAGCGTTTCACCCAACGCGGAGGCGTGATCGGACTGAGCGTGCAGGAAGAACGGGTGCGTTTCGAAGTCAACCGCAAGGCCGCGGAAAGATCTCATCTCCAGCTCAGTTCCGAGCTTCTGAAAGTTGCGTTCAAGGTGATTGATAAAGACGAGGCCGGCAAGTAAATGGCGACGGTGCAGACCAGTTCGATTTTGCGACGGCTCACGATCATGAACATGCTCGTGAGTTTTGTCGCGCTGGTACTGGCTTGTGCCGGATTCTTCGCCTATGACCAGATCACTTTCCGGCAAGATATGGTGCGCACCCTGTCCGCGCAAGCGCAACTCATCAGTTCGGCAAGTGTCTCGTCCATCGTTTTCGATGATCCGCAGACCGCGGCCATTACGCTGTCTGCCTTGAAGGGTGCGCGCAACATCAAATCAGCGGCGATCTTTGATGCCGATCATAGAGCGCTGGCCCAGTATTCCCGGGATCCCCTGGATCAAGTAGCGACGATCCCGCCCTTTCCGCCGAACCACATCGAGGAACACTGGTTTCGCGACCGCCATTTGACCCTCGTCCGGCAGATCGTTTCCGAAGGAAAGACGATCGGTTATGTCTATTTACGCGCCGACTTGCGCGAGATCAATCAGCGCTTCAATCGCTACGCCCTGATCGCATTTGGCGTCCTGGTCGTTTCCCTGCTGGCTGCCATTCTCGTGTCGTCGCGGTTTCGCAAATCGGTGGCCCAGCCCATCGTGGAGCTCGCCCAAACGGCGCAGAAAGTAACCCGCGATAAGGATTACAGCATCCGGATGGCCCAGGTGGAGCAGAAGGATGAACTCGCGGTTCTGGTCGATTCCTTCAATGAGATGCTGAAGGAACTGCAGAAATCGCATGATGAACTGGAGCAACGCGTCCAGGAACGCACACGAGAACTGCTGGCCGCCAACCGCGAGCTGGAAGTGTTTTCCTACAGCGTCTCCCACGATTTGCGGGGGCCGCTTGATGCTCTCAACGGATTCGCCTACCTGATGCTGAAGCAATATGGCGTAGGACTCGACGAACAAGCACGCGACCTCATCGAGCACATCCGCTCCAGCGGCAAGCGCATGACAGAACTGATCGATGATCTCCTGAATCTGTCTCGCGTTACCACCAGCGCTATGCGTTCCGAAAAGGTAGATTTGGCTGCAATGGCGCGCTCGTTCATGGATGAGTTGTGCCGCACGGAACCCTCCCGGCAAGTAGAGTTTGTCGCTCCCGAACACGGCGAGGCGCTCGGCGATCCGCATCTCCTGCGCATCGTGATTGAAAACCTCTTGCGGAATGCGTGGAAATATACGTCGCATCATCCCGCGGCTCGAATTGAGTTCGGCCGCCGCGACGATGCCAGCCGGGCAGTTTACTTCGTTAAGGATGACGGAAGCGGATTCGACGCAAAGTCTGTAAGCCGGCTCTTCAAGCCCTTTCAACGTCTCCACTCGACTGACGAATTCCCTGGACACGGCATTGGTCTGGCAACCGTCAAGCGAATCATCCAGAAACATGGTGGTGAGATCTGGGCAGAGGGCGACGTTGAGAAAGGCGCCTGTTTCTATTTCACACTTGGGACTGGAAAAACCATCCGTCCGAGCGCCGTTCACTAAGTGTCGTGTGGAAATTCCTATCGACAACACACACTTCGCACCCGCTGTTTCTGCTGGAGCGGTGGTAGCCCCGACTTCCGCGATCAGGCGTCACTGCAAGCGGTTCCGATGTTGCACCGGCGCATCAGACTTGGTTGCGGGAGTCCTCGCCTCAAATCGAGCGCAGGCTGTCGAGCGGCTCGGCGGATGCTGCGCGCGTCGCGGGAAGTGCGGAGGCGAGCAGCACCATCAGCATCATAGTTCCAACCGCCGCGATATAAATGCGCGGATCAGTCGCACTCACTTCGAACAGGAACGAACTAACGAGTCGTGACAGAGCCACCGAACCTGCCACCCCGAGAACGCAGCCGGCAAATGCCAGCTTTGCGCCTGAGATAAGTACGAGTTGGGCGATGCCTGCCCGCTGGGCGCCGAGGGCCATCCTGATCGCAATTTCCTGGGTGCGCAGCGAAACGGAGAAGGCGACCACCGCGTAAATGCCGGTGACGACCAGCAGCAGAGCACCCAGGGCGAACCCGGTGATGAGACTGGTGTTGAAACGCCTGGGCGCTTCGATATTGGCAATCGCGTCGTCCATGGTCTGCACCTGGTCAAGAGCAAGAAGCGGGTCAATTTCTGCGATGCTCGCCCGCAGAGTTTGCGTCATCTGCTCGGCAGGTAACGCGGAGCGCAGAGTGATGAATCCGCCTGCTGCATCGGCCAGCTTTCCGGATGGGTCAGGACTGGTTAGCAGGGTGGGTTGTTCCACCGGGCTATACCACTGATCGCCACTCGGTTCATCGCGCGAGCCCATCTTGGTGTCCGCCACCACGCCAACGACCGTAGCCCACGGTAGCGTTTTTCTCGGGTTGCCGGCATGCATCCGCTTGCCGATCGCACGCTGCCCTGGCCAGCAACGATCAGCCATCGACTTGTTGACGATGATTACCGCCGGTGAGTTTGCACGATCCTCTGCTGTGAAGTAACGACCGTCGATCAGCGGGATCCGCATGGCGCTGAAGTAGTCGCCATAGGTGGTCGCAAATATGGCAAATCGCAATTTCCAGGTAGCAGCGGTCTCGCCCTCTACGGTGTATGCAGACTGCGGGATAAGACCCGACGCAGGTAAGGTATTTCCGATCCCCACCGCAACGACTCCAGGTTTGGTTGAAAGCTTGTCAACCACGGCATGATTGAACGTTTGCGCCGAGGCAGCCGTTGGATAGTTCGGGAGGGGCAACCGGAAGTTGGCGGACACTACGTGGTCCGCGCGGAAGCCCGGGTCGACGGCGCGCATCCTCTGGAAGCTCCGTAAAAAAGCGACAGAGGTTGTGACCAAAACCAAGGCCACGGCGATCTCAGCGACAACCAGAGTTGATCGCAGCCACGTGTGGCTGGCGTTGCCCGAGGCGCTCGGCCCTCCCACCTTGAGACTTTCGATCGGGTTGGCGCGCAAAGCTCCAAATGCGGGTGCAAGACTACAGAGGAGACCAGTCGCCAGCGAGAGAACCAACGCGAAAGCGGCGACTCCTGCGTCGATGGCGATGGATTCGATGCGTGGCATTGACTCGGGTAGCAAGTGCAAAGTCGTTCGGATCACAATGGCCGCCAGCGCCAGACCGAACAGTCCCCCGGCAACACCGACCAGCAAGCCTTCAGCAACACACTCGCGAACAACCGCGCCGGAACTCGCACCCAAAGCAAGGCGCAGAGCGTATTCACGCCTGCGACGAATGGCGCGGACCAGCAGCAGGCCGGCCACATTGGCGCAAGCAGCCAGCAGAACGACGGATACTGCAAGCGACAAGATGCGCAGCAACGGGCGGACTTCCCCGACGCCATATTCGAACAGCGGAGTTACATCGCCCCGGATGTGAATCGCAGATTGGCTGGTGGGAAAATCACGCATGATCTGCTGGGCGACCCGATCGGCGTCCGCCGATGCCTGCTTGACGGTGACGCCATCCTTGAGGCGCGCCACCATCTGGTATCCCCAGAATCCCGCGTGCTCGTCGGAAAGTTCCTCGGGCGTCAAGCTTATCGGCACCCAGAGTTGAACCTGGTCGAGGAGGCCGTCCTCCAGCGGAAACTCAAAGCCGCGCGGCATTACACCGATGATCGAATAGGGCCTGCGATCGAGCGTGATGGAGGCGCCGAGAATCCCGGGATCGCGATGATAGCGGGTCAGCCACAGGGCATAGCTGATGACTGCCAATGGTTCATGGGCATCCTCTTCTTGCTGTGTAAACACACGGCCGAGAATCGGACGGATCCCCAGCGTCGTAAAGACGCCCGTGGTAAGCCGGGCGGCCTTTACTTCTTCCGGAGTTTCGCCACCAGAGATCTCGTAACTGTTGGGGGTATAGCCTCCCGTAGACGCGAAGGTGCCATTCGCGGCGGCATAGGTACCGATTTCGCGGGCAGTCACCGACGTGCCCGACCCATTTTGTAGATGATCTCCGAGAAGAACGAGGCGGTCGGGATCACGGAACGGCAGCGGTCGAAGGAGAATGCCCTCTACCAGAGAAAAGATGGCGGTCGTGGATCCGATCCCGAAAGCCAGTGTGACCACGACAATGAGGCTGAAGCCGGGTGTCTTGCACAACCGGCGAAACGCGAAGCGAACATCCTGCGCGAGTGCGTTCATGCGTTCTCCTGAACCTTGCAGGAGCTGCAAGGCGGTCATTCTCGAATACGCGGCAATTTCACACGGACCTGACAGCCGCTATTTCCATTCCGATTCGACAATTCAATCGATCCGCCGTGCGCTTCGGCAATCTGCCGCGAGAGCGCCAGCCCAATCCCGCTGCCGGAGGGCTTCGTGGTATAGAAGGGAACAAAAGCATTGCTCGGGTTGAGCAGTCCCGGCCCGTTATCATCGATCATCAACACAACGTAATGGCCTTCGACCGTCCAACGGACACTTACCTCCGGGGCTACGGCGTCACCGCTTTTCGCGCTTGCGGTCCCGTTAGTTTCGAGAGCGGCCTCCACAGCATTCCGTACGAGATTGATTAGCATCTGTTCGATCTGGTCAGAATCGACCGACAGCACGATCTCGGGACCGCCGCAAAGAGCGACTAAGAGTCGAGTCTCCAACATGGCAACCCGCTCCACGAGGGGACGCAGTCCCACGGGTTTCATTGCCGGCTGCGGCATCTGCGCCAGTTTCCGGTAAGCTTGCAAAAAGCGGTTGAGTGATGCGGTGCGCGCTTCGATGATCGCCAGTCCGCGTTCGAAGTCGCGGCGCTGCTCAGCATCTATTCGAGAATCGGCCAGTCTTGCACCCAGGCTCCCCGCGATTGATTTGATCGGTGTCAGCGAGTTATTCAGTTCATGACCGAGCACGCGAATCAGGCGCTGCCAAGCCGAACGCTCTTCTTCGCGCAGAGCCCGGCTTACGTCCGACAGGACAACCAACGTATGCGGCTGGCCTTTCTCGCGAAATCGGCTACGCCGCAAAACCCAGCGCACGTTCGACCCATTCACAGGCAATGCCACCAGTCCCTCGTTCGGCATATCGAGACACGAAGCGAGCCCCGTCTCATCGGCGGTGCGGCCAAGCAATCGACCGGCCGCTTGCTGCATGAGCTTCTCGCCGGCCGGATTCACCAGCTTGATGACCCGGTCCGGGCCAAACGCAAATAAAGGCGCGTCAATCTCTTCGACGACCCGCCTCAGAACAGCGGTCGCTTCGATCGCACGCAAGCGTTGATCGGCAAGCAAATCGGCAAGGGCGTTGACCTCAAGGGAGAGCTCACCGAGCGCATCTTCGACAGCGGCCCCGCGCGCGCGAAACGAATAGTCCTCTTCCCGGAGTGCTGCCACTACATTTGCCAGCGTCTGCAGAGGGCGGACTGTTTGCTCATGTAGCGCGAACGCGATGATCGCCCAAGCGATCAAAATGGTAAACGACAACGTAAGTTTCGATGATGTGGACCAGGGCTGCAGGCAGATCAGGACGATGGCGACCGCGATCCCCGGCAAAGCGACGAGGAACGAATAAAACCATACACGATGCTCATACTGCGAGCGTCGTTTGCCGGGCTTCTTGCCTGATGATCCCTTGCCGCTGGTCTGCGGACTAAAGGCCATGCTTCTCCATGCGCCGGTACAGCGCGCCTCGGCTCAAGCCGAGCGCTTCGGCCGCCTGGCTAATGTTGCCCTGGAAGCGCTGCAAAGCCTTGCGGATCAGGACGGCTTCCACCGCCTCAAGGCTCAACTCTTCAAGGTTCGCTCCTTGCGTACGCTGGAGGTTCAACCCCAAGTCGGCCGGTTGAATTTCACGGCTGCGACTCATGAGAACCGCCCGTTCCACGGTATGGTCCAGTTCACGAACGTTTCCCGGCCACGCATACTGATTCAGAACCTGCAGAGCAAGCTTATCGAAGCCATCGATCTCTCGCCGGTAACGGGAGGCGTAGCGGCTCAGGAAATGCAAAGCAAGCGCGGGAATATCTTCGCGGCGCTCGCGCAGGGGCGGTATGCGGATCTCGATCGTATTAAGCCGGAATAGCAGATCCTCGCGAAATTGACCGGACGCACAGGCCGCCTGCAGGTCGGCGTTAGTCGCTGAGATGACTCGGACATCGACCTTCCGGGATCGTGAAGATCCGAGCCGCTCAATCTCTCCACTCTCGAGCACACGCAACAGCTTGGCCTGTTGCCGCACCGGCACGTTCCCAATCTCATCGAGAAAGATCGTGCCGCCGTCAGCAAGTTCGAACCGCCCCATGCGATCGGCGCGAGCATCCGTGAACGCCCCTTTCACGTGGCCGAACAATTCGCTTTCGAAGACCCCCTCCGCCAAAGCGCCCGTGTTCACGGCAACCAGGGGACGTGAGGATCTTCGCGAGAGCGTGTGCAGCGTCTGGGCCACTACTTCCTTGCCGCTACCGTGTTCGCCGGTGATCAGAATGTTGGCATCAGAGGGGCCGACGCGGGCGATCGCGTCGAGCACAGGTTGCATAGAAACCGCCGTAGCGATGAACTCGGGGCGTCCTTGCGCTTGCAGAAGTCGATTCTCGGCCGCCAGCCGCTCGGCCTGTTGCAGAACGCGATGGAGTTCGACCTGCGTCCGCAAGATCGCCAGCAGCCGTTCGTTCTCCCACGGCTTCTGCACGAAATCTCTCGCGCCCCGGCGCATCGCTTCGACAGCCAATTCCACGTTGCCCCACGCGGTCATGACGATCACGGGCAGGCTGCTATCGATACCGACGATTTCCGAAAGCAGGTCGAGGCCCTCCTGTCCGGAGGTGGTGTCGCGGGTGTAGTTCAAGTCGATCAGAACGGCGTCGTAGAACTCAGTGCCCAATGCCTGGCGCACTTCGGCCGGAGACTTCGCGAGGTCAACCCGATAACCCTCGGGCCGCAACAGCAATTGCAGCGCTTCGAGGACGTGAGGCTGATCGTCGGCGGCCAGCACGCGTCCGGCACCGCTCGAGCGTTGCTGATCCACAGCGGTCGCGGGTGCGTGAGGCTTGGCCGAAGTTGGCATAGGCTAGGGGGACGCCGCGGTAAGCATGCCCGTCACGGCATCCTGAATCTGCACTCCATTATGTTCCAAAGTCGTGCCGGTCGCGCGGTCTAGTTCGACTTTCGCCTTCTGATAAGTAGTGGAAGCGGTGACCAGATCCAGTTCCGCTAGCGCCAGATCACGCTGCGCCGTCATGGTCTGGTAGCTCGAGCCAGAACCCAATTCCTGTTCTTTACGGGTGATCTCAAACGTGCGCTGGGCCAGGTCGCGCGCTTTGCGGGCCGCCTCCACCCGTGCACGGGTCTGCACCAGCGAGTACTGCGCGTTGCGCACTTCGATACGAATTTGTTTGCGCAACTGCTCCTTGCGCAGCTCCGCCTGCCGATACTCAAGCTCTGAACGGTACTGGTCGGCCTTCGCCACCCGGTTACGTAACGGGATGTTCACGTTAAAGCCGAGGTAGTAGTCGGGCGAGGAATTGTTGAAGGTGTTCTGCCAGGTTCCGGAGATGTCAGTCGGCACGCTGGCGGTGTTGCCGGGCGTGACCAATCCCCCCAAGCCCGTGCCACCGTAGAAACCGACAAGTGACAACGTCGGGAGCAGCGCATTGCGCGCGGCTTTCCGGCTGATCTGGCGGTTGACCAGGTCAACGTCCGTCTCCAGCAGTTCGGGACGATTCTTCTGCGCTTGTCCGATCAAGTCGAGGATCGGGGTGTTTGTGTTGGGCTCGTCGCTGCTGGTCTGGCTCCGGTCCGTCGGGATCACCGGCATCTCTTCCAGGGTCGGATCATCGAGACTCTTCGTGAGCGCGTTCTTCATTAGCGATTCTTGCAGCTGCAAGGTCGTTCGCGCGACGGTCAGTTCCTGATCGCGCCTGGAAGCCTCCGCTTCAGCCTTCATGACATCAAGAGCCGGAATCGCCTCCAACTGCAATTGCTTTTTCGCGTTGTCGAGCGTCTGGTTGGCAAACTGTAGCGACTGGTCTTTGACACGCGCTTCCTCGTATGCGCCAACCAAATCCCAGTAAATATTTTCGATTTGCGTGACGGTGGCGATGGCCTGATCTTTGAAAGCGATGTCGGAGATCTTCTTGTTGTTACGTGCGATGCGCAGATAGCGCAAGTTGGAAGCAAGTCCGAAGCCGGCAAGCAGTTGCTGCTGAAACGTGAATCGAAAAGTCGAGTTCAACGCGGGAGACAATATGGTAAACGGTGAATTCGTCGTCTGCCGGTTGTTCTGTAATTCGAAGCTCAGGGTCGTACCCGTCGGGAAAGCCTGCGAGTAGCCCACGTTGACTTGCGCGGTATTAAGTTGCAGAGACGGAATGCCGTAGATCCGCTGGTTCGAGAGTGGTGTGGTCTGGTGCTCGATGCCCAGGTTCGCGTTGAGTGCTGGATCATACGAAGCAACCGGCGCGCCAGCGCCCAGCGTGGATTGCACGAGTCCGGAGGCTCCGGCGCCCGCGCCTCCTGCGCCTCCAGTAGTGCCACCAGCTCCAGCACCCGGTGCGCCAGCACCATATCCTCCCACACCGCCACCGGGTGTTCCTTGCACCACACCCGTGTTCACGCCACGAAAAAAGCCTCCTGCCTTGGTACGCAACAAATCAGTGTCAGCGATGGGAATGTTGTAGCGCGCAATCGCGAGATCGAGATTGTTCTCGAGCGCCAGCGCGATCGCGTCTTTCAGTGTGAGATACAGCTTGCCATCGCGCACCAACTGATCGATGCGAGTCGAATTCGCCAGCGCAGGCTCAGGAACCTCGTCGGGCGTATAGGGTCTCAGAGGATTGTAGGAATGCGGCATCTGCAAGGTGAAGTCAGTTCGCGACTGCGCCAGGCCGAAAATCGAAAGCAGGCTCGCGATTGTTAATAATCTTGCGAGCGTTCTGCTAGCCATGAATACCGTTTGCCTCATCGCAACCCCACGGCCGTCGGGGGCATGGGCGACACCGCGGTGTCGCTTGCCATCCATCCATCATGCAATTGCACAACACGGTTCCCATAGGCTGCGTTGGCTTCCGAGTGTGTGACCTGCACAATCGTCGTACCCTGCTGATTCAGTTCGCGGAACAGTTCCATAATCTCCTTGGCCTGCGAGGAATGCAGGTTGCCGGTAGGTTCGTCGGCCAGCAAAAGAGCAGGCTTGTGCACCACGGCCCGCGCGACCCCGACTAACTGCTGCTGGCCTCCGGAGAGCTGGCTGGGGAACAAGTCTTTCTTGGCGACGATCTGGAACCGGTCCAACGCATCGGCCAGCAGGCTTTGCCGCTGTTTCGCTGGAAAATCTTTGTAGGAAAGCGGCAAGTCGATGTTCTCGCGCACGGTGAGGTCGTCGAGCAGGTGATAGCTCTGGAATACCACCCCCACATTGCGCTTGGCGAGTTCGGCACGCTCCTTGCGCTTCATGGCGTGAACGGCCTGCCCGCGAAACCAAAACTCTCCTGCCCACGCGTCGTCGAGTAACGCGAGAACATTTAGCAGAGATGACTTCCCCGCCCCCGA
Source organism: uncultured Acidobacteriota bacterium (assembly GCA_963745435.1). GTDB lineage: Bacteria > Acidobacteriota > Terriglobia > Terriglobales > Acidobacteriaceae > Gp1-AA133. The sequence goes on along the minus strand of CAVUXK010000015.1, from coordinate 541,901 downwards.
GGGGCCCATGATCGTTACGAACTCTCCCGCCTCGATCGTGAGGTTGATGCGGCGCAGAACCCAGCTTTGGCCGGCTCCTGTTTTATAGGCACGCTCAATATTGTTCAGTCGGATCATTGCACTCTCTCCGTCACTCATTCGTCACCTATTCACAGCGAAGAGCATCCATGGGTTCGAGTTTCGCCGCGCGACGGGCGGGCAGAAGGATTGCCAGCGTGCCGGTCCCGACCACAACGGCCCCCGCGACCACGTAAGTCAGCGGATCGTATGCGGAAGTACCGAACAAGAAGCCGGTGATCCCGCGACTGGTGGCCAGCGCTCCGATCAAGCCGAGCACAAGGCCACCACCTACCATCCACAACCCCTGGCCAACGATGAGGGAAAACACGTTTTCGCGGGTCGCGCCGAGAGCCAGACGGATGCCGATTTCGCGTACACGCTGGCCGACGAGATGGGCGAGCACTCCGTAAAGGCCGGCGGCCGAAAGCAACAGAGCGACCCAGGCGAAACCGGAAGTGATTTCCATGGCAAGCTGACGCGTGTTGAGCAGGGACTGCACGGTACCGGTGAGCGGCTCTAGGTTGTCGATGGCGAACTCGGGTGCTTCGGTCTTCACTACGTTGCGGATGTCATCGGCTGCAAGTGAACCATCGCTGCGAACGGCGAACGATGCCGCAAACGCCACCATGTAATGCGGCAACATGCCCTCCACCGGCAGTTGCTGATATGGAACGAGGACCTCCGGCTCCGGCAGGCCGCCGATCTCGTTGCGCTGGACCGTGTCGCCATAGACTCCAACGATGGTGACGTGAGGGAGAAGGTCCTCCGTGTCTCCCGGATCTCTTTCCATGATGATCTGCTGGCCGATCGGGTCAACTCCAGGAAGATTTTTTTCAAGGAAGGCATGGTTCACGATACCAACCAACTGTTTCGGGTTGATGTCGGTGTCTGCGAGGGGTCGGCCGCTGAGGAGCGGAATCTGCATGGCGCGCAGATAGCCGGGACTGGCTGCCTGGAAGCGAGCAAATGGTTTGTCCTTCCCCGGCAACGGGGCAACTCCGGGAATCGAAATGCTTCCGTCCAGCGTGACTTGAAATTTAGAAACCGGAAGAGATGTAATCATGGCCGCAGCTTGAACGCCGTGAAGAGACTGCAGGCGATCCATGGTCTGCTTGTAGGCCCGGCGCGCTGTCGGAATCGCTATGTCACCGCCCTGAGGCCACAAGAGAAAGGTGGTAACGTGGTTCGCGTCGAAGCCGAGTGGGACGCGCTGCAGCGAGCGGAAAGTCCGAAGAAAGAGTCCTGCAGTAATCAGGAGAATGCAGGTGAGAGCGACCTCTGCTGTCACCAGCACACCACTCAGGCGATGGGGTCGACTAGCACGTCCGGCACTTCCCTGCTGCAGCGAAAGTGAGCGATTGCGACGGAGGATGTGCCAGGCTGGCGCGAGCGCCGCAGCGACTCCACAAACAGAGGTCAGCAGCACGCAGCCGATAAATGTCCAGACGTCTAGCCGCAATTCGTCAAAGCGTGGATACGTGCTGAAGAGTCGGCGAGCCGTCTGGACGAAAGTCATTCCCAGCACCCAACCGATCCCAGCTCCCGCGAACGAGAGAACGAGGCTCTCGACGATGAGTTGCCGCAAGATGCGCAAGCGGGTAGCACCGAGGGAAGCACGCACGGCAAGCTCGAGTTCACGGCGCGTCGCGCGTCCGATCTGCAGGTTCGCTACGTTGACGACGGCGATCACAAGAAGCAGGAAACAGGCGCCGAGCAGGGCCAGCAAGGCCGGTTTCTCATCCCCGGTCACCAGGTTCTGATAGGGATAAAGCCACAGATGGGCGGAGGGCTTACCTTTGACCGGATTGTGGCGCAGAAAAGCCTCGCCCTCACTGCGGGCTTGCTCTGCAGTGACATTTGACCGCAAACGACCAAGCACGCTGAAGGTGTCAAAGCCGTACCTGGTTTTGTTTTCCGGAGTGATCTGGAGTGCGGTCCATACTCCAGAACTCTGCAGTGGAAAGGAAAACCGTGGGGGCATCACGCCGATGATGGTGTACAGGTCCGTGTTGATTCGCAGCGAGGAGCCGATCACGTCCGGGCGGGCATGCAGAGAGTGCTGCCAGAACTCGTGGCTGACGATAGCGGCGGAGACGTTCAGGCCTTCGTCTTCCGGGCGAAACGTACGGCCCAACATCGGGCGCACTCCCAGAAGATCAAAGCAATTCGCCGTCACGGAAGGAACCAGGAGCATCTGGGCGCCGTCCGGTGTTTGCACTGCTAAAGCCATTTCGCTATGAGCTGCGATACCGTCGAAGGAGCGAAGATTGCGCCGCATCTCCTGAAAATCAGGGTAGGAGAGGTCGGACGTGGAGGTTGCCTGATCGGAAATACCGACGGCCATCAACTCCTCCGGGGCGCGGTAACTCAGCGGGCGCATGAGCACTGATTGCACAATGGCCAACATGCCGGTGGTGGATCCAAGGCCCAGGGCGAGAACAATGATGGCCGTGGCGGCGAAACCGGGATTCCTGCGAATCTGGCGCAAGGCGTAACGGGCATCTTGTAGTAGTTCAGTCATTGCGCTGTGCCTCCTTTCTTACTCGTTCCTCAGAGTTGCCATCGGCTCCACCAGCGTGGCGCGGCGTGCCGGCAAGAAACACGCGAACAACCCTGCCAGCATCATGGCGACCACAACTCCGATCAGAGTCACGGGATCGGTGGCCGATACTCCGCTGAGCTGGCTGGCCAGAAACCGCGTAAGGCCAAGGCTTGCAGCCATGCCGATAACCACTCCCGCGACGATGAGCGCCAATCCCTTTTTCAAAATCAATTGCAGGATTGCTTCGCGAGATGCGCCCAAAGCCAGACGGATACCGATATCGTGAGTTCTCAGCGACACGATGTACGTCATCACGCTGAAAAGGCCGATGATGGCCAGAAGAAATCCAAGCGAAGCACAAGCCGCGAACGCGATGGCAGCGAACTTCGGTTTGTCATACAAGAACGCGTCCAGGAAATCGCTGAATGCAAATGTGCCTCCGCTCAGTTCCGATCCCACCAGCACCACATCCGGATCCATCGACCAAAGAATTTGCCGTACGTTGTTCACGATCAGGTTCGGCGGGACACGGGTCAGCATCGCGATCGAGCGGTCGCCGAAGCCCGAAAAGGAATACGGGACGTACCCCCTGGGCGTCGTCCTTGCGGGCTCCGAAAATCTCGGGTAGTTGTCGTTGAAGTCGACCCCGCGGGAGTCGTTGACCACGCCCACGATCTCGAAATAGGCGTCGCGCGGTGTCTCGGGAATTTCGTCGAATACATTGAATTTGATCTGTTTGCCAATGGGGTCTTCGCCGGCAAAGAATCTGCGCGCCAGATTTTCACTGACAACCGCTACTCTGCGGGCTGATTGAACGTCGTTCTCAGTCAACAGCCGGCCCCTCAGTAAGTGCAAATTGAGGGTCGAGAAGTAACCTTCACTGCATAGTTCCACCTGCGAATTCCATCGGTCCTTGTGAGCTTTGCCGGGGATGGTGACATCGCCGTCAGGCGCGAACAATACCGGCATACCGATCAACTCCGTCTCACTGACAACGCCGGGGATAGTATGCAGTTGTGGGAGCAGACGCTTGAAGAACTCGACCTTCTCCTCGGCTTTCGCGTATCGCCCTTTAGGGAAATGGACATCCGCGGTGAAGATATTCTTCGGCTGCACCCCCAGGTCCACGCGGGTCAATGCGAAGAAGCTTCTGGCGATCAGGCCCGCGGCCGTCAGCAGAATCAATGAAAGAGCCACCTGCCCGACTACCAGGCCGGAGCGAAAGCGGCTGTGTTGGAATACAGCACCGACGTTCACCCCCGTGCTGGCCAACTTTCTCTGCAGGTCACCGCGAATGATGTGGAATGCGGGCGCCATGCCACACAACACGGTCGCCACCAGAGAAATGCCGATCGCGAACAGCAACACGGGGCGGCTCAGCGCGATTTCCGATTCCATGGGCAGAATGGACTGCAGGGGTAGAAGCATGATTCCCTTCATCCCGGCATAAGCAAGCAGGCAACCCAACATACATCCAGCCATGGCGAGCACCAGACTCTCCGACAAGAGTTGCCGCACAAGCCGGCCGCGTCCTGCGCCCAGCGCAGCCCGCAATGCCATTTCTCTGGTGCGCGCGCTGGCGCGAGCAAGCAGCAACCCGGCAACGTTACTGCAGGCAATAAAAAGCAACAGACCGACCGCCGCGAATAGTAGAAAGAACGTCTGCTTGAAGTTCGCCATGATCACATCGTTCAGCCACTTCGTGACCACGCGAAACTTTTTTGGATAATCGTCGGGATGCTTGGGCGCGAGTTGACGGAAGATCACATCCACATCGGCTGCCGCAGTTTCCAGCGTCACACCGCGCTTCAAAATTCCTGTGGCCCAGAAATACAACGGGTCATCCACATCCCATTCGAACTTTCCACGGACCGGCTCCGGGCGCGTCCATGAAACAGGCATGTACAAGTCCGCTCCCACTGCCTGAAACCTGGGTGGCATGACCCCGATAATGGTTCGGCCCTTGCCGTTGAGCATCATGGTCTGGCCGAGCACATTCCTGTCGCCGTGGAACTCCTTGTTCCAGAACCGATAGTTGAGCAGAACGACAGGAGGCGCTCCAGATTCCACATCTTGCTGGCCGAACCAGCGGCCAAGCAGCGGCGGCACGCCCCAAAAGTCCTTCGCCTCTGGGGTCGCCCCCACACCTTTCAGCATTGCGGCCGTATTTCCCTTGGAGTACTTCACGTACCAGAGGCCATAAGCAAGGATGTCCTCAAATGTGTGGTTGCCCTCGCGCAGCGCCTTCACATCGCTGAGCGGAAACATGCCCCGCCCGCCTTTCTCCTCCGTGTCCTCAACCATGATCGCCGTCAATCGTTCGGCACTGCGATAAGGAAACGGATAGAGCACGCCGTTGTAGACGATGCTGAAAATAACGGTCGACGCCCCAATGCCAAGCGCGAGCGTAAGAATGGCGACCGTCGCAAAGCCCGGGCTTCTGTAAAGTTGACGCAAGCCAAAGCGAACATCTCGCAATAGTCCATTCATCGCTTTCACTCCTCTCGCTAGCCTTCCTTCGCGTGCCGTCTTACCATGTCCGGTCCAAACTCGCTGCGGCGATTCGAAGACGTGGCGGCGGTCCACTTTGGCAATGAATCGATATCCACGCCGTGGTAGGGTCTCGACAAACTTGGGCTCCGTTGCGGAATCTCCTAGTGCCTCCCGCAGCCGGTTCACGGCGGCGTTCAAGCCGTGATCAAAGCTCACAAAAGTGTCACTCGGCCACAAGCGCGCACGCAGTTCGTCTCGCGTGATGAGCTCGCCCGGACTTTTTAACAACATCTCCAGAACGACGAAGGGCTGCCCAACGAGTTTGATACGGGTGCCGTCCCTCCAAAGTTCGTGGGTGTGTAGGTCCGCATCGAATGGGCCGAAGCGAACTCGCTCGGATCGTCTCCTCGGAACCGGGCCAGCCTCAGACGCAGGCCGTTTCGTCCGTAACCTGCGCCACGCATTCCGCAGCTGTTCGATTCCTGGCTTCACGAAAAAGCCTCACTCGTAACGCAGTGCAACCATGGGGTCGACCCTAGCCGCGCGGAACGCAGGAACAATGCTCGCGAGCAATGCGACCAGCGCAAGCGTGAGTGCAACCGCGATAAACGTCAGAGGATCGGTCGGCTTAATACCGTATACGAAGCTGGCCATAACCTTCCCAAGCGCCAGGGCTCCCACTGCGCCCAGTGTCACCCCGAGTAAGGCCGGCTTCATGCCTTCCACGACAATCATGCGGAAGATGTCGGGCAGGGACGCACCTAGCGCCAAACGCACGCCGATCTCCTGAATGCGCCTCCGCACGCTATAGGACAGCACGCTGTAGATGCCGATCGCTGCCAACACCAGCGCAAGTCCGGCAAAGGCTCCGAGCAGGAGCAGGTTGAAGCGCTGTTGCGTCAGCGAATTGGCAACCAGGTCATCCATCGTCAGCACGTCGCGAATGGGAACTTCGCGGTCAATCTCCTGAACGGCCGCGGAAACCGCCGACACGACACCGGTGGAATTGGAAGACGACCGAACAACCAGTGTCATCGGGTACGATCTCCAAGGTCCCCCGGTCGAGGGTCCCAGGTGGGGCAAAGGCACATACAAGGTTGCCGGCGCCCGGCTCTGATTGAGGCCGTCGTCTTTCACGTCTCCGATCACGCCAACCACTTCGCGGGGAGGTCCCGGAAAGAAAGTGAGTGTGATGTGCTTGCCCAACGGATTTTCGTTCGGCCAGAACTGGTGAGCTAACGCAGCACTGATCAGGACGGTTTCGGGGCTGTCCGCCCGATCAGAGTCATTGAAGTCGCGTCCCCGCAGGATCGGGATATGAAGGGCGCTGACGTAACCCGCGCTGATCCGGCGTACATCGACTTCGGGCTGCTCCGACATCGGTACCACGGGGTACCCTTCAACAGCGATGGGCTCATGGGACCCACCTCCACCCAGGGGAATCGAGTCCACCACTCCCGCTGACATCACGCCCGGCAAGGATCGGACCCGATCAAGCACGCGGTCGAAAAACGCGACCTGCTGCAAAGGCTGCGCAAACTTCGAGCGCGACACACCAAGGGTCTCCGTGAGCACGCCATGTGGGTCGAATCCCGGATCCACTTCGCGGAGCCGCTGGAAACTGCGGATCAACAAGCCGGCACCGATCAGCAGCATCAGCGAAAGGGAAACTTCTACCACCACCAGGATGCTGCGCGTGCGATTACCGGTGGAATCAGTATCGCTTCGACCAAATCCTTGCTTGAGCGCCTCGTTCACGTTCGACCGGCTCAGCTGCAGCGCGGGCAGAATTCCGGCTAGGATGCCGGCCACAAGAGAAATGATCAGGGTGAAACCGAGAACCTTCAGATCGAGACTTACATCGACGGAATGAGGCAGTTTGTCCGCGAGGAAGGCCATGATCAGCCGAACGCCGGAATGAGCATATGTGAGCCCGAGCAGGCCGCCGCACAGCGCTATCAGGACACTCTCCACCAAAACCTGGCGCACGATCCGAGAGGAAGTGGCGCCCAACGCGGTTCGTATGGCGATCTCTTTATGGCGACTGAAGGTCTTTGCCAGCGACAGGTTCACGACGTTCACGCACGCGATCAGCAGAATGAATCCCACGGCGCCCAGCAAGACGAGCAGTGCAGGACGCACATCGCTGACCAGATCGTCCTGCAGAGGTAACACGAGCGCGCCCCAACCCTTGTCGTCTGCGGGATACTGCTGCTCCAGCCGATTGGAAATCGTATTCATCTCCGCCTGTGCTTGTTTGACATCGACGCCGGGCTTCAGACGCGCAATCACTCCATAATCATGAATCCCGCGGACAGCTTTCTCCTGATCCGTCCACGCCATAGGCGTCCACATTTGTGCAAAGTCGGGCTGTCGAAAATTCGGGGGCATCACCCCGGCGACCAGGTAGCTCTCGCCGTCGAGGGTGATGTTGCGTCCCACGATGTCCCGATTGGCGCCGAAGTGCTCCTGCCACAGGCGATGGCTAAGCACCACCACGTTGGAATGCCCGGGTTGATCTTCGTCCTGTGTAAACACCCGTCCCAACATCGGCTGCACGCCAAGGGTTGAGAAGAAATTTGCCGACACCGCGCTTCCGTCCAGTTGCTCCGGTTTGTCAACACCGGTGAGCGTGAACCCGTGGTAACCCGCGATGGCCACCTGCTCAAACACGTGATTCTGGCTTTGCCAATCGATGTAGTTCGCGGGCGACACGGCGAACGTGGGAATGCCCGGGAAGCTTTTCTGCGGTGGCGTATGCCAGATTCGCACCAGGTTATCGGAATCGCGAAACGCCAGCGGGCGAAGCAGAACGCCATTGACCACGCTGAAGATTGCGGTATTCGCTCCGATGCCGAGAGCAAGCGTAATCACAGCAATCGCGGTGAACCCTGGGCTCTTGCGCAATTGCCTCAATCCGTAGCGAACGTCCTGCAACAGTCCATTCATAAGATCCTCACTCGTAACGCAGCACGACCGCGATGAACCCAGGATTTTTGCGCAGGAGACGCAGACAATATCGGACGTTCTGGGTCAGGGTCTTCATCGTGCAGCACCGGGGCGATTCCGCGAGTTGGCGTTATCCGGGTCGAAAACTTTTGCCAGGCGTTCAGGCGCTCGCCTCTTGCATCAACCTCTTCAATTCCTCTTCCGCCACGACCTTCCCATCGAAGAGGTGCACCTCCCGTTGTGCGTGACGCGCAAAACGTGGATCGTGCGTGACCATGCAAATGGTGGCTCCTTCGCGGTGTAGTTCCTGCAGTAATCCCATAACCGCTTCGCCGTTGCGCGAGTCGAGGTTTCCAGTGGGTTCGTCCGCCAGCAGAATGGACGGCTTACCGCTGAGCGCCCTGGCCACGGCCACGCGCTGCTGCTGACCGCCGGAAAGTTGCGAAGGATAATGCCGGATACGATGCGCCATGCCGACGCGCTCCAACGACTCCATCACCCGCGCCTTGCGCTGCGCGGCGGGCATCTTCTGGCGATACGTGAGTGGCAATTCGACATTCTCATACACGGTCAGATCGCCAATCAGGTTGAAGCTCTGGAAGATAAACCCGATCTCTTGGTTGCGGATGCGCGACCGCTCGCCGAAATCAAGGTTCTCGACGGTCCGCCCGTTGAGCGTGTAGCGGCCCGAGCTGGGCGTGTCGAGCAGGCCGATAATCGACAACAAAGTCGACTTGCCGCAGCCTGACGGCCCCGACATGGCGACATACTCGCCCTTGTTCACCGACAGGTGAATTCCCGACAACGCATGTGTTTCGATCTCGTCGGTGTAGAAGACCTTGGTGAGACCCTCGATTTGAATCAACGGCTGTGCTGTGTCGTTCATTTGACTCCTCATGCCTGGCTAGTCGAGCCGAACTCGTTCGTTGGTGTCCCAGCGCGACATGTCTGAGAGAATGACCGTGTCGCCCTCTTTGAGCCCGTCCATCACCTGGATGGAATTCACCGATGCCCTGCCCACCTTCACCGGGACGCGCGAAGCCTCCTTGCCGTCGGCGCTAAGTCGGAAGAGACTAATCGTGCTGTTCTCCTGACCCACAGCGGGGCGTCCGACATAAAGAATGTTGTCGAGCCGCTCGAGATCGATGGTTCCATCGACGCTCAAGTCGGGACGCGCTCCCTTGGGCAATTCGCCTGTTAGTTTTACGTCAACCGTCACTGTTCCGTTCTGTACGGCCGGATCGACGCGCATCACCGTGCCGACGACCACTCCATTGTGCGTATCGATGGCAGCGGGCTCGCCAATCTGCACGTCGCGCGCCTGCGTTTCAGCGATCTTCAGAGTCGCCATCAGGTGATCCGGTTCCACGACCTTGGCCAGCATCGTGCCCGGTGAAACGTGCTGTCCGACTTGCAAAGGCAGGTCCACCAGCACTCCATCGATACCAGCCCGCACCTTGAGGGCGTCCAATTGTTTTTGCTTGAGCTGCGCCAGCGTACGCATCTGATCGACCTTCGCTTGTTGCTGCGCCATCTGCGAATCGATCGCCCGTTCGTTGGAACTCAAACGTTGACCTTCCAGATCGTTGCGAGTGGTAAGCTCGTCCGCCTTCTCCTTCGAAGACTTATAAGCCAGCCCCGAAATCACCCCGAGATCGTAGAGCGCCTTATCGGTTTCCGACTGCCGGTGCGCCTGCGCGTGGTCCGCGCTGACGGTAGCCGCGCCCGCCTTCTGATTCATCAACTCGCTCTCGAGTTTTACCCGCAGACTCTGGTACTCGGCGACGGCAGCCTTCAACTGCAGTTGCGCGTCGACAGCAGCCTGCTCCGCCTGCGGGTTGCTCATCTCGAGCAGGATGGTATCGGACTTGACTTGAGATCCGGGCAGCATGCGGATGCGAACGACGGTGGCCTCCGTCTCGGCAGGAATTTGACGGACGGAATCCTGCGCGGGAATCAGCGATCCGGGCCCGCGCACTTGGCGCAGCATCGATCCGTGTTTCACGGTGTCGGTCCACACGGTGCTTCGTTCGACCGAAGGCGCCGCCGGCTTAAGCCGCGAAACTCCGAAAGCCACAACCGCAACACAAAGAACCACAATCGAGCCGATAACCGTTTGACGACGGCGTTTCTGAACCTTGAACTCTGGACGGGCGATATCCACGGCGTAGGCTACGGCACGCGGGGAACCATCGCGGCTAGCACAGCAAAGTCTTTAAGAAAAAAGATTTTAGAGAAGAAGTGGAACTTCAGAACATCGCAAATCCCGTTCCGAAGTGAACACCACTGTCCAGTAGTGGACACAGTGCCGACTTTAGCGGGTATGCATTGGTCACAATTGACCATCTTGTTCGCGAGCGCCAGGCGCATTATGCAGCTATGAAAATCAGGCAGGTATCAGCCTTGGCGGTTCGTTGTCCCACCTGTGGCGCTAAACCGGGAGAGAAGTGTGAACTGAGCACTGCGCTACCCCGTACAGAGCCGCATCGGGATCGGGGCTTAGCGGCTTCTGAAAAGTAATAACAAAAGCCGAAGTCTGGGGCGAATCCTTGAGTGTGCAGTGGTTGTGTCATGGCCAGACCTGATGCGCGATGCTCAAGCCGATTTGATTCAGATTGAATACGGCTTCGCTGCTGGCGGGACTCCATAGTCGATCTTCCCCCGCGCGTTTTAAACCTAGGATTGATCCTGCTGAAACGTCCGACGTATCTCTACACTATCCAGGTAACAACTCTGCTGGATGTGCCGAGAGTGCGCTGAGACGACAGCATAGCGCAGCCCCAGAAACCGCCGTTCATCGATGCCGGTCACTTCCAGGGAATTGAAGTGTTGCCCTCGCACCTTTTGTAGAATCCGCTTGAGCGCGTTCTGGATCTTGTTCGCCGCCAGCGTCCCAATGATGATGGCCTTGACCTCCGTTGCCATGAAGAAGAAATTCCAACCGGAGGCACGGATTTTACGTTCCAGCGAGAAACCGCTCAGTGCCCTGACTAGGCGCCAGTTCCCCGAATAGCGTTCGCTTTCAAAACCAAGCAGTTGGGTTATCTGAGGTGTCTCGTCGATCAGGATGGCACCAACGTGGACGTGAATGGGTAAAGGCATGGCACCGTCTTTCTCCTCGAACTCAATTAAGCGACTGCACGTCCAGAATCGACGGTGTCCCTCTGAAAAACTGTGCAGAATGGCTCACTGAGACGATTCCCGTGAGCGAGCACTTGAAGGGAAAGGACCACGTTGCTCGATCAGCTAGCGGTTCTGATCCGCGGGACTATAATCCGTTTGAATGAGTTCTGCCCCGAAGATGAAGAAAAATCGAGCATTCGATCCCGACCGCTTCCTCGCCACCATTGGCCAGGGCAGGAAAACCTTGGCAGTCGGTCGGACGAGAAGGATTTTCACGCAGGGGGATGCGGCGGACTCCGTCTTCTACATTCAAAAGGGCAAAGTGCGTCTCACCGTCGTCTCGAAGACTGGCAAGGAAGCCACGATCGGAATATTGAGCCCGCAGAATTTCTTTGGCGAAGGCTCGCTCGCGGGCCAGGCACTTCGCATGGGATCAGCGGCAGCCATGACTGACTGCCAGATTCTGCGGATCGAGAAAAAGGCAATGATGGACGCGCTACACCAGGAACACGCCCTGTCTGACATGTTTGTGGCGTATCTGCTGGCACGCAACATCCGTTATGAAGAAGACCTCGTCGACCAGTTGTTCAATTCCAGCGAAAAGAGATTGGCCCGCGTTCTTCTGATGCTCGCTCATTTTGGCAAGGAGGGAGTGCCCGAGCCCGTCGTCCCTAAGATCAGTCAGGAAACCTTAGCCGACATGGTGGGGACCACTCGCTCCCGCGTAAGCTTCTTCATGAACCGGTTTCGGAAAATGGGCTTTATTGACTACGCCGGGGGTGTGGAAGGCGGTCTCCAGGTTCACAGTTCCCTGCTGAATGTGGTGCTGCACGACTGATCTGGGGATGCGAGACAGCGCTGATTTCTCGGCTCATCAAAATTCCTGCCGAAGCTCTTCGCTTCAGAAGACTTCTCAAGGTTTCTGTGAGCGCGTTCTTCAGACATTGTTCTCGTCCCAAGGCAGAGCACTGTGCGATTGTGCTCAGATAACCGACCCCCGCTTGTGGTATGAACAAGGCTATGGCTATACGTCAATGCCTGCAATGCGGCGGCGAACTTGTGCTGGCTTTTCGCCCGAGCGAAATCGGCCGGCTCGTCCCGGGTACCGCTAGGGTGATCAAATCAAACGCCACCTGGAGATGCAGCACCTGTGGACAAGCTTTCACTTCCGATCAACTTCGCGCCGGGAAACGCGCTACGTCAAGACCAGTCGCCCAAGGGTGACGCTGCCCGGCAAAATCACCGACCACAACAACTCTCAAGAAGGGGAAACTCAAATGGCTGAGCTACAAGACAAGACCGAGGAGACAAAAGCGAAAGCGTTGTCGCGGTCGGACAATAAGCACTCGGTAAACCGAATGGCCAACAAACTGAGAAAAAAGAGAGCGCATCGACGCAATCTCAGGAAGTCGAACGCGAACGGGTGAAGAAGCTAGCCTGAATTTATCCTTGCGAAGCCGGCTCCAGTTCAACGGGCTCGACGTTGTGTGCAGCAACGATCGGCTTCGGAATAACGACTGGTTGCCATTCGGTTGGGGGAAAGTGCCGGGCAAAGTCCGCATTCCCTGCGTGATGTTGGGTGTGGCCACATGATAGGCAGACCTCGCCCAGCAGGCGTATCTCCGTTTCTTTGGAGATCTCATTCTCACGGACAGTCAGCGACCCAGTCACGGCGGGACCATTGCACTGATTACAAACGTGAGCCGAAAGATGAAGGTATTGTTTTCTCATCGAGGTCCTCCTCCTAAGGGATTCGTCGCCCAAGTCGTAGCGTTTTGAATCTCGGACTTTCTGTTCGCCGCTTACCGGCGACGAGCGTTTTGAACTTAAGCGGGGCTGAGAGACTTCCCGCATTCCAGGCAGCACGTCTTGTCGCGTCGTGTAATCAAGCCGCAAAACGGGCACATCCTCTGCAAGTGGATCTGTGGGCGATTCTCTGCAAGCGTCGTCGGCACCCTTTTAAACCAGCGGGTGATCGCGGCAAACCGTCTGCGAACCCGAACGCGGAAGGGAAGGATTGGTGCCATCGATTAGCCTGCTGGCTTTCGCCTGATGCTTAACGACTGCTGACTCGCGTGAGCAAAGTCCACACGAGCAAAAGGTCTCCCGTTGCAGATACTCAACCATGACACGCCATGGCGGACCATACTGTGCCGGATTGCTCACATTGCAAGACCAATTCCGCGAATCGACCGGGTTTTAAGCAACTTGCCTGCCGGGGCTAACAGAAGTGAGCAATTCAGACCACCTGAGATTTGGGTTTTAAGCGATGATGACAGTAGAGACGAGGCTCTTCTTCTCTCTCTTTCAGGTCTTCTGAGCTAAGTCAGCCCATCTGGAGTCCTCTCCTCTTAGTTCCACTTCGAAAGGGCAAAATTCATGAAAAAGACAATTTCACTGTTATTGATGGGCTGTATGGGAATGATGGGAACCTACGCTTGGGCCGGCTCCAATCGTGAAGATTCGGTTGAGCGACTACAGTCATCCGTGGAAGTTCTGCATTCGATCATGGCAACACCCGACAAAAGCATTCCCGAGGAAGTGTTGAGCAACGCCAAGTGCATCCTGGTGGTTCCCAACCTAATCAAAGGCGGCTTCATCATCGGTGGCAAGCACGGACGCGGTGTCGCCACTTGCCGCACGTCTGACGGCTGGAGCGCTCCCGCATTTGTCTCGGTAGGCGGCGGAAGTTGGGGATTGCAGATCGGAGTCGAAGGCGTCGACCTGGTCATGCTGGTCATGAACGATCAGGGCTTTCAGCACCTGCTCTCCAGCAAGTTTGAACTCACGGGCGAAGGATCAGTAGCGGCGGGCCCGGTTGGCCGTCATGCCTCCGCCGGAACTGACTGGAAGATGAACACCGAAATGCTGACCTACTCCCGCTCCAAGGGTGTGTTTGCCGGTCTGACGCTTGAAGGTGCGGTAGTGGAGCAGGACAACGACTCAACGCGTGCGATTTACGGCAAGAACATGACGTTCCGCAACATTCTTTCGGGTAAGGCGTCGACACCCAAGAGTGCAGATGCTTTCATGAAGGCAATATCCGAAGCGGGCCAGCAGGCTCGGGTTGCAGAAGCAAAAGAAGACAAGAAGTAGATCTGCCGGTATGTCCTCTGCAAGAAATTGTTCAGCCGACCGGGACCACCTCACCGGTCCCGGTCAGCTGAGCAACTGACGCAACGATTCTGCAGATAGCCTGTCAGACTGGGCACTCTGTTCAAAACGTCCTTGATCGGAGCATGGAAACTAATGCTGCACCCGATGAGAACACTGTTGTACGGGTTGCTGATCGAACCGATGGTTGAGCTATGGCAACGAATGCGAGGTCTTTTGTATGGGTCGCAAGTTCCTGTAACGAGAATCGGTAAACCAGGATTGTCGAGCGACCTTACCGATCCAGCAGCACTCCCAGCTCGTCGCCTTCTCCCCAAGCCTTGACGTATTGCGCCTTCCCAACCGTCCCCGGGCCGTTCGGACCCATCTCGTAGTAAACCTTCGCCTCTGCAGGGAACTTTTTTAAGGCTTCGATCAAGTCTTTCACCGTCCACTGTTTGTCTGTCATAAGTGTTCCTTTGTCTACCGCCAAAGAACTGTCAGCTCACGACAGGCTTCAACGGGTGAGCTACTGGGGGAACTTTTCAATCGTCAATCCAGGTGTTGTAGGCCCGCTACTGTGACGCGTCAGCCCCTATTGTCGGCAGCAGATCCGACCGGATCAGAGACTCGGCTTGTTTCCACACTCTCGGATCGCACTCGATTTGGGTGTGAGGTTTCACGAACAAGCGGTCATACCAAGGATATCCACCACAGTTATATGCACTCGCTTGGTAATCGAATCGGAAATTTCCGAGAATACTCGTCCGCGTTGGGTCAGCGGCGCGAATTTCTGCTTGTCCATGAAGAAGCCCTTTCCGCTGGTAGAAGTTGACGGCTTGGACTACGTTCGTCGGGATCAGTGCATCATCTTGGTGAATCTTGGAGATGCTGTCCACTTGGATGGTGAGCTGTACTGGGATGCCATCTCTCTCCAGGTCTCGGGCAAGAGCAATGGCTTCCGATCCACCCCAGCTGTGTCCGTAAATGATGATGCGGGCATTCTGCTTCTCGCCGGATGTGAGGATTCCGTCGTGGTTCGTGTCTAAGAGATCCAGTACCTTCTCTCGGGCCTTCGCCCCGTGGTAGCTCTCAAAGGTCTCAACATCTACACCCGTGGGGTAAGCCTTGCGCAGCCGGTCCGCGAGCTGAACTTCACTGTGTGCAAGGTTGTTGTGGCTGATGAACCCGCCGACGAAGCCAATGATAATTGCTTTCGGTTCCATGCGCGCAAGCTCCGTCGTTGGCACGAGGGCGGGACGCTGCGTGACGTCGCCCGCGACAATCGCATTCGGAGGAACCGCTTTCAACTGATCCAGTGATTTCAGAACGCTTTGCCAGCGAACATCGTCCTTCTTCGTCTCGATCGCGACGGAGAGGTCAGAGTAGAACGCGAGAATGTTGTTGCGCAGTTCCGGCGACGTTTTGTCGAACTTCCGATCGGAAAGTTGTGCCAGTAACTTGGCATAGGTCTCGTCGGTGAGCGAGTACTCGGCTGCTTTCGTGGGTTCGCCAGAATCGAAATCGCAGTTGGCGAGTACCAGAGAGTTCGTGCGTACTTGGACGAGGAAGGCCCGGTACTGATCAACAGTGGCATTAATGCTCTTGATGTACATATCTTCTGTTTGCGGAGTCGGGTTCTTGAATCCCAATCCCTTGAAGGGGCCAATTCTCGGCATGTATCGCAAGAGCGTGGACAGGATCCGCGTGCCGATACCCGGCTTCACGTAGTCCTTGCCCCATGATTTTTCGTAATCGGAGCGCGAGAGGCGATACAGAAACTTGCGCTTCGCGAAATTGGGCGTCTCGCTCATCAGGGCCTTCTTATGGGTTTGGAGCGCGACTTGGGTCATTCGTGGAATCAGCCGGCCGACTGAGAAGCGATACGAGCCGACCGCAAGATCCTCGTGGGTAAGCACGTCTTTTAGCTCTACGCCGTACACGACGGGGAAAGCCCGCTCCAGCAGGGACTTGGACACCTGGAACCCGATGAAGTCGTGGTATTGCTCCGAGGCGTAGCGATTCTTCGCGACCTGCAAGGTGTCAAACCCAAACTCAGTCTTCAAGTGAGCGGTCTTGTCCTGCGCGTACCGGACGGACTTGCCGAACTTCGCTCGCAGCTTCGGATACTCGATGGCGACGGCCTGGTTGACCGCCGGGTGCCCCGCGATGTCAGCCGCGTAGTGCGATAGTGCGCCCAAGGCGAAGGCGTACTCGTTCACGTCCTCACTTTCGAGCAGCAACTCGCGAACGAAGTCGCCGCTGCGCACGTAGTGCACGAGGCTGCTGAATTGGGTGCTGCCGAAGGGGTAGTAGCCAAGATCCTGGATGACGGCGCCTCCGTAGGCGTAAGCATGCGCTTCCTTGATCTGGTCTTCCGAGAGGTTCGGAAATCGCTTCAGCAGGAGGGGACGGATGTCGTCCGTCCACAGCAGGTCGACGATTTCCTCATGCGTCAGGACGGAGTATGCCAACGAGTTGTCCGCGCACATCAAGACGATGAGGAACACGACCAACGCGCGAACAGAAAGTCGTAACCAACCCTTGTTCACGATGTTCAAATGCGGCCAAGCAGCAGAAGGACTACAACCACTAACAGAACTAGCCCCACACCGCCGGTCGGGTAATATCCCCAATTGCTGCTATGGTTCCACCTCGGTAATACCCCGAGCAGGGCCAGGATCAAGAGGACGATCAAAATGGTTCCGAGCATAGACGCTCCTTTTCCCGTATTCACCAGAACAACTTCGTGGCCATGGGAAGAGCTGACGCAACTCAAATACTGACAGGTGTACCGCTCGCGAGTCTGAGCAACATTGCTCACCAGGAATACGGCGTGCGGCGATCGAAAATTGCTGAAGATCTCCAACGAAAAACGAGCCTAATTGAACAGATACCGACGGCAGCATCCAATATTCTGCAATAGGGGGCAATAGCGATTGAACGTCCCTTTGCAGACCTTTCGAGGGGTCGCCATGGTCACGAATCTGAGTGTTGCCAACGCCGAGACCGTCGATCGCCTCACTCAGCAACTGGTCTGGTTCCTGCAGACTTTTCATGAAGAGCACCAGAAGCACGGCGCCAGTCGAGAAGCGGAATTTTGGCGAGGGAACTTCGCTGGAATGAAGCGGGCTGTGTTCGCAATCTTTGGCGAAGCCGTTAAAGATGAAGTATTAGACCGGCTGCGGCGAACTACTAAGCTTCCCATTCCACATCGAGGGCCGCTTAGTTTGGCCGGTGTTCCGGAGGGCTTCGACAGCGACGCTGATTCATAGTCGCAGGACGAGTAGATCGCCCTTGTTCAGTAGAATTTCTGGCACAGCTACACACATCTATGTCTCAACAACGATTCTTTGCTCTCAAACGCGAAGTCGATGACTTGGTCGCATTCCAAATCGACGCTCTAACGCAGGGATTTGCATTGAACTCCACACAATTGCACGATTGTCATGCCCGCTTCGAGCGAATCATGGATCTTCAGGAAGAAGTGGCCCGGCTTCGAAAAGAAAGAATCCTGGAAAGCAGAAAACCCCCTGTGGACGGATGAGACGGAGCCTTGTTTTGCTTCCGATAAGGACTGTCGTGCGTGGTGGAAATAGGCCACTCATTGAGCATTTATTTCTTACTTCGTGCCTTGCCCGCCCCGACGACAGTTGCACAGGTTACTGAAAAGAGACGAACCTTGAGAACAAAGCCGGAAACGGCAGCCGGCGTGCTTGACAGTATTCATCTTCAATTGCAGCAACACTTCAGGGCTCGACTTTCGATCCCTGCTCCCGCGGACGCTTCACAACCAAGCAACTTTAAGGAGGAACTCGATGGCGATTTTTGAGGAGACCTACCGAGTCGTTGCGGTTGAGAGCCAATGTCTGACCATCCAGGGGGTTGCCAGCGGCGAGATCATGACGATCGTCAATGCGGCTCCCGAAGTTCCCCTCACTCAGGAAGACTATCCACTTGGGCAACTAGTCGCCCTCACCGATCCATCGGCTGAGATGCAGAACTAGCGGGATCAAGAAGCTGGCGTCTGGTTTTATTTTTACCGCGGCATGGACGAATTGTCAGGAATGGCTTTGGACTCGGACGGTGTGAGCCGGGATCGGTCGCAATACCCAAAGCCCTTAAGGCATGCCCGATAGTTCCTGACATTCTCGGCACCAGCCAAGGCACCGGCTTCTTTCTCGCTCAGCTTCGAAAATTGGCAGGTCTCGCGACCAGCTTTGCAATCGGAGAGATTGCGATCGTGCTCGGCCGCCTCCACCTCATGCGTTTCCGGCGCGGTCAGGCTTGCGCGGTTGCAATCGTTCCAGCCATTTTTGCAATTGGTGACATTGCGCTGGTGTTGGGCGAATTCGACATCCTTTGCCTCCGACGGAGTCAGCCTGGAACGGTCGCACAGCCCCATCCCATCACGACAATCGCTGGTATTACGCTGTTCCCGGGCAGTACGCACCTCGATGGCTTCGGACGGAGTGAGGGTTGCGAAGTCGCAGGACCCTATGCCGTCCTTGCAGTCGGAGATGTTGCGAAGGTGGCCGGCAACGGCCGCTGCGCGCGCTTCGTGCACAGTAAGTTGTGATTCGTTGCAGGAGTGAACGCCGTTGTTGCAGGCGGAGACGTTATTCTCGTGGTCGGCGACCGCCAGTGCGGTGCGTTCCGCATCGCTCAACTTGTTGCGATCGCACGGTTCCAGGCCCTCGCGACAATTCGAAATATTCCGCTGGTGGTCGATCGCCACCATTTCGGTTGATTCTGGCGCCGTCAGTTTCGCCCGATCGCATGCCGGCCATGCGTGCTGGCACGCTGAGAAATTGGCGGTCGCATCCTGCCCAGCCACGGGGACTCTATCGCTTCGGACGCTCGTGTCCTGCGCCAAGGAAGAAAGTGCCAGTGCCAGCAGGACTGCAAGAGTACCAAGAACTCGGTTCATAAATCTCCATGCGGGCAACGGTGCACCCGGTAAAGTCCTTTGCAATGACCGGTTCGGACACAACAACAGGCAATTCCGATGCTATAGGGAGGATCACGATCGGTCTGGTCAAAAAGACTCACAATGCCAATGCGATCGAGGGAGTGTTTCCGGCGGGCTTTGTAATATTCCGAGTCGTCTGCCAGACGAGATGCATCCAACCCGATATCGGCTAAGTTTGGATCATTCCCAGTTGAAAATCGGTTCCGCCAACCAGCGTCACCTCTTCTCACCGGCAGCGACTCTTCTCAGCAGACAATTCAGATAGAAAAAGGAAACACCAATGGAAACAGGAACAGTGAAGTGGTTTAACGACGCAAAAGGTTTTGGCTTCATCAGCCGGCAGAGTGGCGAGGATGTCTTCGTTCATTTCTCGGCGATTCAGGCGGGCGGCTTCCGCAGCTTGCAGGAAGGCCAACAAGTACAGTTCGATGTCACGAAAGGCCCAAAAGGCTTTCAAGCAGAGAACGTAAAGCCGGTCTAAGTAGCTGACTACAAGGGGTGCCCATAGTCTCAAGATCCTGGGCACCCTTTTTTATTTTGTCCCTGGTCCGTTCTCCCAACCAGGGACAAACTCGAATTGAGCAATTCTGAACAGACTTGCGCGGGTCGGCTGTCTTAAATAGAGTAGACATAATGTCGACTCAGAGCACACTACTCTGCATACACCGAGATCCCGACCAGCTAATGCACCTGGAGGAGAAGGGATACCGTCTGGTCACTGCAACCTGCGGCCAGGAGGGCCTGCGCCTGTTGATGTCGCAGCCAGTCGACGCTGTCGTAATGGAGTACCACTTGGGATTGCTGAACGGTGCGGTCGTGGCCTCTGAAATCAAGCAGGTAAAGCCCCAAATACCTATTGTGATGGTTTGTGACAATTTAGAACTGCCCGAGGACGCATGGAAGTCCGTCGACGCCATCGCGATCAAGTCCGATGGTCAGCACTTCCTTGGGGCCACGATACATTTCGTCCTGAGCGTGCAATGGGAGCAGCAGAATACGACCCGCACAGCCGCCGCCGGGAAACCTTTCAACCGCCTGGGTCTGGGTAGGGCCCGCGGAAAAACTACTGCGCGTGCCCGTCGCTCCGCACCGGAAAGTGGGGGCGCACCTTTATCCCCGAGGGTGTGAGGGCGCATTCCGGTGGACGATCCAGTTCTGAGCGAAGCTACCCTCCGCCATTCCCGAGCAGAGAATGAACCTTTCAAAAATCCGCCAAAGCATCGCGCACCTGAAAACAAGAATCCTTGGATTCGAATCGCCTGTGCAGCCATATGGTCGGCAAGAGACGGACGAACTCGCTATCGCGATCGCCGAATACGGGCGCATGAGACAAGAGCACTACGGCTCTCCGTCGGTTGTCCTGGGCGCTGGGGAATTGGCGATGCGGTTCCGAGAAACCGCTCGGACCATCGGCATGGCGTTAGAGGCGCTGAGAAATCAGGGCCGCGCTGAAGAAACCGGCACCCACGGACGTTGGAGGCTCCTCTCGACCGTACCCGGGGAGCACATGCTGAACAGATCATCGGGCCAAGAAGTAGCAAAGCCAGAAGAACTACATCGTTGAACAAATGCTGGGAATCGGCTCCGACTGCCGCTTCCCAGCTGAGTATAGATTTGATTTTCCTTCTCTTGCATCTCGCCTATACGGCGCCTCGGCGTCCGGTCACAAGGTTATAAACCAGAATCACCAGCGCTACCACGAGTAGCAGATGGATGAGACCTCCGCCCACGTGAAGACTGAAGCCTAGAAGCCACAAAATCCCCAGAACCACAAAGATTGTCCAAAGCATACTTTTCTCCTCGCAGTGTTCATGATTCAGCGTCAGACCGCTGAGCGGCGCCGCCGCCTCGCCCGGGTTCTGCCGGAAACAAGACAGCAGCTCCAGGTTTGATCGACAGCTACATCGAGATGCTTACCGCAATCCCATCGTTGGGATACCGGCGGTTGAACAGGTAATAGCCGTTGTCGACGTAGGTCACGTAAACGTCGTCCGTGTCGTACCAGTCATTCGCCCAGTACTCCGGCCATGGGTCAACCGCGCTGAACCAATAGCCCTGGTACTGGAAGCGTGGGTATCCGCCAACGACCAGGAACGGCAGCCCGTAAATGCGGAAGCCGTGGTCCGGGCCGAAATATCCTCGATAGCGGTTGTCCGGAATGCGATAGCCGCTGTACCCGCCTCGCTGCTGCCAGTTGCGGTGGTCCGACTGCCAGCTTCGTGCACGATGCTCTTGCCAGGCCGCCTGCTCGACTTGTTGCTGTTGTTGACTAGGTTGCGGCCGTTGACGTTGTTGAGCATGCTGTTGCTGTTTGTTCTGGTCGGAGCGCTGCTGTTGCTGAGCGTGCTGTTGCTGTCTGTTCTGGTCGGAGCGCTGCTGTTGCTGAGCATGCTGTTGCTGTTTGTTCTGATCCGACTGCTGCTGGGCATGCTGCCGTTGTTTGTTCTGATCCGACTGCTGCTGCTGGGCATGCTGCTGTTGTTTGTTCTGATCCGACTGCCGCTGCTGAGCATGCTGTTGCTTGTTCTGATTGGACTGCTTCGGCTCCTGAGTGTGCTGTTGCGGCCTCGCTTGTTCGGGCTTGCCCTGTTGTTGCTCGGGATGGCCTTGCCTTTCATCCTGCTGCTCGTGCTGTGCGTACACAGGAGCCGCAATTCCGAGAAGCAAGCACAGAGCGGCGGTGCTCGTAATCTCCATGACTTTCATAACTAGTACCTCCAATACTGGCCTGCGATCGCTCGCATTAGCGCAAGGTTCCGGTCGTCGCGTTAACAGGATTGCCAATGGCTTCGCCCGACACGAGAAGTTCGACTCTCCGGTTCTGCTGCCGGCCGGAAGAGTTCTCGTTGGAGGCCACCGGCAAAGTGTTGCCGAAGCCCCTCGAACTGACGGAATTAGTCGCCACGCCTTGTTGCACCAGGTAATCGCGGACCGAACTGGCCCGGTGCTCCGACAGCGTCTGGTTCATAGCGTCGCCGCCCACATTGTCGGTGTAGCCGCCGACTTCGATGTTGAGTCCTGGGTAGGCCAACAGAATGCCGGCGACCTTCGCCAACTTCTCGCGTGCACCCGGCTTCAACGAGTACTTTCCCGTGTCGAACAGAACATCAGACATGCTGACGATCAGGCCGCGCGCACTATCGCGGGTTTGAAGGATTTTGTTCAACTGCTCGGACAATCGTGTGCGCATGGCTGCCTTGTCGGCTTCCGCCTGTTGCGCGGTCAACTGGGACTGCTGCGCCGAAAGTCTGGATTGGTCAGCATCAGCCTGTGCCGCCGAGAGTGCGCTTGCCGAGGCAGCCTGGCTATCCGCCATATCGGACTTGGCCTTTGCTGCCGCCGATTGTGCATCTGCGGCGTCGGTTCGGGCCTTTGCCGTGTCTGACTCCGCCTGTGCCCGGGCTAACTCTGCTCGAGCCTGGTCAGACTGGGCCTGTTGCGCTCGGCGGGTAGCATCATCCGCTTGTGCCTGGGTCTGCGCCTGGGCGTCGGCGGCGGCTTGGCGTTCGTTCTGCAGACGCTCCTGCTCGATCTTTTTGACCGCGATGGCGCGAGCATCTTCGGCGGTCTGCACTGCCTCGCGGGCTGCGGCGATCAGCGGCTTTTTGTCGATGTGGCCGTTGGTGGCGTATTGATCGGTTTTGTCCATGAGCTGAACAGCGTGCTGGTAGCTGTCATTGGCGTACGTCTCAGCTCCCTCAGACTGCGCGATGCGCAACGCGTTGCGCGCTTCAAAGAATTCCAGCGGGAGCTTGGTATTCAGAACCACCGGATCGAATTTGTAGCCGGTAGGAATGTAGCCGCCGCGTTCCATCAGTTCGTACTTGGTTTCCATCGCCTCAGTGGTTCCCTTGGTATCTCCGCGGACCACGTTTTCGAGGACGACTACGTTGCTGGGCTGGCGAACCGCATAGTAAGGCTCTGCGGTAACAACCAGCGCAAAAGCCTGGAGATCCGTGGTCACGTCCAGCTTGCTGCGGTGGTTGCCACCCACCAGGACTTCTCCTAGATTGACTGCCCGGCCCTCGGGCGAGATTGCCCACAGGATGTAGGTCAGGTACTCATTGCCGAAAGTCGTGGGCTTTTGCAGGTTGCCAAATTCCACTTCGATTTCGATGTAGCCTTTCTTGCTCTCCACTTTGGCTTGGCCATTGGCTGCAGGCATCAGATCGGTACCCGCGAAATCGAGCTTCGTGGCGCCGCCGCGGTGTTTATAGTTCACGGCCTTCACACTGCGGCTGACCACAGTGACCCTAAATGTCGGCGTGTGCGCCATGGGCTCTACAGTTAAGTTGGTTTGAGAATTGGTCTGCCCAAAAGCACTCAAACCGAGCGTGAGACCGACCGCTAACCAAAGACTATTCTTCAAAGCATCTCCTAGAGGCAGATTCCTGCCGTATTGCGGGTTCGATTTTGTGTTCGTAGTGAATTGCGTTTTCTTATAAGCCGATCTTCAGGTGCCGACGTGGATGCGTGCAATGGAATGAAACAGCCCGAAAACATTCAGCAGCCACAAGACGACCGCAATGACCACGACGCCATTCAGAATTGACTTGATAGATCCCTGCATGGGGATGAAGCGATTCACTAGCCACAGGAGGACTCCCACTACGATCAGAACTTCCAATATTTGAATTAGAGGCATTTGTTTTACCTTTCCTTTTCGCGGGCTAACGCCCCTCATTCGGCTGGAGGAATTGCCCTGATTTCGAAATTCATAAGCTTTTTCAGATCGATTCGTGTTCGCCGTAGGGTTCCGCGACGTACACACGGATGGAGACTGCCGACTATGCTGGATGTGGTCGCTTCGCCTTTGATTTCAGCTGGGAGCAGAGCCCACAGCGACCTGACTAATGAGGGCTACGAATCGGCTGTCGTATCTCGTCTACACACTCAGGTGGATAAAGAATGACAGGTGTCGAGATCGGCGTCTGAGCAAGATAGCTCATATGGAGACTTCAGGATTGTGGCGTGATACGTAGCAGGTTCAGCGTATCGTGACGTCGGCGTGCCTCACGCCGTTCAGCGGGGCATGGGCCAACGCAACGTCTGATCGAACTGAGTGCATCAGTTCCCAGGAATACGGAAACTCCTGACCGCATTCCAGGCAGACCTGGTACGTTCGTTTCTTGATGGTAACTATGCTACTCAGCTTTTGGTGGTGACACCCGAAAGCGAACTGGAAAATCCAAAGCAGCAGTCTCACTTATCCTCAGCTCGTTGCCTTCGCTCGCAACTTCCGTTGATATCGAGCCAACCCAGCAGCGAGCGCACACTTGCCCGCGCAAGCGCGATCGAGCAGTCTGCCGCCCCGTAGTAAATATTGATCGTGTCGCCGTCAGGATCCATCGTGTAGCCGCACGGAAACACAACATCGTCAACGTCGCCATGGAGTTCGTACTCGGCCTCGGGCCCGAAGATCCACGAATCTCCTCGCAGTAAACACTTCTCGGGTTTCTCAAGCTCGAAGAGAGCCAGTCCCAGTCGATACAGGCAGCCCGAAGGCGTGTGTCGCACTCCGTGGTAAAGCACGAGCCACCCTCTGGAAGTCTCGATCGGTGGCGGAGACAAACCAATCTTGTTGGCATCCCACCACGCCCCTCGCCGCGCTTCCAGCATGAGCCTGTGCCGGCCCCAGTGGCGCAGATCAGGAGAATAGGAAATCCACATGTGTGAACCCAGTGCCGTCATTGGACGATGAATGAGCGCCCAATATCCATCGATTCTCCGCGGCAGTAGCGCCGTATCTTTGTCATCGGGCGACATGATGACGCCGTAGCGTTCGAAGGTTCGGAAGTCTTTGGTCAGAGCCAAAGAGACGCCCGGGCCACCGCGCGAGTACGAAGTGTAAGTGACGACGTATTGCTGCAGTTCCGGCACAAACGTAATACGAGGATCCTCGATACCCCAGATCTCTTCGGGATACTCTTTCGGGCTGGGCATCAGGGTGGGTTCTTTATCGATTTCCCATCCGTCTACACCGTTCTTAGAGCGAGCCGCGCAAAGATGCGACAAGCCACGGCGATCTTCCACACGGCAAAGCAGCAGAGTAGAGCCATCGGCCAATAGCGTCGCACCTGCATTGAACACACTATTGATGGAGTATGGCCAATCTTTACTGGTTAGGATCGGATTCGCAGGGTGACGGAGAAGCAGTGGCTCGTACTGCGTGCTCAAAACGGTCATGGGGGTTTGGGCAGGACTGGTCACGACGGTCTTTCCATTTGTTCAGACTCTTTCAGGGAGCGCATTTCCAAAAGTGCCATCAAGAACGATAGGGTTGATTCCGCGCCCTGGTTCTCATTCGCGCGGTCGGGATGCAGCCCGTCCCGGCAGCCGCCGGTTACCGGATCGTAGAGAGGAAGCTGCAGATCGTTCGAGCCGAGGAACCAGTTGAAGGCCGACCAGGCCTCGTCTCGCCAGTGCGTACTTCCGGTGACCCGGTACGCCTCGAGGCACGCAGAAACGGCCCCCGCGGCTTCAATCGGCTGTTGATCAAAACGCGCTTTTTCATAGCCGCGGCGATAAAAGCCTTGCGATCCGATCGGCATGAAGTTGCCGTTGGTTTCACAACGCTGCTGGGCCAGCAGCCAGTCCAGAGCCTCAAGACCGACAGCGACCATTCCCTGATCCGAGCATGCCGCTCCCACCAGCAACATGGCTTGGGGCAGCCTTGCATTTCCATAAGCGAGGACATCTTCGAACCAGTGCCACTCCGGAGTTCGGACCGCCTCGTACATTTCGAGCATGCGTCGACTGAGAACAGACCGAATCTTTTGCGCGTCCCGGTCGCCGGGGTAGGAGTTGAGGTATTCCTGAATCCCAATCAACGCGTAGGCCCAGGCACGAGGACTGCGAAATTCAACTACCGCAGGAAGCGAGAACTCGAATAATCGTCCTGCAGCGCTGCGCAATCCCTCATCGACCGACCGTCCCAACACTGTCCCCAGCGCCCAGAGTGCGCGTCCGTGACAGTCTTCCGAGCCTTCGGTTTCGTTCCAGCGCCGATCAAAAGTGAGAAAGTTCTTAAATCGGCCATTCACGGGATTGAATGCATGCTCGAGGAAGGATAAATATCGGGAAGACGCCTCGAGGGACGACACTGAAGCGGTGGACTTGCGATCGCCCGGCTTGTCGCTCATGGTTCGCGCAAGCGACGCTGTGAAAATGAGTGCTCGGGCGTTGTCGTCTACGGTGTAGCCCTCCCCATAGTTGGGAATGGAGAAGATCGAATGCTGAAACATTCCGATGTCGTCGGTGAGTCGATGGAGATGATTCAACTTCAGCACCGGCAGCAGGTTCACAGACTTGGGCGCAATGCGAGCCGAGAATTGTACGCGGGGCGTCTGCAGGCGATCGCTGCGGACCCGGGAAAAGCTATCCATGTACCCTTGTGCCACTCTCTTCCAAACCATCTCGCGCGCAAAGAGGTAACCGCGTTTGCGCATGGAGTGGCGGAGGGCGGGGGTATCGAGCAGTTCCATAGTTTTTTGAGCAATCGCCCCCGGGTTCTGGAAAGGAACCAGTGCTCCCCGCCGGTCATCCAGCAATTCGATCGCGTGCCAGTAGGGGGTCGAGATGATCGCTTTGCCCGCGCCCAATGCATACGCGAGCGTTCCGGAAACGACCTGCGCCTCATGACGGTAAGGGGTTATGTAAATGTCGGCCGCGCCGATGAACTCGACCATCTCTTCAGGGCTAACGAAGCGATTGTGGAAGATCACGCTTGACTCCACTCCCCTCTCGTTCGCGAGCGCCTGCAAGTGTTCTCGATACTTGTCGCCTTCGCGTCGGAGAATGTGAGGGTGAGTCGCGCCCGCCACAATGTAAACGACATTCTTGTGTTTCGACAGAATCTGCGGCAGTGCTTCGATTACGTTTTCGATCCCTTTGTTCGGGGAAAGCAGCCCGAAGGTGAGGAGAACCGCTTTGCCCTCCACACCGAACCGGTCCTTATAGAAATTTGGATCGATGAATGGCAGGTCCGGCACCCCGTGGGGAACCATGTCGATCTTGCTGCCCGGAACCTTGAAGATTTCTTGCAGGAATTGGGAAGAGAGCTGGCTCATCACGATTAGTCGGTCGGAAAGCTCAACAATCTGTTCCATTACCATCATCTGGTCTGGATTGGGCTCGCGCAGGACGGTATGTAAGGTGGTCACGACCGGCATCTTTAGGCCACGCAGGAGATGCAAGATGTGGCTTCCGGCTGGTCCGCCGAAGATTCCGTACTCGTGCTGCAGGCAGACCATGTCGATATTGTTGAAGTTCAGGAAGCGGGCGGCTTCTTCATACGACGCGACTTCGTTCTGGTCGAGCGACCATCGGACCCGCGCAGGATAGTCATAGCCTTGTTCGATGTCGTTTACCGGCAAGGCTAGCAATCGAGCTGTTCCAAACTCTGCGGCGATCGCGCTGCAAAGGTCCGTAGTAAACGTCGCAATTCCACACTGGCGCGGCAGGTAGTTCCCAATGACGGCAATTCGGCTGGGCAGGGACGGCTTAGGCTGCAGTTTCGGACGAACTGGCACCACTCCAGGCCCAACCGGGGACTGCGGACCGACGATAGTTAACTTTGCCTTGGGAAGCCCAGTATTTGGTAGTGACATTTACCCTGGTTTCTTTGAAGTGCGCCGCGATGGGGTGCAAATGAGTTGAAGCTAAGCCTTCTCCGTCAGACTCAGACCGGATGAGCTTATCTATGCGTGCGAGCGATTCGGTTTTCTCTAGTATGTGACGGAAGTGAAGGTGGGGACTGTTCAAAATTGACCACATGGTCTCTGCGGAATGCAATTCGAGCGGAAGGCTTTCGCCCGAAGTCATCATGCTACAGTAGCTTACAAGACCAGCCCGGGTGGCGAAATTGGCAGACGCACGGGACTTAAAATCCCGAGGGGCGAAAGGCGCCGTGTGGGTTCAATTCCCACCCCGGGCACCAGGCATCTCAACGAATCGTTGACGCTAACCCTTAGCTCTTGAAAGCTTTCTGGATCAGCGTATAGCGCGCCGCTCCCACCATTCCGGAATTATCATTCAGCACGATCTTCACGGGAATGTCGTTCAACAAACCTTGCATGCGGCCTTTCGCCAGAAATGACTGCATGAAAGTCGGTGCCTGCATCAGCGGCAGAATCTTCGCCGCGATGCTACCGCCGATAAAAATTCCGCCCGTACTCATGAACGTCAGCGCGCAATCCCCAGTCTGGGAGCCGTAAACTCCCACGAAGATCGACAGCGTTTTTTCGCAGATGGGCGCCTTTTTCTCGAGCGCCAACCGAGAGATCAGGGCTGGGCCGTCCGGAGCCTTCCCCATCTCCGTCCTTCAGCCAGTCAGGTTCCTGCTCTTTCCCCGTGTCGCGCAGAAATTCGTAGATACTCTTGATGCCCGGCCCCGACAGCACGCGCTCGCAGCTCACACGCCCGTGTTTCTTGTGCAGGTACTGTAGAAGTTCGATTTCCAGTTCGTTGCCCGGTGAAAAGCTGCTGTGTCCCCCTTCACAGGCAAACGGGTGATGTCGAAAACCGTCCCAGTAGAGACCGGCCACACCCAAGCCAGTTCTTGCGGAAATTACAGCTCGGTTGCCGATCGCGTCTTCGTGACCCTCGCTCAACGTGACGAAATCTTTCGACTCCAAGCCATCGATGCCGTAAGCATAGGCTTCGAGATCGTTGATCAGCCCGACCGACTTGAGTTTGAGCACGCCCGCCAGTTCGTCGGCGTCAATCGTCCACGCCAGGTTTGAGATTTTGCAGATCTTCCCTCGCACCGGTCCGGCCACGCCGAAACACGCGCTGTGTACCGGGATGCCTTCTGTCCTTACGAAGTTCGAAATGATGTTCGGCAGGCTACTTTCCTGCTGGCTGAGATAGGTTTTCTCGACCACCGTGTTCAGTCGGTTGCCATCGTTTTCGAACGCGGCGAGGCGTGTCTTGGTTGCGCCAATTTCCCCTGCGAGAATCATGCTCCGATGTTCCTCCATTCACGCTCGTCGCGCAGCATCAGATCGTCGGCTTCCTTGGGTCCCCACGTGCCCGCGGCGTAGTTCGGAAACTTTCGCGGCGGCAGCACTTTCCACACATCGAGCACCGGATCGACTACCCGCCAGCCCGCTTCCACCATGTCGGCCCGCTGGAACAGTGTCGCATCGCCAATCATGCAGTCGTAGATGAGAACTTCGTATCCGGTGTAGGCCTCGGCCTTGAAATATTTCGTGTACTCGAAACTCATGTCGACCGACCCCACGCGCAGGATGGGCCCCGGAATCTTCGCGCCGAAGCTCAGCGAGATGGCCTCCGCCGGCTGAATCTGGATCACCAACTGGTTCGCGTGCAGTTTGCGCACCGGCCCGTGCTGGAAGATCTCGAATGGCGTCGTCTTGAAGTGAATCGTGATCTCGGTATGCCGCTCGGCCAGTCGCTTGCCGGTCCGCAGGTAGAAAGGCACTCCCGCCCATCGCCAGTTATCGATGTTCAACTTCAAAGCGGCGAAAGTTTCCGTGCGCGACTCGGGGGACACACCGGCCTCAGTGCGATACCCGGGCACGCGCTGATCGCCAATCATCCCCTCGCCATACTGCCCGCGCACCGTTTTCTGCAACACATCTTCCGAATCCAGCGCCTTGATCGCGTGCAGCACCTTGGCCTGCTCGTTACGCACCGCGTCCGCCTGAAACGAGATGGGCGCTTCCATGGCAATCAGGCTCAGTAACTGCATCACGTGGTTGGGTACCATATCGCGCAGCGTTCCCGCATTGTCGAAGTAGCCGCCGCGCTGCTCGACGCCGACGGTCTCGGCGTTCGTAATCTGCACGTGATCGATGTATCGCCGGTTCCAGATAGGTTCGAAAATCGCGTTATCGAACCGGAACACCATGATGTTCTGCACCGTCTCTTTGCCCAGGTAATGATCGATACGAAAAATCTGGCTTTCCGTGAGGACTTCTTTGATCTGCGCATTCAGCGTCTTAGCTGACTCCAGGTCCGTCCCGAATGGCTTCTCGATCACCACCCGGCGCCACTTCCCTTCTTCTTCGGCGGCCAGTCCAGCGACTCCGAGCTGCTGCACGATCGGCGCAAAGAACTTGGGCGCAGTCGCCAGATAAAACAGGTAGTTGCCGCCCGTTCGGAATTCAGTATCGAGTTGTTTGAGCCGATCGGCTAACGACGTGAAGTTGGCGGGATCGCTGAAGGATCCGCGGTGATAGCGCAGCCGCTGCGAGAACCAGTTCCATGTGTCGCCCTGGCGATCGCCGGCGGAGAGGAACTGGGTGACCTGCGCCCGAAACTGTTCCTCGCTGAGGTCGTCATGCGCTGTTCCCACCACAACAAAATCTTTCGGAAGCAGGCCTGCCTTGGCCAGATTGAACAGCGACGGGATGAGCTTGCGCATGGTGAGGTCGCCCGATGCGCCGAAGATGACCATGGCGCACGGGCCCGCGGCCTTCCCTGGTTTTGCAAGAACGTCGTCCGCCGTCGTGCCTGCCGACATGGAATACGGCCCTCTTAA
Organism: uncultured Acidobacteriota bacterium; assembly: GCA_963745435.1. Classification (GTDB taxonomy): domain Bacteria; phylum Acidobacteriota; class Terriglobia; order Terriglobales; family Acidobacteriaceae; genus Gp1-AA133. The sequence continues at coordinate 511,163 of CAVUXK010000015.1, read as the reverse complement.
GTTGGAATGACAGGAAGTCTTGGAACGGAATTGTAGGCGAGTCGTTGCGCAATTGACAGCCCGCGCCGGTGGAAATCAAAAGAGTTGTGCGCGCGCTGGTCGCAGCTAAACGTTTCCCTTCTTCATCTCATCCATCAGGAAGTCGCACGACCGGACGCACAGCGCCATGATGGTCAACGTAGGGTTCTGGCAGGGATTCGACGGAAATCCCGCAGCATCCATGACGAACACATTCTTCACGTCATGCGTTTGCTGGAACTGGGTAAGCACCGATCTCTTCGGATCATTACCCATGCGCGCGATGCCCGCTTCGTGCACAGCCCAGCGGCCGCGTGGAGGATCGGCATAGGTGTGAATGTTCTTCGCGCCGCCCGCCTCCAGCAGTTCACCGGCGCTGGCCGCGATGTCTTTGATCATGGCGGTCTCGTTCGGTCCGTTCGACATCTGAATGCGAAGCACCGGGATGCCGAAGGCATCGACCTTACTCTTATCGATCTCGACGAAGTTGTCCCACCGGGGAAGCACTTCCCCGAATCCCGTGACGCTGACCTGCGTTTGCGGTTCGCGCAAGGATTTCTTATAAGCTTCGCCGAAACCGGGAGCCGTCCAGTTGAAATCGATTTGCGTGTCGCCCTCGAAGCCGTAGCCGCGCACAAAGCTCTTCGATTGCGGACCGTCTTTAAGATTGCGGAAGCGCGGCACATAAAACCCGACTGGACGGTGCGGCCCGGCCAGCGTCGGCTTCGTATCGAACGATGGCATATCTCCGCTACCTCCCGCGCTGCGGATATGCGCCGTAAAGTAGTGCCCGAGCACGCCGCTTGAATTTCCCAAGCCACCCGGATGCTGCGCCGTCTCGGAATTCAGCAGAATGCGTACCGACTCCTGCGCCTGTGCGCACAGTACAACTGCGCGAGCAGTGACTTCGTGCTGCTCCTTGGTGTTGCGATCCACATAGAGAACGCCGCGGGCTTTATTGCTCTCCTGATCCATCAATACCTTGTAGGCCATCGCGTTCGATATCAGCGTGCAGTTGCCCGACTTCACCGCATCCGCCACGGTAGTGAAAGCCGAGTTAAAGTAAGACCGCGACTGGCATCCGCGCTCGCACGGTCCGCAGTAGTGGCAGGCGGCGCGTCCCTTCAATGGCCTCGTGAGATTAGCGGAGCGCGCCGGGGTCACGGTCCACCCAAGCTTCTGCTTGGCACGATTCCGCAACTGCGTCTCCTGGCAAGTCAGCGGCATGGGCGGCTGGAACTTGCTGTCCGGAAGATGGCTCAACCCTTCGGTCTGCCCGCAGATCCCGACATACTCCTCGACCAGGTCGTAGTATTTTTCGATGTCTTTATACGTAATCGGCCAATTCTCACCGTGGCCATCGTGGCTGGCCGCCTGGAAATCAAAATCGCTGAAGCGCAGCGACACCCGTCCCCAAACGTTGGTCCGCCCACCCGTCATGCGCAAACGCCCAAGCCAGTGGAAGGGCTTGTCCTCCGGCGTGCTGTAAGGCTCGTCGAGGTCGTTGCAGAACCAGTCGTAGTTGTATTCGGTGCAGATGTCGAAGCCCGTCTGGATCGGCCTCGTCTTCTTGATGATCGATGACGCGAGGTCGCGATACTTCAGGTCGAACAGCGGCTTGTGCTCGGTGAAATTACTGTTCGACTGCGGCCGTCCCGCTTCCAGCAAAGCCACTTTCAGCCCCGCCTCGGCGAGACGCTTGCAAGCCCAGCCACCTGAGGCTCCAGAGCCGACCACGATCACATCGAAAGATTGCTTACTCGTATCGCTCATTCCAAATCAAGTCCCTTGAAATTCGTAGCGCCGGCATCTTGCCGGCAGTCGCGAGGGCGTCTCGCCCTCGCCCCGGCGGGCATGAACGCCGGACGAACTGGCGACGAGACGACAGGTTCTGCAAAACCCAGAATCACTGGTGTTCTTCTGCATGCTTGCATTCATCCGGGCTTTCGAAATAGAACTCGTCATTCCATCCCAACTCGCGCAGTCCGGCTTCCGACGAATAGTACGTAGCGACGATCCATCCCTTCAGATTCTCGAAGTGGTCGCGGAGATTGGGCGCAGCCGTGAGCGGAGTTCGCACGTTCAGTTTCCATCCCGGAGCATCGTCATCATGTTCAGCATGAGGCGGCTCCTGTTCTGCGCAGAATGCAAGTACTTCATCGACCTGGCCCGGCGGGAGCTTCGCGATCCCTGAATGGAATTGCTTTGCCGCTTGCCCATCGAGCGCCGTGAGTGCGGCCGTAAGCAACTTGCGATTTTCATCGGTTTCGACCGTCATCAGCAGATCAATCACGCGATTCACACGCGCCGCACCCGCCCCAGGCAGCGTGCGCTCCGCAATCGCGATCAACTGATCATTCTGTTCGGCGCTTAGAAATTGTGGAGACCAGCCCGCCGCGTCGTCACCCGCTGGCAACCACGCAAGCCTCGCCAGGTGCCGCGTCACCGGATGCGCCCCCGCGGCCAGCGGCGCCGCCAGAGTCGCGCCAATTCCGGCGAACACTCGTCTCCAGAACCTCGCGCCGGGTCAAGCCCCGCTGCGGTTGGGAGGAAGAAGAAATGATGGGAAGGTCTGAGCGTACATTCATGGGTGGACTTTCGTGGCGAGTTCCTGCTCCTGGGTTCGTCCTTGTTACGACTTCGCATCGCCGAAATATCCGCGCACCACACGCGCATAGTCTGCGACTGCAATCTCTGGATCCTCAAGCTCCGGATGCCATACCTTCTCCCACTCAAAGCAGTAGAAACCCTCGTATCCGGAAGCACGCAGCAGCTCGACCTGTTTGCGCACGGGAATGTTGCCCCTGCCCGTCAGAACGTACTTGCGATCCGGGCCCTCTCCCACCGCGTCTTTCAGATGCGTATGGTGAATCCACGGACGAAGCGCCTTCAAGGTAACTTCCGGCCCCTCGTTCGAAGTGCAGTAGGTGTGGAACGCATCCCACAAGAGCCCAACGTGCTTCGAGTCCGCTCCGCTCAGGACTTCCTGCAGCACGGCCGCCTTCGTGAAGTCGTCATGCGACTCAATCAGCACGGTCACATTCTTGGTCCCGGCATACTCGCCGAGTTCGTGCAGCCCGTCGGACACCCGCTTCTTCAGTTCAGCATCGGGTGTCACCGGGTTAGCAGAATCCGAACTCTTGCCGAAGACCCGGATGTACGGCGCATTCAATTGAGCCGCCAGGTCGATAAAGCGTCGCGCGTCGGCGATTCCCTTGGTGCGCTTGTCTGTGTCCGGCTCTCCCACTTCCGTGGAACTGCTCACGCAAGCGATTTTCAGGTCATGCGACTTGATCTGCTGCAGCGTGTCTTTGATGCGATTGGCCGCGAACACTGGATGCGAAGGCAAGTCCATGCTTCCCTTGTAGCCCGCGGAGTTCCACCGCAGCAAATCCATTCTGCGTTGCGAAGTCCAGAACCTTGGTGAAATCCCAGGCAGGGCAGGCTAGCGTCGAGAAGGCGATGGGCAGCCGCGCCGCAGTGGCCGGCTGCGCAAACGCCGCAGAGGCGGCCGCGAACGAAACAGTCTGGATGAAAGTACGGCGTGTCGTCTTCATGAGCTCTCCGCCTGTCAGTTGCCCGGCACGGCTTTCCAATACGCCTGATGCCCAATGTAATCATCGTCGGCAAGATTCGCAACGATCAATCGCCGCAACTCCAGCGGATTAATCTCCCCCTGGTGCTTGTAGACTACTTCTCCGTCGGGACGAATCAGCATCGTGTACGGCACCGCAGCGTTCCAGTCGGAATCGAAAGCGCCCAGCAACGCATAAATATCGGTGGAACCCAACAGCAAATTGTGACTGGTCGCGTGTTCCTTCTGCAGCGCCGCCAGCACGCCAGGCCGCTCGTCAGGATAGTTGATGCTGACCGTAACCAGATCAAAAGCCCGGTGCCCGTACATGCGGTACATCGTTTCGAGATCTGGCAGTTCCTTGAAGCATGGGCCGCACCACGTCGCCCAGAAGTTCACCAGCACCAGCTTGCCCGTCGAATTCTTGCGCAGCGCTTTCAGATCGTCGGCGCTGGCAGGCTTCACGTCCACTGGCTTGCCCTCGATTTCGGCAAGTTCTTCTTTGCGCCCCTCCTCTTTATACAACCACTTGGTCGAGCACCCGACCGACGGCGTCTTCGGGACTTTCACAGTCTGGCCCGCAAGCAGGCCTCGATCGCATTCCGCGCATCCTTCACCGTCACCAGCGGCTCGCGCGGATTGTTATCGACCCGCCCCTCGTAGCGGAGCTTCCGGTCCTTATCAAAGATGAAGAGATGCGGGGTCGCCGAAGGTCCGTACGCGCTCGCTACTTTCTGCGTTTCGCCATCATAGAGATACGGGAAGTTAAACTTCCGGTACGCAGCGCGCGTCTTCATGTCGTCGAACGAGTCGCCCACGTCGGTGTATCCCATTTCATCGAGGCGCACGGCATTGGGATTGTTCGGCTCGATCGCCACCAGCGTCACGCCGCGATCTTTGTAGTCCGCCGCCAGCTGCTTGATCCGGCTCTCGTACAGCTGCGCCGTCGGACAGTGATTGCACGTGAACGCGATCACCAGCACCTTGCTTGCAGCGTAGTCCTTCAGGCAATGAGTCTGATCGTCAATTCCCTGCAGGCAAAAATCCGGAGCGGCGCTGCCGATCGCGAGCGTCGGGGGACCGTCTTCATCGCAGAAAGCAGGCAGAGCAAAGACCAACACTACAAGGCCGACTGCATAAAGAAGAGAGCGAGACATATGGCAAGCTCCGGGTTGACTTCCCTGTCTTTCCAGTATTGAATCGTTTTATCATCAAATTGTAAATACAGTGAGAGGACTCGGGACCGTGGACGAAATCGCTGTCGCCCTCGCCATCCTGTCATGTCTGCTGATCGGCCAGCCGGTAGTCGCCCAGCAGAAATCCCAGACCAACCCGAAACCCGCGGACATCCGTCGCCACCGTTCGCGTCGACACCAATCCGCAGCACATCCTGAACTCATTCGATCCCGACCGCGCCCTGGGCAGTTCCGTCGACGTGTTATCGCGCTCCGGCATCGACAAGGTCTACACCCCGCACATTCTTCAGGAATCGCTCTCCGCCGGTTGGGGACCGATCACCTACCGCAACAACACCGAACTCCGAATGGCCGCCTGGCACTGGACCGAAAACGGCGCCTGGAGCGACCCCGAGCACAAGAGCGGCTACTTCACCGGCAGCACCGAACTCAAAGAGCCGACCCGCTACATCCTGGCGTACGCCCTGCCGCATCGCGGATTCTCCACCAGCGGCGACCGCCCGGCCCAGGGACCGAATCTCACCTACTGGAAGAGCAATCCGTACCTCACCAGCAAGTTCACGAAGGAAAGCGATGCGCTCCACCCGCAATGGGTGATCATCGATCTGCGAGCGCCCAAGCCGGTGAACGCCGTTCGTATCGCATGGGAAAATCCCTTCGCCAAGATCTACCAGGTGGAGTACTGGGTGGGCAAAGACGCGCTCGACTTCGATCAGGGCCCCGAAGGCGAGTGGAAGTTCTTCCCTTCCGGAAACATCGCCAACAACTCCGGGTGGCGCCGTCACTTTGACCCTCGCGCCTCAGCCCGTGACCACTCGGTTTGTGCGCGTACTGATGACCGAGTCCTCGAACACCTGCGACGAGCACGGCTCGCAAGACGTACGCAACTGCGTCGGCTACGCAATGCGCGAACTGCAGGCCGGCAGCGTCGATTCAGGCGGCGCCGTTCACCGACGCATCCGCTGGCACCACCGGAGACGCAGCCCCTGTCTTCGGCTCCTCGTCCATCGATCCCTGGCACTCCGAGTCCGACGTCAACAACACCGGCAACTACCAGCACACGGGCTTCGATCTCTTCTTCACCAGCGGCATCACCAACAATCTGCCGGCCATGATTCCCGTCACCATGCTGTACGGAACTCCCGAAGACTCCGCCGCTCAAATCGCCTACATCGAGAAGCGCGGTTATCCCATCGGCTACATCGAGATGGGAGAAGAGCCCGACGGCAAGCACGCCATGCCCGAAGACTACGGCGCGCTCTACATTCAGTGGGCCGACGCGCTCCACAAAGTCGATCCCAAACTCAAGCTCGGAGGGCCGGTCTTCGAAGGCGTCAACGAAGACATACGCGTCTGGCCCGACGCGCAGGGCCGCACTTCCTGGATGGGACGCTTCGTCGCCTACCTGAAATCACACGGCCACCTCAACGACCTCGCCTTCGTCTCGTTCGAGCACTACCCTTACGGGCAGCACTGCAACATCACCTGGAAGAACCTCTACGCCGAGCCCAAGCTGATGAAGGGCATCCTGAAAGTCTGGCGCGACGACGGCGTACCCGCCAACGTTCCCCTCATGGTCACCGAGAGCCACCTGGCCGCGTCGCTCACCGGACCGATGAGCACGATCTTCGCCGGCCTCTGGCTCGCCGACAACATCGGCTCATTCTTCGAGGGAGGCGGCGCGGCGTTCTACCACTCGCCCATCCAGCCGCAACCGGTGCAGGACACCTGCCTCGGCCCCGCGTCCTGGTCGAACTTCGTCACCGACAAGGACTACAACATCACCGGCTACACCTCGCTCTACTTCGCCGCCCACCTGATCAACCGCGAGTGGGTACAGCACCGCTCCGGAGTGCATCAGATGTTTCCCTCCTCCGTGAGCGTGAAAGACTGCCGACGGCAACGACCTGGTGACGTCCTACGCAGTCCACCGTCCCGACGGCAACTGGTCCCTGATGCTGGTAAACCGCGACGAAACAGAGCCGCACACGGTGCGTGTGGAGTTCGGCGCGGCGAGCGCAGGATTCTCGGTCCTGTCTCAGTCACAACCTTTGGCAGCGAGCAATATGAATGGAAGCCCGACGGCATCAACAGCCACGCCGATCCCGATGGGCCGACCGATCGGTTCTCGAGGTGAATGCGGACCGCAACACGACATTCACGCTGCCCAAAGCTTCGATTACAGTCTTGCGCGGGAAGATGAAGCAGTCCGCAAAGTCCGGAGTTTTCCTCCGAGGTTCCTCAGTGCCCTCTGTGTGTTAACGATGTTGTTCGCCATGCCAACAGCCGCCAAATGAAGCACGACGCCAACCATGAAATTCGACGTGCTTCTCTGCTGCTTGTGTTCTCTGCATGCTCGCACTCGCTCGCCGCGCAGATCCAGCCCAAGCCCGATCGGCAGGTCGCCATCACCATCGACGACCTCCCGGCCGGCGCCGCAACTTCATGACCGCCGACGAAATCACCAGCATGACCACCAAGCTCCTAACCACGCTGCGCGATCAGAAAGTCCCGGCCGTCGGCTTCGTCAACGAAAAGAAGCTCTACAAGACCGGAGAAGTCGACGCCCGCATCGGCGCCTTGCGCATGTGGCTCGACTACGGATTCGAACTGGGCAATCACACCTACAGCCACGCGTCCCTGAATAAAGTCGGTCTGCAAGCCTGGGAAGACGACGTCATTCAGGGCGAGAACGTCATCCGCCTCCTCCTGTCCGAGCACAAGATGCCGCTGCGTTACTTCCGCCATCCCTACCTCGACACCGGCCGCGATCTCGCCACTCGTCGCAAGGCCGAGGAATTTCTCACCCAGCGCGGCTACCACATCGCTCCCATTACCTTCGACGCATGGGACTGGATGTACGCTCCCGTCTATGACGACGCCAAAAAACGCGGCGACACGAAGTTGCAGGACGACCTGGTGAAAAGCTATCTCTCCTACAGCGACTCCGTCTTCGCCTACGACGAGCAACTTTCCAAGCAGATTCTGGGCTACGAAGCCCAACAGATCATCCTCCTGCACGGCAACAACCTCGAGGCCGACCACATCGGCGAACTCCTCGAAGTTTTTCGCAAGCGTGGATACCGCTTCATCACGCTCGAAGATGCCCTAAGCGATCAGGCCTACAGCCTGCCCGACACCTATGTCGGTGAAGAAGGGACGGGCTGGCTCGATCACTGGGCGATCACGATAGGTAAACCTCCCCAAGGCGCCCCAGAATTTCCCCAGTGGGTGATCGACCGCGCGAAGGCGCTCCACCATCCTCAGCCTTAACCGCCTCAAGCCAACCCAGGCTCCGCCTTGAACGATGCCATCAACTCTCGGGTTGCGTTGACTTGCAATCGCATCCCGCCTACCATACCGCGACTCGATGATCGGCCAAACCATCTCGCACTACCGGGTTGTCGAAAAGCTCGGAGGCGGGGGCATGGGTGTGGTTTACAAGGCCGAAGACACGCGCCTGCATCGTTTCGTCGCCCTCAAATTTCTGCCCGATGACGTCGCCCGCGATCCGCAGACCCTCGCGCGTTTCCAGCGGGAAGCGCAAGCGGCCTCCGCACTGAATCATCCCAACATCTGCACCATCCACGACATCGGCGAACACGAAGGCCACCCCTTCATCGCCATGGAGTTCCTCGACGGCATGACGCTCAAGCACCGCATCGGCGGACGCCCGATCGAGACCGAGACCCTCCTGCTGCTCGCCATCGAAATCGCCGACGCGCTCGACGCCGCCCATGCGGAAGGCATCGTGCATCGCGACATCAAGCCCGCCAACATTTTCGTGACCAAGCGCGGGCACGCCAAGGTCCTCGACTTCGGACTGGCCAAGCTCACTCCCATGACCGGCCGCACCGACACCGTCCTTGAAGAAGCCACGGCCGGAGTGGATCAACAGCACCTCACCAGCCCGGGCACTGCGCTCGGAACGGTTGCCTACATGTCGCCCGAGCAGGCGCTGGGCAAGGACATCGATGGCCGCACCGACCTCTTCTCCTTTGGCGCGGTGCTTTACGAGATGGCAACCGGCGCGCTCCCATTCCGCGGCGAGACCTCCGCGGCCCTGTTCGATTCCATCCTGCACAAAGCGCCCGCCGCTCCTGTCCGCCTCAATCCGGATCTCCCGCCGGAACTCGAACGCATCGTCAACAAGGCTTTAGAGAAAGATCGCAACCTGCGCTACCAGCACGCCGGCGATCTTCGCGCCGATCTACAGCGACTCAAGCGCGACTCGGATTCAGGACGGGCCGCCGCACAGAGCGACCCTGAGTCTGTGCCTGTTTCCAGTTCAGCTGTCACTGTAGCGCCCGTCTCGGGATCGCGTCCCGGTTCTCAGCCGACCGGCGCTAGGACCAGTTCCGCCCGCGTGCCCGCGGCTCAGCCCAGCGGAACCGTTCCCGTGGAAGCCCCGCGTCGTCCGCTCTGGAAAATTCTCGTACCGGCTGGGGCGCTTCTGCTCGCAATCATCACCGGCGGACTCTACTTCCGTTCTTCTCGCGCGCAAGCCATCACCGAGAAAGACTCCATACTGCTCGCGGATTTCGTCAACACCACCGGGGACGGAGTCTTCGACGGCACGCTCAAGAAAGCACTGGCCGTTGATCTCCAGCAGTCGCCCTTCTTGAACGTAGTCTCCGAAGAGAAAACCCGGCAGACTTTGACCCTGATGGGCAAACCCGCCGATGAGCACATTACAGCTGCCATCGGACGTGAAATCGCCCAGCGCACCAACGTGAAAGCCCTGCTCGTCGGATCGATTGCCAACCTGGGTACGCAGTACGTGGTAACGCTCGATGCGGTCAATGCCGCGACCAGCGACACGCTCGCCGAAACGCAGGCCCAGGCCGACAGCAAAGAACACGTTCTCAAAGCGCTCGACCAGGCCACCACCCAGCTGCGCGAAAAACTTGGCGAGTCCCTCGCCTCCATTAAGAGATTCGACAAGCCGCTCGAGGAAGCGACCACCTCTTCCCTCGAAGCGCTCAAGGCGTTCAGTCTGGGGGACGAGAAACACGCCACCGGCAATGATCTGGCCGCCATGCCTTTCTACAAACAGGCGATCGAGCTCGACCCCAACTTCGCCCTGGCCTACGCCCGGCTTGGCACCGTGTACAGCAACTACGGACAGTTGGACCTCTCCGAGCAAAATCGCAAGAAGGCGTTCGAACTGAAAGACCGCGCCAGTGAGCGCGAGCGCCTGTACATCACTTCCCACTACTATGCCGACAGCGGCCAACTGGAGAAGGGCAACGCCGCCTACGAACTGTATAAGCAGACCTACCCCCGCGAAGTGACTCCCTACATCAACCTCTCGGCGACCGCACTGCAGTTGGGCGATTTTGATAAGACTCTGGAAAACGCCAAGGCCGCGATCAAAGTAGATCCTGACGAATCGCGCGGCTACTTGAATTCAGCGGCCGCGTATCTGGGCCTCAACCGGGTCGAAGAAGCCAAGTCCGTTGCGAATGAAGGCCTGCGCCTGCACCCTGACTTCTTGTCTCTGCGTGACACCCTGGCCAACATCGCTTTGGCGCAAGGCGATCTCGCTGCCATGGAGCGCGAAGAAGCTCTGGCCAAGACGCAACCGGATCTGGAATGGAGCGCCTTCTTTCGCCACGGGGACATCGCGGCCTCACACGGACAGCTTCACCAAGCCGAAGACTTCTTCGAGAAGGCACGCCAGGTAGGCCAGAGAGTCCAGATCAAAAGCGCCGAGGCAGGCGCTCTTGCGGAGCGTGCCTCGGTCCGGGCATTGGCGGGGAATCGTAAGGAAGCGATTGAGGCCGCCAATGGATCTCTCGCAATCTTTCAGGACTATAACCAGAAGTTGCAGATCGGCGGCATTCTGGCCTTCGCGGGAGAGCGCAAGAAGGCACTCGACCTGGCAGCCGAGGTTCTCAAAAATCGTCCCGACGACGTGCTGGTGCAATCTCTCTTCGCACCGCCGGCGCAGGCCGCCGTCGCACTCGACAGTGGCGACGCGGCCAAGGCCATCGAACTCCTGAAGCCGGCAAGCGCCTACGACCGAAACAATACCGCCGTGCTGTATCTGCGCGGACTCGCCTACCTAAAGAACAAGCAGGGAGCGGAAGCCACTCATGAGTTCGAAAAGGTTCTCGCCCTACGCAACATTGCTCCCTCCGACCCGCTCATGTCGTTCGCTCTTTTGGGCCTCGGCCGAGCTTACGCACTTCAGGGCGATTCCCAGAAAAGCCGCACCGCCTACCAGGACTTCCTCGGGCTCTGGAAAGACGCCGACCCCGACCTCCCCATCCTGAAAGAAGCCAAGGCCGAGTACGCGAAGCTGCAGTAGTTAAAGACCACCATGGTTGTCGCTCTCCGCATAGCGACAATCGATGATTGGGGTTGTCACCCGAAGGCGCGTGCCACGCCGAGCCAGTTGTGAAGTGTCAAGATAACGAATCGTGGGAGCCCCGCATGCTGGTAGATCGACGCCAGTTCCTTAATTACGCCTCAGCGAGTACGGTCGCGACTGCTATTTATCCGTTCGAGACAGCGCAAAACAAAAAACAACGGCCGCCGAAAAACTCGACGGTGTTCGCCTTCCAGCAAGTTGACGTATTCTCATCCGAGCCTTTGCTTGGCAATCCTCTAGCTGTAGTCATTGGCGCCGACGCACTAAGCGATGAGCAAATGGCGGCTTTCGCAAGCTGGACGAACCTCAGCGAAACGACCTTTCTCTTGGAACCGAAGTCGCCTGATGCGGACTACCGTGTTCGCATCTTTACACGACATCGAGAAGTGCCCTTTGCCGGCCACCCTACCTTGGGGAGTTGTCACGTTTGGCTAGCCGCAGGCGGAGTAAGCAAGGGCAAGGAAATTGTGCAGGAGTGTGGGCTGGGTCTTATCCATGTCCGCCGCACGCCTGAGCGCCTTTCGTTCGTGGCGCCCAAACTCATCCGCAGCGGACCGGTCGAACCTGACGTCCTCGCGCGCGTACTCAAAGGCTTGGATCTGGCACCCGACGCAATCATCGCGTCAAATTGGGTGGACAACGGCTCAGGCTGGCTGGCAATCATGCTGCGTTCCCGAGAGGAAGTTCTGGCACTCCGTCCGAACTACTCGACCTTGGCAGGCCTGAAGGTCGGAGTCTTTGCAGCATTCAATCCCCAGAAAGATGGAACCTCCGCTCAATTCGAGGTACGAGCTTTTAGTGTGGAGGACGTCGGTCATGAAGACCCTGTTACGGGAAGTTTAAATGCCGGCCTCGCACAATGGCTCATTGGAAGCCGGATCGCGCCCTCGGAATATATCGTCAGCCAGGGTACAGTCTTGGGGCGTAGGGGACGTGTTCACATAGAGAAGAATGGACTTCAGATATGGGTGGGTGGAACGGTCCGAACGTGTGTCATCGGCAAGCTAATGCTCTGAGTGCCATCCCTTCAAGCTCCGCTACCTTCCCTCCCCCTGCGCCGACACCGCCAGCAAAAACCACGCGGCATGCGGAAGCCATTGCTCCTGCCAGCGCCAGTCATTGTCCGCCCCGGTCTCCGTGTACTTCAAATCGAAATCAATATCATCCTCGTCCTTGAACCCGCTGGTGATTCCATTCGAAATCCCACCCGGCGAATTCGTAAATTCCCACGAATCGAAAAACATGTATTGCGGATTATTCCGTCCCACCCCATACATCATCGACGAATCAAACGGATTCAACCCAAGTATCCAGTTGATCTGGTCCAGCGCAAACACCCGCAGCTTCTTCTGGAATTCCGGATCGCCCGGAAACTGCTTCGCCGCCAGCGTGGCCGCCGTTGCCAGCGATGCCAGCCGCGCATTCTCGCCCTGCCACCACGGAGCCGCGTCGCTGTTGTGCGGAAAGAAGAAGCTCGTCTTGCGATGCCCGTCCTTGTCTTGCACCAGTTCGCGCGCGTAATCAAACGGATTCGTTACCTCCGCATTCCACGCGAGCTGCGCGTTCAGCGACTTCTTCACCGCCTCCAAAACTTCTCCCTTGGTCTTCGGATCGGCAACCTCCGCGTAATACAGCAGGCTCACCACGGGCAATCCCGCATCCGACGCATGAAAGAACGGACGATCACGATCATCGGCCCGCCAGTAATCATGAAACTCGCCACTCGAGATCAGGCGCCCCACGAGGCTCTTCGCTCTCCGGTCGGCCGCCGCTTTGTACTCTGCTTTCTTGGTAGCCCGGAACAACTCGCTCGCAGCCGCCAGCGCGCAATAATCATCCACGATGTTGTCTTTACCATCGTTGGTCATGCGCGCATTGTTCTTCTCCAGATACGCGAAGCCATCTTCCGCCGCCTTAAGATAGTCAGCATTCTTGAACTCACCGGAGAACGGAAAGCTGCTCGCCATCGCCAGCACCGCAATCGCCATGCCGCCACCGGATCGATAGCTCACCTCGTACTCGCGATCATTGCTGGCCTGCTGCACCATGTCCGTGGGCGCTTTGTCCTTCGACTGAAAGATGCCGTACTTCTTCATCTCGCCCGACACCTTCCGCTCCTCCGCCTTCTGGTCGACCCCGCCGTTCGAAATAGACCGGTAAAACGATCCCTGCGGATTCTTCAAGCGCACCAAGTAGTCTGCGCCGTACATCGCCTCATCGAGCGCGCGCGTCTTGTAACGCGCAAACGACGGCACTGCCCGCGCATTCATGAGTTCATAGCTCTTGAACAGCGAGTACGCCACCAGCGGAATCTGCTGCGGATTGAAGTAAGTCGAAAACGAAAGATGCGACAGATGCTTGCCGTAGTCGCCAGTAGCATCCCACCATCCGCCATGCGCGTCGAGCGTCCCCGCCTTCCCGTCAAACGACAGGTGACGGTCCGCCTCATCCATGCGTCCGGCGCTGCGCTCTTCCTTGAAGTAGTTGATGGCGTCTGAAATCGTGATGCGCTCCAGAATCATCTTCTGAATCTGGAACGGAAAAGACCGCACCGGACCCCGCCTTCGTCTGGCAATCGAGATAGTACTTCCCTTCCGTCGTAAACGTATCGAAGTCCACCGTCCAGAAATACCAGTCCCGCCATTTCTTGACAGGACCAACGGCCCGCGCCGGAATCGTCGTCACCGCTTTGTCGTCAGCGAGATTCTTCAAAGCGCATTCAGAAACACCATCGCCCTCTCGACCAAGGATCACCGCATGTTTCGGCCCCGAAGGCTCATAGCCTAGGTGGTTAGTGAGAACCTTGATATCGGATGCGTGTAATGCTGCGGATACGGAAGAAGAAGAAGAAAGAAAAAGAGCGCTCGGAACGAACGCACGAAGAGACCTCCCAAACGGGATGTTTAAAATCAATCCATACTCGTCAATGGAGCGACGGGCGTCCCCGCCCGTCGTCCGTAGCTTAGCGTCAGAGACCAAAATCTAGAACAGAAACTTCGCCCCAATCTGCATGATGCGCGGGTCCCGAGCATTAGTGACCTGTCCGAACTGGCTGGAGTTGATTTCTCCAGTAGGATTCGTGAATTGCGCATGGTTGAAAACATTAAAGGCTTCGAAGCGCAGCTGGAGCTCTTTGGACTCAGTGATTTTGGTCGATTTCGCCAGGGCCACATTGAAGTTGTTGAGCCCAGGCCCGTGGAAAAAGCGCCGCCGGGAGTTCCCAAACTGGCCTGGCTGTTCGTTGGCAAAGAGTGACGTATTGAAGTAGAGGCCGCGATGACGCGGATTCGTGTCGGCCAGCACCTTGCCGCCGGCGAAGTTGGGCACGTCCACCGGGATGGCATTGGCGCCAATCAGTGAATTGTCGTCATCTTCGGTGAGGGTGATGGGGAGGCCCGTCGCAAAATTCGTGACTCCCGACAGGCTCCATCCTTCCAAGACCTTCCGGCTCCAGCCGGATGTCACCAACCGATCGAACGGTAGCACCCAGTTGTAACTGAATACGAAGTTGTGCGTAACGTCAAAGTTGCACAAGGCAATGCTCAGACGCGGATCAAACGGATTGGTGGAATCCTGCAGCCCCGAGGCGTTGTCCATACACTTGCTGTAGGTATAGCCGGCGAGGTATGTCAGCGACCCGGTGTTGTGGCTCAAGCTCAACTGCAACGAGTGGTAGCGAGAGTTGGCCGTAGTCTGAACCCATGGGTTCGTGTCAAAGAGAGGGCCAAGAGGTCGCACAGAGGCGACCGGTCCGTTGGTAGTCTGCCAGGGAAAGGTCGTTCCAATCGACTGTCCGTTTACGACCGTCACAGTGAAGGGTGGAGTCTCGCTGAACTGTCCACAGGTCGCCTCATCGGGGAGGGCGCTGTTCATAACAGCCAGGCATGCAGCCGGGTTCGCTGGATTGGCCTCGACTGAGGTTACGAGCCGATGCCCCTGATTCCCGACGTAGCTAGCAGTGACCACAGTATTCGAACCGACCTGGCGTTGTATCGAGAGCTCGTAGTGTTCCGAGTACGGCAGTTTGTTTCTGTTATCAAAAGAGAAATCGTACGACAGAGGTTCAACTTGCGCCCAAGGAAACGTAGTGTCCGGATTTTGCGGCGAAACATTGAGCGGAGGAAACGGAAATGGGAAACGCTGCCCCACGTTGGCCTGGGTTGAGCGGGTGATATACGGAGCGTCCAGCATTGGTGGTGCTGCGCTGCCGTAGTAGAGGCCGTATGGTGGATCGCCCACTTCAAGAAACTGCGCCAGATCTTCCACCGACGTGTAGTAGAGTCCGGCGCCAGCGCGAATGCTGGTTCGCCCCGGCCCGCCGAAAAGTTTGCCTAGAATTCCCGAGGATGCGCTAGGCGAATACACCAGCCCCAACCGCGGCGAGAAGTTGTGCCACCGCGTGGGCGCCAGCGTGCGAGGAACGCCGGGATCCCCAGCAACAAGATAGCCGGGCGGAGCACCGGGGAATTTAACGGATTGCTTGCCGGGAATGATGGTTTCGATTTTATTTTGCGTGTCGTACCAGGGCATGCTGGCTTCCCAACGCAAGCCGTAATTCAGCACGAGGTTTGAGGTGACTCGCCAACTGTCTTGGGCGTATAGCGCGTAGTACTTGCTCCGGGAATCGAGCAGCTGGGGGCTAGCCTGAGTCAGGCTGTCGGGTGCGCCCAGGAGAAAATCTGCGAAATCAATTCCCGTCTCATTGCCGGAAAATCCATACTGACCATTCTCGGCGGCCAGATTTCTCTCGTTGATCTGGTCGTAGTGGAACTGTCCTCCGAAACGAAGCGAATGCCTCCCAATCGCCCGGGAGAAATTGTCCAGGACCTGAAATGAATTGTTGTACTGGCGCGTGCTGACCTGGGGAACGCCAATGGAGAAATTCGTGAACGTGATGTAGGGCACGCCCTCCAGCGAGGGCTGGATCGGACTGATCCCTCCGGTGTTCGGGTCCCAGGGAGTCGTGAATCCCAGGTTGCTCAGGCTGTACTTCGATCCGACGCCACCCTGCGGCGTGCCAAGAACCAACGCGTTCCTGACGTAACTGAACCGGAATTCGTTTACTGCGAAGGATCCAAAATTCTTGGTGAGGCCGAGGTTAATCATTTGTGCGCGACCGGCCGTGACCGCATTGTAGGCAAAGTTGGCAGCAGGATTTGCAGGGTCGGCAGGCACAGAAGCTCCGCCGTTGGGATACGGGGCGTTCAGGAGGTAATCATCGGCGAAGTAATATCCAAACAGCGTTCCGAAACGCGTGTTTTGATCGATTCGAATGCCGGCCTTGTCGCCGCGCAGTTTCTGCGCGTAGGCAGAGTTCACGAAGAAGTTATTCGCTGAGTTCGGCTGCGGAATAAGGCCGAGACTCAGCATTTTGGTGGCTACTGGAGACCAGACCTGTTGATTATTCTGTGTTTGCGGAATACTGCCACCGGGGAAAGCGCATTGCGATGGACTCGTGCAGTCCGCGCCATAGGGCGTCGGGCTGCTGGTATCAATTGTGTCGGGAATGTAGTCGGTGGCGAGAAAGTAATAAGGGAAGCCGTTCTTGATGCTGGCATTGCTAAGGCGTTGAGCTAGCAAGCCAGCGAAGCCCGCTCCATCGATAAGCTTAGGAACCTGCACGTCCATCTGGTTGCCATTGTTAGGGTCCGTCGTCGTCACGGTTTGCGAGAAAGCATCGGCCGTAGCCTCCGCCGAGAAGTCCCCCATGAAGTTCGCTGCCGAAGGCATTTGCGTGTTCACCGTTGACGCCCGGGTCTGACGTGTTCCCTGATAGTCGATAAAGAAAAATGTTTTGTTTTTTACCAGCGGTCCCCCGAAAGTGCCCCCGAACTGATTCTGGCGAAATACAGGCGTGCTCTGCGCGAAGTAGTCGGCGGCGTCGAGCGATGTATTGCGGAGAAATTCGAATCCGCTCCCGTGAAATCCGTTAGCTCCGGATTTAGTGACGACGTTGATCTGGCCGCCGCTGTAGTTGCCGTACTCAGAGTCGAAGTTGTTCGTGATGATGCGAAACTCTGCAATCGAGTCCAGATTCGGAATGATGGCGGCACCGTTAGTCTTACCCTCGCCGACATTGGAGCCGTTCACCATGAAACCATTGGCCGCTTCCCGCTGCCCGTTCACAGATTGGCTCCCCGAACTCTGGTCGCCGTCGACCGGACGATCATTGATGCCTGCCGTGCCGGTCCCGAGGCCGTCTTGTGACGTGTAAGGAGAAACCCCCGGCTGTAGCGCCAGCAGATCAGTAAAGGACCGGCCGTTCAACGGAATCGCCGTCATCGTCTTGCCACTGATGACCTCACCCATCTGCGTACTCTCGGTCTCAACGTGCACCGTGTCGGTACTGACTTCAATCTTCTCGGTGGCCGCACCCACCGTAAGGCTCACGTCGGCCTTTAACGCAGAGTTGGCATCGACCACTAACCCGGTCTTGCGATAAGTCTTGAATCCGACCTGCGTGATCTCCAGATCGTAGGTGCCGACAGACAGAACAGGCAGGCTGTAGAAACCTTTGTCGTCGGTGGTCACGGCCGTCTTCACGCCGGTTGCGGTGTTCGTCGCCGTTACTTGGGCACCCGCGATCACGGCGCCACTCGCGTCGGTAACCACACCGGAGATGCTGCCGGTGATGCTGGCCCATGCAATTGTGACCGCCAGCAGGAAGAAACCTACCGCTCCAAATATTTTCAGATTGCGCGCGCCCATTTCAGCCCTCCGGGAAACCTCTGGATGGAACGATGGCCGCCATTGTAGCCCCGGAAGGTCGCGGAAAGAAGTAGCAAAATGAGGGTTAAAACGTTTCTTACGTGCGGTTGGAGCTTAAACGGGCAGGATGGTTTCTTCCGCGGTATCCGGATGATGCGTACGCCGCTGTTTGCGCAATTCGTTCAAAAAAAGCTCCGCCGAAAGGCCTGACCTGGTTTGAAACAGTTCGAGCAGCGGGTCGTCGATCTCCGCCAGTTTCGCGGGAGCTGGCTTGGCAGCGGTCGCAGATTCGAGCCCCTCCGGTTCCACTAGCAGATCGGGGAGCACATCGCCGGCTTTCATTAGTGTCTGGATAAATTTTTCGACGTGGGTATGTTGTTCGGTGGTCGTTTGCGCAAATTCCACGCCCATGCCGACATCCGGATGCATCACCCGCACCACGCCTTCAACGCGCAGCTCAAGACCACTGGCCTTCATCGACAAAACAATCCGCGTGCGTGGTGGGAAAGGCGACGCAATTTCCAGATAGCATCCGCCCAAACTCAGATCTGTTAGCTTGCAGCGCACTGGCGGATCGTCTTTCTCACTTTCCGGCGACTGCTGGTTTAGCCATTGCCGCAACTCGTGCGACAGATCCACTTCAAGATTCGTAAACCGGATCCCGATGTTCCCACCAGGATTCTGCCACGCCACTTCCCCGACCACGTCGATCGCCGTCTTCGTCCCCGGCAAAGTGAAATGCACTTGCCAGGGGCCGGGATCCTTCTGCTGCTTGGGAAATTGCACGGCCATCCCGCCTTCGCTGATGTCGGAAGTAGGAACAGTCTGCAGAAAGCCTGTCCGATCGTTCTTTAAAGCGACCGGCACCTGAATGGGTACGCGAGAATTACGCCGCCGCTCGCGCTTCATCAGCGCTCGCGCAGCGCGAAAACTTGACTTGGCCCGCTCCGACGAAACCGGCTTGTACAGCACGAAGTGCGCTCCCATGTCGAACGCGGAACGCAGCCCGGTATGACCATCCATGATAGCAACGGCGATGGCCCGCTTGTTCGCGGGCGCCGAACGCGCGCTCTTCAAAACTGAAGTGGCCGTCTTCAGGTCCGTGCAATCTATGATGATGGCTTCAAATCTCTGGCGGGTGAGTTTGTGGATGGCCCCATCCGGGTCGGTGCAATGCTCAATGCCAATCTCCAGATCGCTCAGCACGCGACGCAACACGCGGACGATTTTCTCGTCGGCGCACAGCACCAGGGACTTCAGACTCATAACAACCTTTCCAAACTCCGGCGCGATTTCACCACCCGGGCTCCTTAGCCCTGATGCGAACCTTTCTCTTCTTCGTCCTCCGTGTTCAGGAGGTGAGCTACGCTGCGCAGCTGTTCTGCTGCGGTTTGCAGGGCCTCAATCTGCTTGCCCAATTGGGTTTGTTCGGCCTGCTTCTTCCGGAGCACCTCGTAGATGTCTCTCACGAATACGCCTCCTAAAAGGCACTGTAAGGTTCGATTACTATGTCGTCAATAAACGTAGACTGCTTCGTGTTACGGGCGTAATCAGGCGGGAGTCTGCTGCGACCTATGAAAAATCACAGAATAAGGGATTTCTAGAGTCAACACATCAGAAATCAATGTAATCAGTTGATTTAGCTACAGTTATTAGAACGTGCGCATAGGCACCGGCGGGGAATTTCGTTGACTTCCCAGGAAAACGAGCCTATACTCTTGTGTCTCCAATATCCCATAGGTTGCCGTCAACTGGAGCTTACCTTTTGCCGCCCTTTCGGGTTTTGGTTTTGCATCTTACCTAAGCACTAGTGAATCTAAGGGTTAGACACGTTTTTCCAGGCAGTCGAAATTATTCCAACGTAACGAGGTCGTAGATTCTTCATGGCAAAGCGACGCGGAAACCCAAACTGGGGCAAGCCGGAACCAATTGGGCCGATCACCCCCACGATCACCGAGTTCGAGCAAGTGGTTCGCGAGTATAAGCTCTCCCCCGACCAGTACTTGCGGTCAACGCGTTTGCGGGAGTGGGCACGCCGGAACAAGAATTCCAAGTACATCCCCGAGCCACTGCTTGAAGCATGGGGCTTTGAGATCGAGTCCACCCTGTAACGCAACCGACGAGATTTGAGATAGTTCAGGGGCCGCCGCCATGGTGGCCCTTTTTGTTGACGCCTGGTTGTTGACGCCTGGTCTATCCTGTACGGGCTTGCGATGGAGCGGCGGGGCGTCTCCGCCCGCCGGACGGGCGGGACACCCGTCCCTCCATTGAAAATCTTTTATGCTCGACGCGGTAAAACTTTCGCCCAATGAAATCGCCGCGGCGCTGGTCGCCATCAGCTTCGCTGCCGGCCTGAACGTCTACGCCACCCTGGCCACGCTCGGAATACTCGCCCATGCAGGCCTTCTGCCTCTACCGCCGGCCCTTCATTTAGTCACAAGCTGGTGGGTCATCGGAGCCAGCGTGGGCTTATTCCTGCTCGAGTTCTTTGCCGACAAGATCCCGGCCTTCGATCTGGTCTGGAACGCCCTGCACACCTTCATCCGCATTCCTATCGCCGCGTTGCTGGCGTATGGAGCCACGTCGCAGCTTTCGCCCGAAAAACAAATGATCGCCGCCCTCGCCGGTGGACTAATCGCGCTGGCCGCGCATGGAGGCAAGACTGCTGTTCGTGCCGCGGTAACCCCTTCTCCCGAGCCTCTCTCGAACATCGGCTTGAGTCTGGGCGAAGACGCGCTCGCTATTTTTCTGACCTGGTTTGCCACCCGGCACCCTTATATCGCGGCGACTCTGGCACTGTGCTTCGTGGCGGTGATTGTTTTGCTCGTCCGTTGGGTAATACGGGCGCTGCGCGCGTTGTTCCGCGGTGCTGAGACAGAACTCGTCCATCACGAGCGGGCTACTTGAGGCGCGCCGCTTTGTTAAAATCGCAATCACTATGAGTCCCCAGCCACCATTTACGGATGTCCCGAGCGCTATCGATGATATCCGCGCCGGCCGCATGGTCGTGGTCATCGACGACGAAGATCGCGAGAACGAAGGCGACCTCACCCTGGCCGCCGAAAAAGTCACTCCGGAAGCCATCAATTTCATGGCGAAGTACGGCCGCGGACTGGTCTGCCTCGCCATGACCGAAGAGCGCCTCGAGCACCTGCGCATCGGGCCCATGACCGCCGAAAACACATCAAACTACGGCACGGCATTCTGTGAAGCAATCGACGCCCGCGACGGCGTCAGCACCGGCATCTCGGCATACGACCGGGCACGCACCATCCAGGTCGCCATCGATCCCGCCACGCGCCCGTCGGACCTCGCACGCCCGGGCCACGTCTTCCCTTTGCGGGCGAAAAAAGGCGGCGTTCTGGTGCGTGCGGGACAAACCGAGGCCTCCGTCGATTTGGCGCGCCTCGCGGGCCTGATTCCCGCCGGCATCATCTGCGAGATCATGCGCGATGACGGCACCATGGCCCGCGTGCCCGATCTTGTCGAGTTCTGCAGCACCCACAACATGAAGATGCTGACCGTGGCGGAACTCATCCGCTACCGCATGGCGCACGAGCGCTACGTGCATCGCGTCGGCGAGGCAATGGTCAGTACGCGGCACGGCGAGTTCCGCCTGATCGCTTACGAGAGTGAAGTCGAAGGCGGCGAGTCGCACATTGCGCTTGTGCGTGGCGACATCGACAAAGCCCCCGGCCCGGTGCTGGTGCGAATGCACTCGCACTGCGTCATGGGCGATGTTTTCGGCTCAACCGCGTGCGATTGCCGTGCAACGATCGAAGGCTCCATGCGCGCCATCGCCGAGGCCGGCCGCGGCGCCATCATCTACCTGCACCAGACCTCAAAGGGATTTTCAGTCGACAAGATCGGCGACCGCCCGGTCCTGAGTTTCCATCGCGACCGCGCCCTGCCGACGCTGCCAGAGAGCGAGCGCAAGACGCAAAGAGAAATCGGTATCGGAGCCCAGATTTTATCGGACTTGAATCTGCGCAGGATCCGCCTGCTGACCAATCACCCGCGTCGCGTGGCGGCATTAGAAGGTTTCGATATCGAAATTGTCGAGCAGATGCCGGTTCCGCTGGAGAGAGTCAAAGTGTAGCGCAGGCTGAATGTGTGGCGCGGGCGCCCTCGCCCGCGAAGCGCGACAGTTAGATCGGCTTCCGCGGCACAATCTCGCTGTCGTGAATAAAAAATTGCGCGGAGCACTTGTCCGATCCACAAATTACAGCCAGCAAGCCAGCCACCTGCTTGCGCGTCACCAGGCCCAGCGTGCCGCACGTAGGGCAGGACAGCACGGCCCAGTAGGGATCTTCCTTCTCGCCGACTTCGCCAGCGTTTTCCAGCACGAATAACGTACCCGGCAGCATCTGTTCCGGAATCCATTCGTTCAGGAAGTCGAGTTCTCCAGTCATGGCTCCTCCCCCCGGCTCAGGCTTCGCTACGACGCATTCTTGTGCCGGCGTTCCGTACGGCTGGCGCGTCCCGCCGGCTTGCTGCGTTTTTTGCCACCTTGGATGTTGGCGCGAACCCGCCGAACGGTATCGCTGAGGCAGACCGCCAGCATCGGTTGACGAGCGTTCTTGAGGATGTCCACAATTTGCTGCGCTGAAGTTTCAAGGTAAAGGCTTCTCCCATCGGTCAGCAGGTGATAGTCGGAAGCGCCGCTGACCGTCTCTGCCAGGCGCTGGTTGAACTCGTTCTGCAGAAAGCGGACGACTTTGCGCATGCGCTGCAGCGAAAAACCGCGTGCGCGCAGTTCGCAGATCACCGCAATCTCCGAGAGATCCTCCATGGAATACAGGCGGCGGCGACCTTCGCGCGCCGGCACCACGATTCCCCGCTCATCCCACCATTGCAGTTGCCGTGCACTGATGCCGGTCAACCGCACCACCTCGCGGGATGTAAATTGCGTCTGCAAGTGTTTTGGGTCGCGCCTTCAAACAATTGAAGGCACAAATGTTTAAAACATTCTAGGTCCACTTTGCTTGCTGTCAACAAAGAGTCTTGCACAGGGAGTAATCAGAGATATTCAGCGGCTCGCGGGCTCACGCCCGCAGCCCTGTTGGAATGTTTTTCGTCTGGGGGCGGAAACGAACCGATGGTGCCCCACGGTCGCGCGTTTTTTGCGCTAACGTGGGCTAGCTATAGAGTGCGGCACGACACCTACGCGATCTATCGCTGCTGGGGTTGCTGCGACTGATCTTGCTGTTGCTGGCCCTGCTGATCTTGCGGCGCGGCCGGCACCGGCTGTTTCGGCTTAGGCTCCTTGATACGCGCCACCAGTTGCTTCATCTGCTGGAACTGCCCTGTCTGAAAGCGGTAGTCCTGCTGCGGCAGCCGCTGAACTTCCTGTTCGATGGCGTGCTCGCGGTTGTCGGGGTTGGGATGGTCGGAGAAGAACTGGATCGACCGGCCGCCGCCCTGGGTGTTGAGCTTCTCAAAAAAGCGAGCCATCTCCACCGGGTTGTAGCCCGCCTCGGCCATGAGATGCGATCCCATCAGGTCGGCCTGACTTTCCGCCGAGCGCGAAAACTTAAGAAGCACGCTGTTGGCCCCGAGTCCAATTCCCAGTTGCGTGAGTTGGCCAACCAGCGAGCCCCCCGCGATCTGGGAGCCCAGCACGGCGGGCAACTCGATCAGCTTGCTCTTCGATGCCTGGTTCGTTCCGTGGCGCAGAATGACGTGCGACATCTCGTGCCCCATCACACCCGCCAGCTGTGCTTCGTTGTCCACCGCCTTCAGCAGGCCGGTATTGATGAACATTGGTCCGCCGGGCAAGGCGAAAGCGTTGATCGAGGGATCGGCAACCACTTCGAAGGTGAAGGGGAACCCGCTTTCCTGCGCTTCCCGCGAACCGACCAGGCGATTGCCGACGCGAGTCACGTATTCGGTGAGAAACGCGTTGTGAACAACCATCATTTGCTTGCGAACCTGGGCAGCGTTTTCCTGCCCGAGTTGGACGTCCTGCTGCTTGGAGAAAAGATTGAAGCCCGGATGAAATTGCGTTGGGCCCTGCGCCCACGCGAATGCGATCAAGATGGCCGCGACCGCCGGCAAAGCTGCGATGCGTTTCACGATTAACCTCCTACCCGGGTAACTCTGGGAGAGCCGCCCCCGACAAAGTGTACGATTTCCAGCTGATCTCCGTCGGCCAGCTGGGTCTCGATCCAACGGTTCCGCGGCACGATATCGAGATTAAGCTCGACCGCAACGCGGTCAGCCTTCATGCCCAGCCGTTCGACGAGTCCACTCAACGTGATGGGTCCGTCAAGCTGGTGATCGTCCCCATTGATGATGACCTTCATGTGAATTGATCTTCGCAAGCGGACGGGTTTGGCGCAAGTGATGGGAAGCCAGGTGTCAGGTGTCAGGTGTCAGGTCTCAGGCCTCAGGTCTCAGGTCACAGGTCACGGGCACAGGTCTCAGGCACAGGTCTCACGGGTCTGGTCTTGGTCTAGGTCTTCGGAATCGGGTCTAAGTCTCCCGTCAAAGCCCGCCGCGCACCACACTCGAGCCGCGAAGCGGCGGCATAGGATAGCCCAGCGCGTAAGCGCTGGGTAGGCACCCAACCCGATCGCGAGCCCCGAAGGGGCGGCACGCCGGCGAGCGGGCGTGAGCCCGCCAGCGAGGGCGGGACGCCCTCGCGACTGCCGGCAAGATGCCGGCGCTACAAAATCCGAGTGCCTGAGAACTGAGAACTGCTCTCCTGTGACCCTCATCACCTGTCAAGCCCCACCCACGTCACAAATCACATCCATCTCCATCAATCCACGCCAAATATAAACTTCCCCACCGTGTCACAATCCCCCCACCTGAATTGCTATCCTAAAATTAGGCCAGAGATGGCGTCGTTCCGCGTGTCCTAGGCAGAACCGCGCGGACCTTTATCGCGGGCGTGCACCCCTGTGGAGCGCGGGCGAACATCTGATGCGGCGCAGGCCGACTCACCCGCTACTGAGTCATACAGGGCTCATAGCATGCGTGAACCGTACCCGCAGCGGGAGTGATCACTCCTCATCGCTTTAATAAGAGATGGAGACCAGCCCCTGAAGGGGCAGAAGGAAAAAGAAGAAGAGACTACGGCGCGGCTGAAGCCGCGCCCTGATACAAACAAATCGTGTGGGCCGGACACTCTTGTCCGCCGCTTCACCCCACCTTTCGCAAACGAAACTTTCTTGTCGCCGTGCGGCCGCCGAAGCTCGCCTGCACCAGCACCGATGCATCCGGCAACGCCGACTCCTCGAAGTCCACTTTCATTTCGGCGCAGCCGCCGGAGTTCGTCGCTACCTGCGTATAAAACGGCGGCCCGTCGGGCCGCGAAAAGCGAAACGTCAGTCGCGCGCCCTCTACGGCGGAGCCACCCTCGGTGACGCGCAGGTTCATGATCACGCTGTTCTCGCCACGGACTGAATCTGCGTTCAGCCACTGCAGGTCCAGTTCCTTCACGGCCGCAAGCGTTTCAGATGATTCCTTGCGATCAAACATTTCCTCGACCCGGCCTTCGCGGATCGCGTCGAGCACCTGGCGGTGCTGGTCGCGCAGGATCTGCTCCTTCTGCTGGTCCGAAAAATCTCCGCGCGCGATCTGGTCGGCGTAAGAAGTTGCCTTCTTTCCGATGCAGCGGCCGCGCACGAACACCTGGGTTTGCAGGATGAGTTCGTTTTCACGTGCCTCACTCTGCACGTGGTAGACGGTATCGCCCTGCTTTACGTCGGTATTAAAACCAAAAATCATGCCATCTCGATTCGTTCTTCACGAAATGCTTGCATGTCAGTAAAAACACTGAGTTGCAGCGGTCGCGCTCGCTTGACACTACTCCCTGCGAACTCTAATCTAGAACGTTTAAGCGAGTCTTCGCGCGAAATTATATATAGCTCTCCTATGCCCGACAATTACTTCGCCCGTTACCTGCCTCTCCTGCTGCACATGCTTGCGGCGGGCGTCGTGGCGAGCGCAATTGTCACTTTGTCGTGGCTGCTCGGCAAGCGCCGGCCCACCCGGGCCAAGATGTCGCCCTACGAGTGCGGCATGGATCCGGTGGGCGACGCGCGCCAGCGCTTCTCGGTGAAGTTCTACCTGGTCGCCATGCTCTTCATTCTGTTCGACGTAGAAGCCGTCTTCCTCTATCCCGTGGGCGGTCATTCTGCGCGACCTCAAGATGTTCGGCTTCTGGGAAATGCTGGTGTACATCGGCATCGTGCTGGTGGGCTTCTTCTACGTGTGGAAAAAGGGCGTGCTGGACTGGGGCAAGGTGTCGTCGGGACGAGGTGAGCTCTGATGGGTTTGGCTCCAGCCATCACGAATATCGAACGAGCTGAAGAGTCATCCGGCCCTGCAGAAGCTGCTCTCGTGGCACGCTCCGGCGGTGCAGGGCGTGAAATTCGATCGCGACGAGATGTCGATCACGATCGACCGAGCCCACATCCGCGAAGCCTGCGCGCTGCTGCGCGACCATCCGGAGTTCCCTTTCAATTACCTGTCGGACGTGACCTGCGTCGACTGGTACCCGAACGAACCGCGGTTCGAAGTGATCTATCACCTGCTTTCGATCCCGAAAAAAGAGCGCGTGCGCTTGAAGGTCGCGTCTCGACGGTTCGAGCCCGGTGGTCGAATCGATCACGTCGGTCTGGCCTGGAGCGAACTACTTTGAGCGCGAAGTGTTCGACCTGTTCGGCATTCGCTTCACCGGACATCCTTATCTGCGGCGCCTACTGATGCCGGAAGACTGGGAAGGCCACCCGCTGCGCAAGGACTATCCCGTGGAGGGCTACCGGTAATGGCGCACCTGAATCCCACGCCGGTACTCGAGCCCGCTGCAGGATCGCACCATGATCCTGAACATGGGGCCGCAGCATCCGTCGACGCACGGCGTGCTGCGCGTGATTCTCGAGATCGACGGCGAGACCGTAGTCCGCATCATGCCGGACATCGGCTTCCTGCATACCGGCATCGAGAAGACGTGCGAGGCCAAGTTCTACCAGCAGGTGGTGCCGCTCACCGATCGCATCGACTACCTGTGCCCGATGACCAACAATCTCTGCTACGCGCTGGCGGTGGAGAAACTGCTTGGGCTCGAGATTCCTCCCAAGGCGCAATGGCTGCGCGTGCTCATGAACGAACTGACGCGCATCAACTCGCACCTGGTGTGGCTGGGCACGCACGCCCTGGACATCGGCGCGATGACGGTCTTTCTGTATTGCTTCCGCGAGCGTGAAGACATCCTGCGCATTTTCGAGATGGTGAGTGGGCAGCGCATGATGACTTCGTACTTCCGCATTGGCGGAATCGCCCTCGAGCCGCCCATTGGCTTCTTCGAGAAGGTGCGGGACTTTGCCGAGCGCTTCCCTTCCAAGGTCGACGAGTACGAGAACCTGCTGACCGGAAATCCGATCTGGGGCATGCGCACCAAGGGCGTGGCAAAAATCAGCGCGGAAGATGCATTGGCATTAGGCGCGAGTGGGCCGACGTTGCGCGGCAGCGGCGTGGACTTCGACCTGCGCCGCGACATGCCGTACTCGGGCTACGAGAATTTCGAATTCCAGGTGCCGCTGGGAACGCAAGGCGATGTGTTCGACCGCTACATCTGCCGTGTGCGCGAACTGCGCGAGTCGATCAGCATCGTGCGGCAGGCGCTCGATGGCATGCCCGAAGGTCCGATCAAAGCCGACGCCCCGAAAGTCGTGCTGCCCGACCGCGAAAAGATGAAGACCGAGATGGAAGCCCTGATCTATCACTTCAAGATCATCACCGAGGGCTTCGCGGTTCCGGCGGGCGAGGTGTACCAGGCAGTCGAATCGCCGCGCGGCGAGATGGGCTACTACATCGTGAGCGACGGCACGGCGAAGCCCTATCGCGTGCACATGCGCGCGGCGTGCCTGGCGAACCTGCAGACGATTCCGAAGATGTGCGAAGGACGGCTGATTGCCGATGTGGTGGCGGCGATTGGGTCGATTGATATTGTGCTGGGGGAGATTGACCGGTAGAGAGATTGAGAAATTGGGAAGTTTTGTAATTGGGGAATTGAGACATTTGTAATTTGGTAATCGGTAATTTGTAATTTGAAGGCTTTGTTTCCTCGAGTGGCTGTGCGCTGGAGTGGCTGTGCGCTGGAGTGGCTGTGCGCTGGAGTGGCTGTGCGCTGGAGTGGCTGTGCGCTGGAGTGGCTGTGCGCTGGAGTGGCTGTGCGCTGGAGTGGCGATGCGGAGAGTGACTGTTGCACTAGATGGAGTTTGATTGGCTCCCGCAACGAAACAGTTTCCCGGGACGAGCCCCGAAGGGGCGGAATTCATTAGCCCAGGGCGTAAGCCCTGGGTAGGTGAGCAAAAAGCAGGCAAGCCCCGGAGGGGCGAAAGCAACTGAGCATGCAGTTCTCGCAAGAATTCGAAATGCGCTTCGCGGAGATGCTGACGCACTATCCGACCAAGCGCTCGGTCCTCGTCCCGACGCTGCTTTACGCGCAGGACGAAGTTGGCTTCCTGAGTGACGAAGTGGTTCAGGAAATCGCTGGCCGCCTCGAACTGACCGAACTCGATGTGCGCAACGTGATCAGCTACTACTCGATGCTGACCACCAAGCCGCGCGGCAAGTACAACGTGCAGGTCTGCACCAATATCGCGTGCATGCTGCGCGGCGGCGAAGAACTTTACGCCCACTGCCGCAAGAAACTAGGCATCGGCCACAAAGGCACGACGGCCGATGGCATCTTCACGCTGGAAGAAGTGGAGTGCATCGGCGCCTGCAGCTGGGCGCCGGCGGTGCAGGTGAACTACGATTTTCACGAGAACCTGACCGTCGAGAAGCTGGATAAGGTGCTGGACGGATTGAAGAAGTGAGAAGGATTGAGAAATTGGGTAATTGAGAAATTGGGAAATTGAAAATCGACTCGGCCTCGGCTGTTGTCGTTCAATTGCCCAATTACTGAATTTCCCAATTACTCAATTTGAAAGCTCTACACAAATGGCAACTCTCGTCTCCCATCCCGACGAAGTAAAAGTCGTCTCCCGGCGCTTCGGCCAGGGAGCGACCACGATCGATCGCTATCTCGAGCTCGACGGCTACAAGGCCGTGCAGAAGGCGCTCGCGATGGAGCCGGACGCGATCATCAATGAGGTCAAGAATTCCGGGCTGCGCGGACGCGGCGGCGCCGGGTTCTCGACCGGGATGAAGTGGTCGTTCGTGCCCAAGCAGTCGGCCAAGCCGAAGTACGTGCTCTGTAACGGCGACGAGAGCGAGCCGGGAACCTGCAAAGACCGGTTGATTTTCGAACACGATCCGCATGCTGTTATCGAAGGCGTGATGATCGCCTCGCTCGCGGTTGGCTCGCAGACGGGATACATCTACATTCGCGGTGAGTATCGCTACCTATCCGTCATCATGCAGAAGGCGATTGCCGACGCGTACGCACGCGGTTTCCTCGGCAAGAACATTTTTGGCAGCGGCAACGATCTTGATATTTATTGGCACGGCGGCGCGGGCGCGTACGAAGTCGGCGAAGAGTCGGCGCTGATGGAGTCGCTCGAAGGCAAGCGCGGCATTCCGCGCATTCGGCCTCCCTTCCCGGCGGTGGTTGGGCTGTGGGGCGGGCCGACCGTCATCAACAACGCCGAAACGCTGGCCAGCGTACCGCACATCATGCTGGGCGGCGCGGACTGGTACTCGAAGATCGGCACGCCGAAAAACGGCGGCACGCGGCTGTTCTGCTTGAGCGGAAATCTTGCCAAGCCCGGCGTGTACGAACTGCCCATGGGCTACAACCTGAAGAAGATGATTTACGACGTAGGCGGCGGCATCCCGAACGGTCGCGAATTGAAAGCCGTGGTTCCTGGTGGATCGTCGACGCCCGTGCTGCTCCCCGAAGAAATCGACGTGCCGATGGATTTCGATTCGTTGATGAAAGCCGGTTCGATGCTGGGCTCCGGCGGCGTGGTGGTGCTCGACGACACGAACTGCATCGTGAAATTCGCGCTGCGGACCATCAAGTTCTACCAGCACGAAAGCTGCGGATGGTGTATTCCATGCCGAGAAGGCACGGACTGGTTGAAGAAGACGCTGACGCGGTTCCACGCTGGCGGCGGACAGAAGAAAGACATCGACAACATTCAATATTTGTCGGAGAACATGCTGGGCCGGACGTTCTGTCCCCTGGGCGACGCCGCGGC
Organism: uncultured Acidobacteriota bacterium; assembly: GCA_963745435.1. Taxonomy (GTDB): domain Bacteria; phylum Acidobacteriota; class Terriglobia; order Terriglobales; family Acidobacteriaceae; genus Gp1-AA133. The sequence goes on along the minus strand of CAVUXK010000015.1, from coordinate 481,133 downwards.
CATGCCGACAATCGCGTTTGTGAAAAAATTCCGAGACGAGTTTGAAGCTCACCTCGAAGGCAAACCCTGCCCCTTTGAAGAAGAGGGAGCGGTTGAAGAACTGCCCGTGCTGGCGCATTGAGGATTGAGTAATTGGGAAATTTAGTAATTGGGTAATTTTTATGCGGTCAAGGCCTGAGGAGTTGCGAGATCGAACTAAGGCTTTTGCGCTGCGGATTATCAGGTTGATTCGATCGTTGCCTTATCGGACTGACACACAGGTACTGGGTAAACAGTTGCTGCGATGCGGAACTTCGGTGGCCGCCAACTATCGGGCTGTCTGTCGAGCGCGATCGAAGGCAGAATTTATTGCGCGAATCGGAATTGTAGCGGAAGAAGCGGACGAATCAGTGCTGTGGATTGAATTGCTGACTGAATCGGGGATCGTGAAGCAGGAAATGACGCAAGACCTGTTAAGAGAGGCCAAAGAACTTTCAGCCATACTGACGGCTTCGCAACAGACAGCAAAGAGGACGTCGTAAATTGCTTTTCAATTGCTCAATTACCAAATTTCCCAATTACTCAATTCTCAGATGCCAGACGTAACGCTAACTGTCGACGGTAAGAAGATCACGGCCCCCGCGGGGACGCTGCTGATCGAAGCCTGCAAGTCTGCGGGCATCGAAGTTCCTTCGTTCTGCTACTACCCCAACCTGTCGCTGCAGGGCGCTTGCCGCATGTGTCTCGTGAAGATCGAGAAGATGCCCAAGCTGCAGACCGCCTGCACCACCGTGATCTCGCGAAGGCATGGTCGTCATCAGCGACAACGAGGAAGTGCGCCAGGCGCGCAAGTCGATGGTCGAGATGCTGCTGGGGAACCATCCGCTGGACTGCCCGGTGTGCGATGCGGGCGGCGAGTGCGAACTGCAGGACATGACGTTCTCCTACGGCGCCGCCGAATCGAAGTACATGGAGGCGAAGAACCACAAGGAAGAGCAGCAATGGTCTCCGGTGGTCTTCTTCGACCGGCCGCGCTGCATCCTGTGCTACCGCTGCGTGCGCGTGTGCGGCGAGGGCATGGACGTGTGGGCGCTGGGCGTGCAGAACCGCGGCGTCTCGTCGATCATTGCGCCCAATAAAGAAGATCACCTGGAATGCGAAGAGTGCGGCATGTGCATCGACATCTGCCCGGTGGGCGCGCTGACTTCGGGTGCCTACCGCTACAAGACGCGGCCGTGGGAGATGAAGCACGTCGGCACCATCTGCACGCATTGCGGCGATGGCTGCAAGACGACGCTGGGCGTGCGCCGCTCCGACACCGGCATGGAAATTGTTCGCGGCGACAATCGCGACAAGAGCGGCATCAACAACGACTTTCTCTGCATGAAGGGCCGCTACGCCTTCGACTTCGCCGATAATCCGGAGCGGCTGAAGCAGCCGCTGATCCGCAGACATGGGCAGCTTGTTCCTTCGACCTGGGAGGAAGCGTTTGACCTGATCGGCAAGCGCTTTGCCGAAGTTCGCGACCGTGATGGCGGACAGGCGATCGGCGTGATCGGCTCGAACCGCACGACGAACGAAGAGAACTACCTGCTCTCGAAGTTTGCGCGCGTGGTCCTGCAGACCAACAACATCGATCATCATCGCACCGCCGACTTCCCTGCTTTCGCTGCAGCCCTGAGCGGCAAGCCCGAAGCGACCGCCACCATGCGCGAGGTTTATGACGCGCCTGCGATTCTCGTGATCGGGAACAATCCAACCGAGCAGCATCCGCTGCTGGCCTGGCAGATTCGCAACAACGTGCGGCTGCACCGTTCGCGGCTCTACCTCATCAACTCGCAGACGATCAAGCTGGGACGGCAGGCGACGGGATTCACGCAAGTGGCGCCCGGCTCCGAAGGAAAAGTTGTGTCCTTCCTCGGCGGAGACGATGCGGCCGCCGACGCGATTGCGACCGAGAAGACCAACCGCGAGGCGTGGGTCGCACTGCGCGACAAGCTGCGCGGCGAGCAGAATCTGATCATCATCTTTGGCTCCGAGATTCGCGGCAACGACGTGGCCGCCCTGGTGAAGTTCGGCTCGGCGATTGCAGGCGCGAAGTTCGTCTGCCTCGCCGACTATGCCAACTCGCGCGGTGCGGCTGACATGGGTCTCTATCCCGACCTGCTGCCCGGCTATAACCGCGTCAGCGATACGGGCAAATTCCACCAGGAATGGGGAGGAATTCCCTCCGCAGCCGGCATGACGTTGCCGGAAATGATGGAAGCGGCCAAGCCGGAAAGCTGAAAGCGCTGTACGTGGTCGGCGCGAATCCGGTCGGGCGGCTAGCGGTCGATCCGTTCGCATTCGCGAACACTTTCGTGGTCGTGCAGGAAATGTTCCTGACCGAGACGGCGTTCATGGCCGACATCGTTCTGCCCGCGGCCAACGCTTACGAGAAGTCGGGCACCTTCACCAACACCTGCGGCGACCTGCAGGTCGTCAAGAAGGCCGGCGAAGTTACGGGCACCAAGAGCGATTTCGAAATGATCGTGCGCATCGCCGACGCGATGGGATTCGACGTCCACAAGCTGGTGCCCTTCGGCGCAGGCGAGCCAACCGACATGGGCCAGTCGCGCGGCGCGCAATCGGGCGAAGCCGACCGGCACGCCGTGTGGCTCGAAGCGCACGGGCTCGAGCCGAAGATGAGTCCGTTTGAGCCGACGGCGATTCTCGACGAGATTCAGCGGCTGGTGCCGGGGTACGATGTCTCGCGCATCAACCTGCTGGCGGGCAACGATCAGCACACGACATTGTCGAACAGCGGTCCGGGCGCAGTGCACGAGCCGGAGCTGATCGCAGCCGGCAAACGACAATCTGTTCAGCTCAGGAACACTGGGCCGATACTCGAAGGCGCTCAACTCGGTCATCGAAAATCATCAGGCAGAGCCGTCGGAAGTCGCGGCGGACTAGGCTCGTTCACGCAAACGCGGTCCCAGGTTGTTCGTTCTTAACGGTCTCACGAACAAGGAAAAGCATTGTCCAGTCTCCAGGTATTCATCCTCGCGTCCGTCATCAAGATCGTGCTGGTGATCTTCATTCTGCTGACGGCGGTCGCGTACACGGTGTGGCTCGAGCGCAAGGTCGTCGGCCACATGCAGAACCGCTGGGGACCCTCGCGCGTTGGACCATTCGGATTGCTGCAGCCGCTGGCCGACGGCATCAAGTTTCTGGTGAAAGAAGACCTGACGCCGCCGCACGTCTATAAGCCGTTGTTCATCGCGGCGCCGATGATTGCGGTGATCTGCGCGCTGACTTCGATTTCGGTGATTCCGTTTGGCACGGCGATTGTCGTCAGTGGCTACACAATTCCGCTGCAGATCACCGATCTGAACATTGGGCTGCTGGTGATTCTGGGAATCACTTCCGTAGGCGTGTACGGCGTGGCGCTGGCCGGATGGTCGTCGAACAGCAAGTATTCCCTGCTGGGTGGACTGCGCGCGAGCGCGCAAATGGTCAGCTACGAGATCTGCCTGGGACTGTCGCTGGTAGGCGTACTGATTGTTTCCGGCAGCTTCAGCCTGCGAGAGATTGTAGAGTCGCAGAGCGGGCACTTCTGGGGATTCATTCCCAAGTGGAATATTTTCTACGGCTGCCAGTTTGTCGCGTTCTTTATTTACCTGATGGCGGCGTATGCGGAGACGAATCGCATTCCGTTCGATCTGCCGGAAGCGGAGACCGAACTGGTCGCCGGTTATCACACCGAGTACAGCGCGATGAAGTTCGCCATGTTCTTCATGGCAGAGTACGCGAACATGATCACGGTGGCGTGCCTGGCGACGCTGCTGTTCCTGGGCGGATGGAGCGGGCCGCTGTTCGGGCCTCCGTTGCTGCAGGTAATTCTGCCGACATTCTGGTTCGTGGCTAAGGTTTTCGTGTTTCTCTTTATCTATATCTGGGTGCGCGGCACGCTGCCGCGCTTCCGGTATGACCAACTGATGGCGTTCGGATGGAAGTTTCTGTTCCCGCTGGCGATTGCGAATCTGGTGGTCACGGCGCTGGTGGTGGCGTACCGGTCGTGACAAGTCAGATGGAAGATTTGAGATTTCAGAGTTCAGATCGAACTGACGATGCTGCACTTAATTCTATTTCTGGTGTTTGGCGCGATCTGCGTAGCGGGGGCGGTCAACCTGCTGGTGCAGAAGCATCCGATCAGCAGCGCGCTGTCGCTGGTGGTGGTGATGGCATCGCTCGCGGTCGAGTACTTGCTGCTGGGCGCGGAGTTTGTCGCGGCGGTGCAGGTCATCGTCTACGCGGGCGCGGTCATGGTGCTGTTCGTGTTCGTCATCATGCTGCTGAACGCGGGCGAGGAAGAACGACCAAGGGCAGCCGGGTGGCGATGGTACTGGGTGTTCCCGGCGTGCTGGCCGGCGGACTGCTGGTGGCGTGGGTTCTGATCCGCGCACTCCGGCGACGCTGCAGTCAGCTTGGGCGCACTGCCCGGATATCCGAAGACGATTGGCTGGTTGCTGTTTCACGAATTCCTGCTGCCGTTCGAAGTGACGTCGATCCTGGTGCTGATCGCGATTCTGGGCGCGGTGGTTCTGGCAGCGAAGCCCGAGACGCCTCCGACTCCAACGGGGAGGAAGGGCTGATGGTCCCCGTCTCCTATTACCTGATTCTGAGCGGAATTCTGTTTGCGTGCGGCGTGATCGGTTTTCTGATCAAGCGCAACATCATCACCATCTTCATGTCGATTGAGCTGATGCTCAACGGCGTGAACCTGTCGTTTGTCGCCTTCGCCGCGCAGTGGCAGCCACTTGAGCGGCCAGATTTTTGTGTTCTTCGTGATGGTCGTGGCGGCGGCGGAAGCAGCCGTGGGACTGGCCATCATCATCGCCGTGTTCCGCACGCGCGAGACCTTGAACGTCGACCAGGTGAACCTGCTCAAACTATGACGCCTTCTCTCCATCTCTGGCTGATTCCGGTCGCTGCCCTTGCTGGGCGCGGCGATCAACGGATTCTTCGGCCGCCGGTTCTCGCGCCAGGCGGTCGCGGCGCGTAGCCCTGATCTTTGCGGGCGCGGCGTTCCTGATGGCGTTGTACGTGGCGGCGCGCTTCTCTTCGCTCGAGCTGCCGCACAGCGAGTTTCTGGCCCACTGGATTCGCTCCGGTAACTTTCATGGTGAACTTCGAGTTCTATCTCGACCAGCTCACCCTGGTGATGCTGCTGGTCGTGACCGGCGTCGGCTTCCTGATTCACATCTATTCGGTCGGCTACATGTGGGAGGAAGGCGGCTTCTACCGCTTCTTCTCCTACCTGAACCTGTTCATGTTCTTCATGCTCACGCTGGTGCTGGCGGGCAACTACCTGCAGATGTTCATCGGGTGGGAAGGCGTGGGGCTGGCGTCGTACCTGCTGATCGGATTCTGGTTCACGAAAGATTCGGCCGCGTCGGCCGGCAAGAAAGCGTTCATCGTCAACCGCATTGGCGATTTCGGATTTCTGATCGCGCTGTTCCTGATGATCAAGCATTTCGGATCGCTGAATTTCGGGCAGGTCTTCGCGTCGGTTTCGCAGCTGCCCGGCGAGACGGCGGGCTTCGGATTGCTGACCTCGATCGGGCTGCTGCTGATGGTGGGCGCGGCCGGCAAGTCGGCGCAGATTCCGCTTTACGTCTGGCTGCCGGACGCGATGGAAGGTCCGACGCCGGTTTCGGCGTTGATCCACGCGGCGACCATGGTGACGGCCGGCGTTTACATGGTGGCGCGCTCGCACGTGATTTTCGATCACGCACCGAATGCGCTGACGGTGGTAGCGATCATCGGAACGCTGACCGCGCTGTTCGCGGCGACGATTGGCATCGCGCAGACCGACATCAAGAAAGTACTGGCCTACTCGACGATCTCGCAGCTGGGCTACATGTTCATGGCTTGCGGCGTGGCGGCGTATTCGGCAGGCATCTTCCACCTGATGACGCATGCGTTCTTCAAGGGTCTGCTGTTCCTGGGCGCGGGCTCGGTGATTCACGCGGTGGGCGGCGAGCAGGACATGCGCAAGATGGGCGGGCTCAGGCAATACATCCCGATCACCTTCATCACCATGTCGGTGGCGACGCTCGCAATTGCGGGCATCTGGCCCTTTGCCGGGTTCTTCAGCAAGGATGAAATTCTGGCGCGCGCCTACGAGGCGAATCCTGCGTACTGGTTCATCGGCGTCACCACGGCATTCATCACTTCTTTCTATATGTTCCGGCTGTGGTTCATGACGTTTTGGGGCGACTATCGCGGACGCGACAGTGCCGGGCACGGTCACGCAGACACTCACGGACATGGTGGCCACGGAGATCCGCACGAGAGTCCGATGTTGATGCTGGTGCCGTTGATGATTCTGGCCGTGCTGTCGTTCGTCGGCGGATGGGTCGGGATTGGCGGGCGCTTTGAGCATTTCCTGGCGCCGGTGTTTGGCGAGGGCGCCACGACGGGCGCAACCGAGGTGCTGAGCCGTACCACCGAACTCACGCTGATGGCGATTTCGCTGGGCGCGGCGGCTCTGGGTTGGTATCTCGCCTACCTGCTCTACCTGAAGCGTCCCGACCTTCCCCAAAAAATTGCCGACATGCTGGGCGGTCTGTACCAGGCGGTCGTCCACAAGTACTACATCGACGAAATCTACGCGACCCTGTTCGTGAAGCCGCTGGTGGATGGATCGACGCGCATCCTGTGGCACGGCGTAGATCAGGGAGTGATTGACGCGGCCGTGAACGACAGCGGCCGAGGGCGCGCAGCACGTCTCGGATGCGGCGCGGCATATGCAGTCCGGAAATTTGCGCTCGTATGCCGGATGGATCGCAGCCGGCGGCGCGGTGGTGATCGCTTACATGATCTGGATGGGGGTGCGATGAACACCAGCTTCCTCGATCCGATCATCCTGACGCTGGTGACGTTCACCCCGGCCATTGGCGGACTGCTGCTGCTGATCATTCCGCGGCGCGATCGCGACATCCGCATCTTCGCACTGATCATCTCGCTGTTCACGTTCGGAGCTGTCGCTGCACCTGGTGGCGCGCGCGCACCGCATGCTGCCCGGCTTTCAGTATGAGATCGACAAGCAGTGGATCTCAACACCAAACATTCACTACCACATGGGTGTGGACGGCATCTCGATGTGGCTGGTGCTGCTGACCACGTTCCTGACGCCGCTGTGCGTGCTGATTTCCTGGAACTCGATTCACGAGCGCGTGAAGGAATTCTTCATCCTGCTGCTGGTGCTGGAGACGGCGCTGATCGGCGTGTTCACGTCGCTCGACCTGTTCCTGTTTTACTTCTTCTGGGAATCGACGCTGATTCCGATGGCGTTGCTGATCGGCATTTACGGTCACGGGCGCAAGGTCTACGCGGCGGTGAAGTTCTTCCTGTACACGATGGTCGCGTCGGTCTTCATGCTGGCCGCCTTGCTGTGGCTGTATGCGAAAGTCGGAAGCTTCGACTTCGTCACCATCCAGAACGCGATTCTTGCAGGCCGGGTTCCGGGATTTGCGAGCGCCGCGCCGTGGCTCTTCCTGGGATTCTTCATTGCGTTTGCGGTGAAAGTGCCGCTGTTTCCGTTCCACACCTGGCTGCCAGATGCGCACGTGGAAGCTCCGACAGCGGGATCGGTTCTGCTGGCGGGCGTGTTGCTGAAGATGGGCACCTACGGCTTGTTGCGCTTCAACCTCGGGCTGTTTCCGGAACAGTCGCGGCAGAATGCGCCCTGGGTCTGCACGCTGGCGCTGATCGGCATCGTGTATGGCGCGCTGGTTGCGATGGTGCAGCCGAACCTGAAAAAGGTGATCGCCTACTCTTCGGTGAGCCACCTGGGATTCGTGGTGCTCGGCATCTTCAGCTTCACCCAGGCTGGCATTAACGGCGCGATGTTCGTGATGCTGGCGCACGGCGTCTCGACCGGAGCGCTGTTCATGCTGGCGGGCATCATCTACGAGCGCAAGCACACCTACGAAATCGCCGACATGGGTGGGCTCGCCACGCCGATGCCGAAGTACGCCACGTTCTTCATGTTCGTGATGCTGGCCTCGGTGGGCTTGCCGCTGCTCAACGGTTTCGTGGGCGAGTTCCTGGTGCTGAGCGGAGCGTTTCAGGACGAACCCGTGGTACGGCGTGATCGGCGCCACCGGCGTGATCTGGAGCGCATGCTACCTGCTGTGGATGTACCAGCGCGTCTTCTTCGGCAAGGTGACGCACGCAGAGAACAATTCCCTGCCCGACCTTTCCGCGCGCGAGCAACTGGCACTGTGGCCGACGGCGGTGGCCGCGCTGGTGATGGGCGTCGCACCACTGCTGTGGCTGAACATCATTGATCCCGCGGTACAGAACGCACTGACCGTTACGCAGATTGCAACAGCGACCCACCAGTCCGATGGAGCGGCGGGCGTCCCCGCCCGCCGGACGGGCGAGACGCCCGTCCCTCCACAGAACCTCTCTCTATCGCAGTAGCAAGGTGGTGGGCCAGTGAACCCACAGGTCGTGCCGCTCGCTGCCGACTACATTCGCGTCCTCCCGGAAATCGTGCTGTCGATTTTCGGCATGGTCATCATGGTGCTCGATCCTCTGCTGGACGAGGAGAAGAGCCAGAAGACGCTGGGCGCAATCGGACTCGCGGGCGTGCTGAGCGCGCTGCTCTCGACCTGGGTCATGGCGCGGTCGCCGGGCCTGGCCTTCTGGAACATGGTGCGGGTCGATGGCTTCAGTACCTTTTTCCACGTGCTGGTGCTGGCGATCGGCGTCGTGCTCATTCTGACTTCCTACGAGTACATGGCCGTGCAGAAGATCCGCGCCGGCGAGTATTACGGCCTGATCCTGTTCGGACTGGTCGGCATGTGCCTGATGTCGTCGGCTGTCGAACTTGTCCTGATCTTCATCGCGCTTGAGATTTCGTCGATCTCTACCTACATCCTGGCGGGCTTCCGGCGCCGGTCGGCGATCAGCAGCGAGGCTTCTCTGAAGTATTTCTTGCTGGGATCTTTCGCGACAGCATTCTTCCTGTATGGCGTGGCCATGATGTTCGGCGCCACGGGATCGACCAACATCGATGTGATCAGCGCGGCTCTAGCGTCCGCCAACGTGCCGGTGCTGGCCTACCTGGCGGTCGCGTTGATGTTCATCGGCATCGGGTTCAAAGTAGCGGCGGCTCCGTTCCACGTCTGGACGCCGGACGTGTATGAAGGAGCGCCCGCTCCGGTGGTCGGATTCATGTCGACCGCTCCCAAGGCGGCAGCCTTTGCGGTGTTGCTGCGCATTCTGTTTGAGACCAATGCCCCGGGCCGTTTCTGGCTGATCTGGATTTCGGCCGCGCTCTCGATGACGCTGGGCAACGTCGCCGCGCTGGTGCAGGACAACGTCAAGCGCCTGCTGGCATATTCCTCGATTGCCCACGCCGGATACATTCTGGTCGCCTTTGCTGCCCGTCCCGACCTGGGAGCGCCCGCGGTGATGTTCTACACCGCTGCGTACGCTGCGATGAACGTGGGCGCCTTCGCGGTCGTCAGCCATTTCGCAAACGCGGGCGAGCGTTATGTGACCGTGCGACGACTACTCTGGTCTGGGACGGAAGTCGCCGATCCTGGCGGGCGCGCTCGGGCGTGTTCCTGATTTCATTGATCGGGATTCCGATCACAGGCGGTTTCTTCGCAAAGTTCTACGTCTTCAGCGCAGCGCTGCAATCGGGTCTGGTCTGGCTGACGATCATCGGCGTGATCAACAGCGCCATCGGTGCGTATTACTACCTGCGACTGATCGTCGTGATGTATATGCGTGAGCCGCAAGAGGAAGTTCCACTTCTTCCCGTTTCGTACCCGCTTGGCATCGCCATCGGGATCGCGATGGCTGCTACCATTTATCTGGGCGTGCTTCCGGATCGAGTGCTGGGCTACGTGCAAGAGTCGGGCAAGCAGCTGGTCCAGCGAGAAAATCTGCCGTCCCAAGCGAACGGCCCCGTGCCTCCCAAATCCCCCGAGTAAAGGGCATTTTTACATTTACCGTCGATTTGTCCCGAAGTGGGAAGAATGAGCGTCGCTAAACGCCTCAATTGACAGGCTTTTTCCCCATTTGACTTCCCGCGATTGAGTCGGCATCATAGGGAACCAATTCAAGACCTGATACGCGAGAGATTGGCCTATTAGGAGGGCTGGTATGTCCAAGATGTTTCTCAGGTTGTGGTCCGACGACTCAGGTCAGGATATCGCCGAGTACGCAGTGATGCTGGCCGTGATTCTGGTCCTGGTGGTCGGTACGGTTAGACTGATCGGTTCGAACGCAAACAACGCATTTTCACAGGCCGCCAGTTCGATTCAGTAACACGGACGGTGAACGCCTGAACGAGGTCTTGGCGCTTGCGCGCGTGCGGGTGCGCTACGCTTCGAGTTGACGGAGCGCGGGTGAGCGGTTAACATTCATGGCCATGACGCGATTTACCTACTGCTTCGCATTTTTCCGCTACTGGTTTACGAGAGTAGCGGCCGGGGCGGAGCTCGTAGGTGAGGCGTATCGGCAATAGTCACCTAAGATCTCAAAAAGTTCCGAGGCCGCGATTCTCAAAGGATCGCGGCCTTTTTGTTTTTCCGGCCAAAGGGGGCCAATCGCATGATCGTCAACATGGCTGACGGAGCTACCGAGGAGCAGATCAACCACATCATCGACCGCATCCGGGAGGCGGGCTACCAGCCGCACGTAACGCGCGGTACGGAACGTACCATCGTCGCGGCGGTGGGCAGCGGACGGCGGCACGAGATCGAGGCCCTGCAGGTCGCTCCCGGCGTCGACAACGTGGTGGCGATTGCCCAGCCTTTCAAACTGGTTAGTAAGCAGGTAAAACCGCAGCGTACGGTCGTGACAGTGGGCGGGGTTCCAATCGGGGGCGAGGACGTCGTCGTGATCGCTGGCCCCTGCTCGGTGGAATCGCGCGAGCAGATGATTTCGACGGCGCACGCCGTAAAGAAGGCTGGAGCCAGCCTGCTGCGCGGTGGAGCCTATAAGCCAAGGACATCTCCCTACGACTTTCAGGGGCTGGGCGAGGAAGCGCTGAAGATCCTGCGCGAAGCCAGCGAAGAAACCGGCCTGCCGATCGTCACCGAAGTCATGAGCACCGAGGACGTGGAACTGCTCTGCGAGTACGCCGATATGCTGCAGGTCGGAGCGCGCAACATGCAGAATTTCGCCCTCCTGCGGAAACTGGCGACCATTCGCAAGCCGGTGTTGTTGAAGCGCGGGCCGTCGGCAACCGTAAAGGAGTGGCTGCTCGCCGCGGAGTACCTGCTCGCCGGCGGCAACAAGGACGTGGTGCTGTGCGAGCGGGGCATCAAGACATTCGAGACCGAGACTCGCAACACGATGGACCTGGCAGCCGTGGCGCTGGCACGGGATCTCTCGCACCTGCCGGTAATCGCTGATCCCTCGCACGGCACAGGAAAGCAAAGCCTGATCGCAGCGATGTCGCGGGCAGCCGTGGCCGTCGGGGCCGATGGCCTGATCATCGAAGTGCATCCCTGCCCGGAGCGGGCGCTCTCGGACGGGCCGCAGTCGCTGGATTTCGCGGCTTTCGAGAAGGTAATGAAAGGGTTATCGGATCCGCTGCGGTCCGTGTCGGGGATGGTCGCGGCGCGGACATGAAACAAGCTGTGTACCCCCCGAGAGCGCCGGGGTCTTTTTCTGATTTTCTCGGCGTGCTCGGGCGGTGTTTTGCCGCAAATTACAATCTTGACTGCAAAACAAAACGCCCCAAACTCTGGTTAGAGTCTTGGGACGCTCGTTGAACAGCCCTCCCCCGAGTACTGCTCAAGCACAAGGTAAAACTTAGCGGGGAAACTGTGAATGGCACGGGTGTGCTATCCGGGGGCACGAACGTGCGGGGGTTCCGGAAAGCGTTTTTCCATGCGCACGATAGGCAGGGACTCGCCATTGGCCAGCGGCACCGCCAAGTTCTCAAGTGACACGTAGCCGCGGGCCGCATAAAGCGGAACGCCACTCAGGGTTGCGCCCATCTCCAGGCGCCAAAAGCCGGCCACCAGGGCGGCCTGCTCACAGGCATCGAGCAGGATGGTTCCGATTCCGCGCCGAACCCAGCCGGGATGAACAAAAAACGCCCGGATCTTGGCCGCATCTTTTTGGGGATCCAGAAGGCTGTCCTCGCGCCCCATCCAGCGATCGCCTCCATACAGGGTTTTACGGCGGCTCCATCCCCCACAGGCGACGATCTTCTTTTCCAGCTCCCCCGACTCCACCACGAAATATGTTCCGTCGGCAATCAGCTGGCTGTCCACTCCATACACGGACGCCAGGGCGCTCTCGATCTGCGTCGGAGAGTAGTCCGCGGATTGCAGCCCGCGGACCGAAGCGTCGATCAACTCGCGCAGGACAGGCACGTCTTGCTCAGCGGCTTTGCGGATGGAGAAAGTCATGGGTGCGCGGCGGGACTGTCGCGCATGAAATGATTGTAGCGTCGCGCCAAGGGAATCGACAACGCACGCATCGGGCGGCGCTAGCGTCCGTGATGTTGTGGGCTCACCCGCGTCAGTCCGACCATCGGGCCGAGCGGGAGGGATCGGGCTTACGGCTGATGATCTCGGTAATCTGCGCGCGCTCCTCGGAGGTCATCCCCAGAAATTCGAAACCGGAGCGCACGTTGCTGGTGTGGCGAACGATGGCCACCGCGTTCAATACTTGACCATCGAAGTGCAGGTCCACTTCGACCGCTTCGCCCATCTGAAGGTTTCCCTGCACCAGCGCGCCCATGCCGCCCTCGCTGACGTCGAGCGTGATGCCCCGCAATTTGCATACGCCGCCCGCGCCCAGGTGTCGCAGAGTAAGAGGCGCCGTGAAGATCGATCGCGGATAGCGCCGGATGGAGCGGTCTGTAGCGGGCGAAGGTGTCGACCAAGGTGACTTCATTTAGAGGAGGACGGGCTTACTTTCATTGGTTCCGTCCTGTGGAGTTCATCGGCTCAGGCCGGCAGAGTCTTTAGTCGCTGCTACGGCGACAAAATGTTTACAAAAACTGCATGTTTTCTGATGATGACAACCTCGCAGGCGGGAGCTGCCATCATTTATGATGACTCGCGATTTTCGAAAGGGAGCGTTATGAAATACTTTGCCGCGTTTGTGTCGTTGTTCGCCTTGACTTGTGTGCTCGCTCTGGCAGTCGATCAGGCACCACCCGCAGCGGGCAGCCCGGCGCCCGCGTTCAGCCTCCCGTCACAAGAGGGCGCTCAGATTTCACTCGATCAGCTCAAGGGGAAGTGGGTGGTGCTCTACTTCTATCCGAAGGATTTCACTTCAGGGTGCACGGTCGAGGCGCATAACTTCCAGCGCGATCTCGACAAATACACCCAGAAGAACGCCGTGATCGTCGGTGTGAGCGTCGACAACGTGGATTCGCACAAGGGCTTCTGCGCCAAAGAAGGCTTGAACTTCAAGCTGCTGGCGGATCCGGATCATAGCGTGGTGCAGAAGTACGGATCGGTCATGGAATACAACGGCATGACGCTGGCCGCGCGCAACACGTTCCTGATCGACCCGACCGGCGTGATCCGCAAGGTCTACCTGAAGGTGAACCCGCAGGGGCACAGCGAAGAAGTGCTGGCCGACCTCGATCAACTGCAGGCCGCGAAGTAAATTTCAAGCGGCTGACTCCAGCGATGAATCAGGCGACGGCAGAACGCTCAGTCTCTGCCGCCGTCTGTGTGGTCTGTGCATGGACAAGCGCAAGGATGGAATCGATCGCATCCATGCTGCTGTGCTTTGCCTCGTAGGCGATGTAGCCGTCGGGGCGCACGAGTGTGACGCCCTCGTGCTCAACAGGACGCAAGGCAACGGCGTCGGGCAGCGACGCCGCGAACCGATTCGCCGCATCCACCACCGAAGGTGCCGCGTCATTGCCCAGCATGAGCAGAAAACGGCTCCGGATTCCGTTGCCTCCACGGATGGAATCGTCGAAGTAGCGCTTCCCTGCTCCCTCCACGATCGGACTCCCCTCATACGCGATGCCCAACTCGGAGAGGCGCTGCACAAAGGCATGCTGGAACGGGGCCAGCCGCGACACCATAGGGATCACTCGATCACGAATGGCTTGTGCGAATTTGTTGGGCGTGCCCATCGCTTTGGTTAGCAGGTGCGTAGTTTCGATCACCTGCTTGATCACGGGACGGCGCTCGGTGCTGTAGCTGTTGAGCAGAGCTTCGCTGGCATGGCCGCGCAGAGCGAAGTCGAGCTTCCACGTAAGGTTCCAGATATCATGCAAGCCCGTGTTCATGCCCTGCCCGCCGAACGGGCTGTGAATGTGGGCTGCGTCGCCTGCGACAAACATCCTTCCCACTCGTAACTGCGCGACCTGGCGATGATGGATGCGGAAATAGGTGCTCCAAAGGAGGCTGCGCACTTCGAATCCCGCGGGGCCGCGCTGGCGCACGACTTGCCGAACCATTTCAAGCGAAGGCGCGTCGGAGTCGGCACGCTCGACGGTGGCGATGATTCTGCGTCGCGTGGCGCTCATGGGGAAAATCGCAACAGGCCCGTATTCGCTCGGGCACAACTGCAACTGATCGGCGGGGAGCGCGTCGTTGGTCTCGGCGTCGGCCAGGATGAACAGGTCGTTGTACTGCGCGCCTTCGAACGGCAGGTTTAACAAATGGCGCACCGCGCTATGCGCGCCATCGCAACCCACAACGTAGGCAGCGCTCACAGTAAGGCGCTGGCCCTTGTGTTCGAGGGTGGCGATCACGTGCTCGCCGTTTTGTTCCGCTGCTACAAGGGACGTGTCATACTCCACATGGCCGCCGCGCTCTTGCAGAGCTTCGACGAGGAGTTTCTCGGTGAGGTCTTGCGGGACCATGGAGACAAACGCATACGGAGATTCGTGCGGCTCGAAGCGCATATGCGCCAACGTCTTGGTGTTGGTCACAACCTGGACCGAAGTCACGCGGTTCGCCACGCGCAGAAACGGGTCAACCAGGCCGGCCATGTCGAAGATTTCCATGGTTCGGGGAAAGATAGCGAGGGCCTTGGAATGCTCGGATTGGCCGGAACGTGCTTCGATCACACGAAAGCGCAGGCCTCGGCGAGCACATTCGTTGGCAAGGAAAAGGCCGACGGGCCCGGCGCCGACGATCAGGATGTCAGTGTCCAACGTGGAATCGTGCATGGCTTCCTCCACGAAAACTTTGTGACAAAGGGCGTCCTTCTACCTGATTGGATCGCTGCAAGCCGCGAGTAGATTCAGAAGCAGCGCATTTTCTCGGGATACTGTCGCGGGGGTGCCCCGTCGTTCGGCGATACCGGCTCAAGCGAGTTGCCCTCAACGCCGATCAATACAGTGTCGAACGTAGATTACTCATCATGGGCACGCGAGCCAAGCCGGCGATCTTGATCTCCAATCTGGACACGTTGGCTTTCGAAACTGCGGAGACGCCGATGTGGGTCTACGACGTGAAGTCGCTGGCATTCCTGGCGGTGAACGAGGAGGCGGTGCGGCGCTACGGATATTCGCGAGACGAGTTCCTGGCGATGACGATCCTCGATATCCGCCCGGCCGAAGACGTCATTGCCGTTCTGCGAGAGACGCTCAGCGCCACAAGACACAATTCCAATCAAGAACATTGGCGGCATCGGACCAAGGCCGGCAAAGTGATCGAGGTTGAGATCACCAGCCGCGAAGTGATCTTCCACGGGCACCAGGCCGAAATCGTCGCCGCCGAGATTGTGCAGGCCTCTTAGCGGGAGTTCCGACCGTATACGTTCGGCTTGTCTCGGAATTTTCGTGTTCCTTGGCTGTTCTCAACCCACAGCCAACCCTCCGCACCACTAGTTCAAGCACCTTTGCGTTCCACCCGTAATTGTTTCATCCGGGAAATTGCCTGAGACTGGAAACAATATCTGGCGATGGCGGCAAGCCGTTTCGCGAATCACAACCATGAAGTTCCTTCTGCGCCGACTAATTCGCGCTGTGCTGCTGATGGCCGGAGTCTCGGTGCTCTGCTTTCTGTTTACCGAGATGGCGCCGGGCAGCTTTTTCGACGAGATGCGGCTTAACCCGCAGATATCACCGGAAACGATTGCGTCGCTGCGTTTGCGCTACGGGCTTGATCAGCCGCTGACGACACGCTACCTGCATTGGGTGAAAGGCGCAGTGCACGCGGATTTCGGCTACTCGATCGCCTACAACTCACCCGTTGCCCCGCTGCTATGGGTGCGAGCAAAGAACACGCTGCTTCTGACGACAGTGGGCATGGCGTTCACCTGGGCGCTCTCGCTGCCGATCGGAATCTGGAGCGCATCGCGGCACGACCACCTGCTTGACCGCGCAGTAAATGCGGGAACATCGCTGCTGATTTCGATTCCAGAAGTCGTAATCGGCCTGACATTGCTCGCGATCGTCGTCCGCTGGCGACTTCTGCCGGTGGGCGGAATTCATTCGCTCGAAAGCGATGGACTCTCGAGCGGGGCGCGTTTGCTGGATACGGCCCGCCACCTGGTGCTGCCCGTGACTGCGCTGGTGCTGTTAGAGAGCTCGATCATCGTTCGTCACGTTCGCACCAGCGTTGTGGAAGCGGTGCAACATCCGGCGATCGACGCGGCGCGTGGCTTTGGAATATCCCGATTGCGGCTGCTATGGCGGCACGTACTGCCGCTGGCCGCGAGCCCGGTCATCTCTCTTTTCGGATTTTCACTGGCGGGCCTGATCAGCGGCTCGCTGCTGGTGGAAGTCATCTGCGGTTGGCCGGGGCTGGGGCCGTTGATTCTGGATGCGACGCTGTCACGCGACCTTTCGGTGGTGATTGGCGGGACGATGCTTTCGGCGGTGTTCATGGTAGGCGGCAATCTGGTGGCGGACGTGATGTTGCTGGCCACGGATCCGCGCATCCGGGTGGAGGAAGCCGATGCGCGCTAGAACTCGAGCCCTGATCGCGGTGGCCATCGGACTGCACCTGATCCTATTGTTCGCGGGCTTCATCGCTCCGTGTGATCCCGCAGCGCAAAATCGCCGACTGCCGTACGCGCCGCCCAATCGCCTGCACTTCCAGGGCGCTGACGGATGGCACGTAAGGCCTTTCGTTTATCGAATGGTTCCCGGTCCAGACGGTTATGAGGAAGATCGCAGCCAACCGTTTCCCCTTCATTTCCTGGTGCGCGGGACGTCGTATCACATTCTTGGCGTGGTTCGAGTCCGAATGGCATTTGTTTGGCGTGGACGAACCGGGGCAGATCGCGCTCTTCGGCACAGATGGATTCGGCCGCGATGAATTCTCACGCGTGCTGTATGGCGGCCAGATCTCAGTAGCTGCCGGAATCGCAGCCACGCTTATCGCGCTGTGCGCTGGCACGCTGGTTGGTCTGCTCGCCGGATTCTACGGGCGCTGGATCGACGAGTCGCTCATGGCGGGTCAGAGCTTTTTCTCTCACTTCCCTGGCTCTATTTCCTGCTGGGAGTGCGCGCATTCCTGCCCCTGCACCTGAGTCCGGTTCGAACGTTCTTTCTGCTGACCGGCGTGATTGGCCTGATCGGCTGGGCGCGTCCAGCGCGGCTAGTGCGGGGAATCGTGCTCAGCGTGCGCTCCAGGAACTTCGTTCTGGCGGCGCGTGGCTTTGGCGGATCGGATCTCTACATCATCCGGAGGCATATTCTTCCCGAAGTCTTCGCGGTGCTGCTGACGCAGGCGGCCCTGCTGGTCCCGCGCTACATTGCGGCCGAAGTCACGCTTTCGTTCTTCGGACTGGGCGTGAGCGAGCCGGTATCGAGTTGGGGCAACATGCTGAGCGCGCTGCAACAATACAGCGTGCTTGTGTCTTACGGCTGGCTCCTGGCGCCGATCGGAGCGTTAGTCATTACCTCCGTAATCTATGCCCTTCTCGCCGATACCCTGCACTCGCGGTTAGAATTTCATTCAACCTAGAAATTCAAGTTCTGTGGGGATAGGGGTGTTATGAAAGCTATAACTCGCCTAACCCTACTCGTGTGTCTGCTCGCGGCCGCCGTTTGCTTTGCGGCGGTCTCGCCCGACAAGCCGCAGCCCGGAGAAGAACTGGCGCGATCGTCGGAGACGACCGGCCACTACGGCGGCCACCTCACGATTGGACGGACGCGCCGAACCGAAGACGCTGAATCCCGTGATGGCCACGGACGCGGTGTCGCGCGAGGTGACTCGGCCGATTGATGGCCGACCTGATCGACATCAACCGCGCCACGCAACAGACCGAACCAGCTCTGGCAAAGTCCTGGAAGATTTCCCCGGACGGCCGCACTTTCACGCTGCAACTACGCAAAGGAATCCGCTTCTCCGACGGTCATCCCGTTCGACGCCGACGATGTGGTCTTTTCGTTCGCCGTTTACATGGACGAGAAAGTCGACTCGCCGCAGCGCGATCTGCTGATCATCGATGGCAAGCCAATCACGGTCACCAAAGTGGATCGCTACACGGTGCGCTTCACGTTACCGCGTCCCTATGCGTCGGCCGAGAGGCTCTTCGACGGCCTGGCGATGCTCCCGAGGCATCTGCTCGAAAAGCCGTTACATGACGGAAAGTTCGCCGCAGGCGTGGTCGCTCAACACGCGCCAACCGACATCGCGGGCTTGGGTCCATTTCGGCTGAAGCAATACGTGCCCGGCCAACAGATCGTGCTCGAGCGCAATCCCTATTACTGGAAGGTCGATCGCGAGAACCATCGTCTGCCGTATCTCGATGAATTGGTCTTTCCTGTTCGTCGGCACGGAAGACTGCGCAGGTCATGCGCTTCGAGTCGGGTGAGACCGACCTGATCAGCCGCCTGAGTTCTGACAACTACAACCTGCTGCATCGCGAGCATCGAGCGCACGCATGCACAGCTCGCCGACCTGGGACCAAGCCTCGAATACAACTTCCTGCTGTTCAACCAGAACGATCTCAGCGCGAAGAAACTGGACGCGGTTGTCGCAGAAGCAGAAGTGGTTTCGCGACCTGAAATTTCGGCAGGCGGTCTCGGCCGCGATCGATCGCGATTCGATCGTGCGGCTCGTCTACGGGACCCGCGGCTCAGCCTTGTGGGGCAACGTCGGCCCCGGCAACAAGCTCTGGGTCAACAGATTCCCTGCCTCACCCGGCGCGCTCGCTCGAGAATGCGCGGCAGTTACTCCAATCAGCCGGATTCTCATGGAACAATTCGAAAGCTCTGGTGGATCCGTCGGGGCAGGTGGTCGAGTTCTCGATCATCACCAGCTCTTCGAACACGCAACGCATGAAGATGGCGACCTTGATCCAGGACGACTTGGCGCAGCTAGGCATGCAGGTACATGTGGTCCCGCTCGAATTTCGGGCGCTCATTGATCGCGTCTTTCAGAGCTTCGACTACGAAGCGGCCATGATGGGACTGGGCGGAGGCGATGCCGATCCCAACCCCGAAATAAACGTCTGGCTATCGTCAGGGACATCGCACCTCTGGCATTTGAACGAGACTGCGCCTGCCACTGCATGGGAACGCGAAGTCGATCGAACTGATGCAGCAGCAGATGGTCACGCTCGACTACGCGAAGCGCAAGAAACTATATGACCGAGTGCAGGAACTGATTTCGGAAAATCTGCCGTTCATCTTCCTTGCCACGCCGAACATCCTAACCGCCGCGAGTCCAAGGATAGGCAATTTTCATCCTGCCGTACTCGAACCGTACACGCTGTGGAATGCCGATGAGCTCTACATCCGTAGCGCAACCGAGACCGCGGGAGTGCGATGACCGGAACCGCGGCCAGAATGCAGCGGACGGCCGACGCCGCCGTCTCTGACGAGCAGCTGATTCATCGGTGTCTCGACGGGCGACCAGCAGGCCTGGGCCGCGCTGATCGATCGCTATAAGAATCTGATCTACTCGATCCCGATCAAGCTGGGAATGCACCAGGACGCCGGCGACATCTTCCAGGCGGTATGCGTCAGCTGGCTCGGGAATCTTTCGCAATTGCGAAAAGAACGCGCGCTTCCGAAGTGGTTGATCCAGACGGCATATCACGAATGCCTCCGCCACCAGCGAGCGGCCGGGCGTACGGTGGGGCTGGATTCGCCGGAGGTCGAGACGCCGGTGGATGCGAAACCGCTGGCCGAAAACGTGGTCATCGAATCGGAAGAGGAGCAAACGTTGCGCGCGGCCGTCGCGGAAATGCCAGAACGTTGTGTGCATCTGATCCGGATGCTCTTCTTCGAGACGCCGACTCGGCCATACGGCGAGATCGCGCAGGAACTGGGCCTCGCAACCGGATCGATCGGATTCATCCGCGGCCGCTGCCTGAGCCGCCTGCGGAAATATCTCGAGAAGAAGGGCTTCTGATGAGCGTCCAGGCGGCACGCAAGACGGAAGTGGATGCGCTTATCGAGCGCCTGCTCGCCTGTGCGGACGCGGAAAGCCGCAAGCAGTACATCGCAGAAAATCAGGAGCCAACTGGATCGAGGTCGTCGCGAACCTGACAGAGCGCGTGTGGCAGGAGGTCCGCGTCGACACCGTTCAGGCGCAGCGGATTGCCGACATCGCCATCGAAACCGCCGAAGCCACGGGCGACAAGACCTCGCTGGCAAAGAGTCTGCGCGCCAAGGCCAACGCCCTGTATGCGCTCGACCACCACGCCGCGGCGATCCAACTGCACGAGCAGGCGATCACACTGTTCGAGCAGTCGGGAGATCAAGCCGAACTGGCACGCACGCTGAGCGGATCGATCCAGCCTCTGCTCTTGCTGGGGCGCTACGACGACGCACTCGCGGCGGGCGAACGTGCGCGAGCGATCTTCCAGGAACAGGGCAACGTCCGACGGCTGGCGCGGCTGGAAATCAATATCGGAAATGTCTATCACCGGCAGGACCGCTTTGCCGAGGCAGTGGAATTCTACGAGCGTGCCTACCAGGAACTGATCCAGCATGACGACTCTGAGGGCGTTGCCGCTGCGCTCAGCAACCTCTCGCTCTGCTGCATCAGCCTGAACGATTTCCCCAAGGCTCTCGATCTCCATCGCAAGGCTCGCCAGCACTGTGAGCAGAAAGGCATGCCGATCCTGGTCGCGTATGCCGACTACAACATCGCGTACCTGTATTTTCTGCGCGGTGAATTCGGGCGCGCCATCCAGATGCTGCGCGAGGCTGCGATCAGCGCGAAGAAGGCCCCCGACACGTATCAGCTGGCTTTGTGCAATCTGGATCTTTCCGAACTTTATCTCGAGCTGAATCTGAACAGCGAAGCAGGAGAATTGGGACGCGCCGCCCACGACGCCTTCAAGGAACTGGGCTTCGGCTACGAAGGCGCCAAGGCGCTGGCGTTTGCGGCCATCGCCGCCAGCCGCACCGGACAGGCCTTCGAGGCGGTGAAGCTGTTCGCGCAAGCGAAGCAGATGTTCGTCACCGAGAAGAACCAGGTGTGGCCGTCGCTGATCGACCTATACGAAGCACTGGTGCTTTTCAACGAAGGCCGGCTGTTTGAAGCGCAGCGGCTTTGCATTGCGGCGCACGAGTTTTTCAAGACCTCGCCCATGCGCGGAAAAGCCGTGCTGGCGGAATTGCTGCTGGCCAGAATTGCGTCTGCGCTTGAACGACGTGAAGTCGGCCAGAAGCCAATGCGAGGTTGCGCTCAAGGAACTGGAGAGTCTCGATTCCCCGCTGCTTCGCTATCAGGCGGAATTTCTGATGGGCGAAATCGAGCGGGCGGGCACGAAAACGCAAGCGGCGTACCAGTCGTACCTGCGGGCACGGGAAGCGATCGAGCAGGTGCGCGGAAAGTTGCGCGCGGAAGAACTGAAGATTGCGTTTTTCCAGAACAAACTGGAAGTGTACGAGAACCTGGTGGATCTCTGTCTGCACCGTCCCGACAGCGCGGAGGAAGCGTTCGGCTACATCGAGCAAGCGAAATCCCGCGCACTGATGGATCTTCTGAGCCAGTCGGTTCGCGTTTCGACCGCCTCCCATGCCGGGCAAAGCGAACTGGTGCGCTCGATCCGCAACTTCCGCGAGGAACTGAACTGGTACTACAACCTGATCGAGCGCGAGCAACTGCGTCCCGAAGAGCGTTCGCAGGAAAGAATCAAGCAACTCGAGCAGCAGGCGCGCGCGCGCGAAGCCGATCTTATGCGCGCCTTGAAGGAGGCGACCGTCGCCGAGGCGCATGACGCCGGCGTGCAGGTGGCCTCAACGTCATCGCTGGAGCAGATTCGCGCAGCCCTGCCCGCCGATACCGCCCTGGTGGAATACTTCCGCATCCAGGACCGCATCGTGACCTGCGTGCTGACGCACGACCAGCTTCAGATTGTTCCCGTCACGGTGCGATCACGCGTGCAAAAGCTGTTGCACTTACTGCAGCTGCAGATGTCGAAGTTCCGTCTGAACCAGGATTATTTGGCGACGTTTGGCGAAGCGATGGCGATTTCGACCCAGGGCCACCTGAAGAATCTGTACCAGGAACTCATTGCCCCGATCCGCCATCTGCTCGATGCGAAGCACCTGGTATTCGTGCCGCACGGACTGCTGCACTACCTGCCATTTCATGCGCTGCACGACGGCACTTCGTACCTCATCGATTCGCATACGATTTCGTACGCGCCGAGCGCGAGCGTCTACGCGGTCTGCCAGAACAAGCCGGCCATTGCGTCGGGAGAGTCCCTCATCCTCGGAGTTCCCGATGCGCAGGCTCCCTTCATCCAGATGGAAGTCGAGGCGCTGAGCCGGATCCTGCCGAATGCCAGGCTGTTTGTGGGAGAGTCTGCGACCGCACGAAGTCCTGCGAACAGAGGGACCGAAGGCCCGCACCGTGCACATCGCCACGCATGGCTACTTCCGCAAAGACAATCCGATGTTCTCATCGATTCGGCTGGGCGGCTCGCATCTGGATCTGTGCGAGATCTCGCAACTGCGGCTGCCGGCCGATTTGATTGTGTTGAGCGGCTGCGCCACCGGCCTGAACGTCGTGAGCCCGGGAGATGAACTCATGGGCCTGGTTCGAGGACTGCTGCAGGCCGGCGGGCAGTCGCTCGTCCTGAGTCTCTGGGACATCCACGATGAGAGTTCCAAGGACTTCATGATCGGCTTCTACACGCGGCTGCAGCAGGGTGAGTCGAAAGCCGAGGCCATGCGCTCTACTATGCTCGAGCTGCGAAAGAGCCGGCCACATCCCTACCATTGGGCGTCCTTCTCACTGATAGGAAAGGGGTAAAGCGATGGGCAGATTTATTTTGCGGAGCCTATATTTTTCCGACGAGCGCGATCTCTTTTGCCTTGAAGCCGAAAAATCCAGCGTTCCGCGACGAGACAGGCTCGTCGTTTTGGTGGGGTCTTGAGGATGACGCATTTCGCAGAGGAAGTTTGGGCCGACTACGTTCGCGGAACTGGCGCAAGCGAGACGAAGCAGCAGTCGTCGGTGCACCTGGCCGACAATTGCGCAGTCTGCAAAAAGGCAGAAGCGTTGTGGGACCGGGTGAGAACCTTGGCAGCGCGCGAAGCGCAGTACCAGGCGCCTGCAGATCTGGTGCGGCTGGCTAAGTTGCAGTTCGTCATTGATGTACCCGAGCCGCAGGATTCGTGGGCTGGGATGGTGTTCGACACGGTGAGGCAGCCCTTGCCGGTGGGCATCCGAGGCGGTTCGACACACGCTCGGCAGATGATTTACGAGGACGAGAGCCTCACTGTTGATTTGCGTTTCGAGCGCAAGCTTTCGGGAAGCGCGATTTGCGTCGCTGGCCAGGTTTTGGACCGGCAGGAACCTCTGTCGTGGGTGAGTGGCGCGGTCGTGGTGCTTTGGACAGAAAAGGGCCGCATGGTGACCAAGACGGAAGTGAACGAATGCGGCGAGTTTCAGCTTGAATTTGAGCCACAGAATCAGTTGCGGATGTCAGTGATCACGATGGGACGCAAGACATTACGCATCGCGCTCGGAAGCTTTGATTGAACAGCATTACGTTGGGCATTTAAACGCTGTTACCAGTAGAGATTACGGCCGTAAGTAGCGAGCAGCGAGTTCCCGTTTTAGACTCGCCCCTATCCCCCGACTACCAAGGCCCGAGTTCGAGGGGGATTTGAAAGTCATGAAAGACAAGAAGGTAAGTCTGCGAGTTTCGGGCATTCTGGTTTGTTGCTTGCTGCTGGTTTCTGTTTTCGCTCCAAGCGCCGCCCAGGCGGAAACGCGCTTGATCGTGCGCGACTCGCTGGGACTTCCGGGAATCAATCTCACCTGCCTGCTGAGCGGCTGCAAAGTCATCGGCGGCCTGGGCGATCCCGACAGCCAGTTGTTCCTGGTAACTTTTCCGTCCGTGCTTGATCCGCTCACCGGTATTCTGCGTCTGAATCTACAGACGAGCATTCTGTCGGTCGAACTGGATCAGACGGTCAACACGCAGCAGCAGGCTTACGCTCAGAGCACGCCGAATTATTTGACCGACAAGACGCCGGTCTCCTACTACGGCGCGACCGTGTGGCGTGGATACGTGAACCAGACTGGCAATCAGCTGGTGCGCACGAATCAGACGCATTCCACATTCAACACACTTGGCGCGGGCGTGACGGTCGCTGTGATCGACACCGGCGTTGATCCGACGCACCCGGTGTTGCAGGCGGTCCTTGTGAACGGGTACGACTTTACCCGGAACACGGCCGGCGGTTCAGAAAAACCGGACGTGAATGTCTACCCCGATACGAACTCCGGACAAACGGGCGAGGTAAACCAGCGCACTGTCGCAGTGCTCGACCAGCGCACGGTGGCTGTCCTTGATGGCACCAGCTACTCAGCCTTCGGACACGGCACGATGACGGCCGGCCTGGTGCACCTGGTCGCGCCGCAGGCAAAGATCATGCCGCTGAAAGCATTCAAAGCGGACGGCACTGGCTACGATTCTGACGTTTTGCGCGCCATCTACTACGCGGTAAACCACGGCGCGAAAGTTCTAAACATGAGCTTCGACTACACCACCTATTCGCCGGAACTGGCGAAAGCTATCAGCTACGCGAACAGCAAGGGCGTCGTATCGGTGGCTTCGGCGGGGAATCAGGGCAAGCGCGCGGTGGTCTATCCGGCTGCCCTGCCCGGTGTGGTGGATGTCGCATCGACCTCGAACTTCGATGTGCAATCGAGCTTCACGAACTACGGTGCGCCGCCGGTGTGGATGGCGGCTCCCGGAGAAGCAGTCATGACGACTTACCCGTGGGGCACGTACGCCGCCGGATGGGGCACGTCGTTCAGCACCCCGCTGGTTGCGGGAACGGCCGCGATGATGCTCGGCACGAACGGTGGCTGCCGCAGCGGAAATGTTCCGCTCGGGCTGGCCGCAGCCGACTTCATTGGCGACCTCGACATGGGCTTCGGCCGGCTGGACACGTATCAGTCGCTGCTGGCTTGCCGGATCCTTCACTAAGAAACAGCTGGATTTTCGGGAGGCCACGCTCAACCGGAGCGCGACCTCCCGAACTAGTTTGCAGACAGGAATGACTGAAGAAATCGCCAACGCCGGATGGAATGTTCCCGAGCTGTTGCTCCGCATCAAGGAACTGGAGGAGCAGCAGCTGGCGATGCGCAATTCCGTCATTTGCGCCTTCAATCATCTGCTCGATCTGAAAGACATCAACACGGGCGTGCACAGCACACGACTCGCGGAGTGGGCGATCCGCGTGGCGCGCGAGATGAACATTCCCGAGGAGCGTTCCTACCAGGTGGAAGTGGCGGCGCTGCTGCACGACATCGGCAAAATCGGCGTGCCCGACGCCATCCTGAAGAAAAACGGGCCGCTCACGAGCGAGGAACGCGCCGTCATCAACCGCCATCCCGAATACAGCTGGTCGATCCTCAGTCTGTTCCCCGGTCTGGAAGAGGCGAGTCTGTATGCGCTCCATCATCACGAGAGCGTTGACGGCACCGGCTATCCCGCGGGACTCAAGGGGCAAGACATTCCGCTGGTCTCCAGAATTATTTCCGTCATTGACGCGTACGACGCGATGGTCTCGAATCGCTGCTACCGCCAGGGCTTGCCGCATGGGGAGGCAATCTCCCGCCTGATCAAAAGCAGCGGCACGCAATTCGACCCCGAGGTCGTGCGAGTCTTCATCCCGATCGCCGAGAAAGACGCGGGCGATGTCTTCGAGGCTGCCGGTACCAGCCGAGCCGCGGCCTTGTAATTTCAGGGAAACGAAACCGCCCTCCTTCGTCAAATGGGTTTCCATCTTGACGTTTTCCCGCCAATAGCAGTCGCAATCGTCACCACAAGACTTGGCAATGTCATCGGTTTCGATATCTTCCTTTTCCTCTCTGTCGATTACCAGCAGAGTTTTCAGCTCGGATCTACCAGACCCGGCACGCGTTCTCTCTCACCATGGGTTGTCCCGCCTTGCAATGGAATGCCTGTTTAAATTCCGGCATGTTGGAGACAACCCCGTTGACTCTGTGCTTAAGCGTTGAATGCGGATCTCCGGACGCAACCATCTTCAACACCTCCGGCGTGATATTGCCGCATGAGCGAAGGGCAAGAGAAAGGAAGAAGCGTTGCTCGGGAGTGAATCCGTCCGTTGACTTGCTCGCGGGGAGGCTACTCTTGGCCCCGTTCTGGAAGGCCACATAGGCGAGCCTTGCACCCGCGCCGTCGGCAATGTTCTCCGCCAAGGTGAGCTCGCCGTTGAGCTTCACATCGTCGACTGCGACGTAGCTGGAATACTGATCTACCAGGCATTTGCTCCGCTCCGCGAAGCGCTGAGCGTCTTCCGCAGTCCACCACTCTCGCAAATTTCCCGAAGCGTCATAATTTCGTCCCATGCTGTCGAAGCCGTGGGTGAGTTCATGTCCAGCGAGCGAACCGAGAGATCCAAAATTGATGGAGTCGTCGGCTGAGCGATCGAAGATGGGATCCCCCAACCACCCAGCAGGAAAGGTCAGGGAATTCTGCCGCGTGTTGTTGTAGGCATCCAGCGTGGTGACGGTCATCCACCATTCATTGCGATCGGGTGGCTTGCCAATGTGGTCAAGTTGCCGGGCCAACTCGTATTCACTACTGTGAAATACGTTCGCAGCCCAATTGTCGCGGGTGATGCCAAGAGTGGAGTAGTCTCTCCAGCGCTCCGGGTAGCCCACGCGGTTGGTGACGGCATGGAGTTTGGCGAGAGCCAGAGCCCTGGTATCCGGCGAGAGCCAGTCCGCATTGTGGATGACGCCATCGAAAGCAGCCTCGACCTCCTTCACAATCTGGAGGACGTGTTGCTTGTCATCTTCGTGAAATGACTCCTCCACGAAGACTCTCCCTAAGGCATCTTGAAGGTCACGATCGGTTGCCCAAAGGCAGCGTTTCCAACGCGGCGCTTCTTCTTTCGCACCGGTGAGAACTTTGCCGTAGAAGGCGAAATTCTCGGTGACGAAAGATCGGCTCAGAAGACCAGCAGAAGCGCGCAATAGATTCCAGCGAAGATAGGTTTTCCAGTCATCGAGCGAAACGGAGCCTAGCAAGGAGTTCACGGTCCTAAGAAACTCCGGGCTGGCAACCAGGTAGGTCTCTGAGGGAGGGGCTGCGACGGCAGCCAGGAACTTCGTCCAGTCGAAATTCGGCATCAACTGCTGCAGTGACTCGCGTGAATAGCGATTGTTCAAGTTCTTTCGATCGCGGCGCGTGACCGGGTCCATCCACGAGCGGGCGAGAGCTAACTCAATATCCATGACTCGCCGCGAAGCTCTGTCAGGATCGGAGTCGATCTTGAGCAGAGCAAGCATGTTGTGTACATGAACTACGTACTTTTGGCGGAGCTCGACCGAATCTTTGTCGTCGCGCAGATAGTAGTCGCGATCGGGCAGGCCCAGACCGCCCTGGTCCACGAACGCAACTACCTTGGTAGCGTCCTGATAATCCTGCCAGGGAAAGAGACCGAACAACGGTTCCTTACTGCCAGCATCAGCGAGGCTCGGAAATATGTTTCCTTGAACAAGAAGGTAGAGCATGCGGTGAAGATGGCCCAATTCTGCGACGAAGTCGGTTCGACTGTTGATCGCCGCTATGCGCTGCAATTCTGCCTCGATGGGTTTGATACCGGCTGCATCAGCGCCGGCCTCGTCCATGCACGCCGCATAGTAGTCACCGACCTTCTGATGGGTGGAGTCTCGCTTGGGGTCGGCGACCATCGATTGTTCCGCAATCGAGCGGAGAAGGGCTTCGTTTCGATCTTGCAGCGCGGAGAAAGTATCCCACCATACCTGATCTGCCGGAATCGGGTGGGATGCCATCCACCCACCGCAGGCATACTGATAGAAATCGACGCAGGGATCGGCTTTGCGGTCCAGATTGTCGAGGCTGAAGTGAGTTAATTGCTGAGTCGAACTCGGGGCAGGCGTTCCGTTGGTTTGACTTTGCGCAAGGCGAACGTAGGTCAAGAGGACAAAGATCGTAAGACCGATGATAGCGAGACGTTGTGACAAGGCGTTTTCTCCCCTTGTAGAAGTTTCAGACTGCGGCACCCAACTTCGCGGGCGGCCCGAACACCTGACTGCGCCGCGCCTTCCATGACGAAAAGCTCGGAAGTGTGTTCTCCGGCAAAATGAACCCGCCCTTCCACGCTGGCGACATGTGGGAACATCGTCGTCATCTCTCCTGGTGCGTAATATGCCCCTGCTCCCAGTGACCACGGCTCGTCGTCCCACACCACCGATGTGCCGCCCTCAAAGTTCTCCGCCATCTCCGGGTAAATCTTAGTTACGTTTTCGAGGCTCCAACGAATCCGTTCTTCTGGTTTCATCGCCGCTATGAGTCGAGAATTCGTGCCTTCCGTCTCTATCCCCAGAATCGCGCGTGGACCGGGTTGGGCTTCGGTGTAATTCAAAACGACCCGAATCGGGAGGTCGGTGTTGGCAAAACCACTAATCCCTTGCTCGATCCAAAATCTACTTCTCGACTGCAAGAAAACGTGCGATGCCGAGTCATAGCGAAGTTTGGAAATCACGGCCCGTTTTTGCGCTGAAAATGAGTCATCAAGCTCGACGTTCCGGAGCGTCGAAAAAGGAATGGCCAAGATCACGCGATCCGCATCGACCTGCTCTAGTGCTCCGCCACGGGTAACCGACAAGTGCACTCTATCCTTGTCCTGGGTCAGCTTCCGAAGGGCCGCGCCATAGTGTATGCGCTTTCCCAGCCGTTCCGCGAAGGCTCTCGGCAAAAGATCGTTTCCGCCTTTGAGGTTCATCCACTTCTTGTTGCGGTCGAAAAATGGTTGCCACACCATATCTTGAAGTGCCGAAACGTGGTCGAAGTCTTCGCCGAGAAAAGTCATACGTAGGACGGCAATCACGGCATCACTGGCGCCCTGTCTTCGAAGAAAGTCGTTGATTGTGACGCCGTCTAGCTCGCGGGCAGCGGAATCTGGCCATCCCGCACTGGCCGGACTCCCAATCCGCTCGGCGGCGCGAGCCACATACTTATCCCACAATCCGTGCAGACCAAGTTTGCGTTCTTCGGCGGAAAGCGAGTATGGCCAGTTGAGTTCCGATCCGGAGGGTACGACGTAGCGCTTGTTATTGAGGTAGTAAACATCTTTTGCACCACTGGCTTTCTCGGTCGCTTCATCCTCGTTGAAGGGCAAATTGAACGCGCTGATATAGTGCTGGAGGACTATGTAGGCATCACCAAAATCGACGGCGCCAGCCTCCGCGTGCAGGCCGTCGGCAAATTCATCCCTCAGCGTGTGGATTCGCCCCCCGGGGCGCATACGTGCTTCAAACACGGTCACGTCATGTCCGCTCTGCATGAGTTCAAAAGCTGCAACCAATCCCGCGATCCCCGCTCCGACGACAATCACTTTTTGCGGCTTCGCGGCAGGCGCAACCTGAAAACTCTCCGCAAAGCTGCGCGGTGCCAGATGCAAGCGCTGCAAGCGAGTTCGCCGACGTTTTCAGAAAGGCCCTTCGATCGATGTTCTGGTGCATCATCCCTCCCGTGCTCGAATCTGCTCGACTCAATGCTGCGGCGGTATAAGCGCAGACCCAGCTGAAGTCCGCGGGTAGAATTTCTATGTTCATGACTTTCAAAATCGTGTTTCCTCGATTGTAAGCACGATGTGTCATATCGCCTGGCTCGAAGAACGCGTCTCCGGCTTTGTAGACGGTCGTCTTATCACCTTTCACGTAGGTGAACTCACCGGCCATGATGACCCGCACGCCAGGACCAGCATGATTGTGGTCGCCAACGTAGCCTCCCGGCTGGTATGTGACTTCGGAGACGCGAAATTTGTACTTGCCATTCAGATCTGTGACATGACCTGAGATAACTTGCTCGAAACGTTGTACGGGCTGCACGTCCTTTGTCTCGACACGTGTATTCTGTGCGAACGAAACCACCAGAAACAGCGGGATTGCCACACTCAAGATGCCTTCCCATTTCATAGAGCCTCCTTCGATTGCGTCAGTAGCGCGAACCCCTGCAACAGGCACAACCTGCCAGGTCGCACTTGGGCCCAGGCTCTTTCTCCACACTGGGCCCTAGCGCAAACCCGTGGCTGCACCGACGTTGTCCTAGCGGACTGGGGCGGCTCCGAAAATTGGACCAGGATTGGGATCGATGTCGGCCACTTTGGTGGTTTTACCCGTTCTTAGATCCAGCGTTACGAGTTCGGCATGCGCGACGGGTACGTTGTAATTGAAATCGAACGCGTCGAACACGGCTTCGAAAGCATAGAACTTCCCGTCGACCCCCACGATGGCGCTGAGTTGCCAGTCGGTGTTGGCGACGAAGGTTGCGGCTCCGGTGCGAGGATCGATCTGCCATATGTACGGAGACATAGTATTCGTGGGCTCGGGTCGGCGGAGTCTGGGTGGGATCAATGGCGATACGAGTCGAAAGTCGCATAAAGCTTTCCGTCGAACCCGTAGAGACCTTCATCGCAGAGATTGAATGTCCCGTCGTTATTGAAAGTGAACGGAATGTTCGGATCGGGTCTCAAACCGGTGGTTCCGCCGCTGTGTCCGACAGGAGTCGCAGCGCCGGTCGCAAAATCCACGGAATAGAGATTGTTGCTGAAGTCAGTCACGTAGAGTCTTCCTTCAACTTTGGCAAGATCGAAGGCATTGAATCCCAGTGGTTGCCCGTTGTACGTAATTGCGCGGAGGACTGTTTCGTCGCCTGTCGCGGGATCGATCTTGACCAGATAGCCGGCATTGGCGCCCGTCGTTGCCAAGCTTAGTAATGACCCATTCCACCACACAAGGTTTGACATGCCGTCCGGCGTGGGACTGCCGATGGGAGTGAATTGGCCGTTAGCAAGGTCAACGGTGCCAAACTGCTGGCTTAGCGTGACGACATAAACAAAAGGTGCGGCACTGGCCGAGGCGGCAAGCAAGCTGCACATAAAGGAGACGACCAGCGACAATCGAGCGAATCTGGCCACTGCACGACCACAACCTGCCCGTTGCACCCACCGCAAGATTTTGGACTTCATAACTCCTCCTTTTCACTTTGCGCGATTACGCGCTAATCGGTTTTGGATTTCTGTACGCGTTTGAGCAGGGAGTTCAGGCAAATCAAGTGCGTGCCATCTGGGGCCTGCGAATGGTGAATGGCCTCGCATTCGAGCCACGCCTGCACTTCTGAGGGCGTCAGGTTCGAGATCACCCCGATGCCGTCGAACGGAATGACTTCGCTCTCAGCGGCACACTCCGGACACCAGCCTCGCGGTGAAACTGTTCCACGCATAACGAGCAAGGAATCGGTTTCGATCGTGATCTTTGTCCGCTTTGCCATAGTCCACCAGCTGTGGCGCCCCATAGCTCGCTCGTTCAATTGAACTTCGGGGGAACCTGCGGGCAGCTTGCGCGAAGGGAAGGAGAATAGTCCTTACAAAGCCCGTGATAATTTCTGATAGTTTCTCGCATCCACGTAACGAACAGAAACAACAAGAGTTGCCCGGCTCGCCGACGCAGGGCCTACAA
The DNA here is from genome assembly GCA_963745435.1 of uncultured Acidobacteriota bacterium. GTDB lineage: Bacteria > Acidobacteriota > Terriglobia > Terriglobales > Acidobacteriaceae > Gp1-AA133. The sequence continues at coordinate 449,259 of CAVUXK010000015.1, read as the reverse complement.
CCTGAGCCAGCGCTGGACCGTGCTAGAATCTTGCTCCAAGCTCGTCTTTCCTCCTTGGAGCAGAGTGCACCCGATGGCCACGACTCCAGAACAAAGGATGAAACGACTCTTCGAGTTTGGTCCTTTTCGGGTTGATCCGGATAAGGAACTTCTGCTCCGGGGCGACGAAACCGTCCCTCTGACGCCAAAGACCTTTCAGATTCTTCTGGTCTTAGTGCGGCACGGCAAAGAGGTCGTCACCAAAGACGACCTAATGAAGATGGTCTGGCCCGATACGTTTGTCGAAGAGGCTAACCTCAGCCGGAACATCTTCCTGTTGCGCAAAGCCTTGGGTGAGACTCCGCAGGACCACCAATACATCGTCACAGTTCCGGGACGTGGTTATCGGTTCGCAGAGGACGTGAAACTGGTAGCGGGCCCCGAACTGAGCGTTGTCGCCGCGAGCCATACCAAACTCCAGGTGCAGGTGGATGAGTCTAGACCGTGGGGCTGGATCGCCGCTGCCGTCGTTCTTCTGGTTGCTGTGGCTGCGGGTACCTATCGGCTGTTCTTTCATCCGTCCGCCGCGCTCAGCGAAAAAGACACTCTCGTGATCGCCGATTTCGCGAACTCGACAGGTGATCCTGTCTTTGATGGCACATTGCGGCAAGGCTTATCGGTGCAGCTTGAGCAATCGCCGTTCCTGCGTCTGGTTTCCGATGAACGCATTCACGAAACGCTACGGCTTGATGGGCCAACCGACCGATGCGCATCTGACTCCTGAAATGGCTCGAGAAGTTTGCGAGCGAACCGGAAGCGCCGCCAGTGTTGAACGGTTCCATTGCAACCCTTGGAAGCCAGTACGTCCTGGGAGTGAAAGCTGTCAATTGTCACAGTGGCGAAGTTCTCGACGAGGAGCAAGTACAGGCAGCTCGCAAGGAAGAGGTTTTGCATGCCCTGGACCAAATCGCAAGGAGGTTCAGGAGCCGCGTTGGGGAGTCGCTCGCAAGTGTGGGGCAACACGATACGCCGCTAGCGCAGGCTACGACACCATCTTTGGATGCGCTGAAGGCTTACAGCAGGGGCTGGCAGTTAGTCTATTCCGATCCGCCGGCCGCGATCCCCTTCTTCACCCAGGCAGTGGAAATCGACCCTCAATTTGCGATGGCACATGCCGCCTTGGGTCTCATGTACGGCCACACGGGAGAATCTGCTCTCGCGGCCGCGCACACCGCCAAGGCCTACGAAATGCGCGCTCGTGCCAGCGAGCAGGAGAAGTTTTTCATCACCGCGTATTACGAGGGGAGAACGACAGGCAACGAGGAAAAGGCCGAACAGATTTGCCAGGCATGGTCACGCTCGTACCCACGTGAAGGAACTCCGCACGATTTCTTAGCAGGCTTCATTTACACCGGCTTGGGCAAGTATGAGAAAGCGGTTGAAGAGGCCCAGAAATCCATCGAGCTCGATCCTGATGCCCCCATTGGATATCTCAACCTCGCTTCCGACTACATCTATCTTGACCGTTTGGCGGATGCCGAGACGGCCCTTAAGAGGGCCGCGGACCGAAAACTGGAAATGCCAGACTTCATCGTTTTGAAATACGACTTGGCATTCTTGAAGTCCGACGATTCAGCAATGGCACGTGAAGTGTCGTTGAGTCAACGTGACTCGGAAGCAGAAGACTGGCTCTCGCATCACGAGTCATTTGTGCTGGCTTACAGCGGCCGACTACGAGACGCGCGGAAAATGTCGTTGCAAGCGGCAGAGTTGGCGCAGCAGGCTGGACATGGCGAACGAGCCGCTCTGTTCGAAACCGGAGCAGCGCTGCGGGAAGCATTTTTCGGCAATGCCACCGCCGCCAGGAAGCGTGCGTCGTCAGCACTTGCACTCGCGAAAGATCGAGAAGTAGAGTACGGCGCTGCCTTGGCCCTGGCGCTCGCGGGCAGTTCTTCGCGGGCACAAACTCTGGCTGACGACTTGGAGAAGAATTTCCCTGAAGACACTTCCGTCAGGTTTAGCTACCTGCCCGTGCTTCGTGCGATTCTTGCGCTGAATCGTCGGCAGCCTTCAAAAGCGATCGAAGTGCTGGAAAGCGCCGCTCCCTATGAACTAGGCACGCCACGTAGCAATCTACAAGGATTCTTCGGCGCACTCTATCCGGTGTACGTGCGCGGCCAGGCTTATCTGAGTGCGCATCAAGGCGCCGAAGCCAGCTCTGAGTTCCAGAAGATTGTCGATCATCGGGGAATCGTGGCTAGCGATCCAATTGGAGTTCTGGCGCGCCTGCAACTGGGGAGATCCTATGTTCTGTCCGGAGACACAGCGAAGGCAAAATCCGCCTATCAGGATTTCCTGAGGCTATGGAAGGACGCCGATTCTGAAATCCCCGTTCTGAAGGAAGCGAAAACAGAATATGCGCAACTCAAGTAGCGGCTATGCGATTCCGCGTTCCAGACAGGGTCACGCGCGCGCAAAGCGAGGAGAATAAGGCGAAGCTGGTGAAGAATAGAATTGGCGGGGACGACGGGACTCGAACCCGCGGCCTCTGCCGTGACAGGGCAGCGTTCTAACCAACTGAACTACGTCCCCGGCTTCTGTGAAAAGTCTGGCTGGTGAGGGGTACGGATGGGATCCGCTACAACACCACAGACCTCAGAGATTTACGAACCGGTTGCCAATCAATTCATTGTAAAAGGAGTCGCGGTTTCTGTACAGAGCTGGCATTGACTTCACTTCCCTGCCCGGAGAAAGATTCGGGCCAGTGCATCCTGCAGCAGGTACAGTGCGAGAATCGCTTCCCCCTCGATCCACTCTGAGGCAATGGCGGTGTTTCGCGATAGGCGAATATCTTATTTTTTCTTCCGTGGAACTCTTGCGCCCTTCTTGCGCGCTTCCGAGAGGCCGATGGCGATCGCCTGCTTACGACTCTTGACGGTGCCTCCCTTGCCGCCCTTGCCGGATTTCAGCGTACCCCGCTTCTTGCGGCGCATCGCACTGGCGACGGTTTTCGATGCACCCTGGCTGTAGCGACGGCGACTCGACTTCTTCTTGGCTGGCATGCAATTTCCTCCTCACCTTAGAGCAACTACTGTCGCTAGAGGGTTGTGCGAGTTGAGTTCCCTCTCACATCAAGCCGCTTTGAAACTCGGATGAAGGCAATGCATGGAAAGGTTGAGCGCGTGGAAGCAGTAGATGAACGACGCTATTCGCTGAGGTGCGATGAGTAGATGGAACTGATGAGTGTCAGGTGGTGTTCCGGCCGGATGAGAAGTTGGTGGGCAGTGCAGGACTCGAACCTGCGACCTCCTGCTTGTAAGGCAGGCGCTCTAACCAGCTGAGCTAACCGCCCGCGCATCGGCGAGGCAAGTTGCCCGCTCGACGAGAAATCCGAAATATCGCGCGCCAAGTTCGAGTATACGGTTGCGGAAAAGGCGGGTCAAACAACCCGCGACCTGCTCGGACAAGGAGACTGCTAAACTTTACGCGTGCGACGACTGATCGTGAACGCCGACGATTTTGGACTCACGCGCGGGGTGAACCGGGCCATCTTGGAGGCGCGCACACGGGGGATCCTTACTTCCGCGACGCTGATGGCGAACTCGCTCGCGTTTGATGAGGCCGTGCAGTTTGCCAAGGCCGACGCCGAGTGGAGCGTCGGCTGTCACGTCGTGCTTCTGGATGGTCGGCCCCTGTGCGAGGCTTCGCGGGTTTCGAGCCTGGTTGATTCCAGGAATGGGCACGCATTTCGAGATGGAGTCGCCGGATTTGCGATGCGAGCGCTCGCGGGGCGAGTCGATTCGGAGCAGGTCGAAGCCGAGACGATCGAGCAGATCCGGAAGCTGCAATCGCATGGAGTGACGGTGTCGCATGTCGACACCCACAAGCACACACACATGTTTCCTGCGGCCCTGAAGGGAATCCTGAAAGCGGCCAGGACGTGCGGCATCACGGCGATTCGCAATCCATTCGAAGTGGTGGCGGCGAATTTTGCGCGCGCGCAACGCGGCTTGTGGAAACGCTACGCGCAGGTGAGGACTCTGCGCGGACTGGCGGGTGGCTTCCGCCGGGCGGTTGCGAAGGCCGGCCTCAGGACGCCGGACGGTACCCTGGGGATTGTGGCTACGGGCCATCTCAACGGAAACCTTTTCCAAACCATCGCCGACAACATGCCGGAGGGGAACTGGGAGTTCGTTTGCCATCCGGGATACGTGGATGCCGAACTCGACGGGATTCATACGCGACTGCGCCGACAGCGCGAAGAGGAACTCGCGGTGCTGACGTCGGCGGAAGCACGGCGGGCCTTGGAAAGCCGGGACATTGAGCTGATTTCCTACAAACAGCTGTGAAGCCTGGCACTCCGGTTCGCCGTACTAGGGACGGTAACTTCGGTAATCTCCGGCTCCGCAAACTCGGGCTATGATTAGGGTGAGTAACACTACCTTGCGCCTATGAGCGAACATCGACCGGATCCTCGGACGAACTCCGATCTCTCGGTACGAATCTGGGGGATGGCTGCCAACAACCAGACGTTTTCGCAGCATATTCGCGCGCGCAACATCAGCATCTCGGGAGCGCTTTTCTCTGGACTGGAACATGAACTGAAGGTCGGGGACGTGATTGGCGTGCAGTACGCCGACCGCAAGTCACGCTGCCGCGTCATCTGGGTGATGGACGGTGGGCCAATACAAAAGATTCAGGTGGGCGTGCAGATCGTCGCCGATCAGGACTGCCCCTGGAAGGGCGAACTCAGGCCAGACCAGATCACTCCTCCGCCCGAGCCCAACAACCGCCGGCGTTTTGCGCGCCACCGCATTTCCTTCCCCCTTGAGTTGCGAGACGAGCGCGTGAAGACGCCGATGCGCGTGAACGCTACCGACGTCAGTGGCAACGGATGCTACGTGGAAACAATTCTTCCACTCGCGTTAGGGACAACCTTACGAGTCGAATTCTGGATCGATGACGAGAAGATCTCCACGTCTGCAGTGGTTCGCACAAGCGACCCCGGCGTGGGCAACGGCGTGGAATTCACGGGATTGACGCCCGACACGAAGCAGCGCCTGCAGAATCATCTCGACAAGGTGGATCCGCTCCGCGCGAACGTATTTGAACGCACGCAGTAGTCCCACCAGCAATTCCCCTAGTTTCTCCGAAATTCCCTGAGATTCCTCCAAAAACTGAATCGCGCGTGTAAACTCGCCATCGAACCTACGGGACTGGGAGAGCGCCCAGCAATGAAGATTGGGATCACGTGCTATCCGACATACGGTGGAAGTGGAGTGGTGGCCACCGAACTGGGGCTGGAACTGGCACAGCGCGGCCACGACATACATTTCATTTCGTACGCCCAGCCCATCCGGCTGACCGAACCACAGCCGCACATCCATTTTCACGAAGTTGAGGTGTCGCGCTATCCGCTGTTTGACTACCCGCCCTACGACCTGGCACTGGCGACGCGGATGGCCGAAGTCGCCGAGTTGTATGACCTGGACCTGCTGCACGTACACTACGCGATCCCGCACTCGGTGAGCGCGTTGCTAGCCAGGCAGATGTTGGCCGCGGGCCCATCGCACCGAAAGCTGCCATTCGTTACCACACTGCATGGCACTGACATCACGCTGGTCGGACTAGACCGCTCGTACTTGCCGATCACGCGGTACTCGATTGAGGAAAGTGACGGTGTCACGGCGATTTCGAATTACTTGCGCGATATCACGCTGAAAGAATTTGAAATCAAGAATCACATCGAGGTCGTATACAACTTCGTAAATTGCGACCTGTATGTGCGCGACAAAGATGCTCCCGAGCGCCGCAAAGAGTACGCGCCAAATGGCGAGAAAGTTCTCGTGCACCTTTCGAACTTCCGTCCTGTTAAGCGGCTGACCGACGTGGTCGAGATCTTCGATCGGGTCCGCAAGAAAATTCCTGCCAAGCTACTTCTGGTGGGCGACGGACCGGATCGCTCCAAGGCGGAGTGGCTGGCAGTGCAGAAGGGCATCCACGATCACGTAATTTTTCTCGGTAAACAGGACCGCGTGCAGGAGAAACTTGCCATCTCAGACATCATGTTGCTCCCGAGCGAACTGGAGTCCTTCGGACTGGCCGCGCTGGAGGCAATGGCTTGCAAGGTGGTTCCCATCACGACGCGAGTCGGCGGACTTCCGGAAGTGATCGAGCACGGAAGAAACGGATTTATGGCCGAGGTTGGTGACGTGGACACGATGGCGCAGTACGCCATCGATCTGCTGAGCGACGATAAAAAGCTCGAAACGATGGCAGTACAGGCTCGGGCGTGGGCCCAGGCGAAATTCTGCGCCAGCAAGATCATCCCGCAGTATGAAGAGTTTTACCGGCGCGTGCTGGAGCGTTCTTCGTAGAGCGCAGGCGGAATGCCGGAGCCGTCTTCGAGAATCGGCAAGCGCAAACGCACCAAAGTTCCCTTACCGTCCTGACTGTCGATGGTCATGCGCGCCGTGTCGCCGTAGAGAACCTTCAGGCGCTCGGCAACGTTCGCCATGCCGATGCCGGTGCCGCCAAGACCATTGGGCTTCTCGACCAATTGAGCAGCGCCCATTCCGACACCATCGTCTTCGACCTCAATAATGATGGCCTTCGCACCCCGGCGGCTACGGAGATAAATGCTTCCGCCTTCGATCTTCGAGGCGAGCCCGTGTTTGATCGAATTTTCCACGAGCGGTTGGAGGAGCATGGCGGGCACCAGCATCTCCAGGGACTCCGGCTCGAGTTCCTTGATGACGCGAAGTTTGTCGCGGCCAAAGCGCACGACTTCAATGTCGAGATAGTTGTCGATGAACTCGACTTCTTCGCGCAAAGGCACGAACGAGTCGGAACTGTTGAGGAGGCGGCGGAGAATTCTAGCGAGCTTGATGATCAGGTCGCGGGCGGTATCGGGGTCGAAGCGGACTAAGGACGAAACGGAATTCAGCGTGTTAAAGAGGAAGTGCGGGTTGATTTGATTCTGGAGCGCTTCCATTCTTGCTTGGAGAAGTAGCAGATGCTGTTCTTCGAGCTTCATCTGAATGCGGACACCGTTGAAGATCTTCAGCTCCGTGCCCACCACCATGACGGAGGTCGCATAGATCGCTACTTCCACCCAGAGATTGGAGCTCTCGAGACTGAACGTGGAACGTGGGAAAACGCGCGTGAGTTCGCTGTGCAGGAAACGCAGGCCAATGATGGTCGCGAAAAACATGATCTGCCAGTCGAAACGCGGCTTGGGTAGATTGCGACGGATCCAGCGGTAGATACTCAGATCGATGAATGGTGAAAAGGACCAGACGTCTTCCTTATCTTGAGCGAGACTGCGAAGCTGGCCGGCGGCCAATCCGCAGAGGACGTTGAAGAGCAGCGTAATCCATTCGCCATGCAGGAACGCCGGAAACGCCATTAACGCGCCACCCAACGCTCCGGTAAGGCGGCCGCCCAGGATGCCGAGGAGCAGGGTGGTCTCGAACGACAGGTCGCCCGCGAGAAAGCTTTTCTGGATGAATCGGATCCAAACGGCCAGTGCGATCGGAGTGGCAAACCAGATTGTGAGGTAGATCTTCTGGCGCGTCGTGCGCTCTTCCCGGAACAGTAGCTTCTTGAATTCGAGGGAGCGAACCAGAGTGCTCGAAACTGCGGCAGCAACGCCTAGTTTGACCAACAGGTTAACGAGGATGAGCTTCTGGTCGGGCATTGCTTAATGAATTGCTATACGTCCGTCTGGGTAAAGATCAGCTACCTGACAGGACGTCAGCATCCTAAGGGGACGATATGGACTTATCTTGTCCTCGCTTACTAAAGCAGTTCTATGGGCGCCGAGGGCTGGTGATGGAACCATCTTAGCGATGTCGATTTTGGCTTGGAGAATCTGAACGGCTGAGTGCTGATCAAGCAAGACTGGTTTCCGGCTGCCAAGTTCGTAGCCGGACTCTAGTTTCCGGTCGGCCCATGGCCACGGATTGAAGCAAACAGTGATTTGCTTGTACTGCTCCTGAGCTTCGGCAGATGCCGAAATCAGCAGCAGGCAGATCAGACTTTGAAGGATACGCTCCATCATTGGGACGTCAATCGGGAACCCAACTCTGCGATCATTGTATCTAGATTCAGCGCGCTCGGAACTCCTCCCTGAGCCATGTCCTTGGTACCACCCCCGCGACCCCCCAATTTAGCAACGGTCTCTTTCAAGAGGGCGGCCATGTCGAACGGCAATCCTTTGGATTGTGCAAAAACGAGCGAGACCGGATCCGAAGAGGTAACCAGCAACGCGACAACGTTGAGTTCCGTACGCGTCAGTTTCTGTGCAAGCAGGCGGATGTACGCAAGGTCGCGATCCGCGTCAATACGCTTCACAACCTTACGACCATTCACGGGAGCGGATTCAATTAGCAGTTGTTTGGCCTGGAACTCCGCTAGCTCACCAAGCAAGCTCTCTCTGGCTTTGTTGACCGCGCGACCCTCGTCGAGTGACTTCTTCACCTGCTGCGGCACATCCCAAATGTGACCGGAGAAAAGCGCCGCCGCTTCCGTCAGCGTCAGGTAATCGCGGCGTGCTGTCTTCACCGCGCGCTGACCGCAGACGAATTCCACTCGCGAGCCTTGCCGAACCTTTTCGACTTTGCGAAGAAGAATGCTGCCGATCTGGCCAGTGTTGGCGACGTGCGTTCCGCCGCATGCGGAGAGATCGAAATTCTGGATGTCGATCAGGCGCAGTTCGTCTTTGTCGGTTCTGGGCGGCTTGCGCAGTCCGAGATCCTGCGCCGTCTGCTGAGTCACGAAGCGGATCTCGACCGGACGATTTTCCTGGATGATCTGATTTGCGAGCAACTCAACTTCTTCGACCTGGGACGGCTGGATCGCTGGGGTGTCGAGATCGATCGAGCAGGCTTCCTCTCCCATGTGAAATGAGACGGTCGGCATGTTAAAGAGACGGATGAAGGCTGCCGACAGAACGTGTTGTCCGGAATGCTGCTGCATGTGGTCGCGGCGGCGGGCCGGGTCGATCACTCCGCGGATGCGCGTGCCAGGTTCCGGCGCTTTGTCGGCTTCGATGTAGTGCACAACGCGGCCGTCTTCTTCTTCCACGACCTCAGCCACGCGGAGTTTGTCTTTGCCCGGCGACTGGTCCGACGAAGAGATCCAGCCTGTGTCGTGGACCTGGCCCCCGCTGGTGGGATAGAAGGCGGTGCGGTCGAGGTAGACGCCATGACGTGCGTTGATGTCAGCGGCGGGGACCACCTCGGTGATCTCGCCTTCAAACTCGTACAGGAAGGAGTCGTGGTAGTAGAGGCGATCCGTCATACGCATCCATTTTATATGGGCGGGCCGTCAGGTACGCGCCGGTGCGCGGAAGGAATTGCTAATGTTTTACTTTAAGTCGCCCCATCCCTTTCAGAGGGCCGGTCGATGTGATTTTTCGACGATCAGTATGGGCCGATGATTCCTGCGATCTGGCGACTAGTGGGCAGTTTCTTGTCAGCACTCGCCGTTGTTTCCAGGGTGTCGAGGTACTTGAGCCCGGTACCTGTGTTGAACAATACGACCTGGTCGTCTTCCGAGAAGAATTTGCTTGCTCGCAACTTTCGATAGGCGGCGAGCGCGGCCGCACCCTCTGGGGCGGCGAAGACACCTTCCACCCGCGCCCACTGGCGCAGGGCGTCCATGATTTCGTCGTCTGTCACGGCCACAGCAATGCCTTTGCTTTTGCGAAGAATGTCGAGGATGAGGTAGTCGCCATATGCTTTTGGAACGCGCAAGCCGGAGGCTGACGTGGCTGCATTTGCCCACATTTCTGATGAAGGCTTCCCTTCATCCCATGCTTTAACAATTGGCGCGCAGCCCGTTGATTGAACGGTGACCATGCGTGGGCGCTCGGAGCCGATCCATCCCAGGGCCTCCATCTCGTCGAAGGCCTTCCACATTCCGAGGAGGCCGACGCCGCCACCGGTCGGATAGATGATTCCTTTCGGAAGACGCCATCGGAGTTGCTCGGCAACCTCGTATCCCATCGTCTTTTTTCCTTCGACACGATAGGGCTCTTTGAGAGTGGAAATGTCGAACCAGCCTTCCTTCTCCTTGCGCTCGCCCACCATGCGGGCACAGTCGCTGATCAGTCCGTCAACCAGAGTGACGTGCGCTCCGTAGTACTGCGACTCGATGCGGTTGGCCATGGGCACATCTTTTGGCATGAAGATGTGCGCCTCGATCCCGGCAGCGGCTGCGTACGCGGCTAGCGCACCGGCGGCATTTCCCGCGGAGGGGATCGCCACTTTCTTTACGCCGTAGTGCTTCGCCATGGTGATGGCGGCCGAGAGCCCGCGAGCTTTAAATGATCCGGTGGGATTGAGGCCTTCGTCCTTGATGAGAACGACGGGATATTCCCGGCTGGAAATCATCGGCGTGAAGCCTTCCCCCAAAGAGACTGGCTTTGCGTCAGGCAGAACTTCCGCGTAGCGCCACATGGTGGCCGGGCGGTCGCATAGCTGTTCGCGGGAGAAAATTTTCTTAATGGCGCGGAAGATCGTAACGACGCGTAAAGGACTCCACCATCTTTCGGACAGATGGTCTGCGGCTTGTCGGCCGAAATTTGCTGGCCGCACCGCGTGCACTCCAGATGCGTCAAACGTGCCATGGCGGATTTGAGTCTAGCACTCGGGTGGCCGACGAATGAGGCTACGCCTTGAGCCGCTTCAGCAATGCCGAAGCTTTGCGAAACCAGGGCCGCTCGCGACGGCGGAGGTAGCCGGGCATAGTCGGCTTCTTGGCGAGGATTTTCTGCGCCCATTCCCGGGCTTCGGCTTGTTTGTTTTGCGCCGACAGGAAAAGCGCGTAGTTGTAGTAGGTTTCGGAAAGCGTAGAGATCGCGACCGCCTGATGAAACAGCTCGTCAGCTTTGGCGGGCTGACCGGCATTGGCGTAAGCGTGGGCCAGCAGTCCTTTCGCGCGATGGAAATCGTAGCCGGGATCTTTCTGAACCACGCGCTCGAGGTCCTGCACGGCAGGGGCGAAGTCTCCCAACTCGATTTCGCAGACTCCGCGCCGGTAGAACGGGTCGGGCGAATCTGTGCGCGATGAGATGGCCTTGTCGTAGCAGACGCGGGCCTTCGAGAAATTGCCCTCCTCCATGTAGAGATCGGCCAATTCTTCGTAGTTTCCTGCGGAAGGGTTGTCGAGCACGGCCGCTTCCAGTTCGCGAATGCGGCGGCGCCGTGGAAAGACCTTGAAGGATTGGCGCAGCAGGCCCAGGTCAGGGATGGCTTCGACCACTAAGTAGATGCCCGCACCGAGAGGACCTAGAAACAGAATGATGTAGAGCCAGTAAGTATCCGGACGGCGCCTAATGAAATGGATGATCGCCAGCGCGACGATGAGGAAACTCCACGGATTGTAGAGGGCGCTGAGAATTCCCATGAATGTGCCGCACTATAGCACGCAGAAATCGCCTGGTAGTTGACGATGAGGCAGCCTCTCGCCCAGATGGTAAAATCGTGTGTGACCTCGCCTTCCATCCGGCTACTGGCGCTCGATATCGACGGCACCCTGCTGAATTCCCAATTTCAGATTTCGGATGCCAACCTGTCGGCGTTGCAGCGCGCTCGCGCCGCCGGGATTGAGGTCGTGCTGGTAACCGGCAGGCGCCATGACTTCGCCATGCCTATCGCGCAACAGCTTGGGTTCAATGACCTGTGGCTGATCAGTTCGAATGGAGCGATCACCCGCTCGCTCACGGGAGAGACTTTTTACCGCGACCTGCTGCCGGCTGAATTGTGCCGGGAGCTGTGTGGGACGATGATCGAGTTCCGGGGCAATACGGTCCTGACCTTCGATAAGAAAGCCAAAGGGTCGATTGTGCTCGAGCACTTGAACGATCTGGAAAACAGTATCCGGCGGTGGCTGGAGAAGAATCTCGAATATATCGACTTCGTGATCCCGATCGAAGATTCCCTGGTAACCGACCCGGTGCAGGCCATGTTTTGTGGGCCGATTGCCCGGATGCATGAGGCGCTGGCGGCTTTGCAGAACTGCCACCTGAACGAGCAGATAACGGTGCTGCGAACGGAGTATCCGGTCCGGGATTTGTCCATTGTCGACATCCTGAACCAGGAGTGCTCCAAGGGGCATGCTTTGGAGCGCTGGGCAGCCTTCCGGGGGCTCTCCCGGGACCAGGTCATGGCCGTTGGTGACAATTACAACGACATAGAAATGCTTGCCTTTGCGGGATACCCAGTTATCATGGGAAATGCGTCGGAAGACCTGCGCAGCCGGGGTTGGAAGGTGACCCTGACGAACGATCAGGACGGCGTGGCGGCCGCCCTGGAACCGGTACTTGCCCGGGTTGGGGTGGGGACGTAGCGCTGGTATTCTTGATGTGACTCGCCTGTATCCCCTGCTGGGACTTTCGTAAATCCGAGTGGTTTTGTCGAATGAATCTGCGTAAAAGTTTCGGGATGGTTGTGCTGTTGGGCGTCGGCGCCATGCAAGCGTCGGCCACCGATGTCGCGACTCTGCGCAACGGCTTCACCATTCGACATGAGAGCCGGGCTCCGCTGGGCGAAACGACGCGCCTTTTTCTGACGGCGGACGGATCCAGCTTCGTGGATGTACCCACGGCCGAAATCGTTCAGATTGAAACGGATTTGAATGCGCCGGCCGCTCCGGAAAAACCCGCCGACCTGGCGACCGCTCCTGCGACAGCCAGTCCTGGAATTCCAACTACGGTACTACCCACACCGGCTAGTTCGCGCCCGGTGGATATTTCAGAAGCGGTGAACTCCGCAAGCGGACGCTACCGGATTGATCCTGATCTTGTGAACAGCGTGATCCGCGCCGAAAGCGGCTTCAAGGTTCACGCCGTCTCTCCAAAAGGCGCGCAGGGACTCATGCAGCTTATGCCGGGAACGGCATCGAACCTCGGCGTGTCGAACGCCTTCGATCCGAATGCGAATGTGGACGGTGGTACCCGCTACCTGCGCGAACTGCTCGAGCGTTACAACTTCGACCTTGTCAAGGCGCTCGCTGCTTACAATGCCGGGCCGCATCGCGTGGAACAGTACGGCGGCGTACCTCCTTATCTCGAGACGCGGAAGTACGTGGCCAGCATTGTGCGTGATTTCAACCGTAAGAAGATAGCTCAGCAACGCGCCGCGAATTCGCTGACCGCCAAGGCCCAGCCTCAAGCCAAGAGCAAGTCGCAGACCGCCGCTAAGCAGGCCGCACCGAAAACTACGAGTGCTGCTGCAGCTGCTACCAAGCGCTCGAACGCCGCTACAGGAAACTGATCGCCAGACTCTCTGTATCCTGGTTCGCGTTGACCCCTACCTCTGACTCATTTACCTTGTGTTGTGCCTTTCAGATCTGATCTGTAACACCACCGCTGGAGATCCCTCGAATACATGGACCGAAGACGTGCAGCGATCACCGGAATCGCGCTCGCCCTGCTGGCGGGTCTGGTGTACTCGCAGTTCCGGATGTGGAAGAACTTCGATTGGGATCTTTTCCTGACGCAGACCCGCAGCGTCAGCGCCTTTCACATTCTGCACGGAGTGGCCCTGATTTATCTGGCCTACGTACTGCGCGCGGTGCGCTGGAAGATCTTTCTTCGGCCGGTACGGCCCGAGGCGTCGATCATCGGACTGGTGGCACCTACCGTTATCGGATTTACGGGGCTCGCTCTTCTGGGGCGCCCTGGGGAACTGATCCGTCCTTACCTCATTGCGAGGCGCGAGCGGCTGCCTTTTTCGTCGCAGATTGCGGCCTGGGCGGTGGAGCGAATCTTCGACGTGGCCGGCTTCACGTTTCTTTTTGTGCTGGCGGCCTTCTTTGCCACGGCGCCGAAGCGGTTGCAGTCGCGCGGTGTTTTTGAAGAAATCGCGGTCGTTCTGATCGTGATCGTGGTTGGCCTTACTTTTGGGGCGCTCGCTGTTCATCGCAGCGGCGAGGCATTGGCGGGATGGGTGGAACGGCGCTTCGCGCATCGCGCTTCCAATATTGGGCACCGCATTGCGATTCGAATCCGCGAGTTTCGCAGCGGCCTGAATACGATTCACGACAAGAAGTCGCTACTGATGCTCATCGGAGTGTCGGTGCTGATGTGGGCGATGATTGCGGTCGCCTACAAGGAAGTCGCGCACGCGTACAACACTCCCAAGCTTGAAATTCCGCAGACGCAGATTTTTCTGCTGATGGCGTCGAGCATGGTGGGCTCGCTGGTTCAACTTCCCGGTGTCGGTGGAGGATCGCAATTCGCTACGATTGAGACGCTGAATCACATTTTTGGCGTTCCGCCGGAACTGGCCACCAGTTGCGGCATCATGCTGTGGCTGGTGACGTTTATCGCCATCGTGCCGGTGGGGTTGCTGCTGGCCCACCGCGAGCGGCTTTCGTTGCGAAAGCTTTCCCAGGAAAGTCACGAGGCGGAGCAATCGAGCGCGGATAGTCCTGCCGCGTGAGTTCGATCCACCTCCCAAAACACTCTAACCGCTAAGGTCGCAAAGAAAGGCCGCCAAGTCCGCAAAGAGTGAAGTCCTGCGGCTTTCTTCTGTGGGCCGATCTGACTGCAGTCGCTCCTCATCATGTGGATCGAGTTGGATAACTCCGTCGCGCCCGGGGACATCCGAGGCTCCTGCTACAATTTGATGTTCCCGAAGCAACAGCAACTATTCAACCGAAAGCGCCATGAAGTGTCCCTTTTGCGGGTTCCTGGAAGATAAAGTCGTCGATTCACGCGAGAGCAAGGAGGCCGAATCCATCCGGCGACGCCGCGAGTGTTTGAAGTGCAGCAAGCGCTTCACGACCTACGAGCGTATTGATGAAATTCCGTACATGGTGGTCAAGAAAGACGGCCGCCGCGAGAAGTTTGACCGGCAAAAAGTGCTGAATGGACTGCTACGCGCCTGCGAGAAGCGACCGGTCCCGATCAGCAAACTGGAGCAGATCGTAAACGAGGCGGAGTCGTTCGTGATCGAGTCCGCGGAGCGCGAACGCAAGACCAGCGAAGTCGGCGAGCTGATCATGAGCCGCTTGCGCCGCTACGACAAGGTGGCCTACGTGCGATTCGCGTCGGTGTACCTGGACTTCAAGGATGTGCAGGAGTTCATGTCGGAATTGAAGGATCTGCTGAAGACCAAGGAACCCGAAGTCAAGCCCGCGAAGGCACCCACGAAGTAAGATTCTCAATCAGGACGCAGGGACGAAATCTTCATGACGCATCGCATCACTCTCATCCCCGGTGACGGCATTGGGCCTGAGGTTACCAAGGCAACCGTCCGCATTCTCGAAGCTACCGGCGTGAAATTCGAGTGGGAACCCTTCATGGCCGGAGCCGAGGCGTTCGAGCGCTATCGCGAGTACATTCCCAAGGAGTTGATTGAATCGATCGAACGCACCCGAGTTGGGCTGAAGGGTCCGGTGACCACCCCGGTGGGCGGCGGTTTCACAAGTATCAACGTTCAACTGCGCAAGCGCTTTGAATTGTTCGCAAACTTTCGTCCTGTTCAGAACCTTCCACATATTCCGACTCGTTACCCTGACATCGACCTGATCGTCGTGCGCGAAAATACCGAGGGACTCTATTCGGGCATCGAGCACGAAGTCATTCCGGGCGTGGTCGAGAGTCTGAAGATCATCACCGCGAAAGCTTCGACGCGCATTTCGAAGTTTGCCTTTGAGTACGCGCGAAAATTCGGCCGAAAGAAAATCCACTGCATTCACAAAGCCAACATCATGAAGATGTCGGACGGCCTGTTCTTGAAGTGCTCGCGCGAGGTGGCAAAGGAATATCCCGAGATCACGTACGCCGAACACATCGTCGACAATACCTGCATGCAACTGGTGATGAATCCGTACCAGTACGACATCCTGCTGCTCGAGAATCTGTACGGAGATATCGTCTCCGATCTATGCGCCGGACTGGTCGGCGGCCTGGGACTGGTGCCGGGCGCGAACTTTGGCCATGAGTGCGCGATCTTCGAGGCAGTGCACGGGTCCGCTCCTGATATTGCCGGAAAGAACATCGCCAATCCGACGGCGGTTCTGCGCTCGGCCCTGCTGATGTTGCACCATATTGGCGAGGACAAGGCCGCCGACCGAGTTCGCAATGCTCTTGAACGCGTTTACAGCACGCGCGACAAGCTCACCCGCGACGTGGGCGGCAAGAACGGAACATCCGAGTTTGCCGACGCCGTGATTGAGGAGATGGAGAATTCCAACACAACCAACGTGAGCGACGAGCCCACCCACGTTAGCTAGACTGACCGCCACCCAGGCAGGCGCTTTATGTCCGAAGCGAAGAAAGACAAACCTATCCGCGTCGTCATCGCCGACGATCACGCCATGGTGCGGGACGGGCTACGTCGGTCCCTCGAGTATGCCGGACTGGAGATCGTCGGAGAAGCGGCCGATGGTATGGAGGCCGTTGCCCTGGTGCGCAAGCTCGACCCGGACATTCTGCTTCTCGACCTTTCCATGCCGAAGCATGACGGCTTCGAAGCATTGCGCGATCTTCGAGCAGATGGCCAAGCTCGCCGCACTCGCGTGATCGTTCTGACGGCAGAAGCGTCTACCAACGATGTGGCGAAGGCGCTCGATCTTGGCGCGCGGGGCCTGGTATTGAAAGCACTGGCAACCGAAAAATTGCTTCTGGCGATTCAGACTGTCATGGCCGGCGGGGCGTGGGTAGGCATGGGTCCCGTGAAAGATCTACAGACCTATCTGCGAACGCACCTGCCGGAGAAACCGTCCGGGCGTGCAGATAACTATGGCCTGACGAAGCGGGAATTGCAGATCATCTCGGGCGTGGTCTCAGGACGGGCAAATAAAGAGGTTGCCGAGCGCTTCGGGATTGCCGAGGACACCGTGAAGCACCACCTGAGCAATATCTTCGACAAAACCGGCGTCTCGACCCGAGTGGAGCTGGTTGTGTTCGCGATCAAACATAACCTGCCGATCGACGAACTGGATTGAGTTGCTATAGGCATCAGCAACAGTTTTTCGCGAACGGATTTGTAAAGCAAGGTTTGACGCGCTGGCCTGAAACGAGTTAACATCCGGTCGCATTCTGGGGAACCTGTGGGGATGTCTCAAACCGAGAGGTGTTTGGGGATAGTTCTGTTCCAGCTGGGCGGACCCGACACGCTGGAAGCCATCCAACCTTTTCTTTATAACTTGTTTTGCGACCCGGACATCATTGACTTCCCTTTCGCCCGCATCGGGCGCCGTCCTCTCGCCAAGCTGATCGCCACCACCCGCGCTAAAAAAGTCCAACACCATTATTCGGTAATCGGGGGCGGCTCGCCCATCCGGCGCTTTACGGAAAGTCAGGCGCGCGCCCTTGAAGCTGCGCTTGAAGCACAGGGAGTCAACGCTCGTTGTTTCGTGGCGATGCGCTATTGGCATCCATTCACGGCGGAGGCTGTAGCCGAGTTGCAGCGGGCTGGATGCGATGAAGTGGTGCTGCTGCCTCTCTATCCTCATTACTCGAGCACGACGGTCGGCAGCAGCTTGAATGAATGGAATCGACATTTCCAAGGGAACATCCCTGTTCATCTTGTGCAAAGCTTCTTTCGGGATGAACGGTATCTCGACGCCTGCATCGAGAAAATTGACGAGGCTCTGGGACGATTTTCCTTCCTCGAGCACCCCGGAGATTGTTTTCAGCGCACACAGCCTCCCGCAATCTATCATCGACAAGGGCGATCCTTACCAGAGAGAGATCCAACAGACCGTACAACTTCTGATGAATCGCGGAGGTTGGCCGAACCATCACCGCCTCTGCTACCAGAGCAAGGTTGGAGCGAGCAAATGGCTGCAGCCTTCGTTGCACCGCACGCTGCGCGATCTGGCTGCCGAGAAAGTGCGCGACGTTTGCATCGTTCCGGTGTCATTTGTTTCGGATCACGTCGAGACGCTTGGCGAAATCGATCACGAAGCGCGCGAAGAGGCTGCGGAACTGGGCTTAGGACAGTTCGAGATGACAGCCGGGCTGAATGACTCGCCCAAATTCATCGAGGCTTTAGTGCATCTTGTCATGAAGGCAGCGATGCGCGACAGTTTCGCTTTACCGACCCGGGACAATGTTGCCGCGCCCTTGATGGCGGCTGATTAGTGGGACCGAGTTAGTCGAAACAGGAGGAACTCATGGCGGGTCCGGAGAACGATCCGGTCAAGCAGAATCCGCAAGCTGGCAAGGAAGCGGCCCCCAGCGCGCCGGCCAACAAATACGTCGGTACGCCTGCGGTCGGCACGTCGAAAGCTGCTGCCGCCGGCGGGATTGCCGCGGTCGGTCCTGACAACTCGGAGGTTGACCAGCGCCGACGGCGCCTCGCATGGATCGGCATCACTGCGTTTCTGGGTGCATGGTTCCTCGCCTTCTTCCGCTTTTTCCTGCCGCGGACGCTGTTCGAGCCGCGCACCTCATTCAAGATCGGGTACCCGTCGGACTACGCCCTGGGCGTCGACACCAAGTGGCAGCAGAAATACCGCATCTGGGTCGATCGCACACCGGACCGGTTGTTCGTGATCTACGCGCGCTGCACGCACCTGGGATGCACTCCCGACTGGAAGCCGAGCGAAAACAAATTCAAGTGCCCGTGCCACGGCAGCGGTTACGACAGCGAAGGCATCAACTTCGAGGGACCGGCGCCGCGTCCGATGGATCGTGCCAAGGTCGATCTGGCGCCCGACGGCCAGATCATTGTGGACGTGTCGAAGCTCTATTCCTGGCCGAAGGGACAACCCAGTCAATTCAGCGATCCGGGGTCGTTCTTGACGACATAGTAAAAGTAGCGCCGGCATCTTGCCGGCAGTCGCGAGAGCGTTTCGTGCTCACGCAGGAAACAAAACAGGACTTGCAGCAAGTCAGAGGATCAAATGGCTGAAGAGCAGAACGGAAAAAACGGTGGCAAGGTCGGACTCGTAGACAAGGTCAAAGACCACCTCGCCAGCGACGTGCAGTCGCTCAAGACCGACATGCCGGCGAAGGTCAAGGATCAGATCGAAGGCCTGAAAGATCCGACCAAGACCCAGGTCTACACGTCAATCTTCCGCCACAAGCACGACGACACGCCGCGCAATCGCGCACTGGGCGTGTTGTCGAACGTGTTTCTGCACCTGCATCCGGCGAAGATCAATCGCGACGCTGTTCGTTACAGCTACACCTGGGGGATGGGCGGAATCACGTTCTACCTCTTTATTGTGCTGACGTTCACGGGTGTGCTGCTGATGTTCTATTACCATCCGACGAAGGTGCAGGCGTTTCGCGATGTTCTGTACCTGGAACACGACGTACCGTTCGGCAAGCTTTTGCGCAACATGCACCGCTGGGCCGCGCACTTGATGGTGATCGGCGTCTGGCTGCACATGTTCCGCGTGTTCTTGACCGGCTCCTACAAGAAGCCGCGGGAGTTCAACTGGAACATTGGTGTGCTGCTGCTGGTGTTCACGCTGCTGCTTTCGTTCACGGGATACCTGCTTCCCGACGATCAACTGGGATTCTGGGCAGTCACGGTCGGCACGAACATGGCGCGCGCCACACCGCTGTTGGGTCATGAAGGACCGTTCGGTCCGCAGTTGCATATGACGCCGTATAACGACGTGCGGTTTGGCTTGCTGGGCGGATCGATCGTCGATGCGAATGCGCTGTTGCGCTCCTACATCTGGCATTGCATTGGAATTCCGATCGTCGCATCGGTGCTGATGATTGTGCACTTCTGGCGTGTGCGAAAAGACGGAGGCATTTCGGGTCCCGCGCCGGTGATGTTGGAGGCCGAGGCCGATAAGCCACGTCGAGGTCCGACCGCGGCGGGTGCTTGACGGTTGACGGGTTTAACGGAGAAGATGTAGCGCCGGCGTCTCGCCGGCAGTCGAGAGGGCGTCTCGCCCTCTCCTGTTGAGCTTAACAAGTATCGAGGAACGCAAATGGATTGGCGTCAACTCTGGGAAATCTCGTCTGCCCCTGATAACGTCCCCATCGTCGGGCTGATTCCGCTCCTGGCCTTCTACATTTATCTCGCCTGGAAGCAGGCCCATGCCAACGACCAACTGATCACCCAGTTGGAAGCTGATCCTGCGATGGCCAAGACGCACCATCGCAAGACATGGCCGTTCAAGCCCGGGTGGCAGAAGGAAGTGCACGTCTGGCCGTTCCTGCTGCGCATCGAGTTCCTCGCCGCCATCATCGTCACGATCATCCTGATGATCTGGTCGATCACGCTGAATGCTCCCCTGGAAGAACCAGCGAATCCGAACCTGACCATGAACCCGGCGAAGGCGCCCTGGTACTTCCTCGGTCTGCAGGAAATGCTGGTGTACTTCGATCCGTGGATCGCGGGCGTGGTCATGCCGACGCTGATCATCGTCGGGTTGATGGTGATTCCTTATATAGATACCAACCCGATGGGCAGCGGCTATTACACGTGGAAGCAGCGCCGCTTTTCCATATCGACATTTCTGTTTGGCTTCGTCATTTTGTGGATCGCGATGATCATCATCGGCACGTTCATTCGCGGCCCCGGATGGCAATGGTTCTGGCCGGGCCAGACGTGGGATCACAATCGATTGATTTATGAGGTGAACCGCGACTTGCCCGACCTCTTTGGCATCGCGTCAAACTGGGGCAAGGGCATCTTCGGAGCCATTGTTGTGGGCGGATATTTCGCCCTCGGCGGCTTCGCGGTGTTCTCGCTGTTCCGGCGCTACATGCCGAAAGATTTCGCGCGCATGAGCATCCTGCAGTTTTCGATCACGCAGGCGTTCTTGCTGATCATGCTTGCCTTGCCACTCAAGATGATGCTGCGCCTGCTGTGGCACATCAAGTACGTGTGGATAACGCCGTGGTTTAACGTTTAGTCGTCGGTCGTCAGCCGTCGGTCGTTAGCCAAGCAACTGCAAGAGCAACGACTCTGCGATGGTTTTTGCTGACGACTAGCGACTAGCGACTGACGACTGCACTTCGGAGGAAGCGGTGCCCGACAAACCAGTCCCCGATAATGATCCGATCGTAACCAAGTCGTACGCGGCGCACTACATGCTCGCCGTCGCCCTGCTGACGGCAACCTTGCTGTGGGCGCTGTGGGACGAGGCCTTCGGGATGCGCCCGTGGAAGGCGTACCAGCACGAGTGGAAGCAGCGCTACACCGCCTTTCTGAAGTCGGCTCGCTCGAAGTCCGATGCCTCCGCAGAAGGAAGTCGAGGGCAGTTCCGACTACCAGAAGCTCAAGCAAGACCTCGATCAGGCCACGCAGGCAGCCACCCCGCACGTCCGCGATCTGCAGAAGCAGATTGGCGATCTAAGCGCAAAGATCCTCTCCGTCCAGAGCGTGTTCACCGACCGCCGCGCTTACGTCAACGCTCTCACCTACCAGATCGAAACCAATCCTTCGTCCAAGCAAAGCATTCAGAAGGATCTGGACAAGTACAAAGCCGAGAAGGCTACCGTCGAATATCCAGATGGAAGCAAGCAGCAATACACCTTCGGAGAGCTAGAGGAAACGTACAACAGTCTCAAGGATCAGCGAGCCAAGCTGAATGCTGAACTCGGAGACACCCTGAAGCCGGTCACCCAGGCGAAGGCTGCGCTGGATGAGTACGCCAACGACCACATGGTCGATCTGACGCCGGCGCAGATCGCCGGCCTGGAAAAGAAGACGGAGGATCTCGATCCGTCGATTCAGCAGATCAACGTCGCCGAAGCAAATATCGTCGACCGGTGCGAATCCTGCCACATGGGCGCGCGCGAACCCGTGAAGCTGACCGCGGCTTCGATGAGCGCACAAGGCGCCAAGTCTCCAGACGACTACGCCAAGGCATTTGTCAGCCATCCCGAACCCGGCGTTGCTGCAGGTTCACGATCCCGACAAGTTCGGCTGCTCGCCCTGCCACCAGGGTAATGGGCGCGCCACCACGAGCATCGAGAAAGCTCACGGCAACTACGAGCACTGGCTCTGGCCGCTCTATCACCAAGCAAAATCTAGAAGCGGGCTGCCAGACTTGCCACGCGGCCGACATGATGCTGGTTTCAGGCGATGTCGGTTGGACCATCAGCAAAGGCAAAGATCTGTTCCGCCAGCGCGGTTGCATGGGCTGCCACCGGTACGAAGGCTACGACAAGGAGCCCGAGGAACTGCAATCTCTGAACCAGCAGACCAAGCAACTGGAAGGCGAAAAGCGCGACAACACGAAGCAGTCGGCGTACCTGATGAAGCAGGCCGACGCGGCCGAGAGCAACGACGAAGCGAATAAGCTGAACGATCAGGCGGTCGGGTCTGCGCGTTGCTAACAGCAAGATTGACGGCCGTCTGCAGCAGATCGACTTCCGCGCACACAGCCTGATGCAGGACGTGAAGAAGGTCGGGCCGAATCTGAAGGACGCCCGCCTCAAGCTCAACAAGAACTGGATTCCGGTGTGGCTGAAGAAGCCCAGCGAATTCCGTCCCGGCACCAAGATGCCGAACTTCCGCCTGACCGACGCTCAAATCCAGGCGATCTCGGCGTACATCTGGCAATCGGGCTTCACCGATTCCCTGCCCCACCAGAAGCCCGGCAACGCCGATCACGGCAAGGAACTCTTCGAAACCCGCGGCTGCCTCGCTTGCCATTCCATTGGCGAAGGCGACGATCTGCAGGGCGGCACGTTCTCCGCGAACCTCACCCGCGTCGGCGAAAAGGCGAACTACGACTACCTCGTCCGCTGGATTCACAACGCGCGCGAACGCACGCGTCCCTACTGCCCGTACGAGAAGAAAGACATCGGGCCCGAGGACTACGCCAAGAAGAATCTTCCCTACGTCTTCGATCTGGGTCACAGCAAATGCCCGAACGACGGGCACGAACTGCAAGTCCAGAACATGACGGTGATGCCGAGCCTGCGCCTCAGCATGGAAGACGCGCAGGACATCGCCACTTACCTGCTGACCCAGAAGAAGCAGGAACCCTCCGCCTACGCCGACGCTTCCTTCATGGACGATCCGAAGCTAAAGGACGAAGGCAAGAAGTGGATTCGTCACTACGGATGTGCCGGTTGCCACGAAATCTCCGGCATGGAAGACGAAGGCCGCATCGGCACCGAGCTAACCTTCGAAGGCAGCAAGCCAATCGAACGTCTCGACTTCGCCCTATTCACGGAAGGAGCCGAGCGAGGCAAAGAACCAATCACGAATCCGGAAGACCTTGCCCGTCTGCCGGAAGGTCCGGCGAAGGCTCCCTGGTACGACCACAAAGGATTCTTCGAGCACAAACTCGCCGAGCCCGAAATCTACGACAAGGGCATGGTCAAGTCGGAGACCGAAGCGCTCCGCATGCCGAATCTGCATCTGGCCAAGGACCAGGTGCAAGCCCTGAGCACCTTCCTGCTCGGCAGTCAGGAGAGCAGCCTGCCCGCCAACTATCAGTATCGGCCGCAAGATACTCGGCGCGATATCCAGGAAGGCTGGTGGATTGTCACCAAGTACAACTGCGTGGGCTGCCATCAGTTCTTCCCTGGTCAGGATTCGAGCCTGATGAAGATGAAGAAATATCAGGACGCGGACTGGAAAGAGCAGCTTCCGCCCAAGCTCTATACCGAGGGTGCGCGCGTAAATCCGGAATGGTTGCGCCGCTTCCTGGCGAATCCATCTTTAAGTGATACGGATACCAACCGAAACGGCGTCCGCAGCTATCTCAAGGTTCGCATGCCGACCTTCTCGCTTTCCGACGAGGAACAGCGCAAGCTGGTGCGCTTCTTTCAGGCGCTGTCGCAGCAGCCACTGCCGTACATTCCGCAGACCGTGCCAACACTCACGTCGAAAGAGACCGACATGGCGCGCAGCCTGTTCTCTAGCACGGCGGCTCCTTGCCTGAAGTGTCACGCGACTGGCGACGCCCAGCACGACGCGCACGCTACCGCACCAAACTTCCTGCTTGCCAAGGAGCGCTTGAAGCCCGACTGGGTGGAGCGGTGGATAACCGATCCGCAAGCGATCAGCCCGGGCACGTCAATGCCCTCCGGACTATTCAACAAGGTGAACGATCAGTGGGTATTTGCCGGACCAACGCCACCGTCGTTCCAGGGATACACGCAGGACCACACGAAGCTGCTCGTCGACTACATCTTCCAACTGACGCCGGAAGAGCAGCGCAAAGTGGCTGCGTCGATGGGGCGGTCCACCGCGTCCAACTCAGCACCCGCGAACAAGAAGCCCGCGGTCGGCGCCACGCGCCACTCGGTGCCACGTTCGGGCGCAGCCGCTGGAGGATCGCGCTAAAATAGAGAGTTTTCGCACGACGATCTAAAACTACAAGAAAGGTACACATCATGAAGAACTCCCGGTTAGCAATCCTTCCCCTGCTAGCCCTTGTCGGTCTCTTGTTGCTGGCAGCTTGTAACAAGAAAGAGAACACCGAGCAATCCACCTCGGCCCCTGCTTCCGCACCCGCGGCCCCGACCGCAACGCCGATCGATCCGGCCACCGTGGGATCAGTCAGCGGCGCAGTGAAGCTCGACGGCGCGGCCCCGAAGGCGTCGAAGATCGACATGTCGCAGGATCCTGCCTGCAAAGGCGCGAACGAAGCCGAGACCGTCGTCTCGGATAAAGGCAATCTCGCCAACGTCTTCGTATACGTGAAAGACGGCCTGGGCTCGCGCACCTTCGATGTCCCGAAAGATCCCGTCGTGCTTGATCAAAGCGGCTGCCGCTACCATCCTCACGTGCTCGGCGTAATGGCGGGCCAGACCGTACAGATCAAGAATGACGATCCCACCACGCACAACATCCATCCCACACCGAAAGACAATCGCGAGTGGAACGAGTCGCAGCCTCCTCAGGCCGCGCCCATCGAGAAGAACTTCGCCCGCGAAGAAATCATGCTGCCGGTGAAGTGCAACCAGCACCCGTGGATGAAGATGTATGTCAACGTAGTGAAGAGCCCGTTCTATGCCGTCACCGACAAGGACGGGAAGTACGAGATCAAAGGCCTCCCGCCGGGCGATTACACGATCGCTTTCGTGCAGGAGAAGCTCGGCGAACAGACCCAGAAGGTGACGGTCGGTCCAAAGGATTCCAAAACCGTCGACCAAACCTTCAAAGCCGGCGGTATGTAACCGTTTCGTCTGCTAGAATGCTCCGTTCCTGAGAGCCCGCCGGACATCGCAACCGGCGGCTCTTTGGAATCGAGTACGTGGGGTGCTCGCGCCGAGTCCCACCAGGTTCACCGGACCAAGGAGTTCTGCCCTGAAGGCGATCGCCACTCCGTACCACCGCGCCCATCACGCGTTTGCAGTGTTCACCGCGTGCTTCACCTTTCTCGTCATTATGGCGGGCGCATCGGTCACCAGTAACGACGCAGGATTGTCCGTACCCGACTGGCCGACCTCGTTTGGCTATCTTGTAAAAGTTCCGCATTTGGTGGGCGGCGTCCGCTTCGAGTGGAGCCATCGCATGGTAGCTGGATCGCTCGTCGTTCTGACCCTGGCGATTGCGGCGTGGACCTTGCTGGTCGAGAAGCGTTCCTGGTTGCGCAAGCTGGCACTTGCGGCCGTGGGCACGGTGATCGCGCAGGCCGTGCTGGGTGGAATGACGGTTCTGATGCTGCAGCCCCCTGCAGTCTCGACAGCCCACGCGCTGGTAGCGCAGACTTTCTTCTGCATCGCCGTCTCGATTGCCGTCTTCACCGGGCGCAGATGGGTGGAAGAGGTTCCGGAGGTCGAATTCGACACCCGACGTCCGAGCCTTTTTACGCTCACTGTGCTGTCGATCGTCGTCCTCTACGTGCAGCTGATTCTTGGCGGTATGTTCCGCCATCACGGCATGAGCTGGTGGCCGCATGTGGCGCATGCTGTGGTGGTCGCGTTCGTCCTGACCTGGACCGCCGTGCGCGCGTTGTCGGTGTACTCGAATATCGAAGCCATCCGCAGACCGGCGATCATGATGCTGTCGCTCCTGATCGCGCAACTCTGCCTCGGCTTCTCCGCCTTTCTGACGCGCGTGGCCTGGGGCCGCGACGCCGTGCAGCCCGAGCTTCCCATGGTGATCTCGACAGTCACACACGTGGCTGTGGGCGCGCTTCTGCTGGCAACCACCGTGGTGCTGGCAATTCAAGTCTGGCGACATGTTCCCGTCGCCTTTGCTGAGAGAGTTCCGGGCGCTGAACGGACGCCCCAAGCCGCATGAGCGCCGCCAGCCAATCCTGGAACGTTCCTTCTCGCGCCGTAGCGATGATGGCCCGCGACTATGCGGAACTGACCAAAATGCGCGTCACGACGCTGGTCGTGCTGACCGCATGGTGCGGCTACTACTTTGGCTGCCTGAAGGCGGGTATCCCTTCCCTTTCCTGGGGACTGTTTCACGCGCTGCTGGGCATCGGACTCATCTCGGGTGGCACCGCCGCTTTGAATGAAGTCATGGAGCATGACATCGACGGCCGCATGCGCCGCACCGCGCAGCGACCGCTGCCCACGGGACGCATGAGCGTTTTGCACGCCACCATCGTCGGCATGGCGATGACGGTCGGCGGCGCGCTTTACCTCGACGTGACTTTGAATACGCTGACCGGAACGCTCGCCCTGGTCACTGCATTCGTGTACCTGGCCGCCTACACTCCGCTCAAGAAGGTGCACCCGGTATGCACGTTCGTGGGCGCGTTTCCGGGGGCGATGCCTGGGGTGCTGGGATGGACCGCGGTCCGCGGCCGCCTGGAGTGGGAAGCGGTCGCTCTGTTCGCGATCGTGTTCTTCTGGCAGTTCCCGCACTTCTTCTCGATCGCGTGGCTCTACCGCGATGACTACGCTGCGGGGCAGATCCGCATGTTGCCGGTCGTGCAGCCCGATGGCAAGTCCACCGCCCGGCGGATCCTCGTCTACTCGCTGCTCTTGATCCCGGTAAGCCTGACGCCGACCTTCCTGGGAATGTCGGGACGCGCGTACCTGATCGGTGCGCTGCTTCTCGATGCAGCGCTTCTCTACGTGGGATGGCGCCTCATCACGCTCCGCGCTCCTCTCAGCGCTCCCCGCTCGAAACAGCGCGCCCGGCAGTTACTCCAGGCCACTGTCTTATACCTCCCCCTGCTGTTCGTTCTTATGATGCTGAGCCGGATCTCGTCGTAGAATAGCCTGTGGCTTCCAAGACCACCTGCATACGCGGAAGTAGGCGCTGAAGCGGAAACCATCGCCACTGCCGTCATTTCGGTGCAGAACATCGTGCACCGCTACGAGAGCCGGACGGCGCTCGACGACGTTTCCTTTGACGTCCGCCCCGCCGAGCTCTTCGGCCTGCTTGGGCCCAATGGCAGCGGCAAGACCACCCTCTTCCGGATTCTCTCGACCTTGATGCTGCCGACGGCCGGTCGCGCCATGATCATGGGCTTCGATGCCGCCAAGGATCCCGCCGCCGTTCGGCGCCAGATCGGCGTCGTCTTTCAGGCCCAGAGCGTCGACGAAAAACTGACCGCCTACGAGAACCTGTGGCATCAGGGACATCTGTACGGGCTGCACGGGCCAGCGCTCAGTACGCGCATTCGCGAGATCCTTGGCCGCGTGGGTCTCGCCGATCGCGAAAAGGAACTCGTGGAGACCTTCTCCGGCGGCATGGCGCGCCGCGTGGAACTTGGCAAGGGCCTGCTGCATCATCCGTCCGTTCTGCTGCTCGACGAGCCCACGACCGGACTCGATCCGGGCGCGCGCCGCGATTTGTGGCAGTACCTGCAGATCCTGCGCGATGAGGAACGCGTCTCCGTGATTGTCACGACCCACCTGATGGAGGAAGCCGAGCGCTGCGACCGCCTCGCGATCTTGAACGAGGGCAAACTCGTGGCGCTAGGCACGCCGACCGAACTGAAACACGAGATCGGCGGCGACGTCATTCTGCTCGATGTGACCGGAGACGCCGAGTCCCTGGCACAGCGCATCAGCGCCCGCTTCAGCGTGGATGCCACAGTGCTGGGAAATCAGTCGCGGGCTCACCAGGTGCGCATCGAGATGGAAAACGGCCATCGCTTCATCACCGGACTGGTCGAGGCATTTCCCGGAGAGATTCAGGCGGTGAGCGTCAGCAAGCCGACGCTGGAAGACGTATTCATCCACCGCACCGGCCACCGCTTCTGGACAGAGACGGACGAAGCGCCCAAGGAATGACGATGGAGCGACGGGCGGCCTGCCCTGAGCGAGGCCGAAGGGTCCTCGCCCGTCGAACCACGAGTTAAACGATAAACGACGGGTCGTATCAGGGCGCGCCTTCAGGCGCGCCGTTACGGGTAGATGAAACCGAGCGGCTTGAGCCGCCGGAACTTCTGCGATAGGGAGGAAGCGTGCAACCCATGATGCTGGCGGTATCCGCGGTACTTGGCATTCTCCCCTTGTTGGGAATTGTTTGGACGATCAAGAACGGCACCATCATGACGGTCGACGGCCTGTTCATGAGCCTGATCCTGTTGAGCCTGTCGGGGCTGTTTTTTCTGAACGCGTTCTGGGAATGCCGCGACTGTGGCCTGATCCCGGGCAAACAGAAGACTCCGGCGAAGAAATGAGATAACGCTTGGCCACGCAAACCGCAACTCTTCCGGCACGCAGCGTCCCGGCATCGGCGGGCATGGCGCTTCCCGCATTCACGCTCTGGTGGCGCGAACTGGTGCGCTTCTACCGCCAGCGTAGCCGCGTCGTCGGCGTGATCGCGTCGCCGCTTGTGTTCTGGGTCGTACTCGGCTCGGGATTCGGAACTTCATTCCGGTCGGGCAGTGCTTCGGGCCAGAACTATCTCGACTACGCGTATCCCGGCACGCTGATCATGATCGTGCTCTTCACCGCGCATCTTCACCATGATGTCGGTGATCGAAGACCGCAAAGAAGGATTCCTGCTGTCGGTGTTGGTGGCGCCGGTTCCGCGTTCGGCGATTGTGCTGGGCAAGGTGCTGGGAGGAACGACGCTGGCGGCATTGCAGGGCTTGATCTTTCTTCTGCTCGCGCCCCTGGCTGGTGTGCACGTCGGGTTGGCAGCGTTGCCGTTGATCGTGCTGACCGTCTTCCTGGTTTCATTTGCGCTGACTGCACTCGGCTTCGCGATTGCCTGGCCGATGGACTCAACCTCTGCCTTCCACGCCATTATCAATCTGTTCCTGATCCCGCTGTGGCTGCTTTCGGGCGCATTGTTCCCGCTTTCGGGAGCATCCGGCTGGCTGAAGATCGTCATGCGGATCAATCCGCTGACGTACGGCGTGGAAGCCTTGCGTGCACTGCTTTACCCTGACGTTCCCACAGATACGTCATTGGCGGCGTCGATGGCGACGCTAGTGTTGTTCTCGCTCTTCATGTTCGGGCTCGCGTTTGTGGTGGCCAATCGCAGGAGCACGAAGCCGGCAGCATAGTTGATGCAATCAACCGTTCCCGCTCAATACGCCATTTTCCCAATCATCAACGCCAGCCTCAACGGGGCCAGCACCATCCTGCTGCTGGTCGGACGCTGGTTCATCAGCCAGCGGCGAATCGCTGCTCATCGCGTGACGATGATCACGGCGGTCAGCACGTCAACGCTGTTTCTAATTTCTTACCTCTACTACCACGCGCATGTTGGCTCAGTTCGCTTCCAGGGCACGGGATGGTCGCGCCCTGTCTACTTCACGATCCTGATCTCGCACGTCGTGCTGGCTGCCGCGATCGTTCCCCTGGTGATCATCACGCTTGACTCGAGCCCTGCGCGAGCGCTTCGACCGCCACCGCGCCATTGCCCGCTGGACGTTTCCGCTGTGGCTGTACGTTTCGGTAACGGGCGTGCTCGTGTACTTCATGCTCTATCACTGGTTTGCGGCGTGATGCCGGGATCTGCGTCAGGATCTGCTTGTGCTCATCGGCCTTTCTTTGCGTCCTTTGCGGCGTCTCTTTGCGGCCTTTGCGGTTAAAAGCTTTTAACCGCAAAGTTCGCTAAGGTTGCGCGAAGGTCGCTGAGAAAACCGATTGAATTTTTAAAGGGCAACAGAGCTGTCTTCCCTCGAAAAGTGTCGGCACCTCTCACCAGTTAAAATAGTTTGAATGGCCACCGTTCGACTCAGAATCGATGTCTCCGGGACGATTGGGAATGAAGCCTGGACGAACCTCCAACAATTTGATCCGATCCAGAAAGCCGCCTTCGGGCCGGAGTTTGGCTCTAGCGGTCCGTGCAAGCATCCGCCTGACGCGCCACATCCGAAAGGCGAATGGATCGGCGCCGAGATCACTGCTGCAGACTCCACTGCTCGCCCAGTACGCCGTCTCGCACTATCTGGAACAGGATCGCGTACTCGACGCCGACGTGGTCGACTAGGGTATAGTTCCGCCGTGCTTTCGCGATGATGGATTTGGCTAACCATCAGAATCAACTTCCGAAAAAGAAATCACCCGACCCAGCGCCCCACTCGACTATGACCGCTGCTTCTCCAATAGAAACCGACGATCTCGCGCAAACATCCGCCAAGCGTCGCATGTCGACACGCCACCGCATCCTGTTCTTTGTAACGGCGTGGTTCATTGCGTTTATGCCCGTGATGTTCTGGTGGAACACCTGGTTCGGCCGCACCCTATCGAACAAGCAGGTTGCCGAGTACCTGCGCGACGACAAGCATCCGCGGCATATACAGCACGCACTGGTGCAATTGGGCGAGCGGATGTCGCGACGTGAAGCGGCCGTGACGCAGTGGTACCCGGAGTTGGTACGGCTCGCCGCACATCCTGTGGAAGAAGTCCGGAACACGGACGCGTGGGTGCTGGGACAAGACACGTCGGGACAGGGCTTTCACGAAGCTTTGCTCACGATGCTGAAGGATCCATCGCCTCTTGTGCGAGGTAACGCCGCCCTTTCCCTCGTTCGCTACGGAGATGGCGCCGGCCGTCAACAGATCGTCGCGCTGCTGCAATCGGCCACCATCACCGCGCCCATCGGGGGCCGCGTCGTCGATGCCGACAAGGCAGGCACAGTGATCCACCAAGGCGGCCTGATTGCCAAGCTTCAGGGGGATCAGGGGACGGTCGATGTGCGGTCGCCGATTGGCGGACGTATCCGCACGCTATTTGCGCAGACGGGCGGCTCGGTGAAGGCGGGAGCCGAACTGGCAACTGTGGATCCAGCGGTCGACCAGGTCTGGGAGGGACTGCGTGCGTTGTACCTGGTGGGACAAACCGACGACCTGGCAGCCATCACTCCATTTGAGCGCGAGCTTCCCGAGATTCCCGATCACATCCGCCAACAAGCAGCATTGACCGACAAAGCGATCCGGGATCGCGGCGACTGCTGCACAATAAACTCTGGACCTTTCGCAGAGTCCGAGGTCACAAAACAAAACGCGCGCCGGAGCGCGCGTCAGGGCTGAAGACTGGCGACTGATGACTAGCGACTAGATACTCATCACGCCCACTTCTTTCTCCACTTCCGCCGTATCGACCATCACAATCGCATCCCATGGGCAGCCATCCAGAAAGCAGCCGTCCGGACCCTTGCTGATGCACTTTTTGCAGCCAATGCAGAGGATCGGGTCAATTTGAATGCGCCCGAACGGCGGATGGTCCTCGTCGGGAACCCAGAACATGCAGTCGGCGACCGGGCAATACTCGACGCAGGCGGGCGAACCGGCGCAGCCCGTGCAGCACTCGGTGATCACGGCCAGTTCTTTGGGTTTCTTCTTGCGCGGCGTAGTGAGCCCAACGGATTTGGGCTCGAATTTCAACTCATCTGGAACCATTCCAGCAGCTTTATTTCCCGTGGTTTCGGCAGGCATAGGCTTTCGAGATTATACCGCGAAAATCGGCTCTCGCCCGTCGTCTCGAATGGTGCCGAGCGACAGCTAAATAGCCGCGAAATACTGGTACCCTCGAGGGTAGCGCCGCCGTCCCGGCGGCAGTCATGGCGGCGTCTCGCCGCCACCTGCGAGGGCGAGACGCCCTCGCGACTGCCGGCACGATGCCAACGCTACCCCTTCAACCGTCACACTCGCCGTGTCCAGATACCACAATTTCCACCTATCCCTTTCTGCTATAGTGACCCTCCGAAGGAGTACGCACTCATGCCAAAGAGCGTTAACAAAGTCATTCTTATCGGCAATCTTGGCAAAGATCCCGAAGTGAAGTACACGCCGCAGGGCACGGCGGTTGCGAAGATCACCGTGGCCACAAATGAACGGTTCAAAGACAAGAGTGGAGCGTGGCAGGACCGTACCGAATGGCACAACGTGGTGCTCTGGCAGCGCCTTGCGGAAATTGCAGGCGAATATCTCAAGAAGGGCGGCAAGGTCTACATCGAGGGCCGCCTGCAGACTCGCTCCTGGGACGACAAGCAGACTAATCAGAAGAAGTACATGACGGAAATCGTAGCCAACGATCTGGTATTGCTCAGCGGTCGTGGCGATGCAGGCGGAGGCGGCGAGGGCTACAGTGGCGGCTCGCGCGGCGCAGCCAATCACTTCGACCAGAGCACGCCCGAACCCGAGCCGGCCGGGGCGTCGCCAATTACGGACGAAGATATCCCCTTCTAGACAGCGACATCGCGGGGCGATCTTTGTCGATCACGGTAGATCGCCCGGGCAGGAGCTCCGACATGTCGACCTTGGCCAGCAAGACTTGTGTTCCCTGCAAGGGCGACGTGCCCGCGTTGAAAGGCAGTCAGCTTCACGATCTCTCGCACCAGTTGCCGAACTGGCAGGTTGTCGACGAGCACCACCTCACCCGCAGCTTTCAAGTTCCCAGACTTTCAGAAGGCTCTCGATTTCGTGAATCGCGTGGGCGCGATCGCCGAGGAGCAGGGACACCATCCCGACATCCTGCTGACCTGGGGAAAAGCCGAAATCACCATCTGGACTCATACGGTGAATGGGCTCACCGAGAGTGATTTCATCCTGGCGGCAAAGATCGATCAGCTCAACTGAGCTTCACGCCCGCAGCGTTCATCGAACTTGCACCCAACTGAACAATATGTCTCGTTCAGACAGGTTCCGTTGCTGTCGCCCTTCGGGCTTGTTCTCTCTGTCTTCAGTTACCCAGCGCTTCGCGCGGGGCTAATGAATGTCGCCGCCTTCGGCGACATGGAGAATCCCTTTCGTTGAAAATCTCTTATCATCGACCGATCGCGTTGCAGGGCTTCGCACGCTGGCTGCGAATCGCGCTTGCGAGGAGGTTTAATGGTGGTACGCGTGGACTTCTGGTTGGCTTTGGGCGTGTTGCTTTCTACCGCGGCAACCGATGCTGTGTACGTAATGTTCAATGCGGCCGTTTCGGCCCGGCGCCGCGTGCCTGCCGCAACCTGGAGCAGCGTGTGGTATCTGCTTTCGGCGTTCGCCGTCATCAGCTACACCAAGAACTGGGTGTACGTGGTATTCGCGGCGCTGGGCTCGTGGATTGGCGCGTACCTCTCGATGACGCTTCTGCGGAACTCTGGCGAGCACCGATTGAATCAGTGAGAGCTGCACTATTCTGAAACGATTGCGGAGCGCGCCGGTTCCGGCCTCCGGATGGCCCATGCCCACAGCACAGTTGGAATCAGCATGACGACTCCCGTCGCCGTGACGAGCGTCCGGGCCGAAATGCCGACGTCGAGGAGCCATCCGGATACCCAAGCGCCTACGGCAATCGTCAGCATGCAGAGTCCGAGGTCAGCGGAGAATACGCGTCCGCGGAAGCGGTCGTCGGTGTTCAACTGCAACAGCGTCGTCGAGAAGACCCAGACGGTTGCGCCACCGCAGTGGGCTACCGCGGCCCACAGGCAGGCCGTCCACAAATTTCCCGCCTTGCCGATGAGCGCATAGCCCAGCGCAATCACCAGGTATCCGTAGAGAATTCCCAGACGCAGCCGCCGATCCTGGCGGCCCGCCCAAGGCGCGCTGAATAGCGGTCCTATGAGGGAACCCAGTCCGCGCGCTCCCAGCAGCATGCTCATGCCCAGCATCGCGCCGCGCTGCGGATCCATATTGTGCCAGCGCACAGGAAAATATTTCTGCCCCATCACCGTGAACAGCACCCAGCTTGGACCAATCACCAGGTTGCCGGCCTTGGCGAAGACGGTAGCGACCAGGCTACGCTGTCCTCGGATGTAACGCACTCCCTCCACGATCGGTGAGTAGTCAAACAACTCGCCTATCCGCAAAGGACCTGCCGATTCCGCATGCGGTTCAGCAAAGTTCATTCCCATCACGAGCCACGCGGATATCAGAAATGACAGCGCATTCAAGATGAACACGGCATCCCGCCCCAGCAATGCCGCGACGATACCCCCAAGCGTGGCGCCCAACACGAGATTCATCGACCAGGTGGTCGAGCCGAGCGTGTTGGCAATGATAACGTCCTCGCGCGTAGTGATGTTAGGAATCACCGAACTGCGCGCCGGCTCGAAGAAGGCCGCCATGATCGTCTCGAGCAACAGCAACGGATAGACCAGCCAGACGATCGCCTTCGAGCGCACCAGCAGCATCGAGAGAACAATGACCGCGCGCACCAGGTCCGCCGTGATCATGACCCGCTTGCGGCTGATTCGGTCATTGACCACGCCGGCGGTCGGCCCGATGAAAGTCTGCGGCAGCACTTGCAGCACGAGCGCCAGCGCGACGGAACTCGCGTGCCCGGTCAGCTGCAGAAGCAGGCTGTAAATCGCGAGCGTATAAAACCAGTCTCCGATCTCGCTGACGATCTGCGCCAGCCAGAGCCGGCGGAAGTTGCAGTTCTCCCTCACCAGGCGTACGTAGGACGCCAGTGAGATCGAATTCACCTCGTGCTCGGGCTCGGGTTCCATGATTCTCAGCGGTTCTTCAAGATAACCGATCTGCCAGTACGACGTATGGAATGGGGCTATGCCGCCCTCATTCAAGTCGGCGCACTATTGGCCGCAGACTCAAGCGCTTGCGGAAAAAATCAGAACTGCCCAGTTCCCGGACGGCGAGGCAAAGGAACTGGACACTGTGCAAGAGATTGCACCCAACCGCAGGGTGACAAGAATTGTCAGTCGGCGAACGTGTCGGGAAAGGCTCCAAAGATTCAGAGGTTTACCAGCTCAGATCCGCGAGGCGCCTCTATGCTTCCAGCAATGATGTTTGGACAGCAGCTTGCACTATCAACAGGCGAACACGGACGAACCAAATGCGATCGAAAGCCCTTAAAGTTTTCATGTTGATTTCTTCAATGGTGTTACTGGCTTCCGCATTTCTGCCAGTGCAAAAGCCGAACCCTCCGCGCTCGCTCATGCTGCTGGGCAGCGGGCTGGTAATGCTGGCTGGGGCGACCCGCCGTTACTACGCGGACGAAAAATAAATTTCTCGCGACTTTACCCTCGTCTCAAAACTCGTCGGCCCGGAGGCAAGTCCTCCGGGCCTTTTTTTATTTGAGCGACGGCGTCCGCCTACGTTGACGGCTGCGGGCATGTCAGCCTAAGATTCAGGCCTGTTTGTCCCCCAACTTCTATGCAAGCTCTACGTGGTTTGATCGCCTCTGTCTTTCTGACGTCCCTCATTGCAGCCCAGTCGGGCGAGGTCGTTCCCAACGAGAATCTCGTGGCTGATGGTATTCCGAAAATCCCGACTGCAATTGCCGAGAGCGTCGAGCGCTATAGCAACTTTCGCGCGGCCAATCTGACCAGCTGGCATCCTACGCGCCGTGAGATGCTGATCTCAACCCGCTTTGCCGACGTGCCGGAAATCCATCGGGTCACGAGCCCAGGCGGCGACCGCTCGCAGCTGACGTTCTATGCGGACGCGGTGACGAACGCCCAGTACGAGCCGACCGAGGGCAAGTACTTCGTGTTCAGCAAAGACGTTGGTGGTGGCGAGTTCTACCAACTCTATCGCTACGATCTGGACTCAGGCGATATCACGCTACTCACAGATGGCAAGTCACGCAACACCGATGCGGTCTGGTGGGATCAAGGCCGAAAGCTTGTTTACGGCTCGACGCGGCGCACCGGAAAGGACGTCGACCTCTGGGTCGTCGATCCTGCGGACCCGAAGACAGATCACCAGGTGGCTCAACTCGAAGGCGGGGGCTGGTCACCACTCGACTTCGCCCCCGACGGGCACAAGATTCTCGCGCTCGAGGAAATCTCCGCAAACGAAAGCTACCTGTGGGTGGTCGATGCGCAGAGTGGTGAGAAAGTGCTGATCACCCCCAAGGGTAGTGAGAAGGTCTCCTATGCCGGTGGGCGATTCGCCAAAGACGGCAAGGGCGTGTACACCACCACGGACAAGGACTCGGAGTTCCATCGACTGGTTTACATCGATCTGGGAAATCTTCAGACCAGCTTCTTGAGCAGTTCGATTCCCTGGGACATCGAGGAGTTCGATCTTTCCGATGATGGCCAGAAGATCGCATTCGTCGCCAACGAAGACGGATACGGCGTTCTCCATCTCTACGATGTGGCGGGCAAAACAGAGAAGCCGGTGGCGAATCTCCCCAAAGGCTTAGTCGAAAGGATTCGTTGGCGTCGTCACAGCCATGAACTGGGATTCGACATCGATTGGGCTCGCTCCCCGGCTGACGTGTATTCACTCGACACGGACTCGGGCAAACTGGAGCGTTGGACATTCAGCGAAACCGGCGGCCTGAATACCTCAAGCTTCTCGGCCCCCGAAATCATTCACTGGAAGAGTTGGGATGGCAAGTCCATCAGCGGATTTCTCTATCGTCCAGCTGCGAAGTTCAGTGGGCCCCGCCCGACGATCGTTTGGATTCATGGCGGGCCCGAGGGACAGTTCCGCCCGGACTTTCAGGGCACGGAGAACTACTATCTCAACGAACTCGGCGTGGCTCTGATATTCCCCAACGTTCGCGGTTCAACCGGATACGGGAAAACGTTCCTCGCACTCGATAACGGACTCCTGCGCGAGGGCTCGTACAAAGACATCGATTCTCTGTTCGACTGGATCGGGCAGCAGCCAGGGCTCGATGCAAAACGCGTGCTCGTCACAGGCGGCAGCTATGGCGGGTTCATGACGCTGGCCGTCGCTACGAACTACAACGATCGGATCTGCTGCTCCGTCGACATTGTCGGACCTTCGAACCTCGTGACCTTCCTCGAGCACACCTCGGGCTACCGCCAGGATCTGCGCCGGGTGGAGTACGGCGATGAAAGAGATCCAAAGACACGCGCCTACCTCGAGAGCATCGCGCCTGCGAACAAGGCGCAGAACATTACTAAGCCGATGTTCGTTATTGCCGGCAAGAATGATCCGCGCGTTCCTGCCAGTGAAAGCGAGCAGATGGCTGAGGTCTTGCGGAAAAACAAAACTCCCGTGTGGTTCCTGATGGCGAAAGACGAGGGGCACGGATTCCGGAAGAAGAAGAATCGGGATTTCCAGTTCTTTGCGACTGTGATGTTCGTGAAGGAGTACTTGCTCAAATAGACGAACAGCCCCGGCTCGCTTCGCGTCTTTGGCGAGCCCTTTGCGTCCTTTGCGGTTAAAGGCTCTTGCTGGCGCATTCGCGGTCCCATCCGCCCTTATAATCTCCCCATGATGGATGAACTGGAATTTCGTAAGCGCTCCGACGAGGCCTTTGCTTCGCTCAAGAAATCGTTGTTTGCGGCGGAAGACGATGCGGACATCGAAGTCGAAGACCAGTCAGGCGCGCTCCACATTAGCTTCGAAGATGGCGCACGGTTCGTGGTTTCTCCGAACGCACCGGTGCGGCAGATATGGATTTCTGCTTTGACGACCAGCTTCAAGCTTGACTGGTCGGATGCGGAGCAAGACTTCGTCCTAGGGAAGACTGGCGAAAGATTGAAACCGCTAATGGGCCGCCTAGTTTCGCAGCAACTTGGGGAGGCAGTTGAACTCAAGTAGGAAGAACGGACGCCGTCGGTGCACTTCGCGAACTACAAACTCTAGCGATTGACTCCGATCACGGCACGCACACTCCAGAGCGCCAAAGCGCCCATCGCAAAAACGAAGACTACTGCGATCAGTCGACCTGTCGCCGTGCTCTTGCTCCAGCCCTGGAGCACTGCTACCAGTCAAGCCACGAACAGCAGGATCGCGCCCATTGCCAGGCTTTTCAGCCACATGGTGTCACCTCTTCGTTCACAAACGAGTTTGGCACCGGCATTCTGTTTGGGGGTAGTGCGCGAATCACGTGGATGAGTGACAGGGGGCGGCGAGGATGGCTCCGAGAGTGCCGTAGCAGAACAGAGATCCTTCGACTACGTTCGGCTGGAACCTCACTTCGCTCAAGGCAACAAGGTTTTTTCGGGGAGACAACTTTGCGGCTGAGCAGAGGCTCGGCTACATCTCCGCCAGATTGCGGCCCGGCTCCAGCTTCTGGCGGAGGTGGGCAGCGATTTGCTTCCCGTGGAAGCGCCCGTTCTCGATGAAGATTTCGCTGGTGCGGGAACCGGCCACGATGACGCCAGCCACATAGACGCCGGGCACGTTGCTTTCCAGGCTTTCCGGATCGCATACCGGGCGGTGTTGCAGGTCGGAAAGTTCCAGGCCCAGGCTGCTTAGAAAATCGTAGTCGGGATGGTAGCCAATCAGGGCGAAGACAAAGTCGTTCGGCAGACGGGTCGGCCCCTTCGGCGTGTTCAGTACGGCGAAGTCGGAACCGATTTCCTGCACCGAACTTTTGAAGAACGCATTAATCTCGCCATTCTTGATGCGATTCTCGAGATCGGGCCTCACCCAATACTTCACGCTGGGAGAGACTTGATCTCCACGGTACACCAGCGTGACGCGGGCCCCGTGTCTCCACAGATCGAGCGCCGCTTCGGCAGCCGAGTTCTTCCCCCCTATTACAAGAACGTCGCTGTCGTAGTAGGGATAGGGCTCCTTGTAGTAGTGATGGACTTTCTCGAGATCTTCTCCAGGAATACCGAGCTCGTTTGGCAAGTCGTAGTATCCGGTAGAGACGATAACTTTCTTCGTGCGGTAGTCGTGAATCTTGCTGGAACGGTCCGTCGCAGTAACGCGGAAATCGCCGTCCTTCCCGGTCACGGTCTTCACCCACTGGTACTGGCAGATGTGCAGCTTGAAATGTTCCGCCACGCGTCGGTAGTACTCAAGCGCCTCCTGCCGCGTCGGTTTCTGTCCGGCGCAGGCGAACGGGATGTCGCCGATCTCGAGCAATTCGGGCGTGGTGAAGAAGGTCATGTTGGTCGGATAGTTAAAGACCGAATTCACCAGGCATCCCTTTTCGAGGACCAGCGCCTTGAGACCAATCTTCTGCGCTTCGATAGCGCAGGCCAAGCCCGTTGGCCCGGCGCCGATCACGAGCACGTCGGTCCAGCTATCGGGCCGGGAGTGAGCCTGTTTCCGAGGTAAAGTGACGGGGATGTAGTCCGTGGTGGCCAAGGTGTACGTCCTTGCGCTCGGCCTGCTACGCGGCCGCGACGCCAGTTTCCAATCCGCGATTCTAGCATGCGGTCTCGAACCGCTTTCCTGCGCGTCACAGCGGCATGTGCCCCAACACACAAAAGGGACGTACATCCGCGCTATACTTTCGAGTTACACCATCCTTGCGTTCTGAGCAGGAAAACCGCCATGGCGACCACTACTGAGCCTGTCACCCGCATGCGGATCGAATCCGACAGCATGGGCAAGATCGAAGTCCCGGCCAACGTTTACTGGGGCGCCCAGACCCAGCGGTCGCTTCTGCACTTCAACATCGGACGCGACATCATGCCGCCTGAGTTGATCAGCGCCTTCGGCATTTTGAAGAAGGCATGCGCGCTGGTGAATCAGGATCTCGGCAAACTTTCGCCCGAGAAAGCCAAGCTGATCATGCAGGCCGCCGACGAAGTGATCTCGGGCAAGCTGAACGACCAGTTTCCGTTGCGTATCTGGCAGACGGGCAGCGGCACGCAGACCAACATGAACGTCAACGAGGTCATCTCCAACCGCGCCATCGAAATCGCGGGCGGCGAGATGGGATCGAAGAAACCGATCCATCCCAACGATGACGTCAACATGTCGCAGTCGTCGAACGACACATTTCCAGCGGCGATGCACATCGCCGCCGCGGATCGCGTGCAGCGTGCGCTCATTCCGGCGATCAAGACGGTTCACGACGCGATTGCGGCAAAGTCCAAGGAGTTCGAAGGAATTGTGAAGATCGGCCGCACGCACCTGCAAGACGCCGTGCCGATGACGGTGGGCCAGGAGTTCAGCGGATGGGCGAGTTTGCTGGAACGCGACATCAAACGACTGGAACAGGTGCTGCTTGGGTTGTTTGATCTGGCAATCGGCGGCACAGCAGTCGGGACGGGATTGAACGCGCACCCCGAATTCGCCGAGCGGGCAGCCAAGAAAATTGCAGAGCTGACGGGGCTGCCGTTCAAGTCGCATCCGAACAAGTTCGCGGCGCTGTCGGCGCACGACGAGATCGTCTTCGCACAGGGCGCACTGGAGACGCTGGCGGCCTCGCTCATGAAGATTTCAAACGACATTCGCTGGCTGGCGTCGGGCCCGCGCTCGGGTCTGGGCGAACTGATCATTCCAGAGAACGAGCCCGGGTCTTCGATCATGCCCGGCAAGGTGAATCCCACGCAGTGCGAAGCCATGACCATGGTGTGCGTGCAGGTACACGGCGCGACGGCGGCGGTCGGATTTGGGGGATCGCAGGGGAACTTCGAACTCAACGTCTACAAGCCGGTGATCATTTACAACTTCCTGCACTCGGTGACGCTGCTCACGGACGCGTGCCATGGCTATGTCGAGTACATGCTCAAGGGGATCGAGGTGAACCACGCCAAGGTGAAAGGGCACGTGGAGCATTCGCTGATGCTGGTGACGGCTTTGACTCCGAGGATCGGGTATGACAAGGCGGCCAAGATCGCGCATACCGCACACGTGGATCACTCCAGTCTGAAGGCGGCGGCTTTGAAACTGGGGTACCTGACGGCGGAGGAGTTTGACGAGTGGGTGCAGCCGGAGAAGATGACGAGGCCTTAATTGCGGCCTTGGGTCGTCGCGTCGTTGTCATTGCGAAAGATCGGTATCCACGCTGTAGGCCCTTGGTATATACTTCGTAGATACTTAGAAAATATGCGAGGGGACCATGCCGCAAGCGCAGGTCGTTAAATGGGGAAATAGTTTGGCAGTTCGAATTCCGAAGACGATAGCTGAAGCCGCTCGCATGAAGGAGGGGGACTCCATCGTAATAGAGGTTTCCGAAGAAGGAATCAAACTTCGCCCTTCAGAAAGAATTCCTACGTTAGAGGAATTGATCGCGCAGATCACGCCGGAAAATCGCCACAAAGAAATTTACGTGGGCCCCGAACGAGGTAAGGAGAAAGTTGAATGGTAGCCTCCTACGTTCCCGAGTCCGGAGACCTGGTGTGGCTCGACTTTGATCCGCAGGCCGGACGGGAACAAGGCAAGCGCCGCCCGGCATTGGTGCTCACAGATCAAGCCTACAATCGTGTCAGTGGACTGGTGGTGGTTTGTCCCCTCACGAGTAAGCGCAAACCGTATCCCTTCTCACTGCCCATTGCGGTCGACAAAATTGAAGGAGCAGTCCTCGTGGATCACATCAAAAGCATGGATTGGCGGGCACGCAAGGTCGCTTTTCATTCCAAGATAGATCTATCCTTGCTGAATAAAGTTCGCGCTTATATCGGAGTTTTACTCAGAATCCGGTAGAACCCTAATACGCCCACCTCAACAACGTAGCCCCCACCGTAAACCCCGCTCCCACCGATGCCAGCATCACCAGGCTCCCCTTCTTCAACTTCCCTTCTTCAATCGCAGTTCCCATTGCCAAGGGAATCGTGCCGGCCGTGGTATTTCCGAAGCGGTCGATGTTCACGATGATGCTCTCGGGCCGCAGGCCCAGGCGGTCGGCCGTCGCCATGATGATGCGTCGGTTGGCCTGGTGTGGGATGAATGCGTCGATATCGGCACCCGTCAACCCATTCCGCTTCAGAAGCTTCTCGCAGAGTTCAGTCTGCTTGCGGACCGCGAACTTGAACACCGCTTGCCCGTCCTGATGCACGTAGTGCATCTTTTTCTCAAGGGTCTCGCGCGACGACGGGTTCAGGCTGCCACCACCGGGCATATATAGGGACTGCGCTCCTGATCCGTCGACCTCGTGCACGAAGTCGATCAGGCCCACGCTGTCATCTTCCGCCGGCTCGAGAATCACTGCCCCGGCGCCGTCGCCGAAGATCACGCAAGTCGCGCGGTCGGTGTAGTCGATGATCGACGACATCACGTCAGAGCCGATGACCATGACTTTCTTGTGCATCCCGGTGGCGACGTATTGCGCGCCCGTCTGCAGCGCGTAGAGAAAGGCTGAGCAAGCGGCGGACAGATCGAATCCCCACACTCCGTGAGCGCCAAGCTTGTGCTGGACCAGGCAGGCCGTCGAGGGGAAAAACATGTCGGGCGTGACGGTCGCGACCAAAATAGCTTCCAGGTCTGAGGCTGCAATGCCGCGCTGGGCAAGGGCTTTGCGGGCGGCTTCAGTGGCGAGATCGCTGGTCGCCACTCCCTTGTCGACCAGGTGGCGTTCTCGGATTCCCGTACGCTCGAGGATCCAGTCGTTGGAGGTCTCGACCAATTTTTCGAGGTCAGCGTTGCTCAAGATGCGGGGTGGGACGTAGGTGCCGAGGGCGCTGATCTTGACGCGCACGGATTCACTCACTCTGTGATCTCCAGCCATGAAATGGGAAACGGATATTGTGCGGCACAGGCCACCAGCGTGTCCAACGCTAAGTTACCTGCGGACATGTACCACCATCGCAGAATGCGCTTTTTAGCTTGGCCACATAGCGCATCTCCTCAAAGCCATACTCCAGCAAAAGCCGCACCAGATGCCGGGTTCGGGCTCTGGACTCATGAGACCTGTTGTGAAAGCGACGGTCTCAGCTAGCCTCTTGCGAGTGCAACAGCTCTGAACTCGGGTCGCTTGGAAAGGGGATCAGAGATGCTGAGGATGGCCAACATTCAACAAACTCGTATCGCTGCGACGCTCGCCCTGTGCATGGGAATCGCGCTATTGACTGGCTGCGCAGCCATGGGCACAGGCAGCGGGTCGACTGGACAGACATCGTCAGGCGTCACAGTTTCGCCCGGATCAAGCACCGTCCGCGCCGGCGACACGCAGCAGTTCACCGCCAAGGTCACAGCCGCCACGGATCAGACGGTCGTCTGGTCGGTAAACGGCATGATGGGTGGGAACTCCACCGTTGGCACCATCAGCACCTCCGGACTTTACAAAGCGCCCGCAGCCCTCCCCACTACAAATTCCGTCAGCATTGAAGCGACGTCCTCGTCCGACAAGACCCTCTCCGGCAAGGTCATGGTCACGCTGGAGAATCCGGTGCCGACCGTGACGGCGGTATCCCCCGCCGCCGTTCCGGTTGGAAATTTCACGCTCACCATCACGGGCAGCAAGTTCGTGAGCGGCGCGAAAGTGATGTTTGCGGGACAGACGCTGACCACCAAGTTCGTTTCAGCGACTCAGCTGAACGCTACCGGACACTACGACGTCAGCGCAGAACGGGATGTCTGTGCAGGTGAGCGTCGTCAATCCGGATCCGGCGCATCACGTCGTCGACCACTTGATGGTGAAGATCGGGCGCATCCGGAATTGTGGTGCGCATTACGCCCGCGGGCGCACAACTGCCGCCCCGGCGAAACGGTGCAATTCAAAGCGACGATCACGGGCACAACAAATCCCAACCGTCGATCTGGAAGGTGAATAGCGCACCGGCGGCGCAATCGCCTCGTCGGAATCGATCTCGACCACAGGACTGTATACCGCGCCTCCCCTGGGAAGCGAAACGGAATTCACCATCACGATCTCTGCGCCCAGCGTGGAAGATCC
The DNA here is from genome assembly GCA_963745435.1 of uncultured Acidobacteriota bacterium. Taxonomy (GTDB): domain Bacteria; phylum Acidobacteriota; class Terriglobia; order Terriglobales; family Acidobacteriaceae; genus Gp1-AA133. The sequence continues at coordinate 405,560 of CAVUXK010000015.1, read as the reverse complement.
GCAATCCAACAGCGGCGCCGGCCTACGTCACCCTGTTAAGCAACCTCCCCGTCGTGACCGCAGCCCTCCCCGTCCCCCTCCCCGTCGGAAACTTCACCATCGCCGTGAGTGGCAACAATTTCATCAATGGCGCGCAAGTGATTTTCGACGGCGTCATGCTGCCCACGACCTTTGTGTCGGCGACCAGCCTCAGTGCCTCGGGAAACGCTGCCAGTGCAGGCACGATTCCGCTGCAGGTGATTAACCCGGGCGCGGGTTCGCCCACGTCGAACATCTTGCAAGTGCAGGTTGGCTCCGGCAATAGCGGAGTTACTCCCGCCGCCGCCGCTCGCCTGCTCGAACAATCGACCTTCGGCCCGACTCCCGCGACGATCCAGCACGTGCAGACGGTTGGGATGCAGGCATTCCTGAACGAGCAGTACACAGCCACAGCCTCCACCTACCCCGCGCCGGGAGCGAACGACGACATCACGGTCGTCAAGCAGCGATTCTTCACAAATGCGCTCACGGGACAGGATCAGTTGCGCCAGCGCGTAGCGTGGTCGCTGGCTCAGACCTTCGTCGTGTCGAATCAGAAGATCGGCGACCCGAGCGCCTTCACTTCGTGGATGAACATGCTCCAGAAAGATGCGTTCGGCAATTTCTCCACGTTGCTGAACGACGTCACTTTGAGTCCGACCATGGGTCATTACCTCGACATGGTCCGGAACGATAAGCCGGATCCCAATTCCGGAGCTCAGCCCAACGAGAACTACGCGCGCGAAATTCTGCAGCTGTTCTCGGTTGGCCTGTCGCAGTTGAACCCGGACGGCACGCCTCAGGTCGACGGTAACGGCATTCCCCTCCCCACGTACACGCAGGACACCATCATCGGCTTCGCCCACGTTTTCACGGGCTGGGCCTATCCGACGAAAGCCGGGCAGACCGCCTCGTTCTACAACGGCGAGTACTACGGCGGGCCGATGATTCCCTTCGACAACCATCACGACACGGGCCAGAAACTCTTGCTGAATGGAATCGTGCTGGGCTCCGGCGGCACCGCGCAGTCGGACCTGACGGTGGCGTTGCAGAACATCTTCACGCATCCCAACGTCGGACCATTCATCTCGAAGCAATTGATCCAGCACCTGGTGACGAGCAATCCGAGCCCGGCCTACGTGTCGCGCGTCACCGCGGTCTTTAACGACAACGGCAGCGGCGTGCGCGGCGATATGAAAGCGGTCGTCAATGCCATCCTCATGGACAGCGAAGCGCGCCGCGGCGACGATCCCGCACAGGTGCAGGCCAGCGATGGCCACCTGAAAGAACCTGTGCTCTTAATGTTGAACCTGCTGCGCGCGACCAACGCTACGTCCGACGGCGCAAACCTGCAGAACTACGCGTCCGATATGAAGGAAGAGCCGTTTGAGTCGCCGACCGTATTCAACTTCTATCCGCCGGACAACGGCATTCCGGGCACCACGCTGCTGGGGCCGGAGTTCCGCATCTTCAACAGCACGACGGCGATCTCGCGGATCAATTTTGTGAACGACCTGGTATACGGCAGCGTGGGCAGCACCACCAAGACCGACATCTCGGCGTACGTGGCGCTGGCGTCGAATCCTCCGGAACTGGTGGATTCGCTGAGCAATGTGCTGACGCACGGTCCGCTGTCTGACGGCGCCCGCAACGCCATCATCACCACCGTTACGAATCTGACGGATAACACCAAGCGCGCCAAGACCGCGCTGTACCTGATCGGCAGCTCGTCACAATTTCAGGTTGCACACTAAGGGGAGAGCACCATGGGCAAATGGAACCGCAGAGATTTTTTGAAGACAACGTGCTGTTCGGCGGCGGCAGGTTTCGCGGCTGCCAGCTTCAGCCGCTTCGGGCTGGTAAATGCTCTCGCCCAGAACGCGTCGGACTACAAGGCGCTGGTCTGCGTCTTCCTGTTCGGCGGCAACGACAGCAACAACATGGTGATCCCGTACGACACCACTGGCTACAACGGGTACAAGTCCGCCCGCGGGGGCCTGGCTCTCGCCCAGGGATCGCTGCTACCCGTTACTCCCCCAAGCATCGGCTCCCCCTTTGCCTTCCATCCGCGTTTCTCCGGGATGCAGTCGCTGTTCAACAACAAGCACCTTGCCGTGCTCGCGAACGTCGGCACGCTCATTCAGCCCACCAGTGCCTCGCAGTTCCGTCAAGGCGGAGTACCAGTGCCGATGAACCTGTTCTCGCACTCTGACCAGGAAGCGCAGATGCAGACGGCGATCCTGGACAAAGTCGCCGAAACAGGCTGGGCGGGACGGACCGCCGATAAGATTCAGTCCATTTACGGTGGCAACTTCCCCATCATCATTTCGCTGGCCGGCACCAACATCTTCTGCGAAGGCGTGGTTGCGCAGTCCATCCAGTCGAACGGCAATCCCACGCAACTGCTGAACGGATTCGGAGGCGGCACTGAATCGAACGCTCGTCTCTCCGCCCTGCAGAGCCTGCTGACCTTCGACAACGGCTTGTCACTGATCCAGGCAGCCAGCACGACCACCGGGCAATGCCATTCAGAACGGCCAGACGCTCGCTAGCTGCGTTGGCAACCGGCACTCCGCTGGCGACGCAGTTCCCGAAGAACTCATACTTCGCGAGCCAGTTGCAGCAGGTGGCAAAGATCATCCAGGTCCGCGGCGCACTCGGATTGCAGCGTCAGATCTTCTTCGTCTCGATGGGCGGATTCGACACGCACAGCGGCCAACTGACGCAACAGGATTCGCTCTTCAACGACATGAACCAGTCGCTCAACGCTTTCTATCAAGCCACAACGGAAATGGGCGTAGCGAACAACGTGACGACATTCACTTTGTCAGATTTCGGCCGCACCTACCAGCCCAACAGCGACGGTACGGACCACGCCTGGGGCTCGCACCACCTGATCATGGGCGGCGCCGTAAAGGGTGGCGACTTCTACGGGACGTTCCCGACACTGGCAGTGAACGGTCCCGACGACGGCACAGGCCAGGGCCGGTGGGTTCCAACGACCTCGGTCGACCAATACGCCGCGACCTTGGCGCAATGGTTCGGCGTGGCAGCGGCTGACTTGCCATCGATTTTTCCGAACCTCGCAAACTTCCCGACGCAGACGTTGGGAATTATGGGTTAGAGCAGCGCATCCCCCAAACGAAAAAGAGACCGCGCCATCAACGACGCGGTCTCTTTAATTTTGCGATTGAAATGCGGCTTACGCGCCCTTCCGGGCTCCGGCTGCCAAAGATACAACTCCCGCAAGCACCAGCACGCCCGCCACGAGCGGCGGCAAACGATCGCTGTGCTCGGTTTGGACGCCGATCTTCGCGTCGCCGATCTTCACACCGTGGTCTTCTTTGTGCGGAATCGGCACTACAAACGCCAACAAACCGACCACCAGCAAGATGGCTCCCAGCATGGTCAAACCCTTCATATCGCCCACCCCTTTTGCGCAGTTGCGCTACCCGAGAACCGAACGATCACACAAGCACAAAAGCTCGTTGATCAAAGTTTCGTCTTTCCGGAGACAATCTCTCCGCAATGATGAAGGAATGCCGATGAAAATGCGGAGAAGCCAAGACAATTCAGCCAACACATGTATGGATACCCTGCGCGCCCTCGCTAACGAATCAGGTGTTTTCTGTAGCGCGTGTCCAAAGGCGCATGAAAAACCACCTTCCATCAGAAGTAGCAACACTTCTCACTTTCGAGCAAACATCGGCCCCAACAGCTTTATCGCACCGATCATCACATTCAACCGCGCCTTCATAAAATTGTTTTGGGGTACCATCGCTTTTCCGAAAACCATGGTCTCGTCGCGGGTGTTGTGATCCGGCCAGCCTGGGGCCCGAGGAGATGCGGGCGTACCGACACGAGCAAACTCGAAAACATACTCGCTCACCTTTCGCGCGTACTCACGATCTGATTCTGAATACGGCCCTGGCAACGTTCGCAGATTGTCAAGAAAATACACGATCTCTGCGCCATGCGGCACTCCATGCGGGTCCTTCACCCGCTCATGCGCGGCGGTATAGTCGAAGTAGTAGCGCCAGGTTTGCGCAAGTTTCGAGTGACGGTCGGCGGCCCACCGCACGGGCATCGTGAAAACGAGGTCTCTTGCCACCAGCCGTCCCAGTTCCTTCTGATCGCGCACGCCCGGATAAAGTGCTTTAACGAAGATTCCCTTGGCGCCAAGTCCGCGGATCACCTCGCCGACATCCACGCCAAATCCCGCCACCACGCTGGAGTCATCGCTGGTATTCTCCGAGGATCAGCGGCAAAGGCGCTTCCTGCCCGGCCGCAAACGTATCTTGAATCGAGACCGGAAGCACGGTGTCGCCTGCAATCGGGACAGGCGCGGTTGAAAGTTGCGGCCCTGTCAATGACGCCAACTTCTCAGCCGGGACGGCGCGCAACTCCGCCATGGTCGCGTTCGCTCCATTCAGCCCCATAGCCGTCGCCACCTGAGTGCCGATATCGAGTGCCTTCGCGCGAGTGGCATCGGGCAACGCGTAGGAACTCATGGCGACGCCCTTTTGAAACAACCTGCGCGCCAGAGGGGACGCGAACAGCGCGAGTACGCTCTTCGCGCCCGCGGACTGCCCAAGAATCGTAACGTTCGCCGGATCGCCGCCGAACTGCAGGATGTTCTGCTGCACCCACTTCAAAGCGGCGATCTGGTCAAGCAGTCCGAAATTAGCCGGGCCGTCTGTAGTCTCCTGCTCGAGGGCCGGATGGGCAAAGAATCCGAGAGCGTTAAGCCGGTAGTTGATGCTCACAAACACGGCACCGCGGCTCGCGAGTGACTGCCCGTTGTAGATCGTCACGCTGCCCGACCCAAAGAGGTAGGCCCCGCCGTGAATCCAAACCAGGACCGGCAGCCTCGCCGCAGGATCGAGCCTCGGCGTCCACACATTAAGATAGAGACAGTCTTCGCTGAGCGGGCCGGGATCGCCCCCGTTTGCAAGAGACATTCCTGGCGGCTGCATGCAGGCATTTCCGAACGAACTCGCCTCGCGGACTCCCTCCCACGATGCAACCGCTTGGGGGGCGCGCCAACGCAGATCACCGACGGGCGGCGCTGCATAAGGAATCCCGAGAAAGACGGAGAGATTGTTCTCAATCACTCCGCGAAGTTCCCCAGAAGAAATTTGTACGGAGGGTGCAGAAATTACCGAAGCCTGCGCCGCCGCCGGCATGGACGCGGCACTTACCAACGCGGCAGATGTGCAGAAAACAATGAAGACAGCAAGCCAATGATGATTTCGCACTGGGCTGAGACTCTCCTGTCGCTAAGGAGCACCCATGATAGACGAGGCGAGAGGCGGCAGACTTGAAGGGATGAACAAAAAGCCAGGCACCGGGAACCCACTGCACACGCAAGAGCTCGTTACCGTTGCTTCCTTCCGGACCTGGCGGGGTTGGCGAGAACGCGTCGCGCGGGACCGATACCTGACCCTGAGTAGTTTACCATCCGTCGCCGGAACGAACGTACCCTTCCCTTTGCAATCTAAAAAGCGAACAATAGACCGGTTCCATGCCAGAAGCGCGCGCCAGTTCGTCAACCATCACGCTCCCCGCTGCCATTGAGCGCTACTTCCAGGTGTCCCTGTATTTACTGGTACTCACCGGGTTTGGGACGCTGGCTGAAACGGGCGCCGTCGACGCACCCACCATCACCCTTGTAGGGCTCGCACTTTTATTTCGTGGATATCTTCTGAGCAAACGCAGCGATTACCAGATGCCCACGCGTTGGACCAACTATCTGACGCTGGCGTATGTGTTGTTTTTCCTCGCCGACTACACAATGCTCTCCCGCAGTTTTCTGACGGCGACTGTGCATCTGGTTTTGTTCGGCATGGTGATCCGCATCTTTTCGGTTCACAAGGAACGCGACTACTACATGCTGTCGGTGCTCGCGTTCATGATGGTGCTCGCGGCCGCGGTGCTGACGGTGGATAGTGTTTTCCTGTTCGCCTTCGCGGGATTCATGCTCATGGCAGTCGTGACCTTCGTGCTGATGGAAATGCGGCGATCTTGCCAGACCGCTAACATTCCGGCTCGTGAGCCGCTCGATGCGACTACCTACCGCCGCATGGCGTTTTTCCTCGCTGGTACTTCTCCGGCGCTGGTCGTGCTCATTCTGGCCGGGGCTTGCGCGATCTTTTTCCTGCTCCCGCGCACGTCCGCCGGATACTTGGGCTCGTTCGCTTCCGGCAGTGATATGGCCACCGGCTTCAGTGATCGCGTGCAGCTCGGAAGTATCGGCCAGATTCAACAATCGAAGTCGGTGGTGATGCACATCCAGATCGACGGCGATACGCACGGCACCTTCGATCTGAAATGGCGTGGAGTTTCCCTGAGCCGCTTTGACGGAAAAACGTGGTCCAATCCAGTCGAGCAGTATCCGATCCTGCGTCAGCCGGACGGCCGCTTTCCGTTATGGAGTCGCGCCGCCGAGCCCGGTCCCAAGACGGCGCGGCTCATCCACTATCGCGTGCTGATGGAACCGATCGGCACAAACCTCTTCTTCGTCGCTCCCAAGCCCAGATTCCTTACAGGTGCATACCGCGTACTCGGCACAGATCGCGGAGGAGCCCTCTACAATCTCGATTCCACCCATGCGGTCAGCCTCTACGATGTTGACTCGGATCTATCCGAGCCCAAGCCGCAAGACCTGGAGAAGACCACCGCTCCGAATCCTCCGGAGATGCTGGAGTACCTGCAGGTGCCTACTCTCGATGTCCGCATTCCAGAACTGGCCAGGCAGATCGCGAGATCCTCAACCAATTCCTACGACCGCGCCACTGCGATTGAACGCTACTTGATAACGCAGTTCGGCTACACGCTGGAGCTTCCGCGCGTCTCGCCCAAAGATCCGCTGGCCGAATTTCTTTTTGTTCGCAAGCGCGGACATTGCGAATACTTCGCCTCGTCGATGGCCATCATGCTGCGAACGCTGAACATTCCATCACGCGTGGTGAACGGATTTCGCACCACCGAGTTCAACGACGTCACTGGCAACTACGTGGTGCGGGCCAGCAGCGCGCATTCCTGGGTTGAAGCTTACTTCCCTGGTCATGGCTGGGTCAGCTTCGACCCTACCCCAGGCTCTCCTCTGGGCAGCGCAACCGGGTGGGACCGCGTCAGCCTATATGTGGATGCGATGGCATCTTTCTGGCGAGAGTGGGTGGTCAACTACGACGCCAACCACCAGAAGGCTCTGGGTGAAGACGCGATGCAGGGCAGCCGTAGTTTGCTCGAGGGAATGCGTGACCGCGTTGAGCGCTGGTACGAACGCATGCTGACCCGAGCGCGGCATGCACAACAGTCCTTCTCCAATTCGCCTCGCCGATGGTCCGGGCTCGCAGTCGTGTCGTGCCTTATTTTGCTGGTCGCAGCTAACTTCAGAAATCTGCGCCGTTGGATGAAGCAAAGAGCGCTGGCCCGCCACCCCGAGGTGGCTCCCAGCCGGTCGGCCGCCCTGTGGTATCAGCGGATGCTGAAGTGGCTGCGCAAGCAGGGCTGGAGGAAGACCGAAGTGCAGACACCGCAGGAATTCCTTACTTGTATTGAAGACCCGTTAACACGCAAGCGCGTGGAGGCTTTTACTCGAGCCTACGAAGCCGCCAGATTTGGGGGATCGTCAGAGGAGGCGCGCCGGCTTCCCGAATTGTTCGAAGAGATGACTTCCGCCGACCGCAAATAAGCAGACCTTACTTGCCGAAACGCCACACGATTCCGCCACCCACAAGGTAGTTGTGCTGTCGGCTCTTTCCGGTGTCGACCAGAATATTCGGAGTACCCGACCAGAAGTCTCGCGCTTCGCCACGAAGGGTGAACCGGGACTTGAGCCTGACATCGAGACCGATTCCGATCTGCATCACGCCCGTTGTACTCGACTTGGCCCCGCTGGTTCCTCCGAATTCCAAGTGATCGGCCGGACGGAAATGTCCAAAACCGCCCCCTGCGCTGATCCACGGAGAAATCGCTGTGGTAGCAAAAACATTGGCGCGCAGTGACGGCGTCACGAAATACGACTGGTAGCTGCTGGGTACCGAGTTGGCTGCGAAGTTGAGATCCTCGTCAGTGTTAATCACCGCAGGAACCTCGAAGGTCACGCGCGTGAAGCCCTCTCCCCAGATGTGGCGTCCGTAGTTGATCTCAAACGTCAATCCCTTGCCAAAGTGAACGTTGTTATCGAAGAGATTCGTGCCCTTCACGCCCTGGTTGCTGATGAACGTTCTTCCGATGATGCCCGTCAGCTCATTGCTCTGGGCAAACGCGCTGGCCGTCAGGATCGCTAGTGTCACCAAAGCTGCCATCGAAAGCCGTTTCGGGGACATCTTTCCTCCAAGGCAAGGGTATGAACTTTTGGAATTTGGCTCGGGATAGGTTAGCACGCCGTCAGCCATTTCACGACCTGAGCATACTGCTTTCCTGGGTACCCGTCTTCCGCCCATGGGACTGCAGCAAAGCTGGTGCATCCCGAGTGTTAAAATAGTGAGATTGCATGTCGAACTCAAACACAACTGTAAAGCCCGCCAACCGCGAAATCACTGATCCGTCTGAAGGCACTCCTCGAAAAAAGGTTGGCTTCATCAGCCTGGGATGCCCCAAGAACCTGGTTGATTCCGAAGTCATGATGGGCATGCTGACACAGGCGGGCGCCCAACTGACGCAACACGCTGAAGATGCGGAAGTCATCGTCGTTAACACTTGCTCGTTCATCGACAGCGCCCAGCAGGAATCCGTGAACACGATCCTCGAAATGGCCAAACACAAAGTCAATGGACATGCGAGGAAACTGGTCGTCGCCGGGTGCCTGGTGGAGCGTTTTCGCGACGAAATCCAAAGGAACATTCCAGAAGTCGATGCTGTAGTGGGCACGGGCGAGCTAGAAAAGATTCTCGCTGCCGCAGGAGTCGCGTCACCCGGCACTGACTCGCCGTTCAAGATTCTGACGTCCCGACCCGAAGGCGATGCACGCGAGGCCCAGGGACGCTTCTCGCGCGAAAGCTGGGACGGCGCGATCGCCGACCTGCCCAACTACCTTTACGACGAAACCACGCCCCGCGTGCTGGCGACCCCGTCGCACACGGCGTACATCAAGATTGCCGAAGGCTGTGATCATCCCTGCACCTTCTGCATCATTCCGCAACTACGTGGCAAGTTTCGTTCCCGCCGCTTCGAATCGGTGGTGGCCGAGGCCGAGCAACTGGCGAAACGCGGTGTCCGGGAAGTCACCCTTATCGGGCAAGACACGACCTGTTATGGAGAAGACTTCGGCCTGCAGGATGGTCTCCCGTTGCTTCTTGAGAAGCTGGCGGCAATTCCTGACTTGCGTTGGGTCCGATTCCTGTACGCGTACCCGAACAAGATCACGAATCGCTTGCTCGAGACCATTGCCGGTAACGACAAAATCTGCTCCTACGTCGACGTGCCCTTGCAGCACGCCTCGCCGTCCGTGCTGAAGCGCATGAAGCGTGGCGGCGGAGCCGACGTTTTCCTCCGAACCATCGAAAAAATGCGCCGAATCATCCCGGGAGTCACGCTGCGTAGCTCCTTCATAGTTGGGTTCCCGGGCGAGACGGAGAGAGAATTCGAGGAACTCTGCGACTTCGTCCAGGAAGCGCAGTTCGACTGGATGGGAGCGTTCGGCTACTCCGACCAGGATGGCGCCGCCGCCTACGCCCAGGAAAAGAAAGTTCCCTCTCGAGAGATTGAACGACGGCGAAAAAAGCTGATGCAGATTCAGAAACAGATCAGCAAAAAGCGCAAGAAGGCTCTTGTGGGCAAGGAATTTGATCTAGTGCTGGAAGGCACCTCGGACGAGACCGACCTCTTGCTCGAAGGCCGGACGCCCATGCATGCGCCGGAAATCGACGGGAAAGTCTTCGTCAACGACTTTCCGGAAGGAACAACTCCGGAGTCGGGACAGTTCTACCACGTCGAAATCACTGAAGCCCACGACTACGATCTGGTCGCGAAAATCCTCTAGGGGCAGAGGTTCAAAAGCTCGCTTCGAGGGCACTTCCACTGCCTTTCACGCCGCAAAGGCTTCCCGGTCGCTTCCGGCAGGACGGCGCGACGGTGCCTGAGTATAATGGGCGCCTCTAAATCCGTCGTCGACCCCGCGAACTCTCACAAACCGTCTGCATCCGGGCCCAGCCAGTCCATCAACACCTAAGGAGATCGCGATGAGCTTGCTCGATTCATTGAAAGACGTCCTGAACCAATACGGCAACTCTTCAACGCAGAACACCGCTAACGCCACGGCGCATTTCGACCAGGTTTCCCAAGCCGCGCCTCCGAATGTCATCGCCGAGGGTCTGGCGGCCGTTTTTCATTCCGATCAGACGCCCGCATTCGGCAACATAGTGGGCAATCTCTTCAGCCAATCGAACGGCGAGCAAAAAGCAGGCCTCCTGAATCAGCTACTGGCATCGGTTGGCCCGTCGGCCCTCTCACAGCTCGCAGGAGGCGGTGCCCTCGCCAGCCTTCTCGGCGGCGCCACCACCAGCGTTACGCCCGAGCAGGCCAACCAGATTTCTCCCGAGGTCGTTCAGCAGATCGCCAGCCACGCCGAGAAAAATGATCCCTCGATTATCGACAAGGCCAGCTCGTTCTATGCACAGCATCCGACGCTGATCAAAACCTTAGGCGGTGCCGCTCTATCAATTGCGCTGGCGAAAGTGGCGGAGCGGCAGAAAGCCGCCTAGCTGTAGATCGTCTTGTTGTTCGCACTTCCTCGCAGAGGGTCGCAAGTTTGCGAGATCGCATCGGGCCTGCAGTGGCAGCCCCAGGAGGACTCTATGCTTGCATTGCTATGGGAAGGACTTATCGGACTGATCGTTGGCGCCTTGGCGAAATTCCTCATGCCGGGGAAAGACCCGGGCGGGATCTTCATCACTATGGCGATCGGAATCGCCGGTTCTATTGGCGCAACCTTCCTTGGTCAGATGATCGGATGGTACAAGCAGGGCCAGTCCGCCGGGTTCATCATGTCACTTCTCGGCGCAGTGCTGATTCTGTGGATCTATCGGCTGATCAAGGCCAGGACCGCCGCTTAGCTTCCTTCGCGCCCGGTGGCTTTCAGGCCCACGATACAATTTTGTTCCAGCGACGCTGCGACGACGGCTTACTCCGTGGTCTCTGCATTCGCACGTAGCGGCATAAGTCTGTGCCGCATCCATCGTCTGACATTTTTTGTGAGATCATCCCTATCGGTCCAAATGCCTAAGTCTTCCAACCTGCGCTGTCCAATCTGCAAAAAGGCGGTGAAGTCGACCGATCCCGACTACCCGTTCTGCAGCGAGCGTTGCCGTACGACCGACCTCGGCAAATGGGCGAGCGGAAAATATGTCATCTCGTCCCCCGTGAAGGATATCGCTGACGAATTCGAAGTGGAATCGGACGCCAGCCGCTCCGAGGACGATGAGTAACACCGTCACACCTCTCTCAAAAATCGAAGCAAACGGCCGGCAGGCTCCCCTGTGGGCAACGCTGATTGCAACCTTTTTCGGCGTAGGCCGACTGAAGCCCGGTCCCGGAACGTGGGGCTCGCTTGCCACGATGCTCACTTGGGGGGTGTTGTCGCATTTCCTGCCGGTGGCCTGGATCGTGCCCACAAACATCCTGCTGGCGTGCTTAGCGATCGCCGCGGGCATACCGGCCGCGACTCGTGTCGCACGCGCTAGCCAAACCAAAGACCCGCAATTCGTCGTCATCGACGAAACCGCCGGCCAGCTCATCACGCTGATTGGCGCACCACTGAGTTGGAAATCTTTTTTGGTGGGCTTTATTCTTTTTCGTGCATTCGATATCGTGAAACCACCGCCCGTTCGGCAGTTAGAGCGCTTGCCGGAAGGCACCGGAATCGTGGTGGATGACGTTGCAGCCGGCCTTTATGGGCTGGCCGTCATGCAGATTCTTCTACATTTCGGCCTGTTCGGACGCTAGTCTGAAAGCATCTAAGACATCGGGTGAGCTGGGTCTCATGGCAATTTCATTGTTGGGCAAGAAAAACGTAAATGGGAAGCCTCATATTGAGAGTGTGGCGCCCTCAGCAGCCTTGCCTGGCGGTGAAATCCGCATCAACGGGAGTGGCCTGCGCCCGGCAGAACTGAAGCGTCCCCGCGTCCAATTCGGGGAGATCGACGGCGCCGTCGTCATCAGTTCCGACGCATTTGTGGTCGCGCGCGTCCCGGAAGGCGCAACCTCGGGTCCTGTAGTGGTCGCCGCTAATGGCGCGATCAGCAACTCGCAGGTGGTTCGCGTCGCAGTTCCCATCGCCGACAATCTGCATCCCGTCACCAACCCCGCCATCGACGCGGAAGGAAATATCTTCGTCACGTTTTCAGGCAGCCGCGGACAGCAGGTTCCGGTGTCCCTCTTCAAAATCGACACCAATTATGCCGTCAAGCCGTTCCTCTCGAACTTGATGAACGCGACTTCGATCGCCTTCGATCGCGAGGGACAGATGTACGTGTCCTCGCGCCATGACGGCACCGTGTACCGCGTCGCTCCGAACGGCACCATGTCTTCCTTTGCCGAAGGCATGGGAGTCGCGACCGGCATCGCCTTCGACCGTGACCAGAATCTCTACGTGGGCGACCGCAGCGGGACCGTCTTCAAGATTGGCCGGGATCGCCAGACGTTCGTCTTCGCCACCCTGGAACCGAGCGTCTCCGCTTATCACCTGGCCTTTAACCCAGCGGGGGATCTTGTTCGTCACGGGCCCGACCACATCGAGTTTCGACGCTGTCTACCGCATTGATACTCACGGCACCGTTTCAAACTTCTTTCGCGGCCTCGGGCGGCCGCAAGGACTGGCCTTTGATGTCGACGGCAATCTCTACGTCGCCGCCTCGCTGGCCGGCAAACGCGGCATCGTGAAAATTACGCCCGACGGGAAAGCGAATCTCGAAGTCGCGGGACAGAATCTCGTCGGCCTTTGCTTTGCACCGGGACGCTCGGTCGTGTTGGCCACGACGGGAGCCGTGCATCATCTTTCGTGGAACATTGCGGGACTGCCGCTACTTCCGGAATAAGGCACTCAGCGGCTCTGAGGTGGCGGGTCCGAAGCGGCGGGTCTGAGGCGGATGGAAGAGCTTAGGAAGCGCACGACTTCAGAGGTGGCGGAAAAACTACGCTGCGAGCGGCTTTTGGGAAGGGCACGACTTCAGTCGTGCCACACTCGCGCTGTTTCATTTGTCATCCTGAGCGAAGCGAAGGACCTATGCACCTTCGCAGCACCCAACGTCTCCAGTCGAAGGGGAATTTTGACACGTCGTATTGCAGCTTGGGCATGTGCGGGGCTTCTGGTCGCAGTTGCCTGGTGGATCTACGCTGTCGCGTGGGCTCCGACGCCAATCACCATGACCGGGCCCATCGTTTGGACGCTTGTACGATTCAGTTGCCCGGTCGTCATGTTGGGTGCCTATCTTCATCTCGGCGTGTCGCTGTTTTGGGTACTCGCTGCGAACACCGCAACTTATGCCTTGATCGGATGGATCGTCGAAAGTCTCCGCTGGCAAGGGAACCCAGCGAACTGATCGGACTCGTCCACTCTGAGCCTCCCGACCATATCCCATCATTTAAACTGCTAGCGTGAATGCAGAGATCATTGCCATCGGCTCGGAACTCCTGACGCCGTTCCGGCAGGACACGAATTCTCTCTACCTGACGGAGAAACTCAACCAGTTGGGTGTGGAAGTCGTGATCAAAACCATCGTGGGCGACAGCCGTCCCCGCCTGGTTTCGGTCGCCCAGCATGCCCTGTTCCGCTCCGACATTGTGATCTTCATGGGAGGCCTTGGCCCGACTGAGGACGACTTGACCCGCGAAGCGGTGGCCGAAGCCCTCGGCCTAGAACTCCATCGCGATGAAGAAATTCTCGAAAAACTGAAGCAGCGCTTCGCCGCTCGCGGTTACAAGATGACCCCCAACAATTTCCAGCAGGCCGATGTCATCGCGGGCGCCATCGTTCTGCCGAATCCCAACGGCACCGCTCCCGGGCAATGGATTACGGGCAAATATGAGGGGCGCGACCGACTGATCATCCTGCTTCCCGGTCCTCCGTTCGAACTGCGCGCCATGTTCGACGAGCAATGCTTCGAGCGCCTGCGTGCAAAATTGCCCCCTGCCTACATCGCAACCCGGGTTCTCAAAGTTGCGATGCTCGGCGAATCGCTGGTCGATTCCCGCGTCGCCCCAATTTACAAGCGCTACACCGACGTGCAGACAACCATCCTGGCCGGCGCGGGCGACATCCAATTCAACCTGTTCACGCGGGCGGACTCCATGGAAGCAGCCCAACAGCGCGTCGACGATCTGGCCGGTGAAATTGAAGACGAGTTGGGCGACGCGCTGTACGCAAGCAAGGGTGAGTCGCTCGAGCAGATCGTTGGCTATTACCTGCAAATGAGAGACTCGACGCTGGCGGTTGCCGAGTCCTGCACCGGTGGCCTGCTCGCCGACCGCATCACCAGCATCAGCGGAAGTTCCAGATACTTTTTGGGCGGAGCGATCGTCTACTCAAACGAATTGAAAACCGCCTTCGCAGACGTCCCGAAAAGCCTGCTCGACAAGCACGGCGCCGTCAGCCGCGAGGTGGCGGTCGCCATGGCGGAGGGAATTCGCAAGCGCTGCAAAGCGACATTCGGCATCGGGATCACCGGCGTGGCCGGTCCAAGCGGCGGCAGTGAGCAAAAACCTGTAGGGCTGGTCTACCACGCCCTGGCCAGCGAAAGGGAAACCCAAGTCGAAGAGCGTAACTTCCCCGGCGATCGCAAGCGAGTGCGTTGGTTCGCCTCGCAGATGGCTCTCGACATGGTCCGCCGGAAGTTGATGTGACGCGTAATCCGCTTTAGCTGAGTGAAGGCACGGGAAGATTCCCTCAGCATGACTCGGTGTTCGATCCTATGCGACTCTTCATCGCCCTCGACATCGACGACCAGATCCGACAGCGCATCGGACGCTTCCTCGAAGGCGTCAGCGGCTTTAGCCCCGGGGCTCGCTGGGTCCGACTCGAATCGCTGCACATCACTCTGAAATTCATCGGCGAGAAACCGCCTGAGATCATACCTGCATTGAAAGACAGTCCTCGAGAAGATAACCGTGCCGCCATTCGACCTGACTCTCTCCGGCACGGGTTTCTTTCCAACCCCTAAGTCGCCGCGCGTCTTCTGGATCGGGATTCAAGCGCCGCCGGACCTCCAGAAATTGGCCGCCGCCATAGACGACGCCACCGCCCAATTCGACATTCCGAAGGAAGATCGCGCCTTCAGCCCGCACCTGACGCTCGCCCGCAAAAGCGGAGGCTCCGGATCGCCCCGAAAGCAAAAAGACGACCGTCCCGAACCAGGTCTTCCAGCGCCTGCAGGAAAAATTGGCGACAATGCCGGCGCCCGAGTTTGGTACCATGACCGCCCGCGAGTTCTTTCTGTATCAGAGTCAGCTCTCGCGAAACGGTTCGCGCTATACCAAGCTGCACAGCTTCAAACTTTCATAACATCGCCCCGCTAAAAATCGTGAGCCCATATTTCCTCACTGCGCTGCTCAGCTATCTTTCCGGGTCCATCCCGTTCGGCTATTTGCTTGTGCGCCTTTTTCGTGGAGAAGACATCCGGGCCAGCGGCAGCGGCAACATCGGCGCCACCAACGTCTCGCGCAAGTCGCCCAAACTCGGCCTTCTGACCCTGGTGTTCGACGCGCTTAAGGGACTCGTGCCGGTGCTGCTTGCTCTCTCGTTTGCGCGGCGTTACGGGGAAGACCCGTACCTCCTCGCATCGCTGGCTGCTTTCTCCGCCATCGTCGGTCACATTTTTCCCGTCTGGCTGCGCTTCCGTGGCGGCAAGGGCGTCGCCACCGGCCTGGGCAGCTGGATCGGTCTCGCCCCCAAGGGCGTGCTCGTCATGGTCATCGTGTTCGTGATCATGGTCGCGCTGTTCCGCTACATCTCACTGGGCTCAATCACCGCCGCCGCCATTTTTCCGCTCGCGGCGCGCATGTTGCACGACTATCACGAAACGCCCGCGGTACTCGCCTTCATGGCCGCGTCTTCCCTGCTCATCATCACGAAGCATCATCGCAACATCCGGCGGCTGATGGCCGGCACGGAAAGCAAGTTTCGTTCGGGACGAAAATGAGCGAGATCGCCGTTATCGGAGCAGGCGCGTGGGGCACGGCCTTATCAATCGTGGCCGCACGCAGTGGAAACCATCGCGTGCGCCTGTGGGCCTACGAGCCTGAAGTCCGCGAATCCATCGCCAAGCGGCGCGAGAATACGCAATTCCTTCCCGGCCAGCCCGTTCCCGAAAACGTCGAAGTAACGGGCGACTTTGCCGAAGCTCTCGCGAACGCCCGCATCGTGATCAGCGTGATGCCGTCAAACCACTGCCGTCGGCTTTTCAAAGGAATGCTTCCCTACCTACAGCCGGAAATGTTGTTCGTCAGCGCGACTAAGGGACTCGAGGAGAACTCTTTGTTACGCATGACCGAAGTGATCTCTCAGGTTCTGAGCAGTACGGGATTTCGCCCAAAGCTGGGTGCACTGAGCGGCCCCTCATTCGCCAAAGAAGTCGCACGTGGAGACCCGACCGCCGTCGCCATCGCTTCCCCGGATATTGATCTTGTTCACACGGTTCAGCAGGAATTGAGCGACCCGCGCTTCCGCCTCTACACGAACGACGACGTCGTAGGAGTGGAACTCGGAGGCGCGCTGAAGAATGTAATTGCGATCGCCGCAGGCGTATGCGACGGCCTCGGCCTGGGTCACAATTCCGTCGCCGCCCTCATCACGCGCGGCTTAGCCGAGATCACCCGCCTGTGCGTCGCTTGCGGAGGACAGCGCGAAACCATGGCCGGCTTGGCGGGCCTGGGAGACTTGGTGCTGACCTGTACCGGAGGTCTCTCGCGGAACCGCACCGTCGGCGTAGAGCTGGGCCGCGGAAGAAAATTACCTGACATCATCGCCGGCATGCACGGCATGGTCGCCGAAGGCGTGCTCACCACCAACGCGGCCGTCGGACTCGCCGGAACTCACAAAGTCGAGATGCCCATCAGCGAGAAGATGCACTCCATTCTGCACGAAGGAAAATCACCGAGCGAAGCCATCCACGAATTGATGACGCGCAGCGCGAAAAGCGAAACCGGACTCTAACCCCCCACTCTCGAAAACTCTCCCAGCAACCTCTCCTCCACCGTCAGTGCTTCGCATTCCTGGTCGATGGCTGCATACTCCGCCGCATTCTTTGCTCGAAAAGACTCATACGCTTCCTTCGAGATCCAAAAATCGAGCGTGAGATACCTTCCCGAATCCTTCAAGTCACGGTTTAACTCCGTGCGAACAAATCCCTCGGCTTTCTCGAACAAACGCGCCCACGGACCGCGCGGTCCGTACACTTCTTCGAAGCGCTGCTCCGCCTCGAGCCGCGGACGAAACTGCCAGACCACGAGGTAGCTGGATTCGTTGCTGTTCACCTTGCCTCCCAAACCGAAATCTCCCGTTAGCCCCGCCGGACCCGGCTTACATACGAACATTAAGAATGCCACGTATGTTGCTGAAATAAAGCCCTATAGCGCCGTTCAATTCACATGCCAAACCAGCTAAAAAACGCTTCCCGGCTTTGTACTTTCGTAACGGCAAATCCGCGTCGGAATGATCGAACTCCCGTGAAACCAAAGTAAAATTTTACTCAATCCCCCAGACTTTGCCTTGCCTGTAACCACAGTGCCATTGTGTCTCTAAAAGTGTCCATCCCGGCGCGCATCCCGATCCTCTACGTGATCCTGGGCGTACTGGTGGCCATCAGCGTTGTGCCCATGTATTTCTACTCGGCGCAGGTTGAGAGGGATAACCGCGAACGCCTCAAGACCAATGAGAAGCTCCTGCAAAACACAGTGACGCGTTCGCTGGCCGACGAAATTTCCCAGCATGAGGCATCGCTACGCCTCATGCTCGGCAATGTGTCGTCCGCGATCCAGATTGCGAGCGTGGGGGACATCAGCGGCGCCCATGTCGAGCGTCCAGAACTGCGTGCCCTGCTGGAGAATTTTGTTTCTTCTTCGGGCGACATCGCATACGCCACCTTGCTCAATGCCGATGCCAAGGGAATCTCGGCCGGTCGAATTGCGCCCGATGCTTTTTTACGGCGCGAGTTGGAACGAGGATTCACCGCGGCGCGCGAAAACCGCGCGTACAACGGACAGACTCTGGTCGTAGGCAGTGGCAAGTCGGCGCGTACGGTCGTTCTGGTCAGCAGCCCAGTCATGTATTCAGGACGGTTCGTCGGCATGATCGGTTCGGTGGTCGATCTCGACTTCCTGATTCGCCGCCTGGAAGAAGTCAGCCGTTCCGGGCTCACGCCCTACGTGGTCGATGCGCAGGGACGCTTGGTCGCGGCCAGTCATTCCGAGTACGCGACCGGCCAGGACATGAAGAATCTTGAAATCGTGAAGAACTTCGTCGACGAAGGCAACAAGGCACAACTGGCGGCGACCAAGGAATTCACCATCCAGGAAGGAAAAGAAAAAACCGAAATGCTCGGAACCTACAGCCCGGTTACAGAATTGGACTGGGCCGTGGTGGTACAAAAACCGCGTCTGGAAGCCTACCAGGGCGTCTTTGAAATGCAGCACACAGCCCGCTTGCTCGCTCTGGCAGCCGTGCTCGCCAGCATCATGGTCAGCTTCTACGCCGCCCGGCGCATCGCCAATCCTCTGAAAGTTCTGACGGAATCAAGCCGGGCCATCGCGCGCGGTGATTTCTCCAAGCGCGTTGAACTGCACAGCCGCACCGAAATCGGCGAACTGGCTTCCACATTCAACATGATGTCCGACGAACTCCAGCAGTTCGTCCAAGACTTACAGCGCGCCGCCGAAGAAAATCGGGCGCTGTTTATCGGCTCCATTCAGATGCTGTCGGGCGCGGTCGACGAAAAAGATCCTTACACTCGCGGCCATTCCGATCGCGTCACGCGCTATTCGCTGCTCATCGCTCGCGAGATGAAGCTCGACGACGAATTCCTCGAAACCCTGCGCATCTCCGCACAGCTTCACGATGTCGGCAAGATCGGCATCGAGGACCACATCCTGAAGAAGCCCGGCGCATTGACTCCGGAAGAATTCGAGATCATGAAGACTCACACCACGAAGGGCGCCAACATTCTGCGCCCCGTGAGTCAGCTCAAGGAAATGCTGCCCGGCATCGAGTTGCACCATGAGGCGCTCGACGGCCGCGGCTATCCTTACGGATTGAAGGGAGACCAGATTCCCCTGCTGGCACGCGTCATCGCCGTAGCCGACACCTTCGATGCCTTGACGACGAACCGTCCGTACCAGCGCGCGTACGAACCACCGGAAGCTCTCCGCATCATTAACAATCTCGTCGGCAAGCGGCTTGATCCGGAAGCGGTAGCGGCGCTAGGTGTGGTCTATGCCCGTGGCGAGATCAAGGTTCGCAGACTCGTACGCGCACAGGCCGCGCCTCCGCCGGCTCCCGCCCAAACCCCCGCTCCAACCACAACGCCTGCGAGCGAGACCACGGCGATACCCGTCCCAACTGTCTCGCCCGAGCCGTCCGCAGACGCAGCCAAGGCCGCGGCGGCCGCCACATCCCCTTCTCCTTCGCCAAGCGACCCAGTCGGAAGCACGCGCTTTTAAGACTCGCCATATAGCCGTCGAGCCCATAACAGCTTCAATTTGCAACCTCAACGCTGATTTGCGACCGGATACCTGATTTGCGACCGCACGCCCGCCTTTGCGACCGCTTGCCGACCTTTGCAACCGCACGCCCACCTTTGCACCGCACGCCCGGCCGTGCGACCGCATGCCCGTACAACCGCATGGGAAGGGCCCGACTTCAGTCGGGCCGCCTAACCCGCCTTCGACTCGGCTTTAGCCGCTGAGGTTTGCTTTCCTCAAGCTCCGGCGCCTCTATAATGAAAGGTCGCACCCCGGCTCAGAAAGTACCTATGATTCAGACCCTTTTCGGTAGCCTCGAAGAAGAGCAGAAACCAAGTTTTCTCGACCGCATGAAGGAAGCGGTCACGCGCACGCGCGAGAACCTCGCCGAGCGCATCGAAGAAGCAGTCTCGTTTAGCAAAGAGATCGACCGAAATACCCTCGACGACCTCGAGGCGACCCTGATTGGCGCCGACCTGGGCACTACGACCACCCATGAAGTGCTTGAGAAACTCCGCGAGAAGGCCGACCGCAAACAGATTAAAGATGTCGACGAATTAAAGCGTCTCTTGAAAGAAGAGCTCCTGGCCATTCTCAACGCGGCTAATTCGCGCCCGGTGCAGAAAGTCGATGGCACTCCTGAGGTCATCCTGGTCGTAGGTGTAAACGGCACTGGAAAAACCACGACCATCGGCAAACTCGCCCAGGTGTTCCGATCGCAAGGAAAGAATGTTCTGCTCTGCGCCGCTGACACCTTCCGTGCGGCGGCAATCGAGCAATTGGAAGTCTGGGGACAACGCACCGGAACCGAGGTCATTAAGACCAAGCCCGGAGGCGACCCGGCCGCGGTGTTATTCGACGCCCTGCAAGCCGCCACCGCTCGCAAGACGGATTACGTCGTAGTCGACACCGCCGGACGCCTGCACACCAAGAGCAACCTGATGCTGGAACTCGAAAAGATGCGCCGCACCGCCCAGCGCATCATTCCGGGCGCGCCCCACGAAACACTGCTGGTGATGGACGCGACGACTGGGCAGAACGGCTTGCAACAAGCCAAATTGTTTACCGAAGCCGCCGGCGTCACTGGCATCGTGCTCACAAAACTCGATGGCACCGCAAAGGGCGGTGTAGTTGTAGCGATCTGCCGTGAGATGGGAGTTCCCGTTCGCTACGTGGGAGTAGGCGAAAAAGCCGGCGATCTTTTGCCTTTCGATCCAAAAGAATTTGTAGATTCATTGTTCGCGTAGTGCGCTGCATTTACCCGTAGCGCCGGCATCTTGCCGGCAGTCGCGAGGGCGTCCTCGCCCTCGCTGAAGCGGGTGGAACGGTTCGGCGTTTGCCCGGATACTGCGTCGCCAGCGAATGTCCTGAACGAACACATGCCTGACCGACGCACAGACGAAGACTTCCTTCGCGAGGCACTCGACCTCGCCCGTCGCGGCATCGGTCTGACGTCTCCCAATCCCAATGTCGGCGCCTTGATCGTGACCGAGAGCGGCGAGGTCGTCGGCACCGGCACGCACACTTATGACGGCCTGAAGCATGCGGAGATTCTGGCCCTCGAGCAGGCCGGCGACCGCGCCCGGGGCGCCACGGTATACGTAAACCTCGAGCCCTGCTCGCACCAGGGGCGCACCGGCCCGTGTGCCGACGCTCTGATCGCCGCCGGTGTTCGCCGGGTAGTGGCAGGAATCGCTGATCCAAACCCGCTAGTAAGCGGACAAGGCTTCTCGCGGCTGCGGGAAGCAGGCATTTCGGTCGCGTCGGGACTGCTCGCCGAAGAGTGTCAACGTATCAACGAAGCCTTCGCAAACTACATCCGCCGCAAAAAGCCGCTGGTCACTCTGAAAACGGCGATGACGCTGGACGGAAAAATCGCGCCGCCCCCGGGCGAATCCGAAAATCCCACCGCGCTCGGATCCGCCTCCGCCAGCGGGGGATGGATCACCAGCGAAGCGGCGCGCGCCCACGTGCAGGAACTTCGCCACCAGAGTGACGCCATCATGGTCGGCGTGGGCACCATCATTGCCGATGATCCCCTGCTCACCGATCGCAGCGGACGTCCCCGGCGGCGTCCCTTAATGCGTGTAATCGTCGATTCCCGCCTCCGCCTGCCCCTCGAGTCGCGGCTCGTCCACAGCGGCCGCGAAGATGTGTTGGTCGTTTGCTCCTTCGCCGAAGAAAAGCGCAAGCAGACCTTGCGAGAACACGGAATTCGAGTCGAGCAACTGCCCGCCGCCACCGCCGATGGCCGACCCGATCTTGCCAGTCTGCTCGAACTGCTGGGGCAGCTTGAAATCACGAGTCTGCTCATCGAAGGCGGCGCCATGATCAACTGGGCGGCGCTGCACTCCGGGGTCGTCGACAAGATTTTCTTTTACTACGCCCCCAAGGTGCTGGCGGGCACCGGCGCGATTCCATTTGCCACCACGTCGGGATTCAGGAGTCTCAACGAGGCAGCCTACGTCAAAGATCTCCGATTCCACCGCTTCGGAGAAGACTTCGCCGTCGAAGGTTACTTGCGTGATCCCTACCGCGAATAGCAACCCTATTGGGGGCTCGCCCAACTTCGCTTTCGCGATGATTCAAATTCCTTGCCTGATGTCGTGGGTGATGAGCGGTTCGAAGGTTGCTCTAACGCTTCAAGGTCGCCGTCCAGTTGGTGACCAGGATCAAGGGCGAAGCATTGACTTGATCCACCGGAAGCGCGAGGAGCCAGCGCTTGCCGTCGGGCGTGACGTCCCCACCCCCGCTGTTTCCGAAAGCACGCCCGGAAAAGAGCTCGCGAGATTTTCCAACCACGAAGTTCTTGCCCTGCACCTCGAACTCCGCGGCGACGATGCGGGAGTCGGGCGTCCAATAGAACAACTCTTTACCGGTCCGCCACAAGGGAGTGACTCCGCCGGCGATAGAGACCTGCCACTTGCCACCCGGCCCAGGAAAAGGCAGAACATAGATTTCGCCGCGCCCAGACTCATCCGACCCGTAAGCGACCCATTTGCCGTCAGGGGAGAAAGTGCCCCAATCGTCCTCTGCGCTACTCTGAACGACAGGAAACGGCTTACGGTCCCCGAAAAGAGGCACCGCCCAGATGTCGCCGCCGGCGGCTTGCCTGCCGAAATAGTCAAACAAAAGATATCGTCCATCCGCCGACCATCGGTCGGACTCAGCACTGCCCTCTAGCGAGAGCAGCAGTTGCTCGCGGCTTCCGCCGCCTACCGGCTTGACGTAAATCTCTTCCTTCCCAGTGCGCCTGGAAGTAAAAGCAATTTGTTGGCTGTCCGGAGACCAAGCCGGATACTGGTCGTCCCCGACTCCGAAAGTAAACGGGCTGGTGGTGCTGCTGCGAATGTCATAAAGCCAAAGCTTTAACTGGTTCTGGCGAGGGTCGGTAACGGTCGCTACGACATACTTCCCGTCCGGAGACAGATAGGGATTGGACACATATCCCGGAGCGCCGAGCGTAGAGAGTTTGTTGCCCTCCGGGTCGATCCAGGTAAGCTGGGTCTGGAAGGAGTGCTGATAAAGCAAGAGTCCTGACGACGACGTAGAGAAGCTGGTGGGGCCGTTGAAGACCGACTCGGCGATCCGCTGTGCCGCGCCGGACACCCGCAGGGTCTTGGCGTCGAACGGCTGCGCCATCAGACTGTCGCCGTGGAGGAACAACACGTAACCCGGCTCGGCATATTGGGCGGGGCTGGATTCCGACGGCAACACCGGCTGCAGTTGCCCCGTGTCGACGGAACCCACGAAAATGCCTCCGTCGGTATTGGACGTCGCCAGGAAATGCTGGCCGTCGGGCAGAAAGCTTGGGTACCGGTAGTCGGGCCTGCCCTTCTGCGGCGGCGGGATTTGCACCGGGGAACCGCCGGAGGCCGAGACTCGGTAAAGGCCCTTGGCGCCACTTGAGTACACGATCACACCCGTCCGGCCCCAGGTGCCACCATCGACCGTCCACACATCACAAATGGTCTCGGCCTGCCCTCCGCCTGCAGGAATCTTTTTCAGTTTTCCCTCGACAGAAAAGAACGCGATGAACTGACTGTCGGGCGACCAGAATGGATAGATGCCACCCTCTG
This sequence comes from uncultured Acidobacteriota bacterium, assembly GCA_963745435.1. Classification (GTDB taxonomy): domain Bacteria; phylum Acidobacteriota; class Terriglobia; order Terriglobales; family Acidobacteriaceae; genus Gp1-AA133. Next base: position 381,789 of record CAVUXK010000015.1, on the reverse strand, counting down.
TGCCGTCTAAGGGCTGTGCAGCATCGCTCGCCAAGCTGCGCACCCAGATCCTGGCCTTGCCCTGGGCATCCGCCAGGGTCATCAACAGCCGTTGACCATCCGGCGAAAGCACGGCGGCATGGGTGGCGACAATACTATTGCCGACGGGAAGATTCAGCGCAGCCCGCAAAACTGGCTGGAGTGGGCGTACGTTTGGCGACGAAACCCAGACCGATTCCAGCAGCGACGGCCGCGCCAAGAGCCGCCCAACGCAGCATCTTCCTGCGACTGCGAACTGCGGACGGCACGGGGTTGCCCGCGCTGGAACCGCCTTCCTGAATCCAGCGTAGTTCGCTGGCCAGGTCGCCGGCGTTTTGCCAGCGCTCTTCTGGATCCTTGGCCATGCATTTCTTGATGGCCCATTCCAAAGCGGGCGGAGTCAGGGGCGCGATTGAGCTCGGAGCCGCGGGTTCCGAACTCATGATCGAAGCAACTACGCTCGCGGTGGACTTCCCGTCGAACGCCCGCTTGCCGGTGGACATCTCATAGAGCACGCAGCCCAGCGCAAAAAGGTCGCTGCGCGCGTCGGCTTCGCGACCTTCCAATTGCTCCGGCGCCATGTACTGAAAAGTCCCGACCAGCGTACCTTCGGTGGTCAACGGGCTGTGAGTCATGGTGGCAACGATGGAGGAAGACATTCCCACCGGCGTCGACAGAGGCTTCGCCAAACCGAAGTCGAGTAGCTTGACGCCCGACTTGGTAAGCATGACGTTGTCGGGCTTGAGATCACGGTGCACCACGCCGCGCCGATGCGCCTTATCGAGAGCATCGGCGATCTGGGCGCCGTATTTCAGCACCTGGTCCGGCGGAAGCGGCCCCTTTCTTAAGCGAGCACCGAGCGTTTCGCCTTCCAGGTACTCGAGCACGAGATAATCGGCGCCCTCGTGTTTCCCGATGTCATACAGCACGCAGATATGTGGATGGGACAGTTGCGAGATCGCACGCGCCTCGCGCTCGAAGCGCTCCCTCAGTTCCGGGTTCGCGGAGAGATGGTCGGGCAGAATCTTGATTGCAACGTCGCGGTTGAGGCGTGAGTCGTGCGCGCGGTAAACCTCGCCCATTCCGCCGGCGCCGGCAGGAGCGACCACTTCATAGGGGCCCAGGCGAGTTCCGGGAGCGAGAGCCATCGGAGCGATCAGAACGCGCGCAGATTATACCTTGTGTTTCCAAACGAAACCCCCGGCGGAGCAATCCATCACTCAAAGCCTTCCTTCTTGAGTGGTAGTGGCAATGGGGCAGCAAAATCGACCTTGCCGAGTTTTCAGGGCTCATGCTTTTTCTCCGTCCCATTTACCATGGAACGGGAGGCACACATGTTTACCGGAATCATTGAAGAAGTCGGCAAGGTAACCAGCATCCAGGAGAAGCGTGGCACACATCGCCTCTCGGTGGCTGCGTCGAAACTGATCGCCGAACTCAAAAAGGGCGACTCCATCGCGGTTAGCGGAGTCTGCCTCACCGCGGTCGGGCTGAGCCCGAACTCCGTCTCCTTCGACTTGGCAGACGAGACCTGGCATCGCACCTCTTTCTCTCGCATGCACGAGGGAGCGCTCGTAAATCTCGAATTACCGATGCGCGCCGACGGCCGCTTCGGAGGACACATCGTTCAGGGCCACGTGGATGGCACGGGAGAATTTCTCGCGCTCGACCGAATCGAGGGCGCCGACGACTATTGGCTGCGCATCCAGATTCCTGAGTCGCTTGCGCGCTACGTGATCCACAAGGGCTCGCTGAGCATCGAGGGCATCAGTCTCACGGTCGCAAAAATCGAAGGAACCGCTGTCACCGTTGCCATCATTCCCCACACCGCGGAAATGACCAACCTTGTTTCGCTCAAGCGCGGCGACCCGGTCAATCTGGAAGTCGACATGATCGCGAAATACGTCGAAAAAATGATGAAGGGCGAGTCGGGAAATTCTCCGCTCACCCTTGAGCAACTAGTACAGCAGGGTTTCTGATAGCACGACGTCGAAGTTTACTTCTCGGGTAGAAACGACATCGCGCCGGCGTTCTCTTTCACCTCAGCGGGCTTGCCGTGCTGGGCTTGCCAGGCCACGGCGCGCGCTTTCGCCTCCCGCATCTGCTCGGCCAGCATCACCCGTGAAAGGCTTTTCAGCCGGGCCGGGCTGTGCCGCTCGCCCCCCGCTGCCGCCACGCTGTACCACGAGTAAGCGGCCACGTAGTCAAGCGGCACTCCCTTGCCCTGCTCCAACATGTAAGCAAGATCGGCCTGCGCCGCAGGATACCCCTGCTCGGCGGCGCGACGCGCCCATTCGGCAGCTTCTCCATAGTCGACAGACAGCCCGTCTCCCTTGTAGTAGAGGACTGCCAGAATATTCTGCGCTTCCGGAACCCCCTTTTCCGCTGCCGCTCGGAACCACTGCGCAGCTTCATCGTGGTCCGCCGCAACTCCTTCGCCGCGGTAGTACATCGACCCCAGATTGCACTGCGCAACCGCATGTCCCGCTTTCGCCGCCGCTCGATACCAACGTGACGCCTCGTCCAAATCTTTCTTCACGCCCTTGCCCTGTTGATACAACGCCGCAAGATTATTCTCGGCCGTAGGTTCGCCCTGCAGTGCCGCCGCCCGGAAATATTCGAAAGCTCGCCGGTAATCTTTCGACACACCCAAGCCTTGCTCGTACAAGAAGCCCAATGCCAGCTCAGCGTCGGGTAGTTTTTGCTGTGCGGCCGCCGCATACCATTTCGCCGCCTCGCGATAGTCCCGGCCGACCACTCCATCACGATAGGCGTTCCCCACCCAAAGCTGACCCTGGGCTTCTCCCTGCTTTGCTTTCGCGAGCATCTCCTCGAAGGTCACTGTGGTTCTGACTAATTGTTGATGTCTTTGTTGATCTCCGCCTACCCCGTTCCCTGCCTGCTTCATCGCAGCAAAAACCGAGAACGAACTCGTCAGCACCCACGTACACACTAAGAACAGTCTCAAGGTGAGGTCCCTCCGCCAATGGAATCCGGACATCGGTCAGGAAAGATCCTTTCAGTTCCTCTCCCCCAGCATCCGTGGCGCGACTGTGCGACACTCCCTCCATCACCAGCAATGCTATCGGTCACATGCCTCCCACACGCCTACATCACGGGCCAACTACATGACTGGCATGAATTTATTCACCTATCGGAAACAGCAGGCAGCGCAAGAAGGCAACGCTCGCTAACTACGAACGACGGGTTTCCGTCCAATGTGCTAAGGAATTGAATGCCGCAGCCAGACGTGGTGCCCCCCGTGGTCCGCTTTGCGAACTTTGAGGTCGACGTGCGCGCCGGTGAACTGCGCAAGCACGGCCGGCGTGTGCGCCTGCAGGAACAGCCCCTCCGAATTCTGAACATGCTGCTGGAACGGCCCGGCGAACTGGTGACTCGGGAAGAGCTCCGCCTGAATCTGTGGCCGGCGGACACGTTCGTCGACTTCGATCACGGCCTCAACTCCGCGGTGGCACGTCTGAGGGAAACTCTGTGCGACTCGGCCGACACCCCTCGATTCGTCGAGACCGTTCCCCGCAAGGGCTATCGCTTCGTAGGACAGGTCGAAGAAGTGGAGCCCCCTCCCGCGGCGGAGCCGGTTGTGCAAGAGGTGCTGCCACCGAACCGAAGTTGGATCCGTTCGTACGGAATCTGGCTCGCAGGGTTCGGGTTCGTCGCCTTGCTGGCTCTTGCTCTTGTCAAAACTCGCGGACATGCAACCACGACCCGCGAGACTATTTTGCCTCCCCCCGAAATCGTTCCGCTGGCCGGCCTTGCCGGCTATGAGGTCGGGCCGGCATTTTCTCCCGACGGCAACCAGGTCGCTTTCCGCGAAATTAATGGCCGCCAGAACTCCGGGATCTATACTTCGCTCGTTGGCGGCGAGCAGTCCCTTCGCCTCACCCGGAATCGCGCAGACTGTTGTGTCGCGTGGTCGCCCGACGGCCGTCAGATCGCATTCCTTCGCAGAAACAACGGCGGAGCCGAGATCCTCACAGTGCCTGCTCTCGGAGGCACCGAACGCCGGCTCTTTTCGACGAAGGGCGATCAGTATCCCGGGCTCTCATGGTCACCGGACGGAAGACACCTCGCCTTCCCGCAGATTTACACTGCCGGCTCAAGCTCAAGCATCACGCTATTCGAATTAGCCACCTCAGCCACATCGATACTGACTCATCCTCCCGACGAATATCTCGACCGCAATCCGGAGTTCTCCCCCGACGGCAAGCAAGTCGCTTTCATCCGAGGAACCGTCGCAGGCGTGGCGAACGACGTGTACGTGGTCTCGACTGCCGGCGGCCAGCCGCGTCGCCTGACATTCGACAGCCGGCCCATGACCGGACTCGCGTGGAGCGCCTCCGGTAAGGACATCATCTATTCGGCGGCTCGCATTGGGTCCGAGGCGCTTTGGCGGGTTCCCGTCACCGGAGGCACTCCGCAGCCAGTTTTCTCCGCAGGATTGAAAGCTCTTTCTCCGACCATCCCGCGCAAGGGAAATCAACTTGCCTTCCAGCAATCGGTCGGCAAAGACAACATCCTGCGACTAGGCGTGCGCGGAGCCCAAGCCCTATCCATCCACCCAACCATCGCGATTGCCGCCAAAGGCGGGAAGATGCGCCCCAGCTTCTCGCCCGACGGCAAGCGCATCGCATTTGAATCGGATCGCCTGGGCTTCATGGACATCTGGATCTGCTCGAGCAACGGCATCAACTGCATGCAAGTCACGTCTCTTCGCGGCACGGCAGGCACGGCGCGCTGGTCTCCCGACGGCCAGACGCTAGCCTTTGAATACCATCCCGGAGAGCGTGCCGAAATTTACACGATTGACGTGGCCGGAGGCAGTCCGCGGCAGCTATCCACTATTCCAGGCGCCGACAATCTAGCTCCCAATTGGTCACGCGATGGACGCTGGCTGTACTTCAGTTCGAAGCGCGGAGGAGAACCTTTTCAGCTTTGGAGGATTCCCGCGCAAGGCGGCATTCCAACTCAAATCACAAAGAGTGGAGGGATCTCGGGCATCGAGTCGGAAGACGGCAGGTATCTCTATTTTTCAAAGTACGAGAACCCGGGCATCTGGCGCATGCCCGTCAACGGCGGGCCGGAAGCACAAATTCTGCGCGGACCTGATGGCACCAATTGGTTCAACTGGGCTCTAGCGCGAAAAGGGATTTACTTCCTGAATGATGATTCGGAGCCGAAGTCGACCATCGACTACTACGACTTCGCCACTGGCAAAACTCGTCACGTGTACAGCCTGGAAAAGCCCTGGGGCTGGGGACTCGCCGTCGCACCCGACAACCAATCCCTGCTGTTCGTGCAAAACGAATTCGAGCAAGCCAACATTGTGGTCGTGAAGAATTTTCGCTAACACGCTCGGCGGAGAGGTCCGGCATTCCTCTGTGCGTAGCGACGATCGGACGATCTACTATCGGCAGCGTTGGTGCTATGGCGATGTTTCAACAACTACAGATTGGTTCAGCTACTTGTGCGCTATTATGTTTCCGTTGTGGCTGAATTTATCATCCAGATACTGGTCGGCGTGCCAGCGCTCTTGCTTTGGTTTGCGGTGCTTGCACTCCTTGGGCGTGCTTTTGGGGTCAAATTGCCGTTTCGCAGTTTGGGGAAGCACGATGGCATCGCGCAAAGCCTCACCTTTTCACAGCACATGTGGCTGACGGGCGTCCTTGGCTGGGGTTGCGGGATGTGGATTGTCACAACCTTAGGCGATTACCTCGACTGGAAGTATTGGAATGGTTCCGCTCACGATCTCTCCGCAAGGAAATTACTCTTCCACGCAGTCCTCTGGCCGCTGGCGGGACTTTTTTTTGGTTGGATGACGTGGAACGCCAGAACGGGTAAAGCCGAAAGCTAAGTAATAGTTCCTGTCACTTTACGAAAATATGCCGTTACGCTCAGAACCCCCAGCGCAGTCGCCACGGAGGGGTTTTTGTTGTAGTGGGTTGACAGAGGTTAAGCCCTACCCGTTTTACGATTCATCAGGCGGGAAGCCTTCCATGCTTGCATCCCCTTGCCAGTTGCGCCAAACCAGTAGTGGTGAAGCGCAGTGAAATCTACGGGGCGCAGAGGGGCCAATTGTTCGTCATTGGAGTACTTGGCCTCGATATAGTCTTCCCGAAGCATTTTCGTAATCTCATCCACTATGTCTCGTAGCGGAAAGCGAACCTGAGCCGACAAACGCGGAAACTGGAGGTTTGCTATCTCCTCAGCAAATTCGCCGTTCGCATACAGGTACAGTTGTTCAACATCCTCGTAATCGTCTGCCATTCCGTCGAGAATCGTGAATTGAAGTTCCGTCAATTTCGTTTCTGACTCTTCCACGACCGCCACCTCCCACCGAAACATAAAACGGCTCAGATGATAGCTGTTGTTAACAGGCGTGGGTGTTGAAAAAGTCACGTCGATTAGCAGGATGAGATTCAGCAGAAGCATGCTAGAAGGAAGCATTCGCTATGCTCTGTTTGATTCTCATCGTCGGAGGTCGGCTGATCATGATGGGGCAACACGACCGCTCTGAAGCCTTGTTCTATTACTTCCGCCTGGAAGATCAGGTTCCTGAGACCCACCTGCTGCGACTCATCGAAAAACACATCAGCTTTGCCTTTGTGCGGGAGAGGCTAAAAGCGAGCTACAGCGAGACGGGACGGCCCTCGATTGATCCTGAGCTTCTGTTGCGCATTCTTCTGATCGGCTATTTGTACGGCATTACCAGCGAGCGCAAGCTGGTGGAGGAACTGCGCATGCATCTGGCGTGGCGCTGGTTCACCGGTCTGGGTTTCGATCAGGAGGTTCCGCATCACTCCACGTTCTCGAAAAATCGGCATGGACGGTTTCAGGAATCGCAGCTGTTCGAGGAACTGTTCGAACAGATCGTGAAGCAGTGCGTGGAAGTAGGCTTGGTGCAGGGCAAGCACCTATCAGTCGATGGCAGTTTCGTAGAGGCGAATGCGGCGAAGGAAAGCCGCATTCCGCGCGAGCAGTTAGCGGAAGCAGCGCAGGTGAACCAAACCGTGCGTCAGTACTTGGTCGAACTGGAGCAGCAGAATCCCACCGAAGAGCCGGTGCATCAGCAAGACCAAGTGTCGACCACGGATCCAGATTCTACCTATGCCACCAAGGGTGGGACTCCGGCCCGACTGGGGTACTACGACAACTATCTGGTCGACAACCACAGTTGCGTGATCGTGGGAGTACAAGCAACCGCAGCACGGATGAGTCAGGAAACGGTGGCCGCGCAGGACATGCTCACGCGCTTCACGCAATGGCATGGACGAGAGCCAGAATCGATAGCGGCCGACACGACCTACGGAAACGGGGAGTTTTTGCAATGGTTGGCGGATCGGAGCATCACGCCCTATATGCGGACTCGCGACAGTATCCACAGAAAGAACAGCCCGTTCTTCGGTCCCGAGCGGTTCACGTATCAACCCGAAAGCAACAGTTATCGCTGTCCGGCGGGGCAGCAACTGAACTATGGTGGCCGCAGCCTGCGGAACCGTACCTACGCCTACATCGGGACCCGCAAACGTTGCGGTGCGTGTGCGCTAAAAGCCCAATGCACCAGCGGAGTGTTCCGCTATCTTGCCATCCACATGGATGAATCAGCCCGGCAACGCGCACGAGAGCTGGCGAACACGCCCGCATTCGCCCATGCCCAGCGGCAAAGAAAGAAGGTGGAGGCCCTGTTCGCGGAACTCAAGAATCAGATCGGATTGCGCCGCTTGCGCCTGCGCAGACTCAAGTTCGTGCGGGAGCAGTTCTTCCTGGCAGCGGCGGCCCAGAACATCAAGCGACTGGTGCGATTCCTCAGCCGACCGATAACACCTACTCTGCAAGCCGCCTCTTAGCGGAAGGGGAGGAAACTCGATTGCACCGATCATCGCGGCGAACAGTTCCTTCCGATCCTGGACTTTTTCAACACCCACAGGCCATTACACCCATTGACCCTCGACGGGTTAGGTATCGTACTCGCCGCTGTCCCAAGGCTCATGGAAAGCCATGTAATTTCCGGGTTGCAGCTCGACCCACCACCCATCATCCTCGCCTTCTGGTGCGCGTGGAACTAGTCCGAAAGTAGTGCCAAATCGCTCTATTGCGAAAGGCTGAATTTCAATCCGTCCGTAATCCAGCGGCCCCAGCTCCGCCATCCTCTTTTCCAGAATCCTCCGCGCTTCCTCGCGGTTCAATGTGGCGCGAGGACCGAGGTCGTCAATTCGCGCTTCGCTAAACTTTCCATTTGAATCGAAGAGAAACACAGCTAGGTACTCCCGCCCAGGCTCATTCCCTAAGCGGCTATGAACGTGTCGTGACGAAAAACTGCATACCGTCTTTTGTGCTGCCCACCCGATTCGCGTGGTAGTCGTCGTGGTCATTGCGATCAGCGCTGGAGGCTCGCTCTGCATGGCGGAGCCAGTATATCGGGGCAGGTCAAGGCGTCGTTGTTGTAATCAGGCGTGGGTGTTGAAAAAGTCACGTCGATTAGCAGGATGAGATTCAGCAGAAGCATGCTAGAAGGAAGCATTCGCTATGCTCTGTTTGATTCTCATCGTCGGAGGTCGGCTGATCATGATGGGGCAACACGACCGCTCTGAAGCCTTGTTCTATTACTTCCGCCTGGAAGATCAGGTTCCTGAGACCCACCTGCTGCGACTCATCGAAAAACACATCAGCTTTGCCTTTGTGCGGGAGAGGCTAAAAGCGAGCTACAGCGAGACGGGACGGCCCTCGATTGATCCTGAGCTTCTGTTGCGCATTCTTCTGATCGGCTATTTGTACGGCATTACCAGCGAGCGCAAGCTGGTGGAGGAACTGCGCATGCATCTGGCGTGGCGCTGGTTCACCGGTCTGGGTTTCGATCAGGAGGTTCCGCATCACTCCACGTTCTCGAAAAATCGGCATGGACGGTTTCAGGAATCGCAGCTGTTCGAGGAACTGTTCGAACAGATCGTGAAGCAGTGCGTGGAAGTAGGCTTGGTGCAGGGCAAGCACCTATCAGTCGATGGCAGTTTCGTAGAGGCGAATGCGGCGAAGGAAAGCCGCATTCCGCGCGAGCAGTTAGCGGAAGCAGCGCAGGTGAACCAAACCGTGCGTCAGTACTTGGTCGAACTGGAGCAGCAGAATCCCACCGAAGAGCCGGTGCATCAGCAAGACCAAGTGTCGACCACGGATCCAGATTCTACCTATGCCACCAAGGGTGGGACTCCGGCCCGACTGGGGTACTACGACAACTATCTGGTCGACAACCACAGTTGCGTGATCGTGGGAGTACAAGCAACCGCAGCACGGATGAGTCAGGAAACGGTGGCCGCGCAGGACATGCTCACGCGCTTCACGCAATGGCATGGACGAGAGCCAGAATCGATAGCGGCCGACACGACCTACGGAAACGGGGAGTTTTTGCAATGGTTGGCGGATCGGAGCATCACGCCCTATATGCGGACTCGCGACAGTATCCACAGAAAGAACAGCCCGTTCTTCGGTCCCGAGCGGTTCACGTATCAACCCGAAAGCAACAGTTATCGCTGTCCGGCGGGGCAGCAACTGAACTATGGTGGCCGCAGCCTGCGGAACCGTACCTACGCCTACATCGGGACCCGCAAACGTTGCGGTGCGTGTGCGCTAAAAGCCCAATGCACCAGCGGAGTGTTCCGCTATCTTGCCATCCACATGGATGAATCAGCCCGGCAACGCGCACGAGAGCTGGCGAACACGCCCGCATTCGCCCATGCCCAGCGGCAAAGAAAGAAGGTGGAGGCCCTGTTCGCGGAACTCAAGAATCAGATCGGATTGCGCCGCTTGCGCCTGCGCAGACTCAAGTTCGTGCGGGAGCAGTTCTTCCTGGCAGCGGCGGCCCAGAACATCAAGCGACTGGTGCGATTCCTCAGCCGACCGATAACACCTACTCTGCAAGCCGCCTCTTAGCGGAAGGGGAGGAAACTCGATTGCACCGATCATCGCGGCGAACAGTTCCTTCCGATCCTGGACTTTTTCAACACCCACAGGCCATTACACCAATATGCCCCCGGCCCGGTCACGACGTAGGGGATTTTGGTGAAATGGCGATGTTTCGCCAAATTGACAGTTTCGGAACTTGAGTTGTGGGGCGGGAGAATCCAGCGGAAATGATCTCCCAGAAATCCCCGTTTCGCATCCATCCACCTGGGCAGTCTAAGCGCAATCATTTAGAGTGGCTCTTCATGAGACAAATATTTGCCATAGCCGTCGTGACTCTCTCGGCGGCCGCCATCGCCTCAGGTCAAGAGCAGGGCGCGATCAGAGATCCAAGAGGGATCGTTGAGCAGTTCATCAGGAAACTGGACAACGAACGCATACAAGCACAGATTCACGCGGATGCGGCGGCGCTAGAACGGATCTACGCTGATGATTTCATCGGAGTAGGGCCGAGTGGGACAGTGCGAACTAAACCGCAGGTGATTTCAGATTTCACGTCAGGTGATTTGACATTTCAGTCCATAACCACCGATGACGTCCGAGTGCGCGTTTATGGAAATGCGGCGGTAGAGACTGGCCGCTCAACAATGATTGGGCAAGATAAAGGCAACGCAGTTCCCCACGACACTCGCTTTACCAGAGTGTGGGTAAAGCAGCAAGGGCGCTGGCGATTGGTCGCGAACCATTACTCGTCCAGTATGCCGCATCAATAGGGGCTGATTGTCGCTAATGCCCGCTGAGCGACTTGCAGGAATGGCGCGCTCATAGAGATGTAAACTCCCGACCTCCTTGGTGAGCTACGTCGATTTTGAGGAATTTCCAACTACGTAACTGATGTAACCAGGCCTTCTCACCAGTGTGCGCCGTTTGTTCGCCCAAAATCGCCAGCCAGGAGCTTGGCTCCATCCAACTAGGCCATCTTCAACTCATCCAATTCCAGAAATTCCTGCACGATCGGCTGCCCGCACTTCTCCAGTTCCGCATACGTCCCAAAGAAAATCGCCTTCGCCTCGTACAGAAATACGATTCGGTCCGCGACCTTCTTTGCCAGACGCATATCATGCGTGACCACCACGCTGGTAAGGTGCAATTGAATCTTAAGCCGCTTGATGAGGTCTCCCAGCAACTGCGCCATCAATGGATCCACCATCGTCGTAGGCTCGTCATACAGCACACACTCGGGCTGCGCCGAGAGCGCGCGCGCAATCGCCACCGAACGCTTCATCCCTGTCGACAAATCCGACGGAAGCAAATCGCGCATGTGGCCAACCCCGACCATCTCAAGCAAGCCGTCAACAATCTGGTAGATCTGATCTTCCGTCAGGTCCTTGCGTTCGCGTAGAGGAAAGGCCACGTTCTCCCCCACCGTCAGCGAGTCGAACAGCGCTCCGTTCTGGAACACCATCGTGACTTTTTTGCGGATCGCCTCGAGTTGCACTTCGTTGTAATCCGTGATGTCCTGGTGCGCAACGATCACGCGCCCTGCATCCGGCTTCAGAAATCCCATGATGTGGTGCAGTGACACCGACTTGCCTACACCGCTTCGGCCCAGAATGCAGACCGTCTCCCCCGCGCGCACATTGAAGCTCACGTCGTCGAGCACGCGGTTGTCGCCGAACGCTTTGCTCACGTGCTGGAAATCGATGTAGGGTGCGAGTTGATTCTCGTCGGCCATTTCGAAAGCAGTTCTCGGTTTCTAGTTCTCAGTTCTCAGTCTCGAGCTTGCAGAGCATCCGCGGCGCGCAGATCCTCCGGCGTATTCAGATTGCGAAACAAATCCTCATCGAAACCCCCACGCTCGAGTTCATCTTCCGTGACCACACGAACCGGCACGTCCCGAAATAACGGGTCAATCTTGTTGCGCCCGTTTCGCAGCGCAGTCTCGGCGAGATCAGCAAACGCTTTTCGATACACCGCGCACAGCGGCTGCCAGTTCCCTGCCGCCTTAGGCACCGTCGCCACCGCGTCGCCCTTCTCTGCTTCGCTCAGCAGGTATTTCAAAAAACTTTCTTGGACGAAGGGCATGTCCACCGCCACGATCAGGTTCAGATCCGATGTCGAACTGCGCAACGCCGCATGAATTCCGCCCAGCGGCCCGTGATCGGGAAATTCATCCTGCACCACTTTGCCCAGGGCACCGAACCTGGCCCGGCTTCCCAGAATGAAGACACTCGGAGTAATCACCGTAACCAGAGCGAGAGCCCGGTGGAGCAGCGTCCGGCCTCGAAACTCGACGAACGCCTTGTCCGTGCCCATCCGGCTGCTAAGTCCCCCGGCCAGGACAAATGCACTCACCTCGGCCATGCCGCGATCATACACAAGGCCACATGCAGCCGAGAAACCCACAGGCCAAGCCATTGCAGCCTCAGCCCTTACGCTCACTCGCACCGAGGTCGCGAACGAAAGTAACCTGTTCAACTGGTGCCCGTCGTTAGATCATAGCCAGTGTCCGGGCTGTACCGCCGGCAGTAAAAATCATGCCACAGAAACTCATGGATGTACTCAGGCTCGGGCGTTGTTCCCACGAGTTCTCCTGGCCCCGGCGAGCGGCCGATGGTCACTATTACCAGGTGTGCCTGCTCTGCGCAGCCGAATACAAGTACGACTGGGACACCATGCGCCGGACCGAACGAGTTCCGCTGACCGCAGCGGAACCGGGCACGCGCCGTCGCACGCGCGAGAAGAAACCTTCGTGGGTGCCGCGCGCACGCCGTCTCAAGCTCAGCGTGCCGTTGCGCTATCGCGTGAAGAATCTCAGCACGTGGTCCGAAGGCACCATCCTGAACATCAGCCAGTCGGGCGTTCTGTTTGAAGGTTCCGCTGAGCTGCCCGTCAACGCGCTGGTGGAGATGGTGTTCGAGATGCCCGAAGAAATTTCCGGCCAGAAGAACAGCAACGTTCTCTGTCAGGGCAAGGTCATCCGCGCCAAGGAAGCCCACGGCGAGGAACCCAATTCCGGCCTGGCGGCCTCGATCCTCGACTACAAATTCCTGCACCAAAGCTGAATGAAGTTCGCTTGATGCACGACCGCGCCTTCGGTTCTCGATCGGCTTCTCAAAGACGATGAAGAACGGCGTAAGAAGCGGTTGAACGCCACGTATACATTTTCGTGGTGACAAACACTGCACGAATGCCGGGCAGATCCGCGTGAGTTTTGAACTGATCGGTGCTGTGACGATTCTTGAGGCTCTCGACTGGCGTTCAAACATTTTAGTTTGCTGCCGCAATCGCCCAGGTGTGACTAAGAAAATAGACTGATAGATCTATTTTTTGCTTGACTACTATTCGCGCCGTTGTATTCTGCCGACACTCAGCCGAGGTTTACCGTTTACCTCTGGGCAGAGTCCAAAATCCGACTGAGTCGGCCCAGCATTTTGGGACCCTCTTTAGTTTAAGCACAAACATTCGCAGGCAAGAAGGAGAGTTCACCCCCATGGGCTCTTACCTCGTCAGCTTGCAGTCTGCATTTGTACCATCTGCATTTCTGACTTCGCGCCTTTCGCGGCAGTCGCGGAAAACGAGTGCTCCTGCATTCGTGGTGCTCTCGAAATCAAGACAACCTAATCGTTCGATGAGCCCCTTCGGACTCGTTGGTTTGCGTCTTGGATTCCGCTCGGACAATACGCCAATCAATGTAACTACCGGAATCGCCGTCCCGGTTGAACACAAGAAGAGGCTAATGAAGGAGTGAGCTGTAGTTGGTTGCCGGCCCTCTGTATGCACGACAGAACCTTGTACGGAGACAGTGATGTATCAAGGGAGAGGTCATGCGCATCCGGTTTTCTCTTTTTGCTGCCAGTCTTCTAGCTTGTGGCGTTTTTTTCATGACAGCCTACGTGGCTCACGGCAGCGGAGGTCAGAACCAGGATGTACGGCCCAACGGCCGCGGCGATCGAATCCGAGGAGCAACTCCCCCAAAGGGCTTAGCGGGAACCGTGAACACCGGCAACGGCATTAACTATCACAACGGGCCGGTGCTGCACACGGTTAATGTTTATTACATCTGGTACGGTGATTGGAACGGGCTCGACCCAACCGGCCCTCCGATTCTCACTGACTTCGTCAGCAACGAAGGCGGCTCCGGCTACTTCAACATCAACACTACCTACGGCGACACGACTGGCGTTGTTCCCAACGCCGTCACGTTTGCGGGACAGACCACAGTAGCCGGAACCAGTACTTCCCTGACAGACAACGATATCGCCAGTATCGTAGCGACTGGATTGGTCCAGTTCGGTGGCACTCCGGATACAAATGCCCTCTACTTTGTGCTGACCGCTCCGGGCATCAACGAGACTTCCGGGTTTCTAACTTCATATTGCGGATGGCACAACCACGGCAGCTTCCCGAGTGGAGGAACTAACTGGGACATCAAGTACTCGTTTGTGGGAAATGCTTCTGGTCCATCTCTCTCGAAATGCGCCATACAGACCAACAATAGCCCGAACGGGGATCCGGGGGCGGATGCCATGGTTTCCGTCATCGCGCACGAGTTGGAGGAGACGGCCACGGATCCGGATCTAAACGCGTGGTACGACAGCAATGGCGCGGAAAACGCCGACAAGTGTGCCTGGACGTTCGGGAACACTAATACAGAAAGCAATGGCTCCGCGTACAACATGACTCTCGGTGCCCGAGATTACCTGGTTCAGCAGAACTGGGTGAATGCTCAAGGAGGGGGGTGCGCACTCTCTTATGTCAACCCTTCCGGAGACTTCCTAGTGTCGGCGTCGCCATCTTCGCTAAGCGTGGTACAGGGTGGCGCGGTTAGTTACAACGTGACAGTGACCCCGTTGGCAGGTTTCACCGGTACCGTCAATTTGAGCGCAAGCGGACTTCCCGCGGATGCGATCCCTAGCTTCACTCCAGCCTCGATTGTGGGATCTGGAAGCAGCACGCTGACCATCACGACCGGATCCAACTCGCAGTTCGGCAATTATCCGATCACGATCACCGCAACCAGCATCAGCCCGAACCTCACACTGTCCGCGACGGTAACCCTGGTTATCGCCCCGGCAGGCTTCGCTCTCTCCGTAACTCCCGCTACGCAGAACGTGACGCAGGGCAATCCCACGAACTACATCGTGACATCTACGCCGGTGTCCGGTTTCACTGACGATATCGCTTTGAGCGTGAGCGGCTTGCCGACGGACGCGACCGCCTCGTTCAGCCAGGGTTCCATTACCGGTGGTGCGGGCAGTAGTACGCTGAACGTTACGACAAGCTCCACTACGCCCCCGGGAACCTACACCCTCGCGATCACCGGAACCAGCCCGTCGCTCACGCACAGCTTGCCGGCCACGTTGGGCGTGTATGCCCCGGTTCCATATCCGCCGAACCTGGATCAAGGTGGATTTACCAACACAGGAAGTTCGGTGACCAATCCTCCCGGCACCCTGAGCATCAGCGCTTCCACTCTCACGTTTCAATCTACGGACTACAGTATGGCAATCAACGCCACCATCACGAGCAGTTCCCTGGTGGAAAGTTGCGCCGGCAGCGGTACCAATGTGAAATGTGTGTACACATTCCAAGGATCATTTCGCGGTACTCTGACTCTGAATGGCGTCCCGCAAGCCATTAATGGCAAAACCTCACAGGTTTCTTCAACACCCACCCAGATCGGCAACGGGTCCACCGCATTTAACTCGGCGTACACGCCGCTGTATTTTTCAAATACCGGCCAACTGGTACGCTCCGACGATTTGGACGGCACGAACCTGACGACATACGGTACGCAAGGCAGCGGGGTGGGACAGTTTTACGGAGCTCTTGGCATCGCGGTAGATTCTTCCGGCCGTATTTATGTCGCAGATACTTACAACTCCCGCATCGTTCGCATCGACGATTTCAAGGGCACGAACTGGACCACGTTTGGCACGTACGGAAGCGGCGATGGGCAATTCAACGATCCCAATGCGATCAGTGTCGATGCCGCGGGCAAGATCTACGTGATGGATACAGGCAACTCCCGCCTGGTCCGCATCGACGATATGAACGGCACCAACTGGACCGTGGCGACGACAGGCCTCGGATCCGGTGTCGGTCAGTTCGCGCAGTATTCGACGGCGGTGGCGTTCGACAGCTTCGGCTCGATCTACGTTGCCGATACCGGTAACAAGCGCATCGTTCGCATGGACGATCTGACCGGAAGCGGTTGGACCACGTTGACGCAGTCGCCCGTCATCGGCAGTTCCATCTTTTCGTTCGCGAGTCCCGTCGGGGTTGCCGTGGATACCGCCGGCAGGATTTACGTTGCCGACGCCAGCATTCCTACCGCCTCTGCCATTCGCATCGATGACATGTCAGGCGCCAATTGGACCCAGGTTTCTTTGGGTAGTGGCGCAACTCCTCACAGCATCGCAGTCGATTTGGGAGGTATGGTGCTAGTCGGAGGCGGAGGCGGAGGCGCGCAAATCGTCGACAATATGACGCAGGTTGTCACTTCCGGAAGTGGGCTGACGAACGGCTTCGGCTCCTATTACGTCTTCGGCGCGACACTGGTTCCGGTGCCAGCGCCGCGTCCTTCGGCGATCAGTTTCAGCCCGCCTTCGCTGACTTTTTCTCAGAATGTCAACACTATCAGTGCCCCCCAATCGATCACCGTCACGAACTTCGGCGGTAGCCCGATCAACGGCTTGAGCTTCGCAACATCCGGAGTCTTCTCTCAAACCAACAATTGCCCTTCCGTTCTTGTTGCCGCGACCACTTGCACCGTTACGGTTTCGTTTACGCCATCCGTCGCCGGTTCGGTGACCGGATCGCTGAACGTTAGCGACGATTCCTATAACTTAGGTACTTCGCAAGTAGTAAGGCTCAATGGCACCGGCACTACGCCGCACGCTTCGATTACGCCGACGTCACTTTCCTTTTCGGCGCAAGTCGCGGGGACAACCAGCAGCGCGCGAAACATCACGGTGCTCAGCAACGGAACGGGGGCGCTGCAGGTTTCGAGCGTGGTCGCCACAGCGCCATTTAGCCAGACCAACAATTGCAGCGTTCCGATGGCACCCGCCGCGTCGTGCACCATCCAGGTATCGTTCACGCCGACCGTGGTTGGAAACGCTTCCGGCAGCGTCACGATTACGGACAATGCTGGAACGCAGACCGTCCCGCTTTCCGGAAGCGGCAGTGCGCCGATCACGTTTTCGCCGACCAGCTTGACCTTCGGCAATGTTGTCGTGGCGACGAACTCCACACGCACGATTACGCTCACAAATCACCTGACCACCACGTTGACCGTGAGTAATGTTGCGGTAAACGGGGCCAGCGGACCGTTCGCCGTGGCCAGCAACACTTGCGGTGCCGTCGCGGCTGGCGCCAGTTGCACGGTGGGCATTACTTTCTCGCCGACGACCCTTGGCTCAGCCACGGGAACTTTGACCTTCACCGATAATGCGGTCACCAATCCTCAAACGGTGAGTCTGACCGGCACTGGCATCGCGCCGGTCACTCTTTCGGTGACAAGTCTTAGCTTCAGTTCCACAGTCGTGGGCAATACGAGTGCTGCCAAAACGGTGACACTCAACAACAATCAGGCGGTGGCGCTAAGCATCAACGGCATCACGGCGGGCGGACCGTTCGCCGTGGCCAGCAACACCTGCGGCACCAGCGTCTTGGCGGGTAAGACCTGTACGGTGGGTGTTACCTTCACTCCGACGGCCATTGGCTCCGCTACGGGGACATTGACGTTCAACGATAATGCCATTCCCGGGGTTCAAACGGTGAGCCTGACGGGAACCGGGAGCGCCCCAATAGCTCTTTCGGCAGCAAGTCTGAGCTTCAGCACCACAGTCGCAGGCAATACCAGCGCTGCCAAAACTGTGACACTCACCAATAGTCAGGCAGTAACGCTAAACATCAGCGGCATCGCAGCGAGCGCACCGTTCGCCGTGGCCAGCAACACTTGCGGCACGAGCGTCCTGCCAGGAAAGAACTGCACGGTGGGCGTTACCTTCTCACCGACGGCCGTTGGCTCAGCTACGGGAACGTTGACGTTCACCGATAGCGCCCTTACCAGTCCTCAAACGGTGAGTCTGTCGGGAACTGGCAGCGCGCCGGTGACCTTTTCCTCCAACTCCATCAATTTCTCCACGGTGAGGGTGGGGACCACGAGCTCCACGCGAACCGTAACCTTGACGAATCGTCTGAGCAGCGCTCTTACGATTGCAGGCGTCAGCGCGAGCACGGGATTCCGTGTGGCGAGCAACACCTGCGCCGCGACAATCGGCGCCGGAGCGAGTTGCACAGTCGGTGTAACCTTCTCGCCCACGGCGACCGGACCAGTGGCCGGAACTCTGACGTTTACCGACTCAGCAGTGACCAGCCCGCAGGTGGTGACCCTCTCGGGGACTGGGCAGTAGCCCCGCGAACTTATTTAACGGCGGGAGACTAGCGAACAATACGAACCCGGTCTTACAACCGGGCTCGGAGTGCTGCCGTAACAAGAACTGCTCAACATCCGACAATGGGTTGCCAGAACACTTCGCTCGTCTGCAACACGAAAGCGGAGAGAGATCGCCTTAACTGCCGCGACAAATGGTAGGGATCGGTAAGAACGCAACCACGGTCATCCAGATTTGGTCAAAAGCAGCCGACGATGGAACGGAAGAGACGTGTAGAAATGCGTTGCCATCGGAGCGATCATTATCGCGGCCACCAAAAGTGTCGGCAAACGAAAAAATAAAACAACCCACTTGACTCCGACCGGCCTTCTCATGGAAGGCGATTACGCTCATTGAGCTAGCCGAAGCCGACAATCCAAGCAACGTTTTCCGTTCTAATTGCTTGGACTTGGGTTCGCGGCGTTCGCCGTAGCGGTTGGATTGGCGACTGCTCCGGAGCGACTAAGCCACGGGAAGAATGGCGTCACCTCGAGCGGCATTTTGTAGCGCGCCGAGGTGGTAGCCATCGGCACGGTCTTGATTAATGCCACACGGTCATCCCAGGGATTGAGCTTGACGCGTCCGCCCAGAGGCAGGGCTGCGATTTGGTCCGGCTTGTTGGGATCGAGGACCGGAGCAGAGTTCATCAATCCCGCCATACGATTCATGGCACCACTCCGGTCGGTGAAACCAGTCCCCAGATGCGGAGTCAGTAGCGCCGAAAGAGCCCGGCCTCGCTTCGCCACCTCGCGCAGGAATAGACCTGGCGTATTCAGCTTTTGGGCATACGGTGAGTTCTGCAGCAGCTCGATCGCTTTCTCGTCAGCCGCAGTCTCTTCTTCAGGAACATGCCGGAACCCCAGGTTTTGGTAAGTGGATTCATCAGAGAACAACATGCGATCGGAGAATGCATACTTGCCCGACATGTTGTGCCCGAGCACGATGTGCGCGAGTTCTCGAGCAAGCACCATCGCCAGGCTGGCCTCATCCGGAAGCACCTCCAGCAGGCCTCGGCTTATTACAATGGTGTTGCCCGCGCTAAAGGTCTCGAGTGGCAAAGTGAGCATCACACGCGCGTGCACCGGGCCCGGCAGTTCGATCTTGTTAGTGATCAGCAAATTGTTGACAACGGTCTCCAGCACCTTATCCACTTCGCCCTCGGGGGCCAGCAGGCCGGCATTCTGCAGCCGCTCGATCACGTTGTCTCCTGCCTGCTGCTGCCATCGCCACTGTGCTTGCAGCGGAGAAGCATCCCGCGTCACCGAACTTTCGTCCTTTATCGTCGAGTCCACCACTACCTCGGTCAATTCGCTGTTCTGGCCATCCCCCTTCAAGTCATAACCCCAGAGCCGGGTCTCGGACTTGAAAGTAATCTTGTCCTTTGAAGGGTAGCTAGAATCACCTTCCTCGCTGTAGACGTAAGCCGGTACCCAGTAATCGGGGATCAGGTTCAAACGCCAGCTATCCATATGGAAGAAGTAGGCATTGCGGGGGCGCGGTTCATAAAAGCCGTTCAGACGAACAATGTTGTAATTCTGGTCTTCCACCCAAATTCGGCCACGGAAGCGGCCCTTACCGGTGCCATGTTTGGGGGACACGTCGAAGACGATGCAGCGGAGGTCACCAAGGAACTCGCGACGCAAGTATTTGAAATCGTAGGTTTCGCGATTGAAGTCATCGCGGTCGGCGTAGATCATCCATGAGAAACCCATGGGTTTGTATTCAAGCTTATACAACTTGGTGAAGCCGCCCAGAAGTCGGCTCTCAAAGCTGGTGTCTTTGGAGAGAAAGTCCTTGCGGTCCCTGCGTTCGGCCAGATCGATCCGGCCGAGGAAGTAATGGTCTTGCACCGGTACCGGGCCAACTTCCGGGTCGAACTTCAAATCTTGCAGGTAGGTCTCAACCAAGGGCGTGCGAGTTTTCAGCACTTCCATTAGAGCGTGCTCTCGCTCGATCGCACGATCCACCACTTTGTCCATCGTGGCGGAAGGTGCCAACGCAGGCAGGATGCTTGCAGATGTCGCTGTCGGTTCTAGCGCAGCGTCTGGCGGCTGCGGCTCGAGCTGCGCGCGCGAGGAAGCCGGGCTAGACGGCTCGGCTGATTCTCGGGTCTGCGCCGTTGCCTGGGACGAAGACGGGTTTGCCGAATTTTGGGCGTTCGCGCACAACGTGAGCAGCAATGAACTCGTAATCACACAGCGCCAGATTCGCATAGCTCAACCGGGATTTCGGTGACGTTCGTGGAGTACCGTGAAAGCAACGGTTTAGTGGCCGTCGTGCTCGCGGTCGATCCAC
Organism: uncultured Acidobacteriota bacterium; assembly: GCA_963745435.1. GTDB lineage: Bacteria > Acidobacteriota > Terriglobia > Terriglobales > Acidobacteriaceae > Gp1-AA133. The sequence continues at coordinate 361,123 of CAVUXK010000015.1, read as the reverse complement.
TCGTCTCCTTTTTGGGGAGACTCACCCTCGATGGGTCCTAGGTTTGCTGAACACCGCGGGCAGGAATAAGTTTCTCCCAACCCGAAAATCGCACAACCACAAGAGACTCAGTGATTTGCAGTAGGGCGGATTATCTCTGGCTTGCGTGCAAAGAGGTGCATTGGTGATGTTCGAGCAAGTGGGGAGCCCACAAGCCCGAATTGCCTCCCACCTGAAAATTTCTGGACCTTTTTTGCGGAGCTTTTCCGCAGTTGTCAGTAGAGGGGCGAAACAGAAGAGGATGCTCGACATTTCCCCCCTCAAGCCAATGTCAAGGGTTCCGGCGAGCCGCCGCTACTCGGTTCGAAGATCGCGACGCGACGGATGTAGTTCTGAGACAGAGATGGTAACTGCGAGGTGACTTATGACAGCCAACGAGGCGATCGCGCCAGCAACGGCGCAAACTCATTCCTTCAATCTCATTCGCGTGCTCTCCCAGCCGTGGCTGGATCGCACCATTGCTGCCATCGCCTGCGTCCCACTGGTCTATGTCGCTTATTACCGCTATCAACATTGGCATCACGGATTCCCGCTGATCGCAGCAGCCGTCAACACGCTGATCGTGGTCGTAACGATGATCGTTCGCCGCCCGCCCAAACGGGTGACGCCCAACCCTTTGTATTGGCTGCTGGCTTTTGTAGCCACGTACTGGCTAATCCTGATTCTGGGCTTCTTGCAGAAAGGCAGGCCCTTGGCTGCAAATTGGATCACCGATTCGATTGCCGCGGTGGGCTTGCTCGTGGTCGTTTGGGCGCGATTCAGCCTCGGCCGCAACATCGGTTTTGTACCGGCTCAACGCGAGCTCGTGCACACCGGCGCCTACGCCTATATGCGCCATCCCGTCTATACGGGAATGCTGCTTACCAACATTGCTTTCGTACTGCGCGCTTTCAGTCCCTTGAATGCGCTGCTGATGGGGCTTGGCGCATTTTGGTTCATTCCGGTCAAGAGCATGGTTGAAGAAGACTTCTTACGTGACGACCCACAATACGCCGCCTACATGCAGAAAGTGCGAGCGCGGTGGATTCCATTTGTGATCTGAATAAGGGGGTTACACACGACTAGCTCAGCGGTACAACGTCTCCCGGGAAGAACTCGGCGACCCTGGAAACACTTCCGCAGCGAGTCCACACCGAAGTGGCGCTGTCAAACACTGTGGTCAACGTAATCCCGATCGTGAGTGCCTGGTCCTACAAGCCGACGGATTGATTTGTCGGTGCTGACGTTCGGGAATGCCTGAAACAAAGTGAACGTGTGGAGGACACATGCGACCTTGGCATGAAGAAAAAGCGATGCGAGTGACGTGCTACCTGCTCTTTGCGCTCGCCCTCACCGTTTCTGTCACGCTCTCGATCATTGAGATTTTGAGATGAAAGGTGCATAAGAGACCAGAGATGTGGGCCCCAACTTGTTGACGCTCCCGAGTAACGGGCAAACCGGAAGTGATCCACCGGGCTATCCGGAGAAGCTTGATAGTTGATGTCATCATGGCGATTTCACTCAGAACCCCTGCCCGAGCCGTAGTTGGTGAAATGGGGACGTTACACCAGTTGACGAAGGGCAGGGCTATTGCACTTCGTGTTTCAGGATGAATCTCAATAGTTGGTGAACAGGCGTTGTCGCCTCAGGGCTTCCACTTATCTAGAAATGCGATTACGTCGTCAGGATCAAGCACCCGAGCTGACTCCCACTCGCCATTCTTCTGCGAATACAGCAGCTTGCCGTCCGGGCCGAGAATTGCCAGAGCCGGGACACCTTTTTCGAGTGGAACCTGGTATTCCGCCGCCAAATCATTGTTCTTCTTTCCGTCGTCGCCGATGTCTACATGCACAACCTGAAAATTTTTTTCCAAAAGGGGAGCAACATCCGTCTGATGAAATGCTTGGTCAAGCACGTGACAGTCGTAGCACCAGTTTCCGCCGAAGACCAGGATTACACGCTGATGATCTTTTTTCGCCTTGGCCACGGCTTCCTCAATCTCGACTTTGGCGTCTGCGTTTTTGTTATAGAGATTCGGATTTGGCTTCAGAGCCGGAGGCATTTTAACCACATCGGAATGCGCCGCCATTACGATGCGCCACTGGTCACCCTGCCGTTGCCACGCTTGCTGCTCCATTACGTAGCGGGATCGCGCACCGTCTGCCGTTTTCGTCTTCATGGAAACTGACAGACTCACAACATGGAGCCCCTGCTGGTCCTGCTCTCCGAGGGTATGGACCTCGAAGCCGGTCATGCCCGAAGAAACCAGCTTTTGCCAGAAATCCGTCTCAGGGACGATGTCGGGTGTCGGCTCTTGGTCTTTGCCCATAAGCCTCGCAGGCGGATCAGTCGAATACAAACTCTTTAGCGAGGCTATGGCTGTCGCCGTTAATGTACCCTTCCACTTTTCAATTCCGTCGAATCCAGCCGATGGGGTTTGCGTGACCGAGTAGGTAGAAACAAGAAGAAGCACGAAGGCCGAAACAACACGGGTGGTCATTTGAGAGAACCTCGCCGGGATTATAAGTAAGCGGGACATTTGTGGGCGTTGCAACGCGCTTCCCAGAATGCAGAGATGAGCATGTTTTGCGCTCCGATGTTGATAACTGTTGTAACCAGGCCATCACACTCATTGACTACTTTTGACGGTCCTGTCCACTACCCGTTCGGGGTTTTCCAATAATGTGCGGCCAGAACAATTTGAACGCGCCGTATGACAGCACCGCGTAGATCGGAATCACAATGATCGGGACAGACCACGGAAGGTGTTTGACTGCCGCCTCGTGAATGAAGTACGGCGAAAGAAATATCAGCAATCCACCGAAGGAGATGAAGCCGAAGACAGCACGGGCGCGGTTCATAGGACTATTGCAATCGTACCGCGATTAGAGGCATTGTCTCCAACTGTTGTTAACAGGCCTTCTCGCCAGTGTGCGCCGTCTGTTCGCCCAACCCCGGCGAAATCGTAGCATTGCGCGTAGCCCTGAGGGCGAAGCTTCGCATTTGAAACCGCTTTTCGGCTAACGATTCAACCCTTTCTCACCACCCCGATTTTCTGCAAGCGAGACAACCTCAAAGCATCTAAACTAGTATTATCCAAACCATACCTAGCCTAGGAGTTGCGTTATGAAGGCGAGAATCACGGCATGTCTTTGCATTCTTCTCCTCATTTCGGTCGCGGGCACAGTGGCCTGCAACACAGTTCCGAATGATTCCCAGATCAACAGCCAACTTCAGGACAAGTTCAACACCGACTCCGGTTTGCAGGGAAAGCAGCTCAGCGTGCAAGCCGCCAACGGCACCGTGACCCTGTCGGGCTCCGTTGATAACGATGCCCAGCGGGAAGCTGCCGCGCGCTATGCCTCGGCGATCCCCGGCGTGAAACAGGTTGTCAACAACCTGCAGGTGGGTCCGCCTCCAGCAGTAGCGGCCGCCGCACCCGAGCCCGAACCGCAGCCAGCGCCGCAAGAGGCACCCAAGCCCACACCCACTCGCCGACGCGAACCCGCGCCCAAGCGGCGCAACGTCGTGGCGCGCGATACCACGGAAATGGCCGCAGCCGGAGCGGCAGGCGCAGGCGCCGCCATGGCTCATCAGGATTCGCCGCAGCCCGTGACGCCCCCTGCTCCAGCGACTCCTCCGCCACCACCGCCGCCGCAGAAGGTCACCATTCCCGCCGGCACGAGTTTGTCCGTGCGCCTGGTCGACACGATCGATTCCGAGAAGAACCAACCCGGCGAGACTTTCCGCGCCACTCTGAACTCTCCCCTCTCGGTTGACGGAGAAATCGCCATTCCTTCCGGCTACGACGTCGAGGGCCACATCGTCGACGTGAAGAGCGCCGGAAAATTTGCCGGACAATCCGTGCTCGTATTGCAACTCGATCGCATTTCCGTGAGCGGCAAGTCCTACTCGATCCAGACCGACGAGTACAAGCGCCAGGGAAGTTCACGCGGCAAGAACACCGCAGAAAAAGTTGGCGCGGGCGCAGCCATCGGCGCCATCATCGGTGGCATTGCCGGAGGCGGCAAGGGTGCAGGCATCGGCGCGGCAGCCGGAGGCGGCCTCGGCGGCGGTGTGCAGGCAGCGACCAAGGGTCAGCAGATCAAGCTGCCCACGGAAACTGTGCTGAACTTCACGCTGCAGAATCCGGTCACAGTAATCCCGGCGCAGGGCCCGGATTCTCATCGTCACAAGATGGACTCGCCGCCGCCCAGCGACTCCGGACCGCAACAGTAAAAAACGGCTGACACAAGCGCACGATCGCGCAGGCTGCGAAAACTACGGTAGCACCGGCGTCCTACCGTAGCGCCGGCGTCCCGCCGGCAGTCGCGAGGGCATCTTGCCCTCGCTTCCGCGGAGTGCGCAAAGGGCACGGTTCCAGCCGTGCCCTTTTTCCTTGATTGCCGATCACGACGCTCTATGTTCTGATATCGCTTCTTCCATGCCGCCCATCACCGCCTTCCTGCAAACGCACAATGACGCGCGTCATCTCGGACGCGCTCTCGAAAGCCTGCGGCCCTGTGACGAAATCCTCATCGTCGATCGTGGTTCAACCGACCACACCCTTCGCATCGCCCGCGAGTACGGCGCCAGCCCTCCGGATTTCGGAGCCCAACACCTCGATACCCGCACACTTCGCGCGCGCGCGCCACGAATGGGTCTTTTGCCTCTTGCCCACCGAGACGTTGACCGAGTCCCTGGAAGCCTCATTGTTCGAATGGAAGCTTTACTCGTCTGGCGATATCGCGCACATTCCCTCCGCGGCCGTCGTTGTGAAAGACGAAGCCAAGAACAGCGCCGGCGGGAAGCGTAACCAGCACCCGCCTGGTACCAAAGGGCTGGGGTCGATGGAATGGTCCGCTGCCCCAACCCGATCCGCGCAGCCTCCTGCTGCAGGGTGACTTATTGCGATTCGGGCCGGACCCCCTGTGACGCGATCACATGTGGATGTGATACTCAGCACATGCGGGCGTGGGCTTCCCTCCTACACTAGCCAGTTGGCAGCAGTTTGTCGTACGGCAGTTTCTAGGAGGAATCATGCAAGCAGGTAAATGGTTTGGTTTGGGCGCCGTAATTGTTGCCCTGGCGATGATCGCCATCGCACAGGAGGCGGCGCCGTCGCAGGAAAAGGTCATCAAGCACGTCCCGGTGAAGCAGACCAGTGCCGCTTCCGGGCAGGAGATGTTCAACAGCTATTGCGCCGCATGTCACGGCGTCGACGGCAAGGGCGCCGGTCCGGCCGCCTCCGCTTTGAAGGTGACACCCACCGATCTCAGCGGACTCGCCGCCAAGAACGGCGGCAAATATCCGTCGCTCCACGTTTCGAGCGTGTTGCGCGGCGAAGCGGAAACACCCGCCCACGGCAGCAAGGACATGCCGGTGTGGGGCCCCCTGTTCCGGCATCTGAGCCAGGGTCACGATGCGGAAGTGCAACAGCGCATCGCGAACCTGAACCAGTACGTCGAGTCGCTGCAGAAAAAGTAACAGGCTGCCGTTTGGTGGCAAGCGGATTTTTTGACGAAGGAGTGCGCACCGTAACACCTGCGCATTCCTTTCTTTGTTCATATCCCCCATTCGTGCAATTGCGCCCCAAAACTCGCCTTGTTACATTCCACTCGATACTCCCAAACAGCCGAATAGATGTGGATGAGCATCGAACTATTTAAGTGCTCGTTTGGGGAAGTGCTCGAAATCGCTCTCATGCATCGTGATCCGGAAAATGGATTCGTCTTAACGCGTTCCGTTCGGCTCAACTGGCCGATGCGCTATGGCGGAGCTTTGTTATCGGTCGGCGCGGCGGTGGCCGTGTGGACGCTTACCGGCCTCATGCATCGCGATCCGTTTGCGATCTTCGTGTTGGCGGTAGTCGCGATTGCACGATTCCTGGGATTCGGTCCTGCCGTGTTCGGCACAGCCCTCTCGGTCATTGCCATCGACTACATCGGCTTCGAGCCGCGTTTCACGATGGGCATCAGCGCCTCCGACCTCGGCCGTCTCGCTATTTTCGTCATCATCTCGCTGCTCGCCGCCAGCCTGGCCCGGCAAAAGTCCCGCGCCGAAGTGCGCGCCGACCAGACTCACGAACAGATGGCGGCCATCGTGGAATCGTCGGATGACGCCATCTACAGCGCGACCACCAAAGGAATCATCACCAGCTGGAACCACGGCGCCGAACAACTCTACGGCTATCGCGCTGAAGAAGTGCTGGGCAAACCCGTCTTCATCACGGTGCCGGAGGACCGCACTCACGAAACACGGTCGCATCTTGAAAAGCTGGCACGGGGCGAGAGCATCGAAAGCTATCACACGCAGCGCCGCCGCCGGGATGGAATGCTTGTTCCCATTCTGCTTTCCGTGTCACCCTTGCGCGATCGCGAAGGAACCGTGATTGGGGCCTCTGCCATTGCACGCGACATCACGGCGCAGCTCCGCGCCGAACACGCCCTGCAACGCAGCGAAAAACTGGCCACTGCCGGACGCTTGACGGCTGCCATCGCGCACGAAATCAACAACCCGCTCGAAGCCATCACGAACCTGCTTTACCTGGCTCGTCACGACGGTGCCCGCGCCGACCAGCACCTCGAAATGGCCGAGCGCGAAGTGCAACGTATCGCCGACATCGCGCAACAAACGCTCGGCTTCGTCCGCGAAGTCTCCGAGCCCAAAGCCCTGAACGTTTCTTCGACGCTCAGCGAAGTGCTGCAGCTCTATTCCGCCAAGCTTTGCACCGGTCACATCGAAGTGCAGAAAGATTTCTGCGAAGACTGTGAAATCCACGGATTTGCCGGCGAACTCCGCCACCTGTTCGCCAACCTGATCGTGAATGCCGCCGACGCCATGCCTGGGGGCGGCCGGTTGCGCCTGCGTGTCTTCCCCGGCCGCGAGTACTCCGGCGAAGGCCGACGGGGCGTGCGCGTCACCCTTGCCGACACCGGCACCGGCATGTCGCCTGAGGATCAGACCCGTCTCTTCGAGCCCTTCTACACCACCAAGAAAGAATCCGGCACCGGGCTCGGGCTGTGGTTGTCGGAAGGCATCATCCGCAAGCACCACGGCCGGATACGCGTGCGCAGTTGCGCCCGCCCCGGCCACAGCGGGACTACGTTTTCATTGTTCCTTCCGGAAAGCGCCTAGCCGCAGGCTGCAAGCCACCATACGCACCACCGTCATCACTGGCCACGCTGGCCCACAAGTCATTGCCGCTCATATCGTTACAAGCCACTGCTCGAAAGGACAGTGACTTCAGTACTCCGAATGTGCCCCGGCACCGACCTTATAATCAAGGGACAACCGTCAACAAAATTGACGTTCTAACAGCGTGGATCCTTTACTGGCATCGGCGAGCGTCGTCTTCGGGCTGATCTTCGGCAGCTTTCTGAACGTGTGTATCTATCGACTGCCACGGGATTTGTCGGTACTGAAGCCCGCGCTGGTCGGCTTGTCCCGAATGCAAGAAGCCGATCGCCTTTTACGACAACATCCCGGTCCTCAGCTGGCTTCTATTGCGTGGACGCTGCCGCCAGTGCAATGAGCCGATCTCTCCTCGCTACCTGCTGGTCGAAGTCCTGAACGCGGTTCTCTTCCTGGCCTGCGCCTGGTTCTTCGGGTGGAGCCTCGCCACATTGAAATATTGCACGCTCGCGTTCCTGCTGCTCGGCCTGATTTTCACCGACGCGGAAACCAAGCTTCTTCCCGACCGCATGACGCTGACCGGCCTGGGTCTCGGAATCCTGTTCAGCCTGTTCGTGCCCGTGAACGACCTTGCTTCGCAGTTCCTGCCCGGCGTGGTTTCACTGCCGGTGAGCTCTGACGTTTCCTCGCGCCTCTTGTCGCTCGCGGATTCCCTGCTGGGCGCCCTGGTCGGCGCATCGTTCATTTACGGAGCCAGCGCGATCTACCTGCGTGCTCGTGGTGTGGAAGGCATGGGCTTCGGCGACGTGAAGCTGATGGCCATGATCGGCGCCTTTTTGGGCGTGAAGCTGACGGTGTTCACGATCTTCACCGCGTCCATTGCAGGATCGATCTTCGGCGTCGGAACCATCCTGCTGGTGTGGATCAAGCGCACGCGGCGCTTCGTCCGCCGCCAGCACAGCACGCTGGCCGAAGCGCGCAAGCGCGCGTGGCAGTCCGCCCAGACCATGTATCGCCACTACGAAATGCCTTTCGGCGTTTTCCTGGGCAGCATGGCGATGGTCGCTTTCTTCTTCGGTAAGCAATTTCTGGATTGGTACTGGAGGCTGCTATGAAGCTGCTTACCAATCCAATCTTCCTGAAGATGGTGTTGCTGCTGTTCGCCTCGGGCTTCGCGATCGTGATGGCGGGGTTCATGATGCGGCGCGTCCGCAAGAGCCTCAGCGACAGCGCCGTGGAGCCCAGCGCCGCGGGCAACGCCTCGCAGCTTCCGTTAGACACCTATCACGCGGTGATCCAGGAACTGAAGCAGCAGAAGCACGAGCTCTCCACCATGCGCGACGCCGAGAGCCGCCGCGCCCGCAGTTCGGAAAATATCAGCGCCGCCGTGTCTGTCGAATCTATCGAGCGGCGTGATTTTCTTCGGGCCGAATGGCCTGATTCGTCAGGCCAATCAGGCCGCCAAGAACATTCTCGGAACGGCGTCGCCGACCGGCATGAACGCGGAAGAACTCTTTCGCCATACCGTGATCGTCGGCGGTTCGGGGGAGACGACACTAGCTGACAAGATTGCTTTTGCCATGAGCGAAGGCAAGCCCGTGCAGGGTCTGCAGGTCGAGCATCGCACGCCCGCCGGGGAACGGAAAATTCTCGAAGTGACCGCGTCCCGCGTTCCGGCCGCAGATGGTTCGGCCCTGGGTGTCGCGTTGCTCATCACCGATCAAACGGAGATCGCGACCATCCGCCATCAGATCGAACTGCGCGGCGAATTGTCGGCAGAGATGGCCCTGGCGTTGCGCACCTCATTGATCACCATCTCGGGTTACGCCCAGCATCTTGCAGTCAATCGCGACCCCGGTTTGGCCACGCAGATTGCGGCCGACATCGCGGCCGAGGCCAAGCATCTGGATCACACCATCGGCGGATTTCTCGCTGAGAGTACCAAGGCACAGGCCGTTTCGGCGGCCGGTTCTTAGACATTCACGCGGCGGAAAGCTGCCGCGAATTTTGTGAGGACACTGAATATGAAGCGCATCGCATGGCTCGCAGGCATCTCAATTTTCCTGGCAACGCTGGCCTCTGTCGCCGTCGCGCAGGACGCATCTCTGGGCGACATAGCCCGCCAAACTCGCAAACAGAAGGGCCAGAAGGCTCCGGCCGCCAAGAAATACGACAACGACAATCTTCCCGCAGACGACAAGATCTCTGTCGTGGGACAGGCGCCTGCGGAATCTGCCGACGCCACCCCGCCTGCGACCGGCGGCGAGCCGGTTCCCGCAGCCGAATCCGCAGACAAGACGCCAGCGGCGGGCTCCGGCGAAAATGCGCCCGCACAAAAGTCCACCAACGCCGAAGACAAGAAATCCGCGAACGACGAGCAGGCGCAGAAGCAGCAAATTTTTAAGGAGTGGCAGAAAAAAATTCACGAGCAGCAGAACCAGATCGACATGCTGACCCACGAAATCGACCTCGCCAATCGCGAATACCGCCTGCGCGCCGCCGCCTTCTACGCCGACGCGGGCAACCGCCTGCGCAATGCGGTCGCGTGGGACAAGGAAGACGCTCAGTTCAAAGATCAGATGTCCGACAAGCAGAAGAAACTCGACGACACCAAGAAGCAACTCGAGGACCTGCAGGAACAGGCGCGCCGCGCCGGCGTCCCGTCGTCCATGCGCGAGTAGGATGGGTCGGCAGTATTTCTAGAATCCCGGCGTTCGCGCCGGGATTTTGTTTTCTCTAGCAGCGCCCCGCCGAGTGAAAACGCCAAGCCGCGGAGCGGCGAAATTCATTAGCCCAGCGCGTAAGCGCTGGGAAAAGGGCAAGCGCAACGCAAGTCCCGTAGGGACGGCACCCGGCGCAGAGGGCGTGAGCCCGCAAGCTTCAATCGCGCTCGACAACACTAGGCTCGAAATCTCAAAATCTTCGCGCCAGGATTTTGTTCATGACAAGACCTCCGCGATGTCCCGCATAGATTTTTTGAATTGGACTGACCACGTCCGCTCTCGCATACTATTTCCATCCTGCCTGCAACGTAGCAGAAGGATCGTGCGAACTACGTTTGCGGGCTCCGCCCGTTGTTCCGTCTCACCTCCTGACCTCGTCGTCTTACAACCACCTGCACGAGCACGCAAGCGCTGAGCTTGCACACCTCGGCACTCGACTCTTTAGGAGGCTTTTCATGCGCTACACGAGCGGTTCTTGGAAGAAGTTTCTGTTTATCGTCACTAAGTAGCCTCAGCCTGCTGCCCACCGCAGCATTCGCCGAAGACGCAAGAGGAAAATTCACTCTGCCCAGAGAAGTCCGCTGGGGCGCAGCCAAGCTCCCCGCGGGCGACTACAGCTACTCCGTCGAGCATCATGCGACGGGGACAGTGGTTCTCCGCAGTCTGAACGGCGGACCGAGCGCGATCGTGCTGGCAAGTTCGTCGTCGATCGTCGATTCCACCGCAGCGCCTCGCCTGCTCCTGACCCAACGCGGCCAGGAATGGGTCGTCACCTCGATGATCATCGGAGGCGAAGGCGAAGAGTTGTACTTCACGCCTTCCCTCCCGGCAGCAATTCCGCAAGAAGCCAAGCGGCCCGCCAAGGCCGCAGAAGTTTCCAGCAACGCAACTCCGTAGTGCAGCCAACGTCCGCGGGGCGACGACCAATCGTCCCCGCGGACATTTTTAATAACGACTTCTAACAACGACGATCTATTTGGAGAAAGCTCATGCTGAAGAAGACTGCCGCATCGCGTCGAGAAGCTCAGCCCGTAACCTTGCGCACGGTCGCCGAGTACGTCGGCCTGGCGCCCTGCTCGGTCTCTGCCGTTCTCAACAACTCGGCTGCCGGCATGTCCATTCCGCAGCAAACCAAGGACCGGGTATGGCGCGCCGCCCGCCGACTGAACTACCGGCCAAACTACTCGGCGCGCGCATTGCGCACTCGCCGCACCTACACTGTCGCCATGCTCATGCCCGACATCGGATCACGCTCCGGCCGCGCGCATTGCCGCCGGCGCCGAAGACTTTCTTCGCGAGCACGACTATTGCCTGATCATCGCCACCTACGATCGCTCCGCCGACCGCCAGGAAAATCAGTTCGCGCAATTGCGGCAGCGGGGAGTCGAAGGCGTGATCGCAATGCAGGCGGAGTTGCCGTTGCCGGCTGGTTTTCCGGCGGCCGCAATCGATGGGATTCCAACCGATGGCCAGCAACCGATCACGCCGACTGCGCGGGAAGCACTGACCGTCCTGGGCGCGAAAAGCGGCATTCCAGGTGGTGCGCAAGATCGAGCAAGCAAGCGGGCGGCTCGGAGGCATAGTCGGGCCGGACTGGCTCAATCCGCGGGCTGCGGATATGAAGGATGGTGCGGTGGCTCGATTGGCAAGCTGACAGATCGGAAGTCGGACAGGCGCTGTTTCAAGGGATGCCTCCGGAGAGGCGTCCTCAGCATGTAACTGGTGCAATGGCGATTTTTCACCAGCTATCTTAAAATGCCAATCACAATGAACGTCTTCATTGTGCCTTTCGCCGCTGGTGTGCTCGCACTGGGGGTGGTCGTTCATTCCTTCTTTTCCGAAGTGGACTTCTATCCGGGGAAACACCACAATCCTAATGCCAAACCACTTCCAAGGTGGTACGGCAGACTAACTGAAGGAAGCCGCAAGTCGGATGCACCATTGACAATGGCTCCCTTTGGGAACACTATCGTCGACACGTTGTGGGAACCCTGTTCCTAGACCATCTTTTCCTTCCTAAGCCTTAGGCTTTCGAAGCCGTTTTGGGGCCTTACAAGAACAAGTTAATCGAGCGCTGCGTTCACGAGGCACACCGCTGTTCGTCGGGGATATGCCGAGCAGAACGGCTGCGGGCGCGTACGTTGCCCGAGGAGCGATACAAAGTCAGGACAAAGCAGCACACTCGCTTGACGTGAGGGAGGAAACATCATGAGGCAAAGGACTTCGCCGGCCAATCGCAAGGCTCTGCCAGTTCTGCTGGCCCTTCTCACTTTGGTCGCGTGTAGTAGCAGCAGCTACCCGGGCGCAACTCCCGCTGGTCCCGGCAGTCCCGGTAATCCCGGCAATCCCGGTCCCACCCCAACTTATCCCTTTCTGTCAGAGGTCACCCTGCAGCCTAGTTCGGCGCCCTCCATCGCAGTGGCTGGTACGGTTCTGGTGGGTGCGAATGCAGCGTATCAAGACTCCGCCACTCAGATCTCTTACAAAGATGTGACCAGTTCTGCGACTTGGAGTACCTCGAAAGACACTGTTGCAACAGTGGAGAAGGGGCTGGTCACCGGTACCGGGATCGGTTCGGCCACGATCACCGCATCCTTTGGCGGAAAAACGGCTACGACCCTGGTGGTCGTAGGGCAGACACCTGCACTGGCCGTTACTTCTACTGACAAAGGCATGTTTAGCCTAACCGCGAACCCAGACCAGCATTTTCAAGTGACAGCAAGTTACTCCGATGGCAATGTGTTGGATCTCACCGTCTACGTGACTTGGGGCTCAAGCAAGCCCGAGATCCTTAAGTTTTTCAACGACTACGTCCACGACGTCGGTGAGGCTACCCTCTTGACAACCGGGACGACGACCATTACCGCAACCATGGATTCAGGAGAGGTGGGGTCCTTGGACGTGACAGTGGTCCCATAGCCGCTCCCCGCGCATGAGCGACGTCACTTTACAGCTTCCAAAGCCATTGCACTCATTGGCCCAAAGGGAGTAGGAAGAGGCGTCGCGACTGGCGGGTCGCTTCTAGTTTGTCCCCGATCCCCGCCGTATCTCCTCGCCCAACACCACGGCCTCGGCGATCTCCTTCAGCGTTCTCCGCTTCTGCCGCGCCTGCCGCTGCAACGTGAGATACGCCTGCTCTTCATCCAGCCCCAGATCGCGTTGCAGAATTCCCTTCGCGCGCTCCATCAACTTGCGCGTCTCGAGTTTCTGCACCAGCTGTGAATTCTCAACTTCGAGCCGCGCCATCTCGATTTCCGCGCCCACCAGAAACCCGATCGTCGAAACCAAACGAATCTGCCTCGCGGTATACGTGTGCGGCTCGCGATGCTGCAGATTGATCACGCCCACCACGCGCCCACGGGAAAGAATCGGCACCGACAGAAATGCCTCGAACGAATCTTCCGGCAATTCCTGGAACGTGCGGAAGCGGGCATCCTGCCAGGCATGTTCCGACACCGCAACCGGCTCGCGATGCTCCGCCACCCATCCCGTAATTCCCTGCCCCAGCGCCAGCTTCAGCCGCCCGACTTCCTCGCCATGCGGATTCTTCGAAGCCCGCAACACCAGGTCATCGCCTTCACGAATGTAGATGAAACAGGAATCGCACCGGACGACAGCGGAAGCAAATTCGATGATTCGTTCCAGGTCCTGGTGCAGCGGATCTTCGGTTGCGAAGCGGCTGCTTATGTCGTGAAGAAAATCAATATCGACGTCATTGAGGAATGCATTTGCACTCATGCTTTAACGTAGCGGCTGCTCGTAGCGATGTCAAAACGCGATTTTAGATGTGAATGATCGTTAATAAAGCTGCGAGCAGTGAGGTGTAAATGAGCAAGTGGCAGCGACTGTCCAGATCACGAGACAAAGTGAACATCTTCCAACGAACCCTCATATTCACTGCCGGAAGATTCCTCTCTGCGTACTCCGCGGCTGTTCTCTGCGCCCTCTGCGATTTAAGATTTTGCACGATCCAAGTGAGAAGCCTAAGGCAATCGCAGGACAAGCCAAACAGATGACTTTGATGGACGTACGCAACTGCTCGTAACTAGTAGCTCAGCCGCGCAGTCTCTGCAGCTGCTTGAGATGATGCCTCCCGTGCACCCAATGAAACTTCCGCCATTGCGCCGCGCGCAGCGGACCAAGGATCGGATGATCGACCAATGGAATCTGGCTCCCGAACTTTTCCTCAGCTTTCGCGATCGCCGCATCCATAGCGGCAATCTTCTCCGAAAATTCAGCCAGCACGCGATCACAGGGAATCCCGCGCGGCTCGGCATTTTTGGGAGACTTCCTTCCTTCCGGCAAATACCCCAAGCCAACCACCACGGTAGTGCGGGCGCGATCTCCCCAGGTGCGCGGTCGTGCCAGCGGCACGCCGGCCTCAATGCATTTTTCGAATCCCTTGGTCGTTCCCGTATAAGTCAGGTAAAGATGCTCAAGAATTTCCGCCGCACTCCACTTGTCCGGCTGCGGACGCCGCGCCAAAGCCTCCGGCGACATGCCTGTGGTGGCGCCGACGATAGCATCCTGGAGTCGCTGCAGATAGAAATCCATGGCGCCGTTGATTCCTTCGTTTAGAATGAGCGCTGCATCCAGCTCTCAAACCTACTACAGGATGGTAGCGATGAAAAAGCTGCTCCTGGCAATCTTTGCACTGGCCGTGATGACGGCCTGCAATTCCGAAGCTCCGAAAACTGCCGAAACCGCCAAGCCACAGCCCAAACCGCCCGAAGTCCTCACGGGCCGCAGCGCGATCCAGAAACTGTACATATCAGCGCACGGCTGGGGACCAGACGCCCGGCCCTACCGCCTCGAGTCCTCAACCAATGACGACTCGAACGGCCGCGACGGGAAATCCGCAATCTGGCACGCTGGCTTTGCCTCAGTCGCCCAGCGCGGGACGAAGCCTTACACCTGGTCCGGCTCGGGCACCGATCGCGGCGTCAATCCCGGTATCGAGGACACTTACAATCCCAGCAACGCCTCGACCACGGCCTTCGACTTCCAGTTCCTGAAAATCGATTCCGACAAAGCCTTCGAAGTCGCGCAGCAACATGGCGGTGACAAGTTGCTCGCCAAAGCGGCCGACACTCCCGTGATGTACATCCTCGAATGGGATCGCGTGAACAACAATCTGGTCTGGCACGTGATCTACGGCACCAGCCGCGCGGACGCGAAACTGAAGGTAGCAGTGGACGCAACCACAGGGGAATTCATCAGAATTGAGAAGTCGTAATTGTCTGGGTAGCGCCGCCGTCCCGGCGGCAGTCGCGAGGGCGTCTCGCCCTCGTACGCCGGACAAGAGCGAAACTCAAAAGCTGGTACTCATGAGCGGGCGAGGGGGGCTACGCGAAGCCTATGGCCTCTTCTCAACCTCCGGCGCCAACGACTTCAGCCTGTCCAAACCCTGGTGCGCCTCATTGGCAAACGGGCCGTGCGGAAGAATCCGCAAGTATGATTCGTACGCCTTGCGCGCTTCTTCACCCTCCCCGATCTTTTCCTGGCACACGCCCAACCGGAACATCGCGACCGCATCGTCGTACTTGAAATAGAGCGCCTCGCGGTAGCGGTCGAGCGCCGCGCGATAGTTCTTGCGCTTGAAATAGAAGTCGCCAACCTCGACGTCCTTCTCCGCCTTGTGCGGATTCCACACTTTGAATTCCTGCACGCCGCCGATCTCATCGCCTTCGTAAAGCCCGGCCGCGTCTTCTGCCTCATGCAGCGCGGAATCGCTCTCCGGATGATCCTTGGCGTCGTTCTGCGGAGGAGTCAGATCCGGCGGAGCATCTTTGCTGGAACTCTGCGGCCCATCGCCGGGGCGCGTCTTGAGCACCGGATCACTGGCAGAACCCTGATCGGAACGCGGTGGCGGCTGGTTCGGAGGAATTTTGGCGGGCTTCGTAGGCTGCTGCGCCGCAGCCGCGGCCAGCAGCAGTGTAATAATCAACGGAATACAGCGTGGCAACATCCCCTCTATTTTACCTCTGTTCGCGCAGGTCGAAAACTTCCGACCAGGCCGGGAAAACTCATCTCGGCCTCTCAGTGGTTGCAGGCGGAAGAAGAACGCCCCTCGCCTTCTCCGTGATCGCAGCGGCGAGATCACTCTCCAGTTCAAGGGAGTCTCCGGTCTCCCGATCGAAATCTCCGCCCCAAATCCGGGCCTCATCCTTCACCCGAATCAATTCCACTGTAACCCTGACGCGCTCGCCATCATCGCGCACGTTTCCTTCCATCAGATAGTCAGCCCGCAGCTCGTGCGCTACTTCCGCCACCGTCTTCGCCGTATGACGATACGGGGCCGAAGCCGCGCGCGGCACGACGGCAAGCCGCGCCGGGTCCGCCTTTCCGGACTGCGTAATCAACTCCTGGGTAATTCCCTCGCAAAGCAATCCGTGGCTCGCGTCGTCGCTCCAGTCCTCCAGCGGCAGAACCGCCAGCACAGTTCTCTTGTCCCCAGCATCCCGTGCGCTCCTCCACCGCAAGGCAAGCAATGCCGTCGTCAACAGCACGATCGTCATCAGCGCTACTGTGACGAGATTTCGTCTCGTCCATACCCGCGAACCAAACGTAGTCACCGGTTTAACGATCTTGGACGTTGAATCTTCGACAACTTCCACGGGAACCAAAAACCTGTATCCGCGCTTCGGAATCGTCTCCACGTATTCCGGAGAATTCGCGCAGTCCCCCAAGGCGATGCGGATTTTTTTGACGGCGGTATTCAGTGCGTGATCGAACTCAACAAAGGTATCTTCCGGCCAGACCTGCTCCCGCAGTTTCTCTCTCCACACCAGTTCCCCCGGCCGCTCGAGCAAAGCAGACAGGACTTGGAAAGGTTGTTCCTGCAAAGACACTTTGGCGCCGTCCCGGCGCAGTTCTCCTGCCTGGACGTCCGCCTCGAACGGACCAAACCGAAACACGCGACACGAGCCCGGCCGCATCGATGTCCCCACCTGCAGGTAATTGACGAAAGCCGCACCGCTTTGGTTCAACTTATTTCAAAAATGTCTCCGAATTATTTCTGCCGCGTGGCCAATAAGTGAACCGGCAAGCCACCTGCAATCTCCACAGAATCCAGATACCAGACATGTTCAAACTTGAACATTCTTCGTCTCTTACCCCGCAGCAGATGCTGCAAGGGGTGGGGTCATGGGGCGACACATTTTCGCGTCACTGTCTTTGGGTCTCTTGTGCATCTGTGCGACTGTCTGGGCGCGTTCGAGCACGCCCGCCAACGTCTTGCCATTCAAGATCTATGGGCAGCAGTTGATTGTTGTGCAGGGATCCATCGGTTCGCTCGAAAAGCGCAACCTGGTCATCGACACGGGAGCCTATCCCAGCGTGATTGATCGGGACCTTGCCCAGAAACTGTCTTTATCCGGACATCTCGAAGAATTGGATGCGGTCGACCGAACAGTCTCCAGCCTCGCGGTGACGCTACCGGAGATCGAGGTCGGTCCCGTCCACGCAACAAACGTCCGCAGTCTTGTTCAGGACTTGTCAGAAGTCTCCAAGCGCGCCGGCATCCGCATCGATGCTCTGGTCGGCCTCGACGTCATCGCACATAGCAGCTTCACTATCGACTACGAGGCGAAAAAAGTCACGTTCGGTCCGGTCGATCCGCTGCCGTCTTCTGTTCCGTTTGTAGTGGCGAATAACAAACTCTGCGTCGATCTGCAAGCCGGTGAGAAATCCGTACGCCTGATGATCGACACCGGCGCGGAGAAAGTGGTTCTGCTGGCCTCTCACGTGCCTTGGATCCCCCGTTCCGACAGCGCTCGAGCTTTCGCCAACCTCAGCGGCAGCTTCGTCATGCAGGAAGTCCGCCTCGATACGCTGCAACTGGGCGACACCAGCCTGAGCGCCGAACCGGTCTACTTGTCGACGAGAGAGATTCCCATCTACTCCTTCGACGGATTTCTCTCGACCATCCAGTTTCGACAAGTCGCATTCGATTTCAAACGCATGGAATTCGGTTGGATTCTGAAGCAAGATCACAAGAAGGGTGTCCACGTAGCATCGAAGTCGAGAGGCACCCCGCCATTCGCTGCCGCACTCGTCCATCAGTTAACGAGGCCGAAAGAGTCGGTCTCCGTACCCACTGCATGTGGAACGGCGCCCGACAGAGTCTGCAGCCTCCAATAACAGTTCCTCTCCGGAGACTTCTGGCGTAAAGAAAAGATCACTTCCGGACTGCCCGTCATCTGGGAGGAGCAACGGATTCCTTCCCACAAGCCGACTTATCGTTACTGATCGTGACTCAGAGAGTACATTGGCGATCATGCACTCACCGAGATCCGCCGATTCAGATTGCCGAGACGAAACAGCGCGATGGGTCAGAGCCTGGGGCTCGCGGCCCTCTCGGAGGCCCGCGCCAGTGCTTGCGTGTCGACATACTCCCGGACGTTCGTCAATTTGGCATTCCGAACCGTTATGTCGAAAACCCAGTGGTCCTCGAACGTCCTGTTTGTGGCTTTGATTCTCCCCGTAGCGAAGCCGACGACCAGAACCCTGTCTCCCTGCGCTACGAACTCGGGTGGCTCTGGGAACGAAGTTTCAATCGTTTCGTTAGCCTTCTGAAGTAAATTCTCCAATCCGGCGTGCCCGCGATGCGTGCCCGCCAGCGGCCAGTCCTCGCCCGGAATGATCCACTCAAGATCTTCGGCAGACAACGCCAGCAAACTTTGCTTATCGCGGCGGCCGAGTGCCGCAAGAAAATTCTTCACAATCTGGACATTCTTTTCGATGCTCATCGATCTCCCCTTTTCCCTTACATCAAGTGTGTCCGATCGAATCGGACGTTTCGGAACCATCTTCCTTGGGCCAAATCACGCGGTGGGCGATCGATTATCGCTCCTTCTTGAACAGATCCTGGAAGATGAGCTGACCCCAAGCGCGACCGCGTGCGTGCACCAGCGCGCCACCCTCGTTGAGCTTTCCCAGGTTGACGGGTGCGAACCCGAGTTGTTTGGCCAAGGCCGCTACGGGAGCGGTCGCGTTCTCGTCGTCGCTCGACAGAAAGACGACCCGATGGCCGCCCTCGACCACCGGATCCGTCGCCAGCGCGGCCGCCACCAGGTGATTGAAGCCTTTCACGAGCTTGGCGCCAGGGAAAGACCTCGCAACGAAAGCGGAGGACAGCAGACCATCCAATTCTTCGGGGAGAACTCCAAACGCGTTCATCGCGTCGATGACTGTCTTGCCTTTCCAGTTCGGCAGGGCCTTCGCAACCTCGCGATGCTCGCCGAATGGGACCGCGAGGATGATTGTGTCGGCCTCGAGTGCATCCCGCAGCGACTTGGCGACGACCGTGGGTCCAATCGCCCGAGATTGGGGCGCCAATTCTTCCGGAGTCCGGCGACTCGCAACGGTCACGTCCAGCTTTTTTCGGGCGAAGGCATGGGCGAGCGCCTGGCCTATCTTTCCGAATCCTACAATTGCGTAGCTCACAGTGTTTCTCCGATCCGTGTTGGTATTGACTCCCAGCCTTCAGCGGCGCGGGACATCAAGTTCAGTTTCGCGGCGACCTACCGCAAACGCCGCCGTAAATCACTTTGCGGTCGGCCGGAAGGTCAGCCGCTAGCCGAGGTCTGCAGACGTCAGATGGCGGACAAGCCGCCGTCGACCGACAACTCCACCCCATTCACGAAGCTCGAATCGTCTGAAGCAAGAAATAGCGCGACCGCCGCGATTTCCTCAGGTTGACCCATGGTTCCCCTTGGGATCAGCGATTCGAACATCTCTTTCGCCTCCTTGGTGAGAACTTCTTCCTGCATCGGTGTGGCGATCGGCCCAGGGCTCAGCACGTTCACCCGGATCTTCCTGCCCTTCAGTTCGTTGAGCCACGTGCGTGCAAAGGAGCGCAATGCTGCCTTGCTCGCCGCGTACACGCTAAAACCAGGAAAACCCTTCACCGAAGCAACGGATCCGGTCATGATGATCGATCCGCCATCGTTGAACAGCGGCAACGCCTTCTGAACCGTAAACACCGTTCCGCGCGTATTCAGGCCGAAGGCCGCATCGAAGTGCTGCTCGGTAATTTCGCCCAGTTTGGCGGCTTCGCCCGTGCCGGCGCTCGCAAACAGGACGTCGATCTTGCCCTTTTCCCGCTTGACCGTATCGAACAGGCGTTCGAGGTCGTCGAGATTGGCCGCGTCGCCGCGCACGCCGGTCACGTTCCGGCCAATCTGCTTGACGGCCTTATCGAGCACCTCCTGCCTCCTACCCGTGATGAAAACGTAGGCGCCTTCTTCAACGAACCGCTTGGCGCTCGCCAGCGCCAAGCCACTCGATCCACCCGTGATGACTGCAACTTTTCCTTCAAGCTTTCCCATAATTACCCCCTTCGGTAGATGTGTAGCATTCGGTACAGTAGAGTAGAGTTCTTCAACGGTGGACGAGAACTGCTCAGGAGTCCTAATATTTTGCCCATTCGTCCAAACAATAGAGGCTAAGTTGGATTCGATAACAGACATCTTTAAAACGATGCACGTAACCGCTTTCGGTCTGCACAGGCTCGAAGCCACAGCCCCGTGGGGTGTAAAACAGGAAAACCAGACCGAAGAAAAAATCACGCCTTCCGACAAAAAGATGCCACCCACAGATTTGGCTCACTTCGCCATGCTTTCGCGCGGCAACTGCTGGCTGAGTGTGGAAGGGATTGCGGAGCCGATTCCCCTCACCGGGGGCGATTGCTTTCTGCTGGCCCGCGGCACTTCGATCGTTTTGCGCGACAGCCCGCGAACACGTCCGAGGTGGAGCTTCCGCGAGATCGGGGCCAAGGCCAACGGAAATGTCGCTCTTTGTGGCGGCGGTGGCGCACCGACGACAATCGTCTGTGGATCCTTGAGTTTCGATCGCGCCAGCCTGAGGCCGATCACTCAGTTATTGCCGAACTTCATTTTGATGAAGGCCGATCAGGCTCGCACGCTTGCTCTTCACACCACAGTGCAGGCGCTCGCGTCAGAGATGGAAGAACAGGCGCCGGGATCTGAAGTCGTCGCGAGTCGGCTGGCCGAGGTTCTGTTTATCCAGGTACTCCGGGCGCATATCGCGTCGGGACCGGAACGCAACAAAGGATGGCTTCGTGCAATTTTCGATCCTCAAATAGGCGCTGCTCTGAGTGCCATTCACGACAGAGTGAATACACCCTGGACGGTCGAATCCCTGGCCGAAGCGGCGGGCATGTCTCGCTCCGCATTCGCAGCACGTTTCAAAGAGCTACTCGGACAAACGCCGCTGGAATACGTAACCGAGTGGCGGATGCAGAAGGCGATGCAGCTACTTGAACGGCGTGACAAAAAGCTCCCAGAAGTCGCTCGATTGGTCGGTTACGAGTCCGACGCCGCATTCAGCAAGGCATTCAAGCGAGTTGTCAGGGCTAATCCTGGTGAATACCTCAGACGTGGTTTGAAGGACCCAAAATCGACCGAAGCAGACCACGATCACTCCCGATAAACGGGCTTTTCATCAGTAATTGATGGTTTGTCGGCCAATCGGAAGTAATCCCAATAACATGTGGCACTGCGCCTCGAAGACTCAACAAATAGATAACAGCTGGGAAAAGTCCTGCGAAACACAAAAAAGCAGGCCACTCATGGGGGTGAGTGGCCTGTGTTGGCGAAGATCCTCCGGGGAGGAGGGAAAACTTGGTTACATGCTCGGCGGATTCGTGCGTGCTCGCCGTTGGAGCTGCCGGCTGTGCCGGAGTCGCGTTGTCGCCCCGCTCGTGTTCGTCATCAGGCGAACATCGACGCGGCGGTTCTTCGCGCGGCCATCGGCGGTCTTGTTCGAATCCACCGGCTTATCCTTGCCCAGGCCGATCAGGTAGATCTTGTGTGCTGGAACGTTGTGCTGCGCCGCCAGATACTGGATCACGGCGTTCGCGCGGCGCTGGCTCAGATCGTAGTTGTAGTCCGAGGATCCGACCGAGTCGGTTCCGCCCTCGACCGTCACGATGTAGCCCTTCGTATTCGGGCACGTCGGTCGCGAGCTGATCCAGGGCTTCCTGAGCCTTCTTGGTCAGGTTGTCTTTGTTGAATCCGAAATGTACCGACGTCTCGGCCACGGGACGATAGTTATCCAGATTCACGACGGTTTGCGTCAGAGTGTCGACCCGCTTGGTGGCGGTGTTGGCAGTCGTCTGCGCGTCATCCGCAGTCTTGCCGGCGGCCAGAGCTTTCTGGTCGACCTCGGCAGCCTTCGCCTGCACGGCCTGAATTCCGGCCTGCGCGCGGGCATCGACGTCCTTGATGTCCTTGGTGTTCTTCGCAGTCAAATCGTCGAGTTCGTTCGTCTTGTTAATCAGCGGGGTCGTCTCATTGCGAACGTACTTTTTGCTGCTGCAACCCACAGATGCGACCATGCCGGTCGCTAAGAGAATCACTAACGAAGTGCGTGTCATATCTTGGAGGGCTCCTTCCTCTCTATTCATCCTGAAGATCTTAGCTTTCTTTTGAGTCCCGGGGGGCCATGAACTTTCGCGTCCCGCCCTCTACTAATGCACGGGCGATGCCAATTCCGAAAAACATCCCATCAACGGTAAACCGTTGTTTTGCAATGGTTTATCGGATGCTGCAAATAGTTATCCTTACGTAAATGTAGAGCAAAGGCAACACTGGGGATAGAAATTTTATACGGTCATCAGGGGAGGTGACTGATTCTTACGGTCTTGGGGGGCAAACTGTGGGGATGATCTCACGCCTGTTCCGCCGGTAGACTCTGAAATCACTTTCGTCCGTCGTGATCACGAAGTGACGCGGGTACTCCTCGCTCATGCGCACCAGACATAAATCCGCGAGATCGGGACTTCGGTCGGAGTACCGTTCCGCCAGATCGGCAAGAGAATCCAGATTCCGATTGCACCTCAAAAGCAAGCCGGACCATCCCCTTGGTGATGAGAGACAGCGCGTAAGAACTCGACTCGAGATGAAAGGCAACTTCTGACAGAACCGACTCGCACGTGAGCAATGGCATGGCAATTTCGCGCGCCACTTCCAAGGCCCAATCGTGATGACGGTCGCCCCGGCTCGCAAAAGCGACTAGGAACCCCGTGTCGGCGATACCTTTCATTTCCGCGAGTAACCTTTTCGGGATGAGAGATCGGGGGGACCGTCAAATACGCCCGCCAAGCGCATGAAGCGTTGGTTCCCGTCACTCGCTCGGGCCGACTCTAGTTGTTCCCTAATCAACCGGCCGACAGGCACACCCGTGCGGCGGGAGCGGTCTTTGAGCCACTCGAGAAGTTCCTCTGTAAGACGAATTGTCAATGTGTGACTCATACGCCAATATTGTAACACACTGACATGCCGAACCTCTCATCTAAAATAGAAGTCTCCCGTGGATCTCCTCCAGAAAATCCGCACCATCCCGACCGAGCCCGGCGTGTACCTCTATAAGAACGCCGAGGGCGAGGTCATCTATGTCGGGAAGGCCAAGAACCTGCGCAGCCGGGTTGCATCCTACTTCCACGAGGGTCGCTGGACCGACGCGAAGACCGGCACGCTGGTGCGCGAAGCGGTCGATGTCGACTACATCGTGGTCGCCAACAACAAGGAAGCGCTGGCGCTCGAAAACAATCTCATCAAGCAGCGCAAGCCGCGTTTCAACATCCTTCTGCGGGATGACAAGACCTACCCCTATGTGAAATTGACCTGGGCGAGCGCTATCCGCGCGTCTATGTAACGCGCCGCCTGCGCAAAGACGGCAGCGCCTACTACGGACCGTTCTTCCCGGCCAACCTCGCCTACCGCATCGTCGACCTGATCCACCGCCACTTTCTGGTTCCCTCCTGCAAAGTGGATCTGACCCGCTTTCATCCGCGCCCTTGTCTGCAGTACTACATCCGCCGATGCCTGGGGCCGTGCGTCGAGGGTCTGACCACGCCCGAGACCTATCAGGAAGCCGTGCGCGACGTGAAGCTCTTCCTCGAAGGCCGGCAAACCGATCTGGTTCGCTCGTTGCGTCAGCGCATGGACACCGCCGCCACCGAACAGGAATACGAACGCGCCGCCAAATATCGCGACCTGATTTCCACCGTCGAGCAGCTCCAGGAAAAACAGCGCATGGCGGGCGTCGAAGGCGACGACGCCGACGTCTTCGGCTACCACTACGAAAACGGCATGCTGGCGGTGAACCTGTTCCACATGCGCGGCGGCAAAGTCGTCGACCGCCGCGAATTTTTCTGGGAAGACCTGCCCGAGTTCGGAACGGATACCGCTGTGTCAACCGCTTCTGACAATGTACGAACGCCCGACAATGGAGCGACGGGCGTCTCGCCCGTCGAGGGTTTGGCGGACGTAGTGCAGTCTGGATTAGACACAACCTATGCCCCAGGATGCGCGACGGATCAAGTCCGCCCCACCGTGTCGGTAAGCGACAGCCCCGTCTCGGAACCCGGCTCCCCTGACTTTGATCCGAGCAGCTTCTTTTCAGCCTTCCTCGCTCAGCTCTATATCGGCCAGCCCTATGTGCCGCGCAACATCTATCTGCCGACCGATTTTGAAGACCGCACCAACCTCGAAGAATTGCTTGTCCGAACAACTCGCCGCCACCGGCGCACGCGCCACCCGCGTGCACATCGAAGTTCCCTCCCGCGGGGAGAAGCGCTCTCTCATCGACCTGGCCGGCAACAACGCCAAGCAGTCCTACGATCAGCGCTTCCGCGTGATGAAGCCGAACACTCGCGCCATTCAGGAAGCTCTGCAGGACGCGCTAGGGCTTGCAGACTGCCCCGAACGCATCGAGTGCTTCGACATCTCGCACATCCAGGGCGCCGAAACCGTGGCGTCGATGGTCGTGTGGGAAGAAGGCCGCATGAAAAAGTCCGACTACCGCAAGTTCATCATTCGGACGGTGACCGGAGTCGATGACTTCGCCTCGATGCGGGAAGTGGTAACGCGCCGCTACAAGCGCATTCAGGAAGAAAAGAAGAAAATGCCGAGCCTGATCCTGATCGACGGCGGCCTCGGTCAGTTGCACGCCGCCGCGCAGGCCCTCGAGTCAATCGAGATCATCAACCAACCGCTGGCCGCCATCGCCAAGCGCGAGGAAATCATCTACGTCTACGGACAAGAAGACGAGCCAGTCGCCCTTGACCACCATTCTCCCGTCCTGCACCTGGTCCAGCAAATCCGCGACGAAGCCCACCGCTTCGCCGTCACCTTCCACCGCAAACGCCGCCAGATGCGCGACCGCTCCACGGAACTCCTTGAGATCCCCGGAGTAGGCGCGAGCACGACACGCCGTTTGCTGGAGCATTTCGGAAGCCTTCAAGCCGTGAAGCAGGCCGATGCAGCCGCGCTGTCAGCAGTGGTAACGCGCGCGCAAGCGGAAGCCATCATGGGACACTTCAGAAAATAAGGGCACCTAAAGCTTTTAACCGCAAAGAACGCTAAGGGGCTCGCAAAGGACGCCAAGAAAAAAATGTTTTCTTGGCGCCCTTGGCGAAACCTTAGCGACCTTCGCGGTTAACTGCTTTTCTCTGCGATCTCCGCGGCCTTTCTCTGCGTGCTCTGCGGTCAAAAGCTTTGCCTCGTGCTGCTACACTACCCAATCAAATCCCATGAAAACCTTTCGGCTTCCGCTATCCGTTCTTCTCGTGGGCATGTTTTTCATGATCGCTGCCACACCACAGCAGAGTGCACCCGCGAGCACGCCGGTGCAGTCCGCGCAGACTCAGCCCGAAAAACACCTACGCAACATCAAGCAACTCACCTTCGGCGGACAAAACGCCGAAGCCTACTTCTCGGCCGACGGCAAGAAGCTCATCTTCCAATCCACGCGCGAGCCCGTGAAGTGCGATCAGATCTTCGTCATGAACATCGACGGCAGCGATCAGCACTTGGTCTCAACCGGCAAGGGACGCACCACCTGCTCGTTTTGGTATCCGGACGGCAAGAAGATCCTGTACGCGTCCACGCACCTCGGGAGCCCCGACTGCCCGCCCAAGCCCGACTACTCCAAGGGATACGTCTGGGCCATCTACCCGAGCTTCGACATCTTCACTGCAAATCCCGACGGCACCGACCTGAAGCAACTCACCAAAGAACCGGGCTACGACGCCGAGGCGGTGATCTCCTCCGACGGCAAGAAGATCGTCTTCACCTCCGTCCGCAATGGCGACCTCGACATTTACATCATGGACGCCGACGGCTCGAACGTGAAACAACTCACGCACGAACTCGGCTACGACGGCGGCCCGACTTTCTCGCCCGACGGCAAGTTGATCGTCTACCGCGCGCACCATCCCAAGACCGATCAGGAAATCAAAGACTACAAAGATCTGCTCGCGCAAAATCTGATCCGGCCTACGTACCTCGAGATCTGGACAATGAAAACCGATGGCAGCGACAAGCGCCAGATCACCGACCTGGGCGCTGCCAGTTTCGCCCCGGCGTTCTATCACGACGGCAAACACATCATCTTTTCCTCAAACGTGGGATCGACCGGCGGGATGGGAAACTTCGAACTCTACGGCGTCGATCTGGATGGCAAGAACCTCGAACGCCTGACGTTCACCGACGGCTTCGATGGCTTCCCAATGTTCAGCCCGGATGGCAAGAAGCTGGTTTGGATTTCAGGCCGCAACGCCAAGGTCCCGCACGAGACGAATGTGTTTATTGCGGATTGGACTCCCTAAAACCTTAAACCGCAGAGAGCGCTGAGAACACAACGCAGAGGGCGCGGAGACGTAGTCTAGCGAATCTCTTCAACCGCATCGTGTTCGCGATAGTTGTTAACCATCCTGCGTATTCCGTCCTTCAGTTGGACCACATGAAAGTTAATCAACAGTCCCACTTGCAGTTCAAGCAGCCTCAAGTGTGAGAGTAGTTGAGCCTCGTCCACAGGATGGATCTGGTCCTTGCACTTCAGTTCGACAACGACACGGTTCTCGACCAGCAAATCCGCTCGAAATCCACAGTCCAGCTTCACCTGTTCGTACACGAGGGGCACGGCCTTTTGTCGCACAACTCTCAGCCCATGTGATTCCAGTTCGTACGCAAGACAGCTTTCGTATGCAGATTCAAGCAGACCGGGACCAAGGCGGCGATGGATTTTTATCGCAGACCCAATAATCCGATCCGTTAGCTGAAACATTGTGAAGCGTGGCCCATGCTCGTGCGCACTTGCGGTCGCTAGCTGTTTCTCAGATGGCACAGGCAAACTCATACGCTCGATGCTAGCCCGCACATGGAAAAGCTCCGTGTGACGACTGTCACTAAGGTGGGTTTAGAATTGAGTGAGCAGACGGTGGAGGTGCGCTCCGCGTTCTCTGCGCTATTTCTCGGCGAACTCAGCGGTTTAAGATTTTTGCCTGCGAGCGAGACCCCTGCCAAACCAGCCACGCCACAACCCCCACCATCCCACACCACCCAAGAAACCTCACAACTCCGGCAATCGTAGTGTCGTACTGCAAAACTCCAAGGCTCGAAAAAATCGCATTCCAATCATGCTCGATGTGATCGGGATCCCCAGTCGTCACCAGCGGCAACACCATCGCTCTTGCATCGGCCATATACGTCGCCGTGTACAACCAGTTCTCGAAGAAGAAAAACGCACAGAACGCAAACGAAACAGCCTGCCTTTGTGTAAAGAAGTACCCTGCCAGCAGAAACGGCACCAGCCACTGCAGCAAAGTCCCGCCCCAAAGCCCGAGCGTCTGGCCGAACCACCCGAACAGCATGTGGCCGCCTTCGTGGACCACCAGGTTCGCCAAGTCAATGAAAAGAAAACCGCCGTGGCTGTGGAAAACATAGGCGAGGAAGACGGCGTAGAATCCTATCCACGCGAAGAATACCCAGCGCGGCACTGGTTGCCAGTCTGCATTCCACAGCGCCGTCCAGTTCTCAACCATAGAAGTCCGCCTGCACTTAATCTTAGGCTGGCTCCGATCAACGTTTTAAGTTACGGAAGTTTGCATGCGACGTACTCGCGATTCCGTTCCGGTTGCGCGGTTCCAAGTTTTTCCGGCCTGCTCTGCTTCGTCGCGCCGTCTCTTCGTCACGCCACTTCCAGTTCCTTAATTCATTCAAAAGGAGTACACCATGGCTGACCTGAATCAACTGAAGCAGAAATACCAGCCCGTCCTCGACGTACTCGCCAAGGAAGACGCCACCATCCAGGCTCTCGACCTGCAGGGCGACAAACTTCATCTCAAGGCAACCGTTGTCTCCGAAGCCAGCAAGAACCGCGTGTGGGACGCGATCAAGGGCGTCGATCCCAACTTCACCGACCTCGCCCACGAAATCACCGTGGCCCAGGGCGAGCAGACCTACACCGTGAAGGCCGGCGACAACCTCTCGAAGATCAGCAAGCTCTTCTACGGCGACGCCAACCAGTATCCGAAGATCGCCAAGGCCAACAACCTCGCCGATCCCGACAAGATCAAAGTCGGCCAGGCGCTGAGGATTCCCGCCGCCTAGAGTTCTTTGCAATTGCACGATGGAGCGACGGGCGTCCCCGCCCGTCGAGTGCCCGCGATCTCTGCGGGCACTTTTTTCTTCCCGCAGCAAATGCACTCCCGATAGTTCTCCGTCTCTGGTCACCCACCCGGCCCAGGGTTTACTGTTACATTCTCCTTACCCGAAACCACCAGAGCATTCGCCCGCATGATGAAACTTCGCCATTGGATCACGGTTGTCGCGCTGCTGGCGCTGGTTGTCGCCACCGTGGTCGCCATGTTCTTCACGGAAGGCGGACAGACCGTACTCCCGACGCGAGCTTCCAAGAGCGGGTCCAAGCAACCGGTAGCCCTGGTCGATCAGCGGCCGCTGCAGACAGCTCGCAAGCTGGCGGCGCTGGCCAGTACTCCCGAAGAACGCGACTTCGCGAACGAAGCCCTGCGCGTCGCCGACTACGAAGTCGATCTCGCCTTCGCAGACGCCCTGCGCGAGGCCACCGAGCATCCGCCGACGCCCACCCAGGAACAACGCGACTTGATGTCGCGGAATTTCAAAGCCGAGTCGGTCGTTAAAGGGGATCAGGAACTCATTGCCCGGCTGACCCGGCAACTGGCCGGCGCTAACGAAACCGCCAAGGACGACCTGCAGGATCAGATCGACGTTGCCAAGGCACAACTCGAGCTCGATCAGGACGAACTCGACGACGCCAAGCAGGACCTGCTTCGTGCGGGAGGCAATCCGCAAGGCAAGATTCAGCAACTGCTGCAGGAGCACGAAGCCGGCACGCACTCCGATGCGGCCACCAACAGCAACGTCTCTCATCCCGACGAAGAGTACCAGGCGGGCAATCTCTATCCGCAGATCCGCGCATGGTTCGCGCTTCACGAAAAACGAACACTGCTGGCGCAGGCTCGACAGAACGCGCTCGACGACGTTTCCCCCCTTACCCGCGCGCACGACACCTTTGACCAGCGCGTGAAAGAGCAGGAACAGCAAAAGCAAGTCGTCAAAGAGAAGGCGACCGGGCTCTCCAAGGGCGAAGCCCCCTCCGACGGCGCGTCGAAGAAACAGGCTTCCAAAGACACACTCGACGCCCTGAAGCACCTGTCTCAGGATCAGAAAGCCGTTTCCGATCTCGACAAGCGCATTCAGGACCAGACCGAACTTGCCGAAATCTACGCCAACTGGGGAACACTCGTCGCGAGCCGCCAGCGCATCGTCGTGCACGGCATGTTGCGGTCGGCGCTCTGGATTCTGCTGATCGTCCTGGCCATCTATCTGGTCGGCCGGTTAATCGACCGCTACTTCATCGAACTCACGCACGACAAGCGACGCCTCGTTACCTTGCGCGCAGTGGTGTGGTTCGCTGCGCAGGCCGTCGGCGTGCTCCTGATCGCATTCGTCCTATTCGGTATGCCGAGTCAGACACCCACGGTGCTGGGACTTGCCGGCGCAGGCCTCACCGTCGCGCTGAAAGATTTCATCGTTGGCTTCGTGGGATGGTTCGTGCTCATGGGACGCAACGGCATCCGCATTGGCGATTGGGTGGAAATCAACGGCGTAGGCGGCGAAGTCGTCGAGATCAGCCTGCTGCGCACGACGCTGCTCGAAACCGGCAACTGGACCGACTCCGGCCATCCCACCGGACGCAAAGTGACATTTGTGAACAGCTTTGCGATCGAAGGACACTACTTCAACTTCTCAACGTCGGGTCAGTGGCTGTGGGACGAGCTTACGGTTTCAGTGCCCGGCGGGCAGAATCCCTACCCGGTGATCGAAGCG
Source organism: uncultured Acidobacteriota bacterium (assembly GCA_963745435.1). GTDB lineage: Bacteria > Acidobacteriota > Terriglobia > Terriglobales > Acidobacteriaceae > Gp1-AA133. The sequence continues at coordinate 331,068 of CAVUXK010000015.1, read as the reverse complement.
ATTCAGAAACTTGTAGTCAAAGAGACCGAGGCCAGCGTGCGTGGGGCGGAAGAAGAATGGCAGAAAGCGACGACCCACTACCGCGTGCAGAATTTTTCAGCGAAGCCCGCCATCAACCTGCGGCCAACCGGCGGCGGAGTGGAAGTGCACGTCCGCTACATCACCAGCGCGCAGGATCGCCAATCCACACGCGCGCACCTCTACGAAGCGATCGTGGAACTCCTGCACGGACGAGAAGCGCAACCAGCCGTCGGCGGAAGATAGCCCAGAGCGCATCCAGCAACGCAAGAAACGCGACATGCAGTGTGGCCTCGACCGTAGCGCCGGCATCTTGCCGGCAGTCCGGCGGGCGTCTCGCCCGCCGAGCGGGGGCGAGGACGCGGCGCTACTTGACCCCGCGCTTGGCCGCATCCGCCAGCAGATATTCCTTCACATTCCCCGGCAACCGCGACGTCTGCAGAATCTCGCGCAGTATTCCCGGGGGAAGACTTCGAGCGAAGTCGACCGCCCGAGCCATCGGTGTCTTCTCATTCCGCAGCAATGCCACTCGCACCTCACGCCGCAGCGACCACGACGGATGATGCGCAACGGCATCCACAAAGGCCGCGGTAGCGTCCACCCGCGTAAGCGCCCGCACGATCGACGACTCGGTCAGCCGCCCATTGTGCAGCGCGGCCTGCATGACCCGCGCCTCCGCATCCGACAACAGCGCCTCGGCAATGCGTCCAGACCCGCGATGCGCCAACGTCAGGCGCTCGCCCGACCCGATCGTGTCAAGACGATTGCACAATGTCTCGTCGGCCGCATGTTTCACATCGGCAGGGACGACCGGCGTCAGAGCCACCTGCATGAGATCGAATGTGTAAAGCTGTCGAATCAACGGCAAGGAAACGTGTCGCGGTGTCTTGGGATGTTCCACTAGCGCCAGCTTGACCTTGCGAAGCTTCATTAGTTCGCCAACTTTTGAAAGCCGCTCCAGGATTTCGGGAGAAAGGTCCGCGCGTTTGAGCAAACTCAGCGCGGCATCTTCAGTGAGCGAAGCATCAAGTCGAGCTTCGATGCCGGTTTCCGCTTGTGGGGCAGGAGATGCATTCTCGCGAGCAGGCTCCTGCTTCTCGAGCCCTTGCTTCGCGCCGGTGCCGTCCTGAGATGTCATCCGTGAGCGTCGCTGCTAGCGCGCAGCTTTCCGTGCCCGGGCCAGCGCACCATTCACTGCGTCGACGATTTCAGATTTCACCGTCGCCCGCGGGAATTCAGCGATCACTCCATTGTAAAAAACCTTGCGCACAAGCTCCGACTCACGAAAGACTCCCCCCGCCATGGCCACCGGGACGTTGTCCTGAGCGCCAAAAAGCCTGCGAATAACACTTCCAGCTAAAGACGCCAGTTCTCCGCCCGCGCGCCGCAGAACACCCTGTGCCACGGGATCAGGAGGGTGCCCCGTCCAAGCTCTGCTTGGGCGGGGATTTTCCGCAGCAGAGTTTTCGGCAGCCGAGAGGATTGCCGGCACCAGGCTCGAGAAATCCGGCGGCGGCGAGGCATTGGCGTATCGCACAAGCTCATCCAGGGAATTCAGCTTCCAAAGTGACAGGATCGTCGGCAACAGCGGCGGATTCGCTCCCGCATCATTCGCGTTCAGCACCGCGCTCACCGCGTCCCGCCCGATCCACTGGCCGGAACCTTCGTCCGAAATCGCCAATCCCCACCCACCCGCTCGTGCCGTCTGTCCGCGATGCATCACGACCATAGGCGATCGATCCGGTACCCGCAATCACGATCACGCCTGGCACCGTCGCCGAACGCAGCCTCCAGCGTCGTCTCCAGATCGGTCACGACTTCGATCTGCCCGCGCAGCACTTCGCGCATCATGCGGGTGACAGCATCGCGCACCTCGGGCCGCCCCGCTCCCGACAAACCGACGCAGGCGCTGACGACTGTTGCTGGATCTACCTTCGCTGCCGCACAAGCATCGCGAACTGCCGCATGCAAAGCCTCGCGCACGCGAGCGTCGCCATGCCGCGTGATGTTGCTCCCCGCGCTGGTTGCCGTCCCGAGGACATTGTTTTCATCAGCAACCACGCACGTCGTCTTCGTGCCGCCGCCGTCAATGCCCAGATAGATCGCCACGCGGTAGTTCTAACATAGTGGGCAGTGGTCGGTAACACGGCGTCACCCCCATCGCGGTCATCTCTTTGCGTCCTCTGCGGCTCTTCTCTGCGCCCTCTGCGTTCAAAAGCTTTTCGCCGAATGCGCGTGATTTCCATTCAGGTGACCGAAACTCTCACTCCCAATGCATCGCCCACGCATTCATAATGAACGGAAGCACACGCTGCAAGACCATGGGCCTCAACCACCTCGACCTCGCCATCATCGCGCTCTACCTGGTCGGCATTACTCTGTTCGGCCTCCGCTTCCGCAAGAAACAGCGCACACTCCGCGACTACTTTCTAGCCGATCGCAACATCCCCTGGTGGGCCATCGGGCTTTCCATCGTTGCCGCCGAGACCAGCACCCTCACCATCATCAGCATCCCGGGTCTGGCCTACGACACGAACCTGACGTTCCTGCAGGTCATCATGGGATACATCCTCGGGCGCATCATCATCAGCTTCGTGCTCCTGCCGCACTACTTTCGCGGAGACCTCTACACCGCCTACGAATTGATCGAACGCCGCTTCGGCAAGCGCCTGCGCACCCTGACCGCTTCCCTGTTTCTACTGACACGCGCAGCGGCCGAAGGTGTTCGCGTGTACGCAGTTTCGATCGTTGTTGCCATTGCGCTGGGCACCGGCGAGATCGCCTCCATCGCCATCATCACGGCGCTGACGCTGATCTATACGTTTGAAGGCGGGCTGTCGGCCGTGATCTGGACCGACGTTGTGCAGACCGGAATCTACATCGGCGGCACGTTGATCGGGGTCTTCACCATCCTGCACCTCGTACCCGGCGGGTGGCCCGGCATCCACGATCTGGCAGTGCATGCCAACAAGCTGCGTGTTTTCGATTTCGATCCCAATTTCTGGAAGCCGTACACGTTTTGGTCCGGCCTGATCGGCGGAGCGTTTTTCGTCACCGCCAGCCACGGTACCGATCAACTGATCGTCCAACGCTTGCTCGCCGCGCGCAGCCAGCGCCAGTCGGTGACCGCACTTCTTTCGAGTGGTCTCGTCATCTTCGCGCAATTCGCCCTGTTCCTGATCGTGGGCGTGATGCTGTGGGCGTACTACGGTCTGCCGTCCTCCGCGTTCGGCAAGGCCGACTACATTTATCCCAAATTCATCGTCACGCGGATGCCGCACGGAATCTCGGGATTGCTGATCGCGGCGATCCTGGCCGCGGCCATGTCGAATCTGAGCGCGGCTCTGAATTCCCTGTCATCGAGCTCGATGATGGATTTCTTTCTCCGACGCCATCCTGAAGCCGACAATCGCACCCAGATGCGCTGGTCGCGGATTTCGACTTTTTTCTGGGCGCTCCTCTTGTTCGCTCTGGCGGTACTGTCGCTGCACAAAGTTTCGCGCGTGGTGGAAGTCGGCCTGGGAATTGCCTCGGTAGCCTACGGCGCGTTGCTTGGAGTATTTCTGCTGGGAGTGCTGACCAAAAGAGCGAACGAACTCGGGTCGATGGTAGGAATGCTCTTCGGATTTTCGGTGAACCTCTACCTGTGGCTCGGAACCAAGACGCCCTGGACGTGGTATGTGCCGATTGGAGCGACCGTGACCTTCGCGATCGGATACGCGGCGAGTCTGCTGACCAGCCCACCCGACGAGACCTGATCCACCCCGCCCGACACGCGCCCAGGGTCTCACTTTGATTCGCTTACAGCTAAGTTATTGAAAACACGTTCGGGCGGTTTTGCGGTGGCAAAAGCACCCCGCAGACGTCACGCAGGATGCCCGTTCCTGGCGTTTGCAGACCCCTGGGCACGTTTTCGGAGGCGGGACCGAGGCTCAGGTCATCCACACCTTCAGTCGATGCGCCTGAGGGCTTCTAATGCGTTTTTGTTAACCATAAGCTAATAATGGCTCGAAGACGGCAAAATCTTAAAACGCAGAGGACGCGGAGGGGCGCAGAGGGCGCAGAAAAAAATCCTTAAGCGCTAACGATCGCGAAGGACGTCGCAAAGTTTGCCAAGAGAGCCTTCCAGAGTGGGTAAGCATTTTCGACGCAAGAGTTTTTCTTTGGGCCCTTCGCGGTCGTTCTTAGCGATCTTAGCGGTTAAAGGCTTTTGCATTAACCTTCAAGCCTCTTCCCGTATACTGCAACTCTTTCCATGTCCGCGGCCCACACACCACCCGAACCCCAACTCGCTCGCGACCTTGGCGTAAGTCACGCGTCAGCCATCGTCGTCGGCACCATCATCGGCAGCGGCATCTTCCTCGTACCTTCCGAAATGATGCAGGCCGTGGGCTCGGCCAAGCTGGTTTTCCTGGCCTGGCTGGTGGGCGGACTGCTTGTCCTTCTTCGGCGCGCTGACTTACGCGGAACTGGGCGCGATGAAACCCGCAGGCGGGCGGCGAGTACGTGTACGTGCGCGATGCCTACGGACCTCTCGGCGGATTTCTCTACGCCTGGACCACGCTGCTGATCTCCAAGCCCGCATCCATCGCGACCATCACCGCGGGCTTCGTGCGCATCCTGGGTACGTTTTCGGTCTTCGCCTTCTTCACGCAACCCATCGTCCTGAAGCCTCTCACAGTCACCTACGGTCAGCTGGCGGCCATCGCCGCCGCCGTGTTCATCTCGCTCCTGAACTACATCGGCGTGAAGAAGGCCGGCGAGTTCCAGCTGGTCTTCACGATTCTGAAAGTGGCCATCATCGTCGGTATCGGCGTCGCTTGTTTTGCCTCCACAGACGGCGGATGGAGCAACTTCGCCACCGACTTCGTCGGAGCGAAGGGCGGAATCGTCGGATTCATGGCCGCGCTCGTTGCTGCGTTGTGGGCCTACGACGGCTGGAACGATCTGAACCAGGTCGCCGGCGAGATCCGCGAGCCCGAACGCAATATTCCGATCGCGCTGATCGTGGGCGTCGCCATCGTCGGAGCTCTATATGTCCTGGTGAACGCGGGCGTTCAATACGTGTTGCCGGCATCGGCGGTCGCCGCCTCGCCGCGACCCGCGTCTGACGCGGTCGCTCTGGTGCTTGGCGGCGTTGGCGCAAGCATTGTTTCCGCTGGCATGGCTTTGTCCATGCTCGTTACTCTCAACGGCACCACCATGAGCGGGGCGCGCGTTCCCTTCGCCGCCGCGCGCGATGGTTACTTCTTTCCATCCGTCGCCCGAGTTCATCCCCGCTTCCTGACGCCGTCGACGGCGATCCTGCTGCAATTGGGCCTGGCGGTAACGCTTCTGTTGGTCGGGCAAAACTTTCGTCAGCTGTTCACGCTGGCCATTTTTGCCGAATGGCTGTTCTACATGATCACGGCCAGCACGGTGTTTGTGTTCCGCCGGCGCGAGCCGAATGCCCCGCGTCCCTACCGGGTCTGGGGCTATCCCGTTGTGCCGGCGTTATTTGTGCTGGCGTCGGCCGTCCTGCTCTTTTACACGTTCACCGATAATCTGCTGAACTCTGCCGTGGGATGCCTGGTGATTCTGGCAGGTGTACCGGTTTTCTACTATTTTCGCCGGCGCCGCTTGGCCTGATTCGCCGGAAAGCCGCGCCCGACGCCCGATTTGGGACGCGATTCCACCCTGATTTTCAACTGATTACCAAGGTACACCGGCGGCAGACACGTTTACCCCTCGTCCCATTTCCCCTACCTTAAGGCTTCCACCCGCGCTCTCTCCCTCGGCCGGGTTCCTCAAATTGGAGCTATTGCATGGGCACGGCGTATCGCGGACCGCAGTTCGGCCTCCTTCCGAATAAAAGGATCAGCTGGCAGACCATGGCCACCAGCTACGGGATCGAACTGACGTTCATTCTATTGCTCGTAAACGTCGGTCTGCTGTTTCCCGAGAAGCTGCACGGTGAAGACCAGCTATCACCTGACCGCGCTGATGCCGTTGACCGGCCACGAGCCCAAGCCTTTGCCGAAACCGAAGCCGCAGCTGGTGCACGCCAAGTTGTTGCCGGCCGTGCCGGTGGCCTCGCCGCACCTGGTGGTGCCGCGCGAAATTCGTGTCGCGCAGCCCAGACCCGAGCCGGAACCGGAAGCGCCCAAGGTAGTCGTGAACAATTTCCAGGCGCCCCAGCTCAAGCAGGTTTCCGGCGGCGCGCGTCCGCAGCTGATTCATACCGGAGAATTTTCTACCGGCAGTTCTGCCACGCCGACGCTGAATGTTCCCGTCCAGAAAGTGCAGACGGGCGGATTCGGCGATCCCAACGGATTGAAGGGTGAAGGCAAGCCGAACGCTCACCTGGTGGCCGCGGCCACGGGCTCGTTCGATATGCCGCAGGGTCCGGGCAACGGAAACGGCACTGGCGGCGCAAAAGGATTGAAAGGCACGGTCGCAAGCGCCGGATTCGGAAATGGCGTGGCGATCGGCGGCAACGGCGATGGCCGCAGCAACGGACGCGGCAACGCAGCGATTGCGACCGGCGGATTCGGGCAGCAGGAGCTCTCGCACGGAACGCCCAAGCCGCAGCTGTCGGATTCCGGACCGCCGACCAACGCGGTCGAAATCACGTACAAACCGAATCCGGTTTATACGGACGAAGCCCGCCAGCTCAGGCTGGAAGGTGAAGTCCTGCTCGAAGTCAGTTTTGCGGCCAACGGACAGCTGCACGTCAATCGCATCGTCCGCGGCCTCGGTCATGGGTTGGATGAAGCCGCCATCTCGGCAGCCAACAAGATGCGCTTCAAGCCTGCTCTACGCAATGGTCAGCCGGTGGATTCCACCGCAGTCGTGCACGTTGTTTTTCAGTTGGCGTACTGAAGAAATTGGTTTTTGAAGAATCATGGAGATGAGAGTTATGCGCACCTTGAATTGGATGGTCTCGGCTACCCTGCTGCTTTCGTTGAGTGCGGTAGCACAGCAACCGGCGGATTCGCAGACGACCTCGCAGCCGGCCACGACAATGTCGGCTCCGGCGGCAACGCCTGACCAGACGACTCAGCCCGCAACCACGCCCCAGGTGCCTTCACCGGCGCCCGCGGCCAATGCGCAGCCCGCGCCTCCGCAGGCCGCTCCGCAGCCCACTACGATGGACCAGGTGGTCGATCGCTTCGTGCTGCGTGAAAAAGGCCTCATCAAGATGCTGCAGACCCGTACGCCTGTGATCGAGACGTACTTGCAGAATCTGACGCTCGATCCCGCGCTCGGCCCGGTTCCGCAGAACGACAAGTACTTCCTCGGCCGCATGGATCTGAGCACCACCATCGACCGCAAGGACTACATCAAGGACGACCAGAGCATGGAGAAGCACCTGCTCGGCGGCTTCAGCAAGCTGTTCAAGGTGCAGTACCAGCCGCTCGGTTTCTCCTGGATGATCTTTGCCGATCGCAACGACTTCGATCGCCAGCACTATGACTTCCGCTACGTGCGCCGCGAATTCCTCGGCGACGTGCGTACCCTGGTATTCGACGTCACGCCGAAACCAAAGAGTGGCCAGGGCCGCTTCCTGGGCCGCGTCTGGGTCGAAGACCAGGACTACAACATCGTGCGCCTGAACGGCACCTACGCGCCGCGCCCGCGCAACGCCTACTTCTTCCACATGGACAGCTGGCGCCTGAACCTGATTCCCGGTTACTGGGTGCCCGCATTCATCTACAGCGAAGAAGGCGACTTCAGCGCCGGCGTAAAGAATCAGATGGCCTTCAAGGCGCAGACCCGCATCTGGGGCTACGACCTGAAGAAGGACGGCGCCTCCGACGAACTGACCAACATCAAAGTCGACAGCGTGCAGGACGACAGTCCGACCGCGCAAGACGCCTCGCCCCTGGCCGCTGAGCGCGAATGGCAGCAGCAGGCGGAAGACAACGTAGTCGAGCGCCTGCAGCGCGCCGGCTTGCTGGCTCCCGATGGCGACCTCGACAAGATTCTGCAGACCGTCGTGAACAACATCGAAGTCACCAACAACATCGATCTGCCCCGCCCGGTCCGGACGCGCGTGCTTCTGACCTCGCCGCTCGAGACCTTCAGCGTGGGCAACACGATCGTCATCAGCCGCGGTCTGATCGACACGCTGCCCGATGAGTCGAGCCTGGCGATGGCGCTCTCGCACGAACTGGCGCACATCGTTCTGGGCCACAACCTGGGCTGCAAGTACGCCTTCAACGACCGCATGCTGTTCTCGGACGAATCGACCTACGAGAACCTGGGCTTCAAGCACATTCCCGAAGAAGAAGCCGCGGCCGACAAGAAAGCCATCGACATGCTCAAGAACTCGCCTTACGCGCAGAAGCTGGACGGCGCCGGCCTGTTCCTGAAAATGCTCAACACGCGCGCAGGCTCGCTGAGCGCACTGCTCACAGCTCACCTCGGCAACAGCATGAACGAGGGCGCCACCGTGACGCGCATGTCGGGTCTGATGACGTCGGCTCCGCAGATCGACTGGAACAAGCTCGACCAGATCGCTGCGCTGCCCCTGGGCGGACGCGTGAAACTGAATCCCTGGGACGACAAGGTGGAACTGGTGAAATCGCAGCCGGTAGCCATCACGTCGGCCCGCGACAAGATGCCGTTTGAAGTCACCCCGTTCTTCCCGCGCCTTACTCGCCAGGGAACGACCGATACGACGGGCACCAGCGGCAACGCAGCCACCAGCGCACCAACGCCCACGACTGCGGCCAACACCAAAACCAACTAGTTCGTTAGCGCGGGCAGCCTGCCCTGAGCGTGCCGAAGGGCCCTCGCCCGCGCACTTCGAGGTGAAGGAAGCGAACGCCGGGATCGGAAGCAATTCCGATGTCCCGGCTTTCGTTGTTTAAGGACGGTCGGTGGCGGATGGCTAATAGCGACGGTGACCCAGGTTCGCATCCGCTCTTTGGACGCGAACCTGGGGCACCGAGCCTATCCTTGCTGTTATCAGATAGTCCTTCAGAAGACCAAAAATCGACAGCTACTCCAATTTTGTTAGCCTTCGTACGTGGCACTTTTCGCTCGGAGGCCCACATGCTTTCGGTTCTACGAATCTTTCTTTCCCGTTGTGTGGATCGTTTTTCTTCTCTACTGGCAGATCAAAGCTGCGAATACCAAAGCCACCCGGCGTCTCGAGCCCGTGGCCTCGCGCATCCTCCGCGTCCTCATCTTCCTGATCGCGATTGTTTTACTCTCGATCCCTCGCATCCCGCTGCCCTGGCTTTACGTCCAACTCTGGCCGCAGGGTTATTGGCCATTCTGGCTGGGAGCCGCCGTCACCATCGCCGGCCTTCTCTTCGCCGTCTGGGCGCGCGAGCACCTAGGCCGCAACTGGAGCCGCTCCGTCACCATTAAGCAGGGCCACGAGCTGATCACCACAGGCCCCTATGCGGTGGTGCGTCACCCAATCTACACCGGCATTCTGGCCGGGTTTCTGGGCATGGCGATTGCAATCTCCCAGGTGCGCGGGTTCGTCGCTGTCGTTCTCATCTTCCTCGTGTTCTGGCTCAAGCTCCGCATGGAGGAGGAATGGATGCGCTCCCAGTTTGGCGAGACGTATGCTACTTATGCCCGACAGACCGCCGCACTGGTGCCCTATATCCTCTGATCGCCTGCGGCGCGAAACGCAATGCGTCCAGGGCGAAGATGTTTCAGGAAAAACTGGGGAACGTTCCGTCTGTCCCCGGTTTTCTCAAGAAAGCTGCGTGTACAGAGTCTGACTGGTCGCCCGTAGAGGCGATTCCCGATGTCTTCCACTCCTAGGGCCGGGGTATACAGGTGAGAGGAGGGCGTCACGTTGTCGAATCTCACTTCGTGCCGCGTGGCGTCCAAGAGGAGCAGATGAGCGACGCGTTGTCGCGACCTCACACAACGATCGCCAAAAAACTGACTCTCTCTTTTTCTGGAGCAACTATGGCAAGCCCGGCAAGTATCAAGAAACACCCGCTTCATCCGATGCTCGTGGCATTTCCCATCGGGCTGTGGGTCTTTGCGCTGATCTGTGACGTGATGCGCGCAGCAAGTGGCAACAGCGTGTGGCAAACGGTTGCCGTCTACTGTATCGCTGCCGGTATCGTGGGAGCTCTCGTCGCCGCCGTGCCGGGCTTGATCGACTATTTCTCAATCGACGAAGCCGCTATGAAGAAAATCGCGAATCTGCACCTGGCCATTAATCTGGGTGCGGTTGTGATTTTTGGGATCAATCTGTGGCTCAGATTTCGTCTGCCGGGGGAGAGCTATCTGCCGCTGGGACTCTCGATAGTGGGAGTTTTGGCCATCGGCGTCGGTGGCTGGCTGGGCGGCGAAATGGTCTATGTCAAAGGCATGGCAGTCGAAGCAGTTGAGAAGCTGGCAAAAAAGGTTGAGAAATCATCAGGGCGCCGGGCCGCCTGACGTGAGCTGACTGGCAAGTGCGAGTGAATGTCCAAGGCTCCTCCAACTCGTGAACTTGCTCCCTCGACGGCTCGCCCTTCATCTTCATGCCGCAAGAACCCATCCCGCATCACATTTCTAGCGAAGCTCGGGCCAGGCCTGATCACTGGCGCCTCTGACGATGACCCGAGCGGGATAGCGACCTACTCTCAGGTGGGCGCGCAGTTCGGTACCGGACTACTTTGGACCATGCTGATCTCCTACCCGCTCATGGCGGCGATTCAGGAGATCTGTGCCCGCATCGGCCGCGTAACTGGTTGTGGCCTGGCAGCCAACCTTCGAAAAAACTACCCGCGCCCCCTCCTTTATTTCGTCCTGATCGCGATGTCGGCGGCGAATGTCTTCAATCTCGGTGCCGATATCGGGGCGATGGGTGCGTCCCTCGCGCTCGTCGTCCCCGCGAATGTCAACGTTCTTACGGTGACTTTTGGAATCATCTCGCTCCTCACCGTGTTATTCATTCCCTATTCAACCTACGCGAAGTATCTGAAATGGCTGACGCTCTCGCTCTTCTCCTACGTTGGCGTCGTCTTCCTGGTGCATGTCTCGTGGCCTTCGGTGCTGCGTGCGACGTTGATCCCGCACGTGGAACTGAATAAGGAATTTCTGATGGCGATCATCGCGGTCCTCGGCACCACCATCAGCCCCTACCTGTTTTTCTGGCAGGCTTCGCAGGAGGCTGAAGAGGTGAGGGACAACCGCGGAGAAAAACCTTTAAAACACGCACCGGCCCAAGCGACTGCTCAGTTGAACCGGATCCATACGGATACGTACGTCGGTATGGCATTTTCGAATGTGGTCGCCTTTTTTATTATCCTGACTGCGGCCTCGACATTGCACATTCATGGAATCACTGAGGTAGCGACCTGCGCACAAGCGGCGGCTGCCCTGAATCCCATCGCCGGTCGTTTCGCAGCTGCGCTTTTCGTATGCGGGATCGTGGGTACAGGAATGCTAGCCGTTCCTGTATTGGCGGCGTCAGCAGCCTACGGGATTGGGGAAGGGTGCCAATGGCGTGTGAGCCTCGAACAGCGACCGCGTCAGGCGGTTGGCTTTTATAGCGTCATCGGCGTAGCCATTGCGACTGGATTGGCGCTCAATTTTCTGCACATCGATCCGGTCAAGGCTCTTTACTGGTCGGCCATTCTCAATGGCCTGGTCGCAGCGCCGTTGATGGCTGTCATCATGATCATGGCGTCCAATCGCAGGGTGATGGGAAAGTTTGTGATTCCGACTTACCTCAAGTGGGTCGGGTGGTGTGCCACGATCGTTATGCTCTGTGTATGTTTCGGTGTCCTGGCGAGTTGGAAGGCTGGGTGAGATTTGTGGATCTCCCGCGTCTCGAGCAGCGCTGGCCCACCTTTCTGTTTTCGTTCTTGAGTTATTCATAAAAGTGGCTGCCCCACCTTCGTGATTTTCGAAGGGTGGGAAGCACAGACGCCGCGATCTCATCGAATCGAGTTCCTCTGCACGGGAAGTTGGAGGACCGCCTGTCGCGGTGAAGTTACGGTCCGTGCCTCCCACCCATCGAAAACCGCCATGGGTGGGGCGGCCCACTTTTATTCGATATCCGGAAAAGGCTTGGGGATAAGGCGGGCCAGCCCCCCATTGGTGGGAGGAGAGAATTCGGCAGATTGTTCTGTCACTGTTTCAAGTAACGAAGCGCAACACATCCTGATTTAAGAGTCTTTGACTCAACCAGTTTTAGTTTTAATCTCTCCGGCAGGCTAACCCCGTCCATCAACCGTCTCCCTTCCCCGGCAACGATTGGCTGAACAACAAAACGATATTCATCCACCAGGCCAAGCTCTATAAGCTGTGAAGGAATATCTACACCGCCGACCAGAATATCTTTGCCTGGCTCTTGCTTCAGTTTCAGTATTTCGTCGTGAATGTTGGTGCGAACAATTCTCGTATTTTTATCTTCAGCGCTGCCCAATGATCGTGAAAAAACAATCTTCTTCTTGGAGACAAAGGTTTGAGCAAATTCGATATCCGCTTTTGTCTCGGACTGGTTTTTGGCGATATCAGGCCAATAAGGAACCATCAATTGATAGGTTTTACGGCCATAGACGAGCAGGTCGGCATCTCGCAGGAGCAGCGTATAGTGTTCGAGTAGTTCTTCATCGGCAGCTTGTTTGGTGTGGTCGCAGCAGCCATCCAGAGTAATGTTGATTGCGAAGATTACATTTCTCATTGGATTGTCCTGATCCGCTCTGATTGTAGCGGCGCTTGTGCGCCCTTGCGTCAAGCCGGTGCAAATTCCAAAGTCGCGGCGGGTGAGACTATTCCGTTGCTTTCTCTGGAGCCGGGAAGAAAAGAAGCTCGCGCACCTCGCCGGGCACATCGCAGGCGATGGCAGCCTTCTTCGCCCACGCGAGTGCCTCATCCATATTGGCGGCTTCCAGGATCCAAAATCCGCCGATGTGCTCCTTGGTCTCGGTGTACGGCCCGTCGGTGACGAGCACCTTGCCGTCGGGCTGCTTGCGCAGCGTCTTTGCCTTGGCGGGCGGGGCAATGCCGCAGGCGAACTTCCTGGCGCCGGCAGCAATCAATTCGCGGTTAAGCGCGTGGATCTCTTCCATCATCGCTTCGGTTACAGTGGACGGGTCGAAGTCGTCGGGGAGGTAGTTAGCAACCAGATACTGTGGCATGATTTCTCCATTCTTCTGTAACGGTCTTCTTCGTGTAACTGCGTTGGGGCGGCCCGCTTGCCCTGCCTTCACGATATAGTCGAACGGCCGGGCCGGAGTTCGACAAATCGAACAAGAAATTTCACCAGGTGGCCCAGGTTCGCGTCCGTCCCTTGGACGCTAACCTGGGACAAACTATCTAAGCCGCGCCGCCCAGTGTTCATCCGTCACAGTTAGCCGTGACTCAGTTCCTATCCCATGCCCCGCTCGATCCGATATAGCTAACTCGCGGGGCGTATCCCCCGGCGACAATTGTTCTGGGCGCTAAGTCCTTTGTCCGGAATATTTTGCCCATAAGTTCTTTGAAACCAAAGATTTTGGTGCTCTCTCACCTGTAAGTTTTTGATTCCACAGAACCAGGGGGGAGGGGGGTACCCCTACCGTCGGCGATCGTCGCTCAGCACCCCGAACAACGTGCGCTGAATGTTCCGGCAACGAGCAGGCTGAACACACCACAGAGCGCGTTAATTCTGATCCCCCGCCCCGTGCTTTTCTTTGCACAGCTTGCAAAAGGTTGGCGGCAGCGAGTTGTCGACGCGATGTTTCACCGGCGGCAGAGTTTTCAGGTACGCGAACATGGCCTTCAGGTCGTCGTCGGTGATGCCTTTGAATTCACCGTACGGCATGATCTGGTTGAGTTCTCGGGCGCCGACGTAACCGGTACGCATTGCAGTGATGAACGTCGACTCGCTGTAGTAACCGATACCGGAAGCGTCGGGCGTGAGGTTAACGCTGGTCACATCGCCCCACGGGCCGCGCAGATTTTCTCCGCCGGCGAATGGAAGCTTCTCTTTCGCCTGGTGGCAACCGCAGCCCATGTTGACCAGGTACTTCCCGCGCGCCAGCGCGTCGGCGGCATCCGGTCCATGGACCGGGTGAGTCACGGGCTGCGGCACTCCGCGCACCAGGTAGTTGACCGGAAAATTGACCTTCGATACCGGCAGCGGATTGTGAATCGGCGTGAGGGAGCGCAGGTAAACGACCACCGAGGCTAGATCTTCGTCGGAAAGATCCTTGTAAAGCATGTAGGGCATCAGCGGGAAGATCGTTGTGTCGTCGTGCTTGATGCCTTCACGGATGGCGCGAGCAATCTGGTCGTCGGTCCAGTTTCCGGCGCCAGTCTCTTTGTCGGGAGTGATGTTGGGGACGACGATGTTACCGGGGAATCCGGGAAGCTCGATCGGCTGCCCGGCAAAGTCCATTCCGGCCACGGGCGGGGCGCCGTGCTTGGTGAAGTCGCGCGGGCTGTGGCAGGTCGTGCAACCTAACACCGATTGCGCGAGATACCGTCCGCGCGCAAGACGCTCGGTCGTCGATTCGAATTGACGGCTCGTGGTGGCGCGCTTTCTCGGCCCCAGGAATGGGCGCCATCCGATCGTGAAGTTGATGCCGAGAAGGAGCAGCAGAAAAAGAGAAATGCAGACAACGAGCAGAGCTTTCCTGAGCTTTTTCATTCAACCCTTTTGAAGTGGAGGTGTGAAGGCCCCTATTTCGAATTGCCAATGATAGAGGCGCGAGGAATCCGTAGCAACCAGCCGACACGGGTTTTCCAACGCGGCAACCGAGGATTTGGCAGGTTCTGTGTCCACAGGCGGAAGTCAATCTGCGGATGAGGCATACAATTGCCGCTCCGGCTTCTGCCGGTTGACGAGAGGTTATGGTCATCGTCCTCGGATTTCTGCTGGGCTGCGTGTGCGGCCTGCGCTCAATGACGGCTCCGGCCGTCGTATGCTGGGCTGCACATTTCGGCTGGCTGCATTTCGACGGGACACGACTTGCCTTCCTCGATCGGCCGGCTCTTCTGATCGTCGTCACGCTACTGGCCATTGGCGAACTGATCGCCGACAAGCTGCCCAAGACTCCATCGCGCACTGCGCCACTCGGACTGACGGCGCGGATAGTGTTGGGAGGAGCAAGCGCCGCGGCCCTGGCGGTCAGCGCGCACGCAAACCTGCCGCTGGCCGTAGTGGCGGGAGCGGTGGGAGGCATCGTCGGCGCCTTCGCGGGATATAACGTCCGGCATTTTTTGGTGACGAAGAAGGGCTTGCCCGATTTCGCGGTGGCGATCGCGGAAGACTTGGTTGCGATTGTGGGCGGATTGGTGATCGTTTCGCGGGTTGCCTAGAAGCTTTTAACCGCGAAGGACGCAAAGAGAAGCCGCCAAGGGCGCTAAGAAAAGCAGCGCCAAAAACGGCGATCTAGCGATCGGCGTAATACCCGTTCCTGGCCTGAACTTTGAGATCTTTCTGTTTTGTGGTCAGCGCAATTTTTCGGAAGCCAGTAGCCTCGTTGTTCTTGGCCGGCGTGTAGCCGAGACTGTACTGGTTGCGCAATTCGTCCTGAAGCTCGCTGTAGATTTTGTCGATGGGCTGCTTCTTCGACACTTCGAAAAGACGGCCGCCGGTTTCCTGGCAGATGCGCTCCATGATCTTCTTGCCATCGGGGCGCGACTCCTGCGGATAGCGGCGCCCACCGCCGCGGCCCATGCGTCCCATCCCGCCAAAACCGCCGCCGTTGTTGTAGGCTTCGTCGTCTTTGAACAAGATTGAGTACACGACGGTGTCAGCGCGCTGGGCGGCTTCCATCGCAGCGTCAAGCGTTTCCTTGCTGCCGCGGTCCACTCCGTCGGTCAAAACGATGAGCGCCTTGCGTCCTTTTTGCGGCTTCATCAATTCGTCGGAGGCAAGATACGCGGCGTCGTAGAGAACGGTTCCGGCGCCTCCTCCGCCGCCGTGACCTCTGCCGCGACCTCCGCCACCTCCACCAGATCCGGGCCATCCCCCGCCTCCCGATCTTCCGGAGCCTCCCGCTCCGCCACCACGCGACAGAGCCGGACGTTCCGGTGCTTCGAGTTTGTCGAGCGCGGCCTGGAGTTTTTCTTTGGAGGATGTGAGGTCTTGCAGGAGTTCGGCATCGTGGTCGAAGTGGATGACGAAGGCCTGATCTTTCGGACGAAGCATCTTGTCGAGGAAGGAGTAGCTGGCGCTGCGCTCTTCGCCGAGAACGCGGCGCTGGCTCAGACTTGTGTCGACCAGCAAGCCGAGCGTTAACGGAAGATCCGATTCGCGGCTGAAGTATTTGATGGTTTCAGCTTGTCCATCTTCCTGTAACGTGAAGTCGTCTTTCGTCAGGCTATTCACGATCTGGCCGTGCTTGTCGCGCACGGTGGCGAGCACATTCACGACCTTCACGTCGACGGCGATGGTGGGCTCCTGGCCGTGGACACGATGCCTACCGACCAGCAGTACCGTAAGCGCACTGAGAATGACAGCCGACAAGAAGCGACAGGCGATCGGAATCCGGAGGGCAGACGTGCGCATGAGAACTTTTGGATGTGCCTTTAGATCAGATTGCAATCAGCGCGTAAGAGTTGCCCGACCCTGACCGTGCCAACACGGCCGACGGGCGAGGACGCCCGTCGCTCCATCGGTCGAAAGTAGAGGGATGGTTAGCAAAAAGGGACGGCGCGACCTACTCTTCGTCTTTTTTCTTTTTTGGCGCCTTGCCGGGCAGACTCGCTGGATTTTCGTGCGTGCGCTCGCGGAATACTCCGCGCATGCCTCCGGCGAGGCCGACGCTGCCTTCCCCGAAACGGTCGCGCAGTTTGTCGGCGGCGGCGAGGGCTTGCTGCCAGCGCTGATGGCGGCCATCTTCGAGCAGGCCCAGTTGGGTGGCAGGCTTTTCTTCGAACGAAGACACGTGAACGCCCAGCAAGCGAACCTCCGCGCCTTTCTTCCAGTTCTTGCGGAACAGGATGCGAATCTGCTCGAAGATTTCGGTGTCGAGTTGCGTGGGATCCGCCAGGGAGTGCGCTCGCGTGATGGTCGTGAAATCTTTGTAGCGCAGCTTGAGCTGAATGGTGCGCGCGTATAGGGAATGTTCGCGCAGGCGGCGCGCGACCATTTCCGACAGGCGCATCAGGGTGGATTCGAGTTGTGCCGGGTTGGCAGTGTCGTCGTTGAAAGTGTGTTCGTGGCTGATGGACTTGGGATCGTCATCGCTCGCCGACTTCGGCATCGAACCAGCCGCCCGCATCTTCGCCGCGCGCTTTTCCGGCAAGCGCCAATCCCCACTTGCCGAAGTGGTCGTTCGAGGTCGTCTTCCGGAAGCGTCGCCAGATCGCCGACCTGCTGAATGCCCATCGCGTGCAGATTCTGCTCCATCACCTTGCCGACGCCGGGAATGTCGCGCACGTCGAGCGGCGCGAGGAATTTCGCTTCCTGCCCGGGCACGACCCACAGAACGCCGTTGGGCTTGGCCTTTGCCGAGCCATACTTTGGCGATCAGGCGGGACGTGCCGATCCCGATCGAGCAGTTCAGTTGCGTCTCAGCCTTCATCTTCGTGTGCAGCGAGTGGGCCGCCCGCAGCGGCGCGCCGTGCAGTCGCTCGTTCCCGTCATGTCGAGATAGGCTTCGTCGATCGACGCCATCTCGACCAGCGGAGAGAAAGTGTGTCAGCACCGTGTGAACTTTTTCCGAGCACTCCCGGTAGCGATCGGGATGGCCGTCGACAAAGATGGCGTGCGGACACAGCTTCGCCGCAGTGCGCAGCGGCATGGCGGAATGCACGCCGAACTTGCGCGCCTCGTAGGAGGCGGCCGAGACCACGCCGCGCTCGTCGCGCTGCCCGCCCACCACGACCGGCCTTGCCTTTCAGCGAAGGATCGAACAACTCCTCCACCGACACGAAGAAGGCGTCCATGTCGACGTGGAAGATCGTTCTGGGAAAGCCGTCCATAGAAGAGAAGGCGAAAGGCTGAGAAGATTTTAGCAGTGTTGAAGCGCGTAGTTGCCCGAAATGTGTGGCCATGTCTTCGGCAGGAAAGTCTTAACCGCAGAGGACACTGAGGGGCACAGAGGACCTACCTTGGAATTCGTCGGACTCGACGAGTTACACGGCTGCGACTCTGGCCAGACGGGCACGGTCGTAGACCTTGACGTACTCCTTCGCTGAGGCGCCCCAGGAAAAGTCGCGTGCCATGCCGTTGCGCATCAGGACCTGCCACGAAGATTCATCGCGAAAGGCCTGCAGAGCGGCCTTGATGGTCAGCAGCAGAGACTCGCCGCTGTATTCGTAGAACTTGAAGCCCGTGCCTTTGCCGGTGCGCGCGTCCCAGGGCTCGATGGTGTCGTCGAGGCCGCCGGTGGCGCGAACGATTGGAACGGTGCCGTATTTCAGGCTGTAGATCTGGTTGAGGCCGCAGGGTTCGTAACGCGATGGCATGAGGAACATGTCGGCGCCCGCTTCGATCTTGTGGGCGATGGCGTTGTCGTAGGCGACCTTGACGGCGATCTTGTGCGGGAATTGCTTTTGCAGGCGCAGAAACATTTCTTCGTAGTCTTTGTCGCCGGTGCCGAGCACGACCAGCGTCATGTCTTCGCGCGCCAGCCGGTCCATGATCTGCGAAATCAGGTCGAAACCTTTCTGCGCCGCAAAGCGGGAGACAATGCCAATCACGGGGAGCTTCGGATCGGCATTCGTGAAGCCGAAGGTGGCCAGCAGATCGAGCTTGTCTTTCGCCTTGCCGCTGAGGTCGGCAGGAGAGAATTTAGCGGCAGTGAATTTGTCGGTGGCGGGACTCCACTCATCGTAGTCGACGCCATTCACGATGCCGGTGACCGTGGCGGCACGGTTGCGCAGCACGCCTTCCAGGCCGAAACCCGTATTCGGTGGTCTGAATCTCCTGGCTGTATCTTGCGGCTCACGGTGGTGACGTAATCGGAAAACGCCAGTGCGCCTTTCAGGAAGTTCACCTGCCCGAAAAATTCCATTTTCGTGATGGTGAACAAATCCCAGGGCAGGGTCAGCAACGGAAGAATTTCCGCGGGAAACAGGCCTTGATAGCCCATGTTGTGAATCGTGAACACCGTCGCGGTATCGCGGAAGGCGGGATCCTGCGAATACTGCGTATGCAGCAGGACCGGGATCAGCGCCGACTTGCCAGTCGTGACAGTGAAAAACATCCGGAGCGCCGACAATTTTCGAAGTCTCGATCACCGCCCGCGAGAACAAGGCGAAGCGCTCGGCATTGTCGGGATAGTCGCCGACGGCCGTTCCGTAGAGCGCTTCGCGATCGAAGAATTGCGGGATACTCGACGAAGAAATAGCGCACTCCCGCTTGCCCGTCCCGCCGTGACGACCGAGCAGAAACGGTAGTGATCATCGAAGGGAATGGTGACGCTGCGCGCCACGGTCTGCGCTTCGGTGAGCTTGGTCTGGCGGTAACGCGGCAGGTAGACGCTGACCTGGTGGCCCAGCGCAGCGAGCGCGCGGGGCAAGGCCCCGACCACGTCGGCCAAGCCACCTGTCTTGGAATAGGGCACACCTTCCGAGGCCGCGAACGCGATATGCATGAAGCCGATCCTCCCTGGACAAAGCAGCGAGCGCCGGGCGCAGGATATGATGAGGAAGACAAATATTGGCGAGCCAAGGCCCGCGCAACTCGACACCCAGATAAGCTGTGTCAGTCTAAACGGGCTCACGAAAGAGGGCAACGTGCCAAGAGCGATCGCTCACCGGCCAACGCGCAAGCCAAAACTCGGACAACACTTTCTGACCGACGATTCTGCGGCGCGACGCATCGTTGAAGCTTTGGGCGACGTGTCGCAAGGCACCGTGCTCGAAATCGGTCCCGGAACAGGTGTGCTCACTTCCCTGCTCGCCAAGCGGGCGCGGCGACTAATCGCCATCGAACTGGACCGCGTGCTGGCCGCGCAGTTGCGGATGAAGTTCGCGCTCTACCCGAATGTCGAAATCATCGAGGGCGACGTGCTGGCCATCGACTTCAGCACGGTGTTTGGTCCGAAGCCCGGAGCGTCGCGGCCAGGACTCGTGCAGATCCCGGAACCCGTTCCCGTTGTCGGCAATCTGCCGTACTACATCACGTCCGACATCCTGCTGCGCATGTTCGAATTTCGCGAACTCTTCAGCACGATCGTAGTCATGGTGCAGAAGGAAGTGGCCGACCGGCTGGCCGCCTCGCCCGGAAGCCGCGACTATGGCCTGCTTTCGGCGACGGCTCATTTGTATTCGCAGGTCGAGCGGCTTTTCACTCTTCCTCCGGGGGCGTTTTCTCCGCCACCCAAAGTGCATTCGTCGGTGGTGCGGCTGACCATGTCGCCGCGACTAGAGAAACTTAATGTGGAGGAGAAAGGCTTCATCAAGTTTCTGAAGTTGTCGTTCGGGCAGAAGCGCAAGACGCTTTGGAACAATTTAAAAACCGAATACCCCGCGAATCCATTAAAGGATGCTCTGCATACCGCGGGAGTAAAGCCGACGGTACGCGCGGAGGCTCTGTCGCTGGAGAAGACCGCTGCGATCTACCGGGCGCTGGCATCTAACAATGGAGATCTTTCCACTACCGGGAAGTAGTCGTCGCTCGCGATGGGAATGAGCATGGGCACACCGACAGTTCGTCCCGCTGCGGTTGCCGGAAAATTCTATCCCGGAGATCCGAAGAAGCTGGCGGCCAGCGTCCGATCCTACATTGTGTCCGCCGAGCAGCCTGAGCCAGCACTGGGCTGCGTGGTTCCCCATGCCGGCTACATCTACTCCGGGCCAGTGGCGGGCGCAGTTTTTGGGCGCGTGAAGATCAGTCCGCGGTGCATCATTCTCTGCCCGAACCATACCGGAGTGGGGACTCCACTATCAATCATGAGCCGGGGCGCCTGGCAGACTCCGCTGGGGGATGTGGAAATCGATTCGGAGATGGCGGATGAGCTAATGCGAGCATTTCCGCTGCTTACCGAGGGATCGGCGGCGCACAGAACTGAGCACGCCATTGAAGTGCAACTGCCGTTCTTGCAGACATTGCGGTCTGATATCCGCTTTGTTCCGATTGCTCTGGGGACGCGCCAGTTTGAGACGCTGGAAGGATTGGGTTTCGCCATCGCCGAGGTTCTGTCGAGCCTCGATGAAGCGGTCCTGGTGGTCGCGTCCAGCGACATGAATCACTACGAGTCCGATCCCGTTACGCGGGTCAAGGATGAAAAGGCCATCGAGCAGATCCTTGCGCTCGATCCGCGTGGACTTTATGACGTGGTGATGGAAGAGGAAGTCAGCATGTGTGGCTTCGGTCCGACGGTGGCGATGTTGACGGCTGCGCGGCAACGAGGTGCAACCCGCGCGGAACTCGTGAAGTATGCAACTTCGGGGGATGTGTCGGGCGATCGGCAAATGGTGGTGGGATATGCGGGAATTGTGGTTCGGTGAATTTTCCGGAAAAAAGCTTTTAACGCAGAGTACGCAGAGAACGGCCGCAGAGGACGCAGAGAGATCACTGACAGCGGGCGAAGCCGAACCTACAATTCTGAGAGTCAGCGGTAACTGCGACGGGCAATTACACTGAAGAACTAGGACTGAAAACCGACAACTGGCAACTGGGAACTGATCCTATGAGAGAAATCGTGATCGTATCCGCTGTTCGTACACCGGTGGGGCGCGCGTTCAAGGGCACCCTGCGCACGACTCGTCCTGACGAATTAGCCGCGATCGCCATCAAGGGCGCGCTGGAGCGCGTGCCGCAACTCGATCCCAAGGAAATTGAAGACGTCATCCTCGGCTGCGCGATGCCTGAGGGAGAGCAAGGGATGAACGTGGCGCGCATTGCATCGCTGCGGGCCGGACTTCCCGAGGAAGTTTCGGCTCTGACCATCAATCGCTTCTGCTCGTCAGGACTGCAATCCATCGCCATGGCCGCCGAGCGCATCATGGCCGGCGGCGCGGATGTCATCGTCGCGGGCGGGACGGAGTCGATGTCGATGATCCCGATGGGCGGGAACAAGATTTCGCCAAACCCGTGGCTTGTGGAGAACCATCCCGGCGCCTATCTCTCGATGGGCTTGACTGCAGAACGCGTGGGGCAGCGATTCGGAATCAGTCGTGAGCAGAGCGACGAGTTTTCGCTGCGCAGCCATCAGAACGCCATGGCGGCGATTCAAGCGGGTAAGTTCGCGGACGAAACCGTCGCGGTGCCGGTCAGCGTCACGACGAACGGAAACGGCACGGGTAAAACCGGTAGCAAAGCCTTTTCCCGGCACGAAGTTGTGTTTAAGGTCGATGAGGGGCCGCGCGCGGACACATCGCTGGAAGCGCTGCTCGCGCTGAAACCGGCTTTCCACGTGAAGGGCATCGTGACGGCCGGCAATTCGTCGCAGATGTCGGATGGCGCGGCCGCGGCGGTCGTGATGTCGGCGGAACGTGCGAAAGCATTGGGCATCGCGCCGCTCGTTCGCTACGTTTCGTTTGCTACGGCCGGGTACAAACCCGAAGAGATGGGGCTTGGGCCGGTGTTCGCCATTCCGAAGGCACTGAAGATGGCCGGTCTTAAACTCGCTGACATCGACGTGATCGAATTGAACGAAGCGTTCGCGGCGCAATCTCTGGCGGTAATCAAAGAAGGCGGTCTTGATCCAGCGAAAGTGAACCCGAATGGCGGTGCGATCGCGTTGGGGCATCCGCTGGGATGTACGGGGGCGAAGCTCACGGCATCGATTATTCGAGAGATGAAGCGCCGCAAGGCTCGCTACGGAATGGTGACCATGTGCGTGGGCGGAGGCATGGGAGCGGCCGGGATTTTTGAGAATCTAAGTTAAAAGGCTTAACCAAAGAGGACATTGAGGAACACAGAGGAAACATAAAATTGCCTTCCTCAGATTTCTCTGTGTCCTCTGTGGTAAATGATTTTTGCTTTGATTGGCGACTGCGCGCTCGGCGAGTCGGCCGCATGTGATGGAAATCGTCTTACATCCTATCCGCTAACGCCGCTAGAAAAACTCCCGTATAGACTGCGATCACCATCAGCACGAAGAATGCGCCGAACGACAACATGGTCAGCAGGCTGAAGGGCCGTGCCACGCAGCTTCGCACCAGTTTGTACACTCCGAAGAACTCGGCGACGATCAGAAGAGGAAAGAGCAGAACCGCCCACAGCGTGGCGTGCGGAATGCTCGGGTGGAAGACGAGGGCCGTAAACGCGGGAACGATGGCCAGCGCGGGGATCAGGGAGAACGTCGAGCCCAGGTAGAGCAGTCGCTCGCGCTCCCTCCAGGTCATGCAGATTTACTTTGCTTCGTAAACGGTTTTTCCGCCGACCACGGTTCGCACTACGTGCGTTTCCAGTAGTTTTTGCGGAACCACGGCGGTGACATCGCGATCGAGCACCACGAAGTCCGCGAACATGCCCGGAACGATCAAGCCCTTCTGTTTCTCGTTGAATTCCGCGAAGGCCGATCCGCTGGTGTAAGCGGCGATCGCCTGGTCCATCGAAATCTTCTGCTCGGGAAAGTATTCCTGTTTACCGTCTTCGCTTTTGCGCGTGGTCGCTGCGTAGAGTCCGCGGAAAGGAGAGATGGACTCCACCGGATAGTCGGTGCCGAAAGCCAGCGTTACGCCTCGCTTCAGAAACTCAGACCATGCATACGAGTGCGCGGCGCGCTTCTCGCCTAAGCGGGCCTCGGCCCATTTCATGTCGCTGAGCAGATGGCTGGGCTGCATCGACGCGATTACTTTCAGATCACGAAACTTCAGGACCTGGAGCGGCGTCACTACTTGCGCGTGCTCGATGCGCAGTCGATAGTCTTCGCCTCCGTTCGCGGCCTTGACCTTCTTTTCCTTCGCTGCCTTCTCAGCTTCAGCAAACGCGTCGAGCGCCATTTGCGCGCCTTTGTCGCCGATCGCATGGAAGCCCACTTGAAATCCGGCGAGCACGCGCTCTTTGGTCATGTCGTTCAGCTTGGGCGAGTCGTAACGGGGCAGGCCGGAATTCTTCGGATCGTCCGCGTAAGGCTCTATCAACGCTGCGGTATGCGAGCCCAAGGATCCGTCCATGAAGCCCTTGAGCATGCCGGTGTGCAGCATCGGATCAGAGGCGGGATGCGCCTTGCGCTTGGTTTCCAGTTGCGCCACTGAATCGTTGAAGGGCAACCACTCGCTGATGCGGGCGGTCAGCTTCCCGTCGATTTCGATCTGCTCCAGCACTTGGAAATCGTCCCAGTCGCCGGAGTTGTCCTGCACCGAGGTGACGCCCCAGCGGGCCGCCTCGGCCAGTGCCCGCTCCATCGCGCTGCGGCGCTCGTCATGGGTAGGCGGAGGAATGGCATCGGTGATCGCTTGCCTCGCGGTTTCGCGCAGGATTCCGGTGGGCTGGCCGTTCGCGTCGCGATCGATCTTGCCGCCCTTGGGATCGCGGCTTGCAATCGTGATGCTGGCCAGTTGCAGAGCCCGCGTGTTCGCCACCCCGATGTGCCCATCGACGCGCTCAAGGAATACGGGATGACCCGCAGAAACTTCGTCGACGTCCCAGCGCGTAGGAACCGTCTTCACCGGCCACAGGTTCTCGTCCCAACCTCCGCCCAGAATCCACGAGCCCGGAGCGGCCGATGCAACATTCGTGCGAATACGTTCGCGAAACTCGTCGAGCGACTTGGTGCCAACCAGATTCACGTGCAGAGCTTGAAAGCCGCCTTGCGAGAGATGCGCGTGGGCATCGTTGAAACCGGGCATCATGAACTTCCCGCCCAAGTCGATGACCTGCGTGTTCGGCCCCTTCAGCTTGAGAATCTCGGCGTTCTCGCCCACTGCCTGGATACGGTCGCCGCGAACGGCGACCGCCTGAGCGCGTTTGATGGCATTGAAAGCGGCCTTATCGATAATTCCGGTGTAGATGTTGCCGTGGATAAAGATTGCGTCGGCGCGAGGAGGTGCTGCATCTTCGGCCCGCGCTGTGCAGATAACGAGGAGTGAAAGCAGGACGATCCTCACGTTCATTCGCCGACTCCGGCCAGCACCAGCAACGTCAGGAGAATTCTTTTCAAGCCCAACTCGCGGCCCGAGCAATCGAACCATTCCTGCAGCGTGTGAGCGCCGCCGCCGGATCCGCCGCCGCCGATCGCTATGGCTTCGCGTCCCAGCGACAGCGGGATGTTGGCGTCGGTAGAAGCGCGTTGCACTTGCGCGACGTTGCCAAGATTCGCGTCCACGGCCCGCACGGCTTGCAGCAGACGCGCGTTCGGCTCCAGTTCTCCTGCGGGACGGTCGCCGATGACGACCACTTCGCAGCTGACGGCGTGCGTCTTACGCTGACCACCCGTTCGGTGTTCCGCGGCATACTGTTCGGCTTCGACCGCCTGATCGAGGCAAACGCGCAGGGCGCGCTCCAACCGCTCGAGTTCTGTGGCCGACGTGGAACGCAGATCCACGCGCATGCTGGCGGACTCCGGGATTGAGTTCACCGACGTGCCGCCGCGAATCACGCCGATGTTGAATGTGCTTTTGGGGGTGGCCGAAACCGGCGTCTGGCAGAAACGCTCGATTGCGCGCGCCAGAATCACGATCGGATTGGGCGCCCCGAAGTCGCTCCAGGAATGGCCTCCGGGACCACGCACGATGATTTCGAAGCGCCGGCTGCCCAGCGCCTCGGCTACGATTGTGTCGGCCCCGGCACCGTCGAGAATCAGGCTGTAACCGATCGAATCCTTCCAGCGCGGCGTGGCGAAGATGTGCCGCATGCCGCGCAAATCGCCTTCGCCCTCTTCGCCAACATTGCCGATGAACACGAACGGCATGGCATGACGCACGCGCACGGAACGCAGCAGAGCCGCGATCGCGAGCATGGCGGTAACGCCGGCGCCGTTGTCGGAAACTCCCGGACCAAACAACCGTGTTCCCTGCTGGCGGATGTTCAACGGCGTTCCTGCTGGAAAAACTGTGTCGATGTGAGCGCTAAGCGCGATGTAGCGTTTGCCGAAGCCGGGGTGAATACCAAAAACGTTGCCCACGTCGTCGATGCGCACATCATCGAGCCCGAGTTCGCGAAAGCGCTCGGCCAGCCACGCGGCACGCGGACCCTCCCCAAATGGTGGGGCGGCGATTCGGGCCATCTCAATTTGCCAGTGGGCGAGTTGTGGCTCCTGCGCGCGAAACCAGTTAAAGGCGGAGCGGACTTCGGGCGACGCGGACAGGCGAGCGACTTCGTCCTGAAAAGTGGGATGCAGGTCCGACACTTCGCCGCGTGGACTCGGGGGCATGGGAATGGTTCCGTCAGTTTACAACGGGCGATTGGCGGGAAGGGGTGCTTTCGAAGGGTCCCGGAAAACCATTGGAGGGCGGGCACGGGCGACCGTTCGGCGGGCGATGACGCCCGCTCCAAGACTAATCGTGAAGACTCGGTCAGGAGTGGCACAACCCAATGCACAGGTCCTTCGCTTCGCTCAGGATGACAATTTTAGAGAAGAACGGGAATTATGAGTGCGGCCGTGGCGCGGTAACGCACTCGAGGATCTCGGCGTCGGTGAGCGTGTGATCGGATTTCTTGGCACGAGCATAGATGCGATCGACGATCTCGTCGGTGGCCGGGATGGCGCGCCGCTCGAGCCAGTAATGGACATTCGACTTCCCGCTCATGGGGCCGATGTCGATAACTTGTTCGAGACCGAACACATGGGAAGGCACGCCGGAGTAAACCGAGTTGGCGAGTTCGATGTCGTTCTTCTTGAAAGCCTTCACGATCGCGGCGGCGTGCACGCCGGTGGCGGTGCGGAAAGCGTCGTCACCGACCACGGGGTAGTTTGCGGGAATCGGAATGCCTGTAGCTCGCGCCACCGCGACGCAATAGTCCTTTAACTTGGTAAGGTCCTGTGTCACCCACGGCGAAATGCCCATCAGTTTCAGGTTCACGAGCATCAAGTCCATCTGCGTGTTGCCAACCCGCTCGCCGACTCCGAGAGCGGAGGCATGCACGCAGTCTGCCCCCGCGACCAGGGCCGCCATCGCATTGGGCACGCCCAACCCGCGGTCGCAATGTCCGTGCCAGTCGACGCGGATCTTCTCGCCGGAAGGCTTCACGACTTCGGAGATCACAAAGCGCACCAGGGCAAACGCGCCCATCGGTGTGGCATGACCCGCAGTATCACAAATAACGATGGCGCGCGCGCCATTCGAGATCGCGGTGGAATAGAGTTTCTTCACCATCTCCGGATCGCAGCGCGTGGTGTCCTCCGTGACGTACATCGGCGCGAGCCCGAGCGACACGGCAAACTTAATCGCCTTCTCCGTTGTCTGCAGCAGGAAGTCGTCGGTCCAGCCTTCGGTATAGCGACGGATCGGGCTGGATCCGATGAAGGTCGCGGCCTCGATGGGTAATCCGGTTTTCTGCGTGATCTCGGCGATCGGGCGGATGTCGTTTTCGTGGGTGCGGGCCGCGCAGTTGGCGCGAATTTTCATCTTGTGATTGACGATCTCGCGCGCCAGAGCAGTGACGTCATCAACCGCGCGCTGCCCCGCACCGGGCAGACCCAGATTCAGGGAATTGATGCCGAGCGCTTCCATCAGGTGGAGAATTGCAATCTTGTCGTGGATCAGCGGATCACGCACGGAGGGCGACTGCAGGCCGTCGCGCAGGGTCTCGTCGTTTAGAAGGACGTGTCCCGCTGGCCGCAGAGACTGCGGATGCAGCGCGTTCCAGTCGTAGATGAGATCGGAGTTCAGTCGTCAGTCTCCAGTCACCAGTCGCTAGCCGTCGCTAGTCGTCACTCTCCAGCAAAATCGATCGTCGGTCGCTACAAGCCGTGACCCGGCCCTGCTGAGGAGCGGCCACTGCTTTTGCTGACGACTAGCGACTAGAGACTAGCAACTATTTCTTCTCTTCCTTCGGCGGAAGAGTTAGTCCGAACACGGAGAGTTGTCCTTCGCCCGCGACGTTGGTACCACGCGCGCTGTCGGGATTGGGGAGATAGAGCGTTTTGCACGTCTCGCAGCGGTAGACTTCGACGTCGCGCCCCCAGGCTTTCTCGATGCAGCCGCACTCCTTTTCGATGGCGTCGGTGGTATAGAACCAGCGCTTCAGGTGGCCGCCGCAGAATTTTCCCTTGTCGTTTTTTTCGTTGCAGGCGCGCTGACCCGGCTTCTTGATCTTGACCTTATGGTTGGGAAGCTGCTGAACAGCGTGCGGGATCGTGGTTTCACCAGCTGCCAAGGGAAGTCCTCGCTTTCACGCGTTGTGGCGCGCGGCCAAAATCAGACTGCGAAAATACATTTTACTTGAAGGGCAATACCAGGACCAATCTGCAGGATTTGCCTTGGAGCCGAGTGCTTCTTCCGTGATGGCAACGGCAATGCTACGGAAGAAAGCACAGTAGAGGGCACCTCAGGCGCTAAAGCGCGGACACATTCAACGATTTAGCGGCACGACTGAAGTCGCGCCCCTCCCAAGACCTCCCGAAGTGGAGTCTTTCCGCAGTTCCTGAAGTCGTGTCCTTCCAAGACCTCCCAAAGTGGAGTCTTTCCGCAGTTTCTGAAGTGGCGCCCCTCAAGACCTCTCGACGTAGAGTTTTTCTGCAGCTCCTGAAGTCGTGCCCTTCTCAAGACATGCCCGAAGCGAAGTTTTCCACAGCCGCAATCGCCGTTCGTTCGACGGTACAACCGCTCGTCTAATTTTTCTTTTCTTCGTTGGCGCGTTCTCCGAATCTGGTCGCGGAGGGAATATGCAGCGATCCTTGCTCTTCATTTTGACGATTGGCTTTCTGGTGTCACCCGTTCCGGCACGCAGCAGTGCAAACGATCCCGAAATCGATGCCATTCGTGCTGTGGCGGACGCCTACATCTCCGCCGATCCCGCCCGACTGCGCGATGCATTTGTGCCGAACATGAATCTCTACACCACCGACGACAAAGAGGCGTTGCGGACGATTCCTTTCGCCGAGTACCTGCAACGTGTTTCGGCAAACGCGAACGCGGCGCGGGAGGAGCGGCACTCGACCATCGATCTCGTCGACCGGACAGGCAACGCCGCGATCGTCAAAATCACAACCATCCGTCCTAAGGCTGCCGTGACGGACTATCTATCCCTGGTTCGCATCCAAAAACAATGGAAGGTCGTGAACAAAACTTTCTCTGTGGAACCTCGCACCACGCCTGACTCTGCGGCCCAACCTCAGGCCTCGGGCGCAGACAAGCCGTGTGCAGCGCAAGATCACCGCAGATTCGACTTCATGATTGGAGCCTGGCAAACGAGTGATCCCGGAAGTGCCGCCGTCTCCGCTTCCCAGGGAGAAAGCACGGTCGACTCGATGCTCGACAGCTGCATCGTGCATGAGCATCGCACCGTCAGCCGTCAGGGAAAGCGCTTGTTCGATGGCGATGCTTATTGGGGATACGACGCCACCACGAAGCATTGGCTGTTGTTCTACCTGGATGATCAGTCGCACATGCAGGTGTACGAAGGCCGGGAGGAGGCCGGGCGTCTGGGTTTCTACCGCGAGCGCCCCGACGCGGACGGCAAACCGATTCTGATCCGCATCGTCTATACCCCGGTAAACACGTCAAGCTATACGCAGGCCGTAGAGCGATCGAGCGATCATGGGGCGACCTGGCAGCCTGCGGGAGTGACGACCTACCAATCGAAACGCTAGCCGGTACGTCAAAGTGTTTATGGAGATGGCGCGGCCAGACAAGCTTTCGACCTTCCATGCCTTGAATGCCGGGGTGTGGCTCGGGTACGGACTGATTTCTTTTGCGGGTGCGCTTCCCTACATCGGACTGGTCCCGCACCTGAACTCGGTCCGGTCCGTGTTCATCAGTCGGACCGTGTTCGCCCTTACTGGAGTCTTGAACTCAAGCCTTCTGCGCGTGTTCTTTCAGCGCCAGCACAAGCGAATTGCGCCGCTAGGTGAAAAGTGCCCTTTGGGCGTTGCCATTCTCCTATCTGGCGGCTCTGGCCAGTACTGTGCTCGCAAACGCCGCGCGCCAGGCTACGGGCGGACAGGCGATCGGCGGTTGGGAGTCTCTGCTTGGAGGCACAGTCAGCGCTCTCGCCGTCTACTTGTGCTGGTGCGCCTCGTATTTCGCGTTGCAGAACTACCGGGACATGCAAAGCGAACGGGAAAACGCTTTGCGAGCCGAGGCCGCCGCCCACGAAGCAAAATGGATGGCGCTGCGCGGACAGGTCAACCCGCATTTTCTGTTCAACTCCCTCAACTCTATCCAGGCTTTGATCGACGAAAGCCCCGCCCGCGCCCAGAACGCAGTCGGCCACTTGGCCAGCCTGCTTCGCCATTCTCTGAGTCGGAGTGCCGTGGCAGTCGTGCCGCTATCGGAAGAGATCGAAATCATCCAGAAATATCTGGCAATGGAAAAGATTCGATTCGAAGAGAATCTGCTGGTTGATGTGGAGGTTCAACCGGGCGCCGAACTTTGGTCGATCCCGGGACTCTTGCTGCATCCCTTGGTGGAAAACGCCGTGAAGTATGGAATGCAAACCAGTCCTCTGCCTCTGCAAGTCCGTATTCGCGCGTCCATCATCCACGAGAGCTTGTGCCTGGAGGTCGCCAACACCGGGCACTGGCTGCAAGCCGAGCGGAAAAACTACTTCGAAGAAAGCACCGGAATCGGACTGCCGCTTGTCCGGGAGCACCTGGAGCATAGCTATTCGGGCAGATATCAAATGACGTGCGTTGTGGAAGATGGCTGGGTCGTACAACGAATTGAAATCGCGGGTCTGGGGAAGGAAGAGCAAGATGCCCTTTCGTGCCTTGTTGGTTGACGACGAACGCCTCGCGCGCAAGCAACTGCGTGCATCGCTCGCGCACTTTCCGGAGATTGAAATCGTCGCGGAGAGCGCGGGCGTGCCGGAGGCGCTGGCCGCCGCTCAGCAGCACCATCCCGATGTGGTCTTTCTGGACATTCAGATGCCGGGAAGCATCGGGTTTCGATTTTCTCGAAAACGCGTTGGGGACTTTTGCCACGATCTTCGTAACCGCCCACGACGGGTTTGCGCTGCGGGCATTCGAAGTCAATGGCCTCGATTATCTTTTGAAGCCTATCGAGCGCGATCGGCTTGCGCGGGCCATTCAGCGGCTGTCAGTCCGCCCACAACCAATCGGCCAATCCGACGCATTGCTCAAGAACTCGGACTACCTGTTCGTAACGGGCAGGTCAGGATCGCGCTTTATCCAAGTGAGGAAAATTCAGTATGTCGTCGCGGCTGGACCCTATACCGAGATTTTCGTTGACGACGGAAGCAAATGGATGATGCTGCGCTCGATTAAAGAGTGGCGTGCCCGCTTGCCCCAGGATCAGTTCGCTCCGATCCACCGCTCCACCATCGTGAACCTGGATTTTGTGGAGCAGATGGAACCGCTGCCGAACTACTCGTATAGGGTCGTGCTCCGAGGCTCTAAGGGCCATCTGCTGATGAGCCGGCGCAGGGCACAACTCTTGAAGGAGCGACTGGCGTGAGCGCCTAGAGCTTGCGCCCGCCTAGCGCTCCCGTTGATCGAAACGCCCCTCGGAGGCGTTTCGCGATACCACGGGCGAATTGCAGATCAAGGAAGGCTTCCATCTGGCGCGTGAACGCGGCGCCGTATCCGTACCACCAGAGTTTCTTCATTCGTGGCGTACGGTCGACATCCAGATACTTCACTCTCACCATCTCTTCCAGGCCGAAGCGTCCGTGGGACCGCCCGATGCCGCTAGCCTTCACGCCGCCATGCGGGGCTTCGCTGATGCCGAAACAAGAAATCGTGTCATTGACCATCACCGTTCCGGCCACAATGCGGCGTGCCAGCGATTCTCCACGTTGTGAATTCCGAGTCCAGACGCTGGCCGCGAGGCCGAAGTCGGAATCATTCGCCAGGCGGACTGCTTCGTCGTCGGAGTCGAAGGGAGCCACCGAAAGCACGGGGCCGAAGGTCTCCTCACGCATGATGCGCATGGCGTGCGTAACGTCGGCGAGAATCGTCGGTGCGTAGAAGTTTGGGCCCAGATTTTTCAGCCGCGAACCGCCCGCCAGCAGGCGCGCGCCTTGCGCGATGGCTTCGTTCACTTGCGACTCCACCATGCGCAACTGGCGTTCATGGATCATCGGGCCAACGTCAATCTCAGGATCAAGTCCGTTGCCGACCCGCAGGCGTTTCGTCTTCTCCACGCACGCATCGAGGAAACGCGAGTACTGGGAGCGATGGACGTAACAGCGCTCGACCGAGAGGCAAGCCTGCCCGGCGTTTACGAACGCGCCCCAGACAGCTGCGCTCGAGGCGACGTCGATGTCGGCGTCGTCGAGGACCAACATGGGATCTTTTCCGCCGAGTTCCAGCACGACAGGCAGCAACCGGGCGGCGGCCGTCTGCGCAATGCGCTTGCCGGTTGGGACGCTTCCCGTGAAGACGAGCTTGTCGATTTCGGAATTGAGCAAGGCCGCACCTGTGGCCCCGTCACCGACGACAAGTTCAAAGATTGCCTCTGGAACTCCGGCGTCTCGCAACAGAGTCTGGAGTTTCAGCGCCACCAGCGATGTGAATTCTGAAGGCTTCAGGACGACGGCATTCCCGGTGACCAGCGCCCCCAGTGCATCCACCGCGGGGATCGATAGAGGGTAGTTCCAGGGAGAAATAATTCCGATCACGCCATGAGGCTCGCGGAGAATGCGGCCACGCTTGGCCTTCATAGCGAGGCTGCCATGGTCGACGGTCGTTTCCCTTAAGAATTCAAACGCGGTATCGATCAGGTAGCGGGTCGCGTCGAGGACGACGAGCACCTCGGTAAGCAGGGCCTCGACGTAGGGTTTCCCTGCTTCCTGCGTAATCAATGTTGCGACTTGGGATTTCTGATCGTGAAGCAATTGCTGGAACTTCCGCAGAATCGCGATGCGGCGCTCGACTCCGAGCGCGTTCCAGGCCGGCTGCGCGGCGCGAGCCCGGGCGACCGCCGCGTGTACGTCTGCATCCGATGCGCAGTCGAACTCGCGCAGGGCCTCGCCTGTCGCGGGATTGACCGAGACGACTTTGCGGAGCGCCGCTTGTACGTCAGTAGCCATGACAGGGAAAGTTTACGCGGGCAGTCGTGCCCGCGCCACAAACCGTAGCGCCGGCGTCACGCCGGCTGTCGGGGCGGGCATCCTGCCCGCCCTGCGAGGGCGAGACGCCCTCGCGACTGCCGGCAAGATGCCGGCGCTACAAAGACCAGCGCGTGCGACGACAGAATAGCTCAGTACTCGACGTTCACAAGAAACAAGCCGCTGGCGGGGGCAGTCGCGCCGGCTGCGGAGCGGTCGCGCGCCTGGAGAATGCGGCTGATGTCTGCGGGCTGGAGCGTGCCCTTTCCTACGAGGATGAATGTGCCCACCAGGTTGCGGACCATGTGGTGCAGGAAGCCGCCGCCCCGCACCGTGTAAATAAACTCTTCTCCTCGCCGTTCGAAAGCAGACGAGAAAATACTCCGCACGTTCGAGACTTCGCTGTTCTCCTTTCCGCGTTCCGGATCGACCGCGGCGAACGAAGTGAAATCGTGTTCGCCTTCCACGAGCGCTGCCGACTTCGACATCTCGGCCTCGTCGAGCGGATACGGAAAGTGCCAAACGTATCGAGCCAGGAAGGGAGGACAGATCGGCTCGCGATAGATCCGGTAACGGTACGTCTTGGCGCGCGCCGACTTGCGTGCATGAAATCCGTCGGGCATTTCAGCCACTTCAAGAATTCGAATGGACGCGGGCAGAATGTCGTTGAGGGCCTTCGTGAAGTTCTGTGCGGGAACGGAGGACGACGTCGAGAACGTGGCGACCTGGGCCAGGGCATGCACTCCAGCATCGGTTCTGCCCGAACCCTGCGGTAGGACATTTTCCCCGGTAAGCCGTCCAATGGCTGACGCGAGAGTGCCCTGAATGGTGGGCGCGTCGGGCTGCACCTGCCAGCCGGAAAAGTCCGTTCCGTCGTACGACAGCGTCAATTTGAGATTACGCGTCACTTTTGTGATTCGTCCGCCGCAGTTCTTTCATCTAAGTTTCTTGCTTACTCGTATTTGTCTTTGGCTTTACAAACTTTTACTCGTTTTTGAGCGCGGCGTCACTGGGAAGCGGAACACGGTCAGATATACTGGAAAACTTCCCGGGAATCTGCAGTTCGGGCCGTTCCGGTGGGCCTCAAGAAGCCGGAAGGAACCTTCACCGCGCGCTTTGCGTATCAGCCTGTGGGAATCGCCGTCTGGATTCCGCATAGCTGCTTGCCACGAATTCATGCAATCTGCAACGAAACGCTTTCATGGACGGAGAATACGAATGGAACTGCCTTGTTTGAAGTTTGCCAGTAGAGGTTTCTGGAGCCTGGCTCTAGTCACGATGTTCGCGACTGCAGTGTGGGCGCAAACGAACCAATCGGCGCCTATGCCACAAGCGCCCTCGGCTAGCCAAACCCCGACAGCGCCTCCGAAGCCGTTCGTGGTGGGTGAATACTCGAAACCCCGGGGCCACTTCCCCAATCCGATCGCACCCTACGTCGGCCGGTCAGTACCTTCGCCCAATTTGACGAACACTCCCCGGCTGGATCAGTTGCTCAAGAATGGCAAGCTGATGCTCTCTATGAATGACGCGATTGCGCTGGCGCTCGAGAACAATCTCGACATCGCGATTTCCCGCTACAACCTGCACATCGCTGACACGGACGTTTTGCGTACCAAGGCGGGAGCTACGCTGCTGGGCGTCAACACCGGCGTTGTTCAGGGAACGCCTGGAGGCGGCGTGGGCGGCTTCGGCGGCGCAACGTCGGCCACGGGTGGCGGAGCGGGTGGAACAACCGGCGGCGGTGGCGGCGCCGGCAGCGGCACTCTGGGTATTGTCAGTTCCACCCTCGGCATCGGGTCGCCGGTACGTTCCTATGATCCGATCTTGACGGGGACGTTGCAGCTGGACCGCAAC
Source organism: uncultured Acidobacteriota bacterium (assembly GCA_963745435.1). Lineage (GTDB taxonomy): Bacteria > Acidobacteriota > Terriglobia > Terriglobales > Acidobacteriaceae > Gp1-AA133. The sequence continues at coordinate 296,240 of CAVUXK010000015.1, read as the reverse complement.
ACTGACCTCGAAGCAAGCTTCTTCTCGGACGGATTCCAGACAAATACCAGCTACGGTCGACTTCGGAATTACCAACAGGGTTTCGTGACCGGTACCAATCTGTCGCGTAACGTTCTAACAATTCACGATCTGGCCACCAATTCGTCTTTTAGAGATTAGTCCTGCAGCTCAACTCGAATTTTCGATCTACAACTATCGCAACACCTCCTCCAGGGTTTGGCTTCACGCCGAACGAGCGGTTTCATCGTGATCGCGAAAAACAATCGTGAACTCACGGACGTGGCCTTCCGTCTGCAAATCATCACAACGGTCGATCAGATCCAGAACATGTACTGGGATCTGGTGAACGCTTACGAAAATGTGAAGGTACAACAAGATGCGTTGGCGTTAGCCGACAAGACGCTTTCCGACAACAAGAAGCAGGTGGAGATCGGCACGCTGGCGCCCATCGAAATCGTCCGTGCGCAGAGCACCGTGGCAACCAGTCAGCAGGCGCTGATCGTCGCCAAGACCGGTCTTGAATTGCAGCAACTGCTGATGAAGAACGCGCTCAGCCGGACCGTGCAAGATCCCGCGCTGATCGACGCGGAAGTCATCCCGACCGACACCATGAGCGCGTCGACCGATCAGGAAGCGACTCCGCCCAGCCAGGACTTCGTCAACGATGCGCTCTCGCATCGACCGGAACTCGCCGAGTCTCGCATTGACCTGAAGAACCGCGAAATCAGCATGAAGGCGGTAAAGAACTCTCTGCTACCTAGCGTTGACCTGTTCGCGTACTACGGGGGCTCAGGGCCTTGGCGGCGCACAGAACCCGCATAACCTGTGCGGTAGTCCCAACTCAATTCTGGGAATTTGTACTCCTGATAACGCAACCAGGTATTCCAACCCATCAGCATTGGGGACACCCTGGGTCAACTATTCGATTCCAGCCATCCCGACAAGGGAGCCGGCATCAGCATCAACATTCCTATACGCAACCGAACGGCGCAAGCCAACCACGTCCGGTCGCAGCTGGAATATCGCCAGGCGCAACTGCGTCTGCAGCAGGTCGAGAACGAAGTCCGCATCGAAGTCCGCAATGCCCAGTTCGCCCTGCAGCAGAACAAGGCCAGCGTGGCAGCGGCACAAGCGGCGGTCGATCTGGCGCAGCAGTCGCTCGATGCCGAGCAGAAGAAGTACGCGCTGGGCGCTTCGACCAGCACGCTCGTGCTGCAGCAATCGAGCGCTTTGACGCAAGGGCGTTCCAACCTGGTCGCGGCCCGGGCTGCGTACGAAAAGGCTCGCGTTGAGCTGGACCGCGCCACCGGGCTGCTGCTCGAGCGCAACGGCATCGACCTCGCCGACGCGCAGTCGGGCGTTGTCAACAAGCTGCCCGCGGTTCCGTATGTGACCCCGCGCACGGACCTGCAATCCGTAGGCGCGCCGCAAACGCAAGCTGCTCCGCAGAACTCGATCACGCCGGAACCGGCGCCCCAGGCGGCTCCGCCGACTCAGGCTCCTCAGAACTAGAGAGTTCCAAATCTCATGCCCCGTCTCGCATAACGCGAGCGGGGCTTTTCTTTTTGGGGGCTTCTAGTAGTCTTGTTGCGCTCGGCAAACTCCCGCTCCCAGTCCGACGGATCGAAGCACCAACCTTCGCCTGCGGAGACCGCGATCAGGACAAGTTTTTTTCGGGTGTATAAGAATCGGGGTTGCGGCCGAACCCACAGTTTTTGAGTCTTTCCGCGCGCTCGGCGCGTCTGAGACTGTAAATTCGAGGACATTGCAGATGAAAATCGCCAATAACGTCACGGAACTGATTGGTCATACGCCGCTCGTCTACCTCAACAAGGTCACCGCCGGATGCCACGCGAAGGTCGCGGCCAAGCTGGAAAGTTTCAATCCCTGCGCCAGCGTGAAAGACCGCATCGGCGTGAGCATGATCGAGGAAGCAGAGCGCGCCGGAAAAATCCAGCCCGGCAAGACCGTGCTGATCGAGCCGACCAGCGGCAACACAGGAATCGGCCTGGCATTCGTGGCGGCAGTGAAAGGTTACAAGCTCATCCTCACCATGCCCGACACCATGAGCCTGGAGCGCCGCGTGCTGCTGCGCGCCTTCGGCGCCGAGATCGTGCTGACGCCCGGCCCGCAGGGCATGAAAGCAGCCATGGCGAAGGCCAACGAGATTCTGGCGCAGACGCCGAACGGCTTCATGCTTCAGCAATTCGCCAACCCAGCCAATCCGAAGATTCACTTTGAAACCACCGGACCCGAAATCTGGGAAGACACCGACGGCAAAGTCGACATCCTCGTTTCAGGCGTCGGAACAGGCGGCACCATCACCGGCGTGACGGAGTACATCCGTCCGAAGAAGCCAAGCTTCAAAGCGATTGCAGTCGAGCCGAAGGAGAGTGCCGTGCTTTCCGGCGGCGCACCCAGCCCGCACAAGATTCAAGGCATCGGCGCGGGTTTCATCCCCGAAATCCTGCGCACGGACTACATCTCCGAAGTGATCCAGGTTTCCAGCGAGGAAGCGATCAACATGGCGCGTCGTCTGGCGAAAGAAGAAGGGCTGTTGATGGGCATATCGTCCGGCGCAGCGGTGCTGGCGGCCGTTCAGGTGGCTCAGCGTCCGGAGAACGCCGGCAAGCTGATCGTCACCGTGCTGCCCGACTTCGGCGAGCGCTACCTGACCAGCGTCCTGTTCGACAACCTGCGCAAGGAATCGATGGAGATGACCGCGGTCCCTGTTGCTGTCTGATCTCGAGAGATGATCGGCTTCTGGCAATCCGTCCGCGAAGACCTCGCTTCGGTGTTCGAGAGCGACCCGGCTGCGCGCTCCTACCTCGAAGTGTTGCTGTGCTATCCCGGACTGCATGCCCTGTGGGCCTATCGCATCTACCACTGGTTGTGGATGCACGACCTGCGACTGCTGGCACGCTGGCTGTCGCAGGTCTCGCGACTGTTCACGGGCGTCGAGATTCATCCCGGGGCCCAGATCGGCCACCGGTTATTCATCGATCACGGCATGGGCGTCGTGATCGGTGAGACCGCCGTCGTGGGCGACGGCGTGGTGCTCTATCAGGGAGTGACGCTCGGCGGCACCGGCAAGGAAAAGGGCAAGCGCCACCCCACCATCGGCAACGACGTCATCATCGGCTCGGGCGCGAAGGTCCTCGGCAACATCACCGTGGGCGACAATTGCCGCGTGGGGGCCGGGTCAGTGGTCCTGCGGAGCATTCCCGATAACTCAACCATCGTCGGTGTTCCCGGCCACATCGTGCTGCGGAACGGCAAGCGCGTCGTCATCAGCGACCCGAAAGAAATCAGCGATCCCATGTCGGATGTTTTCATCCGTCTGGCCGCCGAAGTCCATCAGATCCGCGAGCAATTGCAGGAACACACCAAGGCCGTGCTGCCACCCGAGCAGAATATGACCATCGACGAAGAGTGGGACACGTATTCCGATGGCGGCGGGATTTGAGGATCGGCGAAAAATCCCTTTGGCGCAGAGAGCAGTGCAAATGGCACGTGCTCGCGGGCGAGGGCGCCCGCGCTACATAACCCCATGACGCTCTCGGTAGCCATCGTCGCGATGGACGAAGAGGCCAACATCGGCCGGACGCTGGCGAGCGTGCGCTGGGCCGACGAAATCGTGCTGGTCGATTCCGGATCGAAAGACCGCACGCAGCGAGATTGCCAGAGAGCATGGCGCCCGCGTCATCGACGAGCCGTGGCGCGGCTACGTAGCGCAGAAGCAATACGCGATCGAGCAATGCACGAAAGATTGGGTGCTGCTGCTAGATGCGGACGAAGAAATCAGCCCGGGCCTCGCCGATGAAATTCGTACCGCCCTCGCAAATCCCGGGGACCTCAACGGCTTCTGGATTCCGCGCAAGAATCTCTTTCTCGGCCGCTGGATGCGTCACGGCGGTTTCTATCCCGACCCAAAGCTGCGGCTGTTTCGTAACGGCATGGGCTTCGTCACAGGACATGATCCGCACGACCGCTGCGAGCTAAAGCCCAATGTCCCGCAACGCACCCGCCAGTTCACGAACGCGATGGTGCACTACACCTATCCGACGCTGAGCTACTACATCGGGCACATGAACCGCTATTCATCTTTGGGTGCGGAACTCGCGGTCGCAAAAGGCCACCGTGGCTTCGGCGTGGCTGACATCGTTCTTCGCCCCGCAGCAACGTTCTTCTACAACTACGTCGTACGCCTCGGTTTCCTCGACGGCCGCGAAGGATTGCTGCTGCACCTCTACCACGCGGTCTACGTCTCGTGGAAATATGCGAAGGCGTGGGAACTGGCGCGGACGAAATCCTCGTATAAGTGGTAACCAAAATGGCGGTCACGAGAATTGAGAGATTGTTCCCTCAGCGGTCTCTGCGGCCTTTCCCTGCGTCCTCTGCGTTTTAGCATGTTGCGTCCTGTGCGTCCTGCGGCTAAAGAATCTTAAAACGCAGAGAGCGCAGAGAACATCCGCAGAGATCGCAGAGAAAGCAACCTACCAACCATCCGGTTGGCAGACACCGGCGTGCCTTGTTCGCCCTGCAACCGTCCTCTATCATCGAAGCAGAGGATGTGGGAGACGCATGCCGGATCAGAAGAAACCGTATTCCAAGCCGCAAGTCGCCGAGAGCCCAATCACCGACGTTTTTGAAGGTCGCCATCCGTCCGACCGCGAAAAGCAGTGGGCGGAAAACACCCTGGCGCCAACGATCGAGAAGTCTCCCGAAAAACCCATCGGCGCCGCCACCGGCACCAATCTCGACGAGCACGGGCACGCGCGCTTCAGCACGATTTCGAACGTTCCCATTCGCCGCCTCTACACCGCCGCCGATCTTCCGGAAGATTGGGATGCAGAAAGATATCTCGGCTACCCGGGCGAAGCGCCCTACACGCGCGGCATTCACGCCACCGGTTATCGCGGCAGACTCTGGACCATGCGCATGTTCTCGGGTTTCGCCTCACCCGAGGAGACCAACCAGCGCTACAAATATTTGCTGGAGCACGGCGGCGGCGGACTCTCCGTAGCCTTCGATCTACCCACGCTCATGGGATACGACTCCGATCACGCGGCGAGCGAAGGCGAAGTTGGCAAGTGCGGCGTGGCCATCGACTCGCTCGAGGACATGGAAATTCTTTTCGACGGCATCGACCTGGAAAAGACCACGGTATCGATGACCATCAATTCGCCCGCCAGCGTGCTGTGGGCGATGTACCTGGTAGTCGCCGAGAAGCAGGGCGCCGACTGGAAGAAAATCTCCGGCACCATCCAGAACGACATCCTGAAGGAATACATCGCGCAGAAGGAATACATCTACCCGCCCGCGCCGAGCATGCGTCTGGTGGTCGATACATTCGAGTTTGGCTCGAAATTCACTCCGCGCTTCAACACGATTTCCATCAGCGGATACCACATTCGCGAAGCCGGTTCGACCGCACTGCAGGAACTGGCGTTCACAATCTACGACGGGGTCGAGTACGTGGAGTGGGCGCGCCGGCGCGGGCTCGACTTCGACGAATTCGGACCGCGGTTGAGCTTCTTCTTCAACGCGCATAACGACTTCTTCGAAGAGATTGCCAAGTACCGAGCGGCGCGCAAGATCTGGTACCGACTGGCTAAAGACCGCTTCGGCGCGAAGAATGCCCGGACGTGGCTGATGCGCTTCCACACGCAAACGGCGGGAGTCTCTCTGCCGGCGCAGCAGCCGATGAATAACATCGCGCGCGTGGCGCTGCAGGCGTTGGCCGCCGTTCTGGGCGGTACGCAGTCGCTGCATACCGATTCTTACGACGAAGCCCTTGCATTGCCTACGGAAGAAGCAGCGCAGAATCGCGCTACGAACGCAGCAGATCATCGCGTATGAGTCTGGCGTCGCCCAAACTGTCGATCCTCTCGGTGGCTCGTACTTCGTCGAGAAGTTCACGCTCGACATGGAGCAGGGCGCGTTCGACTACTTCGACAAACTCGATCAGATGGGCGGCATGGTGAAGGCGATCGAGCGCGGGTATCCGCAGAAAGAAATCGCCGAAGCCTCTTACCAGTACCAGCGTGCCGCCGAGGCTCGCGAGAAGGTCATCGTCGGCGTGAACGACTTCGCCATCGAAGAGCAGTCTCCGCACACTCTCTACATCGACGAAACGGTTGCGCAACAGCAGACCGCAAAGCTCAAGGCCCTGCGAGCGCGCCGATCGAATGAAGAAGTGCAGCGCTGCCTCGACGCATTGAAGAAAGCTGCCGCGCAGGAACCGAAGGCGGGGACGAACGGAAATGTCTCCCCTGCCAATACCATGCCATACATCGTCGACGCTGTGCGCGCTTACGCTACCGTGGGAGAAATCTGCGAGGCGCTGCGTGAGGTCTACGGGACTTATACGGAAGTCAGCATCACGTAGTCGCTCTGCGCACCTCTGTGGTTAAGCTTTTTCCACGCAAGCCGATAAAATCTACCCATGCCCAAATCCCAGTCGGCCCTCGCAATTCCGGTAGAGTCGCGCATTTTTGTCCTTCGTCAGCAAAAGGTAATCCTCGACCGCGATCTCGCCGAGCTCTACGGCGTTCCGGTGAAGCGTCTGAACGAGCAAGTTAAGCGCAACCGCGAGCGCTTTCCTGATGACTTCATGTTTCAGTTGACCAAAGCCGAAGATGCGAATCTCCAAAGCCACACGTCCACGAAGCCCGGCCGCGGGGGACGCCGTTACGCCCCTTACGCCTTCACCGAGCACGGCGCCATCATGGCGGCAACCGTTCTCAATTCCGAACGCGCCGTGGAAATGAGCGTTTTCGTCGTGCGCGCGTTCGTACGGCTGCGTGAAATGCTTTCGACCAACCAGCAGCTCGCGGGAAAAATCGACGAACTCGAGCAGCGCCTCGACACCCACGACGCCTCCATCCAGGAGCTCATCGAAGCCATCCGGGAACTGATGGCGCCGGACCCAGCCACAGGTCGCAGGATCGGTTTCGAGCTGCCTGGGAAGAAAAGTACTGCCTAGTTTCCACCATCTGTTTTCACACTCAGGGAAGACACACTTCCCTTGTTTCGTTTTTTATTCGCCTTCATATCAGTTTCGTGATAAATATTCTGGGCCATGCGGAAAGCCATCAATCATCTGAAGAAGTCCGACCCCGTGATGCGCGGCATCATTGAGCGGGTGGGCGCCTGCCGGATGGAATTCGGCGAACCGACGTTCGATAGCCTGGCCGAGACCATCGTCTACCAGCAGCTCAACGGCAAGGCCGCCGTCACGATCTTCAAGCGCTTTACCGATGCGGCGGGCTCGCCGGTCACGCCGAAGGGCATTCTCAAGCTCAGCGAGCAGCAATTGCGCGCCGTGGGGCTTTCGAAGCAAAAATCCTCGTACTTGCGCGACCTGGCCGCTAAAACCGAATCCGGCCTGCTGAACTTCGAGAAGCTGCAAACCATGGAAGAAGCCGACATCATCGAGCACCTGACCCAAGTCAAAGGCATCGGGGTCTGGACCGCACACATGTTTCTGATGTTCACCCTGCGCCGCCCGGACGTGCTCCCCACCGGCGACTACGGCATCCAGGTGGCGATCAAGAAGCACTACCGCAAACGCAAGCTTCCCAAGCCGAAAGACATGGAAAAGATCGCTCGGGCTTGGTCGCCGTACCGCTCCATCGCTTGCTGGTACCTGTGGCGGAGTCTGGATATCAAGACGGTGTAGCGGGAGAAGTTCGCGGGAGCACAGGCCGACGGGCGAGGACGCCCGTCGCTCCATCGCGCCACAGCTACATCGCTCACGACTCAGATTCGTTGTCGGCGCTCGTTTCGACTTTGAACATTCGAGTCCTGAGTGGGGAATGGTTTGACTCGCGAAAGGCAACGTCATTGTGCTACCCACCGCGTTCTATGCTTAAATGGCTCAGATGCCGAATGAGCAGAAGATCCGCGTGCTGGTCGCCAAGCCGGGCCTGGACGGCCACGACCGCGGCGCCAAAGTGATCGCGCGCGCCCTGCGCGATGCAGGCATGGAGGTCATCTACACCGGGCTGCGCCAGACCCCGGAGATGGTAGTCACTGCCGCCCTGCAGGAAGATGTCGACGTGATCGGACTGTCGATTCTATCGGGCGCGCACAATGCCATTGTTCCGCGCGTTTCCGATCTGCTGAAGCAAAACAAGATGGACGACGTGATTCTGCTGGTTGGCGGCATCATTCCCGATCAAGACGTCGAGGGCCTGAAGAAGGCCGGAGTAGCGGCGATTTTCCAGCCGGGCACTGCCATGGACGACATCGTGAAGTTCATCCGCGAGCACGTGAAGCCTCGAGGAGTTCCGACCGGCTAGCAAAATACTGAAGCCGTCGAAGTTGTTCCGCATCTGCTTCACAGAGGCGATTCTTCCGCTAGAGTCCTCCCGGGCGCACCATTTCTCATGATGGATATGTCTGTAACGCGTTTACAAGACGTGCTTGCGCATACGATTGGCCCGACGCCGTGGTACTGGGAGACCTTTCCGGCGATCACCTCGCTTGCCCGCCAGCGCTTTGACTGGAGTCACCAGGGCGAACAGGGTCCGGTGGGTTACGTCGTGACGCTCGGCCTTGAACAGGAGCCTGACAAACCCCGGCTCGCGCTCAACAGCTACTGCCGGCCATTTTTCGTCGCGCCCTCTTACCTGGGAATCTGGTGTCCCGAGGGACGTTCCGTTCGGCTAGCCTGCTTCGATCCCGACGCGCTCAAGTCTTTCGACATCGCAGAGCTGGCCGGATGGTTCAAGCAGTCCAGCGACCGCATCTATGCTCACACGGCGCCGATCGCGGAGTTCGAGGTGCCGCTGGATCTGCCGGCAGGCACGCACAAGATCGACGTGCCGCCCCAGTTCGCGGGTGCCGAAGAATTGATTGTTCCGACCAGCTACAAGGCGATGTCGAACGACGATCCGGCATTTGCCTTGTTCGTGTTCTATCTGCATGCCGGACTGGTCGAGGTGCTGCCGCAGAAGTGGTTTACGGCTTCGCAATACCGCGTCGGCCAGCAATGGATCACCCGCGCGGCGCGCGATGCGGAGTCGCACCGCATCATCGGCGAGTGCCATGGAGTCGGAACGTTCCTTTTGGAGGAAGACGGCTGCCGTTTGGAACGATGGTTGCACAAGATTGACCGGTGACGTTCGTTCCGCTACCCTGCACCGTTGACTTGAATGAGTCGGAAGCTCCAAACCGGCCTACTGGCAAGCCTTTTGGCGCTCCTCTGCCTGCCCAAGCCCGCCGCTGCAACTAGCATCTTAGGGCCGTTCATCCTGCATCCTGTCCGCCATGAAATCAGCGCGAAAGAAGTGACGTCCGCCGACAAGGCGTTCTCCGAAGTCTGTGCCACTCGCACAGATCTGGTCACGACGGCAAGCGATGGCGTCGTCCTGCGTGGATGGAAAGTTCGGGCTGCGCATCCCAACGGCAAGTGGGTGCTCCTGTTGCACGGTCGCTCGCAAAATCGTCTCTCCATGATGGGTTACGCCAGAATGCTGCTTACTTCCGGCTACAGCGTGGTCATGATGGATGCGCGGGCCCACGGCGAAAGTGGAGGCACGATTTCAACCTACGGGCACGTAGAGCGCTACGACGTCAAGGCGGTGATGGATGCTCTGACCGCGAGCGAGTCGGTCGATCATGCCTATGCGCTCGGGGAATCGATGGGCGCGGCTGTGGCCCTGCAGGCGGCCGCGGTAGATCCTCGCATCGAGGCGGTGGTCGCGGAAGGCGCGTTCCGCAATTTGCATGAAGTGATGTTCGACTACGCCGGACTGCGCTGGAGCGTGCTCCTCGGAAAGACACTCTTCCGGCCCGCCGCCATCCTGGCTGTACACGAAGCGGAGCGGCAAGGCGGTTTCAAGTTTGACGACGTTTCGCCTGAGGCTTCGGTCTCGGAACGCAAGTTTCCCGTCATGCTGATTTCCGGACTGAGTGACCACAACATTCCGAAGCGCCACGCCGAAGCAATCTATTCCGCAGCGGCTGGTCCTAAGGAATTATGGCTGGTGCCGAAAGCACATCATCAAGGCGCCTTGCAGACGGCTCCGCAGGAATTTCAGCAGCGAGTCCTGCGGTTCCTCTCCGGTTCGCAAGTAGCGCATGAGCCGCCCCGCACCTCCGATCTTGCCAACTCAATTTCAAATTAGCGACGGCGACGGCTATCGCGGCCTACGGCTGACATCCGAAGACGGCACGAACCGGATTACGATCGAACTAGTTTGCAAGCTGACCGATGCTCTGCTTGCCATGCAGGAGTATGCGAAACCTCTCGTCATCCATGGCAACCAAACATTCTTCTCTGCCGGCGCCGATCTCGCCGAAATACAAAAGCTGGATGCATCGTCTGCGTTTGCCTTCGCCAAAGCCGGCCAACGGCTCATGAACGCGATCGCGCGGTTTCCTGCTCCCGTGTATGCCGCGATCGCCGGCTACTGCATGGGTGGCGGGCTCGACCTGGCCTTAGCCTGTCACCACCGGATTGCCGCGCCCAACGCGGTGTTCGGGCACCGTGGCGCCGCGCTCGGGCTTCTCACCGGCTGGGGTGGCACGCAGCGATTGCCTCGCCTTATCGGGAAAAGCCGCGCTTTGGCGATGTTTGTGGCGGCTGAAAAACTTCACGCACGGCAGGCTCGAAGCATCGGTTTGGTCGACGCGATCGCAGAAGATCCAGTGGCGGAAGCCTCGCAACGAATCCAGCTTCTCGCCGCACAACTCCCTTGAGACCCTGAGTTCCAACCATCTCAGCGAATCCACGGCCAACGCCCGCGAATCTAGCCCGCATCGTTTGCGCCTCTGTGCTCCGCTGGTATACCGTAATTTGTTTGCGTCTGTGACCCATGGCCGACCGTAACGAAGTCTCCCAGTCCACCGCCACGTCCAGCCTGTTGCCCTCGAAGGTGGACCCGACCTCCGCTCGCTTTGAGGCCAATATGCGCTTCATGGCCGATCTGGTTTCGCAGGTCCGCAACGAAGAGGAAAAAATCCGCGAGGGCGGTGGTGCCAAGGCCATCGAGAATCAGCACGCCAAAAGCCGGCTCACCGCCCGCGAGCGGATTCAGTTGCTGGCGGATCCGCGCACGTTCTTTGAGCTGGGAGCCTACGCAGCTTTCGGCATGTATGAAGAGTGGGGAGGCGCTGCTTCGGCGGGCGTCATCACCGGCTTGGCCAGGATTCACACCCGTTTGGTCATGATCATCGCCAACGATGCGACCGTCAAGGCGGGCGCTTTCTTCCCAATGACCGCGAAAAAAGTCATCCGAGCGCAGAACATCGCAATCGAGAATCACGTCCCCACCGTCTATCTGGTGGACTCTGCGGGCGTCTTCCTTCCCCTTCAGGAAGACGTATTTCCCGATACCGACGACTTCGGACGCGTGTTCCGCAACAACGCCGTGATGTCGGCGCTCGGCATCCCGCAGATCGCCGCCATCATGGGCATGTGCGTGGCCGGCGGCGGATATCTCCCCGTGATGTGCGACCACGTGCTGATGACTGATGGCAGCGGACTTTTTCTCGCGGGCCCCGCGCTGGTGCAGGCTGCGATCGGTCAGAAATACACAGCCGAAGAACTCGGCGGCGCCGAGATGCACGCGGCCATCAGCGGCACGGTGGATTATCGCGAACCGAACGACGAAGCCTGCATCGCACGCATCCGCGCAATTGTCGAGAAGTGGGGATACCGGCGGCAATCTCCCTGGGATCGCAAGAAGCCCGAAGAACCATCACTCGCGGCCGAAGAAATCTATGGCATTTACGACTCCTCGCCCGGGCGACCATACGACATGAAAGAAGTGCTGGCGCGCGTGGTCGATGCCGGCCGCTTCGACGAGTACAAACCCGAATATGGGAAGACGATCGTCTGCGGCTACGCCCGTATCGGCGGCTTCGCTGTCGGCATTGTCGCTAATCAGAAGTTGCACGCCCAGCAAGTCGATCACGAAGGCCACAAGCGCATGGAATTCGGCGGCGTCATCTACACCGAATCCGCAGAGAAAGCCGCGCGCTTCATCATGGACTGCAATCAGAACCTCATTCCTCTGGTCTTCTTCCACGACGTGAACGGCTTCATGGTCGGGCCGCGACGCGGAGTGGAGTGGCATCATCAAAGCCGGAGCGAAGATGGTGAACGCCGTCTCGAACTCCGTCGTGCCCAAGATCACGGTAATCGTTGGCGGATCGTTCGGTGCCGGGCACTACGCCATGTGCGGCAAGGCGTACGACCCGCGTTTCGTCTTCGCGTGGCCGTCAGCGAAGTATGCGGTCATGAGCGGTGACTCCGCGGCCGGCACGCTGGTTGAAATCAAGATCAAGCAACTGGAGCGCAGCGGTAAGAAGCTGAGCGACGAAGAGAAGAAAGAACTCTACGAATCCGTAAAACGCACGTACGACGAGCAGACCGATCCGCGCTACGGCGCGGCCCGGTCTGTGGATCGACAAGATCATCGACCCGGTGGAAACGCGGGAAGCCGTCGCGACCGCGCTTGAGGCCGCAGCCCTGAATCCGGACGTGCCGGAGTTTAAGGTGGGAGTGTTACAAACATAGATTGGGGAATTGTGTAATTTGGTAATTTTGTAATTGGGAAGCCGCCGCCAGTGCGTCAGCCATGGGCAGTTACGAAATCACCCGTCGACAAAATTATCAATTACTCAATTTCCCAATTACTCAATTTCTAAAATGTCTTCGCCCGTAAAACTCGTTGAGTGTCCCCGCGATGCCTGGCAAGGACTCCAAGGCCAGATCCCCGCTTACATCAAGACGGAATATCTGAAGGCCCTCATCAGCGTAGGTTTCAAGCACATCGACGCGGTCTCGTTCGTCTCGCCGAAGGCCGTTCCGCAGATGGCCGATTCTGAGGAAGTATTAAAGGATCTCGATCCACCCGACGACGTGGAAATCATCGGCATCGTTGTGAACGAAAAAGGCGCGCAACGCGCGGTCGAAACCAAGGCCGTCAGCACGCTTGGATTTCCTTATTCGATTTCGCCGACCTTCTTGCAGAACAACCAGAAGCAGACGCTCGAAGAGGCAATCGAAGAACTGGAGAAAATCGGCAAGATTGGCGGCGATGCCGGCCTCGACCTCGTCGTCTACATCTCGATGGCTTTCGGCAATCCGTACGGCGACTTGTGGAACGCCGATGAAGTAGTCGAGGCCATTGGACTCCTCGAGTCCGAAAGCATTCGCGCCATCTCGCTCGCCGATACGGTCGGGGTAGCATCGCCAGCACAGATCAACGAAGTAGTCTCAGCCGCGCTCGCCAAATACGGCTATCTTGAGATTGGCGTCCACCTGCATAGCCGTCCGGACCAGGCCGTCGAGAAAATACTGGCCGCCTACGACGCAGGCTGCCGGCGCTTCGACTCGGCGATCGGCGGGCTCGGCGGGTGCCCCTTCGCGCAGGATGCTTTAGTCGGAAATATTCCGACCGAGAAAGTTCTGGAGGCGCTTGCGCAGCGCGGCATTCCGCCCCCGATCACGAGATCGCTCGATACGCTGTTAAAAGCAACTGCGGGAATCGCGGCCAAGTATTCAAGCTCGTCGGCGGCCGATTAGATTGCAATGAATTTTCAAACCCTCCAACTCGCGTACAACGCCGGCGTCGCGACCATCACGCTCAACCGGCCCGAAAAGCGTAACGCCATCAGTTACGAATTGATCCAGGACCTGCTCGCAGCGCTCGCGGAAGTCAAAGACAGTTCCGCCCAGGTCATGATCCTCACCGGCGCCGGCAAGGCGTTCTGTTCGGGCATGGATCTGGAGAATCTGAAAGCGCTTATCGGTCGCACTCCTGAAGAGAGCCTCGAAGATTCGAAGGTCATGGCGCAGCTTTTCCGCACGCTGTACGACTTTCCTAAGCCCACCATCGCGGCCGTGAACGGAGCCGCGGTCGCAGGTGGAACGGGTCTGGCCACTCTGTGCGACTTCACGCTGGCGACCCCCGAAGCGAAGTTCGGATATACCGAAGTGCGCATTGGCTTCGTGCCCGCGATCGTTTCAACGTTTTTATTGCGCCAGGTGGGCGAGAAGATCGCGCGCGACCTTCTGTTGACAGGCAGGCTCTTCGACGCCGCAGAAGCGCAGCGTATCGGCCTCGTAAATGAGGTCGTCCCGGCCGATCAACTTCTGAGGCGAGCGGGAGAACTGGCTGCCCAACTGATGGAAAACAGTCCAGCGTCCCTGCTGTACACCAAGCGCCTGCTGAGCGCGGCAGCGCGCGCCGAACTCGACGCGCAGATTGATGCCGCGGTCAGGGAAAACGCCGCCATTCGCTCCACGGCCGACTTCCGCGAAGGCATCTCTTCGTTCCTTGACAAACGCAAACCCAAATGGAGTTCGCAGGGATGAGCGGACCGGGCGAACTCAACGTGGCCGCCGCCAATCCTCTCGCTGTGGTCAATGAAACCCGTATTCGCGTACGCTACGCCGAGACCGATCAGATGGGCGTCGTCTATCATGCCAATCACTTCATCTGGTTTGAGGTGGGCCGGGTGGAATTTCTCCGGCAACTCGGGTTTTCGTATAAAGACATGGAGCAGCAGGACGACTGTTTCATCGCAGTCGTCGACGCGCGTTGCCGCTACAAGGCTCCGGCACTGTACGATGACGAAGTCATCGTTCGCACCCGACTGAAGAATATCCGCGAATCAGTTATTCACTTTGGCTACGAATTGGTTCGCGTATCCGACGGCGCCCTGCTGGCCGAAGGCGAGACCACGCACATCGTGGCCGATTCACAAATGCGGAAGACAGCACTGCCGGAAAAATACATGAAAGTGTTTCGCGAAGCGGCAGGAAGGTGAAATATTGTGTTCGCGGGAAAGACGGAGGACAGGTAATTTGGTAATCGGGTAATTTGTAATTTAAGAGGAGCATGACCCGAGAGAATCGTTGCCGTTGCGCCTTCAATTTACAAATTACAAATCGAATCGTCAAAGGCACCCGACACCTGACCCGTGACCTGTCACCTGTGACCTGATCCCATGAACGCTCTTCACATCAGCGGAAACGATCTGACCCTCGAAGCGGTGCGCGAAGTCGCACTCGAGCGCCGGCCCGTGCTGCTCGCGCCCGACGCACGCGAGCGCGTGAATGCTGCGCGCGCCGTAGTCGACACTCTGGTTGCCGAGAATCAAGTCTCCTACGCCATCACCACCGGCGTCGGCAAACTCAGCGACGTGCGCATCGCCGGCGACCAGATCCGCGAATTGCAGATCAACCTGGTCCGCTCGCACGCGGTCGGCGTCGGCGAACCGCTCTCTATCCCCGAAACCCGTGCCATGATGCTGTTGCGCGCCAATTCCCTCTCCAAGGGCTTCTCGGGCGTGCGGCGCGGTCACGATCGACACGATTTGCGAACTGCTCACACGCGGCGTCACGCCGTGGGTTCCGTCGCAAGGCAGCGTCGGCGCGTCTGGAGATCTCGCGCCGCTGGCGCATCTGGCATTGCTGCTGGTCGGAGAGGGCGAGTGCCACGATGGCAAAGGCGGCCGCATCCCAAGCGCCGACGCGCTCAAGGCCGCGGGCATCAAGCCGCTGATCCTCGAAGCCAAGGAAGCAGTCTCGCTGATCAACGGCACCCAGGCGATGCTGGCGGTGGGAACGCTTTCGCTGCTGGCGGCGGAGATTCTCGTCGACTCCGCCGACGTGATCGGCGCCATGGCCTGCGACGCGCTCAAGGGCACCGACGCGGCTTTCGACGAACGCATTCACCGCGCCCGTCCGCATCACGGACAGATCACGACCGCCGCCAACCTACGCAAGCTGCTCGAAGGCAGCGCGATTCGCGAATCGCATCGCGATTGCGGCCGCGTACAGGACGCCTACTCCCTCCGCTGCATGCCGCAGGTCCACGGCGCCGTGCGCGACACCCTCGCTCACTGTCGCTCGGTGTTCGAGATCGAAACCAATTCCGCGGTCGACAACCCCCTGGTGTTCCGCGATCCGAAATCCAAAGACGACCATGCCGATGTAATCTCGGGCGGAAACTTCCACGGCGAACCGATCGCCTTCGCGCTCGACTTTCTGGGAATTGCTCTAAGCGCGCTGGCCGGCATCAGCGAGCGCCGCCTCGAACGCATGGTGAATCCCGCGTTGAGTGAAGGCCTGCCGCCGTTTCTCGCGCCGGGCGCCGGACTGAATTCCGGTTTCATGATGCCGCAAGTCACCGCCGCCGCGCTGGTCAGCGAAAACAAGGTGCTCGCGCATCCGGCGTCGGTCGATTCGATCACGACCTCGGGCAACAAAGAGGACTATGTCTCGATGGGAATGGGAGCCGCCATCAAGCTGAAGAAGATTGTCGAGAACACACGCAACGCGCTCGCCATCGAGGCCATGGCGGCCGCGCAGGCTCTCGATCTGTTGGCCCCGTTGAAGTCTTCGAAGCGCCTGCAGCAGGCCCATGCAGCGATCCGGGCAGTGTCTGCGAAACTTGAGAAAGATCGAGTGATGTATCAGGATTTCGCGCGGATCTCAGAAGTCATCGCCGCCGGAAAAGTCGCTGCAACGCTGCGTTAGGATCCCAACACCTAAACCACAGAGGGCACTGAGTACCACAGAGAAGCGCGATTCCTCTGTGTTCCTCCGTGTCCTCTGTGGTGAACGGTTTTGATCGCCGTGGAGAGCTAACTAGCTTTCGTCGCGCTCCCATCCAGCCCCAACTCGCCAGCAATCCCGCGCATTGCATCAATGCAAAACGCGATATGCGGCTCGAGTTCCACGCCCAGATCCGTGGCCCCGTTTGTGATGTCCGCGCGGTTTACGCTCCGAGCGAAAGCCTTGTCCTTCATTTTCTTTTTCACCGACGATGCTTCCACCTCGGCCAGAGACTTCCCCGGCTTCACCAGCGCGCAGGCCGTGATGAATCCCGCCAGTTCGTCGCACGCGAACAGTGCCTTTTCCATCGGCGTATCGCGCGTCACACCCGTGTACTCGGCGTGCGACATGATTGCCTTGCGAATCTCCTCCGACCAGCCTCGCTCTTTCAGAATCTCGTTTCCGCGATAAGGATGATCTTCCAAACTGGGATACTTATCGTAGTCAAAGTCATGTAGGAGCCCCACGATGCCCCACAACTCCTGATCGCTGGAAAATTTCTGAGCATACGCGCGCATGCACGCCTCCACTGCCAGCGCGTGTTTGCGCAAACTTTCTGATTGGGTGAACTCAGTTAGTAACCCCCATGCCGCCGAGCGATCATTCATGGATTCTTCCCTGTTTTCTCCGGTTTTTCGCTGTGTATCTTCGGCTTTCGTGGACTTCGTTTCTCGTTTCCTCCAGAAATTCCTTGACATCCACAGGCCATGTGCCCCAGATTACCTTGAGATTTGGAGCCTGACCACTGGCTCCAGGAGTGCCAACGCTCTGGCTGCTCCCAAAACCTAGATGGCCACAACTCTTGCCCCGGTAGATTCCAGGGAAGTTGTCCGTTGCGACCACTGCCTGCTCGTTCAATTCCGTACAACCAATGACATGTGCCGCCGGTGCCATGCCTCGTTAGACGAGGAAGAACCGGAAATCGTTTCGCCGGTGCCCATGCCGGTGATCGCGCCCGCCCACGGCAATGGACGCGGTCATCTGAACCTGGCAGCGTCGATTCGCGCTTTGCGCCTGCGCAATGGCTTGAGCCAGCGCCAGCTCGCAATGCGCATGTCGGTTCCGCGCACCTACGTCTCAAAAATTGAGAACGAGAAGGCCACCCCGACCCTTTCCTCACTGGAACGTCTGGCCCGCGCGCTCGAGGTCACCGTGCCCGATCTGTTGACGGGTGGCGAGCGCAACCGGCAGGAGGAAATCCGCGACCTGGTGCAGGATCAGTTCGTCGCGGAGATTCTGCCGTTCGTTGCCCAACTGAACACGATGCAGATGTCGAGCATCCTGGCTCAGCTGCGCGACCTGACCATTCGTCCGAGAAGGACGGCTTAGATAGGGTGAAACGCGGCGCGGCCAGCAACGACGCAGAGCGTCGCTGGTTTGCTCGCAGCTCAAAGCTCGCAGCTTTTTTGATTTTAATCCGGGCAACCAGCCAACTGATAGCCGAGGTCTTCGGACCTCGGCTTTTTTTAGCGGCCTTCGAGAAGAGTATTCAACCAGCGCGCGAGCAGATGTTTCTGCTCCGGCTTCCCCGCCGACCCTGAATCCGCCAGTGACGCCAACTGGTGCGACAACATCTTCACT
Organism: uncultured Acidobacteriota bacterium; assembly: GCA_963745435.1. GTDB lineage: Bacteria > Acidobacteriota > Terriglobia > Terriglobales > Acidobacteriaceae > Gp1-AA133. Next base: position 278,077 of record CAVUXK010000015.1, on the reverse strand, counting down.
GCTACATCACGCGGCCAATAAACCGCGTCGGCAGGCAGAATCAACTCCCAGCCGTCGCTGCCGGCGCGGCGCATCATGAAGCGTTGCGTGTCGCGGGGCTTAGCCGATCGCGCATCTAGCCGGTTCAACCCGACCAGGCCGTGAAAATGAATTTGCACCCACCCGATGTCGCCCTTCACGTGGACCTTTTGCACGTCGAAGCGATCGAAGGCAGCCACCGGCTGGGTCACATCCAGTTGCGGCCGCGACGACGAACTCTCTGCGGGCGACTGATAATGTTCGAATAACGCCGCTTTAATGAGCTCGACCTTCGGATGAGAAAACCTTACGGTAGGAGATACCGGTGTCAGGGCTGGCGTCGTCTCAGCAAGAGCCACCGACTCGTCATTCGACTCGTCAGAATCGACCGAAGCAGCGTCCGCGGCGCTCCGGTCCCGCTCCGACGAACTCAATCCCGCCGGCTTCAAACCTGCGACGCGATGAGCCGCCAGCACCTGCGAAGGCCTGGCCTTGATATATCGGAAAAATCTCGGCCGCCCACGCCCTCTCCAATAGACCGAGTTATAGGGCTGCACGCCGAATCCCGAGCGCAACGCGCTGTAGAACGTGTGCTGCGCCGGATTCACCACGATGCCCGCAGTGACCGGGCCAGACGATCAGATCGCCGGCCTGCGGCTGCCACACGCGCTGGAAATCGTCGTCACCCGCGTAGAGGTCGCGCGAGCTTTGATACTTGTACGAGAATCCTGCCTTTTCGTAAATGGCATGCACAAGGTGCGAGCAATCGGAACTCTGCGCTGACTTGTGACGAGTCTCGAGCGCGGCGCCCAGCACGGCGAGCCCGTCGTTCTCATCGAGCAGCCTAGCATTGGTTCCGGGCTTGGCAGATTGCGCCCTTGATTGAGATACCGGCTTCGCGATCTGGACGGCGGGCCTGGTCTGAGCGCACACGACGACTGCCCCCATCACCAGCCATCCCGCGAACGTCATCTGAAGCCCCATAAATCCTTTGTATCTCGGGCCTTCCCCGCCGCACAGGTCACCGTGGTTCAATGGCGGCGAGTATAGTCTCTCGCCTTCCGATGCACCATTGGACGCCAACAGATGGTCCAATTTCCGTCCGAACCCGCCTCCAGCGCGGCCTTCGATCTTCAAAAACGTAGCGCCGGCGACCCGCCGGCAGTCGCGAGGGCCTCTTGTCCTCGCCGTGCTCAGCTCCGAAAGCTGACTGGTCGCTGAATCTGTCCATTCCCCGCCCTGAATCCAGCGTTACTCTTTAGTCATCTATTTCGCCATGCACTCCGATTTCAATCCTGATTTTGTTTCGTCGCTGGAGGACATTTCCGGCCCCCGCGCCACTGCAGCCGTCAACACCGTGCCCGACGACGGAGTTCTGCTCGACGCCTACTCGCAGGCGGTGACCCGCGCAGTCGAAAGAGTCAGCCCGTCAGTCGTGAATATTGAAGTACATCAATCTGTGCGGACGCGGCGCAGCGCCGAGCCCCAGGAACGTCGTGGCGGAGGTTCAGGATTCATCTTCACGCCGGACGGCCTGATCCTCACCAACAGCCACGTCGTGCACGATGCCGCGCGCATCGAGGTCACGGTGGCCGACGGCCGCAAACTGCCCGCCCGCACCATCGGCGACGATCCCGCTACCGATCTTGCCGTCATTCAGATCGACGGCTCCGGTCTTATAGCCGCAACGCTGGGAGATTCGCAAGCCCTGCGTGTCGGCCAGCTCGTCATGGCCATTGGCAGCCCCTACGGCTTCCAGTCCACTGTCACGGCCGGAGTGGTCAGCGCGTTAGGCCGGTCGTTGCGCTCGTACTCGGGCCGCCTGATCGAAGACGTGATTCAGACCGATGCCTCCTTGAACCCCGGCAACTCGGGAGGACCGCTGGTCGCCTCCGATGGCCGAGTCGTGGGCGTGAATACCGCAACCATTCTTCCGGCACAAGGAATCTGTTTCGCGATCGGAATTAACACCGCGAAGTTTGTTGCCAGCCGCCTGCTTCGTGACGGCCGCATTCGCCGAAGCTACATCGGGGTGTCGGCACAAACCGCGCCCATCCACCGCCGCCTGGTGCGCTACTACGACTTGCCCAAAGAGACCGGCGTGATCGTGCTCTCCGCCGAGCCCAATAGTCCTGCCCAGCGGGCCCTCCTACGCGAAGGCGACGTCATCGTAGCGCTCGACGGCCAACCGGTCGCCGGAGTGGACGACCTCCACCGTGTGCTCAGCGACGTGAAAGCCGGAGCGCGATCGGAACTGACTATTCTCCGTGGCACCGATCGCCTGAATATCGGGATCACCCCGGAAGAAGCCCGTTAACTGTAGCGCCTGCTTCAAGTGTAGCGCCGGCGTCTCGCTGGCTGTCGCGGGGGCGTCCTCGCCCCCGCACCACCTCGATTAGCTGCGGTCGTGCCCCCTCATCTGCGTTTCCGACTTGATCTCTCACGCTTTTCCGCAGTACGCTCCGCAGATGCTGCCGCAGCTACGCGTCGCCTCGCCTTGTAGTGCCGACTGGGAGAAGATGCCTGGCGGCGACCAAGTTCGCTATTGCGAACAATGCAAGTTGAGCGTGTACAACTTCGCCGCCATGACCTCTGCAGAGGTGGAGCAATTGCTCACGCGCCACACAGGAAGATTGTGCGGACGTCTCTATCGACGCGCTGACGGAACCATCCTCACAAAAGACTGCCCGGTAGGATTCCACTTCCTGGTGCGGCGAGTATCTCGCGTGGCCGGAGCTGCTTTGACAGCGTTGATGAGCGTCGGCTTCGCTACCGCACAAGAGACACCCAAGAGTCCGGCCGTTGTGCAGATCCAAAGCGCGAATGCCGGTGTCGAGTTTACAGTCGTCGACCCAAAGGGCGTCGCTTTGATGAACGCATCGATTGCGCTTCGACCAAAGAAGAGCGGGGCACCGATCACCGGAACTACAGATTCCTCTGGGAATTTTCGGCGGTCCGACCTGCCTCCCGGGAAATACAGTCTTGCCGTTAAAGCGCCAGGCTTGGCAGACACCACCATGAATCTAAAGTTACGAAGCGGCAAAATCGAACGTTCAGTGATCAAAATGAACTATCAAGTGGTTGTGGTGGGTGAGATCTTCTAATCCGAGCTAACGGGAGTAGGCGACTTCTCCGGTTGGCATATTTCTGGCTGTCTTCTCCCAGTCCACCGGTTCAACCGGCCCCACGATAAAAATCCATCCCAGCGCGCCGATCCCCAAGACCAAGGACACAATTAAGAATGGCCAGAAGAAGTGCCCGGTACGATCAAGCAGAAGTCCGGTGACCGCCGGAGCCACCACTCCCGAGGAGTTGCCAATGAACAATTGCAACCCGCACCATCGCCCTACCGCCTGTGGCCCCGCCAGCCGCTGAGTAATCGCCCACAGATTGGAAGAACTCAGCCCGAACGAAACACCTGAAAGCATAAGGAACACGATCGACCAGTTGCCTGCCGCCACCACCGAAGCCAACACAAAACTCCCCGCCCCCACATTCCCGCACACCATGAACGTCTTGCGCACCAGCGTGGGCGTTCCACCCGAGCGAATCCAGCGATCCGACAGCCATCCGCACAAACTGGCCGAAAGTGCAGCCGCCAGAAAAAATCCGCCGCCCACCTTAGCCATGCCGATGGTCGAGAAACCTCGCTCCCTCTGCAGGTAGTACGGCAGCCATGTCACCATGAAATACAAGTAGTAGTTGCCGCAAAAAAGGCAGAGCCATGTGCCCCACGCAGAACGCTGCTGCACGATTTCCCACATTCCAGGACCGGTGGTCTTGTGCGACAACGACGCCGGGTCCGTCGCCGGCATCCAGCGCAGCCACGGCACCAGCCACAACAAGCACACCGAACCAAGCGCCACAAAGAACGGACGCCACCCATAGTGCGCGACCAGCGTCCCGCCAAATAACAGGCCGAAGCTGGGACCCAGCGCCAAGCCGGCTGCGATGACGGAATTCGCCATCCCGCGCCGTCCCTCCGGACAATGCGCAGCGAGAATTTTCGAATATCCCGGGTAAGCCACCGACTCGCCGATGCCGAGCACCACCCTCACCAGCGTCAGTAGCGCCAGTGAATGAACGAGGCCCGTCACCGCGGTCGCGCTCGACCACAAAAAGAAGCCCGCCGCAAACACCCATTTCACATCAAAGCGGTCGACCAGCCACCCGGACAGAATCTGGCACGTGGAATAGGTCCAGAAGAAAGCGGAGAGCAGTATGCCGAGCTGCGATGCCGAGATGCCAAGCTCATCCTTGATGAAGGGCGCCGCAATCGAAAGATTGCTGCGATCGATGTAATTGATGAAGACGGAAAGAAACAGCAAAACCAGTACGCGCGAGAACGCCGGGGAGAGCCGCGGATTTTCAGTTGTCGAGGGCACAGGGTTAGGCGGGGGTGCGCCATTGTGGACCGAGCGACGCTAGATTGCAACCAGCGATCGAAAGAATTGAGAAATTGGGGAATTGAGAAATTGAGTAATTGGAAATCAAGAGCCTCCGTGCTTCTCGGCGTCCTCGGTGGTTGAAGGTCTTTCTCTACCATCAAGGCACGCTCTACCATCAAGGCACGGATCCGATTCAGAGGAGCAACCGCGTTGCCGAACCACCAGCATGTGTTGCCTTTGATTTTCAAATTACTCAATTACCAAATTACCCAATTACAAAATTCCCCGATGCGTTTCCCGCGGAAGTAAACTCTCATGAAGCATCCAACCCGTCACGCGTTCCACGCGTCATTGCCAACTCCCAGACCGTATGTTAGCGTCTTGAATCAGAAGGGGATAGCGTTGCAGGCGACAATTCCCGCCGGACTGGATCGCAAGGAAGCCGAGTTATACCGCCAGCTTGATCCAGAACGGCTCCCAAAACACATCGCCATCATCATGGACGGCAACGGACGCTGGGCGCGCCGCCGTCACATGCCGCGCATCGCCGGACATCGCGCCGGAGTCGCGGCCGTGCGTTCCACCGTCGAGACCGCCGCGCGCATTCACATCCCCGCGCTCACGCTTTACGCTTTCTCTGAAGAAAACTGGAAGAAGCGGCCTAAGACTGAAGTCGACTTTCTCATGCGTTTGCTCAGCCGCTACCTGCGCATGGAAGTTCCCACGCTGAACAAGAACAACATTCGCCTGGAATACATCGGGCGGCAGCAGGAACTACCGGAGTCTGTACAGGAACGGATGGAAGGCGCGCGCCAGGAGACAGCGAAGAACACTGGAATGGTCCTGACGCTGGCGCTCAATTACAGCGCCCGTTCCGAATTGGTGGACGCGTTCCGCTCGCTCGCGCAAGCGGCCGCGCGCAACGGTGGGCTCGACCATATGCAGGTCGACGAAGAATCCATCGCTCAGCATCTTTACACGAAGCACTTGCCCGATCCCGACTTGGTCGTACGCACCAGCGGCGAAATGCGGCTGAGTAATTTCCTGCTCTGGCAACTGGCCTACGCCGAGATTTACGTCACGGCAACTCTATGGCCCGATTTCCGTGGGCATCACCTGATCGAAGGCATCGCCGAGTACCAGAAGCGCGAACGGCGTTACGGCGGCCTGAACGAAGACCACGCACATCACGTGGAAAAAAACGGCCGCGGATAGTCGGACACCACAATTGAGAAATTGGGAAATTGAGTAATTGAGCAATTTAGAACCAAAATCCGCCGCCGCATCTGTGTTCAATTCCCCAATTACTCAATTGCCCAATTACGCAATTCATTCGTTCCCGAATACACCTCACATCGGACGCCTCTCTCTTGATTAAACGAATCGCGACGGCGGTAGTCCTGATCCCGATTGTCCTGCTCCTGGTGCTGCGGGCGCCGGTGCCCGTAGTCGCTGCCGTTACCGCCATTGTTGCGCTGCTCACCGTGCAGGAATTCCTGAAGCTCATCGAGTCCTACGGCGTCTCTCCGCTCCACAAGCCAACCTACGGTGTGGTCGTCTTGTTTTTCGTGCTGCTCATGTTCAACGCGGGCCAGCAAAAACCGCTGCTCTCCACCGACATCTTCGGAGTAGCCGCCGCTTTCGCCGCCGCAATTGCGACTTTCGTTTTCCTGACCATCGCGATGCGCCGTGAAAATCTGGCCACCGGATACCCCGCGGCAGCTGCCTCCGCCTTCGGATTCGCCTACATCGCACTGCCGCTCGCCATGTTGGTGCAACTTCGCCAGCAATGGGCCGGTGCTTTTCTGATCCTGTACCTGTTGCTGGTCGTCTGGTCGGGAGACATCTTCGCTTACTTCGTCGGCAAAGCGATTGGCCGCCACCTGATGGCGCCGCGCATTAGTCCGAAGAAGACTTGGGAAGGCGCCATCGCTTCGTTGGTCGCGAGCATGGCGATTGGAGGATCGCTCTTCTACTACTCCTCCCAGGTGAGCACGACGTTCCTGCAATGGGGACTGATTCAGCGCCGCGACGGGATGTTCGGCCTCGAAAAGCCCGCGCTCGTTCCGATCCTCTTACTAACCGCGATCCTGAACATCGCCGCACAGCTCGGGGACCTGGTCGAATCCCTAATCAAGCGCGGCGCAGGTGTCAAAGACTCCGGTGCCATTCTTCCCGGCCACGGCGGCATGCTCGACCGCATCGACGCCCTGCTCTTCGCCGCTCCGGTGCTCTGGGTCTGGGCAGCGTGGCGAGTCACGCAGTAACGAAAGTAGCGCCGGCGTCCCGCCGGCAGTCGCGAGGCCGTCCCGGCCTCGCCCACAACCAAGAGATCAACCGTATTGAGTAATTGTGAAATTTGGTAATTGAGAAATTGGAAATCCAACGAAACGCGACGCGCCTGCTCAATTTCTCAATTACAAAATTACCCAATTACCAAATTGCCGAATTCGTCCCCCTGTAACGCCCCGGCTCCCCATAGCACCATCGGGTAGCTGGCACGCTCCCCGGCTCCCGCGTAAGATAAAGATTCCCATGCGACGCATCGCCATTCTGGGTTCCACCGGCTCCATTGGCCGGAGCACTCTCAGCGTCGCCGAATCCTATCCAGATCGATTCCAGATCGTCGCCCTCGCCGCCGGATCGAACGTCGAAGCGGCCTTCGAGCAGGCCGTGCGCTGGAAGCCGCGCGTTCTCTCGGTCGCCCGTGAAGCCGACGCCGAATCCCTCCGCAGCAAGCTGAAAGCGAAAGGTCTTCAGCCACGAGATAGAAGTCCTGCACGGTCCAGCCGGAAACCGTACGAGTCGCCACTCATCCCGAAGTCGATTTCGTAGTCAGCGCGATCGTGGGCGTGGCCGGCCTGGAAGCCACCTACGAAGCCGTGAAAGCCGGCAAGACCGTCGGCCTGGCCAACAAGGAATGTCTGGTAGCCGCCGGCGAGCTCATCACCGCCGAGGCCCGCAAGCAAGGCAAGCCGCTGCTTCCCATCGACAGCGAACACAACGCAGTGCACCAGTGCCTGCGGGGCGGCCGGATGGAAGAAGTCCAGCGCATCTGGCTCACGGCCTCGGGCGGTCCGTTTCTGAAAACGCCGAAATCAGAGTTTCCCTCGATTACCGTCGATCAGGCCCTAAATCATCCTACGTGGAAGATGGGGAAGCGGATCACCATCGACTCGGCCACATTAATGAACAAGGGATTCGAGGTAATCGAGGCCTGCCGCCTGTTCCACGTACCTCCGAGTCAGGTGGAAGTCATTGTCCACCCACAGTCTACGATCCATTCCATGGTCGAGTTCGTGGATGGCAGCATACTTGCTCAGTTCTCGGTGACCGACATGCGGCTCCCCATCCTCTACGCCCTGACCTATCCGGAACGGATTCAATCAGATCTCCGCTTCCCGGTCATGGACTTAAGGCAGCTGGACTTCTACCCGCCCGACATGCAGAAATTTAGATGTCTGGGGCTGGCCTATGAAGCGGCCGAGGCGGGCGGGGCAAAACCCGTTGCGCTGAACGCCGCCGACGAGGTTGCCGTCGCCGCTTTTCTGGATGGGCAAATTCGCTTCGATGAGATTCCCAGAATTATCGAAGACGTGCTTTCTGCAACAAAAACTGGGAAAATGGAATCTATTCATCAGGTGCTTGCGACAGACCTGGAAGCGCGGCGCGTTGCTCAAGAACGCGTAGACGAAATTCGCGGTAGGTCCCCCATGCCGCACGCCGCTTCCGTTTCCTGTCAGGGGGAGTAATCAAGAATTTATGGCGCACTTTTTGCTAACCGCGGTGACGATGGCGATTGTCCTGGGCGTAATGATCCTCATTCACGAATGGGGACACTACGCGGCGGCCAAATTTTTCAAGGTCCGCGTGGAAGTTTTCTCGATCGGCTTCGGCAAGCGCCTGCTGGGCTTCCGCCGGGGTGAAACCGACTATCGCATCAGCGCCATCCCCCTGGGCGGCTACGTGAAGATGTCGGGCGAGAATCCCATGGACGAGCGCACGGGCGACCCGGGCGAGTTCCTCTCGCACCCGCGCTGGCAGCGTTTCGTGATCGCCATCGCCGGCCCGTTCATGAACATCGTGCTCGCCGTGGGCTTGCTGACCCTGGTCTACATGGTGCACTACGAGTACCCGGCATTCGTCGATCAGCCGGGCGTGATCGCCTACGTGAAGACCGGCTCAGCCGCAGCACAGATTGGCTTGCAGCCCGGCGATCGCATCACGCGCATCGCGGGCATCGATAACCCTACGTGGGAGCAGATTGGCCTCAAAGTCATGCTCAGCCCCAACGAAGGGTTACCGATCACCATCGATCGGGGCGGACAGATTCTCGAGAAAGACCATCGCTGCCCAAGCCGATCACCACTTCGGAAGTGGGCTCGGCGGGATGGAGCCCGGAGCAGTCCATCGTCGTGGCTGACGTTGATCCCGGCATGCCGGCCGCCAAAGCTGGCCTGAAAGAAGGCGACGAGATCGTTGCCGTTAGCGGCAAACCGGTGCGCGTGATCGATGCACTGATCGACAATCTTCAGGAAACCAAAGGATCAGGTCGTCGACGTCGACGTACTGCGCGGCGACAAGCACTTGACGTTCAAGCTGCAGCCCGTTCTGGCCGACGCCGAAGACAAAACCAAACGCTATCGGGTGGGCTTCGAGAGCACAGCCCGCATGAAAGTCGGTCAGCTCTCGCTCATTCCTGCATTCCAGCGTTCGCTCGAAGACAACAAGCGCTACTCGCTGGTCCTGCTGGAACTGATCCAGAAAATGGCGCAGGCAAAGGTCTCGATGCGGCAGGTCGAAGGCCCCATCGGCATCGGCAGCGCCATCGGCCACGCCGTCACCGAAAAAGGCTGGACGCCGCTGCTCGGCCTTACCGCGGGCATCAGCCTGAACCTGGGCATCTTCAACCTGCTGCCGATTCCGATTCTCGACGGTGGCGTCATCCTGCTGCTGCTCATCGAAAGCCTGATGCGCCGCGACATCAGCCTGCAGATCAAAGAACGCATCTACCAGGCGGCATTCGTATTCCTGGTCCTGTTCGCGGTGACGGTGATCTACAACGACATCGCCAAGCGCTGGCCGCTGGGCAGTTGAGAAAACCTTTAACCACAGAGGACACGGAGCGGCACAGAGGCAGTCCTCTGTCAACTCAGTGTCCTCTGTCGGTTCAGAGATCTGACACGCGAAGGAGTCCCGAGGACATTCCCGGCAGACAGGCAGCGTCTCGCTTTGAAGTCCCGGCGCTTCAGCGCCGGTAGCCACCTCTACCGTGACGTCCTGGGGACGCTTGAAGCCGCTAAGAACCGTCCCTACGGGGCGGACCCGCTGCTCATGCCCCGCACTGATGGCGTGCTATTTCAGCGACCTACGCAGCCCGCCTCCATTTCTCGCATGCTAAAATAGAGCTTCCCATGGCTCAAATTCAGCGCAGAAAAACCGTAACCGCCACCATCGGTGGTGTGCGCGTCGGCAGCGATGCACCGGTCGTGGTGCAGTCCATGACCAACACCGACACGGCCGACATTCCCTCGACCGTCAAGCAGGTCGCCGCCCTCGCCCGCGCCGGCTCCGAACTGGTCCGCGTCACCGTCAACAACGAAGAAGCCGCCGCCGCCGTCGCCCCGATCGTCGACGAACTCGACAAGCAAGGCATCCGCGTCCCCATCATCGGCGACTTCCACTACAACGGACACCTGCTGCTGACGAAGTATCCCGAGTGCGCCCGCGCGCTCGCCAAGTACCGCATCAATCCCGGCAACGTCAGCGTCGGCCGCAAGAACGACGACAACTTCCGCACCATGATCGAAGTCGCCGTCAAGAATCAGAAGCCGGTCCGCATCGGCGTGAACTGGGGCTCGCTCGATCAGCGCCCTGCTCACCAGATGATGGACGAGAACTCCCTGCTCGCCGAACCCAAAGACGCCCGCGAAGTCACCATGGAAGCCATGGTCGTGAGCGCGCTGAACTCCGCCGCGCTCGCGGAGAAATACGGCCTGCGTCCCGACCAGATCATCCTCAGCGCGAAAGTCAGCGGCGTGCAGGATCTGATCGACGTCTACCGCTCGCTGGCCGCGCGCTGCAACTACCCGCTGCACCTCGGACTGACCGAAGCCGGCATGGGCGCGAAAGGCATCGTCGCCTCCAGCGCCGCGCTGGGCGTGGTTCTGCAGGAAGGCATCGGCGACACCATCCGCGTCTCGCTCACGCCCGCACCCGGCGGCGACCGCACCGAAGAAGTCCGCGTCGGCCAGCAGATTCTGCAGTCGCTCGGCATTCGCAGCTTCACCCCGCAAGTCACGGCCTGCCCCGGCTGCGGACGCACCACCAGCACCTTCTTCCAGGAAATGGCCGAGCAGATTCAGACCTACCTGCGCGAGCAGATGCCCATCTGGAAAGACCGCTACACCGGCGTCGAAGAAATGAAAGTCGCCGTCATGGGCTGCGTGGTCAACGGCCCCGGCGAATCGAAGCACGCCAACCTCGGCATCTCGCTCCCCGGCACCTTCGAAGAACCCAAAGCCCCGGTCTACGTCGACGGCCGCCTGTTCACCACGCTCAAGGGCGACAAGATCGTCGCCGAGTTCATCGCGATTCTGGACGAGTACGTCGAGTCGCACTACGCGGCGAAGGTGGAAGTCGCGGTGAAGTAAAGCGCATAACACCCTCCAAAGAGACCCGGTGCAATTGGGTCGATGGAGCGGCGGGCGTCCTCGCTCGCCCTTCCGACATCCGGGATGACAAGCGAGCAGAAATTTTGGGAATGGTTTGTTCTGATCGAAATGTTCGCTCCAGAAACTCAAATCGAAGGAGCTCGCTATTTACTTTCCGAACTACCGGACCTCTTCGATCGGCTGACAGCGAAGCTACCAAAACTCGTGATTTCTTGATTCGCTCGACTCTTCCGATGACGGAGATTAACGAGATGCCTTTATTGAGTGGGACACGATCCCACGACTGAAGTAGGCGGAATCGGCGCCACCGCCCCTTTGAACTTCCTACGTCAAGCGCAAACAATCATTTAACAACTTGAAGACAACTGCGCGGAATCCCCACCTATCGCGCGCTACTCCAATGCTCCATACGACCGAAGCGGCCTTCGTGAAGAGTCGCTGGTTTGGAGGACAGGTATGTGGATGAGGTCATGCGCAATCTGTAAAGCTCTAATGAAAAAGCTGAGCTTGAGCGATTTCGTGCGCTGTCAGTGCGGATGGGAGTGGCAGGGGCATACCGATCGAAAGCGGAGTGCGGCTCAGTAAAGAGAAGGTGGGAACGTCAGATGAGAAGGGAGGCGGACAGCGACAAAGTTAATTGATTTCTACATACCAAACAACTTCCGGAAGAAACTGAAGTGGATTCCGGTGGAGCTGCGCGGAAAGATAGTCCAGTTCCCTCTCCCGGTGAAGAAATCGGCCTGACCGAGCCTGCCACCTAGCGTACGTGCCCACGCGACGTTCCCTGTGTGCGCCTGGTTCGGCCAGCGATCCGCCTCTCTTCTCCGAGCTTGTCCCAAAGAATCCCCCTCCCTCGTGCACGCCTCTCCAACCGGTGCTAAAGTACCTCAAACCGCCTCACCTCGAATACTCAACTGGGTTTGTCGTTAGCACGCGGTAGGAACTACTGCAATAACGTGTCAACCGCTGATCAGCAAGCCCTCCCATCAACGCCTGAACCGACACACAGGAGAAGACCGATGGACACCATTACAGTAAAAGACGGCACGCAGATTTTCTACAAAGACTGGGGCACTGGCCAGCCTCTCTTTTTTCATCACGGTTGGCCGCTCTCGGCGGACGACTGGGATGGGCAGATGATGTTTTTCCTCGAGCGCGGCTACCGCGTCATCGCGCATGACCGCCGCGGACACGGCCGATCCACGCAGACAGTGACTGGAAACGAAATGGACACGTACGCGGCCGATGTCGCCGAATTAGTCGAGAAGCTCGACCTGAGAAACGCGATCCACATTGGCCATTCCACCGGAGGCGGCGAGGCCACCCGCTATGTTGCTCGCTACGGCAAGGGACGGGTCGCAGCCGCCATCCTGATCAGCGCGGTTCCGCCGGTCATGATCAAGTCCGATAGAAACCCGGGCGGAACGCCGATGGAGGTGTTCGACCAGATCCGCGAGGGCACGGGCTACAATCGCCCGCAGTTCTATCAGGACCTCACGCTTCCCTTCTACGGATATAACCGTCCGGGAGCAAAAATCTCTCAAGGGATCCGGGACAACTGGTGGCGGCAGGCGATGATGGGCGGAATCAAGGCCCAGTACGACTGCATCAAGGCGTTCTCGGAAACGGACTTCACCGAAGACCTTAAGCGAATCGATGTGCCCACCCTGGTGCTGCACGGAGAAGACGACCAGATTGTTCCGTTCGCCGACGCCGGCCCGCTTTCAGCAAAGCTGCTGAAAAATGCAAAATCGAAATTCTATCCTGGCTACCCGCACGGGATGCCAACTACACACGCGGAGGAGATCAAAGCCGACATCCTCGATTTCGTTAAGGGACTCAGAGCCGCAGCCGCACCCGCTGCGTAAAAACTGAGTCGGGACGAATTCCCTAATTCTCAAAACACAATGGCCCACACATTCGCGCTGTGCGAATATGTGGGCCAATACTTTCCCTGTTGCCAACCCTACATGGTCAACACCACCCGGAATTGCGCATTCCCGCTCATCATGCGCGCATACGCTTCACCGGCCTTTTCGAGCGGATAAGTCTCGATCATGGGGCGCACGCCGCTTAGTTCGGCGAAGTTCAGCGTGTCCTCGGAATCGGCGGGTGTCCCCGAAGCCCAACCCTGAATCCTCCGGCTTGCGAGAATGAGCTGGATTGGCGTGACCTCGATGGGATCGGAGCCCGCGCCGATCACCATGAGCTCACCGTTCGGCCCCAACCCGTCGATCAGTGCCGACATCGCTTTCGAATTGGGAGCGGTCGCCAGAATCACCCGCGCTCCGCCCAGCTTCTGCAATGCCTCGGCCGCGTTCGTCGCCTGGCTGTCGATATACACAGCCGCTCCGAGTTTCTTTGCGAGCGCTCCATTTTCGGGACCACGCCCGATGGCCGCTACCTTGTAACCAAACTTGTTCGCGAATTGAATGCCGAGATGACCAAGCCCGCCGACCCCTTGCACGGCAACCAGGTCGCCTGGAAGCGCACCACTGTGCCGTAGTGCGTTGTACGTCGTAATGCCGGCGCACAGCAACGGCGCCGCTTCGACGTCCTTAAGACCATCGGGGATCGCCACCAGCGCTTCCACAGGAGCCACCATGTATTGCTGGTAACCACCGTCATAGCTGATCCCGCAAACTTTCAGGTTGCGGCAATTGCGAAAATCCCCGCGCCGGCATTCCCGGCACGTGTTGTCCTGGCCTCCATGCCAGCCAACGCCGACCCGCTGCCCCTTCTTCCACGCCGAAACCCCATCGCCCACGTCATCAATAACGCCGGCGACTTCGTGCCCCGGAATACGGGGATACTCGATTCCGGGCCACAAGCCTTCTTTCGTGAGCACGTCGCTGTGGCAGACACCACAGGCTTGCACCTTGATGCGCACGTGTCCTGCGCCCGGTTCAACAATCGCGCGCTCGACGATTTCGAAATCGCCGCCTGGTTTAGAAATTTGCGCCACCTTATTTCGTGCAACTTCCGGTTTTGCCGCTACTCTCAGCGTTGCCATGAACTCCTCCTATGATCTTCGGCCGAGCTGTTGGTGGGAAAGATGGACGGGTATCTTCCTCTGTGGGTTTTAATCGTTCAAATAGTGGACCGAGAGCCGAAGAGGGCGGAACAGCACTCGAAACCGGCAGCGCGGCCGGATTTCTTTCGTGGGAATGAGTTTGCTCCTCGTCCGAGGTTTCGGTCAACCGGGGCTCGAAACTCACGACGCCGTGGACAATTCCCAAAAATCGATACCGCGTCGCACTGAGTGATATCCAGATAGCGGCGCCTCGCCAGGTTGCCCACTAAGTGCTCGCTGGAGGAGCGGATGCTGCACAGGATCTTGCGACGGCGCATCGAACTGCAGGTAGATTACTGGAAATTATTGATCAAGATGACGTCGCTGCTCTCGCTGCCACGGGTCAGCGCCAGTTGCTTGCCGTCACGCGACCATTCAAAATCGGAAATCATTCCCGAATCAAAATTCGTGATCTGTTTCGCCGGTCCGCCTGTTAGTTTCTGTTGCCAGATGTTGGAAACGCCGTTCCTGGTTAAGGCATATTCAACCGCCTCACCCTCGGGTGCCCAACCGAGGGCACCTAATGGCACCGGCCAATCGGACTGGTATACGGGGGCACCGCCGTCGAAAGGGATCACCTTCAGTTGATTTGGCCTAGATGCAGAGGGAGATGCGGGGTGTTCCACAGGAGAGGCGAGATACATGATTCGCTTTCCGTCCGGAGAGACCTTGAGAGAGAAGCCAGCCACAAAGTCTTGTGCGAGCACCTCTGGAGGATTTGACCCCGAAGTGCTCACGCGTACCGGGGACCAGGAAGGACCCCGCAAATAGACCACCCACTTGCCATCGGGGGAACATTTTGGGCTTATGGCAAAGGTCTCGTCTGCGATGCGTATGGGGTTTGAGCCGTCCGCATCCATGCGCCATATCCCTTGCTTCTGTTCTCGAGAGGCGGCGTAGACGATATAGCGGCCATCGCCACAAACCGACGGCTCACGATTGAAACGATCATCGTGCGTCAGCAGCGTGCGCCCACTCCCATCCGGATTTACCACGAACACCTTGCCATCCTGGCTGGCAAAGATGATGCGGCCGTCGGGCATCCAAGAGAATCCTCCGACAACGAACTCCTTCGCAGTGATCTGCTTAGCCTTTGCGGTGTTTCCCGCCGACACGAGCCACAAGTCGGAGACCGTTGCTAGCTCGGTGTCGACCAGGGTCTTACCATCCGGCGTGAGGTCCAGGCAACAGAGTTGGTAGTCCATTAGGTCATTGGTGAGGCGACGTGCCTCTCCTCTTGGAAAGGAAATGAACCAAAGTTGCCCGCGAAACGCCTGATCAACTTTTCGTATGGGCGCCAAGAGACCACTTCCATCGGGCAGCCACCGCGGACGGCCGATGGTGTCCGGTGTTGAGTAGATTTCACGGACCGATCCATCGGCGACCGATGTGGCCCAAAGCACAGAACGAAGTCGTTTCGTGGCCTCCGAGGTTGTGAACGCAACCGTCTTGCCATCGGGAGACCAAGCTATACCAATAAACTCGTCACGGTAGGGTCGTGAAGCGAGCACCCGTTGATCACTCCCGTCGGCTTTGGCAATCAAAATATCAACCTTGCCAACTGCCGAGTTTGACCGCACAAACGCGAACTCCGTACCATCCGGAGAGTAACTGGATCCGAAGTCAATCCCCCCCTGCATCGCCAGGTGTGATGGTCCTCCGAGCACGGGCATCCGATAGAGAAAAGTCTCACTGAGGCTTTTCGTCTCAGAGCGGACAAAGTCAATGTAATTGGCATCCGGGGAGAAGGTCAGACTCCAGATCATAACTTCAGCCGGCGGTAGAATCTGCACGTCGCTGCCAGTAGCTACTTGACGAACGTTGAGGCTTTGTTTTTCCCCCTCCCGCAGGGCATAGACGACATAACGCCCGTCGGGAGAAATCGCGACACTGGTGGCATTCCCGGTCTGTGTCAGTCGGCTGATCTTCATAGCCTGGAGGTTCCATTCACTCCTGCGTCCGCTCAGCCTGAAAAAATAAACCGCCAGTGCGATCATCAATAGCAACACCCCAACTAGCATCAGCGCCAGCACGCCCCTATGGCGTCGAGCCTCATTGAGTATGACTGCCCCGCTGGAGGGCTGGACTGCCGCTGGACCGACGGACGCTATAGGGCCCGGCAATGTGACTTCACTCACCATGCGCGAGTGGCTGGAGTCTGTATCCCGCTTCAGCCGCTTCAGGTCGGTGCGGATGTCGGAAGCGTGCTGATAACGCAGCTCGCGGTCTTTCTCCAGGCACTTGTGGATGACACGCTCCAGTTCGGAGGGTAAATCGGGGTTGAGTCGTACCGGAGCGGTGGGCGTTTGATGCAGGATAGCGTCGAAGAGAGCGGCTGGGGTGTCGCCTCGAAACGCAAGCGTTCCCGTCGACATCTCATAAAGTACAGCGCCAAAGGAAAACAGGTCGGTGCGGGCGTCCAGTTCTTTCCCTAACGTCTGCTCTGGCGACATGTAGGCCGCCGTTCCCAGAGTAGTGCCGGGGCTGGTCAGTAAGTCTTCGCTCACGGTGGCGGCAGCCGGCGCCGCCCCGCCGGTGTGGGCCGCTGATCCCAACTTGGCTAAGCCGAAGTCGAGCACCTTGGCAGACCCGCGAGCAGTCACAAAGATGTTCGCAGGCTTGATATCGCGGTGCACTATGCCCTTCGTATGGGCAGCATCGAGCGCATCGGCAACCTCGATTCCGATCGACAGCAAAGTCTCGAAGTCTACTGGCCTCCCGGCGATCCTGTGCCGCAGCGTCACTCCTTCCAGAAACTCCATGGCAATGAAGGATTGGTCAATGTATTTGCCGATCTCATAGATGGTGCAGATGTTGGGATGATTGAGAGCGGAGGCCGCACGCGCTTCTCGACGAAAGCGTTCCAACGCCTGCGAATCTCCGGCCAACTCGTCGGGCAGGAATTTCAGGGCGATAAAGCGGCCAAGCTCAATGTCCTCGGCTTTGTACACCACACCCATCCCGCCGCCACCAAGCTTTTCGATGACGCGATAGTGCGAGATGATTTGACCGATCATAGGCGGGACGGGAAACCTTGGCCTGCCATGTTAGGTGCATGGAAGACACGCGTCAACGGATCAGGATCGGCGGTCACCTTTTTCGATTCGAGCCATCATGCGATAGCCGCCGAAGTCTCGGCGATCCAGAAGTGCTTCAGAAGCCTTGCTGTGTGCCTGTGTCTCCTTGTGAATTGCTCAGGCCAGCAGCGACAAATTCGGATCCGCCGCCTCATGGTCCGGATCAGCAAACTTCCTCAACTCCGGATACGTCGTCAGCAATTCCGGCGGCGCCTTCACGCGCTGGCCGCTGAGCATCGACTTCAACTCCAGTGCGTTCACTCCAGCGCGTCCCTGAAAATGATTGTTGGTGATGACGTAAGTCGTCTCCGCCTTCTCGGCGACGGATTCGATCTTGTCTTTCCATCCGCCCAGTTCGTCTTCGCTGTAAAGATAGTTGTAGCGGTCGTTGCGGTCGTCGCTGTTGAACCAGTCTTTGTAGTTGCGGCCGTGCAGGCGCACGTAGCCAAGCGGAGCCGTCACATGTTCCGTAGGCGCGAGCGACCGTCCCAGCGTCGGCTGATCGATATTGCAGAACGCGACATTCTGCCTCGCGAACAGCGCCAGCGTGTCTGCGTTATCCCAGCTGTCGTGCCGCACCTCGACCACCCTTGGATACTCGATGAACTGCCTCAGCAGCCGCTCCAGGTACTCGCGGTTCAGGCTGGTGTTCTTGAACGACACCGGAAACTGGATCAGCAGCGCGCCCAGTTTTCCTTCCCCGGCAATCGCGTCCAGGCCCTCGCGCGCCGTCGCTTCGTCCTCGTCGGTCGGCCGGATCGACGCCGCCGAGGTCGGCTCCATCACCGCCATCGGCGAATGCGTGAACGACCGGTGCAGCTTCGCCGTGAAAACGAAATTCGGATTCCATGCCACCTTGCGCACCCACAAGCGCGCAAGCTCCGGCCGAATATGTCCGTAGAACGACGTGTTGATCTCGACCACGTCAAAGAAGTGCGCGAGGTATTCCAGCGCATGCACCTTCTTGCGCTGGACTTCCGGCGGATAGAACACGCCCTCCCAGTCCTTATACGACCACCCGGCCGTACCAATGCGAATGCGGGGCGCAGCTTTCATAGGAAATGGCGAAGTGGGCGGGGAGAGGCTTTGCCTTCGAGGGTAGCACAAAGGGTCGGCGGGGGGCGCCTGAGCGCGTACACCAGTGTCTTCGCGCTCCGACGCACGAATCGCTGCCAGTCCCTGGGATCGGCCCGTGCCTCGCCGCTTCCGAATGATGTCCTCAGCTCACAAGACCGCTTGCGAGTCCAACTGAGAACCGACAACTGAGAACTGCTATTTGAAGTACATCCAAGCCGCAACAACCACCAGAACTACCGCAAGGATCCAGAGGGACGAATCGCTCATTCCAGTTTTCTTGGCCATGGCTAATCTTAACCTGATGTGCCCTTTCCCAGAAATGATCAGAAGTACTCGAAAATGCCTGCCGAACCAAACTAGTCGAGAGCGTGAGAGCCGGATGATATCAGGTCCAGCACCATCTCAGACCCCCGTGCTGCCGCAAGAAAGTTATGTAAATGGTTCGTATCAGGGCATCGCTTTAGCGATGCCGTCCCCGGCCCGCCCAAACGCCCCTTCAGGGGCTGCCAATGCCCGGCTACGCTAATACAGCTCCAGCCCAATCCAATACACCCCGCCGGGATACGTATCCGTCCGCGCGTAACAGGCCCCCACCGCCACGTTCTTGATGGCGCGATTCTCGATCACCTTAGTCGCGTTTGCCGGCAAGATTTCCGGATGCATGTTCGTGTAGCTCACCATCGAATACCGCTGCGCCAGCTCGTGCATCGAGCGCGTGCCCAGCCGGTCTTCCTGTGCCATCGTGCAGACCGCCGGTCGCAAAGCCGTGTCCGTACCCCGCGTCAGGGCCGGCAAATGCGCCGCCCGCCGCGCACGACTAATAGCTTCCGCGATCGCATTCTCCGTCTGCTCGGGCGTGTACGCAGGCAGGCTGTGTCCGAAGTCTTCCACTACATAAAGCCGGCCTCCACTGCGAAACACGCCAAAGCCCGCCACGTTGTAGTTGGTGTCGAGCAGGTTCTCGCGGTGCGGCGGAGAAAGCATCAGGTGCGTGTGTGCCTGATCGGCCGTGAAGTCTTGCGCTACATTTTCGCCCGCATGATCCAGGTGCAGCACGCTCGCCGCCGACAAACGATGTGGAAGGGAGGGCTCGCCGTTCAGTTGATGCGACAGTTGCTGCTCGCGCGCCATGGCCGCAGCGTGCGCGCGCGCCGCCTGGATCAGGCCTTCGTCGAATTCAAGGGGAGGGACTCCGGCCTCGGCGCGGGACTTGTTCGCCATTTCCAGCAGTTGCTGTTCGGCCTGCTCATCGAAATCCGGGGAGGGCTGGGAATCCGAGGCAAAGGGACGGTCAGGACTCTTGGAAGCCGCCGGTTTGACCTTGGCTTGCTCCGGCGATGCGCTGGTCGCGAAGACCAGAATGACGGTAATCAAAGCACGCAGCATAGGAGTTCTACCTACGCGCGCTGGACCCGGGGGGTGGGTCTAAAGGGGAAGCGCTACAAATTCGCTTTCTTCACAGCCACTCTAGCCCCTAGAATCGGAGACATCTAATTACCAATGGCCATCGGACAAGGGACCGCTGTTCTTCTGGGTGTGCTGTTTGGCAGCGCGCTTGCCTGGTTTTGGCTGCGCGCCCGCAACGCCGCGCGGGACGCCCGTTTGGCCATGACGGAAAAGGACTTACGCTCCGCACGCGAGGACCTCGCCCGCCAGCAGGAGGCCCAGTCGCGCCTGCGCGAACAGGCCGCCGGCCTGCAATCCACGCTCGAACACGAACGGAAGTCGTCGGTCGAAAAACTCGATTTGATCGACCGCGCCAGTGAAGAATTGCGCGAAGCCTTCCAGTCCCTCGCCTCCGAAGCCCTCAAGAGCAACAACCAGTCGTTTCTGCACCTGGCCAAAACCAGCCTCGAACGCTTTCAGAGCGAAGCCAAGGGCGATCTCGAGTCCCGGCAAAAGGCAGTGGAGAATCTCGTCGCCCCCATCAAGGATTCGCTCAACAAAGTCGACACCCAGATTCAGCAGATCGAAAAAGAACGCAGCCAGGCCTACGGCGCACTCACCGAGCAGGTGCAGTCGCTGATCGGAACGCAGAAAGCGCTGCAGACCGAAACCGGCAATCTTGTGAAAGCTCTGCGCACGCCCTCCGTTCGCGGCCGTTGGGGAGAAATCCAGCTGCGGCGCGTCGTCGAAATCGCCGGCATGCAGCCCTATTGTGACTTCGACGAACAGGTGACGGTCACTACCAGCGACGGCCGCCTGCGTCCCGACCTGATTGTGAAGCTACCGGGCAACAAGAACATCGTGGTCGACGCCAAGACCCCGCTGCAGGCGTACCTCGAAGCCGTCGAGGCCACCGACGACGAAGTGCGTCGCGCGAAGCTCTGCGACCATGCACGCCAGGTGCGCGAGCACATGCGCGCCCTCGCCTCGAAATCCTACTGGGAACAGTTCGAATCGACGCCCGAATTCGTCGTGATGTTCCTGCCCGGCGAAACCTTCTTCAGCGCCGCCCTCGAACAGGACCCGGCGCTCATCGAGCAAGGCGTAAGCCAGCGCGTGATCGTGGCCTCGCCCACCACGCTGATTGCCTCTGCTGAAAGCCGTGGCCTACGGATGGAACCAGGAAAAGCTAGCCCGCAACGCGCAGCAGATCAGCATGCTGGGCAAGGAACTCCACGACCGCCTGCGCAGCATGTCGGTCCACATGGACAACCTGCGCAAAGGCCTTGACCGCGCCGTCGACGCCTACAACAAAGCCGCCGGCTCAATGGAAAGCCGCGTGATGGTCACGGCCCGCAAGTTCCCCGAACTCGGCGCCGCGATCACGGAAGAAATCCCCGAGATCAACCAGATCGAAACCACCACCCGCACCCTCTCGCTCGACTGGGGCGAGGAAGCAACCGAAGATATTGCCGTTCGCGCCGAAGAACGATTCGGATCCGGAACGGTAGTAGGCGGGAGAGACTCGGGCAGCGCCGTCCTTGTCACTCCAATTGCAACTTGGACGTCGCGCCAATCCCATCAGTGTGGGTTTTGAGTGTGAACGCTGATTGCGCCAACTATCGCCTTTCCATGTCTGCCAGCTCGCCTGATGACTTTTGCTCCGCCCGCGCGTCCATGCCGCATGCCCTTCAAACAGATACGAATCGGATCGCAGGTATTGTTCCTGCTGCTGTCGTTCACAGCCGCAAGCGGACAATCCCCAGCTTCCCACGTGGAAGCAAACACCTTCATTTCTCCACAGAATCCCGCTTTGCGCGTCGAAATCAAACGTGATCTTGCTTACCTCGGCCAAGTACCGTTCACCATCGAAAACATTGCAGGAGGGTTCCGCTACATATTTGTTCGGGCGGACGCCGGCAAACACATCCAAAGCATGTTCATCATTCAACAGGAAGGCTTTTTCTCCACCAGCAATGACACTTACAAGTACAGCATCACCACTCCGGCCAAGCTTGGCCGCGCCGACTACCAGCATTCGGTAATCATGTACAACAACGAACTCGAAATTCGCGAAGCTCCCGGCAAAGAGGGAGATTTGACCACCAAGTTTCTCCATGCCCACGGATACACGCTGGGGCCTGAACTGGTCATGTCGCGTTTCGCCCGCCCGGTCGGTGCCGACCGCAAACACGAGATCCTGTTCTTCTGTTATGAGAACCTGTCCGCCTACGGGCATAAGTTGAGCGAATTTCCGGATGGCTCAGCCAGTCCGGAGAAGCGCCATATCACCGAGACAGTGGATGACAACTGTCGCAAGCTTTTCCATGTCTCCGACTAGCTAGATAAGCGGCGGGTGGACAGCATATGGCCCTCGCACGCGTGAACGAGGTTTCCGATGTGTTTCGTGAAGTGATCGCCCATTCAGTATCCAGCATTCCCGTAGACTTCTACCCATGAGAAACGCGTCCTTCGGATTTGTGCTCCTACTCATCTGTGCCACCGTGTGCGCGCAGTCGGCACCATCGGCCCCGCCGGCGGCATCGGATTTCCTTGCGCCGTTTCCCGCCCATCATGTGATCGGCAATATCTACTTCGTTGGCAGCAAATCAGTCTGGGCATCTATCTGGTCACAACTCCCCAAGGACACATCCTGATCAACGCCGGCCTGGAGAATTCCGTTTCCATGATTCAGCAGAGTGTCGAGAAGCTCGGGTTTCGCTTCAACGACATCAAAATCCTGCTGATCAGTCATGCGCACTACGACCACGATGCAGGCGCGGCCCGCATCAAGAAATTAACCGGCGCGAAGTACATGGTCATGGAGGACGACGTTCCGGTAGTCGAGTCCGGCGGCAAGAAAGATTTCTTCTACAGTCACACTCCAGGAATGCTGTATCCCCCCACGAAAGTCGATCGCGTTCTGCACGACGGCGACACCGTAACCCTGGGCGACACCGTACTCACGGCCCACCTCACGCCCGGCCACACCAAGGGCTGCACCACGTGGACGATGAAGGTGAACGAAGGCAGCAAAGGTTATGACGTAGTGATTGTGGGCAGCGCCAACGTGAACGAGGGATACAAGCTGGTCAACGATCCGGAGTATCCGCAGATGGCCCACGACTTCGAGAAGACTTTCCGCGTGCTGCACTCACTGCACTGCGACGTGTTTCTGGGCGCACACGGGAATTACTACGATCTGGAATCGAAATATCCGCGCATGGCAGGAAACACAAACCCGTTCATCGATCCGAAGGGCTACCAGGAATTCGTGGACGACCGGGAACATGCGTTTCAGGCTGAACTAGCCCGCCAGCAAGGCGCAGCACGGTAAAAGATCCAGGAGGTTCGTATCAGGGCGCGCCTTCAGTCGCGCCGTAAGCCACCCTCCTCGGGTGCGGCTTTAGCCGCTGTGTCCAATTCTGAAATTTGCCTAAACTTCCCGACTGATGCTTCGTCTAAATCCCTGCTACCCAGGAGGCACTCACATGAAACCTCTCCGCATCTTCTCAGCCGCGCTCATCCTCGTAGCCAGCGCCCTTGGCCAAGCCACACAGACCGCCGCGCCCGCGCCACAAGCCGCTCCGGCCGTACCAACCCTCGCCTCGGCCATCGACCGCGAAATCAGCACAATCGAAAAGCAAGTCCTCGAAGCGGCCGAGGCCATGCCCGAAGACAAATTCAACTTCTCTCCCGAGAGCCTGAACCTTCCCTCCGCCAACTACAAAGGTGTGCGCACGTTCGCGGTGCAGGTCAAGCACATCGCGGCCTCCAACTATTTCCTCTGGTCAGGCCTCACCGGCGACAAGCTGCCCGCCAACCTGAAGGACGGCAACGGCCCAGAGGACATCAAGACGAAAGCCGAAATTCTGGCCTTCCTCAAAGATTCCTTCGCCCTGGGTCACAAAGCGGCCGCCACGCTGACCACCGAAAATATGTTGCAGACGCCCGAGCACAGCAAATCCACGCGACTGCACCTCGCCACCTTCGGCGTCGCGCACGCCTTCAATCACTACGGACAGATGGTGGAGTATTTGCGCATGAACGGAATCGTCCCACCCGCCAGCCAGGGGAAATGAAACCAAGGAGCAATGGATCGGAAAACCGAGTGTGCCCTTGATAAAGGTGGGTAGCCGCACTTTACTCGCCCGATTCAACCGTTGGCTGGGCAGACGTTGTAAGCCCGTCCTCCGTCCGCGTAGCCTGCTGATCGAGCATGCTCATAAAAATCGGACAGGTACAGGCACTCTTTCGCTATCCCGTGAAGTCCATGGGAGGCGAGCTACTCGAGGAAGCCACCCTGGGCTGGCACGGCCTCGAGGGTGACAGGCGCATGGCCGTCCGGCGCCTGAATGATCACAGCGAATTTCCGTGGCTCAGCGCCAGCAAGCTTCCCGACCTGCTCCGCTTTGCTCCTCACCGCGAAAATGGCACCCAGGGAGACCTGCCTACGCACATTCGCACGCCCGACGGCGAAACACTGCCTGTCTTCGGCGAGGCATTAGCCGAAGACATTGGACGCCGGTATGGCGCTCCTGTGCAGTTGATGCAGTTGAAGCACGGCATCTTCGATGAGGCGAGCATCTCGGTGATCGCGCTCGATACGGTGCATGAGATCAGTCGTCTCGCAGGCCAGACCCCGGATGTTCGACGATTTCGCCCGAATGTCGTGGTGAGTTCCCTGCGAGCGCTTCCCTTCCAGGAAGACGACTGGGTGGGCGGCGTCCTCTCATTTGGCGAGGGAGACGATGCCCCTGCCATCACCGTCACGTTGCGCGACGTCCGCTGCTCGATGCTGAACCTTGATCCCGACTCAGCACGTCCTGCGCCAGAAATGCTGAAGGCGGTCGTTCGTGTGCACCAGAACACCGCAGGCGTCTACGGCACGGTCACCCGCATCGGCCGACTGCAGGTTGGACAGACCCTATTTCTCCGCGCAGCGACCGAGAAAAAGGAACGCGGATAATTTTCTTGCGCCAGAGGCAGGTAACCCTGCTTCTAAAGTCTCCGCACACCGCCTCGGTCTCCAGTGAGCATCAACGCAATCCCCTTTGCGACCTTTGCGGGTTTTCTTTGCGGCCTTTGCGGTCAAAAGCTTTTCCCCCAAAGTTGCAAGCGCGCCCACGAGAAAAACCCGGCCTGCTTCCGAAGAAGCAGGCCAGTGGTTCTGCGAAAGCACTCGCGTTACTCGTGCCCCACGAAGTTTCCGTTCACGTTGATGTTGTCGAGCACGACCATCCCGCCACCGGCGTCCGGTCCATCCTCAAGCACCAACGCGATGGACTTGATCGTCGAGTCTGGGGCAATCGCCGGCACAGCTTTCGCCGGATCGAAGCGGAACCGCTGCCAGCCTTTGGCCGGCGCCGGTTGCGCATTCGCCAGACCGCATCCACCCAGCGTGTGCACCACACTATCCGAAGTGACCACCACAAAGCGCGGTCCCTTCAGTGTGCACAGGCTGCCTTGGCGCATATCGAAGCCCAGCCCGCTCACGACGCTTCCCTCCACGTTCTGGAGTTTCACGCCTGCGCGCGCCTTGCTGCCCGCGGCTGCATTGTTCACGAGCACCAGGCCTTGATTGGTCCGGTCCTCGGGATCGTCCGCCGGAACACCGGCGCCATGCACCCACTCCGCCGCTACTGCACCCGTGTTCTTCGGGTCGTGGAGGTACGTGCTCGCCGTCGGCTTTGCAGCCGAGTCGTCGCCGGCCACGCTGAACGTCACGGGCACGGTCACGCTGTTCATGCCGGGCGCCGACAGTCGGACTTGTCCGGCGTACTTGCCTTTCGCCAGACCTTCCGGCGCCGCCGTCACCGTGACTTCTCCGGATGTCGTGCCGCCCGATGGAGTCACCGAGAGCCACGGCGCGCCCAGCGCTTCAGCCGTGAATTGCACCGGAGTACCGGTGCTGCTCACGCCAATGCTCTGGCTGAGTGAACTAACGCTCGTATTCGCGGCCGCCTGTTGCAACGACAGCGTTCGCGCGCTCGCCTGAAGAATGTTGGCTGCCGCCGCGTTCACGATCAACGTGACCCCAACCGTCTGCGGACTGTTTCCCGCTCCCGTCGATGTCACGGTTACTGATCCACTATAGGTTCCGATCGCCAACCCCGTCGGCGTTACCGACACGCTGACAGTTC
Organism: uncultured Acidobacteriota bacterium; assembly: GCA_963745435.1. Taxonomy (GTDB): domain Bacteria; phylum Acidobacteriota; class Terriglobia; order Terriglobales; family Acidobacteriaceae; genus Gp1-AA133. The sequence continues at coordinate 252,241 of CAVUXK010000015.1, read as the reverse complement.
CGGTCGTCGTGCCGCTGGCAGGAGCAACCTTCAACCACGAACCGGTCGCCGCCACCGTATAGCTCAACGCCGCACCGGTGCTGTTGACCGTAAGGTTTTGCGCGGCTGGAGTAATTCCGCCGCTGGTGTAGTTGAACGTGAAAGCTCCCGGACTCAACCGCAAGTTCGGAACCGCTGCCGTCACATTCAACGTCACGCTCACTTGCTGCGGACTGTTGGACGCCCCGGACGCGGTGACCGTCACCGTTCCCGTGTACGTTCCCACTGCGAGTCCGTTCGGGCTCACGCTCACACTCACCGACCCAGGCGTACTTCCGCTGCTGGGCGAAGCCGACAGCCACGCCGCCGACGTTCCGACCGTGTAACTGAGAGCCCCTCCGTTGCTTGCGACCGATACCGCTTTCGAGGATGGCAGGAATCCGCCGCTCTGATAAGAGAACGACAGCGTGGACGGACTCAGCGACAAGCTTGACGCTCCCGCCGAGACCGTCAGGGTCACATTAACTTTCTGCGGACTGTTGCCCGCCGCCGCCGATGTGATCGTCACCGTTCCGTTGTACGTGCCAGCGCTCAACCCGCTGGGATTGATGCCGACATTCACTGTGCCCGGCGTCGCTCCGCTTGCCGGCGAAGCCGTAAGCCACGCCGCCGAAGTGGAGGTTGTATAGCTCAAGACGCCCCCGCTGCTGTTCACCGCCACACTCTGCGTCGGAGGCGCACCTGCTCCCGTGTGATAGTCGAACGTCAAGCTGCCCGGGCTCAGAGTGAGGTTGGGCTGCGCCGCGACGTTCAGCGTCACTCCCACGCTCTGCGGACTGTTGGACGCTCCCGGCACGGTCACCGTGACGCTGCCGCTATAATTTCCCGCGGCCAGTCCGGCAGGATTCACTGACAGGCTGACCGTTCCTCCCGTTGTGCCGATGGTGGGTGTCGCGCTCAACCATGAAGGCGAGGTGCTCACCGTGAATCCAAGCGCCACGCCTCCGCTCGTCACAGAGAGATTCTGTGCCGCCGGCAACGTGCCACCCGCCGTGTAGTTGAACGTGAACGCGCCCGGACTGAGCCGGATTCGCGGCGCAGTGGCGGTCACATTTAGAGTCACGCTCAGGTTCACAGGACTATTCGCCGCCCCGCTCGACGTGATGGTCACGGTTCCCGTGTATGTCCCCACGGCAAGACCGGAAGGATTCACGCTGACGCTCAACGCACCGGGCGTGCTGCCGCTCACGGGAGTGGCCGAGAGCCACGCGCCCGTGGCGCTGACGATGTAGCTGAGAGCCGTTCCACTGCTCGTGATGTTCACGTTCTGCGGCGCCGGAAGCGCGCCGCCGGTCAGATAGCCGAACGTCAACGATGTCGGGCTCAGCACCAGGTTCGGAGGTCCGGCCGCCGTCACCGTCAACGTGACATTCACGCGCTGCGGACTGTTCCCTGCTCCGCTCGCCGTCACCGTAACGGTCCCGGTGTACGCTCCGGCCGTCAGGCCGCTTGTATTTATTCCAACCGAGATGGAGTTGGGCGTCGAGCCGCTTGCCGGAGTCGCCGTCAGCCATGGGGTCGACGTCGTGACTGTGTAGCTCAAGGCGCTACCGCTGCTCGCAGTCGTCACCGTCTGCGTCCCAGGCGCCGTACCGCCTACTTGATAAGCGAAGCTCAGGCTGGTTGGACTCAGTGTCAGGTTCGGCGTTGAAGACGTAACGTTCAGCGTGACGGCAACGGTTCGCGGATTATTGGAAGCTCCGCTTGCCGCTACGGTGACTGTGCCGTTGTACGTTCCGACGGCCAGGCCCGCGGTGTTCACTCCAACGCTGATGGTGCCCGGCGTGGTGCCGCTGGCGGGCGTCGCGGTCAGCCACGCGGCCGACGTTGTCAACGTGTAATTCAAAGCACTTCCGCTGCTCGTGACCGAGACATTCTGCGATGCCGGCATCGTGCCGCCGGTCTGGTATGAGAAGGTAAGCGTAGTTGGACTCAGCGTCAGACTCGGTGTCGAGGACGTCACGTTGAACGTGACGGCGATGGTTTGCGGACTGTTGCTCGCTCCTGTGGCGGTGACGGTGACAGTACCGTTGTAAGTTCCAACTGCCAGGCCCGAAGTATTCACACCGATGCTGATGCTTCCCGGCGTCGTGCCGCTCGTGGGCGTCGCCGTCAGCCATGCGGCCGACGTCGCGATCGTGTAGCTCAACGCCGTCCCCGTGCTCGTGATCGAAACGTTCTGCGCCGCTGGCGCCGATCCGCCCAGTTGATAATTGAATGTGAGCGCGCTCGCGCTCAGGCTCAATCCCGTGCCCGATCCTGCTGGGGTCAAGGTCAAATTGGACGTGTAGACCGAGTCACCCGAAGTGTCGCCGGAGTTGTCGGCGCCGAGGCCTGCCGCGTAAAGCGTGACATTGCCCACGTTGGTCGCGGGCGGAGTCCAATCGACTGCATAGGTGTGGCTGGCAGTCGTATTCGGGAAATCGTTCGCCTGTTCCGCATAACTTTTCGTGCCACTTGCGCGCACGCTGCTGGCAGTATCGGTCGCAACAAACGCCCCCGCACCCGTCGAGGTCGACGTCGCCTGCACGGCCGTCATTTCGTAGCCCCACGCGGCCGCGTTTGCGTCGCTGATGGTCACACTGAGGTGCTGCGTCACGCCTGGGGAATACGTGTTGCCGCTCGCCGAAGCGATCGTGACTCGTCCTCCGCCAATACCGCCGCCATGGCAACTAGCGCACGTGCTCTCTCCGGGCGCGCCCGTTCGCGACAGCGGTGGGTTCCGGCTGGATGACCACACGATGAGAGGAATCAGGAAGACGATGGCAATCACGAACCAGGCAGAAGCAAGCTTCTTCAGCGTATCCATGGGGGAGGATTTCCTTTCCTATGTATGAATGCTTTTTAGTCGCACGCATCCCGCGTGCAACCCACATCCCACTGCACGGCCCGTCCCGGTCGTTGGACCCGGGGTATTTCGCAGACGAAGTAGCGCCGTGAACTTCTATTGCTCAGCAGTGTGCAAGGGGGATCTACATGCGGTCGGTGACGACAGTCACACGGGCGGGTGATACGAAACGGAGGACTCAAGTCGCAGAATTGGTCTAGATGAAGAATGGGTCTAAATGAAGAATGGGTCTAGATCAAGATCGCTAGCGGTTTAATTCCGATACGCAGCCTGCCCGGAGCGCAGCCTGAGAATAGCCCGCCACTTCAGTGGCGGGAAACCGCACCACAATTCGATCGCCGTCCCGGAGGGACGGCTGAAATCCCGGCAGTACTCGGCGCTCTCGCGATGCGAATATCCCGCTCGGGGACCGAGAACGCCTAATTCTATTGCTGTGATCCGCTGACGAGCGATTGCAGGAAAAGACGCTAGCTGGCGCGTTCCTTGGTGAGTTTCCGTGCAGACTCGGGCAAGACTTCCCACACCCCGTCAAAATTGATGAAATAAGGCTCCACCGAGATGTCGGGGAAATGCTTGGTCAACAACTCTGCCGCGCGCTGCAACTCGCTGCGATGATGCTCGGCTTCGGCGGCCCGGTCGCCCTTGAAATGCGCCAGGCCTCCATAGGTGGCGCAGTCGGAGTGACTCATCACCAGCACGCGCTTGGTCTGGTGCAGGCGAATCGACATGCGCACCTGCTCGAGAATGAAATCCTCCTCGAAATCATTCCGTGGCGAAGCCAAGGTCTTGGCGCCCCCGGCCACCACGATCATGTCAGGCCGCTCGATGTTCTGCTTCCGCAGAAACTTCCGCACCGCCTGGTTGATGCGGTGATCGAAGCAACAAAGCACAGCCGCATCGGCCACGTATGGCTCAGCGGGAGAGTCGAAATGGAAGATCTTGCGCAAGCGCCACCCCAATTCATTGTAACGTGGACAATCCCGACGTAGCGCCGGCGTCCCGCCGGCAGTCCGGTGGGCGTCCTCGCCCGCCGAGCATCAGCAAGAAAGAGCTGCGAAGTCGGCGGCATAGGATAGCCCACCGCGTAAGTGCTGGGTAAACACGGAAAAGGACCGCAAGCCCCGTAGGGGCGGAGCCAGGGCGGACGCGGGCGTGAGCCCGCCAGCGAGGGCGGGACGCCCTCGCGACTGCCGGCAAGATGCCGGCGCTACAAAATCCGGGCCACCCGACAAGTGAGAACTGAGAACTGAGAACTGAGAACTGAGAACTGACTCGCCTGTGACCTCCATCACCTGTCAAGCCCCACCCACGTCACAAATCACATCCATCTCCATCAATCCACGCCAAATATAAACTTCCCCACCGTGTCACAATCTCCCCACCCAAATTGCTATTCTAAAAATAGGCCAGAGATGGCGTTGTTCCGCGTGTCCTAGGCAGAACCGCGCGGACCCTTACCGTGTAACTTGGACCCCAGGGAGACCAAGCCGGACATCTGATGCGGCGCAGGCCGACTCACCCGCTACTGAGTCATACAGGGCTCATAGCATCCGTGAACCGTACCCGCAGCGGGAGTGATCACTCCTCATCGCTTTACAAGACGATGAAATAAATCAGGCGGACGAGGAGCAACCACTAAAACATAAAGTCGCAAGAAACGAGAAACAAAGGTTACAGAAGCGAGGGCGCTCCACCTTCGCGCGTTCTGTGCGCCAAGGTGGGCTGCGATACTGCTGCACGCTTCCCTCTAACCAAGCACGCAGCTGGTGTTCCCGATTTTTACGCTCCCCGCCTCGCCTTCAACTCGCCCAGCAACTGCTCGATGCGATCTTCCTTCTCGAGTGCAGCAAGACGGTCTTCGACATTGTCGACCGCGATCTCGGCCTTAGCCTGGCTGACGGCCTCCGCGCGCACGACTTTGTGTTTCATACGATCGAACGCTGCGGCCTTCGATCCGTCACCAATGTTGATGCGAGCATCGCTCGCTTTGCCGACGGCGCGGGCACGGCGGTGCTGTGCGATGAGCAGGTCAGCCTTGGCCTGCGCCTCGGCGAGCTTCTGGTCGAGCTGGCGCAATGCGGTCTTCAGGTTTTCGACTTGCGCCTTCTGATCCGCCACCTGCTGCCCGAAGCTGCCCGACATGTCGCGATAGCTTTCGACGCGCAACAGCGCGGCGCGCGCCAGGTCGTCCTGCTTCTTGTCGACGGCGAGTTCGGCCTTGCGCATCCATTCCGCGACTTTCTCTTCATTCTCTTTCTGCTTCTTCTCGAGCAGGTGCTGATCCGCAATCGCGATGGCCACCTGCGTCTTCACCTGCAGCAACTGGTTCTGCATGTCGAGGATGACTTGCTTGATCATCTTCTCGGGTTCTTCGGCCTTGTCGATCAGGTCGTTCAGATTGGCTCGGACTAATGTAGAAACGCGCTCGAGTAATGCCATAGCTCACCTCGGTTCTTGATTCGGTTCTTGGTCCTTGGTTCTGGTTCCAGTTCTCAGTTCTCGGTTCTCAAGTTCTCGGTTCTCAGTTCTAGCTACCGGCTATCAGCTACCAGCTCGCAGCTGCTTTCTTGCTTCGCACTCAGAACATTTCTTGCGGCCCAATGACGCTCCGGCCGCGATGCCTACGAAGATTCCGGCGACGAGCCAGACAGCGACGTGACCGGAGAGAATCGCCGCCAGAGTGCCGATCGCGATCCCGATCACGATGCTCAGGCCCAAATGCTTCGACTTGTTTTCCGCTATAGTCATAAGCCAGATCCCTCACGACATTCGGTGGAGTCGACGGGCGAGGACGCCCGTCGCTCCATCACGTTTTTCCCCGCGGGGGTCCCACCCTTATCCTCCGCATTTTTGCGGGACAGGGGTGGGAGCAAGCTCATAGCTCGACGCTCGTGGCTCGAAGCTCGCTATTTGCCATTCGCCGGCTTCTCTGCCTTGTCGCCGATCTGGCGGACTTTGCCGAGCAGTTCGCGGACGTCCATGCCCGAGAGCGTCTCGAACAATGCCGGGACCTGCGCTGCCATCTTCGCGATGTCGCCGGTGATCTTGCTCATCCCGGCGGCGTCACCGTTGCCGGTCGAGACGATGGTGATCTTGTCGACGTTCGAGAGCGGACTTGCCAGCGCGCGCACGACTTCCGGCATGCTGGTAATCAGCTTGTCGATCACCGCGGCCTGGTTGTATTCCTGGAAGGCCTCGGCCTTTACGTTCATGGCTTTCGCCTCGGCCTCGCCCTTCTTGAAGATGATCTCGGCTTCGGCCTCACCCTGCTGGCGGATCGACGAAGCGTGGCCTTCGGCTTCCGCCATGAGGCGCTGCTTTTCGGCCTGGGCGATGGTCTCGATGCGCTGACGCTCGATCTCGGCCTGCTTCAACACGGTCGCGATCAATTCCTTCTCGCGGCGATTGATTTCCGCCTCCTGCACCTTGACCTGGCCTTCCTTCTCGACCTGCTGCACGCGCACGCTCTCGGCGATCACCTGCTGCTGCATGATGTTCGCCTGGATGTCGTACGCCTTGTCAGCTTGAGCCTGCTGCTTCTTGGTGACTTCGAGATATTGCGCTCTCTTGATCTCGAGATCTCGCTGCGCTTCGGCCTGCTTGGCCTGCGACAACGTTTCTGCGAGCACGCGTTCCTGGTCGGCCTGCGCTCTCGCGACCGCGGATTCGCGCTGCGCCAGCGCGCGCTTGATGGCCGTATCACGATCGGCTTCGGCGGTGGCGACATCGGCATCGCGTTTGATGCGGGCGATATCCGGCCGGCCCATGTTTGAGATGTACTCGTTCTTGTCGCGCACTTCCTTGATGGTGAACGAGATGACTTCGAGCCCCATCTTGCTCATATCGTCGGCGCAGGTAGCGCGCATGCGGTCGCCGACCATCTCGGGTTGCTTCACGATTTCTTCCACCGTGAGCTGGCCGATGATGCCGCGCAGATGACCTTCCATCACCAACCGGATCAGGCCTTCGCGTTCCTGGTCGGCCTTGGTCAGGAACTGCTCCGATGCCGTGAGGATCGACTCGACATCAGATTTCACCTTGATCTGAGCGACGGCTTCGACGGTCACCGCGACGCCTTGCTTGGTGTAGAGATCCTGCTGTGGCGCCACGTCGAACGACATCAGTTCGAGCGAAAGTTCGCGGCAAACTTGCACCATTGGCCACACGATGATGCCGTGGCCTTTGACGACCCGCGTTCCGCCGACGCCGTAGACGATCAGCGCCTCATGTGGCCCTGCCTTGCGATAGAGCCTGGCCAGAAAACTGAACAGGAACATAATCACCAGGACACCCAACCCAACCACGACCCAAATTTCAGTGGAAATTCCGAACGTCATATCTCCTCCTATGCCAATTCGAACCGAACTGTCCGCTACGTATGTGCGGAGTGTTTCATCATGTCCAGGTCGCGCACGGTGCGCGCCGGATCATTGGTCCCCAAAAAGACTTCGCCATCGACGGTCGTGATGTGCACGACGTCGTTTCCCCATACGTAGGCGCGGGTCTTGCCCACGCCCCGAATTCCATAGCCGCGCAACGCCATCCACTTCTCTGCTTGATAGCGCGCGATCTGTGCTTGCGGAATGGAACGCAAGCGGTAGCCGAGCGTGCTGATCTCAAGGCCCGCAGGTGTGAAGCGATAGTGAAAGCCGCTCCAGGTGTGGGCTGCGAAGAGCAGGAAAAACGCCGACGATAGCGCCATGCCGGTGCGGGCTCCGCGCAGCGGGATTGCATATGCTGCCGCTAACTCGATGAGCGCAATCGCCAGGAATAGGATGGCAAACGCCCGCGAGCCATGCGATTCTTCCGCCAGAGTGGGCGTTTCCGGGAGCGCGGCGCCGCGCTGCGCGCGCAGATAGATGATGGTGAATGCGACAATGGCCAGCGGGACGCCCAGCAACACCGGCGCAATCGGAACCGGAGCGCCCGTGAGGTTGTATTCGATGATGCCGTTGTTCACATAGAAAAGCCCGGCCAGGATCACGTAGAAAAATCCCAGGATCGCGATGGATGCGTTGTCGATGGGTTTCTTCTGCTTAAGGATCACAACGGCGATCCCCGTGAAGATAAGCAGCACAAATGCCGTGATGCCCAGTCCGTAATAAAGAGCGGTCGTGCGCGACATCCAGCCGTTGGGCTGGCCGTTGGCGGCGAAATGGGTGGCCACGGCCACGGGCAGTGCGTCCCAGGATTGCGCGTAGCGCAACGCGGTGAGTGGGAGGGCCAGCCACATCAGCGCGGTCAGGATGGTGAAGAGTCTGCGATTCATCGTGGCCCTCAGGGGCTAAAGCCCCGGCTTCCGTTCGGTCGTTTCGGCACGACTGAAGTCGTGCCCTTCCCTTTCGCTGCTCAGCGCGACTTGACGTCGCGGCGTTCGTTTCGTTGTCGAGACGGCGCCTAAAGGCGCTCTGCTTTCGTCCCGGTTACGGCGCGCCTGAAGGCGCGCCCTGATACGAATCCTTCGAAGCGCTTAACGTATCTGCCAACCTCGTCGTTCGTACTGTTCACTTGCAGCGTCCTCTGGACGCCGACGGGAGGGGACGCCCGTCGCTCCATCGGTTCGGGCGCGCGTGGTTTAAGGTGTGGTACTCTCCGCCTGCGTTTCTTCACCCGACATTTCTGTCCAGAGGCGCACGTAGGCGATGCCTTTTTCGTAGCGCGTTACTACGACTTCGACTCCTTTCGCGATCGGGGCGCCCGATTCGCTGCGGGCTCCGCAGACCCGGCGCGTGCCGGCCTGCGAGTAGATCAGCTCTCCCGTGCCCCCTTCGCGGATCGAGATCGACATGCGACCGAGGACGCCGACCATTTCGTAGTCCGCGGGATCCATGTCTTCGTCCTCCGAGGTGAGCACCTTGCTCAGGAACAGGAACACGATGCTGCCTCCAATCAAACCGCTGGCCAACGCGATGCCCAGTCCCAGGACGAACCACAGGCTCGAGTAACGCGTCAGCAGATATCCGGTGCCGCCGAACCAGGCCAGGAAGGCCGTCAGCGTGACGAAGTTGAACGGCGAGACCGATGGGCCCCGTATGGCGCTCGCGCCGCCGTTCGGGTCTGTGGCTCCGCCCGTGACAGCATGCGGCGCGCCCGCGTGTGCTGTAGGCGCATGCGCCGCAACCGGCGCGTGCACGACGTGTCCGCCGAAGTGCAAGTGTCCGCCATGCCAGTGCGGAAAGTGAAAATGCCAGTTCGTGCCTCCGCTGAGAAACGAGATCAGGCTGAAGGCGAATCCGACTACGAAACAGATCAGATAGAAGTTGGCCCACGTCATTGCGCTCGCCTCCCTTCCACCGACTTGCGGCTGCGATGATTGCGCAGCGCGTCCGGATCCAAAGCCTCGAGCAAACGCTCGCCCAGGCCGGGCGTATCGAGAATCGCGCCCAATAGCAGAAAGCAGCTGCGCGTGTCTTTGTGGCGCGCACACTTGATGAGCACATCGCTCACCACGCGATCGCTCACGAAGCGCTCCGAGCCCTGCAGCAGCCAGACGTCGAGCTTGCCTTCGGTCGTGCGCAGGTCGCTGGTCAGTTCGGTGTGGTAGCCCTCGGGATCATCCACGAGGAAGCCCGGGTGCACTTTGAAGAACTTCGCCAGCAGCGTGCGCGACGACTGGGTCATGTGACGGCGCGAGCCGCGCTCAATCTGCGAGAGGTACGACTGGCTGATGCTCTTTCCGGTCTCGTCCTTCACGGCGCGTACAACCTCCTGCTGCGTCATGGGACGCCCCAGATTGCGCAACGAGCCTTCGACCTCGCGCAGGTAGCGGATTTTTTCGCCGAGTGTCATATCTCAAATCGACATATTTATATTGCAATTTGTAATGTTTTGTCAAGGGACGGATTGGTCGTGTTTTCAATAGCTTCAGGCCGAGATTTGGCTTTTTCCAAGAGCGCAGCCGCGGCGGGAGCTAAAGCCGGAGGGGACGCCTGAAAAGGCCTGCATGGATTTCAGCCGTCCCTAAGGGACGGCGATCGAATATCGGGCAACTCCCGCTACTGAAGTGGCGGGCTATTTTCACGCTGCCCTCCGGGCAGGCTTCCTGCGGTGCCACGGCGACGAGTCTTGAGGTTCGGGCCGCCCCAGGCTCGCAGGGGCTAAGGCTTTTCTGACAGTACTTCGAAGTGTTCCACCGTCGGGCCACGGTCGAGCAGGAATTTCTCGTCTTCCGGGTAATAGACGGCTTTCTCGTAGTCTTCTCCGGCGAAGGCCTTGATTGCGTCCCAGGATTCCCAAAGCGTGAGCAGGAAGAATTCGCATTTGCCGTCGAACACGCGGCGCAGCGTGTGGACGCCGCGATTGCCGGGGGTGTCCGCGTATTCTTTCAGGCCGGTCTTCTGCAGGTACTCGTAGTAGATGTCCTTGTCGGATTCGCGGACGGTGCCGCGCCAGATGCGAGCGATCATTTGTGGTCTCCTGCTTGTTCGGTTTTGGGGCGAACTGCCGCTTATCAATTCTGACGTAGTGGTGCGGCATAGGAAAGCAGGTCCTTCGCTTCGCTCAGGATGACAAAATTAAGGCGAGTGAGAGCTCAGAGAGTTTTGCAATGCGTTGGCGGGTTGCGGGCGCGCTGAGGGCTCGTCGAGCGCGTTCAGGTTTTCTTTTTTCCAGCGCATGGCGGCCGTGATGCGGGTGCGGCCGCTGGGGTGATCGTAGAAGATGAATTCCTCGATGGGGCCAGGATCGAGCTTGCGGTACTCGCCGAGTTTCAGATCGACGGCGGCTTCGCCGTCGGGCTGTCGGGCGGAGTTCAGTCCGAAGATGTCGGCTTCGTATTCTTCGGTGCGCGTCCAGGTGTTGCCGATGGGCGTGGTCACGAAGAAGAAAATCGAGAGCAGCAGCGCGGCCAGTGGAAGGACGGCGACGTCGCTGATGCCGGAGATTCCCCAGCGCTCACCCCAGCGGGCGAGCGACCAGTTGAGGCTCCAATTGAGGAAGGCAAAGCCGAGCAAGAAGATCAGCAAGAAGAACAGAACGCTTTTGTAGATGTGGTGCAGGACGTAGTGGCCCATCTCGTGGCCCATGGTGGTCATGATTTCTTCGGGCGTGCAGCGGTTCAGCAAGTTGTCGTTGAGCGAAATGCGCTGGGTGCTGCCGAGTCCGCTCACGTTGGCGCTGACGCGGTTCGATTGGCGCGACTCGTCGACTTCGTACACGTCGGTAGCCGGGATGCCGTTGGCACGCGCCAGGCTAAGGATCGACTCCTTCATCTTTGCGTCTTTCATCGGCGTGTAGCTGTTGAACAAGGGCGCGATGTAGACCGGAGAAATGATCACGATCAGGACCAGCAGCACTACGCTGGTGAGCGATCCCCAGACCCACCAGTTCTTGCCGAGGCGGCGCACGATCGCGAACAGGATCATGATGGCGATCGCTCCGAGGACGATGCTGATGGCGAGGCCGACCAGTTGATCGCGAAGCCACGATCCAAAGGTTTGCGTGGAGAGTCCGTACTGATGTTCGCGAAAATATCCCTCATACACGCTCATGGGAAATTGCAGGAGAAACGTGATGAGAATGAACGGAACGACGTAGAGGAGCGTTCGCAGATGGATGCTGCTGATGGTGCGCGTTGCCCAATCGCGGAGATGGGCCGAGAGACGCGTCTGCAGAAAAAACAGCATGATCGCGGAGAATACAAGGAAGTCCCAGAGCTGCAGCCAGTAACCGCCTTCGAAGTATGAGTCGGAGCGCGCTTTTTTGTCCGAAGGAATGGTGGCGAGCCAGGCATCGGTGGCGGCCTTGACGTCGAAGTTCAGGCTTGGCTGAGCGGCGGCGGGGATATCGAGGGTGGTAGGCGGGGCGGTGTCAGCGCGACAGATGACGGGGAGACAAATTGCTAGAAGGACGAAACAGATGAGGTGGCGGGGAGTCATCGATGCTCCGGGGATTGGGGTGTAGGCCCGAAAAGCGGTAACGATAGCACAGTGGGCTTAGGAGATCGTTGTCTGTAAACGAAAATCCCATGATCGCAGCACTTGTGGAATCCCACCCTAAGCGCAAAAGTGCGCGATTAGGATGGGGCACCCTCGTGACGATGGGGCACCCTCGTGACTCGGAGCTGCACGGTCCCATGACACCGAAATACGAACGCCCTCGCGAACGAGGGCGTTGGTTGGAACGGATGACGTGACCCCGACTACTGTCTGCGGCCGTTGTGCTTCTTGTTGTAGATCTGGTTCGATACGTGGTTCTGCTGGCGGTTAACCTGGCGGCGCTCCTGCTGGGTTAGCTTGCCACCGTTGGCTTCGCGATCGTTGCGGACTTCGCGATTGATGCCCGCTTCCTTGCGCTCGAGGTTCGAGGCTTCGCCGGCGGTCAACTGGCCGCTCTTGATGCCCTGCGCGATCCGATCCTGCTGATTTTCGGCGCGCTTGCCCACTTCGCTCTTCGGGGTCGTGTTCTGCGTCTGCGCGTCGTGCTTTTGATTGTAGATCTGCTTGGAGAGCTGATTCTGCTGCTGGTTGATAACCTTGCGGTCGGCACCGGTGAGCTTGCCGTTGTCCTCGCTGCGCATCAGCTTTTCTTCTTTGTTGAGGTTCGATTCCTTCTTCTCAAGATTGGCGGTCTCGCCGGCGGTGAGTTCTCCGCTAGCCACGCCATTTGAGATGCGGTCCTGCTGGTTCTCTTTGCGCTGGTTGATCTGCGCGGCCGCGGGCAACAACAGGGCTGCCAGAGTGGCGCTGCACAATACGATGCGGGTATTGATCTTCATGGATATCTCCTCTGTCGCTTTTGAACTGCTGCAGCCCTACGGCCGCTCAGGGGATTGAACACAGGGGATCTCGAGATTGTTGCGGTGGAGGCGAAGTAGTTGGAAGATTTGTGAGATAGGCGGGTAACAGTTACTGCCTTGGGTCGGCGAGGGTCGAATCTAAGCGGTGCCAGCGGTTGCACCGGTACTCACTTGTTACTTGCCGCATGCTGCACCAAGTGATATCTACGTCGTGCGCACCCTTCGCCGGAAAGGTAGTGCCATGAAAGTCCTGGCGGCGATCGCACTCTTGAGTCTTGCAGTTTTTTCTACGAGTTCCCCGAATTCCGAAGCTCCCACCGGATTCGACAACAAAAGCAACGGCATGGTGGATGACGCCACCCATCAGGCGGACCAGGTAAAATTCGACGAAACGGAAACCATAGCGGACGGACTGGGCCCGATCTACAACGCGCAATCCTGCCGCGAGTGCCACCAGAATCCCACGTCAGGCGGCACCAGCCAGGTCGCGGAATTGCGTGTGGGCCATGAAGGTCCCAACCACGTATTTCAGAATCCGGAAATTCCCATCGCGAACGGGGCCGAGGTCATCAAGGGGCGCACGCTGGTGAATGATCGGTCGATCTGTCCGAGCGGCGCATTTCCCGACACCGAGGTTCAGGAGCATGTTCCCGAAGGCGAGAACATTCGCACCACGAGAATGTCGTCTGGGTCTGCTTGGAGACGGGTTCGTCGAAGCGGTGGCCGACGCGACGCTGGTCGAACTCGCGCGCAAAGAGTGCAGCGAGTCGCATCGCAAAATCTGCGGACAGGCGATTTCCGTGCCGATCGTCGAGGCGCCCGGGGAAACCGGCATTGGCCGCTTCGGCTGGAAGGACCAGCACGCGAGTCTGCTGTCATTTTCAGGAGACGCTTACCTGAACGAGATGGGCATCACCACTCGCCTGTTCCCGGACGAGTTCACGAAGCTTTGCAACACCGCTCCCGAACCCAACGATGCCGCCGGTCCTGACGGACTCGACGACGTTGATCACTTTGCCCGTTTCATACGCGCGTCCAAGGCGCCCGCTCGCGATGCGAAACTGGCGGCGGGTGAGCAATCCAAGAAAGGGGCCGCGTTGTTTGACAAGATTGGCTGCTGCCACGTGTCATGTAACCACTATGACCACGGCCGCTGCAGGGACAAAGATTAACGGAGGCACTTATACCGTTCCTGATGCGTTGGGCGGAAAGACCTTTTACCCGTACTCGGATTTTCTAATGCACAACATTGGGACGGGCGACGGGATCGTGGTGCCGATGATTGAGCATTACGGACAGAAGATGTATTCGATCCAGTGGAAGAATTTTTCACCTCAACATTTTCGCAATGCCCAGTTCAAATTACGCACGGCGCCGCTTTGGGGAGTTCGTTTCCGCAACCATCTGATGCACGATGGCGAATCGACGACTTTGCGAGATGCAATTCGAAGGCACAAGAAGGAGGCGCGTGATTCGGCTCGGCGGTTTGAGAGGTTGTCGGCGGCTGAGAAGCAGGATTTGCTGGAGTTTTTGAGTTCGCTTTAGCTTTTGCGTCGAGTAACGACAGCCCCTGAAGGGGATTTCAGGTCAGAGTCTTACGGCATGGTTGAAGCCATGCCCTGATACGAGACATCCTTTTACAGCTCTGCTTCTTACAACCCGGCTTCTCACAGACCGGCTTCGATTCTTGAACGCGGATCGAGCAGGTCGCGCAGGGCGTCTCCGATGAAGTTGAATGAGAGGACTGCGAGCATCACGGTGGCCGCTGGGAACAGGACCAGGTGCGGCGAGGAGAAGAGGTAGGCGCGGCTGTCGTTCAGCATGGCGCCCCAACTGGCGGTTGGGGGAGGGACGCCGAGGCCTAGGAAGCTCATCGTAGCTTCCGCGAGGATGGCGCCTGCCATGCCGATCGCGGCTTGCACGATCACGGGCTGAATGATGTTGGGCAGGATGTGAAGAGCGATCACACGCAGATCGCTGGCGCCGAGCGCGCGGGCGGCTTCCACGAATTCTTTTTCGCGCGTGGCCAGCACCTGGGCGCGCACCAGGCGCGCGTAGCCGACCCATCCGCCCAACGAGAGCGCGAGCACGAGATTGAAAATTCCTGGACCGCGAAAGGCTACGAACGCGATCGCCAGCAGAATTCCCGGGAAAGACAGGAATGCGTTCATGATCACCACGTTGACGAAGCGGTCGATGCCGCCGCCGTAGTATCCGGCGATGGAGCCCACGATCAAGCCGAGCGTGAGCGACACCAGGACCACCGAGGAGCCGACGATCATTGAAATGCGCGCGCCATAGATGAGGCGGGAGCAGGTGTCGCGGCCGAGTTCGTCGGTGCCGCACCAGTGCGAGGACGTCGGCGACAGCAGGCGGTTGGGCAACTCGATGTGCGCTGGGTCGTAGGGCGCGATGAACGGAGCAAGGATGGCGGAGGCCACGAATGTGACTACCAGCACGATGCCGATCATCGCCAGCGGATTGCGGCGGGCTAGGCGCGGTAGCGAGATGGCGGTGGCGGACATTTCGTCTAGCAAATCTTAAAACGCAGAGAGCGCGGAGAACGGCCGCGGAGGACGCAGAGAAAATCAATTGCTGAGCTTCGCGATTTCTTTGCGGACTTTGCGATTTGCCTTTTCGCCGGACCTTGACAAGACTTTAACCGCAAAGGGCGCGAAGAAGAGCCGCGAAGGCCGCAAAGAGAATCGGGCGATCCGCTGCCTAACGATGTGTCTGCCCAAACCATCACTGCCTTATCCTCGGGTTCAAGAACGAGTACACCAGGTCGGTCATAAAATTTACGGCTATGTACGTCAAGCCGATGGCCAGGATGCATCCTTGCACCACGTAGTAGTCGCGGTTGGAGATCGCGTCGATGGTGAGGCGGCCGATGCCGGGCCAGGAGAAAATCTTTTCGGTGACAATGGCGCCTGCCAGCAGTGCGCCGAATTGCAGGCCTAGCACGGTGATGACCGGGATCATGGCGTTGCGCAGGGCATGTCGATATACGACCGTTGTCTCGGAAAGGCCTTTGGCGCGCGCTGTGCGGACGTAGTCCTGGTTCAACTCTTCGAGCATCGAGGTGCGCACCATGCGCGTGAGAATCGCAGCCAGCGCGCTGCCCATGGTGATCGCCGGGAGCACGAGATTCGCGAAGCTTCCTGAGCCTGACACCGGGAGCCATCCCAACTTGATTGAGAACAAGAGGATCAGAATCGGCCCCAGGGCGAAGTTCGGGAAGGATAATCCGAAGAGGCTGACTACGCTGATGGTGCGGTCGTCCCATTCATTGCGACGCCGCGCCGAACGCACGCCCGCCGGGATCGAGAGCAGCACGGCCACGAGCAGGGCCGCGAGCGTGAGCTTCAGCGTGTACGGGTAGCGTTGCACAAGCAGTTTGCTGACACTCTGGTTGTAGCGCAGCGACAATCCCAGATTGCCGTGGACCACGCCTTTCCAGTAGTTGAGATACTGCTGGCTGAGCGGGAGGTCGAGTCCGTAGGCGTGTCGCGCCGCTTGCAGATCGGCTGCCGGCACGCCTTCGCCCAGCATCTGCAGGATGGGATCGCCCGGGACTAGGTGGATCAGCAGAAAGACGAGCGAAACCACCAGCCAGACGACCGGCAGCGTGTAGAGGATGCGGGTTAGGAAGTAGCGGGGCAATGGGTCAGGTCTTGGGTGATAGGTCTTGGGTCTTAGGTGTCAGGTTTTGTTCTCTGTTCTCGGTTCTCGGTTCTAGTTCTCAGTTCTTTAAACTCTGGACTCGAAACTCGAAGCCTGAAACTTGGAACTCGAAACTCCGTCCTTGAAACTCGCGTTAGATTACCATCTGTGTCTCTGTTGATTCACCTGATTGTCTGAATACGTTTGGGCCGGAGTTTCTTTTGGAAATTTATCTGGTGGATGGGACTTACGAGCTTTTTCGTCATTACTATGCTGTGCCTTCGGCGCACGATGCCAACGGGCGCGAAGTTGGGGCTGTGCGCGGGGTCCTGCGGTCGCTGCTTGGCATGTTGAAGGGTGGCGTCACGCATGTTGCCGTGGCTACCGATCATGTTGTCGAATCGTTTCGCAATGGATTGTGGCCCGGGTACAAGACCTCGGAAGGCGTCGAGCCGGATCTGCTGGCGCAATTCCCCGTGCTCGAGGAGGTGCTGGCCGCTGCGGGGATGGTGGTCTGGCCGATGGTGGAGTTTGAAGCCGACGATGCACTCGCGGCCGGCGCGGCTGCGGCGGCGAGGGACTCGCGAGTTGAGCGGGTCGTCATCTGCACGCCTGACAAGGATCTCGCGCAGTGTGTGAGTGGCACGCGCATCGTGCAGTTGAACCGGCGCACCAACGTGATTATGGATGAGGCGGGCGTGGTCCAGAAGTTCGGCGTGCCTCCGGAATCGATTCCAGACTATCTCGCGCTGGTGGGCGATAGCGCCGACGGGTATCCGGGGCTGAAAGGGTGGGGCGCGAAATCGTCGGCCGCGGTGCTGGCGAAGTTTCGCCATGTGGAGGCGATCCCGGCCGACAGCAAGGATTGGTTTGTGAATGCTGCCAATGCCGGGGCGCTGGCCGCGACGCTGGTGCGCGAGCGCGAGCAAGCTCTACTGTTCCGAACTCTAGCCACGCTACGGACTGATATTCCGCTGTTTGAGAATGTGGATGAATTGCGCTGGGCGGGACCCACGACTGAGTTCGATGCGATTGCTGCGAAGTTGGACGCGGCGAGAGTACAGGTCACAGGTCGCAGGTGACGGGGCACAGGTGTCAGGTCTCAGTCTTGGGTCTTGGGTCTCAGGTCTTAGGTCTTGGGTCTTGGGTCTCAGGTCTTGGGTCGAAACTCAGATGCGAGAACAGGGGCAATTTCTTTGTTCAGCTTTAGCGTGAAACATTCAGATCAAACCTGACACCTGAGACCTGACAACTGTCACCTGACCTGACTCAGTTCGCTGGCTTGGTAGGTTGTGCTTCGCTTGGCGGAGTGGCCTGCTTTGCTTGATCCTGCAGTTCGTGAGCCCGCTTCACCAATTTCTTTAACTTGCCTTCGATTGAGGCATCACCGATGTGCTGGTCTTGGAGAACTCCGTCAGCATCGATGGTAAAGGTTTGCGGGATCTCGCGGATTCCGAACAATTGCGCGACTGGGCCCTTGAACCCGCTTTCGCTGTGGCACTGATTCCATGTCATTTCATT
Organism: uncultured Acidobacteriota bacterium; assembly: GCA_963745435.1. GTDB lineage: Bacteria > Acidobacteriota > Terriglobia > Terriglobales > Acidobacteriaceae > Gp1-AA133. The sequence continues at coordinate 234,434 of CAVUXK010000015.1, read as the reverse complement.
CTTGGCGACGAATTCTTTCCATTTGCTCTCGTCGTCGTCGAGACTGATGCTCAAAACAACGAGCGGTTCGCCATTGAACTTCTTGACGATGTCGCGGATGTGAGGAAGCGCCTCGCGGCAGGGACCGCACCAGGTCGCCCAGAAATCGATGAGGACGACCTTCCCTTTCAGATCATCTAGGGATATGCGCTTCCCTTCGAGGTTGGTTACCGCGAATGCCGGAGCCATGCGGGCACGGGCGAGTTCCGGCTGATCGACGTAGCGCAGGGCGCGCTGGCGATCGGGATCGCCTTCCGGCCTCCTCTTGGCGAAGTCGGCAAATCTCGCGCGTGCTTCGTCGTCGCGCTTCAGGTGGGCGAGCGCCTGCCCATCGCTAAAGATGGCGTCCGGAAAATTCGGAGCGGCAGCCAGAGCTTTTGCCAGTTCCTCGTGCGCCGCGGCGAAGAGTTCCTCTTTGCGTTTCTGCACTGCCTCCAAATAGAGCAGAGCACCGAGCGTGTAGTGAGCGATGGCGATGTTTTTGTCGCCCTGCGCTTGTGCAATCGTTTCGTCGGCGGCGATATGGGCGGTCTTCCAGTCCCCGAGCTCGATGCCGTATTTGATCATGTTGCGCTGGCAGGCAATGCAGTGGCCGTCGTCCTGCTTGTCAGCTTTCTTGAAGGCGTCGAGGGCCGAGTCTTTCATCCGCTGGTGCAGATAATCCTGTGCCTGCTTGTAGGTTTTCTGAGCTTTTTCGTTGGTGGGCCCGTCGGATTTTTCTTGAGCAGGTAAAAGGATAGCGGCGAAAAGCAGGATAAGTAACGCAGTGGCGCGCTGCATACTTCCTCCGAAAACTTAGTGAAAAGGTAGCATGCGGGAAAAGATTTCGCGAGCGTGATTAGTTAGTAACATCCGGCGCACCGACGTACCAAATCGTCGAGTCGTTGGTATCGGGGCCTTGATGGCAAGGTTGCAGGCGCGGGTCGGTACGCAGCGCGTCCTCGGCGTCGAGGGCGTATTTGGAATCGGGATAAGTGTTGACTAGGGTTCGCAGGGTTATTCGAGCCACATCGCAACGCTGTTGGTCCATGACGCGATTTGCGCGTGTCCAGAGAATCTCATCCGGGGGGCGAGGATCGGGCAAATCGGGAAAGGGTATGCAGCTCGTTAGAACGAGAATGAATGGCATGAGCAGCGACCATTGTCGGGCGGCCATTACAGTCCAGATTCGTACGCGGGTCCGGGAGTTGCCCCGGCTCGCGGGCTTACGCCCGCGTCGCTCGGGTGCCGTCCCTCTAGGACTCGCTCATGTTCTCGCACTTACCCAGCGCTTACGCGCTGGGCTATCTTATGCCGCCGCTTCGCGGCTCTTTTGGCGGACTGTTTATGCCGCCTCGCTTGGAGTTGCGCGCTGACGTGACTATAAACGTTGCGAAGATCCTGGAGTCATTCAACTTACTTCACAAACTCGCCCTGTCCACCGCCGGCCCATGGGTTGTAGGTCACGCAGAAGCGCACGCGCTCCGAAATCGGGGGATGGTCGTAGAACAGGAACACGTTCGCCGGATTCGGGTCGGGATCGGACAGGCCCACTTCGCCCAGAACCTGAAAGGCGCGTGCTGCTACCTGATTTGAATCGGGCGTCAGGCCGTGGGTGACTTCCAGACCGTACTGGTCGGCCTGGTGCTCAAGGTGGCGGCTGAAGGCTGAGCCTATCGGCGTTACCACGAAGGAAAAAATCGAGAGCAGCAACAGCAACACAGGCAGAGAGGCCCAGTCTCCGAGACCGCGAATTTCCCATCCGGCGCCAAAGCGAGCAAGCACCCATCCCACCGTGCGAGAGCCCAGATAGAAAGCAATCAGCAGGAGCACTGCGAAGAAAAGCATTCCCTTCGCGATGTGTTTGAGAACGTAGTGCCCCATTTCGTGCCCGGCGACATAGACGATCTCGGGCGTCGTCATGTCGGCGATGGTGTTGTCCCACACGACAATGCGTTTGGAAGCGCCCAGGCCCGTGACATAGGCGTTGAGGCTGGTGGTCTTTTCGCCGGCGCCCATCCAGAACATGCGCTCGGGCGGAATGTCTTTGTCCGGCGCGCTGCACCATCTGCTCGAGGCTTGCGACGAGTGCGGGGTCTTTCTGCTGGAGCGGCTCGAACTTGTGGAACATCGGGTCGATGACGAGGGGCTGCAGGAAGACGAGAAAAGCTCCAATCGGCAGCGAGATCAGCCAGAAGTAGAACCACCAGCGGCGCGGGCTGCGACGAATGACCATGTAGAGCAGCCAAATCAGGATGGTGCCGAGCACAAAGGAAATGAGCTGGCCTTTGATCCAGTCCCAGCCCCACGATCCCCAGCCCTGCACCGAGATTCCGTATTTCTTCTCGACGGCTTCGCCGTAGATGTCGAGCGGCAGGGTCAGAAGCGCAAGCGTCAGCAGTAGCAGTGGTGAGAACACGGCGCTCTGCAGGAAACTCCGAGCGGAGAATCGCTCACTCCAGTTACGGAATTTAGGCGCGAGCTTCCACCGCAGTATGAGCCACAACACCACGATTCCGTACACGATCCCGATCAGGTTCAGACGGAAATGGATGCGGTTGCGACTGTGCGCCTTGGCGTGAAGATCGGGCGGCAGGCGGTACTCGGTGATTGGGGCGCTGGAGTGCGAGGGCAGGGACGATGCTGCCGAGTTCGATGACTGCGGCTCTGCCTGTGTGGTGGGAATGGCCGAATTCTGCTGCGCAAATAGTGGTGCGGCAAGAGAGGCGGACAACAGAGCAATCGCCGCCATCCAGGATGTCTTTATCAGGATTGAGTTCAGAGGACCGTCCTTCTTCTTGCGGAGGTAAGGGCCCAATCGCTCGAACTAATCGCCCGCCTGCTGCAGAGCGGCCGACTCGAGCGTCTCGATTTTTACTTTCGCGATGCGGTGGCCTTCCATCTCTTCCACGGTATAGCGACGGCCTTCGTACTCGAAGGTGTCGCCGACGGCGGGAATCTTCTGGAGGCGCGACAGCACAAACCCTGCGAGGGTCTCAAAGCCTGCGTCGCTGGGCAGAACGAGTTGATATTGCGACTCGAGATCGCGGATGTTGACTGCACCTTCCAGAAGCAGAGTCGTGTCTTCTTCGAGCGCCGGCTGGGCTACGGGAGGAATATCGAATTCGTCTTCGATTTCGCCCACCACTTGTTCTAGAACGTCTTCGACCGTGATGACACCGGCGGTGGATCCGAATTCATCGACGACCACGGCGAGGTGGCGCTTGCGCTGCTTGAACTCGGCCAGCAAGTCGGTGAGGGCCATTGTCTCGGGCACCACCAGCACGTTGCGCATGATCTGGCTGACCTGCATTTTTGCGATGCGTGAGGTGACGGCCTGATTCGGATTCAGCGTGAGGCGCAGGCGCATCCAGCGGGTGAGGTCTTTGGAGTAGAGCACGCCAATGATGTGCTCGCGCCCGCGCTGCGGATCGTAGACCGGGACGCGCGAATGCTGCTCTTCGACCACGCGGGCAAGCGCCTCGTCGAGTGTGAGGTCGGCAGGCAGAGAGAAAATGTCGGGACGCGGGACCATCACCTGGCGCACGGAAACGCTGTCGAGTTCGAGGGCGTTGTGGATCATCTCCTCCTGGAACTCAGGAATCTGGCCGACCTGGCGGCTGGCGGTGACGATTAGCTTGAGTTCGTCGGGCGAGTGGATAGCGCCACGACGCATCTCGCGCGATCCAAACAGCCGGAGCACGAAGCCGCCCGACTTCCGCATAAAGAAGAGGAAGGGCTTCATGATGGTCAGGAAAACATCCATCGGCGCGGCCACGGCCAGAGCGACGCGCTCGGCCTGCTGCAAGGCCAGCGTTTTCGGAACCAGTTCGCCCAGCAGGACGTGCAGGTACGTGATCAGCGTGAACGTCAGAATTGTGCCGAAGGTGTGCGCGTAGACGGCAGCGTGTGGAACGCGGCTGACCAGCGGCGTCATGAGTCGCGCCAACGTAGGTTCGCCGATCCAGCCGAGGGTCAGACTGGTCAGCGTGATCCCGAGCTGGACGCCATTCACGACTTCGTCAAGATTCTGGTGCAGGCGCAGCACGGTGCGGGCACCGAGACGGCGCGCCTCGATGAGCTGTTGAATGCGCGTATCGCGCACGCTCACCAGCGCGAATTCGGCGGCCGCAAAGAACGCGTTGGCAGCTACGAGCAGCAGGATCAAGAATACCCGCAGCAGCACAAATGCAAGCATGGAAGGGTAATTTTAGCATTTTGAGGGGATTGGGAAGCTGTCAGCCGTCAGCGATCAGCTTTCAGCCAGGTACATCTCGTTGAAGATATTGCAGATTTGAGAGACAGCGGCTGAAGCCGCGTTGCATTGGGCCGGTAACGGCGCGCCTGAAGGCGCGCCCTGATACGAACCTGTTCTGGAGCCTCGCGATAGCTAGCATTCGTTGATACGGGAGGATCTACCGTTCGATGCATCGGGTGCGCATCCTCAACCTGAGACCTGTTACCTGCTTACCCAACTTCCTTGCTTTCTTTTGTTTAACTTCGGTGTCTAACTCTTCGAGGCTGTCTTGTATGCATCCCATAGAGGGACGCGGTCCTCTTCGAAATCGGTAACCTATTCATCATTCGGGAACAAAACTGGTTTGGGGTTCGTAAGATGGAGTGTAGGCGGCCCCGATCCCCTTTTCAGGTTCACCCACTCGAGATTTGATTGGGCATCCGCAGGAGGCAGAAGTGAACGGTAATGGTAACGGCAAGAAGAAGCGCAACCGGCGGCTCATTTATATCGGGATCGGAGTGGTGCTCTTTCTGGGTGCTGTGATCGGAGTGATTGCTGCGGCGCGCGGCGGGACCAAGATCGATCCCTCGAAGCTCGCGAAGGTGGAGCGCGGCGACCTGGCCAAGAGCGTGGTTGCAACCGGCAAGGTCGAGCCCATTACCAAGGTTGAGATCAAGTCGAAAGCCAGCGGCATCGTGAAGAAGCTTTACGTCGACGCCGGCGACCGGGTGAAGAAAGGTCAGCTACTGGCCGAGCTCGACAAGGAAGAGATCGAAGCGCGCGTGGCGCAGGCCAAAGCGCAGACCGAGGCCTCCGAAGCCAGCCTGAAAGGTACGCAGGCGGACCTGGAACGTGCCAAGGTGGATGCCGAAGGGCCGGATGTTCCGATGCTGAAGCGCGCTTACGATCGCGCGCAGGGTATGGCCAAGGAGGGTGTTGTCTCCCAGTCGGCGCTCGATGATGCGCAGAAGAATTTCGAAATGTCGTTGAACAAGCAGAATGTCGCCAAGGCGCAACTGCAGGTTCTGCACGCGAAGATCGGCCAGGCTCAGGCGCAGGTCGCGCAGGATCACGCCAACTTAAAACAACTCGAAGAGCAGCTGGGTTACACGACGGTCACGTCGCCGATCGATGGAATCATCCTGTCGCGGGACGTGGAAGTGGGCGACGCTGTGAGCTCGATCCTGGTGTTGGGATCGACCGCGACCCTGATCATGACCGAAGGCGACATCAGCGAAGTTTATGTGAAGGGCAAGGTCGACGAGAGCGATATCGGCAAGGTCTACATGAGCCAGCCGGCGCGCATCAAGGTCGAGTCGTTCAAGGACAAGACCTTCAACGGCAAGGTCACGAAGATTTCGCCCATGGGCGTGGAGAAAGATAACGTCACGACTTTCGAGGTGCGCGTCTCGATCAACAATCCGGGCGGCGAATTGAAAGCGGCCATGACAGCCAACGCCGAGATCATCCTCGAAGAACACAAGGGCGTACTGCAGATTCCGGAAGGCGCGATCCTGTACGACAAGGACAAGAAGGCGTCGGTTGAAGTGCCGGACCCGAAGGGCAAAGAAGGTAAGCGCAAGATCGCGGTGAACATCGGGATTTCCAACGGTGCCAAGACCGAGTTGCTGGGTGGGATGAAGGAAGGCGATCAGGTGGTGCTGCAGTAGGGCAGTACGAAACAAATCTTAAAACGCAGAGGACGCAGAGAAAAGCCGCAGAGGGCGCAGAGGATTACTGTCTGGCGCCCAATCGCGGCTTTGCTTTAGAGTTTGCAACGTTTGGACATTCCAAGTCATCTCTGTACCATGTCCAATGTGTCGAATACTTTGCGCTACGAACGGGTGTTTGAGCTGCCCAGCCCGTCAGGGAAGATCGAACTGAAGATTCAGCAAGGCGGGGCTGGCCGGTTCTACATCATTGCTTCCCTTCCCATGACACCCCAGTCAGGCGAGATCGTGCTTTCTGTGCCAACGGAACTGGCGGATTCCCTGACCAACGCGATTGGCAAGGCTGCGGACTACTCGGGAGAGTAGGGCAGGTCTCAGGTCTCAGCTCAGGTCTAGATCTACAGTTCTCAGTTCTCAGCTTCTCAGTTAAGGGCTAAAGATCTCGCGGTGCAACAGTTCAATCTTTCTCCTGCTCGTATATCCCTTTAGGTCTTAAGACGCGGGCAGGGCGCCCGCGCTACATGGGCGCGTGACTAAGCCGTTGTGCGCCCGTCTAAGCGGTGGTACATGAGCATTCCTCGGCGCCGCTTACCTGAGTCTCGCGCTTATGAATCTGACTGAAATTCTCCGCCAGGCGTTTGCTACGTTTCGGGCGCACAAGATGCGGATCTTCCTCACCATGTTTGGAATCGTGTGGGGAATTTCTTCGGTCATCCTGCTGGTGGGGCTCGGCCGCGGGTTCAGCGCCGATCAGAAGCGTCGGATGCAAACACTCGGCAAGGATCTGGTGATTGTATGGGGCGGGCGGACTAGTTCGCAGGTCGGTGGACTGGCGGCGGGACGAGAGATTTCTCTCACTATCGACGACGCGCGCTTGATCCAGAAAGAATGCTACCTGGTTAAGAACGTCAGCCCGGAATTGCGGCGCACCCTGCCGGAAGTCAGCCAGTACAATTCCGCGAGCCGGGGCGTGGTGGGCATCTGGACGTCGTACCAGGAATTCCGTTCGCTGATTCTCGGCGAAGGCCGCTTGATGAGCGATGAGGACGAACGCGACGGCAACCGCGTCGTGATTCTGGGCGCGGCAGCCCGGCGGCAGCTGTTCCCTGGCCAGCCGGCGGTCGGATCGAATGTGCTGATCAAGAGCGTGCCTTACACCGTGATTGGCGTGCTCGCGGAGAAGAAGCAGAATTCCAACTACGACGGGCCTGATAACGATTACCTCTTCGCACCCTACTCCGCAGTCTCCCGCGATTTCCCGCCACCGCAGAAGAAAGGCGTCGTGCGCGGGTTCCTCGACAACATCGTGTTCGAAGTCGCGGATGCCGAGGCGCACGAAGAGGCGGTGCTGCAAGTGCGGCGTACGGTGGGACGGGTACATCACTTCGACGACACCGACAAAGACGCACTGTTCGTATGGGACACGATGGAAGGCGCGAAAATGATCGCCGGCATTTTCCAGGGGATCACCACCTTCTTCGCCTGCGTAGCCGTAGTCACGCTCGGGCTGGGCGGCATCGGCGTGATGAATATCATGCTGGTTTCGGTGACGGAACGTACGCGCGAAATCGGCGTGCGCAAGGCGATCGGCGCGACGCGGCAGGACATTCTGCGGCAGTTTTTCGCGGAGTCGGTGTTGCTGACTGCGGTCAGCGGGTTTCTGGGCTTGGCGTTCGGCGTGGGGACGTGCCTGGCGCTTTCAAATCTTCCCTTGCCTGATTTCGTGCCGCACCCCATCATTTCTCCGATTTCGATCATTCTCTCGATTGTGACGCTTTCGATCATCACGTTTACCGCCGGGATGTATCCGGCGCAACGCGCTGCCGACCTGACTCCGGTCGAGTCGCTGCGGTACGAATAACTTTTGTGACGGAGGAGAACATGCGGATGAGACTTACTCAGCTATCGACCCTGGCAGTCGCGCTGGTTCTGGCGACCGGCGTCGCGGCCGCGTCGGAACAGGGGCATTTCGAGAAGACCTTCCAGGTCAATGGAGCTGCGGACCTCCAGGTGTACACGCAGTCCGGCAACATCACGGTTCGTCCCGGTTCGGCGGGGACGGTTTCGATCACGGGCCGGATTCACGTCGGCGATGCGTGGATGTTTGGACTGGGCAACAATCACAAAGACGAAGTGCAGCAGATCGAGAGCAATCCTCCGCTGTCGCAGAGCGGCAACAGCATTCGCGTGGACTACGTGAACCGGCGTAACATCTCGATCGACTACGAGATCACGGCGCCCCCAGATAGCAAGGTTCGCACCAAGTCGGGCTCGGGCGACCAGACCATCGAAGGCATGCAGGCCGGCGTGGACATAGAAACGGGATCGGGAGACGTGAAGCTGGACAATCTGGCGGGCGAGATCCGAATCCACACTGGGTCTGGAAACGTGGAGGCGCGCGGTGCCGCCGGACCATTTGAGGCGCGCGCCGGCAGCGGCGACATCACGATCGAGGAGAAAGCCAAGGGCGACGTGCGGCTGGAGACCGGGTCAGGCAACATCCACGTTCGCGGCGTCGATGGCGGGCTGAACGCGAGCACGGGTAGCGGCGATGTACAGGTGGACGGCAATCCTGCCAACACCTGGCACGTAAGAACCGGCTCAGGCAACGCCGAATTGCGGCTCCCGCAGGAGGCTGCGTTCGATCTCGATGTCTCGACCAGTTCGGGCAGCGTGGAAGTGAATCATCCCGTGACCACGACCGTGCAGGGACGCGTGGAAGAAGCGCACAAATCGATTCGCGGCAAAGTGCGCGGGGGCGGCCCGGAAATCAGCGTGCACACCGGGTCGGGAGACGTGCGGGTGGATTAGTGCTAGTCGCTAGTCTCTGGTCGCTGGTCGCTAGCAAAACCGCTCGCCGAGTAAGCGAGGCGGTGATGGAGGCAACGAGCGACTGGTTAGCGATTGGCTAGCGACTAGCGACTGGAGACTAGCGACTGTGTTTTTCAAAGAGCTCATCTCGCAAGGCTGGCAAGCCCTTATGCGGAACCGCATGCGGTCAGTACTGACCATGCTGGGGATCGTGTGGGGGCTTGCGTCCGTCGTAATCCTGCTGGCCTACGGACAGGGGCTGGGCGGCGGCGTGCTGAACGCGTTCATGAACATGGGGAACAACGTCGTCGTGTTCTGGCCCGGGCAAACCAGCATGCAGGCTGGCGGCCAGCGAGCGGGCAAGAAAGTTGCGTACGAGTACGAAGATGTGGAGTCGGTGCGCGATGAAGTCCCGCTGGTGCGCGCGGTGAGCGCGGAATCGTGCAGCGACTTCGGATACAAAGTCGGCACGCGCGTGGTATCGATTCAAACGCGTGGTGTGGAATTTCCCTACGGCGAGATGCGCAAGCTCACCATAGAAAATGGCCGCTACTTCACCGAAGGAGATTTCCTCGATCACCGGCGCGTCGTGATCCTGGGATACAAGGCTGCCAAGAAGGCGTTTCAGGGCGCACCCGCCGTGGGACAGGACGTTCTGATCGGTGGACAGGCGTTCGAGGTCATTGCCACGTTGCGCAACAAGATTCAGGACTCGATGTACCAGGGGCCGGACAACGAAGACGGATTCATTCCCTTCCAGGTGTATCGCGACCTGAAACAGGTGCGCGATCCCGACATGTTCATCATCCAACCGCAGTCGGCCGAGCTGCATTTGAAGGCCGTGGCTGCGGTACGCGAGGTGATTGCGCGCCGCCACCATTTCGATCCGCGCGACGACAAGGCCGCGCCGGTGTGGGACTCGGTGGAAAGCGGAGAAATGATCGCCGCCTTTTCGCTGGGACTGCAGGTGGTGCTCGGCATCATCGGGGCGATCACGCTGGCCGTGGGCGGCGTGGGCGTGATGAACATCATGCTGGTGTCGGTGACCGAGCGTACGCGTGAGATCGGCTTGCGAAAGGCACTAGGCGCGCGTCCACGGCACATTCTCGTGCAGTTTCTGCTGGAAGCGCTGGTGCTGACATTCACAGGAGGCATCGTCGGCATGGCGCTGGCGATTCTGCTCACGTGGATCATTCCGCCCATGCCGCTCTATGGCCAGCTCTTCAAGACTTCGAATCACGAGGGAGACATCATCCTGCACGCCTCGTTGAACGTGATGATCGCGTCGTTCATCATTCTGTCGATGGTCGGGATCGTGTCAGGATTTTTCCCCGCGCTGAAAGCCGCACGGATGGACCCGGTGGAAGCGCTGCACTACGAGTAGCGGGAGTTGGCAAGCGCCGGAGAAGATTTCGGGCGCTTCACTCGTCAAGAAAATCCCATGCGCAACACAGCAGTGGAATCCCACCCGTCTTTTGTGGAATGATCTGGGCGAGCGCCTTCTTCGCTATGGAGCGCTCGCGCTGGGAAGGATATTTGGTGAGGCAGAAATCTCCTCCCGCAGCAGATTGATCAACGCCGCGATCACCGAAATGACTACCGGCCCCACGAAAATTCCGATGAATCCGAAGACCTGCAATCCTCCCAAGAGGGAGAACAGCAGCAGCAAGGGATGAAGCTCCACTCTTCGGCCAAGGACCAGCGGCCGGATGATGTTGTCGATCGTGCCCACTACGGCAGTGCCCCAGACGATCAGGATGATCCCTTTCCAGAGATGCCCGGTCGCCATGAGATACATGGACGTGGGCAGCCAGACCAGCGCCGTTCCTACGATTGGAATGAGTGAGCAGAACGCGGTGGCCAGTCCCAGCAGCAGTGCGGACGGCACGCGCAGAACAGCGAGCGCAGCCCCGGTCAGCAGGCCCTGTGCGAGTCCCACCGCCAGAATGCCGTAAAGGTTCGCAACGATGCTGTCGCGGATTCCAGCCAGCAAGTGACTGGCTTGGTCGCGGCTCAGCGGCAGTACGGAAGTGACATTCTGGATCGCTGTCGTCCCGTCGCGAAATAGGAAGAACAGGATGAGGAAGGTCAGGATGGCGTTGCCGGCAAAACCGGCCAGCCCACCCAGGAGGTGAGTGCCTACCGCCAGCAATACTTTGCTGACCTGGCCGGGCAGGTTGGCGATGGCCTCCTCGAGATGCAGTTCCTCCACATCCACGTATTTGGCCAGCCAGCGCAGAGCGGTTTGCTGCTTGTCAGCAAGGTACGCCACCGCGCCGCCTTGCTCGGTGCTGCGATCTCCAAAGTAGCGGGCGGCCTTGATGAGTTCTCCACCGGCCGCCGAGGCGACGAGCAGGGCCGGCAGTATGAAGATCAGCAGCACTATAAACGTCGCCAGCAGCGCCGACTTGTTGGGACCGCGCACGATCCGGGAGACGCCAAGGTAGAGCGGGTAGAACCCGATGGCGATCACAATAGCGAACGCAATCGGCTGCAGGAAGGGTCGGAAAATCCAGAAGGCCAGCGTGAGGGATCCGGCCAGCAAGGCCAGGAGGAATAGCACGCTCGCCATGGAGTTCGGTGTTTTCACGAGGAGATCGGAAGTCCGTAGCGGGTTTCCGCTTGATGGCCAATGTATCCCGTCGCGGCTTCGGGGCGCAATCGGTCGAAAATGGGCGCCGTGTGTGATTTAGGAATTGCCTTGCGGCATCGCGCACTGATTGACCATCGTGAGCGCTTTCGCCCGTACGTGTTGATAGAATTAAGAACGTACAGGGGGCCGAGCGGCCATGGAAAAACCGAGAGAACCCAAACCCGAGCAAGATCATCCAGCCCAAGCGGCGGCGCATGTCGCCAGTGCTCACCGAATTCTGAAGGCACTGCAAGAAAGAATTGGAGAGCATCCGGAACTCGGAGCCGCCATCACGAAACTCGAGATGGCGCTGAATGATCTGGCGGTACAAACCGGCGGGATGCTCTAGCGACGACCGTGGTGACCGGTATCCAGCCCGGTCGCGGGCATCAGCACTGATTCAGCCCCAGATGCGAGCCGACTCCGTCATTCATGAGTGCGGGTTAGAGACGCATTTGACCTCCCTTCCCACAATTACCTCCGTACCTTGACCCCCTCTCCTCAGGAGATTACCGTCGTAGTTTGGAGCAGAATTTGTGCCCGGGGCAATGTGTGCCCGGGCGGCGAGGAACCTAGTGGCCCGAAATCCGATCATTACACTGACCACCGACTTCGGCACCAACGACCACTTCATCGGCACCATGAAGGGCGTCATCCTGTCGATCGAGCCGGATGCGCAGATCATCGACATCTGCCATGCCGTGCAGGCTTTCGACGTGCTCGACGGCGCGCTTACGATCTCGCAGGCTTACTCGTATTTTCCGACGGGCACGATTCACATGGTGGTCGTCGATCCGGGCGTGGGCACGGCACGACGGCCGCTGATCGTTTCGAGCGATCGCCATCATTTTGTCGCGCCCGATAACGGCGTGCTGTCGCTGATCTACCAGCGCGAACAGCGGCTCAGCGCGCGGCACGTGACCGGCGAACACTACTTTCTGCAGCCGGTGAGCAATACGTTCCATGCACGAGACGTGTTCTCGCCGGTGGCGGCGTATCTCGCGAAGGGTGTGGACCCGGAAAAGTTCGGCGAAGCCGTAACGGATTTTGTGCGCTTCTCGGCGCCCAAGCCGAAAGCGGCGAACGAAAACACGCTGCGCGGCGTGGTACTGAAAGTCGACCGCTTCGGCAACCTCATCACCAACATCACTCCGCAGGACGCGCCCATGCTGTTCGGAGAAAATCCGGGCGCCTTCAAGATTGTCGTGGGCCAGCGGGAAATCCGCGAGATTAAAGAAGCCTACGCGCTAGGCGCGCCCGGCGAAGTGTTCGGCATTATGGGCAGCATGGGGTATCTCGAAATCGCCGCCAACCGCGGCTCCGCGGCCCAGTTGCTGGCGGTGGGCAAAGGGACCGATGTGAATATCGTGCTGGGCGAGTCGGCAGCGGCGGGGAAATAGCAGAGGCAGTTCTCAGTTCTCAGAAAGGCTACCAGTTCCTGGCCACTGGCAAACACCTTCTTCTGAGACTTCTTTTCATCGAAACGAACAGTTCTCTATCAACCAGATCTATCAAGTCCGTCGTGAGACGCGTGCCAGCAGCCAACGAACCAGCAGCCAGTAGCGTTCCTGTCACCTGTCACCTGTCTTCTTCAATTGCTGCTTCCACCCCAAGATCCGCGCCTTGTTCCCTTCGGCCTCGGCTTCGGGGATCATGCCTTTTTTCTGGTAGAGAACGGAGAGGCTGGTGTGGGCCAGGATGTCGTCAGGATCGATTTCGGCGATGCGGTTGGCCACGGCGATGGCTTCGTCGAGGCGGTTCAGGTCCTGCAGGGCGCGCGCCAGGCCGTGCATGGCTTCGGTAAAGGTGGGATCAGCGGCGAGCGAGGCCTGGTACTCGGCGACGGCCTGTTCGTGATGTCCTTCAGCGACCAGGTCCAGTGCCGCGTAGTAGTGATTTTCGGCCGTCTGGCGCGCTTTTTCGTCGGACATCGCAGTACGGGATCTCTGTTGAGAGGTTCGATTCTAGCACGCGCTTTTCGGGCCTCCGCCTGCGGGAACGCTCTATACTACGAGGCACCCGCATGCGCTACGTGATCCGCTTCCTGTGGAACGCCACCAAGGGACACCATCTCGCCCCCTGGCGCAGTCCCTACCTGCTCTGGCGCATCGAGACCTACACAGGCGTGAAGATGACGCAGATCGGCTTCCTGGAGTTCTGGCACTTCACCTGGCGCGAGCGCCATCATCTGTGGCTGTTTCTGAAGTGGACAGGTGAGATGGAGCGTTACGCGAGGCCGAAGGCGGGAAACGTCAGGTGAGGGGGATCGGGCTCTGGGCGCTTGGGCTCTGGACCTTGGGCTTTGGGCCCTTGGCTCCCAGGTCTCACTAGGGCCGGTTCGTGAGTAAAGAAACTTCTGGGCCACATGAGAACTTGAGGAACGCCGGGTCTCTCGACTGCGTTCGGCTGGCGTCTCACTCCGCTCGAGATGACAGTTTTAGGGAGCAGATACAGCGCGCCAGAAGCCTGTGACCCGTCACCTGCGACCTGTGACCTTTGTCCTAAGACCTAACACCCAAGACCCAACACCTGCTCTTCACAGTTCATACTTCTTCATCAAATGCCGGAACGAGCGGTACGAAATGCCCAGCACATCGGCAGCTTTGGTCTGGACGCCGTGCGACTGGTTGAGCGCTGCCTGCAGCAGCGAGCGTTCGATCTGGGCGACATACTTTTCCATGTCGAGGCCTTCGGGAAGAACACCACCCGCGCCGGCACCATCGGGCATGCCGGGCACGCCTGCAGCGGCGGCGGCCGCTTTCGCTTTGGGACGCTCGGCGGGCAGTTCTACGTGCAATTGATTGGTGCTCTCGAGCGCAACCGCGCGCTCGACCGTGTTCTCAAGCTGGCGCACGTTGCCGGGCCATTCGTAATCGCAGAGTCCAGCGAGCGATGCGGCATCCACACGCTCAATGCTTTTGCCGGCCGCGGGCGCGTACTTCTTCAGGAAGTGATTCACCAGCAGCGGAATGTCTTCGCGCCGCTCGCGCAAACCCGGCACGCGGATGGGGATCACGCTAAGGCGGTAATACAGATCTTCGCGGAAGGTGTTTTCCGTCACCTGCTTGTCGAGATCGCGATTGGTGGCCGCGATCACGCGCACATCGATGGGGATTTCCGTGGAGCTGCCCACCGGACGAACGGTGCGCTCCTGCAGCACGCGCAGCAGCTTCACCTGCATGGCCAGCGTCATCTCGCCAATTTCGTCGAGGAAGATGGTGCCGCCGTCGGCGACTTCGAACAGGCCGCGCTTGTTCTGGTTCGCTCCCGTGAACGCGCCTTTGACGTAGCCGAACAGCTCGCTTTCGAGCAGCGTTTCCGGAAAGGCGCCGCAGTTCACCGAAACGAAAGGCTGGGTGACGCGCGGCGAGCAAACGTGCACGGCGCGCGCGACCAGTTCTTTTCCAGTGCCGCTCTCGCCGTAGATCAGAATGGTGCTGCCGGTGGAAGCCACCGTGCGGATGGTCTGCTTCAGCTTCTCCATCGTGCCGCTGACGCCGATGATGTTGTCGAGCGAGTTGCGCGAGGCCGCGTCGCGGCGGTAGGCGAAATTCTGCTTGCTGAGCGAAGCTTTTTCGAGCGAACGGCTGATGGCCAGCCGGATTTCGTCGACCAGTCCAGGGCTCTTGCGAATGTAGTCGGACGCCCCACCGGCCTTCACGGCCTGCACGGCGGCTTCGTAGTCGTCGACCGCGGTCATCAGGATGACGGCGGAATCGGGCGAAGTGGCATGCGCATGGCGCAGCACTTCGATGCCGTCGCTATTCGGCATCTTGATGTCGGTGATAATCAGGTCGTAGAGCGCGCCGTCGATCTTGCGCTTGGCGCCCTCGCCCGAATTCACGGTTTCCACCTTGTGGCCGTCGCGCCGCAAGGCAATGTCGAGCATTTCGCACATCGAGCGCTCGTCATCACAAACCAGGATATTAGCCACGCGCTCTCCCTCCCGCACTCGCGCTCGCAGCCACGGTGGCCAGAGCGGCCGCCGCCGGCAACTGGTGCTCGCCGCTTTTCGCCCCGGGCGGTCGGGCACCCAGACCCCATCGCCGCAAGCGCAGCACCAGCGTGGTGCCTTCGCCCAGTCGCGAGCGCGCCCACACCTGGCCTTCATGCGCCTGCACAATCTGGTACACGATCGCCAGCCCCAGCCCGGTGCCGCCATCGAAGCCGGACTGGAAAGGCTCAAAGATTTTTTCCGACTGCTGCCGCGTCATTCCGACGCCCGTGTCTGCAAAATTGATCTGCCAGTCGTCGCCGATGGTATCGAGCGAAACAGCGAGCGTTCCGCCGCTGTCTTTCATCGCGCGCACCGCGTTCTGGCAGAAGTTCCAGAACACCTGCTTGATCTTGTCGCCGTCGGCCAGGGTGAGCGCTTCCTGGAACTTGAAATGCCGCTCGATGCAGATGCCGGTGTTTTCCGACTTCATGCGATTTTCGAGCAAGGTGAGCGTGTCTTCGAGCAGGAGGACAAGGTCAACCTTGTCGAAGCGATACTGCTTGCCGCGCGAGTAGGCCAGGAAGTCGGTGATGATGTTGTTGAGGCGCTCCGACTCGCGGGTGACGATCTGCAGGAGCTGACGCTGCTCGTCGGTCATCTCCGACGCGCCCGAGAGCATACTGACCGATCCGGCAATGGAGGTGAGCGGGTTGCGAATTTCGTGAGCAATGGCTGCGGCCAGGCGTCCCACCGCCGCCAGCCGGTCCTGGATGCGCACTTCCCGCTCCAGGCGCCGGATTTCCGTGAGGTCGTCAAACGTGTAGACGCTGCCGGAAGTTTCGCGCCCGGGAATGATCAGGGCAGAGACCATGACGCGGAACGTCTTGCGGAAACCGTCGCCGGGCTGGAAACGGACTTCGCCATGCGCGCGTTCGGAACCGATCACTGGCAACGGATCGAGAAAGAGTTCGTTGACCGACTTGCCGATGATTTCGTTGCCGCAGCTGAGCAACTTCTGGGCGGCGGTGTTAACGATCGTGATCTTTCCTTCGATATCGGTCGTGATCAGGCCGCCGCTGATCGACTGGATGATGTTCTCATGCAGGGCCTGCAGGCTTTCGAGTGCGCCGCTGGCGTCCTTCAGCTGGACGTCCACCTGGCGCAACTTGGCCGACAGCAGGCAGGCCAGATAGGCGACCGCCAGGATAGGCGAAGAGGTTGACGAAGATAATGGCTTCGAGCGCGTTCAGCCCAGGATGCGTGGTCGCGTACGAAGGCACCACGTCGTAGAAATTCAGGTCCAGCACGCAGCCGTACAGAATAAAGGCCAGGGCCGAGGTCAGGTAGGCCCACATCTTGGGCAGCAGGATGCAGGCGACGATGATCACCAGCGGATACAGGAAGTTCAACGAACTGTCCCAGGCACCGGTGAAATGAACGACCAGGCTGACCATGGCCAGGTCGGTGACCACCTGCAGCACGCCCTGTACGTGCTGCTCTTCCCAGAGCGAAAACAGCAGGATGTAGAACAGCGAGAAGCGCGTACCACATCAGCATGGTGCTGACGAACGAACGCATGGGCAGTGGGCTGGGCGCCATGCGCGCCACCGTCAGCTCAATGCCGAACAGAAATGTCAGGATGAGGATGCGGATCTTGACCAGCCAGCCCAGCCAGTTCCGCTCATCAAAGGTCGAATGCATGTTTAAGAACTCAGGGTCCGGTCAGGTCTCAGGTCTCAGGTGTAAGGGTCTCAGGCTGAGGCTTCGAGGGTTCTATCCCTGACACCTGAGACCCGACACCTGGTTCTTTAGCCTGCCAGCTTGCCGATCATGGCGAACAGCGGCATATAGAGCGAAATCACGATGCCGCCGACGGACACGCCGAGGATGCCGATGATGACCGGTTCCAGCATGGCCATCATGTCGCGGGTCGCAGCGTCGACTTCGTCTTCGTAGAAGTCGGCAATCTTCTGCAGCATGTTGTCCATGGCGCCGGTGGCTTCGCCGACGCCGATCATCTGCGTCACCATGTTCGGGAACACACCGCTTTCGTTCAGCGGATCGACGATGGTGCGGCCTTCTTCAATCGCCTTGCGCACTTTCATCAGCGCTTCCTGCAGAACGGCGTTGCCGGAAGTGCGCGCCGTGATCGCCAGGCCTTCGAGAATCGGAACGCCCGAGGTGATCAGGGTACCCAGCGTACGGGTGAAACGCGCGACGGCGATCTTGCGCAGCAACATGCCGATCACCGGAGCCTTCAGCATCAGCTTGTCGGTCATAGTACAGCCCCTGCGGATGCTTGCGGAGCTGCTTGATCCCAAAGAACGCGGCCACGAGGCCGCCGATGAAGAACCACCAGAACTGGCCGACGAAGGCGCTCAATCCCATCACCATGCGAGTGGGCAGGGGTAAGGCCACACCCAGTCCGGTAAACAGGTTGGCGAAGATGGGCACGACCCACTTGAGCAGGGCGCCCACGATCAGGATGGCGATCGAGACGACGGCCACCGGGTAGATCAACGCGCCGACTTGATGGCGGAGCGCAAGCGCACGGCCTTTTCGACGTAGGCCGCCAGGCGCTGCAGAATGACGTCGAGAATACCGCCGGTCTCGCCGGCTTCGATCATGTTGGTGGTAAGGTCGTCGAAAACCATCGGGATACTGCCGCATGGCGTTGGCCAGGGTCGCGCCGCCCTTCCACCGTGGTGCGCACGCCAGTCAGCGTCTTCTGAAATGTCGGGTTCTCCTGGTTGGCGCCGAGGATCTCGAGACACTGCACCAGCGGCAGGCCGGCGTCGATCATGACCGAGAACTGCCGGAAGAAGATGGCAATGTCCTTGGTCTTGACCTTGGCCGAGCCGAAGGTAGGAAGCGAGAACTCCTTGCCCTTTTCGCGCACCGATCCGGGCGTAATCCGCTCGCGGCGCAGCTGCTGCAGCAGCACGTCTTTGTTGGCGGCGACGCGTTCCCCGCTAACCTTTTCGCCCGATGCGCTCTTCCCCGAAAATGTAAAGACTGGCATGGTGACTGTCTCCTCAATTCCCTTGTTGCATTCCCGTTGAGCTCTCGTGCCACGCGCTTCACAACGTTCAGCGCTTGGTCGGAGCGGCCGCTTTCGCCATCCCCGGCGTTGTGGCGTTGCCGCAGGCCGGCGCCGCGGTTGATCATTTCCTGCAATTCGTCCTGGTTGCTCGAGCGCATGCAGCGCCGTTTCGATCGTGATCTGCTTCTGGAAGTAGGCGGTCGCCAGCGACTGGTTGAACGTCTGCATGCCGAACTTTTCCTGTCCGGACTGCATGGCGGAATAAATCTGGTGAATCTTGTCTTCGCGGATCAGGTTGCGGATGGCGGCGTTCGGGACCATGATCTCCATGCACATGGCGCGGCCCTTGCCGTCGGCCTTGGGCAGCAGGCTTTGGCAGATGATGCCTTCGAGCACCAGCGAAAGCTGGGCGCGGATCTGCGGCTGCTGGTGCGCGGGGAAGACGTCGATGATGCGGTTGATGGTCGACGACGCGGAGTTGGTGTGCAGCGTGCCGAACGTCAAGTGGCCGGTTTCGGCGATGCGCAGCGCCGATTCGATGGTTTCCAGGTCGCGCATTTCGCCGATCAGCACCACGTCCGGATCTTCGCGCAGCGCGGCGCGCAGGGCGTCGGTGAAGCTCTTGGTGTCGGCGTGCAACTCGCGCTGGTTCACCAGGCAGTTCTTGTGCAGGTGCACGAACTCGATCGGATCCTCGATGGTGAGGATGTGATCGTGGCGCTCGGTGTTGATCTTGTCGATCATGGCCGCGAGCGTGGTGGACTTGCCCGAGCCGGTCGGGCCGGTCACCAGCACCAGGCCGCGCGGCTTGTCGCACAGCTTGCTGACGACCGCAGGCAGGCCGAGCTGGTTGAACGATTTGATCTCGAAGGGAATGACGCGGAAGACGGCCGCCGTCGCGCCGCGCTGGTTGAAACAGTTGGCGCGGAAGCGGGCCAGGCCCTTCAAGCCGAACGAGAAGTCGAGTTCGAGATTCTCCTCGAAGCGATGCTTCTGCGAATCGGTCATCACGCTGTAGGCGAGCTGCTTGGTCTCGGCCGGCGTCAGCTGCGGCAGGTCGAGCGGCACCAGGTGGCCGTGCACGCGCACCTGCGGCGGCGAATTGGTGGTGATGTGCAGGTCGCTGCCCGACATCTCCAGCATTCGTTTGAGCAGATCGCTTAACGAAAGCGCCATAATGTTCTTTATCCTTCGCAAACAAATAATCAGTGAATCGTTTCGCGCGCGACTTCTTCCAGCGTCGTCATGCCCAGGCTGACCTTGATCAGGCCGCTGCGCCGCAGGGTGATCATGCCCCGCTCGATCGCCTTCTTCTTCAACTCCACCGCCGAGGCTCCGACCAGAACCAGTTCCCGGATCTCGTCATCGACTTCCATGACTTCGTACAAGCCGGTGCGGCCCTTGTATCCGGTGTTGTTGCAGACGCCGCAGCCCTTGCCCTTCTGAATCTTCACGGTCTTGGCTTCTTCCGGCGTGTAGCCTTCTTCGAGCAGGGTCTGATGGGGTACTTCGACGACTTCGGTGCAGTCCTTGCAGATGCGGCGCACCAGGCGCTGGGCGCAAATGAGGTGCACCGAGGTCGCGACCAGGAAGGGCTCGATGCCCATGTTCATCAGACGCGTGATGGTTTCCGGCGCGCCGTTGGTGTGCAGCGTGGACAGCACAAGGTGTCCGGTAAGCGCGGCCTTGATGGCGATTTCCGCGGTTTCGAAGTCTCGAATTTCGCCGACCAGAATGATGTTGGGATCCTGTCGCAGGAAGGAGCGCAGCGCGGCCGCGAAGTTCAAGCCGATCTGCTCCTTCATCTGCACCTGGTTGACGCCCTGCAACTGGAATTCGACCGGATCCTCGGCGGTCATGATGTTGGTGTCGGGCTGGTTCAAGCGCGCGATCGAGGAATACAGCGTGTTGGTCTTGCCCGATCCCGTGGGTCCGGTGACCAGCACCATGCCGTAGGGCTTCAGAATCGCCTTCTCGAACTTGACCAGCGATTCGGGCTCGAAGCCGAGCTTGGTCATGTCGAGCCGCAGGTTTTCCTTGTCGAGCAACCGCATGACGATCTTTTCGCCCCACAAGGTGGGCAGCGTGCTGACGCGGAAGTCGAGCTGTTTCTTCTTGCCGCCGATGGCCATCTTCAGCATGATGCGGCCGTCCTGCGGCAGGCGCTTTTCGCTGATGTCGAGCTTGGCCATGATCTTCAGGCGGGAGGTGATGGCGTCCTTCAACTTGAGCGGCGGCGTCATGATCGCTCTGCAGAATGCCGTCAATGCGGAAGCGGACGCGGAATTCCTTTTCGTACGGCTCCATGTGAATGTCGCTGGCGCCGCGCTTGACCGCGTCGGTCAGCACCAGGTTCACCAGCTTGACGATGGGAGCTTCGTCGGCAGCCTTCTCAAGCTCGCCGAGATCCATCTCCTGCTCTTCGGCCTGCAGCTCGACGTCGGCGTCGCCGAGCTCAGTCATCGACTGCATGACCTGCTCGAGGTCTTCTTCCTTCGCCGTGCCGTAGGCTTTCTCGATGCCGTCGGCAATCGAACTCTCGGAAGCCACCACCGGCTCAATGTTGAAGCCGGTCATGAACTTGATATCGTCCATGGCGAACACGTTGGTCGGATCGACCATGGCGATGGTGAGCGACGCGCCTACGCGACTCAGAGGCAGGATCTGGTAACGCTTGGCCGTCTCGAACGGAATCAGCTTGACGACGGCAGGATCAATTTCGAAATAGGAGAGATTAATAGCGGGAACGCCATACTGACGTGACAGGAAATTGGTCACGTCTTCGTCGGTCAGAAAGCCCAGCTTCACCAGGGCGGAGCCGAGGCGGCAGTTGGTCTCCTTCTGGACCTTCGTTGCCTGTGTCAACTGCTCTGGGGTTATGACCTTCTCTTTGACAAGAAGATCACCCAGCCGTTGCGACATACGTACGATCTCCTATCGAACGACAGAGATATAGCGCTGACTACTCGCTGTCCGCGCGAAACCGCTTGTTTTCAGGGGGAGAAACCGCAGCGTATTTCGCGTTGACACAAATTGTCAACGCAGACGGGTAACTGCACCAGTAACTTTGGTACCTGTCCCGCGCGTGTCGCGTTTTCAGTCGCACACCGAGCGCGCAAATGGCCGGAATCCGCACAAAACAAGGCCCCTCGCACCCAAAATAGTCCCCAACGGACATGCACTTTCGTACGATTCGGATCGATTTCTTATTCGCCCCAGAGTGCACTGCACACCGAACTGCGCGCGCGTCATCACATCAGCTTGTGATGCCTTACCTTGGGAAACATCCACGCTGCAGAGATTCTGATTTCAGGCGCTGGTATGTCCTGGAACGTCGCACAAAGGATGCTGGGGATCGGCCTGGCATCGCTCATCGTCTCCCTGTGTCACGCGCAGTCGTTGCGGGATTGTGCTGACGCTCGCGGCATCCTGATCGGTGCGGCGGCGCGTCCTCAAATGTTCTCGGAGCGCCTCTATTCGTACACGCTGGCGCGAGAATTCAACCTGCTTGAACCGGAAGATGCGATGAAGTGGTGGGTGCTGCGGCCCGATCCGGCAACCTTCGACTTTACGCAAGCAGACCTGGTCGTCGAGTTCGCTCAGGCGCACCGCATGAAGGTTCGTGGGCACACGCTGGTGTGGGGATGGTCGAATCCAACCTGGCTCAATGATCGACTCCTTCACTGCGGAGCAATTGCATGCGCTGCTGCAGGAACACATCGCGAAAGTGGTCTGGGCACTATCGCGGGAGAGTGTTCGCGTGGGACGTCGTGAATGAAGCCTTCGACGAGAGCGGCGCCTTGAAACCTTCCATCTGGTACGACCGTCCCGGGATTGGCCTGGCGCGCAAGTCGACGGCCTACATCGAGCAAGCCTTCCGCTGGGCGCACGATGCTGATCCGCAAGCGCTGCTCTTCTATAACGACAGTGGCGCAGAAGCCATCAACGCGAAATCAGACGCCATCTACGCGATGGTGAAAGACTTCAAGCAGCGCGGCGTTCCGATTGATGGCGTAGGTATGCAGATGCACATCTTCGACCTGCATGCGGACTCGGAGGGCATTTCACGAAACATTGCGCGCTTCACGGCCTTGGGCCTACAGGTACACATCACCGAGATGGACGTCGCCGTTCCGCTTGACGCTGCGGGACATCCAAGTGCGTCGGATCTTGCGTTACAAGCGGACATCTACCGCACAATCGCGTCCGCCTGCCTGGCGCACCCGGGTTGCACCGCGATTCAAACCTGGGGCTTCACCGATAAGTATTCGTGGATCGGTTGGAAGACCAAGGGCGCCAAGGGGAACGCCCTGTTATTTGACCGCTACTACGGACCCAAGCCTGCGTATGCGGCGATTTATGATGCCTGCCATACCTCTCCGGCACATTCGACGACACCCTCACCTTAGGCCGACCCTTCATTCTCAGCAGCTATAATTGCATTCGGGCGCTCCCCGGATGGCTCGCGGGGCGCATCGGCTGAGCTTTCGACCGTGCCCAAAACGCCGCCACCCCCCGATCCGCAGCGCAATCGCAAGCGCGTCATCATTCCGCTCGCCGTCGGGATTGCCCTGCTGTTCGGAATTTTGCTTTCCCAGTCTTCCTTTGACCAGCCTGCGTTTCTGAACCCTGACGGCAACCAGCAACTTCTTCTGTTTGCCGCGCTCTCGGCACTCATCTTTCTTCTTTTCGTCGCGCTCACCTTCGTTCTCGCTCGCAACCTGCTCAAGCTTTTCGCCGAGCGCCGGCTGGGCGTACTCGGGTCCAAATTTCGCACGCGCCTGGTGGTTACCGGCCTGCTGCTCTCGTTTCTTCCCGTCATCGTGATGTTCTGGTTCGCCTACGGACTGATGAACCGCACGATCGACCGGTGGTTCTCGCGTCCGGTGGAGGAAGTTCGAGAGGATACGAGTGCGATGGCGTCGTTGCTCGCTACCTACGCGCAGCAGAATGCGTCGGCGGAAGCGGCCTCCATCGCAAGTTCGCCCGCGACCGTGCGCGCCTTCGCCACTCACGACTTTTCTGACGTCACCGATCTGTTCGAACAGCATGAGACGACCTTGCAGGGGGGATTCGCTTTCGCGCTGTTGAAGGGCAATCCTGAAGCCAGCTTCCATGCTCCCGCGCCCTGGGACCAGATTCGACCGAAAGCCGCTCCTGACCAGCTTTCCGGACCGTCGCCCAAGCCCTTCATGTGGGGACCGACCGAATACATCCTGGGCACAGCACCGGTGGCGGATGAAGGCCTGATTCTGATCGCGATGCCGCTTCCGCAGAAATTCTCGGCCGCGGTCAGTCAACTTGAGGCCAGCGAGAAACGCTACTTCGAACTCTACCGCCAGAAGCAGACTGGTACGCCGCACGTACATGAGCCTTCTGCTGCTGCTTACCGTGCTGGTCCTGTTCAGCACCACGTGGCTGGCTCTGTTTCTGTCGAAGCTGGTGACGCGTCCGGTAGCAGCCCTTGCCGAGGCAACGCAGGAAATCTCGCGCGGTCGCCTCGACTACCGCGTGGAGGTGAATGCCGCCGACGAAATCGGGGATCTCGTCCATTCGTTCAACCGCATGGCTGAGGAACTGGAGACCAGCCGGCATCAAATCGATGCATCCAGCCGGGACCTGGGCGCGGCCAACACGGCGCTCGAACAGCGCCGGCGGCACATCGAGACGATTCTGGAGAGCATCCCGACCGGCGTGCTCTCACTCGACGCCGGCAAGCGGATCACCCACGTAAACCAGGCCCTGCTGCGAATGATTCATCCCAGCACCTCCGCCGACGAACGGAGTGTGCAGATGATCAACGCCGAACTGCAGGATGTCTTTCCGCCCGACGTCGTGGAGGACTTGCAGGTTCTGCTTCGCCGGGCCGACCGTATGGGCATCACCACCAGCCATTCGGAAATCATGTTGCACCGCGTGAAGTTGAACGTGGCCCTCACGGTGGCGACGCTTGCAACACCAGGAAGAGCAACTCGGCTACGTCCTCATCTTCGAAGATTTGTCGGACCTCCTGAAGGCGCAAAAGCAGGCGGCCTGGCGCGAAGTCGCGCGCCGGGTGGCGCACGAAATCAAGAATCCGCTTGACTCCCATCGCGCTTATCGGCTGACCGCATTCGCCGGCATCTGGATCGCGGCACGCCTCCCGATCCGACATCGCTCGAAGTGATCCGGCATTGCTCGGACACCATCGCGTCGTCGGTCGACACGGTGCGCACGCTGGTGGACGAATTCTCGACGCTGGCTCGTTTTCCCGCGTCGCATCCCAGCCCGGCCAGCATCAACTCGATTGTGGAGAGCGCTCTGAACATGTTCGATGGCCGCCTTGCCGAGGTAACGCGTTCACAAGGATCTGGCGCCCGACCTGCCGAATGTCATGGCCGACGCCGAGGCCATCAAGCGCGCACTCGCCAACCTGGTCGACAACGCCGCCGAAGCCATGGAAGGCGCGAAGGTGCGCGAGATCCGCGTGAGCACCAACCTGGTCACCAGCCGCGATGCGGTTGAGATTCTGGTTGCCGACACGGGACACGGCGTCACCCAGGAACTCAAAGAGAAGTTATTTCTGCCATATTTCTCGACCAAGAAGCGTGGCACCGGACTCGGTCTCGCTATCGTCAGCCGCATCGTCGAAGATCATCATGGCTCGATCCGTGTTGAAGAAAACCGTCCGGTAGGGACGTGCTTCATCGTGGAACTGCCGCTCGCGCCCGAAGCCACGCCGGCCCCAGTCCAACATGTCTAACATCCTCATCGTTGACGACGAATCGGGCATCCGCGACTCGCTCAAGGGCGTGCTCGACGACGAAGGCTTCCGCACCGAGGAGGCCGAGAGCGGAGATGCCTGCCTCCGCCGGCTGGAGAAAGAGGATTTCGAGGTCGTGCTGCTCGACGTCTGGATGCCCGGCATGGACGGACTCGAAACCTTGCAGAAGATTCGCGAGCTCGACAATCCGCCGGAGGTCATCATGATCTCGGGCCACGGCACGATCGAAACTGCCGTGCGCGCTACCAAACTCGGTGCCTACGACTTCCTGGAGAAGCCGCTTTCGATCGACCGCACGCTCATCCTGATCAAGCACGCGATCGACGCCAAGAAACTGCGCCGCGAGAACCGCGACCTCAAGAAGCAGCTGCAATCGAAGAACGTCATCGTGGGCGACAGCATTCCTATGAAAGCGCTGCGCCAGCAGACCGCCATCATGGCGCCCACCAACGGCCGCGTCCTGATTTACGGCGAATCGGGCACGGGCAAAGAATTGGTCGCGCACGCCATCCACGCGCAAAGCCTGCGCAAGGACGAGATGTTCGTGGAAGTGAATTGCGCCGCGATCCCCGAGGACTCCATCGAGAGCGAACTCTTCGGACATCGACAGGGTTCGTTCCCGGGGGCGGTCACGAACAAGGAAGGCAAGTTTCAGAAAGCGACGGGCGGCACACTATTCCTCGACGAAGTCGGCGACATGAGCCTGAAAACGCAATCTAAGGTCTTGCGGACTCTCGAGGAACAGCGCTTCACTCCCGTCGGCGGCTCGGAGGCCATCACCGTCGACGTCAGGGTG
Source organism: uncultured Acidobacteriota bacterium (assembly GCA_963745435.1). Lineage (GTDB taxonomy): Bacteria > Acidobacteriota > Terriglobia > Terriglobales > Acidobacteriaceae > Gp1-AA133. The sequence continues at coordinate 208,527 of CAVUXK010000015.1, read as the reverse complement.
ATCGCGACGACCAACAAAGACCTGGAAGAAGAAATTTCAAAGGGAAATTTTCGCGAAGACCTCTTCTACAGGCTGAACGTAATTCCCTTCTTCGTCCCACCTTTGCGCGAGCGCAAGGAGGACGTTCCGCTGCTGGCGCGGCATTTTCTCAAGGAGTTTGCCGCGGCATATGGCCGGCGATCGCGGGAAATCACCGACGACGCCATCGAGACACTGATGCGCTACTCCTGGCCGGGCAACGTGCGCGAATTGCGCAACGTCATCGAGCGCATCGTGATCATGAATCCCACCACCACGCGCTTCGAACGCAAGCACCTGCCGCCACTCATTTACCGCGACGGAAGCCGCCGGGCGGCAGGCGCGGAATTCTCCAGCCTGCACCAGGCACGCGACGCCTACGAGCGCGACTACATCCTGAAGAAACTGGACGAGAACCACGGCAACGTCAGCCGCACCGCCGAAATGCTAGGACTCGAGCGCAGCCACCTGTACCGGAAGATGAAGACTCTGGGAATTGCGGCGAAAGAATAGTGTTGAAGTGTGGCGCGGGCGCCCTCGCCCGCGTTTCTGCAATCGGAGTGTCAGCGAGCAGCGCCGCGCCAGTGCGCTACTTCTTCAGCATGTGAATCTCTTTGCCGTTGTTCTTGAACTGGACTTCATCCATCAATTCATTGATCAGGAAAATGCCGCGGCCATGATTGGAGTAAATGTTCTCTCCCATCACCGGACTGGGGATGGAATTGGGATCGAAACCCGGGCCCGGATCGCGCACGACGATCAGCATGCCGCGCGTCTCATCGCAGACCACGTCGCACTCGACAATCTTTTTGGGATCCGCTTTCGCCCCGTGCACGACCGCATTCGCGAGCGCCTCGCTCAGGGCGAGCTCAATCGCGTCTTCTTTGCCGGTTGCGCAGTTGGTTTCGCGCACCACTTCCATGATGCCCTGCACCACAGGATCGATCGCATCCCGGTCGGCGGCCAGCGTCACCTTCAATTTCAGCGTTAACTTGTCCGGATCGAAGCTACAACCGGTGGAAGACTCGCCCGCCATAGACTCTTTCTGACCCCAGGGTGAGATACAACGCGATGGCACAATCTTATAGGCAGATGCTGACTGGGACAAATACCATCTTAGCGGCCACGCCCGGCCCGGCCCGGAGGAGCAACCAGTCCTTCCAACTGCCGACGCCAATCCAGTTCGTCGACAAAAGCCCGCGAATCCCGCCATCCGGGCTGTACTTTCACGAACAACTCCAGAAATACCTTTCTCCCCAACATGCGCTCAATGTTTAGTCTGGCGGAGGTGCCGATCTTCTTGAGCATCTGGCCGCCCTTGCCCACCAGGATGGCCTTCTGCCCGTCGCGCTCGCAGTAAATGACTGCCGCAATCCGCACCAGCTTCGCGCCTTCCTCAAATTGCTCAACCACCACCGTCGTCGCATACGGAACTTCTTCCTTGGTGTCCAGCAACACGCGCTCGCGGATGATCTCCGCGACCATGAACCGCGCAGGCTGATCGGTGATCTGATCTTCGGGAAAATACGGCGGCCCTTCGGGAAGAATCTTGACGATCGCATCGAGCAGCGTGTCCAGCCCTTCTTTCTTGAGGCCAGATAGCGGGATGACTTCCCGGAAATCGTGCATGCGGTGATAGTCCTCGATCATCGGCAGCAGCTTCTTCTTGTCGCGCACCAGATCGATCTTGTTCAGTAAGAGAAACACTGGAGTTCCCGCCCGCTGGGCCAGCTGCAGGGCGAAGTCGTCCTCCGGACTCAACTTCCGCGTGGCATCCACCAGCATCAGGATGAGATCGCAGCCCTCGAGCGCCTCGTGCACTTCGACCATCATCTTGCGACCCAGCGAGCTGTCGGGTTTGTGAACACCCGGCGTGTCGACCAGGATCACCTGCGCGCCCGACCGCTTCCCGTGCTTCGGGATGTGCAGGATTCCCTGAATGCGGTTGCGCGTGGTCTGCGGCTTGGGACTGATGATGGCGAGGCGCTCGCCCGCGAGCGCATTGAGCAACGTCGATTTGCCGGCATTGGGCCGGCCGAGAATGCACACGAAACCGGAGCGAAATGCCATAAGGGATTTTCGTTCGCGCCCGGGGTCGAGGCGCGGAGAGAACTATATCAGCTTCATCTGTCGCGGCTCGACGGCATTGATACGCACGCGCTCGACCCGGCGGTCCGTAGAGTCCAGCACTTCAAAGCGCAAGCCATCTTCCTCGATCACTTCGCCGCGCTGCGGGATGCGGCCTGCCAATTCGGTTACCAGTCCTGCAACCGTGGTCGCTTCTTTCCCTTCCAGGCGGATACCAAACAATTCGTCAAGATGATCCACGTCCATGTTGCCGGGCACGATGTAGGAGTGATCGCTCTCTTTCACGACCTGCGACTTCTCGTGCTCGTCGCGAATTTCGCCGACGATTTCCTCCACCAGGTCTTCGATGGTCAGCAAGCCGGCCACGCCGCCGTACTCATCCACCACGATCGCCATACGGATATTGTTCTTGCGCATCTCTCGCAGCAGATCGCTGCCCAGCTTGCTTTCCGGAACGAAGTAAACATCTTTGCGCATCAGCGACTCGACCGTGCGAGCCTTGGCTTCGGTGTCGGGCACCTGCAGTACATCCTGAGCGTAGACGATGCCCACGATGTTGTGGATGGAGTCGCGAAACACGGGCACGCGCGAATACGGCTTGGTGCGCAGGAGCTCGATAAAATGCTCAACCGTCGTGTTCACGGGAACGGCCACCATCTCCGGACGGGGCTTCATAGCCTCGCGCACCGTCTTGCCACTGAATTCAACTACAGACTGAATCAAGTCGCGGTCACTCGCCTGGATGATGCCTTCCTCTTGTCCGGCTTCGATAAGCGCATCGACGGCCTCCGCAGGAGTTTCCGCCTTCTCCTCGGAGGCGCGCTTGGTCAACGAAGTCACCGATTGCAAAAATCCCAGGATGAGCGTGATGGGCAGCACCATGTAAATCAAAATCCGCAGCGGCCATACCCAGCGCACCAGCCACGCACCATTCGTGCGCGAGAAGAAAACAAACGGCAGGAACTGGTTGAACACGACGACGATCAGCACCAGGCTAAGCGTCGCTTGCAGAATTTCCTGAACGCTCCACGCCTGGTCGCTGAAAACCGTGAAGCCGATCGACATGGCGATCGCGGCCATGAATACCTGGACCAGGATCGCCATCGCCAGCGACGCGCGTTGCCGGCTAGCCTTAAGCCTTGGCTCTACCAGCTTCTCGAACGAATCGATGTTGTCCTGGAATTCGCGCGAAAGGAATTTGCCGATCTCGGTGTAGAGCCGGTCGACGTACGAGGCCAGCGTGAGCAATCCGACCAGAACGATGAGCGCGACACCGACCGCGTAGTTCATCGCGCCTGCCTCCGAGCCGGACGCGAGGGCGTCGATACTTTCTCCGCACGCTCGATTAACGCCACCGGCAGGCCGAGTTGCTCGCGCAAGCGAGCTTCGCGCCTCGCCATCTTCCCATTGTCGGATTCGTGATCGTAGCCCGCCAGGTGCAGCAACCCGTGGAGAGCGAGGACTTTCACTTCCTCAGCGGGCGAATGGCCCAGACGGCGCGCGTTTTGTCCAGCGATCTCGGCCGAGATTGCGACGTCGCCCGCAAAGCGGCCTCGCGAAATCATCTCCGCGGGAAAAGACAAAACGTCGGTGGGCTTGTCCTTGCCGCGAAAACGGTGATTGAGCCGCCGCAGTTCAGTACTGCTCGTCACGAGAATAGTCACTGCGCCGCGCACTCCCGCTGCACGCTTGGCGCGCGCGACGAAGCGGTCGAGCGATCTCTCGTTCAGTCCCGCGACTCGCTTGTGCAGTATGACCATCCTTCTCCTGAAAGATTTATGCCGCTCACCGACTTCGCTCCGCAAATAAAACAGGAGGGCAAGCGAATGCCCTCCTCATCGCTGAATTCAATTACTCTGCGCGCGAATTCCCCTCGACCAGCCCGGAGCCCTCGTAATCGACGTTGTCTATGGGGGCGAGCTTAGGCTCGGCCCGGCCCTCGGCGGCTTTCGCCTCAAGCGTCAATGACATCTGCTGTTCCGCCACCTTGGTCTTGTGGTCGTCGTAGGCGCGGATGATGCGCTGCACCAGGTGATGCCGCACCACGTCCGATTCGTCGAAGTACACGAACGCGAGACCTTCCACCGGCTTCAGGATGTCGATCGCCTCCACCAGGCCGCTGCGGCGCGCATTCGGCAAATCGATCTGCGTGATGTCGCCGGTGATCACGGCCTTCGAATTGAAACCGAGACGGGTCACGAACATCTTCATCTGTTCAGAAGTCGTGTTCTGCGCCTCGTCCATGATGACGAACGAGTCGTTCAGCGTGCGCCCGCGCATGAAGGCGATGGGCGCGATCTCGATGACGTTCTTCTCGAGATAGCGGTCCACCTTCTCGGGGTCGAGCATGTCATACAAGGCGTCGTACAGCGGACGCAGATACGGATCGATCTTGTCCTGCAAAGTGCCGGGCAGAAATCCCAGGCGCTCGCCGGCTTCGACCGCAGGCCGCGCCAGGATGATGCGATTCACCCGCTTGGCGAGCAACGCCGAGATCGCCATCGCCACCGCGAGGTACGTCTTTCCGGTTCCGGCCGGACCGACGCCGAAGACCATGTCGTGTTTCTCGATGGCTTCGATGTAGCGGCGCTGGTTCGAACTCTTGGGCTGCACGGTGCGGCGCCCGAACGAACGCTGCTTGCCGGCTTCGGCCAGTCCGCGCAACGTCACTTTGGGATCGGTGGTCACGACGCGCAACATGCTGTTCAAATCGCCGTTGTTGAAGCTGAAGCCGGAGCGCTGCAGATGGTCGTAATCGGCAAAGACCTGCTCGGCGCGGGCCACGTCGCGCGGCGCTCCCTCCACTTCCACTCCATTCGATCGCAGGTCAATCGCGACGTTCAGGCCATCCTCGAGCAGATGCAGGTTCTCGTCGCGCGTGCCAAACAGGGTCTCGATGTTCGAGCTGACTTCGATGCTCTTCTTCATTCAGACGTCGGTTATTCCTCTCTGGGGGCCCGTAAAGAAGCAGGCACATCAGCCTGCACGGCAGCCATCAATTGCCGTCCTAAACTCACAGAAAACATACCTGTGCTCGGACCGGATATTCCGGAACCTGACCCGCTTTTGAGCAAAAGCTTATCTTGCGTGAGGGTGGAAACCAGCCGGAATGCGAGCCTCAAAGCGCAGGCAACTACCATTACTTTCAAGCCTACCCCGGGTGTGGATGCGAGTCAATGGGAGGGTATAGCCGAACCTTGCGCAGCATCGGCATTCACATGCATCGGTCGAAAGCACGATCGACTTCCGTAGCGCCGGCATCCTGCCGGCAGTCGCGAGGGCGTCCCGCCCTCGCTGTTAGATTGCAGCTTACTTACCGTGCGAAATCGCGCGCTGGAAGTCATCGGCCGTCGTGCGGTAGCAATGAAGCTTCGTATTCTTGTCGCCGACTTCGGCGGCCAGCCGATTGGCATCCGCCTGGGCGTCGGTATCGGGGTCTCCGCCACCCTCCGGCATCATCATCTGCATGAGCGACTCGTCGCACCGCGGATCGGCTACCGCTCGCAGCTTGTAAATCCTGGTCGTGCTCCAGTCATACTCCGAAAGCCGCTTTTGATATGGCAGCGACTCATACACCAGCTTGATGATTTCCTTCTGCCCCTGTTTGATGGTCCGCTCTGCCAACACCACTTCATACTTCGAGAAAAACGAGCTGTTGGTGGATCCGCCGGGCACGGCAATCAGTCGCATCGAGACATCTTCCGAGGGGCCGGTCGGAATTTCATTCATCGACGGCGCATTCTGCGCGCTGTCCGGAACATCCGGCAGCGGTTCCATCTGCTCCAGCGGGCCGGTCGACATCGTTCCCGCTCCGATGGCCGAGCCGCCATTCACGGCGTCGCCCGCTCCTCCGCCGGCACCACCGTTGCCGCCCCGACCGCCATTGCCGCCACCCCCGCCAGCAGAAGGAGGTCCCACGACGTTTCCGCCGCCTCCACCAAGAGAGGCCAGCCGACTCCCTCCGCCGTTTCCAGCTCCAGTTCCCGCTACGGATGGAGGTGGTGGCACAACCGCTCCTCCCCCGCCGCCAAGCGATCCCAGCCGGCTGCCCGCGCCGTTCGCTGCGTTTCCAGTTCCGCCGCCTCCTCCAGAAACAGTAGGTGGTGGAGGAACAACATCAGTCCCGCCTGCCGACAACGACCCGCCGCCACGCACACCGGTTCCTCTACCAGAGCCCGTGCCTGACAGCGACGGCGGTGGGGGCACAACCGCTGCTCCGCTTCCAGTGAGTCCATTTCCAAATCCGTTGCGCGCTCCCGACCCTCCGCCTCCACCTTGCACCGACGGTGGTGGGGGCACGACTTCATTTCCTCCGGAAGCCAGCGATGTCACGCGGCCGCGACCATTTCCTCCACCTTGGGTCGAAGGTGGTGGCGGTACAACTTCCGAGCCTCCTCCTGCCAGCGAACCCACACGTGCGGCTCCGCCACCTGCACCGCCTCCTTCGCCCTGCAAGCCCGGCGGAGGTGGAACGATTTTCGGAGGACTGCTCGAGAACCACGAACTCAGCGTCGCAATTAATCCACCGCCAGTTCCGCTCTGCACAGACGGTGGCGGAGGCACCACGGCCGTGCCCACTCCGTTGCTCGAGGCCCCGCGTCCGTTGCCGCCGCCAATTCCGGCTCCCTTCATCGAGGGAGGTGGCGGTACGACGGCAATTCCCGGCCCCGACAGAGCACCTGCTTTGCCCGAATGTTCAATCGAAGGAGGCGGAGGCACAACGGCGCTGCCCGGAGTCAATCCGCGCGGTCCGGCGCCACGCAATCCTTGCGAAGCCAATGATGGCGGCGGCGCGACTACCGACGCATCCCCCGCCCCCAGACTTCCCGGTACTCGAGACGTTCCCGCCACCGAAGGCGGCGGCGCCACTACGTTTGCCGATCCCGGCCCTCGCAGCGTGTGGTCGCTTGCGACGCCTCGCGCGTCGACTGGTGGCGCCACGATTCCGGCCTGCAGCGATCCTGTCAGTCCCTTGGTCCGTCCAGTCACGTCCGGCGGAGGCGCGACGGCGGAGTTGAGTCCATTCAGCGGAGCACTGTTGCGTGCGGTGGCCGACAGCGGAACCGCCGGCATGGTCGGTTCGGCCGCCAGGTTCGGCGCTCGAGGACCTTCTGCCAGCTTCAGATCCGGCGGGACGAGCAATTTGGGCGTCCCTCGATTCTCTGCCGCCACCGGCATCGCCTTCGCTCGAGTTGCCGCAGCCGTGCTTTTTCCCTTCGCGTGGTTCTGCGGGCGGATCGGAGTTTTCCGAGGCGGTGTGTAGGCTTTTGACGCCGAGTAGTAAATCGACTCCGATGTCCGGTAGGCCTGGTTCACGTGCGGCTTCGGGCCGCGTAGCCCAGCCCTGGGTAAGCGCCCAGGCGGCAATCAGGACCACCATGTGCCACAACATTGACTCCTGAAAGGATTTCCAGGGCAGCTCGGTGGGCACGAAAACATCGGCCCAGAAGGTGCCGGGCGGCGAAGTGGTCTTGATGGGCGGAGGCGTCCGGCGCGAAAACGCGTCGGCCAGATTGCTCAGAAAAGCTTCATGTCGTGGTTCAAGTTCCATCAGCAACTGCAGGCGAGGCTCGGCCTTGGCAATAACACGGGGTTCCGTACTTAAGAGGCCCAAGCCTTTTTCCATGGATCCACGCGGCGGGGGAAGATTTCAGTAATTATAGGCCAGTTGATACCGAAGTTACTCCCCAGGAGTCGAAATCGTAAGGGCACTTTCGGGGGACGGGTCGTCAGACGCCCGTCGCTCCATCGTCAACTTCAGCATTTATTAGCATCAAGCGCGTTCTGCGCGCGCGTCGGGGGTCGAGGCCGGCACTGCCCTCTTCCCAGCCCACTGTCGCAGCGCCTCAATCTCCTCGGCGCGCGTGGTAGACAGCGGCACCGTCGCCTGGATTGCCTCGAGCAAGTGCTGATCTCTCAACTGTTGCTTCTGCGAATACGCCGCATAGAGCGCGGTCTGCACCACCGACTCGATCTCTGCCCCGGAATACCCGCGCGCGGCCGCCGCAACGCGGTCCAGCGCAAAGTCGTTCGGATTCCGTTTCCTCTTATTCAATTGAATTGCCAGGATCTGTTTGCGCTCAGCTTGTGTCGGCAGATCTACGAAGAACAATTCGTCGAACCGCCCCTTGCGAATCAACTCCGGCGGAAGCACGCTGACGTTATTACACGTCGCCGCCACAAATACCGGGGCCTTGCGATCCTGCATCCACGATAAGAACGACGCCAGCAGCCGCGACGAGACGCCTGCGTCGGCTGAGGCCGAATCCGGCCCGCTGCCCGCAAAGACTTTTTCCAGTTCGTCGATCCACAACACGCACGGCGCCAGTCCTTCCGCTACTTGAAATACTTTGAGAATGCGCTTTTCGGTTTCGCCGATGTACTTGTCGTAAATCGCCGCCGTATCGAATTTGACCAGCGGCAGCTTCCATTCTCCAGCAATCGCACGCGCGCACATGCTCTTGCCGCAACCCTGCACGCCCAGGATGATCACGCCCCGCGGCGGATCGAGCCCGAACGCGCGCGCGGATTCTTCCCACGAACCGCGCCGTTGCGCCAGAAACTTCTTCAGGTTGTCGAGGCCGCCCACCTGCGACAGCGTGTCTGATACTTCGACGAACTCGAGCATCTCCGACCGTCGCAATAGCGACTTCTTTGCTTCGAGGACATCCGTCACGGTCTCCGGACACAGCGCATACCGCGCCACCAGCGCCTGCGAGATGGCGCGTTCCGCTTCTTCTTCGGTCAGGCCGCGCAGGTTGTCAGCCATCACGTCGATGCCGGCCGGCTCGAGCCGGCGCTGCAGCGTGTGCGTCTTGGCCACCCGCACCAGCACCTCGTCAATGATCTGCCGCAGGCGCAGGCGGTCGGGCAGCGGCAGTTCCAGATACTCCACCAGGCTGGCCAGCTCAGGCGGAATCGAAATCTTGGGAGCCGTGAGGATGACTGTGCGCCGGTTCGTCGCAAACTTCTGTCCCACGTCGCGGAGCCGCCGCACTACCACGGGGTCCTCCATGTGGCGATGCAGGTCTTTCAAAATGAAAGCTGCTTCGATCGTGATGCCTTCGAGGTTCGCGAGCATCTTCGCCGGCTCGCGGCTGTCATAGAGGGCCTTGGCGTTCTCGGCAAATTCGTTCACTTCCCCGGCGCGATACCCTCCCGCGGGAAACGCACCGGCGTCGACAACGGGAGCCATGGGGTTGCCGCCGGAACGCGCCAGACCGGTGGCGATCGTCCACTCAAACGCGGCGAGGTTCAGCGCCGAGCAGGCCAGGCGCACCATGCGCACCGCGCGCGACTCCTCGACCGTCTCCATCACCACGATTGGGGTGGAGGAGTCGATGAGAACTTTCAGCCGGTCCAGCACTTTGTCCATATCCGTTTGACCAGTCAGCACTTACTCTCGTACAATAGTGCATTCGGTACCCACCGGAATATTCCTCTAGTAGAAACGAAGGTAACCAGACAGCACATGGCGAATCACCTATCGGCGCTGAAGCGCGCCCGTCAGACGACAAAACGCACTGCCACCAACCGCAATAACACGTCGCAACTGCGCGGATCGCTGCGCGAACTGCGCGAAATCATGGGTAAAGGCGACAAGGCAGCCGCCGAGAAGACCTATCGAGAAACCGTGTCGGCCCTCGACAAGGCCATCCAGAAGGGCGTGCTCCACAAGAACACCGCCGCCCGCTATAAGTCCCGCCTGTCGAAGCGCGTGCGGGCAGTCGGCGCAAAATAGTCGCTAGTCCCTCGTCGCTAGCGGCAAACTCTCTCTTCCCACAGAGTCAAAGAAGAATCCTGAAAAAGCTTTTTCTCTGTGCCTCTGTGTTCTGTGGTGAAAGCCATGGCTTTTGGCTTTGGGATGCTAGCGACCAGCGACTGACGACCAGCGACTAGTTAAGCTTCTTGCACGGATAATCCCCGTTCCACAACAGTGCTTCGATCTTCCCGTTCTTGTCGCGCCGGAATCCGACTTTCACGTAAAGCTGCCGGTAGAAGAATGCGTCTTTGCCGGTCGGCTCGAGCGGCAAGTAGTCTCCACCCGTACCCCGCAGATAGAGTTTTGCATCTTCAGCGCGAAGATCGAGTAGGAACTTGGGATTGACCTCGTAAGTTCCGGCAAATTCCTCCGGATGGGCAGGTCCGGCCGCCTTCGTTCGCGGTTGCGGCAGTGCCGGATCTTCTCGGAGCGCAATCGCGGCCAGATCATCGGCCATTGTGTTGACCGCGGCATCTTCCAAGTTCCCTAGCACGATCACTATCGAACGGTCGTCAGGAAATATCGCGATGTGCGACGAGAAGCCGGGATCGCGTCCGCTCTGCTCGATGTATTTGTGCTTTGTCTTGGTCTCGCGGGCGCCCCAGCCATAGGCTCGAGACGAGTCATGCACGTTGAAGAACTTGTTGGCCTCCACCGCGCGGCACCATTCGTACAGGTCAGCGGTCGTCGAATACAACGATCCCGAACCGGTCAGAATCGTCTTGTCATACGCGGGCGCGTTGCGCAGACCGTGGTCGTCGAACGCCGGCTGGTACCCGGTAGCGCGGTTCGCGACAATCGCGTCATCACGAAATGCGCCCGTGTCTTTCATGCCGGCCGGCCTCAAAACCTCCTCGGCCAGAAACTGCTCGTAGGGTTTCCCGGAAACTTGCTCGATGATGTAGGCCAGAAATGCATAGCCGGTGTTGCTGTAACTGCTCTTGCTGCCTGGGAAGAAATCGAGCGGCTTGGTTTTCACCCACGCTACCAGGTCAGGCAAGTTGACCCTCTGATACTTGCGCAGCGGATACTCCGGCAGCGAATAGAAATCCGGCAATCCCGAAGTGTGCGTCAGCATCTGCTCAATGGTGATGCGCTCGCCGTTGAGAAAATCCGGAATGTACTTGCTCAGCGGATCGTCGAGCTTAAGTTTGCCCGCGCGCTCAAGTTGCAGGATGGCGGCCGCCGTGAACGTCTTCGTTACCGATGCGACGTGGAACTTGGTCTTCTCGGAATTGGGAATGCTCCACTCGTGGTTGGCCATCCCGTAAGACTTCTGAAACAAGATGTGGCCGTCGCGCGCGACCAGCACCGAACCGCTGAAATCGCCATTGTGCACGTAGGCCTGAATCTGATGGTCGTAGCGTGCGCTGGTTTGCGCGACCAGGGCGGAAACGAGAAGGACAACGGCGAACCGCGCGGCGATTCGCGCAAATCCTGCAAGATGGCCTCGCCTCAAAGGCGCACTCCGAAGTGTTCAACCAGCGCCGCTCGCCACTCGGTTTCATTCTGCAGCAGGCGCTCTTCGCGCTTGCCAAGCTCCGTCCGAATCAAACGCAGGTCGGAAAGCGTGATTCTTCCCTCCCGAGTGGGAAGCGTACAGATGCGCTGCTGGACGAAGTGCGAATCGGGCGAAGTCTGCTGCCACTGGCAGCGCGGCTCGAAATCTTCGAGCGCGTGCGGCTTGAGGGTGAACTGGTACAGCGACTTCCAGATCTGATCGGCGAGTTGGCGCTGCACAATCATCACGTTCCCTACCGGGACAATACGAAACGGGCCGCCCGGTTGTTCCTGATCGAGCTCGGTTTTTAGACGCAGGGGCTCGAGAAAAGAATCGCCAAATCCCACGTCGGCCAGCCAGGGTTCGTCGAGATCGACCAGCAGCGCCATGTGATCGAACTCCGGCGACGCGCTGCCATCCTCGCGGGCCACCCGCGCCGAAAGCAAGGTGACCCGAAATCCAAGCTCCCGCAGCAGCGCGGCAAATGCGCCGTTCAGTTCATAACAAAAACCGCCGCGCCGCAGATCGACGACCTTGCGGAGAAAGCGCTCCTCATCGCAGCAAATTTGACGCCCAAGGGAAATATCCAGATTCTCGAAAGGAACGGTATAGAGGTGAGCTAGATGCAGGCTCCGGAGGGTCTCAGCGTCAGGCCTAGCCGAACCAGTGAACCCCACGCGCGCGAGGTAAGCCGCAACGTCCATTACCGTTATTGGATGTTGTCTTTCTTCTCGAGATTGTGCTTTCCACAAAGAATTTGGATATTGGCAGCATCTTTCGATGAACCCCCCTTCGAGTATGGAATGATGTGGTCAAAGTGAAGGTTTTCCTTGCAGCCACATTGCACGCAACTACCTGTGTCCCGCTTCCACACCTCCAACTTCACGGCGGAGGGAATGACACGATCGTGCTCGACATCAGCACGAGATGCTATCGAGTGAGTCTGATCAACCTCATCAAGCAATTGCAACCGAAACTTAAATACTTGCCTTCGCTCATTCGTTTCCTGCCATCCATCGACTAACGCAAAGATGCCGTTGTATGCCCATATGCCATCTCGAATCTTCTCAAACACTCTGACGCATTCGGCAGGAGCTTCACCTTGTTTGAATCGCCGCACAGCATCGATGAACAAGCCGTTCTGAGTTAACCGTCCGTTTGGTTGAGATTCCGGTTGATCCAGAAACTTCGGATCGGGACCACCCTTGCGCCTCGGAGCGTCGTGGCCCTCGTACACGATGACGCGACCACCTTGCTCAACACGATCCTCATAGGGAGCCCCTGGTCGGACGCTCATCAGAATGAGGCTCTCAGAGTTTCTTATGCGGTAGTTCATCCCCCGTTGCAGACTGACGCCGTAGAGGTCGCACATCGCACGGTAGGAAACCACGTCCTGAGGCGAGAGCATGATTCGACGCTACGATCTGAGGTTTTTCCAACGACCAACGACCGCCAACCAACGCCTAGATCTGAAACTCGTGCTGCGACCACTCCGGCTCGGGCCGCGCCTCGCTCGTGAGATCCAATATCAACTTCTCCAGCACCAGTCGCTTGGTCGGAGGATTCGATCGCAGCGCCAGATCCGCCTTCCCGACCAGGCGGATCGCGCTGGTCAGTTCACGCTTCGATTTATACCGGCGGGCCTGCCGGATAATGTCCTCGGCCGCAAACGGCGGCACGCGGAACCCTTGCCACAGGGCAGCCCATAGGGCGCGCTGGTCGCGCACGTTGCGCTCGAGAATCACTAGCATCTGCCGAAACGTCTTCGCCAGCATGTATAGATGGCCAATCGCCGCTTCGTCGCCGTCACCCGTGGAAAGCATCGCGTCCAGCACCTCGAGCGCGCGCACACGGTCTTTGGCGGAGATGGCGTCGGTCAATTCGTAGAGCGAGCGCTGTTTGGCGGCCAGCACCATCGTCTCCACATCGCCCAGCGTGATGCGCTTCTTCTCGCCGACATACAGAATCAGCTTCTCCAATTCATTGGAGATCATCATCATGTCGCCGCCCAGCGCGTCGACGAGTTCGCGCGCGCCGTCGGCCTCGACTTTCACCTCGCGCTGCACGCAGTACTCCGAGATCCAGCGCACGGCTTCGCTTTCTTCCACGCGCGCCAGTTCAACAATGCCGCAGAACGAGCCGAGGGTTTCACGAATCCGCTCGTAGCGCTCCTTGTCGGTCATGTCGATGCGACGGACGTCGGCGGGAATGCTGATGTGGTCGGCTACAAAAATCAGCACAGCATCCGGGTTGGGATTCTTGCAGTACTCTTCGATCGCAGCGATCTTCTCTTCATTCGAACCGCGTCCAAACAGCGTCTTCACCCCGCGCACAAAGAACACCTGGAAGGGCGCCATCAGCGAGGGCGTGCGCGCGCGGTCTAGCACTTCGGTCAAATCCGTATCTGCCAGATCGAAATCAAACAGGCTGAAGTCGCGCAGATCATCAGGCACCAGGTGTTCGAGAATCGCCTCGCGGAACCGTTTGCGGAAGAAGACTTCATCGCCGACGAATACGTAGGCCGGGCGCAGCTTTTTCGCAGACACTTCCGAAACGAAGCGTTCGGCCTGCGCGAAGGCCTTCATCAAAAGCCCTCCAGCACGCTGCTCACCAGGGTGTGTGCAAAGTCGCGCGACAGTCGCCCCATGGCGGGCGAATCTTCTTCAAAGAAGCTGCTCGGCTCCTGCGACACCTGATACTGCTCGCGAAATACGTACGCGGGATTCTGGAACAGAACTTTTCCCTGCCGGTCGGTGAGGGATACGCGCATGCTCACCACCACCAGAATACTTTCCGCGCGCCCTGTTTTCGAATCGTAGGTTAGCGGAGATGCTGTGGTAGTCAACACAGTCCCGCGCAAGGTCGCATCCGCTGCGTCATCGGCCTGGTTGAGAATCTGGTAGCGGGTGCGCGTGGTGAACTCGTGCACCACGGCCGAGGTCAGCGTCTGCTCAATGCGGTAAGTTTGCGAAAGATTGACGAACGCGGGAATGGCAAGCGTCTTGACGTTTTCCGGCACCGTAACTACATGCCCGGCAGTGTGATATCCGCAGCCCGCACTCACCAGCACCGCGGCCAGCGCGCACAAAAAAAATCCCGCATCCGGGCGCTTGAAGAGCCGGTTGCGGGAAGACACTTCGTGTGCACTCACTGAATCTGGCCTCGCGGTCGGGTTGGGGTCATGGTCTCGGCACATTCGACGGCCGTGACGGCGGCAATGCGCAGGTTGTCGGCCGCTGCCCAAATCCAGACTCCATTCGGATTGTTCTCGTCGCGGGTCAAGGAAACCAGAATATCGCCTTGCCCAGCCGCATTGACGTTACTGGGTGTATCCTCCGCCTGCCGCGCCAGCGTGACGTGCTCCCCAGCCAGCGCCTGCGAAAGGTCGCCCAGTGCGACCGGTGCTTCCATCTCGATATAGATCGAAAACGCATGCCCATGGAATATCGGCGCCTGCAGCAGTTGCACCGACGGCTTCAGCGCATTGGCCCCGGCGATCCGGTCATAGTGTTTCAGAATCCGGTGCTTCACCGATTGCAGCGTGGGCGAGGCATTCGGCCCGTAGTTCTCCACCATGTTGAACGCGACCTGCGTGTCGAACACACTCTTCGGCAGTTCCTGAAACGAGAGCAGGTTCACGGTCTGCTCGTGCAGTTCGTCCATGCCCTTCTGCCCATGTTCTGAGGCTGGCTCCAGAATGGTCGCAATCGCGTGCCGGACTTTCGCTCCCTTGGCTGCCCGCGCCACCAGGAGCGCGAGGCCTACCGCGGCCGGATGCGCCACCACGCACGGTCCCGGCTGCAGTTCAAAGGCCGGCGTCTGCCCGAGTTCCTTCTCCATCCACGGCGAACGGATTGCTGACGTCGGCTCTTCCTCGAGAGCATAGGAGAGATCGACAATCGCGCTGCCCGCGTCGCGCGCTACTTTCCAGTTCTTGCGCGTCGAGGTCTGGTCGGAAGCGAAGAAGGTGAAGTCCAGATGATCGAACTGCTCGTTGCGCACGCGCTGGATGAAGGTGACTTCGTCGCCCATCGTTTCCAACTGGCCGAGCGACTCGTCGTCGTCGAGCAACTTGATATCAACGGCAGGAAAGTTGCGATCGTTCAGGACCTCGGCTACTTCTTTGCCACGCAGCGACGCCGCGCCCACGATGGCCACACGATAGGGCTTGGCGCGCATGGGATCAGCGGTCGGAACGGACGCAGGTTTCAGCGGAGAACTCATGAGGGCTGCGAAGCCTCCTTGTATACGGGCGGAGCGGGAGGCGACGGCTTGCGCCGGATGATCCACTGCAAGCGCCACAGCACTCCCGAGAACATGTAGATGAGCGCAATGGCGAAAAGGACCCAGCGCGAGTAGAACCAGATCAGGGCGAACAGAGCGCTGATGAGCACGATCAAACGGAACGGCTGACGCGTATTGAAGTGAATGTCCTTGAAGCTGTAGAAGCGCCAGGTGCTGACCATGAGATATCCAACCGTCGGCACCAGGCACAGCCACACCACCGAAGGGGCAGTCGACGTCAGTGGCTCACCCAACGCCCGGTGAACAATCGCCGCGATTACACCGGCGCCTGCCGGGATCGGCATGCCCACAAAATACTTCTTGTCGGGTCGTCCTGGATTCGATGGCTGTGGGTTCACCGCGATATTGAATCTCGCCAGGCGGCTGGCTCCGGCAACCAGAAATAAAAAGGCCGCAACCGCACCTAATTGTCCCATCCGCAGGCGCATCTCCGGATCGATGGGCGGCAGCAAGTGGAATCCCCACATGTAGGCCAGCAGCGCGGGAGCCACGCCGAAGGTGATCACGTCAGCGAGCGAGTCGAGTTCGCGCCCGAAATCGCTGCTGGTATTCGTCAGGCGCGCAATGCGGCCATCGAGTCCATCGAACAGAACGGCAAACCCGATTGCCTTCGCCGCAAAATCAAAATGCCAGGGCTCGGCAACTGTCCCATGCATCACCTGCAGAATCGCGTAGAAGCCGGCGGCGAGATTTCCAGTCGTGAACAGCGAAGGCAAAATGTACATGCCCTTGCGCTGCCGGCGCACCGGCCGATCACTCTTCCGCCGCTTCGGAATCTCCACGATCGCGGACTCGGGCATGCCGTCCATTTAATTCGCTCCCGCAACGGTTGGCTGCATCTTCGAAGGCGCTGGCTCTTGCGCCACCGGAGCGTATGCCAGAATGCTCGACGCGCCTTTGACGTGATCGCCGACCTTGACCGCGAGTTTGACTTCGGGCCGCATCAGCACATCGACGCGCGAGCCGAACTTGATCAGCCCTACGCGCTCGCCGCGCGCCACTGTGTCGCCGACCTTCTTGTTGAACACGATGCGGCGCGCAATCAATCCCGCAATCTGCTTGAAGACCACCGTCTGGCCTTCGCCTTCCACGGTGACGATGTTCTGCTCATTCTCATCCGCCGAGTTCGCGGCCATTGCATTCAGAAACTTGCCCTTCTGGTAGCGAACATTGCGAATCACCCCGCCGATCGGCGACCGGTTTACGTGGACATTGAACACATTCAGAAAAATGCTGATGCGCAACTGTTCCGCGCCGTCCGCCAACACCACCGAGACGTCGGTCACCTTGCCATCGCCTGGCGAAACGATCGCCCCCGCGGCGTCAGGCACCGCCCGCTCGGGATCGCGAAAGAACCAGAGACAAAATGCGGCCAGCAGCCAAGCCGGCAACGCCCAGAAGGGGTTGGCCAGCCGCGCGATGAGTACACCGGCCAGCAGCAAAGGGATGGCGTAAAGATAGCCGTCACGAACCATGAGTTTTAGAATTATAGAGCAGCGAGACGGTTGGGCTTTAACTTAACTGCAATAAAAAAAGGCGCTTACAAGCGCCGGGTTCGAGAGACATATCACCCTCGACGGCTACGCCGTCTCTCGTTGGTGGTGGATTAAGCTACCTGGTTCTGAACTGATTGGCGAAAATGCCGCTCGATGGACTCCATCTGGTCCTTTAAGCGCAGTTTCAGCTTCTTCAGACGAACCTCTTCCAACTTCTCGTCTTCGGTCAGATATCTTTTTTCGGTGAGTGAATCGAGGCGTTGCGCGTACGTCATGTGCTCGGTCGCCAGCCGACGAAACTCATCGTGGCTGGCCAGGAGCTGGTCTCTCGGAGTCATCCTGCAGACCTCCCTTGCCGAATTGAGAACTAAAAGTTAACACAGTGTGAATAGGGCAGCAATCCAATTTTCATAGGAGGCATGTGGAAAGTCACAGCGCTATGTGACTGAAGTTGCACCAATTACGCGGCAATCTTGCGTATTCCCATAAACCATTTACGTAAGGGATAAGCGGTATACGATGGCATCCTCTTGCGGCTGAGCGTAGTAGCCGGAACGCCGTCCGCTCTCCGCGAAGGACCACTTTTCGTAGAGCAGCCGCGCCGCACGATTCGATTCCCGCACCTCGAGAAACACGCTGGTTCCCTTTTCGGCGCGAGCCCGATCCAGAAACGCCCCCAGCAGCCCTGTACCAAGCCCGCGACGCCGCGCCGCACCCGCGATGGCGATGTTTTCGATCTCCCACTCCTGCGCGATTTCGTGAGCGACAAGAAATCCCTGCAACACCGATTCCTCTTCAATCACAAGCGCCAGCCGTCGCGGAGCACCGTCGCCGAACACGCGATCGTACTGCGCGCGCGACCAGTGCGCCGCCGTGGCCGAGTGATTCACGAGTCGCATCATGGCCGGGATGTCAGCCGGGGTGGCGGGACGGATGAGCATTGGGGATCAGGTCTTGGGTCTTGGGTCTTGGGTCTTGGGTCTCAGTTCTCAGTTCTCAGTTCTCAGAAACGCTAAGGGGGCCAGACTTGCAGTTTGCACGAATTCACGGGTCTGGTATTTCTCGCTCGCAACTCGTGGCTCGAAGCTCGCAGCTCACTCACTTCTTCGCGAAGATTTCCGCGTCCTTGCAGCGGATGTAGTTCGCTTCCAGGTTCTCTGGCGAAATCGTTTCGCCGCGGATGATCTTTTCAAAGCCTATGCGCGCGATCGCCGCGCTGTTTGGCAGCGCGACTTCCTCCACAAGAATCCCAGCGCTACCTGCCGCCTCCGCAAGAACACGCTCCGGCGTCAGCAGCTTCGCATTGCCTGCAAGACTCAAGAATTCCTCGCGCGACACCAGACGCTCCGCGATGATCTCCGCTCGCTCGCTCACTTCGTACTCACCCACATACACGTCGCTGCGCCCCGCGTCTAAGGCCGCGATCACCTTGCCGCGACTTTTTCCGGAACGCGCCACCACCTCCAGCCTCGAAACGGCCGCGATGGGTTTGCCTAAAATTTCTGCGAGCCCTTTCACCGCCGCAAGACCGACCCGCAAGCCGGTAAATGATCCCGGACCCGACGCCACCGCGAAGCCGTCGATGCGCTCCTTCGTGAGGCAGTGCTTGTTCAGCAACGCCGCGATCTGTGGCACCAGTTGTGCGGAAAACGTCCCGCCTTCCAGCGGAATCACGTCCAGAATCTCTACTGATTTCGGATCAGACCCGCGCGTCAGCAGCGCGAGCCAGAGCGATGCTGCCATCTTTGCCGGAAGTATCAATTGCCAGAAGAATCATGGAGCAGTCGCTAGTCGCCAGTCTTCAGCGACCCTTTCGAGAATTTCTTTAACACAGAGTCACAGAGGCACCTACAAACTAATGCTCCTTCTCTATGCCTCTGTGCCTCTGTGGTGAAAAAGCAGTTGCAGTATTGGGTGCTGGCGACTGGACGACTAGTGACTAGCGACTGGGCCTTCCACCAACTCCAGCAACACGCCCCCCGCGCTCGAGGGATGCACAAACACATAGCGATGCCCGCCGGCACCGACCCTGATCTCGTCAGACACCAGGCGAACTCCGTCTTTCTTCAACTTCTGGACCGCTGCCGCCAGATCGGGCACGCGCATGCACACGTGGTGCAGACCCTCGCCACGCTTGGCGATAAACTTTGCAATGGTCGAATCTTCCGACGTCGCCTCCAGCAATTCCAGACGGCTTTCGCCCACAGGCACCATCACCAGCCGGACTTTTTCCTGTTCCACCGTCTCTTCCGGCGACACGCTAAGTCCCAGCTTCTCGTAAATGGCCTTGGCCGCCGCCAGCGACTTCACCGCGATTCCGAGATGATCGATACGAAATGTCACGAGCCTGCCTTCCGCACGATTTCCTCCACTAGCGTATACGGATCGCGCTTGTGCTGTGCCACCTCGGCGGCGTACTGCTCCGCCTGCCCCTCGCCCAGTTGCGCGCGCGCGCGTTCGAGCATAGCGTCGCGTAGCATCTCGACCAGCCGCTCGCGCCAGTTCTGAATGTTGCGCGCCAGCACCAGATTTTCCTTCTTCAGATAAGTTTCATAGTCGGCAATCGTGGTCGCCAGTTCGCTGACGCCCTTGCCTTCGCTGGCCACCGTCTTCACGATCGGCGGAACCCAGTTGTCGTGACGCGTTGCCAGCGATTGCATCGCGCGAATCTCGCGCTCCACGTTCTCTGCGCCGTCGCGGTCGCTCTTGTTGATGACGAAGATGTCGGCGATCTCCATGATGCCGGCCTTGATGGTCTGCACATCGTCGCCCATGCCGGGCACCAGAATCACGATGGTGATGTCGGCGAGCCGAACGATATCGACTTCATCCTGCCCGACGCCCACCGTCTCGATCATGATCAGATCGCGTCCGGAAGCATCGAGCACCGTCGCCACATCGGCGGTGGTGCGCGCCAGGCCGCCCAGCGATCCGCGCGTCGCCATGCTGCGGATGTAAATCCCCGGATCGGCGTGGTGATCCTGCATGCGAATGCGATCGCCCAGAATCGCGCCGCCGGTGTACGGGCTGGTCGGATCGACCGCAACGATGCCCAGCGTCTTGCCCGCCCGCCGGTAATGCTTGGCAAGTTGATCGACCAGCGTGCTCTTCCCCGCGCCCGGCGGACCCGTCAGGCCCAGGATGCGGGCCTTGCCGCTATGCGGGAACAGCGCCTTCAACAGGTCAGCGGCATCGGGGCTGCGGTTTTCGACCGCGCTGATGGCCCGAGCCAACGCGCGCGCGTCGCCCGCGCGCAGCCGCTCTATCCAGGGTTGGAGGTTGGGCTTCAAACTTTTCAGTGTAAAGCAGAGGGCAATGGATGGGAAACGCGCGGAAATGTCTGCAGAGGTTCAACTGGTCGACTTCAGCACATAAAAGGACCTCCGCACAACGCGAACACAAACAGATTCGGCGGCGGAGGAGTTTTTCCGTAGCGCCGGCATCTTGCCGGCAGTCGCGAGGGCGTCTCGCCCTCGCACGAGGCGACGCCACCGCAGTCCCTGCCATCCCGAATTGTGGGAAAATGTCCTCAACCCCCAGGAGGCACCATGCAAAAACGCAAACTAGGAAAAAGCAACCTCGAAGTTTCCGCTCTCGGACTTGGCTGCATGGGACTCAGCTTTGGCTACGGGCAGCCGGTCGACAAGCAGCAGGGGATCGCGCTGATCCGGGCAGCATTCGACCGCGGCGTGACCTTCTTCGACACGGCCGAGGTCTACGGCCCCTTCACCAACGAAGAACTCGTAGGCGAAGCGCTCGCGCCTTTCCGCGACCAGGTGGTGATTGCCACCAAGTTTGCTTTCAAAATCGATGCCAATGGCAAGCAGGCCGGCCTCGACAGCAGTCCGAAACATATCAAGGAAGTCGCCGAAGCCTCGCTCAAGCGCCTGAAGACCAACGTCATCGACTTGTTCTATCAGCACCGCGTTGATCCCAACGTGCCGATCGAAGACGTTGCCGGAGCCGTGAAAGAACTCATCCAGGAAGGCAAGGTCAAACACTTTGGTCTTTCGGAGGCAGGCGTCAAGACCGTTCGGCGTGCGCACGCCGTTCAGCCGGTGACGGCCCTGCAGAGCGAGTATTCGCTCTGGTGGAAGGAGCCCGAGGCGGAAATGATCCCGACGCTCGAGGAACTCGGCATCGGCTTCGTCCCCTTCAGTCCTCTGGGCAAAGGCTTTCTCACGGGCAAGATCAGCGAAGACACCCAATTCGAAAAGAACGACTTCCGCAACATCGTTCCCCGCTTTACTGCGGAAAACCGCAAGGCGAACCAGGCGCTGGTGGATTTGATTGGCAAGTTCGCGCAGCAGAAGAAAGTGACGCCCGCACAGATCGCGCTCGCCTGGTTGCTCGCGCAGAAGCCGTGGATTGTGCCCATCCCGGGCACCACCAAGATCGCAAGGCTCGAAGAAAACCTCGGAGCAGTCAACGTGCAGCTTTCGCCCGACGATCTCCGCGAACTGGCGTCATTTGCCTCGAAGATCCCGGTGCAAGGCGCGCGATATCCGGAGGAATTGCAAAAACTCGTTGGCCGCTGAAACGGAATTGAGGAAGGAATAATCGGGGAGACCGGAGAGGTGGCGGCGTCCCGGTAGCCGTTACAATCTTTGCCATGCCCGACGTCACCAATCCTCGCCTGGACCGCGTGCTCCAGCAACTCCGGCTGTACGAGCACCCATTGCTCAGCTTCAGCGCGCTTCCCAAGGGCGACGGCGTCGAGGTCAGCATCCAGTTGGAGCACTGTAGTGTGCCCGTGCATACCTACCTGTACGAGATGCACCCACGCGATCTCGACCACCCGCAGTTCGAGTGGCAGTTCCAGCGCCAGCTCTACGACGCGCTGCATGACTATCTGGTCGAGATGTTCATCCGCACGCCGCAGGACCGCGTGGATCGGCGCGAGCGCGGCTTGTGAGCCTGCGCGAGAAGATTGAACAGGAAATCCGCGAGCGCGGACCAATTCCCTTCTCCCGCTACATGGAGTTGTGCCTCTACGATCCGGAGCTGGGCTATTACTCGCGGCCAGCTGAAAAGTTCGGCAAGGCCGGCGATTTCTACACCTCCAGCGACGTGCACGCCGTCTTCGGACGCCTGCTGGCGCGCCAGTTCGAAGAAATGTGGCGCGCACTAGGTTCACCGGCGCAGATCGAAGTGCTTGAACTCGGCCCCGGCCGGGGCCTGTTCGCGCAAGACGTGCTGGACTGGTCGGAGAAGAAATTTCCTGATTTCCACCGGGCACTGCACTACACGCTGGTGGAGACCTCCCCATCGCTGCGGCAACGACTGGAAACTATGTTTCGCGAACGGATCGCAGCGGCGAAAGTCAGCGTGCTTCCACCGAACGAGATTTCTTACGTCGACGCTCGATACGCGAATTCGCCGTCTACGACGGGCGAGGACGCCCGTCGCTCCATCGACGACTTCGGTGGTCCCTCCCTCGCCACTCCGGAAATCGCCGCAATTACCCCTCGAGCCCAGCGACACGAACTCGAGGGAGGTGCAGGAAAAGGAATTGCACGAACGGGAAGGGCACGGCTTCAGCCGTGCCGAAAAGCCCGGGAAGCTAGAGAGGGCTTTAGCCCCTGAGGTCCCGATCATCGTTTTCGCCAACGAATTCTTCGACGCGCTTCCCGTGGAAATACTTTCAGAGAAAGGCGCGCTTCGCATTACTGCCCGCGACGGACGGTTCCTCGAAGAATGGTCTCCGCCCTCGAGGGAAGAACTCGAATTCCTCGATCGCTACGGCGTTCATCCCGAAGGCGGCGCCCGCACCGAAGTCTCGCTTCTTTCGCAAACAATCATGGCGCGCGCCGCCGCTACCATCGAACGCGGATTTTTCATCGCTATCGACTACGGCTACACGCGCGAACAGCAACTCGCCGGACGGCACGTCGACACGCTGATGACCTACCGCCGGCACTCCGCAACTGCCGATCCTTATCAGGCGCCTGGCGAGCAAGACATCACGGCGCACGTCAACTTCACGGCACTGGCCGCCGCGGCGGAACAAGGCGACATGCAGACGCACAGGTTGCTGACGCAATCTCAATTCCTCATGGGCATCGGACGAGAGCACGCAGTTCGCCGATGCCTTCGAAAATTGTCGTCTTCCGCAAGAACGCGCGAAGGTCGCGCTGCAGTTGAAGCACCTGGTCACGCCGGAAGGCATGGGCGAGACCTTTCAAGTCATGGTCGCAAGCAAAGGTGTGGATGCGAACATCGTCGAGAAATTGGCGGGGCTTAGTTTCGGAGTGTAGCGCGGGCGCCCTCGCCCGCGAAATACTGGGTGCGGCAAGCATTCGCGAATCGAAGAAGATCGGAGGATTCTGCGGTGGTTCGCGGTGACTGGTGGGACACTGCCTTTCCCACGAACGCGGGCGGGGGCGCCCGCGCTACACACTCGTTCATTGTCTCAATTTGATTCTCTATGAGCTAACTTGTTGATAATTCGCGGAAGCCAATTCGTCGAGGAAAAACACCCCGCGACCATCGCGTAGAATGCCATTTAATAGCGCCTGGAAGCCCGTGGGGCGACGATCGAGGTCCGGGGCATGGTCAAGGTCATCCGCACCCCTGAAGCGCGCCTATAAGTCGCGGCAACGCAAATATTATCTTCTAGTTAATGCGACCAAAAAGGTCGGGGATGATCTCAGTCGCTCGTCGTCAGTCTTCAGCACAAACTTAAGAAGCACTCTCATCAAAAGCACTGGCACAGACGACCAGAAGCAAGCGACTTGCGACTGAAGACCAGCGACTGGCCTACGCCCCCGGCGCCGTCTGCTTCTCGCGCTCGTAGGGCTTCTGGATGTATTTCCGCGCTTCGTCCCCGGCGCCCTGGGTGTTGTCGTTGGTTTGCAGGGCCTGGCGGTATTCATTGACGGCGCGTTCGCGCTGGCCGGTGATGTCGAAGATCTTGCCGAGCTGGATGTGGCTCCAGACTTCGGTCCAGCGGGGCTCGCCGTCGCCGTTCAAGCATTCGCGATAAGCGTTGGCGGCTGACTGGTAGTTGCGCTGCAGGAAAAAGACTTCGGCTACGCGATAGTGCGCCAGCGAGGAATTCTTGTTCGCGTCGAGCGCCTTGTTGAACTCAACCAGGGCAGCTGCCAGGTCGCCTTGTTGTACCAGCGCCTGCCCGCGAGTGATGGAAGCGCGCATACGCACTTCGCTGGAGTTCTTGAGCACGCGGTCGTCGGGATCGACGGAGATGCGGCGCGGCTTGCCGAAAGTCTCGATCGTGAACGGCGAATTCGTACCCACCACCTCGATACGCTTTTCTTCGGTCTTGCCGTCGGTATCGATCTTGAGATCGACCGGCATGCGGAACAGATCGAGGTCCTGCGAGATCTCGCCCACCACGCGGAAGCCCTTGTTGCTGCCGAGGCGATAGACGGTGTACTTGGTCTTGAACTCGGGCGCGCCCGTGGAATCGAGCCACTGCGTGAAGAACCAGGTCAGCTTGTCGCCATTCTCTTTTTCGGCAACTGTCTGAAAATCCGCAATGCTTGCCGACTTCCCTGCGTACTGGGTCGCAAACGTTCGCATGATCTTGTAGTACTTCACGTCGCCCACTACCCAGCGCAGCATGTGGACGATCATCCCGCCCTTATCGGTGACCAGCGTCTGAAACTCCGGAGAGAACACGTCGAGTTTGTTGGCGCTCGAAAGCGGCACCGTGTCGTAGGCCAGTGCGCCCACCGACATATCTTTCACGGCTTCGTCGAGTCCCATTGTGCCGGCGGCCTGCTCCACGTACATGGCTTCCGAATAACGCGAGAAGCCGTCGCTCAACCACCAGTCTTCCTTGGTCGCGGGGCTGACGGAGCATCCCCACCATTGATGCGCGATGGTGTTGGCGAGCAGTCGATAGTTGGTCTTCTCGCTGATGGCGCGGCTCGCCATGCCTGCCACTTCCGGCGCCCAGGTCGTGGGCACGGTGTCATCCGGCAACTCAACCACGCGCAGCGTAGGCGAAGGCAGCGGACCGAAGGACGTGATGTAGTACGTGAATTCTTTCAGCGCCGCGTCGGTGTAGGCCGGGGCCAGCTTCTGGTGCATCGGCTTGAAGAACACGTGCAGGTCGACGCCCGCGTCCTCGCTCTTCGTTTCCTGGAAGACTCCCGCGATGATCGTTCCCGGAAAACTGGGCCGGTCGCTCACGAACGTGTAGGTCTTGCCCGCAACCGCGGTGGGAGACTTCTTCGCCGGAGCGCTGTCAGTGACCGTCATCTTGCCGCTGCCGATCGCGAGCATGTGCGACGGAATCGTGATGCTGATGGTCGAGGTGAAGCGATTCAGGCCGTAAGCATTCACGGGAAACCAGCGGCCGGCGTAGAGCAGGTAGCTGGTGTCATCGCCGATGGAGGCGAGCTTCAAACCCTGCACCGGGCTCTCGTCGGCGGAGTTGAGTACGCCTTCGTACTCGAAGGTTAACGTCGCGCTCTGATCTTTGGTGAGGCCAGCGGTCAACGGAATCCTGACGCTGGAGTCCTGGGTCACGCGCTCGGCGGAAAGCGTCTTGTTGTTCGCATCGGTGACTTTGGTGAGGCGTAGGGCGTTGTTCAGTTCGAAGGTAGCGACGCTCAAGTCGTCGAGTGCCGTGAACTTTACTTTGGCTTTGGCGCTGATCTTGTGCTGGTGAGGATTGAGTTCGGCTTCAATCTGGTAGTCATCCACGCGCAGGCGCGTCTTTTCCGCCGACCAGGCCGGCAAAGCCACGCAAAACAACAGAAGTACAAGACATCGCGACAGGGCGGGGCGGAAGCGCCTACGGTTCAAAGCGGTCTCCTAAATTCAATCCTTTATTCTATGATGAAGATTCTCAACCAAAAGATGCTGGCGGCACAAGGGTTAAGGGCAAAGGTTGCCGCCGGGGAAGAGCTTTTAACCACGAAGGACGCGAAGAAAAGCCGCTAAGGACGCAGAGAAAGGCTGGCTTTCGCGGAACTCAGGCTCGGTAGGAAGGCTTTCTTCGCGCCCTTGGCGATCCCTTTGCGATCTTTGCGGTTAGGTGCTTTAGCCTTCCCTTCCCTGTCAGATCCCTTACACGTGGTGCGCGACCATGCTCAAAACTGCATCCGCAGCCCGCTCCGCGGCCGGGCGCGGATCGCCCGAATCCGGGGAACGCAACAGCGCTTTTACGCGGGCTAACCCATCCAGCATCGTCCTGCGGGCGGTTCCTTCCGAGATCAACTCTTTCAGCCGGGCCACGACGCGTTCAGCGGTGAAGTCGTCCTGCACCAGCTCCGGGACAACTTTTTCTCCAGCGATGAGATTCACCATCGCGAAGTATGGGACTTTGATACGCGGCTTGCCCAGCGTATACGTCAGAGCAGAAACGCGGTAGACCATCACGAAAGGCACGGCCATCATGGCGGCCTCGACGGTCGCGGTGCCGCTGGCGACAATGGCCGCGCGGGCGTGATACAGCGCAGGCAGAGCCTCGGAGACAAGAGTGATGCCGCGCCCGTGGGTGTTCTGTTCGAACAGATCGCGGTCGAGCGTGGGCGCCACCGGCAGCAGAAATTCGAAACCCGGGCCAAGAAGCGTCGCCGCGTCGAGCATGGTGGGCAGATTCATGCGGACTTCCTTCTCGCGGCTGCCCGGCATAATCGTGATCCAGCATTTGTTTAAATCCAGGTGGTATTGCGCTGCATAGGCTTCACGCGTGATCGCGGGCAGAGGTAGCTCGGTCAGCGGATGGCCGACGAACGACGCATCCACTCCACGCTCGCGATAGAACTGCTCTTCGAAGGGAAAGATCACCAGCGCCTTGCTGACGTACTTGCGCAGCAGCCGCACGCGTCCCTGCCGCCAGGCCCAGAATTGTGGAGCGACGTAGTAGACGACGGGGATGCCGCGCTTTTTCATCTGCCGCGCCACGCGCCAGTTGAAAGCTGGCGAATCGATGACGATGGCGAGATCGGGCTTTCGGCGGTCGGCTTCGGCGATCAGCCGGTTGAACAGGCCGTAGATTTTCGGGAGATGACCGAGGATCTCGGTGATGCCGACGACGGCGAGGTCGCGGGCGTCCACGACGGTGTCGCAGCCCGCCTCGCGCATGCGCTCGCCGCCGACGCCGAAGAATTCCAGAGTTGGGTCATGGCGGCGAAGGGCGCGGATGAGCTCCGCGCCGTACATTTCGCCCGAAGCCTCTCCGGCGGAGATCAGGATGCGCACCGGGGTATTGTAGCGGGTGATGGAGCGGCGGGCGTCCCCGCCCCGCCGGACGGGCGAGACGCCCGTCCCTCCATCGTGCACAAATTGGCTGCGACTTGTGAGCTAATCGTCGGCGCTGGCGGTGACTTCGGGAGTCTTCGGGGAGATCGGGAATTCCTGATCCTTGTACTGCAACTGGTAGAGCTTGTAGTAGACGCCGCGGTTGCGCGAGCAGTTGCTGGTGGGTGCCCATTTCGCGGACCTTGCCTTTGTGCATCACGATGATCTTGTCGGCGCGCTGAATGGTCGAGAGACGGTGCGCGATGATGAGCGACGTGCGGCCCTGCACCATGCGGCTGAGCGCGTCGCGCACGCGGAATTCGGTTTCGGTGTCGACGCTCGACGTGGCTTCGTCGAGAATCAGGACCTGCGGGTTGTGCGCGAGGGCGCGCGCGAACGAGATCAACTGCTTCTGGCCGGTCGAAAGCGTCGAGCCGCGCTCGCGGACTTCTTCCGCGAAGCCGCCGGGCAGCGTGCGGATGAAGTCGCCCAGATTCACTTCTTCGGCGGCGCGCTCGACGTCCTGGTCGTCGATCCAGTCCGAGCCCAGACGGATGTTTCCGCCCACCGTGCCCGAGAACAGAAACGGATCCTGCAGCACGACGCCGAAGCGGCGGCGCAGGTCGTTCAGGTCCATCTCGCTTGATGTCGACGCCATCGATGCGGATCGCGCCCCGCTGCACGTCGTAGAAGCGCAGCAGTAGCGAGATGAGCGTGGTCTTGCCCGCGCCCGGTGTGGCCCACCACCGCGATGGTCTCGCCCGGATCGAGCGCGAAGGAAACGTCGCGCAGCACCCAGTCGGGATCGCCGGCGGAAGATCCGTCGTCCGAAGTCGTGGCCGGAGTTGTCGCCCTTGGCCAGCGAGTCGGCCGCGGTTCCACGTACGCCATAGGTGAACCAGACGTGATCGAACTCGATGCGGCCCGGGCCTTCCGGCTTCTTCGTGACGGCGGGAGAGGTGATATCGACGGGCGTATCGAGCAACTTGAAGATGCGCTCGGCCGATGCCATCGCCGACTGCAGGATGTTGTACTTGTCGCTGAGGTCCTGGATCGGCCGGAAGAAACGCTGCGCGTACTGCATGAAGGCGACCAGCGTGTCCGATGGTGGCAAGGTTGCGGACGACGTCGCCGCCACCGAATCCAGATGAGCGCGGCGGCCGCGATGGCCGACAGAATTTCGACCACCGGATAGTAGACGGCGTAGGCCATGATGGCGTCTTTGAACGCCTCCATGTGGCTGGCATTGATGTCGGAAAACTGGCGGTAGGCGCGCTTCTCGCGATTGAACAATTGCAGGACGAGCATGCCCGAAACCGCTTCCTGCAGGTACGAATTGATGCGGGCAATCGCCACGCGAATGCGGCGGTAGGAATCGCGCACCTTCACGCGGAAGATCATCGTCGCCCAGAAGATGATGCGGCAGCACGGCAAACGTGATCAGCGCCAGCTTCCAGTTCATGCGCATCATGATCACGATGATGCCGAGCAGCACGAACACGTCCTCGAAGATCGAGACCACGCCCGCCGTGAACATTTCGTTCAGCGCATCGACGTCGCTGGTGACGCGCGTGACCAGGCGGCCTACGGGATTGCGGTCGTAGAAACCGATGTGCATGCGCTGCAGGTGGCGGAAGATCTGGCTGCGCAGATCGAACATCACCATCTGCCCGGTCCACTGCATGTAGTAAGTCTGGAGGAAATCGCAGAAGAAGCTGAAGACGAGCGTTCCGACGTACAGGGCGGCGAGCTGCGCAATGCCTTGCAGGGGCGCAGAGCTCAGCCAGCGATCGAGCCACGAATGTCGACGCGCCGACATGCGAGAGGTACTTGTCGATGGCGGTCTTGGTGAGGAAGGGGCCGAGCACGTCGAGGACGGCCTTGAAAATAATGGCGCTCAGCGCCACCGCTACCTGCCACCAGTAGGGGCGGAGGTAGGTCAGCAGCCGCCGCATCAGGCGGCCGTCGTACGCTTTTCCCAGTACCTCTTCTTCCTGATTCGCCATAGGACTACTTGATCAAGAGTAATAGATGGTCCGAACTGGAGCAAAGATTGAAAAAGGCGATAGAGCGGCGAGCTACGAGCTTCGAGCGAGCTTAGTCCTTGCTGATTCGCGGCTTCCTGCCCATTAACACGTTCCGAGGGAATGCATGGGTCCTTCACTGCGTTCGGCTGGCGCCTCCCTTCGTTCAGGATGACAAGGCGTGGGAGGCTCGGGATTCTGGGCGGTTGTTCGCTCGCAGCCCGCAGCTCGTAGCTCGAAGCTCGTGACTCACCGCGTCTTCAATTCCAGCTTGGGCGGGGGCAGGCAGTTGTTTCGGGCGATCTCTTCGCGGAGCTTCACGCGATTTTTTGCCTTGCGCAGTTCTTCCAGCCAGCCCAGTAACGGGACGACACTCTCGTGGAAGGATCCCCATGACTGCGGAGTCGGGAACGTCAGATTCTGCCAGCGGCCCGGACGGTGCACACTCAGGATGACTTGCACGCTGGGTCCGGCGGAGGCGGGCTTGAGGCCTTTGTCATCGGCCAGGTCGAACAGTTCGTTGGCGGAAAGGAAATGCTGTACGCGCTGCAGTTCCGGCGACGTCAGCGTTCCTTCAAAGACGTCGGTCTTTTGCGCGGTCTCGCGCTCGAAGTGGTATTGCCCATCGCCGCGCACCAGCACGCAGATGTTTTCGTACGTGTAGGCGTGGACGAGACGCATCAGGTACGAGGGCGCGGTCGAGCTGTCCTGCGCGCGCAGCGGGGACACGAATGTCACGGACACGAGAAGAAGAAGCCTCAACCCACCCTTGCGCACGATGGGCGGATTTTAACGAGGCAATGTCGGGAGGGCTACGGTTTCTAGGCGGCTGCAGGTGACCGACGTAACACGATGGCCGAATTTTTTGACCCGAAGCCTACACAATTGCAGATGGCATGCTCCACGTCGGCCTTGCGGCCGGGCTCTGGCACGTAGTCGAGATCGCAGTGCGGATCGGGTTTCTCCAGGTTCATCGTGGGCGGGATACTTCCCCGCTCCATGGCGATGAGCGTGGCCGCCATTCCTGCCGCGCCGCATGCGC
Organism: uncultured Acidobacteriota bacterium; assembly: GCA_963745435.1. Classification (GTDB taxonomy): domain Bacteria; phylum Acidobacteriota; class Terriglobia; order Terriglobales; family Acidobacteriaceae; genus Gp1-AA133. The sequence goes on along the minus strand of CAVUXK010000015.1, from coordinate 178,076 downwards.
CCTGCGCGTGGCCGATCTGCGACTTCAGTCCCGACATCGGAATCGTTCTTGCGGCATCGCCGAGAGCCAGCTTCAGCGCCTGCGTCTCGACGCGGTCGTTCATCTCGGTGGAAGTGCCGTGCAGGTTCACGTAGTCGATGTCATTGGGCTTTACGCCAGCTTCTTCGAGAGCGAGGGTGATGGCTCGCGCCGGCTCTTCCGGCGAATCGCTCATGCGCACGCGATGGAAGGCTTCGCAGGTGGACGCGTAGCCGGCAATCTCGGCGAGGATTCGAGCACCGCGCGCCTTGGCGTGCTCGTAGTCTTCGAGCACGAACATCCACGAGCCTTCGGCGAGGACGAACCCGTCGCGGTCGGCGGAGAAAGGCCGCGAAGCCCTCTCCGGCTGATCGTTCCACGATTGCGTGAGAGCGCGCAGCAGAGAGTATCCCTTGATGATACCGGGCGTGATGGGCGCATCGACGCCGCCCGCGAGGAACATGGGCTGCACGCCAGCCTGAATGTGCTGGTACGCGTAGCCAATCGCGTCGCTCGACGAGGTGCAACCCGCGGTGACTACGTGGCTGTAGCCGCGGCAGCCAAAGCGCATAGAGACTTCGCTCGAGATCGTGCCCATGGTTCCGCTTGGGATGCAGAACAGGCTGACTTGCTTGATGTGTCCAGAGTGCCAGAGCCGGTATTGCTCTTCGGAGAATTCCTGGGCGCCGCCGCCCGAGCCTAGGATCACGCCGATCTTGCGCTGCTCGTCGAGCGACATCGAGGCGTAGTCGAGTCCGGCATCTTTTAAAGCCTCGTCGGAGGCAGCCATGGCGAGCGGCACGACACGCGATACGTGCTTGCGCTCGCGCGCGTCGACCCAGGCAAGTTCGTCGAATTCCGGAATTTCGCCGGCAATGTGCACGGGCAGTCCGGTTGGATCGAATCGCGAAATGCGCTTGATGCCCGATCGGCCTTCGAGCACGGAATGCGCAAAGGCATCCTTGCCGATGCCGTTCGGGCTGACAACGCCCATTCCGGTGATGACGACACGAGTCATGGGAGAACTAGCTCTGATGGCGCCAGTGGGCCGATGCGTTGTAATGCGAAGCGCATGGGATAATCAGGAAAGCATGCCGCTCGGCCTGTATATTTCGGTTCCCTTCTGCCGGACGAAGTGCACCTACTGCAACTTCGCGTCCGACGTATTTTCGCGCGCCGTTTTCGCCCGCTACATAGATCGCGTCTGCGCGGACATACATACTACCCCAGAGACCGCTCGCCAGATGGGCGGCCGGATCGAGATGGACGTCGATTCCCTCTACCTGGGCGGAGGGACACCCACTGTACTCGATTCTCAACAACTCGAGCGCCTGTTTGTCACGGTGAAGCAAGAATTTCGTTTGGAGCCGGAGGCAGAGATCACGGTCGAGTGCGCTCCCGGAACGCTGACGTCCGAGGTGCTCGAAACGCTAGTGCGCTGCGGCGTGAACCGCGTGAGCCTGGGGGTGCAGTCGTTTGTGGATCAGGAAGCAGCGTCGGTGGGGCGGTTGCACAAGCGGGCGACCGTGCTGGACGACGTTGCGCGGCTGCGGCAGGCCGGGATTTCGAATATTAATGTTGATCTGATTGCGGGATTGCCACATCAGACCGCAGAAAGCTGGAAGGATTCAGTTGAGTCTGTGATCACGCTCGGCGTTCCGCACGTCAGCGTGTACATGCTCGAGGTCGATGAAGACTCGCGGCTGGGGCGAGAGCTGATCGCGGGCGGGACGAAGTATCACGCGCACTTTGTGCCTGATGATGAATTGACAGCGGATCTCTATGAAGTGGCCTGCGAAAAGTTGAATGCAGCGGGGATCGCGCAGTATGAGATCTCCAATTTCGCGCGGGAGGGATTTGATTCGCGACACAATCTGAAGTACTGGACGCGGCAGCCTTATTTGGGATTTGGCGTGGATGCGCATTCGATGCTGGAGTCGTCGGGCGGCGATTTGGATGCGGTGAGGTTTTCGAGTGCGGATTCGCTGGAGCAGTATGTGGCCGGAGAGGCATTGAACCGCACGGAGGTTTCGCAGCAAGCGGCGCTGGAGGAAAGCTTCTTTCTGGGCTTGCGGTTAAATCGGGGAATCGATCTTGCGGAACTGCGCGAGCGGTTTGGCGATCGGGAAATTGAGACGGTCTCTCCCGTGCTCACGGAGCTTATTGGCGCGGGCCTGATCGAAAGGCGAGGCGAGATCGTCCGACTCTCAGCGCGCGGGCGTTTGTTGTCCAACGAAGTATTCGAGCGATTCCTCGTGTGTGGAGCGGGCACTTCGTAGCGCCGGCATCTTGCCGGCAGTCCTGAGGGCATCTTGCCCTCAGCGGCGGGCGAGACGCCCGCCGGACTGCCGCCGGGACGGCGGCGCTACGGTCGAGAGCATCTGGTTGCGGAATGTGCTCTCCACGGCAAGAGCAATCTTCCTGCCCGACTCAATTTCTTCAAACCGTTCGGTCGGTTGGAGCACTCCCTCTCACATCTCTCAACCCCAAGATCCATGCGGCTTTCCGCGACTTGTCACTTTCTCGTCAAAGGTAACTTTTCCGCGCTGCTTCATCATGTTTTAATCGACTCATTGCTGCGCGCGCGGCGCCCGTCCCGACCCGATTCGCAGCGTTCCAGTCTTTATTTGAAAACAGCGGGAGGCATTTTGGATTTCCAGCTTAACGACGAACAGCTTCATCTCAAGAAGAGCGTCCGCGAGTTCGCCGAGCGCGAGATTCTGCCCAACGTGATGAAGTGGGACGAGGCGGGCGAATTTCCGCTCGCCACCGTCAAGGAACTCGGCAAGCTGGGAATGCTGGGCACGATCTTCCCTGCCGAATACGGCGGGGCCGGGATGGGCTATGTCGAGTACGTGACTGTGATCGAGGAACTCTCGCGCGTTGATGGGTCGGTCGGCATCATCGTTGCGGCGCACACTTCGTTGGGCTCGAATCACATCTTCGTGGCCGGCAATGAGTGCCAGAAAAAGAAATACATCCCGAAGCTGGCGAGCGGTGAATTTATCGGCGCCTGGGGATTGACTGAGCCGTCGTCGGGATCGGACGCGGGCAGCGCGCGCATGACCGCCACCAAGGCGAAGGGCGGATGGGTTCTGAACGGCACCAAGACGTTCATCACCAACGGACACTACGCCGACGTGCTGGTCGTGCTCGCAGTCACTGATCGCGCCGCGCACACCCATGGTCTTTCGGCATTCATCGTCGAGAAAGACACGAAGGGGTTCCGTCCCGGCAAGAAGGAAAACAAGCTTGGCCTGCGCGCCAGCGACACCGCGGAACTGATCTTCGAAGATTGCTTCGTTCCCGCCGGAGAACCTGCTGGGGCACGAAGGCAATGGCTTCATCGATGCGATGCGCGTGCTCGACGGCGGCCGGATTTCCATCGCCGCGCTCTCGCTCGGGCATGGCCGAAGGCGCCTACGAAGCCGCGCTGAACTACTCGAAAGAGCGCAAGCAGTTCGGCAAGGCCATCAGCGACTTTCAGGCGATCCAGTGGAAGCTGGCCGACATGGCCACGGAAATCGAAGCCGCGAAACTGCTGACCATGCGCGCCGCCTCGATGAAAGACGCCGGCATGAAGACGACGCTCGAGTCGTCGATGGCGAAGCTCTATGCCAGCGAAGTCGCGGTGCGCTGCGCCAATGAAGGCGTGCAGATTCACGGAGGGTATGGATTCATCAAGGACTATCCGGCGGAGAAATTCTATCGCGACGTGAAGCTGTGCACCATTGGTGAGGGGACGAGCGAGATTCAGCGCTTAGTCATTGCGCGGCAGTTATTGAAGGATTAATGGTAGCGCCGGCGTCCCGCCGGCTGTCCAGAGGGCATCCTGCCCTCTGCGACGGGCGAGACGCCCGCCGCGACTGCCGGCAAGATGCCGGCGCTACGACACCCCTACTCATACCTCAACGCCTCAATCGGATCCAACCGTGCAGCCTTGATCGCCGGCAGCATGCCGCTCACGATTCCTACGAGACTCAGAATCACCGTCGATGCGATCAGCGTGCCGGCTTCGATCGTCAGGTGAATGTCGCCTTCGCTGGCGTTTTCTTCGAAGGCGCTCCACAGGGTGAGCGAGCCGACCGCCCACGAGACGAGATACGCCAGCGCTACTCCTGCCAGTCCTCCGAGAAACGTAATCACCAGAGCTTCCGACAGGAACTGGAACAGGATGTGCCAGCGACGCGCGCCCAGCGCCTTTTCCACGCCGATCTCGCGCGTGCGCTGCGTCACCGAGACCAGCATGATGTTCATCAGGCCCACGCCGCCGATGCCCAGCGTCAGCAGTCCGATGAAGCCGAGCAGGATCTTGATCCCGGTGGTGATCACGCGCAGGTCGAGCAGGTCGGCGAAGACGTCGAAGACGAAGACGGCGCGTTTGTCTTTGGGATCGAAATTGTGATGAAACGCAAGCGAGTCGCGCAGGGCCTTCACGACTTTTTCGTGGTCGCCCTCGTATTCCATGACAATCGCGTTCAGGTACTGCGTGTTCTTGATGTCGCTGACGCCGCTGAAGGGCACGTAGACGTGGCCGTTCAGGTTGTCGTCGTTGTTGTTGATCACGTGCTTAAGCACGCCCACGATCTGGTACGAGATGCCGTCCACCCGGATGCTCTCTCCGATCGCGTTCTGCCCGGAGAATAACTTTTGCTTGAGGTCGGCGCCGATGAATGCCACGCGCGTGTGGGTGAAGTCGTCGGCCTCGCTGAAGGCGGTGCCGTCTGAAAATTCCATGCGCCGCATGTGCGGATAGTTGGCATACACACCGCTGACGCTGTAGTTCCCGCTGCGCGTGCCGTATGCAACCGTGCACTGCTTGGCGACTTCGGGCGAGCTTCGTTTCAGTAACGGAACTTCCGCCTGGATGTGCTCGAAGTCGGTCATCGTCAACCGGACTTCTGCGCCTGCCTTGGTGCCGCCAGCCTGCATCGAAGTGCTGCCCGGAAACACAAAGATGAGATTGGTGCCGAACGATCGGAACGCCGACCAGAGGCCGCGCTCGAATCCCGCTCCGTACGCAAGCAGCAGCACGACGGTCGCGATGCCCCACGCCATGCCAAGCATGGTGAGGAAACTGCGCCGGCGGTTGTGGCGAAGAGCTTCGTAAGCCTGGCGGAAGAGATTCGCGATCATGCTTATTCCTGCCGCAGCGCTTCGACGGGTGGAAGAAGCGCCGCCTTGCGCGCGGGATAAAGTCCGGCGGTGATTCCGGCGATGGCGAGCGAACCGATCGCCGCCACTGCAGAGAGCGGCACGATGCGCGGCGTGTCGAAACCTTCCGGAGCGGGCAGCATGGCCAGTCCGGTCACGAATGCGGTCGTAATCGCCAGACCGATCCCGCCGCTGAGGGCCGTCAGGAACGCCCCTTCGACGAAGAACTGAGTCATGATGGCGCGGTGGGTCGCGCCCAGAGCTTTACGCAGTCCGATTTCGCGGGTACGTTCAGCGACCGACACCAGCATGATGTTGACGATTCCAATCGCGCCTAACCCCAGTGTTACCAATCCGACTACGCCCAGGAAGTAATCCATCGCATTAAAGATCTTGGCGACTTTCTGTGAGTTCTCGATGGTGTCCCAGTCCTCGAAGGCGTCCTCTAGTTTGGGATTGAAGTTATGGCGGCGGGCGATGATTTCGTGAACCTCCGCCTTCGATGTCAGATGCTCCGCTTTGTTGATGGGGCGGTAGTTGATGAAAGAAACGGCGTTCTCGCTGTTATTCCCTTTCAGTGGAAACAACTCGCGCATGGTCTCGATGGGGATGAAGATGCGGGCGTTGGTGCCGTTGTTACCGTCCTGCCCGACTTTGGCCACGACGCCGATGATGTCGAAACGAAAGCCGTTCAGCAGCATGCTCGCGTCCACAGCCGGGCGGCCCGGAAATACATTCTTCAGCAGTTCCCATCCGACGACGGCGACGCGCCGGTGCTCGGTGTTGTCCTGATCGTTCAACCAGCGGCCGGTGCCGACCGGCACGTTGCGGATCTGGTTGTACTCGGGCGCGATTCCGAACACCTGCCCGGCAGTCGAGCCGTATTCGCTGACCGCGCGAATGTCCTCGCGATTGATGACTGCCGAGATGCACTTCAGCGTACGCGCTTCATGGCGGATCGCGAGATAGTCGTCGTAAGTGAAATGGTAGGTCTGCCCAGATTGCAGGCTGCCTTCCACGGCCGGAATGCGGCCCGGAAAGATGAACATGATGTCCTGGCCGAGCGTGGCCAGCTGCGCGGACCTGCCCGCTGCGGAAGCCTTCGCCGAGTCCGACCAGAAGCAGCAGTGAACCGACACCCCAGGCAATCCCGAACATGGTCAGGAACGAACGCAGCTTGTGCGCCCACAAGGTGGCCAGCGACTGACGGATGATGTCGGTGAGCATCCTCATAGGTAGTGCCCCCAGGCACTGGGCAGCGACTGGGGGCCCCGGGTTCAAGGTGGGGCGGGGGGTCTCATGTCCCGCCCACTTGCTTCTGATGGAAATACGTCGCTGAGGCCGCGAAAGTTCCCGCGCGAAAACACTCGCCAGTCGTCAGTCGCTAGTCGTCAGCAAACTACACGGCGGGCTGAGATAACTCATTTGTTTAGACTCCGCTGAGGAGTAAAGAGTTAGCTGGCCATCGAAGTTTTTTGGGGGATCAAAGGCTCGTTTCCCGATTTCACATTTCGCATCCGAAACAGCCTGGTGTTGAGGTGCCCTGGTCGCGCGACTGTTGCTCACCTGCCAGCCTTGTTCTCGTCTAAACGCTCCGTGCCACCCAGGAACAACTCTGCGCTCGCCGAGCTCGGTCGCGGCGCAGTCCCCAACGAAATCTGAGGAGGAATTCCCGTGTACAAACGACTTCTGCCCGTCGCACTTATGGTGCTGCTCGCCGCCAGCGCCAGCTTTGCCCAGTCGACCCAGTTGAACATTCCCCGCGATAGCCAGCGGGCCTCCGTTACGCAACGCATCGGCATCACCGACATCACCGTCAACTATCATCGCCCGCTCGTGAAAGGCCGCACGATTTGGGGCAAGGTGGTGCCCTACGGACAAGTCTGGCGCGCCGGCGCCAACGAGAACACGACCATCACGTTCACCGACCCGGTGACCATCGAAGGCAAGACGCTTGAAAAGGGCACGTACGGCCTGCACATGCTTCCCGAACCAGGATGAGTGGACCGTCATCTTCTCGAAGGTCAACACTGCCTGGGGCAGCTTCACCTACAAAGAAACGGAAGACGCTTTGCGCGTGAACGTGAAACCGCAAGCCGCCGAGATGGAAGAGGCGCTCGCCTATGAAATCGACCAGCCGACGGAGAATTCCGCGGTCATCACCATGCGCTGGGAAAAGGTCGCAGTGCCGTTCAAGGTTGGGGTCGACGTCAACAACATCGTCGATGCCAGCCTGAAGGCGCAGATGCGCGGACTTGCGCAATACACCTGGGACGGCTGGGACGACGCGGCGAACTACCTGCTCGCGCACAAGGGGAATCTCGACGAAGCGCTGGACTTCTCGAACCGGTCGATCGGCTCGGAGCCACGCTACGAAAACTACAACACCAAGTCGCAGATTCTCGAAGCGCATGGGCAAGAAAGACGAAGCCAAGGTCGCCCACGATAAAGCGGTCGAGATCGCGACGCCGATCCAGTTGCACCAGTACGCCTTCGCGCTGAAAGGCCAGAAGAAAGACGCCGAAGCCTACGCCGTGTGGAAGAAGAACTTCCAGCAGCATCCTGACATGTGGTTCACGCACTCCGGCATGGCGCGCGTGTACTCGTCGCAGGGAGACTTCGACAACGCCGTGAAAGAAATGAAGCTGGCCGAAGCAGCGGCGCCTGAGCAGAACAAAGTTTTCATTGACGCGGCGATCAAGCGGCTGGAAGCGAAGGACGATATCAACAAGTAGGCTTTTACTGATCTGTAGAATCGAAGCTGAGAGCGGCCGCGGCGTGCGGCCGCTTCTTTTTGCTAGTGGAGCGTCGGGCGTCCCCGCCCGACGGCTTTGGGCGTGAACTATCGCTCAAGCCCACATCCATGGGTACACTAGCTGGGCGACCATGAGTTGGTTCATCAGGAAAAGCCCCTTCGGGCGCGACGAAGACCCGGTAAAGCACGTGGTGGAATTGCTCTCCCACGAAGCGGATGAAGCCGGAACTCCACTGACCGCTCTGGAAAAGGAGACGCTTGCCCACGACAATCCTGAGTCCATGACCGACGATTTACGACACCGTGCGAGAGGATTGATAGCGCGGATATACGAAGCAGAACCTTGGGACGAATTTGAAGGCGACCCTAAGAGTTTTACCAGATTCATTGGAATGGGCAGGCGATTCAAGGTATCCGAATGTTGTGGCGCTTGCTGAGGAGGTTCGGTGCGAAATTGCACGGCTCACCCCTCCGTTACACGGTTGGAAACGAGTCAAGGATGCAGTGCAGCTCGTGGGTTGCGGACTGCTCGTCGTGTTGCTGATGTTTGCAATTGTGATTACCGCTGGTTTTCTCCTTGGCTGGAAATGAACGGCTTTTCTCTTGAGCACCAGAGCCCTTAACTGTCGCAAAATCGCCATTGCACTCATTGACATCGGAAAAGGGTTTTGAAGCGCTAACGCCTGGCAGTGGTAAATCGCCGACACGCGGAACGAAAAACCAAAGAACAATGCCGAACAGACTATTCACTCGAACGACGATCTGCAGCATTCTGCTCACTGCGTTTCAGTGCGCCCAGGCCCAGACGATCAAATGGGCTGGCCATACCTGGAAGGTCACCAGCGGTGGCATGGCAGGCGTCGCTCCCGGGCATCCGGCCAATGTCGATTTCAACCCGGACGGATCTCTCCGTCTCCAGATCGCCAAGCGCGAAGGAAAATGGACTGCCGCGGAGTTGTTTACGACCGACAGGATGGGATTTGGCACCTACCAGTGGGTCATCGAGGGCGACGTCTACAACATGGATCGGACAACGGTGCTCGGACTCTTCACCTATGGACCCACTGTCCACATTGGCACCGACGCAGAGAATGAAATTGATATTGAATTTTCCCAGTGGAACAAGACCTGTCACGGCTGTAATGCCGACTTTACGGTTTATCCATCCACCGGAAACCGCAAACCCAATGGCGTTTCCAGCTGGGAAGATAACTTCCAGGTCAGCGGTGGCAACCTCACTACGGCAAGGATGGCGTGGAGTTCCGATCGCGTCGTGTTCACGCTCATGAATGGCGTCCATCCGATCGGATCGGTTGCTGATGTGATCAAGACCGAAACCTATTCATCGAACACGACCAACATTCCGCAAACGGCTGCCCCAGTAGGAATCAATCTCTGGTGCTTTAAGGGGACGCCTTCGGGGAATCAGTCGGCAATCATTCGCGATTTTCAATTTGTTCCGCATTGAGCCGACGGGCGGGGGACGGGCGAAGTCGGAGAATGAGCCGAGACAGCGGCTAAAGCCGCTTCTGAAGAGCGTCGGTGCGGCGCGCCTGAAGGCGCGCCCTGATACGAACCCTATCTTTGCACGGCTGCGCTGGAGCACGGGAGGCAGCAACGCCACTAGCCGGCTGGCACTGGTTCTTTCGCGGCATTTACTTCTGGGTACTCGAACACGCCTCGCCCCGACTTTCTGCCCAGCCTTCCGGCTTTCACGTACTGCACCAGCAAGGGCGCCGGGCGAAATTTCTCTCCCAGCGTTTTGTGCAGGTATTCGAGGATGTGCAGGCGCGTATCGAGACCTACCAGATCCACTAACTCAAACGGACCCATGGGGTGATTCAGGCCGAGTTTCAGCGCTTTATCGATGTCGCTGGCGCTGGCAATGCCTTCCTGCAGCATGTAGAACGCTTCGTTGCCGATCATCGCGTTGATGCGGCTGGTGATGAAGCCCGGCGACTCGCGGATCACGACTACTTCTTTGCCCATGCGCCGGCCGACTTCGACGGCGGCCTCCAACGTATCTTCGTCGGTCTCGAGCGCGCGCACGATCTCGAGCAACTTCATTTTGTGCACGGGATTGAAGAAATGCATGCCGACGATTTTCTTCGCGCGGTAGGTGACGCTGGCAATCTCGGTGAGACTCAGAGAACTGGTATTCGACGCGAGGATGGTCGTGGGTCGGCAGATTTTATCGAGCAGGGTGAAGATCTCGATCTTCGATTCCAGTTCCTCGGGCACAGCCTCGATGACGAGGTCGGCCTGGCGGGCCGCTTCGTCGACCGATCCCGCGTACTCCAGGCGCCCGAAGGCTGCGTCCGCGTCTTTAGGGGCGACCTTGCCTAACTCGACCGCTTTATCCAGATTCGCGCGGATTTCGGATTCCGCTTTGCGCAGCGTCGCCGGAAGAATGTCTTCGAGAATGGTGCGGTAGCCGCCGAGAGCGGCGGCGTGCGCGATGCCGCGGCCCATGGTACCGGCGCCAATGACCGCGATGGTCTTGACCTCCGCCACTAGCGCACGCTCTTCTCGAGCTGCGCGATGACTTCCTTCAGCCCATTGGTCGCCGAACTCATGTACTCAGACAAGCGCTTGCGCTCTTCGTCGGTCATGGTGCCGATCGTGGAGGTAATCTTGCGCAAAGTAGCGTTGATGTCGTCTACGTAGTTCATGAGGCGGATGAGTTCCCCGGTCGCTGGCATATGAAAGGCTCCTGTGCGCGCGGTCGCTTGCCTGCGTCTGGAGTACAGACAAAAGCATCGGCCGCGGGCGAACCTCCCATTTTCAAGGCTGCGCTGAAATTAGTAAAGCCGTGCTCGGGCACGAAGGGTGGGGCGCGCCGCGTAAAATGTCGGGACGTTCAGGAGGATTTCATGGCGCAGGCCCAGCTCTTGCCCATCGAGGAGCGCACTTCTGTACTGCACGTTGGCCGCACGACGCTAGCAGCCGTGATCTCGCAGGTCGTCGCGCAGGCCCTGCACATGCCCGAGCCGTACTGGGCGACGGTCACGACCATCGTTGTAATGCAATCGACCCTGGGCGCCGCGTGGAAGGTATCGGTGAAGCGCTTCGCCGGAACAGCGCTGGGGGCGTTTGTCGCGGGACTCGTCGCGTCGTATGTGCAGCCCGGCATCGCAGCATTTGCGGTCACGCTGTTTGTAACCGGCCTGATCTGCGTGGCCCTGCGCCTGGACCGCACCGCGTATCGATTCGCAGGAATCACCGAGGTCATCGTGATGCTGGTAGCGCGCGAGCGGACAGCGAGGATTATCGCCGCCCATCGGTTTGTAGAAGTGTCGTTGGGAATCGCGGTGGCCCTCATTGTGACCGCCGCATGGCCGGAGCGCTTTGATCCTGCGCCAGCAGGCGAAGTGAAGCAGGCGCCTGGCGCATAATAGACGTCATGCTCCGCGACAAGAGCCTGATCCCCCTCTCCCGCCAACATCAGCACGCGCTCGCGCTGTGCGTGCGCATCAACCGCGCACCGCTGGCGACAGTTCGCGAGGTGCACGCGTGGCAGGGAGAGGTAGAGCAACACTTCGCGCTGGAAATCCAATACCACTTCGTGGCGGAGGAACGGGAAGTGTTCCCCGTGGCCCGTACGGTGGCGGATCTCGTGCCATTGGTTGAGGAATTGGTGGCGGAGCATGCCCGGCTTCGTGATTATTTTGCGCGGGCGCAGGCGCGCACGCTTGATGGTCCGTCGTTGCGGCAGTTTGCGGAGATGTTGTCAGCCCATATCCGCAAGGAAGAGCGGGGGCTTTTTGAGGGGATGCAGACGCATGTGAGCCCCGCGGAGTTAACGAGGATGGGCGCGCACGTCGAGGAAGACCTCGCGCCTGCAGCAGAGGTTTGCATCACGCCGACCGAAGAGATTTTGAAGTCGTAGCTCGCGGGCTCACGCCCGCATCGCTTGGGTGCCGTCCCTACGGGACTCGCCCTTGGTTTTGCAGCTTTCCCAGCGCTTACGCGCTGGGCTATATTATGCCGCCGCTACGCGGCTGTACTGGGGTTGTATTCGGCGCGCGTCTGGGTGGCACCAGGCGTGTCGGGGTTTGTCCAGAAGATCCGGATCTGAGCAGCGGCATAAACGTAGCGCCGGCGTCCCGCCGGCAGTCGCGAGGGCATCTTGCCCTCGCCGCGGTGGGTGACTACTCGCCAGCATCGATCTTGTGATAAGTACGGAACGACGCCACGCCTTCGCGACCCATGTAACGCTCGAGCACAGTAGGCTCGGTCTCACGCAGATCAACTACGACCAGGCCGTCGAGCACGTCGGAGAATTTGCGATCGACGTTGAAGCCCAGGAATTTTCCGCCGACTTTTGCATATTGCCTCAGCAGGATGGGCAGGCCCTTGCCGTCGATCTCGACGTCGGCGATCGGATTCGATAAATCTTCCACGTCGCGCAGCGCGTTGCAGAGAGCGCGGCAATCCCAGCGGCGAAGCCGCGCGGGGCGGAAGGGGCGGCGCGGCGTCACCATCCCGGCGAGGTCGTCCTGCCGCATGCGTGATTCGAAAAAAGAGCAGATCAGCTCGCGTGACGCGTGCGTGTAGGCGTTGCTGATGCTGACGGCGCCAAACAGCACCGGGGTCTCAGGGCGTAATGCGACGAAGCGGGCGATCGCTCTCCACAGCATCAGCAGAGGCGCGTATTGTCGCTGGTATTCGGGACGCACAAACGATCGCCCCAGTTCGAGCGCAGGGCCCATCTTTTCGAACAGCTCTTCTTTGTAGTGGAACAGCGTATTCGTATAGAGGCCCTTGATTCCGTGCTGGGCAACGACTTCCTGCGTGTTCGCAGCGCGATAGGCGCCAACCAGTTCTCCCTTCGCTTTGTTCCAGAGCAAAAGATGCCAATAGGAAGCGTCGAAGCGATCGAGGTCGGTGCTCCGGCCGGTGCCTTCCCCGGCAGCACGAAAGGTGACTTCCCGCAACCGGCCAACTTCTTCGAGCAGGTTGGGAATTTCATCCGGCGCGAGCAGCGAAAGCGGCGAACTCGCCATTCGAGGCTAAGCAGCGATCTGCCGGCAAGGCCGCGAGATCGCGTTCCAGCAGATCTTGAGCAACTGGCGCGGTGATTGGCACTTCGCGCTTCTTCGGAAGCACGGAGCGGAGTGAAGCCGGAAGTCCATGCGTCTTTCCTCGTTCCGCTAAAAGATACGTGCGCCAGCGCAGATACTCGGTCGCATGGTGATCGTCGGGAATTTCTGCCATCGCACTGGTGCCGATGACATTCCCTATGCGCAGAGCCACCTCGCGTCCCTGTTGTTGCAGGAACTCGTTCAGCAGGAAGGCCAGGCGCAATCGAGGATGCAGCATGCCCATCAGCTGGAAGCCGACGCTGTTCTGTCCGCAAAAATAGACTGGAAGGGCCGCAGCCCCCGTCTTGCGAATCAGGCGCACGGCAATATCGTTCCAGGGCGGATCGACCACGGAAGCCTGCGGCAACTGCCAGTGCGAAACCTCTCCCGCTGGAAAGACGGTCAGCATGCCGCCTCCCCGTAGCCATTCCACAGAGTCTTTCAAGGCGCGGCGATTGCGTTCTTGCGATTTCGCGGTGCGCAGCGGGTCGACGAAGATACAGCACTGCTCGAGTTCGGGGACGCCTTCGAGCAGGAAGTTGGTCATCACCTTGACGTCGGGTCGCACGCGCGCCAGCAGGGCGCCGAGCACCGCTCCGTCGAGCATGCCGTACGGATGGTTCGAAACCACGACGACCGGCCCGTTTTTCGGAATTCGTTGCAGGTCGCCAACATCGACCTGGAGGTCGATTTCCATTTCGCGCAGCAGATTTTCCAGAATCGAACGTGCCCCTCGGCTGCGTGCCCGCTCGTACAAATCGTGGGCCTGCTTCAGAGGCAACAGTCTGCTGGCAAAGGGTGGGAGTCCAGCGAGCAGAGGCGCGCCTCCCAGAACACCCGTGGCGCCGCGATCCGGGGAATGCAGAATGGGCATGCTGCCATTGGTATCCCAGCCAATTTGACGGGCCATGAACGACAAGTGAAATGTTCGTGAATGTGGTCAAGAGGAAGCACCAAAGTAACGGTGACCGGGGCAAGAGATTCAGGCTCCCGAAAACCTTCGAAGAGAGCTTTTAAACGCAGAGAGCGCGGAGGGTTCGCAGAGGACGCGGAGAAGGGCTTCTGACAGCAACGGTCGATACGGAAGTGCGAAGCCGGCCAGCTACGCAGCGAATTCTTCTGCGGGTGGGTCCGGCAAGGGCTCCGGCAAGCGGTCAGTTATTTCGGAGAGCTCCGCCATCTTCTTGGCAAGCTCCGGCGTCAGCACGCCCGGTTGCAGGCGCCAACGCCAGTTACCTCCGCGCTGGCTGGGCATGTTCATACGCGCTTCACTGCCCAAACCGAGAACGTCCTGCATGGGAGTCACCGAAAGGCTAGCAACAGAGGCTTGCGCCGCGCGAATGAATGACCAATGAACACCATCCGCAGCCTTGCCGAAATACGTTTCGGCATGTCGCCGCTCCTCTTCGGTGGCCCCGCTCTTCCACCAACCGACCAGAGTGTCGTTGTCGTGTGTGCCGGTGTAGATCACCGTCTCGGGCGTCAACTGCTGCGGCAGGTACATGTGGGCTCCCTTGTCGCCGAAGCCGAATTGCAGCACGGCCATGCCGGGCATCTGCAGGCGCTTGCGGAGGGCGTGCACTTCCGGAGTGATGTAGCCCAGGTCTTCGGCGAAGAAGGGCAGGCCACCCAGGGCCTCCTGCACTTTCGCGAACAGGTCATCTTTCGGGCCATCGACCCAGCGGCCGTTGATGGCGGTGGGCTCGCTGGCATCGATTTCCCAGAACTGCTCGAAACCGCGGAAGTGGTCGAGGCGAATGTAGTCGCAGTGCTGGGTGACCGCGCGCAGTCGCGCCACCCACCAGGCGTAGGCTTGCTGCTTCATCACGTCCCAGCGATAGAGCGGATTGCCCCAGCGCTGTCCTGTCTCGCTAAAAAAATCAGGCGGCACGCCGGAGACTACTTCCGGATTGCGGTCTTGGTCGAGCCGGAACAATTCCGGATGGGTCCACACGTCGGCGCTGTCGTAGTTCACGAAGATTGCGATGTCGCCGACAACGCGAACCGAGCGGCGAGCGCAATGGTGCCGCAGCGCGCGCCACTGTTCGGCGAAGGCGAACTGCAGAGCGCTGCGCCAGACGAGTTCATCGGCCATCTCCTGGCGCACGCGATCGAGCGCGGCCGGTTCGCGGAAGGCAAGGTCATGCGGCCACTCGTTCCAGTTCGCCAGCTTGTGGTGCGCTCGCAGCGCGTCGAACAGCACGAAATCGTCGAGCCAGTTTTTGTTCTCACTGCAGAAGCGTTCGAAGCGGGCGCGAGCGTCGCCCTGCATGTTCTTCGAGAAGTTACGCGCCGCCTCGGCCAACAGAGGCATCTTGCTGAAGAAGACTTTCTCGTACTCGACCGGACCATTGGCTTCGGGCAGGTTCGCAACGCGGCCCTGGTCAATCCAGCCGTGTTGCGCCAGACGTTCAAGACTTATCAGGAGTGGATTGCCGGCGAATGCCGAAGTGGCCGAATACGGGGAGTTGCCATAGCCCAGCGGACCGAGCGGCAGCACTTGCCACAATCCCTGCCCGGCTGCGGCGAGAAAATCAACAAACTCGTAGGCTGCCGGACCGAAGTCACCGATGCCCCCGCGCGCAGGAAGCGAACTGGGATGCAGAAGAATTCCTGTGGCGCGCGCGAATGGCATGGTTCTTCGGAGGTCACCCGGTTCTTACATCGAGGAAACTACGTTGCGGAGTGTTGCCGGGCACGCCGGAGCGTGCCCGCCGTTTTGCTGTTTAGAAGCCTACGTCTCCCCCGCCTTGCCCCTTGGTGAGGTTCTTCATTTCCTGCTCGTTGATTTTGATCTTGCCTGATTTTTCCATCTGCTGGCGAAGGTTCGAGATGAACATTTCGAAAAGATCCTGCTGCTTAGCCCGCAGCAAGCCGTCGCGGATCTGATCTTTCTTGGCTGCGAAGTCCTGATCGGTCGGTTCCTGTTTTTCGAGAACGCTAAGCACTACACCATTATTCCCGGCATTTACAGGGCCACTGATTTCACCCGGCTTCATGGAGAATGCAACCGACGCCTGGCCGGCCATACTGCCCACATCGGGCACCTGGCCGTCGGGCAGGACGAAGTCGCTGGTCTTCATGGTGGCTCCCAGTTCCTTCGCCGCCTTCTTCAGATCGTGTTCCGACTTCGCGCGATCGGAAAGTTCCTGCGTTTTCTGATTGAGCAGGATGCTGGCGCGCTCATTCTTAAACTCGCCATCCACCTTGGAACGAATTTCTTCGAAGGACGGCGTCGCCGGCGGCTTGATGCCGTCGACCACGAACACCACCGCGCCCTGGCTCAACTGCGCCATGTCGGGCGGCGACTTTTCGCGCTCGGAGAAAATCGCGTCCATCAACTGGGGAGACGCTCCAATACCGGGCAACACGTCACTGCGGCCAACGAAGTCGGTGGTGACCACATTCAAACTCTTGGCCGCCGCCGCTTTGTCGAGGCCCTGGGTGCGCGCCTGCTCGAGCAACGAATTGCCGGCAGCTTCCATCATGCGCGCAGCTTTCTGTTGCTTGATCAGAGGTTCGATTTCGCCCTTCACTTCGTCGAGCGTCTTCAGATGCGCTTCGTGCTTGTCTTCCGTGCGGATGATGTGGAATCCGTACGAGCTCTTCACCAGGTCGCTGGTCTGCCCCGGAGCCTGCGAGAAAGCTGCCTTCTCAAATTCCGGAACCGTGCGCCCACGGCCGATCCAGCCCAGTTCCCCGCCCTGTTTCGCGCTGCCCGGGTCGTCGGAATATTTCTTCGCGAGATCGTCCATCTTGCCGCCGGCCTTGAGTTGCTTCAGGACGTCCTCGGCTTTCTTGCGCGCCTCTTCCACGCCCTTCTCATCGACTTTGCCGTCGGCACCGCCGGCGGGAGTCTTGATCAGGATGTGGGCTACCTTCACTTCGTCGGGAACACGATACTGATCGCGGTGCTGCTCGTAGTACGCCTTCAGTTCCTCCGGCGACACCTGCACCTGGCCAAGAATCTTGCTCTTGTCGAGGAAAACGTACTGGACCTTGCGCTTCTCCGGAATGGAGTCCTTGTAGCGCGCCTGGTTGCGCGTATAGAAGGCGTTGAGCTCTTCGTCGGTCGGATGCAGCCCCTTGCGGATATCGTCCTGCGACAACACGGCGTAGTCGAACTTCACCTTGGTGTTGCGCTTTTGGAAATCCTGGCGAATCTCGGCGTCCGATACCGACGCGCTGCCCGTAATCAGGGCAGCCAGTTTCTGCTCCAGAATCTCGTTCTTTACGTCGGCCTCAAATGATGAGACGGTCAGGTTCGCTTGCTGCAGCAAACTTGCGTAAGCCTGCTCGCCAATGAACTTGCCGTTAGGGAACAGGGTTGCCGCGTAACGGCCATGCTGCAATTCGTCACGAACATCTTCGTCGGTGGCCTTCAGGCCCATGCGATCGGCTTCCGCCACGATGGCCTTGCCCGTGATCATCTGCTCGACCGACTGCGAGATGGCGCGCGGCATGATCATGGGCAGCAACTGCTTGCCCATGGGACCGTACTGGGCGACCTGCTGCTCGGCGAGCGCGCGAGCGCGGTCACGCACTTCCTGGACGGTGATGTCCTGGCCGGCCACCTTGGCGACCACGCCCTGGCTGGGCTGGCCCATAATGTCGGAGCCCAACCCGCCGGGAATCAGTGTGATGACCATGCCACCGCAGATGATCAGCAGCAGCGAGCTCAGGATAATTTTCTTGGTGGGGCCTTGGGTTTGCAGAAAACGAATCATGGCGTCTTGTTCACTCCAGAATGTTGGGGGGCGGAATAGAAGATTATAAACTAAGGGGCTGTTAAGACGTTGGCAGTCGCGGTACCGGGAAGCGTACCGATAGGGCACGGGACTAGCCCGGAAAAACAGCTATTGAAACGTATCAATAAAACGTGTTATCCAACTGTGCATCTTGCGCTCCACCTGCGTTCCCGTTTCTCGACCTCCGTTCACGAGGACTCATCCATGAAACTTCGTTCCCTGTTGTGGGCCGTCTCTGTGACGCTCGCCCTGCTGCTGCCTGCCGTTGAGGCGCAGGTTAAGGCGCCGCGCGCTGCTGCAAACGCGGACAAACTCGAACTTAATGCCGGCTGGATGCTCCAGTCCTCCCGCAAGGTCGATCAGGGCGGTGAAACGCTCTCCAAGCCCGGATTCGAGCCCAAGGGCTGGTATCCCGTCACCGTTCCTACCACGGTGGTCAGCGCGCTCGTGAAGCACAAAGTCTTGCCTGACCCGACCTACGGAATGAATCTGCGGCAGATGCCGGGCGTCACATACCCGATCGGCGCGAACTTCTCCAACATTGCGATGGCGCCCGACAGCCCGTATCTGCTTTCGTGGTGGTATCGCAAGACGTTTTCCGTGCCGGCGAGCTACAAGGGCAAAACGCTTTGGCTGAACTTTCGCGGGATCAATTACCGGGCGAATATCTGGCTGAACGGGAAGCAGATCGCGAAGTCCGATGACGTCGCCGGAGCCTGGCGGACCTACGAATTCAACATCACCGACTCTGTGAAGCACGGCGCGGAGAACGTTCTTGCGGTCGAAGTCTTCGCGCCCACCGAGAACGATCTGGCCATCACGTTCGTCGATTGGAACCCCGCACCGCCCGACAAGAATATGGGGCTTATGGCGCGCAGTTTACGTGAGCGCCAGCGGTCCAGTCGCGCTGCGCTATCCGACGGTCGTATCGCACGTGGACGCTTCGGGCAACGCGCAACTCACGGCGACGGCCCTGCTGAAGAACGGCAGCAAAGAAGCGGTGAAGGGCACGCTCAAAGGCACCATCGACAAAGTTGAATTCTCTCAGGACGTGGAACTTGCGCCGGGCGAAAACAAAGACGTCACGTTCGAACCCGAGAAATTTTCGCAGTTGAACCTGACCACGCCGCGCCTTTGGTGGCCCGTGCAGATGGGCAAGCCGGAACTCTATTCCCTGAAGATGGAGTTCGTGACCGATGGCAAGACTTCGGATCGGGCGGAAACGAAGTTCGGCATCCGCGAAGTCACATCGCAGTTAAACGAGAACCAGCGACGCGTCTTCTCCATCAACGGAAAAAAGATTCTGATCCGCGGCGGCGGCTGGTCTCCCGACATGATGCTGCGCGAGAACTCACAACGGCTGGCCGACGAGTTCCGCTACGTCCGCGACATGGGCCTGAACACGATCCGGCTCGAGGGCAAGCTCGAGACCGATGAATTCTTCGAGCGCGCCGATCGCGAGGGCGTGCTGGTGATGGCCGGCTGGTGCTGCTGCGATCACTGGGAGCACTGGGCGAAGTGGAAGCCGCAGGACTTCGACATCGCCAAAGCTTCCCTGCAGTCTCAGATCTATCGCCTGCGCAACCATCCCAGCGTCGTGATGTGGCTGAACGGCAGCGACAATCCTCCGCCGCCCGACGTCGAGGAAATGTACCTGGCAGTCGAAAAGGAGTTGCACTTCCCCAACCCGACGGTATCCTCCGCGACCGCCAAGCCGACGACGGTCTCGGGCGAGAGCGGCGTAAAGATGACCGGACCCTACGAGTACGTCGCGCCTTCGTACTGGAGTGAGGACAAGATCAACGGCGACCACCACTGCAATCCAGGCGGCTGCGGCGGAGCCTACGGCTTCAACACCGAAACCAGCCCCGGCCCGGCCGTTCCGGAGATCGACTCGCTGCGCACCATGCTCCCCAAAGATCACCTGTGGCCGATCGACGACTGGTGGAATTTCCATGCGGGCGGCGGCGAGTTCAAAGATATTCACGTCTACAGCGACGCGCTCACCGCGCGCTACGGCAAGGCTGACACGCTGGAAGACTACGTCCTCAAAGCGCAGCTGATGAACTACGAAGGCATCCGCGCGATGTTCGAGGCATACAGCCACAACAAGTACACCTCGACGGGCGTCATTCAATGGATGCTGAACAACGCGTGGCCCTCCGTTATCTGGCACCTGTACGACTACTACCTGCGGCCGGGCGGCGGCTACTTCGGCGCCAAGCGCGCCATGGAACCGTTGCACCCGATGTACGCCTACGACGACCGGTCGGTTTGGATCGTGAGCAGCCGCTACGAAGATGTGAAAGGGCTAAAGCTGACCACTAAGCTCTACAACCTGGACATGGCGGAGAAGTTCTCGCAGGATTCGCCGGTCGACGTATCCGCTGACAGCACCTCCAAAGTCCTCACGCTTCCTGCGCTCGACGAAGCCAGCCCCGTCTACTTCCTGGTTTTGCGCCTGCAGGATGATTCGGGGAAAGTCGTGGGATCGAATTTCTACTGGCTCTCAACCAAGCCAGAAACTCTGGACTGGGAAAAATCGAACTGGTTCACCACTCCCACTTCGCAGTTCGCCGACTACACCGCGTTGAGCAAACTGCCGAAGGTTGACCTGAAGACGGCCAGCCGCACGGTGCGGCAGGGAGAAGAGTCAGTCACGCACGTCACGCTCGAGAACCCAAGCAAGTCGCTCGCGTTCTTTGTCCATGTGAAAGTCAGCAAGGGCAAGGGTGGGCAAGAAATTGTCCCTGTTGTGTGGGAAGACAACTACGTCTCGCTATTGCCCGGAGAAAAACGCGAACTCACCGCCAGCTATCGCACCAGTGAACTGGGCAATGCAAAACCTGTCGTGGAAGTAAGCGGCTGGAATGTACACTGATTGGCGCTCTACGATGGTCTCGTGCCGACGGGCGAGGACGCCCGTCGCTCCATCGAGACGAGGACCTTGCTTCGCCGACGACTGACGACTAGCGACTAGCGACTGCCCCAAGGAGCCCATGGCAACCAATCCGACCGCCAACACCGCCAGCGCGCCACGCCTTCGGCGCACCCTCACTCTCTGGGACCTGATCCTTTACGGCGTGATCGTGATTCAGCCGGTTGCGCCGATGTCGGTGTTCGGCGTCTTGAGCGATCGCGGACGCGGCCACGTGGTCACGACCATTCTTATTGCGATGGTCGCGATGCTCTTCACGGCCATCAGCTATGGACGCATGGCGCGTGCCTATCCCAGCGCAGGCTCAGCCTTCACTTACGTGGGTCAGGAGATCAACCCCGCGCTCGGCTACGTCACCGGCTGGAGCATGGTCATGGACTACATGCTGAATCCCATGATCTGCATCGTGTGGTGCAGCCAGCAGGCCCACGTGTTCGCGCCCAACGTCCCGTATGCAGTCTGGGCTATTTTCTTCGCCGGAGTATTCACGTTCATGAATATTCAGGGCGTGAAGACATCTGCCCGCGTGAATACCCTGCTCGCCACCGGGATGGGCGTGGTGATCACGATCTTCTTCGTGGCCGCCGCGCGATACATCTTCGGACACCCGCATGAGGGCGCTGCTTTCTTTACCCGACCGTTCTACGATCCGCAAACCTGGGACATGCGGGCTGTGCTCGGCGGCACGTCTATCGCCGTGTTGACCTACATCGGCTTCGACGGGATCTCGACGCTCTCCGAAGAAGCCGAGAACCCGCGGCGCAATATCCTTTTCGCGACCGTGCTCGTGTGCGTAGTGATCGGCATTCTCTCAGCAGTGGAGGTCTATGCGGCCCAACTGGTATGGCCGGCGAGCGAGCCGTTCCCCAACAGCGACACGGCATTCACCTTCGTCGCCGGGCGCACCTGGATGCCGATGTTTGCCATCATGGGATTCACGTTGCTGGTCGCCAACTTCGGCTCTGGCCTGGGCGCACAAATTGGCGCAGCGCGCTTGCTCTACGGCATGGGGCGAAGCAATGCGCTTCCAAAATCCTTCTTCGGAGCCATTGACCCGAAGCACCACGTGCCCCGCAATAACGTGATCTTCGTCGGCGTAATTGCGCTCGCAGCCGCGCTGCTGGTGAGCGTCGGCCTGTTCAGCTACGGCCTGGGCGCCGAGATGCTGAACTTCGGAGCGCTCATCGCGTTCATGGGCGTAAACGCGGCCGCCTTCATGCGCTACTACGTGCGCGAGCCGGAAAAGAAACTGACCTACCTGATTCCCGCCGGTTGCGGGATTCCTGATCTGCCTGCTGCTCTGGTTGAACCTGAGCCGTCCAGCGAAGATCGCAGGCGCGATCTGGATGGCGGTGGGCATCGCCTTCGGCGCATGGAAGACGCGAGGCTTCCGCGGCGATCTGGTGAACTTCGACCTGCCGCCAGAAGAAGCGTGAGCACTCTGCGACTTCTACTGGGATTCTCGGGAGCGGTTCTCAGCGCCCTCTGCGGCCGTTCTCCGCGCCCTCTGCGTTTTAAGATTTTGCTTTTCTCAGCGACCTTCGCGGCGGTCCTTAGCGAACTTCGCGGTTAAGAGCTTTTCGTTGCGAGGATCAACATGAACTTCCCCCGTCTAGCCATCGCCGGTTTTCTCGCCTGCGCCGTCGCATCATCGTTCGCCCAATCGCCAGGCAAGTCTGTGCCAGAGCGCCTGGGCTATCCCGCAAGCGCCCGCCTGCTGATTCTCCATGCCGACGACTTCGGCATGAATCACTCCGTCAACCGGGCCATCTCGGAAGCGATCGAGAAGAAATGGATCACTTCAGCCAGCATCCTCGTGCCCTGTCCCTGGTTTCTGGAGGCGGCCAACTTCGCGAAGGCGCACCCCGACGCCGACCTGGGCATCCACCAGGCGCTCAACAGTGAGTGGACGCAATTCCGCTGGGGACCGGTGAGTTCGCGCGATAAGGTTCCGTCGCTATTGGACGACCAGAACTATCTTCCGCTCGACACGCCCGAGGTCGTGAAGAACGCGAAGCCCGCCGAAGTCGAGGCCGAGTTGCGCGCGCAGATCGAACGCGCCCAGAAATTCGGCGTCCACGTAACCCACCTCGACACCCACATGGGCGCCCTCTTCCAGACGCCCACCTTCTTTTCGATCTATCAGAAGCTCGGAGACGACTTCCACGTCCCGATTCTTGACGCGCGCACCGGTCCCGAGCATGCAGCGCCCACAGCGGGTCAAATGCCGGACGCGAAAATCCTGGTGGATCGTGTCCTAGAAATTGGCCCGGGCGTCGATCCGAAAGAATGGACCGCATGGTACGAGAAGCAACTCGCGCCCCTCGGACCGGGCGTCTATCAAGTCATCGTGCACCTCGCTTACGACGACGACGAAATGCGCGGAGCCACCTCCGACCATCCCGACTGGGGCGCCGCCTGGCGGCAACACGACTTCGACATGGTCAAAAGCCTCGAGTTCCAGAAGTTCCTGAAAGACCAGGGGTTCGTGCTAGTGGGATGGAAGGATCTGGCGAAGGCGATGGAGTGAAAGACAGGTCACAGGTGACAGGTGTCAGGTCTCAGGCCCTGCAGTAGACACTGATCGATGGAGCAGCGGGCGTCCCCGCCCGCTGGACGGGCGAGACGCCCGTCCCTCCAACGACGATGAGTCGTGGAGGGTACAAGCGCTCGCTCTCCCGTCCTCTTTCTTCCAGTAGAATTTCCTCGGGAGATCGCCCTCATCATGCAGCACGCTTTCGGACTCAACATTCCCCAAACCCTCGACGACGTCTGCGACTCCGTCCTCGCTGGCGCTGATCGTCTACGACATGCAGGTCGGCATCGTGAAGCAGGTGAAAGACGGTGCCCAGATCACTGCGAAAGTTCAGCAGGTGCTGAGCGCGGCGCGCGCTGCGGGCGTGCGCGTGTTCTTCACGCGCCACCTCTCGCTGCCGAAGGAATTGATGGGCGCATTTCAGTTGCGCACGGCGATGGCGTGGCAGCGAGTGAAGACCGTCGAAGAGATCAAGCCGTGGTTTCTGCGCGACGCGCCCGGCTTTCCGATTGTTCAAGAACTAGAGCCACTGCCCAGCGAAGCCATCTTCGACAAGATCACCATGTCGGCGTTTGAGGGCACGCCGCTCGACATCGCGCTGCGCGACTGCAACATTCGCGCCTTCGCGATCGCGGGCATCGCCATGGAAATCGGCATCGAACCGACCGCGCGCCACGGCGCCGATCTCGGCTACATCCCGGTGATCATTAAAGACGCCTGCGGCTTTGGCCACGCCGACGCGGCCGCACGCTCGATCGCCAGCCTGGAGTTCGCAGGCGACTCGATGCTTACCACCGTCGAAGAATTCTGCGCGAAGATAAGCCGCAAACGATAAAAGCGATCACCACAGACGGCACAGAGAGCATCGAGACTTTTTGTGCAGCTGGCCACACCCGCTCGACGTCGGTTGATGTAGGGTTGCCAGCGACTAGCGACTGACGACTAGCGACTGGGGTATCGATACGAGTACCCCCGCTCCTCATTCCCTGAAACATGCCGAGTGTTGTACTCGAGCAGATAGTTCAAGTGTTCCAGGTCGAGCGGATACGACTCCTTGTACGGATATCCCTTCATCGCCTTGAACGGCAGCGGCTCGACCGTGAAGCCGTCGGCCGCGTAGAAATCCATGTCCTTCTCGTAGCCCTTCACCAGGAAGAAGTAGTCGCGAGTCCATCCTGAGGGCAGCGCGGGAAGTTTCGCCGGATCGAACTCCAGCGCGATCTCGTCTCCGGTGCCAAAGACCACCATGCGATCGTCGAACGACGTGAGCAGCGGCAGCACGTCGCCGTAGCGCGTGTAGTCGCCCGCCTGGCGCGCGAATGGGCCCGTTGGACTGACCTCTTCGTAGACATACTTCACGTTGCCGCGCGGCTCGCCTTCGGTCTGCCGCGGGTGCCCGTAGAAGTTCAGGTTCGCATTCGCGAGCGGAATTGCCGTCAGCTGCACCTTGCCGTTCTGCGCGCTGCGATCGATCAGGATGCTGTCCCAGTAAACCTGCAGGTTGGTCGTGATGCGAATCTTCGTCGTGCCCAGCGGCAGCTTGCCCGTGAGGTCGGGCGTGATTGTGCGCGGGCCGCCGGCGGGGAATCCCATGTCGTCGACAACGCGCACCCACTTGCCCTGCGCGTTGAGCGCTTCGACGTACGGCGCGATGGCTTCGACCTTGGCCTGGTGCGCCGCGTAGACGCTGGTCGCCGTGAAGTATTCGGTGACGCCGTGCATCAGCAGAACGAGCGGCCCTCCGCGATAAGGTTCGCCGAGATCGAGTTCGAGCGAGTGCATCTTGGTGAAGCCGTGGAAGGGCAGGAGTTCGAAGTCGCCGAAGTATTTGTGCGCGGCAAGAGACGGCATCAGATCGTGCCCATGCTCGTCGCGCGCCGCCGCAGGCGGATGCGCGCCCTGGCTTTGAATCACGCGGAACGGCGGAAATGGCGGATTGCTGGCGAAGTATTCGTTGGGAAACACGTCGAACGCGGCCGGGTGATCGACCGCCAGCAGCTTCACTTCGTCGAGATAGACAGCCTCCTCCATCGGCTCCATCAGGCGGAAGCTGAGCTTGCCGTCCTTTTCGTGAATGGCGTTGCGATCCACCTTGATGTACTCCGCCGGACGCGGCACGTTGCGCTCGTTCGGCCCGACCCAGTGGCCGACCACGCCCGCGCCAATCATGTCGCCGACCAGTTCGTAGTGGTGGCCATCCCAGACAAACAACGTCGGGCAGGAACTGCCGCGTCGGTCGAGTTCGAGGATACGGCACTGCTCGCGATTGGCGGCGACTTCGATCTCATCCTGCAGCACGCCGGTGGGCCACAGCATGCGCACCACGTCGGCCTGCTTGGCCTGTCCGAGGCCGACGGTCAGGTAAGGAGAGTTCTGCCCGAGGTATCCCGACGACCCGTAGATCTCAAACTTCTGCCGGTTCGCGCCCGCGAACACTTCGACCTTGGTGCCGATCGCCGACTTGTTGTCGTTGAGCCCCTTCAGGTTCAGGCGCAGCCAGTTGTTCTTGTTGCCGCCCTCATTGCGCAGCAGCACCGCGGGGCCGTGATTCTGCGTGATGAGCAGATCGACGGCGCCATCGTTGTCGTAGTCGCCGGTGATGATGGCGCGGGGATCTTTCAGTTGAATCTTGTCGAGGCCGACGTCGGCGGTGACGTCTTTGAAGCCGTCGGGACCGAGGTTGCGGAAGAGGCGCACTTCGCCCTTGCCGTCTTTGGTTTCGCCGACAGCAACGAGATCGACCCAACCGTCGTTGTCGTAGTCGAAGGCGGCGACGCCGAAGGCGCGGACCCAGTCGATCCTGGGAAGAGAGATTTGGTCGAATGATCTTGCCCTGATTGTTCCGCCAGAGCGAAATTCCGGGTGCACCATCGTACGTAAACGCTAAATCCATCCACCCGTCGTGGTTGAAATCGAGCACGGCGACTGCAAATGTTGCGCTCGGCATCGCAGAAGACCATGGCTGTCGCGCAGGAAACTTGCCCTCCCGAGGATTCTCAAAGATTGTGGGACCGTTCTCCGATCCGGTGACCACTATGTCTACCGCACGGTCGTTGTTGTAGTCAGTTCCAACACTACTTCTTGCAAGCGCCTTCGATAATCCCAGGTCGTCGCTCACATCTGTGAAGGTGCCATCGCCATTGTTACGCCACATTTTTGCAGGATGGGGAAGGACCCTTGATTCCCCGCCCACTACCAGCAGTGCAGCCTCTGCAATACCGACTAAATCCAGATCTCCGTCATGGTCGTAATCAATGAAGTTCAGGCCGGTCCAAATCAGCCCGGCACTTCCCGCGACACGTGGGCTGAAGAGCTTCGCTGCCTCCGTTACATCTTGGAACTTGGCACCTTTTTCGTTGTGTAGTAAACGAATCTCGCTTGACGCACTAATCGCCAGATCGGGAAAACCGTCGTTGTCATAGTCACCTGCCGTGCATCCCTTCACTGTTAGGGACGAATCAATGCCAAGTTTGCTTGAGGCGTCCTCAAACCTTCCATTTCCTAGATTGTGTAGAAGAACTGACCTGCCATCAGATCCACCAGTCGCCAGAAAGAGATCAATCTTTCCATCATTGTCGTAATCAAGAAAGCACGCGCCGGTTCCTGGATTCGCATCGACCTTGAGGGGTAATCCGGCTTCTTGCGTCACATCCACAAACTTCACCGGAATCTGCGCCGGCACCTTCTCCACCACGCCCGCCGATTCCTCCGCGCGCGAATACTGGCCCTGCTCTCCATACGACAAACTCATGGGCGAGCCCAGCTTGTTGTCCTTGATGTACTGAAACTTCTTCAGATGCTCGCGCGAGATGTCGGTGTTCCCCGACTGCTGGTAGGCGCGCGAGATGCCGAACTCCGCCGAGGCGTGCAGCGGGTTCAGCTTGAGCGCGTGCTCAAACGCGTCAATCGCCTGCGGATACTGCTTGGCCTGCGCGTACGCCGTGCCCAGGAAATACCAGGTGTCGGCGTCGTTCGGATCGACTTCGGTGACGTGCTTGAACGCCGTCAATGGCCGCATCGGTTTCATTCGTGTTCTTCGAAAGCAGGCCGAGGTTGTACCAGGCATGCGCGTCCTTGGGATCCTGCTTGGTCACTTCCTCCAGGATCGTCTTGGCATCATCGACTTTCTGCAGGTTGAGCAGCGCGACGGCGCGATTCAACTTCGCAATCAGCAGCTTCGGATCCTGTGCGGCGGCCGCCTCGAATTGCTTGAGCGCCTTCTCGAACAACTGCTGGTTCATGTAGGCGACGCCGATGTTGTTCAGCCGCGCGGCTTCGGCAACCTTGGCCGCGGCGTCCCCATCGGCAGCACGATGAGGTGCGGCCGCGAAAAATCCGGCCGCCAGCAGGACGAGAACAGCGAGAAGCGCAACGACGGAACCATTTCATGATGTGTGATGGAACTCCAGAATTCTTGCGGCGCTTGCGGAACATGTCAGCGCCGGCGGCCCAGATCGAGGAGTCGTTGCAGTCCCCAGCCCACGCAAAATCCGGTGACGGCTCCGAGGATCGCGCCCATCGTCTCGCGCGCCGGGCTGGCGGAACCGCCCCTGCCTCCGAGCGCATACCCGACGAAGGCCAATCCAAATGTCCAGATCCAGACTCTCAGTCTCATGATCGAGAATGCGTCGCCAGCAAGTCTAATAGCGATGACAGCGACCGTTCATCCTACCGCAACGAGCCGTGCGACGAGCAAAAGCAAACCTCAGCGGCTGAAGCCGACTCTACTCCGCAAATCTTATGGCCCGACTAAAGTCGGGCCCTTCCCCGAACATCTAGCGTATGGGAAGGGCACGGCTTCAGCCGTGCCGATTGTGTCCGCCCAACACTGGGCTTTAGCCCCTGAGGTTTGCTCTTTGCGAGCGCGCGGACACCGTTGAACATGCCATACGCTCAATTGACGGCCTCCACATTCCCTTCACGCCACCTCGTCATCGACGCGATCTACGGCAGACTCGAAGCCTTCGCGCCAGCTGCTCGCTCAACCTTACGCGGCTTCCCGTACGCGCGAGTCCCCACCATTCCCTTGCCTTCCTCCACCGTCACTGTCTGATCGCCCGCAACTCCAGAAAGCTTCTCCACCTGCCCGCTCGGCCACTGAATCTCAACTGCGTCCGCCTTGGTCGCGCTCCCCAACCCAAACGTCAGCACCAACTCGCTGGCCGACAGATAACTCGAACCGCTGCGCAGCATCTGCCATTGCTTCGCGCCGCCCGAAGTCACGCGCACCACCGCGCCGATCCCGTCACGATTCGATTTCGTGCCCACGAGTTTGATGCGCAGGCTGTGATTGGTCTGCCCTTCATTGTGGAAGAGCCAAGGCCGCCCGCCGTTCGTCGTGACCAGCACGTCGAGCGCGCCGTCGTTGTCGATGTCGGCGTAAGCCGCACCACGAGCCGACCTTCGCACTCGCAAAAGCCGACCCCATCTGCGCGGTGACTTCCTGAAACTTCCCGCCGCCGAGATTGCGGAACAAATGCGGCGGCTCGGCGTACGCAACGCGCTTCTGCACGCGCTCGATTTCGTTTTCAATGTGGCCATCGGAAACGAAGATGTCGGGCCAGCCATCGTTGTCGTAGTCGAAGAAGAAGCAGCCGAAGCCCAGCGTCACGAGAGTATTGCGCCCAACTTCCGAGCGCGGTGCCTCATCGACGAACAGACCATTGCCCTCGTTGTGGTAGAGCGAAATCATCTGGTTCGCAAAGTTGGTGATCATCAGGCTGGGACGGCCCGAGCGGTCGTAATCGCCCGTGTCCACGCCCATGCCCGCGCGCGCCACGCCGTCTTCGCTGAAGGCGATGCCTGCCGCCACGGCCTTCTCTTCGAACGTTCCGTTCTGCTTATTGAGATAGAGCTTGTTGGGCTGGGTATCGTTGGCCAGCAGGATGTCGGGCCAGCCGTCGCCGTTGTAGTCGAGGATCGCCACGCCCAGGCTCTTCGAAGTTGGATCGCTGAGTCCGGATTTCTGGGTCGCATCCTCGAACTTCCCGTCTCCCAGGTTGTGCCAGACCCGCGCCGACACTCCTTTGTACGACTCCGGCGTGCAATACGACTTATGCGCACCATCGAGCGTGCAATAGATATCGGTCTGCTGCGACCACTGCACGTAGTTCGCGACCACCAGATCCAGCTTGCCGTCGCGGTCGTAGTCCACCCAGGCCGCGCTGGTCGAAAGCTCGTTCGGCCCCCACAGTCCCGCAGACTTGGTTACATCGGTAAACGTCCCGTTCCCGTTGTTGTGGAACAGGTGGCTCTGGCCGAGCGCGGTGATAAACAGATCATCGTGTCCATCATTGTCGTAATCGCCGACCGCCACGCCCATGCCGAACATCGAAACCGCCAGCCCGGCCTTGCGGGTGACGTCGGTGAACGTGCCGTCGTGGTTGTTGTGGTAGAGCTTCAGGGTCGACGGAGTTTTTGCGTGCCCCGGCCAGTCTTCCCCATTCACCAGCAAGATGTCGGGATAGCCGTCGTTGTCGTAATCGATGAAGGCGCACCCGGCGCCAAGCGTCTCGGGCAGCCACTTCTTCCCGAACGCGGCGTTGTTGTGAACGAAATGAATTCCGGCCTGCGCGGTGATGTCACGAAACTGCACGTTCTGCGCAACGGCCGAAACCGTCAAGCATGACGCTAGTAAACAAATGGTGATCTGAATTCTATTCATGAAAGCCGTGGGGTCGCTATCGGTTCTGCCCGCCAGAAGATCTAACAGTGCCTACTTGGCTCGTGCTTGGGCCAATGTTTGGCCTCGTGCTCGGGAAGGGCACGACTTCAGTCGTGCCACTCATGCCGGTTTTGGAGCGGGCTTTAGCCCCTGAGGTGAGCTTCGCCACCACGCCTCGAGTTCCCGATTGCGCAGCCCCAGCACCGTTCAACGCCACCGACACATGCTCGTGGATCGTCTGCCGCTCATTGTTGTCTTCCGGATGCAACTGCCGATACTTGCCCGTAATCGTCTGCGACGCCTCGTCCGCTTTGAACCGCAGGTACAGCGCCTGATGTTCTTTCGCCGCTTTCTCGTTGCCCAATCCGTTGTAGCAGAGCATCAGGTTGTAGTGCGCCTGCAGATCTTCGGGATCAATCGCCAGCACGGCCTCAAGCTGCTTCACCGCGTCGGAGTACTTGCGCTCCAGAAACAGGATGCGCCCCAGATCATTCAACGCCACGCGATCGCGCGGATACTGCGCGAGTACGGTCCGCAAATGATTCGCGGCGTCCTCATACTTCCCATCAGCCCGCAGCACTCTCGCGTAGAAATAATGCGCGCGCGCCAGATCGGGACTGATGGCCAGCGCCTTCTCGAGCACCGGTGCGCGCCGCGTCCATGTCGCCTTCCTGCACGGCGGTGCGTCCAAGATTGACCCAGCCGTCCGGATTCTTCGGATCGATCTCGGTGACTTTCAGAAACGCTGCCTGCGCGGCTTTCAAATCGCCCTGCAGAAATAATCCGATGCCGTAGTCGTTCCAGCGCTGCCAGTCTTCGGGCTTGAGCTCGACCTTAGGCAAGCCGGCCGCCGCGCCCTTCGCGGCAACCGGCAAGCGTCACCTCATCTTCAGCCAGCGCGACGATCGGCACGTCCGGAATTTTTTCCTGCTTCGCCGAGACACCCGTCAACGCCGCATCGAGCGTGAACCTGCGGTCATCGTAGCTGGGCGTGACCTGCTCGGGATGCGCCGCATCGGGTTGTCCCACGAAAGAGAACTGCGTTCCCCACCAGGCGAACTTGCGGTAGCACAAGCGCGCGTGCAGCGTGATCTTGTTGCCGGCGTTTTCCGGGAATGTGCACGCGGTAGTGCACCGTGTCGGCGGCCCCGGGCGGAATCAGCCGCACGTAGACCACGGAGCGCGTGGCCCAGGCATTGCGCTTGTTGATGGGATTGCCGTGTTCGTCGATCTGCAATGAGCGGTAAAAGTGCGCGCCCTTCTCAACCGGACCCTTGCCGCCGTCTTCCGCCATCCCGCTCCAGAAGACGGTCTGTCCCTTGTCGTCGGTGCCTTTCAGTTCGAGCCAGGTATCGTAGGCATCGACCGTGCCGCCCGGGAAAAAGTGTCCGATCTTTTTCGTGCGCACCACGACATCGACGCGCACCGTGTCTCCGCGCCGCAGCGCAGGCTGCACGCGATTCAGAGGCGCCGTCACAGGAGCGGCTTCTCCGCCCGCGCCGCCCGGAGTCGATCTTCGCTTCCGCCTCTTCGCCCACCGCGAACGTAGTCGCCATCTCGTTCTCGCCCGCTGCAGCAGCTTTGCTCACGGCCTGTGCAGGCGAGAGCGCAAAAATATCCACGCTCAGAATGCCCGCCTTCAGAAAATCTTCGGTCGCCTTCAGCTGCACAGCATCTTCGTTCGCCGTGGGCAGCGCGGTGTTGGCAGCCGGAAAGCGATGCGAATGCACGCTGCCATTGATGTTGCCCATGTCGGCTGAGCGCTCCAGCGGCATGTGGCAATCGGCGCACTGCTGCGGCTTCTTCGGATAGTAGAACGACCGCGCGCCCTGTCCCGAGACTCCGCTCGCCTGCCAGTTGTCGTACTCGTTGAACCCGCGAATCCAGCGGTAGTGATTCACCGGCACGTCAAGATGCACCTTGTGGCACGACGAGCAGAACTCCGCAGTCTGCGTCGTCATGAAGGGCTTCAGAAACGCGCGCCGGTGCGGCTCCGGATTCAGCTTCACCAGGAAATCGTGCATGTAGCGCACAACCGGATTTTTGCTGGCCGCCAGCTCATGCAGTTCGGGATACTCCAGATAAAAATCCCCCTGCCCCATGGTCGACTTCACGGCGGCGATCGAGTGGCACATCATGCAGCCGAGTCCGGCCTGCGCGGGCGGCGTGTGCACGATCTGCTTGATCGGCGTATCCATCAATCCCGCATACAGCACCGCCGGGTCATGACAACCGCCGCACCACTTCGAAGGCTTGGTGCCGACCGTGTCCTGCATGTACTCGATCGACTTGCGATACCACTGGTTGTTGAACGACGAGAAATGGTGCGCCGAGCTGAACCACTGGTTGTAGATGTCTTCATGGCAGCGCTTGCACGAATCCGATTCCATGAAGAACTTGCTGGGAATTTTCTTGTGCCCGTACACCTGCGCGGAACTGGGGAAAAATGGACCCTGCGGTCCATCACCCTCCGGCTTCCATGTTCAGCGGCGGCATCTCGGGATTCTCGATGCGCGCATGGTTGGCCCAGCGCGCTTCACGCAGATAGCGCATGCCGGCGCCGAGACCGGCGATCACTACCAGGCATGCTGCCAGCCGCATGACCAGCGAGCCACTAGTCGAGCCCGACACAGCGCGCTTGCCGAGGCGTTCGGCTACCAGAAATGCCAAGGCCGCCGCGCTCGCGAGCATATGCGCGTACATCCACTTCCACTCGGAGCGGATCGTCCCGGTATGAACAAGCCAAAATCCCAGCGCAGCGCCGACCAGGAACAGCGCCCAACCGATGGCTGACAGCCAACTTCCTTCGCGCATCAGCCTGCCAAGCATGGGCAAAAAAAACACGGTCGCAGCGACGCCGGCTGCCAGATGCAGCAGCACGATGACGGCATAGAAAACGTTTTGCTGGGGAAACGCGTACAGGTAGACCGCGGACGCGGTCAGGAAGGCAACCAGGCCGAACAAAATGCGCTGTCCTATGGATCGGGGCAAAGATGACATGAAGATCTGAACCGGAAACCGCCCGCCGCGTCCCACAAACGCGCTGAGCGTAAATCCTTGAGCCTAACGAGGATAATTCCGGCGGGGTTTCCGGGGTAATAGTAGAAAAATACTAGGCGGCGAGATCAGTCGGGGGGTTCTCGGGAGGAGGCTCTCGCACCGTTCTTGGCGACTCGCGCGGGTCCGCAAGACTGTAAGCGGCTCTTTTAAAAATCTATTGGCGTGGGGTAAAAAACTGGATGAGGTTGCCCTCGTTGTCCTTCACCAGGAAGCTCCGCACGCCCATCTCTTTATCTTCGAAGATTGTGGCGCTCACGCCATGTTTTTCGAGCTGGGCCGCTACCACATCGAAGTCCCGGGGCGCGACGATCACGCCCGCTTTGATTAAGCGCGGCACGGGATCTTCATTGTCGATTCTCGAGAGCTGTTTGCCGTCATGATGAATCAGCTCAACATACAAATTGCGCCCGGCCAGGACAACGGTTTCCGCCGGGACGCGCGGCGATTTTCCCCGCTTCACCCGGTGAAGACCGAGCTTCGATTTATACCAAAACTCAGTTGCATCGAGATCGGCGACCACGACGGCGAAGAATGCACCACGAGCCACAAAGGCCGGGGCGTCCGCCGTTGGTGGTGGTACCTGCGCGACCGCTCCCGCAAGAAGAAGCAGCGGCGTGGTAAGCAATGTCCATCTGAATCTGGTGTCCACATTAGACCTCAATTTGACTCTTCGTTATTCCACCCGAAGACCGCCATCGCCGACCGCAGATGGCTTACGAAACCCACCGCATTCCCGCTCCACCTCCGCCGCCACTGCCAGCACGAGCTCCTCTTCCCACGGTCGCCCAACAATCTGCACGCCGATCGGCAAGCCTTCCGGTGATTGACCGACCGGGACCACGGCACCGGGATTCCCCAGCAGATTGAAGAATTCCGCGTAGCTCCATGCGTCGAGATACTTCACTGTCTGGCCTTCGATCATCCAGCTGCGCTCTCCATGCCGGAAGGCCGGAATTGCTGCGGCCGGGCAGAGCAGGATCGGGCACTGCTCCATTTGCGCGAGGATCCGGCCGCGTACGATGTCTCGCCGCAACCATGTGTCGAGCAGCGTGTCGCCCGAATGCGGGGGCTCGGCGGCCACCCATCCCAGAAATTCTTTCAGCAACCGAGAAAGTTCGTTGTCGCGTCCTTCCGTTAACGGACGCAACACCATGCCGCCCGCAGTTCCGAATAACTTCCACCACAACTGGCGGGCTTCTTCCAGGCCGTCGGGGCGGAAGGGTGCAACCTCGAATCCTGCACGCGACAAGGCTTCCGCAGCCGTTCGTATAGCCGCCCGTGTCTCGGGCGTGACCGGAGTTCGGCCATCGTCTTCAAAATATCCGATGCGGGTTCGACGCAGATCCTCACCTGCAATTTTGCGCAGAGGAACCGGCGCTGACGACGGATCACCGTCGTCTGGTCCGGCCATGACCTCGAACAGGGTCTGCAGATCAGCGACGGTGCGCGCCATCGGCCCCACCACGCCGAGCAAAGCAAACGGACCCGCCGACTCCGGAAAGTGACCGGTCGATGGAATTCGTCCCGGTGTCGGCTTCAATCCGCAGATGCCGCTGAAGTGAGCGGGCACGCGGATCGATCCGCCGCCGTCGCTGCCCACGCCACCTGCCGAACAGCCTGATGCGATCGCCGCCGCCTCGCCCCCACTCGAACCGCCCGGCGTGCGCGCCAGATCCCAAGGACTGTTGGTGCGGCCATAAAGAAGATTGTCGGTCTCCCACGCCATCAACAGTTCGGGAGTGTTCGTGACCCCTAGCACGATGGCACCGGCCGCACGCAAGCGAGAGACCAGAACAGCGTCACGCGCGGCGACATGGCCGGCCCGCAGCCGCGTACCCGATTCGCAGCGCAGTCCCTCCGTATCGATCGAGCTCTTGATGCTGACAGGAACACCGTGCAGCGGTCCGCGAATCTTGCCGGCAACTGCCTCGGCCTCGAGCGTGCGCGCATCACGACGGGCGCGCTCTTCGTCCAGGTCCACGAATGCGTTCAGTCGCGGATTCTCATCGGCGATGCGAGCGAAGTGGGCATCGACTAACTCAACAGGGGAGACTTTCTTCTGGCGGACTTGCTCCGCCATGGCCACGGCGGAAAGGAAATTCAACTCGCTCATGGAAATTGTCAACGTCGAAGGGCGAGTTTAGCAGGAGAGCAGGAAAGCAGGTGACAGGTGACACAGGTCTCAGGTCTTGGGTTTCAGGTCTTAGGTGTTAGGTGTCAGGTCTTACCTGACGGATCACAGCTCTTAGGTCTTGGGGTTCCTGCTGCGAGGTCAGACATTCGAAGAATCTGAGACCAGGGTGCCTACTTCTCGCAACCTGTCAGTCGGCGCCAATTGGTTCGTATCAGGGCACGCCTTCAGGCGTGCCGAAACATCTCGCCATCAGGTGCGGCTTTAGCCGCGGTGTTCCAATCGCCAAGTCCCCTGAGGATCCAGACGGCTCTCAATTCGCCGACGCCGCTGCACGCCCTTTCGGCGCGCGCGCGGCCGCCCGCACCCTTGCCGGCTTCTTCTTGTCCCGCTTCGCCAGCCACGCCTTCAATTGCCGGCGCGCCGCCGGACTCATTTTCGAAAAGAAAATTCCGCCGCGCCCCACGTCGTCGGCCCAGGTGACTTCCCCGCTGCCTTCGAGCATGTACGTTGTACCGGGCAGGATAAATCGCAGCGGAAGTTCTGCTGCGGGCAACGGCTCGGAAGCCTGCACGGACAGGCCGTCTTCGCTGATCTCCAGCACGAGCGCCGGCACCGGGCACACGTCGCCGAAGCGCAGATACACCAAGGACTCGGTTTTCTGGCGCCGGGACTTCCTCCGGTCCGGCCGCATGAAAGCCTGTCCCGCACGCAACGAACGTTCCATCTGTTCGCGGACCAGCGGCTTGTACAAGACGAAATTCGCGCCCGCCTGGAATGTACCGGAGATGTCGGTCTGCGCTCCAATCAGCGCGAACACCACGGGCCGGCGTTTGGCGGGAGCCAGGTGAGCCATGCGCACCACCTGCGCTGCGCCCGGCAAATCGAAATCCACCACCAGCGCCGAGTAGTAGCCCAAAGCCAGCAACTGCATGGCTTCTGGTTCCGTCGTGCAGACTTCCTCGTCAATACCAAATTCGTCGAGCGCGGCTACCAGCATGCGCAACGATTCGTGGTCGCGGCACATCAGAAGCGCATTCAGTTCCATGGCCCGCAGCTTATGCCTGAGCCAGTTACGGGTAAAGTAACGCCAGTAATCCGGGGATTCTTACTAACGGCGCAGAAATCGCCAAGAAGGGAAAACGCAACTTCTAGGTATCGATCATCCGTTCCAAAGCGGGCTTGTCCAGGATCACTAAGGTCGAGCCGCGCAACTGCGCCAGCTTCTTGTGGCGAAATTCACCGAGTACTCGCGTAACCGTTTCGCGCGAAGTCCCGATCAGCTGCGCGATTTCTTCGTGGGTCAACGACACTTTGATCCGGATCCCTTCCTTGCGTGCATCTCCATCGCTCGACCACTCAAGCAGCAGCCGCGCCAACTTCTCGGCAACGGAATGCGAAAGCCCAAGCGAGCGGATCATCTCGTAGGCGCTCTGGCAATTCTTGCTGAGATGTTGTGCCGCATTCAGGCACGCGTCGGCGTGGTTTTGCAGGAAGCGCAGGAAATCGTCACGCCGGATGAAATCCAACTGGCAGGGCTGCAGGGTTTCCGCCGTCAACTCATAGGGCTTGCCTGAAACCGTGGCATGCAGCCCGAGCACTTCCCCGGCCTGCGCAATGCGCAGGATCAATGTCTTTCCGTCACGCGACGTCGTCGAAAGCTTCACGCGCCCGCCGCATATCATGTACACCCCGCGCGGAGCCTGCCCCTCCACAAACAAAACAGCGCCCTGCGGATAGGCGCTGGCGTATTTCACTTTGTCGAGTTCTTGCAGTGAAGCGGGCGGCAGATTGCAAAAATAGCCGCTCTGGCGCAGCTTGCATAGCAGGCAATCTTCCGTGATCTGAATGCCGTATGGCGTGCTCATAAGCCCCTCATGGCACGCACTCTATCACCGGCAATCACCGTCGAATGTGACCTGGATCACAAGAGCGAGGCCCGCAGCGTCACCCGAAAGGTGAATGACCTAATGACGGGTTGTTGCCCTTGCGCTCTGGACTCTGGGCGCTAAGTTGCAAGCTGACGTGGCTCGGTTTGCTCGAGGCTCGTAGCTCACGCTACACCGCCTTCGCCTCTTCCTGCGCGTAGAACTCGTCCATCGGATACCCCTCGTCCTCCCACGCCTTCAGCCCACCGGCAAGCGGCCGCACGCGCGTGATTCCGATCTTCTTGAGTTCCATGGCGACCTTCGCGCTCGTCGCTTCGCTGGGACACGTGCAGTACAAAACGACCTCGCGGTCCAGTGGAACCTCGGCGCGCCGCAGCGGCAACTCATCGGGCGAAATGCGCACGGCCGTCGAAACCGTGCGCGGATTTACCAGAAATTCCAGCTTGTGTCGCAGGTCGACCACGAAGGGCCGCTCGCCGCGGTCGATCGCGGCCTTGAGCTCGTGCACCGTCATGCGCGACACGCGCAGTGACTTGATGAATTTCTGCCGCTGCACGTACTTCCACACGATGTTTGCGATCAGCGCACCGACGAGCAGGACCAGCAACCAGCCCGCGGCCTCTTCGATCAGCACGTCGATCGGAAGCTTGCGCGCCGGGATGTATCCAGCCAGGGCGAAGACCACCGCCCATAACAATGATCCGAGCCCGTTGAATAACAGGAACCGCCCGCGCTCCATGCCCGACATGCCGGCCACCGGCCCGGCCAGCCTTCCCACGCCCGGCACGAACTTTGAGTAGATCAGGGAACTGGTAGTGTGGCGTGCGAACGCGTCTTCGGAACGGCGCACGCAAGAATCGGGCTCGAGCGAAATCTTGCAGAGCAGGCGCAGCACTGACGAACCTTGCCTGCGCCCCAATTCGTACCAGACCAGATCGCCAATCTCCGAAGCGATGACCGTTACCAGCACAATCGTGAGCAGGCTCAGCTGCCCCAACCCGGCAATCGCGCCCGCCGCTATCACCACCGGCGTTACCAGCAGGGGCAGTCCCAGGCGCTCAAGCAGCGCAGCAACGAACAGCCACAAATATCCGTGGCGAATGATGTCTTGTACTTCAGGATTCACGATTGCCCCAAAAGCTATCAGCCATCAGCTATCAGCCCTACCGCACCTTACTCAAATACTGATGCACCATCTGCACCGTGATCGAGCCTTCGCCAACCGCCGAAGCCACTCGCTTGATCGACGAGTGCCGTGTATCGCCGGCTGCGAACACTCCCGGGATCACGCTTTCGAAGATGAATGGATCTCTTTCCTCGGTCCATCCTTTCGGGCGGTCTCCGTCCTTCGGCAACATTGCGCCCGTCAACAAGTACCCGCGTTCATCCATGGGAAGCTGCCCGCGCAGCCACGCAGTACACGGCATGGCTCCAATAAAGATAAAGAGAGCGCTGGTCGACTCAGTCCGGATGCTTTCGGTCGCATGATTCGCGATGGTGATTGACTCCAGATGGTCATCGCCATGAACTTCGACCACCTCCGCCTGCGTTTCCACGCGAATGTTGGGAACTTCGCGTATCTGATCGATCAGATATTGCGACATTCCTTTCTCGAGCGAATCGCCCCGGACCAGCATGGTGACCGACTTGGCGAACCGGGCAAAATACACCGCAGCCTGCCCCGCCGAATTCGCGCCACCGACCACGAACACGTCTTCCCCGCTGCACAGAGCAGCCTCGGTCATCGAAGCACCGTAGTAAACACCGGCCTCCTGCAGCTTTTCAACGCCCGGGATGTCCAGCTTCTTCCACGAGAGTCCGCTGGCAATCAGCAACGCGTGGCAGCTGATTTCGTTTCCGTCGCGCAGCTTGACGAAGCGATAAGGCCCGTCCACACGCAAGCCGATTGCCTCTTGAGGAGACAGAATCTCCGCGCCAAAGCGTTTTGCCTGCGTTAACGCTCTTCGAGCCAGGTCGGCGCCTGTCAGTCCCGAAGGGAACCCAAGATAATTCTCGATGCGCGAACTCATGCCGGCTTGCCCGCCGGGCGCCGAGCGCTCCAGGAGCAGAGTCTTCAGTCCTTCGGAAGCGCCATATACGGCCGCCGCCAATCCCGCCGGGCCGCCGCCCACAATCACGAAATCGTAAAAAGTCGTTTCTGCCCGCGTGCGCAATCCGATGCGCGCCGCCAGTTCGTCAACGGGAGGATTCGCCAGCACTTCCCCGCCCTGCAAAACGACGATTGGCAGCGACGCCGTCTTCAGATCCACGTTCGGAATCAGCTGCATCACTTCCTGATCAGGTGCGGCGGTCTCGATGTCCGTCCATTGATATGGAACCTGGTTGCGTCCCAGAAAATCTTTCAGCTGGTGGCTCGACGGGGACCAGCGCGTTCCGAGAACTCGCAAGCCGTTGTACGCAGGTTTGTATTCCGCCTGCCAATCTTCGAGCAGATCGTCGAGCACCGGATACAGCTTCTCCTCAGGCGGATCCCACGGCTTCAGCAAGTAGTAGTGAACCTTGGCCGTGTTGATGGCTGCGATGGCCGCATTCGTGTCGGCGTATGCGGTCAGCAGCGCCCGCTTGGCCTGCGGGAAAATCTCCATCGACTGGCCCAGCACTTCCAGGCCCGACATCTGCGGCATGCGCTGATCGCACAGCATCAGCGCGACGCTGTCTCCCCGCGTCTTGAGCTGCTTCAGCAGATCCATCGCTCCGGAACCCGAATCGGTGCCCAGCACGCGATAGTCCTTGCCATACTTGCGCCGCAGATCGCGTTCCACGGCCCGCAAAACTTCTGGTTCGTCATCCACCGTAACAATTGCAGGGGGTGCCATCTCAAATAGTCCTTGGGTTCTTTGGGGTCAGACGTTGCGGCGACTACACTTCAACCAGACTTAGAAAGCTTAGACGACCTGAACCTGACTTTGGATTCGGATATCCCATTTTCGATCCGCCGATGCGCACCGCGATATCGCGATGCTACGCCACGACAGGTCGTTACGCGTCCGCAGTCCCCACTCAGTTTTCGATAGAATACTCTCGTTTATTCCTAATTTCTTCCAGGAGGCTTCATGGCTCCACAACATCCTCCCCGTTTTCTCAAAATCGTCGACGACGCCAAGAAGCATGTGCACGAAACCACCGTCGATGAAATCAAATCCCGCCTCGATCGCGGCGACAAGTTCGTGCTGGTTGATGTTCGCGAAGAAAGCGAATGGCAGAAGGATCATCTGCCCGGCGCTATCCATATGAGTAAGGGTGTCATCGAGCGCGACGTGGAACACAAGGTTCCCGACCTGAACACCGAGATGGTCCTCTATTGTGGTGGCGGCTTCCGCTCCGCCCTCGCGGCCGACAACCTCCAGAAGATGGGATACACCAATGTCATCTCGATGGACGGCGGCGTTCGCGGCTGGCGAGAAAAAAACTACCCGATGACTAAAGGCTAGTCGTCAGTCTCTAGTCGTCAGTCAACCTCACACCGATGGAGCGACGGGCGTCCTCGCCCGTCGAGGCACCCCCCCAAGCCATACAGACCAAAACCGAAGCTCTGCAATTTGTCATAAACACCGAACCGACTGGCTGACAACTAGCGACTGACTTCGCAAAACCTTGCACTTCCCGCGCCCAGAGCCCGGTTTGCCATTGACATTCCTTTTCAGGCGAGGATAATTCTCCGGCCACTGTCTAGTGCTGTTATGTAGAGCTGACCGGTTAGCGCGCCACTGCTGTACACAGAGCCTGCGACTTGAATCAGTCTCCGCTTTCTATTGGACCCAAACCACCTGCATCTTGACCCAGCGCTGCGTCCCCACAGCGAGACGCCCAGGTTCGGCCCTGACAGTGTCTTCGCCGCGGTCGTATTTCAATTTGATTTAGGAGATCTTGATGCAAAAGAAGACCAGTTTCATCACCCTCGCCTTGCTGCTAGTCGGATCAGCCAACCTGATGCTCGCCCAGTCAGCAGCGCAGCGCGCCATCAATCAGAAGAAATTGCCGCTCAGCGTTTTGCGTAACTCCCGGCTCAACAGCAAAGCCCACGACAAGTTCGCCAACTTCGGCAAGGCCAAAGCCAACGCAGGCCTGAAGACCGCCGCAACGGTCGGCATTCCCGGCGTCGATTCCATTGTCAACTGGAGCGACAGCTTCACCTCGCCCGGCTTTGACTTCAACGGTAACCCGCAATCGGTGTGGCCTTACACCATGGTCGGTACGCCCCCGGAAAGCGGACGCCCGGTCAACATCAACGCGCCCGTCATTCCGGTTAGTGTCGACCTTCTGGCTCCGGATGGCAGCGTCGCCATCACCTTCGCTACCGGCCGGACGATCGTCAACAATATGGTCAACTCGCCCGTGTTCCAGCCGTGGATCTACACCAACGGTGTCGGCCAGTTCAACGACCAGATGTTCCGCGCCGAGTTCTCAAGTCGCCTCCGTCACGGCGACGACAGCAACAACTGGCACGTCACCATTTCCCCAAACGTGAAGCGTGGCCGCCGCATGCAGATTCCATTCGGCTCCTGGTTTGTTGCGACCGACAATAACAACAACCCGGTCGCCGCGCTGGTCGATGGCAACGCGTTCTCGGGAGCTCTTTTCCCGCCGACCTTCCCGGTCACCAACGACACCGTGATCGGAGCCGCCGAACTGGCAGGTGATATGACTACGCGGGATATCACCAGCCTGCTGTTCAACAACGTCTATCTCTACGACGGAACTCCCGACAACTGCTGCGTGCTCGGCTTCCATTCTTATGACTTCGAGCCAGGCATTCCCAGCAACGGCAACCGCGAGCGCCGCTACGTGATGATGTACGCTAGCTGGATCGATCCGGGCCTCTTCCTCGGCGGCTTTGAGGACGTCACCGCCTACAGCCACGAGATGTCGGAAACCTACAACGATCCCTTCGTCGATAACCAGACGCCGTGGTGGTTGTCGTCCGATCCCATCTTCGGAGGACTCTGCCAGGACAACCTTGAAACGGGCGACGTGATTGAGGTTCTAAGCGGTAATCCCGTCTACCCGGTGCCCATGCACAATCGAACCTACCACCCGCAGAATGAAGCTTTGTTCTCCTGGTTCGCGTTCGAGTCGCCTTCCACCGCGCGCCTGAAGGCATACAGCTTCCCGGATGAAACGACGCTCATGTCGCTTTCACCCGGTCCGCTGCTACCGGGGTGCGTGCCGGCCCCGTAACTCAACGAGCCGGCGCGGGATTTTTCCTGCGCCGGCTCATTTCTTCGTCCAGCACATTCTTCTCTTCCCGGCTCAGTTTTCGAACTTCGCCCTTCTTGAGTGTGCCCAGTTCCAAGGGGCCGATCGCCACGCGCAGCAGCCGCAGCACTTCCACGCCGAGTCCCGCAAGCAATCGCCGGATCTGCCGGTTCTTGCCTTCATCGAGGACAATCTCGATCCAGCTGTTCTTCGCCCCATGACGAAGCAGCCGTGCGCGCTGCGCGCGCCAGTGATCGCCGTCCACGCGCACGCCGCGTACTATCGCCGCAAGCAGTTCCTCATCGGCGACGCGGTCCACTTGCACGTGGTAGGTCTTCTCGAGATGCGTTTCGGGTGCAAGGATCTTCGCGCCCCACTCCGAGTCATTCGTAAGCAGCAACAACCCTTCGCTCGCTTTATCCAGACGTCCCACCGGGCCAACCCAAGGCAGACCTTCCGGAAGACAGTCGTAAACGGTTTCCCTGCCCTTCTCGTCGGAAGCAGTGGTCACGATGCCGCGCGGCTTGTTCATGGCGAGGTAGACGAACTCCGCCGCGGCAACACGCTCGCCATCGACTTCGACGCGATCCCGCCCAATCCGGACCGGCGACTCCGGATTCTTTGTGATCGACCCGTTCACGCGTGCGCGCCCGCTACGAATGATTTCGAAAGCCTGCGAGCGCGAACAGAATCCCAGCTTCGAGAGCGCACGCGCCAGCCCGACCCGCCCGGGTTTTTCCGTTGCCGGCACCGCATCATCCTAATTGACTGAAAATGCACGTGCTCGCGCTATGTCCAATTGTCACAAAGCATCCTCAACCGCGTCGTCTATAATGTCGACTTCAACGTGCAGTCAGCTTCGCAAGAGTCGCTGGACCCAGACCATCCCGGCACCCACCGGCATTTTTCGGGCTGCGCCCGTCTAGAGAAACGATTTTGGGAGATCGCGGCGTTGCGCCGCAGCATACTTACTGAAGCGGTGCTTTCCTTTATATGAAGACGCGACCCAAGGCCCCAACGATCGCCTACTTTTCGATGGAGATCGCGCTCGATCCCAACATGCCGACCTACAGTGGCGGCCTGGGCATGCTGGCCGGCGACACGCTACGCTCCGCCGCCGATCTGGCCGCGCCACTGGTCGCCGTCACGCTCGTTTACCGCAAGGGATATTTCCGGCAATACCTCGACCACTCCGGTCAGCAGACCGAGCAACCGCAGCAATGGGAACCCGAACGCACCCTCAAGGCAGTCGAGGGACGCGTCGCGATCGAGATCGATGGCCGGCAGGTCTGGGTTCGCGCCTGGGAATACGACGTGCAAGGCATCGACGGCGACATAGTCCCTGTCTATCTGCTCGACACGAACGTTCCCGAGAACGCCGAATGGGACCGCCACCTCACCGACTCCCTTTATGGCGGCGACGAGTCGTATCGCCTTGCCCAGGAAATTATTCTCGGCCTCGGCGGCCTGAAGCTGCTGCAGAAAGTCGGGCACAGCGGCATCCAGGCCTATCACATGAATGAAGGGCACTCGGCGCTGCTAGCGCTGGGCCTGCTCGAACGCCGGCTCGACCAGAGTTTCGCCGGGCGCGTGAAGCAACTCGACATCGACGGCATTCGCCGCATGTGCATCTTCACCACGCACACGCCGGTTCCCGCCGGGCACGATCAATTTCCCAAACCGCTGGTGCGGCAGTTGCTCGGCGATGAATGGGTGTCGTTGCTTGAACAAACGCAAGCGCTGCACGACGACGCACTGAACATGACCTACCTGGCCCTGCGCTTTTCCGGATACGTGAACGGAGTCGCCATGCGCCACGGCGAAGTCTCGCGCGGCATGTTCCCGAACTACGCCATCAGCGCGATCACCAACGGCGTGCACGCCATGACCTGGACATCGCCGGCGTTCCGCGAACTCTTCGATCACTACATCCCTGGCTGGCGCACCGACAACAACTATCTCCGTTACGCCATCAGCATCCCGCTCGAGGACATTCGCGTCGCGCACGCGACCGCAAAAGAAGCGCTGTTCGCCGAGATCCGGCATCGCACTTCCGTTTCCCTGGACCCGAAAGTTTTCACGATCGGTTTCGCCCGCCGCGCCAGCACATACAAGCGCGCCGACCTGCTCTTTCAGGATCGCGAACGCCTGAAGCGCAT
This sequence comes from uncultured Acidobacteriota bacterium, assembly GCA_963745435.1. Lineage (GTDB taxonomy): Bacteria > Acidobacteriota > Terriglobia > Terriglobales > Acidobacteriaceae > Gp1-AA133. The sequence goes on along the minus strand of CAVUXK010000015.1, from coordinate 133,723 downwards.
CGCCCGCGACGTGGGCCCGATCCAGTTGGTCTATGCAGGCAAGGCGCACCCGCGTGATGACGGCGGCAAGAAAATCATCCGCCAGGTGTTCGAAGGCGCCTCATCGCTCTCTGAAGTGATTCGCACGGTCTACGTCGAGAACTACGACATGAGTTGGGGCCGGTTGATCACCAGCGGTGTCGACATCTGGCTGAACACGCCAATGCGGCCGCAGGAAGCCTCGGGCACGAGCGGCATGAAGGCCGCTTTGAACGGGGTGCCCAGCTTCAGCGTGATCGACGGATGGTGGGCGGAAGGCTGGATTGAAGGCATCACCGGCTGGGCGATCGGCAACACCGACATCATCGAAGACCCGGCCTCCGAAGTCGCCACCCTCTACGACAAACTCGAACGCCAGATCCTGCCGATGTTCTACGGCACCCCGAACCGCTACACCGAAGTGATGCGTAGCGCCATCGCGCTGAACGGATCGTTCTTCAACACACAGCGCATGGTGCAGCAATACCTGGCGAACGCCTACATGCTGCGCGAGGTCGCTCCCCAGGCTCCGAAAGCTAAGCAGGTCGGTCCCGGTCATGGCCCACGAATAGAGAAGGCCGCTCTCCACACCGTTGTCATCCTGAGCGGAGTGAGGCGCCCGCCGAACGGAGTCGAAGGACCCTGCGTGCGCTGAGATAGGCAACGACTTTAAGAGGTATCTCTACCACGAAGCTCAGAGGCTTCGTTTGAAAGGCCTCCGACAATCAGGAAGGGCCTTGCTTCGCGAGCTCGGGCGGGTTAAAAGCTTTTCGCCGGTGACTAAGCTCGCTTCTTTAAGCCACGCCCTAACTCGCGGCGCGGCACCGACACCTGCTCGCCGGTCTCCTGATTCTTCAGCGCGAACATCCCAGCCTTCACCTCGTTCTCTCCGACAATTAGCACGAAGCGCGCCCCAAGCTTCGCCGCCGCATCGAACGACTTCTTCAACCGGAAAGTTTCATCGCCCAGTTCAACCACCAGTTCCTCGCGCCGCAACTCGCGCGCCAGCCGCGCAGCCTCGCGATTCATCCCAGCACCGAGCGGCGCAATGTAGACGTCCGGCTTCAGCGCCACCGACGGAGCCGACTCCGCCAGCGACATCACCAAGCCGATCCTCGCCGATCGCAAACCCGATCCCCGGCGCCGCCGGACCGCCCAACGCCTCCGACAATCCGTCATACCGCCCGCCGCCCAGAATCGCGTTCTGCGCGCCCAGCGCGCCGTGCGTGAACTCGAACGCTGTGCGCGTGTAATAGTCGAGCCCGCGCACCAGCCGGTCGTTCAACGTGAACGTCACGCCCACGGCTTTGAGAATCTCCTGCACTTCTTCAAAGTGTTTGCGGCACCCTTCATCCAGAAACTGGCTGATGCGCGGCAGCTTCTCAATGATGGGCTGATCCTCGGGCACTTTGCAGTCAAACACGCGCAGCGGATTGGTCACTGCCCGCCGCTGACAATCGGCACACATCTGCGCCGTCACCGGCTCGAGCGCCGTCCGCAAAGCGTCGTTAAACCGCGCCCGATCCGCCGGACACCCGACCGAATTCAATTCCAGAGTCCAACCCTGGATTCCAAGCCGATCGAGCAGCGTGGCCAGCATTTCCAGAATCTCCGCGTCCCGCGCGGGAGACTCGCTCCCGGCCGTCGATGGCCCGATGACTTCCGCGCCGATCTGGTAGAACTGCCGGTAGCGCCCCTTCTGCGGCCGCTCCCGCCGAAACTGCGGCCCGATGTAGTAGAGCTTGTTCAGCCCGCGATCCCACAACTTGTGCTCGATGTAAGCCCGCACAACTCCCGCGGTATTTTCCGGACGCAGCGTCAGCGACTGCCCCGAATCCGACTGTGCTCGCCCGCGGTCCTCCCACGTGTACATCTCCTTGGCAACGATATCGGTATCTTCTCCCACACCACGCGCGAACAACTCGGTCGCCTCGAAAATCGGCGTGCGAATTTCCTGGAAGTTGTAAGCGCGAAACACCTCGCGCACCTTCGCCTCGACGAAGTTCCACAGCGAAGTCTCCGGCGGAAGTAGATCTCGAGTTCCCCGTACAGCTTTGATCATTCGGTTCTCAGTTCTCAGTTCTCAGTTCTCGGTTCTCAGTCGCATGTCCTCGCACACGCTTGTCATCCTGAGCGAAGCGAAGGACCTCTGCATTTTGCCTGCGGCGCCACAATTCCCGCCTCCTGGTGCTGGCGCGGCAAATACAGAAATCCGCTTCTAGAGGTCATCCAAGGAGCACAGTCCGGGCCCCCACTGAGAACTGCGAGAACCGAGAACTACTCCTTCAAATACTCTTCCCGGTACCCCAAATAATTCCGCGCATACCGCAAGATCGTCTCCCGATCCTCGGGCCCAAGCTTTCGCCGAAACTTCCCAGGCGACCCCATCCACAGCGACTCCGGCTCAACCACAGTCTTTTCTGGAATCAAAGTGCCCGCTGCGATGATCGACCCGGCGCCGATCCGCGCCCCATTGAGAATGATCGATCCCATCCCGATCAGGCACCGGTCTTCAATCACGCATCCATGCAACGTGACCGAGTGTCCGACGGTGACGTACTCGCCCAGATAAACGCCGTACTGCTGCTTCATGCCATGCAGCACAGAGCAATCCTGCACATTGGAATTCGCCCCAATGCGAATCTCATGCACATCACCGCGCAGCACGGCATTCATCCAGACACTGACATTCTCGCCGAGCACAACATCGCCGATAAGTTGCGCCGAAGCGTCCACGAAAGCAAGACGCCGGGACCATTGGATGCTTTCCCTTGAAGGAACGAATCATGATGACGTCGGGGTGAAGCGATTCATCTCTACGCCCGAAGTTTATGAACATACCATGCACGCTGTCGCGCATGCGAACCAGCACCGTCAGATGTCTCGATTCGTATCAGGGGCACCCCTTCGCGCGTGCCAATCCAGCCGTGCAGCGGAACGGCGTTTGCTGCAATTGCAGCAAACGGAAGCACAAGAGCACTAATGCGACGGGAAGGGCACGACTTCAGTCGTGCCAAACGGCACTGAAGAGGGAGCGGCTTCAGCCGCTGAGGTGGGCTTCTACCCGGTCCGAAGCGTCAGCCTTCCAGTTCGTTCGCTTAACAAATCTTCAATCTCGACGGCATCCGGCGTCACGCGCACAATCTTGTAGCGCCGGTCCACGATATCCCCTTCCTGTGCGAGAAAAACATCGTCCCCCTTCAACAGAAAAATCATGTTCACGCCGCTCTTGCGCGAAAAGCCAAAGAAATTCAGGGGAATCGGTGCGGCCACCACAACCTTGGGGGGATCCGGCACCTTCGTCTCCTCTTTCGGACCAGGCACAACCCCCCGACGTTCCTCGACAATGCGAAAAATATTCCTACCGTTTCCGAAATAGGCCGTCGCCTCCGTGTCCCGCAAAGCCCCGAGCCGCAGCGTGGGATCGACCGGCGGTCCGTCAAAACGCAGCACCGGTTTCTCGATCGCGCGGATCCCCACCGCTGGCCCAGAAGAACGCGACGCTGCAGTCACCCATTGTCCACACAAAACAGCCGCCACCAGTAACAAGCCTCCCGCCACGACCAAGCTCCTGCAATCTTCTGCCCCGATCTTCATCGCCCCTCCTGCTGGAAGAACGTCAATGAACTTAGGTCTTGCACACATGTCCCCGAATCCTCCGTGCCCTCTGTGTCCTCTGTGGTGAAGAGGTTCGGTTCTTCCCGCACATGCCCCTGTGCGCTTCGACACATCCCGTCCGCCCACACCAGTGCTACAACTCACATTGTTTCCCCCTTCCTTCCGGGCCCATTCCACACCAGGTGGGACCCATGTCCTCCGCTCTGCCCTGCTTTGCCCGGATTGCTGTCGTCCTCGCCGCCCTGATCTTTGCCGTCCCGCTGCGCTCGCAGGACGCTTCCACCGGAGCCATTCGCGGCGCCGTTCTCGATCCCGAGGGTCACCCCGTCGCCTACGCCACGGTCGCGATCGTGAACACCGCCACGGGCGCGCCGCGATCCGCAGTCACGGACGCAAGCGGCCGCTTCGCCGTCGAGCTCCTGCCGCCCGGCGACTACTCCGCGCGCGCCGAGATCCAGGGTATGTCGCCGCAGGTGACGCCGCAGATTCACGTGGACGTAGGCGGGTCCGTCGAACTCCACTTTCGCCTTAGCCTGGCGGGCGCAAGTGAGACCGTCACCGTTTCCGGCGCGCCACCGCTGGTGGAAACCGTTCCCAGTTCGGTCTCGGCTGTGATCGACGAGCGAGCCATCAACGACCTGCCCATCAACGGCCGCCGCTTCACCGATCTCTCGCTGCTTGCCCCGGGCGTCACGCAGGATCCCCGCGGCCTCACCTCCGCCTCCAACGGCGACCTCGCCTTCGGCGGCATTCGCGGATACCAGTCCAGCTACCTGGTCGACGGCGCCGACAACAACAATGCATTCTTCTCCCAGGCTCGCGGACGCTACCGCGCTCCCTACCAGTTTTCCAACGAAGTCGTGCAGGAGTTCCGCGTCTCTTCGAACACTTACGGCGCGGAACTGGGACGAGCCGGCGGCGCGGTCGTCAACGTCGTCACCAAGTCAGGGTCGAACCATTTCCACGGGACGGGATTTTATTTCATTCGTGACAGTATGTTCGGCGCCCAGCCCGCGTTCCTCGACTTCAAGCCGCAAGACCGCCAGCACCAGTTCGGCGGCACCCTCGGCGGTCCCATCCGCTCCAATCGTGTCTTCTTTTTTGCCGGATACGATCAGCACATCTTCCACGTGCCCACCGTCGTGAACTTCCTGAGCGGCGGATCCGTTCTTGTGCCGCAAGCCGGAAGTGGCCCGCTGCAAGCCGGCGACTACGAAGACAACGACAAGGCCCAGGTCTTCGCCGCCGCCGCTCAACTCAACCAGCTGGCGGGAAACTATCAAGCCGACCTGCTCGGCAATACCGGCTTCTTCAAACTAGACGCGACCCTCACCGCCCGCCATCACATTTCCGCGCGCCTCAACACCTCGCGCTACTACGGAACCAACAACGTCTTTTTCGATCCGGCCAGCCCGGTCACGAGTTCCGCACTTAGCGACAATGGCGAAGAGAACGTCACCACCGAATCCGCGTCCCTCGCACTGACCAGTTCCCTCACCACGCGGCTCGTGAGCCATCTGCGCGCGCAGTTTTCGCGCGACCTGCAGTCTTCTAGCGCCAACTCGGCCGATCCGCGCACTCACATCACCAACGTTCTCGACGGCATCGGCCGCTCCACCATCCTGCCGCGTGAAACGCGCGAACATCGCCTGCACCTCGCCGAAACTCTCAGCATCGAACAAGGCCGTAACTCGTGGAAGTTCGGCGGCGACATGCTCCGCTCCTGGATCTACAACTTCTTCCCCTCAATGTTCGGCGGCGAGTACTACTACGACACCATCTCCGTCGATCCCTGGACGTTCGAGCCCATGCGCTACGGGCTGAAGCTCACTCCGCTGCGCGCCTACGCGCACCAGGTGCCGCGCTACTACATCCAGAACTTCGGCTCCGCCGCGTCGCATCCCGACACCAACGAGTACGCCGCCTTCGTGCAGGACACCGTCCGCGTCACCGGACGCCTCGCCCTTAGCCTCGGCGCCCGCTATGACCTGCAGACGTTCGCCACCAAAGATCTCGTCAGCAATCCGCTCTGGCCGATGGCCGGAAAGATTCCCGTTCAAGACCGCAACGTCTCGCCGCGCATCGGACTCGCCTACTCCATCGGGAACGGCCGTCCGCTTGTCATTCGCGCCGGTTACGGACTTTTCTACACGCGCATTCCGCAGATCTACACTTCCACCATCGCCACCGACAACGGGCAGAGTTCGGCCAACCTGATTCTCGACAACATGAATTACTACGAGCACCAGGTCTTCCCTGCTTACCCGGCTCCGCTGCGCATCTGCGCAATCAAGTCCACGTTCTGCGCTCCGCCTGCCACCGTCGCCAGCTATCTCAGCACCGACGTCGCCTCATTTTCACCGAACTTCGTCACACCGCGCGTTCACCAAGCCAGCTTGAACCTCGAGCGCGAATTCGCCGACCGCTTCGCCGGCGGGATCTCCTACATGTACGTTCACGGGCAGAACCTCATCCGCGCCCGCGACGTGAATCTGCCCACGCCGATTGACGTCACCTATCCCGTCTACGACGAGGGCGGAAACTTCCTCGGCTCCTACTACGACGTGCCATCCTTCTCCACCTGGCAAATGACGAAGTCGATGACTTGTCCGTTCCCGCCGTGCATCAACCCGCTGGCGCGCCCCATCTCGCAACTGGGCGCCATCAACGAATTCGACAGCGTAGCCTCCAGCGTCTATCACGGGTTGACCGTCTCGCTTCATCGCCGCATGACGCATGGCCTCTACTTCCGCATGGCTTATACATTCGCGCACGCCTACGACGATGGCCAGGACGCGCTCGTCGCCGGACGGCCCGCCACCGTGCAGAACGGTTACTCCACCGTTTCCGAGCGTGGCCCGAGTTCCACCGATCAGCGCCACCGCTTCGTGCTCTCGGCTATCGACGAACTCCGACCCTTTGGCCGCGACCACGCGCTGCTTTCGAAACTGTTCAATGACTGGAAGGTCGCCGGAGTTCTCACCATCGGCAGCGGACGGCCAGTGGATGCCAAGGTCTTCGGCGATCCCAATCAGGACGGCAATTCGTTCAACGATCGCTTGCCCGGTTACGGACGCAACGCGTTTCTCGGACCCGACTATGCCACCACTGACTTACGACTTACTCGCCGTCTCTATTTGCGACCTCGCGTGAAGCTCGAGTTAGTCGCGGAAGTGTTCAATGCGCTAAACCGCGATAACCAGCGCGTCACCATCACCGATGATGGTTTCACGAACACCGCAACTGATTTCATTCAGCTCGATAAGGCAATTGGAATCAGATACTTCCCTGCTTACTACCAGCGGCCGGCAAACCTCACGCGGGCTACCAGTGCATATGCTCCGCGCCAGATTCAGTTCGCACTCAAATTCATTTTCTAGTTCAAACGGATGGGAGCGCCTTGTTATCGGCACGTTAAATCGCCCGTATTTACGGCCAATTTTTGACATTCCCCCTTGACTTGCCTTCGGAACCTTGCAATAACTATCCGGTCCAACGGGACGAGTTTGGGGGTGTAGTTAGTTGGCGGAAGTCAGACTTCCAGAGGGCGAAGCCCTCGAAAACGCGCTGCGTCGTTTTAATCGCAATGTGCCACGGGAAGATGTCGTTAAGGAGATTCAACGCCACTCCTTTTCCCTGAAGCCCGGCGAAGAGCGTGTCACGACAGCACTCGCACGCGAACGCAGCAGGAAAAAAGTTCATAAGGAGCAGGACTGATAACCGTTGGGTCGCGCCTTCAGGCGGCGGCCCATTTCTTTTCCCCCACCGTCTCACAAAAGAATGCCTCGGTTGTCAATCAGGCATCAGAGTTTTCTTCCTCCGCTGTAGACCTGTGTGACCCGCAGGTGGGCCGAATCCAAGGGTAATCGTTCGAGGGGGGGTGCGTAACAACTCTGCGCGCAGTTGCGCGTGGGGAAGCAACCGCTTTCTCATGCGGAACGCGCGACCGGGGAATGGGGTGAGGGATGGAATTTCAGGACAAAGTACTCAAGTGTATCGACTGCGGTTCCGACTTTATTTTTACCGCAGGCGAACAGCTTTTCTTTCACGACAAGCAGTTCAAAAACGAGCCAAAACGTTGCAAGGCCTGTAAAGCAAAACGCATCGCCGTTCTGGGGGCGACGGTCCCAGGACAAGCGCCCGCTAAAACAGAAACCCGCACCACATGTTCCCAGTGTGGAAAGGACACCACCGTTCCCTTCAAGCCAACGCAGGGACGGCCGGTTTTCTGCCGCGAATGTTTTCAACAGAAGCGGCAACAGGCAGCAACCGCCTGAGCTTTGCGGGTCCGGCAAGCAGCCAGTCGACCAGGAGAAAGTCCTCCGGCTGAATGGATTCCAGGAAGGCTGACGATTCCCCTGCTTTCCTGGCGTTTCCCCCGAAGATTTGCGGGCTCTACGAAGCGGGTTCGCTGCGCTGGGGTGGAAGTGTGCCTGCTCGCTTGGCCAGCAGCGCTTCGAGTTGCTGCACCAGTTGCCGTGTCCCGATTGGCTTCACCAGCAATGACTCCGAGCTTTCGTCCCGCCAGCTTTCGTCGGCCGGCGGGTAGGCGGTGAGTACCGCAGTCGCGGGATGATTCTTCTGCGCGCGCGCCAGCCGCAGCACATCCAGCCCCGCCGCTTCCGTTTCCATCCGGATGTCAGTGATCACCACGTCGTACTCTTGCGCCTTCAACTTTTCGCGAGCTTCGGTCCCCGATGCGGCGGTATCTACTTCGAAGCCGTTCAACTCAAGCACCGCTTTCAGCGTGAGCAAAACCGGCTTGTCATCATCGACCAGAAGGACGCGGCGCGTCACAAGGATTCCCTTCCTTGAATCGTGCGAGACACATTCGCGACATGCGGCTTTGTCGGCAGTGCGATGGCGCGATTCTTTGCAGATATGCTCGAAGGCCTAAGTGCGCTGCTACTATAGTATGGTGGCCAGTTTTTACGTACAGAATTTTGGGTGCCGCGCGACTCAGGCCGACGGCGCCGCCATCGAGCGGCAGTTTGAAGATCAAGGCCTTGCCCGCGCGGATGCCGCAAGCGACGCCGAGATCGTCGTCCTCAACACCTGCACCGTAACCGCGTCCGCTGATCAGGACGCCCGCGCCACCATCCGTCGCGTCCACCGCGAAAATCCCCAGGCAAAGATTGTAGTGACCGGCTGTTACGCCCAGCGCGCCCCGGAAGAACTAGCCGCGCTGCCCGGCGTCTCGCAGGTCATCGGGAATTCGCACAAACATCAGCTGGCAGAAATTACGGCGCTGCGGTCGCTTGTCTCTGATCCGGCTTTCATTCCACTGTCTTCACTGAGAACTGAGAACCGAGAACTGGGAACTGGGGTCTTCGTCTCCGACATCTTTGCGCACACCGAACTCATCACCGCCCCAGTCTTCGACGCGGCCAACGAACGCACGCGTCCGAATCTGAAAGTGCAGGATGGCTGCGACAATCGCTGCTCCTTCTGTGTGATCCCGTTCGTCCGCGGCCAAAGCCGTTCCATGAAGCTGGATCAAATCTTGCGCGAAGTAGAGCGCGTTAGTAGCGGCAGGCTACCGAGAATTGGTCATCTCAGGAATCAATCTCGGAAGATGGGGAAGAGACCTGGAGGCAGGTCTCAGGTCTCAGGTGTCAGGTGTCAGGAACGACGACTCAGGTGACAGGTCACAGGTTACAGGTCACGGGTTCTCGACCGAAACACTCGGCGCGACAGCCGGGATCAAAGGATTGGACCAGCGACTAGCGCCTAGCGACTGGCAACTAGCCCTTAGCCGACGACCGACGACTGACGACCGACGACTAGTCCATCTCATTCGCACAATCCTCAACGAAACGTCCCTCGAAAAGCTCCGCATCAGTTCCGTCGAGCCCATGGACTGGACCGACGAACTCATCGAACTCGTGGCGACGTCTCCGCGCATCGCCAAGCATGCGCACGTACCCATGCAATCGGGCAGCGACGCCGTGTTGCGGCGCATGCATCGCAAATATCGTCCGTGGCACTATCGCGAGAAGATCGAGAAGATTCGCGCGGCCATGCCTAGCGCGGCGATCGGGGCCGACGTAATGGTCGGCTTCCCCGGAGAAACCGAAGCGGAATTCGAAGAGACACGTCGAATGATCGAAGACTTGCCGTTCACGTACCTGCACGTCTTCACGTACTCAGCGCGTCCCGGAACGCCCGCGGCCGGCATGCCGGAACAGGTTCCCGTTCGAATCGCCCGCGAACGCAACGCGATCCTGCGCGAGCTAGGCGAGCAAAAGAAACTCACCTTCATGCGCACTTTCGTCGGCCAGACACTCGAAGCCATCACGCTCACCAGCAGGTGTGGCGCGGACGCCCCCGTCCGCGAAGTCGGCGAAGCCGACGTCACAGAGGCCCTCACCGACAACTATCTCAAGTTGCAGCTCCAAGGGAAGTTCGAACCGAACCTCTGGCTGCGCGCAAGAATCGTCGCAGCTGAGAACCAGATGCTTATCGGCAGACCTGCTTAAGGTCACGATTCGAAGATGGTTGGCCATGTGAACGTGTTTCACCCTTAAAAACATTTTCCACAACGAACTTGAAAGTAGCCCGCCACTTCAGTAGCGCCGGCATCTTGCCGGCAGTCGCGAGGGCGTCCTCGCCCTCGCCCTGTAATCAGGGATGGGAACATCTATCGTGCCGTTTCAAGGTTTTCGTCCGTTTCGTTTTTCGGTTCTCGAGGGCCAGCGGCAACGATGCCCTCGCGACTGCCGGCGGGACGCCGGCGCTACCGTCGTTTTTCCCGTAGCCTCTTCAGGCGCGCCATAACCGCGACACACAAAACCGCGCCTTTAGGCGCTGTCCTTCCCGTCAAAAAAATCAGCCGCCCCAGACTCGGAGGCGGCTGATCCAACTGCCCGCCTTACGCCACCCGGCTCGAAACCGCCTCCCGCTCAGGCACCTTCGGCGAACGAACGGGCACCAGCATCGGCACGCGCTCGCGATACTCCGCATACTCCCGGTGCGCCTGCACCAGATCGTTCTCCTCGAACTGGATCGCCACGAAGATGTACAAACTGGTAGCGACCGCAAACACCAGGTGCGCTACCGTCATCGTCGGCGTAGCCCAGAACGAAAGCAGCCATCCCACGTACAGCGGATGCCGCACGTAGCGGTACATTCCCGGCGTTTTGAAGGGGAGCGGTTTGTACGGGCGCCCGAGCAGGTTCAGCCACACCTGCCGCAACCCGAACAGATCGAAGTGGTTAATGAGGAAAGTCGCGACCAGGACGATCAGCAACCCGATGGCGTAAATTGCATACAAGATCGCCTTTGCCGAAGCGTTCTCGACATTCCAGATCGCGCCACCCATGGGCTGCCACAGCGCAAACAGCAGCAACAACGCGAGACTCGAAAACAAGACGTAAGTGCTGCGCTCCACCGTTTGCGGAACCAGCTTGGTCCACGCCTTCTTGAACCATGGGCGCGCCATCACACTGTGCTGCACCGCAAACAAACCTAGCAGCAGCGAATTGATCAGCAGCGCTTCAAGAAACGGCGCCTGCGGGCCGGAGTCCATGGTCTTCGGGACCCCGAAATTGCCCATGAATCCAACCGCGTAGAGGAAACTCGCCAGAAAAAACAGGTAGCAAACGACCCCATAGACAAATGCTGCGATTCTGTTGAACATGTCTTCTCCTTCGGGACGCCTGTAAGCTGTAACTACAAGACACACCAGGAACCGACCCCGTTGTCGTCATTAACTCGCGCGCGGGGCATCGGCGTCCTTTGGCAAGACTGAATTTTTTCTGCTATTTTTCTGACAACGTGACGCCCGCCGCAAACAACTCGGTGTACGAGTTCGGCCCCTTCCGGCTGGAATTGCGGGAACACCGCCTGATGCGCTCGGGCCAACCTATCCCGCTGACCGGCAAGGCTTTCAGCACGCTGCGCGCACTGGTCGAACGTCATGGCGAACTGGTTTCGAAGCAAGACCTCATGAGCGAGATATGGCCCGAGACGACGGTCGAAGAAAACAATCTCGATCGCAACATCTCAGCCGTGCGCAAGGCGCTGGGCGAGCAGGCCGGTGAACAAGCGTTCATCGAAACCGTTCCTCGCGTCGGCTACCGCTTCATCGCACCCGTCTCGACCGACGCGATCAGAGCGGCAGCTCATGAACGACCTGCCACAACTCCCGCCCGCCAGGAAATCCGCTTCTGCGTCACCGACGACAATGTGCGACTCGCGTATGCGAAGGTAGGCAACGGCCACCCCATCGTCAAAGTCGCCGATTGCTTCAACCATCTCGACTTCGAATGGGATAGCCCGATCTGGCGGCACTGGGTCCGCGAGTTCGGCAACAACTTCAGCCTCGTGCGCTATGACGGACGGGGCAGCGGACTCTCCGACTGGGAAGTGGAAGACGTTTCTTTTGAAGCGTGGATTCACGACCTCGAGAAAGTCGTCGACGCCGCGGGCTTGCGGAAGTTTGCGCTCATGGGACACTCACAGGGCGGGGCCGTTGCCATCGCGTATGCCGTGCGCCATCCCGAGCGCGTCAGCCATTTGATCCTCTGGGGAGGCTACGCTCGCGGCGCATATCATCGCGACATTCCCGACGCAGTCGAAGTCCGCCGCGCTCTCGAGACGCTCGTTCAATTGAACTGGGGTAGAACGAATCCGTCCTTCTTCCAGATGGTCACAGATCTCTACATTCCCGAGAAGGCAACGCCCGAAGAGCAAAGCTGGTTCCGGGATCTCCAGCAGGTTTCGATATCGCCCGACAACCTTGTGCGGTACATGAGGGCCTGCGACGACATTAACGTGCGGTCGATCCTGCCTACCCTCAGCGTGCCTACGATCGTCTTCCACAGCGACCGCGACAAAATTGCGCCTCCGCAAGAAGGCCGAATTCTAGCGGCCGACATTCGCGACGCTCGCTTCGTCCCCCTGGCCAGCGCGAATCACGTGCTGCTCGCCGATGAACCGGCATGGAAAGTTTTTCGGGAAGAACTCACCTCGTTCCTGACCGGCTCAGGCCCAAGCTCTTCTTGAGATTGCGGCGAATCGTCGAGGAACTGCTTTCAAAGAACCGGCGAAAGATGGTGGCGCCGGTGAGTAGCCAGCGCGTTTTTCGTCAGAAACCATTTTCCGCACTGTGCGCAGCGGCTTCCGAGAACCGATCGGGACGTAAGTTCGCGCACATTGCCCTGCGCTTGCGCCAGATCTTCCTGCGCCTGCTGGCAATTCGCGCAGGCAATCCGCGCCAAGGTGTCGCTCTTTCCTCGGGACATTGCCTGCAAACACTGCGCGCAGAAATCTGACAGCATAAACGGCCTCGACTCGGGAGGTTGCCTTGAGCAGGCAGAGCGGTGGCTGGGGGGAAGGCAACGACAAGATATCCCTATTCCAATTTTTGAATCGGTGACGGTCGTCACGTCCAGGAGTGAGGATTCAGTACATCAGAATCACTGGCCCAACCGGGCCATTCCCATGCACTTAGGGCAGGAGTAGATTCCCCGCAGCCTGTTTCTGTGAAATGCTCCCATGGTGGAACGGAAACCAGACATCTCCGATTTGGCGGGCGAGTTCCAGCGTGCGAACTCGCCCACCCGTAACCCCGCAGAGGCCGATGACCATCGCTGGTATCGTTTCGCCCGCATCGTTCACGAGCTAAAGCAAAAGGACGATCAGACAACTCTGCAGGCGGCCTTCAATCGGCTAGAGGAATTCCTGACCGGACAGAATTCCGACCTTCGCAACTGGGCAACCGGTTTTCTTCAAGCGTTACAGGATGTTTCGACTTGGAGTTCGCAGGACGGCGAGTCTTTCCTGCAATTTATGGGCGAGCGCACCCGGCACGTGTGGGCGACCCTCGACACAATCCGTCTCGATCTGGCGGACTGCTCCATCCTTGAAGCCGAAGTCCTGATGTGGCGCGTCGTGCATCCGACCAAGCCCGTCGAACGCAGCTAGACGCCTCTCTTCCGCGCAATTCCTGCTGAAAACAGAAAGCGCTTTCCGCAGGGGAAAGCGCCTCATGAAACACGCGCGTCAAGCAGGACGACCGCCTAAATCCTCGTAGCCGGGCTGTTGGAGGGATTGCGTGCCTGGGCCAGATTCGCCGGCGCTACATCCCTGCTTTCATAGCCTTCCAGATCAGGCAGGGTGGAGGCGATCGCTTGCAACGTGGCGTTCGAACGCTCCAAAACTGTTTGCAGGTATTTCTTCGCAACCGCACGGTCCGCGGGCTGAACCAGAGTCCACCAGCGCGCAATGCATTCGCCGATATCGCCCTCTGACTTGGCTCCCTCGACGACCGCATCCATCAACCGGTGCACCTTGGTCTTGACCGCCTGATAGGAAACTGAAAGCTCCTGTGGCATGAGAAACGGGCTCCTGCCCGCTCAAGTGCAAACCATTGTCCAAACTTCGGCGGTGAGATTTGCGGTATTTATAAGGATGTTACATCCCACTTGTTGTAGAAATCGGCCTTCGCCTATGAAACCGCATATTCAGGATTGCGGAGCGAAGTGAAGGTCCGCGTGCAGTGTGGGATTTTTCCACGCCCTCGGCGCGCTCCGGCAACCTGAGGTGCGCAGTACCCATGCTATAATTTTCCCTCGTGTTTCTGCCGGAACCGCACGGAGGATGGTATCGATAAAAGGTTTATCCGCACGAACGACCGCATACGCGCCCGCGAAATCCGGGTGATTGACGACGAAGGGAATCAGATTGGCATTCTGCCCCCTTTCGAAGCGCTCAAGATGGCCCGCGAGAAAAATCTGGACCTGGTTGAGATCTCGCCCACCGCGCAACCTCCCGTCTGCCGCATCATGGACTACGGGAAATTCCTGTACCAGCAGGAGAAAAAGGAGCGCGAGGCCAAGAAGCATCAGAAGCAGATCGTGGTCAAGGAAGTGAAGTTCCGCATCAATGTGGACGACCACGACTACGAAACCAAAAAGAATCACGTGCTGCGTTTTTTGGATGAAGGCGACAAGGTCAAGGCGACCATCTTCTTCCGCGGTCGTGAAATGACGCGCACCAACCTGGGACGCCAGATCCTTGAGCGCTTGATCAAGGACGTCCAGGAAAAAAGTATCGTGGAGTTCCGCCCGCGCCAGGAAGGCAACACGCTGCACGCGATCCTGGCTCCGAAGAAGGACGAGAGCGGCAACGCCAAGAAAGAAAAACCGCGGACTGCGTCGCCTCCGCCGCCATCACCGCAAGTGAAACAGGCGTGAAACTGCACTTGGCATTTAGCACTTAGCATTTAGCCTGCTGGCGCCGGTGCCTCAAAGGCGAATCTCGCGAAGTTGCGTGGTTTTTGCCGGGAAGCACCGCGAAGCGAGAATGGCTAAATGCTAACGGCTAAGTGCTAAAGGCCGAATTTCAAAACTGAGAACTGAATTTTTATGCCCAAACTAAAAACTCACAAAGGCGCCGCCAAGCGCTTCAAAAAAACCGCCACCGGCAAGGTGATGCGTCACCATTCGCACCTGCGCCACATGCTCACGTCCAAGGGACAGAAGCGTAAAGACAAGCTCGCGAAATCCGTGCTGGTCTCGGACGCCGACACCCCAAAAGTCCTGCGCATGATTCCCTACGCCTAAGCTAAACTTAGACCGTAGCGCCGGCGTCTCGCCGGCAGTCGCGAGGGCGTCTCGCCCTCGCTGAAAAGGGTGCTGACCACCGCGCCCGGCGTGTGAAGAGGTCAATCGTCATCGACGATCCTTACCTCCAGCCGCCAGTTGTTACGAAACGAAAAAGGAGAACGCAATGCCTCGCGTAAAACGTGGAACCAAGCGCCGCGCCAAGCGGAAAAAAATCTTAGACCGCGCCAGCGGTTATTTCCTTACAAAATCAAAACTCTACCGCTCCGCCAAAGAAGCCGTCGAGCGCGGACTGAAGTTCGCCTACTCCGGCCGCAAGCAGCGCAAGCGCCAGTACCGCTCGCTGTGGATCGTGCGCATCGGCGCCGCCGCCAAGGCCAACGGACTGAGCTACTCGAAGTTCATCAACGGCCTGAAGATCGCCGGCGTCGAACTCGATCGCAAGATTCTCGCGGACCTGGCGGTGAAAGACGCCGCCGCATTTAAGAATCTCGCGGAGCAGGCCAAGAGCGCGCTGGGCGCGGCATAGAGCACGGCTGCGAGCTTCGAGCTACGAGCCTTGAGCAAGCTAAGGCCTCGCAGCTTGTCGGGCTTTTAGCTATCAGCTTTCAGCCATCAGTTGGAGCCTGCCCCTAAAGGGGCATCCGAGTTGAAACGCCTGCGGTATCGCTAAAGCGATACCCTGATACGAACCTCGTGGCTTTAGGGACGTACTGCCAGTGCCTGTAAGGGCGTCTTGCTCGTGCTTGTAGTGCGCACTGCTCGTGCTGTAACCGTGCACTGCTCGTGCGTGTAAGCGTGCACCGCTCGCGCTTGTAAGGGGCAGTGCTCGTACTTGTCAAGGGGACACCGCTGGTGCTTTCAGGGGCACAGTGAAAGTCGCGCAGCGACGTCAGAAGATAGCCCCGCACGTAAGTGCGGGGAAAGGCCAAGGACGGAGAGCGAGTCCCTTCAGGGACGACACTCCGGGGCCACGTCTTTCTGCGCAACCCGAAGCCTGTGCCGGGACGCCGCGGCTCCGTCGCGAAGTTGCAGCCGCGGAGCGGCGGCATTCATTAGCCCAGCGCGTAAGCGCTGGGTAAACTCGCGAATCGTGCCAAGCCCCGTCAGGGGCGAAAGCAACCGACATGTACACCGTTCCACAACTGACGGACTACTCGGCCACCGCACTCGACGCGGCGTCGCGCGATCTGCTCTCCGCGCTCGAATCAGAGGCCGCCGCCGTCAACGGCGAGAACGATTACAAACTCTTCCGCGACCGCTGGCTGGCGCGCAAAGACGGCATCGCCACCCAGATCAACGATCTCTGGCTGAAGGCTGCTCCCAAAGAAGCCAAGCGCGACGCCGGCCAACTCGTCAACGAACTCAAAAACAAAATCCAGGCCAAGGTCGACGCGACGCTCGAACGCATCCAGGGCAGCGCGGCGGCAAGCAAACTTGCCGGCGAATGCATCGACATCAGCCTGCCCGGCATTCGCCGTCCGCTGGGCGCCGAGCACCCGGTCATTCGCACGATGAACGAGATTGTCAGCGTGTTCCGCAATCTCGGCTACTCGGTTTCCGAAGGACCGGAGATCGAAACCGATTACTACAACTTCGAGGCGCTGAACTTCCCGCCTAATCATCCGGCGCGCGACATGCAGGACACGCTCTTCCTCGCCGATCAGGACAAAAAAGCCCAGCGCGAGCGCCTGCTGCTGCGCACACATACGTCGCCCGTGCAGATTCGCACCATGGAGCGGCTGAAGCCGCCGCTGCGCATCGTGATTCCGGGGAAGGTGTACCGCAACGATCCGCCCGACGCCAGCCACTCGCCCATGTTTCACCAGATCGAAGGGCTCGCGGTCGATACCAACATCACATTCGGCGATTTGAAGGGCACGCTCGATCACGCGATGAAAGCGCTGTTCGGCTCGAGCGTGAAGACGCAGTTCCGGCCGTCGTTCTTCCCCTTCACCGAACCGAGCGCCGAGATGATGGTGAGCTGCTTCATCTGCGGCGGC
Source organism: uncultured Acidobacteriota bacterium (assembly GCA_963745435.1). Classification (GTDB taxonomy): domain Bacteria; phylum Acidobacteriota; class Terriglobia; order Terriglobales; family Acidobacteriaceae; genus Gp1-AA133. Next base: position 116,517 of record CAVUXK010000015.1, on the reverse strand, counting down.
AGCGGCAAGCGCGGATCGGAACCGTGCCGTCCTTGCAAGACGACAGGCTGGATCGAGATTCTAGGCTGCGGCATGGTCGATCCCAACGTATTCGAGTTCGTGAAGGACAACGGCTACGACCCGAGGAAAGTCTCCGGCTTCGCCTTCGGCATGGGCGCGGACCGCATCGCGATCTTGAAGTACGGGGTGGATGATATTCAGTTGTTCTTTCAGGGGGACGAGCGGTTTTTGAAGCAGTTTGGATGAACCAGCTCTTGGCTCTTAGCTGTTAGCCTTTAGCTCAAAAACCTTTAACCGCAAAGGTCGCTAAGAGAGGCCGCGAAGGTCGCAAAGAAAGCTTGTCCTCGCGCGCTTTGCGATTCCTTTGCGTTTTTTGCGGTTAAATTCTTTGACCTTGGCTAAGAGCTAGCGGCTAAGAGCTAAGAGCTTTTTTCATGAAACTTTCTCCCACATGGATTCGCGACTTCGTTGACCTCAAGGTCGACAACGCCACCCTTGCGCACGATCTGACCTCGATCGGCATCGCGGTCGAGGGCATTTCAGGCGAGGGCGACTCGACCGTGTTCGAGATGGAGATCGGGACCAACCGCCCCGACGCGATGAATCACTACGGCGTCGCGCGCGAGGCTTCGGCTTTTTACGATCTGCCGCTGAAGCCGTACGCTGCCAAGCTGCCGCCGTTCACTGACCTGGCTGGCATGACGATCACCGTGGAAGACGGACGCTACTGTCCGCGTTTCACGGCGCGCGTGGTACGCGACGTGACTATCAAGGCCTCTCCGGCGAAGATCACGCAGCGGCTCGGACTGCTCGACCAGCGTCCCATCAATAACGCCGTCGACGCAACCAACTACGTTCTCTGGGAGAGCGGCAAGCCCACCCACGTGTTCGATCTTGACCTACTCGAGGGCCGGCACATCGTCGTGCGCTTCGCACGCGCGGGCGAAACATTGAAGACCCTCGACGGTGTGGTGCGAAAGCTCACGACTGAAGATCTCGTTGTGTGTGACGCGAAGAAGCCAGTTGGCCTTGCGGGAGTCATGGGCGGATACGACACCATGATTACCGACCGCACGCGCAATATCCTGATCGAGTCGGCATGGTGGGATCCTGCCACCGTTCGGAAGATGTCGAAGCGGCATGGGCTGCACACCGACGCCTCGCACCGCTTTGAACGTGGCGCCGATTATGAATCGACACTGGTGTCCACCAACCGCGTTGCGGAGCTGATACTGAATTCAGCGGGCGGAACGCTGGTGGGCGACGCGATCGATGTCGTGGCCGGACGGCGGGATCAGGCACCCATCGTTCTGAACATGACGGAGGTCCACCGCATCCTGGGCAAGGATCTTGGCTCGCGGGAAGCCGTGCGCATTCTCTCGTGTCTTGGCTTTGACACTACGCCCGGACGGCAGGAAGGCGAGGAATTCGAAGTCACGATTCCCTCGTGGCGGCTCGATGTGGAACGCGAAATCGATGTGATCGAGGAAATCGCGCGCCTATATGGCTACGATCGCTTCCCGAACACGCTCCCTGCCTTTGCCGGGGCCGTGATCGAGTTACCCGACGCGCACAAGGACGAGAAACTGCGCAGTTCCCTGCTCGGGCTCGGCTACGACGAGGCCGTGTCGCTAACGTTTATCTCGTCGGAGGATGCGAAGACGTTCTCACGTGCTGAGTCGATGACCCTGGCCAATCCGCTGAGCGAAGAAGCCTCGGTCATGCGGACGTCGCTCGTGCCCGGCATGCTGAACATGCTCGCATACAACCTGAACCGCGGGACCGACAATGTGCGCCTGTTCGAAGCCGGCCATGTGTATGAGGCCGACGGCAGCTGGTGCTGTGGAACCGAAGCAAATCTGTTTCGCGGCCACGGGCAGCGCCCTGCCCGTGAACGTCAACCGTCCGTCGGAAGCGCGTCCGGTCACTTTCTACGACGTAAAGGGCGACGTGGAAAATCTGCTTTCCTGCTTCGCATCTGAGGCTTTGCACTACGACACCGAAGTCGCCGGCTACTTCCATCCGGGACGCGCCGCTCGGGCCGTGCTCGATGGCACGGTGGTCGCACAGTTCGGGCAGTTGCATCCGGATGTCGCCGGAGCCCGCAAGCTGCGGCAGGACGTGTTCATCGCGGAACTGTTTCTCGGCCCGCTCTACGAGCACGACTTGCGCGCGCCACGTTACCAGGCCTTGCCGCGCTATCCGGCGGTGGAGCGCGATTTTTCGTTGGTGTTCGCGGATGGCGTGGTGTTCGAGCAGGTCGAAAACGCCGTGAACAAGTTGAAGCTGGCCGAGTTGCGGAGCTTCGCTCCGGCCGAGATTTTCCGCGGCGGCAATGTGCCGGCAGGCAGGTACTCGATCCTGTTACGGGCCGTGTTTCAGTCCAACGACAGAACGCTGCGCGAAGATGAAGTGGCGCAATGGTCCGGACAGATGATCAAGGCGCTGGAAGGGCTGGGCGGCGCGCTGCGGCAAAGCTGATCCAGCCGGAGCAACAAGCTCAACGCTAGACGATGCCCTCGCGCATCCGTCTCAGAAAGTCCTGGGCTTCGGCCTCTGCCGATTCCACCACGCCGGAGTTATCCCGAAACTCGAGCCGTACCTCCTGCAGTACCAACTCGACCGCATCTTTCGGTTTGAAGCCCCCTGCGGCGAGTTTGCGGATGCGTTCCGTGACACTTGAGAGCAAGCCATAATCAACGCGCGCAGGGTGTTCTTCACACTTGTGCGCGCGGAATTTCCCCATCGACAGCCGATCGTAGGCGCTCTTGGCCTCGGAATCGGTTAACAGCGTGGGGACCGGGCAATTCCAGCCACAGTCAGAACAACCCCAGCCGTGAAAACTCTTAGTGGCGATCCAGACCGTTGCTCTCTGCATTTTGGTCTCACAGTCATGGCGACGAAATTATAGAACTACTGCGCTCTAACCGCGATTTCTGCACCGCAACGAAACCGAGTTTCGTTCGTTTCCGATATACTCCCGCCGGGACGAAGGAGAGACTCGTGCTATCGCGACGAAATTTTCTTGGGATGAGCGCTTTCGCAGTTGCAGGACTGGCACAGGCAAAAAATCTATCAGCAACGATGCTGACACCTCCTTCCGGATTGACACCGCAGACATCCTCGCCCGATCCCTCGCTGGTCGAGCGCGCGCGCACCCTGCTCCGTCAAGCGCCCTTCATCGAAACGCACAACGATCTCCCGTCCATGCTGCTCGCAGTGAAGGGCGACCTCGCGAAATACGATCTCAGCAAGATCCAGCCCAAGCTATGCGCCGACATTCCCCGGCTGCGCGAGGGAGGCGTGGGCGCGCAGTACTGGTCCGTGTTTGTCGAGTCGGCCACGCAGAAGACCCACACTTCCCTGCATGAAGCTATGCGCGAGTTTGATATTGCGCTGCGAATGATCCGCAGCCAGGCCGACTTCGAGCAGGCGCGCACGGCCGACGACATCGAGCGCATCCACAAGGCTGGGAAGATCGCCTGCCTGATCGGTGTCGAAGGCGGGCACATGATCGAAAACTCCGCCGCCTCGCTGCGCGTTTTCTATGACCTGGGCGCGCGTTACATGACGCTCACCCACTGGGACAACATTGATTGGGCCGACTCGGCCACTGACCGTCCGCAGCATTTCGGACTGACCGGCTTCGGCAAGCAGGTAGTGCGCGAGATGAACCGGTTGGGGATGTTCGTCGACCTGTCGCACGTGAGCGCGGAGACGATGCGCGATGCGCTCAGCGTAACGAAGGCGCCGGTGCTGTTCTCGCACTCCAGTTCATTCGCGGTGAACCCGCACCCGCGGAACGTGCCCGACGATGTGCTTGCGAAATTGCCAGCCAACGGCGGAGTGATTCACGTCAACTTCATCAAGGAATTCATCTCGACCAAGAACCAGGCATGGCAGGACCGGCACAGCGAGGCGATGCGCAAGCTGCATCTCGAGCAGGGCACTGACGAGGCCATTACGAAGGCCATGGAGGAGTGGGACAAGAACAACCCATTCCCCAGGCCGACGATTTCCGACGTGGCCGATCATATCGATCACATCCGGCAAGTGGCGGGCGTCGATCATATTGGCATCGGCGCAGACTACTACGACGTCGGCGGCGAATCGATGGCGCAAGGACTCGAGGATGTCACGCGCTATCCGTATTTGTTCGCGGAGCTGTTGAGGCGGAAATACTCCGACGAAGATGTGCTGAAGATTGCGGGGCGCAATCACCTGCGCGCCATGCGGCAAATGGAAGGCGTCGCCTCTCAACTACAGAAGTCAGAGACGCCGCTCGAGGCACGGACACGATCGAGCGCCGCGGCCCTCAGCGCCTGAAGGCGCGATCGTTCCATGCAGCATATAGCCCGCCTGAAGGCGGGCCCTTCCCACGGAGCCTCCAACGGCCAGTCTCTCTATTGCTGCTGCTGAGGGCATCGGACAGCGCCCCACGTTCGTGCCCCTTTTGCGCTAACGTGGGGGGCCACACCCGCTTGGGATATCGCACGCCTTCGTCGTGAACCCAGGCTAGCGCCCAAAGCGCGGGCGCGAACCTAAGGCACCGACCTTCACAATCAACTGCCATCGTCGGCCACACTTGTCGCGCAGGCGTGCGTGCGTTTCGTAAGTTTGCGATGTTCTGGAAAAATTTCAGCGGGGATGGATGCCGAAATTGGCAGCTGACGTCAGGACTCGGTTGGCGGCTTGCCTTGTTCCTGGGTTGATTCTTCGGGTTCGGGGCGGCCGCGTTGTTGTTTTAAGTCGAGCAGGCGATTGATTTCCTTCACCAGCTCCATGAGTTTTTGGGGGTCTTGTTCCACAGCGGCTTCGGCACACAACTGCCTCCACCGCTCTTCATTGTTCACCATGACGAGTAGTTCTCTCCCATTGAGAAAGCGTCTGACTTGTCCTGCGTGAACTTGAGACTACCGTGTAGCCTGTAGGGAGTCGGTCGGCTGGCCTACACTGGCCGCTCTGGGCCCAGCCCTAATTCAGCGTTGAACTGCTTAAAAGCCGCGTAACACTTGCAGGATTGCTGCTCGAGCAAGGCACGGTTGACCACGAAAATCGAGCCCCGGCTGCGGGAAATGATGCCGTCCCGCTCCAGATCTGCCACCGCAACGCTGACGGTGGGGCGGTCCGTTCCAATCATTTTCGACAGGAAGTCGTGAGTCGTCGTAATGAGGTTGGAGTCGATGCGGTCGAGCGTTACCAGCAGCCAGCGCGCGAGGCGCTGCCGCACGTTGTGCAGGCGGTTGCAGGCCGCATTCTGCGCGAACTGCACCGAGCGGATGCCGAGTTGGCGAACCAGGATCCGGCGGAGTTCGGGCAGGGCGCAGATGGCGCGGCGCATGACGCTGCTGTCGACCTGAAAGCCGTCGCCCGGAACCTGCACGATGATGTTGTGGGGATGGCTGTCGAGGCCCGCGGCCAGCGGCAGGCCGATCATGTCTTCGCGGCCGGAGACACCGACCTCGACACTGCGGCCGTCGTCAGTCTCGACCAGCATCGACGCGATGCCGCGATTCATGAAGTATACGGAGTCGATCGTCTCTTGCTCGCGTTGCAGCAGGGTGGCGAGGTTGAGGTTGGTGAAACGAAGATGAGGCTGAATGGCCTCAAATTCATTGTCGGGAAGACGCAACAGAATCGTGTTGCGCACGGTCTTCCCATGGGCCATTCGCTCGGTAGCGGTCTCGAGTTGTGGTTTTGTGCTCACAAGAGATCAGATGACGGTGCGCCTTTCTCTCAATCGTCATGTATTCGCTGTAAGTTGGAGGGGGTGGTACGGTACTGGAACTCAAGGGTTTTCGGGATTTTTTGAGCTAAAGAGAGTCATTCAACGGAGAGTCACGAAGGTCAAGGTGCGGTCTTGCTGGGAAATCTTGTCAAGGGGGTTTTGCCGGTGAAATTGCGCTAAGTGCATGTTGTGATTGCGAATATAATTTTGGCTAACATGACACAATCGGTATTAGCCAAGTGCTATAATTGAATGATAGAGCTTAGTGAGACGCGGCTTCCTTGCGGAGGCCGCGTTTTTTATTGGACGGCAGGGCGCGGCACCAATCAGAAGTTTCGCGCGAGTTCTGGACGACTGCACCGCGCTGGATGCAACGCAAGAGGACAGGAATGCGTCTCAGGTCCGTCCTGGATATCTTGGGGAGGCAGCATGAAGTTTTGGTGGCTTGTGGTGTCGCTGTTATTGGCGATACCCGCACTTGGGCAGAGCGGAAGCGAAGCTTCAAAGCAGATCGCGTCGGGAAACGACAGGCTTCCGAACTATCAACCAGCGAAAGCAGGCGATCGCCTGAAGTGGTTCGCGGTATCAACGGGGGGCCCGTTGAGCTTGCTGGCCGCGGGTCCGATCAGCGCCGGTTTCGGCACGGCGGTCAACCGGCCGAAAGAATACGGCCCTCACTGGGAAGGCTTCGGGCAACGCTACGGCATGCGTTTGACGGGCGTGTCGACGGGCAACGCGATTGAGGCATCGCTGGGCGCGATGTGGGGAGAGGATCCGCGATATTTTCAATCTCCGCGGCGTGGGTTCGGTACACGGGTGAAGTACGTGATCAAGGCAACATTCGTGGCGCCGGGGCGCGATGGCACGCTGCATCCTGCGTACGCGCGGTACATCGGAAATGTCGGGAACAACTTTTTGTCGAATACCTGGCGCGTGCAGAGCGAGAACGGCGCGGGGAGCGCTGCGTTGCGATGCTTGCTGGGGGTGGTGGGGAAGATGTCGGGAAATGCGTTTGCGGAGTTCTGGCCGGATGTCAGGAAGAGGGTTTGGAGGAAGTAGGGGATCTCAAGCGCGTTCTTATAGAGCGACGGGCGTCCTCGCCCGTCGGCGGGCGGGGACGCCCGCCACTCCATCGTTCTACATGTTAGTCTGGCGCAACTATGAGTGAAGTCGTTGCGCAATCAAAACACTTTCTGAGCGACCGGGTGTCGCATTTTACCGAGTCGGTGATCCGCGAGATGACGCGGCAGGCGATGGTGCATGGGGCCATCAACCTGGCGCAGGGGTTTCCGGATTTTCCGGCGCCCATCGAGATCAAGCGGGCGGCGCAAGAGGCGATCGGCGCCGATGTGAACCAATACGCGATCACCTGGGGCGCGAAGAGTTTGCGCGGCGCGATCGCGCGGCAGATGGAAGCCTGGCAGGGAGTGAAGGTCGATCCGGAGAAGCAAGTGACGGTGTGCTGCGGTTCGACGGAAGCGATGATTTCCACGCTGATGGCGGTGTGTAACACGGGCGACGAAGTCGTGATCTTCGAGCCCTACTACGAAAACTACGGTCCTGATTCGATTTTAAGCGGCGCGAAGCCACGCTTCGTGAAGCTGCGCCCACCGCGCGAGGCCGGCGACGAGTGGACGTTCGACGAACAGGAACTCCGGCGCGCGTTTCACAAGAATACAAAAGCCATCATCGTCAACACGCCCGAACAATCCGACCGGCAAGGTGTTCACGCGGGCGGAACTGGAACTGATTCGCGACCTGTGCGTGGAATTTGATGTGCTCGCGATCACCGATGAAATCTACGAGCACATCTTGTACGACGGAACGAAACATATCTCGGTGGCATCGCTCCCTGGCATGGAGGAGCGGACGATCACCATCAACGGAATGTCGAAAACCTACAGTGTCACGGGATGGCGCGTGGGATGGACGATCGGGCCGCCGCGCATTACGGACGCAATCCGGAAGGTGCATGACTTTCTGACGGTGGGGGCGCCGGCGCCGCTGCAGGAAGCCGGGGCTTCGGCGTTGAGCATGCCAGAAAGCTACTACACAAAGCTGGCGGACGGATATCGCAAGCGGCGCGACCGCCTGGTGCCCGCGCTCGAAGCGGCCGGGTTTCGATGCTTTCTTCCGCGGGGTGCCTATTACGTAATGACCGACATCAGCGGCTTCGGCTACGCCGACGATCTGGCGTTCACGAAGTATCTGGTAAGCGAGATTGGCGTGGCGGCGGTGCCGGGCTCGAGTTTCTACCGCGATCCGAAAGAGGGCGCGCATCAGGTGCGGTTCGCCTTCTGCAAGCGCGACGAGACGCTGGATGAAGCGGCGAAGCGTTTGAAGAAGGTGCGGCCGGCAGGAAGCAAGCTTCGTGTATAGCGACTTCGATCGTTTCGTCGTAGTGACGGGTGGCCCGGGATCGGGCAAGAGCACGCTCATCGATGCACTCGAACGCGCGGGGTCCCATCGCACCGTCGAGGCGGGACGCGGAATCATCCAGGATCAGGTCGCGATTGGCGGACGGGCCTTGCCGTGGATCGATCCTGCATTGTTTGCCGAGATGATGCTGGCCTGGGAGATGCGGTCGTATCGCACTGCCGAGCAGCTGGCTGGAATCATCTTCTTCGACCGCGGAGTTCCCGATGTCGCGGGCTATTTGCGGTTGATGAAACTGCCCGTACCGGAGTACGTGGTGAAAGCGGTCGAAATGTTCCGCTACAACTCTCGGGTGTTCATCGCGCCGCCGTGGGAAGAAGTCTTCCGTCAGGACCACGAGCGAAAACAGGATTTCGATGAAGCGGTACGCACATACGAAGCTCTGGCCTCGACTTATGCGGAGCTCGGATATCAGCTGGTGGAATTGCCTCGGGCTGGCGTAGAGCCGCGAGTGCAGTTTGTGCGACAGATGCTTAATTCCGTGTAATCTGGCGCCGGTGGCGGGTTTTGAAGACTTTTCAAATACCCTTGCCGCATGGATCGCGGTCTTCCATCTCCCCGAGCGTGCACAAGAGTGAGCGCGCCACACGGTTCTCTAATCAGTCGACATTTTCGCGGTTAGTAGTTCGCAGGCATGGGGTATACTGCGGTTAAGTTCGATAATTTTTCTCTCGGGAAGAAGTGAGTCATGGCTCTGAAAGCGGTTGACGAGGTATCTGCTGAGGTTCCCACCGACGATTTCCAGGCGCTGGAAGACAAGGTTTATCGCACTATTGAGATGTACAAGGCTGCGCGCGAAGCAAAAGCGGCAGCCGAGCGGGACGTACAGCGTCTCAAGCAGCAACTGCGGGATCGGGACGAAGAGACCGAGTCGCTGCGCCGGGAAGCCGTGCAGCTCCGCAAAGACCGCGAAGAAGTTCGCCGCCGGGTAGAGAAGATGATGCGGCAAATCGACGCGGCGGGCGAAGAGCAGGTAGCCAGCTAGCCTGCGGAATCGACCGGAAGAGAGGAGCAAGGCTATGGCAACGGCTACGCGACAGAATCCTGCGAAGGACGCGAGCAACAGCAGCGTGCGGGTCGAGATTTTCGACCAGGCATATAACCTGCGGGGCTCGGATCCGGAATACATCTTAAAGCTGGCGGAATACGTGGACGTGAAAATGCGCGCGGTCGCGGAGCAGACCAATACGATCGATACGGTACGGTTGGCGGTGCTGGCGGCGTTGAATATTGCGGATGAGTATCATCTGTTGAAGCGCAACAGCCATGTGGGAGCGTCGACGATTGTGCAGCGGGCGCATCGGCTGTCGAACGCGCTGGATGAGGTATTGGAAGAAGCGCGCGTGGGCGTGAAGGCCGGCTGAGATCGGTTCGCAATTTTTCGATGTAATTTGTTCATTGCAAGGAGCCGCTTTGGGCGGCTTTTTGTTTTTGACTCGAAAGTGTGACGCGGACGAGGTTTAAGGCTCACCTCAGGCGCTGAATCGCTGTTCTGGAGTTTCGTGATGGCACGAGTAAACTCGTGCCCTTCCCCTTCGCGGTCCCCTCCCCTTGTCCTTCCCCTTGCGTAGGCTCATCAGCACGCGCGTTGCCAGCTTTTTACAGTGGGGGACTTGCGAAACTCTTCGGGTTTGCCTAGCATCCAATGCTGAAAGCCGGCCTGCGGAGTTGGTGCGGTGGTCACCGATTTTTGAACCAACACCGAATGAACGGGGACTTGACTCGAACTAAGATCCGGTGTGCGATGCTCCGTCACGCGGAGATGCCTAAAGGGTCTCGGCAGGTTCCCACCGTCTAGGACGGGTTCATTCTCGGCCCACCGCACGGTTCAGCGGGTCGGCTTTTGTTTCACTCGCTAGTCGTCAGTCGCTGGTCGCTAGCAAAACCGGGACCACTCGCTTCCAGGCAGCTTCGTTGTTCCCTTCGTCCTGTTAAACTTGAAGCAGGACGAATTTCTTTTTTGCGCATCCAATAAAACGTGTATCCCCAAATTTTTCATCTTGGACGATTTTTTCTGCCCACGTATGGGCTGCTGGTGGCTACCGGCGTCCTGCTGGGGCTTTGGATCAGTGTGCGCAACTCGGCGCGCCATGGCATCGACCCGGAGAAGGCCTGGAATCTTGGCATTCTGGTTGTGCTGTGTGGAATTGTTGGCGCCAAGGTTCTGTATGTGGTGTACGACTGGAACACTTACCCGCACTGGACCGATATTTTCAGCGTCAGCACGCTGCAGGCCGGCGGCGTTTTTTCCGGGGGATTGATTGCGGCTCTGCTGGCGGCCGCGTGGTACATCCGGCGAAATCACATGCCGGCGCTGGCGACGTGCGACGCGTTTGCGCCGGGACTGGCGCTGGGACACGCGATCGGGCGAGTGGGATGCTTTGCGGCTGGGTGTTGTTTCGGCAAGCCGACGCACGCGTGGTGGGGCGTGACGTTCACGAGTCAAGTGGCTCATGATTTGGTGGGCACGCCATTGAACGAAGCACTCGAGCCGACGCAGTTGTTTGAGTCGGCCGTGGAGTTGGCGAATTTCTTTCTGTTGATGTGGATGCTGAAGCGGAAGAAATTCGATGGTCAGGTGTTTGGGGCGTATTTGATTCTTTATGGCGTGGCGCGGTTCTTTCTGGAGTTCCTGCGCGGAGATCCGGGTCGCGGTGTGGTGTTCGGCGGCTTGATGAGCGGAACGCAGTTGATCGCGATTGGGTTGGTGGTGGTGGGTGGGGTGATCTGGTTCTTGAAGGGTGGAGTGCGGAAGACGGTCGCGGCGCAGGCGTGAGTGTCGTCCCTGAAGGGACTCGAGTGGTTCTTGGTCGCTGACCCCGCACTTACGTGCGGGGCTTTCATTTGGCGTCGCTGCGCGACTCGATCCTGATGCGGCACGTCCTCCTCTTGCTCGTTCCGACTCTCAAGCGCAGCGCGCAATTCTCGTCCGCGCCCGTCGGTTGCGCTAGACTTCCCTCTTCATGCCTGAGTCATTTCCAGCACATTTTCCTGTAACAGCAGAGGAGGCGGGGGTTCGTCTGGATCAGTTCCTTGTTGCGAAGCTCGCTGATATTAGCCGCGCTCGCGTGCAGCAATTGATCGAGCAGGAACTGGTGCTGGTCGACGAGAAGGCCGGCAAAGCTTCCCTGCGGCTGCGCGGGGGCGAGGAGATCCGGGTGCTTGGGCCGCGCGAAGGTTGAGCCGCTGCGGGCTATCGCGGAAGACATTCCACTCGATATTGTTTATGAAGACGACGACCTGGCCGTGATCAACAAGGCGGCCGGCATGATGGTGCATGCCGGCGCCGGGGCGACTGAAGATGCGCGCAATCGCGGGACGCTGGTGAACGCGCTGCTGCACCGATTTGGCCGGCTGTCGGATGTGGGCGGCGAGCTGCGGCCCGGGATCGTGCATCGTCTGGATAAAGAGACCAGCGGGCTGATTGTCGTGGCGAAGAACGATGAGGCGCATCGCAAGCTGGCGGCGCAGTTTGCTGCGCGCGAGGTGAAGAAGACGTACATCGCACTGGTGCACGGGCGCGTGGCGGCGGAGCGCGGCACGATTCACAAGAGCATCAGCCGCGACAGTGTTCGGCGCGTGCGCATGACTACGAAGCGCGAGGGCGGTCGAGAGGCCATCACTCATTACCGGGTGGAGCGAAGAATTGACTCGGGGTTTGGAAAGTTCACGCTGCTTGAAGTGAAGATCGATACCGGGCGAACGCATCAGATCCGCGTGCATCTGGCGTCGATTGGGCATCCGGTGGTGGGGGATACTGTGTACGGGGCGCCTGCTCAGGTAAAGGGGCGAAACGAGACGCTGGCTTTGGAGAGGAATTTTCTGCATGCGGCGGCGCTGGAGTTGCAGCATCCGCGGACTGGGGAGAAGCTTGCGTTTGCGCGGGAGTTGCCTGGGGAGTTACAGAGGTTTCTCGAACAGGTTCAAAAATCTTAAAACGCAGAGGACGCGGAGAACTGCCGCAGAGAACGCAGAGGGGCCGGTCGCGGGTTTCCGGTCGCGAGTGGCTCTCTCGATCGGCTCTGTCGAGTAGCTCTCTCGGGTGGCTCTCTCGGGTGGTTGTTATAATTAGGTCAATGGGATTTCGGAATTTTGTTTTCCTTGGCGTCGTTTTAGTGACAGGAGTGGCCTGTCTTGCGCAGCAAGGCAGTGGTGCCGCGTCTGGGGAGGCGACGCCTGCGGGCGCGACTGCGCCACAGAGTTCATCGAGCCCACCTGCGGCAGCGCCGAGTCCTGCCACCGCCAATCCTTCAGGCCAAGGCCAGGCGGCGTCGAGCCAGCCTGCTCAAGGTGCGCCCCCTGTTCCTGCGTCAAAACCTTCATCCGCCAGCGGCCAGCAAACGTCCACGCAGGACGACGATTCGGTCACCACCATCCGCAAGACCGTCAACGAAGTGAACGTCGTCTTCACAGTGACCGATAAGCATGGACGGTACGTGAAGGATCTTAGTAAGGGCGACTTCAAGGTTATCGACGATGCCAAGCCGGCGGAAGAAGTCAAAGACTTCCGCAACCAAACGGATCTGCCACTGCAGGTGGGCCTGTTGGTGGATGCCAGCAACTCGGTGCGCGACCGATTCAAGTTCGAGCAGGAATCGGCCATTGAGTTTCTGAACCAGACGATTCGTCCAAAGTATGACTCGGCGTTCATTGTCGGTTTCGATGTGACGCCGGAAGTCACGCAGGACTTCACCGACAATACCGAGAGCCTGTCACGCGGAGTACGCTTGCTGCGTCCGGGCGGCGGCACGGCCATGTTCGACGCGCTGTATTTCTCCTGCCGTGACAAGCTGCTGAAGGCGCCGCGCACCGGCCCCTTGCGGCGCGCAATTGTCCTGCTGAGCGATGGCGAGGACAATCAGAGCCACGTCACGCGCGAAGAAGCGATCGAAATGGCGCAGCGCGCCGAGGTGATCGTGTACACGATCAGCACGAACATCTCGGGCATGAAGGGCAAAGGCGACAAGGTGCTCGAACGCATCGCCGACGCGACCGGCGGGCGGGCCTTCTTCCCTTTCCAGTTGCGCGATGTGGCCAACGCGTTTGCGGAGATTCAGGACGAACTGCGCAGCCAGTACGCCGTTTCTTACAAGCCGGCAGACTTCCGAGCCGATGGCAAGTATCGGACGATTGAAATCGTGGCAGCCGATCGCAAGAATCTTCATGTGCGCTCGCGGCGCGGCTATTTTGCTCCCGCGCAATAGCGATGCCGGGATACTCGGGAACACCTCTTCCTAAAAAGCTGGGCATCAAGCCGAAGCACAGGGTGACGTTCGTCGGATTGCCGGCGGACGTGCGGGCGGAACTGCGCGAGGCGTTGGCGGGATGCGAGGTCGCTGGTCACGGGTCGTTGGATTTTGCGATGGTGTTTGCCAAGGAGCAGTCAGCTTTGAAGTCTGAGTTCGCGCGACTGGCAAAGTTGCTGGCGCCTGCGGGCATGCTCTGGGTGGCATGGCCGAAGAAGACATCGGGCGTGGCGACCGATGTGAATGAGAATGACGTGCGGCGGATCGGGTTGGCGGCCGGATTGGTGGATGTGAAGGTGTGCGCGGTGTCGGATGTGTGGTCGGGGCTGAAGTTTGTGCGGCGGGTGAAGGACCGAGGAACCTCGCTCTGACGGGCACGTATGTCTGTCAGTGCAGCTTTCCTCGCCGGGGCAATTCTCCCAGAAAGGCTTCCAGGGCTCCCGAAGGATCCTTTGAGCCTTCGATTTCGGCATAGAGATCCTTAAACTTAAGACGCACGCCAGCCAGCATTTCTTTGTCGGCAAGTAGGTGGTCCAGCAACCTCTGCCAGTTTGAAACCTCCCGATGTTCAAGCACCAGCTTCAGAGCGATGTTTTCGAGGAACAGATATTCAGTGGCGCGGAGAACGGTAGCGAGTCTTTGCTTCTCTTGTTTCGTCATGTCGGGAAGATGCGGCTAGGATTGTAGCAAGGCGCGGCAACGCGGCGGACTCAGAGAGAAATTGGCGCGGCAGGACCACCGGAGCCTTCCTGAAAAACAAATCCTCCGCAGCGAAAAAAGAGCGCATGCAAGCTGCACCGTTCGTGCTACGTTGCATTCAGGAGCGGTATTTGCAACGGGAGCAGACACGCCGGTAGCACGGAGCCGGGTTCCCAAACGGCTGCCGTCAATCAACATGGTTATGAAATTCTGCCCCAATTACAAATGCGTCGCTTTTGGCCGAGTGGTGTACACGCAATCGACGCGCTGCGTGTTCTGCCGGTGGGATCTGAAGCCTCCGCGGATGTTGAGCGAGACGGTTGAGGATCCGGCGAAGGGTGCGTGGACAGACTCGCAACGTTGTACCTGCTCCTGCAGAGGCGCCCGCGTCTCCAAAGCGCCCGCCCTTGCGGCATTCGGCGTAACTTCCTGTTCGTACTCCGGTAACTTGTGAGAGCCCGGGGGCTGCGCCTACGCTTTGCTTCATGGGTTTTGAGCCGTGGCGGCCGCAGAGTTGGCATTCGTCGGGTGAAGAGCTGAAGCCGGCGGATGAGGATGTCATCCGCACGCTGGCGGAGATCGAGAAAGCCTCGACGACGCTCCCTTCCGCTACTTCTGACAATTCTCTGCAAGTCAGTCCGAGTGGGCCGTCGCGCCCGGCATCGCCTGCCGCTGTGAATGCGGCGTGGCGGGCCGCGGCGATTGCTTTCGGGGCGGCCGCCGGTTTTGCAATTCTGGGATTGAATATTGCAGGGCGGCAGTCATCATCTAGCCAGTCGAGGCGCGGCCCGGCACGCGTGATATCTCGATCGTCGCTCGACCCGGCGCGGCAGGCGGAAGCCGAACAGTTGCTGCAGAAGGTGGTCGCGGGCGATGCGGGAGCGGCCGATCAAGTCTTGCAGGTTTCGGGAAACTGGACCGGGAAAACCCATCGCACCCCGAAGTCCGAACAGTTGATTGGAGCGGTGCTGAACTCGCCTGATTTGCATACCCGCGAAGCGGCGATGCAGGCCGAGTTGGCGCTGGACGGCGTGACTGTGGACGACGCCGGACTGAAGGCCGTGGAGCAGGCGGCGACCGATCCGAGTTCGCGGGTGTGGGCGCTCTGGATGCTGGGAGCGCTCGGAAACCGCGGAGTCGATCCGGTGCACACCACGAAGGCGATCAGCTCTTACCTGACGGATACGCAGGTCGATGTGCGGGCCGCAGCTGTGAATGGGCTTTCGCTGGTGGGCACCGAGGAAACGATTCCGCTGCTACTCGACCGGTTTCGCAACGATCCGTCGCCGGTGGTGCAGGAGCGCGCGGCTTGTTCGCTGGCAGAGTCGGGAATGTACCCTCACGCGCTGCGGATGATGGCGGCGTCTAGTCTGGTGTCGTGGCTGGACGATTCGTTGTTGACTCCCGCGCAGCATGAGTGGGCGCTGCATGCTTTGCGGGATATTTCCGGTCAGGATCTGGGCAGGGATGCGGGGCGGTGGCGGGAGTGGTATTCGGGGGCGCAGTAGGGATATTTTGCGCGTCGACGCGAAAAGCCGACGGGCGGGGACGCCCGTCGCTCCATCGTTCGTGTTAGAGGTTGCGGAAAAAGTGTCGGAAGACACAGAGAGCGCACCTCAGGCGCTGAAGCGCCGACACATTTTCAACGGCTTATCGGCACGACTGAAGTCGTGCCCTTCCCAAAATCTGTGCGAAGCGGAGTTTCTCCCCAGCCTGTGTTACTCGTCTGAGAGTTAACATCCGAACGCTATTGCCGAGTTCCGCCGTTCAAACAACTATCGCGCTTTAGTCTTTGTTGTGAGCCACCGCGTAATAGCCGCTGCGCGTCTGGATTTTGTAGCCCTGCTTGGAGCGCAGTTCGATTTTGCGGAACGTGCCGTCCTGGTTGGTGTTGGTGGACGTGTAGCCAATGTTGTACTGGCTGCGAAGCTCTTTGGCGATCTGATCGAAGGCTTCTTTCAGCTTTTCCATTTTGTTGCCGACGTCGATGACGCGGCCGCCGGTCTCGTTGGCGAGTTTCTTCATCTCGGAGTCGCCCGAGTAGCCAAAGCCTCCGTAGAACCCGCGGTCGGCGATCATCAATACATAACAAATTGAGTCGGATTTCTGGGCGGCTTCGATGGCATCACGAACTCGCAGCTGGCTGCCCTGATCCTCGCCGTCGGTGAGCAGGATCATGGCCTTGCGGCCGACCTCATGTGACAGTTCATCGTGGGCCGCCAGGTAGACGGCATCGTAGAGCAAGGTGCCGCGCGGCGGTCCGGTCGGCACCGGATTTCCGCCACCCCCAGGGATGATGGTCCCACCTCCGCCGCCGGTATTGATCCGGGTTTTGTTCATCGCGGCCTTAAGGCGGTGGATGTCGTTGGTGAAGTCCTGGAGAAGGTCGACGTTCACGTCGAAGCCGATCACGAAGGCTTCGTCTTTCTCGCGCAGGATGTCGTTCAGGAAGGCTCCGCCGACTTCTTTTTCCATTTCAAGGACGCGCATCTGGCTGCCGCTGGTGTCGATGAGGATGCCGAGCGTCAGGGGCAGATTGCTTTCGGCGGTAAAGTACTTGACGGTCTGCGGCTTGCCGTCTTCCAGAAGCTCAAAGTCGTCTTTGGTCTGACTGGGGATCAGCGCGCCCTTTTTGTCCTTCACGTTGAAGAACAGCTGGACGACATTGACCCGGACCTTGAGGGTCTCCATGGACTGGTCCTGATTTTGGTCCTGGTCCTGGTCATGGGTGTGATCCTGCAGGGTGGGGAGAGACTGGGCGGCGGCGAACGGCGCCAGCGCTAAAACACACGTCAGAATAAGTGCTAGTAGGAGCGAATGGGCTTTGAGCATCCAGAAATTCTCGTGGGACTTTTGTTAGTCTATTCCTGTAAGGTTAGATGCACCAATCTAAAGGATTTGAGCATCCGAAGGAACAGACGGTTGCCTGCACGGAGAAGATGACCTTGGATCAGTGGATTCGGAAGGCCTTGGGCGCGGCCGTGGTGTCCGCGCTGCTTCTGGCGGTAGCAGTAGCCTTGGCACAGGATCAAGCCCAAAAACAGGCAGGTCAGCAGGATATCCCGGATGCGCCTTCCGCCGTGCGGCCGGTGCAGCCGTTTCCGACGAATCTACCGCCTAGCCGACCGCAGCCGGAGAGTGAGCAACCGGCACCGACGCCCGCGAAACCCGGATCTTCCACCAGTAGCCAACCGGCCGCTGCGAATGACGGAACACCTCCTCCACCCATGCCGCCCGTGAACACCGTTCCGCCGGGCAGTGTACCCCGCGATCAAATGAACACGCGGGAAGACCTTTACACCTACAGAGCAGTGGTGAATTTCGTAATGGTGCCGGTCACGGTCAAGGACGGTGTCCGGGCACATGGTCGACGGCCTTCTGCCGAATGATTTCTCGGTGTTCGAGGACGGCAAGAAGCAGGACCTGAAGTTCTTCACGAGTGATCCGTTTCCGCTTGTCGGCGGCAATCATCCTGGATACCGGGATGCCTGACACCGCAGTCCAGAAGATCAACCAGACCTATTCGTCGCTGTCGGGCGCATTCAGCCCTTACGACGAGGTGTCGCTCTACACCTACAGCAGCACGGTGAGCCAGGTTTCAGACTTCTCCTCCACCGGCCAGAAGCTGACGTCGGTGCTGAACCAGATGAAGCTGGAGCGCGGCCGGAACAACGGTGCGCCAGTGATGAATGGACCGCTCGGCCCGCAGGGTCCGACGGTGAACGGAATTCCGGTCGAGCGTCCGGGAGCGCAGCCGAACATCGCGCCGCCGAAAGATGTGCGCGTGCTGAACGATGCGATCCTGCGGGCAGCGCTCGATCTCGGCAAGCGCGACCGGGCACGCCGCAAGATTATTTTCATCATCAGCGACGGCCGGGAGTATGGCAGCCGGGTTTCGTATAGCGACGTGCTGAAGGTACTGCTTTCGCGCGAGATTTCGGTGTACGCGATCGGCGTAGAGGGAGCGGCCATCCCCGTCTATAGCAAGCTGGAGAAAATTCCGCCTTCCGCACTACGGCTACAGCGACATTCTGCCGAAATACACGGCGGCGACCGGGGGCGAAGTATTCAACGAATTGACCCGGGACAACATCGAAGTCGCCTATGCCCGCGCCACGGGCGATGCCCGCAACCAGTACACGCTGGGCTACACGACGCGGGCCACGCCGAGCAGTGCCTACCGCGACATCGAGGTGCGGGTCGGGCGTCCCGGGCTGAAGATCAGCGCCAAGAGCGGGTACTATCCGCTTCCCACAGCCAAATAGGGAATCCTGCGTCGAGGATGCTCCCATCAGTAACGGGGGTAACCTGCCGGTACTTTGAGGGCGTGTGGTATAAAAGCCTGCAGTACCCAAGGATATTTTTGCGTTGGCACTCCAGCGGGAGGGGGTGCTCTCGCCGCAGGTTCATTCAGAGGAAATTCTTGAGTTTCATCAACTTTGCAGCCCGCGAGATCAACTGCAAGA
The DNA here is from genome assembly GCA_963745435.1 of uncultured Acidobacteriota bacterium. Taxonomy (GTDB): domain Bacteria; phylum Acidobacteriota; class Terriglobia; order Terriglobales; family Acidobacteriaceae; genus Gp1-AA133. The sequence continues at coordinate 97,942 of CAVUXK010000015.1, read as the reverse complement.
TCGTGTATTACGGCGCCGGACTAGGCGGCAAGACCACGAACCTGCAGCACATCTACCAGAAAACCGCGGAACAGCAGAAGGGCAAGATGATCTCGCTCGCGACCGAAACCGAGCGAACGCTGTTCTTCGATTTTCTGCCCCTTGATCTCGGTTCGGTGCGCGGCTTCAAAACTCGCATTCACCTCTACACGGTTCCCGGACAGGTGTTCTACGACGCCAGTCGCAAGCTGATCCTGCGCGGCGTGGATGGAATCGTGTTCGTCGCCGATTCGCAGGAAGAGCGCATGGACGCCAACGTCGAGGCGCTCGACAACCTGATGGACAATCTGAAAGAACACGGATACGACTTCTTCAAGATTCCCTACGTCCTGCAGTTGAACAAACGCGACCTTCCCAATGTGTTGCCAGTGGACTCACTGGCAAAAGAACTGCGCCGCAAGAACGAGCCGATCATCGAAGCGGTGGCCTTCCAGGGCGGCGGCGTGTTCGAGACTCTGAAAGAAATTGCCCGGCAGGTTTTGACGGAGTTGAAGCAGGGGGGGTAGGGGAGCAGGTCCTTCAGGTCTCAGGTCTTCAGGTCTCAGTTCTCAGGTCTCCAAAGAATTTGATGTTCGGTTTTTCCTTCCCGTTGTAGCTCTCACAATCCGTTCCCCCATCGGCAGTACTGCTTGGGATTTCTCGTCGACGTTTGCGTTCCGTTCTGACCGGGGTTCGTATCAGGGCACGCCTTCAGGCGTGCCGTACGCTCGTTCCATTGGGCGCGGCTTTAGCCGCGGTCTTAAAGTCCAGCACCACTTTAAAGTCGGACTCCCGTGCGTCCTATCAAATTCCTATCCGATTGCATAGAACTCGGCGGAAAAAGCTGGCCTGAGCCGGTCTGGCATCGGGTCAAGGCCCAATGTCCGATTCGCTGACGAGAACGGATACTCTTCCGCGTTTTCAACCAAATGCGCCTTCACCGGATTGTCATGACTATATCGACGATGGTTTTCAAAGCTATCCGAATCGAGAACGCGGACCTCCGAGAAACCCTTCTGCCAGAAGGGCGCTTTGATTCCCAATAGCTTCCCTGCCTGGAAGGAAAATCCGCCCTTTATCAGTTGAACGGCCTGCTCGATCGTCCTGTCGATGTCGACGGTGATCAGCAGGTGCACGTGGTTTGGCATCACGACAAACTCGTGTAGGCGAAATTTGCGTTGAGCTCGATAGTCTTGGAGAGTTCGAATAAAGAGTTCCGCAGTGCGGCTGGCTTGAAGAAGATTTCTTTTCTCCCAGGTGGACGCCGTCACAAAGAAAGTGCGTTCGCTGGCGGCATACGTTCGCAGGACGTGAATGGCGGTGGGGAATGGACATGCATTTGTTTTAGATGGCGGATCAGGCGAGTGGCGGTGATGAGCGTCACGAGCTCGGGTGTTTGTTTAGACCACGGCTAAAGCCGTCTTTAACCGATAACTCTGCGGCACGCCTGAAGGCGTGCCCTGATACGACCAAGAGATTCAAGAGCTGACCCAAACCACTCCCCTCAACAGGCGGAGATTTAGGGTCGGATCCCGATTGCGGATTGTAAGGTGATCTGAAACGCCGCCTCACCCTTTAAGTCATGGGTTTGTATCAGGGCACGCCTTCAGGCGTGCCTTAAGGGTCGTTACGAGGAGGCGGCTTTAGCCGCGGTCTTCATTCCGGCACAAATTCGGGCAACTCGAAAAGAAAAAAGGCGCCGCACTTGGCGGCGCCTTTTTCCTTGCGGGGTCGAGGGTTACTTGGTTTCGGCTAGTCCCGGGTTCGCTCCGAATTCGCGGCGGGCGTTTACGGTCTTCACTGCGCGAGCGGCGGCGGGTTGGGCTGATACGGCGCCGTAGCGTTCGAGCATGACCGGCACCATCGCGCCTTCCGCTTCCTTGACGAACGTCATGTGGCTTTCGCCCGTCAGGTCGATGCGCACGAAGTCGCCCAGCTTCACCTGCCCGGTAGCGACCAGGTTGGCCAGCGGGAAAACGATGTTGCGCTCGATGGCGCGCTTCAGGTGACGTGCTCCGTAACGCGGGTCTGTGCCTTCCTTCAGCAGGAAGTCTTTGACCTTCGGCGTACAGGTAAACACGAACTGGTTCGCGCCCGCGGCCTGCAGGACGCGCTGCTGCACCATGCCCAGTTCGATTTCCAGAATCTGGGTGAGGTGCTCGCGGCGCAGCGTCTTGAAGACCACGACCTTGTCGATGCGGTTCATGAACTCGGGCGTGAACTTCCGGCGCGCGGCTTCGACGGCCGTGCGGGAAATCTTCTCGTCGAACTTCGCGTCGACTTCGGTGACGTGGGTGGCAAAGCCCATGCCGCCATCGACCAGGCCGGTCATTTCGCCGGCGCCCAGGTTCGAGGTCATGATGATGATGCACTGCGACAGGTCGACCCGGCGGTTGTCGCCTAAGCGTGAGCGTCGCCTTGTCGAGGATGCCGAGCAGCAGTTGCCAGAGCGAGTCGCTGGCCTTCTCGATCTCGTCGAAGAGCAGGATCGAGAGCTTCAGCTTATCGGTGTGCCACTGGTTCAGCGCTTCCTGGGTCAGCAGCGGATGGGTCTCGCGGTGTCCCAGGTAGCCCGGAGGCGACCCGATCAGCTTGGCGATTTCGTGGGAGTGCTGGAACTCCGCGCAGTCGATCTTGATGCAGGCGCGCGCGTCGCCGAAGAGAGACTCGGCCAGAGCTTCGACGACGCGGGTTTTCCCGGACCCGGTGGGCCCCAGGAACAGAAGGTTGCCTACCGGGCGTCCCGGCGGATTCAGTCCGGCCAGGAACATCTGGTAGATCTCCACGACTTTTTCGACGGCCTGATCCTGCCCGACGATCTTGCGACGCAAGGCGGTGTCGAATTCCCTCGCGTCGTTGCTGCGGCGGTTCGGATCGAGCACAGTGGCGAGATTCGTTCTCATAAGGTCAGAAGGCCCTTTCTAGTCTTTTGGGGCCGGTTCGTTACTACCTGGGGAGACGACCGTCGCGCTCCAAACCAGGTAGCGACAAATTGTGTCAGTTCGCTACCCGCTCCTGGGATGCTGCAAACGATTAGCCATCCCCAAAGTAACCACAGTCACCCGCTTCGTGCTCTCTTAGATGCTTCTACGCCATATCAGCGACTTATCCGCAGGCCGCAATGATGCAAGCGAAATGTGAAATTCTTTGCGCATTCAGGAGCGTTAAAGAGCCTTTCGTTCCACCCTCGCAAGGCTAGCTGGCTCTGGTCCGACGTAACTTTCGAGCGCAAAAAACGCGGGGTAGTATCCGCCCCAGAACCACTTCTGGGAGAAAACTTTGCGCCGTCTTGCTGATGCCGCCCTTGCCTTCGGGGTCTTTCTTGCTCTGATCCTGGTCGTTCTCAACTGGTCTTCCGTGTCGATGCCGCATGCGGTCGCGCAGCAAGCGCCCAAAATCGTACGCAGCAGCGCTCCGCGACAGCCGTCACGGCGAAGCCCGCGGATCTGCATCCGGTATTCGCCCCACCGGGGACGGAACTGTACGAAGCCAAAAGGGGGGATAGCGTGCGGGTCGCTCGCCCGGCAGTATGTGAAGCGGACATCCTACCTCACTTCGGGCGAATTGGCCGAGGCGATCCGCAAGGCGAATGGCGACCGGACCAGCAACAACCTGAAGGCGGGCGAGCAGATCGATCGTGCCCGGAATTCTGGCGGCGCCGATCGTCGAGAAGACCATCCCGGTAGCGAAGGATTTTGAAGTACGCGCAATCTATTTGACCGGCGTGATGGCCGGAAGTGACCACGGGATACGCATCATCAAGCACTGGCGCGAAGTCGGCGGCAATGCCGTGGTGTTCGATATCAAGGACAGCGACGGCAGCGTGAATATTCCGTTCGACCACCCACTGGCGGGACGCCAGCACGTCTACATTCGCGACGTACCGAAGCTGGCACACTTCCTGCACTCGCAGGGGATGCATGCCATCGCGCGCATCGCCATTTTCCGCGACCAGCGGCTGGTAGAGACGCATCCTGAACTGGCGGTAAAGTCGGCGCGCAGTGGCCAGGCCTGGCGCGAGAACGGCAAGCTGGTCTGGACCGATACTTCGAATCCGAAAGTTCAGGAATACAACATTGCTCTGGCCAAGTACGTCGCCGACCTGGGCGTGGACGAGATCCAGTTCGACTACGTCCGCTTCCCTGCCGAGGGCGACCAGAAAGACGCGACGTTCTATTTCCAGAAAGAGCATCCGACGTGGCACCGGTCGGACGTGATCACCGACTTCCTGAAGCATGCCTACGCAGAACTGCATCCGAAGGGCGTGCTGCTCTCGCTGGACGTGTTCGGCGTGATGGCGTGGCAGCGTCCGGTCGATCTGTCGCACACCGGGCAGGACATCGTCGGCATGGCGAAGTATTGCGACGTGCTCTCGCCCATGATCTACCCCTCGCACTTCTTCGGCATGGACGGCTACGCCCATCCCGGCGACGCGCCCGAGCACTTCATCGGCGAGTCGATGGACCGCTTCAAGCTGATCACGAAAGACAGCAATGCGACGATTCGTCCGTGGCTGCAGGCCTTCCGCTGGAGAACGAAGACGTATTCGCCCGAGTACATCGAGACGCAGGTGCGCGTGTCGAAGGAAAAGGGTGGGGTGGGGTTCTTGTTCTGGAATGCTGGGAATGACTACTCGAAGCCGTATGCGGCGATGCCGGTGATGAAGGCGGCGAAGGCGAAGTATTTCCGCGGGGATGAGATGCCGGGGGTGGCGGGGTGCGGTGCCAGCGACCACGGCGAGTGTGCCTGCAGGCGGTGGTCAGTAGTCTTCGAACAGTCGGGGAACACGGCGCCCCGGGTTCGTGTTCGGTCGAGGACGCTAACTCGTTTGGGTTGGCCGTCCTTGGAATGCTGGTCGTCGTCAATGGTGGAGCGATTTTCAGGTTGTGGTCTCGGCGCCATCGCTAGCGCGCAGTGGGCCCAGGTTATCGCCAGAAAGCGGCCCGAACCTGGGGCACCAGACTCCTTCTCTCACATACGAATCGATCTGCCGGGGCTCTGTTCCGAACGAAGACTCGCCATGCATCCGCAGAGGGCACTACCAACCTTCCTGACCGCGTATCACCTGCGGTGTGAATCCGCCCTAGCCCGACTCGACAAATGGATCTCTTTCAGCCAGACTTCATCTTTCTCTGATTCTGCTGGGGCGATGGCCGTTGCAGAAGCCCACCTGTCCGGATGCTTCCATGCCAACGTCAATAATTGCTGAAGTACTTCCTCGCCGTAATTCGTGATGCCGGGCAGACCCCTTCTCTCAGGATTACAACTGCTCGACTGAGGGCCGCAATCCTGCCGTGGCCACAAAGCAATTCTTTCGAATGCATCACACACGGGCCGCGGCCAAAGTCCCTGATTCACCAAAGGCCGTTCTGTAGGGAGTCTCATGACTGGCCGCGTTCACCGTCCCGAAATTCCATACCGCTTCTTGCATAGATAGTGGGTCGGACATCTGTAAGGCATAAAGTCCTGCCGACAATCCGCTTGCTGCTCTCTTTGCTCTGTTAAGTGCAACGTCACGTTGATTGTCTGCGTCGTTTCAATTTTCGTAGTGCGTTTTGTGCGGGATTCTAGCGTTGGACTCGATAAACATCCAGTTCATTTTCATAGCGGTGCCCCGTCCAAGCTCCGTCGGCGGGGGTTTCTCTTGCTCGCGTATTGAAGTCGCAATCTCATGTCGGTCGGCGGGTTCTTCGACCGGTAGTACCAGTCGACATCGCTGTCCTTGAAGATGCGCCACGTCGCGAACAAACGTCCCCGCCCAAGCGTAGCTTCGCACGGGGCACCCTTGAGAGTCGTAGCGCTCCACGAATCCTGCCTATTGACCGCCCCAACCGACCGTCCGGAAAGCGCGAGCACCTTTCACAGTTTCGATCTGTGCAGTCTGTAAAATCTGTGGCCTACGTGTCCGGCTGCCACCGAATTGCTCGGTTATAATCAACTGTAATTTTGCCAGCGCCAGCGCGCATTCCCCGCGAAATATCTGCGCCGCCTGCAAAGCTACAGCATCGAATTTGACTGGGTGAGGAGTCTTCATGGCGATTCAGAAAACCGAGAAGATCTGGCATAACGGCAAGCTCATAGCCTGGGACGACGCGCGCATTCACGTGATGTCGCACGTCATCCACTACGGCTCGTCGGTGTTCGAAGGCGTGCGCTGCTACGCGCTCCCCGCCGGTCCGGCGATTTTCCGCGCGCACGAACACGCGCAGCGCCTGCTTGATTCAGCCAAGGTCTATCGGATCGACGTGGACTACACGCGCGACGACATCGTCAAAGCCATGAGCGACGTGATTGCCAACAACGGCGTGTGGCCCTGCTATCTGCGTCCCGTCGTCCTGCGCGGCTATGGCGAGGCGGGCGTGAATCCCTTCAACTCGCCCACCGAGGTTTACGTCGTCAACTACCCGTGGGGTAAGTATCTCGGCTCCGACGCGGATCAGGGCTGCGACGTGTGCGTCTCTTCATGGACGCGCCTTGCGCCCAACACTTTGCCTGCGATGGCCAAGGCTGGCGCGAACTACATGAACTCGCAGCTCATCAAGATGGAAGCCATCGTCAACGGCTACGCCGAGGGCATCGCGCTCGACACCAATGGCTACGTGAGCGAAGGCTCGGGCGAGAACGTCTTCCTCGTGCGCAACGGAGTGCTGCAGACGGCACCGCTTGGCAACTCGGTGCTGCCCGGCATCACACGCGATTCCGTGTTACAGATTGCACGCGACCTCAACATCCCGATCGTTGAGACCGTGATTCCGCGCGAGATGCTTTACCTCGCGGACGAAGCGTTCTTCAGCGGCACCGCCGCCGAAGTCACGCCGATCCGTTCAGTCGACAAGATCAGTGTGGGCAAGGGTGTGACGGGGCCGATCACGAGAGCCATCCAGAAAGAGTTCTACGCAATCGTGAAAGGCGAGAAGGCAGATCGACATCAGTGGCTCACGCCGGTGGCCGTGCGCAGCAAGCAACCCGTCAGCGTGTAACTCGACGGGCGAGTCACATCCAGGGGCGCCTCCGAGCGCCCCTTTTCTTTTTCCCCGCAAGTTGACATTAACGCCTCGACTCCGTCTGACTGTTCGGAGAATTTCATGCGCCCGTTGCTGTTCTTGGGAGTCCTTCTACTCCCCATTGCACTCTTAGCTCAAGCCGAACCCCCGGGATCCTCAAACCAGATTCGCGCGGAACTTATCGAGATCGAGCGCAAGATCGGCCAGGCCAATTTCGACTGTGACTACAAGTATTTCGAGCAGATCGAAGCCGACGACTTCTTGTTCACCGATGCCTCGGGCGGAACGACCACCAAGAAGGAAGATCTGGCGGGAGAAAAGAACTGCCACAAGTTCGCGGGTACGTACGATCTGGATCAGACCGAAGTGCGGGTGTATGGAAATGCTGCGGTCGTCACGGCTCGCGTCACCATCAACGGGGCGAACCGCGAAGGAAAGCCAGTACACCATCTCAGCCGCTTCACAGACGTCTTCGCATGGCGCGATGGCCGGTGGCAGATTGTTGCGGGACATTCGTCGAAGATTCCAGAGGCGACAAAGTGAGGTTCCTGGAAAAGCTCGCCCTTGGCGGGTTTTACGAGAGTCATCGCCGATTCCGCGGTAGCGCACCCGGTCGCGCGCGGCGTATATTGTTGGCGCTGGAAATCGACAGAAATTCCCAGGCCCCGACCCGTCCACGAAGTTCTTGCAACACTATTCAATGGAAGTAGGAGGAATTTGATGGCAGCTGACTGTGCAGTTACGCCCGAATTTGCGACCGCCTATCGCGACATGATGCTCGCAGGCCTGGCAAACGAGACCAAGACGACCTCGAAGGTTCTCGCCGCGGTTCCCGAGAACTGCCGGGACTATCGTCCGGACCCCAATGGACGTACGGCGTGGGAACTGGCGTGGCATTTGGCCAACACCGACGTGCAGTTTCTCGACGGCATCGCCGACGGCAACTTCAGCATGGAGAGCCCCGACGAAGAACACAAACCGAAGTCGGTTGAACAACTGGTGGCGTGGTACGAGCAAAACATGAAGCGCGGCACCGACCGGATTGCAGCCTTGTCGGCCGAGCAACTGACAAAGCCCATTGAGTTCTTCGGGGTGTTCAACCTGCCTGCGGCGTTCTACCTGGGATTTCTGAATAACCACAGCATCCATCATCGCGGCCAACTCGCCGTCTATCTGCGTCCCATGGGCGCGAAGTGCCCGTCGATTTACGGTGGAAGTTATGACGAGCCGTGGGTCCCGGCGGAAGCTTCGACCGCCGCCTGAAATAACCACGCTATGAATCGAGCCGCTCTCGCGAGCGGCTCTTTCTTTTGAAGCCAAGAAGGAAACTTCGACGCACTCTAGCGTCCGCACCAGACCAAGGGAACATCGTACTTTTTGAATGCACGGTCGGCCGTGAGCAACGTCAGGTTTTCCTCCAGCGCTTGCGCTATCAGCAAACGATCAAAAGGATCGCCATGGTGCTGAGGAAGATCGAATACCCTTGCCGCGTGACTGTGGGTGACCGACAACGGCTTCAAGTTTTGTTTCCTCATCAATCGCGGCACAGTTTGCGCTGGCGGAGTTGGAAATTTCAATTTTCCCAGCGCTAGCTTGATGCTCAACTCCCAGGTCGTCACCGCGGAAAGAAAAACTTCCTGACTGCCATCTGCGAGAATTGCCCGCGCCTCGGGGAGCAATCGCTCGGTGGAATCGAGGGCCCACAACCACACCCCGGTGTCGAGAAGAAAACTCACCGCTTCTTCTTCCGACTTCGCTTCGGTCCTGGGCGGGCTCGTGATAGGTGAATCGTAAAACAACGCCTCGAATTCGGGCATGGGCGCGTCGAAATCTTCCGCCATCCAAATCTCGCCTTTGGCGATCCCGAGTGGCCGCGTTGGCTTTTCTTGTGAGACGGCTACCAAGCGCGCAACCGGCACCCCCGCGCGCGAGATGATCACTTCCTCGCCCTCGCTCACTTTCTGGAGCAGGCGGGAAAGATGGGTCTTGGCTTCGTGGATGTTCACTTCCATGAAGTCAAGATCTTAGCTAAGTCTGTAGACTAAGTCAAGGCAACGCACTCTTGGCCTCAATGGAGCGGCGGGCGTCCCCGCCCGGCCGGACGGGCGAGACGCCCGTCCCTCCATCGCTATTCGACGGCCTGCGCAATCCGAGCCAATCAGCAAAAGGCCACTAGCCGCCCCCATTACCTAGGTCATCTTGGGGAAGGTGACGATTCGCGCCATGATATTGGGAGCTCCAAGGGAGCCGTGTCGAATGAATATTGATGATCTGCTTCGGATCGCGATGGAGCGACGGGCGTCGGACTTGCACCTCAAGGTCGGCAACTATCCGCACCTGCGCGTTGACGGCGAGCTCCTTCCACTCACCGACCAACCCCGCGTCACGGCGGAAGACATGCTGACCATGGCGTTCAGCATGATGTCGGCGCGCCAGAAGCAAAAATTCAAGGAAACCACTGAAATCGATATGGCCTACGGCGTGGCCGGACTCGGCCGCTTCCGTGTGAACGTATTCCAGCAGCGCGGCAACGTCGGACTGGTGCTCCGCGTCATCCCCACCAAGATTCGCGCGCTCGATGAACTCTACCTGCCCAAAGTGGTGGAGCAGATTTGCGACATGCCTCGCGGCCTGGTGCTGGTCACCGGCGTCACGGGTTCCGGTAAGTCGACCACGCTCGCCGCGATGGTCGACCGCGTGAACGCGACGCGCGCCGAGCACATCATCACCATCGAAGACCCCATCGAATTCCTGCATCGCGACAAGAAGGGGTACGTCAACCAGCGCGAAATCGAAGTCGATACGCCTTCGTTCTCTGCCGCGTTGCGCGCCTCTCTGCGTCAGGATCCGGACGTGATCCTGGTCGGCGAAATGCGCGACCTCGAAACCATCGGCACCGCGATCCACGCGGCTGAAACCGGCCACATGGTGTTCTCCACGTTGCACACCCTGGACGCGGTCGAAACCATTAACCGAATCATCGCCGTCTTCCCGCCGCCGGAGCAGAAACAGGTTCGGTTGCAGCTGGCAGCGATTCTGCGCGCCATCATCAGCCAACGACTGGTGCGCCGCGCCGATACCGAAGGCCGCGTGCCCGCGGTGGAAGTCATGATCAACACTGCGTTCATCCGCGAATGTATTCTCGTGCCCGAAAAGACGCGGTCGATTCGTGACGCAATCGCGGCCGGCACTTCGCAATACGGTATGCAGACTTTCGACCAGTCGCTCTGGGATCTGTTCCAGGCCGGCCTGATCGGCTACGAAACCGCGCTCGAGAACGCATCGAACGCCGACGACTTCAAGCTGCGCATGCAAGGGATCGCATCCACCGCCGACATTTCGCGGCAGGCGATGCAGTCGGCTGGCTTCGGCGGCCGATAGATTCAAGGTTGCTGGGTGCTGTCCTCCTGAACGGGGCGCGCGTAAAGCGCGCCCTCTTTTTGAGGCAGGTTACAGGTGACAGGTCACGAGTAGCGGGGTCTCGGACTTCAGGCTCTCAGGTCTCAGGTCTCAGGGAAACGCAACACCTTCAGAGCTTCTTCGCGACCAGAGGCTTCTATGCGACCGTTGCGGCTTAGGAGTTCTCTCTGCGTCCTCTGCGGTTGTTCTCTGCGCCCTCTGCGTTCAAAAGCTTTTCCTTCGTACCCTTCCAAACTGCTGAGAACTCCACACGACCACGTCTTTCCATCCCCACCACATTGCGCTAAGGTGAAGGCGATGTCTTTCCCGCGTCCAAAGAAGGTCTACACAGAAGCGGAGCTCTACGAGTACGCGGTGGGTGCCCTGGGGCGGCGCATGCGCACCGTCGCGGAACTGAAGCGTCTGCTACGCCAGAGAGTCGAGGCCGACACGGAATTTGGGCAGACGCTTGTTGAACTCATCATCCGGAAACTCAAGGACCAGGGCTACCTCAACGATTCCAAGTACGCCGCAGCCTTCTCCTCGCTGCGCCGCGACAACGAGAAATTCGGCCGCATGCGGGTGATTACCGATCTCAAGATCAAAGGCGTTCACGGAGAGGTAATCGAAACCGCCGTTTCCGCGGCCTTCGACGAAGTCAACGAGGAGAAACAAGCGCGGGCCTTCCTGCACCGCAAGCGACTGCGCAAGCCGCAGGATCAGAAGCAGGCCGCCCGGATCTTCCGCCAGTTGACGCGCGCCGGGTTTCGCTCGAAGACCATCTTCACGATATTGAAAAAGTGGGACGTGGACGAGGAAATGCTCACCGCTCTCGAAGGGGAGGGTCCGGAATAGCCCGGTTGGGACTGTGTACTACGAAGTGCTATTTGTAGTACACTTGAGGAATCATGGCGTCTACCATTCAGGCTAGGCTCGACCGGGACACGGCTAAAGCGCTCGCGGAGCTGGTACGACGGCTAGGCTGGACGCCCTCCCGCGTCGTCCGCGAAGGCGTGCGTTTACTCGCAGCGACCCGCCTTGGTGTGCGTCGCCAGCGCATTATTGGTCTGGGCGAGTTTGCGTCAGGCGTCAAGGACCTTGGTTCGAACAAAGATCATATGCGCGGATTCGGACGTTGAAACCCATCCTGCTTGACTCCGGCGTCATGGTTGCCCTGTTCGATCGCTCGGAGCAACATCATGACGTTTGCCGCGAATTCGTTGAAACGGCAAAAAATCCTCTTGTAACCTGTGAAGCCGTTGTGGTCGAGAGCTGCTACCTACTGCGCCTGCTTGCGGGCGCGCCGGAAAGAATTCTGGCCAACGTTGCGGCCGGGATCTTTCAGATTCCCATGCAGCTCTCGCTGGCTGCGGAAAGCGTGATAAAGATCCTCGCGAAATATGGCGATCGCGAAATCGATCTCGCAGATGCCTGCTTGATTCATTTGGCTAACGAGCTTGGAACTGGCGATATCCTCACGCTTGATCGCGACTTTCACGTGTATCGCTGGGGCCGCAACCAACCTTTTCGAATGGTCGTCCCATTGGGTTAATGTCGTTCCCACTTTCTCCGACTCTTCTTAAGCTCTTTGGCGTCCGTCATGGGTCGCGCCCTCTCCACTCCTCTGTTGTCCGAAAATACGGGCTCGTATTCGCCCAACAGAAATACCCTCTGTCTAAAATTACGGGAGCGCTCGCCCGCTTGCATTAAAATCATTGCTTGTCACCTACCGCAAGCGCGGTGCCGTAAACGAGGCCTCCTAATACACATGCTGACTGGCTCGCAAATCCGCCGCAAATTTTTGGACTTTTTCATCGAAAAGGGCCATCGCGAGGTGCACTCGTCGTCGCTCGTCCCGCAGAATGATCCGACGTTGCTCTTCACCAACGCGGGCATGAACCAGTTCAAGGACGTCTTCCTCGGCCTCGAGAAGCGTGACTACTTGCGGGCGACGACCTCGCAGAAATGCGTGCGGGCGGGCGGCAAGCATAACGATCTCGAAAACGTTGGTTTCACCAACCGGCACCATACGTTCTTCGAGATGCTGGGGAATTTTTCTTTTGGCGATTATTTCAAGAAGGACGCCGTCGCTTACGCGTGGGAGCTGATCACCTCGCCCAAGTGGTTCGGGATTCCGAAGGACAAGCTGTACGTCACCATCTTCAAGGGCGAGAACGGCGTCGAACGCGATGCGGAAGCCTACGACCTGTGGCTGGGGCAGGGCGTCGCGAAAGATCGCATCTACGAGTTCGGCGCCAAAGACAATTTCTGGCAGATGGGCGACACCGGCCCGTGCGGTCCGTGCAGCGAGATTCACTACGACATGGGCGTGATCGCCAGCGACGAAGGACATACGAATTGCGAGTTTGGATGCGAATGCGGGCGTTATGTCGAAATCTGGAACCTGGTGTTCATGCAGTTCGATCGCGATGCGAGCGGGAAGCTGACGCCGCTGCCCAAGCCGTCGATAGATACGGGAGCCGGGCTGGAGCGGTTGGCATCGGTACTGCAGGGCGTGATCTCAAATTACGAGACAGATTTGTTCACGCCGTTGATCAAACGCGCTGCCGCACTCACGGCCTCGAGCGCGGAACACGATCCAGGCAAGGTCAATGTAGGGACGGGCGTCTCGCCCGTCCAAGCCGAGCGCAGCTCGGCTCCCGCTGCTGGCACTCACGCTGCAGCTTCGCTGAGAGTCATCGCCGATCACTCGCGCGCCGCAACGTTCCTGATTTCCGATGGCGTCATTCCTTCGAATGAAGGGCGCGGGTATGTGCTGCGCAAAATCATTCGTCGCGCCATCACTCATGGTCGCTTGCTGGGACAGACGAAGCCGTTCCTACATCAGATGGTGTTCTCGGTGCGTGACCTGATGCAGGATGCCTATCCAGAATTGAAAGAGACTGCGGACCGCGTGTCGAAGGCGGTGCTGGCGGAAGAGACTCGGTTTGCACACACAATGGAAGTGGGCCTCAAGAAACTGGAAGAGGATCTTCAGCCCTTAATCGAGGCAGGGCGAAGGGATCCAGCGAAGCAACCCGTGTATTCGGGCGAGAAGGCGTTCAAGCTCTACGACACATTCGGCATGCCGCTCGATTTCATGCAGGACGCCGCTCGCGATCAAGGCCTTGTTTTCGATCAAGCAGGCTTCAATGCTGCCATGGACGAACAGCGCCAGCGCGCTCGTGCTTCCTGGAAGGGCGCTGCCAAGCAAACTGCTAATCCCGAGTATCAGAAGCTTCCGACGTCGGTTTTTGAAGGCTATCGCCAGACTCGCTCCGAGGGCTGCGAAATTCTTGCTCTGCTAAAAGGTGGCCAAGGCGCAAAGGAACTCAAGCCCGGCGAGGAAGGCGAGGTCATCCTTGACCACACGCCTTTCTACGCGGAATCTGGCGGCCAGGTGGGCGATCGAGGTTGGCTCTACTCCGACGATCACAACACGGTCGTTGCCGACGTGACGGGCACCTACTACCCGATCCAGGGAGTGCGCGTTCACAAGATCACCGCCAAGCAAACAATCCACGTAGGCGACAAAGTCGATGCCGTCGTCGATACCCAGATTCGGGAAGCGACCATGCGCAATCACACGGCTACGCACTTGCTCCATGCTGGGTTGCGCGAAGTTTTGGGCAAGCACGTGAAACAAGCCGGGTCGCTGGTGGCGCCGAATCATTTGCGCTTCGACTTCTCGCACTTCACCGCGGTCGCCGACGAAGAACTGCAGGACATCGAAGACCTCATCAACAAGGAAGTCTTGCGCAACCGGAAGATCGAAGTCATCGAGAACGTACCCATCGATGTTGCTGTCAACGAGTACCACGCGATGGCGCTGTTCGGAGAAAAGTACGGCGACAAGGTGCGCGTCATCCGTATCGGCGATTTCTCGACCGAGCTGTGCGGCGGCACGCACACCGCGGCGACCGGAGAAATCGGCCTGATCAAGGTTCTGAAAGAAGGCAGCGTGTCCTCGGGCGTGCGGCGCGTGGAAGCCGTCACGGGCGAAGGCTCGCTGCAGCATTTCCGCAAGGATCATCCGGGTGCTGCACCCACGTCGGCGACGAGACGATGTGCCCGTCGCGGACGGCGTCTCTCGCCACGTAGGTCGCGCCCACGGTTTCGACGTCCTTGCGGACGTGCTCGTAGCAGGTCACCGTCTTGCCGCGGAGGATGCCGGCTGAGGCGAGCAGCTGCAGTCCGTGGCAGATGGCGAAGATCCACTTGCCGGCGCGATCGAACTCGCGAAGGATCTCGAGCACGCGCTCGTTGTTGCGCAGGTACTCGGGGGCGCGGCCGCCGATGCACAGCACCGCCGCGTAGTCGGACGGCGTGACCTCCTCGAACGTCAGGTCGGACCTCATCGCGTAGCCCGGCCGTTCCATGTAGGTGTCCCATCCCGGCTCGAAGTCGTGCATGACCAGATTGAGGCGCTTCCTGGTCGGGGCGGCAACGCGCGTCGCGTATCCCGCTTCCTGGAAGCGATGCACGGCGAACCAGGTTTCGTAGCTTTCTCCGCCGTCGCCGACGATCACGAGGATAGTGTCTGCCACCCGGCACTCCTCCTGGAAAAGACCGCATGGTAGTGTTACCCTTAGACGTATAGCAAGAGCAACCCATGGAACTATTTGCACCTGGCCACCTTCTGGTCGTCCTGGCAATCGCCATCCTTGTCTTCGGCCCGAAGAAGCTGCCGGAGCTCGGCCGCGGACTCGGTGAGGCGATTCGCGGCTTCAAAGGCAGTTTGAGCGGCGCCGACGAGCCGGCTGCCCCGGCACCGCCGGTCCCGGCCGCGAAGACGGACGCCAGCAAGACGGACCGCCCAAACTAGGCGCCTCTGGCGCTGTTCGTCACGGCGCACTCCGTGACAGAATGCGCCATGCAGAAAGCGACCTTCGCCGCGCTGGCCGTGATCGGCATGGCGTGGCTCCCCGCTCATCTCGGCGGGCAGCAACCGCAGCAGGCGCCCGCCGGCATCACCGTCGATCCCACGACGCCCAAGAAGCATGTGCTCGTGCTGGCGTTCACCAACGGCTTCTACCACGGCTCGACGACCGACGGCGCCGCGACGATCTGGCAGCTCGGACGCGAATCGGGGCTCTTCGATGTCGACATACGCACCGACACGAAGTGGATCACGAAAGGCAACGCCGGTCCCGGCGAGAGCCGCAATATCTCAACCGTACGACGCCATCTTCGCCGTCAACACGACCGGCGTCTGGCCGCTCGACGACCAGCAGAAGAAAGACTTCATTTCGTTCATTCATGACGACGGCAAGGGCTTCGTCGCGGCGCACGCGGCGCTCGACGCGAACCACAACGGCGTGTGGCCGGAGTTCACCGACATGCTCGGCGGCGAGTTCTGGATGCACCCGTGGTACGTGTTCGCGGCGCCGGTGGTCGTCGAGGATCCGTCGTTCCCCGCGATGCGGGCATTTCACGTCGCCACACCTGACGCTCTACGACGAGATGTACGTGCCGCGGATGGAGACGTTCTCGCGCGACAAAGTGAACGTGCTGCTGCGCATGGACGAGAGCCGTCTGCCGCCGCCAGGACTGCAGGAGCCGTACAAGTCGCAGGCGCTCGTGTCGGCGCAGGCCGCCGGGGCGCTCAAAGCGGGGGACTCGGCCGGCTTCATGCCGGGCACGGCACCCCCGGGCGGGGCGGCCGGCCGCGGGGGGGGCCGCGGCGCGCTATGGGCGTCCAGGGGGAGAACGGGATCCCCGGCATGCGTCCCGATCACGACTTTGCGATCGCGTGGGCGAAGAGCTACGGCAAGGGGCGGGTCTTCTATCGAGCCTCGGCCACACGCGCGCCGCCTGGCAGGATCCCGACGTGCGGAAGATGTATCTCGAGGCGATCAAGTGGGCGCTTCGCTACACGGACGGCAGCACGGAAACGCATCCGAAGCGGAATCCGTAACCTTGGTCATCGGGCCGTCGGCCATCGACTATCGGCCATCGACCATCGGAGCAACGTGAAGACGGCGGCCGACCTCGGCGTTCCGGAGCGGTTCAACGCCGCGGCGCACTTCGTCGATCGCCACCTCGCCGAGGGGCGCGGCGGCAACGTCGCGATCGAGTGCGGCGACGACGCGCGTCACCTACGACGAGCTGGCCGAGCGCGTCAACCGCTGCGGCAACGCGCTGCGCGACGCGCTCGGCGTCGGCCCGAGGAGCGCGTCCTGCTGCTGCTGCTCGACGGCCCGCGAGTTCGTCTACACCTTCTTCGGCGCGATCAAGATCGGCGCGGTGCCGATTCCGCTCAACACGCTGTGGAAGCCGGCCGACTACCAGCTACGTGATCCACGATTCGGCGCGCGCGTGCTCGATCGTCAGCGAGGAGCTGCGCCGCTAGATGCGACGGCGATTCCCCGCGCCGACGCTGCCGATCTTTGCCACGTGGTCGTCGCCGATCGCGCGGGATGCGTTCGATGCGCTGCTCGCGAAGCGGCGCCCCGGCGCTCGAGGCGGCGCCGACACGGCACGACGCGCCGGCGTTCTGGCTGTACTCGTCGGGCAGCACCGGCGCGCCGAAGGGCTGCGTGCACCTGCAGCACGACATGGTGGTGTGCGCGGAGCTGTTCGGCAAAGGCGTGCTCGGCATCGCGAGCCGATCGATGCTTCAGCGTCGCGAAGCTGTTCTTCGCCTACGGCCTCGGCAACGCCGGCTACTTTCCGCTCGCGGTCGGCGCGACGACGATCCTCTGGCCGGGTCCGCCGACGCCGGCAACTGTCTACGCGTCTCATCGAGCGGCATCGGCCGACGCTGTTCTTCTTCGTGCCGACCGGCTACGGCGATGATGCTCGCGCACGCCGGGGCGCGATTCGATCTCTCGTCGATCCGCCTCGCCGTGTCGGCCGGCGAAGCGCTGCCGGCGCCGCTCTACGAGCGCTTCAAGCAGCGCTTCGGCGTCGACATCCTCGACGGCATCGGTTCGACCGAGACGCTGCACATGTTCATCTCGAACCGTCCCGACGCGATCCGTCCTGGCTCGAGCGGGCTGCTGGTCGACGGCTACGAGCGCGGCGATCCTCGACGAGGAGAGACGCCCCGTGGCGCGCGGCGAGATCGGCAACCTGTGGATCCGCGGCGACTCGATCTGCGCCGCCTACTGGAACCAGCACGAGAAGACCAAGCAGACGATCCAGGACGGCTGGATCCGCACCGGCGACAAGTACACGCAGGACGACGACGGCTTCTACTGGTACGCGGGCCGCGGCGACGACATGCTGAAGGTCGGCGGCCAGTGGGTGAGCCCGGTCGAAGTCGAGAACGCGCTCGTCGCGCACGAGGCGGTGCAGGAATGCGGCGTCGTCGGCTGCGAGGACGCGGACGGCCTGGTGAAGCCGATGGCGTTCGTCGTGCTGCGCGACGGCGTCAGCGGCACGCCGGCGCTCGGCGACGAGCTGCAGCAGTTCGTGCGCGAGCGGCTCGCCGACTACAAACGGCCGCGCTGGGTCGAGTTCCGCGACGAGCTGCCGAAGACCGCGACCGGCAAGATCCAGCGGTTCAAGCTGCGCGCGCGATAGCTCTTTAGGATTACTCCGCCAGCGGCCTGGTATTCGCGCAAGTTATGACAAAAATGGAAAATTTGTATGCACGAAGCGCGCGCGCTGCCATAAAATGACCCCCATCCGATGCCACGGCCTGCGATCTGCGCAGCGGCCCGGGCGGGAAACCTGTTCCTGCTCATGGGCGCCTTGGCTGTGCCTGTGTGCGCGCAGCAGACACCTTCCCTGCCTTCAGTTCGCGTGGTGGTCACAGACGCGCAGAAGCTCGCGATTCCAGGCGCGACGTGCACACTGATCGCCGCCGGCTCGCCAAACGGCGACGCGGTGGTGGCGAATGAGCACGGCGCGTGCGTGTTTGCGACGGTGCAGCCTGGGACCTACGTCGTGCGCGTCGAGCTGGACGGCTTCGATCCGGTCACGCGCACGGATGTGATCGTCGCGCCCGAGGCGAACGAGGACCTCTTGGTCGTCCTCGGCGTCGCCCACGTGTCGCAAAGCGTCACCGTCACGGGCGCTTCAAAGACCGACACGAGCGTGGCTGCGGGCTCGGTTCCGCCGTCCGCAAACATGGACCGCAGCGTCTTGAAGAGACTGCCGGCTGCCCGGCGCCGCGATCGACGCCGCGCTGCCGCTCGTGCCGGGCGTGCTGCGGTCGTCGACAGGAGAGCTCAGCTTCAACGGCGCGACCGAGCGTCAGAGCGCGCTGCTCGTCAACGGCATGAACGCCACCGATCCCGCCACCGGAAAACTTCCGCGTGAGCCTGCCGATCGACTCGGTCGAAGCCGTCCAGGTCTTCATGCACCCCTACACGGCCGAGTACGGCCAGTTCACGGGCGGGATCACGCGCGTCTACACGCGTGAGGGGGGCGACCACTGGCACTTCGAGCTGAACGACTTCCTGCCCGACCTGCGGTTCGTCAACGGCCAGGTGCACGGCATCGCGGAAGACTCGCCCGCATCTGAACGTCAGCGGTCCGCTCGTGGCCGGCAAGCTGCGGCTGTCCCAGTCGATCGCGTATAGCATCTCGAAGACGCCGGTCCGCGGCCTCGAGTGCACCCGAACAACGAGACGAAGTCGGAGAGCCTCAGCACGTTCACGCAGCTCGACCTGACGGTGTCGAAGGGACACGCCGAGCGCATGACGTTCGGCTTTTCGCCGGCGCGCGATGACTACGTCGGCCTCGACGTCTTCAGTCCGCAGCCGGTGACGCCCAGCCGCACGCAGCAGGACGCCTGGGGTACGCTCCGCGACAATTCGCAGCTCTTCGGCGGTTTCCTGACATCCGCCGTCTCGTACCGCGCGTTCGACGTGGACGTCTTCGGACAGGGAACCGAAGAGATGACGCTCACGCCGACTGGCGAATCGGGCAACTACTTCGCGACACAGAACCGGCAGTCGGCGCGCCTCGAGATCTTCGAGTCGTATGCGCTGCCGACGCGGCACTGGCTCGGCACGCACGACATCAAGGTGGGCGCCGACGTCAATCACATCGACAGCCAGCTGAATTTCCAGGCGAACCCGGTCAACGTCGTCCGCGCGGACGGCACGCTGGACGGCGCATCGTGTTCGAAACGGTGCCGCTGATTTACGCGCAGAACCGCGCCGAACTCGCAGACCATCCGCCGCGCGATGTCGGTGGCGCGCTCGATGTCGTTGCCGGCGCCGCTCGTCATCTGCCGGAGGAACAGCTCCTCGGCGACGCGGCCGCCCATCAGAATCGCGATCTGCGCTTCGAGAAACTCGCGCGTGTGCGTGTGGCGATCGCCTTCCGGCAGCTGCATCGTCACGCCGAGCGCGCGGCCGCGCGGGATGATCGTCACCTTGTGCAGCGGATCGGCGTTCGGCAGCAGCGCCGCGACGACGGCGTGGCCCGATTCGTGATAGGCGCAGGTCGACGCGCTCGTGCTCGGTCATCGTCAGCGACTTGCGCTCGACGCCCATCAGCACCTTGTCGCGCGCCTCGTCGAAATCGTCGTCGGTGACGATCTCGCGTCCGCTGCGCGACGGCGAACAGCGCCGCCTCGTTCACCAGATTCGCGAGCTCGGCGCCGGAAAACCCGGGCGTGCCGCGCGCGATCTGGCGCAGGTCGACGTCGACGCCGACGCGCGACCTTGCGCGCGTGGATGCGCAGAATCTGCTCGCGCCCCTTGACGTCGGGCGCGCCGACGGTCACCTGCCGATCGAAGCGGCCGGGCCGCAGCAGCGCCGGATCGAGGATGTCGGGACGGTTGGTCGCCGCGATGACGACGATGCCCTGGTTGGGCGCGAAGCCGTCCATCTCGACGAGCAGCTGGTTGAGCGTCTGCTCGCGCTCCTCGTGGCTGAGCGAGTTGCCGCCGCGGCTGCGGCCGACCGCGTCGAGCTCGTCGATGAAGATGATGCACGACGGGTGACGGCGCGCGTCCTTGAACAGCTTGCGGATGCGCGACGCGCCGACGCCGGCGTACATCTCGACGAAGTCCGATCCGCTCGCGAAGAGGAACGGCACCTTCGCCTCGCCGGCGATCGATCGCGCCAGCAGCGTCTTGCCGGTGCCGGGAGGTCCGACCAGCAGCACGCCTTTCGGAATCCGTCCGCCGATCGCGGCGAAGCGGCCGGGCTCGCGCAGGAAGTCGACGATCTCCTTCACTTCTTCCTTCGCCTCGTCCACGCCGGCGACGTCGGCGAACGTCACCGTCGACGTGTCCGCGTCGGCCTCGCGCGTCTTGCTCTCGAGCGCCGGGAATGCGGCCCGACGTGACGCGATACAGCGTGAAGCCGAGCGCGCCGACGAACCCGAGGCCGAGCACGAGCGCGCCGTAGCTGTAACGCCGATCTGTTCCGGCAGCGTCTGCACGTCGATCCGCACGTTCTTCTTCGCGAGGTCCGGCACGAAGGCGGCGTTGCCGGTCACGTAGTTGGCCGGCGCGATCGTGCGGAACGTCTGGCCGCTCGTCAGCGTGAAGTCGAGCGCGTCGCCGTTGACGACCACCGCGGAGACGTCGCCGCGGTCGAGATGCTGCAGCAGATCCGAGAACGGCACCGGCTGGACGGACGCGCGACGGCGCGATGGCGCGCGCGAGCAGAAATCAGGACACGCGCCGACGATGGCGACGAGCGAGCAACTGCGGCAAACACGACACGCTCGCATCGTGCGGCGATGGAACCGGCGAGACAAACACGTGGAACTCCGTCGTCCGGCTGCGCCGGACCGGCTTGCGATCGTGTTGTAAGGGATGCTCCGCGTGGGGACGCGGAAACTGCGGACATCATACCACGACCGGGTTGCTGATTGTAAACCTGCAGACTCAGCGATTTAGCCCATCCATACGCAGTCGCGATAGAATCCACCAGATGGCGACGGCCGAACGGATTGCGGGATGGATGCGCCGGCAGCTCGCGGCGACGGGCGCGCGCGGATTCGTCGTCGGGCTCAGCGGCGGCCTCGACTCCGCGGTGGTCGCGCGGCTGGCGCAGCTGGCCGCGCCGGGCAACGTCGTCGCGGCGATCCTGCCCTGCCACAGCGATCCGCGAGACGAGCGCGACGCGGCGATCGTCGCCCGGCATTTCTCGCTGCTGACCGTGCGCGTCGATCTCTCGGACGCCTACGACACGATGATCGCCGCCGCGCAGGCCGCGCTGCAGGCGCTGCCGGCAGCGCGTCCGGACGCCGGCCGATCCCGTCCGTAGCGCCGGCTCCCGCTCGCCAACATCAAGCCGCGCCTGCGGATGACGACGCTGTACTTCCTGGCCGAGCAGCCTGGACTACCTGGTCGCCGGCACCGGCAACCGATCGGAGCTCGCGATCGGCTACTTCACCAAGCACGGCGACGGCGGCGCGGACCTGCTGCCGATCGGCCAGCTCGTGAAGAGCGAGGTCCGCGCGCTGGCGCGCGAGCTCGACGTGCCGCCGGCGATCGTCGAGCGCACGCCGAGCGCGGGACTGTGGATCGGTCAGAGCGACGAGGAGGAAATGGGCTTCACCTACGCCGAGCTCGAGCGCTATCTCGACGAAGGCCCGCAAGGCGTGTCGCCCGCGCTGGCGATGAAGATCGAACGGCTGACGCGCTCGAGCGAGCACAAGCGGGTCCTGCCGCCGATGCCGGACGCTGACTGAGAAAGAACCAAGTACGAAGCAGAAGTACGACGACCGAAGCCACAGGCTTCTCTCGTACTTCAGGCTTCGCGCTTCGACTTCCTAAACGTCGGCGAACTTGTAGCCGACGCCCCACACCGTGAGCAGGAAGCGCGGGCTGCGCCGGGATCGGCTTCGATTCGGCGGCGCAGGCGCTTGACCAGCGTGTCGACGCTGCGGACCGTGACGTACGTGTCGCCGCGCCAGATCTTCGTCAGCAGCGCCTCGCGGCTGAAGACGATGCCGGCGTGCGTCGCGAGCAGGTGCAGCAGCCGGAACTCCTGATCGGTCAGCTCGACGTCGCGGCCGTCGACGCGCACGCGCCGGCGCGCCGGATCGATGTCGATGCCGTGGATGCGGACCGGCGGCCCGGCGCGTCGTCGTCGCGTCGCCGGCTGCGGCGCGGCCGGCTGACGCGGACGCCGCAGCAGCGCGCGCGCCCGCGCCACCAGCTCGCGCACGCCGAACGGCTTGGTCAGGTAGTCGTCGGCGCCGCTCTCGAGGCCGATCACCTTGTGGAACGAGGCCTCCTCGGTGATCTCGGACTCGTCGACGCCCAGCTGCTCGACCAGCACGTCCTTGACTCGCTCGAAGACTTCTTCGCGCGAAGCTGCCATGTCACCTCTCTTGCGGGTTGGATTCGGAAAGCGCGCGGATGCTAACACGGGCCTCAGCACGTTCCCCGGCCTCTTTGGCCATTCGCTCGCCGAGCCGCGTGACGACACCGTGCTCGATCCCGTGCGCGGCGTGTCTGATCGCGTTCGCGATCGCAGCCTGGGACGAGTTCCCGTGGGCGATCACCGACAGGCCGCGCAGGCCGAGAAGGTAGGCGCCGCCGTACGTGTCCGGGTCGAGATGTGCCCGGAGCCGGGCGGCGGCCGGCTTGATCAACGCGCCGCCCGCCTTGCCACGGGCGGTGGCGACGATCTCCGAGCGGAGCCAGTCGAGCGTCGTCCGGATCGTCCCCTCGAGCAGCTTGAGCGCGACGTTCCCCGTGAACCCGTCGCAGACGACGACGTCGGCCGCGTGCGCGAGCAGCCAGCGGCTCTCGACGTTGCCCTGGAAACGGAGGTCGCTCGCCGCGAGCAGCTCGTGCGCCTCGAGGGTGAGCTGGTTTCCCTTCTCGGGCTCCTCGCCGATCGACAGGAGGCCGACCGTCGGGCGTGAGATGTCGAGGGTCTCCTCGGCGAAGATCGAGCCCATCAGCCCGAACTGGAGTAGATGCTCGGCCCGGCAGTCGGCGTTCGCCCCCGCGTCGATGAGGACGGACGGCCCCTTCGGCGTCGGGATGACGAGCGCGATCGCCGGGCGCAGCACGCCACGGAGACGACGCACGTAGACGAGGCCTGCGGCGAGCATCGCACCGGTGTTCCCGGCCGAGACGACCGCCTCGGCGGAACCCCCGTGGACAGCGCGGCAGGCGGCGACGAGCGAGCTGTCCGGCTTGCCGCGAACGGCGTCGGCCGGCTTCTCGTCCATCGCGATCTCCTGCGTCGTCTCGACGAGCTCGAGCCCGTGCGTCTCCAGGCCGGCCGGGCCGAACAGCACCGGCTCGATGGCCGCCGAGCGTGCCGCGACTGCGCCCGCGACGATCTCCTCGGGCCCGCGGTCACCGCCCAGCGCATCGACCGCAACCCGGATCGGGCCTGTCATTGGCGCTGAGTCTACGACGCTACGGGGTCGGCGTGCGAAGCGGCTCGACTTCGCGACCGCGATAGGTCTTGCAGGTCGGGCACATCTCGTGCGAGCGCTTCGGCTGATGGCAATGCGGGCACACGCTCAGGCGCGGCGCCTGGATGCCGTGTTGCGCGCGACGCTTGTCGCGGCGGGCCTTGGACGTCTTTCGCTTCGGGACTGCCATGCGGCCGCGCAGTATAGCGGCGGGCAGTGTTCGGCCCTCGTGGGGTAATCGGCGTCGGCGCCGCTACAGGCGATCGTCCGCGTCGCGCCGAAGCGCTCCAGGAAGCGACGGTCGTGCGTGACCAGCACCACCGTTCCGTCGTAGTCCCGCAGCGCCGCTTCGAGCTGCTCGACCGCCTCGCAGGTCGAGGTGGTTCGTCGGCTCGTCGAGCACGAGCAGGTTGACGCGGCGGGCTTGCAGCTCCGCGAGCTGCGCACGCGTCCGCTCGCCGGGCGAGAGCGACGAGCCCGACGCGGCCGATGTGCTCGGGGCCGAGGCCGAACTTCGCGAGCAGCGTCCGCGCGTCCTCGGCCCGCAGGCCGGCACGGCCCCGGAACTGCTCGAGCAGCGGCTCCTCGGATGCGTAGACGCCGCGGCCCTGCTCGAGCGTGCCGACGACGGTGCGCCGACCGAGGATGCGCGAGCCCTCCATCGGCGGGAGCTCGCCGAGCAGCAGGCCGAGCAGGGTCGACTTGCCGCTGCCGTTCCGGCCCGAGACGAGGACGCGCTCGCCCGGCCCGAGCACGAGATCGATCGGGCCGAGCGTGAAGGCCCCGCGCTTCGCGACGGCGCCGTGCAGCGAGGCAACCCTGTCGCCGGGCCGGTCGCCCGACTCGAGCACGAGGTGGAGCTCCCAGGGCTCGAACGGCTTCTCGGGCCGGTCGGCACGCTCGAGCGCGCGCTCGGCCTGCCGCAGCTTGCCGCGGAGCGCATTCGTGCCGCGACGATCGGCGCCGCCGGTCTTCTCGCCGAGCTTCGCGCCGCCGCGGGCCTCGACGCGCCGCCGGACGACGAGCGCCTCGATCTCGCGCCGCCGCTCCTCGGCCAGCTCGAAGCGCGCGTAGGCGGATGTGCGAGCCGAGTCGCGTGCCGCCTCGTACTCGCTGAATCCGCCGGCCCACTCGCGCACACGCCGCGAACCCGGCTCGATCTCGACGACTCGCGTCACCGTCCGGTCGAGGAACTCCCGGTCGTGGGAGACGACGACGAGCCCGCCCTCGCGCGACGCGAGGTAGCGCTCGAGTCGGTCCAGCCCGTCGAAGTCGAGATCGTTCGTCGGCTCGTCGAGAAGCAGCACGTCGTAACGCGAGAGCAGGATCGCGGCCAGCGCCACGCGTGCAGCCTCGCCGCCGGAGAGCGCCGTCGTCGGCCGGTCGAGCGAGACGGGAAGCCCCAGCTCGGCCGCGACCGTACCTGCGCGTGGCTCGAGGTCGCCGCCGCCGAGCGCGACGAAGCGGTCGAGCGCGGCCGCGTAGCGGTCGTCTGCGTCCTCGCCGGCGGCGAGCGCGACGGAGGCCAGCTGGAGCTCGCGCTCCGCCGCCGCCACGCCGGTCCTCCGCGCCAGCGAGTCGAGTAGCGTCTCCCCGGCGCGCCGCTCGTGCTCCTGCGGCAGATAACCGGCGGTCAGCGTCGACGGCGTTCGCGTAACCCGCCCGGCGTCGGGCTCGTCCAGCCCGGCAACGAGACGGAGCAAGGTCGACTTGCCGACGCCGTTCGGACCGACGACGCCGAGCCGCCGCTCCGGCGTGACCGAGAGCGTGACGCTGTCGAGAACTGTCCTGGCGCCGTGATGCTTCGAGACGCCGTCGAGTGAGATTCGCACGGCCGAGACCTCCGAGAAATGCAGGCGCGCCCCTAATGGCGCGCGAGAGACGTGGATGGCTCGGTCAGTCCGTCATCGTGCGGCGCCGGAGCGCCGGAAACCAATGCTACAGGCGCTCTCTGAGCTCGGCCAGCGCGGCCCAGCGGGGATCCTGCTCGTCGTCCTCGTGCTCGTGCGGCTGCGCGTTCAGGTCGACGCCGCAGACGGGACAGAGGCCGGCGCACTCGGGGCGGCAGAGGATCTTGTCCGGCAAGGCCAGTACGAGCCCGTCGCGCGCCCACGCCGAGAGGTCGAGCCGGTTGTCCTTGACGTACGGCGTCGTCAGCTCGTCCGCGCCGCCCGGGCTCTCGGCCTGGTACTCGCGGAGCGAGAGATCGTCGTCGAAGACGGCGTCGCCGAGGCAGCGAAAGCACGGCCCGTGCAGCCGGACGTGGAAGCGGAGCTCGTACACCGTGCCGGTCGACGCGCGCGTGACCGTCACCTCTGCCGGTACGTTCTCGGGCACGACGAGATAGCGCTGACCACCCAGCTCGATCGGCGCGATCTCGACCTCCTGCTCGTCGCGGAGCGACTCGCCGGACCGCAGCCGGTACTTCCTCAGATCCAGCGTCGTCACGCGTCCAGACTAGCTAGCGGCCGCGGACCGGAACCGGCGCCGGCTCCGTCGCCCGCTCGCCCTTCGGCGGGGTGACGATCAGCGCAACCGCCGCCAGGATCACGACGCCCGCGACGACGGTACGGGCACTCACCGACTCGTTCTCGACCGCCCAGCCGAGGAAGACGGCGACCAGCGGGTTGACGTACGCGTAGGTCGAGACGAGCGACGTGCGCGTCTTGCGGAGCAGCCACGAGTAGCACGTGAACGCGAGCCAGGACCCGAACACGATCAGGTACAGCAGCGCCAGGATCGAGGTCGTCGAGACGTCGTGCACGTCCGTCATCTCGCCGGTCGCCGCCGCCGCGATCGCCAGCAGGATTCCGCCGGCGAGCATCTGCATGCTCGCGCTGACGAACGGCCGGCGGGGGAGCGGCGCGCGGCGCGAGTAGAGCGATCCCGCCGCCCAGCCCGCGCCCGCGACGAGCAGTGCGATCGCGCCGCCGACGTCGATGTGGCTCGGCCCGCTCGGCCAGGCGAGGAGCGCCACGCCGCCGAACCCGAGCGCGAGCCCGATCACGGCAGTCCGGCTCAGGCGCTGACCGCAGACGGCCCGATCGAAGAGCGCCATCCACAGCGGCACGGCGGCGATGATCAAGGAGGCGACGCCGGTGTCGACGCGCTTCTCGGCCCAGGCGACTCCGGCATTCCCGACCAGGAACAGCGCCGCGCCGACGACGGCCGCGGCAGCCCACTCCCTGCGACCCGGCCGGTCGCCGACCGTGTCTCCGCGCCGGATCGACCAGGCGTAGAGCAGCCCGCCCGCGATCGTGAAGCGCAGAGACGACATCACGAACACGGGGAGCGTCCTGCTCGCGATCAGGATGAAGAGATAGGTCGAGCCCCAGACGACGTAGACGACCGCGAGCGCGGCCCAGATGCGAGCAGGGCTCGCCGGGCCGCTCACGGCAGCGCTACTGATAGTTCCGCCAGGAGCCTCGCTTGTCCCGGTAGCGCAGGTCGCGAGACCCGGCCAGCGGGGCGAGCACGATCAGGGCGAGCGGTACGAGGAGCCAGATAGCTGTCATAACGTTCCTCACGATGCCAGTCCAAGCTTGATTAGCACAAATCGTGTTAGTATTGGACTCCATTATGCAAGCTGATGAATGGATGGGCCTCGAGCTGCGGCATCTGATCGCGATCAAGGCCGTTGCCGAGGAAGGCTCGTTCGGACGCGCGGCCAAGCGGCTCGGCTACACGCAGTCGGCGGTCAGCCAGCAGATCGCAGTGCTGGAGCGGATCGTCGGGCAGCGTCTCGTCGACCGCCCCGGCGGCCCCAAGCCGATCTCGCTCACCGAGGCCGGGCAGCTCCTGCTCACCCACGCCGACGGGATCACGGCGCGCCTCCGTGCGGCCCAGGCCGATCTGAGCGCGCTCGGCGCCGGCGACGCGGGCCCGCTGCGGATCGGCACGTACCAGAGCGTCGGCGCGCGCGTCCTCCCAACGCTGCTGCGCAGCTTCCGCGGGGAGTGGCCGAAGATCGACGTGTCGCTCGTCGAGTCGACCGACGACCGCGAGCTCCTCGCGCTGATCGAGAGCGGCGAGGTCGACCTGAGCTTCGTCGTCTTCCCACTCCGGCCCGGGCCGTTCGATTCGGTCGAGCTCATGCGCGACCCCTACGTCCTGCTCGTCCCGAAGGGCTCGCCGCTCGCCGACCGCGACCGAATTCCGACGCTCCGCGAGATCGTCGAGCTGCCGCTGATCGGCTACCGCTCGTGTCGCACGACGGAGCAGGTCGAGGAGCGCCTCCGCGTCGCCGGCCGCGACCCGCACGTGGTCTTCCGCTCGGACGACAACTACACCGTGCAAGGCATGGTCGCAGCGGGGATCGGCGTCGCGCTCGTGCCGCTCCTGACGGTCGACCCGAGCGACGACCGGATCGTCGTCGTCGATCTCGGCGACCGCGTTCCGGCCCGGCTGATCGGCGTCGCCTGGCATCGCGACCGGCTGCGAACACCCGCCGCGAGCGCCTTCGTCGGAGCCGCCGAGGCCCTCTGCGAGCGCTTCGACAGCGAGTCCCGCGCCGCCTGATCAAAACCGGAATATCGGGTTCTCCGAACGCGTTTCAAGAAGCGTGAGAACACTGAACGACATCCGAGCCGAGATCGAAGCGCTGACCGAGCGGCGCGCGCAACTCCTGCGCGTTCTGAGCGAGCAGCACGATGCGGCTCTCACCGCCGAGCACGCGAGCCTCGAGGACGAGATCGCGAAGCTGTGGGAAGAGCACCGGATCGAGCGAGCTCGCATCCGCTTCGGCGAACGTGACGAGATCATCCAGCGCGCCCGCCACGAAGAGCGGCTGGAGCGCGCCGCCTAGCTAGGGGTCCACCCCCCCGAACCCGCGATGCCGCCCCGTCTCTCTAAGATGGGACGGCTCCGGGTTGGCAATTCGGGGCGTTAGCTCAGCTGGGAGAGCGCCGGCTTTGCAAGCCGGAGGTCACCGGTTCGATCCCGGTACGCTCCATCGGGTTCGAACGTGCGCCGCTGTCTACGACCACAGCGGGCACGTACGAACCCTGATGCCCAGTCAGTCAAACAGCTGCCGGATGCTCATGCGGCGGCGGGTACCCGTGCCAGCGTTAGGGCCGGACGGAAGGCCGGGAGGCTGGAAAAGTGTGCGTCCTGCGGCGCACCCGCCAGCTCGCTTTCGTATGCGAGCGCCCACTCGTACAGGCCATGAGCGGCTCGGTGAGCTCCCAGGGGGCACTGCCGCGATCGACCAACGAGGGTTCCGGCCCAACATCTACATCGCATCGCTGCCGGAATGGGACGGATTCGTGGAGGACGCCTGGCTTGATCGGCAACTTGCCCTCGGCGATTCACTCGTGTGCAACGGTTTCGAGTCGCCTCTGTGTGCGTGACCTCGACGCTCGCCCAGGAAGATCTTTCACGCGATCTCAGCATTCTCCGCACCACCGCAAACCATCACGGGGCTTGTCTGGGCGTTTGCGGCGCCGTCGTACAGCCGGGGGTTGTTCGCGCCGGAGATCCAGTAATCTTGCACTGAAGCGAACGCGCTTCCTACTAGGCAGGGGGTGACCGGAGCAGGGGCGGACCGGTCGGGGAATGGCGAGCCTCCGTGTGCCGTGCGAACAAGCAGGCACCGGACTGTTAGTCCCGAAGGCGTCAGCGCCTGAGACAATCGTCCCATGACGATCGATCTCCGGGAATCGTCTGCAACTTCGGCTCGCGCGACCCCGCCGAGTTGTGCGCACCGTAGAGGTGCTCGAGGTCCCGGTGGACCTCCACGGTGGCTCGATGCGACCGTACCGGCGTGAGCGCTCGCACGATTCTCATCACCGACTACGCCTGGCCCTCGGTCGACATCGAGCGCGAGTTACTGGCCGGGGTCGACGCTGAGCTACTGGTCGCGGAGTCGGGCGACGAGGAGGAACTCGTCCGGCTCGCGCCGTCGGTCGACGCGATCCTGACGAACTGGAAGCGCGTGCCGGTGGCCGCACTCGACGCGGCGCCGAACTGTCTCGTCGTTTCACGCTACGGCGTCGGCGTCGACAACATCCCGGTCGCCCGGGCGACGGAGCTCGGGATCCTCGTTGTCAACGTTTCCGACTTCTGCCTGGCGGAGGTCTCCGATCATGCGATGGCTCTCCTGCTTGCGTGTGCGCGACGCATCGTCGCGTTCGCACGTGCGACAGGCGAGGGCCGCTGGGATGTCGCCGGGCCAGGTCGCGGGTTGCCGAGGCTCAGCGAGCAGACGCTCGGGCTCGTCGGCTTCGGCAATATCGCGCGTGCAATCGTGCCGAAGGCCCGGGGATTCGGTATGCGGGTGATCGCCTATACTCCCCGACTCGCTCCGGCTTCGACAGACGACGGTGTCGAGCTAACGGACGAACTCGGCTACTTGCTCGCCGAATCCGACTATGTGTCGCTGCACGCGCCGGCGATACCGGAGACGCTTGATCTGATCGGCGACGAGCAGTTGAGGTTGATGAAGGCAACCGCGTATCTCGTCAACACCTCTCGCGGCGCGCTCGTCGACGAGCAGGCTCTGCTGCGCGCGCTGAACGAGGGCTGGATCGCGGGCGCGGCCCTGGACGTACTCGGGGAGGAGCCGCCACCGGCCGACCACCCCTTGCTCCGGCTGGACAACGTGATCGTCACGCCTCACGCGGCTTTCTACTCGGAGACGGCCATCGCCGAGCTGCAGACGAAGGCGGCCGGCAACGTCGCGACGGTTCTGCGCGGGGACGTTCCGTTGACAGTCGTCAATCCCGCCGTCCTGGAGCGGTCGAATCTTCGGTTACGCCGTTGAGAGCGGCGCCAGGGCGGCACGGCCGGCGTAGGCGACCTCGCTGCGGAGTTCGGCCTCGATACGGAGCAGGCGGTTCCACTTCGCGGTGCGCTCGGAGCGCATCGTGGAGCCGACCTTGATCTGACCCGTCCGCCAGCCGACGGCCAGGTCGGCAAGCCACGAGTCCTCGGTCTCGCCCGACCGTGCCGAGAGAACAGTGGCGTAGCGAGCTTCGTGCGCGCGGTCGACGACGGCGCGCGCAGCGGACAGCGTGCCAATCTGGTTCGGCTTGACCAGCACCGCGTTCGCGACACCAGAGGCTATCCCGCGCTCGAGCCGATCAAGGTTCGTGGCGAACAGGTCGTCGCCGAGAAGCTGGACGCCCGCCGAGCCGCGCGCTAGCGGTCATCCACCCCTCCCAGTCGTCCTCGGCGAGGGGGTCCTCGAGCGAGACGATCGGATACGTCCGCGGCCCACCCGGACCAGCTCCTCGACCAGCTCGTCCGCGCTCAGGCTGCGCCGCTCGACCTCGAGGCGATAGGCCCCGCTCGGCTCCATGAGCTGCGTCGCGGCGACATCGACCGCGATGGCGACGTCCTCGCCCGGACTCAATCGGGCCCGCTCGATGCCCTGGGCGAGCAGATCGAGCGCCTCACGATTCGACGCCAGTACGGGAGCGAGGCCTCCCTCGTCCGCAATCAGCGCGACCGGGAGCCCTCGTTCGGCGGCGAGCTCGGCAGTTGCCCGCCGCACTCGCCACGCCCACTCGATCGCCTCGGCGAAACTGTCGGCGCCGACAGGGACGGCGAGAAAGTCCTGCACGTCGAGCGAGAAAGCAGCGTGCGCGCCGCCGGAGAGGATGTTCACCATCGGCAGCGGCAGCAGAGGCGTCTGACCGGCGGCGAGCAGTCTGTACAGGGGCTCTCCGGTCGCATCCGCAGCCGCGAGCGCGCACGCCACGGACACGGCCAGAACAGCATTGGCACCAAGCCGGCCGAGGCCCGCCGTGCCGTTCGCGGCCAGCAGCGCCCCGTCGACCTTCTCCTGGTCGTCGGCGTCGACCCCGGCGACGGCGTCTGCGAGCGCGCCGCGAACATTGTTGACGGCGTTTCCGACACCGAGGCCCCCGTACCGCTCGCCGCCATCGCGCAGCTCGCGGGCCTCGTGGCTCCCGATGGACGCCCCCGAAGGGACGATCGCGCTTCCCTTCGCTCCGCCGACGAGCACGACCTCGCAGCCGACGGTCGGGGTTCCGCGGGAGTCGAGCGCCTCCCAGGCGAAGACGCGTTCGATCCTCAGGGGAGTTGCTCCCATGCGTCCAGGATCTCGGCTGGAGGGTCGCGCAGGAGAGCTGCAACCTAGCTCTCGGACTCTGTGACACTCGAACGGCCGGAGGTAACCTGCCGGCGACTTCCCATCCACACGGGCGAGGAGCAGGCAGGCGACATTCGCGCTCAGCTCTCCGCCGGCCTCTCCCGTACCCGTCCAGGAACGCCTCGCCGACGGCGCGGTAACGCGCCGCGTCGAGCGGGCGGTGGACGGACTTCAGTAGAAGATGGGTGAGCAGGAAGGCGAGATCGAAGACCGGATCGCCGTGATGGGCGACTTCCCAGTCCAGGACCCACAACCCGTCGGCGCCGGTCAACACGTTCTTCGGTGAGAAATCGCCGTGAACGAGGCAGATCCTCCGCTGCAGCAGCCGCTCCGCAACGCCCAGGACGTTCGTGCCTCAGTTGCGGGTGGCGCTCGGCGACGACCCGGTAGAAAGGATCGATCCTGAGCTGGGCGAAAATATCCACGTTCGAGAATTCAGGTGGCACCTCTGCCGAGTGCCACGTGGCCAGCAGCTCGCCCAGCCTCCGGCCGACGGACGGATCGATCTTCCCAGCAAGCAGTTCGTTGCGCCAGTTGGCCCAGCGAACGGGGGCATGGGCGAGGGTCGCGATGCACGCGTCCCGATCCAGGTCGACCACGCCAGGAACGGCACCCGGCGTCAGCGCCCCAGCGAAGCGAAGCGCGTCAGCCTCGCCGACGATCCGACCTACGTCCGCGACCCACTCCTGCTCCACGCGAAGCTTCGGCAACGCCCTCTTGACGACGAGAGAAACGCCCCTCCCCCGTTACTGCCACGATCTCGCTCGAGACACCACCTTCAAGCGACTCCACGGAAAGCGGCACACCAGGCTCAACGATGCCCCTCGCCGCCAGGTAGTCGGCGATCCCTTCCTTGAAAGATGAAGCGCTCACCGCAGCAGCTTGCCTTACCGCACCCCGGGCGACGCCTCGCGCTCGATCGCGCCGCGCGAGATGCACCGCGGGTCTCTCATCTCGAACGTCCGCCCGAGCGGGCGTGGGCGCCACATAACCTTGAATACCATCTTGCCGCTGCCTTAGTACTGCTGCCCGTCGCCCGTGACTCGACACGGGACGTTCAATCCAGAGGAGCCCTCAGAAGCCTCTGCTGATGCGGGTTCCGAGGTCATCGACCTCGAAGCCTTCCGAGAGGCTCACGAGATGGGCCGGGCTGGACTCGAACCAGCGACCTTGGGATTAAAAGTCCCCTGCTCTACCAGCTGAGCTACCGGCCCCTCGGTCGAGTTTAGAGGGTGGGTGGGCGTAACCTTCGTGGGTGGACCAGGCGCGCGTCAGCTTGCTGCGCTGGCTGCGGCGGCAGCTTCGGGAGCCGATGGCGATCCGCGAGCGGCTCGAGGCGGCGGTCGAGCACGACGACCCCGGCGAGGTGCGGCGGCTGCTCGCGCGGGCGCCGTTCTCGGACGTGCAGCGACGCTACGTCGAGGACGTGCTCCGCGCCTGGGAGCGAGCAGAAGGCCGCTAGTCCGCGGGTCTGACGCCGGACGGCCAGCCCCCAGGCGCGCGCCCGACTCGAACAGCTCGTCCGCGTCGACCTCGTCGGCCCAGCCGAGGAAGTGCGTGCTCGGGCTCGTCGGCGGTCGAGCCGTAGACGGCGCGGCGCTCGCGCGGCCGCTCGCCTCCAGGTGGTCGCCGCGCTCGAGCGCCGCCTCGCGCTCCTCGCTCGCCGGCCCCTCGAGGTAGCCCCGTGCCATGGCCCGATCGTAGCCGGCACGTGCGCTTGACAGCCGGGCCGGCGCGACGACACTGAGCAAGAGATCTCCGACGCGTCCGCGAGACGAGCCGCCTCCGGGCGGCTCTTTCATTTCCGGCTCAGGGCGCGTCCCTACACTGGCTCCGTGGCCGCCGCCCTCGCCGCCCAGCGGACTGGCCAAGCGCTACGGGCGGGTGCAGGCGCTCGCACGGCGATCGACCTCGAGGTGGGGGAGGGCGAGCTCGTCGGGCTCCTCGGGCCGAACGGCGCCGGCAAGTCGACGCTCGTGAAGATCGCGTGCGGGCTCGTCCGGCCGACCGCGGGCACGGCCTGGGTCTGCGGCGCGCGGCCGGCTCGTCGAAGGCCCGCGCAGGGCCTCGGCTACCTGGCGGAGTTCTTCCGCTTCCCGGGCTGGATGACCGCCGACGAGCTGCTGCGCCTGCACCAGCGGCTGTCCGGCTCGAACGGCGGCAAGGACGAGCGCGCGCGCCTGCTCGAGCTCGTCGCGCTCGCCGACGCGCGCGACCGGCGCGTCGAGGAGATGTCGAAGGGCATGCAGCAGCGGCTCGGGATCGCGCAGGCGCTCGTCGGCTCGCCGAAGATCCTGCTGCTCGACGAGCCGACGAGCGCGCTCGACCCGGTCGGCCGCCGCACCGTGCGCGAGCTGCTCGAGGACGTGCGCGCGCGCGGCGTCTCCGTCCTGCTCAACTCGCACCTGCTGAGCGAGGTCGAGCTCGTCTGCGACCGCGTCG
Source organism: uncultured Acidobacteriota bacterium (assembly GCA_963745435.1). Taxonomy (GTDB): domain Bacteria; phylum Acidobacteriota; class Terriglobia; order Terriglobales; family Acidobacteriaceae; genus Gp1-AA133. Next base: position 63,669 of record CAVUXK010000015.1, on the reverse strand, counting down.
TCATCCTGCTCGGCGGCAAGGTCGTCGCCGAGGGCGCGACGCACGAGCTCGCGCACCCGCGCGGCGTCGAGATCGAGACCGAGGACGGCGTCGCAGCTCTTCGCGGGCGCCAAGCGCGAGGACGCGCCGCGGCTCGTCGCCGAGCTCGTCGCCGCCGGCAAGCAGGTCTACGAGCGTGCGCGTGCTCAGCTCGACGCTCGAGGAGGTCTACCTCGAGGCCGTCGCAGGGAGAGACGTCGTGACCACGATCATCCGCTACGCGATCGGCGAGGCCGTGCGGCGCAAGGTCTTCCTCGTCGTGCTCGTGCTGACCGCGATCTTCCTCGGGCTCGACGCGCTCGCGAACCACTACATCTTCAGCGACCTGAGCGAGCTTCCACGTGCCGGCAGGACGCGGCGTCGACAAGCGCACGTTCGCGGGCTCGTTCGTGGTCGGGATGTCGATGTTCGCGACGCTCTTCCTCGGCGTCGTGCTGGCCGTCTTCCTGACGCTCGGAGCCGTGTCCGGCGACGCCGAGCGCGGGCTCCTGCAGCCGCTCGTCGTCCGGCCGATCGGTCGGCGCAGCATGCTGTTCGCGCGCTTCCTCGCCGCCGCCGGCGTCTGTGCCGTCTACGTCTTCGTCGTCTACATCGTCGCCGTCGTGATCACCGGCACCGAGGGCGTCGTGGTGGCCGCACGTCGATCGTGCTGCCCGGGCGTCCTGCTCGCGGCGGCGGTCGTGCGTGATGACGGCGATGTCGCTGCTCGGCTCGGTCTTCCTCGGCGGGACGGCGAACGGGATCGCGATCTTCATGCTCTTCATCGCCGGCCTCGTCGCCGGGCTGCTCGGCTCGATCGGTCACGCGCTCGGCTCGCACACGATCTCGCGCGCGGCCACGATCGCCGCCTGGGTGCTGCCGTTCGAGGCGCTCTACCAGGACGCGCTGAAGCAGATCACGCTCGGCGACGCACGGGCTTCACCGCGTTCCTGTCCGGCTCGGGCCGTTCGGCGGCGCGTACAACAGCGGCTGGGGCGTGCGCCTCTGGGCGCTGGCCTACCTCGTCATCGTCGGCGTCATCGCGCTGACCGCGTTCGCGCGCCGCGACCTCTAGGCTCCGGAGTTACCCGGCCGTCAGCCGCTGAAGGGAAGAGTTGCGAGAGCCGGGCTCTCCCCTCCGGCGACCGTAGATCCGGGGCCGACTCTCGCCTGGGTCCCGTTCCCATCGCGGCGGGTCTTACACCCTCGCCGAACGGGCCGTGGCACAATGGATCGTCGTGAGGCGGGGAGCCCAGCGCCTGCTGATTGCGGGATTCGTTGTCGCTGCAGGGGTTCTCGTCCCGCTGCTGGTGACGTCTGCCGGCGCGAAGACCGATCGACCGCGTGCCGTCGCGAGCCAGAGCTACACCGACCCGGGCGGTGATTCCGGCAATGCGCCGGACTGATCGGCGCGACGCTGTCCGACGACTCCGGACGGGACGCTGCACTTCACGGTCTCGTACCTCCAACCGGCACGCCGTGCATCGCCACGCCGGACTACGTTCATCATCGGGATCGACAACGACCTGAACTGCGGCACGGGCACGCAGGGCTTCGACTACCTGATCCAGGTGAACGGCGACCACTCGGCGAGCGCTCCTGCACGGAAGCCGCAGCCGGTCGCCTCGTCGACGCTCAGCGCGTCCTGCGGCTCGTCGGGCGACGACGTCAGCGATCAACCGCTCCGACGTCGGCGTCGCGGCCGGAGGGACGCTTCGGCTCGGGATCGAGTCCGACCAGGGCGGCGACTTCGACGTCATGCCGGACAGCGGACGACGACAGCTCACACGGCTCAGCGCCGCGCCGCCTCCGCCGCCGCCTCCGCCGCCGCCCGGCCCGCCGCCGCCCCCGGGCCGCCTCCACCGCCGGGCTCGCCGCCGCCGCCGGGAACCCCGCCGCCGCCGACCGGCGGGCTCAGCGCCTCCTTCGGGGCCGACGCGCCGCCGCACTACGCGCACTGGCGCATCCGCTTCGACGCAGTGACCTTCGGCGCCGCCTCCTACCTGTGGCAGTTCGGCGACGGCTCGTCGAAGCAGACGACCCAGCCGCTCGCCTTCCACCGCTTCGCGGCGGCCGGCACGTTCGACGTCAGCGCTCATGGTCACGGACGGCAACGGCGCGCAGGCCCAGTCGACGATCCCGGTCGACGTCGGCCCGCTGCCGGCCGGCGAGAAGCTGCCGTCGATCGCCGGCCCGTCGACGCGCAGCCGCAAGGACCCCGGCTACAGCCGCGTCGCGTCGAAGGAGAGCGGCGGCACGCGCTCCGTCTTCTGCTGGAACAAGGCCGACTGGGTCGATCCTCGCGAAGGCGTTCGACGAGAACGGCTTCGGCGGCTACGTCGACCCGGCCAAGCCGACGGCAGATCGACCTGTCGCCGACGACCTGCTCGCGCCTCGACCTGATCGAGTACCGGCGCCCGCCGGCTGCGGCCACGAGCGAGCACGGCGGTCGCCGTGCTCGTGCTCGCGAGCGGGATCGAGAGAGGCCGCGGCTACGTCAATCCGGCGCAGACCGCGTGCTACGCGCTGCAGCTCGTGCCCGACACGAGCTCGCTGCTCGGTGCCGGCGCTGCCGCCGTCGACGCGGCTCGGCAAGCTCGCCGCGCGCTGGTTCACGCGCCGCAACCTCCCGCCGGGCTCCTGGTCGTCGCAGTGCCGCGACGGCGGCAAGCTCGACCTCGATCCGGCCGCGCGCCACTGGCCGTAGACGTGGTTGCGGCCGACGAGGACGAGCCCCGCCGGCCGCGATTCGAACCGAGACGCTCGAAGCTAGGCGGCGAGCGCCTTCTTCTTCAGCGCCTCGTACTCCTCCTGCGTGATCGCGCCGCTGTCGAGCAGCTCCTTCGCGTTCGCGATCTGCGACGCCGGATCGCCGGTCGACGCCACCGTCTTGACGTAGTCGTCGAACTGCGGCCTGCGACTGCTGGGCCTGCGCCATGTTGCGGTCGGCGATCCCCTCGTGCTCGGCGATCAGGTAGATGAACACGCCGAAGTAGGGCACGAGGATCACGAAGACGATCCAGCACGCCTCTTGCCGCCGCCGATGTCATGTCGGCGGAAGACGTCCGCGAAGACGGTGATCAGGAGCCAGAACCAGATCACCCAGGCGAAGAACACGAGGAACGACCACATCACGTCCCCGAACGAATAGTTTGCGAGCACCAAACTCCTCCTCACATCACTCGAGAGCTCAACGACCCAGGGATGGGCCGTCCGCCGTAGTCTTGACGCATCTGCGGATTGCGAGCCTGAAGCAGACAGAGCGCTCCGCAGCATCATCCCGTTGGTATGAGCCAGGATCGATCGGTCAGTGCGGCGAGCTCCTTCCAGTAGAACGAGTGTCGGGGTGAGCGTGCCGTCCGGGTTGAGGGCGTAGTTCGGGATCGCGCCGGCCTCGGTCCAGCCCAGGCGCGCGGTAGAGACGCTCGGCGTCGGTCGTGGCCGTGTCCAGCGTCAGCAGCCAGCGGCCCGCGTCGAGGGCGGCCCGCTCGACCGCCTCCATCAACGCCTCGCCGACGCCTCGGCGCCGGGCGGCCGTGTGGACGAGCAGCTTGCTCGACCGTGGCCCGGTGCCGCTGGTTCGGCAGGGTGTCGACGTCGAGCTGGACGGTGCCGACGACCTCGCCGTCGCCTGCGGCGGCCGACGAGCAGCACGCAGCGCCCGTCGGCGACGGCGTTGCTCGACGTGGCGCCAGTAGGCGTCGGCGTCCGCCTGGTCGAGCGGCGCGAGGAAGCCGACCGACGCACCGTGCTCGACGCAGTCGATCAGGATCTCGCCGAGCCGCGGCCGCAAGGCCTCGAACTCGGCCGCGTCGACGGCTCGGACTGCGGCCCTGTCCACGCAGAGAGTTCTAACACCGAGGGCCGCTCTTTCTGCTGCTTGGGTTGAACCCGTCGGCTACAGATCACGGCTCGACTATCGTCTGGGGTGGTTTGACGGGCGGCATGGGGCTGTCCGTAGAGGATCGGGGGAGAACATGCCCAAAGTCATTGCAGCGACATTCGCCGACCAGGCTGCGGCCGGCAAGGGCCTCGCGTCCGTCGCCGGCGCGCTCGGCGGTGCCCTCAAGCAGGGGGCCGTTTGAGGGCCTGCGCGAGTTCGCGGGTTACGTCTCGATAGTCCGACCTGGTAACTCCGTAATCGGCTTCATTCAGGATCAGGAGGTCGGCTGGCTTGAGCAGGTCGAGCTGCTTCTTTACCACTTTCAATTGCTCTGGAGTCAGGGGTTTCGCTTTGGAGTCTCTCTTTTGCGCGATTATCTCGTCAAACTTCTCTGGTTCCGCGAGCGCGGTTCTTATCGCGTCGAACTGAATTCCGCGCTCGATGTTCCAGCAGATTGCGCGGATGAAAGGCCCGAGCGAATCCGAGGAAGGTCGGTTTGGTTTTGCACCGCTCAGATAGGCTTCGTTGCTCAGAAATGGGGTGTGAAGAAGCGTGTCCAAGCGTGTGGCGAGTTGTCCTTCCGGCTTCTCGGTCTGCTCAAGTTGCACCAACTCGTCGAAGGAGAGCGTTTGCGGCTTCGAAAAGCTGACAAATTCCTGCTTCTCAGAATTGGGCAACCCGGTCGTCGCAAAGCACAATGCCAGCAGGACGGCAGCGAAAAACCATTCTGCGCGTGCGCCGAGGCGAAGCCGACGGCCGTGACGCTTGAACCCGTGAAAGGAATCACCCATGAAAGATGTCACGGACGCGTCACCTCCATTCCCACCGATGTAATCTCCTGGCGCAAAGATCATCCGCTTGTTAATGCAAACCCTGGCGCTTGACTAGCCTCCAGACCCCGGAACCCAGACGTTATCAGCCGCTGCGATGTCGACGTTCGCCGCTGTTGTGGAGAGTTTGACTCGCTGAAGTCCGTCTTTCTTTTTTGGTACAGCCTGAAACACCAAGAAGTATTGGTTGTTGAACATCTTCTGCAGACGATCCAGGTACGGTTTGAAGCTGACTGGATTCTGTGTCCCCAGCGCGAAGTACTCCCCGCCCGTCTCATCTGCGATTTTGGCGATCCCAGATTGGCCAAGCTGTGCTTCCCAAGCGTTCCGGCCGTGCCGCCCGACGCCTGGCGAGTAAACGGAGTGAACAATAACACCGTAACGCTGGCTCGCGGTGCTCGCTGTGTCTGCGTCCATGCTGATGCTGGGCATCGTTGTGGGCATCGTTGCGGCAGGTCCGGGCATGCGCCCCATACCCATACCACCTGGCGACGAAAACCCGCTGGCCGTGCTCTCCCCACGCAGCCGGTCGATTCCGTCGGTCACGACCAGAACCTCTCTTCTTACTTTTGATTGAGGCCAGCTCTTGACCAAGCTGATGAGCGACAAGTAAGGACTGTCCATGGAGGACAGATTCCCGCGGGGGAGTCGTACGGCCTTGGACGCGGCGGCATGGTCAACCGTAAGATTCTGAGCGACCTGGACGGTTGCGTTGGACATATAGGCAATACCCACCATGGCGGTCGGGGGCTGTGCGTTGATGAACTCACGAAGGTCGTTGAGGTTGTTTCCGATTCCGGTGTCGCATGTGTCATCGATGAGGATGAATAGTTGGAGCGCGCCGTTGTCGTCCCGCGCCGGAATTACCTGATCAACCTTCAGGACATCCTTGCCCTGTTTCACCTGTACGTTCTCGGCAGTCAGGGCCGGCACTTCGCTATCGTCATTCACCGCCTCGTCGGTGATGACCATGTGAACCTGCACCGTGCCGGAAGCAGGTTTCGCTTGCGAATACGCGATCCGGACGCCGACAGCCAGTGCGCAAAAAGCCCCGGTCACCGCGAGTACAACGTTGTATCTCCTCATGTGCTCTCCTAAAATGCTGCGCCCGGCGAAGTAATATTGCCGGGCTGCCGCGAAAAACTGTCACTTCTACTAGTAGGAACCCTGGAAAAACGAAAGATGGATGGCATCAGATTGCTAAGGCTGCGGTCAACCGCGGTGCAGCGAGGGGTCATCAGACGAGTGATTCCGGTAACGTCCAAGGTGGTACCCATGATCGACCCGATGACCCAGAGTGAACTCGAGGGCCAGTGTCGCCATACCATCACGCCAAGAATTAGCGCCACGACTGATTTTCAGGTCAGCAAGGTAATAGACAGGATCGTGGTCGCGACACTGTCAGTTTTGACAGGTAGACTCGGCCCTACTCCAGCCCTTTCTGGGGTTTGGGAGCATTCGAGAAACCACCCATTCGTTTGCTGGTCAGGAGAGGAACTGATCCTTGCAGAGAGAGGTCAACGTCACATGCTGAGTGGCAGGTTCTGGGAAACGAAGATATTCCCGGCCAATGCCTCTCGAACGGCTGGAAGTAGCTCGGTGGCAATTCGGGACTTCACAACGTAGCCGAAAGCACCCGCGGAAAGACATCGACGCACAAAATCGGAGTCGGTGTGAACGGTCAGGAAGACGATACGCGATTGGCAGCCTGATTCTTTCAATTGATCGGCAGCCTCTATGCCATTTAGCATCGGCATGGAGATATCGGTGACGATGACGTCAGGCTTCAGCCTCATGGCCTCGTCAAACAGAGCTCGGCCGTTTACGACCTTGCCCACAATCTCAAACTCCGGTCCCAGGTAATGTTCTGCCAGGTCCGGGAAGCGTGGGTGATCATCCGCCAAAAGTACTTTTGCCTTGCTCAATTTGCCCACCTGACGGACCGCGCCAAAAAAACAGGAATCCCGAAAAATCCAGCGCGCGATCCGTCTCCGCAAATTAGACGAGTCGATTCGTATGGCCACGCCAGGTGCCATCGTCAAGCTATCGCCCGGACCAGTCTCTGTATACTGTCAAGAGTGCCAGCGGTGGAAATAGGATGATCTCGAGCTGTAAGGTCGAACTTCCTCCTCGGTTACGTCGAGAGAAACACAAGAAACGGAGCCAACACGACAATGTGTTAGAATCCGGGTCTAGATAAACTAGACGTCTTTCGAGTTGGCGCCCCGCCGCCGGTGCGCATCCTTCGAGGCAGGTCCGAGGTGGAAATGCAGTGCAAGGCATGCAAATCAGGGAACTTGCAAAAGCTCGACGGGGAGCTGACAGCTAGTGCCCCCGACTTGGACGCAATCAAGGTCCCCCCTCTATACGTATGCCTAGACGTCGTGGTCTGTTTGGACTGCGGCTTCGCTGAACTTCTCATTCCCACTAACCGATTAAAGTTACTGAAAACGAGAGCGCAGGCACCCGGGTTCTAGGTCTGTTTTAACGATAGCCAGCCCACGAGCGTTTGCCCACCCAATCTTTTCCCTACTTTCTGCCTTTCGGCGGGAAATCCTTGAAAGACTTCGTCACGATCTGCTTGATCTCTTTATCCTCGTTCTTGCGTGCCTTCTGCGGATCATTCCACTTCTTGATCGCGGTGCCCTCCCAAATGACGATTTTGGATCTGGAATCCAAGGCGTAAAAGACAAACTTGCCCTGAACGGAATACCAGACGCTCGGCGCGAAACCCGCGTTCGTTCCCGCGCCGACATTCCACATATTGCTGCCAGGTGGACTCATATCGGGCGGCTGGATGCTGTCGAGGCCTGCGGGTGCCGCCGAACCGGCCTGCAGGCCCTCATCGCCTGGCCCAGCGTGATAGAAAAGGTAGAATTCGGGATTGGCTGAATCCTCCACAATTCCCTTAGCGGCAAGCTCCTGAGTCACAATGCGCATGATCTTCCGATCCAGGTCCTGGTTATCTTCCGGGTGTCGCATCGTAACAAGATGATTCTTTTTCCACGCAAAACGCTTTAGCACAGCAAAGTCATAACCCTTGGCGTAGTCCGTCTTGACGCTCTGAGCCCTAGACGTCTGCACTTCGCATAAGAAAGCCAGCAGGAGCGCCAAACCGAGGGACCCTGGTTTTTTCACGAATTCTCCTTCTCCTTCAGGTCTTCGAGGGGTGCTCTGGGTCTTCCCCGTCCGCGACTGACCAAAGCAGGTGAGTCATGCTGCTCTTTTGCGCTTCCGCTCAACAGAGCCGCGGAGTTGGTGTTGCATATGAGCCCGCGCCGTAAAAATGCGCGACTTGAGCGCTGCCGTGCTGACCCCGGCTTGGCGCGCCAACTCGCGCTGCGTCCATCCTTGAGCGGTGTGCCGGATGAAGACGTCGACGATCGACGGATGCAGTCCACGCAGTGCCTTCGCCGCGAGTTCCTTGGCTATGTATCGTCGCTCTTGATCCGGTCCACCGTCCTCGATGTCCAGTGCCGCGATCTCTTCGCCTTCGGGTTTCGGCAAATCCGCTTCAAGCGTCAGACGCTCACAGCGCCGTCTGCGAATCCTCATCAACGCTTCGTTGATCGTGATGCGAATCAGCCAAGTAGAGAACTGCGAACGACCCTCAAACCGATGGATGTTCATACACACTTTGCAGAAAACGTCTTGAAGGTTGTCCTCTGCGTCTGCGTGATTCTTCAAAATCCTAAGCGATACGTGGTAGATCTGCGGCAAATGCATTTGCACGAGTTCGCCGAATGCTTCCCGACTGCCGCCGCGCGTCCTCTCGAGAAGCACTTGCTCCACCTGTGAGTTTTGTTTGCTAGCTTTCACGGATTTTCTTCTTCTGGGTGACACCCGAAACCCGGGCTGGATGATTTAACAGCACGGCTCGGCGCCCCCGCGTTGCGGGATGCCGAAGTTGGTATATTTTCAGCGGTGTAGGGGTGGAGGGCCTATCGCTTCGTGGCGATCGTTGAAGCCGATAATCGGCACAACCCTGGCTTTCAGCCATAGCAATCCGCGGCCTACGCCTTCCTGTAACAGAACAAAGGCAATGAGAAGAAGCAATACAGCGACGACCGCCGCGGCAACGAAGAGCAGCACGAGGATGCTTTCTTCTACCGAATACATCTTCAGCCCGAGCTGCACGGCGATGATTGATATAACAACGAGGATGGCGAGACCCATCTTCCATTTTATATTCCAGCTATTCATGTTCAGTTCCTCCGGAACGACTTGACGGGCGTCTCGCCCTCTTGGCCACGTACCGCGAAGCCCGCGTATTTGCGTAAGGTCCCACCAGGACGCGGGACTTCGTTTTTTCTCGGGTGCAATCCTGAGGGTTCATCGGTGGCGGAGGGAACTGTCACTTTTGTCAGGTGGCAATCGCGCGCACTCGAAGCAAGCTGCCGCGACCTCGCGTCTCGATGCGGGGATATTCCCGTTACGATTGGAGGCTGATCATTACCCGAGTTGTTTTGACCTGCGTGATGACGTGGGTCCTCAGCAGCATTTCCTTCGCTCAGCAGCCGAGCCAAAAGACCGGTGACGCCCCCCCGCAAATGGCCCCGGAAGTTGGTCCGCCACAGACCGCCGGTGCACCGATAGAGATTGATGGCCGGCCTGTCCTCCTCATATATTCCTCAGTCGCCGGCATATCTCCTGAGGAACGCGCAGCGAACATTGAGAAGAGGATTCTTGGTATAGCGAGGAGAGACGCGATAGCGGTCGAATCTATTCGTGCAGAAGACCACGTCGCCTGGACGGAAATCACTGTCGGCAACGACGTGATCATGGGGATTACGGAGAGCGACGCGAAAGCCGCGGGGCGGCCGCGCGGTCAAATGGGTGCCGAATATGCGGAGGTCATTCGCCGCACGGTAACAACGTACCGCAGGGAACATACCTGGAGGGCCTTGCTGCGAGGGATAGTCTCCAGCCTGATTGCCACCGCAGCCCTCGTGCTTGTCTTGCTGGCGCTGTTTCGCATCCGCCGGGCTATACACCGCAGGGTGGAGACGTGGATTCGCGTGACCGAGGATGGCTATTCTCCGAAGTCTTTCCGCTCACGGCTCGCGCGCTTTCTTGTACTGCCCCTGCTGGGAACCGGCGTAATTGTCGTCATGGTCGCGGTTCTGGCAATGCTGCAAGTCTATGCCGCTTTTGTCCTGCGCTCCTTCCCATCCACCCGCTACGTGTCGATGCAAATGAGCCGGTGGACGATGTCGGAATCCTCGGGACTGGCGAGCGCGATCTGGAATTATCTCCCAAACTTGGTTGTCGTTGCTGTGATCGTGCTGGCTGCCCGTTACTTGATCCGATTGAACAAATTCATCTTCGCGGAGATTCAAGAAGGCAAGCTCACGTTGCGCGGATTCTACCCGGATTGGGGAGCCCCCACCGCGAAGCTCGTGCGCCTCTTGATCATCGCGGCCACTGCCGTGGTCATGTTTCCCTATCTTCCTGGCTCGAACAGTCCTGCCTTTCGCGGCATCAGCGTGTTCCTGGGTGTTCTGCTCTCCCTCGGTTCAACGTCGGCCGTTTCGCACGGTGTTGCCGGCACGATCCTGACGTACATGCGTTCCTTCAGCGTGGGAGATTTCGTGAAAATTGGGGACACCATTGGGGAGGTGGTGGAGAGGAATCTCTTGGTGACGCGCATCCGCACACAAAAAAACGAGATTGTCACCATTCCGAACGGAAGCGTTCTCGGCGGAATGGTGATGAATTTCAGCGCGGAAGCTCGCAAAAACGGCGTGATCTTCTACACGACAGCTTCCATCGGCTATAGTGCGCCCTGGAAGAAAGTGCACGAGATGCTTATCGCTGCGGCCCTCTCTACCAAAGACGTTTTGGAAACTCCCCGTCCGTTTGTTCTGCAGTCGAGTCTTGACGACTTCTACGTCTCTTATGAACTGAACGCCTTCACCGCACATCCCGAAAATATGCAGTATATCTATTCGGACCTGCACCAGAACATTCAGGATAAATTCAATGAAGCCGGAATCGAGATCAATTCGCCCCACTACACTACCCTGCGTGACGGCAATCGCATCGCGATTCCCGACGAATACGTACCGACGAATTATAAGGAACCTGCCTTTGGGATTCGCGAAGTTAAGGAGTCGGAAGGTTTCAAGGGCGAAAAGCGCGCACGGGTCTCCCCGAAAGTTCCTCCCCCAAGTTCCTAGGAAGGCACGCTTGAGGACTGCGGAGTCGACAATCGAATGATGGAATCCTGAGCTCGGCGCCTCGCTGTAGCACAACACCCAGAAGTTCCGTAATCGCAAGACGCATCGGCATTTACCCGGTCTCAGGGCCCTGGCGCTTGACGACGCCGTCGAACGGAAATCAAGGAAAATCTAAACCCCTTGCGTCTGGGACAAGACTGTCAATACTGACAGATCAACCGCGCACGGCGCGCCGTTTCTGGCGCACTCACGAATCCAGCGGGGCTCTCTTGTCAGAATTCGCCCTGTCAGAACTGACAGTATACGCAGCATGCTGCTTTTTCTAGCATTCCCGACAAGTGGGAGCATTCATGGCACGACCGCGAGTCATGCTCGCCGACGATCACACGATTCTTGTCGAGGCTTTCCGTAAGCTCCTGGAGCCTCACTGCGAAATTGTGGGCACCGTAGCGGATGGACGCACTTTGCTGGAAACCGCGCCGGAGCTTAAACCCGATGTGATCATAGCGGACATCAGCATGCCGCTCATGAACGGTCTGGAAGCCGGGTCGCGATTGAAGGAAGTGCTGCCCCGAATGAAGCTCGTCTTCTTGACAATGAACGAGGATCCGGACTTGGCGGTGGAAGCCTTGCGCTGCGGGGCGTCCGGTTATCTCTTGAAGACTTCCGCCGCTTCGGAATTGATTCGCGCTATCCAATTGGTGCTCAAGGGAAAATCCTACGTTACGCCCCAGATAGCAAGGGGAATGCAGAAAGCTTTTATCCATAATCCCAACCCTGGCCCGAAAGCGCGCGCCAAAACCTTGACCGTCCGGCAGCGGGAAGTTGTGCAACTGTTGGCCGAGGGGAAATCCATGAAGGAAGCCGCCAGTGTCCTGAACGTGACGCCGCGCACCGTAGCATTTCACAAATATCGCATCATGGATGAGCTTAACCTCAAGACCACCGCGGACCTTATTCAGTTCGCGATCAAATCGCGGATTCTCGTACCCTAGCCGGGCTGTTGGCAAGCGTGGAGTGCCGGCGGGGGACTGAGGTTCCAGCTCAGCACCCAAGGGTAGTCACACTTGGAGCATAGTCGTTGGCGAAGCCTTCTAGCTTTTTCTGCAGGGCCCGACTCTGTCAATTTTGACAGAGCAACCTCCTAACCAAACGATGTAAACTGCATCCAATTTCCATAACCAGGTCGCGTCTTGGAAGTGTACTGGCACTCATAAGGAGAATGCTGTGCAGCTCACGCAAGGACCAGTCCCTTCGGGGATTCTCCAGTTGAAGTCTGCGATTTTACTGTACGTCTTGTTGGTCTTTCTGTTCGCGCCCTTGGCTCTGTCTCAACAACACGACATGGATAGCATGCCAGGAATGAACATGAATGCGCCCGCGCCTCCGGAAGATCCAGCGCAAGCGGCCAAGCGGCTAGCGGACAAAAAGGAGAGCGAGTTTAACCATCACCTGGCTGGTGTCCTGGTTGTCTTCGCAGGGATTTTCATTCTTGGGCAGGACCGACTCGCGAAGCGCTGGCCCCTGGTGCGCTATGCCTGGCCCATGTGCTTTCTCGCCGCGGGGGTCTTTCTTCTGGTCTTTAGCGATACCGAGATTTGGCCCTTCGGCCCTCAAAGTCCCTGGTATGCGCTCACCCATAACGCCGAAGACCTTCAGCACAAGATCTTCGCTGTTATTCTTTTGGCTCTTGGGTACGTTGAATTCCAAAGAGCGCGAGGGCGACTGAAGGTGCCATGGGCTGCCTGGTTTTTCCCGGTCGTAGGGGCTGCGGGCGCGATCCTGCTGCTGTTTCACGTTCATGGCGGCGACATGCAGGCGCCCCACGCCATGGAGTCGATGGAGCACATTCAGATGCAGCATCGCTGGTTTGCCGCCACGGGCTTCGGAATCGCAATAGCGAATGGACTAGCCGAAACGCCCATGAAGTGGCAGCAATTTTTCAGAAAGGTTTGGCCGACGCTATTGATTGTGCTGGGCGCTCTGCTGACCCAGTATACGGAGTAATAGTTCCAAGGAGCCTGGTGACCGTGCCAATCAACTTGCATCGCGCCAAACCGCGTCGCCCCCTCCGCTCGCGCGCTTCCGTAATCAGAACGCGCCTGCTTTTTCTAGTGGCTTTCTTTGCTCTGGCTGGGATTCCTCTCTTTGCTGGGACGAAGATTGTTCGCCGCTGGGTGGTCACCGGCGAACCCATGCCCAAGATTGAGAAGGTCCTGGTCATCGCGGTCCTGGAAAATTACCTCATACGCCAGGAATTTGAAGACGAAATGGAGAGACTGCTCGCCGAGTCTGGAGTGCAAGGCGTCAAGAGCCACATGGTCCTACCACCTCGCAACGAACTGATGGAGGGTGAACTTAAAGAGCGTATCAAGGAAGGGGATTTCGATTGCGTCCTGGTCATCCGGCCAATGACTGTGCGTAAGGAGACTGAGGAGGTGGTCACCAGCGTCTCCGGCCCCTACTTCGTGCCTCCTGCGCCCTATTACCATTTCTGGCCCTACTGGAATATGGCCTGGGGCCAAGTCCATACGACAAGCTCTTATCTCAAAGAAAGCACGATCGTCAACGCCGAGTTTAACCTCTATAGCACCAAGGACGAAAAACTCCTCTGGAGTGGCGAAACCGAAACCGTCTATTCCAAGGACTTCGGGAAATTGGCGAAGGCGTATGCGAAGACGCTCGTCAAGCAATTGAAGAAAGACAAGGTCGTCGGAACAAAATGATACGCCGGACCTCTCCTAACGCGCCCATCAGAACTATGGTCTTCAGTTCAAAGTAACTTTTGCCGCTAAAGGATCATAAACTCCAGCTTCTACCTTCAGTGTGCCAGCTTTGACCGCATCACGAATGACGGTTGAGGAGGTACGAAGCAATTCGGCCTCCTGTCGCAATCGCGAGTATAAGCCTTGTGCGCACTACTGCTTAAGGTCCACTAGAGAATCACTGACTCGCTTCACCTTGAGGTTGACACTCACCTCGACGCGATCGGCGATCTTGATGAAGGGAATGCCGCTGTTCATTCCATATTGCTTACGGTCGAAGGCCATTATCCCTACGATCGTGCCTGTGGTTTGCCCCCTGCCGGAAACCGTCAGCGCCAGCTTCTCGGCCTTCGTCATGCCCCGAATCGTAAAGTCGCCGTCCACCTCAAAGGTGTTGGGACCGGTCTGGACTATCTTCGTTGACTTGAACGTGATCACCGGATTCTCTTTGACGGCGAAGAAGTCTTTGCCCTTCAGCTTGCCATCCTTCACGCCGCTTCCGGTATCCACGCTTTCTGCCTGAATCTTGATGTCCAAGACACCTGTCGCCAGATCAGTAGACGTGAATTTCAGGGTGGCGTCCCACTCGTTGAAAGTACCCTCAATCGCCACCGACGCTTCCACGTCGAATTTAATCTTGCTTTCCCCGGGCGTAATTTCAAAAACAGGAACCCCCTGGGGGGCTTGCGCTCGAGGAGCGGAAGAAGACAAGACGGACGCCAGGCAGAAAATCGCTATTCGCATGAGTAAGACTTCTCCTTGCTCGAAACGGTAGTCGGCGCTGCGCGTCAATGGACACTGTCAAAACAAACAGGGCCGGTGCCCGACAATCGACCGTAAATCAGCGCATTGGAACCCTCAGATGTCCCAGGAAGTCAGCAGCCGACAGAACTCGGTCCACCTGTCTTTTTTGACAGTGGGCATTGACATCCTGTTTCCTGCAGCATAGCCTCCCACGGAGCAAACTGAGGGTCATATGAGTCCTAAACAAAGAATTGTTCTTCCCTGCCTCCTGTTGTGTGTCGCCGTCTGCACGGCCTCGGCCCAGTCAGACCAACAATCGCCGCGAACCGAGCCGGCATCCGACCTGATTAGTCGGTCTGTGAAAGCCATCGGCTATAAGGTCAACGGGGGAAGCACGAAGGTTGATCTGACGGCCACTGACTTGCTGCCTCAAGCCACCGGCGAGGCAAAAGTCGAGGCGAAGACGGGTGCAACCAGTATTGAGGTCTCGATTAGGAACATGCAGCAGCCCTCGAAACTGGGCGCTGAGTTTCTGACGTACGTGCTCTGGGCCGTCACGCCCGACGGGCGTGCCGGCAACACGGGCGAAATCGTAATCAACAAGAACGGCGAAGGAAAGCTTGAGGCGACCACCCCGGCGCAAACCTTCGCCTTGATCATTACTGCTGAACCCTATTCTCTAGTCCGTGTGCCCAGTGAGATGGTCGTGTTGGAAAACGAGACCCGTAAGAACACCAAGGGTCAGATCTTCCCGGTCAATGACTTCAAGCTGATGAGGCGGGCCCAGTATGAGAAGTTGGGGAACCCGCTGGCCATGACGCCGGACCTGAAGAATGTTCCGCTGGAAGTGTATGAAGCGCGTAACGCCGTGGACATCGCCAAGTCGCGCGGAGCGGATAAGGATGCGCCAGAGATCTTTACCAAGGCCGCGTCCAGTCTGCAAAAAACCGAGAATGCCCTGACGAGCAAGGCCGACAAAAAGCAGATCGTCTCCACAGCCCGGGAAACAATACAATTTGCCGAGGACGCCCGGGCCCTCGCCGCACAACGCCAGGAACAAGCACGCATAGCAGCGGAGCGTGACGCGGCAGCAGCCAAGGCCAAAGCGGACGCCGAGGCGAAGGCAGACGAGGAGGCTCAACGCCAGGCTGAACTGTCCGCCGCAAAACAAGCGCAGATGAAGGCGGAAGCGGACGCAGCGGCTGTCAGAGCCCAAGCGGAGCAGGATGCCCTGAAGGCAAAAGAAGCAGCGGCCAACGCCGACGCTGAGCGGGCTCGTCAACAGGCGAACGCCCTACGTGCGCAACTTCTGGAGCAATTCAACCGCATTCTGGAAACTCGCGATACGCCACGCGGGCTGGTGGTCAATATGGGCGACGTGCTGTTCGATTTCGGGAAGTATGATTTGCGTGCGGAAGCAAGGGAGAAGCTGGCCAGACTTTCGGGAATTGTCCTCGGGCATCCCGGCTTGAACCTTGCGGTCGAGGGATACACCGACAACGTGGGCACTGATGAGATCAACATGACGCTGTCTCAAAAGCGCGCGGAAACGGTACGAAGCTATCTCCTTGAGCAGGGGTTGGCTGACGCGAACGTCACGGCGCAAGGATTCGGCAAGTCCAGTCCGGTCGCGGACAATTCCACACCCGCGGGCAGGCAAAAGAACCGCAGGGTAGAAATTGTCGTGTCGGGCGAAGTCATCGGGGTAAAGATCGGCAAGTAACCGCGGTCTTGTCCCGAGACTAACTCGAAAGGAAAGTCGTCGAAGCTCTCTACCTGTCGATGTGTTTTCACCTGCTAGTTTTGACAGTTCCCACATCTCAAACAGATCTTACTATCAGCGTTGCAATTCGCGCGTTCGATCCGCGCCCGCAATATATTTGATTTGGTCTGACAAAGAGACCCGCCGATGCCGCATACGGAACTCGACACTCACGAAAAGGCTCTGGCACTCAATTTGGATCCAACCATCTTCGGATCGTTCGCGGAGATCGGCGCCGGGCAGGAAGTGGCTCGGTGGTTTCTACAGGTGGGAGCGGCTTCGGGCACCGTCGCTAAGACAGTGTCGGCCTACGACAAAGAAGTCAGCGACGATCTTTATGGAACGGGAACGCGCTACGTCTCTATGCAGCGGCTGGAAGCGATGCTGGATCGCGAATGGAACCAACTGCTGATGCAACTGCAAAAGAGCCGCGGTCCATCGACGCGTTTTTTTTCATTCGCAAACACCGTTTCAGCGCGCAACTTCGCAGGCACGAACGAATGCCACGGCTGGATAGGGATACGTTTTCAGGACAGCCCCGAGGGCGAGCCACAAGACGTTATCTTGCACGTCAGCTTAAAGGATCCCGCTAATGTGCTCCAACAAGATGTGACCGGCATCTTGGGCGTTAACCTGATCTATGCAGTTTTTCACCGGCGCGAGACCAAAGAAACTTTCTTGAAGGCTCTTCTGGATCAAGCCAGCATCCAGCGGGTGGAAATCGATTTCATCGTCGTGCGTGGTTCCACGTTTGGGAGTTGGAATTCCTCTGACTTGCTCCGGTCGCTCGTCCTGGAGGGGCTGGCCGAAGCTGTCGTTCTCCCCGCGGGCAACCGGAGCGGACCGCCAAATGAACTTCTGCGCAAGCGACCAATCGTCCTGGCGCCAATCGCCGTTGATCTTCAACCCACCCACCGGGAGATTCTGTCCAGCGCGATAAGCAGGCTGAAGGCAGAAGCGGGAGAGGGGGCACGCGAACCGCTCGGTCTCTTCGCTGTTTCAACCGTGCGACCTGATTTGCTCCACGAGGCCTTCAATCCCTTTGATCTGTCGAGCGGTGTGGAAGAGCTACACGCACTCGGGGCGGACGTGCTCATTTCCAGCTACAGCGACCTTTACGGGATGACGGCGTTCGTTAACCGTTACACGCAAGCTCAGGTACGTTTTGCGGTTGGGCTTCCTGCACTGATAAGCATCTTCTCGGAGGCGTATGGGCATCTCGAAGGCCGGTTGCTCGAAGCGCTTTCCAGGCTTTTCTCACAGAACGTGCGTGTTTATGTCTTTCCCCTGGCAGTCTCGGTCCTCCAGGAATCGCCAAATCTCAAGTTGGATGCTAGCTGGCAATGGGAGGCGACGGACGGTTGGATTTCCGCAGACGAGCTACATCCCCCGCCACCATTGGGCCACCTGTACGCCTACCTGCTCGCCAGCAAATTCATTGTGCCCATGCGGGGTGCCGTTTAGCTGCGCGGCTATGACACGCCTGGTTTCAATGCTTTGACTCGTCGAGATCGCTGTCGCCGAATCGGTAAGCGCCCCGCGACTTCGGCCGACGAGCACTGTCAATTTTGACAGTTCCGCGCACGCCAGGGCGCACCTAGCATCAACGCTCTGTGAGGCGACCCCACAGGAACATTGCGCAATGCTAAGAATTGGGACCTCTCTGATCGACAAGATTTCTGGGAGGAGCACCATGCCTCTCCTGGAGCGTGTACCATGCGAAAACGACTAAAACTTTCAGGTTCTCTTGCGATATTCGCGATCTTTTCTGCTGGATGCGGGAAGATGGGACTCCCTCCAGCGGGGCCTCCCTCTGTCGAAGTCGTCCAGGTTGTGCAAAAGGATGTACCCATCACAAGGGACTGGGTGGCTACGCTCGATGGATTTGTTAACGCTCAGATTCGCGCACAAGTAAATGGCCTTTTGCTGAAACAGAACTACGCGAACGGCTCGTATGTCCGGAAGGACGACCCGCTGTTCGAGATCGATCCAAGACCGTTTCAGGCAGCTCTTGACCAAGCCAACGGAAACCTGCAACAAGCCAAAGCGAATCTTCAACGTGCAGAGGCACAGCTCGGTAAGACGCAGCTGGACGTCGCTCGCTACACGCCCCTCGCCAAAGAGAGTGCCATCAGCCAACAGGAACTCGACGATGCTGTCCAGGCCGATCTTGCAGCCAAGGCCCAGGCGGAACAAGCAAAAGCAGCAATCGAGTCAGCCCGCGCTGCGGTGGACTCCGCCAAATTGAATCTCGGCTTTACGCAAATCGTTTCACCCATCGATGGGGTTGCCGCGATCTCCACTGCCCAGGTCGGAGACTTCGTTGGTCCCCAGAGTGGCGCTCTCACAACGGTTTCCACTGTCGATCCCATCCTCGTCAGCATTATGGTGAGTGAGCAGGAGTATCTCCGAGCGATTGATCAAATTAGGCAGCAAAACAAGCTGCAAGGTCGTGGTCTGACGGAAGATGCGGCGCTACGCACCCTGGAGTGGCAGCTAAAACTCGCCGATGGCACGATCTTTCCCCGCAAGGGACGCTTTAATGCCATCGACCGCCAAGTTGACGTGCGCACCGGAGCGATCCTCGTCAAAATTCAATTCCCAAATCCAGGCAATGTCCTTCGCCCAGGCGGTTTCGGCAACGTCAGCACGGTTACGCGGATCCAGCAGGGTGCGCTACTCGTGCCACAGCGTGCCGTGACTGAGCTACAGGGTGGATACCTCATAGCGGTAATCGATCATGACAACAAGGCCAGCATTCGCCCAGTCAAAATGGGCCAGAAGGTCGGCACGTGGTGGATCGTTGATGAAGGCCTTAAAGCGGGTGAGCGCGTCGTTGCCGAAGGCACGCAACAAGTGAAGGAAGGCGCACAGGTCAATCCCAAGCCTTACCAGGAAAACTCTTCCCTAGCAGAGAAACTCAACCAAGGAAGCGGCAGCTAGCAAGGTACAGCCATGTCTAAATTTTTCATCAACAACCCTATCATGTCGATGGTGATCTCGATCGTCATGGTAATCGTGGGCGGTCTTGCAATGCTCACCTTGCCCACCGCTCTTTTCCCCGAGCTTGCCGACCCTCAAATTCAGGTTACCGCGATGTACCCTGGCGCCGACGCGCTTACTTTGGATCAATCGGTCGCCACCCCCATTGAGCAAATGATGAGCGGCGTCGACAACATGGAATACATGTTTTCGACGAGCCCGAACAACGGTGGGATGCGTTTGACCGTGGACTTCAATATCAAGACCGATGCCAACACCGATTTGATTCTCACTCAGATGCGCCAGTCCCAGGCTGCTTCGCAGCTACCGTCTGAGGTCAACGCCCAGGGTGTCACCGTGCAAAAGTCCACGATGGCCCCGCTCATGCTCTTCGATCTGTACTCCCCCACCGGAAAATACGACGCACAATTCCTCGCCAACTACGCTTACATCAACTTGCTCAGCCCGCTCACTCGAACCTACGGCATCGCGAGCGTCACAATTTTTGGCGCCGGTCAGTACGCTATGCGTTTTTGGGTTAATCCGGACCAATTGGCCAAGCTACAGATCACCGTCCCGGAAATCATCAGCGCCATCAAAGCCCAGAACAATGTAAATCCATCAGGCCAGATTGGCGGCGAGCCGGTACCAAACGGGCAAGAATTTACCTTCGCCGTCATTGCCCAAGGTCGTCTGGTAACCGAAGATGAGTTCTCCCAGATCGTGGTGCGCGCCAATCCCGACGGCTCCATCGTCCGGCTGAAGGACGTAGCCCGAGTTGAACTCGGCACACAGGTCTACAACCTGCAGGGCAGGTTGGACGGCAAGCCCTCTGCGGTTGTCGCGATTTACCAACTCCCCGGCTCTAACGCCATAAAGGCGGCGCAGGCCGCCAAGGATCTTGTGGCGGAGGCCCAAAAGAGCTTTCCGCCGGGCCTGGACTATACGATCGCTCTGGACACCACTCTTCCCGTAACCGAAGGCATCAACGAGATCGTCCATACGCTTCTCGAAGCCATAGTACTTGTGCTCGTGGTGGTATATATCTTTCTGCAGGGCTGGCGCGCCACCTTGATTCCACTGCTGGCCGTGCCCGTCTCGCTGATCGGCACCTTCGCACTTTTTCCTCTCCTCGGCTTCTCCATCAACACTCTTTCGCTCTTTGGCCTCGTGCTCGCTATTGGTCTAGTGGTCGATGACGCCATTGTCGTGGTTGAGGCTGTTGAGCATCACATCGAGCATGGACTGTCTCCGAAAGACGCTGCCTTCAAAGCCATGGAGGAAGTTAGTGGCCCGGTGGTCGGCATCGCCGTTGTTCTCTCAGCCGTGTTCATTCCCACGGCCTTCATTCCCGGGATCACCGGTCGCCTCTATCAGCAGTTCGCAGTCACCATCGCCGTCTCCGTCATTATTTCGGCCTTCAATGCTCTCACGCTCAGCCCGGCCCTCAGCGCTCTCTTGCTTCGTCCCAAAAAGCCGGCACGCGGACCACTCGGAAAATTCTTCGCGTGGTTCAACAGGTGGTTCGGCCGCATGACTGACGGATATGTCAACTGGTGTGGAGTCCTCATCCGCAAAATGGGATTCACCATCGCCCTGCTGCTCGTCTTTGCCGTCCTGGCTGGTTTTTTTGGGTCCAAACTACCCAAGAGCTTCCTGCCCGAAGAAGACCAGGGTTACCTTTTCGCCGCTCTGCAGCTGCCTGATGCTTCTTCCCTGCAACGCACTAGCGCGGCCGCCATGAAAGTCGAGGACATTATTCGGAAAACCCCGGGGGTAGATCACATCACTACCGTCGTTGGTTACAACATGTTGAGTGGCATACAGAATACATACAGCGCCTTCTTTTGGATCACCCTGCGGGAGTGGAAGGAACGCAAGGCGGAAGACGAACAGTATTGGCCCATCAAAATCCACCTGAACGAGGCTCTCCGAGAGATATCGCAGGGGACTCCACTATCCTTTCCGCCACCCTCCATTCCTGGAGTCGGGGCATCGGGCGGCGCTACCTTCGTCCTCGAAGACCGCTCCGCAAGAGGTCTCGAATTCCTCAGAGACAACCAACAGAAGTTTATGGCGGCAGCACAAAAGCGGCCCGAGTTTAGCTTTCTATTCACCACCGCTTTGCCTTCCGTTCCGCAGCTCTCCGTAAAAGTCGAACGCGACAAAGTATTGAAGCAAGGCGTGCCGCTCAGCGATGTATACCAGACTCTCCAAGCCTTTATGGGTGGAGCTTTCATTAACTTCTTCAACCGCTTTGGACGAGTCTGGCAAGTCTATGTTCAGGCCGAAGGCAATTTTCGGACACAGGCGGAAAATGTCGGCCGCTTCTATGTGCGCAACAACGCTGGCCAAATGGTCCCACTGTCCTCGGTTACTTCCATCGCACCCAGGCTCGGCCCCGAATTCACAATGCACTACAACATGTACCAGTGCGTTCAGATCAATGGCATTACTAAACCGGGTTTCAGTTCCGAACAGGCTATGAGAGCGCTCGAGGAAGTCTTCGCCCAGACCATGCCACCCGGAATGGGCTTCGACTACATGGGTATGTCCTTCCAGGAACAGAAAGCACAGCAAGGTGTGCCGGCATCGGTTGTGTTCGGCTTCTCCGTCCTGTTCGTCTTTCTAGTCCTGGCGGCCATGTACGAGAGCTGGACGTTGCCATTCAGCGTGCTCTTAAGCACGCCCGTTGCCGTCTTTGGCGCATTTTGTGTTCTGTTCCTGCGCCGCATCGTCGGTCTTTTGGTCTTTCATGACTATGCAAATCTCGGACTGGAGAACAACGTCTACGCCCAAATCGGCCTGGTCATGCTGATTGGTCTCGCGGCCAAGAACGCTATTTTGATCGTGGAATTTGCCAAATTGGAGTTCGAGAAAGGCAAGCCGCTCGTGGACGCTGCGCTGGAAGGCGCCAAGCTCCGCCTCCGCCCCATTCTGATGACCTCACTTGCGTTCCTCCTGGGTTGCGTGCCTCTCTGGAGGGCATCCGGCTCTGGCTCCGTTTCTCGTCAAGTGATGGGTACAGTGGTCATCGGAGGCATGGGGGCTGCCAGCGGCATAGCCATCTTTATTATTCCCGCGCTCTTCTACATCGTTGAAAAGCTTGGCGGCGCAAAGCACGTGGTCAAGATGCCCTTAACAGCCACTCCGGAGCATGGGACTGCCGCTGGCGATGACTAGCTTCGGCAAACTCAAGGTCAAGAGGCGCTCAACGCCATGACAAACACGACTTCGACTCAGAAGGACGCCCGCCATTCCGGGCACATCCCGTATACCGTCATCGCCAGGCGTGCGGACACCACCGCACGCCTTGCCAAGTCCTTCTCTTCCCTCTCGCTCGTCCTAAGCTGTGCATTTACCTTGCTCCTTCCCGGCTGCGCGGTCGGCCCGAATTACCAGCGCCCCAAGGTGAATGCTCCAGCCGAATTCCGCGGCGCTGAGGGCGCGTCCCAGCAAGCCTCCATTGCCGACTTGCCTTGGTGGGACGTTTTCAAGGACGAGCAGTTGAAAACTCTCGTACAGACCGCGCTGGCCAACAACTACGACTTGGCCATCGCAGTGACGCGGATCGAACAGTCCCGGCAAATCGCCGCGCAAGCCAGGGCACAATATTTCCCCGCCGCCGGTTATGCAGTACACGCGAGCGACGGCAAAAATGAATTTGGCACGATCGATCCCAATGCCTCCGGCGGGTCGAGCAAGGGGGCATTGATAGCCGTAGCCAGCGCGGCCTGGGAACCTGACGTCTGGGGCCGTATCCGGCGCCTGAATGAATCGGCCAGAGCCCAATATCTGGCTACGGAAGAAGCACGGCGGGGCGTCATGCTCTCTCTCGTGAGCGACGTTGCCCAAGGCTACTTCCAGCTTCTCGATTTGGATCTTCAACTGGAGATCGCCAAGCGAACCACCGATTCATTCGGCCAGACCTTGCAACTTTTTACTCAGCGGCTCGAAGGCGGCGTTGCTACAAAACTGGACACATCACGGGCGGCAGCAGCACAGGCTACCGCTGCCTCCAGCATCGGGGAGCTCGAACGACAGATAGCGCTAACAGAAAACCAGATCAGCGTATTGCTGGGTCAGAACCCTCACGGGATAACGCATACCGCGAAACTCCTCGACCAGATCGTTCCCCCTGACGTACCCGCGGGATTGCCTTCCGCATTGCTGGAGCGCCGCCCAGATCTGCTCGCGGCAGAGCAACAGGTGCGCGCAGCGAATGCCCAGATTGGCGTTGCCACAGCCGCATTTTTTCCCCAAATCGGCCTCACCGCCTTGCTCGGCAAAGCGAGTACTCCGCTTTCCGACCTATCCTCTGGGGGGACAAACCTTTGGAGTATCGCTGGCAACGTTAGCGGCCCTCTGTACCAGGGTGGTGCGCTCAGAGCCCAAAAGCGCCAGACGGTCGCTTTCTGGGAACAGTCGAAATTGCAGTACGAACAAACGGCTTTGAGCGCCTTCCAGGACGTATCGAACGCCCTCGTCTCTCGCCAGAAATATGAAGCCGTTCGCAGCGAACAGGTTCGCGCCGTGGAAGCCTATCAGGAGTCCGTCAAGGTCTCCC
Source organism: uncultured Acidobacteriota bacterium (assembly GCA_963745435.1). Classification (GTDB taxonomy): domain Bacteria; phylum Acidobacteriota; class Terriglobia; order Terriglobales; family Acidobacteriaceae; genus Gp1-AA133. The sequence goes on along the minus strand of CAVUXK010000015.1, from coordinate 39,939 downwards.
TGCAGCGCTACGTTGCAGGCAAAGCCAGCTATTTTGAAGTTCTTGACTCTCAGCAGCAATTGTTCCCTGCAGAGAATGCTCTCGCCATGACCGAACTCAATCGACGCACCGTCATCGTGCAGCTTTACAAAGCTCTCGGTGGAGGTTGGAACTTAAAAGATCCAGATTGGGTTGGACCCAAGTCATAGTGTCGCCAGCCTTAAATACGAGGTGCGGAGTAAGATATCGCCGGTGGCTTATGCGTGTACCTAGCCGCCAATAGTCTTCACTGAATTTGTCCGTAAATGGGACCAAACTAAAACGTGGGCTGGCGCAAGGTTCACGTGAGTCGTGTCAATTGAGTTTTTTCAAATCCTCTATTTAGCAAAGTTCATTTGCGATTGATATTCGTTGACCCGACACTCTGCCTAGTAAGTCTCGTCCCGAATCCAGGAACGCCGTGCAGAGCCCTTTTTCAACCACGCCGTGACTTCTGGTAGCGAAAAGCTCATTCGATCGCGAAATCGATTAATATGCAAACCATTCGAAACCAGAATCGCCAAAATGAGGACATTATGAAAAAACTCTGCTTGCTGTTGTTGCCGGCCTTGGCCCTGTTGCCCGGCACCGCTCAGGAAGTTGTTCCCGAAGGTTTCGAACTCTGGACCGCTGCTTCGCTGAAGCAGATCGATCAGGAAATCGCCAAAGACGCTGCCACGAACGCTCACCACATTGGTCTCCGCCACCTAGCGGATTTCCCAAATGACCTATACATGCTTTCTCGACGGGAGGCCGACGGTGTCCCGGAATGGCACGAAAATCAGGCCGACGTGTTCGTGGTGGAGTCGGGTTCCGCGGCTTTGATCGTCGGCGGAACGCTGGAAGGCGCGGAAATCACCGAACCGCACGAAAAGCGCAACGGCACGATTCGCGGCGGCATCCAACGCAAACTGGCCGCCGGGGATATTGTCCGCATCCCTGCCAAGACGCCGCATCAGCTCTTGTTGGACGGCGCCCATGAATTCACCTATTTTGTAATTAAGTTGAAAGGTTACTAGCGCGAGCATCGCAAACAGCCTTGCTTGTGAAGAAATGGCTGCTCTGGAGGAGAAACAATGTCGCTAAGATCGCTGAAGCTTCTGGTTGCGTTCGTATCACTCTTGTGCTGGATCACGGCGTCCGGACAGGCTCCCGCGCCGCCCACCTCCGCGCCGACTCCGCCGCTTCCCTACGGGCCGCCGATCGGCGTGGAAAGCGCGAAGAAAGCCGCGGCCGCGGCACTTGCAGAAGCTCGGAAAAACAATTGGTTCATGGCGGTCGCCGTCGTCGAGCCCAGCGGCGTCCTCGTCTACTACGAGAAAATGGACAACACGCAGATTGGAAGCACGACCGTTTCCATCGACAAGGCGCGCACATCCGCCCTCTTCAAGCGCCCCACGAAAGCGTTCCAGGACATGGTTGCTGGCGGCGGCCCAGGCCTTCGCGCCTTGTCCTTGCCGGGTGCCATTGCCATCGAGGGTGGCTTTCCGCTTGTCGTGAACAGTCAGATCATAGGTGCGATTGGCGTTTCTGGAGACGCCGCATCGAACGACGCGATCTGCGCACAAGCCGGAGTCGCCGCCCTGAAATAGGCAAGCATCAAAACGCAAATTGTGGCGGCCGTACAATGTGCGTTTCCGCTTAAACTGCCGGATGCTTCCCGAGTTCCTGCGAACGAACTGGTGGAACAGTCGCGCCCAAAGTGAAAGTTTCCATACGGCACCCTGTAGCCGCCCTCTCCGAGAGGGCGGGGTTTGTAGTTGCGGGGCTTGCCCCGCCCAGCTGTTGCGTCTTGACTCAGGCGAGACACCGTGTTTAGCGTGAGGTGCACGTGTGAGTCGTTGTGAACGATTTCTTTAGTAAGTTTCAACGGTAAAAACGCACCATTTGCTCTAGTATTGGCCCGTTTTGCCAGCATCATCGCATTTCCGCTTGGCGTGGCGGCGGATCTTGACCACGCGAAGGTGTGGTTATCGCAGGAGGTCCTACTGAGAATGCGCACATCGATTGGCGGCGTTTGCTTCACGCTGTTGTTATTCACAGTGCTTTTGGCTTGTTGCGTCGCAGTGGGGCAGAACTCTGCCGATGAACGGATTCGCTTGGTCGTGCATGAGGACAAGCGCCGCGTCGACATTCTCATCAACGATCAGCCATTCACTTCATATATATGGCCCACGACGCTGGACAAGCCCGTGCTCTACCCACTGCGAACTGCGCGCGGCACGGTGGTGACGCGTGGCTACCCTCTGGAGCCGCGCCCGGGCGAACGCACCGATCATCCGCACCACGCGGGATTGTGGTTTAACTACGGCAGCGTGAACGGAATCGATTTCTGGAACAACTCCGACGCCATCAAGCCGGAAGACAAACACAAGATGGGGACGGTCTACCACCGCAAAATCGTGACCGCGAAAGGAGGTTCGGACAGCGGGGTCCTTGAAGTCGAAGCCGATTGGAACACCGCAGACCAGAAGACTCTACTCAAGGAGCGCACGCGTCTGGTTTTCCGCGGCGACGCGAACACCCGCATCATCGACCGGATATCCACGCTTACAGCACAGAGCGAAAAAGTCGTCTTTGAAGACGACAAGGAAGGGTTGCTCGGTATGCGCGTGGCGCGTCCTTTGGAGATGCCTTCGGATAAGCCTGAGGTATTTACGGACGCCAGCGGCCGCCCGACTACCGTGCCGAGGCTCGACAATGCCGGCGTAAACGGTGTGTATCTCACCAGTGAAGGAAAGACCGGCGACGCGGCCTGGGGCACCAGGGGAAAGTGGTGCAACCTTAGCGCGCAAGTGGAAGGCGAAGCGGTTACGATCAGCATCTTCGATCATCCCTCGAACACGAATTTTCCTGCGTATTGGCACGCTCGAGGTTATGGACTTTTCGCGGTCAATCCCCTGGGCCGCAAAGTCTTCACCAACGGAAAAGAATCGGCCTTGAACTTCACGCTCGAACCGGGTGAAAGCGTCACGTTTCGCTATCGAGTGCTGATTTCGTCGGGTAAAGCCACGGCCGAAAGTACGGACGCTGCGTATAAGGAATTTGTCGCTGCTTACCGCTGAGAGATTGAGGCTAAGCGCTTAGGCGGCGGGCGCAGTCGCGCAAAATTTCCGACTCCCAGAGAGGACGGCGGGCATTTTTGGGATGTGTTAGGTCGGTGGGGATTCGGCCGGCGGCCTTCAGGAAAACGGCGGCGGAATGTTTGTAGGCCGGCACTGGCTCGCGAAAGGCGACGTTGCCGAGATATTGCAGAGCGTCGGAAAGTGCGTAGTAGTTAGGGTCGCCGGTTTGCCACAGACGGTCGCGTTCGGCGAATTTTTCGGGCGCGAGTGTCGCGAGACCCAGCAAATAGTCCGATCCGTACTCGATCATGTCGATGCCTAAGTCGTTGCCGGTGTAAATCACAAAATCTGGACGATGCGCGTCTCGCAGCGCGAGACGCTCGAGTTCGACCAGCCGATCGAGCGAAGAATGCTTCATTCCTTTGATCTCGGGGATGTCCATTAGACGCTGGACCATTTCCTCATCGAAGATCTCGCCATTGGGGGCGAACATCTGGCCCAACTCGAAAGCCAGCACTTCCGGGTATCCATTGCAAGCTCTCCGATAGATGGCCGCTTTTTCCGTCGATGATTTTGCGTGGAGGCGGCTGCTTTGGAACAAGATCGGGGTGCCGCCGTAACTTACGATTTGATCCATCTGGCGACGGTAGAGAGAGACGACGTCGCCGTTTTCGTTCTCGATGTACGCGCCGGCTACGAACGGCACGTCTTTGCCGAGGGCATCGCGCGTCCATCGCGAGCACATTCATCTTCTCCGCATCGGTCAAGTAATTTACGTAGCCGGTATCCATGTTCACGGCGTTCATCAATCCCGCACGCTGCGTGGCTTGCAGGTGCAGCGCGAAGGCCTCGCTCGGCGACGCGACCCTCCGCTTCAAACGGCAAAAGCGCAGCGGCAATACCGCGGACCTTGCGCTTCGGTTTCTTGCGTTCCAGCAGCGTCTCGATTTTCATCGCTTCGCTTTCGCGGCGGACAACTGCGCCATCATTTCGGAGTGTTTGTAGTAGCTATCGAGAGGATAGCATCCGGATGGCAAGCCGTTTCGCGGGGCGGTGGTGCAATCGCTGAAGGTGCGGCAAATTCGTTTGTGCTGCAGGGGACGTCCTTGCGCAGCGTCCAAAAGTATTTCGGGATAGGTCAAAGTCATGCGCCCCAGGCCGATAGCGTCGACCCACCCTTCGCGCGAATGCGGCTTGAGCCACGTGAGGTAGAAAATCCTGCAGATAGCTGTAGGCCGTGCCCACCACAATCAGATTCGGGAAACAATCGCTTCAGCTGTCGAGCGACGTTGAGCTGCAGGCCCACTTCGATCAGCGGATCGTGCGGAGGCAGGTATCCGTCCGAAGGCGGAAATAATGCCGGCCGCTGGATATGCGGATTGTAGTAAGGGCTTCCCGCCGTCAAGTTCACCAGCGGAATTTCGCAGTTCTTCGAGCAACGACAGAAAACGAATCGGTTCCGTCAGATCGCCTGTGTCGGATTTTGCGGATCGACGCCGAATCCCCATTGATAAGGGAATCAAGTGCTCGCAATCCTCGGGAATTCCGGGGCCGCGCTTTCCGTTCGACGGCGCGGGGTCCGGCCGGAAAGGAACAGTGTCGAACGCCGAAAGCCGCACGCCGATCTTTAAGCCAGGCGCATTCGCGCGGATGCCTTCGACGACTTCGCGGAGGAAGCGGGTGCGATTTTCGAAGCTTCCGCCGTACTTGCCCTCACGGGTGTGGGCGCTCAGGAATTCGTGGCCGAGATAGCCGTGGCAATGCTTGATGTCCACGAAATCGAAGCCCAACTCCCAGGATGCGCCGGCGCGGTGTGAAAATTCTCGATGATAGTTTCGATTTCGGCATCGGTGAGGACCGGGTAATCGTTCGGCAAGTTTAAGCGTCGATCCAGAATCGGGTGGTGATAGAGAATGCGGGGCTCGCTTGATCGTGAACGTGCGGGCGGCAATAGCGGCCGGAGTGCGTCAACTGTAGGCCGATGAGCAGTCCGTCGTCGGAGCCCATTGCCTTGCGGTGTTCCTCGATCAGCACGGCGCGCAATCGTGCGATGTTTTCGCGCGTGTGAGGTGCCATCACCAGTTGGTTCGGATTGGCGCGAGCCGCCGCGGAGACCGCGACGCTTCTCCGCCCCAGATGAGCTTGGCGCCGCTGGCCCGAATTTTTGCCAACGACGGACGAGTGAGTCGCTTGGGTTGCCGTCGGCCGTTCCGTCCCAGCCTTCCATGGGATTGATGGCGATGCGATTGCCGATTTTGATTCCGTCGCGATGCAGCGGAAGGAAAAACGGAGAGGCGGCTGTGGGAGCAAGTTCTGTGTCGCAAGGAATCGAGACCTGCAGTGAGCGCAGGTGCGCTTGAAAATGGAGGGGATCCTTCACCGAACCCAGTCGCAGAATGGGTACGTTGCTCATTCCATCTTTCCTAGTTTCGGCAGCGCGGTCGTCGCGAGTCCGACGATCCAACGCACGACAGCCCAAGTGGTTGCAATGGCGTACACGTGCGGGCGGAAAGAGTCAAGGATCGGGAAGACCTCGACAATTGTAGCCACCGGAGTTTGGATTGTATATGTTCGGTACAAACGCGCATACCTGACTTTCCAGCGTCTCTCGCAGGGATTCTGGAGCATCCTGCGGCGATTATATGCTTAACTTTGGCGAGACCCGGAATGCTGCCGATTTCTTTCGTCGACGCCCAGCCTCAATTTTGTGGACAGGCGATCGTTACCAATCTCATTCCAAGTCCAAAGTGGTGGGATGCCAAATCCAGACGGAATCAAGTGAGGCACTGATACGTGGCGTACATAGAGGAAAAGGTCTTTCCTGTTGAAGCGCTGCGCGAATTCTGCGCTCGCGTGTTTATGCATTTCTGTGTGCCCGAAAGCGATGCCGCGCAAGCCGCCGATGTCCTCGCCGCCGCGGACCTGCGGGGCATCGACTCGCATGGTGTAGCGCGCATGCGGAGCTACGTTGACCTGCTCAGCGAAGGGCGGATTAATCCAAAACCACAAGTCGAGGTGATCCGATCGACGCCGAGTACTGCGACTGTCGATGGCGACAACGGATTGGGTTTAGTGGTTGGGCCACGGGCGAATCAGATGGCCATCGAAATCGCGGAGAAGGCCGGATCTGGTTGGGTTGCTGTCATGAACACCAATCATTTCGGTATCGCCGGCTACTACGTTCTCAAGGCCGTCGCCCACGACATGATCGGATGGGCGATGACGAACTCTACGGCGATTGTCGCACCTTTGTGGGGCATTGAACGCATGCTGGGCACCAACCCGATTGCGATCGCGTTCCCGGGAAGGAACGAACCGCCCATCGTAATCGACATGGCCACATGCACGGCTGCCTACGGAAAAATCGAAATTGCCCTCCGGAGGGGCGAGAAAATTCCTGCTGGCTGGGCAACCGACAACCTCGGGCGAGTAACGACGGACCCTGCCGACGTCCTCGCAGGCGGAGCGCTCATGCCGCTGGGATCGGATCGCGAACGTGGCGGTCACAAGGGCTACTGCCTAGCCATGATGGTCGACCTTTTGAGTGGAGCGCTGAGTGGAGCTAATTGGGGGCCGTTCGCCATCCCGTTTGCTCTGCGGCAAACCATTCCGACTCGAAGCGTTGGCAAAGGAATCGGACATTTCTTTGGCGCCATGCGGATCGACGGGTTCATTGACGCCGATTCGTTTAAGTCGCAGGTCGATGACTACATCCGAGTTTTTCGCGCCACGAAGCCAGCTCCCAGTACCAGCGGTCCGTTAATCCCCGGAGACCCTGAGCGCGAAGCGGAAACTATCCGGCGTGAGAACGGCGTGCCGCTGATTTTGCCCGTTGTGAACGATTTGCGCGAAGTCTCCAAGAAAACCGGAATACCCTTCGACTGACGACCTTGTTAAGCTGCGGCGCACCAGAACTGAGGTACCACAGACACTCTTGCCTGTGTCCACCGCAGCCTCAAGCAAATCTAACCACGAAGCATGACTCGTTACGTAGGCGCGCTGTTGTTTGCGTTTTCGGTGTTCATTGTTTTGATTTGCTACCGGATCGTTCAGCATGCTGCGCTCCTATAGCGGACATACGAAAAGGTTCCAGGCGTTGAGATCTGCTAAAGCGATCGTTTATGAGTCCTGATTTGACAGGACGCGAAACCCGATCGACAGAAAAATAAATAGTGGCGCGATAACTCTGCTAGTCTCTCAAATCGTTGGTGAATCGAGGGGCGGTGGCCGTCATGGCGGTCGATCCGGCGGTTGCTCAGAGCGCGCGAAAACGAATTGCGTGGCGCATTCTTCCTTTTCTCTTCCTGCTTTACATCATCGCATTTCTGGATCGCATGAACGTGGGCGCCGCGGCGTTGCAGATGCCGCGCAGATCTGGGTTTCGACGACCGAGTGGTGGGTCTCGGGGCCGGAATGTTCTTCATCGGATACCTGGTCCTCGAAATTCCGGGCGCATTGATTGCCGAGCGTTGGAGCGCACGGCGGTGGATCGCACGGATCATGATTTCCTGGGGAATCCTGACTGTGCTGATGGCCTTCATCCGCACGTCCCGGGATTTTTACGTGGTTCGTTTTCTTGTGGGCGCCGCGGAGGCTGGCTTCTTCCCAGCGGTTATCGTCTATATCTCTCACTGGTTCAGAGCCGCGGATCGTGCGAAGTCGGTGGCAAGCTTTTACGCTGCGAGCCCACTTTCGTATGTCATCGGGTCCCCACTCGCCGGTTTGCTGCTGGGGATTTCGTGGTGGGGTCTGCGAGGGTGGCGATGGCTATTTATATTGGAGGGAATTCCCGCAGTCGTATTTGGCGTTGTCACGCTTTTTTATCTGACGGACTGGCCGCGTCAAGCCAACTGGCTGACAGACGATGAGCGAAACTGGATCAGTAACGTCCTCAACCAGGAAAATCAAGCAAAGCAGAAGATTCGTTCGTACACGATTTGGCAAGCGCTCGTGCAGCGCGACGTCATCCTGCTGACGTGCTGCTATTTCTGCGCGACTACTGGAGGGTACGGGATCGCGTTTTGGCTTCCGACGATTCTGAAGCGGCTTTCCGGGCAAAGCGATATTCGCGTCAGCTTGTTTGCGGCCCTTCCGTATCTGGCGGGCTTCGTATTGCAACAGGTGAACGGCTGGCATTCGGACCGGGAACAAGAGCGGCGCTGGCACGCTGGACTCGCGATTTTTCTTTGCGGAATAAGTCTGCTCCTGGCGGTCGCTTTCGGGTCGTCAAACATGACCGCCGCGGTGATTTTGTTCACCGTAGTGGGAGGCTGCTATTTCTCGTTTCATCCATGCTTCTGGGCGGTTCCGACGGCTTTCCTCACGGAGTCGGCTGCCGCGGCGTCTATCGGATTAATTAATTCGCTGGGAAATCTCGGCGGCTTTGTGGGTCCCTTAGTGATGGGTTACCTCGTCCATCGGACCCATTCCTTCCGCGCCGGACTGCTCTACTTGGTGGGAAGCCTGTGCCTTTCGGGCATTCTGATGCTGGCCGTCGGAGTGGGACGCCGGCGCGTTTCTCCGTTGGAGTTCAATGAATCTCAGGTTCAGGGATAGGCGCGGTGCCTTCCAGGAAATCGAAATCGCATCCTTCGTCGGCCTGCTTGATGTGCTCCATAAATAATTTTCCATATCCTCTTGGGTAAATTCCCTCTTTCGGACGCCACGCTGAGCGACGAGCCGCGAGTTCGTCTTCATTCACGCGCATGTTCAGTTGACGCGCGGCGACGTCGAGTTCGATGACATCTCCCTCTTTCAGCAACGCGAGTGGACCTCCGACGAAGGACTCTGGTGAAACATGCAGGACACAAGCACCGTAATTCGTACCGCTCATTCTCGCATCCGAGACGCGGACCATGTCCCGGACACCTTCTTTGAGCAACTTTTGCGGGATAGGAAGATTTCCCCATTCGGGCATTCCCGGCGCGCCCTTTGGACCAGCGTTCCGCAAGACCAGCACACTGTTCGCGTCGACATCGAGGGCCGGGTCATCGATACGCGCATTCATTTCGTTGTAGCTATCGAAGACAATGGCGCGACCCGCGTGCTTGAGAAGCCTGGTTTCAGCGGCCGAGGCTTTGATCACGGCACCTCGAGGAGCCAAGTTGCCGTAAAGAATCGCTAATCCTCCGGATTGAAGCACCGGATTATCGGTGCCGCGGATAACGTCGTTGTTGAATATTTCAGCGTTGGCGATGTTTTCTCCTAGGGTCTTGCCGGTGATGGTCGAGCAACCTAGATCCAGGTGCGGAGCCATGGCTTTCAATAGCGCCGGTAACCCGCCAGCATAGTAGAAATCTTCCATCAAGTACTTTCCACTCGGACGAACATTCGCCAACATCGGCGTCTTCCTGGAAAATTGGTCAAAGCGGTCGAGCGCGAGGTTAATTCCCGCGCGTCCTGCCAAGGCCACAAGGTGAATCACGGCATTCGTCGAACCTCCTAGCCCGAAGGTCGCTGCAATCGCATTGTTAAAGGACGCGTCCGACAAAATGTCGCGTGGCTTGAGGTCTTCCCAAACCATTTCCACGATGCGCCGCCCGGAACAATTGGCCATTTTGGCGTGGTTGGAATCAACGGCGGGTATGGAACTCGCGCCGGGCAGACTGAATCCCAACACTTCGGTCAGACTAGTCATGGTGGAGGCGGTGCCCATGGTCATGCACGTTCCGGCGGATCGGGCGATGCCGTCTTCAATTTGTGTCCACGCTTGTTGATCGATGTTGCCGGCGCGGCGTTCCGCCCAATATTTCATGACATCGGATCCGCTGCCCAGAATTTCTCCACGCCAGTTGCCGCGAAGCATCGGTCCGGCGGGAACGTAGATCGCGGGGAGATTCATGCTGATTGCGCCCATCAAGAGTGCCGGCGTCGTCTTGTCGCAACCACCCAGGAGCACGCAGCCGTCCGCCGGATAGGAGCGCAACAACTCCTCGGTCTCCATCGCGAGGAGGTTGCGATACATCATCGTGGTAGGCTTCTGAAAAGTTTCTCCGAGAGTGAATGCAGGCATCTCCACCGGGAATCCGCCGGCCTGCCATATGCCCTTCTTAACGTCTTCCGCGCGCTGGCGAAGATGGCTATGACAGGGATTGATGTCACTCCAAGTGTTGATGATGGCGATCACGGGTTTCCCAGCGTAATCCGCCGGCGTACAACCCATCGAGGCAGCGCGCGAACGGTGCCCGAAGGAGCGGAGATCGTCCGGACCGTACCAGCGATAACTCCTCAACGACTTGGGGTCTTTTGATGGCATAGAATTCCTTCCGCAAGCCACGGACTGAGCGCATGCGATTTCCGAACGCGTAGAAGTTTGAAGTCGTTCGCTCAACTGTGTCAAATTCAAAGCGCGGGAAGGCTGGTTTGGTTTTTCTAAATCGTCCTTCTGCGGACATCCTGTTCTCGGAATGGTGAAATGACTCTCGCTAGTGATCCAAAATCGACGAAAAATGACACGATCCTGGTGCTCGGCGACGTGGGTGCTTCGCAGCTTGCCATGCTGCGGCGGGCGCTGCCTGGCGTCGAAACGATCGCTGGAAATTCTGCCGAAATATTTGAACCGGCAGCTGCTCGCGCGAGCGTGCTCTTCAACTGGTCCGGCGCGCTTCCGCTGTTCAGACAGGTCTTCGCCATGTGCCCCCATCTGCGCTGGGTGCATTCACGCTCCGTCGGACTGGAGCGCACGCTGTTCCCGGAACTGCTGGACAGCCGAGTGCCGCTGACCAACGGAATCGGTGTGTTTAGTCCATCGCTGGGCGAATTTGTGCTTGCCGCCATCTTATATTTCGCCAAAGACTTTCGCCGCCTCATCCGCAATCAAATCGCGGGCGTATGGGAACCGTTCGACGTGCTACCCGTAGCGAGCCAGACGGTTGGCATCGTCGGATACGGAGACATCGGCCGCGCGGTCGCGGCAAGAGTGACCGCGATGAGCATGACCGTGCTGGCGATGAAGAGGCATGCCCCGGGACCCAGCGCGGACCCGATGGTGCAACAAATCTTTACTCCCGAGCGCCGCATCGAGATGCTTTCGCGCTGCGACTACGTGGTTATATCCACGCCGCTGACTTCGGAGACGCGGGGAATGATCGCCGCCCGAGAGTTCGCCGCCATGAAGCCTACAGCGGTGGTGATCAACGTCGGCCGAGGCCCGGTGATCGACGAGCAATCGCTGATCGCGGCGCTCTCCACTGGCCGAATCAAAGGCGCGGCGCTGGACGTCTTCGATCAAGAGCCGTTACCCGCGGGCCACCCGTACTACAAGCTGGAGAACGTCCTGCTCTCTCCCCACTGTGCCGACAACACGCCGGATTGGCTGGAGCAAGCCATGCAGTTGTTCATCACCCAATTTGAACGTTTCCGGAACGGCGATTCGTTGCTGAATGTTGTGGACAAGAAGCTGGGGTACTGACGCCCGCGCGTGATTCAACGCAATGCTATGCTCAGACCCGCGCAGAACAGTCATTGCGCTCCTCGGATCGCTGGTTAGCGGTAACTGACCCTCCCCTGTGTTTCTCATAAGTGTTCATTCTAGATGCTTAAGTGCCCTTTAAAGTCTGTAACTTACAGATTTAATGGGCTATAGATTCTAAGAATTCTGGGAAATCGCCGCTGTGTAGGCCAGATGTATGCCGGAAAATCTCCTACCTCGACGGCGAGACGTCGCTTAGGCCGTCGTGATTTGTAGCAGCTTTACCAACGGTGGCTTGCGCGGATTACTACGGGCCGCTCCATTTAGTGCGGCCTCCCACCGGAACAGGTGCCCGACCAGATCGGATCTTCGTCACTGTGGGTTTATCCCGCCTCAACTTACCTGCCTACTGGAGGCTTTGACACCAGACTAGCAAACAGACTCGGCATTACATCTCCCGCTAGATGATCTAGAAATGGGGGCATCGTCCCGAATTTTTTTGCACGTCGGTCCTGAAACAACGCTGGGTGAACGCGGGAAAAGCCTCAAGAACCACGAAAAATCCTGAGTTGTAGCCAAGCCTGGCACGGCCCCATTTGGGAGCTACCCGCTCTGTAACCTTTTGACTCTTCTCGTTTGTAGGAATCAAGCAGCACGTGCCGCTGCTCGCCATCCCGGAAGGGCTGACGATGGAGGAGTGCAACGCGCTCGCCGACTGGCGCGGCTCGAAATTCTTCAACGCGCGCGAACGCGCGGCGCTCGCCTATACCGACTCGATGACGACCGAAATCCAGGTTCCCGATGCCGTGTTCGATGCGCTGAAGCCGCATTTCAACGAGCGCCAGATCGTCGAATTGACGGTGCTGATCGGCACCTACAACATGCACACGCGCGTGTTCCAGGCGCTGAAGATCGACCCGGAGCCGCATCACACGTGATGATTACCGTTTCCGCTCGTCCCCGCGAAAGCGGGGACCCACCCTTTACGCTCCCGCTGATTCCCGCTTGCGCGGGAATAAGCGGACGATCGTCTGAAGTCCCGCACCATGGCCAATCTGCTCGTCGTCGAAGACGATCGCTTCCTGCGCGTCGTTGCGCTCGTGCTCGATCCGAACGCGAGCCGCGAGCGCTACGCCGCCTATGCCGATTTCTTCAGCCATGACGAGCCCGGATTTCGACGGCTGGTGCGCGCAAGGTGCGCCGCGACGCGCATGGGCTCTATCCGGCCGAGGTGCGCCTGGTCGAAACCGCAGGACGAACTTCGCGCCAACCTCGCCGATTGCCGCGCGCTGATCGTCGAAGGCCTGTCGGTCGGCGCGACGGAGCTCGCGGCCGCGCCGCATCTCAGGGCGGTGCAGAAATACGGCGTCGATCTGCGCCGCATCGACGCCGCCGCGTGCGCCGCGCGCGGCATCTCGCGTGCTCACCATCCGCCGGCGCGCCAATATCGCCTGCGCCGAGCTTGCGATCACGCTGATGCTGATGCTCGCGCGCAGGGTGCAACGAACTGCAGGGCCGCATCAGCGTCGAGCGCGCTCGCCGAGATCGGCTATCCGTACCGGCCGTTCGACCGCCGGCACACGCCCAATTCCAACTGGGGCCGCGTGCCCGGCCTGCGCATCCTCTACGGCAGCACGGTCGGCATCGTCGGCATCGGCGAGATCGGCCGCGAATTCGCGCTGCGCGCCGCGGCGTTCGGCATGCGCATCCTCTATACCCAGCGCACACCGGCTGCCCGAAGCCGCAGGAGCAGCAGTTGCACGCGACCTACCGGCCGATGGACGAAATGCTCGCCGAAAGCGACTGGGTCGTGCCGCTGGTGCCGGAGGGACCCGCCACGCGTCACCTCATCGGCGCCGCGCAGCTCGCGCAGCATGAAGCGCGGCGCGCGCATCGTCAACGTCTCGCGCCCCGACGTGATCGATCGCGCGGCGCTGATCGACGCGCTGAAGTCCGGCCAGGTCGGCGGCTTCGCGCTCGATCCGCTGTACGAGGCGCCCGGCCGCAGCGACGACGAACTGCTGCGTTTCCCGAACGTGATCCTGACCCCGCATATCGCCGCGCAGCCGCGCTTCAACGCGCTCGACGACCTGTACGACATGATCACGCGGCTGGGGCGGGAGCTGGCGGGGTCGTGAATTACCCCATTGCGCGCTGCGCAGCCGGCTGATCCTGCCGGTCGGCCCACTTGCGCGCCGCGGCCACGCCGCGTTCGAGCGCGGCGATGTCGTAGGGCTTCTGCAGCACCTCAAAGCCCTGGCGCACGGCATCCTGCGCGCTCGAGCTGAAGCCGGTCGTCAGCAGCACCGGCATGTGCGGAAATCGCGCGCGGATGGCATGCGCCAGATCGAAGCCGTTCATGTCGCCCGGCATCAGGATGTCGGAGAAGACCAGATCGATCTTCTCGCGTTCCAGCACGTCGAGCGCGGCCTGCGAGCCCGCCGCCGTCTCGACCTTGTAGCCGAGCTGTTCCAGATAGGCGCGGCCGACCTCGGCGACCTCGGCATTGTCCTCGACCAGGAGCACGGTGCCGGCGCGCCGCGGCGCGTCCGCCATCTCGGACGGCGGACCATCGACGGCACCGGCACTTCCCAGGTGCGCGGCAGGAACAGCGTCACCGCGGTGCCGCGGCCGACCGTGCTGGTGATGGTGGCGGTGCCGCCCGATTGCCTGGCGAAGCCGTAGACCTGGCTCAGGCCGAGCCCGGTGCCCTTGCCCTCCTCCTTGGTGGTGAAGAACGGCTCGAACACGCGCGACAGCACATCCGGCGGTATGCCGGCGCCGGTATCCGCCACGCGGACGGCGACGAACTCGCCGTGCAACCCCTCCTCCGCCGCCTTGCCGCGCAGCACCACCGGCTTGGCCGTGATGATCAGCGTGCCGCCCGACGGCATGGCGTCACGCGCGTTGAACGCGAGATTGAGCAAGGCAAGCTCGAGCTCGCTCGGATCGACCTTCACGGTGCAATGGCGATCGGGAACGACGACGCGGATCTCGATATCGCCGCGCAGCGACCGGCTCAGCATGTCCTTGACCTTGGGCAACCGCTCGGAAAGATCGATGGCGCTCGGCTGCAGCGTCTGCCGCCGCGAGAATGCAAGCAACTGGCGCGTGAGGCTTTCGCCGCGCTGGGTCGCGTTGGCGATCATGTCGAGCAGGCGAAGCTGCTTTTCGTCGGTGACGTCGCGGCGCAGCCGCTGCGCGCTGCCGCTGACGATCATCAACAGGTTGTTGAAATCGTGCGCGACGCCGCCGGTCAATTGGCCGATGGCTTCGAGCCGCTGCGCCTGCCGCAGCGCCGCCTCCGCGGCTTCGCGGCGCTCGGCCTCATCGTGCAGGCGCCGCGTGCGCTGCAGCGCGACCCCGAGCACGCGTGAACAGCAGCAATGTCGCGGGCAGTCCGAAGACCAGGTGCGTCGTCATCAGCGACAGCCATTCGCCGCGTATCGCGACGCTGCTGGTTCCGGCCAGCACGTAGATCGGAAAGCCTGAAAGCTTGAGAAAGCCGATGCGGCGCGCTTCGCTGTCGATCTGCGAGCGCCGCGTCCAGAACATGCCGTGGACCTGGCCGCTGTCGATGGCACGGCGCAGACCGCTCTGCGGATTGAGCCGGCGCGCACGATCGCGCGGCGGATGTCGCGACAGGAAAGCGCCGTCGGAGCGCACCATGGCGTAGAAGCTGCCCGGCCCCTGCCCGATCAGCGCGTAGAATTCCTCGAAATAGCTCGGCAGCACCGCCACCACGATAACGCCGTTGAACGACCCGTCGGCCGATGCGCGGCGGTGCGGTGAGGTCGAAGAAATCGGTGCCGATACCCGACGTGCGCGGCGCGCGCACGTCGGTGACATCGGTGCCGAGGTCGTGGTCGGCCTGGGCCTTGAAGTAATCCCGGTCGCCGAGATTGAGATCCGGCGGCAAGGATTCGAGCGTGCTCGTGACCAGCGGCCGGCCATCGCGGCCGATCACCAGGATGGCCTGCAGTTGCGGCATGACCTCGACGATGCGTTTGAGCCGCGTATGCAGCGTCGGCTGCGCGGCGCGGATGTCGTCATCCGACATTCCGCGCACGATCTCGTCGACTTCCGAGAAGGTGCGCTCGACCGTCTGGAACACCTTGAGCGCGTGCTCCTGCAGGATGTCGAGCGAACGCTCGATGCGCTCGTCGGCGACGGCCTGGACGCTTGCGGTAGTTGAGCCAGGAGGCATAGACGAACAGGATCGCCGGCAGAACCAGCGAAGCCACCATCATCAGCTGCAGGAGCCGAACTGCCGATTGCCGTGCGGTGCGCATGCGGTTGGGGTGGGCCTTCTCCCGTGCGATGGCACGCTGATTCTTTCACAATTCGCGCCCGGCGACGAGGCGTAAATCGCGTCTCATGGTTGCGGTTTCGTGATCGCGGTTCCCCCGCCGCGCGTCCTTGACGGCACAAAATTGTCCGATTTGGCCGCGAGTCAGCTCACCGCGGTCGGCGCCAGCGCGTCGATATCGGTGACGACGTCGATGACCACCGGCCGATTGGCCGCAAGCGCCTGGGCGAGCGCCGCCGGAAACGCCGAGGCGTGCTCGACCCGGATGCCGAGCGCGCCCATGTCCTCGGCGATGCGGGCGAAATTGACCTTGCTGAAGTGCCAGAGTTCCAGCGCCTTCTCGGTCTGCTTGCCGCCATAGACGCGGTCGAAGCCGCGCTTCGACTGGTTGCCGCCGGCATTGTTGTTGACGACGGTGACGGCGTTGATCTTCCAGCGCGCCGCGGTCTCGATCTCGGCGATGTGATACCAGAAGCCGGCATCGCCGGTGAACGTCACCACCGGCCGGTCCGGGACAGCCGCACTTGGCGCCGAGCCCGGCCGGAAATGCCCAGCCGAGATGGCCGGCGCTGCGCATGTAGCTCTGGCGCGGGCTCTTGAGATCGTACATGCCGCCCATCCACATGCCGGCATGGCCGGTGTCGACCACCACGATGGCGTCGTCGGGCACGTGCTTCGACAGCTCGTGGCAGATGCGCTCGGGCCGGATCGGCACCGCGTCGGATTCGAGCGCGGATTTGTATTTCGCGCACCATTCCTGGCAGATCGTCTGCGCCTCGCCGACCCATGCCTTGCGCTTGCCCGCGGTCGAGCGGTTCGGCGGCGGCGAGCATGCGCGTCAGCATGACCTTGGCGTCGCCGTTGACCGCCGCCTGCAGCGGATAATTGCGCCCGAGCGCCTCCGGATCGATGTCGATCTGGATCGCCGGCGTGCCGATCTTCGGCACCGCCCAGAAATGCGTGGTCATGCCGCCGGTCTCGGTGCCGATGAAGCAGACGAGATCGGCGGCGTTGACGACGCGGTTGGCGCTCTCGCGCGAATAGGTGCCGACGACGCCGACCGACAGCGGATGATTGCCGGGGATCGCATCCTTGCCGTTGAGCGAGGTCGCGACCGGAATCTGCAACGCCTCGGCGAGCGCGACGAGCTCGGCCTGCGCGCCCGACGCGCGCACGCCGCCGCCGGCGACGATGACCGGCCGCGCGGCGTCCTCGAGAATCTTCAAGCGCCGCGCGCACGCTGCGCCTCGTCCGGCTCCGGCCGGAACGCCGGCACGCGGGCGAATTGCGGCTCGCACAGCGGCTCCATCTCCGCCTCCTCGGCGTCGATCTGGCCCTCGTTGCCGCGGAACTGCAGATGCACGGGACCGGGACAGCCGGTCACCGCCGTGCGGAACGCCTGCCGCACCATGTCGGGAAAGCGCGCGACGTCGTCGACCGTGGCGTTGAACTTCGTCACCGGCTCGAACGCCGGCACGTCGTCGATCTCCTGATAGACCTTTCGGAACTTGGTCTTCGGCTCGCGGCCGCCGGTCATGGCGATGACGGGCGAATGCGCGAGCCAGGCGTCGCGCAGGCCGGCGGCGAGATTGAGCGCGCCGATCACCTGCGCCATGCAGATGCCGGGCCTGCCGGACGCGCGCGCGTAGCCGTCGGCCATGTAGGCCGCGGCCTTCTCGCCGTGCACGTGCAGCCGCTTGATGTCGGTGCGCCGCTCCATCTCGGCGAACGTGGTGCGCAGCACCGCCGGCACGTGAAACACGTGCGTCACGCCGTAGCCCTTGAGCATGTCGGCGAGGCACTCCGCCCCGGTCATTTTGCGATTGTGTCCGAGCAGCATTTGCAAGCGTCGCTTCCTGTCGTTCCGAATCTAGCATGTTGGTGACGACGACTAATCCTTGAACACCGCCACCGCGCGGATCGGCGAGCCGGTGCCCTCGCGCCACTTCAGCGGCAGGCCGATGAACTGGAATTCGCCCTCGCCGATGCAGCGCTTCCAGATTGCACAGGCTCTCCATGTGGGTGATGTCGAGCTCGAGGCAGGCCTTGTGCACCAGCGAGTTGACCTTGCCCTCCGGCCCGGGCCGCATCGAGTCGATGCCGAAATGCACGATGCCCTGCTGCGCCAGCCATTCGGTCGCCGCGACGTTGACGCCCGGATTGTCGGTCGCATAGGCCGCCTTCGGGAACGTGCGCGCGTGATGGCCGGTGCAGAGCAGCACCGTGCCCTTCTTCGGGATCGGCACGCCCGCCTTCTTCACCGCCGCCTCCAGATCGGCCGGCGTGATCTCCGCGCGCGGCGCGATGTGCCGCAGATCGATGCAGATGCCCTGCACGATGCAATTCTCCAGCGGGTATTTGTCGATCGGCGTGCCGCTCTTGCCGAAGTGGCGCGGCGCGTCGATATGCGTGCCGCCGTGGTCGGGCATGGAGAAGAACATCACGCTGTTGCCCTGGATGTTGCCGGATTCGGCGAACGCCTCCTCGTGGGTCTTCCAGATGCCGTGGATGATGGGCGGCTGGCCGGGATAGCTCGGCGTGCGGTGATAAAGCTCGCGGCTCAGGTCGACGATGCGCATGGTTGTTGTTTCCTCCCGTCACTCGGAATTCGGATGATCAGTTCAGGCTTCAAAGCTGGTGTCAATCAAGACGCGAAGCGCTGCGCCGACCTGGCGCGGGCCTTCGTGGCTTCCGCTTCACGATCGCGGGGCGGCGCATTCGTCACCAGGGAGTCGAGCAGATCGTGTGCCGCCTGCGCCACCTGGTCCACCGCGCGGTTGAATGCGATTTCGTTGGCTTTGGACGGCCGGGCAAATCCGCTCAACTTGCGGACGAATTGGAGCGACGACGCACGGATCTCCGCCTCGGTGGCCGGCGGCTGGAAGTTATGCAGCGTCTTGATGCTTCGGCACATGGCAATCCTCGTCACGGGTCATTGGCCGCGTAGACTACGCCGCGCGGCGGCCCCGCGACAACGCATCCGATGCTATAACGGCCGCCCACGCCTGACGCCGGAAGGACGACATGAAAACCAGCACCGACCGCATTCTCACCACCCACACCGGCAGCCTGCCGCGGCCGAAGGCGCTGATCGATCTCATCCTCGGCCGCGAGCAGGGCGAGGACGATCGACGCCGCGGCGTTCGAGGCCGAGACCGCCAAGGCGGTCGACGACATCGTCGCCCAGCAGGTCGCGGCCGGCATCGACATCGTCAGCGACGGCGAGATGAGCAAGCCGTCCTACACGACCTACATCCGCCACCGCGTCACCGGCATCGAGCCCGACCCGCGCGCCGCCGAGAAGGGCCGCGACATCATGATCGGCCGCGATCTGCTGGCGCATCCGGATTTCGCCCGCCGCCGGAGCAATTTCGCCAGCATGCCGTTTCCCGGCTGCGTCGGGCGAGCTGCGCTACAAGGACCGCAGCGCGCTCGACCGCGACCTCGCGCATCTGAAGGCCGCGGCGGCGAAAGTCGAAGCCCGCCGAGGTGTTCATGACCGCGCCGTCGCCCGGCATCCTCACGCGCTTCATCATCAACCTGCACTATCCGACCGAGGACGCCTATCGTCGAGGCGCTCGCCGACGTGCTGAAGATCGAATACCGCGCCATCGTCGAAGCGGGCTTCGTGCTGCAGATCGACGCGCCCGATCTCGGCTCGGCGCGCAACAACCAGTACCGCCATCTCAGCGACGACGAATTCCGCACAAGATCGCCGAGCGCAACATCGCCGCGCTCAACGCCGCGACCGAAGGCCTGCCGGCCGACCGCATGCGGCTGCACATCTGCTGGGGCAACTACGAGGGGCCGCACACCCACGATCTGCCGCTGCTCGAAGATCATCGACATCGCCTTCAAGGCGCGGCCGCAGGCGATCAGCATCGAGGCCGCCAACCCGCGCCACGACCACGAATGGGAAGACCTGAAGGACGATCGACATTCCCGACGACAAGATTCTCATCCCCGGCGTCATCGATTCGACCACGAATTTCGTCGAGCATCCGCGGCTGGTGGCGCAGCGCATCGGCCGCTACGCGCAGGTGATCGACCGCGAGCGCCTGATCGCCGGCGTCGATTGCGGCTTCGGCACCGCGGTGCGCAACGATCCGATGGTGGCCGACAGCATCGTCTGGGCGAAGCTGCGCGCGCTCAGCGAAGGCGCCGCGATCGCCAGCAAGCGACTGTGGGGATAGCGCCATCCATGCAATAGTCAGGGCATGCTTTGGCCCTATGGTCGTCGCGCTCGTCGTCGTTCTGTATCTGCTCGCCTCGATCCGGGTGCTGCGGCAGTACGAACGCGGCGTCGTATTTCTTCTCGGAAAATTCGAGGGCGTGCGCGGGGCGGGCCTCACCGCTCGTCTTCGTTCCCATTCAGCAGATGGTGCGCGTATCCTTGCGCACCGTCACGATGCAAATCCCGTCGCAGAAAATCATCACCAAGGACAACGTCTCGATCGATATCGCGGCGGTCGCCTACTACCATATCTCCGATCCGGAGCGGTCGGTGATCGTCATCGAGAACGTCTACAATGCGATCAATCAGATCAGCCAGACCACGGTGCGCAACGTGGTTGGACGCTTCAGCCTCGATCAGCTTCTCTCGGACACCGCGAGCATCAACGAGCAGATCAAGAACGTGATCGACGGCCACACCGAGCCGTGGGGCACGCAGGTGACGGCCGTCGAGATCAAGGACATCACCCTGCCCGACAACATGCAGCGCGCGATGGCAAAGGAAGCCGAAGCCGAGCGCGAGCGCCGGGCCAAGATCGTGGCGGCCGAAGGTGAATATCAGGCCGCGGTGAAGCTCGGCGCAGGCGGCCGACATCATCACGCAGCATCCCGTGGCGCTGCAGCTTCGCACGCTGCAGACGATGGCCGAAATTGCGACCGAAAAGAATTCAACCATCATCTTCCCCGCACAATTCATGACGACGGTGCAGGAAGCGATCGCAACCTTGAGCAAGGATGCGGTCTCCAAATAACGCCTTATGCCAATGCAGGACATGAGCGGGCGGATCGGCGATTATCCGCCGAGGCTGTCCGGCTCCGGCATTGCGCGGAACTTGATCGAATCGGATGTGCGCGGATGCAGGTGATGCAGGAAGACGGCGAGCTGCTGTCTCACGGACTCGCCATGAGACGCCACGGCTTCCTCGAACAGATGGTGCTGAAGCTTTTGCGGCAACCGGCTCCAAACTCTTGCGACACCCGCTCCCAGGACGCGAAAAGCCTGCTCTTGAGTCTCAGCGGGAAACAGGTCTGACGTGATCATGGCCGCCTCCTCATCCAGATCCAATGCGCCAAAGGATTATCGACAACGCCGGATGGAACATTTGAGTTCCCGGCCCGAAGCTCACAGGGAGTAGACCATGAATCGCCAGGCGTCGCCCACCAGGCCCGCCGGATCGCGCGAGCGCTCGCTGGACGAGGTCAAGGCCGAGTTCATGCGGCGCGCCGGCCGGCACAGCCCGTTCGAGGACATCCGCCGCGAGGATGCCCAGCGCGTCATGGATGCGCTCACAAGCCTCGACAAGGATCAGTGGGCGCAGGAGTGGACCAAGATCGGCCTCGCCTATGAGGAAAAGGGCGACGCCCGCGCCCGCGCGGGCGCTACCGGCGGCGAAGCTTGCCGAACTCTACATGCATGGCTTCGACGCCTGCCGCGTCGGGCGCTATCCGACGCCGAACTCGCCGAGCAAGCTCGCGGCCTACCAGCATTCGCTGCGCATGTTCCGCAAGGCGGCGAAATTCTTCGATCCGCCGCTCGAAATCGTCGAGCTGCGGTTCGAGGGCAAGACGCTCACCGGCTATCTGCAGCTCCCGCCCGGCGTCGTGAAGCCGCCGGTCGTGCTGCACTGGGGCGGCGTCGACGGCTGGAAGGAGGACCGCCTTCGCATCGCTCGAACGGTGATGGACGCCGGCCTCGCCTCACTCACCATCGACATGCCCGGCACCGGCGAAAACCCGGTGCTCTACGGCGACCCAGCCGCCGAACGCACCTTCCTCGCCTGGCTCGACCATCTCGCGCGGCATCCGGAACTGAGCGGCAGCCGCGTCGCCGTCTGGGGCGGCAGTTTCGGCGCCTACTGGGCGGCGCGCCTCGCCTATGTGGCGGCCGACCGCATCAAGGGCGCGGTGTTCCACGGCGGCAACATCCATTACGGCTTCCAGAAGGAATGGCTCATCCCGGCCTTCACCACCGGCGGCGCCGTATATCTGTTCGGCGCGCAGAGCCTGCTCGAAGCGCGCGGCCGCGCCATGGGCACCAAGACGCTGGAGGAATTCTTGCAGGCCGCGCCCAAATTCTCGCTGCTGACCATGGGCCTGCTCGACAGACCGTCGGCGCCGATCCTCGGCATCAACGGCAAGCTCGACGACCAGGCGCCGGTCGACGACATCTATCTCCTCATGGAGCACGGCAGCCCGAAGTCGGCGCGCATCTACGCCGACGGCCACCACATGGGCCGCACGCCCGGCCAGCCGTCGGCACACATCACGACGACGATCGTCGACTGGATGAAGGAGCAGGTGCGGCGGTAGAAAATCTTCCCGTCACTCTCCAAACTTTTTCACTCAATCACCTGGTCGGCGGCGATAAGCAGGCCCGGCGGCATGGTCAGGCCGAGGGCGTAGGCGGTCCTGAGATTGACCGCGGTCTCGAACTTCGTCGGCGCCTGCACCGGGAGGTCTGCGGGCTTATCGCCACGCAGGATGCGATCGACATAGGACGCCGCCAGCCGGAACATGTCGACCTGATCAGTCCCGTAGGACATCAGACCTCCGGCATCGACGAAAAGACTGAACGGGTATACCGCCGGCAGGCGATGCTTCGCCGCGAGATCGATGATGAGATCGCGGCGCCCCATGTTGGTCGCATCGGGCAGCACAACCAGGCCGCCATTCGGTACGCCGGCGAACGATGCGACGAAGCGCTCGATGTCGTCCGCGGTTTCGGTCGGTTTGGTCACCAGGTCGATCGCCAGCAACGGCGCCACGGTTTGCGCCGAGCGCACAAAGTATTCGAACGGCGTCGTCCTCGGATTTCCGAGCAGAGCCGCACGCGCAAATCGCGGCACGATCTCCTTGAGCATCCCCAGCCATTTGCCGACGATGCCCGCCTCGTAATGCACCACGCCGGTGAGGTTGCCGCCCGGCCGCGCGAGACTTCCGATAAAGCCCGATCCGATCGGATCGGACACGTTGACAAAGACAAGCGGGATCGTGCGCGTCTCCCGCTGCAACACGGCAGCGACCGGCGTCGTATGGGCAAGAATCACGTCGGGTTGCAGGGCGAGCAACTCTTTCGCGAGCACGGAAATTTGGTCGGCGCTCGCGGCAGTAAATCGATAATCGGTGTGGATATTGCGGTCTTCCGACCATCCGCGCTTTCCGAGGCCCAACCGAAATGCCGCTAGGCGTGATTTCGTTTCCGGGTCGTCCTCGGCGTAGCCGATCAGAACGCCGACGCGTCGGATTGCGCCGGTCTGCTGCGCACGCGCGGCGAGCGGCATCAAAGGCGCTGCCGCGGCGGCGCCGATCAGGGTGAAAACGTCACGCCGCCTCATCTCAGTCGCCCCAAGGTTGAGTAAATCGCAGCCAACATCGAAGCTAGCAGATGGCCCTGCGACTGTACTTGAACAGCGTCACAAAGGACGTTGCGACGAATTGCAGCTTCAAGGCCGTTACCGCCGGTCACACGATGGCGCCGGGCCTACTTGATCGCCAGCGGATTGGTCGGCGAGCCGACCGCGCCGGTGATCGGGATCGCCGGCGCGACGAACATGAACTCGTAGACCTTGTCGGCGGCGCAATCCTCGGCGAGGTCCTTGAGATAGAAAATCTCGCCCATGGTCATGCCCATGATCGGGATGGTGATCCAGTGCCACGGCTGGTTGATGCCGCCCTCGGTATTGTTCGGCCGCACCTCGCAGCCCCAGGTGTCGCTGGCGAGCGCGGCGAGCTCGGTGCGCGCCACGAATTCCAGCGTCTCGAACGCAAAGCCCGGCGCGTCGCCGCCCGGATAGCCGTCCCAGCTTCCGGCCTTGAGGCAGCGCTCCATCTGCCCGGTGCGCACGATGATGTAGTCGCCGCGCTTGAGCGTGACGTTCTGCTTCTTCGCCGTCATGTCGAGGTCGTCGCAGGTGATGCCGTAGCCGTCGTCGAGGCACTCCTTGCCGAGCGCGCGCGCCACGTCGAGAAACACGCCGCGGCCGACCATCTTGTGCCTTGGTCTTCTCGATGCCGCATTTCTGCGCGCCGAACGACGTCACCTCGCGGCAGTCGTAGCCGTTCCACATGTTGTTCTCGTAGAACACGTGGCCGAGTCCGTCCCACTGCGTGCCGCATTGCAGCGGCATCACCACCATGTCGTCGGCGGCGCGGATGCCGCGCTTGTCGAGCACGCCGGAATAGGCGTCGGTGCCGGTGCGCAGCATGGTGTGCAGCGGATTGATGCGGCCGAGCGCCGGGTAATTGGTCTTGCCGCCCTGCGGGCCGTTGTTGTCGAAGTTGAGCGCGAGCGAGATCACCTTGCCCTTTTTCACGAGCTGCGCCGCGGCGATGATGTCCTCCGGCCGACGTGTAATTGAGCGTGCCGATCTCGTCGTCGGGGCCCCATTTGCCCCAGTTCTTGTACTTCTCCGCGGCGTCGCGGAGATCCTGTCGCGTCACTTTGCGCGGCCAGGCCATGGCGTCCCTTCCGGTTTCATGATCGAATTGCCGGCACGATGATAGCATTGCCGAGAAGCAACGGGGAGGACTATGTCATGAAGGCCTGGACGCGCATCGCCGCCGTGCTTGCGAAGCCTCACTGCTGGCGCTGCGCCGGCCGCGGCGATCGCCCGAGACCTATCCGACCAAATCCGTCCGCGTCATCGTGCCGTTCGCGGCCGGCGGACCGACCGACGTGATCGCGCGCCTGGTCGCACAGCAGCTGTCCGAAGTCTGGGGCCAGCAGATCTATACCGAGAATATTCCCGGCGCCGGCGGCAACACCGGCGATCGCCATGGTCGCGCGCGCGGCGCCGGACGGCTACACCATCCTGGTCGTGAGCACCGGCTTCATCGTCAATCCGAGCATGTACACGAAAATCCCGTATGACCCGATCAAGGATTTCGCGCCGATCACGCTGGTCGCCGCCTCGCCGAATGTCGTCTTCGTCAATCCGCAGGTGCCGGCGAAGATCGCTCAAGGAACTGATCGACCTGATCAAGGCCAACCCCGGCAAATACAGCTACGCCCAGCCCGCGACCGGCTCGACGCCGCATCTCGCCGGCGAAATGTTCAAGCAGAAATTCGACCTCGATCTCGTCACCGTGCCGTTCAACGGCGCGGCGCTCGCGGTCAATTCCACGCATCGGCGGTCACACGCCGATCGCGTTCACCGCGCTGCCGCCGGCCATGAGCAACATCAAGGACGGCAAGCTGCGCGGCATCGCCGTGCTCTCGACCAAACGCTCCGCCGGCGCTGCCCGATGTGCCGACCAACGTCGAGCAAGGCGTGCCCGGCCTCGAAAGCGACACGCTGACCGGCATCGTCGCGCCGGCCGGCACGCCGCAGGAGATCGTCGACAAGTGGCAGAGCGAGATCGCCAAGATGGTCGCCCTCCCCGGACATCCAGGCAGCGTCTCGCCACGCTCGGCTTCAATCCGGTCGCCAACACGCCGGCCGAATTCGGCGAGCGGCTGAAATCCGAGATCGCGAAGTGGGGCAAGGTGGTGAAGGACGCGGGGATACACGTGGATTGAACATCAGTGTCATCGTCCGGGAAGGCGGACGATCCAGTAATCACCAGCGCCGCGGCTAACATGCGTGACAACCGCCTTCCTCAATGATTATTGGATGCCCGCCTTCGCGGAGCATGACAGCGCGTAGGGCGGAATAGCGCAGCGTATTCCGCCAACTTCCCGCCGAAATCGGCGGATTACGCCTTCGGCTAGCCCGCCCGTCATCCGCCGAGCGGGCCCGTTGTCCAGTCGTCACCGCGCAACGGCGTAACCTGGACACTGTTGATCAGTCCGAGTTCCAGGGTCGGATCGAAATAGCGCATCGTCTGTTCGTTGAAGTCGATGACGCGGCCTGATCGCAGCGGTCCGACATCGTTTATCTTGCACGATGACGTGTTTGTCGGCGCACTCGACCAGGGCGAATACCGGCCGATAGTTTTTGCCATAGCCCACCCCGCCGAACTGTTCGCGCAAATCGGTTTGGATCGCGGCGGTCCAGGCTGACGGATCATAGGTTTCCCCGGAGGCGGTCTCCGGTCCGCCCGAGTTCGAATCCGGGTTTGCAGGGATTGTAGGTGGATGCCACGCCGATAATCGTGACGCCCGTCGAAGCCGAATTCCTGATCTGTGTGCTTGGACTGATCGTGAAATACGAATTGCCGGGCGAAACGTAAGAATAGATCGCAGCTAATTCCGCCTGACTTGTTGAAACAAAGGAATAGACAAGAATCAAACAGCCGCAAATCGCGGCGCCTAAGCGCAGCATCATTTCGATACTCCCGAACTGTTGTGGATGACGGCGGTCTACTCGACGCCGGGTGGTGCAATTAAGGCGAGACCTCGGAATTTTCTGGATGCCGGCTCTCGAAAATTTGGTAAATACCGAATGGAGTGGATTAAATAAGCGTATTCAAATACTTATACCCAGGCCGCTCTGGCTGGAAACTTTTCATTAAGGTTAAGATCGCCATTGACGCATTGGATTTATTTCCTAACTATGGACGACAAGGTTGGGTAGATTATTGCCATGCGCATCCTCGACATCCGCGAAACCTCCGTCCCGCTCAATTCGACGCTCGCCAATTCGAGCATCGATTTCTCCGAGATGACGACGTCGGTCGTCGCCGTCATCACCGACGTCGTGCGCGACGGCAAGCCGGTCGCGGGCTTCGCGTTCAATTCCACCGGGCGCTACGCCTGCGGCGCGCAGATGCGCGCGCGATTCATCCCGCGCATCCTGAAAGCGCCGGCCGGAATCGCTCCTCGACGACAGCGGCGAGAATCTCGCGCCGGAAAAAATCCTCGCCGTCGATGATGCAGAACGAGAAATCCGGCGGCCACAGCGAGCGCTCGATCGGCATCGGCACCATCGAGGTCGCGGTGTGGGACGCGGTCGCCAAGATCGCGGAGAAGCCGCTGCATCGCCTGCTCGCGGAACGCTACAACAACGGCAAGGTGGCGGAGAAAGTGTTCTGCTACGTCGGCGGCGGCTGGTATGCGCCCGGCAAGACCACGAAGGATCTGCAGGACGAGATGCGCCGCCATCTCGATGCCGGCTACACCATGGTGAAGATGAAAGTCGGCGGCATGCCGCTCGCCGACGACCTCGCCCGCGTCGAGGCGGTGAAATCGATCCTGCCGCGCGGGCGCGCAGCTCGCGGTCGACGCCAACTCGAAGTTCGATCGCGCCGACGCGCTCGCCTACGCGCGCGGGCTCGCGCCGTTCGGCCTGCGCTGGTTCGAGGAGCCGTGCGATCCGCTCGACTTCGCGCTGCTCGCCGAGATCGCCGGCGTCTACGCGCCGCCGCTCTCGACCGGCGAGAATCTGTTCTCGACCCAGGACGTGGAAAACCTCGTCCGCTTCGGCGGCCTGCGGCCGCAGCGCGACGACGTCATCCAGGTCGATCCGCCGCAGGCCTACGGCATCGTGCAATATGCGCGCACGCTCGACATGCTGGCCGCGCACGCCTGGCCGCGCACGCTCGCTGTTCCCGCACGGCGGCAACCAGATGTCGCTCGCGATCGCCGCCGGCTTCGGCCTCGGCGGCGCGGAATCCTATCCCGGCGTGTTCGGCGATTTCGGCGGCTTCGCCGACGATGCGAAGCTCAGCGGCGGTTATCTGCCGCTGTCCGATCGCCCCGGCATCGGCTTCGAGGGCCAGGCGCGGCTCTATCGCATCATGCGCGAGCTCGCGGCTTAGTGGCCGCCTGCCGCCAGATGCGTTGGACGAAACGTGCTGGTATCGCCTTCGCCATCATCGTGGCGGTCGCGTAGGCGGCGCACTCTGGATGAACGCCATCAAACACTCCTAGGCAAATTCGGTCCAGACCTGTCGGTCGCGATCCAGTCGCGGCACAGCTTTAACAGACAGTCACTTAGGCTCCCTTCTGGCATTCCAATTCCGTAAACGTGATGAAATCGGAGGCGGCTCGCTTGAGCCTTGACCACGCCCGGCGCTCATAGCGCTCCAGTTTGTCAAGGTCCGATCGCCTCGCGCATCGCATCGACTTCATCGCGATCGCCGATGCCCTGTAGGCGGCAAATCCCTTGTCGGCTGGCTCGTACGCCAATCCGATTCTTGCTCCAATCTGTTGATAGCGGTATCGGTCTCATCTGGACTCAGATCAGTCCTTATCAGAGCTGTGGCATCATTCCTCTCAAGTTCGGCATAGGCTCTGTCCATCAAATCAACCCTGCTCCGAGCCAAAGAACGTCAATCGACACCAATCACTCGAATCGCTGAAAATCGAGAAATCGTTTGGAATCTGCCACTGACCGTTGAGACGTGGTGGGTGCCGACACGCCGCTTGCCGCATGTTGGGGGCCGATTACCCAACGCTGGAACCATCGGGAGAGGACTGGGAGTTTGCGCCGCGGCGGTCTACTATGGCGGAAGCTCAGTTTCCGAGAAAGCAAATCATGCGGACACCATCACACATTTTCCATCACGCCGCAGCGGCGGTTATCCTGACGTTGGCGCTGAATACGCCCAGTGTTGCGCACGCGCGGTCAGTACCCGAGATACCATCACAGCGTTAAGCAAAATCTCCACGACTTCAGCTACCCCCGCGCTCCACAGAGTTGCGCACCTTTCAGTCGGGACAAGATGGATACAGCTATCTATTTTGGAGACTCGAAATTTCTTACATGCGGCAATTGACTGTATTACTGCGACCCCCACCGCTAACTCAGCACCCGACTTTGCTCGCGCCGGGCCGGGCGCGCACATCGTACCCACCACGATTGCTGAACAGCTTCTTGACGGCGGAGCCGAAGCTGTTGCTCACAATGGTTTTGCAAATTAGGCTGGATCGTGTTTCGGGGTGACGCGCGGGGCGACACATCGGAGCGTGGCATGAAGGTCCTTGCAATCCTATTCTCTTTGATTTTGACCACAGCCGCGCCGACCGTGGCGAGCGACAAGAAAATAAGGCTGGCGCAGACCGGAGCTGTGACCAATTGCATGATGATCTGCAATTCGACGGTGGCAAATTGCCTGGCTGGGTGCGTCGTTCCGGGCACTGCGCCTACGACTTCAGCAACGACGACCAGCAACGCGACTGCCAGTTCGTCGTGTCTGCTGAACTGCACCACCGCGCAACTTAGCTGTCACACGTTGTGCGCCAAGACAGCGCCGTCGCCGTAAAATATTGTAGCGGGCGTGGCGGGGGAACTCCGACCGTGCGGGTTAAATCTCGAAGGCAAAAATGAAACGGGACAGCGCGAAGTTAATCGGCGTTGTTACACAAAGCGCGCTGACGATTTTTCCCTTTCAACCACAGCCTCAAATTGATCGCGAGGAACATCCGCCACGTGCACACGCTCGTCGTCAGGGGTGTGACGGGGCTGGCGGATTTTCTGAACTGCCTTATACTTTTGTGCGACCAACGACTGACCGTCATGGCTAACTTCGGGCGGGGTTTGTCATGTTCACATTTGGCAGATGTCTCGCGGCCGTCATCGGCATAGCATTTGCGCTCGCGGGTTCATCGGCTGTTGCCGACAAGCGCGTGGCCCTCGTCGTGGGCAATTCGGCCTACAAAAACGTCTCCCCGAAGCTGGGGAAGCACTACTGCTGTTGTTGAAAAACGTCGGTGCCGCGCATTTTTTCACCGTCCCGTTATCGTTATGGGCAGTGTACAGACCCCGCGCCAAAATTGTCGTGCCAGCTATACGGCCTTCCCACACGGTTTGGGACTTGCAGTCCGCCGCCCAATTAGTCCAAACGACCGAAAACCTCACCTCATTGCCGATCACGCGGCCCACCAAATCGTACGGCGTGTTCTGACATTGAAAGTCTGCAGCGTGACTGATGTAAATGCCTGTGAACGTTCCATCGGGGGACAGACTGAAAAGCTTCATTTCCGCACCGCGTCCGGTCTTCCAATACGACGGGATCGGCAAGGTCTGGGCGGACACGTCAATGATCGAAACAAACATGAGAATAAAAGCGGTGATCAATCTGTTCATGGGTTTCCTCGCGCGACTCAGTGCAATATCCAATATTATATTTGAGGCACCATCCCGGGACGGTTCAGCGGCCGTACCATGGCAAAATCGGGGTTGAACGCCACCCGATACTATTACGGTCAATGCTGGGCGTTCATCCGCTTCGAGATGCGGCTGTGCAAGGAGGTGGAACGCCATCGCGCCGCCTGCCTCGCTGCCAACCTGTAAATATTTCGAGCGATCACGCCAGTCCAGCTTCCCGATAGGCGGCGAGCGCGCCCGGATGCAGCGTGACGCCGCCGAACTCGAGCGCCTGCGCGCCTTCCGCGCGCAGCGGCACGAACAGTTCGCCTAGCCCGTTGAACAAGGCATTGAGCCGCGGCAGCTCTTCGCGCGCCGCGAGGATGGCGGACGTCACGGCCTGCACCGTGGCGTCGGCGACGCGCGCGTGCGTCACCAGCACATTGACGACGGCGGCCTGCGCCACGTCGGCGTCGAGCCCGCGGATCGCGCCCTTGCGCATCACCGTGCGGCGATAGAACGGCACCGCGCGCAGCAGCGTGTCGAGCGCGCCCGCGCCGTAAGGCAGCACCCGCACGTCGCAGCGCTCGGAGAGCGCCGTCATCACCTTGTTCGGGATCGGGCACTGCAACTGTGCATCGACGTCGCCGCGCGCAAGCGCATCGCCGCCTGCTGCAAAATCGAGATAGACCGGTGTGAAATCTGCGAAACCCATGCCCAGCGTGCCGAGAATCGTGCGTGCATGCTGCGTCATGCCGCTCTTCTCCGGGCCGACGACCAGGCGCCGGCCGCGCACATCGGCGACAGTCTCGCAAATCCGAGTCGGCACGCGTGATGAAGAACAGCGGCCCGGCATTCATCGGCGCGACCATGCGCAGATCGATCGATTGCGTGAACGGCGTCTCGCCGGTTCGGGCGCGGCCGATCCAGTTCGAGGCCATGAAGCCGAAATCGATGTCGTCGGCTTGCAGGCGGTTGGCGTTCTCGACACTGGCGTGGGCCGACACGCTGACGTCGAACGGGCGACAACGCCGGATTGCGTTCGAGCACGGTCTTGAGCGCATGCCCCTGACTCAAAAATGTACTGTCGCGTTCCGCGGTGCCGATGCGGACAATCATTCTGTTCACCCTTTCTTCGCCAAGAGCCAAATATTCCCACAGCGCATGCCCCCATTCAGGCAACCGCCGCGGTAAAAATCGAACTCGAAGGTACCATGGGACGAGATCGCGGCAACTGAGCCGCTGCGCGTGGAACACGTGAACCTCTTTGCGGTGTGTTGCAACTCAACGACACTCTCCGCAATTCGATGTTGCCGATAGACTAAAGTAATGCCACAAATTTTAACCAACGGTTTTCTGTCGATCGTCCACAGTCCATCGCTTTTGCGGGCCGGGCTGGAGGCGCAAAAGGCATCACTACGGTACTAAGGGAGCGGGCATGACCCACACGCCCATAAGCCACCTCGGCTCGCTGGAATTCAGCGCGGCGCACTTTAACTCATCCGACACTGGCGTATCGGCCGCTACACCTTCCGTTACCGCCGGCGGTGCGGACTTTGTCATCGTCCCCGATGCGCAACTGCTGTTCACCGCAGACTTCAAAAAGTCGGGACCGGATCTCGTTCTGACGGGTCACGACGGGCACCGTTTCGTGGTCTACGACTATTTCAATGGCGAGAAGCATCCTGCACTGCTCGCGCCGAACGGCGCGGGCCTCACGCCAGACCTTGTCGACCTTTTGTCCGGTTCGGTCGCGCCGGAGCAGTACGCGCAAGCGGGCCAAGCCACTGCATCCGCTCCGATCGGCAAGGTCGAGAAGGTCGCCGGTACCGTCACCGTCGTACGCAACGGCGTCGCGGTCGCGCTGAACGTCGGCGACGCCGTCTACAAGAGCGATGTCGTTCAGACCGGCCTCAACTCGTCCGTCGGCATCTCCTTTCCCGACGGGACCGCGCTCAATCTGGTGGCCAACACCAGGATGGCGCTCAACGAATATGTCTACGATTCGAACAGCACTTCGAATTCCGCGCTCTTCAGTCTGGTCGAAGGAACCTTCGCGTTCGTCGCCGGCAAGGTGGCGCATACCGGCGACATGAAGATCGCGACACCGGTCGCCACGATGGGAGTTCGCGGCACAACCGGCGTCTTTGTAACCATCACCGCCGCTGTCGGAACCCAGACCTACGCCATCGGGCTTTCGGTCGATTACGACGGCGCGACCGGCCTGATCACGGCGACGGATCAATACGGCAACTCCGTCGACATTTCGCGAACGGGGAATTGGACATTCTTCACGCCCCAAGGTCTCGGTCAGCCACCGCTGATCTCAACCGCGCCGACGACGCCGGATCAGCAGGCGCTCGAGCAACTGCTCGTCCGCGGCGTATGGGAATCGCTGCATTATGTGCTGCCGACACCGGGCGCTCCGGGCAGTTCCACGCCCTTTCAACCGTTCGAGCAGCACAACGAATTGTTCCCGCCGCTGCCGGGCACGACGATCACCATCGCGCTGAACTTGCAGTTCAATGGCCCCAACGGCCCAACCGATGTGAACGGAACCGCCAACATCGTGTTCCAGACCACGTCTTCCGGCATCGAGTGGATTTCGCCCACGAGCGGCAATTGGGATCAGCGGGTCGTCGGCGAGATGCGCAAGAATTTGCTGCAGCGAACGGCCGCCGTTCGTGCCGGATCCTTGATCTGCACGCAGATCTCGCCGACGGTCCTGCCCTGCCATGTCATCTCCCGCGGCGCCAGATGCCAATGCGGATTGCCGGGGACGCCGGCGGGATAGAAATTCTTGGCCTGATGGCAATTCGAGCAGCGCATCGACGCTGCGCCAAGGCCGTCGACGCCGCGCTCGACCGGCGGCTGATGCAGCCGCCCCGCCTCGCCTTGCAACGGCCGATCGCCGGCCGGATGGCAGTTGACGCAACGCGGCGAGGTCAAGACCTTGCCGGCTTCGGTGAACAAGGCGGCCGAGCGCGCGGCCATGTCGCCGATCCCGTCAAACTTTGCCGGCGGCGCCAGCGTGGTTTGAGCGCGCGGCATCGAGGGCGCCGGCCGACGCCAGCGCCAGGGCCGCCGCCAGCAAGGCCGAGGGGGTCATGCGGACGGCCGTGTTCATGACCGGAATCGTTTTATTTTGTTGAAGCATGGTTTTCGGCAGGATCGTCGCCAGCCTTTGCGGATCATTCTTGAGGGCGCGACGAGTTTTTTTCATCGCCACATCCGAGCTTGTTACGGCCATGACGGGCGCGTGGCTGTGTTCAAGCTCATCATGCCCTAGCTGAGGTAACGCGCCGATGGAGAGGATCACATCGCGCACCGCCTCATGATATTTGATATAGCCGGTGCAGCGGCAAAGATAACCGGTCAGACGCATCCCGATGGTGCGATCGAGATCGGCGCGCGGCACCCGCGATTTCGCCAGCCGTTCCAGCAATACCTGGCCTTCGTTCAAGAAGCCCGGCGTGCAGTAACCGCGCTGAACGAGAAATGGTCGACGAAGGCCCGCTCCAGCACCGACAATTGCCCATCCCGGGCGTGCCCTTCGACGGTGCGGATCGACTTGCGGGAAAGCTCGCCGCCGGGAGGATGCATGTCGGGCTGGTCTCGCTCGTCCCATCGGGATTGTCGACGATCACGGCGCAACTCAGGCATTGCGCCACGCCGCAGCCGAATTTGGTGCGGGTCAGCCAGATACTCGCGCAGAAAGTCGTTCATCGACAATTCGTCGCGCACCTCGAACGGCCCGTGAAGCTTGCCTTGATGGTGAGGCTCAGCGTCGTCACGGCAGCGCTCCCTTGATCATGGTTTCGGTCACCGGCAGCGTTCGGAAGCGATATCCGGTGGCGTCATGGATCGCGTTCAGGATCGCCGGCACGATCGGGATCATTACTACCTCGGCAATGCCCTTCGGGGTGTCGGTGGCCGCGAGCTGCGGCAGCACCTCGATCTGAAGGTCGTGCAGCGGCAGGTCCGACCCGCGGGCAATCAGATAGCGGCCGAGATTCCACGTCCCGTCGCCGGGCCCGCCCTCATAGAGCGGCAGCAACTCCAGGAACGCGTAGCCGACCCCCATCGGCAAATCCGCCCTGTGCCTGACCGACGACGACCTCCGGGACCAACGCGCGCCCGCATTCGACCGCGGTGTAGGCTTTGACGACCCGCACATGGCCGCCGTTGCGGTCGATCTCGATGAGGGCGAGCGAACCGCACACCGACGAGTAGCTGGTGCCGATGCGTTCGTTGACCGCCGGTGGGGAATCGGATGTTTGTTCGATCGAGCCGCTCGAAGGCGCCGGCGCCTTTGCGCACCGGCCAGCGCGTCGATGTCGGCGGTCCACGTCTGGTCAGCGCCCACAAAGGATGCGCGCGACCATTCCCAGCGATTGAAACCGTGCACCATGGTCTCGGTGACGCCGCGGCGCGCATGCGCTTTGGCCGCGAGCGCCGCGAGCTCGAGCGGCGGCAGGCCCGGCATGATCAGCCGCCGTTGCCGCCATTGCGCTCGCTCCCATTGCGAGGCGCGCAAATCG
Organism: uncultured Acidobacteriota bacterium; assembly: GCA_963745435.1. Classification (GTDB taxonomy): domain Bacteria; phylum Acidobacteriota; class Terriglobia; order Terriglobales; family Acidobacteriaceae; genus Gp1-AA133. The sequence goes on along the minus strand of CAVUXK010000015.1, from coordinate 5,395 downwards.
CCGTCGGCAATACCCCAAAGCTCGAGGGCGGCCGGCCACAGCCCGAAGCGGAAAATGACGCGCGCTGCCTCGAACGCGCCGTGCGTGCTGACATGTGCGCCGATCGAAGCGCTCGATACCGAACTGATCGCCGGCACCCAGCGCGGATTGCGCGCGCCTTGATCCTGCTCGGACTGCGTGATGCTGAAAGGATCGCCGGACGTGACCAGCGCCAGCGGCGCGTACGCCTCGACGTTCGCCACCGACACTTCATCGGCCACGCCGCCGATCACGGTGGCGACGCGATTGGCCAGCGCGGTGCCGACCGCGGTGCCCATCTCGACCGCGTCGGAGTGGATCGTGATCCGGCCCTCGGCCGAGAGCGCCACCTTGGCGAGCGTGCAGTCGGCGCCGGTGCCGAAATCCTTGGTCACGCACGCCACCCCGGTGCCGACAAGAACGCCTTGCCGGGCGCCGGCCCTGGCGACCGCGCGGTCCCGCCAGATCGGATGCTTGACCAACCTGTCGAGAACCTCGTCGGTGCGCGTCGTTCCAACTCCAGGATGCCGGCCATGGTCTTGCCGTCGGTCGGCAAGGCATTTCGGCGGCGAAACGCGATCCGGTCGAGACCAAGGGCCTCGGCGGCTTCGTCGATCAGCACCTCGAGCGCGGTCATCGTCTGCAGCGTGCCATAGCCGCGCCCGCCGTGACGCCGCGCGAGTGGATCGAAACCGTAGTGATGTCGACCTTGGGAATGTCGTAGATGCCGATCGCGGCCGTCGCGGCGACGTCACCGACCTGCCCGAGAAATTGGCAAGCCCGCCGCCGTTGAGAATGTGATCGGCGGCGAAGCCGCGGATCCGGCCGGTCGCGCGATCGATGCCGATCCGCGAGTGCATCCTGAAGGCGTGACGCTTGATACCCGACTGAAACTGTTCGTAGCGATTGATCGCGAGCCGCACCGGCCGATCGGGAAAGAACATCGCGGCGAGCGCAATATAAAGCGGCATGATCGAATGATCGCGCCCGCCGAAGCCGCCACCCAGATAGGCAAACTGGGCGTGGATGCGCGCCGGCTTGAAAGGAGCCCGCGCGTCGCCCACCAGATAAGCGAGCGATTCCGCCGCCTCCTGCGGCGACTGCATGCCGAGCACGAGCTCAAGTGTTTTCGCCCGGCGTCGTACCAGCCGAGCCCGCTTTCCGGTTCGAGAAACATCGGATCGACGGATTGCGTCTCGAAATCGCGGTCGAGCACCAGCACGTCCGGGTTGACCGCGGCAAGTCCGGCGCGGATCTGTTCGCCGTAAAACGACGCTTGAGCGTCCGCCGGACCGTGCGGATCGGCCGGCGCCCAAACCGGATCGTCGCCATTGGCGAAACTGCGCGGCTCACCCAACCGGCCAGCACCGGCGAATAGACATCCGGCGCCTCCGCGCGTCGCACCGGCAACCCGCACGAAACGATGCGAACCGTAAGGCGCAATCGCGACCGGACCTGTCTCGTCGCCATAGCTCACACAAGACGGGCTGCGCAAAGCCAGACGGGCCTGATCGAAAGCGTCGAACTGCTCGAAGATCAGCATGACCAGCGGCTGGCCGAGATAGAGCGGCGTCTTGCCGGTGGGACAGAACAGATCGCCCTCAAAGAACGCGGGCACGCGGATGCCGGCGCTCGGCGAGATCGGCCGCCGTCACCACACGCGATGGCTTGAGCGCGCCGCTCAATCGCGACAGGTCGACGCCGGCGAAGACGTGCGTGGCGTCAGTCGCGCGGATCAACAAAGCGTGTGACGTGTTCGGTGGCCATCCGGGAAGATCGGCGGCGCGAAAATCCGAGGCATAAAGCTTCGTCCCGGAAACCTTGGCCGGGCCGTCGATGCGCCCGTCGCCGTCGCGGCGGGATTCCACCTTTGTGTCCCGGCAATGTCTCGCGCGTCTCGAAACCGAGAGTTCCGGCCAACGCCGCACGCGACAGGCTCAGCGCGATGCCGCTCGACATTGCCAGCTTGCCAAACTCGCGTCGCGAAATCGCCATTCGGGCTACCTCTGACGCCGGCTCAATGAAGGTCGGCGATGGAGGCCGGCCCGGTCCCGGCGTGATCAACGCCGGCCATTGCTTGGAACCGAACGGGACGACCGGCGGCAGGAACGGCGTCATTCCAAGCTTGGCGTCTTCCGCAATGATCGCGGCGCGGGCGTCGCCGCCCATCAGCTCATAGTCCATCAGATAATAGTTGCCGAAAAACATCGCGCCGACGGAACGGTCGGCGACGATGCGGGTCAGCAGGTCCAGCATGTCCGAGGGCGTCGTGGTGAAGGCGATCGTCTCGAACAGCATCAGCCGGTCGTTGATGGCCGCCGCACCGAAGAACTGCGCCAATACGCCGAACAGCACATTGTTCTGACGGGTGACATAGATGGTGTTGCTGGCCGCATAGGTCTTGTCCCAATCGGCGCCGAGCATCTTCTTCCAGTCAGCCATCACGCTCATCCAGTGCGCGACCTGGGTCTGCGCCGCCCAGGTGACGTTCCGCTTCGAATAAGCTTCCTGTTTCTGCGTGAACGGCGCCAACGACGCAGATGGAATTGCGCCCTTCGCCAGGCACGCGTCCATGAATGCGATGTTGTTCTCGAGGATGGTGCGGTTATTATCCCGCCACTCCTCCGGCATCGGCACCGCGTCGAGACCTTCCAGCGCCGACTTCATGCGGCTGCGATAGGCGAGCATAGGGCCGCGCCACGACTGGTTGTCGGGATTGTCCAGATAAGGCCCCACCACTTCGGCCATCGCCATCGTGCTGTGGTCGACCGATTTAAGCAGCTGATAAACGATCGGCACCGGCGGGGCTTCGAGCGGGGCTTGGCCGGGCCGATAAAGAATGAACTGGCCGCCGGCTCCGGAGAACAACGCGAGGATGACAGGATGCCGGGCGAGGATGTTGCTTTGAAAGACTTTGGCGGCGGTGTCGTAAAGGTCGAACATACCGCTATTGAGCGCCAGAACATTTTTCGTTGCGGTTTCCGCGGGCGTGGAGGCGATGCCCGGCAATCGTCTGCATGTAAGCGGGCAGGTCGTCGGCTTTCGCCGCTGCCGTCGCGCCCGCGAGCGCGAGGGACGCCAAGCCCGCGAGAGCTGTCAGTCGCAAATGACAACGCATGATTTTCCCTGCAGGAACACCCGTTTGAGTGCATCAGGCGACCTGACGCGTTAAAATTCCACCGCGCGAAGTGCCGCACATTGCCGGACCGCCGGCAACGTTGCCGGATGGTTGCCGGGCGGTTGATGAAAATTGTCAATGCCGACCGGTGGCCCAGTCCGGGAAATCTAGCGGCGCGCCGCGAGCGCGTGGTGCTGTGGAGAGGGGGCGAACATAAGATAGCGTTGCCAAAAGGCTTGCGGCGTCCCGCATCGGCGGCAGGGCTCATTAAATCCCAGGGGCAGCGCAGCCGCTCCATGCATTGACCGCTGTTATTTCAGTCTTCGAGCTTGCGGCGTTTGAGATTTTGTCGCGCGCTCAGGCGCGCGACAAGCAACGCGATCCAGCGCGGCTGCCGGCGTGCGTCGGCGGTGCCGCTCAAGTGCTGCAATTCGCGCGCACGAAACATCCCCTCCGCCGTCGAAAGACGGCTACCATAAGCGAGCCACCATACGAGCATTACTCCGATGATCCAGAAGGACGCCTGCCACACCCAGAGCGAGGGCACGCCCGACGAAGATCGGCTTCGGTGAAAACGGGATGGGTGAAGAACGTATTGCCGAGAATGGCGCCCGGGCCGAGCGCAAAGAAGATCCAGAGAAGGGTGAGCGACCATTTTGCGCTGCGCGCCGCGCGGCCGCCAAAATCAATGCGGTGATCCCGGCGGAGGATGGCGTGCAAGGCGTTGCGATGCTCGCGTTCGGCGTCCCGTTGCGTGAATATCGACACAAGCAGGCTGGCGGCGACGTTGACGGCAAGGCCCCACGCGGCGGAGTAAATCGTAAGGGGCCAACGGCCCCAGCCAAGCTCGGCAAAAAGGCTGTTGAAAAAGATCAGCCCGGGCGGTTCGGTAAATACCACGAACAAAGCGCCGACGAAAAGTCCGACCAGCACCGCGCTGCGGCAACAGGGAAGCCAAGGCAGATAGGCAGGAAACAACTGAGCAGATAGCGGCAAGGCGAGCGTGAAAGCACTGCCGCGACCGCCGGAAGGAAAGCCGCAAGTAACAGCACCGCGCCATAAATGACCGAAAGCGCGACGCGCGCGCTGAGCCGCTCCCCACTCGGCGCAAGGCCAAGCAGCACATAACGCTCCAAAAGCTCGATAGTCACAATGCTGGCGCCGGAGGACGCGAAGAACGCGACAGCGATGAGCGACATCGCGATCAGCATGACAATCACACGAACGGCGGCAAGCTGGTCGTAAGCCGCCAATCGAGCCGCCATCGCGGATAAGGTGTCACTCGGACCAATCATACCCGCGACGATGGGACCAAGCAGCAGAAGCGCGCCAGCGGACAGTCCGGAAATGGTCCACACCTGCGACAAGGCGAAGCCGGCGCGGCTTCTCATGGTGAGGGCAAGAAATCCAAACGACGGGCTCAGCGCGGCGCCGACCGCCGCCAGCGCAAAGGAGAGGATAGCCGTCGTGGTCCACAGCCCGGCCGCCGGCACTTCCCGCCCGATGCCGCTGGTGAATTGGATTACACCGGGCAGGACATCGCCAAGTATGCCGTCGCGCACGGCAAAGCCCTTATGGAACACCGACAAACCGTCAAATACCAGCCAGCCAAACGCCGCCGAGGAGATCAAAAGCACGACGGTCACTGTCGAAAGTGCGGCGACGATATAGATATTCGGCACGCCAGCCGCCGATCGCGGAAGCGAAAAAGGAAAGCGGCAAGCCCTGCGATCGCAGTCGCCCGCGGGATTGCGTCACCGCTCGCTCGCGCCAGCAATTCGCCCGCGGAGCCGAGGAGCGTCGCGGCAAAGGGGACGGCGAAGAGGAAAAGCACAGCGAGAAGATAGATGCGGATCGACGTGCTTTGAAAATGGGCGCCGAAAAGTTCGCCGAGCGAGCGGCTTGCGGTGATTCTCGCAGCCAGCCAAATGCGCTTCTGAAACAGCGCCGTAGCCAGCGCCGCCAGTATCAAGCTCAGTGCAAGCGGGCTTGCCTGAAAGCCGTAGGTGAAAGCAGACGCAGATAATCATAAGGGCCAATGCTGGCGAGCAACACGCCGCTCGCGGCGAATATATAAGTCCAGGTCGGTAGGTTTTGGCCCGCATCGACATAATCTGCGGGGCTGGTTTCGCTCTTCGCCGATTGCGCGGCGATGTAGAGCGCGAACGCTGCAAACACCATCAGCGTGGTGGCGAGAAGCGAAGTCACTGTTTGAACCGACGAACTACGTCGAAGAACTCGAATGCACCACGAAGGCCA
>CAVUXK010000014.1:0-174449 GCA_963745435.1 uncultured Acidobacteriota bacterium | reverse complement strand
CCACAGCGGCGAGTATGGGTAGCTCAAGCAATGTCGTTTTGGCCAATTCAGCAAGTAACGCGAGTCTCTGCCAGTCACTGTGCATTGCTCAAATCATTCTCGTCACGGTATCCTCATCCACCCGATGGAGGATTTATGCTTAGGTCTCTTGCTCGCGCCGTTGCTTCGTTTGGGATCTCTCTGTTATTCCCACTGTTCGTCCAGGCGCAAGCCCTACCTTTTTCTGTCGGCACGGCCACTGCCGCTCCGGGCCAAAAATCAACGGGGTACCTGGAAGTGCCCGCTGGTGTCGACGCAGCTACCAATATTCCTGTCATCGTCATCAACGGCCAAAAGCGCGGTCCTGTCCTAGCGCTTGTCTCTGGCGCCCACGGTACTGAATACACCTCCATCATCGCGTTGGAAAAACTCATCAACCTACTGGATCCCTCTCAAATCGCCGGCACCGTGATCCTTGTTCCCCTCGTCAATATTCAATCCTTCGAACAAAAAGTCCCTCATGTGAACCCCATCGATAACAAGAGCATGAACCGCTTCTACCCTGGGAAAACCGATGGGACGCAAACGGAACGTGCGTCTTTTCTCATCACCAAACAAGTCGTCGATCGATGTGATTACCTAATCGACTACCACGGGGGCGACCTGGACGAGAGCCTCCGCCCTTACGCCTATTGGGCACCGACCGGCAAGGAGACGCAAGACCGCATATCCAAAGAGATGGTCCTCGCCTTTGGAATCGACCACATCATCATATGGCGCGACCGTCCCACCGATTTGGCCGCTTCTCGCTACCTCGACAACACTTCAACTGTTCGCGGCAAACCTTCCATCGTCGTCGAAGCTGGCTATGCCGGCGTTGTCGAATCGGATGACGTCGCCCTCCTCGTCGACGGAACACTAAACACCATGCGCGCTCTCAAAATGCTTTCAGGAGACCCGCGGCCCATCTCGAATCCGGTCTGGCTCGACAGAATCGTGGATGTCTTGTCCGACGGCCCTGGCATCTGGTACCCGCTGGTGAAGCGCGGTACCTATGTTCAAGAAGGCATGGAGCTGGGCTTTGTCACCGACTACTTCGGCAATGTCATTTTCGAAGCCCGAGCTCCCGTCTCCGGCGTCATCTTGCACATCAACGCGGTCCCATCCCTCAAGAAAAACGACAACATTGCAGACATCGCTGCCATTGCCGCTCACGCTCCCTAAATCCGGTCTTGATTTTCGCGAGAAACACCCTGGCCGTTCGCAGGTACGAATCCGAGGAGCACCCAACTTCCGTGTTGCCCGTCGTCTGTCCGGAACAAGTCCGCGTGCCGCACGCCGGTTCTCAATGATTAACTCGGCGGTGATGCGATTCTTGGTGGATCGAATCCCGGGGTCATTACACTGCTTTGACGCGATCAGTGAATGCAGGCTTCGGCCTGCTGTACTATCTAGCCGAGGAGTCACGACCGGACACCAAGTGTGAGCCATCCCACCGCCCCTAGTCTCAGGCAGCTTCGCCGCTACGCGATCGCGCGTAGCCTTTTCAAGCCCACCACCCTCATGCGGGCCATTGCCCGTCTGGGTTTTGTCCAAGCCGACCCGATGCGTGCGCCCGCTCGCGCCCAGGACCTGATCCTTGCGTACCGCGTTAAGGACTATCGCGCCGGCGAACTCGAGCGCCGCTATCCGCGCCTGGCGATCGAGGAGGCATTTTTCATCAACTACGGGTTCCTGCCTCGCGAAACTGTCACGCTGTTGCATCCGCGCGGAGCGCCGCGCGCTTGGGACACTTGGGACGCCACGATGCACGCGCGCGCCGACGAGGTTCTGGCCTTTGTCCGCGGGCATGGTCACACCTTCCCCAGCGAGGTGCAAGCGCATTTCGACCATGGCCGGATCAAGCGTTGGGGCGCTGAGCTGAACCTAAGCAATCATCTGCTCGAGGGCCTGCACTATCGCGGACTGCTGCGCGTGGTGCGCCGCGCGGCCGGCACTCGGGTCTACCAGACGGTTGAATACCCGCTGCAGGACGACAGCCCCGAGGCCCGACTGGTGCGTGCCGGCCATTTGCTCGATATATTGGTGCAGCTCTACGCGCCCCTGCCTGCTGCAAGCCTGGGCTATCTGCGCACACTGCTGCGTAATGGAGTGTCGCACCTGGCTGCCGAGTTGCGCCAACTCCAGGAGCACGTCAAATCGCGCTATGCGCATGCTCAGGTCGACGGCCGAGCGTGGTTCTGGCCACACGACGAGAATCCGGCGGCCGCTCGGCACTCGATCGACGGTAAGCTGCGCTTCCTCGCGCCCTTCGACCCCATCATCTGGGACCGCCGGCGCTTCCAGTTGCTATGGGGCTGGGAATACAAGCTGGAGGCCTATGTCCCGGCCCCCAAGCGCCGAATGGGACATTACGCGATGCCCATGCTGTGGGGCGAGCAGATGCTGGGCTGGGCTAATCTGAAAGTTGTCGATGGCCGGCTCCAGCATGAGCTGGGCTTCGTCGGCCCGCGGCCGCGCGGCAGAGCCTTTCAGCTAGCGTTGGACGAAGCGTTGCAGCAGATGCAGGAGTTTCTGAAACTCTAGCACTCCTGGTTCTGAACGGATCCGTTTTCCTCGGAATTTAGTGGAAACTCGACAGGGGAGCCAAAATCGCAGATGCGAGCAACGTGACTGACGGAAGTCCCGAGGCATCGAGGCTTGCACCTCGCCCCAGCTTTCGACAACTTAATGCTGACGATGATCGACGGCTTCGATGATACTGGTTTGCCCCATCACGTTCTCTACTTCTTGAACGGTATAGGGCATTCCCAGCGAAAGTACCTCGTATCCCGTATCAGTTACCAGGATCACGTCTTCAAGGAAAACTGCAAAGTTCTGTTGCTTGGAATAAAGAATCGGCTCAATTGCAAAAACCATTCCAGCTTGCAGAGGTTCATCATCCGGGGGCCCAGCACCGAGTACATTCATATCCTGGTAGTGGCCCAGGGAGGAATGGCTCTCCAGTTCTCGAACGAAGTCAGACAGAGCCGTTTTCAGGAAGGGTGCCTCTGCTTTAGCTAATTCATCATGCGCGCACGAGATGCAAATCTTCAACAAGTCGCGTTGCGTCAGTCCCGGTCGAATACTCTTCTCGGTTTTTAGGAAGCAAGGCAAATAGGCGTTGTAGAGTTCTTTCTGTTCTACGGAAAATTTCCCGGATACTGGTGCACTGCGGCCGATATCACTCACGTAGTAACCGACCTCTGCACCAATGTCGAGAAATACGCCTTCACCCGAGTGCATCTGCCGGTCGAGATGATCGTAATCACTCCACAATGGAAGAAGGTTCTGAAATGAGTTGGGGCCGGACATGATGTTGAAAGCAAACGTAGGGGCCACGCTGCCTTGGCGGGCAAAGTCGTATCCGATCACGGCTGCAATGTCGTGGTCGTAGAGGTCAGGACGAATTGCCCTCATGCCCTCGACGATGCCGTGAGCCGCCACTTCGTTTGCGCGGCGAAGGAGCCGAATTTCCTCCGCCTGCTTGACTCTCTGCATCGATAGCAAGATCGGATACAGGCTGACAATCCTCTCGCCAGGAAAGATTTCAGCCAGTTTGTGGGCGAATTGCGTTTCTTCGGTGATCGGTTCGCCGACTCCGGGCGGAAAAACTCCGGAGAGCGATCCGGTTTTCCCATATAACGTGCTGACCTGAAGGAACGGCTCATACAGGGCATAAAGAGTGGAGTAATCGGACGAGCGTAGCAGGACATCATGGAGAAACTGTGCAGCCGGGAACGGCCCGCTTACGTACGTTAGCTTTTTTACTTCCTGGAGTTCGCGTTCACCCTTCCAGTCGCTGTAAAGGCGGACTTCCTTCTTCTTGGGATCGATCAGTACGAAGGAATCTGGGACCTCAATTCCGGTGAGATAGTACAGATTTCTTTCCTGTTTGAAATTGAAGTCCGCATAGGTTGGGTCGAAGGCCCGGAGCTCCCGTTTCCGATACCAGGACAACTCACCCCGCAGCAAGACGAGACCATCCGAACAGCGGCGATAAAGTTCATCGAGACGGTTTTGGTGAAATTCGGGAGACAATCTGCCAGGACGCGACCCTGCGCGAGCTTCGGACACGGCGTATAGGCAGAGTAGACAGAAGATTAAGAGAGAGTTCCTCAACAGACGCAGTCGAAGCACGCGTTACCTTTCCTACGTGTGTCCTGGCTTAGAAATTAAACTTTAGGGCGAACTGGAGTTCGCGAGGATCATTCGCACTGAAAATCTGCCCAAATGTAGGGGTCCCAAACTGCCGGTTTGCCAGATCAAAATTAGGACGATTCAGCAGGTTAAAGGACTCGATCCGGAACTCCATGTTGACACGCTCAGAAATGGGGGTGAACTTGGTCAGCCCTAAGTCGAGAGCAGCATAACCCGGCCCCGTGATTACTCCTCGGCCTGCGGTTCCAAACTGGCCCAGTGGCTGGAGCTGGAAGGCATTTACGTCGAACCACGCATTTGGAGTTTTGGGCCCGTGGTCGGGATCACCGATGATATCGGGTCGATCGCTAAAGGCTCCCGTCTCACTTTGGTCATTGGTTAAGAGCGGAGTTTCCGGTCTGCCAGCTTGCGCCACCAGAATGCTATTCACCTGCCAGCCACCAACCAACTTCTGAACAAAACCACTGGCGTTTGCGGCCAAGGCCTTGCCGCTTCCAATGGGCAATTCATAAACGGCGTTGAAGACAAGTCGATGCTTCGTATCGAATGCCGATCGACCTTTTTCCGCCGCGATGTCAGCCGAGTTCTGGGGTGCTCCACTGTGTTCATCAGAGAAGTTGGACAATGATCCTCCGCCGGTGTCCAATGATTTCGAAAACGTGTAGCTTGCAGAGAGAACCAGGCCGTGCGAATAACGTCTCTCCGTCCGCAAAATGAGTCCGTGATACCAGGAATCGAACACAGGCGCTGCAATCTCGAGATCGACACCAAGTATGGGCCATCTCGGTGTGCCACCAGGTATCGGCTGATTTGGGAGGGTCGTGCCGTCGAGGTGAATCCCGCGGGATCCGAGGTACTCGGACTCGAACATGAAATTCCCGATCTGCTTCTCGATGCTGAAATTCCATTGCTCCAAATATGCATCCGGGAAGTTCTTGGTGGGCCCTTGTCCCAAGACCACGTTCGTAGCAGGATTGCCAAGCGAAACGGGCGCTGGAATTGGGGCCGTCGGATCAAAATTCAGAAACAGCTCCAAGCCGGTAAAGGGAGGATTGAAGCCCATGATCCCAAACCGGCCACCAAGAAGTCCCGTGTTATAGAAGATTCCCAGCCCACCGCGAAACACCAAAGTATTCGTGGGTGAGTACGAAAAACCAATTCGAGGAGCAAGGTTATTGTAGTCATTGTCTGTGAGCGGATCGGGATAGCCCAGCTCGGACGAGGTTTTGAATGGTACGCCGGGAAAGCGTCCGAAATCGGCGGCGGGATTAATGTGTCCAGGCTTTCCAGGAATGACAAAGCCGCCGATCTCCGGCGCAAAGTTTGCCATCTTACCGTCCCGCTCGCGGAAGCGCGAATTGATGTCGTAGCGGATTCCCAGGTTCAATGTTAGCCGGCGCGTCGCGCGCCAATCGTCCTGAAGATAAGCACCTACCCGGTATCCGATTCCATGCAGTGTTGGGTCACCTGTAAGAGCCGTCGCCACCGCTGGGTAACCCAACAGGAAGTCTGCAAATGGATTCCCCGTGAAAACCCCGAGGAACTTGTACTGCCCGGCAGTATTAAAGACGAACTCGGTGCGCACCAGCGATTTGGTGTAGCTGCCGCCGAATTTCAGCGAGTGGTTTCCAACATTGCGCACGACGTCATCAATGAAGGAAAAAACGTTGTTAGTCGTGAAGAGCTTGGTAGTGGCGTCACCCAGTGTGCTGAAACCGGGAATCACCATGCTCGGGTATCCCGCACCCAGAGGCGGTGGGTTGGTGCCCTGGAAGCCGAACTGGCTTACAAAGTCTACATCCGAGTTTGCAGACTTCTGGCCGGCGTCAAGGTAGTTGTATCCGAATCGAAACTGGTTCAGGAATTTCGGATTAAAAATGTGAGTGTACTGCAGCGAGAGATTTCGGCTTCGCTGGGTGGTTAACTGCCCAAACCCGGGCGGAGGGAGAGGGCTGCCGGAGGACAGGTCCACCGTGGCGGGATAGGGCTCAAGATCATTGACTCTGGAGTAAATGAAGCGGCCGAACACTTGGTCCGCACCGCTGAAAGTGTGATCGGCTCGCGTGGTGAACTGGTCCATCGACAGGTCACGGTTGCCAAAGCCGGCGAAGTTACGTCCCAGTCCTGCTGTTGTGGGAAGCGGAACATTGGCTAGGATTGCGTTTGCGAATGGTGCAATCATCGTGTCCGGGATCTGGTCGTTGGTGAAAGGCTGCCCCGTTGCGGGGTCGATAATCGGTCCCATGCCCGCGAAATTCCCATTCCGCATATCTTGGGTAGGAAGTGCGGCGCCCAGCGTGATCCCTTTGAAAATCCGGCTGCCTTCATAGTTGCCGAAGATGAAGGTCTTGTTACGCCGAATCGGGCCTCCCAGACTTCCTCCGAATTGATTCTGACGGAAAGGTGGCTTTTCGGCGCCGTCGAAATAATTCTTGGCGTCCAACACGTCATTGCGAAGGAATTCATAGGCCGTGCCATGCCAAGAGTTGGTACCGGACTTGGTCGAGATATTGACCTGCGCACCCCCATGGCCGCCGAATTCTGCCGAATAGTTGCTGGTGTGGACTTTGAACTCTTCAATGGAATCGATGGACGGAGACACTGTGAGGCGCTCGTAGATTTCGTCTCGGATTGGGACGCCGTCAAGCAGGAAGACATTGTCCTCGAAGCGTGTCCCATTGGCATTGGCAGATTGTCCGGATAGCGCCAGGGGACTACTGAGCGTTCCTTTGACCTCAGGAACGACGCCTGCGGTTAACAGCGCTAGTTGAATGAATTGCCGTCCATTCAGGGGGAGTTGGGTCACGCGACGGTTCTCAATGACCTCACCTGACTCAGCGGTGTCGGTATCGAGCAATGGAGCGCTTTCTCTCACATCGACCTTTTCGGAGACGCTACCCACCTGCAGGACGAAATCCAGACGCACATGGCCGTTGATCTGCAATTCGATCGAGGGGCGTTCCTCGGTGCGAAAGCCAGTGTGCTCGACACGAACGGAGTAGTTTCCAACCGGCAACAGGTTAAGGATGTACTCCCCCTCATTACCGGAAAGCACAGATCGCGACACACCTGTTTGCAAGTTCGTTATTGTTACGGATGCGCCTTGTACGGCGGCGTTGGCCGTATCGTGCACGGTGCCGAGAAGAGTTCCTGTCGTCACTTGTCCGGCACCCAAACATGACAGAGCGCAAATCGTACACAACTGAAGAAACCAGTTCATGCAACGGTAGACTCTAGGGTTGGCCATGTGCTCTCCTCGTTTGGACGTAGCGTGGAATGAATGGAGCGAGACGGGAACACCTCACACGCCCCCCTCGTGCGAAAATGCAGGCCGGATTCTACGCGCAATAGTCGGACCTGTTAAGAGAAATTAGAACGTCGGGAAAATCAAGAGAGGGGATTGCCGCTTTATCTGCAGATCGCGCACGAATTCGTGTATCGGATCGAAACAGGCTATTGCAGCCCGGAGATAAGCTTCCTGGCATTCGTAAGTTGGCGAAGGAGCTAAAGGTTTCGTTCCTAACCGTCGACAAGTCCTATCGATGGCTGCGAACACGTGGGGTTGTCACTACTCGGCGCGGCGTCGGGCGATGTTTATGTAGTGGTTAACCTCACCGCAGTTTCGTGTCTTCATCTTAGCCTACTCCTGCAGCTGCGCGATCGTAATCCGACGTGGCTGCAGATTTTCTTCATCCGGCGTTCTCCTCGTTGGCGAATGCCTCTAGATCGGTGTCCGCCACGGGGCCAGATCGCGGACATCTTACAACTGGAGGAAGCCAACGTCCGGCAACTCGTCTCCCGTGCCCGCAAACATATCGCCGACGGCCGGTGCACTTCCGCCAGTTCGGACGAGCAGCGGCGCTTTCTGGACGCCTTTATCGGTGCCGCCAAAAGGGGAGAAATGGGTGGACAGGAAGCGCTCTTGGCTGAGGATGTTGTCTCTTACTCGGACGACGAAGGGTTGGTGCGCGAGGCGCGGGCTCCGGTTTCTGGCCGGAACCGCGTCGCGAAATTTATTGCTGCAGTTGCTGCGCATTTCTGCAAAGGCGTGACGCTTGCATCGGTCGAAATAAATTGACAGGCGGCCCCTCTCACGGTCTGCGGTATGACTCTGATCTGAGACCGCCTGGGCGTAAAGATTTATCGTGGTGCGGGTGTTGGATTTTCACGGCACCTGCCTGCACATTGATGTCCGTTCCCGCTCTATCCAGCTTTAAGCCAGCCAGACTTGTGGATCTTCGATCGCCTGAGCCAGGTCTTGAAGAAACATCGCGGCACGTGTGCCGTCGATAACCCGATGGTCACTCGAGAGTGTGAGCGTCATCATCGGGCGAACCGTGGGAAGACCGTCCACCGCAGCAACGCGGTCCCGGATTCGTCCTACCGCCAGGATGGCGGCTTGTGGGGGAACAATTACTGCGGAGAATGCATCTATTCCAAACATACCTAGATTGCTGATCGTAAAAGTGCCGCCAGAGAGATCGGTGGGGTGCAGTTTTCCGCTGCGCGCTCTCTCCGCGAGTTGATGACGTTGCAATGCAATTTTGCCAATATCACTCCTGTCCGCTTTTTGAATGACAGGCGCTACAACTCCGTCGTCAACGGCTATTGCGATTGCAATATTTACGTCGGGATTTTCTCGAATCTTGTCACCCGTCCAACTGGCATTCAATCGTGGATGCTTTGCGAGAACACGCGCAACCAGCGCAGCGAGCAGATCGGTATACGTCAGTTTGACGTCGTGAGAACTTTGGACGATAGGAGCAAGTTTGTCACGCTCCTCACGCAGCATAGTGGCATCCACCTCTCGCACGACGAAGAAATGCGGGACAGTTGTCCAGCTTTGCGTAGTTCGTTCCGCCATCAGGCGAGCGACAGTGCTCAGCGAATGCACGGGTGAACCGGTTGGTGATTTGTTTGCCGCGGAGAGGATGTCGGTTGCCAGGATCTCTCCATCCGGACCTGAGCCTCGCAGGTTTTTAAGCTCGACGCCGTGTTCGGCAGCCAGGCGACGGGCCTTAGGGGAGACTCTTGCAGCGAATCCACGAGAAGAGCCGGCACCAGGCTTTTCGGAAGTAGCGTTGTCAGTGTGTGGCACACTGATCGTTCTCGCTGTTGGTATTGTTGCCACGTCGGTGGGGATTGCTTCTCCGGGAGCTACGATCCATGCGATGGTTTCGCCTACGGGCACGTCAGTTCCAGGTTGGACCTTGATGCCCGCCAGCACACCGTCAGCGGGCGACTCCAATTCCATCACAGCCTTGTCAGTTTCGATTTCGAGCAAAGGCTGGCCTTTTGCGACGGTGTCGCCCTCTTTGCTCAACCATGAGACGAGCTTGCCGGTCTCCTGCGCCATCTCAAGGGCGGGCATGATTACGCTAGTGGGCATAAGCGATTCGATGAGAGTGCGTATCTTTTTAAGCTAATCGCCAACTTCAACTCGTTCCTGCTTCGAACTCTCTTCGATCATCTCGCGCACCCGCTGACTCGGTCCGGCATCGTTATCGCGTACCGCCGGCAGTGGGCCGTTGACAGTGAAGTAGTGTCTTCCGGCGACAAGCAATTCCTCAGCAGGGAAGCGAGTGATCACTTCGTGGCCCTTTTCCGTGACCACAATCTCTTCTTCGATGCGTGCGGCACTCCAGCCGTCCGTGGAAGGCCAGAAGGTTTCAAGTGCGAACACCATTCCCGGCTTGATCTCGCACGGATGATCAAAAGAAACCAGGCGGCTGATGACGGGTTTCTCCCAGATCGCCAGACCGATCCCGTGTCCGTATTGAAGCGCGAAAGCGGCTTCTTCGTTAGGAAAACCGAACTCCTCCGCTTTCGGCCATACCGCAGCAATCTCCGCAGTGGTGCGTCCTGGCCGCACAAGTTCGATGGCAGCATCGAGGTATTCGCGGCATCGCTTGTAAGCATCGACCATCGCGTGCGATGAGTAACCGATGGTGAAGCATCGGTAGTAGCAAGTGCGATAGCCCATGTAGGAGTGAAGAATGTCGTAGTACACGGGGTCGCCGGGACGCAGTATGCGGTCGGAGAAGACGTGGGGATGCGGGTTGCAGCGCTCTCCGGAGATTGCATTGACCGCCTCGACATATTCCGAGCCGAGATCGTAGAGAACTTTGCTGACCAGACCTACGGCCTCGTTTTCGGCCATACCAGGCTTCATGGCTCGATAGAGCTCGTCATAAGCGGCGTCGACCATCATCGCGGAAGTGTTCAACAGCGAGATTTCGTCCTGGGTCTTGATCAGCCGAGCCTCTGACATCAAAGCTTGCCCATCAACCACCTTGATGCCCTCGCGCTGTAGTGCGAACAGGACAGGCAGTTCGATGATGTCGATCCCGACCGGCTCTTTGTGCAGGCCGCGCAATTCAAGTTCTATGCGGATCTTCTTGGCCACGTCTTCCGCGCGCCCCATCTCGGGTGTCATGGCTCCGCGCAGCATTGAGATTCCCGGCCTTGAACGATCGCCCAACCAGGGGCAATTTAGTTGATGGTGCCGGGCCGCGGATCCGAAATCCCACAAAATCGGCTCGTCATTCTGCGGCAGGAGCGTGAAGCGATTCGCCTTGTCCTGTGCCCAGGTGCCGATATGTGTCGCGGTCAGATAGCGCACATTGTTCATGTCGAAGCAAAGCAATGCGCCCATCTCCGACTTTGCGAGCAGATCCTTCGCACGTTGCAGACGTTCGCGACGCAAGCGATCGAAGTCCACACGATTTTCCCAGTCGACTGCCATTGTGCCGTGAGTTTTGAGTGCCATAAGAAACCTCAGCTTGTAACCTCAAGCTACTTGCTCCAAGTCATGCTAGGAATGTCTGCACATCGATTTCGCGGTTTCAAATACCGTCTGCTCGGTCGGAACGGTTGCATCCTCGAGCGGAGGTGAGAACGGGATCGGAACGTGCATGGCTCCCATTCGCTTTACTGGCGCATCGAGATCGTAAAAGGCTCCCGCGGCGATCACGGAAGCAAGTTCCGCCGTGACGCCGTAGCGCTCGTATCCCTCGTCGAGGACGATGGCGCGCGAAGTCTTCCTTGCGGATTCCACGATCGTCTCTTCATCCAGCGGCCACATGGTACGCGGATCCACTACTTCGGCGCTGATGCCAACTGCCTCTAACAAGGTTGCTGCGCCCAGGGCGACTTGCACCATGCTGCTTGTAGCAACCAAAGTGATGTCGTTGCCGGCGCGTTTAATATCGGCGACGCCCAACGGGATTGTGTAATCCTCCTCGGGAACAGACCCTTTCAGTTTGTACATCATCTTGTCCTCGAAGAAGACGACCGGGTTGTCGTCGCGAATGGCCGCCTTAAGCAGTCCCTTGGCGTCGTAGGGCGTCGAGGGCAAGACCACCTTTAATCCTGGAACATGACAGAACCAAGCGTGCAGCGATTGGGAATGCTGAGCGGCGGAACGTCGCGTGGCACCCAGCGTTGTGCGCATTACCATGGGCACTTTCCACTTTCCACCCGACATGTAATGCACTTTCGCAGCCTGGTTCACCATCTGGTCCATGGTGAGGGTGATGAAATCGCCGAACATGATATCGACGACAGGACGCATTCCCGTCATCGCTGCTCCTACCGCGAGACCGGTGAAGCCAGCTTCCGAGATCGGAGTGTCGAGCACGCGGTTCGTGCCAAATTCCTCGACCAGTCCGGACAGGACTTTGAATGGTGTGCCGGCCTCTGCCACGTCTTCGCCCATAACGCACACAGTCGGGTCGCGGCGCATCTCTTCTGCCAGGGCTTCTCGGATTGCCTGCGCGAGCGTCAGTTCGCGGACTGCGACTTCAGGCATAGACGTCTTGCTCCACCTCACTCACGTTCGGATAAGCGCCATCCGTCGCGAACTGAACTGCTTTCTTCATCTCGGCCTCGAGCTCCGAATACATCCGGTCGAGAGTTCCCGTGTCCACACACTTCTGTTCGATGAGCCACGCGCGATGCATGGAAATAGGGTCCCGGTCTCCTTTCCAGGCTTGTTCTTCCTGCTTGGATCGATAGTACTCGCGGTTGATGTCACCGACATGGTGGCCGTGATACCGATAGGTGTCACATAGGAGAAATGCGGGGCCATCGCCACGGCGGGCGCGTTCCACAAAATGCTGGGAAGCGTCGTGTACCGCGCGCACGTTCTGTCCATCGACCTTTGCTGATGCCAAGCCAAACGCGTTAGCACGGCTCAGAACGTCACCGGCAGTCGTCTCCGAATAGTGCGTGTATTCCGTGTAGAAGTTATTCTCGCAAACGTAAATCACCGGCAACTTGAAGAGTTGCGCAAGGTTCATCACTTCGTAAAGGAGTCCTTGTCCGAGCGCGCCTTCTCCGAAGAAACAAACTGCCACCCGGTCATTCCCCAGCCTCTTTGATGAAAATGCCGCCCCAGTTGCAATGCCTGCACTTCCACAGACGATCGCGTTCGCTCCCAGGTTTCCGGTCGCCGGGTCTGCGATGTGCATGGAGCCGCCCTTTCCCTTGCAGTAGCCGGCTTTTTTTCCGAGCAGCTCAGCAAACATCAGGTTCGGTGCGGCACCTTTCGCCAGACAATGTCCATGGCCACGGTGTGTGCTGGTGATGTAGTCCGTCTGTCGCAAAGCTTCGCAGACACCGACGGCAACGGCTTCTTCGCCAATGTAAAGATGAGCGAGGCCTGGCATGAGCGCACGCGTATAGAGATCGTTGACCTCAGTTTCAAAGAGGCGAATCGCCAGCATCTGACGGTACATTCGCAGCCACAGATCCAACTTCTGCGCAGTCTCAGAAGCTTGCATTGTGCCGCTCATCTTGAAACTCCAGACATACAGGCGAGCACATCGAAGACCACAGCGAAATCGATCTTTTCCCATCCCATCCCGCGTGCCGCCGTCAGGAATTCGTTGCTGATGGTAGTGGTGGGAAGCGGAACGTTCAATTTCCGGCCCAATTCCATCGCTAATAACATGTCTTTCTGCATCATGTTCACGTCGAACCATGCCTCGTCAGGCTGTTTGAGGACAAAGGGGCCACGGTACTGGATCATGGGAGAAGAGATCGCGCTGTGCACCATCACGTCGACCGCGACTTCGCGCGGGATCCCGCTTTTCTCCGCCAGCAATACACCTTCGCAGAAGGCCATCATCTGCACGGCGAGTTGCAGATTGACAGCGATTTTCATCGACAGCGCCACTCCGTTGTCGCCGACATGCGTCACTTTCGGGCCGATGTCCTGTAGCAGAGGCTTCAGCCGCTCGAACGTCTCCTTGCGCCCGCCTACCATAACCGATAGCTTGCCTTGCTGCAGCGTGATTACACTTCCCGAAACCGGGGCGTCCACCATGTCCGCGCCTTTCTCGCGAACCTTGGCAGCAAGTGCGCGGCTCACGTCCGGGCTCACGGTGCTCATGTCAATGTGGAACTTGCCAGAGGAGAGACCTGCAAGTAATCCGTCTGGTCCATCGGTGACCGCGGCCAGGGCTGCGGCATTCGTGACCATCGTGAAAGTCACATCAGACTTTTCCGCGACCACTCGAGGCGAACTGCGCAACTGCATGCCCTCGATCGACCAGTCTCTGCGCTTTGGATCGCGTGCGGTTGTATCCGGTAACGGTGTGGCCTTTTTCAAGAAGGCGAGCCACCATGTTGCCGCCCATCACTCCTAGGCCGACGAACCCGAGATTCGCCATCAATTGCTCCGTCTGAACTTAGAATTTCGTTTGGACGGCACAGCGGCAGCTGACGAGGAGACGAGTCTTCGCGAACCTGATTCGAGATGAGCGCGCATCGCATCGTGCGCGGCGTCCGGATCTCGACCTTCGATCGCCCGCAAAATCCGCTTGTGATGGAACTGGCCCCGCTCGGGCCGCCGTCAACGTCGAAGATTCGGCTCCGTTGTTCGCGCAGCAGCCCACGATCGAATCAAGAGAGCAAAGGATCAGCGGATTGTCGGCGGCTTCGGCCATGGCCAGGTGAAAATCGAGATCTGCTTCGATGTATTTCATCCGGGTCTTGCAAGCCCGCATCCATTGCGGTGACCGCCTCCCGCATGGTGCTGAGAAGTTGTTCGTCAATACGGAAGCCGCCAGCGCTGCAATCTCTGGTTCGAGAACCGGCGTAACTCCGCTAAGTGGAATAGATCCCATCCTGCTGGCTGACGTGGTGATCAGATCGAGTGATTGTCGAATCGCATTGCGATGTTCCGTTCGTCACAAAGGTTCCGCGCCCGGTATATGCCTCGACTAGACCCTTCTCGCGAAGAGTCTTCACCGCCTCCCGCACAGCGGTTCGGCTCACACCGAAACTCTGGGCGAGGTCGCGCTCGGCCGGCAGCTGGTCGCCGGGCTTGAGCTGGCCCTTCAAGATGGACGCCTCCACCTGCTGCACGATCTGCTCGTACAGGCGCGAAGTCTTCACGGCGCGGTATAAGGGCTTGTCGCCGTGCGAATCCAGCGTTTCATCCGTCATAGGACCCTCTTTGACGCCATGATCGAGATATCAATTGGGCCAGCGGTCGGACCACTATACCAAAAATCCTGAACAGTCGATAAATTAACAGGTTCGTTAATCGGCGTGGTTCTCATGCTAAACGAAACACACGATATTGTCCTTGCTCACACCAAAATTCAAATATGGGAGCCTGCCCCGTCAAATGTGCACAGTTTCAGCCTTGACACTGCTCCCTATAGGATGGTACAGCTGTCGGACCAATATATTTTGGTTCGCTCGTGGAGGTCGGAGAATGCGTTCCGCGTCGAAAGGCATTCCGTTCCTGGGCTTTACCTGTTTATTGCTAGTCGCAGCCCTGCCTGCCCATACCCAGACTACTACCGGTCGCATTCTGGGCGAGATTCACGATCAAACCGGCGCGGCCGTCGCTGGCGCCACCGTCACCGTCACCGACGTGCAACGGGCTACCAAGCGAACGGTTCAGTCCGACGAGTCAGGTGCATATGCCATCCCCAGCCTCGCGCCGAGCATTTATACCGTACGCGCAGAGGCCGGCGGCTTCAAAGCAGTAGAGCGTCCGAACGTGCAAGTGGAAGTCGCGACCGACGTAAACGTCGACATAACGCTCTCGCCGGGCAGCGTGAAGGAAACCGTGGTCGTCACGGACGAAGTACCGCTCGTCAATTCGACTTCTTCAACGCTCGGTGGCACTCTCAGCAACAAAGAGATTAACGACCTGCCTCTGAATGGCCGGAACTACGAAAACCTTCTGCAGCTCCGCCCCGGCGTCGTACGGTACCCGGGAGGAGGGTTTTCGACGACCAGCGCGAACGGCTTGCGCGCGGAAGATAACGCCTATCTGGTGGACGGATTATTCAACAGTGAGCCCTTCTCCGGACAAAGCATTATTAATGGAGCCGGGATCGCGGGAGACTCTGCGACCATTCTTCCGGTCGACTCCATCCAGGAATTCAATTTGCAGCAGAATCCGCCCGCAGAATACGGATGGAAGCCCGGGGCTATCGTCAACGTTGGCCTGAAGTCCGGGACCAACCAGGTTCATGGCACGGCGTACGCCTTCGGACGCGACACGCCACTCGATGCCCGGAATTATTTCAACCCAGTTTCGCAGGACAAGAATCCCCGCAACCTCGAGCAGTTTGGGGGGACGTTCGGCGGAGCACTGATAAAAAATAGGCTCTTCTATTTCGGAGGATACGAAGGACAGCGTTACACGGTTGGTAATACCGGGTCTCTCGCAACTTGGTCCACGGTACCGCTTCCGGACGCTGGGAATTGCGCATTTTCAGGAACGGGCGACTGTGCCAACAGCATCCCCAACGCGATTGCTGATGTACACGCGGCATTTCTTGCCGGCGCCATTCCCAACGATGTAAGTGCGGCCAGCCTCAAGATCGGCGGGTGTACCTTCACGCCGCCCAGTACGGTCAGTTGCGACGGAAGCGGCTTCCCAATCAACCCCAGCACCAGTCCCGACAGTTCCATCAACTTCGGCCTGCCCAACTCCGTGAGTTCCGACAACGCAGTTGCCAAAGTCGATTTTCACGCGAACGAGCGGAATAGTTTCAGCAGCATGTATTTCTTTGGAAACAACTCCGGCACCGTATCGGATGCCAGCCAGTTGCAGAAGAAGTGGCTCACGCAGATTCACACTCGTGCTCAGGTGTTCGGCGAAAACTGGACCTACGTGCCTAACGCGCGCTGGGTGAACGAAGCGCGCTTCGGGTACAACCGCTTGTACCAGCCGACCTTCACGAACGACCACAATACGAACATCACGGATACGTACGGCCTCAACACCGGGGTCACCAATCCGCTGTACGGTGGACTGCCGCGAATCAGCGTTTTCCCCAAGTACATATTCCCGCAGGAACTGGGCGGCTTTAACTGGCCCAAGGTGCAGGGACCCGACACGCGCATCCAGTTCATCGATCACATTTCCTACATAGTTGGCAAACATGCCATCAAGTTTGGTGGAGAACTCCATCGCGACTCGTTCTCGGGTGCGGGATACGGTGGCGCGAGGGGCCGCATCAAGTTTGGTGTGGGCGCCCCCAACGATGCGTTCGCCGAGGGCATCGAGGACTTCTTCGCGGGCGTGCCCAGCAACGGAACTCTGCTCATCGGTGATCCCACACGGCACATTCACAACTGGGGCTATGCGGGTTTCATTCAGGACGATTTTCGTGTGACCGCCAATGTGACCATCAACTTTGGCCTGCGCTACGAGGTCAATTCCGTCATCAAGGAAGATCACAACCTGCTCGGCAATTTCGATCCAGCGAAAGGATTGATACAAGCCAAGGTGGGCGGAGTGAGTGGTCCTTACAATCCGGATCGCAAGAACTTTGCGCCGCGCTTCGGTTTCGCCTGGGATGTGTCGGGCAACGGTCGCACGGTGGTACGCGCCGGTGGCGGAATCACCTACGAAACGCTTAACTGGGAATCGTTCCTCGCCTTGAACAATTCCCTCGGGCTAGCAACCGTACCGACCGGAGCGCCGATCGACTCCATCGGAACTACTTCCGGTGGCAGCATTGCGACGGCTCTCCAGTTCTACCCCGGCGGAACGCTGGACTGGAATGGCACGGTATTTGGTACCAACCCTGTCAACTGTGATCCGGTTACCGGCGCACCATGCACGATCATGGGAGTCGACCGCAACCTGAAAACTCCGTATGTCACAACATGGACAGCCAACATCCAGCACTCCTTTTCCCCCAACCTCGTGTTGGAACTGGCATACGTCGGCAATCACGGATCGAGACTTGTGGGCATTCGCGACATAAACCAGGTGGACCCTAATTCACCGGACGAAATTGCCTGTGACCATTGTGAGCAACCTGGGCGTCCATTGAATACGCAGTTCCCGTATTTGGCTCAGGTCTTTCAAATGGGGAACATTTACCGATCGAACTACAACAGCCTGCAAAGCACGTTGACATCACGAAACTTCCACGGCCTCACCATGGTCGCTGGTTATACCTACTCCCATGCATTGGACCAGGTGGGAGCGAACTGGGATTTCGGTGCGGGATTGGGATTGCCGACTGATAGCACTCACCCCAATCGGGAGTATGCCAGCAGTGACTTTGACATACGCCATCGTTTCACGCTCTCGCTGAACTACATGCTCCCCGGTCGGGAAGGTTTCGGACAGATGTTGAAGGGATGGCAGGTGAACTCGATCATAAGCCTCTATGGTGCACAACCTTTTGGCGTTATGGATGCAGGGAGCGATAGCAGCCTTACCGGAGAATTAAATGATCGATGGAACTTCTACGGGAATCCGAAGGACTTTACGTCCACTGCAGTGGGCATTCCGTTTTTTGCTGGTAGTCCGGATCCCACTAATCCGACATCCAATCCGGTATGCAATGCTCAGGCGTTAGCTCTGGATGGAGGCGTTGTGGGAGGACCGACCAGCACAGCGCTCGCTAACTTTGGCTGTTATGCAAGCGGCAAGTCGTTCATGATTCCGCCTACGCCGGGCACTTTCGGCACGATGGGGCGTAACATCTTCCGCGATACCGGATTTAAGAACATCGATTTCTCTTTGGCGAAGAATTTCAAGTGGGGCGAACGTTTCGGGGCTCAATTCCGCGCCGAATTCTTCAACATCTTTAACCATCCAAACTTCGCAAACCCGTTTGGAGGACAGAATGGCTGGGCGCACAACGATCCGTCGAGCGGTTCGTTCGCCTGTTCCTGCGCGACTCCTGACGTGTCGGCATCGAACCCCGTCATCGGTTCCGGTGGCAGTCGCGCGGTTCAGCTGGGTTTAAAGCTTACTTTTTAGGTTTTGTTAGCGCTCCCCCACACCGGGGTCGCACTCAGTCCGGCCCCGGTTTTTCATGGCCACTGGTCATGTCGCTGAATCGGTAACGATCTGCCACTTCGAACTAAACCAACAAACACACATCATCTCGAAGGAAATCCCGTGTCAATATCCTGGCGACGTCACGATCGAGTCCATTTAGTTGCTCTCCTTGCCCTCAGCTTTGTCGTATGCCTCCCGGCCCTTGCTCAGGAGAAGCAAGAGAGGACTCTCGATGAAATCAAAGCCGAAGCAATTGATCGTGCGGAAAACGGGATGTATCCCCTGATTGGCCTCGACCCTGGCGATGTGCGCGAGGCATTCACTTCGATTCATACCAAGGACAAAGATGAGTGGGCCGCGGCATTCATGCGTGTGGCCGATCGCTACGATAGCGAGGCGAAGTCCCTGGAGAAGACGGACCCCACGAGAGCAAATGCCGACTACATCCGGGCCTGGCGTCTTTATTCTTTCGGACGTTGGCCAATCCCCGCTTCTCCTGGCAAACAACGCTCGTACGAAAAAGCGATCCAGGCTTTTTTGGCTCATGCGAGGTTTTGGGATCCGCCGCTGGAGATTGTGCGCATCCCTTTTGAAGGAAAAGAAGTTGTTGGCTACCTCCGCCTTCCTAAAGGGGAGAAGCGGCCTGTGCCAATTGTCATTGCAGTGAATGGGCTGGACAGCCGAAAGGAAGATTTGGCAGAAAGCTTCTCCGCAATCCTTCCATATGGAATTGGGTATCTTGCGGTGGACGGCCCTGGTACCGGTCAGTCGCCTGTAAAAGTCAGTGAATCGGCGGAGCGCTGCTTGTCGCGCGTGCTTGACTATCTTCATAGCAGGCCCGAAGTAGATGCATCCCGCATTGCCATTCACGGCGTTAGTTGGGGCGCCTACTGGGCAACGAAGATGGCGATCGTGGAGAGCTCGCGACTTAAGGGAGCCAGCGCCCAGTCTCCGCCGGTGGATGCTTTTTTCCAAAAACATTTCCTGATGAACTCCCTTCTAGGCAATCGCGAGTATCTATTCGACCAGGTACCTGCGCTCATGGCCATTTTCGACAACGTCACAACGTTTGATCAATTAGCTGAAGTCTTGCCCCGGATGTCTCTAGTGAAGCAGGGTCTGCTGGGAAAGCCGATGGCACCGATGCTCATTCTGGCGGGAGTGCTCGACACGCAGGTTCCCATCGACGACATTTACCTGCTGCTCAGTAAAGGCGACGTCCCAAAAACTGCTTGGATTAATCCACAAGGCGGACATCTCGGACGTCAAGTGAAGATCTGGCCTGATCCCGTCATCTTTAAGCAGGTGATTATTCCGTGGCTGGTTCGCACGCTTGAGCCGGACTCGGCACACGCGCACGCAATCGAATCTGCTTCTCGCGATGAACTCCCCACAGGAACTGCGCAACTTGATCGGGAACTGAACAACTCGCACCAATAAGAACTCAGCGATGGCGGTTGTTCCCATGCCGAAGTCTTCGCGATTGGCATTCACCGCTCTGGTTGCACTGATTCGGTCAACCGCCAAGGTTTGTTGAATTGTTCAACACTTGACAGATTGAACATTTGGAGCCAAGATGACGCCCCAAATTCTTCTTCCGCATCGATGGAACGCTTGCAAATTCACCGAACCAGCGTCGCCGACCAGGTGGCCGGCATTCTCAGGCAAAGAGTTCTGAATGGTGAACTGCGTCCGGGAACGCCTCTGCAGGAGATTGCGCTTGCGGAGTCGCTGGGAGTGTCGCGCAATACGATGCGCGAAGCCATGCGCATTTTGTCTCTGGAGGGCTTGCTGAGGCGCAGCATCCACCGGGGCATTGCCGTCGCACAATTGTCACTTCAGGATGTGCAAGAGATTTATCACGTGCGCCGGGTGCTTGAAATCTCCGCTATTCATGCAGCCCAGACAACTGCTCCGGAACTGCTTCGGGAATTGCTGGCGGCCCTTGAACAATATGAAAGGGCGGTTCGAGCCTGCAACTGGGTCAGTGCGGTGACGCATGATTTGCACTTTCACAGCCTGCTCATCCGCTTTCTTGGGAATAGGCGGCTGGAATCTTTCTATCAGAAGACCATCGCAGAATTGCGGATGGGGATGGTGTTGGTTGACCAGCGGCACGACCATCCCGGCATTCTCATTCCCGTTCATCGCAAACTGTACGAGTTGCTCAAGGCCGGGAAGCTGAAAGAATGCGCGAAAATCCTGTTGCAGCATTTGGATGATTCTGAGTCACGGCTGTCGAGCGTGATGGACAGTCACCGCGCGGCGAAAGCAGCAGAAGCGACGAGGTCGCGATCGAAAACCGGTTGAACTCTTGCCCGAGTCCATCATCAAGGAGACGACGATGAAGTCGAATTGCAGTCCTCTGACGAGCAAGCTTCGTGCACGCGTGTTGGCTACTCCTCTCCACGGTCGTGATGCTGGCGACTTCGGTTTCGGTCACGGCGCAAGTCGTGTCGGTGAACGTGCAGGGACGGGTGAACGACTCGAGCGGCGCAGCTATTTCGCAGGCAATCGTAACGGCCCTGAACGCGGCCACGGGGCTGAGTCGCAGTACGACGGCCAACGCGGTCGGTGAATACCAGATTCCGCTGTTGCCTCCGGGTGACTACACCGTCACGGCGGAGAAAAGTGGCTTTGCGAAATCGGCAAAAAAGATTCACCTCGACATCGGGGCAGCCGGCAGCCTGGATTTCTCGCTGTCCCCGGGGCAGGTGATCGCTCAGGTGGAAGTGCAGGATGTGGGCGAACTGGCTGAGCCTACGCGAACGACCGTTAGTTCTGTCATTGACGAGCAGAAGATCGAGAACTTACCTGTCAATGGCCGGCAATTTATCGACTTCGCCTTGCTGGCTCCGGGCGTGACTGTTGGCGACACGACTTCGGGCAGCACGGACGTGATCATCGAGCCGGTTACCAAACTCTCGTTCGCCGGGCAGAACATTCACTACAACTTTGTGGCGATCGATGGCGCCGACAATATGTCGACCGCGTCAGGTATTCAGAAAACGACTCCGTCACAGGACGCAGTGCAGGAATTCCGTGTGATCAACAGCGATTACAGCACGCAATTCGGGCGCGCGGTGGGTGGAATCGTAAATATCATCACCAAGAGCGGGACTAACCGCGTCCACGGATCTGTCTACGAATACTTCCGCAATGACGCGATGGACGCGAAGAACGCGTTGGCCGCCGGGTTCAACAAACTGCGGCAAAACCAGTTTGGCGGCAGGCTGGGGGGGCCGATTCAGAAAGATAAAACATTTTTGTTCGGGAATTATGAGGGACAGCGGCATGTAGAGTCGCCATTCTACAACACGGCCGTGCTGGACAATCTCCAGGCGATCAATGACACGAAAGTCAATTTCTTTGGATTGCCTGCTGAAAACCTTCACGTCACCCGAGCGATTAACTATGACAATATGCTTGTTCGTCGTCGACCACACGATCAGCGAACGGCAAGCGCTGTTCGTGCGTTATTTCTTCAACGATCAACGCTCGACCAATCTCTCTCCACTGAACGACGGATTCGATCTTCCTTCCGGATTCAAGAACAACAGTCTGCGCGATCAGTCCATAGTCGGCAACCTGACGTCGGTTTTCTCGACCAGTTCCCTGGTTAACGAACTGCGCTTGCAATATGCCAACCGGCGTTTCGACTTTCCTACGGTGAGCACCCAGCCGCACCTGGAGGTTTCGAACGTATTCACGATGGGAGTGAATCGGGGCAATCCTGACTTTACACCGAGGGACGTTTTGAAATTGCTGACACCGTGACCAAGACTTTGGGTCGCACACATTCTCGTTTGGGGGAGATTTCAATCACGTCAACACGACTGAGTCGTTCCCGCTGTTCTATCCGTTCGAGGCAGATTTCGGCAGCCTGGCGGAATTCGAGGGTCACGCCTTTGTCGGTGCACCCAATCCGTTCGTGATCTTTTTCGAGCGCTTTGACACTGCCTCGGGTTTCAATGAACCGACGTTCAATACAGCGGTTTACCAGGGCACCTCAATTGCTCCGGCTATCCGCAACCAGGCCGAAGGAACCCTGGGCCATACTTACGAGGGATTGTTCGCTCAGGACAAATGGAGGGCGACCAGCAACCTTACCTTCAACTACGGCCTGCGCTGGCAAGGAGAGACATGGCCGAGCGCTGCAATCAACAATCCGTTAAAGAACTTTGATCCGCGTGCCGGATTCTCGTACGCGATTCCGGGCAGTCATTCCTTGGTCATTCGCGGAGGAGCCGGGTTATTTCACGGCATGATTCCTTCGCCGCTGCTCATGTGTCAGATCCCTTCATGTGGTGGCACGATCGGAAAATTTCCCGGTCGTGAGAACAAACAAGATGACTCTGAATGCCAAGACGCGGCTTTCGGCATTTGGGTCAGATCCCTTCACCATGGTGGATGCCTTGAGGCAATTGTTGGGTCCCAGTCTGGGATCCACGGCTACCTATCCGGATCCCGTCGCTGGACGCGGTCATTGTGCGCTTCGCGAAAGATCACAAGCCTGCTTACGGCGCGCAGGTGAGCTTGGGCGTCGAGATTCAGCCGTTTAAGGACGCAGTCCTCGACATTACCGGTCTGCACGTTCGCGGAATTCACCTGGGGAGTTTCTACAACGTGAATCAGCCGGATCCGACCCAACACCCGATTCTCCATGATTCGCGTGGAGGCGCCGGATCGAAGGATATTTATTGTGCGAATCCTGACTGCGGTCCGAATTTCCCACAGTTCATATCGCCCGGTGTTCGGTGCTTGGTTTTCACCGGTTGTCCCGTTCCCAAGCGGATTTCTTGGTTTTGCAGTCGACTTCGAGGCAGACTCGAAGTGGGACTCGCAATGGGACGGCCTGTTGGTCACCTTCAACAAGCGGATGACCAAGCACGTGGGCTGGGGTGCGAGCTACACCTGGTCGAAGGGAATCGACAACGGACCGAATCCGAGCTTCGTGCTGATACCGCAGGATACGTGCTGCTTCGACAAGGAGCGCGCCCTCTCCGCCGATCACGTCGCGCATCGGTTCGTGGGCAACGCGACTGTAGCGGGTCCGACGAACATCAATCGCCGTGGTCAATAATTGGGAACTGGGAATGATTGTGAGTCTGCAGACGCCCGCACTACTTCACCAAATTTGCCGGCTTCGACTCGAACGGCGACATCTTCGGGAACAACGATCGTGTCGGCATCGAAGGGCGCGACACCTTTCGGGGCGACTACGTTCCAGAGCGTCGATCTGCGGATTTCGCGCAGCTTTCGGCATACGCGAGGGACTGCACCTGCAGGCCATGGCAGAGGCTTTCAATCTACTCAATACCTTGAACGTGAACTACTACAACACGGCGTATGGTGCTGCGGACTTTTGTCCTGCGGGCGGTGCAACCTATTGCCAGGCACCAGCCTTCTACATAGAGGGATCGCCGAACAGTTCTACGGCAACCGCGATCGCTCTTTAACCCGCGTCAGATTCAGTTGGCGCTGCGGCTCAGCTGGTAGAGCGGGCCGCGTAGAAAACGGGCATCCGAACAAATTGGAACAAACTACGATGCGTTTCGGAATCTACTGCGAAATCCAGACCCCACCGGGCAAGTCGCACTACGACATGATCTGGGAGATCATGCGGCAGATCGAACACGCCGATGACGTGGGCTTCGACGTGTATTCGGTGATTGATCACCATTTTTTCCAGAAGTTTTCCATTTCTGCGAACCCCTTGGCGATGTTCGCGGCGGCCGCGCAGCGAACACGGCGGATTCGGTTTCGAACCGCGCTTCATACGCTTCCGCTGGAAAACCCGATGCGGTTGGCGGGAATGATCGCCGAAGCCGACATCCTCACCAACGGCCGACTGGAATGCGGCCTAGGGCGCGGCCACGCGTGGCTCTTTGGCCCGTCGGCCCTGCCGCTGGAAGAGAGCAGACCGCGTTACGACGAAGCTGTCGACATTCTTGAATTGGCTTTTTCAAAGGAGCAGTTCTCGTACGACGGCGAATACTACAAAGTGAAAGATGTTCGCGTTGTGCCGAGGCCACTCCAGAAGCCACATCCGAAGTTCTACACGGGGGGAACGAGCGACATTACCTACCAGAGGGCGGGTGAGAAGGGCTGGGGTATCTTCGTGCCGCCTCTACTTCCCTGGAAAGTTCTCGAGGCACCGCTGAACATTTACAAGAAGGCCTGCGCTGAAAACGGACACGCCCCCGATATCGTTTACATCCGTCCGGTCTATCTCGACGACGATGAGTCGATGATTCGCCGAGAGGTCGAGCAGGCACTACTGAACTTCCTGGCCTTCAATGCCTCGCCTGTAGAGTCGTTGCAAGAGGAACAGAAGAAGCAAGAACTGCGGGCCAAAGGCTACGGTTTTTACGCCAGCGGTGCGCTGGAATCTCTGACCCGGCTGACGTACGACGAAATCGTGGATCAGGAAATCGCTTTCATCGGAACGCCGGAGAAGGTTGTCCGGCAAATCGAAAACCTGCAAGGGAAGGGCGGCATCGGCGAACTGGCGATTGTGTCCAATTTTGGCGGGCTCGAAAATTGGAAGAGCATCAAGACGCAACAATTGTTCGCACAGCGCGTGATGCCGGCTTTTCGACCGTCCAAAGCAGAGTTGGCGGCTGATTGACGCGGCAATCAGCAATCAACTCATTAGCAGAACTGCAACAAGAAGCCTGGCAATGTCTACCCGAGTAGTTTCGACCCAGATCACCGAAACGTTCGCGCCGATGAGCGCGCGTCGCCTTCTGGTCTTTGGGGGAATTGCCCTGATCGCGGTTGGCATGCTGTTTGGGGACATTTTTGCTGTGTTTGTCCTTCATCAGAACGGCGGACAGACCGGGCAGGCTCTATTGGCAGCCTCGGAGGCGGCGAGCGCGGGGAACACACTTGCCGTGAAGCAAGCCTTCGAGCGGATCGGTGGGTTGCTGGAGGATCACGGGACCAAGGTCGATACGCACGTTCATATGACCGATGCCGGGTATCTGGCGCTGCTGCTGGCTCTGATCCAGCCGTACGTGGCACTTTCCCAGAAACATAAGAAGATACTAGCAAGGTTGTTCCTCATAGGTGGGCTACTCCTGCCAGTTGGGATTTTTCTGATTCATTATGTGGGCTTCGCGTACAGTCCGTTCGTCGCGATCGGGTGGGCGAGCGTGCTGGCAGATTGTGGGGGGGCCGCATTGATCGTAGTCATCATCGCGGAGGCTTACGGCCTCTGGAAGTGCTTGGCGCGGCGTGGAGCCGTGGACGAACCGGACTTCCCAGCCAGTCGCACATGGGAACGGCGCATATTAATGAGCGGGGGAACGATCTTGATCCTCATCGGACTTTCTCCATGGCGGGTGGTACGCCGGGATGGATCTGTATCGCCAAGAAGCCCGTGAAGCACAGATTTTGAAGAACATGGTGGATGCGGCAAACAATGGCGGCGCCGGTACCGTTGTGCAAGTGGCAAGCTACGGCTCACTGGCGGCGGAGAGAGCAGTAAAGATCGCGGCACACTCACACGTAATCGAGTTCGGTCTTCTGGCGATGTTGCTGTCGTTTGTGCAGCCCTATGTTTTCCTGAGCGAACGTTGGAAGCGGCGTTGGGTGTTGCTTTTGCTTTTCGGGTCGCTCCTGCTGCCTCTGTTCGTGCTACTCGAGCTAAACCTCGGGCTGGTGGCTGGAGGCATCGCGGATATTGGCGGCTTGTTGGTGATTATCGCTTTGGTCGGCATGCTCGTGGGAATTCTTCGCTACAGTGGAAATCTCGATGCAGCCGACGGAGCCGCGCGATGAGTTCGGCACGCAAGGTGCTTTTGGCGGGCGGCCTTTTCTTGGCGGCATTCGGAATGCTCTATGGCTTGCACTACGCAGTCTTTGTGGAGCATCAGACTTTGGATCGAATGGGAGCATCGCTCGCACGGGCGTTTGCGAGCGCATCACAGCGAGACACAACTGCAGCTCACGGCGGTATTGATGCCTATGCCTCGACCAAATACAACTATGTGCGACAAGTAGACGTACACTCGCACTGGATCGGCCTGGGCATGTTGCTGATCGTGCTCGGGGCGGCCTTCGACGGCGTAGCGCTCAGCGCCCGTCTGAAATCATGGCTCGCCGTAGCGCTGGTGACGGGCTCCTTCGTGTTTCCTATGGGCGTGGTCCTCCAGACCGTAAGCCATGGGGCCGTGTACGCCTCGGCGTTGGCGATCTTCGGCTCGGCAATCGTCACGGTGGCCTTGATCGCGGTAGCATGGGGATTCGCGCGCGTTGAGCAGTCCTGAGGAGTTTTTTAGAACACTGGACAGGAAATGTATCCACGGCCATTTCACTATCATCGTGCGGCTTCGTTGAAAGAGGCGGCGGCCATGCTCTCCCAACTAGGGGACGACGCCAAGCTCCTTGCTGGGGGTCAGAGCCTGATTCCACTCATGAAGCTGCGCTTCGCGAATCCAACTCACCTGGTGGACTTGAACTTCATTCCCGGCACGTCCTATATCAAAGAAGAGGAAGGCGCCGTGCGCTTTGCGGCCCTCACGCGACATGCTGAGATTGAGAAATCCGGCATAGCTTCACGAGTCCCGATTCTTCATGACTGCGCCGCGGGGATCGCGGACACACAAATCCGCAATCGCGGCACCATTGGGGGATCCCTGGCGGAAGCGGATCCTAGCGGAGACTGGGCTGCCGTCCTTCTGACCCAGAAAACAGAGATCCGCTGCTTGAGCCCGCGCGGTGAGCGCACGCTCCCGCTCTCTGGCTTCATCAGCGATGCCTATACGACGCTGCTCGAGCACGATGAATTGGTGAGCGAGATCGTCGTCAAGAGTCCCGAGAAAAACAGTGGGGGGGCTTACCTGGCATTCAAACGCTCCGCGCCGGTGTATCCCACGGCCAGCGCTGCAGTCCATTTGGTAATGGAGGGCGACATCTGCAAGGATGCGGCGATCGTTCTGGGCTGTGTCGGACTAGTTCCGGTGAAGGCGACTGCCGCCGAGGGAGCCCTGCGCGGGAGCAAGATCGACGACAAAGCGGTCACGGCTGCCATGGAGGCCGTGCGCGCAGCGGTAGATCCGCAGCCTGATATGCGGGGCTCGGCGGAATACAAACGAACGTTAGCTGCAGCGCTGGTAAAGCGTGCAATTGAAGTCGCGGCGCGGCGCGCTCGCGGCGAGCAGGTCGAGGTCAGTCACATTTATGCCTGAAGCCGTAGAAAAGGTCGCGATTCAGCTGAAGGTGAATGGCAAGGCCTACTCTGCCAGCGTGGAACCGCGCATGCTCCTGGTGGAGTTGCTGCGGGAGGAATTCAATCTCACAGGGACGCACGTGGGTTGCGACACGACCTATTGCGGTGCCTGCACGGTATTGATGAACGGCGTCACCGTGAAGTCGTGCACGATGTTCGCCGTGCAGGCGGATGGAGCCGAGATTCTGACGGTCGAAGGACTTGAAAAAGATGGAACGCTCCATCCCATCCAGAAAGCCTTTGGAGATTCGTACGGCCTGCAGTGCGGCTACTGCACGCCCGGCTTAATGTTGTCGACATATCAATTGGTCAGCGAGAATCGCGAGCCGAGTGAGTCGGAGATACGCAAAGCCATCGCCGGGAACACCTGCCGCTGCACGGGGTATCAAAACATCTTCAAGGCCATTCGCCTGGCTGCGCAGAATGTGAAGGGGGCGTAGCTTTGGCCATCAAGTTTGCGGGGGCGTTCGATGTGCGGCGTACTCCAGAGGAAGTGTATGACTTCCTCACCGATCCGAATAAGTTTGGCCCGCTACTTCCCGAGTTTCGAGGCTTGACGGTGGAAGATGCCGAGCACTTCAGCGTCAAGGTGAACGTAGGAATTTCCTATATCAAGGGAATTGCAGACGTGAAGATGCACCTGTCGGAATCTCAGCGTCCTACGCGGGCACAATACAAAGGACAAGGCAGCGTGGCCGGAGGCAATGTAAGCATGGTTGCCGCCTTTAACCTGGCGCCCTCGGGAGCAGGAACGAAAGTTGCGTGGGAAGGAGAGGCCCAGGTTTTCGGACGATTAACCTCGGTTGCAGGTGGATTGCTGGAGCCTCTTGGCAGGAAGCAGGTGCAGAAGTTGATCGACGGTTTGCAGGCCGCGCTGAATGGGGCGAGTGGGGGCACATTGTGAGCGGGAATGGCAACAACTGGGTAGGCAAGTCGCTGCCGCGTAAGGAGGAAGAGCGGTTGCTGCGCGGCCTCGGCAAGTTTGCTGACGACATCAAATTGCGCGAGATGCTCTACTTGCGCTTCGTTCGATCGCCGTACGCGCACGCGAAGATTGTCAGCATCGACACCTCGGAAGCGGAAAAAATCCCCGGTGTAGTCTGCACGCTCTCCGGTTCCGAGATCGCCGCCGTGACTCAGCCTTTCATCGAAATTGCGCCCGACGCGGGCGGCAAGATTCGGGATTATCCGTTGGCGGTATCGAAAGTCCGGTATCAGGGCGAGCCGGTGGTCGCGATCGTGGCCGTCTCTCCCGGCGGTGGCCGATGACGGCGCTGAGGCCGTGCAAGTGGAGTACGAAGCGCTCGACCCGGTGGTTGACGCTGAGCAGGCGCTCACCGATGCGAGCATCCTGCATGAAGATGCCGGCACGAACCAGGTGTGGAACGGCGTGTTCGAGTACGGAGACGTCGAAAAAGCGTTTCGAGAAGCGGCTTCGGTGGTCGAAATCGAGCGCATGCACTTTCATCGATTTTCGAGCACGCCGCTGGAAAACAACGTAGTGATCGGCCAATGGGATCCTAAAGACGAACGCATCTACTACTGGTGCAATAACTCATTTCCATCCTTCGCAATCCAGTTCCTGGCCGCGCACCTTGGTGTTCACATCGACCGCATTCGCGTGCAAACGTTCGATATTGGCGGCAGCTTCGGCATCAAGATCACGAGCTATCCGCAAATGGCGGTTTGTGCGCTCGCTTCCAAGAAAGCGGGTGGCCGTCCGGTCAAATGGGTCGAGACACGGTCGGAACACATGACTTCGAGCGCCCATGGGAATGAGCGCACTTTCCGTGACACCCGCGTGGCGCTGGACAAGGACGGAGTGATCACCGCGATCACTTCGCGGCACATCGATGATTGCGGCGCCTATCCGCGCTATGAGCCGCTGGGATGCGTGATCTGGTCCCAGGTGTTCCCGGGAGTCTATCGATTCAAGAATGCGCGCATCGATTTCAGCCAGGCTGTGACCAATAAGTGTCCAGTCGGTCCCAATCGTGGATACTCGCGCATGCAGCACCTCTGGTTTCTCGAGCGCGTGGTGGATATCTGCGCACACTCAGTGGGTATTCCGGCCGACGAGATGCGCTTGCGGAACTACATCCGTCCCGATGAATTCCCATACACCACGCCCAACGGTTGTATCTACGATTCGGGAAACTACCCGAAGATGCTCGAGGTCGCCAAGAATCTAATCGGTTGGGATAGCTGGAAGAAGAAGCAGGCGGAGGCACGCAAAGAAGGCCGGATGGTCGGGATTGGCATTGGCACGACGCTCGATTCCGGGACCAACAACTTCGGCCAGTCCCAGATTGTGAATCCGGGCGCGCCTTTTTCGGGTAACTCGCAGGGCG
Organism: uncultured Acidobacteriota bacterium; assembly: GCA_963745435.1. Lineage (GTDB taxonomy): Bacteria > Acidobacteriota > Terriglobia > Terriglobales > Acidobacteriaceae > Gp1-AA133. Next base: position 144,409 of record CAVUXK010000014.1, on the reverse strand, counting down.
CGAACTGCAAACTCGACATCTATGGAGAGGTGGTGGTCGCGGTCGGATCCTGTCCTCAAGGCCAGGGGCACGAAACGACGGCGGCACAAGTAGTCGCCGATGTGTTGAACATCAGTCCCGATCTCATCACGGTGCGCACCGGTTTTGACACCGAACGGAATGTGCACACTGGATTCTCGGGGACCTACGCCAGTCAGTTCGCGGTCTCGGGTCTGTCGGCCGTCCACGGCGCGGCACAGAAGCTGAAGACTGAAATGACGCGCCTGGGAGCATTCGTGCTCGAGAGCAAGGCTGAGGAGATCGAGTTTGGCATGGGCGAGCAGGGCCCGGAACTTCGCTCGAAGACGAACGGGAAGTCCATCAACTACTGGGGCCTTGCGAACATCGTTAACGTGAACAGCGCCGTGTTGCCGGCCGAGCTCTACGAGCTAACACTGAATTGCCGCTATATCTGGCGGGCGCCTTTCAAAGTGCCGGACGTGAAGAGGAAATACGGCAACCTCACCATGACCTATGCGTCACAGTTGCATATCGCCGTGGTCGAGATCGATCGCGATACCCTTATTCCCAGAATTCTAGATTATGTGGCGGTGGACGACTGCGGCACCGTGATCAACCCGGCGATTGTGGAAGGTCAAGTGTATGGCGCTACTGCGCACGGGATCGGTGCAGCGCTGCTCGAAAACTGCGTGTACGACGCTGTGGGGAACATGCTGACAAGCACCTTCAGCGACTACATCCCGATCACGGCAATGAACATGCCGCTCGTGAAGTACGGCCACATCCAGACGCCATCACCCCACAGCTACAGCGGTGCGAAGGGCATGGGGGAAGGTGGCGCGGCTCCGATCCACACGATCTCTGCCGCATTGCAGGATGCGTTGTTTGACAAGGGAGTCTTTATCGACGACTCATTCAATAATGCAGACACCTTGTTTCGCGCGCTCAGGGGAGAAACTGGCCGAGCGGCCGATGTGGTGAAGGTGGAGCGGCGACCCTAAGCGAGCGCATGAAGCGAGTCTGCATCATCGGGTGCGGCGCGATCGGCAGTTTGTACGCTGCGCATCTGGCGCGCGTGGCCGAAGTTTGGGTTTTAGTACGCCGTAAGGAGCAGGCGGAGGCTCTGAATCGCGACGGACTCAGAGTGTCGGGAACGCATAATTTTTCGGTGACGCTGCGGGCGACCGACAATCCTCGCGAGCTGCCGGATTTCGATTTTGGAATCGTAGCCACCAAGGCTACGCAGGTGAAGGCATCCATCGCGGCGGCTGGTGACCGGTTTAACCGAGGAGCTTTGATTTCAGCCCAGAATGGATTGGGTAGCGAAGAAATCATCGCGGAGTATACCCGTGGGCATGTCATCCGTGGGACGACATTCATGAGCGGAACACGGCACAGCGATACGCATGTCCAGTACGAGCTCAATACCGCAACCTGGCTTGGTCCATTTGAGCCGCGGAACACGCCATTTGCGGTGGTGCAGGAGGCTGCCGAGTTGCTGGTGCAAAGCGAGCTGAAGGCCGAAGCATTGCGCGATGCACGTCCGGCACAGTGGTCAAAGTTGATTTTCAATGCATCGGTGAACGGAGTGTCGGCCTTGACGGGGCTTCCGCACTCTCCTCACTTTTCGGCCGAGGAGGAGTTTTCCGATCTAGGACACCTGCTCCATGCATTGATTGAAGAAGGCAAGAAAGTAGCCGCTGCCGCTGGGATCATGCTCCACGAGGACCCGTGGGCGATGAACAAGATCGGCGCAATGACAAATCATCCTCCGTCGATGCTTTCGGATGTCCGCCAACAGTCGCCTACGGAAGTGGATTTTCTGAGTGGCGCGATCGCGCGGGAAGCCGAACGTGCGCATATTGAGGCTCCGTTGCACACGGCGATTTATCGACTCATCAAGGGCAAGGAGGCGGGATGGGTTTTCAAGGATGAGAATCGACCCGTCATCGCACACGAGGGAGCTGGTAAACATTAATTCGGGGCGAGGGATGCCGCGTCTCGAGGGAAAGCAATCATGGCTTGGCCCAAGGATGAGTCGAAGCTGAATCGGGTACGCGCCCTGATGAAGGATCAGGAGGTCAGCGCACTCGTCGTCCGTGCGCCTGACAATGTCCTGTATCTCACCAACTATTGGTGCATGAAGGGATATGACGCAGTGGTTTTTCCGCAAGAAGGCGATCCGACGTTGATCGTTCTCGAGCCCCAACTGGCGGACGCGCAGCGCAATTCGTGGACGGAGGATCTCAAGCTTTTTAAAGGATACGACGAGCGCGACCCCCGACCCGCCCCCTTTCGCTCCCTTGATCTGGCTTTAGAGACGCTTAAAGCAGCGCGGCCTCACAGATAAGGTTGCGGTTGAACTCAACATGGGAACCCAGAGCGCCGATCGCATGGTGGGAGAGCCCACGACTCCGACGCAGTTCTTTTTCGACGCTTTTCGCAAGGTCTCCGGTCAAGTCGTGGACGCGACTCCCCTGTTGAGTGAAGCCCGTGCCATCAAGACAGCGCAGGAAGTCGAGCGCATGCGCCTGGCAAACGAACTGGCCGCGCTGGCCATGGACTATACCCGCGAACACATGAAGCCGGGGATGAAGGAAAGCGAAGTCGGAGGCATGTACGAGGGCTTCGTGCATGGTCTCGGTGTGGGATACAAAGGCAAGGTCGAGATGGCGCGAGCCTTCACGCTGGTCTGGTCGGGGAAGGGAATCGCGACCTTCACTGCGACCGGTGACCGTCCCATCCAGGAGAACGAACCTACACTCTTCGAAATCTGGGTGTGCGTGGACGGCTACTGGACCGACCTGACGAAGAACGCGTGTCCGGGGACGCTGACCGCTCCGTATCAGAAACTGCTGGACCTCTTACTGAGCGTATTCAACGAAGCGATAACGTTCGCGCGTGATGGAGCAAGTTTCCCTGAGTTGGATCGTCTGGTTCGCGCGCGAATTGCCGAAGGTGGATATCCTGGGCAGCCTTCCCATGCCATCTGCCATGGCGTTGGTGCTCGGGCACACGAGCCACCTTTTGCGCATCAGGCAGGAACTGGCACGATCAGGAAGGGAATGGTGTTGGCCATCGAACCGGGAGTTTACTGGCCGGGCGGCGGCGGATTGCGACTGGAAGACAACTTCCTGATCACAGATAACGGGAACGAGAAGCTTTGCACCGATCCAGACGACTTTCGTCTGGCGTATCGACACTAATAAGGAATTAGGCAAAGCATTGTCGAAACCAACGACAGCTCGCAAGACGAACCTCAGCCCTCAAACGGCAGAGAAGATCCTGGCCCAGGTGAAGGAAGATGAGATCGTCGCAATGGCGCGCGACGTGATCAATATTCCGAGCCCTACCGGCGAAGAACTGCAGATGGCTCAGTACATGCAGAATGCGCTACAGGAGCTTGGCCTCCACGTCACATGGCAGGAGGTTGAAGAAGGGCGCGCGAACGTAGTCGGCCGTTGGATCGGCAGTGGTGGCGGCAAGAACCTGATGTTTAACGGGCACATGGATACGTCCAACACCGGACGCGAAGATTTCCTTACTGGCTTGGGCTACAAGCCGAACGCAGTGGTTAAGAACGGATTCTTGTACGGCCTCGGGATCTACAACATGAAGGGCGCGCTGGTCTGCTACACGCATGCCGTGAAGGCATTGCAACGTGCCGGTGTCCGGCTGAAGGGCGATGTGATCATCGCAGCGGTTGCGGGTGAAATCGAAAAGACCCAGTGGGGCGAGTTCAAGGGCAAGGAATACCGCGGGTATGGTTTCGGGACACACTACCTGGTGAATCACGGAATTCTTCCGGATATGTGCATTCTCGGTGAGCCCACGGACATGCATGTCGTGCTCGAGCACTTCGGCTCCATGTGGGTGCGCATCTCCTGCACCGGGATTTATGTGCACACGGCGTTCTGTGAAGGCCGAGAGGAGATGAACTCGATACGCCGGATGCATTCGCTGATGGATCCCATCCTGAAATGGATTGCGAACTGGGAAACGAAAGCGGCTCATGGCGGCAAGAAGGCCATCGTGAATCTCGGCGGCATTCGCGGTGGGCATGCATGGCGGGCCAGCCGCACTCCTGAGAAGACGGATCTTTTCCTGGATGTCCGTGTTCCGCCCACCATTCCGATGAATGAAGCGAGACGCGATATCCAGCAACTGTTTCTGGAGCTTGAAAAACAGCATCCCGACTTTGGTTTGGAGTTTGAAACTTACGTCTCAGTGCCGGGCGCCCGGATCGACGAGAGTCACGAAATGATTCGGGCCATCGACGCCAATCATGAGCGCATCATGGGCAAACCTCCAGAGAGGGAAGTCGTCACCTGGTGCTCGGATGCAAGCGTCCTGAGCCGCTACGGTGTAGAGACCGTCAACTATGGACCTTCCAGCGGCCCGCGGGACAAAGAAGGAGAGAAGGTAAAAATTCAGACGCTGGTCGATATCACGAAGATCTACGCATTGACGGCTGCAGAGCTTTGCGGAGTCGCATCTTAGTCGGCTAATTTGCCCCGAGGTCAGACGTGCCAAGTCAGAAAGAAATTGCACGGCGATACAAAAATATCCGTTCGCAGATGGAGAAGGCTGGACTGGACGCGCTGTTGGTCTGCGGCAACCAGTACGCCGGGTTCGAGGGGGCGGTGTTTTACATGTCGGGCTTCGAGATTGTTCACCGCTACGTGTATGTCTTGTTTCCGCTCGAAGGCGAGCCCACGCTGGTGTTCCCGCGCGAAGCGCGTTGGATCGGCGACAAGGGCAAGCCATGGGTTAAAGATCATGTCTGGCCCGAAATCCCCGGCCAATGGATCCGCGACATTGCGCTCGAGCGAAAGTGGAAGAGGCTCGGCGTGTACGGCTTGAATTTCGTGATGGCCGTTCGGGACTACCGGGAACTCTCGAACGGATCGCTGGAACTGGTTCCCTTCGACACGCAGTTCGATACGGCCCGGGCAGTGAAGAGCGAAGAGGAACTGGCCGAGGTGCGCGATGCCATGGATATCATCCTCGATGGATTCTGGGCGCTGATTAGAGCGTATGCACCCGGCAAGACCGAGGCGGAGATCATGGCTCCCGCGGTGGAACGCTTTTTTGCGCGCGGGGCCGGACCCCGCATGATGAATATCCTGCTCTCGGGTGCACACGGCGAGGCAGAGGCGTTCTTTAAAGTTCCCGGAAAGCGGGTCGTCGAAGCTGACGATCTTTTGCTGTACTCGCTGGAGATAACGGGCGCAGGGGGGTACTGGGTGGAGTTCTCGCGTCCTTTGCTCCGAGGCAAGCCGAGCGCGACCACTCAAAAGATGGCGGACGCTTATCCAGCGGCGCTGGAGGCAGCACGCAAACTGATGCGCGCTGGCGAACTTGCCAGCAACGTTCATCGAGTGGTGGCCGAGACGTTCTCGAAACATGGTTTCACGCTAGGACACCTGTCCGGACACTCCATTGGCACGACCATGCTCGAATATCCAGCGATTGGTGCCAAGAGCGAGGTGCCTCTGGAAGAGAACATGATTTTCTCCCTCCACCCTCAGGTGGTCGATCGCGATGGCAAGGTCTGCCTTTACACGCAGGACACGTATCGTGTCGGCAAGACCGAGGGGGAATGCCTTGCGCAAGTTCCGTGGAAGTTCTTTGCGGGGCAGGAAACACCAGAAACCGCAAGCCGGTGACGGCGACGCAAGAATCCGGAAGGCCCTTGGGATGAAGATTTGCATTGTTGGGTGCGGAGCAGTCGGCAGCCTTTTCGCGGCGCACCTGGCCAAGGCCGGGGAGGCCGAAGTATGGGCGTACGACGTATGGAAAGAGCATACGGAGGCCATTCGCAAGAATGGGCTGCGACTCTCCGGCGCAGAAGAGTTCACGGCAAAGATTCATGCGACCAGCGATCCGAACGAGTTGCCGCAATGCGACTACGGCATCGTTGCCACCAAGGCGATTCACACGAGGCACGCGATTGCGCAGACGGCTCGCGCGTTTGGTGAAAATTCGGCGGTGTGCTCGGTGCAGAACGGAGTGGGGAACGAGGAAATCCTTGCCGAACATGTGAAGTACGTCATTCGAGGAACAACTTTTCCTGCGGGTCACCCGATTGCCCCCGGCCATATCGGTTACGACATCAAGGGCGACACTTGGATAGGCCCATTTGAACCGACTCAAACCCCCATGCGACGTGTCGAGGAATTGGCGGGCCTGATGACGCGCTCAGGTATGAATACGGTTGCGCTGCAGGACGCCCGTGGAGCGCAGTGGACCAAGCTGATCTTTAACGCATCGACCAATCCTGTGGGTGCGCTCACGCTGCTGCACCATGGGGCCGCTACCCGCTTCGCCCCGACCGGAAAACTTTTCGAGGATCTGATCAGAGAAGGCGAAGGAGTGGCCAACGCGCTTGGGATCGAGTTGCATGGGGATCCTCGCCAGATGGTTCAGAAAGGCGCGAACGCTCCCGGCAAACACCGTGCCAGCATGTTCCAGGATGTTCTTGCAAAGCGTCAGACCGAAGTCGATTTCATGAACGGCGCGATTGTGAAGTGGGGCGAGCAGGCCGGTGTGCCGACCCCTCTCAATCGTGCCCTGTGGGAACTGATCAAAGGGCTCGAACACTCATGGACCGACCCGGACTGAGCCTTCTGCTTTCGTGATCACTCGAGGAGTCAATCGTACAACTATGACCATTCCCTTCAACATCGGTGTTCTGCAACTCAGTATGGAACCAGTGCGCGAGACGGTCGCCATGGCATCGGCTTGCGAGCAGGCGGGCTTTGATGCGTTCTGGATTGCCGAGGCTTATCCCTGGTGGCGCAAGCACGGGTTTGAGGCGCGGTCGTCCACCGCTGTTCTCGCGGTGATCGCAGCCGCGACGAAACGGATTCAACTCGGCTGGGGCATCATCTCGCCCTACACGCGGCATCCGGTACAGATTGCCATGGAGGCGCGCGTCATGCAGGACCTGGCCGGCGACCGCTTCATGTTGGGCTTGGGAGCGTCGAAGATCTTTATGAAGGAGATCGGCGAAGGCGAAGGAGAGAAAGTCGGTCCGGCCACGGTCATGCGCGAGAGTATCGAGATCGTGAAGGGAGTGCTTGCAGGGGGACGCATTTCAGTATGAGGGAAAGGTGTTTCAGGCGAGCGTGCCACCATTAAAGGATGATGCGCACACACCCCGTGGAATCCCGCCCATCTATGTAGCCGCGACCGGGCCCGTGCTGCAGAGAATGTCAGGGTCCGTCGGCGACGGCCTGTTGACGGCAAGCATCACCACGCCAGCCTTTGTGCGGCATTCCCGCAAGAACATGGAAGAAGGGGCGAGCAAGGCGGGGAAAGATCCCGCCAAGCTGATTGTAGGATCGGTGATCGTGGGCAGCATCGGTCGCGATTCGAAGAAAGGCAAGGAAGGCGCCCGCGAACAGGCCGCCATGTACCTGGCGAACAAAGTGCAGAACATCAAGGGCTCTGCGGATGCTTTGCTGCAGTGTGCGGGCTTGACCTTCGAGGAACTTCAGCCCGTCGCGGATGCGATGGAGAAAGGTGGCAGGAAAGCCGCCGCAAGTGCTGTCACCGACGAGATCCTGCGCAAGGTTTGTGCGATCGCCGGCACTCCAGACGAATGTATTGAGCGCCTCGAGGAATACCGTGCGGCCGGTTGCACGCACATCATGCTGGAAATATGGGGAGATGACCGCACCGGCCAGGCGAAGTTGTTTGGCGAGGCGGTGCTGCCTCACTTCAAAAAGTAGTCAGCGCTTCAAGGCCCCTGCGAACTCGTCGACGATCTGGCGGAATTCCTCATCAGACAGCAGACCCCGCTTCGCGATGGCTCGTTTCTTGACCGCAGCGAGGATCGGACCGCGCTGATCCTGAGGGAACGCAATTCCTAGCTCCTTCGCCTTGAGATCAATGCTGTCGAGGCCGCTCTTCTTGCCCAGTACGATGTGGCGCTCGGCGTTTACGAGTTCCGAGGAGTAGGGCTCGATCGCCTCGGGAATGTGGAACTGGCTCGCTACGGCGCCGCTCTCGCGCATAAAAAGGTTCTGGCCCACGAGAGGTTTCCACGCTTCCAGAGTGTAGCCGCTGGCCTTCTGCACGATTTCCGAGACTTCTCGGACCTTGGTCAGGTCCAGTACGACCGGCACGTCGTAGAGGCAGCGCAGCGCTAGCGCGATCTCACATATGTCCGCATTGCCGGCGCGCTCTCCCATCCCGTTGATCGTGCCCTGAATCCACGACGCTCCGCCCCGCACGGCAGCCACTGCGCACGCCGTGGCCATCCCGAAATCGTTGTGCCCGTGGAAGTGGACTGGGACCTGCGGGCCGACCCATTCGCGAGTCTGTCGAACCAGAAACTCGACCGCTTCCGGTCCACACGCGCCGATAGTATCAACCACGACGATTTCAGCCGCCCCGGCCTCGAGCGCCGTTGTGTAGACCTTCTCGCAAGAACTCGAGGTCCGTTCGTGTGCCATCCACCGCAAAGAAAGCGACGGTAATCGAATTCTGCTTCGCGAATGAGATAGCGTCGGAGACACGGCGGAGCACTTCGTCGCGTGTGATTCCGTATGCTTTCAACTTGATGTCGCTGGTAGGAGCCTCAATCACGGAAGCCCGCAAACCCAGCCGGATGAGCTCTTCAACATCGGCCTTCACCGCGCGCGAGAATCCCCAAAGCTCGGCTTTCAATCCCGCGGCTTGCATGAGTTGAATGGCTTCGCCATCTTCCGCGGAAACTCGCGGGAACCCGGCCTCGATGCGGCTCACGCCGAGGGCGTCCAGGTGGCGGGCGATTTCCAGCTTCTGTTGAGGCGATAAAACCACGCCCACGGTCTGCTCGCCGTCACGCAGTGTCGTGTCGTAAAAGCGGATCGGAGCCTTCGGAAATGCGGATCGAATTTCCGCGCGTGCATTGAGCTCGCTGACCCAGACTTGATCCTTCATGGTCACGGTCATTTTTGAAGTTCCTTACCTCAGGGCTTCCTGCGTTGCCATTGCTGCCGGCTTCTGCCCGTAAGCTTCCTGCCAGGAAACTACCCGATTGCGCAAAATGCCGATCTTCTCAATCTCGCATTCCATCACGTCCCCAGGCTTCAGATACCAAGCCTTGGGGTCGCCACTGAAGGCGGCCACACCTGACACCGTGCCAGTTGATACGACATCCCCCGCGCTATAGCCCATTGGCGAATAGTGCGACAGAATCTCGGGGATTTTGACCGACATTTTTCCAGAGTGCGAGCGCTGACGGGATTCACCATTAACGCGCAGCTCCATCGCCAGGTTGTGAGGGTCCGAGATTTCGTCGGCGGTTACGATCCACGGCCCCAGGGGACAAAACGTATCGATGCCCTTGCAGAAGCTGAAAACGCCCGACTTCATTTCCCGCCGTTGGATATCGCGTGCGGTGATGTCGTTAAAAATGACATATCCGCCTATGTGGCTGGCGGCTTCCTCTGGACTGAAGTGCTTGCCAGACTTTTTCAGCACCACAGCCAGCTCAAGTTCATAGTCCAGCTCTTGCGTAAGGTGTTCGGGATAAATCACCGGCTCGTCGTGGCCAATAATGGCATCCACATTCTGGAAGAAGACAATCCATGGCATCACCGGATGCGAGAAGCCTGCCTTGGTAGCCTCCTCGTGGTGCTCCCGGAAATTTCCCGCGGTGTGGAAAAACTTCTTGGGTACAATCGGCGCCTTCAGGCTGATATCGGCGACGGTGTAGAAAATGGGCTCGCCGTGCACTCCTGCCGCATCGCCCCTCAGCTTCTGGGCGTGTTCAAGGGCGGTCCGACCCGCATCGAGGCTGGTGTCGCCGCCCTCAAACAATGAACGCATATTGGTGGGTACGACTGCATCCGCCAATCTCGCATATGCCCCTTCTCGCCGGACGTCTCGCAGGTAGAGAGCATAGGCGGAATTGAGGTCGACGATTCGATCACCGCTTATCGCGCCGCCAATACGCGATTGTCGAACAGAGTTTTCAAAAGTAACGAGTTTCATGGGAAATTATGGGTTCGCAGACAGCGATGCCCCCTATTGAGTTTATTGCTCAAACATTCAGGTTGTCCATCAGGCGGCTAAGGAAAGGGCGCTCACAACACCGATGAGTGGTACGATTTCTGAGAACGAACATGACACCAAAGGACCTTCCACACTGCATGGACAAAGCAGAAGATCTGCGGAAACCCATTCTGCCGGGCCAAGGAGCCTCCGATTACGAGCGCTACCTGCGCACCGATGAACTCCTGGCGCTGCAGAAAAATACGGCAGAACTAAGCCATCCGGACGAAATGACCTTCCAGGTCGTCCACCAGGCCTCGGAGCTATTGATGAAGGGCGCCGCGTTTGAAATTGAACGAGCTCTTCAGTGCGTCGAGAGCGGTGACTTCCTGAATGCCGGGCGGCTGATGCGACGTGCCAATATGGAGTTGGAGTATCCGATCTCCATGTTGCACGTGCTCGAGACCATCACACCGTACGACTATCACATTATTCGCGGAGGGCTGGGGCATGGCAGTGGCCTGGATTCTCCCGGATTTCTCGCCCTGCTTCACATCGGACCCCGCCTGGGCCAAGCATTTGATCGTCAACTGCACCAGGCCGGTTTGTCAGTGATTGATCTTTATCGCCGACACGGTGAATTCTTTGGGCTGCATGATTTAGCTGAGCGCATGCTTGATTTCGATGAGCGCATGCACCTGTTCCGTTTTCATCATCTCAAGCTGGCACAGCGCATTATTGGCGGCGGGGTGATTGGCACCATGGGAACTCCGGTTGAAGTCCTCCATCAACGAATGGAACATCTGTTCTACAAAGAGTTATGGGACGTTCGCAACCAGATCACTGCAAGGACGAATGAGCCGGTCTGACCATCTGCAGCGTTCAGATCTCTTGCGGCCGGAGACGATTTGCCGAATGCATCTGTCGTAGAGGAATGTTTCATCTTTTTCGAACGGATATGACGGAAGCCGTGTATCGGTCTCCGCGTAAGAGCGAGACGCTATATTCGATCGGAATGTCCTGTTCATGTAGATGGTTTCTTTGATGAGAAGGAGAGGGCTCCCGGGCTCTGCCTGAAGGGCGCGCGTCGTGGCCATTCGCGACCACGGCTACATTACTCTCTTCCGCCCATACGTCGTGATGTGATTCCTGCGGGGTGAGCCGTCGGGCAGCCAAAGCGTCATCGTAGCAGCCAGAGTAATGGCACGAGTCCTGCCAACGCCAGGCTTAAAAGCAACGCAAGACTCGGCAAGCCGGTCTTGCGATCTGAAAAACAATACGCATAGAAGCCCTTGGCTACATTATTGCTGGCCGCCGCTACGGCAATTCCAGCAGCGCCAACGACAACGGGCACGTCATGCCCAGCGGATTGGGCGATGCCCAGTATGAATGGATCAACGTCAGCGAGTCCCATAATTCCACCCAGCGCGTACACGCCTTTGTTGCCCAAATAAACGATCGCCAAGTGTGTCACGATCACCATTGCGACAAAGAGAGTTGCGAACAGCATCGCCGCTCGAAGTTCCAGTGGATTTGCCGGCTGAAGTTTGCGATCACTCTTTTGGGAAGATGGATCGGGGAGACGCGACCACATCCATCCCCCGAGCAGTGCCGAACCCGCCAGCAGAGTGAAGGGAATGCCTAGCACATGGAGTAGGCCACGATTAAAGATGGCCAGCAACAGTGCCAGCCGGAGATACATCATGCCGGAAGCGATCAAAGTCCCTCCGGCAAATAGATGCGGCTGTTGTGCTGTGGAAGATCGACGTGCGAGCGCGATGGTGGTGACCGTAGAGGAATACGCGCCCCCCAACAGTGCAGAAAGGAGCACGCCGTTTCGTCCATGCGTCAGTTTCAGTAGCAGATAGCTGCCATACGAAACCGTGCTGACGGCCACCACTACCAACCAGGTTTTAAAGGGATTGATCTGAAATTGTGTAAACGCGGCGCGCGGCAGAACTGGAAGGATGACCGCGGTTAGTAACAAAAACTTGGTGAAGGTGAATATCTCTTCTGGGGGGATGCGCTGGGTCAAACCTTCCAGAGTGGTTTTAAGGACCAGCAAAAACATGCTGGTGACGGTGATGGTGGTGGCGATCCAAAGTTGATCGTGGCAGACCAACGCCCCCAACAAATAAGTGCCGAGCGCGGAAACTTCAGTGGTGACGCCCGAATTGTTTTCGGTAGACAGCTTATGGGTATAAGAAACTACCAGGAGCGCTCCAACCACCGCGAAGCCCAACGCTACCGCGATCAACTGGTTCCCGGCGAGAAGCGCCATGACGTATCCGATCAGGCCAATCAGAGGGAAAGTGCGCACGCCCCCAAAGGAATAGCGCTCGGGACTCGCTTTGCGTTCTTCCCGCTCCAGGCCTATGAGGAAAGAGAGGAATAAGACGAGAAGAATTTTGCTTCCTTCGATCGGAAACAGGCGAAATATGTCATTCGGCATGAGCTTCCCCGACTTCGAAGCTGTTGTGGAAACTCACCGGTACACCTCGGGAATGAAGGTCTGGTCATGCATTGGAGGCCGGAGATATTTTGTTTTTTCGAGAGGTGGGAGCTTCAGGGGTTTTGGGGTGAGATCTTCATAAGGGACGAGACTCAAGAGGTGCCGCATCACGTTGAGCCGGGCTTTTTTCTTATTTTCCGCATTGACCACGTACCAGGGAGCCTGCTTGATGTCCGTGTACGCGAACATCTCGTCCTTGGCGCGCGAATAGTCGACCCAGCGCCGCCGGGATTCCAAGTCCATCGCGCTCAACTTCCACCGTTTGGTCACGTCCAGCATGCGCTGCTGGAAGCGGTGCTCTTGTTCTTCATCGCTTACCGAAAACCAATACTTCACCAGAATCAAGCCGGACCGAATCAGCATTCGCTCGAATTCCGGACAGCTGTGTAGGAACTCGAAATACTCGCCTTCACTGCAAAATCCCATTACATGTTCGACGCCGGCCCGGTTGTACCAGCTCCGATCGAAGAGAACGATTTCGCCACTGGCGGGCAGATGGGCGACATAGCGTTGGAAATACCACTGTGTTTTTTCCCTCTCGGTTGGAGTTCCGAGAGCAACCACTCTGCAGATCCGGGGGTTGAGGCTTTCTGTAATTCTCTTGATGGCGCCGCCCTTGCCGGCCGCGTCGCGGCCCTCGAACAAGACCACCACTCGCAATCCTTTGTGCCGCACCCACTCCTGGAGCTTGACTAGCTCAATCTGCAGCCGGCGCAATTCTTTTGGGTAGTCGCAGTCTTTTCCCAGACACAAAGCCTTGTCCCTGCCTGCTAGGACTGCCGACCGCGAGTTACTCTCTTTCGAACGATTGCGCTTCTTTCCCATGCAACGCTCCTACGCAGGGACATTCGCCTACGGAGATTCGCCGACTTTCCGGCAATGGTCTTCCGAAGGACTTACCTTGGTCTTCCATCGGCGCTGCTGAGGAATCTTGTTAGTCCGTGGATAGGGAAGAGGACGTTACGAAGGGTAGGGAAGGCCCTGCCACCATGGACTCAGCCGGTCCAGCATTTCCAGAAGAAGTTTTGAAGAACAACAAGCAGAGGGGCGAGTACTCAATAGGCAATATTCGGCTTCCGCTCTCGCCCTTCGCTCTCCACGGGATCGATTCGCCGATTACACTAGCGGGTTTTCCGGATTGTAATTGTGCCGCAGGGTCAAAGAGCCATCAGGGTTCAGCTTCTGTCGGCACGCCCACCGCACCGGATAGCGCACGCCCTTGACCTCAAGTTCAGCTTTCAGCCGCAGGCCTTCCCATTTGCTGTCGGCTGGCAGCATCAACATGGCCTGATGAACACCGGTCGGTTTCGGATACCCAGCGTCGACGCAGCCAAACACACGTACCTTGTTGTCATCGCCCACAATGCTCAAGCGCAGCACTCCTGGAACGCAGGCGATGCCATCGTTGGCAAGTCCGATGACCAGACCAGTCGCCCCGTCGCGAGCGAAGGCCCAGATAAACGATGGGCGGATGCGGTAGCCGATCTGGCGCGCCATCTGGTCGATGGGCCCGGGGTATTTTTCGTAGTAGCTCAAGATGCTGCGCGCGGACTGGTTGTGCCAACTCCACAGCGACAGGTAATTGACGCCCACGTCGGCTGCGTGCGAGATGATCTGTTCGTTATAGGTAATTCCATCTTCGTCGATGCGAAGTTCCTTCGGATCGCCAGTGGTGAACCCAACCTCGCAAATGGCAGCAACCCATGGGGGACGATAGCTGAGCGCTTCGATCTGCGTGTTCTCAATGAAGATCGTGTCGGTACGCAACCAGTTACTGCTGCGCATGGTGCGATCGACCATGTCGGCGTTGCCGACATTGCTGAAGTCGGGCTGCGTGTTTGTCGCCAGCGGGATTTTGGTCCATTGTTCCAACTGCAATTCGAACATATTGGCCCAGGTTTGTTCAGCAACCAACTGGCTGGGGAACGGGTTGCCCTCGTAGGGCCAGGTATGTCCTTCGCCCCAGAACCCATACATCATCGTGTCGACGAATTCCACCTGAGGGTGACCGTTCAATTCGGCGGCAAGCAGTCCATTCAGCTCGCGAAACGCGGCTTGATACGCAGGGTGATCGTAACGCGGCACGCGGTTATCTTTCCGGTAGCGCATTTCCGCGGGGTTGCCCTTCCACTCGCCCTTGAGCTTCACGTAAGGAACCTTGTTGATGAGGAAGTCCGGCATACCTGGTTCGGGAACATCCGGATTCTCCAGCTGAACTCGGAAACCGATGCGCTTGTCGTACCGGCGGGCGAGATCGAACGTAATCTTCCACCAGTCGGGAAAGTCGAGGCGGCCGGGTTGTTTCTGAACATCGCGCCAGTTGGGGCGGATGTAGATTTTCTGCGCGAACGGTAGCTTGATCAGATCCTCGAGCGTCTGTTCCTGGGTTTGGCCGGGAAGATGGAGTGGCCCGGTATCGTCGGAGACGTAGGACACGAGGCCCATGCCATAGTTGGGGACGATCTCCTGGGATGGGGATGTGATCATGACGACATCGCTGTCTGGAATGACCGCGCCCGGGCCATATTGTGGAAACGGGCCTTGATACAGCCGGTCGGGAACCGCGGGCCCCGATCCCCAATCGTATTTATCCCAGTTGTGTTCGGGAGTGGTAGCAAGGGAAGTGGCCTTGGCCAAGCCGATCGTGAGTCCAGTCGCGGCGGCGGACTTAAAGAAGCTGCGTCGGTCCATTGGGGCGCTCCTGCAACGGGGTTTTATACGCCGCGACGATAGTACATCAAGAAGCGAAATACAACGAAACGTTAAGGAATGATTCGTAAGCTGGTTCGAAATAGGGAAAGTGCTACCTGGAGTCGGATGCAGCTGTTTCAACCGCACGCAGCAGATCGTCCAGCTGTTGCCGCGAGAAGAATCGTCCGGCGAGTACGACTGCGTAAATCTTCTGCGTATTGTGAATGTCGTCGAGCGGATTGGCGTTGAGAACGACCAGGTCCGCAATCTTGCCGCGCTCCACCGATCCCATTTCGGCAGTCTTGCCCAAGAACTGGGCAGGATTGCGGGTAGCCGTCTGCAAGGCTTCCAGGGACGTGAATCCCGCTTTGACGAAATAAGCCAGCTCTTCGTGCAAACTGAATCCTGGGAAGACGTGAACCCCCGCGGCGGTGTCGGTCCCTGCGAGGAAAGGGATCCCAGCTTGATGCATCTGCTTCACAATTTCCAGTTCCATTTGAGTGAAGCGCTCGCGGACAGACAATGGGTCGGTATCCATGTCTTTCAGGATGTCCTTGGTGAACATCGGCCATGTGCGATCTCTCCATGCCGCGGAGGCATACTTCGTGAGAGGGTCGCGCGCAAAATCGCTTTCGTCGATCAGCCACTGGCCGTGCTCCCAAACGAGAGTCGGCACCTGCCAAGTCTGATTCTTCGCCAGGAGTGCAATCAAGTCCTTTGCCCGAGCGGGATCATAGGTTTCCACGAACCGGCCTGGGCCTTTCGGTCCCTTCATTAATTGGTCTTCGATGGTGGAGCAGCCTTCGAAGATGCCGGTGAGATGCTCGATGCTGCGCTGGCCGGCGTTCGAAGCCTCGGCGGCGCGCACCGCGTCCGGGACGTGACCCACGAAGGGGATGCCGAGTTTCTTGGCTTCATCGGCGGCTGCAAAATAACCGTCACGGGGAATCAGGGATTGAATCTTGATGAAGTCGGCGCCTGATTTCTGCAGGTCGTCGACGATCTGCTTGCCGTCAGCAGCATTTTTCACTGGAGCGGAACTGGGAAAGCGCGGTATCGGGCCATCCAGCATGGGCCCGGAGATGACCATTCGCGGACCCAGAAGTTTTCCGGAAGCGATCTTTGTCCGCCAGATTTTCAGCTGGTCGAGATCTCCTCCCATGTCTCGAACACCAGTCACGCCGTTTGCAACGAACAGCGGCAGGATGATTTTCTCGTCCTTAGGCAACCAGTCCCCAAATATCGTGTGTACGTGCATGTCCCACAGACCGGGGATGACGAACTTCCCGGTTGCGTCGATCACGCGCGCTGTCTTTGGTGCGCGAAGTCTCACACTTGGCACAATGTCGACAATTCGGTCACCCACGATCGAGATAGCAGCGTCCCACTGAATAGCTCCATTGGCTACGTCGATCACGGAGACGTGATTCAAGATTAGCGGGGCATCTGCCGCGTTTGCGAGCAAGGCTATGAAGGCCACGCCGATCAGCAGGATTGCTGACCTGATTCGAATGGAAAGCCGGGAGTATTTGGATTTCGTAGGCAAGAGGAATACTCCTGTCGGCCTCACGTGATTGGAAAAACAATGATTGCCGGAGTTTTTAGATCACTAGGTTCAACCGGCCTGCTTCAACTCCCGAATCGCATCGCCCGCCCCACTGAGGTTTGCGAGCCGCATCTCGGAGTACTTGCGTGACAGAATGACTCCCGGTGCGCCCGCTCGGAAGGCTGCCTGCACTGCCTGCCTTACCCTTTGAGGTGTGCATTTGCTGTTGCCGGACTCGGTCGGTATGTCGATATCAATGCCCGGCCATATCAGCGTTTTGGTGCCCGCTACTCCATCAAGAGCACGTTTAGTTTCGCGGTAGACGTAGTCGGCGGACAGGCCTGTGTGAGGGATCTGGTCGTACCGGCCCTCCTGGAGGCCCATCCATGCATAATTAACGTCGAGCAAGGACTGTTTTGACAGGTCTCCATACAAGGTCGAGCCAATATTGTCTGCGTACAGCGCCATGCGCTCGCCCCCACAGTTGTTGTACATGACGACTTTTATAAAATCAGAATATGCCGAAAGCTCGTGAAGATCCTGCTCAGCGCGGTAGATGGGATTGAAGGAATTGTTGTGCCAGATGTGCCATCCCACCGGCACCGTCGGCTTGGCCGTCTTTACGGTTTCGTAGATGGCAGCGTAAGTCTCCCGAAGACTATCGGTCCAAAGCATTTCCCAAGCGGCGAGTTCGGGATAGCGCAAGAGAATCCGCCAGAATTGAACATAATAGCCATCTACCGGCCGTTTCCCGCCGCGCGCCGAGCGAACGAATTTCTCCAACTCGAGAAAGCCTTGCCGGGCGCGATCCGGGTTGATGCCTCGAGCTTTCGCTTTGCTTTGACAAAACTCACAAAAGCAAGTCACGTTGCCGGGATCGACTGGCGGAACATCGTGAGTCGCTCCCAGGCCGTCTGAGAGTGCTCCTTGCCTTTCCGATCCCCACATGATTCCGTCGATGTCGTAGGAGCGGGCGTAGTCCTCGACCAGTCCAGTCAAAAAATTTCGGTACTCGGGATTGTTGACGCACAGCGTCTCGGCGTTTCGCCCATACAGATCCCGCTCCTGCAGTTTATGAATATTCGGCAAGTCGGCGCGAAACACGTCCTCTAGCCAGCAGATGACTTTCATCCCGCGCTTCCTGGCGGCTGGGAGCACCTCAGCGAGGATGTCGAGGTCTGCCGTGATCGGGAGCGCGGGTATCTTTCAGAACCGTGTTCTTGTAGTACTCCAGGTGGGGCGTGGCGAAGTTTCCACCGTGAAAATTCAGGTCGTATTCCTGCTTGCCGTGATCAGGCAGAGGCTGGCCAGGAATTTGCCGTCCCGCGATGCCGCGACCGTAAGTGAACACCGCGAGGAAGAGCGTATTCACGCCGGCGCGCTCCTGCAGTACATCGAGGACTTTTTCGGTACCTTCATCCACGAACGAGATTGCTCCTACCTGGATACCAATCATTTTGGAGGAAGCAGCGGTGTGTCCTGTGGTTGGCATGGCCAGGGCGGCACCCGCAGCAGCGGAGATTTTCAGGAATTCGCGACGATTTAGGTCTGATGTCATGGTAAGAGCCCGATCTTTGCTGCGAGAGATCGCTGCGGTGTTTACTTCCCCTTGCTATCGCGTAAGCCGCCATCGGCGGTTGGCCGGCAAATTATACCGGGTAGCGGTACTGTCGCATCAGCCAGCTTTCGGGAAGTCTTCAGAGTCGTCTCAAAACGCCAAATGTTCAGCGCGCTGCCGGCGGTTCCTGGTTCGAGGGAATGCCAACCATGTGACGGTAAAACGCGACGGCGCGGTTCACCGAGGAAGCCTCGTTTCCCGCGACCAGTCGGCTCGCATTTTTACCCTCTCGCAGAATGCTGTAGTAGCGCCAGATCTTGTCGGATTCACGATCGAAAAAGTAAATCGATTGCAATTCGGAAGGGTGGAACACGGGAAGGAAGTGGTAACGCATGGTGCTGACGTTCTCTACTTCGAAGACGATCCGGTCTGCGGACGCTTCGAGAATGTTCATCCGATAAATTGTTTTCCCAGACAGATTGTCGACTTGTTCGAAGTAGAAGGGTTTGCCCGGTTTCAGTTCATCCACCGTGAAGTCTGCTCTGCGTTGATCCGGCTGCGAACCTGCCAGCGCGTAGGCGTCGGTGATCAAGGTCCGCCACTGCTTGCGCGTAGTGGACCAGTACTGCGTCCCCGCGAGTTGTGAGATCGCGCCAATGTGCTGAAGCAAACCGTCTGCTCCAACCAGAACCTGGAAGCGGGCGGAAATTGTCACTAACGCCGTAAACCCCTCTTCGCTCCAAAGGGTGCATGCAGACGGTTTCCACTCACGACTAAAATCGGACTTGCTCCACGACTTGACGACCGCCGGATCGCCCAGCCCCGGGTATGCCGGAACGGCTTCCCGCCCGCATGGCGGCTGCGGTTCGCTGGCCGCAGGAGCAGGCGGCAAGGCGAGCGAGAGAAAGTAACTACGTTGCGCCACTACGTTCGAAGCGAGCACGAAGAGCGTTGACACCAACAGCACACGGCACAACCTCGTAGCAGCTGAGCGGGGCCGAACATCACAGGACCGAGCATTCACAGAAACACCATGGATTTGACGCGACTAGTTGCTGATGGGGAGTTCCACTCCGATACGGGTTCCGCGCGGGGCAAGCGAGGAGGCGGAGATCGATCCTCCGTAGCCTTCAACGAAAGCTTTGGCGATGGCTAATCCCAATCCATAGCCTCCAGACTCTCGTGAGCGTGACTGATCTCCGCGGTAGAAGCGATCGAACATCCTGGGGATAGCAGCTGGCGGAATACCGTCCCCGTTATCAAGCACGGCGACGGTGACGCAACCGTTGCGGCGTTCGGCGATTACCTTGATTTCTGAGTCAGGACGGCCATGGCGAATTGCGTTTTCGATCAGATTCGCCCATACGATTTCGAGGTCTTCTGGCTCGGCTCGAACATGCAATGGTTCAGAGGGTGCGTTGAGTGAAATGGTTGCTCCCCGACTCGCTGCAAGTGGAGAGAGGCGCGCGATTGCAGCCTCACAAGTACCGACGACGTCGATTGTGGAACGCTCAGCAACCGCGGCGGGGTCTCCCTGCTGATCTGCGCGAGCCAGTCGGAGCATGGAATGCAACAAGATTTCGAGCCGCGCCAGATCGGAGAGGGCGTCCGATATGCCGGAACGATAAACTTCGCTTGATCGCGGCTCCTGCAAAAGCGACTGGAGCGTCGATTTTAGAATTGCCACCGGCGTGCGCAATTCGTGAGCGGCGTTGCTGGTGAAGTCGCGCTGCTGCTGAAAGGCGGCGTGCAGGGTCTTTACCATCTCCGACAAGGCGGACGCCAGCGGCGCAATCTCAGTGACCTTTGCTGCCGAAGGTGGAACTGGGAATCTCCAGTCCCTGGCCGAAATCACGCTTGCGTTTTCTGCAAGTTCAGATAGAGGGGACAAACCTTTTTCAATAGCGCGAACACTGGCGTACATCGAGATCGAGAGGAGCAGAATCCCGCCCAGGAGAATGCTGAGAAACGCCCGATTCAAATCTTTCTTCATCTCGCTAGTGCTAGCCGAATACACTACCTGCAGAGTTGCGGGCTCTTTGGGCGCATCCTCTTCCGAGTCCAGCACTGGGACATCGTGGAGTCGTACGGCTCGATAAGGAGTACCGTTCGACCAGAAGTCCCAAGCATCTAACTTGCGGCCGGCGCCCGATGAATCCACGCCCGGGAGCGGCGAAGAGGCCAGCACCCGGCCATCTTGCGTCTCGATGCGAAACCAATCAGCGCTGCCTTCTCCCATCGCACCGCGAATTTGAGACTTGTCGAAAACAAGTTCAGGCTGCGGGCCCTCGGTATATCGGACTAAGGCGGCCAACCCCAGCGCCCGTCCATGAAGCGCCGTGTCGAATGATCGGACCGCACGTGAGCGCATCACAGAAGTAGCGAGAAAGAGCAGACATGCCACGAGCACCAGCTCGGTGACTACCACCGCTATCACGATTCGGCGTTTGATTGAGAAAGACCGCATGCTATTCCTTCAGGGTGTAACCGTGGCCGCGAATCGTGTGTATGACCCTGTCTCTTCCTTCATTTTCGAGCTTTCTGCGGAGACCTGAAATGTACACCTCAATGACGTTGCTGAAGCGCTCCCAGTTGAAATCGTAAAGGTGCTCAAGCAGTTCGGTCTTGGTCACGACAGCGCCGCGACGATGGGCAAGATATTCGATGACGCGGTATTCCATCCCCGTCAAGGTGACGACCGCCCCCTCGCGTCGCACCGTTCGATCGGCAGTATTCACTTCGATTCTTCCGAAGCGAAGTGTTGCTGTGGTCTGGCCTTTTCCCCGCCGGATCAGGACCTTGACTCGCGCGATGAGTTCCCCGAGGTCAAAGGGCTTACAAAGATAATCGTCGGCCCCGTCGTTAAGAACCTGAATTAGGGTTTCCTTGTCGTCGCGAGCCGTTAGAACAAGCACCGGGAAGTTGCATCCCCCGCTGCGCAAACGCTGCAGAACGCTTCGACCATCCAAACCGGGCAACATTAAATCAAGAATGATGACGTCGTATGCATTAGACTGCGCCATGTGAAGGCCTTCGGAGCCGTCGGGAGCGTAGTCCACAGCGTAGCCGGCGCTTTCCCGGAGGCTCTGGGCAATGTTTCCAGCCAACCGTTTCTCGTCTTCGACAATCAACACTCTCATTTCAAGTGTCAGATTAACAAAGACTGCCAAAGGTTGGAGAATCAAGCTAGCATGGGGCTCGTGGCTTAAGGTTGGCTTAATCTTCAATCTGCAAAAATCAGCACCGTGAATCGTAAATAATGTCCAGGCACGCATGTGAAGCCGAGATCCTCAGGAAAGCGGCCCTCCGGATTTCAATCGTACTTCTCTGGTTCTGTTTGCCAGGGGCGCTGGCTCAGTCGCCACCCCTCGATTTGCGAGGTGCTCTGGACGCGGCCCAAACGGCAAACCTGGAGCTACGCGCAGCGCGTCAGAGGCGAGCCCTTGCGATAGCCGGGATCACCACGGCTCGGCAGCTGCCAAATCCCACTATCAGCTTCACGGCGGCTCGCGATACGCCGCACGAGGGCGTTTCTCTCGATCTTCCGGTCGAATTGGGCAACAAGCGAGGCAAGCGAATCGCTGTCGCCAGGGAAGAGCAGAAGTCGACGGAGATAGACATCGCTGTGCTTGGACGGCAGGTTCGAAGGCGCACCCGCGAGGCCTTCTACCAGTCATTGTCGGCTGCGAAGCAGACGGAACAAGCCAAGACGGCGCTTGATTTGACGACTCGCATCCGCGATATGGCGCAGCAGCGGTTCGAGGCAGGGGACGTGGCCCAACTGGAGGTCCTGCAGGCGGAAGTGGAACTGGCGAGAGCATCCGCCGACTACGAGACGACAGCGCAAGCGCAGCGTTCAGCAGAGGTGGGACTGGCGGCCTTGCTAAATCGAGGTTTCGATGAACATCTTGTTCTGCAGGGAGAACTCGAAAATGTTCCGAAGGTGGGACCTCTGAAC
This sequence comes from uncultured Acidobacteriota bacterium, assembly GCA_963745435.1. Lineage (GTDB taxonomy): Bacteria > Acidobacteriota > Terriglobia > Terriglobales > Acidobacteriaceae > Gp1-AA133. The sequence continues at coordinate 122,157 of CAVUXK010000014.1, read as the reverse complement.
ACCATAATCGATCAGGCGTTTCAGACGAATGGTGACTTGCTTAAGACCTCTCAGGATCTGAATATTGAGGAGCGGCAACTGGAACTGGCCAAGGCACAGAGAATCCCAAACCTGAGCTTGTCTGCGGGAGCGGACTTCAACTCGCCGCCCGACTTTCGCTACGGAGGCAAGGGGGGACTGTCGGCGACGGTGCCGATCTTCTACCGCGACCAGGGGGAAATTGCGCTTTCGAAAGCCCGCTTGGAACTTCTTCGGCTCACCGTTGCGTCGCAGCGGACGACCGTGTCGGCACAAGTGGCGGCGGCATACTACGATTACGCCGCGAAAGTACACCAGGTAGAGCAGTACGGCAAGCGCGTCGTACCCGACACCCTTCGGTTGGAGCAGATGGCCGAAGATAGCTACCAGTCGGGGAAGTCGAGCTTACTGACGTTGCTCGATACACAGCGGCGACTGAACGAGGTGCGCAAGACCTACCTGGACGCGCTGTTTTCCGCGCAGAGTGCGTTTGCAACTTTGGAGGAAGTTGTGGGAGCGCCACTTGACTAAGCTGATCGCGAAAGGGCTGCCAGTTCTGTTTCTTGCGATGCTGCTCACTGCTTGCGGGAAGGGCGGAGCTGACGAAGAAAAAAGTGAAGCTGCGGTTCCTGAAGTGACGGTCACCAAGGTCAAACGCGCGCCGATTTCGCAGGACCTGATCGTCACAGGCAATCTCGCGGCGCTTCCGAATCGTGATGCAAAAGTTGCAGCTCTCATACCAGGGCGCGTCATGAAGTTGCTTGTCGCGGAGGGCGATCGAGTTAAGGAAGGGCAAGCACTGGCAGAGATTGACAATACTCTGCTACAGGAACAAGAGCGGCAGGCGGAGGCCGCGGTCGCTCAGGCAAAAGCGAGTGCAGATAACGCGCGCTTATCAGCGGAGCGGGAAGAGGGATTGTTGGGACGAGGCATCTCGTCGCGCAAGGAAGTGGAAGATGCGCGCACGCAATTGCAAGTCAACACGGCGACCCTGAGGCAAGCGGAAGCTGGCCTCTCGTCTGCGAAGGTTCAAGTGTCGCGATCTGTTGTGCGCTCGCCCATTGCGGGCGTGGTGATCAAACGATTTGTTGCCGTCGGCGAGCAGGTCGACGGAACCGCTGCTCAACCCGCTGTCCAAGTTGCACAGATCGACATTCTCGAACTGATGGGCCAGGTGCCTGCGTCGCGGTTGGCAGAGATCAAAGTGGGGGAAGGTTTCGCATTTGAGACGAACGCGGTTCCGGGCAAGAAATTTACGGCGCGCGTGGTGTCGATTCTTCCAGCAGTGGATCCCGCGACCAACAACGGCACAGTGCGCATTCGGATAGAAAACTCCAAACGCAATCTGAAGTTGGGACAGTACTTGTCCATTGTGCTGCCGCTGAAACAGAACGAACCGCGTCTTCTGGTTCCCGTGCAGGCAGTCTATCCGAACGATACAGGTGAGCCTCAAATCTACCGAGTCACGAATGACGAGGCTGAGGCGGTTCTGGTGAAACTTGGAATACAGAGCGGGGGCTTCGCCGAAATCCTCGAAGGTATGAGTGACGGTGACACGGTCGTTGTAACTGGCGGCTACGGATTACCCGAAAAATCGAAGGTTCGCGTAAAACAATGAACCTTGTCCGCGCATGCCGCAAAAACAGCCGCGCCCTGTTTCTCCTCACGATTGTTCTGACCATTGCCGGCTTCGTGGCACTCTACCAGCTCCCGAGCAACATTTATCCTGAGCTGAATTTTCCGCGCATCGTGGTTCTCGTTCACAGCGGCGACCTCTCACCCGACACCATGCTCCTGACCATTACCCGCCCCATCGAGGAGCAGGTGAGCACGGTCCTGGGGGTACGTCGCGTCCGGTCGCGCACCATCCGTGGGGGCGCCGAAGTTTCAGTTTTCTTTGCCGACAATATGGACATGCAGCAGGCGCTGCAGCTTGTTCAGGCCAGGGTCAATGAAGCTCGTGCTGGCCTTCCGGCAAGCACGGAAATCGAAGTCGAACGGATGAGTCCGACAGTCTGGCCGATTCTCAGTCTGGTATTGAATGGCAATGTTCCGAACTCAGACCTACGCGACTATGCGCTTTACAATCTGCGACCCGCATTCAGTCAGGTTCCGGGAGTTGCTCGCATTGAGGTGGACTCCACCGACACGCGTGAGATTTCCGTGATTGTCGATCCTCAGAAAGCGGTCGCGCAGCGGCTAAGCCTCGTCGCCATCGCGGATCGTTTGCAAGCCACCAACAACATCTCGAGCGTGGGCCGGTTGGACGCAAACTACCAACAGTTCCTGGTGGTGGCAAATTCACAATTCACCAAAATCGAAGACATCGCGAATACAGTTATCAGCGACGATCCCGCAAATCCCGTGCGCTTGAAAGATGTGGCGGTCGTGCGTGAAGGTGCCGCCGACCGAAAAACGCTTGTGACCGGAAATGGCAAGCCTGCAGCGATCGTCAACGTCACGCGGCAGATTGGCGGGAACATCGAGTCGGTCTCGCGGCAGGTGAAGGATGTCGCATTCAACACGAAAAATCTCCTCCCGGCGACGCTGCACCTCTCGATCGTGTATGACCTGGCCGAATTTGTGCGCGAGGCGATGGCCAGCGTGCGGGATGCAATCATCATCGGGTCCTTGTTCGCGGTGGTTGTGTTGTTCGTTTTTCTGAGAAACATTCGCATTACGATCGTTGCGGCGGTCAGCTTGCCGCTCACGGTCATCGGCACTTTCTTCTTTATGAAAGTGGTCGGTGGCACGCTGAACCTGATGTCGCTGGGCGGATTGGCCATCGCGATAGGGCTGGTCATCGACGACGCCGTCGTTATCGTCGAGAACATCTATCGTCACATGGGGGAAGGCGAACCTGTTGAAGTTGCTGCGGAGAACGGAACTAAAGAACTTCTCGGACCGGTCGTGGGTTCCACGCTCACGACCGTGGTTGTCTTCCTTCCACTTGGATTCTTGAAGGGTGCTACAGGAGAGTTCTTCGTAGCCCTCTCAGTGACGCTGACCATTGCGGTGCTGCTCTCGCTGTTGTACGCGCTGACCGTGGTGCCGCTGCTCGCCGAGTATCTGTTGCCTCACTCAGCGTTCAGTGACGCCTCCAGCCGTTTCATGCAGCCCGTAAATCGCTTGTACGCTCGCGGCATTCAATGGGCGCTGGGCAGGCGGGCCGTGATCGGTGTCGTCGTGGCCGTTCTTATCGGGCTGGCCTATGTCTGTTACAGGCACATAGGCACAGGCTTTCTGCCCGAAATGGACGAAGGCGGCCTCGTTATCGACTACCTCACGCCTCCCGGTACGTCTCTGAGCGAGACGGACTCTTTGGTGCGGCAAATGGAAGCGAAGGTGGAATCGTTGCCGGAAAAGTACGCGTATTCGCGTCGCACCGGTGCTGAGTTGGGACTCTTCGCGACCGAGCAGAACAAAGGCGACATTCTGGTCAAACTCAAGCCACGATCGGAGCGCAAACGCGACATCGAGGAAGTGATCAGCGATTTGCGGACCCAGATCACGAAAAGCATAGTTGGCGTCGATATTGAGTTCGTTCAGATCCTGCAGGACATGCTTGGTGATCTTGAAGGTTCTCCAGAACCGGTGGAAGTAAAAGTCTTTGGCAACAGCACGGACGAACTGAAACGTATCGCTGACGAACTGGGCCCCAAGCTTCAAGAGATCAAAGGAATCGTCGACTTCAAAGGGCCGCAGCGCGGCAATCCGGAACTGGTGATCAAGGTAGATCCCACTCTGGCCAGTCACGTGGGTTTGACGGTGGCACAGGTCGCAGATCAGTTGCAAGCCGGGTTGCTGGGCGAATCCACGACCGACTTTCGACTTAGCGACCGGTTGATCCCGATTCGCGTCCGCTATGCAGACAGCTTTCGCGGGCAAGAGAATGACATCCGCCAGTTTCCGATTCTGGCCGCCAATAAGCAAATTGTTCCTCTGCAATCGCTCGCGGTCATTGGCAAAGAACGCGGGCAGAATGAATTATTGCGCGAGAATCAGCGCTTGATGGTCACCTTGACGGCACGGCTAGAAGGACGCGATCTGGGAAGCGCGATTGCGGACGTTAAGAAGATGCTGTCCGACTATAAGTTCCCCGTCGGCTATACCTATCAGATCGGCGGACAATACGAGAGCCAGGTGAGTTCGTTTCATGACCTTCTGTTCGTTCTTGGTCTGGCACTGGCTGCCGTCTTCACCATTCTTGTCTTGCAGTTCCGTGCGTTCCTGCCGGCTCTGGTGATCATATCGGCTGCGCCGATGTCGCTGATCGGCGTCTTTCTGCTGCTGCTCATCACAGGGACGCCGCTGAATGTTTCGTCGTTCATGGGGATCATTCTGATGGTCGGTCTGGTCGTGAAAAACGGAATCATCCTGTTTGAGTACTACGAGAAACTTCACGGAACCATGTCCGTGAAAGATGCACTGGTGCAGGCGGGGAAAATACGGCTCCGGCCGATTCTTATGACAACGCTCTGCACACTGTTTGGTCTGCTGCCGCTAGCTTTGGGGCTTGGTTCTGGAGCAGAGTTGCAGCGACCGCTGGCCATTGCAGTGATCGGAGGGCTCGCCGTTTCAACAGTGATTACGCTGGTCGTGATCCCGGTTTTCTACAGCCTTGCTCGGCAGCTCAGTTCAGAGGAGAGAGTGGCGACCGAGACCTAACAAGGAGCGCATAACACCGCGCCCGCAGTTTTGCCCTGCTGCTCTAATGGTGCAGATAAAAAACTATGGGGCCGGCAATTAGTTTGACTCGTCGTCAGTTTGAGGCGTGGTCTGCTGGAATTGCGCATGCGCGTGAAGGCGCGTTGCCGATATCGCGATTTCAAAGCGCACATGCCGGCCACAGCCCACACAAGCCGGAAACGTGTCGCCGCTCAAGACCGTGACGTAGTGGGGAAGTTCGTGGTTGCTGCCGTGCACAACCTTATAGACACCTGCAAAGACCGCTTTTTCGCCCGGGTGAAATTGCTGCATCAAAACGAGCTTCCTCGTCGCAAATTTACGTCTTGGAGCTCACCCGGTGACCGAGGTGCTCTTCCGGAACTAGCCGCCTCGTGAAGAAGAGCTACCGTGCCGCTCTATCCTCGATCTGCCTCGCTTCATACCAAAGCGCCAGTTCTACGCGGTTGCTGACACCAACCTTATCGTAAATAGAGCTGATGTAATTCCTAACCACGTATGCTGCAATTCCCAGTTCCATCGCAATCTCTCGATTCTTGAGGCCTTGCGATACGAGTTCAGCCACTCGATGTTGTCGAGAACTCAGCGTCCGCTTGTGGTCGAGGAGTGATTTTCGTACAGACATAAAACGTCTCTGAAATAAAGTGGGACTGATCGAGAAAGTCCACTGAGACCAAAGCTTTGACAAGCGTTTTAACTTTTGTCCAAGCACCGACGAAGCGACGTGGGAAATCCCAAGCACACCCGAAAACTAGCAACCAGGACCTTAAGGCAACCTTAAAAGGTGTACTTCCGGGGTGCGTGGCATGCATGAGATGAGGAATTACCTGCGGGGGGTTGCGCGGCGTGCGCTCGGTTCGGAAACGCACGCCTTCTGGAATTTGTCCACACCCGTCGCCGACAATCTCTTGATTCAGTGACTGCTGTCTTTCGGAGAAACGACTCGTCCGTATTCCGAGGCGCGCGCCATGCGATCGAACATGCTGTAAGCCGCTGTGGAGATCCGGGTGATTGCTTCTTCGCCGTCTCGTTCCTTGCTGAGATAGGTTGTCATCACGCAGATGATATACGGGCGATTTGGAATCAGGACGAGGCCACAGTCGTTGCGAACTCCCTCGAGCTCGCCCGTCTTGTCGGCGACGCGGAGACCTTCCGGCAGGTCGCGAGCGATCCAGCTTTCTTTGTGAGTACTCAGGACTTTGATCAGGTCGATCGTCAGCTCGTGGTTAACAACTTTGCCTCCGTAAATCTGCTCCAACAGGCTCAGCATTTCACGCGGGGTGGACACGTTCTCACGGCCTTCACTGGCCGCCTTGATATCCATCATCTTCCTGCGCAGGCGGGTGTGGGGCAGTCCCAGAGTGTCTAGCAATGCATTCACGTTGTCCATGCCGACGCGATCGATCAGAACGTTCGCGGCAGAATTGTCGCTGACGGCCATCACCATGGTGGCGAGATCTCGATTCGTAACTCTGGAAACCCCCGCTGTTAGGCCACCCATGATGTCACTGTCCGCGACAAGATCCGAGGACTGTACGGTGTATGTATCCGCGAGTTTTGCCTTGCCAGGTACTCCTTGCAGCGATTGCTGATTCTGGTGGTAGAGTTCTGCGACAACGGCGACCTTGATGGTGCTTGCTTGGGGGAATACCTCGTCCTCGCGTCGAAAGAGCTTTTGCCCTGAATTGAGATCTTCGATCGCGAGGCCCATAACACCATCGAGCTGTCGATCGACATGATCGATGGTCGATTCGAGTTGTTGCCACAGCACCTTCTGCTTGGCGCTCAGACCCGTCTGGCCTGCCTGTCCCGTCTGGGCCTGAAGACTCGCTGCGAGCAACACAAGAAACAACAGTCTTTTCACGATACGGTTCTCTCTCTTAAAGAGGGTAACAGCCCATTGAGCAAAGAGGCTTGGATTCCGTTATTTCGAATGACGCTGGCTCATTGCCTGTTCTGCGTAAGGCCAAGCCCCGGCCCGTCAGGAAGCACGAGCTTTCCTTCGTGCACTTGTACCCCAGTGAAAGGGTCGTTCGAAATCAGAAGGTTGCCATCCAGGTCTGCATAGTCCACGAGCGGGGACAGGTGAGCGGCAGCTGTTACGCTGACCGAACTCGAAACCATGCACCCCAGCATTGTCTTCATACCTAGAGCTTTGGCGATATCGATCGTTCGTTTTGCTTCGAGGATGCCGCCGCATTTATCGAGTTTGACGTTTACGCCATCGTACGAGTCCACCAGTTGTGGAACGGCCGCCGGACCAAGGCAGGCCTCATCCGCGATGATCGGGATGTGGACGCGTGAGCGGACCCAGCGGGTTTCCTCAAGCATCGCTGCCGGCATCGGCTGCTCAACGAATTCCACCCCCTGCGATTCCAGCCAGTTGATCTTTCGAACGGCCTCTTCTTTATCCTTCCAGCCTTCGTTGGCATCCACACGGAGCGGTTTCTTCGTAACACTTCGTACCGCCTCGATAGTGGCTTCGTCCGTGTCGAGCCCGACTTTGATCTTTAGAATAGGGAACTGGTCAGCCTCGTGAACTTTGGCGCGCGTGGTTTCCGGTGTGTCGATGCCGATCGAGAACGTGGTTATGGGCGCATCGGCCGCATCGAGTCCGAAATAGCGGTAGAGTGGCAATCCTAGCTTCTTCCCGATCCAGTCGAAAAGTGCGATGTCGACCGCGGCTTTCGCAGCATACTGTCCCTTCACGCTCCCAAGAACGCCGTCCATGAGTTTCTGGAACTTCCAGGGATCAGCAGAGACCAGCAACGAACGGACGGACTCCACCGCGTCCCGAGCGCCTTCAGCTGTTTCTTTGTAGCGAACGATGGGAGCCCCTTCTCCCACGCCCTCGACGCCTTGCGCATGGAAACGAACCGAAAGGGTGTCGCGATACTCGCTCGACGACATGGTCGTCGTCCAGGTATGTCGAAGCTTCAAGCGAGTGATGGACGTTTGCAGTTGCGCCCGATCGGTGGTGGAGGGAGCGCTAGTCAGGGAGTTTTGGGCGTTGCAAGCGAGTCCAGTTCCAGCGAGCACAGCGCCCGTCAACCATTCGCGGCGATTCATTTCACCCTGCGGCAGGCAACCAGAAGTCGAGTCCACGGTTGGTCGCGCAACCGGCTGATCTGCACGCCAGGATGACCAAAGGTAGTGTCGTGGATGAATTCTCCGTGGCCGATATACATACCAGTGTGTGTGATGTGGTCAGCAGAGCTTCCGAAAAAAAGCAGATCTCCCGGCCGAAGCCGTTTACGCTCGACCGGCCCAACTCCAGTCCAGGCAGCTTGCAGGTCAGCGTCCCGCGGCATGTTAATGCCGCGACTCCGTACCAGCATCTGCGTGAACCCCGAGCAGTCGTAGCCCAGGCTCGAACGGCCGCCCCACAAGTAGGTGACGCCCAGGAAGCGCTTCGCTAGGGCGATGGACTCCTCGATCGTCAAAGGATGAGAGTCGGCGATGACATCGCCCGCCTGGATCCAAGCGGTGCGTCCATCGAGCAGGCGAACCTCAAGCCACCCCTGATCGTCTCCCGTTCCTTCTTTTTCTACCTCGAGCCTGGTTTCGAATGGCAGACTCAGCACTGGACGATGAGCGGTGACGTCGGTCTCGCGGTAGAGGTTGGCAAGCTGAGTGTTGATCCAAACCGTCTTCTGGGAAGAGTTGTCAACTTGATCGTCACTCAACCGACGACGTGCTGCGTCAAGCCTCATCCACCCCGTGTAGTCGTCCGCCGTGCGCACCCGCGCCCAACCCTCCGACTCCTCAAGGACCTTAAGCGGGCTCCCATATATTGCTTGGCTCACGACGTCTGCGTCTTCGCTGGCTTTCGAATACATGTTCGCGACAGGCACCGAAACCACCAACGTCGTCCCTTCCGACCGTGCCCAACTGGGGCTCGCGAGCGACACGCACACACAAGCCGCGAACACGTGGCGCGAGAAGTTCGTCTTGTATTGTGTGCGGACTCGCATTGTGCGCGATGAGCCTGCGTGATCCACCGGTAGCCCTTTATCAGCAGAACTCAGAAGGAATACCTCGCCGAGAATTGCATTTTGCGTGGGTCGCTCGACAGACCACGACCATCTTCGCTAACCGTAAGCGGATCGATAACCCCAAAGTCTCCATTGGAATAGCGATTGCTGCCCGGTTCGTCGTAGTGCACGGCATTCGGGACGTTCTGCACTTCAAGGCGCAACTGCAATTCGTGTCCCTCACGGATACGAGTGGTCTTGGCAATCGACATGCTCAGATTCCGATAGCCAGCCAGCCGGAAGAAGTTCCTGCCTACGTTGCTGAATTCGCCTGCTCCCGGCGTCGAGAATTGAGAGATCTGTCCTGGAGTAAGGTAGGTTAACAGCCCTGTGTCAGGGTCACGATGGATGCGGAACATGTTCGGCGAGCAGGCGGTGCAATTCGCGACGGTGCGCACGATGCTGCTAAGAGTGTAGTCATTGGAATTTGAATACGCCGTCGTAGGCCGGCCGCTTTCGATGATGCCAAAGCCGCCGATTTGCCAGCCGCTGACGAGCCGATCGACCAGTCCGTTCGCTCCCTTGGCCCAACGTTTGCCATGACCAAATGGGAGTTCATACACCCAGATCGATTGAAAGACATGAGTGCGGTCGAAATCCGAAGGCGCATAGTTGAGCTTACGATTGTCAAGATCGAAGGGCGTACTGGAGGCTCCGAATGGAGACGACTGTACACCGACCGTGGTAAAAGTTGGGTCGAACGAACGTGTGTCAATGGACTTAGACCACGAATAGCTCGCCTGGAACGTGAGGCCGTTGGAAAACGATTTGCGAATTTCCGTTTGCAGAGCGTGATAGGTCGAGTAGTCGTGACTGTCCAGCACAACGAATCCACCGGGCGAACTGGGGAAATTGCCCGCGAATTGCGGATAAGAGTAGAAAAACGTATCGCCTAGCCCGGCGGCAGCATCGGTTTGAGCCGTCGCGAGCTTCGCGGCCATCCCGGCGACGCGACCGTTTGCGAAGTCCGTGTGATAGGGATTATCTCCGTTCGGATCCGCAAGCCACTGAGACCCAGTTTGTCCCGGCGGGATCGTCCCGACAGCTTGCATCAGTTGATCCATCAAGGGGCTGTCTTGGCTATTCTTAACCGCGTTGAAAGCGCTTAGAAACCCATTGCTCCGGATTTTCGCCTGATTGGCATCGTAGGCGCCATACAGATGCACTCCTTTTCGGCCAATGTAGTTCATCTCCACCACAAACTTCTGGGGTAGTTCATGCTGCAGCCCGAGGCTCCACATGTACGTTTGCGGCGGCTTCCAGTTAGGGTCGACAACAGTGATGGAGTTGTTGCTGAATGGTGGTGGCTGTCGCAATGCGGTAGGGCTGTTGCTGGGGCCGTTGATGTAGCCGCCGATGATGCTGCTCACTACCGCGGGCGTGAGCCCGGTCAATCTTCCGCCCGCCCCGCCGTAGTTGTTATCGGTGATTTGTGTCGTCAGACCGGGCATCCCTTGGAAGATAGCGGATGACAGACTGAAGGTGTTTATACGGTCGTAAGCGATACGGAAGTTGCCGCGAATCGAGGTCTTACCATCGCTGTGCGGATCCCACGCGAAGCCGATCGATGGTCCGAAGTCCTTGTAGGAGTCGCGATAAAGCTGGCCAGGAACCCAGGTCAATGAATCGCTAGCATTCCCCCAACCGAGCGGACCGTTCGGACGAAGCATGTTCCCCGCATTCGTCACGCGCGGGGACAGTTTGATCTCCCAACGCAAGCCCAAGTCGAGCACCAGGTTCGGCCGTAACCTCCAGCTGTCTTGTGCGTAAAAATCATATTCGGGCATGCGAAAGTCGGCATGCAGCAAAGTGCCGTTCGGGGCCCATGTACTCGGGCCCTGTGCTACCAGGCCTTGCTGAATCGAGCCCACGCGACCCAATAAATCGTTAACATAGCCAGTCAGGTTGAAAGCGTCGCTGCTTACATTCGCGAACTTGGGAGCATATCCGTCGATCGTTGTCGGAAAGTTGAAGTCGGTGGGATTGGCGTTAGCCGAGTCGCCCCAGTTGACATTCGGGTCGAAATTAGCGGCAAGAGCTGCGTTGAGTGAACCGATGCTACCGCGCTGGTCAATGTGCCGCTGGTAGCGGAAGTTGATTCCCCATTTGAACGCGTGCGAACCCCGGAGGTAGGTCATGTTGTCTGCGAGTTGAAAAGTCGTAAGAAAGCGTGCGTTTCCGACGTAGTTTTGGAGCGGCATTTGCATGCACGCGACGCCGTCGACACAAAGAGGATTTGCAAAGAAGTTGAAGAACGGGTTGCTGCCAGATTTTGGATCGGGATTCGCGAAGTTGAATCCAAAGCGATTCATGCCCACGACAAACTCGTTCAGCGTGGTTGGGCTAACCGCCCAACGCCACGCCACTGCTAGATTCCGTGGAGTACGGAAGGTGTCTACCGTGTTCGGGAATCCGGGGAAGATCGGCAGCCCTGCGTTGGCGGTATCGCCCAACGTGTTTTGATGACCAGCTGACCAACGTACAAAGATGCTGTTCTTCGCGTTGAACGTATGATCCAGTCGTACGGTGTAGTCGAGTTGCTTCTCATGTTCTGCCGCCAGCCAACTGAAGGCTGCGACGTTCAGGCCATCCCCTATCGTGTAGTTGTTTGGAAGGGGCATCGAATTTAAGACGGACTGGACTCCCGGATCCAGTCCCAACCCGTGGGGATCGTTGGCGGCAGTATCGTAGCTGTCGATGGTGACGCCAGAAAGAGGTTGCCCATTCGTGTCAACAGTAGCGTTCGAGTTGCCGACTGCACTGTTGCTGCATGCACCCTGGTAGGACTGCTGCTGACAGATCGGTGAATTCTGATCGATGAAGCGCAGAATGCCTTGCCGGGCCTGACTGGTATAGACAGTATTCGAATTGATTTGCGTCAGCGTGGTTCTCAGCCACTGAAAGTTTACGAAGAAGAACGTCTTGTTCTTGATGATTGGCCCACCTAGGCTGAAACCCGGAATCTGCTGCAGGAATTGGGGGCGGGAGAGTCCCTGCTCAATGTTTGCCGGGTCGTTAGCATTGAATCCGGGCGTCTGGTAGAAGAAGTAGGCTGAGCCGTGAAACTTATTGGTGCCCGACTTCGTCACCATCTCGACTTGCGCACCACTGTTGCGTCCGTATTCCGACGTGAAGTTGCTGGTGACGACACGGAATTCGGAGAGCATGTCGGGATTGGTGCGTAGTGGCGAGAAATTCGATCCCCCGGCACTGGTTTCATTGATGTCGATGCCGTCTAGCGTGTAGTTCCAGGCCCGGTCTCGCGAGCCGTTCACGTGAACGCCGCCCCCTGCAACGTTCGGTCCTCCTTGATTGAATCCCCCGGAATCTACGACTCCTGGTTCTAGTTCAACAAGCGCGAGAGTGTTGCGGCCGCGCGTCGTGACGATCGGCAGAGAATTGAGGGCAGCATTGTCGACGAGGTTTCCAATATTTCCGGAAGTGGCTGTCTCTACCAATTCGGCTGCGTCATGCACCTCGACCATTTCGTTGATCCCGCCCACCGAAAGAGTGGCATTCACCTCCGTCGGTTGGCCGATCGTGACAACGGTCCCCTTGTAGCTGACAGTTTTGAAGCCTGCACCCGAGACCTTGACGGTGTACGTTCCCGGTTTCACCCCGTCGAAAACGTAAGTTCCGGCATTGCTCGTGCTGGTCGTGAACGAGACTCCAGTAGCTTCGCCGGTGAGAGTGACTTGGGCGTTGGTTACGGAAGCGCCGCTGCTGTCCTTGACCACTCCTGTAACTCGGGAGGTCGTCTGTGCGAAGGCCATCAAGCATGTCAAAACAGTCCATATAAATAGCAAACGGCTCGCAGCTCTATTGTGTTTCATCTCGTTTCCCCTCGCTGAAGTCCGAGCACCAAACCCGGGCGAACCTTCCCAATCGTTCCAATTTGATGCAACTTCTATAAACCGCCCTGAAACAGGTGTCAAGTAGTTTAGTTAGAAATGCAACATTTGTTTCTTCTGAGGGTTTCATTGCAGGCTGACATGCACGGCCTCGCGGAGAGACGCTCCACTCCCAGCCAGTCGAAGGGGTTGTCGTCGGAATGGTGCGAGCCCGGAACGAGTGCAAGCAGCCGTGAGCGGGTGGCGAGCTAGGCGGGAAACCAGCGATAACCGTTCCGCTGTTCCTTGTCGGCTTTCTTGAGGAGGGCGAGAGTACGAGAGCGCCGGTAGTGCGCGCAAATCGTGAAAAGCACGTGGATAAAACTCATCGGCGCCGCGTAGGAGTTGCTGAAGGGAGCTTCAACGGACGTCAAAAAGCATTCATTCGCAAATCGGGCCAACGGCGAAACGAAGGTATCCGTGATTCCGACGGTGTAGGCGCCATTGGAACGGGCTTGCTGAACCCCTTCGACTGTCTGCCTGAGGCACCTCCGAAAGCTCAGGGCGATAACCAGGTCTTGCCGGTTTAGGCTGCGGGTCACGTGAATGGTCTTGCCTGGAGAAACTGCGGCCACTACGGGCAGTCCAAGAAGCGTCAGCTTGTAGTCGAGAAAGTCAACCAGGCCGATGGCCATGTCGCCTCCCAACAGCACGACGCGTTTCGCACGGTAGATCCTTTTCGCCAACGCAACAATGCGGTTCATGTCCAACGTGTTCCGAAGCGAATGGAGGTTATGCAAGTCGCGTTCCAGTGCCTTCCGGCCATGAGACGCCAGACTCGATTCATTGGGGGTCGACCCTTGCATTCCCTCCAAGGATGTTGCGCTCGCGATCGACAGCTCATGCAGGTAACTCTTGAATTGTGGATAGCTGGAGAAGCCCAATCCCCGTGCGATGCGCAATACCGTTGCAGGGTCGGTCTTCAGTCGTTCGGCCATGAGCCGAATGCTCATGAGCACGAATTCCCGGGGATGTTCCTGCACGGGCCGAATGATCTCCTGCCGGCTCTTGTTGAGCCGCGAGATACGATCGGCAAAACTGAGAAAGTCTTGGCGTCCGTCTTGCATGAGTTTCCGATGAGCCTCTCGTCTAACCTGGGTGAAGGTGGTCGGTGGCCCAAACCGATCGAAGATGCAAATGTAGCACGCGCGGGATGGAGTGTAACAAATGTTACACACGGAAGAAAGGTAGGAGTCTGATGACGGGAAGGGCTAGATCGGTCGGTCGGCGACCAGCCCGTCTGCGGGGAAGTCGCCAACGGTTACGTAAAATCCCGTTTTACTTCGCGGCCTTGAAAATTCGGTCCAGAAATTGTCATGTATAGGTCCGAGCCAATCGATGACGTCAAGCTCGGACCTGAAGATCTTCCACCGCTTTAGAGATGTGGCTATCACCTCAGTAAACACAAGCGATTAGCCGGGGAGACTACTTTTGCGCTGGTGGGGGCTGCGGGGATTGCTGATGGACCTTCATCCACTGATCGACATACGTGTCAGAGGAATTCCAGTTCTGCGTTGCGTGGGTCAAAGGATCGTACTTCATCTTCTGTTCGTCATTTAGCAAAGCGCGGATTCTCGAGATGGTGTCTTCCTGGAGGGCTCGGAATGTTCCGATGCGTTCCGCGCCGTCGAGCGACTGATCGAATTGAATCTTCCTCGCCTGCAGTTGCTGACGCTCGAGGACCATCTTCACGCCCGCTTGTTGCTGCTCATCAAGGTTGAGAGCCTTGGTTAAGGATTTGATGCGATCGTCTATGGTGCGTTTGCGATACACACTCTGAGGGCGGCGGGCTGCGGGTGCTTGCGCCAGTGGAGTTGCAGGTTGGGGAGCGGCTGTGTCCGGCGCCTGGGCAACAGCGCAGGGAGCAAGCCAGAGTGCGCTTGCCAGAAATATGCCGGCGAAAGAGAGACTCGCACGAGACTCTCTCGAGAGGACGGAGTACAGGATCTGGATTCGCATTGTGTGTTTAAACGGATGAGACATCGTGCGGGGCCGTGAATCGGCGCTTGATAGAGTGCTCAATTTACGACCAGCCCCTGAGCTCGAAACGTGCCGATCACCACATCGACGCGATGCCCCTTTTTAACGTAGCGGCCCTTGTTCGAAAAAGCCATCCAGTAACTTTTGCCCGCCTCGGGCGCCGAACTCTGGCGTAACTGGCCGACCTTTTCCAGCGAAGGCACCACCAACTTCACCCCGGCATCCGGGTCGATGAGAGAAGGCTCGAATTTCTTGTCGTTCAGAACAGCTGCTTTCACAGGGTCCAGAACGCGGTAGGTGAAACGAATGACCTCGCCCGATTCAGTCCACTTCACATCCAGGGAATCAACGCCCCAAACCATGCTGTAGTACTGGATAGCACGTTTGGGCACGCTGGGGTGGTAGCGGCTAGGCCCGCGAGTGCCAGAAGTCGACTGATTACTTGGCGCGGGTGCCGGGGCCGAGGGGTTCGTGGACTGCGCCATCGCAGAGCATATGAGAGCGGTGGCCACACCCAACAGCAGCAATGCGTGGAGGGACGGTGCGAGCTTTCGTGCATTCTTGCCTGGACTGGTAAGCATTTTTTGATTCTGCTACGGGGCAGTGGGGGAAGCAATGTCACTAACGTGCGATGCCCCCTCCGGGTTTAATCTCATTCGGCTACTTGCCGGCTCGAGCGGCGGCGCAGCTCTTCTTGGCTTCATCCTTGGACTGCTTGGACATCTCATCCGTGGACGACTGGTAGGCATCCTTGTAGTCCTGGCTATCACGTGCTTCCGCCAGTTCCTCATCGGTGGCGCCTTGCGCGAATTCCTTTTTCTTTGCCTGGTACTTATCGGCCGACTCGGGATCGACCTGCGCACAGAAATCCAAGGCACCCTCTACCTTACCTAACACTACGTTGGGGACCGAGAGCTTGGCCAGCGCCAGCGATGAAAGCAAAAGCAGTGCCCCGGCGCCAGTGATGTGGAAAATCTTCATGACCCATCTTCTCCTTACTCTTGCACTCTTTGGAGTTTTTAAAAGAACGAAGCTGCCCGCAATTTCTTGCGAGCAGCTTCGAGGATCAAGTTAACAGGTTCTCCATCGGTTACGGGTTTGCGTGACCAACGAGGTTGCCAGTCTGCGGACTTCCGGTTGCGTTGTCAGTGAACACGATCGTTCCTGGACGATCCACGCCAACGCCGGCGAAGATGTTCGTGAAGTCCACCGTCACGGTGCAGCTCTGTTGTGGCAGCAAGGTGGTTCCTGTGCAGGTGTCCCCTAGTTTCAGGAAGAACCACGACAGCAGCCCGGAGCCTGCCCCCGAATTTACGGCAACGCCGCTAATCGTTACCGTCGAACCCGAAGCTACCGAAGAGGTGTTTGTGAAGGTGACGACCCCGTTTCCACTGCCGGCGTTGAGGAAGGGCGTTGCCACCGTGATCGTCAACGGATTCGGCGTGATGGACACGGTCGCAGGACTGCCTCCGCCTCCAGCTGCACCGAACTCGACTGCACCAGCGTCTACAAAGCCGTTCTTGCGGTTGTTACCGAAGAAGTCGGTAGGAGGAGCCAGTGTGTACGCACCATTAGTGCCTCCGGCCGACGACGGGATGAAGTTTACTGTCGGCGATGTGCTCGTCGGACGGTAGTTTCCGAGGAACACATCAGGTGTGTTTCCACCCATATGCGCCGCATCGATCAGTTCGAGCGCCAGTGGACCCCAACTGATGTTGATCCAGTTGTTGCCCTCATCGACCGTCGCCGTTGGTGTCAGGGCGAAGACCGGGTTGGGTACCGTGGCGTCGGCGATGCCAGGAGGCACCTGCCAGCCCGTTCCACCAAACTCCGGAGGAATCCGCGAGCCGTTGCAATAAGACGTGGCAACCAAGGGGCTCGTGGATGGCGCTGTTGAGTTGTTGTTGCTGCCGCCGTAGCCCCCGGAACTCACGAACGAGTACACCGGAGCCAGCGTAAGCCCTCCGCCATGGTTCGTCGGGCCCGAGTCGCCACGGACGCCGATATCCCAGTAGGTGGAGGTCGGACACTGACCCGTGGACGTCTGGCTCGGAGCCTTGGTTCCGTTCACTACGGGCGGGAACGAAGCGTTGAACAGAGTCACGATGTTCTGCTGATTCAGTTGGCCCGCGCCCTTGGCGCCGACACCGACGTAGTAGGAGCGATTCTGCCAGATCACGTCGTTGTCCAGCAGTGGAACCGAGTACTTCTTGCAAGTCGCGCTGTTTCCGTTGGATCCGTGACTGGTCGGGCAGGTCACGTTTCCTGTCAGGTTGGCGAGTAATACCGCGCTGTTCGGAACGACGACCAACCCACCAGGCTGGGGACATGAAACCGACCCATTGTGGCAGTTGGTGCCCTGTGTGCTGGCCAGCGGCGCACCGATGGTGTCGAACAACACGCCGGCAGAGGCCGTGCTGTCGTTGTGCATGATGGTGTTGTTGACGATGTTCACTGCCAGAGAATCCAACAGGGAGACACCGCCTCCGTCCCAACCAGACACGTTGTTGACGATGATGTTGTTGGTCAGCTGCACCGAGTTCCACCGGCAATTCGGGTAGGCCAGATTCGAGCCGCAGTTCGAGTTCTTAAAGGCGACTGTCTCTGAGCCGTTCACGGCTTCGAGGGCGATACCGCCACCGCTGCCGCTTTCCGCCTGGTTGCCGACGATCATGTTGGCGTTGATCACCAGACCAGGGCCGGTTCCGTCGCCTGGCCCGATTGATGCAGGTGTTGGCACGCAATCGGTATCCGTCGTCGCACCGCAGGTCGGATCGACGTCAGGCGCACCCATCACGACGATGCCGCCACCGTTGGTGGGAATGGTCGGATTGGTGCTTTGGTTGAACAGGAACATGTTGTGCTCGATGTCCCCCTGGTAGCTGAAGCCGAGGTGACCGAAACCGCCGCCGTCACCGCTGCTCAGGTTTCCGCAAACCCAGTTGTAATTGAATTTGTAGAAGTCGGAACCAGTGCAGAAGCTGATACCGCCTGCGCCCGCCGGCGTCGCCGAGAACAGCTCGTCACCGGTGGAAGAGTTGTCCGTGATGTAGTTGTGGTGCACATTCACGTTCAAATCGTGGCAGTAGGGCAGCTGCGAGTTCGTTTGATTGTCGAAGCTCGAGACCTGGCACGATCCAGGAGCCGTGTTGGTAGCGCTTCCCTGGATGTAGGCCGGAGGAAATTCGCCCTGACCAACGTTGATGCCGCCTGAGAGCGTACCCGCATTGTTCTGGACGTGGTTGTTGGCGATCTGGATGTTGTGACCCCAGCCGTGCACGAAGATGGCGCCGCCACCCTGCGAGCTGTCGGTGATGGTCAGACCGTCAATGCTCGACGGGTTGCACATGAAGTTGCTGGGGAACGGATTTCTGGCGTCCCTGCAATGATCGCTCGACGGGGGGAACCCGGGAACATTTTGCAGAAGCGTGGTTCCGGCCGGGAACCCACCTGGCTCCGAACCATCAGACCAGGGGTTGGCGCCATGGAAGTCCAGGCCCTTGGACAACACCGTGATACCGGCGCCTTCCAAAGCACCCATGAGCGAGGGTTCCTGCAACAGTTCAGCCAGGTTGCCATTGAGGCTGGCAGTCCAGCCCACAGCAGCTTCCAGCGGCAAGCGATCGACCTGCGGAACATTGAGCTGAGCTGTGAAGTTGCTCCAGCCTGCGCCGCAGGACGAATTCCAGGTTGTCGATGCGCCGTCCGGACCCAGGCCCATCAGACAGTCGATACGAACGCGCCAGTCGTTGATTTTGCCGGCGGGGTGAGTGTTGGCGTTGATGATGCTGGAGGCGGCACCGACACCCTGCAGACGAACTGGCTTCCACATGATGACCAGTTCGTTGTGGGCAGCCGGGTCGACTATGAGCAGATCACCCGGACTTGCCTTGTCGATTGCAGTCTGGATGGAGTCCGTAGCAGCGATGTGCTTCGGCGCCGAGCCACCGACCGTCACCGTCACAGTGTCGACCGAGGCCTGGCCGCCTGCAGTAGTAATGACCAACTGGCCGCACTGTGCGGGCAAGCCGCCGTATTGCGCCTGCTGTTGTTTGGCGCAGGCAGCCAAGCCACTTGGGACAGTGCCGGTGATCGTCGTGTCGTTCCAGCTCACGCCGGTCAACGGGTGCGCAGTACCTGTAGAATCCACCAGCACCGCGGTCCCAGCGGTACTTCCGAAGCCGTAGTGACGGGTGATGGTCTTCAGGTTATAGGGCGCCTGGCTGGCCGCCGGTCCGGAGTACGCATGGTTCGGGACCGGAAGATCGCCCAGGGCCGTGATGGTAATGGTCTTTCCCGACGCACTCACCCACGGACCAAGTCCGTCGCCATCGACTTCCTTGATGGCCGGCGTGAGGTTCGGATAAGCGCAGTCAGGGTTGTTGTAGCCCGCGCCAGCGAAGGCGGAGGTTGGAACAACCGGCGTGTCCATGTACTGGGTCTGGCCCGGCATGAACGGAATCTCGTAGCAGAACTGGCTGTATTGCGGATTGTACAGAGGATCCGTAATCATCTTTCCGCCCGGTCCAGGGATCGGACCCGGATCGTTCATGCAGGTGATCATCATGGTCGGCGCGTAGCCGGTCGGGTTCGGCGGATTGACTTCCCAGGTCGAGTAGTTCAAACCGTCGTACGTTCCCCAATGATCCGCGTAGGTGCGGGCGATCTCGCTGCCGGTCCAATCCTTGATGGAGATCGGCATATCCGGGGGCGAGAACTTCTCGCCGAACTGCGGCGAGAACGGATCGAATTCCGAGGTGTAGTCGTCGGTGATGACACCGGTGTAATGCGCTGCGACGTGCGTCGAAGAGAAGATCCAGAACTTGGCGAGCACCGACGCCTGCTCGTTCAGCAGTACTTCTTTACGATCGCACAGGGGGCGCAAGGCACCAGCGAACGGCGCAACTTCGCCGGACTGCGGGAACAGGCTGATGAAGTCGGGAACGGTGCGTAACGCACCTACGCAAGGCCAGAAGACCTCAACGCTGCCCGTGTCACCCTCTGAACTCGGGAAGTTGGTGCGACCCAGGGTTTGAGTCGGGTTCTGGGCGTTGTTGGCGTTGTACAGGGCGCTGACTTGCGCCTGGTCAGGCATGATGAAGATGTTGCCCAAGCCCGCGAACTGAGTGGTGGCCGGCGCAATGTAGTTGTCGCCGATCAGGATGTTCTTGTCTTCCTCCTTCACCAGTTCGTAGCCTTGCGGGACCACAATCTCGACCACGTACTTGCCGGGGGGCAGCATTGCCGTGCCCGCACGATACGGATCGCTGCCGTCCGGGTTCGGAACACAGATGGTGCAATTCGAGCCGGCAATCGACCCGGGTACGCCGTTTGTCGATCCTTGGCCGGCGGGTTTACCGGTGGTCGGATTGAAGGAGACGACGCTGGGGAACGAGTACATGCCGTCGTAGGGCGCCGGCTGCATCTGGTTCCAGTTGTGCATACCGTCGTAGCACTTGAACTGCGAGTTGTTGGGGATGTTATGCAGCGCAGTCCCATTGTGCTGGTTGTTGTAACCATCGAGGAAGTAGGGCTGATTAAACAGCGAGAAGAAGAACAGATCCGGGTGGTTAGGATCGGAGGCGGTTCCCTGGCCCGGGCAGTTCATGTTGGGCATACCGTCGGTACGGAAACCCTGCGCCCAGTCGTCCCAGCTGCTGGTCTTGGTCGTGTCGACCAGGGTGTAGGACTCGGTGCCGTCGGGAGCGGTGCCTACCTTGTAGAGGTTGACGGGCACGTTCGGAACATCTGGCGTCCAGCTGGTGTGAATCAGCAGCGTCGGATCGTCGAACGGCCGGGTGGAAGCGTATATGACTTCCCCATGGATGGAGCCCGTTTCGCCAGCGGCAAACGGCTTCTTGCCGAAATCAAGGTAGCTGTTCTGCCCGGAGAATCCCTGCCAGCCTTCCGTTCCGAACCAGAACGGAGGATCGATGCGGCCGGTCGTCCCACCGGGACCGCCCGGAGCAAACGGAGCCGCGACGTCGGTGCAATCCGCATTTCCGCAGTAGTACGCACCGGGCACGCGCAGGGGAGTCGGCACGGTAACCAGCTCACCCGTGTTGGCCATGTGCTGATACGCAGCTGAGCTTCCACCGCCAGTTGTTCCATCGGCCGGACCGCCCGCATCGTAAACGACGTGGACGCCGGTGCTCTTGTAGCGGGTGGTGTCGGTCTCGACCACGTACCAGGAGAACAGCGGGAAGATCTCGTTGAAGCCCGCGCTGCCGAACAAGTCCGTGTTGTTGAAGTTGGAGTAGCTGCCATCACGGAAACGGATGTTGGTAGCAACCAGAGCCAGACCGGGCTCGCTGCCATCCTGAATGCCGTTGCCGTTCTGGTCATAGAACGTCGAAGTGTAGATATTGGCCTGCCACTGGTTGGTGGCAATCTGGCCTAGATTGACCGTCGTCCCATTTCGTCCGCCGGATATCCCAACCGGGGTGGAAAGACCGTCAACCAGCATATCGTTCCACTGGTCGAACACCGTCACGCGCCAGTCGCCATTGGGCAAGCCGGTCAGTTTGAATGAGCCGTCGGCGTTGCACTTGGTGAAGGCGAAGTCCTCGCCGTCAGGGTCGCCGAAGCTCACATAGCACTGCGAGAAGCTGAAGCTGCTGTTGTCACCGCTGCTGAACAAGCGCTCATCAGGCGTGCGGCTCATGCGTTCGGTGGTCACCACGCCCGTCACAGTGTTATTGCACTGCAGGGCTTGACCAGGGTTTGGCGCGTTGGCGTCCCGACCATTGCAGAGGAACACCCTGCGGGCGTTGATGATGGCCGGATTCGCAAAGCCAATCGAGACGTGGAAGCCAGAAGGACCGTACTCCTGGAAGAAGCTCGGTTCCCCGATGCGCAGGAACGAGTCATGTGCCTTCTGACCGTCGAGCGTGTTGGTCTGGAGCCACTCTTCGCCGCGGCCGATGCGGTCGGCAGCGGGCGTTGCGACGACACCGTAGCGTCCGGGCATCAGGTTGGCTACCACCGCCTGTCCAGCCAGTGGCGAGAGAGTTATACCGTCAGCTTCATACTTCGGGCAGGTCACGATTTCGCCCGTGATGCCAGCCTGGGTGCCATCACCACCAGGGGCGGTACTCGCTGTAGCCTGCGCCGAGAGCGGACAAGCATCGATGCCCGTCGACGGATCAATTGTTCCTGCCAGACTGTTAGACAGTGGCATGTTGAACATGTCGTAGGACATCTGTCCGGTGGCATCACCGCTTCCGCCCGCGTCGTCGAACAGTTTGATGTTGAAACCGCCTAAGCCCGGCTCATTGGGTGAGAGCACGTCGATGCCGCCGCCGCCATCCTGCTCACCGTTGAGCGGGAAGTCGTCCTCGAAGACGAAGACTGAAAGCTTCGCCGGTGGGAATGGGTTGGGCTGAACCAGGACCGTCACGGCCGGGAACGCATCCCCAGTCGAACAGGCAACCTCGGTTCCAGACAGCGCACACGCGATCGGAGCGCCGCCCATACCATGACCGCAGTCGGGAGTTGCATCGCCCAGACAGCTGTTGACGTTCTCGAACGAGTTGGCGGCATCACCCGGCAGAACCGAGATGTAGTACCGCTTGGTCGGATCGAGGTGGACTTCCTTGGGGTCATGAGTCGCTTGCTGCGACGCGCCCGTGCGGCAAACGCCGTTGCCGCCATCGCAAACGGCGTTCACGCCCAGCAGCGTCTGACCTGATTCGCAAGACAACTGGCCTGTGCAACCCGCCGCAATCAGCGGCATATAGCTGGTGTGGAAATTGGTCCCGAAGGTTGGAACGATTCCACCGGGGTTGGCCGTAGTGGGCGCGCCCGGGCAACCCGCGGCCGGCGGATTCGAAGTGCAGAGTGGGTTGATGTAGAAGGTGCGGTCTTCTTCAATGATCCAGCGGTAGTCGGTCACCGGTTTCCCGTCGCCGCCCATCACTTTAACCGTCAGGTTGCTGGCGGGCAGGAAATTCACAGTAACGGGGCCAACCACTGTGCTCGCGCTCGCTCCATACGCGCTCTGCACGGTGAAGGAGAAGCTTGCGGTTGCCGCAGATCCAGTCGCGGTGAACGCGCCAGTCGTATCGGGAGTG
The DNA here is from genome assembly GCA_963745435.1 of uncultured Acidobacteriota bacterium. Taxonomy (GTDB): domain Bacteria; phylum Acidobacteriota; class Terriglobia; order Terriglobales; family Acidobacteriaceae; genus Gp1-AA133. Next base: position 99,477 of record CAVUXK010000014.1, on the reverse strand, counting down.
ACCGCAATACCGGTTTGCGAACTGACTCCGGTGACTTTCAAAGCGTAGCCCAGCGAGTCTTTACAACCCGCCAGCAGTCCCGGCGGGGCGATGCTAATGGTCGTAGACAAGTTGGAGGTGAAAGGGCCGGGCACGGTGCAAGTAATGTTGGCGCCCGTATCCGCTGTCGCAGCGCCGATGGTCACCGTCGCGCAGGCAGGGCCGGACGTTGTGCCATTGCCGCAGTAGGTGAATGTTGTGCCCGCGCCGGTGTAGGTGAACGTGCCGTCGGGATTGAAAGCAGTCAGACCGGCAATCGGCCCGCCTTGGACCTGCGCACCATACACGCTGACGTCGTTGCCGAGCACACCCTTTGCTGGATCCGATATGACGAGCGAACCGCCAGGAATCACGGCATACGTGTCGTTATTTGCCTTGGCCGCAGGGGCAGCTGACGCAGCCGCGGTCGGGGCCAGAGCACCGTTCACGCCGATGTAGGCCAGCATGCCGCCGTCTCGACCGATGGAGTTGCTCGACAAGCTCAACTCGCGGTCGAAGATGGGAAGGGCAGTCCCGCCAGCAGCGGGAACATCGATCATTACGTCGTAGGTCTTGCCCGCAGCCATAAAGACTTCGCTTTGCACGCGCGAAACACCTGGCAAGGGGTTGCCGTCTTCAGCCACGAGACTGAAGCCGGCAGCGGCTGTCGGAGTTGGACTCGCATTGCTTGGCCGCACTGCCGGTGTGCTGACCGATCCCACGATCGAAGGCACGTGCATGCGGAGTCCCGCGTTGACCAGGCGAACCAGCACAGATCCCGGTGTCCCTGCGGCGACTCCCGTAACCGCGGAGGACGCATACAACGAAGCCGAGAGGTTCGTTCTGTCAAAGGCCCGTCCGTTAATCAGATAGTAGAGAGGCTTGTAGTTGACCGTCGGCGGATAGCAGTTCGGAATAGGCAGGGCCCCGCAACCTCCCGGCTGTCCCGACCATACTGTCGACTCGCTGAAACCAGGCTGCACGATTGCAGCCGCTACGGCCGCGTTTTGAATCGGATCGATTTCGCTGAACAGCAGCGGGAGTTCCGAGTTATAGGTGATCCCAGGATAAGCGGTACCAGCGACGCCTGACGCCGGGGCGGTCGTCACGACCACGATGCCGTACAAGCCCATCGGTCCCTGGATCGAGGGGTGCGTACCGGATTCCAGCAAGTAGGTGCCAGGACGGAGACCGGCCCACTGGACCGCGGTCGTCACTCCTAACCCAACTTCTGTGGAGAACGACCGAACCCGACTGCCTTGCGGCGGCGGATTAAAGCCGGTACTGCCAGCGATTGGCCAAGTCACCGACGAGTCGTTGTGAGGTGTCACTCCTGCCATAGCCGCCGAAGTGCCAAGACCAGTATCGGCCTGGCCGACAATCGTCAGCGAGGTTGGGACAGGGAGATTGTTCGTGAGGTTGATCGTGAGGCCCTGGCCGGTGGGGACTGTGATGACAACCGGCGACCAGCCTCCCAGCGCGCTTGCGTTCAATGCCGCGCAGTTGGTTGAGGCCGCAGCGCACGCATAGCCCCACATCGCCACCGTATTTCCATCGGGCAGAATGGCGCTTGTCGGCGCAGCCGTCAACCCGACAGTGACCTGAGCAAAGGAGACGCTCGCTCCGAGGAGGAGAACAGATACTGCCAGGACCGCTGTCTTCAAAGTTTTGAGATAGTTGGATCGCATTTTCACTCTTCTCCTCAGTTAGTTCGTCTCGTCGATAACGAATTCCCGGGAATCGACCAGCATCATCATCATCATTCCGCCCGGGAAAATATTGTTGGTAGTGATCTCGCGCTCGTTGTGCGAGTGCCACATGAAAGCGAAGCCGGCTTCCTCGCCGGGCGAGTTGGCGATGGTGCCCGACGGAGGAGTGGAGCCGGTCGCACCGCAATTCTGATTCGACGTGCTGCCTGCACCGGCCGAGTAAGAAGTCCCCGGCGAACATCCCGTGGACCGCGTCGTCGCGTCCGGACCGAGGTAGGGGCTGCCACCGTACCAGGCGCCATTGGTCAGGATGTTGGCATCGGGCAGAGTGACAGGGCCGTTGGCGGCAACGTCGCCGAAAGGTTTAACCTGCAGCGGCTTGTTATGGTCCTGGCACCACTCGAAATAGTTGATCGCGGTTGGCGCGCTCGTGTTGTAGCCGTTGGCGTCGGGTGTGCACGAAAGTTTGGCGGCGGGATCCGCGGAACCTGGAGTGTGGCCGTACGCATCCCAGTTCAGTCCTCTGCCGGTCCAGTAGAAGATTCCATCCATCGCAAGTCCGGGTGTGGTGGTCGTGGTGAAGAGCAGCGGTCCTGCGAGGCTGTTCTGATCACTCACGCTTTGAATCAGGTTGCCGTCGCGTCCCAGAATGCGGACGTGATTGCCGTGCTCGTGGAACGGGTGCTGCCAACGTCCCTGTCCGACGATGCGGAGCAGCACCAGTTCGCCCGGATGCATATGCGGGTCGCCGTTATAAGGCTGGTGCGGATATTGCGGCGCGTAGTTGGAATCCATGTCATCGGGCATCGAGCGGCCGTTAATCATGAAGTAGGCCGGGTGATAGGGCTCGGTGGGGACTTGAAGAGTGGGACAGACCGTCGCTGTGCAGGCGAGAATTGCGTTCACCTGTAGCAACGCCTGTGTGTGGATATTGGGATCGATCTCGGAGAACTGGAACAGATACTCGCGGTCATAGCACGTGTTCGGGTTGTCGTAGGCGGAGGTAGAGAGGGTGAAATTGTTCTCACCCCAATGACTCTGCGCGGTTGCATTGCCAGATTGGACGTCGCCGTTGGTGCAAGCAGAACCGCTCACAGGAGTCTTTGGCAGCACGATAATCACGCCGTACATGCCCATCTCGACCTGGAGGTCGCTCTGCGTGCCACTGTAATAGCTGCGGGTGCCAGGCGTGGCGGCCGTGAACTTGTACTGGACGGTACTGCCAGGCGTCGCTTCCTGGGTCAGCAGACCCTGCACGCCACCGCTGGACGTCACAGTGAACCCGGGAAACAAGATGGACGTGTTGCCTGCGGATACCGGCAGGTTATTGGTCAGATTGACCGTGACCGCTTGCCCCTCAGTGACGATCAAAGTGGGTCCGGGAACCTGCATCGTTCCACAGGAAGCCCCCGCGATGGCGCTTGGGAGAAAACTGGGTGCCGCGCCGGTGCAACCGTATCCCCAGGAATAGATCATCTGTCCATCGGGTTGGTTGATGTACGCGGTCGCGGCCTGCAGGTTAAAAGTTGTGCCGGTGATGCCGGGCGCCGCAGCGAAGGCCGGGACGGTGAGCAGCATGGCGGCCACTACCGCAGCCAGGAGTCGTGTTTTCGAGATCAGGTTTTTCATGTTGGTTGCCCTCATGGCTGCGCTCCTATTGACACGTACCGTTCGTGACGCTGTTGCAGATGTGAACTTCGGTCATCAGTCCGCCGAAGTTCTCCGCGTCGTTCGAAAGGTGATCTAGATTCGGGGTGTACAGGTAATAAACTTGCCCAACTGCGTAGGGGGTCCCATCGGGTCTGGCAACGCTGGTATCAAGAATCACGTCGAGGGACTCACCGCCGCCCAGGGTGATCGAGTTCGTCAGGTAAGACAGATTGTTTCCTGACTGGTCACGCAGCAACTTGGCGTTGTAGACCGACGACCTTCATCGGAATGCCGAGGGAGGCGAGCGTCTGATATTCGGTGACATCCAGATCGGAGATCCGCAGCAGAGCTTTCTTTCCGACCGGGATGTTGACGATCGCCGAGAGTGGCTGCGAATAGTGCATCGAGCCGTCTACCGACTGTGTGGCCATGGGCCCGGGTGTAACGGTGTCGGGATAGCTGCGACCGTTCAGCAGGAAGTACTTGTCCTTCATGTCGGTGAACCCTTCCGGGTTGAAGGTCATGCCGACAAAGTGAAAGTTGGGATCGAAGCCGTGGATCTGTAGCGGATACTCGACGTCGTATTGGGTCGATCCGTCGCCGTCGTTATAGGCATAGCCGCCGCTGGTCCCGCCGTTCTGGATCGTAGAAACGGCTGCCACGGTGTTGCTCGGAGGCAGGGGGTTGCTGCACAGAATGTCTGCCGACTTGCAGGCAGTGCGTAAGTCACCCTGCTGAGAATTTAAGGCGCTGTAAACGCTGTTGCCGACAGCCACACGATCCTGGCGCGGACGCACATAGATCTGTCCCACCATGCCCATCTGCAAGTGCTCGGGCGGGGTGATGTGGCAATGCCAGAAGTAAGTGCCGGCGTCGGGCGCCAGATAGTAGTACGTGAAGCTGCCACCGATGTTGATGGCGACCGAAGCGTCAGGCACGCCGTCGTAGAAAGCAGAAGCGTTCGGGTATCCGTGGAAGTGAACCGTGTGCTGCTCGAACAGGTCGGGCCGCATGATCATGCCCACGTTGCTCAGGGTGAGGAAAAACTCGTCGTCTTCATCAATCGCCATCAGCGGAGCGGGAATGTTGCCGTTCATCACGCCGACGTCAAGCATCGGGCGGGTATCCACGTGGCCATCGACTCCGGGCACGCTGGACGCAGTGGCTGTTGCCGATTCGTTCACATCGGCCAAACCGGCGGTCGGATCAGTGAACTGGAAGGCAAAGTTCGGGGTGAGGTAGGGGTTGTTGATGTTGACGGCCGTTACCGTCCACGTTCCATCGTAGGGACCAGAGCAGGGAAGCGCTCCTGTTCCGCAGATCCGTACCGTGTCTCCCACAAGAAATGGCGTCTGCGTGTTCAACACAACCGTAACCGTATGCCGGGTCGCGTTGCTGGTGCCTTCGCTGATGTCGTAGATGGTGGCGAGATACGGGATGTTCTTGGCCAATCCCACCGCGCCGTCGAAGGTGAAGGCGCTTGTATCATTACCGGTTGAATCGAACCCGACGTTTCCGACGGAGTATCCAGCGTCGCCGGCTCCGTTCGTGGTCGCAGGATCGCCGGGCTGCGGGTAGGGATTCGGCTGCGCACTGTCGCTGTAGAGCTTGTTGAATTCGCTCGGCGAATCGGTGCCCGGCTGTCCGTTGGCGATCTTGTGCAATCCGGACAGGGGACCGAAGGAGAACATATAGGTCTGCGTCCCGTCGCCCATGGTTGCGTAGCCGTCACCGCCCGAGATCTGTTGGCATTTGATGGCGCCGTTCACGTTCGCAGTGGGCGCCAGAAAGTGGCCATTGGCATCCGCTGCGAGCGTCGTCGGCCCGGTATAGGCAGGCTCTGAATCGTTATTGTGGAGCTTCGACGGGTGCGTGATGGTGCTTGTCGGGCACTGCACACGGAACGACTGAGCGCTGGCGGCGACTGTCGCGAAACAAACAAGAAGTATGGGCAACCAAACCTGGAGTTGCTTTCTCATGACCTTGCGGCCTCCTTCTGAACCTGGGGCGCAAACAGCGCCTCGTTGCAGTAGCTTGGAAATCAAAGACGAACAGGGGAGGGCTGCACACCAAAGGGCACACGTGTATCACCCGGGCTGCTGCTCAGCTCTCATTCTTCAACCGTTCACCCGCAGAACGGTCGATCCTGATCTGGGGGATGGCTGGTGACGAACGAGTAACGTGAGCCCGCCGCAGTCCTTCTGCGTGCTCAATGGTGCAATTGGCTTGGGGGAGTTACAGGCCTGGGGGGATTAGGCCTTGCAAACACTCGACTCGCGAGCAGAGTAAGTCAGTAACAAACTAGCGTCTACAGTCAAATTGATGTATTGGAGGAAGAAATTAGAAACCGCACTCTCGAGTGCACGCGCGGACAGGTACTTCGCAGTCCGTACTGTCGGTAGATGAACGCTTGGGAGTTGTGGCAACGTTGTTGGTTGCCTTGTTTGGGATCTCGACCCGGCCGTACTTAGTGCGCACCATGCCAACACTCTTCCAGAGTAACGAGACTAACTGACCCTGACGTTGCACTCCGGTCTTCGCGAACAGATTTGCTAGGTGCATGCGAACGGTGGAGGGGCGAATCTCTAGATGATTGCAACAATCGTCGACCGATTTTCCCTTCATGAGCAGGTTGGCCAGCCGTGCTTCGCACGATGTGAATCCGAAAAGTTCTCGCAATCCCTCTTCGGTGTCGTGTTCCGGCAGCTCCGGATCCCACACAAAAACGAGAACCGAAGGTGCGGTCGAATCAGACGAAGAAGATCTCTTGAGGGAACGCACGAGCAAAGTAAAAGGTCTTTTGCCTGAGGGCCTGCGGATGGCAAGAATTACGTCCTTGGCTTCCTGTGTATTTGACTGCGGAACCTGCGCAGCTTGCTGCATGATGCGACCCAGCGCTGGGTTTGACCACTTGCTGATGGGTTGCAAGATGCCCTGATCGGTCATTTCCAGGCCATCCCGCGACAGCAGAATTTGCTCCGCGGTTTGGTTTGCAAAGAGCACACGACGCGCACTATCGGTCACGGCCACACCGATGTCCAACATCTCGAGAGCCTCGAGTCCGGCCGCCAGGATGTTCGAGGTCTCTTGATTCAGGTGGCTCGACCTATTGAGGGGGGCCGCTGGAGCTGAGATTTTTGGAGTCGCCATGAGTGATAGTCGTTTTCTAATCTCTTGAGCGTGTGAAAAGCACGCGATATAGGCTCTATTGCACGCCCTCGCGATAGGGTAGGCTTCCTCCCCAATTGTCAGACGCGGTTACAAAGCGCAAGAGCGGTCCGATACCGTCCCCCTCAATCGCATGCGGAAAGTCGAGGAGAAGCAGGAGTGTCATGGAACTTGATCCTGCTCTCGCCGCCGGCCGAAATGGACGCGCAAGAAGGGTTAAGGGTTTCTGTGCGGAGGCTCGACGAACCGTTACCGAAAAGCACCCACGGCCCATTTTGTCCGCTGACGATGCAGCACGCGAACAGCGCTCCACGACATCTTCTAAGATCTGGGATGCTTTATCCGTTTCAAGAAGACGCCCGTCCGAATTCAGCCAAAGCCCGTCTCGTGCTGCCAGGATGTCGAGGGCGGTCTGGTTGGCGATGAGCATCTGGCACGAGGCGTCGCAGACAACTACCCCGATACCCAGCAGATCAGGAGCTTGCCAGCCAGCCAACAATGCTCGGTGCTTGTCAGCGGAAGTGTCCTTGCCAGTCTTCATGACAGTCCTTCCCTAATTGCGATACAGCGTCGTGAATAGCTACGCCTCTTTGGGATAAGTTTGGGCTCGGTTGTGAGGGGAGTAAGAAAAGGGACACTGACTGATCAACCCAAACTAAGCCGAAGTTTAAGGTTGGGGCACAGGTCGGTCAAGGCAACGCAGACTGAAATTACGTGGAGTTTACGAACTTTGCGTTTTTCGCGATACCTGTCAGAAATGTAAGAAGTCTTTACAGCGCTGCGCGCAATGTAAAGAACGGTTTACTGAGTCAGAAAACCGAGGGCGGAAGCTGCATAGCGCGATAGGCACTGAGGTATGGCTAAGAATCCCGGGAGCCAACAAATTTGTAACCGACTCCTGCCACCGTGAGGATGAATTCCGGATGCTTGGGATCGATCTCCAGTTTATTGCGCAGGCTGGCGATGTGCATGTCGACAGTTCGAGTCAGCGTATTCGAGTCGTATCCCCACACGGAGCGAAGAAGTTCAACACGCGGAACAGTGCCGCCGGCCCGTTCAATCAGGTAGCGTAAGAGCTGAAATTCGCGCGCCGAAAGATAAACAGGATTATTGTCGCGCGTGATTTCGCTGCGTCGTATATCCACGACTATGCCTCCGAACTGGTGCACGCCGTGGCCCGCACGGATCGGCACACGCCGCAAGAGAGCCTCAATGCGAGCAACAAGTTCAGCGGCCTTAAAGGGCTTGGTCACGTAGTCGTCACCACCCAGACGCAGGCCAATCACTTTGTCCGTCGTCTGATGGCGAGCGCTAAGAAAGAGGATGGGAATCGCTAGTCCTGCCTGCCGGATATCGCGGCATACGTCAAACCCGCTGCGATCGGGCAACATCACGTCCAGGATGATTAAATCGAAGGGCGACCCGGTGGCTTTCTCAAAACCGTCGGTCGCATCATTCGCGGTGTCCACTACGTATCCCTCACCTCGCAGGCGCACGCTAAGCGTTGATCGCAGGGCCTGCTCATCCTCTACAAGGAGTATGCGCTCCTTCATTAAACCAACCTCGTTTTCGTCTCTTCCAGGGGCACGGTCATACGGGAAACTGGCAAGTGTAATGTAAAGACGCTGCCAACGCCCACTTCACTGGCTACAGTGAGACTACCGCCCGAGGCTTCGGCGTTTCGCTTTGCAATCGCCAGGCCCAAACCCGTTCCTCGAATCTGGGCGGCAACCGCTCGCGGACTCCGGTAGAAAGGTTGGAAAATCTGCGTCAATTCTGAACTCGAAATACCGACTCCACGATCTGCGATGCTAATTCTGACTTCGGGACGAGCATTGCTATCGAGCCCGGTCTCAGCCGAAATACCAACCCAACGGTCGTCCTCACTGTACTTGACCGCATTGATAATCAAATTCTGCAATGTCTGAGCCAGCCCCGAAAGGTCGCCGACAACTTGAGGCAGATCCGAGGGAACGTGTTGTTCTACTCGAAATCCTTCCCTCTGCAGTAGTTCGGACGTATGTCTCAAGGCAGAGTCGACAAGTGTCGTTATATGGATGGCAGAAGAGTCTCTCGGCGGTATGCCTTTGGAAGTAGATGCAAACCGAAGCACCTGATCGACCAGTTCCATCAATTGGTTTGCTTGCTCCGTTATTATCGAGCCCTGCTCCATGTGAGCTTCCGGTAATCCGTCGCGAAGGTTTTCTCCGGCGGAGAGTATTACGGCAAGGGGCGTGCGCAGTTCATGGGACACCGAGGCGACAAAATCCATCTGCAGGTTTGCCAGTGTCTGGGCATGTTGGCTGGCAACTACGACCAGCACCATACTCGCCGCCAGCAGCAATAAGACGACACTACCTGTCAGCAGGTTGCTCCGCCAGACTTGATTGACCGCGGCATCGAACCTTCCGTGACGGTTCTGCAGCACCAGTGCCCACGGACCTTCGGCAGATGTTTTTCGGATAATCGGGAACCATACCGGACTCGAGAAGCGACGCCAGTCTTCAGACCCGCCAAGCGGAGGGTTCGGCGGATCTTGAGAGAGGTACACGTTGGAAGTGGGCGCTGGCCCGAAGATGTTCATCACAGCATCGGAGGCGCTGTCGATACGAGATCCGAAACCGGGCTCCGAGGAGTAGAGCACCCTCGTGACTGCTCCGCGCTCTATGACGGCCGATTTGTATTCGGGACCATGAGGCCCGCTGAAGTACCGTCGCATGAGCTCGGGAAGAATTCGATTCTGAATGGTCTCGAGATTCAGCACGACCACAACCCAGTCGACCGGATCCGCACTGCTCAATGCCTTAGTATCAACCGCCCCGTGATGTGTGTAGTGAAAAATAGGATGAACCAGGGCGGGAACGTGTTCGTCAAATTGCCAACCGGTCTCGGCATTGCTGCGGAGGGAATACGAAGCGGAGGAAGCGCTTTGCGTCGCCGTCTCATTGTCACTCGAGCCATCCGCCCATGCCCGCAGTGCAGTTCTCAGGTCAGACGAATTCCTCGCCAAATGATCTAAGAGTGGTTGAAGTTCCGAGGGCGCCGTCGAACCTTCAATTCTTTCTTTTTCGGCATTCAATCGCAGCAGTTTCGGCTCCGCGCGTCGGCTCGTCTCCCAGATGTAGATTTCCCGGACCAAATCGCGATTCGTATAAAGATGATCGGGCAAACTCGTAGCTTTGGCTGCCTCCCCCCACTTGGCGTAGCGGTGCAGGTAGTCCTCCCAACTGTCGCGCTCTCCGGAGTCGGGCCCGATCTGCAACGCAACGCAGACATTGGAAAATTCCCCATAAAAATCGAGATGCCATTTGATCATCAACGATTCGAGATCGGCCGCAAGTCGCACCTCGGAAACCTTCTTTATCTGCATACTCCAGCGGTACTGCAAGGTTCCCAGGATCACCAGCAAGATGCCGATACCTGCTAGCACGGGTATCCAAAAATAGGGCCAGGATCGATTCTGGAACGTCGACGACTCGCTGCGGCGTGAGCGTCGAGTAAGGATGGAGGTCAGCCGGCTCAAGCAATACTCCGTATTCTCTATTGCGAGGTCTGCGTGTTTGCCGTCAAGCGACGACAAAACTAAGCAATGTTATCAACGTTGACAGCGATCTTCGCCATTGGCAAGTTCTAAAAAGGATGGCTACCGAGAGGACGCAACCTCAGGACTTATGGTTGCTCGACCACGCTTGCAAATGTGGAAATTGGCATTCGACCTCTGATTTTGAAGGCTAGTATGGCGTCGTGGTCTGCATAAATCAACGATGGCTGGTGGAGAAGTGCCCGGAGGGCCAGCTCCAGGCCGCGCAAAAGACTACCCTTGTTCCAACTTGCGGCGAGACAAAGCCGTCAATTTTTCAACAGGGTCGCCATACTGATGGGCTCGGAAAGACCCTTCCAATTGATAGCCCGGGAAACGAAACCGTTGTGCTCAAGCGCTTTCACCACCGATTGTACGAGCTTGACGACATGCTCCAGGGAGAATGCATCCTCATAATGCGCGGCCATACCAATGAGCAGGCCTTTAATGGCGGCAAACTCCAGGCACATGAACACATATTCGTTCAGGGGGTTCGAAGGCGATGGCCCCCCTTTGGAGAACGGAAAACGAGCGCGGAAGACATGGTTTACAAGATAGTTTTCCAGCAAGTATGGATGGCGATCCATGAAAGGCTTGTAGTACTTCGCGTACCCTTGCGCGTAATGGCCAGTACAGCGTTCGACTTCCGGCGCATCTTCGTGATGCAGGCCGTTGAGGAAATCCCGCAGACACTCGTGCAAGCGGTAATGCGTAGGACGACGAGTCGCGAAGAAGCTATTTACGGTTTCCAGCAGCATCGCCACCTGCGCCTCCAACCTTACTGGAACGCTTTCCATGGCGTCCCGCAGTTTGCCCTCGACCGCAATTTGAGCATAGTCATGCAGAAGAAGTGGTATCTGGTCGATGCCGCTACCTTCAATCAATCCAGTCAGCTTTTTGCAGAACATACCCAGAATGAAGAGCCTCTCCCAAAGGTCATACACCGGGTCCAGAAGCAGGAGCAGACACAATTCTCGAATTTCCCAAACGTAGCGCATTGGGCCGAAGTCAGGTCGCATTGGAGAGCTACGGATCGCCAGTAGTCGGTCATATCCCCGTTCCCCATCGCGCCTGCGATACCCGGGAAGCAATTCTGGCGTGAGTAACACGAGTCGAGCCGCCTCTGGACAGGAGAGCACCAGCGGTTTTTCGATCAAGCCGTCGATCCTTCGTGATATCCGAGGGTAATTTGTGCATGTTTCTGAAAGGTAACTTTCACCATAGTCACGGTGAATGGTGCAAAGACTGTCTTGCGAAAAGAAGGGGCATCTCGCTGCGGCATCCAGATTGATGCGCGCATGGCGGCCCTCGCCTTCTGCAATCACGGTAAAACACTCTTTCAGCCGCGGTTGCATCGCCGTCAAGGATTCATATTTCCCATATGTGGTTCGATCAATCGTAACGTCCCATCCCGAACAGCACGCATCCTCACAAGCGGCGCCAATGCACCGAAATTGCTTTGCATATTGAGGTCTAAGACGATCCAGCATTTTCTAATCTTGGTTGGACTGCCCCGTGGCTTCTGCAGGATGATGACCGAGGGCATCTGAACGCTACGCACTTTGGTATCAGGTTGCTCTTCTCCACGGCGTTGACATTGGAAACAACCTCAATAAGAGATCGCGATCAGTCGGCCGACGTCTTTCCTGCAACCAGATTCCCCTCACCAAAGTGTTGATACCTTTGCCGATTGTCCCGCTGCCGGGGTTGGGTGAGACTTGCAAGGGGGAAACAGCGTTGAAAGCCACGGGCAGTAGTTTGCTTCAAATTGAATGCTTGACGGTTACCTACTCGCAAGAGCACGGAACCCCGGTGCGTGCTCTGGAAAATATCAATCTGTCGGTCGCTCCCCGTGAAATCGTTGGCGTACTGGGCGAATCGGGGTGTGGTAAGAGCACGCTGGCAAATGCCGTTGTCGGTTTGCTGGCCAGATCGGCAGCCATCGAATCAGGAAGAATTGCATTCAAGGGTGTCAACCTCCTTGAGATGTCGGAGGCGCAACTGCCCAGGATTCGAGGACACAAAATTTCTGTCGTGCCCCAAGAACCGGCGCTCGCTCTCAACCCGGTGATGACGGCAGGAGCCCAGATCGCAGAAGTTCTGAATGCGCACCTACGTCTGGGGCGTAACGAACGCAAGGCCCGTGTTTTAGAACTACTGGGGCAAATGGGTTTCGACAATCCGGGGGAAGTTGCTGCCGCATATCCGCACCAGTTGAGCGGAGGGCAGCGCCAGCGGGTTGTGCTCGCGCAGGCCATTGCATGCGAGCCGGAGCTATTGATAGCCGACGAACCTACCAGCAAGCTCGACGCTGGTCTGCGGTCCGAAATCGCAAGCCTGCTCTCGCAACTTCATCGAAAGCATGGCATGGCGATCCTGCTCATCAGCCATGACGTGCCCCTGGTAGCGTCGTTGGCAAGCCAGATCGTACTGATGTACTCCGGTCGAGTCGTCGAAAGCAGTCCACGTGCGGATATGGTTGCGCGGCCTCTTCATCCATACGGGCGGCAGCTACTCGAGTTGGCAAGATCATCGAGCGTGATGACTGCCGGGGTCAGACCAACCTTATCTGTTAACGATCGGGATCAACGCGAGGGAGCAGCCAGTGGTTGCTGCTTCGAGCCGCGATGCGGGGAGCGAATGTCCATATGCGCGGAGAATGCTCCTCGAGATGTCCGGCCGGAACCTGCGAGAACCGTGAACTGCTTCAAGTATGGCGAATAGCTTGCCAATCGATAACACAGAGGTCGAGCCACTGTTGCGCGTCGAGGCGCTGTCGAAGCGTTACGTCTCGGGTGGGCGCTGGTTCCAACGGGCGCCTGTCGCAGCCGTAAGCGATGCTACCTTTCAAATTCGAACTGGGCAGACGCATGCGCTGGTGGGGCCCTCCGGGTGTGGCAAATCCACGGTTGCAAGGTGCGTAGCGCGACTTGAACGGCCGGACTCAGGTCGAATCTGGTTTGACCAGCAGGAGATTGCGCATCTTGTGGGGCAGGCATTGCTCCCGATCAGGAAGAACGTTCAGCTGATCTTTCAGGATGCCGTGACGTCGCTGAATCCCAGATTTTCTGCGGCCGAAGCGATCGAGGAGCCCTTGCGAATCCAAGGCTGCGATCGCGCCGAGCGAAGACACGCTGCCGAGTCAGTTATGAGGGAAGTGGCTCTTTCACCGGACTCTCTGGATCGTCCCATCATGCACTTCAGCGGAGGCCAGCGGCAGAGGTTGGCGATTGCGCGCGCGCTGACGACCCGCCCGAAGTTATTGATCCTCGATGAGGCATTTACCGGACTGGATCTTACAACTCAGGCACAGGTTGCGGGTCTACTCGTTAGATCTGCAAGCAGCGCATGCTTTGAGCTACTTGCTGATCTCGCATGATCTTGCGCTGGTAGCGCGCATGGCTGACACTGTGGCGGTCATGGCGCACGGCTGTGTCGTCGAGAATCGTTCCACACGAGAACTCATTGCAGATCCACACCATGAAGAAACCAAACACCTGATTGCCTCAACCCGAGCGGCGGAATTGGAACTCGCTTTCAAGGCCGGAGCATCCGTCTGATCGCGCGGGCCACTACTGTCGACGTCAAGTTTCGTGCGCTCTGCGCGCTCTGCAACTTCGTGCTTCCACTCATTGCTTAACCTACCTCTAAGCTAATCCAAATCAGGCTGCTACCAGCAGACTATGACCTACGTAACCACGGTGGGCTACGCGTACGCGTGCTCTACGCCGATGAAGGAGGTGCAACTTCGCACAGGGCGGGGGTGTCGTGGACGATATTACGCGTGAATTCTTAATCGAGAGCAACGAGAATCTGGCCAGCCTCGATCAGCAAATCGTGCAACTGGAGCAAAACCCTTCTGACGCCGGACTGCTGGCCAGCATCTTTCGTACGATGCACACCATCAAGGGCACCAGTGGAATGCTGGGATTTTCGGCGGTGGAAGGAATCGCACATCTTGCCGAAAGTCTGTTAAGCCAAGTGAGGGGCGGGACGCGTGCTCTCACGCCCGCCTTAACCTCGCTGATCCTGAAGGCGGTGGATGCGATCAGAACAGAATTGGTGTCGATCGAAAGTACGGGCAAGGAGCGAGGCGTTTCGCATGAGAGTCTGAAGAAAGAGTTGGCCGCTGCCTGCGACGCCAAGGATCAAAGTCCACCTCCGACTGACCGGCGGCCACCCGACGAGCGCCCGGAGTCCTCTGCCGACCTCGACGGGGGGCAGCGCAATCTCTCAGAAGACTCGACGATTCGCGTTGACGTAGGACTTCTCGATCGGTTGATGACGCTGGTGGGGGAGCTGGTGCTCGCCCGCAACCAGATACTCCAGTTCAGCGCCAATCTCGAAGAAGACGCGCTCAACGCGTCTTCTCAGCGCCTGGACCTGATTACTACCGAGCTGCAAGAAGGGGTGATGAAGACCCGCATGCAGCCCATCGGCGTGGTTTGGAACAAGCTCCCGCGGGTGGTGCGTGACCTTGCCTCGTCTTCCGGGAAGTCAATCGGCATTGAGATGGACGGAGCCGAGACCGAGCTCGACAAAACCATCATTGAAGCCATTAAGGATCCCCTCACCCACCTGGTGCGCAACTGTTGCGACCACGGGATTGAGACGCCGTCCGCCCGCAAAAATGCCGGCAAGTCGGAACAAGGCAAGATTTCCTTGCGCGCGTATCACGAAGGCGGACAAGTCAACATCGAGATCTCTGATGACGGCTCCGGCATCGATACGCAAAAACTGAAAAGCAAGGCCGTGCAAAAGGGACTGGTACGCCCGGAGCACGCCGACCGGATGAGCGAGCGGGAGATCCTGGACCTTATCTTCCTCCCCGGTTTTTCCACCGCCGAGAAAGTCACCAACATTTCCGGCCGTGGGGTCGGCATGGATGTCGTCAAAACCAACATCGAGAAAATTGGTGGCGCGGTGGATGTCTCGACGCACCCCGGCCAAGGGACGACGTTCAAAGTAAAGATCCCGCTGACGCTGGCAATTATCCCCGGGCTCGTGGTCACCAGCGAAGGAGAGCGTTTCGTGATCCCGCAGGTCAGCCTGTTGGAACTGATCGGACTCGAGGGGGCCGAAGGGCGGAAGCTGATTGAGAGCGTGCACGGCACTCCGGTGTACCGGAGGCGAGGCAAGCTGCTTCCGTTGGTCTACCTGAATCGTGTGCTGCAGGTTCCGGAGTCGCAAGACGGCGAGCGGTCGATCAGCCTGGTCGTACTTCAGGCAGAGGATCGTCCATTCGGACTGGTGGTCGATGGGATCTGCGACACGCAGGAAATTGTAGTCAAGCCGCTAGGCAAGCAGTTGAAGGGACTCAGCTGCTATGCGGGCGCTTGCATCATGGGGGACGGGCGAGTAGCTCTGATTTTGGATGTGATGGGTCTGGCACAGCAGGCGAACGTGGTGGATGAAGCGCGCGCTCACGTGCTAGCTGAAAAGAACGCCGAAACCGCCGCCAGTTCGAGCACACAAACCTTCCTGCTGTTTGCGGGACCGGATGACGCGCGCATGGCTGTACCCCTTGGCGCGGTTGCAAGACTGGAGGAGTTGCCCGCAACGCAAGCGGAGAATGCTGGAACGCAATGGGTGGCCCAA
Organism: uncultured Acidobacteriota bacterium; assembly: GCA_963745435.1. GTDB lineage: Bacteria > Acidobacteriota > Terriglobia > Terriglobales > Acidobacteriaceae > Gp1-AA133. The sequence goes on along the minus strand of CAVUXK010000014.1, from coordinate 83,754 downwards.
TATCGCGGCCAGCTTCTGCCGCTCGTGAACCTGCATACGGCGCTTGAGGAGCGACGGCAGCGCAAACGCCACTCTACCAATGTTATGACCCCAACCCCCGGAAGCGCTCTCCAGGTGGTCGTGTGCAACCACGAAGATCACCTGGTCGGCCTGATGGTCGAGCACATCCTCGATATCGTGGAGGACGCAGCGGAGTTGAAGTATCCCGCGACGCGACCGGGAGTGCTGCACTCCGCGGTGATCCAGGGAAAAGTGACGGAGTTAATCGATGTGCCAGCGGTCTTGCGCGCATCCGGCGTAAGTTTCGCACCAACCCAGCTTCGGAACGGAGCAGCGGAGGGAATACCACAGCCATGAGCGCAAATCGGCAGTTTTGCACCTTCTATCTGGATGGTTTGTTATTCGGCGTCGATCTGCAGAATGTCCAGGAAGTGATTCGCTTTCTCAAAACCACTCGCGTTCCGCTGGCTCCGCCGACGGTGTGCGGCTTGCTCAATCTGCGCGGCCAGATCGTGACCGCACTCGATCTGCGGCGGCGCTTGGACTTGACCCCGCTGGCGCAAGATAGTGTTCCGATGAACGTAGTGGTTCGGGCCGCAGACGGGACGGTAAGTCTGCTAGTTGACGAGATCGGAGATGTGGTTGAAGTCGAGGATTCTTCGTTTGAACCCCCGCCCGAAACGCTGCGGGGCGCGGTCCGTTCGATGATCTTGGGGGTACACAAGCTCAAGGATCGCCTGATGCATGTGTTAGACGTCGAGAAAGCATGTCAGATCGAGACCTTGTAGCCGGGATGAATGCGAAAACGCAGCCTACTTCGGAACGCGCACGCGGGGGCGGCACGTGTGGTGTGCCTGATCGGCGTGTTGCTCGCGACCCTTTCCGCCGAACCTCAAAAATCCGACAACCTTGACCGTTGGTCCCTGGCGCAGTTTCCTTCAAAGTCCAACCGGTTTCGTGAGCAGCTCGAGACCCGGGGTTTCGCCTTGCATGGCCAGCTGGTTCATGACTGGTCGAAAGTGGTTGGTTACGCTGACGAAGCCTCCGAGGGATTGGGACGATATTCCTTCGACCTCTCGCTTGCCCTCGATACCGAGCGGCTGCACGGATGGCGAGGTGGAACAGGATTCGTCCGGCTGAAGCAGCATCAGAAAGAATTTGGTGGAGACTACGATCTATCCACACAGCTGTATTCCAATATCGATGGGCCCTCGAGAACTACCTTCTATGAATTCTGGCTCCAGCAATCGTTGTTCGATGGAAAGTTGCGCATCAAAGCCGGCAAGCTTGATGCCAACAGCGAATTCGCCGTGGTGCAAACGGCCTCGGATTTCCTGAATTCCTCGATGGGTTTCAGCCCGACCATGGTCGGCTTCCCCGCCTATCCCGATCCGAACCTTGCCGTGGCCTTCTTTCTTCAGCCGCACAGGCGGTTCGGAATCAACCTCGGCATCCTACGCACCCACGATCTGGGAGCCATGACGATCGCTGAGCCACAGCTAAATTGGTCGTCCGAAGAAAGGGAGCTTCGTGGACACGCCAGCTTTGGCTATTGGCGCCTGGATCGTACGCCCATGGCAGGTGATCTCGGCGGGACTTCAGCGGCCGGCGTATACGCAATCGTCGAGCAGGGAATCTGGCGGGGCGCCCCACTCCATCAAGCAGAGCGGTCTTTGTCCGCCCATCTGGAGCTTGGCGTGGCGAACAGTAAGGCCAACATCGTCACGCACCATGTGGGAGGCGGTTTCGTGATGCAGGCGATACTCGCCTCGCGCCCCAAAGACTCAATGGGAATCGCTGCAACCCTGGCGCGATTTGCAACGGCACCCGTTTCCGGGGAGAGCAATCCCCCTGAACTTGCCTTAGAGATCTACTACAAAATTTTTCTCACACGCAACCTGGCCCTGATACCCGATTCTCAGTTTTTTCACCGTCCGCGTGGTGCAGGTGCAAGCCAGGATTGTCTGGCCCTGACGCCGCGCGTGTCATTTGTCTTCTGATCAAACTCGCGTGCCTGTCGCTTTCCCAACTACTCAAAAGCGAGAGGGGCTCCTGCGGGTTTTTCAGCCGCTCTTTTGCACCAGCCCCTGCGAATCGCTTGATATCTCCGAAGCGAGATGCAGCCCCCGCGCTGACCGCGCGGCCCCGGACCGACATTCCCGCAGTGCGCACCAAGGTACCTGGCCTGTCCGGTTATCGGCGATCCGCGGTAAAGTCCGCAGCTTCCCAGCCGATCAATATCAATGGCGAGCACCAGCAAAGTCGCTCGCGCGAAGCCGGCGTCCGGTGAGAGCACAGCGGGTTCGCCATTCAACTCCAACGGAAGAGGTCCTGCGATGAGCAAGCTGAGTCTGAAAGTAAAGTTGGCGGTGGGTTTCGGCGCAATGCTGCTGATCATGGTCATGATGGGCGTCGTCAGCTTCTACTCGGTGCGAAAGATGCGCACCCTGTCACAGGCCGCCGACCAAAAAGCGGATGCGCTTTACTTTGTGGAATCCGTCGAGTCGTCCTTCAATAACCAGAAAGCTTCGGTGCGGGGATTTGTTTTGAATGGCGACGCCAAGCAGGCGGCGGCCTATCAGGATGCGGTCCGCGAGTTCGAAGAAGATTTCGGAAAATTGGAAAGTGTGCTGACGTCGGAAGAAGGCCACAGAGTCGCGGGTGAGCTCCGGCAGGCGGCCAACTCCTACCGCGATGTGCAGGAACGAGTCATTGCGTTCCGGCGGGCAGGCAAGAATAAAGACGCCGAACAGTTGCTTTTCAGTGACGAGGTGGGCAGCATTCGTGCCCAAATGGACCGGGGCGTAAGCGGTTTGGTGGAACTGGAAGGGAAGAAGAAAGAGGAGACTCGCGCGGAATTGGATGCCACGCAGAAGTCTGCGACGTTCTGGGTCGCGACCATGGCGCTGACTGGACTGGTGGTCGGCGTTTTGGTTGCATTCTTCTGCGCGCGCTCAATAACGGCAGGCATTTCACGCATGTTGGAGCTGATTCGGGAGATTGCCGCCAAAAACCTCGCGGTCGGCGACATGCAGATCACGTCCGAAGATGAGATCGGGATTGCCGGCAAAGCCCTGAACGGCATGAAAAATAATCTGCGTGAAATTATTCAGGCCGTCGCCGCCGCCGCCACGCACGTAGCCAGCGCCAGCGAAGAACTCTCGGCGACCGGACACCAGATTACAGCCAACTCAGAAGAAACCTCGACTCAGGCGAACGTGGTAGCAGCTGCCAGTGAACAGGTTTCGACCAATGTGAACGTAGTAGCCACAGGCTCGGAAGAAATGCTGGCTTCGATCCGCGAAATTGCCAAGAGTTCCAGCGAAGCCGCCCGCGTGGCTAAGAATGCGATGGGCGTCGCGGCCAATACCAATCAGACCATCACCAAGCTGGGCGATTCGAGCATGGAAATCGGCGAAGTGGTCAAAGTCATCACGTCGATCGCCCAGCAAACCAACCTGCTGGCCTTGAATGCCACGATTGAAGCAGCCCGTGCCGGGGAAGCCGGAAAGGGATTCGCCGTAGTTGCCAATGAAGTCAAGGAACTCGCCAAGGAAACGGCCAAAGCAACCGAAGACATCAGCCGGAAGATTGAAGCAATCCAGGGCGACACCAAGGGCGCGGTGGAGGCCATTGGCGAGATCAGCGGCGTCATCAATCAGATCAACGATATCTCGAACACGATCGCGTCGGCCGTGGAAGAACAGACCGCGACCACCAATGAAATGGGCCGCAACATTACGGAAGCGGCCAAGGGAGCGAGCGAAATTGCCAGAAACGTGGCGGGCGTTGCCGAGGCTGCCAACAGCACATCGACGGCAGCCACCCACACCAACACGGCAGCCAGCGAACTGGCGCGCATGGCGGGCGAGATGCAGAGCCTCATTCAGCAGTTCCGACTGGGACAGCAGGATACGCACCGCAACTCGGACGCCGGCCTTCATGGTAAGGAAGCGCGCGCCATGGCCATGCATGCGTAAGAAATACCGGCACAGTCATTGTCAGTGTCAATGCAGGAGGGGAACGTGGACGGGGAAAAACACAGCCGAGCGATGATCGTAGACGACTCTCGCGCTATGCGGATGATCCTGCGCAAGGCCCTGGTGGCGCTCGGCTACGAGGCCTGCGACGCCGGCAATGGCCAGGAAGCTCTGGACTTGCTGGCGCGGGAAGGGGCATGCCTGTGTTTCATGCTCGTCGACTGGAACATGCCCGTCATGGGTGGTCTGGACTTAGTGAAGGCCGTTCGTGCGGATGCCCGCTACGCCCGTATTCCCATGATCATGGTCACCACCGAAACGGAAATCGACCACATCTCACAGGCGCTGGAAGCGGGCGCAAATGAGTATGTCATGAAGCCCTTCACGAAAGAAGTGCTGGAAGACAAGTTGCGCAGCATGCAACTGATTCAGTTAGGAGAACGTCTTGCTGACCCGTCGATCGAAAGTGCTGCCGCCCGGTTCGAGAATCCGCGTGCTGGTCGTCGATGATTCAGCGTCCGTACGCGGCATCCTGACTCGAAGCCTCAGCGGAGATCCCTCGATTGAGGTGGTGGGGGCGGCCGCCAACGGCGCGATTGGTCTGGCGCGCATCGAGCAGCTCAGTCCGCAAGTGGTCACGCTCGATGTCGAGATGCCGGAAATGAATGGTCTCGAGATGCTCAAGAAGCTGCGCGAGAAAAATCCCGACGTGATCGTCATCATGGTCAGCACCCTGACGGCGCCGGGGGCCGGCACCACTCTCGACGCACTGCTTCTCGGTGCAGACGATTACGTTGCCAAGCCTTCCAGTGGCTCGGTCGACCAGTGCATGGCGCAGCTGCAGCTCGAATTACTCCCCAAGGTGAAGCAGTTCTTTTCTTCGGAGACGCAATCGGCCAGTCGGTACACTCCCCGCGAAACGAAATTTGTGCGCACCAGCTTGGGATTTGCCCCGCGCCGCGAAGTGCTGGCCATTGGCGTTTCCACGGGCGGCCCGCAAGCGCTTTCGACGATTGTTCCGAAGCTTCCCGTTCCGTTTCCTTGTCCCATCCTCGTGGTGCAACACATGCCGCCGTTGTTTACGCGGCTGCTGGCCGAGCGTCTGCAGTCGCTCACCGACCTCGAGGTCGCGGAGGCGGAACAAGGCACTCTGGTGCAGGCCGGGAAGATCCTGATCGCTCCCGGCGGTTCGCACATGCGCGTCAAGAAATCCGAGAGCGGCCTCATCATCGTGCTCGATCAGTCGGCGCCGAGAAATTCGTGCCGTCCTTCCGTCGACGTCTTGTTCGAGTCGGTGCATGAGGTGTATGGCAAGAACTCGATCGCTGCCGTGCTCACCGGAATGGGCCAGGATGGATTGCGCGGAGCGGAGCTGCTGAAAGCCAGCGGCGCCCACATCATTGCCCAGGACGAAGGTACAAGCGTGGTTTGGGGAATGCCAGGATTCGTTGTCAAGGCTGGCCTTGCCGATGCAGTCGTGCCCCTCGATTCGATCGTCCAGCACATCTCAAGTCAACTTCAGCATACGTCGAGGCCAGCGGCGGTCGCACCATGACCATCACGACTTTCGTTCCGACGCGCGCGGGGGAATTGACCGACAACAACTATCGATTTTTGCGCGAGCACCTGTATCGCGAGTCCGGCATCGTGCTCGAAAACGGCAAGCACTATCTGCTGGAGTCCCGCCTGGTGCCGTTGGTCAAACGCCACTCGCTGGAAACATTGAATGACCTTTGTGGCGTATTGCAGCGAGATCCGCACAGCCAGTTGCATCGAGAAGTGGTCGAGGCGATGACCACCAACGAAACCATGTTTTACCGCGACAACGCTCTTTGGGAGGATCTGAAAACGACCATCCTGCCGGAATTGGTTTCGTATCGAAAGGCGACCCGGCGCCTGCGCTTCTGGTCGGCGGCGTCATCGTCGGGTCAAGAGGCGCATAGCCTCGCCATAGCCTTGCTCGAGCTGGGACTTGCTGGTTGGGATATTCAAATATTGGGGACAGACCTCTCGCAGCAAATGGTGGAGCGCGCCACGCAGGGCCAGTATTCGCAGCTTGAAGTCAACCGTGGAATGCCGACGCCGCTGCTCGTGAAGTATTTCGTCCGGGACGGCCTGCATTGGCGGATCAAAGACGAAGCGCGCCGTTTTGTGCGCTTCCAGCAACTCGATCTGCGCCAGAAACTCCAGGCGCTGGGCCCCTTCGACATCGTGTTCTGCCGGAACGTCCTTATTTATTTTGACGTGCCGACCAAACAGAAGATCCTGAAAGAGGTTCGGCAGACGATCTTCCGCGGTGGCTACCTCGTGCTGGGCAGCGCGGAGACCACGCTCAACGTCGATGAATCCTTTAAGCGAAGGCCGCTGGTGCGGTCCTCTTTTTACCAGGTCGATTGACGAGGAGAAGTCCGATGCAAGGGATAGTGAACAGCTACGAAGCGGAAATTAACGAAACGGTCCGGGACTTGTTTGAAACCATGTTGGCTACGAAGGCCGAGCCCACAGCCAACGCCATCCCCAGGGGCGCCGACACAATTACCGCCATCATGGCATTTGCCGGATCGTGGAAGGGAGACCTGCTGCTCGAGTGTGGCCGTGTTCAGGCCCTGGCTTTCGCCCAACGCTTCTTGCAGGCCGACGACCTGGATCCGCACAGCGAAGATGTCACCAGCACTGTCGCAGAAATGAGCAACATCATCGCCGGGAACTTGAAAGTCGTGCTGCCGGCAGGGGTCAGTATGGGCACTCCGTCGGTGGTCGAGGGAGCGAACTACGACGTACGAATTTGTGGTGGAAAAGTGATCAATGAAACTTTCTTCGTGACCGATGCTGGACCATTTGCAATCCGACTCATCGAAGCGTCTGGCCAAAACAAGGATCGATAAATGCATATCCTCATCGTTGATGACAGCAAAGCGATGCGCATGATCGTGCGCCGGACACTTCGTTTGGCGGGTTACCACGTCGAAGTCAAGGAGGCCTGCAGCGCCGTGGAAGCGCTCCAGGCGATTCAGTCGGTCCCCGTCGACCTGATTCTTTGCGATTGGAACATGCCCGAGATGAACGGAATGGAACTGCTGCAGAAGCTGCAGCAATCGGGGAAAACGGTGAAGTTTGGTTTTGTGACCTCGGAATCCTCAGAAGACATGCGAAACGCAGCCAAGGATGCGGGCGCGCTGTTTCTCATCACAAAGCCATTTACAGCCGAAGGCTTCCGAACCGTGCTACAGCCCATCATTGGTTCCTGAAGAACGCGCTGAGAGGCGTCGTCCTCGAAACAAGTAGGAGCCGAAGGGAGGGGAAGACGATGAGCGTCGAATTCGCCCCTAAGAAAGTCGCCAATTTGCTTCGCGAGTTGTTCGGCCGCGCCGTTAAGGTCGACACCGCTGATCTCCTGACCATGTCGCCTCAAAGTACGAACTGGGTCGCGGTCTACACCGGGAACGATGGGAAAACTGTAGGGGTTTGTGTATGCGACCTCGCGTTTGCCGCCAATGCCTCGGCTGCGCTTTGCCTGATTCCGCCGGCAACCGCCAAGGAAAACATCGCGTCCCGCAAGCTTGAGCCGTCCCTGGCAGAGAACCTGCGGGAAATCATGAATGTCTGCAGCCAGTTGTTCGTTGCCTCCGACTCTGGGCGAATAACCCTGCAGAGCGTCACATCGGCCGCCCAGTGCAGTTCCGAAGACGTGAAGAAGATGGTCTCGGCGCCTTCCCAAAAATGCGGGATGAAGTTGTCGATCGAAGGCTACGGAGACGGAATGGTTTCATTACTTATATAGCGCGGGAACGACGAACTGATCCGCAGCCTTTGAATCGAGCGCTCGACTCTTCAGGCAGCCTTGGACTCGTCGCACAGATGCTGGTAGTACTCCCGGCCGCGCTGATAGCCGCGCGTGAAGGGCGCTTCCACGTCCACGCCCGGGTACTGCCGCTCAAGTTCTTCGACCCGGTTGGCCATTTCCGCGGACACTTGGTCAAACTCCATGCAGCGCGTGCGCGCGTGCTGTGCCGCTTCAAAGCCCATCCGGTAAAACTTCTCGTCATCGCTGAAGTGACGTCCGGTCTCCGAGTAATGTTCCTGTTCCGCACTGCGCAGACCAATCCACCATTGATCACGAGCTGCATCGATGGCTTCGGCGCCGGCCGCTTCAAACGACTTGCGAAATTGGTCGGCGGATTCCGAATCGTTGGCCAGAGCGATCACGACGCTATGATCCTTGCGTAGCGCGTCTTCGTAAACGAAAAGTTCATCTTCAGGCACTCCGCGACTCAGAGAATTATCCAGCGACTCGCCGGCAACGGCGCCGACTCCCGCCCCGGCAGCGGTGAGAACAGCAGCTCCCAAAATGCCGAGTGCGGTTACCTGCCCGACTCCTGGAATGATCGCGACCAGGGCGGCGCCGGAAAGTCCGGTTGCTGCGCCCACCACTGCGCCAATCGCTTTCCCAATGCCCGGCTGTTCCGCGGCGTCGCTCTCTACAGACGCAGCTTGCGCCTGAGCCTGTCGATCCGGGCGTGAGCAACGTAATTTTGTCGGTTTCTGTACCTTGTGACTTCAAGGCGGCAACGGCGCGTTCAGCTTGCGCTTGCGACGAGAAAATACCGGTCACAGCTTGCATGGGGAAGCTCCTGGAAACGCTGATTCATGGAGAATGATCTTCGGCTTCTCTATCTGTACTTTGCCATACGGCAATTACCGTAGGAACGTGGGGAGATGCTAAGAGTGCAAACAGACGCCGGAGCCATTCTCGTCTGGAGAGAGATTGTAATACGAAGATCGAAATAACAGCGCCCATCGAACCTGGCCTCGCGGGGCGCCGTGCTTCAAAGGGTCGTCATACCGTCTGTTCCGCTCTTCCTTTTTAGTAATTTGTTGCTGATCCTAAAAAGTCGATTCTCGCACACCGGATCTTGTTCCTTGCTGTACAGGAATTCCAGCAGCTTGCATCACATAAATAAGGTAGCTTGCCTTGTGCAGCGACTTTGTATGCAAATGCGCACCCGTCAATCGCATCCAACGGCTATCACGTCAGGCTTGGGGCTGGGATGCGCGCGGAATCAGGGATGCCAAAAAGGAGGAGATTCTTCGCTTCGTCGCTGTTGTTCGTAATCGCCAGTGCTCTCTTTGCCGTCGCGCAGAACGAAACTCCTCAAAAGCAACTCCCGCCGGTTCCAGCAATGCAGCAAGGTGCATCTGAGCAGAAAGAAGCAACTCCCGCCAAGCAACAAGCACCCAAAACGGCTCCCCAGGTTGAAGAAGTCTTGCCCGCGTACGAAGGTCAGAATGTCGCAGCCATCGAGGTAGCTGGCAGGCCCGGGCTCGACGAATCGCAACTCGTTACCCTTCTCGTCCAGCATAAAGGCGAGGCATTCTCGAAAAGCAAAATTGACCAGAGTATGGCTGCTCTAAAAAGAAGCGGAGCGGCAAAGGAAATCGAACTCGATATCCGGCCCGAGCCCGAGGGAATTCGCGTCATCTTCGTATTACAGCCCGCCATGTATTTCGGAATCTACGAATTCCCCGGCGCGGAACGGTTCGCGTATTCCCGCTTATTGCAGGTTTCAGATTATCCTCCGCGAGGGGCGTACAACCCGACCGACGTCGCGCGAACGCAAGAATCGGTGACGAAATTCTTTCAGCAAAACGGCTACTTCGAAGCCGACGTGCGCCCGGAAACCAAGACTGACAATGTGCATGGACTGGTGAACGTCGTCTTTCACGTCACCCTGAAGCGGCATGCCAGATTCGGAGAGGTCGTGCTCAATGGCGCGCCGCCCGCAGAAGAAAAAAAGCTGCAACACGATTTGAGATCCTGGCGGGCGCGAATTCAGGGCGCTGCCATCCGGCCGGGGAAGTCTTACTCTTTTCGTGCCGTCCAGAAAGCGACTCAATACCTGGAGTCGCAGCTCATCAAGTACTCCTATCTCGGAAGCCGAGCCCAGTTTGAAGGCGCCGAGTACGATCCTTCCAATCACCGCGCCGACATCCACTTCAAAGTGACTACCGGTCCGCCCGTGCAAGTGAAGATTGAAGGTGGCCACGTCTGGGCGCGCACCCGGCGCAAGCTCTTGCCGATCTATCAACAGGCCGGTCTTGATCCGGAACTCATTCAAGAAGGTCGTCGCAACCTCATCTCATATTTTCAGGCCAAGGGATTTTTTCAGACGCAGGTGAACTCCAAGATTGAGACTTCTCCCACTGGCGAGCAAGTCTCCTATTTCATCGTGAAGGGCCCTCGGAGAAAAGTGGCAGATGTTGAAATTGTTGGAAATCAAACTTTGCCGTCGAAGGAACTAGCGGGGCATTTGAAGGTTGAAAAGGGAAGGTTCCCGATTATTTCGCGCGGAAAATTCAGCGAACAGCTCGTGCGGACCAGCGCCAACAATCTGAAACGTGTTTACGAGTCCGAAGGTTTCAGCAGCGTCCAAGTGACGCCGGAAGTCTCCGGCAAAGGCGGCAACGTCAGCGTCAAGTTTCGAGTGAATGAGGGGCCACGCGATCTGGTTGAATCCTTGCAACTGGTCGGAAACGGCATGGTCCCCGAGTCCGCGCTCGCGCCCCAGGGACTGAAAGTTGTTGAAGGACAACCTTACTCCACCAAGAAGGTGGACGAGGATCGCAATCAGATTGTCGCGCAGTATTTGCGCATGGGGTATCTGAACGCCAGCTTCCGCGCAACGGCGCGGGCCACAAGCAAGGGTTCCCATCGACTGAGATGTCACCTACACCATCACAGAGGGACCGAAGGTAATGGTGGACTCAGTTGTGACGCTCGGCCGCCGGGTGACCCGACAGTCTTTGATCGACAAAACTGTCCGCTTGGCGCTGGAGCAGCCCCTACGTGAGGATGATCTCTTTCGAGCGGAAGGCCGACTCTACGCTTTGGGCGTTTTCGATTGGGCCCAGATTGACCCGCGCCGGCAGATCACGACCCAGACGGATGAAGATGTCCTCGTAAAGGTCCATGAGTCACGCTTGAACGAGTTGAAGTACGGTTTCGGTTTCGAAGTCATCAATCGTGGCGGAAGCATCCCCAGTGGGACTGTTGCCGTTCCCGGCCTCCCCCCCGTATTTCTGCCCTCCAGCTTCAAGACCAGCGAGAAGACGTTTTGGGGTCCTCGCGGCACCCTCCAGTACACGCGCCGCAACTTCCGGGGACTGGGGCAGACCATCGCGTTTTCAACACTCGGCGCGCGGCTCGTGCAACGCGCCTCGGCCTCTGTGGCCAATCCCTACTTCGTGGGCACCAACTGGAGTTCCACGTTCACGCTTTCAGGAGAGCGCAACAGCGAGAATCCTGTCTTTACTTCACGTCTGGGGGACTTCTCTTTTCAGTTGCAGAGGCCGTTGAATCCGGATGCAACGCAGCAACTGACATTGACCTACAGCATCCGACAAACACGTCTGGCGAATCTGTTGATTCCCGCGCTGGTGCCGCCGGAGGATCGAGGCGTGCGTCTATCGGGGCCGACAGTGACCTACTCGCGAGATACGCGCGACAACCCGTTGGACGCCACTAAGGGAATTTACGAGACTGCGGAACTTGATTTGAATCCGACGGCACTGGGTTCGAGTGTGAACTTTGCCCGGCTGCGCGGGCAGGCGGCGTACTACAAAGACATCGGCAAGAAGATCATTTGGGCGAACAGTCTGCGCATCGGGATCGAACAGCCCTTCGCCGGCAGCCACGTTCCCGTTAGCGAATTGTTCTTTTCCGGAGGGGGCAGCACTCTTCGCGGATTTCCCCTGAATGGCGCCGGGCCGCAGCAGCAGATCCCGGCTTGCGGAAATCCCGCGGATCCCGCGACCTGCACACTGATCCGCGTTCCCACCGGTGGAAGGGAACTCTTCATCATCAATTCCGAATTTCGAATTCCAGTGCCTATTAAGAAAGGATTGGGGATCGCTGCCTTCTACGACGGAGGCAACGTATTCCAACACATTGGCTTTCGGGATTTCGGATCGTCTTACACCAACACGGTCGGCATCGGGCTGCGCTATGCAACTCCCGTCGGGCCAGTTCGGATCGACATTGGACACAACTTGAATCCGATCTCCGGAATCAAGGCAACACAGATTTTCATCACCTTGGGGCAGGCATTTTGAGCGCATTACCGCAACCGCCGTTTTCGAGTCGACCTCCACAACGACCCACCGCTGTGCCCGGGCGCGCCAGTCGTCCGCCACGATGGTTGAAGGTGGCGGGGTGGACGTTCGCATTTTTGTTGCTGTTGATCCTGTGCCTGGCCGTGACAGCAGCGTTCCTGATTCGCAGCCCGCGCGTACACGCGTACCTGATTCAGACCGTCCAAGCCAAGGCGACGGCAGCTCTGAACACGCCTGTGCACTTCCGCGACTTTTCATTTCATTTGTCAGGATTGAATCCGAGCGTCGATGTGTATCAAGTCACGGTTGAGGGCGCATCCGCCCACAGAGATACTCCACTCGCGCAGGCCGACCAATTGCATCTTGAGGTGACGGTCGCGTCTCTCTTGCGCCGCTCGTGGTACGTGAACGAGATTCGCATCGAGCATCCTGTGGTGCGTGTGTTCGTCGATCGCCAAGGTGCCACCAATCTGCCGGCGACCGAGAAGTCTTCCACTACAAGTAGTCCGGCGAACATCTTTGATTTGGGAGTTCGTCATTTCCTGATCGAGCACGGCGAGTTCTATTACAACGACCGCAAGAGCGATTTGTCAGCGGATCTGCGACAACTCGTTTTTCAGTCGCATTTCGATCTGACGGGAAAGGCCTACTCCGGCAATTTCTCGTATCGAGAAGGCCAAGTACAACTTGGCGATGCCAGTCCGCTACCGCACAGCCTCGACGCGAACTTCTCGGCGACTCCCCAGGAATTCTCTCTGCAGAACACTCAGTTGACCGCAGGCAAATCGCGTCTCTCATTGTCGGCGAAGATAACCGACTACGTTAATCCCCGGATGGAGGGCGACTACAGCGCCGCAGTGGACTCCGGAGAACTGCGCCGGTCTTTGCGCAATGCGAGCCTTCCAGAGGGGACGCTCCTGTTGAATGGCAAGTTTTCGTATGCAAGCCAGGCGAACCGTCCCATGCTCGCAGTTGTAGTACTGAAGGGCCACGCGAGCAGCAATGCCTTGACGTTCAGTAACGGCGACATGCGCATCCCTGCCCACAGTTTTGCTGCAGACTACTCGTTGGCGCATGGAGATGCGAATGTTACGGGGCTTCGTGCCGACGTGCTGGGCGGCCGCCTCGACGGCCGCGTCTCGATGCGCGACCTCACGGGTGCAACACAATCGCAGCTCAGTGCTTCGTTACACCAAGTCTCGCTCGCGCAATTGCAGAGAACACTTGCGCCCAATTCGGCTTCTCGCGCGGGAGTCGACGGATCGGTCAATGCAACTGCCTCCGCGAGCTGGGGTAAGTCGATGGAAGACCTGGTGGCTCGTGCTGACGCTGCGATCCAGTCAGCCGTGAAGTCACCACATGGCGGAGCGGGAACACCCGTCAACGGAACGCTGCATGCGACTTATCGTGGCCGCACGCAAGAGTTGTCCCTTGAGAATTCCGTTCTGCGCGCTCCTCAGACATCTTTGACAATGAACGGAACGGTCAGCAAGAATTCGGCTCTGCACGTCGAATTGCGTTCGGACCAATTACATAGTCTTGAGGAATTGGCTATGGCATTCCGCCCCGAGGAAGCCGCGCCCCTGGGCATCTACGGTCGAGCCACGCTGACCGCGAAAGTTCAGGGTTCGACCACCAACCCACGCATCACGGGGGAACTCAACGGCACCGATCTGAAGGTGAGAGGCAGTTCGTGGAAATCTTTGCGCGCAAATCTCGCCGCAAGCCCTTCTGAAGTGAAGATCGAACACGGTACGCTGGAGGCAGCAAACCAGGGACAGATTCATTTTGACCTGGCCACCAGCCTAAATAAATGGTCATTTGAAGAATCCAGCAACTTCCGTGCTTCATTGAATGCTTCCAAGGTGAGTGCCGCTGAGCTAGCGAAGGCGGCGGGAGTCACTACGCCAGTCACAGGTGACCTTACGGTCGATCTAACCGCGCACGGGACGCCATCGGCACCACTGGGCCACGGTACTGTCCACCTGGGAACATCGAAAATCGCGGGAGAGCCGCTGCGCTCCGCAGACCTCAAGTTCGAAGGCAATGGTTCACAAGTTACAGGCAATCTCCAAATTGAATTGCCCAGCGCAGGTTCTGCCACGGCAACCGTGGAATACCAGCCGAAGCCACAGGCATACAAAGCAACCTTGCGTGCGGTTGGGATCAAGCTTGATCAACTCGAAACTTTGAAGGCGCACAATCTGCAGGTGGCTGGCGTTCTGAACGCAACCGCCAACGGGCAGGGAACTCTGAGCGATCCCCAGATGCAGGCTCAACTGGAGATCCCCCAGTTGAACATTCGCGATCAGGTCATCAAGGGGTTGAAGTTTCAGGGCGCGGCCGCCAACCACAAAGCGAACTTCACGCTCGACTCAGAGGTCATCCAATCCTACGTGCGAGCCCGCGGCGACATCGCACTCACTGGGCAATATGACGCGAACATGAGCATGGATACTCAGGCCATTCCCTTTGCGCCATTGCTTGCCGCGTACCTGCCTTCCCAAGCCGAGAACATCACAGGTCAGACCGAACTCCATGCAACCCTTCGGGGGCCATTGAAAGATCGCAATCGACTGGAGGCCCACGTAGTCGTGCCCCAGTTTTCCATGAACTACAAGAAGACCATTCAAATCTCGGCCGCCTCGCCCATTCGCGCTGACTATGCCAATGGCGTGATCGAGGTGCAAAGAGGAACGATTCGCGGAACAGATACCGAGATTAACTTCCAGGCTCGCATCCCCACCGCGAAGGACGCCCCAATTTCTCTTTATCTGCGCGGTGGCGTTGACCTGCGATTGGCGCAGTTGATCAGTCCCGACATCACCAGCGGCGGACAAGTGCAGTTCGACATCGACTCCTTCGGCAGCCGCGCCGACCCAAACGTGCAGGGGCAGGTGAAGATCATCAACGCCAGCTTCGCTACCATTGACACCCCCGTCGGCCTGCAGCAAGGCAACGGGGTGTTGACGCTTACCAGAGACCGTCTGAACGTCTCGCAATTTAATGGTAAGGTCGGCGGCGGAGATGTTTCCGCAAGCGGCGGAGTTACCTATCGGCCGAACTTGCGCTTCGACCTTGGCATGAAGGGCGAAGGCGTGCGCATTCTGTACGCGCAATCGGTGCGCACAACTCTCAATTCAAACCTGTCTTTGAGCGGAGATTTCTCGAATGCTGTCTTGCAGGGCCAGGTTGGGATTGAAGATCTTTCTTTCACCGAAAACTTCGACCTGATGGATCTCATGAACCAGTTCGGCGGGGAGGCTACCCCACCTCCCGCTCAAGGCTTCACCCAGGATCTGCGGCTGCAAATCGGAATCACGACGCCCGGAGGGTTGAACCTCTCCAGTCGCACCTTGAGCGTGGCCGGCAACGCCAACCTGCAAGTCCACGGTACGGCGGCTCAGCCCGTTCTGTTAGGACGCATGAACCTCAGCAACGGTGATCTGATTTTTTCGGGGAATCGCTACCTCCTGCAGGGAGGCACAATCGATTTTCGCAATCCTTCGCGCACCGAACCGGTGCTCGACATGGCCGTGAACACCACCATCGATCAATACGAAATTCAAATGCGGTTCTGGGGGCCGGCCGACCATCTGCATACCAACTACGCTTCGGATCCGACGCTACCGCCGGCAGACATCATCAATCTGATTGCTTTCGGAAAAACCTCAGAGGCGTCCGCCAACAATCCGACTCCCTCGGGAAGCCTGGGTGCCGAGTCGCTGGTAGCTTCCGGAGTCAGCAATCAGGTTACAAATCGTATCGAGAAGCTGGCCGGGATCTCGCAACTCTCCATTGATCCCGTTCTGGGCGACAGCCAGCAGAGTGCCGGGGCGCGAGTCGCAATTCAGCAGCGCGTGACCAGCAAAGTCTTTGTAACCTTTTCAACCGACGTCACGGGGACTCAAAAGCAGATCATCAAAGTCGAATACCGCATGAGTGGACGAACGTCCTTCGACGCGGTGCGTGATCAAAATGGCGGGTTCTCTTTCCAGACTTCTCTGCGAAAACAATGGTAGAACGCGCCTATCCGTTACCTCCGCGCGGTTGTCGGTTTCAACAGTCGCTTAACCGTTTTCAAGTCGTCCACAAATTGCTTAAATTGTTGCTGGCGCAAACTCCTGTAAAGGCTGTCACCGGCCTTAAGCGCCTCCGCTACAGCGAAGCCTGTATTGACCCTGTAATTTGACGCCTGTAGACATAAACGCGCAGAGTTCTTTGCTCTAACTAGCAAATATAGAGTCCTCTCTGCGGATCCAAGCTTTCCCGTGACAAGACGACTCTGTCCCGGAGAGCAAATGGGCAGAGCGGGTATGCATGTCTTGGTCAAACCCAAGTGCAGCCCTCCCCCGCCTCTATATTTAAAGATCGGACGATTTGATCGCGTCTCTCGTTGAAAAGGACAGCATGAATACGATTTCGATGACCACCAAAAAATCCACAGGCTTGGCCGAAATCATGGCCGGTAAGGAAGACGTCATCCTCGCAGAATGGATGCGCGAGATGAAGGACTCGGTGCGCCGCAGCGACCTTGTTAGAGACTCCGACTTGCGCTCCGAGTGTTTGAGCTTCCTTCAACTCATGAAGGAAGCGCTCGAAACCGGCGCCCCTGACTTCCAGACTCCCAATTGGGACAAGGCTCGCCAAATGCTGGGGGATATTTCCCGCAACCGGGCCAAACTCGGTTTTGCTCCTTCAGAGACTGCCTCTTTCGTTTTCTCGGCCAAAAAGCCTCTGTTCACACAAATCCGGCAAAAGTACAAGAACGATGCTGAAGGCATGGCATCGGAAATGTGGTCCACGACGGAATTGCTCGATGCGATGGGCCTGTACACCGCCGAGATGTATCAAAAGGTGCGCGAAGAGGTGATTCGCAGGCAGCAGGAAGAACTCCTCGAACTGTCCACCCCAGTGGTAAAGCTCTGGGATGGTGTACTCGCTCTGCCGATCATCGGTACGCTGGATAGCGCCCGTACCCAGATCGTCATGGAGTCGCTGTTGCAGGCGATCGTTCAAACCAATTCGAGGGTCGCCATCATTGATATTACGGGTGTGCCGACGGTCGATACCGTCGTCGCACAGCACCTGCTGAAGACCGTGACCGCGGCCCGCCTGATGGGTGCGGACTGCATCATCAGCGGCGTTCGTCCGCAAATCGCTCAGACTATTGTTCACCTTGGAATTAACTTGCTCGACGTGACGACCAAAGCTACGCTGTCGGCCGCTTTCGCCGTTGCCCTGCAGCGCCTTGGAGTGACCTTCGTCCGGGAAACGCCTCACCAGCGGTAGGGAGATCTGATTGGAAAAAATTCCGATTCTTAAGATGGGCGAGTTCCTGCTCGTCACGATTCAGGTAGACATGCACGATCGCCTGGCGATGACCCTGCAGGACGACCTCACTCAGATGATCGCTGCTACCGAGGCCAGAGGCGTTCTGATCGATATCTCCAGCCTGGAGATCGTCGATTCCTTCATTGGTCGCATGTTGGCGAACATTGCGGCTATGTCGCGTGTCCTGGACGCCGAAACCGTAGTCGTTGGAATGCAACCCGCAGTGGCCATTACTCTGGTCGAGTTGGGATTGTCCTTGTCGGGGGTTCGTACCGCCCTCAACGTAGACGCCGGGATGGAACTTCTGAAATTGTCGCTCAACGGCTCCAAGGTCCTTTATGGCAGTCATTTCGACTGAGACCATGCCGGTACAGTCCGAACCGGATGTGGTCGCCGTCAGGCGTCGCGTTCGTGATGCATCTGCGCGACTCGGTTTCAGCCTGGTTGACCAGACCAAATTTGTTACCGCAGCCAGCGAGCTGGCCCGTAACACCATTATTTATGGCGGCGGGGGCACCATGCAGCTTGACCTGCTCAACGGTCCCCGCAACGGTTTACGACTCATTTTTGAAGACCACGGCCCGGGCATTGCCGACATCGATTTGGCTCTACGCGATGGCTTCACTACCGGAGGGGGGCTGGGGTTGGGATTGGGCGGTACGAAGCGACTGGTCAGCGACTTCGAAATATCCTCTCGTCCGGGTGAAGGTACGCGCGTTGCCATCACTCGTTGGAAATAGCTTCGCATGTTGATTGAGGTATCAGAACCGAGCCAGGCTGGCGAGGCACGCCGCAAGGCTATGGCGCTCGCCGAGGAACTTCAACTCGGCGAGACCAGCCGCGGCGCCGTTGCACTGGCCACCACAGAAATGGCTACCAACCTGGTGAAGCATGCCGGTCGTGGCCACATCCTTGTGCAGCGCATCTTGCGAAGCAAGAAGCCTGGCGTCCGCGTCATCAGCGTGGATAAAGGTCCAGGCATCGGGGATGTGAGCCGTGCGCTTGCGGACGGCCATTCCAGTACAAACTCGATGGGCGTGGGATTGGGAGCCATCCAGAGACTCTCCGATTCTTTTGACCTTTATTCCATTCCAGGCTCGGGTACGGTGGTCAGCGCAGAATTCTGGCAAGAGAAAGCCAGAGAAACCTCGTCGGCCCCGCTGGAAGTCGGTGTCGTGTCGGAACCTATTCGCAACGAAATCGTCTGCGGAGATGGATGGGGCGTCCGCGGTTCCCTCGACACGGCGATGCTGATGGTGGTCGATGGCCTGGGGCATGGTGAACTGGCGTCTGATGCGGCCCGCGAGGCGGAAAAGATCTTGTCAGCGGCCAAGCAGGACTCGCTGTGCGAGATTGTTCAGGATACGCACGCCGCGCTGCGCAAGACCAGAGGCGCTGCCCTGGCCATTGCAAAGATTCAGTTCGAGAAGAAGCTGCTTTCGTTTGCGGGGGTGGGAAATATATCGGCTTCGATTGTCGCCATGGGATCGAGCCGCAGCATCCCCTCACACAATGGAATCGTCGGCCACCAGATGTCACGCGTGCAGGAGTTCACCTATCCCTGGAATTCCGACAGCATCCTTGTTATGCACTCCGACGGCATGGGGACACACTGGACTTTAGAAGACTACCCCGGGATCTGGAGCAAGCATCCCTCGGTCATCGCCGCAATTCTGCACCGGGATTTTTGTCGCGGACGGGATGATGTCACGGTCCTGGTGGCGAAGGCCGGACACACAAGCACGACACGTTCATGACGCTGAATCTTGTATCCATCGATATACGTCTCGAAAACGACGTGGTTCTGGCCCGTCAGAAAGCGCGCAATATCGCCGCGGCGCTGAAGTTCGATTCGCAGGACCAAACGCGCATCGCAACCGCCGTCTCTGAAATCGCACGGAACACGTATCAATACGGCGGGGGCGGAAGAATCGACTTCCAGATCACCAGCGATCCCGATCCCATGCTGCTGATCATGCTGCGCGACAAGGGGCGCGGCATTTCAAATCTCGACGAAATTCTCGGCGGCAAATACGTATCCCAGACGGGCATGGGGCTCGGCATCATCGGGGCCCAGCGCCTCATGGATCAATTCAAGATTGAAACCATTGCTGGCCAGGGCACTGCCGTCACGCTAGGCAAGAGATTGCCGCGCCGAATGCCGCGCTTTGACAAGAATGAGTTGAACCGTGTTCTTGATAGCATCGAGCGCACTCCCCAGGATCCCTATGACGAATTGAAGCAGCAGAACAGGGAATTGCTGAGTACTTTACAGGAACTCCGCGATCGGCAGGAGGAGCTTGCCCAGCTCAATCGAGAACTCGATGAAACCAACCGTGGCGTAGTCGCTCTGTATGCGGAGCTCAACGATAAAGCCGACTTCCTCCAGCGCGCTTCTGAATTGAAGAGTCATTTCCTCTCGAACATGAGCCACGAGTTCCGTACTCCACTGAACTCGATCACGGCTCTCAGCCAAATTCTGCTCGACCGATTGGACGGCGACCTTACTGCCGAACAGGAAAAGCAGGTCAAGTACATTCGAAGCTCGGCTCAGGACTTGACGGAGATCGTGAATGATCTCCTGGACCTGGCAAAGGTCGAAGCCGGCAAGGTTACCCTCCGCCCAACCCGCTTCCAGGTTGCGGGATTGTTCGCCGCACTACGCGGCATGTTGCGCCCGTTGATGAGCCAGAATTCATCGGTGAACCTCATTTTCGAGGAGCCCACCGATATCCCCGACCTCTACAGTGACGAAGCGAAGATTTCCCAGATTCTGCGCAACTTCATCAGCAACGCGTTGAAGTTCACCGAGCGCGGCGAAGTTCGGGTTACTGCGGCGCTCGGACACGATGAAACGGTGGTCTTTTCTGTCGCCGATACAGGGATTGGTATCGCACCGGTCGACCAGGAGCGCATCTTTGAGGAGTGGGCCCAGGTCGAAGGCCGCCTCCAGAAATCCGTGAAAGGGACTGGACTGGGGTTGCCGCTTTCGAGGAGGTTCGCTCAGCTTCTGGGCGGTGGCGTGTACGTGAAGAGCGATGTCGGAAATGGCGCAACCTTTTTCGCTGCCATTCCCATCAACTTCAGTGGGCAGACGGAGGTCATCTACGTTCCCGATGCCCGCCGCGAACTGGATGGCAACAAGTTGCCCATTCTAGTGATCGAAGACAACAAGGAAGCGCTCTTCGTCTACGAGAAGTACCTGAAGGGAACTCGTTTTCAGGTGGTGCCCGCAACCAGTTTGAAGGAGGCCCGCAACGCACTCCGGGAGTTTCGGCCCACGGCCGTAATCCTCGATGTCTTATTGCAGGGCGAACACTCATGGGAATTGCTGCAGGACATCAAACAGAATCCCGATACCCGCACCATCCCCCTCTTTGTGGTGACAGTGGTGGATAACCGGGACAAGGCACTGGCACTTGGGGCGGATGGCTTTCATCCGAAACCGATTGAACGAACCTGGCTGATTCGCGAACTGGAGCGAGTGTCCAGTGCCCCAAGCAAGCGTCTGCTGATTGTGGATGACGACGAAGTATCCCGTTACATCGTAAAAACGGCCCTCGGTGATCAGGACTTCGCGGTGACAGAAGCCGACTCCGGGCAGGAAGGACTGCGCCGAGCCGTCGAGGAATCGCCCGACGTGATCGTGCTTGATCTCATGATGCCTGACCTGACGGGATTCGAGGTGCTCGATCGTCTGAAAGCGGATGATCGTACGGCCGGCATTCCAGTCATCATTCGCACTTCCAAGGTTTTGGACTCACGAGATCGTGATCTCTTGCGTGCGGCTACCGCCATCGTTTCAAAAGAAAGCAAATCGCAAGAGGCTTCGCATGGGAATCTCGCCGAGGCTTTCAGAATCGCAGGGTTCCCGCTCACAATGAAGCCGGGGAAGGAAGTTCATCATGTCTGAGTCAACTCTCCCCCAGGGCCGAGTGCGGTGGGAAGGTTTCGTTGCCGCGTCCGGGTATGGAAGCGGCAGCAGAATTCTGACGGTCGACGACAACGATGCCATGCGCTACTCGTTGGTGCGCTCGCTGAAGGACGCCGGCTACAACGTGCAAGAGGCCCGATCCGGTAAAGAAGCTCTCGAATTGGCAGCCACTGGCCCGGATTTGATCACGCTCGACGTCAATCTGCCCGACATGACGGGCTTCCAGGTGTGCCATCAGCTGAAAAGCGATCCCAAGACGGCCAGCATTCCGATCCTTCACGTCTCTTCCACCTTCGTGGATCCCGAGTACCGCGTCAAGGGACTGGACGGCGGAGCCGATGCCTACTTGGCGGAGCCGATTGATCGCGCCGAACTCGTCGCAACCATCGGCGCCCTTCTTCGTCTCAAAAATGCGGAAACCCGCGCCCGTCAGCAAGCCGCCGAAGCAGAAACCGCCCGCAAGGAACTCGCCCTTCTGAATGCCAGTCTCGAAGACAAAATTGCGGAACGAACCGCAGAGTTGAAGGTTGCGAACGAAGGTCTTCGCGAACTCTCGGCCCGGCTCCTGAAGATGCGTGACGAAGAGCGTCGCCGCCTGGCCCGCGAACTGCACGACAGTGTGGGTCAATTGCTGGCCGCGATCACCATGAACCTCGACATGATCGGAAGGGAAGCGGACAAGTTGAGTCCGGGATCCGCGCAGGCATTGACCGACAACGGCTCCATGGTCCGCGAGGTCATGCAGAGTATCCGTACCATCTCGCATCTGCTGCATCCCCCACTGCTCGATGAAGCTGGGCTACCTTCAGCACTGCAGTGGTACGTCGATGAGTTCAGCAAGCGTAGTGGCATTAAAGTCCATCTGGATTGCGAAGATTCGCTCGAGCGGTTACCCAGCGAGATGGAAACTGCAATCTTTCGGATTGTGCAAGAGTGCCTGGGCAACGTGCATCGTCATTCCGAGAGCCAGACTGCCAGCATTCGACTCGAGATCAATGGCGATCGCGCTTACGTCGAAGTGCGCGATCAAGGCAAGGGCATTCCCCCCAGCAAACAGGAAGAGCTGAAGTCCAAGGGACATTTAGGCGTGGGCCTGCGCGGCATCCGCGAACGAATCGTGCAGTTCGGAGGAGAATTGCAGATCGATTCCAGCAGCGCGGGGACCGTAGTGAGTGCAGTCATTCCATGCACCCCGGTCGCCCCGGCAACCGACGAAGTCGCCTGACTTCCTGATTTCACTTGCGCGTGTATGCCCGGACGTAGTCGACTTTCATCGTTTGGGGAAACGTCGTCGAACTGTCGGGGTTGCCCGGAAAATCACCGCCCACTGCAACATTCAGCAAAATGAAGAACGGATGATCGAACACCCACTTGCCGCCTTGGGGAACGTCTTTGGGGCTGTGCGTCGAATAGAGCTTGTCGTCCACGAAAAAGCGGACCACGGTTGGTTCCCATTCCATTGCAAACAAGTGAAAGTCGTCTGAGAAGTTGCCGCTCGGAAGAGTGAAAACGGCGGTGAGTGCCGAGCCCCCAGAGTACCCCGGCCCGTGTATGCTGCCGTGGTTCTTGTTGGGCTCCGAGCCGATGTTCTCCATGATATCGATCTCACCGCACGTCGGCCAGCCGGCGGCATCGATGTTGTCTCCCAGCATCCAGAAGGCCGGCCACACCCCCTTGCCGGTGGGGATCTTGATGCGCGCTTCAAACCGTCCGTAAGCCTGTGAAAAATGCTTGGCACTCTTCAGCCGAGCCGAGGTGTAGTCGCGGCTGACTCCGTCGCTGCCGGTGATGGTCTCTTTGGCTGCCGTGATCACCAGGTTGCCGTCTTGAATGGAGGAGTTCTGCCGGCGGGCAGTGTAAGACTCGAGTTCGTGGTTACCCCAACCCGTTCCGCCGGTTTCCAGGGTCCACTTGGCAGAGTCGGGCGCCGAGCCGTTGGCACCGTTAAATTCATCGCTCCACGTCAGCGTCCAGCCCGTGGGAGCTGTCGGCTGGGCAACACCCTGGCACGCCAGGCCGGCTAGGCATAGCGAAATGAACGCTACCTGCATCGCGAATCGCATGCGTTCTCCCTTGGGATGATGAGTTTAATCGCCGGTCGGTCGTCTCGCCAGAGGGCCTTTCTGGCCGTATGAAATTTGTTAATTTGTTAACTGAATAGTTATACGGTGTACCCGGTATTCTTCTGTGCCTCTCTTCTTCTTAGATAAGCCTGCCTGTTACGTGTCCCGCTATTCGCCACCAGCAGCGGCACTTTTGAACAACCTGAAAATGGTTCCTAATCGACGAATGCAGATCAATGATGTTGTGCATTCGATTACTCGCGGCTAGAATTTCAACACGAAGATGGCGAGGCGCAGACCGACTTGCTTGTGCGTACTTTCCTCCTGCCCTCCGTTCCGAGGGTGAAATACTGATACCAAATCTGCGGTCGTGTACTTGCCGATGACTCAGCAAGCAAAAATGAAAGCCCTGTTCTTGTCGGTGATCGCGTTCCTATCGCTGTGCGCGATCGCGACATACCTGTCGTTCCTGAGTTCGCGGGCGGGCGAGCGCTGGGTGAGTCATACCCAGGAGGTTCGGGGCACAATTGGCGATGTGGAGGCCACCGTCAACAGCGCCGCGCGCTTCAGGACCATATATCTGATGTCCGGACGCCCCAGCGACCTGAGTGACTACCAGGCAGCGTCAGCCAAAGCGCTCGATGAGTTCAGCCGACTCAAAGTCCTTACCCGCGACAATCCGGTGCAGCGGGCGAAGTGTGAGCAATACGAAGCAACTTTCCAGGAGCGGCTGCGCGTTTGGGGTGAAGCGGTATCGGCCAAGCAGGCAGGGCAACCTGTCGACGTAGCGCAATTGTTACCGCAAAACGTCGACTTGGCCGCTAAGAGCGCTGCGGTTGCGAACGACATTCGTGCGGAAGAGAACCGCCTCTTGGTTCAGCGCACCCAGATCGCTCACCAGCGATTTGTGCTCACCGCTTGCACCGTCATCGTCAGCTTTAGCTTGGCTCTGCTTCTGATGGGTCTTTACCACCGTTTGCTGAATCGCGAGCTGCGGGTCAGGGAAGCAGCTGAGAGAAGCGCCCGCGAGGCTTATGCGCGCGAGGTCCTTCTGCGGCAGGACGAGCAGCGCTTTCGCCTCTTCATCGAGGCTGTGAAAGACTACGCGATCTTCACTCTGGATGCGCAAGGAAACGTGAGCAGCTGGAACGAAGGGGCCGCTCGCTTGAAGGGCTACGCCGCGTCCGAGATTCTGGGGCACCATCTCTCCTGCTTCTTTACTTCAGAAGACAATCAGAACGGGAAGCCGGCTCGCGAACTAGAAATTGCGACGCGCGAAGGCCGGGTTGAAGACGAGAGGTGGAGCATCCGAAAGGACGGCTCGCGCTTCTGGGCGAACGTTACACTCACGGCGATCCGCGATAAGACCGGCACGGTCATCGGATTTGCCAAGGTCACGCGCGATTTCACCGATCGAATGCGCGCACAAGAAGCGTTGCGAGTGGCCAATGCCGATCTCACGGCCGAGGTCGCAGAAAGAAGGTCTGCCGAGGTTAAGCTAGCGACATCCGAGAAATCGCTGCGCGATCTGTCGCTACACCTGTTACGAACGCAAGATCAGGAAAGAAAACGCATCGGCCGCGACCTACACGACAGCCTGGGCCAGTACCTCGCCGTACTCAAGATGAATCTGGAATCTCTCGAGTCCGGAGTCGGTTCCGAAGCGAATGGTTTTGCCGAGCAGCTGGCGTCCTGCGTTCGCCTTGCGGACGATGCCCTCAAAGAAGTCCGCACCATTTCCTACCTCCTTTATCCTCCGCTGCTCGAGGAAATGGGTCTAAAATCGGCTATTCCGTGGTACCTGGACGGCTTCTCCAAGCGCAGCAATATTCAGACAACGTTCGAGGCTGATCCTGAGTTTCGTCGAATCACGCCGGAGGCAGAGCTGGCGCTATTCCGAATTCTCCAGGAGAGCCTCACGAATGTGCATCGGCACTCCGGCAGCGCGTTGGCGGCTGTAAAGCTTTCGCAGGTGGACGGGGAAGCTATCCTCGAGATTTCGGATAGCGGTAAGGGCATTTCGCCCAAACTGCTGCAGCAGTTTGGCGACGACTGGGCCGGAAGTTTGGGTGTGGGGCTGCGCGGCATGAATGCGCGTGTCAGTCAGTTGGGGGGAAAGCTGGAAGTCCAATCAACTGGGAAGGGTACGGTTGTGAAAGCGCGCGTTCCCTCCGGTGAACTTCTGGGCAGTCTCACACGAACCGCGTAGAAGGGCAAACGTTAGACTTCGTCGATTCATAAAGTGCAGGGAGACAGTCTATGGCAACCCGAATCCTGATTGCTGACGATCATGAGATTGTTTTGGAAGGTATTCGCACACTGCTCGGTAAGGCCCGGCGGGACTGGGAAGTTTGCGGAGAAGCGCGGAACGGTAAGGACGCTATTGAGATGGTGCGCTCTCTGAAGCCGGATATCGCTGTTCTGGATGTCACGATGCCGGTCATGAGTGGCTTGGAAGCCGCTTCTGAGATTGCGAAAGCCCGTCCAGGATGCAAGGTGCTGATCTTCACGATGCATGAATCGGAAAGGCTGGGAGTCGAGGTGCGAAATGTTGGAGCCCAGGGCTTCGTTCTAAAGTCGCAGGCCGCCCGCGACCTGGTGCGCGCCATTGATGCGCTGATCGCAGGCGATACGTTTTATGGCGCGGCGCCTGAGCCCGCTAGGCCCGCCCCGGAAAAATCCAGCAGCGGAAACATTTTCTTTCAGGCACTCGCCTTCGCCTGATGCATCGGTTCGAGTGCGTCACGCCGGAAGCGGATTCTGAGCGGCGCCAGGAAATCCACAGGCATGGCCCATTGGTGCCATTCCCCCCGAACCCAGCCAAAAGTAGATTGCAATCGAGCAGCACTTGGGGGAGGGCTGTTCAGGCGAGCGTCCCAAGACTCTTTGAGTCTGGGACGTTTCGTTTTGCCTTCGAATGCGCCGTATTCAGGTACGATAGAACGCACGGACCGCCACAATACTGCGGGGGAAGTCGGAATGGAAAAGAAGCGTATTGAGAAGTTCAAGAAACAGCTGCTGGAACGGCGGCAGGAGCTGCTGAAAAGCATCGCCCAGACTCAAGAGGAGGGCCGTGCCATGCAGCACTCCTACGGCCCCGATGAAGGCGACCGCGCCAACAGTTCGCTCGACAAGGAACTACTGTTTCACCCAGACCACCCACTCGCGCGGCCTGCTCGGCGGCATCGATGCTGCTCTCGCCCGCATCGCGGACGGAACCTTCGGTCAATGCATGGTTTGCGAAGAAGAGATCGGCGCGAAAAGACTCGAAGCCCTGCCTTGGACGCGCTATTGCATTTCCTGTCAGGAGAGTTCAGAGAAGAATCGCTAATCCTCGGGTGGGAACCGCAACTGCGGAATTCGTGTAGAAAAAATTAAAAGGCTGCGACTTTGGTTATGCTCCAGTTGCCCGCTCCTGCGAGGGAGCAAAACAACCCGGATGCATGTACCGTCGCAGCCCTTGATGCGATCACCGCTTTCGCGGTTCCAAACCCCAACTGCCCCTCGCAGAGCCGTCGGTTTTTTCAGGTCTGGCAGTCCGCCGAGTTGCCCCGGCTTCTTGATCACCCAGCTTACTTCGGACTGGCCAAGGTTTATTTTGGGCCAACCCTTTCAGCCGTCGACAGGAGTGAAAGTAAACGTGAGGTTAAAAAATGTCAATGCCGCAATTCGGTGCAGCGTGTGGATAAAACGGTGAGAATCGTGTTCTCTGCAAGAGGCTGATTCGTGAATGCTTGCGAAGCACAAAATGATTTCGCCCTACTTTTCCACATACAATTCACAATTCAATTCGCGATCACGAAAACTGTAGTTTGGGGGGAATCTACCAAAACGCTTGACCGAATTGTATTTATCGCGCATCTTGACGACAGCAGATGTCGCATTTAGTCGCCTACGTCGATGGGGGGTCCCTGGGCAATCCAGGCCCGGCAGGTATTGGCGTAGTGATCGACGTCCCCGAAGGTCAAAAGATTCGCATTGCCAAGTGGATCGGCCGTCAGGACAACAACGTCGCCGAGTATCTTGCCCTGCTTGAGGCGCTGCAGTGCGCCCTGAAGTTGCGCGCTCGCGCTATCCACGTCTACTCCGACTCACAGGTAGTCGTACGGCAGATGACCGGGCAATATTCCTGCCGCAGTCCGCGCCTCTATTCTCTGCACTGGACCTGCCGGAAATTAATTCGTTCGCTCGATTTCTCGATCTCCTACGTGCCTCGCGAATACAACGCGGAAGCCAATGCGCTCGCTAGTTCGGCGGCCCGTAAACCCAGCCGTTCCTGACTAGCAGTTTGGCGCTTGCAGTTCTAGATTCATTTCGCATGTGCCCGCTCTTTCCTTCCGCAACCCCGCTGTGCGCTTATAATCGGGCGCGCCGACCATAACGAGCTCGGACCTCATGAACACACGCGACACAGATCGCCAACTTGGTTTAGATCGAAAAATTTCGCGCCGCGATTTCCTGAACGGCGTCGCCGTCGGCGTGGGCGGCATTCTTGCCGCCGATCCACTGCTGGCTGCCGTTGCAGACTCTGAAAACGCGCCCCCAAAAGCGTCCGACTACTATCCGCCCGCGTTGACGGGCATACGCGGCAACCACGACGGCTCGTTCACGTTCGCGCATCGCTTGCGGGATGGGGAGTCGTGGGACGCGGAGGGGAAGCCTTCAGCAACCGGCGAGACGTACGACCTGGTCGTCGTAGGATGCGGGATCAGCGGACTGTCCGCCGCGCATTTCTATCGAAAACAGGCCGGCGAAAAAGCCCGCATCCTGGTGCTCGATAACCACGACGACTTCGGCGGCCACGCCAAGCGCAATGAATTTCGATCGGGCGGACGCATGCTGCTGAGCTACGGAGGCACGCAGTCGATTGAGAGTCCAGGAAAGTACAGTGAGGTCGCGCGCGGAGTTCTCACAGACCTGGGCATCGACACATCGCGCTTCTACAAAGCCTACGATCAGAACCTTTACAGCAAGCTTGGCACAGCGTGCTTTTTCGATCGCGAAACTTTCGGCGAAGATCGGCTTGTCCCCGGCTTAGGCTCAACCCCGTGGCCGGAATTCCTGGCGAAGACTCCGCTTAAAGAAGAAGTCCGTCGCGACATCGCTCGCGCGTACACGGAAAAAGTCGACTACCTCCCCGACCTCTCCATCGAGCAGAAGCGGGCGAAGCTCGCAAAGATCAGCTACGCCGATTACCTCACGCAAATTTGCAAAGTGCATCCTGACGCGCTCAAGTTTTTCCAAAGCTACACCAACGATCTGTTCACGGTCGGTATCGATGCCGTTTCGGCCCTGGCCTGTTACGAGTCAGGCGACGACTACGGCGGATATGCCTACGCCGGATTCGCAGGCATGAAGCTTGGGCGACGAGCCCGGAAAAGAAGAGCCCTACATTTTTCATTTCCCGGACGGCAACGCCTCCATCGCCAGACTGCTCGTGCGCTCGCTGATCCCGTCAGCAATCCCGGGACACACCATGGATGACGTCGTCACCTCGCGCGCCGACTATAGCCGCCTCGATCAGGACGGAGCGCCGACGCGCATTCGCCTGAACAGCACGGTCGTTCACGTGGCGTCATGCGGAGACGGCGAGGTGCGAAGGAAGTAGAAGTCGCCTACATGCGCGACCAGAAGCTCGCGAGCGTGCGAGCGAAAAATTGCGTACTTGCCTGCTACAACGGCATGATCCCTTACCTCTGCCCCGAATTGCCCGACAAGCAGAAGGATGCGCTTTCGTATCTGGTGAAAGCTCCGCTCGTCTACACGCACGTCGCCATCAAGAACTGGACAGGGTTTCAGAAACTCGGCATCCGCCAGATCGAAGCGCCCGGCAGTTACCACACCTATGCCGCTCTCGATTTCCCCGTCAGCTTGGGCGAGTACCAATTCCCGAGCAAGCCGGAAGAGCCCATGGTCCTGTTCATGCTGCGCACGCCTTGTAAACCGGGGCTCCCCATGCGTGATCAAAACCGTGCAGGCCGTGCTGAGCTGCTGCGCACCTCGTTCGCGACCTTCGAACGCAACATCCGCGATCAGCTCGGAAGGATGCTTGGTCCCACGGGTTTCGATCCGGCGCGGGATATCGATGGCATCACCGTGAACCGCTGGGCGCACGGGTACGCCTACGGATACAACTCGCTCTTCGATCCAGACTGGAGCGAAGAAGAGAAGCCCTGGGTGGTGGGCAGGAAACCGTTCGGGCGAATCACGATTGCGAATTCCGATGCCGGGGCGACCGCATACACAGACTGCGCAATTGATCAGGCATATCGCGCGGTCACCGAACTCAGCAAAGCGTAAGAGGCAATTTTCGCCGACATCGGGCGTGGCATCCGCCTTCGGCTTCGTTAATATTGAAGAAGCGAAAAAAGAAGTGCGTGCGTTCGAGTGGGGAAGATTTGCCGATCACTGAAAATATTCGCCCTTACCGCCGGCCCGCACCCGGAACGCAGCCAGAATATCTTCATCCTGCTTACGTTTCCTCAATCAAGCGAGCGCCAACGCAGCCCCTCGTCGCCATTCCCCAAACTCTTTCAGAAATCACCGGTCCCCAATTCACCACGAACGACATAGGCTCCGCGGTTACTGACCTCACTCGCCAGCATCCGCAGGCACCCATGGGGGAGAGGATCATCGTCGCGGGACGAGTGCTCGACGAAGAGGCCCGGCCGGTTCGCCGCACTCTCGTGGAACTCTGGCAAGCGAATGCCGCTGGACGATATCTGCATCCGCTCGACCAGCACGATGCTCCGCTCGATCCGAACTTCACCGGCTTCGGCAGCGCCCTCACCGACGACGAAGGGCGCTACCGGTTCGTCACCATCAAGCCGGGATGTTACCCGTGGCGCAATCACAACAACGCCTGGCGGCCTGCTCACATTCACTTCTCCCTGTTCGGTCCCGCGTTCGCCACTCGCCTGGTGACGCAAATGTATTTTCCGGGTGACCCTTTGCTTGCCTCTGATCCCATCTTCAACTGCACTGCCGACGCGGATGCACGCCAGCGCCTGATCGCACACTTCGATTGGGACGCGACCATCCCGGAAACGGCCCTCGGCTACCGGTTCGACATCATCTTGCGCGGTCGTGAGCAGACTCCCATGGAGCATCGCGATTGAGTCCCCAGGCCACGACCTCGCAAACCGTCGGTCCATTCTTTCGGATCGGCCTTGACCGCATGAACTGTGCGGATCTCGCCGCCCATGATGTCCCCGGGGAGCGGATCGTTCTCGAGGGAAGAGTCCTCGACGGCGACGGAGTGCCTGTCCCCGATGCCGTGATTGAAATCTGGCAGGCGAACTCTCTGGGCAAGTACGACCATCCCGAGGATCGCCAGGACAAGCCCACCCACAGCGGATTCAAGGGCTACGGTCGCGTCGCGACGAATGACGAAGGGCGCTTCTGCTTCCGGACCATCAAGCCCGGCCCGGTTCCTGGCCCATCCGGAACAACCCAAGCGCCTCACCTGGTCGTGGCGGTATTCATGCGCGGTCTGTTGAAGCGTCTTGTGACGCGGATGTACTTTCCCGGTGACGGAGCACAAGTCAACGATTCGATACTGGCTCTCGTTTCCCCGGAGCGTCGGCCCACGCTCATCGCCAGGGAAGGCTCAGCAAACAAGGGCTTGTTGCGCTGGGATATCATCCTGCAAGGTCCACAAGAGACTGTCTTCTTCGATTTCTGACGGCATCCAAATTTGATGACCATGCTTGATCCACTCTTCGGCTGGGAAGTGACCGATCGCATCTTCTCGGACTCGGTGCGCGTACAACGCATGCTCGACTTTGAGCGTGCGCTGGCCACGGCCGAGGGCCGATTGAGTGTCATCCCGAAGAGCGCGGTGCCAGCAATCTCCAATCACTGCAAGGTCGACCTTTTCGATTTACCGTCGATCGCGCAAGCGGCCGCCACAGCCGGAAATCTCGCCATCCCGCTTGTGAAAGAACTCACGAAGTTGGTCGCCCAAACTGACGAGGAAGCATCGCGCTACGTTCACTGGGGAGCCACCAGCCAGGACGTCATCGACACTGGCCTCGTTCTCCAGCTTCGCGAAGCCTTCGACGCGATCGAAAGCGAGTTGCAGAAGCTGTCTGAAAAACTCGCGCAGTTGGCCCAAAGCCATCGCACAACAGCTCTACCTGCACGTACCTGGATGCAGCATGCCGTCCCCACAGTCTTCGGGCTGAAAGTAGCCGGCTGGCTGGACGCGATGACGCGTCATCGAGAGCGCTTGCGCGAAACTCGCCAACGCGCACTGGTCCTTCAATTCGGAGGCGCAGCGGGAACGCTGGCAAGTCTGGGGTCGGAAGGATTGAAAGTTGCCCAGGCCTTAGCTGAAGAACTCGGCCTGTCGCTTCCTGCAGTGCCGTGGCATTCGCATCGCGACCGCACTGCCGAAGTCGGCACCACGCTCGCCCTCATGGTTGGCACGCTTGGAAAAATTGCCCGCGATGTCTCGTTGCAGAATCAGACGGAAGTTGGTGAGGTGTTCGAGTCTGCCGCCGACGGACGCGGTGGTTCCTCCACCATGCCGCAAAAGCGCAATCCCGTAGCGTGCTCTGTCATCCTGGCCGCGGCAGATCAAGTGCCCGCCTTGGCAAGTGCGCTCCTCTCGGCGATGCCGCAGGAGAACGAACGGGGCTTGGGAGGTTGGCAGGTCGAGTGGAATATTTTGCCGGAACTGGTTCGCCAAGCCGGCGGAGCTTTGCATCATGCCAGAGAAATGATCGAGGGGCTCCAGATTGACAGCGCACGGATGTTCCAAAATCTTGGTGCGACAAACGGCCTGATCTTTGCCGAAGCAGTCGCGTCGGCACTCGCCAAACACATCGGCAAGCAGGAAGCTCACAGAGTCGTGGAAGAGTGCTGCCGGCGAGCGATAGCAGAGAAGAAACACCTGCGTGAGATTCTGTCCGGTACTGCTGAGATCAAATCTCGACTGACTCCCGCGGAACTCGACCAATCTCTTCCAGCCTCTCAACTATCTGGGTGTCGCCAACGAATTCATCGATCGCACCATTGCAGCCAGCAAAGCGGAGAAGCGTTAGCGAAGCATGTCCGTTCTGCACACTGAAAACGGCACGTTCCACTACGAACTCGCGGGCCCTGCCGGCGCGCCCGTGCTGCTGTTTTCAAATTCTCTAGGCACCGATCTTTCCATGTGGGAGCCGCAATCGCAGACACTGTCAGGGGACTTTCGTGTGCTGCGACACGACGGCCGCGGGCAAGGCCAGTCCGTGGTAACGCCCGGTCCTTATACGATCGAGCAACTCGCGGATGACGTACTCGCCCTGCTCAACGAACTCAACATTGCGAAGGTTCACTTTTGTGGGTTATCGATGGGCGGCATGGTGGGCATGTCGTTGGCGATGCGCGCGCCCGAGCGTCTCGGAATGCTGATTCTATGCAACACGGCCCCGAAGATTGGTACGCCGGAAATCTGGGATGCCCGCATGACGGCAGTGCGATCCGGCGGCATGGCAGCTGTGGTCGAGGGCGTTCTCGAGCGATGGTTTACTCCGGACTTCCGGAAGTCTTCGCCCGCGTCGATTCAAGAGACGCGAGAAATGTTGCTGCATTCTCCTGTGGAAGGGTACGTCGCATGTTGTTCGGCAGTGCGAGACATGGACGCGCGCGCATCCATAGCAAACATAAAGATTCCAACCTTGATCCTCAGCGGTTCGCACGACCCGGTGACGCCGCCCCACGATGGGCGGTTCATGGCAGAAAAAATCGCTGGCTCCATCTACAAAGAATTGCCCGCCGCCCATCTCTCCAACATCGAAGCGGCCGACGCATTTACGATGGAAGTTCGACAGTTCCTGAAAGCATAAGCGAGGCTGCATGGACGATCGCCAGCGATACGAAAAAGGAATGGAAGTCCGCAGGGCCGTTCTCGGAGACGAACATGTGAATCGGTCGCTGCAAAATACCAGCGACTTCAACCGCGAATTTCAGGAACTCATCACCCGCTACGCGTGGGGAGAAATCTGGACGCGGCCGGGTCTGCCGCGCCACACTCGCAGCCTGATCGTCATCGCGACCCTGGTCGCGCTGAATCGGCCCGAAGAACTGCGCATGCACATTCGTGCGGCATTCAACAACGGCGTCACTCGTGACGACATCAAAGAAGTTCTGCTGCAGTCCGCCGTCTATTGCGGTCTGCCCGCAGCCAACTCTGCCTTTCACGCGGCCGAGGAGGTTTTCGCCGAGATGAGCGCCAAAAAATAGAGGACCTGACGCACAACTCATGCTTACCAATCGAAAGACGATTCACGTGGAATGGGGAGACTGCGATCCGGCAGGCATTGTCTACTATCCGCGCTACTTCGCGTATTTTGACAACTGCACCGCCGCCTTGTTCGAAGCTGCTGGCCTTCCTAAACACCAGATGCTGAAGTGGTACGACATCGTCGGCATCCCGATGGTCGATACGCGCGCGCGATTTCTCGCGCCGTCAAAGTTTGGCGACGACATCGTAGTCGAGTCCCGAATCTCCGAATGGCGCCGCAGCAGCTTCGATGTCGAACACAAGGTCTTCAAGGGCGACATACTGGCGGTCGAGTGCTCCGAGACCCGCGTCTGGGCGGTTCGTTCGAAGTCCGACCCGGAAGGGATCGAAGGCCACCCCGTTCCGCAGGACGTAATTGCCAGATTCGGAGCGCCGCAGCGCAGTTGATTCGATCACCAAGAAGAAATCAGGATGCCAGAGTGAGCACGATACGCACGCAGGTTGGAATCGTCGGAGCCGGGCCTGCAGGCCTCGTGCTGTCTCACCTTCTTCATCTGGAAGGCATCGAGTCCGTTGTTCTCGAAAACAGGTCTCGCCAGTACTGCGAGGAGCGCATCCGCGCGGGCGTTCTTGAATCCGGAACCGTCGATCTGCTCACGCAGATGGGCGTCGGCGATCGAATGAAGCGCGAGGGCCTCGTTCACACGGCATCGAATTGCGTTTCGGCGGACAAGGCCACCGCATCGATTTCAAAGACCTCACCGGAAAAACGATTACCGTTTACGGTCAGCACGAAGTGATCAAAGATCTCATTCAGGCTCGGTTCGCAACCGGCGGTCAGATCCTGTTCGAGGCTGACGACGTTCGCATCGAAGGCCTCGCGAGCAGCCAGCCAAAAATCCACTACCAGCATGCAGGCCAGCCCGGCGAAATCCACTGTGACTTCATCGCCGGGTGTGATGGGTCCCACGGCGTCTGCAAGCCAAGTATCCCGCCAGACGCTCTGACCATCTACGACCGTCAATATCCATTCGGGTGGCTCGGCATCCTGGCAGAAGCGCCGCCCTCTTCGGAAGAATTGATCTACGCCTATCACGACCGAGGCTTCGCTCTGCACAGCATGCGTTCTCCGCAGATCACGCGCTTGTACCTGCAATGTGCTCCGGACGAAGACCTCGAGCAGTGGCCCGACGATCGAATTTGGCAAGAGCTGCAAACGCGCCTGGCCGGCGGCAAGAATTGGCACTTGAACGAAGGCCGGGTCCTGCAGAAAGGCGTCACGGGCATGAGGAGCTACGTGGTCGAGCCGATGCAACACGGTCGTTTGTTTCTGGCAGGAGACGCCGCCCACATCGTCCCTCCCACCGGAGCCAAAGGCCTGAACCTAGCGGTGGCCGATGTGCGAGTCCTCGCGCGGGGACTAAAGCACTACTACTCATCTGGTAGCACCGAGAAATTGGACAACTATTCCCAAGCATGCCTGCGGCGCGTCTGGAAGGTGCAGCGCTTTTCGTGGTGGATGACTTCCATGCTCCACAAACATGAGGGCAATCCCTTCGACGAGCGCCGGCAATTGGCTGAGCTGGACTACGTTACGAGTTCCCGAGCCGCGTCCCAATCTTTGGCGGAGAATTACGTCGGGTTACCGTTGGATTGACCAACCGCCGTCCTAGATGAATTCTTCATCGATTTCCACACTAAAATTTCAGCTTCTCACATTCGCCTCGTGATCTTCGACGTTCGCGGCCCCGCCTGATTTCTCCTGCTCCTGTGCGACTGGTCACAGCTCCTCGCGGACCCGCCCATCTATGATCCAAGTACCAAGAACGAGGTCAGGCGTAAAGGCCGACCGTCTCACGATGAGGGAGATATGGAGCGAGTCAAAGAAGTGGATGGATGTTCAGTGAAGGTCGACGAGAAGAAATCCGAAAAAGCGCGAGTATGTTCGATGTGCGGCGACCCCGCGACCCAACTCGTAGACGGCGAGCCGAGCTGCGCGGCGCACGTCGGGCAGATCTACGAGCACCAGGTCGAGGACTATACCAGCAAACATCTTCACGATAACGAGTGGCGTAAGGTCTAGCCCGCGAACCTCGCTTCCTGCTGGAATGGTGCTCCTTGCCCGGCGTCTTTCCCAAGGTGCGGGTTGATCCCGCGCCCACCACCCGCATTTCCCCAGACAGGCTTTATAATCGTCGGGCCCATCCTGCTCATTCGGGTGCGGTGTCCTGCTCAGCCGTGGCGTGCGTGGCGATCGCGGAGAGAGTCGGTCAACAGTTTGAAACGACGGGGCGTTGACCCGTTGCAAGTTCTCTCCAGCGAGGTGTGATGCAGATTCGGCCGGGAGTCGAAGTGGCCAGCCTGAGCGACGTAGGCTGCCAGCGCGAGAATAACGAAGACGCCCTGTCTTACTGGGAGCCCCAGAGCGACGACCAGTTCCAGCGCAAGGGCAGGCTGGCGCTGGTTGCCGACGGCATGGGTGGCTACGAAGGTGGGCAGGAAGCCAGTCGCCTCGCGGTCGATACCATTCGTGACGTTTACGATCGTGACCCCTCGGGCAATCTTCAGGATGCTCTGATCACCGGTTTTCGCAAGGCTCATGAGCGCATCCGCCAGTACGCGGACGCTCATCCGGAACTGCAGGGCATGGGCACCACTTGCACTGCGGTTGCCCTCAACGATTTCCATCTCTACTTCGCGCACGTCGGTGATAGCCGGCTCTACCTGGTGCGCGGTGAAACCATTTCGCGTCTCACGCGCGATCACTCCTATGTCGGACGCCTGGTCGAGTCAGGCGTACTCAGTCCCGATGAGGCGGAACGCCATCCTCAACGGCACATTCTGACCGCCGCATTGGGCGCCGGAGGAGAGGTCACGGCCGATGCTCCCGATGGCCCGATGACTCTCGAAGACGGCGACGCTCTTGTTCTCTGTACAGACGGGTTGTGGGGCCTGGTTCCCGAACCCGAGATCCTGAAAATCGTGAGCTCTCACGATGCAACCGCAACCTGCGCCGAACTGGTGAAAGTCGCGCGTCAACGCGGCGGCCCCGACAACATTACCCTTCAAGTTTTGCGCCTCTCCAGCAACGGCCGTTCTCGTAGTTAGACGTCATCCAAGTCCCTCTTGAGCGCAACTTCTTGCGCACCTTAGCCGCCCTACCCGATCCCCTGTAGAAGCCATAAACCATTACTGTTCAATGAGATGCGATCTGGTTGGCTTTCCGCGGAATTGGCATACCGTTTGCAATGTACTGGATTGAAATAAACTCTATAGAAGAAGTAGACTTTGTGAGAACATAGCTTATGAAGATCTCTCAAAAGGGCCTCTACGCACTGCAGGCGATGATGATGCTGGCCCGCCACTACAACCAGGGCGCCATCAAGATTCGCGATATCGCCTACGAAGAAGACCTCCCTGAAAAATTCCTCGAATTGATCTTGCTCGAGATGAAGAACGCCCGCATGGTCGAAAGCGTTCGCGGCGCCAAGGGGGGATACGCCCTGCGGCGTCCTCCGTCCGAGATTCATCTGAGCGAAATCATTCGCTTGATCGACGGCCCGCTTGCGCCCTTCGGCGACGCCGAACAACTGCGCAGCCTAATCGACAAAGATCACGCCCACCGCGCGCTCTACCAGGTTTTTCTTGATGTTCGCGACGCGGCGGCCAAAATTCTGGAAAACACAACGCTGGCCGACATCGTGAAAGCCCCGCGGCCCTCCGGAAAAGAAAAACGCTCGCGCAAGAAAAAACAAAAGCAGCCCGCCGCCGTGCTGCCGATGGTGGTGTCCGGTAGCGGGGGCCAACGCTGAGCATGCGCCGAATTTCAAAATCCGCGGTTCTCTTGATGGGAACTTTGATCTGCCTGATCGCATCGGCCACGTATGCGCAGGTCACCGTGCGCGTCGGAGCATTTCCGAACATCACGCACGCTCAGGCCATGGTCGGCAAAGCCAACGGCTCGTTCGATAAGGCGCTCGGCTCCGGAGCGAAAATCGAGTGGAAGACATTCAACGCAGGTCCGGCGGCGATCGAGGCTCTGTTCGCCGGGGCCATCGACATGACGTACATCGGCCCCAACCCCACCATCAGTGGATATGTCCGATCAAACGGTGAAGCCCTGCGAGTCATCGCCGGCGCGGCCAGTGGCGGAGCCGCACTCGTCGTGCGCAACGATTCGGGCATCAACCAGGCGTCGGACTTTCACGGCAAAAAAGTCGCGTCTCCGCAGCTTGGCAATACGCAAGACGTTGCGCTGCGCTCGTGGTTGCGGACCAATGGGTTGAAGTCCACTGACAAAGGCGGCGACGTCCAGGTAATCCCGCTGGCCAACCCCGATCAGCTCACTCTTTTCGTGAAGAAAGAACTCGACGCCGCCTGGGCCCCGGAGCCTTGGGCCACCCGCCTCATCCGTGAGGGCAACGGCCATCTGTTTCTCGACGAACGCACCTTGTGGCCCAACGGGCAATTCGTTTGCGCCAACCTCATCGTCAGCACCAAGTTCCTCAAAGAGCATCCCGACGTCGTGAAGAACTGGTTGCGTGCGCACGTCGAATTAACAGACTGGATCAACGGACACCTGGCCGAAGCGAAGAAAGTTCTCAACGGCCAGATTCAAAAAGAGACCGGCAAAGCGCTCGCTGACACCGTACTCGACGAGGCCTTCAGCCGGTTGCAGGTAACGTACGATCCGCTGCGCTCGTCGCTGTTTACGTCAGCCAAGTCGGCGTTTGATGCCGGATTCCTCGGCCGCCAGGCGCCAGAACTCTCGAACCTTTACGACCTCTCTTTGTTGAACCAGGTCCTCGCGGAGAAAAAGAAGAAGGCGGTGCAATGAGACCGAATACCAATCTCGCAACCGGCGTGACTTGGGAGGCAGAGTATCGCAAGCCCGCTCGTGGAACGGTCGCCCGTCCCGCGATTCTCCCCATGCGTCGCCCGACTTCCTCCATACCGAAGGTTCGACTCGAAGATGTTTCTCTGAACTACACGGGCGAAACAGGCAGCGGAGTTCTTGCGCTCGACCGGATCAACTTACAAGTGCAGCCGGGAGAATTCCTCTGCATCGTGGGTCCCTCGGGCTGCGGCAAATCGACGCTCTTGCACCTGATCGCATCATTGCAGCACCCGACCTCGGGCGCGATCGCTATCGATGACAAATACGTCACAGCGCCTGGCACCGATCGCATCCTCATGTTCCAGGACCATGGCCTCTTCCCCTGGCTTACCGTGGGCCAGAATGTCGAATTCGGGATGAAGATGAAGGGTATGGCGAAAGCCGAACGCGCAGAGAGGGTTCGGCACTATCTGCGCCTCGTTCATCTCTTGCAGTTTCAGGACAGCCGTCCGCACCAGCTTTCCGGCGGCATGCGCCAAAGAGTAGCGCTCGCGCGCGCGCTCGCGACCGAGCCCGATGTCCTGCTCATGGATGAGCCCTTCGCGGCGCTCGATGCCCAGACGCGCGACATGCTGCACGATGAACTCGAGAAGATCTGGGCCGAAACCGGATGCACCATCATCTTCGTGACCCACAACGTGCGCGAAGCCGTCCGCCTCGCCGATCGCGTTGCGCTGATGACTTTCCGGCCCGGCCAGGTCAAGCAGGAATTCACGGTGAACCTGCCACGCCCGCGACATTTGGAAGAAGTCGAGGTTGCCCGGACCGCGCGCGAAATCCTCGATAGTCTGCGCGACGAAATCAACAAGTCTTTGGAAGCGGAGTATGCCCATGAGCAGCGTCGCTAGAACCGCACCCGCGGGAGCGGTACGGCCCCGGCCCGCATCTGAAGTGAATGGGAATGACGCACAGTCCTCTGCTGCGGCTCGCCAGAAGCGAAACCGCAAGGCCATCCTGCGGAAGGTCCTCAATCAGGTGGTTTTCTACTCGTTGCTGCTGGGCGCGTGGGCTCTTCTCGCGAAGCTGAAGGTTTGGTCGCCTTATCTGTTCCCGGCACCCTGGCAGGTTGCCGAAGCACTCCTGGCGGGCTTCAAGGACCACAGTCTCCCGATCGCCATCGGCGTAACCATGAAGCGGATGCTCATCGGTTACAGCCTGTCCGTCATGATCGGAATGATTTTGGGTGTCGCCGTCGCCAGCAACCGCTTCCTGGAAGAAACCGTCGGCCCGTTGCTAGTGAGCCTGCAGTCCTTGCCCAGCATTTGCTGGGTGCCTCTCGCGATCCTGTGGTTCGGCCTCACCGAGAAGGCCATTCTGTTTGTGGTCCTGATGGGATGCATTCTCTCCGTCACCATCGCCATGGAAGACGGCCGCAAGCAGATGCCGAAGATTTACACCATGGCAGGCCGCAATCTGGGCGCGTCCGGCTGGCGCTTGTTCTTGTATGTCATGCTGCCTGCCAGCCTGCCGTACATCGTTTCCGGTCTTAAACAGGGATGGGCCTTCGGCTGGCGCTCACTCATTCAGGCCGAAATGATTTTCCTGACGATCGGGCTCGGACAGCAGTTGATGATGGGACGCGACTTGAATGACATGAGCCAGGTGATCGCCGTCATGCTCCTGATCGTGGCGCTCGGCTATCTTGTAAACCGCCTCGTGTTCCGAACCATGGACCGGGCGCTGCAAAATCGTTGGGGACTGAATCCGACAGCCTAAGCCTGACTAAAAGCGCCGTAGACCACCTACGCTGACTTCTATTCCGCATCTGCATGTGGCAACATGCTGGTTGCGGTTTCTCTCTTCAAGCTGTCACCAAAACCATTCGTGGGGCAGAAGCCAATGTTTTCGAGACGAAATTTTCTTCGCACCGCGGCGGGAGCCGCTGTTGCAGTTTCGGCCTCCTCGCCGTTGTTTACTTGGGCCGCGGATCAGTCACATCTCGCGATCCCCGGCAAAGAAGACCTGATCGTTCGTTCCTACCGCTTCTTCGACCTTGAAACGCCGGTGGAGTATTTCGACACGTGGCTTACTCCTGCCCAACACTTCTTCGTAAGAAATCACATGCATGAACCCAGTACGCTCGATGCATCGAGTTGGCAACTGAGCATTAGCGGAGAAGTCGAGAAGCCCTTCACGATCAAACTGGCGGACCTGTCGAAGCTGGAACCTCACGCCATCGTCAACACGCTGGAGTGCGCTGGCAACGGCCGCGCCTTTCAAACGCCCAAAGTGCCTGGCGTGCAATGGCAGAAAGGCGCCGTCAGCACAGGGCGCTTCAGCGGGCCCCGCTTGCGGGATCTGCTGCAACGCGCGGGCGTTAAACCAACAGGCAAGCACGTGATGTTTCGCGGCCTCGATGAAGTGCCCGGCAAAGTTCCTCCCTTCATTCGCAGCATCCCGATCGAAAAGGCAATGGATCCCGACACGCTCGTCGCCACCCAATTGAATGGCGCCCCGCTGCCCAAGCACAATGGCTTCCCGGCGCGCGCCATCGTGCCCGGATGGATTGGCGCCGCTTCGTGCAAATGGCTGACGGAGATTAAAGTTCTCGACAAGGAATTCGAAGGCAACTTCATGTCTCTTGGCTACCGCATGCCGAATCAGCCTGTTAAGCCGGGCGAGGCGGTCAAGCCGGAGGATACGCACCCGGTCACCGTTCTGAATGTGAAGTCACTGATCACTGCCCCGCTCGATGGCTCGACCGCACGAGCACGCACGCTCGACATCAAGGGAGTTGCCTGGGCAGGCGAGGCCGACGTCACCAAAGTAGAGGTCTCGATCGATGGCGGCAACTCCTGGCAAGCGGCCGATCTCGGAAAAGATCGCTCTCGCTACGCCTGGCGGATGTTCCAGTACAAGTGGAAGGCTCCGAAAGCAGGCGACTACACCATCCTGTCACGCGCCACCGACAGCCAGGGACGTGTGCAACCAGCAACTCCAGTCTGGAATCCGAGCGGCTATCTCAACAACGCGATCGACCAGGTGAAGATTCATGTCCAGGCATAGCGCGCAGTACTACGTAGGTCTTTCGATCCTTCTTCGTTGCAGTCAGCTACGCTCAGACTCCGTCCCCATCGGAACTGCCCGACGGACCGATGCAGGCCAAAGCTGTCACGGCGTGCACGGAATGCCACGAAGCCCGCATCATTGTGCAGCAGCGCCTAAGCAAGGCGGCATGGACGAAAGAGGTCGACAAGATGACGAAGTGGGGAGCGGTCGTGGAGCCGCAAGACCACGATGCGCTGATCGATTATTTCAGTGGAAATTTTCCGGTCGATAAGGCGGAGTATGTCGCTGAGCGTTCGCGTGGTCCCGTCGCCGGCGACCGGAAGAAGTAGTGCGAGGGGCGGTCGACAGCAAAGCGCTACCGACCCAGCGTCAAATGTGGCCAGAGGACGCTACGATAGCGCTGCTAAATTACTAGGTCCCTTTACTGTTAAGAGTCTAGCGCTGCAAAATCCGCGTTCTAGTGCATAGCCGGGTTCTGCCGTGTCGATGCAGGCTCCATCACCAAGGATCGGGCCGCCTGATCGAGAACATCTTCAAGCGCCTGCAAATGGCGTTCTTCCGTGAGATAGCTGGTCACCATCATCCGCAAGACGCTGCTTCCGTTCACAACCGTATCGGAGATCCACAGCTGTCCGTCGCGCGTGACCGCATCGACAATCGAAGCGTGAGCAGCAGCCAGCTCGTTTTTGCCATCTCGCAAGCCCTTCACGCGAAAGTTGACGATGGTTAGCATCGTGGGCGCGGCCAGTTCGAAGTGTTCCGAACGTTCCACCCAGTCGGTGAACATTCGCGCCAGCTGCAGTTGCCGGTCGATGTGCTCTTCGTAGGCCTTGCGCCCGTGCACCCGGAGAGTCAGCCAAAGCTTCAGCGAATTCATGCGGCGCGTCCACTGCGTGCTGATGCGCGAGTTATCCGGCAGGTGCGCCCCCTGCGCTTTCGGCATGTAGGGCGACGCAACGGAGAATGCCTCCTGCAGCGCTTCGGGGTGGCGCGTGAGAATCACTCCCGCCGCAAACGACACCGCCAGCCACTTGTGCGGATCGATGGTGATCGAGTCCGCCAATTCAATGCCACGCACGAGATTGCGGTGCTTATCCGAGAACACCGCGGAGGCACCGTACGCTCCATCGACGTGCATCCACAATCTGTTTCGCCTACAAACGTCGGCGATTTCGACCAGGTCGTCAACAATGCCCGAATTCGTCGTGCCGGCCGTGGCCACTACGCAGAAGGGAACTCGCCCTGCCGCCCGATCCTGCTGAATCATTTGTTCCAACTTCAGTGGATCCAGTTGCAGGTTGGCGGTTACAGGCACGCGCTGGAGTGCCTTTCGGCCGATGCCGAGCAGCCCAGCAGATTTGTCGAGTGAATGGTGCGATTCGGCCGACGCGTACATCACGGGCTGTTTGCCGATCGACGAAATGCCATCCTCCATCGCACCAGGGAAGTGGTGCGCCAGCGCGAGGGCCATCCCGCTGAAGTTCGCTTCGTTTCCTCCGCTGGTGAACGTGCCGCCGAATTCGGTGCTCCAGCCCACGCGCTCGGCGATCCAGCGCACGGTTTCGAGTTCGATTTTCGAAGCGAGTTGTGACCGAGCCAGCGTCGCCAACTGCGGATTCAACGCAGACACCATCGCTTCGGCGACGAATCCCATGTAAGTCGGCGTCGGGTTCATGAGGCCAAAGTAGTTGGCGCTGGGCACATGGAACCCGTTGGCCACCATCTCGCCAAAGACTTCTTCCAGTACATCCACAGGATCGGCTCCGTCCTCAGGCAGCGGATCGTTCAGTGTTCCATAGCTCCGCTGCTCAGCAGGAAGCTGAACCGGACGATCGGGCAGGGAACTGTAGTACTGGTCAACAAGGTCGATGAGACGATGGCCGACTCTACGCCGTGTTTCCGAATCAAGATCGAAGCGCATAGGAAGTTGGACGAGAATCTGGAGGAAAGGATGCAATCAAAGCGATGCAGAGGAGACGGAAGTTGTGCGAACGGCGTGCGCGGAGCGCCATCGTAATCAACATCCCGCTCAAGCGGAGCTTGGACCGGGCACCCATTCTATTTCTCTATCTAAAAGCCTGTGTGCTTCTCTTTAAGTCTTCCTTTGTCATCGCTGTTAAAGCGATTGGAGTGATCACTCCCGCTGCGGGTACGGTTCACGCATGCTATGAGCCCTGTATGACTCAGTAGCCGGTGAGTCGGCCTACGCCGCATCAGATGTCCGCCCGTGCTCCGTCTGGGTGCACGCCCGCGATAAGGGTCCGCGCGGTTCTGCCTAGGACACGCGGAACAACGCCATCTCTGGCCTAATTTTAGAATAGCAATTTGGGTGGGACGATTGTGACACGGTGGCGAAGTTTATATTTGGCGTTGATTGATGGAGATGGATGGGATTTGTGACGTGGGTGGGGCTTGACAGGTGATGGGGGTCACAGGAAAGCAGGTGTTAGGTCTTGGGTCTTAGGTGTTAGGTAGCGCCAGCATCTTGCCGGCAGTCGCGAGGGCGTCCCGCCCT
Organism: uncultured Acidobacteriota bacterium; assembly: GCA_963745435.1. Lineage (GTDB taxonomy): Bacteria > Acidobacteriota > Terriglobia > Terriglobales > Acidobacteriaceae > Gp1-AA133. Next base: position 39,682 of record CAVUXK010000014.1, on the reverse strand, counting down.
CGCTTGCGGGCTCACGCCCGCATCGCCGTTGTACCGCCCCTGCCGGGGCTCCACTTGGGATTCGAGAGCTTACCCAGTGCTTATGCACTGGGCTTTCCTATGCAGCCACTTCGCGGCTTCTTTTTTGCTGATACTCGGCGGGCGGGACGCCCGCCGGACTGCCGGCGGGACGCCGGCGCTACGGTCTGAGTTCAACTAAGCCGCGCGCTCAAGCTTCTTCCGGCGCTTCCTGTTTCTCTGGGCGCAGCAACGGAAACAGAATTACGTCGCGAATCGTGTGCGAGTCCGTCAACAACATTGCCAGACGATCGACGCCTACGCCCACACCGCCTGCCGGGGGCATGCCGTAGGAAAGCGCGCGAATGTAGTCTTCATCCATCTGATGAGCTTCTTCGTCGCCGCGCGCGCGCTCCTTCAATTGCTCCTCGAATCGCTGCCGCTGATCCTCCGGATCATTGAGTTCGCTGAACCCGTTGGAGATCTCCATCTGGCCCGCAAAAATCTCGAAGCGCTCCACCCACTCGGGCTCGTCGGCCTTCTTCTTCGACAGCGGAGACACGGCCACCGGAAACTCGTAGATGATCGTCGGCTGCAGCAAGTGCTCCTCGGCCACCGCCTCAAACAGATTTGCGATGGTCTTTCCGGTCGGCTCATTGGGGTCGTAAGCCATGTGACGTACCCGCGGCGTTGTAGCCGTGCCACCAGCGCCTTCACCGAATCGTGCGACGCAAAGTCGCTCATCTCCGGCTTGGCTCCGGCCTTCTCCGGCCAGAACTCGATGATGGCCTCGCGCATCGTCATCCGGCGCCAGTTCGATGCTGGCCCAGTCGATCTCCGCGTCGCCCCACTTCGATTTCGTCGTGCCGTTCACGTCTTTCGCGGCTTGCTCGATCAGGTTTTCCGTGAGACTGCATCACGTCGCGGAAATCGGCGTAGGCCTGGTAAAACTCGAGCATGGTGAACTCTGGATTCCAGCGCCAACCCAGCCCTTCGTTGCGGAAGTTGCGATTGATCTCATAAACGCGGTCGAGTCCGCCGACCGTGAGTCGCTTCAGGTAGAGTTCCGGGGCGATCCGCAGAAACAGATCAATATCGAGCGCGTTGTGGTGAGTCTTGAAGGGCTTGGCCACCGCGCCGCCCGCGATGGGCTGCATCATCGGCGTCTCGACTTCGATGAAGTCATGCGCGTCCATGAATCGTCGCATCGACTGCACCAGCTTGCTGCGCTTCAGAAAAACTTCGCGGACCTCGGGATTCATCACCAGATCGACGTATCGCTGCCGGTAACGCAGTTCGACGTCGGTGAGCCCATGCCACTTTTCAGGCAAGCGGAAGCAAGTCCTTCGAGAGGAACGTAATCTCTTCGACGTGCACCGTAAGCTCCCCCGTGCGCGTGCGAAATAAATACCGCAGACAGCCAATGTGATCGCCGAGGTCGAGCAACTTGTAAAGCTCGAATCCCTTCTCGCCGACTGCGTCTTTCTTCACGTAGATCTGCAGCCGTTGCCCACCTTGCTGCAGATGCGCGAATGCCGCCTTGCCCATCAGCCGGTTGGCCATGATGCGCCCGGCGACTCGCACCGAAACGCGGTTCTGCTCGAGTTCTTCGGCGGTTTTTCCGGAATAATCGGCCAGGATCTGCGGAATCGTGTGGGTGAAATCGTAGCGGTTCGGATATGCCTGCTGTCCGAGGGCTTCAATCTGCTTCAGTTTCTGGCGGCGCAGTTCGTAGATGTTTTCGTCGAGTGCCAAAGGATTCCTTTGCTGATTTCAGTGGCCGCGAAGATTCCTACCGGAGAGCTTCGTAGGCGGAATGGGAAACAAAGATTATAAACAAGCCATCGCTGCGTACGCGGCCGCCTCGGGTGCTTCTTCACAGTCTGAATGTGACGCTTAACCCTTGATGCCGCAGCCCATCGGCGATACTATTCCACTTCCCGTTTTTCCCCGCGGGAAAGAGCAACGTACGCGAGGAAGACTTTGCCGCAAAATTACGTCCCGGTTTTCATTTTCATCGCGGTCGTAGGAATCCTGATTCCCATTACGCTGGTGCTCACCCGGCTGGTTCGACCGAACAATCCCAACCGCAAGAAGCTTTCGCCGTACGAATGCGGCATTGATCCGGTCGATCGCGCCCGCGGACGTTACACTGTTCGTTATTACATCGTCGCCATCCTGTTCGTGGTCTTTGACGTAGAAACCATCTTTCTTTTTCCGTGGGCCGTCAAGTTCAAGGCGTTCGGCCTGTTTGGATTGTTTGAGATGCTGATCTTCCTGGGCATCCTGATCGTCGGCTACATCTGGATCTGGCAGAAAGGCGCGCTGGAGTGGGTGTGAAGCCGTACCGAACTTCGGTTCCGCGCAGACTCGAGCGCGCGCAGGGAAATCACTGCGGTGTATGGCTTGCGTTCGTTGACATCGCGATCGATAGGCTGTTAGAAGTAAACGGCTTTTGTGGCAGCAGTTCACTCGCTTAGCTATGGCGGAAGACCCTAAATCGCCCCAACCTCCGGATAAGGAGCAGCTCGCCAAAGCAGCAAATCCGGCGGGCAGTGGCACGCCCGATCCCTCGACCTCGGCAACGCCCAAGCCAGCCGCTCCAGACGCGGAGAAGCCCGCGACTCCGCCTGCGGAGAAAACGCCGGCCGCCGCCGCCCCTGCAAAACCCGCTGCCCCCGCCAAGCCCGCTGGTCCGGTCCCACAGCCTTGGGATTCGCCCCTGGTGGACAAGTTGAAGCGGCAGTATGGAACCGGCCTCGAGTCCTGGACCTATCTCGAACCAGAACTATTTGCAGGTTGACCGCTCGCTGATTCCGACGGTCCTGCAGATTCTGCGCGACGAAGAGCAGTTCGATTACTGCGTTGACGTCACCGCCGTCCACTACCCGAAGCGCGAGCGGCAATTCGATGTCGTCTGGATTCTCTATTCGTTTCCGCGCAACGAGCGCCTACGGGTGCGAACGCAGATCGCCGACGGCGAGCACATCCCGACGGCGTCGTCGCTCTGGGCCACGGCCAACTGGCTGGAGCGCGAAGCCTTCGATATGTTCGGCATTCAGTTCGATGGCCATCCGGACCTGAAGCGCATTCTTCTGCCCGACGGTTGGAAAGGCCACCCGCTGCGCAAGGACTACGGCATCATCCAGCAGGACCAGGAATGGGTGCAGATCAATCTTGGAATTGAAAGTGGACAGTAGCTCGAAAGCCGACGACTGACGACCGACGACCAAGCATGACCGATCCGACCAGCTCCGTTTCGCACCTGGACCTCGAGGAAAGCAAGAACACTTTCCTCGACGCCAACGAACTCGTCATCAATATGGGTCCGCAGCATCCCGCCACTCACGGCGTGCTGCGCGTCATCCTGCGACTCGACGGCGAGAAGGTCATGGGTCTCGAGTGCGTCATTGGCTACCTGCACCGGGGCGTGGAGAAGATCGCCGAGCATCGCACCTACACGATGTTCAATCCGTACGTCGACCGCATGGATTACGTCGCCGCGGTCTCGAACGGGCTGGGTTACTGCGAAGCCGTCGAGAAGCTGCTCAATATCGAAGCGCCGCCGCGCGCGAACTACATTCGCGTCATCCTGACGGAGCTGAACCGGCTTGCCAGCCATCAACTCTGGCTGGGTACGCACGCGCTCGACATCGGCGCCATGACGCCGCTGTTCTACACCTTCCGCGATCGCGAAGAGATTCTGAAGATTTTCGAGAAGTACTGTGGTGCTCGCCTGACCACACATGCATTCCGCATCGGCGGCTGCCAGTACGAAACCTACGAAGGCTTCGAAAAGGACGTCAAGAAGTTCCTGACCTTCGTCGCGCCGAAGATCGACGAGTACGAAGAACTGCTGACCACCAACCGCATCTGGGTCGAGCGCACGAAGAACGTGGGCACGATCTCCGCCAAGGATTGCATTGCCCTCGGCGTGACGGGCCCGGTCCTGCGCGCGAGCGGCGTGAAGTGGGACCTGCGCAAGGCGCAACCCTACGCCGACTACAAGCAGTTCGATTTCGATATCCCCATCGGCGAGAACGGCGACACCTACGACCGGTATCTGGTGCGCATGGCCGAGATGCGCCAGTCCCTGCGCATCATCCAGCAGGCGGTCGACGGCATTCCCGAAGGCCCGATCATGGCCAAGGTTTCCAAGGTCATCAAGCCTCCGGTGGGCGAGATCTATCACTCCATCGAAGCGCCTAAGGGCGAACTCGGTTACTACATCGTGAGTGACGGATCGACCCAGCCCTATCGCATCCGCGTGCGCCCGCCGTCGTTCGTCAACCTGCAGGCGCTGGACCTGATGTGCCGCGGCCAATTGGTCGCCGACGTGATCGCCGTGATCGGCACGCTCGACATCGTTCTCGGCGAGGTGGACCGCTGATGCCGAGCTTCATCACCAACTACCTCGACAAGAGCGTCCAGATGACGCCCGGGCCAATACGGCAGTCCTTTCTGGGCGCTGGTTTACATCCTCGTTGTCTTCGGCGGCGTTTCGCTCGCGGTCGTTTGCATGAACTGGCTGGAGCGCAAGATTCTCGCTCACATGCAAGTGCGCCTCGGCCCCATGCGCGTGGGCCCTCACGGTTTGCTGCAGCCGATCGCCGACGCCCTGAAGCTGATCCTTAAAGAGGACATCGTTCCCGAAGGCGCCGACTCGCTTCGTCTTCCTGCTCGCGCCCATCATCATTCTGCTCGCCGTATTCAGCGTGTACTGCGTGATTCCGTTCGGACCCGACCCACGCCATCACCGACATGAATATCGGCATCCTCTTCATGCTGGGCGTCTCGTCGCTGGGCGTGCTGGGGATCGTGATGGCCGGGTGGGCGTCGAACTCGCACTATCCGCTGATCGGTGCGCTGCGCTCGAGCGCGCAGATGGTTTCGTACGAAATCGCCATGGGACTGGCGGTGGTCTCCGCGGTCCTGATGACCAGCCTGAATGACTCGGGCACCGGCACGCTGAGCATGATCGACATCGTCAAGGCTCAGAATGCGCAGCACATCTGGTTCGTCTTCAAGTTCTTTCCGTTGGGATTCATCGCATTCTTCATTTTCGCCGTGGCGATGGTCGCCGAGACCAACCGGGCACCATTCGACCTGCCGGAAGCCGAGTCCGAACTCACCGCCGGCTTTCACACCGAATACAGCGGCCTGCGCTGGTCTTTATTTATGCTCGGCGAATACGCGGCCATGATCGCCGTGTCGTCGATCGCGATCACGCTCTGGCTGGGCGGCTGGATGCGGCCGTTCCCCAATGCTCTCAGCGGTCCGACCTGGGATCTCGCGTTCTCCCTGTTCCCGGCCCTCACGTTCTTCGGTCTGGCTGCCATGACGTTCTACAGCACCATGCGCATGCCCAAGCACGCGTTCTTCCGCGTGCAGACCATCGGCCTGGGCGCTTTCGGCGCGGTGTTCGCTCTGATCGGCCTGATCCTCCTCGTGCCCCCGGTCCGCGACCGCGTGCAGGACGTTTACTGGTTCATCGCCAAGATTGCGGTCTTCCTGTATCTGTACATCTGGTATCGCGGAACGTTCCCGCGCTACCGCTTTGACCAATTGATGAAAGTGGGATGGAAAGTCCTGCTGCCGATGGGCATCGGCGTATTGATGCTGACCGGCATTGTCGGACTGCGCACGGAAATCTGGGATTTCTTGCAGCGCCTGGTGCACGTTTAATATGCAGCAAGTTGCTCAACCTGTAGCCACAACATTCTTCTTCTACATGCTCTCGGGCATCGCTGATCCTGAGCGGCGTGCTGGTCATCACGCGCAAGAATCCCGTGCATTCCGCGCTGGCCCTGATCCTGACCCTGCTGTGCGTGGCCGGCCTCTACCTGATGCTCTACGCTCCCTTCGTTGCCGGCGTGCAGATCATTCTTTATGTCGGCGGCATCATGGTGCTGTTCCTGTTCGTGATCATGCTGGTGAACCTCGAGCGCTCCGAAAAAGAAAAGCAGTTCAACCAACAATGGCTGCCAGGAATTCTGGCAGCGCTTGGCCTGGGAACTCTGTTCGTCCTGATCTACATCAAGGGAAAGAATGTATTTCCGGCGCTTCCGCGCTGCCTTGCCGGAGGCCAACAACACGCAGCAAGTCGGCAGTCTTGCTGTACAGCAACTACATGTTCCCGTTCGAAATCGCGTCGCTGTTGCTGCTTGTCGCGATCATCGGGGCGGTGGTGATGGCGAAGAAGAGGATTTGAAGAAGCAGTTAGCACTTAGCATTTGGCATTTAGCCAGCTTAGGTTCTTGCTGGTTTCGGCACGAATCCCTAGCGGCCAAATGCCAAGTGCTAAGTGCCAAGTGCAACAACTGAGAACCGAAAACTGAGAACTGCTTTATGGCTCCAATCACAACCCTGCACTACCTGGTCGTAGCGGCCGCACTGTTCGTGCTGGGCGTGATCGGTGTGCTCACCCGGCGCAACGTGGTCATCGTGCTGATGTCGATCGAGTTGATCCTCAACGCGGTGAACCTGAATTTGGTAGCGTTCTCCCGAATATGGGGATTGCATGGCCAGGTCTTCGCAATCTTCGTAATCACCGACGCAGCCGCCGAAGCGGCCGTGGGACTGGGCATCCTGATCGCGTTCTTTAGAAATAAGGAAACGGTCAACGTAGACGAAGTGGATTTGATGAAGTGGTGAAGGCAGCTTTTAGCCTTTAGCTCTTAGCCCTTAGCTTCTATCGTGCAAGGGGTAGGTTTTGAGCTAACAGCTAAAGGCTAAGAGCTAACAGCTTAAAACCATGTTCTTTCTCGACAAAATCTGGTTGATTCCGTTGCTTCCCGCCATCGGCGCGACGCTCATGTTCTTCTTCGGTAAGAAATTGCAGAAGCAGACGGTGAGCGCGGTATGCGTCGGAGCGGTGGCCCTGGCCTTCGTGATGTCGTGCGGTGCGGTGTGGCAATACACCCACACGTACACCAGCGGCCAGCCCTTCGAGCGCGTGATGTACACCTGGCTGGGCAGCGATACCGGCCACCTCACGTACACCACCAAAGACGGCTATCCCGCAGAGTTCAAGGCTCAGGTCGGTTTTCTGCTCGACCCGCTCTCGTGCATCTGGCTGTTGTTCGTTACCGGCGTCGGCACTCTCATTCACATCTACTCCACCGGATACATGGCGCATGAAGGCGGGTACTACCGCTTCTTCGGGTACCTGAACCTCTTCATGTTCTCGATGCTGACGCTGATCATGGGCAACAACTACGCCCAGATGTTCGTCGGGTGGGAAGGCGTCGGCCTCTGTTCGTACCTGCTGATCGGTTTTTATTTCCATCGCAAGTCGGCCAGCGACGCCGCCAACAAAGCCTTCATCGTGAACCGTATCGGCGACGCCGGATTCATTCTCGGCATGCTCACCATCGCCTGGTACCTGGGATCGATTCGCTTCACCGACGTAACCGCGATGGCGCGCAGCGGCAACTTTGCAATCGGCGATCCGGTTCTTACGGCTGCGGCGTTGTTGCTGTTCGTGGGCGCTTGCGGTAAATCTGCGCAGCTTCCGCTCTACATCTGGCTGCCCGACGCGATGGAAGGCCCGACGCCCGTCTCTGCACTCATCCACGCGGCCACCATGGTCACGGCGGGCGTGTACATGGTCGCGCGCTCGAACGCCATCTTCGTGCTGGCTCCGACCGCGATGAAGACCGTTGCCATCGTCGGCGCGCTGACCGCCATCTTCGCCGCGTCGATCGGCCTGGTGCAGAACGACATCAAGCGCGTGCTGGCGTACTCCACCGTCTCGCAACTCGGATACATGTTTCTCGCGCTAGGCGTAGGCGCCTTCGCTGCCGGGGTGTTTCACGTCTTCACGCACGCGTTCTTCAAGGCGCTTGTTGTTCCTCGGCGCTGGCTCAGTCATCCACGCCATGAGCGGCGAGCAGGACATGCGCAACATGGGAGATCTGCATCGGCGAATTCCCACCACGCACATGACGATGTTCATCGCGACCTTGGCCATCGCGGGGATCCCACCGTTCGCCGGATTCTTCTCCAAGGACGAAATCCTCTGGCAGACGTGGACATCCGAGCATGGGGCTTACATCTGGCTCTGGGTGATTGGCTACTTCACCGCGTTGATGACGGCCTTCTACATGTTCCGGCTGATGTACCTGACCTTCCACGGACATGCGCGAATGAGCCACGAGGTGGAGCACCACATCCACGAGTCGCCCAAGTCGATGACGGTGCCGCTTATCATTCTGGCGTTCTGCTCGATCTTTGCGGGCTGGCTCGGATGGCCGCACAGCTTGAAGGGCTCCGATCGCTTCGAGAAATTTCTTGAGCCCGTCTTCGCTCGCGAAGGAGCAGTGTTGCAGGCGGAAGGCAAGGCCGGCCAGTTGGTCGCAGGGGAAAAGGAAGAAGAACACACCAGTGGGACTGAGTATGGTCTCATGTTCCTCTCCGTGGCCGCCGGAGTGGTTGGATGGGGAATGGCGTGGAAATTCTATCGACACGCGGATAAGGGTTACTCCGAGCCGCTCGCGCAGAGCCTCCCGCCGCTCTACACCGCGCTCTACAACAAGTGGTACGTCGACGAGCTCTACGACCACCTCTTCACTGGTCGCCGCAAGACAGGCAACGTCCGTCTCGGCGTGCTCGGACTCGGCGATGCTTCCGCCTGGTTCGACGTGCACGTCAGTCGACGGCGCGGTGAACGGCGCGGGCTGGTCGACGCGGATCGCTTCCAGCATTTCGAAATGGTTCGATACCTGGATCATCGACGGTATCGGCGTAAACGGTCCGGCGATCCTGGCCCGCATCTTGTCCTACCCGTTCCGCTTGTTCGAATGGGGACTGGTGCAGTGGTACGCGCTGGTCATGGTCGCAGGATTGTTGGGTTTTGTTTTTTATTACGCGTAGAAGTAGCGGCGAGCTGCGAGCGAACGGTACTGGCTTGAAGTTCTATGTGCAGTCCACGCGGTTTGAGGGCGGGACGCCCTCAGGACTGCCGGCGAGACGCCGGCGCTACAGTTCGTCAGCCCGCTGTAACTGAGAACTGGCAACTGAGAACCGAGAACTGTTCTTATGCAGAATCACATCCTCTCGATCATTCTGTTCACGCCGCTGCTGGGCGCGCTTGTCCTTCTGTTCGTTCCCAAGGACAACAAGGACGCGATCCGCTGGATTGCGAACATCTTCGCGCTGGGCGGCTTCCTGATCTCCCTCCCCCTCGTGCCGCTGTTCTGGGCGCAGCGCTTTGACGCGACCCAGGCCTTCAAGTTCATCGAAGGCGCGCCCGGCAACTGGATTCCCACTATCGGCGCGGGCTATTACATCGGCATCGACGGCATTTCGTTCCTGCTGATCATGCTGACTACGCTGCTCGGCTGGATCTCGATTCTGTCCTCATGGACCGCGATCGAGAACCGCGTGAAGGAGTACTACGTCTGGTTCCTAATTCTGCAGACCGGCATGCTCGGCGTCTTCATGGCGCTCGATTTCTTCCTGTTCTTCGTCTTCTGGGAAGCGATGCTCGTCCCGATGTACTTGCTGATCGGCATCTGGGGCGGCCCGCGCAAGCTCTACGCCGCCATCAAGTTCTTTCTCTACACCCTCGCCGGCTCCGTGCTGATGCTGCTCGGCGTGCTGTTCCTGTACTTCAATCATCACAACATCACGGGCGTTTTTACGTTCAGCATTCCTGACTTGTACAAGACGGCTCCGCAGATCTTCTTTAATCCGGCCTACGGGACGACCTACGCAACGCTTCTGTTCTTCTGCTTCTTCTTCGCATTTGCCATCAAGGTTCCGATGTTTCCGTTCCACACCTGGCTGCCGGATGCACACGTCGAGGCTCCCACCGCCGGTTCCGTCATCCTGGCTGGTGTCCTGTTGAAGATGGGAACGTACGGATTCATCCGCTTCTCGCTGCCGTTTTTCCCGGCAGTGGTCATGAGTCCAAAGATCCGCGGCTGGATGATCGCCCTTTCCATCATCGGCATCATCTATGGCGGCCTCGTGTCCCTCATGCAGAAGGACATGAAGAAGCTGGTCGCCTACTCTTCGGTCAGCCACCTGGGATTCTGCACGCTTGGCATCTTTGCCCTGACCCCGCTCGGTCTTAGCGGATCGGTCCTGCAGCAGATCAACCACGGCATCTCGACCGGCGCGCTGTTCTTGATCGTCGGTGTTCTTTACGAGCGTCGGCACACGCGCGAAATTGCCGAGTACGGTGGCATCTCGAACGTGATGCCGATCTACGCGACCATTACCATGATCATGTTTCTGTCCTCGATGGGACTGCCGCTGCTGAACGGCTTCGTCGGCGAGTTCACCATCCTGCAGGGCACCTTCATGGCGAACTGGCGGTGGGCAGCCTGGGCGGTGCCCGGAGTGGTTCTGGCCGCTGCCTATCTGCTCTGGCTCTACCAGCGAGTGTTTTTTGGCACAGTCACCAATCCGAAGAACGAAAAGCTGCCGGACCTGACTGCCCGCGAGATTGCAACCTTCGTGCCGCTGATCATCATGGCGCTGTGGATCGGCCTCTATCCGAAGCCGTTCTTCCAGATTCTCGAGCAGCCGACAATGCAACTCTCCCGCTCGGTTCAAGAGGGTGCGAAGAATCCCAACGAAGTCGCTGCTACGCCCGAGGCCGCTCCTCTGAGTGCAAACCCTGCCGCGCAACTCAACGCGCCGAAAGGGAAGAACTAAGTGCCGAGCAGCATCGCACAATACTTCACCGGCCTCGATTACCTGCTGGCGCTGCCCATGCTTCTGCTGACGCTGTTCGCCATGGGCATCCTGCTAATCGACCTGATGCTGCCGCCAGAATCGAAGTGGCTGAACCCGGTGATCGCGTTCCTGGGCGTGAGCTTTGCCGCCGGTGGCGTCTGGAGGATTCAAGCCTGGTACAACGCGCAAGGCGGGCTCATGGGCCGCGCCGGCTTCATGAACACGATCGTCGTCGATCGTTTCGCGCTCTATTTCTTTTATCTATTCCTCGCAGGAACAGCGGTCGCGATTCTAATGTCGGCGCGCTACCTCGAGATCGAGCACGAAAATCACGGCGAATACTACGCCCTGATGCTGTTCTCAGTCGTGGGCATGATGTGCATGGCCGCCGGATTCGACCTCGTCATGATCTTCATCGGCCTCGAACTGATGGCCATCTCTACGTACGTCCTGGTCGGGTTCCTGCGTCGCGACAAGCGTTCCAATGAGGCCGCCCTGAAGTACATGCTGCTGGGAGCCTTCTCCTCCGGCATCTTCGCCTACGGCCTCTCGCTGTTTTACGGCGTCACCGGCTCCACAAACCTGCAATTGATTTCGCAGCGCTTGGCGCAGCGAGTTGAAGGCAATGGCGGCCACCCCGATGCCATCCTGATCGTGGCCATGCTGACCACCGCCACCGGCCTTCTGTTCAAAGTCGCCGCTGTTCCGTTCCATCAGTGGGCGCCCGACGCATACGAAGGTGCACCTACCAGCATCACGGGTTTCATGTCAGTGTCGGTCAAGGCGGCGGGCTGGGCGATGCTGCTCCGCATCTTCATGATGATGTTCCCGCTGCGGACCGCCTACGTGCCGTTTCTGGTCTTCGTGTCCATCGCCACCATGACGGGCGCCAACTTTGCGGCCCTGACGCAGAGCAACCTGAAGCGCCTGCTCGCCTATTCGTCGATCGCGCACGTGGGCTACATGTTGCTCGGCCTGATCGCGGGGACCAATGACAGCTTCAGTCCCGACGGCATCAAGGGCATACTGATCTACCTGCTCGTCTACACGTTCATGAACCTTGGTGCCTTTGCCGTGATCACGTCCCTGCGCCACCGCAATGTGATCGGCGACGAGATCGACGACATCGCCGGTCTCTACTCGCGCGCCCCGGTCGAAGCCGTCCTGATGCTGATCTTCCTGCTCTCTCTGGCCGGCATTCCGCCGCTCGCCGGATTCTGGGGCAAGTACTTCATATTTCTCAGCCTCATAGAGACCGGGCACTACGCTCTCGCCGCGCTTGCCGTGCTCTACTCCGTTTTCGGCTTGTACTACTACCTGCGCATCGCCAACGCGATGTTCATGCGCGAGCCGCTGGAGAAGGAATCCCTCCCGCTTAGCCCAGGCATGGGAGTGGCGTTGGCCATCACGGCTCTGGCAACGCTGATCATCGGAATTAACCCCAACCCGATGATCAAGGTCGTGAACGGCGTCCTCGGCCTGACCCAGGTCACGCCCATCGCAAATCTGCTACGCTGAGCCCGGCTGCTATAGACCGGCGCGGGATGTTAATCTTCCACTCGTGAGTTCGCCTGACGAAGATCCGCCGAAGAATGCCTGGGCGTCGATCGCTCGCTACTCCGAGATCGGGTTCATCATTCCCGCGGCAGTACTCCTGGGATTCTTCCTGGGCAAGTTGCTGGATTACTGGCTGCACACCACCTGGCTCTACCTGGCCGGCCTCATCTTCGGAGCGGTCGTGGGCTTTGTGCAAATGATCCGCATGGCCGCAACTCGTCGTTCAAGGACAAGTCGTGACCGTCGGTTCCGGGCTCGATGATCCCCCCGGCCAGGCTCAACAGGAAGCAGTTCTTCGCCGGCGCAATCAGCAGAATTCTGAGATTCACTCTCGTCATCGCCGCCCTGCTTCTCCTCCCCGTCTGCTGGCGCTTCGGCATCGCAACCGCGCTGGGCTACGCCGCCGGGGCCGCTGTCTCGTGGATAAACTTCCAGTCTTTGCGCCGCGGTGTAGAGGGTCTCGCCGAGCGCGTGGCCGGACAGCCAATCCTCGCAGCGCGGAGGCATCGTCGTTTTCCGCTTTGTCCTTCGCTATCTGTTGGTTGCAGCCTGCGCCTATGCTATATTCAAAGGTTCGCGCCAAGCCTTTGAGGGTTTCCTGTTTGGCGTTTGTCTGCCCGTGGCAGCGATGCTGGTCGAGGCAGCCTACGAAACCTACATGGTCTTCCGCCGCGGATACTAGAGCTCAACGAATTCCAGTTTTGATCGAGATTGCATGGAGCAACTTGCATTCACGCAGTTCCTGAATCGTGTTTTTGGCGGGGTCGTGTTGTCTGCGCTCAACGCCCTGGGTATCCATCCCAAGCACCCGGCTTCCCCCATTCCAAATGCTGCGGCTATGGAAATCCTGGTCTTCGTGTTGCTGACCATCTTTTTCCTTCTTGTCCGTATGCGCCTGTCGGTCGACGACCCCGGCTCTTTGCAGCATGTAATGGAAGGCATTGAAGGCTTCGTAGACGATCTTGGCAAAGAAATCATCGGCCATCACTACCACCGGTACGTTCCTTACCTGGTGACGCTTGGCCTGTTTATCCTGAGTTGCAACTTGATCGGCCTGGTGCCGGGAATGGAATCCCCCACCGGCGTTCCCGTCGTGCCCCTTGGGTGTGCGCTGGTAACGTGGTTCTACTACCACATCCAGGGACTGCGCGAAAACGGATTCGGTTACGTGAAGCACTTCATGGGGCCGGTCTGGTGGCTGGCGCCCTTGATGTTCCCGATCGAAATCTTCAGCCATCTGGCGCGGGTTTTGTCGCTGACCATCCGTCTCTTCGCAAACATGTTCGCCGGAGAAATGGTGACGCTGGTTTTCTTTTCGCTGATCCCGCTCGGAGTGCCGATTATTTTTCAGGGCCTGCACATCGGCGTCGCTTTCATACAAACGTATATTTTCGTGCTGCTGGCTTGCGTGTATTTGTCGGAAGCCACTGCTCACGATCATTAAAAATTGATTTATTCCGGCTTCAAAGCGCTGCAAGCGTGAGGGCGTCTGCTTGAGGATGACGTCAACCACCCACTGGCGGCATTTCATAAGGAGAATGACGAATGCGTAAATTCACAATGTTTGTGTTGTGCCTGCTGGCGCTCTCGATGTTTGCCATGCCGGCTTTTGCTCAGGGAGGGGAGGCGCCGCGCGCCGCCACGAACTGGGTTGCGATCACGTCGGGTTTCGCGATGGCCTTGGCCGTGGCGCTCGCCGCCCTTGGCCAATCTCGCGTCGCCTCTGCAGCCTGCGAAGGCCTGGCCAGAAATCCCGCCGCGCGTCCCGGAATTCAGCTGGCGCTGATCCTGGGACTCGCCTTCATCGAATCTCTAGTCCTGTTCACCTTGGTTATCATTTTCGTGAAGGTGGTCGCCTAGAGATTCTAGTGTCGTAGAAAGTTCAAAGCCTCTGTCCAAAGACAGAGGCTTTTGCATTCTTGAGACCTGACACCTGAGACCTATCACCTGCTTCTAAACCTTTCGCACGCCATCCCACTCCTTGCTCTTGCCCTCCGGGGCGCGCTCCATGGCTTCCACCAGGATCCGGCGCAGACGGTAGCGGCTTTCCAGGTCGGTGTTCACAATTTCGAATCCGACTTCATTCACCCGCGCCCGTCGTAGCAGAACCTGCGCGCGCACGTGGCGTACACCCATCGAGATATCCAGATTCGCTTCTGAGCCGATGCGCAGATTGTCTTCTTTCGTGCCCATTCCGCCGCCCAGACTCATCTCGCGAATCGAGATGCTCGACTTGCCCCACGAGCTGCTGATGGTCGCCGAAAGCGTCTTCGAGAGCACAATGCGCTCGTACCGTCGCTGCCGTACCCAGGGGCAGGCCGGGGCCGAATCCAATGCTGCAATCGCCAACTCACCCTGTTCCAGTCCGCTGTCGGAAAGGATCTGGCTGCCATACCGTGGATCGATCTTGGCCAGCGCTTGTGCCGCTGCAATCCGAATCTCGCGATGATGGGCCCACTTCCACATCTTCTTCGTTTCCAGCAGTTCGCGCAGCACGGTCGTCGCTTCGCCATCGCGCAAACGGCCCAGCGACTCAATCGCCTTCAACTGCAGGAACTGGGACCGCCCTTCGGTCTCTCCGGCGCGCGCCATCGCCGTCAGCGGACCAACCGCCGTGCGGTCGCCGCTCATGCCAATCTCATCCACCGCTTGAGGAACCACCAGCGGATCCAGAATCTCCAGCAGTTCCAGCAGCGTCCGCCCGCGATCAGGGGCCGCGCCATACGCAATCTGACGGACCACCACATCGTGATAGAAGCGATTGAATTCCGGCAGGCGAACCGGCAAGAGCTCAAGCAAAGTCAAAACATCCAGCCGGCTCAGCAGGCCGACGACCGATGCGGCTTGCCGCGGCTGCCCAGTGCGCAGCATCTCGCGCATCTGGCCCAGCGCGTTCGGACCCAGTTCCCGCACCAGTTCGATCATGCGATCGCATTCATCGCGCCGCATGCAGCGGAAGAATCGGTCCGCCAGGTGCTCCACCGCCGCCTGGCTGGTGCGCCGCAAAACTTCCAGCAGATCGTCAGGAACCTGCTCGATCCGCAAAGCTTCTTCGATAAACTCCGGCAGCCGGTTCTCCACGCCGATACGCGGACGCAGATCATTCGCCAGCACGGGCCGCGCCTTCGCCACCAATTCCATCGCCACGCATACCTCGCCAACCGCGCCGTAAGCCTTGCGCGTGCTGGCTTCCTGGCTCAGCCGCACAAACGCCGCGCTCAGCATGCCTTGCAGTTCGGTGTCCTGCTCCTTGCAGATCTGTTCACCCACGCGCCGGATGGCGCAGGCCATCAGATCGCCGCCCGGTCCCGGATACAAGTCCGCCAACTGGGACAATCCGGTCGCGAGCTTGCGTCGTGCCTCGATATCTTTCGCGTCCAGGCAGTTGAAGTAATTCCGCAGAATCTCGTCCGCCCCAGCCTTGTCGCCGCGCTCCAGCAGAACTTCCACAAACTGGCGGACGTTGCGTGGCGGCACACAGGGCGCTTCATTTGAGGTCAGAACGCTTTTCTTGCCGGCTTCCGGAACTTCCGACCAGAACATCCGGTCAAGAATGTCGGCATGCGACTCCACCAGGATGCCGGCCTTGCCCATCTTCTCTTCTTGCACGCGCAGAATCTGGCGCAGCGTGTCCATCTGCCGGCTCATGTGCTCCAGCATCTGGTGCACGGCGTTCACCTTCACTTCGCCCTTCTGATAACGCTCCAGGGCAAAGCGGATCGCCATGTGCTCGGCTGCCTTCATCAGCAGCGGCGTGTCGCTGTCGGTCTGTACGTTGCTGGCCAGGCTTTCGAGTAGTTGCTGCAGGTTGACCCGGGTGTTCGGATCGGCCGCGCCCAGTTCTTTCTGCAAATCTTCGGGCGCCATGTTCGGGTTGACCGAGACTTCGCTGAAGCGAGTCAGCAAGCGAATCGCCTGGACGACTTCTTCTTCCTGCAGGGGAACGGTCTTCCCATCCCAGTTGCCGCCGCCTGTTCCCGTGCCCGTCGCCCGTCCCGCCTCCGCCACCGGACATTCGAACCGTGGGCACACTGCCGATCGGGGCGCCGCCGGGCTCGCCTCCACCTCCGCCTTTCGCGCCTTCTGCAGCCGCAATCAACTGAAGCAGTTTCTGGGGATCATTCAACCATTGCTTGAACTCCGGCCCGAGCGTCTGTGCGGCGATCTGCGCTGCAATCGTGACGTCGCCCGTTGCCGGATCGGCTGCCACAAACTTCACTTCATTGATCTTGATCGATGAGCTCTTGTTGTCGCCGAGCGTCTCACGAATCTGCTTGGCAACGTCCTGTCCCTTGGATCCGCCGACGGCGAACGCGCGCACGAGGCGCGCAAAATCCTCGATGGTGACTTGATTGGAAAAATTGATGCTGGCTAGCCCTGCCGTAGTCAACAACTGCGCAAAGCTGCGCTCGGCTTGGCCGGTTTCGATCGGAATTCCGTCGAGCAGGAGCTTATTCCCCGAAACGCCCAGCAAGAATCCCTGCTCGCCCGCCTTGGGCAGAGCCTGTTGCAGTTCGTTCCACGCGATCTCGAACTGGGTTTCGGTCCGCTTGTGCTCGAAGCCATACAGGCGAACGTACTTCACCAATATGTTCAAGCTATGGACGAAGGCGCTGGCTGAAGCGCTGCGGCCCGCTGCCGATGTGCCTGCGGTCGAGATAAATGGCTCCCGTACTTCTCGATTTCAAGCTCAGGGTAATGCGAAAAGTAAGGTCGCGCACATTACCGAGGTAATTCATAACCCTCCGTGCGAAAATAGAAATTCACTCCCGGTCCTGGACAAACTACTTGCCCGTTGCTCCTTCTTTAAGAAAAACGCCAAAGCCCAAGCAAATTCAGGGCTTTGCTCAATGGATGCTGCGCGTTCCTGAGGAATGCGAGAAGGCCGGGTCCGCTCTTGAAGCCGATCCTGTCCATGACCTTCGTGTGGCGCTGCGCCGCTGCCGTTCCATGGCCGATGGCTTGATGGCCATCGACCCCGATCCGGCCTGGAAGCAGATGAAGAAAGCCGGACGGAATTTGTTCCGCAGTCTCGGCGAATTGCGCGACGTGCAGGTCATGATGGAGTGGGTTCAAAAACTCGGGCCGCCGGAGGATTCCGAGACCCAGGCGCTGTTGACCCTTCTGCGCGGGCGCGAGCAGCAACACAAAATCACAGCTGCGGAGGCTATTCGCGGCTTCGATGTTCGCCAGTGGCGCAAGTGGAGTCGTGAACTACCGCGCCGTGCGGCTCGCGTCAAACCCGGAAGCCTGGTCTTCAAGCATCTCGCGCTCGAGCGGTGGATCGCGGCTCATGACCTGCATCGCCGCGCCATGCGCACCGGTTCCCAGACTACCCTTCACCAGTTGCGTATCGGAATCAAACGCTTCCGTTACATTGTCGAGAACTTTCTGCCACAGCAACACGAAGCCTGGAGTGGGGACCTGAAGAATTTGCAAGACTCGCTCGGCGACGTTCATGACCTCGATGTGCTCTGGGACAACGCGATGGAAGTGAACGCATTCGCCAGTCCTGAATCCCGTGCGCGCTGGCAGGCGATCGTTCACGAAGCGCGCGAGAAACGCGTCAACAAATATCGCGAGCGCATGGTTGGTCCCCAGTCGCTCTGGCCAGTGTGGCGGGCAGAACTGCCGCAGGGAAAACAGATTGAGACCGTGGCCATGGCCCGATTACGCCTCTGGTCGTCGTACCTCGACCCTGACGTTGCCCACTCCCGCCGTGTATCCGCCTTGGCTCTGCAGTTATTCGACGGACTGGCCCGAGCGAATCTGGCGCCCATCAGCTCGAACCAGGATCTTCGCTCTGTTCTGCAGGCGGCCGCACTCATGCACAACGTGGGCAGAGCGAAGCGCGACAGAGGACACCACAAGGCGTCCTATCGCCTCATGCGTCGCATGAGCCCGCCACTCGGCTGGTCTTCGTCCCAGCTTCAACTCGCAGCGGCCACCACCCGCTTTTGCCGGGGTGCCCTGCCGACGCTGCGCCACAAAGTCCTGCGGGAATTTGCCCTCGACCAGAAGAAGATCGCGCTGCACCTGGCCGGAGTTCTTCGTCTTGCCCATGCACTTAGCGGCGGGAGCGGGGGCGGTGTCCAGCGCGTGTTGGTTGAGACTCGATGGGAAAGGCCTACTGATACTCGCTCAGGGCTACAACCCTTGGACGCGTTCGGCCGAGAGAATCGCCGGAGCGGCCTACCTTCTCGAACTGGTTCTGCGCAGGCCTCTCCTGATCAAAGCGGCGCCACGCGCGAGGCCACGTTTGCGGACTCGGTCAAAGCAGGCGCCACGTTCCGCCCCAATCCGCCCCCGCTAGAAACCTTCTCAGATACTTCACTCGGTTGCGTCTTTCAGTTCAAACTAGCAGTCACGTTTCGGTTTTGGGAAGGGCCCGGCTTCAGCCGGGCAGCCGAAACCAATTCAGTGTCGGCTTTAGCCGCTGAGGTTCGCTCTGGAAAGCACTCTGCTGCCCGGTTTAGAAAGTTAAACTCATGAACCATTCTTTTCTAGTTCGCAAAGCGGTCGAGTGGCTGCGCAGCTACCGCTGCGGTGTGGTTCTCTCCGAGCAAGCCTGCGTGAGCGGCGAAATGCCCGACGCCATCGGATGGAAACGCGCCTGTCATTCCGTCCTGGTCGAGTGCAAGGTCTCGCGCGCGGACTTCCTCGCCGATCGCGCCAAGCCTTTTCGCCAGAAACCCGACAGCGCCGTCGGCTGCGAACGTTTCTATCTCGCTCCGCGCGCCCTGATCCGCGCGGATGAACTTCCAGCGGGATGGGGCTTGCTCGAACTTCACAACCGCAAGAGTCGAAACGATTCGCGCGTCGAAGAAAAATCTCCGCAGCGAAGAAGGCTTCCGCTGCGAGATGAACCTGCTGCTCGCCAGCCTGCGCCGCGTAGAAATCCGCATCGAGCCACAGACCATCACCGAATTTCTGAAGTGGCAAAACCGGATGGCCGAATACAACGGCGGCCAACCGCCCCGAAGGTGTCACCGCCGCCGAAAAAGAAGAAAACCCATTCCTGCACCACACAGCCGAAGAAGACACCGCTCCCAAGATGGTCCCGTCCTAGCGCACGGCCATTCGCTTCTGAACGCAACTGTTAATGCCTTGTTACCCTGAGCGGAGCGAGGCGTAGAAGAGCGCAGTCGATGGACCCGATGTCCGCAAGAAGCACAACGGGCGAGAGAACTTCTTCGCGAACGTTGAGTCCAAAGCAAATGCTTCCCGGTCGCTGAACGTCGCAAATCAGCAAGGGCGGAAAGGGCTCGGCTTCAGAGGTGCCGAAGAAAGGTCTCGAGTGTCAACCCTGCGATTTTGGGCGAACAAACAGCGCACACTGGTGAGAAGGCCTAATTACGCCAACTACGCGACCAAAGTCATTTGAAGCGGGTAGTTTTCGTAGGCGACAATAGTTCTGGGAGGCTGCAAGCGTGCCTTCGATCAGACGAGCAGTGCTGGTTTTTCCGTTCGTGGTTGCAGGCCTGCTGAACGTGCTCCTCATAGTGGCTCGTCCGCTGCATTTGCGGAGTGAGCACATCGCAGGTTACGGTTTTCTGTTTCTAACGCCATGGGCGTGGCTGTTAGATCGTGGATGGTTCGATGCCGTCAGACCTAAATGGCTAGAAACACTGGTTGCATATTTGTTCATCCTGTGGATTCCCGCCTTACTCTACTCGGCGTGTTTTTGGCTCTTGTTTCGTGCGGCCGAGTTTTGCGCTCGTCGCCGTGTCATTAGTGAAATCGCCTGATTACGCTAACTGAGAAATGGCCAGTCGCAGTTGGGGTATCTGAGAAGGAGAAAACTGCCAACACGGTAAAGCTGATTTGCGTCCCCCGGAACGGAAGAATCTCAACTCAATGAACTCGAAAAGTTACCTCGACATGCATCGTGAATGGGACCGGCTTGCCGTCTTCGACTGCTGGATCAAATCTCCATCGCTGGACTGTCTCAATTGCCTTCTGATCTAACTTGCGATCCAAAGATTTCTCGATTTTGACGTCATGTGCTAGGCCATCGGTCCCAACCGTCAGAGACAAAGAAACGCTTCCTTGAAAGCCACGAGAGATAGCCAGTGAACCAATCTCAGGATCGGGCGTGTAGATAGGATTAGGACCCAGCTTACCGGGCTGATCGGACCGTATCTTGGGAGAAAAACAACTGCCACGATCAAATTCTCTCGGACCTGGAACTGAGACTTGTACCCATCGTTTTTTGTTGCGCGAGACTTCAGTTGAAAATACATAACCTGGTCGCCCGTCGCTCCTAAGGACTTTCAGCCACAATCCCGCCCTGTCAATCGGCGACACAATCTCACCGCAAGGGATCCGCTCTGCGGATGAGTCATCAGTTGCGAAAGACGCAGCGCACGCGCTTTCATACACAGGCACTCCCTGCGGCGAATAGCTCTCACAGCGGATATAGGCCGATTGGGACTGGGCTGCTGTGGATTGCGCCGGACTGATGAATAGCTGGATGGCCGCAAGCGCGAACGTCGAAATGTCACGGCGCAGGTTCACCCTTTTTCTACCGCATTCTAGATTTCCGTCGTATGAAGGTCAATCGAGACGAAATACCCAGTGACCCGAAGTACCCGTCGTCATCTGGTTGGCGAAACATCCCCATTTACACTCAAGTACCTCCGTAACCCCGCCCTTGCGAATTAGCTAGGTTCCGTCCATCACCACGCCAATAGTTGTGACAATGCGAAGTCTGTGTACATTCGCGGTGCTGCTCTGCGCCTGCGCCATAGTCACATTCTGTCAGGACAATCGCGTCTTCGACTGGACTCCGGCCAACAACGAGACCATTCCAATGGAGCCCGCGAGCGTTCATGCCGGTCGCGTGTACCATCCTGCCGCCGGTGGCGGCAACTTACACGTCCAGATCGAAGCCCACTATCCGGTGACCGTCGCCATGACCTGGGCCGATGAGTGGAACAACGCGATGCAGCACCCCAACGCTCCCATGGACTTTAGTCTCATCTGCGTCAGGGAGCACGTCGTCAGCACGATTTACGAATGTCATCTGCCGTCCGAGCGCCCGATGATCATCACCTTCCGCGATGAGCGCAAGCCCGAAAAACCCGTCATTTCGACCATCGGAGCCATCCTCGGGCCTGGCGTCCGCCAATTTATTTCGCCCAACGACCTCCACATCCAGTACTACGCGTGGAATTGCGTGGACAATTGCATCCTGCCGGAGTTCCACTGGCGGCGCATCGTGAACGAAAAATATGACGTCACGCAGGCGCCCAAAGTCTATAGCCTGATGACGCCCGACCACGACGGCCAGGAACTGAGCGTAAAGATTAAATCGCCCATCCCGCTCACGGTTGCCATTCTGCCTTCACATCTCGCGGATCAGTTCTACGACCGCACCATCTCGCTCACCGAAGCCCTCGACCAAACTGGATGCAAGCAGCGCGGCGTCCAAAAGCTCGGTTTCAACTGCACCTTCAATGTCGCCAATGGTCCGCAGACTCTCGTGGTCCTGCCGGACATAAACTTCTCTGGCCACAAGAAAGCCGATGTCGAGATCGAGACGGTAAAGTGCGTCGAGCACTGCGATCTCCTGCCCCCGCCACCGAACCCGTAGATAAGGAGCGCCGTTAGACAGCGTGTTGGGGCCGTGTTTGTGACTACTAGGCCGGGCGACTCCCTCAACTTCAATTGGCGAAAAATCGCGATTTCACCAAAATCCCTCCGAGGCGAAGCGTACATTGCACTGTGAACCTTCTTGGCGTTCGGCGGAGGAGGAGGCGCGGCCGGATGCTGCTCCTGACTCAAAGCCATCAGTGCAAGCAGCATCGCTGCGCCGACGAGCACGACGCGAATGCAAAGCAACGGTTGCGGATTCAATTGCTTTCCGTCGCGCTCACGTTCATGGCTTCTTGTCTTCCTTCTTTTGCGGAACCTGCCCGGGGACAGTAGTCCCCAGTTCTCGCAGAACCGTGCGAGCCTCATCATCACCCGGGGCAAGTGCCAGCGCCTTTCGCAATGCCCGGATTGCTTCCGGCTGGTTCCCGGCGCGATAGGCCGTGAACCCGAGATTGCGCATCAGGTTGGGTATTTTGGGATCCCATCCCTCCGCTTCCTGGTAGTGTCCGAGAGCTACGGCATACTGCTCCTGCATTGCTTCGACGGTGGCCAGATCACTGAAGGCGCCGCCCAGAACAGAACGCAAGAATTCTTCCTGGGCCGCTGCCTGTTTCTGCTGGCCCTGCGTCAGCTTGGCGTGCGACAGCGCGCTGCTGCCTGACGGCGTGGCCGCATCCTTGCCGGTGCCTCCCAGAGGAACCGGCGGCTCATTCTGCGCAAGGCTGGAAACATCGGCTGGAGAAACTCCGGACCCACCCGAATCACCCATGCCACTCCCTTCCTGGTTGTCGGCGAGGATGTTTCGCTGAATCGCGCGTGCCTTTTCGAAGTATTTCTCCCCTTCCGATGCTCTTCCGGAAGCAATGAGGATCCGGCCAAGACTGGTGTAGCCCTTGCGGATATCGCTGTGAGCGTCTACGCCGCTACGTTCGGCGAGTGCAATTGCCTTCCGGAAGAGCTGCTCCGCGCGCTGATTTTCCTTGCGGCGGTATGCATTGAGTCCCAAGTACAGCCAGGCTTCTGATGAAGACGGATTCAATCTCGCCGCCTCCCCCAGGTAGTGATCCGCCTCCTGCTGGTGCGAACTGAACGATAGATAGCCCAGCAGATAGTTCGCATAAAAATTTCCAGGGTCGACCCGCAGTTCTTCGAGGAATTGCCGGCGGGCCTCCGGCGTGAGCACCCATTCGTGTCTGCATCAAGTAGGTAAGGCCGAGAAAGTAGTGGCCGTTTGGAACTTTGGGATCGAGTGAGAGCGCACGCTGGAACTCCCGGATAGCGTCGCCGTACAGGGTGGCTTTTCGATAAGCGTCGCCGAACAACAGATGCAGGCCGCTGCGATCACCGGACTCCACCGTCATCTGCTGGAAAATGGCCTCGGCCTTTTCCTTTTCTTTCAATCGAAGCAAACAACTGGCGAGCGCGTAGCTGGTTTCGCGGTCGGGGCGAATCTCGAGGGACTTCTGGAAAGACTCCACCGCGGCGCGATAGTCCTTTTTCTTGATCTGCGCCTCGCCTTGAATTGTCCAGGCCGTGGCGTTGCGCGGATCGGCGGCAAGAGCCTGGCTGATCTCTTTGAGTGCTTCGTCCAACCGGCTGGTAAACAAGTTGGCAGTAGCGAGATCGACATGCGCATCTGCAACATCCTCGAACTCGAGGGACCTGCGTGAGAATTTGGCGGCCTCGGGATATGCGGCTTCAAAGAGGCGCAACTTTCCCATTTCGCGGAGTCCGAGGGCGACTATCTTCTTGCTGGCGGCAGCGGCAGCGGGCAAGTCACCCGCCTCCTTCGCCGAGTTCGCAGCGGCAAATCGCCGCTCAAATTCGTCGAGCGGTGACGCGGGCTTCTGTTGCGCGCTGGCTTGCAGGCACCCCAGAACGGCAAGCAGGAAAAGGCACGCGCCACGCGCAGACCGTCTCCAGAGAATGACGTTCGAAGAGCGGGAAGGTGGGGTGTTGATCAAAGCCGAATGTCCCAGGTTGGTAGCTAAAAGTACACGCTTGGTGGCGAGCTGTTCAAGTCGCGGGATTTGGCGAGAAATCTCTATCTCACTAACGGCGTCGATGGTAGATGACCCAAGCGATGATCTTTAAAGAGTCTCTTCGCAGACCGTTCAGACGTGCGGTAAAAAGCCTTCCCAACGACTACAGCTCCCGCCGGCCCTCCATGGCCTTCAACATCGTAATCTCGTCTGTATATTCAATATCGCTTCCGACCGGAATCCCCATTGCAATCCGCGTCACCTTCAACCCCTGCCGCTTCAACTGCTGTGACAAATACGTCGCGGTCGCTTCGCCTTCCACCGTTGGATTGGTCGCAATGATCACTTCATCCACGTCGCCGGCCTCAACTTTGCGCATGAGATTGTTCGTCCGCAACTGCTCCGGCCCAATGCCGTGCAGTGGAGACAGCGACCCGTGCAGCACGTGATACGAGCCGTTGAAATGCTTCGTCTTCTCGATGGCTGCGATGTTGGTCGGCTCTTCGACCACGCAGACTAGTCGCTGGTTGCGCGTGGGACTGCTGCAGTACACGCACGGATCCACATCGGTGATGTTGTTACACACCGAGCACAGACGCAGGTTCGCCTTTACGTCGCGCACCGCGGTTGCAAGGCCCTCGGCGTCCTCGTCGCTCGAGCGCAAAATGTGAAAGGCGAGCCGCTGCGCGCTCTTGCTCCCGATCCCGGGCAACTTCTTCAATTCATCAATGAGCCGTGTCATCGGCTCGGCAAATTTCGACATAAGTTTTCAGATTTCGTCTTTGAAAAGTCGCGGCCAAAAGCGACAAACGCTGTCCCATTTCGGGACGCGCTTTAAAATATTTCTGCGTTTCGTGTCACTTTCCACTGGCAGTGTTCCACGTGGAACGTTTCGCGAAATTTACATTCCGGGAATTCCCATCCCGCCCAGCATGCCGCCCACGGTCGACTGCATTGCCTGGTCCACCTGGCGACCCGCCTCGTTGACGGCGGCCGTGATCAGGTCCTGCAGCATTTCGATGTCGCCTGCCTGCACGGCTTCGGGATTGATTTTCAGGCTGAGCAGTTGCTTGCGTCCGTCCATCTTGACGTGCACGGTGCCTCCGCCTGCGGTGGCCTCGACTACGGTCTCCTGCATTTTCTTCTGCAGGTTCTCGTACTGCTGCTTGGCTTGCGACATCAGTGACTGGAGATTGAATCCGCCCATGGCACGCTCGCTACTTTTTGTCGCGCTGGTCGATGATGGTTCGAATCTCAGCGCCAAATTTTTCCTGCAGCCGCTTTACGATCGGGTCTTGCTCGGCGCGCGCGCGGCCTCCACCGTTGCTCGATGCGCTGGTGCGCGGAGCAACCGCTTGCGCTGTTCCGCCGGGAAGCACCTTCAGTTTTGCCGGCTTGCCCAGCGAGCCGCTGGCGGTTGCGATCGCGAGACGCTTCGCGTCCGCGCCTAGCGACATGTCGATCACCGTCGCCGAGGCCGCCACTTTCACCACGACCTCGCTGCCTTCGATGGACCACTCGCCGGTCTCGAGCATCGAGACCAGCATGCGGTGTCCTGCGTCGCCGAGAGCATTGAGCACTGCATTGCGAACTGAATCGACGTTGGCCGCGGGTTGCTTCGGAGGCTCGCTCTGCGCTGGCGGCGCGACCGTCTCGGGTTCGATCGCGGGTTCGGCTGCGTGCTCGGGCGCTGCGCTTCCCATGATGACTGCTGGTGGCGCGGGTGTGTTGGAGACGATGCGTGGACCGATCGCAGGCGCGGACTCTGCCGACATCTCCGGCTTGGAAACTTTGCGCGCCGAATCGGCCGCGAAGGGTGAGACGAAGTTGCCGCGCGCTTGCGCCGGAGGTGCCGCGCCGCGATTCTCGGTGACGATCGACGGCCTTCCCGCTGGGCGCGTTTGTAATGGCGCGCTGGCGACTCCCGCTTCGCTGAGCAGTTGCTCGATCGGCAGCAGACGCTGCGCGTGCGCCATCTTCAAGAGTCCGAGCTCGAGATGGAAGCGCTGTTCCTGGCGATAACCCAGCTCGTTGAAAGTGCGCAGCATGATTTGCAAATGCCGTGCCAGATCTTCTTCGCTGAAGAGTTCCGCGATACGTGCAACGCGTGCGCGTTCGTCCCCTGAAATCTGCAGCAGGGAAGAGTCCTTGCCGGCAATCTTGGCGACCGTCGCGTTGCGCAGGAAGCGCACCAGTTGTCGCGCGAAGTGCGCGGGGTTCTGGCCTTCGCTGATCAGGTGGTCGGCCAGGCGAAGCACTTCTTCGCTCGCGCTGCGCGAGACCGCCTGCATGACTTCTTCGAGCACGCCCGAGGGCGCGGCTCCCACAAGCTGGCGCACCGACTCCGACGTCACGCGTCCCGTGCTGGACGCGATGGCCTGATCGAGGATCGAGAGCGCATCGCGCATGGAACCGTCGCCGGCTTCGGCGAGCAGGGCGAGCGCGTCGTCGTCGGCCTCGAGCTTCTCCTGGCCGATGAGGCTGCGCAGCTGCCCCATGATCTCTTCAAAGCGCACGGCTCGAAAACTGAAATGCTGGCAGCGGGAGCGGATGGTCTGCGGAATGTCTTCCGGCGCCGTGGTCGCGAGCATGAAGACGACGTGTCCGGGCGGCTCCTCGAGAGTCTTGAGGAGCGCGTTGAAGGCGGCGTCGGTGATCTGGTGCGCCTCGTCGAGGATGTAGATCTTGAAGCGATCGCGGGCCGGGCGGTAGCGGGCGGCTTCGCGGAGTTCGCGGATCTCGTCGATGCCGCGGTTGGTGGCGGCGTCGATCTCGATGACGTCGACGGCATTGCCGGCGCGAATTTCGGTGCAGGACTCGCAGACACCGCAGGGTTCGGGCACCGGATGGTCCGTCGAGCGGCAGTTCAGGGCCATGGCCAGGATGCGTGCGATGGTGGTCTTGCCGATGCCGCGGTGGCCGCTGAAAATGTAGCCGTGGGCCGTCCGGCCCTGCTCGATGGCGTTCTTCAGGGTGCGGGTAACGTGGTCCTGTCCGATGACCTCGGAGAACTTTTGCGGACGGTATTTGCGCGCCAGAACCTGATAGCTCATGAAAGAGAAGTCATGATTATACGTGATGCGCGCCCAGCCCATCCGCTTGGCGGGTGAGACTTCTTGCCTCTGAAAACGCCAGTAAATTCGCGCCTTCCGGCCCTTGCGCGACCGCACCGGAAGGCGTAGGCTTTTCGGCGGACATTTCTTTCTCAAACGCGCAAGGAGCGCTCTCCATGCAACTCAAAATTACTACTCGTACGGTTCAGGACATCGTGGTCCTGAATTGTGATGGCCGCATCGTGCTGGGCGAAGAGTCCGCGCAACTGCGGGACACGGTGAAGGAACTGCTTACCCGGACCAAGCAACTGGTGCTGAACCTGGGCGGCGTATCGTACATCGATTCGGGCGGACTCGGGACGCTGGTTTCCCTCTA
Organism: uncultured Acidobacteriota bacterium; assembly: GCA_963745435.1. Taxonomy (GTDB): domain Bacteria; phylum Acidobacteriota; class Terriglobia; order Terriglobales; family Acidobacteriaceae; genus Gp1-AA133. The sequence continues at coordinate 12,434 of CAVUXK010000014.1, read as the reverse complement.
CACGACCGCGCACAACTCGGGCGGGTCGGTCAAGCTGTCGAACCTGACGCCGCGCGTCGGCGATCTGCTGCAGGTCACCAAGTTGCTGACCATCTTCGAGGTGTATGACACCGAAGAGGAAGCGATCCATTCGTTTCAAAAGGCCGCATAGAAGGTAGTCTTTTTTGCCACCGCTGGCAGCGAGGGCAAGATGCCCTCGCGACTGCCGGCGGGACGCCGGCGCTACGGTCTGTATTCTTTTCAGCCTGTGACGCTGTACTTTTCGCATCGCCAATTTATGCTCCATTCCCTGCTTGACTTCCTGATGCTGGGCCATGCCTAGCTTTCTTGAATGATTTCAAAGATTCTTTTCTTAGCCGGACTGGTGTGCGCGGCCAGCGGATCCGTGTCGCCTCCTGTTGCCCTGGCCATAGGACTCGCTTTTGGTCTTACCTTCGCTCACCCGTACGCGAAACAGTCGGCTGCGATGTCGAAACTCCTGCTGCAGGCCTCGGTGGTGGGCCTGGGTTTTGGCATGAATTTGCACGACGTGATCCGCGCGGGCCGCAGCGGGTTCGTCTACACGCTGTTCAGCATCGCGTTCGCGATGGCCGCGGGCATCCTGCTGGGCAAAGTGCTTGGGGTCGCGAAGGAGCCGGCGTACCTGATTTCCACAGGCACGGCGATCTGCGGGGGGAGCGCGATTGCGGCGGTGGGTCCGATCACGGGCGCGACCGACGAAGAGATGGCGGTGTCGCTAGGAACGGTGTTTGTGCTCAATTCCGTGGCTCTGCTGACGTTCCCGGCCATCGGGACGGCTCTGAGGTTGACCCAAACGCAATTCGGCCTGTGGGCCGCGCTGGCCATCCACGATACGAGTTCGGTGGTCGGCGCGGCGGCCAAGTATGGCGCGATTGCTTTGCAGGTGGGGACGACGGTGAAGCTCGCGCGCGCCTTGTGGATTGTGCCGCTCGCGGTCGGCACGGCGCTGCTGAAACACGCCAAGGCCAAAGTGCAATGGCCCTGGTTCATCGCACTCTTCTGCCTGGCGGCGGTGTGCAATACGTATCTGCCCGCGGGTCATGGAGCTTATGCGGTGTTGTCGAAAGTGGCGAGACTCGGGCTGACGGCGACGCTCTACCTGATCGGGACGGGACTGTCGCTGGCAACGTTGAAGCAGGTTGGGCATCGTCCGCTGATCCAGGGAGTGCTGTTGTGGCTGCTGATCTCGGTCATGTCGCTGGGATTGATTTATCTCGGGTGGATTGCGATTTGAATAAAAAAGGCCTCGGCAGGTGTCGAGGCCATGCTGAAAGTGTCTGTGTTTAGACGCTTCTAGTTCAAGTCGTTGAGTTGCACCATGCTGAAAAAACCGCCGCCGATAGAATTGTCGACGACCACCAGCGTGCGAACCTGGCCTGCGGTTAGCGTCAAGGCAAAATTCAGGTTGTTGAGGACGTTCTGCGTTCCGGCGACGGTCATGATCACGGTGTAGCTGCCAGCCGCCAATACCTGGTATGGGGTGGCGGTTTGAAAAGCCACGTTTGGAATACTCGGGCTCAATCCGCCGATGCCATTTCCCTGGGTCACGATATAGACGTCGACGGGGTTGGCTGAGAACGAAGAGTGGATGATTCTGACTCTCGCGTTGCCCGTGGTGGGCGCGGTGTTGTCGTCGGGGTAAGACTTCAGGATGAAACTACTGTTGGGCTGCGTGTTCTGCAGAAGGATCGTGGTGTCTCCGCTGCCCAAGCTTTCGGTATCGCTGACGATGGCGTTGGTGGTGTTGCCGTTGGGGAACACATCGAACTTGCGGTTGCCGGAACTGCTGCTGTGATAAGTGGCGGTCTGGGCAAATCCGATCGCCGTCTGCACCGATTTGCCGTCGACCTGCAGGTCAACGCTATTGGCGGGTATCCCGGTGGCGGTCTGCATGAAACGGTAACGGGCTTTGCTCGAGCCGCAGCCTGCGGCCAGCAATAGGGAACTCAGGCAAATCAATGCAATGGCGAACGGGAAAATCCTTGAAAGCTTGCCTCTCATTGCTACGCTCCTGTAAAAAAATCTAAAAACGCACGCCGACGCCCTATGGACCTCGTTGGATGCGCACTGGCCGGGGCGAGATGCTCCGCCGCGGGCAGTGTGCCTCGACGGTCAACGCGTCACAGGTCGCGACGACCGGCTGTGCAAAAATATCCAGGTTGCACGAAGCAGAGTTTCCAGATGAGCAATCGTATCATTGCGGCGATTCAGAAAGTGCCTCGGGGACGCGTGTCGACGTATGGCGCGATTGCCAAGGCGGCCGGGTATCCGCGGGGGGCTCGACTGGTGGCGCGGACTCTGCGGCGGGCCGGAGGATTGAACTGGCACCGGATTCTTGGGGCCGGCGGCGAGATCAAGCTGCGCGGGCACTCGGGACTGGATCAGAGGTTGCGACTGGAGATGGAGGGGGTAACGTTTCGGGGGCGTCGCGTGAATATGCGGCTGCATGAATTCAGATTTGGGCCTGGGGGGAAGAAAAAGACTTTAACCGCTAAGGGCGCTAAGAAAGGCCGCACAGGACGCTAAGGGCGAGTGTCTGCGGTTCGGTTGCGATGCCTTTAAAAGCTTAAAACGCAGAGGGCGCGGAGAAACGCCGCAGAGGGCGCAGAGATCACCCGCAGAAGCGCGGAGACAAGCTATGCGCACAGAGTCCGGGAAATGTTTGTGCTTACGGCGTTTTGAATCTTTCGTCGATTTCCACCTGGTAGCCCGAAACTACTTTGTTGGTTTCATTGGCCATTCCGACCACTGCCATCAGCTCTTTGAACATGGCGTCGGTCATGCCTTTGCCGCGGGCTCCGGCGGTGTGCGAGGCGATGCAGTAGCCGCATTGGTTGCTGACGCTCACGGCAAGATAAACCAACTCTTTGGTCAGCGGGTCGAGCGCTCCCGGCGCCATGATCTGCTTGATGTCTTCCCAGGTGCGCTTGAGGGTTGCGGGGTCGTGCGCGATGGCTTTCCAGAAATTGTTGACCCAGTCGGTTTTGCGGGTGGCCATGATGTCGTCATAGACAGCGCGGACTTCGGGGCTGGCGTCTTTGTATTCGATGAGACCCAAGGTGGACACAGTTTCTCCAGCATGATGAGCAAATGAGATTGCCCGTCTGGGGAGCTGGTGTCGCCCCTCCGGGGCTTGCTCAAATTTTTCACGCTACCCAGCGCTTACGCGCTGGGCTAATGAATTTCGCCCGCTTCGCGGGCTAAAGACCAGAGTTGCGCGCAACGGTGTTTCCGCAAACTTTGAAGCGGATTACTTCAGCTCCGGCAGTTCTCCCTCGAGCAACGTGCCGATCTGGTCGGCTGGGCAGCGCAATCCGATGTAGAACTGTCCGAACAGGGCGTAGACGGCGCTGACGTGGTCGAAGCGCATTTCGTAAATCAGCTTTTTAAAGACGAGAGGATCGTCGGCAAAGAGGTCGACGCCCCACTCCCAGTCGTCGAAACCGATGGAGCCGGTGATGATCTGCTTCACTTCCCCGGCGTAGCGGCGGCCGACCATGCCGTGTTCGCCCATCTGGCGCGCGCGTTCTTCAATGGGCAGCGTGTACCAGTTCTTGTCTTCGCCGCGCTTGCGATCCATGGGATAGAAGCACGCGTAGCGGTTCGGCGGAATCGCGGGGAAGAGGCGCGGGCGCATGGCTTCCTTCTGGCGGGAGAGCGTGTCGCGAATTTCTTGTTTCCACTCCTCCGAGTGCGGTTCGATGCCGCGATCGACGAGTGCCTTGTAGATCTTAGTGGTGGATTCGTAGAGGCCTAGCTCGATGATCGAGAGGTAAGAAGTCGTCGGTTCCCAGTACTGGCTGAGCCGCGTCTGGCTAAGCTGCAGCTCGGCCCGATTGAGATCGTCGAACGAATCGCGAAAATGGATAAACATCAGATCGCCCTTGTGCCCGAGCAGGGAATAGAAGGCGGATGGGCTGGCGGCATTCTTCTCCATCGCAGCCATTACGGGGGTGGCTTCTTTGATGATTTCGCGGCGCTCGGCGTCCGGGAGCTGGTGCCATGCGCTCCAGCGAAAGCGCATCATCTGGTGCAATACGCTGTAGCCCTCAACCGTAAGGGGAACTGCGGGGATTTCTGTGGCAGTCGCCGCTGCGGGATGGGCAGGTCTGGTGGTGGTCATTTTTACCCCTTTAAGTGCACGGTTATTGTACCTGCGGAGATGCGGAAGTCGCGAGAGTGGGCATTTACAATACCCGAATAGTGTGTGGGGGACGCTCGACACGTAGCGTCCCCCCAGCGGCGCTTGAAGCCGCGGCGTTCTTGCAGGGTTTATGGACGGCCTGAAGACCGTCCCTGTAACAAACCGACTTTATAGATTCTTGTTCCGGAGGCGTCTGATGATCGACAGTCAAACGCAAGGTCCCTCGAGTTCGCTCGGGATGACAAGCTTAGATTGATAGTGTCTGTAAAAGGCCTTTTCTGAAAATGGTGAAAGCATTTGCGTGTTTGCTGGTCGCATTGAGCCTTACGTGTCCTACGTTGGCGCAAAGCCCGCGGCTTTGGGTGCTGACCGAGCCGAATTCTGTTATCGAGTACGATCCGGCGACGTTTGCGCGGAAGGAATCGGTGAAGGTTCCTGACGAAGTCGCCAAGTCGGCGCGGATTTTCCAGATCAACCATCAGGGCCAGATGCTTTACGCGCCCAACAGTGACGATCCGTCGCCTGATGTCGGCAAGGGCGGGGACAAATTCTGGTTGTGGGACGGGCATGCGGCGAGTTCCTTGGGCCGGGAGACGATTCGCATTTCGTCGCAGGCGGGATCGAATCAGAAGGTGAGTGAAGCTTCGCCGTGGCCATTTCTTTCGGCGGACGGAACGCATCTCTTCTGGTTCTCGAACCTGTACAACAAGCTGGAACGCGAGAATGTGGAACTTACGGTGACGACTACATTCCGGGCGTGGCGTTCGGATCTTGCGGGCAAGGACAAGCAGGAATTGGCGACATTTGATTTTCCGGAATGCCACTGCTCGACGGGCGCGTGTTCGGAAACGTGTCCGGAGGCGCGCTTCTGGGTGCCTGATGGCGGCGTGGAGGACTACTTCTTCCTGACGCGCTTGATCCAGGGGCCGACCGAAACCAAGTACCTGACCAGCACGCTGTACAAACAGTCGGATGCCACGTGGAGCGCGACAGAGCTTGGCCAGCCATTGCAGCGCGTCCTCGACCTGGCGGATGGCGGCGCGATCGTGATCAGCGCGATTCTCGATGTTGGGTGCTGCGGCTGGGAGAACCAGAGCAACGACCAGACGGTTTTGACCAACCACGGCCGGATCGTTACGCTGTTCGACGAACGCGCACAGTTCAAGAATCCTGACTACGACGTCAGCTTTTTCACGGAAAACGCGAAGCTGTCGCCCGGCAATGGCCACGTTGCAATGACGATTGAGGCAAGCGCGAAGTCGAGCGCGCCGATTCAGCTCGCGGAGCAGGGGCAGGCGAATCCTGCGGAGTCTGCGAGCATTCGAAGAGCTTTGGCGGACATGCCTGCGGTCGAGGTGGTGAGCGCGGCGGATGCGAGCAAGCGATCGGCGTATCTGCCGCATTCGTATTTTGTCGGGTGGATCAGCGAGAAGGAAATCCTGCTGGTCGAGAACCATGTGCTGGTCGCGTACAACATTGCGACGGCGGCACGGCGGAGGTCGACGATCAAGGTGGCGGATCCTGCGTTTGTGTTTGTGCGGTGAGGTTTTTTAGGCGAGGCGATTCTATCGAATCGTCCGCGTGATTCGAGTTCGGAAAGGCAAACCTCAGCGGCTGAAGCCGCGACTGCGTTGTGGCTCCGTGGCACGACTGAAGTCGTGCCCTTCCCTTTTTATTTTTTCTTCGGGAGTGTGACGAGTATTGACTTCGTTGTGCGTAACGCGTTCGTCCACGATTAGAGGTTGGGGCCGATGCCTCCCACCCTTCGAACATCGCGAAGGGTGGGGCAGCCAGTAAAGGATGAGGGTGTTTCCTTAAGCTGTGAAGTCCTGCCCTTCCAGAATTGGCTCGGAGCGGAGTTCTGCGCACCCACTGAGGTCGTGCCCTTCCCCACATTCCACATGCTAGGGCAGGACGCCCTCGCGACTGCCGGCGAGATGCCGGCGCTACTGTCCGTGCCGGGTTAGTCGGACCAGTGGCGCGGCTTGCGGTCCCAGCGGTGCGGCTTCAGCGTGGCCAGCAGGTCGGGACTGAGCGGAGGTGCATCGCTGGCGGCGATGTTGCCGCGAACGTGCTCCGGCTTGCGCATCCCGACGATAGTGGTGCTGACGACGGGATAGGCGAGGATGAAACGCAGCGCCAGGTCGGGCAGCGTCATGCCGGCGGGCACAACCTGCTTTAGTTTTTCCACGCGCGGGATCGTTGCTTTCAGGTTTTCCTCGCCGAAATATTTCGCTCTCCAATCACTCTCGGGAAAGCGGGTCTCGAGAGTCATCTTGCCGCCCAGGCTGCCTTCGTCGAGAGGGACGCGCGCGATGATGCCGATGTTCATTTCCTTGCAGAGCGGGAAGAGCTTATCCTCGGGCGCTTGATCGAAAACGTTGTAGATGACTTGGACTACGTCGACCAGGCCGGTGCGGATGGCTTTGATTCCGTTCTCGGGTTCCCAGCGGTTGAGGCTGAGGCCGAATGCGTGGATCACGCCTTCGCTCTTTAGGCGCTCGACGGTAGAGCCGAATTCGGGCTCGTCGGTCCAGCTGTCGTCCCAGACGTGGTATTGCAGGACGTCAATTGTTTCGACGCCGAGCTGCTTGCGGATTTTGGCGGCGTATTTGAAGACGTGGTCGGCGGGGAAGACGTCGGCGTACTTGTACTTGGGGAGAGCGGGCCACTGCAGATTTTTGGGTGGGATCTTGGACGCGGCGTAGATGCGCTTGCCGGAATTATTCTTCATGGCTTCGCCGAGGAAGCCGTCGCTTTGTCCGTTGCCGTAGGCCCAGGCAGTGTCGAAGAAGTTGCAGCCGAGATCGATGGCGAGCTGGAGGGCTTCTTGGGCCTGCTTGGTGTCGGCGTCGCTCCATCCGCTCATGCCCCAGAGGCCGGTGCCGATGTCGCTGACTTCGAAGCCGGTGCGTCCCAGCGTGCGGTATTTCATTTTTCGTGCTCTCCGAGAATCTCTACAGATTGTTCAATTGAGAATGACCGAGTAAGGGTAACAGAGAGGCTTGGATGTTGTGAGTAGCGCGACTTGTCGACGGGCGAGGACGCCCGTCGCTCCATCGACATATTTAGAATGCCGGCGAGTCGCCGGAGATGCGGTCGCGTTTAGCGGTTCGTAGGCCAGAGAACGAATTGCTTACGGTTCAGGCCGTAGACGATCGATAGGATCACAAAGGAAGCGGCCAACAGAAGCAGGGAAGTTTGTCCGGCGGAGGCGAAGTCGAGGGACTGCACGTTGTCGTAGATGGAAATGGAGACGGTACGGGTGGAGCCGGGAATGTTGCCTCCGACCATGAGGACGACGCCGAATTCTCCGAGCGTGTGGGCGAACGTGAGGATCAGGCCTGTCAGAAGTCCTGACATGGAAAGCGGGAGCACGACGCGAAGGAAGGTGCGCACGCGCGAAGCCCCGAGCACGGCCGAGGCGGAGATGAGCTTGGGATCGACCGAAGTAAACGCGGCCAACACGGGCTGCACCATGAACGGCAGGCTGTAGATGACGGAGGCGACGACGAGTCCTTCGAACGTGAAAGGCAAGCCGTGGCCGCGGAGGCGCTCGTAGATCGTTCCAAAGGGGCTATGCGGGCCTAGCGCGAGCAGGATGTAGAAGCCGAGAACTGTCGGTGGCAAGACGAGGGGCAGGGCTACGACGGCCTCGACCAGAAACTTCCAGCGCCATTGCCAGAACGCTAGCCAGAAGGCGAGCGGGACGCCAATCAGGACGAGGACGGCGCAGACGACCAAGTCGAGCTTTAGCGTCAAGATGAGAGCTTGCCAGTCCATGATTCGAGTTCCATCGCCTTTTTTGGTGCGGGTGTGGTTGGCGCTCGTGCCGCTGCCCACGGTGTCAGTTCGTCGAGGACTTCCGGGCTATCTGGATTTCTATCATGTCCCAGGCAAAGGGACCCTCCTGAATTTTGCGCTGGGTGAGAACGTTCGCGGTCAGGCCTTGTTTCGCGAGCGAAGTATTGGCGGCCTCCAGGGCCGCGCCCTGATCTTCAGTGAGAATCAAGATGCGGCGATCGAGGGGTGGGGCTTTGGGTCCGAGGTCTGGGAGGGTTTCGCTTTGCAGTCGGTAAGCCCAAAGGTAGGTCGACGCCACGTCGCGATAGAGACGGCCGAGGCGGGATTCGCCGTCGTACCAGAAGTAAAGATTGCCTTTGGGGTCGAGCGATTGCACGGTGTGGATGCTGTCGACGATGGCGAGCAGGGCGGATTTCTGGGAGGTGTCGTCGTGGGGCAGAGAGCCGTGATTCCACGTGCGCGTGCTGGTGGCGGCGTTGAGCGTGCCGAGGCCGACGGCCAGCGCCACGATCGCGACAGCGCCAATATATCTGATCTGCCTTCCGATCACGACGAGTGCGATTGCGCCGATGGCGAACGGGACGAGCATCGGGTGCGCGGTGAGCGAGTGCAGATCCAGCCGCGGCATGAATGGTAGGACGCCGGCGAGAAACACTCCTGCGTAGACCAATGCAAGCGCGGACTTGCTGAGCCCGTGAGTGGCGATGACGATCTGTGAGCCGAGTGCGAGAAAGACTGCTGGCATCAGATAGCTCGCGTAGGTAGGGAGTTGGAGGACGGGCTGCCCGACTAACTGCCAGAAGATCATGATCACGACGTTCAGGAGCAAGTATCGCTGCCAGAACAGAAGGAATTCGGCGTTGGGAATCGACAGGAGGCTTCGTCGTCGTGAGACGCACACGATCGCGCCCACCGCGGTGAGTGCCGGGAGGACCAGCCAGGTGGCGCCGGCGATCCAGCCGTAAGTGGAATCGTTGTAGGGATTGCGATGGATGACAATCTTCGCGGCCATTCCAACGGAGTTGATGAAAAAAAGAAAACGGCCGTTGACGGCCATGTTGAATACGCCGTAGAGCACAGTGACGAAGGCAAATCCCCAAGCGAAGGGCTTCCATTCCGCAGTCGACCTTCGATGGCCCAGCTCGCGCCGCGCGAAGTAGTGGAAGCCGAGTATCAGCGGAGCAAAAGAGATCAGAAAGAATTGGCAGTACATCGTCTTCGCAGCGACTGCGCCCGCGGCGACAAGCCACCACCTAGGTTCTTGGGCGCGCGCGGCAAACGCAAGGCAGGCGAGTGTGAGCAGCACGTACATGTTGCCGGCCCCGTCGATGTAGGGCCAACCAACGCTCCACAAAAAGTAGGAGTGGAACGCCATCATGGTGGTCGCCAATAGTGCGGCCGACCGGTTCACGGTGACTTTCAGAATCAGATAGAGGGGCAGGATCGATCCGTAGAAAATCACCAGATGCAGAACGTAGGTCGCAACCAGGGGAGAGAACAAGTGGTACACCACTGCGCCGGGGACGGTCCAGGTCAGGCGTGTCGTGAAGTAGGCGCCTTTGAAAGTGCGAATGTGCTGGGTGAGGTCGAAGAAGAAGCCGAAATATATCCAGGGGTCGATGAATCCGAAGGAACTGGTGGGGTAGGCGAAGAGCCAGGTTGTGTCGAAATAGAGCACGACCCAGGGGAGAGCCAGGATGAGGAGCAGGACGGGATCGAATGGAATGCCACGAGTGGGAGGCGTGCGTGCATTTATCGTCGAGGCAATCGTGGTTTCGTTCACGCTCATCTGGATTCGGACAATCCTCCAACCATAATGGGCCCGGCCACGCTGACGGCCATAAGACTGGTCACGTTAACACATCAGGCGGGGAATCCCTCGCGTCGTAGAATGTGGTGCTGCCGGCGGACAAGAGTGTCCGCCCCACACAAGCCTTGGCAAAAGCTTCTCAACTCGACCGCCTGCGCGTCGTTCTCGTGGCTACGCGCAATCCGCTGAACATGGGTGCCGCGGCGCGCGCCATGAGTAACTTTGGGTTCCTCAATTTGCGGGTGGTGAATCCGTACGATGCTGCTTTTCGCGAAGCGCGGTCGGCGGTCGGGGCTTCCGTGGTGATGAAGAATGCTGAGGAGTTTCCGGCAGTTGCGGATGCCGTGGGCGATTGCTCTCTAGTGGTCGGCACGACAACGCTACGGAACCGCGAGCGGCACCAGCCGATCTACCGACTCGAGGAAGGCGCGCTGCGAATTCGCAAGGCGCTTGCATCTGGGCGCGTTGCGCTGTTGTTTGGGTCGGAGAGAGTCGGATTGTCGAATGAGGACCTAAGTCATTGCCATTGGGTCATGCACATTCCTACGCGGGAAGCGCATCCTTCGATGAATCTGGGGCAGGCCGTGGCGGTGAGCCTATATGAGTTGATTCGGGGAGGACGCGTTAGGACGTCGGGGGCGAAGTCGGTTGTCGCTTCTGCGGGGGAACTGGAGCGGTTGACCGAAATTCTTTTGGAGACGCTTCGCGAGTGCGGATATCTCGAAAAAAACACTTCTGATGCAACAACAGCGAAGATTCGCAGGCTAATGCGAAGGCTGAAACTCGGCGGTGCGGATGCGGAACAGTTGCTCGGTATGCTTCGACAGATTCAGTGGAAAGTTCGCGCGCGATAGTACGGAGGGACCGATCCTTGTTGCATCGAATCGACTCGAAAGGCTGGGTCTCGTGGCGAACTTTAGGTTCGTGCCTCCCACCCTTCGAACACCGCGAAGGGTGGGGCAGCCATTGTGTTTCGATTGGAGAAGTCCCCAAGATTTCCAAAGCCGTGGAATCCCACCCCTTCGACTTCGCTCAGGGCAGGCGCTAGCGCAGAGAACGCGTCAGGATAGACACCCATCATTCACTTCTCGTTATTGCATACCTAGCGAGGCGGCAATCTTCTTCTTGTATTCGTTTGCTTTGGCGATGGCTTGTGATTCGTCAACGGTGAGAAGTTTGCGATCCCGCATCACGGGCTTTCCTCCGATGATGACGGTCGAGACGTCACTGCCTTTCAGCGCGTAGGCGATCTGGGCATAGAGCTCGTACATCGGAACCGCGTTGGGCTTGTCGAGGTCGATCAAGATTAAGTCGGCTTTCTTGCCCGCCTCGAGCGATCCGATTTCCTTTTCCATGTGCAGGGCCCGGGCGCCGTCGATGGTTGCCATTTCGACTGTAGCCTTGGCGTTCAAGGCTAGCGGGTCGCCCTTGGTGATTTTCGCGAGTTTGGCGGCCAGGTCCATTTCTTCCATGATGTCGAGATCATTGTTGCTGCCGGCGGGGCCGTCAGTCCCAAGGCCGACGGCGACTCCGGCGGCGCGCATTTCAGGCACGGGCGAGACGCCGCTGGCCAGCATCATGTTGCTCGACGGGTTGTGCACGCAGCCCACGTGGCGGTCGGCGAGGGTCTTGCGGTCGGCAGCGTCGACGAAGATGCAGTGAGCCGCGACCACGTCAGGACCGAGCACTCCGATCGTTTCGAGATACTGCACCGGGGACATGCCGTTCTGTTTCTGCGAGTCGTCCACTCTTTTTTCATTTCAGAAACGTGGATCAGGATGGGCGCGTGATATTTGCGGGCGAGAGCGGCGGTGTCCTCGAGCGTCTTCTTTGAGCACGTGTAGATGGAATGCGGCGCGACGGCCGCGTGAATGAGTGGGTCGCCCCGCCACGTTTGAGGAATGTCTCGGTGTACGTCAGCACGTCGGCCTCGTTCTTGTTGTCGGGCGCGGGGAAGTCGATGAAAGTTTCTCCCAAGATGCCACGCATACCCGTGGCTTTGGTTTCTTCGGCGATGGCGTCTTCGAAGTAGTACATGTCAGCGAAAGTGGTGATGCCGGAACGGATTTGCTCTGCGGCGGCGAGACGCGTGCCCCAGCGGACGAAGTCTTCGGTGACGTTTTTTGCTTCGGCGGGGAAGATGTATTTGCGGAGCCAATCGTCGAGGACGACGTCATCTTTGAGACCGCGGAAGAGCGTCATCGGGACGTGGGTGTGGCCGTTGATGAAGCCGGGCAGGAGGAGTTTGCCGCGGGCGTCGATTTGAGCTGCGGAGGAATATTTAGATTCGATTTCGATGCGCGGGCCTACGGCGGCGATGGTGTCGCCCTGGATGGCGATAGCGCCGTCGTCGATGATAGTGCGGGTCCTGTCCATGGTGACGAGAGTGGCGCCGGTGAGGAGGAGATCGACTTTTTCTTTTGCGTTGGGCGTTTGCGACCACGTTGGCGAGTGGAGGAGCGCTAGAAAAAGGATTAAGAGCGGGACGAATCTGAGGGAACGGAGATGCATGCGGACGAGATTACTGGGATGCGGGTGGGATTGCAAAAGTCGCTCGGGAATTGAGACTGTCTGCTCGTTGCCCGACCCTCTGAGGGCGAGACGCCCTGGACTGCCGGCGGGACGCCGGCGCTACAAAAACCTGCTCACTTCTCC
>CAVUXK010000013.1:0-152885 GCA_963745435.1 uncultured Acidobacteriota bacterium | reverse complement strand
TGCGCACCGCTACCATTCATTTGGATTGGCAGCACACCTCGATTGTGGCCGGGCAGGACGCTCCGTTTTTCTCCGCCTTGTCGCCAACGTCGTTTGCCACCGTGGCGGAGCCGGCTCTGTCGGAGGCTGGCAACCTGTGGATGTGGATTCCGCAAATCAGGGTTGAGCGGCGTCTAACCATTTCTGAAAATTCGAATTTCACATTGCAGGGTGGAATTCTCGATGGCCTTACCGGAGAGCCTCCCATCTATGCGTACGGGCGCAGGCCGCAGGCGGGAGAATATTCGCGGCAGCCGGGATACGCTGGCCGGGTTGCGTGGACGCACAGCATTTTCGGCGAGCCGTTAACTGTGGGAGCGGGTGGCTACTACAGCCGGCAAAATTGGGGATTCGGCCGCAACGTGGGTGCGTGGGCCGGCACGCTGGATTGGAGCGTGCCCCTCGGGAAAATGCTGGCTGTGAGCGGCGAATTTTATCGCGGTCAGGGGCTGGGCGGTTTAGGGGGAGGCTCGTACCAGAGCGCGCTGTTCAGCGGGAATCCCACCGATCCTGCCAGCCGGGTTCAGGGACTAGATGCGCTCGGTGGTTGGGCTCAACTGAAGGTGCGCGCGTCTTCAAAGGTGGAGTTCAACTTCGCTGGGGGGCAGGACAATCCTTTCGCTTACGAAGTTCGCGCCTTTCCTTTTTCTCAATACGGCAGTGGTGGCAACAACGGGCCTGCGGCGCGTAACCAGAGCGGGTTGATGAACGTGATCTACCGGCCGCGTTCTGACCTGGTGTTCTCTGCCGAGTACGGTCACATCGCTACCTATCAGATCGACAACAGTCGATATACAGCGGATCGATTTAATCTCGTGATGGGGATTCTGTTCTGAAAACTTCTGTCTTCAATTCGTACGCTCGTTACAACGGGTTACGCTTGGCGCGCTTGTGCGTCGTCCTGATGGGTTGTTCATTACTGGCGCGGGCACAGGAATTGAACGTGACTGCGCAGATCGAAGTCGTGGGCGAAGGTCGCGCGCACGCGAACAAGAAAGATCGCGCGAACGTCGTTGTGTGGCTCTCTCCCCTCGACGACCGCACATTGAAATCGATATCAGAGGCTGCGGCGGCTACGCCTCCGCGGCTTGTGCAGAGAGACAAGACTTTCACTCCGCATCTGCTGGTGGTTCCCGCCGGAACCGCGGTGGAGTTCCCCAACCGGGACCCGTTCTTTCACAATGTCTTCTCGTTGTTCGAGGGCAAGCGTTTTGATCTGGGATTGTACGAGGCAGGTACGACCAGGATCGTTCACTTCGATCGCGTCGGCGTCAGCTACATCTTCTGCAACATTCATCCGGAGATGAACGCAGTCGTGCTCGCTCTCAAGACCCCTTATTACGGCATCTCTAACGCAGCAGGAAAGATCTCCATCGCGAACGTTCCGGAGGGTCGCTACACGATGCAGGTTTTTTCGGAAACCTCGGGACTTGAAAACCTGAAAAAGCTCACCAAAACCGTGACGGTTTCGGCCCAGGATCCATCCCTCGGCGTCATTCGCCTCGTGCAAGACGGGCCGCCCGCGCCGCACAAGAACAAGTATGGTCGCGACTACGACGCCCCGGGCAGCGACTACCCCGCGAACGATCTGAAATAATTCGGCGTCCAGCAGTCTCTAACTCTTGATGCTCTTGCTCGCTACGTCCAGCGTCACTGCGCTTCTGCGGAAGTAAGACTCGTTGGCCATGTGACACGCGAGCGCTGCATGGTTGCCGAACTCCGCGTCTTCCGTGACGGGCTTGCGCGAGCGCACCGCATTGAAGAACGTCGCGAGGTGCGGCTTCACATCGTCATAATCGTTGCCACGATAGGTGGTCGATTCCGCCAGCGGTTCCTTGCCCGGAGCCGGATCATGTTCGGCATGCCACTGCTTGAGATATTCCTCTCGCATGGCGCGCGGATAAGCGTTGGTGGAATAGTAGCTGGGATAAGTATCAACGCCGGGCTGCGGAGAATAAGTCAGACCGAACTCTGTGACCTCGATGAAGCCCTTCGATCCTTGGAAGCGGACCACCTCGGGGCTCTCGCAGCCCAGGTTCAGGCGCGTGTAAACGGGAATGTCGCCGTACTCGAACAGCGAGGCGTGGACGTCCGGCATATTGCGGCCGTCTTTCCAGCGCAGGATGCCGCCCAACGCCATGGCGCGTTTGGGCGGTTCGTTCCAGTTCATCGCGTAGATGATTCCGCTGACCAGGTGGACCAGCAGGTCCCCAGCCACGCCCGTGCCGTATTCCTTCCAACAACGCCAGCGCGCGTACAGCAGCGGATCGAACGCGCGCTTGGGGACGGTGCCTTGCCAGGTGTCCCAGTCGAGATTCTGCGGGGAGAGATCAGTGGGCGGAGTGTACTCCCAGCAACCCGTGGGATCGTTGCGTCCGAGGGTTCCCTCGACCAGGTTCACGTTGCCGATCGCGCCCTGCGCGATCATCTCTTTCGCCTTCGCGTAGATCACGGAACTGACGCGCTGGGAGCCGATCTGCACGATGCGTCCGGTCTTTTTTTGCGCATCCGCCATGTCGAATCCCTCGGCCGCAGTGTGCGACATGGGCTTCTCGCAATACACATCCTTGCCGGCGCTCACGGCATCGACCACGACCTGCTTGTGCCAGTGATCAGGAACGGCAACGATCAGGCAGTCGATATCTTTATTGTCGAGCAGTTCCTGATAGCGCCGCGTGGTGGGAAGACTGGTGTTGCCGACGATTTCTTTGGCGAGTTCGCGATGCCCGTCGTACAGGTCGCAGGCAGCCACGCATTCGACTCCAGGCAAAGTGATGGCCGTGGTGAGCAGCGGCGAGCCCTGCATTCCGATGCCGATGATGCCAAGGCGGAGGCGATCGCTGGCAGGAACGGGGCGTGGCGAGGCGAAGCTTTTCGTGTTCAGAAAGACGGTGTTGGCGGCGATCAATGCTCCGCTGCTGGTTTGCAGAAATTTCCGGCGAGAAAAATCGCGCTTCATGGCTTCCTCCAGCGGTATGAAGATGGGGATCGCGACGCTGCCTATTTCGGCAGGGGCTTCATCGCGACTTCTTTAAAAAACACGATATCGTTGTCGCTGTGGTTCTGCAGCCCGATGTATCCGTCGTTCGGGCGCGTGCCGCGATGCGGCTCGAAATCAAATTTTCTTTCCGGCACCGGCTGGCCTTCGGTGTAGTCGGTGACCTTCACGCCGTTCAGGACCACGATGGTGTGCGGACCGTCGAGCGTGATCTCCATGGTGTTCCACTCGGGCCCGGGCTTGCTGGGCTTGGCCAGCGGCTTGGTCAGAGAGTAGAGAGTGCCGGTGATATGGTAGTCGTCCTCGTTCGACTTCTCCGGTTCGTTGTCGATCTGGACTTCGTAGCCGTAGTGCACGGGCATCCACTCTTCGCGCGGCTCGATAGGAATGCGAATGAAGACGCCGGAGTTGTCGTTGTGGTCGCGCATCTTGAAGACCACGCGAATCACGCAGTCCCCGAGTTTGCCTCCAGTCCAGTAGAGCAAGCCCATGCCGCCATGCGTGCGGATGAGGCCGTCCTCGACGGTCATGCCGCCGGGGCCGACGTGCTTCCAGCCCGTGAGATCCTTGCCGTCGAAGAGCTGTTTCCATTCTCCGGATTGCGCGGAAAGGGGAAGCGCGGCCAGAACGATTACGAGAAAAAAGAAAGCGGTGCGACGCACATCTCACCTCGGAGGAAAAAAATTGCCTTGCGGCGGAGCATTATAGTCTTTTCGCGGAGCGGTGGAAGGTGGGGCGAACGACGAATGCGAAGGCCCTCGGGATCAGTAAACTTCTTCGGTCGACCGATGCTGGAGCATCTGTCTCGAACGGGAAGGGCACGACTTTAGTCGTGCCACACACTCGTGAGTTTGACCAGCGCTTCAGCGCCTGAGGTGAGTTTTTCCTCCAGCATCTTCGGGTCACGGAACGCGACTCGCGTAAAGGAGTTCTTGTAGAGCAAACCTCAGGGCTGAAGCCCCTCATACAACCACTCATATGGCCCGACTGAAGTCGGGCCCTTCCCAAGACCCCAACGACCCCTGCCGAGCCCAAAGCTCCCCGAGGGACAGGCCTTCTCTAGGAGCTTGTGCCAGCCAGTCTGCGGACGGCGCATGCCGGTCTATGGCATCATTCTGGCGCTCAATAATCCGCGAGAAACGGAATGACCTCAATCTCCGAAACCGCCACGCGCCTTCTCTCGCTCGAAGGCAAGGTCGCCATGATCACCGGTGCCGGTTCGGGCATCGGGCGCGGCATTGCGCTGCGCCTCTCCGAGATGGGCGCCGCCGTCGTTGTTCTCGATATCGACAGTGAAAAAGGCGAGGCCACGGTCCGCACGATCACCGAGCGCTCAGGTCGCGCACTGTTTGAAAAATGCGATGTGCGTTCCGCTGAGGACTGCCGTCGCGCCACCGCAAGCGCCATCGCCTCCTTCGGACGCATCGACATTCTCTGCAACAACGCGGGCGTCATCGTCCGCAAAAGCGTGGTCGACCTGAGCGAAGAAGAATGGGACCTGGCCCTCGACGTAACCCTGAAAGGAATTTTCCTGCTGTCGCGCGAGGTGATCCCGCACATGGAGAAGACCGGAGGCGGAGTCATCGTGAACACCGGCTCGGGCTGGTCCCTGAAAGCCGGGCCGCAAGCCGCGTCCTACTGCGCCGCCAAGGCCGGAGTGCTGAACCTGACACGAGCCATGGCCATCGATCATGGCAAATCGAACATCCGAGTGAACTGCGTGTGCCCCGGAGACATCGACACACCCATGCTACGCAGCGAGTGCGCACAACTGGGAGCGGATCCGGCGGCATTTCTGAAAGAAGCGGCCAACCGTCCGCTTGCCCGCGTGGGCACGCCCGAGGATGTTGCCAACGCCGTTCTATTTTTGGTTAGCGACATGGCGGCGTGGATTACTGGGACGCAGCTTGTGGTGGACGGGGGAGGGTTGGCTTGATGGGATGACGTTTGGCATCCCGACTTCGTATAAGCAGCCTAGCAGGTAGGGTGGCTTGGCAGGTAATGCAAACGCTTAATTACGATAGTGACTGCTGTGCGATAATCCGCTGAATGAGTAAGCACTGGATGTTACTCTTTTTCGTCGCTCTCTTTACCTTTTGCGTGGTTGACAAACCACTTCGTTGCCAAGTCTTCCCATATCTGCCCAGGTGGCAAGCAAAGAAACTTGCTGTTGAGGTAAGCCGTGAAGTTCTCCCCTCACCTCAAAGCGACATTTTTGTCATTGATCCCCCGGATTCAAAGCCGCGGCGGCTGGTGGAGGGCATCAGTCCGGCTTGGTCGCCAGACGGACAAAAGATCGCGTACAGTACCCGCGAAGGACGCGGATACGGCCAGATTTATGTCATAAACGCGGACGGTTCTGCACGAAGACAACTTACAAGAGTTAAAGACGGTGCAGGCTTTCCTGACTGGTCCCCGGATGGAGAAAAGATTGCTTATACCACCGGGCTTGGAAGCAAGTCTTACAAGATATGGGTCGTGGGCAACGACGGTGAAAAGCCAACGTTGATTACAGTTGGAATAGGCGCACGTTGGGCACCGGACGGTACTAGGCTCGCATTCTTCCGGGTTCCCAAGAAGCCGGGAGACAAAGGATCAATCTGGATCGTGAATGCCGACGGGACGGGAGAGGCAAAAATAAGAGATGACGATTCGCCAGCTTGGGAACTGGCATGGTCGCCGGACGGCAAAAGCGTTGCTTTTGCATCGGAGCAAGAGCATCGGTCAGTGATTTTTCGTGTGAACCTCGACGGAACGGGTCTCGCACCAATTGCTTCTGACAAGCGGGTATCGTTGTTCTTCCCGGTTTTCTCGCCGGACGGACTGCAACTTCTCGCCGATAGCTTCCCGGCGGGCGATCAACGGCAAATTACGAATGAGGCACTAGAGGCGGGTGCGGGCAACGGAACAGTTCTGTTGATTGACCTAACTGGCCATCCAACCAAGGTTATGGCTCACGGTATACACCCCACCGCCGTTTGGGCGCGCCAGTAGTTGGCGAAAATCGCCGACATTGTTATGGAATCATTGCACTCAAAATCAGCTAATCGACAAATAATCGCAAGACGCATTTCATCCGTCCCCACTTCCTTCCCGCCACCGCCCAAAACGTGTAATCTTAACAGTGGCCAATCGGCTGGTTTGGGGGTGATGAGATTTGGCAGAAGTTCGACTGCAAGAGGGCGAGTCGTTAGAGAATGCCCTTCGCCGCTTCAAGCGCAAGGTTCAGACGGAAGACATCATTAAGGAAGTGAAGCGTCACTCCTATTACCTGAAACCGGGCGAGAAGAAGCGCGTCAAGCAAGCACTGGCACGCAAGCGTGCCCGCAAAAAGAACCGCAAGGAACAGGACTAAGCAAAAGTTAAAGCCGCTGCCGAAAAGCAGCGGCTTTCGTTTGTGTAGCGCGGGCGCCCCGCCCGCGGCTGTTGACTTTGCCAACAACGAGCAACATCAAAGGCCGCGGGCGAGGGCGCCCGCGCCACACAACCGCTAATCTCCCTCCACCACCGGCGAAGCCAGCCCCGGCACCGATTTGCCCGAAAATGTACCCCACCCACGCCGAGAGAGATCCCAGAAAATCAGATACCCGGCCACTGCGGACAGCGCGAGCATGAACACGCCCCATCCCCACTGGCCGAAAACGATCTTGCCGATGCCGAACAAGCATCCGTAAACCAGAATGACGCCCATCACCCAATTGAAGGCGTTGCTGGCCAGGTCGCGCACCTCCGGCAGCTCGGGCACCAGCTCGGCGATCTGTTTCCAGCCGTACACCGTCGGATGCACGCGCTTGTAGAAGCCGACCAGCGTCTCATCCGACTCGGGCTGCGTCACGAAGGTCGCGATCACCCACGCGATGGTCGTGACCAGTCCGGTGATCAGCGCTGTCTTGGCGTACACCAGCGCATCGTTTCCGGTGAACGAAACCCGGCTCAACCCGATCGTCATCGCGCCGCGACCGCCATCGCGAAAATCTCGCTCCACGCGTTGATGCGCCACCAGTACCAGCGCAGGATGTAGACCGCGCCGGTGCCGAAGCCGATGTTCAGCACCAGTTCCCAGCCCTGGTTGATCGAAGTCAGCTGCATCGCCGTGTAGCCGCTGCCGAGCACCAGCAGAACGGTGAAGATCTTGCTGATCAGAACGTAATGCTTCTCGGTCGCGTCGCGCACCAAGAAGCGTTTGTAGAGATCGTTCACCAGGTACGAACTTCCCCAGTTCAACTGCGTTCCGATCGTCGACATGAACGCCGCCAGAAACGCCGCCACCATCAGCCCGCGCAAGGCCGGCGGCAAGATAGTCGCGCAGCACCATCACGTAGCCCTGCTCGGGATTCTGCGCGAAAGCCGCGCTGGGATGCAGCCCGCCATTGCGGCGAATACACCGACCATCGCCACCAGTCCCGTAATCACCCACGGCCAGGGCCGCAGCGCGTAGTGCGCGATGTTGAACCACAGCGTCGCGCCCAGCGAATTCTTTTCGTCCTTGGCGCTGAACATGCGCTGCGCCACGTATCCGCCGCCGCCCGGCTCCGCTCCCGGATACCACGCCAGCCACCACTGCATGCCCAGATAGACGATGAAGGTCAGCAGCGGCAGAGTCCACAGCGCGTCGGTCGTCCAGCCCAGATGGAAGTCCGGCAAGAATGCCACTGGATCCGACAGCTCGCACTCCCGTTTGCGCGAACGTTGTTCTCGACCACCTGCAGCTGCATCTGCAGCGCCTGCATGCCGCCGATCTTCGCGACCGCAACCCAGGCCAGCACGATGATCATCGTCATCTTCAGCGCGAACTGAAACAGGTCGGTGACCAGCACGCCCCAAAGTCCGCCGATGAAGGTGTAGAGGCCGGTGAAGGGAATCAGGACGAAGATGCAGATCAGCAGCGACGTCGATGTCGGGATCGCCCAGCGTGTACTGAAAAGTGTGGCCGGCGAGAGACAGTTGCAGCACGCGTCCTTGCGCAATCGCCGGGCCGAGCAGCACCGTGATGATGTTGACCATGGCCTGCGTCACCCATCCCAGGATGAAGCAGTTCATGAACAGTCCGAGATAGATCGGCTTTGAATCCGCGCAGAAATGCGGCCGGCTTGCCGCCGTAGCGAATCTCGACCAACTGCACGTCGGTCAGAATCTCGGCGCGCCGCCAGTAGCGCGCGAAGAAGAACACCGTCAGCATGCCGCCGACGCACGAGCCCCACCAGATCCAGTTGCCGGCGATGCCCTGCCTGCGCCACCAGGCCGCATACCAGCAGCGGCGTATCGGCGGCGAAAGTGGTGGCCACCATCGAAGTTCCGGCCAGCCACCAGGAAACATCGCGGCCGGAGATGAAGAACTCTTCCGTATTTCCGCTGGCGCGGCGGCGGTAGTACATGCCGATCAGCAGATTGACCAGCAGGTAGCCGACGATGACGATCCAATCGGTCGAGGTGAGAGGCATAGTTCTCCGTGATGCAGAGGATGACCGGCCGGAGAGTAAGGTTCGTATCAGGGCATCGCTTCAGCGATGCCATAAGACGCTCCTCGAACCGGCCCCTTCAGGGGCTGCGCTTGAAAGCCAACTACCGGAATCTGCGAATGAAAAGAGTATGCCGTTCGGAGCGATAAAACCCTACTCCATAAATAACAGCCTTGCCAGACGTCGAGTAGATGACCTGCCGGATGCGGAGCAAGGGAGCCCCGCGCGGGACTGAGAGCAATTCCGCCGTGTGGGCATCGGCCGCGGTTGCGTCGACTTCTTCGTCCGCGTACGCCAGTTCGACTCCGTAATCATGGAGCAGGGTGGCGAACAACGAACTCTTGCCCAGAGGCGCCGACGCGAGCGCTCCAAATTCGGGGCCGGGCAGGTACACGGTCTCGAGCGCGAACGGCTCTTCTCCCGTCAAGCGCAGCCGGTCGATCTTCACCAGGTCGCTGGTGGAAGGCAACGCAAGCCGGGCGGCGATCTCCGCCTGATGCTCAATCAATTTTGCCGACAGCACCTTCGAGCGCGGAGACAGTCCGCGGCTCGACATGTGCTCGGTGTAGCTCATGAGCCGGTTGAAATGAATCTTCGGGGGCGCGACGAATGTTCCCGAGCCGCGGCGCCGCTCGACGACGCCTTCTCGCTCCAGGCTGGCCAGCGCGTGGCGGGCGGTCATCAGGCTCACGCCGTGAATGCGCGCGAGCTCGCGTTCCGAGTCGACGGAGTCGCCGATTTTCAGCTGTCCGCCCTCGATCCGCTTGCGGATCACGTTCTGAATCTTCTTGTACGCTGGCGTTCCGTTTCGGCTTGCTCGCATCCTCATCCTCAGATACTCGGTCAAGGTCGTATCTGCCCGGGGCTCCACCGAATCGTTATGGCAGTCGGTACTGCGTACGCGCTATATAGCACAAAATGACGAGTGACGTAAAGCGCAGTTTGCATGCCAGGGCGAGAACCTCATCGATTTTTCTGATGATCGCTATATAGCAGACAAGTGCTATAGGCATGATTCTGATTCGTTTACGGGAAACCGAACGCCGGAAAACCCCACCCGAAGAAAACCGGAACGGTCGGCTAAGAAACGGTTGAATCCGTGAAATCGTAGGAAAGTTCGTGCGCGCGCGTCCCGATTTTCATAGCTGCTTGCTGTCCTGGACTCTGTTTCTCGCGAGCTCCAACTGCTATGCAGTGGCCGAGCGCTGCAATCTCAGGCGCCCGTCCTGCAATTGACAATTTTTCTCTTGACCTTCAACTGCGCGGTGCTATATAGCATATCTCCATTCTTTATTTGTGCTCTGTGGGGAAACCAGTAATTCAAAGCGCGTGGGAGGTTCTGTGATGAAAAGAACACTGTGGAGTGGAGCCCTGCTCCTCGTTCTGGCCGCAGTACTCGGGCTTACCGTAGCGGCGTGGGGACAGGAAGTAACCGCATCGATTCTTGGAACCGTCAGCGATCCGAGCGGCGCACCCATCAACGGGGCAGAAGTGAAGGCCACGTCGAGCGAACAAGGGACTGTCTTCACCGCGAAGACCAACGACGCCGGCCTCTATAACATCACCCGCCTTCCGGTTGGAACCTATAAGGTCGAAATCAGCGCGCAGGGATTCCAGAGATCGGTCTATCCTCCGTTCACGCTGGTGCTGAATCAGACCGCGCGCGTCGACGTGCAGATGAAGGTTGGCCAGGTCACCGAGACTGTGGAAGTCACTGGCGTCGCGCCGATCCTCCAAACCGAGACGACCGAGGTCAGCACGATCATCGATTCGACGTCGACCGACAAGTTGCCTCT
The DNA here is from genome assembly GCA_963745435.1 of uncultured Acidobacteriota bacterium. Lineage (GTDB taxonomy): Bacteria > Acidobacteriota > Terriglobia > Terriglobales > Acidobacteriaceae > Gp1-AA133. The sequence continues at coordinate 142,593 of CAVUXK010000013.1, read as the reverse complement.
TGGCCACGCGCAACTACGTCCAGTTGACGCTGCTGTCGCCGGGCGCGGTACATCCCTCCCCTTCGTCATTCAACAACGGCGACAACACCGCCAACGGCGCGCGCCCGTATATCAACGGCAATCGCGAGCAGGCGAACAACTTTCTGCTCGACGGGCTCGACAACAACCAGGTCTCCGACAACTTGCTGGGCTACACGCCGGCGCCGGACGCCATCCAGGAATTCAACCTTATTACGAGCAACGCCTCCGCCGAGTTCGGCAACTTCCAGGGCGGCATCGTCAGCACCACCGCTCAAATCCGGAACGAATAGCTTTCACGGCGACATCTGGGAGTACTTCCGAAACGATAAGCTGAATTCCAATAGCTGGGAGAACCGCTTCAACGGGTTGAAACGAGTCGCCTTTGCGGTGGAATATGTTCGGCGGAACCATCGGCGGCCCGATCGTCAAGAACCGGTTGTTCTTCTTCGCCGATTATCAGGGACAGCGCTTCGACCATCCCTCGAGCACGAGTACTTTCACAGTGTTTACGGCTGATGAACGGAATGGCAATTTCGGCGCGATCTGCACGAACGGGTTTACCGGCTGGTCTTTGTAATGACCACGAACCGATTCAAGAGGCAGACGACCCACCAGGACTACAATCCCTGCCCAGCATCTCGATACTCCCTGTACCGGCGGCTACGTGCTCTATTTCCAAGGTCGTCGCACGTTTCCTAACAACCAGATTCCTCTGAGTCAATGATCGACCCGGTAGCGTACGGCGCTTTTCGCGTCCCAGTTCTATCCAACTCCCGCTAAACGGGAACTTCCAGGCGAACGCCTTTAATAACGTCACGCAGTTGTTTGACAACAATCAATACGACATCAAAGCTGACTTTGTAGCGACGCAGAACGACCACATATTTGGCCGCTACTCGCATGCCAAGCAAAGCAATCCCTTGACGAACTCGCTCAGCATTATCGGGCAGGGATTCTCCGAAGCGCCCATCAACAGTGAAGTGCTGGACTGGACCCACACCTTCAGCCCGAGCCTGCTAAATGACCTTCGGCTCGGCGTGAACTACATCAAGCTGCACAATGGCACGAACTTCGGGAACTCAGTTGGGACCCTTGCGACTGATCTGGGAATCGCGAACGGCAATCCCATCGGGCCCGGCTTGATGTCGTTGAACTTCAATGGCGGCACACCCAGCCAGGCCGGTTCGGGCACGCTGAATAGTGTCGGCGCGAGCGGGATCGAGCAGAACTTCCGAACGGCCGTCATTCAGTTCACCGACAACTTGACGCTCACACATGGCCATCATGTGATCAAAATCGGGTTTCGACTATCGTCGAAATCGCATCAACGCGTTCTATAGCGGGAACAGCGGGAAATATGGTGCGATCCTCTTCAGCGGACAGTACACGTCGAGTGACGGTGGCAATCCGGATGCAGGTACCGGATACGGCGGTGCCGACTTCTTCCTGGGGCTTCCGGAATCCTACGGCCACGGCATTGCCGGCGGTGGATGGCACCAGCGGCAGAGCGTGATCGCCGGCTACGTTCAGGACCAGTGGCATGTTACCAACAGCCTCACCTTGGACCTTGGCCTTCGGTACGAGGCATTCACACCCTGGGTCGAAGTCAACGATCTTCAGGTCAATGCCACTTTGTTTGGAGGCCAGATCATCGCGCCTAACTGTGCCAAGCTCGGCACGATTCCCTACAGTTGCCAAAAGGGAAGCCGCGGGCTTTACGACGGCACGTATGGTGGGCCTGCCTTCCAGCCCAGAATCGGTTTTGCCTGGTCGCCGAGATCGATGGATGGCAAAACCGTGTTGCGCGGTGCCTTCACGACGTCCAGCTACATGGAGGGAACCGGCACCAACCTCCGCTTGTCGATGAACGTGCCTGTCACCGCGCCCGAAATCCTGAAGCAGTTCAACGGAAAGACGGCGCCTACCTCGACGTCACAAGGTATCGTAGCTCCCCCACCAGGAGATCCCTTCGCGGGTGCTCTTTTCCGTATGTGGGATCCTCACGTGCAGCCAGCACTCACCGAACAGTGGAATCTCACCCTTCAACAGCAACTCAACAACAGCACGACCGTCCAGGTCGGCTACGTTGGGCAGCATGGAACGCACTTGATGGTTCCCATGCCCTATCTGCAGAAGCAGCTTCTAGCCGATGGTACTGTCGCGCCAAGCGCCTATCTTGCCGGCAATCCAACCCTGCAATCGGATCTTTCGCAGATTTCCGGTACGGCGTCTGTCGGCAGCATGAAGTACAACGCACTGCAGGCGGTACTGCAGAAGCGCTACGCCAGCGGTTTGCAATACCAGGTGGCGTACACATTCTCGAAGTGCACGACCGACAACAGCGGCTATTACGGAACGTGGGGCATCAACAGAAACGACGCCTGCAAATCCCTACTACCAGAACATCTACAATCCTTCAGCCGACTACGCCGAATGTTACTTCGATGCGAAACACGTAATCAGCGCCTACGCTGTTTACGACCTGCCATTCGGCAAAGGAAAACATTTTGGCAGCGGCATGAACTCCGTTGCGAATGCGGTGGTCGGGAACTGGTCGATCAGCCCGATCATCTCTTTACACACCGGCTTCCCACTGGCCCTCTATGATTTCGGCGACGACCCAACGGGTACTGGCTCGCGCGGACTGCGACCCGATTGCGGCGCTGGAGCGGGAAAAGTGTTCGGGCGTCAGAATGCGTTTGATCCTGCAACCGGTGCGTACATCGGCTACCAATATTTCGACAAGAACCCCTACCAAAGTGCTCCGGCCGGCCACTTCGGCAACTGCCCTGCCCAGGGTCCCGTTCGCGGTCCAGGCTATGCAGATCTTGACCTGAGTCTGCAGAAGGATTTCCACATAACGGAAACCATGAAGTTCCAGTTCCGTGCGGACTTCCTGAATACCCTCAATCGCGTGAACCTCAATGCTCCGGCTACGGCGTTGGGTGACAACATGGGTCTCGTCAACACGTCTCAAGACCCACGCAATATCCAATTGGCCCTGAAGTTCTACTTCTAATGGGCTGATATCATCATGGGGCAGGCCTTGAGGCTTGCCCCATTTCTCATGCCCTTACCACGCACTCTGGGCCTGACCGCGCTGTTTTGCGCCACTCTTCTTCTGCCATCCAGCAGCGAAGCGCAGGCTAAGGCGTCGGCCGCCCCACCCTCTGCGGATGTCGCGCAATCCCTTCAGAAGGGTCTGAGCCTTGCAAAGGCTGGGCATTGCAGCGAAGCCTTGCCTTTACTCAAGAAGAGCTTGGCTCACGTCGAAGACAAGTCTCTGAAGCGAGATGCGGGCCTTGCAGGCGTGCGCTGCAGCCTGTTTACGAATCAGCCTGAGGCCGTTACCGACTTCTTACGCGTTTTGAATCGCGACTTCCCGCGCGATCCTGAGGTTCTGTACATCAGCGTGCACGCCTATTCGGATCTCTCGACGCGCTCGGCGCAGGAGTTGGCTCGCTTTGCTCCCAACTCCAATTCCGCGCACGAACTGAACGCCGAATCGCTCGAACTGCAGGGTAAGTGGGACGACGCTGCCAAGGAGTATCAGCAGATCCTCAAGCAGAATCCCGATCTGCCCGGCATCCACTTCCGAATGGGGCGTCTGTTACTCTCGAAGCCGAACCCGCCCGCCGATGTGGCGACCCAGGCGCGCAGCGAGTTCGAGCAGGAACTGAAGATCGATCCGTCGAACGCGGAGGCCGAATTCATTCTCGGGGAATTGGCGCGCCAGGACCAGCAATGGGACGATGCCGTTAAGCACTTCTCGCGAGCCTCGCAGCTGGATGCTGGCTTCGGCGACGCTTTTCTCGGACTGGGCGCTTCGTTGATCGCTACAAAGAAGTTCGCGGAGGCTGTTCCGCCCCTCGAGGCAGCCGTAAAACTCCAGCCAACCAATCCCGTAGCCCACTACAATCTGGCCACCGCCTACAGCCGCACCGGCAAAAAAGCTGAAGCTGACAAGGAATTCGCCATCCACCGCCAGATGACGCAGAAGGAACCTCCTCCTGATAACAAGGCTCAGGAGAATCCGAACTAGGCGCTGCTAACTATGGCCTCCGGTCGCCGACGAATCCGAACGCAGTGAAGACGACGATTCCCAAACGTCTGTGGCAGAGACTCTCCCGCCGCCGCTTCTTGACCGGTGCGCTCGGCACGGCCGCTTTCGCTGGACTCTCGCGGTTCGCGCCGGCACTCGCGCCCTCGGATTATCCCTTCGAAGAAGTCCCGTCGTCGGTCAGCGGCATCACGTGGAAGCACGTGGCCGGCAAGTCTGCGGAAAAGTATTTGCCGGAGACCACCGGGGCGGGCTGCGCTTTCCTCGACTACGACAACGATGGCTGGATGGATCTGTACTTCGTCAACAGCGGCGCCTGCGACTTCTACAATCCTTCGCCGCCGCTGCGTAACGCGCTCTACCGCAACAATCGCGACGGGACGTTCACCGATGTCACCGAGAAAGCCGGCGTTGCTGCCGGCGGCTACGGGCAGGGCGTTGCGGTCGGCGACTACAACGGCGACGGCTTTCCTGACCTGTACGTCACGCAGTACGGCAAAAGCATTCTCTATCGCAACAACGGTGACGGCACTTTCACCGATGTGACCGAGAAAGCCGGTGTAGCGGCCCCGGGATGGGCCTCCAGTGCGGTCTGGTTCGACTATGACAACGACGGCCGCCTTGATCTTTTCGTCTGCCGCTTCGTCGACTTCGACAAGTCCAAGAGCAAGGACTGCCACGCCGGCGAAGACGCCAAGCGCGGCTACTGCATTCCTCATCTCTATAAGCCCATGGCCAGCTGGCTCTTCCACAACAATGGCGATGGGACGTTTACTGACGTCAGCAAGTCGTCGGGCATCGCCACGGTTCTGGGTAAAGCCTGGGGCGTAGTCGCTACCGACATCAACAACGACGGCCTGATGGACCTGTTCGTCGCCAACGACACGGTCGCGAATTTCCTGTTCACCAATCGCGGCAAGGGACGCTTCGACGAAATCGCGACCCAGGCTGGGGTCGCGTACAGCACCGAGGGCCGGCCGCGTTCGGGCATGGGGCTCGACTCCGCCGACGTGAATCAGGATGGCTGGATGGACTTATTCGTCGCCAACATCGATCACGAGATGTACTCGCTCTACCAGAATAATCACGACGAGACCTTTGACGACCAGGCGCTGGCCACCGGCATCGGCGCGGCAACTCGTCTGATGAGCGGCTGGGGATTGAAGTTCTTCGACTACGACAACGACGGCAATCTCGATCTGATGCTGGCCAACGGCAATCCGGACGACCTGATTGAGGAACTCACGCACCACCAGGTTGGCTACCGCGAGCCCTTGCTGCTCTTTCATAACTCCGGCAAGCAGTGGACCAACGTCAGCGCGCAGAGCGGCCCGATCTTTGCTAAGCCGCTATCAGCGAGGGGTCTGGCGATCGGAGACTTCGACAATGACGGTGCGATCGATGTCCTCATTTCAAACAACGACGATGCGCCGCTGCTCCTGCGCAACAAAGCCGGCGGCCAGAATCAATGGCTGGGTTTGAAGTTGATTGGAAAGAAGTCGAATCCGGATGCGATCGGCGCCCGCGTGACCTATCAAGCCGGAGACCTGAAGCGCAGCCGCATGAAAGTTGGCGGAGGGAGCTACCTCTCCTATCACGATCCGCGGATGGTGCTCGGTATCGGCAAGCGCGCGAAGATCGACTGGCTTGAAGTGAAGTGGCCGGAGCCCAGCGGACGAGTTGAGCGCTTCACGGATCTTCCCATTGGGCGATACATCACGATAGTGGAGGGAGAAGGGAAGATCAGTCGCTAGTCGTCAGTTGTCAGCAGATCTATCAATCCGGGCAGAAGACGGGAAGGGCACGGCTTAAGAGGCTCCGGAAAAACTCTAGTTTGGGCAAGTTTTGGGAAGGGCACAACTTCAGTTGTACCGAGAGTCTTCCGGGAAACGCGGCTTCAGCCGCTGAGGGTCTCTGTTTGAGGAACGTTGAAGCCGAAGGGCTGGCCTCAGACGCTAAAGCGCGGTTCGCGTTCGGCGCTCACGGCACGACTGAAGTCGTGCCCTTCCCTTAAGAACGCCCGAAGGCTCTTCAACCTTGCGGAATACTGCAGGGACCCGGCTTCAGCCGCTCAGAGTACCTGGATAGCAGGCCGAATGGTCCTGCTGACGACTGATCACTAGCGACTGACGACTGCTTTTCTCAGCGTCTTTTCCCCACTCCGGCAGTCGATTCCCGCACCACCAACTCCGGTTCCACCATCACCCGCTGCGGTACCGCATCCATTCCCGGCCGCGCAATTCGGCGCAGCACCGTCTCGGCCGCGATCATGCCCATCTTGCGCAAGGGTTGTCGCACTGTAGTCAGAGCTGGATTCTGAAAGGCTGCGCTCTGAATGTCGTCGAAGCCCACCACTGAAACGTCTCCCGGCACCTGCAGCCCTTTTTCCCGCAGCGCTCCAATCGCGCCGATCGCCGAGAGGTCATTGAACGCGAACAGCGCCGTGAACGGCTCATGGCTCGCGAGCAACTTCTTGGTCACGCTGTAGCCCAGTTGGGTCGCAGGCAAATCTCCTTCCAGTTGCACGGTAAGCCTCGGATTCACGGCTAACCCCAACTCCGTTGCGGCCTCCTGAATCGCGTTCCAACGCACTTCGGTGTCAGAGCTGAAGCCTTGTCCCTTGATGAAGGCGATGGTGCGGTGTCCGAGCCCGTGCAGATGTTCCAGCGCCAGTTGCGCGGCGCGGCGGTGGTCGAGTTCGATGTTGGTGACGCCCCGGACCTCGTTGTGCCCTGACACTGTGACCGCCGGGATTGGCAGGTCGGCCTGGGTCCACGGCGTGTCCAGCGCAATCAGGCCATCCACCGATCGGGCCAGCAGCATCTTGGGATATTCATCGATGAGGTCGGCGCGATGTCGGTGGCTGGCTACGAAATAGAAATATCCTTCCTGCAGCAGGTGATCTTCAATGCCGCTCATCACCAGCGTGGCGTAGCCCTCGCTGACCTCGGGCACCATCACGCCAATCGTGAAGCTGCGCTGTGTGCGCAGCGAGCGCGCAAAAAAGTTTGGGCGGTAATTGTGCTTGCGGGCGGCTGCGAAAATGCGGTCCTTGGTCTGCTGCGGGATGGAGTCGGCGACTGCGGAGCGGTTCATCACCAGCGACACGGTGGCGGGTGACAGGCCAAGCTCGTCCGCCAATACCTTTAGACTGACGCGAACCGCTGTTTTGCCGCGCCGTGAGTTGCTCGGTACCGTTTTCTTCTTCGCAGACACGGAGCGAAGTATCGCAAAAGGGCCGTGCAATTAGCAATCGGCACCGGGCCGGAGGGCATTTGACGCGTAGAAGAATCGGGTCCGGCTAAATGCCAACTGCCAAGTGCTGGATTTTACGGCGTCAGCTTGCCAATCGTGAGGTAATCCTGCGGCGGAACGCCGAACGCATCCGCGACCCGATTGAAGAAGGCAAACATCGCCGTGACGTAGACGGCTTCCGCGATCTGGTTCTCGCTCCACCCGGCATCACGCAATTTCTTTACGTCATCCGCGGTGGTGCGGCTGGCCGCTTCGGTGACGAGCTGCACGTAATCGAGCAGAGTCCGCTCGGCTGCAGTCAGTCCGGCCTCATCGAGCTTGCCCTCGAGAATTGCATTCACGCATTGATCGTTGGCTCCCTGAACCCGCAGGAAGTAGGCATGACTGTCCAGTCAATACGGACAGCGGTTCAGGTAGGAGACGTAACTGGCAATCATCTCCTTGTGACGGCGGTTGAGGTGGCCCTCGGAGAAATGAACCGTGTTCGAAAAGTCGACTACCTGGCGCAGGAAGTCGGGGCGTGCGCCGAAGCACTTGATGATTCCGGGGACCTGCTGGCGTCCGGAGCCCGTGCGCCAGTAGTCGTAAGCAGCCGCGGTGTCTCCGGTCGCATCTTGATCCTCCGTAATCCGGATCTTGGTGTCCGGTTTCTTGCCGTCACCTTGTGGCTTTCGGATCAGGGGTTGCTTGTCGTCGCTCATGGCCTTCTAATGCTAACGCGAAATTACGATTTGGCAGTCCCAGGGAAGGGCTCGACTTCAGTCGAGCCGAAACGCATGCCAAAACGGCGGCGGCTTTAGCCGCTGAGGTCCGCTGTTCCGCACTGAGCCTGCCTTAGAACAGAAACTTCAAGGCCACCTGAATCACGCGCGGCCCCACATCTGATTGCACTACTCCAAAATTCGGAGACGCAATGTCGCTCACCGGCAGCCGCAGATTTGTATGATTCAGGAAATTGAAGAGTTCTCCGCGGAACTGAAATTCCTTCCCCTCACTTACCCGGAAATTCTTGACCGCCGCGAAGTCCCAATTCGAATATCCCGGACCCTGCACAACATTGCGCCCCTCGTTGCCGAACTGCTGAACGGGCGAATTCGGATCCGGCGTAATGCGTTGGAACGCTGCCTTATTGATCCACTCCGCAGCGGTTTTGGGCCCCGCGTTCGGATTCCCCACCAGGTTCGGCCGGTTGCTGGAGAAGCCGGAAATCTCCGGCGCGCTGCCCTGCAACGAAACGTCCTGCGAATCGAACACCGTGAACGGCGTGCCGCTCTGCACGGTCACGATTCCATTCAACTGCCAGTTGCCGAACGCATGCTGATACCAAGTGTGCGCCCTGCCGCCAGAAGGGAAGAGCTCCACTGATAGCTCAGCACCAGCCGATGCCGCGAATCGAACATCGACCGTCCGCGCTCCGCCGCCAGGTCGGACGGATTCTGCGCCAGGTCGTTCTCTCCCGCCACCGGCTGCGACGCCGATCCCGTGATGTTGAACGAAGAAACGTCATCGATCGACTTCGAGTACGTGTACGACGCCAGAAACGAAATTCCGTAGCCGAAGCGCTTGCGCAGGCTGGTTTCGAGCGCGTGATATGTGGAGTTCGCAATACCCGCAATCTCGCCGACTGACGCATAAACGCAGGTGTTCGGCGGTGGCGCCGTCAGCGTGCAGCCGGAGTAAAGCCGCCGCTGGTTCACATTACTGCTGTCTTCGGTAGATTGCCCCGGGTAGTAGACCGTCGGATTCCCTTCAATCAGCCGCGGCAAATGTGTGCCGTTCGTCCCACGTAGCCGATCTGGAACAGCCAATCCCTGCCGAAGGAGCGCTGCACGTTCAGATTCCAGTCCTGCGCGTAGGGCAACTTCAGCTTGGGTGCAACCACCAGCAGGGTCATCGGCTCGGAAAACGAGCCGTCGAACGGATTATTCCCGTTGAAAGGTTTCGCGAAATTTACCGGGAAGCCGGCCTGCGGCGTCTCCAGATAAGGCGGCGCGCTGATCGGGTCCTGCAGTGGACCACCCTGTCCGTTGTAGAAAGGCTCGTAGAAAATGCCGTATGCCGCGCTGACCAGCCATTTGCCATCGCCCGTCGGGTCGTAAGCCATGCCAACTCGCGGCGCGAATGCAGTCTTCTGCGTTGGGATCAACCCCGCCGGCACGCCCGGATCGCCCGGATACAGAAGCCCGGCCGGGGCTGTCGGAAAGACTTTCGATTGCGCTCCCGGCACAAAAAGGTTCTGCAGATTGTGCGTCTCCGTGTAAGGGAAGGGCAGGTCGTAGCGCAGTCCGTAGTTAAGCGTGAGGCGCGAGTTGACCTTGAACGTATCCTGCGCGTACAAGTTGAAGGCTTTGCCCCGGATGTGGCGCTCGAAGTTGCCGCCGCCTTGCAGAAACACGACCGGCTGGCCCTCTAGAAAGCTGGCGAAACTGTCCGTAAAGGGAAAAGTCGCAGAACACGAAGAAACCGTTCGTGGCAATGCCCTGCAGCGCATTGATCTGATCGCGCCGGAAGCCTCCTCCAAATTTCAGTTCATGCCGTCCGCGAATCCAACTCAAAGACGCCGGAAACGTCGAACGTATTCTGAAATGTGTTCCTCGGTCCGGTGATCGGATCGCCCACCGAAGCGTAACCGCCCACTCTGGATGAACGGCGGACCCGCGGCTTCGGCCAGCGTCGGTTCGTACTGAAAGCCCAGGCTTGATGGCGGTTGGTGGTTCAGATGCTGATCGAACAGAAACTTATTCCGCAAGATATGAGAAACGCGCCACGCCCACCACCGCTGGCGAAAACACGTGCGTCTCCTGTCACGACGAAGTTCTGCGCGCGATCCTGTTCGCCCACGGGAAAGCCGGGGACATTTGCGCCGGAAGTGCGAGAGCGGATCGGTGGTCGGGCCGCCGCTATACATGTAACGCAGGTTCAAGGTGTCCTTCGGCGAGAGGTACTGGTCGAAGCGCAGGCCAAACTGATCGTTGTTCACGCTCAGCGACTGTCCGTGGTCACAAAGGAGTTCATCCCGTTGTTTGGCTTCGGATAAAAATCGAGGATCTTCAGCGCAATCGGATCAAAGGGGCCATTGAGCTTGTTGAACGGGATCGGCACCGGATGCGGAGGTGGAGGCGCGAACGAGAATGCAAACAGTTGGTGCGACGGATTCGTGCCCATGTCGTTGCAGAAACCATTCGGATCAAACCCCACTTTCGCGGGGCAAAGCTCCGAAAAATCTCCCGTCCTCTGCAACAACGACGGCACGGTCGCGGGCACCGTTTCTCCCTGCCGGTTGCGGAAGCCTTCGTAGTACGCGAAGAAGAAGCTGCGATCCTTCACGATCGGCCCGCCAAACGTTCCGCCAAACTGGTTCTGCTTCAGTGGTTGCACGCTGTGCGTCGAGAAGTCCGACGCGTCCATCGCGTCATTGCGCAGAAACTCCCACACAGCACCATGAAAAGAGTTCGTCCCCGAGCGAGTGACGATATTCGTCGTCGAACCGGTGTTCTGTCCGAACTCCGCATTGGCGTTGTGGGTTAGAATGCGGAATTCCGCGATTGCGTCGATCGGCGGCTTCAGCACGAACCCGGCATCCACCGAGTTCACGTTGTTGGCGCCATCGATCAGGAAATTGTTCGACTCCGGCCGCTGCCCATTGACCGCAGTAAGCCTGCCCATCGCGCAGCGAACCGCCGGCTTCCTTGAGCCCCGGGGTCAGCGGCACGACCCCGGTCTGCAACAATCCCAATTGCGAGAAGTTGCGGCCATCCAACGGCAAGTCGACCAGTTCGCTCTGGCTCACGACTGAACCCAGGCTGCTGGTCGTGGTCTGGATCAACTGCGCGTCGGCCATCACCTGCACGTGTTCCGTCTCCGCGCCGACCGCCAGTCGCACCGGAACGTTGGCGCGTCTCGTTCACATCGAGCGAGATGCCTTCCTGCACGTATTCCTGAAAACCCTCGAGCGCCGACCGCTGAGTCGTGTAGTGCCCGACCGGCAGCTCGACCAGCACGATACGCTCCGCTGCGGTCCGTGAACGTCGTGCGCGTCAGGCCGGTCTCCACCGTTGTGCGCGGTCACGGCCGCAGCCTGCACTATCGCACCGCTGGCATCCGTCACCGTCCCGCGAATGCTGCCCGTAATCTGCTGGCGCGCGCTGCGCTTACTCATGCCAACATCAATCAGGGCACACTCCCGACCTTCTGAGGACACGCATGCTCCCCACTCTCCCGTGTCGATCGTGTCCGTTTGATTGAGCTACTTGCTCGTCGCTCTCGATCTTGTCGATCACGATGGCCTTCGAGCCTTTGCGCTCGAAGACTTTCCCGCTGGCCGTGACTTTTTCTCCGGCGAAGGGAAGCAGCTTGTCGTTCTGGCCCGCCGAAGGCGTCGTCCCGGCGATCGGCCAGTAGATCGTGCCATCAGAAGTCAGAATCGCCAGCGGCGACCCGGCCTTCGCGCACGCCAAGGCGCAATCCCGGCTGATGGGCTTGTCGAGACCCTTCGTAAAGGCGCACGCCGAGTCGAGCACGTAGCCTTTCACGGTCTCGGTCTTGCCGGAAGTGTCCGCGCCCCAAAGAGCGACCACCAGAAACAAAGGAACTGCTTTTGCAATTGCGGTAATTCTCATGTGTCCCCCACATCCCAGAGTTTGACATCCACAATAGCGGCAGAATTTAAAAGCCCCAGCTGGCCGTGCAACCAGCTGGGGAAAATCTCCCCGGCAGTGCTCCTGCCGGTTTCTCTAGGGGTGCCTCAGAAGCGCGTGCGTGGGATAAGCGCAATTGAGGACTGATGAATTGCAGGGAACTTTAATGAGGTTGGAGGATCAGAACAATACTGGAAAAGTATTAGTTGAGCCGCCTTCGCCAGCCGAGTTGTACTGGGCGAGGGCGAGACGCCCTCGCGACTGCCGGCAGGATGCCGGCGATACAAAGGTAGAGCGCTCACTCCCCCCACAAAAGATTTGCCATCCTGGGCGGAGTGACGCTCTAGCCGAACACGGTCGAAGGATGCCATGCCCGTTTCGCGCGGCACGAACCTCAAGAAGCTTTTCTAGAGCAGTCCTTCAGCGAAGACGTGCACAATGCGACACAAATAGTGAAGAGCAGTTAAAAACTATCCTTTGCCGAAATCCCCTTCCCCTCTACGCACTCATACAATTTGCCGCTGGCAATATTCTTGAACTCATCCGTCCGCCCGCTCGGCCACGAGATCACAACTCGATCAATCGAATCCCGCTTTCCTAGCCCAAAGGTAACCGGCAACTCCGATTGCGATAAATAACTCGACCCGCTCTTCACCAGCCGCGACTGCGTCACCCCGCCGCACTCAATCCGTACCTCTGCCCCGATCGCATCGCGATTCGACTTCGTCCCTACCAGCCGAAACCGCACGCTGCGATTGCCCGAGTTCTGATCGTTGCGATATAGATACGCCGGTCCGTTGTTCGTGGTGATCAACAAATCCGTATCGCCGTCCCGATCGAAATCTCCGCAGGCCACTCCGCGCCCGACCTTCGACTGCACAAACCCAGCCCCGGCCTCGCTCGCAACATCGCGAAACACGCCTTTCCCATTGTTCAGAAACAACTGAGGCGGCTGCGCGTACCCGACATTTCCTCGAATATTGCGAACGGTTTCGTCGATGTGCCCATTCGCCACTGCCAGGTCAAGCCATCCGTCCAGGTTCACATCCAGAAACGCGCATCCGAATCCCAGACTATTTTTCGAGGCGAGCCCAATCCCCGACTGCAGCGACACGTCTTCGTACGATCCCGGTTTCGACTCGCGATACATCCCAATCATCTCGTTATCGAAATTCGTGATCGCCAGTCCGGGCATGCCCGAGTTCAGATAGTCGCCGACATCCACGCCCATCCCGGCGCGCGCCTTGCCCTCGGTGCTGAGCGCGATGCCCGCCTCCATGCCGACATCGCGAAACGTGCCGTTCTGCTGGTTGCGGTAAAGCTTGTTGGGCTGCGTGTCATTGGCGACCAGCAGATCGGGCCAACCGTCACGGTCGAAATCGAGCATGGCCACGCCCAGCGCTTTCGAACTGCTATCGAAGATTCCGCTGTGCGCGGTGACATCCTCGAACGTCCCGTCGCCGCGATTGTGAAACAGCCAGCAGGTCTCGCCGCGATACGCCTCGGGCGTGCAATACGATTTGTGCTTGCCGTCGAGCGAGCAGAACACATCGTGCTCGGTCGACCACCTCACGTAATTGCAGACAAACAGGTCCAGCAATCCGTCGCGGTCGTAGTCGAACCACAGTGCCGACGTGCTCAGCGCCTGCCGCTTCCCCAGCCCGCTCTTCTGCGTGACGTCGACGAACGTGCCCTTGCCGGTGTTGCGGAACAGCCGGTTCTGGCCTACGCAAGTAATAAGGATGTCGGGGAACCCGTCGTTGTTGTAATCGCCCACCGCGACGCCCATGCCGTACATCTCTACATCGAGGCCGGCCGCGCGCGTTACGTCCGTAAAAGTGCCGTTGCGATTGTTGCGATAGAGCTTCAGCGTGCTGCGCTGGCGCTGGTGGCCGGGCCAGTCCATTCCATTGATGAGCAGAATGTCCTGCCAGCCGTCGGCGTCGTAGTCGAGAAACGCGCAGCCCGAGCCGAGCGTTTCGGGCAGCAACTTGCCGCCATAGGCGCCGCTGTTGTGATGGAAGTCGAGTCCGGCTGCAGAGGTGACATCGGTAAAAGTGAATCCAAGATTGGAAGCCGGCGCCAGCGCACCCCATGCCTCCACGCTGAGTCCGGCAGCGGCCCATCCCGCCATGCCCTGCAGGAATTCTCGCCGTCTCAAGGGATATTCACCAGACCATTGCGAATCGCGTACACCACCAGTTCCGCAGTCTTGTGGATGCCGAGCGCGTCCATGATGTTGGCGCGGTGCACGGCGACGGTGTTCACGCTGAGCTTGAGGTGATCGGCAATTTCTTTATTCGATTTTCCGTCAACGATGAACTGCAGAATCTCGAGCTCGCGCGTGGTCAGTCCGCCATTGCGCTCGCCCTTCAGCGACGCCCGCCGCGCCACCTGCGGATCGAGAACTACCTCGCCCTTCACCACCTTGCGGATCGCCGCCGCCAGTTCCAGGTCCACGGCATTCTTCAGCACGTAGCCGCGCGCGCCCGCCTCGATCGCTTGTCGCACCAGCGTTTCCTCGGAATGCATGCTGAGCATCAGGATGATTTGCTCGGGCGTCGACTCGAGAATCTTGCGCGTCGCCAACAGACCGCCGGTGCCCGGCATCGCGCTGTCCATGACGATCACTTTCGGCTTGAGTTCCTTGGCCAGCTTGATGGCCTCGGCTCCGTCGCTGGCCTCGCCGACCACGTTCATGTCAGGCTCGTCTTCGAGCATGCGGCGAAAGCCGCGCCGCACCAGGCTGTGATCGTCCACCAGCAGGACGGAAATCTTATTCGGCATGAGCCTCCGCTCTCTCGCGTGGAACGCGCAAGCGCACCAGCGTTCCACCGCCCGACGGCTGCAGGAATTCAATCCTGCCCGCCCAACAACTCGGCGCGTTCGCGCATCGCCACCAGCCCGATGCCGGGCGTCGATCCGTTCGCGCTGAAGCCCTTCCCGTGATCTTCCACTTCCAACTCCAGGTTCTGCGGCGAGAAGCGCAGCCGCACCCACGCCGCCCGCGCGCCCGAGTGCCGTGTCACATTGTTCAATGCTTCCTGCAGAATGCGGTACACGTGAATTCCGGCGCTGCTGCTCACGGGAAAGGCACTCCCGGATTTCTCGTAGGATATGTCAGTCCCGGTCTGCTTTTCCACCGTGGCCAGGTACCAGTCCATCGTGCTTTCGAGGCCCGCTTCGTCGAGCATGACCGGATGCAGTGCCTGCGACAGGCTGCGCACGGTGTCGAGCGTGGTCTGCGCCACGTCGCGGACTTCTTTCAGTTCCGTGCGCAGCGGCGAACCTTCGGGCGTGTGCTTCTCGGCGCGTCCCAGCATCGATCCGACCGCGGTCAGGATCTGCCCGAACTCGTCGTGCAACTCGCGCGATATGTGCCGCAGGGTCGATTCCTGAGTCGAGATGAGTTTCTGCGCGAGATCGCTGCGCTGCTCGGAGAGCGTTGCCAGCTGCGCGAACAGCTGCCGGTTCGTATAAATGACGTAGAGCCCGGTGAGCAGGATGGCCGTCAGAGTGGCCGCCGAGAAAAAGATAGCCGCGCCGCTGGACGCGATCGTACACCTCGCTGATCTGCTGGTTGGCCTGCTCCTCGCTCTCGTTGTTCTGCACCAGCAACCGGGCGACCGCTGTGCTGAGCGCGGACTGGCGCGCCTGCAACGTGAGCCGAATCTGCCCGCGCGCTTCGTCTGCTTTTCCATCCTGCGCTAGAGCGAAGGTGCGGTCGACGGCATCCCAGAACTGCGCCAGCGATGCTGTCAGATATTGCTTTTGCTCCGGAGTGCGATGCGTGGGAGCAAGTCCCTCTTCTGCGCGCAGCGCCGCGTCGAGATCCGAACGAATGCGCTGGAATTGCGCCGACCACGCGGTCAACGGATAGGGCTCGTCGCTGTCGAGCATGTCGCGCATTCCCAACCCGAGCGAGTTGAGATCGTTCTGAATGCGAAGCAACTGGAGGGAATCACGGCGATTGCGGTCGACAAGATTATTCTGCAGGGCGCGCAAGCCGGAGATCTGCTGCGTGGTGTACCAGGCGTACGCCACAACCGCGATAAGCGTGATGACAAGCCCGAGAAACAGTCCCGCGGAAGGAGACCGCACCGATGCGCGCTGCACCGCACGAGAATATAACGGCAACAACCTCGCCGCCAAACGGTAGCCGCTTTTCCCTGCGCCCTCTGCGTCCGTTCTCTGCGAACTCTGCGTTTTAAGATTTTCGATGTGGAAGCGGAAAGCACTTGACCGCGAAGCCCGCAAAGAAAAGCCGCCAAGCCCGCAAAGAAAATCGTAGGGCTCCTCTTGGCGTCCTTGGCAGCTGTTCTTAGCGACCTTTGCGGTTAAAAGCTCTTATCCGTGCTTCACGAACTTCAAGGAAGCCGAATTCATGCAATAGCGCAGGCCGGTTGGCCTCGGCCCATCGTCAAACACATGCCCCAGATGTGCATCGCATAACGTGCAATTCACCGCGTCCCGGACCATCCCCAACGTTGTGTCCCGTCCGCTCCGCACATTCTCATCGGCAATCGGGGCCCAGAAACTCGGCCATCCCGTGCCCGACTCGAACTTGGTATCCGAGCTGAACAGCGCGTTGTCACAACAGATGCAGCGGTACAGCCCCTTTTCGTGCTGATTCCAATACTGCCCGGTGAAAGCCATCTCAGTGTCCGCATGGCGGGTAATATCGAACGCGTTGGGCGACAGCTGCGCCTTCCACTCGGCCTCGGTCTTCACGATTTTGGCGACACGAGCTTTCTTCAACCGCTTGCCGTCGTCAGAAAACTCGACAATCGTTACTTCGCCTGGCACGCCTGCCGGAGCGGCCGCCAGCACTGTCGGCCTGCGGAGATGCGACAACGCGATCCCGGCAATCGCTCCCACCGACAACGTCAGGAACGTGCGACGCTGTATTTTTCTTGCGTTCTGATCCAGATCCGAATCAAACATAACTGCTACTCCTTCGCCCGCCTTTGTAGCGCCGGCGTCCCGCCGGCAGTCGCGAGGGCATCTTGCCCTCGCAGGCGGCACTGTGCCGTGAGAAGATGCCAAACTACTTCACCGCCACCAGTTGCGGCGATCCGCGATACAGCTGCGGAAAGTCTTTCTTCAAGTTCTCCACCTTGGGCGCATCGTTGAAGCGGATATACATGCTGTCCGGATGCAGCGTTGCGTAGTTCTGGTGATAGGCCTCGGCGGGATAGAAAGCCTTCAGCGCCGTAACCTGTGTCACGATCTTGCGCTTGAACGTATGCGCATTGTCGAGCTGGCTGATGTAGGCCTGCGTGATCTTCAACTGCTCAGGTGTGGTGAAGAAAATCGCCGACCGGTACTGCGTGCCATCGTCAGGTCCCTGCCGGTTCAGTTCGGTCGGATCGTGCGCCACCGAGAAAAAGACGTGCAGCAGCTGTCCGTACGTTACCTGCGCCGGATCGTAGACGACCTTCACCGATTCGGCGTGTCCGGTGTCGCCGGTGCTGACAATTTCGTACTGCGCGGTCTTGGCTTCGCCGCCCGAGTATCCCGAGGTCGCGCTGACCACACCCTTCACGTGCTGAAACACGGCCTGCACTCCCCAGAAACATCCCCCGGAGAACACGACCGACTCCTCGCCAGCCTTCGCAGCCAGAGCCGCGTCAGAGGCCGGCGCCGGAATCTGATCTCCCTTCGGCGCCCGTGCCACCGCGAGCGAAACCGCCAGCGTCACCAGCAAAGCTGCTGTAAATCCACGAATCCACAATGATTTAGTCATAAGGCCACCCCTTGAAGAACGCATCCCATCCATCGTTGGATTGGAGTCCCAAGCGGAGCAAAAGTTTCGCCGAAGTGACCGGGGCGAGAAGGTCATTCTTTTCTTGATGTTATGCACGCAGGAGAGGGAAGTCCAGCGCCTGAAGGCGCGCCCTGATACGAACCCACCCAATATTTCGTTTAACTGTGTCATCCCGAGTGGAGTGAGGCGGCAGCCGAACGCAATCGAGGGACCTCGCGTTGCGCCTGCATCTCCACCGACGTCGACGAACTTTCCGCCCCCAAGGTTTGCGATAAATACGGTCCGCGAACAATGTGTATTCGGTCGAAGCTCGCGACTCGCAGCTCTATAGCTCCCTACCTCAAGCTCTTCCCCATAAACTCCACCAGATCTTTCTTCATCTTGGCGTGCGATGCTCCGTCGATGTACACCATGTGCCCGGCTTCATACGTGGTGAACGAAACATGCTGCCGGTAGTCCGGCCCAAGATTCAGATGATCGATCGAATAATTCGCAGCGAAGTAGGGCGTCGCGAGATCGTAGTATCCCTCCATCACCAGAACTTTCAAATAAGGATTCTCCACCAGTGCGGCCCGCAGACCGGGGGACGTGTTCGGGAAGCCCTTGTCGGCCTCGCCCCAATCCCACTTCTGAAACGCCGGCTCATCCCACGCGAACACCTTGTACTGCAGATCGACTTTGTAGCCCAGTTCGCTGCGCACGTAGTTGTTGAACACCGCCGTGTAGGGCGGCAGAATCGCGGCACTGGTCGGATCGTAGAAACGCTGGTCGAGCAGGCCCTCGGGATCGACTCCGGTAAAGCGGCCGTCCAATCTCCCCACGCGCAGTTTCTGATCGAGCAGCAGATTGTGCGTGAACTGCTCGACGTTGATGCGCAGGTTCGCGTTGTCGATCAGCTTCTTGTCGAGCCCGGTGTAGCGCGCGTAGGCATCGATGATCTTCTGACGCTCGTCAGGCGCAAGCCCATCGCCTTTCAGCAGCGCCGCTGCGTAGTCGGTCATCGACCAGTGTTCCACTTCCTGCCGCGTCTTCGCGAGATCCTGCATCAGGTCGGGCGGCAGACGCTTGTGGTAGGCGGCGATCATGCTGAAGGTCGGCACCAGCAGGAAGTAGGGGATGTCGTTGTTCTTCGCCCATTCGAGCGTGCCGAAGTCCATGGCCGTCGAAAGCAGCGTGATGCCGTTGAAAGAAATTCCACGATTAGCGAGAAAGCCGGCGATGCCCGCCGCGCGGGTCGTGCCGTAGCTCTCCCCGAGGATGAACAGCGGAGAGGACCAGCGCTCGTAGCGCGTCACGTAGAGGCGGACGAATTCTCCGAACGCCTCGATGTCGCCCTTTACGCCTAGAAATTTCTTGACGGCTTCGGCGTTCGCGGCGCGGCTGAAGCCGGTCGAGATCGCATCCACAAACACCAGGTCGCTGCGATCGAGCAACGTATTCGGATTGTCGGCAATGGTGTACGGAGGCGGCGGCATGAAGCCATTCGCCTCTAGCACCACCTGCTTCGGACCGACCGCGCCCATGTGCAGCCACACGGTGGCCGATCCCGGGCCGCCGTTGAAACAGAACGTCAGTGGACGCTTAGCGGCTTCCTGGCCGTCGAGCGTGTAGGCGACGAAGAACATTTCGGCTTCGATCTTGCCGTCGCCGCGCTTGATCGGGAGTCGCCCGGTGGTGGCCGTGTAGTGCAGCAGCTTCCCGTCGACCGTGATCTGGTGATGGGTCACGACCGGGGGAACTTCCGTCATGTCGTAGTGCTCATCTCCTTCTTTTCCAGGCTCGGCCTTAGCCTCGGCTTTCGCTTCAGCAGGACCAGGTTGCGGCTCGGGCGTCTTGGTCTCAGAGTTCGGCGCGGCAGGCGTTTCGGGCTTTTTCTTCTCACGCGCTCGCGGAGCCTCGGGAGTCTTGGTGGTATCAGACTGCTGCGCGAATAAGCCGACAGATAGGCCAAGGGCAACAACCAGCGAGACGGCAATCGTGCGCATGAATTCTCCGGGAAGGGAATGGAATCGCATTAGGCAGAACCGCGACGCATTATAGACGTATGAATCGATGCGACGTGAGAGACAAAACGGCCGTAGCCGGCGCGGCAGAAAAAATGTCGGATACCACCACTAGGCTGTCATCCTGAGCGGAGTGAGGCGCTAGCCGAACGCAAGCGAAGGACCCCGAGTACACAGGGAGCGCCTGCGCGGTGGATGATTTCTCGACCACGGGCCTAACTACGTATCGCCTCAGCTCTTCCCGTACACGCTCGCAACATCAGTGGTCGAAAAACTCTGTGCCTCCGTTGCGACCCAAACAGACACGGGGTCCTTCGACTGCGTTCGGCTTTCGCCTCACTCCGCTCAGGATGACAGTGATAGGGGGCGAAGCACGTGCAGATCGAAGCAAGCTCACAGCTCGGAGCTCGCACTTAGCGCCGTTTCTTCCGCGCAGCAGCCGGCCTCGGCAGCGGTGTCTCGCCCGGCGCCAGGACGCGGCGCACGATCGGCGTATTGAGTTTGTATTTGCGTTCAGTGATGTTGCCGGTTTCGTCTTTCTCGCGCAGGATGAACACCGGCAGATTTCCCTCTTTGCCAAAGTCTTCGTGGGTCACCGTCACCGGCAGCATGCCGTTCATGTTGCGCTCGCGGTAAGCGGTCTCGTAGCGATGCTTCTTCACGTTCCAGGTGAAGACGTGCACCTTGTCGAAGTCGAAGGGCTGGCCGTCTTTCGGTTCGGTCAAGAGCGCGAGATACTCCGGAACTTTCTTGTCGCCGTCCTGCACTTCATTCAGCACGAAGAAAGCCGTGAAGCGCTGGCCCTCGGCGTATTGCGCGATCTCCAGCGGCACGTCGAGATCGACCATGCGCGCCAGCACCCAGCCGGCGCGGCCCTGCGCGTCGCGCGCCAGCCACCAGTCCTCCATGAGCGGGCCAGCAGGTTCCGCGTTCTTCTTTTTCGAGGGGGTCGGCGGCGCAACCACGCCCGTCCGCTCCGCCATGCCGCGCGCCAGCAGCGACAGTTTCGAGCCTGCGGGCAACAGGTAAAGATGATCGGTTTCGCGCCCCGGCTCCAGGTGAAGGTTGGTGTCGTTGCGCGTCGCGCCCGTCGCCTGCGCGGGATCGTTCTGGTGATCTTTGGTGAGCGCCAGGAACTTGTCGAACACCTCCTGGCTGATCAGGAACCGCTGTTCCATCCAGCCTTCCGCTCCGGCCGAGGTGCGCACCTTTGCGAAGCGCTTCTCGCGATCCATGATCTCGACCGCATCGCCGTTCTTCACGGTGCCGGTCTTGCTGTAGACCGCGGCCACGCGGTCGCGTAGAAAAGTCTGGGGCGCGGTGACGTACATGATTTCGCGATTGTGCCCGCGTCCGCGCCCGCACGCAGGCGCCATCGCTATCGTGAACACCAGCGCAAGCGCAATCAGCCATGTTCGGCGGGAGAGTGTCGGGGGAACTTTCACAGGGTTCTTCTAACAATATATCGCGGGGGAAGGGATGGCGTTGGTGTCGGAGGTGCTTGGGAGGGCGGGCGCTGGGCATTTCGAGTTTCGGCACTCGGGGTTCAGCACTTGGCATTTGGCACTCAGCCACCTGTGAGCTGTGTCGTATCACGTTCCAGGGGCCGAAGATCTGACCCGGGTTGATCGCATTAACTAAAAGATACATTTCGCGCCAGGAAGCCCCAGGATCGACGATTGGGGTGCCGGACGAGGTTGAGCATGGGTTGGAGTCTAGAGTGCGCCCAGATCGTCTCTATTTAATGTTAATAGGCATTCTGGGCGATGCGCGGACCGTGTTTCCGGTGACCGTAATGCCGCCGCGCGGCTTTTCAATAACTTAGCTAATAGTGAATCAATTTGAGACGGTAGTCAAAATTGCGGGGGGTGGTTCGGTAAAGAGTTCCATTGACCTTCTCGAATCGATGGCGCCCAAAAACAAATGGGGCGCTCGTGGCGCCCCATTCTCGATATCAACATCATTGATCTCAAGGGGTGGTAACGCTTACGGTTACCGGCGGTTGCGATGGTGATGTCACCGTTCCGCCCGTGCCTGATGGAGCGGAAGCGGTCACCTTCACCGTGATTGGGGCTGCCGGCGAGAGCGTTCCGATTAACCATGCCTGACCTGTAGTGCATCCGGTGTTGGTCTTTGCGATGCCCGTCACCGCGGTACCATCGGCGTTATTCGTGAAGGTCCAGGTCGTGCTATTGAGGGTACTAATGTCGACGCTGCCGGGATTCGCGGTGGCGACGAGACAGAACGGAACGCCACCTGTCGCCGATACAGACTGTGAAGATGGCGTCACAGCAATCGATGTTATGGCGGTAAGCGATACGGTGATGCTTCCCGAACCGGTGGCTACACCGTTCGTCGCCGTGACCGTTGCGTTACCCGCGCCTACTCCAGTGACCAACCCGGACGCTGAGACTGTCGAAATCGTCTGATCGTTCGTGGTCCAAGTTGTACCCGTCGAGCCCGTTATGTTCTTCTGCGTCCCGTCGTCGTAAGTGCCAATGGCGGTCATCTGCTGCGTCTTACCGACCAAAATGCCCACACCCGTCGGACCGACCGTGATCGTCTGCAGGATGGGATCGACAAAGAAGCCATTGCAGCCCACGCCTACGGCCGCGATGAGCACAAGAAGACCAAAGGAAGCAATCAGTTGGAGCTTGCGACGGGAACTCGACATAGACGGAAAACCCTCGTACTCAGACCCGCTATGGGTTTGTTCAGGGCTGAAGCAAATTGTAGCAGACCGCAGCCCGGTGTTTCGGTCATCCCTATGAATCAGAGGGACCTTGGAGTAACTAGCAGGCTTCAACACGTGCCCTGACCAGATGGCCTCGCTCACGACGTCCGCAAGTACCCGGGGGAGGACATGACGGAGGTGCGTTCTGGCTATAATCGCTGGCACGATCCCCATGAAAGAACGAGTCCTTCCTTCCAACTTGCAGAAATTTCTTATTGTTTTCAGCTTGCTGGCGCTGGTGGCTTTCGCCGCCGCGTCGGGCAAGCATGTCGCGAGTCCACTCGTCGCAAGCGCAGACCCAGGGGCCTGCGTATCCCGCGCCCAACGTAGATCTGACGCCCTCGGTTACACCAAATACGGCGGACGCAAAGGTTTGCGCGGCCTGCATCCGCGCCAACATGGATTTTCTGGCTTCGGACGCGCTCCGCGGCCGAGGCAGTGCAACATCCGACGAACTGGTGGCCGCGACGTATGTGGGATCGCAGCTCGAGCAGTATGGCGTTGAGCCCGCCGGCGATAACGGAACGTATGTTCAGCGCGGGACGCTGATACGGCAAAACCTGACGGCCCCGCCGGAAATGCACTACATGACGCCTGGCGGCAGCATCCCGCCGCGCACCATGACCTGGACACATGGCAAGGAAATGCTGGTCGTCCTGTTGAGCGACGCTAACTTTCGCGGCGCCCTCAAACGGCTGGATTCCGACAAGACTGCAGGAGCGGAGCAGGAGAAGCATCCGGGCACACCCACGGCCGGCAATGCGTTTGAAGGACGGGTTGTATTGGTGACGGGCCAGGATCGCAAGAAAATCAAGGCGGCCGTGCTGGAAGCCCTGCAAGGCGGCGCCGTCGCGGTAGTCGAACCTGCCTCGTCGCAACTGGTCGAAAGCTGGGAGGCGCGCGGCAAGGTCCTCCCCGAATTGCCCGTGCACCTGGAGGGCGGGGGGCGCGCCGAACTCGGCACCGACGGAAATATTTTTGCCGTCAGCGAGAAAGCGCTTGTGGGACTAAAAGAAATTCCCGACGGCGTGATGTTCTACATGGAGGCCGCCGTCAGCGCACCCAAGAAGAGCTACACGTGGAATGCGCTGGGGAAGATTTCCGGGAGCGATCCGTCACTGAGCAAGAGTGCGTTGCTGCTGAGCGCGCATCTCGATCACCTGGGTGTGGGGAAGCCGGTGAAGGGCGACTCGGTCTATAACGGCGCCGATGACGATGCTTCGGGGGTGGTGGCCGTGCTCGAACTGGCGAGGTCTATTGCCTCAGGACCGAAGCCGAAGCGCCCGGTTTTGTTCGCGCTGTTTGGCAGCGAGGAGTTGGGAGGACTGGGGTCGGCGTGGTTCCAGGCGCATCCGCCCATCCCGATCGACGAGATTGCTGTGAACCTTGAGTTCGAGATGATCGGGCGTCCGGACCCGAAGTATCCGGCGGATTCGTTGTGGCTGAGCGGATGGGAGCGATCAAATCTGGGACCGACACTCGCCGAGCATGGAGCCAAGCTGGTAGGCGACCAGAGACCGGAACAGAATTTTTTCATGCGCTCCGACAATTACGTACTGGCCAAGCGAGGCGTGGTGGCGCAAACGGCGTCGAGCTACGGGATGCACAGCGACTATCACCAGCCCAGCGATGATGTAGCGCACATTGACTTCAAGCATATGACGGACGCGATCGGGTCGCTGATCGGGCCGGTGGAGTGGCTGGTGCATTCGGATTTCAAGCCGGAGTGGAAGGAAGGCGGGCGGCCTTAGGCCCAGTCGCTAGTCTTCAGTCGCTAGTCGCTAGCTTAGTCCCACGGTCGTCGACGGCCGGTGCGGTGTTTAAGGGGGGGGACGGGCGTCTCGCCCGTCCGACGGGCGGGGACGCCCGTCGCTCCATCGTTACTGGTAGAGTGCGGTTGCCAATGACCAATCACTATGGCTAGCGACTAGAGACTGGCGACTAGCGACTGACGACCCCGTCGCGCTTTCATGTTCAGCCTTACGTAGTCGATCAGGAAGGGCGGATCGTCGTTTGCGAATTCGCTGGCTAGCTTCGTCATGAACTGCTCGCGCACGACTGCGTCCGGAATTCTCTGCAGGTGATGGCGCAGGATTACGTTCTCGACGAATTGGTGAAATTCCGGCGCGCCGGGGAATTTTGTAGGTGCCTCCTCCAGTCCTGTCTCGATCTGCTCGAAGCCTGCGTTCTTTAACCGCTGCGCTGCCGTTTCCGCGTCGGAATACTCCCAGGGAGATTCGTATCCCGCAAAGTACTGTGCGTACGCCGGACTCTCCATCAACGATTTGCGCGGGCCAGCAAGCGGGCGATGTTTTTTCCGCCACCGCATTGGGCGATGAGCCATCCGCCGGGCTTCAGCGCCCGATGAAGATTGCGGAAAAGACGGTCGTGGTCCAGAACCCAGTGGAATGACGCGGTGCTGAAGATGCCGTCGAATTCACGGTCGAAAGGCAGGTCGAGCAGATCGCAGCGGACGAACTCGACGCGACCGCGGAAGTCGGGCTCGAGGTACGCACGGGCTTCGTTGAGCATGTTCTCGGAAACGTCGAGCGCGACGACGTGGCCTTTGGGCAGTGCTTCGAGCAGATCGCGCGTGAGCCGGCCAGTGCCGCAGCCGGCGTCGAGCAGGCGCTCATCCCCGCGCAGCGAGACGCGCGAGAGAACCTTCTTGCCCCAGCTTACTTGCGGAGCGGAGATCTGGTGGTAGAGGGTGGCGTTCCATTCTGTGGTCATGTTGTCGGCTGGACTTAGTCGTTGGTCGTGGGCAAAAGCCTTCGAACTCGGCAGCAGTGGAATCCCACCCTAACGGCGCACAGAACGCGCCGTTAGGATGGGGCACCCTAAAGTTTGCTGACGGCTCGCGACTGACGACTCGCGACTGATGACTAGCGACTGCCCTTCTTTTTCCCCGCGCGTTCGATGCGCTCGTCGATGGGCTTGCGTCCGGCGAAGCCTTCTTCTGGCGAGTGCCAGTGCGTGATCTTCTGTTCACCCAGCTTCCAGCAGAGCAGAAGGATCTCGCCGTCGACGCGGCAGGGGAAGTCGAGCAGTCCGATGTCGATGTCTTTGACTTGCACGCCGGTGGCGTGGATTTCGGCGACCGCATCTTTGGCGCGCTGCACGGCGCGCTCGCGCTCGGCACGGCGTTGGGCGACGGCAACCACGTTCACCAGCGTTCCACCATTCAGAAAGATGCGGTGCGCGAGTTCCTGCATTTCGGCGTCGACTTCCTCGATCAGCTTCTTGCCATTGATGGCGGTGCGCAGCAAGGACTCGAGTGTAGGAAGAAGAATTTGCGCATCTTGCAGGGTAAAAGTGCGGGAGGCCATTTCTTCCATTCTAATGCATGGGAGGGTTGAGGGCTTGGTGACCGTGGGAACGTTACTGGGGCAGGTGACAGGTTGCGGTTCCAAGGTTTTGGCTCATGATCTTAGGACAGATCTTCTCCGCAGATGCCACAAAGCCCGAAGACCTTAGACCTAAGGTCCTTAGAACTGGGATCTAGAAACCGAGACCGCAGACGGGAATGGCGACGATTTCAGTTATTGATCTGATGCGAGCGGCTTCAGCCGCTGAGGAGTGCTTCGCCGCCAGCATTGGCCGGCGGCGAAAGTGAGCGTTATGACTCCATCTCTTGCCTAAGCTGCCTTGCGCGGCGTTACGGGTTTGTCACCATTGCCCGATTCGGAAGTTGCCCGATGCGAAAAGGAGAGATTCTGCTTGTCGGACTGTGCCAGAAGTCTTCGTTTTCTCCACCGGTTGATCAGAGGCACCAGCGTGCCCAAGATCAGTACCACTACGGCCATCGCAATCCAGAGGCCGGGGAACCCTTTCTTGGCGGTGACAGCGGGTGTCGTGACGGCTGCATCCGGTGTGACGGGGGTTTCGGAAGGCGCGCTGTCAGCCGCAGGAGGTTTGGCAGCGTCGGCCACAGGTGTGGCGGTTTCTGCAGGTGGAGCTGCGGCCGCGACTGTCGCTTTCGCTCTCACATGCTCTGCTGGCACTCGGGTTCGGTGAGTTGTGGCTGCATTGGGAACTACCACGGCGTCTGTACGTGCAGTCGCGTCGGCGGTAGTGGTGGCCGAAGGTGGTGCGCTTGCAGTGTCGACAGTTGTCTGGACAGTTGCGGAGGCGGCAGGGACAGCAACGTTCGGTGTGACGACAGGCTCAGCTGGTGAAGCCGTGCTGGGCGCGACACTAGCGGCGGCGGTCGGTGCGCTCGCAGTATCCGCAGCGGGCGGGACAGTTGCAGCAGGTGCGGCGGCAGCCACGGCGGATGTGGCGGTGGCGACCGTTGCGGCAGGTGCAGCCGAAGCCGCAGCAGGCGCGGTGGAAGTGTCCGTAGGTGCCGGGATCGTCGCAGCCGGCACAGCCGCAGCCGCTGGCGGTGGGGTCGCGGTGTCGGCAGGAGGAGTGCTGATCGAGCCGGCGGGTGCAGCCGCAGCTGCAGCGCAGTGCTCAGAGATCATGTTTACTGAGGTGACGGCAAAGCTACCGTCGGCAGCGCCAGCCGTCGCCTTCTGCCCAACCAGGGTTACGTCATGGCCCAGGTGAGGTTTGAGATCAACGCTTGTGGTCAGCTTGAAATTGCGGCCGGTGTTGTCCTCGACCAGTGTGTAGTTGCCATCAGAACCGCCCAGGCAACCTTTGATGCTGGTCGAATCTGTGTTGCTGCTCGGCGTGGGTGTTTGTGCAAACCCCAGCGCGACCAGCAGGGCCGGTACAGCAATCAACAGGCATGCTCTCTTCATGAAATCCTCCGAAGATTCTCGCCCTGTGGCGGTCTGAAATTTCGCTTGGGATTTGCTTCTGCTTCCGATTTCTCACGTCGACCCGTACGCGTTCCGGGTTCTTTGAGAACTTGGGGCATCCAGGTGAAACACCACAACCTTAGTCGGTAGGAATCGGAGCGTCTGTCTCAAAGCGCTCACATTTTGAGAAGAGGTAAAGCAGGCGGAGGGTTAAGGTGAGTCGGTTGCTCGCGTCTTAGCGGATCACTGTACGATCGCCTGTTGTTATTTCCTTGTTTCCGCCCTGCGCAGCTCTTTAATCGACAATCCGGCTTCAGAATCTCGAATCAATTCGGCCAGGCGTTTCTCGCGGGTGGCTTCCTGTTTGGCGCTGATCACGCGATAGGTGGCAGTGCGCTGGTACCACGGCGGCTGCCTCTGGAAGAACGCCCAGGCTTTCTTGTTGGCGCGGAATTTCTTTTCGAATGCAGGAGGGAGCTTTGCGGTTTTGCGCTGCTCGTAGGCGTAGATGCCGGTTTTGTCGCCTTTGCGCGCCTCGAAGGCCTTGATGCCGGCCGGATGCATGAGGCCGAGCTTCGTCAACTCTGCGACGCGCTTCACGTTGATTGCACTCCAGGTGCTGGTTGGCTTGCGCGGGGTGAAGCGGATGCGGTAGCTGACCGCATCAATCGAGTTGCGCACGCCGTCGATCCATCCGTAACACAGAGCCGCGTCGACCGACTCGGGCCAGGTGATGCTGGGGCTGCCGGAAGCGCGCTTATAGAAGCCGACGGACAGGTCGGCGTGGAGAGCGTGGTTTTTTTTCAGCCAGGCGCGAAAGTCTGCCGGAGTCGAAAAGAAAATAGTTTTGGGAAGTGCGGGCTTCATGGGATTCGGTTTCGGATTCTAGAGTGCAGATTTTTGCGAGCGCATCCTGGATCGTTACTTCCCCCGCGACAGGCGATTGAGCGCCTGGGTGTATGCCCGCATGGTTTCGCTGAGGGCCCGGTTGTGCACGAACTGGCCGTCCTTGCGGCAATCGATCAAGCCGGCTTCCAGCAGGACCTTCAGGTGGTGGGAGACCGTGCCCGGTGAAAGATCGTACTTGTCGATGATCTCGCCGCAATAGATGTCGGGACGGGCGGCGATTTCCTCGTAGATCTGCAGCCGAGTGGGGTCGGCCAGGGCCTTCGAGATTTTGGCGACTTCTGTCGTATCCATGTTAGTCCAAGCAATTCTAGCGGATAGCATGCGTTCCTCCCGGATTGGATGTCTTTTGCACAGGCGAGCACTTAAATGCTGAAACTTTGTATTTCGATAGTCATCAAACTATCGAAATCATGCGGGGAGGCGGGACAACGCGTTGGCAGCCGCCTTCTCCGCGTGATTTGCGAGGACTTGTTCCAGGAAGGGTGGACATTATGGCGAGACTTACAGGAAAAGTAGCGGTGGTGACTGGTGGCAACAGCGGCATCGGGCTGGCGACCGCGAAGCGATTCAGCGACGAAGGCGCCAAGGTTGTGATCACTGGGCGCGACCAGAAGACGCTGGATGCAGCGGTGAAGACAATCGGTGGCGACGTGGTTGCCCTGCGCAGCGATGTTTCGAAGCTGGCCGATCTCGACCAGCTGTACAAAACGGTCGGAGAGAAGTTCGGAAAGATCGACGTGCTGTTCGCCAATGCGGGCATTGCGAAATTCGCCCCCGTGATGGAGAGCAGCGAGGCGCTGTTCGACGAGACCTTTGACGTGAACGTGAAAGGCGTGTATTTCGCGATTCAAAAAGCTCTGCCACTGTTGAATGATGGAGCGTCAATCATCATCAACTCGTCGGTGGTGAACGAAACGGGCGCGGCCGGCGCAAGCGTCTATGCGGCGACGAAGGCGGCGGTGCGCTCGTTTGCGCGAACCCTGACAACAGAACTGGTGGATCGCAACATTCGCGTGAACGTGGTCAGCCCCGGACCGATCCGAACGCCGATCTTCGGCCGCACCGGACTGACGAAAGAGCAAGTAGACGGCTTTACGCGCGACATCGTGACCAAGGTGCCCATGAAGCGCTTCGGCAAGCCGGAGGAAGTAGCGGACGCAGTCCTGTTCCTGGCGACGCCGGAATCGTCGTACATCACCGGCGTCGACATCAATGTGGACGGCGGCATGGGGCAAGTGTGAAGAGGCTGATGGCTGGTAGCTGATGGCTGATCGCTGGTGGCTGATCCCCGATCGGATACTTTCCGCTCGCGGGTTTGCCACCAGCCACGGACCATCAGCTACCAGCGCCTTACGACCGTTCCCCTACCTCAATTCAAATCACTTAGCAGCACGGCGGAGAGCGGCTTGCCCACGGTTAGGTCACCGATGGCTACTGCCGTGCGCACCTGGCCATCACTCAGATTCAACACTCCCGAATCGATGGCGATCGTTTTGCTACCCGTTAGCGTGATGTAGGCCTGGTAGCTGCCGGCCGGGACCGAAAGGTAGCCGGCTGCCGACTGATAGGCGAGATTGGTCACGGCGGGCGTCCCGGCTGTGCCCGAGCCCGGCGCGCCCAAGTAGATGTCGACATTCTGCGCGCCTGGCGCGGCGTGGATGAAGCGCACCTTCACTTGCCCGGACGCGGGCGCGGAGAAATCATCGAGATACACCAGCGCTGTGATGCTGGTCAGGTCATTGGCTGCGATCACCGTGTAGAAGCGGTCCTTGGAGAAGTTGGGGCTCGCATCGATGACGTCGGTGGTGGCGCCGGTGGCGCGGACTTCGACCCGGCGCGAACCAGCTTTCACCTTGAGGTAGGCGGACGCACTGGAGTAGGCGATGTTGGTCAGCAGCGTCTTGCCGTCGAAGAGCACGTCGACATTGGGCGCGTCGGGCGAAGCGTGCAGCACTCGCAGCTCGGTCGAGCCGCTATCGGCGCAGCCGATCGCGAACAGCAGAGTGCCGGCAAGGATCAGGACGAGGAAAGCTTTCGCGGCCGAGAGTTTCATTCAAGCGCTCCTTGATGAAATCAGAGTACAAAACGGTGTCTCTGGCAGGGATGGTGAATTCTATTCGGGGGACTGGCGGCTGTCAGCCGCCGATATGCACCATGGTGCGCGAGGCGGGCACGAAGTCGGGCTCGCCGATGTGGTGGCGGGCTTCTTTCTTCTGAACGACACCGCGGATGTAGTCTTCGAGTTCGGAGTCGCTGGCGCCGCGGCGCATCTGGGCATGCAGGTCATGGTCCCAGACGGAGAACAGGCAGGTGCGGATTTTGCCGTCGGAGGTGATCCGGATGCGGCTGCAGTGTCCGCAAAAGGGATGCGAGACGGGAGCGATGATGCCGATTTCGCCGAGGCCGTCGTCGAAGCGGTAACGGCGGGCAGTTTCGGAGCGCGCGTGCGGGATTTCGATCAAGGGCCGGTACTCCCCCATGCGCTCGAGGATCTCGTCCAGCGCGACGACGACTTCGGGACTCCATGTGCGATCTTCTTCAAGCGGCATGAATTCGATGAAGCGCAAGACCACGCTCTCCTCGCGCGCGAACATGCCGAAGGGGATGATCTGATCCTCGTTGAATCCGCGGAGCAGGACGCAATTTACTTTCACCGGCTCGAGTCCGGCGCGCTTGGCGGCGCGGATGCCCGCGAGAACGTGATCGTAGCCGCCGGGCACGCGCGTGATGCGGGTGAAGCGGTCGGGGTCGACCGCGTCCATGCTGACGGTGACGCGGTTCAGGCCCGCGTCTTTCAGCGGTTGAGCCAGGTCGGCGAGCAGGTGGCCGTTGGTGGTGAGCGCAATGTCGAGGCGCTCGCCGTCCGCGCTGCGAAGCTGGGAGAGATCGCGGACGAAATCGACGATGCCACGGCGCAGAAGGGGCTCACCGCCCGTCAGTCGAATCTTCTTGATGCCGAGTCCAGCCATCACGCGCGCCATGCGCAGGTAATCGGCGAAGGGCAGATCTCCGTAGAGAGCGCCTTCGTTACCTGTCCGGCAATAGACACACTTGTAGTTGCACTGATCAGTGATCGCGATGCGGAGATCGGTGAGGGGGCGGCCGAATTTGTCGATGAGCGCAGCCATTAGCACTTAGCAGTTAGCATTTAGACCTTCGCGTGCCGCGGTCGACCACGACACGCCATTGGCCAAATGCCAAGTGCTAATTGCTAAATGCTTCAGGGAAAAGGACACGCACCCGGACGGGTACGCCGGCGAGTGTCTCCTTTCCAAGGCGCTCCTTCGGAAGCGCGGGAGGCGTCGGCGTTTCCACCGGCACCCTTGGGGAAATTTCTGTTCGTCCCTCGTTAGATTGCAATCGCCGCGGAAAAGCTTCTTACCGCAAAGGTCGCAAAGAACAACCGCGAAGAACGCGAAGAAACCTGCCCTCGCCTCGGCCGCCCGGGTATGCCCTTGGGCGACGGAGGTCGGAAACTTCTTTGGATTATAAGACTTTGACAGACGAGGCGTGCAGGCACTGGTTCTGGAGCGCAGTCCGCGGGCCTGCGGAAAATCTAAAACGCAGAGGGCGCGAGAAAAGCCGCAGAGGGCGCAGAGAATCTCCTTCGCTGGCTTGCACTTGCGCCCAACAGGTTTCGAACTTCTCTGCAGTCAGGGCGACTTCGAAAGTCCGCGAGTCCGACTTCGACGAACGAGGCCCTTGGGCGCGAGACTGAGCGTGGGTTTGTCGCCTTCGGTCTTCTCCGGCGGGCGTGTCTTTTTTTGAATCGGCGGGTTGTGCTTCACTCGTCTTGGTGGCAGGCGGCTGCTCTTCGGGCGTCGCAGTGCGCGCCCAGATGCCGTAGACCTTGCCTCCGTAGGCGGCGATGCCCATGTAGTCGCCCATGAAGACGTCTTTCGGGTCCGACGGCTGCGTGCTCCAAGCGTAGTTCTCGAAGGTTTGGCCGGCGTCGGTTGAGCGGGCAAGCGTGAGGTAATAGCTGCGGTTGCTGGGGTCGGCGCGACGATCGCAGAAGATAATGTTTTCGGAACCGTCGGTGGGATCGACGGCCAGCCACTGGAAGAACTGGTCGCGGCCGTTGTGTAACGGGTCGTTGTTCACGCGGACCGGTTTGGACCAGTGCTTGCCGTGGTCGGTGGAGGTGGCGGAAAAGATATCGATGTCGCCGTTTGTGTAATCGCCCCAAGTGACAAACAACTTCCCATTGCGCGGGTCGATCGCGATCTGGGGAAAGCCGTTGCCGCGCCCGACTGAAGTGGGATCGAAATACGTTGGCCCGGTTTTCACGATAGTGCGAGAGCGGGAGAAACTGTGGCCGCCGTCTTTGGAGACCGCGAACACCAGGCCGGAGATATCGCACCACACGACGTAGAGCGTGCCGTCGCTCGCGACGGCTCCGGTGAAGCCTTCGACCGCGCCGTTGTCGTCACGCGGCAATCCTTCTTGTGTACTGATCTCGATGGGCTTCGACCATGTTTTGCCGCTGTCGGTCGAGCGCGCGAAGAGAATGACGGATTTGTCGAGCGAGA
Organism: uncultured Acidobacteriota bacterium; assembly: GCA_963745435.1. Classification (GTDB taxonomy): domain Bacteria; phylum Acidobacteriota; class Terriglobia; order Terriglobales; family Acidobacteriaceae; genus Gp1-AA133. The sequence continues at coordinate 109,924 of CAVUXK010000013.1, read as the reverse complement.
ATTCCGTCCAGCCGATGTAGAGGTTGCCGGCGTACTTGGAGTGGGTGGCGTCGGCAACGATGTAGGGCTTGTCTTCGAACGGGATGCCCGGGTCGCTGGCGTGTGCGATCACGATGCTCGCGTCCTTGTCCCAGGTCTGGCCGCCGTCGAGCGAGCGGCGAACGAAAATCCCGTTGCGCGTGGCGCCGTGCGCCCAGTAATTCTCCGTGCCCAGCTTGTCGAACGCGATGTAGCAGAGGAAGGCGTGGCCCTGATTGTCGTACGCGACCGAAACGTCGCCTGAAACCTTGTAGTCGGCGGGCGCGGTGCCTTCGGCGAGCGTCCAGGTCTGGCCGGCGTCGCGCGAGTAAGAGACCGAGGCGTTCACCTGGAACGCGCCGACGAGTTGGCGCGGATCGTTGGGATTATCGCGATCGAGGGCTCGGTGAAGTCACCGGGCTTGGGCGTGAGCTTGATGACTCGCGCACCGGGGGGAGTTGGAAGGTCGGACGATGCAGGCGAAATCTGCGCGACCGCGGGCATGGCGAGCAGGGAAAGAAGCAGCGCGACGAAGGGCATGAGCGTAAGACGGAAATCGGCGCGATGCGGTAGCAGCAGGCGCAAATCGAGAGCTGTCATTCTGAGCGCAGCGAAGAACCTGTGTACTGTGCATGCGCGAGCAGAGTGCATAGGTCCTTCGCTACGCTCAGGATGACAAACCTTTGCTGGTGATGAAAGCATCAGCGGGCCGCCGCCGGGCCTGGCAGCGCTTGCGAAATGGCTGCCTCTGCGAGGGGCGCCATGACTTTGTAGCCGGCCACGTTGGGATGCAGGCCGTCATCGGCGAGTTCTTTCTTGAGCAGGCCCTTATCGTCGACCATGGCGCTGAAGTAGTCGAGATAAATGCATCCGTGAGCGGTGCAGTAGTTCTTGAGCCAGCGGTTCAGTTCGAGGATTTTCGCGGGAGGGCGATCGGCGAAAAACTCCTGCGACTCGGGCGTGTAGTTGTTCACGGGCAGGACGGAAGAGAAGATGACTTTGACCTGATTGGCAGCGGCCAGCTCAGCCAGTGAAGTGTAGTTGGCCTCGATCTGCTCGAGCGTCATGGGGCCGGTGTTGCCGGCGATGTCGTTAGTACCGGCGAGAATCACGACCGCTTTGGGCTGCAGGTCGAGGACGTCCTCGCGAAAGCGAACGAGCATCTGCGGAGTGGTCTGGCCGCTGATGCCGCGGTTGACGTAAGGTTTGCCGGGAAAGTAGTCCGCAAGCTTCCAACCGTCGGTGATGGAGTCGCCGAAAAAGACGATTCGATTATCGCCCGCGGCGGGAGGCTTGAGCTCGTCATTGGCATCACGGTAGCGGGCTAGTTGGCCGTAGTCATTCATGTAGATGGGAATTTTCGATTGGCGATAGCGTTCGAGAGCGGTGAGGGGCTTGGCTTCTGGCGTTGGGGCGGGTGGAGGGGGTTGCTGGGCGAAGGCGGAGATGCCGCAAGTGAAAAGAAAGCTCAACACGAGGAGCCTTCGGAGCATGATTGCTTTTCCTTTCCGGTCGGAGATTATTCTACATTCGCCCTAAATCACAGAACGAAAGGGGTTCGAGGTTCGCTGAATTCCGCGGGCAGGAGTGTCCATGCCCATACAATCCTAAGACCTAACACCTGACACCCAAGACCTGCTTTTCTCACATCCCGTCGTAATTCGGCCCACCTCCGCCCTCCGGCGGAACCCAGTTGATGATCTGGTACGGGTCGGCGATGTCGCAGGTTTTGCAGTGGACGCAGTTCGCCGGGTTCAGGCTGATGCGCTTGCCGTGGGGTTGGCTCGCGTCGTCGACGAGTTCATAGACGTTCGCGGGGCAGAAGTTCTGGCAGGGGCCGCCGTATTCTTTCGCGCAGCGCTGCGTTGCAGACGTTGGTGTCGGCGATCACCAGGTGCGAGGGCTGATCTTCCTCGTGCTTGGTGCCGGAGTGGTAGAGGTCGGTGAGCTTGTCGAAGGTGAGCTTGCCGTCGCCTTTCGCGGGGCCGAGCAGGTGGGCATCGTCGCCGCCGTCGGCGGGAAGTTGCGAAAGCTTTTCCATGCGGTCGTGGCCGGCGTGGGCAGGGTAGCGGTTCCAGAGTCCGCGGCCGCCGGTGAATTGCTGCAGGCCCGCGTGGAACATCCCGGCGAAGAAACCTTTTTCAAATCCTTGATGGAAGTTGCGGACTTTCCAGAGTTCGTCCTTGATCCAGCTCGCGTCGACTTTCTTTTGGTACTGGGCAAGCGTGGCGGCGGAGGTGTCACTCTTCTTCAGCGCCTCGAATGCGGTTTCGGCGGCTAGCATGCCGCTCTTGATGGCGAGATGAATGCCTTTCAGTCGCTGCGAGTTCACCAGGCCGGCCGAGTCGCCGAGGATCATCCAGCCCTCGCCCGCGACTGGTGGGACGGCCCACCATCCGCCGTAGGGCATCGACTTCGCGCCATAGCGGATCATCTTGCCACCCTCGAGCAGTTTCGCGACGAACGGATGCTGCTTGAAATCCTGCAGCACATGCTGCGGATCGAGGCGCGGGTCGGGATAATCGAGACCGATGACGAAGCCGAGCGAGACGAGATTGTCTTTCGAGCCGTAGATCCAGGCGCCGCCGTATTCCTTGGTGGTGAGCGGCCAGCCCATCGTGTAGATGACTTCGCCGGGCGCGATGCGGCCCGATGGGACTTCCCAGAGCTCTTTGACGCCGACGCCGTAGGTCTGCGGGTTGCAGTCTTTGGCAAGATCGAACTTGTTGACGAGCTCTTTGGTTAGAGACCCACGCGTGCCCTCGGCGAGGATGGTGACCTTGGCTTTCAGGTCGTAACCGGGTTCGAAATTCGACTTGGGATGGTTCTCTTTGTCGACGCCCTTGTCGTCTGTGCGGACTCCGGCGACGCGATTGCCGTCGTAGAGGAGTTGAGATCCCGCAAAGCCCGTGAAGATCGTGATGCCGGTTTCTTCAACCTTGCTTCCCAGCCACTTCACGAACTTGTTGATCGAGATGACGTAGTTGCCGTGGTCGCGCAGCGGCGGCGGAGTGATCGGCAGTTTGAACTTACCGTTCTTGGTCAGGAAGTAGACGCCTTCTTTGTTGCATTGGGCGTCGATAGGCGCTTCTTTTTCGAAACCGGGGAGGAGTTCGCGCATGGAGCGCGGGTCGAGCAGAGCGCCGGACAGACAATGCTGACCGATCTCCCGCGCCTTCTCGAGGACGTAGATGTTTTCTTTGCTCAGTGGAGCGTTTGGATTTTTCGAGTTGTGCTCGTCGATGAGTTGCGAGAGGCGGAGCGCGCAAGCCATGCCCGCGGGCCCGCCGCCGACGATGACCACATCGGCTTCCATTTGTGGGCGATCGATGTTTTCGAGAGGAGTGCGAAAAGCGAGCATTTAGCAGTTAGCCTTTAGCATTTAGCCAATTCCTGCGGACTGCAAACCGTGGTTGCATCAAGCTCCGGATTTTGCCTTTTTTATTTCCTCGATGAGTGGCGGAACAACCTCAAATAAATTGCCCACCACTGCGTAGTCGGCGATTTCGAAGATCGGGGCCTCGCTATCTTTATTCACGGCCACGATGGTGCGCGCGCCTTTCATGCCGACGATGTGTTGGATGGCTCCCGAGATCCCCAGCGCCAGGTAAAGTTTTGGCGCGACTGTCTGGCCGGAGGATCCGATCTGCCGATCCATGGGAAGCCAACCGGAATCGCATATCGGGCGCGATGCTGCTAGCTCTCCGCCGAGCGCTTCCGCCAACTGCTTCGCAATCTCGATGTTCTTCTGCTCTTTGATTCCGCGGCCCACGGCGACGATGACTTCGGCCTGCGTCAGGTCGACGGCTTGCTTGGCTTCCTTGAAAACTTCCTGCGGCTTGTTGCGCACGACGCCATCGGCGATATCGACAGCGACCGTCTCGACTGGCGCAGCGCTGGCGCCCGCTTCCACTTTGTCTGCCCGAAACGCGCCGTTCTGGAAGGTGACGAACCACGGAGCGTCGCCGGCGAAGCTGACGTCGGCCACGAATTTGCCTTGGAACATCTGGCGCGTGAAGACGAGCTTCTCGCCTTCCTTCTTGTAGCCAATGGCGTCGCTGATGACCGTGCGTTCCATGGCAGTTGCGAGCTTGGGGACGAAGTCGCGCACCTGGTAGGTGTGCGGCATCAGGACGAGTTTGGCCTGCTTCGACGCGATGAATTGCTTGAGCGCGGCAGCGAATGCGTCGGGCGTGTAGGGCTCGAGCTTGGCGTTCTCGACGGCGCTGACTTTGGCAACTTTCTTGCCGGCTACCTCGGCGGCGAGGGAAGCGACGCTTCCACCTACTACGGCAGCCTCAAGCGGCCAGCCGGTTTCGGCGGCGATGGCCTGACCGGCGGTGAGCGTCTCCCAGGAGACGCGGTTCAGTTTGCCTTCACGTTGTTCAACGATGACTAGGATCATAAAGATCGGGTCTCAGGTATCGGGTGTTTGGTCTCAGTTGCAACCAACGGCCGCGGGCGAGGGCGCCCACGCTACAAAATCACAGCACTCTTACTTCGTTCCTCAGCTTCTCGACCAGCTTTTTCGCCATCTCGCCCGGCGAGCCTTGGATCATTTCGGTCTTCTTGGTTTTTTGCGGGATGTAGAGTTTCTCGATCTTCTGCAGGTTCTCACCAACCGCGGATTGCACTTCCGCCATCGTCACTTTGCGCATGGGCTTGTTCTTGGCCTGCTTGATGCCAATCAAAGTGGCATATCGCAGTTTGTTGATGCCCGACTGGATCGTCAGCACAGCTGGCAGAGGCATATCGACAAACTGGAAGAAGCCCGCTTCTAGCTCGCGCTTCACGCGGATGCCGGTGTCCTGTTTTTCGATCTGCATGATGATCGTGGCGTGCGGCCATCCCAGAAGTTCGGCGAGAATCACGCCCGTTTGCGCGTAGCCGTAGTCGTCGGATTGCAAGCCGGTGAAGATGAGATCGAATTTTTCGTCCTTGATCGCGGCAGCAAAGGCGCGAGCGGTGTTGTAGGCGTCGAGGCCGACGAAGGCGTTGTCCTCGAGGTGAATCGCGCGATCAGCGCCTTTCGCGAGCGCCTCGCGCAGGACCTGGCTGGAGCGAGTCGGGCCGGAGGTAATGACAACGACCTCGCCCGAGTGCTTTTCTTTTTGGCGGAGCGCCTCTTCCAGAGCATAGGCATCAGGCTCGTTGACTTCATAGGAAACGTCTTCGCGGATCCAGGTTCCGCCCTCGTTCAGTTTGAGCGGGGCATCCTTCTGCGGAACCTGCTTCATGCAAACTAGAATTTTCAAGAATGACTCCTGCCCCGGCGAGGCGGTTCGTTAGAACGGGCGTCGTTCGCCCGGGCGTCACCGACGTGTATAAGCAAACTGGCTATTATAAATACTTCCGGCGCGTGGCGGTTCGCACCGTGAAAAGTCGCACAGCTTTTTCGGGTCGGGACGGGATGCCCGGGCCTCGTGCAATTGTGGGAATCAGTCGAGAAAAGCGACCGACTGGACGGACGTGATGTCGAAGCGCTTGCGGCAACGCATGTTCTTGCACATCATGATGTCGTCTTTGCGGAGCATGTAGGAACGAGCCTTGGCGAAGCGCGCGCGATCGCGTTCGTCCGCGCGGGGTGGGAGGCTTTTCTTCTTGGTGCGGACCAGCCAGCTGATTTCGTACTCCGCCGCCTGGTGACAGTGCGGGCAGTTTAGATTGGCTGGTTTCTTGTCGGGCCGTTCGTCGAAAAATTCGCGCTCTTCCATAGGTAGTCGTCGGTCGTCAGTCGCTGGTCGTCAGCGAAACCAATTCGACCCACCGAATTATTGCACAAGTTGCGTGTGGCGCGGGCGCCCTCGCCCGCGTTTATGCGTCGGCAAGAACCCGCCGCCCGCGCTACACTCGGATGGAAATGGCGAGAAAGAAGAAGCTCAAAAAATTCCGGGTGGTGACGGCCGTCAAGGAACTGGCGCGCGAGCGGATCGGCACGCCTCCGCCCACCCAGGTCGTGCCCGATCGCAAGAAAGCGGACGCAGGAGAAGCACAAGCCGACGCTGGGCAAGTTGCTGGGTGAGAGCTAGAACCTACTGCGTGGGGCAAATCACGTTGGCCTGCATGCTCCCGGTGACGATGGCTCCTGTAGAGGGAATGTTGCCGTCACTGTGATTCGTGGTAACGGTCGCAGAAATAATCGTTCCCCCGCAAGAAAGTCCCGTGGCCGTGATCAGGCCGCCAGCATCCACCGTGATCATGTCGGGAGTGTTGGAAGTCCAAGTCACCTGGGTTGTGATGTCCTTTGTAACCGGAGGATGGCTATAAGATCCCAATGCCCTGAGCTGCACTTGCGCGCCGGCATTCGCGCGTCACCGGGATGTTGGTCGCGCCGAAGTTTTCGACTGCAGGAATGATCGTGATTGATTCCAGTTGCTGCTTGTGCCCACACGCCGGCAAACTCACCAGCAGGAACACCGCGATACACAAACCCGGCAGGGCCGACCACCTCTTGCGCATTAACACTCCAGGGAATTGAATCCACTTATCAAACTGTGAGCGAGTGGCGTCAATTTAGTAAAAGCTTGCTCAAAATGCAAGTAACAATCTGGCACCAATCTCGGCCATTACTTGCCGTCTGATAAGTTTGACCGCCCCGAGGGTTTTCAGTCGCCGATTGCCTGGGCGACGAACCTGGCGAAGTTTTTAACATCTTCTTCGGTCGTGTCGAATGAACACATCCAGCGCACCACCGATTCTTCTTCGTTCCAGACATAGAAGAAGTAGCGTTCCTGAATTTTCGCGATGGCGTCGTGCGGGATTTTGGCGAACACGCCGTTGGCTTCGACGTGATAGACGAGTTTGACTCCGGGAATCTGGCGCACTTCGCTTTCAAGGAGCTTCGCCATGCGGTTGGAGTGCTGCGCGTTCGTGAGCCAGAGATCGTTGGTGAGCAGAGCCCCCAGTTGCGCGGAAATGAAGCGCATCTTCGAGGCAAGCTGCATCGACTGCTTGCGACGGAACAGGAAATCCCGGGCCTGTTCTGGATGGAAGAAGACCACCGCTTCGCCGCCCATGATGCCGTTCTTCGTTCCTCCGAAGGAAAGCACGTCGACGCCCAGGTCGCGCGTACCTTGCCGCAGGTTTTGACCCAGCGTGGCGGCGGCATTGGCGATGCGGGCGCCGTCCATGTGCAGGTAGAGGTCGTGCTCGTGCGCGAAGCGCGCAATAGCCTGGACTTCTTCCGCGTGGTAGACCGTACCCATCTCGGTGGCCTGCGTGATCGAGATGACCTTCGGCTGCACGTGGTGTTCGTCGCCGATGCCGTGGTAGGCATGGCGAATGAGTTCAACGGTGAGTTTGCCGTCGGGAGTGGGGATCGGAATCAGTTTGCAGCCGGTGAATTTCTCGGGAGCGCCGCATTCGTCCGTGTAGATGTGCGCCGAAGCCGCACAGATGACGGCGTGGTAGGAGCGGGTGAGGGCCTCGAGGCTCAAGCAGTTTGCGCCCGTGCCGTTGAAGACGACGAAAACTTCCGCATCCTCGCCGAAGTGTTCGCGAAACGTGTTCACCATGATGGTGGTGTAGGGGTCGGCGCCGTAGCCGACCACGTGGCCCTGGTTCACCATGGCAATGGCTTTGAGAATTTCAGGATGAATGCCGGCGTTGTTGTCGCTGGCGAAACTGCGGACAGGCTTCATGGTTGGATTAATTTAGCAGGAGAGCGGGGGACAGGTCACAGTCTCAGTTCTCAGTTCTCAGTTCTCAGTTCTCAGTTCTCAGTTCTCAGTTCTCAGTTCTCAGTTCTCAGTTCTCAGTTCTCAGTTCTCAGTTCTCAGTTCTCAGTTCTCAGTTCGCGGATGCCGAGTCCTTCAATCGCGTTGTGAGCGCAGCAAGATGAGAAGTGAATGAGTTGGTAGAGGCGTTCGTGCGGCCTGCAAACTATTTCGACAATTGTTGCTGGGCTGCTCCCCAGATTTTTCCTGGGCCCGGTTCTTGTACGAGGGCGATCGCGCGGAGGTCCGCAGCGTTGGCGGGCTTTTCGAGTTTCAGGGAGATTTCTTGCGAGAAGGACTGGCCGGGCGCGATTGAAGCCGCCTTCTTGAGTGCGCGGACCACGGCGACGTGGGTTAGACGGTGGCCGGAGTTTTCTCCAGCGGCGACTTGTGACTCTGCGTGATTCAGCGCTGCAATCAGAATGACATCGGCAGACCGTGTTCCTGCGGGGAGCGGGCCAGCCTCGACGTGGGCGTACAGCGTGTCGCCGTCAAGCCTTGCGTCAGTGATGCGGACTGCAATCTTGGAATTCGCGGTCGCTTTCGAAATGGCCTTTTGAGCATCGTCGGAGTTGCTGCCGACAAACTCGTGTGCGCCATCCACGATCATTTGCGGGGTGTACACCCCGTCCAGGTGGAGACGGTCTCCGTAGGCGCTTTGGCGCTCGCTGTAGGCGTGCGAGGAATAGGGGTCGGTCCAGCCGATGTGATTCCAATAGTCGACATGTTCGCTGAGCACGATGAGTTCAGCCGCCGGGAAGGGCTGCGCGTCGAACTTTCGCAACAGTGCATCCGCCGGGGGACAACTTGAGCATCCTTCCGAGGTGAAGAGTTCGACGACGACCGGGACGCGGATTGTGGAAGAAGTCGACGGAGCCGACGCATTAGTGTGCGAGAAGATGGTGGCTCCCAAAACTCCGGAGAAGAGAATAACGGCGATGCTTTCTCGGATCATGTTCAGGTCACTCACAGAAGGGATGATGGTAGTGGATGCCTCGGGAAAGGGAAGGTTACAGATTCAGGTTCGAGCCCGAATTGTCCGTCATGCGCGAAACGTGCGACCGGGCAAGCCACGGGCCCTCTGGCCGCAGATCGCCCGGTCAGTGACAGAAACTGTCAGTGTTCGAGGGCGGAAAAGCGGCACAGGCGAGGAAAACTGGCATCGAGCATTGTGCCGAAAAGCGTCATTTTGATTGATAACACAGCACTTATCAGCTGGAGGGGACGGTGACTTCGGGGTATTCCGTCTGGTGCTTAAGCTGCGGGGAAGTTGGTTGGTTAAAGGGACGAGGCAAGACCCCATATGAGTTCCCAATTTTCGAATACGCCCAAGCCGCCGGGATGGATTCCCGATATGTCGCCGCTGGAGCACCTCCTGGATCAGGACGTGACGCCGCGGCAAGTATGCGGCGTTCTGGCCAAGATTTTCCAAGTTCAACAGACCGAAGTCGCGTTGTTGCGGTTGGATGGCGGATTGTTGCAGTTTATTTATCCGGAAGAATTGCGCACGGCTGGATCGATTCCGATTTCCAGCAGCTCGATCGCGGCGCACACGGCGATTAGCAAGAAGTCTGAGATCTTCAACAATTTTGCGCGCGTCAAGCATGCCAGCATTTTCGAGACGGTAAAGCTAGGCGAATCGGAAGGCATTGATACCAGCCAGCCGCTGCCCATTCAGAAACTGATGTCAGCGCCGGTGATCGACGAGAACGCCAAGGTCTTAGGCGTGATCCAGATTTCGCGCAAGGGTTCGGAAGCGACCTTCGCGGGTGCAGACTTCAGTCGCGAAGACCTGCATGAGTTGGAGATGGCGGCCGGGATTCTGGCGGAATCGACCGTGATGCGCGAAAGCTAGAACAACGGGTCAAGGAACCGGAACGTCGACAATGAGATGTATTCGGCTGCACGAAAGTCTGTAGACAGCGGAAATTTACTTTTCTTCTCTGGCTACCCGGTGAATAATGCAGACGTCTATAGAGTGGGGAGCCAGCGTGAACGCAGACCTGCAGACGAGCATGTTCCGGCCCCACGCCAACCTGTGCGACCAAGTCAATTCCAACATTGTGCAGTCGGAGATTGAAGGCGGCGTCTTTTTGAATGAGCTCAAGCCGCGAACCATCCTGTTCATCCAGACACAACACCACTGCTACACCGCAGTGTTCGTGGGTGATAACCGGGCGTTGATCTGGGGCCATCCGCAATTTTGCCCCAAACCGGTTTCGGTTTCGATTGCCGGTTCGACCTGGGGCGGAAGCATGTTGAAATCGCGTTTTGTCGGGCGCGGGATGCGGCTGGAATTTCACCATCCTGGCTACGCCACACCCATCATCACCTCACCGATTCAGGCGATCAATGAACGCCGGCAGTGCCTCACCCAGCGCACCAAGCGCTTCGCCGGAGAACAACTGGGCGTTCAGTAACGCTGGTTCCGAAAAAGCAATCCGCAAGACAAATTGTTAAAAACAGGGCAACTTTGCCGTTCGGCGTAGAATCCGATGGCTGGGGTGTCTTGTATGCGCCTTCGCGTGCTTATCCTCGTCGCCCTGATTCTCACTCTCGTCCCGGCGAGTTTGCTTGCCCAATCAGGTGAGCAATCGGTCGAGCCTGCGGCTGCGAAGCCGGAGAGCATCGAGGCCGTTGCGCCCGTTGGAAACGATGCGAAGCCACAGCAAGAGAGCAGCAACAAAGACTCTCCTGCCGAGAAGCGAAAATTCCGTTTGCGGCTCGGCGGTGTATCAGTGGGCGCGGGCTACAGCCACTTCTCGGGAGCCATACTACTACCCGTATGCCTATCCGTTCGGGTATGCGCCGTTCGGTTTCTACCCCGGGGATTGGGTCGCCGCTTCTTTCTGGTATCCGATCGCGAGTCCGTACCCGTTCTACGCGACGGACGCGTTTCGCTACGGCGATGGCCGGGGAGAGATTCGGCTAACGACCGATCCGAAGGAATCCAAGGTCTACATCGATGGCGGATACGCAGGCACTGCCGACAAGTTGAAAACGTTGTGGCTCGATCCGGGCGCGTACGATCTCACGGTTTCTGCGCCCGGACGAGAGGATTTTCACCAGAGACTGTACGTTCTGAGCGGAAAGTCTCTGAAGATTTCAGCGAAGCTGGATCCGGGACAGACGAAGGAGAATCCATGAGGGCGAGATTCAAGTGGGCTGCAGCCGTTGTCGTGATTGCGTCGCTGGCGTCCGCCGCTCCGAAGGGAACCGTGCCGCGATCATCCGCGGACAAGTATGCGCTGCATGCCGTGCGCGAGAAGTTCAGCATCGGAGTAGTTACGCTATCGCCCGAGCAGGCTCGCAAGCAGTTTGTTTCCGACGTGAACCGCTGCTGTGTGGTGGTCGAGGTGGCGCTTTATCCATCGAAAGACGGGAAACTCGACGTGTCGCTGAACGATCTGGTGTTGCGACAGAACAATTCTGAGGTGGGAGAGAAGCCGGCGAGCGCGAAGGTTATTGCTTCGAAGTTGCAGAAGAAGGCGGAGGCCACGCGCGACATCAGCGTGTACCCGTCGGTAGGCGTCGGCTACGGCAACGGCGGGTACGATCCCGCGACCGGCACACGGGCACCGGGCGGCACGTACAAGCAGGTTGGGGTCGGCGTGGGCATCGGCGGCAGCGGACCACAGCCAGGATCGACCGACAAAGACCGGGGGGCCATGGAAACTGAGCTCAGCGAAAAGGGCTTGCCGGAGGGTGCGGCGTCCGCGCCGGTGTCGGGGTACGTGTATTTTCCTGTGGCGCGAAAAAAGAACCAGACGTTGACCCTCGAGTACACAGTGAACGGCGAGAAGGTCCAATTGCGGCTGCCCCAGTAGCTTGGATGTGACATCGGTAACTTCCCCAAATTACTTTTAGTGGAACGCGGCTGCGTGGGCTTGATATCTTCGCCAGCATCTGTCCTTTTTGTCAGGGAAGGGCACGCGAATGATGGTGAAGGTGGGGCTGTGTGCGGCGCTATTGAGCGCCTGCGCTTTTGCGCAGAGCGGGACCGCTGAAAGCGCGGCGCAAGAAGCAAAAATCGTGGTTCTCGAACGCCTGTGGAACGACGCGCAGGTGCACCGCGATTCACGCGCGCTCGAAGAGCTGATCGCCGATCGCTTCGTCAACACTGAATACGACGGCGAAGTCAGCGACCGCGACAAGTTTCTCGCCGACATCAAAGATCCCGAATTCAAGCCCAGCCTGATGAACATTCGCGACGTGAAGGTGAATCTGTATCGCGACACGGCGGTCGTCACGGGGATTTACCAGGCCAAGGGTACGTACACCGGAAGGGCCTACGAACACACCGGCCGATTCACCGACACCTGGATTTTCGAGAACGGACGGTGGCTGTGTGTGGCGAGTCATACAAGTCTGGTGAAGAAGTAGCTCGGTGTAGCTGATGGCAGATCGCTTGTGCCTTGCAGCTAAGACCTTTGCTTCGCAATCCTCCTCGAAATCAGCTTCTGCCCACACTAAAACTCTGGCGAGCGGTACGTATCTCTTCCTCCCATCACGGTTAGAACAACTTTCGTTTTAGCGATCTGCTCGGGTGGGATTGCGAGAATGTCGGCGGAGAGCACGACAATATCCGCCATTCTTCCTGCCGTAAGAGTGCCGCGAATCTCTTCCGCACAGCTGGCGTAGGCACCGTCGCGCGTGAAGTGGCGGAGCGCGGCTTCGACCGGAATGCGGTTTTCCGGATACCATCCACCCGCGGGAGTACTTTGTGGCGTCATGCGAGTCACCGCGGTGTAGATCCCGAGCAGCGGAGTGAACGGGTAGACCGGCCAGTCGCTGCCGAATGCCTGCACAGCTCCGGCGTCGTCGAAGATTTTGAATGCGTCGGCGTGTGCGGTGCGCTCCGGCCCGAGAACGACCGCGAAGTTTTGCAGAGCAGTGGGGTCGGGACTCGCGAACATGGCTTGCGTTGAGGCAATCACGCCCAGTTGCTTGAAGCGCGGCAAGTCTGACAACCTCGGGAGTTCCACGTGCTCGATGCGATGTCTTCGGCCTGATGTGCCGTTGGTCTTGGCAGCGTATTCGTATGCATCGAGCGCCATATGAATAGCTTTGTCGCCGATGGCGTGCAGCATGATCTGAAAGCCCTCGCGATCGTAGAGCGCGACGGTCTGATTGAGGTCATCCTGCTCCCAGAAGGGAATGCCGCTGCCGCCGCCGACATAGGGATCGAACATGGCGGCCGTTTTTGCGTCGATGGTGCCGTCGAGAAATCCTTTGATGGCGCCGAACTGCAGGTAGGGACCGCGGAAGGTGTCGCGCAGTTCCCTGTAGTACGCGAGATCGTCGGCGGTGAGCGGTGCCTTCAACTTGTGCGCCGTCGGCGATCCGCCCTCTTTTGGCAGGATGATGGGCGCGAAGCGGAAACGAAGCTTCAGCTTGCCTTCTGACGCAGCACGCAGGTAAGCGGGCCAGGACTTGGGCGTCCACGAAGCGTTCTGCACTGCGGTGAGGCCGGCCGCCGCGGCTTCGTCCATGTGAGCAAGAACGGACTGGTAAACGTCTTCGTCACTTTCTGGCGGGATGTGGTCCTCCACCAGTCGCTGTGCGGATTCCTTGAATTCTCCAGTCGCATTGCCGCTAGCATCCCGCATGATGTGCCCGTTCGGCGGATCGGCCGTGTTGCGATCAACGCCGGCGATGGCGAGCGCCTTTGTGTTGGCGATGCCCATGTGGCCGTCGCGCTCGGTGACGTAGACAGGGCGATCGGTGACAACGGCGTCGAGGTACTTTTTGTTGGGAGATTGATTGGGGAAGATGGCGTATCCCCAGCCACTGCCCACGATCCACGGGAGGTCGGGATGGGATTTCGCGAAGTCGGCGATGCGGTGCTGGAATTCTTGGAGTGTGTCGGCACCGACCAGGTCCACCTCGTTGATGGAAGGGCCGGGGAAGTGAAGATGCGAATCCTGGAAGCCGGGGATTACGAAGCGCCCGTGGAGGTCGACGACAGCCGTGTCGGCGGCGGCGAGTTTCTTTACGTCGGCATTGGTGCCGACCGCCGCGAGTTTGTCGCCTGTAATGGCGAGCGCTTCGGCAGTGGGGTGTGCGTCGTCGCCCGTCCAGATTTTGCCGTTGAGGAAGATACGGTCAACGTGGTCCGCAGCGAAGGCGTGCGCGAGGAAGAGAAAGAGTATGCAGAGAAGACGATTCATGGGTGTCTTGTTTCGACGGATCGGCGGCATTGTACACGGGGGCGGCGTGTCGTCCCCTGAAGGGGGACTCCCGTTCTTTTTGGCGTGCTTACCCCGCACTTACGTGCGGGGCTAGCTTCTGGCGTCGCTGCGCGACTCTTGTGAACTGATGTAAGGATTAGCGATCGTCGTCGCTCACGACCTGCGTTAGCGGAGGGTTTGTTGGAGGTGCGAGCGGCCGAGCACCGCGAATCACCGCCACTTTTTCAGGCTCGGCCAGACTTCCGCTAAGGTCTTCTCGAATTTCTTTCCCTTGCAGATGAATACCGGCAGATTCTTCTCGAGCGCGTACGGATTGTCGGGCGAGTTGCCGACGAATTCCACGTCCCTAAAGAGTTCTTCGAGCCGTGTGCGCCGGTCGTCGAGGACGATCAGGCAATTTCCTGAATAGCCGCGCGGTCCCCAGAGAAACCACGTCTGGTGTCCGCTGAGCGATGGCGGAAGCCCGTATTCGGGGCCGTACCAGTCGATGGCGCCAGCAGCGCCGTAGTCCTGCGCGAAGATGCCGCAATCGGCGCGCTCGGCTGGCCGGGATTCGATTCCAGGCAACCACGACTTCACTCACAATCTCATGCCATCCGAACTGGTCGGCGAAGTGTTGCGGCAAGGCCACCGCCATGTGGCTGTGCTCGCTCCGGGGAACCTTAAACGGAAGCCTCTCCTGGTAGGCGAGGTACTTGTCGACCGGCAGGACCGGCATGGCGACGGGCGCGATCCACGCGCCGCCCGCGAGAATCACGATCACCGACACGGGCTTCAACCAGCCAAGCTTCGGGCGATCGAGGGCGCGCTCAAAGATCACAGCGCCTGCCGCGATCAGCATGGGGTAGACCGGCGCGAGGTAGTAATTCTTGCCGTGCAGAACGATGAAGACCGCGAGGCCGACCAGATACGCCCAGCCGAGGAAACGATACGCACGAAACGGGCGCCAGAACAGCAAGGCGCAGACGCCTGCGATCCACAGAGGCGCGACGATGGGCTGAATCAGCAGGCATTGCTGCAGGAAGAACTCGAGTGGACTCAGCACGACATCGCGGCCCTCGGCCTTGATGTTGTGCATGAGTTGGACGAATGGGAAATCGTAGTGAATGTTCCATAACAGGTTCGGCAGGAAGATGAGAAAGGCCGCGAGGCCTCCCAGCCAGATCCATTTGTCCAGAAATATCCGGCGTTGCTCGGTAAACAGCAGTCCCACGACGATGGCGAATCCGAAAACGGCGATGGAATACTTCTCCTGCATGCCGATGCCGGCAACCACTCCGAACCAGAACCAGTAACGAGGCTCCTCGCGCTTGGCGGCAAGAATTGCGAAGTACGCACACCCGGTCCAGAGCAACGGTTCCAGACAGTTGGTGGTGAGCATGG
This sequence comes from uncultured Acidobacteriota bacterium, assembly GCA_963745435.1. Taxonomy (GTDB): domain Bacteria; phylum Acidobacteriota; class Terriglobia; order Terriglobales; family Acidobacteriaceae; genus Gp1-AA133. The sequence continues at coordinate 94,617 of CAVUXK010000013.1, read as the reverse complement.
CGCCGTCGTTGAGGTAGGACGGCGCGGCGATGACCGCGGCTGCGGCGCAGATCAGGGCGAAGGCGCGGCCGCCAAGTTCTCGGGCGATCTGCGCAGTGAGGAGTACTGTCAGCGACATGAAAAGCGCGGGCAGAAAGCGAATGGCGCGGAGTGAATCGCCGAGCGTTGTGAGAGACAGGCGCGCGAGCCACGGGATGAGCGGCGGTTGGTCAACGTATCCCCAGGCCAGGTGGCGCGCACAGGCGAGATAGTTGAACTCGTCGCGGAAAAAGTCATAGCGATTATTGAGGTAGCAGTGGAGTACCAGCAGCGCCGCCGACATCGCGAGGACCACGGGCATGCCCTTGGAGAGGAATGCTTGCTTGTGCGGCGCGTTAGTCGTGGTCATGATTGGCAAGGATAGCGGAGGGAGGTTTCCAGTTTCTAGTTTCAGGATTCAAAAAATAGGAACACTGTGGCATGAAGTTTGCTGCTTGATGCAGGAATGCATAGGTCCTTCGCTGCGCTCAGGATGACATTTGGGGTTGGGATCACTACTCGGTGACTATTCCAACACGCTGTCGTCGAGTTTCTTTCTTCCCCAGTCGGCGGCTGCTTGGACGAAGGCTACTACCAGCGGATGCGGCTTCTTGGCTGTCGAACTCAGTTGGGGCTGGAACAGCGTTGCGATGAAGAAGCGGTGCGTGGGCGATTCGATGGCGCGGACTTCGCCTGCCGGGCCGCGGGCGGCGATGGGGAAGCCGGCTTCGATCGAGCACCATTCGAACTCCGGGTTCAGTTCGAAGTTGCAGAAGAACTCTTCTTTGATCACGTTCTCGCCGTAGAACGTTTCGAGATAGGAGCCAGGACGAATACGGATCTCGGGCACGACGCCTGACAACTTGGGCGCATCTGAGGCACGGTTGGGCACCGCGCACGCCACTGGGTAGATGACAATGTTCTTCGATCCGGAATTGTTCTCGGCGGTGTCGGCGTCTTTCATGCCCAGGACGTTGCGGGCGCACTCGATCACCGTGTATTGAAAGCCGCCGCAGGTGCCGAGGAAAGGCCAGTCGCGCGTGCGCGCGAACTCGATGCCCTTCAGCATTCCGTCCATGCTTTTGTAGGGGCTGCCGGGCGAGGCCCACAGGCCGTCGAAACTTTCGAGTATTTTGCGGCCCTCCGGCGCGGCCAGAGTAGGCGTGGGCAGCCACTCGGACTCCACTTTCAACTTCAACTTGGAAGCTGCGTGCTGGATGGCGTCGTTGGTCGCGTGATGCGAACGAAACTCAGTGTTGAAGTCCCCGATGATCCCGATTCGAACCGTGTCAGACACGTTGACATTCTAAATAACCCCGCGCTCGAGAGACGGGGGAATCGTGGTCGGTGGGTTAGAAGGAAGGTGACAGACTAGTCGCTAGTCACTAGTCGCTAGTCGTAGCGAATCCCAAGTCTCCGGCAGCTTCCTCGATCCACCAATTCCTAGGGGTTCGGGTCAATCATTCCCGGCACATCTTTCCTTCCCGGCACTTCGCACCTTGGGCTTGGCTGACGACTGAAGACTAGCGACTAGCGACTGGGTTCTACAGCCACCCCAGATGCGCGGCCATGATGTAAATGCAGGCCAGGGCCAGCGCCGGGCCTCCCCAGATCATTAGCGTGGCCTTCCAGTTCGAGTGGCGTGGAGCGTTCTGATTCAGCGCGGGAATGCGGAAGTCGGACGCGGCGGCACCTTGCTGCAGGACGCGCGAGACATCGGCTTCAGGGGTAGCAGTGGGTTTGCTGGTCGATCGATCTTCCACCCGCACTGTGACTTGCATAGATTCGTGCGTCCACGTTGCCGGGCTCGGGACTCCTGCCTTCAACAGCGCAGCCGCGATTCGGCCCTGCTGGGTCATGGAGGCGGAACTGGTGTCGACCGACTCCTGAGGCGTGAGTTTGATGACTTCGGGGCGAGCGCTCCGCGGTTCACTGGTCGCACTGCCAACAGTTTTCGCTGCAGACGCATTCGCAGTTTGATCGAGCACGGAACCCGGCGCGGATAATTTGACGGGACGATGGATCGGAACCGGCCAACGTTGCTGCAGAAGTGAAAAGCCGTGAAAGAAGAGCGAGAGTCCGGTGATCGCGCCGAGGGCGGCCGCAATCAGCAGGACGTCGCCTGAGTGCAACGAAGGTGGCAACGAAAAATTCAAACGAGTGGCGTCCGGGCACCGGCGGAATCCCGCTCTGTGCCTGGGTTTGAGCATAGCGAGGCGGGTGCGGAAGAGGCAGCGAAAAAGCTCGAACAACGCTTACGTCAGTAACGTTACGCGGCCGAATGGGACGAGTCTGCTTGGGGGTTTGGCATGGATCGCGCGGACGGGTCGGCTTTGCGGAACAAGTAGTTATATCGATTGGCGGGATCTTCGTGTTGCCAGCTGCGAATCAGTTCCAGTCCGGCCGACTGCGCCATGGCGATGAACTCCGCGGGCTCTGCGTAAAACGAAACCTGGCTTCCGTAGCGGATGGTCATGGGCTGGCCCGTTACTTTCCAGTAAATCATCCGGCGCAGCATTCCGAGAAATGTTCGCAGTCCGTACTTGCGATACAGGTAGGCCAGGGTTTCGCGAGCGGTGACGAACTCCGGTTCCGGCGGTGGACCCGGTTCGAACGGAATTTCGCCGATCAGCACGCGCGCCCCGGGCTTGGCCACGCGGTGAATCTCGCGCAGGCTGGCCGGGATTTTTTCACGCGGCACAATCAGCAGAACGTTGTTGCAGACCACGACGGAAGCGCATTCATCGGCGAAGCGGCAAGGGAGTCGGTAAAACCCTGGCGGGCATCGACCCCGAGATTGCGCACGATGGCGGATTCTTCTTCCGTGGCGTGGAAACCCAGTGGCGCTGCGGACGCCGGCTTTCTTTGCGAGGAGAAGGAGCGTGCCGTCACCGCATCCGATGTCGACAATGTCGTCATCTGCCGTCAACGCGACTTCGCGCACAATGCGTTCCTGCACGCGGCGTGTGAGGGCCTGCTTGTTCTTCCCGCGAAGTGCAAGATCCTGGAGATTGCGCAAGCGCCGCGCCGTGTCGCGACAGTATTCGACGTAGTCTGCGGAGCGGGTGATCATCTACGGCGAGATGTAGCGCGGCGCGCGCGAAATGCATAGGTCCTTCGACTGCGCTCAGGATGACAACGGCGCTAACAAATGTCCCTCATTAACAGTGCCTGTTACGAGCAACCGAGCACCGCTTCTTTCACGATTTCCTCCACCGCCGCAATCGCAGCGTCGATCTCCTCATCCTTCGTATAAAAATGCGGCGAGAAGCGCACGCCGGCCTGCGGTCGCCAGTCCACCAGAATTTCGCGGCGAATCAGTTCCTGCGAGACCGCTTGCGAATCGGGCATGTCGATCGACACCGTACCGCCGCGGCGTTCTGGGTCGCGCGGAGTGTTGACGCGCCAGCCATGTTGACCGGCCAACTCCATCAAGCGAGCGGTCTGGCGCTTCGATTTTTCGCGGATGTTGGCGACGCCGGCTTCGGTGATGATGGCGATGCCTGGGCGCGCGGCTTCGAGCGATGGGATATGCAAGGTGCCGTTCATGAAACGGTAGGGCGGATCTGTGTAGCGGATCGGAGCAGGCTCGAAATTGAATGGTTCATGGTGTGCGTGCCATCCGGTGAAGCGCGGCTGAAGTTTTTTGCCGAGATCGGGGCGCACGTAAAGGAAGGCCACGCCCGGTCCACCACATAACCACTTCAGAACGCCTCCGCAGGCAAAATCGGTATTGAGTTTCTGTACGTCGAGCGGCATGGTGCCGAGCGAGTGGTAGGTGTCGAGCACAACATACGCGCCGACCTTATGCGCTTTCTCAATGATGGCCGCGGCGTCGTTAATGTAGGCGCTGCGAAAGATCACGTGCGAGATCGGGACAACCAAAGTGTCCTCGTCGATCGCATCGAGCAGTTGCTCAGTGGGGACACTGATGCCGTCGGTTTTCACCACGTGAACGCGTGCGCCTAATGGACGCTGCGCTTCCCAGAAATACATCACCGAGGGAAAGTTCAGATCGCTGTAGACGACCTTGTTGCGCTTGCCGGAAAAGTCCAGGCAAGAAGCGACCACGGCCTGGCAGGTGGTGACGTTTTGGTGAGTGGAGACGCTGCCCTTCGGGGCGTTCATGAGTGCGCCAAGGTCGTCGCCGACTTGAGCGGCGAGCATCCACCAGCGTTCCTCCCAGGCGCGTACGCCGCGGTTACCCCAGGTGTCGGCATAGCCTTTCATCGCGTCGTAGACACCGCGAGGCATGGCGCCGAGCGAGTTGCTGATCAGGTAGTTGGTGCGCTCGAGGATGGGGAACTCGGGTCGGAAGCGGAGGAGTGGGTCAGACATGAGAATAGTTTAGCGCTTGCTCTCGGGTCTTGGCTCTTGGCTCTTGGCTCTCGGCTCTCGGCTCTCGGCTCTCGGTCTCGGCTCTCGGCTCTCGGCTCTCGGCTCTCGGCTCAGACGCGATGCCGCATTCTCCGCGACGTTGCGAGGGTTTTTTTGTAGCGCCGCCGTCTCGGCGGCAGTCCGGCGGGCGTCTCGCCCGCCGCTGCGTCTCGTCCGCCGAAGCGAGGGCAAGATGCCCTCGCGACTGCCGGCAAGATGCCGGCGCTACGGTCAAGAAACTCGAAACTCGAAACTCTTCCTACTTCCTGCCCCTCTTGATCATCCACCACGCTGCCGTCAGCAGCAGCAGATACAAAACTCCGCTGATGAGGTTCACGCGCGAATCCCACCAGCCTTTCAAGATCACAGCACAGATGACCGTGAAGCCGACGATCGATCCCCAACCGCCGAGCGGAGAACGCAGGGGCAGGCTCTGAAGTATCTCTGCCGTGGCGCGGCGCCGAAACGAGATGTGCGCAGCCAGCGAGACGATCCACGACAGCATCATGCCGAAGAAAGCAGCGCGCAGGATGAACTCGAAAGCGTCGCGGGGCGCATATTTCTCCATGACCAGGGCGACCACGATCCCGTAAGACGAAATCAGCACGGCCAGTTTCGGCGAGCCTTGCTTGTTCAATTGCCCGAGGCGCGCAGGGGCCCATCCGCTGCGCGCCATCGAGAACAGCATGCGCGAAGAGACATAAAGCGCTGCGTTCGCTCCTGAAAGCGCCGCCGTCAGCACCACAAAATTCATGATGTGGCCGGCACCCGGGATGTTGACCGAACGAAACACGGTAACGAAGGGGCTTTCGCTCGCGCCAGCACGGTTCCAGGGCATGACCCCGACCAACACCGCGATCGCGCCCAGGTAAAGAAAAGTCAGCATCGCGAACGTGATGCGCATGGCTTTGGCGATCTCATTCGGCGAGCGCGCTTCGCCGGAAGACACGGCAACAAACTCGATCCCTCCGAAGGCATAGATCGCAAACGTCATTGCCAGAAGCGGGGCGAGGAAGCCTTGCGGGAAGAACCCTCCCTGCGAAACGTATTGCGGAGCCGTGTGACCGTTCGCCAACAGCAGGGCGCCCAGCGCGATGAAGGCCGCGATGGTGACGACCTTCACCATGGCAAACCAGAATTCGAAGCGGCCATATTCGCCGACGTCGATCAGGTTGATCAGCAGCAGGCCCAGCGAAAAACCGGCGACCCACACAATCCTGGGAACACTCGGGAACCACAACCCCATGTAGATCCCGGACGCGACCAGTTCGGTCCCGATGGAAACCGCGATAGCCGCCCAGTATCCGCCCCGGGAAAGAAAGCCCGCCCAGTCGTTGAGGTAGAGGTCGCCGTAGACGCCAAACGACCCGGCCGCCGGATGCGCACAGGCCAGTTCGCCGAGCGCGCAGGCCACCGTAAAGTTGATAAAAGCGGCGAGCAAGTAACTCAGAATGACGGCCGGCCCGGCGAGTCCGATGGCGCTGGCGGAGCCGAGCAGAAGACCGGTTCCAATCGATCCTCCGACCGCAACCATCGCGATCTGCCCGGCGCTGAGTTCGTGACGAAGTCCCTGCTCTTCGTTAGGGTTGCGAGGCTTCGGCATCTGGAACGTATACCAGAAAAGGAACCTACGTCCCAAAGTTCAAAGCCGGAATGACCTTCGTAACGGACGTGGGCCGTTACTGCATTGCTGCCCCCCACCCCTGCTCCTAGAATCACCATGCAGGTTACTCCCCAATTACCTTGTCCATGGCCGATCGAGCCGAAATCGCGAAGCGTGTCGCGCAAGCGGAGAAGCTCCTGCAAAGGGGCAAGACCAGCGACGCCCTCGAGGAATATCTCCAAGTCCTGCTGGAAGATCCGGAGAATGACAACGTCCGGTCGATGGCAGCGGATTTGTGTCTTTCGCTCAGCCGCACCGCCGAAGCGGTCTCGCTGCTGGGCGATCTTTTCGAGCGGCAAATTGGACTCGGCGACGCCACGCGTGCCAGCCTGACCTACAAGAAACTGGCCCGACATGGGAGCCCGACCTGGCAACAGAAATTCCGCTTCGGTCAGTTGCTCGAGAATTCCAACAAGAAGCTCGCGGTCGGCACCTACGAGAACGCACTCGACGATCTTGCCAAGCAGCACAAGAAGGCCGAATCGCTACAGGTTGTGAGCCGCATCGTGACGCTCGAGCCGACCCAAGGCAACTACCTGCGGATGGCGGAACTGTGCTCGCAACTGGGCGAGAGCAAGACTTCCGCGGCCGCCTTCCTGAAGTCGGCGGAACTGGCCGAAGCTGCGGGCAGCGACGCTTCACAGTATTTCGAGCGAGCTTATTCGGAAGATGCCAGCGATCCGCGGATTGCGCTGGCGTATGGCAAGAACCTATTGCAGCAGGGACAAATTGGCGCGGCGATATTCATCTTCGAGCCGCACGTGATCGCGGGCAATCCCTCGCCTGAGCTGCGCGACTACTACAGCCAGGCCTTGCTGGCGGCCAATCGCCTGGCAGAGGCCGAGCCCCTGGTCTGGCAGCTGTTCGAACAAAACCCCGGTCGCATTCAGCAACTGGTTGATCTGATCGGAAAAATGATTGACAGCCAGCAGGATGCAGAGGCCGTCGCCCTGGCTCGCAAGCTGGAAATGTTCCAGCGGAAACGCGGCGAGCGTCGCGCGTTCGTGGCGACCATGCAGGATTTGACGACCGGGCATCGTTCGTCTCCTGAGATGCTCGAGTTCCTGAGCGAGCTCTTCAACTCGTCGAATCGTGAGAACGACTACTGCCAGACGCTGTTGAAGCTTTTCGATCTCTACGTAAGCACGGGGAATTTTCAGAAGGCTGGCGAATGCCTGGATCGCGCAGCCGACGTGGATCCCTACGAGCGCGGCCATCAGAAGCGTCTGGAAATTCTGCAGGGAAAAATTCCGGATGACCGGTTCAAGGTCATTGCTTCGCGCCTTACCTCGATGAACAAATCGGTTCCGGAAGCCGCGCGCGCGGAGGAGCCGACGCTCGGTGCGGCCGCCCTGCAGGACCTGATGCTGCAGGCAGAAATCCTGGTGCAGTACGGAATGCGCACGAAGGCCGTGGAACGGTTGCAGCGTATTCAGGAACTGTTCCCGCGCGAGGAAGAGCGCAACGAAGATCTGCAGCGACTGTACCTGGCGGCGGGAATGACTCCGCGATATGCGGGTTCGGCCCCGGTGCCGCCCGCTCCCGTGGCTACACCTGCTCCTCAACCGGCAACGCCTCTGGCTGTGCCTCCAGCCGTGAACGGCGAGCAAGCCGACGTCAGCAGCTTCACGCGGGTCGCAGAAATCACCCGCAAGCTGTATCACCAGAACAATGCCAACGCCGTGCTGGCGACGGCCGCCAACGAAATTGGCGGTCAGTGGAAGGTTACGCGCTGCGTGGCCGCGATGCGCAAGCCGGGCCTGCCGCCGACGGCGCTGCAGGAATATCACGCAGACGGAACCGGCAGCGGGGAATCGGCGGCACTCGCTTCGGTGGTCACCGCTTGTCAGGACCTGGCCATAACTCGCGGGACGGTCAGCATTCCCGATACGCTTGAGCTCCGCCGAAGTGCAGCCCATACGGCGAGCGCTGGCCGAGCTTGGGTGTAACTTCTCTGCTCGCGTTGCCGCTGGTCGATGGGGAAGATCACATCGGCGTGCTGGTCTTCATGCAGAGCTCCGAACGCAACTGGCATCCTTCGGAAATCGTGGTTCTGAAGACTCTGGTCGAGCAGGTCGTGATCGCGTTGAATAACGCCGGCCTGCGGCGGCTGGTGCGCAACCTCTCGGTCACCGACGAAAAGTCCGGCTTGCTGAAACGCGCGTCCTATCTCGATCTGGTGCTGGCCGAAGCCCAGCGAGCCGCGCAACAGGCAACTCCATTCAGCATCCTCCTGATGCATTTCGGGCGCGGGGCGCGCCATGATCAAGGAGTTCGGCGAGCCTGCCCTGGAAGCGGTCATGGAGCAGGTGGGACAACTCTTCACCGCCAACATCCGGTCGAACGACCTGGCCTTCCGCTACGACACGACCACGGTCGCGATCATCCTCGGCGACACGGCGGAAAAAGAAGCGCTGCTCGCGGTCGAAAAACTGCGCAAGCTGGTGGCGGATGTCCACATGCCCGGGAAGGATCAGTCTGTGCCCTTTTCAGCTGGCTTGGCCGAGGCGGTGATGCGGTCAGGCTATGATCCGGTGGATATCGTTACCGAAGTGATCAACCGTGCCGAACAAGCCCTGCACGATGCGCTGACCCAAGGTGCAGGTACAGTCTTGTCGCTGGCGCCGAGCCTGGCCTCGGCAGCGGTGGCGTAGAAGCTGCGAGCCCTCAAGCAGCGGACTTCATCAAAGTCAACCCTTGGCATTTGGTACCTGGCATTTAGCATTTTGGCCGTCACCATTTACCGGCCTTTGATCTGCGTCCCTCCCGAGCAATTCTGAAGACGTCTCGCCCTGCATCGAATCGAAATCTCGTAAGCTTTGATCGCTCGCCGCTCGTGACTCGAAGCTCACAGTGTTTCTTGATAAACTAACAAGTTTGCTACCTACATCTGGCCTCTTCTAGAAGGACTTCATGCTGAAACCGGGAGACATCGCAATCGTGAGCGGGGCGCGCACGCCGATGGGGCGCTACTGCGGCAAACTGAAAGACTTTACTGCCCAGGAACTGGGCGCGGTCGCGGCGCAGGGCGCCATCGAGCGATCGGGAATCGATCCGAAAGAATTCGATCACGTCGTGTTTGGCAACGCGCAGCAGACTTCAGGCGACGCCCTTTACGGCGCGCGGCACGTAGGTCTGCGCGCGGGCCTGCCCATCGAAACGCCGGCGCTTACCGTGAACCGGCTTTGCGGGTCAGGTATGCAGGCCATCGTGAACGCGGCGCAGATGATTCAGACCGACGAAGCCAAGATAGTCCTCGCCGGCGGCATGGAAGCGATGTCCCAGGCGCCGTTCGTGATCCGCGGGCGCGACGGCTTCACGCTCGCTCCGGGCGGTAAGCTCGAAGACTCGCTGATGGTGGCGCTGCTCGATTCCTACTGCGGCCTCTACATGGCGAACACCGCCGAGACTGTACGGCGAGCAGCAGGGAATCACGCGCCAGATGCAGGATGAGTTCGCGCTGCGCTCCCAGCAGATGGCGGACGCAGCCTACAAAGAGGGGCGACTGCAGGAAGAAATCGTGCCGGTGCCGCTGCGAAATCACAAGCGCGAGTTGAGCGGGGAGATGTTCACCGAAGACGATCACCGGCGCCCGCAGACCACGATGGAAGGTCTGGCCAAACTGCGTCCGGCGTTCGGGCAGGAGCGGGACCGTCACGGCCGGCAACGCCAGCGGGATCGTCGATGGCGGCGCGGCCGTGGTCGTAATGTCGGTGGAGCAGGCCCAGAAGCGCAACCTGAGCCCGCTGGGCCGTATCGTGAACTGGGGCATCGCCGGCGTCGACCCGAAACTGATGGGCCGCGGACCGGTGCCGGCCACGAAACTGGCCCTGCAGCGCGCCGGGCTGACTTTGGACTACATCGACCTGATCGAAGTGAACGAAGCCTTTGCGGCGCAGTACCTCGCGGTCGAGAAAGAGTTGGGGCTCGATCGCAGCAAAGTCAACGTGAATGGCGGAGCAATCGCACTGGGCCATCCGCTGGGCGCAACTGGAACGCGGCTCGTGATTACGTTGCTCTACGAATTGAAGCGGCGTAAGAAGAAGTACGGGCTGGCTACGGCGTGCATTGGCGGCGGGCAGGGGATTGCGATGGTGGTGGAGAGCTTTCAGTAACTTCTTAAACCACCGAGGACACAGAGGGCCACGGAGTTGAGAGAAAGTTCCACAGCTTGCCAGATACGAAGAGCTACTCGCATATGGCGAAACAGTCTGTTAGAGGCTCGGCACCTGACAGAGAATGCCGTCTTGTTTCGCAGCATGGAGGGAAGAACTGAAGGTCGGACAGTACCGTCGATGTCATAAAAAAGCACGCAGCCAGAACTGCGAGATCCCTTGGCGGAATGGAGTCTCTTGGAGAGATTGCCTCGGTTGGCAATGATCGAGAACTGTTGAGTTTTGTGGAGTCGCTTTACGCGGCCTGCACAGACATTACTTCTTCCTGAAGAGAGAGGCTTAATTTCCTAAGGGAGCAGATGGTTTCATCCCTCTGTGATCCTCCGTGCCCTCTGTGGTTAGAAAAGGACTCATATGGAAATCAAAAAAGTAGGCGTTCTGGGTTGCGGTCTGATGGGTTCCGGCATCGCGCAAGTTGCGGCGATGGCCGGGTTTGACGTTACGGTGCTCGAAGTCGAGCAGAAGTTTCTCGACAAGGGCTTTGCCGGGATCGAGAAGTCGCTGGCGAAGTTTGCAGAGCGTCCGGTAGATAAGGGCGGCATCACCGCGCAGCAGAAAGAGCGATCCGCGCGCGCCTGAAAGGCACGACCAACAAGCAGGACCTCGCCGATTGCGACATCGTGATCGAAGCCATCATCGAGAACGTCGAAGAGAAGAAGAAGATGTACGCGTCGCTCGATCCGATCGTGAAGAAGGACGCGATCTTTGCTTCGAATACTTCGTCGATCTCGGTGACCGAGTTGTTGACCTCCGTCAAGCGGCCGGAGCGCTTCATCGGCCTGCACTTCTTCAATCCTGTTCCGCTGATGAAACTGGTCGAAGTCGTCAAGACCATCGCCACGGCTCCCGACGTGTACGACGCCGCCTACGAATTCGGAAAGAAACTTGGGCAAAGTGCCGGTGCGGACCTCCGACAAGACCGGCTTCATCGTGAACCGGCTCCTCGTGCCATACATGCTCGACGCGATTCGTGCGTACGAAGAAGGCGTCGGCTCGATCGAAGACATCGACAACGCAATGAAGCTGGGCTGCGGGTATCCGATGGGCCCGTTCACGCTGCTCGACTTTGTCGGCCTCGATACGACCTACTACATCACGCACGTCATGTATGACGAATTCAAGGAGCGCCGCTTCGCGTCGCCTCCGCTGCTGAAGCGGTTGGTGATGGCGGGCTGGTACGGGAGGAAGACCGGTAAGGGTTTTTACGATTACTCGGACCCGAGCAATCCACGTCCGAATACACTGTGATCATTGCTGTCCTTTCACCTGCGAGAATGGGCACGGACTCAAGAGCTCGAAGCTTAACAATTTCAAATCGACCGCTGACGGTCATCGCGGCGATAATCGGGCAGTTTGTGATTGCGGGCCATATGCTCTTTCCAGCGGTGATTTATGTTCGATATGGAGGCTTGTGGGCCGTGGCCGACCCTGAAGTTCTCCTGGCAGTTGTCAGTGCCATCGCCCTGCTTCGGAAAGCAGACTCCAGTTGGTGGTTTGCGCTCATTACGGATTCGTTCTGGGTAGCCGCTGTTCTCTATGCAGAAAGAACTTTGGACTGGAATACAGCCGAAGTCTTGATGCTGCCCCTGAGTGTTGCCGTCTTATTACTGACTCCAAGTGCCAGACGTTTCTATTGCACAACGAACATTACGTCGTTACGAATTCATCCTTCTTGACGGAGATGCTTGATGGAATTCCAAAATCTTTTATACGAAAAGAAAAACTCGATTGCCTACGTCACCGTCAACCGCCCCAAGGTGCTCAACGCGCTCAACATGGCGACCATGGAAGAACTGCGCGTGGCATTCACTGACATCAAGAACGATTCCGCCATTCGTGTCGCCATCCTGACGGGCTCAGGCGAGAAGGCATTCATTGCTGGCGCCGACATCGGCGAGCTTTCGAAGCACGATGCCGTCTCGGGCAAGGAGTATACGCATCGCGGACAGTCGGTGCTCGATCTGATCGAGAGTCTGGGCAAACCTGTGATTGCCTGCATCAACGGCTTCGCACTGGGCGGCGGATGCGAGATTGCCATGGCTTGCACAATGCGGCTCGCTAGTTCCAACGCGAAGCTTGGCCAGCCGGAAGTGAAGCTCGGCATCATTCCAGGTTACGGCGGCACGCAGCGGTTGCCGCGGCTGGTTGGTCGGGGCATCGCCATGCAACTGGTGCTGACCGGCGAAATGATTTCGGCCGAGGAAGCGCATCGGATCGGGTTGGTGAACGAAGTCGTGGCGCCTGCCGAATTGATTCCGCGTGCCGAAGCGATTGCGCAGAAGATCATCGCCAACGCGCCGCTGGCGATCCAGTACGCGATGGAAGCGGTCAACCACGGGCTCGACCTGCCGCTCGCCGAGGGGCTGTATCTCGAAGCCACGCTGTTCGGCGTCTGCTGTGCTACGGAAGACAAGAAAGAAGGCACGACCGCGTTCCTTGAGAAGCGCGCGGCCGCGTTCAAGGGAAAGTAAAAGCGATTCACCACAGAGACACAGAGACAGAGCAGCAGGTCTTTTGTCGCAGGCAGTGCAAAGCAAAGCAGGTCCTTCGCTGCGCTCAGGATGACAAGTCTTTTTTTTGGTTTTCTCTGTGGCTCTGTGACTCTGTGGTGAATCGAAATTGAATCATGCTCAAGTCTCTCCATATCGGGCGCTACGTTACCAAGCCGGAAGACTTGCGCGCGCTTACGGCCTTTCTAGAGGCGATCGGCTTTCAGCGTTTTGCAGAGACCGAGAAGCGGTCTGCCGTGTTCTCGGCTCCAGTCGGACTGTTGAGCGTGAATGCGTTGCCGTCGGAGTATCCGAAAGAAGTGTTGGATCACTTGAAAGACATCAACCGGCTGATCGTGCTCGAGGTCAGCAATCCCGACGATGTATTTGCCATCGCTCAGAAACAAAAGCTGAAAGTGCTGATGGACTCGGCTTCTTCGAAAACCGGAGAGCGCAGTTTTTCGCTCGCGCTGCCGGGAGAAATCATTGTTACTGTGCACGGGTTGCCGGAAGAGCTCCCGGACGGCCTCGCAGGGGATCTGAATGGCGCCGGTAAGCGCTTCGCCATCGTTGTGAGCCGCTTCAATGCGTTCATCACCGAGCGACTGTTGCAGGGCGCTCTTGATGGGCTGCGGCGCGCGGGTACACGAAGGGAAGACATCGAGATCGTGCGCGTGCCGGGCAGCTTCGAGATTCCTTCAGTCGCGCGCATGCTCGCCGAGAGTGGCAAGTATGACGCCATCGTCTGCCTGGGCTGTCTGCTGCGCGGCGACACGGCACACTATGACGTGATTGTGAACGAGTGTGCGCGAGGGATCGGACAGTCCGCGCAGGAAACTGGCGTGCCGCACGCTTTTGGCGTCCTGACGTGCGACACGCTGGAACAGGCCATCGATCGCGCCGGATTAAAGATGGGGAATAAGGGATTCGAGGCGGCTCTGACGGCGGTGGAAATGGCGGGTTTAAAGGCAGTCGTCAGTCGCCAGTCATCAGTCGCTAGGAAAAACGTAGTTGGCCGTCGGTCGTCGAAAGCGAAGAGCCCGGTCGTTGGTCGTCGGTTTTCGGTCGTGGGCAAATCCTCTCGTCGTCCACCGTCGAGTAAGTCGACGAAAAAGAGAAGCGGCAAATAGAATCTCGCCAAAACTACGATCTCGTGACCCAGCCTTCCTGTAAACTGGCCTTCAACTTCTCACCAATGCGGCGCCCTTCAACGGAACCGCTAACGACCGACGACTAGCGACTGACGACTGCTTTATGGGAACCCGAAGAAAATCTCGCGAGCTGTGCCTGCAGATGCTGTTTCAGGCGGACATGGGCAAGCAGGTGCCGGATGCGGTCCGGAAGACGTTCTGGGCCGAGCGTAAGGAAGTTGGGGACGATGTGCGGGGTTTTGCCGATGACCTTTTTCGTACGGCGACCGATCGCACCGTCGATATCGACAAGCTGATCGAAGGCCACGCGGAACACTGGCGCATGGAACGCATGGCGGCGGTGGATCGGAACATTCTGCGCAGCGCTGTGGCAGAATTCCTGGGTTATCCGGATACGCCGCGCGCGGTTGTGATCAACGAAGCCATCGAGATCGCGCGCAAGTTTTCCAGCCCGGAGTCGGTGCAGTTCATCAATGGCGTGCTCGACAGCGTTGGGCGGGATTTGGAAAAGGCGCGAGCGTAGCAAGCCCCCTTACAGCCCAATCGCAGCGGCCATGAACAAGAGCGAACCTCAGGCGCTAAAGCGCTGACATATTTTCAACGATTAACGGCACAACTGAAGTTGTGCCCTTCCCAAAAACTTGCCCAAAGTGAGTTTTTCCGCAACCTCTGAAGCCGTGCCCTTCCCAACGCTGTTCCCAAAATTTCTTCTTATCGATCCGGTCGACGTAAGGCGATTATGGCTGCACGGCCACCAGGTCCGGGTTGCAGGTTTGTGGGACGTTGCTGCAGAGGCTCGTCTTGTTGCTGTTGTTGGCGGTCGAGAATGTGATCTGCTGGAGATCGCCTCCGGAGACTGTGCTGACAACGTGAACCGAGCCGTCGTTGGCGCCGACATAGATCAGAGTGCCGTCAGGCGTGAGGCTGGCATCCAGCGGGGCGGGATTTCCGGTGAGCGGGATCGCCGAGACGGCGTTCACTCCCAGGTCCACTACGAAAATGCTTCCCAGGTCGCTGGCCAGGATGTAAGCACGCGAGTAGTCGGGTGCGATCAGTAGTTTCAGCGGCGTGAAGGTGCCTTGCCCCAGGTTGAGGAAAGTTGACCCCGTCGGAGTGGCCGTGAAGGGGCAAGTCGTCGACTGATCGTTCGGAGATGTCGCTGGATGCGGTGCTTGCACCTGTACATCGAAGATATCGATGCGCGGCGATTCCACGCCGATGGCTCGAACTCCGTCCGCGATGGCACGGAACAGTGTGGGATGGCCTCCCGAGAACGAGGCCGCTTGTCCATAGGTCGTGTCGCAAGCATTGAGCATCGTGACGCCATTCGGACCCGCGAGATAGACCAATGTGCCGTTCACGTAGGACGAAACTGAAACGTCAGGTGGCGGTCCGAGTAGTGGCACGCTGACCGTTTTCATAGCCTGGGACGGGGAATACACGTACATGGTGCTGCATGACCCTTGGGGTGCTGTTGTGCATACTGCCGGCGCGAGCAGGAACGCTTTCAACCCGTCAGGGGAGAAGTCGGCAGCGGTCACTCCGGTCAACAGCAACGGCACGATCGTCGGGCTGGTAGTGCCTAAAAGACCACTAACGATGTAGGCCTGGTTGGGTATGGATTTCGTGTCGGAGACGATGACCTTGTCGCCATCGACAGACACGGCCAACACCTTGCCAGGAACGTTGGTGAACTGAGAGACGGTGCCCGCCGCCGTGGAAGAGCCAGCGCTGAACACGATGAGTCCGGCTGAGCTGCCGAGAAAGGCCTTCAGCGCCGCGGCTTTCCCCGCACTTGTCGTCCCCGGTAGAGGGGAGAATATGAGCGAGTTCGGGGAACTTGGAAGGGTCGTGCTGAGCCCCGGAGCATTCGTCTTTATGTCTATTGGAATTAGGAAGGGCTGGCATCCAGTGATGGGACCTGTGGGGCCGCTGTCACACTGAGTCGTCGTGACGTAGACCGTCCCCGTACCAGCGGGCGTTCCGGTGATTAATCCGACAATTGGGTTGCCGACGTAGTTGCCGAGCGATGGCGTCGTGGAGGAGTACACGGGTTGAACCGGCTGCACTCCGACGTTGCAAGAGGGCGGCAGGCATTCGGCGGTGATGCTGACTCCGCCCGTAGCCTTGGTCGTAACCGAGGCAGTGCCGCTCGCAGTGCCACTTCCGCCAGACACGGTGGCGTTGGCGCCGGACGACGAAAAATAAGTGATTGTGGGGACGGGATTCTTGAGTTGGTTCCCCAGGCGGTCCGTGACTGTGGGTGTAAGCGTGACGCCCGTAGTGTTATTAGCGACCGCGAATGAAGTATTGGTCGCGGCGTTTCCCACTTGCAGGTTCACTGATTGCACCAGGCAGGTTTCAAAATAACGATGCTTGATCGCGTGCGAGTCGGGAACCTGCGCTGGTTGGCTGGTCACTCCCGCCACGGTAGCGAAAATCTGGGTCAGCCCGGGCGCGGCTGCCGTAAAACGCGCCTGCGTGATCTGCTTGCCGTTGTTGTTGTTGAGCGACGGGTCGGAAGTGCTCAGCTTGGCGACTGCGTTATTGGTCTGCGAAAAGGTGAACGATCCGACGGTGTTCGTGATGTCGATCTGCGTGCCGCCGGTCACGCGAAAGGCTTGCGCTTGAAACTCGAGAAAGTTCTGGATTCCGGGGCCCTGCGCCAGCGTGATGCAGTCCGGCTGCGGAATGGGCGGATTGATCTCGGAAACCGTGATCAGGTCAACGTGCTCATGGACGTAAACCGTCACCGGAGCGCTGGTCACTCCGTTTGCAGTGGCCGTGACCTGCGTCACGCCGGCTCCTTGCGGAGCGCAAATTCGGGCGAGGGTGTCCCATTTCCCGGCACAGGCCAGGCCACCGGCCGACGGCACGAAGCTCAATACGCTAGGGTTGCTGGAGGTGAAGACAACCGGTGTAGTCAATGACGGCGTAAGCCGCGCCGAAAATAACAGGGTGGCGCCGAGATCGAGACTCCCGGTGGTAGGACTCAAGTCGACAGCAGTGGGAGTCGGCGTTACCGAGGTTCCGACGGGATTGCTGCTTCCACAGCCATTGAGGCTGGCAAAACAAACGGTTATGAAAAATGCTGTAAAAATCCGAGAAACAAACCGACGCATGCATCCTCCCCGCCGGGGCGAGTTGCGAGCCTTCCGGCGAGTCCATGTATCTGCTGGAAAACGTTCAGTGTAGAGGCGAGCCCGTTTTTGAGCAAGGGCTGGCCGTCGTTCCTGCGCCTGCTTTCAGATGCGAGCTATAGTGTTGACGATGTTTGCCGGCACTTGTTATATTTAAAAGGTTCCGCGAGTTAATTCTGGCTTGCCTGGAAGCGGTGGGTTCACACGCCGCGCGTTTTTTTGCGCGCGGTGCCTCCGAAGAGCGGCTGAGTTTTGGAAACAACATGCTCTCGTATCTGACGATCTGAGAGCTTCCTCGCTGAAATGCTTCGCGCTCACTTCTCGCCCGTCGAGAAGCTATGCGAAGCAAGGTTGACGAAACGGAGCACCTCCGAAGTTGGGCTTGGTGCCACCGTCGTCGGCATTAGTCTGATTGGGAAACCAAAATCTTCTTTCCGGCGACTTTTGTGCCCGGTGAGAAATATGGCTGGCGCACGTTGTGCGCTGGTCAGCCCGGAAACGGGGAACAGCAGATGCATGGCAAGTGTGCGCGTGCGCGGGATTGAGTGCGCCGGGCACCAGCCTGCTGAAGGAGCAGCAAAGAGTGCCTACGTTTAATCAATTGGTGCGTTCCGGTCGGAAGAAGCCCCGTTACAAGACGGCGAGCCCGGCATTGCAGTCCTGCCCGCAGAAGCGTGGCGTCTGCACCCGCGTGTACACGCAAACGCCCAAGAAGCCGAACTCGGCGCTGCGCAAGGTCGCGCGCGTGCGGCTTACCAACGGAATCGAAGTGACGACCTACATTCCCGGCATTGGCCACAACCTGCAGGAGCACTCGATTGTGCTGATCCGCGGGGGTCGCGTAAAAGATCTGCCGGGCGTGCGCTATCACGTGGTGCGCGGAACGCTGGACGCGGTGGGCGTCGCGGGCCGCAACCAGGGACGCTCGAAGTACGGCGCGAAGCGGCCGAAGAAAGCGTAAAGGCGGTCGCTAGTCGTCAGTCGCTAGTCGCTAGCGAAGACGGATCGGCGGGACAGTTTTAGGTCGATGGGAAGGCGGTCTAGCTAAAAGCTAGGAGCCAGGAGCTAGTAGCTGAAATGCCTAGAAAAGGACATATCGCAAAGCGCGGAGTTGCCAATGATCCAGTTTACGGATCAGACCTGGTGACCAAGTTTGTGAACTCGATGATGTGGCAGGGCAAGAAGTCGACGGCCCAGGGCATCTTCTATGAAGCACTCACGCAACTGCAGGCCAAGGGCGGCGACGAGGCTCTGAAGCTGTTCAAGAAAGCGGTCGAGAACGCGAAGCCGCTGCTTGAAGTCAAGACGCGCCGCGTGGGTGGTGCGAACTACCAGGTGCCCGTCGAGGTGAATGCTGACCGGCGCACTTCGCTCGCGATTCGCTGGCTGATCACGTATGCGCGCGGTCGCGGCGAAAAGGGCATGACCGAGAAATTGACGAACGAATTGCTGGACGCTGCGAATGGTCGCGGCGCGGCCATCAAGAAGAAGGAAGACGTTCACCGCATGGCGGAAGCCAATAAGGCGTTCGCGCATTACCGCTGGTAGAAGAGCAGCCTTTAGCTCTTAGCCGTTAGCTCTTGGCTTGAGTCCAGGATGCGAGCGGTTTGGCTAAAGGCTAAGAGCCAAGAGCTAACAGCTGATTTTTGAGCCCCAGAAAGAGTTGAGAACAGCCGTGGCCAGAACAGTCCCATTAGAGCGCTGCAGAAACATCGGCATCATGGCGCACATCGATGCCGGCAAGACCACTACGACGGAGCGCATCCTGTTCTATACGGGCAGGACGCACCGCATCGGAGAGGTCCACGAAGGCACGGCCACGATGGATTGGATGGAGCAGGAGCAGGAGCGCGGCATCACCATCACGTCCGCGGCGACCACCTGCACCTGGCGCGATATTCGCATCAACATTATTGATACGCCCGGCCACGTCGATTTCACGGCCGAGGTGGAGCGATCGCTGCGCGTGCTTGACGGCGCGGTCGCGGTGTTTGACGCCGTGCACGGCGTGCAGCCGCAGTCGGAAAAAGTATGGCGGCAGGCAGATAAATACGGCGTCCCGCGAATTTGCTTCATCAACAAGATCGACAAGATGGGTGCCGATTTCGAGCATGCCATCGACACCATTCGCAAGCGCCTCAACGCCAAGCCGGTCGCGATCCAGATTCCTATCGGACAGGAAGACAAGTTTCGTGGAGTGATCGACCTGATCAACATGAAGGCGATCGTCTGGAACGACGAGACCATGGGCGCGGAATATGTCACCGAGGCGATCCCCGCCGAACTGCAAAAGAAGGCGGAAGCATTCCATACTCAGCTGGTGGAGACGGTTGCCGAGAACGACGACGACATCCTGCACAAGTTTCTGGAAGGCGAGGAAATCACCGCCGAAGAACTGCGGAAGTCGCTGCGCAAGTCGACGATCGCGCTGAAGCTGTTTCCGGTCGTTCTGGGTACGGCCTTCAAGAACAAGGGCGTCCAGCCGTTGCTCGACGCGGTGGTGGACTTCCTGCCGTCGCCTCTGGATACTGCCGAGACGCAGGGCATCAATCCGGAAAACGGCGAACACATCACGCGCAAAGCCAGACGACAAAGAGCCGTTCTCGGCGCTGGCGTTCAAGATCATGGCCGATCCGTTCGTCGGCCAATTGACTTTTATTCGCGTGTATTCCGGACAGCTGAAGTCGGGCGAGTCGGTTCTGATCTCGCGTACGCAGAAGACGGAGCGCATTGGGCGCCTGCTCAAGATGCACGCCAACAAGCGCGAAGACATCCAGGAAATTCTGGCGGGCGACATCTGCGCGGTGGTTGGACTGAAGAACGTCTCGACGGGCGACACGATCTGCGACGAGCGGCATCCGATTACGCTCGAGTCGATTACGTTCGCGGTGCCAGTCATCTCCGTAGCGGTCGAGCCCAAGACGAAAGCCGATCAGGAAAAGATGGGCATGGCGCTGGGCCGGCTGGCGCAGGAAGACCCCACGTTCAAGGTTCACACCGATCCCGATAGCGCGCAGACCATCATCAGCGGCATGGGCGAGTTGCATCTGGAAATCATCGTCGACCGCATGATGCGCGAGTACAAAGTCGAGGCCAACGTCGGCAAGCCCCAGGTGGCGTATCGCGAAACCATCCGCAGACCTTCGGAAGCGGAAGGCAAGTACATCCGGCAGACGGGTGGCCGCGGACAGTACGGTCACGCGAAGATTCGCCTGGAGCCGAACGAGCCGGGCAAGGGCTACGAATTCGTCAACGATATCGTGGGCGGCACGGTTCCGAAGGAATACATCAAGCCGATCGATCAGGGCATTCGGGAAGCCATGGAAGGCGGCGTTCTCGCCGGCTATCCGATGGTCGATGTGAAGGCGACGCTATACGACGGCAGCTATCACGACGTCGATTCGAACGAAATGGCATTCAAGATCGCCGGATCGATGGCGTTCAAAGAAGCCGCCCGCAAGGCGAGCCCGGTGATTCTCGAGCCGGTGATGGCGGTCGAAGTCGTCACGCCGGAAGATTTCGCGGGAACGATCATGGGCGACCTGAGTTCGCGGCGTGGACGCATCGAAGGCATGGAGCATCGCGCCGGTTCGCAGGTCATCAAGTCGATCGTGCCGCTGTCGGAGATGTTCGGCTATGCGACTCACATGCGTTCTTCGACGCAGGGCCGCGCCGAGTACTCGATGCACTTCGCGCGTTATGAAGAAGCGCCGCGCTCTGTAGCGGAAGAGATCATCGCCAAGGTGCAGGGCACGGCGAAATAAGTTTGTATCTGGGCGTGGCATCAGCCGCGCCGTTAGTTGAGCGAATTAATACGGGGCTTTAGCCCCTGAGGATAAAGAGCAATGGCGAAGGAAAAATTTGAGCGTAATAAGCCGCACTGCAACGTAGGGACGATTGGTCACATTGACCATGGCAAGACGACGTTGACGGCGGCCATCACGAAGGTGTTGTCGAAGCACAACCCGAAGATCCAGTTCCGCTCGTTTGACTCGATCGACAACGCGCCGGAAGAAAAGGCGCGCGGTATCACGATCGCGACTGCGCACGTTGAGTATGAGACCGCGAACCGGCACTACGCGCACGTCGACTGCCCCGGTCACGCCGATTACATCAAGAACATGATCACGGGCGCGGCGCAGATGGATGGCGCGATCCTGGTGGTGGCGGCGACCGACGGTCCGATGCCGCAGACCCGCGAGCACGTGCTCTTGGCTCGTCAGGTCGGTGTGCCGTACATCGTCGTGGCGTTGAACAAGTGCGATGCGGTGGATGATCCCGAGCTGCTCGACCTGGTCGAACTCGAAGTGCGCGAGTTGCTGAAGACCTACCAGTTCCCGGGCGACGACGTGCCGGTGGTTCGGCTGTCGGCTCTGGGAGCGCTGAACGGCGAAGCGAAGTGGGAAAAGCAGATTGACGCGCTGATGGAAGCGGTGGACAAGAGCGTGCCGCAGCCGGCGCGTGAACTGGACAAGCCGTTCCTGATGCCGATCGAAGACATTTTCTCGATCTCGGGTCGCGGCACGGTGGTGACGGGCCGAATCGAGCGTGGCAAGGTGAAGGTGGGCGAGGAAGTGGAAATCGTCGGCTTCCGCGACACGCGCAAGACGGTGGTGACGGGCGTGGAAATGTTCAAGAAGCAGCTGGACGAAGGCATGGCGGGCGACAACGCCGGCCTCCTGCTGCGCGGCATTGGCAAAGACGACGTGGAGCGCGGGATGGTGCTGGCCAAGGGCGGCTCGATCACGCCGCACACGAAGTTCAAGGCCGAGGTGTACATCCTGACGAAGGAAGAGGGCGGACGACATACGCCGTTCTTCAAGGGATACCGTCCGCAGTTTTACTTGCGCACGACGGACGTGACGGGCGTGGCGGAGTTGCCGGCGGGCACGGAGATGGTGATGCCTGGGGACAACGTGAGCCTGGTGATTGAGCTGATCACGCCGGTCGCGATGGAGAAGGGCTTGCGGTTCGCGATTCGTGAAGGCGGCCACACGGTGGGCGCCGGCACGATTGCGGAGATAGTGCAGTAACAGCAGTCGCTAGTCGCTGGTCGCTGGTCGTTAGCAAAAGCGGCCGGCGAGTGGCGGCACAAGCAAAGGCCGCGGGCGAGGGCGCCCGCGCTACACAAACGAAAGCGGCCTGCAACTTGCCGCCAGTTCTTTCCTCCCGGATCGGCCGGGAGGGGTGAGAGAGTGAAAACGTGATTGGAAAAGAGAGAATTCGCATCCGGCTGAAAGCGTACGACTATCGCATCCTGGACCAGTCCACGGGTGAGATTGTCGAAACCGCGCGACGCACCGGCGCGCAGATCGCGGGCCCGATTCCGTTGCCCACGATGAAGAACAAGTACTGCGTGCTGCGTTCGCCGCACGTGGACAAGAAATCGCGCGAGGCGTTCGAGATCCGGACGCACAAGCGCCTGCTCGATATTCTCGAGCCCACGCAGCAGACGGTGGATGCGTTAATGAAACTTGATCTGCCTGCGGGTGTGGATGTGGAGATCAAAGCGTTCGGGAAAGAGCATAAATAGGCTCTTGGCTTTGGGCTCTAGGCTCTGGGTGGGCCAAGCCCGAAGGGCGACAGATATTAGCCCAGGGCGTAAGCCCTGGGTAGGCGCGAGAGAGAAAGCGAGTCCCGTAGGGACGACACAATGAGCGAGGGCGTCAGCCCGGAGCTCCCCAGCCAATAGCCACAGGCCACGCTGGGAATGGAGAAGGAAATGGCAAAGGTAGCAGGGATTCTCGGAAAGAAAGTCGGCATGACGCAGCTGTTCGATTCGAAGGGCGAAGTTCGCCCGGCGACCGTGCTGCAGGCCGGTCCGTGCGTGATTACGCAGCATAAGACCGCGACGCGCGACGGCTACGAGTCGGCGCAGATCGGGCTGGTCGAGTTCGTGAAAGAGAAGCGACTCACCAAGCCGATGCGCGGCCACTTTGGCAAAAACAATCTCCCGCCGATGAAGTTCCTCCGAGAAGTTCCCATCGAAGTCGACGAAGCTCCCGCAGAGAATGCAGCCACGAATGGCCTGAAGGTTGGCCAGCGCGTGCTGGTCGATATTTTTGAAGGCGACCGTTTCGTCGATATCGTCGGCATCTCGAAAGGCCGTGGTTTCGCGGGCGTCGTGCGGAGGCATCATTTTGCGGGTGGTCCCAAGTCGCACGGCTCGATGTTCCAGATTACCGGTTCGATCGGTTCTTCGGCGTTCCCTTCGCGCGTGTTCAAAGGCATGCGGATGTCGGGACACATGGGCGACGAGCGCGTCACGGTCCGAAACCTGCGCATCCTGGGTGTGGACAAAGACGAGAACCTGCTGGTGGTCGAGGGCAGTGTGCCCGGCGCCAACGGTGGTTATCTGGTCATCATGCGCGCGAAGAAGCCACCGCGAGAGCGGCGTGGATTCGCGGGTTCGGCTACGGTCGATCCGTTGAAGGCAGCTAAGCGCGCGGCGAAGAAGGGGTAAGGCAGTCGCTAGTCGTCAGTCGCTCGTCGCTAGCGCCGAGGAAATGCATAGGTCCTTCGCTTCGCTCAGGATGACAACACTGTCGGATCGGCGAGTGAAAGATTGCTAGAAGCTAGTGGCCAGAAGCCAGTAGCAGCAGTTGAGAGATAAACATGGCAACCATTGATATCTATAACCTGAACGGCGCCAAGGTCGGCACGATGGATCTCGCCGATGAGGTTTTTGGCGCGGTGAACGAAGATCTGCTGTGGGAAGCGGTCAAGCACTACCGCGCTTCCCAGAGGTCGGGCACCCATGCGACCAAGAACCGCAAGCTGGTGTCCGGCTCCGGCAAGAAGCTTTGGAAACAGAAGGGCACGGGGCGCGCGCGTATCGGATCGATTCGATCGCCACTGTGGCGGCACGGCGGGACGGTGCACGGACCGCAGCCGCGCTCCTACGACTACACCTTCCCCAAGAAGAAGCTGATGGGCGCGTTGCGTTCGGCGTTGGCTTCGAAACTGGCGGATGGGAAGTTGACGGTCGTGAACACGTTCGAATTGAAGGAAGTCAAGACGAAAGCCTTCCGCGAAGCGCTCGACAAGCTAAAGATCGAGAAGACTGTTTTGCTGGTGGAAGTTCCGCGGCATGGCAATCGCAATCTTGAGCTGAGCGCGCGCAATATCGCGGGAGCGGAACTGATCGAGAGCAACGGCGTTCACCCGTATCACCTGCTGCGCTACGAGCACGTGATCTTCACGCAGCCTGCGATCGAGAAGCTGCAGGTGTCGCTGACCAAGTCGTCCTCGAAGCGCGAGCACAAGCCGAAGGCGGGCGACGGCGAGAAGAAGACGGCCCGGATTCCGCGGAAGCGCACGCGGCATGAAAAAGCGGCGGAGGTGGCGTAATGAAATCGGCCTATGAAATTCTTCGCCGTCCGGTGATCACGGAAAAAGGCCTGGCGATCAAGGAAAACGAGAACACGCTCGTGTTCCAGGTGGCCAAGCAGGCGACCAAGACCGAGATCAAGGAAGCGGTGCAGTCGATTTTCAAAGTGAAAGTGGATTCGGTGCGCACGGCGAACTATCCGGGAAAAGAGCGGCGCCGCGGACGTTTCGCGGGCTACCGTCCGGACTGGAAGAAGGCGTACGTGCGGTTGAAGGCCGGCGAAAAGATGCCGGAGTACGCGCAGAATTTGTAGTCGTCTGGTCGCCAGTCGTCAGTCTTCAGCAAAGACGGCGATGAGCGAGGCTGACGACTGATGACTCATGACGAAGAGCTGAATTATGCCAATCAAGACATACAGACCGACGACGCAGACGTTGCGCTACCGGACGACGCTGGTCAATGACGACATCACGACCAACAAGCCCCACAAACCACTGGTCGAGCCCAAGCAGAAAACGGGCGGGCGGCGGAATTCGGGCGACACCACCAGCCGGTTTCGCGGGGGTGGGAACAAGCGCAAGCTGCGCCTGATCGACTTCAAACGCGATAAGACCGGAATCCCGGCGACGGTGATTTCGATCGAGTACGATCCCGAACCGCTCGGCGCGCATTGCGCTGCTGAGCTACGCGGACGGCGAGAAGCGCTACATCGTGCAACCCGACGGGTTGAAGATGGGACAAAAGATTATCAGCGGTCCCGACGCGGACATTCTGGTCGGCAACGCATTGCCGCTGCGCAACATTCCGCCGGGCACGACTGTGCATAACGTCGAACTGCGGCCCGGAAAAGGCGCGCAGATGGTGCGCTCGGCGGGTGGTTCGGCGCAGTTGGTCGCCAAGGAAGGTGACTACGCGCTGATCAAGCTGCCTTCGGGTGAGACGCGCAAAGTGCTGCAGGATTGCATGGCAACGATTGGTCAGGTGGGCAATACCGATCATGAGAACGTCACCATCGGCAAAGCTGGTCGCATGCGCTGGCTGGGGCGGCGTCCACATAACCGCGGCGTATCCATGAACCCGGTCGATCATCCGCACGGCGGCGGCGAAGGCAAGACTTCAGGCGGACGGCACCCCGTAACCCCGTGGGGCCAGCCGACGCGTGGTTTCAAGACGCGCAACAACAAGCGCACCGACGCATTCATCGTCGGGCGCCGGAAGAAATCGTAGCTCGTTATAAGCGAGCAAGACGCCTCAAGCCTGGCTTGCTGAAGGCTGAGAGCTGAAAGCTGAGAGCAGAATTTATGGCACGTTCAACCAAGAAGGGCCCGTTCATCGATAACCACCTGCAGCTCAAGGTGGAAGGGATGAACTCGCGGAACGAGAAGAAGGTGCTGCGCACCTGGTCGCGGCGTTCGACCATCATCCCTGAGATGGTGGGTCACACGATCGCGGTGCACAACGGCAAAAAGTTTATTCCGGTGTACATCACCGAGAACATGGTGGGCCACAAGCTGGGTGAGTTCAGCTTCACGCGTACCTTCAAGGGTCACTCCATGAAGGCGGCGACGGAAGCGGCGGCTCGTCCGGCGGGCGTACCCGGTGGACCGGGAGCTCCGTCCCCGGCAGCAGGGGCAGCGCCGGCGGCGCCGAAGGCGTAAAGGAGACACGCGAACATGGAATTTCGAGCTGAAGCCCGTTACATGCGCGTCTCGCCGCAGAAGGCACGCCTGGTGCTGGACCTCATCAAGGGCATGAAGGTGGAAGACGCCCGCAACACTTTGCTGTTTACGAAGAAACGCGTGGCCTCGACAGTTGGCAAGCTTCTGCAATCGGCGATCGACAACGCGAACTTCCTGAGCACCGAGAAGAATCTCGATGTCGATCTGGACCAGCTCTATGTGAAGAATGCCGTGGCCAGCGACGGCCCGCGCATGAAGCGCATTCGTCCGGCACCGATGGGACGCGCGTTCCGTTACGTGCGGCGCATCTCGCATCTGCAGATCGTGCTGGCGGAGCGTAATCGCAACGGCCAGTCGGTAGCGACGGTGGTGGGCGAAGAAGAGAAATCGGCGGCGCCGAAAGCGAAAGCCAAGAGCAAGGCCAAGGCGCCCGCGAAAAAGAAGGCTGTCGGGAAAAAGGCCGCGGGAGCAAAGAAATAGGTTTGATGGCGCCGCTAGTTTAGCGGAGAGCGGGCGGGACGCCCACTCGACTGCCGGCGGGACGCCGGCGCTACACAAGAGCGCTACAAGGAGCATTATGGGTCAAAAAGTCCATCCTTATGGTTTCCGGCTTGGCTACACCAAGCCGTGGAAGTCGCGCTGGTTTGTCGAGCGGGATTACGACAAGCTGCTGCTCGAAGACGTGAAGCTCAAGGCCGAACTGAAAGACAAGCTGAAGTCGGCGGGCATCAGTGCGGTCGAGATCGAGCGTCCGGGCAACAAGATCCGGATCATCATCAAGACGGCGCGGCCGGGCATCATCATCGGGCGCAAGGGCGCGGAGATCGACAAGCTGAAGCAGGACCTGCAGAAACGCACGTCCCGCGAAGTGTTCATCGATATCCAGGAAGTGCACAAGCCGGAACTCGATGCCCAGCTCGTGTCGGAGTCGATTGCCCTGCAGCTTGAGAAGCGCGTGGGTTTCCGCCGCGCGATGCGCAAGTCGGTGGATTCGGCGCTGCGCTTCGGTTGCAAAGGAATTAAGGTTCGCGTGAGCGGCCGCCTGAACGGCAATGAAATCGCTCGTTCGGAGTGGTACCTGCAGGGCCGTTTGCCGCTGCACACGCTGCGCGCCGATATCGAGTACGGCTTCTCGGAAGCACGTACCACGTACGGTGTAATCGGCGTAAAGGTATGGATTTATAAAGGCGAAATCCTCACGGCGAAAAAGCGTGAGGTTGCGCAGAACGCGGTGCCCAGCGGAGCGTTCTAAAAAGCTGCGCGCCACGAGCCACGAGCTACGAGCGAGCTGATAGCTAAGAGCTGAAAGCTGAGAGCTACTTATGTTGATGCCAAAGAAAGTGAAGTACCGCAAGCAGCAGCGCGGCCGCATGACCGGGAAAGCCTGGCGCGGCAGCCAGCTGGCTTTCGGAGATTTCGGGTTGAAGGTTCTGGAGCCGGGCTGGATCACCGACCGGCAGATCGAGGCGAGCCGCGTGGCCATGACTCGTTTCGTGAAGCGCGGCGGCAAGATCTGGATCCGCCTGTTTCCGGACAAGCCGGTCACGAAGAAGCCGGCCGAAACCCGTATGGGCAAGGGCAAAGGTGCGCCGGATCACTGGGTTGCCGTAGTGCGGCCGGGGAAGATCCTGTTCGAGATGGAAGGCGTAAGCGTGACCGATGCCGCCGAGGCGATGCGATTGGCGTCGCACAAGCTGCCGTTGCGCACGACCTTGGTGAAGCGCGAAACCGCGCACTGAGAAACGAGAAAACGAGAAGCAACTATGAAAGCCGACAAGATTCGCAATCAGACCGACGCGGAACTGCACGATCAGGAGCAACAGCTCTCTGACCAGCTGTTCAAGCTGAAGTTCCAGCTCAACATGGGCCAGACCGAGAGCCTGAAAAAGATTCGCGGCCTGCGCAAGGACATCGCCCGGGTGAAGACCATCGTGCGGCGAGCGGTCGCGCGGCGCACAGGCGACAACGGAGAAGAAGTAATGGCGGAAACAACACAGAAGGCGGCGGGACGGCGCAAGGAAGTCGTAGGCGAAGTCGTCTCCAACAAGATGAACAAGACCATCGTGGTCGCGGTGACGCGCAAGAAGTCGCATCCGCTCTATGGTCGCGTCATCTCCACCGACAAGAAGTTCTATGCGCACGACGAGAAGAACGAAGCGCACGTGGGCGACGTGGTGCGGCTCGAAGAAACCCGCCCGCTCTCGAAGCTGAAGCGGTGGCGCCTGAAAGAAATCGTACGTAAGACGGCGCTGGTGCCGGAAGTAGCGCCGATGGCCGGAATCAACGGCGCCCAGTAGCGGCATCGCGAACTGACAGGGAGATTGAGACCATGGCCGTGATGATGAGAACGATGCTCGAGGTGGCCGATAACTCCGGCGCCCGCAAGCTGCAGATGATTCTGCCGCTGGGCGGCTCGACGGGCCTGCGCGCCGGTCTGGGCGACGTGATCACCGCCAGCGTGAAGGAAGCCTCGCCCGACGGGCAGGTGCAGAAGGGCAAAGTCGTGAAGGCCGTCATCGTGCGGACCCGCAAAGAACATCGCCGCCGCGACGGAACCTACATCCGTTTCGATCAGAACGCGGCCGTCCTGATCAACGAGACCGGCGAGCCGGTAGGTACGCGCGTGTTCGGACCGGTCGCCCGCGAACTGCGCGAGAAGAAATTTTTGAAGATCGTTTCGCTGGCGCCGGAAGTGCTGTAAGAGCAGTTTCAAAGTTTCAAGTTTCAGGGTTTCCAGTCGTCGCAGCCTCGGGCGCGAAGAGATTAAGGGTTTGACGATATGCCAAAAGTAGCGAGTACAGCACATATTCGAGTCGATATCCGGCGCAATGACACGGTGAAGGTCATCACCGGACGGGACAAGGGCAAGCAGGGCCGCGTCCTCCGCGTGTTTCCCGCGGATTCCAAGGTTCTGGTAGAGCACGTGATGATGGTGAAGAAGCACGTGCGCCCGAATCCGCAGCGCAACGTGCAGGGCGGCATTGCCGAACAGGAAAGCCGCATTGCGATTTCGAACGTGCAGCTGGTCTGCCCGACCTGCGGGCCGGTGCGCATCGGACACGAAGTCCGCGGCGACCAGAAAGTGCGCGTCTGCAAGAAGTGCGGAACGACGCTGGATAAGTAGCTGCGAGCTTCGGGCCTTGAGCTACGAGCAAGCAGCGAAAGCTAGATTTGAGAAGGTGCTCACGAACCGGAAGTTGCTCGTAGCTCAGGGCTCGAAGCTCTCCGAAACCGTGAGAGAAGGTAACTGAGAGACATGGCAAAAGATAAAGAGAAAAAGGGCGGTAAGGCCGAGAAGCAGGAGTCGCGGGTTGCGGCAGTTGCGCGGCATAGCGCGAAAGAGCGTCCGCGGCTGCGCTCGCGATTCGAGAAGGAAATTGCTCCGGCCCTGATGAAGGAACTGGACCTGAAGAACTCCGATGGCGGTTCCGCGGCTGAACAAGATCGTCGTGAACATGGGCGTGGGCGAAGCGACGCAGAACGCGAAGATCCTCGATCCGGCCGTGAACGAACTGGGCCAGATCACCGGCCAGAAGCCGGTGGTCACGCGCGCCAAGAAGTCGATTGCGGCCTTCAAGGTGCGCGAAGGCATGCCCATCGGCGCCATGGTCACGCTGCGCGGCGACCGCATGTACGAGTTCCTGGACCGGCTGGTGAGCGTGGTGCTGCCCCGCGTGCGCGACTTCCGCGGCGTTTCGACCAAATCGTTCGACGGGCGCGGGAATTACACGCTCGGCCTGCACGATCAGTTGATCTTCCCGGAGATCGACTACGCGAAGGTCGACAAGATGAAGGGTATGAACGTCACGATCGTGACGACGGCGCGGCACGGATGACCAGGCGCGCGCTCTGCTGAAGCATCTGGGAATGCCGTTCCGGGCGCAGAGTAAGGTTTCAGAGTTTCAGGTTTCGAGTTTCGAGAAAAGGATTGCATGGCAGCTGACAGCTGAAAGCGACGTTAAGGACGCTAGGAGCAAAGTAAGGCAACGACTGAAAACGAGCTGAAAGGACGGAAGAAGCCAAAGTCTTCTCGTCGCGCCAGCACAACCGCTGCAAGATTTGCGGACGCCCGCGCGCCTACCTGCGCAAGTTCGGCCTATGCCGTCTTTGTTTCCGCGGGCTGGCGCTCAAGGGAGAGATTCCTGGGGTTTCGAAGTCGTCCTGGTAGGGAAGCAGTCGCTGTCGCTAGTCTTGCAGTCGTCAGCCAGGCGATTCTTGGAGGAACGAGCAAGGATCCGCGACTGCAAACGACAGAGATCAGAAGCGAAGCCGCTGCAGGTTCTCGCGCAAGGCGCGGAGCAAACGGGTGGCAGAGGAGAAGCAGACGATGAGGTTGACCGATCCGGTCGCAGACATGCTGGCGCGAATTCGCAACGCGATCAACGCGCGGCACCAGAAAGTGGATATCCCAGCCTCCAAGCTGAAGCTGGAGATTGCCCGCATCCTGAAGGAAGAGGGCTACATCTCGAACTTCAAGGCCACCGAAGAAGAGGGCCACAAGGTCATTCGCGTGTACCTGAAGTACGGCTCCAACAACGAAGCCGCGATCTCGAATGTCGAGCGCGTGTCGCGTCCGGGCTGTCGTGTGTACGTACGCCGCACCGAGATTCCTCGTGTGCTGGGTGGTCTCGGCATCAACATTCTGACGACGCCCAAGGGCGTCATGACCGGCCGCCAGGCGCGCAAGCAGGGCCTGGGTGGCGAACTGCTCTGCCAGGTGTGGTAGAGGTGCTGCTGGCTAGTTGGCCATCTGGCTACTAGCGAGCGCGCAAAAATTCAGGGATTCGGTGCTAGCTAGACGCTAGCGGCCAGAAGCTAAGAGCAGAACTTTATGTCACGAATTGGAAAAAAGCCGATCGAAGTCCCCAAGGGCGTAACGATCAAGATGGAAGGCAACACCGTTGCCGTCCAGGGGCCCAAGGGCAAGCTGGAGACCGCCGCTTCCCGAGGGCATCAAGATGGAGCAGAAGGACGGGCACCTGCTCGCGATCCGCGAGAATGACTCGCAGGCTGCGGTGCATGGACTGGCTCGCGCCCTGGTGAACAACGCCGTCGAAGGCGTCACCAAGGGATGGACCAAGGACCTGGAGATCGTCGGCATTGGCTACCGCGCCGAGATGAAGGGCAAGGGCATGGTGGTGTTCACGCTGGGCTACTCGCACCCGATCGAGTACCCGTTGCCCACCGGAATTGACGTGGCGGTCGACCCTAAGCAGACCAAGCTGACGGTGAGCGGTATTGATCGCCAGAAAGTCGGCCAGGTCTCGGCAGAGATGCGCGCGTTACGTCCGCCGGATCCGTACAAGAACAAGGGCGTGCGTTACGTTGGCGAACGTCTGAAGAAGAAGGTTGGAAAGACGGGAGCGAAGTAAGTCGTCTAGTCGTCAGCGAAGCTGGGCTGGAGCGCGCGACAGGCTTGAAATTTGGATTGTCGTCTAACTCGGCCGCCAAGCAGGGAATGTTTGCTGGCGACTGACGACTGGCGACTGAGGACTGAGATATGTTAAGCAGACCAGGAAAGAATGCGACCCGGCAGCGGGTGCATGACCGGATCCGCAAGAAGATGCAAGGCACGGCGGAGCGTCCGCGCCTGAACGTGTACCGTTCGCTGAACCACATTTACGTGCAGGTGATTGACGATCTGCACGGCAAGACTTTGGTTTCGGCCAGCAGCGCCGAGGGCGAAGGCAAGAAGACCGGCGGCAACGTCGCCGCGGCGAAGGACGTCGGCAAAGCGATCGCCGAGCGCGCCAAGGCGAAGGGCATCACCAAGGTGGTGTTCGATCGCGGTGGGTATATCTATCACGGCCGCGTGAAAGCGCTGGCCGACGCCGCTCGTGAGGGCGGATTGCAGTTCTAGAAGAATTGAGTAATTGGGAGATTGAGTAATTGAGTAATTTCGAAAATCGAAGTGGTTTGCAAATTACACAATTACCAAATTACCCGATTACCAAATGAATCTGAGGTTTTGATGCCAAGCGTAATCAAGAAGCTCGATGCAGGACACTACCAGCTGAAAGATCAGGTAGTGGCGATCAATCGCGTCACCAAGGTCGTCAAGGGCGGCAAAAATCTGTCGTTCGCGGCGCTGGTCGTGGTCGGAGATCCCAGCGCAGCCGTGGTGGGATATGGTTCCGGCAAGGCGAAGGAAGTGCCGCAGGCGATTCGCAAAGGGCATCGAGTCAGCGAAGAAGAACCTGGTGAAGGTGAACCTGACGCAGACCACGATTCCACACCTGGTCCTCGGCCGCTTCGGCTCGGGACACGTGCTGCTCAAGCCGGCTCCTGAAGGAACGGGCGTGATCGCCGGCGGCGCCGTGCGCGCGGTGATGACGTCGGCGGGCGTGCAGAACGTGCTGACCAAGTCGATTGGCACCACGAATCCGCACAACGTGATCAAGGCGACGTTCGACGCGCTGAAGAAGTTGAAGAACAAGGAAGCCGTTGCGGCACTGCGCGGCAAGAACGTAGCGGAGCTGTAAAAAGCTTTCAGCCATCAGCTCTCAGCTTTCAGTGAGAGCATTCGTGCGATGGAACGGAAGGCCAAGACTGCTGACAGCTGAGAGCTGAAAGCTTTTTGAGGAAATCTGATGGCTGGCAAAACGACAGCGAAGGCAAGTTCGGGGAAGCTGCACATCAAGTGGGTGCGGTCGGCGATTTGTTCCCCGGTTAAGCACAAACGGGTAGTCAAGGGACTCGGCTTCACCCGCTTGAATCAGGTGATCGAGCGCCCCGACACGGCAGCGATCCGCGGCATGGTGAAAAAGGTGCCGCATCTGGTTGAGATTGTTGATTAGCAGGCCCTAGGTCTCTTTGGTGTTTAGCCTAGGGTTGGACCGTAATCGGTTTTGGAAAACAACATGAATTTATCGAACATACGAGCACCGAAGAAGTCGTCGGAAAAGCGCAAGCGGGTGGGGCGCGGCATGGGGTCGGGCATGGGCAAGACCTCGGCGCGCGGCCACAAAGGGCAGCGCTCGCGCAGCGGTTCGCGCATGATGCGCGGCTTTGAAGGCGGCCAGATGCCGCTGCACCGCCGCATGCCCAAGCGCGGCTTCACCAACATTTTCCGCAAGGAATACTCGATCGTGAATCTGGAAGCGCTGGCCGCGCTGGGCGAGACGACCATCAATCCCGACGTGCTGCGCAAGGCCGGAGTCATCAAGACCAAGCATCCGGTGAAGATTCTGGGCGATGGTGAGCTGAAGAGTGCCATCACCGTGCACGCGCACAAGTTCTCCAAGTCGGCGCAGGAGAAGATCACCAAGGCCGGCGGCAAGTTCGAGGTCTTGCAGTAATGTTCGAGAAACTGGCCAACGTATTTCGCATCCCCGATCTGCGTAAGCGCATTCTGTTCACGCTGGCCATGCTGGCGGTGTACCGGCTGGGCGGCCACATTCCGACCCCGGGCATCAACGCCGACAAACTTGCAGCAATTCTTCGAGCAGAACCGGGGCAGCTTCCTGGGATTCGTCGACCTGTTCTCGCGGCGGCCAGTTGCGCCGGCTCACGATCTTCGCCCTCGGCATCATGCCGTACATCACGGCGTCCATCATCTTGCAGTTGCTGACGGTGGTTTACGAGCCGCTGGCCAAGCTGCAGAAGGAAGGCGAACTCGGGCGCAAAAAGATCACCCAGTGGACGCGCTACCTGACCGTTATTTTGAGCGCGCTCCAATCGTTCGGTATCGCGATCAGTCTTACCAAGGGCAGCCAGGATTTCGTGCTGACGCCGGGTCCGCGCTTCGTCCTCATGACGATGCTGACCCTGACCACGGGCAGCGCTTTCATCATGTGGCTGGGCGAGCAGATCACGGAACGCGGCGTGGGCAACGGCATGTCGTTGCTGATTTTCGCCGGCATCGTGGTGGGCTTGCCGCGTGGCGTGGCTGACCTGTACGACAAGGTCAAGACCAACGCCTGGGGCGCTTTCACTCCGGTCGCGATCGCCATGTTGCTCGCCGTCATGATCGTGGTAGTGGCGTTCATCGTGTATGTCGAACGAAGCGAACGTCGCATTCCTGTGCAGTACGCCAAGCGGGTCGTGGGCCGCAAGGTGATGGGCGGACAGTCCACTCACCTTCCGCTGCGCGTGAACGCGGGCGGCGTCATGCCGGTGATCTTCGCGTCGTCGATTCTGACGCTGCCGCAGACCGTCGGTTACGGACTGAAAGACAACCGCTACTTCGGCGCTTTGATTCGCAACCTGGGCTGGGGCGAGCCGCTCTACACGCTCCTTTACGCGGTCGGAATCATCTTCTTCGCCTACTTCTACGTGTCGATTGTCTTCAACCCGAGTGAGGTTGCCGACAACATGCGGAAGTACGGCGGGTTCATCCCGGGCATTCGCCCGGGTAAGCGCACCGCCGACTACATCAACGAAGTGCTCACGCACATCACGCTGGTGGGCGCGCTGTACCTGATCATCATCTCGTTCATCCCGGAATGGATGATCACAGGTATTCACTTGAACAGCCTGCCGTGGTGGCTGGGGGGTACGTTCTTCGACAAGCTTCCCGTCTGGATGACTCACGGTTTGGGCGTTAACTTTTACTTCGGTGGAACATCGCTGCTGATCGTCGTTGGCGTCGCGATGGACACGGTAACGCAGATCGAAGCCCAACTCATCATGCGCCACTATGATGGGTTCACGCCGCGCAGTGGGCGCATCAAGGGCCGCCGTTGGTAGCCGTTCCCTGCGTTGGCGGGCTGAGCTTTGCAGGGCTCGCGCAAGAATAGGACCCCGGGCCACGTTGCCCGGCAACAGAAATCGAGGGAGGTGGCCACCTCGATGGCCCAGGAAACCTCGCGCACGATTGGACCCGTCATCCTGCTGGGCCCGCCAGGAGCTGGCAAAGGCACTCAGGGCAAGCGGATTGAGCAGCACTATAAAATTCCGCAGATCTCCACCGGGGACATTCTGCGGCAGAACGTGAAAACCGGAACCCGGCTGGGTCGCGCAGCGCAGGAAGTCATGGAGCGCGGACAGCTGGTGCCCGACGAACTGGTTTGCCCCATGGTGGCCGACCGGCTTCGTGAAATCGATTGCGAGCGCGGATTTATTCTGGATGGATTCCCGCGAACCGCGGCGCAGGCAGGCTGGCTGGATGCCTTCCTGGAAAATGAGTTCTTTGACAAGTCAAGTGGCTGCAACAGGTTGCCGATTGTGATCCGGCTGGATGTCAACTATAATGAATTGTTGCGCCGGCTGAGCGGGCGTCGTTCTTGTCCCACCTGTGGACGCACCTATAACGTTCACCTTCAACCTCCCAAGGTAGATGAGCTTTGTGACGTTGACGGGACAAAGCTTGTCATCCGCGCGGACGACCGCGAGGAAGTGATTCGGGAACGGCTGAACGAGTTTGACGTGCAGACGCGTCCCGTGGCGGACTACTACCAGGCCAAGGGCCGGCTGATGACGGTCAACGGCGATTTGCCCATGGACCAGGTGACATCGCAGATTTTCTGCATTATCGATAACCAGGTCTAGATGGCGATCGTTTGCAAATCTCCGGCGGAGATCGAGAAGATGCGGCAGAGCGGCCGTGTCGTACGGCAAGTGCTCGATCATCTGCGTACCCTGGTGGTGCCGGGCGCGACCACGATGGATCTGGAGCGCGCGGCCGAACAGAAGATGAAGGATCTGGGCGCAAAGCCAGCCTTCAAGGGTTATTACGATTATCCGTGCGTGCTGTGCACGTCGATCAATGAAGAGATCGTGCACGGCATTCCGTCCGAGAAGCGCCAGCTGAACGCGGGCGATATTGTCTCGGTCGATTGCGGCGTGGTGCTCGACGGATACTACGGGGATGCAGCCATCACCGTGCCGGTGGGCGACGAAATTTCACCGGAGTTGCAGAAGTTGCTGAAGATCACCGAAGAGTCGCTGTATCGCGGGATCGAAAAAGCGCTCATCGGGAATTCGGTAAGCGATATTGGGAGCGCGGTGCAGACGCATGTCGAGGCTGCTGGTTTTAGCGTGGTTCGTGAATTTGTGGGCCACGGGATCGGAACCAAGCTGCACGAAGAACCGCAGGTTCCGAATTACCGCTCGGGCGGCCCGAACCCACGATTGCGGGAAGGCATGGTGCTCGCGATCGAGCCGATGGTGAATTTCGGTAAGCCGGAGACGCGGGTGCTGAGCGACAAGTGGACCGCCGTGACCGCCGACGGCAGCTACAGTGCGCACTTCGAGCACTGCGTGGCGGTAACGAAAGACGGACCGTGATTTTGACGCAGTAGGAAAGCAGTTCTCAGTTCTCGGTTCTCAGTTCTCAGTGGGCGCGAGCATGCGCAAGCCGAGTTCAGATCCGAAAAGGAGAACCGGAAATCGAAGATGGCAGGCCCGCCCGTTGCGCTCAGTCGACGGGTTGGCAAAACTGAGAACTGAGAACTGGCAACTGAGAACTGATTTTAATGAGCAAAGAAGACGCGATCGAAGTAATGGCGGTGGTGATTGAGCCCCTGCCGAACGCGATGTTTAAAGTGGAACTGGAAAACAAGCACCAGGTGCTGGCGCATGTCTCCGGAAAGATGCGCAAGAACTTCATCCGCATTCTGCCTGGCGACAAGGTCGCGGTTGAGCTTTCGCCCTACGACCTGAATCGCGGCCGCATCGTGTATCGCTACAAATAGGATTTTTGCTGAAGGCTGAGAGCTGACGGCTGAAAGCTGGGTTTATGAAGGTACGAGCATCGGTAAAGAAAATTTGCGACAAGTGCAAGGTCATCCACCGCAAGGGTGTGGTGCGGGTGATCTGCGAGAACTCGAAACACAAACAGCGCCAGGGCTGAAGCGGCTTCTGGCTGTTAGCTACTGGCTACTAGCAGAAGGTGCTTGCTAGAAGCCAGTAGCAAGTAGCTACCAAGCAGAAGGGTTTAATTTCTATGGCACGTATTGCAGGCGTCGATCTTCCGCGGAACAAGCACGCGAGTGTCGCGCTCACTTACATCTACGGAATCGGCGATCCGCGCTCGGCGAAGATTCTCGAGCAGGCCAAGGTCGATCCCAACAAGAAAGTCCAGGACCTGAGCGAAGACGAAGTCAATCGCATCCGCCAGGTCATTGAAGCCGAAGGCATGGTGGAAGGCGATCTGCGCAAGGAAGTTTCGATGAACATCAAGCGGCTCATCGAAATCGGTTCCTATCGCGGATACCGTCACCGCCGCAACCTGCCGGTCCGCGGACAGCGCACGCACACCAACGCGCGCACCCGCAAAGGACCGCGCAAGGGCACGGTCGCGAACAAGAAGAAGGCCGCGGCGAAGACGTAAGAAACAGGTGTTAGGTCTTAGGTGTCAGGTCTGAGGAAAACCTAAAGGCCTTGGATTCAGAGAACTAATACCTAACACCCAAGACCTAACACCTGAGACCTGAGGTTTTATGGCAAAACCAGCAGCAGCGGGCGGCGCAGCCGCACCAGAGAAAAAAGGCAAGAAGAAGACGTTCAAGAAGAAAGAGCGCAAGCACGTCCCGCATGGACTGGTGCATGTGCAGGCGTCTTTCAACAACACGATCGTGACCATCACCGACATGGCCGGGCAACGTGATCTCGTGGAAGAGTTCGGGTTCGCTCGGCTTCCGTGGATCGCGTAAAGGCACGCCATTCGCGGCGCAGCAGGCTGCTTCGAACGCTGCCAACATGGCGCGCGATCACGGCGTCCGCTCGGTCGATGTGCGCGTCAGCGGTCCGGGATCCGGCCGAGAGTCGGCGATTCGCGCACTGGCCGCGTCAGGCATCGAAGTCCGGTCGATCAAGGACTTCACGCCGATTCCGCACAACGGCTGCCGTCCGCCGAAAAGGCGCAGAGTGTAGTAGGTTTCCAAGTTGGTTTCGTCGGAATCACGCTTTTCGCCAACGACTGACGACTAGCGACTGACGACTGTTCTACCGTCCGGGATGAAGGGTGAAGCCAAACCTGTAAACCGGTCATCTAAAGGAGAAGAAACTTGGCACGTTATACCGATGCAGTTTGCCGTCTATGCCGTCGTGAAGGCATAAAGCTATTCCTGAAGGGCACCAAGTGCTTTAGCGACAAGTGCCCGATCGAAAAGCGTAACTTCGCTCCCGGACAGCACGGAAAAGACCGCAAAGCCAAAATCGTTGGCTACGGTCTCCAACTGCGTGAAAAGCAGAAAGCCAAGCGCATGTACTTCACGCAGGAAAAGCCAGTTCCGAAATTACTTTGAGAAGGCTTTCCGCACCAAGGGCGTGACCGGCGAGATCTTGCTGCAGCAACTCGAGCGGCGGCTCGATAACGTTGTCTATCGCCTGGGTTTTGCGATGTCGCGACGCCAGGCTCGCCAACTCGTGCGCCACGGGCACATCGCCGTCAACGGGCGTAAGGTGAACATCCCTTCGTTCGAAGTGGTGGCGGGGCAGGAAATCACGATTCGCGAAGGCAGCAAGAAGCTGCCCATGCTGGAATTTGCCAAGGATTTCGCGAGTCACCAGAATGCGCCGACCTGGCTGGAGATCGACCGCGACAATTACAAGGGTCGCGTTCTGTCTCTGCCGAAGCGCGAAGAGATTCAGCTGCCGGTCAACGAGCAGCTGATCGTCGAGTTGTACAGCAAGTAGTCGCTAGTCGCCTGTCTTCAGTCGCTAGGTAATTCTTTGCTGGCGACTGATGACTAGAGACTGACGACTGGTTTAACGGTCTGTTCGTGCCAGATCCGCCTTTGCCAGCACTTGACCTGAACCTTGGACCTGTTCAGGAAGCCGGCAATGAGCCAAATGGCCGAAGGAGAAACACATGCTTTGGAAGGGTTTTCAAAAACCAAAACGTCTCGCCACCGACACCGCCTCGCTCACCGACAAGTACGGAATGTTCTGGGCGCAGCCCTTTGAGCGCGGCTTCGGCACCACCATCGGCAATGCCCTGCGGCGCGTGCTGCTGAGCTCGATCGAGGGAGCGGCCGTGACCGCCGTCAAGATCGAAGGCGTGCTGCACGAATTCCAGTCGATCCCGGGCGTGGTGGAAGACGCGACCGACATCATCCTGAACCTGAAGCAGATTCCGTTCAAGCTTGCGGGCGATGCGCCGAAGGCGATCTACCTGCGCGCGGACGCGCCGGGCGTCGTCACCTCGGGCATGGTCGAGGCGGATGGGGACGTCGAAGTGCTGGACAAGGACGTCTACATTGCCACCGTCAGCGAAGGCGGCAAGCTCGATATGGAAATGCGTCTGAAGCGCGGCCGCGGCTATGTCGCTGCCGACAAGAACTTCGACGAGGATCTCGGCATCGGCTTCATTCCGATCGATTCCGTCCACTCGCCGGTGCGCAAGTGCAACTACACGGTGGAAGCTGCGCGTCTCGGACAGATCACCGACTACGACAAGCTGACTCTCGAAGTGTGGACCAACGGCTCCATCACTCCGGCGGATGCGCTCGGCCTGGCGGCGAAGCTGGTGAAGGATCACATGAACATCTTCATCAACTTCGAGGAAGAGATCGAGACCGCGGCTTCGTCCGACGATCGCAAGCCCGAGATCAAGAACGAGAACCTCAACCGCTCCGTCGAAGAGCTCGAGCTGAGCGTGCGCAGCTACAACTGCCTGAAGAACGCGAATATCCAGACCATCGGAGAACTCGTGCAGAAGACCGAAGCCGAAATGCTGAAGACCAAGAATTTCGGCCGCAAGTCGCTGAACGAGATCAAGGAGATTCTCACCTCGATGGGATTGAGCCTGGGCATGAAGATCGACGAGCACGGCAACGCCGTACCCGGACCGACTTCGAACCAGGTGCTGCCGGCGTCGGCCTACGGCGCGGACGACGAACTGTAAGAAACAAGTTCTCAAGTTCTCGGCTGCGAACGGGATCTGGGTAGATCGGGAACTGAGCAACGAGATTTTCCGCTCGCTGCCAGTAACTTGAGAACTGGCAACTGAGAACTGAGAACTGAGGTTTTTCCCATGCGTCACAAAGTAGCTGGATGGAAACTCGGACGGAACACCGCGCACCGGCGCTCGTTGCTGCGCAACCTGGTCACTTCGCTCATCGTCGAAGAGCGCATTGAGACGACGATCCCCAAGGCGAAGGCCATGCGTCCGCACGTCGAGAAGATGATCACGCTCGGCAAGCGCGGCGATCTGGCGGCGCGCCGTCTGGCGGGGGCTTACCTGATGACGAAGGAGTCGGTGACCAAGCTGTTCGACACGATCGCTCCGCGTTTCGGCGACCGCAATGGCGGCTATCTGCGCATCGTGCGCACGACCTGGCAGAAGGGCGATGGCGCCGAGAAGGCCTTCGTCGAACTGCTGGGCAGCGAAAAGGTGCTCGACGAAAAGCGCGAGAAACGCGCCGAAGCCCGCGCCAAGCGCGTTGCCGAAGCGAAGAAGGCGATGGAAGAGGCCGATGCACAAGCTCAAGCGCAGAACGAAGCCCAGGCCGCCAGCGAGCCAGAGAAAAAGGACGAAGAGAAATAGGCTGATTTCAGCGATTCACCAAGACGCACCCATTCGTGGGTGCGTTTCTCTTTTCTGAAGAATCCAAAGGCTTGAACCACCGAGGACACTTAGGTTCACAGCGAAAGATTACGAATCGCTCGGTGAACCTCTGTGTCCCCTGTGGTTAAGGTTCCCGACGGTACATGTACTCCAGGTTCTAACGAGGGTAACTTGTTGCTTCCGCAATCCCTTCCTAAACTCTAGGCACAGTCTATGGAGTTCACCAAGAACCAGATGTATATCGCGGTCGGCGCCGGCGTGTTGCTGGTGCTGATTTTCCTTGGCTACCTCGCCTGGTTGAATAACCAGCCGCCGGTGCTGGCCAAGTCCGAGGACCGTGATTCACTCACGGGCATTCCGAATTCTATTCGACTGAATCCGCTTCGCGACCACTCCTCTGAAAAGGCTGCTGCCGTATTCATGCGCTCGCTGAAGGACGGCAAATGCCGGGAGGAACTCACGGACTGGGAACACGACTATCGGAAGAAGTATGCGAAGTTCATTTGTGATTCCGAAGACAAGCATCCCCTGATTGGATGGCAATTGGTCGACTGGGAAGATCAGCCGCCCTTGCGCATCCTGCACTATCGCGGCAAGCGGCTGAACGCTCCCGGCGACAGTACCGCCTACGAAGGATTGCTTTCCGTCACGCTCGAGAGGAAATCGGGCCAGTGGGACGTGACCAAGTACGACGCGATGTACTAGTCGCCAGTCGTCAGCCGCTAGTCTCCAGCGAACTTCCAGTTCTTCGTGATAGAACGGTTTCATGGCAGATGTTCGCGCTGGCCATGAGCAAAGCACGCCGCCCAATCTCTACGCTTTCGGTCTAACCTCGTTCTTCAATGACACCGCCAGCGAGATGGCCTACTGGGTTCTGCCCGCGTTTCTGGCTTCCATTGGGGCCGGGCCCGCACAACTAGGACTGATCGAGGGCATTGCCGAAAGCGTTGCTTCGCTCGCCAAGCTGTTTTCCGGGTATCTCGCAGACCACTCGCCGCGCCGCAAGCCTCTGGTAGTCGCTGGTTACATCGTGGCGAATGCTGTCAAGCCCTTGCTGGCGCTGGTGAATTCCTGGTGGCAGGTGCTGGCCATCCGCTTTGTCGATCGCTTTGCCAAGGGAGCGCGTGGGACGGCGCGCGACGTGATGGTCGCGGAGTCCGTAAGTGGTGACAGGATCGGTTCGGCCTACGGAATGATTCAAGCCATGGACTCCGCGGGCGCGATCGCGGGTCCCTTGCTCGCTCTCTGGATCCTCGAGCGCGGTGGGGGAATGCGTTCCGTATTCTGGATGGCTGCACTACCCGGCAGTTTGTGCGTCTTAGTCGCGCTGTTTGGAATCCGGGAAACGGTTCGCGCAGCCACTCGCAAAGACGGTCCTAGCAGTGTCGAGTTGCGGGATGAACACCGGGACATTTGTTCAAGTGCTACGGTCACTCCAGCCCCGTCATCGATTCCGGCGTACGCGCGACTGTCTCGCAGTTTTTATTACGTTCTTTTCGTCGTGACCCTGTTCTCCCTGGGAAACTCGAGCGATATGTTTCTGGTTTTGCGCGCGGAAAGTGTCGGCATTCCTGTGGCGCTCGCTCCCCTGCTGGGCCTGGTCTTTAACGTGACCTACACGCTGGCAGCGTGGCCCGCTGGGCGTCTTAGCGATCGAATGTCGCGGCGCACGGTTGCCGCCTTGGGGTATCTGGTCTTCGGATTGACATACTTCGCATTTGCGATCGGAGCGTCCGTCGGCATGATCTGGGCTGCCATGGCTTTCTACGGACTCTTCTACGCCCTCACGGCCCCAGTACTGAAAGCTCTTGTGGTCGAGACGGTGGCCTCTGAGATGCGTGGTAGGGCGCTCGGCGTCTACTTCTCTGTTACCAGCATCGCGGCTTTGCTTGCGAGCGTGATCACCGGCGAACTGTGGAAGGTGTATGGTCCCCGCCTGCCGCTTTTCATCTCCTCATGCACAGCTGTCGGTTGTGCAGTTCTTCTGCTTCTGGCGCAAGGTCTCAAAACGTCAACGTCGGGGCGGGCGGGCTAGTCCGTCGCTGGTGTTGAGCTTTGACGAGAGGGTGGTTCGGGATAGTGGGTCTCAGCGATACTGTTCCCGTGAGCGTCGGGAGCGTCTCCGCTTCGTCGCAACCAAAGATAGAGCAGAATCTGGGCAACCAGAGCGGCGCTGCTGTCGAGCACGACATCCCAGATCGTACCTGTCCTCGAAGGAAGGAACGTCTGATGCCATTCATCGAGACTGGCCACCAGCGCGGTCATCGTGAATGCAATGCGCGCCCACACGATGGACCATCGCGGAACCCCGGGAACCAGAATCGTCGCCTTCCAGGCCCGATAAAACAGCAGGCTCAACACCGCATAGCCGATCACGTGCCCCGTCTTGCGCAGAAAGAAGTGCCAGGTCAGAAAGCGGATGGGGTCGAGGCCTAATAGGAAATGCAGAAGGGGATAGAGGATCCTGCTGGTTTTTGCGGCGGAAAGCGCATTGGTAGACTCGAACGCAATGAGTCCCAGCCAAAGCAGCGCTAGCCAGCCAGGGCTTCCAGATCGCCGCACGCGGTGGGACGTCAGTGCTCAAAGCGCAGCGACCGCAACGCCGATCCCGGCGCGCCGCTTACTCGATCGCATAATTCGGCGCTTCGCGCGTGATGATGACATCGTGAACGTGGCTCTCGCGCAGTCCCGCGCCGCTGATGCGTACGAATCGCGTCTTCTGTTGTAATTCCGGAATCGTCGCGCACCCGCAATAGCCCATTCCGGATTTCAATCCGCCCACCATCTGGTGCACGATCATCGCGACTGAACCGCGATAGGGCACTCGTCCCTCAATGCCTTCCGGCACCAGCTTGGCGAGACGGTTGCCGTCCCGGTCGTTCACACCGGGGATGGCGGTGGATGCTTCGTCGGCATTTTGAAAATAGCGTTCGCTCGAGCCTTGCGCCATCGCGCCCAGCGAGCCCATACCGCGATACGACTTGAACGTCCGACCCTGGTAGAGGATGAGTTCGCCGGGGCTCTCGTCTGTTCCTGCGAAGAGCGACCCGATCATGACTGCGCCGGCGCCGGCCGCCAACGCCTTCGTGATGTCGCCGGAATACTTGATTCCGCCATCGGCAATAATTGGAACCTGCAAGTCTTTGGTGGCGCGCGCGGCCTCGGCGATCGCAGTGATCTGCGGGACACCGGCCCCGGTCACGACGCGAGTCGTGCAGATCGAACCTGGCCCGATCCCGACTTTAATTCCGTCCGCGCCGGCTTTCGCGAGCTCGCATGCCCCGTCGAAGGTCGCGACGTTCCCGGCTAGCAGATCAATCTCGGGCAGCTTCGCTTTAACGGCTTTGATCGCTTCCAGGACGCGCGTTGAGTGGCCGTGGGCACTGTCGATGGCGACCACATCCACCTTGGCCTTGGCCAGTTCCTCGGCGCGCTCAAGAAAGTCTCCCGTCGCCCCCAGCGCCGCGCCGACCCGCAGCCGCCCCTGCGAATCCTTCGCCGCGTTCGGATACTTCAGCTTCTTCTGGATGTCTTTTACGGTGATCAGGCCCTTCAGGTTGTACTTGTCATCGACGACCAGCAGTTTCTCGACCCGATGCTCGTGCAGGATTTTTTCCGCATCTTCCAGCGTGGTGCCGACCGGGACCGTAATCAGGTGGTCCTTGGTCATCACATTGCGAATGGGAACATCGAAGCGCGTCTCGAAACGCAGGTCGCGATTGGTGAGGATGCCAACCAGCCGGCCGTCCTTTTGCGTGATCGGCACGCCTGAGATTTTGTACTTCCGCATGACCTCGAGCGCGTCGGAGACCTTAGCGTCGGGCGACATCGTGACGGGATCGACGATCATGCCACTTTCGGAACGCTTGACCTTGTCGACTTCGTTGGCCTGCTGCTCGATG
Source organism: uncultured Acidobacteriota bacterium (assembly GCA_963745435.1). Taxonomy (GTDB): domain Bacteria; phylum Acidobacteriota; class Terriglobia; order Terriglobales; family Acidobacteriaceae; genus Gp1-AA133. The sequence goes on along the minus strand of CAVUXK010000013.1, from coordinate 50,241 downwards.
GTGAGATTGCGGTGAATGATCCCGAGTCCGCCCTGTTGAGCGATCGCGATCGCCATGTGCGATTCGGTTACCGTGTCCATGGCGGCACTGACAATCGGAATGTTGAGCTGGATGTTGCGGGTCAGTTGGGTCTGCGTGTTAGCCAGCGCGGGAACAATATCGGAGCGCGAGGGCAGCAGCAGGACATCGTCGAACGTGAGCGCTTCAGGAACGGGAAAATGAATCATATTTGAATTCCGCGATCAGGGTATCTCTCTATTCTAGGGAGAACGAGCGGGGAGTGGCAAATGCAGGTAGCAAGGCGACGAGTCTGCCGGCGGTAACTCGCCATTTTTGCGGTATTTCAGCTGCTGACGGAACTTTTAAGAATTAGACCAGCCCAACAACTATTGCCGTCGTAACTCTTGCGCGCCACAAATTGATCGGAAAGATTGCGGTCACGGTTCTCCTCAGGCACTTCCGGGAGTACCTTGTGGGTTAATGGGTGAGGCGAAACGGTTCTCGGGATTTGCGCTGCTACTCCCTAGAATGAACATTCGAGGGGAAGCCACGCTCCGATGGGTGAAGCCGTCAAGGTTCGCGCAGCAGATGAAAACACGGAAGCCAAACCCCGGCGAAAGCCTTATCGCAAGCCGGAGTTCCGGTTTGAGCGTGCCTTCGAGACCATGGCGCTGGCCTGCGGAAAAATCAGCGCATCGCAACCCCAATGCCGGTTCAATCGAAAATCGTCGTGAGAGATGACCTTTCTGCGATTGGAGCGCAGCTTCCTGCTGGATTCAGGCGGCTGGTAACTCCAGTAACTTTCTAGTACCGAGCAGTGAACGGTATGATGACAGCCATAATTCCTCCCGCCGAGAGCGCGTCGGCCGCCACACATCGGTCGTCGCAACTCCCCAGTTCTGCAGGTAGCGGAAAGACCGGATTTCATGAAGCAGGAGATTGGCTAGCGTGAAACAGAAAATCCTGGTGGCATGCGCGGTGGTATGGAGCGGATTGGCTTTGTCAGCCGCCCAGGAGAACGGGCACATTCCCGTCAGCATGGTCGAAGACTGGAGCAGCCGCCACGTGATTTTCTCGGAGGACGTCGCGCGCGAAAATCGCGGCGCGGTGCTGGCTGATCCCCGTTTCTGGCACCAATACTTGCGCCGCCATGCAACGCGGCCGCTTCCAGTATTCGACGAGGACCGCGAGCGCGAACGTGAACGTGACAACGATCGCGATGGCGACCGGGACCGTGACCGAGACGATCACCACCGAAGACACAAGAAGGCAGTCAGTCATCGCGATTGGACCGTTTCTCTCGGGGGCGGAAGCGGAGGAAGAATCTCGGGTCCGGCAAAGTTTGTGTTTGATGTAACCGCAGCTCCCAGTTGCACAACCGATTTCGTGGTCACCGGCATTGCGGCAAATGGCGCCGCAACCCAGGCCAACATCGTCGGCCTAAATCGCCTCTATACGAATCCCGGCGGAACAGGCTTTTGTGCTGGAACAGGACCACTCGTGATGTTCGCCTACAACGTTGGTGGTGGCCAGGTCCCTAGTTTGGTCGCGCTTTCACTGAATGGGCAGAAGGTAGCTTTCAGCGAAAACAATACCCTCGCGGGCACTTCCAACTTTCACGTGCTGAAATTTGCCACCGGCGCAGGGAATGGCACCTCGGCGACCGCTCCGGCTGTTCCCGGCACCGGCAACACTGCAGTCGACACAAAAATAGCCCTTGCTGGCGGATCCACCACAGGTCCATTCGTCGATTACGCGCATGATGTTGCTTACGTGACAACCAACGGTACTGCCAGCGTGGTGCACAAGTTTTCCGGCGTTTTCAACGGAACGCTCGCGGAAGTTACGACGGGCGGCTGGCCCGCAACGATTCCCGCCAATCCGGGCGTCTCGACTCCGGTCTATGACAACGTGTCGCGACACGTCTTCGCGACCGACGGTCAACGGGCACATCGATTACATTGACGACTCCGTTTCCCCGGCAGTCGTGCATCTCCGGAGCGTTTGTATTCTCCGGGCACCGGAATCACTGCGGCGCCTCTGGTAGTGGATTCCAGTCGCCAGAAGGTGTACGCATTTGCCGGAGGCGGAACCGGAGCCAATGCCGTTGCGGCACAGGCTGATACCAACCTGACGGCTGCCAGTAAGGTTGTCGTGAACGTCGGCACCGCCAGCGGGAACGCAGTTCTGGAAGGCGACTTCAACAACGCCTACTACTCTGGCGCAGCTTTCGGAACGGCGTTCTTGTATGTCGTGGGGAACGATAACTCCGGCACGCAGCGTGCAGCGCTCTTACAACATCGGGTTTGCCGATGCCACCTTCAAGCTGAATGGGACGACAGCCAATGGACCACTCGCGTTGTCCGTAGGAAATACAACCGGTGTCTTGGCGTCTCCCTTGACCGAGTTTTTTAATTCGCGCCTGGCGAAGGATTTTATGTTCGTGGGGATCAGCGCCGCATGCCAGTCACAGGGTGGCAGTGGGTGCATCCGGTCCATGGACATCACCAGCGGATTCCCTACGGCAGCCAACGTGAACAACGTGATCTTCAACGCATCCGGGGGGACGGGCACCATCACCGTCGACAACAACAATGTCGCTGCAGAAGCCTCAAGCGTGTATTACACCTCGCAGAGCGGAAACGATATCGTCAAAGCTACGCAAGCCGCTTTACAGTAAGCGGCTCGGGCACATCGTGGCGTGTTGGAACGCCGATCCAGAACTTCTTTGACGCCCCGCCCGGTTCCGACTACCATTCCCATGCCTTTGGACACGTGTCCTGAGGCAAAGCCATGATTGGCCGAACCATCTCGCATTATCAAATCGTCGAGAAGTTAGGTGGCGGTGGTATGGGGGTGGTCTACAAGGCCGAAGACACCCGTCTCCATCGTTTTGTCGCCCTCAAATTCCTGCCTGAAGAGGTCTCCAAGGACCCGCAGGCGCTGGCGCGTTTTCAGCGTGAGGCGCAGGCAGCTTCGGCGCTGAACCATCCGAACATCTGCACCATCTACGACATCGGGAATGAAGAGGGCCAGGCGTTCATCGCCATGGAGTTCCTCGATGGCGTGACGCTGAAGCATCGCATCGGTGGCCGGCCGCTCGATCTCGAAACGTTGCTGTCCCTCGCCATCGATATTGCCGACGCTCTGGATGCGGCGCATTCGGCGGGCATCGTGCATCGCGACATCAAGCCCGCGAACATTTTTGTCACGAAGCGCGGACACGCAAAGGTACTCGACTTCGGATTGGCGAAGCTCGAGTCCGGGGCACGTGCGCAGCAGGACGACACCAGACCGGAGGCGTGGAGCCACACCTCACGAGTCCGGGCACGGCGGTCGGGACGGTCGCTTACATGTCGCCCGAACAGGCCAAGGGCAAGGAACTCGATGCACGCAGCGACCTGTTCTCCTTCGGTGCCGTGCTGTACGAGATGGCAACCGGCCGATTGCCGTTTTCGGGCGAGACGACCGCGCTGATCTTCGATGGAATTCTGAACCACGACGCACCCTCGGCAACCGACATCAACCCGGCAATGCCTGCGAAGCTGGGAGAAATTATCCGCACCGCGCTCGAGAAAGATCGTGACCTGCGCTACCAGGGCGCGAATGAAATGCGCGCCGAGTTGAAGCGGCTCAAGAGGGATACGAGTTCCGGCAAGGTGCGCCAGGCGGCCGGCAGTTCTGCTGGCACAGCGCCCGTTTCTTCTGGCCCAAGTTCGAGTGGCACGACACTCACGGGCGGAGCCGCAGGTAGCGGGAGAAGCGGCAAGCTGGTCTGGGCTGGAGTGGCCGCGGCCGTCGTGGCTCTTGCGGCATTCGGCATCTACAAGTTCGCCGCCCGCGGAAGCAGCGGCAACTTCAACCTGCAGAACATGCATATCGCACCGCTCACGCAGAACGGGAGAGCCTCTGATCTCACGATCTCTCCCGATGGCCGCTACGTCGGCGTGGGTCGTGCGTGACGGAGAAAAAGAAAGTCTCTGGGTGAGGCAAGTTGCCACGGGAAGCGACGTTCAAGTCATTCCTCCGGAAGAACTCGCTTTTGATGGATTGAGTTTTTCTCCCGATGGCAATTACCTCTACTTTGTCCGCTCTGACAAGCTGACCTTCAATTACGCATACCTCTACAAGATGGCCTCTCTGGGCGGCGCGAGCTCCCAGCTAGTGAAGGACGTTGATACCGGGGTGACGTTCTCGCCGGACGGAAAACAGATTGCCTATCTGCGGGGAACGCCCGACAAGAACCTGTGGAATCTGCTGGTCACATCGTCGGATGGCAGCGGGGAGCGCCAGCTGGCGAGTTTCAACTCCGTCGTCAGCGCTGGATATATCGCGACTCCTGCCTGGTCGCCCGATGGAAAGACGATCGCCCTGACTTTGTGGGAGGTCGGTGAAGGGCAACACCCTGTGCTGAAGCTCGTCTCTGTCGCAGACGGCACTTCGCGGAATCTCTATACGCCGGAGGCTGGCTCGGCGCTAGGGCCGCCGGTTTGGCTGCCGGACGGGAACGGCCTTTTGCTCGCCATTCGCGCGGGGTCTCCTGGCGCGCGCGGGCAGATCTGGTATGTGCGCAATCCGAGCGGAGAAGTTCGCCGCTTTACCAACGATCCTACCGACTATTCCACCTGCTGCCTGAGCCTGACGCAGGACGGGAAGACACTCGCCGTGATGCAAGACAGCCCGACGGCTGACTTGTGGGTGGCGCGCGCTGGAACTCTTGACGACGCTCAACAAGTGAGTTCCGGCGAACCGCATGCCCTGGCAGGCTGGACCGCGGACGGAAAACTGATGACGGCAGGTTCGGATGGGCACATCGAGACGATGCCCCCGGAGCGCGGAAATCCAACCCATCTTGCATTGCGCGAAGCTGCACAGACTCTGCCCTCAGCCTGTGGCGATGGACACTATCTCGTGTATGTCGCCCGTACGGGCGCAACCTCGGACGTGTGGCGTGTCGATGCCGACGGCGCCAATCCTGTGCAACTGAGCAACGTTGGTTCCATCACCATGAGACAAGGTTCGAAAATTGACTGTTCGCGCGACGGGAAATGGGTTGCTTTTACCGCAACCAACCCCCATACAGGCGCCAGCGCGTGGAGAGAGCCCATCGAGGGCGGACAGCCAACGAAACTGAGCGAGAATATCGACCGGCCGCGCCTCGCAATTTCTCCCGACGGCCAGCTCGTGGCAGTGCACCTGTGGGGAAAGACTCCGACCAGCCCTTCGGTTCTGGCCGCGGTCCCGGCTCAAGGAGGAGATCCGGTCTATCACTTCGACGCTCCTCGCCGGAATGTTTGGTCTGTCCTGGGCGCCCGACAGCAAGTCATTTCAGTATGTTCTCACTCGCGAGGGAGTCAGCAATCTCTGGGAGCAGCCGCTCGCCGGTGGCGCGTCCAGGCAGTTGACACACTTCAAGACGGACCTCATTTTCGATTTTGCGTGGTCGCTCGACGGCAAGCAACTGGCCCTCGCCCGCGGAAACCGCAACAGCAATGTCGTGCTGATTTCGAATTTCCAGTAGCGCCCTGGGCGCAACCCTCTCCCCTTTTTCCGCATCTCTGCAAGAGAATTTTCTTCGGCACAAAACGCATGGGATTCGCCAGCCCAAGCCGCTTGCGACGGTTTGTCTTTTACCCCTGACGAGCGTATATTTGAGTGCGGGAAACTGTTGTGTAGTACCAGCATTTGGCGAAGCACACCAGTGGGCGCAAGCCCACTTTTTAGTTTGTACTGAGCCTCGGCCGACAAATTGCTGGTAACTCATTGAATTCATGGCATTTGAAGAAGACCGCGTGCGGGCAATTGCCGAGCGCGTGGCGGCCACCAGTGGGTTGGAAGTGGTCGAGATCGAGCTGCGCGGAGGGGGCAAGAGCCGGATGCTCCGGGTCTTCCTCGATAAGCCCGCCGGAGTAACGCACGAAGACTGCGCGCTGTTCAGCCGGGAGTTCGGCACGATCCTCGATGTGGAGGACGTGGTGCCGGGCGGAAATTACGTGCTTGAGGTTTCGTCGCCGGGTCTGGACCGCAAGTTGAATCGCGCGGCGGATTACGAGCGATTCGCGGGCAGCAGAGTGAAGTTGATGACGCGGCAGCCGGTAAACGGCAACCGCCATTTTGAGGGACGTCTCGAGAGTTTTCGCGACGGCAGGCTGACGCTGGATTTGAGCGAGGCGCGGAAGAAGAAGCGCCCCGCGCTCGATGCTTCGCAGAAAGTTGAAATCGAACTGGCGAACGTTGAGAAAGCAAATCTGGTGCCGGAGATTTAGGAAGAAAAAGTTTCAAGATTTCGTGGTTTCAATGTTTCAAAGATGACGGTCGTGGCGGTTTCGGACTTCGTCATTGAAACCTTGAAACTCTGAAACTTTGAAGCTGCAGCAGGACAGTCAGGGTTGAACCGGAATCATCTTTATGGCAAGTGAGCTCTATAACACGATCGACGCGCTGAGTCGGGAAAAAGGGATTGATCCGCAAATTGTGGTCAGTGCGGTGGAAGACGCGATTGTGGTCGCGACCCGCAAATACTACAAGACGCAGGAAAACCTGCGCGCGGAACTGGACAAGGATACGGGCAAGATTCGCGCGTTCGCAGTCAAGACCGTGGTCGAGAGTGCGGAGCAGGTTGAAGATCCAACCCTGCAAGTGACGTTGGAAGACGCTCGCAAAGTAGATCCGAATATCGAAGTCGGTGGAGAACTGCAGATTCCTAAGGTGACCGAAGGAATCCTGGGACGCATTGCGGCACAGCTTGCCAAGCAGGTGATTTTCCAGAAAGTCCGCGAAGCCGAGCGCGACACTGTCTACAACGAGTACATTTCACGCGTCGGCGAGATCGTGAACGCGACCGTGAAGCGGGTCGAAGGTCCGGATGTGATTTTCGACATCGGGAAAGCGGAATCACGAATGCCCCGCAAGGAGCAGTCGCGGCTGGAATCGTTCGCGATCGGCGAGCGCGTGCGCGTCGTGATCGTGCGCGTGGAGAAAGCTTCCAAGGGACCCGCAGGTGGTGGTCTCGCGCGCAGCGCCGGAACTCGTGCAAAACCTGTTCCAGACCGAAGTTCCTGAAATTTACGACGGCACGGTTGTGATCCGCGCGATCGCCCGTGAAGCCGGCGAGCGCACCAAGATCGCGGTCATGTCCAAGGACAAAGACGTGGACGCGGTAGGCGCGTGCGTGGGCATGAAGGGCATGCGCGTGCAGTCGATCATCCGCGAACTGCGCGGCGAGAAGATCGACATCATCGAGTACCACGAAGATCCGGTCACGTTCGCCGAGAAAGCTCTGCAGCCTGCCAAGGTCAGCCGGGTCACAGTTGTGGACGCGATGGAAAAGCATCTCGAAGTGGTGGTCGACGACACGCAATTGTCGCTGGCCATCGGCAAGAAGGGGCAGAACGTCCGCCTGGCCGCAAAGCTTTTGGGATGGAAGATCGACATCAAGAGCGAGGAAGAGAAGCGCCAGGAAGTCGAGCAGCAGATGTCGGCACTGACGTCGCAGACCGCCACGCCGCTGGACAGTCGTCCCGGGCCTGGGTGAAGGCTTGATCGAGAAGCTGGGCGCGGCCGGCATTGCAACGGTCGAGTCCCTGGCCGACATGACGCCGGAGCAGTTGGAAGCCATCGAGGGCATTGGCCCTAAAACGGTGGAAAAAATCAGCCTGGCGGTGAATAATTATTTCGCCAGCCTGGAAGGTGGAGAAGGTGCCGTCGCGCTGGCCGAAGGTGAGACTGAGGAAGTTCCTTCGGAAGAAGCGGCGAGCGAAGCCACAGGGGAAGAAACGCCCGTCGAAGGCGAGATTCAGGAAGTTGCCGCGGCGGCCGACGAGAGCGAAGCGAGCGCTGAAGAAGCGGCTGCGCCGACCGAGGGCGGAGAGAAAGACGTCTCTGCCGAACCAAAAGAATGATCAGGATTTTCCGCGCCCGTCGCATCGGCGGCGGAGCGGTGTGCAACGCTGACTCCGTGAGGATGCTATGAAGACTTAGGGAGCGGTGGCGGGGCCAAGAAAGGGCGGATGAGTAAGATTCGAATCAACGATCTGGCCAGGGAGCTGGAAGTCAAGAGCAAGGCGATTCTTGATGTCCTGGTCGCAGTCGGAGTTACAGAGAAGAAGACGCACTCGAGTTCTGTCGAGGACTACGAAGCGGAAAAAGTTCGTGCTCATTTCCGCGCCGCCGCCGAAGCTCAAGCCGCGCCCTCCCGGTCGCGTGCCGCTCGCGAAGCCGACGAAATCAAGACCAAGATTGATCTCTCGCATATTTCCAAGCCTGGCGATGTGCTCAAGCTGATCACCAAGCAGCAGCAGGCTGCGACCACGCCGGCTGCATCGCCCGCGGCTCCGCCAGCACGTCCACCTGCGCCGCCAGTTGAAGTCAAGGCAGCAACACCGCCTGCGCCGCCGGCCACACCGCCTGCAGCCGCGAAGCCTGCCGCACCACCGCCGCCTGCACCGCGCTTCATTACGCCGCAGAGCGTGGCTCGCCCGGTGGCAAGAGTTCCGGTAGCTCCGGCAACGCCTCCTGCTCCGCCGGCGGCGAGGCCGCCTGCAACGGCAGCAGCGAGTCCATCTGCAAGCGCTCCGCCACGACCAGTCGTGCCACCTCCGGCTGCTCCGCCCAGCGCCCCGACCGAGATCATGGCGCAAGCCGCGCCGCCGCCGGCCGCAACGGTTGCGCCGCCCAGCGCGCCAGTAGCCAGCAAGCCAGCCGCGCCCACGACTCCGCTCCCGCGCATGATTGTTCCGCAGACTGGACCGCGGCCCGTTTACAAGGCACCTCCGCCGAAGCCTGTTCAGCCCGGCGTGCCGATTGCTTCGCGTCCCATACCCGGCCGTCCCGTGCCCGGTCAGCCCATTTTCCAGCGTCCGCGTCCGCAAGTACCAGGCGGTCCGCGTCCGGCGCTGCGTCCGGGCGAGCGTCGCCCGATGCATCCGACCCGCTCATCGCCCACGGGCGCGCGTCCGCTGGGTGTGGGCCCCGGAGCGCCTCTGGGCGCCCCTCCAGGGCCGTCCCGTCCGGGCAGCCGTCCGGGGGGCCCGTCCCGTCGTCCGGGACAACGCTACGTTCCGCGCGGGGTGAAGGAAGGCCCGATGAAGGGCTACGTTCCGCCGCCGCGGTTGTCGCTCTCGAACGAGCCGCAGCCCATCACGCGGAACATCACCATCACCGAAGGCATCAGTGTGAAGGATCTCGCGGAGAAGCTCGACATCCGCGCTAAGGATCTGATCGCCCGCCTGCTGTCGCGAGGCGTCTTTGCGACCATCAACCAGTCGCTTGACGCCGAACTCGCCAGCGAGATGGCGCGCTTCTTCGGTGCGGACACGAACGTGATCACCTTCGAAGAGCAGGCGCAAAAGGAAATCGCCGACGCCGCCGCGACCGGGGAAGAAGGCGGCGCCGAAGCCGTGCCGCGTCCGCCCGTGGTCACCATCATGGGCCACGTCGACCATGGCAAGACCACCCTGCTCGACTCGATCCGCTCCACTTCTGTGGCGGAGGGCGAGGCCGGCGGAATCACCCAACACATCGGCGCTTACAAGGTCCGCGTCATGGATACAGAATCTCCCGCCTACGGGCGCGAGATCGTGTTCCTCGATACGCCGGGCCACGAAGCGTTTACGCGCATGCGCGCACGCGGCGCCAAGTCGACCGACATTGTGGTTCTCGTCGTTGCAGCCGATGACGGCGTGATGCCGCAGACTCTCGAAGCTATCGACCACGCGCACGCCGCCGAAGTCCCGATTATTGTGGCGGTCAACAAGATCGACAAACCCGAAGCCATGCCCGATCGCGTGAAGAAGCAACTCGCGGATCGTGGTCTGATGCCGGAAGACTGGGGCGGCACCACGGTATTCGTCGACGTATCGGCGAAAAAGAAGACCAACCTCAACCTGCTGATGGAAATGATCTGCCTGGTGGCTGACCTGCAGGAGCTTCGCGCCAATCCTGCGCGCTCGGCCAGCGGCGTCGTTCTCGAAGCGAAACTCGATCGCGGCCGCGGTCCGGTCGCCACCGTCCTTGTACAGGACGGAACCCTGCACACCAGCGACAATTTCGTCGTGGGCAACGTGTACGGGAAAATCCGCGCCATGTTCGATGATCGCGGGGCGCAGTTGCAAGAAGCTCCGCCTTCAACACCAGTAGAGATTCTTGGTATGGAAGCTTTGCCGCAGGCGGGCGATCAGTTCGTTGTAGTGGCGGACCGCGACAAAGCACGCGGCATTTCCGAGTATCGCGAGCAGAAGGCTCGTGAAGCTCAGCTGGCCAAGAGTTCGCGCGTCTCGCTCGAAGGCCTGGCCGAACAGCTCAAGACCGCCGGAACGAAGGAACTCAACATCATCCTCAAGGGCGACGTGGGCGGATCGATCGAAGTGCTATCCGACTTGCTCGCGAAGCTCTCGAACGACAAGGTGCGGTTGAAGGTTCTGCGTGCCGGAGTCGGTGCCATCACCGAATCCGACGTGCTCCTCGCTTCGGCGTCGAACGCCATCATCATCGGCTTCAACGTCCGGCCGGAGCGTAAGGCGCAGGAACTCGCCGATCAGGACAAGGTCGATATCCGCCTGCACTCGATCATTTACGAACTGCAGGACGAGATCAAGCGCGCCATGACTGGCCTGCTGGAACCGACCATCAAGGAAAACTATCAGGGCCGGGCGGACGTCAAAGACACGTTCCGGATTCCGAAGGTTGGCACGATTGCTGGATGCCAAGTCAGCGATGGCCTCATCAAACGCGACTCCGAAGTTCGCCTGTTGCGCGACAACGTGGTGATCTTCAAAGGCAAGATCAGCTCGCTCAAGCGCTTCAAGGATGATGCCAGCGAAGTGCGCAACGGCATGGAATGCGGCATCGCGATCGCCAACTATTCCGATATCAAGGTCGGCGACGTGATCGAGGCGTTCGTTACCGAACGCATTGCCGCGGAAGTGATCGCGTAGAGGCAGTTCTCAGTTCTCAGTTATCGGTTCTCAGAAGGTTAGCGCAAGCCTGTTCTGAGAACTGGGAACTGAGAACTGAGAACGAATGCCAATCGCTTTTCTTACGCTCGAACTCAGCATCGAAGCCGCACAGTCGCTGAAGGACAAGCGACAGGTGCTGCGCAGCCTGAAAGACCGCCTGCGCTCTCAATTCAACGTGGCGGTTGCGGAACTCGATGCCAGTGGACTTTGGAACCGGGCGACCCTGGGGGTAGTCAGCGTTTCCGATTCGCGTGACTATCTCGACGGGCTGATGAAGAATGTGGAGCGTTCCGCTACGCGCATTGCAAATAACGGCGGGGCGGACCTGACCGACTCGTTCGTGGAATTTCTGTAGTGGCTGATATTCCGCTGTCCCCGCCATCCCTCCCCGGACAGCGCAACTTCTGATATTCTCATCCGTTTTACTTGGGAGTGATCGTTGGAACGGCGCGGCCAGAAGTATCACCGGGAGCGGCTCAGCGAGGCCCTTCGCGAGGAAATCGAGACGATTCTCGAAGGAGAACTCGGCGATCCTCGCATTGGCTTGGCCAACGTGAGCGAAGTTCTGCTTGCTCCCGATTCCCGCTCCGCGCGAGTGATGGTGGTGGTCCAAGGAGACGAAGCCGCGGCGGCAGCCACCATGGAAGGTTTGCAGGCAGCCTCTGGCTTTGTTCGTCGCGAACTCGTCGAGCGGTTGCACTTGCGGCGCGCGCCGGAGTTGATTTTCATTCACGACCGGTCGCAGGAATACGTATCGAGGATCGACGAGCTGTTGGGCCGTTCCAAGAACAAAAAGAAGTCCGGCTCGACCCGTGCCCGTCAAGCGTAGGCCCTATGTTGAGGGAAGTCCTGGAGAGCATCGAGCGCCGGAACCGTTTCGTTCTGACCTCGCACGCGCGTCCCGACGGCGACGCCATCGGCTCGGCCCTCGCCTGCTGCGAGATTCTCCGCTGCATGGGCAAGGATGCCGATGTTGTCCTGCATGATCCCGTTCCCCGCATTTACCAGCCTTTGCCGTTTGCGGACCGTGTGGTGCAGGCCGATCGCGTCAACGGTAACTACGACGCTGCGATCATTCTGGAATGCGACAGCATCCAGCGCACGCGCCTCGAAGGCCTGGAGAACCGGTTTCTCATCAGCATCGATCACCATGTCAGCGGCCGCCCGTTCGCGAACGTGAACTGGATCGATCCCGAAGCCACGGCTACAGCGGAACTGGTTTTTCGCCTGGCCCGCGAAGCCGGAGTAAAAATCACACCTGAAATCGCCACCTGCCTCTACACCGCGCTCATGACCGACACCGGGTCGTTCATGTTTCGGGGTACGAACGAACATACGTTCACGTTAGCGCGGGAGCTCGTGCTGGCCGGAGCCGATCCGGCACACTGCGCACGCAATATCTACTTCGCGCATTCCACCGCGAAGATGCGGTTGCTGGGAGCCGCCTTATCGAATCTTCACCGCGAGGGACCTCTCGCCTGGATCTGGATCACGCGCGAGCAGATGGAACGCAGCCACGCCAAAGAAGAAGACTGCGAAGGCCTGGTGAACTACGCACTCTCGATTGGTGACGTGGAAGTCGCAGTGTTCTTCCGCGAGATGGCCGATGGCCGCTACCGAGTAAGCCTGCGCAGCAAGGGCGCGCTCAATGTGGCCAAAATTGCCGAAGGCTTCGGGGGCGGCGGACACGAGTGCGCCAGCGGTTGCTCGATGGACGGACCGCTCTCCATCGCCGTCGCCCGCATCCTCGAGAAGGTTCGACCGTAGCGCCGGCGTTTCGCCGGCAGTCGCGGGACGTCCTCGCCGTCGCCGCAGCACAAGAGAGTTCCGGATTCCCGGTAGAATAAGCCCCTATGGAAATTTCGATGTGGCGACAGTCGGCGTCCTTTGTGGGCGCGATGTTGATCCTCGTCGCGTACGCCGGCCACCAGATGGCCTGGATGAATCCGCGCCGGGCTGCTTATAACATTCTCAATGCCATCGGTTCGGCCATCCTCGGATACATTGCCTTCCATCCCTTTCAAGTCGGATTCGTTGTCCTCGAAGTTACGTGGACGATCATCAGCCTGTACGCACTCTTCCGTCCGCAGGCGCAGTCTTGATGGCTGAAGACCCGAGTGCTTTCCTGATGGAATACCTTCCTGACGAAATCGAGCCCTGTTACGTTGCAGCGCCCAAACTCGAATGCACGGAGTCTTGCCGGTGAGGCTGCGCGCCCGCGAGTGGCTGCTACTCATCGGATTCTGTGTCTTTTTGTTTTTCTATGGGCTTGGCCAATTTGGCCTGGTGGGCGCGGACGAGCCGCGCTACGCGCAGGTAGCACGCGAGATGCTCGCGCGTCATGACTGGATCACGCCTACATTGAATGGCACGGCATGGCTGGAAAAGCCGCCGTTGTATTACTGGCAGGCGATGATCGCATTCGCGATCTTCGGAGTGCGCGATTGGGTGGCCCGCATTCCCTGCGCCCTTGACGCGTCGCTCATCGTGCTGGGTGTTTATCTTTTTCTGAAGAAATTGCGCGCAGGATTTCACCTGGATGGCGCCTTGATGATGGCATCGGTTGCGGCCTTGGTTGGCTTCGCGCATTCCGCCTCGACCGACATGCCGCTGGCCGCCATGTTCTCGCTGGCGATGCTGTGCTGGTATGCGTGGTGGGAGACTTCAGCCCAGAAACTACTTTACGGTTTCTACTTTTTCCTGGCCCTCGCTGTCCTGGCAAAGGGGCCGGTAGGCGTGCTTCTCGCCGGAGGCAGTGATCATTCTGTTTGCGCTGGCCGCCGGCAAGCCGGAGTTGATCCTCAAGACGTTGTGGTTGCCCGGAGTGTTTATATTTTTGGGAGTGGCTGCACCGTGGTACATCGCGGTGCAACTGCGCAACCCCGAGTTCTTCCGCGTCTTCATCCTCGAGCACAACCTCGCGCGCTTTGGGAGTGATGTCTACCATCACACGCAACCGTTCTGGTTCTACCTTCCGGTCGCGGCGCTGGCGCTGGTACCGTGGGTTGTGTTTGTGGCGGCCGCGATGGTCGAGGTGGTTCGAGCCTGGTGGGCGGAGCGCAAAGCTTTGTTCGACACCGGTGACGCGCTGAATGTGTTCCTGATTCTGTGGCTTGTGATTCCGGTTGTCTTCTTCTCACTCTCCAGATCGAAGCTGCCGGGATACATCCTGCCGGCGGTTCCTGCAGGTCCGTTGCTGGTTGCGGAATACGTACGTCGGCACGTCGATGAAGATCGCCTCCCGTGGTGGTTGATGATGGCGCATGCGCTGATTTCCGCGGCGCCCATCGTCCCGGCGGTGGCCATCGGATACATCGTGATCCAGCACCGCCTGCCGTGGTCAACTCTGACGATGGTTGCAGGTGCGATCGCGTTGGTCGTCGCCATCGGCATCACTGTCACGCTCACCGGCAAGCTGGCCTTGCGTGGGCTATACTTCGTCACGTTAATCCCGGTGGTTCTGACTGTGGCAGCGTTACTCAAGATCGGCTCGCCGGTCGTGAATGAGACGCTCTCCGCGAGACCAGTCGCACAGCAACTGGCAAGCATGGAACTGAAGCCCCTGCCCGTGGCGGTGCTTGGCGTCCCCCGCGAGACCGAGTACGGACTGACTTTTTATCGGAATCAATCCGTCAGCCGTTACGAACTCAAGCAAGTACCGGCGGAACAACATTTGCTGCTCATCCCGCAGGGAGCACGCGCTGCGATTCCGCAGTTCGTCGGAGGCCGCCGGGTTTCGTATTTGGGAGACTTTCCGCCGCAACATCTTGAGTTTTACTGGGTCGCGGCCGCGAAGGCGGACTCTAGCCCTTCACCGATGGGACCGATGTATTGACCCTGCACAAGAACGAGGCAAAACCACGAACCTGTTTCGCCAACCACTCCGGCTTTCCCCCGTTTGCCTCTCACAGTTTGAAGCACTAGACTGCTTGGTTCACGCCCTCACGATGCTCGGTCGGGCCAGGGCGCGCTTCTCGGAGTCCCTTGGAGATTCTCGACCTCAGGCACTTTTCTTCCGTCGATCTGCGCCCCCTGCTGGACGATGAAACGCAGGTGTGGTCGCGCCTGCTGTCATGGGACTACACCAGTTCCTCCGACATGATCCTGCGCTACGTCGATGCCAAGATATTGCCCGGATACGCCGCGGTCGAGCGCGGCCGCATTTTTGGCTATGCGTTCTTCGTGTACGAGGGCAGCAAGGGCGTCATCGGCGATCTATTCGTCACGAACGGCGAGCGCTTGCCTGAATCTCGCGAAGTCGAAGGACGCTTGCTTACACATGTGATTGAGACCCTGCAGCAGTCGCCCGGCATCCACCGCGTGGAAGCGCAACTCCTGGTGCACGATGCTGGCGTGCTGGCTCGTCCATTCCTCGAACAGGGATTCCGGCGCCAGCCGCGCCTATTCATGGCCATGCCCCTAAGCCGCCCATCGCAGCCGGCGCCTTCGATTTTTCCGGATTTCGAAATTCGTCCCTGGCTCGACAGCGATTACCAGTCCGCCGCCGCCGTCATTACCGCGGCCTATCGCGGCCATGTGGACGCCGAGATCAACGATCAGTACCGTACGTTGAGCGGATCGCTGCGTTTCCTCAACAACATCGTGCGCTTTCCGGGATGCGGGCTGTTCGATCCCGAGGCTTCGTTCGTAGTGAACCACAAAGTCACTCGCCACATGGCCGGACTGATCCTGTGCTCACGCGTGCGACACGATGTGGGACACGTTACCCAGGTTTGCATCCTGCCTGAATACCGTTCGCGAGGGGTGGGAGAAGCATTGCTGGCCTGCACGGCAAACGCGCTGCGCAAACGCAAGTTCTCACTACTGTCGCTGACGGTGACGGAAGCGAATACACGGGCAGTGGATCTGTATCGTCGCCTGGGATACGATCTGCGGCGGGTGTTCGATGCGTTCGTCTGGGAAGAAAAATAAAGCAGTCGCTAGTCACTAGTCTTCAGCCAAGCGCTACCGGCTTTTAGCTAGTTCGCCTCGCTAGTGACTAGCGACTGATGACTAGCGACTAGCGCCGAATCAGCCACATCGCCCAGCCCGCCAGCAGCACTCCGCCGGTGAACATCGCGAAGCAATAGAGGCCGTAGCGGATCATCTCGCGTGGTGTGTTGCGCTGGGTAATGCCGAACACCACCGAGGCAAACATCGCAAACAGGATTGCGCTGCTGAAGTGCGAGAGTTGGATCGTCATGGTTTCTTCCCGATGGCGATGTGATAGGCGTCGGCCACAGCGATGAAGTTCAGCAGGCCTGCGACGATCAAGAACTTCGTGCCGTAGTCAGCGGTGGCGTGCGCGATCGCGCCGTGTCCCCAATCGAGCGTGCGGGTCAGAATGTACAGCCCTCCTCCGCCCAGATTCCCCACGAAGCCCAGCATGTCGAGAATGTCGCCGCCATTCGGTTTGTAGACGCGCCCCTGCATGGCCAGGCCAAGCAGAAACATCGCGACAATCGACACCATGAGCAGGCCGCCACGGATCCAGCGCTTCTGGATCAGGTGCCCGGCGCCCGGAATGAGCCATGCGATCGCGGGCGCCGCTACCGTCATGAGGGTCATCGGGGTCGGTTCAACTAAAGGTTCCGATGGCTTGGGTTTTGCAGTGGTGGAATTTGCCATTCAGATGATCACGATCTCGCGTTGGATTTTGCCTGTCACTTCAGCACGGTTCGACCGCACCAGCACGTTCACTTCGCTGCGCACGCCGAAATCCGGCAGATAAATTCCCGGTTCGATCGAGAAGCAGGAATTCGGCAGGATCTGCCGTTCGTCGTGAATTTCCAGATCGTCCATGTTGGCGCCGTTGGAATGCACGTCGGTGCCGATGGAATGCCCGGTGCGGTGAATGAAGTAATCTCCGTAGCCCGATTTCTGGATGTAATCGCGCGTCGCCCGATCCACCTGCCAACCGGCGATATGCTGACCGGCGCTGATAGCGTCCAGCACCGTCTTCACGCCAGCGTCGCGCGCGTCGCGGACGATCTGAAAAATCTCGCGCTGCTTGTCGGAGGGCGCCTTGCCGACGTATCCGGTCCAGGTGATGTCGTAGTACACCGCGCCGGGCGTGTTCTTCTTCGCCCAGACATCCAGCAGAACGAAATCGCCTTCACGAATGGGAGCGGAGCCTTCGGCGTGTGGTTCGTAGTGCGGATTGCCGCTGTTGGCATTGACCGCCACCACCGGAGGATCGTCGGTAACCAGATTCTCGCGCTGGAACGCTTCCATGAACCACTGCTGCATCGCAAATTCGGTTGTGCCGCCATTGCGGACGCGTCGCCCGATCTCCGGGAAAGCCGCAGCTGTAATGCTGTCGACCGCGTCGCGCGCCGCGAAGTGCGTTTGAATCTGCTCTTCGGTCCAGGTCGACTCGAATTGCGCGATCAGGTCGGCCGCACTGACCACCGTCTTTCCCATGCTGCGGATCAGTTCGATCGTACCCGCATCCACTAGCGACACCGTGAACACCAGATTATTTGGCGAATACTGCATGGCAATCGTCTTGTGGTTGCCGAGGAACGTCTTGAGTTGCGCGAACAACTCCTGCCATCCGGAGTACACGCTTTTGGCGCCGGGAAGCGAATCGAGGTGTCCGGCCTCGATCTTGTGCACCAGTTTCGACGGTTCGCCCTGCGCCGGGATCAGGTAAAACCAGCGCCGCGTGACCATGAGCGAAACGGGCAGGCCGAGCACGCGATAGGCGATCGGGTCGCGATGATGGTGGTCGTAAAACAACCACGCATCGATGTTGCGTTCGCGCAAGGCAGATTGAATGGCTGGCAGGTTCATGGGCAAATAACTATTGTAAACAAGGGACCGTCTTTGCGCGAACGTCAGCGTACTCCTTGAGACACCCGTCGCCAGCGGCGCAGCGCAACCACTGCCCAGACGGCCTCGACAATTCCGAAAGGCCACGCACCTTGCAGGAATCCGTAGGTCGATCCCAGAGCACAGGCGCATGCGAACCCCAGAATAAACCAGGGACTACGATCCTCGAGCGCATAGCAAACCAGCATGGCCCCGACCGAAAACAGGCCAAAAGCACTCAGGGGGCTCATGCCGCCAGAATCTTCCTGCGGGCGGAGGGATGCAGGGTTTCGCACGCGGTTCGAAGGACGAGCCGGGGCGCGCGTCCTCGAATTTGCCGTAGATAGGGGATCGCACTCGCGGGTGCGTACTTGGCGGTTTCACGCAGCAACCATCCCAACCCCTTCTGCACCATGTCATCCTCGTCCGTGAGCAACATATTCGACAGCCGGATGATCTGCGGCAGAAACATCTTCCGGCGAGTGCCCTGAATCAGCGCCACGCAAGCCGCCCGCCGATGCCAACGGTTGCGCGACCGCGCCCACACAAAAACACGCTCGCACCCGTGAAGTCTTGCTGACCATCATGGGCGCGATCAGGTAGTGCACCAGTCCGTCGTGATCCGCCCAACTGCTGATCCGGTCGAGCCAGGATTCGAACAGCCGAAACTCGGCATCGCCAAAGTCGACCACGATTTTCTCGAGGATAAAAACGGAAAACACTTTTTCCTCAAGGACCTTGCCTTGAAAGAGTTGATCGGCGACCTTGACCAGAAAATGAACATCCTGTTCACGGATGATCGTGCGGCGGAAACGCACCGCGACCTTGCGCAGTTCCGCGGTATACCATCCGCGGGACTTGATTTCTTCTTTGAAGAACCACTGCACCCCTTCCGCATGCGGGGCGGAGCCGCCGTCCTTCAGAACGCGGCGAATGTGGGCAGCAATGTAAGCAGGAGTGATTCGACGTTTGCCCATGCAGGGGTTACCCGAGGCGCAGCAGGATAACTCATCACGCCTGGGGTTTGCAGTGATTTTCTGGGCGATCAGACCGCAAGGCAGTCGAAGGGGGATCCGCAGGGTGGCGCGTAAACCTTTCAGGTCCGTGAGTTCGCGGGCACATTGCTTTTTTTCATCACGAACAAGTCATAGATCCAAAGCAACGCTGCGGTAGCCACCCCGACGGCCGTGATGGCCCACCAGACACGCTCTGGCCGGTGCTGAACTTCGCCGTAGTGGTGCAGCAGCCATCCGGCGAACGCGCCCGCCAACCAGTGAGCCGATGCCGATCGGCAGGAACGCGAAACCCATGTATGTACCCTGCTGCCCCGGCGGAGCCAGGCGGGAAATGTACTCGTAGTATCGCGGCTGCTGCGTGATCTCTCCAGCGCCACGATCACCAGGGCGACCACCGCCGTCCACACTGCGGGATGTGCGCCGAAGATAATCCAGGCTACACCGGTGATCAGCGTTCCCAGTGTGATCGCTCCGAACGAGGAGATGCGGCGCGTGAGTGCATTCACCGCCACGGTAAGTGTGATGACGATTATCGGGTCGGCAATCAGAATCATTTCCGTGTTGGCTTTTGGATCAACGTAGTCGTGAATAAAGATGGGCAGGCTGAGGTACTGCTGCCAGAAGACGATCCAGTAGCCGGAGAAGATCGCGAGAAACAGCACGAATCGCCAGTTGCCAAGGACTGTCAGCAGGTTTCGTCCTACCTGCCCGAGGGAACGTGGTCTGCTGTTCGCCGTCGACACGGCGTGGTTCCTTGAAAAAGATCAGTACGCCGATGAACATCAGAAACACGCTAAGGGCAGCGAGACGGAAGACGTTCTCAACCCTCATGCGCGAGTGAATCCAGCCCGCCAGAAATGGGCCGAGAAAACTCCCAATATTCACGAGCGTGTAGTAAATCGAATACCCAATGGAGCGGACGCTTTCCTTCGAGGCGCGCGCGGTTGTCCCCACCACGCTGGGTTTAACCAACGCAACGCCCAGCGCGGGCAGAAACAGAACGACACCGACCATCCATCCGATTGGAACGACCCGGCGCAGAGGCTCCAGCCAGGGAGCGGCGATCGAACCAACCAGGAAATACGAACAAGCTCAGAATGAAGTAAGCCAACGAGAGCGCGCGTCGGAAACCGATGCGGTCCGCCAGTGCGCCGCCGACGATTGCCATGACCCAAACAGCGCCGCCGAAAAGTCCGCTCAGACTGGCTGCCTGGTCGGTTGGGAAACTGCAGGGCCTCGTGCAGGTAGCGCGCCAGCGCGGCGAAGACTGCGTAGTAGGAAAGCCGCTCGAAGATCTCGCTGATGTTTGCGACCCAGAAGGGGCGTTCGAAGCCGGTGCGAATTTCCTGCAGGCGCTCGGAAAGAGTCAAGGAGGCTCCTGAGATGCCAGTGTGGTGCGGACACTCTTGTCCGCGTCCTTAACAGGCCAATCGATCTCGAACCTGTTGTGCGGTCAGGCCAGTGATGCGAATGACTTTGCTTCGGCTGCTCTGACCGGCAGCAATAGTAACGGAGGAGCGCGGCACCTTCAAAAGATTTGCGAAGAATTCGATGCAGGCCTCATTGGCCTTGCCCTCGATCGGCGGGGACGTAAGCGAGACCTTTAGTGCATCGCCCAATTCACCCGTGATGGCATTCTGTCGGGCACGAGGGTGGACTTTGACCGCGAAGGTTGCGCCCAACGCGCTTTCATGGATTGGAATCACGGGAATAGAGAAAGCCTTTAACCGCGAAGAACGCAAAGGCGGCGCAAAGCACGCAAAGAAAGTCGATCAAGGAGAAGCGCTCAATCTATAAAGCGATGATGATCCTATGCCCCATTTGTGCTTTTCTTTGCGGGCTTCGCGTATTCTTTGCGTCCTTCGCGGTTAAATGCTTTTATGCTGTTCTCCCTAAGCCTTAGTCCTGTTTCCAAAAATCGCACTTCCCACCCGCACGCAGGTCGATCCTTCTTCAATAGCGACCTCGAAATCGTGCGACATCCCCATGGAGAGTTCTTCCATGCTGACACGAGGCAGGCCGCGGTCCGCGATCTGTTCGCGCAGTTCACGCAGCTTCCGGAAATACGGCCTCGCTCCTTGAGGGTCTTCGGTATAGGGCGGCACCGTCATCAGGCCGCGGAATTCAAGGTCCGCAAGTCGCGGAGCCTGCGCGAGGAGGTGATCCAGTTCCGCTGAGTCGGGAGCGATTCCACTCTTGGCCGCTTCGCCGCCGACATTCATCTCGACCAGGACGCGAAGCGCCTTCCCCGCGGCGCGAGCAGCGTCATTTAGTTTTTCCGCAAGCTTCAGCGAATCGACCGAGTCCACCGCATGAAACAGATCCGCGGCCTTCGCAGCCTTGTTGCTCTGGAGGTGGCCGATCAGATGCCAGCGCGCCTCATCCAAATCGCGCAACGAGTCGGCTTTGCTCGCGAACTCCTGCACCCGGTTCTCTCCGAACACTCGAATGCCGGCGCCGTAGGCCTCGCGGATCGATTCCGGTGGAAACGTCTTGCTGACGCCCATCAGCGTGATCGCGTCCGGGATCGCGTCCGGCCCTGGCAGCGGCCAAACGAATCCGCTCACGAACCCGCGCGACATTTTCGGCTATGGACATGCGAACCGGGAAGCTCCAAATGTACTACGGACAAAAAAGCGCGGGCGAGGGCGCCCGCGCTACACCTGCTTAGCTCAGTGTTTACATGATGGCCGTCGGCGGCGCTGGTTCATCCGGGCTGCCCGCGTTGGCCAGCGGCAGCCGCACCATCACGAACGCGATGATGACCAGAACAATGAATCCAGAGTACGTTGCGGGCGTAGCGAAAATCACCGGTAGCGGCTTATTGAAGAAATAGAATGCCGCCACAACAAGCCCCAGGATTGCCTCTCCGGCAATCATGCCCGAGGCGGTCAGCACCCCAGCATTTTCCACGCGTGCCTTCTGCGCATCGTTGAAGCCACGCTTGTCGCGCATCCGGTCGGTGATCCAGCGGATGACGCCACCCAGGAAGATGGCGAACGTTGTTTCCAACGGCAGGTACATGCCCACGGCGAACAGCATCACGCTCTTCACTTCGAGCATGATCATGGCAAGGCCCATCAGAACGCCAGCCCCCACCAGGGGCCATGGCATGTTATGCCCAACAATGCCCTGTGCAAGAGACGCCATCAACCCGGCTTGCGGCGCTGAGAGTTGTGGATCGCCAAAACCAATCCCGCCACGATTAATGTTCCCCTGATGCAGCACGAGCAGCGGAAAATACAATGCAAGGCTCGCCACCAGAATTCCGAGGAAATCTCCCAGCTGCATCTTGGCCGGAGTGCCTCCCAGAATGTGACCGACTTTCAGGTCCTGCAGCATTTCGCCTGCGACCGCCGACGATACGCACACGACAGCGGCAACGCCCAGCACAGCCGCTACGCCGCTCATGCCCGATACGCCAATCGCTACCATCAACAGAGCAGCGATGATCAGCGTGCAAAGCGTCAGTCCAGATACGGGATTGTTGGACGATCCGATCATGCCGACCAGGTTGCCCGATACGGCTGCGAAGAAGAAGCCGACCACGATCATCACGACCGCCGCCGTGATCGCTCCGCTCAACGTGCCAGAAAAATGGAAGTACAACACGATCATGCAGAGGAAAGCCGCGCCCAGTCCTCCGAATACAACCTTTCCATTCAGGTCGCGCTCGGTGCGGTTGGTTGCGGCGTGAACGGCCGCCGACTTCTTCAGATCAGAAACCGCCCGCTTCATGCCGATTGCGAGACTCTTGCGCATCCGAAACAGTGTCCATGCCGCGCCCACCATCATGCCGCCGACGGCGACGGGCCGGACGATGTTGTACCAGACCGCTCCGGCCAGATTGCCTTCAGTGCCGGGAGCCATCGTGGCCTGCAGAGTCGGCCCAAGGAAGTAGATGATCAGCGGCACCAGTAATCCCCACGCGACCACGCCTCCAGCGAAGTTCAGCGCTGCGAGCCGCGGTCCGATGATGTAGCCAACGCCCAGATACGCAGGGCTGATCGCAGGCGCCTGGAACGTCGTCACGCCACCCACGCTGACGATCGGCGCCGCTGCGGTTCGTCCCAGTTTCAGCGCGCTGCTTCCAATCTGCCCGATGTGTATAACGAATGCTTTGCTGGCATTGAACAACTGAAACGCACCCAGCAGATAGATCAATCCGCCCAGGCCCATATTGGCGAAGAGCAGTTTGGCTGCGCCCGCGCCTTGCTGTCCTGCCTTATGGATTTCCGATGCGGCCACGGACTCCGGGAAGGGAAGTTCGGGGTCTTCCACCATGACGCGTCGAAGCAGGGTCACAAACAAAATGCCCAGCGATCCACCCACCGCCATCAACGCAACGGACTTCCAGTACGCCTCATGAAATCCAAACGAACTCCACGCGCCGGAAATCAGGAATGCAGGAATGGTGAAGACCGCACCGGCCGCCACCGATTCGCCGATCGAGCCCACGGTTCGGGCAATGTTCTCTTCCAGCAGCGAGCCTTTCATCAAGCGCAGAAGTGCCATCCCGATGACCGCCGCAGGATAAGTGGCGGCAATGGTCATGCCGGCTCGTAACCCCAGGTAAGCATTGGCCGCCCCCAGGATTACAGTCAGGAACAGCCCGATCAGCACGGCCCGGAACGTGAATTCCTTCATCTCCATGTTCTCGGGGACGTAGGGGCGGTAGCGTTTTTCAGGAGGCACGGCGGGTTGAGTGCTCATGAAGACCCTCGCAAGTGATTCGTGGGATGAGATATATCCAGCAATTGCCTGCGACCGCGCACGTTAGCACGCTGTGGCAGACCTTTACAAGTACACCCGTCAGGCATCCAGCCAACGGTGGTCACACATCTGACTATCCATCCGTACAAACTTTTCAGCAAAACTTTCTGAGCCAAAAGGGGTTAGAATCAATTCAGTCGGTAGGGTTATCAGAGTTTCCCCGGTTGCGAGCCCCAGAGGAACTACTTCGATGTGCGCGCTTTCCGGCACCCGTTTTTGGGCCCCTCTTCTCAAGGAATATCGTTGCCGAAACTGCGGTAGCAGCGAGGGCTACGCTTCTCGCCCGCGCAATTGGGTCGAGAAGTTCATCCTGCCTTCCATCGGATTGCACCCCGCCCGGTGTGGAGACTGCTACCAGCGTTCGTGGCGTCGGGGCTCTGTCCTGTTGCTTCCCCGCAAAGAACCCATGAATTTCGATGCTGAGGCAATGGTCGCGTCGGCACGTGCGGCTGACGGCGGGGAAGCCCGGAAGGAAACTGCCGCCAAGCCGGAAAACCGCCAGCGCATTGCATGAGGCTATTCAAGGCCGCTATACTGAAAGGGATTTCATCCAGGGTGCGGACCGCTCCCGCCATCCCCGGATGACCAGGAGGTCGTCTTCAGCAGTAGCTGGGACCGAACTCGGGCTATGCAGGCCACGGCTGCACGGAACAGGCCTGCTGTTGTTTCGTGGGCAGCGGAAGCCGCTGAAAGCCTCTTCGCCACGTTGTTTCCTGCCGATTGCCGCATCTGCGGCGAACCTCTGATCCGGATTTCCCGCCTTCCCGTTTGCGAAGAATGTTTGGAAACCATCCAGCCGATCGCCGGCGGCCTATGCACGATCTGTGGGGAGCGCATCGTTTCCGGCTACGCTCTGGAAGGCGAAGACATCCGCTGCGGCATTTGCCGCCGGATCGACCAGCCTTTCGCGAAGGCTGCGGCATATGGCAGCTATGAGAGCGGGTTACGCGATCTGATCCACATGCTGAAGTATCAGCAGGTGCGCCCGGCCGCGAATGTCCTTGGCCGCATGATGGCTGAGGTGATTGCCGAGCTTCAGGCAGGTTGGTACCCGGCACCGGTTCTGGTGGTTCCCGTGCCGCTGTTTTCCGCGAAACTGCGCCAGCGAGGATTCAACCAGGCGGAAATGATCGCGCGCATGGCGATCAAGGTAAGTCCTGAGCGGGAAAAGTATTCGGTCGCAACCGATCTGCTCGAGCGGTCGCGCGAAACTCAATCGCAAGTTGGGTTGACTCCTCATCAGCGACGCGAGAACTTGCGCGGCGCGTTCCGCGTTGCGCATCGCGAGAAAGTCGCCGGACGCGAGATTCTGCTTGTGGACGACGTATTCACCACTGGAACCACGGCTTCAGAATGTGCACGAGTGTTGCGCCGCGCCGGAGCCGCAAGGGTTTGGGTTGCGACGGTCGCGCGGACGCTGAAGGCCGAAGTGCAGGCCGTTCACTTCGAGCCGCAGGACGACGCATCGCTGAGTATGGCCGCGCACGGATAGTTTTTTTGGATTGGGATTTATGGCAGGAAAGATCGACAACTCGATGCGGGGCATGATTGGCAGATCCGCGGCCGGCGTGCTCGCGGTGGCGACCGGGACCTACAACAATGTCCAGGCCCTGCACGCGCCGGTGCTCGTGCTGAACGCCTCGTACGAGCCGATCAACGTGTGCGCCGCGCGCCGCGCGATTGTGCTGGTACTGAAGGGCGTTGCCATGGCCGAGGAAGAGAACGGTCACTTCCTGCACGCGGCTCGCGTGGCTATGCGCGTTCCGTCGGTGATTCGCCTGCTGGAGTACCGCCGCATTCCGCATCAGACGCGCGCGCTCTCGCGCAAGAACATCCTGCTGCGCGACCGCAATACCTGCCAGTACTGCGCTGTTGCGCTCGCCTCCGGAGAACTCACGCTCGATCACGTGATTCCGCGCTCGCGCGGAGGCTCGTCGACTTGGGAAAACCTGGTGGCCTGCTGCCATCCCTGCAACCGCCGCAAGGGCAACCAGACGCCCATCGAAGCCGGCATGAAGCTCTCGCGCGAGCCCCGCGCGTTTAACCTCCACACCAGCCGCCACATCATGCGCTTGATGGGACGGTCGGATGACAAGTGGAGAAAGTATCTCTTCTACTAGTTTCGAGTTTCAGGGTTTCGAGTTTCAAGTTGCATGAGCAAAGGCCGCGATCAACTCGCGGCCTTTGTCTTCACTCGAAACTGGAAACCTGAAACTCGCAACTATTTTTGCGGCTGTTCCTGCGGCGTCTGATCCTTCTTCTCGCCCGGCGGGAGTTCCTTGCCTTCAAACGTGATGCGCGTTTTCGAGCCGAATCGCTTGTAGTTCTGATACTTCACGATCTCGATGATGTGAACATCTCCACCGAACCCCTTGAGAAGTGCAAGGTGTCGTCGGCTTTCGTGTAGGTCGGAAACCAGTACTTGCCGTCAATCCGCTGCGCCAGGTCGTGAAGCTCGGGAACAGGTGCTCTCCTTGCCCTTTTTTCTTGCGGATGTCGGGCACGGTCTTGCCGTAGGTTTTCACGATCTGGAAATCAGTGATCGTCGACCCAGATCCGGCCTTGAAAATAGCGCTTCTTGCCGACAATCTCCTTGGGCGCGATGTCGAACACGTAGCAGTGCAGGTCGTCTTCCTGCTGCATGCCGACGTAGAGAATGTTGTATTCGGCAATCTCATCGCTGGTGAGCACGAAGGGCAGCCGGTTCCGGATGTCCTCGAATGTCTTCCTGGTCCATCGCAGATGCGGCTCCAGAGACGACTGGGGCGCGAAGACGACGTTCTCCAGTTCGCTTGCCCTGGTCGTCGAACAGTAACGTCGAACACCTGGCGATATTCGCCACTTTCGTATCTCCGTCCATCGGTGCTGGACCGTGACATCCTGCCGATACGTGTACAGGTCGCGCGCTTCCTTGAATTCCTTTTCCTTGACTGAGAAACGCTTGATGATCTCTTCGGGGGTAATGCCTTTGGGTTCAGACTTGTCGAGCGGACCCTCGTCAGCGGCCGCCACAAGGGTGAGCAGCAAAATGGAAAACGAAATCATGCCAAACGCGCGGAGCCAATGTTTCATGAGTTCAGTTTAGAGGAAACAGCGTCCGGAAAGTGGGCGAACTGCTGCCTTCCTACCCCCGAGCCCTCTCCGCTCAGGGAGCCCGGAGGGTAAGGAAGACTGCAGTTTCTGCCTGTTTTCTTAGACGACAACAGAGCGCAAGAGGTTGCAGGGGGAAAGGCAAGCTTTCAGCTTTCAGCCGTCAGCTCTCAGCCACACAATCCAGACGGCAGAGCGTAGGCCCTCGCCGGGAAAGCCTTCAGTACACCCGAGTCAACGCGAGATTTATGCACTGAGAGCTGAAAGCTGAGAGCTGAAAGCGTTTTTGCATCACTGTCTCAAACGCCCAGCCTGTTCTACACTATCCCGTTTGTTCGCGGAGGAACGTATGCGCCGTGTACTCATCCTGCTCCTTACAGTCTTTTCGGTAGCTCCCGCCTTCTCGCAAGCCAAGCACCCCTTCACTTTCGAAGACATGATGTCGCTGAAGCGCGTAGGCGAGCCTGTGCCCTCGCCCGACGGCAAGTGGGTGCTGTTTAGCGCGGTCGATGTGGATCTGGCCACGAACAAGAAAACACCGCACATCTGGATCGTGCCCTTGAACAGTAGCGATGGAGCGACGGGCGTCCCGCCCGTCGACGCGCGCGAGCGCGTCCTCATTCCCGATCAGGACGGCGACCGCCCACGCTGGGCGCCGGACGGCAAACGCTTCGCTTTCCTCTCGAACAAGGAAGGCGGCTCGCAAGTATGGATCGCAGACTTCGATAGCGCCGCGGGAAGCGTCACCGGCGTACACAAGCTGACCGCACTTGCCACCGAAGCCAGCGGCGAACTCTGGTCGCCCGACGGCAAGAATATCCTGTTCACCTCCGATGTCTACCCAGAGTGCGATGGCGCGCCGGGCCCTGAGCAGGAATGCAACGCGAAGAAACTCGAAGAACACGAGAAGTCCAAAGTCAAAGCCCTGATCTTCGACCACCTGCTGTACCGCCACTGGAACGCGTACAAAGAAGGCAAGCGCAGCCACATTTTTGTCGTGCCCGATGTCCTCGCCTCTGCGCGCTCCGGCGCGCCCGGATCCGGAATTGCGCCGCCTCCGCCGCGCGATCTGACCCCGGGCGACTTTGACGCACCAGTGTTCTCGCTCGGCGGCCAGGACAACTACGCGTTCTCGCCCGACGGCCAGGAAGTCTGCTACGCCTCGAACCACGACAAGGTCGAAGCCACCTCGACCAACAACGATCTGTGGCTCGTTCCCGTGACGGGCGGCGCAGCGAAGAACATCACCGCCGACAATCCCGCCAGCGACTCGACGCCGCTGTATTCGCCCGACGGCAAGTACATCGCGTATCGCGCGCAGCAGCGGCCGGGATATGAGAGCGATCGGTTTCGGCTGATGCTGTACGACCGGAAGACGGGCGAGAAGAAGAATCTGACGGAGGAGTTTGATCGCTGGGTTGGAACGTTCGCGTGGGCTCCGGACTCCACGACATTATTCTTCAGTGCGGAAGATGAGGGCGCGTCGCCCGATTCTACATCTTCGATTCGGACGCTTGCAGATTCCGCGGGCTGTCATGCGATACAACTCGTCGACGGCTTCAACGACGACATCTGACTGCGATTCAGATCGGAGCAAGAGTCTCGACGTTCACCGCCATGGCAGATATCTCCTTTTCACCGAATGTCTTCGAGCGCTGACAGAAGTGCCATGCTCGACCGAGATGTGTTATCGCCTGCAAGCACCGAAGAGATGTTACTCCGAGAGCTACGGAGCGTGGCAAGCTGCTGCAGTCGAAGGTCGCGCCCTCTCACTCATCTCAACGACTCCGTCCTCTCCCAAGTCGCCATGTCTCCCCTCGAATCCTTCTGGTTCGAAGGCGCCAAGGGCGACAAAGTCCAAGGCTTCCTCGTCAAGCCTCCCGAACTTCGACGCCAACAAGAAATATCCCGTGAAGTTCCTCATCCACGGCGGCCCGCAGGGTGCCTGGGGAGACGACTGGTCCTACCGCTGGAATCCGGAACTCTTCGCCGCCAACGGCTACGTCGTCATCATGATCAACTTCCACGGCTCGACCGGCTACGGGCAGAAGTTCATCGACGCGATCAACGGCGACTGGGGCGGCGCGCCCTTCGAAGACTTGATGAAAGGCCTCGACTACGCCGAGAAGACGTATCCGTTCATCGACAAAGACCGCGAATGCGCGCATGGGCGCGAGCTACGGCGGATACGCGACCAACTGGATTCTCGGGCACACCGACGCGCTTCAAGTGCATCGTGACGCACGATGGCATGTTCAACTCAACCTCGGCCTGGGGCACAACCGAAGAACTCTGGTTCAACGAGTGGGAGTTCAAAGGCACGCCCTACACGAACCGCGCCATGTACGACAAATGGTCGCCGCACATGTACGCCACGAATTTCAAGACGCCGACGCTGGTCGTACACGGCCAGCTCGACTACCGCCTCGACGTCAGCGAAGGCTTCCAGCTGTTCACGACGCTGCAGCGCCAGAACATCCCGTCGAAGATGCTCTATTTCCCCGACGAAGGCCACTGGGTGCTGAAGCCGCAGAACTCGCAGCTCTGGTACAAGACGGTCAACGACTGGGTGGATCAGTGGACGAAGAAGTGATTGTGGTGCGGACACTCCTGTCCGCGCCACGACCGGTATCGAGGACCTGTAAAACCTATCACCGCGGAGGACACAGCGAGCACGGAGGGAAACACACCGTTCTTGTTTCCTCCGTGCCCTCCGTGTCCTCTGTGGCGAGCGAATCAGCGCACGAGGCGGAAGGCTGATACACCTTCAGCCAAGCCGGAAACGTAGTAAGTCCGCCCTCTTGATCACTGGGCATAGTCCTCGCAGCTTTCAGTCTTGCGCCGGGCTCGACGCGAATTCTCCTTCGCGCCATTCCAGTGCTCGCGCCAATCGCGGGCGAGAACGCCGGAATGACCGACAACTCATACTGCAACGGCGTTGCCATCCCGGCCGTCGCCATGACTTCGATGTCGAGCGGCCGCGCCAGTCCGCCCGTCGATGGCGCGACCGAGGCCAAGCCATTCGCGTCGCTGGCCGGTGTCGCCTGTGAGGATCCCAGCAGCACTTTCATGGGATGCTGTCCGCTGCCGCCATCGCCTCCATCCACCGGGGAGGGCGAACTCGGAAGAAACATCATGCTCTGAAACGTGACGCGAGCACCCATCACGGGATTCGGCGGAGTCGCTGAATTTGTGACGCGGACCCAGACCGGCTGAAAGGCATCGCCAACTCGGATGGCCTGCAGCCCGCCTGAGACGGGTTGCAACTTCAGCACCGACGACGCTACCTGCACGATGTAGAACGTCTGGCACGGGTTGTTGCCCGGCGCCAGGCACACCGTGCCTTGCACGTCGGAAGTCAGATTCGACACGTGCACACTCGAACGCGCGTACCCCTCCCCGTCTGTTGTGGAGCTAGCTGGATTCACAGTCCCCGAGCCGATGCCAATCGCCCACTTCAGCATCTGACCGCTGAGGGCCACGCCGTTCGTCAGCAAGCGCGCGGTGAATGGAACGTCGACGGTCGCCCCCTGTGCAACCCATACCTTCGGCACCAGCAACGCCAGATCTTTCGCCGACGAGGTCCCGCTCACCGCAGACTGCACCATCTTTGGCGGCGCGTACGATACCGGCGCCAGAGTGGCCGAGATGTTCGCCGTGCCAACCGCTCCAACAGTCACGCGAGTTTCGGCTTGCCCGCTGTCATCGGTGTACGCATAGCAAGTTGCAGCACCGTTGCAGGCGGAAAGGCCGGCGCCGTTCGTCACGCTCCACTGAACGGTTGCGCCGGGAACGGGCGTGATCCCGTCTGAAGAGGCCACCACGACGCGAATTGGAGTGGCCGCCGCCATCCCCACCGGAGTGGGTGAGTTGCCGCCTTGCGCCAAATGGATCACGTCATTCGGGCCCGCGCCCAGCGTGAGTGCCGCGGTCATCGTTGTCGAACTGCCCGTGGTCGGATCGGTGATGCTGAGGTCCCGCACCCCATCCGGAAGCGCCGGCGCGAGCGCGAGAATCTGGTTCGCCGAGATCGCAAGCGGAGTGACGACTGTGTTGCCGACTGTCAGCCGCATCCCGGGTTGGAATCCTGTTCCCTGAACAACAAAGGGAACGTTTCCGCCAATGCCGGTTCGGTTGGGAGTTACGTTGTCGCCGTATAGGACGCGTGCGCGATAGTGAAAATCCGGTCGCCCGTCGCCGCGCATATCAGCGACGCCAATGCGAAATTGCGTCGAACTCAGCACCTGGGCATTCAGTTGGGTGACGCCCGTCGCCGTCGTGTTGAACGGAGAGAAGCTGTATGCCGGAGGCGGCGTCCCCTCGGGCGCAGTCAGCGACCACATGCCGATCACCGGTTGCACTTTCTGCGTGCTGCTCTGGCCCTTCTCATCGAGCGCCGTGATTTCGACTGTCATTGTGCGGTTCGCCTGCGCGTTCAACAGGAAGTAATCCGCGCTCCCGTACGTGCTCAGACTGCCCATCCAACTTCCCGTCTTTGGGAGGATGCGCGGCGACGCGAAGCTTTCCGCCTCCAGACTCTCCCGCGTCGAGCGCGCTGTCAGTCATCCGGATGTCCTGCTGAAGATCCATGCCCGCAGTGATCGTCACGAAAAATGGCTGCATCGTCCCCGAGGGTTGAACCTGCATGGGAGCATAGGGGCCGACGCGCTGCGAAAAGTTGGGATCCAGCGCCTCCACCGAGACCTGGTAAGTGGCGGTGTCGCCATCCGGAATCTCGAGTCCTGCGAGGTCGAAGAATCCCTCGAGAGTCGCGTCATTCGAGCCGAACCGGTCGTACTGCTGTCCAAAGGCGTCGCTGAACCCGGTGATCGGATTTCCAGCGTTGCCCGAAAACAGGAAGCCCGATACTGCCGACGCCGCGTACGGACCGAGCGGCTGATGAGTATCGGAATCAACGCGGCGTGCGACCACGTTCACGCCCTCCATAGGCTGCGCTGGATTCCCACTCGAGTCCGTGAAATACACGGTGCCGTGAATGCGTCCGGTGCTCTTCGCGAAAACCTGTTTGCCCGGGCACCCGGGAAGGTTGTCGTCGGTGACGGGGTAGAGTCGCGAGAGCGCTGCGCGATCATCCATCTTGGGTTGGTCGGCGTTGGGATAGCACGCGGAAACCGGTACGCAACTGGGGAGATCTTGCGCGTGCATCAGCGGCAGACCTGCCCGGTCGTCGGCCGTCGGCGGCGGGGCATTGGTGATCACATTCAGATTGAGTTGGGACCATCCCAGTCCGAAGACCTGCCCCAGCACGCGTACCAGGCGATACTTGAGGTCAGGCAGGCTGGCCGCTGTCTTCGCGCACTTGCCGTCGAGAATCACGAGAGCATGGGCGAAATGGCCGTCGATGGTGAAGGCGTCGGCGCCTCCGAAGGCTGCGTTAGTAAAGCAGTCGGCACTGGAGCCCGCACCGATCAAGGCGTCCGTGACCGCGCCGTCCGCGTCGTAAACGACCGCAACCGGCGTGGCCGTGGCACTCGGCTGGATGTCGGCGGGCATGGTGATCGTCCGATCGGCATTCAGAATGACGTTTGCGCCGCTGACGTCCTCCGCCAGGTGCCCACCGCGTGTCGCCGTGATGGCTGCAGTGGAGATTGACGTCCAGCGCGAGAATGCATCGGCTACGAATGCGTCCGCGTCCGGGCCCGCCAAAATCGGGCTGAGGCTGCCCTGATCCGTGAAGTAGTTGATCGCTCCTTTGGGCCAGGTGATCGGTTGCCCGGCCAGCCCAGTGTTGAAATAGCTCACTCCCGCAACATACTCAGGCCCGCCTGCGCGCGCGAACTCGACCAGCGCAATGAGCAGAAGAATTACTGCTCCGATCGCGCATACCGTGTACCGCGACGATTTGCCCCGGCTTACTCGCTTCTCGCGCAGGTTTTCCTTGGCAGCTTCAGGATTCGCCGTCGCCTTTTCTGTTCTCGAGTGGAAATGAATCAGGTGCGCCATAGCTTCAATCCTCCTGCATGCGCCGTACAGTTCGCGTGAATTCCCGCAGCGGAATAGGTCGGTGAGTGTCGAAGCGCACCGGTTTCGGCAATACGCGAATGGCCTGTTGCTGCCCGGGAGACAGCACGACGCGGCCGTCTCGATCGACCGCAAACTGTCCCAGGCGTCCGCCAACCGGGCTGGTCAGGCCGAGAGCACTCGGAGTATAGAGAAACAGCATCAACCGCTGGCCGATCCGGTAGCGGGGGCCAGGCGTCCACAGGCCTGCCCACTCGCGAAAACTCAGGATTTGGCCGTCCCGCGCCCCGCGGACCCCGTGCTCGACCGCGCACGTGATTTGCACGCTGGCCAGATCATTCGAAGCGGCCGCGCGCACAGGTTCGATCTTGAAGATCGTGCCGGCAAAGATCGTTCCGGCGCGCTGCGTGATCCCGCCAAGATCGACAGGAGCCGTGCGGACGGGAATCGCCGTTCGCATTTGTGCAAATGCGATGGCGGAACTCAGCAAGACGAGGACGAGCAGACACCTGGGGTAGGTCCTATGCATATGCACCTGCCGTGGAGTTCGTGTGCTGCTCGGAAGGAAAATCTGAGAAACGGGAAAGAAAATCCTAAGCGGATTCGATGACAGGAACCGTGTCGGCTGTCACACACATGGGTGACACTCGGCTCAAGATCGAATGGACACGCTACTCGCTTCGCACATGACGCTGCGCGGACAAATGCGCGCCGGTCAGCAGCAGCAGTCCCGACAAGAAGGCCCAGAACATCAGGGTCACCGAAAGTGAAAACGGGCCGTACACTTCCGCAAAGTTAAGCCAGGGAAGCGCGAGAATGTACGCGTACTTGAGCGCCTCAAACAGCAGTCCCATGATCAGGGCAGTGGGAAGCACGGAGTGCACCGGCACCCTTCCATTCGGCAGCGCCCAATACACTAGGAAGAAGATCGCGATACTTGCCGCGATCGCGAACACCTTCATCAGCAGAAACCCCACCATGCGCACAAAAAACGTCCCGTGGCCGCGCAACAGGAATTCCATCAGAGCGACGTTCCCGGCCGTCATGCCGATGGAGATCATGGCCAGCACGCCACACCAGAACGCCAGTCCTAACGAGATCAGCTGATTTCCCAGGTAAGAGCGGTTCTCGTCGAATCCCCAGATCCGGTTCAACGCGACCTCGAGAGGCAGAAAAATTCCGCTGGAAGTGACCAGCAGGATCACCAGCGACGCGATCTGTGTGGGGTGCCGCGCTGAAGCCATGGCATTCAGGTTGCGGATGACAAAATCCTGGCCGGCAGGGATGTAGTCGCGCAGCATTTGCAGGACGACCTCGTACATGCCAGGGGACCGAAACACCCTCCGGATCAACGTCATCAGCAGAACGACAAACGGGAAAAAGGACAGGATTGCGTTCGCGGCCACCGAGAATGCAAAAGTGTGCACCTCGGTCCGCATCAGGTAGCGGATCGTGGAAAGCACCAGGCCTAACGTGGAGGATGGCCGGGAACGAACCTGCACTGACCCTGTGGGCGCGGCAACCGTTGCTGTTGGGGGGCTGGACACCAGGAGCTTTGATCGTATCAAAGCCGCCCGCGGCCAGCCCCTTCCGGAAGGACTAACACCTGACTGACCAGAGGTCACGTAAATTGTGTACGGTGGATGCCGCAAGCGCCTGAGTCTAAGCGAGTTGCTTGAATTTCTTCCCTTGCCAAGAAAGGCCGACCTGAATATTATTCGGGGCGCACTGCCGGTGCATCGGCAGGCAAATCGGCCAAATTGGGTTGACGTTTCTGTGTTGGGTGGTCGAAATTTCGCGCTGGCGATCGCGGGCTCACGAGCCGATGCCGCAGCCTTGTCTGCGTTGTCGAGTTCGCGGGCTCTTTGTCGTTTGCTGAGAATTTCTACTGTCGGCGGTAACGCGACCTTGTCTCTTCGATAGCTTGAGGGGGAGCCGTCGGAAGATTTCCGGTGGCTTCGACGGGCGATTGAGGAGATGAATTCTTCGCGATTAGGCGAAAGGAGTTTCTCTGTGAGAGAGAAGGGAACTGTGAAGTGGTTTAACGGAGCAAAGGGTTATGGATTTATCCAGCGCTCCACTGGCGAGGACGTGTTTGTCCATTTCTCCGCAATCCAAGAGAACGGATATCGCACGCTGAATGAAGGTGAAACCGTAGAGTTCGATTTGCTGAAGGGCCCCAAAGGCTTTCAAGCGGCGAACGTTACTCGTCTCTAACCTGCTCCTGCAAATTTCCCGCCCTCCTGGCTTCCCCCAGGAGGGTTTTCCTTTGGTTGCAGCACTGAGCATTCAGTCAGCCCTTAAAGCACGCTTGGCGTCGGGCAAGGTGTTAGGACCATCTACTATCGGCATCGTTGGTGTGACTGCGATTTAACGCCAATCTGCCCCAGAGCCGCTGCGCTACACAGTCATCCCCTCGGGAAAAACCGTGAAAAGAAGACGAGAAGAAAAGGCTATCCGTGCAGAGTGTGGGGTTGTGCCCTCGTTCACGTGACTCCTGGCGCGACTGCCTCTTGTTTTGTTGGCAGAAGCGCTAACAGGACGCTTCCGATCACCAGGAACAAGATCACATCAGCAAAGTTCCGGTGGACGCCGTGAATCCAAGCCTCCACGGTTTGAATAGCCATCACCACGCCATGGGAGATGTTCCACCAAGCTGCTAGAGCAATCATCGAGCGATGCTCGGATGGTCTCCTTGCGGCCACGAGTAGAAAGATCCCGACCGGAATAAAGAAGCTCAGAAACATAGGATGGACCTCGTTCTTCCGCTCCAAAAGCCAGCTGGACTGCCGCAGATCCATATATAGAAAATAAATTTGGGGCAGATTCAACAGTCCCACGATCACCAGGACGATCTGTGTTAGGCGTTCTCTTTTCACCTTGACCTCATTTGAGCGAAGTTTGTTGCGAGCCCAGCAGCGGCTCACACAGAGGATTCAACAAACTGGCACAAGGAAAGCAAAAACAAATCTGCAATGACGCTGCCGATCTATCGCGTGGAGATACTCAAACTACAATCAACTGTTGCAACTAGCCATCGCGCTCATCGACCCTGCTATTCGCGGTCGGCAGGTGGCCTCCAAAGACATGGATCGTTCGGTTACGTTTTTGAGCAATCCCGTAGTTAAGAATAAGAGATTTCAGCTTCCCGTTTGCGGACGATCCGCTCCGAACTAACGGCGGCTTCATCCCCTGACCAAGCCCACGCCTTCCAGATGATGACCGAGGTGCATACCGTCTCGATCGTCCCGAAGAAAATGTACGATGGAAACATCTGCTCGTGCCAGGCACCGGTGGCCAGAGGGAAAACGAACTGCATCGAAACGACGGCTAAAGTCTCAATGCCACCCGCAGCGATATTCGCCAGCCGGTTCGCTCTAAACGGAAGCAGTCGAGACGCCAGGATCATGGCGATGGGTATTTCCATCAAGACCGCGGACCCCAGCAGAGCCCACTGTGGGAGATGTGGGGCTGGATCTTGCGAGCCAACAATAAAGAACAGGGCAAGCACGTCCGCATACAGGTAGTTCAATAACGCGAAGAGCCACAATTGAGACAACCGCTCCTTTGTGTCATGCATGTCAACCTCCTACCGAAGAGCAATGCAGGATCTGGGTTGCGCTCCTGCGCTCTGAACTGTGAATTTGACCACTTTGGGAATACGGGCGAGAACATCAAAAGGACGCAAGGTGCGAGGGAGTATCCAACAATTTCTGTGATTGAGATACCCGGAAACACCAATCTAGCAACTGCATCTCTTGCGTCCTTTTTGGGCACTCATCCGTATTACGGGTATGGTGGAGGCGACCGCACTATCGCCGGAGGGGCTTGTGGTAGTGGATGCGGATGTGGTCCGGCTTCGCCGAGGCGACCTGAACGCTCTCTCGGAACTGATTACCCGGTACCAGAATCGGCTGTATCGGTACCTGCTGCGCATCGTGCGGCAGCCCGCCGAGGCGGAAGACCTGTTCCAGCAAACCTGGTTGAGAGTGGTCGAGAAGATTCGTTCCTTTGATGCAAGTCGCAATTTTGACGCCTGGCTGTTCACGCTGGCGCGCAACCTGGCGATCGATCATTTGCGCCGGATTCGTCCGCAGAGCCTGGACGAGCCGCTCGCAGACAGCTGGCATAGCGAAACCGTGGCGGACCAGATTCCGTGTAAAGACCAGACGCCGCTCGATCACGCGCTCGCGGCCGAGCGCCGGACGGAGATCAGCGAAGCGATGGCAGGACTGCCGATGATGTATCGCGAAGTCCTCACACTGCGGTTTGAGGATGAGATGAAGATTGAGGAAATCGCGCAGGTTACAGCGGTTCCGGTATCAACGGTGAAGTCGCGGCTGCGACGTTCGCTGGAACAATTGCGTTACGCGCTCGAAGCGCGGTATCCCGGAGGTACATGGCAATGAGCGAGCACGACAAGATTCGAGAACTCCTGGCGCTGGCCGCAGCCGACGCTCTGACGAGCGCGGAAGAAAAGCAGGTTGCGGAGCATGTGCGGTCTTGCATCGCCTGCTCGAACGAATTGGAGGCTTGGCGGCCGATTGCGAGCGAACTCCGCCGATTGCCGACGCCCCAGCCTTCTTCGTGGCTGGTGCAGGCGACGCTGGCGCGTGCCGAGGCGAAGTTCACGGAACAGGCCGAGCACGATTGGAACCACCGCGTAATGATTATTGTCGTGGCTTTTGCGTGGCTGCTGACGATTGCGAGCTGGCCGGCTTTCCATTTTGTGAGCGGACGTTTCGGGAGCTTGCTCGGGCCGCAGTTCAGCCATACGTGGATCAGTTTTGCCGCGTTCACCGCGCTAGAGTGGCTCGCGGGAGGGGTGGCCGCAGTGATGCTGGCAATCCGGCAGCGCGGCGAAAGGAGGCTGGTATGAGCCGCTTCACAAAGGAATTGCGCGTGATCCCAGAAGCAGCGTGGATCTTTGCATGGTTCGCCTATTCGTGCCTCACCGTATGGTTGTTCTTCTTCGTTGCACCAAAGGATCCGGAGATGGCCAAATTGCCGCGCTGGGGACAAGCGCTGCTGGTTTACGGATTTTTCCTGCTCATGGTGGCTTGGGTTGCGCTGGTCGGATACATCTACGGGGATGCGAAGCGGCGGCAGATGCGGTACGTAATGTGGACGCTACTGGCGATCTTCGTTCCCCATGCGATCGGGATGATCCTGTACTTCATTCTCCGCGACTCTCTGCCGAAGCCGTGCCCGGGCTGCGGGAATGTCGAAAAGACAAAGTTCCCATTCTGTCCGCACTGCGGCACTTTGCTGCAGCCAACGTGCCCGAAATGTGATAAGCCCGTTGAGCTCACTTGGGCGAATTGCGCGTATTGCGGACAGCAACTGCTCGAACCGGCGACGCGAGCTACACGAAATCCCTCTGTGGCGACGTGACGCCGTGCGACATCGGGATGGACTGCGATCTGCGCCGCTCGGGGCTGAAGCTGGCCGAGCGGGGAGGGCCTAGCCTGCTAATTTATGTCAAACGAGAGCCACGTAAAATTGTGATCCGACGGCCGGACACCTTTGTCGTCGGCCGTGCCGATTTTCACTGTCACGAGCGCCCCAGTACCGGCAGCTCTCTGATCCGGGATGCCTCCCCCCGTAACTGAAACACCGGTGGCGCCCTTGGAATATAAGACGTGGTCAATGCGGCTTCGTCGAGTTCTCGTGCTCAGGCTGACCGGGTTGTCTGTATATGCCGTCGCCGTACCATCGCTCACCGCTTTGTCCCATCCGCCAGAATACTGCTGAAAAAGGATGGCCATTTCCGGAGTGCCAAGCTGAGCATTGAAATCACCCGCGACGATTCTCGGCTCCGCAAAGGTTGAGGCGAAACTGACCAGTTCTTGCGCCTCTACTTGCCGTTGCGCGCTGGCGGCGGCGGTGTTCGGCCATTGAAAATGTGTGGCGAAGAAGCTGACCAGCTTCCCGTTGACGTTCAGAGTCGACTCGACGATCGGCATCTGGTAGCTCATGAAATACTGCGCCGAACTAACAATGGGCCATTTCGAGAGGACCATAACCCCTTCGACACAGCCGGCGTACTTTGGAGCGTAGGCGCTGTACCACGTGACGCCGGTTTTTTGCTCCATCAGAGATGTAATCAGCGCCGGATCGTTCCAGCCGCCAATGACCTCAGTGAGAGAGGCCACATCGGGATCCATTTGTACGAGCCAATTCGTGGTTCGGTTCAGATCCAGAACGTTATCCGTTCCATGCCCGCCGTAAGAAATATTGGCTTGTACTACCCGTAATCTAGTGGTCGAGGCAGTCCCGGCCACACTGACAATCGTCGCGGCACTGGCCAACGTTCCCGCGCTATCCATGATCGCGAGTTTGGGGTTGTAGTTACCCGAACTTTGATACACGTGAGTGGGTTGTTGTTCCGTTGAGCCCTGGCCGTCTCCGAAGCTCCAGTTGTACGAGCTGACGGAACCGCTGGCTAACGTGACCTTCGGAGTGAAGGCAACTGCCAGAGGGGCTGCACCGCTGGCGGAACTCACCTGAATGCCGACTTGCGCCGACGAGAGCACCGGAAGATTGGCAGCCAGCACGGTCGCATCCGTTACTCGTTTGCCCGGAGCGTTCGAGAGAAAGGTCTGGGGAGAGAGCACAATCTGGTCGATGGAAAGGCCGTCTTCCCGCACCTGAACTCGAAGGGTATGAGTGCCGGTAGTTTGAAAGTACAGCGGTTTGCCCGACCCGCACCAACCGTTATCAGACCAGCCCCATCCCGACTCCGGAGCTCCCGTGCATGCTTGCAGGACTACCGCCTCCGCCGAGGTGGTTCCAATCCGATCAATGGCCGAACCGGCATCGTTCACGCTGTCAGAAAACTGCACATAAACGGAATCGTTGCTTGCGGAGTTATTGAGCGACTTGGATCGAATCCAAAGGTGATATGGCAGACCAGCGTAGGCAGGAAAGCTGATCTCAAAATAGTTTAGTGGTTTCGCGAGAGGCACCAAAAGCTTGGCGGCGCCTAAATCCGGGTTTTGAATGAGGTACCCTGCCGCCGCGGTAGAATCTGCCTGGACGGCCCAAGTTCCTGCCCGGACCGGCGCTTTCGAGGCATATAAAACGACGTCGTTGCTGTTCGCTTGGGCGGTCGCCGCCAATGCAAAACTCAGCAAGATCGCGAACAAGTACGACATGAATTTGGGCAAACGTGCCATCTTTCGGGCCCTCCATCAGTGATTGGCTTGACGCACCGACGTGATTTCCACGAAGGCGTAAAAGTCTCCACTCTTCTGTGCTTTAGGGTTCTAACGCCATAGTTTCTAACTACTTCGGCTGCGGGTCGAGATCACGAAGGTCTAGGCGCACAGCGCTCCATCAGCCGGGATTTACCCTGATCCTTGGTGGCGGTTACCGCCAGAAACAAACGGTCCAGCGCAACTGGGTGGGTCTGGATTTGAGTTTCATGAAGCGATGTAGAGCGTGAGAGTACGCGGCAGGACACGTACTGGCGATTGGTCAACTTCCGCTCTGGAATTAAAGATCGCCACTGATCTTTGGCAGGATTTCCAGACGCACAACGCTAAGAACGCGACTATTGAAGCTGACGGTTCGAGAGTTTTATGACGTTTCTGAGCGGCTTCAGCCGCTGAGGTTCGCTCTTACGAATGCGAATGAAACGCAAGGCGCAGATATGACCTGTTGACCGTGACGCGAAACCTGTCCCCTGTGACCCCGTAGCCTGTCACCTACTTTACTGCACTTCCAACGAAACCAGATCCCCGTCTCCCGTGCCGCCAGCTTTGTAGTTCACGGCCACTTTTCGATTTCTCCACTCGCACGAGAACTGATCTTCCCCGATCACCAACAGCGCCTTGTAGTCTCCGGTCCGCAGCTTGATCGATCGCGTCCCGGTATTCACCATCACGGTTGCCGCCGGAGCCTTCGAGCAGTCGACGCTGGTCAAGACTCCTTTGCTGAACACAGTCGGACGCTTATCCGGAACCGTCGGATCCGGAGCCTGCGCGCGTTTTTGCGCTTCCTGCTCCAATTCATCGAAGGGTGATGCTTGCGCTGAGCGCTTGGGGGCGCTGGGAGAGACGCCATACTTGCGGAACGTAGGCAGTTCCTCGAGTTCATGCTTCGCTGCGGCTGCGATCTGCGGGTTGTTGCTCGATTTCAGCCGCTCGAATGTTTCCTCGGCGGCCGTCCACTTCTTGGAAGCTTCCTGAACTTTTCCCATATTCAACGCATACTGCTCGTTGCGCGGGCTGAGCACGATCGCCTGCTTCATCGCTTCCAGCGCCGAGGCGGCCCCGCCGCCCTCGATGCGCGCCATGGCCAGCATGTTGAAGGCTTCGGCGAAATCCGGGTACCAGTCGATCGTTGCTTTCAGGTCGATCATCATGTTGGCGAGCCCGGAAGTTTCCTCGTGATTTGTTTGCGCCGTCCGGTACTTCAGCAGCGCGAGGTAATACCGGTTCCACACGTCATTCGGATCGAGCGCCGCGGCATTGCCCAGTTCTTCCGCAACCTCGGTAAATTCCTTCTTGTCGAGATGCACCCATGCGAGCGCGCGATGTGCCACCTCGTTGTCAATGACCTGGCCATTCTTGTCGGTCAGCTTCAAAATTCGATCAATCTCGCGAAGTCCCTGCTCGCGGCGCTCCGGAATGCGCACCATCACCTCGGCAAGATGGGCGTCGGCATCCGCTTCTGTCATCGGCTTGAAGTTGATGGCGATGTCGTCCGGCCCCAGGGGAACAGCAGTGCGGTAGATCCCCGCGGCACTCGTAGTCGCCCCGGCCTGCCGCGCCGCATCCTGATTCTGGAAAAGCTGGGTGAGGGAATGGAAGTAATCTTTGACGGCTTTGTCGAACTGCGCGGGCGTCATGCCATATGCCTGCTGAATCGCCTCTTCCACCGGCATGTGTTGCAACTGCACCAGGCCTAAATAAGTTCCCGTCTCGCTGAGCTTGTCTTTGTTCAGCAGGTAATGCATCGTCATCCACGACTGCGCGTAGAACAACGTGCGATGCGTCCCCTCCTGATATTTCGACGTGTCGTGCTTCATCGAGAACAGATCAGGAAGCGAGAGCCACACCCAGGAACTCAGCAGCTCGGTCAAAGACTTCGGGGGAGTGCGCGCCTCAGTCTGGTTGCCCAGCAGGTCGGCGCTATAAGCCGACGCCAGTTCCGGATCGCTTCCCATCTCCACCTGTTTGTTGTCCAGCTTGATCGACGAGAAGTACTCCGCAAAGCCTTCGTCGAACCAACCCTGGGTCGGCGGATAGTTGTAGTTCAGCATCAGATGCGCGAAATCATGGGCGACGGCCCGCCAGGGTTCTTCCTCGGACATGTTCAGCACGATGAACTGGTGATCTTCGGCAGGCAGAAAGAAACCTGGCACGCTGAGGGGCTGGCCGTTATGCAGAGGCGCCAT
Source organism: uncultured Acidobacteriota bacterium (assembly GCA_963745435.1). Classification (GTDB taxonomy): domain Bacteria; phylum Acidobacteriota; class Terriglobia; order Terriglobales; family Acidobacteriaceae; genus Gp1-AA133. Next base: position 8,209 of record CAVUXK010000013.1, on the reverse strand, counting down.
CTGGAAAAACCGCTTGTCATCCTTGAGCGCATAGATGGTCAGCGGCACCGGCATGATGACCTTCTTGCGGGCCAGCAGTTCGGCAAACACCGCTCGCATCTGCTCGAAACGCAGGACGACTTCGCGCCCCTTTTTGTCGCCCGCGTCGGTGACTACGGTGAAATGCGCGGAACGAAACTCCTGCCACTGCGGCTCAGCCGCGTGCAGGCTCAGAGGCTATAGACAAAGATCAGCAGGAGAAAGAGAGCGGGAACCGAACCTCGTCCATGGGAAGAGCCGCGTGCCATGGGTCGCCGGTTAAACATGGAATGAAGAAATGCTAACACGGGGGACGAAAGCTCGCGCCACATGACGAACCCGAGTCAGGATCTCCAACCCGCGAGCTGGGCCAGTTCCACCCAACGTCAGGCTCTCCTGGCTTCACCATCGAGCTTTGCTCTGTGGCTCTGTGTCTCTGTGGGGAAGACGTTGGAGCGAGCTCATTCGCTCCCTCAAGAAGTGCAATGCCAGATGACGAAAGGTCACCCTCACCCGGACTAGTCCTTCGGCCACTATTACGAGACGGCTTCCCTCGCTAGACTCGTGGAACCGAGCGTCGATCGCGGGGGAGGGCAACATTCCAATGAACCTGATGCAATGGTTCAGCCAGCACGGCATCCTGACCGTGCTGATCGCCTACATCCCGCTGATCGCGACCGTCGTGACCACGATCCTTAGCCTGGTGCTCGCGCGGGCGACTTTACGTTATGCCTCGGCCAGTGATAAAAGCCTCGCCCTGGCCCGCGAAGAGTTCGAGCGCGAGTGGTCGCCGGAACTGCACATAAAACTCGAGCGCGAGTCGCCGCACGATTCCAGGCTCGTGATCACGAACCTCGCCAAGATTTCGGTGCTCCTGCAGATGGTGCAACTGCGCAAGCTCTCGCTGGGCGTTCCTTCCTCCAGGTACTTTCTGAACGAGCCGCTGGTGGGAGGCACCACCTGGACCGACGAACTCGGCAAGCGCTTCTTCGACTGCACGGGCGACGACTATGCCGGCACCGTCGCTGTCTCCATCACGTTCTACGTTTCGGGCCGCTTGTTCCGCACGGACTGGTTCCGCTTCCGCGCCGAGGTCGTCGACGGCCGGATTGGGAAGATTCATCCCGTGAGCATCGCCGCACGCCGAGTGCGCGTGCTGGAAACGCGCAACGGCAACGGAAAGCGGCGGCGCGAACTGGTGATGGATGTGGTAGGCGCGGCGAGCGACGGGAAAGATCGTGAACCGTAAGCTTACTGTTCTCTCCGTCGCGCTAGTCGGAGGATTTGCGTTAGCGATCGGCAACTTTGCCTTCCAACGTACTTCGTGAGCCTCTGAGCACGTTGGAAAGTGTTTTGGCAACAGTCTCGGACATCCGGCGAGTGCCCACATTTGAAAGGTGAAGGCCATCCAAGGTGGCACTTCTTCCGCTGATGACCTCTGCCAAGTAGCGCTTGGGGATGAGATACACTCCGTACTTCGCCGCGAGCCTGCGCTGAGCACGTCCCTGAGAAACCCACATCGGCAGCAAGGGTAGTTCGAAACTTACGACCACTCGACCAGGTGACGTTGCCTTCACAAGAAGAGCTTCGAGCCGTTTAGCGAATTCCTCCGAACTTACGCCCGACAGCAAGTCGTTCCCGCCGATCTCGATCAGCACAACCCTATCTTCCGTCGTGAGTTTCGCCGCCATCGCCAGTGCTTCCGCCAAGTCGGCACCAGGTAAGGCGAGACTCTTTACGGGAACGCCGGTCATTTGTTGCATTACTGTGGGCCAAGAAGGCACGCGAGGGTCGATGCCGGCAGAAATGGAATCCCCAATGACCGTCAAGTGATCGCTCGACACTCCAGTGATCACCGGCAGATGCCGATGGCGAAGCTCCATCGCTGGTACTAGTGCCAGAAACACCGCAAAGACTGCTGCGGCCGACAGTCGGAGGCGTGCCCAAAACCGAGAATTTGTGAAGCGGCTTTCCGAGATGAACCACAAAGTGAAAGCAACTAGAAAGCCTGCATAGACGTCCCAGGAAATCGGTGGACTAGCCATCAGCATCAGCGCAAGCCCGAGCCACGCTACAAGGTTCCGTAATAGACGCTGCCAGCCTGTTTTCAGAAAAGGCGAGGCTACGATCGCTAGAAGAAGCAAAAGGGCACCGCCATAGAGCGACTCGCCGGATGCAAAATACAAGACCAGCGGATTCATTGGGCGATCGTATCAGCAGGCAGCTCCGCGACGGCAATTGAGAGTCTACCCACCGGCGCGCCGGTGAGCGCTAGAGGTCTTGGTCCGCGAGGGCTTTCACTACGGCACCACCGCCTTCACTGCAGCCGTCTTCGTACTTTCATGTCCCACAGTATCGACGGCAGTTGCCGAATAGTAGTACGTCGTGCTGTTGGCCACGGTCGAGTCGCTGTACAGCGTCGAGCCAACGAGGCCGGGGTTGAGCTTCTTCCAGGTGGCCGCGTCTGGACTGCGATATACGTTGTAGCCGACGACACCCGCGGTGGTCGAAGCCTTCCACGAAAGGTCCACGACATGATTCGCCCCTGCCTGGATGACCACCTTGTAAGCAACCTGCGAGACGCTTCCGCCGCACCCCGTGGCCTTCACCGCGAAAGAATAGGTCGCCGCGGTTGAGGGAGTGCCGCTGAGAGTCAACGATGTCGTTGTGCTGGAGGGTTTCGCGGTGACTCCTGCCGGAAGAGAGCCAGAGGCGATCGCCCATTTGTACGGGGTGCATCCTTTGCTGGCGTTGATCACAGCAGAGTACGCGGTCTTCACCGTGCCGTTGGGCACGCTGGGAGTGGCGATTGTGATGGTGGACGCGACGCATGGACACACGAGTGCCAGCAATATAGGGCCGAGGAACCTGGGGTTCATGCCCCATGCTCGCTTGGACCGCGGTCCTCGAACAGGTTGCAGAGGTTTCAAGCCCTCTGAGTTTTTGTGATCGATAACGCACTACTGAGAAAATACTTAGTTCCTTTCCTCAGGCTTTTCACCGCTCTGCGTAGGGAAGGCGACGGACTTCGGTGGTTCCTCAAACATTCCACTTATCCGCCGCCCGGCCCGGAGTACGAATTTACCCGTCAGAATTCTGCGTGCTAACATCCGGCTGTGGCCGTCTCTGACACAAGTGCCGAAACCCAGGCGATTCAAGAGCATATTCAGTCCGCCATGTCGGGCGAGCAGCGGCTGTTGCTGGCCTGGGATATGAGTTTGTTTGCCAGAGAACTGGCTCGGACCGGGATCCGGCAAGAGCATCCGGGGTGGACCGAGGCTCAAGTTAGCCGGGAATTGCTGCGACTCGCGTTCCTCCCGTCCCCGCTCCCCGCCGGACTGCCATGACCGCCGGAGAAGTTTTTCGAAGACTCACTTCCGCTCTAAACAGAGCCGGCATTCCATACATGTTGTCCGGATCTTTTGCCAGCGCATACTACGGGACAACGCGTTCTACGCAAGACATCGACCTTGTGATCGATGCGACACCAGCACAGCTGGAAGTATTGATCCGGCAATTGCCTGCAGAGCGCTACTACGTTGATTTGCCAACCGCCTTGGAGGCCCACCGGCAAAAATCCATGTTCAACGTGATTGATCTGGCGACCGGGTGGAAGATTGACTTGATTATCCGCAAAGCGCGCGCGTTTAGTGAAGAGGAATTCGGCCGTAGACGGCAAGCAGACTTACAGGGAGTCCCGATTTTTGTTGCGAGTCCCGAAGATGTCGTGCTCTCGAAACTCGAGTGGGCACAACTATCAAAATCACAACGGCAAATTGAAGATGCCGCCGCAATCCTACGCTCGCGACGGGAATCGCTCGACCGCGAGTATCTGAACAAATGGATTCAGGATTGCATCTCTCCGTGGAATGGAGTTCCGCGCTGGAGAAGGCGAAACTCTCGGAGTAATAGAGAGAAAGGGCACGCGTAAGCGTGCCCGTTCTTGCTGACGACTAAAGACTGACGACTAGCGACTGCTCCTAAGGCGCCTCGATCAGTTCCATCTTTCCATCGCGCGTCCGATGCAGCACCATCACTTTGCCTTTCGGGTCGCGGAAGACGAAGACGTCGCGATCGCGGAAGTGGCATTCCTTGATCGCTTCTTCCAGTGTCATCGGGCGCAGCGCGACGGCTTCCGAGGAATGTGTCAGGTGCACTTCGGTCGTCTTCGCGACCGCCGGATATTTGTGAACGACGACGGGCACCGCCGTGGTTTCGGTGAGGCCGACCGCAGGCTGCGCTTCGCCGCGATCTGCCTTGTCCTCGCCATTCCACTTCTTGTGCGACTTGCGTTTCTTCGAGATGATCCGGGTTTTGTACTTGACCGCCTGCTTTTCAAGGTGATCCAGCGCCTCGCTGACGGCCATTTTCATGTCGGTGGCCTGGGCCAGGCCGACGATCGGACCGTTGCGCGGGCTGATGGTGATTTCGGCTTTGTGACGGTGTTTCTCGACGGCCAGAATTACTTTGGTTTCGAACTTGTCGCCTAGAATTTTGCGGATCTTTGTGAGGCCGGTTTCTACTTCTTTGCGGATGGCGGGAGTAATTTCGTACTGCCTGCCGGTGTATTCCACGTTCATTGAGCGCCCTCCTGGGATTCTTGGCTCCACGATCTGGGCTCAAACAACCGGTGCTGCAGGTGTTTCGCGTTCAGCGGCTAAAGCCGGTCTCTTACGGAGACCTCGTCGGTACGCCTAAGGCGTACCCTGATACGAACCGCTTTTACGAACCGCTACTTCTTCACCCGGCGCTGGTGGGTACTCGGGATGCGCATGTCCTCCCGGTATTTCGCCACCGTGCGGCGCGTCACCTGGATACCCTGCGACTGCAGGATGCGGGTGATCTGCTCGTCGGTCAACGGCCGGGCTGGATCTTCTTCCTCGATCAGCTTCTTCACCCGGCGCTTCAGGATCAGCAGCGAAGTGTTGCCGCCCTCGGGCCCTTGCACGCTCTCGCTGAAGAAGTAGCGCAGTTCGAATACGCCCTGCGGAGTGTGGGCGTACTTGTTGGCCACCGCGCGGCTCACGGTGGAAGGATGCACGCCGATTTCTTCGGCCACCTCCTTGATCATCATCGGCTTCAGCTGGTCGATGCCTTTTTCGAGGAAATCCTGCTGCCGCGCCACGATCGAGTAGCAGACCTTCATGATGGTCTGCTTGCGCTGCTCGATGTTCTTGATGAGCTGGATGGCGCTCTTGTAGCGCTCCTTCACGTAGTTGCGCGTGTCCTTGTCGTTGGCGTCTTTGGTCAGCAGGCGCTTGTACGCCGGATTGAGGCGAAGCTGCGGCACGTCGTCGTCGTTCATCATCACCAGCCACTCATCGCCGTGCTTGACGAAGGCGACGTCGGGCTCGATCAGGCGCGTGGTGGCCTTGTTGTAGTGCAGGCCAGGCCGCGGATCGAGCGTGCGGATGAACTCGAGCGCGGGCGGAACCGCTTCGATCGGACGGCCCATCGCCTTGGCAATCTCTTTGTGCTGCTTCATCTGCACGGCGCGCAGATGCTGGTCGACGATGGCGATCGCGTCGGCAAGCACTTGTGACGTGCCGTTGCCGTTCTTCTGCTGATGTGCTGCTGCTGGATGTAGCGCAGCTGCTAGAGCAGGCACTCGCGCAGGTCGCGGCAGGCACGCCCGGCGGATCCATCTGGCGCACCAGCTCCAGCGCTTCGTGCAGTCGCTGAGTGTGAATGTCGGCTTGTAAATCGCTCGTGGGGTTGGAGCAGGAGCGGGAACTGGTTGAGCGGGAGCTTCGGAGCGGGTGCCACCGCGGTCGCCGCGGTTCCGCCCAGCTCTGAATTCCATTGGAGGAGCCATCCCGGCTTGCAGGGAACTCATCTGCAACTCGTCGGGTTCACCCTCGATCGGCGCGCCAATGCCAAGCGCCTCTCCTCTTTCACAGATTCTCTTGCATTGCGGCATCGACTTCGGGTGCCGCGGCGCCGCAACCCCCAGCAGCTCCTCGTCGGTGGCCAGCAGATATCCGTCCTCGCCCAGATTGCCGATGATCAGCTCGGCCGCCGCGCACACGTCGGCCTTACGTGCATCGCCCCCAGCTGCCACATCAGGTGATCGGTCAGGGTGGTGGGCTTGGAGAGGAAATTCTCGAACGAAGGCTTTTCGATCGACTCCAGCTCGCTCCGGCTGCGGTAGCCGGGGTCGAGGTAATCGTTGAAGAAGGAGCCGAAATCGACCTCCTCGAACGGATCGCGCTCTCCCGGGTGGTCTTGCGCTTCTTCCGGCCGAGGCGGACGGCTGTCGCGCTCGCGCTGTTCCTCCTGCGGCCGCAATCGTCGATCGGGATCGGAACCTGTCCAGTACTCGTCCAGTACCGGATTCTCCACCATCTCTTCGTTGATCATGTCCTTGAGCTCAAGCTTGTTGAGCGCAAGCACGCTGACCATCTGCACCAGTCCCGGGGTCAGGATCTGGCGTTGCGTGACCTTCAGGTTCAGCTTTGTGCTGCAGCGATACCATGCATCAGTCCCGCGGGTTAACCGCGGAAATTTCCCACGGCCGAATTGCTGATCTAAACAACTTACGCAACTTCCGTATCGGCTGGACCGGCAATTCAAAGATGCTGACCAAGTATCATGTATCTCAACAGCAGACCGCGTACCGGCTCGTTCAGCGTAATGTTCGTCCACTACCGTGTCTCGAATCGAGTTACGGTTGCAGCACGCGCCGCCTCGTCCAGGCGCCAGCGTCGCCGAACCGCAAGTCTGGCACGCCGGCCCGCGCTCCTACACCAGCGAGAAGCTCTCGCCCAGATACACCCGCTTCACCTCGGGATCGTTGCCCAGCTGCTCCGGCGTGCCCGGCGCGGAAGATCCGGCCCTCGTTGATGATGTAGGCGCGGTCGGTCACCGTGAGCGTCTCGCGGACGTTGTGATCGGTGATCAGCACCCCGATCCCGCTCGCCTTCAGGGTCAGAAGATGATCTTCTGCAGGTCGAGCACCGCGATCGGATCGATGCCGCTGAACGGCTCATCCAGCAGGATGAAGCTGGGACTGATGCACAGCGCGCGGGCGATCTCCACCCGGCGGCGTTCGCCTCCGCTCAGCGCATAGCCCTTGTTCTTGCGGATGTGGGCCAGTCCAAGCTGGTCCAGCAGCCCCTCCAGCTTCGCCCGCCGCTCCTCCCAGTGCAGATCTGCGTCTCCAGCACCGCCAGAATGTTCTCCTCCACGCTCAGCTTGCGGAAGACCGAAGCCTCCTGCGGAAGGTAGCTGATGCCGTGATTGCGCGCGCGCAGATACATGGGGACCGTCGGTGATGTCGGTCTCCCCGATCATCACCCGGCCGCTGTCCGGCGGAATCAGCCCCACGATCATGTAGAAACGTGGTGGTCTTGCCCGCGCCATTCGGACCCAGCAGTCCCACCACCTCGCCCCGCTCGACCGCAGCGACGCCATTGACCACGCGGCGGCCGCGATACGATTTGCCGATCTCTTCGGTGGAAAGCGTCTGCATTTAGCGTGCCACTCGCGTGTGGGTGACGGTAGGGTGAGGTTCCTTGCCCTCGACGACACCCTATCATCCGTCCTAAAGAAGGTCAACGAATGCCCCTGTGATTTTGCCGCGTTCGGCATCAAAAATGCTAGGCGGACCGCCCGAAAGAACATACTTATCGTCATCCGCCGTGTACACCAGCTGGTCCCCAGTGGCTTTTCGTCCCGGTTCTTGAACTACAACGTTCCCCTGAGCCACCAGCCGGTCGAGCTGCCCCTGACCTTTATAAGCTTTGGGTCGGAGCATTTTGGCTTCGCGGGGAGAGGTACGCATCGACGTGATTAGCAGTCACGGTGACGTCGGCTCCCCGGGTCGTTACGCCCCCCAATTGGGGCGACGCTCGTCGTCGGTGTAGGTCAGGCGTGTTGAGGTGATGGTGATCGGGGTGACTTTGCCGTTCTTGTCGAGTTGCACCAAGGCCGTCGAAACTGGGCGGCCGTTGCCGCGTGCGACGATCGAGCGCCGGTCGCGATCGAAGTCGATGTTCGCCGCCTCCACCACATTCGCGTCCTGCCAAAGGCGAACATCCCCGGTATAAGTCGCCGTCGCCGAGTCACGATGCGCGGTCATCGTGCGAGCCGTAACATGAATCGGTGAAGCTCCCGCGAGCAGCGCCCGAACTCGGCCGCTCCCGCAAATCGCTATAGGTCGTCTTGACGTGGCCTTCGGCGACAGCATCGC
>CAVUXK010000012.1:0-18481 GCA_963745435.1 uncultured Acidobacteriota bacterium | reverse complement strand
TGCTCCACCCCGCGTATTGATGATAACAACCACCTCATATCGCGTCAAACCTCAACCCCACCCTCCGAGACCGTCGAGTTCCGTTTACGCACTGAGGAATGAAGGCCGCGCTTGCCACCGTGGCCGCCTACTCCGCCCTCATCAACGATCGAGCAATCTCCACTGGCTATAGCAGCGCCGAATCTGCGCCTTGCTATACTTTGGCCTTACCCTCGGCTCTCGCCCCGCAACTCAAGCCGCAACAGCTTCCCTACGTTTCGCGTTGCGTGCCGCGTTGTAAAGTCGTTACAGTCTACGGATGGGCTCGTATCGGCATCACGGTCCGCCCACCTCGCGGTTATGAGCGCACAACGGTCACACGTTCGCCTCGCCTGGGAACTTTCACAATCAGCGATTTTCACGGAACATCCCATCCTTGAGATCTTACGCGTCCCAGGAGCGCCCATTCCGGGATGAGCATCGCCACTGTTAACGACATCTTTTTCGCCATCGTCGACCGCGCTCACGAGCGCGTCATGATGCACCGTCAGGCCATCCAGTGGGTGCCGATCTCCTCGCCAGAGCTTTACCGTAGTGTCGCTGGAGTCGCGCGTGCGCTGGAGCGCTGGGGCATTGGCCAAGGCGACCGCGTTGCCATCCTCAGCGAGAATCGGCCCGAATGGACCATCGCGGATTTCGCATGCCAGCTGCTAGGGATCGTTTCTGTACCCATTTACTCCACCCTCACCGCTGAGCAATCGGCTTTCATCCTGAAGGACGCAGAGTGTCGCGCAGTCTTCGTTTCGTCAGAGCAGCAATTGCACAAAATCCAGTCGATTCGCGCCCAAACGCTGGTCGAAAAAATCGTCGTCATGGACTCGGTGGAGACGAATCAGGCCTTCCACATGGACCCAACTCATGCACGAAGGGCCCGCCGAGCGCGATCCCCAGCCTCGACGCGCGCGCACGAACCATTGTTCCCGACGACCTCGCGACCCTGATCTACACGTCCGGCACAACCGGCGTTTCCAAGGGCGTGATGCTCACGCACGGCAATCTCGCCTCGAACATCGCGTACTCGCTGCGCGGATTCGAGTTTGTCGGAGAGCACCTCAGCGTGTCCTTTCTTCCGCTATCCCACATCACCGCGCGGCACGTTGACTTCGCCATGCTCTACAACGGCGTCACGCTGGCCTACTGTCCTTTCGTCGATCAACTGCCCAAGACGCTTCTTGAAGTGAAGCCCACCATGTTCGTGTCGGTGCCTCGCGTTTACGAAAAAATCCATGCGCAAGCCGACATCAAAGCGAAAGCTTTCCCGAAGAATCTCATCTTTCGCTGGGCGCTGGCTGTGGGCCGCGCACATGCCCCTGAAACTTTGAAGGGCGCGACCCCCAGTTCTCCTGCCTGGCGACTGGCCGACAAGCTCGTCTACTCCAAGGTGCGCGCTGGCATGGGTGGACGCGGGCAGGTCTTTATTTCCGGCGGCGCCCCTCTGGGCCGCGAATTGGCGGAGTGGTTCTCGTGGATCGGCATCCGCATCCACGAAGGCTACGGCCTCACGGAAACCTCGCCAGTCATCGCCGTCAACACGCCTCGCGCCCACAAACTCGGCACCGTCGGCAAGCCTCTGGGCAACGTTGAAGTCAAGATTGCCGACGATGGCGAGATCCTCGTGCGCGGTCCTTCGGTCTTCAAAGGCTATTGGAAGCGGCCCGACGAAACCGCGAACGCTTTCGTCGATGGCTGGTTCAAGACCGGCGACATTGGCAACCTCGATGCGGATGGATTCCTGTCCGTCACCGATCGCAAGAAGGATCTCATCAAGACGTCCGGCGGAAAATTCATCGCGCCCCAGCCCATTGAAAACTCTCTCAAACACAACGCCCTGATCGCCGAAGCGATCATCGTCGGCGACAAGCGCAAATTCCCGGCTGTCGTGATCTCCCCGTATTTCGCATTGCTTGAAGATTGGGCGCGCAACAATCAGATCGCATTCCAGTCGCGCTCTGATCTGGTAGCAAATGCCAAGGTGCAGACGCTCTACGAAGGCATCGTGGAAGACGTCAACCGCAACCTCGCGCGCTTCGAGAAGCTAAAGAGAGTGATCCTGGTCCCCGATGAATTCACCCCCGCCGACGGCACCCTGACCCACACCATGAAGGTCCGTCGCCGCGCCGTAGAAGAGCGCTACCGCAAGCTCATCGAAGACGTTTACGCCCACGCCGAGGCGGCCCCGGTAGTGGGTCACATCAGCGGGTGATCCTTTCCGCACGCCCTCGCGTCCATTTCATTACAATAAAGATATGTCGGACGCACTGCTGATCGCCGGACGCCCCTTCCAGTCCCGCCTGATCGTTGGCACGGGCAAGTATCGATCGTTCCAGGAAACTGCGCGCGCGCTCGAAGCCAGCGGCGCCGATATGGTCACGGTCGCCGTTCGCCGCGTGAACCTCGACCGCAGCAAGGAATCGCTGCTCGATTACATCGATCCAAAGAAATACTTTCTGCTGCCCAACACTGCGGGCTGCTACACCGCCGACGAAGCCATTCGCGCCGCGCGTCTGGCTCGCGAAGTCGGGCTCTCCGACTGGGTGAAACTCGAAGTCATCGGCGACCAGGCGACTCTTTACCCTGACGTTCAGGCGACCCTCGAGGCGACGCGAGTTCTCGCGAAGGAAGGATTCACCGTCCTTCCCTACACGTCCGATGACGTCGTGTTTGCCAAGCGCCTTCTCGACGCGGGCGCCGCCGCCGTCATGCCGCTCGGCGCTCCCATCGGTAGCGGCCTCGGCATTCAGAATCAGGCCAACATTCGAATTCTGCGGGAAGTCATTACCAGCGTGCCGCTGATCGTCGACGCGGGCGTGGGCACTGCCTCCGATGCAGCGATCGCCATGGAACTAGGCGCAGACGCCGTCCTCATGAACACCGGCATCGCCGGAGCGCAAGATCCAGTTTTGATGGCGGAAGCCATGAAGAACGCGGTTCTGGCAGGACGCCAAGCCTATCGCGCCGGACGTATGCCGAAGAAACTCTACGCCACGGCAAGTTCCCCGCTCGAAGGCGTCGTGCGGTAAGGTTTTTGCCTCCAATGCAGCGACGGGTCCTCGCCCGCCGGATTTCTCTTCGTTCGTACCACTGCACTCCAAAAACAAAAAGAGCGGCCGCAAAGCCGCTCTCTTCATTTCCCGTGAATTCTTACTTCACAGCATCTTCACGCCGGTCACGTGAATGGTGTCCCCAGTCACGTGGCCACTCACCGCAACGTGATGCCCCTCATGGCCTTTCAGCGCGTCCGGATTCTCTACGTTCAGAACCTTCTGGTCGCCGTCGGTGACTACCACTACCTTGGCGCCCTCATCCAGGCACTTCTTCGTGCAGGCGGCCGCTCCAGCATTGGCTCCCTTGGCTCCGCACTTAGAGTCGCTGATCCAGCCATTTACGGTGTCTGCCTTGTCATCGGCCGCAAACGTAAATGATGCTATCGACAGAACCATGCAAAACAGCAAACAAACCGAGAATACTTTGCGCATCGAACTGAATCCTCCTGATGGAATTGTTAATTGTGACGCTGTCGCCTCTACAAACCCGAGCCTAATTTGCAGCCAGAGACCGCATCCCTTCGCGGCGCATTCAATTCCTGGGATCTTTAGACGTGGCGTGCCAAGAATGCTACCACACCTTGAGAGACAAGGTGTCGTCGGAAGGGTCAAGAGACACTCACTTGCGGGCAGCGTTATTGGCAGGCCGATCTGTAGCCGGCGGCACATACACCACTTCGCCCGGACGCGCGTAGTGCAACTGCTCGCGAGCTTCCTTCTCGATCGCCTTGGGATCGTTCTGCAACGACCGGATCTGCTGCATGTAAAGGTCGTTCTCTTTCTGCAACTTATCGATGTCCGCCTGCAGTCTCTGCCGCTCCGCCCGCTTCGAGCGGTAGATCACCATCCCATTGGCGCCAAACATCACGTGCAGAAACAACCACGCGGCCAGCATCGCGACACCAGCTGTCGCCAGCCGCCGCCGCTCGGTGTGCAGCACACTCCAGATAGGCCGCGACTTCTTCACCCAACGCTCCGCCAGCGCCTCCGCCTGTGGAACCTTCTCCACCATCGCGCGCAGACCGTGTTCGGGCTTCAGAAGTGGCCGGACCTTGGAAAACTTTCCTACTCGAAAATCCATTGCTTGGCCGCTGTGCTCAGCCTGGCGAGTTCATCCGCATTCGCGGCTTCGGAATAGACTCGCACGACGGGCTCGGTTCCTGACAAGCGATAGCAAATCCAGGAACCATCCTGGAACACCAGCTTCAAGCCGTCTTTGCGAACCACCTCTCCGACCTTGCGGCCGAAGAATTCCTGGGGCTCAGACCGTAGCTTTTCAGTGAACTTCTCTTTCACTTCCTGCGTCAAGCGGAAGTTCTCCCGTTGCGGATAAAAGGAACCAACTTTGACAAATAGCTCTCTTAATTGTGCCCCCAACGACTTGCCCCGGCGCGCCACCATCTCGCAGCACATCAAGCCGGCCAGCACGCCATCCTTCTCGGGCACATGGTGCCGGATCGAGAGGCCCGCGCTCTCTTCCCCGCCAATGCAGATCTTGTCTGCCTTAATCAACTCCCCGATGTACTTGAACCCCACCGGCGTCTCGTGCAGTTCGACCTTGTGATGCTTGGCCAGTGCGTTGATCAGGTTCGTCGTCGCCACCGACTTCCCGACTCCATTCACCCATCCCCGGCTCTCCACCAGGTAATCGAACAGCAGCGCAATGATGTAGTTCGGCTGAAAGAACGTGCCGTCTTCATCCACAATGCCGAACCGGTCCGCGTCCCCGTCGGTCGCGATCCCGATGTGCGCCTTGGTCTCGCGCATTTTCGTCCGGCAGTCTTCCAGCAGGTGATCGTCGGGCTCGGGTGCATGTCCCGCCGAAACAGCACATCCCGATAGTCGTGCACCGACTCCACGGCAACGCCGCTTTCCCGCAGCAGTTCATCGGTGTATCCGCGCGCCGCCCCCCAAAAAGGATCGAACACCACCCGCAGCCCAGCCTTGCGAATGACGCCCAGATCCACGATTTCCCTTAGTCGCGACAAATACATCCGCTTCGGATCGAGCGCCTGTGGTTCCGGCCCCTTCGCTCCGGAACCATTGCCTCCGGACGCATCGAAAGCCACGATTTCCTCCTCAATCTTCTTCGTCGCCTCCGGCAGCGCCGGAGCCCCATCCGGCGTCGAAAACTTGATGCCGTTGTATTCCGGCGGATTGTGCGAAGCCGTGAAGTTGATCGCGCCATCCGCCTTAGCCTGCGTCACCGCATACGAAATGGCCGGTGTCGGCGCAGCTTCGGCAATCACCAGCGGAGTGATCCCGTGGGCCGACAGAATTTCCGCTGCCATCGCGCACAGGGTCTCGCCCATGAAACCGCGGGTCTCTTCCCACGATGACCTTGGCGCCCTTCGGCTTCTGCGAAACCACGTAGCGCGCAATCCCATTCACTGCCCGCCGCACGTTGGCAAACGTGAACTCATCCGCCACCACCGCGCGCCAACCCGAAGTCCCGAACTTGATTTGTGTTGTCATGGCTCGAATCCTGCAGAATCTATGGTTTTGCTTCCCCGCGTCATTCTGGTTGCCATATTATGGACCCGCAACCGCCCGTGCTGTGATGCTTCAACCGCCTGCTTGTGATGCAAACGCGGAATATCGTGGACTCGCGCGCGGTGCCCGATTCTATATGACGAACAAGAGACTCGTCCTGACCACCGCCTCCTCGCCCGAAGAGAGCAAGAAAATTGCCCGTGCTTTAGTGGAAAGCCGTCTGGCAGCTTGCGTGAACATTCTTCCCAAGATCGAATCGGTGTATCGCTGGGAGGGCAAGGTCGAAGACGCGCAGGAGTGTCTGCTGCTCATCAAGACCACTTCCGAAGCCCTCCCCGCCGTGGGCGAGGCAGTCCGACGGCTACACTCTTACGATGTGCCCGAATGCATCGCACTTGCTGTGGAAGAAGGCAGCGAGACATACCTGAAGTGGATCGACGAGTGCGTGGGCTGAAGCCTAGTGGTCTCGCGCTGCCCGTGAGTCTGCGGTCAATAAGCGCGATGTTTCACCAACAACCCGTCCAGTATTCCTTAAAACATGACAAGCAAAACGTTCTTGCTCTAGTTTGTAGCAGCCCTTGGGCAAGCAGCGTTCACCGCACTAGGACACTAGGCGGACCTCGATGTTCAAGTTCCCTTCAGCCCCTATGGAGTTCTTTGGGTAGTGGTACTTCGCTGGGCCGGGGAGCGCCCTAGTCGTCGAATGCTGCACGGTGAGGCGAATGCCGTCTAGTCAATTCGCTCTCGACCGTCTCAGGAGGACTCTGAACTGGAGGTTGGCGCATGTACTTCAGTGTTCCAAGGGTTTCTGCCCCAGAGTAATGTGTTACCGAAACTTATTGTGTCTTAAAGTTCCCCAGCCCGGCCGGTACTTCTAATGCGGGCGACCCAAAATTGTCAGGGGGAACAGTGCTTTCTTCTTTTTCTGTGGTTCGTGGTCGCATCTTCTCAGTTCGTTGTTGTCAGGCAGTCTTGGCGTTAATTTTGACCGTATCGTGCATTCCGCAATCAGCGGCCTCGACGTATGACGGGCCCGCGGAATTGCCACGCGTGTACATGAACACCGCACTGATCAACACCCCCGCTCCGGGTAGAGTGACGATTCTAAATGCGGGAGAGTCGCTGCAAGGCGCTTTGAACAACGCAAGCTGCGGGGACACGATTGAACTGCAGGCGGGAGCGACTTTTACCGGACTCTTCACATTTCCGGCGAAGAGCTGCGACGACAGCCACTGGATTATCCTTCGAACTAACAATTTACCTTCGCAGCTGCCTCCGGAACAGACGCGCATCTCTCCTTGCTACGCGGGAATAAAGTCATTGCCCTCGCGCCCAGCGTACAACTGCCCTTCTCCCGCGAAGGTGATGGCAAAAATCATTGGTAATGGTGCGAATAGTAGCTCCGGACCCTTGCTGTTTGCTGTGGGTGCCAATCACTACCGATTGATAGGGCTGGAAATCACCCGGCCAGCCAACGCTAACACCATCACTAATCTGGCATGGCTGCAAAATGGGGGGCCCGCCCACCACATCATCTTCGACCGGGTGTGGATGCATGGGGTCGCGCAATACGACACAAGGCGAGGAATCGACCTCGGTGGCAGCACTTACGTGGCAATAATCGACTCATATTTTTCGGATTTTCACTGCACTACCGTGACTGCAATGTGTGGCGACTCGCAAGCTATAGCTGGCGGCATGGGAAATCTGGCCATGGGGCCTTACAAAATCGTCAACAATTACCTGGAAGCTTCCGGGGAAAATATTTTATTTGGCGGTGGTGGAGGAACGCGGAGTCCCACAGACATAGAGATTCGCAGGAATCACTTGTATAAGCCGCGAATCTGGCAAAAAGGCCAGGCTGGGTACGTTGGTGGCAAGGGCGGTTACCCCTTCCAGGTGAAAAATCACTTTGAATTGAAGAATGGGCAGCGGATTTTGTTCGAAGCCAACATTGTGGAATACACGTGGGGGGGATTTTCGCAGGCGGGGTACAGCATCCTCCTCACTCCCAAAAACCAGTCCGGCACGTGTGCGAAATGCCAAGTCACCGACGTGACCGTGCGGTACAACAGGATCAGTCATGTGGCGGCAGGATTTCAAATCGCCAACGCACCCTCGGGTAGTGCGCCGGCGTTCGATGGAGAGCGCTACAGCATCCACGACGTTACTGTGGATGACATCAATTCGACCGCCTATTTGGGAGCGGGTGTTCTGGCTCAGATCTCTCAGGCTAGCCCAGGTCCGATACTCAAAAGGATCACCCTGAATCACATTACTGCTTTTCCCGATAAGAGTCTGTTCTACGTCGGAAGCTCTAGCGCCCGGCAGATGCAGAGCTTCACATTCGTGAACAGCCTCGTGAATTCGGGTCAATATCCAGTGTGGTCAACGGGAGGCTCGAGTAACTGCGCTCATTACGAGGTGCCGTTGACTACTTTTGGGGCCTGTTTTAATCCCTACGCAGTTACTGATAATGCGATTATTGCCTGTTCCAGCAATTGGCCACCTTCTTCCTGGCCCGCAGGGAATAGTTTTCCGAGCAATGCGACGCCAGTGCAATTTGTCAGTTACAACGGTGGGAATGGCGGAAATTACCAATTGCTCTCTTCCAGCGCGTATCACGGTGCCGCCTCGGATGGAAAAGACATGGGAGCGGACCTGGCTCTGCTCAGTCAAAAGCTGATCGGAGTTAACTAAGGATCCGGAACTTGATTGCGCATGCGTTCTGGGCGGACTCGCAGTTGAGGTAACGAGGCGATTGCACTCAAAATCCGAGTCGCATCACTTCGTTGCCTCTGCCCATTCCCGCTCTCCCATCTGTACCATCGCCGCACGATCCTCCGTCAGAACCCAGCGCGCGGCAACTAACTCATCCAGCGCCTTTATGAAGCGCTCCATATAATCCTCGCGGCTGGCATACCGCTCTGCAATCGACTTTCTCGGATCGCCCGACTTCTTGCGCTTCTCGGCCGTGCTTGCAAACGGCATAAACGAACCGACGAACGCACATCGCTGGTCAGCCGCGCCAATAGAAGGATCGCGCAAACTCCACCCCGTATATGTTGCTAGTGGAACGCTCACTTCCGGCAAGCGCACACCATCGCGCTCATTGCCATCTTCGTCGACCTGCGGCACCAGCACCGGAAACGCTGCGCCCACTTTCGGGGGCTGCGTCTCAAGAATACCCTGTGCGAACTTCGATCCGTAGTCCAAGCGGTAAGCGGCGTTCGCTTCGTGCGGCCGCGTTACTCCCGGAATCGCGGGAAACGCCAACTCACCCAATGGGACCAGAGTTCCATCCGACATCTTCGGATAACTGCTGGCCGGCGGCGCCGTACCATTACGGACCCACGCATCCATATTCGCGATCATCGACCGCCAGAAATACCTGACTGGCAGCGGCGACTGCGGATGCTGCCCCATCGTATCGGCCTCGCCCTTCGCAGGAGGAAACGGCCCCGAATAGTGCTGCAGCCCCGTCAAGTGATAAATGCGGACATTCTCCGACACATCCGCGTCGCGCTTTCCATCGGCGCTTACGTGAATCAGCGCCGCAACGCGTCCCCAGTATTCATACGACGTGTTGGAGAAGAAGATCTTCGGCACGACTT
Source organism: uncultured Acidobacteriota bacterium (assembly GCA_963745435.1). Lineage (GTDB taxonomy): Bacteria > Acidobacteriota > Terriglobia > Terriglobales > Acidobacteriaceae > Gp1-AA133. The sequence continues at coordinate 9,291 of CAVUXK010000012.1, read as the reverse complement.
TGTCTTTGCCCGCGCGATCCAGCAAACCGGCAGTCTCTCCGGCAACGGCATCCGTCTCCGGCTGATCCGTAAATGGAAAGATGTCGGTAGGAAAGAAGATCGACGAAGTCGGCTGCGCATCGCGCGACGGCTGCGCAAAGCGATAGTTGAAGCTTCCCCGCCCCGCGCCCGCCACGTGCGCCAGCACGCCGTCGAGCGCCATACGGCCATCCTCGTCGGCATTGAAACCCTGATACAGGAAGTCGCGCAGGAATCTTCCATTCTGCGAAATTCCTTCGCCATACACGCGCGCCGCCGGAGTTACGGCATCGCTCGCATGCTTGGCATACGCGGCGAAGTCACGCACAGCCGCAAATCCGCAACCTGCCACCACCGGATCCGCCACGACGTATACGTACTCGTAGATCTTCCCAGCCTGAAATCCGCTTTTGAGATGAATATGCCGGTTGCTAGAGACCAACTTGCCGTCGACCACATGCGCAAAGTCCCAGTCCCCGCGTGGAATCGCCGTGCCCGGCCCTTGCCGCGTATCCCGCACCGTCAGCGTGTTTCGCGGGTCATTAGGCGCCGATACCGGATACTCAACTCCGCCAATGCGGCCAACGAAGTAATGTCCGAGCGGGACATCATCCATTGTCTTCGGCAGCATGAAATCGCCGCGCAGCAGGCCCGTAATCGTTTTTCCATTCTCCTTCGCGATCGGCGCGTAGAGCTTCTGTGCGTCTGCTCCGTCGGCATCCCACTGCCAGCCCAAACTCACCACCGTGAAGCCGTTCCGCAAGAACCACCCGTCTCCCGCGTCCTTGGCCAGATCCTCATCGCCGCCATCGACCAGAGAAAGGATGCGCGAGTGCCCGCGGTTCGGGACCTCCAGCAGCATCGAACCATTTCCTTTGTGCGCATCCTTCGGTCGCACCGCAACAAAATCCGCAGAAAATTCCACCTCGCCGTTCTTGAAGTTCTCGGCGTTAGCAAGATCAACGATGCGCTGATTGTGCGGATTCGCAATCGGAATAGAGAAATAAACGCGCCCGACAATGCGTTCATAGGCGCCAGCCTCGCCGAAAGTCTTCCCTCCCAGCACATCATGCCGGGAAGTAATCTCGACGCGCGTGACGCGCGCTTGCAATGAACAGTTGATCAGCAGGAATGCAAGAAGGCAACAAATCTGAAGACGTCTGCGCAACATGCCGGGGAGAATATCACGGCAACCAGATTCTCTTTGCGTCCTCAGCTTCGGTCAATTCGCCCGGCAGATTATCTCGACTGGTGCCACCCGTCCGCTCCCAAAGTCAGCAACGAAGTTTTGAATTCGCTGCGGCCATTCCCGACCTCCGAGGAGATGCAGACCGAGCGGGGGTAGCTTTCCGCCGTTCGCTACCATCCGCGCCTGAAGCTTCTGGAAAAACTCGGCCGTAAAGTTGCGGCGATTACGTACTCTTTCAACTTTGAAGCTGGCGCTCCGCAGGAACTCACCATATGTTTCTACGGTTTCAACGAAACTCGTATCTTTTGTGCGAGCCCACGGGAGCGGAAATGTCAGTGACCCCTCCCCTTCGCGCATAATATCGAAAATTCCAAATGTGCCTCCCGGCTTGAGCAGGCGGTGAACCTCCCGAAACAGGCTGACTTTTTCCTCGATATTCATAGCGACATGAATCGTATAGGCGCCATCAAACGTCCGGCTTTCCAGCGGAATCGCGATGGCGTTTGCCTGCTGAAACGACACGGAGCCACCCATGCCCGCCCGTCTGGAAAGCGAGGTCGCGACCTCCACGAACTCCCTCGTCAGGTCGATGCCCACCACACGCCAGCCGAGCGCTTGTGCAAAATAACGAGCCGGGCCACCCACGCCGCTCCCGACGTCGAGCACGTAGGAGCCAGGGCCGAGTCCCATTTGCGTTCCAAACTCCACCGTGGCTTCACGCCCACCCGCATGGAACTCATCGAATGGTTCCAGGTCGGCTAACTCTAATTTGTCCGGATTCTTGCCTGCCGCTTTCAAGGCTTCCAGAATGGTCTCTTCCAGAGTGCCGTGCGAATAATACTGGGCAACCTGCTCTTCAACGGGATTGTTCATAGTCCTCCTCGATAACCAACCCTGCCGAAATCAAAGACCAGCAGCACACCTATATCGCGCTCAACGCCTGATCGAGATCTTCAACAATATCCTCCACATCCTCAATCCCGACCGAAATCCGGACGAGCCCATCCGTAATCCCGATCGCCTTACGCCCCTTCTCCCCGACCGCCGCATGCGTCATCGTCGCCGGATGCGAGATTAAGGTCTCCACTCCACCCAGCGACTCACCCAGCGAGCACACCCGCACCTTGCGCAGCATCTTGTTCGCATTCGAAAGCGATCCGGTCTCGAACGAAATCATCGCGCCAAATCCCGACATCTGCTTCTTCGCCAGTTCGTGCTGCGGATGATCCTTCAGCCCAGGATAGAAGACTTTCTTCACCTTCTTATGCCCATCCAGGAACGCAGCCACCTCGCGACCGCTCTCGTCGTGAATGCGCATTCGCGCCGCTAGTGTCTTGACCCCGCGCAGAATCAGCCAGCATTCGAACGGCGACAAGATCGCCCCGGCCGCCTTCTGCAGAAACGCCAACTTCTCCGCCTGCTCCGGGCGCGTGCACACCACCACGCCGCCCAGCCCATCGCTGTGCCCATTCAAAAATTTTGTCGTGGAGTGCACCACCATGTCAGCCCCCAGCGCAATAGGCTGCTGGAAGTATGGCGACATGAACGTATTGTCGACCACCAGATCCACTTTCTTCTTGCGACAGATCGCGCTCACCGCCCGAATATCGGTCAGCGCCATCAAAGGATTGGTCGGAGTTTCGATGAACACCATGCGCGTGTTCTTCTTGAGCGCCCGTTCGACGTTCTCCGCCACCGACGTGTCCGCATAGCTGAACTCCAGTCCGAAATCCGCCCACACCTGGTTAAACAGCCGTGGCGTGCCGCCATATAGATTGTGCCCGCACACCACGTGATCGCCCGCCTTCAGCGTCGTCACGATGGCATTGATCGCCGCCATCCCGCTGGCAAACACCTTAGCCGCCGTTCCACCCTCCAGCGCGGCCAGATTCTGTTCGAGCCGGTCGCGCGTAGGATTCGATACCCGCGCGTATTCATACCCCTTGTGCTTTCCAATCTCTTCCTGCACATAGGTCGAAGTGGCGTAAATAGGAGGAGCGACCGCGCCAGTGGCCGTGTCCGGCTCCTGCCCCACGTGAATCGCCCGCGTAGCGAACCCTGCTTCTTTACTCTTCTTCATAAATTTGGATTGTCATCCTGAGCGCAGCGAAGGACCTGTGCATTTTATGGTGAAAGAGAAAAATCTTAAAACGCAGAGGCCGCTGAGAACTTCCGCAGAGATCGCAGAGGAATATTTGCAGCAGAAAATACTCTTTCAAAAATTAAGAGAAAGGGACTTTTCTCTGCGCCCTCTGCGGCTCTTCTCCACGCCCTCTGCGTTTTAAGATTTTCGGCTAGCGACTGACGACCGAAGACTGACGACTGCTCTTTATATCCCGCCCTCGAAAATCTTCTTCGACAAATACCGCTCCGCCGAATCCGGCACAATCGTGACCACGCGCTTCCCCGCTCCCAATCGTCGAGCCAACGATAAAGCCGCATACACCGCCGCCCCGCCGCTAGATCCGGCCAACACGCCTTCCTTCGCCGCCAGTTCCTTCACCATCCCAAACGCTTGGTCGTCAGTCACCGCCACAATCTCGTCGCATACGGACTTATCGAAATTCTTTGGAATGAAACTCGCCCCAATGCCTTCCACCTTGTGGGGCCCGGGCTGTCCGCCGGCCATCACCGATCCCTCGGTCTCCACCAGCACCGTCACCGCTTTCGGCAAGCGCTCTTTCACAAAGCGTGCCACTCCCGTGAATGTCCCCGAAGTCCCCGATCCCAGCACAACGCCATCGATGCGTCCATCCATCTGTTCGAAGATCTCTCGCGCGGTGGTTTCGTAGTGAAAGTCAGGATTCGCAGGATTTTCAAACTGCGCAGCCATGAAGGCTCCGGGCGTGGATGCAACCAGTTCATTCGCGCGGGCAATCGCGCCCGCCATGCCCTCGGCCTCCGGAGTGCGTGCCACCTCGGCGCCGAGGGCCCGCATGATCATCACTTTTTCTTCCGAAAACTTCTCCGGCACAAACAGCGCCACCTTGTACCCGCGCTTCACGCCGATCAGCGCCAGCCCGATGCCGGTATTACCGGCCGTCGCCTCCACAATCGTTCCGCCCGGTTGCAGCTTCCCTTCTTCTTCCGCCCGCTTGATGATCCCAATCGCCGCGCGGTCCTTCACGCTGCCGCCCGGATTCAGGTACTCGAGCTTGGCAAAAACATCGGCCGATCCCGGAGGGACCAGCCGTGTGAACTGCAGCATGGGAGTTTCGCCGACCAACTGGGTGATGTCGTCGGCAACACGCAGGCGGGACATAGTTGTCGCGTTTCGCACTCTACAGACTATGGAAGTCGGTGCACCAGCGTCAATGTCACTTGGGCGCGCCCGTCTTTTTCGGAAGGTCGGCGTCCGTAGCCGCCCGATCCTGCCCCGCGTAGTACCCGCTCTTGGTGCGCACGGTCAGTTTGCCGTAGCCCTTCGACTTGGCCTCCACGCGAATGGTGCGATACCCGCCCGAACTCTTGGGATTCGTCGGCTTGTACCCCAGCGTGTACTGATTGCGGATGTCGTGCGCCACATTGCGCGTGATGGAATCCACTTCGTCCAGGCTCTTGGGGAAAAATGCGATGCCACCGGTCTTCTCGGCAATGAACTGCAGCGCTTTGCGCGCCCGCCGCGCCTTCTCTTCGCCCAACAGTCCGATCGCGTACACCGTCGGCCCATTCTCTTCCTGCAATCGCCGGATCGCCTGCTCCAGTGTCTCCTGGCTTTCGTTGTCCTCGCCGTCCGTCACCACCAGCAGCACGCGCTTCTCGAGCTTCGCGTTTTTCTTCAGATGTCCCGCCGAGGCAACCACCGCGTCGTATAAAGCAGTCCCGCCGCGCGTGTCCACCTTCTCGAGCGCTTCCTTCATCTTGCCGATATCAGCAGTAAAGTCCTGATCGAGGTAGTACTCGTCGTTGAAGTTGACGATGAACACTTCGTCCTGCGGATTGCTCGCCTTCACCAGGTTGATGGCAGCTTTGTTCACCTTGTCGCGCTTCTCGCGCATGGAGCCGGAATTGTCGATCACGATGCCCAGCGCCACTGGAATATCTTCATGCCGGAATGAAACGATGTTCTGCAGTTTGCCGTCCTCGAACACGTTGAAGGCAGGCTTGTCGAGGTTCGTTACCATGCGCTGCTTGTCATCCACGACGGTGGCGTGCAGCACCACCTCTTCCACCGAAGTGTGAAATCGAAAGCCACCCTGGTCTTCTTGGCCAGACTGATCTTGCTGGGAATCCGCAGGCGGCGCAGCCGTATCCGGTTTCGGCGGGTTCTGCTTTTCCTGGTCTAGCTTGGGAGGATCGGGTTGGGCTGGTTGCTGCTTTGCAGCCGCCGGCTGCGCAATTCCTGAGGGAAAAGCATCGCCCGCGGGAGAAGGACTCTGGGGCGTTGCAGTCGCGGCGAGGAAAATCAAGAACAGAGCGACCAGGAAAACCCGGCTACTCCGCAGGTGCATAGTATCCCGTCTTCGCATAAACCCGGAGAGGCGGCAACCCCTTTGGCGGAAGTAGTTTCACTTTTATCTTACGCCATTTGCCATCTTTTATCGGGTTCGTTGGACGGTAGCCCAGCACATATTGGTTGCGTAGTTCGATGCCAATCTTTGTCGCCACATCCGCCAGGTCATTCGGATTGTCGATCGTAAACGCGCGTCCGCCGGTCAGTTCCGTCACATCGGTCAGCAGCGCGGGACCCAGCTTCTCTTCTTCAGTAGGAAAATAATGGTCGTAAATGCCGATGGCGTAGATCAGGACATCGGCTTCTTTCACCACTGACTTGATTTCGCCTTCGGTATAGCGGCTGTGGTTATCGCCGCCATCGGAAATGATCAGCATCGCCTTCTTTGGATACTTGGCGTGCTTCATCTTGTTGACGCCCAGATAAATCGCGTCCAGCAGCGCCGTGCGCCCCTTGGGCACGGTGTACACCAGCTTGCCCTGGATGTCTTCGATCGAACTGGTGAAGTCACTGACTTCTTCCGGCTTATCCGCGAACGTGATCATGAAAAACTCGTCCTGCGGATTCGCCGTCTTGAAAAACTCCACAACCGCTTCGCGGGCGCGCTCGATTTTCGAGCTCATGCTGCCGCTCATATCGAAGATCACACCCAGCGACACCGGCGCGTCCTCGCTCGAAAACGAACGGATCTCCTGCTGGCTTTTGCCCTCAAACACGGTGAAATTCTCTCGATCCAGGCCCGTCACCAGCCGGTTCATCGGATCGGTGATCGTCACCGGCACCAGCACCAGTTCCGCCGACGCCTTCAGCGGTTTGGTGTGAGGGCTGAACCCCGCTTCCAGTTCCTTGATGTTGGCCGTATCGCTCGTCGGCTTGGGCTCGATGCGCGGCTTAATGTGCACATCGTCATCTGTATTCTGCGCTTGCACGACAGGGACTTGCAGCCCGACCAGCATCGCCAACAGGGCAAACAGGCACACGTAGACAGGGAAGCGCCTTGAGCACAGCATCGTTTTGATCCCGGTTTTGGAGTGGACCGAGTGGCGATTTCGAACTTTGGTCTTGGAGGAAGACCAACACCCACGATGGCGGGGCATACCCTACCTCAGTGAAACGGATCGTATCACAGTTTTTCCGGCCAAGACTCCGAGAAATCACGTATTTTGTTAACAATTTGTCAGGAAGTTCACGTATCCGATTCGCTGGTTCCCTTCGCTCAAACGCCCCGTCCCGCGCACCATTCCAGCATCCCTGCCGCGTTCGCTGCGAACTTGTTAAAATATCAGGCCTCCCATGGCTCACATCGTTCCCTTTCGCGCCCTGCGTTACGATCCCAAGCGAGTAACCCCGTCCGACGTGGTTACCCAGCCCTACGACAAGATCACTCCGCAGGGACAGGAACGCTACTACGCCGCCAGCCCCTATAACCTGGTGCGCCTCATCCTGGGCAAACGCGAGCCTGACGACAACGACCAGAACAACGTCTACTCCCGCGCCGCCTCCTTCTTCAGAGACTGGAGACGGCAAGGCATTTTCCTGCAGGACGCACAGCCCTCCATCTACGTTTACGCGCAGCGCTTTCACCGTGCCCGGGGACCAAGTCGGAGGTAGAGCGCCGCGGCTTCATCGCCCTCGGCCGCGTCGAGGACTACGCCTCGGGCGTCGTCTTCCGCCACGAGCAGACGCTCGCCAAGCCCAAGGCCGACCGCCTCCAGCTGCTGCGAAGCCACCCGCGCTCACTTCGGTCAGATTTTCATGCTCTACAACGACAACGGCGAGGTCGATGGCCTGCTCACCCAGGAGGGCTCGCCGACCACGGAAGTCACCGACGAGTACGGCGTCCGGCACCGTATGTGGCGCGTCTCCGATCCCGGCCTGGTCGAACTGGTCCGCGGCAAAATGCGCGACAAGAAGCTGATCATCGCCGACGGCCACCACCGTTACGAGACCGCGCTGAACTATCGCAACGACCGTCGCTCGGCCGAACCGCAATCCGTCGGTGCCCCGCGCGAGCGCGCCGCCGCCACCCTGCTCCGTTCGCTCGAAACCGAGGAAGCGCCCTACGACCTGGTCATGATGACGTTCGTCAACATGAACAGCCCGGGCCTCGTAGTACTGCCCACGCATCGCGTAGTCAGCGGGCTGCCGTCGTTCTCGCCATCCGACTTCGCCTCGGCCGTGCGGGCCTACTTCAACGTCGAAGAAGTCGATCCCTCCGTCGACGCGACGCGCGCCACCGCCATCCTGCGCGAGGCCGGACACGTAGGCACCGCAATCCTCGCCGCAACCGCATCGCAGGTCTGGCTGCTGCACACGCCGAAAGCCCCAGCCTCGATGTTCCCCGGCCTCTCCATTCGCCAGCAAGCGCTCGACGTCGTGCAACTTCACAAAGTCCTGCTCGAAGGCGTGCTGAAGCTTTCCGAAGAATCGATCCGCGACCAGCAAAACCTTTCCTACATCCGCGACGCCGGAGAAGCCCTGACCACGGCGCGCGCCGGCGCCAACATCGCGTTCCTGATGAACCCCTGCCGCATCTCCCAGGTCCGCGACATAGCCTTCGCCGGCGAAGTCCTCCCGCAAAAATCGACGGACTTCTACCCGAAACTGCTAAGCGGCCTGACCATCTACGCGCTCGACTAATCCCCACCGTTGTCATCCTGAGCAAAGCGAAGGACCTATGCATTTCTTGCCAACGCCACGAGAGTTGTAGCGGCGGCGCCTCGCAGGCAGTCGCGAGAACGTTTCCTCCTCGCAGCGCTGTGCACTAAATCTCATTGACATGTGCAGCACATGCAAATATGCTATTAACATGCCGAAGATGATCCAGCTCCGCAACGTTCCCGACACGTTGCACCGCATTGTCAAAGCGCGCGCGGCCATGGCGGGCATGTCTTTGTCGGACTACCTGCTGTCAGAAATCAAGGAAATCGCTGAGCGCCCCACTCTGGCGGAACTGCGGGATCGCCTCCACAAGCGTCAACCGGTGGCAGTCGCCTTCGATTCGGCACGCCTGCTGAGAGAAGAACGAGCCAAGCGATGATCGTTCTCGACGCTTCGGCAGCGGTTGATTGGCTTCTACAAACCGTCGCTGGCCAGAGCATCGAACAACGCATCTACTCCCAAGCCGAATCCCTTCACTCCCCTCACTTGATCGATCTCGAGGTAGCTCAAGTGCTGCGCCGGCTGGTGCTCGAAGGAACAATTACAGCTCGTCGTGCAGCCGAAGCCATCGACGACCTCAGCGACCTCCGCCTCACTCGCTATGCTCATCACGTGTTCCTGCCGCGCATCTGGCAACACCGCAACAACCTCTCAGCCTACGACGCCGCCTACGTCACCTTGGCCGAAAGCCTGCCCGCCCCCCTGATCACGCGCGACCACCGCCTGGCCTCCGCCCCCGGCCACCACGCGAAGATCGAATTGTTCTAGCTATCGACAACTTAGATAGGGTTGGCATTCTGAGCGAAGCCAAAGCCTGTCCTGAGCGCAGCCGAAGGGGACCCATGCACTCGTTCGCGTCGTCACGACACTCAACCGTAGCGCCGGCGTCCCGCCGGCAGTCGTGAGGGCGTCTCGCCCTCGCCGCCTCACTTTCGCTTTCTACACCGTTCGGGAAGGGCCCGACTTCAGT
>CAVUXK010000011.1:0-144535 GCA_963745435.1 uncultured Acidobacteriota bacterium | reverse complement strand
GATGAAGGTCGTCGCGCTGAGGCTATTGGCCTAGCCCGCAAGACGCTGCATGCTCGATACGGCGGCGACCCATTCCTGCGCCTCGTCGCTGAACTGCTGCGGCCGGCGACCCGCAAGCGCCGCGGCCGTCCACAGGTGGCGTACCCGCGCCATTGGCTGCGATCGGATCTGACTTTGAGAATGGCGCAAACATTGTCGATATCATGAAACGGTACCGCGTTTCTGAATTGCATGCGCGCAAAGCCATCGAGCGCTTTCAAAAGGCCAAGCGCGAGCACGATTCCATTTTTTAATTCGATTTAAGTGCGCCGGATTTCCCTCCTATACCCGCCACTTCAACCCGGCACGGCCCATGCGGCCCCGATGGAGTGGATGGAGATGAGTGACCAGGAAAAGCGAAAATTAGCCGAGCTTCACCCCAACGAAATTGTTCGATTGCGCGACGGGGCAAAGTTTTTCGGCTTCAAGCACAGCCAACTCGACGAGAAGATTAAGAGCGGCGAAATTCCGGCGCCGTTCCCGCTGAGTGAAAGCGGCCGCGCCGTGGGCTGGACTGGCGCGCAAATCATCGAACATCAGCGCCGCCGCCTGGCGGCAGCCAAACAAAAAGTTGACGCTTGAGTGCGCGGCCAAAAAGCGACGAGGCCCGCGACCGATAAGGTGAACGAACCCCGTGCGATTTCTGCTGGCGAGCAGGATCGTGAATTTAATAAAGGCCCGGCCGAAGCGCAAGCCGCCATTTACCGCCGCGAAAGGCGCCGGCTCGCTCAAACTTTAGGCCGCATGGACGGCGCGCATCTAGCCGAGGCGATGCTCGCAGAACAGCGCGCAATTAACCGCGAAAGGCGCCGGCTTGCTCAAGCTTTAGGTCGCACCGACGATCTTGCTGCGCTCGTTCTCATTATAACGCAGGCCGATGTGCTGGCCGCTCGCGCGGTAGCGCTGCGCCTCCATGCTGAGCGGCGCGCTCTTCGATTGATGAGGAGCGGCGTATCATGACCGAGCGCGAGCGGCTTCCAAACAGGCGCGCCTCGAAACTGTTCACGTTCGAAGCGATGAGCATGCGCTTCGCCGGCAGCGTCAGCCGGTATCCGGACGGACGGATCTCAGAGCTGTTCCTCGATAATCATAAAGCCAGCTCTGCAATCGGCACGTTGGTGCGTGATCTTGTTATCGTCTTCTCGTTTGCTGCACAGCATGGCGCCGACGTTGAAGCAATCCGCCGCGCGCTCTGCCGCAACAGCAGCGGTCGTCCGCTGGGTCCCTTGAGCGCGGCGCTCGATCTGATTGAGCGAGAACGGCCATGAGCGCGCCTCGCAAACAATACATAACCCCAGCTGAAAAGCGGCGCCTTCGCCTTGAGCGCGAAGCGGCTGTCCGACGCCGCGCCGCCAGGCGGCCGGAAACCGAGCGCCGGCGCGCCGCGAAGCTGAAGCGCAAGGCCGAGCGCCAAGCGGCGAAGGTGCTGCGGGTCGGAGAAGCGACGATCCACAGAGACGTGCGCCAAGACGGCGCAGAAAATGCGCCGGATCGGCGCACCCCTGCTACGCGCACGCGGCAGGCAAGCGACCCGCCGCCGCCCAACTCGATATTCGATGCTCCTTACGAAGTGTGGGTTCTGATCCTGCCACGCGCCGATGTTTTCGCACGGCCGCTAGTCTTCTGGCGCGCGCTCCGAAAGGCCGGAGCCGAGCTTGAGTGCGTGGGCTGCGAGGCCGTGCTGCCGACAGCGACAGCGGGCGTGCTCGCCTTCGCCCGGCGCGAGTCGGAGTGGAACGAGGACGTACGGCCGTTTTGCGTCTGTCCAAACTGTGCCGGCGCCGATGATCTGGCCGAGCGCGCGCGGCGGCGTTTTCAAACTTATTTCAACGAACAGTTTGGCATGTATCGCGCGGTGGTCGAGTTGGTGACGTCATGAAGGACGATGTCGCCGTCGCTGAGATTACCAAGATCAAAGAAAGCGCGCTCAATTATTTGCAGCGGGGGTGGAGCGTTATGCGCCTGCCGCCGCGCTCGAAGGAGCCGTACGACGGCCGATCGTTCGCCGCATGCACTATCACGCGCGACAACATCCATAGTCTGAAGGAGGACGAAAATCTCGCCGTGATGTTCAGCACGGCCGGCGCGCTCAAGGATGTCGATTGCGACTATCAAACGGCCGCCGATTTGGCGCGCGAAGTCGGTCTTCTGAAGGGTGCCGCCTTCGGCCGTCAGTCCGTCGGCATCGGGCACTATCTGTTCAACGCCCCCGGCTGGGCGAGTAGGCCGGGGACTTTCACCACCGGCCTCTCATAGATCCGAGCGTGACACTCTCGCGTCACTCGGCTCCCGTCAGGCAAACACACCGGTCATACCCAGCCGCCAATGCACAAAGAGATGCGCGCTTTGCCGGGACAATTTTTGCAAGAACTGGCTCGCGCGGATCTTGTGGGCTCTAAAGCGCTTGAACTTCCGCAGCGCCCAGGCCAGCAGCGTCTGATTGACGTACCGGAGCAAGGGAGCGAGCGCCGATGGCGCGTATCGCCCATAGTAATTGATCCACCCCCGAAGGAGAGGATTGAGACGATAGGCGATTTCGGCCAGCGACAGCTCGGTGCGACGTCGGATGCCCAATTCCCGGATCTTCGCCCGCATGGACTTCAGTGCAGAAGGGCTGACGGCCGGGTTGAAGCCACAGAACAACGTCTTGTCCCGTGATTTCTGAACTAGTCGTGGCCGAAAGCAGTAGCCGAGGAAATCAAACTTGATGTTCGGATACTTTCCTTTGCGCTTTCCGTCCTTGCAGTAGACGATCTTGGTTTTCGTCGGATGCATTTCCAGACGGCACTCCGTCAGACGTGCTTGAAGCGCAGCCATGAGGGCTTGGGCTTCTTGCTCGTTTCGACAGTGAACAAGACCGTCATCGGCATACCGACACCAGGGAAGGTCGGGATATGTCCGCGCCATCCAGAGATCGAACGTGTAATGCATAAACAGATTCACGAGAATGGGGCTAACGACACCTCCTTGAGGGGTGCCGCGCGTACGCTCTACCGTTGTTCCGTCCTCGCGTTCCATTGGCGCCTTCAACCACCTTTCGATATAGAGCAGCGCCCATTTGCACTGCACGTGCTTTCGGACAGCACGTAGCAAGAGTTCATGGTCGACGTTATCGAACAGACCTTTGATGTCGAACTCGAGAATCCAATCATATCTCCAGCAACGCTCACGCGTCACACCTACGGCATCGAGAGCCGATTTTCTCGGTCGATAACCATACGAGTTTGCCAGAAAAATTGGATCCAGATCAGGCTCGATCAACTGCTTCACAACCGTCTGAGCCACGCGATCTGCCACGGTGGGCACACCCAAAATCCTTTCACCTCCAGACTTCTTGGGTATGGAGACGGCGCGCACCGGCGGCGGAAAGTAGCTTCCCGAGCTCATTCGATTCCAAAGCTTGTAGAGATTACCCTTCAAGTCGGCCTCGAACTGCTCGATCGTCTCCTTGTCCACACCAGCCGCACCATGATTGGATTTGACCGCCTTATACGCCTCGTACACTTGCTTCTTGGTGATCTTGAACGGTTTGTCCGTCGTACGCATCGTCATCCTCCTGTTTCCAGTTGTTTCGACCATACGACCGCCTGATCCGATCCCTTTGCTCCAGCCCCATTACAGGGCCTTCATCGCTCTTACTGATCGGTCCGTCCCAGTGCTCTGCATCGGTACTCTCGCCTCACGGTTTCCGCCGCTTGCGCTTCTCCCTTGCCATCAGCGCACTGGTCTCCTGCAGTTCCACGCAAAAGCCTGCATCCGGTTCACGCCCCCTCTACGCCGGTCGCCGTCTGCCCAGTCATCAGGCACCCGACAGACTTATCCCAGTGGAGCTTCACGCCCCTGGTTTTGACGACGCTTGCTTCTTAACGACGCGTCATCGGTGGGTTTGCTTTCGCTCGTCTCCCGGACGCATACCTGCTCGGGACCATGCCCCGAGCTTTCCTCCAACGCTCACGACCACAGCTTTTGACCGCAGCCGCTTGGAGTGGTTTGAGACCCGCTCCTGAAAGCCGATCTCGGAGGGCCTACCCCCATCTTTCACGCAGCTGTACGACAGCTATTATCGTTTCATGCTTCCCCCTTTCTATCTGTCTCTGCAGCACACCGAAGCCAAGAAATTCGAACTGCCGGAGGACAACTATCCGCGCGATATGCCCACGCACAATGGCGAGCCGTCGTACTTGGTGCTGGAAATCCGCGGCAACGACAATACCTACACGATGTTTCCGCCGAGCGTTCATCCCTGCGGCGAGACTCTCGATTGGTTCAGCGCGCGGCGCGACCCGGCAGATATCGATGCGAAAACGCTGCGGCGCATTGCCGGCTTGCACGCCTTCGCTGCAGCAGTGCTTTATTTTTACCCGGAGAATGCCAGCAAGCGCTACGATGTGCGCATGGCGTTCGCCGGCACTTTGCTCCGCGCCGGCGCCACAGCCGAGGAGGTCCAGCTTTACGGCCGCGCCATAGCCAAGCTCGGCGGCGACCCAAAATGGAAAGAGCATTTCGCCAAGCCCACCAAGCGGCGCCTAGAGGCAGATAAGCCGGCTACCGGCCTGACCAAGCTCATCGAAGCGCTCGGCCTGCCGCCCGCCTGCGCGGCAACATTTCGGGAATGGCTACAGATCGCCGATGATAACCAGCCGCTTATTCTCGAATTGGCAACGCGCCTCTGGGGCGAGCCGACTGTGCGAGGAGAAAACCAATACAGATTTCGGCCAGAAGATCATCGAGCCGCGGAGCGGGCTTTGGTTCGATTTTGAAAGCAACGTCGGCGGGCGCCTCCAGGATTTGATGGAGATGGCGGCGAGCGGCGCGGCGAGCGAAAGAGAACCGAAATTGATTTGGCATGGTGATGTCGATCCGCGCGAGAGCCGCCCCTATTTGGTGCAATACGTAATCCCGGAAGTCGGCTGCGGTCTTTTTTCCGGCCAATGGGGAATGTTCAAAACGTTTGTTGCTTTTGATCTTGCCCATTGCGTCATGGCCCGCCTGCCCTTCATCGGTTTCGAGGTCGCACGACAAGGCGGCGTGCTATTTGTAGCGCTTGAAGGCAGCGACGAAGTCGCAATTCGATTGCAGGGCGTCATTGAGCATAAGGGAAATTTGCAAGGGCAAGCGCCCTTTGTCTGGATCGAGACTTGCCCGGCGCTGACCTCCAAGAACGCTGCCGCCAAGCTGAGCCAGCTCGCGGAAGCAGCAGCAACACAGCTGCGCGAGAAATTTGATCTGCCGCTGGCTTTGATCGTCATCGATACCATGATCGCCGCGGCTGGTTATGCCAAGGAGGGCCAAGACAACGACACAGCGACCGGACAGATGGTCATGGGCACCATGCGCGAGGTAGCCCGCAAGGCCGGCTGCTTTGTTTTTGGCGTCGATCATTTTGGCAAGGACGTGAGCACCGGTACTCGCGGTACCTCGGTCAAGGAGGGCACCGGCGATGTCATTTTTGCTTTGCTCGGCGAGAAAACTCTGGCCGGCGAGGTAACCCATACTCGCCTCGCCCTGCGCAAGCGCCGCGGCGGCAAGAACGGAGAAGAGTTTCCGTTTCAGCCGCGGGTTGTCGATATGGGTGTCGATAACCGTGGCTTCCCCATGAGCACGCTAGTCATCGACTGGGGCGAGAAGGAAGAAAGCATCGATGCGAGCACAATGGGAAAAGCCGAGCGGGTATTTTTGGAGCTGCTGCGCGAATACACCGAGCAGGGCCGCTATGTCTCATCGCATCCGGGGATATCATACGCACCTTCGCAATTTGCCAGCAATCCGAAAGCCGAAGGCTGTACCAAGCTCGGCTTCAAGCAAGCCATGGACAACCTTTTTAATATCAGGCGCATCAGGAATGATGAGCACGGTAAGGGTGTCCGCAAGCGCTCGCATATCGCCGAAGTCATCCTGCCAGACTTTTCAAGCATGAAATTTTCGAGGCCGGCGGACAATGAGGAGGGCTAAATAATGCAACCGCTGGTAGGTTCCAACGCCTGCGCAACGCCAAAATGCAACCGTCCAACGCCTGCGCAACGCCTGCGCAACGCTGCGCAACGCTTGCGCGCGCAACTCCCCATAACCCCTAGGGGCGTTGCGCGGCCCCTTTAGGAGCCTCGCGCACGCCCCAGGGGCAAGGAAGAATGCCCCGTCATCGCGGGCTCGATTTAAAAAAATCCAACCCCCTGCCCTCACCCCTTGCCGCCTGCAAACAACGCTTGCCCGGGCAGCGTAAAACCCCGATTTTCTGGACCGTTGCCGGACTATTTGGCCGCTATTACTCATTGATATTGTTTGTTTGCGCGCCGCTACCCGCGCTCAGCGGCAGACGGCGATCTGCTCCACCCTGGCCGGCATCAGCGTCGACATGCAGCACTTCGATGCTGCGCGCGATGCACTTGAAGAATTGCTGCACGGCTCGCTTTCAGGTGATGTCCGGTCCAAATTCGTTGCTTTGATGCGCGATGCTGGAGCCGCACCCGCTGAAAATGCCGGTTCGCCGGACGAACAGATAAATTTGCAAATCAAGGTCGAGCCGCTGAGGCCGCCGCCGCAGCCCTCGGTGCCCGCAGTCCCGCCGCCGCCGCGACCCAACGGCGAGGATGGTGCCGCGCGCGCCAACGCTACGCGACCACCAGATCATTATTTGAAACCGCCGCCGGAGGATTGGAGAGCTTTTGTTGGAGCGGATGGCGTGATTTCGCCGAGCCCATGGCGCCGATTTTGAGGAGCAAATAAATGACCGACGTGGAAAAGGCCGAGAAGATCGTCGCCGACTTGGAAATGAAGCGCGGCCGTTTGCTCGATCGCGGCAAGGAGATCGGCGATCAGATTGCCGCCATCGGCTTTAAAGTTCATGCGGAGAACGACAAGACGGCCCGCTCCGAATTGGACAAGCTCACAGCCGCGAGTGTGAGCCATCAAGCCGAAACGAAATCGCTTGAGGCAGCCATCAAACAAGCTGGCGAGCGTCTCGACGCCGTCAAGCGTTCTGCAGCCCCAGCCGAGGATCAAACCCAAGCCCGCGAGCTGCGCCAAGCGCTGAAAGAATTTGTCGCCTTCGGTCTCGAACTCGACGCAGCGCTCGCCGTCATCGTTGACTCCGGCACAAGGCTGCGCAAGACCGCGGACAAGCTGCATGCTCTCGGCTCGCCGAACCCCACTCACGAGCAACTCAACGCGCTCGGTGCCCTCGCGCTCCACACAGCGCTGTCGCAGACCCCCTGGAGCAGAGAATTTCGCACCTTGGCACCGAGGGAGCGCAAGAGCTTCGCCGATCTGGTACGGGCTTGGGCTTCCACCGCTGAGCGCGCCCACGTCGCGCCCCGTCTCGGCGAGCAGCAAAACAACGAGGCCGCCGCATGAGGAACGCAGGCTACGACATGCGCAAGATGCCCGCGCCGCGCCCGAACCAGTTTGATAAATACTTCCGCAAGCGTGCCAGCCGGCATCCGGACAGAAATTACAACGGCCGTATCGCCGACCGAACTGATGGCACGCTCGGTATGGCCGAAGCGCTGCATTGGGTCCTCCATCACGCCGACGGCGCCGCGCTGCAGCGTCGCAACCCGACCCTACCGCCGGGCAAGCTGGCCGCGCTGCTCGTTCAAGCCGCCAGCCAGTTCGATCCCGACACCGACACCGCGGAGGACGTTTCCGACGAGGCCGAACGACTGATCGACGAGGCGACCGCCGAGGAAGACGAGGACGAAGACGAGACAAACGACGACGCCGGCACCGACGGCGTCACCGAACAAAGCGAGGTAAGCAAAATGAGTGAGATTGGCATCGTTGAAATCTGCAAATCTATCAGCGCCGGCAAGGTCGAGGCGCCGAGCGAGGACACGCTGGCGCGCATCATCAAGAAGCACGCCGGCGCCACGCGCCAAGCAAACGAGACTGCGGAGCAGGCTTTCACCCGTGTCGTCACCGACAACAGCGACGATGGAATTGCATTGCGCGCGGCCTTGCGGGCCGCGCGCGGTTTTTGAGGGCGGCGTCGCTGCCTTCTTGAGTTCGGCGGTTCGCCGCCGGGTGTGGCCACTCGGCAGGTGCTGCACGCAGAGAAAACAACAGCCGAGCGCTGGCGCGGCCCTCCAAACCGGCGGCTGGCAAAACGATTGCAGCGGGTTCTGACATGGGCCGCTGCCGCCGCCGCTGAGCAGGTGCGGCGTAACAAATAACAGCTCAGAGCCGGCGCGAGGGCCACTTCAGTTCCTTTCTTAGGCCCCGGCGGTCGGCGGAGCGCGCGCTGCGCCGAAGGCCAGGTTGCCAAGCGGGTCGCCCGGCGGCCTGGCCACCTTTTAGGAAAGGTGAAGCTGTGTCGCTGTTGCTGGCTCAAGCGCCGCGAGCGCCGCAAGACGAAGAAGAAGCCCTCCGATGCCGCTTTCGTTGACCGATAGTCAGCTCGCCGCCGTCACCGAGGCCGCTGCGATGTGCCTGCGCCCGACCGACGGCGAATTTCTCGACGTGCTGGCGCGGGCGCTGTCGCGGCACGGTGTCGCCGTCGGCCGCGCCGCGCTTGCGGTCGGTAGGCCAATGCTCGCCACCAACGAGGCTCATCGGTCGCGTGTTAATCCGGAATTGTCACCGGATTACGCAAGCTTGTGAGTGCGAATTTTTGCGCCGTCATCGGCTTTGCGAACAGAAAGCCTTGGACCATATCAAAGTCCATCTCGCGCGCGGCGAAGAAGTCGGCGCGGGTCTCTATGCCTTGAGCGACCGTGCGGCAGCCAAAGCCGTCCGCGATATCGAGGATTTGCCGGCATGCGGTCCGCTTAAGGCGGTCGTCGGCACAGCCGGCAACGAACTGGCGATCAACCTTGACCTCGACAAAGGGGAAGTTGTCCAACCCGACAAGCGAGACACATTCCGACCCGAGATCGTCGACCGAAACGGCGATGTTGCTGAATTGAACCCGCCTGGCAACCGCTCTGGCCAAGTCCAAATCGGCAATGAGATCCGCGGCATTGATTTCAACGATAAGTCCATCAAATGCGGGGTGATTTGGCATCCGGCCACAAAGATTTACAACCGAATCTGGATCGCGGAAAAAATCGAACGGGAGATTAACGGCGATCTGTACAGCGCGATGTTGCGTGGTGAAATAATGCCAGTCTTCGATCGCCCGGTTGACGACGAAATTCGAGAGAACGCTCAGGCATGGATCATCCCGATCGGGCATGAAATACGCCGGCGGAACGAGTCCCCAGGTGGGATGCCGCACTCGTATCAGCGCCTCGACGCCGCACAGTTGGAGGGTGCGCGCATTGAATTTCGGCCGATACCAGAGCTCCAGCCAACCCGAGTCCAGCGCTTCGGTGGCATCGATCACCGGCTCCCGTTGCGCTTCCTTGCGTGCAAGGGCGGCGACACTTTCGTGCAAGCTCGTGCTGTCGAAAGGAGTCGCGAGCGGCCGCAGCATGTCGAGCCGGCGCTGGGTCCCAAGTTGCCGAACGGCGCCGACACTTGAGGAGTTGCGGGGTCCAAACAGGAGAACTTTGCCACCGAATTCCTTCGCCGCCAACGCTTCCACGACGGTTGCTGCATGCTCGCCGTTAGCGGAACCGACGACGATGAGATCAACCCCCAACGGCTCGTCGAGCACTGCGTCCAAGACGGCGACGTGAGCGCATTCGCGAGTGATGAATCCGATTTCTTCCAGCGTCTCGCACAGAAATTTTCTCACATGTGGCTTGCCGTCGACGACACAGACCCGCGACGCCACCTTTCGCCGACCGAACGTTGTCAACTTCAAGACTTCTTCTGATGGCTGTTTGGTCATAGTACCCCCTACGATTTGACGCGAAGGTACGACTCTTCTTCTCGATCATCCGAAAAGTGAGGCATTTCGAGAAAAGCCACTGCGGAATTGAGCGTTAGTACTACCCCGCAAAGTACGAATAAAATTGCTGCTACAGTCGGGAGCTAAATCACGCGATTTGCTTCGCGCGTGCGCCTGTTGATGGGCAAAAGCGCGTTTCAGATTGTTCGATAGCGGACGCGGCACGGTATGTTGCGCACGCGACTCTAGGTCTGTTTGAGCACCGCTTCCTGCGTCTTGGCCTCGTCCCAGAGCCCATCCATTTCCACAAGCGTCGCGTCTTGCGGCGCCTTACCGCGTCGCCAGCGCTTGCTCGATTCGAGGAAAAAGCGGCGCTCGAATTTCTGGTTTGTTTGCCGCAGGGTCATCAACGTCGTTTCAAGCGCAAGTCGCGCACTTCCGATTATGCCCCCACTCCGGACATATCGCCTGCGGCGCACCGTTCGGCCACTACCTGCTGACCAGAGACGAGGCCGCCAACGCCAAACTGCCGGAGTGGCTGCGGAAGGTGTGAGGGCTGGTGATTGCCGGAAAGCCGAACGCGAGTTATCCCACTTTTCCATCGCCGCTTCAGAGTGATCAATTCGGTACAGATTCCGAAAACGATCCGGCTCAAATCTAAGACCTCAACGATAAAAAAGGGAATTTCGGTCATGTCCGTTGAGGCTGAACTTACAGCTTTGCCCATTCCGGCGTTACACCCTCTAATTTCGCTATTTCATCGCATTTGGCCCGTAGCAGGCTTAGGTTTTGCAGTGATTGTCACCGCGGCTAGGTCAGGCTTTCTCGGCTACGAGCTTTTCCGATTGGTATCTTAGGATGGCAGACCAGATGCTTCGATCCGAGTATTGCCTAGCTCGCGCAGAACGTCTGCGCATGCTGATGCTTACTGCATCTGATCCCGCCACTGCGGTTCGGCTGAGGGGATTTGTACAGAAATATAGAATCTTAGCAGAGCGCGCTGAGCGAATAGCCGAGTCTCTCCCGTTAAGCGGAAAAATCGCCATCTAGGCCGTCTCTATTGGCTGCCTCTTTGCCGCGACGAGGCGCGGTGGCAGCTTGGCGATGTTGAGGGCGATCCGCCGCGCCTCGTCGCGTAAAGGACGATCAAGGCGCGAAACGCTGGAGCCGTAGGATCGGCCGAGCCCGTGGCCTCTAAGGTCCGCCGCCACACGCCAGCCGTCAATGATATTCCACGCCTTCGGCCTTCAACACCAGCCACCCCTGCGCTGGGCTTCGTCTATTGCAAGGATGAGCCCGGCCGCCGCGCCACGGGCAAGCTTTTGACCAAGGATGAAGCGCGGCGCATCGCGGTGAACATCGCCTAGCCGCCGGACTTCCTGCGGCGTATGTAATGCTTGATGACATCGCGACTTTTCTGAAAAGTCGCCCGCGTGACCACCGGAGAGGGGGCTGACCCTTTTAATTCGCCATCACCACTGCCCTCTGTACAGCCGGGGGTCGGAAAGATGAGGGCCTTCTCAGCATCATTGAGCGAGAAGTATCCCCAATGACATCCTGCAGAAAACACTTCGCGTCCAATCGCATCCTCGATTTCAGCTTGACGATCCGCATGCTCCTTCCGCCATAGTGCGAGATCCTCGTCGGCACTACGTAGACTACAATTGTTGCGCCAGAGGAAATCCATCAGCGGGATAAATTGCGGCTCCTGTGTGTTAACCCAACCGATATTGTAACGTGCAGAAACATCTTTGTGTTCTGGTCCGCGCCAGAACATGCGACCGTTATATGACCGGTCGGTCGCAACGTAGCGATTGTCGCTCATATCATGACACGAAACGATATGATCGCGATCCGATACCGCGGGTAATAGGCGACATAAAACGCCATCGGCCGCTTCCCAACCGTGCGCATCCCAGAAGACAACTATCTTTTGTGCGTCTCCGACAACGGCCCCGAAATCGACCGTATTAATATTTTGAATCCGAGCATCAATAGCCGGAAGCAGCGACACGAGTTCCGGGAACGTAGTCGAACTGGACGTGCAGGTCGAAAGTGGCGCTGTAGGATTTGGATTTAATGAGTTGACTTTGTCCAACTATGTGTCCGATGAGTTCGTTATCAGCCCGCAAGATGGGCGCAAGAAAATAAGGGTTGTGCTCGCGGAGTCGATGCACCATGCAGTACTTGTCGTCCGCAATGTCTCTAGCAACAGCACATCACAAGGCACCATCTTCGCCGTCAACATCATCAGTGTAACATAAGGCGAAATACCTCGGTCATTGCATCCAGTGATTGGCAAACGCAAGCGAGGCGCCAAGATAAGCGGGCACAGAACTCGGCGCTGAAATCGGCCGGAGCGGAGCCTTTCATCACGCCCGCATCTCAAACTGCTCGCCAAATTCGACGGCGAGTTTGCCCAATGGCTCGCAGACCTCCGTCGGTACCGGAACGCTGCGCTACACGTGGTGAGGTTTTCCGCCGAAGCACTGCCCCTCGCCGCACTGCATCAAAATCTCGGAGCCAATGTCGCTGTCGGGTCATCAACGTCGTTTCAAGTGCAAGTCGCGAACTTCCGCTTATGCCCCCACTCCCGACATATCGCTGCGGCGCACCGCTCGGCGAACTTGCTCACCCGCGACGAAGCCAGGCGGATCGCAGCGAACATCGCCAAGCTGCCGGATCTGCTGCGCAGTCGTAGTTGGACGGTGACGGCCTACGGTGCGGACCGCTGTTCGCACTCGCTTGCAAGATGCCCTGTAAAATCGTCGTAGCCAGCAAACGTAGTGCGCTGAAAGAAGCGCTCGCCGCGTTTGACAAGGGCGCGATAACCGCGCGACCCCTCAATGGTGGTATCCTGATGGCAAATCCAACTGCCGTCGGGCTGCTCTTCAAAGCAAGCTAGCGCTACACGTGCCATGCTACGCCTCCCCCGTAAGAGATGGGTCCCAGGGAGTGAACTACGTATCGCGCGTGCCGTTCCCGTGAATTTAGCGGCGGTCGTGACCTGGGGCGTATTCAGATGCGCCGGGCTGACCCTTTTTGCTGCCGTACTTCTGCATCTCATGCCCCGGCGAGGTTCCTGAAGCACCCGGTGCTTGGTCTTTGGCCTCAGTGAAGGCAATTGAACTAAACAATAGCGCGGCCGCAGCTGCGAATAGAGCAAGCTTTTTCATTTGAGAAACTCCCGTCGAGCATCTCTCCCGCGCATACTAACGTTCGAGAAGAGGCTGCCGTTCCGCCATTTGAAATTGCGCGTCAGCTTCCAGTTAGCAGTTCCCGCGCCTCGTCGCGGGTCAGGCGGTGCGTCGCCATCCGCCGCGCCTCTTCTTCGGCAGGATCAACCTAAGTCGTCCCCAGTCGGCAACGTATCGCTGACGATCTTCCATCGCAGGAATGCGCAAGCTCTTCGGAGTGCATCAGCATTGGGGTTGCGAAAGACGACGACATCTCCAGGCACAAAAACTACTACGAAGTCATCGCCGTCACGACGAAGCTCCACGCAACGTCTAGGCTTCTCGTCCCCCTGATCGGTTGTTTCGGGCATCAGCTATTTAGGACATTAGCACAAGGGACCCCAAGCGAGGAGGCACACACGCCTGGGGCCCACGGCAGCATCGGGGCATCGGGGATGGGGACACTGCCTCGACCACAATGGAGCACCTGCGGCCTGGCGGCTGCTATTTGAAAACGGGGTTAAGGTTACACGGGCGGCTACGGCCGCCGCACCCTTGCTCGACCACCCGCATAAGCATCAGCCTGATGCGCGGCCGGTGCTTGATTGCTCGTTCGAATAGCGAGCCGACCCTACAGAGTTCGAATAGCGGCGTCGCGATATCATTTTTCGAACTGCGCTGTACCCATAGGAAAGCCCGAACAACACCACGAGTACGCGCGCGATAATTCCTGTCATTAAAACATGGGTCCTAAACGACGCGTGGAGTCCCTGGGAACCCCAAGCGCAAGGATCGGAATCGACGCGCTCGGGGCCCAGGGCGCGCGTCCGCGGGTACGCAACGAACAGACGCGTTACCCCGAATAAGGAGGAAGCACGCGCAGCTCGACAGCTCCATCGCGATCGCGAATTAACGTTGACGTGTTCGGGTCAGTCGCTCCGCCGAGGCCACTCCTCCAGCACCCGCGTGCGCTGCCGGATGGTCAACTTGACGCGCGGCCGGCCCTTGATGGTCTGCTCAAACATGCGGCGCGCTTTGTCGAGGTCGTTGCCGGCATACAGCATCAATTCGACCCGCAGCCAGTCCCGACTCCATTTCTCGACCTTGTAAAAGTTGCGTTGGTCGGCATAGACCGCGTCGTGTGTTTCTTCGTGGAAGATCGAATCGGCCATGGCCCAAGTTTAGCCCGCAGGCAGGTTCTTGGGCAGTCGGCCAAACCGCCTAGACGGCCCCGCGATTGGCCAGAAATCGGGCGCCCGTGCGTTTTCGCGGCGAGGGGCTATATGGGCTGCTTTACCGGCTAGCAGGCTGTTGAAGAATTAGGTCGCGGTTTGGCTGGTTGAGTGATTCATTTTCTCCGAAACAATTCGGAGGTTAGGTGATGCGGGGTGGGGATAAGCGGACTGGCGAGCTTTTCAGCTACGTCGATCTTGAGAAGCGGGTTCGGTTGGATCATCCACTGAGAGCGATCAGAGGGCTTGTGAACGAGGCGCTGGTGGCGCTGGAGGACGAATTCTCTGCACTTTATGCGTCGATCGGGCGGCCATCGATCCCGCCGGAGAAGCTGCTCCGAGCGATGCTGTTGCAGGCGTTCTATTCAATCCGATCGGAACGGCAGCTGATGGAGCGGTTGGAGTACGATCTCCTATTCCGCTGGTTCGTCGGGATCGGGGTCGATGCTGCAGTGTGGGACCATTCGGTGTTCTCAAAGAACCGCGACCGGCTGCTCGAAGGGGATATCGCCACGAGGTTCCTGGCGGCGGTTCTGGATCAGCCGCGGGTGAAGAAGCTGCTATCCACCGAGCACTTCACGGTCGACGGTACGCTGATCGAAGCGTGGGCTTCGTTGAAGAGCTTTAAGCCACGGGATGGCTCGGATGATCCTCCGGCCGGTGGCGGCCGCAATGCCGAAGCCGACTTCCATGGCAAGAAGCGGTCAAACGGAAGCGGTGGCCGACGCGCACAGCTGGACCAACGAGAACACCAGGTCCTCATCGTCGTCCGCCACGGTCACCCCAAGCCCGTCCAGACGTGCCGGAATCCGGCCTTGCCGCCGTACTCGCCGGTCAGCACCACCCGGCCCTCGCGCGCGTCTACCATCGGCGGGAAACGGCCCGAGCGTCGAGTCGTCGTAAAGCTCGTAGTTCCCCCGGTCCTTCAGCGCGCCGTCGGCGTGGATGCCCGACTCGTGCGCGAACGCGTTGCGGCCGACCCCGGGCCAGGCGGGCGGCAGCGGCTGCCCGAACGCGTACGCCGCCCACCGACCGAACCGCCGGGCCCAGGCTCAGATCGACCGGATCTCCGATCGCCGCCGGCCCGAGGACCTCGCTGATCCCGAACCCGTACCGGAACGCCAGAATGCACGACAGCAGGTCGGCGTTGCCCGCCCGCTCGCCGATCCCGTTCACGCACGTGTTGATCCAGGCGTCCTCGCCCAGCGTCCAGGTCGCCGAGCGCGCCAGACACCGAGTTCGCCACGGCCATGCCCAGGTCGTTGTGGCAGTGCGTCTCGACCGGGATGCCGACGGCGGAGGCGAGCTTGCCGAACCGCTCCCTGATCCGCCCGGGGGAGTCGCCGCCGGTGGTGTCGCAGTACCGCACCCGCGAGGCGCCGGCCTTCCGGGCCGCGAGTGCGAACTCGAGCAGGTACCCGTCGTCCGTGCGCGACCCGTCCTCGGCGTTCACCCCTATCGACCATGCACCCTGCGCGCCTCCGGCACGACGCACCGCTTCCCGGGCCACCGCGACCGCCGCCGTCATCTCCTCGATGATCGCGGCGCGGTCCAGCTTGCCGCGGAACTTGTGCGCGATCATCTGGTCCGAGGTGGAGATCGGACAGGTTGTAATGCCGCAGGCCCGTCCCGGCGACCCGGACCGCCCCGGCTGCCTCGACGTCGGCCGGGACGGCCCGGCACCAGCCGGAAAGCCGCAGGTCGCCGAAGGCCCCCGCCTCCGCGAGGGCCAGGCACGACTGGACGTAGGGCACCTCGTGGAACAGGAAGGGGAACCCGATCTCGGACTGCGCCACGCCCAGCCGCCCCAGGTAGAAGTTGACCATCACCTTGCCGAACTTCGACAGTCCCGTCCGCGCGGTCTGCACTCCGTCCCGGTTGGTCACGTCAAGAAAGTGGATCGATGGCATACCCCCAGATTGACGAAATGATCAATACTGGTCAATATTGATTAAAATCAATTAAGCCGAACGAACCCAGTATCAGCCCCCGTAACCGGACTCGGATCCGGCCGGCTGCCAGCTCGCGGATCCGCGCTTCTACCGTGGAGCAGCCAGCTCAGCGACGCCGTTCCCGGCTGCGCCGCGCCCTGAGGCTGATGATCACCGTGAGCGGATCCGTGGAGCACGAGGACAAAAGCGGCCGAAGTCAATATTGATGGAATTCAACATCGGAACGAACCGCGGGGGCAGCACATGGCCGACTTCCTGTCCGCCGCCGAGGCCGCCCGGCGGCTCGGCGTCAAGCCCGCCACGCTCTACGCGTACGTCAGCCGCGGCGTGCTCAGCCGCGGCAAGGCCGCGGACGGCCGGGCCAGTCTCTTCCACGCCGACGAGATCGAACGGCTGGCGCGGCGGGGTCGGCCGCGGCGGCCGCCCGGTGTCGCGGACATCACGGTCGAGTCGGCCATCACCGAGATCACCGGCGACCGCCTCCGCTTCCGCGGTCTGGACGTCACCCGTCTCGCGGTCAGCCGCACCTTCGAGGAGGTCGCCGAGCTGCTCTGGACCGGCGAGCTGCGGTCCGCGCGGGAACCGTGGCAGGCCAGGCCCGCGGCGCTGACCGCGGGACGGGCCGCGCAGGCCGCGCTGCCTGCCGGGACCCTGCCGCTCGAGCGGTTCCAGGTCATCGTCCCGGCGATGGCGGCGACCGATCCGCTCCGGCTCCAGCTCGACCCGGCCGCCGTGCTCGCGGCCGGACGGAGCATCATCGCCGGCATGGTGGACTGCCTGCCCACAGGCGTCCCCCCGGGCTCGGCCGGCCTCCCGCCGCGCTACCCCCGGGGAGCCGGTCGCCGGGCGCCTGTGGTCGCGGCTGTGCCCGGGCCGGCCCAGCCCGGGGCTGCTGCGGGCGATGTCCGCCGCGCTGGTGCTGCTGGCCGATCACGAGCTCGCCGCCTCCACGCTGGCCGCGCGGGCCGCCGCTTCGGTGCGGGCGGACCCGTACGCCGTGGTCGGGACCGGCCTGGGCGCGATGAGCGGGGCGCTGCACGGCGGGGCCTCGCTCGGCGCGGAGACGCTGATGGCCGCGGCCAGCGGCCCGGATGACGTGCCCCGGGTGGTGGCCGAACTGCTGCGCCGCGGTGAGAAGGTGCCCGGCTTCGGGCACTTCGTGTACCGCGGCGGCGACCCGCGCGCCACCGTGCTGCTCGACCTGGTGCGCCGCGCCGCGCCGAAGTCGGGCCGGCTCGCGGTGGCCGAAGCCGTGCTCGCCGAGGTCAGGCAGAAGTCCCTGCCCGAACCGAACATCGACTTCGCGATCGCGACCCTGGCCCGGGTGGCGGGCATGGTCAGGGGGGCCGGGGAGGCGATATTCGCGGTCGCCAGGACGGCGGGCTGGATCGCCCACGCCCTGGAGGCCTACGCCGGGCCCGGACCGCTGCGTCCCCGGGCGGTCTACGTCGGAAAGCCGGCCGCCGACGGCCCGTGACGGATGGTCCTGGCGGCTACTCGCCGGTGGCGCCGTCGATCTGCTCGCGGAGCAGGTCGGCGTGGCCCAGGTGCCGCGCGTACTCCTCGATCATGTGCAGGTATACCAGCCGCAGCGACATGAGCTCGTGGTCGTGGGTGAAGGTGTCGTCCAGCGAGGCGTTGGCCACGGCCGCGTCGGCGAGCTTGAACTCCTCGGTCAGCCGGGCGTAGTCGGCGGCGGCCCGGGCCGGGTCGGCCCGCTCGAAATCGGCCGTCTTGTCCGCGCCGAACGCGTCGTCGACGGGCTCACCCGCGAACCGCTGGCGGAACCACGTCCGCTCCACCTTGGTCATGTGCCGCACCAGCCCGAGCAGCGACAGGCCCGACGGCGGCACCGTCCGTGTCGGCCATCTGCTCGCCGGTCAGGCCGGCGCACTTGTAGAGCAGCGTCGCCCGCTGCGAGTCGAGAAACGCCTGCAGCATCGGGCGTTCGGGGCCAGTCAGCGGCCCCTCAGGCCGTTGCACGTCCGGGGCTTTCCACGTCACGGCGCCCATCATTCGCATGTCCGGCGAGGTGGGCCGCCGACGGGAGGCTTACCCGCGCAGGGCGGGACGCCCGGGCGGGCGGGTGGCGATCTCGACCGTGCCCTTGTAGGCCAGGCCGCGCACCTGGATCACCGGGGCGTCCGCGGGCAGGCGATAGCCGAGATCCTCTTCGTCCGCCTGACCCTGGGTGACGCCGAAGCCGGTCATCTCGACCCGCACGCTCGGCGGCACCAAGATCGTCACCCGGGACTTGTAGGCCACCGCCACGAACGTGGTGACCGGGCCGCTGAGCTCGGCCGCCCGCAGGTCGAGCCAGCCGCCGCCCTTGTAGACGACGGTCGTGTAGCGTTCCGGCACCCGCCAGCGCCCGGCCCGCCGGACCGAGCTCTTCAGCGCGACGGCGAACCGGCCGGGACCGCGGCCGGGCACCGCCGGGGCAGTGCCCGGTGCCGCCGTCGCCGCGGGCAGGTCGGTGAGCAGGGCGTCCAGATCCGCCTGCGTGCGGGCGGTCAGGGCCGCCCGGGTGCGCTCGTCGAATTCGGTATCGTCCAGGCGGCCTTCGGCGAACGCGTCCTGCACGCGCTGCACCACCGCGTCCCGCTCCCGGTCCGAAGCCCGCGTCGCCCCACCGACCCCAGGTACGGCAGGCGAGCTTCCCCCGCCGTGCCTGGCCTCCGCGGTCCCCTGATCCTCCGGCCGCCCCTGGCTCCCCGAGGTCGCCCTGATTCCCGGCCGTCCCCGGGCTCCCCGCGGCCACCTGGTCCTCTCGACACCCCTTGCGCTCTCTGGCACCCCAGAGTCCCCGTCGGTCGCCTCCATGACACTTCCTTCCGGCCGATTAATCGAGTCGAGATGTATCGTAACTCGCCGAGGCGGGTAATGCGCAGCTTGGATTGCTGATGCGGAAGTTCTTCCCAGTCTGTCATGAATTGTCCGGTCAGGCCGTGCCGCTCGGCCAGCGCCACCAGGGTCTCGGTCCGGTAGTAGAAGTCCTCGCGCAGCACCTGATGCTCCGCCCCCTCGGTCCGGTCGAAGGTGAAGTCGAAGAAACCGCCCGGCTTCATGACCCGTCCGACGTGCGCCAGGCACTCCTCGATGACCTCGATCGGGGAGTGCGAGAACACGCTGTGCGCGTGCACCACATCGAAGTAACCGGCCGGCAGGAACGCCAGCTTGAGGTCCTGGACCAAGGCCAGGTGCGGCAGCCTGTCCTGCAGGCCGCCCTCGGCCAGGGTGCGCTGCGCGGCCAGCAGGATGTCGGGGGAGATATCGATCCCGTAGTAGTCGCCCGACTCCAGGTGCTCGATGAACAGGCGCCCGGCCCGCAGGTTCCCGCAGCCGATCTCGAGCATCCGCATGCCTGGCTTGAGGCCGTGCGAGACGAGGTAATCGAACTGCATCTGGCCGATCTTGAGCCAGGACTCGTGCGTGTGGCTGCCGACCGCGCCCTCATCGCTGCGGGCCGCGTCCGACCTCATCACCGCGCGGTAGTAGCTCACGTGGTCACGGTTCTTCAGTCGCAGCACCGCGTCGCGAGCCAGCCGGCGGCCGTGCGGCACGATACGCCCGGGATGACGGGCGGCGTAACGGATCATGAACATCAGCCGTGAACGGTCGTTCGGATGCATGCCCTTAGTGAAGCAGAATCCGTACCGCTGAGACCGCCAGCCACACGAGTCCGGCCCGACCGCTTCACCCATCCAGGCCCCAGCGCCCCCGCTCACGTCAGCGCCGGTCTTGTCCGCGTCGGTCAGGGCGGTCCAGGCCACCTCAGGGCACACGCGGAGGTGAGACGCGAAGGCATGCACGACGAACCTGGCGCCACGCGGTGAGCGGCGGGATGGGCTCAAGGACTCACCGCGGGGCCTTTCGTCAGGGCAGGCGGGGCTCGGCCGGCCGTGACACGGCGGGCCAGCGGGGCGTTCGTACAGCTGTGCCGCTGGGGTGCGGCGGTGACGGTGCCGGTGGGTGGCGGAGGGCCAGGTTCGGTGTCGTGCCGGGGGGCGAGCCGGTCCAGCGCGCGGTGGACCGGCGGTTCAACCGGGCCCGGTACAACGCCGAGGCGGTGGTGGCCGCGTTCACCTCACGGCTGGGCCAGACCGTGGATTTCAACGCCGTCCAGGGCGAGCTCATGAACACGGTGCATCACGCGTTTCAGCCGACTGACGTGTCGATCTGGTCCGCGGACCGCCGCTGCCTCACGGCTACGCGAGCCGAGCCGTTAGGCCGTATCTGCCGTTACCAGTACGAGATGTGAGTCAGATCCGGGCATTTCGCGCCATTCAGGCTCGCTGTGGTTCGATCTGATCCCATTGATAGGTGGTCAGCCCGTACTGCGCGGCAATCGGGTTCCATTGGCCGACGAAGGCGATTTTGTCAGCTTTTGCTCGATTATCGGGGTCAGCCGCTGCCGCATAATTGGGATCTGCTTGATCGTTCTGACTGCAGCCCTGGGATGATTCATCCTGCGCCCACCGCGCCAGGTCCTGATCGGCCGTCATCGATTCTTGCCAGGCATTGGTCAGATCCTGGAGCATTTGCGGGGGTAGCGCGGAGCGTCCGGAAAGGCTGGCGAGTTGGCTGAGCAGTTGCTGGCGCGATGCCGCGGAGTTTTCCAAGGCCTGCTGGTCCTGGCTCAGGCCGGGTCCGCATCTGCGGACGTCGCTGACCGCACTGTCGGTGGAACTACGGTCGGAATTGCTTTGCGCGAGAAGCGCGGCGAGGCTGCTCGCGGCCTGCTCCGCGGGTGGCGGTGATGGTGAGGGGGCGGTGGAGTTCGTCGGCGTCGTGATGGGACGTGGCGCACTGCGGTGGCCGCCCGCATTGGGCTGAGCTGGGTGAGACGGGCGCAGTGCGAAGAGAATCAGCGCGGTTACCCCGGCCGCCAGCACGGCCGCTACCCGGGAATACCAGCGGCCACCAACGACGTGACCGGCGCGACGAATGACGATAGGTCCCTCCGGGCGCGCGGGAGTTATCGCGCGGCGCTGGCCTGGGGGCGGCCGCCACGAACTCAGATGCGCGCTGCGAGGGCCACACCGGGTCCGCGGCCACCAGCTCCTGGTGAACCGGGTCTTCTCGGGGAAACGCGGTCATGGTCGCCGTGATCCCCTGCTCGGGTGCGGTAATCTCCTGGCCGCCGGTCACTCCCAGGTTCGGCTGGCTGGTTCCGGCCACGGCACGTCCGCAGGCCGCGCAGAATCGTGACTCATGCTTCAACTCATGACCGCACTGCACGCAAAATCGCTGAGAGCCCCCCAAGGCGTCTCCTGACCTCAGTCGTCAATGACCCTATATTCACGCGCGCCGTACGCCAGTTGAGCGGGCTTGAGTACTTTTGTCAAGTGCCTTGCCCTGACCGCTCGAACATCCATTGGGTCATATTTCCGGCTTCTTCCGGGCAGGGCACACCCGTGCGGTGCCCCGACAGCGCGGACAAGTCCGTTAGATAGCTATGAAGTGGTCTCAACTATGCTAAACCGTCGTGTCGCCCCAGCGGCGCGCAGATTCCGGAAGAGGGTAGCCCGGGATACAAAAATGGGTACTGTGGCATTTATGGGCGGACTTAGTCCTGGGGTGGGGAGATCGTATTCATGAGATGCAGCTACTGTGCGACCGCGCTTGAGCCGGGGGGACAGTTCTGCGGCGGCTGCGGCAGGCAAGTGAGCCCATCTGACCATGGAATCGGGACTTCCAGCGACTACGGCGGGAGCGTTGAGCCGGACGGGTTCCAGCCGATCCGCACATCGGAAGGAATCGTCCCGCCTGGCCGTTTCTTCTCGCACGCGGCGCGGCGTTCGGCCAGCTCCATGACGAACGCCACCAGGTACCTGTGTGCCGCGGCCTACCTGAGCCCGCGTTACGCCGGAACCGTCATCGGGGAACTCGTCGCCTCCCACCGTGCCGTCGCCCCGTCGGTCGGGATCGACATCGGGCCCGTCGTCCGGCACTGCCTGAGGGCCCGGAACATGCAAGCTAACCCGGGACCTCCTGTCGCCGCTTTACTGATCATCAACCTGTTCGTCGATCCAGGGACGACCGTTGGCGTTCTCTTTATCGCCTTCCTGCTGGGTTTCCTGCCCAGCGTGGACTGGTCCCGCAAATCGCTCAAGGTCAAGATCTTCGCGGTAGCGGGCTCGCTCTTCCTCATCGGCAACTTCGTCCTGGTACTGATCATTCTCGGCCTCGTTGCGGCCATCCGGGGGATCGGCGCCAGTCTCGGATCGCCGGATCAGGGGTTCACCGGAACGCAACAGGCGACTTCGTCGAGTCCCAAAGGCCTGATCTCGACGATTCTCCTGATCATGATCGTCCTCATCCAGGTGTTCTACACCTACTTCCGCAGCCGGACACTGTGCGACGAGCTGAGCCCTGACGCCGTGCACCGTCCGGCGGCCCGGCGCACCACAGCCGCCGACACGCGGCTCGCGCGGGTTGAGGCGGCCCAGTACGGCAACCTGATCCTGTACTCCGGCGAGAACCCGTTCATCGGCACCGGCATAAGAACCCGTGCCTGGTCGATAGCCATCGAACTGCAACGCGACAACGGCGGTCGGCGGCCGCTGCCTGGACTGTCCCGGGCACAGGGCTACGTGCCGATCGACCCGGTCGAATTGCATCAGGTCATCCGGAACCGCCTGGTCAAACTGGACGACGAGGCCCTGCCGCCCAATGAGCGGCTCAACGCCATGACCGTGCACGACCATATCGTCGGGCTCGGCCTGCACCGCTGGAACTCACCTGTCATGGACCAGGCGCTCAGCGTGCCCTTTTCCGAGGCCAGCCCGGAAACCGTTGCCGCGCTGATTCGGCATCCCCAGGCCGGACTGCGTTACTACCAGCGGGTTTCGATATGCGACGAAGGGCAGCCGGTCTGGGTCGGCCAGGAGAAAGTCATCGACGGCTTCGACCAGGACATCGCGGCCTCAGCCTTCGTGTACGTCGCGGTCGAGGGCCGCATGCTGTACCTGGAATTCGTCGCCACCGTCATGCCGCCGGTTAACCCTCGCTGGTACGTGGTCGACCTGCTGCCCAAGATCTCCGCGGCCCGGTTCTGGGTCAAGGTCATCCTGGACGCGTTTGCCACCATCTTCCAGGACCTGATCTACTCGCCGTTCCGCGGGATCCGCTCGCTGATCTACATGAACAGGGAGAAGCGTAGTTATCAGCAGGAAGAAGCAGCCGCGGCGGACTCGCTCTACGGGGACATCGGCGCCCGGGTCAGCGTCACGGGAACTGGGCGCGGCCACGAAGTTCGGTACCTACATCCAGGAACTCGATGCCGTGAAGTACACCAAACTCGCCGAACGCCTGATCAACGACACGGTGCTGGATTTCCTGGCTGCCAAGGGCGTGGACACGTCCGCCTACGCGAACAGCGCCATGACGATCATAAACAACGGCGGGATCATCGGATCCGCGACGTTCAACGGGCCGGCCGCCTTCGGCGCCGGTGCCACGGCCCAGCAGTTTGCCCGACGCAGCAAGGTGCCCAAGCGCAGTCCCGTACACCTTAAGAGGGTTCTATGACCAATCCACCCGACGATCCGCGTTACGGCCCCGACGATGTCCAGGGCCAGAGATTCTCCAACTCGGGCCTCTACATCGGCGAGGGCACGTTCAACGGGCCCGTGGCCGCCGGATACCAGGCCCGTGCCGTCCAGTTCAACCAGGCCGGGAGCCGGCGACGATCTGGCCCGGTTGGACGACCTGCTCCGGCAGTTGGAGGACGGAATACGCCAGCTCGGCGGCGCTCCCGCGGAAACTGCCCTGGCTGATGTCGGCCGTATCCGGAACGAGCTGGAACAGCATCCGGTCGACCCGCCGAGGATCAGCCAGCTCCTGCGCGCATCACCGACGTCGTTGCCCCGGTCAGCGGGCTGCTGGAGCTGGCCGATCGGGTGAAGGACCTGATCACGGTCATTCTGCACTGACCGGCTCCCGGCCGGTGCCGGCGCTGGCGGCCCGAGATCGATGCCTTCGATCGCGGCATGGCATAGGACTCCCGAGCGCGCTTCGAGTCTCTGATCCGGGACCAGTCTCGGCCACGCACGCGTCGGCCCCTGGCGGTCCGTCCGCGCCGTCCGCCTGGACGGAGCAGGATCGGCACCCCGCGCAGGCCGCTAGGGCTTGCGCGCCGCCCCGCGGAGGGCGGCGAAGGCGGCCAGCCGGGCCGCCACCGTGATGACGACCGCGACCGGCAGGACCTGGGCCAGGTCGGCCGCGGGAGTGAACGCGACGAGGCCGAACGCTACCGCCACCCCGCCCAGCGCCAGGGCCAGCGCCGCCGCGACCCGCGGGGCGCGCAGCGTCCGGCGCACCAGCAGGCGCGCCTCGCGCGGCAGCCGCAGCACCATCCAGGCGAAGCAGGCCGCGGTGACCACCGCCATCGTGCCGAGGGCGATCACGAACGGCAGCCGGTCCACGTGGGTGACCGCGAGAATCCAGATCAGGATCAGCGCGATCAGCGTGAACACGTAGATCGTCCGCGACACCGTGCGCAGCAGCACCACGTCGATGTTCCTGCTGTAGATGCGCTCGTCCGGCGTGGCCCGGGCGGCGCTGATGAAATGCCTGATCGCTCCGGCCGTGTCGTGCCGCCTGAGCCTGATCCGGCCCAGCTCGTTCATCGCGCCGCTGTGCCCGGGGTCGAGCGCCAGGGCCCGTTCCTGGTGCTCGCGGGCGCCGGCCAGGTCGCTGCGCGCCAGGCTCACCTTGCCGGAGAGAAAGTGCACGTCAGGCTCGTTCGGGGCCAGGCCGCGGGCGCGGGCCGCCGCCTCCGTGGCGACGTCCAGCCGCTGGGCGGCCAGCGCGGCCTGGGCCACGCACACGTGCGTCTGCCAGTAGCTGGGCGCCAGCCGGCAGCGCCTCGTACGCCGCGCGCAGCGCGTCCGGGTATCTGCCCAGGTGGACCAGGGCGTTGCTGGCCAGCCGGTGCGGCCACTCGTCGGCCGGGTCGAGGGCGACCGCCCGGTTGGCCGCGCTGACCGCCTCGCTGTAGCGGTCCGCGCCCAGGTGCGCGCGGGCCATCAGGCACCAGGCCCGGCTGCTCTCCGGTTCGGCCGAGACCACGCGGGCCAGCAGCTCGGACGCCTCGTCGAAACGCCTGACGTCGAGCATCGCCGATGCCCGCGCCAGCTCCTGCCTCAGCTCGATCACGCCGTGCGCTCATAACCGGTGCTCAAATCAGGCGGCGCTTACGCAGGTAGGCGGCTAGGTCGTCGTAGGTCCC
This sequence comes from uncultured Acidobacteriota bacterium, assembly GCA_963745435.1. GTDB lineage: Bacteria > Acidobacteriota > Terriglobia > Terriglobales > Acidobacteriaceae > Gp1-AA133. The sequence goes on along the minus strand of CAVUXK010000011.1, from coordinate 119,132 downwards.
GCCCTCGTTGGCGAACAGCGCCACGTTGCGAGCCACGTCGAACCACGCGCCGAGCGACGGCTTGACCTCGGCGATGGCCGCCTCGAGGTCCGGCGTGCCGATCATCCGCGGCTCGCCGCGGCGGACCGAATCCATCAGCGCCCGCTCGGCGGCCGTCTCGCAGATGTGCGCGATGTCGGCACCGGAGTACCCGTCGGTCTGCCTGGCCAGCTTGGCCAGGTCGATGCCCGCGACCGGGCGGTCCTTCAGGTGGTACCGGAACACCCCCTCGCGCGCGGCCGCGTCGGGCGGCAGGACCAGCAGGGTCCGGTCGAACCGGCCGGGCCTGCGCAGCGCGCTGTCCACGTCCCACGGGTGGTTGGTGGCCGCCAGCAGGAAGACGCCCTCGTTGTTGCCCGAGACGTCGTCCAGCTCCAGGAGCAGCTGGTTGACCGCGCTGCGCATCGGGGTGTGCCGCAGCTGCGAGCGCTTCTGCCCGATCGCGTCCACCTCGTCAAGGAACAGCACGCACGGCGCGTTCCGCCGGGCGACCTCGAACAGCTCGTGGATGTTCCGCTCGCTCTGCCCGACGAACATGTCGATGATGTCGGCGAAGGACACCGTGATGAAGCTGGCGCCGAGCTCGCCCGCCACCGCGCGGGCGATGAACGTCTTGCCGCAGCCGGGCGGCCCGTAAAGCAGCAGCCCGCCGCGCAGCGACTTGCCGTAAAGCCGGCGCAGGTCCGGGTTGCGCATCGGGGCCAGGAAGGCCGCCTCCAGCCGCTGCTTCACCTCGGTCATGCCGGCCACGTCGGCGAGCGTGAGGCCGGCGTGCTCGGCGTCGTACGCCTCCGCCTCGTCGATGCCCGCCGAGGCCGAATCCGCCGCGTCCCCGTCGCCCGACGAACATCGCGGGCAGCACGTCGCGCAGCTCGTCTTCGGCCTGAGACCAGTCATAGTGCGACGGCTGGCCGGGCTCGCCCGCGGGCGGGCCGGGGTCGGCGTCCGGCTGGGGGGCGCCGAGCGGCGGCGGGGCAGGCAACCCGGACCGTTCGGCGGAAATAACACCGAGGATCGGCCGGCGGCGGGCCCGCGGCCTCAGCCTGGCCCGGCGCCGGAGTTCTGCAGCAGGCCGAGCGCGCGACGTTGCCCGGGTCGCGCTGCAGGACCGCGCCGACCTGCCTGACCGCCTCGTCCCGCTGGCCGGCCTGCATGCAGCATCGTCGCCAGGTGCAGGCGGAGCGGCACGTCGTCGGGCATCGCCTCGACCGCCTTGCGCAGGCTGTCCAGCACGGTGGGTTCGGGTTCCATGCATCCGTCCGGTCCGTAAAAGTCGGTTCGCGCTCCTGGTTGCTCCCCTTACAGGGTAGTGCGCCAGCTCGCCCTCAGGCCCACAGCTCGGTCACGCCGAATCCCAGGCGGGCCAGCAGCCGCCGCAGCAGCGGCAGCGAGACGCCGAGCACGTTGCCGTGATCGCCGTCGATCCCGTCCACGAACCAGCCGCCGCGGCCGTCCAGCGTGAACGCCCCGGCCACCGCGAGCGGCTCGCCGGAGGCCACGTAGGCGGCGATCTCCTGCTCGGACGGCGTGCCGAACCGCACCGTGGTCGCGGCCACATCGCGCGGCCTGCTGGCCGGTGGCCGCGTCGATCACGCAGTGCCCGGTGACCAGGGTCCCGGTCCGGCCCGACATCTCGCGCCAGCGGGCGACCGCCTCGGCGGCCGAGGCGGGCTTGCCCAGCGCCCGCCCGTCCAGGTCGAGCAGCGAGTCACAGCCGATCACGAGCCCGTCCGGCAGGCCGGACGCGACCGCGGCCGCCTTGGCCTGGGCGAGCAGCCCGGCCAGCTCGGCGGGCGTGCCGGCCGAGAACGCGGCCTCGTCCACGCCGCTGACCATGACCTTGGGCTCGAGCCCGGCCGCGCGCAGCACCGCGAGCCGGGCCGGGGAAGCCGACGCGAGAACGATAGCCGTCACGCCCCCCGACCCTACCGGCCACCAACCGGTCGGCCCGGGGACGCACCGGGGAAGGCAGGATGCCGGTCACGATCGCGCGGGAGTCCGCTATGCCTCGTTCGTATCTTCACCCGTGTCGTGCGTGAGCTCGTACCGCGCGTGCTCGAAGGTGATGGTCCGGTGGGGCCGGTTCTTGGTGAAGGTCAGGGCCCGCGCCCAGTTGAGCATGGCGGCTAGCCGGTTACCCCAGCCGATCAGGTAGAGCACGTGAACGAATCCCCACATCGTGTAGCCGACCACGCCGGTGAACTTCATCCCGAACGAGTCCGCGACGGCCGACAGGTGGCCGATCGTGGCCATGCTGCCCTTGTCGCGATACGCGAAGGGTTTCGTGCCGGTCTTGCCTGCCAGCCGGGCGCGGATCAGCTTGCCGACGTAGGTGCCCTCCTGGATCGCGGGCTGGGCCACCCCCGGCAGGTCGTTCAGCCGGACCATGTCCCCGATGGCGAAGACCTCCGGGTGACCGGGCAGGCTGCAGTCCGGCCGCACCGCGACCCGGCCCGCCCGGTCGGTACCGGCGCCGGTCGCCTCGGCCAGCATCATCGCCAGCGGGGAGGCCTGCACCCCGGCCGCCCAGATCTTCGTCCGGGCCGGGATACGCCGGTCGCCGTCAGGACCCTTGACGGTGACGCTGGACTGGTCCATGGCGCGCGCCGCGGTGTTCAGCAGTACGTCCACGCCCATCCGCTGCAGCCGCCGCCGCGTGTAGCGCTGCAGCTTGGGGGCGAACGCGGCGAGCACCTCCGGGCCCGCCTCGATCAGCAGGATCTTCGCTTCCGTCGTGGCCACCGATCGGTACTCCCGCGGCAGCGCTTCGTGCGCGAGCTCGGCGACCTGGCCGACCATTTCCACTCCGGTAGGTCCGGCTCCGATGACCGCGAAGGTCAGGTACGCCGCTCGCTCGGCCGGGTCGGTGGCCAGCTCGGCCATCTCGAAGGCGCCGAGGATATGGCTGCGCAGGTGGCTGGCGTCCTCCAGGGTCTTCAGGCCGGGCGCGAACACAGCCCACTCCTCGTGCCCGAAGTAGGCGTCCGTGCACTCCGGCCGCGACCACCAGAGTGTCGTACGGCAGCGTCAGCTGCTGGCCGTCGGGGGCCAGCGCGTGCACGACCCGGCCGTCCAGATCCAGGTGCTGCACCTCGGCCAGCACGACGCGCGCGTTGGCCTGTTTCCTGACGACGCTGCGCAGCGCCGGCGCGATGAGGCCAGCGGGCAGGATCCCGGTGGCGACCTGATACAGCAGCGGCTGGAACAAGTGGTGATTGGTCCGGTCCACGATCGTGATGTCGACATCGGCGCGGGCCAGGGCACGCGTCACCCTGACCCCGCCGAACCCGCCACCGACGACGACCACCTGGTGCCGTCTCTCGCTCATGAGAACAGCATCTCAGGACGCGGCTTCCCCGGCGAGTACCCAGCCCGGTCTACGACGTAGAAGAAGTCTGACCCGGTAAGGTGCAGGCGTGATGGAGACGACCACGCTGGGCCGCGGCGGGCCGGTGGTGTCCGGGCCGGGACTCGGTCTGATGGCCATGTCGGGCATCTACGGCCAGGCGGACGACGCCGAGAGCATCGCCACGGTCCACGCCGCGCTCGACGCCGGGATCACGCTGCTCGACACCGGCGACTTCTATGGCATGGGCCACAACGAGCTGCTGCTCCGCCACGCGCTCGCGCGGCGGCCGCCGCGAGCAGCGTCTTCCTGGCGGTGAAGTTCGGCGCCCAGCGCGCGCCCGACGGCGCCTTCATCGGCTTCGACGGCCGGCCGGCTGCGGTGAAGAACTTCCTGGCCTACAGCCTGCACCGTCTCGGCACGGACTACGTCGACCTCTACCAGCCGGCGCGCGTCGATCCGCGCGTGCCGATCGAAGAGACGGTCGGCGCGATCGCCGAGATGGTGCAGGCCGGGTACGTGCGGCACATCGGGCTCTCGGAGATGGGCCGGCGGCGACCATCCGCCGGGCGCACGCCGTCCACCCGGTCGCGGCCCTGCAGATCGAGTACTCGCTGATGAGCCGCGGCATCGAGGCGGAGATCCTGCCACCGTGCGCGAGCTCGGCATCGCGTGATCGCCTACGGCATCCTCTCGCGCGGCCTCCTGAGCAGCGGGACCGCGCGGCTGGCCCCGGGCGGAAGGCCTGCTCGGGCAGATCGTCGTGCTTGCCGTCGACGATCTCCCGGAAGCCCCGGATCGTGTCGGCGAGCTCGACGTACTTGCCGGGCGTGCCGGTGAACGTCTCGGCCACGAAGAAGGGCTGGGAGAGGAAGCGCTGGATCTTCCGGGCGCGGGCCACCGTCAGCTTATCCTCGTCGGACAGCTCGTCCATGCCGAGGATCGCGATGATGTCCTGGAGATCCTTGTAGCGCTGGCAAGGTGAGCTGGACGGCGCGGGCGATGCGATAGTGCTCCTCGCCCAGGATGCGCGGGTCGAGGATCCGCGATGTCGAGGCGAGCGGGTCCACGGCCGGGTAGATTCCGATGCTCGCGATCTGGCGGGAGAGCACCGTCGTGGCGTCCAGGTGGGCGAAGGCGGTCGCCGGCGCCGGGTCGGTGATGTCGTCGGCCGGCACGTAGATCGCCTGCACCGAGGTGATCGAGCCGCGCTTGGTCGAGGTGATCCGCTCCTGGAGCGCGCCCATCTCGGTCGCGAGCGTCGGCTGGTAGCCGACGGCCGAGGGCATCCGGCCGAGGAGCGCCGACACCTCGGAGCCCGCCTGCGTGAACCGGAAGATGTTATCGATGAAGAGGAGCACGTCCTGCCCCTCCTCGTCCCGGAAGTACTCGGCGACGGTGAGCCCGGTCAGCCCGACGCGGAGCCGCGCGCCGGGCGGCTCGTTCATCTGACCGTAGATGAGGGCCGTCTTCTCGATGACCCCGACTCCTTCATCTCGAGCCAGAGGTCGTTCCCCTCGCGCGTCCGCTCGCCGACTCCGGCGAAGACCGAGATGCCGCCGTGGTGCTTGGCGATGTTGTGGATCAGCTCCTGGATGAGCACGGTCTTGCCGACGCCCGCGCCGCCGAAGAGTCCGGTCTTGCCGCCCTTCGTGTAGGGCTCGAGGAGGTCGACGACCTTGATGCCGGTCTCCAGCATCTGGACCGACGTCGACTGTTCGTCGAACGTGGGCGCCGGCCGATGGATCGGATAGGTCTTCGTCGCCGGCCACCGGGCCGAGCTTGTCCACCGGCTCGCCGACGACGTTGAGGATCCGGCCGAGCGTCCCCTTCCCCACCGGCACCGAGATGGGCGCCCGGTGTCCTGGACCTTGATCCCCCGGACCAGGCCGTCGGTGGAGGCCATGGCGACCGTCCGCACCGTGGACTCGCCGAGGTGCTGGGCGACCTCCAGCACGAGCTTCTGGCTGTAGGCGAAGACGTCCTTGACCTCGATGCCGGGTACCTCGAGCGCGTTGTAGATCGCAGGCAGGACCCCCGGCTCGAACTCGACGTCGACCACGGGCCCGATCACCTGGACGATGTGTCCCTCGCGCATGCGCCTGTCTCCTTCTCAGCCTTCCGCGCTCGACCGCAGGGCCTCGGCGCCCCCGACGATGTCGAGGAGCTCCTTGGTGATCCGCTCCTGGCGCGCCTTGTTGTACTGGATGGTCAGGAGCCCGATCATCTCCTGGCGCGTTCTTGCTCGCGGCCTCCATCGCCGTCATACGGGCGCCGTGCTCGCCGGCCGCCGATTCGAGGAGTGCCCGGTAGATCTGGACCTCCACGTGGCGCGGCAGCAGCGCCGCAAGAATCGTCACCGGCGTCGGGCTCGTACAGGTAGTCCGTGGCCCGGGCCCTCCCCGCGCCTTCGGCCGCCGCCCGGCGGCTCGATGGGCAGGAGGCGCTGGGCGGTCACCCGCTGGACGGCCACCGAGCGGAACTCGTTGAAGACCAACCACACCTCGTCGACCTCGTCCCCGAGGTAGGCCTGGATGAGCTCGTTCGCGAGCGTGCGCACTTCGTCGAAGCCCAGCCGGTCGAGGAACCCAGGTCGACTCGCTCGCGGAGCGGCCACGGCGCCGCCGGAAGAAGTCGCGCGCCTTGCGGCCGACCGCCAGGACTGCGGCGATGTCGGCGCGATGGCTGCGCAGGAGGTCGAGGGCTCGCGCCGCACTACGTTGGAGTTGAACGCGCCGCACAGACCCTTGTCCGCGGTGACCACGACGTAGAGCTTCCGGGGTCCCCTCCCGGCGGACCAGCAGCGGGTGCTTGTCCTCTCCGAGACCCCGGACCGAGGGCCCCCACCAGCTCCGCCATCTTGAACGCGTAGGGCCGCGCCTCGACGATGCGCTCCTGGGCGCGCCGCAGCTTCGCCGCGGCCACGAGCTTCATGGCGCGGGTGATCTTCTGCGTGGACTGGACGGAGCGGATCCGTCGCCGGATGTCCTGGAGGGTCGCCATCGGAAGGGACCTGTCCCGCCGGGCCTACGCGGCCGCGGTCGTGCCCCGGGCGGCATGAACTCGGCCTTGGCGCCCGCGATCAGCTCGTCGATCTGCGGCGCGCAGCGCGTCGGACAGCTCCTTCTTCTCCCGGATCTCAGCGAGCACGTGCCGGCCGCGACTGTCGGCGTACTGGTAGAGCGCCGCTCTCGAACGCGCGGACCGCGTCGATCGGCACGTCATCGAGATGCCCCTGCGTGCCCGCGTAGATGATGAGGATCTGCTTCTCGACGGGCAGCGGCTCGTACTGCCCCTGCTTGAGCATCTCCACCATGCGCTGGCCGCGCGCCAGCTGCTGCTGCGTCGCCTTGTCGAGATCGGAGCCGAACTGCGCGAAGGCCGCCAGCTCGCGGTACTGCGCGAGATCCAGGCGCAAGCGTGCCCGGCGACCTGTCGCATTGCCTTGACCTGCGCGGACCCGCCGACGCGCGAGACCGAGAGACCGACGTTCACCGCCGGCCGGACGCCCGGCATAGAAGAGGTCGGTCTCGAGGTAGATCTGCCCGTCGGTGATCGAGATGACGTTGGTCGGGATGTAGGCCGACACGTCCCCGAGCTGCGTCTCGATGATGGGCAACGCGGTCAGCGAGCCCCCGCCGAGCTCGTCGTTCAGCTTGGCGGCGCGCTCGAGCAGCCGGGAGTGGAGATAGAAGACGTCGCCCGGATACGCTTCGCGGCCGGGCGGTCGGCGGAGCAGCAGCGAGAGCTGGCGGTACGCCGTCGCGTGCTTGGAGAGGTCGTCATAGATACAGCAGGGCGTGGCGCTTGCTGTCGCGGAAGTACTCGCCCATCGTGACGCCCGCGTAGGGCGCGATGTACTGGAGGGGTGCCGGGTCGGATGCGGTGGCCGCGATGACCGTCGTGTACGCCATGGCGCCGCGCGTCTTCGAGGACGCTTGACGACCTGCGCCACCGTCGAGCGCTTCTGCCCGATGGCGACGTAGAAGCAGTACACCCCCTGCCCCTTCTGGTTGAGGATCGTGTCGACCGCGATCGCCGTCTTGCCGGTCTGGCGGTCGCCGATGATCAGCTCGCGCTGGCCGCGCCCGATCGGGATCATCGCGTCGATCGCCTTGAGCCCGGTCTGGAGCGGCTCCTTCACGGACCGGCGGTCGACGACGCCGGGGGCGTAGCCGCTCGATCGGCGCGGAACTCCTTGGCGTCGATCGGGCCCTTGCCGTCAATCGGCTGGCCGAGGGCGTTGACGACGCGGCCGATCAGGGCCTCGCCCACCGGGACCTGCGCGATGCGTCCCGTCCGCTTGACGACGTCGCCCTCACGGATCGCGCGGTCATCGCCGAGCAGCACCGCCCCGACGTTGTCCTCCTCGAGGTTCAGGACCATGCCCGACGACGTCCTGCGGGAAGGTCAGCAGCTCGCCGGCCATCGCGCGCTCGAGCCCGTAGACGCGGGCGATGCCGTCCCCCACTTCGATCACCCGACCGATCTCGGTGAGGTCGGTCTCGCCTTCGAACTCCTGGATCTGCCGTCGGATGATCTCGCTGATCTCGCCGGCCTTGATCATGCCGCTCCCCCCGCTCCTTTGATGAGCCGCTGCCTGAGGGCCTCCAGCTGGCCCGCGATGCTGACGTCCAGGACCCGACTGCCGACCTCGGCGACGAAGCCGCCGAGGAGCGCCAGGTCCACCTCCGTGTCCAGCAAGACGGTCTTGCCAAGTCGCCGTCCGAGGCGCTCCCGCAGAACGGCGCGCTCCGCATCCCCGAGGGGGGCCGCGCTGCGCACCCGCGCGCGGATGCGGCCGGCCGCCTCGTCGAGGGTCGCTCGGTACGCGGCGATGATCTCCCCGAGCATATCGAGGCGCCGGCGCTGGGCCACGAGCGCCAAGAAGTTCCGCGTCAGCGGCGACACGCTCAACCGGCCCGTCACCTCGAGCACGATGGCGCGCTTGGTCGTGGCCTTCACCCAGGGGCGGAGGAGCGCCTCGCCGCAGCTCCCGGTTCGCGCCGCGAGTAGCTGCTCGAACTTCGCCAGCTCGTCGGCGACAGCATCGGCCCGCTGGGCCTCGCTCGCCAGCGCATGGAGCGCCCGGGCGTACCGGCGCGCAACCGCGGCGCGGCCTGCTTCACGCCGACTCGATCCGGGCGAGCGCCTCCCGAAGGAGCCGCTGGTGGTCCTCGTCGTTGAGGCTCTTGCGGATCAGACGCTCGGCGATCTGGGTGGCGAGGCCGCCGACCTCGGCCCGGAGCTGGCCCGCGCGCGCCGCACTTCCTGGCTCACCTGCGCCTGGGCGCCCTCGACGAGGCGCGTCGCTTCCTGGCGCGCCTCCGCGCTCAGCCGATCCCGCAGCTCCGCCGCCTCGCGGAGCGCCCGCTCCCGCAGGGCTTGCGCCTCGGCTTGCGCGGCCCGGATCCGCTCTTCCATCGCGCCCAGCGCCCGCTGGGCCTCCTCCCGCGCCGCGTGCGCCTCGGCCAGCTGCTGCTGGATCGCGGTGGTCCGCCCCTCGAGCGCCGCCAGCAGGGGTCGGTACATGAGCTTGTAGAGGACCGCCAGCAGCAGCAGGAAGCTCACCAGCTGAACGCCAAGCGTCCAGTTGATCTCGATGAGACTGCTGCCTTCGCCCTCGGATGCGTACGCCCAGGTGGGCAGCCCGACGACGAGCGCGCACGCGACCCGCCCGATCACGCCCACGGGCAGGCCCACCACCAACCGGTTCCCTGTCATGTCAGCCTCGCGGGCGGGGGTGTTGTGAAAAAAGGGGCAAGCAGCCCACTAGGGGATACCATGCCGCTTCGAAGGGTGTCAAGCGGCGCACGCGATCACCCCGCCGCCGACGATGACCTCGCCCCGGTACAGCACGACCGATTGGCCGGGGGTGACGGCGTACTGGGGCTCGCGGAACTCGACCTCCACCCGGCCCGCGTCGAGAGGACTGACGCGGGCGGCCACGCGGGGCGCCCGATGCCGCACCCGCGCCTCGACCTCGAGCGGCTCCGACAGCGTGGACACGGCAATCCAGTTCATGCGCTCGGCGACGAGCCGCCCCGCTCGCAAGGCCTCGCGGGGGCCCACGACGACCGTGTTCCGTACGGGGTCGAGCCCCACCACGTAGGCGGGCTTGGATCCGTGCGGGCCCAGGCCGCGACGCTGGCCGATGGTGTAGCCACCGAGACCGACGTGCTGGCCCACTTCGCGCCCCGTCTGGTCGACCACGGGCCCCGGCCGAAACGCCTCCGGGGCGCGCCCCCGTAGGAACGTCCGATAATCGCCGCTCACGAAGCAGAGCTCTTGGCTCTCGGGCGCGCCCGCCGTCGCGAGACGTCGGCGCCGGGCCTGGGCGCGGACCTCGGGCTTCCGCAGACCGCCTAACGGGAACCGCGCTCGCGCGAGCTGCCCCTGCGACAGGGGCCACAGGAAATAGCTCTGGTCCTTCGTCTCGTCGCGCGCGGTCAACAGACAGAGCCGTCCGGTGCGCGGGTCCGGCGCGATGCGCGCGTAGTGTCCTGTGGCCACCGCGTCCGCGTCCCAGGCGAGGGCGCGCTCGAGGAGCGTGCCGAACTTGATCTCACGGTTACACACGACGCAGGGGCTCGGCGTTCGCCCCACCGCATACTCGCGCGCGAAATCCGCGATGACGCGCTCCCCGAATTCTCGCTCGTGGTTCAGGAGGTAGTAAGGGATCTGGAGCCGCCGGGCCACCTGTCGCGCCATTCCCGCCGTGGACGGCGAGCAGCATGCGCCGAATCGATGCGCGGCCTCGGGCGGCTCCTCCCAGGGGGCAGTCCGCAGCGTGATACCCACCAACTCATGGCCGGCGTCTCGGAGGAGTGCCGCCGCAACAGAACTGTCCACTCCTCCACTTAATCCCACTATAATCACAGTCACTCTATTTACTTCTCGCCTACCGCGGCTCGCGCGGACTCCGGGTGAGGCGCGCATGGATTTGCTCGAGCTCGGCGGCTGTCGGGCCGCCCGTCGGGTACGCCCGTGGATTCGCTCGAGCTCGGAGGCCGATGCATAGGGCAGCTCGATCCGCCCGCGCACGAGGTTACCCACGATTCGGACGCGGGTCCCGAGCGCGAGGCGGAGCTCCTCCTCGGTCGCCTCGACATCCGGAGCCCGGCGTCGCGGCCGCGCGCGCGCGGACCGGCGGGCCTGGACGCCAGCCTCCGTCGCTCGTACCGACCAGTCCTGCGCCAGGATCCGCTCCCGCAGGCGGAGCTGCGCGGCGGCGGAGGGGAGGCCGAGGAGCGCGCGCGCATGTCCCATGGTCAGTCGGCCGCTCCGGAGATCCTCTTGGATCGGCTCCGGCAGCCGGAGCAGGCGGAGCGCGTTGGCGATGGACGAGCGGTCTCGTCCGAGGCGACGGGCCAACTCCTCCTGTGTCCAGCCAAACTCCGCGAGGAGCCGCTGATAGGCCTGGGCCGCCTCGACCGGGTTGAGGTCCTCGCGGAGGAGATTCTCGACCAACCCCAGCTCAAGGGCCTCGGCATCACTGGCCTCTCGCACGATCGCGGGAACGCGGGTCAGGCCGGCCTGCTGCGCCGCCCGCCAGCGCCGCTCTCCGACTACGGATCTCGTACTGGCTGCCGCGGGGCCGCACCACGAGCGGCTGGAGTACCCCCGACGAACGGATGGAGGCGGCAAGTTCCTCAAGCGCCTGGCGATCGAAGCTCCGGCGGGGCTGTTGCGGATTCGGGATCAGACTCTCGACCGGGAGGCTCCCGGAGGCGGGCGCCGTCCTCGCCGTCAGCCGGTGGCAGGAGGGCGCCTAGACCCCGTCCGAGTGCGCGCTTCATCACGTCCCAGGACCTCCTTCGCCAGCTCCAGGTACGCCACCGCGCCGGGGGACCGGAGGTCGTACTGGAGGATGGACCGCCCATGGCTGGGCGCCTCCGAGAGTCGTACGTTGCGGGGAATCACTGTCGCAAATACCTGCCCTTTGAAATATCGCTCGACCTCGGCGCGCACCTGGGCCGTTAGAGACGTCCGGCCATCGAAGAGTGTGAACACGATCCCTTCGATCTCTAGACCGGCGTTGGCGCGCGCACGAACCGTATCCAGCGTTCGGACCAGCTGGGCCAGTCCCTCCAGCGCGAAATACTCGCATTGAAGCGGGATGAGTACTCCATCGGCGGCCACAAGGGCGTTGAGGGTCAACAGCCCCAAGGAAGGGGGACAGTCCACCACGATATAGCGAAACCGGTCCCGAACCGGGGCCAGCGCCTCGCGTAGCTGGGTCTCCCGCCCCGGGCGCGTGGCGAGATCGACCTCGACGCCGACCAGATCCGGATTGCCCGGGAGCAGTGTCAGTGCGGGGACCTCCGTCTCGCGAAGGCACTCGGCCACTGGCAGGCCCTCGGCCAGTAGCTCGTAGATCGTCCCGGCGGCGCGCGGCGCCGAGTCCGGGGAGAGCCCCGCCGTGGTGTTGGCCTGGGGGTCAAGGTCCACGAGTAGCGTCGCCTGGTTCGCCACCGCGAGGGCGCTGGCCAGGCTCACGGCCGTCGTCGTCTTACCGACGCCGCCTTTCTGGTTCACGACTGCGATCGTGCGCCCGTCCAAATCGCTCTGTTTCACGTGGAACGCCCGCATCCAGGTCCGCCCGGTGAATTATAAGAAACTGTCGCCGCCACGGCAATTCCCCTATGCCGGACAAGGTCACCCCGTGTACGCGGCCCCCAAATGAGCCGCCCTCCGGGCCGAGCGGCACGACTAGAGTTCCCGCTGGTGCGAGGAACGGCGCGGCCAGCCTCATCGCGGCCTCCGGGGCGGCGACGGCTCGCATCGTGACGGTCGCAAATCGATTCAGCAGGTCGCCTGAGGTTAGCGTCTCCGCCCGTTCCCCGTGAACACTGACCCCTTGGAGCCCCAGTTGACGGATCGCATGTCGGAGGAAGTTTGCGCGCCGTCGGGTAGCCTCCACCAGGGTGACATCCCCAGTCCGGCCGCGCCAGCTTGAGAATCAGACCGGGAATTCCTGGTCCGCTACCGATGTCGAGCAGTGGGGTGGCCGGCTCGGGGACTACGGCGAGGAGCATCAGCGACTCCACCACAGATGCCGGATTCGCGACCCCGGATCGGAATAGGCCGTGAGACGGCCGACCTGCTGCCAGCGGTTCAGCTCGCCGAGGTACGTGGCCACCTGTGCCGGAAACTCGGCGGGCAGCGTCCGGGCCAGGCTCTCCGCCGCGGCCCGGAGGGCGCGACCGAGATCTAGTCCCGCCGGGGACGCCGCTCGGCGAGCGCCGCCCGTCCCCGGCCTAGGCCCGTCGGGTCTCCCGCTCGACAGCCGGCCGCGGCGCCGCACTGCGGTCGATCAGGTATTGCTGCCCAATGGACAGGCAGTTGTTCACGAGCCAGTAAAGGACGAGCCCGGTGGGGAACTCCAAGAACATGAACGTGAACACCACCGGCATGATGAGCATGATCTGGGCCTGTCGGGGGTCCCCAACGGTCGGTGTCATCCGCTGCTGCACCAGCATCGAGATCCCCATCAGGATGGGGAGCACGTAATAGGGATCCTTCTTGGACAGGTCCGTAATCCAGAGCAGGAATGGCGCCCCTTGCAGCTCCACCGAGTATTGGAGAGTCAGGTATAGGGCGTAAAAGATGGGGATCTGTACGACCATCGGCAGGCACCCGCCCATCGGATTGACGCCGTGCTTCCGGAACAGCTCCACCTGCTCACGCTGGAACCGCTGCGGGTCGGATCGATACTTCGAGCGGAGGGCATTCAGCTGCGGTTGAAGCGCCTGCATGGCCTTCATGGACCGCATGCTCTTCAGCGACAGCGGGTAGAAGACCGCCTTCACGAGCACCGTCAGGAGGATGATCGCGACCCCGTAGTTCTGGCCGGGGAGCCACGTGCCGAAGAAGTTCATCAGCCACAGGAGCGGGACGCAGAACCACCACATCGGGAACAGCGCCCACAAGAAATGCCCGTAGTTCCGGGCCTGGGCCAATTCCAAGCCGACGCCGAGCGCCCGGAGACGATCCCAGGCTTTGGGTCCGACGTACAGCTCGCCGGCGCCCTCCCAGGCGTGGCCTGGGGAGACCTGGACCTCCTGGAACACCAATCCGACCTGCGCAACGTCGTGAGCCCGGCCGCGGGTGAGCCCCTTCGCCGTCCGCGGAATGACCGCGGCGATGAAGAAGTCGCTCTCCAGGGCGACCCAGCGATGCTCGCCCGTCACGACGGCGTCCGGGACAAGATGCGGATCCTTCAGCTCCGGGCCCTGCGGGGAGTCCTTGGGATCCTTGAGCGCGGGCGGTGGCGCATCGAACGCCTCGGGATCCGCGCCGGCGCGGTCGAGGAGGATCCGCCCCAGCAGATGCCGCCGGTTCGCCCCCTCGCCGAAGGTATGCCACGGTTTGTCCGACGTCGGTCCCGGCTCCGCCACCGGGGTCGTCCAGAACATCAGGAGATCGACGGGGCCCGTGCCGTTGGCGCCGTCCACATGAAGCGTCGCGCCAATCCGGTAGGTGTCCGCCCGGAACTCGAGCGTGCGCCGGATCCGGAGGCCGTCCGCCGTCGATCCCACGAAGCCCAGGGTCGCGAGCGGCTGGGCCGCGGTCACCTCCGCGCGCGGCGCCTCGGGCCGGAGTGTCACGAGCTTCCATCGGCTGCCCGGGCCGTTGCACCGCCACGGCCAAGGGTCGCAGCGGGCCACCCACGACGAGGGGTTTGTCGCCCCGGTGCTCGATGGTCCAGTCGGTCACGCTCCCGTCGCCGGCGAAGCTCACGCGATACAGCGGTGTGACCACCTCCGCGACCGGGGTGGCCACGACGGTCGCGCGCGGCACCGGCACCGGGCGCGCGGCACTCGCCTCGCTACCGCTCGGCGCCGGCGGCGTCGGGGCTTTGCTGACGGCGTCGGGCGGGCGCACGCGATCATGAGCCGGCGGTGGGGTGGCCACCCAGAATTGCCAGGCGAGCAGGACGGCCACCGATAGGGCGATTGCAATAAGTGAGCGTTTTTCCAAGTGTTTTTGCCTCAGCGACGGGGCCTGCCTGCCGCGTTCAGCGCATCCCCCATCGCGTGGACGAGATCCTCAAAGGGACTTGTGAGGGCTGCCTGGCGAGCAATGAAGCAGAGCCGGATTCCCTCGGGTGGCACCAGGCCTCGCTGCCGCCGGTACGCTTCCCGGAGCCGTCGTCGCGCGCGGTTCCGGACCACGCTACCACCGAGCCGGCGACCGACGGCAAACCCAACCGCCCGCGGCCCGGCCTCTCGGCGCCATAGAAGCACGAACGCGGGGCCCTCCACCCGCGCCCCGCGCCGAAAGAGTCGCTCGAACTCCGCTCGGGACCGGAGCCGTTCCGCCGGCGGCAGTCGCGCGGGCGCCGCTCCGGGCACCCGCTCAGCCTGTCAGCCTGCGTCGCCCTTTGGCGCGGCGCCGCTTCAGCACCTTCCGGCCACCCTTCGTCGACATGCGTTCACGAAATCCGTGCGTCTTGGCGCGCCGGCGACGATTCGGTTGGAACGTCCGCTTCACCACGTCCTCCTAGTGCGCGCGTCCTGCGCACAGCCCGCCCATCCTACAGATGCGTCGCGGACCCCGTCAAGCGGTGCGCCGGCCGATCGCGGCCCACCTCCGGTTGCCGCCTCAAAGATCCCCGTGCTATGGTGGGCCGCTCGGTTCCGGACACGGGGTGCGCACGCGGACGTTGTCGGTGCGCGGCACGGGCCCGGCGGGCCGCGCGGCGAATCCAGTGCGGCAGGCGACGACGGCAGGGCTCCCAGAGTTATCCACCGCCGTGGATAAGTGTGTGCGTAACTTCCCCGCCTAGGAAGGCTTCGACGGACATAGCCGGGATACGCGTGGACGAGCACGAGCTTGCCGACGTCGTGGAGCAGCGAGGTGATCATCAGCCGGTCGCGAAACTCGTACTCGATCTCGCGTGCCACCCGATCGGCCGCCTGCTGGGTGGCGACCGCGTGCAGCCGGAATCGCTCGGGGATGCCTTGCCAGACCGCGGTCCGCTCGAAGAAGTCGAACGTCCGCGCGCGGCTCGCGATCGCGTGCACAGCCTGCGGCGACAGCACCTCCACGCCTTCGACCGCGCTCTCGACGCGCCCGCGCTTGCGGCCGTCGATCTGGTTCGCGAGCCGCATCACGGCGACCGCGAGCGCGACATCGGACTCGACGGCGGTAACGACCTCGGCGGTCGGCGGATCACCGGCTTCGAACAGCCGCATCACCCGGTTGCGCGACTCGGCGAGCACCGGAAACGCCTCCAGCGCCTCGAACGCCGCGGTCAGTCGACGGCCGTGGCCTTCGTTGTGGTGCCGCTCGCGGGCGGCATACGGATCGGTGTTTTCGGTCGTAACGGCAGCGAGTCGGGCCACGCGGGAGGTATCGGCAAATGTTCTAGTTGGCTTTAGCAAAGTCAAGTCGCGCGAGCGCCGCGTCGATCCGAGACAAGGTCTCGTCCCGCCCCAACAGAGCAACGCTCTCGAAAATCCCTGGTGAGACGGTGGTGCCGGCGATCGCCACGCGGACGGGCTGAAACACCCGCCCCGGCTTTTCGTCTCTCTGCTCGACAATCCGCCGGAGCGCCGCCTCCACCGTCTCGGTCGTGAACGGCTCGACCCCGGCCAGCGCGTTGCGTGCGGCGCGCAGGTTCTCAGCTCCGCCGTCGCGGCCGATCGTCTTCTCGAACGCTTTCGGATCGTCCTCCGGGCCGTCGAACAAGAACCCTGCAAGCGGCCAGAATTCGGCGAGCGTCTGGATCTTCTCCTCGGAGATCGCCACCGCGTCCCGAAGGCCGCTGCGGCCGGTGTACTCCTCGAGGCGCCGCGTCAGCTCATCCGTGCCGAGCTCGCGCAGCCAGCGGCCGTTCATGTGCCGGAGCTTCTGCACGTCGAACACCGCCGGATTCTTCGACACCCGCTCGAGCCGAAACCGCTCGGCCAGCTCGTCCATCGAGAAATGCTCCTCGTCGGCGGCGAAGCCCGCGCCGAGCAGGGCGACGTAGTTGACGACCGCCTCGGGCAGGTACCCCGCGTCGCGGAGTTCTTGCACCGACGCGGCGCCGTGGCGCTTGGAGAGCTTCTTGCCGTCCGGCCCGTGGAGCAGCGGCAGATGAGCGTAGCGTGGCGCGGCCTCGCCGAGCGCCTCGAACACGAGCAGCTGCTTGGGGGTGTTCGAGAGATGATCCTCGCCGCGCACGACGTGCGTGATCTCGGCGTCGAGATCGTCGATCGCGACGGCGAAGTTGTAGAGCACCGACCCGTCCGCGCGCGCGATCACAGGGTCGTCCATGCTGATGTTCGGAAAGCGTGTCGTGCCACGAATGACATCGTCGACGATCGTCTCACCGTCGTCCGGGACCCTGAGCCGAACCGCCCCGGATGCCTCAGGCCCCCCGCGGAAGCCGCGATCGTTTCCGTGCTCGGCCTTGTACGCCTTGACATCGTCGGCTGTTGCGCTCGAGTGATACGCGTGGCCTGAGTCGAGCAGCCGCGCCAAGGCCTCCGCGTGGCGTGGCGCGTTCGCGGTCTGGAAGATCGGGCCCTCGTCCCAGTCGAGCTTCAGCCACCGCAGCGCGTCGAGGATCTGCTCCACGTTCTCTGGGGTCGAACGCTCACGGTCGGTATCTTCGATCCGCAGCATGAGCGTCCCGGCGTTGCCGCGGGCGAGCAGCCAGTTGTACAAAGCGGTCCGGGCGCCCCCGATGTGGAGCGCCCCTGTCGGGGATGGAGCGAAGCGAACGCGCATGAGATCACTGTGATGCTAATCGGAGCCCATGTCTCACAGTCCGGTGGGCTGTACAGAGCGGTCGAGCGCGGTCTGGAGATCGGCTGCACCGCAATCCAGATCTTCAACCAGTCTCCGCGGATGTGGAAGCCGACGGCGTACACCGATGACGACTTCGCTGCCTTCAACGAGGCGCTGAAGCCAAGCCCGATCGGCGGTGTGCTGATCCACGCGGTGTACCTGATCAACTGCGCCACCACCGACCGCGACATGCGAGGCAAGTCGCTCGCCTCGCTGAAGCAGTCCCTGCGCGTCGGCGACGGGATCGGCGCTGACGCGGTGGTCCTGCACGCCGGCTCGGCCAAGACCGGTGACGTCTCGAAGGCGATCGTGCGGGCAGGAAAGGTGATCCGCGAGGCGCTCGAGGAGACCGACCGCTGCAGGCTCCATCTCGAGGACACCGCGGGAGCTGGCGGGACACTCGGGCGCTCGTTCGAGGAGCTCGCCGCGCTGATCGACGCGTCCGGCGGCGGCAAGCGGCTCGGCGTCTGCCTCGATTCGTGCCACCTGCTCGCATCCGGTTACGACGTGCGCACGCCGGCCGGCGTCACCGCGGTCGTCGATGAGGCGGTCAAGGTACTCGACAAGGGCCGGATCGGCTCGCTGCACCTGAACGACTCGGCGACGCCGCTCGGGTCGAACCGCGACCGGCACGCCGTGATCGGCGAGGGCGAGCTCGGCGAGGGCGGCTGCGGCGCGTTCCTGTCCGAGCCGAGGTTCCAGGACCTCCCGTGCGTGATGGAGACCGGCCGTGACGGGGGTCGCGTGACGACGGTTGACGTCGAGATCGCTCGCAAGCTGCACAAGCGAGGCGTGGCCGCGCGCGCCCGATCCCGGTCGAGGAGGGCGAAATGACGGTGAGGAGGACGAAATGACGGTGAGGGGGACGAAATGACGGCCCGCCCCGCTGACGCTCTCGTCGTGTTCGGGATCACCGGCGACCTGGCCAGGAAGATGACGCTGCGGTCGCTGTACCGACTCGAGCAGCGCAAGCTGCTGAAGGTGCCGGTGATCGGGGTCGCTGTCGACGACTGGACGGTCGATCACCTCCGGCAGCATGCCCGCGAGTCGATCGAGGCGACGGGCGAGCAGCTCGACGATGCCGTGTTCGAGCGCTTCGCCGGGCGCCTCGCGTACGTAAGCGGGGATTTCGGCGACGAGCAGACGTACAAGCGAGTCGAGGACGCGGTCGGCGATGGGTCGCATCCCGCCTACTACCTCGAGATCCCGCCGTCACTGTTCGGCACAGTCGTCGGCGGCCTCGCCGCCGCCGGGCTCGTGTCCGACGGGAAGCGCGTCGCGGTGGAGAAGCCGTTCGGCCACGATCTCGCCTCGGCGCGGGCGCTCGCCAACGAGCTGCACCAACATCTCGACGAGTCGCAGATCTTCCGGATCGACCACTTCCTCGGGAAGATGGGACTCGAGGAGATCCTGTACCTGCGGTTCGCGAACGTGATGCTCGAGCCGGTCTGGAACCGCAACTACATCGGCTCGGTCCAGATCACGATGGCCGAGCAGTTCGGCGTGGAGGACCGCGGGCACTTCTACGACCCGGTCGGGGCGCTGCGCGACGTGGTCGTCAACCATCTCCTGCAGGTGCTCGCGGCGGCGGCGATGGAGCCTCCGGCGGGCGGGGATGCCGACACCTTGAAGGACGCCAAGTACGCGGTGTTCCGCTCGATGGCGGACGCCGACCCGTCACATTACGTCCGCGGCCAGTACGACGGCTATCGCTCGATCAAAGGCGTCGCGCCGCGCTCAGGCACCGAGACGTTCGCCGCGCTGGTGCTCGAGATCGACAACTGGCGCTGGGCCGGCGTCCCGTTCCTGATCCGCACAGGAAAGCAGCTGGCGGTCACCCAGACCGAGATCCGGCTGGTGTTCAAGCACCCGCCGCGGCTCGGCTTCATCTCCGGTGGCCGGCGGCGCCCCGAGCCGAGCCAGGTCGTACTCCGGGTCGACCCTCGGACCGGGATTCGGGTCGTGTTCGACGCAATCGGGTGCCTGATGATCAAGCCGCAACTGGGACTGGCGGCGGCTTTCGTATTTGTCGCCGCACGCGAATGGCGAGTGGTCGCGGGCGCGGTCGTGAGCGCGTTAGCAAACCTGTCGGCGGGGTGGGCTTACTATGGCACGCCCGTGATGCGAACCTACTTAGCGCAATTGTGGCACTCGCCCGGCCTCATGCCGCAGTTGGAACCCCGTCTCTATCAGACGCACTCGCTGCGCACGCTGTGGGCGATGTTGTTGCCATGGCCGCAAATTGCTTTCTGGATGTACGCGGCCAGTGCGGCTGCCATCTTGTGCGTAACTCTTCTGTGCTGGAGGAGCGGCGCTTCGCTGAATCTGAAATTTTCGGCACTGCTTCTGGCGACGGTGCTCGTATCGCCGCACCTCACGGTGTATGACCTTGTGATCCTGGCGCCTGCGTTCCTTCTGCTGGCGGATTGGACGCAGGGGAAATGGTTGCGCATGCCCTGGCTTGGATGGCTTCTCTATCTCACTTATCTAATGCCACTGGCCGGCCCAGCGGCGCGGTGGACGCATCTGCAATTGTCGGTGCTGGCGATGACTGGGTTGCTGTGGGTGATTTATCGATACGCGTCCAATGAGCCGGTGCCGGCTGCGCCGTAGTCTAAGTTACTTCTGCTGAATGGCGGGCCGGGCCGCAAGCAGAAATTGCAGCGCTCCGGGAAAGCGGGCGGCCCAGGCGGACTCGCTGTGCGTGCCGTTTTCGGCGACCTCCACCCGCAATCGCCGATCATCGAGACCGCTGCGGCGCAGGATGCGTTCGAGTTCTCGGACGTTTTCTACGGTCTGTCGGTCTTTCTCCTCGCGCCCCACTTCGCGCGTTCCGATGGCCAGGAAGATCCTGTGCGGCCAGACTCGCGGCTGGCGCGCCTCGCGTAAAATCTGCCGGTTTGAAACCCACAGAGACGGGCTCTCAATCAAGACGCCGCCGAAAACGCCGGGCGTAGTCATGGCCACGTACAACGTGATCAATCCTCCAAGAGAAGAGCCGCCCAGGAACGTATTCTCTGGTCCTTTCGCGGTGCGATAGTGCTGGCCCACAAACGGCATGATCTCTTTCGTGAGGAACGCGGAATATTTCGCGCCTTGGGGGCGCAGGACGACCGGATTCAAAGAGCGATAGGGCAGATATTCCTTCAGGCGCTCGACCGCGGCATTGTCGATCCCGACGAAGATTGTTGGCGGGATTTCCCCCGCGCGAATCAGACGATCGGCGGTTTCATCCACTTGCCACTCCACCCCAGTAAACGAAGTGGTCGGATCAAACAGATTCTGGCCATCGTTCAAATAAAAGACGGGATAGCGCTGCGCGGAGTTTTCCGGAAGATCGTAGCCGGGAGGAAGCCAGACGCGAACGTTGCGGCGATTGCGAAAAATGTGACTGGTGAACTCATGAATGCGCAGATCTCCGACCACATTTGGATTCGGCGGACTGGCACTCGGAGTTACTGACACTGGTTGAGATGAGATTTCCATTAAGTTGTAAGAGGGTGGACGCTCAAGCTTTACGCACGCGATTCAAGGAGTGCACAAACAATACAGAAGACAATACCGCGATCGTGAAGATGGCCGCCAGCGACGTGAGACAGAGAATGCACCACACGCCCAGAATGAATTTCTCAACATAGGTGAGGTACAACGCGAAAGCGAGGCCGCCGAGTGATGCGGCCAGCAGTATGCCGGGCGTCTCCGCCTTCTCACGATAAAACGTCGCGAAGGCAAGTAGCGCAACATAACCCAAAATTCCGATCAGGGCGACCGGCACCCCCGCAATGGTCGAGTACTCGCTGCGGTTCACGATGTCGCAGTTGAAGGACTGACCGAAGTCGCAGTAGGAAGTCTTAGATTTGCGGAAATGGTGATCGAGCGATACGGATGACACCGCGATACCCAGCACAGCCATGAGCGCGATGACGCTGAGCAGTCGTCGGGACGTGAGGCTCATTGCAGCGGACATCCCGTTCGCAGGCTCAAGTCTTCCAACGGCACCGCACCTTCAACACGTTCGCCCAGGGGAGGAAACTGCCAAGTGGGAAAATGTTTGATGCCGGCGTCGGAACACACTTGCTGGATTTTCGACGTGTCTCCCTGAATGCCGCACTCGATGTAAGGCACATACTCGAAAGAAGCTTTGAACAATGCCTTTTGCTCGGAGCAATGAGGGCACCAGTAGGCGCCGTACATCTTGACGTCGTGCTGCTTCAGGCATCGTGCAAAGTTGTCGAACTCGTGCACGCGCCGGTGATATCCGACGTAGTATGTGGCCCCGAGTGCAGCGGCGATCACGGCCCCGATAATCACCTTGCGAAGGAATGCCGGATCCTTCTCGGGCTGTTCTTCCACTTGCCTTCGTTCTTTACGTTGTTGAGACATGAAAGTTTTTATACCACGACGCGCAGAGCTGACGGCAACACGTCGAGCGACTCGAGGTGCAAAGTTAGAGCCTCCCCATCGACCATGACGTCCACCGGACCATCAAGGTTGTAGTCGATTTGACGGGCAGACCGCCGTTCCGCAAGCGGGTGATCGACGTGAGTGCCGTCATAAAGGGTCGAAAGATTGCGGATAAGACCGATTCGGCCGATAGGCCCCCAGCGCACATATTCGACCAGGCCGTCGTCTACCTGAGCGTTGGGGGCAATCATCATGGTGCCACCGGTGAACTTGCTGTTGTTGAAAGTCAGGAAGAGACAGGGACGGGTATCGGGATTCCCTTCCCCTTCGATCCGCAGCGGAAATGGACGGCGGCGCAGTTGGGCAAGACGCAAAAAGATGGAGAGGAAGTATCCCGGTTCGCCCCATCCGGCGAAGGTGCGCGAGCGAGTAGCGTTTACGTCGGCGGCGAACCCGACACTAAGCAAGTTGATGAAGTAGATGGTGCCGTCTTTATGGCGCATGCGCATTACATCGCATGCTCGGGTGCGCTGAGCGAGCAGCGCCTCCATGGCGCCTTCCACACCTTCTTTCGTGAAATCGCGAAGGAAAGAGTTTCCGGTGCCGAGCGGAAGGAACCCGAGAACCGGCGGTTCCCCGCCCTGCGCCTCGGGAAAAAGTCCGTTAACAATTTCATAGGAGGTGCCATCGCCGCCCACCGCGATGAACCGACGGTAGCCCCGGGCAAAGTGGTCTCGGGCGATGCGGGTCGCATCTCCGGACCGGGAGGTTTCGACGATTTCTAGCTTCAGTCCGCCCGAGCGCAAGCGATCGAGCGCGGGGCCGACTAGTTTGCGGCAACGCCCACCCCCGGCCGCAGGATTCACTACAACCACATACGCATCGTTCACAGGGACACAACCGCCGAACGCTCAGTGGATTTGCCGATCTCTTCGGCGAGAACGTTGCGTTTGATTTTCAAGGACGCGGTGCGCGGAAAATCTTTTTCCCAGAGAAGATAGCCGCCGATGCGCTTGAAGTCGGGAAGGCGGCGGTTGCGTGAGTTCAGATCATCGAGCAACGCCGTATCGATTTGCTGGTTCTGCTCGAGGCGCAGAACGAGAACCAGAGATTCTTTCCCCAGTTGTTTCGCGGGCCACAGGTAGTTCGCCGCAAAGACGCAGTATTCCTTCACGGCCAGGCCCTCGAACACGTTCTCGATGTCTTCGGGATAGATGTTCTTGCCACCCTCGGTCACGATCATGTTCTTCTTGCGGCCAAACAATTGCAGGTGCCCGGTGAAATCGAAGCGGCCCAGATCTCCCGTGAGCAGCCAGCCATCGACGATCGTCTCAGCCGTGAGTTCCGGGTCGTCGAGATAGTGCGACATGACGGTCTTGCTGTGCACGGCGACCTCGCCAATTCCTTCCGAATCCGGACTGAGCACGCGCAGTTCGACTCCGGGCAGCGGGCGACCAACCGTGTCGGAGCGAAAGGGTTTGAAGTCGTTGAGAGTAAGCGCGGTGCCAGCCTCGGTGAGGCCGTAGCCATTAGAAACCGGAATGCCGAGGTCGTAGAAGAACTGGAGCGTCGAGGGCTCCATGAATGCGCCGCCGGTGAAAAGCGCCAGCAACTGGCCGCCGAAAGCCTTGTGGACCTGTCCCAGAAGGCGGCGACTGAGCTTCACGTTGGGACGGCGTCGAGTCAGCAACTTATTCAACGCAATCATGCGGTCGAGCATGAAGCGCTTGCTGCGCGGGAGTTCGTCGAACTTGGCTTTGAGCCCGCGCTCCAGATTTTTCAGAACCATCGGCACCAGACTCATGTAGCTGATGCGGTAGCGAACGAAAGCATCGCGCACATATTCGGGCCGCAGCGTCCGAAGATGAACCACGCACGCACCGCACACAAACGGCCCGATGAAGCCCACCATAAAGTCAATGGCGTGATTGGTGGGCAAAATGCTCAGATAGCGCACCCCCGGCCAGAAGGGATACCAGGCCGTGAGCGAAATGCATTGCTCCAGATAGTTCTCGTGGGTGAGTACGCAACCTTTCGGGCGTCCGCCCGTCCCCGAAGAGTAGACGATGCAGGCAACATCCTCGCGTTGGCGATCGATGAAGATCGGCTCGCCTTTGCGGTGAAAATCTTCCCAGCGGTAGGCGCCGCCGAGGTCGACGCGCAGCGGAGACTCGGTGACCAGCACGGTCTTCACAGTGTGCTTCTTGAAGTCCGGCGACTGCATGATTGCTCGCCACAGGTAGTACTCCACCACCAGGAATTTCGCCTTGGAGTGCGCGAGCAACTGTAGGTGCTCTGCAGGTGTAAGTTTGAAGTCGAGCGGAACCAGCACGCCGCCGCAAAAGAAGATGGCGTACGCCGAAACCAGCCACTTGGACTGGTTAGTCATGATGATGGCGGCGCGATCGCCCTCGCGGAAATCGGCATCCTGCAGAGCGCGGGTCAGCGGCCGGGCAAGTTCCTTGAAGTCCGAGTAAGTGAGCCGGGTCTTCTCCTTGTCGCGATCGGCTTCGATCAGACACGTCTCGTTAGGCCAGTGCTCGAGCGCATCGCGCAGCGCCGCACCCAACGACGGATATTGGCGCAAATCCAGCATAAAATGACTATTTCACCACGGAGACACAAGGGTACGAAGAAGAGCTGTTAACCAAATCATTACCTGATGCAGTGATTTTACAGGCGCGCGTGAATGCGCCCGGCCAAGGTACGAAAGTCCGTTACTCCTTGCAGTTCGTAGTCGGGCAGTTCCACGTGGAAATGATTTTCGAGCCGCGTCAGTAAGTCGAGAGCCTGCAAACTGTCGATGTTGAGCGTCTTGAAAAAGTCCTCGTCGGGCCGCAGTTTGTCGCGCGAGACCTTAAAATGCCCAGCGGCCAGATCCATGATTTCGTCCAGCGTTTTTTCTTCAGTAAGCATAATTCGTTTCTTTCGATGAACCTTAGAACCGACCTGATTCAGGGCAGGTATGGTTGTAGGTCGGTGCTTTCGACAAATTTGCGCAATCCCGCCTCGACCGCAGGCTCGGCGAACAACTGGCAGAAGAGGTCGATCTCCTGCTTGAGTTCGTGATGCGGAATCGGCTTGATGAATCTCTTGGCGGCGATTGCGGTGCGGCGATCGAATTTTCCGAGTTGTGCGGCCGTGGCACGGGCGGCGCGCAGCGCTCCGCCTTCCGCAACCAACTGGCTGACAAGACCAACCGCATGAGCGCGTGTTGCGTTCAGGCTGCGCCCGGTCAGGAGCAGGTCGCGAACTACTGCGTTGCCCAGATCGCGCTTCAGGCGGGGGATTCCCCCAAAGCCAGGGATCAGGCCAAGCCGAAGTTCCGGGAAAGCGAAGCGCGCCATCCTGTCGGCGATGATGAGATCGCAGACCAGCGCCAACTCAAATCCTCCGCCAAAAGTCACGCCGTGAATGGCGGCAATCGTAGTCAGGGGCGCGGCGTCGATAGTGTTCAGCACGCGGTGAATGCGCTCGAGAAAGTCGCGCACTCCAACCACGGCTTGGGCCTTCTGCATTTCTTGCGAACGTTGATAGAGTTCCCGCAAGTCGGCGCCTGCGCAGAACCCGGACGGCATCGCACTGTGAATGATGAGAGCGTGGCATTGCCGCGAGAGTCCTTCGAGTGAGTCGGTAAAATGCTCGAGTTCCTGAAGGGAGAGCGATCCGATTTCGTTGCAGGGGCCGCGATGGAGCACGAGTTCGATCACGCCGCCTGCGACCTCCCACGAAATTGCTTCGCCCTGAAATCGTTCAGTCATGATTATTCAATGTGATCCAAGTCTTAGACCGCGACTTTCACCCGGTATATCTCGTCAATCTGGTCGCGCATTTGGCGCGCGATCGCATCACGCTTCAGCTTTCCGTTGGCCGTCAACAGTCCGTTCTCGATGGTGAAGGCTTCTGGACGAACATGGAACGCGCGGACTTGCTTGTAGTGCGGAAACTGCAAATTCACCTCATCGATTCCTGCCTGCGCCTGTTCCTCGGTCACCGCCCCGGTGATGATGGCCGAGAGATATCCTTTTCCATTGCCGACGAGCACGACCTGTGCCGCTCCAGGCAAGTGCTGCAGGAGTTTCTCTTCGATCGGTTCGGGCGCGATGTTGTGTCCGGAGCCAAGAATGATGAGGTTCTTGATGCGGCCCACGATGCGCCAGTTCCCTTTCGCATCCACTTCGCCTTGATCGCCAGTGTGAAACCAGCCATCGCGCAGGGCCTTGGCTGTTTCTTCCGGGCGATTCCAGTAGCCCGGAAAAATGTTTGGGCCGCGCACGGTGATTTCTTCGCCCTCGCCCAGCCTCATCTCAATGCCGGGAATCGCGGGCCCCACGCGGCCAGCCTCGTAATCCTGGGGATCGTCGAGAGTGCAAATTGCTGTAGTCTCGGTGAGGCCGTAGCTCTGCAAGACCGGGATGCCGAGCATCATGAAGAAAAGCTGCGTTTCGACAGCCAGAGGCGCCGACCCGCAAATCAAGGCGCGCAGGTTGCGGCCGATCATCTTCTTGCGGATGGTCGGGAAAATCGCCGAGTTGGCCAGCGACAGCCAGAACCAGTCGAGCGATGTTCGATTTCTGCTCGTGCTTGCGCATCCACGCCGACTTCGCTCTGCTATAGATGGCCTGCACGAAGCCGCCCGCCTGCCACAGTTGTTCGTCGACGGCGCGCCGCATGCGTTCGAGCAAGGCAGGCACATTCAAAAAATAATCGGGAGCGAGCGTGCGCATGTCTTGCGCAATCTTGCCGAGGTCGGTGTTCATGGTGAGCACACTGCCGCGCGTCAACGAGGTGAGCAGCAGCATCCAGGAACCGGCAAAGACGAACGGCAGGTAGTGAAACACGCGATCCCGTCGCGTGGAACTGCCCATTAAACGGTCGAGGCGCCCGTTGATGCATTTCAGCATGTGGGCGATATTGCCCGCGTTCAGCACGACACCCTTGGCTTCGCCCGAAGTGCCAGACGTGTAGATGATCGTGACCGGGTCTCCGTCTGCCAGATTCGTTTCGCGACTCACCGCAGGAGAAGTGGAAAAAATCTCCTCGAAAACAAACTGTGGAGGCGCCGCCGGCCACTCGTGCACGAGACCATCCCGCAAGGTTGCATCGCCACAACAAACGAGGGCGGGCGAACAGTCCTTCATCATGGCCGCCAGTTCGGCGGGCGCTTGTCGCGCGTATAGCGGGACGACGATCAGTCCTTCGGCCATGATGGCGAGATCCATGGCGACCCATCGCACACCATTGTTCGCGTAAAGCGCGCAACGATCGCCCTTCTTCAAGCCCCGAGCAGCCAGGAACGCTCTGGCGTGCGCAATTTCCTCGAGCAGTTCCCTTCCCGACATCGGCGTGATGCGGCCGTCGCGGATTTCCTGCAGGGTGGGTGACTCCCCGGACTTCTGCAGGCTCGCGAATATGTCTTCGAGAAAACTCATTGGTTGCTTTCTAAATGCCGGGAACGCCCATGTCTCTAACTGGCAACCGCCGGCTTACGACTCTCGGCCGCGGTATCGAACCGCTCCACCAACTCCTGCAGGCCGCGATGCATCGGTGGCAAATAGTCTTCCCAACTCCACGCGCCAGTTCGCGTCGGAAAATCGGGATAGCGACGCTTCAATTCTTCTTCAAAGTGAACACCCATGCGCGCCATCACTTTTAAATTCTTGACGACGGTCTTGCCGATGCCTGATGCTACCGATTCGCCATCAGCATAGAGATGCTCAAGCGCCGCGAGCAAACGCGGCTCCAGGTCAGGATCATCCACATTCATCAGCAGGTCCTGATGTCCACGTTCACGCATGAGGTTGCGGATGCGCTCATCCATGGTGATGCCGCACGAAGGCAAAAGACCCGGCATCGAAGTCACGATGCCGTGATAGCGCGACGACGCCATCATGTGGCAGGCGCGCAGAATGCTGACGACCTGGTACATGTCGTATTCGTCGGAGCTGAGCACGGGAACACCGCCCAACTTCTCCGCGATCTTGCCTGCGGGACGAGCATCGAGACGTTCAGTCGCCACCATCACGACGAAGACGTTGCGCCTCTGGCGAAAGGCCGCCACGGCCTTCGCAATCGCGCTCAGATAGTTCTCGTACTTTCTTTCGGCCTCGGGCCCGGAATTGTGAAAGTAGACCGACCGATAATGACTTTCTTTGTAAGCTCCGGCCAACTTGTTCGCGGCTAATTTGCCTACGGATGCTTTCACTGGCCACTCGAAAGGATTGATGGGGCAGACAACCAGCACCGGCGTGCTTCCATCCCAGCCAACTTGACGCAGCACACGCTGTCCGTACTCGGCAGGTAGCGGTTGAAAGGTCCACGCAGTATCGGTTCCCAGTTCAGTGGGCACGCCAAGCTCCCGCAGCAGGGTGCGCGATTCGTCGTTCCGAGTAATGATCAGAGAATCCCTGCAATAGCGCGCGCACATGCGGGCGACCAGTGGGTCCATGTGGCCGGCTTCCGCGCCGTAGCCAACAGAGAGCTTGTTCTGTACAGCGGCAATGCCGAGCGAGCCGATCATCATGGTGGTCAGCGCATTGGCGAATTTGCTCTTGAACATCGAGCCTTCGCAGGCCACGACGCCATGATGTTTCGGCACTTCGCTCGAAAGAAACGGTGGGAATATCTGCGGCAGCAGCACCTGGCGCGTGTCTTTGAAGTAGCCTTCGGATCGCGCGAAGGTTTGTGTCATCACGCTGAAATCAACTTTGTCGGCGCCCAGGATCTGCCGCAACTGGCGCAGCATTTCCTCGACACGCACGTCCGATCCCATGTTGCGGGTGCCGTTATACCCAGCGAAAAGGATTTTGAGCTTCTCGCCGGGTTTCCAGGTCGTGCCGCCGCCCATCATCCACGAGGCGCGCTTCGCCTCGATGATGGCGCTGACCCACGCTTCCAGGATCAGGTCCATCATGCGGCCGATCCTCCGGCGCTTGCAGCGGGCCAAGGCTTGTAGTTGTAAGTGAAATTCGATTCGCGGCTGAACTTCAGCAAGCCCGGGCTGTATTGAGAAAAGGGCACCGGTTTGCGGCCAAGTTCGGACGTGACTCGCGTGTTGTCGAAGACCGTGTTCCACACGAGGTAGGGCATGAACACCTTCATCAAGGCCGCGCCATGCGCAAGCGATCCGCTGCGATTTGCCAGACTGTTCACGACCCTCGAGAAAGGCTTTTCAAAGACGGGTACGAAGACTGGCCCGCGCTTTTGCTGTGCCGCCGCCAAAGCGGCTGTGACTTCTCGGAAGGTCTGCGAATCGCGCCCGGACGAAAGATGGTAGGTGTCGTATTTCGGTTCCGCTTTCTGGTGAAGGGTCGCGATCGCGTCGGCGACAAAGTCGACATTTACAATGTCGATCTTGTCATTCGGGCGAAAGGGCAGAGCTTTCAGGCTGGCAAGAAAGACGAAGGCTCGCACCATGTCGAACTGTGTCGTTTCCGGAAAGCGGCTGTCTCCCAGCACGATGCTGGGACGGAAGATGGTGATGGGCACGTCCGGGAGCAGTTCGCGAACCATGTGCTCGCAAAATTTCTTGGTGCGGGCGTAGGGATCGTAGTCCGAACGATTCCAGTCGATCGAACGATCTTCGGTGACAACCTCGTTGCTGCGCTTGCCGGCTACAGCGACGGTGCTCACGTTACTGAAACGCCGCAGTCCGTGATAGTAGTGCGACCGGCGGGCGAGTTGAAGCACCTCGAGCGTCCCGCGCAGATTGACGTTCAGGCAACTCTTCTCCGACTTCCGGTTGAGCGAGGCTGCGCAGTGGATCACGGAATCGGTCGTGTGAATCAGACGATCGTAGTCGTCGCGGTTCAAGCCGAATTGCGGCGACGTGAGGTCCCCCGGAAAAATCCGGATGCGGGTCTGGAAATGCTCGTAGAAGCGTGGGAAGTCCATGTGCAACTGCATTCCGTTCCACAGGCGGAGCGCGGCTTCTTGCGTGTCTTTCCCGCGCACCAGCACGTTCAGGGACGCGCCATGCGAGTCCAGCAGGTTGGCCGCGACATGCGCGCCAATGTAGCCCGTCGATCCGGTCAGGAATATCGCCACGTTGCCCCGTTTGTTCCAGTTTTTACAGTTTCGGCCTGCGCTGCTTCCTGATCATTCACAGGCATGAGACGACGCGGCGGGCGCACGGCCAGAGGACGGCCTTCGATGAGCGGATAGGTCCAGCGTCGTAACGCAGGAATATGGATGTCGATCCAATACGTCCACCAGTCGAGTGAACGCGTGTCGTAGCCGAAGTCCGCGCGTTCTTCGGGAACCAGAGCGAGCGAAAGTTTCTCGACATTGTCGGCGACAAAATCGTGCTCGTTGTGCAGGATGAAAGGCTCGAACAACTGCACCAGCTTGCCAACTTTCTCAAGATTGCGTTCCGCTCGCGCCAGCGGTGTCTTCTTCAGCGGCAGGGGAGCCATCACGCGCTGAATCGATTTGACGATGGCCATCTGCGCAGGAGCCGATAACCGGTTGTAACGCGTTTTGGAGACCGGAATCGCATCCATGCGCAGGCGCAGCCACGATTCGAGGCCTTCCTGCGCACGATAGTGCTTGCGATGAGCAAGCGAAGTCAGTTCGATGGACCGGCCCATGTCGCAAGGATTCGTCACCGAGGTTGCAAGCTGATAGACCGCGTCGTGCCTGCGCTCGACGACGGCCGCGGCGATTAAGGTCATGCCCTGACAGACGGAGTCAACGGGAATGATGTCGAGACGCTTGCGCTCGTTCGAAGGCAGCTGCCGGAAGTTCGTTCCCAGCAGATAGGAGAGCGATGCAGATGTATTGATGCCTTCATTCCAGCCTACGAACGGCTTGGCCACCGAAGTCTCGACAATCGCCGGGCGAATGATGGCGACCGGAAGTCCGGCAGACCGGTTATCGATCAGCGACTCTGCCAGACTTTTCGTCAGAGTGTATGTATTGGGCCACCCCAGTTCGGCAGCGCGCCGCGCGCCTGCTTCGGTTAGATAGTTACGAAGCCAGCGGATGCGCCCCTTACGAACCTGATTTTCGAGGGCTGCGCCGTGAAGATCCTTGGCGGCGTGCTCCTTACCGACGGCTTGTTCGGTCAGTTCCCGAGTGACTTCTTCACCCTCGGCCTTTTCGGTCGCCTGGGCTATTAACTCGTGGAGGTTGCGCCATTCCAGTTCGGCGTCGAACCCGGCAACTGCAGCGGGCGTGTAATTGGGCCGAAGTTTTTCGCTCACGCGCCCGTCCCGCGCGCCGGCCACGTAGCAGGTGGATAGATGGACCAGGCCGCAATGATCCGATTTCCGCACGAAGTCCAGAACGTGGACAGCGGCGTCGACGTTCGTAGCCAGAGCATCTCGCAGATCAGGGTTAAAGTCGGTCAGTCCTGAGCTATTGATAATGAGGTCAAGGTTCCTCTGGAGACCCTGCGCGATGTCAGGGTCGATGCCGAGTCCTTCCTGCGTTACGTCGCCCTCCACCACCTCAACTTTATCTTGAAGAAAGGCCGATAACCCCTTCTCGTAGCGATCGAACAGCGAATCGAAAACTGGCGATTCCTCGACCACGCGCTCGAAGCGCTTGGCGGCCGGATTCGACTTCTGCCGCCGGATGAGAAGGTAGATGCGGCCGATCTCGGGCAGATCGACCAGCGTATTGACCAGCCAGACCTTGCCGATGAAACCGGTGAAACCGACCAGCATGATGTGTTTTCCGGCAAGGGCACGACGCACCGAGAACGGCGCAGTATTCTTATGATTGTCGAAGTAAACGACTGGGCGCTCCGTGCCAGAGGTCGACTGCTCCGACGAAACAATCGCGCTGCGCAGCGACGCCGCATCTGCCAGGTTCAACTCGCGCACAAGCCGGTCGGACGTACGTTCGCCGTCGGGCCCCGCCCCTGTAATGCGCGCGAACAGACCCCTCGGGCGGATGACGGGTGACATAAGACGCCCGGTAGCCACCCGGTCGCGAAAGTCCAGGCGATTCACGAGCAGCCATTTCACACCTAGAAAATGGGCAAGGGGGCGCATCACATGGTCTAGCCCCTGGCTCACAAGAACAATTTCTGCGCCCTGCGCCTGCAGGCTCTTCAGGCGAGCGACGCCATCGGGCTTCAGATGAGGCTTGAGTTTGTACTGGAAGTATTCGTCCCCGAGAAGATCGAGGCGATCGCGGCTGACTCCGCGCAAAACACTGTGGACCACCCGCGTGGCGAAGACTCGATGTACGGCGTACAGAAAAGGGCGCAGCGCCGCCATCAGGAAAACCAGGCCGCGGCGGGCCATACGCGCCGCAAAGGTCTGGGCGTTCCAGGTAAAGAAGGCTACCGGCTGTACCGTAGTGAGATCGAGAAGACTACCCTCGACCCGCCAGTACACTGGGGCGAACGGACCGGCCTGTCCGGAATGTGGTTTCAACGGATCCAAAAGTTGCAATGAGCCCAGATTTAAGAGTACGGAGGCCCAGAAGCAGCCCCTGTGGTCTTGCCAAGTCTATTATTGTAAACAATCTCGCCACAAGGACGAAGAGCCTTGACAGTACCGGCTCACGCCCTACCCAGACAATTAAGAAATCTCTGGGATCTTCGCTCCCACTGCCCATTGCCATGGACCCAGGACCATTCCTTAGACATCGGCCACGAAGATCGAATTTCTCGGAAATTCAAGGATAGAGAGCGAAATCCAGGATTTGGGTCAGAACAGGTTCTGAGATGGCAGGGACACTCGCGATGAAACAGCTAGCGCAGCGTAGGTTTCACCCAGAAGAAAACCGCCGGTCCCCAAAGCCGCCTCTATAAAGATGCCAGCCTCGCGAACCGACGGTTTTTGCCTTTCCAACCAGAACTTGCGACGCTAAGCGGCAGCTTTTTTCTGCTGTTTGTACTTAGCCCAACGAGCTCTCTGTGCTGCTGCGATTCTGCGACGCGCTGCCACAGACAGGACTCGCTTGGGACGAACCCCGGCGCTCCGGCCATTGTGACTCATGCCGCGCAGTGCTGCGATCGCGGCTTCTACCTGACTCAACTTACTTTGTAGAGTTTTTTGCTCAGACACTAATGACTTCACCACTTTATCCAAGTTAGGCATGTAACCTCCTCGCGGGTGATTCTAGCAAACAGATTGCTTGCTCGACGAAAGATACGACGTAAAATTTCTTAACATCACTGACCCCGGGGCACGAGACCCAAATCCGAACGTGTGCAAATAAGTTCCCTCAGCGCTTCCGATCTAACTTCGGAGAATTTTCCTAGCTGGCGCATCCCCTCCAGTCAGGACTTGGGCTTACTGGAAACCAGTAGAGTCGGAATTCCTTTAGGGTAAACCAGATATCGCGTTTCTTGCTCAAGGTGAACTTAAATTTCGCCGGATGGTATGCAATTCTCAGGATTCCGCCGCCCGCTTGCTGCGGCGCAGGAAACCAGGTGCTAAGCGGGCCATGTGAATTGACTTACCGCTGAAAGTATTGACGGCTGCGCTGTCGGTTTGACGGGCGCTGAATGACTGCTCGGCGCAATTGCTGGCGCTAGACCTTAATCGCCAGGTCTGGACGTGGTGCATAGTCGTCGCTATCTCGCCGGGCGTTTTGGTCTACATTCTCAATTTATGACCCTCGCATCTTTTGGGTCGGACAGCAAACCCAGTTAAACAAATGTGAGAAGCTCCAACCGAAGCCTACCCCCCGATCCAATCTCGCCTTCTTGTTTTCCCTCTCACCGGTACCTTTCTCGACTTCCTTACTTTAACCGGTACCCTGCCTATCGTCTGATCCGCGTGTATCGCGCGAACATCTGATGCTCCGTATTTCGCTGTATCCCTTGGCATTGCGTCGTCGACAACGGGCTGATACCTGGGACCTGCCTTCGGAGCGCCCCAAGCGATCAAGCCGCGAATATTGGGTCGGAACAGGCTCAGTTCCAGACTTAAAGCTTTGCTGGCTCTTGAGGCACCTACCGGACTGTTGCTTCCATCGTTCTCACCGAACTCAACTATGTGTTCGCGCACCTTCCGCGCCCATTCGTAGCGGCCCACCACATTTTGCGAAAGGTCCTCCCAGAATGCCCAGGGACGACTGAAGCCGGCCAATCGCACGGAAGGGCCATTCCGGCTTGACGGGGAAAGTGAGTAGAAATAAAGTCCGAGCAGCGGTTTTGGTGCAAACGTGCGCCCAATCCAGACAGGCGGGTGGTGGACATGCTTCTTTTGAATCGGTTACTTGGCTCCTTGGTCATCGCAATTGTGCTCTCGCTGGGGTGCATGGCGCAGGGCCAGGATGCGACGTCCCCCCAAAATGCGCAGCCCACGCCCGACGCGCAAGCCTCCGTACAACCAGCTCAAGACGCTGAGACTGCCAATCAGATTCAGCAATTGCAAGCGGCCATCGATCAATTGCAGCAACAGGTCTCGCGCCTCACTTCGGCGGTCGAAGAGCTGCAGGCCGACCGCACCGAGTCGGTAAAGCCCGCCGCAGCTCCCCGCGGCAAGGGAACCCCAAAAATTCCGCCCAAGAAAGTGTCTTCAGTTGCACAGACTCCTGCGGCACCGGCCGCGGAAACGGACGCACCGATGACCGTTCTCGTTTTCCAGGACGGACATCGCACCGAGGCTCGCAACTACGCGATCGTTGGGCAAACTTTGTGGATTTACACTGAACAGGATTCGAAGAAGGTGCCGCTAAGCGATCTTGATGTTAACGCTACCAAGAACGCGAACTCAGATCGCGGTATCGTTTTCCAGATGCCCAATACGAAGTAGAAGGCATTGGCCTCCCCGGATATGTCGAACTGCCGTTAGGGCTTAACCTCGCGGATCGATTTTCGTACCCGTTCGATCTGCTCGGTCATGGTCTTGTCATCCAGGCGAGCAGACGCCTTGGCGATGATATTGGCAGTGATCATCTGCGCCTCGGTCAGGGTGAGCTTTAGTTTCCGCGCGCTGATCGCGGTTGATTCGTAACTCCGTACCGCTTCCACCAGCAGTCCCGCCGCGTAGCTCACCGCCTCGGCGCTCACACCCTCTTGAATCTCTTCCAGGCTGCTGCCGTAAGGAATAGCCGCCAAATTTTGTGCCCGGTCGTGTCTCATGGTGTTCCTCGTCAGGAGCAATCTTATTGCTGGCCATCCTCAGTCGCCGTGGCCTTCACCCTTGCAAGCAAGCGACGCGCCAAGGGCCGGCCAATCGTCCGCAACATATTTTTGTGTCTGTGACCGTGGTCACAGAAGCCGAAACCGGTTGCTTCCAAGATAAGGTTGCTCGGCCACCTTTTCTGCGTAATGCGGTCTTCTTATACCGCTTACCCAACCATCCGGAGGCCGAGCGTCTTGCTTCACGAAATCGTCGCAGGACTCCTGGGACCCTCCGCGCACGGATTGGAGTACGGATATGGTGAGTGATCCTATCAAAATTCTCATTGTGGATGACGACGAACAAGTATTAATTGAGCTGGAACGACTGCTCGAGAGCGAAGGCTACAGCACAACTACGGCGTGGGGTGGGCAGGAGGCACTCGACTACACCGAGCAGATGCAATTTGATGTGTTGCTGGTCGACGAAGAAATGACCCACCCTGGGTGCAGCGCGCTGTCGGTGGAACTGAAACGCAGA
The DNA here is from genome assembly GCA_963745435.1 of uncultured Acidobacteriota bacterium. Lineage (GTDB taxonomy): Bacteria > Acidobacteriota > Terriglobia > Terriglobales > Acidobacteriaceae > Gp1-AA133. Next base: position 83,993 of record CAVUXK010000011.1, on the reverse strand, counting down.
CAGCCGCGAGCTTGTTTCCTGCAGATGCACGCCCGCAAAAATCACGGAAGCACGGCAGCTATAGGGATCTACAAATGGGAACACGCTGAGGTGAAGGCGACGATTCGCAACTTCCTGGCTGCCTGAAAAGCGGTAGCCTACTTGGTTTCGGTCCCTAGGAGAATCTTAATCAGGTCAGTCGCGAGCGCCGACGAGTCCACTCCGTCGAGGTTGATCAGGACAACGACCCCCGCCTTTTGTTCGGGAGCGAGCATTATGAACGTGCTGGTCCCCTGTTGTCCGCCGCCATGGCCGACATCCGGCACGCCTGCCGAATTTCCCATGCCCCATCCCAGTCCATAGCCACTGTGCCCTTCGTCCGCCACCTCAGGCGTAGTGCCGTGCTGGGGTGTCCACATGGCATCGCGCGTGGAACGCTTCACGAGTTTATCGGCAAGAATGGCCACCTCGAAGCCGGCCATATCATCTGCCGACGAAAGCCAGCCTCCGCCAGGAATCTTGTAGCTGGAATCAAGAAACTCAGAGTTCTGGATCTCTCCTGACTTCGTCTTGGAATAGAAGCGGGTGCGATGAGGGATGATGCTGAACCGATCGTCCCAGCGGGTATTGACCATGCCCGCCGGCACGAAAATGTTGTCGTGTACGTAGTCGACGTACTTCTTGCCTGAGGCGCCTTCGATCGCACACCCGACCAGCGTGAATCCCTGCGTGGAGTAGTGAAACTTCGCTCCCGGCTTTGCGATCAGCGGATCGTTGGCGAAAAACTGAATTCCTCCAGCGATAGGATCGTCGAAGTGCTTCGTGCTGTTGGTCTCCAAATCTTCTTTGGGGTCGGACTTGTAATGCCGGATGCCGCCCAGGTGCGCCATGAGCTGTCGGGTCGTGATGAGCGACTCTTTCTGTGGAAAGGTCGGACAGTACTTCTGGATGGGCGCCTCAATGTCCAGTTTCCCCTGTTCCCAGAGGTGCATAGCTGCGGTTGCGGTGATGGGTTTCGAAATGGAAGCTAGGCGGAACAGAGTCTGCGGAGTTACGGGCACGCTGTTTTCGAGATCGGCCATGCCGAAGCCTTCCGACCAGACCTCTTCGCCGTTGACTACGGCCGCGGCCGCAATGCCGGGGGCACTATTAGCTGACATGAATTTCGATATCGCGTTTTCCATCGCCGTGCGTTTCGCGGCTGGAAGTTTGGCGTCTTCCGCGTGTGTCAGAGCACAGCACAGGAAAATAACCAGAATCTGTGCCAAAAGTTTCTGCGTTCCGCGAGGTGTCTCTACCAGGGAAGGTTCGTTCATCGCTGCAGCGATTTCTCCTTGCACGATCAGGCTCGACAATTTGCTGCCGCAAAAGGCAGCGCGCCACCCTTAGTTCTGGGCTTGTGTGTCGGCGGTGGGAGCGCCGTTGTTGCCTTGCGCAGTCACTGAAATCTTGTACGTGCCACTGCCTGTGACTTCGACTGTCTGGCCGTGTTCGAGGTATGGTCGCAGAACATCCGGACTCTGCCAATCCAGATTCCATCCGCTCTCGATCGCCACCACGGTGTAGCGGCCGGGAACAACCTGGTACAAGCTGAACGTGCCGTCACTGTCGCTCTGATCGCGGCGAAACAAATCCGCGTTGCCCTGGAGCGACTGCGGCACGAGCACCACCATGGCTTGCGAAACGCCCTTTCCTTCGCGCAAGACGGTGCCGTCGATACGGCCCGCACCTGGCAGCAACGTCAGCGTCAAATCCACTGTTCCATTCCGCGGAAAGGTTAGCGTTCTCCCAACCACCTTCGCTCCGCCGGCCGTGATCTTATCCACAATCGCCCGGCGCGGGTAAATCACCGCCACCTCGTAGGCGCTGGTGGAGGAAAAATTCTGGCTGAACTCGAATTTGCCCATATCCGAAACAGGCGCGCCGAATCCCTCATGCGTGTCACGATTAAAGAAACGCACATAAGTCCCAGGTGGGAACGGGCCGGGTTGTGGACTTTGTACGGTTCCCCGAATGTAGACCGTGCCCGTTGAATTTTCTGAAGCATCAATCTCGCTGTCGCTTGAGACGTCCAATTCCCGTATCTGATTCTTCCATCCCTTGCCCGACAAAGCTCTTATATTCACGACGACATGTCCAGGCGGAATGCCGCCCACCACGACCGACCCAGACGACCCGGGCTGGGTACGGCCTTGGATCGAGATCAGCTCGCGATCGAATACTCGTTGCTGCACGCCAACTGAGCCAGGCTGGTTTGGATCCGTGCTGGCATTCCGTACCGTCAAATGCACAGCCGGCACTGCACGCAACGTAATGTCGGCGGTGGCCCGTTCCCCAGCATGGAGTTGAATCGGCGTAGCACTCTCAGCCTCTACGGCATCGGCGTAAAACGTAACGCGATAGGCAACATCGAGAACAGCATCCCCACTTGAGGAAGAAGGGGCGTCGGAACTTTTGTCCGATGTGGTTTCCCCCTCCATCGAAAGCTTCGCGGAGTTCTGGGTGCCCGGCAGGTCGGCGGCGTACCAGGGCTGTGCCGAAACAGCCACGAAGTACGTCCCGGGAAAAAGGTGGCCGAAATGATAGCGCCCTTGATCCTCGAGCGAGTTGCGCGCCCGCAGGTCCATTCTTCCCGTGGCGCCATCGCGAGAAAAGAGCAAAACATCACCATTGCGCACCGTCTCATTCTCTTCGTCCTGCACCGAGCCTGAGATCGAACCATCCGGAACCAGCTGGAACATTAGATTCTCAGACGCCAGGCCGGGACCGACCGCGATCGCAGTGGAGTAAGGCAGGTGCTGCTGGTAGGCCTGCTCCGAGAAGCCGCTGCCCTGGGCAGTAAGACTGAATTTTCCTCGTGCGACGTTTTCAAAGGCGAAGCGCCCATCGGGACCCGTAGTCGTTTCGGTAACCAGATCGCGCTGCTCAGTGGGCGAGATCGAAACATCAATGCCCGCCAATGGCTGCCCAGTAACGGAGTGCACCACGGTACCAGCGATTCGCCCTGCGACGACGGCAGGCCTCGGCGTTTGCGCGTGGGACGAAAGTGTCGTCGCGAGAATTACTATCCACCACGCTAGTGACCAAGGCTTCACTTCGCGGTTCCCTGCCTTTCGACAGTGATCGTCGCTTCCGCTCCGGAATGCAGCGTGACGGTTGCAGCTTTCGACAGGTACGGCGAAAGCACTTCCGGATTCCTGAACTCCAACGCGGCAAAGGTCTCGCGGTCGAATGCCAGTACCTTGTACTCCCCTGGTGCCATCGCTATGAATTCGAATCCGGTCCCGGGAGCGATCAACGTGGTACGAGCCGATGTTAAGAGTTGCTGGTCGACACAAACCAGAACCCAACCGCCGGCTGACTGTCCATCAACGAGGATGCTGCCTTTGAGCCGAGCGCCATCGTCGCGCAGCACGATCTCCAGAGGCTCCGCTCGGTGCCCTGCCCCGATCACGAGATCTTCCCGCAACAAGTCTGTGGCGCCGATCCTTGCAGAGCGCACATACCAGGGCGCCGTGGTAGTAATGTCGACGGAATACCGGCCGGGGAGCAGGTTGCGGAACGCGAGACCACCGTCCTTGTTCTTCTCCGCTTGATACTCAACGTTGTCGATGCGGACGTCGGTCGAGATCAATCTCACCGCCGAGGCGGCCACCTCACGCGCTGGAAGGAAATTTGCAGCAGCTGTTTGCTCAGGCGAGTTCGAACTCGGTCGAAGCTCGACGTTGACGGGGATCGTGATAGAGACGCCCAGTGACAGCGTGATCCCCTCCACATCTCCATTCACGATCAGGGGCAAGTCGGTGGCGGAAAGCTTCCCCGTCGAATCTGAGCCCCGTGCCTCCAGGATGTAGCTTCCACCGGGAATCGCTCCGTGGAATTTTCCGGTTTGCATATCGACGTCAATCGGCGACGGAATCACCTCACCAGACTTGTTCGCGAATTGCACACCCACGCCCGCCCCGGGGGAGAATCCCACCAGCGTGCCGGAAACCTGGAAGACTGGCTCAAGTTTGAGGGCGAAGTCAGCTGTCACTTGCTGGCCGCCCGTTAGGGAAAAAGGCGTTGCGGCCTCCATGTCTGGCACGGCCGGGTAAAACATCGTTCCGAAGCCCTCCTTGCGCGGTCCGCGGCTCCGAACTGCGCGCACGCTGGGAAGATTTGGGCCGGCGGCAAGCAGGTACCGGCCCGGCATCAGGCCGACCATGCGAAAGTGCCCGTCCTCTTCGGTTGTTGCCTGGCCTTTCGCTTCCCAGTGCCGATATCCGTTGAAGATCACTTCTCGAAAGATGCGTACGGGCGTGTCCTCGATAGCATCGCCCTTCGCGGTCGCCACATGCCCTGCAATGATGGCTTCAGGCAGCAACTGCAAGGTGAGCGTCGCTGTGTCGTCAACCAGATGCACAATCTCAGGCTGGAAATCCGATGGATTCAAATCGGCGGTGCTGAAGTATCCCGGCTTGTGGGCCAGAACACTGACATCAGACTCGGGAAGCCCCGGGAACTCAAATCTGCCTTCGGAATCGGTGAGCACCGATTGCATTTGAGTGCCGTTCGCGGGCGCGGCCTGTACCATGACTCGTCGAATCGGCTCTCCAGTCACCGAATTCACCACCGTGCCTCCAAGAGAGTGCGTGCGCGGGGACGATGTTGTCGCGTCGGTGGCCGTCTGAGAGAGCAAGGCAGGCAGAGTGAGGGCAAATGCAAGTACGACGACTGCAATGCAACCGAAGCTGGTTCCTTTGGCATTCACAGTATGCATCACGGCCTGTCGATGGGCACAGGGAGCGTCTCAGTAATTTTATGCGCTACGCGTGAAGCGCCGTAACCACACGGTTCCCACCCACATCGCCAAGGTCTTGGATGCTTCTCGCAGATGCCGAGGTGCCTCGCGCGGAACAGCTGCAGGAAATGCCAAGCAGCAGGAGGAACACTTTTGTTCAATGCGGGGCTCGAACGAAGAAGTGTTCTTTGTCAACGCTCGCGGGCACGGCCACATCAAAGAATCCCACCATCATCTCGTTGTACGTCTGATCGCCCCACGTGACCGGACTGTCAGGATCAGGGTTGTGGACATTGTTTATTGAATTGTCGTACCAGGCGACAGCCTGTAGCGTGCTGCCGGCCTTAACAAGCCGTGGTTCCGCTAAGCGATAACTCAACTGCCAATAGAAATCGTAGTTCACACGCAACAACGTCTCTGGTTTCCGGTCTGGACCCACCAGGTTGTACTCGAAGCGCTTGCCCCGAAGATGCATGTGCGGGAAGAAGCTCAACAACAGGGCATCATTCGGCAGAGTGCCGTGAACTTCCACCCGATAGTTGTCGGCGTTCGGCGGGATTGGCACCGGATCATGATCGTTCGCGAGTTGCAGGGTAAGCACGCGCTGCGCAGGCCGACTCTTCGCAAACACCAGTCCGACACTCGTCTGATCGCTGCCCGCCTGCCCGTTGGTCGTGTAGTGCATCTGAAAAACGAGGTCCGAGTGCGCCGGAATGAACTTCGCCATGCCATCGGGCCAGTGATCTGGAGAACTTCCGGGTGCGTACACCAGCAGCAGGTCGCTGGTCGTTTCGTGCGCCTGATGCTTCAGCGCGGGATCACTCAGACTCGACGCAGTAAACGGCACATTCAGCGGCGCACCGCGCAGCCACTTGGAATCGGGCGGCCGGATGTAGACCACGGCGTGATGCACATATTGCCGGCCCGAGGGACGAATCTCCGACGCCTGCACCCAGCGATCTTCAGTGAAGTTGGTCGGAACAATCTCGTACGTGTACTCGACATCGCCATCAGCCGGAATCTGCACGGGCCTTGGCATCTGCAGCACGATGTCGGGCAATGGAATGTTCCAACCTTCCGTCCAGTGCGGCGAAGGAGGAGCATCTCGCGCGTCGCCAGGTGCTCTTGTTTCTGCCCATGCGCCTAGCGTCGCAATCTCCGACTCCGTCAGCGATGGATCGTCGGCGAAATGGCCACAGCAGGGATCGGCAAACCACGGCGGCATCCGCTTTGAACGCGTGTCCTTGGCAATCTGCCGCGTCCAGCGCTTCACATCGTCATATGTAACCAGCGGCATCGGCGCGATTTCGCCGGTCCGGTGACACTGCTGGCAGTGCTTTTGAAGAATGGGCAGAACGTCGCGATAGAAGGTCGGCGCGGCGGAAAGCAGGCTTGTCTCCGCTCGCACCAACGACGACGGCGCCAAGAGACAGCACGAATGCAACAATGGAAACGCGCATCGCCAACGTCAGTTCGATGCAGCCCATGCCAGGCCGTCAACACCGCGACCCGCGTCGATTAACTTCTCCACGGTCCAGTCACTGGTGCGGATCACTGCCACCTTCTGACTCGCGTCGCACGAGACGTAGGCCTTCTTTCCGTCTGGCGAGACCAGCACTTCCTGCGGGTTCGCCGGGACATCGATCGTGTGGGCTACCTTCATGCTGCCCAGATCGACGACCGCGACCTGCTGGCCGTCGCGCAGCGGCACCACCAGCCAGTGGGCGTCAGGAGTAGGAGTCGCGCCGTAGCCCACAGCAGGGAGCGGGATCCAGGTCTTCAGTGTGTTGCTCGCGGTGTCGATGACGGCCATCTGCGGCTTGGTTTGATCCGCCGTGAACACCAGACGATCATCCGCCGAAATCCCGATGCGCTGAATTTTCGATGCGACTGGAATCGTTGTGATTATCTTCCTCGTTTCAAGATCGAGCACCGACACACTTCCCGGCCCGACATTAGCGGTGTAGCCGCGCCTCCCATCGTGGGTGATCGCCAGCATGTGCGACTCGGGCGCGCCTGTCGGAACTTTTCCCACGACCTTTAGCGCCGCAGGATCGATCACAGTGACGGCCTGATCGATTTCCGTGGTGACGTAAAGCAGCTTGTCTTTGGGATTGATCAGTGGGCAATGAGGCCGCACGCCATGCCCGAAGTCCACGTTTCCAACGACCTTGTGCGAGGAAATGTCGATCACGGCAAGCGTGCTGCCATCCGTCCCGGGAGATCCTACCCCTGAGTTGCCGTAGATCGGAACGTAAGCAAGGCGGCCATCCGGCGATGCAATTACTTCATGACCGGTGACGCCGCCGACATCAACAGTCGCGATCTGGCGACCAGCAACCGGATCAATCAGGCCAAGCGTGTGTTCGCCCTTGTTGGCCGCAAGCAGCCAATATTTGCCTGAACTTGTTGGTCGGGGTTGAGCACCATGGGGCATCGCAAATGTAAGCAGCAGTGCCAGGAGAAAATACGATTTCATGAGAATCTCCGGAAGTCCTGCGCGAGTGACGAGTGTATCGCAAATCGGTAGGCCAATCGCTCGACGGACCTGCGTAAGAAAAAGTAAGTGCGCGGCCGGCCCGCGAATCAGTATGGCGTAGACGATATTGCGCGACTAGGTCCGCCCTGGCGGAAATCGGGTCGACATCCCCTATACTTCGCCGAGGGAGTTTCCGCCATGCGAACCGTTGCATTCTGCTTTGCTCTGGTGTGTATCCTCGGTCTGGGCGCTGGTGCCCAAGATACATCGAATGCCGCTGTCGAAGGTAAGATCATTGCCTTGGAGAAACTCTGGAATCAGGCCTACAAAAGTGGCGACACGAAAGCATTGGCCTCGATCCTCGACGACTCGATCGTACTAATCAACGACGACGGCAGCGTGCAAACCAAGAAGGAATTCTTGCCAACGGTGAAGGCGAGCAATGCTCAGGAACAGCAGGTCGCTCCGGAATTTCTAAAGGTATATGTGCACGGAGACGTTGCAGTCGCAACCGGTGTTCTCCGCGTAAAGGGAGTGGAAGACGGGAAAAATTACACGCGGCGCGAGCGTTTTGTCGACACCTGGCTGCGCAAGGGGGATAGTTGGGTTTGCATCGCAACCAACGCCACACCGATCACGCATTGACACCGGACGCACGTCGCAACGCGGGAACCCTACTGCTTCGTCAACATCACCCGCAAATCTTGTCCGGTCATTTCCTTGGGCTCATTCAGATTCATCATGCCGAGAATCGTCGGCGAGATGTCGCGCAAAGACCCGTTCGGCCGCAGCGTGAATTGATTCGCGTTCTCTGCAATCACAATAAACGGAACCGGATTGGTAGTGTGCGCCGTATGCGGCCCGCCCGTGACAGGATCGATCATCTGTTCGGCGTTCCCGTGGTCGGCGGTGATGAGCATGGCCCCACCCTTGGCGCGCACCGCTCTCTCGATTTCGCCAAGGCAGGCATCAACCGTTTCCACTGCCTTAATCGTGGGCTCAATTTTGCCTGAGTGCCCCACCATATCTGCATTCGCGAAGTTGACGATCAGCACGTCGAACGTGCCGTCTTCGACTGCTTTCACGACTGCCTGCGCGATTCCGGCAGCCGACATTTCAGGTTTCAGATCGTAAGTCGCGACCTTGGGTGATTGCACCATTACGCGGTCTTCTCCCGGGAAGGGCTGCTCCACTCCTCCGTTGAAGAAGTATGTGACGTGCGCGTATTTCTCGGTTTCCGCCACGCGCAGGTTGCGTAGATTCGTCTGTCCCATCACGTTGGCGAGAATATTTGCCATCGACTCCGCGGGAATGACGACGGGCAACGAGAAATTCTTGTCGTACTGCGTCATGCACACGTAGTGCAGATTCTTCGGTACGCCATCGCGCGGAATCGTCTGGTCGAGATCCTCGGCGCCTGGCAAGTCGCGGCCGCCTTGTGCGTTGAGCCCGCTATTCCGGGTGAGCGCCCGCGTGATCTCGCGAACACGGTCCGCACGAAAATTGAAGCAGATACAGGAATCCTCGTCGCGAATGGTCGCAAGCGGCTCGCCTTTATTGCCGACGCAACCGAACGGGATCACGAACTCGTCCGTGACGCTCTTGTTGTAGGAGTCTTTCATCCCCTGCACGGGATCGACGTAGCTTCCGCCTTCTCCGTCCGCATACACCATCGTCTGAAATGCCTTATTGATTCTCTCCCAGCGCCGGTCGCGATCCATTGCGTAATAACGGCCGTTTACGCTGGCAATCTTGCCGGAGCTGTACTCGCGCATTTTCTGCTGCAACTGTTCCAGGTATCCCGCACCGTTGGTGGGAAGAGTGTCGCGGCCATCCATGAACGCATGCACGAAGACGCGATCCACGCCCTGTTGCTTGGCCATCCTGAGCAAGGCGTACAGGTGTGCCTGCTGCGAATGGACGCCGCCGTCGGAGACGAGTCCAAACAAGTGCAACCGCCTGCCACCCGTGCGAGCATGCTTCATGGCAGCCACGAGCGTGGGATCGGAAAAGAAGTCGCCGTTCTGGATCATCAAATCGATGCGTGTGATGTCCATATGGACGATGCGCCCGGCCCCGATGTTGAGATGACCGACCTCGCTGTTCCCCATCTGGCCATCGGGCAAGCCCACAAATGGACCACTGGTGTGGATCAGCGTGTTGGGATACTCCCTCAGCAATCGATCGTAGGTAGGCTTGCGCGCCAGGGCGATGGCGTTCGCCTCGATCTTGGGGCTGTAGCCCCAGCCGTCGAGGATGATGAGGATGAGAGGCTTGGGACGAGACATCGAGTCTGCGGGCTCCTGTCGCCGAGCAGTCAGCTATCAGCTGTCAGCTTTCAGCAAAACGTTTCGAACAATAGGTGGGATCAGTTCTTATCCGTAGCGGGCGGCGGCGATCCACTTTGCTTCTGGCGATCCTCCTCCGCCATCTTCTCGGCACGGTCCATGACCTTCTCCATCATGGCCTGGATGCGCGGCCCCGCGGCCTGCATCGACTCGGCGGTCATGGCCGGCATTTCGCGCAGCAGTTTCTGACCGGTGGGCGACGAATAAAACGCACCCATCGCATCCACATCCCCTTTGGTCAGGTGCTTCTGATAGACCGGAATCATGTCATCGAGCATACCGTCGATGGGCATGTCTTTCATAGTTTCAGCGGTGAACTTGTCGAGACGCGCCAGCTCTGCGTCGCTGATCTGCGGAAAGTGCTTCCGCATTCCTTCGTGCATCATCGCACGCTGTTGCGTGGCTATCGTCGTCATCACGGAGGTCATCTGCTCGTGAATCTTCATCACGTCGAAGAGTTTCAGAACGTCTTCCCGCGTGGCAGGCGCATCCGCTTGCGCGAACAGAGAAACCGTCGCCGCGCACAGAACGACAATGACCGAGAGGTGACGCAGTTTCATCTTGCACTCCTGAGTAATGGTGGCTCGAGCCTTCTTGAGCTGTGGCTTAGCTCACTCGGCCTCGCCTTTGTAGTTCAACGCTTTGATCCCGAGATATCGCGCGCTCCCGCCCAGTTCTTCTTCAATCCGCAGCAACTGGTTGTACTTTGCGATGCGGTCGGTGCGCGAGGCCGACCCAGTCTTGATCTGGCCCGCACCGGTCGCAACCGCCAGGTCCGCGATAAACGTGTCTTCGCTTTCGCCGGAGCGATGCGAGATCACTGAGGTGTATCCGTTGCGCCGCGCCAGATCGATGGCGGCGAGCGTCTCACTCACGGTTCCGATCTGATTGACTTTGATCAGAATCGAATTCGCGATGCCCTTGTCGATCCCCTCCTGCAACCGCTCGGTGTTGGTGACAAACAGGTCGTCTCCGACCAACTGGATCCTCTTGCCCGCAAGCTCCGTCAACGTCTTCCAGCCTTCCCAATCATCCTCGGCGAGGCCATCTTCGATCGACACAATCGGATATTCGTTGGCCCACTTGGCCCAGAAGCGAGCCATGTCTTCCGAAGATTTAGCCGACTTGTCAGACTTCTTGAAAACGTACTTGCCGTCCTGGTAAAACTCGCTGGCCGCGGGATCGAGCGCGATCGCGACTTCCTCCCCGGGTTTGTAGCCAGCCTGCTGGATCGCTTCCAACACTACTTCAATGGCTTCGACGTTCGATTTGAGCGAGGGAGCGAAGCCGCCCTCGTCGCCCACGGCAGTGTTGTACCCGCGCTTCTTGAGCACGCCCTTCAGCGTGTGGAATACTTCGACGCCCCAGCGTAGCGCCTCCGAAAAGCTCTCGGCGCCCACCGGCATCACCATAAATTCCTGGAAGTCGACGTTGTTGTCGGCGTGTGCTCCGCCGTTGAGGATGTTCATCATCGGCGTGGGCAGGACGTTGGCGCCGGCTCCGCCCAGATATCGATACAACGGCAGGCCGAACGACTCCGCGGCCGCGCGTGCCGCCGCCATCGAGACCGCCAGGATCGCATTCGCGCCCAGACGCCCCTTGTTCTCGGTGCCATCGAGTTCAATCATCCTGGCGTCGACCGCACCCTGATCGGCGGCGTCCATGTTGGCCAGCGCGTCGGCGATCTCTCCGTTGACGTTCTCGACCGCCTTTAGAACGCCCTTTCCCAGGTAGCGCTCCTTGTCACCGTCGCGCAGTTCGACCGCTTCATGTTCGCCGGTCGAGGCCCCGCTGGGGACAATAGCCCGTCCACGAGTTCCATCCGCCAGCAGGACTTCTGCTTCCACAGTCGGGTTGCCGCGCGAGTCCAACACTTCGCGCGCACGAATTTCAGAAATATTAGTCATGGGTCTTTCTTTGTCCTTCGGATGAATTTTAATTTTGGGCAGGTCGCCCTCGAAAGCACGCCTGCTCGATGAATCCACAATGAGTTTCCGGCCGGTGAGATAGCCCACGCCGGAATACTGCCTTCCCATTCTTTCGTCCTCGAAAAGGGGGATTATATCGGAAGCGTTGCAGCTGAAATGTGACAGATAACCAAGCACTGATGCCGACATCGGAGTGCGAAAGTAGCGCCGGCATCTTGCCGGCAGTCGCGAGGGCGTCCCCGCCCTCGCTGGTGCTCCCCGGAAAATAGCGAGGGCAGCGGTGCCTACGCTGGTTCGTATCGTCATTCGATCGTTGTCCCTGTTTTTCCCTTGATTTACAGTCGCTTCTTGGATGCTGGACCACACAGAAACCCTGCAGATCGGGCAACGGGCTCCGGAATTCGCCTTGGAAGCAGCCAATCGCCCTGGGGTCTCGACTTTGTCAGGTTTTCTGCGTCGTGGGGTCCTGATTGGCGAGTTTCTGCGCGGGACGTGGTGACCGAATTGCGTTCAGCGCATGGCTCGGGTCGAGTCGATCAAAGACGAGATTGCGCAAGCCGGGGCCGAGTTAGCGTTCATTGCAGCAGAGAAGCGCGACGGGGTGTTTAAGCCGTCCAAGTTTCTGGAAAAGAACCCGGTATCGTTTCCGTTTCTTTTGGATGAGGACCGAGTGGTTACAAAAAACTACGGGTTGTATCACTTGATCGGCATGGACGCGCTGAACATCGCGCACCCAGCAACCCTGGTGATCGACCGTGACCGAACCATCCGTTACATCTACCGCGGCGATAACCAGCACGATCGCGCGCCGCTACCCGACGTTCTGGCGGCAGTCAAGAAATTGGGCTGAACATGATCGAACTGACCAGATTTGAGAAATTCGCAGGAGGCGTCATGAGGAAGTGGTTGGGAAGTTTAGGCGTACTGCTGTTGGCGGCATCGGCGTGGGCCCAGAACGGACTTGCGGTGCCCGAAGGCACTCCCTTAAAAGTCAATCTGCAAACCACCATCTCCACCTTCAGCAGCAAGGTGGGAGATCCGTTTCGAGGAAAACTCGTGGATCCGGTTGTGATCGACGGCAAGACCGTGATTCCGGCGGGCGCGACCGTCGAAGGCCGCGTCACCAAACTGAACGAACCTCGTCGCATCTCAGGTAAACCGACCATCGGCATTCTGCCCGAGGATCTTGTGATGCCCGACGGACAGCGGTTCATGTTGAACGCCGTACTGGTCGACACCAACATTCCGGGGACCGACGTAAACGAAGAAGGCATGTTCAAAGGATCGGGGCACGATCGGAACGACAAGATCGAAGTGGCCGCAGGTACAGGCGCGGGCATGCTGATTGGTGGATTGATCGGTGGTGGTCCCGGCTTGTTGATCGGCGGGGCAATCGGAGCGGGAGCGACCAGCACGCACTGGCTGGTACAGCACCGTTCCGCGGTGCTGCCTTCAGGAACAGAGTTGATGATGGAATTGAGCCGCCCAATGACGATGTCAACAACGGCGGCTGGGGCGGGACAGTAGAAGCAAGCTGAATGATCTCACCCGGAGCGCAAGCTCCGGGTTTTTTGTTTTGGCTGAAGACTGACGACTAGCGACTGACGACCGAATTCAATACAGCGACATCAACTCCCCTTCCTCCAGCAGGTGCAGCTCGATCCATCCCTCGAGTGGGAGCGCGTCCACCGGAAGGCGGTTCTGCCAGAGGCTGAGTCGTATGCGAAGTCTCCTGACGTCCGGCTTGGCTTGTGATCCGTCGCCGCCTACGAGCGGAGCCAAGCCCAGCCATGCCAGCGGCAAGCGGAATTCAAAGTTCCGGACTAGGGCCACTTTAGCGCTGCCATCCCCGGCCTGATCGGAGCCTTGGGCTCGGGGTTCATCGTGTCCGCTGACTTTCCATTCCACAATCTTGCGATCTCTCACCACCACATCGATACGCAGCGCCTGCCGCAGTGCTGGCTCCTGATCCGCCCACGCTTCCAGGTTGACCACAATCTCAAACTGCATCTCAGGAATTGGTCCTTTGAAGTCGAGGCGCCCGTAAACATTGGTCTGGTCGATTCCGGCATGCACAGAATCCAACAGAAATTGCTTCCCGTGCATGGCCCCGGCCCGATGGTCCGCTGTGTAGATAGCCGATCCCATCCATTCGAAGTAGCGAATCATGTCGCCCGTGATCCGCGGGTGAATGTAGGCAGTCTGCGGAGTGAACGACGGTCGGGCAATGATCCCGCTGATGGGCTGCGCCAGGTTGTCGGGCGGCGTCCCTCCCAACGCCTGATACACGTTCGAAAGATGCTTTCGATACAGCTCGTCGAAATCCCGATCGTTCGCCGAGTGATGCTCAGGACCATACCACCAGTTCCAGTCGCTGCCTTCCGCGATCAAAAGCTCCTCATACGCAAGCTTGCGTGGCGCCTCGCCCGCCTGCGCCGCATGCTCGTCGTAGTAATTGCGCGCCTGGTAGAGATAATCCCAGGAGCGGTTATCCTCCGGCGCCCCAATCCAGACATTGAAATTGGCAGATATCCATGAACCCGGGCTGATCGAACCCAGATGCCCGAAATTGCGATGGCGCGCGATCGCTTCGGAAATGGTCACCGCCTCGATTCCGGGCGTCGTTTGCAGCTTGTCATAAAAACGCCGCAGGAATTCTCGCCCCGAAGCCGGGTAATACTCCCAGGCGTTCTCGCCGTCGAGAATGATGGAGAGTACGGCGTCCTGACCCCGATCGAGAACCGGTTGCGCGGCTCGTTGAATGTTCTGTAACAGGTGCTGCGCGGCATCGTTGGCCGGCATGCCGGAGTAAACGAAGCCAATCAGGTCCGAGATGGTGTGGTCGCGAAACAACATGTGCATTGCTGCTGGACCATTCTCGTAGCGATAGATGGTGTAGAGCTTTTCTGCCAGATGCCCAGCCAGTCGGCCTTCTCCGTCACGCGCGAAGAAGAGCCCGGTGCTCCGGCCCAGGATGCCTTCGTCGGTGGCCATCCATCCCACGCCGAGTTCGTGAGCGATGGCGATCGCCTCCTCCGAGACGCTTCCCTCCGACGGCCACATGCCTTTCGGGCCGAATCCCAAAAACCTTCTCGTGCAAATCCAGGCCGCGCCGAATCTGATCGCGCGCATCATCCGGACGCTGAAACCGGTTCTGCGGCAATGGCAATCCCGGCGAGGAGACCGCGCCAATATTCGTGTCGCAGACCAGGGGCAGGATCGGATGGTAAAAAGGCGACGTCGAAATCTCGATGGAACCTTTCTGCGCCGCAGCCGCATGCGCGGGCAAGACCTTACCCAAAATTTCCCGCTCTCGGGCGATGACAAAGCGCTGATCTTCCAGCGTGTAGTTCCGCTCCTTGCGTACTAGCTCGGCGACGTCCCGCTCTTCGAGAAAGAATTCATCGAACCACGCGATTTGCGAAAGGACCTGCAGGTCGGTGAAGTCCTGCGCCTGAAAAAATCGTCTCGGCCTTCTCCGGCGAGTCGCCCGCGCTGCGGAAGCGTTCCCACAACTCACGATAACGCGGGTAGCGGCCAATCAAATTGGTCGGATTCGCCTGGAACAGATATTGCAACGCGAAACGACGCTCTTCGAGCGTGAGGTCACGCGCCGGACGCGCTGCTATTTGCAGGAAAGGGTCTTCGGCTGACCCGGCGACGTAGTCCTGAATCTGGGTGATCAGCGAGGGGACAAGGTTGAAGTTCTGATGGACGTTCGGAAATTCGTCCAGCATCTTGACCATGCCGTAATAGTCTTTCAGGGCGTGCAGGCGCACCCAAGGCAGGCGGTATTCGCCCGTCACCAGGTTCTTATAGAAAGGCTGGTGCTGGTGCCATAGAAGCACAACGCGCAGCACGGGCATGAAGGCTAGACTCTCGCTCCGGAAGCCGTCTGGGGAACCTGCAGTCTAGCACGGAGGCGCATCGCCTCGAAGATAGACTAAGATGTCTTCTCCAGCGCGACTCTCCGCCGCTGAAACTTATGACCCAGCGCACCGAAACTCCCACCAGCCTCGTTCAGTACGACGTCTCGCTGCTCGGCGAGCAGGATCTTTACCTCTTCAACGAGGGCAGCCATTACCGCATGTTC
Source organism: uncultured Acidobacteriota bacterium (assembly GCA_963745435.1). Lineage (GTDB taxonomy): Bacteria > Acidobacteriota > Terriglobia > Terriglobales > Acidobacteriaceae > Gp1-AA133. Next base: position 68,383 of record CAVUXK010000011.1, on the reverse strand, counting down.
GATAAGCTGGGCGCCCACGTCATGGACCCCGGCAGCGGACCGGGAACTTGCTTCAGTGTTTGGGCTCCAAACGCGCGCGAAGTTTCGGTCATTGGCGCGTTCAATCAATGGAATCCCAAAACGCATGTCTTGCGCGCTCGCGGAAGTTCCGGCATCTGGGAGGGGTTTGTACCGGGCGTGGGCAAAGGAACGCTGTACAAGTTTCACATCGAGTCGAATCATCACGGTCATCTCGCCGACAAAACCGATCCCTTTGGCGTCTTTCACGAGAAAGCTCCTCGCACTGCATCGGTCGTGTGGGACCTCGACTACCAATGGAATGACAGCGAGTGGATGCAGAAGCGTGCACCACACAACGCCCTCAAAGCGCCCATCTCGATTTACGAGTGTCACCTCGGCTCCTGGATGCGCGTGCCGGAAGACCACAATCGGCCGATGACGTATCGCGAGACCGCTCCCAAGCTTGCGGAATACCTCAACCACATGGGCTTCACCCACGTCGAGTTTCTGCCTGTGATGGAGCACCCGTTTTATGGCTCGTGGGGATACCAGACCACCGGATACTTCGCGCCCACGTCACGCTTCGGCACGCCGCAGGATTTCATGTACCTGGTCGACTACCTGCACCAGCATGGCATCGCCGTCCTACTGGACTGGGTCCCTTCGCACTTCCCTTCTGACGGCCATGGCCTCGCATATTTTGACGGCACGCACCTGTTCGAGCACGCCGACTCGCGCCAGGGTTTTCATCCCGATTGGAAGACGTACATCTTCAACTACGGCCGCAGCGAGGTCCGCAGTTTCCTGATGTCGAGCGCAATGTTCTGGCTCGATAAGTATCACGCGGATGGTTTGCGGGTCGACGCCGTCGCGTCGATGCTGTATCTCGATTACTCCCGCAAGGAAGGCCAGTGGATTCCGAACAAATACGGCGGTCGCGAGAACCTTGAAGCCATCGACTTTCTCCGCCGTTTCAACGAGGAGACGTACAAAGAGCACCCCGACGTTCAGAACATTGCCGAGGAATCAACCGCGTGGCCCATGGTCTCGCGGCCCGTATACGTTGGCGGCCTCGGCTTCGGCATGAAGTGGGATATGGGCTGGATGCACGACACCCTGAAGTACTTCCACGAGGATCCCATTCACCGCCAGTATCACCACAACATGCTGACCTTCCGCATGCTGTATGGCTTCACGGAAAACTTCGTGCTGCCGCTTTCGCATGACGAAGTCGTCCACGGCAAAGGTTCGTTGCTAAACAAAATGCCGGGCGACGAGTGGCAGAAGTTCGCCAACCTGCGCTTGCTGTTCGCCTACATGTACGCGCAACCCGGCAAGAAGCTTCTCTTCATGGGTGGAGAGTTTGGGCAATCCAACGAGTGGTCGCATGACCGCGCGCTCGACTGGTGGCTTCTGCAGTATCCCGTGCACCGCGGAGTGCATAGCTGGATGCGGGACTTGAACCATCTGTATCGCAACGAGAAAGCCCTGCACGAACTGGACAATGATTCGGCCGGGTTCGAATGGGTCGATTGCAACGACGCGCCCATGAGCGTCGTGTCGTTACTTCGTAAAGGGACGTCGCCGAAAGACGTGATGCTGGTCGCATGCAACTTCACGCCCGTGCCTCGAGAAAGATATCGCGTCGGCGTACCCAGCGGAGGCTGGTGGAAGGAACAGCTCAACAGCGACGGCAAGGAATACGCGGGGAGCGGAATCGGCAATGGCGGCGGCGTGATGGCCGAGCCGATCGAGCAACACGGCCGCCCATTCTCGATTGAGCTGACACTGCCACCCTTGGCCGCTGTGTTCCTCAAGCAGGAATGAGTATTGAGAGTTTGACTTGAACGGAAACGTCTCGGCTGACTACTTGAGCAGCCGGGGCACCGCATACGCCAACAACGCGATGCTCGCCAGCACAGATCCCAGCGGCGCGAACCGGCGGGGATTCAGCTTGGCCGGCCGGCTTTGATACTTCGCCATCGTCTGCTCGATCTGATCCACCAGTTTCGCGCAACCGGTTCCTTTCGGAACCGTGGCATCTACGCCCGATGGGATTTGCTGATGCACGGCCGACGAGCCCGACACCATGAGTACGGGTAGCTCCGGCCGCATCTTTTTCAGACGCGCAGCCAGTTCTGCCCCGGACATCTCGGGCATTTCGAAGTCGGTCAGTACGGCATCAACCTTTTTGGAGAGAAACAACTTGAGGGCCTGCTTGGCGCTGGCGGCCACCGTCACTTCATAGCCATAGCTGCTGAGCAGGTTTTTATAGAACTGGCGGAAAGTCGAATCGTCGTCCACGCACAACAAACGTCGTCGCTTCATCCTTGCACCCACCCCCGCCTTTGAAGTCCGTTGGGGCATTAAACACAACAAGCCGCAGCAGCCTGTGCATCTTTACTGCCAAACGCCTTCCAATTGCAAAGAGTGACTTACGGAGACCTGTGGACAACGAGGTCGATCTTTCTGCTCCCAGATATGCAAAAAATGCCTCCCAGGGGAATCCGGTTTTTCCTGTAGCAACTAGTTTGCATATACTCGCCCTTCTGCCAGTTCTGCCTGCATCCGCGCACGCCTAGAGTGCTCGCTCCGTCAATGCAAAATGAGATTGCAACAAAGGCACGGCATGAGCCGTGCCCTCGATACCCGCAATCGATAGTTTTGCTCGGCTGCCGCTCCTACGGCTTCCACTGCCCAATGTACGTCAGCAAGGAATCGAGATCTGCCTTCTTCAGCATCTCCGCCACCGCAGCGTGATCGAGATGGCCGGCAATCGGCTTGGAATCCTCCGCGATCGCCCAGGCCGTCACTGCCACGATCGCAGTTCCCGCTTTCAAGTCGATTGCGTCCACCTTGTCGTACGTGTCGCTCGACTTGTGATGAACTTCCCCGTAGTGGCTCATGTCGACCCACAGATCCAGCGCCGGCACACCCTGCAGCATGAACGGGCCGTGATCCGTGTCATACGAAGTCTCCAGCGATAAGCCTCCCCCGCTGATGTCTTTCAATAAAGCATCGCTGATCGGCTGCATTGCGTCTTGAACATCCTTCCGGCTCTCGACCTTCCAGCCCTTCGGATGCCCGGCTCCGTTGTCCGTGTTCAGCACCGCCACGCATTTCGACATTTCGTTCAAATGAGCCTGCGTGTAGGCATACGACCCCAACAATCCTTGCTCTTCACCTCCCCACAGTGCGAAGCGGATGCTGCGCCGAGGCGCCTTCCCCATGGCCGCAATCGCCCGCGCCACGTCCAGAACCATCACGCTCCCCGTACCATTGTCCTGCGCGCCTGTTCCGTAGTCCCACGAGTCCAGGTGGGCGCCGATGATGATCCACTCATCCGGCAACTCGCTGCCGCGAATCTCCGCGATCACGTTATTCACTTGCATCGGTCCCGTGGTGGTGTTTTTCAATTCGAATTGCATGGTGACTGGGCCTTTTTCGAGTGACCGGCGGATGAATTGGAAATCTTCCATGCCGATCTGTGCTCCCGGCATCAGCAGCAGGGACGATCCCCAGTTCGGATCGCTTGCACTAAGCACGTTGTTACGGTCGCCGCTGGGAAACACGACGCCAACCGCTCCATTCTCCTTGAACACTTTGTACGAAAGTTCCAGAGGCTCGAGCACCTTTGTCCAGCCATGAGCAAAAATCTTTCCGACGTCAATGATGACGATCTTGCCTTTCACCTTCGGAGCTACCGCCTTGACCGCATCAGGCATGATGTCATCGATGATCAACACTTCGCCTTTTACGCCGCTCGCGGGCGTCGAGGGAGACCATCCTAGAGACTCCAGGTGCAAAGTACGCGCCACGGGCGTCAATAGCTGTCCGCTGGCCGTGCCTCGCACCCAGCCGCTGTCCATGGCAAACGGCTCCAGCTTCACGTTCTGGATGCCGTAGCTTCGGAACTTCGCCGCCGCCCACTCCGCGGCCTGGTTGTAGGCAGGCGATCCCGTGAGCCGCCCACCAAAGCCGTCGGACAACTCGCGCAGCGTGCGCATCGCGGGTCCGGTGTAGATTGAGGAGGTCAGCTGATTGGCACCCTCCTGCATTTGGCTGTTGGGCGCCGCACAGGCCAGCGCGGAGAGCAGAAGGACAAAAGGCACGACAAAGCTATGACGCAGTTTCATGACACCTTCCAGAGATTTGGGATCGTAACTGATAAACGGGGACAACCCGGTTCCGGGGGCGAAGCCCTTGATTCTGTGACGAATCATGCGACGTCTGCAAACAACGACACACTTCTCCCATGTCTTAGACGAGTCTCATCACTTCTGGATAGCATGCTAGACTCCCATCAGGCGACAGCCCCGCAGCCATGCGGATTCTCACGCGCTACATCCTACGCGAAGTTGTGTCTCACGCCGCGATCGGTGCGGCTATCTTCACGTTCATTCTGTTCACAAAAGACCTCGGTCACATTCTCGAACTTGTAGTCCGCAACAGCGCGCCCCTGGGCAGCGTACTCGAAGTGATTGGCCTCAGCCTGCCTCTTGCCTTCACCATTACGATCCCCGCAGGTGTGCTGGTCGGAATTCTCATTGGTTTGAGCCGCCTCGCTGCTGACAGCGAAATCACCGCCATGCGTGCCAGCGGAGTCGGCGTATGGACCTTTCTGCGCATCCTCGCCATTTTCGTGTTAGGCGCGTGGCTGCTGTCGCTGGTCAACGGTGTGTATCTCGCTCCTGCCTCGCAGGCCGCGCTGGCGCGCATGCAAGATCGTCTGAAAACCGCGCAGGCCTCTTTCGAAGTCCAGCCGCGAGTCTTCTACGAAGGTTTCCCGAAGATCGTCCTTTACGTGCAGGATGTGCGCGGAGGTACGCGCGCCGCAGTTTGGAAGGGCGTATTCCTCGCTGACAACAGTACGCCGGGATCTCCCCGCATCTGGCAGGCGGAGCAAGGGATTCTGGTGAGTGAAGGCCCTACGCGCCTGCACCTGCATCTCGTCAACGGTTCGACGCACGAAACCGACTCAAAAGAGCCGGATCACTACCAGATCTCCAGCTTTCAACAAACCGACATCCCGATTGAAATCCCGGCAGCTGAGAAAGCCGACGTGGAGCCCGTGCCCGTCTCGGAAATGAGCACGCGTGCCCTGCTCGACGCGGCGCGCAACGCTCCTCCCGCCACCGCGCGCTGGTATCTGATCGAATTCCATCGCCGTCTCGCTCTGCCGGCGGCCTGCGTAGTTCTGGCCCTGGTAGGTATCCCGCTCGGACTTTCCTCCAAAAAAGGTGGCAAGTCGTCCGGCTTCGTACTCGCCATCGGACTCGTTTTCCTCTACTACTCCGCTTCCCTGATCGGACTTTCGCTCGCGCGCCAAGGCCGCGTATCGCCTGGGTTCGGCGTCTGGCTTGCGGACATTGTGTTTCTTTTCGGTGGAGCTTTCCTGCTATGGCGTGCCGAGCGCCGCCCGCTCGAAGTAGGACAGTGGCTTGCGCTCAGAAATCCTTTTCGCTCCAAACGATCTGAAGCGCCTGGCAGCAGCGGCCTGGCAAGTGGCGCCGGTGCCGCCTTCGAACGAGCCTCCTCACGCTGGCGCCTGACGGGAGTCGACTTCCCCACCATTCTCGACGACTTCGTCCTGCGCGACTTCTTCGCCTATCTGGGCATGATCATGGCGACGTTCCTGACCCTGATGTTGGTATTTACGTTGTTCGAACTGCTGACCGACATCATGCGCAATCACATTTCGGCCTGGGTAGTGGGCGACTACCTCCTGAACGTCTGTCCATACTTCATCTACAACCTCACGCAGTACGGTGTGTTGCTAGCAGTGCTGGTCACTTTCGGACTGATGGAGCGCTCCAACGAAGTTACCGCCATCAAGGCCACCGGCACCAGCATCTACCGGATCATCGTCCCCGTGTTGCTGATCTGCTCGGTCATGGGGGGCAGCCTGTTCTTCTTCGACCAGTTCTACCTGCCACACGCCAACAAGCGGCAGGACGCCCTGCGCAATCAGATCAAGGGCAAGCCAGCGCAGACCTACCTGCGCCCCGACCGCAAGTGGATATTCGGGCAGCACTCCGACATTTACTATTACCAGTTCTTCGACGCGGACCGCGACCAGTTCGCTGACATTTCCGTCTTCCAGTTCGATCCCCACAGCTTCGCCATCACAGAGCGCCTCTATGCCGAACGCGCACACTGGTCCGACGTGACTCAGCGATGGATTTACGAGCAGGGCTGGGTGCGCAAGCTGAATGGAGATTCGATCGAGAGCTATCACCAGTTCGATGTCACGGCATTCCCGCAATTTAGCGAACCGCCCACCTACTTCAAGAAAGAAGTAAAGCAGTCTTCGGAGATGAGCTTCGAGGAGTTGCGGCGCTACATCCACGACCTGCAGCAGAGCGGCTTCGACGTGGTACGGCTAAGGGTACAGCTTCAACGGAAACTTGCCGTTCCCGTGGTCACTCTGGTGATGGCAGTACTCGCAATTCCTTTCTCGCTGTCAGCAGGGAAAGCGCGGCGCCGTTACAGGAATTGCGGTGGCGGTTGGGATTGCGGGCGTCTACGAAGTGGTCTCGCGGCTGTTCGAATCCATGGGCAACCTGAGCCAGCTTCCACCCGCGCTGGCCGCCTGGTCGCCCGACCTCATCTTTGCGATGCTGGGGGCTTATCTGATTCTGAAAGTTCCGACCTAAGCGCGTAGCCTCAGAACCGCTATCGGGCTGCGATTCCGTAAGGCGCCACTGGGCCGGTCAACTGCGGAAGGGCCGTCAGCACTCCAGTTGCACCATTCAGATGCATAGCTCGAAACCGTATTCGCTCCAAAGTTGGATGTGAACACCCAGTAATTACCGCTCGTGCTGCCGTCGGAGCGAATCGTGAACGCCACCGGATTCGCGCCCGTCGAGACCGCGCCCCCGTTGGCACCCACGGCTGTGAGTGCGCCCGTTACGCGATTGATTGTGTATCCGTGGATCTGGCTGCCGTCCTTGGCCAGCGCGTAAAGATACTTGGCGTTCGGATCGGTCAGCATGGCGACCGGTCCACCGCCGGTCGGAATCGTGACTGTTGCATTGGTAATTGGCTGCAGGCTGCCGTCGGCGTTAATGAAGAACTCGTAGATGTCGTCAGAGTTGCCATTGGCCACGTATAAGAACGTGCCTTGCGGGCGGAGAAATTACCGCACTCGGCAATTTGCCCACCGAAAAGAACTGGCCGGGCACGGAAGTGAGTGCTCCGCTCGTGGTGTCGTACGCGAAACCAACCACAGTGTTGTTCACGGCATCGGTCACGTAGATGTAGTTCAAAGTATTGGCGACACCCACTGCGGTCGGAAAAGGTATGTTCGTACCCGGCGGTCCGGCAGGTATCGGGATCGGTGCCGACACCATCGTTCCCAGCGTCCCCGATGAAATCGGAAATGCTGCCACATAACCCGGCCCAGCCGTTCCGTTCGAAGGGTTCGCTGGGCAGGCTGCCGAGCCGTTCACGTTGTAAAAAGTCTGGACTGCCACGAACAGGAATTTGCCCTGCGCATCCGTGGCCAGGCTGACAGGATTCGAACTCAGACAGTCATCCACAGGAAAGGAGGTTGTGCCGACGCTTCCGATGGCTCCGTCCTTCGCGATGGAGAATACAGCGATGTCGCCATTCTTCTTGCTGTTGTCAGTTCCGGGATCGCTAGGGCTTCCGTAGTCCGCAACGAATGCGAATGTCTGGGATGGATCGAAGAGCAAAGCTTGAGGCTGGGTGCCGGTGTTCGCGCTTTTCCCGTTTATCGTAAGCGCCCCGTTATCAGAGGTGAGCGTGCCTTTCTTCAAGTCGAGCTTGTATGCCGCAATCGTTCCCGGGTTGCTGCCTCGGCTGACCAGGTAAACCAGAGCCGATTTGCTCGACGAGCCGCAACTCACAAACATCGACAGGCTGCCCACCACCAGCGCACACCGAAGCCAACCGGACCTCATCAAATGAACTCTCCTGATTGATTTTTCGTGGCGGCGAGGGCCAACGGGCCTCGAGCCATCCATTTTTGAGGGCTTGATTACCTTCATTTGTGTATCAGGAATTTCCCGGAAGAGCAAACTGCTGCAAAGACTTATTGGAATCCGAAGGAGTGCGCCGAGTTGCCCGGAGGTCAACACGATCGAGCTGACTTGGACGAGCGAGGTTGAGATGTGGGGATTTGAACGAGTGTCCAATTCGGAATACTGCGCCCGAGCCTAACACCAAACGACTAACACCCAAGACCTGAGACCTGTCACCCATGACCGGTGACCTGCCCTTAAACTGTGTGCGCCGGCACTTCCAGCCGAACTTCAGCGGAATCCCCAACCTCAACCGGCAGCCGGATCTCCACCATCAACCCGCCCTCGGGACGATTTGCCGCTCGTACCGACCCGCCGTGTAATCGCACGGCGCGCTCGGTGATCGCCAGGCCCAGGCCCACTCCACCCGTTTGTCGTCCCCGGGCATCATCCAGTCGGTAGAAGGGCCGGAAAAGCTTGTCGAGCGACTCCTGCGGAACTCCCGGGCCGTGGTCGACAACCCGAACCACTGCGTCGGCCTTCCCGTTAGCCGGTTCCATAGCCAACTGGATCTCGACATCGGTCCCATCGGGCGTATGCCGCATCGCATTGCGGACAACATTCTCGATCGCACTGTGCAGGAGCGATGCACTTCCGAAAATGACGGGGTCGCTCTGAATGTCGCAGTGCACGCGACACTGCCGGCTCTGAGCTTCAAAGTCGGCATCTTCGCAAATGTCGCGGACCAGTTCGTCGAGTGCGATCGGCGTGCGGCGCATGGCGTCCTCTCCGCCTTCCAGCCGAGCCAGCGTGAGCAATCGCCCAATCAGTTCGTTCAGGCGAGTCGCTTCTAATTCAATTCGTTCCAGCGCGCTGTGCGCTTCCGTTCCAGCGCGCTGCCAAGCCAATCCCAACGCAACGCTAAGCCGCGCCAGCGGAGATCGTAGTTCGTGAGAGATATCGTTCAGCAGGCGCGATTGCGCACTCACGAGATCCTGCAGGCGCGACGCCATGGTGTTGAAGTCGCGCACCAACTCGGCGAGTTCATCCCGGCGTCCGCGCTTGGGGTCCCCCGCACGCGCGTTCAGGTCACCTGCGGCGAGTTGTTGTGTGGCGGCACGCAAACGTCGAACGTCCGATGTCAGATAACGCGCAAGCACGTAGCAGACGAATCCCGAGACGAGCACCGCGAGCGCAAGAATCACCAACCCCGCGCCCGGCGGTTTCTGCCGGAGCAGCGGCAGCCATGGCCGGGGCGGCACTTCCGCCACCATGATGTAGTGACGGCCGTCGCCGGTCGTCACTTCCTGGCTCACGAACCGGCGTGGAGAAAAGCGGTGCCAAATTCCACCGCCCTGCGGATCAAGGCCATGACTCAACCGTTGCGCCCAAGGCGGCGTGGTGCGTCCGGCCAGTTCCTTCCCCTGGTCATCGAAGAGGTAGGCCTGCAAACGAAGCGTCGTTCCCAGTTGATCGATCTTGGCGTCCAGAACCTTCGGGCCGCCCGACTCGTACGCCTGCACCAACTGGTCCGCGGTGTTGGTCTTGATGTATTCCCAGAAAGGCGATTCGGTCTGCGGACGAAACACCACCGTCGCCAGCACTACCAGCGCGACTATCAGCGCCTGCGCCAGCCAGAACGACAAAAAGATTTTCAGGAATAAGCTTTTCATCGCGAGCCGCTTTTCACCTTTTCGCGCGGGCGCGCCAGAATATAACCGACCCCGCGCACGGTCTTGATGTGTTCGGCTTCGCCATTCACGTCGCCCAGTTTCTTGCGCACCTTGCTCACGTGCATGTCGATACTGCGATCGAACGGCGAAAATTTCCGGCTGAGCACCGCGCTCACCAGTTCTTCGCGGGTTACGACCCGCCCCGCCTCCCGCAACAAAACCTCCAGCAGATTGAATTCTACCGAGGTCAATTCCACGGGCTCACCGCCATGACGCACGGTGCGCGTCGCCGGGTCGAGTTCGATGTCGCCAATGCGCAGGATCTCAGGCGCCCGTGGCGTACCCACACCCTTCGGATCTGCACTCGTCCGGCGAAGCACCGCGCGAATTCGCGCCACCAGTTCCCGCGGGTTAAACGGCTTGGGCAGGTAGTCATCCGCTCCAATCTCGAGTCCCACGATACGGTCCACGTCCTCGCCGCGTGCAGTCAGAAGAAGCACCGGAACGCGAGACGTCGCGCGAATGCGCCGCAATACATCAAAGCCGCTCATCCCGGGCAGCATCACGTCCAGAACCACCATCAGGTAGTTCCCGCTCAACGCCCGTTGCAGGCCCGTCTCCCCATCATGAACCGACTCGACCCGGAATCCTTCCGGCGGCCAGATACTCGCTGACCAGGCTGCACAACTCGAAATCGTCATCCACGATAAGAATGCGGTCCATCTTACTCATTGTTTTACATCAGCCTTTCAAAATTACAGGTAAAGAATTGTCAATCAAGCACTTTCGTTGACAAAACTTTACTCCGCTTGACCGATTCTTTACCACGTCCCGGCCCCCATTCGTGTTTCCATGAATGCAAGCGATTTTCAGGACCCGGCCGAGAACCCGGGTTGTGGAGGAACGAATGAACGCTAACCGATTCAAGCTTCTGGCAGTCGTGTTGTCGGTCGCTATGGCTACCGCCGCCTTTTCGCAGACGGTGGTCAAAACCGCCCAGGGCATGGGACATCACGGCGGCTTCAGCGCCCGCATGCTGGGCTTCTATACCGACTATCTCGATCTGACAGACGCGCAGCAGGCGCAGATGAAGGACATCCTGACGCAAGGAAAAGCCCACCACTCGTCCGCTGATGCAGCAACTGGCGCAGGGCCGCCAACAGATGAAAACGCTCGAACAGGCTGGCACCTTCGACGAAGCCAAGGTGCGCGCGCTGCATCGCAGCAGACGCAAGCCATGACCGAGATGATGGTGCAGAAGGCGCGCATCAAGTCGGAACTGATGGCTGTGCTGACGGCCGACCAGAAAGACAAGACTGGCGAAGTTCGAGGCGCGGCGCCAGGCCAGGTTCCAGAAGCATTCCCAACAGAACCAGGCTCCTCAGAACCAGACTCCTCCGAGCGAATAGTGCTGGGTGAGGAGAGTGGAACGGGACTCCTCCTTGTTCCGTTCCACTCTTTTGCAAGGCAACTTCCGCTCTCCAGTCGGGTTTATCCGGGTACAGCAACCGCAATCCCAGGTAACTCCGACTGATGCGTAGGAGATTTTTTCGTCAGAAAGGCTGGGTACCGCTGTGACTAGCGTAGCAACGGATCGAGAACTGATTGAAGCCGTCATCGGCGAGATGCAGGACGGCATCGAGCGCGCGGTTGGTTTCTGGATGACTCAGGTCGAAGACGCCTTGGGCGACCCACGTCTCACCACTCTGGGCCGCATGAATGCGGTGAAAGAAATCGTCAACCGATACGCCACCGTGCGTTCAGGCGGAAGTCATGGATACGCTGCGTAGCGGCCTTCGCGTCATCGGCTCCGCATTCATGAACAGTGAAGTGGTGTACTCGTTCCTGATGGGGATGGGTTGGTTTTTCCTGGTGGGATGGGCTGTCGCGTTGGTCGTCGCGTGCGCTTCGGTGTTCCGGCAGGATCGCGGTGTGCGCTTCGCGGGCATGCCCGGCAAGTTGCCAGATCGAAAACTGCCGCTCGGTCGCGGGATGGGCGACTGACGTATTAGCGTTTGGGATCGAAAGTGAATTCGACTTGCGTCTTGGTCTCAGCGTCGGCGGGAACGTACTTCCATTTCCGGACGGCAGCGCAGGCCGCTTCGACTAGCACAGGATTCCCACCCAGGGGCGAGATCGAATCCACATTCCCCTTCGACGAGATCACGATTTCCAGGCGCACGATTCCGCCGATGTGCGCTTCCCGTAGCGTCAGCGGATACCCCGGACTCTCTTTGTAGACCAGCTTGCGAGTCGTCTTGGCCTGGGCCGGGGCAGATGTCGTAAGACTTACGAGGACGAAAAAGCAAAGGGCCACCCACGCCAGCCGCATGCGGCCAACACGAGCGCCTGCTCCCGACAAATTGAACTCACCCCGCAAACCCACTCCCCCACCATCACAGATTCCTAGGTTCGGCCTTTCAGGACGTTATGTTAGGTCCCGATACCGCGGCAAGATTACCAACGTACTTGGGCCAATCGAGAGTGTAGCGCCGGCGTCTCGCCGGCAGTCGGTCGGGCGTCCTCACCCGCCGCTACGATCCAAGCAAGTAGACCCCGCCATGACAACTCGCTGCACCCGCCGCTGCTAAAATCGCATCTACCTAGCGATGCTGCCCAAGAGCCTCCGTCCCCTTTACCCATACCTGAAGAAATACCGCCGTGGGTTCATGGTGGGGACGATCTGCGTACTCTTGCTGAACGCAATTGCCGTCCAGTCTCCCCAGGTCATCCGGGTCGCGCTCGACTATCTCGAAAAGGGCGGCCGATCTACCGGAAAGCTCGGCTCTTATGCGCTGGTGCTGGTAGCCATCGCCCTGAGCAAGGGGATCTTTCAGTTTCTAACGCGCTGGATCGTCATCGGCATTTCCCGCGACATCGAGTTCGACCTCAGGAACGATCTTTTCCGCCACCTTGAGCAGCTTTCGTTTCCCTACTACCAGCGCACCCGGACTGGCGACATCATGGCGCGCGCGACCAACGACCTAAACGCCGTCCGCATGCTGCTCGGTCCCGGCCATCATGTATTCGGCCAATACGCTGGTCTTCACGGCCGGCGCACTGATCTACATGTTTAGGATCAGCCCGAAGCTGACCTTGTACACATTCCTGCCTCTCCCCGTGGCCAGCATCGTCATTCAATATTTCGGCCACCAGATTCACGAGCGCTTCGAGAAAATTCAGGCCATGTTTTCCGACATTTCGGCCCGCGCGCAGGAAAACTTCTCCGCTGCCCGCGTTATTCGCGCCTACGCGCAGGAAGGCGCCGAAGTCCGCCAGTTCGAGGCCGCTAACACCGAGTACATCAATCGCAGTCTTCCGCTGGCGCGCTTGATGGGATTGCTCTGGCCAACCCTGGAACTGACCCTGGGACTGGCCGTGGTACTCGTTCTCTGGCTCGGAGGACGCGAAGTGCTACTGAAGCGCATTTCCGTCGGCGACTTCGCCGCGTTCCTCACCTACATGATCCAGCTCACCTGGCCGGTCATCGCGCTCGGATGGGTGATCAATATTTTCCAGCGTGGCACGGCCTCGCTAAAGCGCATCAACGAAATCATGCTCGAGCAGCCGGAGATCACGGACAGCGCAGCGGTCATCGCCGCAGGCTCGCCTGAGCCCGAACTCCGTGGCGCCATCGAATTCCGTGGCCTGACCTTCGGCTACAACGGAACCACCGTTCTTCACGACGTCAAACTGACCATTCCCGAGGGCACCAGCCTGGCGATCGTCGGCCCAACCGGCTCTGGCAAGACAACGCTCGTCAACCTGATTCCGCGCGTCTACGATGCCCCTCCCGGCACGGTCTTCATCGATGGCCACCCGATCCGCGACTTTCCGATCGACTTCCTCCGTCGCAACATCGGCTTCGTGCCCCAGGAAACCTTCCTGTTCAGCGACACAGTCCGCGAGAACATCGCCTTCGGCGTGGAAGAAGCCACCGACGAAGCTGTCCGCAATGCCGCCGAAGCCGCCAACATCGCCGCCGACATCGAGGGCTTCCCCGACCAGTACGCGACCATGGTTGGCGAACGCGGCCTCACGCTCTCGGGAGGCCAGAAGCAACGCACCGCGATCGCCCGCGCCATCATTCGCAATCCGCGCATCCTGATTCTCGACGACGCGCTCTCCAGCGTCGACACGCACACCGAAGACAAGATCCTGAATCATCTGCGCGAAATCATGCGGGGCCGCACCACGATCTTCATCTCGCACCGCGTGTCAACCGTCCGCAACGCCGACCGCATCGCCGTGCTGCATGGCGGACGCATCGTGGAACTGGGCACGCACGACGAACTGATCGCGCGCGACGGCTACTACACCGACCTCTACAACAAGCAGTTACTGGAAGAAGAACTAGCTGAGGTTTGACGTAGCGCCGGCGTCCCGCCGGCAGTCACGAGGGCGTCTCGCCCTCGCCGCGGCGGATAAGGACTGAAATTATCAGCCGCGCGACCTCATGGCAAAACAACCAAGTTCACTGCCATGAAACGCATCCCGAGCCACGAACTCCTCGACACCGACGCAGGCACCCCGGAAGAAATCTCGGGCACTCTGACCGACCTGCGCATGTTCAACCACTGGTTCGGCGGGACGTCCTGCACCACGCGCCTGGTGAATCGAGTCGTAAGCCACACGAAATCAAATTCGCTCTCCTGGCTCGACGTCGCCGCAGGCGCTGGCTATGTCCCTCATTCCGTGAGCGACCGCTTTGCACAACGCAACGTCCACCTCGACATCACGCTCCTCGATCGCGCAGCGTCACACATCCGCAATGGAACGCGTGCGGTGGTTGGGGACGCGCTCGCGCTACCCTTTCCGCGATGCCAGCTTTGACTTCGTCAGCAGCGAACTATTCGTGCATCATCTGTCGCCCGACCAGGTCGTGCAGTTCGCGCGCGGAAGCCGTGCGCGTCTGTCGGCACGCTTTCCTGATCAACGACTTGATCCGCGACCCGGTCCACCTGGCGCTCGCCTACGCCGGCTTTCCTCTTTACCAGAGCCGTATAACGCGCAACGACGCGCCCGCCTCCGTGCGCCAGGCATATACCGTAAAAGAAATGCGCGCGACATTGAGCGAAACCGGTGGGCGAAGCATCGAAACCTTTACCTGCTACCTGTACCGAATGGGCGTGATCGTATGGAAGTGACACGACTCTCGACTGTAGCGCCGGCGTCCCGGCGGCAGTCCGGCGGGCGTCCCCGCCCGCCGGACCAGTACGATCCGGCTCTCACACAACCGGTCCAACGAGGGCTGCTCGCCAAGTTCGCGATCTTGGGAAGGGCATGGGCTTCAGCCGTGCCAATACATGCAGCAAACGATCGGGCTTTAGCCCCTGCAGTGCGCATTTCCAACACGTGATTGATCCGATGCATACGAATTCACCCACAGGCACCACCTTCGACCTCGCCGTAGTCGGTGGCGGCCCCGCGGGGACATCCGCTGCCATCACGGCTGCCCGCGCCGGAGCCAGCGTCCTTCTGCTCGAGCGCGGAAAACTCCCGCGCCAGCGTGTCTGCGGCGAGTTCGTTTCTGCAGAATCTCTCACACTGCTGGGCGACTTGCTCAACTCCCCCGACCTCGTCGATCAAGCGCTGCGCATCCCCGAAGCTCGGCTCTTCTTCGATGGCCACATTGTCACCACTCCGGTCGAACCGCACGCGGCGAGCATCGCCCGGCTCGACCTTGATCTTGCACTGTGGAATTCAGCGCAGAACGCGGGTGTCACCGCGAAACTGCAAACGTCAGTCGAGCAGATTTCAGGCACCGGCCCCTTCTCGCTCTCCACATCAGCGGGAGTCGTCGAGGCGCGCGCGGTGATCAATGCCACGGGGCGTTGGTCGAACCTGCTCACTCACTCCGCCTCGAGCGCTGCTAACGACAAGAACTCTAGATGGCTGGGCGTAAAAGCACACTTCTCCGAGCCCGAACCGCACCTCTCCGTCGATCTCTACTTCTTTGAGGGGGGATACTGCGGCGTGCAACCTGTCACTTTGGCCGGAGCCACTTCAGCCGAAGGCCGCGTTAACGCGTGTGCAATGGTCCGTTCCGACATGGCGCGATCGTTGCCAGAAGTCTTTTCGCTTCACCCCGCCCTGAAGCAAAGATCAGAAACCTGGCAGCCGCTGGGCGATCCCGTCACCACTTCCCCTCTGATCTTTCGCGAACCCAATCCCGTGCAGGATGGCATTCTCCTCGCCGGCGACTCCGCCGGATTCGTCGATCCATTCGTCGGAGACGGCATCTCGCTCGCCCTGCGCAGTGGAGCGTTAGTCGCACAATCGCATATTCCCTTCTTTCAGGGAAGAACCTCGCTCGAGCAAGCCGCGACGCAATATGGCCGCCAATACCGCGAGGCTTTGCTTCCTGTCTTCCGCAACTCCTCGCGCATCCGCCGACTGCTCAACCTGCCGCGCCCCATCCGCCGATCGGTGGGCCACCTGCTCGAAGCGGCCCCGACCGTGTCGCGAATGCTGGTGCGCTGGACCCGCTAGGTTGAAGTCTTCACGATCCCTCCCTCCGTCATTTCAGAACGGCCGTCCTCTCATCGAACTCTCCAGCATTCTCGTAAGTCGATTCCCCCAAACACAAAATCACCCACCCGCGGAGATGCCGAGTGGATGACTCTTTAAAATCAGAACTCTACAGATCTCAGTCTTCAGTGAATGCTGACGCTTCCCTGAATCTCGATGATCGGACGCCGCACCACGATCCGTCCTTCATCATCCTGGTGATAGTAGTATTGTCGTCCCTGATACTCGTACGCCTGACACCCGTGCTTCTTGGCTTGTCCGGGCGGCAAACCGCAATTGCCCCAGCCTGTCTTCTTTCCGTGCCCCCATCCAGGAGGACGCGCGTCTCGGTCGTACACCCGATATTCGTATCCGTCTCGGCGTTCCCACCCCTGTTCATCGTGTTTGTTTTCGTGTTTGCCATGGTTGCCATGATCGGCAAACGCGAGAGGCAGGCAAATGGCGAATGCGGCCATCAGCCCAAGAATTGCTGTGAAGCCTTTGTTCATTTCATCCCACCTTCCGGCATGATTGCTTCTTGATGTGTGAAGATGCGCTGTCAGCAAAGAATTGTACGTTTCATCAACTGACGTCGACAGCTTACTGAAGTACCGGGACCTTCTCGAGAGCAACAGTGCAATTCATCTCAACGTTTTCCTGTAGAGCGTCTGCCAGACGCGGGAACCAACATCCCTAACGACCACACGGCAAGATTTCGAAAGATCAATCAGACAAATCCAAACTAGCTCTGTGTCTCGTACATCCCGCAGACAGGCTTGTTTGCCCACCAACAGCCTCATCTCAGCAAGTTTCAGTGGAGGATGTAATGAAGATGCATTTGCCCAGAATGTTAGCTTTATCCATTCTTGGCGTATCGTTCTCACTCGTCAATGCTTCCGCGCAGAACATCGCGACCAACCAGACGTTTGGCTACGGCAACGCGAAACTACTCAAATTCACTTATACGCAAAATTTCGATTGCGTCGACCAGCCGAAAACCGATCTCGATTTCAACGGCAAGAAGGCGGCATCTGACCCCAATGAAATGCAGATTCCAATCTGTCAGGTAGGAACTCAGCCCACCATCAATCCTCCCGGGGTCAAGGGAAACCCGAAGGTCACGACGGAGCCTCTCTATGTGCTGGTTCCGATGTTCTCGGTGGACAACGACCAGAATCCAGCCGACGCGATTTCCTGCGATGGCGTAGTGCCTGGAACCCTTTGCGGGCCGGCGCTTGGAAAGACTCTAATCGCCCTGTTTGGCGCTGTACCAGAAGCCTTCAAAGCCAAACCCCTGGTTTATTCGCAGTGTCCTGACGGAAATCTTCCTCCCGGCACCTGCACGATGCATTCATCGCGTCTCGACCTCGGACCGGCCTTAGAGGCGCTAAAGATCCTGCCCCCGCCAACAGGCAACGTTTTCGTCCCCACGCCCAATCACAGCCACGTCGTGAACAGCGACGCAATCAATGTCGCGGCGATTTGGTGGCAGGTGTTGCCCGTGCTGGTGTTCAACCAGTCTGATTGGCCCCCGAAGGACGGTAACAGCGGCCTAACTTCCGATACGGCGATCGACGCCGCAGTGAAATCCGGTGCGGCGATTGAGGCGGACTCGAACTTCTTCTTGTTCTTCAGTTCCCACACAGCCGGACACGGTGAGCACGAGCACGAAGGAAAATAGGGGAGTTCCCGTACTTTCGTTCCTCTTTGTCTGCGGAAATCTGCGGTTTCCGATTCGGCCAAATCGGAAGCTGCAGATTTTGTCGTGCGATAGACAATGCCTCGGGCGCCATCGATTTTGCGAAAGCTTTTCTCTGCGGACTCTGCGTCCGTTCTCTGCGGTCTCTGCGTTTTAAGATTTGCGATTAAGAGGTCTTCCCACCTTTGGTTCTCTCCGGCATCATCGGAGAAATCGCAGGCACCCTCCATCAAGACGGCGGCGCTCCAGCAAAGTTGGGGTCGCGAAACGCGCTTAGTCCGAGTCGCTATGAAGCAGCGTCCACATCCAAGCGAGGTGATGGTCATCATGCTCCGCGACGAAGAAGAGATGATCCACCAGTCTCATTGGCTTTTGCAGACGCGGGTGGACTAGTGAGTGAGCGAACGCCACGGGATCGATCTCCTCTACGCGCGCCAGCAGTTTTCGACGGGCGACCCGGAATTGCCCCAGAATTTCACCGAGCGGCTTATCGTTGTAATGCGCCTCGTGCGTCTTGCGATTCGTCAGGTCAGTTGTGCTGAGTTCGCTCCCCCCCGACACGAAGTCTTCCACGCGCCGCAACCAGAGCGGCTCAAGATCCAGCAAGTGTCCCGCATGTTCCTGCGCTGACCATTTGTCCGCGCCCCCCAGCTTGTTCACCAACTCTCCCGGAGCCCGATCTCGCAACAACTCTTCCAGGCGCGCTGGGGTTCCCCGCAGCCGCGCGAACACGCTCGGAAAATGATCTGCCGGAAATGAAAAGGCAAACTGCCGGTCATACCAGCGAGGAATACTGATCATCGAAGCCATATCGCTCCTTGTCGATAACCAGTCAGATGTAGGCTTGGATGGGGAGGACTCAGCGATTTGGCGGCTAGCGCACGGCCAGAACTTCGCGAATATTGTCCCGACTAAGAAAGAACTTGATCGACGCAAAGTCCCGAAAAAGATTTTCGATGTGGCGGTTATTGAACACGCGTTGCAGGCGGAAGCCAGGCGCGACCGCGCGGTGAATCGCTCCCGTCGGCCCTCGTCGAACTTCTTTCTGCGGAACGATCGGCTGCATGTCCAACACGTCGGGCCCCATGATGTGATACCGGTAGCAGGGAGCATCCGGACCCGCGTCGCGAGTGTGGAAGAACGCCAGCAGCATTCCGCCTGGCTTCAGCACCGACCACAATCGTCCCACCACCGGTTTCACCAGGCTTTCATCCAGATAGTCGGGCAGGTTCCAGCACAGCACGACGTCAAATTGCGCCGCGGGATACACCAGGTTGTCTTCCAGAAACTGGCGACTGTCGAGCACCACATTGCCTTGCTCGTCTTTGGTGACCAGCGCCGGGTCGCTTGACGCCGTCAGCAAATCTTCGCTGTAGATCTTGTGCGAGCGCTCGGTGAAGTAACGAATGTTCGCCGGAGAAGTTGCCCCCAGATCGAGGATGCACAGCCCTTCGTCCGACGACCACGAGCGGGCCAGTTCGCCCAGTCCGCTCGAGCGCCGTGACAACTTCTGACTAGTTTGTGCCGGGGACGAAGCTTTGTCTGGTCCGGACGATGGTCCGCGAAACAGTTTCATGTAGCTGTGTGAGTTCTCAATTCAGTCGTCAGTCTTCAGTCGCCAGGATCTGTCGCCCAAAGTCTTCGCAGGAATTGGCCTGGTCTGCTCGAGACTGATGACTAGCGACTGACGAATGTCTTCCTACTTCCCGTCCTTGCCCACGTCAACTTTGCCCTTCAAATACGCGCCTTCTTCGATCGCAATCCGCTGGGTCGCGATGTCTCCCGTGACGATCGCCGACTTCCGCAACTCTACCCGGTCCGTCGCGTGTAAATTCCCTTCCAGCTTTCCCTGAATGATCACGCCCTTGGCATCGACGTTCGCCTTCACCTGCCCGTTCGGGCCCACGGTCAGGTTGTTGCCCTTGAGCAGAATATTGCCTTCCACCTGGCCGTCAAGATAAAGGTCTTCGCTACCCGAAAGCTCTCCTTTGATCACGACCGACTTCCCAATGTGTGCGAACTCCCCAGTCTTGGGTACATCCATGAGTGCATTCTCCTTGGGCAAATTGCCGGCGTCTAGAGGATTCTGCTGGTTTGCGGCCCTCCTGGCGTCGCCTTGCGGCCACGGCAGGAAGCAAACTCTACGGGAAGCCATGATACTAAACCATTTCTTGCGGATTTTCGCTCCTCGTGCGTAAGCGCGCATGCCCGAAGGGCTTATTCGGCACACGCTCGTCGGTCATGGCGTGAGATGTCCCTCTGGATAGCTTGTCTGTGCAACAGTTGTTCGACGCGACTCGTCTAACGGTAAACTAAGCGGCACGAGGGATTGGCGCATGATTTGGTCAACGTGTTTTCGCCACGCACAATGGGCGGTCGCCGCGATCTGCCTTGGCTCCGTCGCGCACGCCGGACAGACGCCAGCCATTCCCGCGAACGACCTGGTACGCGCCACGGTTCAAAACGAAATCAAAGCTTCCGACAACCCGGCCGCACGCCACATGTTCGCCTCCGTCAAGCAGACAGCCAACGGCTCGCAAACCAAACTTTATTGCGAAACAAGAGACGCCATGGCCGGCATGGCGATCGCCTTTGACGGCAAACCCCTCACCGCGCAGCAGCGCCAAGCCGAAGAAGCGCGCCTCGAGCAACTGAAGAACAGTCCGGCGGAGCTGGCCAGAAAACGCCAGCGTGAAAAAGACGATGCCGATCGCATCACCCGCATCGTTCGTGCCATGCCCGATGCCTTTTTATTCGAATACGCGGGCACCGAGCGTGGACAGCAAGGCCTCGGCCGCGACGGTGACGAACTCATTCGCCTCAACTTCCGCCCTAACCCGAAATACGAGCCGCCCTCCAAGGTCGAGCAGGTCCTCTCCGGCATGCAGGGCTATCTGCTAGTCGACGCCAACAAGCGCCGCATCGCCCGCATCGATGGAACTCTGTTCCGAGAAGTCAGCTTCGGATGGGGCATCCTAGGACACCTCGATAAGGGCGGTCACTTCCTCGTCGAACAAGGCGACGTCGGCGATGGCTCCTGGGATATGCAGCGCATGGGCCTGACCTTTACCGGCAAGATTCTGCTCTTCAAGCGTCTCGACATTCGCTCGACAGAAACCTTCAGCGATTTCCGCTCCGTGCCCACTGATCTCACCTTCGCGCAGGGCGTCGATCTGCTGAAAAAGCAGCAAGCCACGCTGGCCGACAATCAGCGCTCCGAACCCGATCGCAAGTAGTGACGGCGCCCCACCTTCGCGCGTTCTTTGTGGTAAACCTGCCCTGAGCGATAGTCGAAGGCCTGGGATTCCACAAACCGATGTAACGAAGCCCGCAGAGATACAGACGGGTAGGATCTCTAGAGAAAGCTCCCTCTGCGTCCTCTGCGGCCGTTCTCAGCGTCCTCTGCGTTTTAAGACTCTCAAGCCACCCATGCTCACTGCGGCGGCGGATTATTCCCAGTCGACGCAGGACTAGCCGTCCCAGGCTGCGAAGGCAAACTCCCCGCAGGCGCGCTCGAATTCTCGCCCCCAGTCTCAGACCCCGCTCCGGCCTGATCCCCGATCGCGGTCCCATTCACCACCAGTTCCACGCGCCGGTTCTTCGACCGGCCGGCCGCCGTATCATTCGGCGCGACCGGTTGTCCCATGCCGAACCCCTGCGCCGTAATAATGTCGGGCGCGACTCCCTGACTCACCATGAACCCGCGCACCGTCTCCGCGCGCTGATCGGAAAGTTTCTGGTTGTATTCCTGGCTCCCGATGTTGTCCGTGTGCCCTTCCACCTTTACATTCAGCCCGGGATACGCCATCAAAATTCCGGACACCTTCGCCAGCCGCTCGCGTGCCTCGCCCTTCAACGTGTACTTGTTGAAGTCAAACAGCACGTCCGGCATGCTGACGATCAGCCCCCGCGCACTCTCCCGCGTCTCAAGCACCTGGTTCAATTGCTGCATCAGACGGGCACGCGTTTGCTCTTTCTCCTGCTCAGCGCGCTGCGCATCCTGCCGCGCCTTCTCGCTCTCGGCCTGAGCAGCCTGCTTCTGCGCTAAAGCTTCCGACCGCGCCTGCTCCGCTTCCCTCTGCGCCTGCTCCGCCTGACGACGCGCTTCCTCGGCCTTCGCCCGATCCGTTTCCGCCTGCTGCTGCAACTGAATCGCAGCTTCCCGCTGCTGCACTGCCGCCTGCCGATCCTGCTCCGCCTGCTCCGCGCGTCGCTGCTGCGCGATGCGTTCTTCCTCCTTCTTCCTCCGGATCGTCAACAGCCGCGCATCTTCGGCCGACTGGACTGCCCCGCGCGCTACCGTGCCAATCGCTTTGTCTCCCTGTTTACGCGCGTAATAATCCTGAGCGCGCGCCAGGAAATCTTCCGCCTTGGCCAGCGTTTCTGCTGCGTACTGCTGCGCGCCGGCCGCCTTCGCGATAGCCACGGCGTTGATGGCTTCCTTCAAGTCGGTAGGCATCTTCTCGTCGGCAGTTTGCGACGCCAGTTGCCCCGGACTGACTTCCACGGTGTACTCGCCGCGCTGCAGCGCGTCGAACTTGGCTTCGATCGGCTGCTCCCAACCCTTGGTGTCGCTCTTGATGATGTTCTCCATGATGACCTGATCGCTCGGAATCGTCACCGCGAAATATGGCTCCGCAGTCAGAATCAATCCGAAAGCCTGCAAGTCGGTCGTCACCGATAGTTCAGCCTTGCCATCTTTACGCGGAATGATCTCGCCCAGATTGGCCGCCCGTCCTTCCGGCGTAATTGCCCACAGCACGTACGTCAGATACTCGGGACCATAGATGCTAGGCTTTGGAAGATTCTCGAGTTGCACATCGATCTTCAGGCGCCCGGTGCTGCTGGCAATCTTCGCCTTCCCCTTGCCGTTCGGATCGAGCTTCGTCCCCTGAAAATCAACGCTGGTCGTAGCCCGATGCCGGTAGTTGACGGCACGCGTAGTCCGCCCGACCACCTGCACGCGATACACCGGCGTCTGCGCCATCGGCGTCACATCTTGAGACGCATCCGCCGGAGTCGTAACCGTCGGCTCCTGCTGCGCGAAACCGAGGCCAAGCGAGAGAGAAAAAACTGCAACGTAGAGAAGCGCGGAGCGAAGAGATACGTGTGGCATGACGGTCCCCTTTGTGGACGAGGTGTGATGCTGACACGTAATCAAAGGGTTTTAGTCGTGAGTACTGTAGGAGACGCAAGCGTTCGCGAGCGCAGAAAACTAATGTAATCTCCTGAGGCGATGACGAAGACAAGCCTCACTGCACTCCAAGGACTCGCCATCACGATTGCATTCGCCCTGGCAGCACCAGTCGCGGCGGCCCAGACGAAAATTCCGGAGTGGTGTCGCGCCCTCCCGCGCGCCGAATACAAAACCCTCGAGCGCGTGCCCATCTCCGATGCCTGGTTCGAAGTCTACAAAGTCGCACCCGGCGTCTTCGCCATCTACGAACCACACCAATCGGAAGAAACCATCAGCTACCTGATCACCGGCAGCAAGAGTGCGTTGCTTTTCGACACCGGCATGGGCATCAGCGACCTGAAGAAGGTAGTCGGCGGGCTCACCAGCTTGCCCATCATCGTCCTGAACTCCCACACGCATAACGACCACGTCGGCGACAACTGGCAGTTCACAACCGTCTACGCTATGGACACCGACTTCACCCGCAAGAACGCGCAAGGCTCCACGCAGGATGCGCAGGAGGAAATCGCGCCCGACCAGATCTGCGGCGCCCTCCCCCAAGGATTCGACTCGAAGACCTACACGACTCGCCCCTGGAAGATCACCACGTACGTTCACGATGGAGAGCAGCTTGACCTGGGCGGCCGAACCATCGAAGTTCTCGCCACCCCCGGCCACACGCCCGACGCCATCTCCCTGCTCGACCGCGCGAATGGCTTGCTCTTCACCGGCGACACCTACTATCCCGCCACCATTTGGCTCTACCGCCCCGAGACCGATTTCAAGGCCTACGACGCATCCATCCGCCGTCTCTCCGCACTCGCCCCGCAAATCAAGACGGTCCTCGGCGCCCACAATATCCCGGTTGCAACGCCCTCAGTTCTCCCGCGCCTGGTAAAAGCCTTCGAAGCCGTCCGCGACGGAAAAGTCGCGCCCACTCCGGGCGATCCGGGACAAGTCATCTACAAAGTCGATGACTTCTCGTTTCGGATGAAGGCTCCGAAAGGTCAATGAATGTTAAGCTTGTTTACTGCAATTATTCCCGACTCCCTGCCCCCTGCATGGCATCTTGAGACAAAGCATCTCCGATTCGGGGAACGGATCCAGAATTCCGACAAAACTGAGCGCACCGGTGCAAGCGTAGACTCGATAGTTATTCCTTCGAGAAAGGCCAGCATCATGTCGCTTACTGCCTCTGTCCTGGGTGTAGCAGCACTGATACTGAGTTCGACTCTCCCCTCTGTCGCGTTCGGACCAAAAGGAGAATTTACCGGACACTGGGAGGGCACCTTGGTTCGTGAGGGTGTCCCGCTAGAGGTAAGCTTCGATTTCAAGGGGCCCGACCAACATCCAAACGGCACGTTTACTTCGTTAACTCAAAAGGCTATGGACTATCCGCTCGACGCGCTCACCGTAAGCGGAGATGGGGTCCACTTTGCCCTGGGTGATTCGTTGGTATTTGATGGCAAACTGAGCGCAGACCAGATCACCGGGACCTTTACGGATGATAGTGCCAAAGGCGACTTCATTTTACGTCGCACGGTAGCGAAGCCTCTGCCGTACAACGCAGTCGATGTCAGCTTTCACAACGGACCTGTCACTCTCGCTGGTACGCTCTGCATCCCTCGTTCTGCAGGGCTACACCCGGCGGTTGTTCTCCTGCAAGGTAGCGGTGGTGAAACACGCTGGGGCACCAACCGCTTTATCGCGGATCGGTTCGCCCGCTCAGGGATTGCCGCACTGGTCTACGACAAACGAGGATCGGGCGCTTCCACTGGGGATTGGAAGATGTCTTCTTATGATGATCTGGCGAATGATGCTATCGCCGGAATCGACTTTCTCGCTTCGAGACCGGACATCGATGCAAGACGAATTGGTCTGCATGGACATAGTGAAGGCGGAATAATCGCACCCATCGCTTCTGTTCGCGCCCCTTCGAAAGTCGCATTCATCGTTGCGGAAGACACCGTCGCGGGTTTCGTACGTGATCAGGATGTGTATCGGGTGAGTCACCAGATTCGGGAGGCGGGGTTTACCGCTGCTCAGATCGAACGCGCCCTAGACTTGTACAAGCTGATGATCGACGTGCTTCGTGGAGCAAAACCTCACCACGAGCTTGAGGTTGCAGGGCAGTCAGTGCGAGATGAAGACTGGTACAAATGGCTAGGAATACCACCCGAGAATTCTTACCTCTGGACCTGGTATCCAAGAGTCGGCAACCTCAATACTCTCGTCTTCTGGAAGCAAGTCCACGCACCTGTGCTGTTGATTTATGGTGAGCGCGACCAGCTTGTGCCCGTCGATGAGAGTCTGGCTAAAATTGAGGCCTCCCTTGATGGAGTGAAGACTCCCTATACTTCTGTGATCGTGCCGAACGCGCAGCACAATCTGACAGTGCAACCGGAAGATGGGGCGCCTTTCTTTTGGTGGAAGGCAGCTCCTGGACTAGTGGACCTCGTGATCGCGTGGGTGCAGCAACGGACTGCGAAATCAGACTAACTGTTGAAACATCCCTATCGCACTCATTAACCAGGTTTTGAAACGCCAACACCTACGAACTGTTCGCTCCCCCAGGCCTTACTTCGTCGTTTCCTCACTCGTCTTCTCGAACAACAAAATGTGAGCGCCAAACTCAGTCTCATCCAAGAGTGTGTACCCATCGGCTTGATGGGTGTTGGCATCCTTCTGCGCATTGGACAGGCTCATCGGCTCAGTCACGACATACTGATATCGGATCGTGGATGCGCCTGGCGGTTTTTCCATGAGTACAGTCAGATAAGGACCTATCGCGGCAAGAGTTTGTGGAAAGGCGTGAAACCCTTCCGCTGTGGCCTTGTTCACTTCCTTTTGCAGATGGGTGAATAGACGAATATGAACCCATCGATATTGATACACGTCGGGCGGGATGGCCAGCTTTTCCAGCTTTACATCCGCAGTCGATTTCCCGGTCAACGAGAAATCCATGACTCGGTAGCCCAAGGCAGCTTCCTGTTCGAGCTTTTGCTCGCCTTCAGACCAGTTTTGAGCATTCATCGTAACTGCGTGGCGATCGGCCGAGGACGACGGAGCTACGCTGTTGGACGTTGTCGTACTGGCTTCTACAGAAGCAAGCTTTCTACCCAGCATGAATCGGGTTTGTAGTACGACACGCCTTGCAAGCTCATCGGCAATCTTGTCGTCGCTCCCGCCAAACAGACCCCCTGTAAACACAGCCCGCAATTCTTCGGTCCGAAACCGCTGTCCAGTTACTGCATCCAGAAAAGCGATCTGCGCGTCGACTTCAGCAGCTCCCGGGCCGAAACCACCAACGTAGCGCTTCGCCCGGCTCCCTGGTGTGTAATTGTGAATTGTTCCGGACAGGCGGAGCACGGGCGCTCCGGCTTGCGCTGCTTCCTGGCCAGCCTGCAGTACCTCGTCGAAAACTTTCGCGTCAGAGAGCTGCTTGACAATTTCCTGCTGCACCCTCTTGAGATACTCGGCCGGGAAGTCGACACCTTGCTTGACTTCGAACTCGTCTACCCGGACTGCATGGTATTTGCTTTTGAACTGACCTTGATCCGCCTGGTATTGTGCCGAGGGACTGGTGGCAGTCCCATTAACCTGCGCAGATGATGCTGCGCAGGCAGGTACGAACGCCAGAAGCACCAAGGAAGCCAGCTTCATTAGGTCTCTCGGCACGAGAGATTATCACTTCTTGCAGAGAACACGCGGGGTTTTGAGTAACCGCTGATTTCGCCAACAAACCAGATTCTTCAGTGACCGACTTCTGCGGTGCGTCCAAGCCCGACATTTGGCGGACGCCGAGAGTTTGGGTTGCCTACTTGGTTGGTGCCCAGACTGACTTTCCAGACCTTTCGATGTATCCCATTTTCTTCCCGACTTCGACGCTCGCCAGCCCTTCGTTGAAGACCGAGACCTTGTCATACTGCGGTTGGATAACTAGCTTGCCGGTCTTGTCGATGTAGCCCCATTTCCCGCCGCTCTTTACCCCCGCCAGCCCTTCGGAATGTTCCTGCGCCTCATCGTACTGCGGCGGAACTACCATCGTGCCGGTCTTGTCGATGTAGCCCCATTTCCCGCCGTCTTTTACTTGCGCAAGTCCTTCCGAGAATCCGAAGACCTCGGCGTATGGTGGCGAGATGACGACCTTTCCAGCCGTGTCAATGTAACTCCATTTTTCACCATCCCTCACTCCCGCTAAGCCTTCGGTGAAAACATAAGCCACGTCGTATTGAGCTGGGATAGCCATTTTGCCGGTTTTGTCGATGTAGCCCCATTTTTTACCGACCTTCACGCCCGCGAGCCCTTCGACAAATTGCCCGCACTCTGGGAACTGCGGCGAGATGACCATTTTGCCTGTCTTCTCGATGTAACCCCATTTCCCGCCTTCCTTCACAGGTGCCAGCCCTTCCCGAAATGGATATGCATCCTTTCGACTGTCATCCTGCGCAACAATCATCCTGCCAGTCGCGTCGATATAGCCAAGGCCTCGTTCTCCGGGCACCACCACCAGAGCCAGTCCTTCACTGAATGGAAGGGCATAGCTATATATCTTCGTCATATCAACCTTCTTGCCGGTCTTATCAATGAGCATGAACCTTTCGGGCCACGGCTCAACCCACGCTAGGCCGTCGGAGAAGCGGTAAGCAAAATGGTATTGCAGCGGGATGACAATCTTGCCGGTCTTGTCGATGTAGCCCCACTTGCCATGCTCCACCACGGGAAAGAGTGGGGCAATCTCATCCGCCGGGGACTGGCCTGCTGCCCTAACAGCTCGCAGTGCCTGCTGGGGCCAACAACAAAAAAGAAGACCGGTAATTAAAAGTGAGAGCCGGAGCAGAGTCGTGAATCGGGCCAGCATCTTCATCACAGGCTTTTCCGTCGAAAACAGTTTTAATAAGTCCGACCCGAGGAGCGCCGTCGAAGGCCTGGAATTCCACCGACATTACCTTCCAAGCACCCTACCTCCGCACCACTTCCTTCTTCACCGTCAACTTCTCAATCAAATCCTCACGCACGCGATAACCCGTCCCGGCCTCGTCTCGCACTTTGATAAATCCCTCGCGTGACACCTCAACCTCCGGCTCGATCACGTCTTCTTTCCAATATCGCTTCGACGCCGACACATCCCCGGGCAAACTGAAATTCTCCAAGGTCGACAATGCAATATTGTGCGACCGGCCGATCCCCGACTCGAGCATTCCCCCGCACCACACCGGCACGCGATTCTGCTGACACACGTCGTGCACCTTCTTCGCCTCGCTGAATCCGCCGACGCGCCCCACCTTGATGTTAATGATCCGGCACGCGCCCGTCTCCACCGCGCACGCCGCATCGCGCGCACTCTCGATCGACTCATCCAGGCAAATCGACGTGCGCAACTCTTTCTGCAACCGCGCATGGTAATAAATGTCGTCATTCCACAAAGGCTGCTCGATCATCAGCAGATTGAACTGATCGAATTTGCGCAGGTGCTCAAACTCATCGAGTGTGTACGCGGAATTCGCATCCACGCTCAACGTGATGTCCGACCACTTCGATCGCACCTTCTCGAGCACGTTGACGTCCCACCCCGGCTTCACCTTCAGCTTGATGCGGCGGTAACCGGCCGCCACCTCGATGGCAATTTTCTCCAGCAGCTGTTCGTGCGAATCCTGAATCCCGATCGACACCCCGCAAGGAATTTCCGTGCGCGTCCCACCCAGCAACTTCCACAGCGGTTGTTTCCTGGCGCGCGCTTCCGCGTCCCACACTGCATTTTCCAGCGCGGCTTTCGCCATGCGGTGCCCGCGGATCTTGCCCAGCAAGGCCGCCGCCTCCCGGCCCTGCGACACGGTCTTCCCCACCAGTGCCGGCGCGAGGTAGTGCGTAATGGTAGGCCACGCGCTGTCGATCCATTCGCTGCTGTAAAAGGGATCCTCGCCCGCTACGCATTCTCCCCACCCGCGTACGCCCTCGCCTTCCACGCTGACCAGGAGAATCCGCCGGCTATAGAGCCGCCCAAAGCTCGTCTCAAAAAAGTGGACAAGCGGCATCTGCACTTCCCGCAGAGTAATGGCTTCAATTTTCATAGAACTAACATTCGTTTCACGAACCACTTCAGTAAGCACGTCCACAAATCCTATTTGACCCTCGAAAGTTTTGTCATCCTGAGCGGAGAGAGGCGAAGCCGAACGCAGTCGAAGGACCTCGCGGTTCGCTGGCGCCGCCACCGGCCCAAACACGTTCTCCACGACGACTCGCTACCAGCCAGCAGCAAGCAGACAGCAGCACACTACTACGACGCATACGACCACTCTTCATCCCACTTCCCCAACAAAAATTTCCCATTACCCCCATCGTCGCGCTCATACCCCAACACCGCCAGCCCATCCGAAAAAGCCTTCAAAAACTGCTCACGATTGTGATCCTGCACATCCTTGGCGCGGGCCCGCGTCTCCGGCGATGCCTTCCACTCATAAATCGGTCCCGGCACCGAAATCCGCGTGGTGACTTCAGGCCGCGGAAACGCTCCATCCCGCAACAACGCATCCACTCGTTTGGATTTCAACCACCACTCGGCAATTAGGCGATCGGTCGGCAACCCACCCTGCAAGGGCGACGTCGTAATTCCATACTGGTTGATCGTATAGCGCCGCACAATCGCGCCCAGTTTCTCGATATTCAGGTAGGCATTCTTGATTTCCAGCGGATCGAACGTCCACTCGATCAGTTCGAAGCCGCGCTCCAGCGCCTCTTCTCTCTGGTACAGCTTGATGCGCCGCCCCAGGCCGCCGTTGCGGTAGTCTTTGCGCACCGCCAGCATGTGCGAGTGCAGGTAGGAATGTCCGGCGCGGACGCCCGGCACGGCCAGCGCAAAACCAACCATGTCTTTGCCAACGAACGCACCCAGCACCTGGCCGCCGACTTTTTCCGCAACCACGAACAGGCGCAGAGGCACCAGTTCCGCGTCCGTGAAGTTCCAGACCTCTTTCTGAAGGTCAACGGCCGCGCGCAGTTCATCAACGCCCTGGCACTTGCGAATCTCTATCGTATCGGTGGTCACGCTTGGGATTTTTCCAGTTCTTTCGCCTGCTGCCATAAAGATTCGAGCTCTTCCGTGGAGGCTTGTTCCGCCTTGCGGCCGGACTCCCACAGCCGCGCCTCCATCCATTGAAACCGTCGCTTGAATTTTCGATTCGTCTTCTTTAATGCCGACTCTGGATCGACCGCCAGGTAGCGCGCAATATTAACCAGCACAAAAAAGAGATCACCCACTTCCTCTTCCAGACTCATGCGCAATTCGTCCGGCACTTGCACCCGCCCAGATCCCGCTATGCCGTGCGCCTGCGGCCTCGGACCCGGCGCCGGAAATTTCTCCAGTTGCTCGCGCAATTCGTCCGTCTCCTCGCGCAGCTTGTCGAACAACCCTTCCACATTCGGCCAGTCGAAACCAACATGCGCCGCCCGCGAACTGAGTTTATGCGCCTCGAGCAACGACGGCATGGCCGAAGAAACTCCGCCCAGTACCGACTCAGGCTCCGGCTGGGGCTTCGATGACTTGCCGGCGCCGGCCGCCAGCCGTTTCTTCTTCTCTTCTGCCTTGATCGCTTCCCAGTTCTTAACGACTTCGGAGGCAGTCTCCGCCTGCACGTCGCCAAAGACATGCGGATGGCGATCGACCAGCTTGCGCGACAATTTCTCGATCACATCGTCGATCGTGAATGTCCCCTGCTCCTTCGACATCTCGGCATAGAACAACACTTGCAACAGCAAGTCCCCGAGTTCCCCGCTCAATTCGTCCCAATCGCGGTTGTCGATGGCTTCCAGAACTTCGTAGGTCTCTTCGAGGGTGTAAGGCTTGATGGAATCGAAGGTTTGTTCGCGGTCCCACGGGCAGCCTCCCGGCGCGCGCAGCCGGGCCATGATCGCAACCGCGCGCTCAAAGCGCTCACCTGTGGACGAAGACATTGGCAAACAATCTAAATGACCCATCGTCGCCGGAGCAAACCAACCGTCGCATTCGGTAGACTCAGTTCGAAACTAGCCGCAGTGTCCTCCTCCCCAGTCGCGCCGCCCCGCAAATTTTGGCGTGGAACACTTCCAACCCACGGCGGCAACAAGCGCATTCCCAAAATGGGAACTCAGAGCAAGAATCGCTCTGCTTATAAATCAGCCACTTGCAGAGCCATCTATCTCTTTTAGCTATTAGTCATATGTATACAGTTGCGAAAAGTGTTCCACGTGGAACGTTTCGCGTATTCGTCACCAACGCCTCGTCACTACGGTTACCTTCCCTGCGGATGGCCCGAAGGTCACACTCTATCTGGGAAACTACGCGCCGCCCGGAGCCCACGCTCCCCGCGGCCATGCCCAAGCGATGCAGCTGCCCAGCACAACTCGACCCGCACTAGCCGGACAACACTTCCAGGTGGCCGTCGTTGGCGGCGGCATCATGGGGGTCGCCATCGCGCGCGAATGCGCGCGCGCCGGCAAGCGCACTCTGTTGGTCGAGCAACACGATTTTGCTTCCGGAACCACCAGCCGGTCGAGCCGCATGCTGAGCGGGCTGCGCCCGCTCGAGCAGGGGGACATCAGTTTCGCTCGCGAGTCTCTGCGCGAACGCGACCGCCTGCTGCGCAACCATTCACATCTCGCGATGCCCGCGCACTATCTGCTCGCGCTGAGCGACAAAAGCACGCGCAGCGCGATGTCGGCGCGTACCGCGCTCTGGTTGTACCGGCGCATGTCGGGCAAGGCCGCGGACTCGGCGGGCTTCGAGATGGAGCGCAAGAAGTTGGAACGCGCGCTCGACGCCGGACAACGCTGGTCGATCCTCGACTACGAAGACGCGCAGTGCGAATTTCCGGAACGCCTCGTCGCAGAGTGGCTGAGCGAAGCCATCGCGGCCGGCGCGGTCGCGCGCAATCATACGCAGGTCATGGCGATAGACGTCGCGCACGGACGCGCGCGCGGCCTGCTGTTGCGGGACTGGACCAAGAACACCGAAGAAAAAATCGAAGCCACCTGGGTCATCAACGCCAGTGGCCCATGGGTCGACCGGGTGTGCCAAAGATCTTCGGTGAAGACGCGACGCCCGCTAGTCTCCAGCGTGCGCGGCTCTCACATCGTGCTATCGCAGTTCCCGGGCTCGCCGACAACAGCGGTATACAGCGAAGCGGTCGATGGCCGTCCGTTGTATGTCATCCCGTGGAACGAACAGATCCTGGTGGGGGCGACGCACGTGCCCGACGCTGGCGATCCTGGCAAGGTGCAGGCGGTACCCGATGAGGTCGACTACCTTCTGCGCTCGCTGGTCGCGATGTTCCCGAAGGCGCGTGTCTCGAGCAGCGACATCCGGCATTCGTTTGCAGGCATTCGCGCGCTGCCCTTCGATGCGAAGGGCGCGGGAGACAACACCGGCAAGCAGCATAAACTGTACGCCCACGAAGATGACGGCGTGAAGAGATTGATCTCGGTGGTCGGCGGGAACCTGGCGACGGCGGCGAGTGTAGCGCGCGATTGCGCGAACAAGATCGGTATCCGCGTTGCCGAGCCCAAGGCTGCCACGCCAGCCGACGGCGGCACGCTCGCGCTGTTGCTGGACGAGTATGTGGCTGAGATTGCCAGCGCCGGCAGTGTAAACGAAGAGGCTGCGCGAGCTATCGCAGAGTGGCACGGGCCGCGAGCCATGGAGATCGCGCGCGCCGCACGCGGGAGCTTCGAACTGCGGACGCCTCTGTGCACCCATTCGCAGCACGTGGTGGCGGAAGCGGTGAGCGCTTATCGCAATGAATGCGCTGTCACGCTGGGAGATGTGCTGTTGCGGCGCGTGCCTGTGGCATTGGGCTCGTGCTGGTCGGAGACCTGCAGCCGCGAAGCAGCGCAGCGCATCGGGACCGTGATGGGATGGAACGAAGAAGAGACGGGCGCCAATCTCGAGGCGCTGGAGACAGAACGCGCCGCGTTCCTGCGGAAGACGCGCGCCAATGTCCGCATGGCTACAGCAGCCGACTGAACCTTACCCGCGCAACTTCGCCAGCATCTCCGTGTCGTCGGAGATGATCCCGTCCACGCCCATCTTCCGAAAGTCCTGCATGCTTGCCATACGGTTCACCGTCCAGGTGATGACTTTCCGTCCGTCCTTCCGTAGCGCTTCGCATACATCGACGTCCATCAATGTGTAATGCGGGAGAACGTACTCCGCCGGGAGCCGAGGCCAGGTGGCGAGTTGGGGTGGAGTCTCACAGAGCAAGCCCAGGGGCAGGTGATCGTCGAGCTTGCGCAGGATCAGCAACACTTCGGGCAGGAAAGACGAAACGACATAGCCGCGCTGTGGTGGATGGGATCGCAGCGACTGGAGAAGGGCGTGTTCGAGTCCGGTGACTTTGAGTTCGATGTCGAGGAAGGCGGAGGCGTGGTAGCGAGCGAGAACCTGGTCGAGGTCGGGGAGTTCGGCGAGGTCGCCGGGGCCGGCGTGAGCGATCTCGATGTTGCCGACGTTTGGATCGTGGCAGATCAAGGCGCGGCCGTCGGCGGTACGGCGCACGTCGAACTCGAAACCGTCGGAGCCGTGCGCGAGAGCGAGGTCGAAAGACGCGAGCGTGTTTTCGGGGATGGCGCGGGTGGCGCGGGCGCCGCGGTGGCCGAGCAAGAGAGGGCGGGACATTCAGGGGTATTGTAAGTCCCTGCTTGTTGTCGAACGACAGCAGTATCTAGTGCGGAGGGCTCCGAGAATGCCGAGGAATTCTAGATCAAACTACTCCTGCCAACTTTGATGCTCGCCGCAGGTATGAAAATTCCTAGCACTACATGGTCGTGGAATCCCACCCTAGCGCAAAGGGCGCGCTAGGATGGGGCACCCGCGGCCTGGGTGATCCGGGAGCCTGATTGCCGGGGGCGAGCAAGGTTTGAGTTTTGAATATCGTAAAATGTCTTCGTTTATTTCGGCTGCGTGCGATGGGGTCGCCGCTGGCCTTGATTTCAGAACGAGAGAGAGAGAGGGTCATATGCATGGTCGTCGTTTGGTATTGGTGTCGGCTGTGGTGGTTCTGGTGTCGGTGATTGGGCTGGCGGCTACCCGGAATTGGCAGAGCGGCACGCTGACGGGCACTGAGCAGGAAAAAGTGAAAGAAGGCAGTACGAAGACCAGCAGTACCGAGGGGACGGCCAAGGACAAAGGAAACAAAACGGAATTCTCCAAGGACACCACCACTACGACCACGGACAATATCGAGACCTATCAGGTTTATACGATTGAAACGGACAAACGGGTGTATGTCGCGAAGGAGCATCTGCTGTTTCCGTGGTCGAAGTCGGCGAATGTGACGGTGGGCGAGGCGGTGAAGTTCGTCCCTGAGAAAAACAAGATTTATATTCTGGATGACGATGGGAAAGAACATAAGGCGACGATTGTTAAGGTGAGCATGAAGGGGTCGGGGTAGAGTTGAGCGCTCTCGTTTCTGCGCGCCAGTTGGGAGTTAGTGTGGTGTTGTCTGATGACAGAGCTTTGAGATTTTGGAGACTTCAGGCAGTTCGCGGGCCGGGGCGCCCGCGCCACATAAGTAGCTATCAGTCGAGGTCGAAGTCGCGGATTGGCTTGCCTGTGTCGGGGGATTCTTTGGCTTTGCGGACCGCTTCCTGAAATTTCTTTTCCAGCAGGTCGGCGGCGTTTCTCTGGGCTTCGACCGACTGGCGGAAGATGGAGTCGCGGCGATTGTCTTGCTCTTTCATCGCACGAGCCGCTTCTTCCATGTCGTTGAAGGTTTTTGGCTTGACGGCGGCGGTGTGGGCGATCACGGCCTTGGCGCCGGGATCGATCTTCAGGACCGCGTTGCAGCAGGGGCAGGTGACTTCGAAGGCTGGGGAATTCTTCGCCATCTCAGCGGAATGATACTCCAAAATTAGCGCTGATGCTTTCGCCCCTTCCGGGGCTCTTCCTGTTTTGGCGTAAACTACCCAGCGCTTACGCGCTGGGCTAATGAATTTCGCCGCCTGCCGGCGGCTTCTCTTTTGGATCGGGAATCCCGGGGCTGGATCGAGGACCCCGGCGTTGGATCGGGAATCCCGGGCTTGGATCGAGCACCCCGGCGTTGGAGTCGAGAATTCCCGGTGCTGATCGAGAATGGACGGAAATCCGGCGTTAGATCGAGGCATCTGGTCGCTTTTGATCGACGATCCGGTGTTCGTTAGTGCAGGCGAATTGGCAGGATTTTGAAGAGGTAGAGCATTTCCCATCCGAGCAGAAAGACCGCGACGATTACCGTGCCCACGGCCAGGATTTCTCCGAAGCTCATCCGGTTGTTGCTGGGCTCGAAGCGCTTCACGACCAGGCTGAGAATGTTGAGGGTGGCGAAGCCGAAGACGAGCGTCCAGAGGATGTTGTAGAGGTCGCCCTTTTTGTCGGACGACTCGAAGATGGCAAGAGCGGTGAGGAAGGTGAACGACGGGATCTGGACGAACGCGGCGATCGCTTGCGCGCGGGTGAATTGGCTGACCAGGGTTAGAAGCTGCAAGCGGGTTCGCCCTTGAGAGGGCCGCGAGTTGGACTCGGCGGCCAGAGTTCCTGAGTTGAATCTTACCTTTTTTTGAAGGTGGGGTCACGAGTAGAGATGGGTCCCCCCCGCTTATTTATGTGAGTTGGTAGGAGTTTTGCAATCGAAGGACAAGTATCTCTGCTTCGGCGCAACGGTGAAATCCTCGCCTTCGACTTCGCAGGTGCGGGCGGGGACGCCCGCACGACTGCCGGCGGGACGCCGGCGCTACTATAAAATTTCAGTATGTTTGAAAATTTGCGATTCGTTTTCTTTGATGTCGGGAGCACGCTGTTGTTTGCTGATCGCGATCGGATGTTGGAACCGCTGTATGCGCGCGGGATCCGGCCCTCGGAGGCGGAGCTGCGGGCAATGGAATGCCGCGTCAAGAACGAGTTCGACGATGTGATGGAACACGGTGGCAAGCCAGACTACGGATTCTGGGACATGTTCTATGCGCGGCTGTTTGGGGAGTTGAATCTGCAGGATGAGGAACTGCGGAAACAGCTGATTGCGAATACGCGACTTTCGATGAACTGGAACCGGATGCGCCCCGGGACAAGGGAAACGCTGGAACGGATTGGCGCAAAATATCGATTAGCGGTGATTTCGAATGCGGATGGGCGAATTGCAGAGTTGCTGGCCGGGTGCGGGATTGCGGATTGTTTCCAGACCATCACGGATTCGGGCGTATTGGGGTATGAGAAGCCGCATCCGGTGATTTTTGAAACTGCGTTGGGTGGCATGAAAGCGAAGCCGGAAGAGAGCTTGTACGTGGGGGATGTGTACTCGATAGATTTTGCTGGCGCGACGCGGGCCGGGATGCAGGCGGTGCTGTTTGATGTTTGCGGGGCGTATCGCAAGAAGGGGTTGCCGCGGGTGGAGTCGCTGGAGGAGTTGGTTGAGTTGATTGGGTAGCGGCGCTACCTGGAAACACAAGGTCCCTCGACCTCGTTCGGCTTCGCTTCACCTGCTCGGGATGACAGAGTTTTTTTCAGATTTCTTTCGGAGGTATTGTGGATTCGAGCAAATTGATTTTGTTTCTGACTGCGGCGGTGCTGCTGGCCGTCGCGCCGGGACCGGGGATGTTGTATGTGCTGGCGCGCAGTTTGGCGGGTGGGCGGCGCGAGGGCGTTTTGTCGTCGATGGGCACATTCGTCGGTGGCATGGTGCATGTGCTGGCAGCGGCGGCGGGAGTTTCGGTGGTGCTAGCGCGGTCGGCGATGGCGTTTGCGACCGTGAAGTATCTGGGAGCGGCTTACTTGTGCTTTCTGGGTGTGCGCATGATTCTGGCGGCGCGGCGTGATGACGAGCCGAGTTACCGGCAGAGACAGGCGGGCGAGTGCGCAATCCGTTTTGGCAAGGCATTGCGACTGAGGTCTTGAATCCGAAGACGGCGCTGTTCTTTTTGTCGTTCATACCGCAGTTCGTGAATCGCGAGGCGGGGCATGTGTTCTGGCAGTTTCTCGCGCTGGGAGCGACCTCGGTGACGTTGAATACGTCGGCGGATCTGGTGGTTACGATGTTCGCCGGGCCACTGGGTAATCGGATTCGGTCATCAGCGAGATTCCGGCGGGCGCAGCGAACGGCGACGGGGGCGATCATGATTGGGCTGGGTGGATATTTGGCGGCTAGCCGAGCGGAGTGACGGGGACGCTTCTAGCCCAGTCCGTGCCCACTTGCCCGAGCAAAAACGCAAGATCCCTCAGCACATCCCTGTTCGCTTTGCCTGACCTTGTTCGCGGATGACAGAGCTGGATAGAGCATCCTCAGCAAAAAGTCTTGGCTCCTCTATTGCCGTGGCAGATCCCAGCTGGCGCAGTTTGCGCGCCGAGGATGGGGGCGCCCGCGCTACACCTGCCCAAGACTGATGATCTGGTGGTCGTGGCAGTCGGGGTGGAGGTTGGTGTAGACGTCGCGGAGGAAGTCGGTGCCGTGGCGGGCGATGTAGTAGATGGCTGCGATTTCGCGTTCCTGCAGCGTTTTGTTCGGGTAAAGCGCGACGCTGAGTTGCTGGGCGTGGCGGGCGGCTAGTTCACTCTGGCGGAGTTCGGCGCG
Organism: uncultured Acidobacteriota bacterium; assembly: GCA_963745435.1. GTDB lineage: Bacteria > Acidobacteriota > Terriglobia > Terriglobales > Acidobacteriaceae > Gp1-AA133. The sequence continues at coordinate 30,770 of CAVUXK010000011.1, read as the reverse complement.
AGCGGCCCGGCCGCGAAGCGTTTCGAGCTGATGCTGCATTTTCGAGCTGGCATTGTCGGCAGCTTCGGCTAGCGTCTTATCAAGTTTGATCAGGGCTTCGCGCACGGCAGTGAGTGAAGCGTCGAGCGTGGCACCCGCGCGGTCGAAAGCCTTCTGCAGTTCCACGGGCAGAATTCTGGCAGCGATTTTCTCGCGGAGCGCTTCTTCTCCCTCAAACAAATCCGGAAGTGTCAGGGCGTAGCGCTCGAGCAGTCCCTGAATTTTCGGTTCGATCACGGTTGCAGAAAAGCGCGGCAGGATGGGCGTGACGTGGCCTTTGAGTTCCTGGTACACGACGGCGGCTTGCGCGAAGTAGGCGACCTCGGCGGCTCCGCCGGTGTAACAGAGGGTGGGGAGCAACGTGTCTTGCACAACGGGCCGCAGCAGGACGTTGGGGCTGAAATTTTGCGGAGTCGCTGCGATCTCGCGGAGGAGATCGTCCTGCGAGATCTTTTCGTCGCCGATCAGGAACTCCGTGCTGTTGCCGTTCAGCCGGCGGTGGATGGGCGTGCGCGCGCCGTCCTTGATGGCGAAGAGTAAGGTGGAAGACGGCGTGACTTTGACCTGTTGATGATATCCGGCTTGCTCGAGGGCCTTGCCGCGTGCCAGCAGTGCGTCGTCGAGTTGGGCGGCGCGCTCGATGGCTGCGGCATAAATGGGCGCTGCGATCGCGTGCAACTCGGGATCGGCGGGGTCGAGCAGGATCACTCCCCAGTCGGCAAACAAGCGCGCGAAAAGGCGAGCGAACGCGCTGCCCAGAGTTTCTCCGGGGCGATACGACTCGCGCAGAAGATCGGTGGCCGGAGAGTCACCCAGAATTTCGGCAGCGGACTGCACAACTGCGGTGATTTCGTCGGTGAAATGAATGGTGCCGACGGGGGCGGCTTCCACGCCATGGCTCGCGGTGGCCAACGGCTGCAGGGTTGCGTTCGGTCCCGGCAGCGCCGTGTGATTGACTTCAGCGAGATCGTGATCGGTGGTGGCGATCCAGAAAATGGGGACAGTGTCTTGGCCTGCGGCCGTTGCTTCTTCAGCTAGCTTGACGGCGGTGAGCGCTTTGTAAATCGAGAAGACGGGACCGCCGAAGAGGCCGACTTGCTGTCCGGTGACCGCGGCGGAGGCTCCGGCGCGAAGGCGCGCGATGTTGGCGAGCGTTTTCTCGGAGGCGCCCCAGGCACGGTTTTGGCGCTCGAGGACGTCGCTGACACGGGCGCGGCGCTGCGGATCATAACGCTGGCCGGGTGTTTCTTGCGAGAGCCACTCGGTGAAATTCGGGGTGCGGGGGTAAAACGGCTGAACTTGGGGGGAAGCGGAAAGGTAATCGGTGAAAAGGCGCGTGGTGTGCGGAATTTCCGTGTAGGGGAGACACTGGGTCTTCACCGGCAACACTCCCGCCATGGCCGTACATTCCGGGTCATAGTTTGCAATCGATCCCATAGTTTAACCGGGCGCACCGTAATGAGATTGTTAGACGTACGGGGAGGATGCAAGTTAGTTAAAAGATTGGGACGGGGAACGTTGTGGGAGGCCGTTCTGATACGATGCATTGTCCGCCAGACTTACCGGAGGGTGTTCAAAAGAGGACAGTCAGCCTTTTTCCGAAAGTATAGAGTGCGACGAACCTTGAACGCCCTGTCCACCGACCGGCTCTAGAAGCTTCAATAACGAGGCCAACTTCTGACGTCATTCGCGGCGGCCCGGCAAAACATTCCTGCGTCGAGAGAGAGCCCCCATGAAAATTCTGCTTTATAACCCCGATAACGGAGTTACGCGTAATTTCATGCCTCACCTTTGGATGTTTCTGTTGCAGGCGTTGACGCCGCCAGGGCATGAGGTATTGCTGATTGATGGCAACGCGCAGCCGATGAATGAAGCGGAGATTGCCCAGTGGGTGCTCGATCAGAAAATTGATCTGGTGGGAATTGGCGCGATGACGCGCATGGTGGCGAAGGCGTATCGCGTGGCCGATGCGATTCGTGCGGTAGGGGTGCGGGTCGTCATGGGCGGTCCGCACGTGACGGAACTTGCGGATGAGGCGCTCGGGCGCGATGGAGGGCCGAAGCATGCGGACGCCGTGGCGCTGGGCGAGGCGGATGCTACCTGGCCAATGATGGTGAACGACGCGGCACGCGGAGAGCTCAAGGAGATCTATGCGCCCGTGGACGCGGCCGGTAAGGAGAGCAAACCTTCGCTGGCGGACTATCCGGTGATCCCGTGGGGAGAGATCGATCTCAACCAATTCAACCTGGTGCCGAAGGCGGCTACCAGTATGTTGCAAAAGGTCGGCGAAGGGTGGGGGACGTTCCGGATTATTCCAGTGGAGTCGGGGAGAGGGTGTCCGTATGGGTGCGAGTTCTGCACGGTGACTGGATTTTTTGGCGACTCGATTCGCTTTCGTACGAATGAAAGCGTCGTGAATGAGTTGCTCCTGCTGAAGAAACGCGCGCGCAGCGAGAAGGGGCAGATGGCGGTGTTTTTTATTGACGACAATTTCGCCATCAACGTGAAGCGGACGAAATCGCTGCTGAAAGACATTATCGCGGCGGGGGCGCAGGTGCATTGGGTGGCGCAGATCAGCGCGAACCTGCTGCGCGACGAGGAACTGGTCGACCTGATCGCTGCTTCGGGTGGCAAGTGGGTGTTCATCGGGATGGAGTCGATCGATCCCGCCAATTTGAAAGACGTGAACAAGGGCTTCAACAAGCCGGGCGAGTACGCGGCGGTGCTGGAACGGCTCGCGAAACGGAATGTGTATGCGATCACGTCATTTATTTTTGGAATGGACAATGACACCACGGGCGTGGCCGAGCGCACCCTCGAGCAGGTTCGCACATGGCCGCCGGGGCTGCCGATTTTTGGATTACTGACGCCGTTGCCGGCGACGCCGCTCTACAAGCGGCTGGAGGCGTCGGGAAGACTGACCCGGCCGAAGCATTGGAAGGAGTTCATTCCCTTCGCGATGGCACATACGCCGTTGAAGATGACCATCGATGAGGCCCATTCGGAAGTGAATTACGGGTGGGATCACTCGTATAGTCCTGAGGCGCTCGCGCATGCGGTGGAGTCGCTGGACGATCAACCGCTGGGCTATCGCATCAACATCTTTCTGGCGCGTTTGTGTTTCCGCGGGATTTATTTCCCGATGATGGGGCGGATGGCGTGGTTGAAGGTGGTGGCACAGAACCGGCGCACGATTTATGGATTGGTGAAGGAGGCGGCTTTCGGGCGACGTCGGGCGCGGCCAAGGACTCCCAGCGGCGAGGCTCCGTATGAAGAGGCGGCGGAAGTCTCGAGTGGCGCCAGCGCCTAAACGCCCCTGCGGGTGCTAATTAGCGTAGAGACTGATCGGCGCACCTGAAGGCCGGCGCTGATACGAATCAGTCACGGATGTTCTTATCAGTGAAGCCGACTTCAGCGGCTGAAGCCGCACCTCTGTGGACGCTTTACGGCCCGACTGAAGTCGGGCCCTTCCCCAAGCCGTCCTTAGGCGTGACGATCTCAGAACCACCAACTTCCCATAGGGCCTTGTGTAATGTGGCCTTCGGTAATGTCACGCGTTCCCTTGCTACGGGAACATAATGTCTCCAGCGTGATTCGAACTCAGCAATACGGAAATCGCTGGCGGCCGCCGCGATTGCATTTGGCGCGTACGACGCCGGCGGTGCTGCGCGTGGAGAGCGGGCGGCGGGTTCGCGGGACGATGCAGGTCATTTCGCAGACCGGTGGACTGCTGTGCTTGTCGAGTCCCTTGGATCAGGGGTCTCGGGTCAAGTTGATGTGTCTGACCGACGCGGGCGCCCTGCTGGGCACGGCCGAAATGTTGGCCTCGGTTTCGGCCACGCAGCAGCCTTTCCGATTCGTCGCGATGAATGAAGACGATCAGCGTAGGCTGCGGGAATTGATTCAGGTATCACTGGAAATCAATCGCGCGGAACAGCAAGCCATCATTAAGGATCGAACCTGGTGAGACGGGCATTCCGATCGCGTCCGCGTTGCGAAGGCGGCTGGCAAAGTTCGTTGAGAACCCAAGGCTTCACATCCGATTCCATGGTTCTCTGAGGGCCCAATCAGCATCAAATAGCTGTTTGACTTCCAGCGGGTTGCGACCTAGGCTGGAAGTAGATCTTTACAGGCCAATCCCACCAGTGGGGGCGTCACGGCTTCGACGGAGATGCTTGCGGCCAAGAGGCATGCCGGGGTGCACACACCCGTAATCGTGGGCAAAATGATAATTGCCAATCAACAGATGGCATACGCAGCCTAACTAGTTTAGGCAGCCGTCCGAGGGGGCTTCGCCCGTGGGCCTCCGAAGGACGTCACACAGCGGGCTGCTCTTCTCTGCTACGTCTGGGCAGAGAGGCTAAGATCACAGGCTAGCGGGACGCGTTTCTTGTCCGTTCTGAGCGCGGACCGCGAACGTCCTGGGGTAATGCCCAGGGCATGAACTGGACTACGCATGTAGTCTCTTGACCAGTAACATTTTCGGACGCGGGTTCGACTCCCGCCGCCTCCACCACACTTTTCAGGTTCGAATTCTCTCAGCGGCTGAAGCCGCGCTGGTTTGGCGACCTTTGGGGAGACCACGCTCCATCAATCGTGTAGCACGACACTCAGAAGAGAGCTGTGTACCAGCAACTCACCGTTATATTGGATAAAGCCCATCTTTCGAAATCGGTTCATGAAGAAATTCACTCGCGAGCGGGTGGTCCCGATCATTTCCGCTAGAGTTGCCTGATTGATGTAAGGGATCACAGCCTCGGGCCGGTCTTTTTTCCCGAAGCGGGCGAGAATCAAGAGGGCACGTGCCAGTCGTTTCTCGCTCGAATTGAATAGCTGGTCGACCAAGTCCGCTTGGGTACGGTTATGGCGCTCCACTACGTAGGCGACAAACATGTCGGAAAATTCGTTCTCCGAATGCAGGGTGCGGAGCAATTCCTTCCTTTGAATCTTCAGCACGGAGCAGTCGTCGATGGCAGTCGCAGTTGCCGAGCGTAGAGGCTGATCGGCTGCAATGCAGCCCTCCCCGAGGAAATCGCCAGGACCGAGCAACGCGATGGTTGCTTCCTTGCCCTGCTTGGACAGAACACTCAGGCGAATCCTTCCCTGCTGGATATACAGAACTGAGTCGGCGCGTTCTCCTTGAGAAAAGATGACTTGTTTCGAGTTATAGCGACGGACAGTTCTGCCGATGCCAGCAGTCGCGAGAAAAGCCTTCGGATCAAAAAGCACGCCTAGCTTCCGCGAACGAACGGTTTTGAGGGATGGTCGACGAGGCGGCATAGAACACTCCAGTGTTCTCAAGCGTACTCCCACGAGCGACGGAATGGGAAGGGCATGGTTCTCATCGTTTTTTCGTCCCACTGTCCAGAAGTAGACAGACACGGGTCGCGAAGTCGTCGTATTTTCGTGCCAAACTTGCTGACCGGATCGGCGGAGATCGTCGCGCCGGTCTCGGGGACTAACGTTCGTTTCCATCGTGGCGTGGTGGTGTTTCCAAGCACACTCCACGCCACGCTCCTTGACATCAATGCCAAGGCACTAGATTGAGTTCCCTGAAGAGCCTTCGGGTGTGTTTCGATATGCCTGTAGGCGTACCCTGGATGCCCACCTCCTTGCATTGCCACCGATGCCCCCGTCAAAAGGGAGTACCGGGTTGGTCAATGAAGACACGGATTCTCGGACTGGGCGACTGCACCTGCCCTGACTACACTCGTTTCAGATGCTCCACCATTCCGGGTTGATTCCGATCACTCTTCTTTACGAGATTGTCCTGAAATAGGATGGATAGCGCGGTTTGCGCCAATGTCTAGTACTTCCATAGACATTGATGCTATATTAATGGGGTAAAGCCGATGATCAGCAGCCATACACCGTGCCGTCCAGATTTAGAGTCCGAGGCGCCAGCCCGTTCGCTGCAGGTTGTCGGGAGAAAGGCTCCGCGGCAGAAGGCCTTGCTCATGGGCTATTACGGCGTCGGCAACCTGGGCGACGAAATGATGCTGGTTTGCCTGAAGCAGTGGCTGGAACACCAGGGTTTCGATTTAACAGTTTTGTCGGAAAAGCCTGCAACGGTTTCGCAAACGCATGGATTGCCCGCGGTGGAAAATTCTCCCCTGCTGGGGGAGTGGGCATGGCGAAGCGGGTTTTTAAAGGGCGGCGCCTTGCGGGTAATACGGGCTCTGGCGGGTAGTGACGTATTGATCGTGGGGGGCGGAGACCTGATCCGCGACGATCTCGGCTGGCGCACATTCTTCTTCACGATGGAGAAAATGATTGCGGCCATTCTGATGGGGAAAAAGGTGTTTCTGGTCAACACAGGGATCGGACAGCTTTCGACGCGCTACGGTCGCGCCCTTTTGAAGTGGACGTTGCGGCGATGCCAGCGGATTATCGTGCGCGATGCGAGGTCCGAAAAGATGTGCCGGGACCTCGGCGTGACTGAGCAGGTCACGCTGGCTCCGGACATTGTCTTGTCTTTACCCGACCTGCTGGGGCAGCAGAGAGTAACGAATGCGGGAAGCCGCCACAAAGATCCCTATGTGCTGGTTTGCCTGCGCCACAATCCCGAGACCTTCCACAGCTACGAAATGACGGAAGCAAGAATCCGCACGCTGGCGCAGAATCTGGATGCATTGATCGAGCGGCACAACGTGAATGTCGTGTTTCTTCCTCTGCACGCGGCGTCGCCGAACGGCCGGGGAGACGCGTATCTACACGGCCGGGTGGCGAAAGCCATGGTCCATGCCGAGCGGGTCCAGTTGCGCCCGTGGACTGCTGACCTGAATGAGGTTTGCTCGTGGATTAGCGATGCGCAACTGGTGCTGGCCATGCGCCTGCATGCGGCCGTGCTGGCGCACTCTTATGGACGGCCTTGCGTGCTGATGCCATACGATCGCAAGGTTCGGGAATTCGGTGAACTGATGGCGATCCGTCACTCGATCGAAGCCACCGCCCTGGATGACGTCGCTACGGTGAACGATGTGCTTGAGTCCGCTTGGTCTGCTCCACAGGAACACGAAAGCGACCACTGGCAACACAGGATCTCTTCCATCTGGGCAGACCTCACCCTCGAACGTGCCTCCTGACTCTAGCTTGCTAGAACGTGATTTGCCAATTCGCGAGACAAGGCCTTCACGTTTTGAGGAGTCAGCCTGCTCGCAGACGCACTTGTGAGTTCTGATCCATCCTGTAACGAATTTCTGAATCATTAATTGCAATCTGTTGACATCCCACCAATCTGCACCACGGTTTCAGCCATTAGCATGAAACGATGGTCAACAAATCGAAGTGTGCCCGGAGATATGGAGCATGGTAACCACCGCCGCGGCTCCGAACGTTGCAGTCGTCCGCACAAGAGTTGAGCTTCCCGCGCAGTCTGCGCGGCTGGTGTCAGTCGACGTCTTGCGGGGACTCGCTATGGTGCTCATGGCGTTGGATCACACACGGGACTTTCTGACTACCTTGCGGTTTGCTCCTGAGGATTTGTCGCACACTTATGGAGCGCTTTTCTTTACGCGCTTCATCACGCACTACTGTGCGCCGGTGTTCGCCTTCCTGGCCGGAACGGGCGCGTTCCTGGCCACGCGACGCGGAAAGTCGCTCGGACAAGTTTCGCGCTTCTTCCTCAGCCGCGGTCTGTGGCTGGTGCTGCTTGAGCTCACGATCGTCGACTTCGGATGGGGCCTGGTCCCGTGGGCGCATGGGGGCGTGATTTGGATTCTGGGTTGGAGCATGGTGGCGATGGCGGCGATCGTATGGCTGCCGGTGCGCTGGATTGCGGCGCTGGGGCTGGGGATGATCGCAACGCACAACCTGCTTGACGGCATCAACCCAGCTTCGTTTGGAAGATTTTCGTGGGTATGGATCCTTCTGCACACGCCCGGCAGGATTCCGATTGGTAATTTCCAGTTCTCGGTGAGGTACGTGCTGATTCCGTGGGTCGGGGTGATGGCTGCGGGTTTTGCGTTTGGGAGTCTGCTGTCCCGGACGGACCGGCGGAAATTGATTCTGACACTGGGGATCACGGCGACCGTACTTTTCTTTTTGCTTCGCGGGATCAATTTTTACGGGAATGGCATCGCCGGGCTGACGTTTGGGTACCCGCGATCTGCGGGCCCATGGAGTGTTCAGCCGACGTTTTCGCTGACGGTGATTTCGTTCTTTCAACGTGCTGAAGTATCCGCCGTCACTCGACTACCTGCTGGTGACGCTGGGGCCAGCGCTCATCCTGCTTGGGCTGCTGGACAGGGCTAAGGCCGAACGCGGACTCAGTCGGGTATTTCTGGTGTTCGGCCGGGTGCCACTCTTTTACTATGTGCTGCATATCTACTTGTTGCGCATTTTGTCGATCCTGATCTCGCTGGCGTTTCACCAGCCGATCTGGCATGGAACCGTCATCGCGGATTTCGCACAGAAGCCTACCGGTTATGGTCACGGTCTGCCGTTCATTTATGCCGTGTGGATTCTGGCAGTGGCGATGCTCTACCGGCCTTCTCTGTGGTTTATGCAGTTCAAGAGCCAGCATCGGGATTGGGAGTGGCTGAGTTATTTGTGAGACGGCTGATGGCTGGCAGCTGATAGCTATTGGCTAGTAGACGATGCGCGTGGTTGCCTGCGAGACACCGCGCTGCTTTCAATACATGATGGTCTTCGTTAAGTGGTGTGGCCAGCTGGTGGTGTGGTACGGGAGCCAGAAGCGCGCGTCGATTTGAGGGATGATGATTTTGTTTTCGGGCAGGCGCTTTTTGTTGATCTCCTCACAGAGCAGCGCGGTCGCGTAGATGCAGTGGGCGCGGATTTCGACTTCCCACGCGCTGTCGCGCGGGATGAGTTGGTAGCCGTTGATGGCCTTTTCCAGTTTTTCTGAATAACTCGTGATGCCCATCAGGCGAAGGCCGACGGGGACAATGTAATCGGCGAAGGCGGTCATCCTGTCGAGATCTTCGATCTCAAATTTGCCGGATTTATGGAGCGCGCAGTACGTGATCCAGAGACCGAGTTGAGGCAACTTGTAGAACTTGATGGTGTGGCCGTCGTACTGGCTGACATCGTTAAAGCGGGGGAATTCTTTTACGAGGCGATCGACCAGGCCTTTGCCGTTGTCATACAAACGCGGCGGACAGCTGCGCACGAAGTTATGGAAGCGGCCGTTGTAGTTCTGAGCGAGCACGGCGCCCACCTGGTGCCAGACTTCCATCTTCTCGTCGAGCATGGGCATCTCGATGTTGCCGGCAAAAATCTGCTCGAGGTCGGGACGGCTTACCTGCGCGAGAAATTTTCCATCGAGGATCGGGAAACCTTTGTCCATCGCGCGCTTCATGCAGGCGAACAGGGCGTCAGAATCCGACCAGTGGCGGCCGGCATAGTCGACCTGAAATTTCGTGTGCGTGTTGAAGTCGGTGAAAGCCGTGTCGACCGCGTCGGCGGTCATGACGAAGTCGATGGTGTCGTCGGCGCTGCCCTGCCCGATGCCGAAGGGAAGCTGATAGTCGGGCATGGGCAAGTCTTCGTAGGCCATCCAGGCGGCGACTTCTCGAAGCTTGGCGACATTGGTGTGGACGTCGCGCGAGTGTTCGATGACAGGGGACAAACTGTCGAGGACGGGGCTGCCGGTGACTTTCGGAAGAGGCTCGTCGGCTGAGGCTAGGTTTGTGAGCATCGGGATAGCGGCCAGGGCTGGGGCAGTTTTTATGAAGTCGCGGCGAGTTGGGGTCATAGGGCGACGGTGTGCATCCTTAGTTAGGGCGAGGGCGAGACACCCTCGCGACTGCCGGCAAGATGCCGGCGCTACACAAACGACGGCGCTCTTAGCCGTTGGCTTTGGCAATGAACAGAATTGCCAGGGCGTAAAAAATGAACATTCCCGCCAGATACATTTTGGCGCGACTGCCCGCGCCGGCGAATTCCTTCCAGACGAAAACTCCCCAGAGAGCGGCGACCATAGGGGCAGACTGGCCGATGGCGTACGAGATGGCTACGCCTGTCAGGCTGGCCGCGACCATGTTGAAGACCGTTCCCGTGCCCCAGATGAATCCACCAAAAATGCCAAGCAGGTGGCCGGACGCTGGGCCACGGAAGAATCCGCTGAAGCTTACGGGCTCGCCCACCAGCGGATGCTTCATGAAATAGAGATTCCAGATGAAGCACGAGAGCAGCGCACCAAGAGTGAGAAAGACCACCGCGCTATACGGCCCGAGCGTGCCCGGGGCCGAGGTCATGGCGCGCGTCAAGAAGGGCGCCCATAGTCCCATGAGCACGCCCGAAACTACGCAGACAACGATGCTTTTGCGCGAGACTGATTTTTCGGTGCGCGCGAGGCTGCCGTAGGCTTTGCCGTCGAGGATGACGGCGACCAATGCGCAGATCACGCCGAGGCCCAGCAGTGCGGCATTGCCTTTCGGTTGCAACGCGTAGCTCAGCACCGTTCCGACCACCAGCGCGATGCCGATGGCGATGGGAAAGGCGACGGCAAGTCCAGCCATGTCGATGGCGGCAACCAGCAGGAGGTTCGCGAGATTGAAGATGGCGCCGCCAATCAACGCATAGACCACGTTAGAAGTGCTGGCCGAGTGAATGTTGTTGACGATGTTCGACGGATCGTTGCTCGTCGCGCCCATCGTGTGACCGAGGATGAGCGCCATCAGGAAGATGCCGATGGCGTAGTCCCAATAGAAAAGTTCGAAACGGTAATTCTTGACGCCTTTGTAAGTATTGGCCCACGAACCCCAGCAGATGGCGCTGATGATCATCATCAGCAAAGCTAGCGGGAATGTTTGCGGTGTGAACATTGCGTCTCCTTGCGGATCGGGGCTGCGCTACTTACCGCGGATTCTCGACACAAAAAGTTGTAGGAAGCGGTCGGCGTCGACATCGACGCACACCTTGGCATTGGGCTCGACCTTGTCGGCTCCTTCAATCACGTAACGGTCGCCATGCAGCACGTTGCGCTCAATGTAGCCGCGGCGGTTGCCCACGGTTTCGCCGCGAGTAAAGTCGCCACGGGTCTCGACGTCCACGTGCATGGCCTGCGTCTTGAATAGGGTGGGATCGATCGTCGCCGCGACTGCCGAGGGATCGTACATCGGCGTGCCAGATTCTCCGAACTTCGCGGACAGGTCGATGAGGTACTTCAGAACCGCGGCTATGAAATCGTTAATCGGCCCGTGCGTCTGGTTGAGTTGGTTGAGATACTTCGGCGTGAGCATCGCTTTATCGCCGACTTCAAGCCCGGCCATCGTCAGCGGCCAGCCGGCCTGGAAAACGATTTGCGCTGCTTCCGGATCGTTAAAGATGTTGGCTTCGGCAGCCGCGTTGACGTTGCCGCCGGTGATCGAACCTCCCATGATGATCACTTCCTTCACGAGCGGAACGATGGAAGGATCCTTCTCCACCGCGAGAGCGATGTTGGTGAGAGGGCCGACGGGCACCAGCGTGATTTCATGCGGCGACTCGTGCACGAGCTGAATGATGAGATCAGGACCGAAGCGCGAGTCGACTTTGCATTTGCTCGGTGGCAGCTCGATGTTGGCGAGCCCGTTCTTGCCGTGCCAGAACTCCGCGGTGATCAGTTTCTGGAAGAGCGGATGCTTCGCGCCAGCAGCAATCGGGATGTCGCAGCGATTGGCGAGTGAAACCATCCGCAACGCATTCTCGAGCCCCATCTCGGCGGTGACATTTCCAGGCACCACGGTGATGGCGCGGACGTCGAGTTCCGGGGAATTAAGCGCGAGCATCAGGGCAAGCGCGTCGTCGGTGCCGGGGTCGGTGTCGAAAATAATTTTCTTGGCAGCCGAGGCCGGAGCGCTCAGGACCGCGATCAACGCGGCGCTGATCATCAGATGCGCGAAGAGTTGCCGAAAGGCTTGTGTACCTGAGACGAAGGTAGCTATTTTCATGGGCGGGAAAGGTTTGCCGCCGTAGCCTAGCTGCGGTCTATGGGAGTGTCAAGGGAAACGGCGGTGGCCATTGGTGACCGCGGGACGCAAATGGAACCGACCTTCCCTTTTCGCGGTTCTGCCGTACAATTGCGTTCGAAATCGCCCAAGCCCTTCGCGACCCGGGGCCGCGTCGCGTGCAGGAATCGCGGCTTCGGCAGGGATCATCCAATGGCAGTGGAGAAAAATCAACGGTACGGCATCGCGGAAGGCGGTGCACAAATTTCCGCAGAAGGTCTGGCAGCGCCCGGTCATGGCCCCATAGCGACACTGGGCGGACGCCCGCTGCTTTCGAATCGCGGTATCCCCCTGAATCTCGACTGGGTGAAGCAGGTCCGCGTGAATACGAGCGCGGTCGAACGGCGCGCTCAGAGTCACGTGCTGCGCAGGACGGTGAAGAAAGAATGGCAGGTCGCCTGGCTGTTGCGCGCGATCACCTGTATGGATCTGACAACGCTTTCGGGGGATGACACCGACGAGCGCGTGCGGCGACTGTGCGCGAAGGCCCGGCATCCGCTTTCGCAAGAGCTCACGAAGCGTCTCGGCGTTGCAGACCTCAATGTGCAAGTCGCGGCCGTGTGTGTGTATCACCGGTTCGTGGAGACGGCACGCCGGGCGTTGGAAGGCAGCAATGTGCGGGTCGCGGCGGTGTCGACCGGATTCCCCGCAGGGCTTTCGCCGCTGGAGGATCGCGTGGATGAGATTCGGCGATCAGTGGCTGCCGGAGCACAAGACATCGATATCGTGATTACGCGCGCACATGTGTTTGGCGGACGGTGGCAGGAATTGTCCGACGAGATTTCAGCGTTCAAGCAAGCCTGCGGATCCGCGCATATGAAGGTGATCCTGGGAACGGGCGATCTGCTCACGCTGCGCAACGTGGGCCGCGCAAGCGTTGTGGCGATGATGGCCGGAGCAGATTTCATTAAGACTTCGACCGGCAAAGAACCGACGAATGCGACCCTCCCCGTGGGATTCGTGATGACGCGGGCGATTCGCGAGTACGCGCAGGAAACAGGCATGGCCGTGGGGTTCAAGCCAGCGGGCGGCATTCGCACGGCGAAGCAGTCGACCGAGTGGCTGGCGCTGATGAAAGAGGAATTGGGCGTGGACTGGATGAAGGCGGAGTTATTCCGGTTTGGCGCGAGCGGGCTGCTGAACGATATCGAGCGGCAGCTGGAGTTTCACGCTACCGGTCGGTACTCGGCGGATTATCGGCATCCGATCGCTTGAATTGAGTAATTGAGAAATCTGGTACTTGGGAAATTGAACAGCTTTGGTTCCCACGACATAGGCTAGCGCGGCTGAAGATTCGTCGCGCTGACGACGGAGAGATGCCGGCGCTACGGTTTCACGTTCTGCCGGCAAAGGAGCCTTACACATTCGTATGAGTCTCGCTGAAAAATTCGTGACCATGGAGTACGGTCCGGCGCCGGAGGATCCGAAAGAGGCGCTGACATGGCTCGACCAGCACGGGCGGCAGTTCGGGCACTTCATCAACGGAGCGTGGATGAAGCCTGCCGCTGGGGGATATTTCGAGACTGCAGATCCGTCGACGGGCGAGAAGTTAGCTAGCGTGGCACAGGGTTCAGCGGCCGACATCGACGCAGCCGTTAAGGCGGCCCGGGCTGCGTTTCCCAAATGGCAGGGACTGTCTCCGCATGCGCGCGCACGCTATCTCTACGCGTTGGCGCGGCAGGTGCAGAAGCATTCCCGATTGCTCGCGGTGCTCGAGACCATGGACAACGGGAAGCCGATCCGCGAAAGTCGCGACATCGACATTCCTCTGGTCGCACGGCATTTTTATCATCACGCCGGTTGGGCACAGATTCTTTCGCAGGAGTTTCCTGACTTCACCGCGTGCGGCGTGGTTGGGCAGATCATTCCCTGGAATTTTCCGTTGCTGATGCTGGCCTGGAAGATTGCGCCTGCGCTAGCGACGGGTAACACCGTAGTGCTGAAGCCCGCAGAATTTACCCCGCTCACGGCGCTCGCGTTCGCGGGAATCTGTCAGGAGATCGGACTGCCGGCCGGGGTGGTGAACATCATTACCGGGGACGGATCGACTGGCGAGGCGCTGGTGAAGCATCCGAACGTCGACAAGATCGCCTTCACGGGCTCGACCGAAGTGGGACGCGCAATCCGCAACGCCACCGCGCAGAGCCACAAGAAGCTGTCACTGGAACTCGGCGGCAAGTCGCCGTTCATCGTGTTTGAAGACGCCGACCTCGATAGCGTGGTGGAGGGACTGGTGGATGGCATCTGGTTCAACCAGGGGCAAGTGTGCTGCGCAGGGTCGCGCCTGCTGATGCAGGAGAGCATCGCCGAACCGTTGATTGCCCGGATTCGCGACCGTATGAGCACGCTGCGCGCGGGGTCGCCGCTGGATAAAGCGATCGATATCGGCGCGATTGTGGCGCAGGTACAACTCGATCGCATTCAGCGCATGGTGAATCAGGGCATCGCCGAAGGTGCAACGTGCTGGCAGCCGGAAATCCAGATGCCTTCGAAAGGCCTCTTCTACCCACCTACCTTGCTGAGCAATGTGCATCCGACGTCGATCGTGGCGCAGCAGGAAATTTTTGGTCCGGTGCTGGCGGCGATGACGTTCCGCACTCCGGCCGAAGCGGTGGAACTGGCCAACAATACGGTTTACGGGCTGGCCTCCTGCGTATGGAGCGAAAACATCAATGTCGCGCTGCACGTGGCCGCGCAGATCAAGGCCGGCGTGGTGTGGGTGAATTGCACCAACTTGTTCGACGCGGCCTGCGGATTCGGCGGATACCGCGAGAGCGGATACGGTCGTGAAGGCGGTCGCGAGGGATTGATCGAATATCTGGAGCCTGCGTGGTTCAAGAATGCCCCTGCATTGCCGGCGGCGGCTCCGGCCCTTGCCGAAGCGGACTCCGACGAAACGGACGTGGCTGCGCCCGCGATCGACCGCACCGTGAAGCTCTACATCGGAGGCAAGCAGGCACGGCCAGATTCCGGATACTCCATTGAGGTGCGGGGCAAGGACGGCCAGGCGCTCGGTGAAGTGCCCTTGGGAAACCGGAAAGACATCCGCAATGCGGTCGAGGCGGCGCGCAAGGCGAGCGGGTGGGCCAGGAGTACCGCGCACAACCGGGCGCAAGTTCTGTACTACATGGCGGAGAACCTTTCACAGCGACGCGAAGAAGTTGCGCGTCGACTGGGCGAGGCTGTGGGCGAGGCGCAAGCCACTGCCGAAGTAAACGCCGGCATTGAGCGGATTTTTTCTTACGCGGCGTGGGCCGACAAATTTGACGGGGCCGTGCACAATCCGCCGTTCCGTAACATCACCATTGCGATGCACGAACCACTCGGAACGGTCGGCGTGATTTGTCCGCGGGAGGCTCCGCTTCTGGGCTTCCTTTCGATCGTCATGCCGGTGCTGGCCATGGGGAATACCGCGATCGTGGTGCCTTCGGAGACCTATCCGCTGATCACGGGCGATCTTTATCAGTTGTTTGATACCAGCGATCTTCCGGGTGGCGCTGTCAACATTGTGACCGGATACCAATCGCAACTCCTGAAAGTGCTGGCCGAACATGACGACGTAGACGGCATCTGGTGCTTTAGCGATGAAGCGGGCGCGGCGTCGGCGAAGTCGCTCTCGATCGGAAACCTAAAGCAGGTGTTCACGAACGAGGGTCGCGCCATCGACTGGTTCGACGTGAAGCATGCCGAAGGGCGCTGGTTCCTGCAGCACGCCACGCAAGTGAAAAACATCTGGGTTCCCTACGGCGAGTAGCCCTCGATGGAACCGACGCGCGCGCCCCGGGTAAAAATCTGCTGCATCAGTTCGATCGCCGAAGCGCGCTTGGCGATCGAGGCGGGAGCGTCGGCGCTCGGCTTAGTCTCGGCGATGCCGAGCGGGCCTGGCGTGATCAGCGAAGAGCAGATCGCAGAGATCGCCGCCACTGTTCCTCCGCCGATTGCCACTTTTCTTCTCACCAGCAAACAGGATGTTGAGTCCATCGTCGAACAGCAACGGCGATGCCGGACGAACTGCGTTCAACTTTGTGATTGCGTGACTTCCGGCTCGCTCCGCGAGTTGAAAGCCGCGCTGCCCGGCGTGTCGATCATCCAGGTGGTACACGTGACGGGGCCGGAGTCGGTCGAGGAAGCGGCTGCCGTGGCATCGTCGGTGGATGCGATTCTGCTCGATTCCGGAAATCCGTCGCTCGCAGTGAAAGAACTGGGAGGGACTGGGCGTCGACACGATTGGAGTGTTAGCCGGCGGATTCGCGAACAGATAAACGTCCCGATGTTTCTGGCCGGAGGGCTGAGGGCGGAAAATGTTGGCGTAGCCATTGCAGCGGTGCAGCCGTTTGGGTTGGACTTGTGTTCGGGCGTAAGGACGAATGGCAACCTCGATCGCGAGAAGCTGGCGAGATTCTTCGCCGCGGTAAAAGATGCCTGTGTGTGATGAACAGTTTCAGCCGGACGCAAAAGCTATCCTCAGCGGCTGAAGCCGTAATTCTGTTTGGTGTCTAGTGGCCCGACTGAAGTCGGGCCCTTCCCTTGCTTCCATCGCAAGTGTCCTTTCGCCGGGCGTTGACACGTTTCCTTGCGCTGGCTAGACTCGGCGTTCTTCTTTTTCTGCGGCAATTAATCCATTTGAGCTTGTGAATTCTATGGCGAAACGTCCTCGGATCGCGGTGGTGGGCAGCGCAAACATTGACCTGACAACTTTCACCGGCCGGTTCCCCAAGCCCGGAGAAACGATTTTCGGGGATTCTTTCGACTTGGGGTTCGGCGGCAAGGGCGCGAATCAGGCGGTGGCGTCGCGGCTGTGCGGTGCGGACGTTTTCATGGTGGCGCGTGTTGGCAGCGATCTGTTCGGGCCGGCAACGATCGAAAACTTCAAGAAGCAAGGCATCGACGCAACCCACGTGAAGCAAGTCGAAGGCGTATCCAGCGGCGTAGCGCCGATTTTCGTGGAGCCCAACGGGCAGAACCGGATCTTTGTGGTGAAGGGCGCCAACGATCGCCTGAAGCCTGCCGATGTCGACGCGGCCGCCGACTTGTTGAAAACGGTGGACTGCATCGTGCTTCAATTCGAAATTCCGCTGGAGACGGTTTACTACTGCGTGCGCTTCGCGCGCGAGAACGGCATACGCTGCATCGTGAATCCGGCGCCGGCGCAACCAGTCGACCTGAAAGCACTCGAAGGGCTGGACTACTTCGTGCCGAACGAAAGCGAGTCGGAGACAATCGCTGGGATGCCCGTCAAGAATGCGGACGACGCGAAGAAGGTCGCGGAGAAACTTCTTTCGAGTGGCATCAAGCGGGTGATCATCACGCTGGGTGCCAACGGTTCCCTGCTGGCGGGTCGCGAGGGTATGGAACATCTTCCGGCTTTCCCCGTGAAGAGCGTGGACAGCACGGGCGCCGGCGATGCTTTCATTGGAAGCTTCGCAGTGTTTCTGGGCGAGGGCCTTGCCGAGCGAGAAGCGGTGCGCCGCGCCAATCTCTACGCGGGATTGTCGACCACAGGCGTTGGGACGCAGAAATCCTTCTACGATCGCGCGCGTTATGACGCAGAGTGGACCGCGCGCAGCAAGTCTTGAAGTAACGGCCACGATTTCCACAGAAGGTGCACAGGAAGGGATTCGATCGTGTCGATGCACTTGCCTGGACCTTCCTCCGATGTCGCGCTCAGGAAATATCGATATTTTCCGCGCTTCAAATTGAGAAGACTCGCTCGCAGCGCGGGTCGACGAGCAAGCGAGTGCGGCACGTGAGAACATCGCGTGTGGAAAACTCCACAAAGGGCTTGACTTCACAGCCCTAAATCCAGTTATATGAGCGCACTCCGATCAGGGACCTCCGTGGGTTTGCGTGGGGAAGAGAGCGTCCCTTTTGGTCATTTCGGTGTGGGATCTCTAGGGGGATTCATGCTGAACCGCAAAGCGCTGCTTCTTGTCTTTTGCTGTTTCATTCTTTCGACAATTTCTCCGCTGCTGTACGGGCAAGCGACGGGCAGTTTCTCCGGCACGGTCACGGATAAAACTGGATCGGTGATCGCCGGGGCGACAGTGCGCGTAACGGCGCAAGCGCACCTCCCAGACCCGCGAAGCGAAGACGGACGATACCGGGCATTATCTGATTCCGTTGTTGCCGGTAGGCCAATACACGGTGCATACGGAGTCGCAGGGCTTTCAGCCCACTGAGCAACGAGACGTACGCCTCCAGGTCGACGAGCAACGCGAAGTGAATTTCACGCTCGCGCCCGCATCCGTGTCTTCGACGGTGGAAGTCAGCGCGACTGAAGTAGCCGTAGAAACGTCCGCTCCGACCCTCGGCCAGGTCATTACGTCGGAGCAGGTGGCCGATCTCCCGCTCAACGGACGAGACTTCGTACAGCTAGCCACCCTGACTCCCGGAACCACGCAGGAAACCAACACGGAACAGCTTCTTCAACGGCGGCCCGAGCAGCGAGGTATCGGCGCGCGGTTCCTACTCCCTGTCGGTCGGCGGGTCGAGAGCGAACAGCACCGACTGGTTGCTCGACGGGAACGACAACAACGAATTGACGGGTGGCGGCATCTCGATTCTTCCTTCGATTGATGCGATCCAGGAATTCAAAGTTCTGACTTACAACTACTCGGCGGAGTTTGGAACGCGCGCGGGTCCGACTGTGCTAGTCACCACGAAGTCCGGGTCCAATCAGATACACGGAAGCTTGTTCGAATTTTTCCGGAATACCAAACTCGATGCGGCGAGCAAGTTCGCTTCTTCCAAGGAGCGGTTCAACCTGAACCAGTTCGGCGGATCGCTGGGCGGAGCGCTCGAGAAAGACAAGACATTCTTCTTCCTGGATTACCAGGGAAAACGGCAGCGCAGGGGCCAGTCGTTCGTAGGGTTGGTGCCTACGTCGGCGATGATGACCGGGGATTTTAGTAGTGACCCGCTTGGTCTCGGCCGCCCATTGGCTTTCGATGGAAGCACGAACACAAACGGTTTCGCAGATCTGGTAAACCCCTACTCCAGTACCCCCTTTCAATGCGACGGATCAGGAAATGCCATCGCTCCGAATCCCGATGGGTCGCAGACGGGCGGCTCTCCCTGCAACAAAATTCCCTCCGGTCTCTTCGACAACATTGGGTCGCAGATGATCCAGCTGTACCCGGCGGCCAATGCAAACGGGAATGGATTCAACTTCTCGAGCGTGCCGGTTCGCAAACTGAACGAAGGCGAATTTGATGTGCGCGTGGATCACAACTTCTCGAACAAAGATTCGATGTTCGCGCGCTTCAGCTACGATCAGGCGGTTTCCTTCATCCCCGGCGGCAGCGACGGCTTTGCTGAACAGAATGCTTTCGGCAGCACGCAGAACATCACGAACCACGGCCGCAACATTGCATTCTCAGAAACGCACGTATTCTCCGATCGAACGCTGAATCAGATCAACGCTGGGTTCAACCGCATTTTCAACAAGATCAGTTCGTTTGGAAACGGGACCTGCAAGGCGCAGCAACTGGGCATTCCGGGAGCCAACCTGGGCGGTGCCAGTTGCGGATTGACGTCGACGCAGTTGAGCACGTACTGGGCGCTGGGCGACCGCGGGTTCGCTCCGTTTCAGGGTGGCACCAACGTGTTCTCGATTTCCGACTCCTTCGACATGATTCGTGGAAACCACGATATCCACATCGGTGGTTCGATTCGCGCAAACCAGATGAACGTCGAAGCGATCGGATTCCAGGACGGCTTCTGGGTCATCAACAGCGACTATTCCGGAGATGCTGCCGCAAATCTGCTGCTTGGGTTGCCGGATCTTGGACTTCACGACACGTTATTCCAGGGTTCGATCACGGGCCGCCGCTGGAAGATGTTCCGTCCGTTTGTCCAGGACGATTGGCGCGTAACCAAGAACCTGACCGTCAATCTAGGCGTGGCTTGGTCCTTGGTGACGCCAGTTACGGAGAACGAAAACCGGCAGTCCAACTTCGACTTTGCCTCCGGCAAGTTCCTGGTTCCTGGCCTGAACTCAGATGGACGTGTTGGAGTTCAGTGGGACAAGACGGCTTTTGAGCCCCGCATCGGTCTGGCCTGGAAGTTCTTCGGGAGCCAGAACACTGCGTTGCGAGCCGGATACGCGATTTTCCATGACTCGTCGTGGAACCAGGGCGCTCAGGGGTTATGGCAAAATCCACCATTCTTTGCTGAGTCCGCGTTCTTTAACTTTGGGGTACCAGCAGGCTCAGCGACTGTACTGGCAGATGGATTCCCGCTCGCAGTACAGCCCACCGATCCTGCGACTTTTGGCGGGGCGATTACCTCACAGAATCTCAACTTCAAACAGGGCAGGATGCAGCAGTTCAACCTCAACATCGAGCACCAACTTCCGGGCGATGTTGTGGTTACAGCTGGGTACGCCGGCTCAAGAGGATCGCGCATCCTGGTGTACGGATTGAACCTGAACGTCACTTCTCCTTTAGCATGTCCCGGAGGGGCGGACGAAGTGCCCGGCTACACACTGGGCTGCGGGCGGAGTACCACCACCGCGCCTTATCCGCAGTTCCCCACGATTGCGAACGTGAACGATGTGGGCGCGTCGCGGTACGATTCGCTTCAGGTGAAAGCGGAAACGAAGAGCGCACGGCATGGCTTATACGCGCTCCTCGGATACACGTACGCCCGCAATTTCGATTCGGGTTACAACGATGGGCTGGGAACGAGCGTAGGCGCGATCTACTGGCCCCTGCCTAACACCAAGAAAGCGGATTGGGCGCTGTCTCAAATCCAGCTCAATCATCAATTCACTGCCAGCGTTCTATATGATCTGCCCTTTGGGAAGGGCAAACGCTTCGGCGGCGACTGGAATGGCCCTCTCAACGCCGTTCTGGGTAACTGGCGAATTAATGTAATTGAGAAAGTGACATCGGGATTCCCGGTGTTCCTCATTGCCAGCAACAACGGTTCCGGTGTTACCTTCACGGACAACGGTGCGAGCGTAAATCGACCCAATCAGACCTGTGGGGCGAGAGCGAGCAGTCCCAGCATTTTCAAGTGGTTCAATACTCAGTGCTTTGCAGATCCTCAAGCTGGTGAATTGGGAGACGCCTCGCGTTCTCCCGTTTACGGACCTGGCTTTGTGAACACCGACTTTTCGTTGATCAAGCGGTTCGTGCTCCCCTTCCGCGAGGGAATGGGACTGGATTTCCGGACAGAGTTCTTCAACCTTTTCAATCATCCGCAGTACGCCCTGCCTGGAAACGACGTCGACTCGCCGTCTACCTTCGGGGTGGTGAACGGAACGGTCAACAATCCGCGCTTGATCCAATTTGCTTTGAAGCTACAGTTCTAGCGCGCAGCTTTTCGTAAGGATGTTCCTGGCAGATGAACCCCTCGGGGTTCATCTGCCTTACTTTTTGAATTCAGAAGGCTCAAGGATCTGTGCAAATGCGTCGTTTGAATTTTATTGAGCTGGTGGTCACGATTCTTCTCGCTTCCCTCCTTCACGCCCAGCCTCGCCGCAAGGTCATCATCGATCAAGACTGCTCCGGCCCCGGCGGCAGCAATCTGCAGACGCTGCTGGTGATGCTGCAGTCGCCGCAGGTCGAGGTGCTCGGGATCACCGTCGTCAGCGGCGACCAGTGGCGCGACGAGGAGATTGCGCACACCCTGCGCTTACTCGAAATCATCGGGCGCACGGATGTGCCCGTGATTCCCGGAGCCGTATTCCCTCTCGTCAATCGCCGCGAGGAAGCTCAGCTATGGCAGCAACGGTATGGGAAGGTTGCCTACGCCGGGGCTTGGGACGATCGGTGGTGGCACGAGGCGTCCGTCATTCCTGAACTGCCGGAGGGCTTGCCGAAGAGCAAGGCTGCGACTGAAGACGCGGCTCACTTCATGATTCGGATGGTGCATCAGTATCCGCACCAGGTCACGATCTACGAAGGCGGTCCCGATGACCGATCTCGCGCTGGCGCTCACGATCGACCCGGAGTTCCCGCAACTGGCGGAGCAGCTTGTCTTCATGGGAGGTAGTTTGAGCCCGGTTAGCGACGACCCGGAGTTTGAGAACACGCCTCGGCATGAATTCAACTTCTGGTTCGATCCCGAAGCGGCGTACACAGTGCTGCGCGCATCGTGGAAGAAGATTGTCTGCACGCCTACCGACATTTCTGTGAGGACTCGCCTGACTCCCGCGATGATTAAGGAGATCGATGCGGGCGGAACCGCGCTGGCTCACTATGTTGCCAAGTATTACCAGCCCGGGCCGGGCTCAGACTTCCTGTGGGACGAACTCGCGGCGGCGGCCTGGATCGATCCGAGCATCATCACGAAGCATGAGTCGCGCTACATGAGTGTGGATGTGGACCACGGCGCCGGGTATGGCAACACGCTGACGTGGTCCGAAAAGGACAAGCCAGGCGTTCCGGTGTCGCTGGTCGAAATCCAGACGGACCTCGACACGCAGAAGTTCTACCGAATGTTCATCCAGCTGATGACGGCGCCGATTCAGTCGGCGCACTGACGCTATGCCGCCGCCAGGTAGACGTAACGCAGGATGAACAGCACGGTCAGTATCCAGAGAACCGGGCTGACTTCCCGATAGCGCCCAGTCCCAACTTTCACAATCGTGTAGGCAATCACTCCCAGGCTCAACCCGGTGGCAATGCTGAAAGTCAGCGGCATGGCCAGGACCGTCAGGAAGGCCGGAAAAGCCTCCGTAAAGTCGGTCCAGGCAATCTGCGCGATGGATTGGGTCATGAGCGCGCCCACCAGGATCAACGCTGGTGCGGTTGCGAAGCCCGGGATCGCTCCGGCCACTGGGGCGAAAAACACGGCTGCGGCAAACAGCAGGGCCACTACGACGTTGCTGAGGCCCGTACGCGCACCTGCGGCCACGCCTGCCGCGCTCTCGATGTAGCTGGTGACGGTTGACGTGCCGGTGAGGGCTCCGACCATGGTGCCGATGCCGTCGGCCAGCAGAGCACGTCCAACGCGCGGGATTCGGCCATCCTTGACGAAGCCACCCTGTTCGCAGACCCCGACCAAGGTGCCGACGTTGTCGAAAAGATCCACGAACAGAAAAGCAAAGATGATCTCCAGCAACCCCAAGTGCAACGCGGCCCGGAGATCGAGTTGAAACAGCGTGGAACTGGGATGCGGCATGGAAACCCACGCCGCCGGGCGCGCGGCGACTCCCGCGAAGATGCCGAAGATCATCGTGCCCGCAATCCCCAACAGGATCGCTCCATTCACTTTCCGGGCCATCAGGATGAGCGTCAGAACGATGCCGAAACAGGCGGCAACGACTTCCTTCGACGCAAGGTTGCCGAGGCTGACAAACGTCGCCGGATTCGCGACCACCAGCTTCGCGTTGCGCAGTCCCACGAACGCAATGAACATGCCGATTCCGGCCGCGGTCGAATGTTTGAGGCCGTCGGGGATGCCGTTCACGATCTGCTCGCGGATGCGTGTGACCGTCAGCAGAACAAACAAGACGCCCGAGAGAAACACAACGCCGAGCGCCGTGCGCCACGGAATTCCCATTCCCAGGCAGACCGAGTATGTAAAGTACGCGTTCAGAGACATCCCGGGCGCCATCGCGATGGGGTAGTTGGCGTACAGGCCCATGACGAGCGAAGCGACGGCTGCCGAGATGCACGTGGCGAACACAACGCCGTCGGAAGGCATTCCGGCTTGCGAAAGAATTTGCGGATTCACGACGACGATGTAGGCCATCGTCATGAAGGTCGTGATGCCTCCCACGACTTCTCGGCGCAGCGTGGTTTGATTTTCTGTGAGCTTGAAGTAGCGATCGAGCGGATTGGAGTTCAGGGACGCCCCCAGGCTTGCTATTGCTGCGGTGCAGGTGACTTGGAATCGCGGAGAGTATAAACAAATTGCGGAATCTCGTGGGCCTCGCGTTCGTTCTGGTCAAGCACCTCGCGTGAAATGCGATTGTAGGCAGCGAGTTCCAGCTGGGCCTTGGCATTCTCTCCGGTACGGCGGTAAAGCTGCGCCAGGCGATAGTGCGCTTCCCTGAGCTGTGGGTCGGCGTTGATGGCCGCCTTGTACGACTCGACGGCGCGAGCCAAGTCGCGACCGTCTTCAAAGACAATGCCCAACTGCAACGATGCGCCGGCCAACTTGGGATCAATTTGCCGCGCTTTTTCGAGCAGGGATTCGACTTGGCGTGATGTTTCACCGGATCGCGATGTCTGATCGTGCTTCCAGAGAGCGACTGCGTAATAGTAGTTCGCCAGTGCGTCTTCGGGCTGCCGTTTGGCGAATTGGGCAAGGCGGTCGAGAACGGGCTGTGAAGTCGTCTGCTCGGCGATCGACATCTTGCCCAGCACAACGTACGGAGTAGGGTTCGCAGGCTCCAGATCGGCTGCCTGGCTAACGTACTTCGCACCTTGGTCTACTGACCCGCTCGCGTACCACGCGACCCCGAGCCCCACCAGCATGCGCGCGGATTGCGGGTGGCGTTGATGCCCGTGTGTGAAGACTTCAATCGCCGGCTGCAGCGTGCGATGCGCGAGAAGTTCAGTGCCCCAATCAAAGAGATTCGTTTCGCTGGGATCAAGTTCGGCAGCGCGCTGGTACTCGCGAACGGCCTGCAGAGGCTCGTGCTGCTTTTCGTCAATGTCGCCCAGCAAGTGATGAAGATCGGCGCTGTCTTGTCGAACCAGGGCGGCCTCTGCTGTGGAGCGGGCTTCCGGCAATTTGCCCAGAACCAGGTAAGTGCTGGCCAACTCGCGAGCGTTGTCATGATCGGGATGGAGTTGGTGGGCGTGTTCGAGGAAGGGCACGGCCTCAGCAGGTTTTCCTGCTAAAGTCAGAAGCTTACCGAGCCGCAGGTTCGCGTCAACATCCGCGGGATTGCTTTGGAGCGTGGCACGCAGCGATGCTTCAGCCTCAGGGGAAGGCGCGGACGAACCTGTGCTGTTCAGCGCACTCACTTCACGAGTCAGCGACTGCGTGGTGCGCGAGACCGCATCGGAACCGTGGCCACCATGATTCATGGCGTCGGTCACCCCGGCCACCGTGAATTGCGGCTGATCAAAGAACTGGGGAGCATCGGTAGTTGCGCCCGCCTGCTTTTGGTCCGGAGCTCCGAGTAGTAGTTCGATCCGTGTGTTTTGGCCTTCCCGAAGTGTGAACGGGCCAAAGGTCGCGTCCGGGAGGCCGGGCTTTACCGCGCGAAGCGTGTATTCCCCACTCTCAAGTTCTGTGTAACGGTACTCGCCCTTTGCGTCGGTCTGGAGTTTTCGGTCCGCCGAAGCTCCGCGCTTCAGCAGATGGACTGTGGCCCCTTCCACGGCCAAGCCGTGCGCGTCACGAACCATGCCTCCCAGTGTTGACGATTTCGAGGAGACCTGTGCGTGACCAAGGGCCATAAAAGCCAGCAGCACGAGGAAGAGTCCCGAGCGCGCGCGAGGGCTGCAGAATGCCAGACGCGTTGGGTAGGATCGAAACATGGTTCGCGTAAAAATCTTAACGGCTCCGCGGATCATTCTAGTGTTCCCTTTCGGAGGACTGCAATCGCCGACAAACATGCCCGTGAAAGACGCAATGCACTCATCTGCTGCGTTACAATGCGATGCTTGCCTGCCGCTTTGTTGAACGACAATACGTTCCGGCCGATCGCAAGAGGCGAGAATCAGCTCATCGAGGGAATCCATGAACGCACGCACGATGGCGCTATGGGTGGCTGCTCTGTGCATCTCCGCAGGAACATCGCAAGGGCAGAAAATCAAAGTCATCGTTGATCAGGACGCACGCGGCCCCGCCACGACCGACATGCAGTCGATCCTGATTTTCCTGCAATCGGACAAATTTGACGTGCTGGGGATCACGACGGTCAGTGGAGACCAGTGGGTGAAAGAGGAGACGCAACGCACGTTGCGCCTGCTCGAAATTGCCGGCCGTACTGACGTTCCCGTCATCGCCGGCGCTGAGTTCCCACTGCTCAATTCCAAAGAAGAAACTGAGCGATGGGAAAAGCTCTACGGCGTGCTTCGCTACAAAGGCTGTTGGAGCGATTTCTCGAAGCGGCCCGAGGGCACCCCGCCTGCGTTCCGCGCCGGTTACCACGAACCCAACGTCGTGCCTCCTCTGGTGGAGGGCGAGCCGCACATCAAGGCACTCGATGAAGATGCCGCTCATTTCATCGTGAAGACCGTCCACAAATACCCGGGCGAAGTTGTGATCTGGGCCGGCGGTCCGCTCACCAACATCGCGCTGGCGCTCCGGCTCGATCCGCAAGTGGCCACGCTTGCAAAATCCCTGGTACTGATGGGCAGCGGCATGTACGCCGACAACGGCGGGATCACCGGCGTCGATGGCCGTCGGGAATTCAACTGGTGGTTCGATCCGGAGGCCGTGCGCATCGTGATGCGCTCGCCGTGGAAGAGCATTACCATCACGCCGATCGACATCTCCGTCAAGACAACTGTCAATCCAGCAGTGAAGGCAGCGATCGCCAAAGCCGACACTCCGGTCGCGAAATATCTGACCGCCTACGCGGTGGAGAGCTTCATGTGGGATGAGCTTTCGGCGGCGGCCATGATCGATCCGTCGATCGTCACACGACAGAAAGAAATGTACGTGGACATCGATGTCGACCACGGCCCCAGTTACGGCGAAACGCTCTTCTGGGACACAAAGGCCGAGGCACCACCCTGGCAGCAAAAAGCTACAGTGCAGTTCGATGTCGACACCAAGAAGTTGTACGACCTCTATGTCGAATTGATGACGCGACCGCCCCGGTCGGCGAAATGAAACAGGAGCCGAAAATGAGCGAAGAGAAAACGGCCGGCGTCTCGCGACGGCAATTCGTGGCATCGTCCGTAGCCTTGGCAGCCACCGCTTTGTCAGGCAGGGTGCTGGCGAAAACCGGCGCCATTCCAGCCGTTCAGGGGCAGGCGAGCCCTCGTGCGTCGCGGGTTCTCATCGACACCGATCCGGGCGTGGACGATGCGTTTGCTCTGCTGCTCGCCATGCGGTCTCCCGAACTGAAGATCGAGGGCATCACTGCGGTTGCCGGAAATGTGCCGCTCGAACTCACGCTTCCGAATGCTCTTCGCATGGTGGAAATTGCCGGACGCACCGACATCCCGGTGGCTGCGGGCGCGAAGGCTCCCCTGCTGCGCCGGCTGGTGACAGCAGCCTATGCGCATGGCGAGAACGGGCTGGGAGGCGCGGTGTTCCCGGAGCCAACCCTCAAGCCCGTCGCCCAACCCGCCGCTGAGCTGATTTGCTCGGTGATAAGAAAATATCCGAAAGAGGTAACGCTGATCACGGTGGGACCGCTTACCAACGTGGCGGAGGCACTCAACAGCGACTCGGAACTCGCGTCGCTGGTTAAGAGCGTCGTAATGATGGGAGGCTCGCTCTCAGGCGGAAACATCACGCCCGCGGCTGAGTTCAACATTTATGTCGATCCCGAGGCGGCGCGAATCGTCTTCCAGTCGGGAATTCCTGTGACGATGGTGGGCCTGGATGTGACGCGTCGGACTTCGCTTACGGATGAACACGTGCGTGTGCTCGAAGCCGCACAGAATCCTGTGAGCCAGGCCGCGGCAAAGATCGCTCGGCACGCCATCGACCACACTCGCGAGCAAGGCTTTCTGGTTGGCCCAAATATGCATGATTCCCTGGCGGTAGCTGCATTTCTCGACCCGTCGATTTTGAAGTGGAAGGAATACTACGTCGACGTGGAGACCACCGGCGAGTTGACTGCCGGCCAGACGCTTGGCTACAGCCCGTCGGCCGGAGATTTGCGCCGCCGTCCCGACGCCGAGAAACAAGCGGCTTTGAACATGCCGATTCGCGGGTCGGCGCCGACGATGGCTAGCATGAAAACTTCTCCAGTGTTGAGAGACAAATATGTTCCCAACACGAACGTAGCCGTGGACGTCGACTCGGCAAGATTCTTTGATCTGTTGATTGGACGGCTGGCGGGAAAAAAGTAGCTGGGAGCGAGAGGACCATCCATGCGTCTGGGAAGAGCGAGTAGGCGATTCGCGATGCTTGTGCTGATGCTGGTTTGCGCAATGTGCGCGGCACAAGGTACGAAGCGAAAGATCATCATCGATCAAGACGCAGCCGGGCCGGCCGGGACCGATCAGCAATCAATTCTGCTGCTCATTCAATCTCCGCAAACTGAAGTGCTGGGCATCACGGTCGTCACCGGGGACGCGTGGCTGAAGTCAGAGGTTGCGCACACACTGCGCACTCTTGAAATTATTGGGCGCAGCGATATTCCGGTGGTGGCGGGCGCGGAGTATCCGCTCGTACGGCGCAAACAGGAAACCGAGCTTTGGGAGAAGCGTTACGGCTTGATCCAGTGGGTCGGGGCATGGACACCGCGTTTCTATCACCCAGCCGACGAATTGGGCGAGATGCCCGAGGGTAAGCCTGCGACCAAGGCGGCTCAGGAAGACGCCGCACATTTCCTGATCCGTATGGTTCACCAGTATCCGGGAGAGATCACGATTTACGAAGGCGGCCCGATGACCAACCTGGCGCTCGCCATCTCGATCGACCCGGAGTTTCCGAAGCTAGCGCAGCAACTGATCTTCATGGGTGCCAGCCTGAATCCCCAGACTGCCGACCCGGAGTTCGCGAACAATCCCCGGCATGAATTCAACCTCTGGTTCGATCCGGAGGCGGCCCACATCGTGCTCCGCGCACCGTGGAAAAAGATCGTGTGCACCCCGGTCGACATCTCGGTAAAAACGAAAATGACGAAGGAACTGATCCAGCGTATCGGGGCGGGGGCCACGCCAACGGCCAAGTACATCGGCAAGTACGGACGGCTTTTCGGCGAGTACAACTATCTGTGGGATGAGTTGACCGCGGCGGCGTGGCTCGATCCCTCACTGATCACGAAAACAGAAACCCGCTTCATGGACGTGGACCTTGATCGCGGCGCCGGATACGGGAGCGTGTTGACCTGGTCGAGAAAGATAAGCCAGCGGTCGATCTGCAAACGGTGGAGATTCAGGTCGACCTGGATACCGAAAAGCTCTACAAGATGATGGTTGACTTGTTGATCGCGCCTACGCCCGCGGCAATAGCGAAGTAAGGGTTCTTCGATTTCAAGACACTTAAAAGGTTCTTCGATCTATTTCACTGGTCTAGCTCCGCAAGCGCTTTTTTCGCGACGGCATGGTCCGGATGGCGACTCAGCAGCGCCTGCAGAACCGCACGGGACTTGTCGCGATCCGCTTCGAGAGCATATACGCGGGCGAGATTCAGGTACGCTTGGTCAAAGTCGGGGGCAACGCGGATGCATTCCTCAAAACTCTTCACTGCGTCGTCGCGCCGAGCCGTGCGCAAATAAAGCACTCCCAGGTTGTTCAGGGCCTCAGGATAGTCGGGACGCGCCCGCAACGCTCGCTGCAGGTAGTCGTATGCACGCTGGTTATCGTTGGTTTGCGCATACACCATCCCAAGGCTGTAGTTCGCCTCGGGGTTGTCGGCGCTGACCGACAGAGCGCGTTCCAAAACGCGGCGCGCTTCCTCCCAACGCCTCTGCTGGCGATATGCACTGGCCAGGTTGTCGAGCGCGATGAGGTTGTTCGGGCTGAGTTTTAGAGCCTGCTCAAACATAGGGATCGCTTGATCTGTGCGGTCTTGCTGCGTCTCGATCAGGCCCAGATTGTTCCATGCATTCGGCAGAGTCTCTTGGAAGTTTGGCTGAGCCTTCACCGCACGCTCGAAGTAGGCACGCGCTTCCGTCGGCTTTGACTGCTTGAGGTATACGCTTCCCAACCCATACAGGGCTTCCGCACTCGCAGCATCGTCGCGCAGGGCAAGTTCGAAGAAGGTCCTCGATTGCTCAAAATACTCGCGCTGGAAGAACACCGATCCAAGCGCAAGATAATTCCGCTGGAACTCCGTCGCGTCGGTCACACCCGGAAATGGCAGAGCCTTCGAAAGTCTCTCCGCGACTGTCCGTGGAATGTTCGTGATGTCGCGCTCGATCAGACCGGCTTCGAGAGGGCCCTGATAGATCTTCACAATCTCGCCACGCTCGTCGATCAGAAAGGTCGTCGGAAGCGGCAGGTCACGATGGCGATCGAACAGGTAGCGGTACAGCACGTTGTAGGTGCCGGATACGTCGTCGGTTCCACACAAAGGAGGAATCGTGGATGCTTCCCTTTCCGCCAATGCGCGAAGCTTGGAATCGTCAGGGCCATCCGTATTCACGGTGAGCAACTGCAAACCAAGTTGCTTCCAGCGCGTGGCGTGGGATTCCAGCCTTCGAAGATCCTCCACACACGCCTCCGACTCAGTCGTCCAAAACTGAAGAAGGACTTTTTTGCCGCGGAGCGGGACTGGGGCGTCCAGCACCTCCGGCCAGATTTGGAAGGCTGAAATGGGGAGCCAGCACCGGGGCGAGCAGCCAGGTTTCGACAGCTTCTGGAAGCGATTCGACCCTGGGGTTAGCTGTACTAAATCCGGGCACTGCCGGACGGAACGCCGCAAACGGCTCCGACCGCGGGTCTTTGCCCTCTTCGATCACCACACGATGGTTTGGCGGCAAGCCGTCCAACTTCTGCACAAAGCCACTGGGCCAGCGCACGGAAGCCTGCACTGGCCCTTTCGTATTTCCAAGTCCGAAGAACACTTCCTTCGTGTGTTGCGAGAGGAACCCTGACCCGGCCTGCAGCGTCTTGGTCTGCCGACTTCCATCCACGATTACCGTGACGACTGCGCCAATTGCATCGCCAATGCTTTTTGGTGCCGCGCAGGCGAAATGAAATCGAGGGTGGCAGGTCTTTGACGTATTCTTCAAAAGACGAA
>CAVUXK010000010.1:0-7704 GCA_963745435.1 uncultured Acidobacteriota bacterium | reverse complement strand
CCTACGTCGAGGCGCTGCGCCACTCACAGCGCTACTTCGATTACCTGATCGAGCGCGCGCGGACGCAATTCCCGGTGCGTACTCCCGAAGGCAAGGTCAAGGCGATCAATCATCTGCTCCCCCACATTCAGCGCGTGCCCAGCCGGATCGTCCGCGACGAGTTGGCGCACGAGATCGCGCAAAAGCTGGGCATCGACTCGGCCGTACTGCGGCAGGAACTGAAGCATGTGGCGGCCAGCCGATCGGCGGCAACAGTGAAGGCGCCAGTCGAAGCGCAGATCACGGACGCGGAGCGGATTCTGGTTCGCGCTCTCGCATCCGCGCATGAGATGCAAAGCGGTCAGGAGCATCTCTCGGCGCGCGACGGCGCCGAGGAAGAATTCGATCCCGCCCGGCAGGCGCGCTTCGCCTCCAGAGCGAGCGACTGCATACAGGGTTGGCAACCGAGTCTCTCATCGACACGCTGCTCGGGCCGGCGCGCTGGAAGTGGCCGACCTGATGCAGTTGCCGTTTTCCGAAGGCGACCGCCGGCGCCTGGCGACCATTCTGCTGAAAGAAGATGAGGAATTAACGGCCGAGCGGCTGGAAGGCGCGGTCCGCGCGCTGCGGCGCATTCACTTGCGCCGTCGTTTGGACGACGTTCAGCGCGAGCTCGAGACCGCGGCCCGCAAGGATCCGGTCGAGATGCAAGCGCTCTTGCAGGAGAAAGTCCGTCTGAAGCACGCTCTGCGCGATCCCTCCCCGGCCGATGAAAACACACCCGCGCACCGGCGTCCGGCGTAAAAATCTTGGCTTTCAGAGATTTTGGGCAAAACCGGAGGGCCCCGGCGTGCGTCTTACTGCAGCCCTCGGCGTTTCTCGCGAAGAAAAGAGAATCGGGCAAGCCCTTGAGAAAGCTGCAGAAAATGGAGCAGAGGAGGTGCAAAAAGCATCTAAGCCATCAAGCGGGTGCAGCGTGAGCGAAACGGGTTCTACCCACACTGCCTGATGGCAGGGATGTCGCTCGTCTGCTATAATCCATAAGTTTGTGCCTCACGGCACAATCCCGCATTGCCACGTCCCACCATTGGAAGAAAAAGAAATGGGCGCCCTCCGGGG
Source organism: uncultured Acidobacteriota bacterium (assembly GCA_963745435.1). Lineage (GTDB taxonomy): Bacteria > Acidobacteriota > Terriglobia > Terriglobales > Acidobacteriaceae > Gp1-AA133. The sequence continues at coordinate 6,606 of CAVUXK010000010.1, read as the reverse complement.
CGTTTTGAGGATAATCCGTCTTGGCTCTTGACGACAAGTACGACGACATTAAAAAGCTGATCGACACAGGCAAAGAAAAGGGATACCTGACCTACGATCAAGTCAATGACCTGATCCCGCACGATGTGCACAGCCCCGAAGACCTGGACGATCTGCTGACCACTATCGGTACGCAAGGTATCGACGTGCTCGAAGGCCCGAAAATGCCTTCCTCCGCACTCGATAAAAAATTCGAGGAAGCCGAAGAAGGCGCCGAAGATGTCGAACTCGACCTCACCCCCGGCGCCCTGGAAAAAACCAACGACCCCGTCCGCATGTATCTGCGGGAGATGGGGACTGTGCCCTTGCTTACGCGCGAGGGCGAAGTGGAGATCGCGAAGCGGATCGAGCGCGGGCAGTTGCGCGTGCTCAAGGCGCTCTCGCGCTCGCCGATCGTGATTCACGAACTGCTGGCGATGGGCGACGACCTGAAAAAGGGCGTGCGCTCCATCAAGGAAGTGGTCACGTTCGACGAAGAAGAGATCACCGACGACATCCTGCAGAACCGGCTGAAGGAGTTCACGGGCAAGATCGATGACCTTGCCAAACACTACAAGAAAGCCGGGCAGTTGCAGGAGAAGTTCGCGGCGGTTTCGCAGAAGAAGCGTCCCAAGGACCATCGCAAGTACCGGATGGCTCTCGGGCGCGGCATCGTGCGCGTATCGCTCGCGGTGCGCAAACTCGGCTTCACCAACAACGAGCGCAAGCGGCTGATCGAGCGGGTCAACAAGACCGTCGACGGCATGCGTTCGCTCGACCGCCAGGCCCAGAACCTGGAACGGAAAGCCGACGCCGACCCGCAGCGAGGACCAGAAAAAAGAATACCGCCGGCAGGCTCGCTCGATCCGCGCCGAGATGGAGAAGCTCGAGCAGGAAGCGGGCGTGTTGTTCCTGGAGCTCAAGCGCACGCAGCGCGAGATCATCCAGGGCGACATGGACGCCGAGCACGCCAAGCGGGAGCTGATCGAAGCCAACCTGCGATTGGTGGTCTCGATCGCGAAGAAGTACACGAACCGCGGACTGCAGTTCCTGGACCTGATTCAGGAAGGCAACATCGGCTTGATGAAGGCGGTGGACAAGTTCGAATATCGCCGTGGCTACAAGTTCTCGACGTATGCCACGTGGTGGATTCGGCAGGCGATTACTCGTGCCATTGCTGACCAGGCGCGTACGATTCGTATCCCGGTGCACATGATCGAAACGATCAACAAGCTGATCCGCACGTCGCGGCAGCTGGTGCAGGAACTGGGACGCGAACCGACGTCGGAAGAAATCGCCAAGCGCATGGATATTCCGGTGGCCAAGGTCCGCAAGGTGCTGAAGATTGCGCAGGAACCGATCTCCCTCGAAACGCCGATTGGCGAAGAGGAAGATTCGCACCTGGGCGACTTCATCGAGGACCGGGGCGTGGTGTCTCCGGCCGAAGCCGTGATCAACGTCAACTTGAAAGACCAGACTTCGCAGGTGCTGCGTACGCTGACGCCGCGCGAGGAAAAGGTCATCAAGATGCGTTTTGGGCTCGAGGACGGCAGCGAGCACACGCTCGAAGAAGTCGGCCAGTCGTTCGCGGTCACGCGCGAACGTATCCGGCAGATCGAGGCCAAGGCGCTGCGGAAGCTGCGGCATCCGTCGCGCTCGCGGAAGCTGCGGGCGTTTATGGATGGAGTTCGGGACTAGGGGTTCAGGTGTTAGGTCTTGGGTCTTGGGTGATAGGTCTCAGGTGTAGCAAAAGCCCCGCTCGGGTGAGCGGGGCTTTTTTGTCTTCCCTACGGGGCAATCAAAGCCTTCATCTGGGTTTCGTTGTCAGTCGCTCCGTTGCCGCTTCTGCCATAGATCACAACCATGCAATCTCCGGCGTTCACCTTCACCGGAACGGAGAAAATATTCTCGAGCTGGCCTTGCAGCGTTGCCTTGCCCGTTTCGCCGGAGGTAATCCTATCTACCAGCGGGAGGCTCGCGAGATGCAGCGCATCGTGAGGTAGCCAGCTGTGCAGAGTCGATAGCGGTGCCGGATTTGGGAACCCCTGGCTATTGAGATTCTCCGCGAATATCCCACACCCTCCAGGGAGCAGATAGAAGTCATTCACAGCGCCCCACGATTTGCCCGTCGGAATCGGCCCGTAGTCCTGCGTCCCATCGAACGTGCTGTCGCTGATGTTTCCATAGAGCTCCACCAAATGCCCGGCCGGCAGCGTCGTGATCGGAACCGCGAATGCCTCTCCATCAATCGCGGTGGCATTCTGGCAGCCCCAATCCTGCCCAAAACAATATTCGCCGCCGAGATCGACCACCGTGTTCGGGTTTGCGATTCTTCACCGGCCTGTACCTCAGGTTGAGGTCGGCCGACATGGTTGCCTTGCCTTCAATCAACGGCCCGCCGCCATAGTAAAGGCCCACACATCCCGTCATCGGTAGAGGGTGCGGGAAATCGAGATTCACGAGGAATGATGGAGTCCGACTGCGAGGGATTCTTCAGAATGTCGCTCCAAAGGATACCCGCAGCTTGACTCAAGTTGATGTCGTGCGCTGGACATTCTCCCTGCCAATAGACCAATGCCCACAGGACTTCGCTGAAAGTTGGATCAAAGTTCTTGAGTGAGATCGTCCCGGTAAGTCCCAGTAACTCAGCCGGCGACTTTGCGCCGTCGAGTACGTGATACACGGCAAGAAATGTGGGAAAACCGTTCTGGGAGCCCTGGGAGGTAGTCTGAGATTGCCGAATGTGCAGGACGGACGGTTCACCACGCGCCGCCCTCCTGCGCCTGCAAGTTGGAAAGTCCCAATCCAGCAAATATGAAAACTGCGCAAAAGAGTATTTTTGAGAACGGCTTCATCTTTCCCCATCTCCCCTTTTGAGTTGTTGAGCGAGGCGCGATTGCGTTAGCCACGCGTCACGGGATTTGTAACCCGTCGGTTCGGCAAAAGTCCTGCCGGGATGCGTGTTCAGCGAGCGTCACACAGTACCGTCACTGGGCTAGAACTACGGAAGGCGAGAGATATCCGTGAGTCTGGGACAAACTCTCGAGGCGGCCGCACATCGGGTGGATGTCTCTCGGAGGGAGGCATCATGACCAAGACATCGGCCGCCCGCCCTTTGAGCGACATTTTTCGCCCAAGTCGTTGTCCGAGTCCATGCGAAGGCAAATCGCTAGTTGAAAGTGAGACAAAGGACAGTCAGATGTCTTCCATTCCATGTCCGTCTATGACCTTTGTTGCGGGTGCAGTGACGGGAATTGCCCAGTCTTTGCGTTTGTCGTCGACATCGAGCTGATTAACACCTTCTGGGAACTGCCCCATTAGAATTCGATATTGACGATTCTGATCATCGTCGCGCGGTGACATCCAGGGATGGATGTAGTAAACGCAGCTGATTCTGGCTTGCAGCATTTCTTTAAGGCATCCAAAACATGGTTGCGTCGTGGTGTACAGCGTAGCCCCCTGGATGCTGATACCAAATCGGGCCGCTGAGATGATGGCATTCTGTTCTGCATGAACGCAGATACAGAGATCGTAGCCGGTTCCGGACGGATATTTCTTCTCACGATTGAGACAGCGAATACATCCTCCATCCGAACAGTTGACCATCTTCGTGGGAGTGCCGTTATAACCGGTCGAGACGATTCGGTCCTCGACAACGATGACCGCACCAACCTTCTGACCTCGACAATCGGCCCGTTCTCTGACGGCAAGAGCAATTCCCATGAAGTATTCTTGCCGATCGATTCTTGCCTTCGCACTTGCTCTTACTTCGCTCATACGACCCCTCTCTCGGACTAACAGGTGGCATTCGTTCTCATCGAGAGCCACTCCCTGCTTCTACGGCGGGTGGCCCATTGAATCGCGTTCTGTACGATTGAGTGGGGTATCGATGCCGCCTGAGGAGACCCGTGGGACAGACGGAACGTTCACTAGTTTTCATCACTAAAGACTGGGGAATATCTGCGCGTCCCCGCCTACTGTGTGAACGACTCCTACCTGGTTGCGGCGCTTGCAGCTGGCGAGAGATTGCCCACTTCGACCAGTCCCAAAGCCTCTTTCCCGTCTCCCTCGTTGCGAAACTCGACGCGCACTGTCCTGCCGATGTACTGGGTGCACGGAATGCCATCCGCCTCGTCTTCTATAAACGAGATTTTCGTACCTTGCATCCTTTCTAGAACCAGCGGAGAGCAAGAAAGCACCTTTCCATTCATATAGTGATATGCCACCACAGCCGCGGAAGTTGCCACTGTTGGAATATGTGCCGACGCGGCTGATGTGGCGGATGGCATATCCTTTGACATGGCCTGCGAGGCAGAGGCGCTTGCAGTTTGGGACGAATTTGCAATGCCTGCTCCGCCTAGGGAGGCGACCGCGCCACCCACGCTGCTGGTCTCACTCTTGTGGAAATGCTCCCACAGCAGCGCGGCACTAAGAACAACAACCACGCCCACCCCCGCAATGAGCCCGCGACTTGTTTTCGACATCATGATGTACTCCTCCCCGCATGGCTTACGCGGGCTTCTCTTTTCGCAGCTTCAAATATTCACGCACCATCTCCACCGTGAGATGAACGAAACACCCGAGCAATGGAAGGACGAAATCCAGATATCGATTTAGATTGGCAAAAACAATGTAACTTGCGAACAGCGGTATGAAAAACAGCCCCATTACGATCAGCTTGTCCGCTGTTTTGTCGGCCTTGTGAAAAAAGTAATAAAGAGCGCCGCCAATGACCAGATCAAACAGCAGCCCAAACCAGAGCGGCACCTCGAGCTGGTCCCGGTCGTCGAGCAGACCTTCAATATAGTTCGCGTGCAGATACAGACCCTGCATGTCTCCGACCGGCGTGTTGTGGCGGTCGACAAACTCCCCGTTCCCCATGTCCGAATGCCATTTCCCGCCAATCAGGACAATGCGGCCGCGGCAAGCTCGCAAGGCTTGCGCGTTTTTCTGGGACAGATCTTTTGCCGAAATGCGTTGGAAATCATCTTCCTTGATGAAGCTGCCAAACACAAACTCGTGATCCTTCAACGCGTGATGGACGATGGCCTTTTCGACCGTTCTCGGTTGCCGGTCAATAGAGTTTTCATAAGCAGTCGTCGCCGACAAGGCCAGGGACTGCTGACACGGATCGTCGTTCTCCATTTCTGTTACGAGCGGAATTAGTCTTTCATCCACCGGAAGATTCACATTCCCAAGTACAGCGCATGCCGCTCGCATACAGACTCCGGTTGCATCCGGCAAAGGCAGTTCGCTATCTAGGTAGATGTTGGCGTGTCGCACAAACCTGCCCTTGTCGGCATTCTTCAGCCAGCAGGGCACCACAACTGGTACACCCTCGTCGGCGGCGTTCTGGATGGCCTGCAGCAGATGTGCATCAGCGTCTGTTCGTTGGTGGGTGTTCTGGACGGGAGCAGGCGCAATCAACTTGAAATCCAGCACTACCGCTGCCGCATTGCCCTGCGTGGCATTCGTCACAAGAGCGGCAAGGAAGTTTCGATCGGTGGGCTCACCCAATTCCCGGTGTAAGGCGTCATCAATTTCCACTACTCGGACCCACTTCGCACTGATAGGCCGGGGCGTAATCGCGCACAAGAGACGGTGAAAGACCAGTTGCCACTTGTGAATAAACGGAAGGTTCTGTCGAAACACATCAAGTGAGCTCACCACATTGAAGCCGAGAACGACGATGAGAACTGAAATCGCTCGCTGCCAGAAAGCCTGCTTTAGCAAAGAGCGAAGGGCGTTTATCATCGGCTGCGCTTTTCCGGGGGGGGCGCATTGCAGTCGGTAGGGAAGTGTACAACCGGTGGGAACCCAGCTCAAGTTAATCTTAACCTCTAAGTAGGCCTTAGTTGCTTATGCAAGCTATCTTGTGCTCAATTGGCTGCCGAATAAGCGGCAGTAACTACAGGCGGGAAGAAACCGGGGAGAGACGGGTCGTGTCCTCGGCAGCCGCACTCGAGGGTGCGTCATGCGAGTGACTCGGTTGGCGACGGCAAAAAGCAGGTCCTTCGCTTTGCTCAGGATGACAAGATCAAAGGGACTGAATCCGCGCACACGAGTGTGCGCGCCACATGGGATTCATGAACTAACCTGTTCTTGAAAACATTTTGCAGGCGGGGCCGCCCTTCGCCTTCTTCTTGGTGACGCTACCATGACAACTGTGGCTGCCCCACCCATCGCGGTGTTCGATGGGTGGGAGGCACGGACCTTACCCTGCCTTGGAAGCCGTCCTTGTGCTCCACCTCACTAAGACGGCGATCCGATGAGATTGCGGCGCTCGTGCTTCCCACCTTTCGAAAAGCGCGAAGGTGGGCCGCCCGCCGTTGTTCGTGATGCAGCGGAACAACCCCGCCCAAGCGGAGCTTGGATGGGGCACCCGCGGTTCAGAGTTCGAATGGTGCGAGAGGTGGCCATCCGCAGCCGTTGGTGGAAGAGAGGGTGAGGTTCGTGGTGTTCCACAGAGGTCGCCGGGGGCTTCGACTACGTTCGGCTGGGAGCTGTTCACCTTCGCTCAGGATGACAAGGTCAGGGGCCGGATCCACTTATGGACCGGACCGTGCCTGTTCGTGTGCAAGGATTCGT
>CAVUXK010000009.1:0-116961 GCA_963745435.1 uncultured Acidobacteriota bacterium | reverse complement strand
CCGACGACGAAGAACTTTGAACCGCGGGTCGGCTTCGCGTGGGACCCCTTTCGTACTGGCAAGACCTCCATCCGGGGTGGGGCGGGGTTATTTGACGTTCTTCCACTCCCTTATCAGCTTCTGATCATTTCGTCAGCGTCGGCTCCAGTTTCCCAGAATGTGACCGCTGGAGGCCTCAATCCAGGTGACTTCCCGACGCAAGCGTACAACAATTTCATCCAAAACTTTTCCCCAACGAGTCTGGCAGGCAAACGTGCAGCTTTTATAGATCCCAATCCGCACCGCAGTTACGTGATGCAATGGAACCTGAATATCCAGCAGCAGCTAGTTCCTGGGACCGTGGCCACGGTCGCCTACGTGGGCTCGAGAGGAGTGCACCTGCCTTTCCGGACGGATGACGCGGATATTGTGCTGCCCACGCGGACGCCCGCTGGGTACCTGTGGCCCAGCAATTCCACTCAGGGTGCGGGAATCGGAACGCCGCTGAATCCCAACGTTGGAAGGATCGATCGGCTCAGCTATGACGCAGATTCCTACTATGACGCCCTACAGTTGGGACTCGAGAAGAAGTTAGCTCACGGCGTGCAATTCCAGGGGTCGTACACGTGGGGGAAGAGCATCGATTCGGGCTCGTCGACAATCGCTGGCGATCAGTTTGCTAATTCGCCATCCAGCTTGCCGTTCTTTTTCGATGCCAAACTCCGTCGCGGTGTCTCGGATTTCAACCTTGGCCAAAATCTGGTCCTTAGCGGAACGTGGGAGATCCCGGGTATGGGAGGTTCCTCGGGTGTCGCAAAATGGATCGCGAGCGGCTGGCAAGTCGGAGGGATTCTCCAGGCTAGCACTGGAGCTCCTTTTACCGTTTTGGTGGGCGGCGATCCTCTCGGTCTTAACAACACAGACCCGTTCGCCTATCCCAATCGGATGTCGGGGGGTGGATGCGGTTCTGGCGTGAACCCGGGCAAGCCGAACAACTACATCAAACTCCAGTGCTTCCAGATGCCGCCGTCACAGGGGGTTACCACCAGCGGCAATCAGATCTACACATTACTGGGCAATAGCGGGCGAAATCCGCTCACCGGTCCGGGCCTGCTCAACTTGGATTTCTCTCTCTTCAAGAACACTCGACTCTCGGAGAGAATGAACCTGCAGTTCCGGGCAGAGTTCTTCAACATTCTCAATCACACGACTTTTGCTCCACCTTTGGATAACAACACTCTCTTTAATCCGGACGGGAGCGCCGTCGGCAATGCGGGCGTGATCGACGCAACCCAAACCGCATCAAGGCAAATTCAGTTTGGGCTGAAACTCGTGTTCTAGGGCATGTGCGCGACTCCCGAGGTTTTCGAGCGGTCGGGCTGGGCTGAATCGTCGCGACGCGTGCGAGCTGATGGAAAGCTTGAGATTCTTCAAGGATATTGGGGGACAAATTGTGAGGAGAACGGTGGGGGTGCTCGGATTGCCTGTGTTTCTTTTCAGTGCGCTCTTGCTCAGTGCGAGCTTTGCTGGAGCGCAAACGACGGAAATTCCACCGCCGGCAGACTCACCCGTCCCGATGGCGGTCTATTACAAAGTGCCCCCCGGCAAGCGCACGGAATGGCTGGAACTCTATAAGAAATATCATTACCCAGTCATGCAGCGGTTCGTGAAGGATGGTCTGCTTAAGAGCGTCAAAATCTACCAACGCCGCTTTCGCGCCGAAACTCCCGCTTGGGACTACGAGGTAATTCTGGTCTGGCGTGACTGGAACGCCATTGAAGAAGGACATGTAAAGGAGCCAGGAGTGATTCGTGCGATGTATCCGGAAATGTCCGATTACCAGCGGGCTGATCAGCGCCGCTTTGAACTACAGACCGATGTGTGGATCGACATCCTCGAAGAAGTTGAGGTGCAGTAGGAACGCCAAACCCACGCCAGAACTACGTATCCTCGTCAGGATACTGAACACGTTCAGGTAATCTCTCGCTCGGCAAGACCTTTCGATATGCAGGAGAAATTTTTGAAGAGACCATTCATTCTTTTCGTGATCGCTGTTTGTCTGGTTTTTCAGGCGAATGCACAGTCAGGCGCGCCCGTTGCGCTTGTCCAGACCATCGCGTTGCCGGACGTTCCCAAGGGGCCCTACAGCGACCACCTTGCCGTGGATTTACAGGGGCATCGGTTGTTTGCGACTCCTCAGGCACAAAAAAGCGTCCAGGTCATCGATTTCACGACTGGGAAGCTGCTCCATACCATCGCCGGCATTGAGAACCCTCATTCCGTTCTCTACCGGCAGGATCTTAACCAGATCTATGTCACTGACGGGGAAGCCGGACTGTTACGAATCTACGGCGGCAGCGACTACCAGCCGATCAAGAGGATCGATCATCTGCCCGATGCCGACTCGATCGGCTACGACCCCGTCACGAAATATCTTTATGTCACAAACGGTGGCAAGGATGCCGGCTTGGATCACGCATTTCTGACCGTGATCGATACGACGACGGCAAAGCGCTTGGGCGACATCCAACTGCCGGCTTTGAGTCCGGAGGCGATGGCAATGGAGAGCTCCGGACCCATGATCTACGTGGACCTTATGGATCGAAACCTGGTCGCCGTTGTGGATCGCCAAAAGCGCGAGCTCGTGACCACCTGGCCGATTACAAAGTGCAAGAAACCCATCGCAGCAGGTCTCGATCAGGCCAAGCACCGCTTGTATGTGGGCTGCCGGGATACGGAAACAGCTGGGACCATCGACATCGTCGATACCCAGACTGGCAAGGAGTTGGACACCCTTCCGATCGGCGGCTGGGTAGATTACATCGCTTACGACCCTCCGAGCGGGAGAATCTATGCCTCGTGCGGGGCACCTGTTCCCGACGGCGGACTCTTATATGTCTATCGCGCTGACAGCAAGGGGCACTACACCCTGCTGGGCAAGACTCCAACCGCTCCACGAGCCAAGACCGCGCTATTCGTCCCCGAGATCAACAGAGTTTATGTGTCCGTTCCGCACTTCGAGAAGGAAGCAAGAATTCTTGTCTATCGGGTGCAATAACCCGGTGACTCCTGTGCACCGATCCATGTTCAAACGCACGACCTCCCAGGAGCGCAAATACTTAGGAGAGAAAGATGACGAAACGCAGGCTGTGTTCGTGGGTTGTTCTCAATTGCTCATTGCTGTTGCTCAGCACTTCTTCGGCCCCGGTTGTGGCACATGCGCAGACTCCAACCGGGTACTCGGGGGGGCCGGTCACAAACGCGGCCTTCTATCACATTGCTGCTGGCCATCAGGACGAATGGCTTGCTCTTTACAAGAAATATCATTATCCAATCATGCAGTACGAAATCAAGCAGGGGTTGGTGAAGAGCGAAACCATGTACAAACGTGGCGTTCACGAACTTTCACCAGCCTGGGATTTCTTTGTGGTGATCGTCTATCGCGACATGGATGCGGAAGTGGAAGTTCAGAAAGAGCGCGCCAAGGTAATGAAAGCAGTGTTTCCCAACACCGAGGAATTTGAAGCCGCGGACAAAAAGCGTTGGGAACTCACAACTGAACACTGGGACGAGAAGTTGATTGAAGTGCCTTTGCAGTAGCGAGGTTGAGCGGTGCCGCAGCGCGCACCGCGCGAGGCTGCCTTACTCGGCACGTTTCGTTTGCGGCGGTCATTCACAATTGAACCAACGGCTGGCGCGTCGCTACCCTCGCGACGCTCAAACGGCGTTTTCTGCCCAAGTATTTCTTAAGCAGGGAGTACGTGTAAATGCCAAAAGTGTCTGATACGCACCCACTTCGGACCAGCGTGCGTGATTTCATCGAAGGGCTACGTAGCCTCGAAAGCGACTTGGTCACGAAGGGCAGAGTGGCTCAGTTTGTAGCGGATGCACATCTGCAAGTGGAAGCGCTCGCTCCGTACATTTTCTGGCGGGAGAACTCCTATACACGCAACTTGATCTACCAGGACGGCCTCTTTGAAGTGATGGCAATCTGTTGGCGCTCCGGGCAGAAGACTCCCGTGCATACCCACAACGGTCAGCTCGGGTGGATGACCGTTGTTCAGGGCGAGATCCTCACCCACCACTATCGATACCTGCGGTGCAGTGCCCCGGAGAATCAGAATGTTGTCGGTATGGACTGCCTCGCAGGAGCAGGTCATGTGGAACTCGAACGATTGGATACAATGCGTTGCGCAAACGACGGTCGCATCGTGACGGTCGACAAGCTCCAGACAATTCACCAGATTGAGAATGCCGACCAAGCCTGCGCTGGATGCGTCAGTCTGCATGTTTACTCGAAGCCGTTTGACTCCTGCGTCGCTTTCGACATGGAGAAGCATCTCTGCTGGCGTCGACCACTGAAGTTTTATAGCTCTGAGGGTGTAGTCCTGCCCGAATGACTTCGAACAACATCTTTTTTTGCGGTCTCATTGTTGCTGCGAGCGGGCTGATCTCCCCACCTGTGGCTCTACTGGCAGGGATCATCTACGGATTGTCCTTCGCTCACCCCTATCAAACCGACGTCAAGAGATTGACGACGTTGCTGCTGCAAGCGTCTGTAGTGGGCCTCGGCTTTGGAATGAATCTGCGCGAGGTGGTGCGCGCGGGACAGAAGGGGTTCTTGTACAGCGCTGTGAGTATCCTGCTCACGATGTTGGTTGGGATCGGTCTCGGCCGTCTCGTCAAGGTTGAAGGCAAGGCGTCACTGCTGATCAGCGCGGGCACCGCGATTTGCGGAGGCAGTGCCATTGCTGCCATGGGCCAGGTCGTGAATGCGTCGGAAGAGGAGATGACGGTATCACTCGGCACCGTCTTTGTGTTGAATTCCATTGCTTTACTCGCGTTCCCTTCGATCGGGCTAGCGGCTCGACTCACTCAGAATCAGTTCGGATTGTGGTCCGCTCTGGCCATTCATGACACAAGTTCGGTGGTTGGCGCAACCGCCCGATACGGCCCTTTGGCCTTAGCGGTCGGCACCACGGTAAAGCTAGCGCGAGCCCTCTGGATTGTCCCCGTGACACTTGCTGTGGCGATCATCAGGAAGAGTAAAAGACCAGTGAAGTGGCCGTGGTTCATTCTGTTCTTCTGCGGAGCAGCGGCGCTGAGCACATTCGTTCCGTCCTTATCCATGATCTATGGCCGCCTCAATAGTCTCGGGAAAACCGGCCTCACCGTAACGCTTTATCTCATCGGTTCAGGCATTTCCAAGCCGATGCTGAAGCAAGTCGGCGTGCGTCCACTCGTTCTTGGGATCCTACTGTGGGTGCTCGCTGCGTCGTTGGCGCTCGCTCTTATTTGGAGGGGAACGATCTCTATCGGCTGACAAACCGCGCGAAACGCAGTCGCGAGAAGTCACCACACACTTCTGGTTCTACCCGGTTGTCTGCTTCTTTGGGATTCGCTCAAGGGTGGGGCCGATTTGTTCATCCGAAGGGAAGACTACCCAAACACCATGGCCGTTGATGACCCAAGGAACGTGGGTGCACACCATGCCGTCCTTGCGGGCTTCCTGGGATGGACGCTCGATGCATTCGACTTCTTTGTCGTCATCTTTCTCATCGACACACTGGCGCATCAGTTCGGAGTTTCCAAAAAAGAAATAATCCACACTTTGATGTGGACCCTTGCCATGCGGCCGCTGGGCGCATTGTTATTTGGTGTGCTCGCCGATCGCTTTGGCCGGCGGATTCCGCTAATGGCGAACGTGATCTATTTTTCGATTATCGAATTGTTGTGCGGTTTTTCCCCAAACTACACGTTCTTTCTTGTGATGCGGGCATTGTTCGGGATTGGAATGGGCGGAGAATGGGGTGTCGGTGCTTCGTTGGCCATGGAGGCTGCACCGATGCGGCTGCGGGGAATTTTGAGCGGAATCCTGCAAAGTGGATACTCAATCGGGTACCTATTGGCGGCGATTGTGACGAGATTCATGCTGCCAGTGTGGGGATGGCGTGCGATGTTCTGGATCGGAGCGCTGCCTGCCTTCCTGGCGCTCTACATTCGGAGTAAAGTGCCTGAATCTGAGGCGTGGAAGCAACACCACGCGGCGAGTACGTGGCAGGTGCTCCGTGTAGTCGTGGCTGAATGGAAGCGGTTCGCTTATCTTGTGGTCCTGATGACGTTCATGATGTTTCTCTCCCACGGAACTCAGGACCTGTATCCGGATTTCCTGCAGGACGTGCACAGGGCTACAGCATCTGCTCGCGCCAACGTGGCTATGATCTACAGCGTCGGTGCTGTGGCCGGAGCGATCCTCTTCGGGCATTTTTCGCAGGTGGCCGGGCGTAGGAAGAGCATGCTGGCCGCGCTGGCCTTGTCGCTTGCCGTCCTTCCGATATGGGCATTCGGAGGGAATTTGGTGGTTCTGACAGTGGGTGCGTTCCTCATGCAGGCGGGCGTGCAGGGTGCTTGGGGCGTGATCCCCGTGCATCTAAATGAACTGGCTGCCGATTCCGCGCGCGGCTTGACGTCAGGTCTCGCTTACCAATGCGGGATCTTGTTTGCTGCACCGACAAATTCCATCGAATACGCACTGCGGGATAGGATCGGTTATCAGTGGGCGATCACGAGCTTCGAGATCGTCACAATTGTCACGCTGTCCCTTCTTTTGTGGAAGGGCGCTGAGCATCACGGCCGCCGATTTGTCGATCCTTCTCCAAAGGATGAAAACGCAGCGTAACATGAGCGTAAGGCTCCCGGACTGAGCCTCCTTCGGGAGGGCTTGGGCCGCTGTGATAAAAACGTGATAGTTCCATGGCCCAAACGGATCAGAACGAGGCAAAACACGTCAGAACCCCTTCCCTGGAAACCGCGCAAAGAATCGAGTAGAGTAGAGAATTTTCATAACCAGTCAGAACCCACCTGGTGATCTTCAAAACCGGCGGGCGGCACCTCTGCTGTCGCCGGTGCGTGATTCGAGCGTGGGAGAGCAAAAAGGGATCAAGATTGCTTTTTGGGCCCTCTCGCTATTTCCGTCCCTTCTGGAAAATGATCAGTATAATGTCGCGTCACACCACAGGAGCCTGCTACCAAAGGTGATGCGCGCATTCGCTCAGTCACCCGTCTGGTCTGTGCTAAAGCGGTTAACGATAGGCCTTGCGTTGATCGCCCTCCTTTCGTCGATCTTGCTGGTTTCCGACCTTGGACACCGAAGGACGGCTGCCGCCGCCAATGCGGGCGCAGGCGGACGGAAATTCAAAGCTGCGATTGTGTACTACGCGCATGGAGTGAGTAACGACTATTGCGTGAATGGTCTCCTCGAGGGACTCAAGGCCAGTGGTCTCGAACAGGGAAAGAACCTGGAAGTTGTGAAGGCAGATGCGCAAGGGGAAATGATCAACATCCCTGCCATTCTTCAGAACTACGATAGCTCCGACGTCGACCTGATTATGACCATCTCGACGCCATGCCTCGCCGGAGCTTGCAACAACGTAAAGCACAAAAAAGTGGTTTTCACCTGCGTGAGCGATCCGATTGCCGCGGGAGCGGGCAAGAGCCATTTGGAACATTTGCCATTCTTGACTGGGGTCGGAAGTTTCCCGCCGGTGAGCCACATGTTGGATTTCATGCAGCAATTGGTGCCAGGACTGCGTGCTGTAGGAACGATGTACAACCCGGCGGAAGCAAATTCGGTGAAGGAACAGGCGGTCGCGCGCGAAGTATTTCAGAAACGCGGCGTCAGACTCGAGCAGATTGCCGTTAGCGGATCAAGCGAAGTGTTACAAGCGGTCCAAATCCTGGCTGGGCGTGACATCCAGGTGGTGTGGTTGCCCGCCGACAATACCGGTATTCAGGGATATGAAGGCGCAGTGAAGGGTGCGAAAGACGCGCGACTACCCCTGATTACCGACATATGTTCGGCGCTGCCCCGCGGTGGTCTGGCGTGCCTAGGTGTGGGAATGCAGTACTCCTCGTTGGTCGCCGGAAAGCTGGCGGGCCGCGTTCTGCTCGGTGAGAATCCGAAGGATATGCCGATCGAAGAAGTCGCCGTCGAAGAAATGGCGATCGTCCGAAGCAATGCGGTGGAATTGGGTATCGCGATTCCTGCCGAGTTCGCGCAGAAGGTACGCCCGTAGCCCAGGCATGGAAATCAGCACACAACAGGTCGAGGATGCGCTCGCAGTGAAGGTGAGGGGGCGCCTCGACAATTATTGGACAGAACACCTGCGCACGAACCTGGAGGAGTTCGTCCGGGGAGGCGCACACGTAATCCAGCTGGACCTGTCAGAGGTTTCGTTCCTAAGTTCTGCTGGTGTGGGCCTGTTGATGCTGATTTATCGGCAGTTGAAGGAGATTGGTGGGACGCTGGTCGTTGCGAGCCCTTCCGTCCGGGTCAAACAGGTCTTGGATCTTTGCAAACTGTCACCCATCCTGCTGACCAACCAGGCGCCGGCGAGCGCCATCGAGCGCAAGTCGGAAATACGCCGCTTTACCTCGGCGTCCGCAGCGTTCGAGATGCTGGAGTGTTCTTCGCAAAAGCCATTGACCTTCGAGCTTCTCGGGGATCCCGAACTACTGAAGTCGTGCCGCTTCGGTCCAAAAGATTGCCAATCGCTGAAGTTTCCCGCATCCACGTTCGGACTCGGTCTGGGGGCTTTCGGGCACGGCTTCGAGGATGCGCACTCTAGGTTTGGGGAATTCCTCGCGGTAGGAGGATCTGCGGCATATCTCCCGACGGACGGGACCAATGTTCCGGACTTCATGGTTTGCAGTGGGGATCTGGTCCCAGAAGTGAACGTCCTATACGGCCTCCGATGCGAGGGCGGCTTCACCCACCTATTGCGGTTCGAGGCTGCCAATGCTGATAGTCCCGTCGCGTTCTCGGAGTTGGTAGCCGCAGCATTGGAGGTCTCGGGCGCGCCCGCGATCGGAATGGTAATGGTAGTGGAATCAGCTGGACTGGTGGGAGCCGCTCTTCGTCGCTCGCCGGCTATGGCACCAGTCGCGAACACTTCACCATTCCAATATCCCGAGGTTCGAACCTGGCTGTCGTTCTCGACGGAACGGCTCTATTCGCGGTCACTGGTGTTGATTTCAGGGGTTGCGACCAGTTTCGCCAGCGAACCGTTAGCCCCGCTGCTGCGACGAATGGGCAGCGAAGCATCGCCCCTAGGGCACTTTCACGCGGCGGCGTTTTCCTACAGGCCCATCAAGAAGGGAGACATCGATCTGAAAGCCACGGTCTCCACCTTGTTCGAGACGGAGACCCTGCAAGGTGTGCTGCACCTCCTAACCGATGACCGCAAAGGCGCCGGGCCACAACAGAGCGAGTTTGTCCGCGGCGCATGCTGGATTGGTGCAGTGTCTGAGAAGAAATGAGAGCGGATCGCATATGAGTCTTCTGGTTGGCACGTTCACGATCGGCTTCATCCTGTCGTTGCTCGCGTTGGGCGTGTTCATCAGCTTCCGGATTTTCGCATTTCCGGATATCACAGCCGATGGGTCAGTGACGCTTGGCGCGTCGGTTGCCGCCACCCTGCTGATTCATGGCGTGACGCCGCCGGTCGCATCGCTTGCGGCTTTTGGAACGGGAGTGCTTGCCGGCGCCTGCACGGGCACGCTGCACACGCGATTCAAAATCAATCCGCTGCTTTCAGGCATTCTGGTCATGACAGCGCTGTATTCCGTAAACCTGCACGTCATGGGCAGCAGCAACCTTTCGCTGCTCGGGGTGAATACGCTGGCCACGCAATCGGAGCGAATCGGTGTGAAGCTGACGCGCGGAGCTACCAGCTTCGATCTCGCCGGCTGGGACGTCAGTGTGCGGGACGCGATGGTGCTGGCCGCGATTGTTTTGGCTGTCCTGCTGACCGGCACTCTGTTGTATTGGTTTTTGCGGACGAATCTCGGCATCGCTATGCGGGCCACCGGCGACAACGTGCAGATGATCCGAGCTCTGGGAGTGAATGACGGGCACATGATCGTGTTCGGAATAGCGATCTCGAACGGCTTCGTGGCGCTGTCTGGAGCATTGTTGGCGCAATACCAAGGCTTCGCGGACGTGGGCATGGGAATCGGAATGGTGGTGTGGGGACTTGCCAGCGTCATCATCGGAGAAGCGCTTGTTGGAACCAATCAGCTGGGCTTGACGATTGTTGGGGCCGTCATGGGGTCCGTGCTGTTCAGGCTGATGGTAGCGGTGGCGTTGCGTTGGGGTCTCAGCCCCAATGATCTGAAATTGATCACTGCCATGTTCGTGTTCGTGGCGCTAATCGTTCCGCAGTTCATTCGAAAGGGCCGGATGTGGGGTGCGCATGCTTGACATCCGGGCGGTCTCAAAGACGTTTAACCCGGGTACGCCGAATGAAGTGCACTCGCTGCGCGGCGTCAACCTCGAACTGACTGCCGGATCGTGGGTCATTATTATTGGAACCAACGGCTCGGGGAAGTCCACGCTGCTGAATGCTGTGGCCGGAACGTTTTTTGTAGACGAAGGCAGCATTCGACTGGCGGGGCAGGATGTCACGCGATGGCCCGAACATGCGCGTGCTAAGTTGATCGGACGCGTGTTTCAAAATCCGTTTAGCGGCACATCACCAAGCCTCACCATCCAGGACAACCTCAGTCTTGC
Source organism: uncultured Acidobacteriota bacterium (assembly GCA_963745435.1). Taxonomy (GTDB): domain Bacteria; phylum Acidobacteriota; class Terriglobia; order Terriglobales; family Acidobacteriaceae; genus Gp1-AA133. Next base: position 106,412 of record CAVUXK010000009.1, on the reverse strand, counting down.
CGCCCTGCGCGGCCAGGGGCGCGGCCTCGGTTGGGGATTGAAGGCGTCGCTGGTGGCGAGAATGCGCGATGAGGTGAGTCGGTTGAACATGGGGCTGGAGGATCGGCTCGAGAATGCCATTGGCAGTCTCTCAGGCGGACAGCGGCAGGCCCTGACGCTGTTGATGGCTACGTGGCTACGTCCCGAACTCCTGCTATTAGACGAGCACACCGCTGCCCTTGACCCCAAAAGCGCGGACCAGGTGATCGCGTTAACCGAACACGTGGTTGCGCGCGCCAAACTGACGACCTTAATGGTGACCCACTCGATGCACCAGGCAGCAAGCTTGGGAGACCGTCTGATCATGATGCACCGCGGCCAGATCATTCACGATTTTCAGGGTGCCGAAAAACGGCGGCTAAGACCTGACGATCTGCTGGCGCGCTTTGAAGAAGTACGTCGCGCGGAGCAACTGGATGAGAGTGCCGCTGAGATGCTTGCCGAGAATTATGTCTGAATTTAGCCAACAAAGCGGGGAAATCAGATGGTGCTCGCCCTGGATTAGGGGAGATGACAAGCAAAGCAAACCTCGGCATTGAGTTGCAGACCCGCACCGCCGCAATTCGTAACTGGCTCACCAAACCTCGAGTCAACACAAACCGTAGGAAGAGACTTACGGCTATTATCTAACTGGGTACACCTGCGGTACCGCGATCATTTTTCTCTTGCCATTAAGTCTGCGGCGGTCTATAGAAAGGGCAGCGCGTGCGGTGCTGCGGGATGCAGCACTGAGCTTGTCGAGAATACTTCTTCGTTCGGGATGAACGAGCGGTCGTCTTAGGCAAGGCGCTAGCTGCCGTAAACTCAGCCTAGGGGACCTAGGTTTGAAAGCGGCAGTCCCCATGCAAGGCGGGATGCCGGAGCATTGGGCCAAGCGAGCATTATTCGCGGAGGGCTCATGTTCATTTCCGGCTGTTTCCCGCTATCCCTTACATACGGTGCCAGGTTTGTCTATCACACCTTTTTGACCAGGGCGTGCGTGCCCACTCACGTCTGCGCAACGCTAAAACCGATTTGCCTTCCAGTTTCTAGCACACCGTTAGCAGCGATGTTCGAGATCAGCGCGGCATGCGCGAACTCTAGGATTCGCATATGAGCCCATTGGATGGAGGTGGTAGGGGAAGACCCTTAGGTTTACCGAAAACCGGCGGTCGCACCAAGGGAACACCAAACCGGGCTACTTCTGCTCTCAGGCAAAAACTGGAAGATCTCGCCTGCGACCCGATGGAGGAATTGATAAAGATCGCGCGAGATCCAAACACCGACACCGGAACTCGGGTAAACATCTACTCGTTGCTGGTGCGCTACACCAGTCCAATACCGAAACCAGTCGACGACGAAGACCAGGACCACGACATCCACGCCGAGTCATCCGAGGAAGACGTAATCGCCATGGCGCGGTACATCGTTGAGCGCAACGACCAAACGACCTCATTTCAACTAGATGACAAGGCCAAGGGAAACAACACCCCATCTGAGGAGACAGGTGGAGAGGAAAGCCATGAAAAATGAATTGAATAGGATTACCACCGATTTTTCCATTCTTTCCACCCACGAAATCGCTGCGTTGTTGAGCCCTCATGTTGCCAAGGCTTTGTCGAATAACTTCGCTGATTTTGTGAAGGCAGCGTGGCCGATTCTTTACCCCGGTCGCCCGCTCACCTGGTGTTGGGCCTACGACTATCTTTGTGAAGTTCTAATGTGTGTGAAGTATGGCCGGATCAAGAGATTAATCTTCAACGTGCCCCCACGCACGCTTAAGACGACAATCACAACGATTCTCTATCCAGTGTGGGTTTGGCTGACCGACCCATCACATCAATTTCTAATGGCCAGTTATAGCTTTGCACTAAGCAGCGAACACTCGATACTAAGACGGGTTATCCTACAAAGTGCGTTCTTCCAGAAGTTTTGGGCCAAGAGACTTGAGCTTTCATACGATCGGAATCAGGTCGCGCAAATCATGAACAACTATGGAGGGCACATGATAGCGAGCAGCGTGGGAGGGACAGTATTGGGACATGGCGGCGATACAGCTATACTTGATGATCCACTTAGCCCTGACCTGGCCTATAGTGATGTCGAGCGAACGAAGACAAATAACTGGATCGACTCCACATTCCGCACGCGGTTGAACGACCCCGACACGGGCAGAATTGTCATGCCCATGCAGCGACTGCACGAACTAGACCCAACAGGATTCTTGCTTGGGCAGGAACCACACGTTTGGACCCTTGTTCGGATCCCACTTGTAGCCGAGGAAGAAGAGAGGTGGGAATTTCCGATCTCAGGAAGGATCGTCATTCGTAAACCAGGAGAGGTTTTACTGCCGAACGCGTTTTTCTCCGGAGACAGTCGAACAACTGAAGTCCCGACCTTTAATATTCGCAAGTCAGTATCAGGGGCGGCCACTACCGGTCGAAGGAAACCTGATCAAACGGCGATATGCTCGATACTACGACGGTGTCGATCCTGAGACTGGCCAAATGGACGAGAGGTCACCCGAGGGCTTTAATCTCAAGCTAATCTCCGTGGACTGTGCATTCAAAAGTTCGGCAGAGTCTGATTACGTCGCCATGCTTGTAATTGGCGTTCGTGGCAGGAAGCGATACATTCTGGACGTAATAAACGAACATCTCGATGTGTGTGGGACGGAGATGGCGATTCGAAGGCTTCGAGAAAGCTACGGCCCCGTCAACGCCGTAATCGTAGAAGACAAAGCCAACGGACCGGCGGTGATCCAACGTCTCAAACTGAATGTTCCCGGTGTAGTCCCGATCAACCCACAGGGTGGCAAGGTTGCACGCATGGCCACTGCCGTGGCCGAATGGCAAGCAGGCGACTGGTACGTCCGCCGCAACGCCGCGTGGACTGCGCCGTTTATCGAGCAAATCACTGCGTTCCCGCTGGGACGTTACGACGATATGGCTGATGCAATGTCGCAGGCCGTGTGCTGGCTCGCAGCATTCGACATTCCGTCGGTGAGAAAATCTAATGCCTTCACCGGCGAGGAAATGGAGTGGTGAGAGAATCTATCTAATTTCTACTTTAGATAATGAAAGTAACGTAGGGGCGTTGATATCTTGGCCCGGCGTCGAGTATTGCGTCTTGTTCACAGGGAGAGAGGAAGCTCTCCGGCTACCTGGATACCCTTCCTTCCCCTGTGATAACGTAACCCTTCACCACCAAGCACTCCGACGAACGAGCAATGGCAAACTCTAATTTTCGGAGACGACGCGCGTGACCCTGACGGGCTTTCTCCTCCTCTTGTTGACGGCCGTCTGCATGGCGGTCGCCAACGTCCTCATGAAGAATGGCATCGCGCACGCCGGCGGATTCTCCCCGTCCGTCTCAGCCCTGTTCTCGCTGCTGCGCCAGCCGGCCTTCGTCGGCGGATTTCTTCTCTCCGGCATCGCCGCCCTCATGTGGTTCCGCATCCTCGCCACCCAGAAGCTCTCCACCTGCTACCCGCTGTTCGTGAGCCTCACGTACACGCTCATCACCATCGGCGCGTTCTACTTCCTGCACGAAAAAATCTCCGCGCAAAAACTCTTCGGACTGCTGATCATCATCGTCGGCATCACCACGGTCGCGCGTGGATAGCCCGTCATGAGCCCGCTTCCGCAAAGTCTCGACTCGCCAACGAGCCGCGGTGCCCGCGACCACGCGCCCGGAATCTCCGTAGTCGTCCCGGTCTATCGCAGCGAGGCCATCCTGCCCGAACTCGTTCGCCGGCTGGGCGAAGTACTGCCCACGCTCGCAGACAATTACGAACTCATCCTCGTCAACGACAACAGTCCCGACAACAGTTGGGACGTCATCACTCACCTCGCCGCGCAGCACTCGTGGATCCACGCCATCAACCTGATGCGCAACTACGGCCAGCACAACGCGCTGCTCTGCGGAATCCGTGCCACCCGGTACGCCATCATCGTCACCATGGACGACGACCTCCAGCATCCGCCCGAGGAAATCCCGAAGCTGCTCGCCGTCCTCGACCAGGGATACGACGTCGTCTACGGCACGCCATCGCAAGAACAGCACGGCTTCCTGCGCGACCTCGCTTCACTCACCACCAAACTTGCTCTGCAAAACGTTATGGGCGCGCAGATCGCCCGCCAGGTGAGCGCCTTCCGCGTCTTCCGCGCCGAAGTCGCGAACGCTTTCAATCATTACGACGGCGCCTTCGTCTCCATCGACGTGCTGCTCACCTGGGGCACGAACCGATTCGCCGCCACGCCGGTCCGCCACGAACCGCGCAGCCAGGGCACCTCGGGATACACCTTCCGCAAGCTGGTCACGCACGCCATGAACATGATGACCGGCTTCAGCACGAAGCCCCTGCAGATCGCGAGCCTGGTCGGCTTCTTCTTCACGCTCTTCGGATTCGGCGTGCTCATCTATGTGCTGGTGCGCTACTTCCTGCAGGGCACACCGGTCCCGGGCTTCCCGTTCCTCGCGTCGATCGTCGCATTGTTCTCCGGGGCGCAACTGTTCGCGCTCGGGCATCATCGGCGAGTACCTGGCGCGCATGCATTTCCGCAGCATGCAAAAGCCGCCCTACGTAGTGCGCAACGACGCCCCGCCCGGTGGGAGCACCCGGCCATGAACATCAGCATTCCGTTCAACCGTCCGTGCCTCACTGGCAACGAGTACAAGTACATCGCGGAAGCGATTGCCAACGGCCATGCCTCGGGCGATGGGCCATTCACTCGCCGCTGCCACGAATTGCTCGAGAAAGAACTGGGCGTTCCGAAAGCGCTGCTCACCACATCCTGCACGCACGCGCTCGAAATGGCCGCCATGCTTCTCGACTGCGGTCCCGGCGACGAAGTTATTCTTCCGTCTTTCACTTTCGTCTCGACCGCCAACGCTTTCGTCCTGCGCGGCGCCAAGATTATCTTCGCCGACATTCGTCCCGATACCCTCAACCTCGACGAATCGAAACTCGAAAGTCTCGTAACTCCGCGCACCAAGGCCATCGTGCCCGTACACTATGCTGGGGTCCCCTGCGAAATGGACTCCATCCGCGCCCTCGCCAGTCGTCACGACATCCGTATCGTGGAAGACAACGCACACGCGCTGTTCGCTCGCTATAAAGGCAGGCTCACGGGAACTTTGAGCTCGCTCGCGACTCAGAGCTTCCACGAAACCAAAAACGTCACGTGCGGCGAAGGCGGCGCGCTTCTGGTGAACGATCCCGACCTAATCGAGCGCGCGCTCATCATCCGTGAGAAGGGAACCAACCGCAGCCAGTTCTTCCGCGGCCAAGTCGACAAATACACATGGGTCGATCTCGGTTCCAGCTATCTGCCTTCCGATCTGCTCGCTGCTTTCTTGCTTGCCCAACTCGAGGCCCGCGATGAAATCCAGCGCAAGCGCCAGCGCATCTGGGAAACCTACCATCACCACCTCGAACCCTGGGCCGCAGAGCGTAAGGTGCGGCTGCCCATCGTCCCTGCAGATTGCGAGCAGGCGTATCACATGTTCTATCTGTTGCTACCCTCGCTAGAGTACCGGCAAGCTCTCATCGCGCATCTCAAGGCACAAGGCATCTTGAGCGTCTTTCATTACGTCCCGCTGCACTCTTCGCCCAAGGGGCGCGAGTGCGCCGCCCGCGAAACACTGTGTCCCGTGACCGACGATCTCAGCCTTCGGCTGCTGCGTCTCCCTTTCTTCAACGACCTGACCGAGGCCGAGCAATCACGCGTGATTGCCGCCGTGACCTCCTTCGCATGCCGCTCGTGACGCCGAACAACCAACCCGTAACAGCTGCGGAACGCAGTGAACATGCTCTCTGCACCTTTCTCGAGTGGGACTCGAATTTCTTCGGCGTGCGTACAGCGCGACTGAACGTAACGCGCCTCGATGAGCAGACACTCACAGAAGCACTGCAATGGTGCAACTCCAATCGCATCGATTGCCTCTACTTCCTGGCCGATGCAGACCACGCCATGACCCCGGTCCTTGCAGAGGAGAACGGCTTCCACCTCACCGACGTGCGCGTGACCTACGAGAGGTCGCTCGCTCAAAACGAGACGTTTCCTGCGCACGGGACCATCCGTCTTGCCCGAGAGCAGGACCTGCCGACCCTGCGCGAAATCGCACGCAACACTCATCGCGATACGCGCTTCTACTTCGACGGGCGATTCGACCGCGACAAGTGCGATCAGTTCTACGACACCTGGGTCGAGAACAGTCTTCGCGGTTTCGCGCAAGCGGTGCTGGTGGCGGAGGTCGCTGGCATCCCAGCCGCGTATCTGACTTGCCACCTCAAGGCCAACGAGTCGCAGATTGGCCTGTTGGGTGTGGGTGCGCAGCATCAGGGTCGCGGACTCGGCACCAAGCTCGTGCAGCAATTCTTCTCATGGTCGCGCGAGCACAACGCGCAGCGCGCCACCGTCGTCACGCAAGGACGCAACCTCGCAGCGCAGCGGCTGTATCAGCGCAATGGCTTCGTTACCGCTTCTTTACAACTGTGGTATCACCGCTGGCTTTCGCGATGATCCGTGCACTGGCCAGATGGCTTTTCGCGTCGGGCAGGGTTAGAATAGTCACGTCGCTGGACGTCATTCCTTCCTCTTCATAACCCGGCGCACTTGGATTCATTCACATTTTTAAGATTCAAAGAAGATCGCTGACGCTCGTTTCGAGGAGGATCCATGTCGATCCATGCCCGTAGTCTGTTCGCCACCGCATTGAGCTTGCTGATCGCGTCGTCCGTCTATGCCCAGGCCGGCCCTCCCAAGTACGACCTGACCGCTGAGGCGAAATTCAAAGTTACCGTGCAGGATCTGAAACTCCCGGCCAAGGGTAAAGAAAAGGAAGTCGCCCACCTGCTCGTGAAAAGTGGTGACGACACCATCGACATCTATCTCTGTCCCAAAGCCTTCCTCGACGACATGGGCGCCACCTTCGCCCAGGGAGACGAAGTGACCGTGACCGGATCAAAAATCAAGCAGGACGGCGCTGACCTGATCCTCGCCCGTCAGGTCGTGAAGGGCACCGACACGCTCATGCTGCGCGACGAGAAGGGCAAGCCGGTATGGAACTGGCACAAATGAAATGGAGCGACGGGCGTCCCCGCCCGTCGACTCAGCACCACAACTGCCCGCACGCTTAAAAGCGAAGCAGGTCCCGTCGAAGCTCAACTCGGCGACAAGCAGAAGGTATTCTGAACTTCCCCAGCTCAAAGCTGCGTCATGTTGAGCGAAGTGAGGCGCCAGCCGAACGCAGTCGAAACACCCCTGCACCACCTGCAGCATCCCTGGCCATCGATAATCTTTCTCTGATCGACATTCACTGTCTACCAACATAACCGTAGCCCTCCCCTGTAAGCGCTTTGCAGCACCAGCAAGTCTGGCGCAGAATTTGCACCCCCATGAAAAAGTTCACGCGCAAACTCCGTAGAACTACACTGCAGACCAACCGCTAGCGCCACAAGACCATCTCAACTTCGTTCAAATATTTAGGGGGAATCAAATGGAATCGAAGCTACGTACAGCAGGCGAAGCAGAAGGCCGTCTGACCGGCGCCATCGAGTCGCAAACCGCAAAAATACCTTCATCCGGATATCTCGCCGCGGCGATCGCATCCATCGCCACGTCGGCCGTGTTCAAGTTAATGGGCCGCGACCAGTGGGCCATGTTCGTCGGGCAATGGGCCCCCACCTTCCTCATCCTCGGCGTCTACAACAAAATGGTGAAGCAGCACGGTACGGACTACTACAGCCGAGCCGCCTGATTAGTGCCGCGTCCAGGCGTCGACAAATAATACCGCCGGGTGCCCCACGTTCGCGCGTTCTATGCGCTAACGTGGGATCACCCCGAACGCCGCCGTTCTTCGCGGTGATCCAGATCTGCTCAGACGCGAAAGTCCCGCAGGGACGCCAGAAGAAAGCCCCGCACGTAAGTGCAGGGTAGAAAAACAAATCAACGAGAGCCCCTTCCGGGACGACACTCCGAAGCCATTACTCCACCACCGGCAACTCCACATACGACGCCATTCCCGGCGAGCAATACACCCGCTGTGTCGCCTTCACAAAATCCGCAGCCCCAGCCTTGTAAATGCTGGGCACAAACTTCTGCGGATTGCGATCAATCACGGGAAACCACGTCGACTGCACCTGCACCATAATGCGATGCCCTTTCAAAAACACGTGATCGTGATCGCGCAGCGGCACTTTCCACTCCGTGGGCTTGTTGGGCACCAGCGCATGCGGCTTTTCGTAATTCGTCAAATACCGTCCGCGCCGCACTTCCATCGCGATCGGCAACTGGTATCCATTCAACGACTGCGCATACTGCCCCGGATTCGGCCCATCTTCCGCATCCCACGCGCTCTTCTGCGCATTCTCCGGATACACATCAATCAGCTTCACCACGAAATCGCTATCCGTTCCTGACGTCGACGCGATCAGCGTCGCGGAAAGCTGCCCCGTCACGGTCACATCATGATCGAGCGGCGCGCTCACGAACGACAGCACGTCCGTCCGGTGATCGACGAACCGCTGGTCCGCCATTTCCCACGTGCGCCAGTCGCCTCCCGGATACGTCGGCGAAATCGGCCGCGTCCGGTAAGGCACCGGGTTCGCCGGATCAGAAACATACTCGCGGTATCCCCCTTTGCCGCCCGAAGCCACGCCCGGTGCGGGCGCCTTGAACGACAGCGTTCCATTCGCATGCAGATACAGCTTCGTCGGCTTCGCCTCCTTCGGCGGCCACGTGGCGTACGTCTTCCACGTATTTGATCCGCTCTGAAACATCGTTGCCTGCCACTGCGGCTTCTCGCCCTTGCCATGCAGGTAGTAGCGGAAGAACGGTGCCTCCAGGTTTTCGCGGAACTCACGCGCCGTCTCGTGCCCGCCAAACGGAACCAATCCGATCTTGACGCCCTTGGATGTCTGCCACTGCCCGTGGAACCACGGTCCCGCCACCATCAGGCTGGTGTGCTCCGGATCGCTCTCCAGCGAATGCCGGAAAATCTGCCACGGCCCCCACGGATCTTCCTGATCCCAGAACCCGGCCACATTCAGGTTTGGCACCGTCGAAGCATGCAACTGCCCCACCCACGCCTCCTTCTTCCAGAACTCGTCATAGTCGGGATGCTCCACGTTCGCATTCCAGTAGGGAATCGAGCCGTGCAGATACTTGTCGTTGAGATTCGATACCGGCCCCAGGTCGAGATACCACTGGTACGTGTCGTAAGTCTCAAATGCAAAGTTCGTATTCTTGTTCTTGTCCGCCTGCTCCATCACCGCATACTCGAAGTTGTAACTCTCGCGCAGCGCCCCGTAACGATGATCGTCGTCGTTCATCCACTGATCGACCGGCGACGCCTGCTCGCTGATTGCCCTCAGCGCCGGATGCGGATGCAGCAGTGTTAGCGCCGTCGTGAGTCCGTCATACGACACGCCCCACATGCCGACCTTGCCGTTGTTGTTCGGAACATTCTTCACCAGCCACTCAATCGAGTCATACGCATCAGTCGTCTCATTGGTCGCCTTCGGATCCTTCAAGTCCACCCACGACGAGAGCAGGAACGTGCCCTCCGACTTGAACCGCCCGCGCAGGTTCTGGATCACCACGATGTACCCGTCCTGCATCAATTCCTTCAAATCCGCCGGCATCTTGGTATACGGCTTGTCCGGCACGCCATAAGGCGTCCGCTGAAAAAGAATCGGCAACGGTGCAGTCTGATTGACGGGTGTCAGAATCGCGGTCTGCAGATGCACGCCATCGCGTACCGGAATCATGACTTCCTGCAGCGTGAACAACGGCGCGGTCGGTTGTTCGCTGATCGACGACTCCTGCGCCCACACCAGCGCACTTCGAGAACCCAGCGCGAGCAGCGCAACTACAAGCAAAGCCCAACAAGACATCCCACTGAGCAAAGGCAGGTCCGCCCTGACGAACGATCGACGTAGCAATCGAAGCACTGTGCCTCCAGAGGTAGAGAATCACTGCACAAATCCATTGAGATTGTCGGAATGTCAGAAGCGCGAATCTTACGGTCCGCAGAAACCCAAGTCAACGAATCCGAGAGGAAACCCCAGCAACGAGCCACCAGTCACCTGCAACGAGCCACCTGCGACGAACTGCCCAGCCGCCATCCCGTCACCAGTGCCGAAGGCACGCAACAGGAAAGCCCGGCACGTAAGTGCCGGGACATGCACGCAGTCGACCGCAGAGTCCCTTCAGGGACGACACGCCGCCGCCACAACACGCTGAAGGCTACGCCTTCGTCCCCACCTCAATCAGTTTCTTCGTCATCAGCACCAGCCCCAGAATCTGCGTCCACTCGGAAACAATATTCCCCACCACCTGCCCCCACTTGCTCTGCGGATCCATCGCCCCGAACGCCACCACCCATCCAATCCCGGTGATGACGAGAAAGATCGTCAGCGAATGCTCCCGCAAAATCTCCAGCACTTTGTCGGGCAAGATCCCTTTCGGCTGCTTGCTCTCCTTGGACCCCTTCTCATACAAAAACTTTGTCAGCACGACGGTCACAAACACGCCAGTCCAATCCGCGATCGCGTTTCCAAAAAACGATCCCACATGCGTCTGCGGGTCGGCGCGACTGTACAGCACAATCAACGAGAGCACCACACCCAGTGCTCCCAGACTCAACGAATGCTGATGCAGAAACGTTTTCTTCTTGGCCGAAGGCGTCATAAAAGTACTGTACCGGATACATCCATCTACCGTTGTGCGGGCTATTAATTCCGCGAGGTCTGCAGAGTCCGGCGGAAGAAGCACGAACGGGAAGGGCACGCCTTCAGAGGCTGCGGAAAAACTCTGCTTCGGGCAGGTTTTGGGAAGGGCACGAGTTCACTCGTGCCGCTAAGTCCCTGAAAATGTATGCGCGCTTCAGCGCCTGAGGTTGCGACTTTGGATCTTGGCGACTTTTTCCGCAACCTCTTCAGTCGTGCCGAAAAGCTCGCCACACCGACCGCTTTAGCCACTGAGGGCTGCTCACTGCAATGCTGAATAGGTTCGTATCAGGGCGCGCCTTCAGGCGCGCCGTAAACCCAACAACAACGCGCGCGGCTTTAGCCGCAGTCCACTGTCATTAAATTACCCCAACGCATCTTCATCGACCTGCAGGCGCTCGGCATCGGCCAAGACGCCCGGGTGCCCGCGCAGCGATGATCTGAGCGATCTACTATCAGCACCGTTGGTGTAATGGGAGTTTTTCGCCAACATGGTTGACTCGCAGCCCAATAGTGTAGATTGTTGCGCGAACAATTCAGGGCAAAGGTGCAGCGAACATGTCAAGAGTCGTCATTGGCGCGATTTGTGGTCTGATATTCGGCGCAATCGATGTCGGAATCATGCTGCCGATGACCTTCCCAGACAAAAAAGCAGCAATCACGGCAGCTTTCATCGCACGCTTCGGAATCGGGTTCGTAATTGGGGCGGTCCGCTTGCCGTGGCCCGGGTGGTGCGTGGGCCTACTCTTTGGACTCCTACTGAGTATCCCAGACGCCATTATCACTAAGGCCTACGCGCCAATCATCGGCATGGGGGCCATCGGCGGAACCATCATCGGTTTCATTATCGGGCGATTCGGGAACTAGTTGTCATAATCAGGCCATTTCACCAAAATCCCCGGCCTCGTCCACGGAAGGGGTTTTTGGTGAACTGGCGATTTTTCAACACATATCCGGCGCAGCCACACAAGGTCGGGGGCTGCAAGTGGAGCGAGTCTAAAGGGCGCGTTTCCGAACCGAAAAGGAAGTGGCGCAGCAGTTGGAGTTGCCACGCCACTTTGAGAGACCCTCAACTACTTTCGGAGGGCTTGCTTTCTTTCTGCCTCAGTTGCACAACTGGAACGGCAGGGGGGATCCACCACCAATCCAGCTTCGCAGCGACTTTATGACCATGTCTGATCCGCTGGCTGTTCAAAATTGACCAGCTCGCGAAAATCGACAAAAGGGGACCCTCTCAGTGGCACCTTGGGGAGTCTACGATGGCCCCATCCAAGGTCAATGAGCGTAACGGCGATTTTTTCACCAGGTTTTGCTACTGCCCCTTATCTTCCCCAGTCTAGGTTGTGGCAGGGGTGTATGTTCCCATGCAGTCGAAGGAGGTGGACTGGTCGGGGTTCGCCTTCGCTTTACAGGTGCCGTTCGCCTTACCGCCCTTCATCTTTCCGCCACCTTCGATGAGCGACCATTTGTTGGTCCCGGACTCGAATACTCCGTTCTTCGTGGTGCCGGAGAATTCGTATTTGTAGACGTTCTTATCGCCGTTCTCCATGCTTTCGACGAATTCACCGTTGCCGGTTACGTTTTCACCCTTGAGGTAGAGGAACTCGGTACCGACGCCGGATTTCATCTTGTTTCCGGCGATGTCGCCTTTAAGAGCAGTACAGTTGATCTGTTCGATCGCATAGGCGTCCCCCGGCTTGTCGCCGACGGGAATGCTGTGCTGATCTGAAGGTTTGTCGCACTTCCACTGAACGTTTGTTTTCCCCTGTGCCAGCGCGACACTCGACACCAGGAACACAAAGCACAGAACCACACACATCTTCTTCATTCGTTCCTCCTTTTGATGGACAGGGATTGGGGCCGCTGAAATGACGATGAATGCCCACTAGGACGCCGTACAACGATAGCCGCCTTTTACTCCGATCTCCGGGCGTTTCCTCTAGCATTCACCCCAAGCAGCACTTTGCTGCCAATGAAGCATACATCTCAAACATGTCCTAAAGGTAGCTGTTGTAACCAGGCCATTACACCAAAATCCCCCGTTCGGCAAGAATGCTTGCCCGATTATGCACCGCCTGCGGGTCCTTCCCGAACGCCCAGAAAAAAGCAAGATGCGCGGCCCGTAAAGGGCCGCGCCCAAGATCTTGCCACTAGCTACCTGCTACCAGCCACCAGCCAGCTACGCCACTCCCTCCCCAGCCATCCACCGCGTCGAGGAATTCTTCGGCAGAATATCCAGATAAATCACCGCGTACCGGAACGCCATCACGACCGCCGTCAACACCATCAACGTCGCCGCGAATTCCGTCCACTTCGGCACGTAATAAATCCCCGAGCTCGCTTGCAGCCCGGTGATGGAGACATTTAGCCGGTTCGCCATGAATCCCATCACCACCAGGCTGCAGGTCCAGTACAAACGCTGCGGGTTGTTCCGCACCTTCTCCATGTTCAACAGCACAATCGGCGCCACCACCAGCAACCCGAACTCCAGCCAGAACGAGAACGACTCTTCCCGCCAGCGGAACAGATACGGCAACGCGTTCCGCGAGAACAGATCGACAAACCGGAACATTCCGTAGAGCCCGAGCATGGGCGCGATCACGCGGCTTAACTCGCTCAGGATCGCCGTGTCGAGCTTCACGTTCAGCGATCGCACGCACAGGTAGAGTGCGATCACCGTCACCGCCAGCCCGGCCGGAATCGCCGAGAGGTAAAACAGCGTGGTCAGGTACGGCGTGTACCAGAGCGGATCGAGCTTGCCCTTGGTCAGCAGATAGAGCCCGCCCAGGAACGACTGGTGCAGCGACGACAGCACGCATCCCACCAGCACCAGCCCGATCAGGATCCGGTGCTGCTGCTTCAGATACCAATCGCGTAAGCCCTTCCACGGAATCTTTTCCACTAGCGCCGGCGAGAACTCCAGCGACAGCACCGTCGAATAGAGCATCACGCACCACGACACTTCAAACAGCATCGAGTGCCGATTCCACATGAAAATCGGATGCCAGATTCTCCACGGCAGTCCGAGCTCGTACATCATGCCCGCGATCACGCTCATGTATCCGAGAAACGACACCAGCACCGCCGTGCGCAACACCGGACGGTAACGCTCGAAGCCGAGCAGGTACACCGCAGCCGCGATCCCGAACCCGCCCGCCGAGAGTCCTACACCACACAGCGTTCCCAACCCAACCCACAATCCCCAGGGCTGCGGATCGGTCAGATGCGTCGACTGGGCGAAGCCCAGCGCAAACCTCGCATACGTGGCATACAACCCCGCCGCAAAAATCACCGCCACAATCACCCGCCACAACGTGATCTTAGGAACCCGTGTGCTAGTCATAACTCAGCTCCTTCCCTGCCTGCCAAAGCACAAACCGTGCTCGTGTGGGGCGGACACTCCTGTCCGCCAAAACCCAAGGTCGAATGGAACTGCGGTTCGCTAGGGCAGCGAGATGATCTGGAGCCCCGGCCAATTTGGGAGATCTTCCTGGTGCGGAAGCCCCGGCCCACTTAGGACAACGTGCTCCTCTGGAAGCCCCGTAGGGGCGCCATTCATTAGCCCAGCGCGTAAGCGCTGGGTACGGTGGTAGTTCCCACGAAAGCCCCGGAGGGGCGACATCTACAACCCTTGTCCCTTTCACGGCCGCTCCTTCGTCTGCTCGCTTCTATCGATCGCTGCCACCTGGTTTCGCCGCTCCGTAATCCAATACAGCCCGGCCAGCAATGACCCGCCCACCAGCACGACTGTCGGCACATCGCCCAACGCGGCCGCGCTCAACGCTGGCATGTCCTGTCGCGGCGGCGCCGGGAATCCCAACTTCTCAAACGCCACATCCGAGATGAAGAACACCGACGTCCCACCCGCTTCCTCGCTGCCGTAGATGTGCTTCACATACTTCGCATCGTTCAAAACCCGCCGCTGCGCTTCTTCGAGAATCTCGTCGCGCCATCCCACAATCGACGCGCCCGTCGGGCACGCTTCCACGCACGCTGGCGGCTGGCCCTGTGCCTGCCGCGCCGCGCACATGTCGCACTTCTTCACGTAAGGAACCAGCTTTGTCCACTCGTAGCGCGGCACGCTGAACGGGCAAGCCACCAGGCAATACCGGCACCCGATGCATTTCGCGCCGTCATAAGTGACCGGCCCGGCCGCCGTCTTCTTCAACGCGCCCACCAGGCAGGCCGACGCGCACGCCGGATCCTGGCAGTGCATGCACATCCGCCGCACGTACTTGTCGCCGTGCTCTTCGATCACCGTGAACGCCGTTGTCGACAACTTCGCTTCCGTCTCTTTCGGAAACCCGTGCAGTTCCTTGCAAGCCTGCTCGCAGCTTCGGCACCCGATGCACTTCGTGATGTCCACCAGGATGGCTCTCGTGCGTTCCATAACGTTCTCCTTCGTTCCGTGTAGCGCGGGCGCCCTCGCCCGCGTCCCGCTCTTCGTAGCGCCGGCGTCCCGCCGGCAGTCGTGAGGGCGTCTCGCCCTCACCCCACGAAGAGCAAACCCGTAACTACGCCAGGAAGAATTCCCGCGCCACCTTCTCCCGCAGTTCCGGCGCGATCCGCATCAGCAATCCCGGCAGAGGCACGCCGCCATCGGCCGCCATCGTCGGCGATAGTTGCGACACCATGCCGTTCAACCGCGTCACGCTGTTCTGCAGCCAGGGCGCGACCATCCCGCCCTGCACCAGATTTTTCTTGTTAAGCGCCAGGTCAGGAGACTTCACCATCGCGATCCACCCTTTCTGATACGGATCGCGCTCGAGCAAGCCCGGGTCTGCGACAACTTCCTTGTTAACCGCCATGACTACGCCTTCCACCGGCGACACAAGTTCAAACCTCTGGTCACCGCTAATCAGCGTCACCAGTCTCTGTCCCTGGCGCACCCAGCGACTCAAGCCCAGCACCTCAATGCGATCGATCTTGCCGATCAGGTTGGCCGCGAACGTATCCACACCTACGCGCGCATTCTCGCCGTCTTCTTTCAGTACCCAGGTGTGTCCGGGATGGAAGGCATAGCCCTCGGGGATCGAGAAACCATATTCCCGCTGCAGGCGCGGCGCAGGCGGTCCGGCCCAGACCTCGGGCTGCACGGCCGCTTCGCTACCCCGGCGGAAGTAGCTGATCGACATCACCAGCAGAAACATCAGCAGAACAAACAGAATCGACATGACATCCTCCACGCCATCACGAGGTCGACGCCGCAAGCAGCGCGTCCCGCGACCTGCATAACAAGGAAGTGCACGTCAGTGGCAAAACGAGGAAAGGGGATAGAAGCCTGAAAACAAGGTACTTACGAGAAGGGAAGAAAGTTACGAAAGTCCCGCCCGCCACTGCGTTTTGCAGGGGTCACTGCGTTTTGCAGGAGGTCCGATGCGATTAGACGAAACAGTGATTGCTAAGTTCAATACGAATAGCGATGCGAGGATCTTCGACTACTTGCGCCAAGCCGGATCAGGCCATGACTAGGGCGCGACCACTTTTTCGAGTTCCGCGTTCAGGTGGATCGTGCTGCCGGCATTCACCTTCAGTTTCCGCTCCCAATCCTTAAATCCCGATTTTTTGACAACGATGCTGTGCTCACCGTCCGGAACTTGCACGTCTGATGGTGTATTGCCAACAAAACTGCCGTCTAGTTGAATGTCGGCTCCCGGAGGGGTCGATTCCAGTTGCACTTTTGCAGACGTGCTCGGGACAACCGTGATGCTGGGTGAGTTCGCAACCTGTGTTGCGCCCGGCCCAGAACTTTGGAATTTCGCCAGTTCGAGCTTCAGGTCGCCGTTGATATAGGCCGTTATTTCGGTGCCCTTGGGAATCGAGATGTCTTTGCCGTGCATGAAAAGGAAGAACGGAGCAGCTGGGAAGAATACAAGACTGGTTGCCACAATTCCGCCGGTCATTGCACCGGTGTGGCCGCCTCCCTTCATTTCTTTGACGGCTCGCAGCGCAGCTTTCTCGCCGTCAATCAGCTTCACGTTGTCGATATTGATATCGAGCTTTCCTCCGCGAGCCATACGCCGTTTCGACTGTGCTTCCGTGACGGTGGCGAATGCCAGCCCGCCTTTAGCGACCACGAGTGTTCCATTCACGCTGAGGTCTTCGAGGACCTCGAAATCGACGGTGTCACCAGTATGCGCGTCCGCGGAAGAGACGGTCCGATTGATTCGAAGCTTGACCGGAGACCCGTCCTCGAGAACGAAGCCTTTCAAGGAAGTAATGTTGGTCCCTACCGACGATTGATCCTTTGCCGTCACATTCGTCTGCGCCGGCGTGCTGGAGGATGTTTGCGATTCCTTGGCCTGTGCAGTTGCTAACTGTAATGCACAGACTGAAAGTAAGAACATTACAGCGAGGACAACTGACATTTCTCTGGCCAGAGATCGACTCATATCTTCTCCTTGCATTGTCGCTGGATCGTTGCGTTGGCAATATATGTTACGGGAGGACTTTGAGCAAGAACACTTGGTCGTGTCGAAGGTGATGAGTATCACTAACACACGTGCCTAAGCATGGGCGTAAGCCAGAAATCTATGGCCAAAAGGAACGAGGCGGGGCAACACTCTGTTGTAAGTGAATAGCAGTTACTTCGCTTTTGCGCGCTGATAGTGTCTCCGCGCTTTTACTCGGTTGCCGCAGGTCTTCATGTCGCACCACCGGCGGCGATGGTTCTTGGTTCTGTCGATGAAGAGCCACGCGCACTCGTCGGAGGCGCACATGCGCACGTGCTCGAGTTCGTCGGAGAGCAGCAGGTCGGCGGCCGCGCGCGCTACCGGCCACAGCGCGGACTCGAGATGAATGTTCATCGACGTCCACTCCCAGGCGAAGCGATGGCCGTCGTGCACCAGGCGTCCGTTGGCCATCCCTTCCTGCAGAATCAGCGTGAGTTGCTGGAGCGCATTTCCTGGAATGGTGCGGTGCTCTGCGACCGCGGAGAAGATCGCGAACAGCGCTTCGCGAAACTGGACCGCCTTCAGCAACGCGTTCTTCGCCATACCTGGCAATCGTCCAGCGCGGATGTAAAGGTCATTGACCATGGCGTGCGGATAGAGGTTCGATTCCAGTCCGAAGAAGACGAGATGGTTGTAGTCGGTGAGCCGCTCGATGGGTTCGGCGGCGGGGCGATTGCTCACCGTGTTGACGAAGTCGAGGGCGAGATTTCCACCACTCAGATCGAAATGTGACTTGCTTGCAGGCTGCGACATCAAAGAAGCTGTAACCCGTTAAATCTAACCATTAAAATTGGCTTGACTGGTTAGGGACAGTCGCGCTATCCTGCCGCTTAACCGGTTAAACCGTGTTCAATGGTTAGAATATCATGCCTGACGAGATTTCGGAAATTCGCTCTTTGCTCCGCAGCGGGGACCCTCTCGAGATCGGGGGCGGTCGCCGGATTCGGCGGACCATCCGGCCGACCACCGCGTCGCTGGTCGCTGCGTTCGCAGCAATCTACCTCATCTGGGGCTCGACGTATCTAGCAATTCGCTATGCGATCGAAACGCTGCCGCCGCTTTTGATGATGGGGATGCGACACCTCTCGGCGGGCGCGGCCTTGTATGCGTGGACACGGTGGCGCGGGACGCCCGCGCCGAAGCTGCGAGAGTGGGTGCAGCCGGCGCTGATTGGGGCGCTCCTGTTTCTGGGCGGGCATGGAAGTTTGGCGTGGGCCGAGCAGCGCGTGCCTTCCGGCATTGCGGCGCTGCTGGTCGCGACGCTGCCGATGTGGATCGTGGTGCTGGCGCGCGCGAAGGGAACTGAGCGCAAGTTCACTGGGCGTGC
Source organism: uncultured Acidobacteriota bacterium (assembly GCA_963745435.1). Lineage (GTDB taxonomy): Bacteria > Acidobacteriota > Terriglobia > Terriglobales > Acidobacteriaceae > Gp1-AA133. Next base: position 87,880 of record CAVUXK010000009.1, on the reverse strand, counting down.
GCTTGCGGGACTGGCGTTGGGTTTCGTCGGTGTTGCGGTTCTGTTCGGTCCTGATATTTTGCGGCACGGCGGGGAAGTGAATCTGCTGGGTGCGTTCGCGGTTTTGTTCGGGACATTCATCTGGGCCGTGGGCACGATCTGGATGCGCAGCGTGAAGATGCCGGACTCGCCAGTGATCTCGTCGGCGATGCAGATGCTCGGCGGTGGCGTGGCGCTGATGATTGCCGCGACGCTGACCCGCGAGACCGCGGGATTTCATTTGGGCGCAGTGTCGGAGCGGTCGTGGTTGGCGCTGGCTTACCTGGCGGTATTCGGATCGATCATCGCGTTCACGGCATATAGCTGGCTGCACATGGTGGCGTCGCCTTCGCGGGTGGCGACGTACGCGTACGTGAATCCGGTGGTGGCGGTGTTGCTCGGTTGGTTTCTGGCGAGCGAGCCGATGGGAGTTTTCACGATTCTCGCGATGCTGATCATTCTGGCTGGAGTTGGATTGGTGAATGCGGGGCAACGTGATGAGCACGAGCCAGAGGCGAATGGAGATTTGAAGGAAGAGGAAGTGGCGGCTTAGGAGCTACGGGCTTCGAACTGTGGGCTACAAGCAACCTTTTCTTCGTATTGCTCGCCTCAGGGGCTGAAGCCCCTCTCCTTTTTGGGCGTTTACGGCACGACTAAAGTCGTGCCCTTCCCAAGGCATGCCCGAAGTAGAGTTTTTCAGCAGTTCCTAAAGTCGTGCCCTTCCCAAGACATGCCCAAAGCGTAGTTTTTTCCGCAGCCTCTGAAATTGTGCCCTTCCCGTTCGTATTTTGTTTTGAGAGTGTACGCGCAGGGTCTCCGTGTGCCCGTTCGGCCACGGCGTGTCCTGCGTCATATGGTCGTCGAGGCGATCAGGGATTGGGGCCGATGCCTCCCACCCTTCGAAAAACGCGAAGGGTGGGGCAGCCATTCAACAGGTAGCGAGCTTTGGAACAAGGTTTTTCAGCTAGTTCTGTGTGAGGCACTTGCCCCTTCGGTCGCCAGATCCGACGTGGGCGGGAACGCGGTTCGCTGGAAATAGAAGGCGACGTTTACCAGCGCGATCATCACCGGGACTTCCACCAGAGGGCCGATTACCGCTGCGAAAGCGGCTCCGGAATTGATGCCGAAGACCGAGACCGCTACTGCGATGGCGAGTTCGAAGTTGTTGGAGGCTGCCGTAAAGGCCAGCGTTGTCGTCTTTGAGTAATCCGCACCGACCTTTCTGCCCATATAGAACGACACCAAAAACATCACTACGAAGTAGATCAGCAGGGGCACCGCGATTCTCAGCACGTCGAGCGGAAGCCGGACGATGTACTCGCCTTTCAGGGAGAACATCACCACGATCGTGAACAGCAGAGCGACGAGCGTGAGGGGGCTTACACGCGGAATAAACGTGTGTTCGTACCATTCGCGGCCTTTTGCGCGCAACAGAAGCGTGCGGGTTGCAAAGCCCGCGAGGAAAGGGATTCCGAGGTAGATGAAAACACTCTGTGCAATCTGCGCGATCGAAACATTTACCACCGTCCCGCGCAGACCGAGCATGCGGGGCAACACGGTGATGAACACCCACGCGTACACCGAGTAGAAGAAGACCTGGAACAGCGAGTTGAAGGCGACGAGGCCAGCGGCGTATTGCGTGTCGCCTTTGGCGAGTTCATTCCAGACGATGACCATCGCGATGCAGCGGGCCAGGCCAATCATGATGAGCCCCGCCATGTATTCCGGGTAAGAATGCAGGAAAGCGATGGCCAGCACGAACATCAGGATGGGACCGACGACCCAGTTCTGCAGAAGCGAGAGTCCCAGGATGCGCTTGTTGCGGAAGACTTCGTGCAACTCCTCGTAGCGCACCTTCGACGAAGGGCGGGTACATCATGAGAATCAGGCCGACGGCGATCGGAATGGACGTGGTGCCCACGCTGAAGCGGTTCAGGAAAGGCACCGTCTCCGGGCACCAGCCAGCCGAGTAGAACGCCGACGACCATGGCGGCGAAGATCCAGCCGGTGAGATAGCGATCGAGAAAGCTGAGACGGTGGCTTGTGCTCACGTTTATTTGACCTCGCGCGATGCGGTTAAGACAGCGCCGCGGACTACTTGTGATCGACGGGCGTCATGGCCTGGCCGATGTTGTCGAGTTCGCGCTTGCAGGGCGAGGCCTTCGAGACTCTTCAACGGCAGGGACAGGAACAGGCTGATCCGGCGATCGAGAAGGAAGAATGCTTCGCGGAACGCGCGCTCGATGTCGGCGGCGCTGCCGCGCACGGCGGCCGGGTCAGGCACGCCCCAATGCGCGGTGATCGGCTGGCCGGGCCAGTACGGGACACACTTCCTTGGCGGCGTTGTCGCAGACGGTGAAGACGAAGTCGAGCTTGGGAGCAGCCGGGTTGCGCGAATTCATCCCAGGACTTGCTGCGCAGACCGCCGATGGGTATGTGTGCGATTTCAAGCTGGCGCAAGGCTTCGGGCCGCACTGCGCCGGAAGGATGGCTTCCTGCGCTGTACGCCGTGAAATTAGGGCGACCCTTGAAGTTGAGAATTCCCTCGGCCATGATGGAGCGCGCCGAGTTGCCGGTGCACAGAAACAAGACGTTGTAGTGTGTCTGCATATTTCTTCTCGCTAGCTGCAGCAAGAGGGGCCGCAGCATGGTTTCGCTTGCGCGGGCTTCACGGCGCGGATGAAGGCGCTCATGAATTTTTCGTCGACCTCGCGGGCGAGGGCGTCTACGTCGAGGCCTTGGCCGGCGAGGAATTCGCGGGCGTCTTCGACGCGGTAGATGCGCGTTGGCTCGATGTCGATCTGCTCGAAGCCGGCAGCTTGCAGCTTGGCGCGATAGTCTTGCTCTTCGAGCGCGCCGGCAATGCAGCCCACCCATAGCAGGATGCTCTCGCGGATCTGCAGGCGCAATGTCGCCGCGCGTCACCACGTCGGAGACGGCGAAGCGGCCGCCCGGCTTGAGGACGCGGAAGGCTTCGCGCAGCACACGATCTTTGTCGGCGGAGAGATTGATGACGCAGTTGGAGATGATGACGTCGACGGAGTTGTCGGGAAGCGGGATGTTTTCGATTTCGCCCTTCAGGAACTCGACGTTGGTGGCGCCGGCCTTCTGCTTGTTGGCGTTGGCAAGTGCGAGCATCTCGTCGGTCATGTCGAGGCCGTAGGCTTTGCCGGTGGGGCCGACGCGGCTGGGCGGAGAGCAGGACGTCGATGCCGCCGCCGGAGCCGAGGTCGAGGACGACTTCGCCGGGATTGAGTTGGGCCAAGCGCCGTGGGATTGCCGCAGCCGAGAGAGGCGAGCATGGCTTCTTCGGGAATCTGCGCGGCCTGTGCTCGAGTCGTAGAGGTTGGCGGTGATGGGATCGCAGCATTCGCGTGCGGGCGTCGCACCACAGCAGGAACTGCCGCCGGACTTCACGCGCAGGGCGGCTTGTCCGTATTTCTCTTTGACGACTTCTTTCACGTTTGCGGGTGTGTCGGTCTTCGGCATGGCGGGGTCTCCTATTTCGCTTTCGCGATCTGCACGACGTCGCGCGGGCGAACGGCGCGGTTGCGCGTGCAGCATTCGGCATAGAGGAACTGCAAGACTTCCTGCAGGGCGTCGGCGTTGGCGGTGTAGCGGAGGAACGTGCTCTCGCGGCTGACGGCGACCAGGTCTTCGTTGCGCAGCTTATCGAGATGGTGCGAGAGGGTGGAGTTGGGGATATTGAGTTCCTGCTGGATCTCGTTGACGACCAGGCCTTCGGGATGCGCCTGCAGAAGAAGCTGCATGATGCGCAGGCGAGGCTCAGCGCCCATGGCGGCGAACATGTCGGCGAAGCGGGCGACGTTGGGGGCGGTCGGCATATTTCGATAATTGCAGAAATATGGGATGATGTCAAGGGTACGGCCGTATCCTGGACGGCGCCAGAAAAAGACTGTCGTTTACGCGGCGCCCTATCGGATAGCAAATGACCTTTGGCTACCTAGTTGGCTTTCTGTGCTGCTACGGGATGCTTGACTACCTTCGCCACCAGAGCATCAAAGCGGGGATTGCCGTGCAGAGACTTCAAGGCAAAGTCTTTTTCAAGGTTCGCGAGTATTTTGGGATCCAATCCATGGTCGGCCGCGTCGTCCAGAAGTGAAACCGCTTCGTCGGGTTTCCGCGTCAGCGCCAGGAGGCGAGCAAGTTTGTAAACCGAATCGACGGTATCCGGGTGTTTCGACCCGAGGATACGCCGCTCAATGTCCACAGCCTCGCGAAGCACCGTTGCCGCTTCTGCATAACGGTGTTGATAGTAAAGAACATCAGCAATGTTATAGAGAGCGACAGCAGTAAGCGGGTGCTCCTCGCCTACGGTCCGGCGACATCTTACGAGGACCTCTCGTTGCAGTCTTTCGGATTCAGAGTACCGACCCTGATTTTCGAAAACTGTAGCCAGATTCCCCATGGTAATCAGTGTATCGGGATGATCTGAGCCAAGCAGGCGGCTCGACGTATCAAATGTCTGCTGGAGCAATTGTTCTGCTTCGCCATATCGATCTTCCTCGACCAGAACGATCCCTAAATCGTCAGAGGCTTTGAGGGTCAGCGGGTGTCCGGGACCAAGGACTCGTCGGCGGATATCAAGAATCGAGCGGTAGCTTTTCTCGGCCGCGGCAAAGCCGCCCCGTTTCTCCTGGATGATAGCGAACCTTCGCTCGGACTCTATCGTATCGAGGTCTTCCGCACCCAAGACTTGGCGCTGACGTTCGAGCGTTTGTTGGCACAGCTTCTCAGCTTCCTCAGAGCGGCCAGCCGATTCGAGAGTCCAAGCCAGGTTGGATTCGGCCAGGAGCGTAGCTCTGTCGTTCGGACCAAGTACGCGCTTCTCGATATCGATCAACTCCCGGCTCATTTTCTCTGCTTCCGCGAATCGTCCTTCTTCGGATGTTGCCCAGGCCAGTCGACCGGCCGAGCTTAGCGTAGCTGGATGTTCCGGTCCCAGAACATCGTGGCGAAGGTTCACCGATTGTTTGATCAGTGACTCCGCCCGAGGGTAGAGACCCAGGCCTTCGTAGACCTCACCCATCACGTCGAGCATCTGTGCCTTCAGTTCCGGGTCTTGAGCCAGGCTGGTCTCAATCTCTTTCGACGACTTGTCGAGGATTTCTCTCGCCGTGATGCTGTTGCCGCGAGCTTCGCTAGGATCGGACACTTCGAACATGTTCGTCATGAACTGGGTGATTCGATTGGCCCGATCTCGTTCCTGCGTGATGCGCCGCAGTTCGATGGCCTGCGTCACCCCAAACGCAATCAGCAAGATGGCAACTCCCGAAACCATCGCCGTTGCTACGGCGTGTCGGCTGACGTACTTCCTCAGACGATACGCGGCACTCGCCGGTCGCGCTTCCACGGGACGGTTCTCGATATAGCGCTCAACGTCGGCTGCCAGTGCGGCTGGGGTTCCGTATCGCCGCTCCCGGTCCGTCTCCAACGCCTTCAGGGTGATCCAGTCGAGATCCCCTCTCAGCAAGGTCACCAGTTGCCCGGTCTCAGTTCCGCGGGCTTCAGCCCGTGCCCTCGACGCATCGCGATTCGTGCCAACCCTCGTGCTCGGTCGCTGCGGATTCGTCTCTCGTAACTGCCGCAGCAGTTCCTCCAGTTGCTGCTTGTTCCATTTCGTTGTGTCGAACGGCAGGAAGCCGGTTAGCAGTTCGTAGAGAATGACTCCCAGCGAATAGACATCAGTGCGTGTATCGACGTCTTGCAGTTCGGGACTCACCTGCTCCGGGCTCATGTATCCGGGTGTTCCCAGTAACGCCCCCACTTGCGTGCATGGTGTTGGTTCGGCCAAGGCAGTCCCCGTCGCTTTCGCCAGGCCAAAGTCGATGATGCGTGGCACGGGCTTGCCATCGATCTCCGCCACCAGAATGTTCGATGGCTTCAGATCGCGATGGATGATGGCTTTCTGGTGCGCGTGCTGAACGCCTTTGCACACCTCAATGAACAGCTGCAGTCGCTCTCGAATCCGCAGTTTCTTGCGATCGCAGTACTCGGTGATGGGCAGACCGTCCACGAACTCCATCACCAGGTACGGTTGACCCTCCGGTGTGGCACCGGCGTCGAAGACTTTGGCGATCGCGGGATGATCCATGATCGCGAGCGACTGTCGCTCAGCTTGAAAACGCTGAATAGTTGCACGGTCGTACATCCCCGCTTTGATCAGTTTCAGCGCCACTCGCCGTCGAACGGGTTCAGCTTGTTCCGCTAGCCACACCTGGCCCATCCCGCCGACTCCCAACTGGTGCATCAGGCGATACGGGCCGATACTCTGAGGCTCTCCCCACGCATCGGCGACCGTCGTCGTCCACGGATTTTCCGAGAGCGCGCCTGCCTTAGCGTGTGCCGCGAGCAACGATTCGACCTCCAGGCGCAACTCTCTGTCCAGGAAGCAGGCCTCGTCCAGAAACGCACTCCGTTCCTGGGGCCCCCGGTCAAGGGCGGCTCCGACGATCTCTTTAATTTTCTTCCACTGCTCCAGGTTCGCCATGGATACCAGTCCCGCTTGACGGGTGAATGCGAGAATACCTAGTCCTTTAACCGTTAACCGTCTCTTCGGTCGCCAGTCCCGAATTACTCGGGCCGAGGAGCCGGCATTGTTATGGAATCATTTCAATCAATGGTGACCGCAGAGTTAGAAGTGTAAATCGATGCCGGAAGCTTGGTGTCAAATAAACAGTTCCACATCATGACCTCCCGAAATCCCTGGCGATTCAGAAAAAATGCAGGTGTGCTAACTTTTCCAGCCATGCAGCGGCCGGTTCTGATCGTCATTGATATGTTGAATGATTTTCTTGAGAAGTGGGCGCCGGCGCGAAGGCAAGAGCTGGTCCGGTCGATCAACGAACTGGTGGGGCTCATGCGGCAGCTTGGCCGGCCGATTATTTGGGTTCGCCAGGAATTCGAGCCGGATCTTCAAGATGCCTTCCCGGAAATGAGAGACAAGAGGATACGAATCACGATTAAAGGGACGGCGGGGTGCGAGATTGCTTCGGACCTGGCTACCGCTCCGTCAGATCCGGTTGTGGTCAAGAAGCGGTACAGCGCGTTTTTTGGGACCGACCTCGAGCAGATGCTGGAACGATTGAGTCCTGACGTTCTGATTCTGGCTGGGATCAACACGCATGCTTGCGTCCGCATGACGGCGATTGATGCGTACCAGCGAGACTGGAGGGTTGTTCTCGCGGCGGACTGTGTCGATTCCTACGACCGGGAGCATCATGATATTTCGATGAAATATATGAAGGACAAAATCGCCATGGTCATGACCAATCAAGAACTTCGCCTGGCGCTCGTCGTGAAATAGAGCCCGTGGTCCGTTGATTTCGCAACCTTAGCCGGCGCGGATGCTCGACTTGCCAGCGGGCGCACCAAAGAAATAATCCTTTTCCACAGAACGTCACAGTTGCAATCCCTCAAGCCGGGCATATACTTCCGCCCGCATCAAAATCCAGCACGCTGAGGCTTCCCCCAATGAACAAGACAGCTGAGGTCTTGCTGACCGTTCTAGCCCTGGTCGGATTGTTCTGTGCTTCTACGAAGAACGCTCCCATAAAGCTCTCGACACAGCATTCCGTCGTGGTCGCTGACGGCAGTGATCCCATGCCGATTTGCCGCAGGAAGAGGTGCTTTTAGGCTGAAGGCATAAGCCGAAGCCCTTGGACGTTGAAAAGCACTTAGCCCGCCGCGAAAAAAAGTTGCATGCCCGGTGGAGGGAGAGGTATGCTTCTCGCCTCCGGGGCCTGCCAAGTGATGAATTGGATCATGTATTTGAGTTGGGTGGCGGGACCTGTGCTGGAACTCGCCCTTCTGGCTTGCATGGTTCGTCGCAAGCTGCATCTAGTGTTTCCGCGGTTCTTTTCCTACATCGCCTTCCAGATTCTGAAGTCGGGCATCCTGTTCTTCACCTACCGCTTTTACGAAGAAAACTACTTCGACGCCTACTGGACGGGCAACGCCATCAGCGTGATCCTCGCGGTTGCGGTGATGGACGAGATCCTGCAGCACGTCTTCAAGGAATATGGGGGCGCTCAGAATCTGGGCTCGGTCATTTTCCGCTGGGCTTGCGGGCTGCTGCTGGTGCTGGCCATCGTGACCGCGTTTGCCAGTCAGGAAGGCAGTGCGGATCGAGTGGTGGCGGTGGTGCTTACTTTCGACCGCAGCGTTCGCGTGATGCAGTGCGGACTCTTCTGCCTGCTGATGATTCTTTGCCGCCTGCTCAAGAATTGCTGGCGCCAGCAGGTGTTTGGCATCGCGCTGGGATTTGGAGTGTTCGCCAGCATCGAGGTGATCCTGGTCAGCGTTGCGATGCGCGTACGGTGGCGCCGCCGGTGTGACCATCAGCATGTTGAAGAGCGCTGCCTACAACGCGGTCACGATTATTTGGATTGGCTATCTCGCCCAGCAGGCTCATTCGATCCCGGCGGTTGAAATGGCACCGCGTCTCGATCTGGTTCTGGCTGATCCGGCTGCCAGTACTGGAGCGTTCCTGTCCATGGTGGAGCGCGCGGTGGAGGACGTTATTTCCCGCAATCCCTGGCCCAGACCTGGCACCAACGGCCCTAACATTGTTGGGCGCGAGCCCGGCCCTGGGGAGAACAACTAGCGCGTCTCCCGTCCGGAAGCACCCAGCATGCAGACCTCGATACAGAGAGTACACACCGAAGAGACTTGGCCGCCGAGTGAAGGGGAGATTGTCCACTTCAGCTCCGCGGCTGGGATCAAGTCCGGCATTCTTAGGGAAGTGCGCTGGGGATTGGTGTGGCGCGACTTTATTCTCGAAGATGGGCGCGTGATTCCCGAGCACAAGGTGGCGGGCTGCCCCGAGTCTCCGACGTGGCGCAGCGCCGACGAAGTTTCGCAGGAAGAGCGCGAAACCTGGGAAGAGCGGCTGGTTTCGATGGTGGAGAGCGGAGTCGATCCGCGGGATCGCGAACAGACTTTTTGGGCTGAACTGAACCAGTACCTGGCGTACATCTATTTGAAGTTTCAGCGAAGCGAGCAAAAGAGGTGAGACCGCTGGGCAGCGGCGGTCGCGCCACGCTGTTTGATTGAGGCATCGATGGTGAAGGAAGAAGATCGGAGTCAGCGAGTTCGTAAGTCGTTGGCCGATGCTGGCCTGGTCGAGATTGCACCCGACGAATTTCCCGACCGAATTCGAGAAGTCAAGCAAGTCGCGATCGGGCACCTCGGCGAACTACTCAAGAGCGATACGGGTGCAGTGGAACACCGATCCGTAGCACACTCTCTCGGCACCTTACACCGACTCGAGGCTACGCTGCGGGCGGACGCCGATCTGCAAAAGGCGGAGCGGGCGGTTGCTTCAACAGAGAAACTCCGACCTGCGAGCGGCGAGAAGTGAGATTGCCCGTGTGAACCGGGATTGTTGAGGCGGTCACTTTACTTTTAGGAGAGACCCAATTCCTTGACCTCTTCCTCGTTGTGGCCAAGCCAGTGTGCGACCTCATGCCAAACCACCCGTTTCACCTCAGCTCGCAAATCCCCTTTTGAGCAGCGCAGAATTGGGCCGCGAAAGACAAATATCAGGTCGGGAGCCATCCGCAGAACGTTGTTTCGCTGTTCGGTTCTATAAACGCCGCTGTACAAGCCCAGCAACTCAGCTCCACGACCCCACTTTCGTTTGTTCGCTATGTCCGTGAGGACCTCCGCAGGAGGCTCGTCAACCACTTGAATGCCGGGAAAATCTGGCAAGTCCCTGATCTTCTGCGGCAAGGTGGCGTAGGCCCACTCCACGATGGCTTCGAAGGTCTCGGGATGTTTGGGGTCAGCCATGAGGCCAACTCTAGCATCAGGAAGTCCTTCACGTTCTGGTGAAGATGCAGACCGTAGTCAATTTCATTTTTGCACTTGCTGAAGTTGGGGGCGGCGTGTCAGTAGTGACTCCCTTCCTTGCAAAACGGCGAGCTTGAACGCGAACGTAGGCAGGGGTAGCATTGGACCCAAGTGGCACGTACTGCAACCCGTCAGAATTTACCCAGCATAACAACGTCCGCCGTCGGAAAAGAGGATGAGTATGAAGCACACCATCTTGGCTGTTCTCGGGGTGATCCTTCTTGTGCTTACCATTTCCAATCTCACCATTTCCAAGATCAACGCAGGACAAGACAAGGCAACCGCGCAGGAGGTCGTGGAGAAAGTGCGACAGGCCGCAAATACTCTGTCGCAGTCGGGCGAGGCCGGTCTTGCGCAATTCGACAAAAAAGAGGGTCCCTGGGTGTGGAAGGACACCTACATTTTTGTTTTCGACTGCGTCAAAGCAACCATAGCTGCCCATCCAATCAGGCCGGATCTCATCGGCAAGGACACTACCGGATTGAGAGGCACCAAGGGGACCGAATTCTTCCCAAAGCTATGTCAAGCTACAAAAACTCCTTCCGGAGTTTGGGTCGAGTATTGGTGGCCAAAACCGGGCGAAACGCGGGGTTCGCGAAAGGTTAGCTATGGCCTCAAAGCCGGCGATACTCCATACATCGTGGGAGCCGGAATTTACGATGATAAAACAGCCATAGCGGACTTGAAGAAGCTGACCAGCGATGCTAAGTAGATCGATCAGCAACCTAGAGCGGGGACGGCGTGCAACTACTACTTTTTCTCGGTCTCTATACACGCTCACGGCCAGTCGAAGAATATCGTCGCCAGTGGCCGGCGCAGGGTCACGGATTTGATTGCTGGCGAAGCCGCTCAGTCGCCGATGATGAACTCTTCCATGTCGGGCGCGGTAGCGGCGGCACCCGGGAACGTGGTGAGGCCCAGGGCTTCGGACAGGAAGCGCAGGGTGCTTTGGTGTTGGTACAACGTGCTGGAGACGTAGGCTTTCTTCACGTCGGGACCGGCTACGACCCAGGACACGTGACCGCCCCCATGGGTGTTGTCGCCGTCGGATTCGTCAAAAACGATCACTAGCAGTCCGCCGTGGGCGGCGTTGAAGCCTGCGCTTCCCACCAATGGGCCAATGTTGGTTTTCAGCCAGGTGTCGACGTTGGCGAGGCGCTGACTGTCGGTGCAGGCAGGAATCGCGTCGGGACAGTCGTGGCCGTTGTTGTCATTGTCGGGGACGATGAAGGAGTAGTTGGGCAGAGTGCCGTTGCGACGGTCGGTGGCGAATTGCGTGAAAGGAACGAGGTTGATTTTTTCGTTGGAGCTGTTGCGCACGTCAGAAAAATAAGAGAGCGGATTGTGATGCTGGGTATATTCGCCGGTGTCGCCGCCCGTGTAGCCGACACTGGGGAGTCCTTCGGTATATTCCTTCCAGGTTTTGCCTGCGGATAGCAGGTGGCGCACGATGTTGTCGGCGGTGATGGTGGTCTTGTAGGCGTCGTTGTTGGTGATGACCTTTCCGGTGGTCAACTCAAAATAATTTCCAATTGAGGGATGCGTATTGGCGTAGTACGCGGTGGCGTACGCATATTTCTTCGCCAGGGCATTCAGCCACGGCATGCTTTTGTTTCCGATGATGCTCGAGTAGGAGTGGTTCTCGAGGACGACGAGGTAAACATGTTTCACCTGAACGTCGGCCGTGGCCGCCTTGACGGAAAGTGTGGGGCGCTGGGCACACAGTGTGAGTAAGAGCAGCAGCGTGCTAATGCGGAGCAGGGTCGCAAACTTCATGAGACGGCATCTCCTTCGATTTTGGAACGGGGCGGGCGCGGGCAGGCGGAACCCGGAAGCGCGCGTTTCACAATCGGAGCCGACACGGCTAGCGTGGGGATACGCAGGCTACCGATAATACAAATTGGATCACGACTCGCGGGGAAAGCAAAGTGCAGTTAGGGCATGGGGAACGGGCGATGCGGTGTGGGAGTGGGCACTGGAGGGTGCGCGACTGAGTGAAGCACCCGCCACGGTGGTACACTCCAGCCGCTATTTCTGGAGGCACGACATGAAGGCCTCGCTGTTTTATCGGATTGCCGCTGTACTTCTGCTGCTGTTTGCGCTTGGACACACTCTTGGGTTTCGCCAGTCCGATCCGAGTTGGGGAGTTGATCCGCTGCTTGGGTCGATGCGGTCGATTCACTTTGACGTGCAGGGATTCAGCCGGACCTATTGGGATCTTTTTGTTGCGGCCGGATTCTCGGTGGGCGTGTTCTATTTTTTCGGCGCGATACTTGCCTGGCAGCTCGGCGGCCTTCGGGCGGAGACTCTAGCGCTCATGCGCGGCACTACCTGGGCGTTCGCTGCTTGTTTTGCCGCCATTACGGTTGTGAGCTGGAGATACCTGTTTATCCTTCCTATCGCTTTTTCGGCGGTGATTACAGTGTGTTTGATTGCGGCTGCGTGGCTTTCAGGGCGGCCAATCTGAGGCTGTGAGTTCGAGAGCGCCCACGGTGTTAAGGAAAATCCCCACCCTAAACCTCGCACAGGACGCGAGGTTTAGGATGGGGCACCCTCTGGTTTTCGTGCCACCCCCAACAGGGAGATGTGAAATCGGAGGCCTCGCTGTCGGACTCAATCGCAAAAGTGCACGAAGGACAGGGCTATTCGCTCGCGACCAGGCGTTCGTTCTCTCGCCGGTGAAGGGAATACCGTATTGAGTGAGGCCGACATGGAGTAACATGATTGTTGAGTTCTTCCTTGTCGCAAACAGGTATCCAGAGATGATCCGGTCATGAAATGCCTTGCTGTGCTGGTCATCCTGCTGTTCGCCGCCCTGCCTGCGTGTGCGGATTCCATCACGGTTAACACGTTTGCGTTGCAGGCTAACCCCATACGGCTGGAGGCTCTGGGGCCGGGACTGAACCCGGTGCTCGCGCCGATGGTGATTTACGGTGAAGGGCGAGGCTTGGTTTTCGACACGTCGCTCGGACCGATCGGGTCCGTGGTGTTCTCATCGACGATCAGTCTCCTGGGTGTGCACTACACACTCGCACCGATTACGATTCAGTGTTCGGCGACGTGTGGTGTGGGCTACGGATTTCTTGTGCCGGTGAGCTACAAGATGGTGCGGGGCACGTTGTCGCTGACGTTGAACGGAGTGACGGAAACGTACGATTTCCGTTATCAGTCGGCGGTCCCGGAGCCCGGTGAGATTCTATTGCTGGGCAACCGGGTTGGTTGGGATCGCCTGGAAAGTGCGCTTACAAGCGATAAAAAAGGCGAGAGATTTCGGGAACCGAAAAGTGAAGACTCCAGCTGCCGGACCAATCGTATACTCACATTTGTAGGGAACATTCCCCCAAGGAATCTATCGTGTTGGAACTCCGCCCGAACTGCGAATGCTGCGATCGTGACTTACCTCCCAATGCCACCGACGCCCGTATATGCACTTATGAATGCACCTTCTGCGCCGCCTGCACAGAAAATGTGCTGCATGGCATTTGCCCAAACTGCGGCGGTAATCTCATGCCACGACCGATCCGTCCCCCAGAGAAGTTGGTCAAGCATCCCGCCTCGACCAAGCGAGTGGTGAAGCCGGAAGGATGCCGCCAGGCGGTTTGAAGAGCGTCGCCTTGTGCATCATCGCAGTCTGCTCGCGCTATTCGCATCCCATTTGAGTAGTTGGCGAAAAATCACAATTTCACTCATTGACCCTGTTTTTGGCGAACAAACGGCGCACGCTGGTGAGAACGCCTGGTTACAACAGCGAAGAACCTTCCAATGTAATCCATCACTATCTCGTGGCACGGACTGCCACGCGTTCCCCTGATTCGAGGTCAGCCGGTTCCCCGGCGATCCTCCAAGCCAACATCAGAAAAGACGGAGCAGTGAGATCAATCGCGGGCTCCACCGTCGAATAGAACTCGACGTTGTCCTTGTACCCGGCACCGTTCCCGTTAAATTGAGAGAACGAGTCTTCGCCGTTCTGTGGACACGCCTTCACGCCTCGAGGTGCCCCCGAGTTGGCCTTTTCGATCGGCCCCTCAACCACAGCACCGGCGAGGATCGGCATTGGTGGGTTGCCCGATCCCAGCAGGTTGGCGACCTGGTGATGGATGCACCGCGGGAACGTGGTTCCGTCGCCCACAATGAACGAAGTTCCCCACGCATTCGCACCCAGGATATTGTCCATCCAATTGCGGGAATATGCGTCGTACGGTTTGGAGTGAGTCAGGTAGTCATACTCGCTAGCCATCACGGCCAGTGCCGCGCCGTGTGTGGGCGTGTCGCCTGCACCCCAGGGCGCGCCAAATCCAAAGGGATCTTTGCCGGCCACCGAGACTGCGTTGTCCAGAGTCTTCTTCATGTCGGCGAGGAGATCCGCCGCCGTCACCGCCAGTCCAGCTGTGTTGCCCGCCAATGTCATGGCCCGATACAGCTCGAAATGAGCCAACCCGCTCACGTCTGCTACCCCCAGAATTTCGCCAGCGTCCTTCTCGCCGTGAATGTAGGCTGAAGCCCAGTCAGTGGCCTGCTTCAAATAGAAGTTTGGATCACGACGGGGCAGTCCTTCAGGTAGATTTGGATTGCGGGTGGCGAGGTAGAGTTCCGTTGCCCCTAACTCCATGTCGTCGCGCCACTCCGATTCGCCGTAGAAGTCATGCGGAGAGGCGGTCAGCAGCTCCGATGGGGGGGAGGTGTCCGCCAAATCAAAGATGTGTTCCGCCTCCAGCAAGCACCGATTCGCATAGGCCGGATCGGTTTTCCGATAGATCGTGAAGCACAGCGCGAGGTCTGCGGCGAGGCGGCCGGCCAGATTGGGACTGATCCTGGATCCTGCGGGAGCGGCGATAAGGACAGGTCGATTGCGAATGTACCGGTACTTGGGTTGTGTACCGCCGAAAGCATCGTCCTCTTGGGGCAGGCGCCAGATGCTGTGGTCATCTTCAAAGCTGGAATTGCCACTTCCAATCCCCACCTGGTAGTAAAGAGTCGCGGAGTCGTTGTTCCACATGCGCTGCAGCCAGTCCAACCCAAATTTCGCCTCTTTCACAAAACTGGACGTCGAGGAATCACTGCCCATCTGGCGAGGAAAATCGCGCACGCCCACTAACATCAGCGCTTCGGTGTAGCTCGCTGTATGCACGAACTTCAGGGAATCGCCTGCGTCCCACCATCCTCCCGAGGCATCGACGACCGAACCGGTAGGCACGAGGTCGCCCTTGATCCGTTCAAACCAACCGAATTCCGGCGGCTTGTAAACACTGCCTCGCTGATCGTTTAGGTGTGCGGGTGCTGTTCGCAGTGCAGTAGGAATGTAGTCACTTCCGTCGCGCTGGTCCTGAAAAAATCGCAAGGCGTTGTTCAGAGGAGGAACATAAAGTTGCGCCGGACTGTCCACGCTGAAGGTGGATGATGCTGGATGTGGGCCTGAAACGCTCAGCGTGTAATTCCCTGCGCTCAAGATCGTGAAATCCAGCGGGTACACTTTGTACTTACCCCAGGTGGCGCCCGAGTTTCCCACGGCACCCGAAGCAACTGTTTCTCCGTTCGATTTCTTCACCGTAAAGACGGATCCCGTTTGCGCCGTTCCTGACATCAGATACGCGTGTACTGGCCCGTTCTCGTATCCCACCTGATTCAGACGGATGAATGTGGTCCCACCGGGCGCGGCTGCCCGGGAACATCCGGGCATCAGAAAGGTCAAAAGAAAACTCAGCGCGGCTAGCATCAGCACAAGTCGTGATGTCTTCAGCATCACGCGGTATTCGCGACTGGTCAGTAGTTCGAGAGAAGTTCGGACGTCATCCCACATCGGCAGAGCCTCCAACCGTCGGGAATGATGGTAAATGGGACCTCGAGGGTCGCTGTCGAAAAATCCCCATTTCGCCAATTGACGCGAGGTCGGGGACAATTGATGTAATCGCCTGTTAATTTTCAGTTAGCTGCTTCACTTCCGGTTTGCCTGTCACTCGGGAACAATCGCCAGTAATGTCCACGAAATCAGACTTGCGGAGTGCGCGCCTACACGCTTGCGGCTGAGGGCTTCAGGAGTCCCTAGACGTTTATGCGAGCTAGTTCTAAGGAAGGGTTGCCGGTCGCTCGCGCGAAGGACTACTCGTATCGCAAGGCGACCATAGGATCGACGTGTATTGCGCGGCGCGCCGGGATGTAGCAAGCCGCGAGCGCGACGAGTGCGAGCAGGATTGCGACACCTGCGAATGTCGCGGGGTCTGTCGGTTTCACCTCGAAAAGCAGACTGGCCATCAGGCGAGTCAGGACAAGCGCTCCTGCTATCCCGGAGGCGATGCCGAAGAGCGCGATTTTCGTTCCATCTCTCATAACGAGCCGCAATACATCGCGTCGCTGTGCTCCCAGTGCGGTCCGTATACCGATCTCATGTGTTCGCTGGCTTACGGCATAGGCCATCGCGCCGTAAATTCCCACCGCCGCCAAGATCAACGCGAGCACGGCAAAGAGTCCGAGGAGCAGCATGTTGAAGCGCTGCTGCGCAAGCGACACAGCTATGAGCTCGTCCATTGTGTGCACGTCGCTTACCGGGATCTGGCTGTCCACGCTCCAGATCTGCTTCTTCACTTCTTCGACCAGCCCAGGAGACGCATCCCGAGCCCGGATGGCGAGCGTCATAAATCGTCTCCAGCCTTCATCGGACTGCGAAAAAGGGGTATACACAGCGGGATCCGTCGGTTGATTCAATCCTGAATGTTTCACGTCGCCCACCACGCCGATGACGGTCATCCATTGTGGTGGCCCTGTGTCGCCTGCCCAGCGGATGCGCATGCCGATTGGGTTTTCGTGCGGCAGAAATTCCCGCACCATTTCCTCGTTTACAACTGCCACCAGTGGTTGCTCTTCGCGGTCCAAGGGGGTGAAGTCGCGCCCTGCACGCAGGGGAATCTGCATCACGTGGAAGTAATCACCCATCACAGAAAGGGTTTGCACCTTGGGCTCACCCCCCACCGCCACAGGAGGGCGTCCGGCGATGACGAAACGGTGGCCCACATAATTCCCGCCGAGCGGGATATCAGTCACCATCGCTGCCTGCACGCCCGGCAGGGAGTTCAAGCGGGTGAGCAACTCGCGGCGGAACTGGGTTTGTTTGGGGATTTCGCCGTATCGCGTCTTGGGCAATTGGAGATACATCGTCATTACGTTCGCGGCATTGAAACCGGGGTTCATCGAGCGCAACCGTGAGAATCCTTTGATCAACAACCCGGCCCCCACCAGCAGCACCAAGGCAACCGCCAGTTCCGATGTGACCAGAATTCTCCGTATGCTATGCCCCATCGTGCTCGCGGTTGTGCTCCGCCCGCTCTCTTTCAGAGCCTCGGCAACGTCAGCGCGAGCCGCGATCCATGCCGGCGCCATGCCGAACACGATGCCGGTCAGCACAGAGACCACGAGGGCGAACAGCAGCACCCGTGTATCCATGTGAATCCCGCTCAGCCGGGCCAGTTCCTCCGGCCTTAAGGCCAGGAGCATGCTCGTACCGAACTTCGCGAACAGTAGTCCGGCCGCACCGCCGAGGACCGACAACAGTGCGCTCTCTGTCAGCGTTTTCCGGATGAGCCGGCCGCGGCCCGCGCCCAGAGCCGCCCGAATCACCAGTTCCCGGCGCTCCGCAACCGCCCGCATCATCAGCAAGCTGGCGAAATTCGCGCACGCAATCAGCAAAACCAGGCCTACAGCTCCGAAGAGCACCAGCAGTGCCGGCCGCACGTCTCCTACCAGCCATTCATGCAGCGGCACTAATTGGCTCTTGCGTTCTTTTTCTTCGGCCGGATACTGCTCCGCAAGCCGACGGTCGATCGCGGCCATATCGGCCTGCGCCTGCGCCAGCGTAACGCCCTGCCTTCAATCGCCAGTAGGTATGCATGAAGTGCAAATCGCGCTCAGCACCCCCTCTCGGGTCGCGGACCATGAGTGAAACGAAAACGTCGGCATGCTCAGTTGGCGGAACAAAACTCGCGGGCATTACGCCGATCACCGTATAAGGGTTTCCCCCCAGTTGAATCGTGTTGCCCACAGAATGTGGATCGCTGCCGAGGTAGTTTTGCCAGAAATGGTGGCTTACCATGGCAAGACGCGGCCCGCCTTGCACATCTTCCCCGGGTGAAATGATCCGGCCCAGCATCGGGTGCACGCCTAGCGTTTCGAGAAACCCCGCATTGATGAGCCCGACACGGACTTGCACAGGTTCGGTTGCGCCTATGTAGTCCATCTTCTCGACGTTGATTCCGCCCCCCTGCGAGAATGCGCGCGTCTGTCTCTGGATATCCATCACGTTCGGGAGCGAATCGTTTTCCTTGATGACGACGAGTTGCTTCGGATCCTTGTAGGGAAGCGGACTGAGCAGCACTCCATTGATCACACTGAAGATCGCGGTGTTTGCGCCGATGCCAAGAGCAAGAGTGAGGACGGCGACAGCCGTGAAACCGGGAGATTTACATAACAGGCGCAGGCCAAAACGCATGTCCGCGACTAGCTCTTCGATCCAAATGAAACTCCACACTGCGCGTGTCTCTTCTTCGACTCGCGTTACGTTGCCGAACTTGCGCACGGCTGCATAGTGGGCCTCCTCTGGCGACATCCCACGCTCAATGTTGTCGTGGGTCTCCATTTCAATGTGGTCGCGAATGTCCTGATCAAGATTTTCGAGCATGCGCTTGCGGAGGCTCATGATTCGCCCTCCTGTTCCGCTGGCCGGAGAATGCGCGCGATTGCTCCCGCCAGTTTGTCCCACTTACTGGTCTCAATTACCAGTTGCCTCCGGCCCTTGGCGGTTAACGCGTAGAACTTGGCGCGGCGATTGTTCTCCGAAGTCCCTTCTTCAGCCGAGATCCATCCACGCCTGATGAGCCGGTGCAGGCCCGGATACAGCGACCCCTGCTCGACCTGCAACACCTCGTCGGAGTTGAACTCAATTGCTTTCGCGATGGCATGGCCGTGCGTCGGGCCCAGCAGTAGTGTGCGGAGTATCAGCAAGTCCAGGGTTCCTTGCAGCAGTTCGATGCGCTCGCGGTGTTCTTTAGTAGACATTCTAGGCGACGGTACAGCGCTTCCAGTAGAATGTCAAGGTGAGCGACCACACGATGCCCCCTGCATAGTCTGCAAACCGGAAGTTATCTGTCAGTTGGTGGAAAAATCGCGATTACACTCAAAACCCATGTTGCTCACAGCGGGGAAGATTCCTGAACGCTTGGGGCGAGGGTTTTTTCTCCGCACCCACAGCTTCGTGTTTACGCTAGCGCCCCATTTGGGCGGTCTGGTCTCGCTAATGCGTCGGACTCGCTACGCCCAGTCTGAAAGAAAAACCTGAGATAAAATTCCGGCCGTAGTCTGTGGCTGCCGCCTCATTGACCAACCCTACCTCCTTTCATCCAGCCCGGTACAGGATGAACGTTACATACTCTCGCGCTCCGTCCCGGTAGGCTCATGATGTTCCGCTTACATAACGGACAAAAGGAGTTTCATTTGAAGAGTTTTCTCACAGGTTTGTTTGGACCACTCGCACTTTCGTGCATGCTCGCGGTAGGGACCGTGGCGATCGCGCAGGACACCCCGCAGAACCCATCGTCGGATAACACGAAAACGAATGAGCGGGATCGCAATCCGTCGCAAGCGACAGCGGATCAGCAAAAGGAAAATCGCCCGGACCGCGACATCACGCGCGACATACGCCGGGCCATCATGCAGGACAAATCACTCTCGAGCTACGCCCACAATGTGAAGATCATCTCCCAAAATGGTGCGGTCACGCTGAAGGGGCCGGTGCGGTCGGAAGAAGAGAAGAGCGCGATCGAAGCCAAGGCGGCGGAGATCGTCGGCAAGGACAAACTGACCAGCCAGCTTGAAGTTAAACCCCAGCAATAACGTCAATCGCAACATCACCAGAGAAAAAGGAGAACACACAATGGCGGGCAAAAATACCTCGGTATTTGGCATTTATACGGACACAACGAGCGCGGAACGTGCGGTTCAAGAACTCAAGGCCGCCGGCTTTTCCAACAACGATATTTCGGCGTTGTTTCCGGACAAGAAGGGCACGAAAGATTTTGCGCATGAAAAGAACACCAAAGCGCCTGAAGGGGCGACCACTGGCGCAGGCACTGGAGCATTGTTGGGAGGCGGCTTAGGGTGGCTAGCGGGTATCGGTGCGCTTGCGATCCCGGGCCTGGGACCGTTCATCGCGGCCGGTCCGATCATGGCTGCGCTGGCCGGCGCGGGCGTCGGCGGAGCGGTTGGGGGTCTCACGGGAGCGCTGATCGGAATGGGTATTCCGGAATTTGAAGCGAAGCGCTATGAAGGAAGGGTGAAGGAAGGCGGTATCCTGCTTTCCATTCACTCCGATACTTCCGACGAAATCAAAAAGGCGAAAGAAATTCTGGAGCGCACTGGCGCCCAGGATATTTCGTCCAGCGGCGAATCGCGTGGCGACAAGACAGATAGAGAAAGCCGGAACGTCGCTTAGTCAACTTGGAAGCCGGGAGAAAAACCTTCTTCCGGCTTTTCTTTGCTAGCCGTGTATGCCGGCGGCGGCGAAGATGAGATCTGTTGAGCATCCGGAAAATCTGGCCGTTGTGCTGCAGTTAGCGTGAGCCTTGCGTTCCCAGTAGTCCCCGGCCTGAGGTTCCCTGTCCACGTCAGTCTCTCTACCCCTTGGTTCAGCGTTGTGCCGCAATTCCGCTTCTTTGAACCTGCAAGAAATCGAGTCGTCTAACCCAAGAGAGGAAATCATGTATCACCATATTAAGAAGTTGATGTACACGGTAAACATCGGAACTCCCGATCCGCGCTTCGGCAACATGCTGCTGGAACAGTTTGGCGGAGCGAATGGCGAACTCGCAGCTGCCATGCAGTATTCCATTCAGGGCCTGAATTGCGACGATCCCGATCGCAAGGATATGTTGATGGATATCGGCACCGAGGAACTCAGCCACCTTGAGGTTGTGGGCACCCTGGCCCGCATGCATCTGAAGCCCATGAAGAACGACCGGGATGCGGCCGAAGTAGATCCGCTCATCGCCATTGCGGGTGGGGGTGGAGTCAGCCTATGCAACTCCGTGGGCGACGCATGGACCGCCGACTATCTGAAGATCACCGGCGAGCTTGACGTTGACTTGCGCAGCAATATCGCGGCGGAAGCGCGCGCGAAGATTGTCTACGAGCGCCTGATCAACTTCTGCGACGACCCGGGCACGAAGGACGCGCTGCAATTTCTCATGACCCGTGAAATCACGCATATGAAAGCGTTCACCGCGGCTCTGGAGAGTCTGGGTAAAGCGCCGTTCTCCATCGGGAAGATTCCTCCGACGCCTGTGCTGGTTGACCAGTATTTCAACGATTCGACCGGCGTTGGGGACGAAGGGGAAACCGACGCGCGTGGCCCTTGGAATGAGGGCGGCGACTGGGAAATTGTGGAAGCCGATCAGTTGGAAGAGGGTGTTGAAAATCTCGAAAGTGGCAGCACCGAAGAGCGGAATAAATCCGCCAAGCCCGCCTCTCGGGCAGTAACGACCAAAGGACGGAAACGAGCCTAATCTCAGATCTGCAGCCGGGAAGTACTGGGGTGTGCCTTCCCGGCTGTTTTTTGATTCTTTAGCTTCAAGAAGGCCTTTAGGGAACCGTTGCCGGTGGCCCGACTCTACTGCCTTGCAGAGTGCGACTGAGTACTGCACTCTATCCTCAATTTCGGGTATTGGCCGGGTCGTCATTCTGAACGCCTGATTTTCAGCAACCACTATCGCCTTTCTTCTAGAAGTAACGCCATCATTGAGGGAATCACGTCTAGAGTGGAACCATGCTCCGTCCGAACGTCGAAGCCCTTGCAGATGCACTCGAATGTCGAATCGTGGAAGGCTAACACGAGGTGCTGAAGCATGTGAAAGCGCTCCGGTTTGTGATGTTCGTGAACTCGGTTCATCCTCTCCAGCTTGCGAATCCACGACGAGCTTTCAATTCGAAAGGAGCGGTAAGGTTGCAGGCCGCGACTCGCGAGCGGGTGTCCGCGGAAGGCTTCGTCGTTCGGGGGCCCGGACATGTGTGCGATACATTCGAGACGAACAATAGCGATAGGTTCGTTACTTCCCTTATGGTCCAGAATTCGAACAGTCTTGCCGTCGAATGGCTCAGTTGATTCCATGTAGTAGGCAAGAACAACCCTCCCCTCTTTCGCGATGATCATGGGAAGCGGTGCACCAATCGAGGATTGTGGAACACCTTCCAGCGTCACGACCTGGTCTTTATCATCAACCTCGTACATTTTTTGGGTCTCCGTCTGTCAGGGGACTGCCAACATCATCGGACTATCAGCCATTTCGCGGCAATTGGTCAATCGATGAAACGTGGCTTTCGTCGCAATACCGACCTGTGTGAGGCCCCGACTTGTCACTAAACCGGCGGTCGCTTTGCGACGCGGATCTTGTGCTATGTTCCCGAAGAGAAAGGGTACGTGGGTGAGGGCGGATGGTTGATTCAGAGCGGGGTCGGAATGATTTGCGGGGAGGCCGGAGAAATCTGGGTGCACTGGTGCTCGGCATCGCGATCGGCGTGCTGGGGTTGATGGTGATTGGCCGGCAGGCTTCCCCGTCGTTCTGGAATGGGTGGCCGGGCAGGTTGCTGGGGCGCAGCACGCAGGTGGACGTCAGCCAGCCGACTGTCGTGAACAAGATCCAGCAGCTGCAGCGGCTTGAGACCGTTGTGTACACCATGGATAAGGTGGTGAGTGGGGAGAAGGAGAGCGCGATTCTGCCGAACTTTCTGGCGGGCGACCGGCTGCTGATGGTGGTGCATGGAGAAGTGGTGGCGGGCGTGGACTTCAGCGGATTGAAGAGTGGCGACGTGGCGGTAGAGGAGAAGAAGGTGGTGCTGCGACTCCCGTCGGCACAAGTGTTTTCGACGCGCATCGACAATGCGCGGACGAAAGTATATTCGCGGCAAACCGGGTTGCTGGTACCGGTGGATCCGAATCTGGAGACGCAGGTACGGCAGGAGGCGGAGCGGCAATTGCAGCAGGCGGCCATGCTGGATGGAATTCTGAAGACGGCGAATACGAACGCGCGGGCGACGCTGACGAGTTTGCTGCAGGGGTTGGGTTTTGAGCGAGTGGAATTTGAGTGAAGGCTGGCGGGCCACGCGGGAACTGCTGGCCGCATCGTGACCCCCTCAATCGCACAAAACGCGATTGAACACCCTCAACTTTACTTCGGCCACCCGCCTGCCCCACTCAAATTGCAGATTGTGGGTTGAAAATGGGCCAGAGTGGAAGTCAATCAGTATTCCGCCACGCGTGAGATTTTGTCCCCGCTAAACTCGAACGTAGCAACGCCGGCATGGGCAACTTTCTTGCCTTCGACCGTGTATTCCAAAAGAAATTCCACGACCGCGAAATCATTTGCAAAGCGAGCACGGCGCAGCTTGTATTTTGCGTTCCTTCCTTCGCGCAGATGGGCGAGCATCCCTGACCGTGCTTCGGCCTTCGTCATCGTCACCGACGCTGTTGGATGCTCGAATCTCGCCTGGTCCGTCAACAGCGAAAGAAGTCCATCAACATCTCGAGTTGTTCCACGCTGGTCTAGGGTTTTTTCGCGTAGCTCATAGAATCGTACGACCGCGTCTTTTTGTGGACTGGCCGAGGCGAAGGTCGGCCATGCTACTAGCGCAACGATCAAAACAGAGACCAATTTCCGCATTGAATGCTCCACATCGGGGCGAACCCGGATTCGGGGAAGTCTAGCACTCCGATGGGTTGCACTCCGGGAAAGGCGAGAGATTTGTAGAAGCGTCAGCCGAGTCTCAAGCCCATTCAATTGCAGGCCGTAAAGCAGTCCGCAGATCACGGTTCGAGGTGATCCGTGGTCTTGTGCATGGGTGAGCATGGGCTTTTACTGGAGGCAGGTAATCCTATGGAAAGCCTCGAAATCTTGTTCCTGGTGTACCTGTTGGCCTTGGGCGCGCTGGGTTGGCTTTACTGGATGATCAACGAATTTAGCTAGATTCCGGGGGCGGGATCCCACGTTTGCGGTCCGAAATCTGTAGGCACCACTTCCCGCACCGCGGTCCCTGTCGGGAAATACCGCGGCTAAAATCTTAAAACGCAGAGGTCGCTGAGAAAGGCCGCAGAGGGCGCAGAGTTACTTGCGCCGAAGTCGGGGTTTAGCTCATGGCTTTACTATGGCTTGGCGCTGGCGGTGTGGACTGGCCCAGGTTAGCGTCCAAAGAACGGACGCGAACCTGGGGCACCCGTCTTTGAGCACGTCGCAGACTTCTACTGGCCAGGGTCTTGACCGGTTTCTGCTGCCCAGTCTCTTAGCTGTCGCTTTACGATTCCATAGCAGTCGCAGGCTGCGGCTTCGAGTTTATGCCTGTCCAAGATTGTGACGCTTCCCCTGGTTTGAGAAATCAATCCCGCTTTCTGCAAAATACCCGCAGACACCGTCACACTGGCGCGTCGTGTTCCCAACATCTGTGACAGAAATTCCTGGGTGAGGGGCAGGTGGTCGGATTCAATCCGATCCCCGGTCATCAGAATCCAGCGGGCCAGTCGTTCTTCCACTTCATGGAGGCGATTGCAGGCCGCGATCTGCGTGGTTTGCATTGCCAGTTTGTAGGCGAAGCGATGCAACTGCTTTTCCAACGCAGGAAGTTTCTCCATAAGACTAGTGAGATCCTGCGCGCTGCACCGGTATGCCACACCGTCACCCTGGGTTACTGCTCTGGTTGGACTCGTGTGATATCCGACCAGCAGGGGCAAACCAACGAAGCCTTCCCTGCCAATGAGACCGACTTCGATACTTTTTCCGTCTGGCTGAACCGCCAAGACCGAAATCACCCCTGAACTTATGAAGTAGCCGGATTTGATCGTTTCCCCGGCTTCGTAGAGGATCTGATGAAGCTTCAGGCGCACCAATTCCAGTTTGGGCAAGACTTCGTTGTAGTCTTCGTCCGAAAGGCCCAGCAGAATTAAGTTGCCAACATGATTCCCGTCGCCATCGTTGGGAGGCGCGACAGAGTTTGCGCGGACAGGTGACTTTTTCGGCATGACCGCTCCTTGCGCAGCGAAACGCTGTCTGATTTCGCAAGGAACCGTCACCCTTAGGGCGCGGCGGAGGGATGCTAGAAGAGACATCTCAAGTGTACGCCCTTTCCGGGCATTGGGCGGATTGTTGTTGAAGATCGCGACGCATCGATCATCATCGAGAATTTATCGCACAAGCGCTATTCAATGGGCAGCCGCACCAACTAATACTTTTGAAGATGTGCGTGGGCAGTGATAACGGATGCATTGTCGTTAGAGTCTAAGAAGGTCGATTTGCGATAACTGGAGTGTTCCCGCCCAGGAAGGTATATGGAAATCAAATTTGTGGCTCCGCCGGTTAGTAACCGTCTGCGCCTGATCGCTTCTCCCTGGCACACTGCGATTGTTCTAGGAGTGCAAATCGCCCTCACGGTGCGCGGATATCTTCGATCTCATCAAATGAGCGAGGCGATTACCGTCAATCGAATATCGCTCTACGAGCGCACTATCTTTTTCCAATGGATGGTTTTTGTACTGGTGATTGTGGGCGTGCGGCTCCATGGTAGTTCCGTTTACGAAGTATTGGGCGAGCGCTGGCGAAGTTTGCAGCAAGTGGTTACCGACGCGGGCATCGGCTTGTTGCTCTTGCTGGCATCGATCATGGTGCCGGCAATCCTCGGGCCGCATTCGCAATCGGGCGCTGATGCCGCGACCAAATTTCTGCTGCCACGCGGCGGGGCTGAGATCGGAGGCTGGATCGTGCTATCTCTGACTGCCGGGCTTTGCGAAGAGGTATTGTTTCGCGGGTATCTGCAGAAGCAATTTGCCGCTTTGACCAACAATGCCGTGCTTGGGATCGTGTCCTCTGCCGTGCTGTTCGGTGTTGCTCACGGTTACCAAGGCCTGACGAAGGCGATGTTGATCGGCGTAACGGGGGCGATCCTTGGAGCGGTCGCGAACTGGCGTGGGAGCACTCGTCCGGGCATGCTCGCGCACGCGGCACAGGATTTATTGGGCGGCCTCATGCAGCACGGCTGATCACAGTGAGTCGAGCTGTGCCTTTGCCGTATCTGTGGTCTGGCTTATGTCAGGTGGGGAGATTCGGGACTGCGGGTTAGTTTGCGGAAAGAGGCTACGACCACGAGGAAGGCCAGGGCGATTCCGATCATGCCGCCGAGGCCGTCGAAGAAAGCCTGGGTGCGGGCCTCGCTGCGCAGGGCTTCGGTGGTTTGGGAATCGAGTCTGGTTTGCAGAGTCTTGATTTGAGCCTGCTGGTCGGTGATTCGCTTTTGCTGATCGGCAATCTGCTTGTCGTAACGTGCGCTCACGGCGTTTTGCCATTCCTGTTGCTGGCGTTGGTCCGTCGCCTGGCGGTATTGCTGGATCTGCTGGTCGCAGGCGTCTCCGGGAAACCAGATCAGGCAATCGGGCCTGGATATCGGGATTGGGGGAAGGGCTTGCACGGTTACAGTTTAATGGCGGCCGAGTGGGGGCTGAAGGTTACGGGGGTTCAGTTGGTGGGGTGGCTAGTTTCGCGGAGCTGCTAGCTACGAGCTTTGAGCTGCGGGCTTTCGAGCGACCTGGCCTTAGCCCCAGTCGAATGTGTTGGCGCGTTCCTCGACCGCTGACCTCAGGGGCTGAAGCCCCTGCCTTTCCTGTGACTTTGTGGCACGACTTTAAGAGGTTGCGGAAAAAGTCTCCGAAGGCTCAGCAGCCCACCTCAGGCGCTGAGCGCGAACACATTTCAGCGATTTAGCGGCACGAGTGAACTCGTGCCCTTCCCAAAATCTGCCCGAAGTAGAGTTTTTCCGCAGCCTTTTTAAGTCGTGCCCTTTCCGTTTATCTCGCTCCCGGCCGTGTTACTTCGTTTCACCGCGCATCGCGCGTTTTAGGGGCGGCGAGCTATCTCGGATTGTTTGTGGCGAGTCTGGGGTTAAGACGAGGCGGAGCGGTGCGAATGACCCATGCAGCATGACGGCGATTTGCTGTGGGGATTTGGTTGCCCATGTGGGAGGCGGCTGTGTTGAGATGTTATGTGTAACGCGCAGGTGAGCATTTCACGCTTCTTGCGAACGCTTTGCTATCCAAAGCGAATGGTTTGCGTCTAGCTACAACGGAGCGTCCTGCTCCCGCGTCGCGGGTTTCTTATTCCTGCCTCAGCGATCCAGTCTCGAGGAGAACTCCCATGAATCTGAAGCCATGGATGTGGATGTGCGCACTTCTTCTGTGTACGGTGGGTATTGGATGCAACAAAGGTGACAGCAAGGTTTCGGCGTCGTCGGATGGAGGGAAGATTCCGATTACGACCGCATCAGAGGAGGCTCGGAAAGAATTTCAGACCGGGCGTGATTTGTCGGAGAGGCTGCTGGGACAGGAGTCGTTGCAGCACTTTGATAAAGCACTCGCGCTAGATCCGGAGTTTGCGTCGGCGGAGCTGGGGCGCGCGAACAATTCTCCAACGGCGAAAGAATTTTTCGAGCACATGAAGAAGGCGGTGGCGCTGGCGCCCAAGGCGTCGAATGGCGAGAAGTTGCTGATCCTGGCGAACCAGGCAGGCGCAAACGGCGTAGTCGAGATCCAGAAAGAGTATCTGGACCAGTTGGTGACGGCTTATCCGAATGACGAGCGGGCGCAGTTCACGCTGGGCAACTACTACTTCGGGCAACAGGATCTGGACCAGGCGCTGGAGCATTACAAGAAGACGGCGGAGCTGTCACCGAACTATTCGCAGGTCTATAACCTGATGGGCTATTGCCTGCGGCAGAAGGGTGATTACGCAAACTCGGAGCAGTCCTTCAAGAAGTATATCGAGCTGATCCCGAACGATCCGAACCCATATGACTCCTATGCGGAATTGCTGTTGAAGATGGGGCGGTATGACGAGTCGGTGGCGCAGTACCGGAAAGCGCTGTCGATCGATCCGCATTTCAATGCTTCGCGTTTTGGAATTTCGGCGGACCTCACCTATAGCGGCAAGCCACAGGAGGCAGCGGCGGAGTTGCAATCGATGGCGGATGGGGCGCGCAACGATGGCGAACTGCGCACAGCTTACTTCGGAATGGCGGTTCTGGCTTCTGACGGCGGCAAGTACGACCAGGCGCTGGCGGCCATGGACAAGGAATACGCGGTGGCGGAGAAGAAGGGCGACCAGGCTTCGATGGCGGCCGATCTGCAGGCCAAGGGAAACATCATGATGCAGATGGGCAAGTACGATTTGGCGGGGAAGACTTTCGATCAGTCGCTCAAGTTGATCGAAGACTCGAATCTGTCGCCGGAGATCAAGAACAACGCCACGTTGCTGCATCATTTCAATATGACGGCGGTGGCGATCGCGAAGAAGGACATGGCCGGGGCGAAGAGTCATGCGGCCGACTTTGGCAAGGGGGCGGAAGCCACCAAGAATCCGGCGCAGATGAAGCAGGCGCATGAACTGGCGGGTAGGATTGCGTTGGCAGAAAAAGACTACGGAAAGGCGGTAGCGGAACTGCAGCAGGCGAATCTGCAGAATCCGCAGAACCTTTATCGGCTGAGTCAGGCTTACAAGGGGCAGGGGGACTCGGCTAAAGCAGCTGAGTATTTGAAGAAGGCAGCTGAGTTTAATTCTTTGCCGGCGTTGCCGTATGCGTTTGTCAGGGAGAAGGCGGGCAAGGAAGTGAGGACGAAGGGATAGATTGAACGTATTTGCCGGCGGGCTCTGCGGCGTACCCTTGTTCAGAGGTTATCCGCGTACCCGCCGGCATTGTGGAGTGTAGACACGTCGCACTACATAACCAGCGATAGCAAAGTATCACTTTCCCTCCTTGCCTATCCCATTTCTTACCTCTGGGGGCTAGAGGCTTCCCGCTTCTCAGCGCAGCTAAACATTGTCATTTAAACGACACACTTGAAGTGTCAATCGGTACTGTTGTGTATTGACGTCCTTTTTTCTCCGTAACATAATGCACGCCGCCACGGTAAGTGTAGGGTCGTCCCCCACGCGAAATGTCTCCGATGCTTTCGAAAGGATCCTCAGCATGAAGACGAAGATGTTCGTACTGTGCATCGTTTTATCACTGGCAGCAGTGGCATTTGGCCAGGACGCGAATGCTCCCGAATCCAACCCGCAAGACCTCTCCATCCTGAATGCACAGCCTGAGCCTCCCATGCTTGGATTGCACTGGGCGCGGGGTTTCACTCCCGCGGCGCGCGCAGCGAGGGTGAGAAGCAGCGTTAACATGACCTACCACGGTGGGCCCATTATGACTTCCACGTCGAGTGAAGCCATTTACTGGGGAGGGTCCTGGGCCAACTCCTCATTCGTAGGAGACAAAATCAGCGGGCTTGACACCTGGTATACCGGCTTCAGCAACTCGAACTATGCCAAGACTTCAGACGAATACACAGGCTCCAACGGACAGGTTGGGCCGGTGGTGACCCACCACGGCCATTTCATCGACACAACGACGGCGGCAAATGGAAGTTCGACATCGGCGATTGTCTCCGAGGTTTGCAAGGTGATCCCAACCCCGGTCAGCAATGGCTACTATCCGGTCTACGTGGATCGCAAACGCGGCAATGCAGGCTACTGTGCCTATCACACCTACGGCTCCTGCGGAGGCGTGAGGGTGCAGGTAGCGTTCTTTTTCAATCTCGACGGAGACGCTGGTTGCGACCCGCAAGATACCTCGGGACAGCATTCCCAGGGTCTCGCTGCCCTGTCAAACGTGAGCGGGCACGAACTCTCCGAAGCTCGCACCGATCCTGCTTCGCCCGGTGCCTGGTATGACCGCCAGGGAGAAGAGAACGGCGACAAATGCGCCTGGACATTTAATGTTCCGCTGGTGACGTTCAGCAACGGCACCCGGTGGAAGATTCAGGGCGAGTGGTCGAACAACGCGTACAACACCGGGACGGGGTATCCCAATAGCTCGGGGCAGAGAGGTTGTCTCGACGGGCACTGAGCTTTTGGATTGTGATGGAAATCGCCGAGTCACTCAGGCGAACGCCTGGGTGGCTCGAGGGCTCGGGTGGTGTTGAATCTTTGGTTCTCTACGGAGTCGTGTGCACTTTTGCGAGACTCTTCTGCACGGCTAGCAATTCTTTCAACACGCCACGCAGTTTGCGGGAGTCGAGCGCGTTGGCGCCGTCGGATTTTGCTTCCTTCGGATTGTCGTGGACTTCCATGAAGACGCCGTCGACGCCGGCGGCCACGGCGGCTCTCGATAGCACGGGGATGAACTCCGGCTGTCCGCCGCTGGTGGCGTTGCCGTCTTCGTCTCCGTGGGAAGAGGACGGTAACTGCACGGAGTGGGTGGCGTCGAAGACCACGGGCGCAAACTTCCGCATGATCGCGAGCGAGCGCATATCGACGACGAGATTGTTGTAGCCAAAACTCGATCCGCGCTCGGTGACGAAGACGCGCTTGTTGCCCGAGGCATGGCACTTGTCGACGGCGTGCTTCATATCCCAGGGTGAGACGAACTGCCCCTTCTTGATGTTGACCACGCGCTCGCTCAGGGCGGCGGCGACGATGAGGTCGGTCTGGCGGCACAGGAAAGCGGGGATCTGCAGGATGTCGGCGACTTCGGCGACAGTGGAGACGTCTCCGGCCTCGTGCACGTCAGTGAGAATCGGAACTTTGACCTCGCTCTTCACTTTCTTGAGGATGCGCAGGCCTTCTTTGAGGCCGGGTCCGCGGAAAGCTCTTCAGCGACGTGCGGTTGGCCTTGTCGTAGGAGGCCTTGAAGATGAAAGGGAAGTTCAGCGAGCGGGTGACGCCTTTGATGATCTCGGCCATGCGGATGGCATGGTCTTCGCTCTCGATGACGCACGGGCCCGCGATCAGGAAGAGATTCCCCGAGCCGATGCGGACGTTATCGAATTGGAAGGAGATGGCCATTGAAGTCAAAAGCTTAAACCACAGAGGGCACAGAGCAACACGGAGGAGCGATCTACCCTTTAGCCGAGGCAGCGCCTAAAGGCCCCATCCGGGACGGCGGTTCATACGGCTCGCCTAAAGGCGAGCCCTGATACGAATCTTGTTTGCGCGGACGCCTGATCACCCAAAAGCTCAAGACCCAAAACCCAAGACCCAAGACCTGAAACTTTACCGCCTTCCCACTTTCTCCGGGCGATGGAACATCTCGACCTCGGCGGCCGCTTTGTCGGAGCGGCGTCGTAGCCCATATTCGTAGGCCGCACCGATGAACGCTTTGAACAGCGGATGCGGCTCGAGGGGCTTCGACTTGAATTCCGGGTGGAACTGGCAGCCGATGAAATAAGGGTGTTCGGGAATCTCCACCATCTCGACGTAGGTCCCATCGGGCGTGGATCCGGAAATTCGCAGTCCGCCGGCGACCAGCGTGCTTTCGTATTCGCGGTTGAATTCGTAGCGGTGGCGGTGGCGCTCGCTGATCTCGGTCTGGTTGTAGACCTTGTGGGCGAGCGTTCCCGGCTCGATCTTGCAGGGCCATGCGCCCAGTCGCATGGTGCCCCCGAGTTCTTCAACCCCGCGAAGTTCGCGAAGTTTGTAGATCACGCGGTGCGGCGTTCCAGGATCGAACTCGCTGGAGTTCGCGTCGGCCAGCCCGCAAACATTGCGCGCAAATTCGACGCAGGCGGTCTGCATCCCGAGGCAGATGCCGAAGTACGGAATTTTCTTCTCGCGCGCATGACGGATCGCAACCAGCATGCCTTCAATACCGCGCTTGCCGAAGCCGCCCGGTACCAGGATGCCGTCGTAGTCTTCGAGTTGCGCGTCCACGGCCGCATCGGCTGCTTCGAGGCCTTCGGCTTCGATCCAGTTCACCTGCAACTTGAGATTGTGCGCCAGTGCGCCGTGCACAAGCGCTTCTTTCAGCGACTTGTACGAGTCCTCGTACTCGACGTACTTGCCGACGATGCCGATGGTGACGTCAGCTTTCGGGTTGTAGACGCGGTGAACGATGTCTTCCCACTTGGCGAGGTCGCGATCCTTGGCGTCGATGTGCAGGTACTTGAGCGCGAGCGTGTCGACATTTTCCTGCGCGAACACGAGCGGGACTTCGTAGATCGAGGCGACGTCTTTTGCAGTAATGACGGCCTCTTCCTCGACGTTGCAGAACAAGGCGATCTTCGACTTGATGTCTTTGGCGAGGAAGCGGTCGGTGCGGCAGAGCAGGATGTCGGGCTGAATTCCGATGCTGAGAAGTTCTTTGACGGAGTGCTGCGTGGGCTTGGTTTTCAATTCCTGAGCGGCGGCGATAAACGGCACCAGCGTGACGTGAACGAAGAGCGTGTGCTCGCGGCCCAGTTCCTGGCGCATCTGGCGGATCGCTTCCATGAAGGGCAGGGACTCGATGTCGCCGACGGTGCCGCCGATCTCGACGATGGCGACGTCCACATCCTGCGCGACTTTCTTCATCGCGCTCTTGATTTCGTTGGTGACGTGCGGGATGACCTGCACGGTCTTGCCGAGGTAGTCGCCGCGGCGTTCCTTGGCGATGATCTGTTCGTAGATTCGTCCGGTGGTCCAGTTGTTGTCGCGGGATAGCTTGGCGTGAGTGAAGCGCTCGTAGTGGCCGAGATCGAGGTCGGTTTCGGCGCCGTCGTCGGTGACGAAGACTTCGCCGTGCTGGAACGGGGACATGGTGCCGGGATCAACGTTAAGGTAGGGGTCAAACTTCATCAGGTTGACCTTGAGCCCGCGGCTTTCAAGCAGGCAACCGATCGAAGCCGCGGCCAGGCCCTTACCTAAAGAAGACACAACTCCGCCCGTCACAAAGATGTACTTTGCCGACATCGCTTCCTCACTTTATTTTGGGTTGGAAAATTGTGCAGGCTGGGGTGCACGAACAATTATGGCAGAGATCGGCGTGGAAGGGAATGTGGAAAAAGAGGCGTAATCACAGGGGAGCAGATCATCTTGTGGCCAGGTGATCGAAAAGGCTGCTGAATACAGCGTCGAGCCCGCCATTCCACTGTTGCCAGTCATGGCCGCCTACCACGACATGAAATTCGTAGGGAAAATGGCGCTCCGCGAGAAGTCGAGCGAAACTGCGATTGGTCGCCAGTAAGCCTTCCTTGATCGCCGCACGTGAGAAAGAAGTAGGGCATCTTCGACGGATCGGCCGAACTGGCCAGCACGAAAGGATCGTTGTCGCGGCGGCTTGCGCTGTCCACGGGTCCGAAGATCGAGCGATAGTGCCGATACTGGCCGATGCGTGAGATTGAGAACGGACGGCCGGGCGCGTCGAGCGCGGAACTCAGACCGCCTGCAAATGCATACAGGTCGCGATGGCGAAGGGCGAGTTTGACGGCCCCAAAACCTCCCATCGATACGCCCATAATGGCGCGGCTCTCGCGCCTGGTTGCGGCTGGGAAGCGGGCCTCCACGTCTGCGACGAGATCTTGGGTGACGTAATCCTCATAACGATCACGCGGATGTTCTGCGGAGTTGGTGTACCAGGACTCGTCGCCTTCCGGCATGACCAGGATCAGGCCGCGTTCGGCAAAGCGGGCGACGTCAGTTTCGTTGGACCAGTCACGGAAGCTGCCGTTGCCGCCATGAAGGAGATAGACCACGGAGACCTTCACTCCGGTCGCAATATTGGCCGGCATCACGACACGGTACTGCATGTCGCGGTTGAGGGACGCGCTGTGAAAGGTAACGTCACGCATGACGACGTTCGCGGTGAGGCGCGGGTGATCTGGATAAGAAGACCCTCGTTCCGCTTTTCGGCACGCTGACGTCAGCGCCAACGACGCGCACAACACGAGCGCGAGTTTGTGGTAACGCTGAAAACGATTCATCGCATCACGGCTTCAATTTCCTCAGCCGTGTAGGGCACGCCGGGCGTGAGCAACTCCGCCCCGTCTTTCCGAATGACGTACATGTCCTCAAGAAAGAATCCCAGACCATCGACTGACGCGATGGGCTCGAAGTTGATCGTCATGCCCGCGGGGAACGGCTCCGGAGGGAACGCGGCCAACAGGTTAGAGGAGTGGATCTGCCAGAACGGAACATTCTCGCGTTTCGACCAGGAATCGATCGCGTGCTGTGCGAGCGGGCTTTTGGCGGTGCTGCGGTGGCTGAGCAGTTCCTTGCTCCACGCGTCGTAGACGGCGTTGCTGGTCGCGCCCTCGCGCAGGGTTGAGACGGCCTTGCGGTAAGCGGCAACGAAGATGTCCCAGGTTTCGCGCTGATCGTCGGTGTAGTGGCCAGAAACCGGAACGGTGCGTCCGAGATCGCCGAGATAGTGTTGGTATTCGCAACCCACATCCAGGCGAACAAGTTCACCCGCTTGCATCTTCCGATCGAGGTGATCGTAGGCAGCAAGCGAGGCCAGGGGATTGGGGAAGACCGCGTTCTCGCCCGACATCACCCATGGCCAGAAGTTCGATCCGTGCGCGCCCGCGGCCCAGCAGGCGCTTTCGACCGCGGATTCGGCGGCGCGTTGCGATACACCGGGGCGAATGGCTCGCATGCCCGCGTTGATTGCCGTCACGGTGGCCTTCGCCACCGAGCGAACTGATGAAAGCTCATCAGGATCCTGTACTGCCATCAGATTATTCAGAGAGTCGGTAACTTCCTTCGCGGAGAACGAGGGCCATTTTTCCAGAATGATCTGGAGCCAGAGTGGCGCCTCGGGAGCCTTCGGACTGACAAGGTTGGCCGGCATCTCGTCGAAACCGCCGAGACCCTCCCGCGTGTAATAGATCGCCGGGGAAGAGGCGGCGCGGTCCGCAAGAAACGCTCTGCAAGTCGGTCCAGTCCACCACGTGATCAATACCGGTCTGGCGAGCGGCGTCGGGGCCCGGGACCAGGGTCGGCTTCACGCCAGCCTTTGAAAATGGCGGCTGTGATGGCAGGAACAGCCAGGACTCGCCCGATTTGGCATCGATCGCGAGCACAGCGCTGACGGCGTTTTCCAGGCCCGTCAGGTAGTAGAAGTATGGATCCTGACGATAACCGTCGGCCGCGATGTCCATGCGCGAGACGGCATGGAGGAGCAGGATTCCG
The DNA here is from genome assembly GCA_963745435.1 of uncultured Acidobacteriota bacterium. GTDB lineage: Bacteria > Acidobacteriota > Terriglobia > Terriglobales > Acidobacteriaceae > Gp1-AA133. Next base: position 52,991 of record CAVUXK010000009.1, on the reverse strand, counting down.
TCGTGGAATTCGTGCGCGGCACTCTGCCGGCGTTCACGCAAGGCTGCGTTGTCAACTGCGTTCGAGGCGGCGATTGTTCCCATGACGAACGCAAGCAACCAAGCCATTCTGTGCATGGGCGAAAACCTTAGCACGACCAGTTCAGTCCCACAATTCAAGAAGGGTGCCGACAAATTTCCCTCCGTTTGCAACCCGCGTCCTTTCACTTGGATTCGTTCCGCTAAAATAGCCCATGGCCGACGTCTCCCTTTGGAGTGAGGACGATCCGCGCACGCGGCTTGCCGAACTCACTGCCGATACCTCCGATCCCGCTAAGGAGTCTCCGCTGCGGCGCGATGTGCGCTCGCTCGGAATTCTGCTCGGGCGCGTGCTGGTGGAGCAGGAGGGAGAGGAATTCTTTGAGATTGTGGAGCGGTTGCGGCGGCTGTTGATCCAGCATCGCGAGCAGGCGGGATCTGGTCCGGCACGGAATTTCGATTCCGGGCTGATGGCGCAGGCCCGCGACGTGGTGCGCGGACTGTCGGTCGAAGATGCATACAGGGTCACAAAGGCGTTTGCGGTTTATTTCGAGCTCACCAACCTGGCAGAGACCAACCATCGCAAGCGGCGGCGGCGGGCTGCGCGTTTGCAGGCTGGACGGGCGCCCATCGAAGGATCGTTTCGCGGGACGCTATTCCGTTTGCGCGCGGCCGGCATGCCGCTGCACGAAGTGCTTGGCGGCCTGAAGAAGGTCTGCGTCACGCCGGTATTCACGGCGCATCCCACCGAAATTACACGGCACACCATCCGGCTGAAGCGTCGGCGCATCGCGCGGCTTGCTCGAGAGGCTCGACCACGTTCTTCTGTCGCAGGCCGATGCGCTGGAATACGAAGCGGAAATTCTGCAGGAAATCACTGCACTGTGGCAGACCGATGAGGTCCGTCTCAAGAAGCCGACGGTGCGCGACGAGATTCACATGGGCCTCGACTACTTTCCGATGGTGCTGTTTGAAACCGTGCCCCGCCTGTATGCGGAACTGGAAGAGTCGTTGGGCGACCTTTATGGCGCCAAGGGCGGGGAAGCTCGGCTTCCGGAACTTCTGCATTTTGGCTCGTGGATTGGCGGAGATCGGGATGGCAACCCGTACGTGACCGCTGCCAGCACCCGCGACGCGCTGCGGATTGCGCGGCACCTGATCATCGACCACTACATATCGGAAGTGACGCGGCTGGTGAGCCAGCTCAGCATGTCGCTGCGGCGCATTGGTGTTTCGGAACCGCTGGCCGAGCGCGTGAAAGTTTACGAAACCACGTTGGGCGAAGAGCACTCGCGCTGGAAGCGCATCACCGAGGTCGAAGTCTACCGGCACTTCCTGGATTTCGTGGCCGCGCGCCTGCGTTTCAGCCGCGATTCTTCGATCCACGATCACGCATATGCATTGGCAGCGGAGTTTGAGAGCGACCTGTTAGTTGTGCGCGAAAGCTTGTGCGCGAACCGCGGAGAGCGGCTGGTGGAGTTGTTGATCGATCCGTTGCTGCGGAAGGTGCGGACATTCGGCTTTTACCTGCACACGCTTGATGTCCGGCAGCATTCGCGGGCGCTAACGCAGGCGGTGTCTGATCTGGCCTCGGCAGTCGTCCCGCAAGATCCGGCGAAGGCCTGCGATCTACCCGCGCCGTCAGCCGATGTGCTTGAGACGTTTCGCGCCATTGCGGAACTCAAGAAGACGCTGGCGCCGGAGGCGATCCGCAACTTCATCGTGAGCGACACGCAGTCGGAGGAAGATGTGTTGAACGTGGTCCGGCTGGCCGAAGTATGCGGCGTGTCGTGTGCAGCCAGTGGGCGCGATCCCGGGTTGCAGCCGGTGCCGCTATTCGAGTCGATTGCCGCTTTGCGGGCGTCGGCGTCGGTGATGAAGCGTCTGTGGGAATCGCCCGACTACGAACCTTTGTTGGAGTCGTGGGGTCGCGCGCAGGAAGTTATGCTCGGCTACTCCGATTCGAACAAAGACGGCGGCATGCTCACCAGTACGTGGGAACTCCACAAAGCGCAACGCGATCTGCACCGTGCGGCGCGCGAGAGCCGCGTCAACCTCCACCTGTTCCACGGACGTGGCGGTACGGTGGGGCGCGGGGGAGGTCCGACGCACGCTGCGATTCTCGCGCAGCCACCGGGCGATTTTTCGGGCGAGATTCGCGTCACCGAGCAGGGCGAAGTCCTGACCTGGAAATATTCGGACGCGGTGCTGGCGGAGTGGAATCTGGAAATCATGATTGCCGCTTGCCTGGAGGCGCTGGTCAGCCCGAACCGTACTGCTCCGGAGCAGTCTGGACGCTGGGATGAGGCGATGGAAGTGATCTCGCGTGAGGCATTCGCTTTCTACCGGGAGCGAATCGCCGAAGACTCCGAAGTCCTGGAGTATTTCGAGCAGGCGACGCCAGTGAACGAATTGGAGCATGCGCGCATTGGATCGCGTCCGGCACGGCGCTCTGCGAGCCGACGTCTGGAAGATCTGCGCGCCATCCCCTGGGTCTTTGGCTGGATGCAGAGTCGACATGCGGTCCCGGCGTGGTTCGGCGTCGGCTACGCTCTCGAACGATTTATGGCGGGGTCGGCGGCGAATGCGAAAGTGCTGCGCGAGATGATGAAGGGCTTCCCGCTGTTCTCGAGCCTGGTGCGCAACGTCGAAATCGCGATGGCCAAGGCCGACATGTCGATTGCGCGACTGTATGCCGAACTGGTCGCCGACGCTCGAATTCGGGAGCGCGTGTACAAAATGCTGGCAGACGAGTTCGTGCGCACGCGCGAGGTCATCCTGTCGATCGCGGAACAGGGCGAGTTGCTGGAGAAAAATCCCGTGTTATTCCGGTCGATCCGGCTGCGCAATCCGTATGTCGATCCGATGAGCCTGATCCAGGTAGACCTGCTGCACCGCAAGCGAGCCGGGGAGCAGGCGAGTACGCTGGACTACGCGATCGGCGCGACTATGAACGGCATTGCCGCGGGATTGCATAATACGGGATGAGGAAGCTACGAGCTGCGAGCTTCGAGCTTTGAGCCTGCGGTGTTGCCTACGACCTTTGTGGAGTTTGTGATGAAATTGGCCTCCGATTTTGACGGACGTGTACGGCTGTTTGTCTATCGCCATCTTCTGAGCCGAGAAAGATGTCCGTCGGTTGCCGAAATTGCGCGCGGCCTGCGAACCACTGCCGCCAAAGTCCGCGTCAGCCTGGCGCGCCTGAGCGAGAGCCACGCGTTCATGAGGCAAGAGAACGGAGACTTGTGGCGGGCCGCGCCGTTTTCGTGTATTCCGACGGCCTTCCCCGTCAAAGTTGGGAAGAAGTCATGGTTCGGAAATTGCATCTGGGATGCATTGGGCATTGCTGCCTGCCTGAACAAGGATGTGAAGATCGGTGCGGCATGTGGTTGCTGCAACCTCGACATGCCGATCGAGATCCGCCGCGGCAAACTTCTTCCGGTCGAGGGAATCATTCACTTCGCGGTTCCGGCCCGCCATTGGTACAAGGACGTAGTTTTCACCTGACGCACCATGCTCCTGTTCCGGTCGGAACAGCACGTCGACCGCTGGTGCCAGCAATGGAATCGGCCTCGTGGAGGCATCTTTTCGCTCGAGCAGGGCTGGAAACTCGCCCAATTGTGGTACAGCGATCGCTTGAAACCGGACTGGCGGCCGATGTCGAGGTCTGAGGCAGAATCGGTGTTTCGGGAGGTCGGACTTGTGGGAGAATTCTGGAAGCTTTCGGAGTGAGCATCTGCGGAATTCGTCCTCGCATCTCACGAGGTGAGTGAAGCGCATGGGTCGAATCAGTCGTCACCACGCCGTGCAGTTGGGCATCGGACTTTTGATGTTCCTTGTTCCCGTTCTCCTTCAGGCCCAGGACCTTGCCAAGCGACTCATCCTCAAAGACGGTTCCTACCAGTCCATTACCAAGTACGAACTCAAAGGCGAGCGCGTCCGCTACCTGAGTGCCGAGCGCGGAGAGTGGGAAGAAATCCCGAAGTCGATGGTGGACTGGCCTGCCACCGAGAAATACGAGAAAGATCGCGCGGCCGGTGCCTCGACACCCGAGGCCGCTGAACTCGATAAGGAACTTGAAGCGGATCGGGAGGCGCAAGAAGCGCTGTCTCCGCAAGTGGTGCCTGGACTTTCCTTGCCCGAGGAGGGCGGGGTTTTCCTGCTCGATACCTACGAGAGCCATCCGGAACTGGTGCCGCTCGACCAGCGCGGCGGGGCCATCAACAAGAACATGAAGGGCAACATCCTGCGGTCTGCCGTAAACCCGATCGCCAGTGCGCGCCAAACGGTAGAAGTTCCCGGCAAACATTCGCCCGTTCAGGCGCATGTGCAGGTTCCGGCGTTGTACATCAACATCGATCGTGGGCAGGAGTCGGATGCAGATGATTCGGCGGCGCCCGCAAAGCAAGGCGACGAGTCCAAGAAAGACGAGACGAAGAAAGACGAAGCGAAGGCAGGCGACACCAAGAAAGATCAGAAGTCGGCCACCGCAGACCGATTCCGCATTATTCGACTCGAGGCCAAAGGCGATAAGCGGGTGGTGGGCGAGATCAAAGTCGCGGTCTACGGAAAAATTAGCCAGGACGCCAAGTTCGTGCCCACCACTACGCAGGCCATGAAGGGCGGCTGGGTCAAAGTCACTCCCACCGATACGCTGCCCAGCGGGGAATACGCCCTAGTCGAAATGCTCGGAAAAGAGGGAATGAACCTCTACGTTTGGGACTTTGGCGTGAATCCCAACGCGGCGGCGAATTCGATCGCCTTCAAACAGGACCCCGCAGGCCTGCAGGCAAAGCCCGAGTCGATTGAGCTGCAGAAGAGGAAGAAGCAGCAGTGAATCGGGTGTTAGGTGTTGGGTCTTAGGTGTTAGGACTCTGACCTGGGCGTTCATCGCAGGGCTGAGTTGTCGCAAGAAGGCAGACCCTAAGACCTAACACCCAATACCCAAGACCTGTGCTCCTCACTTAACTACTCCCCGCTGAGCAATTCCAATGTTGTCTCGGGTTGTGTTCTTCACCAGGTACATCATTTCGTCGGCTTGGCGGATCACATCGTGCGGGGACTTGGCGTCGTGCGGGTAGGTGGCCAGTCCGATCGATGCACGGACGTTCAGGTTAAGGCCTTCTTCTTTGCAGAACATGCTGACGCGCAGAGCGTCGCGCAGGCGTCGCGCTACGTTCAGAGCCTGATCCTTGCTGGTTTGCGGGAGCAGCACTACGAATTCGTCGCCGCCGTAGCGGAACGCGTAGTCGATTAAGCGCAGCTGCGCTTTGATGAGGTAGCCGATCTCGGCGAGCAGCTTGCTGCCGATTAAATGCCCATGCGTATCGTTCACCTGCTTGAAGTGGTCGAGGTCGATGAACAAGATGCTGAACTCGTAGCCGAAGCGCGACGAACGGTAGACCTCGGTCTCAAGCGTCTTATAAAGGTGCCGCGCGTTGTACAGGCCGGTGCAGTCGTCGGTGATGGTGAGTTCCTGAATTTTTTCGACGGCGCGGGAATTTTCAATCGCGATTGCGGCGTAGTCGCACAGTGCTTGCAGAAAAAAGATCTCCTGGTCGCCGAAGCCTTTCATGTCAACGTTGACCAGCTGAATCACACCCAGAACGCGGTGCTTGGAGTTCAGCGGGATGCAGATGATGGAGCGCGTTTCCCACTGCGTGACTTCGTCGATGCGCTTGGCGAAGCGCGCGTCGGTGTAAACGTCGGGTACGATCAGTTGCTCGCCGTTTTTTGCCACCCAGCCGGCAATGCCTTCGCCAACTTTTAAGCGAACGTCTTTGAGCGCTTCGGCGGCGTCGCCGACGGCGATGGCGAAATAGAGTTCGTTATGCTCCTCGTCCACCATCAGCAGCGACCAGGTTTCCGGATGGAAGTACTCCGCCATCTTCTCCATGATCGTTTGCAGGATGGAATCGAGGTCCAAAGACGAGGTTAGGGCCTTAGCCACATCATGAAAGATGTTGAGCTCTTGACTCTGCCGTCTTCGGTCGGCGCCGGTGGCCTCAGGCATTCACAAATCCTTCTAGTTTTCGCGAAGAATTGCTTGAAATTATATGCGTCGCCGGAAAGAGCGAGCAACGACCTTAAGTAACCCCCCGTACCCGCAAAGCCACGTACGGCAAGGGGCTTGGGGCCAAAAGGGTGCACCGGAAGGGCATGACAGACACGGTTCGCGGTGCTGGCAAACTCTGGCAACCCCCTTCCCGTGCGCTTAACATACGGTTAGTATTTCGTGCTATCCCGATGCCGGTCTTGGGGAGAGCCTTATGGGATCTTTCGGTGACAGGCTAAAAAAGCAGCGCGAGCAGAAAAGCATCTCGCTCGACGACATCGCGCTCAGCACCAAGATCGGGACCCGTATGCTTCGCGCCCTGGAAGAGGAGAAGTTCGAGCAGCTTCCGGGTGGAATCTTCAACAAAGGATTTGTACGCGCGTACGCGCGCCACGTCGGGCTCGACGAAGAACAAACTCTCAGCGATTACATGGCAGCGCTGGGAGAGGCGCAGCAGTTGGCCGTTCCCGCTCCGCCCATCTCGGCCTCCAAGCCTCCGGTAATTCACGAACGGCCAAGCGCGCCCGTTCTCGATCCGCCAGAGCGCGAACAATCCACCGAAATTCCCTGGGGGCTGTTGGCGCTCGGTCTGCTGCTGGCCGCACTCGCGTTTGCGACGTGGAGTTACTACCATCGCGAACGGAAAGCCGAGACAAGTTCGTCAACTCCGGCCACTGAGCAGGCAACGCAGGCCGAATCCAAGACCGGCGGAAGTGCGCAACAGATTCCCACTGCGCCAACCGACAGCAAGAGTGCGCCGACTACGCCGATTCCGTCGACGGACAAGCCCGGCGCACAGACAGCGCCTTTGAATCAGGCCGCGTTACACGGCTCAGCATCCCAGCAATCGGTGCCGGGTGCCTTTACGGTTTTGCTCAAGGGAAGTGAGGACGATGAGTGCTGGGTTTCGATCGCGGTCGACGGCCAGCCTCCGGTCGAAGCGATCCTAACGGCGCCGCAGGAGAAGTCGATTCAGGCGAATAAGGAAGTCATCGTGAGGGCGGGAAACATCGGAGCTCTCGACGTTTTCTTCAATGGAAAGAACCTTGGGCGCCTGGGTGATTACGGGACTGTACGGACGCTGACGTTCCACGCCGATGGCCTGCAGGCTCCGCCACCTAAAGCAGTTACGCCGGCCGCCACCGCTCACTAGATCGCGAATTCTTGTCTCCGTTCAACCGAGCAAAGCGCAGTCCGGGCGCCCAATGCGACCTCTCAGGCCGGGTTCCGGCTTCCCGGGGCAAAGTCGTTGCCTCGGTTGTCATTTCTCTGATAGCTTTTTAGGGTCCTGAAAATGATGGGCTAACGCGCGAAAAGATGGACTCAGCGCCCTGATTTTCCCGCCGCATACCGCGCCACGTTGAGCGCAAGGAGACACAAATTTTGCCATCGAAAAACCCCTACTTGTTTACTTCGGAATCTGTGACGGAAGGCCATCCCGATAAGATCGCCGACCAGATTTCCGATGCCATACTCGACGCCTGCCTGGCCGAAGATGCCACCAGTCGCGTCGCTTGCGAAACGCTTACCGCCACCGGCCTGGTCGTGATCGCCGGTGAAATTACCACCAAGGCGTACGTCGATTTTCAGTCGCTGGTGCGTGGCGTCGTGCAGTCGATTGGATATGACAACGCTCTTTACGGTTTCGACTGCAACACCTGCGCGGTGATTTCGAGCATCAACAAGCAGTCAGGCGATATCGCCATGGGCGTCGATACGGGCGGCGCCGGCGACCAGGGCATGATGTTCGGCTTCGCGGTGAACGAGAACCCGGAACTGATGCCGACCCCCATCCTGCTGGCACACAAGCTCACGCAACGCCTCACCGAAGTTCGCAAGAATGGCACCTGCCCCTACCTCAGGCCCGACGGCAAATCCCAAGTCACAGTCGAATACGACAAGAACGGCAAACCGATCCGCGTGGATGCGGTGGTGATTTCGACCCAGCACGCGGAACACGTGGGCAACGATCAGCTGCGCGCGGAAATTCTGCGCCACGTGATCCAGTACGTGATTCCAAGCAATCTGCTTGATGCTGATACCAAGTACCACATCAACCCAACGGGACGGTTTGTCATCGGCGGTCCGATGGGCGATACGGGATTGACGGGGCGCAAGATCATCGTCGACACCTACGGCGGCATGGGCCGTCACGGCGGCGGCGCGTTCAGCGGAAAAGATCCGACCAAAGTGGATCGCTCGGCAGCGTACATGGCGCGTTACATTGCGAAAAACATTGTGGCCGCCGGTCTGGCCGACAAGTGCGAAGTTCAATTGGCGTACGCCATCGGAGTCGCGGAGCCGGTCAGCGTGCTGGTTGAGACCTTCGGAACCGAGAAAGTCGATCCGGCGATCATTCCGGATCTCGTGCGGAAGAACTTCCAGTTGACGCCCAAGGGCATCATTGACTCGCTGAACTTGCGCCGACCGATCTATCGCAAGACGGCTGCTTACGGTCACTTCGGCCGCACTGACAAGGACTTCACCTGGGAAGCCACGGATAAGGCAGCCAAGTTGGCCAGTGAAGCGGGCCTGCGCGAACCAGCCCTGCAGACGGCCAAGCGCTAAGATTCCCCGGAAGGACAGAGGACGTTTGGCGACGTCCTCTGGTAACTCCCCTACCCGTTCGGACGCGCAAATCCGGGTGCGTATTTCGTGTATCCTGAACATCTAGCACGGGGCCGGAATCCCAGTATTTTCAACGCATTCATGAATCAGGAGAGGTATGTCAACGACACCTACGCAAGTAAACTGCGACGTTAAGAATCTTGATCTGGCCGACATGGGGAAGAAGCGCATCGACTGGGCGAACCAATCGATGAACGTGCTGCAGATCATCCGAAAAGAATTCATCAAGAATCAGCCGCTGAAGGGCATAAGAATCTCTGCCTGCCTGCACGTGACGGCGGAGACAGCGAACCTTGCGATCTGCCTGCGCGATGGTGGCGCGGACGTTGTGCTGTGCGCCTCGAACCCGCTTTCGACGCAGGATGACGTAGCCGCCAGCCTGGTGCGCGACTACAACATTCCCGTCTACGCCATCAAGGGCGAAGACAACGATACCTATTACCAGCACATCATCGCGGCTATCGATCACCGTCCGCAGATCACCATGGACGACGGTGCTGACCTGGTCAGCGTGCTGCACACCAAGCGCACCGACGTTCTGGAAGGGGTGATTGGCGGCACGGAAGAGACCACCACCGGCGTCATTCGGCTGCGCGCGATGGCGAAGGAAGGAGTGCTGCGCTATCCGATCATCGCGGTCAACGATGCGGATACGAAGCATCTGTTCGACAACCGGTACGGCACTGGGCAGTCCACGATCGACGGGATCATCCGCGCGACCAACTTCCTGCTGGCCGGGTCGAAGTTCGTGGTGGCCGGGTACGGGTGGTGCGGCCGGGGTCTGGCAAGCCGCGCGCGCGGCGCCGGAGCGGAAGTCATCATCACCGAAGTTGATCCAACGAAGGCGCTGGAAGCCGTGATGGACGGGTTCCGCGTCATGGCGATGATCGATGCGGCGCGCCTCGGCGACGTTTTCTGCACGGTGACTGGCAACAAGAACGTTCTCGCCAAGGAACACTTCGAGGTAATGAAGAACGGCGCCATCATTGCGAACTCAGGTCACTTCAACGTGGAAATCGACATTCCGTCGCTGGAGAAGATGGCCTCGTCGAAGCGCACCACCCGCAATTTTGTCGAGGAGTACTCGATGAAGGATGGCCGCAAGATCAATCTTCTGGGCGAAGGCCGTCTGATCAATCTGGCCGCAGCCGAGGGACATCCGCCGTCAGTGATGGACATGAGCTTTGCGGACCAGGCACTGTCGGTCGAGCACATGGTGAAGAATTACTCGAAGCTCGAGAAGACGGTGTATACGGTCCCTGTTGACCTCGACAAGCGGGTGGCCAAGTTGAAGCTGGAATCGATGGGCATCAAGATCGACCGGCTGACGCCTGAGCAGGAAGAGTACTTATCCGGCTGGTCGGAAGGAACTTAGTTCACTTGCAGCTTGCGTTTTAATGAAAGCGGGGCCGGTTTGCCGGCCCCGTTTTTCTGTTCTGGTGCGCTTCCTAGCGAACTTGAATCGCCGAGATCCGGTCGTTCCAAGTGCGTGACGGATCATCCGCGGTGCGCCATGCCTTCATATTCGAAATGTCTCTTCGAGTGGATCCACGCCGCCCGCCAAAATTCGAGTCGTTATACACCGTGACTTCGGCGCCGTGCATGACTTTGATCGATGAGATGCGGTCGTTGTAGCCGGGCGGAAGATTCGGATAGCTCTCGCCGCGACGCATGCAGAAGTATTCGCCGGCGTAATTGACTTCTTTGTAGAAGCAAGCACCAGCATTGTTCCCCCAGTTCGGGCCGCCTGGCATGGGTGGACGATGCCCGTTGCCCGGATTTCCCCAGTTCGGAATTCCGTTGTAAGCGTTGACCTGGAACTGGGCGCGGCAGCCACCCTCTACCCAGATGCCGCGCGCATCGAAGCCCCACGTGCGTCCTTGCACGCATTGTGCCTGGCTCAGTTGCCGGCTGAGGGTGACTCCGCCGCGCGTATCCGCGGCGCAATAATTGCGCCGGTTATTTCTGGATTCGCATGTCACGCCGGGTCCGGGCCGTTGCGGAGGCTGGCCGGGGTAATTCATTTGTGCAGCCGCAGTAGTCGTAAGCATAGCTGCCAGCGACACGCTGGCCAGCAGCTGGAAACATCGTCTCGCCTTCATGACAGATTCTCCTTGCAAAGGTGGTTGCGGTCAGCATCCGGGATCGTCGCTGTGGCCGACCTGGTTAGTTAATGAGTAAGTCTCCGAACTGCCGGTAAATTCGAAATCGCGCAGGGGCGAAATTGTACATCGAAGCGACGGGAAGGTGCAGGGAGGGCTGGTCTCGCTTTGAGACGGCGGGCGTATCTGCGTGCGTGCCAAAGAATTTGATTTTTGAAGAGCTGTATACCAGAAGCCCTTAAAAACGCAGAGAGCGCAAAGAAAAGCTCCGAAGGCCGCAGATGTTGATTGCTTGAGGTTCTAATTGAAGTCGCGGCGGCTGCAGGCTCCGGGGCCACCCGGATCTCCGCAGGAGCCACACGGCGCAGTTCTCGGTGTGCTTGCGCCGCTGCCTTTGGTGGAAACGGCGAACGTTGAGAGTTGGGGAGCCAGCTTTTTGCTCTGGCATTTCGGGCACTCCGCCTTCTCTTGGCCATAAACCAGCGCTTCGAAAGCATGTTCACACTGCTGGCAAACGTACTCGAAAATAGGCATAAAGCTTCTGTCCCTCTTCGTTCCGCAAAATACGCTCAACATTATTTAAAATCAATGGGTGGGGATCATGCAAACCGGGGGCGAACGCCCAGTTTTCAAGGCGCGAAAGTTCTTTAGAGGCGGGCATCTGCAGACGCTCGCCGGTTTTTTTCTGATTCGAAAATCAGGCCTGCCGAAGCCCGAGGAGCGGCTTCATTGAAGTCGCGCCCGGCGTGAAGACCTTTTGCCATTGCCATTGGCAGGAGGACCGCCGCAAGGCCTTGACCGTAATCGCGGTGCACGGTCTTGAGGGTTCCAGCGAATCAGGCTACGTTATCGGTCTGGCGCAAAAGGGCCTGGCCGCCGGGATGAACGTGGTTCGCATGAACCAGCGCAATTGCGGCGGGACTGATCACCTCGCACCTACGCTCTACAATTCCAGCCTCTCTGCCGACATTGCTGCGGTTTCTCGCCACCTCGTGGAAGATGGGGTTTCGCGCTTCGCCCTAGTGGGATTCTCGATGGGCGGCAATCTAGTGTTGAAGACGGCAGGCGAATGGGGCAGGCAAGGGCCCCATGAATTCCGCGCGGTTGCCGCCGTGTGTCCGGCTATGGATTTGGCGGCCTCGGCGGATGCCTTGCACCTCCGAGGCAACCGGCTCTACGAAGCCTATTTCATGCGAAAACTTCGGATGCGTTTTCGCAACAAGGCGAAGCTCTTCCCGGGGCAATTCGATCCGACGCGTTTGCGCGGGCTACGCAGCCTGCGCGATTTTGACGACAAGATCACCGCTTACTATTGCGGCTTCGAGGGAGCGGTCGACTACTACGCGCGCGCCGCTGCATCCAACGTGGTGGATCAGATCTCCGTGCCGGGATTAATTCTGCACGCCGCGAACGATCCGTTCGTGCGCTTGATTCCCGAAACGCGCAAGAAAATCGCAGCCAACCCCAACCTCACGTTCGTGGAAGAAGCCGACGGCGGACACTGCTCGTTTATCGCCGACGCCAACGGATACGACGGCCGTTGGGCGGAGCAACAAGTGATCGAGTTTCTCCGCCAGTTCTAGATGCGAGCCGGTCCGCCGCAACGCGGTCCGCGTGAAACTTCCTGTACAATTTGCGCGATGCGCGCACGCGTTCACTTCGTCGCGATTGTGTTGGCCGTTGTGACGATGACGGCGTTCGCGTGCGCCGAGCCGGTTTCGTCGCTCAAGCCGACAGATTGCGTCAATGACTTCGCCGGCGTTCTGAGTCCCGCCACTGTTACCCAATTGAAAGAGATGTGCCGCCAGGTCCTCGACAAAGCGCAGGCTTCGGTGGTGGTGGCGACCGTCAAGTCCACCGATGGCGAAGATATTTTTAACTACTCGGTTAACTTGTATCAGCAGTGGGGAATTGGGGCGAAAGGGAAGGATCGCGGCGTCCTGATCCTGCTCGCGGTTCAGGATCGCAAATATTTCATCAACGTTGGTTACGGATTGGAGCCCATTCTCCCCGATGGAAAAGTGGGTGGATTTGGTCGCGAGGCGGTCCCTTACCTGCAGCGGGGTGACTATGACGGTGCGGTGAGCCTGCTCACTTCTCGAGTAGTCGACGTGATCGCCAAGGATGCGGGTGTTGAAATTACAACCTCGCAACCGCGAAGGATCGAACCTCTGACTTCGGCTCCCCATGAAGCCCAACTCTCTCCGGGAGCGATCATCGCCATTATCATCGTCATCATCATTGTGCTGGCGGTGCCTCCTTTGCGCCGCTTGCTGTTCTACATGTTCCTATTCGGTGGCGGAGGTGGTGGTGGCTATCGAGGCGGCGGTGGTTGGGGTGGTGGAGGCTTCGGCGGTGGCGGCGGCTTCGGTGGATTTGGTGGCGGTAGCACGGGCGGTGGCGGTGCCGGCGGCAGTTGGTAGACGGAGAAATGTGAGGAACGCTAATGGCTCGTGAAAATCCAATCCCCGAAAAGCAGATCAGCGAGTTCGTCGACAAGCTGCAACAGGCTGCCGGTTCGAACCTGGAGAGCATCATCCTGTACGGCTCGGCGGCCTCAGGCGAGTACGAGACGGATTATTCGAACATCAATCTGCTGGTCGTCTTGAAGGACACATCGTTCTCCAGCCTGATCGCGCTGGCTCCGGTCGTCGACGGATGGGTGCAGCAGCGTCGGCCCGCGCCCATGCTCATCACGCAGGACGAGCTGGAGCGTTCCGCCGACGTCTTCTCGATCGAACTGCTGGATATGAAGCGCCAGCATCGCGTCTTGTTCGGGGTGGACGTGGTGGCCTCGCTGCAGATTCCCATGGTGCTACATCGCGCGCAACTCGAATACGAGTTGCGGGAAAAGTTGATCCTGCTGCGCCAGCGTCTGCTTGTGGACTCGCGCGACGAGACGCGCACCTGGCATCTGCTGCTGCGCTCGGTGCCGGCCTTCGCGACACTGTTTCGCCATGCGCTGATCGCGCAGGGTCAGCCGGAGCCGGGGACCAAGCGGGCTTCGATCAAAGCGCTGGCTTCCACACTCGGATTCGATTCCAGTCCTTTCGAGAACTTGCTGGACATCCGCGAGCACGTCGCCGATCCCAAACAATTTCGCGTGCAGGACGTGGCGGCTCGCTACCTGGCGGCGGTTGAGCAAGTTACCTCCGCAGTCGATAGAATGCTGGATTCCCCTGGGCGTTGACGTTCAATCCGATTTCCGAGACTTTGTTTCGAGGAGAGCAACATGAGTAAAGGACTCATCGTAGTGATCATCCTGGCGCTGATCGCGCTGGTGGTGTTCGGGCAATACATCGGAGTGCGCAACACACTTGTGACCAAGAACGAGGCCGTTAAGGCGTCTTGGTCCCAGGTGGATATCGCTCTCCAGCGCCGCGCCGACCTCATCCCGAACCTGGTGGAAACGGTGAAAGGCTACGCCACGCAGGAGCAAACCGTGTTCGGCGATATCGCCAAGGCGCGATCGGCTCTGCTCGGAGCGGGATCGCCCAGCGAGAAGATCGCAGCCAATAATCAGCTCGACGGCGCCATCGGACGGCTGCTCGTGTTGGTGGAAAATTATCCGCAGCTGAAGTCGAACGAAAACTTCATGCGCCTGCAGGATGAACTGGCCGGCACCGAGAACCGCATCTCGCTCGAGCGCAAGCGGTACAACGACACGCTTCAGGACTACAACACCTACGTGCAGCAGTTCCCGGCGAGCCTGTTCGCGAGTTGGGCCGGCTTCAAGGCGAACGACGCGTACTTCAAGGCGGCTGAAGGATCGAGAGAAGTACCCAAGGTGAACTTCGGTACGCCCGCGCAGCAGCCGGCTCCGCAGCCAGCGCCCGCAAAGTAGGACGAAGCGGGAAATCATCAGCATTGGTGGAGAGGCGGGCGTCCGCGCCCGCCTGCTTTTTCTGATCACGATGCAAGCCGATTTTGCCGTCGAACTCGGCCGGGACGACGAGACCCTCGAAATGCCATGGGCGGCGCCGAATGGCAATCTGCGCTACCACGATCTAAAGCGCGAGCCGGCTGCTCTTGCGCACATCGCGGAAGCCACGCTCTGGCCGGAACTGCGCGAGTTCCTGATTGCCGTCAACGCGCAAGCCTCCATGCTCGAGAGCGCGAAGTGCGATGCGTGGTCAACCACCGAACTCAATGCCGACGAGGAAATCTTCGGAGTTCCCTGGAAGTTTGGGTCGTACATCGACCTGTTGATCTCGGACTCAAAGGTCCATTTTTCTTTCGAACAACACGAAACCTTCCTGAAACAACTCATCGGCCTGCTCAAGGCGGTCCCCGAAATTCCCGCCTCCGCTGAATTCTGCCTACGCCGTTGCTTCTACCACGAAGGCGAAACCGTGCGCGAAGGCTATTACCTAACGTTCTACGCCTTCGGTTTCGGGGAAGACGAGTCTCATGCGCGCAAACAATGGGGAATTGCTTTGAAACTCGTGTCCGCTGCCATTATCCAGTTATCTTCTCGCCATTCCGCTCTGTAATACTTTTGTATTTTCGTACCTTCCTCACATACATCGGTACACTCCGCCCCCTAGGCTGGACTTGCGGAGCACAAAACAATGACATCCCATCCCAAGGGCGCGCGAACACGCGTGCTCCTGACATCTGTATTCGGGCCATATGCGCAGGACGACGAATTCGGCAGCCGCGCGATCAATCCCATGGAGCTTTACCACAACCAGGTGACCCGCGCGCAAGGCGCATTCTCCCTGCGAATGTTCCATCGCTCCTGGGGCATCATGATGATTCAGGCAAATATTTCGAGCCCATGCGCGGTGCTGGATTTTCCGACCCGCGAAGACTTCGCGCGCGAGCTCACTGCGAATCAATACGACGTCGTCGGAATTTCGTCGATCATCGTCAATGTGGGCAAGGTTCGCGAGATGTGCCGCATGGTGCGGGAGCTGTCGCCTCAGTCGACGATCGTCGTGGGTGGCCACGTCACCGCGATCCCTGGCGTCGAGAATCTGCTGGATGCCGATCACATCGTAAAAGGCGAAGGCATACGCTGGATGCGCGAGTTCCTGGGCGAGAATCCGGACCGCGCGATCCAGCATCCGGAAATCGTTTCCGGCCTTGAAACCCGGATACTGGGCGTACGCATCCCCGACCGCAAAGGCGCGACCGCCGCCACGGTAATTCCATCGGTCGGCTGTCCCATGGGCTGCAACTTCTGCACCACGTCGTCGTTCTTCGGGGGCAAAGGCAAGTTCGTGAACTTCTATGAAACCGGGGACGAGCTCTTCGACGTGATGAGCCAGCTCGAAAAATCACTGCACGTTCAATCCTTCTTCGTAATGGACGAAAACTTCCTGCTCCACCGCGAACGTGCGATGCAACTGTTGCACCGCATGAAAAAAGCCGGCAAGAGCTGGGGGCTCGCAGTGTTCGCCTCCGCCAACGCGATTCGCAAGTACACCATGGAGGAACTGGTCGAACTCGGCGTCTCGTGGATCTGGATGGGTCTTGAGTCTCCACGCTCTTCATACGCCAAGCTGCAAGGGACAGATACGCGTGATCTTACGCGCGAGTTACGCGAGCACGGCATTCGCGTGCAGGGGTCTACCATCATCGGCCTTGAGCACCACACGCCCGACAACATTCGCGGAGAAATCGACTACGCCATCAGCCACAGCACCGACTTCCACCAGTTCATGCTGTACACGCCTGTGCCGGGCACGCCGCTCTACCAGCAAATGTCGGAGCAGGGGCGGATGCTGCAGGATGTGAACCTTGCCGACATTCACGGGCAGGACCGGTTCAATTT
This sequence comes from uncultured Acidobacteriota bacterium, assembly GCA_963745435.1. Taxonomy (GTDB): domain Bacteria; phylum Acidobacteriota; class Terriglobia; order Terriglobales; family Acidobacteriaceae; genus Gp1-AA133. The sequence continues at coordinate 36,410 of CAVUXK010000009.1, read as the reverse complement.
TCAGCACGCCGCAATCTCGCGCGAAGACTCCAAGCGCTTCCTCGACTGGGCGTTCCAGCGCGACTACGAACAGAACGGACCGAGCCTGTACCGCATGTGCCGGACCATGCTGCAAGGCTGGCAGCGCTACAAGCAATTTCCCGATGCGCGCGTTCGCGAACGTTTTGCACGCGAGTCTGTGAAGCTACGAACTGCATACAGCGCAGCGCTCTGGGCGATGGAGCAGCGCTTCCGGCAGGTGCAGCGCGACGTCAGCCTGGAGATTCGTGCTTTGCGGCAGGAAGTGCAGACGGAATTCGGTAGCTCCGCGTGGCTGTCGGCCCATCTGGGCGGCCCGCTGCTTTCCTGGACGGCGCGGCGCGAAGATCGGCGTCTGCAAGCCGGGCGCACCTATGAGCCGCCGACCTTCCTGGAACGGAGCAACTGGGCGCTGGAAGGCGCCTGACACGACCTAAGCCCGCTGGGAAAAAGCTCGACTCCGGGCAGGTCTGGGAAGGGCACGACTTTAGTCGTGCCGCTAAAGTCCCTGAAAATGTATCCGCGCTTTAGCGCCTGAAGTTTGATTCTGTATCTTCAGTGACGTTTTCCGCAGCCTCTTAAGCCGCGGGGGCAGTCCCGCGGGCCAGTTTCCACAGTCGATCGCCTCGTCCCTTCAGCATTGTGCGTGCGATGGACAAAGACAACATCATCATCGTGATAATCAGCAAGCCGATACTCGCTCCGATTATGTTCTCGGCCCGCTTCGGCAGGATCGAAATCCGTCCGTAGACCAACTCGATGTGCACCCAGTAGACGAGCAGGGAAGTCTGACCCAATTGGATCAGCGGACTGAATCCCCACTGCGCGGCGCCCCAGCGACACCAAGCGTAGCAGGCCGAGAGGATCATCAACAGCATCCCGACTCGAAGTAAGAAAAAATTCGGACTCGTGTGCCAGTAATCATACGTACTGTAAAGCTGGACGGGACGTGCATCGAGCCATCGTGCCGCGAGGATGAACACTGCACCCGTCACGCCCGCCCAGGCGAAAGCCGCGCCTTCATGCAGTTTTGGCCATTCCCTCTGAAGCAGAAATCCAACTGCCAGTCCCGCAAAGGCGAATGCGCCCCAGGGAAAGATCGGAAAGAGCCAGGCCTGCGGCGAACCCAAGTTGTGGACGCCGTTGATGTAAGACTCGATTGGCCAGGGCAGCCAGTCCGGGCGCCAGTTCGTCCACAGTGGAGGCGTGAGCAAAGCGATTGTCGTTGCGGTTCCAACCGCGGCAACCGCGAGCCCTTGAGTCGAGTTACTGGCGGCTCGCAGCGCGAGCACGACCCAGCACAGCACTCCCATCAGCATCATCGACACGCCGATGGTGTTCAGGATGTCGACACGAAACAGATCGCTCCACGGCGCCCAACCCCACGCGACGACATACTCCTGCAAACGAAAAAGCAGGCCAAGCGCGAAAATCTCCGCACCCCGCCGAATGGTGATGCTCGCGATTTGATTGGGCGCGCGACCCTTCTCCAAAAGCTTCTTGGTGACCAGCGCGAACGAGATGCCAGCTAGAAAAAGAAATAGCGGAGCCGGCAATGTCCCGCCGAGCTGCGAGTACATGAAGAACGTGCCTTTGCGCGCTGCAGGGGACAGCCAGGCATCGTAGCAGTGCGTCTGAAACATGAGCAGGCACGCAAGGCCGCGCATCCAGTCGATGTAGGCGAGGCGAGATGTGGCAGCCGGCGGCAGCGGGAATGGATGCCTTTCGCGAACAAGGTGTTCTGCGGAAGCGAGCCTAGGATTATTCCTTACCGGCTGGAAGAAGGCAATGCAAGCTAAATGAATGCTTCGCGCCGCTCGAGGGTGGTCGTGTCGACCTGACCGACGTTAGAGGCTTAGCGCTTCGCCGCCCCGCGGATCGCGATGAGCGAAACCTGTTCCATGTCAGGATAATGATCGTCTTTGTCGGCGTTGCGGTCGGCGGGAGGGATCTGTTCGATGATAGTTCTTGCGGGCAGCAACTGTCCGAAGTACTGACCGTACACTTCGTCAAACGCGGGCAGGTCTGCGAGGTTGTCGAGGTAAATGTTCGTCGAGACAACCTGGTCGAAATTCATGTCGGCCTCTTCGAGGTTGTCGAGCAGGTTGCGCATGGTCTGGCGCACCTGATGGGGCGTGGTCGACGCATAGACGCCGCCATGCGGCCCGGGAATGAAGCCACTCTTCGCCGAGCAGTACAGCGTGTCTCCCGCAAAGACGCACGGGCTGGCTGTAGGGCTCGGCGGCATGTTCTTCGGACGAACCGCCTTGCGCTGCGCGAGGTCCCGTACCGCGACTCCCGTGTACTCGATGCGGGCGCTGCCGGGCAGAGACGACACTTCGATGGTTGCGCGCGCCGGCGTGTTTCCGAACTCAAAACGTCGCGCGTAGTGTTCGTTCATCACGCGCATCGGTACCTCGGATGTCAGGTAAGGATTCACGAACACCATGTTGCGCAGTTCCAGGCCGGCAGCTTTGACCACGGCTTCCACTCCGTCGAGCGCCAAATCGACTTGAGCGGCGGGGTCGTCGGGAACTTTGCCGGTCGCCGGATCCCTTCCTTGCATGCCCGAGACAAAAAGGCGGTCGTGGGTAAGGATTCCGGCCGAAACGGGTTCGGTGGCTCGATAGTTTGCTGGAGAGACGGCGCGTCGATCCTTCAGGTCGCGCACCGCGACCGCCGTGACCTGCACCGGGGAATCCGGAACGCGGGCAACTCCCAGAACGGCTCGCGCTGGCGGAACCTTCGGAAAGTACTCCGCCCAGACTTTGTTCAGCTCGTCATACTGCGCAACGTCTTCGAGATACACCTGCGTGTAGACGACGTTGTCCATCGTCAAGCCGGCTGTTTCGACGATGGCCTTCACATTCTCGAGAGACTGACGAACCTGTGCGCTGAATGTCGCTGGAAGCGCGCCTTCCGGGCTGCGAGGGCCCTGCCCTGAGATGTAGACATAGTCGCCCGCATCGATCGCCGGCGTGTAGAAGCGAGTCGGTTGGGTCGACGCCGACTTTGGGACGACAGGACGGACCTGTGCCTGCAGTGTGAGCGCTACCGCAAACAGCAACCCAGCCAAACGCATAGCAAAGTGCCTCGAATGAAACGTTGGCGCCTACGCTGCCGACTTTTTCTGCGCGGTCCCGAGAATCGTTCGCAATCTTTGCCCGACGATCATCTCTTCGCCGGGCTTGATGGTCATGGAAACAAGCTCGATGTGGTCGGGCACCTTCCGTTCCTTGTGATTCGGGTTGCCCTCGCGCACCGTGGTGACTAGGCTGGGATTGTCGACGCCGAGCACCTCGATCACAGGGTCGCCTGCGCGCAGTTCCGCCACGCAGTCGGCAATGGAGTAGTGCCAGGCTTGCTGATCCCAGAAAATTTTCAGAGTCGGGTAGCGATTTCCGTCGTCGGGGATGAAGATGTCGGTCTTCACTCCGGGCACCGTCTCGACGAGCTTGCGAATGCGATCGACACGCTCGTTCCACTCGGCATAGATTTTCTTTTCGTCGAGGTTGAGCCACGTCTCGAGCGCCGTCAGACAGCCGATGATCTCCTCTTTGCCGACCTTCATGGGACGGCATACGGCGCCTTCTCGCGGGCTGCAGTTCAGAAGAGCGGCCTCGATCAGATCCTTTCGTCCAAGTAGCAAGCCGCTGCATTGCGGCCCGCACAGCCCTTTCCCGCCCGAGAAGCAGTACATGTCGATGCCCATGCGCGCATAGAGCTTGGCGTTGTCGGCGGGAGGGATGCCGGCCGCGTCGTCCAGGAGCATCGGGACCTTGTGTTCCTTAGCAATCGCCAGGACCTGCTTCAACTTGTCACCGAGATCGGTGGTGTAGATCATCGCGGTGTTTTCGTTGATGGCGTTGGTGAGTTCCTCGGGGGAATAAGTGAGCACCAGCTTGGCGCCCGTGAGGCGGATAGCGCTATCGAACGCGCTGCGGCCCCCAACCATGATCACTTCATGCTTCAAGCCGGTGGTGTCAGGGAGTTGCCAGATGTGTTTGTCGTCAGCTCCAGCCATGCAGGCGGCAGTTGCGGCGGCCATGGCCCCTGCGGCGCCAGACGTGATGATGCCGGACTCTGCGCCTGTGAGCTCCGACAAGCGCTTGCCCACCGCACGCTGCAGTTCAAGCATGTTGACGAAGTGTTGCGCGGCTTCCACCTGCGCCTGACGCACTTCCGGAAACTCGAGCGATCCGCTCAGGTAGGTCCACGTTCCCCGGCAATTGATGACGGTCTTGACGCCGAGCCGCGTGTAAACATTTTGCCGCGGATCATGCCCGATGGCCGAAGCGGCCTGTGCATACAGATCGCGGGCCGCAATCTGGCTCAGCAGCGGCGCGGCTGCAAACAACTTCATGAACGATCGGCGGCTCGAATTACGGCTGCGCAAGGAGGCACCTCACTTTGCGGAATCGGTATATCACAAAATCACTTGACGTAGATCGAAATCTTTCGTTTGATTCGTTTTGTTTTCGTTTTCAAATTAGCAGGATTTGGAGAAAAGCTCTCCCATGCTACCCTCGACCGCGACTTCAGTGCTCAAGGAAGGACGATGAGTTTAGGTTTCGTGGTCAAGAATCGGATGGCGGAGCTTGCCGCCGTGGTCGTTCTAGCTTCCGCGAGCGTTCACTACGCGCTTGCGAGAACCGAACCGCAGAACGATTCCCCGAAGCACGACGACTGTCGCGTGGAGGCCGTGGATTACAAAGGCTGGCATGCGCAGCAGGTTTCGAACCGCTGGGTGCAGTTGGTCGTGGTGCCACAGAACGGCGGACGGTTGATTCAGGTCACGTTCGCAGGGCATCCCTATCTCTTCGTGAACCCAAAGTTCGCGGGCAAGTACTTTCCGCCGGCATCGGGCCAGTGGTTCAACTACGGTGGCGACAAGCTCTGGCTCCTGCCCGAAGGCAACGACGACGAACAGCATTGGGCGGGAGATTCGGACATCCTCGATGACGGGCCGTTCACGTTCCGGAAGGTTTCAGAAGGGAAGACCTGCGAGATCGAGCTTACAGGGCCAGCTGACCCTCAAACCGGAATCCAGTTTGTCCGCAACATTTCCTTGGACGCAGATTCCTCCCGCATTCGATTTCATGCATTGATGAAGAACATCAGCGGCCACTCGCTGGATTGGTCGATGCAGTCGGTATCGCAATACGATACGTCGGTCGGTGGCACGCAGGGAGTTGAACAGGCTTCTCCCAGCTCTACGTCGCGGTTCAACCAAGATTTTTGGACGTTCACCCCTGCGAACCCATCGAGTAGCTACCTGAACCGGTATCATGTGCGCTTCGGTCCAGCGCAGAATCCGGCGGTCCGGGTGAGAGATGACGGCCTATTCAGCGTGCACTACGTTCATATGGCCGCTGAGTTATGGCTCGATTCGAAGGAAGGCTGGCTCGCGGTGGTCGACGGCGCAACTCGCTACGCGATGGTGGAGCGCTTCCGCTACGAGCAAAATGCAACGTATCCGGGGAAGGCGTCGGTGATTTTCTGGACCAACGGTCCCGAGATCAGGCTGAGCGGCGACGGGATCCCGTCGCTCAGTTCGGATCCAGACGCGGGCCCTTACTATCTGGAGGCGGAGATCAACAGTCCAATGTGTCATCTTCGGGCCGGGGAGAGTTGCACGCTTGAGACGGAATGGTTCCCAACTCGTGCGGGAGCCGACTTTAGCAACGCGACGGAAGCGGGCGTCGTGATGCGCCCCTTCAAAGCAATCAACTCAGGGAACGGAAAGATAAAACTGTCGGGTGACTTCGGCGTGTTCTTCTCAGGAAGTCTCGTTGCGCGCCTGTACGACGAGCGCGGTCGAAGTCTCGGGACTGAGCCGGTTGTGAATGTCAGACCAGATGAGCCAGTCTCCTTGAATACAGAGCTGTCGCCAAAGAGCAAAGCCGCGCGTCTGTCCCTGCACTTGCACGACGAGAATGGTGTCGATCGCGGAGCGCTCGGTGAAGTTCGCATCGGCGAAGGGGACCAACGCTGACATGACCCGGCCCGGCAGCAGATTCCTCAGGTTCCTGCAAGTGGCAGCCTGCTTGTGCGCGAGCCTGCCCGCACAGGAAGGCAAGCCTCCAGTTCCCGCCAACACCAATGTGACAGCCGGAAGATCTGCTGGCGCAGCCGGTGGGCGCCGACTGGACGTCCTACAACGGCGACTATAGCGGGCGCCGCTTCAGCAGCTTGCGCCAGATCAACCCTGACAACGTCGCAAAGTTGCGCGCGGCCTGGGTCTTCCATCCTGGAAACACACAGACCCTGGAAGCGACTCCGGTCGTCGTTCGCGGCATCATGTATGTCACGAGCGCGAACGATGTGATCGCGCTCGACGCGCGCACGGGCCGCACTGTGTGGCGCTACCAGCGTGCGTTGAGTTCAGGCTTGCTCGACGATGCAGCCGCTCACAAGAGCCGCGGGGTCGCGGTGTGGAAGAATTTCGTCTACTCGGAGACTGACGACGCCCATCTGCTTTGCCTCGATGCGCGCTCGGGAGCTGTTCTGTGGGACATTCAATACGCCGACAAGGTCAAACATTATGGCGCAACCAGCGCCCCTTTGATTGTGAAAGATGAAGTCGTGGTGGGCACTTCCGGGGGCGATTCCGGCGTGCGCGGATTTCTGGCGGCGTACGACGCGCTCACTGGCAAGTTCAAATGGAAGCTGTGGACGATCCCAGCGCCCGGCGAATTCGGTTCGTCGAGTTGGCCTGGCGATTCGTACTTGCACGGCGGCGGCACGACCTGGATGCCTGGCACCTACGATCCTGAACTGGACACCTTGTACTGGGTGACCAGCAACGCTGCTCCGGATTTTGTGGGAGACACGCGTCCCGGCGACGACTTGTACACCGCCTGCGTACTGGCGATTGATCCGAACACCGGAAAGATGAAGTGGTACTTCCAATTCACGCCGCACGATCTGTTTGACTACGATGCCAACGAAACCCCTGTGTTGATCGATCGCGAAGAGAATGGCATCGTGCGCCATCTCCTGGTGCAGGCCAATCGCAATGGCTTTCTTTACGTGCTCGATCGAACGAACGGAAAATTCCTGCGCGCCACTCCATTCGTCGAAAAACTGGATTGGGCGACGGGCATCGATCCTTCTGGCAGGCCGATTCTTTCGGGACGTGTGCCGACCCCTCAGGGAACGCGAATTTGTCCGGGCATCGTGGGCGCGACCAACTGGTTTTCGCCCTCCTATAACCCAAACACAGGTCTCTTCTACGTGTTGGCGCTGGAGGGCTGCAACGTCTACTTCGCAAGCCCCAGAAAGTTCGTGAAGGGCGAGACCTACTACAACACGGGGACGAAAATTCCGCCGGGCGAGCACAACCAGAAAATTCTTGTAGCGCTCTCTATCGCAGATGGAAAGGCCACGTGGCGCTATCCGCAGATCGGCAAAGGCAATTCGTGGGCGGGAACGATGACGACCGACGGAGGACTGGTGTTCTTCGGGGATGACGTTGGTCTCTTTGAAGCGGCGGACGCTTCCACCGGGCGCGCTCTCTGGCACTTCAACACCGGCCAGATGATCCACGCATCCCCGATGAGTTACGCCGTCGACGGTACGCAGTACGTGGCCGTTTCTGCGGGGAGCGACGTATTTGCTTTTGCTCTTCCGAAGTAACTCTTGCCGCTCGGCTTGCGATCGGAACTCAGTGATTGAGATACGGAACGAAGCCGTCCGTCTTGGTGCGCAGCTTGTAGACCGAAGTCGTCGCCGTGATGTAAAGCGTGCGATAGTCCTTGTCGCCCCAACTCAGGTTGGCCGGTTGCTCGGGAACGACAATCGTCCCGAGATGATTGCCGCTCGCATCCCACACCCATATCCCCTTGGGCCCGGTGACGAAGAGATTGCCTTTCTTGTCGACCTTGATGCCATCGGGGACACCATCTTTTTCCCCGCCCGGTTCTTTCCCAAAAATGCGTCCGTTGCTCAGCGTGCCATCCGCGGCGACGTCGTACACGTGGATGTCCCGTGAATCGTCGTCGTCCACGTAGAAGCGCTTTCCGTCAGGAGAGAAGGCAAGTCCGTTGGGCTGCCTGAGGTCTTTCGTCAGCAGCCGAAGGTTGCCGGCGTCGTCTAGGCGGAAGACTCCCTGGAAGGGAAGTTCCTGCTTTTCTCCGGCGACCAGGTCAAGCGTCGGGTCGGTGAAGTAGATCGCACCGTCGGGTCCGATGATCACGTCGTTCGGACTGTTGAGCTTCTTTCCTTCGTAGTGGTCAGCGAGGATCTTGTATTTGCCGTCCGGCGTGACCTCAATGATCGCGCGTAACACGCTCGCGCAATCAATGAGCCGATGCTTGCGATCGAAGGTGTTGCCATCGGGGTCGCCCAGCGCAATGACTTCTTCCTTCCTGCCATCCGGAAACACGCGGAAGATTTTGTTGATCGTCTCGTCGCTGACGTAAAGAAATCCGGCCGGATCCCACATAGGGCCTTCCGTGAAGCCGAAGTCGGTGGCCACTCTTCTCGAGCTTCGCATCGTGATCGAGCAAGTCCCAGAATTTCGGGGAAAGGGATTGCAATTCGAAATCGCGTTTCTCTTGGGCGGATACAACTGCAACTGAGCAGAAGAAGCAGGTCACAGCCAACAGGGAGGTGCGAAAAGATTTCATTCCCAGGGATTCTCCGTTGTATTCGTGCTTGCGCTGGAAGCGCTCTTGATGATGTAGCTCACGAGATCGTTAAGGTCAGTGGCGCTGAGGCGGTCGCCGTAGTCCGACGGCATCAGCGAATGGCCGGGACTCTCGACCTTCTGCAGATCGGCCCTCTGAAAGAAATGAAAGGCGCCGTCCTTCGCCAAAAGCTGAATCGAGAAATTGTCTTCGTTGCGGATTACGCCCTCCAACCGCTCCCCCTCACCTGTCGTGACCACGGCCGAGCGGTATCCGGCCGGCTCAACTCGATTGCGCTTGGTAATTGCCTCGCGAATCGCAGTGGCCGAGGAGTTCGCCCCGTAGCTGGAGAGATCAGGGCCAAGAAATCCCCCACTGCCTGCTAGCGTGTGGCAATTCGAGCAACCCGCTGAACCGAGGAAGATGGTTTTCCCGCGAACTGCATCGCCCGGAAGATCACGCGCTCCGGCCCTGCCTTGCAGCGATCGCAGATAGCCAATGATGTTGCGAACCTGTTGTTGATTGAGTTCGGGGAAGGCCGGCATGCTCGTTCCGGCAATCCCTTTGGCGATGATGCTGCGAAGTTTGGCATCGGTGAGATTGTGACCAGCCAGGTTGTCCACAATGTCGATGCCCTTGTCGCCGCCCCGCCCGTCCAATCCATGACATCCGGCACAGTTCGAGTCGAAGACCCGTTGGCCGGGCATGTGCGCTGCCCGGTTCTGGGCGTCGAGGTCTTGTGCCGTCGATCGATATACGCCCGCCAGCCCGACGGCGACTAGTGCGGCCAGGCAAACCAATCGACAAGACACTTTGGAGCCTCTGTTCATAGGGATCGGATCGAAACCTCGGCCGACATGCGGCAAAGCTTTTCTGCGTCGGATTTGCTTCACTTCTTGACCGCAATCACAGCGATCTCAACCCTGGCGTCGTTGACGAGAGCGGCCGCCTGAATTGTTGCGCGAGCGGGTTTCGGATCCGGCAGAACGGTTTTGTAGACTTTGTTCATTTCGGGGAAGTCTTTGATGTCTGCGAGGTACACGGTCACGGAGACGACATCCTTCAAGTCGAAACCGCCAGCCTTGAGCACCTTCGTGATGTTATCGAGCGCGGCTTTCGTCTCGGCGCTGATTCCGCCAGTCGCCAGCTTCCCCGCATCGTCGGTGCCTTCCTGGCCAGCCACGTACATGGTGTTTCCGGCGATGATTCCGTCGCTGAAAGGCAGTCCCCTTGCGGGCGACAGGTTAATCGCTTTGTGCTCCTGGGAAAGGCAGAACTGGCACGAGAGCGCCGTCAAGCACAAGCAAGCCATCGCAAACTGTCGAATCACTCCGTTACGCATCATGATCTCCTTTTCGATGAGGACTGAGGACTTCCAACCGACACGTCATCGGTGTTAGAGTCCGCGCACATGTATACAACCAGGAGGATGGAATGAACAAGTTCTACTCGCACGCAAAAAGCCGCAGCTTCGTAATTCCTGCGGTCCTAGCTCTGACGTTGATCGTCGCGCGCGAGGCCCGCTCGATCCGTACGCAATCCGAATCCGCTCCATCTGAGAGTGATCTTATCTCGCAATTTCGGCACGTCGAAGTGGCTTCGGTTTCCGACGCGATTGAGCAGATCACTGGCAAGCGAATGTACATGACTCACCGGATGCAGCCCATCTTCACGTCAAAGTTCGCAGGCATCGCGCGCACGGTTCAGCTGAAAAAGGACGAAGGAAACAAGGATCCCGAGGCGCTGACCGGAATGTTGGAGGCGATTGACCAGGGCACAACTGACTCGGTCTACGTCATGGTGGTGGAAGGCGGAGAGGACATCGCAGGCATGGGTGGACTGATGGGCACGGCCATGGCGGCGCGTGGATATTCCGGTGCCGTGATCGATGGCGGTGTCCGCGATGTCGCCTACCTCCGCAAGATAGGGTTTCCAGTGTTTGCGACCGGAATCGTTCCGTCGACATCGGTCCATCACTACAAGTTCGGGGATCGCAGATCCCGGTGGTGTGTAACGGCGTACCGGTGATGCCGGGCGATATCGTCGTTGCGGATAGCGATGGCGTCGCCGTTGTCCCTCAAGCGCAGGCGCAAGCCGTGCTGACGCTGGCGCAGCAGATGGACTACAAGGAACACTCGATGTACGCCATGATCGAGCAACTCAAGTCGATCGTGGCGGCCGTGAAGAAAACCGGACGCCTGTGAGCAGATTGAAGGTTTACAGGAAGGGCGTGTTCGTCGGATAATTCGCGTTCTCATCTTTCTCGCTCGCAAAACTCGTTGCAGGAGCCTTTATTAAAAGCTTTCATTGAAAGGGGTCAGGGACATGAGTCTTTCGTTCAGTCGTAGGATTTTCGCATCGCGGTTTGCGTCTCTTTTCTCAGCTTTAGGTATCACGGCAGCGGTTGCGCCCACTGCTCTAGCGCAAAGCGCTGCTGTACAAGAGGTAACCGGCATTCGCAAGCTGAATGGCGAGGGCAAGCCCGGCAGCGAAAAGGACGTCATCATGCCGGTGGTCGTCCACAACGGGTTGATCTACGTCGCGGGAGTAGGGGCGCACGATTCGCGCGATCAGAAGGAGTGGACCATCGAGTCGCACACCAAGATTGTGATGGACAAGGTGCAAAAAATGGTCGAGATCGGCGGCGGAACCATGGACACGGTCCTGCAGGCGAATGTCTTTCTTGTAAAGATCGAGCATTGGGATGGAATGCACAAGGTGTTCGCGACCTACTTCCCGCATGGCGGTCCCTCAAGAACAACGGTGGCGGTAGCGGCGCTCCCGGGTGACTCCCTGGTCGAGATCAATTGCATCGCCGCGGTCGCGAAAAAGTGAAGGGCAAGGGAGCAGGCCTCATGCAAATTTCCACGAAATGGAACCGGCGCGGTTTTCTGGGCACCGCGACTGCGATTGCAGCCTCGGTGTTCGCGCCCCGAAAACTTTTTTCGATGGGGAGTGCGCCGCAAGCCGCCGGAGCCGCAGTGAGCGGCTTTGGGCAGACCGGCAATCCCTACGAAGAACTCGGCGTCACGACCGTCATCAACTGCGAAGGGACAATGACGATGCTGGGCGGTTCCATCCTCCGACCCGAACTCGAAGCGGTGATGGCGATGGCCGGAAGACATTTCGTAAGCATCCCTGAACTCGAGGTGGCGGCGGGCAAGCGCATCACTGAAATGCTTAAGTTGCCGGAGGGCTACAGTGCTCTGGTGACCTCTGGCGCCGCTGCAGCGATCCAGTCGGGCTTGGCGGGCATCCTGACCGGAGATAACGAGGCGTTGATCCGGCAGCTTCCTGACTTAACCGGCATGAAGTCAGAAGTCATCATCCAGAAATCGCATCGCAACCCGTTCGACCACCAGCTGCGCACGACCGGGGTAAAACTGGTCGAGATCGAAACGCGGGATCAGTTGCGCAGGGCGGTAAACGAGCGCACCGCCATGATGCACTTCTCGAACTTTGCCAACGCCGCCGGAGAAATCAAAGTTGATGAGTGGGTGAAACTAGCCAAGCAGTACAACGTGCCGTGCATGAACGACGCTGCAGCCGACACGCCTCCGGTCTCGCATCTTTGGGATTACTCGGTCATGGGATACGACCTGGTTACCTTCAGCGGGGGAAAGGCGATGCGAGGCCCGCAGTGCGCGGGACTTCTGATTGGACGCAAAGATCTGGTTGCCTACGCCCTGCTGAACAACAGCCCGCACGAAGACACGCTGGGCCGCAGCCAGAAAGTCGGCAAAGAAGAAATTCTCGGCATGGTTAAAGCTCTTGAACTTTACTTGAAGGAAGATCACGACGCGCTCGCGAAAGAGTGGCAGGACCGCTTGGTAACCATTTCGCGCGAGCTCGCGAAGATCCCCGGTGTCAGCACGTCGTACTTCACGCCCGATATCGCCAATCACGTTCCGCACATGCAGATCACGTGGGATTCCAAGATTTCCGCGACGCCTCAGCAAGTTTCGAAGATCTTGCGGAGTTCGAAGCCCTCGATCGTAATCGGCGGCGGCGAGGGCCGTCCCGGACTGACGATGTGTTCTTTCATGCTGCAGCCGGGCGAGGAGAAAATTGTTGCCGAGCAACTTTCAAGTGTGTTGCGGCAGCACACAGCGTGAGAATGCAAGGGGCGATGGCGAACCGCCGATGGCAAGACGGCAGGTCAGTTCGCCGGCATGTGCAATTTCGATCCCTTCTTCTCAAGCCAGGAGTTGAATTCGTCGCGCATCTTGGACGTCCATTTTCCGTCGATCTGTCCCGGCGTATATTTCCCTTCGCGCAACATCGTGTGTCCCCACTCGTCGATCATGCGATCCATCTCAGTTTCGTCAGCAAGCTTCTCGGCCAGTTGCGGAGGAACGAACGTGACTCCCTCCGGATCGCCGATAGCGATGTCGCCGGGCATGACGGTCACCTCTCCAATGCGAATGGGAACATTGATGCCCGTGAGCATCACGCTCTCGAGCGCCGACGGATCGACCCCGCGCGTGTAAACCTGAAATCCAGTAATTTGCTGAATGCCGGTAACGTCTCGTATGGCGCCATTCACGATCAGCCCGTTGTGGCTTTTCGCGTAGATAGCGGTGGCAAGGTTGTCGCCGATGATGGTCCCATAGCGAATCTTTCCGAAGAGATCGACCACGAGAACGTCTCCGGGTTGAAGAATGTCGATGATCCACGAATTCTCGTCGCCGACGCGATTCTCTTTTTTGCCATTCTGGCGAATCACAGAGTTGAAATCAGGACGCAACGGCATGAACACCGCGGTGACGACGCGGCCGACGAGGCGCTGGCCGGGATTCACCACTCTCCAGCCGCCTTCAAACTGGTTGCGATATCCGGCATCCTGCAGAACATCCCAAGCCTGATCGGCGGTGACGTCCTTCAATCGCGCCAGCACCGAATCGGCTACATTCGGACGTCCGTCCGGAAAGCGATCTCCATGCCAGTCGGGAGTGAATTCAACGCGCTGTTCTCGCGAAAACAAGTCAAGCTGGCCGAATGCGAGAGCTGGAAGCGCAACCAACGCCAAGAGAACGAGAGCCGCTCGGTACGCAGTCATTCGTGTCATGGAAGTCGAGCCATAGCCCTGCAGACTGAAATCAGCCACAAACTCGCGGCGAAGTTAACACAAGGCCATCCCCAGAACAAATCCGCAAAGACATTCGCTCTGTCATCGCGGAGAGATTCATGACCACTTCCGGAACAACCCGCGTGCGATGGCTGCTGGTGTTCTGGTTGTTCGTGTTGAGCGCCGTCTCTTATCTCGACCGGGTCAACATCTCGATTGCCGGGGGAGCGATCGTAGACGCCTATCACCTGACCGACGTACAGTTAGGAAAAGTCTTCAGCGCTCTGGTGGCGGGCTACGCGCTGTTTCAGACCATCGGTGGCCAGCTGGCAGATCGTTTTGGTCCGCGTCGGGTCTTGACGGGTGGAGTGATCTGGTGGGGGATTTTCACCGCACTCACAGCTCTAGTCCCCGCCAACTTCGCTGGCGCACTTCTTACATTCATGACGGTTCGTTTTCTGCTGGGAGCTGGCGAGGCAGTCATCTACCCTGCAGCGAACCAATTCGTTTCGCGGTGGATCCCGGTACGCGAGCGCGGCATTGCAAACGGATGGATCTTTGCCGGCGTAGGCGCAGGAGCAGGGCTCAGTCCTCCTCTCATCACGTACCTGATGATTCACTACGGATGGAGATCATCGTTCTGGGTCTGCGCGGTTCTTGGATTGGTCGCCGGAGCAGTGTGGTACCTCCTGGCGCGCGACACGCCCGCCGAGCACCCGAGCGTCTCTCCTGCCGAACTGACAGCAATTGAATCTGGGCTCACGGCTCCCAGAAAAGGGGAAGGTGACGTCGTTCGAGTACCGTGGAAGCGCGTCGCGGCAAGCCCCGACGTGTGGGCCCTCACAGTCAGCTACTTCTGCTACGGCTACGTTGCGTGGATTTTCTTCAGCTGGTTCTATCGCTATCTTGCGAAAGTCCGAGGCCTCGACCTCAAGGCCAGCGCGTTCTATTCCATGCTGCCTTTTCTCGCCATGCTGGTCTGTTGTCTCGTAGGAGGGACCATCAACGATCGGCTCACCAAATGGCGCGGACCGCGTGTCGGACGATGCCTGGTTGCGGCCGCCGCCATGACGATTGCAGGCATCTTCGTCGCGTTCGGTGCACGAGCCGAGGACGTGCGCGTAGCGAGCGTCGTGTTAGCGGGCGGTGCGGGCGCACTCTATCTATCGCAAAGCTCTTTCTGGTCGGTCACGGCCGACATAGCCGGCGGCTCGGCCGGCTCCGTCTCAGGTTTTATGAACATGGGCGGCCAGATTGGAGGAGCCGTGACCGGCTCCCTGACGCCCTGGATCGCCGCTCGCTACGGATGGACCGCGTCGTTCCTGGTGGCATCGGCGTTGTGTGTGGTCGGTGCCGTTTGCTGGTTGGTGGTGAATCCCGTGAACATTTTGACCAACCGTCCCGGATTCGACGCGAACCGTACCTGAATTCATATCCTCCGAAACTAACCTAGACCTTTGAAGCCCCGTCGCCGCTCACTCCCAAGTGTCCGGAATGCTGGCACAATCGGAGAGTTGTTATCATAGAATCCTGCGAAGCCTGGGCGCGTAGCTCAAACGGATAGAGCATCGGATTTCTAATCCGAGGGTTGCAGGTTCAATTCCTGCCGCGCCTACCATCTCTTGTTCGCCGTACAGCCTGCCATATCGACAGAGGGTTTCGCGCGACCCCCTCATTCCAGACAACTGGAATTTCTGCGGACGCCGTTATCGTAAACATTGCCGGGACAGGCAATCAAGAAAACGGGAACTTTTTGCGCAGCGAGAAAAAATCCTTCAAATATCGTAGGCCACTTCACGGCGCGCCGCGAATCGTGCACGATAGAAACTGATGTCCCTCTTCCAGACTCGTTCCGCCCGATCCCGCTACGTGTTTCCCCCAGGTCTAGAGCACAATCTGCTCTGGTATGCCTTTCGGAAATTTCGCCCGCACGATCCAATTCACCTTTTTCAGGATCTCGCCAACCGTTTCGGCGATGTCGCGCACTACAAAATCGGCCCGGAGCACATCCTGTTCCTGAACCATCCCGACTACATTCGCGAAGTGCTCGTGGTGCAGAACGCCAACTTCGTCAAAGAGCGCACGGTACAACGCACGAAGATGTTGCTGGGCGAAGGCATGATCACGAGCGAAGGCAAAGATCATCGTCGGCAACGGATGGCAGCGCAGCCCGCATTTCACCGGCAACGTATCCCCGACTACGCAGGCATCATGGTCGAAGAGGCCCTTCTTGAGCGGGAGAGTTGGCGCGCGGGCACCACGATCGACGTCTCGCAGCGCATGATGAACCTCTCGTTGGCCATTGTCTCGCGCACGCTGTTTTCGACGCGTCTCGGGCCGGAAGCGGCCGAGCTGACCGCCGCCATCAACCGCATCATGGATCTCTATCACTACCTTGTTCTGTTGCCGGCAGTCGAAGTCCTGGTCCATCTCCGCGCTCCGAAGATCGGCAGATTCGCCACGGAGCGCGCGCGGCTCGACGCGGTCGTGAACCGCATGATCGACGCACACCGCAAGACGCGCCCGGATCGCAAGGGAAAAGAAGACTTGCTCGACATGATGATCGATTCGGAGGAGGGAGCTCCGGACTGCGAAAAGAGGCTGCGTGATCAGGTGATCACGGTCTTTCTCGCCGGATACGAAACGGTCGCGAACGCGCTCACCTGGACCTGGTACTTGCTGTCGCAGAATCCCGAGGTCGAGCAGCGCTTCCACAATGAGGTGGACGCTGTGCTCGATCAGCGCCCGCCCACCGTCGACGACGTGAGCCGCCTCCATTACTCGGAGATGGTGGTGGCCGAGTCGATGCGGCTGTACCCACCCGCTTGGGCCATGGGACGGCGAGCGCTCGAGGACTTCCGCCTCGGTCCGTATTCTCTGCCGGCCGGAACGACTTTACTGATGTGCCAGTACGTGACGCACCGCGAAAACCGTTTTTTCCCTGATCCATTGCGTTTCACGCCCGAACGCTGGACCGACGACGCAAAAGCGAAACTCACCAGGCTGGCGTACTTTCCTTTCGGTGCAGGAGGCCGGCAGTGCATCGGAGAATCATTCGCATGGATGGAGGCAGTCCTCGTCATGGCCACGTTCGCGCAGAAGTGGAAGCTGCGCCTGGTGCCGGGACATCGGGTCGAACCTCAGCCGCTCATCACTTTGCGATCGAAGTATGGCATGCGCATGGAAGTTGAAGCGCGTGCCGCCGTCTCTCGGTCTTCGGTTCAATTCGGCCGTGCCATCTGAAAAATTCAGACGAAACTCCGCGGACGGCCTCAGAGGCAGGGAGCACTTGGTTAAGCCCAAGTAGGCCTCTGCCACCCCTCGTATCACGATCCATCCCGCTGCAGTAGAATCGTCGTACTCACCCACGGAGTCCAAGTGAAAAAGCTGACACTCGTCCTCGCACTAATCGCAGCAGTTGGGTTGCAGCTCCCAGGCTCTTGCCTACCAGCTGGGTAACCCGCAAAGCCGCGATTACAAGAAGGCCGCTCGCAAAGCGCAGAAAGACATGGTGAAGTACAGCAAGCAACAGCAGAAAGCCATGCGGAAGTCGGCCAAGGCGCAGAGAAAGGCTCTGAAGCGCGCGCAACGCCAAAATCATTACTAGGAGTGTGAGTCCGACAATACCGCTAGCCGTGGAGCGCGGTATTCACTTTGTCGATGACTTGCTGGGCGTTCATGCCGATGGCATGAACGGTGGCGACAACAATCAGCACGAGTAGTACGAGCAACACCGCATACTCACTGACGTTCTGGCCTTCTTCCCCCTGGATCTTTACCCAAAACCTACCCAACATCGCCTGCCTGCTCATTCCCGCGGTCGATCAGTCGACTAAATAGCTCGCTGAAGTCTACCGCCCCGGCAACTTCACCCGGGGCGGTCACCGCTGCGATGATTGTCGGTGAACTGAGTATTAGGGTCCATGGCACGAAGGTGGAGCCGATATCAGAAGATCGCGCACAGCAGTAGCACTATCGGGTGATGCCGCGCGAGGCGACCATGTTTGCCTTTGATATACTTTCCTCAGTTCACCGGGCCGACGTAGCTCAGTTGGTAGAGCAGCCGATTCGTAATCGGCAGGTCACCAGTTCAACTCTGGTCGTCGGCTCCAGTCTTTCTCAGCCATCCTACCGAATTGATTTTCATTACACGCTCACACCGCTGAATGAGCGTCCAGCCGGATTTATTTCTCCTAAACCGATTTTCTTGCCCACAAAAGGCCATTTTTCCATTATGCTCTCTCACGATTCTTCGCCAGGAGGTCTGAGCTCTCATGACAGGTATAACTCGACGTGGTTTTGTCCGAATCGCTGGAGCTGTGGCAGCAGGAGTCGCGGGAGGCACCGTTACGTTGCTGGAGCCGAAGATGCTTTGGGCGGCGCAAGCACCGGCACCGTCCGACACGGTTCGATTCGGAATTATTGGCGTGGGAACGCAGGGAAGCGACTTACTCAGGAATGCCCTGAAAGTCCCCGGCGCCGAATGTGTGGCTGTGTCAGACCTCTACGACACCCGGCTGGAACACGCCAAGACGATATTGACGAAGAACGTTGATACCGCGAAGGACTACCGGCACATTCTCGATCGCAAAGACATTAACGCCGTGATCGTGGCGACGCCGGACCACTGGCACCGGAGGCTAGTGGTGGAGGCGGCGCAAGCAGGTAAGGATGTCTATTGCGAGAAGCCGATGTCACACTCCGCGGAAGATGGCTTCGCGATGGTGGAGGCGGTGAAGAAAAACAACCGCATCTGCCAGATCGGAAGCCAGCGCGTGAGTTCAATCATGTATGCCAAGGCGAAGGAAATCTGGGATTCCGGTAGGCTCGGCCAAGTAGACACGATTGAGGCGGTCTGGGACCGCAACAGCGACAGTGGCGCATGGATGTTTCCTGTCCCCCCCGACGCGAACGAGAAGACGATTGACTGGAATACATGGCTCGGAGATGCGCCAAAGCGGCCGTTTGATGGCCGGCGCTTTGTTTCGTGGCGTTGCTACAAGGATTATGGAACGGGTCTGCCAGGTGATCTGTTCGTCCATCTGATTTCCGGCATCAACTTCATCACGGGAGTGAACGCGCCTCCCGCTCGTGCGTTCTCCACGGGCGGAATCTACCACTACAAAGAGCGCGATTTTGGCGACCTGCAGTGGACGATGTACGACTACCCGAAGTTCCAGGTGATTCTGCGCTGTAACCAGAACAATCGCTACGAAGACCAGCAATTCGCTTTCTACGGAAAAAAGGGGACGATGTTTATCCGCGGAGCGGGTGCGCCCCAGGCATTGGGCGCGGGAGGGTCACTCTCGTTTGTTCCAGAGCCTCCATACGAGACGGCCGAAGGGTATTCGGTTGGTTCGTGGCCGGTAGCGCAGGAAGAAGAATACCTGGCGAAATGGGAGCGCGAGCATCCCGGGCCGGCCGTGGGGCAGGCAAAGTTGCAATCGGGCGAAGAAGTGTACGTTGCGCCTCCCGGATATAGCGACCTGGTTGATCACCTGGCGAATTTCTTCCAGGCGGTAAGAACTCGTAAGCCGGTGGTTGAAAACGAAGCGTTCGGGAATGTTGCAGCCTTAACCGGCTGTCACATGTCGAACCATTCCTACTTCAACAAGACGATCGCGGTTTGGGACGAAGGTTCCAACAAGATCAAGAGCGCTTAATTCCTACGAGTGAAAGGATCAAACCATGAAGCGCCGTGATTTCATTCGCAATGCGACGATGGGGCTGGCAGGGGCAGCGATATGGACTCAGCTGCCGGAATCGCTCTTTGCTAGTCCCTATGGGAAGCCCATCGGCCTGCAACTCTATACATTGCGCGATCTGCTTGAAAAGGATGCGCCTGGAACAATCAAACAGTTGGCGGCGATCGGCTACAAAGACGTGGAGATCTACTCTCTGTATGGAAGGACTCCGGCAGAATTCGGCCAGATACTGAAAGACAACGGCATTGCCGCGTCAAGTGGCCACTACCTCCTGCCGGTCGTGAAGTCCGAGTGGGAGAAGCGGATCGAGGACGCCAAAACGCTGGGATTACGGTACATGGTGATTGCGATTCTTCCTCCGGAGGAACGCAAGTCGCTTGACGACTATAAAAAGTTGGCAGAGTTGTTCAACAAGGCGGGTGAGGCCACGCAGAAGGCTGGTATCCAGTTCTGCTATCACAATCACAACTTTGAGTTCCAGAAATTGGGCGACACGATGCCCTACGACTATCTTCTGAAGACATTGGATCCGAAGCTGGTGGCATTTGAGATGGATTGCTTCTGGGTGACGCATGCGGGCCAGGATCCAGTGGCATACTTCAAGCAGCATCCGGGGCGTTTCCCTCTGCTGCATATCAAGGACATGAAAGATAAACCAGCTCCCTCACAGGAACTGGACGCGAAGATGGGATTGTTTGCGCCCGTCGGAAGCGGAAGCATTGACTGGAAGCGCATCTTTGCGGCCGCAAAGGTTGGTGGCATGGAGCACTACTACGTTGAACAGGACTACTGTGAGGTCCCGCCGCTGGAAGCCATCAAGATGAGCTACCAATACCTGGATGCACTGAAGGTGTGATCGGCGCACCGAACGCTTACGGGCGGGAATTTGTTAAACTTATAGGTACCAGTTCTAAGGGGCATCAGTTCAAAACCCATTCCAGTTCTGCCGGGGAGGTTCTGTGCGCACTCTTCTGT
This sequence comes from uncultured Acidobacteriota bacterium, assembly GCA_963745435.1. Taxonomy (GTDB): domain Bacteria; phylum Acidobacteriota; class Terriglobia; order Terriglobales; family Acidobacteriaceae; genus Gp1-AA133. The sequence goes on along the minus strand of CAVUXK010000009.1, from coordinate 16,014 downwards.
CTTTTCTGTTGCTCAGCACCCTTTTCGCCTTCGCCGCTGACAAGTCGGTCTATGACTACACCTTGAACTCAATCGATGGGCAACCTGCTCCCCTTGCTTCGTACAAAGGCAAGGTCTTGATGGTCGTGAATGTCGCCAGCCGCTGCGGATATACGCCGCAGTACTCGGCTCTGGAATCGGTCTATGAAAAGTACAAGGACAAAGGCTTCGTGATTGTGGGCGTGCCCGCAAACAACTTCGGCGCGCAGGAGCCGGGCACAGACGCAGAAATCAAGACATTCTGCACCCGCAAGTACAACGTGCAGTTTCCCATGCTGTCCAAAGTTTCCGTGAAGGGGGCCGACACCACCCCGCTCTATCAGTATCTGACCGACACGAAGGCGAATCCGAAGACCGGCGGCGAGATCAAGTGGAACTTCACCAAATTCCTGGTCGACCGGCAGGGAAACATCGTCGCTCGTTTTGAACCGGAAGTTACGCCGGATTCGGCTCAGGTTGTCAGCGCGATCGAACAAGCGCTTGGCAAGTAGCCGCTGATTCCCGTCGTCAGCCCAGTCCGGTCTTCCGTGGCCGCTGTGCACTAGTTTCGCTGCAGTGCTGATCGGGGTTCCGGTGGCACGCGTTTCCACTTGCATTCACAAAGCACTAATCCCGATAATGAAAGCAGCAAGAACCCTATAACCGTGTACCGATACAGTCGAGCGGATCTACTTCGTATTCTGCGGCTCACGGCGCGGCAGTTGGCAAGTTGGGAAAAGGCCGAACTGGTACCCGCCGCGGAGAGCTATTCGTTTTTTGATCTCCTGCAAATTAAAAAAGTCCGTGACCTGTGCGCACAAAAGGTGCGCCCGGCCGTGATCCGGCAGTCCCTGCAGGCGATGCAGAAACAGGTTGCGGGCATGGAAAACCCCCTGCTGGAGGCTGGCGCATTTCGCTCGGGACACCGGGTCGCATTTCGCCACGAAGGCAAGCTGCTCGAGCCCATCGCCGGCCAGTTTATGTTCGACTTCTCTCCGGAACAGAAGGTACTTTCGCGTACGCCGGTCATGCCGCTGCGGCCCGACCCGCAGGAGTCCGACGTGGCGGAGCTTTTCTCCCGCGGAATCGCTCTGGAAGAGGATCCGCACACGCACTCAGAGGCGATCGCGACCTACCTGAAGGTTCTGGAGCGCGACCCCAGTCATGCCGCCGCACACATCAACGTCGGCACGCTCTACTACAACCGCCAGGAATACGGCCTCGCCGAGAAGCACTATCGCGCGGCCATTGAGTCCGATCCCCGCTACGCTCTCGCTCATTTCGACCTTGGGAACGTACTCGACGAAACCGGAAGAGTTCACGAGGCGATCCAGACCTACAAAACCGCTCTCCAGTTAGCTCCAACCTACGCCGACGCGCATTACAACCTCGCCCTGGCGTACGAAAAATTGAAGCAGCCACGCAAAGCTCTTCTCCATTGGCGTTCGTACGTGAAACTCGATACCACCAGTCCGTGGGCGGTGCACGCTCGCAACCAGGTCCAGCGTATCCTGCAGAGTGACGGTCTGAAACTCGTCCCCGTTAAGCGGCGTTCCTGAGATCACCTTCCCCGTCCGCGCGCAGACAAACGGCGCATGCTCCGATGCTAAAATTGTGAGTTTGCTAATCCTGTTCTGAAGGTGTCCGTATGCCGGAGACGATCGTTCCTACAGCCAATCCCGCCCCCCTGACCACGCTGACGGAAGATGAAATTCTCTTTCGCGACAACATCCGGCAATTCGCCAACGAACGTGTGCGTCCCCTTGCCAAAGAGATGGACGAGAAGGGTGTCTTCGACAAGGAACTGCTGCAGCAATTCTTCCACCTGGGTTTGATGGGCATCGAGGTTCCGGAACAGTACGGCGGCGGAGGCGGCAAATTCTTCGAAGCCATCCTCGCGGTAGAAGAGTTGTCCTGCGCCGACGCCTCAGCAGGTGTCATCGTCGACGTGCAGAACACCCTGGTCAACAACGCACTGCTCCGCTGGACGACCGAAGAGCAGCGCAAGCGCTACCTTCCGCGCATGGTCGCGGACACAGTGGGCGCCTACGCGCTGAGCGAAGCCGGGTCCGGTTCGGACGCGTTCGCCCTTCAGACCAAGGCTGAACTCAAGGGAAGCGACTACGTCCTGAACGGCCGCAAGCTTTGGATCACCAACGGCAAGGAAGCTGGCGTCTTCATCCTCTTCGCGACCGTCGATCCCGCAGCCGGCTACAAGGGCATCACGGCCTTCATCATCGAAAAGGACTTCCCAGGCTTCACGGTCGGCAAGAAGGAGGACAAGCTCGGAATTCGCGCGTCCTCCACTTGCGAACTCATCCTCGAGGACTGCCACGTTCCCAAGAACAACGTCCTCGGCGAAGTCGGCAAGGGCTACAAGATCGCCATCGAGACCCTCAACGAAGGACGCATCGGTATCGGCGCGCAAATGCTGGGCGTCGCTCGGGGCGCATGGGAATACGCTGCTAAGTATGCGCAGGAGCGCAAACAATTCGGCAAGCCTCTGTCGGATTTTCAGGGCATCCAGTTTCAAATCGCGCAGATGGCCACCGACATCGAAGCAGCCCGCCTTCTGGTCTACAACGCCGCTCGTATGAAAGATGCCGGGGTCAACTTCGTGAAAGAAGCGGCGATGACCAAACTCTTCTGCTCGCAAGTAGCGGAGCGCGTCACGTCGCTCGCCATCGAGATCTACGGCGGCTATGGCTTCACCAAAGACTATCCCGTCGAAAAATACTGGCGCGATTCGAAGATCGGCAAGATCTACGAGGGCACTTCAAACATGCAGCTGCAGACAATCGCGAAGCTGGTGATGGGTAGCAAGTAGCCAGACCAAGTAGCGCCTCCATCCTGTGCCGGCGATCGCGAGGGCGCCCCGCCCTCGTCCCGTATCAAGCCTCCAAAAGCCGCTTCCCGCGCGGCTTCCGGCCGAATCAAGTCACCCCAGTAATACCAACCCTAGTTACCAATATGTGCAGGGAGTTGCAGTTGCGTCTTTTCCCCCGCCCATCGATACCCGTCCTAAGCCTCTGTCAAATAAGAACTTCCACGATAGTCCCCCGATGGCGCAGTAGCTGCAATTCCAAAGAGTGCCTGCAGCCGAGGCGAAATTTTGGGGGCGCAAGTGACGACACTTTTCGGTACTCCGGAAACTCAACCCAAGAGGAAGCACACCCTGCTTCCACTTCTCACCGTGCTCTTCCTATTCTCCTACGGTCTGATGACCCTTCTGATCGTAGAACAGGGCAGCACGATCCAATCACAAAGGACCCTGATTCAGCAGTTGATTGGTGACAGTTCCGAACTGTCTTCTTTGAAAGGCAAGGCCATCCAGCAGCAAGCGCACGCCCCCAAGCCGCCAGCTGATGTGCAAGGCAACTCTCCGGTTCAGACTCCGTCAACCCAGGCAGTACCGTCCGAAAGAACGACCGCCCGCAACCACGGCAAAGTGCAGAGACCCCTGCCTGAAAAGCCGCCCATGCCGGCGTCGGATATTGCAGATACTCGTAGAACTTTGATGTCGATCTAAGAACGCCCGCCCCGTCTCCTGGGGACCTGTGAGAACGATATGAAAGCTCTGGCTCTGGCCCTGTTGTTTTCGTTGCCCGTACCGAAGATCGCGCCGCCCGCGACTCACCAGCCTGTCACCGAAGCGGCCGTCAAGCGCTCACGCAAAGGCGGCAAGTGGTACTTCGCCGCCAACGGACATGCCGTCTACTGCTTCGGTCCGGTGATGTACGTGACCGAAGCCCAGGGCAGCCTGAAACGCGTAGCAACCTTCTGCCAGAACGACCAACCTATGGTCGAGCTGAAAGATTAGTTCCTGGCCTCACACGCCCTCTTAACACGACTCACGCCCGGTCTTTCAACCAAAGACCAAGAACCGCTGGTACTTTAGCTAGTCCGAGAGCGGGACTATGATTTGCCGGTGTCGAAGCTCCTACAAGTCGGAGTAATTCTGGTCGGAGCCGGTGTCTTCGCTGGCTGCGGGATGGCACTGTTTCGGTGGGGTCCGTGCGGTCCCTCCAGCCCCTGGGGCCTTGTAGTGTTGCTCGTATCGTTGGTGTTTCTGGCCATCGGTTCATTGCTCACAGTCACCGGCCTCGTGAGAATGCTGATTCACCGCATGCGCGGTGCCGACATTTCCTGACTACTGGGCTCCTGCGTCAAGAGCCCCAACACAATGGCTCCCAGTTTGTCCCGCAGATGCTCGAAATTAAGAAACCTCTGCGAACCTCTAAACACAAAATCTTGTACATTGAAATTATGCCTAAGTTTGAACGGCACCTGTTCATCTGCTGCAACCAGCGGGATCCGGGCCATCCGCGCGGCTGCTGCGATCCCAAGGCACAGGCCCAATTGCAATTTCAGTTCAAACAAAAGCTGGCCCTGCGCGGATTGAAGAAGCGCGTGCGCGCCAACATGTCGGGATGCCTCGATCAATGCGAGCATGGCCCGACGGTTGTCGTCTATCCCGACGCCGTCTGGTACGGCCGCGTAACCTCTGCCGATGTCGACGAAATCATCGAGTCCCACATCATCAATGGCAAGCCGGTAGAGCGCCTTCTGATCGCAGATGATTGCCTGAACTCGTCCATCTGCCCGCACCGTGCGCCCAAGCCGCAGGAATAGCGCGCACTCGAAGCCAATCTCCATCGCAGATCGAAAATCGAAAGAGGACGTCTCTCGGAAGGAACAGGGCCGTCAACGCCTGATGTCGCAGAAACTCCCAGGCGCGCGCCGCGTTTCGACAATCAAAGCTCAGAAACCGCAAGTTCTCGAGGCAAACAAAGAGGCCACCCCGGCAAAAGGGCGGCCTCTTCTTTCAAGGGAGAATAGTTCTAACGGAAGGCAAAGTCCGCCAAAACTTTCTGGCCGAATCTTATGGGCCGAAAAAGGGGGGTGTCAAGGAAATTTTAGATATTAAATGACTTTGTTTTCAACTATTTACAGAAATCAACAACAGTGACCGAAAGCGTATCATTTTGAGATATTTGCGCTCGCACCACCCCGTAAAGCGTCTCTTATGAGCCACTTACTGTACCTGAATGCTCGGGGATCGCTCTACCGGGGACTCGACGAAACGCCCATTCCTCGCCGCGACTCCCGCCCGGGTTCGTCGATGTTCAGCGAGATGAAATCCTGCTCCGGGCTCTGGTTTTGCTGTGGAAGCAAGCGCTTCAACGCCACTCTTGCTCCGCCAAACGCGACTCCTGCGACGAGTGTGATGCCCATCAACGCGCCGCACAGCAGCACAGCATTCCACAGCAGGTTTGCAACGTTGTTCTTCTTGTCGAAGAAAGTGTTCTCGTTCCAGGTGACATCGGCGTCGTAGTGAACCTGCTTTACAAGATTCTCGGCCTCGTTCTGCGTGAAAGTTCCCGTGGCCACGGCCACCAGCGGACCGCTGCGCTTCTGCGCAAACGCTCCCATCTCAACCACCGCCGGCTGCCCCGTCTGTGCATTCGATTGATGCGCCTGCTCGATGCGATGAAAGTGATCAGTCGCAATCTGCGGCGTCGGATACGAAATCAACATCAATGTGCCTTCGCCGCCCGCGCCACGATAGGTGCCCTCGACGACTTCCGCCCCTGCGCCAAAATCAACCATTTCCACGGGCAGCGGGGATCCCAACTTGTCGAGGGTCTGTGGTCCCATGATGTATTTCGCAGTGTTCTTTACGTAAGTCTCCCTGGGCAGATACGTCGGCAGAGGCGGCAGATTGCGCGCCCCGCCCTGTGGAAGGGGAATCAAGTTGGCCAGGTCGCGCAGCTCCGCCGCTGACATGACACTCAACTTTTCGAAGAGCGCATCCACCACAACGTTGCCCCGGTAGAAAAGTATCCGGTTGTTTAGCGATGACCCCTGGTCCCCGATCTTCTCATTCAGCATCTCCGGCTGCTTGTAGTACGTGAATGCTCCATACGCACCGCTGGCGTCCGCAAATCGCGCCGCGCGTATCGTCAGCTTCCGCCCGTCATCGCGCGTGAACGTTCCGGAGGCAAGATCGGTGAAGCCATATTCTTTAAGAATGGCCGTGTTCGTTGGATCGGCTGCAGCTGCATCTGCACTCGTCTGGAGAGCACCCTGCAAATTCCACCCCGCGAAACTCGAAGGGAGGATCGATGCGGGCACAATCTCTTTAGGAGCAGGAGCAGCTGCGAAGACAAATGTTGCCAGAAGGCAAAACAGGGTAACCGGGATCAATCGACGCAAAATCATGGGAGTGAAAAAGAGGAAAGGCTCCTCTGCAGTCTATTAGACTACAAAGCGACCGCGAAAGTTTCCACGCCCCTAGCCCCGCAAGCAAATCCCCGGGAAAACGCTCATCGGGGCGGTCGTCCTGACTACAGTCATGAAGTAGCTCAGCTTGAAACGCTCGTCCCTCACAAGTCCGTGTATTCCGGCGTATATCCGCTCATTACGTGCCCGGCCGGCAACATGGTGCGAACCGGGAGATCGTCTGCATATTTGGCAGTCTTAACCCAATGCCACGCATGCGCGACCTCGGACGGCTGAAAATAACGGATATCGGCCTGCATCAGAACCGTCGCGCCAATCACGTCGCCGGCCAGTTCTTCCCACTTGCGCGCACCCACTACGGCGACTCGCGCGATACGGCCGCCAAACTTTGACAAGAACCGCAGTTCTTCCCAGCGGGCTTTCCACTCGACATCCTTTAGCGCCGTCAGGTCGATCAGGATCCCGATCGGATGCTTGCGATTCTCGGCGATCTGCACCTCGATCTGCGGCTCGATGCCCTTGATGTCGTCGGCGCTGATGCTGCCCGTAGCCTTGAATCCAAATCCGCTGCTGTCCTTGAGTCTCTCAATCATTCAAACGTCCTTTCAAATGCGAATACCACCCGCGGAGTGGATCTCCACGCCGGACTGGGCTGCCAGGAAAATCGAAGAATTATAGCTTGGATGGGAATTCAGCACGTTGAACGAGGCTGCGGAAGAAGCCCGTCGGCCTGCAAGAGCTGGAAGGGCGCGAGTTCAGAGCTGCGGGAAAACGCTCCGCGTCGTACAGATTTTGGGAAGGGCACGAGTTCACTCGTGCCGCTAAATTCCTGAAAGTGTGTGCGCGCTTCAGCGCCTGAGGTTTGCTATCTTCGGAGCTTAGCGAATTTTCCGCAACCTCGAACGACGCTCGAGAGATTTACTGGCCTTCTTCTTTCGTCACCCGGCTGGCCATCTTCACGCCGCTTAATCCGCTGACGTACTTCGCGATGCCACGATACAGAGACTCTGCAATGCGCTGCCGATACTCGGGAGTCTGCAGCTTCGCTTCGTCGCCGGGATTACTGACGAACGAAATCTCCGCCAGGATCGACGGCATGTTCGCGCCGATCAACACAATGAAAGGCGCCTTCTTTACGCCCCGGTTGCGCAGTCCGGGACTCTTTGCCGACAGCCCGCTGTGTAGCGCTTCCTGCACGTTACTGGCGAATTCGTGCGACTCTTCGATCTTTTCCTTGAGCGCGATCTTCTTCACCAGGTCGCCTAGCTCGTGAATCGATTTCTCGGAAACTGCGTTCTCGCGCGCCGCAACCTCCAGCGCGTCCGCCGACGAAGTGAAATTCAAATAGTAAGTTTCGACGCCGCGCGCGTTCGGGTCCCGGCTCGAGTTCGCGTGAATCGAGACAAACAGGTCTGCCTGTTCCTGATTTGCGATGGCCGTTCTGGTTTCGAGCGGAATGAAAGTGTCGTCCTTCCGCGTATACACCACTTCTGCGCCCAGACGTGTATCCAGCAACTTGCCCAAGCGCCGTCCTACGTCGACGACCAGGTCTTTCTCGAGGAGACCATCGGGACCGATCGTGCCGGTGTCGTGCCCGCCGTGGCCCGGATCAATCACGATCTTGCCGATCTTCAGTCCCAAAGCCCGAATCAGCGAGCGGTCACCGGCGGCCGTGGGCCGGGCTTCACGAACGTCGAGTTGCGCGCTGCTCGCCGTGCGCCGCTTGCTCTTCGAGCGGGTCTTCTCGCCCGTCACCGAGGCATCCGTGTCGCGGCCACGCGATTCCTCCAACCCGGCGCTTGCCAGCGGTGGTCCTTCCGGCCGCAGATCTTCCACCGATCGGGCGACGCTCTTCTTCCGTGCCCGGGTGTCCTCGTCACCGGCTTCAATAATCTTTTTCACGGCATTCTTGCCCACCTTGACCGTCTTCACAGTAGGCTTCGTGTCCGGAGAATTTGTCGTCGGTAGTTCGCGCTCCGCAGGCGCTGGCACGCGCGCGGTGCTGGGTATCGAAGTGCGTGTTGCAGTTAGATCGTCCGGTGTGTCTGCCACCGATTTCAGCGGGATTGCGCTCTCGGCAGTGTTGCGGTTCCGGGCAACTTCAGACTTGCCCGTCTGCTTGCCATGAATGTCGATGATCAGTCGCGACGGATTGGGCAGCAGGAACGCATCGTAATCGGAAAGATCGTCCACCTCGAGCACAACCCGCGTCTTGCCCGGCTTGAACTGGGCCACGCGGATCTTCTTCAAGAATCCGTCGTCCACGTCAAACGTCTTGCCCACCAGCGTCGAGGCCAGCTTCGTGTTGTAGAGGTCGAAGAAAATCCGGTCGGGATGATCAATACGCTGCGAACCGAACTTCACGTCCTGCTCTAGATCGATCGCGACCCGTGTGTAATCGGGTGTCGACCAGTGCCGGATGCTGGTCACGCGCGGAAATTTCTCCGTCGATTCGTCCGAGGCTGAGGCGTCGGCCGCTGCAGTGACCTCTTGGTCGTCTCGCTCCTGGTCTTGACCGCTCTTGTCCTGCAGCTTTGCTTCGGTCTTGCCCGACTTGCCGACCAGTTCGGCGGCTTTCTGATACTTCTCCGCTTCCTTCTGCGCCGCCGACTTGTACGGTTCGCCGTGATCCTGCTTCAACTCGGCAATGGCCGACTTGGCTTGATCCGCCAGCCGATGGCGAGGGTAGCGGTGCAGAAACTCCTGGAACGTGGCCAGCGCTTCCTCGGGATCCTCGAGGTCGTCTTTGTAGATTTCGCCGATCGTGAACAAGCGCGTCGAAGCGGTAGCGGCTGCCCGGATATTCCTTGCGCAGGAATTCGTATTCCTTGACCGCACGAGTGAAAATCTTGTTGTCGTCGAAGCGTCGGCCCATTTCAACCTGCAACTCGGCAACGGCGACAACGCTTGGATCAGCCTTGGAAGAAGTAGGAGAGCCGAAATACACGCGGCGGTAGGAGTCGATTACGCGCTGGTAGTCGTGGCGGGTTCGTTGTGCGACGGGACGTCCATTCAGCGCTTCGCGCATGCGCTCAGCGCGCGCGAAGTTATCGCGTGCCCAGGCATCGCCGTGCCGCGCGCGAGCATAGCCCGGTAGTGCCGGCAGCAGCGCCAACAGCGCTACCACCAGACGCAGATAGCGCTGGCTTCGAAGTAGGGTCGTCAACGTTTCCAGCTCGCTACAACCTGTTCAACGGCTTCCCTGAGAGATGCCGAAAACCTTAGTCCGTGTTGCTGATATAAAGTACGCCGCGCGCATCCCGTTGCACGCGAACGGGATCGTGTACCACGTTCCCGACCACGCGCGAACCGGGTTGCCCGCCGCCGTAATAGATCTCAGTAATTCGCCGTACGTAATTCTGTGTCTCCGCGAACCGCGGCACCCCGGAACTGCGCGCCACCGCGCCCGCCCCGGCGTTGTAGGCCGCCAGGCTCAGCTTGATGTTGCCGCCGAAGCTTTCCAGCAGGCTCTTCAAATGACGAACCCCGGCATCCACGTTTTGTTGCGGGTCAAACGGGTTGGTCACGTGCAGCGACCGCGCCGTGCTCGGCATGAGCTGCATCAGTCCCATCGCGCCCTTGCGCGAAACGGCGTTGGGATTGAAGTTCGACTCGACCTTGATCACCGAGCGCACCAGGTTCGGATCCACGTTGTGCCGCGCTGCTGCCTGCTCAATCGCCGCATCCACTTCCTGCGGGCTCATTGGTTTGTTGCTGCGCAGGAAATTGGAGCGTGCTGCGTCTTCGGGATTCGATTCGTGCGTAAGGTACTGATTCACCTCAGCTGCGGCCGAGCGCGCCGCGCCCATCGTTGCCGAAGGCACAGGCTTGAAGCGTTTTTCCTTATCGCTCCAGTAAACCAATCCGGCCTGCCGCGAAACCGTGCCGTTACGGACGCCCTTGGTCGGCGTCACGACGTCATTTGTGTAGACCGTGCGTCCGCTGTCGTCGGTGGTAGCGACCATCTTGGCCGGAGCATCGTCGGCAGCAAACACGTGTGGTACTGAGAGGGAAAGAGAGGCCGCGATTACGGGGGTAGCCATCAGCGCGATTTGCAGGTGCTTTCGCATTGTCCGGGTCTATCCTCGTTGCAAAGACACAAAGTCCTTAGCATGATCTACCCGGAACCTGACGGAGAACCTCAACCAGAGTGCATTGATTATAGGGCGTTTAACCGACGCCCGGCAAACTATCCGAAGGCCATAGAACCACCGAAGTAATCGCCGTAAGTTACTGAAAATATTGAGCCCCTAGTCTTCTGCCGGCCACGCTGCCCCTCAACCCGTGTCATCCTGAGCGCAGTGAGGCGCCAGCCGAACGGAGCCGAAGGACCCCGTCGCCGCTGACGGCATTCCGAAAGCCGCGAGTTTCTCAACCACGGACCATTACCCCGAACCCCGAAACAAGCACGACGTGACGCGTCAACCACTCCACCGTGACCACCAGCACATACAAAATCGCTCAACCAAATGCAAGATGGAAGCCGCTGGGCCGACGCCTAAGTGTGCCCAAGAATCTGACAGCGATCTTTGACAACTAACTCCTTTGTCCGGAATATTTTGCGTATAAGTCCTTTAAACGCAGAGATTTTGCAGCCCTCCTCGAATCCCAACTCTTTGTTTTCAATATTTTGCAGCAAGGTGGGGGAGGGGGGAGGGGTTACTAACTCGTAATCTTGGCCACGCTCCTGAAATTCAAGCTCCCGAGCGGTCGAGTGTTTAATACAACGCTGTCGTTGTAGTACCCTCCGTGTTCCCATGTTCGAAGATTCCCCTCAGACGAAAACGCCGGACTCCCTGATGCTCCCCGGCTTCTGGTATCGCGCCCTCCCCGCCGACACCGTCTTTCGCGAGCGCCTCGAACGCGCAACCCTGCTGGAGACGCCGTCTCGTCATCGGGCGCGACGCGCAGGACCGTCCCTTCGCACTGCAAGACGCGTGTCCGCATCGCGGCATGCCTCTTTCCTGCGGAAGGTTCGACGGTACCCAGGTGGAATGCAGTTATCACGGCTGGCGTTTCGACGCGCACTCCGGCCAGTGCCAGTTGATTCCGTCGCTGACCGCGGATCAGAAACTCAGAGTCGATCGCATCTACGCCGGCAGCTACACATGCGAAGAACACGACGGCTTCATCTGGGTCTTCATTCCGGAGCCCGTCACCCGCAGGCGCAGGATTTTCACAACGCGTGGAGCCGGCCGCTAGGACCACCACGCGTTCCGACATTCAGCGAGAAATACAAACTCGCCTACCTGACTTCCGACCTGCCCTGCAGCGTGGATCACGGCATCATCGGCCTGATGGACCCCGCGCACGGACCGTTCGTTCATCAGGCATGGTGGTGGCGCAGCCGCGATTCGATTCACGAAAAACAGAAAACCTTCGAGCCCATCGATCTCGGCTTTCGCATGAGCGCGCATACGCCCAGCTCGAACAGCGCACCCTACAAGTTGCTTAAGCTCTACGCCGACGCCGACGCAATCACGACCACCATCGATTTCACGCTTCCGAACATGCGCTGGGAAACGATTCGGGCAGGGAAGTACTGGTTCTCAAGCCTGACCACGGTCACCCCGATTACGCGCAGCCGCTGTCGCATCGACGTAGTCGCCGCCTGGAATCTGTTTCGGTGGTTCCCCTTCGGCGAGGACCTGCTGAAGTACGTATTCGGAAAGTTCGTCGAGCAGGATCGCAAGACGATGGAGCAGCAGTCCGAAGGACTTGAAGCACAACCCGCACCTGATGCTGATCGACGACGCGGATCGCCCCGCCAAATGGTACTTCCAACTCAAGCAGGCGTGGCTCGACTCCCGCCGCACCGGTGCTCCCTTCCAACACCCGATGTCAGGCCCGGTCACGCTCAAGTGGAGGAGTTGAGCACGGAATCGTCCCCTCTGCGACGTGGCCAGAATTGCGTGAGGATCCGGCGACCGGTTACGGAACTTCAGCGCCGCCATTTACGTAAGTTATGTCTATGCAGCCTGCAGAGATTCAAACCGCCGAGCAGCTTCCAAGCCCCGCCCCGGAGGTGCCGGTCGCACTCCAACCCAACCGCCTGCGATGGGCCTTTCTGGGGCCGAATGGCCTGCGCGCATTTTGGCGCCTGATTATTTTTGTCGCCATCGTAGTTGGAATGCGTTTCGGCATCAGCCGAATTCTGCGCCTTCTGCACCTGGTGAGACCTCATCCCGCCGTTATCGATTTCAGCGCCAAGGCCGCGTTAATTCAGGATGGGTTGGCCTTCCTCTGCGTATTGCTGGCGACGCTCATCATGGGCGCTTTTGAAAAACGTTCCCTCGGCGACTACGGCCTGCCCGCACGGGGCGCCTTCGGTCTTCGCTTCTTTGAAGGCATCGTCTGGGGCTTTGTGGCTGAGTGTGCCACCATGTTCACACTATTTCTGACGGGTAACGTAACGTTTCAAGGGTATGCGTTGACCGGCGCAGCCGCGCTCCAGTATGGGCTGTTGTGGGCTGCGGCTTTTCTGATGGTGGGACTCTTCGAAGAATTCCTATTCCGCGGCTACCCTCAATTTACGTTGTCCACGGGAATTGGTTTCTGGCCCGCTGCCATCGTGCTCTCGGCATTGTTCTGGGGCGTGCACATGAGCAACCCCGGCGAGAACTGGGTCGGAGGAGTCGGTGTTGCTTTGGCAGCGATCCTCTTCTGCGTATCGTTGCGCCTCACGGGAAATCTGTGGTTCGCGATCGGGATGCACACTGCCTGGGACTGGGCGGAGACGTATTTCTTCGGCGTCGCTGATAGCGGTATGCCCGCCAAAGGTCATCTGCTAAACACCACTCTCACGGGCAACAAATGGATGACCGGCGGCACGGTTGGTCCGGAGGCTAGCGTGGTCGACTTGATCGTTATTAGCGCCGTCATCGGACTTGCTCTTTCTACGCTTCCGCAAGTCAACGCAAAGGTTAACCGCACCACTATCGTGAATACGGGTCGTCATGCTTGGCAGAGTTTTTCGGCGGAGTTGAAGAGCACGATACGAATAGCCTCGTCATCGCGCCTGCTTCCTACTCTTCGGTGAGCCAGTCCATGGCCTCTTCGCGAGTCTTGAAAGGCGGGAAATCGCGCTGCGAGAAGGCCTTGATATTTTCGTAATAGATTTTCGGCACGCTTTCGACCCCGACCCATGCCGACCGCTTCACAAACGGCCTATCCCGCACAAGAACTTCTTTCATGCGCGTTGCCACAGCTTTATCCACGTGTGCGCCCGTCAGATCGGCAAGCGTGAGCAGAGAACCCTTCTCGTGGCGAGCCACCGTGTGCTGGATTTCTTCCAACATCAGGAGAATTTCCTTCGGTTCAGCGTGGCTGAAGTCGAGCACCATGATCGGCTTGCCGCGATGCGTGATGAATGAGATGTGGTCTGGCATAGAAAAGGTCTTAGGTGTTAGGTGTTAGGTCTTGGGCTCCAGTCCTGGGACTCCAGCGCCTTGGTCGCAAGTTCTTGACCACTTTGCACCGCTCCTTGCTTTTCAACTCAGCAGTTGAGATTCGGCCTAACACCTAAGACCCATCACCCAAGACCTGCCTCTAAGCCATCGACTCCACGACGTTGTACACATCGTTGAGCGCGGCGTCCAGCGCGTCGGGCTTGTCGCCTCCGGCTTCGGCCATGTCAGGACGCCCGCCGCCCTTGCCGCCCACCTTCTGTGCGACCTGCGCGATGATCTTGCCTGCTTGCACGCGGCTGGTCAAATCCTTGGTGACGCCGGCGATGAGCGCCACTCGGCCGTCGGTCGCTGAGCCCAACACCACGACTCCAGAGCCGACTTTGTCGCGCAACTGATCGACCAGCGTGCGCATTTGTGAGCGGTCGAGATTGTCGACACGGTGTGCGAGGACCTTGATGCCCTTGACCTCTTTGATTTTCTCGGCGGTGGATGCGACCGACGAGGAGGCCGACTTCATCCGTGCCTGATCGAGTTCGCGCGCGAGGCGTTTGATCTCTGCATCTTTCTTGTCGAGCTCCAGCTTCAACGCGGCCGCCGGACTGTCTGCCTCCGCATGCCCAGCAAGCGCAGCGACCACGTTCTCCAGTTCATGATCCTTGCGGAAGTGGCTGCAGCGAGCCTTCGCCGGTCACGGCTTCCACGCGCCGCACGCCCGAGGAGACGCTGCCTTCTTTCAGAACCTTGATCAGGCCGATTTCTCCGGTGGCCGCCGTGTGCGTGCCGCCGCACAGCTCGGTCGAGAAATCGCCGATACGGATCACGCGCACCTTGTCGCCGTACTTCTCTCCGAACAGCGCCATCGCGTGGTACTCGTTGACAGCAACATCGATGGGTACGTTCTCGATGACTTCGATCTTCCGGTTGCGCAGGACTTCCTTGTTGATGAGGTCTTCGATGTCCTGCAGTTCTTCGTCGGCGACCGCGGTGAAGTGCGAGAAGTCGAAGCGCAAATGATTCGGCGCCACCAGCGACCCGGCTTGTTTCACGTGCTTGCCCAAAACTTCGCGCAACCCAGCATGGAGCAAGTGCGTAGCCGTGTGATTGCGCATGGTCGCTTCCCGAATCTGGGTATCGACGACGGCATCGACTTTGTCGCCTACGTGGATTGTTTGCTTGGCGGTGATCTTGTGAACGCGCACTCCCTGGATCGGGTAGTAGGTGCCCGTCACGTCGGCAACGACCGTGTTGTGATCGTCGGAGTAGAGCCAACCTCGATCGCCCACCTGGCCGCCAGATTCCGCGTAGAAAGGCGTGTGGTCAAGGATGACCTCGCCTTCCTCGCCGGGCTTGAGTTCCTTTGCGCCTTGGCCACCTTTTAGCAGAGCAAGAATTTCGCAGCCCTCGGAGCGAGTCTGGCGATAGCCTTCAAAAACCGACGTCGGAAGCTTCTGATACTCGGGATTAGCAGTTTGCTTGGCAGCGCCCTTCCAGGAAGCACGAGCGCGCTGGCGCTGTTCGTCCATGGCAGCATTGAAGCCTGCTTGATCGAAAACAAGGCCTTGATCGCGAGCGGCGTCCTGCATGAAATCGAGCGGCATGCCGAATGTGTCGTAGAGCTTGAACGCCTTCTCGCCCGAATACACGGGGTTGCTTCGCTGGATCCCTTCGCCCTGCCTCGATTAAGGGCTGAAGATCCTCTTCCAGTTTCTTGAGGCCCACTTCCATTGTGTGTGCAAACCGAGTCTCTTCCGCCAGCACCGCCTTCGACACGCGGTCCGCAGTCTCTTTCAATTCTGGATAGGCATCCTGCATCAGGTCACGCACCGAGAACACCATCTGATGTAGGAACGGCTTCGTCTGTCCCAGCAAGCGACCATGAGTGATGGCGCGACGAATGATTTTGCGCAGCACATACCCGCGCCCTTCATTCGAAGGAATGACGCCATCGGAAATCAGGAACGTTGCGGCGCGCGAGTGATCGGCGATGACTCTCAGCGAAGCTGCAGCGTGAGTGCCAGCAGCGGGAGCCGAGCTGCGCTCGGCTTGGACGGGCGAGACGCCCGTCCCTACATTGACCTTGCCTGGATCGTGTTCCGCGCTCGAGGCCGTGAGTGCGGCAGCGCGTTTGATCAACGGCGTGAACAAATCTGTCTCGTAATTTGAGATCACGCCCTGCAGTACCGATGCCAACCGCTCCAGGCCGGCTCCCGTATCTATCGACGGCTTGGGCAGCGGCGTCAGCTTTCCGCTCGCATCGCGATCGAACTGCATGAACACCAGGTTCCAGATTTCGACATAACGCCCGCATTCGCATCCGAACTCGCAATTCGTATGTCCTTCGTCG
>CAVUXK010000008.1:0-1195870 GCA_963745435.1 uncultured Acidobacteriota bacterium | reverse complement strand
CATCGACGGGGCCGGCAGCGCGCGGAACGGAGTACATCAACAGCCAGGTTATGCGCGATCGTCGTCAGCCAGGCGCGGACCGCTCCGCGGCGCGAGTCGTACACCTGGGCGTGCCGCCACGCCTGCTCGAAGGTCTGCTGGGCGACGTCCTCCGCGGGCGATCGCGTCGCCGATGACGGTCATCGCGACACCGAACACGATCCGCTGAAAACGACGCACGAACGCCAGCGCCAGGTCGGCGTCGCCCGCGCCGAGGCCCGCGAGCAGGGTTTCGTCCGGCAGCCCGTCGGGGGCGATGAATCCCGATCTTCTGCAACTTCTTCCAGACGGGCGAGAAGCTCGAATGGATTGCCCGTGCGAGCGCCGAGTTGCGAGCGAGGCGATAAGGACTGATCACCGCGGCAACCACGAGACCCGGCGCGCCTGGTGAACTCCACGACCAGGGATGTCCCGGCGTACGGAACCGCCAGGCTTTCCTGGTAGCCGAACAGGCCGATGCCGGCGCTGAGCAGCAGCCCGACGGCGGTGGCGGCGAGCAGAATCGCGCCGGCGGCCAGCAGCAGAGCAAGTGGCGGAAAATGACGAGGGGGAGCGCGAGGGCGATGCTCGCGATGCCCTGGATGAGGAACAGCGGCCCGATGACCGAGATATCCCGGTAGCCGTCGGACCACAGCTGGAGGTGGATCACAGCGGACCAGATGAGAAGGGCGGCGCCCGCCACCGCCAGCAGGGTAACGGCCCAGCGGCTGAGGGTGATGCCAGCTGCGCTGGCCCGGTCAGCCCGAGGCGGGCGAAGCGACGCGGGAAGCTGTCCGGCTTGCTGCTGGACCAGGTTCGGGAGAGGGTATCCGTGCGGTTCATCTGATTTCTCCTTCTGGTTGTTTAGTTGTCAGCTGCCGAAGTGCTGGATGGTCGCCCACAGGCCGTAGACGGCGAACGCAATGGCGGCCGCCGTCAGCACCCAGGCGGGGCAGCGGGCGGTCGTGCTGCCGGGCGGCTGAACCGGGGGTAGACGGCGAAGACCATGAGCTGGCTGAGCCACAGCGCGACGAGCGAGGGCGTGAGCAGGTCGTCGTAGATGCGTTCGGGATTGATGAGGGTGAACGGGGCCGCCAGGATCACGGCGGCGCCGATCGCGATGATGACCCGGCGCAGCGGCCAGGACGTCACCGCTGCGGTGAGCCGGTGAGTGCCGGCCACCCACCAGCATGACCCCGGCGACGCTGACGGCCACCCCGATTCCCACCGTGACCGCGAGCCGGTGCCGGTGAATCCCGCCGGCGACCGCCATGCCCTGGTGGCCGGCAAGCTGCTGGGTCGGCGGCCAGCGGGCGACCGCGGCCACGATGACCGCGGCGGTTACCAGGTAGGTGGCGGTCAGGCGCGGCGGATCGTGCGGGCCGGGCGGGCCAGCTCGCCGCCGAGGAACAGCGGCAGGCTGCCGCAGATGTACAGCAGCGCGGTCTGGCCGGTCGCGGTGGCCAGCGCCCCGGCGGGCGCCGAGGCCCCGAAGCTTGAGACCGGAAGGCCCAGGCGGGAATGGGTCACGCCGCCGAGAGCGGCGGCGATGGCGAGCTGGCCGACCGCTACCAGGCCGATGACCAGCAGGGCGACCCGCCGCCCGGGGCGATCATCACGCCGGCCAGCGCGACCGGGATGGCGATCTCCAGCACCGGCTGGGACCCGCTCGCCGGGCACGACGGCAGGCAGCGTGTCATACACGATCTGCGCCGTGGTGTACAGCAGGTAAGCAGGTAGCTGACGATCCACAAGCCGGCCGTGGACCAGGGCGACCCGGCGCCCGGCCGCGGCCTCGACAAAGGAATACAGGCCGCCGGGGCCGTTGACCTTGCCGCGCGTAGCGGAGCCAGATCGCCAGCGGAACGCGACACGGCCACCGCCGCGACCATCGCCAGCCCGGCCGAGGCGCTGGCGGCACCGGCCACGATGCCCGGCGCGTACAGCGCGGCCAGGGCCAGCGGGCCTCCGAACGACGTGACAGCCACGCCCGCGAAGGCCCATACGCTGGCCTGCTGCGCCTCCTGCGGGGCGCGGCGGCCTGCGAGTGGCATGCTGGTGGCCCGGGCCGGGAAGGTGGTCACCGGTAACGTCAGCTCCAGCCGCCGCCGGCGTTCGAGCTTCCCGGCGTGGCCCGCGCCGACGACGCCGGGGCGCCTGCCGTGGACGCGGCATCGGCGGCGGTGATCCTTGCTCCCGAGGGGGCCACCAGCCACCACTTCGCGCCGAAATTGTCGCTGCCCTGGCCGTCTGGTCCGGGCCGGGGTCACCGACGAAGAGTACAGCGGGTGACCGTCGTAGGTCGCCTGCTCGGTGCCGCCGGACCGGGTGATCGTGCCCAGGGCGCTCGCCTTCACGCTGCCGGAAGCGGTCAGCTTGCCGGTCGCCGGACCGGAGGCCAGGCCGCCGCGCACGCTCCCGAGCAGTCGGACATGTTCATGCCTGTCCTGGCCCAGGGTCGCCCGACCCATCGGTCAGGAACTACCCGCCGAGCCGGGCGTGTTGGTGATCACCGTCCCGGTCGTCGACTCGCGCCCGCCAGCTCCCTGCGGCCGGGGCCGAGCCGGGCGACGCGGTGGCGGCGCTGCTGCACGCCGTCGCCGAGCAGCGCCGAGGCCAGCGGAATGCCCAAGCTGACCGGGAACTCGGCATCCGGGCCAGCAATGAGTAGATCATCTTCATCGTTTCCTCGGGCGACCACCTGCGCCGCACTGGGCCGCGCGGACCGGCGCCCCTCAGCAGTTACTTGATGACGTAACTACGGCCGTGGTGCCGTAAAGGCTTGGCCGGACGCGGGTGAAGTAGGTCACAAGGCCGTCGGCCGGGCCCGCGCGCACGGCCCAACCAGCCCTCTTCAGCGGAGGCATCCGGCCGGGCTGGAACCGAGGAAGCTGGGCCAGATCCGATCCCAGCGATTAAGCGGAAACCCAACGTAAGCCGCGCCTCGCATGAGAGTGAACCTCGCCGTGGCATGCGCGATACTCATTGTGCGCCCGGCCCGCGTTTGGCGCGATGCTCAGTTCTCCAGCGGTGATGTGGTGCTGGCCGGGTGGCTGGCGGTTCCCGTCCGGGATGAGGTGCGGCCGGGGGTGGTGCTGGTCGGCGGGTCGGTGCTATTGATCGTGACAACGGCACGTACTTCCCGCCTATCCGCGAGCACCTGGTGGACGCGGGGATCGCCGTGCTGTCCTATGACAAGCGCGGCGTTGGCTCGTCATCTGGCGACTGGCTGGACTCGACCCTGGACGACCTTGCCGCCGACGCCACGGCCGCGCTGGGCTTCCTCTGCGCGCAGCCCGAGGTCCGGGCCGACACGGCGGGGCTGCTCGGGCACAGCGAGGGGGGCTGGGTCGCCCTGCGCGCCGCCGCCTGCGGGACAACGTGCCCTGGGTGATTACCAGCGGCTGCCCGGGGATGACCCCAGCCGCGCAGGAGCGCCACTCGCTGGCCTGGTGCTGCGCCGTGCTGGCGAGCAGGATGCCGGCAGCATGCTGGCCCTGTTCGACCGGCTTGTCGAGGCAGGCCGACGCGATGGCGACTTCGCCGAAGTTCGCCTGAATCATCAGTTCCGCCGGCCCGTTGCGGGCATTCCTTGATTACTGGTCCGACATGGACGAGCGGCTGTGGCAGTTCTCAAGCGCACCCAGGACGACCATCCTGTCCGGACGCGCTGGCCCGCTGCGGCGCTGCCCGCACCTGGCAGTCTTCGGCGGAGCGGACGAGCTGGTGTCCGTGGCCGACAGCACCCGCCGGTTCAGCGCCGCGGCATGCCATCCCGACCGGCACCACCAGGCAGCACTGACCATTGAGGTGTTCCCCGGCGCCAGTCACCGGATCCAGGTCGACGCGAGCGCCTACGTCGGCCACCGGCATCCTGGCCCAGTGGATCAAAGCCAAAACCGGTATCTCATACACCTGAGCATGCGCTCGAGAATGATGCGCAGCCAGGCGCCACCATCGCGCTTCAGCTGATCGCCCGGATAACGGGCGGACTGAGGACGAGGAGTTCGTACAGCTCTGGCGAGTTCAGAGCCCAGAGCACGTCTCTGGCGTGGTTTTTCGACACATCGGACCGGAGGGCTCCTCGGCTCGCGAGGAGCGAGGCGAATTCGCTCATTCCCTCGATCCGGTTCGCTTTCAGACGTGACAGCGCGGCGGCGACGTCGGGGTCGCTGGGTGCGGCTTCGCCCATGACTCGGACGAGCGGTGCGAGCCGCGGATTTACCTCGGCGAGGAGATCGCCGTACATCTGAAGCTGGCGTCTGGGGTCTTGCTCTTGGCGGATCGCGTCGATTGCTGGCCGGCTGCGCAGCGGTGTGCCTTCGGTGTCGCCGCGGATCGATGCTGTGATCGCGGCGTCCAGGAGCGCCGGTTTTGACCCGAACGCTTTGTAGATCGTCTCGGGGGAGACCTTGGCTTCGCGGGCGACGTCGGTGACGGTCGTGCCGGCGTAGCCGTTTTCCAGGAACAGCCGTTTTGCAGTCTGGGCGATCTCCTCCCGGGTCTGTTGGGCTCGCGCTCGGCGACCGGAGGCGTCGTAGCGGCGGCGCGGCTTGACAAACTCGGTCATTAGATACAGAATAACTGGAATGAATACAGAAACGCTTTACTCACAATACGCTACGACCGCCGGTCTCGCCTACTACGAAGGCCCGGACATCGCCGACACACTGCTTCGCGCGCTCGACGAGGCGAAGCTTGAGCTGGACGCCCTCGATATCGACGATCTCGCGCCTCTGGACGAGTTTCATGCGCTGGGTCGCGCCGCGACGGTCGCGCTCGCGAAGCTTGCCAGCGTGCAACCAGAGGACCGTGTGCTCGACATCGGCGCTGGAATCGGCGGTCCGGCCCGGTTCCTGGCTGCCCGCCACGGCGCCCTCGTCACCGCCCTGGACGCAACCCCGCGCTTCTGCAGGGCGGCCGACCTACTGACCCGCGGTGCCGGCCTGGCGGACCGGGTCACAGTCGTTTGTGGCGATGCGCTGGCGCTGCCGTTCGCGGACGCCTCGTTCGACCTCGCCTGGAGCCAGGCGGTGAGTCAGAACATTGCTGACAAGCAGCGGTTCATCGCCGAAGCGGCGCGGGTGGTTCGCCCCGGCGGGCAGATAGCGCTGTTCGAACTCGTCGCCGGCCAGGGAGGACCGCTCGAGCTGCCGGTCCCCTGGGCAGACCGCGAGGACCAGAGCTGGCTCGTGACCTCCGAGGAGTTGCGCGGGCTGCTCGAGGGCGCATCGCTCGAGATTCTCGTCTGGAACGAGGGCCAAGCTGCGCTGGGCACGATCGTCGAAGCCGCCGCGTCACTCCCACCCGCACCAGCCCACGGTCACCTCGGCTTGGACGTCCTGATGCCCGACTTCGACGAGCGAATGGCAGGGTTGGCCCGCAACGTCGCCCAGGCCAGGATCGCTCTCGTGCAAGCGGTCGCCAGGCGACGCGACTGACTCCGAGCGAAGGCTGACGTCTCGCACGTCCATCAATCCGCGATCGAGCGCTCCATCTCGTCTGCCAGAGCGGGATGGTGGTAGGGACCCGGGGCGCGTAACGCAGCGATCACCCGGCGCTGGTTTTCGAGGCTCTTGTCGTGGCTAAGCTTGATCTTGCACACGAAATGCGAGATCGGGATGCGCAGCCCGACAGTTCCCCGCGCCAGCTGCGCGCCCCACTCGGGGTCCAGGAGTTGTGGCCGGTCGACGTGGCGCTCGAAATGCTCCACGAGTCGCCCCAGCACCCGCAGGTTTTCCTCCGCGCCGAGAATCTCGGGCACCCCGTAACAGTGGGCAACGCTGAAGTTCCACGTCGGCGCCGGGGTCGTCCCCGGCGTGTACCAGCTCGGGCTGACGTAGCCGTGGCGGCCCTGGACGATCAGCATGACCTCGTGGCCGCCGAATCCATGGACCTTTTCATCGGGACGCCCGACGTGGGTCAGCACCGCCAATTCAGCCGATGCCTCGTCCAGCAGCACCGGATAGTGCGAGGCGACAAGCTCGCCGGCGTTGCTGCTGACGAGTGTGCACCACGGGTTCTCGCGGATCAGTTGCCGCAACACCTCGGGATCGTCGCTGGCATGGATTGGATTAGGTCTCATGGAAGCAGTCTCGCGCGTCGCGCAATCGGGCGCGTCGCGGGAGGCCGGCCCGCAGACCCGCTGGCGCGGGTGACTAGGCTTGCGCGATGGCCCTGCGGGTCGACTACGAGCAGCACGGAGGTACGTACGTGCGGTTTCGACAGCCCGACCCACGGATCGCGCAGCGGATCGTCGGGTGGCTCCGCGAGGACCTCGCGGCGGGTCACGGCTCAACCGCCGCGAACCGCAGCCGGGCGTGTTCCGGATGCTCGTTCGAGAACAGCACGGTGGCCCGCTCGGCTGGCGCGACCGCGTCGATGTAGATCGAGCCGCGGCGTGATACCGCTGGGCGAAGAGGCGCTCGACCGCCTCTGGCCCTCCGAGCAGGGCCGCGTCGCGCTCGACCCCGCGCCGGCGCGCGACTTTCAGCGGCGTGTCCACCCAAACGCGCTCATCCCAAAGATCCCGGATCTCCGGGCGCTGCAGGAAGGTCCCGTCGACGACGAGAATCGCGTCCAGAGGCGCCGTCCGCACCGGCTCGGCGGTGGCGGTATCGGTTCCGAGGTCGATAACACTGGTGCGGTACCGCCGGCTGCCCGCAGGACCGAGCGGCTCGAGCAGTTCGCGCGCGAGCGCGGCGAAATCGTAGGCGTCCTCGTAGTAGCCGCTCGCCGACTCCCGGCCCTGGCGATGACGGCGAGCCCTCGGGTGATGAAAGCCATCCATCGACACGTGGATCACGGGTCTGCCAAGCGCAGACACGGCCTCGGCCAACTCGCGCGCAAGCGTTGACTTACCGGACGCTGTGACCCCGTCGACCGCGACACGTGTCGGATGCCCAAGCTGGCGATCGACGATCCATCGCGCGAGCCGCGCGACTGCTTCTCCGCGTGGAAGCGTGTCCGCTTGACCGGTCATCGCCGGACCGCGATGCGAACCCCGAATCCGATCAACGCCGAGCCCGTGATGCGCTCGAGGATAGGCCGAACGCCGCGGTTAGACTGGCGCGCGTGGGCGGACCGACCGCGGGGCAGATCGAGAGCTATCGGCGCGACGGGTTTCTGATCGTCGAACGGTTTCTCGAGACTGACGACCTCGATCGCGTCCGCGAGCACTTCATGAGCGTGTTCGAGCACGAGTGGGAGACGGGTCTGGCGCCGGACGAGGTCAACTACGTGCCCGGTGTGACCGCGCCGGACCTGACCCGCCAGCTGTGCAACGTGTGGAAGGCGGACCGGGTGCTGGCGGGCGTCACCCTGTCGCGGCAGGTCGGCGAGTTCGCCGACGCGGCTGGCGGGGCTGCCCGGGGTCGCGGCTGGCGCAGGACAACGCGATCTGGAAGCCGCCGTCGGGAAAGGCGTTGCTGTGCCATCAGGACGCCGCGTATCTCGACCACCTCGATCCGCCGAACATGACGACGTGCTGGATGGCGCTCGACGACACGGCGGCCGACACCGGGACGATCTATTACGTGCGCGGTTCGCATCGATGGCCGCACGCGCCGCTCGGTGGAACCTTCCACGCGCCGGACGACTGGCTGGCGCATGCGCGCGGCTCGATTCCGACCGGGGTCGGAGCTCGAGCTGGTCCCGATCGAGGTCCCCGCCGGCGGCGCCGCGTTTCACGACGGCTGGACGTTCCACGGCAGTCCGCCGAACGAGCGAGCGGACGCCCAGCGCCGATCGATCATCAGCCACATGATCTCCACCGACACACGGTGGAACCCGGTGCATCCTCACCCGATCTACTCGCGCTACCGGCGGCCCGGCGAGACCGAGCTCGACGAGGCCTTCTTCCCGGTGCTGTGGCGCGACGGATACAGGACCCCGTGGCTGTCGGACTACGCGCCGAGCGGTAGCTCCAGCCTGATCCGCCGTGACCGGGAGCGTCGGCGGCGCTGGCTAGGATCGGCCGCCATGTCGAGCCCCGCTGTACGCAAGGGACTCGTCGCCGTGGCGGGCCTGCTGTTAGCGATAGGGGTCGCGGTGGTGGTCCTCGTTCTCGTCGGTTCTGGAAGCACCCGCCATCACCGCCCGGTCGTGGTGCATGTCGCGGCACCTCCGCCTCCGCCGCACCGCCACCACCGCCGCCTCGCCTCCGAAGCCGCCCGCCCAAGCCGCGTCCCACCGACGAGCCCTGGCCGCTGTATGGCTACAACCTGGCGCGCACCCGCCTCTTCCCGAACGGCGCCAAGCTCGACCCGCCGCTGCACGTCGGGTGGAGGTTCCACGACGGCGCGCTGCTCGAGTTCCCGCCCGTGATCTACGACAACACGCTGTACTTCGAGGACGCGAACGGATGGGCGAGCGCGCTCAGCTCGACCAACGGTCGACTGATCTGGCACCGCCGGGTCGGGAACCCTGGCCGCGGCCTCGCCGGCGCTCGACATCCGGCACAAGCTCGTGTTCTTCACGCTGCTCTCGACCACTCCCGGCGCCCGCGAGCCGGGCAACGGCGCGGTCGTGGCGCGTGTCGATGAAGACCGGGAAGGTCGCGTGGTCCCACTCGCTGGCCCCCGGCAGCGAGTCCTCGCCGCTCGTCCACGGCCTCAGCGTGTTCCTGGGTGACCAGGGCGGCACCGTGTACTCGTTCAGGACCTACGACGGCCACCTCAACTGGACCTTCCGGGCGAGCGGGGCCGTCAAGGGCGGAGTCGCGTTTGCCCACAACACGATCTACTTCGGCGACTACGGCGCTCGCGTCCACGCGGTCAACGCCGCCAACGGCCGCGAGATCTGGTCGGCCGCCGGCGGGGGCAGCTTCTACTCGACGCCCGCGGTCGCGTTCGGGCGGGTGTACATCGGCAGCACCAGCGGCGCGGTGTACGCGTTCTGGGCGAGTTCCGGGGCCACGTTCGTGGACCGCGTCGACGGGCGCCTACGTCTACGCCTCGCCGGCGGTCGCCGACGTTCCCGGTCTCGGGCCGACGGTGTACATCGGCTCCTACGACGGCCACTCTGTACGCCTACAGCGCCGACACCGGCGGCCTGCGGTGGAGTCACGCAGGCGGGGGCCGGATCGACGGCTCGGCGACCGTCGTGGGCAACGTCGTCTACTACTCCGGGCTCGGCTCGAACACCACCGCCGGCCTGAACTGGCGCACCGGCCGGCAGGTGTTCTCGTTCCCCGACGGCGAGTTCACGCCGGTGATCACCGACGGGAAGGTCGTGTTCCTGATCGGGTACTCGACGATCTACCAGATGGTCCCGAAGCACTAATGCGAGTCGATCCGCGCAGATCTTTGTCGCACCCCGCGAGCGCGGCGCGATAGGTTCGAGACTGAGCCATGTCCGTCGCCCCAAGCGTTGGCAATCCGCCCGCATCGATCCCCGACGTACACGCGTTACGCGACTGCTGGCACCCGGTCGCCTACGCTGACGCGCTGTCGGCCGAGCCGCTCCGCGTGACGCTGCTGGGCGAGCCGGTGGTGCTCTGGCGCGACTCCGAGGGCGAGCCCCACGCGCTCAACGACGTATGCATTCATCGCGGGACCGCGCTCTCGCTGGGCCGCGTGATCGACGACCAGCTGATGTGCCCCTACCACGGTTGGCGGTACGGGGCCGACGGTAGATGCAAGGCGATTCCGCAGCTTGCCGACCCGACCCGGGTGCCCGGCAAGGCGCGAGTTGCCGCCTACGAATGCCAGTCGCGCTACGGGATCCTGTGGGTGGCGCTGGGCGAGCCGCGCTGGCCGCTGCCCGAGGTTCCCGAGCTCGAGACTCCCGAGCAGTGGCAGGTCGTGCCGTGCGGTCCCTACTCGTGGGAAGCCGACGCCTCCCGCCAGGTCGAGAACTTCACCGACTTCGGGCACTTCCCGTGGGTGCATCCCGGGCTGCTGGGCGATCCCTCCCGTCCGGTCGTCCCTGGTCACAGCGTCACGACCGACGGCCACATCCTTCGCTACGAGATCGTTCGACCGGAGGCGCCCAACAGCGAAGAGTTTCCGGTGTTCGCCAACGAGCAGACGGCCGCGCCCGAGCGTCGCAGCCGCTACGAGCTTCACCTTCCGTACACGATCGTGCTGCGGCTGGGCTGGGGTGGCGAGCGAGGGATGGTCTACTTCTTCGCGTCCCAGCCGGTCGGCGACGAAGCCTGCACCGGCTATCTGATGATCGGCCGCAACTACGATCGCGACGAGCCGGTCGGCCTGCTGCAGGACTTCGAGGACACGATCTTCGAACAGGACCGCCGGATGGTCGAATCCCAGCGACCCTGGAAGGTGCCGTTCGACCTGGCCGCCGAAATGCACTTGAAGTTCGACGCCGTCGCCGTCGCCTACCGCAGGGCGATGCGCACGCAGGGACTGGCCGCCGACGCTCCCTCATAGCCGGCGGAGCGAAGCCTGCGGGTCGTGCGCCGGGTCAGGCGTCGTGGCGCCACGACGCGCCGAGCCGGCGCCCCGCGACCTCGACCGGATGCGCGTCGAGGAGGATCCACGCGAACCGGCACGGCGCGTCGCTGCGGTTGTGCCACACGTGGTTGGTTCCGCGCTGAACGACGACGTCGCCCGCTCGGACGGTCACCGTCTCGCCGCCGTCGAGCTCCATGTCGCACTCGCCCTCGAGGCAGATGCCGTAGTCGAGGCTCTCGGTGCGGTGCATCGGCGACCGGGTTCCGGGCGCCAGCACGCCGATCCGGAGCACCGAGCCCGAGCCGGACCCGATGATCGTGGTCGCGCTCCCGTCGCGCTGGCGCGCCGCGCGACTCGTCGCCGAGATCGACGGGCATCTCGTGCGTGGCCCAGAGCTGGAAGAACGTCGCGCTCGTCCGGCCGGCGTCCTCGGCGAGGTCGGTGCCGGCGAGCGCCTCGTCCGCCGCGATGACGGCCTCGCCGGTGTCGTTGTGGCCGGTCACGATGCGCCGGACGCGGAGGTTTGCGAAGTCGCCGTTCATGTGTTTTCCATTCCTCAGTTGCGTTGACAGCGAGGCGTTGCGCCCGCTAGCGTATCCGAATCAGTATTCGGATACGGAGAATCGGCAGCGGCCTTCGGATGCCCGGGGTGAGGTGAGGTTGAGACGATGAAGGTTCTTGTGATCGGCGGCGGAATCGGCGGGTTGTCGACCACGCTCGCCCTGCGCGGCCGAGGCGTCCGACGTCGACGTCGTCGAGCGCGATCCGGAGTGGGGCGTGTACGGGGTCGGGATCATCCAGCCGGGCAACGCGCTGCGGGCGCTCGATTCGCTCGGGCTGGCCGAGGCGTGCGTCGAGGCCGGGCACCCGATCCGCGGCGACCGGACGTGGCTCGCCGACGCCGCAGACGCAGATCGCCGCCCACGACTGGCCGGCGCTGGTCGGGCACCTCCCGCCCGGCAACGGGCTCACCCGGCCGAAGCTGCACGAGATCCTCACCTCGCGCACGCTCGAGTCGGGGGCGGACGTGCGCACGGGCGTGACGTTCACCGAGATCGTGCCCTCCGACGACCACGTGGACGTGGTCTTCACCGACGGGGAGCGGCGGCACTACGACCTCGTCGTCGGCGCCGACGGGCTGTACTCGAAGGTTCGCGAGCGGCTGTTCGGCTCCGACCTCACGCCCCGGTTCACCGGTCAGGTGTGCTGGCGCTACAACCTGCCGCGGATCGACGGGCTCGAGGAGATCTGGATGTTCTTCGGTCCGGACGGAAGCGCGGGCTTCGTGCCGCTCGGCGAGGACCTGATGTACATCCTGACGATCGAGACGCCGATGCCGGATCAGAAGCGAGGCGATCGAGCGCGAGGGCGCCGCCGCCGTCTACCGCCGGCGCCTGGCTCCGTTCGCCGGCCCGGTGGCGGAGGCGCGCGAGCAGATCGTCGACGACGACGCGATCGTCCTGCGCCCGATCGAGAACATCATCGTGCCGGCGCCGTGGCATCGCGGCCGGATCGTGCTGGTCGGCGACGCCGCGCACGGAGCGACGCCGCACTGCGGCCAGGGCGCCGCGCAGGCGATCGAGGACGGGATCGTGCTGGCCGAGGAGCTCGCCAAGGACGTCCCGGTGACCGCAGCGCTCGAGGCGTTCACCGAGCGGCGCTACGAGCGCTGCCGCGCGATCGTCGAGGGGTCCGAGCAGGTCGGCCGGTGGGAGCAGGACCATTCGCTGCCGATCGACCCGGACGCCACGCGCAATGCGGTCATCATGACCGCGTCGGCCCCCATCTGAAAGGCATCGCCATGAGGATCGGAAGAGTTGACCACGGGGCAGCCCGCGGGCGGCGGTCATCGACCGGCGACACCGTCAAGGTGCTCGCCGCCGACGTCGGGACCATCGATCTGCTCGGCGCCGAGGGCGGCGAACGCGACCGCCTCGCCGCGCGGGTCGAGGCGGAGCTGCCGCTCGAGCGAGGCCGCGCTGCTGGCGCCGGTGGAGTCCACCGACGATCCGCGACTTCTCGGTGTTCGAGCAGCACATCGAGGGCGTGATCAAGGACGCGAACCCGGACGCGACGGTCCCGCCGGTCTGGTACGAGTCGCCGTTCTGCTACTTCACGAACCCGAATGCGCTGACCGGTCCCGGCGACGACATCCCGGTGCCGCCGGGGTGCCGGCGGCTCGACCTCGAGCTCGAGGTGGCGGCGGTGATCGGCCGGTCCGGGCCGGGATCTGACGCCCGGCGAGGCCGGCGAGTACATCGCCGGCTACACGATCTTCAACGACTGGTCGGCGCGCGATCTGCAGATGGCGGAGATGCGCCTCGGCCTCGGGATGTGCAAGGGCAAGGACTTCGCGAACACGCTCGGGCCGTGGATCGTCACGCCCGACGAGCTCGAGGCCTACGTCGACGGCGACCGGCTCGACCTCGAGCTGCGGGCCGAGGTGAACGGAAGCGCGCTCGGGCACCGACACGCTCGCGAACATGGCCTGGAGCTTTCCCGAGCTCGTGTCCTACGCGTCGCGCGGGACGTGGGTCCGGCCCGGGGACGTGCTCGGATCGGGGACGTGCGGCAACGGCTGCCTGCTCGAGCTGTGGGGCCGGCGCGGCCGCGATTTCCTGCCGCCGCTCGGGCCCGGCGACGTCGTGTCGCTCCACGTCGAGGGGATCGGCACGCTGACCAACACGGTCGTCGCCGGCGTCGAGCCGCACGCGTTGCCGCCGCGCACGGTCGGGCGGCGCGCCCCGCGGTCGGCGGCGGCATGAGCGCGGTCCGGCCGCCCAAGCAGCGGCGCAGCCGCGAGTCCTACGAGCGGGTCCTCGATGCGGCGCACGCGCTGCTCGAGGAGAACGGATTCGAGGGGTTCACCGTTCAGGAGGTCGCCGTCCGCTCGGGCGTGTCGATCGGCGCGATCTACGAGCGGTTCGGCAACAAGGAGACGCTGCTGCGCGCGGTGCACGCGCGGCTGATGGACATCGATGTCCGAGGCCGGCGAGCAGGCCGCGGCGACCGGGCCGACGCGTCGACGGTGCAGCGGCGGCGATCGCGGCGTCGATCGCCGGGATGGCGCGGGTCATGAGCGACAACCGCAAGGCGCTCCGCGCGTTCATGCACCTGGGTGCGGTCGACGAGGTGATCTCGGCGCGCGGCTCGGAGGCCAGCATCGCGCTGAGCAAGGAGCTTCAAGCGCTCGCTGATGCCGTACGCCGGCGAGTTCGGCATCCCCGACCCGGACGATCGCGCTCGACGTGGCGTTCCGGATCGCGTACTCGACGCTGGCCCGCCAGGTCATGTACGGGCCGGTGTTCGAGTCCGACCGGCGGCTGAGCTGGAAGCGGCTGGTCGACGAGCTCGGCGCCGCCTGCGCGGCGTACCTCCTCCACGGCAGTAGCCCCGCCCGACCCACTCGCCGGGACGCCGCGCGATCGGTTGGGCCGCTCCCGAACGCCTTGACGCGAGCCGGCGTCGCGCGGTAGGCTCCCGAATCCGAATATGGATTCTGAAACCGCGGCGCTGAGACCGACGGCCGCACCGATGAGGAGGAGAGATGGCCCTGCCCCTGTTGTCACAGCTCGCGCACGTCGAGCTGACGACGCCGACTCCCGAGCAGTCGCTCGAGTTCTGGACGCAGGTGGTCGGCCTCGAGGAGACGGCTCGCGCGGGCCAGTCGGTGTACCTGCGCGCCTGGGGCGACCGGTTCCATCACACCCTTCAGCTGACGGAGGGCCCGCGATGCCGGGCTCGCGCACGTCGGCTGGCGCGCCGCCGGCCCCGAGGAGCTCGAGACCGCGGTGGCGCGCCTGGCAGGCCGCCGGCGCCGGCGAGGGCTGGGTCGAGGACTCGGTCGGCCACGGGCGCGCGTTCCGCTATCGCGCGCCCGGGCGGCCACCTGCACGAGGTGTTCTGGGAGGTCGAGCGCTACACGCCGCCGCCCGGCATGGAGTCGCCGTTCCCGAACCGTCCGCAGCGCTACGTGCCCCGCGGGGTCGCGGCGCGGTGCATCGACCACGTGACGATCACCGCGGCGAACCCGCGGGGTGACGCCGAGTGGTACCGGGACACGCTCGGGCACCGGTTCATGGAGTACACGGTGATCCCGGACCGGCCCGACTTCCCCGTGTTCTGCATGACGACGGTGTGCGAGCGCTCGCACGACCTCGGGATCGTGTGGGATCCGACGCCGGTCCCGGGCCGGATCAACCACTTCGCCTACTTCGTCGACTCGCGCGAGGAGCTTCTGCGCGCCGCCGACGTGTTCCTCAACCAGGACGTGGCGATCGAGTTCGGGCCCGGCCGGCACGGGATGGGCGAGCAGGACTACCTGTACGTCCGCGATCCGAGCGGCATGCGCGTCGAGATCAACGCCGGCGGCTATCGCAACTACGAGCCCGACTGGGAGCCGGTCCGGTTCGAGCCCCAGCAGGGGTCGAACGTCTTCTACAAGAACCTGGCGATGCCGCCGTCGATGTTCGAGTCGTTCCCGCTCGCCGACGCGCCGCCCGAGGCACGACGCGCAGGCGCAGGAGCAGACCGGCCTGTTCGTCTGATGGCCTGCGGCAGAGGAGACCCTCGACGCCGGCAAGGCGTGGCTGCTCACGCGGCTCGAGCGCGGCGCGCATCCGCTCGACGGGCTCGATCCTGACGCCGCGCGTCGCAACGATCGACGGCGCTGACCGGGCTCGACCCCGAACCGTGGACCGCGGCCTGGGGCGGACTGGCCGACGACTTCGCCGCGCGGGCGCAGGCGGCGACCGATCGGGCCGACGCAGCGCGAGCTGTGGTTGCAGGCCTACCGGGCTGCGTTCATGGGGCGCTACCCGGTTCCGAACCACCCGCTG
The DNA here is from genome assembly GCA_963745435.1 of uncultured Acidobacteriota bacterium. Taxonomy (GTDB): domain Bacteria; phylum Acidobacteriota; class Terriglobia; order Terriglobales; family Acidobacteriaceae; genus Gp1-AA133. The sequence goes on along the minus strand of CAVUXK010000008.1, from coordinate 1,180,599 downwards.
AAGCAGCGGCAGTACGACCGCGCGCGCGAGTTCTTCCTGAAGGCGACCGCGCTCGAGGACCCGCCGCTCGAGGTGGTCGAGCTTCCGTTCGAGGACTCGAAGCTCCGCTTCTACCTGACGCGCCCCGCAACGGGCGACGCCCGGCCCCCGGTGGCGATGGTGTGGGCCGGCATCGACACCTGGAAGGAGGAGATGCACGGCCGGCTCGGAGCGCTGATGCGCTCGCGCGGGCTCGCGGTGCTGCTCGTCGACATGCCGGGGGTCGGCGAGTCGCCGGTGCTCGCCTCGCCCGACGCCGAGCGCCAGTGGACGCCGATCTTCGACTGGCTCGCGACGCGGGACGACCTCGACGGCGCGCGGTGCGCCGCCATCGGGGGCTCGTTCGGCGGCTACTGGGCGATGAAGCTCGCCTACACCCACCGCGACCGGCTCGCGGTGCGCGGTCAACTGGGGCGGCGGCGTGCACATCACGTTCACGCCCGAGTGGCAGCAGAAGTCGCGCAACGCCTCCTCGTACCTGATGGACCTGATGACGGCGCGGGCGCGGATCTTCGGCGGCGAGACGTTCGAGGACTACGTCGCGCGCTGTCCGGAGCTGTCGCTGCTCGACCAGGGAATCCTCGACCAGCCATCGGCGCCGCTGCTGCTGGTCAACGGCCGCGACGACGTCCAGAACTCGATCGACGACATCTACCTGAGCCTCGACCACGGCGACCCCAAGGCCGCGCGCGTGTTCGACGGCGGTCACATGGGCGAGGGCCCGGTGGCGCCGACGATCGCCGACTGGGTGCACGGCGGCAACTTCGCCAGTAGCCTTTTCAGGCCCGATACGTCACCGCGATCTGCTCACGATCGGCTGCGGAGCGCACGATTGCGTCGCACACCTCGGCGGCGCGGTAACCGTCCTCGAACGTCGCGCCGTGCGGTCCGACCTCGCCGTCGTCCCGGATCGCCGTCAGCAGATGGTGGAGCTCGTGGATGAACGTGTGCTCCCAGCCCAGCGATGTGGCCCGCCGGCCACCAGTGCTCGAGATACGGATGGCCGGGCTCGGTGACCAGGATCGTGCGGAACCCCCCGGTGCCCTCGCTGAGCTCGAGCTCGTTGAGCCGCTCGAGGTTGAACGCGAGCGAGCCGCCGGTGCCGTTGATCTCGAGCCGGAGCAGGTTCTTGCGGCCCGAGGCGAACCGGGACGCCTCGAGCGTGCCGAGCGCACCGCCGGTGAACTCGACGGTTGCCGCGAAGGCGTCATCGACGTCGACCTGGGCGCCGTCGCGAACCGGGGTGAACGTGCGCAGCGCACCGGACACGCTCGCCGATGTCGCCGACCAGATAGTGAGCGAGGTCGATCACGTGCGCGCCGAGGTCGCCGAGCGCGCCGGAACCCGCGACCGACTTGTCGAGCCGCCACAGATTGGCGACCGACGGATCGACCAGCCAGTCCTGGAGGTAGACGCCGCGGAAGTGCAGGATCTCGCCGAGCTCGCCGGCGGCGATCAGGTCGCGGCGCGAGCCGGATCGCGGAACGAAGCGATAGTTGAACGCGCACATGTGCTTGATGCCGGTGGCGCTGTCGCGCTGCCACGCCTCGTCGGACTCGTCCGCGGTCCGCCCGAGCGGCTTCTCGCACACGACGTGCTCCGGCTCCGCGGCGGCGATGCTCGGATCGGCGTGGACGCTGTTCGGACCGGCGTTGTCGAACAGGCCGATCCCGCGGTCCGCGACGAGCGCCGCCATCTGTGACGTGCTCGGAGAATCCAAACTCCTCGGCGGCGGCGACCACCGCAGGCTCCGTCCGCCGGCGATCGACACGAGCTCGGGGACGCGCGGGGGCGGCCAGGGCATGTGCCTGATCGCGCGAGGCGCGCTCGCGTGTCGGCCCCGCCCATGAATCCGTAGCCGAGCATCCCCACGCCAATCGTCGCCGCTTCCGACACGCCTCCGAAATACTCGCCGGCTTCGAGCGCGGGCCGCCCGACGACCCGCCGCGTTCGGAACGCGACCGCCCCGACGGCGGCGAGCGCCACCGTGAGGACGCCGGCCCCCACGAACACCGCGCGCACGCCGGCGAGGCTGAGCAGGGCCCCGGCGCCGAGGAACGCGCAGACGAACGCGATGTTCTCGAGCACGTCCTTCAGCCCGAACACGCGGCCGAGGAGGCGCTCGGTGACGAGCTCCTGCACGAGCCGCATTTCGGGGCCGACCAGCAGATTCTCCCCCAGGCCGATGAACGTGAAGGCGATCAACGCCAAAGGCAGGTTCGGGGCGAGCGCGGCGACCGCCATCGCCACCCCGGACAGCGCGATGCCGACCAGCCAGCGCCGGCGCAGGCCGTCGATATTCGAGCCGGCGCGTGCGTTGGTCCACGAGCCGGCGACCATGCCGAGGCCGTAGAGCGCCATCAGCACGCTGTAGCCCGAGCCGCCGGCGTGAAGGGGGCCGGTGGCGAGCAGCGGTGCGACCACGTTGAACATCGCGCCGGTCAGCACCACGAGCGCGCCCACGCCCATCAGCACCGGCACGCCGGGAAGGGCGATGGCGGCGCGGGCGCCGGCGCGGGTATGCGCCCAAACCGAAGCTGACGGACTCCGCGTCGTCCTCCGAGACGGCGGACTCAGACGCCGACGGACCGAGGTCCACGCCGGACAGCAGGATCGCCGAGACGACGAAGCTGACCGCGTTCAGCACCAGCACCACGGGCGCGGTGGTGATCAGGAGCAGGCCGGCGGCGAGCGCCGGGCCCAGCATCAGCCCGGTGTTGATGCTCGCGTAGAAGATCGCGGTGAGCTGCGAGCGGCGCTCGCTCGGCACCATCCCCGGCAGCGCGGCGTTGATCGCGGGCCGGAACAGCGCGGTCCCGACCCCGGCCAGCAGGGCGAGGACCACGGTGGCGGCGAACGAGGGCACGATCGCCAGCGCGACGAAGCAGCCCGCGCGGAACAGGTCGGCGCACACGGCCAGGCGACGGCGCGAGATCCGGTCGGCGAGCGAGCCGAACACGGGCGAGAGGACGATCCCGGGCAGGAACTCGCCGAGCAGCACCAGCGAGATCGCCCAGCCGGAATGAAGTCGCTCGTAGGCCACGAGCAGCAGCGCGACGTACGCGGCTCCGGTGCCGACCTGCGATTGGAAGAACGCCGCGAAGAAGCGGCGCAGCGATGGGGTATCCCTGAGCAGTGCGAACATCGAAGCGCTCCTAGCGTCCGAGCGACGCGATCGTCGTGGACCCGTCGAGCAGCGCCGCGGCATCCGGCGCGCGCAGCGGCTTGGAGAACAGGAAGCCCTGTCCGAGCCGGCACCCCAGCTCGCGCAGCGTGGCCAGCTGGTCTTCGGTCTCGATCCCCTCGGCGATCACGTCCATGCCGAGCGCCTGACCGAGCTCGACGGCGGCGCGGACGACGGCGACGCCGCTGCCCTCGTCGAGCGACCAGATCAGAGCGCGGTCCAGCTTGACCACGTCGAGCGGGAAGCGCTGGAGGCTGCCGAGCGACGAGTAGCCGGTGCCGAAGTCGTCGAGCGCGAGCTTGACCCCGAGCTCCCGGAGCTTGGTGATCACGGGCTTGGTCAGCGGGTCGAGCACCAGGCTCTCGGTGATCTCGAGCACGAGCCGGCCCGGGCGTGATCCGATGCTCGGACAACAGCTGCCCGACCTCGTCGACCAGGTCAGGCCTGATCTGGCGCGGCGAGATGTTGGCCGCGATCTCGACGTGCTCGGGCCACCGCGCGAGCTGCGCGCAGACCTGCTCGAGCACCCAGGTGCCGACCGGCAGGATCAGCCCGGTCTCCTCGGCGACGCTGATGAACTCTCCGGGAGGGACCATCCCGCGCTCGGGGTGGTGCCAGCGAACCAGCGCCTCGAACCCGACGAGCGTCTCGTCGGTCGAGCCCGATCAGCGGCTGGAAGTGGAGCTCGAGCTCATCGCGCTCGACCGCGTAGCGAAGGTCGCTCTCGATCGACATCCGTTCGACCAGCCGGTGGCGAAGCGAGGCATCGAACGCCTCGAAGCGGCCGCCGCCGAGCTCGCGGGCACGGTGCATCGCGGCGACCGCGTCGCGCAGCAGCTCCTCCGGGGTCTCGTCCCCGTGCTGGCTGACCGCCACCCCGACGCTGGCGGTGATCGACACCTCGCGACCCTCGATCTCGAACGGCTCGACCAGCGCGTCGACGATCCGCTGCGCGCACCTCGGCGACGGCGTGGTCGGTCGTCGTCCGGGCGCACACGACCGCGAACTCGTCGCCGCCGTGGCGCGCGACGAGGTCCTCCTCGCGCATGACAGCCGGACAGCCGCGCCGCCACCTTTCGCAGCAGCGTGTCGCCGGCGGGGTGGCCGACCGTGTCGATGAACACCTTGAAGCGGTCGAGGTCGACCGAGAGCACGCTGACGGCATCCCCGAGCCGCCGGCCGTGCCGCAGCTCTGATTCCAGGTGACTGAGCAGGAGCGCCCGATTCGCCAGGCCGGTCAGCGGATCCTCCAGCGCCCGCCGCATCAGCTCGTGCTCGCTCGCCTCGCGGTCGAGCGCGCCGCCGATCACGTATGCGATCGCCTGGAGGAAGCGGGCCTCCTCCTCGGTGAACGGGCGATCGGCGTACTGGCGCTGGGCCAGGATCGCGTGGTGGGCGCCGGCGCGCTGGCGGACGCGGACGCTCAGCCCGCGGCACAGACCGCTCTCGAGCACGGTCGCCGACACCGAGAAGCGCGTCTCGCGCCCGAGGTCGTTGCTGATCACCGGCTCGCTTTCGGACAACGTGAACGCGGTCTGCGACGGCTGCCCCGGCCGGAATGCTGAGCTCGACGACGTACCCGGCGCTGGCCACGTTGCGGATCTCGCCGCCCGCCAGCTTCCGGTTCGTCACGCAGTTCACCGTGCCGAGCGTCTCCCGCACGAGTTCCATCGCCTCGCCGATCAGCGTGAGGGTGTCGGCGCTCTCGAGCGCGCGTCGGGCGAGCACGCCGAGGGCCGCCTTGCGCTGCTCCGCCCGGCGCTCCCGCGAGGCATCGTGACCGCGTCCGCTGAGCCGCACATGCTGGCGAATGACCAGCCACGCGACGGGCAGGCTCGACACGCCGAGCGCGACCGCGCCGGCGACGCCGACCCGGCTCGCGAGTAGCAGCGCGGAGGCGAGACCGCCACCGATGGCGACGACCGCCGTCCCGACAACCGCGGCCAGCTCGGCCGGCCGATTCCGGGCAGGGTCAAACGGAGCTGTGGAAGCTCGGGGCGCAGACATACTCCGCGATTAATCGGCTGGTCGGCTCTCTGACGTGAGAGATCGGACCCTGCCATCGTTGGAGATATGTCGATTACCAACCTCGTCCCGCCCTCCGCGACGCTGGCTGCGAACGAGCGGCTGCTACGCCTGATCGCACAGGGCCGCCCGATCCTGCATCTCGCCTTCGGCGAAGCCGGGCTGCCGGTGCCTGAGGAGGTCGTCGAAGCGCTCGCACGCGGCGGCCCCGACAACTCGTACGGAGCGGTCGGCGGGTCGGCCGCGGCCCGTGCCGCCGCCGCCGGCTGGTTCGCCCGGCGCCGGCTCCCCACCGATCCCGCTCAGATCGTGCTCGCGCCGGGCAGCAAGGCGCTGCTGTGGGGCCTGCTCGCGGTCCTTCCCGGCGACGTGGTGCTGCCGCGTCCGTCGTGGGTCAGCTACGCGGCGCAGGCCGCGCTGGTCGGCAAGCGCGTCTGGAGCGTCCCGATCTCCCCTGATGCTCCGGGAGGCCTGCCCGATCCGGCCGCGCTCGAGGAGACGCTGGCCGACGCCACCCGGCAGGGAGCGCGTCCCGGGGTGCTCGTGGTGACGCTGCCCGACAACCCCACCGGCACCGTGGCAGACGGCGATGCGGTGCGTGCCGTCGCCGAGATCGCCGAACGGCATCAGCTGAATTTGATCTCGGACGAGATCTATCGCGACCTCGCGCACGAGCCCGAAGCCGTCCGCAGCCCGGCCGAGTACGTACCCGAGCGGACCTGGGTCACCAGCGGGCTCAGCAAGAACATGGCGCTCGGCGGCTGGCGGATCGGCTTTGCCCGATTTCCCGAGGGCGCGACGGGCCGTGCGGCCCGCGAGGCGTTGCTCGGACTCGCCAGCGAGGTGTGGTCGAGCGCCCCGGCTCCGATGCAGCACGTGGCGGCGCACGTGCTGGGCGAGCCGGCCGGAATCGTCGAGCACATCGATCGCAGCCGTCGCCTGCACCGCGCGATCACGACCGCGGCGCACGCGCGACTGGTGGCCGCCGGCGTCAGCTGCCGGCCCCCGGGTGGCGGCTTCTATCTATATCCCGACTTCGAGCCGATGCGGCCGCACCTTGCCGCCGCCGGGGTTGACGGCGGCGATGCGCTCGCCTCCCACCTGCTCGAGCGGTTCGGGATCGGCGTGCTCAGCGGCGTCGCGTTCGGCGACGTCCCGGACGCGCTGTGCTGCCGGATCGCCACCAGCATGATGTACGGCGAGAACGACGAACAGCGCCACCAGGCGCTCGCCGCCGAGGACCCGGCCGCTCTGCCGTGGATCAAGACCAGCCTCGACCGTCTCGGCGATGCGGTCGCCTCGCTGGCGACGGACCAGGCGGTGGCACCCGGCGCCGCCTGACACGGTCACGTTCCGGAGGCCTTTCGACGCGGGCGCGAAGGCGCTCCCGGCCGGGCCGAGGTCGTTCGCCGTCGCGTCGGGCGTCCCGGGAAAAGGCTACCCAGCGCGCGCTCGGCGTCGATCACCACGATCAGGCGGTCGCCGACCACAGCGACCTCGTCGCCCAGCCCGGTGTCGGCGACGGCCGGAGCGACTCGATCTGCTCGCCGGGCACCTCGATGATCCCGTCGACCGTGTCGACGATCAGGCCGAGCGAGCCGTTCGAGACCGCGATGACGAGAATTCTGGTCCTGCGCCCGGTCTCGAGCTGACCGCCCAGGCGGTCCGACAGGTCGACGACCGGCAGGGTCCGGCCGCGGAGATTGATCAGGCCCTTGATCTCGCCGCTCGCGATCGCCGTCGCGCTCGGCGGGACATAGCGAATGATCTCGCTCACCGAGGTGATGGGCAGCCCGTAGTGCTCGCCGTGCAACGAGAACACGACGCGAGCTCGACGCTCTGCGCTCAGGGCGACAACCGCGCCGGCGAGAACCGCTCGACCGCGCGGCGCAGGACCGCGAGCTCGTCCTCGGTCAGCGGCAGCCGGGGCGGGCGGCACGGACCGCCTCCGAGCCCGAGCTCGTCGAGCGCCGCCTTGAAGTACTGGACGAGCTTCGGCGTCATGTCCAGGCGCGCGAGCGGCAGCAGCTCGGCGTAGAGGTCGCGGGCGGTCGGGAGGTCTCCGGCCAGGCACAGCTCCCACAGCCGGACCGACTGGGCCGGGAGCACGTCGACGACGCCCGAGACCCAGCCCACCGCGCCGGCGCACAGACCCTCGAGCGCCCAGTCGTCGCCGCCGACCATCACGTCGACGTCGGGGCAGAGGTTCACGAGCTCGGCGATCCGGCGCGCGTCGCCGGAGGTCTCCTTGAACGCGGTGATCGCCGGCACCTCGCGCGCGAGCAGCGCCAGCAGCTCGGGGTGCAGGTCGGTGCCGCTGCCGAGCGGGTTGTTGTAGACCATCAACGGCAGCTCGGTGGCGCGCGCCACCGAGCCGAAGAACTCGACCAGCTCGCGTTCGTCGGCGCGGTAGAACAGCGGCGGCAGGATCATCGCGCCGTCGGCGCCGGCGCTCACCGCGTCGCGCGCGTACGACCGCGGCCTGCTCGGCGGTCGGAGCCGAGATCCCGACGCACACCGGGGCCCGTCCGTCCGCGGCGGCGACGACGGTCTCGATCACCTCGCGGCGCTCCTCGCGCGTGAGGCTGCCGCCCTCGCCGACCGAGCCGTTCGGAACGATGCCGTGGACGCCCTCGGCGATCAGCCGCCTGACCTCGGCCGCGACCGCGTCGTGATCGACCTTCAGATCGGCGTCGAAGTGGGTGACGATCGCGGCGTATACGCCCTTCATCGGGGGCCTCCTGTGGTTGACTGACAGTCGTTGTACACGACCGCGCCCGGCGATCGCGCGCGAGGGGTCGAACGCGTCGAGCAGCTCGCTCCGCCGTCCCTCGAGCAGCAGCGGCGCGAGCAGCTCGCCGGTGAGCGGAGCGAGCGTGATCCCGAGCGTCGCGTGCCCGGCCGCGAGATGAAGGCCGTCGAGTCCCGGGCACGGGCCCGATGAACGGCAGGCCGTCGGGTGACAGCGAGCGCATTCCGGCCCAGTCGTTCGGGTGGGCGGGCATCCGCCAGCCCGGCAGCGCGCGGGCGGCCGCCGGCGTGATCGCGGTCAGGCGCCGGCCGGCTCAGCGCGAGGCCGCGGGCACCGAGCTCGAGCGTCCCCGACACGCGCACGGCGCCGTCGTACACGCTGATCGCGACCTTCGGCGCCTCGAGATACAGCGCCCGCCGCGGTCCCGTCGGATCCGCCGGATACGTGCGGCTGTACCCCTTGGCCGCGGCGATCGACAGTCGCAGCCCGAGCTCGCGCAAGCAGCTCCGCCGATGCCACCCCGCCCGCCACCACGACTGCGTCGGCGCGGCGCGTGACCGACCGGCTCTCGACGACCCAGCTCGAGCCGTCGCGGACGCAGCGCGACCACCGGGGACTGCTCGAGCACCTCGACGCCCGGCGCCGACGAGCGCCGTGGCCACGCCGGCGCATAACGACTCCGGCCGCACCCGCCGGTCGCCGCGCGCGATCAGACCGCCGATCACGGCTTCGCTCAGCGCCGGCTCGAGCTCGAGCAGCTCGCCGGCCGACAGCCGGTCGAGCGGCCTGCGTGATGCCGAGCTCCCGCAGCTCGTCGGAGACCTGCGCCAGGTGCTCGAGCTCGGACTGCTCGAATGCCGGATACAGGAGCGGTTCGTCGTGGAGCTCGAACTCGACGCCCCGCTCGGCGAGGCGATCGAACGCGGGCCCGGCGAGCGCCGACGCTCGCTGCAGCGCGACGAGCCCCCGCCGGTACGCGGGTCGCGCGCAGCTCGACGAGGAACCGCGCGATCCAGGCGAGCATCGCCGGGGACAGCGTCGGCCGGATCCACAGCGGTCCCGACGGGTTGACGAGCCACCGCAGCGACTCCACGATCACGCCGGGGCCGGGGACGGGGACCGCCAGCGACGGGGTGATCCAGCCGGCGTTTCCGGCCGACGCCCCCGCCCCACATCGATCCCGCTCGAACACCGTCACCTCGGCGCCGCGGCTCGCCAGGGCCTCGGCGACGCACAGGCCCACCGCGCCGCCGCCGACCACGATCACCCGCACCGCGCAGCCGCTCCCGAGCGCGTCCTACAGCGAGAAGCCCGCCGGGAACGGATCGGTCGGATCGAGCAGGTACTGGCCCATGCCGGTGATCCAGGCCCGGCCGCTGACCTCGGGCACGACCGCCGGCACCGATCCCACGCTCGCCTCCTCGAGCAGGCGTCCCGTGAAGCGGCTGCCGATGATCGACTCGTTGACGAACTCCTCGCCGAGCGCGAGCTCGCCACGCGCGTGAAGCGCGGCCATCCGCGCCGAGGTCCCGGTTCCGCACGGCGACCGATCGAGCCAGCCCGGGTGGATCGCGGTGGCGTTGCGCGCATCGGCGCCGTCACGCCCGGGCGCGTGGAAGACGACGTGCTTGCAGCCGCCGGATCGCGGGGTCGACCGGATGCACCGGCGGCGCCGACTCGTTGATCGCCGCGATGATCTCGAGCCCGCGGGCGATCAGCTCCTGCGCGTTCGCCGGCACCGGCTCGAGCCCCACCGAGGTCGCCGGGATCAGCGCGTAGAAGTTGCCGCCGAAGGCCATGTCGTAGCTGACCGTTCCGAGCGAGTCGACGTCGACGGCGGCGTCGAGCGCGGCGACGAACGCCGGCACGTTGCGCAGGCGTCACTCGCTCGGCGTGGCCGTCGGACACGATCACGCGTCGCCTCGACCAGTCCGGCCGGGGTGTCGAGCCGGATCACGGTCTCGGGCTCGGTCACCGGCGACCATCCCGCACTCGACGAGCACCGTGGCGACGCCGATCGTCCCGTGGCCGCACATCGGCAGGCAGGCCGGAGACCTCGACGAACAGCACCCCCCAGTCCGCGTCGGGCCGGGTGGGCGGCTGCAGGAACGCGCCGGACATCGCCGAGTGGCCGCGCGGCTCGCGCATCAGCAGCAGCCGCAGGTCGTCCAGGTGCGCTTCGAAGTACAGCCGGCGCTCCTGCATCGAGTCGCCCGGAATCGGGCCGAGGCCGCCGGTGATCACGCGCGTCGGCATCCCCTCGGTGTGAGAGTCGACCGCCGAGAAGTAGTTCCGGGCCCGCATCCCACCGAACCCTCGCATGGTCGCCCTGGTTTTGGAAGGGTTGTCAGCTCCGTGACATCCCGGAGGCGTCTCCGGGCGATCACCTCTGGCGCGGGCTGACGCCAGCCCCGACAATCACAGCCGATGACCGCGCTGTCCAGAAGCCGCGATGGAAAGCGGCTCGCCGGCGTTTGCGCCGGCGCTGGCGCGAGCACGCGGCATTTCCCCGGCACCGATTCGGGCCTGCGTTCGTGATCGGGGCGCTGATCGGCGGCCTTGGCATCCTCGTGTACCTCGTCTGCTGGCTGATCATCCCCCAGGAGGGCGAGCAGCCCGGAGACCTGTCGTCGGGCTGGATCGTCGCGGTGGCGAAGGCGTGCGCGGCGTGTCTCGGCCTCGCGACGCTCGCGGTCCTCGCCGCGGTGGCCACGCTGTTCGGCTTCGGCTGGGTCGCCGTCGCGGCGGCGGCGGCGGTGCTCGTCGCCGTGCTCGTGTGGTGGCCGAAGCTCAGTCCCGCGTGGGCGCTGCTGCCGATCGCCGCGATCGCGTTGCCGTCGGCGACGGTGGCCGCCAGCGGCGTCGAGTTGGCGGCGCAGCCGGGCAACGAGATCATCGCCCCCAAGTCGCTGAGCGCGAACGGCGTGGTGACGTTCCGGGCGGGCACGGGGACGATGCTCATCGACCTGCGACGCACGCTGTTGCCGCCGGCCGGCGTGGTGGCGGTGCACATCCAGGGCGGGGTTCGGCGGACGATCGTCGCGCTCCCTCACGGCCGATGCGTGCACGTCTCGCTCAGCTACCACGTGCGGCCGTTCCTGTCCGACCTGGCTTCGCAGGTGGTCGGGCGCCCCCCGTTCCCGGGCGTGATCGTGTTCGGCCGCGGGACGGTGCCCCGCGTCGGCGTTTATGAGCCTCACCGCCGGCTCCGCAGGCGCAGGCACCGTCGGTCCCGAGCTGAAGATCGATTTCAGCTCGACCGGCGCCAGCCTGTACGTGCGCGACTACCCGGACATCGTCGATCCCGACGCGATCCCCGACTGGCCCGGGTATCGCGTCTTTCCCGAGCAGCGGCCGGACGTTGAGAGGGCTGTCCAAGCGCCTCGCGCGCTACGAGATCAACTCGTGGCGCGTGCGCCACGCCGCGCGAGGTCCGCTCGCAGCGGGCTGATCGACTCGTTGATGCCCGGGCCCTGCGAGTCGAGCGGAGCGCAGGGAGTGAGCACGGGCGCTGCTCACCGGATCCGTCCGACGCCGGGTATCGGACCGTGCGCTGGCAGCTCACGGCGGTCGACGGGCGCGGTTGCGGTGGGCGGGCTGGCTGGTCGCCGTCGGCGGCGGCGCCGTCGCGCTCGTCGTGGCGCTCGCCGTGCTCGCGGTGCTGCTCGGTGGGTACGTGCTCGGTCCTCGGGCGGTGGCGACGATGCGGCGCAGGCACGGGTGGATCGCGTTCGCGGTTCTCCTGGCCGCCGTGGCCGTGTACGTCGCGTCGTGGTTCGTGAAGGTCGCGGCCGCGTCCCCGGGCCAGGTCGTGGCCTCGCCGCTGCGCCTCGCCGGCGTGCCGCTGGCGCCGTTGCTCCTGTCGCTGCTGGCAGCCGCGGCGGGGATGTTGCTGATCGCCGATGCGGTTCGGCTGTGGCTCGGGCTCGCACCACGCCAGCGGGCGCCGTGGAAGCAGATGACCGAGGAGGTGGCCGACCGGCCCGGCGCGATCGCCGGGACGTGCCGCGGTCGCCGTGCTGCTCGTCGGGTTCGCGGCCTTCCTCGCGGTCGGTGTTGCCGGTCAGCACTTCCGGCATCGCCCGAGCGCCCAGGTTCTCGCGCTGCTGCTGATCTTCGCGGCCACCGTGGTCGTGCTCGGGACGCCGGTGGCGATCGGCGTGCTGATGCGCGTGGACCGCGACAAGGCCGGCAGCGCGCACGATCGCGAGCGCCAGCGGTTCGCCGCCCATCTGCACGACTCGGTCCTGCAGACGCTGGCGCTGGTGCAGCGTCAGGCGCATGACCCGGTGGCGGTGGCGCGGCTCGCGCGGCGCCAGGAACACGCTCTGCGCGCGTGGATGGCCGGCGAGTCCGAGCTGGTCAGCGACACCCTCGTGGCGGCGTTGCGCGACGTGATCGCGACGGTCGAGGATGAGTACGACATCACCGTCGAGTTCACGGCGATCGGCGACCGGCCGCTCGACGGCGCCGGCGAAGAGCTCGTGGCCGCCGGCCGCGAGGCGCTGCGCAACGCCGCCCGCCACGGCGCCGGTGCGCCGGTGTTCGTGTTCTGCCAGACCTCGCCGCACGGCGTCGAGCTGTTCGTCCGCGACGAGGGGCCGGGCTTCGATCCCGATGCGGTGCCGGCCGGAGCGGCGCGGCATCCGCGACGCGATCGTCGGGCGGATGGCGTTTGCCGGCGGCTGGGCCACGGTCGAGTCGACCCCCGGGGAGGGGACCGAGGTGGCGATGCGGGTCGGCGCCCGGAAGGGGGCGAAGTGAGCGGCGCGGACGGGGTGTCGCCCGCGCCGGCCGGCGCGGGGGTCCGAGCGGCTCAAGGTGGTCGTCGTCGACGATCACCACCTGTTCCGGGCCGGGGTCAAGGCCGAGCTGCTCGCGAAGTGCGACGTGGTCGGCGAGGCGGCGGAGCCGGCCGAGGCGATCGCGACGATCGACGCCACCGGACCCGACGTCGTCCTGCTCGACGTGCACATCCCCGACGGCGGCGGGGTCGCCGTGCTGCACGCGCTCCAGGGCACCGCCAACCCGCCCGCGGTGCTGGCCCTGTCGGTCTCGGACGCCGCCGAGGACGTCGTGCCGATGATCCGCGCCGGCGCGCTCGGATACGTGACCAAGACGATCGACACCGCCGAGCTGGTCGCCGCGATCGAGCGGGTCGCCGCCGGCGACGCCTATTTCAGCCCGCGGCTGGCCGCGTTCGTCCTGCAGGAGTTCTCCGCGCCCGAGCCGCCGCGCGCCCAGGACCCGAGCCTCGAGGCCCTGACCCCGCGAGAGCGGGAGGTTCTCCATCACCTCGCCCGCGGCTACTCGTACAAGCGGATCGGCGCGCGGCTCGAGATCAGCCCGCGGACGGTCGAATCGCACGTCGGGGCCGTCCTGCGCAAGCTCCAGCTGACCTCGCGCCACGAGGTGACGCACTGGGCCGCCGCCCGTGGCCTGATCGACCAGGAGGATGCGGACAGGGTCTGACCGCGAGCGGGCGCATCCGCGTTGGTCGCCCTGCGCGAGGCCTACGATCCGTCGGGTGCTGTTCGCGATGATCCGCAGGGGCGGTCCGGCGCTGGGATCAGGACCGCCGCTCCGCGAGCAGGACGCGTGGCGCGAGCACGCCGAGTTCATGGACGACCTGTTCGAGGAGGGCCTCGTCGTGACGGCCGGCCCACTCGGCGACGGCGCTCCCGAGCACCGCGTGCTGCTGATCTTCGACGCCGACAGCGAGACAGGCGATCAACGCCCGGCTCGAGCACGATCCGTGGACGGCGATGGGAGTGCTCAGCACGGTCTCGGTCGAGCGCTGGAACGTCCTGCTCGGCGACCTCAGCGGTCGTTGAGGTCGAGCACCGGCGTCGGGGCATCCGGCGGACGGCCGTCAGCCGAGTCAGTTGGGGCCGCTTCGCGGCGTCCGTCGGGACCGGCGGGCCCGTCCGGAGCAAGTCGCCGGCGCCCGCTCCGAACCGTCCGCGCCACCAGCGAAACTCCTGATTCCGGGCGAATCGTCTGGACGGATGTTTATCCGTATGGCTATGGAGTAAGGCCGCGACCGGCCGAAATATATGTCCATATGCGTACTCGTCCCCTGATCGCCGTCACCACCTCGGAGCTTCGCCGCCCCGACGAGGTCGACGCGCGGCCGCAGGGAGAGCCGCCGAAGCTCGAGGTGGCGCTGGCCACGCTGTATCCCGGAGGCGATCGAGCGCGCCGGCGGGATTCCGGTGATCGTGCCGCTGCTGCGCCCGGACGCGATCGGCCCCCTGCTCGACCGCGTCGACGGCGTGTGCCTGCCCGGCGGGCCCGATGTGCAGCCGAGCGCATACGGCGCCGAGCCCCATCCGAAGCTCGGGCCGACCGAGCCGCGGGTCGACGCGGTGGAGCTCGCGCTGGTCCGCGCCGCCGACCGCCGCAAGCTTCCGATCCTCGGCATCTGCCGCGGCATGCAGCTCCTGAACGTCGCGCGCGGCGGGACCCTGCACCAGCACCTTCCCGATGTCGTCGGCGACGGCATCGAGCACCGCCAGCCCGAGCACGGGAGCATCCCCACCCATCGCATCGAGACCGCGCCGCAGAGCCGGCTGCGGGCGACGATCGGAGGCCCGTCGGTGGAGGTCAACTCCTTCCATCACCAGGCCGTGCAGACGCTCGGCAAGGGCCTGGTGGCGACCGCCTGGGCGCAGGACGGCACGATCGAGGCGATCGAGAACCCCGGCGACCGGCTCGTGCTCGGCGTTCAGTGGCATGCCGAGGGTCTGCGCGAGCACGGGCCGCTGTTCGACCTGCTGATCGCCGCGGCCGCGGGGGCCGAGGCGTCGAGCCGCGGGTCGTGGCTCAGCGCGCGGGCGAGTCGCGGCGGCTGGCCGCGACGAGGCGGTCGACACGTTCGCGCCGGCCGGCGGCCGCCCAGCGCCTCGCCCAGGCGGGTTAATAATCGCGTTAGCCCTCGCGTGGTTAACTGCCTTTACGGAAACGGTAGAAACACTGACGGGGCGCACCGCATCCTCGGGGAGTGCGGATTGGGCGACGTGGAGGCCCTCTGAGCCCTACACCGTGGGGATCGAGGAGGAGGTCATGCTCCTCGACCCGACGACGTGGGGCCTGACCCAGCGGGCCGACGAGGTCCTGTCGTTCGCCGGCGCGGACCTCGCCGGCCGGTGCGCCGCCGAGACGCACGAGGCCGCGCTCGAGCTGAAGACCGGGCCGCACGCGACCGTCCGCGACGCGATCGCCGAGCTGCGCGAGCTGCGCACCCTGCTCCTGCGCGACCTGGCGCCGATGGGCATCGCGGTGGCGGCGTGCGGTATGCACCCGGCGGCGATGACCGAGCCGACGCGGGTGTCGCCGTCGGCCGCGCCCAGGTGATCGACCGGACGACGCGCGACCTGGCCCGGCGTGAGCCAACGTTCGCGCTCCACGTGCACGTCGGCGTGCCGGACGCCGCAGAGCGCGATCAGGCTCGTGAACCAGCTCCGCGCCCATCTGCCGCTGCTGCTCGCGCTGTCGGCGAGCTCGCCGATCTGCGCGGACGCGCGACCGGCCTGGCCTCGAACCGCACGATCCTGTTCCAGGGCTTTCCGCGCACCGGGATCCCGCGCCGCTTCGACAGCTACCGGGACTGGGTCGCGACGGTCGACGTGCTCATGCGCTCGGGCGCGATCCCCGAGCCGACGTTCCTGTGGTGGGACATCCGCCCGCAACCCCGGCTCGGCACGGTCGAGGTGCGGATCATGGATGCCCAGCCGCGGCTGGCGAACACGGCGGCGCTGAGCGCCCTCGTCCAGGCGCTGGCCCGGCTCGAGCTCGAGCGGGCTTCGCCTCGCCGAAGCCGTCGGCGCCCAGGAGGTGCTGGCCGAGAACCGCTTCATCGCCGCCCGCGATGCGACTGCGGCGGAGTTCATCGATCCCGTGCGGGTCGCGCTGGTACCGCTCCCGCGCCTGCTCGACGACGTCCTCGCGGCCGCCCGCCCGCACGCTGCCGCACTGCACGCGGTGCGGGAGCTCGACGAGGTGCGGATGGCGATTCTGGCTCCCGAGCCGCGCCGGCAGGAGCGGCTCGCGGCATCGGCCGGCCTGCCCGTGCTCGTCGCGGACCTCGCGGCGCGCTTCGCCGGCTAACACTTCTTCCTGTGCGATGATGAACTATCTCCGGATCTTCTCGAGGGCATTGCCGGTACGCTTTGGTCGGTTTGTCGACACTGCCGATCGGCCTCGCCCTTCTTCGAGGATGATCGACCGCATAGAGGTTCGCGGCACAGGCACAGGCGCCGTCCGCCCCGCTCGCCTCCTGGAATGACGGGCCGGCGAAGCAGGCGATCCTCGATTTCGTGCGCGCCACCACCGACCGAGCGAGTCCGAGCTACGTCGCGCCGGAGGATCGCATCGCGACTTTCGGCCCAGGACGTGGCACCCTCTGGGTGGAACATCCTCTCTATACTCAGGCGACGTTCGCGCTCGACCGCGTGCATGAACTGGCCCCGAGCACCCCGAATGGAAATCGCGCGATCCGTTCAAGGCCGTGCTCTCCAACGACCTGGCGGCGATCGGCCGGCTTCTCCGAGACGGGATTGGACGGAGATCGTCGCCGCGACCCACGCCGGGATGAGCCCCGCGGCATTCCTGGAGATCGTCACGCAGTGGCTGGAGACGGCGAAGCACCCGCGGTTCAAGCGGCTGTATACCGAGCTGGTCTACCAGCCGATGGTCGAGGTGCTGGACTATCTGCGCGCCAACGGGTTCGAGACCTTCATCGTCACCGGCGGCGGGCAGGACTTCGTGCGGGCCTACGCCCAACGCGTCTACGGCATCCCGCCGGAGCAGGTGGTCGGATCGAGCATCGCGACCAAATACGAGTTCAAAGACGGCAAGCCGGAGCTGATGCGGCTGCCGAAGCTGTTCTTCATCGACGACGACGACGGCAAGGCCATCGGCATCGACCTGTTCATCGGCAAGCGGCCCTACGCCGCGTTCGGCAATTCGACGGCGACCGCGAGATGCTGGAGTGGACCGGCGCAGGCGAGCGGTGCACGGCTGAAGATGCTGGTCTATCACGACGATCCGAGCGCGAGTACGCCTACGGCCCCGCCGGTGGACTGCCCGACACCAAGGTCGGCACGTTCACGCAATGCGCTTTATGACGAGGCGAAGAGGGCGGCTGGACCGTGATCAGCATGAAGAATGACTGGAAGCGCATCTTCGCCTTCGAGCAGTGAGCGGATCCACAGGAGGAAGTGATGTCTGGCATCAAAGCAATCATGGTGGTTTTTGCGATGTGCGCCGCCCTCGCGGCCTGCACCACCCCGCAGCAGCGTATCGAGAACAAGGAAAACCTGCTGTCCGCCTCCGGCTTCAAAGTTATTCCGGCCAACACGCCTACGCGCCAAAGCGCACTGTTAGCCCTACCGCCGCATCAATTCATCCGCGAAATCAAGAACGGCCAGGTCCGCTACGCCTACGCCGATCCGACGATCTGCGGTTGCCTCTATGTGGGCGATCAAACGGCCTTCGGCGCATACCGGCAGAATGTCTTCAATAAAAATATCGCCAACGAACAGCTCATGGCAGCCAACGACTACGCGATGGCGTCGTGGGATTGGGGTCCATGGGGCGGACCTTGGGGAGGTCTTCTATCACTAGGGCCGAGACCTTCGCCCTCGCGCCGTGACCGTCTGCTTCCATGGTCGGGTTGAGATCGAGGAGTAGTGAAATGCGCTTTCGAAGTTTGTTTTTTGGAATGGCCGTCGCTGCAGGAAGCGTACTGGCAGCGACGGTGCCCTCGTATGGCCAGACCCAAGACAGGAAGCCGAACATTCTGGTCAAAATGGGCGACGACATCGGCTACTGGAACATCAGCGCCTACAACCGCGGCATGATGGGCTATCGCACGCCCAATATCGACCGCATTGCCCGGGAAGGTGCAATCTTCACTGACTATTACGGCCAGCAATCCTGCACGGCGGGCCGCGCTGCCTTCATTCCGGCCAGTCGCCGAATTGCACCGGGGCTGCTGAAAGTCGGCCTGCCCGGCGCGCCGGAGGGCCTGTCGGCAAAGGATCCGACCATCGCCACCTCAAGATCGCCGACAACACCATCGTGATCTACACCACCGACAATGGAGCCGAGGTCATGAGCTGGCCCGACGGAGGCACGACGCCGTTCCGCGGCGAGAAGAACACCAACTGGGAGGGCGGCTATCGCGTGCCGGCGATGGTGCGCTGGCCTGGGCTGGTGAAGCCCGGGACCGAGATCAACGACGTCTTCTCGGCCGAGGACTGGATGCAGACCCTGATGGGCGCGGTCGGCGAATCCGACCTCAAGGCGAAACTTCAACAGGGCGCCACGTTCGGCGCCAAGTCCTTCAAGGTCCTGCTCGACGGCTACGACCAGCGCAATCTGCTGGCGAACGGCAGCGGCGGCGCCCGCAAGGAATTCTTCTACTGGACCGACGACGGCGGCCTGGCCGGCCTGCGCTACGACAAATGGAAGCTCGCGTTCATGGAGCAGCGTTCCCACGGCTTCGACGTCTGGCAGGATCCCATGGTGACCCTGCGCGTGCCCAAGCTGTTCGACCTCAGGGCCGACCCGTCGAGCGCGGCGATCATGAGGGCATCGGCTACGACCGCTGGCGCATCGACCGCGTTTTCCTGCTGGTGCCGGCCCAGGTTTTCGTCAAGCGCTACATCCAAAGCCTGGTCGAGTTCCCGCCGCGTCAACGGCCGGGGTCGTTCAACCTGGAGGGCGTGCTCAACAAGCTGACCCAACTGCCCGAGGGGGTGAACTAGCGTCGCGTTCCCAGTGTTTGCAGCCAAGAGGAGGATAAGCATCATGTTCGACAGAAGATCTCTGATAGCCGTTGCTGTTGCGAGTTCGGCGCTCGCCGCCGGCTATGCATTCGCCCAGGGCCAGGCGACCGTCGGCATACAGACGACGACCCACTACTCGCTCGACGGGCGCATCGCGGCTGTCGATACCAATGCCCGCACCGTAACCATCACCTCTGCCGACGGCACCCACCGTATGCTGAACGTGAGCCCGATGGCCGCCAATATCAGCAGTACAAAGGTCGGCGACAACGTGGCGCTGGCCGTTGAGGATACGCGCACCTTCGTGCTCTCTCGTCCCGGTGTGCAGACGCCAGCCCCCGGTGCGGCAAGCGCGGCAGTCGCCGTGGAAACCAGCCAGGGCGTGGCCGGCGCCAGGATCTCCCAGTCGATCGCCAACTGGACGGTCGTGAGCGTCAACCCTGCCGCCAACACCATCACGCTGGTCAATCCCGGTGGCGGCGAAGTGCGCACCTATGACGTGACCACGGACGCGGGCCGTCAGCAACTGCCGCGGGTCAAGCAGGGCGACAGCCTGACGCGAGCTCAACAGCCGGCTGGTCGTGGCCTCGATCACGCCCAAGTCGTGAGGCCGGCTTTACAGGATGAGGCCGGGGGCTTTACCGGCAGTCCCCGGCAGAGACGCTTCGGGCCGGGCGCCGTTGCGGACCGTCACGCTCGCCATCGCAGTACTTTTCTGCCTGGTCGGCGTGGCCGGGCGCGCCGCGTCTGCCGATGATACGACCGCGCAGGCGACGCGGCCGGATGCTTTCCTCGATCCCGACGGATGGCGTTTCCAGGTCGCCCTCTACGGCTGGGCGCCGAGCGTGGCGGGAAGCCTGACGGCGCGCGGCCAGACGGTCGATGTGAATGCGAGCTTCATCCAGATCGTGCAGAAGAGCGATTCCCTGATCGGCTACATGGGCTATTTCGAGGCCGATAAGGGAAAGGTCGGCTTCTACCTGGACACGGTGTGGATGAAGCTTGGCTTCGACCGCTCCACGACCGCCTACCGCAACCCGATCGCCGGGCTGCAGCTCAGCACCTCGAGCAACACCGTCGTCACCAACTCGATTGCCATCATCGAGGCGGGCGGCCTCTACGAGATCGCCCGCTGGCCGGGTTCGCCGGGCTCGTTCACGGCACTCGATGGTCTGGTGGGCTTCCGCTATTGGAACAGCAGCGTCGACGTGAACTTCGATTTCAACGCCACGCTCGACTTCACGCGCCTCAGCGACCTGCTCGGCCGCAACGTCGAGGTCAGCCGCAGCTTAGCGATCGCCCACTCCGGCAGCCTCGACTGGATCGATCCCGTGATCGGCCTGCGGCTGCGCCACCAGTTCACGCCCAGCCAGGCCGTCATGGTGCGCGGCGACGTGGGCGGGTTCGGGTTCCAGAGCAACTTCGAATGGCAGGCGGTCGGCGTCTACAGCTACTCCTGGCAGTTCACCGGCTACCAGCTGGCCGCCCTGATCGGCTACCGCGCGCTGGGCGTCAACTACACCAATGCCGGCAACAACAACGGCGTCAACCTCGTGCTGCACGGGCCGATCATCGGGGTCAGCGTCAGATTTTGAATTGCTAATGGGACGGACGTGGCGGCGGCGCGGTTCGCGCTCTCCCGTGAGCCGGTCGACGTGGGGCTATAATGCCCGAAGGCGCCAACGGCCTCGATCTCGCGCGCGAGGTGCGGCGCGAGCGTGGTTCGCTGCCGGTGGTGCTCGCCACCGGCTACAGCGACAAGGCGCAGGCCGCCGCCAACGAGGGATTTGCTATCCTGCGCAAGCCCTACGGCATGAATGACCTGCACGATGCGTTGACCGCAACGCTGGGCGGAGCGTGACGGGCGGATACTCAACGAGCACCGAGTCGTCGCGCACCTCCGGTTCCCACTTAGCGCAATCCGGTCCATTCGCGCCGCGCTCGACGGAATTGAACTTCTCGCCAAACCGCCAGCCAGTGAAGAAAAGAACTGAGCGAGGTCGACACCGGATCATGACTTCGGCGCGCCGCATCGCAGGAGCGCAAGCATTTGCTTCAAATAATAGCGGCCGAGAATTCCAAGGGGGTTCGAGGCCGCGCCTTCAATCCCAGCTCGACCAGGCGGAGGATCAATTCAGGGGAGCTATGTCGCAAATGCTCGTGCCCGCCCTACGGAATCGCGATCCTCGTCCTTCGCTTGGGTGACTTCCATGTCGCCATGGCAATAGGCCGTGATAGTCCAGATGCCTCGTTGCGGATCAAAATACGCCACCATCGAGTCGACTGGCCTGTCACACTTGGCGCAGATAGGCTTTGGAAATTCGGTAGTCGACGGGCGAGGTTGTTGCTCACTCACCGCTTCCCTCCCTTCGCTAAGCTGAGCTCGACCAGTCGGCGGAATTCCTCAGTGTGCCAACGGGCTCGGAGGGCTCAGGATCCCGAGCGGCAAAATGCTCCAGTGAGTGAAATTCTGACTCTGACGGGCCGTGGCTGGGCGTAACTAGCCTAAGCCTGCCCTTGCGCGCGAGACGCCATCCTTCATCGGTTAAGGCTGCCCTGCGTTGCAGAGGCTCATCTCCGACGTCCTGGAGAACGACCCATCCGCGCTCAAGCGCTCGCCAAATGGTGGTCGCCGTCTCGCCCATGCCATGCAGCACCCGCCACTGCATCGGCTGTCCGTCTGTAGCGTCGTAAAGTTTGTACACGAAGTACCGAGCAGCAATGCCAACTGCGTCATCTGTTTTGATAGCCTTTGGCGAGCCGTTGTTTGTCGAGATGCTGAAGGTGCTGCGGGTCGTAGGCGATGGGCACTGCCGGCTCTCCGGCGCCATGCCCGTTACCGGCCGATTCGAAGGCTCTGCAATATGGGCCATGGTTTCTCCCAAGTTCCCACTTGGGGAGCCTAGCCATGCTTCGGCCACGGCGCCTATCGCGACGTGGGCGTACCAAGAAAGGGAGAAACGCCCCACTGTGGGGGCGGCGCGCTCGCGTCGACACCGTCTTCTTCGGTCGCGCAGCCCATTAAGGAGACAACTCTACAGCGCCCCTTCGCCCGGCCTCCCGGGGTCCCATCCGTGTCCCCGAATCCAGTCCTTAGGGGCTTCTGGAGGGCATCTAAAGGGGAGCGCTGGCTATACCTGCCAAGGTGCAACCTTTGAAGGGCAGCGGCGTCCATTTGAGGCGACCGCGCGGGGAACCCGGCCCGCGAATTGCTAAGGGGCAACGAAACCACTGCGCCAGGGGAACGCCATATGAGGATCGTTGTCACTGTGTATCCGGACGACGCGGACATCGAAAAGCCTATCGCTTGGGCGCGCGCGCTGGGCTTCGAAGTAGAGGACTTCTCCTCACTGGACCAAGGGCGATGCGTCACGATCAAGGGCGACGTCTCGGTCGGGGAGTTGAAGAGCGCAATTAGTCTGCTCAACCATGATGGTTCTGTTCCAAGCGCGCCTTGATCCTAGCTACCGTCACCGGATGCCAGGAGCCCCCGCGCGGTGCCTCTATCTCGCGCCGGTTCAACTCCTCTGCCATCGCTCCGCAGGGTCAGCGCGCCTTGCTCCGGGTCGATGTCGGCGAACTCATCACGGAACGCTTCGGCCCGCGCGCCGGCATAATCGGCGCGTTCCGCTTTGGCCCCTTGGAGGCGGTCATCGTCAACAAGGCCATGAGCCTCATCGTGGTGATCTCGGCGCTTCCGTTCCGGACGGGAACGACGTCTGTTGCAGCGATTGCCGGGCAGTGGCCAATTATCGTCAACCTGCTGGCGGGTAGCCTTCTAGGCGCTTGGATCGGAGCGTCCTGGGCGACCCGCTTAAAGTCCGAAACCCTCTACCGCGTCATCCCCGTGTTGCTCGTCGCTATTGCGGCGATTCTGCTCGTCGGACACGGCGCGGAGGGAGCAGGGCACGCCGTGCTGACCGGACCCGCTCAAATGGTCGCTGGCGTGATCGCAGGTTTCGCGATCGGCGTTGTCGCATCGTTGATGGGCGTTGCCGGTGGCGAGCTACTGATTTCCCACCCTCATTCTGCTGTTCGGCGTGGACGTCAAGCTGGCTGGTAGCCTTTCGCTGGCCGTGAGCCTTCCGACGATGATGGTCGGCTTCGCGCGCTACAGTCGGGACAGCACCTTCGCCACCCTGTACCGAAATCGGACGTTCGTCGTCGTCATGGCGATAGGCTCGATTGCCGGTAGTTTCGTCGGCGCATTGTTGCTCGGCATCGTGCCGGCCTTCGTACTGCTTCCGGCGCTGGCCGCGATCCTGCTGATTTCCGCGGTCGAGGTCTGGCGACACCCGTAGGGGACCCGGTCCGAACGTAGTGATCTGTGCTCGAATTCGTCCGCCCAAAGTTCCGGGTGCCATTCGAACGTTGTGCCATCCAGTCGGTCATGCATGACGGCCCGCCTGGAGGGATCGAATTCGCTCATCGGGCGCCAAGTGCCTGCCATCCTAAGGTCCCTCACTTCCCCTTGCGCGGCTCGGGCTGCAACCTTCGATCACGAGCGTCGGCACGCCTGCAAAGCCCCGCGCCGAAGAGGATGGCACGCCGAACAGGGTTGAGCACTGCCTCCTACGGGCTACCCCGAGGGCGCAGGATGTGGGGCGCTGTACCAAATCATTCCGGCATCATCTTAATTGCACGCGTCGATTGCGCCAGGTTGTCCTAGGGTAGTCGTCCGCTCTTCTGCGCTCCCCATGGCGCGCAAGTGCGGCCACGGCCCCGCATCAGAAGAGCGATATCTACCGGTGCGGGGCCGCCCACCGTATCCAGCTAACCCCAAACAAAACATAGAGATTGCATTCGTTTCAGGAGGACGGTCGGCCGAAGCGAAACCGCGTCCCCGCCGTCGGCGTACTCCCGAATTTGACGCCCAATTGCCAGCCATAACGACCTACACTGCTGGCAAAAGCCAGAAGGCCCAATACATGCTGAGCCAATTAGGGAGGCCAGAGCCACAACCAACCGTCCCGCCTGGTTCCTACAGGAAGGAACTAGAGCAGGAACTCGTCCATGCGGGCAAGATGGTTGAGGCCGGGGAACGGCACATAAAGAGACTGCACGGCATCGTTGAGGAGCTGGAAAGGGCGGCGAAGAACGCAAAGCTTGAGCGGCAGCTACTTCGCCATCTGCTGGACGCCAAAGAGGCTCAGCTTTGGATGCGGGAGCAGATTGCCAAGTCCTTGGCGACATATTCGTTCCCACACCCCCCATAGATGATGCACGTACTGGCGACCCTGTCGGCTGGCCATCCATTAAAGGAGTTTAATCGTCACGCGCAGCGGTTGCTGCGGCTTGCGACAGGCTTGGCAGATCGAGGCAGAATAGAAGCCGACGACATCATCAGGGTGAAGGCGAGCGACCTGAAGGCGAACGGGAAGGCGCGGTGAACGACAGAGACGATCACGCGCTAAGCCTCGCCGGCCTGTTCCAAAGTGCTGCGGTCAGAGAGTAGTGCGATTTGCTTAAAGCAATGATCAATCCGGCATTCGCGAAGGATGCGCTCCGGCGCGCGTCTTGGTTGGACTGGCTGCCGACGAGACCTGCGGAATATTTTAGGTTGGTTGACGCCATCTATTCCAGTCCAAGGCGGTACGGGCATGGCGCGATCATGGCATCGTGATGTTCACGCGAGCCGACATTGAGCGGATGCCGATCATGGCGCGTCTGCTGATCGAGAGCGAGGCGGGACGGGCATATTCGCAGGAGAAGATTCCCTAATGGGCCGAACCGCTCGTTCTCAACTTGCGGCAAACGCCAAAGCGAGCGGCAGCCGCGGCTCGCTTCACCACCAATGCTTCGCTTTTTTTTCGGGTTCTCAATGACCCCACTTTTAGCGGACAGCGACGGCGGGGCGGTCTTCCGCGATGGCGCCCCTCCCAACGTCCCTATGGCGGCCAAGCCATGGCGGGGCCCGACCATTTCGCAATGGTGGGCATGTATCGAATTTCGTTCGCCCGCTCTAGCACTCGGTCGACGTACTCCGTTCGCGGGCAGATGACATCGGCCAGTGGATTCGATTTGTCCCGGCGCCGGGACAAGCTGCCAGGCTACCGATTGTCGGCTGCAGGGGAAGGCAAGCCCCGCGCTGGCGTGGATCGGGCATACGGCGCTCACTTGTCCACTAGCCTGGATTTCCACGGAGCAAAGTTCACCTAATGTCCGGTGACCACAAAGCGAGTTCGGCGAAGTCATCGGCCCCAAAAGAAACGTATGCCGACGGTCGCGCTGATAGACAATCGTCGCGACTTCTTCTCTTGGCAAATGGCCAGTCCTTGTTTTTTGACCCGCCATGCCCCCATCTCCGCGAAACGCGCGACATGGAATTGATGATGTTCCGCCTGGTCCAGGAATGCCTGACGAACATTCATCGGCATTCCGGAAGCAAGACTGCGGATATCACCATGTGGTCCAACAGCCGGGAAGTCGGTCTGGATGTTCGCGACCAAGGGAAGGGAATTCCGGCGGAACGGCTCACCTCGGTCCAGGCGCAAGGCGGCGGCGTGGGCATCCGCGGAATGCGCGAACGTATACACCCGTTTCATGGCGTGATGGAAATCGAGTCAAACAGCAGCGGCACGAGAATCTCGTTCCGTATTCCGATTCAGAAGCCCGAGACCTCTCCGAGCCAGACAGCATCCCAAACAGTGCCGGTATCTGCCTAGGTCGCCAGTTCATCGCTCATCGAGGTAGCTGCTGGTCGGAATCGGCTTCGCCTTCTTTCACGAGCACCTGTCATTACGGAATGTGAGTGGCGCGATCCTGTGCCTCATCGGTTTGGCTCCGATTAGCCAGCATTGAAGTGCATCCGGCAAGCACGCGCTTCACAACTTCAATTCCCAAACTTCCGATATCAGATCGCCACGGCCCCAGCTTTTGTGACGCTGCTGGCCGGCCAGGCGAAAGCCCGCTTCTTTATACAGGTGGCGGGCAGCGCCCAACTCGCTTTGCGTCCAGAGGATCATCTTCTTGTAGCGGGCTTCGCGCCCGAAGCGCACACATTCCTCGACCAGACGGCGTCCGATTCCAAGCCCGCGCGCTGCGGGCTCGACCAGAAGAAGCCGCAGTTTGCACACGGTCTTGGATTTTTTCACGAGGAAGACCGTCCCCAGGATTTCGCCGGCTCTCTCTGCGATCCAGCAGCGCTCGTGTTTCGAATCGAAGTGCTGAACGAAATCAGCGACGATGCGGGCCACCAGCGCCTCAAAGCGCTCATCGTACCCGTACTCGCGCCAGTACAACTCGCCGTGCCGGTGTACGACCCAGCCCATGTCGCCCGGTCGGTGCGTGCGCACAATGTATGGATCCGCGCTGACATCAGGCCGGCGAGTTGTATCCAGACTCTCTTCGATCGTGCGCATGGCGGAGAGCAACTGGTTCTGCTGCCCCCGGGTCAGCCGGTCCAGCATCGCGGCTACCTGGCGATTGGAACGAGTTTCGAGCGGCCGGAACGTGCTCCGCCCTTTGGGTGTGAGGATGAGGAAACTCTGGCGCCCGTCCACGGCCGATCGCTCGCGCCTGAGGAGTCGCTGTTGTTCGAGTTTACTCAGGGATCGGCTGAGATAACCCGGGTCGAGTCCGAGTTCTTCAATCAGGTCAGAGGCCGTCGGGTTGCGACGATGGGCAATCTCGTAGAGGATGCGCACCTCGGTAAGGGAAAACGGACTGCTCAGCATGTGATCTTGCAGCAGTCCAATTTGCTTTGTGTAGAAACGGTTGAAGCGTCGGACATCGCGAATGGCCTGCCGAGTAGCGGCCGTTCCAGGCATCAAGTACCTCCCGAATCCTTCTCGTACAAAGTATCCCGCACAATAGTTGACAAAAGCAAGTATTGGGATCCTTCCAGTTGCTTGGGGCACGATTTGCCGGGCAAGGACGTCGACCGCGTCGCGGACGGCTTGAGCCGCTCGGCCTCTTCACGGCTGGTTGTGCTACGCTCCACTCTGTATGCATCGCAGAGCGTTCATTCGAAGCTGCGCGGTCGGTGCCGCAGGTTTGGCAGCCGGCCAATGGTGGGCTGACGCTATGTCTAGCGAACCCGCCCAGAAGAATTGGATGTGGGTGCCGCTCGCGCCCGACCGCTCTGCAGATGAATGGAAACACCTGTTCACGACCGCCCGCGAAAATGGAATTCGCGCGATCCTTCCGGAGATTTACGACGGGCGGAACGCTTACTTTCCGAGCCAGCACCTGCCGATGAAAACCGATGTGCTGAGCAAAATCCTTCCGCTTGCTCGAAACGCCGACTTGGAAGTCCATGGCTGGATGTGGTCGATGCCATGCATGGTGCCGGAGATTTTGCAGAAGCATCCCGACTGGTACAACGTGAACGCGAAAGGCGAGTCGGCTGCCGATAAGCCGGCCTACGTGGAGTACTACAAATTCCTAGACCCCGGCCGCCCGGAAGTCCGCGAGTGGGTGCAGCAGACCGTAAAGGAGTTGGCGTCCATTCCTGAGTTGACGGGAGTGCATCTCGACTACATTCGGCATCCGGATGCAATCCTGCCGAAAGGGTTATGGTCGAAGTACAACATCGTTCAAGACAAGGTCTACCCGCCCTACGATTACGGGTACAGCCCGTACGAGCGGGATCAATTCAAAAAGAAGTCGGGTGTCGACCCGATCCGCATCGGCAACGGCGAGGTGAAGGATCAAGCTATTGTCGACGCCTGGCTTAAGTTTCGGTGGGACATGGTCGTGGACCTGGTGAACGACTATCTCGTTCCGGCCGTCCACGCGAAGAACAAGATGATTACAGCTGCAGTCTTTCCTGGACCTTCCCGGGCGCGCGAGATGGTGCGCCAGGATTGGGGACGTTTCCAACTGGATGCATTTCTGCCCATGCTCTATCACGTCTTCTACGAGGAAGGTCCGGAGTGGGTTCGCGACCAGACGAAGGAAGGGGTGGCCGCTGTCCATCGTCCTCTCTACAGCGGGATTTTCATCCACGACATGAAGGTGGACGAAATGACCCGCACCATCCGGATGGCGAGGGAAGGCGGCGCCTCCGGATTGTCATTGTTCTCCGCGGATGGAATGGATGCGGCCAAGTGGCAGGCATTCCGAAGCGCGTGACGAGCAGCCATTGCGGTGTCCCATAGACTGCTACAATTCCATCATCTCGGTGAAAGGAAATAATCAATTTTATGATGCAGGCAGGCAGTCCCTTCCCAAACTTTTCTCTTCCGAATCAGGACGGCAAGATCACCAAGCTCAGCGACTACACGGGTCATTGGCTCGTCGTGTATTTCTATCCGAAAGACGACACCCCGGGTTGCACCATCCAGGGAA
The DNA here is from genome assembly GCA_963745435.1 of uncultured Acidobacteriota bacterium. Lineage (GTDB taxonomy): Bacteria > Acidobacteriota > Terriglobia > Terriglobales > Acidobacteriaceae > Gp1-AA133. The sequence goes on along the minus strand of CAVUXK010000008.1, from coordinate 1,152,515 downwards.
AGGCCTTTTCGGCAGGGAAGTCTGACTTCGATGCGGCAGGCATCAAAGTCGTCGGCATCAGTGCCGATGATGTCAGTTCGCACAAGGATTTCTGCACCAAGTTTGCGTTCACCATCGATCTGCTGGCCGACACTAACTCTGAGCTGATGAAGACGCTCGGCCTTGGGCAATCCGAGTGGAAGGGGATGAAGTTCTGGGAACGAACCACCTTCGTGGTCGACCCGAAGGGCGTAATTCGGAAGGTATACGAAAAAGTTAACCCCGAGGGTCACGAGAAAGTTCTGCTGAATGACATTAGAGTCCTAAGCGCCGCGGCTGCCTGATCGTCCGCGACCCCGCAGGTGCTTTTCAGGTAAAAACTCAGCAAGCCAACGGCCGAGGGGCGATATGCTCGCTCGGCTCGTTCGCGTCGCGTCGAATCCCTGGTTTTTCTTCCACTGCCGTGAAACGCTGACCCGCTCGTCGGCACTATCCATCGAGTACTTCTCCCGACTACCCATTGGAAGAATTGCGTGAGACCAAGGAGATCGTCATGCCTACATCTAGGGAGAGGGCGCAAAAAGTCGCAGCCACACCGTTTCGGGTGACGCTGCCCCTCTCAGTGGCTTGCGATCTCGAAAAGTTTCAAACGGCCCTCGCGAACGTCGCAGCAATCGTGGCGGCCATGAATCTCGCCCGCGGCAAGAAAGCGATCCTGCCGCGAACGCGCGAGTTTGTCATCGACCCGGCATCCCTCAAGGTAAAAGAGGCCGTGGCCGAGCAATGAGGCCCCATGAATCTCCCTGAACTTGGAGTTGGACTGAATTGGTTCCCCGAACTTGACCCGGTGTTGAAGGCGAACAAAGAACTGGTCGACGTGCTGGAGGTGGAGCCCCAGTCTCTTTGGCGACGCGAAAAAGACGCGGAAGGTCTGGTGCTCGACCAGGCAGGTCTGGCAGCCCTTCGTCGATATCAACTTCCGATGCTGGCGCACAGCGTAGCCCTTCCGGTGGGAGGCACGCTTCCGCCTCCTGAAGGTGAGGCCGTGCAGCTATCGGCAGTAGCGGAAAAGCTTTCGTCGCCGTGGGTGAGCGAGCATCTCAGCTTCAACCGTGTCGCCGACGGATCTGGAGATTGGCAGTCGGGATTTCTACTGCCTCCTCGGCAGACTATTTCAGGTGTCGAGGCTGCTGTTGCCTCGGTGCGCGCACTGGCGGCCCGTCTGCCCGTCCCCTTCGCCATTGAAACCGGGGTGAACTATCTGCGCCCGCGCGGCGAGGAATTGCCGGATGGCGAGTTTGTGGCGCGGGTTGCGGACGAAGCCGATTGCGGCATCCTGCTTGATCTGCACAACGTCTGGACGAACGAACGCAATGGCAGACAGGCACTCGCTGACTACATAGACCAGATTCCGCTCGAGCGCGTGTGGGAGATCCATTTGGCTGGAGGTTATGGTCATCGCGGATTCTGGCTCGATGCTCATTCTGGTGTGGTGCCGCTGGAACTGATGGAACTTGCCACCCGCATCGTTCCCCGGCTGCCCAACTTGAAAGCAATTGTTTTTGAGCTATTCCCGTCTTATTTTTCAAAAATTGCGTACTCCGAGTTTCGTTCGCAACTTGAGGCGCTGCACCGCCTGTGGGCGCGTCGCAACACCGCCTGCTCAATGAAGGCCGCTAAACCCTGCAAGGTTCCGCCCGTCGATGTCCATCCGTCGCCGGTCGAATGGGAGCGCACGCTGGCCGGGCTCACCGTGCATAAGCCTTGCTCGTCGTCATTCGCCGACGAAATTCGGAAGGATCCAGGCCTGGCCATCATTCGTGAAATGGTTGAGAAGTTCCGTGGATCCATGGTGGTCCGTACGCTGCGACTCTCGTCCCGGCTGATCATGCTGGAGCGCGGCCCCGCTTATCTCGAACAGTTGCTCGCTGAGTTCTGGAAGACTCATCCACCGCAGCCGTTCGCTCTGGATGAAGCCAGCGCGTTTGCCAGCTTCCTTCGAGAGCGCAAACCTTACGTCCCCTTCTTGCCGGAGGTTCTGGCATACGACTGCGCAGTGCTCGCCGTGGCTCTGGACGGGGAAGAGCGGCGCGTTCCGTTTGGCGCGGATCCGTTGCCACTCTTGCGTGCGCTCGGAGCAGGCAGGCGTCCCACGGAAGTTGCAAAGGGCTCGTATGAAATACGTCTCACGCCGGATCTGGTGGAAGCTGAGACGCGCGCCCTTTCAGTGATGGACGTTATTCACTAACGCGATCAACGCGGATTTTCTCACCCTCGCAAATATGGCTTTCGTTAGCATGGGGTGCGGCTGCGCCTCCTGCTAGGCCACTATAAAGTCAAAGGGTCCGCAGCATCCTAAACCTCTAAATCGAAGTCTGTCGGTAACGGATTGCCCGATCCATATGCTAGATTCGAAGCCCGATGCAGGAAGATCAACAGTTGGTCGGAACCGCGGCGTCCACCCACGTTCCCGCCGTTTCGACCGAGAATCTGACGCGCCGCTTCGGCGATTTGGTTGCGGTCAGCGACGTGAATCTGCGCGTCGCCCCGGACAGTTTTTTGGCTTTCTTGGTCCAAACGGAGCTGGAAAGTCCACCACCATCAAGATGCTTACGGGACTTCTGGCTCCGACCTCGGGTCGTATTGAAATTCTTGGACTCGACTTTGCTGACCGCACCAGTGAAGTGAAGCGCCAGATCGGAGTCGTCCCCGAAGGTCTCGCCTTGTTCGGCCGGTTGACTGGAGCCGAGTACCTGACATTTGTCGGCCGCATGTACGGTCTTGACCGCGAAACAACTGCCAAGCGTACGGCTGAGTTGCTCGAGTTTATGCAGTTGGCGAATGAGCCCCGCAAACTGGTCACCGACTACTCCCACGGCATGCAGAAGAAACTAGCGCTGGCGGCAGCCGTGATCCACGGTCCTAAAATTCTGTTTCTCGATGAGCCCTTCGAAGGCGTCGACGCCATTGCCGCGGGGACTCTTAAATCGATGCTGCAACGCATGATCGCGCGCGGCGCCACCATCTTTCTGACATCCCACGTGCTTGAAATCGTCGAGCGGCTCTGCAGTCACGTGGCCATCATCGACCGCGGCATCCTCGTCGCTCAGGGTTCGCTGGAGGAATTGCGGGCGGGGGTCGAGTCGCAAGCGCCGGGCACGGCCGAAGCTGGTCCGACCGAAAAGTTGACGCTGGAAGAAATCTTTCTCCACACCGTGGGTGGTGCGCGGTCGGCGGAACAGGAGCTGTCTTGGTTGGGATAGCGGCATCGAACGAATCTCGTGCGCAACTGGCTGCGATTGCGAGCGTACGTTGGCGGATTTTTCTTCATTCGCTGCGCTCGAAGCGTGGCGCCCTGGAGCTGTTCTCCCGCATCGTGATTGGCGCGGTCATCACCGGTGGCGGGCTGGGCGGCGCGATCCTGCTCGGCGGACTGGCCTGGTACTTTCGTTTCACAAGGCAAACCGGAGGGCCTCACCCTGCTGCTGTGGCCCGTCTTTCTGTTCTGGCAGATGTTCCCTTGATGGCCACGGCACTCAGCGAATCCATCGATTCGACGAACCTCCTGCGTTTTCCCCTCACCTTTCGCACGTACGTGATGGTGCGGCTCGTGTATGGAGCGCTCGATCCTGCCACGGTTCTCGGCACGTTCTGGCTGATTGGCATGATGCTCGGGATCGGGTGGGCCCGCCCCAGTCTCATGCCCTGGGCATTCCTTGTCCTGCTGGTGTTTGCAGCGGTCAACATGATGCTCACGCAGATGATCTTTGCCTGGGTCGAGCGCTGGCTGGGGCAACGACGCACTCGGGAAATCTTCGCCGTGCTGTTTTTTCTGGCGATGATCAGCTTGCAGCTCATCGGACCGATGCTTAATCGTTACGGCGATCGCTCGAATGCAGCCTTCCACTGGGCCGGGCGCTTCGCAAATCCCATACAGGCTGTTTTGCCGCCCGGCATCGCGGCGGGTGCGCTCGCCAGCAAAGCGGCGTCGCACACCGCGCTGGCTGTCGGGTTACTCGGCGCACTCGTTCTTTATGGGATCGTGATCTTGCGCATCCTGAGCGTCAGGCTGCGCGCGCAATTTCGTGGCGAGAACCTGAGTGAAGTTATTGGTCGCGGTAAGGGCGAGGTAGCGCGTGCGGGCGTTCGCCTTGCCTGGAAAATTCCAGGTCTGTCGCAGGAAGCCGCGGCGGTCGTCGAAAAAGAATTTCGCTATCTCTCGCGCAGTGGGCCCGTTCTTCTGACCTTCGTTACGCCCATAGTCATGCTTTTTGTATTCGGTCTGGGTGGACGTTCCGGCAACGGTGCTGGATTTTTGCAGAACTGGCCGGAACTCGGCTTGCCGGTGGGTGCCGCTTACGCGCTGTTGCTGCTCACCAATCTGATCTACAACAACTTCGGACCCGACGCCGGTGGAATCCAGTTCTTTCTGGTGTCGCCTGCGAGTTTTCGAAGTGTGATGCTCGGCAAGAACGTAGCGCACATGGGTGTTTTGGCCACGGAGTTGGTGGCCTTGTGGGTCGGCGTGTGCCTGCTGTTCCGCCCGCCGACCGCCATCGCAGTGCTGATCACGCTGAGCGGCCTGCTATTCGCGGCACCAGTGAATCTCGCGGCTGGAAATTTGCTCTCACTGTATTCTCCGAAGAAAACCGAGTTCGGAACGTTCGGGAGGCAGCGCGCCTCGCAAACGACCGTGTTGGCGAGCTTTGCGATCCAAGGCCTGGTATTCGGCGTGGCGGCAATTGTGTTGCTGACGGCACGTCATTATCAGCGCCAATGGCTAGCTGCTGTTGCATTCCTCGTTTTGGCTGGGCTCGGCTTAGCTATTTACTTTTTCGTACTGGGGCGCGTCGATCGCGTTGCTCGTCGTCGCCGCGAAGTGCTGGCAACCGAATTGTGCAAGTGATGGCTTCACAAGCCTCATAGCACTTTCGTGCCACCTGCCAAATAATCGCTTTACAAGTGACGCAACGCGGCGAATCGGAGACCATCCAGCCCCCACCGCCCTCCCGAGCGCGCGCCTTAACACTGCACGAAACCCCGCTAAACCTCAGAAAACCAGCCACCTATCCGAAAGTAATCGAAGGTAAGTCCCAGTTTGGAACCGATGGAACGTTACCTGCGAATACCCCAGTAACGAAGGGCAAAAAACCAAATCTGCCCTACGAAGAAAGGAAATTCAGATGTGGATGGACATTAGTCGCGGCATGGCCGTACTGAAAGCCGCATGGAGCTTTGATTCCGCGGAGACCGCGGGTGAAACCACACCGGTGGCCGAGTTCGCCGGCAACGAGCTTACCGGAGAATTTCTAGCCGAAGCGCAGGCTTATTTGAATATGGGACGTCATCAGAGTGCAGCCATTCTGGCAGGCGATGCGTTGGAAGAAGCGTTGCGTCGTTTGTGCTGTGACAACAGCGTGGAGATGTCGACGGTTGAGGAAATGATCGCGGAGCTGGCACGCAAAGGGGTCTATGACAGCCTGATCGAGCAGCAACTGGCGGAGTGCACCACCCTCCACGAAAAAGCGATGACCGGCCTGTGGTCGGAAGTTTCCAAAAATGATGTGGAATCGATGCTGCGCGACTTGCACGCCTTCGTAGTGGATCACGTGACCAGCAATTAGAGCGGTACTTCCCCCCGCTTCCCCCTTTTCCCCCCAAAGTATCCACGAAGAAAATCCTGCGGGAGCAGTGTCGGTCGAGTCCTGCATTCAGCGCAGCTCGAAAATCATCAGGAACGCCCACGCGGAAAAGAGCAACACTCCGATGGCGAAGAAGACGTGCAGTGCCATGGATGCAAGATCGAGCCGGGGCAGGCGTATTTCCATGTGATCGGTTTTCTTGCACAGGTCGTAGCTGTAGATCACGCCGGCAAGAATCGATATCAGAAACGACAGCACTGCAAGAGCGGGCAGGATCAGCCACGTCCGGGCGAAGGGTGGCAGCGTTTCAGCTCCGGTCGCGTCTTTTCGGAACAGCAGTCCGAACACCCCGACGATGGCCGGCACCGCTGCGCTCGATAGTGTCAGCACGCCGCGCACGTGCTCGGAGAAGAACTTCAGCTTCTCGGCCGCCGCAATGTTGTTGCCGTCGGCTTCGCGCGCAGCAGGGTCATCCGGCACGACTCACCGCCGTTCCTTGGACGCACCCGCGGCCGCATTCTGTTGCCAGTGCCTCTTCTTGAGCTTGCTCAGCGTCATCCAGATATTCTTCGCGGCATGCGTAGGCACGGACGCGCCGTGCACATACCGGTAGAGCGTCGCGTAGGGAATTCCGGTCAAGATCGCGAGCCGCCTCACGGAAACGCTTTTCTCTTCCATCGCCTTCTTCAATTGAGCGGGCTCCAGGCGGCGCAACACGCTCTCTACTTGCCGGGCTTCGTCCTGCGGAAGGCTGTGCTTTGCGGCCGAGGCCGGCATGGTCTCCATCTCCCGGCCCACACGCGCGGATTCCCGCAAGTTCACTTCCGCCGACAACAAACGCGACTCCAGATTCTCCACGTACTCGGTCAGCGCTACGAAGCGCTTCATCGGCAATTGCACAAACTTTCCGTCCACTAACCTCACATCCTTCTCGGTCAAGTCGAATTTCATCGGCTCCTCATGGTTGAAACTTGGGCAGCTTGTACTTGAAGGGAAGATCCAGGTCTTCCAGGTACACCAGCTGACCGTACTCGCGAATTGTGTAGCTCACCACGAATCCGTTTTTCAGAATCTGCAGCCGGAGGACGGTCACCATCAGCTGAAGAGGCTCCGGTTCCTCGCTCGTCTCCGGCGGCGACAACAGCTTGTACGCTGTCTTCGGCTCGGGCTGATACGGCGAGCGGGCGATCGCGTCTTCCGCTGCCTTGATCTCATCCACGACCGCCGGATCTTCGAGCCGCGCCAGTTCCTCCGCGTAGCGCGGTTGCGGGATCGTTTTGTACATGCTGCCATCCGCTGGCACGGATCCTCCTGCCGCGGGGCATCCCAGCCCCTAGCATGATCCATAAATGGATCACTGTCAATGGATATTATTCAGTAGTGGATAACTATTGTAGCCGGTTTCCGGCGCCATCAGGGACATATAACAGTCCTATAATCAGCATCTTACGATGCCACGCCGCGTGCCTTTCTTGGCGGCCTTGGCGGTTGTTCTTTGCGAGCTTTGCGGTTCAAAGCTTTTCTTGCAACTGACCACGCCCTGCTCACTTCTTGCTTGGCGCTGCTTGCCCGCTAGCCTCGACCAGTTGCTTCACCGACGGGACAATCATCAGCAGCAAATCGGCGCGCGGCGCCGTGGCGGCATCGAGAGCGCTGAGTTGCTGCGTTCTCCACGCCTCGGGCGAGGGCGCGCCCTTCTCGAGGTAGTCGAGCGCGAACAGCCCGGCGAAGCTCACGCTGGAAAGATCTGCAGACAGCGGCGCCAACTCTCCCATCAGAAACGACGTGTCGAGCATGGAGTGCAGTCGCGGGTCGTTGTCGCGCCAGGCGGTCAACTGTCCTCGAATCGCAGCTTCGGTAGCGCGATCTTTGTAGCCGCTTGCAATGTACGTCTGCACCGCATCATGGAAGCGCCGGGCCTCGTCGCTCTCCGGGCGCGCCGTGTCCACCAGCCGATTCAATGGCGCGCGGAAGTCGAGCGGACCTTTCATGTTATCCATGCGCGTGTAGTCCTTTACCGGTTCGACCACGTTCGCTAGTGTTCGTAATGGAGTCACGTCAGCGGGTCCCGCGATCCGGTCGAGCGCCGGCAACAGGGAAGTCCGATGCGTCAGTCCGAGCATCTCGAGACGCTCGCTCACCTGTGCCATCCGTTCGTACATGGATGCCGGATCCTGCACGCTGGCCGGAGACCATAGTCGCTCGGCGATCGCAGCATTGCGTGGCCAGATTCTAGAGTCGATGTTTTCGGGAGTGATGAACTCCGACCACATGCACGACTCGCCGCCCAGAATTCGCGCCTTCTCTTCCGCATTGAGCGACGCGCCCTCGCCACTTAGCGGTTCGACCGCATAGTGCCGCGAAGCGGGCCACATGAGATCGAGGTAGTAACCGAAGGAGAGCATCCCGCGATAGCCCTGCTTCGCGGCCGTCGCCAGAGATTCCTGCCCGCGCCAGGATTGCACCACGACGCTTTTAGGAAGATCGGGATGCAGAACCTCATCCCAGCCCACCATGATCTTGTGGTGCTTGGCCACGATCTTTTGCAGCCGTTGGTTGAAATAAGCCTGCAGGTCCTGCTTGTTCTTCATGCCGTGCTCGCGCATGAAAGCCTGAATCTTCGGATTGACTTCCCATTCCTTGCCGGCAACTTCGTCTCCGCCAATATGGACAGTACTCGTCCGGAAAGAGCCCGGCCATCTCTTCCAGAAATTTGTCTAGGAACTTGTAGGTTTCCTCGCGCGTTGGATCCATCTCCGCGTCGGGCGCACCCGGTTCCATCTTGTAGGGGCCCGGCCCACTGGCGAGTTCGGGATATCCGACGTACATCGAGCGGCTGTGTCCCGGCATTTCAAACTCAGGCATGATGCGCACGCCGCGATCGTGCGCGTAGGCAATGAAATCGCGAATCTCTTCCTGCGTGTAGTAGCGGCCGTCGGATCCGTCTTCCTGCAATTTGGGGAAGCGCTTGCTCTCGATGCGGAAGCCTTCGCTGTCGTAGAGGTGCCAGTGCAGCACGTTCAGCTTGACCGCGGCCATCCCATCGATGTTGCGCTTGAGGACATCGATCGGAATGAAGTGCCGGCCCACATCGATCAGCGTGCCGCGCCACACGAAGCGGGGCTGATCGTGAATCGTGACCGCCGGGACCGCGAAACCGCTCGGAGTAATAGTGACCAGCTGCAGAAAGGTTTCGAGGCCATGCAGAACCCCAAGCGGATTCGGCGCGTTGAGCTTGGCGCCGGATTCCGTGACGACCAGTTCATAAGACTCATCGTCACCCACCTTCTGCACTTTCTGACTGCCGTGATCGGCGTGGATGGTGAGCGTCGTGTGGGCAGGGTCCGTGGGCTTTTGCAGCAGCAGGGCGGTGCGCCGCGTCAATTGGTCCTTGAAACGATCCACGGCGCGATCCACCATCTCGTCACGCGTCCCGGAAATGGAAACGGCAAAAGAGCGATCGATGGGCAGTTGTCCTGATCCCAACTGCACCGAGGCCGGCATCGGCATCACATGAATCTGCGGCTGTGGTTGAGCAGAAGCGATGCCGCTTAGCAGCGATACTGAAGCGATTGTCAGCAGGGAAGGAATGAATGCGCGAAGCCGGATACCGAATGTGGGCATTGTTTCTCTCAGCAAGTTGAATTTGACCAGCGACCAGCGCGATCGAGCCATGATGTGGAATACGTGCAGTTTTGTGTGAGCCGTAAGTTTGCCACAAGAGTGCGTTTCGTGCAGTGATCCGCTTTCATTCGCCGCAATCAGAGGGGGCAATTTTCCGTGAAAGGATCCTGAGTATGGCGATCTAGCTCTAGCCCAACTGGTCGAGATTCTCCAAGGCAAGGCGTTGGATGGGGCCGCGGACGGGCTATTTGCCCCACTTTTGGAACCCCACGGTACTACGACTATTGTGTAATTCACAGGTACCTGGGGCTGCTACAATCGCGCACAAAGTAGGTTACGCAATGAACCTCCTCCCCAAGGTCGTCTGGATCTCTCTCCTGGTAGCGGGCTTCTTCCTCTCCCTAACCCCGGCAAGTACCGCGCAAAAGGCGCAAATTCGCCATGTTGCGGTCGTGAAGTCGGGTGATGGTCTGCAAATCGAAATCCAAACCAGCCAGCGGGTCATGCCGCTGACCCAGGTGGTCACCGACCCCGATCGCCTGATCATTGATTTTTCCGACGCCGTGCCGGGCCCGGAACTGCGCGCCCTGACCGTGAATAAGGGTGCCGTCAAAGGCGTCCGCATCGGCCGCGTGACCATCAATCCGCCCGTGACGCGGGTGGTGGTCGATCTAACCGCGCCGCTGCCGTTCCAGCTTTTTCCGGCGAGCAAGTCGGTCATCGTGAAACTTGGAGAGGGCAGCACGATCGTCGCTGCCAATCCATCGGCTGAGCCTGCGGCGACGCCGGAGCCTCCGTCCGCGCCAACGCCCGAGCCCACTTTGTCGGTCCGACCCGCGACCGCCGCCCCACCTACCGCCATCCGGCCCGTTTCTGTGAAGACGACTACGGCCGCGCGTGTTCCGGCTCCTGCCCCTGAAGCCGTGGCGGGAATTACGGTTTCGCGCTGGCCCGTAGGTTCGGGCAACGCGCAGGTCAAGAAGGTTGCCGTGCTGAAATCCGGCGACGCCACTGAGATCGAGATCGAAACCAGCCAGCGCATCGAGCCTGCGGTGCAGACCGTGACGGGGCCCGATCGCCTGGTCATCGACTTCCCGCAAGCCCTGCCCGGCCCGCAATTGCGCGCGATGGTCGTGAATCAGGGAGAAGTGAAAGGTGTGCGGGTGAGCCTGCTGAGCGCCAAGCCGCCCGTGACTCGCGTCGTGCTCGATCTGAAGTCTGCGCAGGTGTACCAGGTATTCCCGTCGGCCAAGTCGGTGATCGTGAAATTACCCACTGGCCGCGGGAGGCACTTTGCCACCCTCAGCTCAGAGCATTACGGCAGCCGGCGCCGCCGCGCCTCCTCCGCCTGTCAAGAAAGTGGAGGTCACTCTCCAGGACGACAAGTTGAGATTGGTTTCGAACAAGGCTTCGCTGGCGGAGGTATTGAACGAACTGCGCACGCAGTTGAACGCGGACATTGGCGTGCCGGTGGGTGCGGACCAGGAAATCGTCGCCGTCATGCTGGGACCCGGGACGCAGCGCGAAGTGATTTCGAAATTGCTGGAAGGCTCGCGCTACAACTTCATCATTGTCGGCACTGATGCTGACGCCAATAAAGTCGAGCGCGTGATTCTCAGTCCGAAGACGCCGGGGGGCGTGGTTTCCTCGGGCTCGGGTTCCGACGAAGAGATCACTCCGGTGGCCCAGATGCAGACGCCTCCGCAACGCAGCGTAGGTGTCCCGCCGCCACCTCCGGCGCCGGTAGTCGACGATGATTCGCAGCCGCAAGGCGACTCGATGCCGCCCGACACGACGCCGCAGCCGGGAGATCCTCCGGCGCCGCCGAACTAGACTGACTCGATTGGAACTCGTGTAGTGCGGCGCCCTCGCCCGCGAACCCTGAAAATTATTGGTGGATCAGGCGTACCGGTATGGCCGAACTGGCGGATACCGGTGGGGCCGTGGCATTGTTGCCGCAGCCCGCCACGTTGACCACCGTCACCTGAAATTCGCCAGCTTTCGGCCCGCCGCCCGGGAACGACTGGTTGATGAAGACCTGCAGAAATCCAATGATGTTCACCGCGGATGCACCGGGCTTGGCGACTCCGTCATAGACAGGAACCGTCACCAGCGAATCGCTCGTGGTCACTAGATCGTTTGCCGACAAGCACCGTTCCCGCCAGAGGGTGGTTGTTGCCAACTGAAATCTGCAGCGGATAGGTCAGCGGCGGACCCGTCATCGAGGTTAGTCCATGCCCATTGCCCGGCCTCTGATGAATCAGGCACTCAACCCCATTTTGCGCGGGGCCGCCTGCGCCTTCCGGAAAAACGGTATCGTCCACCGACAACTGGTTTACCGCGGGCAAGGTCGCGGTGGTTCCGCACGAGATCGGACTCGGATTGCAGCACGAGATATCGTTCTCGAAGTCAGTGCCGCCTCCGCATGACGAGCGGCGCAGGAATTGATCGGCGGTGGCAACTGAGCCGGATAGTAGTAGCACTGTTGGACCGCCGACCGCCCTGGACCGGCGTAGGCGCTCCCTGCTGTGCCGTGCCGCAACCCGGGCCCGCCCCGCAGTTCGAAACCAGATGGAAGGTCTCGCCGATGATCCCTGCTGGGCGCCGCGCCCGGACTCGTCAACGCGCCCGTCGCGGGATCGAAGAAGGTAGCGCGCCGGTTCCTCCGCATCCGGCCCCCGCATGACTGGGGATCGCAGTTCGGAATGATGAACGGCTTCACGCAGCGGGCTACCACCGGAGTACCCGCACCGCCGCCCCAATTGAGGATGAGTTTGAAGGATTGAATCCTTCCGCACTGGCGGTTGCACGTACTGTCAGTGCAGCCCGGCTCCAGATGCGCGAAAAGAATGTGGGCAGGTTTGCGTTCTGAACCGTGACGCTCACCTGGGGATTGATCGCAAAACTGGCGGCCCCCGAATTCGGAAACGTCACGGTCACATCAGCAGCCGTGATGGGTCGTCCGGCGATTACACTCTGCCGGGCGACGTCTTTCGCTGCCGTGGTGGCGATCGTCTGTGCGGTGGTCTGCAGGGCCGCATTGCCGGGATCGCCGGTCACGCCTGCATCCACCAGCATCTTGGCGGCCACCAGCGCGGCCGAGTCGGCGGCGCGTTGCGTCTCGCTGCGTGCGGAATAGAGCGTTATCACGTCAATCGCGAGGGCAACGATGCCCAGCATGCTCAGCATGGCCAGCACGACCAGGATCATCGTGACTCCGCGCTCGCCGTGTTTTGGATGTCGGTTCGTTCCGCGTCGGATCATGGGCATCCTCACATCTGGTTCGCCATCATGGATGCAACTGAAATCTGCGTGGTGCCGGGATAAATTGCCGTGGGTAACATCACCGTGATGATGCGATTGAACTGCCATTGGTAGGGATACAGCAGCGTCACCTGCGTGTTGATCATCTTGATCGAATTGCCGCCTGCGGTCAGCGTGCTGGTGAAAACATATCCCCGATCTACGGAGAGGACCAGGTTGCCGGCGGTCCCGCACGACGTCGTGAAAGTCCACTTCCACGGAGTGGCTCCGCCTGCGGGAGTGGCGGCGGTTGTTCCCAGACCGCAGTCGGGCAACTTGCTGCTCAGCAAAGCGCTGGAGACCGTGTCACGAATGGCCAGAATGGATGCTGGCGCGGGATTGGTCAGGTCCGCGGTCGGCTGGCTCGCGCCCATGCGCGCCGCCTCGCGCGCGATGTTCGTGACTTTCTGCTTGATGTTGTAGGCGTTGCCAAAATCGAAGATGCCTACCACCATGACGAGCAGCAGCGGCAACGCCACGGCGAACTCGGCAATCTGCGAGCCACTGGTCTCGCGGCAGAGCGTGGCCGCTGGTCTCAGGACCGGTGCGATTTTGCGAGTAAGCCGCATTACTGGTTCTCGACTCGCATCTGTGCGGTTGCCTTCATCTGCAAAGTGAAGGACTGGAATGGCAGGTTGAATCCGTAGGGATACTGGAACGCGACCGAGGTCCCGCACTGCGAAGCGCCACCGCTGGTCGAAATATTTACATTCTGCTGCACGCAGATCGAAGGCGTCGCCGAAACGCCTGCGGGATCACACGCCACCGCGCTGCCGCACGCCACCGATCCGCATGCGCACGCCGCCGGAGTTAAAACCTGGACCCTCGCAGGATCAAGATGCGAAGCCTGCAGGACCGGAGCCACTATGTTGGTTGCGATCTGATCGGCCGTCGGCGTCTGGTTGGTGCACGTCGCACAAGAGGGGGCCGCCGCCGCGCGCGCGCCTTGCATGGCTGCTTGCGTGATGGTTCCGTAGATGTTGTAGGCGCGCCCGAAGAAGAAAATTCCCAGGAGCACCGTGAACAGGAGTGGCAGCACCACGGCGGTCTCGGCAATTTCCGCTCCCGCCGTTCCGACCAGAATTCGCTTTACCAGTTTCATATCTTCCTACACTGCGCCGAAAGCGCGCCGTACTCCGAAAAGCAACACCGTGAACGCCACGGCCACGCCGAAAGGAATCTTCACGGCGTCGGGATTGTCGAGCGAAACCTCCGCGCCCGGCAGATGAAGCGTGAAGAAGGCTCGCAACATGCGCCCCATATTTCCAATCGCCTGCCGAAGCCGCCCCTTGTAGATGATCAGCACAAGGGCCATCACGCCAGCAACCAGCATCGAGCCGATCAAAACCGCCACCAGCCGCGTTGGCCCAAGGCAGGCACCGATCGCGCCAATCAACTTCCAGTCACCTGCACCCAGCGCCTTGATCACCACGAACGGCAGCAGCACCAGCAAGCCGAGTCCCGCACCCAGCAGGGAAGACTTCGCTCCCGGCCAGCCGCTGGCGACTGCATTTACCGCAATTCCGGCCACCAGCCCGGGTACTGTCAGCCAGTTCGGGATCCGGCGATAGCGCCAATCCATCACGCCCGCCCACGCGGCCAGAAATACGGCCAGGATCCACCCGCTTTCGAGCATCATGCCGAGCCTTGAGACGCCAATTGTGATGGATTCGGAAAATACGTCACGAGGCTCCTGAAGACCGGCCGAGCCATGCGGCGAAAACGCCCACTGATGGCCGGATTCTCACATAGGGCAATAGGCAAGTCAATGCGGAGGAAGGACAGGGGGTAACTTTGTCTACAGCGTCAGCAGCCGCGATCCGCCTAAAAACCAATGTCATCCTGAGCGCAGCAAAGGACCTATGCATTTCTTGCAGACAGCCGGTGCATAGGTCCTTCGCTCCGCTCAGGATGACAATTCGTCTTCAATCGCTACTGCGATACCGCCTTCGGAGCGTTGTGCTCGGCGATCACTTGCTTCGCGTGATCTTCCAGCGCCCGGGCTTGCGGGAGCAGGTCAAGCGCCTTGATGATCTGCGGATCGTTTTCCGCGCGAATCTTCAGGCCTTCGTCCTGGCCGAACTGGTCCACGAACACTTCGCTCTTGATGCTGTAGCGGAGCCAGTCATTGTTCTCGACCAGATCCTGCTCGGTGTAGGGAATCTTCTCTTCATCGAGAAACTTCCGGAACTCCTGCATCAGGGCGTCGTCGACTGTGAAGGTCTTAGCGACGTTGTTTTTGACCACGTAGCGCTTCGCGAAATTGAAGAACGCGTAGTGCTGCAGCAGCGTGTCCTGGAAGTGATTGCTCTTCACGGGTGGCACATTGACGTCGGGCGTGATGCCGCCGCCGCCGTACACCGTGCGTCCACCATCGGTGAGCTTCACTTCCTTGTTGGCGCCGCCCGCGTCAGGGTCGCGGTTGTAGTAGTAGTCGTAGAGCGAGATGTTCGAGTAGTCGCGCTGAATCAGGCGGCCGCTCGGAGTGTAATAACGCGCGGTGGTCAGAGCCAGTCCGGTGTTTTCCGCCAGCGGATAGACTGTCTGCACCAGGCCTTTGCCGAAGGTGGTTTCGCCCACGATCAGGCCGCGGTCGTGATCCTGGATCGCTCCAGCGACGATTTCCGCTGCTGAAGCCGTGCCCTTGTTCACCAGCACGACCATCGGATATTCCTTGCCGCCGCTGCCGTGCATCGCCGTGTAGCGTTTTTCGGGTGAAGAACGGCCATGGTGCGAAACGATCAGCTGCCCCTTCTTCAGGAACTTGTCAGCCACGCCCACGCCTTCGCTTAGCAACCCGCCGGGATTCTGGCGCAAATCGAGCACCAGGCCCTTGAGGTCTCCAAACTTGTCGAGCGCGTCGGCAACTTCATGCTCGGTGGTTTCCTGGAAACCCGTGATGTGGAGGTATCCGATGCCGGGCTTGATCAGGAAGGCGAGATCGACGCTGTTGCGCGGAATCTCGTCGCGCACCAGGCTGAACTCCATAGGCTTCTCGACGGCTTCGCGCAAGATCGTGATATGGACCGTGGTCCCCTTGGGGCCCTTCAGCAAGTCCGCCACGTCCGAGGTGCTCATGTTGTCGGTGGACTTGCCGTCGACGGCAATGATCACGTCGCCCGGGTGAATGCCGGCTTTGTAAGCAGGCGTTCCGACGAACGGGAAAATCACGATGACCTTGTTGTTGCGCGGGCCGACCGTCATGCCGACGCCGTAATACTTGCCGCGTTGTTCTTCGCGCAGCAGCGAGTAGGACTTGGGATCGAAGAAATTGGAGTGCGGATCGAGCGCATGCAACATGCCCGGAATCGCGCCGTTGTAGATGGCCTTGTCGGCGTTCACGGGCTCGGCGTAGTTGTCCTCGACCACCTGGTACACCTGCGTGAACTGCTTCAGGCTGTCCTTGACGTCGGAGTCGGCGCTGGGCGGCACCATTGGGCTGCGCTGCGCAAAAAGCATACCCAGACAACCGCAAGCGACCAGGATGACGGCCACTAGGAAAAGAGAACGACGGGAACTACCTGCCATCTTGAAATTCCTTCATTTGGGGAGAAAACCCCGGAAATCCCGCACAATTTGCGCAGTATAGCACGCAATACCAGCAACTTATGTGATCGATTCACCCTCGTCACGTTACCAAAGCGACTATCCCACACCGTACCAGTTGAGATGAGAAAATCGCCCGCCGAGATGCGGGGAACATGAAGAAAAAAGAGCGATTAAGACCAGTTTTGGAACACCTGGTGTTAGACGTCTCGGAGCCGACTTCGGTGTTCTCAGCGGGGAAGAGTTCGGCACATCAGCCGAAGGGCGAACTTTCTTCCCTATTTCACTGCGGTAAAAAGGCTTACTGGGTCGACAAGCGTGGCGTCAGCCTAGCGACGGACTGGGAGAGCCGGGATCGGACGGCATCGGCATCGTCGCGACGGGCATCGGCTCCGGACGGAATGGCCAAATCCGACCAGGGATTTGGTGCGGTCCGATTACTTGTCCCACGTGACTGGCCAGGTGCGAGTCCAGAACCTCAAGTTCGAGCCGGGCATTTTGCATTTCTGCTGGAGTCAGATCTTCGGCTCGCAGGTGTAACCACCCTTCCCGCGACGAGCCGCCTTCGAGGGGATCTTCCCATCGGAGCTCTGCCATTGGCTCTTGCGCGGCCTGCAGGTACCGCACGCCCCAGGAATCGAGTTCATCGCGCAAGCGGCCGAGTTTCCAATTACCGAGATCGCCGTAAACGCGCTCAAGTAGAACGGGCGGGCCCCCCGGCTTGGTCAGGGTCAACCGAGTCGTTGTGATGCCCATGCGCTCATCGGTGTCGTTCACCAGCCAGCAGTGAACAAAAATTTCGAACTCCAGGCCCGTCTGATGGGGGCCAGTGATTTCCTGAAATTTGCCAGCGCGATGCGGGCGGGCGTGCACTTCCTTCAATAAAACGAGCAGATGAGTCGGTGATTCGGAGGAAGTCTTGGGATCCGAAGATTTGTGCTTGGTGCCCAGCGCTTCCGAGGCAACCAGGAGAACGAGTCCGACTACCAGGCAGACGCAAGCGAACGCCACGCCGAACGCGCCGCCCAGCAGAAAGCCGAACAGTGCGCCGCAACCCAATAGGGCTAGTCCGAACCACTCAGGCTTTGTCATCGCGACCCCAACCGCGAGCAATAAAGAGCAGGCAGCAAGGAGGCTGCCGATTTGTATCCAGCATTGTATGAAGAAACGGTGCGATTGCAGCGATTTTCTTTTGATGTATTGCCGTAATTTACAACCGGGTGATCACGGGACCGTTACGGTCACGGTCGCCTGCGCGCGATCGTATTGGTTGGTTGCGTACAAGGTGTAGGTGGTCGTCGCGTTTGGCTTTACGGTGACGCTTGTGCCGCGCACCGCGCCGGGCGCAGGACTGACGATGACGTAGGTCGCGTTGCTCACGGCCCAGGACAGCGTCACGCTGCTTCCTGTCCCCGAACTCGCGGTGGCTGTGAAGCTGGAGATGGTCGGAGCCGAGCCCGTCGGAACGTTGGATGCGGTATAGATCGGGCTCATCTGCACGACTTCGAATGCTGTGGCCGGCACGGTTTTCAGCGAGTCGAGGTCGCTGCCCCAACGACTGTCGGACGCTCCCGTGACGTACAGCGAACTGCCGTTGTCGGCAAGAATCAGGCCGTACTTCTTCATCGCTGCCAGGATCGTCTGCATTTGCGTGCTGAATCCGGAAATGTCGTAGCTCGCCTTCAAACGCAGCCGCATACCCATGGGAGGAGCGCTGACGTCGCTTGTATTCGCGGCCCAATGCGAGGCCGGCGGTACGAACGCGGCGCGCGTGTGCGGAAGCGTGAACCGGAAAGCATGCTTGATGTTGCCGGAGGCCGCTTCGTCGTAGCGAATCAGTCCGGGAAAGATCGGCAAGCCCGCGGCATCGGCTGAAGTCCAGGTGTAGGGCCGCGTTTCATTGCCCAGCAGATCCCAAACTGCCGTGGAGTCCGCGCTCCAGCTTCCACCAGACCCCGGCGCTGCGTTGTAAAGCTCGTACAGAAAGCAATTTGCGTTGTCGAGCACCAATACGTGTCGATCCCCTGTGCTCGACGCGCCACCTTCCACTGGTGCATTCGCAGGAACAGGCATCGGACCGGGATCGCTGTCGCCCGCGTAGGCGCCCAGATGAATCGTGGCCAGCGCCTGATTCCCGTCCACAATCACATAGGGAATACCGTATGTCGGATCGGTCCCAAAGTCGGGGTGCATGTGCGTGCTCGATCCGACGTAATTACTGATGATCGAACTGGAATTCGAATCGACCGGCGCGGTCGAGATGTCGGTGTTCCAGAGACTGTTTGCCGAGAAGGGAAGAAATCCGCCCAGGCTCGCGCTCTGGCCGAGAACCATTTGCTGGCAGGAAGTTGTGGTGCCGCCTGTGCCGCCCGATCCGCCGCTACCGCCTGAGCCACCTGAGCCGGATCCGTTTCCGGCCCCTCCACCTGTGGACGACATGCCGCCACTGCAGCCGAGCAAAGAAATTACTGAGAGGACGACGACCAACAAAGCCAGCTGACGCAGGGACGAACGGGACTCGTTCAGCATACTTCTATTCTTGCGAAGAACACTCTCGGTTGAAAGAGCCCGTATGGCTGAGTCTCGTTCTTCGGAAGGTCAGACACCAAAGTAATCGCGAAAGACACAGTGACCCGAGCGAATGCTGACCCTCAGTACCTGTACTGGTGTCCCCGCTTCAACAGAGGCTTCTCAAAATATTTGTAGGAGAAGGAAGCGATCGCCAGCGTCAACAACATTCCAAGAATGCCCCCGCACAACCACGCCGCGACCGGATATTGCGGGTAGTGCACCTTGAGCGGATGCCGTATCGCATTCATCATCGCGACGTGGATCAGATAGCTGCAGTAAGCCAGCGTTCCGAGCCACATCAAGGGCTTGTTCTGAAGGATGCGCACGACAATCCCACGCCCCGGCAAAATCGCGATCAGCAAAATGCAGGTATAGAACACGGCCAGCCAGGAAAATCCCCAGGTCGTCATGGGCAAGGACAGCGCGTCGTAGCTCTGCCATGTCATATAGCACGTACCAGCAAACAGCAGCAGGGTCACGGACCATAGAGTGGTTCTGTGGGACTGCAGCCATTCCCAAAACGTTGGATTGCGTACGAGCAATGCGGCCACTACACCGAGACACAGGGCATCGGCACGCGCTGGCGTCAACACGTAGCTGGCCAGTCCGGGAAACATCATGCTGGAATGCAACAGCACGCGAAGCCACGGCGCGCAGACAATCACCATCAACAGCACGATCAGCAGATTTCGCGCGCGCACCTTGCGAATGAGCAGGGGGATGGTCAGGTAGAACTGTTCTTCGATCGCCAGCGACCAGGTGATGCCGATGCCGCTGGGGCCGAACGTTCCCAGCACTGCCATCCAGAAATTCTGGATGAATAACGCATAAGCCCACCACGGAATCGGGAGCGGGGATGTGCGGGCGGCTCGTGCTCGGGAAAACTCCGCCAGCAAGTGCGGCACTAGCGAAAGCCCGATCACCACAAAATAGAGGGGAAGGATCCGATAGACGCGGCGCAAGTAGAACGTCTGGAAGTAACGGGGCGACGGGCGGGCATCGAGCAGAATCCCCCCAATCAGAAAGCCGGAGAGCACGAAAAACAAATCGACGCCGCTCCAGGTCAATTGCCCGGCGGCCAAAAAGAGAAACGTTGCAGGCGAATGGGTTTCGATGCCCTGTACCGAACTCACGCCGAACACGGCGTGCCGCAGTAGCACCAGGAGGATCGCGACTCCGCGCAGACCATCCAGGGCCGGAATGCGCGCAGACCAGTTGGGGATGGTTGTCGGCTGTGGGGAGGGTGAGTCGGCGGCCATCGGGTCGCGCAAGGATACCTTGAAATGAGGGGGATCAGTCCACGAGAAAATGTAGTGCGGGTGATCTGGATCACATTGCTGCCAATCAGAGTCCGGCAGTATCATGTCTGGGTATGAATCTTGGCTTCCCAGAAATGGTGTTTCTTTTTCTGCTGGCCCTCATTATCTTCGGGCCCAAGAAGATGCCGGAAATCGGCCGGCAGATTGGCAAGGCTTTGAACGAGTTCAAGCGCGCCTCGAATGAATTCAAAGCGCAGATCGAGACCGAAATTGCCAACATCGAGCGGGAAACCAAGCCCGAGATTCTGCCTCCGACTGAACCACCCGTGGGTTCAGTTGCGAGCGGGACGCTGATCGATGTTCCTCCCGTGGAGCACGTGCCCGCGCAGTTGACGCCCAGCGAAGCCGGTAGCAAGGCTGCTCCCGATGCCTGAGACGCTTTCCGAGGCGCCCGAAACAGAAAAAGACCGCTTGCCAGCGATGGGATTTCTCGAACACCTCGAGGAATTGCGCCGGCGCATTATCTATTCGCTCATCGCCATGGTGGTTGGCTTCTTCGCGTGCTGGGGTTATGCGGAGAAAATCTACGACTTCGTGCAGCAGCCGATCATGCAGGCGCTGCGCAAGAACGGCCTGGAGCAGAAGCTCGTTTACCTGAATCCCACCGACGGCTTCAATCTGTATCTGAAGACCGCGTTTGTGGCCGGCCTCTTTCTTACGTCGCCGTTCGTGTTGTACCAGGTGTGGGCTTTCATCGCACCCGGCCTCTACCGGCGCGAGAAGAGATACGTTTTCCCCTTCGTGTTCCTGACCGTGATCCTGTTCTGTAGCGGAGGCGCGTTCGGCTACAAGATCGTCTTCCCGGCCGCTCTGGATTTCCTGATCAGTTACTCCAAACAATTTCAGCCCATGATCACCATCGGCGAGTACACCGATCTGTTCCTCGCCATCGTCGTCGGCATGGGCGTGATTTTCGAGATGCCGATCCTCGTGTTCTTCCTGTCGTTAATGGGGATCGTGACGGCAGGCTGGATGTGGCGCAATCTGCGTTACTCGATCCTGGTGATCTTCATCATTGCGGCGATCTTGACGCCCACCACCGACATTCTGAATATGTGCCTTTTCGCGGCGCCGATGGTGGGCTTGTACGTTTTGTCCATCGGTATTGCATGGTTAGTGCATCCCAAACAGCGTCGAGCTCGGCGCGAGCGGCAAGAAAAGGGTTGAGGCGCGTCGTGGAGAGTGAGGGAGCAATGACAATGCTGCTGGCGCTGGTTCTGGTGGGCGCTATTTCGTGCAAGCCAGCCAAGACCGATGCGCAGGCCGCGCAGCCTGCAATTCAGGAAACCAGCAGCGCTCCCGCACCTGCACCTGCTCCTGTGCAAACGGGGCCGGTCGGGCCGGCGCCGAAAATCAACGCCGCACGCGCCATGCAATACACGAAAGAAGTGACCGCATTCGGGGCGCGACCGATCGGCAGCGAGAATCACCGGAAGCTTGAGAATTACATTCTGTCGCATCTGAAGGGCGACGAGGTGGAAAGCGACAGCTTCACCGCCGACACGGTCGAGGGAAAGTTCCCGGTGCGCAATATCATCGCAAAATTTCCCGGCACCAAAGATGGCATCATCGTGATCGCCGGGCACTACGACACGAACTATCCTCTGCGCAACACGAAGTACGTAGGCGCGAATGACGGCGGTTCGTCAACTGCCATTCTTCTGGAAATCGCAAACCAGATTCGCGGGAAGAAGCGCGACGGCTATAGCGTGTGGCTGGTGTGGACCGACGGCGAGGAGGCCATGCAGAAGTGGTCTGACGCCGACAGCCTCTACGGAACGAAGCATCTGGCGGAGCGCTGGCAGAAAGACGGCACAACGAAAAAGATTAAAGCGCTTCTGCTGGCCGACATGATTGGCGACGCCGACCTCAACATCGAGCAGGAGACCTTCTCGACGCCCTGGCTTGAAGATCTTATCTACCAGGCGGCCACGCAACTGGGTTATCAATCGCATTTCTTCGAACGCAAGATTTCTGTAGATGACGATCACCTTCCGTTCCTGAAGATCGGTGTCCCCAGCGCCGACCTGATCGACCTCGACTACGGCTACGAGGACGTGTTCCACCATACGCCGCAGGACACGATGGACAAGCTCAGCCCCAAAAGCTTGCAGATCGTGGGCGACGTGATCCTGCAGACGGTGTGGATGCTGGACGCGCGGTAGGAAGCGATGCGACAGTAGCGCCGGCATCTTGCCGGCAGTCGCGAGGGCGTCCCGCCCTCGCTTCATATTGCCCATAAAGGCGGCGGGCGAGACGCCCGCCGGACTGCCGGCGGGACGCCGGCGCTACAAAACCAAGACCTGACACACAAAGCCAAGACCTGATACCTGCTTTCCCGCCTTTCCGTTTTCCCGCATTTGATTTCTAATGACGGCTCCTATGAAAAATTCCCGGTTGCTCAGCGTTCTCTGCCCGGCCTGCGTGCTCTTGGCTGCGGCACTCGCAGGCGCGCAAGCGAAGTCCGACGCCGATCTTCTCATCCAGGACGCGCTCAAGCCATCGCCCATTGAGCACAACCTGCGCCGCTTGACCGATGAAATCGGAGGCCGCGTTCCGGGAACGCCCGCCATGGATCGCGCCGTTGCCTGGGGAGTAGCCGCGTTCAAGGAAGCAGGCGCCGATCGCGTGCAGACCGAAGACTTCAAGCTCCCGCACTCGTGGGCCGAGGGCGCGACCGTCGTGACGGTTTCTACCACCGGAACCGCCACGGACAGCAAGCTTTCCTCGGTGCCCGCCTTAGAGTTCCGGCTGCGCGCCGTCTCGGTTGGGCTTGCCCCGGCCCTCACAGCCAAGCACGTGCCCGTCGTCGACGTGGGCAAAGGTACCGCGGCTGAGTTCAAGAGAGTGGGCGATATTTCCGGAAAACTGATTCTCGTTCATTCCGATGTGCTTAAGAAATGGGATGACCTCTTCAACGAGTACACGGATCCCCCACCGGTCATCGATGCGGCCGTGAAAGGCAAGGCCACGGCGATCGCATTCATCGCCACCCGCGAGCACGACATCCTGTATCGCCACACCAACGCATCGGCTGGTGAGATCGAAAAACTTCCAATGATCGTCGTGGCGCGCGAAGACGGCGAGCGCATTGGCAGGCTCCTGGGTTCGGGGCACCCAGTTTGGGCCGACCTGACGATTCCCAACAAGATTGGTGGTCCGATCACGTCGTCAAACGTCGTCGCCGAGCTTCGGGGAAACGAAAAGCCTGACGAATTCGTGATCCTCGGCGCGCATCTTGATTCGTGGGAATTGGGCACGGGCGCGCTCGACAATGGCTGCAATGCCGCGCTCGTGATCGACGCGCTGCGCACGCTCAAGGCTTCGGGCTTGAGGCCGAAACGCTCGATTCGCTTCATCCTGTTCTCTGGCGAAGAAGAGGGAATGATGGGCTCACGCGCATACGCGGTCGCCCATCGCAACGAACTCGATAAGGCTGCGGGAGTCGCGGTCATCGACTCCGGCACCGGCCGGGTCACCGGCTTCTCGCTCGGTGGACGAAAAGATATGGTCGAGGCCCTGCAACCGATGGTCGCTCCCCTCAAGCAATTTGGTGTGGAGGAGCTGAAGACCGACGACGTGGAGTGGGGCACGGACCATTACGATTTCCTGTTGGAAGGAGTGCCGACGCTGGTCGCCTGGCAGGTCGAAGCCAACTACCTGGAGAACTATCACGCCATTTCCGATACCTACGACAAGGTCGACATCCCGCAATTGAAAAAGCATGTGGCCGAGATGACAGTGGTCGTATACGGAATCGCCAACGCCCGCGAACGCATCGGTCCGCGCCTCACGCGCGCGCAAATCGACAAGATTCTGCGCGATACGCACTCTGACGAACAAATGAAGCAACTCGGGATCTGGGCGGAGTGGGAGAGCGGCAAGCGCGGAAGGGCGAAGTAGCGGTTGCCGAAGCGAAATGGTAGCGCCGGCGTCCCGCCGGCCGCCATGAGCGTCAGGCGAATACTGCTCGCCCGCACCCAGCGAGCGCAAGATGCGCTCGCGACTGCCGGCAAGATGCCGGCGCTACCAACAACTTTCGGGGCTTACATTGCTACTCTTCTGGATTCTCTTTAACGTCTTCGTGCTGGTGATGCTGGCGCTCGATCTGGGCGTCTTCAACCGCCGCGTGCACACGGTGACCTTCCGCGAGGCCCTTGGCTGGAGCGCGATGTGGATCGGGCTCGCCACCGCGTTCGCCGTCCTCGTCTATTTCTGGCATGGACGCACTGAGAGTCTGGAGTTTGCGACCGGATATGTCATCGAGCTTTCCCTCAGCATCGACAATCTGTTCGTCTTTCTGGTCGTCTTCCGGTACTTCCGTGTGCCGAGCGAGTTGCAGCACCGGGTTTTGTTCTGGGGAATCCTGGGCGCGCTGATTACGCGCGGAATCTTCATCATTGCGGGTATCAGCCTCATCCAGCGCTTTCACTGGCTGATTTATGTCTTCGGCGGGCTGCTGATTTACAGCGGAATCAAGCTGCTGCGCCAGGGGGATGAGGAAATTCATCCCGAAAACAATCCGCTGCTGAAGTTGTTTCGCAAGTGGATTCCGGTGACGGAGGACTACGAGGGAGAGAAGTTCTGGGTCCGCCGCCCGGGCCTCTATGCGACCCCGCTGGTCGTGGTTCTGTTGGTGGTCGAGACCACCGACATCATCTTCGCCGTCGATTCCATTCCGGCCGTGCTGGCTATCACCTTGAACGCGTTCATCGTCTACACCTCGAACGTGTTTGCCATTCTGGGTCTGCGCTCCATGTACTTCGCCGTTGCAGGCATGATGGATCTGTTCGAATATCTCCACTACGGGCTGTCGCTCGTTCTCATCCTGATCGGTGCAAAGATGCTGCTGTCGCACTACTACACGGTGCCGACGGTGGTGGCGCTCGGTACAGTGGCCGGAGTGATCGCGGTTTCGGTGGTGGCGTCGGTGCTGTGGCCGAGAAAAAAAACTGCGGCGTAAGCCCTTGCGGAGCGGTGCGCAAAGTGCATAGGTCCTTCGCTGCGCTCAGGATGACAACACATTAGGAGTTTCGGCTTGCGCATTGCCGATGCTCTATGATGGAAGTTCGATGATCACCATCCCCGTCGACGTGAAGCCGCGTTCCTACGCGGCGATGATTGAAACCGGCCTGCTAGCCAAGGCCGGGGGAATCCTTCGCGACCTCCTGCCGGCCGGAAGCCGTTTGTTCGTGGTAACCGTCGCCCCGGTCCGTCGAAAATGGGGCAAGAAACTCATGGCGTCGCTAACCGGTGCCGGTTTCGATGCGAAGTTTCTCGAAATGCCGGAGGGCGAACGGCACAAGCGGCTCGCAACCGTCGAGTTGCTGTCAGAGAAGCTCAGCGGCCTTGGCGCGGATCGCAACGCGGTTGTGATTGCCTTTGGCGGCGGAGTGGCCGGTGACGTGGCCGGCTTTCTCGCTTCCATGTACATGCGAGGCGTTGAATTCGTTCAGATTCCGACCACTGTCCTTGCGCAGGTCGATGCTTCGGTCGGCGGCAAGACGGGCGTCAACCTGAAAGCCGGGAAGAACCTGATCGGCGCTTTCTGGCAGCCCCGCGCGGTGCTGATCGACCCGGCCGTCCTGTCGTCGCTGCCGGAGCGCGAATATCGCGCGGGACTCTACGAAGCGTTGAAGTGCGGCGTCATCGGCAATCCCGACCTGTTTCGCGAGTTCGAGCAGAACCGTGCCGCCATCGCGAAACGCGATCCGGCTACCGTCGAGAGGTTGATCGCGGAGTCAGTCCGCCTGAAAGCGCACGTGGTTTCGGTGGATGAGAAGGAAAACGGCTTGCGCCGCGTGCTGAACTTCGGACACACCATCGGGCACGCGCTCGAGGCCGAGACCAACTACCGTACCCTGTTGCATGGCGAAGCGGTGGCCTGGGGCATGATCGCCGCTGCCCGGGTGGCTGCAGGCGTGGGCAAGCTCAGCGAGGGCGACGCGCTGCGCATCCGTGATGCCACGCGCGATGTTGGCCGACTGCCGAAACTCGAGGTACGAGGAAAGAGCATCCTGAGGCGCCTGCAGTCCGACAAGAAGACACGCAACGGGAAAGTGCACTTCGTACTGCCCACCGAGATAGGGAAGGTGGAAATCGTGAACGACGTGCCGGGCGAACTGGTGCTCGCCGCCGTGAAAGAAATTCAAGAGTTGTCGCGAGGGTGAGCGCGAACGCTGTTTGGTAGCGCCGGCATCTTGCCGGCAGTCGCGAGGACGTCTCGCCCTCGCCCGCGGCGGGCGAGACGCCCGCCGGACTGCCGCCGAGACGGCGGCGCTACAACTGCCCTAGCTGCCCAAGTTCTTTTCGAATGACAGAACGAGAACAAACATCGGTGATCGGCGCCGCTCCTGAGGGCGCGACCGACCGCGCCTCTGCCGCGCAGGCCGTGCGCGAGATGTTTTCCGCCATCGCGCCACGCTACGACCTGCTGAACCACGTTCTCTCCTTCAACATCGACCGCTGGTGGTGGTGGCGAACGGCACGGTCGTTCTCCGCTATCCTGCGGCGCAGCGATGCACGAGTGCTGGATTTGTGCTGTGGCACGGGAGACATGACGTTTGCCCTGAAGCGCCAGGCCGGGAGCGACGGTGCCCGGATCGCTGGCCTGGATTTCTCCCATGCCATGCTGGAGCGGGCCGTGCGCAAGTCGAACGGGAACTCGCCGCGCTGGATCGAGGCGGATGCGCTGAACCTGCCATTCGCTGACGCCTCGCTCGATCTGGTTACATCTGCGTTCGGTTTCCGCAATCTTGCCGACTACGACGCTGGTCTGCGCGAGATTGTCCGCGTGCTTCGGCCGGGTGGTGAAATGGGAATCCTCGAATGCGCTGAGCCCGATGGAGTCGTCGGCAAGTTGTACGGCGTTTACTTCCATCGCGTGCTACCCGCCTTGGGGACGGCGATCTCGGGAGTGAAGGGGGCTTATGCCTACCTGCCCGCTTCTGTTGAACGATTTCCTCGGCCTGATGAAATGATCGCTCGCATGCGCACCGCGGGTTTCAGCCAAGCTTCGTGGACGCCTTACACGTTTGGCACCGCGGGGTTGTACCAGGGAGTGAAGTAGCCCACGACGTTCGTCCTTGGAGCAGAGAAAAGCAGGTCCTTCGCTTCGCTCAGGATGACAATTGTTAATGTGGATGACAATTTTTAAATTGCTGCAGTTGAATGTAAGGGTTGACGCCCGTCAGCGGGCGACGAGCTTCTGAGCTTCGCCCACAGGCGCGGGCGCTTTGAAGGAGTCGGCGTAGGCGTCGACCACTGAGTAGCGGATCACCTTCTCGTAGTCGTCCCCCAAAAATTTCTTCAGCCGATCGGTGTTCATGATGTATTGGCCGCTCATGTAAGGCACGGCCGCGGGAGGGATCGCTGAGATCCCCATCTTCCACAGAAACTCCAGCACCAGCCGCATCGCCCATTTTCCTGGCACGCGGATCAGTTTGCTGCGGGCCATCTCGATGCAGCGGCCGAACGTGAGCGTTTCGCCGCGCCCGGCCACGTTGAGGATGGTCAAGCGCCGGGCTTCCGGTTCGCGCTTCAGCATCCAGGCAATCAGGCGCGCCATGTCGTCCACGTGGACAAACTGGATCTGGTTGTCGAGAAAACGCTGGCCATAGGGCAGCATGCAGGGAAGCCGCTTGCCCTCCTTGCGCATCTTCGCGGCCCGTTTACCCTTGCCGTTGGGCGATCCGCGGAACGCGCCGAGCATGTAGTTGTCGACGCTCGCCCCTGCGAAAATGTGGGGGCGCAGGATGTAAACGCTGCATCCCCGCAATGAGGGAGCGCGCTGCTGCACCACTTCATCACACTCGCGCTTGTGAATTGCGTAGGGCAGGGTGTGCGCGTCGAAGCCGAAGTCCTCGGTCACTGGGCCGGGCACGTCAGGGCCGTACACCGCCACGCTGCTCGGAAAAATGAACTGGCGAATGCCGGTGTCTTCGTTGCGATTCGCTTCCGTGATGGCTTCCATCACGCGCGCCGTGCCGGCCACGTTGATGTGCCACATGCGATCCACGTCAACCACGCCCGCGCGCTGCTGGTCGAGCACGAAGGCGAGATGCACGACCGAGAACGGCCGGGTTTCGCGAAACAGGTTGTAGAGCGCGCGGCACGACTCCTCGAGGCCTAGATCCATGCGCACGAAGCGGATCGGCAGGTCCGTCTTGGGAGGGGCCACGTCGATACCAATCACTGAAAAATCGCCAAGCTGGGGCAGGAGGCGGAGCCCGAGATTTCCCGAGACGCCGGTGACGACTACAGTTGGCTTGCCGGAGTTCATTCCTTGGTTGGTGCTGATCGTAACACACGAATTCCTGTGCACTCAGTGACGCGTACCTCGCTAGTTCATGGAAACAAGTTGGACGCAAGCGCCGCACAACAGAGATAATCACGGCATATGTCGGAATCGCCCATGCCGTATTCGTCTGCCTCCATGCGGGCGGAAAAACGCTCGGTGGCGGGCAATTCGGTGCTGGCGGCGATTGCAATTACCAGCCTCAAGATCGTGGTCGGGTTCACCACGGGCAGCTTGGGCATACTTTCTGAAGCGGCGCACTCTGGGCTCGACCTGGTGGCCGCGATTATCACGTTCTTTTCTGTCAGTGTCTCCGATAAGCCCGCCGATGCCGACCATCAATACGGACATGGGAAGGTGGAGAACTTTTCGGCGTTCATTGAAACCGGCCTGTTGCTGCTGACCTGCGTCTGGATCATCTACGAAGCGATCGAGCGTCTGTTTTTCAAGAAAGTCGAGATCGAGCCGTCCGTATGGGCGTTCGTGGTGATGCTGATCTCGATTTGTGTGGACGTGTGGCGCTCGCGCTTGCTTGGTCGCATCGCCCAGAAGTACGACAGCCAGGCGCTGGAAGCCGACGCCCTGCACTTTTCTACCGATGTCTGGTCCAGTAGTGTCGTGATCCTGGGACTGCTGCTGGTTCTGGCCGGCCGCGCTTACCACATCGAGTGGCTGCGAGATGCCGACCCGATTGCCGCGCTGGTGGTCGCCGGCATCGTCGTGCAAGTGAGTTGGAGGCTGGCGCGCAAGACCGTGGATGCGTTGCTCGACGCCGCCCCCGCCGGAGTACGCTCCAAGATCATCGATGCCATGCGCCGCGTAGATGGTGTCCTCGAAGTCGACCGCGTGCGCATTCGCCGGGCGGGAAATCGCTACTTCGCCGACGTCGCCGTCGGCCTGGCGCGTACAGTGACCTTTCAACACTCCGAAAGAGTCGCCGAAATGGTAAGGGCTGCCGTGCACAATGTGTTGCCCGACGCCGATGTGACCGTGAACTCCGTACCTCGCGCCGATCGCAAGGAGAACATCTTTGATCAGATCCGCGCGGTTGCGACCCGGCACAACCTGAATGTGCACGATGTCAGCGTCCAGGACTTGAAGGGGCGGATTCTTGTGGAGCAGCACCTGGAACTCGACGAGCGGCTGTCGTTGAAAGAGGCGCACGATCGGGTGACGGCGCTCGAGGCCGAAATGCGCGAAGAGGTGCCGGACATTTCCTCGATTCTGACGCACATCGAAAGCGAGCCGGCGACCATCGAGCCAGGGGATGAAATCGTGCGCGATCCCGCACTGGAACGCCGCCTGAAGGCCATTGCGGCGGAATTTCCAGATGTGCTGGATATGCACGAGATCCAGATCAAGCGGGTGCGCGGGCGGCTATACGTCTCGTGCCACTGCACTCTTCCGGATAATTTGCCGCTGTCGCGGGTGCATGACATTCAGACCGATCTGGAGATCCGCTTCAAGCAGGACGCGCCCGAGTTGTTCCGGGTACTGATTCATCCCGAGCCGATGACGGACAACCGGAGGTAAGACGAAGCGGGAAGGGACGACTTCACAGACGGCAAACAAACCAGCTCCGGGCAGGTTCAAGGGAAGGGCACGACTTCAGTCGTGCCATATAGGCGAGTTATTAGAGCGGCTTCAGCCGCTGAGGTGAAGTGATACCGTTATGACCGAAGCCAAAGCCGTGTGGTTAGACAATCAACGCTTCGCGGCCGAATCGAGCAGCAGCCACGCCATCGTCCTCGACGGCGACAAGAAGACCGCCAACAGTCCGATGGAACTTGTGCTCATCGGCCTGTGCGGGTGCACTGGTTACGATGTGGCGAGCATCCTCCGCAAAAAGCGCGAGCCTTTCACGAGCGTCGAAGTGCGCGCTTCGGCCGAACGCGCGCCCGAGCCCCCAACGGTTTACACATCGATCAAACTGACGTACGTTGTTGGCGGCAAGGTCTCCCGCAAGTCGGTAGAAGACGCGGTGCGGCTATCGAAAGAGAAATATTGCTCGGTCTCGGCCATGCTTGAAAAGACGGCGAAGATCACCTCCGAGATCGAACTGCTCGAGCCGTAAGAAAATCATCCGGACCGTGAAGGCGTGCGGCCGCATCTCTATTGTGGCGATGAAACCCA
Organism: uncultured Acidobacteriota bacterium; assembly: GCA_963745435.1. Taxonomy (GTDB): domain Bacteria; phylum Acidobacteriota; class Terriglobia; order Terriglobales; family Acidobacteriaceae; genus Gp1-AA133. The sequence goes on along the minus strand of CAVUXK010000008.1, from coordinate 1,122,102 downwards.
AGATCGTACTGTTCACCCAACCCGATTGCCCGCCCTGCCAGGTGCTGAAAATGTTGCTCACCGAGAAGGGCGTAGCCTTCGAAGAGCGCGACATTACACGCGATCCCGAGGCTGTTCGGGAGCTGACGGAGAAGTACAAGAGCCACTCGACCCCCACGCTCGTGATCGGCGACGAAGTATTGATCGGCTTCGATCCTGAGCGCATCGACAAAATCCTTGACGAATAAGGCGCACCCGGTTCGCGGATACGTCTTCATCGCGTCCGCAGCTCTGCTTTGGGGAGTGGCCGCCACGCTGGGCAGAGCCGCCTTCACCGGCAAGCTGCTGCCCTCCGGCCAGGCGCTGCAACCGATCGATCCCCTGATTCTCTCCCAGAGCCGAACGACGATTTCCTTTCTGGTGTTGCTGCCGGTGCTTCTCTCGCGGCGCGGCTGGCGGAATCTCAAGCTGCCTGCGCGGGACTTCGGCCGCACCCTGGCGTTGGGAATCCTGGGCGTGGCGGCGTCGAATTATCTCTACTACCTCTCAATTCAAAAAACGAACGTGGCCACCGCGATTGTCCTGCAGTACACGGCGCCTGTACTGGTATTGCTCTACATGGTGGTTCGCGGATTGCAGCGAGCGACCGCGCAACGGGTGGCGGCGGTTGGGCTGGCCGTGCTCGGCAGCGCGCTTGCGATTGGAATAGTCGGGGCGGGCGGAGTTCGCTTGAACCCGGTTGGTGTGATGGCCGCCCTCCTGGCAGCGGTGTCGTTTGCGTTCTATAACATCGCCGGACACCGCCTGCTTGCGCGCTACGACCGCTGGATCGTGCTGCTCTACACCACCTTCAGCGCCGCCGCTTTCTGGATATTCGTCAATCCCCCGTGGAAGCTCGCAGCGGCTCACTACTCCGGCGACCAGCTGGCGTTTCTGGCCATCTTCGCGGTGGTCTCGATGCTGGCGCCCTTCTCTCTGTACTTCGCCGGCTTGCAATATCTCGAGCCGACTCGCGCCATCGTAGTCAGTTGTCTTGAGCCGGTGTTTTCGATTGTGCTGGCAGCTTTGTTGCTCGGTGAGGGGCTTCGTCCCGTGCAAGCATTGGGAATCGTAATCGTGCTAGCGGCCATTGTGATTGTGCAGCTGCCGGAACGGGCCGGAGGAGAAGCTACGATTGTTGAGCCGATTGAGTGAGCTACGAGCTATGAGCTTCGGGCCTTGAGCGCAAGACTGATTGACGAGCCGAAATCTCAGCCACTGCTCCATCTCACGACCAGCAGTTGTGATCGGAGGAGGCTTAAGAAAAATACCGCAGCAATTTCTTGCTCGAGGCTCAAAGCTCGTAGCGCGCAGCTCTTCTTACTCCAACACCTTCCCGCGCGTCTCGGGCAATTGCGTCGCCGTCAGCATCGAGAGAAAAAATGCCCCCGAGCACAAGAAGAACGCCCAACTCAATCCTTTTGCCTGACCGACCCGTCCAATCACGTACGGCGCAATCGAACTTAGTGTGCGAGCTCCGTTGTAAGTGAAGCCGAGAGCGCGGGCGCGTACGCGCGTGGGAAAGATTTCGCTGCCAATGATTCCTGAACCTGAAAAGAATCCCGTCCCGAAGAATGCAGTGAGCATGCCGAGAATCAGGATCACCCAGGGCTGGCGCGCCATAGCATATAGGGGGACGAGAATCGCTGCGGTCAGCGTGTAGAGCAGGAACGACCGCCGCCGGCCGAGTCGATCGGCGATCCATCCGAAACTCGCGTAGCCGGGAAACATTCCGAACAGATTCAGCGTGACGAGCAGGGTGGTTGTCCCCACGACGCCGAACCCGCGTCCGCCCTGACTCACCGGAAGCGACAGGTACGGAGGCAGCCACGTGAACAGACCCCACCAGGCAAACATTCCGAAAAAATTGGCGAACAGCAACGCTAACGTATAGCGCATGTACGGCGGCTGGAAAATTCCGATGAAGCTGGCATGCTCATGGGAAGCTTGCTGGCCCGCAATGCGCGTCGAATCTTTCGCCAGCCGCTGATGTTCCTGCCACATCGCTGATTCCGGTACGCTGCTCTGAATCCACAGGGTCACAATTGCCGGCAGAACTCCAACGAAGAACACCATGCGCCAGTTGGCGTAGTGCAGAACGATGCCCGCCACCAGCGCGGCCAGCGCGTAGCCGATCGCCCACGAACTTTGCACGATCGAAATCGCCTTCGCGCGCAACTCGGTGGGCCAGGTTTCGGCGACCAGTGTCGCGCCGGTATTCCACTCGCCGCCCATGCCGAGCCCGAGTATGAAACGAAAAATCGCGAGCATCAGAATCGAAGTCGAGAGCCCCGAGGCGAAGGAACAGAGCGAGTAAGTCAGGATGCTCAGCATCAGCGCCCGCTTTCGCCCGATCCGGTCTGCAAGAAAGCCAAACATCACGCCGCCGATGCCCGAGGCCAGCAGCGTAAGCGTCGCCAGAAACCCCGACGTGGCCTTGCTCATCCCGAGGTCGACCATGATGTGGGCGAGGACCAGGGCGTAGAGCATCGCGTCGAAAGCATCGAGCATCCAGCCGAGAGACGCAGCCAGAAGCGTTCGGCGCTGGGCGGGAGTCGTTTGCGAGAAAGTCAGCGGGGACATCCGGGAAGATTCTCAGGTGCGATCAGTACTGGCAAGGGGAAACTGCAGAGCACCGCTTGACACAACAAGATGACTCGCGCAGTATGACGGCGCCCACGCATTCAAGAACGCAGGGACTGAGTCGATGCAAGACGATTCGCGCTATAACGGGAAATTCATTTTCGCCTTGAGCCTCAGTGCCTTCTGCATGGCCGTGCTGGTGTTACTCCCTTATCTTGCGGAGCGGCGTTCGCGTATTCGGGCTGCGTGGCCGCAGACAAACGGAACTCCTGTTTCCCTTCGCGTCGTAGAAGTCCCGGCGAATGGAAAACTTACCGCCACCTACTACGCGGGAGAATGCCTGGTGGAATATCAAGTGGCCGGGAAAGCCTACAGAATCTGGGCGCGTGCTGGAATCGCGGATCGGAACAAAGCCTACGTTGCCGATCAACTGACGGTTTGTCCAATCGCGCGTTACATTGTGCACTACAACCCAAAAGATCTCCAAGACGCGACCGCTTCGCGTTCCGAGAGCTCCCCGTAGAGTGGAGGAGCGTCGGGTTGGCCGACGCTCCGACTCAGGTTCTACTACTTGCCGCTCTCCGGAACCAGTCCGCGGAACTTCATCATGGGCTCGACCGACGGGCTGGCGCCGCGCCACGCGTCGTACATCTTTTCGAGATCCTCGGTGTTCCCGCGCGACAAAATCATCTTGCGGAAACGATCGCCGTTCGCGCGCGTCAGACCTCCGTGATCTTCGAACCACTGGAACGCATCGTGGTCGAGCATCTCGGCCCACAGGTACGCGTAGTAGCCCGCTGAATAGCCTCCGCCCCAGATATGAGCGAAGTAGCTGGAACGATAGCGTGATGGCACGTAGCTCAATGCAAGATGCGTCTTTTCGAGCGCTTGTTTCTCAAACTCGTCCGGATTCTGCAACGGAGTGCCCGCCGGAAGCGTGTGCCATTGCATGTCGAGTTGCGCGGCCGCGACCACCTCGGTGAATGCGTATCCCTGGTTGAACTTCAGCGACTTCTTGATCTTCGCCATCAGCTCCGCAGGCATGGCCTCGCCCGTCTGGTAGTGCTTCGCGTAGTGATGAAAGACCGCCGGGTACGTCGCCCAGTTCTCGTTGAACTGCGACGGGAACTCCACGAAGTCGCGCGCCACGGAGGTTCCGGAAAGCGTCGGGTACATCGTGTCGGCGAACATCCCGTGCAGCGCATGGCCGAACTCGTGGAACATCGTGGTTACATCACGGAAATTCAATAGCGCCGGTTGTCCCTCAACAGGCTTCGCAAAGTTCGCGACATTGATGACCACCGGTAGCGTGCCCTGCAGCTTTGACTGGTTGACCAGGTTGTCCATCCAGGCGCCGCCGTTTTTGTTGTCGCGCTTGAAGTAGTCGCAGTACCAGAGGGCCAGGGGCTTGCCGTCGGCGTCGCTCACCTCGAATACGCGAACATCCGACTGCCACACCGGGATGTCCTTGCGCTCTTTGAACGTGATGCCGTACAGCTGGGTGGCGGCGTAGAACACGCCGTTTTCCAGAACGTTGTTCAGCTCGAAGTACGGCTTAATCTGCGATTCGTCGAGGTCGTACTTCACCTTGCGCACCTGCTCGGAATAGAAGTCCCAATCCCAGGGCTCGAGCTGGAAGCCGCCCTTCTGCTGATCGATGAGCGCCTGGATGTCGTGCGCTTCGCGCTTCGCCGCGGCGGTGGTGCCGGGTACGAGGGAGTCCATGAATTTAAGCGCGGCCGCTGGATTCTTCGCCATCTGGTCTTCGAGCTTCCAGCTGGCGTAGTTCGGGAAGCCAAGCAGCTTCGCTTTCTGCGTGCGCAATTCGGCAAGCCGCGCCACGGTGTCGCGGGTATCGTTTGTGCCGCTCTGTTCCGCTCGGCCCCAGGAATTCTCAAACAGCTTCTGCCGGGTTGCGCGCTGCTGCAGCACCCCGAGATCGGGCTGTTGCGTGGTGTTCTGCAGCGGGATGACGTAGCCTTCCACCTTGCGTCCCTTGGCGGCCTCGGCCGCAGCGGCAATTTGCGCATCGGACATTCCGGCCAATGCAGCCTTGTCGGTGGTCACGAAGGCAGCGTCTTTGGTCGCGGCCAGCAGCTTGGTCGTGAAGGCCTGCGAAAGAGTGGATCCTTCTTCGTTGAGCTTCTTGAGTTGGGTTTTGTCGGCCTCCGACAAGTTGGCGCCGGAGTGCACGAACTTCTTGTAGTACCAATCGACCAGGCGCAGCGATTCCGAGTCCAGCTTCAGGGACGCGCGCTTGTCGTAGATGGTCTTCACGCGCTGGAACAGCTTAGTGTCGAGAAAAATCGCGTCGGAGTGTGCGGCCAGCTTGGGTGCTTCGATCTCCTGCACCTTCTGCAGCGTCGGATTCAGATTCGCGCCCGTCACGGCATTGAACGACAGCATCGCGCGGTCAAAGAGTTGTCCGGTCTTCTCCATCGCGACGATGGTGTTCTCAAACGTCGGAGCGGCGGGATCGTTGGCAATCGCGTTCACCTCTTCGCGCTGCTTCGCCATGCCGGCTTCGATGGCAGGCTGATAGTCCGAGTCCTTGATTTTGTCGAACGGCGGCGCGTGGAAGGGGAGGGTGCTCTCCGCGTAAAACGGATTGCTCGGGCCGAAGTCAGTTTCGGCGGCGTAAGCGGGCGTTTGTGTTGTTCCGATAGCCATAATTCCAGTAACGACCAGTGTAACAACTTGCGACAGCTTCTTTATGGAAGGGTGCAGGGTTTTCTTACTCATAAAGTTATATGTCTTACCTCGCATCAAGATATATGCGGATTGTAACGGAGCCGGTCGCGTGACGCGACGGGCATCGCTGTCAGTTGCACTACATTGCTACCGTTTTGGGAGAGCTGCCAGGTGGAAATACCGGCGTGCCTTGTGAACATCCCTCGCGATCTGTTCTCTCAACGCGTCCACCGAGGGAAACTTGATTTCGTCCCGTAGGCGCTCTAGGAAAAAGATCTCCACTTCGGTGTCTGCCTGCAATTCAATGGGATGGAAGTTCAGCAGGTGAGTCTCGATCGCAAATGAATCCGCGCCGAACGTAGGCCGGTTGCCAACATTCGTGACCGACTCGAAACATTCCTTGCCCACGCGGCTGTGCGTAATGTAGACCCCGTCCTGCGGCACCAGTTCCTCGTAGCGGTTCAGGTTGATGGTCGGCACGGTGTACTTGCTGCCATAGCCGCGGCCGCGGCCGGGCGCCGACAGAATCGCAAACGGCCGCCCCAGCAGATGGCGCGCGCGGCTTACCTGCCCGTCGCGCAGAAGCCTGCGAATCTGGGTGCTCGAGACCGATTCGCCACGCATCACCACCTCGTCGAACACCTTCACCACGAAGCCCATGTCGCGTCCGAACTCTTTCAGTGCATCGACATTGCCCGCCGCCTTGTGGCCGAAATGGAAGTTGTAGCCTTCGTGGACTTCGCAGGCATGCAACGTGTCCCGCAGAATGCGTTCGGCAAACTCCCGTGGCGTGAGCAGCGAAAGATCACGGCTGAACGGCAGCAGCAGCACCGCGTCCAAGCCGGTGGCTTCCAGCAGGTGGAGCTTTTCGGGCGTCGGCGTCAGCAGCTTCAGCCCCGAGTCCGGACGAAGAATCCGCGTGGGATGCGGCTCGAACGTAATGGCGACTGACTTCGCCTTCTGCTGGCGGGCACGCTGCACAATGTCTTTGAGCACATGCTGGTGCGCGCGGTGCACGCCGTCGAAGTTGCCCACGCTGACCACGGTCGGGCCGAAATTAGCCGGAACGTCTTCGAGTTGGTGAAAGACTTGCATTATGGAACGCGTGGGCGGAATCGCCCGGAACAAGCTAGATTTCGAACTCCAGTTTCATGCCGTCATATGACAAGCGCACGTGCGGCGGCAAGGCTGCGTTGGTTTCTTCGTGCGGCAAGTCGTGACAGATGTGCGTGAAGAACACGCGCCGGGCCTTCAACTGATCCCCGATGCGAATCGAATTCTCCACCGTCGAGTGCGTCGGATGCGGCTTGTGCCGTAAACCGTCGAGGAACAGCACATCCAGTCCCTCGAGCAGCGGCATCGATGATTCGGGAATCGTGCTGAAGTCGGTCAGGTACGCGGCGTTGCCGAAGCGGTATCCGAAAATCTCGGTGTCTCCGTGCATAACCGGCACCGGCTGAATGCGGGTGCCGAACAATTCGAAAGGCCCGTCGATGGGCTTCAATTCCAGCCGCGCCAGCCCGCCGAACTTATAATCTGCGTCAAAAATGTAACTGAACATTTTCCGGAGGAAGTCGGCTGCCTCGGGGCGCGCGTACAGTGGAATCTTGCCCTCGCGGTGATAGCTCAGGGGCCGCAGATCGTCGATGCCAAGAATGTGATCCGCATGGGCGTGCGTATACACCACCGCGTCAATCTTGCGGATACCTTCGCGAATCGCCTGCTCGCGGAAGTCCGGCGTAGTGTCGATCAGGACAATCTTGCCGCCGAATTCGAGCAGTATCGACGGCCGCGTGCGCCGGTCGTGCGGATCTCTCGAATGGCACACGGCGCAATCGCAACCAATCGTGGGCACTCCCATCGAGGTGCCGCTGCCGAGCACCGTCAGTGTTGCCTTCATCGTGTCGTGCCGCCCGCGGCTGGGCTGGGAGCCTGCGGCGGACGCGCCAGCGCATTCGTCACCTCGACATACGCCATGCGCAACTCGTAGAGACAGTTCTGCAGAAAATGTTCTTCGGTCGAGGTGAGATTGCCCTTGGTCTTGGTTTGCAACAGGCCCAGCGTGTCGATTGTCTGGCGAGCGCCAATCAGGTCGATACGGGGTTGCGCGCCCTCTTCGGCCATCATGCCCATTTGCATCATCGCACTCATGTAGAGCGACGCCATGAAGCGCTCAAACGTGATCTCAAACTCCTTGGCAGAGTGGCCGCTGAGCTCGACTCGCGCGTCGAGATCTTTTGAAGACTGCTTGTAGGCATCATCGCTGGCTTTCTGTTCAGCGGCGCTGGGCGGCGGAGGAACTTTCGAGTCTCCCAGATCGGATGGCGCGGCTTCCGGCGTAGCAACCGTGGTCGCCGCCGCAGAAGGGTTGGGCACTTCCGTTTTGGTTTCTTCCACGCGCTTTTCTTCCGGGATGTCAGAGCGCAAATCGCCGTCGGTGGTGAATAGCCTGCGATCGGTCACGGTGAAGCCGGTGTCCTGCTTTTCTTTAGCCATAGGGATTTCCTCTTAATTCTTCAGCAATTCGCGAAAGGGAAGTTCGCAGACGGTTACGCGGCTTCCGGTGATGTCCAACTCTTTACCCGGCCCGGCGAGTTCGCGGCGCAGATAGCCGAGCGCCACCGCTTGCTCGCCTGCGGACCCGGGGACGAGCACGGAACTCGTAATTTCGCCCACATCTTTGCCTTGGAACTGAATCTTTGTGCCGACGGCCGGTGGCGCTCCGTCGATCTTGAAACCCGTGAACTTGCGATGAACGTTCCCACGCGACCGGATACGCTCCACGATCTCCTGGCCTACGTAGCAGCCCTTGCTGAAATTCAATGCATGCTGCTGCTCGGTTTCCTGCGGCAGATCGCGCTCCCGGATGTCCTTCCCATAGAGCGGGATTCCCAGGGCGACGCGGTAGAGTTCCAGTGCGTCTTGACCGATGAGAGTGGCTCCGGCGTTTTGTAGCGCCTCACGCAGCCTAGCAACCTGCTCTGACGCGACCCAGATTTCAAACGACGGAGAGACGTCGTCTCCTCCGCGCACCACGCTGATCGGAACATCCTGCCACGTTAGATCGGCAACTTGAAGCGGCTTCATTGGCAAGAGTTGGATACCGGCGGCTGCGAGCGCGGCGATACTTTTGGGTCCGGTCACGCCGATCGACGCCAGGTTCTGGGAGACATCCTCCACCTCGACGTCGTCCATGATGATGTAGTGGTCGAACGTCGCCAGAATCTTCGCCAACTGTGCCTGATCCGACTCCACCAGCAGGCTCTCGCCCCGATCAAAGGCAATCAGGTCGCCCAGAATATGACCTTGCGGGTTCAACAAAAACGCGTAGACACCGTGATTCTGCGCCAGATCCCGGACGTTGTTGGTGACCATGCCGTTCAGCCACCGCACCCGGTCGCTTCCCGTCAGCCGGATTTTCACCCGCTGCGGCAGTTCGTAGACCCCGCAGGTTGACCGAAGCGCGGCGAATTCGTCTGTAACCTTGCCGAAGCGCCCGGGCCACTGTTTTTCAGCAGAAGCCGATGTTGGAGTGTCGTTATGTGAGGTAGTAAGCGACATCAGCGTATCCATCGATTATAGCGGACAGATGCAGCCACGGCTTGCGAGCCTGAAGGTTGGAAAACGTGGCGATGCTCAGGGTTTGAGAAACAGATTTCCGTACGCGTTGTCATCCTGAGCGCAGCGAAAGACCTATGACTTCTTCTGCGATATCGATGCTGTTCGATCCAAATGGGGTGCACAGCAATACTTGAACAAACAGTGACCGGCACGAAGAAGAAGACGTTCAAATCACATTCCGTTGAGGACATCCCCATGAGACTTCTCAAAGCCACGACCATCGTTCTGCTGGCAGCCACGACCGCCCTTGCTCAGTCTGACGCGCAAAAAGCGCTCGATCGCTTTAAAGCGATGGAGGGCACGTGGGTGGGCAAGGGCGCACACGGTGAGACGGCAGAAGTAACCTACCGACCGATCGCGGGCGGCACCTCAGTGATGGCCGACATCAAGATGGGCGACGAGGCCATGACCAGCCTGTACTACGTCGATGGCCAGAAATTGATGATGACGCACTTCTGTCCCAGCAACAATCAGCCGCGCATGCAGGCCGCCATCTCTCCCGACGGCAAGACCGTGACGTTCGATTTTCTCGACGCCACCAACCTGGCCTCTCCGCAGGCCGGTCACATGCACAAAGCGGTGTACAGCTTCGCCGACGCCGACCACTACACCGAAGATTGGACGTGGCGGCACGAAGGCAAGGATGCCCACATGCAGTTTGAAATGCAGCGCAAGAAGTAAAGCGGGAAAGGCAGGGGTTGGGCGTGCCGCCTATGATTAAGCGGAACGGCTCAATTCGGAAAGATCAGGGGGAGCGCGACATCGGATGTGAATATGCAACGGGCGCTATGACCGCAGAACGGCACCACGACCGTGGAGTGATTTGCCCCTTGGCGCTCCTTGATGTACCTGCTGAACGCTAGCCCACGGGCCAGACGAGTGGGTCCTTGGGCCATCGCAGGACAAGACGTGTCGAAAACGCCTAGCGGCAGAATGTCGGTCTCCCCAAGCAAATACGTCACCGGTCGGGCGGCAATCTGCTTCTTGAGCTGATCATCCGTGAGCCTGGATGCATAGCCAACCCGGTTTTTAGCCCATAGGGCCAGCTGTCATATCCGGTACAGTTCTTCGCGTCGGCGTACGGGACAAAAGCTGCAGGCGCCACGGCGGGAATCGGGGGAACGAACCCGGGCGCGCCGGCGGCTATTGTTGTCGGCAAGGAACTCGCGGTGGGTCGCACGTCATCCAGATATGGGTAAGCTGAGGGATTGGAGACCACGTACGAAATTGGCACCCCGACCGAATCGTGCACCTGGTTCGCCATCGCGTAGCGGATGACGTACTGGCCACCCGCGGAATGGCCGGCGATGACGATACTCTTCAGATTTGGGAACACTTCCTTACGCGCCAGACGGCGGACGATCTCGTCCATGAAATCGAACGAAGTAAGTTTGTCGTTGCCAACCTCGCCGCCACCGGAGCGCCAGCTGTCGGCTCGTTGTGTTTCGCAGATCCAGTTCGCTTCGTCCGGAGCCAGGGTGTCGCGACAATCCCCGATCTGATTTCCGGGCGCATTGCTATTCGAAGCAAAACGCGGCGCAACGATGACGGTGTTATTTAGGCTCCCCGCCAGGAACGCAGCCGCAAGGGCGGTGCGGAAATGATTGTTTGCGTCGCGATTGATGCCGTGCACGAAGACAAGTGCGCGAGTGATGTTCTCGTTCTTGGCATCCAATGGGTAGTTGCGGTAGATCAGCACCCTCGATGGTTGCGCTGTGGACTTGATCCATTCCGTGCAGTCTGAGCTGATCGTCGTGCAAGGCGTGCCTGAAATGGCCGCTGCGGCAAGCAAAAGTCCAACAATCATGGATGGCAGAGTACTGTATCAGAACGTCACCGCGACAAAGCCTGGATGCAAGTCCGCCGCGATGCCTGCACGCCTGTTTTTGGTAAGCTGCCTTGCGTGACTCCATCTAAGAAGATTGCTGTGCTGGCCGGAGACGGCATCGGGCAGGAAGTAATCCCGCAAGCCATCAGCGTTCTCGAGGCTTCAGGCGCCGCCGTCGAAATCCAGCAGTTCGATTGGGGCGCCACCCGCTATCTCGCCGACGGCGTCACCGTGCCGCCCGACGGCTTTGCGACGCTGGGCCGCGACTTCGACGCCATCCTGGTCGGTGCCTTCGGCGATCCGCGCGTCCCGACCAACATCCACGCCAAAGAAATCCTGCTCGGCATGCGTTTCCAGATGGACCTGTACGCGAATGTTCGCCCGGTCCGCCTGCTCGACGCAGCGCTCTGTCCCTTGAAAGGCGTGGAACCGAAGGATGTCGATTTCGTCGTCATCCGCGAAAACACCGAAGGTGTTTACGGTGATGCTGGGCGGCGTCTTCAAGAAGGGCACTGCCGACGAAGTCGCCGTGCAGGAAGACATCAATACGCACAAGGGAGTGGAGCGCGTCATCCGCTACGCCTTCGACTATTGCGAGAAGCATCCTAAGCAGGACGGCACCCGGCGCAGCCGCGTGCTCATGTGCGACAAATCGAACGCCATGACCCACGCTGGAGGATTGTGGCAAAGGGTCTTTCGGGAAGTTGCGAGCGACTATCCGCAGATAAAAACCGAGCACATGTACGTCGACGCGCTCTGTATGCAGATGGTCCGCGATCCCCGCCAGTTCGACGTGATCGTCACCAATAACATGTTCGGCGACATCATCACCGACCTCGCCGCCGGACTGCAGGGCGGACTCGGCATGGCCGCCAGTGGGAACATTCATCCCGGGAAGACTTCGATGTTCGAGCCGGTACACGGGTCGGCGCCACCGATCGCGGGGAAGAACGTGGCGAATCCGATGGGCGCTATCTTGACGGTGGCCATGATGCTGCGTCATCTCGGTATGGACAGTAATGCCACGAAAATCGAGAACGCAGTGCTCGCCGCTGTTCACGCGAAGAAGACCACGCAGGATGTGGGCGGGGCACTCGGTACGAAAGAGGTCGGACAGTGGATTGCCGAAAGGGTGGGACAACGATGATCCATTGCCGAGCGTCTCTTCGACCAAGGCTGACGAAGATTCCTTCTAAGTTTTTGCGCCGCGCCGTCTGCGCGATCGTTGTGGTGGGCGTGGTTCTCGGCAATGCCGCAGCTCAAATCTCCCCCGTGCGTTCGCGCGGATGGGTGATCCAAGAGGCGGGACAGGCTACGGGTCCGTCCGCCGGATCGCAGTCCCAGCGCCCTGAGCCCCCTGCCCAAGAAAAGGGAAGTCGCGACAACCAGGCGGCTGCCGATCAGCCCGAGAAGAAAATCTCGCCCAAGGAAGCCGAGGAACTCTTCCGCTCCGTCGACCAGATCCTGAAATTTGTCAGCAAAGACACTTCATTGCAGATCAAGGAAGACGTGAAGCGCAAACTGGTGAACCGCGACGAAGTGGTTGCCTTCATCCGCAAGCATATGGACGAAGACGAAGACTCGCAGCGTCTGCGCCGCTCGGAATTAGTGCTGAAGAAGTTCGGCCTGCTGCCGCGCAATTTCGATCTACAGACGTTTCTTCTCGCACTCCTGCGCGAGCAAGTTGCGGGCTATTACGATCCCAAAACCAAAACGGTAAACCTGCTCGACTGGATCGAGGCCGAGCAGCAGAAGCCCGTGCTCGCCCACGAGTTAACGCACGCGCTCCAGGATCAGGCCTTCGGACTGGAGAAGTACATGAAGGCGGGCGACACCGATCTGGGCGCCAGCAAAAAAGAGCCTACCGTTGCCGACATCGAGAACGACGAGGCTACGACCGCGCATCAGGCGGTGGTCGAAGGGCAAGCGATGGTCGTGCTCATCGATTACGAACTCGCGCCCACCGGCCAATCGGTGGTCGATTCGCCGCAGATCGTCGAAGCGCTCAAGGCCGGCATGCTGGTGGGCACGCCCGATTCGGTCGAGTTTCACAACGCACCGCTCTACATCAAGGAAGCCCTCACGTTCCCGTATCGCTATGGCCTGGATTTTGAATCGGAACTGCTCACCAAGATCGGGAAGGAGAAGGCCTACGCGGGAGTTTTCAAAAACCCACCCCGCTCGACGCGCGAGATCATGGAGCCCGGCGTTTATCTGTCCGGAGAAAAACTTCCGGCCATGCCGCTCCTGGATTTCAAAAAAGATTTCAAGGCCTACGACAAGTTCGATGTGGGAGCGGTTGGAGAGTTTGACGCCGCACTGTTGATCGACCAGTACGCCGGTCCGGAAGTTTCCAAGCGGCTCTACCCACACTGGCGCGGCGGCTACTATTACGCAGTGCGCCCCAAGGGCGATGCTTCGGCACCGCTTGGACTGATGTATCTGTCGCGCTGGTCGAATCCGGAGAAGGCTTCAGAATTCGCCTACGTGTATGCCAAGGGTTTGAAGAGCCGCTACACCGGCGCGCACGAGAACCGGGGAGGAAGCTAAGCCGGACAAGCCTGCACAAGTCATTGTCGAGACTCTCACCGGCAAGCACAGCTACCTTACGGAAGAAGGGCCGGTCCTCATCGAAGTCAAAGGCGACATGGTGCTGATCAGCGAGAGTCTCGACCAGGACACGAGCGAAAAGATCGAGCACGAAGTCTTTGCCGCCCCTGCACATTGACGAACCGGTCCGGGAGCGAGCCGTGTGGAAAGTCTATTCGCTAGAAGCTAAGTTATTGAAAACAGGTAGAGCGGCGATTGCAGCAGCAAAATAGTGGTGCGGGCATCGCGCTGGATGCCCATTGCGAGCGTTCCTGGGCCCGTAGAGCGCACCTTGGGGGTCGAGTGATGGTTTGGGGTCGTTCGGGCATCTACTGCCCAGCCTGAAGGCCTCTAAACGCGAAATGTTATCCCCAAGCTAACGACAGGTTCTCGGCATCGGAGCCTGCACGCTCCTCGTCCGTAGTCCTCAGTGCCTCTCGGTATTCCTCTGTGGTGGAAGGGTTTCGGCAAATCAATTTGCGCCGGTGCGGATTTCTGCGCGGACTTTTCACCGGCGACGCAGTCATTACCGCGAGGAAGCGTCGCACCGTCGCGTCGACCGTAAACTCTTTCCGTCGCGCTCCAGGGTCAGAGTGCGAGACTGTCCGGGCGTGCCGCCAAGCAGCGACCACACTTGCCCGAGCGTCGCGCCTGTGACCGGCGCGCCATCAACTCCCACCAGAACGTCTCCTGATTTCACATCAGGAACCGTGGACTTGCCGTCGATGCTGAGAACGGCCGACACCGTAAAATGTCCATCGACTCTCGGACGCAGGGTGAGCCCGACGACATCCATGTCGGGTGCCGCGTTGTGGCTCACGACATCGATGTATACGGTCTGGTGCGCGTAGTCGATGCCGACGCGGCAATTACGGAAAGCTTCTCCGCCCAGCAGGCCGTTCGTGTCGGCGCCCACGCGCTCGTTGAGTTTGCTGAGTCGCGGCCGGTGGAAGGCTGGCAAAGGCAATTCCTGAGAGAGCGGCAGTACCGACGTGAAGGTCCGGGACGCGCAGCAGTTCGCGGTCCGCCTCGTCGGAAGTGCCGGAAACATTGGCGGCGCCGACCGCGCCTTTCAAATACGGCCACGCGGGATGTGTGGCGTGCCACTTCGCTAATCGCTCGCTGCCGAGGAAGCTGACCGGCGAGCCGGTATCGAGAGCAAATCTCAATTGCTCGTCTTCAAGTTGTCCTGTGACATCGACCAGTCCCGCAGGATTCACTCGAGCCTTATTCGGCGTGCCTTGAAACTTGACCGAGCCCGGCTCGCCGATCGTGAATTGGCGGTTGGCGTAGTCGACGACAACGTCGTAGTTACGCAGGATTGCGGCCGGCAGGTTAATCTCGGGACTCATGCCGGCGACCATGACGTCCTTGGGAATTCCCACAGGGGCGTGAGCTGTTTGCCCTCTCTCCAGCGAAATCTTCATGCCGCCGATCTGAATTTCCGTCGGAAGCGTCGTCTCACAGGTTTGCGCATCGCACTTGACGGGGCCGAACAGTTCGCCTACCCGCTGGCTCGTGGTCATCTCGGTGGCACCGGTATCGACCAAGCCGCGTACTCGCTTCGTGTTTCCGTCGGGCAGGGGAAGATAAACGTCGATCACGACGCGGTTGTGGTCGAGCGTGATGGGAACCGTGACCGACTTGGGCCCCTGCGCGAAGGCTGCAGTCCACAGGAAGATTGCAATAAGCGTTGACTTCATGCGCTCGATTGTAGTCGAGGGTCTAAAGCTTATAACCGCAAAGGACGCAAAGTCTGGCGCAAAGTTCGCGAAGCAAATCTCTCGGCGATAGCTTCGCGTCCTTTGCGGATTTTCTTTGCGAACTTGGCGGTTAAGCGCTTTTCGCTTTTGCTGGAACGAAGCGGACGCCTGTGCATCTGACGCGCTTTTGTATAATCATGCGTTTGCTTGATGTTGCCGGAGTTCACCGGGAGGTCGTTTGTCGCAGGCGGAAATTGGGATCATCGGGGGCAGCGGACTGTATTCGATGCCCGGGTTGAGCGATGTGCGGGAAGTCCGGCAGGAAACGCCCTTTGGTGAGCCGTCCGACCCGTATGTCCTCGGAACGCTCGAAGGACGGAAGGTCGCGTTCCTTGCCCGCCACGGACGCGGACATCGGATTCTCCCCACCGAACTGAATTTCCGCGCGAATATTTATGGGTTCAAGCAGCTGGGCGTGGAGCGCATCGTTTCAGTTTCAGCGGTCGGCTCGCTCAAGGAAGAACACAAGCCGCTGGATTTCGTGATCCCCGACCAGTTCTTCGACCGCACGCGTCACCGCGTCGACACTTTCTTCGGCAACGGCATTGTCGCCCACATCGCATTTGCGGATCCAGTCTGTCCCCAGCTTTCGTCAGTGGTGGAAGGCGCTTGTAAGAAAGTCGGCGTCTCCGGCAAGCGCGGCGGGACCTACCTCAATATGGAAGGGCCGCAGTTTTCCACCAAGGCCGAGTCGAACATCTACCGCAGCTGGAATATGGACGTGATCGGCATGACCAACTTGCAGGAAGCCAAGCTCGCGCGCGAAGCCGAGATCTGCTACGTGACGGTTGCCATGGTGACCGACTACGACTGCTGGCATCCGCATCATGATTCGGTGACGGTCGATCAGATTGTTGCTGTGCTGGTGAAGAATGCGGAGAACGCGGCCGAGGTGGTGCGTGAAACGGTAGCGGCCATGCCTGCGGATCGAACCTGCAAGTGTGGAGCGGCACTAGCGCATGCGATTCTGACCGAGCGCGACAAGATTCCCGCGGCCACCCGCAAGAATCTGAGCCTGATTCTGGATAAATATCTTTCCCCGGGGAAGTAGCTTCACTTCTAACTCATGAGCATACTCGTCGTTGGTTCGGTTGCATTCGACAACATCGCCACGCCTTCGGGTCGCGTGGAAAACGTGCTGGGCGGCGCGGCCACGCACTTTGCGCTGGCCGCCAGCTTTTTCACTGAGGTGAGGGTCGTGGCCGTGGTAGGCGATGACTTCGGCGCCGAGCACGAAGATGTGTTGAAGAAGCGCGGCATCGACACGCGCGGCATCGAACGCGCACCCGGCAAAACGTTCCGCTGGGGCGGTCACTATACCGACAACCTGAACGAGGCCAAGACCGACTTCACGGCCCTGAACGTATTCGAGAAATTCCAGCCGAAAATTCCCAAGGAGTACGCCGACACGGACTTTCTGTTTCTGGCGAACATTCATCCCTCGCTGCAAACGGCTGTGCGGCGGGAGATGAACGGTGTCCGGCTGACGGGCGGCGACACCATGAATTTCTGGATCAATGGCACGCCCCGCGAACTGGCCGAGATGCTCAAGCTGGTCGACGTGATGCTCATCAACGATACCGAAGCCAAGATGATCGCGAACGAGACCAACCTGCCGCGCGCGGCGCAGAAAGTTCTGTCGATGGGTCCGCGCGCGCTGGTCATCAAGCACGGCGAGTATGGCGCGACAATTTTCTTCGGTGACGGCGCTTTTGGGATCGGACATCATCCTTTCCGTGCTCCGGCCTTGCCGATCGAACAAGTGCAGGACCCCACGGGCGCGGGCGATTCGTTCGCCGGCGGATTCATGGGTTACATCGCGTCGCAGGGCGAAGTGAACCGCGAAGTGCTGAAGCGGGCATTGTTCTACGGTGGCGTGATGGGATCGTTTACCGTGGAGCGATTCGGCACCGAGCGCCTGCAGTCACTGACGCGCGACGAGATCGAAGAACGCTTCCAGGTCTTCCGCGAACTGACCCACCTCGAATGAATCCTCCAACGCAGCGCTGGGATCGGGAAACTAAATCGGTCGCAGCGCTGGCTGCGTGCGTTTCGGTTGTCGCCTTCCTGATTACTTACCGCAGTGGCGCGGTTCTTCTCTACGGTGACGCCGTGGCGCACATCAACATCGCGCGCCGCGTGTTTGATTCGCAGACGCCGGGCCTTCTGCAATTGGGAACGGTCTGGCTGCCGCTGCCGCACCTGCTCATGATGCCGTTAGTGGCGTCGAACTGGGCGTGGCAGACGGGCGTCGGAGGGTCGCTGCCGTCGATGGCTGCGTATGTGTTCGGAGTCGTTGGGCTGTTTCGACTGGTGCGCGGTGCGGTGGCGAACTCGAGCGCGCCAGCCGTCGCATGCAAGCGCCGTGGCGATCTTTGCCGCAGCCATCTACGGACTGAATCCCAATCTTCTCTACCTGCAGTCCACGGCGATGACCGAGCCGCTGTATCTTGCGCTATTCATCTGGACGGTCGTGTACTTCGCGGAGTTCGTGCAGGAACTGAGAGCGAACGGCTGGACGAGTTCAGCGAAAGCGATCGCTGTGGAAGTGCGGCGCGGTGCTCGCGGCGTGCGTGTCTCACTCGCTACGACGGATGGTTCCTCGCGGCTACGGTCGGGGCTCTTGGTGCTCGGGATCGCGTGGCGCGCGGACGGAGCTCGCGCATGGCGGAGCTATTGTCGTGTTTCTAGTTGTTGGCCGGTGCAGCGCCGGTACTCTGGTTCGCCTACAACGCAATCGTCTACGGGAACGCCCTCGAGTTTGCGAATGGACCGTATTCGGCGACAAGCCATCGAGAAGAAGGACGGCGGTTCCTGGATTCCCGCCGCACCCGGGTACGCACAATCTTCCGGCGGCAGGCTTGTACTTTCTGAAGTCTGCGGAGTTCAGTGTTGCGGAAGGGAACTGGCAGCGCGTGTGGGTTCTTGCTCGCCTTCTGGGTGCGGGATTTTCGCGTTCGCTGATCGTCGCTCGCGCCGCTGCTGCTGCTCCTGATTCCCATTCCGTTTTACATGCTTTCGGTGGCGTACGGCGGCGTGCCGATCTTCACGCCGTCGTGGTGGCCGTTTTCGTACTACAACATCCGCTATGGGACGCAACTGCTGCCGGCGCTGGCGGTGTTTGTTGCGCTCGCCGCATTCTACTGCGTATCGTTCATCAAGCAACCGGCCGGCAGACTGGTGGTCGCAGTGGCCGCCATTGCCTTGGTGATCGCAAGTTATGCGACCGTATGGCGCGCGCAGCCCGTGTGCTTTCGCGAGGCGTGGATCAATTCGCGAACGCGTCTTCAGCTCGAAAGTTCACTGGCGGAACAACTGCAGCGCCTGCCTCCGAACTCAACACTGCTCATGTACCTGGGCGAGCACGTCGGCGCGCTGCAGGACGCGGGCATTCCGTTGAAGCGCACGATCAATGAAGGCAATCACCGCGTGTGGAGGCAGCCTTCGGATCCAGAAGGCTTGTGGGAGCAAGGCATTGAGCGATCCCGCGAAATTTACGGATTACGTGGTCGCTTTCGACGGCGATCCCGTGTGGCAAGCGGTCGGTGAGAGTGGTTTGCAGGCGGTTGCGATCATTGCAGTGAACGGCCAGCGCAAGGCCACCATTTTTAGATCTCGGAGAGTTCCTGCGTCGGCGTGCACAGAACCCGAACGGCTGGGGGGCCCGCAGCGTGGACAATGGGAGCGTTCTAGGCCCGCCATCCGAACCGGTAAGCTACAATGACCCGCCCATCCAGAGCATCGCAGGCTGTTTGGTCAGCATCTCGAGCGGATTCAATATTCGAAACCATCGGAGGAAAGATGAAGCAGCTACTCAATGTAGGTGTGTGCTGTCTGCTGCTGTTGGCCGTGGGTGCCGCGCAAAGCGCGCAGCCAAAAGATGCACCCCGCAGCGTGGCACAGGTTCTCGATAGCTCAGCCGGCAACATGGAACACGAGTTCGTGTCGGCGGCCGAGGCCATGCCCGAGGACAAGTTCGGGTACGTCCCGACAACCGGCGAATTCAAGGGAGTGCGCACGTTCGCGCAGCAGGTGAAACATGTCGCCGCAGTGAATTACGTCCTGGGCGCTTCGATTCTCCAGGAAAAACCGCCAGCGGATGTTGGCGCAGAATCAGGCCCCGAGTCGCTCACGACGAAAGCCGACATTTTGAAATACCTGAAAGACGTCGTTTGCGTATGCGCACAAGGCGATTGGTTCGATAAATGACAAAAACTTTCTCGAACCCATCAAATGGCCGTTTGGAGATCGTCCGTCAAGCCGCCTTGAAGTGGCTGGCATCATCACGTCGCATGGTTTCGATCACTATGGGCAAATTGTCGTTTACTTGCGAAGCAATGGAATCGTCCCGCCCGCCAGCCGATGAGGCGGAGACGGCGTCGATCCAGTGATAAAATCCACTCGCTTTTGCAACCTTGACAGCCATGCCTGAACTCCACAGCTCACTGGGTTCGATCGGCGCGCAGATGGAGACGGTGCTCTCCAGCACCGTGGTCCGGCTGATCGTTGCCGCGATTCTGGGCGGGGCGATCGGGCTCGAGCGCCAGTTGCGCCGCAAGCCGGCCGGATTGCGTACCAACATGTTCATCTGCTTCGGCGCAGCCATGTTCACAGTGCTCTCCGATAAACTGGCCGGCAGCCTGGGCGGCGATCACACGCGGGTGGCGGCGCAGATCATTCCGGGCATCGGCTTCATCGGTGCGGGATCGATCCTGCACGCCCGCGGCTCAGTCGTCGGGCTGACCACGGCGGCGACGTTATTTGTAGTGGCTTCGGTCGGCATGGCTGCGGGCGGCGGCCTGTATATCACCGCGGTATTTGCGACGGTCATGATTCTGCTGGCGCTGGCCGTCCTCGGGAAACTCGAGCGCCGTTTTGCGATGCACTCGACGTTGGTTACATATGAGGTTACGGGCGGTGGCGCGGAGGCAATCCTGGTTGAAGCGAATCGCATGCTCGACGAGGCCCACGCCACCATGCAGAACGTGCGGGTAGCGGGCCAGCCCGGGCACGTGCGCGTGATGTTCACCGTAGATGGTCCGCCCGAAGATCAACAGCAAATCAACCTACTGCTCCACCAGTCAACCGTCTTCTCCACGGTCGGATCTCTGGGCTCGACTGAGCACGAGTGACCCGGGCGCCAATGGACATCCCCTTCACCAAGGCCAGTGCGTGCGGGAATGATTTCCTGATCATCGACGGCACTCTGGTTCCGGATCGACTACACGGAGTGACCCGGCAGATGTGTGACCGCCACAACGGCGTGGGCGCCGACGGCGTGGAGTGGCTGTTCGCGTCGAGCGACGCCGACGTGGAAGCGCGGCTGGTAAATGCCGACGGCTCCGAAGCGGAGATCTCGGGCAACGGCACGCGCTGTGTCGCAGCCTACCTGTGCGCCGAATCGAAGAACGAGTCGGTGACGATCCGGACCGGCGCAGGCGTGAAGAAATGTACGCTGATGGCGCGTAGCGGAAATATATTCGAGTTTGAGGCGGCGATGGGCGCACCGCAGGTCGACGGCGAGACGGCCATAGTTACCTCGTTTGGGGAAGTAAGGGGCATTCCGGTGTCGATGGGCAACCCGCACTTCGTGGTGTTCGTCGAGCAATTCTCGTCGGACTGGCAGGCGCGCTCGGCTGAAATGCAGCAAAATTCAATCTTCAAGCAAGGCATTAACATTGAGCTGGTTCGGATTGAGGACAAGTCGAATATTGACGTTCGCTTCTTCGAGCGCGGAGTCGGCGAAACCCAATCCTCCGGCACCGGTTCGAGCGCGGCAGCCGTGGCTTCGATCGCAAGCGGGCGAGCGCAGTCGCCGGTGATCGTGCACGCGCCAGGCGGCGCGCAGACGGTGCGCTTCGAGCAAGAAGTCTTTCTTCGCGGGCCGGCGACGCTGATCTGTGAAGGACGATTCTTTGTGTAGGATGAGCCCTTGAGCAACCCAGTCCGCACCAACTCCGCGAACCAAGCCGAGGGCTCTGCGAACGGGCGACACGGTTGGCATCGTCGCTCCGGCCAGCAACATCAAGCGCGAACTTCTGGAGCAGGGTTGCGATGCGCTTCGTCAGCTTGGCTACAAGCCGTTCTACCTGGACTCCATCCTCGAACAGGATTTGTATTTTGCAGGCTCGGCCAAGCGGCGCGCGCGCGAACTGGAAGAAATGTTTACCCGCGACGATGTACGCGCCGTCGTATGCGCACGCGGCGGGTACGGCGCGAACTACCTGCTGGGCGAACTCGATCCCGCCAAGATCGCGGGGCATCCGAAGATCTTCGTGGGATACAGCGACATCACCACACTGCTAACTTGCTTCTGCGATGCGGCCCGGTTCGTTACTTTTCACGGTCCGATGGTGACGAAGGATTTTGCCCACGCCGACGGCATCGACCTGGCGTCATGGCAGGCGGCGTTGACTGGGTTGGCCAGATGGGAAATCACGTCAACCGACGACTCGGGCGCGGAAGGATTGGTCGACGGCGCAGCGGAAGGCATTTTGTACGGAGGCTGCCTGTCCATCCTGGTGGCGTCGCTCGGCACGCCACACGAGATCCGCACCAACGGCACCATCCTGTTTCTTGAAGATGTGAATGCCAAGCCCTATCAAGTAGACCGCATGCTCATGCATCTCAAACTCGCGGGAAAGCTGACGGGCGTGCAGGGCATCGTGTTCGGCGAAATGCTGGATTGCAGCCAGAGCAAAGACCAGCCCTACACGTTGCAGGAGGTCATTTTGCGCATCGTGGGCGATCTGGGTATCCCGATCGCGTACGGGTTGCGGTCGGGTCACGTTACCCGGAAGAACATTACCCTTCCGTTTGGGGTGCGCGCGAGTCTGCGCGTGAATGGCAGCGAGGTGACGCTTAAGATAATGGAAGCGGCAACTCAGCCTTGATTGCGGAACGGGAGACGATGGCAGACAAGAAGCATATTCATTTGATCGGCATTTGCGGAACGGCGATGGCGTCGCTGGCCGGCATGCTGAACGAGCGCGGATTTCGAGTGACGGGTTCAGACGCGGCGGCTTATCCGCCGATGTCGGATTTTCTCGCGTCGTTGAAGATTCCGGTGGCCCAGCCCTTTGATGCGGCGAACCTGCAGCCACATCCCGATCTGGTGGTGGTGGGCAACGCGATGTCGCGCGGAAATCCGGAACTGGAGTACGTGCTCGACGAGAGAATTCCGTTCTGCTCGCTGCCACAAGTTCTGCACGACGAGTTTTTGCGTGGCAAGGAAGTGATCGTCGTCGCCGGCACTCATGGCAAGACCACGACCACCTCGATGCTGGCGTGGATTTTTCATTCCGCAGGGAAGCAGCCTTCATTTTTGATTGGCGGCATCGCCGAGAATTTCGGATCTAGCTTTGCGCTCGGCAACGGGGAACATTTCATCCTGGAAGGCGACGAGTACGACACCGCGTTCTTCGACAAGGGACCGAAATTCCTGCACTACTTTCCCGATGCCGTCGTCCTGACTTCCGTGGAGTTCGATCACGCCGACATCTACAAGGATCTGGACGCGGTAGAGACATCATTCAAGCGGTTAGTGAACCTGGTGCCACAGCGTGGGCGAATCGTTGCCTTCGATACGGGGGCCAGCGTTGAGCGGTGTATCGCGAAGGCCTTCTGCCCGGTGGAGCGCTATGGATTGCAGGCGAAGTCTGCGTGGCAAATCACCGACCTGCGTTTTGAGCCGACACGAACTTCGTGGACCGTGCTGCACCATGGCAAGCGTTGGGCCGACTTCGAATTCAGCCTGGCGGGCGAGTACAACGTGTGCAACGCGACCGCCGCTGCGGCGATGGCAGCGGGATACGGTATTCCGGTCGACGACATTCAACATGCCTTGCGGACAT
Organism: uncultured Acidobacteriota bacterium; assembly: GCA_963745435.1. GTDB lineage: Bacteria > Acidobacteriota > Terriglobia > Terriglobales > Acidobacteriaceae > Gp1-AA133. The sequence goes on along the minus strand of CAVUXK010000008.1, from coordinate 1,099,156 downwards.
TCCGCAGCGTGAAGCGGCGCCTGGAAGTCAAAGCACAAGTTAACGGGATCACCGTCATTGACGACTTCGCCCATCATCCGACGGCGATTGCAGGAACCTTGACGGCGTTGCGTTCGCGCTTCCCCGGATCGCGCTTGTGGGTCGTTCTCGAGCCGCGCTCGAACACTCTGCGCCGGAACGTATTTCAGCGCGAACTGGCGAACAGTCTGGCCCTCGCCGATGAGGTCATCGTTGCGGGGGTGTTCAAGTCAGATTCCATTCCGCAGGCCGAGCGCCTGGACCTGATGGCGGTGGGCGCGGAGCTGCAACAGCGCGGCAAGCGCGCGCGGATTATTTCTGGCGCCGATGGGATCGTGCAGGTGATCGCACCCGAACTGCGCTCCGGCGACGTGGTCGCAATTCTCTCCAATGGCGGCTTTGAGGGCATCTATGAGAAACTTCCAGCCCGACTGAGGTCGCTGGGTAGCAAGAATCCTCTGGAGGCGTCGGCCAAAGCATGAGCAAGAAGCCGGGGAGCTGGTGCGCGCTGGTTCTCCTGGTGTGGACGTGTGCAAGTGCCTCTACTCTCGCCGCGCAGAATCCCACCGAACTGCGCTACACGGTTTCGCTCGCGGGCAATCAGGATCATCTGGTGCGCGTACAGATGGAGTTGCCCCCGGGCGCGCCCACCCGGCGCGTCGAACTTCCGGTCTGGAATGCGCTGTATCAGGTGCGCGACTTCGCGCAATACATCACCTGGGTGCGCGCGAAACGGAGGTCGGGCGCGCTCGAGATGAAGTCGCTCGACAAGTCGTCCTGGGAAGTCGAGGGAACGCAAGACGGCGCGACCGTCGAATACGAAATCGCCGCCGCGCTGCCCGGGCCCTATGGCGCGCATCTCAGCGCGAGCCACGCGTTCTTCAATTTCGCGGAAATTCTGATGTACCTGCCCGATGCGCGCGACGCAAAGACGCGCGTGCGCTTCGTGAATATCCCTGCCGGATGGAAAGTCGCCACGGCGCTTGTTCCCGACGGGGATTCGTTCACTGCCGAGAATTATGACCGGCTGGTGGACTCTCCTGTCGAGATCGGAACGTTCAAGGAAGCGGACTTCGACGAAGGCGGCGGGCATTATCGCGTGATCGTCGATGCCGACCCGGCAGACTATGACATGCAGAGGATCGTGGCGAACCTGCAGAAAATCGTGGCCGCGGCGACGGGCTGGATGAATGACCGGCCGTTCCAGACTTACCTCTTTCTTTACCACTTCCCGCGAGGCCCGGGCGGCGGGGGGATGGAACACGCTTACTGCACGGCGATCGACATCAACGCCCAGAGCGTGAAGGACAATCCCGACGCGCTGAACGGTGTGACGGCGCACGAATTCTTTCACCTGTGGAACGTGAAGCGCCTCCGCCCGCAGTCGCTCGAGCCCATCGACTACACGAAAGAAAACTACACGCGCGCGTTGTGGTTCAGCGAAGGCGTGACCAGCACGGTCGAGAACATCATCCTGTTTCGCGCCGGGCTGCTGGACGAACCCGGCTTCCTTCGCAAGCTGGGCGAGCAAATCACTGAACTGGAATCGCGCCCGGCCCACCTCACACAATCAGCCGAAGTGTCGAGTCTGGATGCGTGGCTCGAAAAGTATCCGTTCTATCGCGAACCGGCGCGCAGCATTTCCTACTACAACAAGGGGGAATTGCTGGGCGAGATGCTGGACCTCGAGGTCCGCGAGGCGAGCCACGGCAAGGCCTCGCTGCGTGACGTGTTTCAGTGGATGAACAAGAACTACCCCCAGCAGGGCAAATTCTTCCCAGACTCGGATGGAGTGCGCGGCGCGGCTGAAGAGATTTCGCACGCAAAGCTGGCGACGTTCTTCGACAAGTACGTGGCGGGTCTCGACGAAATTCCCTGGAATGATTTTCTAAAGACGGCCGGCCTGCGCGTCATCCCTCGGCACAGCACGATTGCTGACACCGGATTCGTCTCTGTCCACAACTTCGATGCCGCGCCTTCGATCATCCGCGTGCGTTCGGGTAGCGAAGCTGAGCGTGCCGGGCTGACCACCGGCGACGATGTGCTGACCTTCAACGGCCACGCGGTGGCGGCCGACTTCGAACGCCGGATCGGCGAACTGCGTCCCGGGGACATGATCCGCCTGCGCATTCGCCGCCATGGTGTCGAACACGAGGTCCAATGGAAGGTGGGCTCGCAGGAGCAGGTTGAGTTTGATGTGAAGGATGTGGACAATGTGACCACTCAGCAGAAGGCTCGCCGCGCTGCCTGGCTGAGAGGAGAAGCGCAGCTCACGGGAGACTAGCGACCTTGATTCGCACGGTCCTGATGCTGACATTCTGGTCTCTCGCCTTGCCGGTGGCGGCGCTGACCGGATTTCCCTGGACGTTCCTTACGCGCGACATCGGTTTCCTGTATCGCATCAGCATGTGGGGTGCGTGGACCGGCGTAAAGCTGGCAGGCGTGAAGGTGGAGACCACGGGGCTCGAGAAACTCGATCCCGAGCGCACCTACATCTTCATGTCGAACCACACGTCGAATCTCGACCCGCCCATCCTGTTGCCGCTCATCCCGCGGCGGACATCGGTCATGGCTAAGAAAGAATTGTTCAGTTACCCGATTCTGGGGGAGACCATGCGCATGGGTTCACTGGTGCCCGTCGACCGGGGCAATCGCGATGCCGGCATCGCCGCCGTGCATGCGGCGGCCGACGTGGTACGGCAGGGCATCAACATGACGATCTATGTGGAGGGGAAGCGCTCGTTCGACGGCAAGTTGCTCCCCTTCAAGAAGGGTCCGTTCTATCTCGCAGCGGAGTGTGCCGTTCCGGTCGTGCCGGTTACCATCGTGGGCACGCATGAGCTGATGCCGAAGGCACGCTTCCAGATTTCTCCGGGGAAGGTCAAAGTCATTTTTCATGATCCGATTCTGCCCGCCGAATTCGGTGACCGTGATGGCCTGATGGCGCGGGTACGATCTGCCATCAACAGCGGCCTGCCCAGCGAATACCAGAGTTAATGTCATGTCGTGGCTGCGGTCGGTTGTCGCGCTGGTAATGCTGGCCTCCGCCGTCGCGGTTTCTGCTCCCCACCACGGCTGCCAGACGCTGATTTTCGCAAGGAGCTGCGTCGCCGCTACGAAGGCAAACTCCTGCTGCTGAGCGTTCCCACGAATTTCGATGTGGTTCACTTTGACGGCAATGGATCGCCGACGCGTCCTTCGGTGGGGGAGCCCTGGACCACGGCCGGATTGATACGCGCCGACAAAGTCGACACGCAGAACGGGCAAGTGGTCATCGATGGGCGTCGCGAGATCATCGCGCTCCTGGCGAATGCATCTTCGAAGAAGCTCGTTCCAATCGCTACCGATCGTACGGTGCACATCAGCATCGATTTGCCTCGTGAGCGAACCGACGTTGCGGGACGCAGCGAATTTCTAGGGCGGATTCTGTCCACCGAAGGCGTCTCGCTCAAGATCGAAGAGGCTTGGCACGCGGATGTCGATCTTAGCCGGGGATCGGGAAGCGGAACTGCCTTTCCGCCCGACGGGAAAGTCGGTACCCTCAATGGCGACCGGGCGGTCTACGCCTGGGAGAGCGGCGCGGTCAGCAAGCCGAAAGCGATCTACAAGCCCGGCCCGCGCTACGCGGCGAATGCGCTAATGAAGAAAATCTCGGGAACCATTCGCGTGCGGGTCATCGTGAACGAAAAGGGATTTCCCGAGATCATGGAAGTTGTCGAGCATCTGCGCGAAGGACTCGACGCCAACGCCCTGTCAGCCGTGTCGCAGTGGCGATTCGAACCCGGAGTGCGGAACGGATTGGCGGCGGCGAGCGTGGTGGTGGTCGAACTGAAGTTCAACCTGGTGAAGAATCGCAGACGGTGATGAGATGTCGGGGGAAGAGCTTTTCAACGCAGAGGCCGCAGAGGAGTCCGCAGAGGCGCAGAGAAAATCTACAGGGCTCGATAGTCTCAAAGATGAAAGCTCCGATGAAAACGCCCAGGGCCGTAAACTCCTTGAGCGGACTATTTCTCTGCGTCCTCTGCGGCGTCCCTCTGCGGGCTCTGCGTTGAAAAGCTTTTTTTGCCTCTTTCAACTCTTCGATGGCGGCGCGCGCCGGACGGCTTTCATCAACTCAGGCAAGCGATGGAAAACCGCCGAGCAGCGCAGCCACAGCTTGTTATCGATCGCCGGATATCCGCTCACCACGGCTCCCGCCGGAACATCGCTGGGGATGCCCGTTTGCGCGGTGGCGATGGCGCCGTCGCCGATCTTGCAGTGCCCGGCGACGCCCACCTGTCCGGCGAGGATGACGTTCTTACCGACGTCGGTTGAACCCGCCAGTCCCGACTGCGCACACAGCAATGTGTTCTCGCCGACGCGGGAGCCGTGGCCCACCTGCACAAGATTGTCAATCTTGGCGCCGCTCGCAATATGGGTCTCGCCCACGCTGGCCCGGTCGACGCAGGCGTTGGCCTGCACCTCGATATTGTCCTCCAGCACCGCTGGACCCGATTGCATGATCTTGTGCCACTGGCCCTGATCGTCTTTCGCGAAACCGAAGCCGTCGGCCCCGATGACCACGCCATTTTGCAGGACGACGTTATTGCCGAGCCGGCAGTGTTCGCGCACGACCGAATGCGCATGCGCAAAAAAATTGTCGCCAATGCGCGCGCCGGGATAGATCACCACGTGCGCGAGCAGCGTTGCATTCTCGCCGATGGTGACGTCGCGCTCCACGACGACATACGGTCCGATATGTGCCTTAGCGCCAATCTTGGCAGTTGGATGAACCACGGCAGTCTTGTGGATTCCCGGAGCATAAGCTGGAGGCTGATAGAAGAGCCCGACCGCGCGCGCAAACGCGAAGTATGGATTCTTCGAACGCAACATGGCAGCGGGGATGGAAGGGAAGTCTTCGGAAACGATGACGGCCGAGGCGCGTGTGGTGCGGGCGGCAGCGGCGTATTTCGGGTTCGAAACGAAAGTGACCTGTCCGGCCGCAGCTTCTTCAATGCCTGCAACGCCAGTGATCTCGATTTCGGGCGAACCATTGTCGATGGTCGCCTGCAGTGCCTTTGCGAGTTTGGAGAGTTTCATAGATATGCTCAGAAGAATCGCCAGGTAGCGCCGGCATCTTGCCGGCAGTCCCGAGGGCATCCTGCCCTCGGCGGCGGTTGGGACGCCCGGCGGAAGCCGCCCATACTGCGGCGCTACTCGGGGCAAACCGGGAAAGGCGATTGTAATAGAGGGGAGTGGCTGTCCGGGCGGCTTCCGCGCAACCTCACGAGTGCTCATTCTGTTTTCGCGGGCGGGGGCGCCCGCGCTACACCGACTATTCGCCGAACATCGGGACCTGCAGCTGATCTTCAGGCTTGGCGGCGCTTGCGGTGCGTGCCGCCGATGACGGCGAGCACGGTCAACGACTCGAGTGCACTGCGGGGAACGAAAATGCGCTGAGTGTTCGAGCGCAAGTCAGGTGGGTTCAGCAGGAAGCCTTCGGCAGGTTGCTGCGAAAGGTCGTTGGGCATCAGGCCCTCGACGATCTCGCTGTCTTTGAATTTCAGGCGCACCCACAAACCTTCTGTGCGCGGCCGGCTGGTGAAGGTCTTGCGCAGCAGCGACTCGGAGTCGCCAAACTCCCGCACGAAGTACACGACCTTGATCTCTTTCAGGTCGATGCCCACCACGTTGCCCGCAGTGTTCAGCAATTCGAGCTTGCCGTCGCGCACAAAACTCGTCGGCGAAACGTAGCCGGAGACGGAGTCGCGGTCGATCTTGCGGACGATCACTTTCTTGTGGGTCGAGGGCATTGGCTATAGTCCGTGCGCGCGCCTGTTGACGTCCGCACGAGAGGCTGGCCTTCGAATTCTCGCATTTTTTCCTGAATTCACAGGCAGAATGCGCGTTGACAGTAGCCAAAATATTAACCTTGTGTTATTTTCTGTTGTTCGCTGCGGTCCGTCTCAGGGAATCTAAGCCCATTGTATAGAGTCACTTACATTGAGGTGGCACGACCCACCCGCACCCCGAATTGTGACCCTGTGGAAATCCTGTGTAAATCCACGGTCCGGCCGGTTGCAGCGCGGCTTTCATAGGAAGGCATGGCCGATTACATATACACGATGGAAACCCGGCTGACCCCGGACCAGCAGAAAGGGGTCAGCTTGGTGCAGGATGTCGCGCGAGCTGCCGGAATGAATCTGTACCTGACCGGCGGTGCGGTGCGCGACATCATCAGCGGATTTCCCATCCGCGATCTGGACTTCACCGTTCAAGGCAATCCTCTCAAGCTGCAGAAAGAACTGGAGCGTGTCGGCGCCGTCGATCGGCGCGGCCGACGAGGATACCAAAACGCTGTTTCTGCAGCTGCCGGGAAATGTGCGCGCCGAAATCAGCATGGCGCGCACCGAGCGCTACGACAAAATCGGCAAGCCCCCGGTCGTCACTCCCGCGACCATCATCGAAGACCTCCGGCGACGCGACTTCACGGCCAACGCGCATGGCGCTGTCTTTGAATGAGGGATCGCGCGGACTTCTGATGGATCCGTTCGAATGGCGCGGCCGACATCGAAGCCAAGCTGATCCGCGTGCTGCACAACTACGCGTTCGTGGAAGATCCTTCGCGGCTGATTCGCGCCACTCGATTCGCGGCGCGCTTCCACTGGCCGCTCGAAGAACAAACGCAGGCGCGTTTTGATTCCGCCCGCGAAAATAACTACATCGAGCACATCACCCATAAAGCGATCGGGCACGAGATCGAGCAGTTGGCTTACGAAGACGATCCGCTGCACATCGTGCGCGTGCTCGAAAAAGAAGGCTGGCTCAAGATATTGAGCGAGCACTGGACGACCGCGAAGGTCGACACCAACGGCCTGAGCCAGTTGATGAAGACGCGCCAGCAAATGAATGATCTGGGATACCAGCCGGATCCGGCGCCCGCGGTGATGTTCTTCCTGACCTCGCGCCTCAGCGACAAGGAAATCGCGGACATGCGCAAGCTGATTCCGCGCAAAACGCTGGTGGAGTCGTGGAAGGATCTGGAAGACCACGCCAAGGATCTCTCCAAGAAACTGACTGGGAAAGAATCGGCGACGCCCTCGCGCACGTGGCAGGTGCTGTCGAGCGCCCGGCCGGAAATGATCCTGTTCCTTGCCGTCACCGCTCGGCACCAGGCCGTGCTGCAGAAGATCAAGAATTTCTTCACCAAGTGGCGCCAGGTGCAGCAGAAAATTCCGCTGCCCGAAATGACCGAGCTGCACATCACGCCGCAGCTGCCGCAATATCCGAAGATTGCGCAGGATGTTTTCCTGCTATTGCTCGATGGCAAGCTGCGCTCGCGCACCGAGACTTTGAAGTTTCTGAAGCCGCTGGCTCCGCCACCGCCGCCACCGCCACCACCTCCGCCGCCGAAGCGGGGACGCGCAGCAAAAGCGGCAGCGGCTGCAGCTGCGGTACCAGCAGCGGTTGAAGCTGGAAAGAAAGACGCCGGCAAGAAGAAGGGGAAGGGAGCTGTTCCCGTGGTGGTCGTGCCTCCTCCACCTCCGGCAAAGGTTGAAACAAAAGGAAAACTTCCCGTTCCGCCCAAGCCCGCCCTGACGAAGGCGTCCGCGCCGAAGCCTGCTCCGAAAGCCGCGCCGAAGCCAGCACCAAAGCCAGCACCAAAAGTGGCCTCTAAGCCTGGCAAACCTGCCAAGCCTGCAAAGAAAAAGCATTAGGATTCTTTACAGTCCGGTCGCGCAAACGGCGCTATAATCGGGGCATGCGGCGCTCTCTCTTCCTCCATGCGTTGCTGGTCGTTTTGATCTCGGCCGTCTGCTCGGCGCAGCGCGGCGGAGGTCGCATGGGTGGAGGTCACATGGGAGGCGGTGGTGCTTTCCGTGGCGGCATCAGGAGTTCAGGCGGCGCTCATTTTTCCGGCGCGCACCACCCCGGATTTCACAATCCAGGCTTTGTTCATTCCCCTCATCGCGGACCCGTTATCGTAACGCGCGGACGCTTTGGCGGACATCGCTTCCCGCAACGCGGTTTTTACCCCTACTACAGTTCGTACGGATATTACGGCGGAACGCTTTGGGATTGGGACGACGCTGAATATGACGCGCGCTTCAACGCCAACAACAATTACGACTATCAGACTGCCGCGGAGATCAATCGCCTGTCGAACGAAGTGCAGCAGTTGAGGCAAGATCGCGACTACGAACAGGCTGCACCCCGCGCGCCGGGCCCCGTTGCTCAGCCTACCGTACAGGCGAAAGCGCAGGAGGACTTGCCCGTCATCGTAGTCTTCCTCGACAAGCACATCCGGGAAGTGAAGAGCTACGCAGTCGCCAACGAGATGCTGGTGGTGCTCGACGGCAACAAGCGGACGAAGTTTCCGCTGGCCGATATCGACCTGGCCGCGACCATGAAGCTGAACGACGAGCGCGGCGTGGACTTCCAAATTCCCAATCCCGTGATGAGTCAGTGACACGGGCGCCGAACTGATCCGAGCCGTACTGCAGCACAATTCACTCGTTCCCGCGATTCCTACCAGCCCAGCGAATCGGCAGAACTGAAAAAAGGCCGTCACCCGACTCATGTCGCAATTCGTTCATCTTCACCTGCACACGGACTATTCCATGCTCGACGGCGCCTGCGACGTCGAGAAGCTGGTGCACCGCGTAAAAGAGCTGGGCATGCCCGCGGTGGCCATGACCGATCACGGCAACATTTTCGGAGCCGTGCATTTCGTGAACGCGGCCAAGGCGGCGGGCGTCAAGCCCATCGTGGGCTGCGAACTTTACGTCTGCAAGAAAGACGACCACAACATTCAGCGCACGCCGCCCGACGGTGACACCTACAACCACCTGCTCGTGCTGGCCGAAAACGAAGAAGGCTACCGCAACCTCACCAAGATCACGTCCGAGGCTTCGCTGCACGGCTTCTATTACAAGCCGCGCATCAGCAAGAAATTCCTCGCCGAACATTCCAAGGGACTGATCGGTCTCTCCGGTTGCCTGAAAGGCGAAGTTGCCGAGCGCCTGGTGGAAGGGAAGTACGACGCCGCCCGCGACGCGGCCTCCACCTATCGTGACATCTTTGGCGCGAAGAACTTCTACCTCGAGATCCAGGATCAGGGACTGGAGATGGAGCACCGCATTCATGCGGGCCTGTTCCAACTGGAAAAGGATCTCGGCCTGCCCTTGGTGGCCACGAACGACAGCCACTACCTGTGCGAAGACGATGCCCACGCGCAGGACGTGATGGTTTGTATCCAGACCGGCAAGTCGATCCAGGATACGAACCGCATGAAGTTCGACGGCAATCAGTTCTTCGTGAAGAGCTTTGCCGAGATGGAGCGCGTATTCAAAGACGCGCCCGCGGTTCTGACGCGCACGCTCGACATCGCCGAGCGTTGCAACATGAAGCTGGAGAAAGTCAGCAGCCCGTTCCCGCACTTCGACGTGCCGCCCGGTTTCACGCTCGACAGCTACTTCGAGCACGTCACGCGCGAGGGCTTCGCGCGGCGGTTTCCTCCTCTGCTCAATCTTGAGCAGCAAGGCAAGCTGAAACACAACATCACCGATTACGAACAACGGCTCGCGCGCGAGCTGGCCATCATTCAGCAGATGAAGTTCTCGGGATACTTCCTGATTGTCTGGGACTTCATTCGCTACGCGAAGGAACACGACATTCCCGTGGGTCCGGGCCGCGGGTCGGCCGCCGGCGCTCTGGTCGCATACTCGTTGGGCATCACCGACATCGATCCGCTGCAACACGAATTGCTGTTCGAGCGCTTCCTCAACCCGGAACGCATTTCGATGCCTGACATCGACATCGACTTCTGCATGAACCGGCGCGGGGAAGTCATCGACTATGTAACGCGCAAGTACGGTCGTGACAACGTTGCGCAGATCATCACCTTCGGCACCATGGCCGCCAAGGCCGCCATCAAAGACGTCGGCCGAGCCATGGGCGTCCCCTATAGCGACGTCGATCGCATTGCAAAAATGGTTCCTACCCAGCTCAACATCACGCTGGAAACTGCCATCGCCGAGTCGCCCCAACTGAAGGAAGCCTACGAGAAGGATCCGCAGGTGCGCGAGCTGCTTGAGACCGCAAAAAAGCTCGAAGGCCTGGTGCGCAATGCCGGTGTCCATGCGGCAGGCGTGGTGATTTCGCCGCGGCCGCTCAACGAACTGGTGCCGCTGCACAAAACCAAGAACGACGAAATCGTCACCGCTTTCGACATGGTGGCGATCGAAAAGCTCGGCCTGTTGAAGATGGACTTTCTCGGGCTGACGACGCTGACCATCCTCGACGACACGATCAAGCTGATCGCGCAGACCAGGAACCAGAAGCTCGACCTGGCCGCCCTGCCGCTCAGCGACGACGAGACCTATCAGAAAGTTTTCTACAAGGGACTGACGTCGGGAGTGTTCCAGTTTGAATCGCACGGCATGCGCGACGTATTGCGCCGCTATCAGCCGAATTCGATCGAAGACCTGACCGCTCTGAACGCTCTCTATCGTCCGGGCCCGATCCAGGGCGGCATGATCGACGACTTCATCGACCGCAAGCACGGGCGCAAGAAGATCGAATACGAACTCCCCGAGCTGAAAGAAGTCCTCGAAGAGACGCTGGGCGTGATCGTCTATCAGGAACAGGTCATGCAGATCGCGAACAAACTCGCCGGCTACTCACTGGGTGAAGCCGATCTGCTGCGTCGTGCCATGGGCAAGAAGAAGGCGGAAGAGATGGCGCAGCAGCGCGAGCGTTTTGTGCAGGGCGCGACCCAGCGCAGTTATCCGCCGAAAAAGATCGAAAAGATTTTTGACCTGATGGCGCAGTTCGCCGGATACGGCTTCAACAAGTCACACTCGGCGGCGTACGCGCTGCTCGCCTATCAAACGGCTTATCTAAAAACCCACTTCCCGGTGGAGTTCATGGCGGCCCTGCTGACGTCGGTCACCGGCAGCACCGACGATGTCGTGAAGTACATCAACGAATGCCGCGAAATGGGGATCTCGGTCGAACCGCCGGACATCAACGTTTCCGATGCCAACTTCACACCGCACGGCAGCGCGATCCGCTTCGGGCTGGCCGCTGTGAAGAACGTCGGACACAATGCCATCGAGTCGATCGTGGCCGGGCGCAAGAAGCTCGGCAAATATCGCGACATCTTCGAATTTGCCGAGAGCGTCGACCTGCGCCTGCTGAACAAGCGTGTGCTCGAGTCGCTGATCAAGAGCGGCGCCATGGATTCGCTGGGCCGGCGCGCGCAACTCATGGCCGTCATCGACCGAGCCATCGACCGCGCCCAGCAAGCGCAGCGCGACGCCGAGTCAGGCCAGCACGGCTTGTTCGGCGTGTTTCAGCAGGAAGAAACGCAGTCGCCGCACGAGCAGCTTCCCAACGTTCCTGACTGGGACGAGCATCAGCGACTCGCCTCCGAAAAAGAAATTCTCGGCTTCTTCATTACCGGCCACCCGCTCGAGAAATATCGTGACAAGCTGCAAGGGTTGAACGCGCTCGGCGTCGCGGTGATTGCCGCCATGAAGGCCTCCACCGGCAAGGACGAGACCATCACGACGGCGGGCATCATATGCAATGTCCGCGTGGCGAAATCGAAGAAGGGCGACTTCTACGCACAGACCACGCTGGAAGATACGTCGGGCTCGATCGACATGATCGTGTTCCCGGAAGCCTATCGCCGTTTGTCGGAGAAAGTGAAACTTGAAGTCCCCGTCCTTGTGAAGGCCGGCGTGCGCGTGGAAGAAGGCTCAAATCCGAAGCTCACCGCTTCGGACATCATGCCCTTGGAAGACGCGAAGGTTCCGCTGCCTCGTTCGCTGCGCATTCGCATTCCGGTGGAGGGCTGCAACGAAACAACGGTTGATGCGTTGCATGTATTGTTTAGCGAACGCCGGGGCGAGGCGCGGGTGTTGTTCGACGTGGAACGCGCGGGTGATTTCATGGTGGTCATGGAAGCGGAAGGCTATAATGTGCAACCGGACCGCAACTTCATTTCGCGCGTGGAAGAACTGTGTGGACGCGGCAGCGTGCGCATCATCAACTGAGATCGATGGCGGATGAAAGTCCCAAGAGTCAGGAAAGCGAGCTCCGGCAAGCCGTCGCCACCACCCCCCATGCCCGCCGATGGAGGGCAAGTGGTGTCGGGAGCAGAATTTTTGCTCTCCATGGTGGAGACGCACTGGTACTCGAGGAATGGGGACGCCCGAAAAATGGAAGTTCGACTGAAAGCTGAGCAGGAACTGGCCCGCATCGAGGAGCAGATCGAGCATCTGCAGGCCGTTCCAGGGCAGAACGAAGAGACCAAGCGGCAGATCGAGCAACTGCACGAGCGCGTGGAGTCCCTGCGCCGGCAAATTCACTCGAGTTACGGGGCCTGGGAAAAAACCGAACTCGCGCGCCATCCGCAGCGTCCATATACGCTGGATTACGTCGAGCGCATTTTTACCGACTGGAGCGAGATTCACGGCGATCGCGGCTTCGCTGACGATCCAGCCATCGTGGCGGGCATGGCACGCTTCCACGGAGAAGAAGTCGTCGTCATCGGGCAGCAGAAAGCCCGTGACGCCAAACAGCGCGTGTACCGCAACTTCGGCATGCCGCACCCCGAGGGCTATCGCAAGGCGCTGCGCGTGATGCACTTGGCGGAAAAATTCGGCCGTCCTGTCTTCACTTTTGTTGATACCGACGGTGCTCATCCCGGCCTGGGCGCTGAAGAACGCGGGCAGGGAGAAGCCATTGCACTCAACCTGCGCGAAATGGCGCGCCTGAAAGTTCCGGTGATTGCCACTGTGATAGGAGTCGGGGGAAGTGGCGGAGCATTGGCGATTGCGGTCGCCGACCGCGTTCTGATGATGGAGAACGCAGTCTACTCGGTGATCTCGCCCGAGGGTTGCGCGTCGATCATGTGGCGCGACGCCACCAAGAAAGCGCTGGCTGCCGAAGCCATGAAGATCACGGCACCCGACCTCAGCGAACTGGGTTGCATTGACGGTATCGTTCCCGAACCCGAAGGAGGAGCCCACTCCGACCACGAGGCCGCGGCCACGTTGCTTGACCAGAGCCTGCAGGGACACTTCGAGGCCATCAAGAAGATGCCCATCCAGGAATTGGTCGTGTCACGATATAATAAGTTCCGCAACATGGCGCAGTTTTTCCGCGTGGAAACCTAGTTTTCTACTCAGGTACGCCCAGTCCCGGAAGGCCCTTCCGGATGGGTCAGTCGCCGCTCTTGCCGTATAATTAAGGGTTTTCCCCCTCATGCAAACTCCGGCACTCGGGCGGCTTACAAGCTTGTTCATGCCAAAGGAAGGAATGGGATGGCTACTACCGATGTGACGCTGCAGGACGCCAGCGGGCGACTGGAGCGCAAAGCGATCGTCAACGACATGAGTATCCAGGTCGCGACGGTCAACGGCTCCGGTTCGCAAAGTTCCAACACCGTGCTCCTGCGCAGCATTTTCCAGATGGGCGTGCCGGTGTCGGGCAAGAATCTGTTTCCGTCGAACATCGCCGGATTGCCCACCTGGTACACGATCCGCGCCAACAAGGACGGGTACATCGCGCGCAAGAAGGAAATCGATTTCGTGGTGGCGATGAACGCCGAGACCGCGCACGAAGATGTGATGTCACTGGCGGCCGGCGCATCCGTTCTCTACGACGAGCCGCTCAAGCTGAACGAACTGCGCCAGGATCTGACCTTCTACGCCGTCCCGTACGACAAGCTGGTCGCGGCCGTCTGTCCCGAGGCCAAGCTGCGCAAGCTGGTGAAGAACATGATTTACGTCGGCGTCGTGGCGCAGTTGCTCGACATCGACATGGGCGAGGTCGAGAAGGCCATCCGCAAGCAGTTTGCGAAGAAGGTGAAGGCCGCGAACCTGAACCTGGGCGCAGCGCAGGCAGGATTCGACTACGCCAAGGCGAACCTGAAGAAGCAGGATCCCTTCCGCATTGCGCGCATGGATAAGACCGCGGGCAAGATCATCATCGACGGCAACTCCGCCGCCGCCTTGGGCTGCATGTTCGCGGGCGTGACGGTGGTGACCTGGTATCCGATTACGCCGTCGTCGTCGCTGGTCGAGACGCTGATCGACTACATGAAAGAACACCGCATCGGTCCCGACGGCAAGGCGACGTTTGCGATCGTGCAGGCGGAAGACGAACTGGCTGCGATCGGTATGGTGCTTGGCGCAGGCTGGGCAGGTGCGCGCTCCATGACCGCAACTGCGGGCCCTGGCATCTCGCTTATGGCGGAATTTGCGGGCCTCGCGTACTACACCGAGATCCCAGGCGTGATCTGGGACATCCAGCGCGTCGGGCCTTCGACTGGCCTGCCGACGCGGACTTCGCAGGGCGACATCCTCTCCACCGCCTTCCTCAGCCACGGCGACACCAAGAACATCATGCTGCTGCCGTGTTCCGTGGCCGAGTGCTTCGACATGGCGCAGGATGCATTCAACCTCGCCGAGCAGTTCCAGACGCTGGTGTTTGTCATGTCGGATCTCGATCTCGGCATGAACAACTGGATGTCCGATCCATTCAAGTATCCGGAAACCCCGATCAATCGCGGCAAGGTGCTCAGCAAGGCAGATCTCGACAAGTTGGGCGGCTTCGCGCGCTACAAAGACGTAGACGGCGACGGCATCGGCTACCGCACGCTGCCGGGAACGGAGCATCCCGCGGCAGCTTATTTCGCGCGCGGCAGCGGCCACAACGAGAAGTCGCAATACAGCGAGCGGCCCGACGACTTCGAGCGCAACATGGAGCGCATCAATCGCAAGTTTGAAACGGCGCGCTCGTTCGTGCCGCGTCCTGAAGTGGTCTCCAACGGGTTCGAAGATCGGCATCATCGCCTACGGAACGTCGCACTGGGCGCTGGTCGAGAGCCTCGACCAGCTACACAAGGAGTACCAGTTCGAGGCTGACTACCTGCGCCTGCGCGCTTATCCGTTCACGCGCGAAGTGCACGAGTTCATCGAGAAGCACGACCGCGTGTACGTGGTGGAGCAGAATCGCGACGCGCAGTTGCTGAGTCTGCTGAAACTCGACGTGCGGCCCGAACTGATCACGCGACTGCGCAGCATCGCGCACATTCACGGACTGCCGCTCGACGCGCGCTCTGTCACCGACGAAATCATGACCATGGAGGGCAAGTAACATGGCCACCACACCCACCACCCCGGCACCAAAGACGAACCGCATCGGCCTGGCTGTAATCGACTACAAAGGCGGCAAGACCACGCTGTGCGCCGGTTGCGGACACAACGCGATCTCCGAACGCATCGTCGATGCCATGTACGAGATGGGCGTGCAGCCCGAGCGCGTCGCCAAGATGAGCGGTATCGGCTGCTCTTCCAAGAGCCCGGCCTATTTCATGAGCCGCTCGCACAGCTTCAACTCCGTCCACGGCCGTATGCCGTCGGTCGCCACCGGAGCAGTCCTGGCGAATCGCAACCTGCTGACGCTGGGCGTCAGCGGCGACGGCGACTCGGCCTCGATCGGCATCGGCCAGTTCGTGCACCTGATGCGCCGCAATCTTCCGATGATCTACATCATCGAGGACAACGGCGTGTACGGCCTGACGAAGGGACAGTTCTCGGCGACCGCCGATCTCGGCTCGAAGCTGAAGAGCGGCGTCATCAACGATCTGCCGGCCATCGACACCTGTGCGCTCGCGATCGAACTGGGCGCGACCTTCGTGGGACGCTCGTTCTCCGGCGATAAGCGGCAGCTGCACTCGATGCTGAAGGCCGCGATTGCGCACAACGGGACCGTGATGCTCGACGTCATCTCGCCATGCGTGACCTTCAATGACCACGAAGGCTCGACCAAATCCTATAAGTACATGAAGGACCACGAGGAGCCGCTGCAGGAAATCAATTTCGTGCCGCATTTCGAAGAGATCGACGTGGAATACGACGCGGGCACGACGGTGGAAGTGACTATGCACGACGGCTCGCGTCTGCGTCTGCACAAGCTCGAAGCGGAATATGACGCTACTGACCGTATTGAAGCCGTCCGGCGGCTGATGGTGGCGCACGAGAAGCAGGAGGTGCTGACGGGCGTGCTGTACGTCAATCCCAAGGCGCCGACGTTCATCGACATGCTGAACATGACCGAACAGCCTCTGGCCACGTTGCCGGAGTCGGT
Organism: uncultured Acidobacteriota bacterium; assembly: GCA_963745435.1. GTDB lineage: Bacteria > Acidobacteriota > Terriglobia > Terriglobales > Acidobacteriaceae > Gp1-AA133. The sequence continues at coordinate 1,082,995 of CAVUXK010000008.1, read as the reverse complement.
GACCCGTCCGGGACGCCAAGTGCTGGAACAGTGCATGGAAGAGTTGCGCTAAGGGGTTTCGTAGCGCCGGCGTCCCGCCGGCAGTCGCGAGGGCATCTTGCCCTCGCCCCGGTGTCGTCCGCTGAAGCGGACTCGCTTTTTCAACTTTGGCCTTCCCGGCACTGACGTGCCGGGCTTTCCTGTGTCACCGCTGCGCGGCTGATGTATTCATTATCCCACCGCTCGGACTTGAGATTGAGTTTTGAAAAAGCCCTCCAAATCGGAGGGCTTTTCTCTTTACCAGGAATGCAGATACTTCAGGCCACGTCGTCGACCACCTCGGCCTCGCCGGAATGTTCCGGGTTTTCTCCGGGCTCGGGGAAATCAGAGTCTGCCGACTTCAACATCGGATCCTGATCCCGATGACCGAGCTGCCCGTTCATCGACGTGTTCCCCGTTTGCGTGCGCTCGTCCTGTTCGACGGCGCCTTTTTCGCGGTCCTGATCCTTTTCCTTGGGATGTTCCATGAATGAATGCTCCTGAATTGAGCGGAAGAGGTACCTGCCTCGTCCACAGTGCGTAGCCTAACCCGAAACACTTCGCTGGGGAAAGGGTTTATTCTTTTCCGGCTGCATCTCAGGCCAGTTTGAAGGAGATCTACATGCGCTGTCTGGTAATCGCTACAGTGGCTCTGGCAACTCTGATCCCCAGCTTATGGGCTCAGTCGAGCCCTCCACCGCAAACCCCGACCACCACCGCCCCGGGCCCTGCCGCGCCTGAAAAGAAATCCTCGCAAGGCAAGAGCGGGACGCACCATCACCACCACAAGCACCATCACAAAAAAGCGGCGACGCAATAGCCCGCCGACCTCAGGTCGACGATCTGAAATTTCCTAGGCGCCTCCACTCACCAAGCTGGAGGCGCTTCGTTTTGAGAAGGCCGAAGCCGACAGTGAAATCAGTGATCGCAAAATTCACACTTGACACTGGCAGATAATCCACTACCATATGGTTGTGGATAAATTGGGTACAACGTTTGCCGCTCTGTCTGATCCAACCCGCCGGGCAATGATCGAACGACTCTCCCATGGGCCTGCCTCTGTGCATGGATTGACGGAACCGTTTGCACTTTCGCAGCAGATGATTTCAAAACATATTGCCTACCTGGTGCGGGCGCGGATTGTGATCAAGACGAAGCGTGGACGAGAGAGTGTGTGCACGCTTCGGCCAGCGGCGATCAAGACGGTCAGCGACTGGGCGATTAGCTATCGCCGGTTCTGGGAAGAGAGTTTCGACAAGCTGGAAGTGGTTGTAAATCAAATGAAGAAAGAGGAGGTCCGAGATGACAGAAAACACGGTCAGCGAAATTGAGCGGATGGTCGTCACAAGAGTTTTTGATGCCCCACGCGAGTTGGTCTGGAAGGCGTGGACAGACCCGAAATACGTGATGCAGTGGTGGGGACCGAAGGGCTTTACCGCGCCCGTTTGCAAGATGGATTTTCGCGTTGGAGGAAAATCTCTCTTCTGCATGAGAGCGCCGGATGGGCAGGAGTGCTGGAATGCGGTTGAATACCACGAGATTGTTCCGCACGAGAAGATCGTTTCCTCCATGTACTTTTCGGACCCGAAGGGAAACAAGGTTGAGCCTGCGCAATTAGGAATAGAACATGAGGCCATAGACGGTGCGTACGACGTGACCATCTTTGAGGATCTCGGAAACGGCCAGACGAAACTCACCTTCATTGGCAATGAACCCATGGAGAGCGCGAAAAATAGCGGTCAAATGGAGGGCTGGAACCAGATACTCGACAAAGTTGCCGCAGTTGTTGCGAAGCTATCGCAGGCGAAATAAGAAGTTGCAGTTTTGATGATTCATGCGCGAGATCTGAACGTAAAGCAACGCGGATCCGTTCCGGAAACCTAAGGGTGGACGCGGCGGAGGCTTAAAAGATCGTGGACAGACGGGACGTACCCCAGTTTTGCGGAACCCGCTCAAATATGAAATGGGTGAACGTCCCGTCTATCCCCGCACTGCTCAAGCCCCTTTCTATTCCTGCATGTGCTGGATTTGCTGCGACGAATCCTTCGACTCACCCGGCGAGTCGATGCACGAAAGCTCCCGCAAGGCTTACGAATAGATCCCCGGCGCCTCATGTCCAAGCTTCTGCACGTACTCAACGTACGACCCAGGATAAACAGTGGGATGGCGGTCCGTGCCGCTCTCACCGCCCAGTTCCAGCACACGTGAGCCGAGACCGCGAAGGAACATGCGGTCGTGCGACACGAAAATCATCGTGCCTTCAAAATCCTTCAGGGCGTCCACCAGCATCTCCTTGGTCGCAAGATCGAGGTGATTCGTCGGTTCGTCGAGCACCAGGAAGTTTGGCGGGTTGTAAAGCATGCGCGATATTGCCAGCCGCGACTTTTCTCCGCCGGAGAGTGCGCGAATCTTCTTGTCCACGTCTTCACCGGAGAACTGAAATGCCCCCGCCAGGGTCCGCAGCGACCCGAGACCGTCGTGGGGAAAATCCTGCTGCAACTGTTCGATGACGGTGAGATCGGGATTGAGCACGTCCAGCGATTGTTGCGCAAAGTAACCCATATACAGGCTGGCGCCGAGCCGCACGCTTCCGGCATCTGGAGCACTGGCTCCGGCAATCATCTTGAGCAGCGTGGTCTTGCCTGCGCCGTTTCTTCCCATGACGGCCCAGCGTTCTCCGCGACGGATGGTGAGATTGAACCCTTCGTAAATCACGCGCGGGCCGTAACTCTTGTGCAGATTCTCAATCACCGCGACCTGTTCGCCGGATCGCGGTGGGACACGAAAATCGAACTTCACCACCTGGCGTTTCTTCGGCAGTTCGATCTTCTCGATCTTATCCAAGGCCTTGATCCGGCTCTGCACCTGGGCCGCTTTGGCCGCGTGCGTTCTGAAACGATCAATGAACCGCTGTTCTTTGGCAAGCATGGACTGCTGCCGGGCAAATGCTGCCTGCTGATTGCTCTCTCGCACGGCCCTTTCGCGCTCGTAGAAGTCGTAGTCACCCGAGTAGGTGATGATTTCGCCGCCATCAATCTCTGCAATCTTTGAGACCAGACGGTTCATGAACTCACGGTCGTGCGAGGTCATGAGCAGCGCGCCTGGAAATGACTTGAGAAACTGTTCCAGCCAGATGATGGACTCGATGTCGAGATGGTTCGTCGGTTCGTCCATCAGCAATACATCCGGCATTCCGAGCAGGACCCGTGCCAGCGCAACCCGCATTTTCCATCCGCCGGAGAGAGCGCCCACGTCGCCGTCAATCTGATCATCTTTGAATCCCAGACCGTGGAGCACTTCACGGGCTTGCGATTCGAGCGCGTAACCGCCTAAATGCTCGTACTCCTCCTGAACGTGACCGAAGCGATCAAGGATGCGGTCCATGTCATCAGCCTTGTCGGGGTCGGACATTTCCCGCTGCAAGGCTTCGAGCTCGTGGTGTAGATCGCCGACGCGTCCGCTCCCTGCGATCGCTTCATCCAGGACCGAACGGCCCTGCATTTCCTCGACGTCCTGGCGAAAGTAGCCGATCGTCAACTTCTTGGGGACAGAGACAGCGCCCTCGTCAGGAGTTTCCTCACCGACCACCATCCGGAAGAGCGTGGTCTTGCCCGCCCCATTGGGACCGACCAGCCCGACTTTTTCGCCGGGATTCAACTGGAACGAAGCATCCACGAAGAGCAACTGCTTGCCATACTGCTTATTGATGTTTGAGAAAGAGATCATTTTGAAGGAGCAACTTGCGACACCGTGCCTCTTCCAGTGTAGCGGACGAGAAAATTGCCGGCCAACGCTGGCACGTCGGATTATTGAAGGGCCTGTGATCCGCCCAGAATCGAGGCCAACTGACGACATCATTTTCTACTAGCCGACTTATGAGGAGTGATCGTGGCCGAGGCCGTCGCCGATGGACCACCGCTTGAGTCGGCGGTACCGTCTTTACGTGGAGGCCTTAATCGCCCGACGGAAGAGTCATTGACCCCTTCACCTTGACCTCATAAGGAGAGACGTTCACGTACTTCCTATGACGGCAGTCAGAGAAGTCTACGTTGAGAATATTTCGGTCCAACTCCAATGGGAGATGGTCAATGTGCTCAACGGCTGCGGAGAGTTTCAGATCAGCCACAGCAGAAATCCAGGCGATTTCAACAAGCTTGATAGGATTAGTTCCGAAGTCGGTATATAGGTCGATAAAACTTGAACGCTGGATTTTTACGATAGAATTCAACCCCTGCACCAAGCTCTCAGACATTGCTTCATTGGCAAGCCCAATCATGTCGTTTGTCTCCGATTTAAACGCCATGGGGAAAATTCGGGGACAGACGGAAGTGACCCCAAATTACTTGATTTGAATCCCCCCGTGAACCTTACTGATGCAATGAGAATCGAGACGGCAAAGCTGCCTCAAGATGGATTTGTTCGCCGGTGATAGGGTGGTGGAATTTTAGAAATCGGGCGTGCAGGAAATATCCTCCATCGCCGGGGAGGCCGGGGAGATTTTCAAGAGGCTGGCCGGATGAACCGTACAGAGGATCGCCTACCAGGGGATGGCCGATGGATGCTAGGTGGATTCTGATTTGATGAGGGCGTCCCGAATTTAGGCTTACCTCGAATGTTGTGGTGCTTGTGGTGCGTGAGACCACCTTCGCCAATGACTTTGACGGCTTGCCGCTCGGGCTCGCGGCCCACACCGAACCGAGGCGCGGGTGCGGTACAAGGCCTATGGGTGTGAGGATTTCGTAGGCGTCGCGCTGCGCAATGTTTTGAGCCAGTGCCCAGTAGATTTTTTGAATTCTGGGTGTGTTCCAACCTGCGCCTAGTTTAGCGGCGGCCTCCGCTGTTTTGGCGAAGAGAACGATGCCGGTAGTGCCACGGCCTAACCGGTGGACAGGGTTTGCATTGGGGGTTTGCTTTTGCACCAGGCGCAGAAGGGTGTTTTCCATAAAGCCGCCGCCCGGGAGGGTCGGCAGCCCGCCAGGTTTGTTGACGGCCAACAGATGGGGGTCATCAAACAGCACTTCGAAGTACTGAGGAGAGTCCGGTTCGATCCAGGGTGGACGGTTCCACACAAGGATTTGGCCTGAAATAAGCGATTCGCTTCCGGTCGCCGTGACGCCGTTGACGGTGACTTCGCAATTGTTCAGTCTTTGTTGCCAGGCTTGTGGGGTTGAGTGTGGGTAAAGGCTTGCCAGGTGTGAAAGCAGGGTCCGTCCGTGATATTTGCTGATGATGATTGTGGTATAGGCATGGCCCCGGTTGAGCATGTCGTTTGAGTGTAAGCTATGGCATCTGCGGCAGGAGTTGCTGCGTTGCGAGCGTCGCCCTGGGAAGACTACGAGATGCGCAAAGGGTTCACGAGAAAGCCACAACCGGACGCCCCCGCGACGCCAGTCAAGAACTACATCACGCCGAGCGGGCTACAGCGCCTCAAAGATGAGCACCGGTTTCTGCTCACCAGGGAACGCCCCGCCGTGGTGGAGGTGGTGGCTTGGGCTGCCGGCAACGGCGATCGCAGTGAAAACGCCGACTATCAGTACGGCAAGCGGCGGCTGCGGCAGATCGATGGGCGAATTCGCTTTCTCGCCAAGCGAATCGAAGCCGCGGAAGTGGTGGACCCGGAAGCTCGGAGAACGGGGCAGGCGGCGACGAGGGCATTCTTCGGAGCGACCGTGCGCTATGCCAATGCCGCGGGAGTAGAGCGAGTGGTGAGCATCGTGGGCACCGACGAGATCGATCTCAAGCGCAACCACATCAGTTGGGTGTCACCTCTGGGACGCGCGTTGATGAAGTCGGCAGCGGGTGAGAGCGTAGTCCTTCAATTGCCGGGCGGTACAGAAAACCTGACCGTGCTGGAAGTGGGTTACGAGCGCATTTCTGTGGAACCGTTCCGTGAACCACCTGGATCGGAGGCCTCGACAAGGGGACTCATTCGCCGACGCTAAATCCGCCCGTCCCCCTTGCTCAACAACAAATGGCTAGAGGCCCGGCTTGCTGGCCGCACCTGCACTCAGCTTCCGCAGGCGTTCCTTGGCCTGGATCGCTTCATTCGTCTTCGGGTAGCGCTGGATCAAGTGCCGCAGTTCCTGCACTCCGTCATCCTTCTGTCCCATTTCGATCAGCGCGAAGCCCTTCTTCAGCTGGGCCGAAGCCGCCTTGCTTCCGCTGGGGAAGTTCTGCAATACCTGGTCGTAGTTGGCAACCGCTTCCTTGTAGTTGGCCGCCCGGAACTGAAGCTCGGCCAGATAGAAGTACGAATTCCCCGCCAGGTCGGTGTTGGGATAGAACTTGACGTAGTCGGAGAATTCCTGCGCCGCGATATCGTTCTTGCCGCCGTTGTAGTCGCGCAGCGCGTTGGCGTAGAGCACGTCGGGCGGCGGAGCCTGGGCCTGGGCCTGAGCTTGCGCCTGCGTCGCTTGTTGCTGTGCGGCGATGCTCTGCTGCGACGACTGCATGTCTTCGAGCTGCTTGCTTACCTTGGCGAGGCGGACCTTGAGCTCATCGAGCGTATCGTTCAGCGATTGGATCTGCCCTGAAAGCTGATCCACTTTGCCGGCGGAATCGCCCTGCTGCTTCTGCAGAGTCTGCTGCAGCGCGTTGATGGCGGCCGTAGTCTTGTTCGACGCGTCCGTATTCTGCTCGACCAGATTCTTCATCACGCCCATGCGCTCGTCGAAGCTCGTCTTCATGGCCGTCATCTGTTCCTGCAGCTGTTGCACCTGCGTCTGCAGCTGGACCATATCTTTGTTGGCTGCGTGCGCCGGAACGGCGGGCACTACGAGCGCCGCCGCGAGCGGGGCGATCCACAGATATTTCGAAAGTCTGGAAATGCTCATAAAACCTTCCTGTTTCATGGTTACCAGTATCCCATAGGGCGACTGGACTGGTGCGCGGAAGCCGCCAACCTTCATTGTATGGAACACGCCAGCAAAGAAAATAACTCGAAGGTTTCTCAGGTCATTCTTCCGGCAACAAGAAAAAGGCGCGGGAACTGATGCCATGATCCGGCCAGCTTCCCGCGCACAGTACGTTTCTACTTGCTGTAAGCGAAGTGCCCGCGGCGGTTCTGCTGCCAGCAGGTTTCGTTCGACTCGGTGCAGAACGGCTTCTCCTTGCCGTAGCTGATGGTCTTGATCCGGCTGGCATTCACGCCCGCCGACGTCAAGGCATTGCGCACCGCGTTCGCGCGCCGGTCGCCCAGCGCCAGGTTGTATTCGGTGGAGCCGCGCTCGTCGCAGTGACCCTCAATCGTGAACTGAATGTTCGAATGCTGATTGAGGAAGGTCGCGTCGCCCTGGATCGCCGACTGCTGGTCGGGACGAATCCCTTCCGAATCGTAGTCGAAGTAAACGTCCTTAACGTTCTGCGCGAACATCTCCTCTTCCGTCAGAGTCGACTGCGTTGGGGGTGGCGGAGGCGGTGCATTCACCGTCACTCGTGCCGTGGCCTCCTGGGTTCCGCCGGAGCCTTTCGCGACCAAGTGATAGGTGGTCGAATCGGCCGGCGTGACCTGCTGTGAACCATTCGGCTGAACGGCGCCGATCCCGTCGATGCTGACATCGGTCGCGTTCGTCGTCTGCCAGGTCAGCGTGGTCGACATTCCTTTGTCCACGCTGTTCGGACTGGCTGAGATCGACGCGGTAGGCGCCGGCGGCGGCGGTGGCGGTGGTGGCGGGGGTAGCGGCTGTTTCTTCTTGCAGGCGCCCAGAAACATGATCGCGCCAAGAATGAATACCAGAGTAGTCCACTTCACATTCCTAAGTTTCACGTTCTCCTCCCAGCAAAGTCATGCGCACACGTCCGCGCACGGTATAGACCGGTTACGCGGGCCAACATTTCCGCCATAACCGGGGATGATAACAGTGGTAAGTGCATCTTCATGTTGACACTTTAGCCGCCTACTTCCAACTCCAATTTGGTTGGGAGTTCCGGCCGCTGAACGTTAACTGTTGCACTTTGGTACCGTCGGCCAGCATTGTCCAGATTTGCTCACTGCCCGAGCGGCTCGATTGAAAGACAATATGACGCCCATCCGGGGACCAAGATGGGAAATCATTGCGCCCGCCATCGTGGGTCAGCTGCACCCACTGCTTGCTGGCAATGTCCATCAGATAAATGTCGTTGGCTCCCGGAGCCCCGGGTCCATACTTGCGAAACCACGAGAACGAAAGGAATTGCCCGTTGGGCGCCCACGACGGCGACACCGCGTATCCCTGGTCGGTGACGCGTTGGGCGTTCGTGCCATCGGCTTCCATGGTGTAAATCTGCGGAAGCCCGGTTCGTCCGCTAACAAAAGCGATCTGCGCCCCGGTCTTGCGGTTGAAGGTAGGTCCCACATCGGGACCGCGGTCGCTCGTCAGGCGCCGGGGATTCGCTCCTGACGGGTCCGCCACATAGATATTCGGCTCGCCGCCGCGTGACGACGAAAACGCGAGCTTCGTTCCGTCGGGCGCCCAACTGGGAGAAAGATTCGTCCCCCCGAAGCGCGCGAACGACACAGCCCGGTTCAACTCCAGCGAGTACATCATGATTTCCCAGCCCGTCTTGGTCAGGGAACTGAAGGCCAACCGTGAACCGTCAGGCGAAATGCGCGGCGACAGCGAGATCGTTCCCACATGCGTAACCTGGTGCTGGTTCGAGCCGTCGTAGTCCATGGCCCAGATCTCTTTATGTCCGCCGCGATCGCTCACAAAATAAATCTTGCTCTCCGCGATACCCGCAACGCCGCCGCCCAGCCGGAAGATGATTTCGTTCGCGAACTTGTGCGCGATGGCTCGCGCCGCATCCGCCGTGGCCGCATCGGTGTACTGCTTGCCCAACACCTGGGGCGAGCTGACGTTCTTCACGTCATACAGCCACCCGTGTACCAGTAGATTGTTGCCCGTGGCACCCAAGTCGCCGAAAGCTAGCATCGACGCGTTTGGCGGCGGAGCGTTCCACTGCTCGAAACGTACTTCGTTGGGGCTGCCCGGTACGTCGGTCGGGTAGAAGCTCTTCGAAACCATATCGAAGATGCCGGCGTTGTCGAGATCGTTCCACAGCGTGTCGTTGAAAGTCTTCAGGAGCGCGGCAGTATTTGGATCTTGCGTGCTGGGCTTGAAGTCGGCCGCGGCGAGGCGGATTTTGTCGACACCCAAACCGGTGCCGGTGCGCACCCAGTCCTGTGCGAAACTCACTCCCGCCAGAAAAACCGCAAGCAGACACACGAATGCTGTGTTCGTGGCGAACTTACGCATGAGCAAACGGCAAGACGGCATCGTGGAAACGGCGGCGCGGGATGAAGAACGAATCGTATTCCGGTGGGATTGGGGCTTCAAGTGACGATAGTCCATGCTCGCGACCAACTCCTAAATGTCCAAAAGATAGATTTGAAATCGTGTGACGGTCATTACTGTTCAATGTGACGCTTCAACGCTTGTAATCAAACCAAAACTCCACGGACACTTTGCTGCCGGAATATTCGGGAGGCAGCGACCCAAACGAATCGACGCGTTGAACGGTCCGTAGCGCCGAATTATCCAGGGAGGGAACTCCGCTGGACTGCTCGATTTGCACATTCGACGGCTGGCCTGACCGACTGATGTCGAACGTGACATAGACCCGATTGGCTTGCCGGATCGTTGGGTCAATTTCGTAACGCATCCAGTTTTCCGTGATCCGCCGCTGAATCCCCTGCACGTAGTAAGCGTAGCGCGAACCGAAATCGCCGCCGCCTCCCTGCACGCCGAAACCGCCCTTGGCGCCGTTCGAGCTGAACGTGCCGTAAGGACCGCTGACCGGTCCCCCCTGCCCAAAAGGCACTTCGTTGCTGGGTTCCTCAGCCTGTGGTTGCGGCTTGGCTTTGCTCGCGCTCGTGACCGGCTTCGGTTTGACCTTCGTGCTTTTATCCGGAATCGGAATCGCGTCGGGTTCTTCCACCTTCTCGATGGGCTGTGATTTCGAAAGGCCCTTAGACTCGTTGGCGACTACGTTCTGCGTCTGCACCTGGCTCGCTGGCAGCGGTATATTGCTGACTAACGACACTCCAATCGCGTCCCCGCCTCCCCCTGCGCCCCAGGTGGTGCCATTCCTTGGAAGAAGCGCGCCAGAGACAATCAGCAGTCCCGCAAACGCGAGATGCAGCCCGGCGGAAACCGCAATCGGCCGGCCCAACCGTCCGTGTTCGAAAAATATCTCAGCGTCGGCTTGCATTCGAGTCGAGTGGTTGCGTCACGATGCTCACGTTGGTGATGCCGGCGCCCTTCACGGCGTCCATCACCGTGGCGAAGGCGCCGAAGGGCACATCCTCGTCCGCGCGAATGAAGACCGACTGGTTCTGCGGGTCGCGGATTCTCTGCCGAAGGCGCGCCTTGATGTCGTTGATGTTGATGGGATCGTTGCCCAGGAAAACGCGCTGCTGCTTGTTGATGCTGATCACCATGCGTTCCTCGGTGATCTCTTTCACCGTGCGCGTCTTCGGAACGCTCACTTCGATGCCCGACTGCAGCACCGGCGCCGTGACCATGAAAATGATCAGCAGCACCAGCACCACATCGACCAGCGGTGTGACGTTGATATCGGAGATCGAGGTCTGCGTTCGACCGTTGGCGCCTGTGAAAGCCATCAGCGTCGAGCTCCGGCTGGATCGGCTTGCACCGGCACCGATGTCCGCTCCACCGCGTTCAGCATCTCGAGCGCGAAGTCATCGCCGCGCGAGGCGAACTCGCGGATCGAGCTGCCGATCAGGTTGTAGGCGATCACGGCAGGGATCGCGGCCGCCAGTCCGGCCGCTGTCGTGATCAGCGCTTCGGAAATACCCGGCGCCACCGCCCGCAGCGTCGCGGCCCCGGCGGTCCCCAGTCCGTGAAACGCGTCGATGATGCCCCACACCGTGCCGAATAATCCGACGAAAGGTGTGACGGCCCCGGTGATTGCGAGCCATGGAACGTTGCGTTCCAGACGCGTGAGTTCTTCGGAGTTCGCGATCTGCATGGCGCGCTGCACGGGCAAAAGGCTGCGGCCGCCGCTCCGCGCTTGTATTCTTCAAAGCCCATTTCAAAAACGCCCGACCAGCGGGCTGGGACGGAACTGGTCCGCCACCGCGGCCACGTCGGTCAGACGCTGCGCCTTGCGGAACGCGCGCACGAAGCGTCCGCTCTGCACGCGGGCGCGCCGAAGCAGGCTCCATTTGGAAAGAATGATGGCCCAGGAGAGCACGCTGAAAGCCAGCAGAAGGAGAAGGACAAACTTAGCGACGAATCCGGTCTGGCTCACCAGATCCAGAACTTCGCCGCCGACTGCGAAGGCTAACCAGTATGCATTCAGCATCTTGAATATGAAGACGCGCGAGGCGCCGCGTGACCTCCAGAGTAGTTTGTGTCTGCGAAGCGGAGCGTCCAGTAATTATAGTCCCTGTGATGAGCAGCTTAACGACAGCAACCCCGTGTTTTTCCGTCGAACCAAGGTGGGCAACGTCGCGGAGAGGATCGAGTACCAAGCCCCGAGTCGGGTCGCGAGTCCGCCGCGTTGCATACTTTTGATGACTCGCTCCGACTCCGCATTAGGGATTCTTGCGAACTAGTGATCGTAGGAGCTTCCTGAGACGTGAGACCCAAAGCCCGCATTCAACCCAGTGCCTTTCCTGTGACCTGTCACCCGTGACCTGCGTCATGCTATTCTGCGCTCACCTCAGCACGCCCAGGATCCTCGGTGCTCGTCGAACTGCGCCTCGAGAACTACGCGGTCATCGATAACGTAGCGGTGGCCTTCGCCTCCGGACTCAACCTGCTGACCGGCGAAACGGGCGCCGGAAAATCCATCCTGATCGACGCACTGACGCTACTGTTGGGCGAGAAAGCCTCTACGGACGTCATTCGTTCCGGCGCCGACCGCGCCGTCATCTCCGCCGTCTTCGAAATCGAGAGCAGTGCATCGAAGACAATTGCCCGCATCCTCGAAGAAAACGGTCTCGACTCGGAGAGTGACTCCGTTATTCTGCGCCGCGAGATTGCCCAGGGCGGCAAGGGACGCGTCTTTGTGAACAACCAGCCCGCCACGGTTGCCGTGCTGAAGTTGATCGGACCGTATCTCGCCACCGTCCATGCTCAAAACGAAACGCTGGCGGCTTTCGACGGCCCGGCGCGCCTCGCTCTGCTCGACGCGTACGCCTGCGCGCAAGTCAGCGGCGTGTACGACGCGTATCACAAATGGACCGGCATCCGTTCTCGCATCGAAGAACTCGAGCGTGACGAGAAAGACCGGCTTCGCCTGCTCGATCTCTGGACTTTTCAGAAGCGCGAAATCGAAGACGCGAAGTTGCAGGCTGGCGAAGACGAGCGCCTCGAAAACGAAAAGCGCGTTCTGGCCAACGCCGAAAAGATCTACAACGCGGCCATGAACGCCTTCGATCTGCTCTATGAAGGCGATTCTTCAACTGCGTCGTCCCTGCGCTCGGCACGCAAGCAAGTCGAAGAACTGGCCCGCTACGAGCCCAAATTTCAGGAGGCGCTGGGCGCGCTCGAATCAGCTCTGATTAGCGTAGAGGACGTGGGCGCGACATTGCGCGACTATGCCGGCGGAATTCACGCCTCGCCCGAACATCTCGCGGAAGTCGAAGACCGCCTGGCCGCCATCGACCGCCTGAAGCGCAAGTACGGCGCAACGCTCGACGAGGTAATCGCCTTCGGTGCCGAGGCGGCGCGCAAGCTCTCCGAAATGGAGAACAAGGACGAAGTCGTCCGCCAGTTGCGCAGTGAACTGGCCGTGACCGCTCAGGAATACCTGACTGCGGCGCGCACGCTTTCGAAGAAGCGCTACGAAGCCGCCCGCAAGCTCGAGAAGCTGGTGGAAGCTGCCATCAACGATCTAGCCATGAAGTCGAGCTTCCGCATTGAAGTGACTGGCTCCGACGAGGAACAGAACTGGTCTGCCTCGGGCTTCGACCAGGTGGCGTACATGATCTCGACGAATCCCGGCGAGCCTCTGCGCCGCCTAGAACACATTGCCTCGGGCGGGGAACTGTCGCGGGTCATGCTGGCCTTGAAGGCAAGCGTCGAAGCAACTGCGGTGTCCGGAGGGAAGAAGAAGGGCCCGGGCGTTCCGCGCACGCTGGTGTTCGACGAAATCGATACCGGCATCGGCGGTCGCGCCGCCGACTCCGTCGGCAAGAAGCTCAAAGAACTTTCGCGCACCAGCCAGGTGCTGTGCGTCACCCACCTTCCTCAGATCGCCACCTTCGCCGACCACCACTACCGCATCGAGAAGAAGGAATCCGCCGGCCGCACCAAAACCACCGTCCGAAACATCACGGGCGACGAGCGCACCGAAGAAGTCGCCCGTATGCTGAGCGGCGCCAAGGTGACGGAAAGCTCGCTGAAGCACGCCGAGCAGATGATCAAGGCGAATGCCTGATAGGTCAAAAACAAGCCAGTTGACTCACAAAACCTGATTAGCTAAAATACTTAGCTAAGATGAAATACACGGTCCACCAAGCGAAAACCAACCTCTCCCGCCTGCTCGAGGAAGCCGCCTCGGGCAAGGAAGTAATCATCGCCCGGGGTAAGGAGCCGGTTGCCCAGCTGGTGCCGATTGGGAAGGCGCGCAAGAAGCGTCAGCCTGGGAGCATGGCCGGGCAGATTACCTATACAGACGACGCGTTTGCTCCGCTGACCGATCAGGAACTGAAGGATTTGGGCTTCGAGTAGTACCGATGGAGATCTTACTCGATACTCATGCCCTCTTGTGGTGGGTTAATGAGCCCAAGCTGCTCTCCAAGCGCGCAGATTCCATCCTTAGAAACACCGATAACGCTGTCCTGGTGTCCGCCGCAGTCGCGTGGGAGCTGTCGATCAAGGTCAACCTTGGCAAATTGGACGCCCTGTCTTTGGTGACTGGACTCACGCAGAGGCTTCACCAAGAGGGGTTCACGGAATTGCCGGTCAGCATTGGGCACGCGACTCGCGCCGGCCTTTTGCCCCTTCATCACCGCGACCCATTTGACCGCTTGCTCGTGGCTCAAGCGCAAGACTTGGGTGTGCCTATCCTGAGTGCGGATGAGTTGCTGGATCGCTACGACGTGAAACGCGTCTGGTAGTTCTCCGTTCAACCGGCAATCCCCACCATTCGCTGCTAATCCTAGCCCTTTCTACAGCTTACGTTGACCAAACAGGTTCCATCAGGTAGTCTAGGATTAACATTTCTGGGGAAAAGTGTACCCTTAATACAACGCCGAGGACGGCAAGGAACTCATTCGTGTCTACAACTGAAACCAAGACTTTGTTGCTTTTGAAGCCCCGTGGTTTTTGTGCCGGGGTGGTACGTGCCATTGACATCGTGCGGATCGCGCTCGAAGCGTTCGGGCCGCCGATCTATGTCCGCAAGGAAATCGTTCACAACCGGTTCGTGGTCGAGGAACTTCAGGAGAAGGGCGCCATCTTCGTCGACAGCGTTGATGAAGTGCCTCAAGGGGAGCGCGTAATCTACAGCGCCCATGGGGTTTCGCCCGAGGTGCGCCGCGCCAGCGAAGACCGCAAGCTGCGCGTCATCGACGCGACCTGCCCGCTCGTGACGAAGGTCCACGTTGAGGCCGTTAAGTTTGCCAAGGAAGGCTACTCGCTGGTCCTCATCGGCCATCGCGACCACGATGAAGTCATCGGCACGCTGGGCGAGGCTCCGGCCGTCACGCAAGTTGTTGGATCGCCTGCCCAGGTCGAGTCTCTCACCGTGCCCGATCCGAACCGCGTGGCGTACCTGACCCAGACGACGCTGAGTCTCGACGAGACCAAGGACATCATCGCGGCGCTCAAAAAGAAATTTCCCAACATTCAGGGGCCGCACGCGCAGGACATCTGTTACGCAACAGAAAACCGGCAAGTGGCTGTAAAAGAAGTGGCTTCCGAGGCGGACCTTCTACTGGTGGTTGGCTCGGAAAATAGCTCGAACTCCAACCGCCTGGTCGAGGTGGCGCGCAACCTCGGCACGAACGCGCATCTAATCGACAGCTATAAGAACATCCAGCCTGACTGGCTCGAAGGCGTGAAGACGATCTCGCTGACCGCGGGAGCGTCCGCGCCGGAGTGCCTGGTTGAAGAAGTGGTCAAGTTCCTGGCGACCAAGGGCTTCGACAACGTGCAGGAACTGGAAGTGATGCCTGAAAACGTGCGTTTTGGCCTGCCTCCCGAAATCGTCGAGGCAATTGCCAGCGCCCCCGCGAGCGTTAGCGCGGATTGATGGAGTCCAAATCTCGTATGGATGAACACTCCCCCCAGCTCTCCAGTAAATCAGCGCCTCAGCTTCGTTTCGGAAAAATTGACGATCTGACCAGCCGGGTGGCCGCGGCAACTGATGCCGCGCGCCGTCTGCTGTTCTCCGAGCAGCATGCGGACGGCTACTGGTGCGGCGAACTTGAGGCCGACTGCACGCTCGAAGCGGACTACCTTGTCCTGCACACCATGCTGGGCACTATCGATGAGCAGCGCTTCGCCAAGGCCGCGCGGTACATGCTCGAGCATCAGAACGAAGACGGCGGCTGGAGTATCTATCCCGGCGGCCCTTCCAATGTCAGTGTGTCGGTGAAGGTCTACTTTGGACTGAAGCTAGCGGGCTGCTCGGCGGGCGATCCAGCCATGCAGCGGGCGCGCACGAAGATTCTCGAACTCGGCGGCGTCACTGAGGTCAACACCTTCACCAAGCTGTACCTGTGCTTCTTCGGGCAGTACGACTATGACGCCATTCCCGCGATCCCGCCCGAAATCGTGCTGTTTCCGAACTGGTTCTGGTTCAACATCTACGAGATTTCGTCTTGGTCGCGAGCCATGCTCGTGCCGCTTTCCATCTGTTACGCCAAGAAGCCTTTCAAAAAGCTTCCTGACGAGATGGGCATCGGAGAACTTTTTGTCGGCGGACGCGACAAGTCTCGGATGCACCTGCACTGGGACAAGAAGCTAGTCTCCTGGCGCAATTTCTTCCTCGTGGTCGACCGCATTACGCATTGGGCCGAGCGCGTGCACATCCGCCCGCTGCGCTCGCTCGCGCTGAAACGCGCTGAGAAATGGATGCTCGAGCGCTTCGAGATGAGCGATGGATTGGCTGCGATTTTTCCTTCGATCATGAACTCGGTCATTGCCATGCGCTGCCTGGGGTATTCGGCTGACGATCCCCAGGTGATTCGCGCGCTCGACGAATTTGAAAAGCTGGGCATCGAGGAGGGCGACACCTTCCGCATGCAGCCTTGCGTTTCTCCAGTGTGGGACACCGCCTACGCGCTGTTTGCACTGGGCGAGGCCGGGGTTCCGGCCAGCGATCCCCGCATGGTCAAGTGCGCCGACTGGCTCCTGCAGAAGCAGGTTCGCACCGTGGGTGATTGGAAGGTCAAGAACCCGGAGGGACAGCCTGGTGGCTGGTACTTCGAGTTCAACAACGAGTTCTATCCTGACGTCGACGACACCGCGCAGGTGTGCCTGGGCCTGAGCCGGGTGGAACATCCCAATGGCCGCTACCAGCACGAATCCGTGCAGCGCGCCATCGATTGGATTCTCTCCATGCAGTGCCGCAACGGCGGTTGGGCTTCATTCGATAAAGACAACGACCGCATGGTGTTCCAGTACGTTCCGTTCGCCGATCACAACGCCATGCTCGATCCTGCGACGGTCGACATCACGGGGCGCATCCTCGAGATGCTCGCCACCTACGGCTACGACAAGAATCACAAGGCTGTGAAGAAAGCGATCGACTTCCTTCGCAAGGAGCAGGAGTCCGACGGCGCATGGTTCGGCCGGTGGGGCGTGAACTACATTTACGGCACGATGCTGGTGCTGCGCGGACTGGAAGCAGTGGGCGTCGATCATCACGAGCCCTACGTGCAGCAGGCCGCGGAATGGCTGCGCATGGTGCAGAATCCCGACGGCGGCTGGGGTGAAAGCTGTGAGTCGTACGACGATGCGAACAGGAAAGGCATCGGCCCGAGCACCGCGTCGCAAACTGCCTGGGCTGTGCTCGGCCTGATGGCCGCCAACGACATGCGCAGCGATTCGGTGGCGCGCGGTATCGCCTACTTGTTACGCACGCAGTTAAAGGACGGTTCGTGGGATGAGCCGCAGTACACGGGAACCGGTTTTCCGCGTGTGTTCTACCTGAAGTACCACATGTATCGGCAATACTTCCCGCTGCTCGCTCTGACGACGTACGCGAAGATGGAATCAGCCAATTCGGCGCGGAATGGCCACTGAACACGGCCAATCGCCATGATGGGTCGGCTCCCGATAAATCCCGCCCAAGCCAAGCTTGAACGGGGCACCCTCAAATCCCAGCGGCTAAGCTGCTTTCGATGCGTTTTTTCAAATGACTGAGAACCGAGAACTGAGAACTGAGAACTGCTATTGAAAGCTTTCGTCACAGGCGCGACCGGATTTCTGGGTGCCCATGTCGCGCGGGTTCTGGCAGAGCAGGGAGCTGAGTTGCGATTGCTGGTGCGCTCCACCAGCGACCTGCGGAATATCGAGGGCCTGAAGGCCGATCGCGTGACGGGCGATTTGCGCTCCGCCGCATCGCTGGAAAAGGCAATCGCCGGATGCGACACGGTGTTTCACGTGGCCGCCGACTACCGACTGTGGGTGCGGGATCCGGAGCAGATGTATCGCTCGAACGTCGAAGGCACCCGCGCGCTGCTGGAGGCGGCGCGCAAGAACGGTGTGAAGCGGGTGGTGTACACGTCGAGCGTGGCGACCATGGGATTCAGCACGAACGGAACCGTCGCGGATGAAGATTCGCCCGTTGCCATGGACGACATGATCGGCCACTACAAGCGGTCGAAGTTTATGGCCGAGCAGATTGCCATGGAGGCGGGCAGCGCAGGCCAGCACGTGGTAGTGGTTAATCCCTCGACGCCGATCGGCGAGATGGACATCAAGCCGACGCCTTCGGGCCGCATCGTGGTGGATTTTTTGAAGAAGAAGTTCCCCGCGTATGTGGACACGGGATTGAACCTGGTCGATGCCACCGAGTGCGCGCGAGGCCACGTGATGGCTCTGGAGAAGGGAAGAAGCGGCCAGCGATACGTGCTGGGCGGCGAGAACCTCACGCTGAAGCAGATTCTCGACAAACTCGCCGCGATTACCGGGCTGTCGTCGCCGAAGGTAAAAGTCCCATACGTGATGGCGCTCGCCACCGGCGTGGTCGACGAAGTCTTCACGGGATGGATTCGCGGCCGCGAGCCGCGCGCGACTATCGACGCGGTACGCATGGGAAGAAAGAAAATGTTCGTGTCCTCGGCGAAGGCGGAGAGCGAATTGGGTTGGGAGATCGTGCCGGTCGACGGCGCACTGCGCCGGGCCGTGTCGTGGTTTCGGGCGAAGGGATATGCCTGAAGTCGCCGTCGTCGCCGCTCTCGAACGCGAAGTAGCGCCGCTGGTCCGCCACTGGCGCGTCGCCGATCAGGAGCACGGCGGCAGAAACTTCCGATTCTTCGAGTCGGGAAATGCAATCGTCGTTTGCGGTGGCATGGGATTCGAAGCGGCGCGACGGGCGACCGAAGCCATCATCGCGCTGTACCAGCCGTCGTTAGTTCTGTCCGTGGGCTTTGCCGGAGCGCTCGACGAGAAATTGCGAGTCGGTGATTTGCTCCAGCCTCGCTACGTCGTGGACGCAAGAGACGGAAGCCGGACTGACACAGGATCGGGCAACGGCATTCTGGTCAGTTCGCCGGCGGTAGCTTGCCCCGAGCAAAAGGCGAAGCTCGCGAAGTCTTACGGTGCGCAGGCCGTGGACATGGAAGCCGCAGCGGTGGCCAAAGGCGCTGAAGCGCGTGGTCTGCGGTTCGCTGCGGTGAAGGCAATCTCCGATGAAGTCGGATTCGTCATGCCGCCGATGGATCGCTTCATCGCTGCGGACGGACGTTTTCGCGCGCGAAGCTTCGCGTTCTATGCGGCCAGCAGGCCGTTCATCTGGCCCGACGTTTTGCGCCTCGCGCAGAACAGCGCCAAAGCGGCGCGGGCGTTGAGCGCGATGTTGGGATCGCAGTACGCAGTTTCGGTGCCAGAAGAAGTCCGTTGATGGCCAGACGTCACCAATTCGCAGTCGTTGCGGCCGGCGCCATCGCCGTTGTCATCGCGCTCGCCTGCGCAGCCATCGCCCAGACCGAAGCCACCTTCGCGTACGTCGAGAGCTTCCGCAAGGGTCCGACGCGCATCACCGAGCAGTCGATGCAGGTGGATCTCGATCCTCACAACGCGACCTGCAACATTCGCGTGAAGGATCAGAGCGGCAAAGATCGCTATACGTTTGCCTGCGTCCCGCAACGAGCCGCCGTGGGCGACGATCGCATTACCGCCTGGCAGGTAAGGCTTGCTGACCTGCATCACAAAATTTATCCCAACGTTTTCCTGGGCTCACCGGATCCAAGCGAAGACCACACGCAGATCGGGTGGCTCGATCCAGGAAAGTTCGCCCGGATCGCGCTGAACACCGAGCGGGTCGTCAAGGTCGACAACTTTTACTGCGTGTTCCAGGTGACCGACTCGCACTTCATCGCTCCCGGCCAGCCGTATCTCGATCACCTCACGCTCGATATTCGCTTCACCAATACAATGCCGCATAGCGAAATCCGCACGAAACAGGAGAAGGCGCCCTCGTAATGTCGATCGCCGGACAAATCGCGGTGGAAGAACGGCAACAGGCCATTCCATCAACCATGCTGGCCGCCGTGTATCGCGGCAAGAACGACGTCCGCATGGAGACCGTGCCCGTCCCCCCGATTGGCGCGGGCGAGATTCTGGTGCGCGTGCACACTTGCGGTATTTGCGGCACCGATCTGAAGAAGATTTCGACTGGCTCCCATTCCGCGCCGCGCATTTTCGGACACGAAACCTCCGGGGTGGTCGCCGCCATTGGCGCGGGCGTCACCAAATATCAACCCGGGGACCGGGTGATGGTCTTCCACCACATTCCGTGCCGGAACTGCTACTACTGCCGGCACCACACCTTCGCGCAATGCGAAACCTACAAGAAGGTCGGCTGCACGGCCGGCTTTGATCCGAGCGGCGGTGGCTTTGCGGAATACGTACGGGTAATGGACTGGATCGTCGAGTACGGAACCGTCCGCATTCCGGACGGGGTTTCGTTCGAGCAGGCCTGTTTTGTCGAGCCCGTGAACACATGCATGAAGGGCGTGGTCAGCCTGCGTCTGGTACCGGACGAAACTGTGCTGGTCATCGGACAGGGCCCGATCGGTCTCATTTTGAGCGTGTTGGCCAGGCGGACCGGGGCACGGGTAATTACTTCCGATTTGTATTCTCAGAGGCTTACAATATCTAAAAGCTTCGGTTTGGGCCTGACCATAGATGCCTCGCGCGCAGATGTGACCCAGCAGGTGCGCGAGTTAACGGAAGGCCGCGGTGCCGACGCCGTGATTTTGGCGGTGGGCGGCAACGGCCTGATCCGGCCTGCCATGGATGCGACGCGTCCAGGCGGCCGGGTATTGCTGTTTGCTCAAACGGTGCACGGCGAAGCGGTGGTGGATCCGGCGGCTATCTGTGTGGACGAAAAAGCCTTGCTCGGATCGTACAGCGCTTCGGTGGAGCTGCAGGAGGAATCGGTGCGCTTCGTAATGGGACAGGAAATGGAGTTGGAGCGTCTCATCAGCCACCGGTTTCCGTTGTCCCGCGGACTCGAAGCACTGGAACTGGCTGCCCATCCTCAACCGGACTCAATGAAAGTCGTGATTCAACCGGGCAGCGCTTGGGAAGGACACTTGAAGTGAACGGAAAAATGACAGCTGCCGTCCTGTACGGCAAGGAAGACATCAAGATCGAGCAGGTGCCGATCCCGCGGGTGGGGGAAGGCGAAGTCCTGATCAAGGTGCAGGTCGCCCTGACCTGCGGGACTGATCTGAAGGTGTACCAGCGAGGCTACCACGCTCGCATGATTGTGCCGCCGGCCCTGTTCGGGCACGAGCTGGCTGGAGTGGTGGAAGAGGTCGGCCCGGGGGTTCGCGCCTTCAAGAAAGGTATGCGCGTGGTCGCGCTGAACTCCGCGCCCTGCGGCATGTGCTTCTTTTGTTCCAAGCACCAGGAAAATCTCTGCGAAGACCTGCTCTTCAACAACGGCGCTTACGCCGAATACATTCGCGTGCCTCGCCGGATTGTCGAAAGCAACATGCTCGCGATTCCCCAGGACGTTTCGTTCGAAGACGCGGCCATGACCGAGCCGCTCGCCTGTGTTCTGCGCGGATTGCATGAGACGCGCGTGGAAATCGGCGACACCGTGGCCGTGATTGGCGGCGGCCCCATCGGCCTGATGTTCGTGCAGGTCGCGAAGGCGATCGGCTGCAACGTGATTGCCGTCGTGAAGCGCGACTCGCAGGTGACGCTCGCCAAGCGCAAGGGCGCGCACGAAGTCGTGCAGATCACGCAGGTGAAGGATCCCATCGAAGCCGTCCGCGACTTGACCCGCGAAAAGCGCGGCGCGGATGTGGTGGTGGAAGCCGTCGGCCGCCCGGAAGCGTGGGAGTGGGCTGTGCAGATGGTGCGCAAAGGCGGCACCGTGAATTTCTTTGGCGGATGCGCCAGCGGCAGCAAGGTGCAGCTTGATACCAACCGGCTGCATTATTCCGAAATCTCATTGAAGGCTACGTTCCATCACACCCCGGAAACGGTGCGCCGCGCATTTGCGCTGATCGTGGAAAAGAAAGTCCGCGGCACCGATTACATTACCGGCGAAGCGCCGCTTTCGCGCCTGCATGACGTGCTGCGGCACATGCTCAACCGCAATGGCGACATCAAGACCGCCATCATTCCAGGACACTGAGCGCAGCAGATCGACCGGGATAAAGACTCGCTATGACTTTCATCGCCACCAGCGAATCCCGGCCTGTGCCCGCGTCTACCCCGCTGGCCGGCTGGAACAAGCTTCCGCCCGAGTACGCCATTCCGGCGACGGCGCCGTCGCTCGCGGAAGCGCAAGCCTACTGCCAGCGGCTGGCTCGCTCGCACTACGAAAACTTCTCGGTGGCAACGTGGTTTCTGCCTGAACGCCTGCGCCAGCATTTCTACAACGTCTACGCCTATTGTCGGATTTCGGATGACCTGGGTGATGAAGTCGGCGATCCCGCTGCGTCGCTGATGCTGCTCGATCAATGGCAGATTGAACTGGCCGCCTGCTACGCAGGGAAGCCGCGCCATCCCGTGTTCGTCGCGCTCGCCGATACGGTGCGCCAGTTTGATATTCCGCAGCACGAATTCTCTGACCTGCTGACGGCCTTCCGCCAGGATCAGACCATCACGCGCTACGAGACTTTCAACGACCTGCTGGGCTACTGCCTGAACTCCGCGAATCCAGTGGGCCATCTCGTGCTCTACCTCTGCGGATACCGTGACGCGGAGCGGCAGAAGCTTTCCGACTTCACGTGTACCGCGCTGCAGCTCGCAAATTTCTGGCAGGACGTGTCCGTCGACTACGCCAAGGGCCGCATCTACCTCCCGCTCGAGAGTCTGCGCAAGTTCGGCGTAGCGGAAGACGACCTGGCGAACAACCGCAACACACCGGCCTTCTGCGAGATGATGCGGTTTGAAGTGGAGCGGGCGCGCGACTGGTTCCGGCAAGGTCAGCCGCTGGTCGGCAAAGTGAATAAAGAGCTGGCCATCGATCTGGATCTCTTCAGTCGCGGCGGCCTTGAAATTCTGAACGCCATCGAGAAGCAGGGCTTCGCCGTGCTCGGGCGGCGTCCTTCCATCTCGAAGCCTCGCAAGCTTGCGCTGGTCGCCCGCGCAGCGCTGGGAAAATTGTTATGAGCACCGCCGTGCAGCAGGCCTCGGTTCAGTTTTCGCCGACGTCGTCGCAGCTGGCGATGGCGTACTCGGTATGCAGCGGCATCGCGCGCACCAACGCGCGTAACTTCTACTACGCGTTCCTTGTGCTGCCGCATCCCAAGCGCAACGCGCTGTGCGCGATCTATGCGTACATGCGGCGTTGCGACGATCTTTCCGACGACGCCAGCCTCCCGCTACGCGAACGGCGCGCCAAGCTTGAAGGGTGGCTTGATGCGTTCCATCGTGCGCAGGCGGGCGAGCCGACCGATGACGCCATCCTGCTGGCGCTCACCGACACGCAACGGCGATACCAGATTCCCGCCGAATTGCTCGATCAGCTGGCTTTCGGCACGTTGATGGATGTTCCCGAAGGCGAGGAATCTACCGAACAGGCGGCTGGGTCGGAGCAGGAACTCGTTATCCAGTACCGCACCTTCAAGGATCTTTACCTCTACTGCTACCACGTCGCTTCGGTGGTCGGCCTGGTGTGCATCAAGATTTTCGGATACCGCGATCCCAACGCCGAGCATCTCGCCGAACGCTGCGGCATTGCATTTCAGCTCACCAACATCATTCGCGACGTGAAAGAAGACGCGCAGATGGGCCGCGTCTACCTGCCCCTCGACGACCTGCAACGCTTCGAGCTCACGCCCGAGGACCTGAAAAGCTCTCCCGACCGCGGACGCCTGCGCTCGCTGCTCACCATGGAAGCCGATCGCGCGCGCGACTTCTACAAGTCGGGACACGAGTTGATTCCGCTGGTGAATGAAGACAGCCAGCCCGCCCTGTGGGTGCTGGTGACTATCTATCAGCGGCTGCTCGAGAAGATTGCGCAGAAGCAGTACGACGTATACGCGGGCAAGGTTCGACTCACGACCTTCGAAAAAGTCTCCGTTCTCGGGAAGGGATTCCTGAAGCGGTTGACGTGATGCCCACTCCCTGGACACAACCTCCTAGCGTCGCCGTTGTGGGCGGCGGACTCGCAGGCCTGGCTGCGGGCTGCGCGCTCGCTTCGGCGGGATTCCGCGTGAGCCTGTTTGAACGCAGGCCATTTCTGGGCGGCCGCGCTTCGTCGTACGAGCATCCCGGCACCGGCGAGGTCATCGACAACTGCCAGCACGTGCTCCTCGGATGCTGCACCAATCTCATCGAGTTCTACGAACGTACTGGCGTGGCCGGCAGCATCCGCTGGTTCGACCGCCTGACGTTTCTTGAGCCGGGCGGACGCGCTTCGGAAATCGGACCATCGAACCTGCCGGCGCCGCTGCACACCACGCCAGCCTTCCTGCGCGCCGACTGCCTCCGCCTCGCCGACAAACTCGCCATCGCGCGCGCCATGATGGCGCTGGCGCCCATGACGCCACGCGACAACGGCGAGTCTTTCCTGACCTGGCTGCAACGGCACGGTCAGACCGAAGGCGCCATCGAGCGCTTCTGGAAGCCGGTGCTGGTCAGCGCACTGAACGAAGACGTCGATCGCGTTTCGGTGCCCTACGCCGCGCAAGTGATACGCGAATCGTTCCTCAAATCGGCCGGCGCCGGACGTATGGGCGTCCCCGCCGTTCCGCTGACGCAGCTGTACAACGCTGCGGGCGATTACATTCGCACACGAGAGGGGAGCGTCCAGTTTCGCGCTTCGGTGGATTCGTTCCGCGCGGAACTGTCGCACGTCATGCTGAACATTGGGGGCAGGGAAGAGAAGTTTGATTTCGCGGTGTTCGCCGTGCCATTCGACGTGTTGGCGAAAATCCTGCCGAGTTCCTCAGCTTCCGAGCCTCTGCGCAACGCGCTGGGCCGCTTCGAGACGTCGCCGATCACCGGCATTCATCTCTGGTTCGATCGCAACATTTCCGATCTCGAACACGCGGTGCTGCTCGACCGCACCATCCAGTGGATGTTCCACAAGTCGAAACTGCAGAAGCGCGACAACAATGGACATGGCAGCTACGTAGAACTGGTGGTCAGTGCTTCGAATTCGCTGGTCGAAAAATCAAAGCAGGAAATCGTCGATCTCGCGCTAAGCGAATTGCGCGAATTCTTTCCGGCAGCCCGCGAGGCCAATCTTGTGAAGGCCACCGTGATTAAGGAAGTGCACGCCACCTACTCCCCAAGGCCCGGCATCGAAGTCGACCGGCCAAGGCCCGAAACCGTGTGGCCACGCGTATTCCTCGCAGGCGATTGGACAGCCACAGGTTGGCCCGCCACCATGGAAGGCGCCGTCCGAAGCGGATACCTCGCTGCCCAGTCACTTGCGAAAGTCGCAGGTCTGCGGGACGCGAGCTTTCTCGTACCGGATCTACCGGCTCGGGGCTTCATGCGGTTGTTCGGGTAGACGTCCGTCCGCCGGCCGTTCGTGATCTGACTCGGTTGCGGACGCGGGACTAGTCATCGCCGTTACTCGCCATCCAACCAGAAAAACCAGCCTCATAAAACGGAGTTTGGCACACGGCGCGAAATAGCCAACAACTCACTCCTCAACGTAGTCCTGCACGATTTGCTGCCTTCTAATTTCAAAAGAAACCAGTTGGGCAACTGCCTCTGCTGAAAATCGAGCCGACGTTCCAAATCAACTTGGCTGGCGGGTACCAGATTGGGAAGTGAACGGCTGTCCGCGGGCGTGGTTGAGCAATTTTGAACTGTTTCCTGAGCCGGATGTGTTGAAAATGGTTCGACGGTGAACTACGCGCGTGGCGTTCTATCCGGCACTCCAAAAAGCAGCCTTGCAAGGATGGGCTGATCGGAAGTGAATATGAGTAGATCGAATTTCTCCCTGCCTTATTTCCTCTTAAGTTTTCTATTGCTTGGCATTATCCCGGCCTTCGGGACAGAACGGCTATGCGATGTGTCTTTCGAAGACTGCCGAGCCCCACTTATCAAGCTGATTCAGAACGAGACTGTGGGAATCGACGCCGCTTTCTGGTTCATGGACGACACCACGATTTCTGCTGCATTAATTAAGAAATTTCAGTCTGGCGTTCCCGTCCGCATTCTCATGGACCCACGAGCCGAGGAAGGGCACCCCACGAACACGCAGATACTGACACAATTGGCTTCTGCGGGTTTCCCCATGCGAAACCGCACCGCCGACGGAATTCTGCATTGGAAGATGATGCTGTTCTCTGGTCAGGGAACGGTGGAATTCAGCGGTGCGAATTACACTCGATCGGAAATGGTTCCCTACACACCGTATGTGAACTACACCGACGAAGCGATTTACTACACCGATGATCCTACCGTGGTGAGCAGCTTCCGGACAAAGTACGATGATTGGTGGACTGACACCACCAGTTATCAGAATTACGCGAACATCCACGCACTCCAGCGGCTCTATCCTACTTACCCTATCAATCCAGAATTGGACTTTCTTCCATCGTCACTGCCGAACATGGACTATGGCACTAAAACCATGGCCGCCATGGCTGCGGAAAAGGTCAAGCTCGATATCGATATGTTTCGGATCACCAACGCACAGATTGCTGATGCAACGATCAAGGCTTTCAATCGCCGGATTCCCATCCGCATGATTGTGGATTCTTCGGAGTATCGCAATCCCGCCCGCCCGTGGGATTCCTATAACGTCGACCGCATGTTTGCTGCGGGCGTCCCGCTAAAAATTACGGCACACCTCGGCCAGAATCACGAAAAATCATTGATTCTCTATGGGCAGGCAATGACGATATGGGGATCCTCGAACTGGACCTGGCCATCGTTCAACTATCAACAGGAACATAATTACTTCACCAAGAAGCCGTTGTTTTTTCAGTGGTTTCAAAACCAGTTTGAGCGTCGGTGGAATTCAGAAACGGAATATAAAGCTTTCGTCCCCATTGGGCCGGGCGGACCGAAAATCAAATCGCCCGTCAGCGGAGCCACCACTCAGCCCACGAGTGTCACTCTGACTTGGGAAGGCGGTCCGTGGGGTCAGCAGTATGACGTCTATTTCGGCACCACTGCGAATCCCCCGTTGGTGGCCCAGAACCTCGTCACCGGAGCACCCGAAGATCCCACCGGCCCGCTTACCTACGAAACGTATAAAGTCTCAGGACTCGCCCCAGCCAAGCAGTACTACTGGAAGATTGTGACAAAAACCATGGCGAATCTGTCCGTGGCGGGCCCCATCTGGACGTTCACTACTGGTTCCCCAGCTACTGGACAGGGAGCGACGGTAACTGCGATTTCTCCCACGACCGGTCCCAGTTCAGGGGCTACGCTCGTTACCATTACCGGCACGAATTTCGTGACCGGTGCAATTGTGAGCTTTGGTCAGTCCACCGCGAGCTCGATTAAGATTATCAACGGCACAACGATTACTGCGGTTGCGCCTCGGCATGTCGGTGGCACAGTAGGCATAACCGTCACCAATAAGGCGGGCGATACGGGAACGCTCCCAGCCGCTTACGTGTATACGTCCATCAGTCCTTCAACAGCTCCCAAATTAAACGTCATTCACCCAACTTCCGGATCTCCGAGCGGTGGCGATGCGGTCATTATCTCGGGAAGCAATCTCGTGAAGGGGATGATCCTTACGATCGGCGGCGCCCCTGCAACGATCACCAGTTTCAATACGGTTTCAATCCATGCGACGACGCCAAGTGGAACTGGCGTCGCCGATGTGGTGGTCACGACTCCCCAGGGGCTGAGCGCTACCCTGAAGGGCGTCTTCACCTTTGCCGAGACGCCGGATCCACCGAGCGTGACCTCCATTGCGCCTGGCAGCGGTTCGGTGAATGGCGGCAATACGATCACTGTTAACGGAGATGACTTCAATAAGGGCGCGGTGGTCCGTATAGGGGGTACGCTCTGTACCACCATCATCGTCTTGAACGAGAGCACGATCACTGCCACCACCCCGGCTCACGCCTTGGGATCCGCCGATGTAGTGGTCACCAACCCCGACGGCCAGAGCAGCTCCGCCGGTACTTACACGTACCAATAGTAAGCCTCAGCACCCTCAACAACGCACTCACGAAGGCCTCGCTTTCCACGGAGGCTTTTGTGCTTCTGTGGGACATTCCTCGCTTGTTGCGCAGCACGCACGGTGTCACCGCCGCGAGGGCAGAACGCTGGAAGGTGCTCATACCGACCATGCTGACACCGTCGCACAAGTTTTAGTCGGATTTTGAGGGACTTTCCTTCCCGTTTTCGCATATCTCAGTAGCGGGCGAGACCGGAGGTACAGGACTGCCTGTCGGTAGGAGATCTCCAGTTCGCAACCCGGAGGGCCACTGAGCATGTCGAATCGGCTGTCATCTCATCAGTTAAGACGGAACGCGATGCTCCACGCGACGAGATTTGCACTCGTCGTTCTTGGTTTCGTTCTGTTTTCACTGCAAAGCTGGGGTCAGTCGCCGATTCAAATCCCCGTACGGGGCGATCCGACATGGGACTTCAGCCCGCCAAACGACGTCGGCCAACCCGCCCCTTCGGGCTATGAGGGGCGCACTGATGCATCGTCACAGACTGCCACGGGCAAGCCATCAACAGCAAACGCGGGAAAACGTATTGTCTC
The DNA here is from genome assembly GCA_963745435.1 of uncultured Acidobacteriota bacterium. Taxonomy (GTDB): domain Bacteria; phylum Acidobacteriota; class Terriglobia; order Terriglobales; family Acidobacteriaceae; genus Gp1-AA133. Next base: position 1,054,693 of record CAVUXK010000008.1, on the reverse strand, counting down.
GCATTTCACTTTGGGGAATCAGGTGCAAACCTGCCCGGATGCGGATGGGAAGGTAGAAGGTTCTGGCGTATTCAATTTCTTCGTCGACTACACCAACGCGCAGGCCACCCAAACCGACACACTTCACATAGAACTGAACGTAAAGGCCAAGTACAAAGGTCAGGTGGGGGATAACGCGTTGTTGGAGGGGCCGGTCAACGCGGAGATTGACTACAGCTATGTATCATCGCTCAAAACTCGCCACACCGGTGGTGGGCTTACAAACTCGGCGCCCACGAATATTCAGCAGCACATCACCATACCGATTATCGTTTCACCTAAGGCAATGGCCCCTCCAGATCTCGGGACGTTTTCAGGAGGCGATCCTACCCAGGGCCATTATGTGGAAGCCTTTGGGACTGGCATGATGCTTTCCTATTGGGGCGGCGTCTACTATTCGATCGCGCAGGCAAAGTGGTACGGGGGAGAAAGCGGCCCTGGAGGTGGCTCAAAGCAGGGACTTTGCGTCGATGTGGCGTTCGATCCTCCCAGCAACACTGTGCAGCCACCGCTAGGAACCGAAACGAAAGTGAAGGCGGTAGTAAAGACCAAGGCGGGAGAGAAAGTGAAGGCGCACTACGTCGACGCACATCCCTACGCAGAAACGGGAAACAACTCAAACATAGGTTCTGTCTCTCCGTCCTCGGGCTATTCAGATGTGGGACCGCCGATGGAGTTTATCTACACCGCACCCAATCGGAAGATCAAAGAACCCGGCTTTGCCGTTGGCGCGCTTTCCCGTGCCGGCGCCGCGGTTGGTGAGTGGCACACCGGACTTGGCACCGGCTGGAGCGGGTTAATCACTTGCACACAAACACACAGTGGGGATGCAGGTGGCAGTGAGTCCGGGAGTTGGTCCAATTTCGATGTAAGCCGATTCATTATCACCTTGAAGGACGGCGTGGGAACCGGTAATGGATTTCGCCAGGTCAAGAACATCAGGATCAGCAAGCGGCCCGTGGCGAACTACGCCGACCCCCGACATCCTAACTATGCTGATGACGGCAGCAGCACTATGGAAGGAACTGCCTCGGAGGAATCGAAGGCCACGGTGAACGTCAACATCAATAAAGCAAGCGGAACTTACTCCATCAGCGTGGGAACCGCTCCGACTCCGCCTTCCGGAAAACTGCACTCCTCCACCTGTATACCCAATCACGGCTGCACAGACTCCGATCAGCCGATGGGCGCTGGCGGTTGTTTTCCGGGAGCGATGGGTGGGAAGTTAACCGACACCAACCAATTGCATGGAGAGATGTACGACGCAAAAGACGGCCTCGGCAACATGCATAACGGGAAATATGTTTACACCGTGCGATGGGATCTGTCACGGTCCGGTTCTAACTGAGAGGACTCTATGCGGAGCGGAATACTTGCAGTTGCGATTCTTGTGCTCTCGTGCGGCTTGCGTGCCGAGAACCTGGAGAAAGCTCAAAAAAAGGCATTGGAAACCCAGGCCAAGGCAGTCATTGCGGAGGCCAAGTCGTTGGAACAGTCGGGACAGCTTGCGGAGGCGCGCATCAAATACGCCGAGTCGCAGGCCATGATCGAAATGAAAGACGCCGCGGAAGCCATCAAACACCTGGACGACGAAATTCACAGGCGGGTGAAAGATGCTTTGAGCCAATCGCGCAAACTGTACGAGGCGCGTAAGTACAAAGAAGCCGTCGCGGCCCTGGAAGAGAGCATGAAGCTCGGAAGCTTTGAATCGGTGCTCTCGTCGAACCTGGCGCTCTGCTATTACCAGCTCGGAGACCGCAACAAGGCGGTAGAAAATCTCGATAAGGCGATTACCGACACGCCTGACCCCAAACAAAAGTTGAAGTTGCAAGAGTTGCTTACGTTGCTTACCACCGGAGATGGCGGCACGGCCTCCAGTGACGATGAAAAGAAAAAAATCGCCGAGTTCAACCATCTGGCGCAAAGCGTGGGCTTCGAGGCTTCATTGGAAGATGATCAAGGCGCCGAGGACGAAACCGCGTTCTCCAACTCTGATCTACCCGCTCCACAATTGGTCTCGCAAAAGTTGCCTGCGGGTAGCGCGCCCGCACCCCGCGCCGGCCACTCGGCCGTGACCCACAGATCAAGCATGTGCTCCGCATTGGAGCAGATTTCCGGGAGCGCGGCGGCAAGCGCGTCAGCGGCCTACGATCGCGCGAATTGCGCCGAGATCAATGGACGCCCGACGGAAGCCATCCGCCTCCTGCAGAAGTATCTGGAACTTTCTCCGCAGGCGCTTGATGCCGATGCCGTCCATGCCAGGATCGCGGAATTGCAGTCACTGGTAGCCCTTCCGGAACAGCAGGGAAAGGAAATTCGGCGGCTGTACAGCTCGGCGTATGGCTATCTGGCGGAACGGAAGTACGATCGCGCGCTGGCAGCACTGACCAAAGCGAAAGAACTGGCTCCCGATTTCCCGCTTACTTACTGGAGGCTGGGAATCATCTATGAAGCGATGGGAGACCTGGCCGAGGCGCGCGACAACCTTTCTCACTATCGGCAACTGAGCGCCGATGACGCGGCCAAGTCCGATACCGACCTGCATCTGACCACGCTTGACGAGAAGAAATCGAAGTACGACGAGGAAGTGGGAGATGCGGAAGATATTCTCTCCGATCTGTTCAACCGCGGGATGAATTTGAGTTTCAACCTGGACGAAAACCGCAGTGCCATGCGCGTGCGTCGTGCGCGCGTCAAGAACAAGAAGCAACAGCGTGGAGCCCTGGTGGGCGGCTTTGCCGTTCCTTACCCTTACGCGCAGCAGCAACTGGCCCGTGCAGCGGAGCACCTGCAAGTCGCGTTGGCGTTATTTCCCTTGGGCGCCGAGGCAAACGAACTCATGGGTCTGGTCTTTCTCCAGGCAAACGATGGCCGTGCCGCCGTCAAGAATTTCGACGCGGTGGCGAGCCAGGGACTGCCCGTGGGGTTCTATGCGGAAATGCGCGGTCACAAATCGGACCAGGCCGTAAAAGTCGAGTTGAGCCGTGATCGGGTACGCCTGATCCCTCTTTCTGCGTACGACAAAAAAGGAGCTCCGATCGCGCCCGGCAGAGCGGCCGGAGAAGATGGGCTCGGCGATATCACTCTGGCCCCCGGAGCCAAGCGCCAGGACTTCGATTCGTTTGACCTGAAATTGAGCGACATCAAGAAAGTCGAAACCCACAGCGGACTACTGGGGATCAAGCTTCCCAAGCAGGAATTCGCCCTGTCGCCAATTTACTTGCCGTCGTACACGCCGGTTCAAGGGCCGCAAGCACGGCGCTTCGCCAACAACTACACGCGCCTCTTCATTCGCTACCCAGGTTTGGAAGACTCCAAGCTGGGCGCCGAAAACATGACGGGTGGCGAGAAGTTCAAAATGGGGGTCAACATCGCCAACGAGGGCCTGAACATTGCCACCAATTTGAACCCGATTGGTTCGATCCAGGCGACCATGAGCGCCATCTCGATTGCGCGAACCATTCACTCAGCGATGGCTTCGCTCAGCGTGAGTTTTGCGGCATGGGAGAGAACCGTGGACGACCAGCAGCATCTTCTTTCCGGCCCATCGTTCAAGACGATCCCGACTGAGCCGGTACGCCTGGAGGCTTTTCGGCAATAGCAAGCTTTTGGGCTGGGCGGTGACGCTAAGAGGACGCAATTCGGATTCGTCGACCTCTGATGAGCTGATGGCATTGCCAGTTCTGCCGCCCCCAATTCCTTTCTTAACACAACGTCACCCTGAGCGAAGTGAGGCGCCAGCCGAACGCAGTCGAAGGACCCCGAGGTCGCCGGGCGGTTCCTCCGCCTGTAAGGGCGTTTTCACGGTGCGCTGGTTTTAATCCGCTCCACCTCTGTTCGACAGTTGGGCGGCTTCCAGGTGCACCTACCTACGGCCCAAACGCGAGATGCAAATGCTAGTCCACGGCCATAAACGTCAAACACACGGGTGCGGGGACTTCGACTGCTCTGCTTCGTGGATGTCAACCTGCCAGTGCTGGGGGTGATCTGAAAAACTACGACGTTGTTCGTTTCCTGATTGGCTACGAACAGGAACTTGCCGGTGGGGTCGATTTCGAAATTGCGCGGGGTCTTGCCTTGCGTCGGAAAGTGATCTACCAGACTGAGCGCGCCAGTCTTGCTATCGATCGAGAACAAGGCGATAGTGTCGTGTCCGCGATTTGAGGCGAATAGGAACTTGCCGCTGGGATGAACCTTGATCTCGGCGGTGTCGTTGCTTCCCGAGAAATCCTTGGGAAGAGTGGACACGGTCTTGAGCTTATGCAGTTCGCCCTTCCTTGCGTCGTAAGCAAAAGTAGTGATCGTGGACTGTAGTTCATTCACCACGTACGCGAACTTGCCATTGGGATGAAACGCGAGGTGGCGAGGGCCGGCTCCGGGATCGAGTTTCGCGTACGGAGGGTTGTTCGGGGTGAGCGTTCCTTTCCTATCATCGAAGCGATAGACCAGCAGCTCATCCAGACCCAGGTCGACGGCGATGGCGAAACGATTGTCGGGAGTGGTCTCGATCCAGTGCGCGTGCGGACCCTCCTGCCGCTCGCGGTTGACGCTTGACCCTGTGTGCTGAACAAATGCTGACGCTTCCCCGACGTGGCCGTCGGACTGCACGGGAAACACGGCGACGCTTCCTCCCGTGTAGTTGGCGACCAACGCGTACTTCCCGGTCTTGTCGAACGAGATATAGCAAGGGTCGGCTCCGTGCGAGGCGACCTCGTTCAGAAGTTGCAGTCTCCCGGTTGGGCCGGACCCCTTCTGCGAATCGATGGCGAAGGCGCTTACCCCTCCGCTGCTGACGTCTTTGTATTTCTGGATTTCGTTCACCGCATAAAGAAAGTGGCGGCTCGGGTCGATCGCGAGGAATGAGGGGTTGACGGTTTCTGCCGCCAGGCCAAGCGCAGTCAGTTCCGCTGATCCCGAATCGAACCGAAAGGCGTAAATGCCCTTGCTCTGCTGCTTCTCGGTATAGGTGCCAACGAAGACAAGATATTTGCCCTTCGCAGCATCAGTGGCTGCGGTTAGGGTAACCAGCGAGAACAGGAGGAACCACAGCAGCAGACAGCGGCGGGAAATGGTCATGCGGTTTATCAAAGCGTATTCAGAAGATTAGCGCAAGCGACCCGCAATTGGCACCACGTCTCGGCTTCAAAACTAGTCCCAAATTCGTTAATGTTCTACAACTCGACTACTAACAAAGCCCTAGTAAAGACTCTGGATTGCTGTAAGCAGCAAACCATGCCATCCAAGCCTTCATCTTTGTTTCACCAATCGGCGGGCGTCCGAAATGCCCTTCGGCCGGAGGGAGGTAGAGATGTGGCAAAAAATATCGTTACCCTTGTTGCCCTTGCCCTTGCTGCTGCTGTTTGTAGCGTACAAGCAATGGGACAAGCACCGGCAGATGCACACCCTGATTTCAAGGCTTCGTTCCTCGGGAGCGCTCTGACCTGTTCGCCATCGGACAAGCAGCCGGAGAGGGTCACAGTCCCGCGACCCTTCGCGAAACGAGCAAAGACTCAAGGCCCGGCTTCTGAATCTCTTGCACGAAAGCCTCTATGACGATTCCAAGGGAATCGTGAACGTCACGCGAGAGAAAGAGATTGTGGATCTTGCGAAAAAGCTGAAGGACGAGAAGGGGGACTAAAGCATCATTCATCGAAACCAGGTCTGGAGCGGCTTAAGCAGAACCCTTGTGCGCGTAGTAATACCGTTTCTCTTTGCCCCAGCTCAGGACTCTCGCCTGGTACAGAGACTCTCCGCTCCTGTGCTTCTGCCTGGTAGACCTTCTCCCAGTCGGCCATCGCGACCTTGCGACGTCCGATCGGTGTGTCCACGGCGCACGAGTCGATCTTGCAGCACTCGCGCGTGATGCAGGTACAACTGCTCACACTCTTCGCGTTCACCGCGGGGATCAAAGCGGTTTTGCGGCCGATAGACTGCCCAATCCATCGGGGACACTCGCTGAACAGAGGTTGGCTGACGCTCGTTGCAGATTCCTTGCGATTGACAAAATGGTAGCTCAAGAAACTGCGATCGGGAAGGCGGATTACTTGATGAATGGACGAAGAGTTCGGTGTTCTCTCAGGAACTGCTTGATCTCGACACATCACCCGTCTTAGGGATAGCGATGTCGGCTCGGGATAGTCCCTTTTCCGACGGAAGGCAATGCCGACCAGTCCGATTCCGACCAACGACAGCGTCGCGGGCTCGGGAGCTTCTACGAAGGAGTTTGGATAATAGGCTCCATTGGAGAAGGTAAACGTTACTGATCCGTGCGCTCCGCCGCTTACGTTGATCGTCTGGCCCGTATCGAAGTTGAAGCCGCTGGCGAAAAAAGTGATGTCAACCAGCGCCCGGAAATCTCTCCCGTCAGTGGGTAGCGTGAAAGAAGTCATCGAAATTGTGCCGGGATTGAAAAAGAACTCCAGCGGCGTGCCGTCGATCACAAAGACGGCGCTGTCGAGGAATAGGGCTCCATCTCCGCCCAGCCTTAGTCCCGTTGGGTAGCCGACATCTCCGAAAAAGAAAAAGTCTGTCCCACCGCTAAGGACGAGCCGGTGACCGTTGTCGTGTGTGAAGTAGGCGAAGTTGCCGCCGCTACCGCCATTGGGGTCGAGGACGAGGTGATCCGCAAATGCAGCCGTAGAGATCAGGAAAACGAAGAGGAGAGAGAGGGAGAGAACGCGTTTCACACGCACCTCGGGTGAAAACCGACGTGGATGCTACAACCAACGTTGCGAAGTTTCCAGCTAAATATTAGTAGTACCGCAATTGTTTGCACACACTACGCTACCGGACGCGCTGCGCTAATCAAGGGATTGTTTCTATTAGAACCACGCCACCGCTACATCCACCTGCTCGAGCGCAATCGATTTCTCGCCCTGGAAGAACACGCGCCACACCGCTGCGCTGCGGTCGATGTCGCCCACCACCTGAAATCCTCCCGGGCATCCGTAGTTGATGCGCATGCCTGCGACCGGCGGCATCGCGCCGGTCATCAGCGTGCAGCGCTGGCCGTTGGCCAGTTCGAGCGCCCAGGGCAGGGTATCGGTGCGGCTAATTTCTTTGCGCGGCTCTGAGGGGAGGGGCTGCGTCAGGGTCAGGAGTACGACGTTCGCCGGCCATGGACCTCCCACGGGGCAGGCGAGTTGTTTCTCGTCGCCGAGAATTCTCTGGTAGCACGGGTCGAGAATTCCATTGCCCGACGAACACCTCCACGCGTCCGGCCGGCTCGCCGATGCGCTCGACGATGTGAAGCAACTGCCGTTCACTTTTTCCGTGACGGCCATGCCGATGCTCAGGCCCGCGGGGCCGAATGGGGTCAGCAGCTTGATCTGCGTGCGGGTGGGAGCGGCCGGTTGCTCCGCAGCGCCCGCGGTTGGTCGCATACCCATCGCAACGGCGAAAATCAAACTGATTCGCAGCAAAGATTTCCACGCCATAGGTGTCTCCAAAAAAACTGCGCACCCGGGGAATTCTCCGGATGCGCGTCTTCAAGAATGCAGGACGCGGCAGGGAACCGGCCTGCGCGCTGCCCACGATTGATCCCTAGAGCTTCTGGAAAAAGCGCACGATTTTCGCGCCTTCTTGTTCGGTGTAGTGCACGGTCACCTTGTCGCCTTCCTTGACCAGGTAGCGGCTGCCGCGCACCACGCCGTGATCGGTCTCGACTACGGCTTCCGAGCCCAGCTTATACGTTTCTTCGGCCCCGCTCTCGGTCTTGACCGAGACGGTGCGTGCGGCGCGATCAACGTGGGTGACCGTGCCTTTGCCCGCCTTGAGCGACTCTTTGCCGAAGTCATCAACCACCGTGGCAGTCTTGTCGGCGCCCTTGCCCATGTATCGCACCACCACCTTGGTCCCTTCCTTGCCGGCGAAGTAAGTGTCCAGCGCGCCCATCTTGGCGCCCTTCTCAACGTCGATGCTGCTGCGGATCGCGGTGTGCTCGGTGAATTTGAAGACTTGCTCCGATCCGTCAGCTGTCTTGATGGCAATGGTTTTTCCGGCCTTGTCGACTCGGGTGACGGCTCCGGCCACGGCGTGGACGACATCCTGCGCGAGCGCTGAACTTGCCAGGGCAACGGTACACATCAGAAGAAGTGCTTTTGAAATTGTCTTGGTACGGATCATGATTTTCTCCAGATTGGATTCGTTAAAAGTCTATTTAAGCTTTCGTTACTTGAGGGCGATGAGCTGGTTGTCGACGCTGAACACGCCCGATACGCCGCTGGCCTGCGTTCCCGCGATCTGCTTGTCCATCGCGCTGTCGACCACGCCGTAGAGCGTCACGTGGCCGTTCTCGACCACAATGCGGATCGGTTTTTGCGGGTCCATCTCGTAGCGCCGCAGAGTGGGCGCGCCGTAGATTGCCCGATAAAGCTTGACGCGAAGATCGTCATCGAACATCGACGTGGGCGCGACTTCGATGTTGTCCACGATGTCCTTGACGCCCGGCGTGGTCGCGGCGATGCCAACCGCAGAATCCCTGCTGGGATAGTCGTGGACCGTTCCGCCCAGCGTGGCCACGCCGTCCTTCACCTCGAGCGTGATGGCGTTGAACGCGATGCCGTAGCCGACGCGGTCGTAGCGCAGGCGGTCAGCCAGGCTCTGGCGCAGCTGGTCGTCGGGCACGTTGCTCTGGATCTGAACGTGGTTGCGGATGCCGTCCACGTTCTTCATCTTCTTGACTTTCTTTTCGAGGTTCTCGCGGTCGATGTACAGGTTGACCGTGCCTTCCAGCGTAACGATCTGGTCTTCGACCGTCGCCTTCACACCCTGAAATTCTTTTTTGCCCTGAACGTATTTGTTCACGTCCTGCAAAATCTGCTGATCGTACTTGCCGGCGGGCTTTTGCGGAGCCGCCGCGGCTGACATGACACTGGCACAAATGGCCACTACGAGAACCGCTGTCGTTCGGCGCATCTCAATCCCCAACATTTCAAATTTGAAGTGACGTGCTGGAAGAACTTGGGCCCGGAGTAGAGCTACGAGAATAACGAAAATGTTTCGCCTTGGCTAGTTTGCGAGCGATGGCTCCGCAGGCAAGACACTTGAACCGCAAAGTACGCACAGACAAGCCGCGAAGTCCGCGAAGAAGAGACTTGCTCAGCGAGCCTCGCCATCCCTCGGCGACCTTGGCGGTTGAAAGGTTTTCTCTGCGATCTCCGCGGCCGTTCTCTGCGGGCTCTGCGGCAAAAACTTTTCTTCCACGCGGCTCAGAATGAGACGATTCGGCGCAGCCACAACTCATCCAGCGAGAAACGCCACGCCACACGCCACCAGTGCCGCCGCCATCCACCGCCGGCGATCCACTCGTTCATGCAGGAAAAATTTCGCGGCAGCCGCATTGCCCACAAAAGTCAGCGATGCCGAGGCCGGAGCGACCAGGCTCACGTCTCCCCAGGAGAGCGCGAACAACAGGCTGAAGAACGCCACCGCCATGGCCCCGATGCCGAGCAGAAAATGCGAATTCTGCAGGACGCGGCCCATCACGGCAAACAGCCCCGAGCGTTTGCGCAGCTCATCAACATCGCCCACTTGTTTCATGGCGCGCGACAGCAGCACGTCGCCGGTGACCGAAGCAATCACGATCACGAGGATGGCGCCCCAGGTGTAGGCGTGCCTCATCGCTCCTCCTGCAGGGCGGCCAGTTCCGGTTCAGGCTCGGGTTGGTGCGCGTGCGAAGTGAGTTCCGGGCCGGAAGCCACCGCGCTCACTCCCACCGCGATCAGAAAAATCCCCACCCAGCGCAGCATGGTGACCTGCTCGTGCAACACGAACTTGGCAATCAGGGCCAGCAGCACGTAACCAAGCGAAGTGGCGGGCAGAACGTAGGTGAGGTCGGCCCAGGAGAGTGCCGTCATGTACGCGGCGAAAAACGCGAGCAGAAAGAGAATGCCGCCCACAATCCAGGGATCGCGCAGGGCGGCTAGCAGTGTAGGCAGGCGGGAAAGCGAAACCCCGCCCATATCTTTCATGCCGCGGGAAAGCATCGAGTCGCCGATGGAGGCAAACACCGAGACTCCCGCCAGCACCAGATATTTTCGAAACGTCACGGTTCAGCCTAAGCTTTGGCCGGTGCGGCTGCTGCGGGCGACTCTTGTTTCTCGCGCACCCACTTGTTACGCATGGCGCGCGTCTTCAGGAAAGCCTTGGCTTCCTTGTAGAGGCGCTTGCGGTCACCACTATCGAAGGCGGCCTTGCGCAGGATGCGGAACGCGGCTTTGGGACGGAAATAGTACTCGTCATAGAAGCGATGGACCATTTCCATGATGTACTCGGCGGGCAGATCGGGATACTGGATCTGCACCATCTGGTGACCGCCTTCATCGACCATCTTGGTGTCGGCTGCCATGAATCCGTTCTGCACGACGTGGTCGTATAGCTCGGTGCCCGGGTACGCGTGAGCTACGGACACCTGGATCGTCTCGACGTCGAGTTCCTTGGCGAAGTTGATGGTGTTGCGAATGGTGTCGCGCGTCTCGCCGGGTAGTCCCAGGATGAAGTCGCCGTGGACGACCAGGCCGAGCTTGTGGCAATCCTTGGTGAACTGCCGGGCGCGTTCCACGGTCGCGCCCTTCTTGATGTTCTTGAGAATCTGCGGGTCGCCCGACTCGTAGCCGACAATCAGCAGTCGGCAGCCGGCTTCCTTCATCGCCTTGAGCGTCTCGAAATCCGTCGTCACGCGCGAAGTGCAAGACCAGGTCAGGCCCAGTGGCTTCAGCTTGGCGCACAGTTCGACGGTGCGGACTTTCTGGATGTTGAAGGTGTCGTCGTCGAAGAAAAATTCCTTCACATCGGGCCAAAGGCGCTTCACTTCCGCCATCTCGGCGGCCACGTCGTCGGTGGAGCGCTTGCGCCAGGGATGTCCGCTCAAAGTCTGCGGCCACAAACAGAACGTGCACTGCGCAGGACATCCACGGGTCGTGTAAAGAGAGACGTAGGGGTGCAGTAGAAACGGAACGTTGTAGCGCGTGACATCCAAATCACGCTTGTAGATTTTGGTAACGTGCGGAAGCCGATCCAGGTCCTCGATCTGCGGCCGGTCGGGGTTGTGCACGACCTGGCCGTCTTTTAAATACGAAATGCCCGCGATTTCTTCCAGCGGCTTGCCCTGTGCATACTCGACCACCGTGTAGTCGAATTCCTTGCGGGCGACGAAGTCGATGGACGGACAATCGCGCATCGACTTTTCCGGCTGCACGGTGACGTGCGGCCCAACAAAACAGATCTTGATGTTCGGATTCGCGTCCTTGATCGCCTTGGCCAGGCGCATGTCGCCCGGGAAGCCCGGCGTGCTGGTGAACAGCACCAGGAATTCGTAGTCCTTGGCGATCTGGATGGTTTCCTCGCCCGAGATGTGGTGGGGCGGCGCATCGAGCAAACGCGCTCCCTCCAGCAATCCCGTCGGGATAGGCCAACCAAACCGGATACCAGTAGGACTCGATCTCGCGCGTGGCGGGCCAGCGGGATCCGGCCCCACCGTCGAAGTTCTCAAACGAAGGTGGATTCAAAAACAATGTTTTCAAAGGCATATGTGTGGATGGTTAATACTAACATCCTCTCTCAGTCTCTATGGGTGTTTCCCTGGATTCGCCCCACGGCCCCGGCGCGATCGCTGATTCAGTCAGTCTTTCGTTAAGTGTAATTTTATCAACCGCCTAGGCGATGCCCAATGGGTTTCGGTCGAATGGTGATTGGATGCATTGAGAGGGGCAAAGGGATCGCTGGATGTGGGGCCAGTTTTTGCCGGAAACCCCTGAGAGGGCGGCAGTTGAGGCAAACCATTCACCACAGAGGGGACAGAGAACACGGAGGTTTTTTGGGTTCTCTGTGTTCCTCGGCGTCCTCTGTGGTCGAGCGGTTTCGCCGAAATGAAAATGAAATTCATTTTCTTAAAGCTTAGTTTTGCAATACGGAGCCCCAGGATCGACGATCGGAACCCGCGACGACCTTTGATGTCACCGTAGCGGTAGAAAGCTGCTATAGGGCCTGCAAAGGCGTCTAGCATGCATTCTGAGAGATGGTCGCGGGGTGTTTTCCGGGGCGCGTAATAGCGGATTCCGTGGGATGATTTCAATATCATTTAGCTAAGTTGCGGTATCTCTATCGGATGCGCGTTTAATTGGTCCCATTGATCCATTTTTCCAGTTCCCCGGTCGAGCGCAGCAGGCCGACCCGGGCGCGCTGCAGTTCGAAGGTCGCGTCCTGCACGGCGATGTAGCGTTCGCCGGCCTGCGCGCGAGCCTCTCCCATGTCTTTGATGGTGGCGGTTCCGGCATCCAGGCGGGTTTGCGCTGAATCGAGGTTCGACTGGGCGATCTCGTACTCCAATTGCGCGACTTCCTGCGCAGCTTCCAGCTGTCGGACAGCGCGCTGCAGCTTCAGAGTTTCTTCCGAGACCTGGTTCTTGGTGGCCTCGGCCTGACGCTTTGCCTTCACCGCTTCGGCGTCGGCCGCTTGCGCGTGGGCATGCTGCGTGGAACTGAAGATTGGAAAACGCATGGCCACACCTATCGTGGCGTTATTGGCCTCGAAGGTCTTGAAGAATAGGTCGTAGTTGTTGTAGCGAGCCAGTCTCGCGTATTGCGCCGCGAAATCCACGCTCGGCAACAGGGCCCGATGCTCTCCTTTTGCCCGTAGGTATTGCGCACGGGCGTGTTCCTCCGCTGCCTGAATGGCTGGGTTGTTCTTCACCGCCCGATCGACAGAATCGTCGTCCTGCGCAAGCGGCGCGATCGCGGGGATTGAATCCTGCACGGTTTCGATCGTGGCCGCATTCAGGCCAGTGAGTTTGGCCAGATGTTCGCGCAACACGTCGGCAGAGCCCTGCGCTTCCGCCACGCGCAGGCGCACGCGGGCCGCGGCGAGCCGCGCCTTAGTCTGTTCGAGCGGGCTCTCCACGCCTTCCCCCACGCGCTCGGCCATCGCCTTTTCCATCTGCGAAGCTGCGGCTTGCTCGCCACGGAATCTAGCGATGCGCTGCTCCCATTTGATCAGCTCAGTGTAGGTCAACACGGTGTCTTGCATCACTTGGGCGCGCTGATCTTTATTCTGGATGGTCGCGGCCTGCCATTCGGTCTTGGCCGCGTGCACGAACTGCTGGAGCGCCGGATTGAAAAGAGCCGATTGCGCGTTCACATTGAAGATGGATGGCGCGGATCCTTCCAGACTGAGCGGGAATCCCCACGACTTGCCGAGGCCCGAGCCCAAGACTAATTGCGGAATGTAGTTGTTGTGGCTTTCCCGGTAAGCAGATAACGCGCGTTGCGTATCGGCCGATCCGATGCTCGCGGTTGTGGCGTGCGTCAGCGCTAACTCCACGGCGCGCTTCAGAGGAAGTGGTTCAGCGGCGGCAAATGCGCCGATACACAGGCACAACCCCACCAGCAGCCCGCTCGAACGCAGGCCAACCCGATTGCGATGTTTCATTTGCGTCACCTTTGGAAGAAAAGAATAGCAGGGAGGGCGGAGAGGGGCTCTGGGCTTTAGGCGCTCGGCTCTGGGAAAACAATCAAGATGGTGAGGGTGGTGCGAAATTTCTCGGGCCAGAATCCCGAGAGCTGAAAGCCCAGAGCCTAGAGCCCAGAGCCTACTGATTCACTCGATTCAACGCTTCCCGTGCCCGGCCGAAGTCCTTGGCCATGGTCAAGGCGGCCTGGTACTCCTTCGCTGCGCCTTGCTTGTCGCCCTGTTTCTCCAGAATGTTGCCGAGTAGATAGTGTGCTTTGAATTGCGGCGCCTGCTCGACCGTGCTCGACGAGAGGTAGCGTCGCACGAGTTGCGTGGCGAAGGGCAGGTCTCGGTTGGCGCGCAGCAGAGTAGAGGCGGCGTCGACCAAGACTTCCGGCTGATCCATCGGGGCGGCTGCGGCTTTCTTCAGCGCGTCCTGCATTTCGTCGAGCCGATTGTTCTTGCGGTAGAAGAGTGCGAGATTCAGCCATGCGTTCGCGCCGCCCTGGCTCGAGTCGATGGCGGAGCGATACTCTTTTTCCGCGGCGGTCAGGTCTTTGTTCTTTTCGGCAAGCCGGCCCTGAATCCAGTGGGCCTTCGCGGGATTCAGCTTGGCGACCTGGTCGGCCTGGGCACGTGCCTTGTCCTGCCCGCCGCCCACGATGCCCGGCGCTTCGAGATAGAACTCGGCAAGATCGGTGCGGGCTGGCACGCTAGCGGGATCGAGTTGGACGGCGCGCTCAAACTCCGTGCGGACTTTCTTGGCGAGTCCAGCCGCGGTCAGGAAATTCGAGGCGTCGGCTTTCTCGCCATAGGTGCGCCCGAGCCACAGGTGGTACTCGCCGTTGCTCGGCTCGATCGACACGGCCTTCTCGCATTCCGAGATCGCGCTGTCCCACTTGCCGACCGCGAAGTAGGCGCGGCACAGCAGGTTGTGCGAGGCGGCGTCGTTCGGCGAGGAACTGAGCTTGTCGCTCAAAGTGGAGATGGCGTCGTCGACGCGCCCGGCCGCCAGCAGGTCACTTGGAGAATCCGCGGCCGCGGCGATCGCCGGCAACACGAGCGCCGCCAGAGTAAATACTTTCCTAGCCCACTTCATGATCTACTGCACCACCTTCACGGGAATGCCGTCGCGCAGGGATTTGTTCACGGCCGTGGTATTGAGCGCGATCTGGCTTTTGTCGGTGAGCCCCTGGCTCACTTCGACCTTGGTGAGATTGGAAGTAGCCACGGCCACGTTCTGCTTGTGCAGTCGTGTTGTCGACAATCTGGTAGACGTAAGGCCTGGAATCGTCGAGCCGCAAAGCCTCGCGCGGAATCACCAGCACGTTGTCGTGTTGCGCCATCACGATGGTGACGTTCACGTTGGTATTCGGCAGGAGCTTGAAGTCGTGGTTATCGAGCTGGCTGACCATCTCGCCCACGTTGCGCGTGCCGCGCAGCTTCACGGTGGAGGGAAGATTCGAGACGGTGCCATCCCAGATGCGCCCGGGCACCGCGTCCCAGGTCACCTCGGTCTTTTGTCCGGGAACGAGGCGGCCGATATCGGGTTCGTCGACGTAGGCGCGCACCAGCACCTTTGATAGATCGGCCACTTGAAGCAGCAGATCGCCGGCCTGCACGTACGCGCCTTGCTTGACGGGCAGCACATACACGACACCATCGAAGGGCGCAGTGATGTTCGATTTGTGAAGAATGTCTTCAGCGGCCTCGTAGGCGGCTTGGGCGTCGGATTGCTGGGCGGTCACGTGCTCGACTTCGGGCTTCGAGTAGCGCTCTTTCTGTTTCTGGGTGAGCAGGTCGAAGTCGGCTTGCGCACGCTGCAGAGCGTTCTCAGCTTCTTTCACTTCGCCTGCGGAGGCGGCGCCCTTTTCCTGCAGACGCTTGAACGCGTCAAGATTGCGCTGCGCGGTGTCGCGGTCAGTGCGTGACTTGATGATCTGCGCTTGCAGGGTGAGGACTTCTTCCTGCGATCCCCCGTGCTCGATATTCTGCACACCGGCCTGCGCGCCCTTGAGTTCGGCCTGCGCGTGCGCGGCCTGGCTGCGGACGCTGGCGTCGTCGAGTTGAAGCAGGAGTTGACCCTTGCGGACGTGGTCGCCCTCTTTAACCAGGAGGCGGCGTACGGTGGTGTTGGTTGGAGCGTGAGCTTCGAAATTCTGCGCCGGCTCGATTTTGCCGTTGGTCGAGATCACGCTGCGGATCGATCCGCGCTCAACCGTGGCGGCGCGCACAGGAATGATCTCGTCGCGCATGGAGGCGAACGACGCCAGCAGCACAACGGCCAGAATGGCGCCCACCGTGATCACGAACCAGCGGTGACGCACGTAAAAGCCCCGATCTTCCTTTGCGCCCAATGTCATGACAAGGGTTTTGCAAGCAACAATTTACCACCTGTACCCGTTCCGGAGCACAGCAATCCCATCCTGATCGATTGACTCATTTAGATGCACGAAGCCCGCGCCGGGCTGACCCAAGCTGCTTGATTTTGATGATGTTCGCCGCCCCGCCGTTACAATATCGTGCATGCCGAAACCGCCTCGTTACACGCAAGAACACGCCGAAGCAGGACTTGATGCGAAATTTCCCGAAATTGAGACCTGGGCCAACCAGTTTCCCGGGTACGAGATTGTGATTGACGATCCGGAGTTTACGTCGGTGTGTCCAAAAACCGGGCTGCCCGATTTCGGCACGATCACGATCCGCTACATGCCGAAGAAGTCGTGCCTCGAATTGAAGTCGCTGAAGGAGTACCTGCAGAGCTACCGCGACCTGGGGATTTTTCAGGAGAACATCGTGAACCAGGTGCTCGAGGACGTGGTGAAGTGGGCGAAGCCGGTGTGGGCCGAGGTGAAGGGAGATTTCCGGCCGCGGGGTGGAATTTCTACGGTGGTTGTGGCACGATGGCCGCGTTCGACTGCTCGTCCCGGGCGGTGATTTGTGAAATTGCGCAAGCGCTGGTTATTCCTTGGCGGAGCCATTCTGATTGTTGCTGGCGCCTCGGTCCTTGCTCGTCAGCATCAGCTTGTGTACGCGACCCCGGAAACGGAAAGCGCTTTTTTCCAGCGATACGAGCTCGATCCAATTGCCAAACCTTTCTTTTCCGAAAAACACGTCTCAGCTTTGGCGGGTGGCGAGAGTTCAGGTGCGGGTGAGCGGTCGGCAACGCACGATAAGAACTTTGACTACCACTTCGTTATCCAGACAAATAACTGGATGCCTTTGATGAAGGCGGTAGCTGCGAGCATGACCGACGAACTTCGCCGGGCGGGCGCTGATGTCAGCAGCGCCTCCGGTGATGAGCGTCAGGGATTTCGCTATCAGTACATCTCCGGCAACACGATGGGCACAGCGGAAATCCGCCCGTTGGAGATTCCAGATCTCCAGCAGCAGCGTCCGAAATGTATGCGGGGAAGTGAGGCCACGGCCAGGCTTCAGGTCTCGATTCACGAGGAGTGGTTTAAGGAGAGGCCTGGGCTGATGAAAGTTAGTGTCGAGTCACATTGCGGTAGCGGTGAACTTACGACGATGGTAAGTGCAAAGTGGCCGACGAACGAGCCCGCAGTCAGAAGTCAAGGTATGGAGACTCGGGGCTCAATTTTCTCAATCTCTGCCGCGCTCTCCAATTTCACAATATTGATCTCGTAGTTTGCCTGCAGGTTCAACCAGAATTGTTCGGTCGTGCCAAAGAACCGAGCCAGACGTACCGCCGTATCTGCACTAATTCCGCGCCGCTCCAGCACGATATCGTTCACGCGCGGCGCCGGCACATGCAGACGCTTGGCGAGTGCATAAGGCGATAAGCGCAGCGGTTTGAGAAATTCCTCGCGCAAGATTTCACCCGGATGGACTTGCCAGTTTGGGTTGCCTTTGCGAGTGAAACTCATGGTCGTCACCCTAGTGATAGTCTGCGATTTCGACTTCGTAGGCGTCGTTCCCTCGCCATACGAAGCAGATCCTGTACTGATCGTTGATCCGGATACTGTGTTGCCCGTTCCGGTCTCCGAGTAGCTTCTCCAGTCGATTGCCCGGAGGGATCCTCAAATCTTCCAGTTTAGTGGCAGCATCCAGCATCGCCAGTTTCCGCCTGGTTATGCTGACCGGCGGGCCGCCTCTGATTTTGCCGGTTCTCCAGAACTCCGCCGTCCGCTTGTTGGCGAAAGTTCGGATCACAGGCTAATCATAACGCCGCACGTTAATAATGTCAATCGTTAGCAAGAGTCGCCGCTACTACACCTGGCTGCCCACCCTTGGCGTTTTTCGAAGGGTGGGAGGCCGGACCTCAACTCTGCTCTACGCAGTCACACGGACTTTAGACCCGCGTTTTCTGTTCGTTGACTAGATCTGAATTCTTCTCTCTGCACATGACGGATGAGCCTTTGGTCTGGGTTCAATGCGACAAAGACAACGGTTCGATCAGACGTTGAGGTCCATTGCTTCCCACCCTTCGAAGAAGCGCGAAGGATAGGGCAGCCATTGTTAGGCAATTGTGGCGCAAGGGTGCGGCGAGTCGTAATTCCGGCACGATCGATGCCGGTAGCTCTTCTCGCACCGGGCGTGTTAGATTCCTCAGACCCGTGCCCGACAAAAAGCTCTACCCCAAAACTGCGCTGGCGCTGCTGACTGCGCTGAACCTGCTGAACTATATCGACCGCAACGTGCTCTATGCGGTGCAGGACATGGTCAAGGCGGAGTTTCATCGCAGCGACGCGGCCTTCGGTTTCCTCACCAGTGTCTTCTTCATTTTCTACATGATTGCGGCGCCGTTCATGGGGCCGCTGTCGGTGAAGTTCTCGCGCAAGGCGGTGATCATCGTCGGGGCGCTGATCTGGAGCGGGGCTACGCTGCTGACCGCTGTCACGCGAAATTTCGACGAGCTTCTGCTGCGGCACACGCTGGTCGGCGTCGGCGAAGCCAGCTTTGTGATTCTTTCGCCGACCTTTGTGGCCGATATGTTTCCCGAACGCATGCGCGGGCGGGTGATGGGAATTTTCTATCTCGCGATCCCGGTGGGCAGTGCGTTGGGGTATCTCATTGGCGGAGTGCTTGGATCGAAATACGGGTGGCGGTTTCCGTTCTATGTGGGAGCTGCGCCCGGGGTGCTGTTGGCGTTTTTGCTGCTCTTCATTCCCGAGCCGCCGCTGGGCAATTTCGACGACGCGCTGCACAAGGCGCCCGAGCGCGACTCGTTGAAGGGACTGTTCCGCAATCCGGCGTTCCTCACCGCCACCTTCGGCATGGCGATGATGACCTTCGCGCTGGGCGGCCTGCAGGTGTGGATGCCGACTTTCCTTCATCGTGTGCACAGTTACAGTTTGCGCGATGCCAGCATCTTGTTCGGAGCAAGCACCATTGTTTGCGGTCTCACGGCTTCGCTCCTTGGTGGCTGGCTTTCTGATCGTCTGCTGAAGAGAACCAAGGCCGCGCACTACCTGGTGTCGGCGGTTAGCCTCGGGTTCGGTATTCCGGCCATGTGTCTCGCACTTTTTGCCAGCGGGAAGCTGATGATCGGGGGAATGTTTGCGGCGGAGTTCCTGTTGCTGCTGAACACTGGGCCGCTGAACGCCGCTGTGATCAACGCGGTTGGGCCGCACGTGCGCGCTATGGCTCTGGCGGTCAACATTTTTATCTTCCATCTGCTGGGCGACGTGCCTTCCGCGTACCTGATCGGCTACATGTCCGACAAGTATTCGCTGCAGTTGGCGTTCGTGGGGCCCGTCATCGCCATCGCGCTCTCCTCTGCCATACTGTTCTACGGGATGAGATACGCTCCGCCGGTCAGCGCGGCGAGTTCGTCGCAACCCGTAGGAGCCCATTAGGGATGCATTATGCGCTGTTGATCGGTGGCTGGATTCTGGCCCTGGCATGGTTCTCGCGCATCGTGGAAGCGGCGTTGGGCGTGCCCGGCATCGCCGATATTTCCAAACATCAGTGGGATCGCCGGCCTGCCGTTCCTCCGCGCGTCAGCATCATCGTTCCCGCCCGCAATGAGGAAGAAGACATTGAGCAGTGTCTGCGCGGGCTGCTCGCTCTCGACTACGACAACTACGAAGTGATCGCCGTGAACGATCGGTCGACCGATCGCACGGGCGAGATCATGGATCGCGTGGCGGCGAGTCCGGCGGCCCACGGCTGCCTGAAGATTGTGCATGTCAGCGAGCTTCCTGCGAGATGGCTCGGCAAGACGCATGCGATGTGGAGCGCCGGCGCTTCAGGCGACGGGCGAATGGCTGTTGTTCACCGACGCCGACGTGCTGTTCAAGCCCGACGTGCTGCGCCGCGCGCTGGCCTACGCCGAATCCGAGCAGGCCGATCACGTTGTCGTCTTCCCGCTCATCATCATGAAGCGTCCGGGCGAGAAGATGATGATTGCCTTCTTTCAGACCCTCTTCACGTTTGGACATCGGCCGTGGCGCGTCGCCGATCCCAACACCGACGATCACATGGGCGTGGGCGCTTTCAACATGGTGCGGCGCACGGCGTATGAGACTGTCGGGACGTACAAGGCGCTGCGCATGGAAGTGCTCGACGATATGAAGCTGGGCAAGGTCATCAAGAAAGCCGGGCTGCGGCAGCGAAACGTGTTTGGGGAAGACCTGATTTCGGTTCGCTGGGCCAAGGGCGCGATGGGCGTGGTCGATAACCTGACCAAGAATTTCTTTGCCGTGCTGTCGTTTCAGTGGTGGCGGACGGTGGCCTCGGCGTTCGCGTTGTTCTTATCTGAACCTGTGGCCGTTTGTGGGTCTGTGGCTGGCGCACGGGTGGGGGCGACTGCCGTACGCGATCGCGCTGGGATCGATGTTTCTGATCTATCTCGGGATGTCGTTGCGGTCGTCGATTCCGCCGTATTATTTCTTGCTGCATCCGGTGAGCACGGTGCTGTTTGAGTACACGCTGCTGCGGTCGATGTTTCTGACTTTGCGGAATGATGGGGTGACCTGGCGGGGGACGAAGTATCCGTTGGACGAGTTGCGGAAGGGAATGGTGTAGGCCTACGCGGCTGGCTACGCCGTGTGTCCGGTTTTCAAGATCCGACCGTTGCTTTGCTTAATGTCAGCCATGGCTGCTCCCCCTACGCAGGGAACGGATATCGCGGCTCCGCTCTGCTCGCCGCAATTGACGCTTCCGATGACATGCCATATGCCATTCGTTAGCGTTGCTGTGAATGGCCTCTCCGACTCGATTATTTTCCTGCCATAGATTCTCGTCAGCGCTTTCTCGGCGATTTTCACCGCGGTTGCCTCGTCGGGAACGGCGACAGGTCGGGGCTTTGATGATCGTTGCCCAAAAGACCCTACAACAATCATGAGGAGTAGGCACAGAGTTTTGCTCATGCGACAGAGTCTAGCTCATCGGTGTTGTTGCACTGCTTCAGCACGCGCAGAGGGCGAGGACGGGACGTCCGCGCGACTGCCGGCGGGACGCCGGCGCTACAGTTTGGGGCGTTTGCCGATGATTCCTTCACGGCACGGTCTTCGGGCTACGGTTGTTGTATCAGGGCACGCCTTCAGGCGTGCCGAACAGTTTCTAGATTGAAGCGGCTTCAGCCGCTGTGTCGGCGATCTTTACGGGTCTCGGCTCGAGGAGAATATCCAGACAGCGGCTAAAGCCAACGTTTTTTTGCCTTTTCGGCGCGGCTGAAGCCGCGCCCTGATACGAACCCGCCCGGCTCAAGTTCCACCCGGATGCGGTTGTCCCCTTTGCGCGAAGATCAAAGGCGGCGGACAAGAGTGTCCCCCCCACACTGATCAGTCCGTCGGTGACTCTGGCAGGCTTGGGTCTTGCAGACTCACAGGCGGCGACTGCTTCTTTCTTGAGGCGCTCTTGGCTTGCTTGGGATAGCGGAACGTTCCGGCACTGTATTTGCCGTGGCGTTCCACGTCGTAGTCTTTGGGCAAGGGCGGGATGTGGGCTGCGTCGCCGCGTAACTGGTTTGCTCGGCTCAGGATGATTTCCGCGCGGCCATCGTAGCTCTTGATCTCACCGTCGATTTCGATCTGGCGGCCTTCCAGGCGGCGCACGTCGCCGATCTGTTTCAGATCGCTCGCGAATACAACGACTGTGAAGGGGCAGGTTCGGAAGTCCTCGCAGAAGTCGAAGAAGTGCGACGCCTCGCTCCCCTTGCTTCACCCGCACGACTTTGCCGCTCACGCACTTGCTGGCGCCGATGTGTTTGGCGGCGTCGTGAATTGAGACACACGCTGAGGAGGCTGTGGCCGGCTGGGGAGTTGCGAATGCGAGAACCGCGAACATCAGAACGGAACGGCCAGTCATGCGGAAAGCTCGTTCTTAATTGTAGAGAGCGAGGGGTGGTAGGGGAGCATTCGTTGCAAAGATTCGTGGCGCGGGTCCCCGAATCGGGAATCAGTTGTGGGGCGGACACTCCTGTCCGCCGCCGTTGACGTTGGCAATTCAGGACACCGCTGACCCCAAGAGGCGGTTCGGGACGACCGGTACTCTGTAACTCTTTCAAGCGTCCCTCTGGGACGCCCGCATTCCTCATCAGCCACCCGGCGCTGAAGCGCCGGGCTACTCTCGGACGTCCCTCCGGGACGCTGGGACCGGGGACGCCGGATCGTGACACTTGAACCGAAATGCCGAGAAACGGTTGAACCTCGGATGCCTGGATTGTTGCACTTGAACGGGAATGCCGGAACACGCTTTGACCGGGATCACGGCAAAGGTCAAAAGCGGCGGACAGGAGTGTCCGCCCCACATGGGCAGAGCGCATTGAGGCCGGGAGTGGGCCGGCCTCGTAGAGAGCGTGGTCGGAACTAGCTTGCTGACCGGCTACTTGCTGAACGACTTTACGGCGGCCGCTTCGTCGTCTTTCACGTCGAAAACGGTGTAGAGCTTGGTGATCTGCAGCAGGTCGTGGACTTTCTTGGTGAGGTTGAGCAGCTTGAGTTCGCCGCCCTGGTTCTTCACGGTGGTGTAGGCGCTGACCAGTTCGCCGATGCCCGAGCTGTCGATGTAGTTGACGTCGCCCAGGTTGAGGAGAATCTTCTTGTTGCCTTTGCCGAGCAGGTCGCGCACGGTATCGCGCAGGATCACGCTGCCTTCACCGAGGGTGATGCGGCCGCTGCAATCCACGATGGTCACGCCATCGACCTGACGAGTGCTGGTCTTCATGCTCACTGGGAAGCCTCCTTGCCGTCCGCGGCAGTGCCTTGGACGTGCTTGATTAGTTTGATTTCGGTGCCCGACGTGGTGGGGTTGATTTCAACCTCGTCCATGAACGAGCGGATAAGAAAAATGCCTCGACCTGAAGTTTTTAACAGATTTTCGGGGGCTAGCGGGTCTGGCACTTTGGCCAGATCCAAGCCTTTGCCCTGGTCACGAATGGTGATGACCAGGTCCTTGGCGGTGGTCTCGAAGTCTACCGTCACCTTTTTGCCGGGATCGTAGGCATTGCCATGCAATACGGCGTTTACTGCCGCTTCGCGCACGGCCATGGCGATTTTCATAACCTCTTCATCGCCGAACCCGGCCTCGGTGGCGATCTGGCTGGCCGCTTCTTCGGCGCTGTTGACCGTGTCCAGCGTCGAATCGAGCGTGTAAGACACCCGTTGTGCGCTCATGGTGGCGGCTCAGCAAGACGACCTGAGGACCCGAACTCCTTTACCGGCCCGCCCTTGGATGCAGAAAGGAAGCGTCCGGTTTAACGAATCCGGTAGTTTGCCTTTAGTACCGGTAATTGTCAACGCAGCGAGTGAAGGGCACTGCGTACGGGATCGGCTGGAGGCGCGCGATACAGAAACGGTTCCGTTCAAAAAATAACTGTGCGCCGCATCTGGATTTATAGCGAGCGGGTTGAGTATCCTCGCAAAGATGACTGCGCTTGCGCTCACAGAACTGTTAGGCGCGCCGGTCCGCGATGCTGCGGGCCTGGCTTGCGGACGTGTGCGCGAGGTGGCTCTGGCGCCGCAGGAGGACCGCATCCGGATCTCGCTGCTGATCGTGAAGACCAAGGCCGGCGACCGCGTGCTGCCCCTGCAGTCGGTGGCCTCGATCAACGGCGGCGTGCGCGCGTCGACGAATTTGACGGAGTGGGCAGCAATCAACGGAACCGAGGGGCTGTTTCTGCTGGAGCGCGACCTGCTGGATCAGCAGGTGATCGATGTCCATGGGCGGAAAGTCGTGCGGGTCAATGATGTCGATTTACAGCAGGAATCGATGGGAGCGCGCGCCGTTCTGAAGGTTTCGTCGGTGGATGTGGGGGCGCGGGGAGCCGTGCGGCGCTTGCTCAAAGGAGTGGTGCCTCTGGGCGCCCTTCATTTGCTTCTGAGTCAGATTCCACCGCGCAGCATTCCCTGGGATTTCGTGGACCTGATCGAGACCGATCCGGCGCGGCGGGTGAAACTAAAGATTTCCCACGAGCGGTTGGCCAAGCTTCATCCTGCCGATATTGCAGATATCGTGGAAGATCTGGCCCCGGACGAGCGCGAAGCGGTTTTCGAGACACTGGACGAGGGAGTGGCGGCGGGCGCCCTGGAAGAAGTCGAACCCAAGGTACAGAAGGCGATTCTCGAGTCGCTCGACTCCGACCGCGCGGCGGAGATCGTCGAAGAGATGCAGCCAGACGCCGCGGCCGACCTATTGGGCGACCTCTCGGAGGAAAAGACTGAAAAAATTCTGGAGGAAATGGGTGCCGAGGAGGCCGAGGAAGTTTCGGGCTTGCTTGAATTCAAGCACGATTCGGCCGCCGGCCGGATGACGACCGAGTTCATCTCCCTTCCCGTAAATGCCAGCGCGCACGATGCAGTGGAAGCCCTGCGACATTATGAAGGCGGGGTGGAGACGGTGAGCACGATTTTCCTGGTCGACTCGCGGCACACGTTGTCGGGGATGGTGCCGCTATCGAAATTAGTGTTGGCCGCGCCTACCACGCCCCTGTTGTCGTTGACGCAGGAACCGCTGATTTCGTGCCA
The DNA here is from genome assembly GCA_963745435.1 of uncultured Acidobacteriota bacterium. Lineage (GTDB taxonomy): Bacteria > Acidobacteriota > Terriglobia > Terriglobales > Acidobacteriaceae > Gp1-AA133. The sequence continues at coordinate 1,030,277 of CAVUXK010000008.1, read as the reverse complement.
TGAGAATGCGTCGGATCAGGAAGTGACGGAGTTGTTTGATAAGTACAATTTGCTGACGCTGCCGGTGGTGGATGATCAGAAGAAATTGACGGGCGTGATTACGTCCGATGATGTGATTAGTTTGTTGCGCGAGAAGTTGTAGGGGCTCGCGGGCTCCCGCCCGCATCGCCGGGTGCCGCCCCTGCGGGGCTTGTGCTTGTCATCGCGTTACCCAGCGCTTACGCGCTGGGCTATTGACTGTCGCCGCTCCGCGACTTGATGGCGGCGCAATGTGGCTGCGAGGGCAAGATGCCCTCGCGACTGCCGGCGGAACGCCGGCGCTACGGTGGTATCTCGGACCTCTGTTGTCGTGTCTGCCCCACGCGCTTGTCCCCCAAAACAAAAATTGATTTGCGCTATCCAGAATTGATGGTCCACGTTTATTCTGTCTGGTCCTTGCTTCCTTCTATGTTTGTGAAATGTGCCCATGAAGTTTCTGAGACGCTGGAAGACCCAGATCCTGCTGTTCCTTGCAGTAGTCGGTCCGGGGTTTATTACCGCGAACGTCGATAACGATGCCGGTGGCATCTGGACGTACTCGTCTGCGGGCGCTCAGTTTGGACACACACTCCTCTGGACGATGATTCCCATCACCCTGGCCCTGATCGTGGTCCAGGAAATGACTGCACGCATGGGTGCGGTAACGGGCAAGGGCCTCAGCGACCTGATCCGCGAGGAATTCGGGCTGCGTATCACATTTCTTCATGATGATCGGGATTCTGATCACAAATTTTGGGAACGTGATCGCGGAGTTTGCCGGCATTGCGGGCAGCCTGGAGCTTTTCGGGCTGTCTAAGTACATCACCGTACCGATCAGCTGCGTGATCGTGTGGCTGATTGTCGTGAAAGGTCAGTACAAAACCGTCGAGAAGGTCTTCCTGACGGCTTCGTTTTTCTATATCACCTACATTGTGGCCGGATTCCTGGCGAAGCCCGCATGGGGAGATGCGTTGCTGGCGACCGTCAAGCCCCCGCCAAGGTCGGCATGGCTGCAGCAGGGGTACGTGTACATGGTCATCGGCCTAGTGGGGACGACGATCGCACCCTGGATGCAGTTTTACCTGCAATCGTCGGTGGTCGAGAAGGGCGTGACCCGGCGCCAGTACAAGGCGTCGCAGATCGACGTGATAGCGGGCTGCATTTTCACCGATGTGGTGGCGTGGTTCATCATTGTGGCGTGCGCGGCGACGTTGTACGCGCATGGGTATCGCAATGTGCAAGACGCGAAAGACGCGGCGCAGGCATTGCGGCCGTTGGCTGGCGACTACGCCTACATTCTCTTCGCGGCCGGCCTGTTCAATGCCTCGATTTTTGCCGCGTCGATTCTGCCGCTCTCCACGGCCTATACAGTTTGTGAAGGCCTGGGTTTTGAATCGGGGGTGGGGAGAAAGTTCAGCGAGGCCCCGGTCTTCTACTGGCTCTACACGATACTGATCGTGGCCGGGGGAGCCGTGATTCTGGTACCCAACTTGCCTCTGGTGAAGATCACGATCCTGTCGCAGGTAGTGAACGGCGTGGTCTTGCCCTTCGTGCTGATCTTCATGCTTTTGTTGATCAACAAGAAGGAACTGATGGGTGAATACGTGAATTCTGGGCTTTTCAACGCGATCGCGTGGGCGACGACCATCCTGGTCATTGGCCTGACCTTTGCCCTGATGTGGCAAAGTCTGCATGGTTCCGGCGGAGTTTTGTCGTTTCTGGATATCGGCCACAAAACCAGCGTAAACTGACGGAAACTAAGGTGGTGAAGGGGAAACCTTCCTCCTCCGCGCTGCGTCTAATAGAAGGCGGTATTGTGTCCGTCAGGGAGAGTCCCATGAAAAGACTGATTGGAGCTGGGCTGGCAATCGTATTGGCTTTCGGCAGTATGGCGATGGCCGCCCCTGGGGACGACGAGCCGCAAGCGCCGGACCCGAAAAATCTTAAGCACAATGGCGGCATCAACGACCTGGATGCGATTGGCAATCGCAATGTTGGTTGCGGGCGAGGTATCGGGAACTGGTACAGCGTCGAAGGCCAGATCAACATGGGCCGGCAATATGCTGAGCAGGTGGACAGCAGTTCCAAGCTGATCAAGGATCCGGTCATTACCGAGTACGTGAATCGCGTCGGGCAGAATCTGGTGCGCAACTCGGATTCGAAGGTTCCGTTCACCATCAAGGTGGTCGATGCGGACGTGATCAATGCGTTCGCGTTGCCGGGGGGCTTTTTCTACGTCAACAGCGGCTTGATTCTGGCGGCCGACAATGAAGCGGAACTGGCGGGCGTGATGGCCCACGAAATTGCGCACGTGGCCGCCTGCCACATCGCGCGGCAGAACACGCGCGGAACACTGGCGCAGCTGGCGTCGATTCCGCTGATCTTTACGACCGGAGGCCTGGGCGGACTGGCCGTGCAGGAAGCCGCCGGTCTCGCGCTGCCGACCGCGATGCTGAAATTCAGTCGCGGCTTTGAGGCGGAGGCTGACTATCTGGGCGTGGAGTACATGTACAAGAGCGGGTACGATCCGCAGGCATTTACGGCATTCTTCGAGAAGATTCAAGCGCAGGAGAAGAAGAAGCCGGGAGCGCTCTCGAAGGCGTTTGAATCGCATCCGCCGACGCCCGATCGCATTGAGAAATCGCAGGAAGAGATTGAAAGGCTGCTGCCTGCACGGCCGAGTTACAAAGTCGATACGTCGGAGTTTCAGGAAGTGAAGAGCCGGCTGGCGAAGCTGGAGAATCGGCGGAAACTGGACGACAAGAAAGACAGCTCTCCGGAGTTACGGCGCGCGTCGGCGCCTGGAGATAGTGGAGATAGCAGCGATGACGATCATCCGGTTTTGAAACGGGATGGGTCGCAGAATTAGATTTTCAGAGCTGTTTGTTTCACGGAAGCGCGGCTTTTCGCCGCGCTTTTTTCTTGTACAGCGGACACTCTTGTCCGCTGCTTTTGACCTTCCCATCACGTCAGCTTCGAGAGTCGCAACGCATGGCATGACGGAACGTTTTGCTACCAAGATCAAAGGCGGCGGACAGGAGTGTCCGCCGCACACGGGCCGTCAGACCTTCATTTTTCCGTTGGCCAGGTCGGCTACCAATTTCAGGTCGGCTTCTAGGAAGTCGAAGGTAGGGAGGTCTTTGGGGTTGGCCCACTGCATGTCGCGGAAGATTCGGTTTTCCAGTTGGCCTTTGTATTCCCGGACTACAAAGAAACATAGCTCGACGGAGCTTCCGCTTTTGTATGTGTGGTGGATGCGGGCTGCTTCTTCTCCGATGGTTGCGTGGATACCCAGTTCTTCTTCCAGTTCGCGTTCCAGGGCCGCGCGGGGCTGCTCGCCCTCTTCGATCTTTCCACCGGGAAATTCCCATTTCAGTGGCATGGTTTGATGACGCGTCCTCTGGCAGACGAGGATTTTGCCGTCGTGCACGATCAGGGCAGCGACTACGCGTTTCATCATCGGGAGGACTCGACGGCTGCGGCGGCGGCACCGGCCGGGATCGACGCAGCTGGTGAAGGTGAAAGCGAAGGCGGCCAATCCCGCGGGACAGCGCAGTTCCAGAACGTGTTGTCCGAAGCTGTGATCGTTGACCAGAGCATACATGCGGGCCTGCTGCACCGCGATGTAGCTTTCTTCGCCGCTGCTGCCTGTCCGAAAACGCGTGTCCGGAGTCTTCTGAGAGCGGTCGAGGGGCTTGCCGTCCTGCAGAATAGCCACTTCGCAGACGCCGCCACGGGGCGCGGCCATCACGAGATTCACTCCGCCGGCTTCGTAGCGCAGCTTGATGGTGTGCACGCCATCCTCGGCTGCTTCGACGTACTCTGCCGTTGCGGCCCAACGGCCAGCGAGATAGAAGGCGTTTTCCTGCAAGTCTTCCGGGAGGCTGTACTCGGCGATGGAGTCTAGCTTGAAGCCGCCGTCGTTGCCGATACGTCCGCGCGCATGCCCGAGATAAAGTTCGGCGCTGGGCCGGAAGCAGACCGCACCTTCGCGATCCTCGGCGCGCACTGGTTCCATCAGAGGCGGGAAGGCGAGGCTGGAGTTCGCTTCCAGCAGTAATTCGCGGATGGCTTCTTCTGTTTCGCGATAGGCTCCTTCGCCGAAGTGGGCGTAGCGCAGGTAGCCGTCTTTATCGAGCAGGTACTTGGTCGGCCAGTAGCGATTGGCGAAGGCCTTCCAGATTTCGCGATCGTTGTCCACGACGATGGGATAAGTCAGGCCGAATTCGCGGACGCCTCGTTCCACATTCGACTCGTACTGAGCAAACGTGAACTCGGGTGTGTGGACACCGATCACTGTGAGTCCCTTGCCCACGTAGCGCTCGTGCCAAGCCTGCACGTAGGGCAGGGTGCGGATGCAGTTGACGCAGGTGTAGTCCCAGAAGTCGACCAGCACGACCCGGCCGCGCAGCTGGCGAAAACTCAGGGGAGGCGAATTGAGCCACAGGCGCCCGATTTCGGGCGCGCGCACTTTGCCTTTTTCTACTCTCATGCGGGAGAGCTTTCGAGCTTCTTGCCGACCAAGGCCGCGCAATACTCGACGAACTCGCGATCTTGTGCCGAGAACGCTGCCGGGAAGTGGCTATCGATGTCGAGTTCGCCGGCGACTTTGCCTTTCCGAAAAACGGGGGCCACAATTTCGGACTTGGTTTCAAGCGAGCAGGCCAAATAGCGGGGATCTTTCGCGACATCGTCGACGATCACAGTCTTGCCGGTGGAGGCGGCGGCTCCGCAAATACCCTGGTGGAGAGGAATGCGCGTGTGCGGCGTCATAGCGCCTTGAAACGGCCCGAGCACGAGCACGGGTGGCTGCGCGGCTTCATCGATCATGTAAAAGCCGACCCAGTTGTACTTGAGCATCTGCTCGTGGAGCAGGGCGACCATCTTGGTCATGAGCTCATGCGCGGATCTCGCGTTGGTCGCCAGACGCGCAACTTCATCGCGTACGGCATCGATGGTTGGAGACTTGGGCATGACCACAATCTTAAACTACGGCCTCACCCGGGGATCGTGTCTCGCGCGATACGTCGGCAATCGCTCGCAGACCATCAACTCGCGGAAACGCTTCGGGATGAATGGCGGCCGCGAGCGCGCGCAGACCTTGGATCAACGTTGGTGCGGGAGTGTTTAGGAGTTCGTCGCGGAGACAATAGACGCGTCTGTTTCGCACCGCGGCCAGATCTGTCCACCGGCGATCGCGAACTATTTTTTCCAGAGGGACGCGGTCACCGGCGCCGCACCAGGCTGCGACGACCACGTCGGGTTTTGCCTCGAAAACGGATTCCGCCGTTGTCTGCTTGCCGGGAGTGCCGATGAACTCACCACCCGCAGCATCAACCAATTCGGCCACCCACGCTTGCGAGTAGATCAGGGGCTTGCCCCATTCTTCGCAAAATACCCGAAGACGCGGCAGCGATGACGTCCGCTGGCGAACGTCGTCAATCGCGGTGACCATCTGATCGCAGACCTGCTGTCCGCGATCGGGCACGCCGACGATGCCGGCGATACAAGCGATGTCGGTGTAGATGTCGGCCAGAGTTTTAGGGGCGAAGCCGAGAAAACGCGCTCCCGTCTTCAGAATTTCGGTGAGGGACGCCTCGCGGTAGGGAACGGCGGCGATGACGAGGTCGGGCTTGGCCGCGCGGATCTGGTCGGCGTCGGCGCTCCAGGAGTCGTCGACGATGATGCGCCCTGTAGTTGCCTCCGGGCACACATCCACGCAATAGCGCGTGCATGCGACCAGGCGATCCAACTGCCCAATGGCTTGCAGGATCACCGTTGCGCTGGGTTGCAGGCTCACGATCCGGCGCGGTGTGTGAAGCAAGGGCACGACGCTGATCTTAAACGGTTAGCGCAGGGAGTGGCCAGAAAGTCGCAGGCCTTCGTGTCGCGCAGCTGGTTACAATGTGAGTAAATGTATTCTCCCCAGGTACTCGACCACTTTCAGAACCCTCGCAATCCCGGCGTTGTTCCGGATGCCGATGTGCGCACAGAGATTGAGAATCCGGCCTGTGGCGACGTACTGGAACTCACCGCAAGAATCGCAAACGGACGCGTCGAGGAAATCCGGTTTCGCGCGAAGGGTTGCGTCGCGGCGATGGCATGCGCGTCGGCGCTGACGGAAATTGTTTCTGGCATCTTGGTCAGTGATGCGCGGCAGGTTGAGCGGGAACAGGTGCTGCAGAAGGTGGGCGGCTTACCGGAGGCGTCGGGGCATGCGGCCTACCTGGCGATGGATGCACTGCACGAGTTGCTAAAGAAGGCGTAAAAAACGGCGACTCGAGGACGCGAGGGGATTCCGCGCCAGCGACTATGCGAACAGCGGATGCGGCTTGAAATTCGGCTGCGAGCCCATCTGAAAGCGGAGCAGGTCGGCGGGATCGTAGATGTTTTCCTCGCCGCACTCATCACAGCGGATGGTCAGATTGAAGTCGATTTCCGGAGGGGGAGCGAAAGCGTCTGTTTCGCCCAAGGGAATCTTGTGCCCGCTGAACATGTTCTGATGGCGATGGAATTTCTGGTTCTTGCAGATCACCACCCACCAATAGGGCTCGTCCTCACCCCAACTGTTCCATGTGGTCATGAATCCGTCCCTCGTACTTCCCCAGGGTTCGCAGTGACAGGGGCAATTGTGACGTGCTTTGGGGGGAAGATATGCCAGTTTCTTGGGGAGGGTCAAGTAACCACACCGGAAGGGCAAGCGATTCTTACAATTTCATTACAACAGCAGTGACGATTGTTGACTTTTGTATCTATTTTCGAACGACGGTCGGGAAGTACAAGCCCCAACCGCGCTCCTCGGCCAACTTCTCGAGATCGGGATTCGGGTTGATCGCGTAGGGATGACGGGCTAGTTTCAGCATGTCCACGTCCCATCGGGAGTTTCCGAAGGCGGCGTCCGGCTTCTTCTTGACCACGTCGAGGATCGCCTGCGGCTTGCCCGGGCCGCTGGGAATCCGGACCAGTCGGTCCGTGATTCGCATGTTTTCGATTTCGACCGACGCCGCGAGTACGTGATCCCGCGGGATACCGAAGTGCCGCATGCCGGCGCGGATGACCCAGTCGTTCGTGGAGGAGACGGCCCACACGTCGCATCCCTGGGTCGATAAGTTGCCGAACCAGAGACTGCATTTCCGGGAAAATCTGTTCTACGAAATAGAGATCAAAAAATCTCGTAGCCGCGCGCTGCACGTCGGCTTCGATCATGCCGCGATGCATGGTGACCATTTCACCGCACATCACATCTTCCGGAACTTTGCCAGCCTTGTACTCCGCGTAGCGAGCCGTCATGGCGCGGGCTACGTCATCGGAAACGAGTTTTTCTTCCAGTTCCCAGGCGAAGAAGCGCTCGCCACCGTCTCCGCTCCAAAGCGTCCCGTCGCAATCAAAGGCGGCGACGCGAGGTTCAAGACGCAAGATGGACTCAACAAAGGCTTGCGAACGGTCAGTCACGGGAGTTGCGGTCAAGGGTGCTCTCTTCGTGGGATTTTTCGCGCAAGCGGGAGCCTGGATAGTTCCGCTGCTCGAGATCTGAATTGTAACGGATGCCCTCAGAGTCCGAAGACAAACGGCGTGGTGGCGTTCAGCGCGGCATATTCTTCGGGAGTATTGACGTTGATCGCGATGGCGGGATCGTCGACCGTAACGTATTCGATGTGCTCGACGTACTCGTGCTCGATGTCACGGGCAGTGGCGGTGGCGGGCGCCTTCAGAAACACTTCCATCATTTCGCGACCCAGGACGATGGGGTGTCCGTGCCTGCCGTGGGCCTCGGGGATTACAGCCCACTTCGAAGACTCGAGCGCTGACGAGAAGGCGCGACACAGGTGCGCGATTGTTTTGGAGTGTACGGGTGGCCGATCGACGAGGGTGACCATGGCGGCATCGCGCCCGTGATTGAGAACTTCGTGCAGGCCGATCTGCAGGGAGCTGAATTGTCCGCGCTCAGGTTCCTGATTCTCCGCCAGCGACGCGCCTGCCGCGTAAACAAACGGCGCGATGCGTGATGCATTTTTGCCGCCCACCACGATCACCATTTCGCTGACCGCTGCGAGAGATTCAATCGCCGCCGAAAGAAAAGTTCCTCGCGGAGGCTGGCCGGAGGGAACCGGCGGCCAGGGAAGCAGGGCCTTGTCGGAGCCCATGCGCGTGGACTCGCCCGCCGCCAGAATTATGCCGCACAGACCGGGAGCCCGACTCATGACGCGAAGATAGCAGAAAGAAGTTGGGAAGTCAGTGAAAGGCGCCGCTAGTCGGACTTGTCGTCGCCCTGGGCGGGCACTTCATCCTCGGCGTCGGTGGTATTGCGACCGGGTCGATGGAACCAGCTCATGTGGGGCAACTCGCGCTCGGATTTCCGGCGGACGGCGATCAACTCCGCCGTGATCGAGACGGCGATTTCTTCTGGAGTGACCGCGCCGATATCGAGTCCGATGGGCGCGTGAACGCGATCGAAGAGCTCGGCTCGCAAACCTTCTTTCTGAAGCTCGCGAAAGATAGTGATGGTCTTGCGCTTCGATCCGATCATGCCGATGTAACGCGCCTGGGTCTGCACGGCCCAGCGCAGCACGCGCATGTCGTCGCGGTGGCCGCGGGTGACGATGACGATGTAGGCGGCCTCGCTTGGAGTCAGGCGAGACATCGCCTTGTCGAAATCTTCCGCGATGACTTCGCGGGCCTGGGGGAAGCGCTCACGATTGGCGTACGATTCGCGGTCATCGATGACGGTGATGTCGAAGCCGGCAGCCATCGCCGTTTTGTAAAGCGCCGTAGAAACGTGACCTGCACCGAAAACATAAAGTAATGCTGGAGGTAGGATGGGTTCGATGAACACGTCGAGAGTTCCGCCGCAGACCAGGCCCGTATCATATTTCGGATTCTGGTTGAGATCGAACGTGAGAGTACGGGGCTTTTCTGCTTCCATCACCTCGCGGGCCGCGCGCCACACGTCGGCCTCGACGCAGCCGCCGCCGATCGTTCCAAAGATCGAGCCGTCGTCGCGCACCAGCATCTTGGCAGTTTCGAACGACGGGATCGAGCCGCGCACATTCACGATGGTGGCCACAGCGCCGTGCCGGCCGGACTGGCGCAGCTTGACGATCTCCTCGTAGATGTCCATGCCTGGATGATTATTCGGCCTGCGCGGAGGCAAGTCAAACGCGACGTTTCTAGAAGCTCGAAGGTGTGGAACGAAACGCGGCCTATTGTGCTAGGTTCTATGGTTCCGATTTGCAGATTGCTTCTGGAGAATCATCATGAAGGCGGCGGTCATTCACGAATTCGGTGGTCCTGAAGTACTTCGTTACGAAGACGTTCCTGACCCTAAGCCGCGCAAAGATCAGGTGCTGGTCCGGGTGAGAGCGTGTGCGCTGAATCACCTGGATCTGTGGGTGCGCCAGAAGCTTCCGGGCGTCAAGTTGCCGCATATTTTAGGAAGCGACGTCGCCGGGGAGATTGTTGAGGTCGGCGAATACATCACCGGCTTGCAGCCTGGCCAGCGCGTGTTGCTGGCGCCCATGCACTTCTGCAATCGATGCGAGCAGTGTGTTTCGGGACGACAGAATCTGTGTCCGGAATTCACTGTGCTCGGCAATGGTGTCGATGGCGGCAACTGCGAGCTGATCGCGGTGCCGGCGGTGAACGTGATTTCGATTCCCGACAGCATGAGCTTCACGGACGCGGCGAGTGTGCCGCTGGTTTTCCTGACCGCGTTTCACATGTTGACGGGCAGGGCGGCCATCCGGCCGGGACAGACCGTGCTGGTGCTGGGCGCGAATTCGGGGGTGGGGATCGCGGCGATCCAGATTGGCGAAGCTCTACCAGGCCACGGTGATCGCAACCGCAGGCGACGATCGCAAGGCGGAGCTGGCGAAAAAGTTGGGCGCGGACTACGTGGTGAATCACTACCAGCAGAAGATTGGCGATGAGGCGCGCAAGATCACGGGCCGCGTCGGAGTCGATATCGTCGTTGAGCACGTGGGCGCGGCGACCTGGAGTGAGAGCATGAAAGCGTTGCGCCCGGGTGGGACGCTGGTGACGTGCGGGGCGACTTCTGGGCCGGAAGCGAGCTTCGATCTGCGGTTCCTGTTTGCACGACATCTGGCGCTGCTCGGGTCGTATATGGGGACGATGGGAGAACTGCACGAAGTGCTGCGGCTGGTGTTCAGCGGGAAGTTGAAGCCGGTGGTGGATCGGACGTTTCCGCTGAGCGAAGTTCGGGCTGCGCACGAGTATCTGGCGGAGAGCAAAATGTTCGGGAAGGTTGTGCTGGTTCCGTGAGTGAGTCTGTCTCGATGGAACGCTGGTTGAAGAAATCCCAAGATCGATGCGGTTGGAACTCCCACCCTAGCGCAAAAGGCGCGCTAGGATGGGGCACCCTCGGCCACGTTTGGTAAAATACTGACATGAGCGGCGAGCTTAACTTCGGGCCTTACGTCACCCTGGAAGATGGCAAGCGGGTCGTCAAAGACCTCACTTACGGGAATCCAACGCCTGAGGGCGTGGTCCTTACCACGCTGGACTCTGCCGTCAACTGGATGCGCAAGAATTCCATCTGGCCGATGACGTTCGGGCTGGCTTGCTGCGCCATCGAGATGATGTCGATGGGCGCGTCGCGCTTTGACATCGCCCGCTTCGGCGCCGAAGTCTTTCGGCCCTCGCCGCGACAGTCAGATTTGATCATCATTGCGGGGCGCGTCTCAAACAAGATGGCGCCCGTCATCCGGCTGCTTTGGGAGCAAATGCCGGAACCGAAGTGGGTGATCTCGATGGGAGCGTGCGCGACGTCGGGCGGCGTGTTCAACAATTACGCGCTGGTGCAAAGCGTGAACCAGGTGATACCGGTCGACGTCTATGTGCCCGGCTGCCCGCCGCGGCCCGAGCAGTTGATCTATGCCATCACGCTGTTGCAGGAAAAGATCCAGAAGTCGCGCGGCACGGTCCGCCAGGTGTTGAACCTCTCCTGACGCCGGTTTTCTTTACGGCAACTTGAACTGAATCGTGATCTGGTTGTGCATGGATACCGGCTTTCCATTGAGCTGGAAGGGCTGGTAGCGCCACTGCTTCACGGCCTGTGCGGCTGCTTTGGCAAGCAGCGGCGCACCGCTGGTGATCGTCACTTCGTGCACGTTCCCGTCTTCCCCCACCAAAGCCTCGAGTTTGACAGCGCCCTCGATGTGCTGATTGCGCGCTTCTACCGGATACGTTGGATCCACTTTGTGCGTGAGGCGTCCGCCGGTTACTCCCTGAGAAACCGGGACCGCAACTAACGGAAAGATCGGCGTGGGATTCGCGACCGCCTGGGGAACCGGCGCGCTGCCGTTCTTCAGGGCCTCGGCCGGGTCAGGGGCTGCGAGGTCGGCCTCGGCGACCGTGGTCGGACGAGGTATCGTCTTTCGCGACCGGTTCTATCGCGTTCTTGGTGGCACTAGCGGAACCCCGCTCGGTCACGGTCGAGCGCGAAGCGCGCTGCACGAGGTCGTTTGCCACGACGTCGCGGCTGGTTTTGGGAGCGAGCGTGAGATTGATCGTGCTCGGGCTCTTTGCACCGTTGCCCGAAGGCTGGAATCCGCTTTCGACGCATCCGGCGTTGACGCGCTGGCTGCCATCACTGCCGGCAGGGTGTGCGCTGACGCTGCATGCACGGGTTGACCGGAGCGCGAGCTGCGCGTGCGGGTAATGGCCCATCCTGCGACGGCCAGCAGAAGCAGTAACGCGGCGGCCGCGGCCAGGCGCAAGGGCTGGCCTTCTTCGCCTCGCATGCGGGCAGGCAAGAACGCAAGCCAATCGCGCGTGGCGGGCTGGGCGAGGGGAACCAGGATTTTCCGCTCAACAGATTCGGGCGCAGTTTCAAATGGCCGGCTTGCCGGAAGAGTTACGGACTGTTCACGTCCGGCGGCCGCGATCTTGGCGAGCGTCTTCAGCAGCGTGATGTGCGCATCGGAGAAAGCGTTCGGCTTGTCAGAAAAAACTTCGAGGATGCCGATGACTCCCTGCGCGCCGCGCAAGGGCACGGCAGCCAGCGAGCGGATTTCCATTTCCTTGCACACTTCGGCATTTACGCGCGGATCGGTGAGCGAATCGTTGCAGCGCTGGGAGCGGCCGCTGCGCAGACACTCGCCCGAGATGCCGGCATCGACCTCAAGCTTGGCACCGAGGGGAGGCGCGGTGTCGCCCGAGCGCGCGCGGCAAATCACCACGCCCTGGCTCCAGAGAGCGAGGGCGGCTCCGGTTGCGTCTGTGAAATAACGCGCTGCGTGCGTTGCTTCCGAGAGGATGCTGCTCAGATCCATCCGTCCGGACGCCGCGTCTTCGCGTAGACGGTCGATGAGCAAGTAGTCGTCGGGTCCCTGGGTTCGTTCCAATGCAACCTTTGAATCGTTTTCAGGCCGAGAGGGAACTCCAGAATCCGGGGGACCTGGGGAGGTAGGCCTAACCCATGAATCTGCCATGCGCAAACTCCTAGCGAACGGCCAGAGTGGAATGTGGAATCATTTGGAAACTGCCGTTAGAAACTCTCTTTCGCGAATATCCGACAAATGTTGGGTGTTGTCAACGGAAGATCGCATTCTTTCGCGTGAAAGGCGTTTCACGCAAGGTTCTTGCGATGGATATTCTCACGATTTAGTTGAGCATCGCGCGACCCGCGATGTTATTGAGATGGTACCCACGGTAACCAGGTTACTCGAATCCAGCCTGGGGTATTGTGCGGCGTGGTACAACCACTGACATGGAAGCGTCCTGGAGTTCGTCGCGAGCGGCAACGATCATTGCACAGGCGCCGTGCCGCGCTGATCTTGCGGGCGGCACCATCGATCTGTGGCCACTGTACTTGTTTCACCCCGGCGCACTGACTCTGAACTTCGCTGTGAATATTCTCACGACCTGCCGGATCACGCGGACTGAAGGGAAAACGCATTCATCTGCGGTCGCTCGACACGAAGAAGGAAGAAGTCTTCGCGAGCTTCGACGCGCTGCGGCGCGCGAACCGGTTCCGCTTGCCGCTGGCCGCGCGGTTGCTGCAGTTTTTCGCGCCCAAGGAAGGCCTGCTGATGGAGACCGATTCGGAGTCGCCAGCAGGCGCAGGCATTTCAGGATCCTCGGCACTGATGGTGGCGACTTCGGCGGCGCTGGCGCGTTTTACGGATCGTCACCTGACGGCGGAGCAGATCCGCGTGATCGCGCAGAATATCGAAGCGCAGGTCATCAACGTCCCCACGGGCTGCCAGGATTACTACCCGGCGCTGTACGGCGGCGTGAGCGCGATTCACCTGAATGCGGATGGAATTCATCGCGAGTCGGTGCCGGTTGCGCCGGAGGAAATCGAGTCGCGCTTCGTGCTGGCATACACCGGAGCGCCGCGGCAGTCGGGGATCAATAACTGGGAAGTCTTCAAGGCGCACATCAACGGCGACAAGCGTGTTTTCCGGAACTTCGAGCGGATCGCTGAGATCGCCCGTCACATGTACCAGGGGCTGTCGCGCGCCGATTGGGATGAAGTGGCACGCCTTCTGCGCGAGGAGTGGAAGCTGCGGCGGACGAACGCCCCGGGAATCACGACGCCGCTGATCGATAAGTTGATCGCGGTGGCGGGAAAGAACGGCGGGAAAGCCGCCAAGGTCTGCGGAGCCGGAGGCGGAGGGTGCGTGATTTTTCTGGTTGAGAAGGGCGCCGCCAGCCGGGTCGCCACGGCGATCGGAGATACTGGCGGCCGGGTGTTGCCGCTGCAGGTGGCACGGGATGGGCTTCGGATGGTGGGTTAGGGGAAATCAGCAGTCAGCACTCGGCAGTCAGCATTCGGCCCACTAACGGACTGCCTTACTTCACAAGCCGACGTGGTGCGGAATCGGCGGCGCAGTTCTTTCTTTCGCCGTGAGGTATGTACGCAGTCCATTCACAGGCCGTCTGAAAATAGCACGGCGCCCAAATGGCGGAATGCGGAGTGCTGAATGCTGAGTGCTGATTTCCAGCCCTTCCTACTCGTTTTCCCGGGTATCGCTGCTGCAAAGGCGGTCTATAATAGGCGACAGATTGGCTTTTGGGGTGTTCCATGAAGTACCGTCGCCTGCCAGCCTTGCTTGCATTGTTTGCTCTTCTTGCGGTTGCCTCCGCGGGCGGACAGGAACCCGCCACAAAGTCGCAAAACGGAAAACCTCCCAGAATTTCAAAACAGACACGCATGGACCTGGTCCGGCTGGTAAATGCTGAGCTGGTCTATGTGCGCGCGCCGTTCCCCATGGGTAAAGACGGCCTGAAGCTGCGGAACGGAGTGGTGACACCCAGCGGCGCGGAACTGGCGCAGAAGGTAGCCATGTGGGGTCCGGCGGCCAAGAACGGAGACGCCGTACGCATCACGAACGTGATCTTCAAAGACAACATGATCCACGTGGAGATCAACGGCGGACCCGTCAAGAAGACGAAGTGGTACCAGCGCATTAGCGTCGGTGGCGCCGGCGGCGAGACACCGGTCGCTCCGTCGGATTCGAATGCGAACGCGCGCGGGTCGTTCGTGGATGTTTATTTTGATCCGTACATTCCGGAAATGACCGGACAGGATTTCAAGAAGGTGCTGCGCCCCGTTCTTGATTTCGATTCGAAGTCCACCGAAGAAGCCTATCTCGAGACCATTCCTCCCAAGGCCAAAGAAGCGATTGAGAATCACAAGGTGTTGGTCGGAATGAATCGCGAGATGGTGACGTACTCGAAGGGGCGTCCGCCGAAGAAAGTGCGCGAGCACGAAGAAGACGTCGAATACGAAGAATGGATTTATGGCGAGCCGCCACAGGACGTGGAGTTCGTGCGCTTCGTGGGCGACGAAGTTGTGAAGCTCGAGACCATGAAAGTCGACGGCACGAAGCTCGTGAAGGTTGATAAGGAAATCAGCCTCGAGCCCGTTACCAAAATTGCGAAGGACGAAGACAGCGGCAAGCCCCCGAACGCACCGACGCTGCGGCGCGCGGGCGAAGAGACCGATGACAACTTGCCAGGAACGTCGAGGCAGGGGACTGCGCCGCGCGATAATCGTCCGCAGAACGTGCCCGACCCGGGCACGACGTCACCGCCGAACCTTCGCCCGTACCTGTCCCAAAACTTGGCGACTTCCGGCACGCGGCTTTAAACTGGAAGGGTGAAGATCGCCCTGGGCCAGATCAATCCCACGGTTGGGGACTTCTCCGGAAACGCGAACAAGATGATCGACTTTGCGCACCGCGCGAAAGCGGCGGGCGCAGGTCTGATTCTGTTTCCGGAGCTAGCGGTGTGCGGCTACCCGCCGCGCGACCTCGTAGAGCGGCCGACGTTCGTAGCGAAAAACCGGGAGTCGGTCGAGCGCATTGCTTCCGAGACCAAGGGCATCAGCGTAATTTGTGGTCTGGTCACGCCTGCCCTCGCAGAAACCGGCAAGTCAGTGATGAACTCTGCCGTTCTTCTGCAGGATGGCAAGCAGGCCTTTCTCCAGTCAAAAATGCTGTTGCCTACCTACGACGTCTTTGACGAAATGCGCAATTTTGCTCCGTCGCGGCACCAGGAGTTGTTCGACTTCTGCGGCAACCGGATGGCGCTCACCATCTGCGAAGACGCGTGGAACGACAAGCATTTCTGGAACAAGCGGCTGTACGGGTTTGATCCCGGTAGATGCGTTGGTGCGGGCGGGCGGAAATTTCGTGCTGAATATCTCGGCTTCGCCCTTCTGGCTGCGCAAGCGGGAACTGCGGCGCGACATGCTGGCCACGATCGCGCGCACCGACAAGGTTCCAGTCGTGATGGTCAATCAGGTCGGCGGGAATGACAGCCTGCTGTTCGACGGTTCCAGCCTGGTGTTGAACCGCGAAGGCAAAGTCATCGCGCAGGGTAAGTCGTTCGAGGAAGACATCGTCTACTTCGACTCGGTCACGCTCGAAGGCGAGATGCATGAGCAAGTCGAGGGCGACGATGCCAGCGCTTACTGGGCGCTGGTGCTCGGGACGCGCGACTACGTTCGCAAGTGCGGCTTCGGGAAAGTGATTATCGGCCTGAGCGGTGGCATCGACTCGGCGCTGACCGCGGCCATTGCCGCCGACGCGGTCGGAGCGGAGAACGTGATTGGCGTCGGCATGCCCGGACCGTATTCTTCGCCGGGATCGATCGAAGATGCGCGCGCGTTGGCCAAGAACCTCGGCGTACGTTTCGAGTTGTTGCCCATCGGTGACATTTGCAAGAGCGCGCAGACGACGCTGCGCGATGTCTTTCGCGGCTTGCCCGAAGATGTCACGGAAGAAAACATCCAGGCGCGCTCTCGCGGCTTGTTGCTGATGGCGATGTCGAACAAACTGAACGCGATCGTGCTTTCCACCGGCAACAAGAGCGAGATCGCCGTGGGTTACTGCACGCTGTATGGCGATATGGTGGGCGGACTGGCGGTGATCTCAGATGTGCCGAAGACGATGGTGTACCGCATCAGCCGCTATGTGAATTCGTTGCGCCCCGTGATCCCCGAAGCCACGCTGGAGAAGCCGCCATCGGCGGAGTTGCGGCCGGATCAGAAGGACAGCGACACGCTGCCGCCCTACGATGTGCTGGATGCGATTCTCGAAGACTACGTCGAGGAGTTGCATTCGGCGGAACAGATTGCGAAGGAGCGCGGCTTTGACCTCGGCCTGGTTCGCCGCGTTCTGCGCATGGTGGATCGCGCGGAGTACAAACGGCAGCAGGCCGCGCCCGGCATCAAGATTTCTGAAAAGGCTTTTGGATACGGCAGGCGCTTTCCGATCGCCGCAAAGTCGGAGGCCTGACGGCATCCTGTGTGCGGGATGCTCGCATCTCAACCCATTTGAAAGGAACTCATGCATCGTAGATCGCTACTTGTCGCCGTGGTTCTTCTTGCCGGAATGGCTGTGCTGGCGCAGGAGAAGGCAGCTAACCTGCCCTCGGAGGAAACCGTCAACGCATTTCTGCAGCAGACATTTGGATACGATTCGACGGTCACGTGGAAGATCACGGCCATCAAGCCGTCAATCGCCGAGGGCCTTGCAGAAGTGAACGTCACGCTGACCAACGCGCAGGGGCAGAGCGGGACCACGTTGTACGTCACGCCGGATGGCAAGCACGCGCTGACGGGCGAGATCATGCCTTTCGGAGCCAAGCCGTATGCGCCCGCCAAGGAAGCACTGCTGAAGGGAATCAACGGCCCGGGGCGCGGTCCAGAGAAATCGGCGGTTACGATTGTGGAGTTCAGCGATTTGCAATGCCCACACTGCAAAGACGCGCAGCCGGTGATCGAGAAACTGCTGGCCGAGGAGCCGAACGCCCGGTTCGTATTTCAGAACTATCCGCTGCCCATGCACAACTGGGCCGCGAAGGCGGCCTACTACGCCGATTGCGTGGGGCGCAGCTCGAATGACGCATTCTGGAAGTTTGTGCAGGGAACTTTCGATCAGCAGACGAATCTGACGGAATCGAATGCGGATGAGAAGCTGACGGCGATCGCAGATGCTTCCGGAGTGAAGGGCGCAGATATGGCCGTGTGCGCGGCCAAGCCGGATACCAAGAGCCGTGTGGACAAGTCGGTTGCGTTGGGGACGTCGGTTGGAGTTACGGGAACGCCGACTGTGTACGTGAACGGACGGCGCATCGGGAACGTGGTGGGCGTGCCTCCAGAAGTCCTGAAAGGCCTGGTGGAGTTCGCGGGGAAGCAGTAGTTCGGGATGAACCCAGGTTAGCGTCCAAAGGGCGGACGCGAACCTGGGGCACCGTCAGCGCGAGTAACTCTTATCCTGCCTGGTATTAATGAAGTCGATGGAGCGACGGGCGTCCCCGCCCGTCGTTTGCGGGACTAGGACACCCGTGGTTTCCGCAATCAGGTGAGCACCTGCTTTTTACTTCACCCCGGTCATCCAGATCTCTGAACTGCTTTGTCCCTCGGCCATGCTGATGATGTGCGGGGTGACGATGATCAACATCTCGCTCTCATCTTTTTCAGTGGTGTTGGCGGCGGCGGCGCGGCTAAGGATCGGGAACTGCCCGATTCCCGGAAGCCCGCTCAGGCTGCGCTGCTCGGTGCTGGTGATTTCACCTGCGACGACGGCTGCCTGTTCGTTTTTGACATTGATGCTGCCGGTGTATTCGCGGTTTCCGATCACCGGCACGCCGTTGGTGCTGGCTCCGGTCAGCGATCTCACCTTTATTTCGAAATTCATGCTCACATCCGAATCGCCATGCACGGAGGGCTTGACCTTAAGGTTCAGGCCGATGTCTTCGTAGGTGAAAGAGGGAATCGGCGCGATGTAGGAGCCGTTGCCAATGGCCTGTGATATCGCAGAAGTGTTGAAGATGGGAGCGAAGCTTGCATTGATGATGGGAATGCGTGAGCCCAGGTTGACGGTGGCATCTTTGCCCTGCGCGGCGCGCACGGTGACATGTTCCAGAGACCGCAGCATGCCTTCGTTGCGCGAGAGCTGCGCGCCCAGCGTGCCCAGCGAAAGCCCGAACAGCGTGACGCCGCCGCCGAATGTGGCCAAGGGTTGGCTGAGGATGGAAGCGGCGTTGCCGCCAAGAAGCTGACCGAGCAGTCCGGCCAGGGCGGACGAGTTGCCCTGGTTGATGCCGCCGCTGGCGATGAGCTGGTTGATTGCGTCCTGAATGCTCTGGCCGCCAGCGAGAGTCAGCCCTAGCGCGCCAATCGGAATGTTGAACAGATTAAATTGGTTGGGGATCTGCATTCCGAAGCTGTGCATCAGGGTCTTGCTGATCTCGAACACGTGCACGTCGAGCATGACTTCGGGATGCGAGGACCCCAGGCCTTCCATGAAGCGGGTGGCGGGATCGAGCACGTTGACGGGGGCGCGCACCGTGATCGTGCCTTTCTGCGTGTTCGAGCTGACGAACTTTATCTCAAACACCGTGCGCAGCACGTTCACGATGTCCTGCAGCTCTTGCTGGGTACCGGCGTCGGGAACATAGAAGGTGCGCAGTCCCATGCGGTCATAGAGCCGGCGGTTTTCTGCAGAATCGGCGGCGACGATAATCTGCTTTTCCTGCAGCGGGGCCCAGAAAGTCTTGGTGATGGCTCCGGCCAGCTGCATGGCCTGATAGAAGCCAATGTCGTCCACATTGAAGCGCACCTGGCGGCTGACCACGGAGTCGTCCATGGTCAGCGTGACGCCGTAGGCATTCGCAACTTGCGTGAGCAGCTGGCGGGAATCTCCACGGTAGTGGAAGCTCTGCGCCAGGTCTTTCGGGATCACGCGGATCTCGTCGGACTGGTCAATCAGGCGCGGACTGCTGGCGGGAGTCGTGCGGCGGACGGCGTCGTTCAATCGTTCCTGTGCGAAATCATTGTGTGGGTCGAAATGCAGGGCGTCGCGAAACTCGCCCAGCGCTTCGATCTCACGGCCATCGGCCAGGGCTGTGTTGCCTCGCTTGAGGTGGTCGCTGACGACCATCTGGCGACTTAACTCGCGGAGCGTGGCGTACTGCAGATCCTGCGGAACCAGGTTCGCGGCAGTTTCGAATTCGATGAACGCATCTTCGAGCCGGTTCTGCTTCTGCAGCTTCATGCCGTGCTCGAAGGCTTTGTGCGCGTCCTGGCGGGCTTGCGGGCTTGCGACACAGGCGGGCGCGCCAGGAACTCCGTTGGCGCACAGAGTCGTTGGTGGAGGAGTCGGGGGCTGGTCGGCTGCCCACGTAAGGGAAGCCACCAGGCACACCGCTACCAGGGATCGCCAACGCTGCATGGGCACGATTGTATCCGGGAAGGGAACGATCGAAACTGGGATTCTTGCAGGAGTAGCACTTTGGTGTGGCAAAGCAGGTTTTGGGTCTTGGGTGTTAGGTCTTGGGTATTGGCGCTCGAATAGATTGCATTCCGGGGTTCCAACAATCGCCGAAGACCCAACACCCAAGACCTAGCACTTGCCGAAGGGGTTCTCGGAAATCTAGAGGGTCAATAACTCGGAGCAGCTGATAACCGCGGCATCGGGATTGTGCGCGGCTAGGTCCTCGACCTTAAATATGCCGGTACCGACGGCGATGATGTGGCCGCCGACTCCCTGCGCGGCGCGAACGTCTTCGGGCGTGTCTCCGATGAAACAAACGTTCGCGGCTGAGCCGAGACGCTTTGCGACCTCCTGCATTCCGTTGCGGAAGACGTCAATGCGCAATTCGCACTCGTCTGCGAAGCATCCAAACTCGAAATAATCGGCGAGGCCAGCGACTTTCAGCTTCAGCCAGGCGACTGCTGCAAGATTGCCCGAGCAAATGCCGAGGAGCTTTCCGGAGTCTTTCAGCAAGGCCACCAGGTCGCGAATACCCGGCAGCACGTTGGGACGGAAGCGATCGGCTTTTTCAGCGGCATCACGCCGTACCACGTCGAGAGCTGCAGCCATCTTGGAATCGATAACGTCTGTGGGAACGTTGAGCCGTTCAAGTGCCGCCCGCAAAATACCGGGATCGGTTTTACCGTGGTAAGGAATCCCGTCGATGGTGGTCTCGACGCCGTAGACCTCCAGCAGTGCTCGGTGAATGGCATAGCGATGCGTGCGGTCGGGCGAGAGCATCAGCGTACCGTCGATGTCGAAAAGGTAGGCATCGGCCTCGCGCCAGCGGAAGCAATCGCGGTGCGTTATCGGATCGTTCGGAGGCTGCTGTGTCATTTCTTTCATGTCGCGGCTACGTCACCATCAGCCTTTGAATGCTGCGCGCGTGGCCGGTGGAGTCGTCGGCGTCAACCACCACGGCACAGAGCCGTACATCGCCAGTGGCGGCTTCAAAGCGCACCGGCATGTTGTTGAGAAACTTCGAGACGACGAGCTCTTTTTTGACGCCAATGACGCCGTCGAAGGGGCCGGTCATGCCTACATCGGTGATGTAGGCGGTGCCGTTAGGCAGCACCCGTTCGTCGGCCGTGGGAACGTGCGTGTGGGTGCCGACGACGGCAGAGACGCGTCCGTCGAGATACCAGCCCAGTGAGATCTTTTCCGACGTCGCTTCGGCGTGCATGTCGACGAAGATGATTTTGGCTTCGACCTCTTTCAGGAGTTGATCGGCGGTGCGAAATGGATCTTCGTTCGACGCCATGAACACTCGTCCCTGCAGATTGATGACGGCGTAGGCGACTTTGCCTTTGCGGCCGACATAGAGTCCATGTCCGGGCAGATCAGGCGCAAAGTTCGCGGGACGAAGCAGCCGCTGCGATGGGCTGTGGGCGTTGCCGTCAGCCATCTTGAAGAAGTCGACGATCTCGCGCTTGTCCCAGACGTGGTTGCCGGTGGTGATGACATCGATGCCGAAATCAAAAAGCTCTTCGGCCAGCTGTGGCGTGATGCCGAACCCTGCGGCGGAGTTTTCGCCGTTCGCGATGATGAGGTCGATGGAGTGGTCTTTAACCAGCGCCGGCAGCTTTTCCTTCACGATGGTTCGGCCCGGCCGCCCAAAGATGTCGCCGATGAAGAGTATTCGCAATGATGGCCCCAGAGAGAACTTTCGAGGATAACACGCACGAAGTGGCGCTCCAGGGAGGCGCGCTACTCAGTTGGACGCGATCTGCGCGGTACGCAGGAAATCATAGTTGCCGGGCGGATTGAGCGACAAGCCGGTGACCCGCTGCGAGTGAACCAGCACGTTGTCGAGGTACCAGAGATTGATGGAGGGGAGATCTTCGGCCAGAATGCGCTGAAGCTGCGCGTAAAGTTGCTTGCGCTTTTCCTGGTCAAGCTCGGAACGCGCCTGATCGATGAGCGCGTCGACTTTCGGATTGGAATAGAAGCTCCGGTTGGCGCCGTTAGGCGTGAACTTGCTCGAGTGGAAAGCGTACTCGAAGATGTCGGGATCTTCGTTGCCGCCGATCCAGCGCAGCGAGTAGAACTGGAAGGCTCCGCGGCTGACGTCGGCGAAGAAGGTGCCGAATTCGTAGGTGCGCACATCGAGCTGAATCTGCACCTGCGCGCAGTTGCTGCTGCAGAACGGCGACCATGAGGCGCGTGTTCTCATCGGTGGAGGTCTTCATCGTCAGATGAAAACGCACGCCAGCGATGGCAGGGTAGCCGGCGGCGTCCAAAAGCTGTTGCGCGCGCTCGGGATCGTAATTGTAGACGGGCACGTCGGCCGAGTAGGCCCAACTCTGCGGCGGCAAGATGCTGGCGGCCGGTTGCGCGAATCCGCGCCACAGATATTCGAGCATGGGGCGGCGATCGATCGCATAGGCAAGCGCCTGGCGCACGCGGACATCTTTTAGGATCGGATCGCGGTAGTTGAATCCCATGTACTGCAGCACGGTGCCGGGACCGCGCAGGATGGCGAGGCGAGGTTCCTGTTCGAGCGTCACGACCATGTCGGGCGTGAGCGAGTTGATGGCAATGTCGGCGCTGCCCTTGCGCAGTTCGAGGGCGCGCGTGGTCATGTCGGGTACGACGGCAAAGCGCACGCGATCGAGTCGAGCTTTCTCACCCCAGTAGTTGTCGTTGCGCTCGAGGACGACTTCTTTGTCGGGTTCGGCGCTGACGAATCGGAAGGGCCCTGACCCGATCGGATGGTCGCTCATCTCGCCCAGTGTTCCGTAAGGAACGATTCCGATGGCCCCGTCGGACAAATTCCAAAGTAAAGTGGCGAACGGCTGTTTCAGATGGAAGATGACGGTCAGGTCGTCGGGCGCGTCGATGTGGTCGACCAGCCGGTATGCTGCGGATTTCGTGCTGCGGATTTTGCCTCCCAGCAGAGAATCAAACGTCCACTTCACGTCGCGCGAAGTGAGCGCTGTACCGTTGTGAAACTTGACGCCCGGATGCAGATGAAAAACGTAGGTAAGAGGATCGGGGATTTCCCACTTGTCGGCGAGACCGGGCTTCACGTTGAGGTGCTCGTCGCGCTCGAGCAGGTCGTCGAAGATCAGGTTATCGATGCGTTCTGACTGGCCGTCGAGTCCGACCCGCGGATCGAGATTCGTCGGGCTGCTCTCGATGAGCATGACGAGCGTCTTGGCATCGGGATGCGAGGAGCATGCAACGGAGAGCGTGCTAGCGCGAGCATCAAGGCCGCTAGCTTGAGCGTTTCTGCGCATGGCACCGGCGTTACGCATAGGAAATCTTCCCGAGAATCGCGGGACGCCGTGCGCCGGTAGCTGACGGGACATTCGAAGGCCGTCGATGCCAGGTCTCGTAAGCGAGCAGCGCGAAGGCCGCCGCTTCCTTCGCGGCGGCAGGCAGGCCGAACTCGTCCGAGAGGCGCAGGCTCAGCCCGAGCGGCTTGACTTCGTTGGCGAGCATGGCGAGCAGCGTGGAATTCTTCGCGCCGCCGCCGGAGACGACCAGTTCGCGGTAGCTCCTGTGGGTCGGGAGAACGAATTTGCGGATGGCATTGGCAATCGACCGCGCCGTGAGCGCTGTGGCGGTCGCAACGATATCTTGTTTCGCCGCGCGTCCGCAGAGCTTAATGAAGGCTTGCGAGAACTCCCGGCCAAATTCCTCGCGGCCTGCGGTCTTGGGCGGCTTCTTCTGGAAAAATCTTTCGCGGAGCACGCGCACGAGGACGCTTTCGAGAACTATGCCTGAACTAGCCACGCGACCATCGCGGTCGAAGGGCTTGTGATAGAGGCGCTCCATGACGGCGTCGATCACCATATTGCCGGGGCCGGTATCAAACGCGGTCACTTGCTGCGCGGCGGCGTTCGCTGGAATGGCGGAGAGATTTGCAATGCCGCCGATGTTCTGCACCACGCGACCGATGCGCGGATCGCGATACAACATGTAATCGAGATAGGGAACCAGCGGAGCTCCTTTTCCGCGAACAGCCATGTCAGCGGGACGAAAGTCCGAGACCACGGGCACGCCGACCCGTGACGCGATCACCGAGCCTTCTCCGGTCTGCCAGGTGACGGCAATGTTCCGGCCGAGGTAGCGCTGCCTTTCTCCCTGATGAAAAAGCGTCTGCCCGTGACAGCCCACCAGTTCGGCACGAATGTGGAACTTGCGCTGCGTTGCCAAGCACGGCGTCGGCGTACAACTCAGCGAGAAGGAAGTTGAGGCGTGCCAGATCGGCGACGCTTGCTGCAGGCGCGTTCATCGACGACAGCACGACCTCGCGCACGCGCTTGGGATAGGCGAAGGACGCGTGTCCCAGAAGACTGAACTGCCTCGAGGTAATGCGGGCCCCGCTGGGGGGCGCAGTCTTCGTGCGCGAATGGCCCTTGGAAGGAGTTCCTGCGGTTTCCGAGATTCGCACCAAGGCGACCTCGATGCCGTCGGCGGAGGTTCCGCTCATGATGCCGGCGACGATCAAGCCGTCTCCTGGTTGTGAATCGTGTCGAGGCGAACCTGCTCGCTGAATTCCCACAGTCGGCGGGAGAGTTTTTGCACAGTCTCGTTGGTGGGCGGCGTCGCCCAGCGCGACAACTGCCGATTCTTTTTCTTGAACGCGAGAACATGCTCGATCGATTCGTTGGCGCGGCGCGCGAAGGAACGATCAGCCTCTGTCGTGCGAATCAATTCCTCGTACGCCCGGTTCACGAACTCTTCCTTGTGGCAGATGAGCCCTAAATCTCCACCCGCACGAATGTGGCCGACGGCTGCCTTCTCGATCGGTTCGGCCGCGAGCACGCCACCCATCTCCAGATCGTCAGAGGCAATCAGGCCGCGATAGCCGATCTTCTTGCGCAGGATGTCAGTGATCCACGTCTTCGAAAGCGACGCCGGAATCGTTTCCTTTGTGACAGAAGGGTAGGCAGCGTGGGAAACCATTACGAAGGGAAGCTGCGAGCGAAGAGTCCGGTAGGGAACCAGATCCTGCTCCCACAATTTCTTCCAAGACTTCTCGATCACGGGCAGATCATGGTGACTATCGAGCTTGCCTTCACCCAGGCCCGGGAAATGCTTGCCGTTGCCGAGCACGCCCGCCGAGGTTAGTCCGGCAAGGAATTCGCGCACGTAGACGATGGTTTCTTTTGGATTGTCCGACACGAGCCGTGAATCCATGACTGTTCTCGAAGCTTCAAAGGCCAGATCGAGAGCGGGAGCGAAATCCACATTGAAGCCAAGGGCGCGGCAGTTGGAGCCGATCACGCGCCCGTGCTGCCGAAAGAGCTTGCGGGCGCCGGATGCATACACCTCCGCCGCGGAGGGCGCAGGACCGACTACTTTGCGCAGACGGTCAACTTTGCCGCCTTCGAGGTCGACGCAGCGGAACAGGGGGGTAGCGACGCGCTGTTGACAGTCCTTCAGGAGTTTGTAAGTTTGCTCGGCGCTGACGATGTTGCGCGCGAACAGAATCACGCCGGCCGGTTGAACGCGATCGAGCAGGGACGCAAGGCCCGGGGACATCTCGGTGCCGTCGAAGCCGATGATCAGGAGTTGGCCGATGCGCTCGCGAATCGGCGACTCCACGTTGCGGCTGGATTGTTTGCGGCTTGCGATCGGGGTCTCCCGTGCTCTTCCTTGATCGTGGCTAGATTTGCGACTTCAATTCCGCGAGCAGATTCAAGGCCTCCAGCGGCGTCAGGCGATTCAGATCTACTTCGCGAAGTTTTTCGAGAACCGGTTGCGAAATCGGTGTAAAGATAGTCAACTGCGCAGCCGGCGCCGGTCGCGACTGGTCGCTGGCCAGCTGCCCAGTGAGTTGGCGCTCGGCGCTCTCGTGCTCGATGAGCACCTCACGGGCACGCTCGATCACTTCGTTCGGCAATCCAGCCAGCTTGGCGACCTCGATACCGTAGCTGCGATCGGCCGCGCCCGGATCCACCTTCCTAAGAAATACAATTCCACCGCCAGTCTCCTTCACCGACACGTGATAGTTCTTCACGCCCGAGAGCTGTCCGGCGAGTTCTGTCAATTCGAAATAGTGAGTCGCGAATAAAGTCTTTGCCCGCGTCCGAGCGTGCAGATATTCGATGGCCGCCCACGCGATGGCGAGGCCGTCATAGGTCGAGGTGCCGCGGCCCACTTCATCGAGTAAGACAAGAGATTTCGGCGTCGCCGTGTGAAGAATCGCAGCGGTCTCGGTCATCTCCACCATGAAGGTGGAGCGGCCGCGCGCCAGATTGTCGCTGGCGCCGATACGCGTGAAGACTCGATCGACCAGCCCCATACGTACGGAGCGCGCGGGGACGAAGGATCCCATCTGAGCCAGAATCACGATCAGCGCGGCCTGCCGCAGATACGTCGATTTACCACCCATGTTTGGTCCGGTCAACACGAGGATCGTGTGAGTGGTCGAGTTGAGGTAAAGGTCGTTGGGAACGAAGCGCTCGCCGCCCGCCGCAGCTTCCTGCTCTTCAATCACGGGATGGCGTCCACCGACAATCTCCAGGTCTCCGGAGTCCTCGAGACTGGGCCGGCAGTAGTTGCGCTGCGCGGCAATGTGCGCGAGGCTCGACAGCACATCGACCTCGGCGAGTGCGAGCGCCGTCTGGCGGATGCGTTTCGCCTCGGCGGCAATCGACGAACGGAGATCGGCAAACAGCCGGCGCTCGATGTCGACGATCTTCTCCTGCGCGTCGAGAATCTTTGCTTCGTATTCCTTGAGCTCCGGCGTGGTGAACCGTTCAGCGTTGACAAGAGTCTGCTTGCGCTCGTAGTCGGCGGGAACCAGGTGCAGGTTGGGCTTCGAGACTTCGAGGTAGTAGCCGAAGATGGAATTGAACTTTACCTTCAGCGAGTTGATCCCGGTGCGCTGGCGCTCGCGCTGCTCGATTTGTGCCAGGTACTGCTTGCTGTTGCGGCTCAGGTTGCGGAGTTCGTCAAGTTCGGCATCAATGCCCGCCGCGATAACGCCGCCGTCGCTGAGGGAGATAGGCGGCTCGGCAATGATTGTTTTATCGATCCGCTCGCGCAGATCTCCGAGTTCGTCGACGGAGTCGTGCAGTGCTCCGAACCTCGCGCTGGAGAAGTGCGACATTGCCACCCGCACGGCGGGGATGTGCCCGAGCGACGACGCCAGCGCCAGCACATCGCGAGGGTTGGCCGTTTCAAGCGTGACCCGGCTCAGCAATCGCTCCAGGTCGAGAATGCCTTCCAGTGCGCGGCGCAGTTCTTCGCGAGCCATCAGGTTCGACACCTGCGCTCCGACGGCTTCCTGCCGAGCCTCGATTTCATTTCGATCAATTGATGGACGCAGCATCCAGGCGCGCAGAAGACGCTTGCCCATGGGAGTGACGGTGGCGTCGATGGCACGGAACAAAGTCGTTCCTGCGTCGCTTCCGGCGAACAGCGGCTCAATCAACTCGAGATTGCGGACGGTGACCGCATCGAGCACCAGACAATTCTGCCGCTCGTAGAATCCGATGCGATCCACGTGATCGAGAGTGCCGCGCTGTGTGGAGCGCACGTAGTGCAGGATCGCTCCGGCAGCCGAAGCAGCGGCGGGCTTGCCGGCCAGGCCGAACCCTTCGAGCGACAACACACCGAAATGATTTTCGAGAAGGGGAATCGCGTGGTCGGGGGCGAAGATCCAGTCATCGAGCGCGGTTTCGGCGTAGCCCTGCTTGAGGGACGGTCGCGCATCCGGCGCTTTCGGACGGACTACCGCTTCACTAGATGTCGTCGCAGCCTCAAACAAGGGAGCCGCTGAGGCGTACAGCAATTCCTTTGGACGCAACTGCGTAAGTTCTTCCTGAATGCGCCGTGCCGCGTCGGTACCCTGGAATTCAGTTGCGCGAAATTCTCCGGTCGAAAGATCGAGCGCGGCGAAACCGACGCGATCTCCAACTTGAGTCAAGGCGCCAAGAAAGTTGTTTTCTTCCGAACTCAGGGAAGAGTCGGCCGACGTGCCGGGGGTGACAACTCGCGTCACTTCGCGGCGCACAAGCTTCTTCGCCACCCGGGGATCTTCCACCTGCTCGCAGATCGCGACCTTGAATCCCTTGCGAATGAGCTTGGCGATGTAGCCTTCGGCGGCGTGGTAGGGGACTCCACACATCGGGACTGCGATGCCCTTTTCTTTATTGCGGGACGTCAGCGTGATCTGGAGTTCACGTGCGGCAACCACCGCGTCGTCAAAGAAAAGCTCGTAGAAGTCGCCCAGCCGGAAGAAAAGCAGAGCGTTAGGATGCTCTTTCTTGATGGCAGCGTACTGCCGCATCAACGGCGTGGACGTCTCGGTCATGTCGTGCGAGTTCGTGCGCGGATTATAACAAAGCGCGCCACAGTGCCCGGCGGTGGAAAACGCAGTTGACGCATGCGCGAAGCGGATGTTTTCCTTACGCATGGAACTTCGCAAAGATCCGATTACGCGTTCCTGGGTTATCACCGGGGACGACGTTACCGAACCAACGCCGCGCGCCACCGACTGTCCCTTCTGCGCCGACTCGCGCAACCCATGCAGGTGGTTGCCACGCGCACTGAATCCGAGGGCCGGCCGTGGTCGGCGCGCTCCGTTGTGCATCCCACGCCGTTGTATCGCATCGAAGGCGACCCATCGCGTCGTGCCGACGGCTTGTACGACCGGATGCGCTCGATCGGCGCGCATGAAGTCCTGGTGGAAAATTCGCGTCACGACCGCGAGCTGTGGGATGCCAGCGACAGCGAAATCGAGCAGTTTCTTCGCCTGGCGGCGCAGAGGATTTCCGATCTAAAGGGTGATGCCCGTATCAAGTACATCAGCATTTTTAAGAACTACGGGACCAATGCCGGTCAGGAATTCGAACATCCGAATGCGCAGTTGACGGCAACGACGTTTGTTCCGCGCCGGGTTCTGTACGAACTGCGCGCCGGCCGCGACTATTACAAGCAGAAAGAGCGCTGCGTGTTCTGCGACATCATTGGGCAGGAAGAGCGGCAGGGGCAGCGGGTGGTGGAGTTGCGCGGCGACTACATCGCGTTATGCCCGTACGCTCCGCGTGTTCCGTACGAAACCTGGATCCTGCCGCGCGTGCACGAGTCTTCGTTCGAGCGGTCGGGACTCTCAAAAACCGGCGGCATTCGCGATCTCGCCAGCCTGCTGCGGCGCACTCTGCAGCGCATTCGCACCATCACCAAAGAATTCCACATGGTGCTGCATACTTCGCCGAATACGCTGCACGGGTCAAGCAGTCTGGGATATTGGAAAACCCTCGACGAGGACTACCACTGGCACTTCGAGATCCTGCCTATCCTCGGCTCGAAGGCGAAGTCGTACACCTTCAAAGAGGTCTATTACTCGCCCGTGACTTCAGAGACCGCAGTCAAGCGGCTGCGCGAGGCGAAAATCGATTCGTGATCGAACCGCGTTCCCTGAAGCCTAAAGAATATCGTTGTGCTATGCTATAAAATCGATTTTGTGCCATTCTCGAAGGGAAATCATGAAAAAGCCTTCGTCGTACAAAACCTCCGCCGGAAGACCGGTGGTCTGGATTTTGGCCGTGTTGTGCGCGTGGTCATACGCCTTTGCGCAAACCTCGTCCGATAACAAAAACCCGGCGCGTCCTTGGATGAACACCAGCCTCTCTCCCGACGAACGCGCGAGTCTGGTTGTGAAGGAGATGACGCTCGACGAGAAGATCTCGCTTCTGCACGGGACCGGCATGGTTGGCCTCAGCCCGATGAGCCCGCTGTCTATTCATGCGAACGGCGGAGCTGGTTACGTGGTCGGAGTTCCCCGGCTGGGTATTCCTGATATCCAGATGTCGGACGCCGCCTACGGCGTGCGGGCGAGCGGCGAGAACGGCCGCTACTCAACGGCGTTGCCCTCCGATGTGGCGGGCGCCGCGAGTTGGGATACAAAAGCGGCTTACGAGTACGGCGCTCTGATTGGGCGCGAATTGCGGGCGCAGGGCTTCAACATGACGCTGGGCGGCGGCGTGAATCTGACGCGCGAGCCGCGCAACGGCCGCAACTTCGAGTACATGGGAGAAGACCCGGTTCTCGCGGGCACGATGGTGGGCCACGTGATGAAGGGCCTGCAAGCGCAACACGTAATCGGAGACATCAAGCATTACGCCATGAATGATCAGGAGAGCGGGCGCAACGCCGTGAATGTGAATGTCGGCGAGCGGGCCATGCGCGAGACGGATCTACTGGCTTTTGAGATCGGCCTGCGCACCGGAGACGTGTCGGCGGTGATGTGCGCGTACAACCGCGTCAATGGCGACTACTCTTGCGAGAACAAGCATCTGCTTACCGATGTTCTGAAAAAAGACTGGAAGTTCCCCGGCTTCGTTCTCTCAGACTGGCAGGCTACGCACAGTACTGAGAAAGCCTCGGCCGCCGGACTGGATCATGAGGAACCTGGCGAGATTTTCTATGGTCCCGCGTTCAAGAAGGCGGTGGAGAGCGGAAAGGTCTCCAAGGCCGAACTCGATGATCACGTGCAGCGCATTCTGCGTTCGATGTTCGCCAGCGGCGTGGTCGACGATCCACCTCAGAAGAGTGTGGTCGACGTACAGAACGGATTCGACGTCGCGCAGAAGATCGCCGAGCAGAGCATCGTGCTCCTGCGGAATGAAGGTAACCTGCTGCCGCTCGACACTTCGAAGCTTAAGACCATCGCCGTGATCGGTGCGCATGCCGATGTCGGGATGATCTCCGGCGGCGGATCCGCGCAAGTCGATCCGCCTGTGGGCAACGCGATCCTCCCGCCCGGCAAGGGCCAGACTCGTTGGCTCGAGCCGATGTGGTTTCCAACCGCGCCTCTGAAGACGATTCGCGCCAAAGCTCCTCACGCCAACGTGCAGTACGACGCGGGTAGTGATCCCGCGAAGGCCGCGGCGCTGGCCCAACAAGCCGATGTCGCAATCGTGTTTGCCTACTGTTGGGAAAGTGAAGGGATGGACCTCGAAAGCCTGACACTGCCCGAGCATCAGGACGAACTGATCGCGAAAGTTGCCGCGGCCAATCCACATACGGTCGTGGTGCTCGAGACGGGGGGCCCGGCGACCATGCCGTGGGCCCGACAGGTCGGCGGGATTCTCGAAGCATGGTATGCAGGCTCGCGCGGCGCGGATGCAGTCGCAAACGTGCTGTTCGGCGACGTGAATCCGAGCGCCAAGCTTCCCCAGACGTTCCCGCTGAAAGATGCCGATATTCCTCATCCGAATCTGGTCAAGCCGCCCGAGGCTTCGACGACGAAAGACGGCGACGAAGACGCGTGGAAGAAAATCGCCGCGGGTCTGCCGCCGTTTCAGATTTCCTACGATGAAGGGTTGAAAGTCGGCTACAAGTGGTATGACGCCGAGAAGAAGCCCGTGCTGTTCCCGTTTGGCTTCGGCCTTTCCTACACAACTTATGCGTACTCGGATCTAAAGGTTGAGTCCGGCCAGCCCTTGCGCGTGACTTTCACGGTGAAAAATACTGGTACGCGCGATGGCGCGGAGGTTGCGCAGGTCTACGCATCCTTACCCTCGAGCGCAGGCGAGCCTCCCAAGCGCCTGGTCGGCTGGAGCAAAATCAACCTGGCAGCCGGCCAGAGTAAGCCGGTTAGCGTCGAGGTTCCGGCCCACTACCTCTCCATTTTCGACGAGAAGAAGAACGGCTGGCAGCTGGTGCCGGGCGAGTACACGATTTTGGTTGGTGGATCGTCGCAGGATCTGCCATTGCATCAGTCGGCGACCCTGCCCTAGCGAGACGACGGTCCCTGTTAAAGTAGGCAGGCTATGACCGTTCGCCGCATGAAGACGTACACCGGAGGGCAGGGGTACGTCTACCAGTACTACTTCGTCGGCAAGCGCGCCGCCGTAGATGAAAGCGCGCCAGCGACGGAGTACATCTTCGACGTCACCTCCGACCGAAAAGTGACCTACGCGGTCAGCGTTTTCGTCGAAACCGCTGCCCTGAAGGCCTGGGCCGAGACCCACGGTCGCGCGCCCACCGAGGCGGAGGAATACGGCGCCGCCAAGGTGCGGCTTTTCCGCGCATTCGACGAGATCGAGGACATGATGGCCGCCGGACGCCAGCTTCGCGTGGGTCTCGCCGAACTGGGAGAAGCTTTCGGGGCGCTCGGGGTCGAGTAAATCCGGGTGCCGCCCCGCCCCGTATTCCAAGGTTCTAAGACCTTGTGACGTAAGTCACAAGCACCTGTGATCTGCCCAACTGTCTTCTGCCCCGTGAGCAGGGCAGACTATAATCACGTTGGCACGAGGGTGAGGATCGGCCTTCGGCTAAACTACGCTATGTCAATCTTTTGGCTTCGAGTTGCGTTGGGTCTGTACGGGGTAGGTCTGCTCTACGCCCTGGTTGCTTTGACCCGTACCAGCGATCTGCTTAACAAGGTCGCTTTGCACGCCGCCTATCTTGGCATGGTGTTTCATTTCGTCTCGCTGACCGAGGGTCTGTTCATCAGCGGGCACGTGACCCAGGCGATGGTGCACAATTCCGAGTCGCTGCTGGCCTTCCTGATCATGGCCGTGTTCATGATCACGTATTTGATCTACAAGACGACATCGCCGGGCATCATCGTGTTCCCGCTGGTCTTTCTGCTTACGTTCATGGCGGCGACGCGGCAGCAGCCGTTCATCACGATGTCGGGCACCTTGCGGACGAGTTGGCTGTTCGCGCACATCGGCCTCATCTTCATCGGATATGCCGCTCTGGTGCTGAGTTTTTGCGCGAGCGTGCTCTACCTGATTCAGCAACACTCGCTGAAGGCCAAGCGCGCCAGCGGAATTCTCGCCCGTCTGCCCGCGCTCGAAGATATCGACCAGATCGGTTACCGCTCGCTTCTGATGGGCTTTCCGTTCATGACGC
This sequence comes from uncultured Acidobacteriota bacterium, assembly GCA_963745435.1. GTDB lineage: Bacteria > Acidobacteriota > Terriglobia > Terriglobales > Acidobacteriaceae > Gp1-AA133. Next base: position 997,647 of record CAVUXK010000008.1, on the reverse strand, counting down.
TCGGCCTGATTGCGGGCTCGGTGGTGGCGCAGAGCACCTATGGGCGCATTGATTTCCAGGATCCCAAGATTTTGCTGTCGCTGTTGATGTGGGCGGTCTACTTGCTCATGGTGTACACGCGCTGGATTGCCGGCTGGCGCGGCCGCAAAGCAGCGGTCATGGCGAGCGTGGCGTTTGCTGCCGCCGTGGTGGCCTGGGCGGCGAACTACTTCAGCTCGATTCACAGGTTCGTTGCCTCATGAGATTCCAACTCATCGGAGTGAATCACAACACGGCTCCTGTCGAGGTGCGCGAAAGGCTGGCGATACCCGAGTCTCGTCTACCCGAGGCATGCAAGAAACTCACCGAGTTTCCAGGAATCGACGAAGGCATGATTTTGTCCACCTGCAACCGGGTGGAAATCCTCGCCAATACAAAGAACGGTTCGGGAGCGGACCTGCGCGGATTTATCCAGAACTTCTTCCAGATCGATGGCTCGGACCTCGACAAACACCTGTACGAGTATCACGAGCAGGAAGCGGTGCGGCACGTGTTTCGCGTGGCCTCGAGCCTGGACTCGATGGTCGTGGGCGAGCCGCAGATTCTGGGCCAGGTGAAAGAAGCCTATGCGACGGCTCGGGCCGTCGGGTCAATCCGCGCGCAACTGGACCAGCTTGTGACTCGCGCCTTCGCCGTAGCTAAGCGAGTGCGCACTGAGACTGCGGTCGGATCGTCGTCAGTATCGATCGCATCGGTGGCGGTCGATTTGGCGAAGAAGATTTTCGGCAACCTGCATGGCAAGCAAGTCTTCCTTGTGGGCGCCGGGAAGATGAGCGAGTTGGCGGCGCGTCACCTGATGGCGCATGGATGCGCGTCGATTTTTGTAGCGAATCGCACCTACGAACGCGCGGTGAGCCTGGCGTACAAGTTCAAGGGACAGGCGATCCATTTCGAAGATCTGCATAACACCTGCGACCGCGCCGACATCGTGATCACATCCACCGGTGCGCCGCATGCGATCTTTCGCCGCGAACATGGTGAACTGTTCCTGAGCCGCCGCAAGAACCGGCCGATGTTCTTCATCGATATTGCCGTGCCGCGCGATGTCGACGCGGCCATGAACAAGCTCGACGGAATTTTCGTCTACGACATCGACGACCTGCAGCAGGCCGTTAGCAGCCACGTCGCTGACCGCCGCAAGGAAGCCGAGCGCGCGGAAGCCATCGTGACGATTGAGGTGGAACGCTTCCAGGCCCGGCTCCAGACGCTTGATGTGGTCCCGACCATCGTCTCGTTGCAGGATCATCTGGAGACGATCCGGCAGGCGGAGATTGACCGCGTGCGCGGGCGGCTGGGCCCACTGAGTCCAGACCAGGAACTAGCCGTGGAAGCGCTCACGCGCGGCATCGTGAACAAGATCATGCACACCCCGATTAGCACTCTGAAGTCGGCCGCGCGCGATCCGGAGGCGACCACCGTCATCGATCTGGTGCGGCGTCTCTTTAACCTGCAGGAGCGTAGATCGGCAAAATCGGGGGAGAACGACTGATGGCACGACTGCGCATCGGTTCCCGCGGTTCTCAACTGGCGCTCTGGCAGGCCCACCACATTTCCGACCTGCTGCGCGCCCAGGGCCACGAGATCGAGCTCGAGATCATCAAGACTACCGGTGACAAGATTCTCGACGTCGCGCTGGCCAAGGTCGGCACCAAGGGCATGTTCACCAAGGAGATCGAAGAAGCGCTGGCCGACGGCCGCGTCGATCTCGCCGTCCACAGCCTGAAAGACCTTCCGACCGAGCTTTCCCCGGGGTTCGAAATCGCCGCCATCACCAAGCGCGAAAATTCGCAGGATGTTTTCTGCTCGAGCAAGTACGCAAGCATCGAAGCACTTCCGCGCCATGCCCGCGTGGGAACGAGCAGCTTGCGTAGGCAGGCGCAGATCAAGGCGCTGCGCCCCGATCTCGAAATCATCCCCCTGCGCGGGAATGTCGACACGCGGCTGCGCAAACTGACGGAAGGCGAGTACGACGCGATCATTCTGGCGGCCGCCGGCTTGAACCGGCTCGGCAAGACGGAGCTGGTGAAGCAGGTGATTCCGAAGGATGTGATGTGTCCTGCGGCCGGTCAAGGTGCACTGGGAATCGAGATTCGGGCCGGCGATTCGGGCACGCTAAAGCATCTCGCCTTCCTCGACGATGCGGCCGCTCGCGCTTCCACCACCTGCGAGCGCGCGCTGCTGAACAAGTTGGGTGGAGGCTGCCAGGTGCCGATCGGCGCCGCCGCTGAGATGCGGAACGGCCGCCTGCATCTGGACGCCATCGTGGCGAATCCCGACGGTTCGAAGATTCTGCGCGAATCGCGCGACGGCGACGACCCTGAAAAACTGGGCAGTGAAGTGGGCGAGACGCTGCTGCAGCGCGGCGGTGATGCGATTCTCGAAGAAGTCTACGGAAGCGGGATTGCGGTCCCGCAACAACCGTGAGCCCATGGCCGCGAGACTTCAAAGAGCTCACGAACAGTTGGGTCTAGCGACGCCAGTATCAGCCCGTCGTTCGAAGCGAATCACCGGAATGCCTCCTGCCTTATTCTCCTCTGTTGTCCTGGACGTGTTCGCCTCTGTCGCCCTGGCCGTCTTCTTCCCAGTCGTCCCTGACTATCTCGCTCCTGGCAAATCAAAAGCCCGAAGGGCGAAATTCATTAGCCCAGGGCGTAAGCCCTGGGTAGAGATTCAGCGATGACCAAGTCCCGGAGGGGCGAAAGCAAATCAGGCAAGCCGCTGCACGGGATCCGCGTGCTCGTAGGCCGCGCTCGCCACCAGGCTGGCGCGCTCTCGAAAGAACTCCGCAAGCTCGGCGCCGACGTGCTTGAAATCCCCTTCATTGAAATTCGCAACCCGCGCTCTTTCCGGCCGCTCGACACCGCTCTGAAAAATCTCGCGTCCTACGACTGGCTGATCCTCACCAGCGTGAACGGCGTGGAAGCCATGTGGGAGCGGCTCGGAAAGCTGCGCGCTCACGAAGAAGAGCCTGGCGCACCTGGAGATCGCCGCCATCGGCCCAGCCACCCGGAAAGCCATTGAGAAACGTGGCGTCACGGTGGACGTCGTTCCGGAAGAGTATGTGGCGGAGTCGGTGGTGAAGAGCTCTGCGGCGGCGGGTGGAAGGGAAGCGTGTGCTGCTGGTGCGCGCGAAGGTGGCGCGCGACGTGATTCCGAACGAGCTTCGCAAAGCTGGCGCCTGCGTCGATGTGGTCGAAGCCTACGAGACCGTGGTGCCGAAATCCTCGCGGACGCGTCTGCGGACCGCGCTCAAGAATCCGAAAGCGCCATCCCGACGTCATTACCTTCACCAGTTCGTCGACGGTGAAGAACTTCGTCGCTCTGTTGGGCTCGCCGGCGAAGGGTCCCGCATTGCTGGAAGGAACGACCTTGGCCTCGATCGGGCCGGTGACGTCGGCCACTTTGCGCGATCTCGGCCTGGGCGTAGACGTCGAAGCCAAGCAGTTCACGATCCCGGGACTGGTCAAAGCCATCGTCGGCAGCCGAATGTAGTTTGCCCTTGAGCGCTTCTTATCAGTCGAAACTTTCGCGTGACTGGACTAGGTTGCCGCGACCTAGAAGGAACTGGCAGCCTCACCGGCATCCCAAACCGTGCAGGGGTCCTTCGACTGCGTTCGGCTGTCGCCTCACTTCGCTCAGGATGACAACGCAAAAGGGCGATTTGCGGGTCATGTCATGCGCTACATCGGCTTGATCTCACAGCTGCAGTCCGCCGGCGGCACGTGCGCTTTCAGGAAGTCCGACACGCGCTTGAAGGCGTCGATCTGGTTGTCGACCCGAGAGAAGCCGTGGCCTTCGTTTTCATAGACCTTGTAGTCCACTACCCCGTTGCGCTTCTTGATGGCGTCGACTACCTGCTGCGCCTCCGACTTCGGGCAGCGTGGATCATTTCCGCCGGCCAGCAACAGCAGGGGCGCCTTGATCTGATCGACGAAGAAGATTGGCGAGCGGTCTTTGTAGAGCTCCTTGTTCTTTTCCGGATCGCCCATCTGCGCCAGGTCGATTTCGCGCAGCACCGGGTCTTCGTTTTCGATTTCCGTGAAGTAGTTCACGAAGGGCACGATGGGCACTCCCGCCGCCCACAGGTCGGGCGCTTTCGTGACGGCCATCATGCTCATGTAGCCGCCGTAGCTGCCGCCCATCACGATCAGCTTTTTCGGATCGACATATCCCGTCTGCTTGATCCAGTCGGCTGCGCCCAGCACGTCCTGCAGATCGCCGCCGCCCATGTCGAACAGGTTCGCCTGCTCGAATTCCTTGCCGTAGCCCGTGGACCCGCGATAATTCGGCGCAATCACGATGTAGCCCTGGTTGGCCATGTGCTGCACGAAGCGGTTGAAGGCATTGACGGTTTGCGAAGTCGGGCCCGCCGTGCACGAACACGATGGCCGGGTGCTGTCCGTTCCGCGGCAGGTTATAGGGCATGTAGACGAAAGCCGAGATGGTCCACTTGCCGTCTTTGCTCGGGTAGTGCACCAGGAAGGGCTCGACCATGTCCTCGGCGCGCATGCCGGCAACCAGCGAGTGCGTGACCTGGTGCGACTTTCCGGTTGCCATCGAGTGCACCCACAAATCGTTCGGCGCGGTTGGGCCATTGTGGTAGTAAAGCAGTCGCGATCCGTCTTTGGTGAAGCTGGACGACCGTCCTGCGAGATCGTTCACGCCTTTCGGCACGGGCAGAGACGCCGTCGTTCCGGCGACCAGATCGTGGACATAGATGTCCGTATTCCCGTCTACATTCGCAGTCCAGGTGATGCGTTTGCCGTCCGGAGAGAATCCGCCGCCCTGGATCTCCCACTTGTCCTTGGTCAGCCACGAGATCTTCTTGCTGGCGACATCGATCCATCCCACGTTCTGGTAGCCGTTGTCGGCATTGGAGGTGATCAGCACTTTCTTGCCGTCCGGAGAAATATCATCTGCGGCGTAGAGATGTTCACCGTCATGCGGTGTCAGCACCGTGCTCTTGCCGGTGGCTGCTTCCGCGATCAGGACATTCGAATCCGTTCCCTTGGCCTGCGACTGCGTATAGACGATCCACTTGCCGTCTTTCGACCAGATCGGCCGGCCATTCCGCTTGTCCTTCGGAGTGTCGCTGGTGATGTGCTGCACCTTGCGCATCACCATGTCGTACACGTCAATCTCCACCGCAGACGAAGTCTTCGGCTTCACCGTGTACGCGAGGTAGCGGCTGTCGGGAGACCACGTCGGTCCCATTTCCGCGATCTCGCGTGTGTTGGTCAGGTTCACGACTTGCCCGGTCTTCGGTGACACGATCGAAGATGTCCCACTGCTCGTCACCGTCGTAGTCCGACTGATAAGCGATCCACTTGCCATCAGGAGACCATGCAGGCGACGTCTGCCGCTGATCGCTCACCGTGAGCTGGGTCGGCCAGCCACTCTCGGACGCCACCAGCCAGAGATTATTCTTGCCGCTGATATTCGAGACAAAGACGATCTGCTTGCCGTCTGGCGACCAGTCGGCCGCGCCGACCTGCTTGGTCATGTACAGCTTCTCGATCGAGAGATTCTTCTCCACCTGTGCATTGGGCTTGCTGGCGATCTGCTTGGGATCGGTGATGACCCGTGGAGTAGGGAGCGTCTGGGACACAGCAAGAGTGCTCGTGATCATGAGGGTCGCAAATGCGTTCAACGCGCGCATGGAACTCCTTGCGAGAAAGATTCGGAAACTTATCGAAACTCACGAAATTTTACAGACCTAAACACCTTGTCATCCTGAGCGCAGCGGAGGACCTTGCGTTTCACGAACTAGGCCTTCGCGCCCTTGTGCACTTCCACCGTCGTCCAGGTCTTGTCCTCGGCGTGACACAGTGGCTCGATCGGGCAGTCGGCGCACTTCGGCTTGCGCGCCACGCACAAGCTCCGCCCGTGGTGGATGACCTGGTGCGAATACAGAATCCAGCGATCTTGCGGGATGATCTTCATCAGGTCCTGCTCGATCTTCTGCGGATCGTCGTTCGTCGTGAATTCCCAGCGCCGCGAAATGCGGTGGACGTGCGTGTCGACCACGACACCGATCGCTTTTTTGAACCACGATCCGAGGACGACGTTTGCAGTCTTGCGAGCAACTCCCGGCAGCGTGAGCAGTTGATCCATTTCCTGCGGAACCTCGCCGCCGAAGTCGGCCACGATTTTCTTGGCCGCTCCCACCACCGATCTTCGACTTGTTACGGAAGAACCCCGTCGAGCGCACGTCGGGCTCGAGTTGTTCTGGATTCAGCGCGGCGAAAGCCTGGACCGTCGGATACTTCGCGAACAATCCGGGCGTAACGCGATTCACGTTGGCGTCGGTCGATTGCGCGGAAAGAATCGTCGCGACCAGCAACTCCCATGCTGAATTGTGATGCAGGGCGCACACCACATCCGGATAAAGTTCGTTCAGGTGCTTCAGGATGGCTCGTACGCGCTCGGGTGCGATGGGGTTGTACCCCTTGGGAATCGAGCTCTTGGAGCGTGCGGGTGTTGCTTTAGTCGCGGCCTTCTTCGCGGGCTTTGGCGCGACTCGCTTAGCATCCGATCGTTTCCGCGTTGGAATCTGGGCGGCACTCCCGCGGACGACGCGGGTTCCTTCCTGTCTCCCTGATTTTGCGGGTTGCCGCGGACTTACCCCTCGTGCCATCGCCATGCTCCTGGAAGGTAGATGGTAGCAAAACCTTTGGGTGACCGGGCGGACTGTGGCTGCGGGAAAGATCAAACGCTTTTAACCAAAGGACGCTAAGGAAGGCCGCGAGGTTCACGAAGAAGGGCAAATGCAATCTTCTTTGCGACCTTTGCGCCAACTTTGCGATCTTTGCGGTTAAAGGCTCTTCGCATCCGCCCTGCCCGTGCTGATTCCGGGACATGTCTGTTCGTTCCATTGACGCGCGCACACGTGGTGGGTAGTCTGAGAGCATCTCGCATAAATAGGAAACCCAGTGGCCGTCAAATCCATTCAACTCGGACAAGTTTGGCGTCAGGACACGAGCGGCCAGGATTATCTGGTGACCAAGGTCTATAGCGAAGTGTTCTCGCAGTTCGCGGTCCTGCGGCCAGCGGAAGTTACCGCGCCCGATGCACCGACCGTCAAAGTGAAAGTCGCCAAGTCATCCTTCGGGGCGTCGTTGCCGGGCTTCACCTTCACGCAGGAAGGCTCGTTCTAAAGATTCGTTCGAGAGGTTTCCGCTACACTAGTGGAGTGATGGAGCGACGGGCGTCTCGCCCGTCGTTTTTACACGCGTGCAAATCCTGACTCCCGTTCTTTTTTCATGACCGAACATATCCTCGCCATTCTGTTTACTTTCATCCGAGGCACAATCGGCGCTACCGGCTACGCGGGCATCGCATTGCTCATGGCCATCGAGTCGGCGTGCATTCCGCTGCCCTCGGAACTGATCATGCCGTTCGCCGGCTATCTGGTGTACGAAGGCTCGATGAACCTCTGGTGGGTAGCGACCGCGGGAGCCATCGGCTGCAATCTCGGCTCGCTGGTGGCATATGAAATCGGACGCTACGGTGGCCGCCCGCTGGTGGAGCGCTACGGCCGCTGGATCCTGATGGGACGCCGCGAACTCGACTGGGCTGATCGATTTTTCTCCCGCTGGGGGCAGGCCGCCGTGCTGGTGGGACGTCTGCTCCCTGTGATCCGAACCTTCATCGCGCTGCCGGCGGGTGTAGCGCGGATGCCTCGTGGCAAATTTCACATCTACACATTTCTCGGATCGTGGCCCTGGTGTTTCGTGCTCGCCTACCTCGGCATGAAGCTGGGCGAGAACTGGCGCAGCCTCGGGAAGTACTTCCATCAATTCGACGCCGTCATCGGTGTGGTGCTGGTCGGTGCGGTGGGGTGGTTCCTCTGGTCGCACTGGCAGAATCGGTTGCGGGAGAGCGAGTAAATCAAAACCTTTAACCACAGAGGACACAGAGGGGCACAGGGTCTCCTCTGTGTGACCCTGTGTCTTCTGTGGTAAAGAATTTCTCTCGGCTCAGATTAGGTCGCGTCGGGCTTCGCCAACAGCGACGCCACGATCTGCCAGCGGCCGTTTCGTTTCACAACTACATCCAGATAGAGATAGCGCGCAGGGAAGCGCTGTCCGTCTGTTTCAACTATGTCGTTTTCCGAACCGTGCACGATAGCGAAGTCGCCGAACATCCGAATGTGCCGTCCGGTCGACACAATCGACGGATATTTCACTGTGCTCGCACGCAGATTGTCGAGCACCTGCTGCCTGGTGAACGGCTGCCCCGACGGATCGTACTGCACGTAGTCTTCGGCAAAGATCTGCGCCAGGGCTGTGAGATCGGCAGCCATCAGGGCGCGGTCTCCGGCGTCGAATAATGCGTGAATGTATTTGTCGTCGTCTCGCGTTTCGTCCGCCATTCCTTTTGACCCCGCCGCCGTCCTAGTGTACAAGCAGGAGATCTCAATCCCAGGAGGCACCGTGTCCCGCGTCCTAGCCGCCATCATCCTCGCCGCTATGCTCGCCCCGCTCACAACCCAAGCCCAAAATGCCTCGGCCTCCGCCGACAAACCCTTCGTGGTCGAGTACTACTACAAAGCCAAGTGGGGATACGCCGAAGAATTCCTGAAGCTGTTCAAGAAGAACCACTATCCGCTGCTGAAGAAAGAAGTCGAGATGGGCCGCATGGTGAAGGTCTGGATGGACCAGCCGCGCTACCACTCGACCGAGGATGGCCGGTGGGACTACCGCGTCACCATTGTCTTCAAGAACGCCACGGTCGCCAACGAAGCCTTCGACGAAGAGGCACTCAAGAAACAAATGTTTCCTGATCAGGATGCCTACCAGCATGAAGAACAGCGCCGTTTCTCCATTCTTGAAGCGCACTGGGACGTGCCCATCAAAACGGTCGAGTTGGATAAGTAAACTTGAATCGCGAGACTCGCGGAAGGCCATGGCACATAGAGTGCAAGGTGGAGTAAAATCTCCCAATGCATGAAGCGGGCTTAGTCTTGGCCATCGTCGGTGCTGAACTTGCTTGGATCACAATCTGGGCTGCCCTTCTTCACTTTCTTGGATTGGCAAGGTTTTTAGGGCCGGCTGAGGATATTGCCCTCAAGCGAGAGCGATTAAAGCGGATAGGACAAGCAAAGTACATTTTGATGTTTGGCGTGATGGGTGCGGGAGTTTTGTTTGCAGGCATGATGGTCACTATTGATTTGCTCTGGCGCTCACGATCACTGCAATGGGAAGTAGAGGTATTCAAGTTTGTGTTGCTCGCCATGCTGTACGGCTCTTTTATGGGCTATCGGAACTGGAAGCGAGCGTTCGATGAACCGGCCCCCTTCCCACCCAATTACTCGCCCGAGAAATAACCGCCGTCGCACTTCAATCCCCGGAATCAACCCGTAAACCCTCCCCCGTGCCCGCTCAGGTTCGGAATATTGCCAAACCCTGCCACGATGCGAGAACATATCCGTTTGCCTTACATCACTTAGCCAAATAAGGAAGTAGCCACATTATGGCGAAACGTTCCAAGTCCGCGAAATCGCGGGTCGAAGTAAGCGAAGCACGCAGCCAGAAGAACGCCTCCTACGGCAACCTGGAGGCGACCAAAGGAAAACTTGGCGTCATGATACCCGGCATGGGTGCCGTGGCCACGACGTTTGTGGCCGGCGTGGAAGCCATCCGCAAAGGCATCGCGAAGCCGATCGGATCGGTCACGCAGATGGGCACTATCCGCCTGGGCAAGCGCACCGACGGCCGCTCGCCGAAGATTAAGGAATTCGTTCCCTTGGCCAACCTCGACGACCTGGTCTTCACGGGCTGGGACATTTTCGAGGACAACATGTTTGACGCCGCCACCAACGCGGGTGTCCTCGACCGCTACCTGCTGGAGCAGATCAAGCCCTTTCTCCAGAAGATTACGCCGCGCAAGGCCGTGTTCGATCACAACTACGTGAAGAAGATCGACGGGCCGAACGTGAAGAAGGGCAAGAACAAGATGGACCTGGCGGAGCAGGTGCGCGACGACATCCGGCAGTTCCGCAAGTCGTCGGGCGCGTCGCGGCTCATCACGATTTGGTGCGGATCGACTGAGAGCTTCATCCAGCCCAGCGCTGTCCACCAGTCAGTAAAGGCGCTGGAGAAGGCGTTTCTACAGAATGACGAGAACATCCCGCCCTCGATGATCTACGCCTATGCCTCGCTCATGGAAGGCGTGCCCTTCGCAAATGGAGCGCCCAACCTGACGGTCGATGTGCCCGCACTGCACGATTTGTCGCGCGAGCACGAAGCGCCGATCTGCGGAAAGGATTTCAAGACCGGCCAGACCCTGATCAAGACCATCCTCGCGCCCGGATTCAAGGCCCGCATGCTGGGACTCGCGGGATGGTTTTCGACCAACATCCTCGGCAACCGCGACGGGGAAGTGCTGGAAGATCCAGGCTCATTCAAGACCAAGGAAGAGTCGAAGCTGTCGGTGCTGGAGCACATCCTGCAGCCGGAGCTCTACCCCGACCTGTACGGTAATTTTACGCACAAGGTTCGCATTAACTATTACCCACCCCGCGGTGATAACAAAGAGGGTTGGGACAATATCGACATCTTTGGATGGCTGGGCTATCCGATGCAGATCAAGGTCGATTTCCTGTGCCGCGACTCGATCCTCGCCGCGCCCATCGTCCTGGACCTCGTACTGTTCCTCGATCTCGCACAGCGCACGCCGGAACTCAAGGGACTCGGCATCCAGGAGTGGCTGAGCTTCTACTTCAAGAGTCCGATGACCGCGCCCGGGCTCTATCCCGAGCACGATCTGTTCATCCAGTTGATGAAGCTGAAGAACACGTTGCGGCATTTGCGCGGCGAGGAATTGATCACGCACCTCGGGCTGGAATATTACGACTGAGGCTCGCGGGCTCACGCCCGCATCGCAGGATGTCGTCCCTACGGGACTCGCGCTTTTTGTCGCCTGAACCCTGGGCTTACGCCCTGGGCTTTGCCTATGCCGCCGCTTTGCGGCTCGCGCACAATGTGCCCGCTTGCCTGCTCGAATTGCGTAGCGATCTCAGGGGGTGGTTACTCAAGTTGCATTGACAGCCGACGAAGCCGATGGCTATGCTCACCTTTTTGAGGAAGGAGCACGATGCAATTCTCTCGGTCAGCCTTGATCTTTCTGGCGTTATCTTCAGCGGTGAACTTGTGGGCGCAGGGGACGCCAGCGCCCAAGAGTGAGCCTGCGAAGGCCCAAGTCGCGGCCTCAGAACAGTCGGCTGCGAAGCCTTCCGGCCCGGCGGTCGACGACGTCAAGATAACGGACTCGACCTTCGAGTCGCCATATTTCAAATTTACATTCGATTTGCCCACGGGCTGGAAAGCGCTCGACGACGCGACGCGCAAGGCTGCCAACGATCTGGCGATGCGGGAAGATATGGAGCGGGCTAGAGCCGCGGCCGCAATTCCGAGGAAGGCTGCCGCAAAGGCGCCGGCGAATCCCCGGCCTCAACCGCAAGGCAATCCGGTCATTCCTGAACGTTACAGCCTGATGGCGGCCTCGCCTGACGGTCTCGACTCCCTCGCCAGCCCGGCACTGCCACGCATCAACATCTGGGCGCATCGCCGATTGCCGCCGCTGGACAAGCCATTGGACCACGCACAGCTGCTGATGTCGGGAAAGCACAATGAAATTCTGGTGCGGCCGCAAGAACTCATTGTCGCCGGACGCCAGTTCGCGAGGGTCGAAATGATCAATGCAGCGGGAACTTACCAGGCACGATATGTCACCGCGGTTGGCGACTATCTGATCGGTTTCGATTTCCTGACAAAATCGGAACGAGAGATGGCGGAATTCTCGAACTCGATCAAAAGCGTCAAATTCGAATAGAGGTTCGAGTCAGGTTTCGGACTTCACGAGCCGTGCTTCAGATCTGCACTGGGCAGGAATCGCGGTGCCTTCCGCGCCTTGGTCGCCTGCTCAAATCCGTAGGCGATCTTCAACAGTGTCGGCTCGCTCCACGCCCTCCCGAAGAATGAGATCCCGACCGGCAAGCCGAATATGTTGCCAGCGGTGATGTTGATATTCGGATATCCGGCGACGGCTGCCGCATTCGAACTACCTCCGCCAAAGTGATCGCCGGTGACTAGATCGGTCACCCAGGCTGGGCCGCCGGTGGGCGCGATCAGCGCATCAAGTTTGTTCTTGTCCATTACGGCGTCGATGCCCTCGGCGCGCGTGAGCCGGTGATTCTTCTCAAGCGCGTCAATGTATTCGCGAGATGAGAGCGGGCCACGCTTCTCGGCGCGCAGGAAAATGTCCTGACCGAAGTAAGGCATTTCTTTCGCGGCGTTCAGGTTGTTGAAGTCGATCAGGTCCTTCAAGTTTTTCATCGGGGATGAGGGGCCGCGGCGCGCGAGATACTTCTCCATGTCGGCCTTCAACTCGTAGTCCAGCACCAGCGACTCGCTCTCATCGAACTTGCCGAAGGTTTCGATGTCGGCAGGATCAACGATGGTCGCGCCTTCTCTTTTCATGATGTCGATGGCTTCGGCCATGATGGCGTCCACAGCATCACTAAAGCCGAAATACTTCCGCGCGACGCCAACGCGGGCGCCTTTCAGTCCTTTTGCGTCGAGGAACGTCGTGTAGTCGCTGTGAGCCTTGCCCTGGCTGTCGTTGGTCGCAGCGTCTTCGGGGTCGATGCCGGTGAGCGTACCCAGCATGATGGCGGCATCGCGCAGCGTGCGGCACATCGGGCCGGCCGTGTCCTGGCTGTGCGAGATGGGGACGATGCCCGCTCGGCTCACGAGCCCGACAGTGGGCTTGATGCCGGCCAGGCCATTTGACGAGGATGGGCAGACGATCGAACCGTCGGTCTCGGTACCGATCCCACCGGCGGCGAAGTTCGCTGAAATGCCCGCGCCCGTGCCCGAACTCGATCCGCAGGGATTCCTGTCGAGCGCGTACGGGTTACGCGTGAGCCCGCCGCGCCCGCTCCATCCGCTGGAGGAGTGGCTGGAGCGAATGTTCGCCCACTCGCTGAGGTTCGTCTTCCCCAGGATCACGGCCCCGGCCTTGCGCAGCTGCGCCGCCACGAAAGAATCGCGGGGAGGCTTGGGGGCGTCGACCAGTGCCAGCGATCCGGCAGTCGTCATCATCTTGTCGGCGGTATCGATGTTGTCTTTGATCAAGACAGGAATTCCATGAAGAGGGCCGCGCGCGCCTTTTTCCTTGCGCTCGCGATCGAGCGACTCCGCCATCTCAGTCGCGTCGGGGTTAACTTCGATCACGCTGTTGACGGCCGGGCCGCTCTTGTCGACGGCCTCGATGCGAGCGAGATACTTCTCGGTCACTGCGCGAGCCGTGTATTTTCCTGACTTCATTCCTTCCTGCAAATCGTCGATCGTGACTTCTTCGAGTTCGAACGATGGGAGGTCGGCAGGCGGTGGCGCTGGGAGAATTTCGCGCGCCGCGCCCAGCGCAGGGTACATCGCCGTGGCAACCCCACCAACCAAGCTGCCCTTCAAGAAATTCCGTCGACTGCCGCCCTGCGACGAACGATTGGAATCTTTTCTCAAGACAAGTCTCCTAGTTTTTCAGCAAGCCGTGTCGTTCAAGTTTTTCTCTGCGCCCTCTGCGGAAGTTCTCTGCGATCTCTGCGTTTTAAGATTGTTCACCGCAACGCCGCCAGCAAAGCACTCTTCCATCGCGCAGCATCCAGCGTCCAGCAAACGTTGGCCTTACGACCTTTTGCAATCACGGGCGCCCACTCCGCGCGGTTGCGCTCATCCTCAGCAACGTTCAGCCGGTCAACCACAGTCATGCCACGCGTCAGTTCGCTCTGCGTCTCGACGTCGATGAAATGAGAACTCCACGAGGTTCCCACGGTGGGATCGAGCGCCAGGCACATCGCAATCGGGTCGGGCAGGGAAATCCCATCTTCGCCGGTCTGTACCTTGTAGGCAGCTCGCGCGTGGCTGTTGCACTCGATGGCGAAATGGGCCAGCGGCGTCTTCAGCGCTTCGACGGACGCGATATCGCGATCGCTCAACACCGACTCCCCTCGTGATAAATGCCACCCAATCAACTCAACGGGAATCCCGCTGCGCACCACCATCCGCGCAGCTTCCGGATCGACCCAGATGTTGTACTCCGCTGCCGGCGTTACGTTGCCTTCGCAACAGGGCGCGCCGCCCATGATCACGCAGCGGCCGATCTTTCCGGCAATCGACGGCTTTCTTGCGAGAGCCAGAGCCAGGTTGGTGAGCGGCGCCAGCGTGACGATCGTCAGTCCCGGATGCGCTTCGCTCTCCGCAATGATGGCATCGGCGGCGTGCCAGCGTTCCATCGATCTTTTTGCTGGCGGATACCCGTGCTCGCCCAAGCCGTCGGCGCCATGAAACCACGTCGCATTCTGATAAGGACGCAGCAGGGGTTTATCGGCCCCCGCATAGACGGGGACGTCGCTTCCGCAAAGCTCGGCGACATACAACGCGTTGCGAGTCGACTGTTCTACAGGCACGTTGCCCGCGACCGTGGTGATCGCGACCACCTCAACGTCAGGCGCGCGCAACGCCATGATGAGCGCAACGGCATCATCAGAAGCTGTGTCGGTGTCGATCAGGAAGGGGCGCGGCACGCCGCGTATGATAGCAAACGGCAGAGTGCTATATTGTCACTCCTCGGAGGTGCTGTATGTCCCGCGTCGTGCGTTGCGGCCTGATCCAGGCAAAGACTCCACTGGATGGTAGACAGCCGTTGGCTACCATCAAGAAGGCCATGATCGACAAGCACCTCAAGATGATCGAGCAGGCCGCCAAAAAGAAAGTCAAAATCCTCTGCCTGCAGGAACTCTTCTACGGACCATACTTCTGCGCCGAGCAGGACATCCGCTGGTACGAACTGACCGAACGCGTGCCCGACGGGCCGACGACGAAGCTCATGCAGAAAATTGCCGCCAAGCATCGCATGGTGATCGTCGTCCCGGTCTACGAAGAGCAGATGCCGGGCTTGTATTTCAATACCGCGGCGGTCATCGATGCCGATGGGAAGTATCTCGGAAAGTATCGCAAGCACCACATCCCGCACGTGCACCCGGGCTTCTGGGAGAAGTTTTACTTCACGCCGGGCGATCTGGGCTACCGCGTATTCGAGACCAAGTACGCGCGCGTCGGCGTGTACATCTGCTACGACCGGCATTTTCCCGAAGGCGCGCGCATTCTGGGATTGAACGGTGCGGAAATCGTGTTCAATCCGTCGGCGACAGTTGCGGGACTATCCGAATATCTGTGGGAGCTCGAGCAGCCGGCCCACGCCGTGGCCAACGGATATTTCGTCGGCGCAATCAACCGCGTCGGCACCGAGAAGCCGTGGAGCATCGGCGAGTTCTACGGCAAGAGCTACTTCTGCAATCCGCGCGGCAAGATCATCGCGCAAGCCAGCCGCGACAAAGACGAAGTCGTCGTCGCCGATCTCGATCTCGACATGATCACCGAAGTCCGCCGCACCTGGCAGTTCTTCCGCGACCGCCGGCCGGAGACGTACGAGCCGCTGACGGCGCAGACGGGAAGAGCGGCAGCGGCGGACTAAGGATTCTGAGGTCGCTCCGCCACGTGTTGTCATCCTGAGCGCAGCGAAGGACCTGTGCATTTTTCGTACGGCGCAACCGGTGCTTGACCTACGAACGAGCAGTTTTTTCAACCAATCCCACGATGACGAGCAGCCAACTGTCCGCGCACAGCACTATCGAATCCAGCCCGCTCTACAACCCCGACCTCGCCCCGACCACTCCTGCCCAACGCCACTGGGGCACCTACAACTTCGCGGCTCTCTGGGTATCGATGTCGGTCAATATCCTGACCTACATGCTGGCCGCCAGCCTGATCCAGGGAGGCATGAACTGGAAGCAGGCAGTATTCACGGTGTTTCTGGGCAACACGATCGTGCTGGTTCCGATGCTGCTGAACTCGCATCCGGGCGCGCGTTACGGCGTTCCTTTTCCGGTGCTGGCGCGCGCTTCGTTCGGAGTTCTGGGAGCGAACGTGGCCGCCGTCCTGCGTGCGCTGGTGGCCTGCGGATGGTTCGGCATTCAGACCTGGGTCGGCGGCGAAGCGGTGAGCAGCCTGCTGACCATTTTGTTTCCCGGATGGGCGCACGTCGAGCACGGCACGGCCATCTGCTTCTTCGTGTTCTGGCTGATCAACCTGGCCGTCATTCTGAAAGGCATCGAGTACATCCGCTTCCTGCAAGGCATCAGCGCGCCGGTTCTGCTGGCCGTGGGCCTGCTGCTGCTCGGCTGGGCATATCAGACGCGCAGGCGGCTTCGGCCCGATGCTGTCGGCGCCATCGCGCTTCGCAACTTTTCCGGATTTCCTGAAGTTTCTGATGCCCGCCCTGAATGCGACCGTCGGCTTCTGGGCGACGGTCTCGCTGAACATCCCCGACTTCACGCGCTTCGCGCGCAGCCAGCGCCAGCAGGTCATCGGACAAGCCCTCGCCCTGCCCACCACCATGACGCTGTACTCGCTGATCGGAATCCTGGTGACCTCGGCGACGGTCGTGATCTACGGCACGGCGATCTGGGATCCGGTGCAACTGCTTGCCCGCTTCCATTCGCCGGTCGCGGTCGTGATCTCGCTGGTCGCGATCCTGCTCGCGACGCTGAACGTGAACATCGGCGCCAACGTCGTCTCGCCCGCCAACGACTTCTCGAACCTGTGGCCGCGGAGCATCAGCTTCCGCACCGGAGGCGTGATCACCTGCTTCATGGGAATCGTGCTGATGCCGTGGAAGCTGCTGGCCAACTACAAGACGTTCATCCTCGGCTGGCTGGGCGGATACGCGGCGTTTCTCGGGCCCGTGGCGGGCATCATGATCTGCGACTACTTCGTGATCCGCCGGCGCGAGCTGCTGGTGGACGATCTGTATCTGCGTGGCGGCGTCTACGAATATCGGCACGGCTTCAACTGGAGCGCGCTGGCCGCGCTGGCGGCTGGGGCGGGCACGGCGCTGGTGGGATTGGTGGTGCCGTCGCTGCGAGCCGCTGTATGACTATTCGTGGTTCGTGGGATTTGCGGTGTCGTTCGTGGCTGTATTACGGACTGATGAGAGCTGCAGAGGGAGCCCCGAGGCGCGGCGATCGAGGAAGCATCCTGGCTTTAGGCCGAGGATCACCCTGAAAGGTCTGCGTTTGCTGTCGACTGGAATGAGGCAACAGCGGCTCTCCAAGACAGCCGCAACGAGGATCACCTGAAAGCCATCGATGCCCTTTCCAACCTTACTGGCCGACGCTGAGTCAGACAGCGACCGAGCAGCGATCATTTTGGGTGAAGCAAGTCGCCATTCTCAACTCGGCGACCTTGTTAAATCGCGGGAACTTTTGGAGTTGGCCAAGATTTACGCGCAAGGTGACCGGAATGTGTTGTCACAAGTTGAGCTCGCCGAAGCGTCGCTGTACGCATTGAAGAAGGATTGCGAGCATTAGCGTGTGAGCAGATTTCTTTCGCTGAAGCTCAAGTTGTCGCGACCTTCTCACCGAGAAGACGATTTCGCTTCAGCAGCTAGATTCGCGAATAGCGAGTGCCCTGCGAGGATGCGGAGAGAGTACACCGAGGCCGTGCCAATCTTCGAGGCAATCTTCCAGCGTATCAAATAGGAAGACAAGCGCGACTGCAACTGTGTTCGGTGTGACTGCAACTGCGAAAGGCAGGTTGCAGATGGCACAGTCCCTTCTTGATCAGCTGCTACGAGCGAAGATTGCGGTTATCGCAAAAGTGCGATGGAGTATTCGGCTCGAATCCAAAGTGCAGTAGCCGGACTGCGCATGGTGGATGGATTGCGACTCAGAAAGTTTAGCAAATTGCCAGCTCTCGGCCTCAGCGACGTATCGTCTGATTCCGGCAGAATCTCCTTCTTATACTCCTCCAGCGTCGCCTCCTCCTCCCCGCACATCAGATACACATTGAACTGCGTCACGCCCAAGCTTCGCCAGCCGCCGCAGCTTTTCGCGATGCGCCTCCGCCGTGCCTACCACGCAGAAGCGGTCCACCACGTCGTCCGAAACAAATTTCGAATTGCTGCTGTCGACTTCGCAATGCTGCTGGTAGTCGTATCCGCCGCGATTGCTGACGTACGACGTCAAAGCCGGCGGCAATTCCTCGGGCTTGTAGCGCGATAGCAAATCGACCACGTGATTCGACACCAGGGCGGGGAACCAGCGCACCTGCTTGCGCGCGTGTTCGAGATCGTCGGAAATCCATACCGGCGCGGCCGCCATGATTTCAATCTTCTTGTAATCGCGTCCTGCCGCCTCGGCGCCTTTCTTCACGAAGCCGAGGCACCACTCGATCAGGTCGGGATCGGCGAATTGCAGAATGACGCCGTCGCCGATGCGACCGGCCATGTCGAGAACTTTAGGGCCGTAGCCCGCGATCCATACCGGAGGAGGAACCTTCGCCCAGGTAAGTTTCGTCGGCTGGCCTTCGTACTCGATTTCCTTGCCTGACATCAGTTCGCGAAGAGTCTTCACTGCCCGCTCCAGATCACCGGCACCCACGGGTTTCTTGCCGAGCACGCGCCGCGAACTGTCGCCGCGCCCGATGCCCAGCTGCATGCGGCCGCCGGAAATCAGATTCAAAGTCGCAAACAAGCTCGCCGTCACCGTCAGATCGCGCACCGCGGGATTGGTTACGCACGGGCCGAGCTTCATCTTCTTGGTATTCGCCGCCATCAGCGTGAGCATCGGATACGGCTCGAGCCACAGCACGTGCGAATCGAAAATCCATCCGTATTCGAAGCCGGCGTCTTCCGCCTGCCGCGTCAACGCGACAATCCGCTCCACCGACATGTCAGGTTTGATCGTGATGCCGAACTTCATAAACGTTCCTCAATGAGTCAGTAGCGCCGCCGTCCCGGCGGCAGTCCGCGGGCGTCTCGCCCGCCGACGAGCGAGGGCGAGACGCCCTCGCGACTGCCGGCAAGATGCCGGCGCTACATGAATCCGAATTGCTCCGTTACACGGCGGAAGCACCCGAAGGTGGGGCAGTTTAACATACAATGCCGACTCGGCTTTTTATCGGGAGGACGTCCGCAATGGGCTTCGATACGCTCGTCGTCAACGGCCGCGTTGTGACCGCGACCGACACCTACTCCAGCGACATCGCCATCAACGGCGGGAAGATCGAAGCTATCGGGAAAAATCTGTCGCGCGAGAACGCCAAGAATATTATCGACGCGAAAGGACAGTATGTTCTGCCCGGCGGCATCGACGTGCACACGCACCTCGACATGCCTTTCGGTGGCACCACCAGTGCCGATGATTTTGAAACGGGTACGCGCGCGGCTGCATTCGGCGGGACCACGACACTCATCGACTTTGCCATCCAGTACAAGGGCCAGACCCTACGAACAGCTTTTGATACCTGGATGCAGAAAGCGTCGGGCAAGGCCGTCAGCGACTACGCGTTTCACTGCATCATCACCGACCTCGGCTCCGCGCAACTCGAAGAGATGAACGCCCTGGTGCGCGAAGGCGTCACCAGTTTCAAGCTGTTCATGGCGTACCCGGGCGTGTTCATGCTTGACGACGCCAGCATCTTCAAAGCCTTCCGCGCCACAGCGAAGAATGGCGGGCTGGTCTGCATGCACGCGGAAAACGGCAATGCCATCGACGTGATCGTGCAGCAGGCGCTGGCGGAAGGGAAGAAGGCTCCCAAATATCACGCGCTCACTCGTCCCACGACAGCCGAAGCCGAAGCCACGGCGCGCGCCATCGCGCTTGCCGAGATGGCGGGGGCGCCTGTCTACATCGTGCACTTGAGCTGCAACGAGGCGCTCGAGAAAGTCCGCGAGGCCCGCGATCGCGGCCTGCCCGTCTACGCCGAAACTTGCCCGCAGTATCTCTATCTCTCGCTCGAAAACATGGACGCGCCCGGGTTCGAAGGCGCCAAGTACGTGTTCACGCCGCCGCTGCGCGAGAAGTGGCATCAGGAAAAACTCTGGAACGGGCTCAAGCAGGATCACCTGCAAGTCGTCTCCACCGATCACTGCCCGTTCTGCTTCAAGGAACAGAAAGAACTCGGCAAAGATGACTTCACCAAGATTCCCAACGGCGGCCCGGGCATCGAGCACCGCATGAGCCTGATCTACTCCGGCGGTGTAGCGAAAGGCCGCTTCAACGTGAACCGCTTCGTCGAACTTGTCTCGACCACACCGGCCAAGCTCTTCGGCCTCTATCCCCGCAAAGGCACCATCGCCATCGGCAGCGACGCCGATCTGGTCATCTTCGATCCCGACCGCAAACACACCATCAGCGCCAAGACGCATCACATGCGCGTGGACTACTCGATGTTTGAAGGAATTGAAGTTACCGGCATGCCCGATGCTGTTTTATCGCGCGGGCAGGTCATCGTGGAGGGAGACAAGTTCCTGGGGCGTGCGGGAGCGGGAGAGTTTGTACGGCGCGCGACCTACACGCAGCAGTGAAAGGATTGAGCCGTGGGGGAATTGAGGAATTTGTAATTTGGTAATCGGTAATGCAAAACCCTGGATTCATAGTGGCCGGCGCTCTTATCCCGTGACCCTTTGCTCTTAAATTACAAATTACCCGATTGCCAAATTAAAAATTACCAATTGCCCAATTACTAAATTCCCCAATTCCTCAATTTTCATTCACTTCCTCTGCAACTCAATCGAGCACGTCCCGTGCCCGCGATCGGCTTCGACGTAAGCGCTGGCGCTCCCGCCCTTGACCATATTGATGTTCTTCACTTCGCATGTAAGGCCGAAGGCGCCGGTATTCCAGGTATCGTGTACGGGCGGCATGGCTCCGCAGTTCTGCGAACTATCGACCTTCCCTTCCCACATGTCGCCGCCAACAATGAGCTTCACGATCGCAGCTTCCGGCATCCCGCCGACTTCCGGGGTAATCTTTAGAGGTCCTTTTAGGAGGGTGTGAGTTTCTCCGTGGCACTTCGAGTTCTCGAAGCCGCCATCTTCCTTGATGAACCCGGCCCCAACGTATTTGGCGGTCGTTGCCTCAGTCGCGTTCGGATCTATTTCGAAAGTTCCCGTCGCCTCGCGTACGGTCTTGTTGTGGCTGCACCCGTTCTCGTTGCAGGTCTTGTACTCATCGTTGTACTTGTACTCGAATTTCCCCGTCATGGGTCGATAGCCGAAGGCTGTCAGCTCAGATTCCTTGTCGCACTCGACTACCGACTTTTCGGCGTCCTTGATGCGTTCTTCGTTGATCGAATTGATGGCGTCATCGTTCATGCCGAGGACGGGCGATAGGAGAAACCCTGACCCAAATGGCAGGAAGTGTGTGAGATACCCCGCTGCCACATTCGCAACGCGGGGGAGGCCGGACGACGCAACGTCACCCTTCGCGTCGCTGAGCGGGTCGAGAACGTCATGCTGGTAGTTCGGGTCCTGCGATGCCTTCTGGGTTAGCGGGTTGGTGGGGTTCTTGGCGCAATCCTGCAGGTCGCCGATCTGATCGAGCTGATCGCCAAGTTCCGACATCGACAGAAACAAGTCAAGGAATGCCAGTGGAGCGTCGATCCCCAGGCTCTTGCCAGTTTCAAACTCCTCTCCAAGTTTGTCGACTCCCTTCCAATGTTCCGCAAGCGCGTTGGTAACAAGGCCGACCGAAGGCTCGGCGACCGCTCTTGCCTGACCCCAAGCAGACGGCACCAGCGTGAAGAATTCGGCGCCCGGTTGCGTGCTCGCGCCGATTTGGTCGAGCAATTCTTTTGGCACTGCGCTATTGGGGACGTTGTACTCCAGCGTTGTCAGGACGCTTTGATCACCATTCTTGTGAGCGGTTAGCCGCGGATTGTAAATCGGCCTTTTCCCGCGAGCCGCTCTCTCCAAATCGGCCGCGGTCGGCGTGTAGGGCTGATTGGGTTTGAGCGTGACGGTCTCATCGATCGTGCCTCCGTCGGGAAAGGTCATCAGGAAGTGCAGGGAAGTCTTGGTTTGGTCGATGAGCTGAATCTTCGATTTCACCAGGTAGGCCGCCGCCCGCTTGCTGAGGTGCTGTTCGGAGATCAGCTTATTCATGGCCTCCTGCTCGGTGGCGTCAATGACCAGGCCGGGCGGCAGGATGTTGGCGAATGCGGCCATCGCGCCTCGAGGGAGTTTCATGCCAGGCGGCATGGGCATACCCGCGGGCATGGCTACTGCGGTTGGCAAGGTCATTCCTGCTGGTAGGCCAGGCGGATACACCATCTGGTTTTGTGCATTCGGCTTCGGACGGGCCAGCATAGCCTTCAGCCCCCATCCCGCCAATACAATCACCACCAGCACGACGCTGCCCAGGATTACCAGACTCCGGTTACTCGCGCCCATAAGTCACCCCAATTGCAGATTCGACGGCGGCATGCATTCGAGCGAAAGAAAGGGCGAAGCGTCTCCCCAACACGCTCCGCCCCGAGTGGATGACTACTTCTTGGTACTGACTTGCGTGAGCACGGTATTTGCCGTCTGTTGCAGCAGCGGCGTCAGCACATCTTCACCGTCGGACTTCGCTTTGCCCTGCAGCGCGTTCTGCACAAGCGGTGCGCTCTGGCCGGTTTGGGTGAGCTGATACTGCACGGTGACGTCGTCCTTCTGCTTGATCTGCCCGTTGAACCCGGAAAGTTGACTCATGACCTGGTTCATAGCTTGCTGCTGTGCGGACTGCGCTGCCGCCGATGCCGCCGCTGATGCTGCGCTCGCCGCCATCACGCCGCCCATGCCGTGCGCCATTGCGCCCATCGGCGTCATCTGCGCCATGGTGCCGCCCATCTTCATGAACTTGCCGAAGCCACTGCTCTGCGGATGTTTCACGGCCACGCTCGAGTACAGGATGTAGTCACACTGCTTCTGCTGTGCTTCCGCCTGCACCTGCATGGCGACCCGGGAATCGAGCGCCGCGATCTCCACGGCCGGGCCGTTCATCAGCAGGATCATCGCATTGCGAATGGGGGTGCTGTAGTCCGCTTGGGCATTGCTGCCCTGGCCGACTTGCGCATCCGGAGGCGCCACGCCGATGCGAATCTTTCCGGGCGCTTTCGGCCCGAGCGCCTGCGGGACCGCAATTGGCGCGCCGCCCGGTTGGTTTGCGCCGGCATGCATCATGTTCCCCATGTTGCCCATCCCCCCGGCCCCCATCTGCGACATCATCTGCTGGCTCATCGCGCTGCCCGCCGCGGCGGCGGCGTACGGATTTCCTTGCTGGGTCGGAGGCGTGAAGCCCTGTGCTCCTGCCGGCTGTTGGGGAGCGGCCTGTGCCATCTGGGGCAGTCCCTGCAGTTCCGCGAGTGAGTTCACCTGCTTGTAGCTTGCCGGCACATCGAACAGCGCGGCATCAAGCGGCGCCTTGCTGACTTCGGTGACATTGATGCTCACCACCATCGTGCTCCCATCAGGATTGTGCATGGTGACGTTTTGCACGAGGGGATATCCCGGCTTGCCGCTGCCGCTGTGATGTTCGACCACTGCGTCCTGGCATCCCTGGGACTGCCGGACGGGCGGTGCCATCGACGAGGCGCAGCTGGCCACGTCTTTGCCAAGATCCGCGTACCAGCCGTCGACTTCAAATGTCTGGTCAACCTTTGAGCAGGCGTCGTCAGAGGATTTCTCGGTCACCTTGGTTTTCAGGTGACGGGCGTTCAGTCCAAATATCTGCTTGCGTTCGCCGGTATCGGTGATGGTCGAGCTAACTTCGACGCGACCGCCTTCCTTCTTTTCTTCGGGAGCTGGAGCGCCAGTGACCATCGCGGCCGCGCGCGCCGCTGCGGCATCCTGTGGATCGTTCACAACCATGTAACTTTGCGCTTGGTCGTTCAAAGTCACGGTGCGCTTCAGGTCGCATTGGCGTAGAGACACCGTCGCGCCCGCCGGAGTCTGTGTGACATCGCGCGTGCGTTGGCCCTTGATCGATGTTTCACTGCTGGAAACCACATTACCGCCGACCGAAATGTTCTTCTTCAGATGCAGGTCTTCAGACTGTGCCGCCATCGCGGCCAGCAGCAGCGCGAGCATGCAGGAGAGCTGTCGCAACCACTTGCAGTTCATAGGAACTCCTTTGGAAATGGTTTGGCTTGCGGAAAGCAGCTTCGATTGAGCCCCCCGGCCGACCTCCCCTCAAAGCGGGTCAGGCCGGGGAACGACTGCTCTCCTGAGTGGTAATGCGAAAAGGACCGCCAAATCCTCTCAAGAGCAGGCAAAAATCTTGGGATTGCGAACAAATTCTTACAATTGCCGCCGCGACGGCCTGCTTTACCGGACCGACCTGGTGCAAAAAGCAGCTTACAAATTGCCTAACCCACGTCTTTTCAGTTGATTGACAGGCTGCCGAAAACAAGCTATGCTTCGCCCCACATCGCGCCACCCCCATGGCGCCCGGGGCGGCCTCCTTGCAAGACTCCTCAGAACAGGTGACCCAACTTCTCGTGCGCTGGCGGGACGGGGATCGGAAAGCTCTCGACTCGCTGATGCCGATTGTTTACAGCGAACTGCGCGGTATGGCGCACCGCTATCTGCAGCGCGAGCGCTCCGACCACACTCTACAAAGCACCGCACTGGTTCACGAAGCTTACGTTCGCCTGGTAGGGCAGAAATTGCCTCAGTGGCAAAATCGAGCGCACTTCTTCGGGGTCGCGGCCCGACTCATGCGGCAGATTCTGGTGGAATATGCGCGTGGCCATCAAGCGGCCAAGCGCGGTGGAAACGCCTGCAAGGTCACGATCGAGGAAGGCTCGCTGATGGCGCAGCAGGCAGATCTGGATGTCGTCGTCCTCGACGAAGCCCTGCAGGATCTTGCCAAACTCGACGAACAGCAAAGCCGCATCGTGGAGCTGCGCTTCTTCGGAGGCCTGTCGATCGACGACACCTCGGAAGTATTGGGAATTTCTCCCGCGACCGTATCCCGCGAATGGTCGACCGCAAGAATCTGGCTGCATCGCGAAATCTCGCGCCGGGCGCCTGCATGAACTCCGAGAGATGGCAGCAGGTTAAACTCGCACTCGACAGCGTCCTCGCCCTCCAGTCTTCGCAGCGTTCGCCCTACCTCGAAAAACTCTCCGCCACCGATCCAGAACTCCACCGTGAAGTGGAATCGCTGCTGCGTTCGCATGTGCAGGCGGAGAGCAGTTTTCTGCGTGATCCCGCCATGGCTGTCTTGCCGGGTTTCGAAGCGCCTCGCACTGCACGCACCGGCCGGCGTATCGGCGCCTACGACATCCTTGAAGAAATCGGGCATGGCGGCATGGGAGAGGTCTATCGCGCGGTCCGCGCCGATGGCGAATTTGATCGGGAAGTTGCGGTCAAATTGGTACGCAGCGGATTCGACTCGCAGTTCATCCTTGAACGCTTCCGCCATGAACGGCAAATCCTGGCAGGACTCGATCATCCCAACATTGCGCGCCTACTCGATGGCGGCACCACCGACGACGGCATTCCCTATCTCGTGATGGAACTCGTCGATGGCGTACCCATCGACCGCTATTGCGAGAGTCATGAACTCTCGGTTGCTCAACGCCTCGAACTCTTTCGGCCCGTCTGCGCGGCTGTCCAATACGCGCACCAACACTTGGTGATTCATCGCGATCTCAAGCCCAGCAACATCCTGGTCTCGCCTGAAGGGGTGCCCAAGTTGCTCGACTTCGGCATCGCGAAAATCCTGAGCCCGACGGGTGGTCTGGAAACGACGCTGGTGCATGCTCTCACTCCGGAATACGCGAGCCCCGAGCAGATCCGCGGACAGGCCGTCTCAACCGCCAGCGATGTTTACTCCCTCGGCGTCGTCCTTTACCAATTGTTGACCGGACAAAGCCCCTATGGCGGATATGCCACCAGCGCGCCCGATCTCGCCCGTGCCATTTGTGAAGTCGAACCCGCGCGCCCCAGTACGGCGGTAACCAAGCCGGCCGGAAAAAGTGGCAAACCGCCGGACTCTTTCCCGCAGACCGGGGAAGGCTCTGTTCAGAAATTGCAGCGGCGTCTCCGCGGTGACCTGGACAACATCGTTCTCAAGGCGATGCGCAAGGAACCGGAGCGCCGTTACGCGTCTGCCGAGCAGTTCGCTGAAGATATTCGCCGGCACTTGCAAGGGTTGCCGGTGAGCGCCCGGCAGGATTCATGGTCCTACCGCACGGGAAAATTTATCCGGCGGCATACGGCGATCGTTGCAGCCACCATGATCGTCATCCTGACTCTGGCCATCGGTATGGCGATGACGCTGCGCGAAAAACGCATCGCCGAGCGCCGCTTCAACGACGTCCGCAAACTGGCTAACTCGCTCATTTTTGAAATCGACAGCTCCATCGCCGACATTCCGGGTTCCACGGCCGCCCGCAAACTGCTCGTAGGCCGAGCGCTCGAGTACCTCGACAATCTGAGCAGGGAAGCGAAAGGCGACAAATCACTGCAGACCGAACTCGCCACGGCATACGAAAGAGTCGGCGATGTGCTGGGCTACCCCTATGCGCCCAACCTGGGGGACAGCGCGGGCGCGCTCGCGAGCTACCGGAAGGCGCTGCGCATTCGCGAGTCGCTCGCGGCTTCTTCTCCCAACGAAGCAAAGCTGCAGCGTCAACTCGCCGGGAACTACTTTCGGATCGCCAACGCGCTCGAATTTACTGGCGACATGAACGGTGCCCTCGACTCGCTTCGCAAGACGTTGCCCATTACCGAAAGGTTGGCTGCCGGCAAGGTCGACCCTGAACTGACCGATCTTTTCGCCGGCAGCCATTACTTCATCGCAGGCCTGCTTTCCAAGACCGGCGATCCCGCGGGCGCACTCGAGAACTACCGCCAAGCGGCCGCCATCCGGCAACCCGTCCTGCAGATCAATCCGTCCAACGTCAACTTCCGCACTCATCTCGCCGGCGACTACATCGGGATGGCTCACTCCATGCACTCGATGGGGAATCGCCTGCAGGCCGTCGCCATGCAGGCCAGGGCGGTCGAGATTCTCCGCGAGCTCTCGCGGAGCGAACCCAACAGCGTCTCGCTGCGCGAATTCCTCGCGGAAGCCATCATTAAGGTGGGAAATTTTCAGCGAGAGGAGGGCAAGCTCGCTGACGCCCTGACTTCCGAGCGCGAAGCCCACGAAATGTTCCGATCCCTGCTCGCGGCCGACCCCAATAATTCGCTGGCTCGCGCGAACTTCGGGTTTACGGATAACGCCATTGCCCAAACCTTGGTGCTCTCGGGCCAACCCGCGGCCGCACTCCCTATTCTTGAGGAATCGCTGAACACATTTCGGGCCATGTCCCCTGACACTGCCAGCAATCGCTACGTGCGCACCGGATACGCCGCGGCCAACTCCACCATGGGCAACGCCTGCACTTCGTTGGCTGGACATCTGTCACGCGCACAGGCAGCAGCCAAGTGGCGCGAGGCCCGGTCCTGGTATGAGAAAAGCCTCGCGGTGTGGACGAACAAAGAAAAACGGAATGAGCTGGAAAGCGACGAGCGCGACGAGCGCCAGCAGGTCCTCACCCAGATCGCCCGCTGCGATGCCGAACTGCAGGCGTCCTCATCTCGCAGCCCGCACTGATTTCCGACGTTGGCTAGAGGGGTCGGACACTCTTGTCCGACAGGGCAGTGCCAATCTCGCCCGGGGCCGGATGCGAGGGCCGAGTTATTGCGGGGCCTCGTCGTCAGTGGTACTCTCGCATCAGCATCGGCGAGCGGGAGTAGTTCAGCGGTAGAACGCCAGCTTCCCAAGCTGGATGTCGCCGGTTCGATCCCGGTCTCCCGCTCCATCAATTCATGGTTCGCAATTGCCAGTCGTTTTGCATAGAGCGCTCATCGTCAGAACTATGAACTAAGAACGTGGTATCTGGCAGAAGAACTGCGGCGTCCGTTTGGCAGCAAAGATCTCGCCATACTGGAAACTGCCGTCTTCAGTCCTGACGTAAGGCTCGTATACATCGACTGCTTCACCGAGACAATGTTCAAGACAACAACAGATGGCATCCTGCTTCTGATGTTCGCCCGGTGGAACCGTTAGAACGTCATGGCATATTCCCGCAGCGCGGAGTTTGCCCTTCTTAGCTTCTTTTTGGAAGTTCTCGGTCAATAGATCAATCGATGACTGAGATGGCGGATGGTCGTCGTCTTGAATTCTTGCGCCCACATGCCGGATTTCGCCATCCGACAACATAATCGCACCAATCGGGTAGAACTCTCCGTGTTTGGTCAGCAGCGTCTCGGCCATTGAAAGAAGCGCTTTAAATAGTTCGTCCA
This sequence comes from uncultured Acidobacteriota bacterium, assembly GCA_963745435.1. Classification (GTDB taxonomy): domain Bacteria; phylum Acidobacteriota; class Terriglobia; order Terriglobales; family Acidobacteriaceae; genus Gp1-AA133. The sequence goes on along the minus strand of CAVUXK010000008.1, from coordinate 969,423 downwards.
GATCGGGATGTGCCATATCGTGTCGGTTGCCGACACATCATAGCTTGTCAATTCGTCGATAAATCAGAATATGCAACGAAGAGGGACGCCAAAGGCGTCCCCCTGTCACCTGTGACCTGTTTTCTACGCCGATGCCTGCGAATGCAGAAACGACGCGCTGCGCTCGGCCGACATGGCAATCCCCTGAGTATCGAACGAGGGGCACATGTCGCTGGCTCCGGCGGTGAGCGCGGCCGTCCACATTTCTTCATCCGCCACGCGGTGCGTGCAGACGATCGAGACGCCCGGATACTCGCAGTGCAGGCGCGCCACCTCCATCAGGTTGGTGGCTTCAACATCGAGCACCGCGACTTCCGCGCGGTAACGGGCAACGTCCACACGCAATTCCTCCACGGAATTGGCGACGTGAACTGCGTGGTAGTGATGGCTGAGGGTGGAAGCGAGAGATTGCGCCAGTCGCGGATCGCGCTGGAACACGATGATGGTCAGGGCCTGCATACTACCCCCTGATTCAACCGTATCGTGACACGGTGGGAGAGGCTGCGTTGCGTGCGCTCTATGCTGAAAGAACGCACTCGCCGCAGACATTAAAAATGCACAACCAGTTGAGCCCCACTTCCCCTTATCTTCTCGAGGGAACCTTTTCGTTCTCAGGCTCAAAAGCAACCGGCTGAAGTTTGCCGTTCTGCTTTAAGAGGATTTCCACTTTGCCTTCGGCTTGCTCGAGTTCTTTGCGACAGGTCGCGGAAAGCTGCATCCCTTCTTCGAATAAGGTCAGCGACTTCTCCAGCGGCGCATCGCCTTTCTCCAGTTCCTGGACAATCTTTTCCAGGCGCTGCAGACACTCCTCAAACTTTGCCAAGGGAACTCCTGACTCGATTGTAATGCAACTTCTTACCGCTAATGCCCGTAAATTTGTTGTAAGGCTAGATGCGAGAGATGTCTGGTAACCTGCAGAACGGAATTACTTCTATGACAATTCACAAAATCGTTTCTACGATCAACGCCGCGATCGTTTTGCTGGCGTTGAGTCCTTTCTCTGCCTCCCAATCGGCGCAACCTCCCAGTTCGCCCGATACTCCTCACTCGAAGACCGGACTGCCGTATCGTCCCAGCCTGGACGTGAGCGCGATGGACAAGACTGTCGATCCCTGCGTCGATTTTTATGAGTACTCGTGCGGAGGCTGGAAGAAGGCGAATCCCATTCCGGCTGACCGCACTTCCTGGGGGCGATATGGCCAGCTCTACGAAGACAACCTCGTGCTGTTGCGTTCGATCCTGGAACGCGCGGCGGCCGCCAAGGATCGCGATACGGTTGATCAGAAGATCGGCGACTTCTACGGGTCGTGCGTTGACCAAGCAGCAGTGAACCGCCGCGGCTTCACGCCCATCAAGCAGCAACTCGACTCCATCGCGGCTATCAAATCCAGGACAGACCTTGCGACCGTGGTGGCTCATCTGCAGTTCGAGGATCTCGGTGGCGAGATCATGTTCGGCCCGGGCTCCTTCCAGGATCCCGACAACTCCGACCAGCAGATCGCCGCCATCGATCAGGGTGGGCTCGGCCTTCCCGACCGCGACTACTACACCAAGGACGATGCGAAGTCGAAAGAAAATCGGGAACGCTATGTACAACATGTCCAGAAGATTTTTGCTTTAATGGGCGACTCCGCTGCGCAGGCCAAAACGAATGCGGAGACCGTCATGCGCATCGAGATGGCGCTCGCGAAAGCATCGCAGACGCGCACGGAGCGGCGCGATCCGTACAAGATCGTGCACAAGATGTCGCCCGCTCAACAGGCGGCTCTGACTCCCAACTGGGATTGGAACGCATATTGGAAAGCCCTGAACCCGCCGCCGTTCCAGGTTGTGAACGTCCTGTCGCCCGATTTCATGAAGCAGTTGAACACGTCGCTGGCTGCAGAATCCGTGGACAACTGGAAAAACTATCTGCGCTTCCACATAGCGAACATCAATGCACCGTACTTGTCCGAGGAATTTTCGACGGCCTATTTTGACTTCTACCAGAAGTATCTGCGCGGGGCACAGGAGCAGGAACCTCGCTGGAAGCGCTGCGTCGAGTTCACCGATCACGACCTGGGTGAAGCGCTGGGCCAGGCCTACGTGCGGGCGGTATTCTCGCCGGAACTGAAGGCCAGCACGCGCAAAATGCTCGAAGAGATCGAAAAAGCGATGGAGTTACGCATCAACCAGCTGGACTGGATGAGTCCCGTCACCAAGCAGCAGGCACTGACCAAGCTGCACTCCATCCACAACAAAATCGGCTACCCGGACAAATGGCGCGACTACAGTTCAGTCGACATCAAGCCCGACAATTTCGCCGCGAACGTACGTAATGCCACGGCCTTCGAAGCGAAGCGGCAGCTCGACAAGATCGGCACGCCCACGGACCGCGGCGAATGGCAGATTACGCCGCCCACCGTCGACGCTTACTACAATCCGCAAGTCAACGACATCAACTTTCCTGCAGGCGTGCTCCAGCCGCCGCTCTATGACGCGAAGATGGACGACGCTCCCAACTACGGCGACACCGGCGGCACCATCGGCCACGAACTCACCCACGCCTTCGACGACGAAGGCAGCCAGTTCGATGCCAAAGGCAATCTCAAGAACTGGTGGACGCCCGACGATCAGAAGAAATTCGAAGAACGCACCAAGTGCGTGGACGACCAGTACTCGCAATACGTCGCGGTCGACGACATCCACCTGAACGGCAAGCTGACGCTGGGCGAAAACGTCGCTGACCTGGGCGGCGAAATCCTCGCCTACATCGCATGGAAAGACGCGACCAAGGATCTGAAGCTGGAAGACAAAGACGGCCTGACTCCCGAGCAGCGCTTCTTCGTCGGCTTCGCGCAATGGGATTGCGCCAACGAACGGCCGGAACAAGTGCGGGAATGGGTAGTCACGAACCCGCACTCGACCGCAAAGTACCGCATCAACGGCGTCGTGGTGAACATGCCGGAGTTCGCGGAAACCTTTTCGTGCAAGAAGGGACAGCCGATGGTGGGGGCGAAGGTGTGCAAGGTGTGGTAAGTAGTCGCCAGTCGTCAGTCACTAGTCGCTAGCTCCAACAAGACTATGGGGCGACGGGGCGTCCCCGCCCGTCGAGGCGCTTAGCGTGAAATCTAGTTGGAGGGTCTTAACTCAGCTGACACTTGGACTCGGGGAACGATCCAGCCGAGTTACGCTGAGGTGAATTTTTCGGGATTTGGACAACCGGAAGTCGCAAGGTTGTTGAAGATCTGATAACAGTTTTTGTCGCCGCCGATGTCGACTCGACGGGCGAGGACGCCCGTCCCTCCATCGTCTTTCTTGCTAGCGACTGGCGACTGGAGACTGACGACTAGCCCCCAGCGCCTCCAGCACATCCACCGCCGCCGAATACTTTCCATTGGGGGCACTGATCTGTGCACCCTGTACGATCTCGCGCACGGCGATCAGCATCTCGCGTGCGATGGCAACGCCTTCCTGGCGCGCCGTTTCCGGTGTTGACGCCTTCGCCATGCGCTCCACGACGGAATCGGGGACCGACACGCGCAGCTCGTTCTTCATGAACTCCGCGTTGCGCACGCTCACCAGCGGCCAGATACCCGCCACCACCGGCACGCGGCAGTGCTCGATGCGTTTCAGGAATTTCTCCAGCAACGCAAGATCGAACACCGGCTGCGTCACCGCATATTCGGCACCGGCCTCGACTTTGTATTCGAAGCGCCGGATTTCCTCGTCGATGTTGGGCAGTCCAGGATTCGCGCCGACTCCGATCACGAAACCAGTCCCTGAGCCAATCGCATTGCCGCCGATATCGAGGCCGCGATTCAGATTGTGCACGATATTCACGAGTCCAATGGCATCGACATCGAACACGGCCGTCGCGTCTGGATAGTTGCCCATCTTCGGCGGATCGCCCGTAATGCAAATCAGGTTGCGGATGTCCATCGCTGCCGCGCCCAGCAAATCCGACTGCATACTAAGCACGTTCCGATCGCGACAGGTGTAGTGCAGGATTGCTTCGATCCCAATTTCGCGCTGCACGATCAGCGACAGCGCCTGGTTCGAGATGCGGGCCGAAGCGCGGGGGCTGTCGGGAATGTTGATCGCATCCACGCCCACGGACTTCAGAAACCGCGCGCCTTCGACTTCCTTCCCAACATCGGTGCCTTTAGGGGGAACAATCTCCACCATGGTGACGAATTCGCCCGCCGCCAGTTTCTTGCCGAGGCGCGAACGCTCTTTAAGGGGAGTAGCGGTCGCCGCGGAGGGAACTGGATGCGGCGCTGACACCTGCACCCGTGCCGCCCGCGCTTCGCCCGCGCGCAGAGCCGACTTCATCGAGCGAATATGCTCGGGAGTGGTTCCGCAACATCCCCCTACCAGTCGTACGCCGGCGGCGACGAACTTGCGCGCATAACTTGCCATGTACTCGGGCGAGCATAAGTAGATGTTGCGACCTTCCACCGAACGCGGCATGCCGGCGTTCGGTTGTGCGGCCAGGGGCAGGGTAGTCACGGCGCGCACGCGCTCGATCGCGTCGAGCATCGCGACCGGCCCGATGCTGCAATTGCAGCCGATGACGTCGGCTCCCCAGTCGGCCAGCTTCGCGGCAAATGTCTCGGGGTCAGAACCGTCCAGACAGTTGGAATCTTCATCCACCGTCACCGAGGCGACCACGGGCAGTTTCGGATTGACGTCGCGAGCCGCCAGCATCGCCTGGTGCAGTTCCTCGACGGTGCCGAACGTCTCGAGAATCAGGAGATCGACGCCGCCTTCGGCAAGCGCCTCAATCTGTTCGCGAAATGCTGCACGCGCTTCTTCGAACGAAGTTTTGCCCAGCGGTTCGATTCGAATACCCAGCGGGCCAACCGAACCGGCAACCCAGACATCGAAACTCTTGGCGGCCTCGCGTGCCAGACGCGCGCCAGCCAGGTTCACCTCACGCACTTTATCCGCCAGGCTATGTCGGCCAAGGCGGAAGCTGTTCGCTCCAAAAGTATTGGTTTCAATAATTTCTGCGCCAGCCTGCAGGTAGCCCTGGTGCACGGAGTGGATCAGGTCGGGCTGTGACAAATTGAGTTCGTCGTACGAGCGGTTGATGAAAATGCCGTTCGCGTACAGCAGGGTACCCATCGCTCCATCGCACAAAACAGGAGACTTGCTTAGCCGGGAGAGGAAATCTGATGCCATCGTGCTTCGAGAATACAAGATGACTGCGGGTTTTGCATCTAAGGTGAGGCAGCATTGAAACAGAGACGCGCGGCCACCGAGTCGGGCCGAGAGGCTCTGTTATAATCCGGAGTTTCGCGTCCAAATCTTTCTCTATCATGCTCTTGGGAGTGGCCTGTTTGAAAAAAACCGTCCTCGTTCTGGTGGTCTGCGCCCTGACCGGTTTGACCCTGTCATGCGGCGGGTACAACGGTTCGTCGTCCACCAGCGGTGGAACTTCGGGACTGAAGTTCCGCGCCCTGATATCGCAAGACGTGCAGGGTGTGATCGCTGCGGGTTTGATCATCATCGACGCCTCTAAGGATCGCCGCGCGCCATTGCAGGCGATTGGTGGCAGCACCATTTTCTTGCCGGGCATGATGGTGGAGTCCAACGACAGAAAGCTGACCCTGGCTATCAGCAGTTCCGGGACCTCGTTCGGCGTGATGGACAACGTGAAGGAGGCGATGAGCGTGAACAACGTCGCGCTGCCTGGTGCGAGCGAGAGCGCGGTCATCGCGGTCGACAACACCAAGGCTTACTTCGCGGTGCCGACCGCGCCGGTGCCTGGCGGCGGGACCGCAGGGGGCATCTTCATCTCGAGCCTGACTGCCGCAAACACCGCCACCCTTCCTATTCCCGCGGCGCATTACCTCGCGCAAAGCGGCGACGGCAGCCGTTTGCTGACTTTCAGTGACGACTCGGATTCGGTGACGGTCGTCTCACCCTTTAACATTCAGCCCGGTCAGAAGAACGCAACTTGCAATCCGACTCCGCCCGACCCCGTCGTATGCCAGGTAGTGTCCGGCTTCGATCGTCCGATTGCGGGATTTTTCAGTAGCGACAATACGCAAGCCTGGATCCTGAACTGCGGTCCTGAGTGCGGAGGCGTGCAGGCCAGCGTGCAAACTCTGGATCTGCACGATCCCGCTAATCCCGTGGCCGGACCTGCGACGCCCATACCGGGCGGTGCGACGGTTGGCTTCATCAAAGGGAACAGACGATGTACGTCGCGGGGAATCCGCCCACCGGCTCGAACACCTGCACTGGCGGACCAACGACAGCTGCAGCGACGTGCGGACGACTGACGATTGTCGATCTGACGTCGTTATCTACGACGCCCGTGCAACCAGTTGCAGTGATTCCAGACGGGTACCACACCAAGATCGATATCAGCGGCGACGGCCAACTGTTCGTCGGATCGCGCACCTGCACGAACATCGTGCCCGTCAATACCGGAGACGAGCAGCGCGGCTGCCTGGCCATCTACAACACCAACAACGGAAACCTCGTCATCCCGCCCGACAACGGCGACGTCACCGGCCTGCAGCCCGTCACCAACCGCACGGTGTTCTACGTAGTCGAGGGAGGCCAGTTCCGCATCTACGACACCACCACTGACAAGATCTACACATTGATGTCGATCGATATTTTGGGGAACGCGGTGGATGTGAAGTTGATAGATTTTTGAGCGCAGGTGTTAGGTCTTGGGTGTTGGGTGTTAGGTTTCGCGTCTTAGTTTAACTAGGGTATCTATGATGCCTCCGCCTCTGCCTGTACCGGAGAGGCCATATGAAAACGACTTATTAGCCCATTCAACAATCGTCCCACTTCGTTCGCATGGCCTTCCAGAGCACTCGCCTCGCGTTGATCTAAATATGCGAGCCTCTCCGCTACCGTGATTTGAGTCTGCAACTCCAGCAACGATCCTCTCGCATGATAAAGAAACTGCAGTAATTCCTTTTGCGAACGACGTCCCTTACCCTCGGCAATATTACTGGGGACGGAGACGACGGCGCGCCTCATTTGAGACGCCAACCCGAACAGTTCCTCACGCGGAAACATCTTGGTGCAACGATAGACTGCGATCACTAGGTCCATCGCCCGTTGCCAAACCACCAAGTCACGATATCCGACGCTCTGATTTGCCACAATACGAGCACCCTAACGTCGTTGCTTATAGGGTTCAGTGATGGTTGTCACGTTCCAGACGTACCAGAAACCTTGTGCCCAACACCCAAGACCTAACACCCAAGACCTAACACCCAAGACCTAACACCCAAGACCTAAGACCTAACACCCAAGACCTAACACCCAAGACCTAGTTACTTAACACCAACCGATGCCCCGCTGCCTTCTCCACCGCCTGCTTCGTAAACGGCAAAGCAAACGTCGTGCCCTCGTACCAGGCGGTCCACTGGTCCATGTAGTAGGGGCTCAAGAAGTTCCCGCCCTGGCCTGTCACAGTGTTCAGTGTGGATTGGTCCAGGTCGGCCAGGTCGGCGGTATAGCGTTCGGAGGGGCCGAACGTGCGGCCGACTTGCTTGATCGTCAGGCTGCCGCCCGATTGTTCGTGCAGGCCAGGACCGGTCCAGCGGCCGATCAGGGGCAGACGATTCAGGACGGGATGTTCAATATCGATGGGTGCGAATGTTCCCCAGCGCCACTGGGCCAGATCTTTTGGCGCTTCCTGTTCGTTGACGGCCGCATCCACAGCTGCGGCCAGTAGTGACTCGTAGTTGGGATAGCCATCGGGCAGCCAGCGTGGAGGCTGCTTGGACAGGACGTTTTCGAGCCAGATCGACGAACTGAACCAACGATAACTCTTCCAGCTGAAAATCTGCGATGAGACGTGGCCCGCATTGTCGGCACGCCTGTTTCGGCGCGGGCCCAAGCTTCGGTTCGAGCAGCAGGCGGCGCAATTCGTACTGCGCGCGGTTCTCGATGGTGGCGGCTGCGGAATTGATCGAGAGCCGCCCATCCCAGTCGCGCATCAGGTCGCGAGCCTGCTGCGCGCGTGGCGACAAGTTTTTTACGTGGTCGAGCGCATACACGAAGCGCTCTGCGCAGAAGCGGTCAAAGGCCGAATAGACATCGGTCTGCAACGAGAGCATGTCGGCGGCCGCAAACTTCCGTCCTGACTCGAGTACCTGGTAGATGCGATCCGTGCGCCAAGGCGGATCCCATTCCGTGCTGATGCTGTACGGGTACTTGTCAGGAGAGATCCGCGAATTGGCGGTCGCCAGGATGCCCGAGGGCGGATCGTACACGCTGGGCAGCTTGTCGAACGGGATGTATCCCTTCCACTCGTGCTGATCGTCGGCGCCGCTTACGGGAAGACTGCCGTCGCCCGCCGCGCGGATCGGAATGTGGCCCGTAGTGTGGTAGCCGATGTGCCCGTCGACGTCGGCGTAAACGACGTTTTGTCCGGGCGCGGGCAATTGCGCGAACGCCTTCTGAAACTCGTCCCAGTTCTGCGCCGAGTTTATGTCGAAAAAAGGATTGTGTAGCGAATCGTAAAGCGTCCAGCGTAGCGCGATCTTGCGTGTCTCACCCGGAATCAGGTCGGTGATGATCGGTCCGTGGCGCGTGAGGGCGACGTCGAGCGTCACGTCGGCCTGTCCCTTGACGTGAATGACTTCCTTGCGATGCTCAAGCGGCTGCCAACCTTGCGGTGTCTGGTACCCGCCCTGATCATTCACGATTTCGATATACAGATCTTCCACGGTCGGGCCGACGTTGGTGAAGCCCCAAGCAACGCGCTGGTTGTGTCCGACGATCACGAAAGGAACGCCAGGCAACGTGACGCCGATGACGTCGTAGTCGCCCGCATGCAGATGGGCCTCGTACCATAGGTTGGGCATCTGATGGCCTAAATGCATATCGTTCGAGAGCAGCGGCTTGCCCGACACCGTGTGTTCGCCGGAGATGACCCAGTTGTTGGATCCGGGAACGAGTTCGGGACGTAGGGCACGCGCCGCGATGGAGCGACGGGCGTCCCCGCCCGTCGACGATGTAGAAGCGTTTACGGCCGCATACTTTTTTGAACGCGGGGATGAGGAAGAATGATGGCGCGCGATGTTGCTGTCGGACCCGGAATCCATCTCGTCGTCATCGTCGTCGTCGTTTTGCTTCCGCGAGGGACGCTCTTCGTCATCGATGCGGCGGCCGGAGCCGGTGGGCGGCCGGTCGCGCCATGAAGTGTTTACGAACAGATCGTTGGTGAGGTCAGGACCGAGGCGAGCCAGGATCTTTTCCCGCACCAGGGCACTCTGATACGTGCCGTGGTTCAGATCCTGCACCATGCGAGCGCCCATCAGCAGTGAGTCTTCGACCAGCCACGGCTTGGGCTCATAGCCGATCATGCGAAATTCGATGGGTAGGTGTTTGAGGTGCGCAGTCAGAAACGCGTTCACGCCACGCGCGTAGGCTTCGAAATAAGGGCGGTCGCGAGGCGACAAGGCGTCTGCGGCTTTGCGGGCGGCGTCGCGCAGGCCCAGGATGCGCTGCTCGCGGTCGTGCTCGAGCAGGGAAGGCCCCAGCAACTCTGCCATCTCTCCGGCTGCGAAGCGCCGCATTACGTCCATCTGCCACAGACGGTCCTGGGCTGTGACGTAGCCTTGCGCGAAGAACAGATCGTCGAGCGTAGCAGCCTCGATGTCAGGGACTCCGTGCGCATCGCGGGTGACGTGCACGGGCGCCGTCAGGCCAGCGACGTGGATGGTGCCATCGAGTTGCGGCAGGGCTGAGCGCGCGACGTAGTAGAGATATCCGACGGCGCCCGCCAGCAGCAGGAGCAGCGCCAGCACGACGCCTCCGAAAATACGACGCCGCGGGCGGGTAGGTGCCGCCGTTTCCGGTGCAGCAGGAGTCCAGGTAGCCATGGGTGTGCTAACGATTGTAGGGTGTGGCGGATCGATACCACAAACACGAAGGATCAGCGATCGCCGCGCTATCGAATGTAGCCGTTGGCCAGCTCCAAAACAATGATCAAGCCGATGACCAGGCCGGCGCATCCCACAATGCGCGCCTTATTAACCTGGCTGGGCAACAGGCTAGGACGCGTGCCGAGCGAGGCAAACTTGACGAAAGCGTTGGGCGAAATCAGCAGCCACAACCCTCCGCCCAGAAACCAGACAAGAGCAAGGAAGCTGACAAAGCGCTCGAAGCTCATACGGGCGATAGGGTAACACCAGTCGCCAGTCTTCAGTCACCAGTCATCAGCAAAGGCGCGGGTGTCTAGCTCCTAGTCAAGCGGCTTTAACATTCGAGGGCCTCGGTTGACGACCGGGACTGACGACTGGGTGTGCTGGCGACTGACGACTAGTGACTGAAGGCTGTCTTTTAAAGATCGGCCGATGTTATCCTGAGTTGGATATAGAGAAAGAGCCGAGAGCCGCGATTTGGCTGGTCCCGTCAGCCAGCGCCCCAAACCCCAGCCATGCTGCAGAAACGCATCGATGACCAGCCTTCCATCTCCGCCGAAATGGTGCGGGAAGCGCAGGGTATTCTTCACCAGCATCTGAAGAGCGTCGGTTTGAAGCAGACCGCGCAGCGCGACACGATTCTGCGAACATTCCTGGAAACTCGCGAGCATCTATCGACCGATGAGCTGTATCGGCTGGTGAAAAAGAAAGATCCGAGAATTGGGTACACCACGGTTTATCGCACACTGAAGCTGCTCGCGGAATGCCGTTTGGCGAGCGAAGTCGCCTTTCACGACGGGATTGCCCGCTACGAGCACCAGTACAATCGGCGGAGCCACCATCACATGGTGTGCACCGGCTGCGGGAGTTCTGTGGAGTTCTTCTCGAACGAGGTCGACAAGCTGGAGCGGGACATCGGCCGCAAGTATCACTACATGACTACGCGGCACTCGTTCCAGATTTACGGCGTCTGCGAGGATTGCCGGAAGAAAAAGAATGGGGCCGGACGCGTGGTGTAGGGTGCGGTCGTCAGTCGCTAGTCTTCAGCAGAGCCCGTGGCTTCGCTCGGCGGATGCGAGGATACCAAGTCGGCGTAGCTGCGAGAAGCTTGCGCGAGGTTTTGTTCGAACTCTTAAGGATTCTTGATGCCGATCTCGTGCGGATATTGTGGTGTCTCGATGCCGGATGTGGCCGAGTTCTGTCCTTCGTGCGGCCGTCCGGTGAAGGAAGGCAACTTCTTCGCCCCTGAGCCGCCCGTGCCGGGCGGTCCGGCGATCCCCGAGCCGGTGCCTGCCGGACCGCCCGTCGAGTGGAACGATCGGTGGGTGGGCGCCCTTGCGTACTTCACTTTCATCCCCGCCGTTGTGTTTCTGTTCGTGAAACAGTTTCAGCGTCGAAAATTCGTACGGTTCCATGCTTTCCAAAGCGTTTTCTTCTGGGCACTCGTGATCGTGATGGCATTGCTCGGCCTGCTCGCTTCCATGTTCGGATGGTTGTTCATGTGGATGCTGGTCGGGACATTGGTCAGCCTGGCATTATTCTTCACGTGGCTGCTGCTGTCGATCAAGGCCTTGCAGGGGGAATGGTTTGCGTTGCCCTGGGTCGGGCCCTTCGCTGAGCAGCATGTCGACCGGTAGCCCGCGCGCCTGCGGATGCTGTTAACTTAAAGATACATTTTGCGCTGGGATGACTTATAGGCTCGTTGCGGGAGCCTGTCCAACCCAAACCAACACCCGACTCCCGAACTGCGCTCCACGGGCCTCCAATCGCCCTTAACAGGCATTCTATAGAGTGTCGCCGGGGTGGTTTTCAATCACTCAGGAGCCTGCTGCCTGCTTTCAACAACTTAGCTATAAGTGAATCACTTTGAGACGAATGAGCCACCCTGCGTCCGGGCGAGCCAAACCGCTGGGCAGTGTAGACCGCGTTCCGGCGCAGGGATTCGCGGCACTTGTTGATCAGCGAGCGCGAGTGAACCCTCCTTGTGGTCCGTCGTTGGTGCACCCGGCAGGAATCCACAACCGAACCTTCTTGACAGCGAGTCGCTTCGGACTAAAATCGCGTCACTCTTTTTCTCGACAGGGGTCCAGAAGCGGCTTGGGGCGCGGCATCTGCTCGACCAAATTCCAAAATCTTCCAGGAGAATTGCATGAATCTCGACACCGTCTCTCGAACGATTCAGCGGAGAGGAACACGAACCTGCGCGGTGCTCATCGTACTCGCAGTGCTGGTTGCTCCCATGTGGGCGCAGCGCGGCGACGATGGCCACGGCTTCGATCACGTGTTCGTCATCATGATGGAGAACACCGGATACGACACGCTGATCGGCAACGCCAACGCACCGTTCACCAACTTCGCAGCCAACACCACCGGTCTGGCGGCCAACTACTACGGCGTGGCCCATCCCAGCCAGCCAAACTACATCGGCGCAACCTCGGGTGCGTTGAACGGCGTGGTGGACGACAACGACATCACCATCGACGTGCCAAACATCGTGGATCAGCTGGAACATCGCCACAAGACGTGGAAGGCGTACATGCAGTCCTACTCGCTCTGCACGACGCCGCTGGATCACTCCTGTGGTAACCAACTGTACGAGCGCAAGCACAATCCGTTCATTTCCTACGCCGATGTGCAGAACAACGCGGCGCGGGTAGCGAATATTGTGGACTTCAGTCAGTTCGCAACCGATCTCGCTAACAACACGGTTGCCGACTACGTGTGGATCAGCCCCGATCAGTGCAATGACATGCATGGGCGCGGCTCGACGCCGGATGATCCCTGCGATTTTTCGCAGGTACCAGCGCTGATTCGCGCCGGCGACACGTTCCTGCTCAACACAGTCAATGCCATCATGACTTCGAAGGCATGGACGGGGAACTCGGTGATCTTCATCGTATGGGATGAAAGCGACTTCACTGGGACCGGGCCAGATGGCTTCGGCGACACCAGCGGCTGCTGCAATGCGAATCCGGGTGGTGGGCACGTCGTGGGGCTGGTGATCTCGAACGCTTTGCGCTTCGCTCGCAGTTCGGGAACACCATTCAATCACTACTCAATGCTGGCAACCATCCAGGAGGGCTGGCACCTGGGATGCCTCGGCAACACGTGCGATCGGCGACATGTGAAACCGATGCGAGCATTGGCGGGGCCGCCAGGGTTGTAGGGCGGATTTCTATTGCAGCAAAGAAAAAGGCCACAGCTAATCGTTGGAGGGACGGGCGGGGACGCCCGTCCCTCCATGGCCGTGGCCTTGTCTCTTACAATTCTTCCCTAAGCATCAGGCAGCGACGTCGAAGCGATCGTGGTTCATCACTTTGGTCCACGCCGCCACGAAGTCTTTCACGAACTTCTCCTTCGCGTCGGAGCTGCCATAGACCTCGGCGAGCGCGCGCAGCTGCGAGTGCGAACCGAAGATCAGGTCGACCCGAGTGGCGGTCCACTTCACTTCGTTCGTCTTACGGTCGCGCCCCTCGTACACCGTTCCGGAGCCGTTCGATTCATTCGACGGCTGCCATTGCGTACTCATGTCGAGCAGGTTGACGAAGAAGTCGTTGGTCAGCGTTTCGGGCTTGTTCGTAAATACGCCGTGCTTGGAATTCCCAGCATTCGCTCCCAGCACGCGCAGGCCACCGACGAGAACGGTCAGTCTCCGGGGCCGTCAGCCTCAGTAGTTGTGCTCGATCGACCAGCAGTTCCTCAGGAGCGAGGCGCTGCTTGCCGTTGAGGTAATTGCGGAAGCCATCCGCTTTTGGTTCGAGCGGTTCGAAAGACTCGATGTCGGTGTGTTCTTGCGACGCGTCCATACGGCCCGGTGTGAACGGGATTTTTACGTCGTAGCCGGCAGCCTTGGCGGCTTTCTCGATCGCCGCATCGCCGGCGAGAACAATCAGGTCCGCCAGCGAAATCTTCTTGCCTTTGCTGCCGTTTTTCTGCGCGCTGTTGAATTCTTTCTGGATTCCTTCCAGCGTCTGCAGAACCTTCGCCAGCTGGGCTGGCTGATTGACTGCCCAGTCCTTCTGGGGCGCAAGGCGGACGCGCGCGCCGTTGGCTCCGCCGCGCTTGTCCGAACCTCTAAAGGTCGATGCCGACGCCCAGGCGGTCGATACCAATTGCGAGACGGTGAGGCCGGAGGCGAGGATCTTCGCCTTCAGAGCCGCAGCGTCCTGCTCCGACACCAGCGGATGGTCCACCGCGGGGATTGGATCCTGCCAGGGCAGAATTTCTTTCGGGACGAGCGGTCCGAGATAACGAGCGATCGGGCCCATGTCGCGGTGGGTCAGCTTGTACCAGGCGCGGGCAAAGGCATCGGCGAACTGATCAGGATGCTCAAGAAAGCGCCGCGAGATTTTTTCGTATGCCGGGTCGAAGCGCAGGGAGAGATCCGTGGTCAGCATGGAAGGGGCGTGACGCTTCGACGGATCGTGCGCATCGGGCACGGTGCCGTTGCCGGCACCGTTCTTCGGTGTCCACTGATTCGCGCCCGCCGGGCTCTTGGTCAGTTCCCAGTCGTAGTTGAAAAGATTCTCAAAGTAGTTGTTGCTAAACTTCGTGGGCGTCGTGGTCCAGATCACTTCGAGGCCGCTGGTGATCGCGTCCCCGGCCTTGCCCGACTTGAACTTGCTCTTCCAGCCGAAGCCCTGCTCTTCGATGGTGGCGGCTTCAGGCTCGGGCCCCACATTGTCGGCAGGGCCGGCACCGTGTGTTTTGCCGAAGCTGTGACCGCCCGCAATCAACGCGACGGTTTCTTCGTCGTTCATTGCCATGCGGCGAAACGTTTCGCGAATATCCTTGGCTGCCGCAAGGGGATCCGGGTTGCCGTTTGGACCTTCGGGGTTCACGTAGATGAGACCCATCTGCACGGCGCCCAGGTGACCCTGCAGCTCGCGCTCGCCGCTGTAGCGCTCATCCGCCAGCCATTTGCCTTCAGGACCCCAGTAGACGTCCGTTTCAGGTTCCCAGGTATCGGCGCGGCCACCGCCGAACCCAAAAGTCTTGAAGCCCATGGATTCGAGGGCCACGTTGCCGGCGAGAACCATCAGGTCGGCCCAGGAGATTTTGCGGCCATACTTTTGCTTGATGGGCCACAGAAGCCGGCGCGCCTTATCGAGGTTGACGTTGTCGGGCCAGCTATTGAGCGGGGCGAAGCGCTGCTGTCCCGCTCCGGCACCGCCGCGGCCGTCGCCGATGCGGTACGTTCCCGCGCTGTGCCATGCCATGCGGATGAAGAGGCCTCCGTAGTGGCCGAAGTCCGCCGGCCACCAATCCTGCGAGTCAGTCATTAAGGCGTGGAGATCTTTGACGACGGCATTCAGATCGAGAGTCTTGAATTCTTTTGCGTAGTCGAATTCCTCGCCCATCGGGTCGGAAACGGGGGAGTGCTGGTGAAGGACCTGAACGTTCAGCTGATTCGGCCACCAGTCGCGGTTCGTGTGGCCAGAAGCTGCGCCTGTAAATGGGCATTTGCCTTCGACGGGTTGCTGGGTTGCCTGAGCATGAGGGTCAACGGTGACTGGAGCTTTGTTTTCCATGTGTGTATCTTCCTTCGAATTAATCAAAATAGCTGTGACGACCTAAAACCCTTGGAGCGACCGCGTGGTCGCACGCCGGCGGTGTCGTATAGACCTCTGCGAACCTGCCTATCGGGAAGCGTGACGTGGAGCGCACTTCGTACAGAGACCGCGAAAAATTAACTCACATTCTCGAAGCACGCGTTTGCCAAGCGAGCCCGAAGCCGGCTTGGGTACTTTGTACCACTCAATATCCTCAACATTGCCGCAGCGGTCGCAGATGAAGTGGTGATGCCGCATGCCTTTCGAGTCGAAGCGCGCGGCGCGGCCCTCGACGGCGACTTCACGCACCAAGCCTGCTTGTACCAGGTCGCGGAGATTGTTGTAAGTTGTGGCTCTGGACGAGCGCGGATCCACTCGATTCACGGCTTCGAAAATCTCTGCAGCCGTGGGATGACGGTGGCACTCCATCAGAAAGGACATGACAGCATAGCGCTGCGGTGTGCAACGCAGCCCGCAGTCCTCCAGGGACTGTCTGATCGCTTCAGTTTGCATGAATGGTTAGAATAAATCTAAAGTGATATTTTATCAAGCTCGACTCGACGTTTACCCAGGCGCGATTTTGCGACAAATCCCAAGTTTGAGAGGTCGGGGGAATCCCACCCTAACGTTGCAAAAAACGCGCCGTTAGGATGGGGCACCCCGCTATCTCATATGGTCTTAACGTGCGGTCTCAACCGATGATGGTACGGTCCCCGCTTCTCGTGGCAGGCGGCCATCCGTCACTCGGTAATTCTTGTACTCGATGGTCAAAGTGGCGCGCCCTCCCAGCCGGATGTAGCTAACGGACTCATTCCGGGCCGGCAGCCAGAAGGCTTCGACCTTTTTGTATTCATGATGAATTTCGCTCTTCTTCGTCCAGAACGATGGGTTCTGGGCTGGTTCGGCGTCAATGCGGGTGACTGCGAAGTCGGTTCCGTCTACCCAGACCTTGCCACGATAGACGTAGGTGCTCCGGGTTTTGGGGCTGACCTGAAACACATATTGCCCACCTGTTTGTGAAGGCTCGTAGCCCACGAGCTCAAAGTTGTAATTTGCGCGATTCAACTGAGTACGCGCGCTCATGGCAGGTTGGGCGGCTTCTTTCTCGCTATCCAGCAACTTCTTGAAGACGCGATCCTGAACCAGCTTCGATCCACTTTTCGAAACGATTTTGAACTCTTTCGAAGAAGGGCTGTCATAAGTAGCCTCGACGGTCATTTCAGCTTCGCGATCGCCGGGGAAGCCGTGGTACACGAGGTGATATACCCGTGTCGCCTCGGAATGCAACAAGGCTTGCGCGCGTTCCTGATTCCTGCGTACTAGGTTATCGACGACTTGGTCGGCGGAAAGAGGTGCGCTCATCATCGACGACGGCGGTGCGTCCTGGGCGATCACGCTCGGAGCAGAGACCAACGCCGTTAGAGTGATTGCGGCAATCACGTTGCGAATTTTGCGGAGGGTGCTCATGCCGAGAGGCTTTCAGTTTACCCCCGACCCCAGATGTCGAAGGTGGACGCTGGCTGCATGCCTTAGGTGGCCACCTGGTATTCGCTCTGCACGAGACCGCTGGAGTAGTGGCGAGTAGCTACGTGATTTAGGTGGATGTCGCGAGGCAGGGCGCCGAAAAGCGCGATGCCTTCTCCGATGAGCACGGGGACGCGCGTGATCACGAGGCGATCCACCAATCCGGCGCGCAGGAAGCCTTGGAGGGTGATTCCCCCGTCGACGTAGAGATGGTGAGCTCCGCTCGCGGCCAGCTGCGCAATGATTTCTGCTGGAGGACCGGACATCTGCTCCACGACTCCGTCCGCCTTGGAGAGGTCGACAGGGTGGCTGCTCAAGACCACGACGCGTTTATCGCCATAAGGCCAGCTCTCCATGGCGAGCACCGTTTCGAAGGTTTTGCGGCCGATCACGATCGCGTCGACCGTAGCGATGAACTCGTTGTAGCCATGCGGTTCGCCGCCGCCGGGTGGCAGGAAATCGAGCGCGCCGTTCGGGCGCGCAATGAAGCCGTCGACGCTGGTGCCGACAAAGACGGAGACTGGCATAGGGAACTCCTTAGCCGTGGCCGTTGACCGCGGGTGTGCGCGATACTCTAGCAATCCCAAAATTGAGAGTTCCGTGGAATCTCACCCTAGCGAAAGGGCGCGCTAAGATGGGGCACCCGCTGTTTCATTCGTCGATTATCCATCATCTTGTGTAATCTAGGTCACCCACTCAGACCCCATAAAATTAACAACGCCGCGAGAGTCGGAGCAACGAATCAGGAGACGAGAATGAGTTCTGTACTGATTACTGGAACAAGCAAGGGAATTGGTTTGGAGGCGGCGCTGGCCTTCGGACGTGCTGGCCACAAAGTCCACGCCACCATGCGCAACCCGTCGCAAGCCCCGGCGCTCGCGGACAAGGCGTCGCGCGAGAAACTGCCGATCTTCGTCTCGACGATGGACGTGGATTCTGACGAATCCGTGAGTCAGGCCATCGCGGCAATCCACAAGGACCACGGTCCGATTGACGTGCTCGTGAACAACGCCGGTGTGGAACGGGCAGGCTCGGTGGAAGAGCTTCCATTGGCCGATTTCCGGGCGGTGATGGAGACCAACTACTTCGGCGCGATCCGTTGCATTCAGGCACTGGCGCCGCACATGCGGAAACGCCGGAGCGGCTGCATTATCAACGTGACGTCGGTAGCCGGTCGTATTTCCAGTGCGCCCCTTGCGCCGTACACGGCGTCGAAGTGGGCGCTGGAAGCGCTGAGTGAGGCGCTGGCCGGGGAAATGAAGACGTTCAATGTGCGGGTGGCCATCGTTGAGCCGGGCATCATCGATACGGCCATGGCTCGACGCATCGGAGAGCAAGCGGTCGAGTCGCCCTACCGTCAGCGCGCGCGTTTCACTTCTCTTTTCGCAGCCTCGCTCGAACATCCGGCTCCCCCTTCTCTGGTCGGGCAGAAGATCCTGGAAATCGCTGAAAGCGGTACCTGGCAATTACGCCATCCGGTGGGACCCGACGCGGTACCCTTCCTCGAGTGGCGTCGCAAGATGACCGACGAGGAGTGGGTCGCTCTGAACGGCAGCGACGACGAGACCTGGTACCGCAGCCTGGAACGCGACTTCGGACTGGATGCGCGGCCGAAAAACTAACCTGAGTTTTTTGGGATATCGGTGTCAAGGGTTGCTGTGCGATCGCTCAAAAGAATCCCATGCTCCATAGGTTCGTGGAATCCCACCTTTGCGCACAGAACGCGCAAAGATGGGGCACCCGGCTGCGTTGCGGATGCTAGCGCAAGCCGTCGACCACGTAGAGATCTGACAGGATGCGGTAGTAGGAATAGGCGTAACTCTTGCGGTCAGCGCTGAAACGGATTCCGCCGAGGGTGACGATTCCAGCGGCATCCGAGGGAGAGACAGTCCGTACATTGTCCCTGCGAGTAGAGTTCAGGTAGACACGTGTGACGTTGAAGGGAAATCCGCGCTCGCCGACCAGCAGGCTCTGACCGTCGGGCTCCCAGGAAAGTGCGGTTTCGGTCTCTTTCAGCACAGCAGACACCGGTTGTGGGTCGCCGCCTGCCAGCGGATAGAGCCATCGCTTGTTTTGTGCGTCAAGGGCCAACACGTATTTGCCGTCTGGTGAAACCAGCGTTCCTGCAGTTCCCTCGGGCGTAATGGGGCGGCTTTTTCCTTCGTCGAGGCTCATCCAGTAGGTGCGCAACGCATGGTTGGGCTCGGAGGCGGTGAATACCAGAGCCTTGCCGTCGGGTGTCCAGCGCGCGCCCAGATGCTCCAGCGCATCATTGGTGACCTGCCGCTTCTGGCCGGTGCCGGTGGGCAGGAGTTCCAATTGTTGTGGGGAGCCGTTGTCGATCGCTGCGACCCATTTGCCATCGGGCGAGAGGGCAGGGAAGGCGCCGCTCCCCAGTCGTACCGCGGGAGATCCATCCATGCCGCGGATGAAAATAGAATAGTTCGAGCCCACGCCTTCGCCGCTTTCAAAGAACAACAGCGTCTTGCCATCGGGAGAGACATCGGCGACCAGTGACCAATCGAACCAGGACAGATTTCTTTCGGCGGTGTCTCCTGCGCCCAATCCGAGCATGCCGAATTGCGCGTTGTCGACGGTCAACAGCACACGGCCTTCGCGAGTGATGTCCTGCAGCGTGAGCGTTCCGGGGACGCGCAGAACGATGCGCTCCTTACCGGAAAGATCCATGGCGTAAATCGCCCGGGCTGCACCCTCATGCGATGCGGCGTACCAAACTTCCTTGCCGTCGCGCGTCCAGGCAACCCCCTGCATGGTTACGAAAAAACTGGAGGTCGCCTTGACCTTGCCTGTGCGATCGATGATGACGAGTCGACCGTCGTCGCCAGTCTGGACGTGGTCAAGAAGCGCAAGCAGGTCTCCTTTGGGAGAGAAACGGACGTGACTTGCCCAGCCTCTGGGCTGATAGAGGCTGTGGCCCACGGGGAACTCAACCTGCGATCTGCCGTTGACGAAGCGCACGGCCGCCATATCCGAGCCATCGGGCGTCCAGTCGGCCCAACTCACATTGTCCATGACCTCGCGCGGTGCTCCTCCGGCGAGCGGCATTCTGCCCAAAGTTCCGCTCTCGATAAATGGAGAACGGTGGGTGGCACGGAGGGTGACAGCGAGCTCGCCGGTGGAGGAGATACCGAGCAGGTCGCTTTTCTCCAGACCGAGGGGACGCGAGTCGGTGCTGTCGAAGCGAGTCGTGAAGAGCTCGACGGGCCGGCCCTCGAGAGCCGCGCCGTACAGGATGGTCTGACCGTCGGGAGAAAAGCGAGCTGCCGGAATGGTGCCGCGCCGGAAGGTCAGGCGATGAAATGTCGGGTTCGGCGCTGTGTTAGAGCGCTTGCCCAGAAGGTAGACGCCAAAACAGAGCGCGACGGCTGCGAGTGCAGCGATGATGGGAAGCAGCCAATTGCGCCTCGCAGGTTCAGGAGTGGAGATCGCTTGCGCGCCGCTCTTGCTTACGGTGGAGATCTCGGTGAGCGCTTCGAGGCTGAAGGCGACATCACTAGCTGACTGAAAACGTTGCGCGGGATTCTTTTCCAGGCAATGCCGCACGATGCGTTCGAGAGCCGGAGGAACGTTGCGCGTGGCCTCGGAAAGTTCGGGCGGCTCTTCTTTCAGGATCGCGCTCATGGTGTCGGCGGGCGAGTCGCCATGGAAGGCGCGCTTCCCGGAAATCATCTCGTAGAGAATCGCGCCGAAGGCGAACAGGTCCGAGCGCTGATCGGCGGTTTTGCCCCGAACCTGCTCGGGAGACATGTAACCGGCGGTGCCCATCACCAAGCCCGCGTCGGTGGCTACCTGCACGGTCGCGGCGTCGGGCGTCGAGTCGCCCTGCTCCGCTTGCGTCAACTTGGCGAGGCCGAAGTCGAGAATCTTGGCGTGGCCGCTTTCGGTGAGAAAGATGTTTTCCGGTTTCAGGTCGCGGTGAACGATGCCTTTATCGTGCGCTGCGGCCAGACCGCGCGCGACTTGCAGCGCGTAGTCGATAGTTTTTCGCGCCGGGAGCGGTCCATTCTTTAGGCGGTCGCGCAAGGTTTCGCCTAACAGCAATTCCGAGACGATGTAGGGCGCGCCTTCCCAATCGCCGATGTCGAAGATGGCGAGAATGTTGGGATGGTTCAGGGCAGCAGCGGCGCGGGCTTCCTGCGCGAAGCGGCGGAGGCGGTCCGGATCGGAAGAAAACGAGGCAGGGAGAACTTTGATCGCGACATCGCGATTGAGGCGCGCGTCGTGGGCACGGTAGACCTCGCCCATGCCACCTGCGCCAATCTGTCCAACTACCTGATACGGTCCGATTCGCTGCCCGGAGGTGGCTGTCATCGGCGAGGATTATACAGGGCGATGCGAGGCGGCTCGGCGGTTGGCGGAAAGGAGTGTCCGCCCCGACACGCTAGAAGCCGGGCGGGCGCTCATCGACCACGCCGAAGCTTTTTTCGAGCGCGATGCCGACTGTGCCGATGGTGCCTTCATCGAAGAGGCGGCCGATGAGGGTGACTCCGTGGGGGACGCGGCGTGGTGTGGCAAACGTCGCCACGGGATTCTTCGGATCGGGCGCCCAGTCGCTGCGGGCTTTCTTTACCTCGATAAATCCGGCGCGCAGGGTCAGCGACGGATGTCCGGTGAAGTTCGTGATGGTGAGCATTTCGTCGCGCAGCGATGGGACCAGCAGAAGATCCACCTGCGAAAACAGCTTCTCCATTTCCTGCGCGACTTTGCGGCGCATGCGGTCGGCCTGCACGAAGTCGACCGCGGAGAGGAAACGTGCTTCGCGGAAGACGTTCGGCCAGGCGTCGGGAACCTGGGCCTTGAGTTGATTCATTCCGCCGCTCAGCGTCAGCTCTTCGAAGGCGGCTGCGCCTTCGGCGAACAGAATCAGATTCATGCAGTCGTAGGGCCAGTTCGGGATCTGCACTTCGACGGGCGTCATGCCCAGCTTCTTCACGTGCTCGACGGCGTCTTTGTCGACCTGAGTTGCGGGATTCTGATCGAGCCACTGCGGGAAGTAGCCGACGCGCAGGCCCTTGATGGGAGCGGCCGCGTCGAAGTCGAGATGGCTGGGAACGCTGGCGAGATCGCCAGGATCGGGTCCCGAGATCGC
Organism: uncultured Acidobacteriota bacterium; assembly: GCA_963745435.1. GTDB lineage: Bacteria > Acidobacteriota > Terriglobia > Terriglobales > Acidobacteriaceae > Gp1-AA133. The sequence continues at coordinate 947,308 of CAVUXK010000008.1, read as the reverse complement.
ATGCAGTACGAGCATGGCGTCTTCGACGTGGCGCGTCATGGGGCCGAGCTTGTCGAGCGTCCAGCAGAGCGTCATGGCACCGGTGCGCGGAACGCGGCCATAGGTCGGACGAAGTCCCGTTACACCGCAGCGCATGCTGGGGCCGATGATGCTGCCTCCGGTTTCGCTGCCAATCGAGAATCCGACCAGACCCGCGGCGGTGGCTGCTCCCGGGCCGGCGCTTGAGCCGCCCGAGCCTTCGGAGTCGGGAATCCACGGATTCATGGTCTGTCCGCCGAACCAGATGTCGTTGAGGGCGAGTGCGCCGAGGCTGAGCTTGGCGACCAGCACGGCGCCGGCGCGATGGAGTCGCTGCACGACTGCGGCATCTTCGGTGGGAACGCGGTCGCGGAATGGCTCGGCGCCGTAGGTGGTGGGAATGCCGGCGGTGTCGAGCAGGTCTTTGCCTCCCCACGGAATCCCGTGGAGTGGGCCGCGGTAGTGGCCGGCGGCGATTTCGGCGTCGGCTTGCTTGGCTTGCTTGAGCGCCAGATCGCGAGTGAGCGTGATGACGCAGTGCAGCTTGGGATCGAACTGCTGGAGGCGATCGAGATAAATGTTGGTCAGGCGCTCGGAGGTGAGCTTGCGGTGCTCGATCCATTGCGAAAGCTGCGTGACGGAGGCGAAGGCGATGTCTTCGTCTTTTGCGGGAAGCGGGCCGGGATCGGTGTGGCTGCGGACGAATCTGTCCTGGGTCGCGTGAATCTTGACGCCGGGCAGGACGGGATCCCAGCGCGTGGCAGGCGCCAGGGTGGATTCGAGATCTAGCTTGCGCGGGCCGGTGCGGCGCTCATAGAGCGAGGCCATGGTGCGGCGCCAACTGGTCGCAGCCATCGATCGCTCGGCGTCAGTTAGTTGCACCTGCACAAGCTTCTCGGTCTCCGCGAAGGTTGCGGGAGAGACTTCAGGGCCGACTTCCGGTCCGGTTCCGAAAGCGGGCGGCTCGCCGGGTGGGAGATTGCTGGCGGTCTGGGCCTGGCCGCGGAGAGCCGCGGCAGCGCCCAGCAGTCCCAGCGACGTGGTTTTTAGAAATCGCCTGCGCGATTTAGACATGAAGCCTCCAAGCGGGATTAGACGCGGCCAGTGCAGTTGGGTTATGGCCGGGAGGTGAAGTTATCATGCTGGCGTTGAAAACCCTTAAAACCCAGAGGACGCAGAAAACAGCCGCAGAGGTCGCAGAGGCGGCCAATGCGGTTCTTTGCAACCGTTGAGATCTCTTGTGAACTCTGCGGCTAGAGGTTCTTGCCCTGCTCGCGCGTGGTCGTTCTCTTTGCTTGACAGATGCCAGCGGGGACGTAATCCTATACGCTTTTCGCTAGCGGGAAATTGTGTGGCTTGCGGTGGTCGCTCTGCATCTGCGATTCGGGAAGGAATCGAATTTGAAAGTCCGCGTTTTTTATCACGACAAGTGCTTTGATGGGGCTTCCTCGGCCGCGCTGTTCTCGCGCTTCTACCGGGAACGGATTCGTAACGACGTGCAGTTCGAATTCACTGGGTTGTTACATCGGGCGGGCGCGCTGTTCAACGAGCGGGACTTCGACGGAGATGAAAACGCGATCGTCGACTTCAAGTATTCCAGTTCGCCCAAGATCACGTGGTGGTTCGATCATCACGAGAGTGCCTTCCTGAGCCCGGAAGACGCCGCGCACTTTGAGCAGGATCAGGGGAATCGCAAGTTTTACGATCCGGACTTCAAATCTTGCACGAGTTTTATTGCCATGGTGGCCGAGCAGCGCTTCGGATTTAATCCCGCCTCCGTCGCCGACCTGGTCCATTGGACCGATATCATCGACGGTGCGCTTTACGAGGACGCACAGACTGCAGTCGAGATGAAAGCTCCGGCCATGAAGCTGACCATGGTGATTGAGTCGGCGCCGGATTCGAACTTCGTGCCCCAATTGATTCCGCTGCTAGCCACGAAGTCTTTGGCGGAAATTCTGGAGGCGCCGTTTGTGGCACCCCTGCTTCCGCCACTGCTGAAACGGCACGAGTTGTCGATTGGGATCTTGAAAGAACGAGCCGAGTGCAAAGATGCGACCATCTTTTTCGATGTCACCGACCAGGACCTAGAAGGGTACAACAAGTTCGTTCCTTATTATTTACATCCGGAGAGTATCTACAGTGTTGGTTTAAGTAAAAGCAGCTTTCGGGTGAAGGTGTCGGTGGGATCGAACCCGTGGGCGCCGACCGAGCCGACCGTAAATCTGGCCCGCGTGTGCGAGCGTTACGGTGGCGGAGGACACGCGCGCGTGGGCGCGATTTCGTTCGACGTGACCAAGCACGAGGAAGCGCGGAGGGCCTCGTTTGAGATCGTGGAGGAGCTGCGGGCCAGCGTGCGAGGCGACGAAGGCTTGAAGAGCTAGGAAGGCGGTTCGAAGAAAACTGACATTCAGAGCGTTGTGGAAATGCGATGACCCCCGTGCCATTGCCATCAGTCGTGAGGTCCTTCGACTTTCGTTCCGCTGTCGCCTTCACTTCGCTCAGTTGACACTTTCAAGTATTCATCGCCAGGACCGCTCGCCCGTAACTCAGACTTGCTCTCCCAGAAACTTTTTCAACGGTTCCCAATAGTTAATCCTCCACCCGATCGAGAGATGATCGCCGGCGCCGGCCGGGAAGCCGGTGTGATCGAAGATGAGCTTTGTGCCACTTCCCGCTTCATGGAGTTCGAATCTTGCGATCGAGTACTCGCCGGGCTCCCATGCTTTTTCGTGCCACGCCTGGACAATGCGCTGGTTCGGGACAAGTTCGATATGCCTGCCTGAGATGTAGCCGCCGAAGGTTACGAATGTCCCGCCGGGTTCACGGCTGATTTCTGCAGGCCTCGTCGTGACATCGACCTGGGTCTTGGCCACGCTCAGCAAGATGACCTTCTGAAACTGCTCCGCGCTCATCAGGGTCTCGTAGATACGCTTCGGGCTGGACGAGAAACTGACCTCCTGGTGGATGGCCTCGGCGCTATGCGTAAGGCCGTTGTCGTTGGCGGCCAGTGCAACTGCTGGCCGAGCTGCGATTGCGCCGGCGACTATGGCAGCTCGCTTGATCCAGCCGCGGCGGTCGAGGATCGTCAGTCTTGTTCAGTGCTTGCATTCTTCCTCCGTCATTCCGATGCCGAAGCTTCTCCGGGTTCGGCGGCGTCTGGCATCAGAACAGCGGAATAAAAGATGTTCAAGATAATATTGTCGCTCGCCACAACGTGGTATTGATTGATGGCAATTTGAGCATCAGTACGGGAGCGACTCATGCCGTATCCGCCAAGTCACCGCAGGGAAGTGAAGACGAAGATCATTGACAGTGCGCGCCGCTTGTTCAATCGCCGCGGGTTCGAGGACGTGTCGATTGCCGAGATCATGAAGGGCGCGGGGCTGACGCACGGCGGCTTCTACAAATACTTCAAGAGCAAGAGCGACCTGTACGCGGAAGTGATGGATTGCTTCTTCACGAATCCGGAATGGAAGAATTGCTGGGAGGGCGTGCACGTGGACCTGTCGGCGACCGATGTGGGCGGCCAGGTGGTGAGCGCATATCTGTCGCGGCAGCATTACGAGGACGTTGAGAACTCCTGCCCCATGGTGGCGTTGCCCACGGATGTGGCGCGCAGCGGGGTGGCCGCACGGCGCGCGTTCGAAACTGTGTTCCGGGCGATGGTGAGCGTGCTGGAGCGCAGTCTGCTGGACAAGCGGCGGGACGGGCGCGCCACGGCGCAAGTGATCGCGGCGCTGAGTATTGGAGGGATGGTCGTTGCTCGAACGCTCGTGGATCGCGCGCACGCCGATGAGTTGCGCGCGTTCATGTTTAGCGGCGGCACTCGAATTCGGCGGATGGGATAAGAAAACGCTCGACCGCTCGCGGTCGACTCCGACGCGCACGATCAGGTATGCGCCTCGGTAAGGAAGCTGGTTCGAAAGCGGCGCCTAGAGTCCAGGAAGTCTCATAACAATGCTTCTTCGCGCGGACAAACTGGGGCGGAGTGTGCCGGGCAAGGTGCTCGTCACCGAAGCGACGTTCGAAGTTCGCAAGGCGGAGATCCTGGCGATCGTAGGGCCTAGCGGGTCGGGGAAGTCGTCGCTGCTGCGATTGCTGAACCGGCTGGATGAACCAACTGAAGGGAACGTGTACCTGGAGGAAGTGGACTATCGTCAGATAGCGCCTCGCGAACTGCGGCGGCGCGTCGGGATGGTGATGCAGCGGCCGTATCTTTTTACTGGGACGGTGCTCGACAACCTTCGGTTCGGTCCACGGCAGCGGGGACAGGATCTGAGCGCAGAGGCGGCCGACGAATTACTGGCCGGGGTCGGACTCTCCGGACTCGCTACTCGGAACGTAGCGAACCTTTCAGGCGGGGAAGCGCAGCGGGTTTCGTTCGCGCGCGCCTTGGCGAACTCTCCAGAAGTCTTGCTGTTGGACGAACCCACGTCGGCGCTTGACGAAGATGCGAAGCGGGAGGTGGAGGCAGTGATTCAGCGCATTGGGCATGAACAGGGCGTAGCGTGCGTGCTTGTGACGCACGATGCAGCGCAGGCGGCGCGCCTGGCGGAGAGGGTGCTGGTTCTGGAAAGTGGTCGGATCGTGCGCAGCGGCTTGGTCGCGGAGGTGCTTCGTGCTTAAGGCAATTTTCCATGGGCAATTGCAGTTGGGACTGGCGCAAGCCGCGGCAGCCGCGCTTGCTGCGCTGACTGTCGTGATCCTCGCGGGCCGCAGAGGCATTCATCTGGAAAAAGATCTGACCATCGCCATGGTGCGAGGTCTGGTGCAGATCGTCGCCGTCGGCTCGATCCTGCTGCTGTTGCTGAAGGCGCCGAGCTGGACCAGCGTATTTCTTCTGAGCGCGATGATTGTGGCCGCGGGTGCGACCTCGGCGAAGCGTGCGAAGGGAATGCCGGGCGCGTTCGCGGTGTCGACATGGGCAATTGCAGGCGGCGCCGGGTTGATGATCGCCATCATGACGTTGCTGGGCGTGATCGATACGCCGATCACCGCGCTGGTGCCCATCGGAAGCATGCTGATCGCCAATGCGATGAACACGAATGGGCTGGCACTGAATCGTTTCCGGTCCGACGTGCTGGCGCATGTCGGTGAGATCGAGACCGCTCTGGCGCTCGGTGCCGACGGTAAGACCAGCGTCAGCCCATACGTGCAGGTATCGTTTGAGGCGAGCCTGATTCCGGCGATTGATTCGCTGCGATCGCTGGGGATCGTGTGGATTCCGGGATTGATGGCAGGCATGCTGCTGTCGGGGGCTCGCCCGATTTATGCGGCTATCTATCAGTTCGTGCTGCTGGCAATGATTTTCGCTTCGTCAGGATTGACGTCGCTGGCGAGCACGCTGCTGATCCGATCGCGGGTGCTGACGCCGGCGGATCAGTTGATACTGCGACCCGGGCAATGAGGACTAGAGAGTCTCGCGCAAGGTCTTCGCGAACTGTTTAATGGTGCGCTCATTGCGTTGATACCATCTCCAGTGGCCTTCTTTTTGGGATTCGACCAGGCCAGCCTTTTGCAGGATCGCCATGTGGTGCGAAATGGTTGGCTGGGATAGGTGGATACGCTCTTCGATGTCGCAGGCGCAGAGGCCGACTTCCTTGCCGAGCGAGCAGGCGTTTTTGATCTTGAGAGCTTGTAGAATCTTGCGGCGCGTCGGGTCGGCGATGGCGAGTAGCAAGCGTTGCAACCCTTGATCTTGCGTGGTCATAGACTAGGAATAGAACGGAAATTGATGTATGTCAATGTCGAGGAGAATCGATTTCAGATTGTAGATTGCAGATTTCAGATTGAGGCGCGACGGCGCGGTGGTCGGATAGGGCCCAGGAAATAGCGTTAGGGACAGATTGTGAGGAGTGCAGGTTGCTATTCGACGGGAATGAGCGCAAGGTTCTCGAGCAGAAGATGAAAGCCGAGGGGCGGCTGCCGCCTGGCCAATCGCTCACGCTGAAATGGCCGGTGCTGCACTATGGCTCCGTGCCGCGGTTCGATCCGGAGCGCTGGGACTTTCGCGTGTACGGAATGGTAGAGGCTCCCATGCGATGGGGTTGGACAGAGTTCAATAGGCTGCCCAAGGTGAAACACCATTCTGACTTTCACTGTGTTACACGCTGGAGCCGGTTCGACAACGATTGGGAAGGCGTCAGCTTTCGTGAAGTGCTGGTGCACGTGAAGCTGAAGGCAGGCGTGAGCCATGTGCTCGTACATGCCGAGCAGGGATATACGGCCAACATTCCTCTTGCTGATCTGGATCGGGAAGAAGTCCTGTTTGCGACGCATCACGATGGAGAGCCGCTCAGCGCAGATCATGGCTACCCGCTGCGGTTGATCGTTCCGCATTTGTATGCGTGGAAGTCGGTCAAGTGGGTGAGAGGACTTGAATTTCTCGATCACGATGAGGCCGGTTTCTGGGAGCGCAACGGGTATCACATGTATGGAGATCCGTTTAAGGAGCAGCGGTTCGATACGGATTGAGGACGTGGTCGTGCGTGCCTGATCGTCTAGGGTGTTAGCTTTCTTAGTCTCATTGCAATGTTCGGAGGAAGCGAATGAGTTTTTCCCGCCGTGATTTTCTGGCTACCACTGCCGTGGGTTCACTCGCTTTTGGGCTTGAGGCCCAGGGTCTTGAATCCGCGAAGAAAGTGTTGACCGTTCCCGACGCCACTCCACAAGGTAAGGCTGCTCCCGGGAAGCGTCCCATCATCGTGTGCGCCAACAACGGGTTGGCTTATCTCGATCGGGCTTTCGAGCATTTGAGCAAGGGCGGCGACACGCTCGACTCGGCGATCCTGGTCGTGACTGGCCCCGAGGATGATCCGCTCGATGACAGCGTGGGCTTGGGCGGCTTGCCGAACGAGGAAGGCGTGGTCGAACTTGATGCTTGCTGCATGCACGGGCCGACGAGGCGCGCTGGCTCGGTGGGAGGCGTGCGAAATATCAAGAACGTTTCCAAAGTATCGAAAGCGGTCATGGATCATACGGGACACGTGATGCTCGTCGGCGAGGGAGCCGAGCGGTTCGCGGTGGACATGGGATTTCCACGCGAGAATCTGCTTACGGAGCGTTCGCGCAAAGTCTGGGTGCTGTGGAAGGAGTATCACTCGACGGGAGACTGGTGGGGGCCGGGGCTGGCGGATCCGAAATGGCAGGCGCCCGATTCGAAGGATTTCGAACGGAAGCCGCAGTCGGAGTTGCTGCAGGAGCACGTCGAGCGATTGGTCGCGCGGGCTGAGGAGTTGGGGATCGAGCCTGAGTTTCGCTTGTCGGCAGCGAAGCGCGTGATGTTCCCGCCTACCGGGACGATTCATTGTTCGGTTCTCAACGAGAAGGGCGAGATGTCGGGGATCACGACCACGAGCGGTCTGGCTTTCAAGCTGCCCGGACGCTGCGGCGACTCTCCGGTAATCGGTGCGGGATGTTACACCGATCAGGACGTGGGCTCGGCGGGCGCGACTGGCAGCGGGGAAGAGAACATCAAGGTGGCAGGCGCGCACACGATTGTCGAGAACATGCGCCACGGCATGTCTCCGCAGGAAGCAGGCATGGACGCGCTGAAGCGCATCGTGCGCAACTACAACGGCGACATGAGCCGGCTGCGCTACCTCGACATGACGTATTACATTCTGCGGAAAGATGGAGCCTATGCCGGCGTGTCGCTGTGGGAAGGGTACTCGGAGGGGAATCCGCACAAGATTGCCGTGCACGATGGAACAAAGCGTTCGGAGGAGTGTGCTCACCTGCTGAAGGGATTCTCGCAGGAGTTTCCGCCGTTTCCGAAGATTCCCGACGAGTTGAAGAAGGACTCGGTTTATTTGAAGTAGTGGGGAGGGACGGGCGTTCCGCCCCGTTCGCAAGCTTGACCGTTGATGGAATGCTGCAGGCGTCTGTGGCCAGAATTTTACTGACAGCGGTAGAGCCGCTAGCCACCGCGAGGTCCTTCGACTGCGTTCGGCTGTCGCCTCACTCCGCTCAGGATGACAAGCTCATCTAGGGTGGCAAGTGTCCTCTTGCGTACCGCGAATTTCTTGACGACTAGATGAACCTCACTTTTATGTCCGCGCCCTTCTCCAGATGAATGCTGTCAATGAAGCGGACCCTGCCGGTATTGAGCGTCATAATGACCGACGAGGTGCGTATGCCTTCGCCAAAGAAGCGGACGCCCTTCATGAGGGCTCCGTCGGTGACGCCGGTGGCGGCGAAGATCATCTGCTTGCCGGGTGCGAGGTCCTGGGCTTCGTAGATCCGGTTCTTGTCTTTGATCCCCATCTTCGCGATGCGCTCTTCGAGTTCTGGCTTGTTGATGACGAGCCGGCCGAGCATGTAACCGTTCAAACAGCGGATGGCGGCAGCGGTGATCACGCCTTCTGGGGCTCCGCCGGATCCCATCACGCAGTGCACGCCGGTGCCGATAACCGCGGCCGCGATGCCCGCCGAGAGATCGCCATCACCGATCAGCTTGATGCGCGCGCCGGCCTTGCGAATGTCGGCGATCAACTTTTCGTGGCGCGGACGATCGAGCACGATGACGACCAGGTCGTCGACTCCGCGTTGCAGGCGGCGGGCGATGTTCTTCAGGTTCTCCGCGACGGGCGCATCCAGATCGACCGCGTGCTTGCAGGACGGGCCGACGACGATTTTCTCCATGTAGCAGTCGGGAGCGTTGAGCAGACCGCCTTTTTCGGAAGCAGCGAGAACGGTGATGGCGCCGGGTGCACCGGTGGCGCAGAGGTTGGTGCCTTCGAGCGGATCGACGGCGATATCGACTTCCGGGACCTGGCGGCCGTCGGGGAATTCGGCGCCGACTTTCTCGCCGATATAGAGCATGGGAGCTTCATCGCGCTCACCTTCGCCGATGACGATGTTGCCGCGCATGGGGACCGTGTCCATGGTCTGGCGCATGGCTTCGGTCGCGACCTGGTCGGCAAGCGGACGGTCCCCGGTGCCCATGGTGCGCGCCGAGGCAATGGCGGCTTTTTCAACCACGCGCAGGAACTCGAGCGCGAGATCGCTTTCCAGATTGACGCCGAAGCTTTTGACCTTCGCTTCGGCACGGGTATCGATAGCCATGAAGTGCCTCCGAAGTAGGAAACCGGGTTGAGACTATATCGCTTAGGGGGTGAGGAGGGAAAGGACGGGGCATCAGGCTGGGTATCAGTGACGGCAGTGAGGGCGATTTTTGCTAGGCTGTTCGCCATGAGCGTCGAACGGAAAGAACCCACCTACATCTTCACCGACAAGCAGGTTGCCGAGAAGAGCGAGATCGCTCGGCGGTTTCAGGAGACTCGAACTCGGCTGAACGTCAACGTCGACAAGGCCGACAATTTTCTCGTGAAGCGCTTTTACAACATTGATCACAACACTTATCTCGAGGGTGCGATTCCGGCGAAGTACAAGGAGTTGATGGGGCTTGTGGTTTCGGCTGGTCTGCGGTGCGATGACTGCATCAACTATCACATCATTCAGTCCTACCGGCTGGGAGCAACGCGGCCAGAGCAGGAAGAGTCGCTCAACGTCGCACTGGTTGTGGGCGGGAGCATTGTGATTCCGCATCTGCGGCGGGCTTACGAGTTGCTGAGCGAGTTGTATGGATGAGTCTCCGAGACAAAGCCTTTAACCGCCAAAGGAGCTGAGGTTACCCGAAGGGCGCAAAGAAAAACCTAGGCGACGGACGGTTGTGGAATCCGACCCTAGCGCAAAAGACGCGCTAGGACGGGCACCCACGCTGACAATTACCTCACGCGAGAAAGAAAAGCAACCAAATCGTTATAGACTAGCGCGCCATGAAGTTGCAGCAGGGGCGTTTGCGTCGTTGGGTTGTCCTAGCTTGTGGACTAGCGCTCGCGGCCACTACTAACAGAGCACAGACTCCTTCCGAACCCACCGCTACTCTGACTTCCCGCGCGGAACTCGTTTCCATCCCCGTCATCGTCACCGACAACTTCGGAGCCCACGTGCACGGCCTCAAGAAAGAGGACTTCACCGTATACGAAGAGGGAATCGAGCAGCCGGTTTCTGTGTTCGAAGAAGTTCAGCAGGGCAACGCTGCGCAGCCACCAACCACGGCAATAGCAGACACGTTCAGCAATGTACGCACCGACGATCCGGCGAATCGGCAACTCACCATTGTCCTAATCGACATGCTGAACACGCCCGTACCCGACCAGGTCTATGCGAAGGATCAGGTCGTGAAGTACCTGACCGATCCAGCCAATGCCGGGCATCCGATGTCGCTGCTCGCCCTCAACCGCACGGGCGTCAAGCTGATTCATCACTTCACGCGCGATCCGCGGGAGCTGACTAAAGCATTGAACAGCGTGCAGCGCAGCCAGACGCCGGTCACCGAAGACCCTTCGGAGGCGTTCCTGACAAATGGGACCGACAAGCTATCGAAGATTTTGCAGAGCTTCGGAGAATTTCAAGTTGCCGGAGAACAGGCGGCGCTCTCCTTTGAGCGCCGGCAGGTGGTCACGCTGACTTTGCAATCTATGGAGCAGGTGGCGCAGGCGTTCGCAGGATATCCCGGACGAAAGACTTTGGTCTGGGCCAGCGCCGGATTTCCCTTCGCGTTGAATGAAGAGACGATGGCGTTGCAGGAAGGAGTGGCGCCCGTCGATACGCCATCCAATATGCAGCCCCTGTATGAGAAGACGTGGGCGGCATTGAATCGCGCACAGATCAGCGTCTACCCGGTTGACGTTCACGGCCTGGGAGACTTGCCCGGACCGGCGACAGCGCCTGTGAAGAAGCCGCTGCCCGACCCCTTCACGCACGGGCAGTGGCTGCATGCCGAAACCAACGCGACGTTTGAAGCATTCGCGAAGGCCACAGCGGGAAGGGCCTATCTCAATCAGAACGGCGTGGCGCGCGCCATGCAGCAGGCGGTGGAAGACAGTTCGAGCTACTACCTGTTGGGCTACTACCTGCACGGCGAAAACAAAAACGAAGGCTGGAGGAAATTGCGCGTCAACGTGCACCGCGATGGACTGCACGTGCTGGCGCGGACCGGTTTCTTTCGAAAGCTGCCCTCCACACACACAGAGGATAAGTCTCCGGACTCGATGCAGGCAGCGCTCGATTCGGCGCTGGAGTTTACCGCAATCCCCATCACTGCGAAATGGCAGGAGACGCAGGCCTCGGCGGAAGCAGGGAAGAAAAAGGCGATCTTCACGCTGAGCATGCCAGCCGGATTTGCGCAGGTTGACGAGCCGGATCGCAACCGTTTCGCCATCGACTTCTGGGCAACAGCGCGAACGCCGGCCGGAGTGCCTGCGGGTGATGTTGAGCAAACTATGGAAGGCCATTTCAAGCCGGAAACGTATGAGCGCTTCCGAAATAAGGGAACTGACTACCGTGGAGCGCTCACCGTACCTCCTGGTGCGTACACAGTGCGCTTCGTGGTGCGCGACCGGCTGAGCGGAAAAATTGGAACTGTGTCTGCGCCATTGAAGGTGAATCCGTAGCGCCTATCGCGGGTCGGTCTTCAACATCCCATAACATTCCAGGTCCTGGAATTCTCCCCACTTGCAGATGTGGCTTCGCATCAGGCCTTCGCGGAGCATCCCGATTTTCTGCAGAACGCGACCGGAAGCGACGTTGTGCGGAACGTAGGAGGCGTAGATGCGATGTAGGCCGAGTGTTTCGAATCCGTATTGGAGCATCGCGCGCGCGGCCTCGGTGGCATAGCCCTGGCCCCAGTAGGGAACTCCCAGCCAGTAGCCGAGTTCGGCATGCTGATGCGGCTCGTCCATGCGAAGCCCAATGCCTCCGCAAAGCTGGCCATCGGATGTGAGCGTGATCGCGAAACGAGTTTCAGGAACGGTGTTCGCCGCGTAGGCCTCGATGAAGTCTTTGGCGTCCTGCTCGGTATAGGGGTGAGGGATGCGCAGGGTCGTGGCCGCGACTTGACGATCGCCTGCGAGGCGGATCAGGTCGGAGATGTCTGCTGATGTGTACGAACGGAGTGTGAGGCGCGCGGTTTGAATCAGGTTCGCTGGCATGACCGTTCCCACGATGATAAAGAGTCAAGACTTCATGTTCATGGCGATTCTTATGAGCGACTGGACGCCGTTCCAGGAGATTTGCACGCCGATGCAAAGAAGGACGAAGGCAATGATGCGGAGGATTCCGTGGGCGGTCTGCGGAGAAATACGTTCCGTAATTTTCGGAGCGTAGGCATAACTTACGAACACGATCAGGCTCAACACGACCACAGCGGCCAGGATGGCAATGTGCGATGTGATGTTGTCGTTCAGATTCTTCACGGAGGCATGCGCGCTCAGCGTCAGCATGACCACGATGCAGCCAGGATCGACGGTGACCGGGAACGTTAGAGGATAGAAAACTTTCTCCTCGAGTGATCCGTATCCAGCCTGAGACACAACGGCCGCATTTGGGTTCGGCGGAGCCGCCTGCTGATTCAGCAGACTCCAGCCCATGGAAGCCAGCACCAGTCCCCCGGCAACCTGCACGACGGGGAGTGAGATCCCGAAGAAGGTGAGCAGGGCCGTCCCTACCAATTCGACTACCAGGAAGAACAGGATTGTCCGAATCGCGACCTGGCGGGCGAGCTTGCGGTAGATCTCGTCCGGGGCGGCTCCAACCAATCCAAGGAACACGAGCGCCGAGCCCAGAGGATTTACAACGGGCAGAAGGGCACTGAAGGCGAGGCCGAAGAATTTCGCAAATTCCGAGAGGTCGCGCATGGAGCGCAACAGCATAGCACTGCGGCAAAGTGCCTGGCGCTGAACGCGATCGATTCAACAGAAGGGGTGAACCCGTCTTTTGACGCCTTACTTTGGGTCAGGAAATTCGGCTGATTTTGCCCAAAAAGACGAAACGCCCCGAACTCAAAGAGTTCTGGGACGCTCGCCCAAACAGCCCTCCCCCAAGTGCTGCTCGAGGAGGAATGTAAATCGGTCGCTCAAAAGTTGGAATGGCACGAACGTGCTATCCCGGGAAACCTCCGACCGCCCGGTCGGATCAGGTTCGTGGTCCTTAACGAAAGCGGCTACTCCGGTATCTCAACTATTGACAGTCGTTGACAACCAGCACAATAATGCTCGGGCCAAAAATGCCGACCCTACAGGATGCGCGAAAACTGGCGTCTGACAGGCAGTTTGGCGAGTCCCTCCCATTGATTCTCGGTTCCATAACAGCAAGACAACCGGTGTGTATAACAGGAGTGTTATGAAGCGAGTTGTGTTAGCGCTGAGCGTTTTCACGCTTGTGGTAGTCGCGTTTGGATTGATGATCGCGACGCGAAAAGCAGTTTCCCCCAATCCCCTCGCAAGGGGTTCGCAGGAATTCAACAACGATCGAAATAGTGCGATCGACGAAGACGCAAAGGAAGCCGCCGGTTCACAGCAGGGAGGCGATTCGGATGCAGCTGAAAATCTGCCGCCGGCGTTGCGCAGCCACCTGGAGAAACTGATGCAGGCCGTCCCGGGCGAAGGGCCCGCTGGATCGGCCGCCGACTGGCGCTTCATGGCGAGGGCCTATCCTGCGACGGACATTTCCCTCGACAAGATTGAGGGTGCTCGCGCCGCACACGCGCAGCACTTGGCGAATTTTGCTGCCGCGTCGACCCAATCCGGGGCAGCTTTGCGGGGCGCAGCCGCAGTCGCTTCCGCCACCTGGGTGTCGTTGGGCCCGTCACGAGCGGTGTATCCCCTGACCCCTTATCGCGGGTATTTCAATTACGTACCTAACCAGTACGAAGCGGGAGGGCGCACTACTGCGCTGGCGATTTCTCCGGTCTGCGTGCCCGGCAATTGCCGCCTGTGGGCAACGCCCGCCGGTGGCGGAGTCTGGCGGACCGACGACGCTTTGAAGCCGTACCCGACGTGGAAATACCTTTCGGGTTCATTCGGCATCAACGCGGTAAGTTCGATTGCGCTTGATCCCAACGATCCCAACACAGTCTGGGTGGGAACAGGCGAGGCGAATTCTTCAGCGGACAGCGAGGCGGGTGTCGGGATTTACAAGTCGAGCGACGGCGGCGACACCTGGACGGGTCCGCTCGGCAAGCCGCATTTCAATGCGCGCTCGGTGGGCACGATCGCGATTGATCCCAGTAATTCAAACACCATTTACGCCGGCACAACGCGCGGAGTGCGCGGAGTCTCGTCCGTCTTGAGTGGGGGAGCGGTCTCGCTCGCGCCGGGTGCTCCAATTTTCGGGCTCTGGAAGTCGGTCGATGGCGGCGCCAACTGGGACTTCATCTTCAACGGGGCCCAGACCACGACCGGCTGCAAGAGTGCAACGCCGGTTGCGCGGAATCTGACACCCTGTTCCCCGCGTGGCGTGCGCCGCGTGGTACTGGATCCCTCGCATCCGAATATCGTGTATGCCTCCGCATACGCGCGCGGTGTGTGGCGCTCGAACGATGGAGGGTCGACCTGGAACCAAATCTTCGCGCCTATCGCGGATGGTCCATCCACGGGCTTCACAGAACGCGCCGAGATCGCGGTCACTCGTCTCTCCGGCGGGAACACGCGCATGTACCTGACGATTGGCCAGGTCGGCGCACCTCCGGCGCAGACCTACCGCGGCAACCTGGTGCAAAGCGGAGCGCCGGGTTTCGTGCTCCTGTCGAACTCTAGCCTGGCAAGCCCCGGATACGCGACCTACAACAGTTGCACCGGTCAATGCTGGTACGACAATTTCGTGTACACACCGGCGGGCCATCCGGACGTGGTTTACGTCGGAGGCTCTTACGCGTATGGCGAAGCAGGCGCTGGCATCTCCAACAACCGGGCCGTGGTTCTCTCCACCGACGCCGGGAAAACATTCACGGACATGACTTACGATGCGACCGATGGCTTGCACCCGAACGGCATGCATCCCGATCAACACACGCTGGTAACGAATCCGAACAATCCTCTGCAATTCTTCGAGGGGAACGATGGCGGAATGGTGCGGTCGAGCGGCACGCTGGTGGATGACTCCGCGCAATGCGCGGCACGCGGGGCTACGGGCGTCACGCTGACCCGGTGCCAGCAACTGCTGTCGGCGGTGCCGAGCGAACTGCACGGCATCAATCGCGGGCTTACCACTCTACAGTTCCAGAGCCTGTCGGTGAGTCCGTTTGATTCGACTCTTCTCCAGGGAGGTACGCAGGACAACGGGACGTGGCAGAGCACGACAACGCCGGGGATGTTCCGAAATACAATCTTCGGCGACGGCGGGCAATCAGGCTTCGACGTGGCCGATCCCAACTTCCGCTTCCATACCTACTATGCGCCGCAGGTAGATGTGAACTTCAAGGCGGGCGCAACAGCAGATTGGAACTGGATTGCTGATCCGATTGTGGGAACGCCGGGTCAGTTCTACATTCCGATCATCAGCGATCCCGCAGTGAGCGGCACGATGTTCGCCGGCACCGACACCGTGTATCGCACAAAGACTCACGGCATGGGAACAATGACATTGGCCCAGTTCCGTTTCCAGTGCAACGAGTTCTACGGGCATTTCCAGGTGCAGTGCGGCGACTGGGTGCCGATCGGTGCGACGTTGTTAACGGACGCGAGCCTTGGCACTCGTGCCGGCGGCAATGTAGCGGCCGTGCGTCGCACGGCTTCCGACAGTTCCACGCTGTGGGTAGCCACGACGACCGGGCGCGTGTTCATTTCGCAGAATGCCAATGCCGATCCGGAAGGCTCGGTGACGTTCACGCGGATTGACACGACTTCGGCGGCCGCGCCGAACCGCTTCATCAGCGGAATCGCGATTGATCCTGCGAATGCAAACCATGCCTGGATCAGTTACAGCGGATATAGCGCAACCACTCCGACTACTCCGGGTCATGTATTCGAGGTCACATACAATCCGGGCACACAGACGGCGACGTTTGTGGACCGCAGCGCCAACTTGAAAGATCTTCCGGTGACGGACGTTGCATTTGATCCGGCGACGGGCGATCTGTATTCATCGAGCGACTTCGGCGTGTACAAGTTCAAGACGGGAGGGACGCAGTGGACGCTGGCGGCCCAGGGAATGCCCAACGTGGAAGTGGCAGGCCTGACGCTCGTCCCGGGTGCGCGCGTGTTGTATGCAGCGACTCACGGGTTGGGCGCGTGGTCATTGAAGTTGCCGTAGTAAACCGGGAAGACTGAAAATTAGCCCTGTCCTTCGCGAGAAGGGCAGGGCTTTTCAATTTTGTGCGAAGGGAGCGGAGATCGAGGAGCGGAGGGCTTATGTTGAGGCGCGTACGCAAATGCTTCCTGAAAATTCTGTTCAGACCGCAGGTGCGGCAAGGACACGCAAGGTCCCTCGACTGCGTTCGGCTATCGCCTCACTCCGCTCGGGATGACAGAGCTGCGGAGGCGAATACGAATTCCCAGGCTTACTGCGTTATGCGGATGGCTTGCTTGCGTTCTTCGGCCGTCATTTGTTTCCAGACGCGCTCGGTGTTTTCACGGTTCGCGGCATTCTCGGGGTCGCCGCGCAGGGCCAGCGCGAAGAAGCGGTACGCGGTCGGAAGGTCGCGTGAGAGGCAGTGTCCTGTGGCGTAGAGCGCGCCCATCGTGATCATCGCCTTGGGATTCGAATGATCGGCGGCGGGTTTCACGTACCGCAATCCGCGTTCGCAATTCTGCGGGAATCCCTGGCTTCCGTAGAGATAGTGCTCTCCGATTACGACCGGGTCGGTCGGTTTCGACGCAGGCTTCGGAGCAGGCTTCGCGACGGGCTTTGGCTTTGTCGGTGCGGGTGGCGGTTCGGCTTCCTCGGCCGCCGGTGCTGGGCTCTTGTCAGGAGCTTCTTCAGTGGTTGAGTCGTGAGGCGCGGGCGGCGCAGAAGCAGCCGCTACGTTTGAATCCGGTGCGGGAGTAGAGGCAGGTGAAGCCCCCGTTGGGCTCGCGGCCGAACTGGCTGGCGGAGTTGTGGTTTCAGCGGCTGGCGGATTTGTGGGCGCAGCTGAAGGCTGTGACGCTGTGTCCGTCGCAGGAAGTGGAGGCTGTGGATTTGAACTCGCCGACGGATTCGGTTGCTCGGAATTCGCAGGAGGTTGAGCCGAAGAATCTGAGGGAGCTGGCTTCGGTTGCGAACTGGACGTGAGTGACTTCAGGTAAGGAAAGCCACCATTGCGCCAGCGAACCCATCCCAGACCTATGACCAGCGCCAATGCGATAACGGTCAGGAGTACCAAACCCATATTCGATTTGTGTTCTTCGTCATCCTCGAGGAGATAGTCCAGGTCGCGAGCCTTATCGGATGGTGCTCCGAGATTGAACATCCCGCCGGTGTATGCAGGGGCGGGTGTGGCTGGCTCCGGATCACGGTTAACTTGGCTGGCAGATGGTTCGGCTCGGGTTTCGACAAGGGGGCGGCCGCACATTCCGCAGAAGCGGTGGTCGCCCGGATTTTCATTTCCACAATAAGGGCAGCGCAAGTATTCCTCAGGAACGGGCTGATATTCCAAAACCGGCAAGCGCAGCGCCTGCCGCACCAAACCCTTCTAGATTACGATAACGCGGGAAAGCGTTGTGCGGCCAGTGGTTTGGAGGATGCGCGCTGCTTTACACTTTTGTCGCTAACGTGTTACTCTCAATGGCGTTACAAAGAAAAATCGAAACTGAGAAGACAGGAGTGCACCAGGTTAAGTGCTAGCCAGAGAGCAAAAGAAATCCCTCATTGACGCCTATGCGACGCATGCCACGGATACCGGCAGCCCGGAAGTTCAGATAGCGCTGCTGAGCGAGCGCATCGGACATCTGACGGAGCACTTCAAGACGCATAAAAAGGACCACGGCTCGCGCCGCGGACTACTCATGCTCGTCAGCAAGCGTCGTCGCCTGCTCGACTACTTGAAAGTATACGATTCAGAGCGCTACAAGGGCGTCATCACGAAACTCGGCATCCGCAAGTAACGTGTGCTGAACTCTGCCCGGGGACGTGGATCCCCGAGGCGCCTCGCCTACTTTTCCGCCGCCTGGGGGCCGCGGAACTGAGATCAAGGAATCCTTGGAAAGTGCGTTTCGGCCACGGCTGCAACTTTATTGGCATTGGCTTACCCTGCGCGCAACGTCCTGTTACGCGACCGTTGCCCTCCTGCCTAGAAGGAATGAATCATGAAACCAGAAGCAACCGAAATTAGTGTTCAACTCTCCGGCGGTAAAACCCTTAAATTTGAAACCGGCAAGATTGCCAAACAGGCCCATGGCTCGGCCGTTGTTCGTGTGGGCGACAACGTCGTGCTGGCCACGGCGACCTCGAATGCGGACCCGCGAGAAGGCATCGACTTCTTCCCGCTGACGGTCGACTACCGCGAGTACACCTATGCCGGCGGAAGGATTCCCGGCGGATTCATCAAGCGCGAAGGACGTCCCAGTGAGCGCGAAATTCTCACCAGCCGCATGATCGATCGGCCGGTGCGCCCGTTGTTCGCCGAAGGGTTCAAGTGCGAAACCCAGGTGATTGCATTCGTGCTGTCGGCGGATACGGAAAACGATCCGGACGTCGCGGCAATCAACGCGGCATCGGCGGCGCTGACCCTCTCCGATATTCCGTTCCTCGGGCCCATTGGCGCGGTGCGCGTGGGTTATGTGGACGGAAAATTTATCACCAATCCCACTTACTCGGAGATGCGCGACAGCCTCGTGAACATCATGGTGGTGGGCTCGGCCGATGCGATCGTGATGATCGAGTCGGGCGCGAAGGAAGTTCCGGAAGAGACGGTGGTCGAAGCCATCGAGTATGCGCATAGCGAGATCAAGAAAATCTGCTCGGCCATCAACGAACTGCGCAACAAGGTCGGCAAGCCGAAACGGACTGTAACGCCTCCGGAGTTCGATCAGAAGTACTTCGACGATTTGAAGAAGAAAGTGGGCGCCCGCCTGGTGGATGCCTTGGATACCGAGAAGCACCCCAAGGCCGAGAGCTATGCCCTCGTCAAAGAGATCAAGAAGGAATTGGAAGCGGCGCTTCCGGAAGATGACGAAGACGCGAAGAAGAAGCTGAAGCAATACTACGAAACTCTGCGCGAGCGGATTTTCCGCGAGCAGGTGATCGAGCAGAAACGCCGTCCTGATGCCCGCCAGTTTGATCAGATTCGCGACATCTGGATTGAAGTTGGTGTGCTTCCCCGCACGCACGGTTCGGCGATCTTCACGCGCGGCGAAACCCAGGCGCTGGTCACAACCACGCTGGGCACGAGCGACGACAAGCAGCGACTGGAAGCGTTCGAAGGCGAAGCCAAGAAGCGCTTCATGTTGCACTATAACTTTCCCCCGTTTTCCGTTGGAGAGGTTCAGTTTCTGCGCGGAGCAGGCAGACGCGAAATCGGGCATGGTGCCTTGGCCGAACGAGCCATTTCGGCGGTGCTTCCGACAGAAGAGAAGTGGCCTTACGCGATGCGCGTGGTGTCGGACATCCTGGAGTCGAATGGATCGTCATCGATGGCCACGGTCTGCGGAGCGGCTCTATCGTTGATGGACGCCGGCGTTCCGCTAGCGGCTCCGGTTGCCGGTGTGGCGATGGGGCTCGTCAAGGAAGGCGAGAAATACGCCATCCTGAGCGACATTGCGGGCGCGGAAGATCATTACGGCGACATGGACTTCAAGGTCGCGGGCACGCGCAAGGGAATTACAGCTCTGCAGATGGACATCAAGGTTGCCGGGATTACGCCGCAGATCATGCGTGAAGCGCTCGCGCAGGCACAGCGCGGACGCATGCATATCCTCGGGAAGATGGAGGAAGTGCTAGGCGAGCATCGCGAGGCGGTTTCGGCTTTTGCTCCGCGGTTCTACACGCTGCAGATTCCGGTCGACAAGATTCGCGATCTGATCGGGCCGGGTGGAAAGATGATCCGGAGCATCATCGAGCAGACGGGCGTGAAGATCGACGTGGAAGATTCGGGCAAGGTGAATGTTTCGTCGAACGACCAGACTTCGGCGGCTAAGGCGCTCCAGATCATCGGGGACCTCACGGCGACGGCAGAAGTTGGCAAAACGTACCTGGGAACAGTCTCGCGGCTGGCGGATTTCGGGGCCTTCGTCGAGATTATTCCTGGAACGGATGGCTTGCTGCACATCAGCGAAGTTGCCGAGCATCGCATTAAGGATGTGCGCGACGAATTGAAAGAAGGCGACCAGGTGCTGGTGAAGGTGCTGGCAGTGGAAGGCAACCGGATCCGGCTCTCGCGCAAGGCGATTCTCAAGGAGCAGCGTGCGAAAATGGGCGGTGCTGCGCCCGAGGCCCCGGTGGAAGACGCTCCGGTGCCGGCGGCCGCATCCATGACAATTGAGGGTGGCGCGGACTTTGAAGAAGGCGACGAGCCAAACTTCAATCGTGACGATGCGGCGCACAATACAGTGGCTGTGACCGAACCGCGAGGGGATCGCGGACCTCGTCCGGGTGGAGGAGGGGGCGGAGGTCGTCGGCGGGGAGGCGGAGGCGGAGGCCGAAGCGGTGGAGGCGGCCGCGGGCACAACGGACGCGGTGGAGGTCACGGAGGCCGGCGTTAGTTCATTCTTCCCT
The DNA here is from genome assembly GCA_963745435.1 of uncultured Acidobacteriota bacterium. Lineage (GTDB taxonomy): Bacteria > Acidobacteriota > Terriglobia > Terriglobales > Acidobacteriaceae > Gp1-AA133. Next base: position 926,812 of record CAVUXK010000008.1, on the reverse strand, counting down.
GGACGACGGCAAAAATTAGTAGGTTCCTCAAAGCCGCGGCTGATGCCGCGGCTTTTCTGTTCTGATTTTTTAGCGAAGAGTAAACGTTGTAATCATGCTGCCAAGGGAACCTTACGTCTTTTTTACACTGCGTCTAACGTGAATCGGCTCTAATCGTTTGTCGGCATCCCCCGCCGATATGCCCCCTCCGCCGGCAGACGGGCGGATCTATGAGCCAATACAAGGCGGACCCTTTCAATCTGACGAGTATGCTGCAACGGTGGAAGTGGCCGCGACAAGCCAAACCTGCGGCTGATGACCGCGACTACGCGAACCTGCTGCGGTATACACTACAACTCGCCGCCGAACGAGAGATTGTGGCAGGACTGCTCGAAGAGTTGTCGGAACTGCTCGAGAGAAATGCACCCGACTGGTATGCCGACGAGCAGCATGAGCGAGTGGAATCTGCGTTAGAACTACTGCAGAGACTATGATCCCAAGGGCTGTAATGCGATAATCCCATCCATTGTGCGGGGTCGTAATTGCGACACTGCGAGGGTTCCTGGCTTGTCCGGGTCGTCCCCGAAGCGACCCTTTCTTGCGGGCTGCCCAAAGCGCGGCCCTTGATGCTTCAGCCCTTGGACAGCACGTGAGTAACTTGCTTCCGAAGTCCTCCCCCAGCCAAGCTTTAATGACGTTTTGGTTGCGATCGCCGCGTCCGCACACGCCGGCGACCGGAAAGTAACCGCAAGACACTGAACCCGGATACCGATTGGGCATGCAGACGCAAGCGGGGATGTCTCACGGAGGTTGCCATGAAGTCCCACACAATTGCGCCGGGAGGGTGGAGGTTCACCCGCATCGGCTCAGGCTGGACCAAACGATTGCTTCCACTGGCGCTCGCTGCTTTAGCGAGCCCAACTTGTCTGCTGGCGCAGGACATGGCGCCGGCGGCCGATGCTGACAAGCAGACGATCCAGATGCTGCTGCAGAGGATCGAGAAGCTCGAGGCGCGGGTGTCGCAATTGGAAGGGACTCAGGGCACGACGGCCAAGGCGCAGACCGTGAGCGCGAAGATCCAGGAAGTGCCGCGTCCATTGTCGGGACCGGCTGCGAGTCCGGCGGAGGAACCTGCCACTTCCGCCGCGGCGCAGGCGCAGTCGTCGGAACCTGAGCAGGAAATGGAGCACCTTGAACCGGAACGCATGGACATGAGCAAGACCCTGCTCCGGATCCGCGGCTTCGGCGATATTAACTTTCGAGGGAACAACCAGAAGGGAAGCACGAACTCATTTGCGCTGGGACAGTTGAATCTGTTCGTCACGTCGGACATCTCGGAGAAATTCAAGTTTTTGGGAGAAGTCGTTTTTGAATCAGGACCGGACAACTTTTACAACGTTCCTGGGGGCAAGCGGAACGAGTTCGGCGTAGACGTAGAACGCTACCTGGTGCAGTACTCCTACAACGACTACTTCAATCTCGCGGCCGGCCGGTATCACACGGCGATCGGCTTCTACAACACGGCTTATCACCACAGCACATGGTTCCAGACAACGACAGGAAGGCCCACGCTGTTCGAGTTTGAGGATAGCGGTGGAATTCTGCCGATCCACAATGTGGGGTTGTCGGCATCAGGCCGCATACCTTCCGGACCGCTGGGCTTGCACTATGTCGCCGAGATCGGCAATGGCCGGCAATCGCGTTCGCCGTTGACGGAGGAACCGGTGCAGAACGAGGTCGACGAGAACAATTTCAAAGCGGTGAACCTGGCATTATTCGCGCGCCCGGAATCCATCCGCGGGCTGCAGGTGGGGTTCTCCGGGTATCACGACAAACTGATGCCACTGTCGCAGCCGAGGATCGACGAAACCATCCTGGCGGCCCACGCGGTATACATGGTGCCGAAATTCGAGTGGCTGAACGAAGTGGTCCTGGTGCGGCACGCACCGGAGGGAAGTTCACAGGTGTTCAACACCCCAGGCTTCTACTCACAGATCGCGAAGCGATTCGGCTCCTATCAGCCGTACTTCCGCTATCAGTACATTAACGCATCCGATCGCGAACCGATCTTTCCGGACGTGGGACGAATGGAAGGACCGTCGCTGGGACTGAGATACGATGCCAGCGAGTCGGTGGCGCTCAAGGTGCAGTATGACTACAACGTAGCGCGCCATCAACAGAACTACAGCGGACTCAATCTGCAACTCGGCTTTACGTTCTAGCGGACAAAGCATGCGCCGACTGCTGGGAATACTGACGATCGTGGCGGCTGCGGTGCTGTTGCTGGAGGTGTCTCCAGGCGGTGCTGCCGGAGGTGTGCCTCCCGCGCCTTCGGTGCCAGACGATACGCTCGCCATCATCGTGAACCAGTCGAACACGATCGACGATCTGTCCATGAAAGAGCTCAAGACGGTATTCCTGGGGGAGCGCAGTCACTGGCCGAACGGCCGGCGTATCACGCTGGTCATGATGGATGCGGGGCTGTCGGAAAGAAGAGCCGTTCTCCGCGACGTCTGCCATATGAACGAGACGGAATTCAGCCGACACTTCCTGCAAGGACTATTCACGGGGGAAGTGTTCGTGTCCCCCAAAACTCTGTCGACTTCGGTCGGAGTGCGCAAGTTCGTATTCAACGTGCCCGGCGCGATCGGGTACCTGCGTGCGTCTGATGTGGACGGGACGGTAAAGGTGATCAAGGTGAACGGGCATCGTCCGGAGGATGCCGAGTACCCGCTGAGAATTGAGGTCCGCGCGTCAAAGTAAGCATGAGGGACGAAGACAAAAACGCTGCCCATGTCGCCAAAGGCGTCCTCGCTCGTTTGTGGAGTGGAGGGGCGGGACGGGTGTCGAGACACAGTTCAAGCCTTCTGCTCTTCATGGTGTTTTGCGTGGTGGTGGGAGTCGGCATTTTCATGATGGGCGATTTGCATACGGCGACCGAACAGGCACAACGAATGTACGCGGGCTCAGTGCAAGGTCTGCGCAGGATCGGCGAGTTGCAGTATGAAGCGCAGGAGACGCGCCGCGCGACGTTGTACGCCTTGACCACCAACGACAGCAATTTGCAGGTGGAGTATGCCGACCAATCTCGTGGAGCCGACCGCCTGGTGACCGAAGGGATCTCGCAGTACCTCGTGGAAGCGCGCACTCCCAACGAAGTCGAGGTGGGTAAACGGCTGCAACGGGACTGGGCGGCCTACCTGCGGGTGCGCGACGAAGTGCTGGCGGAGATTCTGGAAGGCAGCATCAAGGAGGCGGTGGATCTGGACCTGTCGGGCGGCGTGCCTTCGTTTGACCGCGTCCGCCAGGATCTGGAGGAGGTCAAGAGGCTTTACGATCAGCAGGCGTCGGAGCAATTGACCGTCGTAGACACCTCTTCGCGGAAATCGGTAATCCGCCTGATGGGCGTGCTTTGCTTCACGCTGTTATTTGCCAGCGCGTCGGTCTGGGCAATCCAGCGCAGCAAGATGATGAGCGCGATGAAACTGGCAAAGATGCAGATGGACTTCGTCGCGTCGGTTTCGCACGAATTGCGCACGCCGTTGGCAGTCATCTGCGCCTCCGCACAGAACATTGCGGATGGCGTCGTCGAGGAGAAGGAGCAACTGGCCAAGTACGGATCCGTGATCCGGCATCACAGCAACCAGCTCACGGAACTGGTCAACCAGATCCTGCTGTTTGCATCGACGCACGAAGGTCGAAACCGGTATGTGTTTCGGCCATTACGGGTTCCTGAAATCGTTTCGGCCGTCTTGATGAACACCAGAGCGGTGGCGGACCAGGCAGGCTTCGTGGTGGAGGAGCAGATTGGAGGGGATCTTCCTGCTGTAAATGCAGATTTTTCGGCGATCTGCCAGTGCCTGCAGAATCTGGTGGTCAACGCCGTGAAGTACGGTGGAACCCATCGACGCATCAGCATCCGGGCGTTCACGGGGCCGCGCGACATCGATCACGCGGAAGAGATGCGGATCAGCGTGGAGGACCATGGGATCGGCATCGACAGCGCTGAGCTAGAGCAGATCTTCGAACCGTTCTATCGAAGTCCGGCAGTCGCAAAAGCGCAGATTCATGGCACGGGTTTGGGGCTGCCGCTTGCGAAAAGCATCGCGGAAGCGATGGGTGGCAGGATTACGCGTAGTGAGTAAGTTGGGGGTCGGCAGTCGATTTACTTTACATCTCCCGTTGGCGAAGGCTTTGGAAGCAGAGACTATAGGAGCAGAGAAAGTCGCACAGGTATGAAGGAAAATATTCTGTTGGTAGAGGATGAAGAAGCGTTGTGCATGGCATTAAGTGACCGCATGCGCAAAGAAGGCTACGCCGTGGATTTTGTCACGGACGGGGATAGGGGCTACGAGAAGGCAACGTCCCTGCCATTTGACTTGATCGTTCTCGACATCATGCTGCCCGGGCGAAGCGGTCTGGACCTGTGCCGAGACATTCGGACGGCCGGCCTGGGAACGCCGATCTTGCTATTAACGGCGCGCAGCGAGACCGTGGACAAGATTATCGGACTGAAGCTCGGCGCGGACGACTACGTAACGAAACCGTTCGATATGCAGGAACTGATGGCTCGCATCGAAGCGTTGCTGAGACGGGCGCCCATCCGCACCGGACAAGTCGTGCGACAGTTCGGAGCCATCCGGATCGAGACCCGCGGCATGTCCGACCATCGCGACGTAAAAGTGACGCGTGGCGGTGCGCCGATCTACCTTTCCGCAAGGGAATTCGAACTGCTTCGCTATTTCGTCGAACACGCGGGCACGGTTTTGTCCCGGGAGGAACTTTTGCGGGCAGTGTGGGGCTACGAGGCTGGGACCTTCACCCGTACGGTAGACGTTCATGTGGCCAGTCTGCGGCAGAAACTCGAAAAAGATCCCAAGAGGCCAGAACTGATCGTGACCGTGCACAAATCGGGATACCGGTTCGTAGGTGGCGGTGACTTTTAGAGGGAGTATCAGTTGTTGCGGAAGTTAGGCGGGCGAAGCTCACGCGTTCGTGGCTAACTTTCTCTAAGAAGCAGGCTGCACACATGGCGAGCTCTCGTGAAGGGTCGATCAGGCTTTTGCATCTGGCGGGAGTAGACGTATTTCTACACTGGTCCTGGTTCCTGGTGGCGATCTATGAAATCCAGATGGGGAACAAGCGGTATTCCTCACTCGGCTGGAACATTGCGGAGTATCTTGCGCTGTTCATGATCGTGACCTTGCATGAGTTTGGTCACGCCATGGCTTGCCGGCAGGTCGGAGGGACTGCCAACCAGATTGTGCTCTGGCCACTTGGCGGCACCGCGTACGTGGATCCTCCTCCCCGGCCGGGCGCAACCTTGTGGAGCATTGCTGCGGGACCGTTGGTCAATGTGGCGCTGCTGCCGCTCCTGTATTGGGCGTTCCTGTTCGGCCGATCGGCTGGCTGGCCAACAGCCATGCCCGATTTGTTCAGGCTGATTCGATCGGTTTTGTTTATTGACGTCGTTCTGCTGGTGTTCAACATGCTGCCCATTTATCCGTTGGACGGCGGGCAGATTCTCCGGTCACTGTTATGGTTTGTCATCGGGCGAGGCAGGAGTTTGCTAGTTGCCACCAGCCTTGGCTTCGTGGGAGTGGCTGGGTTCATCGCCTTGGCGGTGTGGCGTCATTCGCTCTGGTACGCTGCCCTCGCTTTTTTCATGCTGATGAATTGCTGGAGGGGATTGCAGCACGCGCGTGCGTTGCTGCAACTGGCGAAATTGCCACGCCGGAGCGGGTATCAATGTCCCAATTGCCGGACTGCTCCTCCAGTCGGAATGTTTTGGAAATGCGGCCACTGCGGTCAAGCCTTTGACACATTTCATAGCGGGGCGAGTTGCCCGAACTGCCGGGCGCAATACGCAGAGACGAAGTGTCTCGATTGTGGCAAGGCGTATCCGATGTATGCGTGGGCGAGCACAACGCTAGCGCCGACAACTGTCTAAAGACGCGGGACAGCCGCATGGCTGTCCCGACGTGATTTCGAAGCATGCTACTTAACCCGTTCGGCCATCGTGACGGTCCAGCCGACCGGGTCCATGAAGGCGAATTCCCGCATGCCGTAGAACTGCGTCTTTAACGGCATCACGATGCGCGCTCCGGATTTCTCCACAGCACGCAACACTTCTTCGATTCCTTCACATTCCAGGAACAGGGTCATGGTTCCGCCTAGCGGCTCCTTGGCAAGGGGCGGATAGTCGGCCGCCACGGCCTTCTGGTCGTTGAAGAAGATTTCGATGTCGCCGGCAGTCACCGAAGCGAACACGTACGGAGCTGCGTCGGGGACCGTGATGCTCTGTTTGAATCCGAGAACGGTTGTGTAGAAGTGAATGGCAGCCTGTACGTCGTGAACGACAAGATTGGGCGTCAGTTTCGTGTATTTCATTGTGTCTCCTCTTTGGCTGAGGTGGGCGCGGACGCGGAGTCGGCACACCTCAAGTGTGCTCGCAACTCCTCCATCCACGTCCCATGCGAGGAGGAACGTAGGTAGGGTCCCTGATTAGAAGACGGACAGCGGGCGGGACCCGCGAGGTACGGGCAAGAGTCTAGCATGGAAAAAGCAGAATGGGGATGGGGGAAGAACCGTTGCGGGCGTCGCAGCTGTGGGCCAAACCAGCTACGACGCGTAGCGGTACAACGGTCTAACTGGCCTTTGCCAGATGAACGGCCTGGAGACCACTGCAGGCCGGGCAAGCACCGGCGCCGGTGTACATGACCGGCACGTCGAAGTGCGTGTTGTAGGTTAAGGGTTGCTCCTCGGACCAGCGCCACTCACACAGGGCGCACTGGTAAACGAGGGGGAGGGTGCAAATTTCGTTTGCCATACTGACATTCGATGCCGAAACCGGAAGAAGGTGAAGTTACGGAAGTACAAGGACGAGCGCTATTACCTGGACATCAAGGATTTCCGGTAGTTCGGTGGTAGGAAGTCCGTGAATGAAAGGTGCTACTACAGTTTGCGATTTTACTGCTCGAACTTCTTCCCGTCCCTTGCTTCGCGGTAGGCATTCTCGATCATGCCTTTGGCGAATCTTCGATATTTCTTGTCCAGATCAGGGTCGTTTTGAGTGAACTGCGGGCGCAGGTCCTCGACATTCACTTCCTTCTGCACGTCCTCCACGGTGACGAGGCCTTTCTGCAGGGCGTGGGTCACCTGATCCACGATGCTGTCAAACAGACTAAGTTCGAGATTCAGGAAACTGTGGTCATGCCAAGCTGGTCCGTGGCCGGGAATGATGGTGGCGGCGTCGAACTGCGCGAGCGTTCGCAGGCTGTGCGCGTGCTGGCTTAAAGGCGGTGTGTAGTAGGGAACAGGGTAGGAAAGGATGTCGCCGGTCGCCAGGATCTTCTCCTTTGGCAGGTACATCACGGTTGTTCCGGCAGCATCTCCGGTCATGCTGAAGAACTCGAATTCGCGTGCGCCCCGGTAAAGAACGAAGTGATCGGTGTAAGTGAGAGTGGGGTAGGTGCGGTGGACCCGGAGGGCCTCGGCGATGTACTCGCGATCGCGCTGCCTGAGGGCTTCATCTTTGCCACGCTGTTCCGTTGTTAACGGCGTGCCGTCGGAGAGCCGATTGGTCGAGAATTCCTTCTCGAACTCCGCCTCGTCTTTCTGCAAGTTCGAGGTGTACATAGATGGCCAGGCATTCGCGATATTCAACATGAAGCGGCGCGTCTCTTCGCTGGCGATGATTTCGAGTCCGGGAAACTCGGCGGCAAAGACTTCGTTGCCGGACCAGTGATCCGGATGCCAGTGCGAGTTGACTACATAACGCACGGGCTTGGGCGTGAGCTTCTTGATTTCTGCAAGAACCTGCCGTGCCGAGGACGGGCGGCTGAACGTGTCGAAGACCAGGACATCATTTTCGTTGATGACGACGACAGAGTTGCCGTTCGGCACGTAGCCGTCGGCCGAGGTAATGAACTGATAGATCCCGTTGGCGATCTGAACCTTTTCGATGGTGGCTTCGGCGGCGGATCGGCACGGGATGGATATGCTGACGAAGAGGCAGAACAGCCAGAGTGGAGCGATGGCTCTGAGCACGGGTGCTTCTCCCCGGGTCACGAGTTTGTGAGAGCGACAAAATTTAGACTCAAGCGGCTGCCATCGGATAGCAGGGTTGAACTGGCTGAATCTCGTCGTGCGGACAGCCTCTACGGAGCAGGCATGAGGGGAAAATGTCGAGCTACGTACCTGATTCACGGTATCCACCCGTCGGGTCGAGGGGACTACGTTTCTAGGTGCGGGTGCTTGGGGGTGGCAGCAAAGCCACTTTTACGATGCACCTGAGTGGAACTTTCAGGAGGCGTATGCGACATCTTTCCCTTACTAGCTTGCTATCGAAATCCACGATCGTTGCGGGCGTGATTGCCGGGTTCCTGGCATTCAGCGCTGTTCCGCCATTACGTGCGGATGACAACGATTGCCAGCGCCGGATCGAGCGGGCGGATCATCGCCTGCATGAGGCCATCGAACATCACGGAGCACAGAGCAAGCAGGCGGACCGTGCACGCCACGACCTGCACGAGGCGCGCGAGCGGTGTTGGAACAACGGACACCGCTGGTGGGACGAACACGAAAAAAAGTGGCGGACCGAGCGAGACTGGGATGATCGCGATCATGATCGCGATGACCGCCGGTAGCTGATCCGAAGGGGCCGCGCTCGAGAGGACGCGGCCTCAAGCTTTCTATTCTTCTTCCTCACCCATCTGCATGGTGAGGTAGCGCTCATAGCCCAGTTCCTTGATCAGGTGCATTTGGGCCTCGAGCCAGTCGACGTGATCTTCCTCGTCTTTGAGGAGCTTGACGAGCAGGTCGCGGCTTCCGTTGTCTTTCTCGTCGGTCGCCACTTGGACAGCGGCGTTGTATTGCTTGACCGCTGAGACCTCAAGCGCGAGGTCGCTCTCGAGCATTCCCTTCACGTTCCCGCCGACGTTCAGTTCGAGGGGTTGCATGGATGGAGAGCCGTCGAGAAACAGGATTCGTTCGATCAGCTCTTCAGCGTGCTTCATTTCGTCGATGGATTGTTTCTTGATGTAGTCAGAAAGTTTCTTGTAGCCCCAGTTTTCGCACATCTCGGCGTGAAGAAAATATTGGTTGATGGCTGTCAGTTCTTCCCGCAGCGCAGAATTGAGTTCTTTGAGTACTTTTGCATTTCCCTTCATAGAGCAGAGAGTATTCCAGAGCGTTCCGACGGGTGCAAATGTTTTTCGGGGGCAGGGCAGCGAGAGAAGGTGCTAACGGATCGTCAGGCCTCTACTAGCGAGTCCGTTTCCCGGAAAAGGTCAGCTGGACGCACCCTTGCGCTTCGGGAAGATTTCGCCGATCCGGCGAATTTCGGCGCCGATGCCTTTCAGTTTCTCTTCAATATGTTCGTACCCGCGGTCGATGTGGTAGACGCGGTCGATGATGGTTTCGCCATCGGCAACCAGAGCGGCAAGCACCAGGGAGGCGGATGCGCGCAAATCAGAAGCGAGCACAGCAGCCGCACTGAGCTGCGTTCTCCCCCGCACGATCGCCCGACGTCCTTCAATGCGGATGTTCGCACCCATGCGGACTAGTTCCTGCGCGTGCATGAAGCGATTCTCGAAAATATTTTCCGTGACGATAGAAGTTCCTTCGGCCTGGGTGGCGACGACCATGTATTGCGCCTGCATGTCGGTCGGAAAACCGGGGTATTCCTCGGTGTTCACGTCGGCAGCCTTGAGCGGATTGTCGCCCATCACGCGGATGGAGTCGGAAGTGTGTGTGATTTTTACGCCTGCTTCCTGGAGCTTTTGCAACACCACAACAAGGTGAGCAGGATCGCAGTGGGTGATGTTCACGTCGCCGCCGGTGAGCGCGGCTGCGGTCAAGAACGTTCCGGCTTCAATGCGGTCGGGAATGATGCGGTGCTTCGCACCGCGCAATTTGTTGACGCCTTTTACGCGAATGGTGGAGGTGCCGCCTCCCTTGATATTGGCGCCCATTTTGTTCAGCAGATCGGCCAGATCCGCGACTTCGGGCTCGCAAGCGCAGTTCTGCATGATGGTTTCCCCCTCGGCGAGGGTGGCGGCCATGAGCAGGTCTTCCGTGCCTGTGACAGTGATCTTGTCGAAGACAATTTCGGCTCCGCGCAAGCGGTCCGCGGACGCTTCGACGTAGCCGTGATCCTGGGTGATCTTCGCGCCCAGTCGCTCCAGTCCCTTGATGTGCAGATCGATCGGACGGGCGCCGATGGCGCAGCCTCCAGGGAGAGAGACGCGGGCACGGCCGCAGCGGGCCACCAGCGGGCCTAACACGAGCGTCGATGCGCGCATGGTCTTGACGAGTTCGTAAGAAGCTTCGGGCGAAGCGAGATTGGCTGCCTGGATGGTGGTACGGTGCTGGGCGCGGCCGTATCCGAGCTCGACTTCAGCCCCCATGGCTGAGAGCAGCTTGCGGGTGGTCTCGATGTCGCGGACCTGGGGGATATTTTCGAGGATGACGGTTTCGTCGGTGAGGAGGGCAGCCGCCATGCAGGGAAGCGCCGCGTTCTTGGCGCCGCTGGTGCGGACTGTCCCCAGCAACGGAGTGCCGCCTCGGATTACTAGCTTGTCCATATCTTTTCAGGTCCCTAAAACACTTGAACCGCAAAGGGCGCTAAGAAATTCGCCAAGGACGCAAAGGAAATCCCTGGCTGGGCGCGCCTCTGTGCCGCACATGTAATTTACAGGAGAGTCCGCTACGGACGTTTACTCTTTTGGGCTAGAGCGATGGCTTTGCGGACATGTCCGGCGGTGGCTTGCAGGGCACGCGCGGCTTGTGCGCGAGGCACGTCCGCTTTCAGCATGACGAGGGCCAGAGGCACGTCGTGGCCGGCCGACTGCAGCGTCTTATCCGCCTTCTCCCGATCAACATGCGCGGCACGCTGCAGAATAGTGATTCCGCGTTCGGACAGCTTGCTGTTCTTCAAACGCAGATTGACCATCAGGTTGCCGTAGACGTAGCCCAAGCGCGTCATGGCTCCTGTGGTGATCATGTTCAAGCACCATCTTCTGGGCGGTGCCGGCCTTCATGCGGCTGGATCCGGTCAGCACCTCGGGTCCCACGTCGGTGACGATCGCGAAATCAGCAGCGCGCTCCAGTTGAGACTTCGGATTGCAGGTGACGGCGATGGTCTCCGCCCCTCGGCTGCGGGCGTACTCCACGGCGGCAATCGTGAACGGCGTGCGGCCGCTGGCGGCGATTCCGATAACGACGTCCTTCTTAGTGGGCTTGCGCTTGACCATTTCCGCGCGGCCGAGTTCGCGCGAGTCTTCACTGGCTTCGGCTTCAGCCCCGAGTGCCTTGGGTCCTCCCGCGATGATGAATTGCACCAAGTCGGGCGAGGTTGCGAAGGTAGGAGGGATCTCAGAGGCGTCGAGCGCACCCATTCGCCCGCTGGTGCCGGTGCCGACGTAGAGCAGGCGTCCGCCCTTGCGGAAGTGCGCGGCGACGAGGTCGATGGCGCGTGCGATTTGCGGGAGTGCGCGGTGCACGGCGGCGGCAACTTTCGCATCTTCGGCATTGATGATGCGCGCGATTTCCAGCGCAGATTTCAGGTCGAGGTCGGTGGAGACTGGATTGGGGCTTTCGGTGGTCAGGTCTTGCAGCGAACGAGGCTTCATGCGGTCTTAACATTGTACGGTAGATCAGGAAGGGAGTTACGGCGCGGCTGCCATGACTTGCAACACGGCATCGTGGAATTTCGGCCGCACTTGCTTAATGGCCTGATTCGCGCAGTCAGGCCAGGTGCGATTGGTGAGCAGCGTAACGGAAAGTTCGCGTTCGGGGTCAATCCAGAGCGACGTGCCGGTGAATCCCAGGTGACCGAAGGAGCGTGCGGAGAAGAAGCGCCCGGATTGTGACGGAGAAGAAGGCGTGTCCCATCCCAGTGCGCGGGATGTGCCTTCCGGCGAGGTTTCGCGTGTGGTGAACAGGGAGATGGTTTCCGGTCGGCACAGGGGTTTCCCAGACTTTGGTCCGGGATCAGGGTGCGTACGGGCGAGGACGCCCGTCGCTCCATCATCGACACGGAGCATGGCGTGGGCGAAGGTGGCGACATCCATGGCCGTGGCAAAAAGTCCCGCGTGGCCGGCTACTCCGCCCATGACGCTGGCATTCTCGTCCTGAACCTCCCCTTGGATAATGCGGTGGCGGAATGTCTGGTCGTCGGCGGTAGGTGGGATACCAGGCCGCAATGCAGCGGCGGGATTGAAGGTGGTGTGGATCATGCCGAGCGGGCCCATGATCTCGCGCTGGCAGAAGCGGTCTAACGTTTCATCGGCAAGGCGCTCCAGCGCCACGCCCAAAAGAATGAATCCGATATCGCTGTACTCCGGATGCGAACCGGGATCGTTTGCAAGGGCTGTAGTGAATGCCGCTTCGAGTAGTTGCTCGCGCGTGTGAGCGCGCAAGAAAAGCTTTTCATACGCGGGTAGACCTGAACTATGCGCCAGCAGCATACGCATGGTGACTTCGTCGCGTCGCGGGTCTTCGCCCGAGAATTCGCCCACGACAGAGATCAGCGGCGTATCGAGATCGAGCAGGCCGCGTTCATACAAGATCATCGCCATGGTTGTGGTGGCGAGAACCTTGGTGACGGATGCGATATCGAAGAGAGTTGAGGTTGCTGGCTGCGGCGAGTGGGCATCGTAAGTGAAGTGGCCGAATGCACGAAGGGCGACCAGTTTGCCGTGGTCCGTCACCGCGACGGAGGCGGCCGGGAAAGCGCGGGCTGCGATGGCTTCATCAAGAACGCGAAAAGCAGCTGCGAAGTGTTGGTCCTGATTGTCGAAAGCAGCGACCGGAGCGGGATTGGACAAGTGCGAATTCAGAAGAATGGTCCGCGTTTGCGGTTATAGCAAAGAGTCACGGTCCGGTAAAGCGAAGGGACGGTGGCGGATATGGCACCTCCGGGTGCCGAGTTCCATTGAGGCCATGAAACGAGTTGTGTAGAGTCGAGGTATTGAATTCCATCAGGATGGGGAAGCTACAGGTGAACGTGAATGCGCGGGTGGGCTTGTCGCCTTCCTGTACGAACCAGGGAGCCGTGTTAAGCGACAATTTCCGCGGGCACTTGCGCGCGGGATTCATGAATTCTGCGGTGTTACGGTCTCGTTTGGCTGCTGCAGCGGTTACCATCGTGGGCCTCCTTTTGCTGCGTGCGCCGACCTTTGCTACCAGTCAGAAACCAGTCACCTCGCTCGGGCGCCTGAGCGTCGTCGATTCCATCGTGCAGCATGCCGTCGACGAGCACCAGATTCCTGGAGCCGTAGTGCTGATCGGTCACGACGGGAAAGTGGTGTATCGAAAAGCTTTCGGCAGCCGTTCCCTCGAGCCGCGCCGGGAATTGATGACGGTCGACACGATCTTCGATCTGGCTTCGTTGACCAAGGTCATTGCGACAACAACATCAGTGATGCAACTGGTGGAGCGCGGGAAGGTGCGAATCAGCGACACGGTGGTGAAGTATCTGCCTGATTTCGGGCAGAACGGCAAAGAAGACATCACTGTCCGGCAGTTGCTGACGCACTATTCCGGGCTCGCGCCCGATCTTGATCTCCAGGCGCCATGGGAAGGGAAAGACACCGCATACAAAATGGCGTTTGCAGAGAAGCCCGATGCTCCAGCGGGCTCCGGCTTCGTCTATAGCGACATCAATTTCATCGTGCTTGGGGCACTCGTGGAGAAGGTTTCGGGCGAGAGCCTGGACCACTACACCGCGCAGCACGTTTTCGCCCCGCTGAAGATGGAGCATACGCGCTATCTTCCGCCGAAAGCCTGGCGTCCGAAGATCGCCCCCACGCAGTTCGACGATCACGATCACATGCTGCGCGGCGAAGTGCATGATCCAACTGCTTTTCGCATGGGCGGCGTTGCTGGGCATGCGGGTCTGTTTTCGACAGCTGACGATCTGAGCAAGTTTGCGCAGACGTTGTTGAATGGCGGCAGCCCGATTCTTTCCTCGTTGACCGTTGGAAAAGATGAGCATCGGCCGAACAACCTCCAACCGCGACCGCGGTGCGGGGTTTCGGGTGGGACATCGATACCCCGTTCTCCACGAATCGGGGAGAACTGTTGCCGGTCGGATCGTTCGGGCACACGGGTTTTACCGGGACATCGATCTGGATCGATCCCACCACCAAGAGCTACATCATCCTGCTTACGAACTCCGTGCACCCGCGCGGGAAGGGGAACGCGATCGGATTGCGCACCAAGGTTGCGACGGCCGTGGCGGCAGCCTTGCCTCTTACCGTCGACGAGAAAGAAAAGTTGCGCTGGGAGAGTGTCACGGGCTACAGCGAAGCGCAAAGCGGGGGACGCAGACTTGCGGTTCGGAATGGCGCAGTGAAGACCGGCATCGACGTTCTCGAGGAGCATGGGTTCGACGCACTGAAGTCGGGCGAAGCGAAGCGAAAGATCGGGCTCGTGACGAATCAGACCGGAGTTGACGCTGAAGGCCGACGAACAATCGATGTGCTGGCGAGCGCGCCCGGAGTTTCGCTAGAGGCCATTTTCAGTCCGGAGCACGGAGTCACCGGAACGCTCGATACGACCGACGTCGGGAACTCGAAAGATGCAGCGACGGGGGTGCCCGTGTACAGCGTCTATGGGGCCACGGATGCTGCGCGTCGGCCGTCGATCGATATATTGAAGGGACTGGATGCCGTCGTCTTCGACATTCAGGACGCGGGCGTTCGCTTCTATACATACGAGACGACGCTCGGCTACTTTCTGGAAGCAGCCGCCAAGGCAGGCATCGAGATCATCGTGCTCGACCGGCCGAATCCGATCACCGGTGTCATTCGTGCAGGGGCCGGTTGCCGATCCGGGGCAAGAGCGCTTTACCAACTACTTCTCCGTTCCCGTGCGTCATGGCATGACGATGGGTGAGTTAGCGCAGATGTTCAATGCGGAACGCAATATCGGCGCGAAGCTCAAGGTCATTCCGATGGACGGATGGATGCGTGGAGACTGGTACGACTCGACCGGGTTGACCTGGATTAATCCCTCGCCGAATTTGAGAAGTCTGCGCGAAGCCGAGCTATATCCGGGAGTAGCGCTGATCGAAGGAACGAATGTCTCAATCGGGCGCGGGACCGATACGCCGTTCGAGTGGATTGGAGCTCCCTGGATCAAGGCTCGCGAGTTGGCGGAATATCTGAACAGTCGCGCCCTGTCGGGCCTCCGCTTTGTGCCGGTGAGTTTCACGCCGACATCCAGCGTGTATTCCGGACAGTTGTGTCAGGGAGTGAATATTGTCGTGCTGGACCGGAACACGGTCGACGCGCCGGAACTAGGGGTAGAGTTGGCGGCAGCATTGCACAAACTCTATCCCAAAGAGTTCAAGATCGAGCGGATGGCGGAGTTGCTGGTGAACCAGGCTGCGTTTGACGCCCTCGTGGCCGGGCAGGATCCGAGAAGAGTCGCCGAGGGGTGGCGAGAGTCTTTGGAGAAATTCGGAGAGATGCGCGCGAAGTACTTGCTCTACAAGTAGGCCGGCGTGTCGTCCCCTGAAGGGGACTCCGGCTTTCCGGCCGCTTACCCCGCACTCACGTGTGGGGCTGACATCTCTGACGTCGCTGCGCGACTCTTGCACCGACCTATCCTCTGAGGTAGCTGCGCAAGTCGTGCGTCGAGTTAACTTTTGACGTCACTGCCCGACTCTTGCGCCGGTCGCTCTTGCCAGACTCCGCAATACCCGTTGGCCTATGGCCGCATGGGCCGGATTCCAAGGAACTTCCGCGGCGTGTCGGCGGGCCGGGGTTTCGCTAGAATGGGGTCGGCAGATCAGGCTTCAGGAGCGAAGGTTTGACGAACGGTACACCCAAAGGTCCGACCAATCCCTTTTACCGCTGTGCCGGTCCCAACTGCGGGACACTCAAAGGCTCGAGCGACCGGTGGTGGCTGATGTGGACGTCCTTTGCCGACCTCAGTATCCCGGTGCTCTACCTCTGCCCGTGGGATGAGGAGATTGCGCAGAAAGAAGGCACGCTGCACGTCTGCGGCGAGTTATGCGCCCAGAAACTCCAGTCTCAGTTCATGGGCAACGTGCGCGAAAACCTCATGCGGCGGGGTGGGTAGTCAGCCAGGCGCTTAGCCAGACGTACGATTACAAGCGTTCTTTCTTGGGAATCCTATCCAGGTTCATCGGGCCCTGTCCAGTCAACTCCGCAAACGCCAGGCGCATCCTAGGGAGCAGTTGCGACACCCCTTCGAAAAAATCACTCGGGGACGGTGCGAATTGGGGCTACCATGTCTGGCTCGGGAGATCACTTTATGCGTTGGATGACAGCTTCAATTGTGCCTCTGGCACTGGCGGTCGCTTCGTTGGGCCAGACAGCCGACGGCAAGCCCGCGGTAAGCTCAGCGAGAGCTACCACCGTGGAGATTCCGGCCGGTACCAAAGTGGCGCTGCGCCTGAAGCAGGCGATCTCGACCAAGACGGCGCGCGAGGGCGACGCTGTTTACGCGGAGACTACGTTCCCCATCGCCATCGACGACAAGATTCTGATTCCTGTGGGAACCTACGTGCAAGGGAAAATCAGCCATATCCAACGTGGCGGGCACGTTAAGGGTCGCGCCGAATTGTTGATTCACTTCACATCGCTGATTTATCCGAGCGGTTATACGGTCATGCTGCCGGGCGCACTGGAGAATGTACCGGGCGCAGAGCATGCCACCATGAAGGATTCGGAAGGCACGATTCGGCAGGATAGCGACACCGGTAAGAAGCTAGAGACAGTGGCCAAGACTGCCGGCACC
Source organism: uncultured Acidobacteriota bacterium (assembly GCA_963745435.1). Classification (GTDB taxonomy): domain Bacteria; phylum Acidobacteriota; class Terriglobia; order Terriglobales; family Acidobacteriaceae; genus Gp1-AA133. The sequence goes on along the minus strand of CAVUXK010000008.1, from coordinate 910,060 downwards.
GGGGCTGGGATCGGCGGGTTGGGGACGGGCACCTGGAAGGGTGCTGGTATCGGCGGCGGAATCGGTGCAGGTGTAGGGGCGGCGATTGGAATGCTCTCCCGTGGTGGAGATGTTCGGTTGGAGCCGGGAACGTCGGTGGAGATGGTGATTCAACGATCAGTGCCCCTGGATGGGAGCCGGCTACCGCGGTCGTAGTGCAAGGTTCAAAACGGGGAGCGTTCTCAGTTGGTAGCGCTTCTGGCTGGATGTTGTGCAAGAGTATTGGTATTAGGGCCCGGCATCGGAAGTTCCGGGGGGGACACGTGAAACTCGTAACGCCTGCCAGCTTGATTCTTGTACTTCTGTTCCCTGCCAGGGTGGTGTTTGCGCAAACTAGCAGCGGCGCCACCTCTGGTCGCCTCACAATCGCGAACGGCACTGTGTCGGCGGTCACAAACTTCGATGCCCCTCGCCTGATGCGCGAGAAGCCGATCGCGGGCCAGCCCTACTCCGCGGACCGCGTAACCGAACATACCCAAACGCTGATTGACGGAACGCACATCGACCAGAAGCACGAGATGTCGCGGGAATACCGCGATTCTGAGGGGCGGACGCGCACTGAGCGCAAATTCTTCTACGGTTTAGCCCGTCCAGTGGGCACGAAAGATGAATCTCCGAACCTTGTGCAGATATTCGATCCTGTAGCGGGCTATTCCTACACGCTGGATCCGCACAAACTCATCGCGCACCGGGTGGCTCTGCTTCCCCGCGCAAGCAATTCGAGGCCGGTGCAACTTGGTAGCGGAACCATGGCTCCCCAGACTTCCAGTAAGGCAGTAGGTCAAAGAGGCTTGCTGTCGCGCAAGATGAAGAAGGAGCCTCTAGGAACCGAGATAGTCGAGGGGGTTCTGGCCGAGGGAACTCGCATTACGGTGACGACGCCTACCGGCATCGAGGGAAACGACCGGCCTCTCACGCGCACCTGTGAGCATTGGCGATCCGAGGAAATGGACTTGACGCTTCTGTCGAAGTGCTCGGATTTGCGAACCGGGGAAACCACCATGCGTCTGGACAATTTCGATCGCACAGAGCCTGATCCCGTGCTTTTTCAGGTCCCGCCCGAATATACGGTTGTGGATGATCATGGGTCGTTCGCAGTCGGGGTTAAGACTCCCTAACGGGCATGATGATGAATTCTCTGGCTGGTGTGATCGCGCGGTTGTTCCTCTTTACGTTCCTAGTGCCGGGCATTGTGTGTGCCCAGGAGCAGGACGACGGGATCGGGATGGAGGGCCACATGCGGAATGGGTCTCTCGTCTTCGAGACCGCCTTCGTGGACGGCCCACGGACGGGAGACCCCGTTATAGTCGGCCAGCCGTATTCCGCAGTTCGAGTTTCAGAGCATTCCGAGACGCTGGCGGATGGCACCAAAATTCACAGCAAGTGGGAAAGTGCACGTTTGTATCGGGACGCACAGGGAAGGACGCGGACGGAGCGCTTCACGTGGGCGGGAGCTCTGCCTGTCCACACGGTGGAGCCCGGACGTCGTATTGCTCGCCTCTCCGACCCTGTAGCTGGGTATGTGTACGTGCTGGACTTAAGAAGGCACATCGCGCATCGCCTGAAGATTCTGACCGAAGCGGAATTTGCTGAGCGGATTCGGCATGAGGAGATCGAGGAGGAGGCCCAACCGGTCGCCGCGGATCCAAGAATAAGTCCGTCGTCGCCCAGCCCCGAAGTGAAACAGAAGCTAGGCAAAAACTCGTCTGAAGGCGGCGAGGTAGCCGTCATGAAGACAACAATCACCACCCCCAGGGGTCTTGAAGGCAACGATCGGCCGTTAGTCCTAGCTTGCGAGAATCAATACTCGGAAGAATTGAAGTCAACGATTCTCTCCAAATGCTCAGATCCGCGAGCGGGAGACAACACAACCCGCCTCGAGGTTCTTGAGCGCACGGATCCCGACCCGGCACTGTTCCAAGTGCCCACCGACTATACGGTGGTCGACGAAGTAGATCAGTTCAGGATCGACCTCGGTATTGCCGACGCTCCCAAGGAACGTTAACAAACCGTCCAATATTGGTCCTTCTGTACCGATCGAATTCTCCGATCTTATTTCAAATTGAACAGCGCATTGACGTGTGCCGTCACGGTCACTGTCTGAGGAGAGAACTCTTCCGTAGGAGCGGGCGCAGCAGCTTCAGCCTTCATGGCCATGACGCGCGGCATCGGCGCCATGGGCCGGACGTTCTCGAACGTGTCGACCGATGCGTACGACAATTCTCCCAGGGTTCGTCCGGCCGCCTTAGCCAGGGCCGTGGCCGAGTCATGGGCGCGGCGATAGGCGTCGGCGACCGCCTTGGTCTTGGCGTCGTCCATGTTGTCGAGCGTGTAGGTGATTGACTGGCTCTCGCTGACAGCGGCATCAGCGAGTTGTTGGGTGATCGGCCCGATCTTGGCGAAGTCTTTGAGCTTCAGTGTCACGCTCGTGCTGGCGCGGTAGCCGATCAGTTTGCGCTTCGCGGTTTTCCAGTCATACACCGGTTCGATCGAATAGGAGTTGATCTGAGCGGTTTTCGGATCGATGCCGTTGTCGCGCATGATCTGGCGCACCTGCTCGGTTTGTTTCGAGGCCTGATCGTAGGCGGCCTTGGCGTTGTCGGCTTGGGCGGACACGTTGAATTGCACGAGGGCCGTATCGGGTGCGCTTTCAAACTTGCCGTCTGCGCCAGTAAAGAGCGTATTCGCGGAGGCATTCACCGTAGGAGCTTGCGCGAATACCAGCGGAGAAAGAAACAAGAGTGCAGCGAGCAAAGAAGTGAGTTTCATATGTGGCGTCTCCGTAATCCGTAAGAGGTGTCGCGTGAGAGTGTATATGGTTGGAGGGTTCCCGGTGCACTCCTTGGAACGTCTAAGAGGCAGCTTGTACAAAAGGCAATGGCCGCCCGACTCGGAGGCGGCCATTGCTGTCAAATATGTGATTCCTAAAGTAACACTTTAACGCCAGGGAATCTGCAGCGGATGGTCGAGGCGCACTTCCAAGACGGTGCCTTTCTCCAGCCGCAAATCGTGGTCAGTGAGCAACCCAGCGATCGCGCCCACACCTGCCCCGGCGCCAGCGCCGATTCCGGCGCCCTTGCCTCCACCCTTCACAGCGCCGGCCGCGGCGCCGATGCCCGCACCCACGGCGACCGCTTCGATCTCATGCTCCTTGCTCATGCCCTTTCGTTGCAGTTCACCTTCTTCGCCCGGCTCTTTCACTGCATGATCACCCGGGACGCCAGTGATGGTGGCAATGAGCGGCATGGATCCGTGGCCGGTGTCGATCTCGTCGAAGCTCAGCATCATCCGCGCGTGCAGGCCTTGCTCGATGGAACTCACGTGTCCCTTGATGGTCTTGCCACGTGGGATCACGGCGCCATTGCCGGCCACCAGGTCCTCGGACAGCTTCGCTTTGAAGTGTTTACCGGGCTTTAAGTCGCGGGTGTCGAGTTTGTCGTTCAGGCGAACCAGGAAGCGCGTGCCCTCGGGAATTGCGTTGGGAGGAGCTTGCGGCGCCACGGCCGGATCTTGCGCAAATAACGGAGCAGCGATCAGGACGGCAAAAAGCGACCATAGCGTTCGGGACCGAAAGCTGGACATAGCGGACCTCAGTGAGAAAGAGTCGGGGATGGCTCAGCAATTTGGATGTGAGGAAGACGGAAAGGGCTGCCTCAGAAGGGCAGGTCACAGGTGACAGGTCACGGTCGACAGGAAGGCGGCCTTAGGTCTTGGGTGTTAGGTCTTGGGTCTTCGCGATTAACTTGCTTACCGATAAGGCTTATAGGCCGCCCTTGGCCCCGCTGGCGTAAGAAGGGAAGTTATGGATCTGGGCGTCGATCTGACGGCGAAGGTCAGCCCAGATCTTGTCGGGCATTTCGTTGTAGATTTTCACGATTTCGGGATCGAATTGCCGTCCGGACCAATCCAGAATTTCCTTCTTTGCGGCGTTGAACGCACGGGCCGGTCGGTAAGGTCGATCCGAAGTTATGGCATCGAGAGTGTCGGCGATCGAAAAGATTCGCGCCCCCAATGGAATCTGGTCGCCCTTTAATCCGCGCGGATATCCCGAACCGTCAAACTTCTCCTGATGAGCGTAAACAATCTCGGACGCTTCCTGCAGGAACGGAATCTTCAGGAGCATCTTGTACCCCAGGAAGGCGTGTTCCTTCATGATGGTGACTTCGTCGGCCGACAAGGCGCCAGGCTTTCGCAGAATCGCATCCGGGATCGCCATCTTGCCAATGTCGTGCAGAAACGCTCCGCGCGCGATCACTGCAATCTGTTCCTTGGGAATCTGCATGGCACGCGCGATCGCGATGGTGTAAGCCGTCACGCGCTTGGAGTGTCCTTCGGTCTCCGCATCGCGAAGGTCGAGAGCGTCGCCCAAGGCTTCCAGCGTAATGTCGTAAGACTTCTCCAACTCGCCCAGAGCTTGTCTCAGTTGCTCAGTGCGCTGGGCCACCAGTGCTTCCAGATTCGTTTGGTAAGCGCGGTTCTCCAGCTTCAAGCGCCGGTTTTCGAGAGCACGCCGCACCGTGTTGACAAGTTGCTCGCGTTCGAACGGCTTCAGGAGATAGTCGTAGGCGCCGTTGCGGATGGCGGTGAGAGCGACGGAAATATCGTGCACCGCGGTAACCATCACCACCGGCATATCGGGATAGCGTTCCTTGGTCTTTTCGAGCAGCCCAATTCCGTCCATACCGGCCATCATCAGGTCCGAAAGCATCAACTCGAACTCCTCGCCCGAATCCAGCAAGGCGAGGGCTTCGAGACCGGAAGCTGCTTGACGGCACTGGTAGTTAGCGGAGGCGAGCATGGAAGACACAATTTCACGAATTGAGTCTTCGTCGTCGACGACTAGGATGCGTTCCGAGGGCATGATTCCGAGTTTGGAGTCTACTGCATAATACCCCACTTGCTATGTTCCGAAAGTAACCAAAGGGAGGCGGAAAACCGATTGGTAACGGGTCGGCGCGTGATATTTACAAAACGAGCGCTCACGCTAGCGAACTGCGATGATTCTTCCACTCAGTATGTTTTACGCGGCCGAAATGCTGGCCGTACCGAAGCTGTCAGCCCAGGAATCGGCGGCGTTCATTATGCTGGCCGCCAGCATCCTGGTGTTCCGTACATTCCGCGAACGTTTCCTGCTGATCTGGATTCTCGGTTGGCTGGCTTACGGATTTTCTTTGTGGTTCGGCGTGGATTCGGCCGCCTTTACTACTTCTCCTGAACTGCAGGCAGTTTCGCAGGCCGCTTTTGTTCTTGCGGTCAGTCTCTTTGCGGCTTCCATCCTCATCTACACCCACGCCGAGAAATACATTTTCACCTTGTTCATGATCACCGCTTCGGTGATGACTTTTTCAGTGGCGCGAGTCTTGTATTGGCCCGATGAAATTGTCGCCCGGGTGCCGCTGGAAATCGCGTATCGGCTCCTGGCCATCGCGGCGGCCGTGCAGTTGTTGCGCTACCGCTGGGGACGCTTTGAGATCGGTCCCTGGCTAGCGGGTTGTGGCCTCTTTTTTCTCCATCTGGATTGGCCGGGTGTGACCAGCGGCGTTCCGTCCGGCGTTTTCCTGATGACCGACCTGCTACTCGGTTTGGGAATGTTGTTTATGGTCTTCGACGACTCGCGGGCGAGAACACAACGCCTGGCGGTCATCAACAGCCTGACCGGAGCGATCGCGCGCACGCAACAGCATGGTCCGATGATGCAGTCTGCTCTCGATGAGTTCAAGAAGGTCATGGACGCCAAGGCCGCGTGGTTCCGGCCAGGAGAGACCGACCAGGCCGTTGCCATCACCAATTACGTTGGCGTTTCTTCCGAATTCCTAAAAGGCGCGAGCCTGATTCACCTGGATGAAGCCGTCGAAAAGGCTCTCGCCGAACAGAAGCCGACTTTGGTGAAGGCCAGCGCCATGATGCCGTCGGTGCAGGCATACATGCAGGATGAAAAGCTGGATCATCTCGTGCTGGTGCCCCTGCTGGGGAAAAAGGGCTCCGTCGGTACGATTGCTCTTGGGAAGGCCCACGCGTACACCTACTCGCTGGAGGAGATGGATTTCCTTCATGCCAGCGCCAGCCAGGTTGGCATCGCCGTTGAAAACCTCAAGCTGCTAGAACAGGTTTTACGGTCGCAGCGCCAGTGGATGAACACGTTCGATTCGATCCAGGACGCAATCCTCGCGCACGACGCCGACTTCGTAATCACCAAGGCCAATGAAGCGCTGTTGCAGCATCTGGGATTGGCTCCCGCCGACCTCATGGGCAATACCTGCGATGACGCTTTGCCGCACGATTTTGCCAAGTGGACGAGCTGTCCGTACTGCTCGCGCGGCGATGTGGACTTTGTAGAAGGACCGGACCCCTGTTTCGGCGGCTACTCGATGGTTTCGACGTCGTCGTACTCCGAACAGGGCGGCAAGCAAAAGGGAACGATTCACGTCATCCGCGACACGACGGATAGTCGCAGTGCGGAAGAACGCTACCGGCTGTTGTTCGACCAGGTGCAGCAGGGAGTTTTTGTTGCGACCCCGGAAGGGAAGTTGCTCGACTGCAACGATGCCTTCGTGCAGATGCTCGGCTACGAAACGCGCGAAGAGCTGATGGCACTGAACATCAACAAGGAATTGTATGTCTCACCCGATCAGCGCGAAGCGTTTCGCAAGGAAATCGACGCGCACAACTATGTGCGTAATTTTGAAGTGACGCTGCTCCGCAAAGACGGCGCGCAGATGACAGTTTCACAAAGCAGTTTTGCCACGCGAGATGGATCCGGGCATATCGAGCGCTATCAGGGCTTTGTCCTTGATATGACGGAAAAGAAGCGCGTGGAAGACGAGATGCGCCGGCGGAATCGCGAATTGAACGCGCTGAACGCGATGGCTGTGATCGCAACGCAATCATTTGATCTGGATGAAATCCTGAACTTGACCCTGCGCCAGGTAATTTCCCTGTTTGGAGCGGAGACCGGCTCGATCTACCTTTCGGACTCGGATGAGACAACTTTCCGTCGGCGTGCCGGATGGGGGCAGCGCAGCGAACAGCGAGCGCATTTCAACGCGGTAGAATTTACGAACGGATTCGGCGACTTGGTCATGCGGTCGCGCACCGAGGTCCTCACCGCCGAGTTCCTGCCGCACCTTCCGCCGCTCGTGGCGGATTTCGTGAAAGCCGACGGTCCTGGGTCCTGGATCTGGGTGCTGTTGTGGAGCAAGGATAATCCGATCGGCATCATGGGCATCAGTAGCCCGGAAGCGCGCGTCTATAGCAGCAACGATGAAAACATGATGGTTGCCGTGGGTCGACAGCTGGCGACCACCATCGAGAAAGTCCGGCTCTACGAAGAAACCTGCCGGGCCTACGAGGATCTGCGCAAGACGCAGGAACAGTTGTTGCAGAGCGAAAAGATGTCGGCCGTAGGACAGTTGATCGCGGGCGTAGCGCACGAATTGAACAACCCGCTGACTGCGATTCTCGGCTACGCACAGTTGCTGGAGAGTGAAGGCCTGAACGACCGCGCCTCGGACTTCGTTCGAAAGCTGTTCAAGCAGGCGCAGCGAACGCATCGCGTCGTGCAGAACCTGCTTTCGTTCGCGCGCCAGCGTACGCCGCAGAAGCAGGAAGTCGATATCCGCAAGATTGTCGATGAGACGCTGGCACTGCGCGAGTACGACCTGAAGGTCAACAATATCTTGCTGGAACGCGAGACCATGGTGGATGCGCCTTCAGTCACGGCGGATCCTCATCAGCTTGAACAAGTTTTCCTCAACATCATCAATAACGCAGTGGACGCGATACTCGAGGGCGGCAAGGGCGGTAAGTTGAAGGTCCGCATTCACGGGGCGGATGGCCAGGTGCGAGTCGAATTTCTCGACTCCGGAGTCGGTATCAAAGACGCCAACCGCATTTTCGATCCCTTTTACACGACAAAAAGCGTGGGCAAGGGAACTGGGCTCGGCTTGAGCATCTGTTACGGAATCATCAAAGAGCACGGCGGTGATATCACCGCGCATAACCGTCCTGAGGGAGGTGCGTCGGTAGAGATTCGTCTGCCGGCGTCTGGACACGTGATTGAGAGCGAGCCTCTGACCGCCACGACTCGGCGAGAGATGGCGATCGAGGGTCGCGTGCTTCTCCTGGAAGACGAAGAGGCCGTGCTGGAGTTCGAGCGTGATGTTCTCGTCGGTGCCGGGGCGCAGGTTGTGGCTCTGATGAACGTTGACGACGCCAAGAACCGGCTTCGCGCAGAGAGCTTTGACGCGGTCATCATGAACGGGAGGATGCCCGGCGGGTGGAGTGCGCAGGATGCTCACCGCTGGATCGGAGTAGCTTGTCCCGGTCTTGAGAAGAAGATGATGTTCACATTCTCGAGCATTGCCGAACAGGACATCCGAAACTACCTGCAAGCGAACGGTATTGCTTCGTTGGTGAAGCCCTTTGAGGTTGTGGACCTGATTTCGCAAGCGCGGCGGCTTTTACAGCGGACGCAGGCAGCGGCAGCAAAGTAGAAAAGCGTCGAGAAAGCGGAACCCACAGCGCAGGCTGTGGGTTTTTTCTTTTGCTCCACTTCTGTGAATTCCTTAGCTCTTTTCGGACGCTTGGCGAAGTCCCGCTTTCTCCAACACGGCCCTGGAAAAGGACACGAAGAGATTCGTGGATTTGGGTTCTGCGCTCGACGCAAACAAATTCGTTCCCTTCGCCGTGCAGGCCAGAACCTCGCGATAGTTGTTGGCATCGTATTGCGCGACGTTGGGCGCCGGAATACCGTACGCACGGCCCTGATCCCATGCATCCGGAGCCGCCCCCAGAAAGACAAAGGTCCACGTGCCTTCACTTTCCTTTTGGCCGATCAACGCTTTCACGGCATCTAGGTTCCACTCCCGCGATGAGTTCTCTTCGCCGTCAGTCATGATCACGGTCACGACCTTGTCTACGTGCGGTTGGTCGGCATCGATCTTACGCACCGTGATGCCGATTGCATCATTGAGCGCGGTGTTTCCTCCGGGCTGGTACGACTTTGCGTCGAGCTTCTGTACCTGCGCCAGCGGGATCGCGACATGCCGGTACGCCACTTGCGTGTCAAAGAGAGTTAGGGAAAACAGGTACTCAACCTTTTCTTCTTGCGCCAGGCCGTCAACGTAGGCGTTGAAGCCTTCGATCACATCCTTCAACTTGCTGGACATGGAGCCCGATTTATCGAGAATCACGTTTACGAGAACGCGTTGCTTTGGATTTTGGGATTGCACTGGGCATCTCCTGTTTGGCGGCGGTCGCTGACGGGACATAGCATGTGAACACGCGGGACGTGAAACCAAGCGCGCCCGAAACGGTGTCGCTGGGGATCTTGCGGCCATTGTAGATATCGGTCAGATACTGCTTCGAGATCCCGATCTCGGCTGCGAATTGCGTGTTGGTCTTCTCTCCCTGGATCTTCTTCATCAGTTCCAGGAGTTCCTGAACGGTCAGTGCCTTGTACGCCATATCAGCGTACACAGTACGCCGGAGTAGCGTACTTGTCAAGAGTTGCTGAAGTGAACGCGCGCGGGTTCCGGGGTTGCCTGTAGTCTCAGTACTTGTTTCTGGGATGGCAGATTTTCTTTTGCGCTGTCTTCGATCTGGCAGGTATGATTTTCATTAGATCGATCGGGGGCTGGCTCTGCATTCGTTTTCTTCCAAAGATTCGCACTCGCGACAATTGCGAGCCCTCCGGGCCGTTGCGTCGGTCGAATTCCTCAAAGGTTTGGTGGTGTTGCTGGCGGGATTCGGCGTTCTCTCGCTGGTGCACCGCGACGCCTGGGACGTAGCCGAAAGCTTTCTGGAATGGCTTCACATCAGTCCCGATGGGCACTATGCGCAGGTCTTCCTGAATTTGGCGGATCAGGTCACGGATCGCAAGGTTTGGGCGGTGGCGATCGGTGCGCTGGCCTATTCCAGCTTGCGTTTTGCCGAGGCCTACGGACTATGGGGAGAGCGGCCCTGGGCGGAGTGGCTGGCTTTAGTTTCGGGCGCGATTTACCTGCCGTTCGAAATTTACGAACTCGCTAGAAGACCGGATTTCGTTCGCCTGGCGATCTTCCTCATCAATTTGGCAGTTGTGCTGTACATGGCCTTCCTACGCGTGCAGGCCCGCGAACGGTCGAGTGTTCCGGCCCCTGCCGCCGACAGCGCGGACTGACCTCCCCTGCTTCGAACGCCCTGACCGTGCCCAAAGGCCATGACCTGACGGAGCCTGTCTGAAACTCCCGAGTCGTTTTACGCTACTAGGCGTGCCCCTCACGGACGGAACCCGAACTCAGCGACCGCGCCCGGCCTCAAGCGTTGCTGGCGCGGTGCGGCCCGCCCTACCGCGGTCCTCACCGCCTCCTACCTCCGGGGCTGTCGACCACTGGAGCGCCATTCTCTTCTACAGCCTGGGATTTGGAGCTACGGCAGTCGCCCTGTTGTTGTTCGCGGTTCTGGTAGTGGTTTGGTTTTATGGGCAGTTCGTGTGGACGTTTACACAGTGGGACGGCGCGAGCATTCGCCTGACTCCTTTCAAATCTCTCGCCTATTTGATCATTATCGGGACGTTCGTCGGTGGAGTGTGCGTGGGTTTGTGGTGTTTCAGCGGGGCAGCATGGCGAAACCAGAAAGCATCGCGGTCTTCGGCTCCGCGCCGCGGAGCGCGATAGAACCTTAAGCAGAATTGATTTCCGAATCCACTAATCCACTCGCAAATTCTCTAAAAGGGACGCTTTGACACGTTGTTGCTGTTCGTGGCTGAGCTTGGCGCCATTCGCCGTCAGGTAGAAAACGTCAATGGCCATCTGGCCCTCGGTGTCGATCAGAGCAATCTCGATGTTGCACTTTTGTTGCGCCAGGCAGGACCCAATCGTGTGCAACAGTCCTAGCCGGTCCTGAGCGATGACTTGCACGAGTGTGCTGCGTGCGGAACAGGTGTCGTCAAAATCGATCTTGGTATCCACTTTCACCTTCGTCGTTCCCGGTTTCTCTGCGCGCAAGCGCTCTCGCAACATGCGATCGAGGTCGATCTCTCCCAGCAGTACTCCAATAATGCTGCGCTTGAAGCGTTCCCACTCCTGCAAGTTCAGTTCGAGCGTGCGGAATCGGTCGGTAAAGTAGAACGTATCCACGACCGTACCGGCCTGGTTCGAAAAAGCGTTTGCCTTCACGATGTTCATACCCCACGCGGCTAAGATACCCGCAACCGACGCGAACAGAAATGGGCGATCGCTGGTGACCAGAGTCAGTTCGAACCAGTGCCGGCCGCGCTCCAGCAGAAGCTGAACCGGATCCTTGCCGAGTCGACCGGCCATCTCCACGTGGGCGAGGACATCAGTGGCCGAGTAGGCGGCCAGGTAGCGCTTGGGCAAACCCTCAAGAAATGACTTGAGCTTTCTGCCGGCAGTGGGCACGAGGGCGCGGATTTGCGCCAGGTGATCGTCTTCGCTGTCGGCGCGCAAGCGTTCGTCGACACTGTGATTCAGGTAGTTGAAAGCCGCGATGTAGAGCTGAAAAACATTTTCCGCCTTCCAGGGGGTCAGTGCGTCGGGATTTACAGCCTTGATGTCGGCATACGTGAGCAGGGTGAGCATCTTGAGGCGCTCCGGCGTCTCCATTTTTTCAGCGAAGATGCGCACCGTCTCAGGCTCGTAGATATCGCGCCGCAGCGTCGCGGAGATTTCGAGGTGGTTGCCGATCAGGAAGAGAACAGTTTCGCGCTCGGAAGGGTCGAGGTCGAGACGCTCCATGCAGCTTTCGGCTGCTTGCAGGCTCGCGTCCACATGATTGACATTGGGAGTCCCCTTGCCTATGTCATGCAGCAGCAGCGCAAGATACAGCAACTCCGGGCGCTCAAGTTCACTGAATAATTCGGCATAACGCTGATCCCACTCCGCTTCCGACTGGCGAAGACGATGGAGACTCTCGATCGCAACGAAGGAGTGCTCGTCGACCGTGAAACGATGATAGAAGTCGCGCACCACCAGGGCGTCGATCGGCTTGAGTTCGGGTAACAGCAAGGTAAGCAGCTTCAACGCGTGCATGGCGCGGAGAGCGTCCGCGGCGTAGGGTTGCGTCAGAATGTCGCCCAGGTAGAGCCAAAGTTCCGCGCCGCGGGGTGGGGTAGCTGCCAGTGAAGGAAGCACCTGCTCGATGCGATATTCCGTGGTCGTGCTCAACCGCAGGCCATGCGTCGCCATGAAATGGAACGTCCGCAAAAGCATTTCCGGATCGTGCAGGGCATTGGGCTGTTGCAAGTAGATCAGCCCGTCGACCACCGAAAAGTCTGCGTTCGACAATCGCGAACGCCAGTGCTGAAACTGGCGGTAGAGCGATGACCAGGCGGCAGGAATCTCTTCCAACAGCTGTTCGCATACCCGATACACCGAGCGCGCTTGGCCGAAATAGGTTCGCATCCATCCGGCAGCGTCAGTGATGTCCGAATCGGGTGTTCCGATGCGCCGGGCTGCGGCCTCATCCTGCGACTCCCACAGCAGAAGATTGTCGTCACGTCCCTGGCGCAGGTGAAGGAAGCAGCGCACCGACATCAGGAAATCCAAAGCTGAATCGAGTTGCTTACGGGTGGAAAGCGGAAACAGGGTGCGAGGCTCGGGCCAGTCGCGCAGCTTATCCATCGCCGAGATCATGGCAAGCCAACACGCCACGTTGTAATCTCGCAGACCTCCAGGTCCATCTTTCACGTTGGGCTCAAGATGGAAGACCGTGTTGCCATACTTGGCATGTCGCGAGCGCGTTACTTCGGCCAGGCTCTGCACCAGTGATTGCGCCTCCCGCATGACCAGCTTGGGAATCACCTTGTCGTGCAGGCGATTGGCCAGATCTCGATCGCCGAGCAGGTAACGGCAGTCCAGCAGCGAGACCGTGAACTCCACGTTGGCGGGATCGAAACGGTCACATTCGGCGAGCGTGCGAGTGGTGGGGCTAACCTTCATCCGCAGATCCCAGAGTTCCTGCGAGAAGCGCCGGATGGAATCGCGGTAGGTGGGCTCAGCCTCGCTGCTGGAGTGCAGGAAGAGGATGTCGATGTCGGAGTGTGGGAAAAGCCAACCCCGGCCGAATCCGCCGAGCGCCACCAAAGCGAAGCCCGAAGGACCGTGCTCTTCCGGAGAAATAACTTCCTGCCAGAGGCGTTGAAGAATGCCCTCGACCAGCCGCGTGCGTTGCTGAACAGCCGCACGCCCGTCTCCGGTGCTCGCGAATGCTTGTTGAATCCTGGTCGATTCTTCCAAGTAAAGGTCCCGCAATTCGCTGATCAGTACGGCTGTCGTCATACCCTAACCCGTGGACTCGGACTACCTTCCATGCGCCGCGCGGATCGGGGGACGTGTTTCCGCGAATGATGGTTGAAAGCTCTAAAGTGCGCTGTCACCACGTTCGTCGTTGCGAATCCGGATCGCTTCATCCACTTTGGTAAGAAAAATCTTGCCGTCACCGATCTTGCCGCTACGCGCGGCCGTGACGATGGCCTGCACCGCCTTCTCCACGATCGCATCGGGCAGCACGGTCTCAAGCTTGATCTTGGGGATGAGGTCGACTGTGTATTCGCGGCCGCGGTAGAACTCCGTGTGTCCCTTTTGCCGGCCGTGACCGCGGACTTCGAGGACGGTCATGCCCTCGACCCCGATTTCATGCAAGGCGTCTTTGACCGCTTCCAGCTTCGAGGTTTGAATGATGGCTTCAATTTTGATCATGGGTGTTAAGCGATCCTCCCCGCCGAGGCCTTGTCACTACTGTAGGTCAAGCGGTGACCTCCCAGGAATAGCCTTCCTCGCCGTGTTGGCTTAGGTCGAGGCCTTGCACTTCCTCGTCTTCGGTAACACGCAAGCCGATGGTTGCGTCGACCAGCTTTAGGATAATCAGCGTACCCACGATCGCCAGGACCCAGGCGATGATGACGCCCACGGCCTGGTTGAGCAACTGATGGGCATTGCCGTCCAGCAGACCGGATGGTAGTGGATTCCCCTGTCCATCTTTGAAAATCGGGTTGATGGCCGATGCGGCGAACACTCCCGTCAGAAGGGCGCCCAGTGTTCCGCCCGCGCCGTGAACTCCAAAGGCATCGAGACTGTCGTCGTAGCCGAAGCGCGCTTTCACTGTGACCACCATGAAGAAGCAGAACACTCCGGCTAGCAGGCCGATGGCGATTGCGGCCATGGGGCCAACGAAACCCGCGGCGGGAGTAATGGCAACCAGTCCTGCAACGGCGCCCGAGATCGCGCCTAAAGCGCTGGGCTTACCGTTGCGCATCCATTCGGCCCCGCTCCAGCCCAGGACTGCAGCGGCTGCGCCAAAGTGAGTCGCCACGAAAGCGCTAGTCGCGAGACTGCCGGCAGCCAGCGCGCTTCCCGCATTGAAGCCGAACCAGCCTACCCATAACAGGCACGCGCCCACGAAACTAAGCACGACGCTGTGCGGAGTCATGGCTTCCTTCGGGTAGCCAACCCGCTTTCCGAGATACAGAGCGCACACCAGCGCCGAGACCCCGGAAGTGACATGAACTACGGTCCCTCCGGCGAAGTCGAGACAAGGAAACTTCCCACCGAGCGAGGCGTTGAGCAGTCCGCCTTTGCCCCACACCATGTGCGCCATGGGACTGTAGACAATCAACGACCACAAGATCATAAACGCCAGCATCGCGCTGAACTTCATGCGCTCGGCGAAAGCCCCGGTTATCAGCGCAGGGCGTGATGATGGCGAACATCAACTGGTAGACCATGAACGTCTGCAGCGGGATGGTAGCGGCATAATCGGCGTCGGGTTGCGCGCCGACCCCGCGCAAAAACAAGTGGTGGAGTCCACCAATGAAACTGCTACCCGATCCAAACGCCAGGCTATAGCTGACGAGCGCCCACAGGATGGTGATGACGGCCATCATGGCAAAGCTTTGCACCATCGTGGCGAGAACATTTTTCTTGCGGACCAGCCCGCCGTAGAAAAGCGCGAGTCCGGGGCCGGTCATCATAAGTACCAGTGCTGAACTGGTGAGCATCCACGCGTTATCCGCTGAACCCTTTGCATCCGCGGTAGCCTGCTCCAGTTTGGCGATGCGGGCGGCGTCAACGCCACCAGAGGCCGTCGAGCTCTGTGCAAGCGACAGCGGAGCTGCAAAAAGCAGAGCAAAGACAAACCCAAGCACCAGCCGGTTTCGCATGAGTCCCTGACTCCGGGGAAGAAGATCGAGCACGCCCAAATCTACCCGGTGAGCGTGGACACGCGGAAATCGAAACTATTTATGGAGGCAATCAGGAATTGTTATGAGAGCGCGGGGTAGCCGCGTTGCGACGCGGGCCTAGCTTTCTGAAAACCAGCCCGCGCTGTCCAGTATCAGCCTGGTAACGAAATATCGGGTTGACAGGTAAGGACCTTTGCATGCATGATTATTCATGCGTATGAATAAATATTCATTATGAGCAAAGCTACCAGACAGAAGATCATTCTCGAACTCCTGCATAAAGGTCCAATCGAGAGCCAGGAAGAGTTGCAGGGGTATCTCGCCAAACGCGGCTTTGACGTGGGACAGGCCACTCTGTCGCGCGATATTCGCGAGTTGGGCCTGGTGAAAACGTATGACGGCTATATGCAGGCCAGCGGGGTGGCAGTCGCCGAACCGGTGCTGCCGTCAGTGTCGCGCCTGGTACGAGAGTTCGTTGTGGAGGTACGGCTGGCACAAAATCTCCTGGTTTTGAAGACGAGCGTCGGTAGTGCGCAGCCAGTGGCTGCTGCTATGGATGCGGAGGATTGGCAGGAAGTCGTGGGGACCCTTGGAGGAGACGACACGATCCTGGTGATTTCTCAGGACAACAAAACTGCGCAGCAGCTGGCGCGCCGGATCGAAGGAATGCTGGCTTGATGACGGCGAAGTTGAAAACAGCGGTCCTTGGCGCGACTGGGTATGCCGGCTTTGAGCTTACGAGGCTGTTGCTGCGCCACGAGCGCTTGCAGAAACCACTGCTACTGAAACGCGAGTCGGGCGGCGGAGGATCAGACTTGAGCGAGAGCTTTCCGGCCATGTGCGGCAACGGAGGCTACCCGCTGGAGCCGTTCTCGATTGAGAAGCTCGAAGCATGCTGGAGTCAATTTGTTGTTTCTGGCGACGCCGCACGAACTTTCGCGCAGCCTGGTACCGGAGATTATTCGCGCGGGCATTCGAGTCATCGACCTGAGTGGCGCATGGAGGCTTCGTCGGCCCGAACATCGCAACGTCTACGGATTTGACGATGCCGACGTAAAGGCCGCGCATGAGGCGGCCGCGAAAGCCGTTTATGGCCTTCCGGAGTTGCGAGCTTCGGAGATCGCGGATGCTGTGTTGGTGGCCAATCCAGGATGCTATGCAACGTCCGTGATTCTGGCGCTCTGCGCCCCTGGTCGCCGCCGGATTGATCGATCGCGAGCACGGGATCATTTCAGATTCAAAGTCGGGCGTGTCCGGAGCAGGCAAGGACGCCACGGCGCGTACCCATTTCGTTTCGGTTGCCGACAATTTGTCGGCCTACGGAGTTTTCAAGCATCGGCACCTGGGAGAGATGGTCGAACAACTGAATTTAAAGTCGGATGAGTTGACCTTCACGCCGCACCTGTTGCCGATTCCGCGGGGGATCCTGTCGACCATCTACGTGCATCTTTCGCAGCCTTCCACGTCTGCGCAGATCGAGGCATGCTACCGCGACAGCTATAAGGGACGGCGCTGGGTACGGTTATTTTCACCGCCGCAGCTGCCCGAAATTCAGTACTCGCTCCACTGCAATCACTGCGACATCGGCTTCTGTCTGGCGGATGACGGACGGCGGCTGGTAATCGTTTCGTGCGTGGACAACCTGCTCAAGGGTGCGGCCGGACAAGCCGTGCAGAACATGAACGTCATGTACGGCTGGAACGAAGCGGAGGGATTGCAGTGAAAGTTGTCGTGAAGATTGGTGGAGCGGCTCTCGACGACACAGCGGTGGTGCGCAAGTGCGCGCACGCGATCGTGGAGTTGGCCGGGGACGGGCACCAGGTCGCCGTCATTCACGGCGGTGGTGGCGAGTTGACGCGCACCATGCAGCGGCTGGGCAAGAAGAGCGAGTTCATCAACGGGCTGCGCGTGACCGATGCCGAGACCCGCGACATGGCGCTGATGGTGCTGGCCGGAATGGTGAACAAGAAGCTCGTCTCGTCTATTTGCGCAGCCGGGAAACCTGCGATCGGTCTGTGCGGCGGAGACGGGGGAACGGTACGTGCGCGCAAGAAGCAGACGGACAACGGAGACCTGGGTTATGTCGGCGAGATCTGTGCGTTCGATCCGCGCTGGATTGAAGCGATCTGGGGCCAGGGTGGGATTCCAGTGATCTCGAGCCTCGCGGTCGGCGCGCTAGGCGAGTACTACAACGTGAATGCCGATCAGATGGCAGCTGCCTGCGCCGTCGGATGCCAGGCCAGCGCTTTGATCTTTCTCACTGACGTCGCGGGCGTGAAGGATGCAGACGGAGCTGTGATTCCGTGGCTCGGATTGAATCAGATTTCAACCTTGGTCGCGACCTCGGTGGTAAACGGAGGCATGCTGCCGAAGCTCGAGGCCTGCCGTCACGCCCTGAACAAGGGTGTGGGGCGCGTACGAATCCTGCCGGCGTCGGAGGCGGATGTTCTGCCGCAATTCTATTTTTCCAAACTTGCAACTGGGGACCGAAGTGAGGGTGGCGTAAGCCAGTGCTGGTGCGTGGGGACGAAAACGCAAGGGAGAGAAAAGGGATGAGGGGTCAGGTTGTTGAAAGAACGCCGGCTGCGCCGGTTCCCGATGTCAGCAAGCCCGCAATGCGGGATCTGGTGTCGACGCGCGATTTAAGTGCGAGCGAAGTGCGGTCAGTCTTGGATTTGGCTGCAGTGGTTAAGGCTCGGCCCTCCGATTTTCGGCGCACGCTCGAAGGGAAGCAGTTGGTGATGTTCTTCGAGAAGCCATCGCTTCGCACTCGTTTGACGTTTGAGGCCGGCATGTCCAGCCTCGGGGGCACTGCGTTCTTCATGGACCAGACGGGCGGTCGGATTGATGCCCGCGAGAGCCTGCACGACATCGCGCATAACGTGGAGCGTTGGGTTGACGTCATGGTGCTGCGCACGTTTGCACATTCGACCGTGGAAGACATGGCGGCCCACGCATCGATTCCCGTGATCAATGCGCTGAGCGATCTGGAACATCCTTGCCAGGCGCTAGCCGATTACTCGGTTCTGCAGGAGCGTTTCGGAAATCTGAAAAATGTCACGCTTGCGTATGTCGGCGACGGAAATAACGTCGCGCACTCTCTGTTGCTGACGGGAGCGCTGCTGGGGTCGCGCGTACGCATCGCGACACCAGAAGGATATGAACCAAACGCGGAAATTCTGGGCGCCGCACAGGAAATTGCGCTGGAAACAGGCGCGACAACTTGAGGTTTTCACCGATCCTAACCGAGCCGTCGTGGGAGCCGACGCGGTCTATACAGATGCTTGGGCAAGCATGGGACAAGAGCACGAATCCGATACGCGGGTTCCGGTGTTTCAGCCCTATCAGGTGAATGAGAAGTTGATGAGCCGCGCGGCGTCGCACGCAGTGTTCATGCACTGTTTGCCGGCGCATCGCGGTCAAGAAGTAACCAACGAAGTGATGGATTCTTCGCAGTCGGTGATCTTTGACCAGGCAGAAGGCCGCCTGCACGTGCAGAAAGCGATTCTGATGTTATTGCTCTGGGGCGGTGCGAGCCGGTTCCCGGTAAGGAGTGCTCATGCCTAAGAAAGTGGTACTCGCTTATTCCGGCGGGCTCGATACCTCGATCATCATTCCGTGGTTGAAAGAAAACTATGACTATGACGTGATTGCCATGGTCGGAGATGTAGGCCAGGGCGATGACATTGAAGCGGTCGTGAAGAAAGCGTATGACACCGGCGCCAGCAAGGTGCTGGTCGAAGATCTGCGGGAAGAGTTTCTTACAGGATATGTGTTCCCAGCGCTCAAGGCCGGCGCGGTGTACGAACATAAGTATCTGCTCGGGACGTCACTAGCTCGACCGGTGATTGCGAAGCATCAGGTGGAAGTGGCGCTGCGCGAAGGTGCGACTGCCGTCGCGCATGGATGTACTGGAAAAGGCAACGACCAGGTGCGATTCGAATTGACCTACCAGGCGCTGGCGCCCGAGTTGAAAGTGATCGCTCCCTGGCGCGAGTGGGATCTCAAGTCGCGCGAGGATTGTCTTGATTATGCGGAAGCGCACGGCATCCCGGTGGCGCAGAGTCGCGAGAAGATCCATAGCCGCGACCGAAATCTTTGGCACATCAGCCATGAGGGCGGGGAACTTGAAGACGCCGGAAACGCACCTTTCCCCAGCACGTGGCAATTAACGAACTCGCCGCAGGAAGCTCCGGATCGCGAGGAGCAAGTCGAGATCGGTTTTGAAGATGGCGTGCCGATTTCGGTCAACGGCCTGCGGATGGATCCTGTCTCGCTGGTGGAACTGCTCAACGAGATGGGCGGGCGAAACGCGATCGGTCGAATCGACTTGGTGGAGAACCGCTTCGTCGGCATCAAGTCGCGCGGCTGTTACGAGACGCCAGGCGGAACCCTGCTGTTGACCGCACATCGCGAACTCGAGGCGCTATGTCTTGATCGCGATCTGCTGCACTACAAGCAGCACGTCGGCCTGAAATACGCAGAGCTGGTTTACTTTGGACTGTGGTTCACGCCCCTGCGGGAGGCGTTGGACGCCTTCGTAGACAGCACGCAGAAAAACGTGACCGGCACTGTGACTCTGTCGCTGTACAAAGGGAACGCTTCGGTGGTGAGTCGCAAATCCGAATTCTCGCTCTACCGGACCGACCTCTCGTCGTTCACCATGGGAGATAGCTACGACCAGAAAGACGCTGCCGGGTTCATCCGAATTCTCGGCTTGCCATCGCGATCCCGCGCGCAACTCCGGCAGGAGGTGACGAAGTGAAGATGTGGTCCGGCCGCTTTCGACAGCCGCTCGATCCGGAGTTCGAGCGGTGGCAAAGATCGTTTCCATTTGATCAGTGCCTACTCCCCTACGAACTCGAGGCGAGCCGTGCGCACGCGCATGCGCTCGAGCAGGCCGGAATTCTGTCGTCGCAGGAACTCTCCGACATTGAGCTCGGGCTGGTTGAAATTGGGAAGAAAGCGGAGTCTGCTCCGTCGTTTCTCGCCGATGACGAGGCGGAGGATGTTCACCACTTTGTCGAGAAACAACTGGTCGCGTTGATTGGCGACACCGGTTACAAACTCCATAGTGGGCGAAGCCGGAATGAGCAGATCGCGACCGATCTGCGCCTTTATGTGCGTGCGGCCATCGACCAACTTCAAGATTTGCTTGCTGACTGGCTCACCGCACTCCTTTCGCGAGCTGAGAAAGCAGGAGATGCGGCGATGCCAGCCTATACGCACACTCAGCGGGCGGAGCCGGTGCTGTTTGCCCACTGGCTGTTGGCATACGTCGACATGTTTTTGCGCGATTCAGAACGGCTAACCGATTGTCGCGTGCGGTTGAATCTGTGCCCACTAGGCTCGGGTGCGGTTGCCGGCGCAACGGTTGCTCTCGACCGGGGCGCAATTGCAGCCGATCTGGGCTTCGACGCTCCGACGGCAAACAGTCTCGACGCGACCAGCGATCGTGACTTTGCACTTGAGTTTGTGCAGGCGCTTGCGATCCTGGCGGTTCATTTGAGCCGTTGGGCCGAGGAGATGATCCTATTTTCGACCCAGGAATACGGATTCGTGTCATTGCCCGAACCGTACTCAACGGGTAGCAGCGCGATGCCGCAGAAGAAGAATGCGGATCTTCTGGAACTTGTTACGAGCAAAAGCAGCACGGGTGCTCGGTGCCTCCACCACTTTGCTGGTCGCGGTGAAGGGACTTCCTCTCGCCTACAACAAAGACATGCAGGAGACGCAGGAGCCCGTCTTCGATTCCGCGCGCACCGTCACTTCTCTCCTGCCGCTGGTTACAGGCTGGATGAAGCAAGTGGAGTTCGATTTCAGTCGTATGCAGCAAGCCGCGCAGTCGGGTTTCATGAATGCGTGGGCTGCGGCGACCTATCTTGTGGAACGTGGCGTGCCGTCACGCCTCGCGCACGAAGCCGTGGGAAATGCGGTGAAGTTGTCGATCGAGCGCGGCTGCGAATTGCAGGATCTGCCGATTGCCGACCTGCAGTCGATTCATCCCGCGTTCGAGGAAAGCGTGTATCAGGCCCTACCCTTGGATGCTGTTCTGAAGATTCACAACGTGGAAGGTGGAACCGCGCCTGAACAAGTCAAACGGGCGTTGCAGCGCGCCGAACATCGCATCTCACTCGTACGAGGTGACGTTCATGCACACGCGTGAGGCCTTGCTGCGCGATGCTACACAGATCCACGACTTGATCGCGAGCTATTCCGGGGATGGCACTCTGCTGCCTCGGACCCTGCCCGAGATCTGCGAGAACATCCGCGACTTCGTGGTGGTTGAGAACGACGATCGAATCGTGGGTTGCGGTGCACTTCATCTGTACGGGCCGCACCTCGCCGAAGTCCGCTCCATTGCCGTAATACCAGATGCGAAGGGGAACGGTGCAGGGCGCCGTCTGATCGATGCCTTGCTGGAGCAGGCCTCGCGGCAGGAAGTCACGTGCGTATGTCTGTTCACGCGCATCCCGGAGTTCTTCTCGCGCATGGGCTTCACGGTCGCCACGCGGGAAGAAATTCCCGACAAGCTCTACAAGGACTGCCATCGCTGTCCGCGCCAGAATAACTGCGATGAAGTCGCGATGGTGCGTGGCGAACTGCCGCAGTTCGCGATTCTTCAGCCGCCGGCATCGCAGTTTGTGAAACTGCAGTGGTAGGGCAGCCGCCGAATCAGGAATACTCCAGCAGACACAATTAAAGCCGCCATGTTGAAGCAACGACTGGTTGCGTCCTGGCGGCTCTTGGGGAAGCGCCCGTTCGGGCACCCGAATGTTCAGTTCGGGCAGGCGAAGAATAGCACGAAAGCCCGCACGAAAAGAATCGTTTAGCCTCAGAAAACTTCGACACCCATGAAGTGATCGTCGCATTTTGCGACACGTTCTATTTCAGAACAAAATTTCCTCGCAAAGGCGTGTTGTCGGAGGAGCCGCCCACCAGAATCGCGAACTCTCCAGGCACGGCCGCCCAGTCCTTTTTCTCAACGTCGTAGTAAGAGAACGCGCGACGATCGAGAGACACCTGAAGGTGGCGCGTTTCGCCCGGCTTCAGCATCACCTTTGAGAAACCCTTCAATTCTTTGACAGGCCTCGGCACGCGCGCGTGAGTGTCACCCACATAGACTTCAGCAACCTCGGCACCTCGCGCGCGCCCGAGTTCGTCACGTCAAAGCTCACCACCACGGGGCTCGAAAGGTCTGCCGACTGCGGTGTCACTGAACGATTGCCGTACTTGAAAGTGGTGTTGGAGAGTCCATAGCCAAACGGGAACGCTGGCTTCGATCCAGATCTGTCGTAGTGGCGATATCCGACGAACACTCCCTCTGCATATTTCACTTTCTTACTCTCGGGTGGATCGGCGTAGTAGCTGTGAGCCACAGCGCTGTCTTCAAGACTTCGATCGAAGGTTACGGGAAGTTTGCCGGAAGGACTCACCTGGCCAAACAAAATATCGGCGAGCGCAGTTCCGGCTTCCTGTCCCGGATACCACGACTCGAGTAGCGCGGGCGTGCGATCCATCCAAGCGGTCATGTCGACGGCTCCGCCAGATGTGATCACGACTACGGTTTTCTTGTTCGCAGCCAAAGCAGCTGCGATCAGTGCATCCTGCGCGGGAGGCAGAGTGAATGTGCGGTCTGATCCTTCGCTTTCACTCGTTCCGTCGAAGCCGACGGCCACAACTACGGCATCCGCGAGAGATGCCAAGGCTTTGACTTCGGGCTTCACCACCGTAGCGGGATCCACGATTCCGAAGCGAAGGTTGGGATCGCCAAATGTGCGGCGGAGTTCGATGAGGATCTTGTGGGGTCCGGCAGATAGTTCGAGAGGTTTGTGACTGACCAGCGCCGTAGCGCGCAGCCAGTTGTCGAGCACTAGCTGGTCGTCGATAAAGACGTGGTATGCGCCGTCCTCGCCCGGGCCTTGCGCGAACACGTCATACGTTCCGGCTGCTTTGGCGATATAGAAACCAGTCCAGCGTACCGAACGGAAACGCGACGGGATACTGAAGAACGATGGCCACTCGAAACCAAAGTTCAAGTGTTCATCGACCACGGTCTCCACTGGGCTTCCGCGGAGATTGTCTGCCATAAATCGTTCTGAGGTCAGTCCGGGTTTGCCGCCTGAGACGGCAGTCGTGAGGCTGGTGGCATCTGCCATTTCAGAGGTGGTTGGAATTCCCGATGAGTATGTGACCGTAACATCCTTGCCGGCGTTGGCTAATCCCTCGAGAAAGCTGACCGTGTGAAATGGCGCTACAGCTGCGCTCCCTCCACCAACCGGAGGAGTCGGGTAGGCATCAGGACCGAAAATGGCGATCGTTTTGATGGTCGACTTGTCGAATGGCAAGACACCGTCATTCTTAAGAAGCACCATACCCGCGCGGGCCGCTTCCAGCGCGACCGCCCGCCCCTTCACATTGTATGCGGGGATGGAGGGGTCGGTCTGCTCGCGGTCGAGCCAGCCAAACTGAACTGCGCGCCTAAGAATACGGCGCACATGCTCATCGATCGTGGCTTCCTTGACTCTGCCACTCTTCACTGCTGGCAATAGCGTTTCGCGATTCATGTGGGCGCCGGCGGGCATTTCGATGTCGAGACCGCCATTGACAGCCGCGAAACCATCGTACGTGGAGTCCCAGTCCGACATGATGACGCCATCGAAGCCCCACTGCTTTTTGGCAACCTCGTTGTTCAGATATCCATTCTGCGACATGTGTTCGCCATTCGTAAGGTTGTACGAATCCATAATGGCGCAGACATGACCTTCCTTCACCGCGGCTTCGAATGCAGGCAGATAGATTTCGCGCATCGTGCGCTCATCAATCAGTGAATCGACATTGTGCCGATCGTATTCCTGATTGTTGCCCATGAAATGCTTGATGGTGGCGCATACTCCTCTCGACTGCAGTCCCTTCACGTACGCAATGGCGGTGCGGCCAGCGAGAAACGGATCCTCGCCGAGATATTCGAAGTTGCGTGAGTCTCTCGGAGAACGATATATGTTAGCGCCCGGTCCAAGAAGAATATGAACGCCGCGCGAGCGAGCGTCGTCGCCCAGCACAGTTCCTGCCCGCTCCACCAGTGCCGTATCCCAAGTGGCCGCAAGCGCGATTCCGCCCGCCAGCGTTGTGGCCGGGCCGTCGTTGCGAAGGCCGATCGGGCCATCTGACATTTTGATCGCCGGAACGCCGAGGCGAGGAATAGGCCGAATGTAAAAGTCCTGAAATCCGCCGATGTAGTCGATCTTCTCTTCGAGCGTCATCTTCTGCAGAATTGACTCAATACGCTTTTCTACTTCCGGTGAATCGGGCACAGGGGCTTGTCCCACAACACACCGTGATAAGAGCAGACAATAGATGAAAACATGAAATTTCCGCATGATGACCTCTCTCAGATGAAGTCAGGAACCAAATGCCATGCTGATGCAATGAACGAGCGCCATCTTAACTTTGCAGTATCTCACTAGTCCGCCACAGAACGTCCGATGTTGTCGTCCCTTTTCATCCAGAGCTAGATTCCATCCAGTGATCGAGCCACACCCGTTCTGCAGAGCTTCGCTGAAAGTCTTCGTCCACGAAACCCATCGGTAAGTATGTCGGCTGGTATAGTCGGCCGCCTTCCGTCCAATGTATGCTGACATCAGATGCGCGCGTGCGCTTTCGACATCATGTCCGTGTGCCTGCATACCCGTGCCAGGCCACCGAATTGCAATACTTCCGCACTGCAGATCATCCAGCGAACAAATCACGCGACCCAAGTTGTAGTTGTGATCTAAAAGCCAGATTTTTGTGGAGGCCGGCGCCCTGCAATGCGGTCCGAGGTGCTTCGCAATAATTCGATCTTGAACTCCTGCAAAACACGCCATGCCCATCTTGATCGTGTCGACCTCGTTCTGCGAAGTGACTGCCTGATCTGAACGCCCTCGTCGCATATGCCTGCAGAAACTTGACGAAGTACTGAGCGTATGCCGAAAAATTGCTCTTACGCATAGCCACCCAGCATAGCCGTTTGCTTTCATCCAGCCTGGCGACTCCACGTGGAAAACAGAAACAAATCTGATTCGCCTTTCGTGCCGCGCGCAATGCCGGCAGCAGATAAGGCTTGTCATGATCGATGGAAAAGCGCTTCAGCTCGTCAGGTTCGCCTTCATCGAAACTTACATCTCGGTCGAGTAGTCACTCGCCCCGATGCAGGTGCGGCACACGTTCAGACCGAGCTCTGAAGATGAAACAACTCATGAAGAGTTCCTCGCGCTCGCCTTCCTTCAGCTGCTGAACTTGTAGCACGAGGCGTCGGTAAATGCGGCTCCGAACCCAGGATCTCCGAATGTTTGTTGCGGTTGAATTTCTACCACGTCACCTGACGCGGCGTATTAAGCGACCGCTAGACGCCCTTCAATGACCTTGAAGATGCGATCGGCGCCCACACCAGAATCTGTCCTTGACGCCACTTCTGGCCAGATCGCCAAAGTTCCACCTACCCACGCAAGAGTGCGTCCTCAGTCCTAAGAGCGCTAGGTATCCCGTAAGAATCCGTGAGTGATCACGATGATGCGCCGGCACCGACTTCTTTGTCCAGACAAAACGCAGGCATCTATGTGAAGAAGTGCATCCGCGCTATGCCCATGTTCTCCGACATTCTTGAGATTGAGGCGTTACCGGCCGGAAGATTTCGCCTGTGATTCGCGAGCGGAACTCAGGTAGACACGATACTTCCTGACTCGCCTACTCCGTTTGCCGAGATATCCAACGCCAGCAAGATAGCCAGTGGTTCGTTGCGTGGCATCGTACGTCTGCGTCCATTGACCGGTATCATGCGCGAGGCGGCACTCGCCTACTCGCGTCGCGGGCGAATTCACGTGCGCGTCCGGTGCTCACTTTTTTTTTTTTTTTTTTTTTTTTTTCTATTGGATTTCGACTTTATCAAAGTCCGCAGAAGCACCCTATCCGAAATGCGGTTCCGTATCTGAACCGGGGAAGTAACTCGTCGCACCGAACACCTCCGCGGTCAGGAAAACCTTCGCTCCCACCGCATCGCATTGGACCCTACTTCCAGAGCCGGCGATCAAGCGTGGCACACATCGGCAACGCGAAGTGCTGAGGATTACGCGCTGCGCGCTACCGTCCTCGTTGCACCTCGCATGTTGGCGCGACTACAATCTGGACTAGGCGGTCAGGCTGAAGAGTGGCCGAGTCTGATAGCAAGAACTCGAACTGCATCATTTAAAGTGTTGGATTAAGTGAGGCCAGTACGAGTATGTGCATCATTTAAAGTGTTGGATTAAGTGAGGCCAGTACGAGTATGGCCCCAGGCCCCGTAGCTCAGATGGATAGAGCGACGGTTTCCTAAACCGCAGGTCGGCGGTTCGACTCCGCCCGGGGCCTCCACTTCCTCCCAAATAAGAAAGGCGCCAGCCAGTTGTGGCCAGCGCCCGCCTCGCTCTAAGTACCTTAAGAACTAGAACGAGTAGATCAAATCGAACTGCAGGCGGTTGAGCCACGGTTCGACTTGTCCCGCCTTCACACCGGCTGCCAGAGCCGAGTTCAGCAGGTTGCTGTTGAGTGTGCGGCCGTGCCACCACGTAAAGCCCGCCACCGTGTTCGCGCGAATCTTCCACAGTGCATAGATGCGGTGCTGCAGGATGTTTGTCGGGGCGCGCTGGTCGCTTTCATTAAATGAGGCGATCACCGAATCTTGCTCCTGCCGTACCCATGCGTATCCGAATTGCACATCGCCTTTGTTTTTCTGCTGACCCAGGCTGGCGTCGATCAGGTACGCGTGCGACTGGCTGCCGAGGCTGGTGTTGACTGCCGGTTTGGTCGTGGTGCAGGTGACGATCAGTGTCACCGGATCCTGAGTGCAACCGCTGCGCGCAGTGGTGTCGAACGGATGGGCCGCCGCATTCAGGTTGTTCTCATATTCGAGAATAATGTTGATGGGCAGGCGCGCCGATGGGGTCTTGATCTGGTTGTTGAGAATGAAATCGGCGTACAGGAAGTTGGAGAGGAAGTGCCACACCGGCGCGTTCGGCTTGGTCAGGTCAACCCAGGTCGAGTTGGTCATGCCATTGGGAGCGAACACGCAACCGTTGGAGCCGGGAACGTTGACCGGTACCGTCGGTAAACCGTTGCCAGGCGCCGTTACGGACGGATTCGAGCATCCAGGGCCTTCACCGGGCACCGGAATCGGACCGGTATTTCCGGTTGCGGGGGTTGTGGTTGGATTGCCGTTCAAGCCGGCGTTATTCGCCGCCACTGCGAAGGCGCTCGAATTCAGGATCGCGTCCTGATAGCGCCAGTTCTCCAGCAAGAAGGAGGGCGTGGTCGTCAACAGGCCAAATTTCAATCGTGCCGAGACCTGTCCGCCGACCGCGAACGAGTCGTGGCCCTTGTACAAACCACCCGTTCCGGAAACTTCGTTGAATAGCAACTGCATCGCCTGGAACGTGACGTTCTGCACGCCAGGAACCTTATGAAGGTCGAACGAGAGCTTCTCGTCGAATCCTTCGGGGTTCAGGTCGGGATCGAAGGTCACCGACGTACGCTGCCATGCGTAGGCGAACTTGCCGCCCGTCAGCGATAACCAGCGATGCGCGACCGGGTTGTAAGTGATATAGCCGCGATCCAGGGCGATCGTTTTGCGATCGAAGTTGTTGGTCAAGCTTTCGTTGGTGGTGGTTGGATCGCCCAGCGAACCGGTCGCCAATGCGATACCTCCGAAAAAGTCTTCATTCAGTTTGCCGTCAAAGCCAAAGCGCACGCGAATGCGTGCCCGGTTACGATCGGCAACCCCTTTTTGAAAGAAGTCTTCAGCACGAACCCGGACGTCACCCGTCCAGCGGAAGCGCCCAAGCGACCCTTCAATCAGGGAAACGCGCTTTTGTTCATCTTGAGCTGTCAGCAGTTGGTTCTGTACAGTCGTCTTCACGTCCGTCAGATCGGAATTCAGCTTGGCGACAGAATCCTTGTCGGCGCTGGCACTGGCGGCCGCTGCTGCTTTCTGTTCGGCGTCGGTGGCAGCAGTTTGCGCCTGCTGAGCTGCTTGTTGCGCAGCCTGTACCGCCTGGTCGCGCTGCGTTAGTGACTGCTGAAGCTGCTGGATCTGCTGCTGTTGCGCTGCCAGTGCGTCCTTCAGAGCTTGCACATCGGCGGCGGTCACCGCGGGTTCAGCGGGTTTGGAGGGCGCTTTCTTCGCCTTGGGACGCGGTGTCGCTGTCTGCGCAACGAGACTCGTCATGAGCAGAGGCACAACAATCCATGCGAATGAGGATTTCATCTTTCCCTATCTCCCTGTTTTGACTGTGAGTGGTCGACATAAAAACAGCACACTAGCCTTGCCAACTAGCGGCTTTGCTGCCGTTGATTCTCTTCGTTGCTTTTTACTTTTCGAATCCAGTTGGTTTTATGCGCGGAGTGTTACAGGAGGGTTACAGACTGGTGAATTTCTGATGAAACACCGGAGAGTGGACTGTCAAAAAGATTGGTTGCGTTCTCATTCGCACGGGTACTCGAACGCAAACCGACTAGTGCTGACGCTTGGCCTTCTGCACAGCGCGCTCGACTTTGGTGAGATCGTCGGCGGAGTTCTTCTCCACATTGTCGATCGACGACAGGCGCACCCAGTGGCTCATCATCGTGCCTTTTTCCGATACCAGTACGACGCTTAGGGCAGCCCGGTCATGCTCCTCCCCCGTATCAACTCCAGCAACGTCGAGGGCGTACGTGGCGGCGCGCAAGTCTTCGACGGGGCAGAAAGTTCTCGACTTCTTGATCGCCTCCTGCATTCCCGCGACATAAATCTTGGAAGCCGAGTCTTTCTCGCCAAAGTCGCTTTGGAGAAAAATCGTACTGATCCCAGGATGGGCATTCAAGTTGGGACAAGCCGCCGCCCTGGCATGTGGAGCAGCCAACAGCGTACTCGAGATAACAAATCCGAAAAACGTGTTGCGCATGAAGGTGCCTCGACGGTTAACGCGGATTGAGCGCTGTGTCCTGTCAAATTGTAATGTCGATTGTACCGAACCACAGGGACGAGCAAGGCTCGCGGCCACGATGTCACCGACCCCAGGCGCGGCCATGACGTATCATCAGTGCAAGGCATGCGCGTCCTTTTCGAAATCTTTGGCCAGACCCTCGGCACTCTCTGGGCCCATAAACTGCGCTCTTTGCTAACCATGTTCGGGATTGCCTGGGGCGTGGGGTCGCTCTTGCTCCTGGTCGGGCTTGGCGAAGGGTTTCGTTCCGGCAATCGTAAACAGTTCGACTCGCTGGGCGAAAACGTGATGTTCGTTTGGGGCGGTCGCGCCCCGATGGTCACCGGCAGCTTCACCGGACTGCGCCAGTACTACTTGACGTACAAGGACTATCAGGATGTTCTGGCCGATTGTCGCAGCGTGAAG
The DNA here is from genome assembly GCA_963745435.1 of uncultured Acidobacteriota bacterium. GTDB lineage: Bacteria > Acidobacteriota > Terriglobia > Terriglobales > Acidobacteriaceae > Gp1-AA133. Next base: position 880,444 of record CAVUXK010000008.1, on the reverse strand, counting down.
GCTGCCGTACCCGTGATCTCCCGCCAGGACTTGCGCTCGGTTAGCGATTTCTTCCAGAGCAGCGGGCAATTGCTGGGGGTACCTGCTGCATTCAGCCAGATTCGCTTCGTTCCTATTCGTGACGGCCGCTGGCTGAACGACCTTGACGACGCCCAAAAGCGGCACGTCATCATACTCGGCGATGAAGCTCGCCGCATTCTGTTTCCGGGCCGCCCCGCCGTCGGCAGCACAATCACCATCAACAGTATTCGTTTCGAAGTGATCGGCACGTTACAGCCCATCGGCCATGGCGATAACAACACGCTCAACCTCCGGATGTTTGTGCCGTTCCAGACGATGCAACAGGACTTTCCGCCGAAGATCGACGTGAAGAATTCGATTTCCTTCATTAACTATCAGCCGCGAACCCGCGCGTTGCACGAAGCTGCTCAGTTGGAGGTTCACAACGTGATAGGGCGGAATCACGGATTTGATCCGTCCAATCCTGACGCCTTCGATGAATGGGACACGATCCGCACGGCCGACAACGTTGGCAAGATTTTCGATGCCATGAATGCATTCCTGGGCAGCGTAGGCCTGGTCACTTTGGCGCTGGGGGCCATCGGAATTATCAACATCATGCTGGTCGCGGTGGCTGATCGCACCCGCGAGATCGGCCTGCGCAAGGCCATTGGGGCCACCAACGGCAGCATCATGTTTCAGTTTTTCGTGGAAGGCGCGTTCCTCACATTGTTGAGCGGCGGGATCGGCATGGCTTTTGCCGCTGGCTTGATGGCCGCACTGGGAACCCTGCCATCGCCGCCAGGATTCGATCCGCCCAAGTTGGTGCCGTCCACCGCAGCGCTGGCGATCGTGGCCCTCGCAATTGCTGGTGTCGCTGCTGGTCTTTATCCCGCGCGGCGTGCGGCCATGCTGCAGCCCGTGGAGGCGCTCCGCAAGGAATAGCATGCATCGGGACCTGCTCCAACAAGCCTTCGGCGCTATGCGCCACGACCTCCGGAAGACGCTCCTCACCATGCTGGGAATGGCGTGGGGCATTGCCACGGTTGTGCTCTTGCTCGCTTACGGGGAAGGCTTCGGCCGCGCGATCAACAACATTTTCCAGAGTTTCGGCGCTAAGGCGGTTGGCATATTTCCGGGACGCACCACGCTCGAGGCCGGCGGCAACAAAGCTGGCGTCGAAATTCGTTTCACGGATGACGACATCGTTTTGCTGCAAAACGTCGTCCCGCTGATTCGCCACATCTCCCGCGGATCGGATAAGCAATCCACTGTCGTCAACAATGCACGAACGTACACTCTTCCTGTAACGGGCGTTGATCCTCCAGCCGGCGCCATCTGGAACCTCGACATCGATCAGGGCCGCTTCCTGAACGATGAAGACAACCTGGCGCACCGGCGCGTCGCGGTGCTGGGATACGACGCCAAGAACAAGCTGTTCTCGGGGATGGACCCATACGGAAAAGACATCCGCATCGACGGAGTCAGTTTCCAGGTGGTGGGCGTGGCCGCCGCCCGCATGCAGGAAGGCGACAACGACATCAACCGCCAGATCTATATTCCATTTAGCGTGATGAGTGCCTTGCAGGACACCCACTACCTGGGTGGTATCTGGCTGGATTACGAAGGACTCGACCACGACAAGGTAACGCAGACCATTCGAAGTTCGCTTGGGATGGCTCACCATTTCAAGCCCGACGACCTGCGTGCGATTCACGTCTTCGACGCGCAAAAGCAACTTGCCCAATTCAACATCATCACGATGGGTCTGAAGGTGCTACTGGCGTTCATTGGAACCATCACGCTGGGTATTGGTGGCATCGGCCTCATGAACATCATGCTGGTCTCTGTAACGCAACGTACGCGCGAGATCGGGGTGGAGAAAGCCCTGGGCGCGCGCAAGCGGGACATCCTGTTTCAGTTCCTAGCGGAAGCGATGGTCATCACCGCCGTCGGCGGAGTCCTGGGCATTCTGATTTCGTATCTGATCTCGTTCTCTGTCGGATCACTAACGCTCTACAGTGCGATCGCGCAGCACGCCGACGCCGGAGACATCCGGCTGATCGTCGCCCCCAAGATTCTGCTGATCGCGGTGAGCATCCTTGCTGTGGTCGGTGTGATCAGCGCGATGTTTCCCGCAGTGCGGGCCGCAAACCTCGACCCCATCGAGGCCTTGCGATACGAGTAGTTCCTGTCAGGCGCCATCCTCGGGAACCGGAGTTGGAATTGCAGGTTCACCCGGCACGCCGAGGCGCTTCCGAGCATTGAACATGGGCCCGCGGGCCGGCTCGTTCGGGGCGAAAGCCGAAAGACCGAACGGTCCCTGCATGTCATCGTAGATGGCTTCCATTCCGCCGCGGATGAAGTACGTTTCGTGCCAGAATCCCACTCCGCCGGAATCCTTCAGGAAATCCTTCCACCAGTCCTGGTGCGGCAGGGAACGGGACCAGGTTTCGAGTGAAGTGAAATCTCTCCAATACTGGCGCATGCCAACGTGCAGAGGGTACACGCGAGTAGAACAGGCTTTCGTGCAGCAAGAGCCCGTCGGGCTTGGCGAGAAGCGGCCGCACCGATCTTCGGGCCGAAGCTGAAGACGGTCTTCAGCCCGCGAAGAGTGCGCACGCTGCATCCCCAGGTAAATGACCACCAGATCCGGGAACCGGGAGAGATCTACCGTGGTGCGCTGAACCTGCCCATCCTGGATGCCTCTCGATTGGTCGCAACTCGAGGACCGACTTGGTCGTTCGCAATTTCACGAGTCCGGCGCCTGCAGCACGCATCTCATTATCAACACCTTGCACCACGTTCTTGGATGAAGTCGGGGTGCCCTGGCTTCTGGTTTCTTGCGTTTTAAGTGCTCGAGGATTCGCAGTAATGCCTGTTACCCAGTTGGTGTCCTTGGACCTTTGTGACTCTCGAGAAACAAGAGGTTTGCGGTCTGATTCCCGTATAATAAGCAGAACATTCCATGCCAAAGTATTCAATTGTAGTTCCCCTGCATAACGAGCAGGAAAATGTCACCGATCTCTACGATCGCCTGAAAGCTGTTATGGAGGCGAACGGCGAGACCTTTGAGATCGTGCTCGTCGACGATGGCTCCACGGACGCTAGCTTCGGACTCCTGCGCGAGATCGCAGCCGTCGACAGTCGCGTTACGGTGGTCAAGCTGCGCCGCAACTTCGGCCAGACGGCGGGCCTGGCGGCCGGGTTCGATCACGCCCGCGGTGAGTACATCATCGCCATGGACGGCGATCTGCAACACGACCCTTCCGACATTCCGATGTTCCTCGAGAAAATCGGCGAAGGCTACGACATCGTCAGCGGCTGGCGCAAGCAACGTATCGACAATCTTTGGCTGCGCCGGATCCCGTCGCGCATCGCCAACTGGATGATGGCCAAGCTGAGTGGCGTCGACATTCACGACTTCGGCACCACTTTCAAAGCTTACCGGCGGGAGATCCTCGAGCAGGTTCCTCTCTACGGCGAGCTACACCGGTTCATCCCGGCATTGGCGTCCTGGCATGGCGCCTCGATCATTGAAGTTCCGATTCGCAACGTGAACCGCGAGCGGGGAGCTTCGCACTACGGCATTTCGCGGACGTTCCGCGTCTTCTTCGACCTCATCACCATCCGCTTCCTGCTGCGTTACCTGTCGCGCCCGCTGCATTTCTTCGGTACGGTCGGCATGGTCGAGCATCCTGACTGGATTCTCAGTCGCCGGATGGCTGGGCGTGCAGAAGATCTTCCACGACTCGCATCTGCTTGTTGAGCACGGGCCGCTCATGATCTTCGCGGCGGTGTTGTTCCTGGCCGGCTTGAACATGCTAGCGGTCGGGTTGCTGGGAGAAATGCAGGTCCGTCACTACCACGAGCCCACGCGCCGCGCACCATACTCCGTAGATCGGGTTCTCCGCGCCCAGAGTGAAGAGCACACGGTCTCGGAATAAGAGCTTCGTCGGGCTGTCACACATCACAAAGCCCGGTGACCGGCTCCGCCGACGTCCGCGCTCTCCTAGCGTCATAATCGCCCTGCCGGCCAAGCCAGCCGTTCGAGAGGGTATAATGCCTCGGTTTGCCACCATGGAAAATGCCACCCAGCATCAACTCCGCCTCGCCAGCCGCATGTCGCGGCTCGGAACCGAAACCGCATTCGAAGTCCTGAACAAAGCGCGTGCCCTCGAACGCCAGGGCAAGGACATCGTTCACCTCGAGATCGGCGAGCCAGACTTCGACACGCCCGCAAACGTTGTGGAAGCCGGCAGTCGGCGCCCTGCGCAAAGGCTGGACGCACTACGGTCCCTCGGCCGGGCTACCGGAGTTGCGCCAGGAGATTGCCAACTACGTGGCCAAAACTCGCGGCGTGCCGGTCACCAGCGACGAAGTAGTGGTGGTCCCGGGCGGCAAGCCCATCATCTTCTTCACGATCCTCTCGCTGATCGATGCGGGCGATGAAGTCATCTATCCGAACCCGGGCTTCCCGATCTACGAGTCGATGATCGACTACGTGGGCGGCCGGCCGATCCCGATCCAGCTGCGCGAAGATCGCGACTTCGGACTCGACGTCAACGAACTCGCATCGCTCATCAACGACAAGACGCGGCTGATTATTCTCAACTCGCCGCAGAATCCGACCGGAGGCGTGCTCAGCAAGAACGATATCCACGCCATCGCTGCTGCCATCGGCGACCGCAACGTGATGATCTTGTCGGACGAAATCTACAGCCGCCTGATCTTCGAGGGCGAGCATTTCTCCATCATGTCGATTCCCGGTTTCAAGGAGCGGACCATCCTGCTCGATGGTTTCTCGAAGACCTACGCGATGACCGGATGGCGCATGGGCTACGGGGTGATGCGGCCGGATCTGGCCGCGCACATCACGCGCCTGATGACGAACTCGAACTCCTGTACCGCCAGCTTCACGCAAATTGCCGGGCATCGAGGCCCTGCGCGGGGATCAGTCGTCGGTCGACCACATGCGCGACGAGTTCAAGAGCCGTCGCGACGTCGTTCGTCGCCGGTCTCAACAAGATCAAGGGCTTCTCCTGCCGCATGCCCAAGGGCGCGTTCTACACCTTCCCCAACATCACGAAAACGGGTTGGCCATCCAAGAAACTCGCCACCGCCCTTCTGGAGGAAGCCGGAGTGGCCTGCCTCTCAGGCACGGCCTTCGGCGATTTTGGCGAAGGGTACCTGCGTTTCAGCGTGGCAAACTCGCTCGAGAACCTGAACAAGGCGCTCGATCGGATTGGCAGCTGGACGTCGAAGAATCTCTGAACAAGTCTCCGACTAAAATCAGCAATGACCCGTCAGGCCACGCCTCACGTAGTTTCAGATCACCCCCGCCTGTGATACCTCTCACTGTCGCGAGAGACATTCCCGCATAAGCTCTTTTCGCTGGCGCAAGTGCGCAGGACCCGCCACGTCTGTGCGCCGGCCAAGGAGCTTCCCATGGCCCTGAAGAATTCTGTCACCGGCGAAATCCGCCGAGCCTACACCATCGACGAGCTCGAAGACGCCGCCAGACTGATGCGCGGCTATGACCTGGTGGCTCTGAACGCCGCTGGCAGCGGTCATGCGGGAGGAACGCTCTCGATCATGGACATCACGGCCGCTCTCTACCTGAGAGTGGCCAACCATGATCCGCAAAATCCGGACTGGGCGGATCGCGATCGCATTATCTGGTCCACCGGGCACAAGGCGCCGAGCCTGTACCTCGGGCTGGCGTTTGCAGGATTCTGTCCGATCGAAGACGTCGTGCTGCTGCGCAAGCTCGGCTCGCCGTACCAGGGGCATCCGCATTGGCTGAAGCTGCCAGGGCGTCGAGGTCTCGACCGGTTCGCTGGGCCAGGGGCTGAGCATTGCCGTGGGCATCGCGCTGGCGGGCAAGCTGAACGGGAAAAACTACAAGACCTTCTGCATCATGGGCGACGGCGAGCAGCAGGAAGGGCAGGTCTGGGAAGCGGCGATGGAGGCCAGCCATCACAAGCTCGACAACCTGGTCGGCAATCGTTGACTGCAACCGCCTGCAGATCGATGGCCCGGTGGCCGAAGTGATGAACGTCGAGCCGCTGGAGGACAAATACCGCAGCTTCGGCTGGGACGTTCGCCGCATCGACGGCCACAATATGCAACAGGTCGTCGAAGCGCTCGAGGCTGCAAAAGAACATCAGGGAAAACCGCTCGTGATGCTGGCCGACACCGTGAAAGGCAAAGGCGTCAGCTTCATGGAGAACGTCGCTGGCTGGCACGGCAAGACTCCCAGCAGCGACGAACTGAAAAAGGCGCTCGACGAACTTGGGCGTCGCGCATCGCATTCCGGTCGAGGCACTTGCTCGAGAAGGCGCGAAACTACCAGGGCGCGATCGATCGCAAGCTCCACCACAAGATGCCCGAGTTCAATCACGACTACTGGTGGAACCGCGCCTGAACATGAAAGTAAAGATGGAGCCGACCCGCAAGGGCTTCGGCCAGTCGCTGGCCGAGCATGGCGACGATGAGCGCGTCGTTTGCCTGGGCCTCGACATCTCCGGTTCGATCACCATCAGCGACTTCTACGCTGGGAAGCCGGAGCGCAAGAATCGCTGGATCAGCATGGGCATTGCCGAGCAATCGGCCACGTCGGTCGCGGCCGGACTCGCGCGGGAAGGGAAGCTTCCGGTGTTCGGCACCTACGCGACGTTTGCGCCGCGCAGCAATCTGGACCAGATCCGCACTTCGATCTGCTACGGCAATTTCAACGTGATGATCGCGGGTGCGCACGGCGGCGTTTCCGTTGGCCCCGACGGCGCAACGCATCAGGCGCTGGAGGATCTGTTCGCGATGTGCGGCCTTCCCAACATGTCCGTGGTAGTGCCCTGCGACTCCGTCGAAACGCGCAAGGCGACCAGCCATCTGCTGCTCGAACACAAGGGCCCGAAGTACATTCGCTTCGCCCGCGAAGCCACGCCGGTGGTCACCGACGAGAAGACGCCATTCGTGTTTGGTAAGGCCAACGTGATCCGCCTGCGCCAGCCGGGCGACAGCTTCCTCAACGCATTCGAGACGATGCTTGAAAGCAAATACGAAGACGAGGGCGAAGACCTGACCATCATCGCCTGCGGCCCGATGGTGCCGGAAGCGATGCGTGCCGCATGGATCCTGAAGCGCGAGTTCGGATACGAGACTCGCGTGCTGAACATGCATACGCTGAAGCCGATCGACGAGATGGCCATCGTCTGGGCAGCGAAACAGACGGGCGTGGTCCTCACCGCAGAGGAACACCAGATCGGCGCGCTTGCCTGGCGTGTAAGCAACGTCATTACCAGCAGTCCGGTACTCTACGGCCAGCCCGTAATCACAGGAGCGATCGGCGTGAAAGACCGGTTCGGTGACTCGGGTGCTCCCTGGGAACTGATCAAAGAATTCGAAGTCAGCGCCGAGCACATCGCTCACAAAGCGGTGGAACTCATAGACCTCAAGAAAAACCATCGAGTGCTCGTCGACGAAGATTTACTCACAGGCAGCCATCGCCCCTAGCAGCGCTTCGCAAGATCGAGCACAGCGTCCGCAAGCAGTATCGCGAGGACCACGCTGACCGCCTCCACGTGCCGCAACCGTGCGCCTTTGGGGTAAACTGTCTCTTCTTTAACCGCTAGCAATCGGCGGCTTCTGAACGACCACCCCAGAGAGAGCGAATGACTAAGCCTTTGCGTGTGTTTGCCACCTGCGACATCGGTGAATCCATCAATCTCCTACGAGAACGCGGTTACGACGTTGAGGTCTACGGAAATCCCCAAGCCCCTCCCAAGAGCCTGATCGTCGACAAGCTGAAGTCGGGAATCGATGGCCTGATCACGACGTTGCGCGACCAGGTGGATGCGGAACTCTTCGAAGCCGGCAAAGGCAGTTTGCGAGTCGTTGCCCAGTACGCCGTCGGCTTTGACAACATCAATCGCGCGGACGCAAATCGCTATCGCATTCCATTCACCAACACCGCCGATGTTCTCACCGAAGCAACCGCGGAGTTTGCATTCTTCATGATGGGCGCTCTTGCGCGCAAATTATGGAGTGCCGAGCATCTGACACGAGAGAACAAGTGGGGATTCTGGCATCCCTACCTGCCATTTCTTGGTGACGAAGTCACCGGCAAGACGGTCGCCATTATCGGCACCGGCAGGATCGGCCTGGCCATGATCAAGAAATGCGCCGGCTTCGACATGAACATCCTCTGCTACGACCCGGCGTACCAGAATCACGAATACATCAAGAGCATCCAGGAAACGAACGATCTGCGGTACGCCCGGGGAATCACACGCGAAAAAGCCTGGATCAGATATGTGCCGTTGGACGACGCCTTGGCGGGCGCTGACTTCGTGAGCGTGCACGTCCCTTTGCTCCGCGAAGGCGAAAGCCCGACGCCCACCTTTCATCTTTTCAACGAGCCAACCTTCCGCAAGATGAAGCCCACGGCCTACCTGGTAAATACGTCCCGGGGGCCGGTCATCGACGAAGCGGCATTGGCCAAAGCTCTCCGGGAGAACTGGATTGCCGGTGCGGCCCTCGACGTCTACGAACGTGAACCCTTGCCTGCCGACTCGCCGCTGCGGGATCCCGCAATCGAGGACCGCTGCCGTCTTCTGCCGCACTTTGCCAGCGCAGGCCGAATCACGCGCCTGTCCACCGACCCCGACAAGGGAATGGCAGGCAGGTGTGTGCAAGGGCTGATCGACGTTCTGGAAGGGAACTATGGCGGCGACGTAACCAAAATGCCGTACGTCGTGAACAAAGAAGCTTTTTCGAAGTAACCCGAATTGTTCTACGCTCGTCGAACACTGCCGCATGTATTCCAAGCGCACGGACTGGAAGCTTACGCCGAATCGCTTTTCGCAAGCACAGGCGGAGCTGCGTGCTGGCGGAACCGATGTGCTCGACCTGAGCATCTCCAATCCAACACGGGCCGGCTTTCAGCTTGACCAGGACTCAATTCTTCAATCGCTCGCGCAGCCTGAAGCGCTCGACTACGATCCGCAGCCGAAGGGACTACTAAGTGCCCGAGAGGCCGTTGCGCGCTACTACAAAGACGCGCATGGGATTTATGACGTTGATCCCGAATCGCTGATCCTGACGACCAGCACCAGTGAAGGGTACTCCTATGTCTTCCGCTTGCTCTGCAATCCCGACGATGAAATCCTTGTTCCGAAACCGAGCTACCCGCTGTTCGAGTTCCTTGCCGACCTGCAGGATGTAAAGCTCGCTCCCTATCCGCTGATTTACGACGATGGCTGGCAAATCGATTTCCCGTCTCTCTACAAGGCAGTGAACCACCGCACGCGGGCCGTGGTTGTGGTGCACCCCAACAATCCGACGGGGTCATACGCCTCAAGCGCTGAGACTGAAGGGTTGAACCGATTCTGCGCCGAATACAACCTCGCCTTGATCGTCGATGAGGTCTTCTTGGACTATGCAATCGATGGAGCGCCACGGAATTCTTTTGTGTCTAACAGCGCCGTTCTTACCTTCAGCCTGAGCGGCATTTCCAAGATCTCGGGCCTCCCCCAGATGAAAGTGGCTTGGCTGGCGGCAAGCGGCCCGCAAGACGCGACGCGCGAGTCGCTGGCGAGGCTTGAAGTGATTGCCGACACATATCTTTCCATGAACGCCCCGCTGCAGTTGGCGACTCCAGTGCTGCTCGACCAGCGCAAGAACCTCCAGCCTTTGCTGCTCGATCGCATTCGCCACAACCTTCAAGAGCTCGACCACCAACTTGCTCGGCAAAAGACGTGCGAGCGATTGCGTGTGGATGGCGGCTGGTACGCCATACTCAGAGTGCCGGCGCTGCAGTCTGACGAGGATCTCGCCATTGATATACTGCGCAAGGTAGGGGTGCTGGTGCACCCGGGACACTTCTACGATTTTCCAAAAGACGGCTACCTCGTGCTCAGCCTCATTACGCCAACAGACGGATTTCGAGAGGGAGTCAAGCGCGTGCTCAGCGCGCTGAACGACTAGAGTTTTTCGTTTTACTCTGCAACCGGCTCCAGAAATTGACGTGCGCACTTTCCATTCGTTACAGTGGCTGGCACTCACCCTGACCGCGTCACAAACCTCGGCAGTCAATCGAATTTCCGGAGGATCTTCCGATGTTGCGCAAGCAGTCCACACTTCTCTCCAGCACCCTCCTGCTCATACTCAGCCTGCTCTCTGTCGGTTGCGGAGATAGCTCTTCTTCAGGCGGCACCCTGACCGGAATCGACATCGCGCCCATTAGCCCTTCCATCACGGTCGGCGGGACGGTGCAGTTCACCGCCACCGGGCATTTTTCTAATGGCCCGGATCAGAACATTACCGCCCAGTCGAACTGGACATCGAGTAACAAGGCTGCTGCCACAATTCAGCAATTTGGAACAAGCCCCGGTCTAGCGTCGGGCGTTGCAGCCGGACAAACAACCATCACGGCCTCCTTCGCGCAAGGTTCGAGTTCTGTCCAAGGCAGCACCAACCTCACGGTCACAAGCACGGTAGTAGTGAATCCGCTGAACCGGGGCGACGGCACTGTTGTGCTTCATGGTGTCGGTGCGGTTCTCGTCGACGCTCACAGAGTCCCAGTGTCGGGTTCCGCTCCACTAACGCTTGCCGCTGGCCCGCACACATTCCGCAGTGTAGATGGACGGAAAGCCCTGGCGATCGAAGTAAGGGGAGGGGAAGTGGCGAACATTGAGGCCGCGGACCTGACGCTGACACAGTGAAAAAAACATCGCCTGGTAACGAATCCAAAATCCGGCCCGCATTACATCTTCTGTAGGAACGGATTGCTCTCGCGTTCTTCGCCGATCGTCGTGGCGGGCCCGTGTCCGGGAATCACGATGGTGTCGTCAGGCAGCGCCAGCACCTGGTCGTGAAGCGAGCGGAGAATCTTCTCGTACGAACCGCCCGGAAGATCCGTGCGTCCGATGCTGCCTGCAAACAGCGTGTCTCCCGCAATCAACTTCTTCTGGAGTGGGAAGTACAGGCAAATGCTTCCCTCGGTGTGACCTGGTGTGTGGATTACCTGGGCCTCGAGCGACCCCGCTTTGACGGTGTCTGACGGCCCGATGCTGTTATCGATCTCCACCTTCCCCGGTGTTGGCATGCCGATCCAAGCCGCTTGTACGTCGAGCATCTTCAGCAGCGCATAGTCATTCTGATTCAGGAGAATCGGCGCGCCCGTGGCAGCACGAAGCTTTGCCGCGCCGCCTACGTGATCGATGTGCGCGTGGGTGATGACAATCTGCTTAACCCGGAGGTCGTGCTTTTTGATAAGTCCGAGAATCTGGTCGATGTTGTCCCCAGGGTCGATGACGATCGCTTCGCGAGTCGACTCGTCGCCGATCACTGAGCAATTGCACTGCAGCGGCCCAACGGGAAGGATCTCGTGGATCATGGAAGCATTCTAGTGGACGATCTAGGTCCGATTCTCGGGCAGACAAGAAAAAGCCCTCCGCGCGGGAGGGCCTTGATCGTCGATTCTGGATCAGACTACTTCGTCGGATTGGGCTGTGAAGCCGGTGTCGTGGGCGGCTGTGTTGGATTTGCTGGCTGCGTGTTCGTGGTGCTCGGCTTCACGCCCGACAACACGGATCCCGAAGAGGGCGTCACCCCGCTGCGCCGCACGGCAAAAATCGACAGCGTGATCGATGTCACCATGAAGAGCACCGCGGAGTAGGTGGTGGCCTTGGAAAGTGCCGTAGCCGCGCCGCGTGGTCCGAAAGCGGTCTGGCTGCCCATGCCGCCGAACGCCGCCGCGATGTCGCCGCTCTTGCCGCTCTGCAGCAACACGACAATGATCAGAAAAAAGCACACCAGAATGTGAACCGCGTAGATCAAGCCAATCAAATAAGACATGCGATAACCATCCAAGCCGGCTTTGGCCGGCCCTTCCTATCTCAAATGGAATGAATACGTTGGTGCGGAAGGGGGGATTTGAACCCCCACGCCTTTCGGCGCCACCCCCTCAAGATGGTGTGTCTGCCAGTTCCACCACTTCCGCAGGAGAGCAAGCAAGATTATAGCAAACGAGACTCAAGCTCATTAGGAGTACTAACAGGTTGGGGCCGAGTCGGAACTTTCTTCGCGTCCTTTGCGCCTCCCTTAGCGACCTTAGCGGTCAAAAGCCTTGAGGTTTTCATGCCGCTAAAATATGAAACCGCAAAGCTCGCAAAGAAACTCCGCCAAAGCTGCAAAGAACTGCCGAGATCAATACTTCACGATCGCTGCAAACGATTTGGGATCGAGGCTGGCTCCCCCGACCAGCGCCCCGTCAATCTCGCTCTCGGCCATCAAGGCTTTCGCATTGTCCGGCTTCACCGACCCGCCGTAGAGGATCCTGAGATTGTTCGCGAACTCTTCTCCGAACGCCTTCGCCGCTTCGGTCCGGATCAGGGTATGCGCATCCGCGGCCATCTGTGGAGTCGCCGTCTTCCCAGTCCCGATTGCCCACACTGGTTCATAGGCAACGATCAACTTGGCCGCCTTCTTGCCTGAGATCGCATGAAAGGCGCGCAGGCACTGCCGGCGCAGCACGTCCTCGGTCAGCCCCGCCTCGCGTTCTTCCAGCACTTCACCGACACACACAATCGGCGTCAATCCATTTTCCAGGGCCGCTTTCAGCTTGAGATTGACGACGTCATCCGTCTCTCCGAAGTACTGCCGCCGCTCCGAGTGCCCGATGATCACATGTGTGACGCCGACTGCCTGGAGCATCCCGCAACAGATTTCGCCCGTGTACGCACCTTCCTTCTCCCAATGCATGTCCTGGGCACCGATCGCGACGTCCGAGCCTTTCGCCGCTTCGACAGAAATAGGAATGGCCAGAAATGGCGGGCAGACCACGATCTCATCGCGGTCGTGTCCGGCGACCATCGGAAGGAAGTCGCGAAAAAAGTCGCGGGCTTGATCGGGCGTCTTGTACATCTTCCAATTGGCAGCAATGACTTTTTTTCTCACAGAGTGTTCCTCTCAACGTTAGTCGGGGTTAGGGCACCGGATTTATGAAGCTTCTCAAAAGCACGCACGTAGGCGTTTAAGGTTGCGCCATCAAACAGAATGAATCGGGCTTGCGTAACGTGGCTAGCGGAATCGAGCGCCTCCGCAACCGCAGCCACAGCGACCCCTGCTGCTTCGTGAACGGGATACCCAAAGGCGCCAGTGGAAATGGAAGGGAAGGCCAGCGACCGAATTCCGTGATCGTCCGCGAGGCGGATCGATTCGTGATAACAGCTGGCCAACGTTTCCGCTGGCGAGCGGGAGCCATGGCGGTAAACCGGCCCGACAGTATGGATCACGTATTTCGCAGGTAGTCGTCCACCGGTTGTAAGCACGGCCTTCCCGGCAGGCAGTTGCCCGATTTCCGCGGCGATCTTAGAACACTCTTTCAGGATCGACGGACCGCCTGCGCGGTGAATGGCGCCATCCACTCCACCTCCGCCCAGAAGGTACGAGTTTGCAGCATTCACGATGGCTTCGGTGGTTTCTTTCGTGATGTCGGCCGGTCCGTGAAAGTCGAGGATCTTTCCCCGGGCAAACGATACCCGAAGAGCAAAGTCAGGCACGCGATTGTCCTTCGCTACTTCTTGTCGGTAAGCGCTTCCACGCCCGGCAACGTCTTGCCTTCCAGAAATTCGAGAGACGCTCCGCCGCCGGTCGAAATGTGCGTGATCTTGTCCGCGACTCCGGCAGCGCGCACGGCCGACACGGAATCGCCGCCGCCTACGATCGACAATGCACCCGGGTTATCCGCGACCGCCTGTGCAATCTTGAATGTTCCCTTGGCGAACGGGGCCAGTTCGAAGACGCCCATCGGCCCGTTCCACAGAATCGTGCGCGCTCGCGCGATTTCTTCTTCGAACATCTCGACGGTCTTCGGACCGATGTCCAAAGCCATCAGATTGGCGGGGATCGGCTGCCCTTGATCGATCTTGGTGATGTGAGCATTCGCGTCCACCTTGTCGGCCGCGACGTGATCCACCGGAAGCAACAGTTTCAACTTGCGGGTCTTGGCTTCCTGCAGAAGCTGCTTGGCGAGTTCCAGCTTGTCTTCCTCCACCAGCGACTTGCCGACCTGCTCGCCCAGGGCTTTCAGGAACGTGTAGGCCATGCCTCCGCCGATGATGAGCGAGTCCACCTTGTCCAGCAGGTGCGTAATCACCGGAATCTTGTCGCTCACCTTGGCGCCGCCCAGAATCGCCACAAACGGCTTCTCCGGATGGTGCAGCGCGCGTCCCAGGTATTCGAGTTCCTTCTGCATCAACAGCCCGGCAGCGGCTTTTTGCATGTGCTTGGTCATGCCGACGGTCGACGCATGCGCGCGATGCGCAGTTCCGAACGCATCGTTCACGTAGAAGTCCGCCAGCCGTGCCAGCTGCTTGGAGAATTGCTCGTCGTTGGCTTCTTCTTCGGCATGGAAGCGGAGATTCTCGAGCAGCAGGGTCTGCCCCTTCTCCAGCTTGCCGGCCACCTCTTCGGCCTCGGGACCGACGCAATCGGGACAGAATCCGACGTTCTCGCCGCGTGCCAGTTCCTTGTCGAGCAGCATGCGTAGCCGCTCGGCCACCGGCTTCAGGCTGAGACGCGGATTCGGCTTGCCCTTGGGCCGTCCCAGGTGCGAAGCCAGAATCAGGCGCGCTCCATGGCGCAGCGCGTACTCAATCGTGGGCAGCGTTTCGCGAATGCGAGTGTCGTCCATCACCCGGCCGTCTTCCAACGGCACGTTGAAGTCCACCCGCATGAAGACCCGACGATCGTTCAAGGGCAGGTCACGAATCGAAAGCTTCGACATGGCTGGTCCTTCGTAAAACGTAGCGCCGGCACCTTGCCGGCTATCGCGCAAAGGGGAGGTCATCACTTTCTCCGGGCGACGCGCGCCTCCACCCGGGGCGAAGGCGCGTCCTAGTTCGTTACAGGCCCTTGGAGCCCATGTAGTTGATCAGGTCGCGCACGCGGCAGGAGTATCCCCACTCGTTGTCGTACCAGGAAATCACTTTCACGCAATTCCCAGCCACGACCAGGGTCATCTTGGCGTCAACGATCGAGGAGAACGGATTGCCCTTGAAATCGGCAGATACCAGCTCTTCCTCTTCGTATGCCAGATAGCCCTTGAGTGAACCGCTCTCGCTCGCCTTTTTCAGGGCCGCGTTAACTTCCTCTTTCGTGGTTTGCTTCTCGACCAGTGCCACCAGGTCGACTACGGAAACGTTCGGCGTCGGCACGCGCATCGCGAACCCGTCGAGTTTGCCTGCCAGTTCAGGAATCACCAGCTTCAGCGCCTTGGCAGCCCCGGTGGACGTCGGAATCATCGACAACGCGGCGGCTCGGGCGCGCCGCAGATCCTTGTGCGGGAAGTCCAGGATCACCTGGTCATTGGTGTAGGAGTGAATCGTAGTCATCGTTCCGCTGACGATCTTGAAGTTGTCGTTGAGCACCTTCGCGATCGGCGCCAGGCAGTTGGTCGTGCACGATGCGTTCGAGATGATGTGGTGCTTCGAGGCATCGTACTTCTCGTGATTCACGCCCAGCACCAGCGTGATGTCTTCATTCTTCGCCGGCGCCGAAATGATGACCTTCTTCACCGGGCCGCGCAGATGCTTCTTGGCATCGTTCGCATCCGTGAAGTGGCCGGTCGATTCGATCACCACCTGCGCGCCCACCGATTCCCACGGCAGCTTCGCGGGGTCTCTCTCGGCAAACACTTTGATGGTCTTGCCGTCGATCGAAATGCTGTCGGCGCCAGCCGTAATCTTGTGGGGCAGGTTTCCCAGAATCGAGTCGTACTTCAGCAGGTGGGCCAGCGTCTTCGGATCGGTCAGGTCGTTAACGGCGACGAATTCGAGGTTGGAGTCATTCAGCGCGGTGCGCAGCACGTTGCGCCCGATACGTCCAAAGCCGTTAATGCCTACTTTAATTGCCATGTTGCCTCCGTAAGATTAGGAAGACACTTCCCGGCAGTCGCCGGATGCCTTTAGTAAACTCTTGATGGTATCAGGCGAAACGAGCCAGCGTAAATGATGGACCGCACACTCCACTTGTGATGGTTGAACGAAAATTGTGTGCCATGTGACGAAGCATCACAGCGTTATTTCGAGATAAATGTTCTTTCTGCTCCACAACGCGCTGATGCGCGTAATCCAATATTTCGCTCGAATCGCGCTACGCGCTGGTCCCCATTCTTCCGCCGCCAGAATGCGTGCCCGACCTGCAAATTCCGGACCGGTGACCTTGCCGCGTATCGTGCACGGTGCCAGGCGCACTTCCGGATTCTTGCGAACGCGCTTGGTCTTCCACGAATCGCCGCGCGTCATCACATAGATCTTCCCGCCGTTTTCAGCAAACCACACCGCCGTTGGTACAGCCGTGCCGTTCTTTCGAAACGTGGTCAGGCTCGCATACTTCTGATTCTTGAATGCTGCTGGTATCTCGCCGGCCATCCCTCTATGTTAACTCCAGGAATGCTTCACTTCTCGATCCGTACTCTTTATCTTGGCTGACCCGAACGGCGAGGGAAGCGTGCAGACAATCCTCTGCACGCACGGTTCGCGAAGCAGCAGTGAGACGGGCTCGTTCTCCACAACGCCGCCCCAGCCTGGTGAATTGCCTGTGGCGCCGTCCGTGTGTTACAAGCCCTACATGCGTAAATGGATGAGCGACCGTCTTAAGCGTCGCAAAAAGCCCAAAGAGTCGAAGCCCAGCGAACCGGCGCAAGCTCCTCTGCAGCCCGCATACTTCGACGCAGGAGCGGCTCCCGCCGAACCCGTCCAAGCCACGGAACCCGAACCCAGCGACGACTCCGGTTTAATCGAAGCTCCCGAGCCCGAACTCGCCGCCGTAGCTGAAGACACCGCCCCAGTGGAAGCGCGTCAGGGAGGTCAGCAACGCCCCCGTCGCCGGCGCACCCGTGGCGGACGAGGTCGTAAATCCGGTTCACGCGCGAGTTCTCAGCCAGTGCCCGCGACGCCAAGTGTTCCAGAGCCGGCCGCTGCGGCAACATCGGTTCCAATTCCCGCTGCTCCGCCGCGCCCGCCGAAGGGAACGGTCGTTCTTGCGATCGGTCTCCCGGGGTCTGGCAAGAGTTCCTGGTTCAAGCGCAACAACATCACACCCCTTTCCAGCGACATGGTCCGACTGCTGTTGTTTGACGACCCGCAGGAACAGCGCTTCCAGGACCTGGTCTTCTCGAATCTGCGGTCCATGCTGAAAGCACGGCTCATCGCGCGGCGCCCGATGAACTACGTCGACGCCACGAACCTCACGCCGCACGAGCGCAGCAACTGGATCAAACTCGCCAAGGACTATGGCTACGAGGTGCAGGCCGTCTTCTTCGAAGTTCCTCTGGAAGTCTGTCTCGAGCGCAACCGCCGTCGGGATCGCGTGGTCGATGAAGAAATCATGCGGCGGATGGCCGCCAAGCTAAAACCACCAACGTTCGAGGAAGGTTTTTCGAAGGTAACCGTGGTTCGCGTGAAAAAGAAAGAAGCAGAAGGCGAAGCGTAGCGCAACTCGATCTAGCCGGCCCGACTGGCCCCGGTTTTTGTAGCGCCGCCGTCCCGGCGGCAGTCCGGCGGGCGTCTCGCCCGCCGACGATGTGGATAAGAAGAACTTTTAGAAACGAAAAAGCGCCGCCCGAAATCCGAGCGGCGCTTCTTGTTTCTTACGGACTAGTTAGCGATGGCCACCGTGGCCGCCGCCAGAAGAGGAACGTCCCCCTCCGCCTCCACCGCTATTGCCCCCGCCGCGGGACGCAGACGCCCCGCCTCCGCCACCATGGTAGGAAGGTGTTCCGCCGCCACCGCGATTACCGCCGCCACCGCCTACGACGGCGCGGAGCGATATGATCCGCCACCGCCATATGACGGCGCAGAACGGTAAGACGGTGAGCCTCCACCATAGGAAGGCGCCGACCGGTACGAAGGAGTGGATCGATAAGACGGCGAACCGCCACCATAGGGCGAGCCTCCGCGATTGACCGATCCCGAGCCGCCATACGACGGACCCGAGTTCCGGTTAGATGGAGGCGCGCTATACCGAGGTGAATCCCCGCGGCTCGGCGAGTTGCTGCCCCCTCGATATGCCGGGGAAGAATTCGATCCCCGGTATTCTGGTGAGGCACTGGCTCCACGATTCGACGCCCATCCGCCGCTGCCGGTCGACCGTTCCGACTGGCTTGCGGGTCTTACCGGTCCGGTTGGCCGCGGAACCGCGGTGTTCGGACGGTTTCCGTACGAGCCCATGCCCGGCCGTGAGTCACCGCGTGACGTCATGTTCGGAGAATTTTCCCGAGCGCCGCCACCAAGATTCGCTGGCGGACGTGGCACAGAACGTTCCGCGGGGCTGGGTGAGAATCCACCTCGAGACTGCAGTCCATTCGACGCGGGTCCCCGCGACTCCGGCGTGCGCGATGTCTGCATCCCACCCATAGGCGGACGCGGCACATTGCGCGCGATCTGCGAGTTGTTTTCCCGACCACCCTGCGAATTGTTCATCACCGGCCGCTGAGGAGTGTTGGATCTTCCAACTTCTGCGCCATTCATCCCCGGCCGCTGCACATTATTCTCTGACGGGCGAGCGTTCTCTGCCGGCCGAGCCACCGTTCCGCGCACGGCAGGTGAGGGAACTCGACCCGAGGCGCTTTCCGGTCCATGAGGAATCATCCGCGACGGCGTCAGCGGTTCACTTCGGCCGGCAAACGGCTTCTGTCCGCCAACCGCAGTCCCGCCACGATTAAAGCTAGCTGGCGGAGACATACGCGCGACTACTGGCCGCATTCCACTGCGACTCGGCGGCGCAGCAGCGCGCTGCCCTGCGTGCACACCGAGCATCGCATTGCGAGTCGGCGTCACACCCACTCTGCCCATCGGTGCACCTGCGAAATCCCGCGCCGACATGCGCACTGCGGTTCCGCGAACTGCCATTCCGTTCTGCAGCGTGCGGACCGGAGCCGTCGTAATTCCGCCCGGCGCCCGCATGTTCGCGTAATGGAAGTTTCCGCCGCCAAAGCGGTTCGGCGGATGTCCCCAATAGTTGTGGACGTTCACGATCCGCGTGTTGCTGATGTTCACGCCGCGGAAGTAGTTATATCCGCCGTGATACCACGGATAGAAAGGTTCGCCCCAGCCCAGCGCGCACCAGCCCAGTCCGCCGCCGGCACCGAAGCCCAAGTTCACGCCCCAGCCGGGGCCGCCAAACCACGCGACCAACGCGGGTGCGTATACCGGTCGAGCATAGATCGGACCCGGCGCCCATCCCCAATTTCCGCCCGTGTACACCCAACGGCCATAGTGGAAGGGAGCGTAGCCCCATGGCGCGTCATCTACCCAAGTCCAGCCCCATGGCTCAACCCAGATCCAGTGTCCAGCCTGGTAAGGGGCCCAACCGGGCGCGACCACCGGAACCCAGACATGTCCGTACATCGGCTCTTCGCGCCACACGCCATAGTCGTCGAGATCTTCGTATCCAACGGTTCCCTGGGCTACGTAACGCGCCGAGAGGGAACTATCTTCGCGCTTGTCGCGCACGGCGCACCAGTCGTCGAAGCCGTCATAGGCAGGCGCTTCCGCCACCGAATGCGTCAGGGAAGTGCCGTCCGTGAATCTCACTTGCTGATTGGATTTGACGCGGACTGCCGGTCCCTGGCCGGTGGCATCGCCTTCACCTTTGCGCACCGTGACGACGGTTGCGTCGCCATTGGGATCGACATCCACCCGGTACACACCTGACTTCTGAATCGTGAATGCCGCATTGGGCGTGTCGATCTCGTAGATTTCGCCGCCAAACAAGTGGCGGACATGTACATCTAGAGTGCCCTGATGCAGTTCCACCTGCACCGTGCTATCGCTGACGTTGGTCAGGGTCAGGCTGGTCTCGTCGCCCATACGCATGACGCCCGTGCCCACGTTCAATTCGGCGCGCGATTCCTTATCCGTCCAAACGTTGTCGGCAATCGTCAACGGACGGTTCAAACTTCCCGCAACCCAATCTTCGGTACCGCGCGGCTGAATCGAAACCGATCCCGACATGTACTGCAAGCGCGCTGCCCGTCCCGGGGGATCATTCTGATCCGACCGATCAGGCTGGCTCGCCTGCTGCTGATCCTGTGCGGGAGCCTGATCCTGCGCCTGGCCCTGATCCGGGTAGGGCTCCTCGTCCTGCGCCAATGCCGAAATCGCCGTCAACGACAGCGTAAGAAACATCGCCAGCATCACGCGCTTTAAACTTTTCATAACCTGCTCTCCTTGCCCGCTCAGCCCTTCCGGCTATGCCCCCGACTCCTAACGTCGGGAGAGGCGGCGCGGGTCACCCGATACTTCTGCCGCCAAACATAGAAACCCGGCGAAAGGTCGTAAGTTGCGGTGGAGGCGAGGTTTGGCGAGATGCCGAAGGACACCCAAGGGTTGCCGGCGAGGCACATGCAAGGCAGACTCTTGAATCCAGACGTAACTACTTTAGATGCTTAAGCATATCCTTGAATGCTGAGGTGTCAGATGACCTTAGTGCTTCGTAGATGACCATCTCGGTCGAGGAGATCACAGCACCCGCCGCGCGCATGCGCTCCAAGCCGATCGTCCAGTTCCATTCCGTCCGGGAACTCACGGCGTCGGACGCAACGTGTACCAGATATCCCTCTCGCAATGCGGCCAGCGCCGTCTGGGCGACGCAGATATGGCTTTCCATGCCGCACAGAATCACCGTGTTCCGGTTTCCGGGCAGTCGCTTCAGGGTCGTGCAGAATACGTCGCTGCCGAAGCACGAAAAAATCTGCTTCTCGATGGCCTGCGTCTCCGGCAGCAGGGACGCTACGTCAGCGACCGTGTTCCCGAGGCCCTTCGAATATTGTGTCGTGAGCAACGTCGGAATCTTCAGAATGCCGGCGAGGCGAATCAACAGCTGAGAATTGCGTACCAGTTGCTCTTTCCGGAAAATCGGCGGCAGCAGCTTCTCCTGGATGTCGATGACCACCAGCGCACTCTGCGCAGGATCCAGCGGACGACGCGCAATTTCGGCATAGTCGGTTGCCGGCGGATTCAAACTGCTAGTCATGGTCATGAGCGCGCCTCCACGCAGAATACTCAGGAATTCTAGAACAGCGCGCGCCACGTGCCCGAAAAAATATGCGCTTTTGGTAGCGCCGGCGTCCCGCCGGCAGTCGCGAGGGCGTCCTCGCCCTCGCATTAAGAGCTCACCAAGCACAACGAAATCACGAAGGGCCATCGTTACCTACAGCGCATTAGCCCGTTGTACCGCGGCAGCCGCGCCACACTTCCGTCCCGCTTCGTTCCTGGGTTACACTATTTCCAGCCCCGTCGTTCAACGGTAGGACATCTGCCTCTGGAGCAGAGTATTGGGGTTCGAATCCCTACGGGGCTGCCATCTCTTCCTGCTGCGCCAATTCCCGTCTTTACTTTCCTTTACGCATTTTTTGTTCACCGGCCATCTCGGCGCACGTTAGAATCATCGATTCGATCTACAGCCTGGTTCTCAACCTGCGCGGCATGCCTGCGCTAAAGGGGAATAGCTTCTTTTCGTTTTCATCGATGAAGAAAACCTGCGTTGCTGTCGTCGCCCTCCTTCTGCTCTCCGCCTCTGCCTTCGCTCAGGATCGTCCCAAATGGGAGATCTTCGGCGGCTACCAGTACACCTACTCCGATTACGGAATCATCCAGGACGTGGGCACATCGATCGCCAATGTCTATACCCAGTCGATAAGTCTGGACCATACCCTCACCATGACGGGAGGCGTGTTCAGCATCCAGAAGAACGTTGGCAAACGCTGGGCGGCCGTTCTCGATATCGGCGGGATGCAGGGCAAGAAGGACGCGGATCTTTCGCAGTATTTTCAGCTGCTGGGCTACGTTCCGCCGGGCACGACGCAGCTTTCCAACTTTCGCTCGACCGTTTACACCATCACCGCCGGGCCACAGTTCAATGTGCTGAAGATTCATGGCGCGCAGGTCTTCGTACGTGGCCTGGGTGGCGCCGCCCGCAATGCCCTTGGCATGGATGACACCACCCGGAAGGCGCTTAACTTCCTGGTCCCGAAATTCAAAACCACGACCACCGATCCGGCAGTGCTGGCGGGAGCTGGGCGTGCAGTATCGCGTCTTCCATCACATCTTCGTGCGCGGAACCGCGGACTTCGTCCACCCCTTCTCAACCAATTCGCAGAACTACCTCCGTGTCACCGGCGGCATCGGGCTCGAAAGGCTCGGCAACCTTTTTTAACCTCGCAGTGCGGCAGTGGCAGCGCGGCTTCGTCAGCATCATCTCCGCTCGGTCGAATCCGCCCGTGCTAACCTGTCCCTTTCTCAGAGAGACATTTCGACCATGACGAAGATCGATCCCGGCGACCTGCTCATCCGCAGGTCGGGCATCCATGGCTGCGGTTGCTATACGACGGTCGCCATCCCGGAAGGCACGCACATTGTGGAATACACCGGCGGCCGCCTCTCCAAGGATCAGGCCGACGAACTCTACAACGAGCGTCCAGACACCTACCTGTTCTGCATCGGCGAAGGTGACTACGTGATTGACGGCGATTCGGTCGCCGCCTTCATCAACCACTGCTGTGACTCCAACTGCGAGACCGATGAGTTTGGCGAGCACATCTGGATCATCGCCACGCGCGACATCGCGCCGGGGGAAGAGTTGACCTACGACTACAACCTCTACGATGGCGATGACGACGACGAGGCCATCTGTCACTGCGGTGCCAAAGAATGCCGGGGAAGCATGTACGGGGAAGAAGAGATCGAGAAGCGAGCTAAAGAAAAATCAAAATTAACAAAAAAGTCAGGGGCCTAACCACAGAGGACACGGAGGAACACAGCGGAGCTTACACTCTTTTGGGACCGAGCCGCGGAGCGGCGACTTAAGATAGCCCAGCGCGTAAGCGCTGGGTAAGCTACCGCAAATGACGCGAGCCCTGCAGGGGCGGCACCAGCGCGAAGTGGGCGTGAGTCCACGAGCCGTTGCTCCATGTTCCTCTGTGGTTGAAGCTTGTGATCTATCCCCTAGCCATCACATGCTGCAGGCTCTTGACGGCTCGCATGTACTGAGCGCGCTCGAACGCACTAGGATCCGGGCAGCGCAGCTGGCTCATGCTGCCCTGCATCTGTTTCACCGATTCGTATTCGTGCTGCTCCATCCACTCGACGATGCCGCGCTCCATGTGCCGTAGCTGATTGATGCCGTTGCGCAGCAAGGATGAGCACAGCATCGTCACGTCAGCGCCGACCATCAGCATCTTGATGGCGTCCTCGGGATCGTGGACGCCGCCGGTGGCGGCCAGGCTGGCTTTCAACTTTCCATAGAGAATCCCGATCCACGTTAGCGGCAGACGCAACGCCTGCGGCGTGCTCAGCAGCACATTGGGCCGAATCTCCAGCTCCTCCAGATCGATGTCGGGCTGATAGAAACGGTTGAACAGCACGAGACCGTCGGCTCCGGCATCATCCAGCCGCCTCGCGACATTCGCTACATTCGTGAAGAACGGGCTGATCTTGATTGCGACCGGAATTGAAATGGCCGACTTCACCGCCCACACGATATCGACGTACGTCTGTTCGATCTCCGAAGCCTTAACTTCCGGATCGGTCGGAATGTAGTAGATGTTGCACTCCAGCGCGTCCGCCCCAGCCTGTTCGATTTCCTGGGCAAATTTCGTCCAGCCGCCCACGGTCGCTCCGTTCAAGCTTGCGATGATCGGAATATCCACCGCTTCCTTGGCTTTGCGGATGTGCTCGAGATAGCCTTCGGGTCCAAGCCGGAATTCGCTGGCTTGCGGAAAGTACGTCAACGACTCGGCAAAGCTCTCCGTCCCAGCCGACAGATGATGATCCAGTTCCACCGACTCCTGCCGCAGTTGCTCTTCGAAAAGAGAATAGAGCACGACGGCAGACGCCCCGGCGTCCTCCAGTCGCCGAATGCTCGCTATCTCCTGCGACAAGGGGGAAGCCGAAGGCACGAGCGGAGTGCGCAGGGTGAGTCCGAGATAACGAGTCGTCAAGTCGATCATGGGTTCTCCTAAAATGCCTTCTCTGTAAATCTGACCGTACGCGTCAGTCCGCCGCCGTCGGTTCCGGTGCCGTCTTGCGCTGCGCGAGGTACTCGTACAGCCGGTACCGTGCCTCCACGTCGCGCTGCGCCTCCGCCCAAAGCCTCTTGGCATCTTCGGGCTTGCTCTTGGTAAGCATCTTGAAGCGCGTTTCCATAAGCATGAAATCCTGCAGCTTGCGGGTCGGCGTCCGCGAGTCCAACTGCAACGGATTTTGTCCGGCAGCCGCGCGATCCGGATGGTAGCGATAAAGCAGCCACTGCCCGCTCTCGACCGCCGCCTTCTGGTTCGACATGCCGGTCGTCATATCGATGCCATGCGCGATGCAGTGTGAATATGCAATGATGATGCTCGGCCCGTCATAGGCCTCGGCCTCCAGGAACGCCTTCAGGGTGTGCTCGTCCTTGGCGCCCATCGCAACACTAGCGACATAAACCGTCCCGTAGCTCATCGCGATCAATCCGAGGTCCTTCTTCGGACCCGGCTTGCCTCCGGCCGCAAACTTCGCGACCGCCCCGCGCGGAGTCGACTTCGATGCCTGCCCGCCCGTGTTCGAATACACCTCGGTATCGAGCACCAGCAGGTTGACGTTCTTGCCGCTGGCGATCACGTGATCCAGCCCGCCGTAGCCGATGTCATAGGCCCACCCGTCGCCGCCCACAATCCACACGCTCTTCTTCACCAGCAGGTCGGCGAGGGCGAGCAACTGTCTTGCTTCCGGCGAGGTCTTGCCCTGCAGTCGCTCCTTGAGAAGGCTGACGCGCTGCCGCTGCTCGTAAATGTCAGCTTCGTCTTTCTGAGGCGCCGCCAGGATGGCCGCCGCCAGTTCGTCCCCAATCTGAGTTCCCAGTTGCAGCACCAACTCGCGCGCGAATTCGGTTTGCTTGTCGATCGAGAGCCGGAATCCCAGTCCGAACTCCGCGTTGTCTTCAAACAGGGAATTGGCCCACGCCGGCCCGCGGCCTTCGGCATTCTTCGCCCAGGGCGTGGTCGGCAGGTTGCCGCCGTAGATCGACGAACAGCCAGTGGCGTTCGCGATCAGCGCGCGATCGCCGAACAGCTGCGATAGCAGTTTCAGATAAGGAGTCTCGCCGCAGCCAGAACAGGCGCCAGAGAACTCGAACAGAGGTTCCTGCACCTGCTGTTGGCGAATGGTGGTCGGCTTGATCTTGCGGCGATCGAGTTCCGGAATCTCCAGGAAGAAGTCCCAGTTCTCGCGTTCCGGCACGCGCAGCGGAGGTTGCGGCTCCATATTGAGCGCCTTCAGTCGCGTCTCGGTCTTGTTCTTCGCCGGGCAAATCTCCACGCAGATCCCGCACCCGGTGCAGTCTTCAGGAGCGACCTGGATGCTGTACTTCATCCCGGCCCATTCCTTGTCGCGCACTTCGGTCGACTTGAACGTAGCCGGAGCTTTCTGCAATTCAGCCGAGTCGTACACCTTGATTCGAATCACCGCATGAGGGCAAACCATCGCGCATTTGCCGCATTGAATACAGGTCTTCGTATCCCAGACCGGAATTTCCAGCGCGAGATTGCGCTTCTCCCACTTCGCCGTACCCGTCGGGAAAGTGCCGTCGCAGGGAAACGCGCTCACCGGTAATTCGTCACCGCGGCCCTCGTAGATCGCGCCCAGCACTGAGCGCTCAAATTTCGGAGCGCTTGCCGGAGAAAGGCGGCGGCATCTCGATCGTGCTGGTCGTCTGCTCGGGAACCTTCACCTCAAACAGGTGTGCCAGCGTCTCGTCCACGGCCTTCATGTTCTGCTGGACGACCTCCTCGCCCTTCTTGCCATACGTGTATCGGATGGAGTCGCGAATCGCTTCGATCGCTTCGTCGCGCGGCAGGACCTTCGAAATCGCGAAGAAGCACACCTGCAGAATCGTATTCATACGGCTGCCCATGCCGGTGTCGCGCGCGACCTGATAGGCGTCGATCACGAACAACTTCGCTTTTTTCGCGATCAGCTGTTCCTGTACGATGCGCGGCAAGTGATGCCAGACTTCATCCTTAGGGAACGGGCTGTTGAGCAGGAATGTCCCGCCCGGCACCAGCGCGCTCAACATGTCGTAGCGCTCGAGGAATATCCACTGATGGCAGGCGATGAAGTTGGACTTCGAAACCAGGTACGTGGAATGAATCGGCTTCGGCCCGAAGCGCAGGTGCGAAACCGTCATCGCGCCTGACTTCTTCGAGTCGTACACGAAGTATCCCTGCGCGTAGTTGTCAGTGTTCTCGCCGATGATCTTGATGGAATTCTTGTTCGCTCCAACCGTGCCGTCCGCTCCCAGGCCGTAGAACATCGCGCGTACCACCGAGTCCGGTTCAGTCGAAAAATCAGCGTCGTAGTCGAGACTGGTGTGGTTCAGATCGTCATGAATGCCGACCGTGAAATGCTCTTTGGGCTTGGCGAGCGTCAGGTTGTCATACACCGCCTTGACCATCGCAGGAGTGAATTCCTTGGACGAAAGTCCGTAGCGTCCGCCGATAACAATCGGCCACAATTTCACCGAACCATAACCCTGCCTCTGGCCTTCCTGGATCGCGTTCACCACATCGAGGTACAGCGGTTCGCCGCCTGCACCAGCTTCCTTGGTGCGGTCCAGGACAGCGACCGATTGCACGGTGACGGGAAGAGCCTCGTACAGATGCTTCACCGAGAACGGCCGGTACAAACGCACCTTCACCAATCCGACTTTCTCTCCGCGCGCGACCAGCGCCTCCACGGCTTCCTCGGCCGCTTCCGCGCCAGACCCCATCATCACGATCACTCGCTCGGCATCGGGCGCGCCGACGTAATCAAACAGCTTGTACTTGCGTCCCACGACTTCGGCGAACTTGTCCATGGCCGCCTGCACCTTGTCGGGGCACGCATCGTAAAAAGCGTTTGCGCTCTCGCGCATCTGGAAGAAGACATCGGGATTCTGCGCCGTGCCGCGAATCACCGGATGATCCGGCGACAGCGCGCGCTGGCGATGCTCGAACACGCGGTCCATATTGATCAGTGCCCGCAGGTCATCTTCGTTGAGCATCTCGATCTTGTTGACTTCGTGCGACGTGCGGAACCCATCAAAGAAGTGCAGGAAGGGAATCCGCGTTTCGAGCGAAGCTGCGTGCGCAATCAGCGCCAGGTCCATCGCTTCCTGCACCGAGTTGGAGCAGAGCATGGCCCATCCGGTCGCGCGGCAGAACATGACGTCGCTGTGATCGCCAAAGATCGACAATGCATGCGTGGCCAGCGTTCGCGCCGTGACGTGAAACGTCGCCGGCGTCAATTCACCGGCTATCTTGTTCATGTTGGGGATCATCAGCAGCAGGCCTTGCGACGCCGTAAACGTGGTCGCCAGCGCCCCGGTCTGCAGCGCTCCATGCACCGCTCCGGCCGCGCCGCCTTCGCTCTGCATCTCGGCCACGTGAGGAATGGTTCCCCAGATGTTCGGAACTCCCTCGGAAGCCCACTGATCGGCCCACTCTCCCATGGGGGACGACGGAGTAATCGGATAGATCGCGATGACCTCGTTCAGGCGATACGCGACGTGGGCTACCGCCTCATTCGCGTCCATGGTCTTGAATTTGCGCTTCATAGGATCCCTTCGCCTCAGCGTGCGGGGCTGCCTGTATCGGAACTGACCCCGGATCGGGTAAGCCGAAGCCACCCGTTGTCTACAGCATGAAGGTCGGAGGGCGTCGTCGTCGTGTACGTGCGTCACAGAAGCTTGTGACATTCATCACATGGGGTAGAAAATGATCGATGGAGCGACGGGCGTCCCCGCCCGTCCGGCGATGCTGCTACTCGGTACAGTAGGCACACCTCGCGATAGGATGATTCGTCGCGTCATGTCTTTATCAACCCATCCCGTTCTGCTCTACGACGGCGTCTGCGGGCTCTGCAATCGTTTGGTCCAGTTCACGCTCCGGCACGATCGAGAAGACACGTTCCGCTTCGCCTCGCTCCAGGGATCCACTGCGGCCCGGATCCTCGAAAGACACGGCCAGTCCCCGGCTGATCTCGACACGTTCTACGTCGTCACCGACGTTGATCATCCCGGGGAGCACCTACGAGCACGATCGGACGCTGCTCTCTTTGTCCTTCGCGAATTGGGCGGCACGTGGCGCATGCTGGCAGTGATCGGAGGCGTCCTCCCAAAATTCCTGCGCGACGCCGCTTACAATCTCGTCGCCCGCAACCGCTATCGCGTCTTCGGCAAGTTTGAAGCCTGTCCACTGCCGGATCCCAAGACCCGCCACAAGTTCTTGGACTGAAAGAGGCTCCGGCCCCCAGGCAAGACTTTTCGGCCTCTGTCCAAGTAGAATTTCGCGAACGAACCAGTACGCACGGCACGAGGCGCTCATGGCAGACAAGGCAACCCTTCCCAGCGATTCCATCGATTCCGTTCTTCACGAAGACCGCAAGTTCGAGTGTCCTCCGGCGTTTGCCGAGAAGGCGCACATCAAGACGCTCGAGGAGTACGAGCACCTCTACAAAGAATCGGTCGAGCAGCCGGAAAAGTACTGGGGACGCATTGCCGAAGAGTTGCACTGGTTCAAGAAGTGGGATCGCGTGCTCGAATGGAACGCGCCCTGGGCCAAGTGGTTCTCCGGCGGACAGATCAACTTGTCCTACAACTGCCTCGACCGCCACGTAAAGACATGGCGCAAGAATAAAGCTGCGCTCATCTGGGAAAGCGAACCGGGCGAAGTCCGCACCTACACCTACCAGCAACTCTGGAAGGAAGTGCAGAAATTCGCCAATGTCCTGAAAGGGCTGGGCGTGAAGAAGGGCGACCGCGTCGCCATCTACATGGGCATGACGCCTGAGCTGCCCATCGCCATGCTGGCCTGCGCGCGCATCGGAGCGCCGCACTCGATCGTCTTCGGAGGCTTCGCCTCGCACGCGCTGGTCGATCGCATCCACGATTCGCAGGCCGTCGCCGTCATCACGCAGGACGGCTCCTACCGTCGCGGCGCCGAAGTGAAGTTGTTTCCGGCAGTCGAAGAAGCGCTCAAGTCCTGTCCGAGCGTGAAGCACGTGGTCGTGTACAAGCGCACGGAACGCCCATCAATCTGCAGGCGGGCCGCGATCACTGGTGGCACGAATTGATGGCGAAGGCGTCCGACGAGTGTCCGGCCGAGCCTCTCGATGCCGAGCATCCGCTCTACATCCTGTACACGTCAGGCACAACCGGAAAGCCGAAAGGAGTCGTGCACACCACCGGCGGATACTCGGTGGGAACGTACCTCACCACGAAGCTGGTCTTCGATCTGAAAGAAGATGACACCTACTGGTGTACTGCCGACATCGGATGGGTCACCGGCCACAGCTACATCGTCTACGGACCGCTGCAGAACGGCGCCACCAGCCTGATGTACGAAGGCGCACCCAATTTCCCGGAGCCCGATCGCTTCTGGTCCATCATCGACCGTCACCAGGTGACCGTCTTCTATACGGCTCCCACCGCGATCCGAACGTTCATCAAATGGGGCAATGAATGGCCGAACAAGCACAAGATGGACAGCCTGCGCCTGCTCGGCACCGTCGGCGAGCCGATCAATCCCGAAGCCTGGATGTGGTATCGCGAAGTCATCGGGCACAACCGCTGCCCGATCGTCGATACCTGGTGGCAGACCGAAACCGGCCACATCATGATTGCGCCGATTCCCGGCGCGATCGCCACCAAGCCCGGATCCGCGACGCGACCCATGCCCGGAGTCGTACCCGAGATCGTTACGATGGAGGGCAAGCCCGTGCCCGACGGATCGGGCGGATTTCTCATCATCAGCAAACCCTGGCCCGGAATGCTGCGCACCATCTATGGCGATCCTGACCGCTACGTGCGCCAGTACTGGTCGCAGATTCCCGGCGTCTACTTCACCGGCGACGGCGCCCGCAAAGATAAAGACGGCTATTTCTGGATCATGGGCCGCGTCGACGACGTCCTGAACGTCAGCGGCCACCGTCTGAGCACCATGGAAGTGGAAAGCGCTCTGGTTGCGCACGAAGCGGTCGCAGAAGCAGCCGTGGTCGGCCGGCCCGACGATCTCAAAGGCCAGGCGATCTCTGCCTTCGTCACTCTCGAGAAGGGCCGCGAAGCCACGCCGGAATTGAAGGAGGAGCTGCGGAAGTGGGTAGCAAAGGAAATCGGCGCCCTCGCGAAACCCGACGACATCCGCTTCACCGACATGCTGCCGAAGACTCGCAGCGGCAAAATCATGCGCCGCCTGTTGCGCGAGCTCGCCACCAGCGGAGACGTGAAGGGTGACGTGACCACGCTGGAAGATTTCGGCGTGATTGCGAAGTTGAAAGAAAGCGACGAAGCCTAAAGCGACCGCCTGGCACCTCCGCTCAAGCGCGATGCCGGCGGCGAAACAATGAAAGCACCGTGCCCTCCCGCATCGACGATATGATTATCTAGGAAGAACCGAGCAATCACTTGCGGAAAAGGCCGGCAATTACTGCGAAAGCCTCGCGATTACTAGGGAAGTCCCACAACTACGACGGAAGTCCCACACTACGGAAGTCCCGCAACTACGACGGAAGTCCTCAATTACTACGGAAGCCCACAATTACCACGGAAGCCTCGCAATTACTGCGGAAGTGCCGCAATCACTACGGGTCCCGCAATTACCACGGAACAGCCGCGCAGCGGCGGCATAGGATAGCCCAGGGCGTAAGCCCTGGGTAAGCACGGAGACTCCTGCGAGCCCCGAAAGGGGCGGCACTACAGCGCAACGGGCGTGAGCCCGTGAGCCAAGGCGAATGCGCGGGTGCCCCATCCTAACGGCGCGTTCTCTGCGACGTTAGGGTGGGATTCCACTGCTGCCGAGTTCGAGGGCTTTGAAACGCCGCCGTGGAGACGAACTACTTCTTCGCTTTGACCCGATCGGCAATCTGATCGAACTTCGCTTTCGACAAGATCCGCCGGCTCAACAGATCATTCGGCGAATCGTAAGGCCGCCCATCGATGATCCGGTTGGCATCCGCGGCGCCGATTCCCGGCAACGCAACCAGATCTTCCTTCGACGCCGAATTCAGGTCGAGCGGCTTGTCGCGGCTCCAGCCTTCTCTAATGCCGGCCGCCACGGCCTTGGCGTCCCGCTTCGCCGCCGCCGTCGCTTCGGCAGTGCGTTCTTTCAAGTCTTGCGAGTTGCGCGGCTGCATGCAGCCCACGCCTGCTGCGAGCAACAACACCACGACGCCCAAAGAGAAGCGGTTCAATGCGAATTGGGATGGATTTTTCACGAGAGTTGGATGATCCGGCCCGATCCGTCGGTTGGTCACGACTCGAAAAGCAGATGCATCGCTCGGAAGCTGCTCTAGCTTGGAACCTTCCGCGACTCAGTCTCGTCTTTCTCTTGGCGACCTTTGCGGCTTTTCTTTGCGAACTTTGCGGTTAAAATCTCAGCGTCGAATGCGCTCTGGCCTCTAACTCCTACGACCTAAACTCCGCCCTGCATCACGCCAGTCCCATGCGGAGCATCATGCGGTCCAGAAGCCGATTCCAGCGTCACTGCAAACGTCTTTGCCTCCACCCCAGGCGGCAAGCCCGGAGGATTGACCACGGTCGCGTTCCCGCGAGCATCCGGCTTGAACAATCCCGCTGGAATCGGTGCCCCGCCAGGCGGAATGAGCCACAACTCGTAAACCTTGTCGGGCGGAAGCTGCGGCAAATTATTCGCCACGAACACCAGGCCACTCTTGTTCCTGAGATAGAAGGCTTTTCCTTGCGGCTGCGGCGGACCCTTGGCAGCGACTAGCGTCACCGCCTGCGTGTCCGACGCGGTCAGCGTATCCATCACCCGCTGCGCGTTGGCGACCTCAATCGTCTGCTGGCTCGTAAGCTGCGCGAGTTTCGTTACCGACTCTCGCAGCCCGAAATTCTCCCGGCGCAACTGCACAACCACGACAAACATCAGCGCCGCCGCGGCCCACCCCAGCGCAGCCGTCCAGTTAAAGCGGGACCGCGCCGGTACCGCCTTCGGCACACGCGGCTCCTTCGCGATCGCATCGAGCAACCGCTGCCGCGCGCGTTGTGGAGGCTTCGGCCCAGTCGTGGCCGTGGCCATCAACGCCATGTCTCCGCGCAGCTGATCCAGTTCCAGCCGGCATGCGGAGCAACGTGTCGAGATGCTTTTCGAGCGCAGTTCGCTCCTCACCCTGCAGCGCGCCCAGCGCGTGCAGAGCCAGATCTTCGGCGAATTGTTCGTGTGCGCTCATGCTTCGAATGCCTTGCGCAGGGCGATCAATCCCGCGCGGATTCTTGTCTTGATCGTGCCCAGCGGTTCGCCCGTCTTGGAAGCGATCTCCGTGTGCGTCATGCCTTCGTAGTACGCCATCTCCAGTGCTGACCGCTGCGCTGCCGGCATCGTGCCCAGCACCCCGCGAACCTTCTCCGCAACCCGCGACCGGTCGGCCTCTCCCGCCATGTCGGGAACAACCGACAGCACAACATCCTCGGGATCGGTCTCCGGCCGCCGCTTCCGCAGCGCGTCAATCGCGCGATTCCGCGTGATCACCGCCAGCCACGCTCCCAGATTTCCCCGGCTCGCATCGAAAGCGCTAGGATTCCGCCATAGCTGCATAAACACTTCTTGTTGGATGTCCTCCGCCGCGCCCGTGTCTCCCAACACCCGCAACGCCACCGAGTACACCACCGAAGAGTAGCGGTCGTAGAGCGACGCCATCGCGCTTGCGTCGCCTGCGTGAATGGCCGACACCAGTGCCAGGTCGGGGGACACGACTTTGGCATCAGCGCTAGACACGCTCCTCTTCCTTTCTGAGTACGTCGCATGCGCACCCGGCGGATTGCCCGGCGCGCCCTCTGTTTGGTAATCGGAAGTCGGTAACCTTGCGAGAGGCAAGTAGTTATACCAGAAGCCTTCGCACCCAGGCAGCTCCGCCCGCAAACGCCGTTCGTTACGAACCGGTCGTGTCCGTTTCCGACTACCCCAGCCCTTCCGGCGGTTGTAACATCGTTGCCACGTTGGGGGAGACGTCTATGAGATCACTCGGGCTCATTCTCTGCATGGTTGCGCTGGTTCCGATTTCCGCCTGGTGCGACGAGCAGCATCACCACCAGTTGAGCGAAAACGAAGTCGGCTCGGTGCACTTCGCGACGTCCTGCGCAAAAAGCGTCGAGCAGGATTTCAACCGCGCCGTCGCGCTGCTGCACTCCTTCCAGTACGAAGACACGCGCGTGGCTTTCGAAGACATAAGCCGCAAGGATCCCGCCTGCGCCATGGCCCAATGGGGCGTCGCGATGTCGCACTACCACGGCCTTTGGGATAACGGCGACAACGCCGCTGGACGCGTTGCGCAAAAAAAATCCGCGGAGCTTGCTGCCGCCAACTCGAAGACCACTGCCCGCGAGAAGGCCTACATCGACGCCCTCTCTGAAATCTACCGCGAGGACGGAAAGGACTCATACGCGCACTCGGTTGCTTTTGAGCGGAAGATGGCCGCCGTGCAAGCCGCCTATCGGGACGATACGGAAGCCGCTATCTTCCACGCCCTCTCGCTCGACATCACCGCCTCAAAAACCGATAAGACCTTCGCCAACCAGCGCAAGTGCGGCGAGATCCTTGAGCCCATCTTCGAAAGGCTACCCAATCATCCAGGAGTCGCGCACTACATCATCCATTGCTACGACAATCCCGTCCTCGCGCAGCAGGGACTGAAAGCGGCGCGGGCGTATGCCAAAATCGCGCCCGCTTCAGCGCACGCCAATCACATGCCTTCCCACATCTTCACGCGCGTCGGATCCTGGGAAGAATCCGTCCAGTCGAACAAGCGTTCTGAAGCCTTGGCCGCTGCGGCCGAGCCGGGTTCGAAGAACGGCGAAGCCCGCGATCAGCGCCTCCACGCAATGGATTACATGGAGTACGCCTACCTGCAGAGCGGCCGCGTCACGGATGCCCAGACTGTCCTGTCGAACCTGAATGCCTTAGCACCAGTCGACGGATTGACTCTCACCGGCGACTATGCGCTGGCCGCCGTTCCTGCCCGCTACACCATAGAACTTGGCAAGTGGGAAGAAGCCAGCCAACTAGCGGTGCGCGAGAATGCCGTTCCGTGGGCCCAGGCCATTACCTGGACCGCCGTCGGCGTGGGCGCCGCCCGGTCAGGGGACGCTGCGCGCGCAGCAGAAGCCAAACAGTCTCTCGAAAAACTGCACGACCAGACCGCCAAGCTCCACAACGACTACTGGGCCAAACAGGTCCAGGTGCAAATCGGCGAGGTGGATGCCTGGATGGCACAGCAGAGCGGTGACCCCGCCAAAGCACTCACTGCCATGACAGCCGCCGCCGACCTCGAAGAAAGCATGGACAAACACGCCGTCACGCCCGGTGCTGTCGTTCCGGCGCGCGAGATGCTGGGCCAGTTGCTGCTCGAACAAAAACATCCGCAGGAAGCTTTAGAAGCATTTCAGGCGGTGCTGCAGGTTGCTCCCAAACGCTTCAACGCCCTCTACGGCGCAGCCACTGCCGCCGATGCCGCGGGCAAGGCGCAGGACTCCACCCGCTATTTCAGAGAATTAATCGAGGTGTCCGTGGGCAACGAGCGCCCCGAACTCGCGCGTGCCCGCATCAAATCCGCGACCAGAACCCCGAGAGGCTCAATCCAACGCGCCTCGCGCCGCCCCCAGTAGGGGCCAAGCCCTGCTCCGCGCCGTTGCCGGCGAATGTCTCCGGAAGGCCACGCTCGTTTCAGAAACTCCTATCCCGCGTGGAATGCCTGCTAAGATTTCCCTCCGTCCGGATGGCCGGGGCAGGAGGGACTTCGTGCGCTGGAGAATCTTGCGGTTGCTTGTGCCGCTTTGCCTCACATTGTCGGCACGGGCATCCGTCGCAGACGTGCATGTGCATCAAGCCTCCAAGTCCATCGGGACGAACGCAGTCGATCTTCACGAACATCCTTTCCAGGGAAAGAAGCCGGTCGAAGTCACCGTGGGTCTCTACATCAGCAATCTGGCCGTTGTGGAGGAGACCCGCGAGCAGTTCGAGGTCGAGGGATACTTCACCGTCGAATGGGACGATCCGCGGCTCGCCTTGCCGGAAAAATCACGCGTGCCCGGCCATCTGCGCAAACTCAACCCCGACGACCTTTGGACGCCGCCCATCGAAACCGCCAACATGATTTCGCATCGCCGGAGTTCTTTTGACCTGACGGTTGACGACCGCGGACATCTTCGCTATGTCGAGCGCACCGACACCACAGTTTCCGCGGACTACTCACTCCGCAAATTTCCCTTCGACACCCAAACTCTCGAATTTCAGATTGAGCCCTTCATGCCGGCGGCCCAGGAATTCATTTTTGCAGCCCACCCGGCCAGCCCGACGGGCCACGATCCGGCGGCCGATGCTGGCCTGGCCGCCTGGGAAATCAAAGGCCTCCGTTACAAAACTCGCCAGGTCGAAGGCGAAAGCGGTATGCCCACCCGCTCCCAGGCGCTGTTCCAGGTCGTGATTCGACGGCACTCCGGTTTCTATATCTGGAAAATCTTTCTGCCCATGATCCTGATGGCCTCGATCCCATGGGCCGTGTTCTGGTACGAGGTCCACGATTTCAGCGGGCAGATGAGCGTGCCCTTGGCGGTCATGCTCTCGATGGTTGCGTTTCAGCTTTCCATTGCCAAGGATCTTCCTCGCGTCGGCTATACCACCTTCCTCGACGCCGTCTTTCTGACCAGCTTCACCTTCGTGTTCCTGTGCATTGTGGAAATTGTGTTCGTGTACGTGTTGCAAGTGAAGAAGCGCACCGCCCTGGCGGAAACCATCCGGCGTACCGCCCGTTGGGGTTTCCCGCTGGCCTATGCGGGATTCCTGGCGCTGCTGGCCGTTGTTTATTGGTAGGACAAGACTGACTGGTGCCCAAAGACGAAGGAAGAAGAATCTCAGAAGGAACGCGATACCCGCGTCCCTCAGTTGTCAGAGACGCGGGTACAGGGGAAGGGCTAAAGAACCAGCGCATCGTAGCAAGGCAAACCTTAAGCCTGACTTAAAAATCACTCTTTGAAACGAAGTTGTTGAAATTGCTCGCAGGCACGCTCTTCGAACGTCGCTGTTGCTCAAATAGTCATCATGCGTAGTGAATACGGGAGATCCCGTATTTGAACATTGGACGCCTGTACGACAAAACTCTCTCCCATAGGCGCAAAGTTACCATTCGTCGTCGCGCAAGGAATCGCGGATCAATCACTTGGCGATTTGGACCAACTCTTGCTTATCCGAGGTAGTGGAAAAGTCGTTCTTGGGAGGCATCATGACTCAAGAGAGAGGAAAGTGGCGCGAGATCTGCGAAGCGATCGTGATGGAACTAGACCCTGCGAAGATGTCTGAGTTGGCGGCCCAACTGGTGGCAGCACTGGACGAGCAGCATGCGTGGGCCGCTCCGCCGTCCAAGGTGACTCAGGCTGAATCGCCGAAACCAGGCAAATAAGGGATCATGGGCGAGCCTTTGGACAATTTGTGGGCGACGTTTAGTGATCACCCGCGCTTAACTGGCTCTCTGTTTTTCCTGGGTGGGCCAAGGTGTGCGGTTTACCGTCAGCAACTGCTCGAGCTCGGCAGCGAACATTCTGACTTTTTGCGGATCTCTCTCAGTGTTGATCAGCGCTACCAGTTCACGAATGCGGGCTTCGTCGGGCATACACCGCCCAGAATATAAGAATTTCTACAGGATTGTCTGTACGCTTAAATACTAAGAGAGTTCTGCATTGCAAACCTTGCGGCCGCCGACTGGCCAGGTTTGTCTTCGAACAATCTGCGCAGAAAGCGTCACCACGGGAGTCAGTAAGGCATCGAAGCCCCTCCCGCGGCACGATGCTCGCCTGGCGCCGTCGCCGAGACAGAAGTTCAACGGATGCGCGTTGCTCTTTTGTAGGTAAGCGCACGGACCGCCAAAATGAGCTCGAGTTTTCCTGAATGCATGCAGCAGAGTTGGCAGTACCTTATTTTCAGATTGCCACCCTCGCCGGCCCATTAAACAACGCTGTTAACCGAGCAGCATCCTTTGTCGCCACTGCGCTATCCAGAAGCACTCTACCTGCATCTAATGCGGAAAAGACATCCCAAGGAGGAAGTTGTTGTGTCCAGAAAATTCATCGCACTCTTGTCTCTTCTAGCGTTGTCTTGTGTTCTGTCTTCTGTAGCGATGGCCCAGGTCCCTAAGGGCAACATCTTTGTCGGATACTCCTACGGCAGCGCCGACCTCAACCACAACAATCGTTCCAACCTGAATGGGTGGGAAGGTTCACTGGAAGGAAAATTCCTGCCTTGGGTAGGCCTCGTTGCCGATTTCAACGGACTGTACGGCACCAACAATTTCCCGAGCAGCACGCAAATCTTCAACGTGGACGCGCGCGAACATAACTTCCTGTTCGGACCGCGAGTCTCCGTCTCGGTCGGAAAAATCCGCCCCTTCGCGCACGCTCTATTCGGGGCTGGCCACGTGAGTGTCAGTACCACCGGATACTCCGCTTCCGACACGGCGTTCGCTGAAGCCCTCGGGGGCGGCCTCGACTACAAACTCGTCCCGCTAATTTCCTGGCGCTTCCAGGGCGACTACCTGCAAACCCGCTTCTTCGGCAACACGCAGAACAACGGCCGCTTCTCCACAGGAATCGTGCTGAACTTCTAGCAGGCTGCGAAAAATCCGAGGGACCTGTCGCTTCGAAGGGGCTCGGCTTAGGCGAGCCGTTAGGCTGCAGCGTCACCAAATCGCCGCGACAACCGTCCATTGAGCTGCAGGGCACTTCGCATCGGCCAAAATGCCGGAGTGCCTACGCAATGACCATAGCACCGCTGGTCTCGCTCGCAAACCGGACCGTCGTCCTGATCTACTATCGGCATCGTTGGTGTAATGGGGATTTTGCAACAATCAAGGTACTCACTTACCGTCAGCTACATCGTACTTCCCTTGACTGAGCGCGACGCGCAACTCTGGCAGGTTTCTTATCGGGTAGCTGTTTAGGGTCGTCTCCCAGGTCTTCCCATCCCTGAAATCCAGAATCGTTGTGCGTAGGAAACTCACGTACCCGCCACGTTCATAAACAACGATTGCGCAGTCTCTGTTGAGAGCTGCAAAGACAAGGCGCTTATTCGGCACTCCCGGAAGGATAAGGTCAGTGCTCATCGTCTCGCCAGGGTTGACCATGTCGAACTTGGTGCTGCCATAGTTGCAGTCTTCAACATTGCAAAACGATTCCTTAACCCGTGAAGGCAAAAAACGAAGGTCCATGACGACTGTAAAATCCCCTGACGTAAGCTGACGCAGAACCGGAGCGGAGATGCTCGGCGCACCCTTTGGTATTGATGCTGTGTCGTTGTACAGCTGCGATGCTGTGGTGTCTTGCTTCACGCGATGTCGATGGACGGTGATGGCGACGATGCCGAGCAAGGCCAGAATCACAAGTACACATGCGGTCTTCAGCGAAATGCTCATAGGGGTGACGCGAGGGTCGAGTTCAGGGTATCAAATGGTTGATGAAATCAGGCCATTACACTCAGAACCTTTGGTACGAGGGCATAATCAATTGGAAGGCGATCTCAAGCAGATGACGATGGGTACCGATTCGTCAGTTATCCAACGGTCACCTGGGTGATGCTCAAGATGGGTGTGATCGCCATCTCGCGCACCGGGCAGGAACGCAAAGTAGGAAGCTAGTGTATCCAGATGAGTCGGACTCCCCGTGAGGGTTAGGGTTCGGTTTCCGTCAACGGATGCCAGGAGCGGGCCGGACCCTACCGCAATCACCAGGCGTTCAAGCCAGAATTGATAGGGCGTCGGGATTCCCGTCGAATCTCCAACGACCTCAATGGCTCCTGTTCCTAGTTCGGCCAAAGCGCGAACCCGAGTTTCGATACTTGCAAGATCCTCTCGCGTACCTTCAATCTCCACATCGAGAGGTGGCGAATATCGCAGTTTGGCCATCGGGATAGGTTAGCGCAGCAGTTCGGTGCTGGTCGATAGTTGGGGGGAGACCTGCTAGTTGTTGTAATCAGGCGTTTACACTCAAAACCCCGGTTCCATGCGACAGCCCTGCACTCGCCTAGCCTCGACTGACCAGCCATAGCCCCGGCACAAGATAAAGCGTCATCAGACCAGCAGCCCAGACGCAGCCATATGCCCTCCCTCTAGCCCGAGGGATCAGCTTCTCGACGGCCCCTCCGCGCTCCTTCCATCCGCGGCCTTCTCTGAATGCCAGCAGGCCATTGAGGGCAGCAATGAAGAGGAGGAAGCCAAATACGTAACACACGAATTTTACGTGTTCGCGGGTCGCGGCAGCGCTGGCGGCGGAATCGTGGCTCATGGCCATGAGCATTAGCGCCCACTGCAAAACAAAGACGGTTATTCCGAATGCTCTTGCAAAGGATCCCCAAAACGATTGAACGACGGCATCGCGGAGCAAGCGGTGACGACTCGGGCAATACTTTCGCCAGAGTCTGGTTTTTGGTTTCTCGACCTCTTGATTGCACTTCTTGCAGATGTACACCCTAGCTACCCTCTGGTGCGAAACGTAGAATTCCAATTGTCCTTGGGCGAATTGTCATACATTTGCTCAGGTCCCGAGAGATAACTGTCGTAACCAGGCAATTTCACTCATAACCCCAAGGGCTAAAGAATGCTTGGGTGGTCGAGCCGCCCACCATTTCCATAACTCGAAACCACGCCCCGTGATCTCCCATCCCGATCTCGCAGCCCTCCGCAATCAGATGATCGAAACACAGCTTCGTCAGCGCGGCATCCACAACGACCGCGTGCTGGCCGCAATGACCCGTGTCCCGCGCCACGAATTCGTCGACCAGCGTTACCTGGCGCAGGCCTACGACGACAACCCGCTCCCCATTGGCGAGGGCCAGACCATCTCGCAGCCCTACATCGTCGCCCTGATGCTGGAACTGCTCGACCCAACTCCCGATCAAATCATCCTCGAAATTGGCACCGGCTCCGGATATCAAACCGCTCTGCTCGCCGAACTCTCCCGGCACGTCTACACCATTGAGCGTCATCCGACTCTAGCCGCTGCGGCACAAGCAACGTTGGAACGCCTGGGCTACACCAACATCACGATGGAAGTAGGCGACGGCAGCGCGGGACTCCCCGCCCGCGCACCCTACGACGGAATCATCGTCGCGGCCGCTGCTCCCAGCCTGCCGCAGATGCTTTTCGATCAAATGAAAGAAGGTGGCCGCATGCTCATCCCCATCGGCCCGCCGGAGGCCCAGGAGTTGCAACTCGTGGCGAAGCGAGAAGGGAAGCCCATAGCCACCAACCAAACAGGCTGCCGCTTCGTCCCCTTAGTAGGTGAGCACGGCTATCAGGATTGACTCGCCCGTTGTGGGGCGGACACTTCTGTCCGCCGCCGTTGGAGGTGAGCAATCAGGTGAGTGCGAAGCATGACTTACGAACGAGCAGTTTAATTGCCGGCGGCAACCTGTTCCGCATTAACAGGCACACTGACCGTACCAAGCCGGCCGCTGGCATTGTCGCGCACGATAAACCGGACAATGTACTTGCCGGGCGCAACTGAGATCGCCCCGTCGTACACGACTCCGTGGAGTGCGACTTGTTCCGCGGTCGCAGCGGGCAGATTGCCCTCCAGTTCCTTGACGAAGTCCCCCGCGATGCCTCCCTTCGGAGTTTTCGCGAAGGCGGCGAAGACCAGCCCGAGCCGGTGCGTACTCTCATCGAGCGAAATCCCGGCGCTTGCGACGTTGAAGCGGAAGCTCAGCTTGACCTTCTCGCCATCGGCAGTGCGACCCGTCCAGCGCACTAACATCGGTATCGCCGTGAAGTCCGTGGGCGACACGACGGCGGTGTCCATATCTTCGCGTTCGGCCTTCGCGGCATCGCGTGGTTTGCTGGGGACGTAATAGCTGGTTCGCGCGCGAACCTGTAGCTGCGGCTTCGCCACGCTGACGTCCACCTTCCGCCAGCCGGGTTTGCCTTTGCTCGTGTCGGTGTAAAACCCAAGCAGGTAGTAGTGTCCCGCATCCTGCTGTGCTTCGTTATAGCAGCCAATCAGATTCATCTTGTGCTCGCAGAACTTCCCGCCAGTCATCTTCGCCAGCGATTCCAGATTCGAGACTGAGTCGATCGCGCGCCGGCTGCGAACCACGCGTCGAAATCGCGGCGACACGTAACCAGGGTTGAACAGTCCACCCATGTCGAGCGGATAGACCGCGATCTGAGCATCATTCAAAGCGTTCCAGGTCGCTTCGTAGTGCTCCAGCAGTTCGCTATAGCCGAGTTGGAAGGTTGTCGGATCGTCGGCTTCGAAGGGCAACCCTCCCGTCAACCAGATGAGCGATTTTCGGCCGGGCACTCCCGAAAACGATTCTGCGATCTGGCGGAGCGCGCGTAACGTAGTGTCCGCGCTGTTGGCGAGTTGATATTGCTGGAACCGCTCAAATGCTGAGTTTTGAAAGCCGTTGAGCGAGTCCGTAATCATGCCTTCCGAGTTCGGTGCGCGTCCGGTCTGGCTTCTCAACTGCAAACTGGACTCCATGTCTGCCTGATCGTCAGCGCTCCGCTCGGCAGTTGAGGGTTCTCCGCGAACTTTCTTGATCGCGGCCGCCAGCACGGCTGGATCGGTCGTGAAATCATTCAAGACGTTAAGGCCGCTCGACGTGATGTTCAACAGGGCCACCGGTTCCCCGGGCTTAAGAGTCTCCTCTACGAGTTTCAGGAGTTCGCGCCGCCCCCGTGCTTGATCCGAGAACTGCGTATTCAGCGTGTCCAGAAGAATCATGGTCAGGCGCTGGGTCTTGGCTTCCGGAGCGACCGCGTTGGTGAAACCGTTGTCGTGCGGATCGACCCTTCGAATCTCTCCCGGCTGGGTCTTGATTTCTTCGAAGATGGAGATCTTCTGGGCTTGCTTATTGTCAACCAGGTAAAAATCGTCCTTTGTAAGCCCGGTAACTGGGGCGCCGCTCTTGTCGGTCACAATGGTCGGCACCAGCACCAGGGAAGCGCGCGAAGTGAAGTGTGCGACCGGCTGTTGCGCACTCTGCGATTGGGAAGGAGCGCTGGCAGACCAACTCATCGTCAAAACGAGCGCAAGTAGAAAGACAAACGGACGAGAAGCGAAGCGACGAAGGACGCTCATGGCAACTGCATTATAGCGTCAGTAGTCAAATGTCCTGTTGCGACTTAGGCCGAAGTTATAAAGTCGAGCGGAAGCTTTTAACTGCCAAACCATGCTGGTTACTAGCACCGAAAAGTGGCAGGTACTTGCTGACGTCGTCGATGGACTTCGAAATCGAGTCCCAACCCCCAAGACCCAACACCAAAAACCCGACACCTGAGACCTGTCACCTGTGACCTGTCACACCTGTCACCTGTGACCTGTCACCTGCTGTTAAACTTTCCTCGTGCCCCTGATCCGCAACCTGCGCGTCACCCTTGAGATGATCAAGTGGGAGCACTCCATCTTCGCTCTCCCATTTGCCCTGTGCGGCGCAATGCTGGCCGCCGGCGGATTACCCACGCTGCGTCAGCTTCTCTGGATCATCA
Organism: uncultured Acidobacteriota bacterium; assembly: GCA_963745435.1. Taxonomy (GTDB): domain Bacteria; phylum Acidobacteriota; class Terriglobia; order Terriglobales; family Acidobacteriaceae; genus Gp1-AA133. The sequence goes on along the minus strand of CAVUXK010000008.1, from coordinate 837,878 downwards.
TCGCCATGATCTCCGCGCGATCTGCGGCCATGGCGTTCAACCGCGTCGCCGACGCCGCGATCGACGCCGCGAATCCGCGCACCAGCACGCGTGCTCTTCCGGCCGGAACGCTGAGTCCCGCGTTCGTCAGCGCTTTCGTTTTGGTCTCGTGCGCGATATTCATTCTTGCCGCGTCGCAACTAAACCGCCTGACGTTGGAGCTTTCCCCGTTCGCACTCGCGGTGGTCCTGCTCTATTCGTATACGAAGCGCTTCACGCGCTGGTCGCACCTGGTCTTGGGATTTGCGTCTAGGCATCGCGCCCGCCGCTGCCTGGATCGCCGTGCGCGGCTCGCTAGACCCGCGCATCCTGCTTCTGACCGCTGCCGTCACATTCTGGGTAGGAGGCTTCGACGTCCTCTACGCATGTCAGGACTACGACTTCGATCGCCAGTCCGGCCTGCACTCCATCCCGCGCTACATCGGCATCGGAGGCGCGCTAGTCGTGGCCAGAGCATTCCACGTCATCATGCTGCTTCTCTTAATCGCGCTGGTAGGAGTATTTGGACTCGGCAAACTGGCGATGGTGGGAGTTCTGGCCGTCGCCATCTTGCTGACCTATGAGCACACCCTGGTATCGCCGCGCGATCTCTCGAAACTCAACGCCGCCTTCTTCACCATGAACGGAGTGATCTCCGTAGTCTTCTTCGCATTCCTTGCCGCCGATCTTGCTCCTGCATCGCTGAACACCATCAGAAGCCTTAAACCGCAAAGCCCGCAAAGAGAACCCGCAAAGCCAGCAAAGAAATCACGAGTCGCAAGACAAGCCGCCGAAAAATCTTGAAGTTCTTAGCGACCTTAGCGGATCTTCTTGGCGTCCTTAGCGGTTAAAAGCTCTTCTCTGCGCCCTCTGCGGCAGTTCTCCGCGCGCTCTGCGTTTTAAGATTTGGCTCCCCGGAATACACCGAGGTAACTGGCACCGGGCACATTCTCGTAGTACCTTCCCTCCAAAATGACGCCGGAACGCAAGACTCGAGTCTGGTTAGCGAGCGTGGCCTGCGGTTTCGCTTCTGCGATCGTGTTAGCCGGAGTGGCCAAGGCTGGCCTTTACTGGTTCCCGCCCATATGGCCTGGACTAATCCTGGCGTACGCCTCCAAAGCCTGGGCTGCACAGGGCGTCGGCTCACAACTCCTGATCCTCGCAGGGAACACTGCCTTCTACACCTGGATCTTCTCGCGCATCGTGCAAGCCGAGATCAGTGCGCGTGGTCATCTCAGCCGCTACTTCCTCCGATAGCTCTCACAACTTTTGTCATCCTGAACGAAGTGAGGCGCCAGCCGAACGCAGGGAAGGACCTCTGTACTTTGCCCGGGATGCCGGAATGGGTGGTTTTGTAACCTCCTATGGCCCTTCAGCCGGTTAGCGGGAGCGTTCGAAAGGGCCACCTAACCACCGAATGAGGGATGAAAGGTTAGGAACAGCAATGATCCGCGCACGCTATCTCTCCCACGCCGTTAACTGACCAAATGCCAACCGCTAAATGCCAACTGCTGATTTCGTTTATCATTAAATCAGCATGCACCCGTTCCAGACCGACGACGCGCGCCTCAACCCCATCAAGGAAAAAGTGCTTGCCGGGCAGCGCCTCAACGAGCAGGACGCCCTCGTGCTCTACCGTACAGGCGACATCCTGGCCGTGGGCTGGCTCGCCAACCACGTGCGCGAACGCATGCACGGCGACAAGGCGTACTTCAACGTCAACCGCCACATCAATCCGACGAACGTCTGCGTAGCCGCCTGCCGTCTCTGCGCCTTCGGCCGCAAGAAGGACGCGCCCGGCGCCTACACCATGGCGCTCGAAGAAGCGTTCGAGACCGCCGCTTCCGGATACACCGAAGCCGTCACCGAGTTTCACATCGTCGGCGGCCTGCATCCCGATCTGCCGTTTCAATATTTTCTGGATCTGTGCTCCGGCCTGAAGCAGCGCTTCCCGCAGGTGCACCTCAAAGCCTTCACGATGGTGGAGGTCGCGTATCTTGCGAAGCGCGCGAAGCTTTCGATTCGCGAGACGCTGGAGGCGTTGAAGGCTTCCGGGTGTCGATTCGCTCCCCGGCGGTGGAGCGGAAATTTTCGCCGACCGCATCCGGCACATCATCTGCGATCACAAGATTGACGGCGACCAGTGGCTCGACACCGCGCGCACCGCGCACCAGATCGGCCTGAAGTCGAACGCCACCATGCTCTACGGCCACGTCGAGAACGACGAAGACCGCGTCGACCACCTGCTCAGACTGCGCGAGTTACAGGACGAAACCCACGGATTCCAGACGTTCATTCCGCTAGCGTTTCATCCCGACAACACGCCGCTCGAGCACTTGCCGAAAACCACCGGCATGCTCGACATCAAGCAGATCGCCGTCAGCCGCCTGGTGCTCGACAATTTCCCGCACATCAAAGCCTATTGGCAGATGATGACGCCCAAGATCGCCCAGATCGCGCTGCGCTTCGGCGCCGACGACATCGACGGCACCGTGATCGAAGAGAAGATTTATCACGATGCGGGCGCCACCACGCCGCAAGGCATGCGCCGCAAGGACCTGGTCCGCCTGATCACGGAAGCGGGCAGGGAACCGGTCGAGCGCGACACGATGTACCGCGAAGTGACGCGTACGGAGACGTCGGTCACGGTGGCGGTGTGAAGATCAGGTGTTAGGTTTTGGGGCTTAGGTGTTGGGTCTCAGGAACGCACGGGTGCTCATCCTAACGGCGCGTTCGTGGCTCCATTAGGGTGGGATTCCACGACACTCGTCCCCAGCAATTCGATATGATGTTCATCGGCATCATCGCGCTGGTCGTGCTGGTCATCGCCGGGCTTATGGTCCTGCGTGTGAAAAGCGATCCGACAGAAAAGGAATCAGTGCGCGAATTGTTGTCCGATGCCAAACCACCCGCGGACACTCCTTCGAAGGGCTCTAAACTGTAGCGCCGGCAGCCTGCCCTGAGCCTGTCGAAGGGTCCCGCCGGCAGTCGCGGGAGCCTGCCCTGAGCTTGTCGAAGGGGCGTCCCGCCCACGCACTCAATCTTTCCACCTGTCCAAAACCTTGACGAATCGTGCGATCACCAACACGAAACACTTCCCATCCGTATTAGTCCAATCTCTTGTCCTGCAGCGCCTTTCGCATTACACTTCGCGTAATCGATGCAGCCTGTGGCCCCCAGGCATCCGGAGGCTTTTGTGAAACGCGCCGCTTCCTTCGCTTTGCTCGCCCTATACGCCCTCTTCACATTCGGCTGCGGAAACAGCAGCTCGAACGGCATGATGAACAATCCCGCGCCGGCGCAAGTGCGCGTCGTGCAGGGCGTGCTCGACGCCGGAAATCTCGATGCCCTGATCAACGGCACGACAGCTCCCGCAGCCAGCAGTCCGCTCGCAACTCCGCCGTACTTCGCGGTGAGTGGAACGAGCATTCACCTTGAAGAAGTAGCCGCGGGAACGATGGGGCCGTCGATTCTCGACGGAACGTATCCGGTGGCTGCCAACACCTTCACCAGTCTGATGGTGGTCGGGCGAGAAACCAGCGGATCAATAGCTGCGATTGCGTTGACTGACGATCATGCCGCTCCGCCAGCGGGTCAGATCAAGCTGCGGCTTGTGAATGGTGCCAGCACTATCGGCCCAGTTGATGTCTACACCTTCAATGTCGGAAGCGTGTTTCCGGCAACGCCGACGGTCGCCAATCTGACCTTCAAATCGGCCAGTGCCTATCTTCCGCTGAACGCGGGGAATTTTCAGATTTGCATGGTGCCGGCGGGCACATCGCCGTCCGGTGGACTCGTTGGAGTTGGGGCTCCCCAGTGTCTGGTGAACTTCATCATGCAGGTTGCCGCCACAGATCAGAACCTGACGTTCGCCGTGTTCGACCCGCCAATTCTTACTGGAGGCAATCCAGGCCAGTTTACCGTCGGCGAAAGCTTTAAAATTCTGACGGACCTGAAGAAATAGACGATCGGTTGCGTTTGCCGCTGTCACCCGTCACCTGTGTCCCGCCCTCGCGCAAGTGCATGCGTCACAATTCGCCCAACCATCAGATAGTGAATTTCTATCAAATCGCTTGCTTGCCTTTTTCCCCGCGGGTGTAGAATCCGGGTTGTAAGGGTACTGATAGCTTCACCGGATCTGCTCCCGGCCTCCGAGGCTCTCATGAACGTTCATATCGGATACAAAGTCCGCAAAACTCCCGACATCGAAAAAGAAGTGCACACGCAGGTCGAAAAACTGCGCAAGCGCCTGCAGGCGTTTCGTCCCGAACTCGTACATCTGAAAGGGCTCATCGAGGAGAATTCGCCCCGCGAAGGCGTCGTTGTGACTTTGAACCTCCGTCTGCCTACGGGCCAGATGGCAGTGCACGCGAACGCGCAGTCACCCGCGTCGGCGGTAAAAACCGCGTTCGACGATTTGCTTCAGCAGATTACCCGGCACAAGGATCTGTTGCGCTCGACGCACAAATTTCCGCGCTGGCGTCGCGGTCCGGAAACGCGGCCCGAACGCCAGGTTCCGTTTGAGCAAACCATGGCGGCGGTGCAGGCACCCGTGGTTTCCGGTGACGACATCCGCACCTACGTCAACGTGAACCTCGCTCGGCTGGAGCGCTTTGTCGAGCGCGAGCTTTATTTCCGGGAGACCTCGGAACAGATCGAAGGCGACGCCATCTCGACCGAAGAAGTGGTCGATGAAGCCATCGCGCGCGCCCTCGGTGACGGTGGCGAAAAGCCTGAACGTATTGCCCTCGAGCCCTGGCTTTACCGGCTCGCCATGCGCGCCATCGATGAGATGAGCGCCGGTGCCGGTCAGCACAACGGCAACGTACATCTGGAGGACTCGGCCCGCAAGCGCAACGTCCGCGCCAGCGACGAAGCCGAACTCCAGTTTCATCAGCCCGATGAAGCGATTCTGGGAGCGACCGTCATTGCAGATCGCCGGATCGAAACGCCCGAGCAAATTGCTTCCTCCGATGAAATGCTGCGCCTGGTCGAAATCGCGCTGCGCGGCACGGACCGCAGCGCCCGTGAGGCTTTCATCCTGCAAGCCATTGAAGGCTTCACCGACGACGAAATTGCTGTCATTACCGATCGCAAGGCCGACGATGTGCGCGCTTCGGTGAAGGCGGCCTGCGACCACCTGCGTAAGTCTCCGATGTTCGCCGCTCCGTCCAAGCAAACCACGATCGCACGATCTAATACCGCCTAACAGATTTCCCGGCAATTAGGAGAATTCGTGATGATGACCCGCGAGGACATCCGTGAACTAGCCGCTTTTCAGGCCGATTCCGATGGCTGTGCCCTGAGCTTTTACTTTCAACCGCGCACTCCGCAAAATAAGTCCCACAAAGAAGAAGCAATCCTCGCCAAAGATCTGGTGCGGCAGGCCCTGCGTGAAAGTGAGAAGCAGGGCAAGAACGGAGGCGCGCGAGCCGATCTCGATCGCATCCTGGAAATGGCCGGCAACCTGCGCGGCAACCAGGCTCGGGCGAAAGCGGTGTTCGCTTCCAGCGCCAAGCAAATATGGCGCGAATTCGATCTTCCCCCGCAGTTGGCAGGCACGCAGTTGTTCGTGAACCGTCGTTTCCATCTGAAGCCTCTGGCCGCGCTGCTGGGAGCACAGCCCAACCTGTGCGTGCTACTGGTTGATCGCCAGCGCGGACGCTTCTTCGACTTGCGTCTCGACGAATTAAAAGAGCGCGGCGAACTCTTTCGCACTTTGCCGCGCAGCCGCAGCGACGGCTACGGCGGATACAACGCCGGACACGTGGAGCGCCGCGCGACCAACGAATACATGCATCACTACAAGCAGGTCGCCGATCGACTGACAGAAGAATTCGAGCGCGGAATGTGGGAGCGCCTGGTCGTCGCCTGCCATGACACGAACTGGTCCGAGTTCGAAGCGCACCTGCACCCTTACGTGCGCCAGCGCCTGCTGGGACACTTTCCCGCTGACATCGCCTCGGTGACGAATGACGAGATCCGCGAAAACGCCAACCGGCTGCTGCGCGACGATCAAGACCGCCGCCGCGACACGTTGCTTCGCGAAGCCATGAGCATGGCGAAAGGGAATAGCCGGGGCGTCACCGGCCTGCGCCGAGTCCTTCGCTCGGTCGAATTGGGAGAAGTCCAGACGCTCTTTCTGGGCGACCAGTACACGGCGCGAGGGGTCGAATGCGAAAACTGCAGCCACATCGACTCGCACATGGTCCCGTACTGCGTAGTCTGTGGACGAGCTACACGCGAACTGGAAGACGTCTGCGAGGCGTTAATCCCGCAAGCGATCCGCCGCGACATCGAACTGTTCTACGTAAAGAGCGATCCGGAATTCGACCAGGTCGGGAACATTGCTGCGCTACTGCGCTTCCGCGCCGACCAGGCCAAAACGCCGATCGCGGCGTCGGCCTAAGCAGTTCCTGGTTCCCGAAGGGTGCCCCGTCCAAGCTCCGCTTGGGCGGGGTTTTACTTGGTCCTGCGTCGCTCAGGTTCAGATCCGAGCGCACCGCTTGGCCGTGAGGGGGCATGCCCAAGGTGTTCTCGGAGTCCATCGAGAACGACGACAACGTTTTTCACAGCCTGCGTTTCAAAAGCGAGGGCAGGATGCCCTCGCGACTGCCGGCGGGACGCCGGCGCTACCAAAACCTGCAGATATTTCGGTTCCACGCAGATTGTGGAGTGGATTCGCGGGCACCTGAAGCCTAGGTAAACTTCTTAGGTTCTATTGCGCCAGCGCCGGATCGACCGTATACACGACCTGATCTTTCGTCAGCAGCAGCAACTTCTTGCCATCTCTTGTGAAGAAAGTGCTGGAAACCGGAAAGGGGAAGGTAAGGTCGGACTTCTTATTCGAGGTGAGGTCGTAGATGGCGAGTCGCCCGGGATCGTGCTCAAACACCAGCGTCCCTGACGAAGAGACATTTCGAGGCTCCCCGAAGAACTTGGCTGTACATTTGCCCGTCTTGAGCGAATAGATCAAAGTGCGGCCAATGGAGTCGTATCCCACGACCCAATCTCGTGTGACCAGGTTCTTGTGCAACTTGATCGCACCATTCGTGGTGTCGATGACGATCGCGTTGAGGAATTTTCCGCTGCTGAGTTCCACAATCTCGATCAGGTAGTCGTCATCCCGTCCACCGCTTTCCGGCGTAAGAGCCGCGGGTAGGGACTTCAATTCCCCCCGGGCGCCTTGCGAGGAGAGCCTCCAGCGAAAGGCCGCAACATTCGACGACGCATCTGTGTAGATCGCCGGGATGACCTTGCTGAAAGTCTTCGACCAAACTGGAGTGCCAGTCAGAGCATCACGGACTTCGAGAGTTTTGTTTGTTTCAGCGGGTTCGTATACGTCACGCCAGGAAATCTTCTTGCCTTCGTAGCGATAGTCTCTGCGGTCTTCGTCCTCGGCGTCGTCGTTCTGCTTGTCCTTGTCTTTCGGGGAGACGGTCTCGTCCTTTCCCCTGAGACTGACCAGATATTCGCACTCCTGCCACACCCTGCCGGGATCGACCTTTTCGACAATCGACATCTGCACCTGGCGAAGGTCCGCACGCACAATGGACCGATCGACTTTGTCGCGCTTGGGGAAGTCGAGGTAGAGATTTCCATCCTTGGCAAAGCAGGCTCCCCGAAAACCTTTCAAGTTATAAGGCCGCGTCAGCCTTCGAAAGATTCCACACCGATCCACGGGAGTGTGTAGAGACCGCCAAGCCAATTGAGGTCATCAGAAAAGTCCGCGATCTGCAGGCGCCCGAAATGCCCACGGGGTAAAGCAATTTTGGCAATGGGCGCGGGAGTGGCTCCCGAAAAGCGCCAGTTCTCCTGAGGGCAGCATGCTGGCGGCAACGTCTCCGTAGACATCCATCGCAGGCGTCTTGCTGGCGCGCACGATGGTATTTGCTACGCATATCGAGCACGCCCACCGCGTAGTCGTGGATAGGGACGCATCAGAACGTACTCTCCCTTGGCCACGGGGAAAGGTGCCGAAGAACCGAGTTCGAAGGAATGCAGTATCGTGCCTTCCGGAAAACTCAGCAATGCGGCGCGCGATCCGTTCTTTTCGTTGCCTACCAGAGTCTTGTCGGTAACAAACGAGAAGGCACCGTGCAGAAATGGCTTGAGAGCGCCGCTGACTGGAACCTCGTGGCGCGCAGGAACATCGACGGCCAACACTGAATCGCCGCTTGCCACCAGCAGGTATCGCCCATCGAGCGAGAAGCCCATATTGAGAAAGCGAATCTGGTAGCTGTAACTCCCCCAGTTCGCCCCGACTGCCAGTTCACCAGACCGAATCCGCTGCTTTTCGAAGATGCGTTCGTCCTTGACAGTATCGAACAACACGAGTGTGTCTTCGACATTCACACAAGCCAACGTGCTCCCATCCGGCGTGAGCGCCGTTTGCATGCACCCACGCGGCGAGTACATCTCATGCACTTCGGTTCGCTCGCCTTTCTCGAGGTCCCACGTTTCCACGCGAAGATCCGGATCATAGAAGGTCAGGCGCCTGGAGTCGGCAGAGAACCGGGCCGGGTAAGCGTCGGGCGCCTCAATCCGAAACTTGAAAGCCAGAGGTTCGCGGGTCAGCACGTAAATGCTGCCATCGTCCTGCGCAATCAGATATTTGCCGTCGTATGAGAAACGCAAAGTATGCACTTCGTCTTGGAGCGGAGGGTCCAGTTCCTTTTTGGATAGCAGCCCGGGAATGCTTTCCCTGCGGCCAGTGCCCGCGTAGCTCACTACCTTGGCTTGCCATTCCCGAAAAGCGTCTGAGGAGTGTGTGGACGCGGCGGTGCATTCTGGCGGAAACCGGCGCAGTGTTTTCTGCATCTCCCGCACGCGCTTGGAATTCTCAGGAGTCTTGCCGAACAGATCCGAGAACCAACTTCCAGTCTTGCCCCGGTTGTCGGTGGCGCGATCGAAGAAATCGGCGAGCCCATCGGTTTTGTATCCGGCAAGTGCCTGCACTTCCATGCCGACCCGGTCCGCTTCCAGTTGATGGTCTTCGCCGCTCACCGTAAACGTCTTGCCGCTTTCCAGGAAGCGATGGAATTTCGATTCGATATCCGCTTGATCTTTGACCTCGGTAATGCCGATGGCATTGAAGAACCGCGTGTACTCGATAGCGGACTGGTGGGTCACGATATGTCCTAGTTCGTGAGCCATCACGCCCGCCAGTTCGTCTTCTGACCGTGCGAAGCCGATGAGCTTTCGGGTGACATACACGCGACCTCCGGCAATCGAAAAAGCATTGGCGGTCGGCAGATTGGAAAGATAAAAACGATACTTCAATCCCAAAGGCGGGAGGTGACTGGCCAGTCGATCCCCGACCTGCTGGAGGTAGGTCGTGAGGTCCGGATCATCGAGTTCCTTGGCATTATCACGAACGATCTCGACCAGCACTTCTCCCAGGTCAACTTCCTGGGCCGGCGTGAACATGTTGGCGTCGCGGCTGGGACGGATGGGGGTGATGGAGCAAGGAGCTGACGGCACTTGGCCTGCCGCCATTGACGCCAGAAGAAGGAGAATGACCGGAACGAAGCGCGATCTGCACATATCTTTCGGGAACTTTATCAAAAATCAATTCTCTTCCAACAACGAAGTTTGGGCTGAGTTAGCTGGGTTGAGGCGGTTTTATGACAGCGGCAACATGCAACTTAGGCAGGCGTAAAATTGGAACATCGGGTATAATAAAACCATCCGAGCCTGATCCACTAAGGAACCCATGCAAAATACCAAGTTTGTCGTTAAGTTGAACCGGGGCGGTGTGCGCGGACCCCAATATGTGCAGCGCATTGACCGTGCTGCCATTCAGACGACGTCCAACCGCAAGCTGGCGCTCACCATGGGAAGATTTACTGCCGAGGACGTGATCAAGTCCATGCAGAATTCCCGCTGTAATCCTGAACTCGTGTCCGTCGCAGTCCGCAGTTAGCCGATCAGCGTTTCGTCATTCAGAAAGACATATTAGGAGATGGCCGAACCGCCATCTCGACCAGCGATGGGTGGCTGCGGGCGTGCCCCGGCCGGCCCGTCGCCCTTATTTGTGCGCCCGGAGCCTTGCGGCATTCGCCGCGCCGAACCAGGACGATCCCCCCTGCCAGCACCGACGTAACCACGCCCCGGCGGCAGAACCAAGCTAAAATTCCTCTTCATGGAACTCAAACGTCTCGTCCAACAATGCGTATATCGCATTGAGCCGAAGCCCGAGGGTGGGTTCATTGCCCGTGCATCGGATCCAAACGTACCGCCGCTGGAGGCTGCCACCCGCGAAGAGTTGCAGCAGAAAATTCAGGCCAAGCTGGTGACGGCTCTCGGTGACATGTTTCCCGGATTTCAGCTGCCGCCGCAAGGCAAGCAGGTCAGCATCAGCATGCACGTCGACCGTAACCCCGGCGGCGGCTTCACCGTGCACTCCGACAATCCCGGAACGCCCGGCTTTAATCCGGCGGGGCAGGAGAAACTCGATCACTACGCCGAGGAGTTGCTCGGGTTCGTCGACAAACATTTCCCCCACCTGTCAGAGCAGATCGCGTCGCAAGTCACCGGACGCGAAATCCAGGTGTTCACCTCGACAACCGTCAGCACGTCGGGAAAGCAGAACTCGGTGTTGTCGCCAATGTTTCTGCCCACTCAGCCAATGCAATCGACAGACGCCACGGGACAGTTGGCCCCATCGGCAACCCCGACCATCGACAATTCCGACCTCAATCCATCTCTGCTGGGCAACACACCCATCTCGCCGGAGGCTACGAAGGTCAGTCCCGATCGTGCGTTTTCTGCTGACCCTGCTGATCATCGCGGCCGTGATGTACTTCTTCTTCTATCGCCGCTGACGCCTGAATTCCTCCACCCTTGCAACTTACGGGCGGTCAAGAAAACTCAGGACCTCGTGCTGCAGTCGGCGGTGGCCTTTCTCCAGAATCATCAGGTGCCCGCTGTCTGGCAGTTGCACATAACTCTTGTCGTGCGTGTTCAATTGCTCGAAGAACGGCAGAAGGTCCGCGTCGGTTGCCGCGAAATCTTTCTCTCCAAAAATAATCAAAGTAGGGACCACGATGCGCTTCGGGTCGAGGATCGGCAGCTTCGCGTATTCCGCGAAGATGTTCGGGCGCTGGTGGTCGTTTTGCATACCGATCCGCACGCTCTCGTCCACGACATCCTGCTCGAACTGACCCGGGATAAAGCCATCGCGGAAATCGGCTTCCGTGGTGGGGCGGTTGCGAGGCAGCGGCTGCCCGCCATTCTCGAGCCGCTTGCGATTCATTGCCAGAAATTCCTCGCTGCCTTTCCAGAAGCCTGCGTGCAAGATTAGCCGCGCCACCCGATCCGGATGTTCCATCGCATACAAACCGGCCCTCTGGGTTCCGGCCGAGCAGCCGAATAAATCAACCTTGCTGACTCCCCTCAGTTTGGCAATGTATTCGACTCCTGCGCTGATGTCGGCTGCGGCTGACTGGGCATCGATCCAATCGTCCGTCTTGTCAGAGTGGCCGTAGCCATGGATGTCGATGGCCCATACGTCATAGTCATGCTCCGCGAAAAAGTCCATTAGCGAGTAATCGCGAATCTGCACGTCATAGAGCGAGCGTCCTGATCGCGTGCCGCCGTGGACGAGCAGCACGATCTTGCCTGTCTGCGCGAAAGATCCAACCTGGCCAGGCAGATACTTTTCCCAGAGGTAGATTCGAATTCCATCGCGCTTGACGTAGTGTTCTTCTCCTCGAACTGCATCCTGGGGAGTATCCGTGGCGATTCCACGCGCCGCGAGCGCGACCGTGACCGACAAGACAACGAACAGTGACCGCGCCCGCAATCGGGCTCTCCCCGTGGATCTCATGTGCACACCCTCCCCGAAAACGGTGGGAATTATGGCCTTTAAAAGGAGAGAGGGCAACCAAAGGCGCTCTCGTACTTTCAATGCGCGTTCGCAATCGATGGGCAGGCGTTGTTTCCCAAACGAAATATGAAACACAGCATCGATCATCGAAACATTTGTTGGATGTGATCTGGAGGAAGAAAATTGCCTGGCGCTTTTGCCAATCTTCCAGGTATGAGATGCTTTCACCAACGAGTTTTCAGATCGCACAGTCTGTTCGGGAGCCCTCATGACTCGAATGCAGGTTGGTGGAATTCTGGTCGTCAGTTTGTTCGCGTGCGGCATTGCCGCCGCTCAGAGCAACGGGGCCAGCGACGGCAAGGAAACCAAGATCGCGCGCGCCATGGCCGCCGGGCCGCCGGAGATTGCGAAGGACGCGCGTATCGTCGATCAGGACGAACACGGTACGGAGACCGTGCTGCGCGAAGGCAACAACGGGTTCACCTGTTTTCCCGGGCATCCGGGTGTAGTGGGCGACGATGCGCAATGCATGAACGCCGCGGCCCTGCGCTGGCAGCGAGACTTTCTTGCGCTCAAACCGAAGCCCACCAATACCGAGCCCGGCATTGTCTACATGTTGTCGGGCGCCACCGACTGGAGCGCCAGCGATCCCAATGCGACGTCGGGCAATCCCATCAAGGAGCCGCCGCACTGGATGATCATGTGGCCGTTCGATCCCAAGACCTCGGGCTTCGGCACCGAATTGAAACAGACGGGTTCCTGGATCATGTACGCGGGGACGCCGTGGGCGCATCTCATGGTGAACCAGAAACCATAGCGTGTCCAAAGCGCTTGCGCTTAGACAAGATGCCTATCTCGACGTGCGCTTATCCAGCAGGGATGCGTCTCGCCAGCCCCGATAGCCCATAGAGCCAGAGCACAAGCGAGATGACGGAAAGTAGAGTCGTCATCGAAACCGTGGACGCTACCATCATCTCCTCGCAGTGATACTCGCCCGCAAGAATGTAGGCCGTCTTGGCGGTGGGCACGGCGGCGCAGATTACGGCCGCAATGGTGTAGAGCGGGTCGAGCCCCAGGGACACGCTCAATCCGTACACGATCAAGGGCATGATGACGAGCTTGACGGCCGAGAGCAGCGAAGCGCGCCCAAGGTTGGCACGCAATCCATCGATAGACAGCCCCAGCCCGATGGCGAAGAGAGCACAAGGCGTCAGCGCATTGGCTAGGATGCCAAGGTAGGCGGTGACCGGCCCAGGCATGCGGAGATTCAAGACTGACAGAAGCATGCCGATCAGGGTCGAGAGCACCATCGGGTTCAGCACGACATGCCTCATCGTGAGCATGGGGGCCGGTGCGCGAGCCATGCTCATCCCGCTGATCAAGTTCGAGCAGAATCACGGCGGCTGGAAACATCACAACGGCCACGAACACCGTGGCGATCGCCGCCGGCAACACGGCGCGCGGACCATAGATCGCCTGCAGGACCGGTAAGGCGACGAAGCCGGTATTGGTCATCGATGCCGCCATGCCATGCATGGTGCGGCTGGCGAGACTTCGGGAGCCACGTATGCTCATGATGCCGAACACGAGCAGGAAGCAGAGCAGGGAACCACCCCCAAAGGCAACCAGAAAGCGCCAGTTGATCAGCGCATGACTTGGTTCTTGCGCAATGGTGACGATCAGCAATGCCGGCATGGCGATGTTATAGGCGAAGTGAATGAGCGCGTCCGCCAACGACCGCGACAGGTAGCCCGTATAGCCAACGATCCAGCCGGTCAGGATCACGGCAAATACAGGGAGGATGAGGTCAGCGATTCGCACCGGGAGGTCTCAGATGGACTGTAACAGTTGCATGGGGAGTAAGGGGCAGTCAATAGGGGCAGGAGCCTTGATCAGTGTTGAGCAACACGGCCTTCGATAGGCAGGCGCTGAATCGTGGATTGATCAAAAGAGGAGCGCAGGCCGCTGAGGCACGAGGCGGGGGATTATTGGTGCAATCGCCTGATTACGCCAACTGACGACGTAGCCTATACTCCCTACCGTGCTGAGTACTTCCACAAATTGCCAATGACAACCACACGGGACAACGAAGAGAAAATACGCTTACGCACGGGCCCAAGCCTTGTGATCTGGGAACTTCTGGTAAGAACGATGCGGAATCCAGAGGTATCGAAGGAAGTGAGTCCAGGCAATTATGAGCTCCTTTTTCGGTTGGATGAAGCAGAACGACAGGCTCTCCATTACCTTGCGGGCGCGATTCAGCGAGCAGTGCCTGAGGCTTTGTCTCCTGTAAGTCCAGAGCTAATCGCAGAGGGTAAGCGCTGGTTACTGTCGCGACCCAAGTGATTGTCGTAATACCCGTAGCGCTTACTGACCCGGGCGGCCAATTCTCAATGAGCGCTATGGCCTGATTACGCTAACTGAGAAATGGCCAGTCGCAGTTGGGGTATCTGAGAAGGAGAAAACTGCCAACACGGTAAAGCTGATTTGCGTCCCCCGGAACGGAAGAATCTCAACTCAATTAACTCGAAAAGTTACCTCGACATGCATCGTGAATGGGACCCGCTTGCCGTCTTCGACTGCTGGATCAAATCTCCATCGCTGGACTGTCTCAATTGCCTTCTGATCTAACTTGCGATCCAAACCTTACTCTTTCCATGGAGCCACGCGCCCAAAAGGACAGCTGCTATCCAACCGAAAAAGAGCACACGAAGCACCATGCTGGCCAACCGTAGCGCAAGCGCAGGATCATGCGCTCCTACCCACACAAAACCGAAGCTCTTCAAGTACAGAAAGATCGCAACGATCAGCCACATCGCTCCGGCTGCGCAGCACAGGCAGGCTTTCACGTTAAACTATTGTTCCTCTGGACTAACTTTTACAGCCATGAGATCGTCAAGTACCGTGACGGAAGAAGTTGTAAAGCCAATGAAGCACTTGGTCTTAGTCTTTTTGACCGTTTTTTCGGTGGCTCCCTTGTTGTGCGCACAGGAGTCGGTGACGATCAAGGAGCCCGCAGAGCGGTGCTATGAGGATTTGAAATCGAACTTTCCGGAAGCCGTCCGCTGGAATGACGAACAGAGGACGGTAACTAGCAGGCCGTTGGTGACGACGCTTTCAGGTAGCGTGCAAATCATTACCCGAATCTTTACCGAGTTCGCGCAAGATAAGAAGACAAAGGAAAAGGTGGAGATATGTAGGCTCGTCGTCGGGATAGACGCTCCAGACCGCGCCGTGGCCTGGAATGCCATGAATAGCAGTGCGCTGCTTCGGCAGGCAAGTTTGATGGGGGCGAGAATCGATTCCGTTATGAAGTCCCGAAATAAGAAGGGGCATTAACAACAACCTCGCGATCAAACCTTTTCCCGCTGTGGCTGCCATGGCCCGCCGATTACTTCACCTCCCTTGGGAGCCGTACTCCCCGCCAAAATCTATTGCCAGTTATTCAGATAGGGAACTTGCGTGCGCGGGATTCTTGCTTGCGGAACGCATAGTTGGTGAAACATCCCCATCTCACCAACTACGGCCCGAAACCAGGGTTCGGAGTGTAATCGCCTATTTAGAACACCTATACTAGGACAGGAGGTTCTACAATGGCGGCGAACCCAGTTGTTCCCACCCTGGAATTGCAGATTAATGCAGAGAAGGCAGCCGAGGAAACCATAGTCCACGGGTCGGGCAGGATCACATCGGCAACGTCTGATCTGTTGCAGAGAACAATTCGCGGGCTCATCCCGGGAACCAAGCGCATTGTGCTCGACCTGGCGGAGGTCAACTACATCGACAGTTCTGGCCTCGGTGCTTTGGTCAGCGTCTATCTGGCGGCGGGCAGAGCACAGTGTGTTCTGGAGCTGGTGAATCCAACGCCACGGATTAGAGATCTGTTCGAACTGAGCAGGCTACAGGCGGTGTTCGAGAGTCACCGAAAATAATCGGCGCTTCACTCCTGATTAACCGGTTCTAGCATCCGAAACGCCCGCTCGACGGTCACAGCGCGGGCTACTGAGCAAGGTATCCTCCGTCGATCACGAGTTCAGCGCCCGTCATGAAGCTCGACTCGTCGGAGGCAAGGAAAAGACAACCGTTCGCGATTTCAAGCGGGGTGCCTGCGCGCTTCATAGGCGTCAGGGCGATGACGTTGGCGTTGATTGCCGGGTCTTGAGCCTGGGTAAGGGGTGTGTCGATAAAGCCCGGATGGATAGAATTCACGCGGATCCCGTCACTGGCATAGGTGATGGCCGCGTTCTTCGACATCATGACCAACGCGCCCTTGGTCGCGTGATAAGCATGCGCACCCGGCACCGCAGCCGTCCCCCAGATCGAGGACACGTTGATGATCGAGCCGGTCTTATTCGCCCTCATGTGCGGGATCACCTCTCGCATCCCGAAGAAGGAACCGTCCTGGTTCACACCCAGAACCTTGCGCCAGTTCTCGGTGCTGCAGTCGTGCACGGCGTCATAGACGGCGATGCCGGCATTGTTTACGAGAACATCCACCCTCCTGTGCGCCGCCACGATGTCCGCCACCACTCGCTTCCAGTGCTCTTCCTTCGAGACGTCCAACTCTACCCCGGTCACGCCGGCCGAAAAGATGCCAGGCGGGTTGCTTGAACTGCCGCCATAGACAATCGCGCCCTCCCGGGCGAACAACTCCGCCACCGTGAAACCGATGCCGCGTGATGCGCCGGTCACCAGCGCCACTTTTCCTTTCAGCCTCATGTCCGCAAGTTTACTACCCACCACATCGATCCATGCATAGCACTGCCTAGGTCCATGTCTTGAGTCCGATGACATCCCAGTAGGCGAGGTAAAAAGCAGAGATCAGCAGCGCTATCGTGACGATTCTTGAGTAAGCGCGAACGCCTCGGCGCACCGATTCTTTCGGGGCGCGCCACCACGCGATTGCGCTGAACAGTACGGCAATTCCGTAAGAGACAGTGCTTAAGAACAAGGCTTCGGACCAAATCGTTCGATTTCCCATTCGACCGATGAGGTCATCGCTACTCAGCATGAAGATCCCAACAAAGGCGAGCAGGCTAAGCACGGCCACAAGCGGCCACAGCCGCATCGGGCGTTCAGCGGGCCGACGACGTCGTTTTATCAGCCCCCCGAAAATCCAGAACGGTGCGTAGAGAACGATCGACAGCATCGCGAGAACCACGAAGGCAGTCAGCAAGATCTCGGAGATCGCATACCAGGTGGGAATTCGTTTTAGTACCCTCGCCTCGAAACCACTCTGGATGAAGCGCCCTTCCTGGTTCGGAGTCAACAACGCGAGGCTTGGAATCGGGTCCAGCGACTCTTTTTCCGGAATATGGCGGAACTGCCTGCCCGTCACCGGGAAATAGGTGTCGTTCCATGAACCCATACTGCTGGAAAGTAATCTCCCGTCTTTGAACTGAATCCAGGTAAGCCCGGTGAGTCGTGAAATAAAGTGGGTGATTTCTGTTCGAGGAGAATTGGGCTCGTACCAACCGGCATAGTCGGCCGCATTGGCCGGTAACGGTGCCACCGCGGGCACCGGTGGTTTCTGCAAATTGCGGGTGATGTACGCACGGATCGCGTTCCCGATTTTGTCGAATGCGTCTCCATTTTCGCTGTTGATGCTGTAGAAGTACCCAACGCCGTAATCGGGCATGTAAGACATGTCCGTGATGCCGCCCTCAACGCCTCCGTCATGTCCGTGATAGACAAAGCCGTCATGGACGCTCCAGAAGTTGCTTAGTCCATAGCCGGCCTTCATTCCATCCTTCGCGGCCCACGTGCTCGTCGGGATTTCCATGCGATCGATGTCGGACGCGGGAACAATCTGCTTTCCGCCTACAGCGCCGCGGTTCAGATAGAACTGCAGGTATGCCGCCATATCGTTGGCCGAGGCATTGATCGATCCTGCCGGACGCATCAAGATGTGCCCATACTGATAAGGAGTCTTGCCGTCATCGTGATAAAGCGTGGTGGCCGCTGCCGGGGGCCGGCTCGAAATATGTCGCAGTCTTCATTCCGATCGGCAGAAAGAGATTTTGCTGCACGAAGTCTTCGAACTTCTGGCCGGTAAGCTTTTCGACGATGTAGGCGGCAACTGGTGGTCCCGAGTTGCAGTACGACATCCGGGTGCCGGGCCGCCATCGCGAGGTACGCGAGTGGTGGTCGTAGTCAAGGCCTTCGCGCACGCTCAGGTTGTCGGGCGCTTGCTTCGCATACTCCCGCAGATGCAGATCGTCCCAGCCCGTGGTGTGTTCGAGCACGTTAACGATACGAATTGGATCGCTGGCCTCCCAGCGGTTCTCGAACCACACGTCGGGGACAAGTTTGTGAACGGGATCATCGAGCGTCAACTTGCCCTGGTCGGCCAGCATAAGAATCGATAACGACGTAAAAGCCTTTGAGGTCGAACCGATGCGGAACAGCGTATCGGCCGTGGCCGCACGCCCACTGGCCACATCGGCAATACCGACGCCCGTCACCCACTCGGGCCCGTCTTTATGAACAATCGCCACCGAGACTCCGTTGGTATGCGTGTCCTTGAGTATCTTTTCCAGTTGCTGGCGCAGTTCATCGGTGGACTGGGCGGGCCTTGGCGCATCGCTTTTTTCGGCAGGCAGGCAGATCGAAGTAAGTAAAAGAATGAGAACAGCGAGGATCATCCATTTCACGGTATTCATCCTCCGCACGCGATCGGGCAATCGCAGCCGTTCATCATACGGCGCGGCGGACATAAGTGTACGTCGAGCTTTCGTGGTTGGTGAAACCCCATTACTCTCATAATGCATTGACTTCGGTTAGGAATCATACTTGGGGTAGTTCGCCCCATCTAGCATCGACACCACGGTAATTTGCCCCGCTCATGGGGGCGGTGCACACTTCGGTACATGTTTGAAAAGCACGTGCAAAATACGTACACGATCCACCTCTGCAAACAGGGGAAGGAATTCCAAAAGATTCTCGACTTCGCCGGTTTGTTCAGACCCATAGTCGGAGCCGTCTTTGAAGGCAAGTGGAAAATCCTTGGCGTGACAACCTCCGGGCCACACGAGGCTTTTGTCGACGTGGAGGAAGTCAACCACAAGCCCTAGGCCGCGGTCGGGCGTCAGTTGGCGAAACAGCGCCATTTCACCAACGACCGACCGGGCAAACACTTCCGTACCGAAGCCCAACTGGCAATCCCATGTTAGAGTTCGTCGCGACTCCCCAGAAAATGAGGCTTCAGTATGTTTTTCCTCTTCGGAGTACGCACGAAAACGACGCCGATCCGGCAGATTCAGTATCCGTGCTCGAAATGTTCGCGGCCGACTATGTTCACGGCGATGGAATCGAAACGGTGGTTCACGCTGTTCTTCATTCCCGTGATTCCGCTGGGCGGAAGCCATTTGATTCGCTGCAACCTGTGCGGGTTGACCTTGAAGTGTTCGCCTGAACTGAAAGCGCAGATTGAGGCGAAGGCGATGGCGGCGGGAGCGTAGTCGCTTTTCTCTCCTGACCGGCACAGCATGCACGAGCCTTTGGGCGGTACATTCCCGGCATTTGGGAAGCCCACGTTAGCGCCAAGAACGCGCGAACGTGGGGCACCGTCGCTTTCAATCACTTGCAGGAAGTATCAATAAGTTATAGAGATTATCTTGGGTTTACGGCTGATGCGCCCCTCCGAAAGAGGGTCCGCGCATGTCCTACGATGGGGATTCCTGGCGTTCCGGAGCCCTTGGCTGCGTTTTCAAGGCCCGGGTGGACCTCTGATTCATCCAGCTTCCCGGAACGCGCCTATAAGTCATCCTCGCCCGATATTATCTAAAAGTAATAGGAAAGAACTAGAACGGATCGTCCGTCCCGCCCTATCGTCAGTTGGAAAGCTAACCCCTTAGCGTTTCAGGATCGGGTTGTAGCCATCGCTCACTAGCTTCGCCTTCGTAGCTTCCGCGTCTTTCAAATCGGCGAACGGTCCGACTTGCACGTGAAACAGTTTGTCGGGGGTTGTGCTGGCCGTGAACGCCGCGTATTGCTTTCTCTTCAGCGCATCGACCAGGGCTTGCGCGTCGTCCTGCTTGCTGACGGCGGCGACCTGAACAAAGTAGCCGGGGCCGGAGGTTGCGGTCATGGGATCGGGCGGCCCGGATTTCGCGGCGTCGTTGTCGGCGGGCTTGGAAGCGTCGGCCTTGGTATCGGCTTTGGCAGAGTCGTCTTTGGTCGAATCGGAGGTGGGAGCACTCGCGTCCTTGTTCTGGACGGCCTTGTAGAACGTCATGTCGCCGGAGTTCTGGTTCTGCGCGCCACCCGACTTCATCGCGGAAGGACGCAGCGCTGGGCCGGTCGTGGTTTGCGCCGCGTCGTTGGCGGCCATCGGACGCATCGAGCCGCGCCCGAGCGAGAAGCCGAGGCCGAAAAACAGGCCGCACAGCGCGACCAGGCCAAAGAAGAGCGCCAGCATCTTGCCGGTACCGAGCGTGATTTCCGTGTCTTGTGAACCCATTTTGTCTCCAGAGGGTGTTAGCCCGTCACGAACCGAAAAGTTGCGCCTATCCGGCTTTTGCCGGAGTTATCTCGCCGTCGCCCTTGCCCAGCATTTTCTGTAGGCCCGAGAAGAAATCGACCGGCACAGGGAAGATCACCGTAGTGTTTTTCTCGACGCCGATCTCGGTCAGGGTCTGCAGGTAGCGCAACTGCACGCTGACCGGTTCGGTCGCGAGCAGCTTGGCGGCATCGACCAGGCGTTGCGCGGCTGAGAATTCGCCTTCGGCGTGAATGATCTTGGAACGCTTTTCGCGTTCCGCCTCGGCCTGCTTGGCCATGGCGCGCAGCATGGATTCCGGCATGTCGACCTGCTTGACCTCGACGTTCGTGACCTTCACGCCCCAGGGAGAGGTGTGCGTGTCGAGAATGCTTTGCAGGCGCAGGTTGATTTTCTCGCGGTGCGAGAGCAGTTCGTCGAGTTCCTGCTCGCCGAGCACGGAGCGCAGTGTGGTCTGCGCAAACTGCGAGGTCTGGTAGACGTAGTTCGAAACCTCGACCACGGCCTTGTTGGGATCGATCACACGCAGGAAGATGACGGCGTTCACTTTCAGCGTGACGTTGTCGCGGGTGATGATGTCCTGGGGCGGGACTTCCAAAGCTTCCTGCCGCAACGAGACGCGCACAATGCGGTCGAGGGGCGCAAACACGAGGATAACGCCGGGTCCCTTGGCTTGCGGCAACAGGTGGCCGAGGCGGAAGATCACGCCTCGTTCGTATTCCGCCAGAATCTTGATGGAGCTGAGGATGTAGATGACGACGACGAGGACGAGAATGCTGGTTAACGAAAGCATAGCGGCGCCTCCCGGCGCGGTTTCTGGTTGTAGACGGTGTCTAAGGCGGATTGTATCGCAGTTGGCGGAGCTGTCTGTGATCCACAAACCGGCTCGGGTGTTGTCGGGATAGGTGCGGGGAGGGGCTTGGGCTATTTTCCAGCAGCGAACTAAGTCTTGCAGCGGAGTGGGAAGAGCTTTTAACCGCAGAGACCGCAGAGAACACCCGCGGAGGTCGCAGAGAGGAGCAGTTAACCGGACAGGGCTCGCAAGGACGCAAAGGTTGCACGGGTGAGAGTCCGTCTTCTTTGCGAACTTCGCGGGTCGCTCTTAGCGAACTTTGCGGTTAAGTCTTGCTTTGCTCGGCGACGTGGTTCACGACTTTGTTTGAAGTGGAGGCAGGCACCGGGCTGACTTCCAGTTGCAGGCCCTCGACCCTTCGCACGACGACTTTCGCGCCGATAGGTACCGGGGCCGAGGAAATCGCGTTCCAGATTTCGCCGTGCACGAAGACTTTGCCCTCGGGGACCAGCGGGCTCTGGGCCACGCCGATCTCGCCGATCATGCCTTGCACGCCACTGACAGCTTTGTTGCGGCGGGCGCGGAAGGCGATCGTCATTAGAAATGCTGTGATCAGGCCGAGCGGAATGCTGATCGCCATCGCCGTCAGCAGGTGCACGCGCATTTCAGGGATGGGCGCGTCGACCAGCAGCAGTCCGCCGAGCGTGAGCAGCACGATGCCGCCGGTGGTCAGCACGCCGTGGCTGGCAAATTTCGCCTCGAGCACGAACAGGGCGAAGGCGACGGCAATCGCGACCAGCGCCGCGAAGCGAACCGGCAGCAGGTTCAGCGCGAAGGCCGCGAGCAGAATGAAAACCACGCCCACCGTGCCGGGCACGACCGCGCCCGGATGGTTGAACTCCACGTAGAGCGAAAGCAGGCCGACCGCGAGCAGCAGGAAGGCAACGTTGGGATCCATGAGGCGATCGAGGATCTTCTGCTTCAGCGTCATTTCGAACAGGCGCACGGTTGAGCCAGACAGATGCAACGTGGCGGTCTTCCCGTCGAAGCGCTTGATGGGCTTGGTTTCGATCTGGCGGAAGAGATCGTCTTCGCTGGAGGCCACGTAGTCGATGAGTTTCTGGGAGAGAGCTTCCTGCTCGGCGAAGGACTTGGACTGGCGGACTGCGCTTTCGGCGACATCGACGTTGCGGCCTCGTCGCGCTGCGACCGAGCGCATGAAGGCAGCGAGATCGTTTTCGATCTTCTGCTTCATGACGTCGTCCATCTTGTCGCCGCCGAGAGTGACGGGGTGGGCCGCGCCGGTATTCGTGCCGGGCGCCATGGCGGCGATGTCGGCGGATTCCAGAATGAAGAATCCGGCGGACGCCGCGCGCGATACCGCTGGGCGTGACGTAGACGATGACGGGCACGGACGAGTCGACGATCTTCTCAATGATCTCGCGGGTGGAATCGACCAGTCCGCCTGGCGTGTTGATCTCGATGAGGAGCGCATCTGCGTGCGAGTTCTTGGCTTCCGTCAGGGCGCGGCCTATGAATTCGTCAGTGATGGGCTGGATGGTGTCGTTGAGAACGATCTTAAGGACTTGGGTGGTGGGTGCCGCTGCGAACGTCGGCACCGCCAGGATCGCCAGCGCGATCAGAGCGCAGACTCCGGAGAACATCCCGGCTACCGTAAAGACCCACCCTAAACTTTCGCAAAGGCCGCGAAAGGTTAGGATGGGGCACCCACTGAGGATGGGGTGCCCACTTTTGTTTTTTCGATGCAGCGGTTTCATCAGTTGGCCACCGGCAGCGCTTTCTCCGCCAGCTTGGCGGCTACGGCGCGCTTCAGAGTCTGCGCCGAGGAGTTGGCGGGATCGAGTTTCAACGCGCGGTCGATGCTCAGGGCAGCGGCGTCGGCTTTATTGTCTCGCAGATCGAGGCGCGCGAGTAAAAGCAGAGGATCGACAAAGATCCGGATGCCGAGTGCTTTTTCTGCTTCGGCGCGGGCCCCTACGATGTCGTTGGCGGCTTCGAGTGCACGGGCCAGCCCGACGTGAGCTTCTGCGCTCGACGCATCGAGGGCCACCGCTTCTTCGAATTGTTTCTGCGCTTCCAACACGAATCCTTGCGACAACAATTCCTGGCCGCGGCCTACGTGGAAGACGGCGTGAGTGGCGGGATCGGTCCTGGCGAGGCGTTCTTCCGCCGCGGCTTGAATCCCGAGATACAGCTGGCGAAACGTGTTCTCGTCGTAGTTCGTCTTGATGCGTTCTGCCGGCGGCCGCGGGGAACGCGTGCTGTCGGGTAGCGAGTCGAGGAAGGCGCGGGCCTCGGTATCGGTCGGACTCAGCGTAAGGCACTGCTTCAACTGCTCGGCAGCTTCACCGCGTGCACCGGTTTGAGAGAGAACTACGGCCAGATTGAAGCGGTAGTCGGCATCGTTGGAATCGGCTTGCGCAGCCTTTTGAAAGTACTCGGCTGCTTCTCTTTGCTTGCCCAAATGGCTGGCGACTGCACCCATGTTGCTGTAGACCTCAGGCAAAGGCAGGCGCAGGGCAACGAAATTTAGCGCGCTTTCTGCGCGTGAGAAGTCCCCAACGTAGTAAGCAGCGACGCCCAGATAGAAGTTCGCTTCGCCGGCGCCCGGATCGGTCGAAGGAACATGGCTCAGCGCGGAGATCGTCTCATCGAACTGGCGCTCGTCAAAGTAGGCGCGGCCCAGGCGAAGCCAGGCTTCGTTGTAGGAAGGATTCAGGCGAACGGCTTCGCGGAGGTGAGGAATTCGTTCTGCGTTCGTCCCGGTGGTGATGCCGCGAATGTAGTTTTCAAAAGCATCGAGCCGGACCGGAGGCGTGCTGTTGATAAAGCTCTGCCGGTCGACGGGAACGGCGGGCTCGATGGCATGCAAGAGATCCCAGGCGAGCGCCGACTGCACGTTGATCAGATCCACGAGGGCGCCGGACTCAGTGACTTCGGGAAGCAGTTTGCGATGCTGGACGTCGAGCGGCTGCGCGGTTGCGGTGAAGGAGCGGCCGTCGAAAGTGTAGCGGCCGAGGATGACGTAGTCGACGTCCATGGCCTCGACCATGCGATACACGGTGGCGCGCGAAGGCTGAACCTCGGGAGGAATGCCGGCGCGATCGTAGGCGCGCATGCGATCTTCGCGGGTCAGCGGAAAAATATTCGGGGACGCGAGACGCTGGCTGAGAAAGGCCGGGAAGGCTCCGCTGATCCACTGCAGGCCGGGAGCGCCCGAGGCGTTGGCAAACGGGATGACGATGAGCGTGTCGGTAGAGCGAGCCTGGCTCTGCGCAAGCGCGCAGCAGGCGGTTCCGGCCAGTAGCGCGGAACAGTAGACGAAGAGACGTAGGGTCCGCACAACCTTTTAATTATAGCGAGGGGCGCAAGTTGCTGCGGAAGCGGTATCCGTTGGACTCGACGCAAGCGAGTGGAAGAATGCAGAGCTTAAGACAGTCATCGGCAAATGCACATCACCCAAGCTGACGATCGCTTCCGAGTAATGAGCAATCAGCGGCTATCGGCCTTTATACGGGGAAAAGCGGCTTCCCAGCTTTGAGGCACTATACTTTCAAGAAAATCTTCTTCCGCCATAAAAGCCAGAGGATGATCCAGCAGATCAGCAGCGAACCGAGCGAATAGACCAAGGAAGCGTTGGCAACACTCAACCCGATTGCCTCGAGATGGGCCTGGGCGGCTTCGTGCCAATTCATTTTCGCGCCATTTGCCGCCGTGACGGTAAACGAATAGCCAGGACCGTAAATCAGCGAGTCAGCGACAAAACCGGCGATGGCATTCGTTCCGAGGACGAGGATGGGCATGGTCCATTTCCCACGCCACTGCTTTCTTTCGGTCATCCAGTAGAGAAGTGAGAGGAAGAGCAGGCAGAAGCCGCCGCTGAACAAGACGAACGAACTAGTCCACAAATTCTTGTTGATCGGAAACCAGCGGTTCCACAACTGGCCGCCGAGCATTCCCAAAATTCCAAAGAACACCATGCCACCGATATGCTGGGAGCTAGTTCGCTTTGATCTAAGCCAGTGACCTGTCAATACCCCGATTAGCGTTGTTCCGATTGCGGGAATCGTGTGAATTATTCCCTCCGGATCGCGGACGCCGTCGTAAAGATGACCCATAAACAGTTTCCGGTCGAACCAGGCAGGGAAATTCTGAACTTGGTCCATGAAAGGAATGTCCCGGCCGGGGATGCCGGCGCCGGGCACAGGTACGAAGCGCAACAAAGCCCAATAGGCGACAAGGCACCCGAGAAAAGCCGACAGTTGGCCGCGCCGCCCGGTCCATAATTCCAGAATCGAGGACACAAAATAGCAAAGCCCAATCCGCTGGGTGACGCCCTCAAACCGCCAGCTGTGGAGGTCCAGTCCATATAATGGTGAAGCATTGACGAGCAATCCGACTGCGATGAGGATCAAGCTCCGCTTGAAAGCGTGCCAGAGAATCTGCTTGCTGGTTTCGCCGCGCTGCCGGCGCGCGTCAAACGAGTACACCAGGGAAATTCCCACCAGAAAAAGAAACGAAGGGAAGATGAAATCGGCCGGTGTCCAACCGTTCCACTTGGCGTGCATGATGGGCCAATAGGCATGTTCGTCGCTACCAGGATTGTCTACGACGATCATGCCCGCGACCATCAGACCGCGGTAGAGGTCAAGGCAAAGCAAGCGACCCGGAAATCCGTTGCCCGTGTTAAGCGTCAAATCTTCGGCTGGTTGAACGTCGCGCTCCGTCGTTGGCACGGAGTCACTATATCTGTGTCTCACGCTAGCAGCCACACGAAGCTCGCGCCGACTTGCCGATTTTTAGACAGGCGTTGGAAGGCGTGGGCGGATCAACGCTTCTGGTACGGGTGAAAAATGTAGTCCTTTACCTTCACAGCCGAATGGCAGGTGTGTCCGCAGTCTGAGGGGCTCTTAAGATCGGCCGTGAATTTGTCGGATGCGGCTTCGTAGTTGAACAGCGCGTATCCCCACCCGCCGCTTTTCGGAAATCTCTTGCTGTCCTTTTCGATGACGAAAGCCTGGCTGAACACGTCGGGCACATCCACGTCGAAGGGGGCTTCGGTGCTCTTCTTAAACTTCCACTGGAGCTTCACGATCATGGATCCATCTGGGAAGGGCTGGCCGTTGCCGGGGATGCCCGACTTGTACGCCGCGATCATGGCCGGATTGGCGACGATCACCTTGAGTACTTCGGTGGTGCGGGCGGAAGAGACCACCGACCAGTCTTCGTATCCCTTGAAGTCGGAGAACGCGATTCCGCTGGGCGATTTCAGCGTGTACTTGTCTTGCGCGTAGAGGGCTGTGGCGATGAGGACGGCGAGCGTGGCTGTGGCTATGGTGAGCTTGCGGTCGAACTTCATGGCTGTTCCTTTCTTAGCCAGGAATTTACATTTTTGGGCCTGAATCGGCAGAGGATACCACAGCCCTAATTCTTAATTTCTTCTAGAGGTTTGTCAGCGACCTGCATGCGTTCCTTTCGGCAAGGTCACCCGGCGCGGGCGGTGGGGAACTTTTCGTCCGAGGATTCGGTTTCTGCCGGTTGCATTCCTGACCAGCCGGGCAGAGTGCTTTTGCCCGTGATCAGGCGCGCGCTGCGTTCGTAGGTGGCGTACGACCAGAACCACTGGATGAATACCAGCAGGCGGTTGCGGAATCCGATGAGGAAGAAGATGTGGATGAACAGCCACGAGAGCCAGGCGATGAATCCGGAGATGTGAATTTTGCCGAACTGGGCGATGGCGGCGTTGCGGCCGATGGTGGCCAGCGTGCCCTTGTCCCAGTAGTCGAAGGGCTCGCGGGCTTTTCCGGCGAGGTCGCGACGGATCGTCTTGGCGACATACTTGCCCTCTTGCATCGCTGCGGGAGCGAGTCCGGGAACAGGCTTGCCGTTCTTCTGTCCTTGATGGAAGCCAGGTCGCCGATGACGAAAACCTCCGGGTGGCCGGGGATGCTGAGGTCGGGTTGAACGAGCACGCGTCCGGCGCGATCGCAGGGAGCGCCCAGTTTCTTGCCCAGCGGAGAGGCCGCGACTCCTGCGGCCCACAGAACTACGGGCGCGACGATACGAGTGTCGCCGACGTGCACCACGCCGGCTTCAATCAAAGTGACCATCGCGTTCGTGCGGACGTCGACGCCCAGGTGGCGCAGTTGCTCTTCGGCGCTGCGCGACAAGTCTTCGGCATAGGCGGGCAGCACGCGCGGGCCGCCTTCGAGCAGGACGATGTGGGCGCGCGACGGGTCAATGGAGCGGAATTCATGCGCCAGAACGTGACGCGCGATTTCCGCCAGTATTCCGGCGAGTTCCACGCCGGTGGGGCCTCCGCCCACGACGACGAAGTTCAGCGGCTCATCGCCGGCGCCGGAAAGAGCCCGCCGTTCGGCCAGTTCAAACGCAAGCAGCACGCGGCGGCGGATTTCGAGCGCGTCTTCGATGGTCTTCAGGCCCGGAGCGAAGGGCTCCCAATCATCGTGACCGAAGTAGGCGTGCGTGGCGCCGGCGGCGACCACCAGGTAGTCGTAGGGAAGCTCTTGCTCCGCTGTCTTTACGATGCGGCGGGCGAGGTCGAAGTCCTCGACTTCCTCAAGCAGGGTGACGACATTGGAGTCGCGGCGGAAGACTGCCCGGATCGGAGCGGCGATTTCGCCGGGGGAGAGGCCTCCGGTGGCGACCTGGTAGAGCAGTGGCTGGAAGGTGTGGTGATTTTTGCGGTCGACGATGGTGACCTCAACCGGGGCGCTGGCCAGCGAGCGACCGACATTCAGGCCGCCAAAGCCGGCGCCAACGATCACGACGCGAGATGTTTTCTTGCTGGGCATGAACACCTACTTATAAGATTGCGGGAATGCCCGTTAGGTCGAAAAGTTTTACATCAAATACGGCCGTCGCGCCAGCCGCGACTGATGCGGGGTTTACGGTAGCTGCGTCTATGGCGGAAGTCCGGCAAGGCAGAGTGTGGGCGGAAATCCTGTTGGCGCTGGGCTTGCTGGAATCGGTGTTCTGGACGCCGCGCAGCCCGCTGCATACGGGGTTCATTGTTGGGCTGATTGGCAGTGTGTTGTGGTTTGGATTACGCGGACGCACCAGCGAAGAGCTTGGATTCCGCTGGCCTTCGCGTCGCGGAACGGTGCTGATGCTTGCGGTTGGATGCGCCGTGGCGGCGGCGATCCCGCTGGTGGTGGTGGCGAGCGGGCATCCGGTTCCGGCGAATCCGGAGTGGCCGAAGCTGAATAATCTGTGGCCATACGTGATCTGGGCGGTGGGGCAGCAGTTTTTGCTGCAGTCTTATTTTTATTTGCGATTCGAGCAGTTGCTTGGGGGCCGCGCGGCGGTAGTGGTCAGTTCTGTGTTGTTCGCGTTGCTGCATCTGCCGAATCTTCCGTTGACGGGCCTGACGCTCGTGGGCGGGTTGTTTTTTACGGAGATGTTTCGGACGTATCGCAGCCTGTATCCTTTGGCGATTGCGCATGCGCTGATGGGGATTGCGATTGCTTACAGTTTTCCTGACAGCCTGATGCACCATATGCGCGTGGGATTGTCGTATTGGAAGTTTTAGCGGGATGATTTGTGATGGCGAGGGCGAGACGCCCTCGCGACTGCCGGCGGGACGCCGGCGCTACCTAAGGGCCTTCTTGCACAACGTCGAAGAGAAGCTGACGCGAGCGCGTTGAGAGGTGCGCTGAGCCGTCGAGTGCCTCTGCGGCTCCACGATCGTCGTGGCTGCGCTTTCTTATTCCCTCCGTCAGCGATCTGGTCTTCGTCCTGCTTCTTGTGGCGTTGACTTCGGGTGCGCTGGCCAAGGGCTTGCTCGGGGATGCCGGGATTGGCTGGCATATCCGAACTGGCGAGCTGATCAGCAGAACGCATGAGGTTCCGCGCGTCGATCCGTTTTCCTCCATCATGCAAGGGAAGGCCTGGTTTGCCTGGGAGTGGCTCTACGACTCCCTCGTGGGCACTCTGCATGCGTCGGCTGGGTTGAATGGCGTGGTTCTGCTCACGGGCTTCGTGATTGCGCTGACGTTTGCGCTGGTGTTTCGCCGGATGATGGCGCGGGGTGCGCAGCTTCCCGTGGCGATTGTGATGCTGTTGCTGGCTTTGGCCGCGTCGACCATTCATTTTCTGGCGCGGCCGCACGTGGTGAGCTGGCTGCTGGCCGTGATTTGGTTCGACGTGCTCGAGCGGTTCGAGGCGGAAGGGAACTGGCGGCGGCTGGCGTGGCTGCCCGCGACCATGCTCGCGTGGGTGAATCTGCACGGCGGGTTTCTGGTGGGCTTCGCGTTGTTGGGGATTTATTTCGTGGGCAGCGTTGTGCCAGGCTGGAGTGCGCGCAACGTCGCTGAGCAGATGGCTGCTCGTACACGGGCGAAAGCGATTGCGGTCACCGGAGTCGTTTGTGCTTTGTTCACGCTGGCGAATCCTTACGGATATCAGCTGCATGTCCACATCTACCGGTATTTGAGCGACCGGTTCCTGATGGATCACATCGACGAATTTCTCGCGCCGAATTTTCATGGCATGCCGCAGAAGTGTTTCGCGGTGCTGGTGCTGCTGGCGGTCGTTGCTATGGCCGGGGCGCGGAAGAAGATCACGATCAGCCAACTGCTGGTCGTGCTGTTTGCGATCTATGCGGGGATGTATGCGTCGCGGAATCTTCCGATCTCGTCGATTCTGCTGGCGCTGATCGCGGCTCCGCAGCTTTCGGTCATCCTGAAAGAGATGGCGGGGAGCCGCGAAGTTTCGGACGGGGTGAGGCGCGCGATTGCGCGCTTCGATTTGTTTAGTGCGCGCATGGCTTCGTTTGATTCCGCGATGGCTGGGAGGCTATGGCCTGCGATCGCGATTGCGGTTCTCTGCTGGGCCTGCGCGTATCACGGGATGCTTGGGTCTTCCCGCTTGATGGAGGCGGGTTTCGATGACCGGAAGTTTCCCGTGAAGGCGGCGGATTATCTTGCGGCAGGGTACGCAAATCACGGCGACGTACCTGTGCGCCCTGGTGCCGAGAACGCAATCTTCTGTCCTGACCGGTGGGGTGGGTATTTGATTTATCGCCTGTATCCCGGCCAGTTGGTTGCGGTGGATGACCGGCATGATTTGTACGGAACGGAATTCTTAAAGCGCTACTTGAAGATCGTACACGGCGAACCTGGCTGGCAGGATGCGCTCGCGGATACGCGGGCAGGTTGGGCGCTGGTGCCGGCGGAGTCGGTGCTGGCGGGGCTGCTGACGTCGGATGCGAAGTGGAGCGTGGCTTATCGGGATGATGTCGCGGTTTTGTTTCGCAGAGTTGGGTGAGGAGCGGGCACGAGGTGCCTGACTGGCAGGGACGGCCGTTGGTGCAACGCCCACTTTCAGCAATTGTCAGCCGCCATGTAGGCATTTCCTCGTAGCTGGAGTCTGGATTTCTTTATGACTTCTTTATAAATCTTTTCCCCGCATCGT
This sequence comes from uncultured Acidobacteriota bacterium, assembly GCA_963745435.1. Taxonomy (GTDB): domain Bacteria; phylum Acidobacteriota; class Terriglobia; order Terriglobales; family Acidobacteriaceae; genus Gp1-AA133. The sequence goes on along the minus strand of CAVUXK010000008.1, from coordinate 807,281 downwards.
CCGTCCGCCCGCATCCAACGCCCATACGATGGCGTGCTTGCAGGTTGTTCCGGCCGACACGGCGGTTGAGTCAACCATGCTGACAAAGATTTTGGTAGTTGATGACAATGCGGTGATTCGCCGATTCCTGAACACGCTCTTCAAATCCGAGGCGGATTTTGACGTAATCGGAGAAGCAGCAAATGGGCAGGAAGCAATCGAGCGGGCTCAGGAATTGCATCCTGACGTGATTGTGCTGGACTTGTCGATGCCTGTAATGAACGGCATAGAAGCCGCCCGTATTCTAAAAGGATTGATGCCTACGGTCCCGTTGATCATGTTCAGCGAGTACGGAGAGGCGATGTCCGAGAAGCAGGCTTGTTCCGCAGGGATTTCTGCTCGGGTCTCAAAGTTTGCTCACGTTTCTGAGCTTGTCGAAAAGGTACGTCTCTTGTGCGGTGTAAGCGCGGCCTGACCTATTTCTTTTGCCAGTCAGGGAACTCAAGAACCTCCCTTTTGACGACTCGGAGGTTTGCCAGGGCGTACTCAATAGCCTCCCGTTCAGCGTGGTGATCACGACTTTGCGAGATGGCCTGTTGCCTCTCGAAAATGGCGACCTCGGCTGCGGCCACCCGTTCCTTTAGTTTGTCCTTGTCTAGTTCAACCAGGGCTGCTTCAACGGGCCTTTGCCAATCTGGATATTTTAGATCGTCCTGATGATCTCCCATTTTAGCGATGCTTGCCATTTTTCCTCTCCTTAATAGGTGTTTCAATTTTTCTGGAGCGTATCCCCACAGCGACGGCGTCATGGTCCGTCTCGGTCTTCTCGGCAATTCCCTCTTTAAGGAGCCTCTTCACTACGTCTACCGGAACCTGCTCAAAATGTGTCTTCGGCTTCTGCATTGCGATTTGCCCCGCTTGTCAAGCAACACACTAGCAGTCCAGAAGCGGTACGGGCTGTATCTTTTGGCTGATCTTTCACCTCATTTTGGCTGGTTAAATCCCTCAATCATCGAGACTTGCCCGTGGATGTGCAGCACGGTGCTATCAGGCTAGCCACCGTTTCTCACAACGGGGCGATTCTGTGGTTGCACGACATCGTTATGTCGTATTACGATTACGTTACGTTAGTTTAGTGTGGGGTTGTCAAAAGGAGTGTCTGTGAGCCCTCGGATCAAGAAAGCTGCGATGAACTTCAACACAATGCAGCAGGTCGATGTTCCGCAAGGTCGCAATGGAAAGCACAAGCAGATCGTCACGAAGATTTTGGCTGATCTCGATCAGCTGCCTGTGGGAGCTGCACTGAAAGTGCCCTTAGCGGAACTAGCCGAAAGCAAGGAAAACGTACGCTCCGCACTCAATCGAGCCATTCACAAGGGCAGCCGAAGTGTTGCTACGGCTAGTGATGCCGATTTCTTGTACGTCTGGAATGAGACTGAGTAACGGCACTAGATGGTGTTTTCACGGGGGGTGCCTTATGCATGATGCCTCAAACAGTGAAGAATGGAAGCGAATCGCGGAACAGATTGCGAAGGAACCTGATTCAGAGAAGTTGGCGTTGCTCGTGAAAGAGCTCTGCGACGTTTTTGACCTCGAACGCAAGCAGACGAGGGACGGAAGGGCTGAACTAAGGCGAGAGGCCTAGTCAGCCGGCGAGCTCGCGCAATCGTCAGAACGTTGCCGCGATTTTCTTCTTCTGAGCTTGCGTTTCGGAGCTTCCGTTAATTGCGCGCTTTCGCAGGCGGGGGCGCCCGCGCCACATGGACATATGGGCTAGCGAGTGTCGATGTTGAAGCCCAGCATCACGCTGACTTCTACTGGATCGTTGCCGCGCAGGGCTGGGGTGAATTTCCAGGTTGAAACACTGGCCACGACTTTTGCTACTGGTGCGCCGGGGTCGGAGAAGACGGGATGGAAGTCGTGGAGATGTCCTGACTGATTCATCTTGCCTTCGATCATGATGCGCGCGCCTTTGAGTTGAACCGGCATAGTGGCCTGCAAAACCTCCGGAGTGGTGAGATCTTCGGTGTATGCGTGATCGGCGTTGAGCGGGTCCGAGAACTGCATCGAGACCGTTCCGAATCCATTGATGGTGAAGGACGTCGAGTAAACCATTCCGGGCAGGTGACCGTATTGGTTGAAGGCTCCGCCAGAACGCGATGTGCCCTTGGTGGTTACGCGCAGGGCGGGACGTCCGGTTGCGGTTGGAGATCGTCCGGGGACGGTCGGATCGCCGCCGATCGTGCCGAAGCTTGGGAGATTGATGATCGCCGGCGTGTTGCCGCCGGTGACGCTGACGCCCGGAGCCGGGGGAGCGCCCGACGTTCCGTTGCCTGCGCCTCCGGGGCCCGGGTAGGGCGAGATTCCTCCGTGTGAGTTCGGGTCGGAGCCGCGCCCGGTGCCGGCTTTCGCGGCGCCTGAGCCTTCGCCTGTCATGCCGCTGCCGGGGCCAGTGCCGCGTCCGATGCCGGCGCCGTCGCCGGAGCCGCCGAGTCCGCTCTTGGCGTTGCCTGAAGGCGACATCGCGATTGAGCCTGGGGTGTTGCCGCTCGGCACTCCTTTTGCTGATCCGGGCTCACTCGAGACCACCACACCTTTTCCGCCGCCATTGCCGCCGGCTGCTGCGGCTGGCGGCGCGAGAACAGAGCCCGCGTCATTCAGTCCGCCCATGCCAGCTCCGCGATTGCCGCTGCCGCGACGCGTGAGGGCGTCCCCGCCACTTAGGTTTGGTGGAGGCGGCACGACGTCGCCTGGGCCCAGAGTTGCGCCCGATGGCCCGCGCCCTGTGCCGCGTCCTGAACTGTCGGAGGACATCGACGGCGGTGGCGGCACGATGTTGTCGGCGGAGAGAACTGTTCCGAAGCCACCGGGTACTGAGTTCTTTCCGCGGCCGCCGGCGTTCATGGAGGTGCCTCCGCTGACGCTTGGCGGAGGAGGCACGACCTGGGTTGATGTGGTCATGCCGAGCATGGCGCGCTTGTCGGGAGAACGTCCGCCGACTTCAACCGGAGGCGGCACGACTTTCGGATCGCCCAGGCTCGCGCCCGAGACGGTGCGGTCGTTGGTGACTTGCGAAGGCGGAGGCGCGATCACGGCAGCCGCCGGCATGTTGAGCTTCGCCGACTGTGTGCCTTCGCGCATGGGTGCGCTGACCGGAGGCGGAACGATGATCGTGTTCGACGCGGCAGGACCGCGCAGCGGCGGCGGATCACGCGGCACGTCGGTCGGGGACGGCTGCACGATCGGTGACGTCATGGAGACCACGGAGCGCGACTGATCGCGCTGCACCTCGGTGGGCGCGGGGGCAATGATGGTGGCCGCCGACATCCCCATGATCCGGCGCGTGCGCTCGGCTGCGGCGCTGGCAGGCGGGGCGACGGCCTCGGAACTCATCCTGGGAATCGAGCGATCGAGTTCACGAATCACTTCCGGCGGTGGTGCGACGATCGCGTTCTTCGACAACGAAGGCATGGGTGTCGCCGCCTTCAATCCCTCGGCAGGAGGCGGGCCGGGATTGGTACCCACGGCGAGCAGATTTGCGACCGGCGCCAGCGAAATCGGGAGCTTGACGTTGGGCGCGTCGACGACCTTTTCAGTGCGCGAATTGCCGCGCGCCACTTTGATGGCCTGGCTTTCGTGATGCGCCTGCTGACCGCCGGCCGTGCCGGAGCGTCCGGCCTGGGCGCCGCCGTAGTCTTCCACCTGCGGCAGTTCGTTGCCCTGGTAGTAAATGACCTCGTGCCGCGGAGGAGTGACGGTGCGGAACACAGGCATGTCGCGCATTTTGCCGGGCAGCCAGATGGCCAGTGCCAGCAGAATGGCTTCGGCTCCCCACGAGACCAGCAGTCCGCGGAGGGGGAAGAGCCCGGTCTGGGCTTCGCCCGCCAGAGCGGCTTCGGAGCGGGTGAAGGCCGGACCAAGCGAGGTCCAGAACTCATCCCAGCGCGAAGACCATTCGACCAGTAATTTGGGGCCTTCAGTCATGCGGGCTGGGGTTCTCCGGCGCTGTGTGGATCGATTTCAAGCTGATCACCAATTGTAGTGCCTGTGGGACGAACCGTATTTTCCGGAAGTTCTAGCACGGATGCGGCCCGCCTGCGGATGGGGGCGAAACGCCAGGGCCGCAGCCCATATTCTAGATGGAGAACTACGTTGTCTTCAGTCAGGTAGACGACGTCGATGGGAATCCGCATGCCCACCGTGTGCACTCCCCGACAAGGAACGATCCAGAGCCCTCGGCCTTGCGGGAAAGTCGAGGACGTCTGTCCGATCAGGCCGATAAACCGCGACCAGTGGGTCTGGGCGACCGTGAGGCGGGTGGCAAGGTACTGGCGGCGCGTGCGGTTGAAGGCGTAGCCGGTTGCAACGGACTGCGACATCGAGACTCCCAACATTAGCGACTGCGGCGCTCTCCCGGCAAAACCTTCACCACAGAGTCACAGAGAATTTTGTAATTGGGTAATTTGGCAATTGAGTAATTTGAAGACCCGGATCGGTCGTGGCAATTTCCCAATTACTCAATTTCCGAATTACTCAATTCTCTCAGCTCTGTCTGCATCGCTCTATGCGGTCAGCGTGCGGTACAGCGAGATGATTGCCGGGCCGAGAGTCACGATGATGATGGACGGCAGCACGAATACCACCAGGGGAGGAACCATCTTGATTGTGGTCTTGGCAGCTTGTTCTTCGGCGCGTTGACGGCGCTCGGTGCGCAGCGAATCGGAGTGCACGCGCAACGCCTGCGCGATGCTGGTGCCGAAGCGATCGGTCTGCACGAGTGTGGTGACCAGCGCCTTGATGTCATCGACGCCGGTGCGGTTATAGAGGTTGCGCAGAGCATCGGCCCGCGGTTTGCCGGCGCGCAATTCGAGATTCATCAGGTAGAACTCATCGGCCAGTTCGGGATGGGCGTGGCGGAGGTCTTCCCCCACGCGCATCATGGCTTGATCGAGCGAAAGCCCAGCTTCCACGCAGATGACGGTGAGGTCGAGCGCGTCGGGCATGCCGAGGCGAATGCGCAACTGGCGGTCGTTGATCTTGCGCTTCAGGAAGAAGCGCGGAATGAAAAATCCCAGAGCCGTAACGCCCAGCAGCAGCGGGGGCGACTTGAATCCGCTGATCACGACGACGGAAAAGAATCCCACGGCGGCGAAGAGCACGCGCATGCCCTGGTAGATCGTCATGTGGCGCTGTTCGCGGTAGCCGGCCTGGATCATCCAGGCGCGGGTGCGGTTGGTGTCGTCGACCGAAAGCGGAAGTGCCTTGCTGAACGGATCGAGGGCTTGCTCGATGCGCTCCTTGATGGCGGGTTTTTCCTGCACCTGTGGGCGGTTCCAACTCAGCGAACGCAAGCGGGACCCGATGATCGACGAAGGAGCATACGCGGCCGCGCCGAAGGCGAACACGGCCAGCGCGATGGTAACGAAAATCAGAATTGCCAGGGTTAACGCCATAGTGTCAGACCTGAATCCGGATGATCTTGCGAATAACGAAATAGCCCATTGTCTGCAGGACGATGCCGATAACCAGCATGGCGTGTCCGATGGGGTCGGTGAACAGCGGCCGAATAAATAACGGGTTCATGAAATACATGCCCATCACGATAATGGGCGGCATCCCCATGAGCAGCAGCATGGTGAGTCGGCCCTGCGCGGTGTAGACACGTACCTGGCGCAGGATCTTGAAGCGCTCGCGGATGACGTAGGAGAGGTTGTCGAGAATTTCGGCGAGGTTGCCACCCGTCTCGCGTTGCAGCATCACGGCGGTGACGAAGAATTTCACGTCGACCAGCGGGACGCGGTCGACCAGGTTGCTGAGGGCCTCGCGCACGGGCAGACCGAATTTCTGTTCCTCGAAGAGTTTGCGAAATTCACTGGCGACCGGCTCGGAGACTTCGTCGGAAATCATTTCGAGCGCGGTGGTGAAGGCGTGTCCGGCGCGGACGGCGCGGGCCAGCGTGTCGATGGCTTGGGGGAACAGTTCCTCGAATTCGCCGAAGCGCTTGGTGCGCTGGTAATTCGCGTAGGCGTAGGGCAGGAAGCACCCCAGCAGGAATCCGATCCAGGAGAACAGCAGAACTTTGTTCGCGGCGAAGTAGACGATGAATGCCACCAGCAATCCGGAGGCGCCGCAGAGCAGGATGAAATTTCCGGCGCGGGTCTTGATGTCGGCTTGCTCGAGCATTTTCTGCAGAGCTGAAACACGATCGGAACGGCGCAGCAGGGTGTCGAACGCCGGGATCTCGCTGAGCATCTCGTCGCGCAACAGGGCGATGTCTTCGAGTGGCTTGGATTCCCCGGCTTCACCGGTGGAGGCGAGACGGTCGCGGAGCACGCGAGCCTGCGACTTGCGCTCGTCGAGCAGCGAGAACACGACGAACGCGCCCAGCGTCACGACTACGAAGATGAGGACAGCGATCAATGGAGCCATGAAGTGAACCTCGGTCTACGCGTATCGAGTTCTTTGCTCACAAAAGCTGACCTCAGCGGCTGAAGCCGCGATATTTTTGGCGCGGACGGCACGACTGAAGTCGTGCCCTTCCCAAAGCCTGCCCGAAGCGGAGTTTTGCGCAGGCCGTGAAGTCGTGCCCTTCCCACTAAACCTCCACGCGCGATTCGAACAAACCTGGGCGCAAACGGCAGCCGGCGGTTGCCAGGCGCTCGGCAAATTTCGGACGGATTCCGGTAGCGCGGAACATGCCACGCACTTTTCCGCTCTCGTCGATGCCGAGACGGTCGAATACGAAGATGTCCTGCATGGAGATGATCTCGGCTTCCATACCAGTGATCTCAGAGATGCTGATGATCTTGCGAGTACCGTCGGAGAGGCGGGCGACCTGCACGACACCGTGAACGGCGGATGCAATCTGGTGACGGATGGCGCGCTCGGGAATGTTCAGGTTGGCCATCGAAACCATGTTCTCGATACGAGCGAGCGCATCTCGATGTGAGTTGGCGTGGACGGTGGTCAGCGAGCCTTCGTGGCCGGTGTTCATGGCCTGCAACATGTCGAAGGCTTCCTCGCCGCGCACCTCGCCCACCACGATGCGGTCGGGGCGCATACGCAAGCTGTTGATGACGAGTTGCCGCTGGCGGATCGCGCCCTTGCCTTCGATGTTGGGCGGGCGGGTTTCAAGGCGGACCACGTGCTCCTGCTTCATCTGCAATTCGGCGGCGTCTTCGATGGTGACCACACGCTCGTTGTTCGGGATGTAGCCGGAAAGAACATTGAGCACGGTGGTTTTACCGGCGCCGGTTCCGCCGGAAATCAGCAGGTTCAGGCGACCCTTCACCATGGCCGAGAGCAATTCGAGCATGGGCTCGGTCAGGCTCTTGTTCTCGATCATCTGGCGCGCGGTGATCGGATCGCGTCCGAAACGGCGGATGGAGAGGCAGGCTCCGTCGATGGCGAGCGGCGGGATGATGGCGTTGACACGGGATCCGTCGGCCAGGCGGGCGTCGACCATGGGCGACGATTCGTCAATGCGGCGGCCGACGCGAGACACGATGCGATCGATGATCTGCATCAGGTGACCGTTGTCCTTGAAGGACAGTCCGGTCGGTTCCAGTTTGCCGCCGCGCTCGATGTAAACCTTATCGAAGCGGTTGACGAGGATGTCGGAAATGCTCGGATCTTTGAGCAGCGGCTCGAGCGGGCCGAGGCCGAAGATTTCGTCGAGAATCTCGCGGGCCAGACGTTCGCGTTCGGCGAAGCTGAGGGGCACGGCTTCGCTGTTGACCGAGGTGCGGATGAGGATCAGGACTTCCTCGCGCGCGGTCTCGCTGTTGGTGCGGCCGAGTTTTTCCAGGTCGAGGCGGTCGAGGATCTTGCGATGGAGGTCGGCCTTTACCTGCTGGTATTCGGCCCGCTCGAATTGCTGCAAATTTGGCATTGGAATTCCTAAACCGTTTTAAAGAGCGACCAGGCGGAACGTTTCACGTCGTCGTCGTCCTTGGTCAACGCCGTGGCCAGTCCGCTAAAAGAGCGTGCGATCTCGGTGTGATTCTGCTGCATGAGCGGAATGCCGCGATCGATTGCGCTCGACACTGCGAAATATTGATTAGGTACGCGCCATAACAAGGTCGCGCCCGAAGCCGTCTCGGCATCGCTTTCGTGGAAGCCGGGAATCTTGCGGAAACGGTTGAGCACCAGTTTCACGCGCTCGCGTCCGGCGTTCTCTCCCAGAAACTGGACTACGCGGGAGGCGCTCCAGAGCGATGCGACATCGGCGTGGGCCACGAGCAGGACAGCTTCGGAGAGATTTCCCACCAGCCGGGTAGCGCTGTCGAGACGCGAAGAATTGTCAACCACGACGTAGCGAAAATGGCCGGACATCACATCAAAAAGGCGCGCGTATTCCGCGCTGCTCGGCTCGTTGACCGCAGGCGTGTTGGCTCCGGCCAGCAGTTGCAGTCCGCCGGAGTGTTTCGTCATGAAGCTTTCCAGCAGGGAACTGTCCATGCGGTGCAGGTTGCGGATGGCGTCGGCTACCGTGAACGGAGCTTTCAGGTTGAGATGCAAGAGCGCGTGCCCGAGGGGTGCGAGGTCTACCAGCGCAACATTGCCGTACGCTGACTGAAGAGCCAAAGCCAGGTTCACTGCGATAGTAGTGGCGCCGCTGCCGCCTTTTGCGTTCACGACCGTGAAAGTCTTGGCGCGCGGGCCTTCGCGCTTCACCTTGCGTTGCGTCGACGAAAGGCGGATGAAGGCTTCCAGCAGTTCCGTGGTCGTGGTGGGCCGCTCGATGAATTCTTTGGCCCCAGCGCGCATGGCGCTCACGATGACTTGCGGCTGCGACATGCTCCCGATGGCGAACACGGCGGTCTCTGTCAATTCGTGGCGCAGAAGTTCGATTGCGTGCAACGCAGCAGAAGTATTGTTGACCGGCACATCGACCAGGATGACGTCGGGATTGAGGCCGCGAATGCGCGCGATAAGCGGATCGCTGCCGCCGACCGGGTAGGTAGGGGCGGAATGCGTGGTGCGGGCCACACTGGTGCCATCGACGAGCACCTGCAACACGGCACGCTGCTCGCTGTCACTCGCGACGATGACTACCGAAAGCTCTGGCATGACACGAAACTACTTTCCTTCCGGCTTCTTTCCATCGAACTTGTTGTTATCGAGGAAAGGCTCCGGCGTAGTCGGACCAGCGGGCGGCTTCATGCTGGGACCGATCTTGCGCACGGTGCAGAGCACCATGAGTTCGCCCTTGCTCTTCTGAAAGCTTTTGCTCTTAAAGAGATTCCCGAGGATCGGAATGTCGCCCAGGCCGGGAATCTTGTTCATGATGCTGGTGACGCGGTTGTCCATCAGGCCGGCGATGACGAAACTCTGGCCGTCCTGCAATTCGAACTCGGTGTCGGCGCGGCGCGTGCTGAGCGCCGGAATCAGGAAGCCGGAAATCTGCAGCGCGTTGGTGAAGTCGAGCGTGCTGACTTCCGGAACGACCTTCAGGTGAATGAGGCCGCTCGGCATGATCACCGGGGTGAACTTCAGCTTCACGCCGAATTCCTTGAACTGAATTGTGACTGCGGTGAAGCCCTGGCTGGGCTGCACGATAGGGAACGGGAATTCTCCACCGGCGAGGAAGCTGGCTTCCTTACCGTTGACAGCGATCAGGTTGGGCTCGGCCAGAATCTGCAGAAGATTCTTGGCTTGCAGCGCCTTGATGACGACTCCGAGGTTCAGGTCGGTGCGAGTGACGAACAGGTTCAGGAAGTCGGTGATGGTGGTCGTGGGCGGAGTCGCGGTCGTGGTCGTGGTCGAGGTGGTGCCATTGGTGGTCGTGGTAGTTGCCGTGTTGTGTATGCTCACCGAGCCGAACTGTCCGGTCTGGCTGGTAGCGATCGTGTTGCCCAGCCCGGGAGCGAAGATGTTCGCGCCAAGTTGCGTCAGCGCGGTGCGGTCGACTTCGGCGAATTTCACTTCCAGCAGAACTTCCTGCGCGCCCTTGGGGCCGAAAGTCAGCACGTTAACGACATTCTTCGAATAAGCTTCGGCGATTTTGCCGGCGCGCTGGGCGACCGTTTCATCGGAAACATGTCCGGAGAGCACGATGGCGGAGCGCGACGGGGTGACGGTGATCTGCTCGTCGGGGAAGACGTTCTTTTCTTCTTCAGCGGCGGCGGTCACGTCTACATCGACCCGCAAGTCGAAACTGCGGGAGCGCTCGAGTTCGTCCCAGATGAGAAGGGAAACTTCGCCGGCGGAGCGGCCGTGAACCAGAACCTGAGTGGGCGTCACGACGTCGATGTCGGCGACGGCGGGATCGGTGACGGAGACGCGCTTGAGGCGTTCGCTGGTGTTGATGAGCAGCGACTTGCCGACCATGACGCGCAGAGGAGCGGCGCCGGTGGCTTCGTTCGGGCCGGGCAGAGAGGCCTGCGCCGGATGCTCGACCTGTGCGGGCGCCTGCTGATCGGGTTGCTGTTGCGCAGGAGGCGGGGTGGTTGCTGCCGGATCCTGCTGGCGAGCGGTGGCCCATCCTATGGAAGAGAGCAGGAGGGCAGTGGCGAGAGCACCACCAATCGACGAAGCCGGCATCATCGTGCGATACCTCGGGGATCCGGAATACCGAAGAAATTGTGTCGCGAGAGAGAAATCCATTTCCTAGTGGGCGCCTTGATCTGGAAACTTGGTTTCGTCGACCTTGTTGCCGCGAATCACTTCGACTTTGTAACCCGTCGATGGTGGAGGAGTGTCAGCCTTCGGTGCCTTAACTACTTTCGGTCGAGGCGCGGGAGTGGGCGCAGTCGGTATGCCGCGGTAGAGGCCGCCGACCTTGGTCCCAGAAAGCTCTTCTTTTTTCGTGTCGATCGGATTGCGGAGCGCGAGCTGAATGTGTCCTTGCGAACTGGCCAGCGTCAGTTTTTGGGCATCGTCCGGGGAAACCAGCAATGTGATCACTGGCGTGGTCTGCGGTTCGCCGGCGGCGTTGCGCTCGAGCTTCTGGCCGGCGGCAATCACGGCTACGTTCTCAAGGACGGTGGTCGTCTGCTGTTCGTTGGCGCCCCCGGGGTTGCCGGTGAGCAGAACGTCGACGCGCGTGCCGGGAACCACGAAGCCGGCGACGGCGACGACTTCATTCACGCGTACGGAGACGGCGCGCATGCCGGGCGGGATCAGGGAGGGAAGTCCGGAACCGGCGTTTTCGGCGGCGAGTTTGCTGGGCAGAATGAATTCGCCTTTTTGCACGGGCAGAATCACGCCCCGGCCCAGCACCTGCGACTTCACCTTGTAGAAGTTAGGCGGAAGAACCGATGCAGGAACCTTGACCTGGCGAATGTCGCCGTCCTGCAACTTGGAACCAACTTGCAGGTCGTTGGCCGCGACGATCACGTCCGCGCCCGGTTCGTTGTTGGCGTTCGTCTTGGCGAGCATGTTCTTGTAGATCACGAAGCTGACGAACGCTCCGAGCGCCAAGGCGAGGACTCCAATGAAAAGGAGTCGTGAACGGTTCATGCCCACTCCTCAAAACAAGCCAAAAATTGCAAATGTGCGACGTCAAGCCGCACGGTCGAATTTAAAGCGCGAAAATTTCTCTTGCGGGCCCAGGGCCGAAGTGACGGTGAAAACCAGCGTGCCAGATCCAGCGCCCGGAAACGCGGGACCGGCCACGCAAGTCATTGAATGGAACTGGCGACCTGCGAGAAGACGGTATTCGCGTTCGATCCGATCAGCCGGACGGTTCCCACCACGATGACGAGAATGACGGCCAGCATGACTGCGTATTCCGCGATGTCCTGTCCTTGCTCGTCGCTCAGTAACCTGCGAATGGTTTCGTGCATTCTCATTTCCTCCTGTGACGCACAGGCGCGAATCGAGTACGAATGCTCCGTCTGGTGACGGACAATACCCGCAATGCTCCTGAGACCGGAACGAGTTCCTTTTTCAATCGAATCAAGGATTTGAGGAGCCCGGCGGGCCCGCGCGCCGTCCGGTCGCGACTATCATACCGCGAGCGGTGCCGATGGGAAGCTAATTTCTTGATTCTGGGGGCTTGTGGGGCCGGTTATTGGTACATGGGGTGCGAGGTTACCCAATTTCCGGCGAAGAGGAAGGACCGGGCTTCGCCGTCACAAGGGACGATTGAAAAAGCCTGCAGGGAGCTTCAATCGTAAAGAGGCTGAGATTTTGGCAGAACTTTCAAGCGTCCTTCCAGGACGCCACAACGGTCTGGCAACTACCCTGCGCTGAAGCACCGGGCTATTTTCAGGCGTCCTGCGGACACAGAGTCGGTGGTACGACGCAGAGTTCGTGGGCTGTACTGTCAGTAAGTTTCGTACGGCCGGAGTTCGGGTGGGGATGTGTCGGCTTCGAGCAGCCATACATTCCTGTCCTTAAAGTACTGGATGAGGGGCTGGAGGGCCTGGCCGGGGATATCGCGGGCCCATACGATCTTCGCGTGATCGATGTCGGCGGCGTTGTAGACCCACTCGTGATGGACGTTGTGATTCGCGGCGTAGTGAACGATCACCAGGTGCCGGCCCGGGAGGGAATCGAGTCTCTTGACCAGCAGAGCTCTGCCGTTGGCCCATCCGACCATCGGATGTCTCGCGGCTTGACCCGCCTGAACGATAATCCAGTCGATTGCGAGTAGAACAACTAGCCGTGTGAGAAAGATGCCGACGGGCCTGCCCTTGATTTCGGCGTGACGAAGATGACGAAGCGCCTGTACCAGCAGCACAAACAGCGTCGCCGCCATGGGGGCGGCGTAGTGGGGCTGGAACCAGACGATCGAAAGCAAGCCGGCCACCGACATGACGAATTGGCAGAGAGGCAGGCGCATGCTTTTGTCCCTCAGCAACCGGGCCAGCACGATGAAGGGAACAGTGAGAATGGGCCCGAGAAAGACGAGCCACCAGATCCAGATGGCTTGGGAGGTTCGTTCCGTCCAGCCGGACCAGGTGAGCGGGTAGTGGGCCCGCTGCCAGGTATTGAAGAAAAACTCAAATTGAGGATTGTCGTAGTGTAGCGGTGACGGGACGTGTCCCCAGGCGAGAACCGGATAGTTGAAATATTGCCGGTGATAGGCAACGTACGGGAACAGGGTGGGGCTTCCGGTGACGCGAGCGTTGTCATACGCGAGAAAGGTCAAGCCGCCGAGCAGTATCGGCGTCATCGGGAGTGCAACTCGGCGGAGAAATTCGCGAGACGAAAATCGCTTTCCCGAATTGACGAGTAAGGCAATCGCGATCGGAATACAAAAGATCAGTCCTTCAACTGGGCGGCTGCAGGCCAGGATCACTGCACCTGTGCCCATCAAGACCGAATCGCGCACGCGAGCGGAGTGGATGATCCGCGGGTACGCGCCCAGGACAAGAGCGGCGCCGACGGCGGCTACCGCGCCGTTGTAGTAGCTGTCGACCCAGTAGGTGAACGCACCGAGACGCGCGATGACGAGTGCTCCGCCGAGCAGTGCCCATGGAGGTGGGAACCAGCCTTGCAACATCCAGGTCATGGCCGTAACCATCGCTCCCATGCTGAGCAACACACCAATCCAGGGATGGCCCAGCAATTGTCCGAGTGCCATTGCGGCGCCGTTGGCGGGTGGATACTTTGAGGCGTAGGTCGGGTGCTGGAGGACGTGGAAGGTGTCGAAGAAGATCCACATCGGATGCGGCGGATTGGCGAGGCGGCCATGCGCGAATGTGTCGGCCGCGAGCAGGTAGCTGAACTCGTCGTGAACGGCGGGCACCGGAACCGGCAAGACAGGAAGCAGGGCAAGGCGAATGAGAATTGCTGCGACTCCAAGAGTCGCGAGCGCAAGCGTTTTTCGGCGGGAGAAGCGAGCTAGCGCCCGTTCGATAGGCCGCAGCCAGCGATCGCCGGCGCGGGGCGTAAACCATCCGAGGACGAGCAGCGCCACCAGAACTAGTCCGAATACGAGAGCCACCGCGCCTCCGGTCGCTTTGATAAACTCCGGTGCGAACTCAAACTGCGATTTCCGGCTGAAGGGACTTCCTGTTTTAGCAGAAATTTGTGCGCAGCCTGCGTCCTATTCAGCGAAGACCCCAAGGAGTACTGGTGCCTGCAACATCGAAGGTGGACGTGAAGGATCCGGCGGATGAAAGACGGGAGCCGGAGGGCCTCGAACTGACTGTCGTGATGCCTTGCCTCAACGAGGCCGAGACGCTGGAGACTTGCATTCGCCGCGCGCAGCAGGCGATCGCTGATGCCAACATCGCGGGCGAAGTCGTGATCGCCGACAATGGCAGCACCGACGGCTCGATCGAAATTGCCGAGCGGTTGGGGGCGCGGGTGGTCCGCGTCGCTGCCAAGGGTTATGGCAATGCGCTCATGGGAGGGATTGCCGCGGCGGCCGGCAAGTACGTGGTTATGGGCGATGCGGATGCGAGCTACGACTTCGCGCACATTCCGCGATTTCTCGGTCCGCTGCGCGAGGGCGCCGACCTGGTGATGGGTAACCGCTTCCGCGGCGGAATCGAAAAGGGAGCAATGCCGCCGACGCACCAGTACTTTGGCAATCCCGCCCTGACGTGGCTGGGTAGGTTGTTCTTCCGCAATCGCGCGGTGGGAGATTTTTATTGCGGCTTGCGCGGATTCCGCAAGGACGCTTATCAACGCATGGGCCTGCGCACGACCGGGATGGAGTTCGCCACGGAGATGGTGGTGAAGGCGACGCTGCTGAATTTGCGGATTGCCGAGGTGCCGACGACGCTCTCGCCCGACGGGCGCAGCCGGCCGCCGCACCTGCGAACGTGGCGCGATGGCTGGCGCACGCTGCGCTTCTTCCTGCTCTACAGTCCGCGGTGGCTGTTCCTGTATCCGGGCATCGCGCTGGTCGTGCTCGGGACGGTTTTGGGCGCGTGGTTGCTGCCCGCGCCACGCACGGTCGGCAACGTCACATTCGATGTGCACACTCTGCTGTATGCGGCGGCATTCGTGCTGCTCGGATATCAGAGCATCTGTTTCGCGGTGTTCACGAAACTGTTCGCGGTGTCGGAAGGATTGCACCCGCCCGATCCGACGCTCGACAAATTCTTCCGGTACATCACGCTGGAAGTGGGGCTGGGAGTGGGCGCGGTGTTGATTGTGGGAGGCTTGTGCGCGTCGCTGATGGCCGTCGTGGGCTGGGGCCTGAAGCACTTCGGACCGCTGGACTACTCGCACACCATGCGCATCGTGATTCTAGCCGTGACGCTGCTAACGCTGGGCGCGCAGACCGTCTTCACGAGTTTCTTCCTGAGCGTCCTGGGAATGCCGCGGCGATGAGCGACTCCGCCGAGTTCGATCGGTTTGCCGACAACTATGACGAGTGCCTGAACGACGCGCTGGCCGCCAGCGGCGAGACAAAGGAATTTTTTGCGCGCGCCCGGGTGGAGTGGCTGGCGAAGTGTTTGAAAGACGTCGGGAAATCGACGCGCGGTGCCCTCGATTATGGCTGCGGCACCGGAGATACGACGCTGCTTCTCCGCGAAGTTCTGGGAAGCGAGTCGGTCATTGGGTTGGATGTCTCGACACTTTCCTTAGAGCGGGCGCGCGCGCAGCACGGCAGTCATGCGCGATTTTTGACATTTGCGGAGTATGCGCCCGAAGGGTCGATTGACGTTGTCTACTGCAACGGCGTCTTCCACCACATTCCGGTCGCCGAGCGAGCCGACGCGATCCGGTACATCGGCAGGTGTTTGCGGCCGGGCGGCATCTTCGGGCTCTGGGAAAATAATCCGTGGAATCCCGGGACGCAGTACGTGATGCACAAGTGCGAGTTCGATCATGATGCAGTGAAGATCAGTCCTCCGGAAGCGGCGAGACTCTTGCGTGCGGGAGAATTGGAAGTGCTGCGAACAGATTTCCGATTTTTCTTCCCGCGTGCCTTAAAGATGATGCGGTCCGTTGAGTCGCTGCTGACGAAGTTTCCGCTGGGCGGTCAGTACCAGGTGCTGGCACGCAAGCCAATGCAATAGCATTCGGGCTATGGATTTTTCGTGTTACCGCGTAATGATGCGCTCGTCGCGCCAGCTTGTGATGCAAATCGCGTGCGCCGCTGCGAGGGCGAGGACGCCCTCGCGACTGCCGGCAAGATGCCGGCGCTACAGTTCAAGAGTGGGCGAAGGGTTTGGACCCAGGTTAGCGCCCAAAGAATGAGCGCGAACCTGGGGCACCGACTGCGGGTTGCTTGTCTTCGAACAACGGCACTTACCGATGCATGAGACTGCCAGAAAGCCATCCGATCCGCCCCTCGCAAGCGATGTCTGGCTACACGCGGTTTCAATCCTCGGCGCAGCATCTTTCTTTCTTGCTCTGATTTCCTACAACTTCGTCGATATCGACATCTGGCACCAGATGGCATTGATCCGCGAAAGCCTGCGGGTCGGGCACCTGCTGCGTGCGGATCCGTTTGCCTACACGCCGACCCTTGCTCCGTGGATTGATCACGAGTGGGGTGCGGGGGCAATTGCGTATTTCGGGACGCGCTGGATGGGCGGACGCGTGCTGCTGGTCCTGAAATTTCTGCTGGCGACCGGGACGGGTGCCCTTTGCTGGCGGTGCGCGACGAAACTCGGCGCCGATTTTCGGGTCACTAGCTTGTGCGCGCCGCTGGCGGCTTTTCTCGCCTACCTGGGATTTTTCGCCACCATTCGTGCGCAGGTGTATTCATTTTTCTTTACGGCGCTCCTGATCCTGTTCTGGCAGGAGGATGAGCGGCGATCGCGCGCCTGGCTCTTCGGGTGGATGCTTGCCTTTCTGCTGTGGGTGAATCTGCATGGCGGCCTCGTGGTGGCGATCGGGCTGACGGCGCTGTATTGCATCGAGAAGGCACTGCGGGGAGAAGACTATCGGCGGTTGCTCACGGCGCTGCTCGGCATGATGTTGGGAATCTGGCTCACTCCCTACGGAGCCTCTTATTTCGCGTATTTGCGGCGTGCGTTGTGGATGGCGCGGCCGTATGCGCCGGAGTGGCGTCCGGTGTGGGATCTCGGACTGTTGTGGGTGATTTGCTTCCTGCTGGCGGTGGGAATTGTCGTGTACGCGATTGCGTCCGTAGGAGTGAAGAAGACGCCGGGGATTCTCCCGCTCGCGGCGGCTGCCGGAGAAGGTGCCCTGCATCGAAAACTTCTGCCAGTCTTCGCCGTGGTGTGGCTGTGCTATGCACCTTTCTATTTACAGCAGACGCCTCTGGGGAAATGGCTGGTCGATTTTACGCAACGACGCCGCCGTTTCGTAATGGCGTCCTGGACTGCGCTCGCGGTCGTCAGTATCGTTGCCGCCGTCCGATTGAAGCCATGGGAACTTCGCGTGCCGCAGCCGATCTATCCGGTGGGCGCCGTCGAGTACCTGGCCGGACAGCGATTTCAAGGCAACGTGCTGGTTCCTTTTCGGCTGGGTGCGTTTGTTTCGTGGAAGCTCTATCCGGGGGTGAAAGTATCCTTGGATGGGCGGTACGAGGAAGTCTATCCGGACCACGTGATGCGCGAGATTTTCAAGTTCTACGAGGCAGAAGAGGGTTGGCATGCAACTCTCGACGCTTACCCGACAGACGTTGTTTTAGCACCACGGGATTCGCCGGTATGCGACAGAATGCTCGAGACATCCTGGGTGGCCGCCTATCAGGACAAGGATTTTGTGCTCTACGCGAGGCCGGGGCGTTCACTGATACCGCAGGACGATCGTGCGCGCAGGTTCGCGGGAGTCTTTCCGTGAGTTTGCGAGCCCGCAGTCTGGAATTTCGCCGAAGATGTAACATGGTGCCCCGAACAATCGGATTGTAAAAGGCCGGAAAATTCTCTTTGCTGAGAAATCCAAAACTTGGGTTGGTGCTTGCGCTGGTTTGCGCCGCGAGCATGTGGTTTTATGTGAGCCGCATCCTCGTGCCTTATCAACGTTCCGACGCTGCTGCACACGAGCGGCCGCGCGGAAATTTGTCGGACTTGTATCCGCGCTGGCTGGGCGCGCGCGAGTTGTTGCTGCACGGGCGGAATCCTTACAGCCGCGAGATCACTCGCGAAATTCAGGTCGGATACTACGGCCGTGAACTGGACGCGAACCGCGCGGGTGATCCGAAAGATCAACAGGGATTCGCGTATCCCGTGTATGTGGCGTTCCTTCTGGCGCCGATGATTGGTCTTCCATTTGCTGTGGTGAGTGTCATTTTTCAATGGCTCCTGGTCATTGTGACCGCCGCAAGTGTGCCGTTGTGGTTTCGTGCCATGAACTGGCGTGCGCGACCGATTCTACTGGTCAGCGTCATCGCCCTGACGCTCGGCAGTTTCCCCGTTCTGCAGGCGCTCAAGCTTCAACAACTGACTCTGATAGTGGCAGGCGTGATCTCGGTAGCCATGGCGCTGCTTGTGAGCCGACATCTGTTCTCGGCCGGGGTATTGCTGGCGATTGCTTCCATCAAGCCGCAACTGGTTGTGCCCATCACAGCATGTCTCCTGCTGTGGGCAGTGAGCGACTGGCGGCAGCGACAGCGATTTGTGTGGGGATTGGGCCTTACCTTCGCGTGCTTATTCGGTGGCGGGGAGATTCTGCTGCCGGGTTGGTTCGGTAAATTTCTATCGGCGGCGCACGACTATCAAAACTACGCTGGCGGCATGTCGATGCTGGACGTGTTGCTCACGATTTCGTGGGGGCGAATTCTGACAGGGATCCTCGTTGCGGGCGTGGCCGCCGTTGGTTGGCGGCTGCGCAAGGAACCGGCCGGATCGCGGATATTCTCTTTGCTGATTGCGCTGGTGTTGGCCGTCACAGTGATCATCATTCCGATGTTCGCGCCCTATAACTACATCCTGGTGCTGCCGTCGCTGTTGCTGTTGGGCGAGAACTGGTCGCGGCTCTGGACGCGCGATGTGTATGCTCGCGCAGGGTGCGTACTCACGGCTGCGGCCGTTGCATGGCCGTGGGTGGCGGCGATCGGATTGAATGTTGCGGCGATTTTTCTTTCCCCCGAGACGGTGCAGCAATATTGGTGGCTTCCGCTTTACACCAGCGCGAAGATTCCGTTGCCGATCGTGTGCCTGATTCCCCTGAGCATTCTGATGATTTGGACGTGGCAGGAGAGTAAGGTTCCGGCGCTCGAACCGGAGCAGCGGACGGGATTGGTGGCCTGAAGTCAGGTTTGTTGTTGTGCATGCTGCAAATGCGCGGTTAGCTTGCATTGGGTGGTCGCAAGCGGTAGGCTTCTCAGGCAATTTTGGCGATTCGAAGGTGGGGAGGCGGGGATGACATTAAAGATGGATACGCTGCTGGCAGATGGCGTGACGATCGTAGCCTGCACCGGACGGATTGTTTTTGGTGAGGAAGCCAGCGGCCTCCGCGAGAGTCTCAAGAAACTACTGGAGACGACCAAGCGCATCGTATTGAACCTGAGTGGCGTTACCTACATCGACAGCGGCGGGTTGGGCACGCTGGTGGGGGTGTATTCGTCGGCCAGGGCGCAGGGCGCGGACATCAAGTTGACCGGGCTTGGGCAAAGGCTGCGCGACGTGCTGGCCATCACCAAGCTGGCCACGGTTTTCGAGGTGTACGACACCGAGCAGGAGGCGATTGCGGCGTTCAAGGGCAGCCGGACCTGAGCGGCAGGCGACGTTTTCGGAATTGACTCGTCCCCCGGCCGCTCCCAGGGCCGGATGGTTCGCGGTTAAAAGGAAGATGCAGCCCCTTTCCGCTTGGCCTCATTCCTGTCATTATCTGTATTCAAGATGAGAGTGGCGTAGTTCGCCTTATGGCGTTTCAACCCATTTCCGGCATCACGTCGGACCCTGGTTCCGGGGTATTTCCGTCGCTGATCTACGTTCAAGGCAACGAGCAGCGTCCGATTGTCATGAACCGGACGCCGTTTTCCGTCGGTCGCAAGGTCGACAAGGATCTGGTGATTCCCGATCCCCGAGTGTCCCGTGACCACGCTCTCATCGTGGCAGAGAACGGGGACTTCTTTGTCGTCGACCAGGGAAGCAAGCACGGGACCTACGTAAACGGAGAGCGAGTGCAGCGGCAGCGGCTGCAGCGCAACGATCGCGTGGAATTCGGCGTGCGTGACGTTGCGTACGTCATCTTCAGCCCGCAACACGCGACCTCGAATACGGCGCGCGAGTTCCTGAGCCAGATTTCCGGAATTCAGATTTCCACCGACACCACTGACCTTGAGAAGCTGACGTTGTTTCTGGAGGCCGCACGCAAGCTGAACACGGTAGGCGTGCTCGAGGAAATCCTGGTCACGCTGGTGGACACGACACTGAAGCTTACGCGGGCCGAACGCGGATACGTGTTCCTGAAAGATGAGGAAGGGAATTTGCGCCTGGCGGCGGGGCGGAACTCGAAAGGCGAAGCGCTGCTGGACGACAAGACGATTTCACACTCGATTCTTGACGAAGCAATGAAGTCGAATTCCGAATTCCTGTTGACTGACACCAGCCAGTCGCTGGATCTCGCGGTGCGGCAGAGCATCGTGGCCTACGATCTGCGGACGGTCATCTGCCTGCCGCTGCGCAAGCCGCAGGTGCAGACCATCCGGGACGCGAACAATCCGGCTGAGGCCGAGGTCATGGGCGCGCTGTATCTCGATTCGCGCTTTGCGTCGCGCGACATCTCGAGCGTGAGCGAAGACATTCTCCGGGTGATTGCCACTGACACGGCATCGCTGATCGAGAACGCACGCCTGGTGCAGGCGGAAGAAGCCTCGCGCCGCTACCAGCAGGAGCTCTCGATTGCGGCCACGATCCAGCAGCGGTTGATGGCCGTGACGATTCCGGAAGTGCCGTTCGCCCGGATGCGCGGCCGGAATCTTTCCTGCAAAGAGATCGGTGGGGATTTCTTCGACGTCGTGCACACGGAAGACGGGCTGGCGGTGGTGCTGGCGGACGTCAGTGGCAAGGGAGTGTCGGCGGCTGTGCTGGCATCGACGCTGCAGGGGATGGTGTACGCGCACCTGATCGCGCGCATGAAATTGACCGACATCATGGCGTCAGTGAATCGCTTCTTTACGCAGAAGCACCTGGGCGAAAAATATGCCACGGTGATCATCACGCGCATTCGGAAGGACGGCGAGCTGGAGTATGTGAACTGCGGGCATGTTCCGCCATTGCTGGTTTCGCAGGGCACGGTGATGCGGCCGCAGCATGGGAATCTGCCGGTGGGCCTGCTGGCGGATGCGACCTACGAAGGGGATCGCGTGCAGATGAAGCCGGGTGACCGGTTTATCCTGGTGACGGATGGTGTCACGGAAGCGGAGAACGCTTCTGGAGAGTTTTACGATAACGAGCGGCTGGAGGAAATTGCCGCGAAGAGTCCGACGCTGGAAGATATTTTTGCGTCGGTGTCTACATTTTGTGCGGGCGCGCCGCTCGGCGATGACTGCACGGTGGTGGAGTTGGAGTACACCGGGTAGGGGGATGGGCGGGCTTTAGGCTCTGGTGAGATCGTGAGGCGAAATCCACCGTTCCGAGCTCGTCTGCGCCTACTGGCTGCTTCGGACATGACAATGCGCTAACCTACAGTCGAGGCCCAGAGCCGAGCGGGCTGCGGAAAAACTGAATGTCCCCGAGACCGCCCCTGAAGGGGAGACCAAAACTGAACCACTTACGGCACCGCTAAAGCGGTGCCCTGATACGAAACACGAGTTTTTTAGAAACCTACTAGAGCCCAGATCCTAAAGCCCAAAGCCCAAAGCCTAGAGCCCAAAGCCCGGAGCCTCGCCTTCACTCCGTCACCACCGTATAGTTCACGCCTTCCCAGCGACTCTCTCGATCCCAGAGGAAAGTAAAGACGATTTCTTGAGACACCGGAAGCTTGTCGGTGGGCAAGTCTGCCAGGTGTACTCCCAGGCCGGTGTCGCGGGTGTGGGTGTCGAGAGATGTGTTCCAGCCATCCGTGCTCCAGTGGATGGTCGCGGGCGACAGCAGTGCGATGCGGAGCGTCTTGCCGCACGGCATGGTGCGCGCCTTGTTGTTGAAGATCCAGAAAAAATACCGGCAGTGGCGCTTTTCGACGATGTAGCGCTGCACGGTCTGCGGCGGCTGATCGAAAACGCGGCCGTCGCGCAGTGACCTTCGCAGTTTGATGTACTCAGAATGCGCCCACACCAGCGGACACGCGGATCCTGTGGGTTTGCCACGAAAGAGTTCGAGCTCAGGGATGTCGGGAGCATCCCACACTTGTTCGGGGATCAGGCGGCTGGCGCCGGCGGTCGATGCTTCCATAACGCGCAAAAGAGCGTCGGCAAACTCGGGACGTCCGGCAGAGATTTCGTAGTGCGCGCGTTCTCCGGCAAGAAGTGGCCAGGGACGGCCCACTCCGGTGCCGTCGAATGGGCTGCCGTCGTCGTGCTCGCCGTAACCGTCGCCGTTGTAGCGGTACCAGCACGGGCCTTGCGGCAACTTAGCACGGAGAAGAGCATCGACGACTTTAATGGTATTGAGAATGCGCGGATCATCGTGTGCACGCAGACCGAAACGTACCAACGCCAGCGAGTCGGGACTGATGACGGCACTGGCGCGCACGGAACCCTGACCCGGAGGGCGATTTTTGATTGGTACAAAGCCCTGCAGCGGCGAGGCTGCGCCGTCGGAGTCGGGCGCGATGCGGACGTAGTAGCCCTCCACGCCCACTTGCCGTGCCAGGTCTCCATCGATCGTGTATGTCCAACGCTCAATGTTGTCGTTCCATGTGTCGGCGGTGTCACGGAGATACTCTGCCGGTGTGGTTTCGCCGAGCAGGTCGGCGACGTCAGCGGCGGCAAGAAGTGCTGCGATCTCAACCGAGAGTGTGAACGGAGAATATCCGCCGTCTTCTTCCCAGCGATCCTGTTGCGTGACCGGTCCATTGCGCACGATGAAGCTGGCGGCGTTGCGCACCATAGGCCACCAGCGACGCAGATCGCCCAGCAAGTCGCCGTCTTCACGGCGCAGCAAATCGAGCAGCAGGATGGGGAAGGCGGTTTCATCCATCTGGATGCCGCCCCAGTAAGAACGGCCATCGAGCCAGAGGTTCTGCGCCCAGTGTCCGTCGGCTTCCTGGGTGGCTTCGAGGTAGCGCAGAACGCGCAGCGCGTCGATGGTGGCTTTGCCCGCGACCAGCGCACCGGCAGTCTCCACCAGGTCACGCGGCCACACCAGGTGATAGCCGCCAAGATCTTCGTCGCCCTTGTTAAATCCCCAGGGTATGGAGAGGCTGGCGATGATGCCACCTACAAAGTCCTTGGATTCGTGCGTACGCAGCACAGCCATGCTGGTGCGGTAGAGATCGAGTTCTCGTTTTGGATGATCCAGCGGAAGAATGCCATCGTGCCAGTTGCGCCACTGGCGCACGAAGTGGGCGCGAATTTCGTCAGTATCCTCGAGCAGCGAAGACAAGGCTTGCTGACCAGCTTCCCAGCAATTGCGTCCGAATCCGAGGGCGACCACGAACTGACCATTGCAGGCGGCGAGATCGATTTCTCCGGTGAGCGCGAGGTTGCCGTTTTCGGCCCGGTCGTAGTTCCAGGTAAGCCGAAAATGTTCCGAAAGATCCTGCCATCCGTCGGAGTATCCGACGAAGCCGACGGAGCGCGCCAGCCAGGGATGCGAGCAAGCGAATGCCAGCGTGACATGGTCGCGGCGAGCGAACAGCATGGAGTGACCCTTATAGTCGCCTGACCAGCCCGTGTTGCCGAAGCCACAGTTGGCGATATGGGGCGCGAGCAGGGCGTAGCAACGATAGTCAGTGAGTCTGCCTTGCAGCGGCTCGAACCTGATGCGCTGGAGGACGACGTTGCGGAAGGGGTCGCTGAAGATTTCTTTGCGGATCCGGTAGCGTCCGTCCTGGCTGGTGTTGGTGACCTCGTAGGCGGGGATGCCCGGCTCGATGGGAGCGTTCTCAAAAGTGCAGTGGCGCTTTTCTTCGGAAAAGTAACTGCGGCCGTCCGTAATGATCAGTCCGAGATCGCGTGTGCACGCCTGATCGACCCGAGGAAAGTAGACCTCGTTCAGAATTCCGTGACTGAACGTGTACCAGACGCGCGAGTGTGGATTGAGCGCCGTGCCGATGCCGGACTTGGCGCTCGAAGTCCAGCGTGGCGAGATTCCGGGCCACCCCGGGGCAAACCGATCGTTGGAGTCGGACAAGGTTCAGTGATCTCCGCACAGGAGTTTGCCAGACGCCTGCGCCGGCGCTGCAATGAAACCCCTGCCTTTCATGAGAAATTCACCAATTTGTAACAGTACTGTAACACCGCGTGGATAGAACCGAGGGGATACTCACCCACAGGAGGACGATCGAGTGATGCGTCGAATCGCGGTGCTTGTACTCTGCTCAGCTCTGGCGGTCCCCGCTCTGGCCCAAACGACATTGAACGGAGCCGGCGCCACGTTTCCTTATCCGATGTATTCCAAGTGGTTCAACGAATATCACAACGCGCATCCGGATATTCAGATCAACTATCAGTCGATCGGCAGCGGTGGCGGAATCCGCCAGGTTCTAGCTGGAACGGTTGATTTTGGCGCCAGCGATGGCCCCATGACCGACGAGCAGCTGTCGCAATCAAAAGTAAAGATTCTGCATGTGCCCACCGTGCTGGGCGCGGTCGTACCCGCCTACAACGTGCCAGGCGTGACTGAGGAAGTGAAGTTCACTCCGGAAGTTCTTGCCGGAATTTTTCTGGGCAAGATCACAAACTGGAACGACAAGGCGATCGCCTCGGCGAATCAGGGTTCGAAGTTCCCCGATCAGCCGATCATCGTTGTGCACCGCTCCGACGGCAGCGGAACCACCTATATCTTTACCGATTACCTTTCGAAGATCAGTTCGGAATGGTCAGGCGGCCCGGGGAAGGGAACGTCGATCAAGTGGCCGGTCGGCCTGGGCGGCAAGGGAAACGAAGGCGTGGCCGGCGTTGTGCGACAGATGCAGGGGGCGATCGGCTACGTCGAGTTGATCTACGCCGTGCAGAACAAGATTCCCTATGGCAGCGTGAAGAATGCTTCGGGAGCGTTCGTGAAGGCGTCGCTCGAGAGCGTTACAGCAGCGGCTGGATCGGTGAAGACGATGCCGGCGGACTTCCGCGTGTCGATTACCAACGCGCCCGGCAAGGACGCTTACCCGATCTCGAGTTTCACGTGGCTGCTGATCCCATCACAGTCGAAGGATGCAGCGCGAGGAAAAATCATCGCCGACTTCCTGAACTGGATGGTAGAGGATGGTCAGAAGATGACCGCAGCGCTTACGTACGCGCCACTGCCCACCAGCGTCGCGGAAAAGGTGAAGGCGGAAATCAAACAGGTGCGGTAAGAACTCGTTCTCAATTTTTGGACCTGCTGTCCCCAGGACCCGAACCAGGGTCCTGGGCTTTTTTGTTACGAGAATCTGCCCCGGTGCCTACTTCGGTTGCGGGCTGCCGGGAACTTCGAACCCGTAGTTTCGCAGCAAATCTTTGGTGGCGTCGGTTTTTACAAACTCCAGAAATGCCCTGGCAACTGCCGTGTTTTTCGACGACCGCAAGATGACGCAGGCTTGTTCGATCGGCGGGTAGTCCGTACTCGGTATCTCGGTGTAGCGGCCCTTGTCTTTCATATTCGGCGACAAGGCCAGCGATAGAGCGACGATCCCGACATCCGCGGAGCCTGAAACGACGAACGATGCGGTCTGCGAAATGTTTTCACCCAAAACCAATTTGTCTTTCACCTTGTCATACAGGCCTTCGGCCTGCATGGCGGAGACGGCGGCCTTTCCGTAAGGCGCATGTTGGGGATTGGCGATCGCAATCTTGCTCACCGAGGGCGCCAGTAGTGATTGCAGTCCGGAGTGAATGTCGATCGGTGAATTGTTCGGCACCCAGACCACGATCTTTCCTCTCGCATATTGGTAGAAGCTATCCGGCTCGGACAGCCCGGATGCTTGCAGCTGTTTGGGATAGTCGAGATTGGCGGAAAAGAACATGTCGAAGGGCGCACCGTTCTGAATCTGTTGCGCGAAGTTGCCTGACGAGCCGTAGATCACTTTTATGTGACTACTGGTCTTCTGTTGAAACCTGGTAGTGATCTCCTGCATTGCAGACTGGAGATCCGCAGCGGCAGCTACCGTAATCTCTTGTGCAGTGACCAGGTCGGCGATGAGCACGAAAGCAACGATCAACAGCAAACTACATCTGCGAATACTCATGAGCAGGATCTTTTTCATCTCACACCCGAAGAATCATGACTTCGGTCGCCTTGATGAGTGCGGCGGCGGTCTGGCCGGCCTTGAGCTGCATTTCACGGGCGGAACTCGCGGTGATGATGGAAGTGATTTGCTGTTCACCAATTGAAATCTTCACCTCCGCCATTAGACCGCTGATACGCACCGCATCGATGCGACCCACCAATTGATTCCTGCCACTGACGCGACGGAAGGCTCCCTTTCGGTCTAGAGCTGTCTTGCCTCTTGTGCGAAATAACAGGCGATCCACTTCGCTGCGCGGAATGCGATGGTGGCCGCCTGCGGTCCGAATGCTGCGAAGTTTGCGCCGGTAAATCCATTGCTTGATGGTCGGATAACTTATCTGAAGTTCCAGAGCTGCGTCGCGCAGTCTCAGTAATTCTTCAATCGCGTGCTTTGATGTTCTCGATTTTGCCATGGCGGGCAGATCGTACAAGCAACCCTCGCGCCGGTCAAACCGGAATTGCGGCAGCTGTATCACCGATAGAGAAAAGTCGGTGGTGAATCGCCTACAAGCGTACAAATAAGCAATGTTAAACAGCATATAGTGTACACTTCCGCCGCATGTGATTTGCCGAACACCTCGCCCAGAATCGTGAGAGGCTGTCCGAGGTTCTACCGGCAGACCGTGCTTGGTGAAGACGAAAGAGAGAGAGCACGCGGTCTCGCCATTGCCGTCGGATCCGAAAAGAGTGGTTCTGTTGAAGGAATGGTGTAAATAGGCTACTATTATAATAGACTTACATGTAGTACAACAGCTTTCCCGTGGTCGAACCTACCCAAAGCGACACAAGGATAAGAAGAGATGAAGACGAAAGCCGCACTCGCATGGATGATGGTTTCGCTTTTCAGCCTTGCCTTATTTGCCCAGAGCACAACCAGGACGAAAACCAAGCGTGCCCAGGCTAAAGCTGCCGAGCCGCAGGTAACGGCGGCCGATGTGCAGGCATTGAAGGACGCCATCGCAGCCCAACAACAGCAAATTCAACAACTGCAACAGTCGCTTGCGCAACGCGAACAGGCCGTACAGGCGGCGCAGCAGACCGCCGATCAGGCGCAGTCGGCGGCGAGCGATGCGCAGCAAAAAGTGGCTGCGGCCCAAGCTTCGAGCGCCGACAAGGACGCAGTCGCGAAGCTGACCTCGGACCTGACCGACGTGAAGACGACAGTTCAGAATCAGATCGTGAGCTCCCAGGATGAGCAAAAACGCGTGTCGTTGCTGGAAGGCACACTCGGGCGCTTCCGCTGGGCGGGGGACGTTCGGGTTCGTGGCGAGAGTTTCATACAGCAGGGAGTCGCGGACCGCAACCGGGCGCGGGTGCGTGTGCGCTTCGGCTTCGACGGCAGACTGAATGAAGATTTCTACGGAGCGGTTGCATTGGCGACCGGGTCGCTGGGAGATCCGACAACGACCAACGAGACGTTCACCAACAATTTCGATCGCAAGACCATTGGCCTGGACCGGGCGTACATCACGTACAACCCTGTCGCAAATCGTTGGCTTTCGCTGACCGCCGGCAAATTCGCGTATCAATGGCAGCGCACATCGGTGACTGGCGATCCTGACCTGAATCCGGAAGGCTTCGACGAGAAACTGTCGTTCGACATTCATCGCGTACGCGGCGTGCAGAACGTCACATTCCAGTCGATGCAGTTGCTTTACAACGAGGCCTCGGGAACGGGCGGCGTGTACAAAGGGCACGACTCGTTTGCCGTGGGCGGGCAAGTCTCAGCGCGGCTGAGTGTGGGGCCATGGTCGGCAACGCCGTCGTTCTTGCTGCAGAACTGGCGCTACCAGGATGCGATCCTGAACTCGAGCGCCTTTGCGGTGCAGGCGACGACAGCGGGGCTGAACGGAAATCCTACGACCACGCCGCCGGGAGGAAATACGGGACCAATCCAGGTGCCCGGGGAAGGCCCTGGCTGCTCGAATCCGGCGGTCACAGGAGCGGGAGGAAGCCTGCCGACCGTCCCGATCAACGTGCCGGGGGCGAACGGTTGCGTGGCCGCGGCCAACGGCATGACCAATTCCACATGGGTTGACTTGAGCAAGCCGAACGCACCGGTTTGGCACTTTCTTTCCAACTTCCTGTACGCCGATTTCCTCCTGAACAACCAGATCAAGACGCCCTCAGCGAAGTTTCCCATCAACCTGATCCTGGAATACGAGAACAACCTCAATGCGTCGGACCATCCCTTCGACAATTCCGCGCGAAGCGGTTGCACGCAGGATCCAGTGACGCTGGTGGTGACCTGCACGACCAGCCGGCCAGCCGTCAACACGAGTTTGGGCAAGCAATCGCATGTGTACCTGATCGATGCCAGCGTGGGACAGCAGAAAAACCGGGGCGATCTGCAATTCGGTTATGCGTGGCTGCGGCAGGAACAGGATGCGGTGATCGCGACGTTCGCGGAAAGCGACCAGCGCGCGCCCACAAATATTCTGCAGCATCGCATTTATGCTCTGTGGAAGATCCGGCAGAACACGGTCGCCGGGTTCACGTGGTGGCACGGGCGCACCCTGAACAGCAACCTCCTGAACGCCACCCTGGCGACGGGAGTAAAGCCGGGACAAGTGGAGCCCTGGTTGAACCGGCTGCAGTTTGATTTGATCTACACGTTCTAACTGCCTCGCCTGGCCCCGCTAGTTTGGCAAGAATGACGAACGAGCGGGGCCATGCCATTTCCATCCGTTCCGCGGTGCCTTCAGGTCCGCGTATGCCGTCATTTATGTGCTGCACCGCGCAAAAGCGGGAATGGCGGCACTGTTTTATACTGGATGTTCGTCATGCTGCGCCGACTCGCGACTTCGTGCGTTCTCCTGGTGGCAGCGGTTTCTGCCGTTTACGGCGTACAGCGGGAATACGTCTCGGGGACGATTCTCGAAATCCGCCAACTGGAGCGCGACCGTGTTCAGTTATACGTAGTGAATACGGCGATCATGACGGAAGAGCCGTACTACACGTTAGCCGTCGACGTGAATGGAACGCGCTACGAGGGTGAGTTTCTTCCCCGCAACTCTCACGAGGAGTTGCCGAGTTTCTGGAAAGCGGAAGAAAACATCTCGCTGCGGCTCGACAAGCATTTCATGTACGTGAAACGTGAGGACGGGTCGGAAGTAAAGTTTCTTGTCCTCAACAAATCTCCCTTGCACGCGGAACGAACTTCTCACTAGCCATGGCGCGCCCTGTACTCGACAATTCAACGAACTTCATCAACCGGGAACTGTCGTGGCTTGCCTTCAACCGGCGCGTTCTGGAAGAAGCTTCGGATCAGAACAATCCCTTGCTCGAGCGGCTGAAGTTCCTGTCGATTTCCGCGAGCAATCTGGACGAATTCTTTGAGGTCCGCGTGGCCTCACTCGTGCAACAGATCGAAGACGGCTACAACGAGGGTGCGGCCGACGGGTTGACGCTGATGGAAGAGCGCGACCGCATCAGCCGCGAGACCCACGATTTCGTCGACGAACAATACGACTGCTGGAACGGGCATCTGCGGCCCCGGCTGGCTGAGCACGGGATCCGGGTTCTCGGGCTGCATGAACTGGACACGGCGGCCAAATCGTTTGTTGAGGAATACTGCGAGCGTGAACTTGACCCGCTGCTGACGCCTGTCACCGTCGATCCTGCGCATCCTTTTCCCCGGGTCATCAACAAAGCGCTGTGCGTGGCGTTCCTGCTGCGGCGTCGGCGACGATCGGCGATGACGTACACCGGCGTAGTGACCGTGCCGCGGGCTTTGCCGCGACTGATCCGGCTGCCTTCCGAAGACACGGTCGATTTCATTTTTCTGGCGGACCTGGTGGCGTTTCACGCCGCGCGCATGTATCACGGGTACGACATCGTGTCGTCGGCGGCATTTCGTGTCACGCGCAACAGCAATCTGTATCTGGCTGAGGAAGAGGCGCGGAGCTTGCTGGAGTCGGTACGCGCGGAACTCCACAACCGGCGCAAGGGCGATGCGGTGCGGATGGAGATCGAGGCCGACGCCGATCCGGAGATCATCGAGCGGTTGCGAGGTGTGTTCGAATTGGACCCGTGGCAGGTATTTTCGGTGAACGGGCCGGTTAATCTCTCGCGGCTGTTCAATGTCTACGAGCAGACCAAGCATCCCGAGCTGAAGTTCAAGACTTTTATTCCGCGCGAGCTGCGGCTTACGGCCAAGTCGCAGGATTTGTTCGAAGAACTCAGGCGGCATGATGTTCTGCTGCATCATCCCTTCGATTCGTATGACGCGGTGATTTCGTTTATTGAGTCGGCATCGGAAGACGACCGTGTCCTTTCCATCAAGCAGACGCTGTACCGGACCAACGAACACTCGCTGATTGTTCCCGCGTTGATTGCGGCTGCGGCGAAGAAGGAAGTCACTGCCGTCGTTGAGTTGAAGGCCCGGTTCGACGAGGCGTCGAATATCCGGTGGGCGCGTGATCTGGAAGACGCTGGCGTTCAGGTATTCCACGGCCTGGTTGGGCTGAAGACGCATTGCAAACTTTCTCTGCTGGCACGGCGCGATCCGGATGGCGTGACCCGGCGCTACGCGCACATTGGAACAGGGAATTACAACGCGACCACAGCGCGCATCTACACCGACTTGAGCCTGCTTACAGCTGATCCGAAGGTCACCGGCGCGGTGCACGATGTGTTCAGCTTTCTCACGGCCTATGCGGAGACTCCTACTTACGAACCACTACTGGTCGCTCCGCTCGACCTGGCCGAGAAGCTACTGGAACTGATTGCGCGCGAATCCGAGCATGCGCGGCTGGGTCGCCCGGCGCGCATCATCGCGAAGATGAATGCGCTGCTCGATAAGAAAACCATCCTGGCCCTGTACCAGGCGTCGCAGGCCGGGGTCGAAATTGATCTGCTGGTGCGCGGGATCTGCGCGCTGCGGCCCGGCGTGCGCGGGGTCAGCGACCGTATCAAGGTACGAAGTATAGTGGGACGCTTCCTCGAGCATAGCCGCATCTTCTACTTCTCCAATGGGGGCGACGAAGAAGTCTATATTGGGAGCGCCGATTGGATGCCGCGCAATCTCTACGAACGCGTCGAGGTGCTTACGCCGCTGAAGGATCCGATGGCGGTGGAGCGCGTGCGGCAGGAAATTCTGGAAGGCTATCTGGCCGACAACGTGAAGACGCGGATTCTTGCAAAAGATGGTACGTACCATCGCGTGTGGCAGACTCCGGGCAAACGTGGGGGCAGAGCGCCATCCGGTGCGGCCGCGTTCAATGCACAGGAATTCTTCATCGCGCTGGCGGAAGGTAAACAACCCTTGCAGTCAATTCCTTCTGTACCGTCGCGTGGCCGGCGAAGAAGCACGGTTGGAAAGGATCTCTAAAACTGAATGATTGTCTATTTCCTGCGTCACGCGAACGCCGGCGAGCGAATGGCGACGCCGAAGAAGGACGAGAAGCGAGGGCTCGATAAGGAAGGCATCGAGCAGTGCGGCTACGTGGGGCGCGCCCTGGCTGCGCTCGACGTGCAGGTTGATGCGGTGATCTCGAGTCCGCTGAAGCGCTCAACCCAAACCGCATCGCTGGTGGGCAACGAGATGAGCTTCGAAGGCAAACTGCAGATCGAACCGGCGCTGCGCCCGCAAGGGACATTCGCCGACTTTCGCAAGCTCCTTGATAAGTATGCGCGACACGAGGCCATCATGGTAGTTGGACACAATCCGAATTTGAGCGAGTTCCTCGGAAGGATCGTGAGCCCGACAGGATGCGAAGCGGCCGTGGAGTTGAGGAAAGGCGCGGTTGCCAAGGTAGAACTTCGTCGGACCGCGGGATCGCTTTCGTGGTGCCTCACGCCGAAAGTTCTCCGCTCTCTTTATGCTGCCGCCGCTGAAAGCTCCCGCCCGAAAAGTTCACGGAAGTAGTCCCGGTCTTTCTCGATCGCCCAAAGCTCCAGATCCAGTCCCACTCTCCGTTTTGACAGCAGTGTCATCTTGACCGCGCCATTACGGATCGTTACTCGCGCCTTTTGCACGGAACGGCTCCGTCCCAGATTCATGGAACGCGCCAGCCGCAACAGCATGGAAGCCTTTGTAATGTGCTCCTGATCGAGAGCCTGCAGTCCCTTGAGATTGCCGTCGGTCGCGGTGGGCCGCGACTTGCCCAGGTAGCGGGCGATAGCGGCGATGATGCGGCGCTGTTCCGGCGTGTAGCCGAGAATTTCGGAATTGGAAATGATGTAGTGTGCGTGGCGATGACGTCCGTTGCGGTTCACGTAGTCGCCGACCTCGTAGAGCATGGCGGCTGCGGAGAGCCACTCGCGGTATTCGGGCGGCAGATGATGGAGTGACTTCAGGGCAGAGAACAACTCCATGGCGGAATCCCGCACCTGCAGGGCGTGCCCCATGTCGACGCGGTAATGGTGCACGGCCTGCTGTAATGAATCCCAGCGTTCGGACTCGATCTGGCGGCCGGAACGCGTGCTGCGATCATATTCAGCGGCCATCTGCGCGAGCAGGCCATCACGAAGGCCCAGCGGAGAGTAGCGGAAGGAACGAAGCTGGCAGCGTTCCACAAGTTCGCGGTAGACCATCGCACCCGCGACAATGATTTCGGCCCGGCGCGGCCCGATGCCCACGATCTTTTTGCGCTCTTCGAGGGGCAGGCGACTGATGAGTTTTGCGATGCGCTTCATTTCCGCGCGCGTGACAACCGGGGTGCGGCCCTTTCTCGATGGGCGAATCAAGTGGCTGGCGGCGGCAGCCAGCGCGGCTGCGGTTCCCGAAGTCGCAATGGCAGCGTTGACCCGCGACGCGACAATCTTTGCCGAAACTCGTCCGACTTCGCGCGTTATGAAACCGCGCATGCGTTGCAACTCGCCCTTGCGCGGTGGATCGTGGCTAAGGAATTCGTTGGTCAGTCGGACTGCGCCGAGCGGCAGGCTGACCGTATCGCGAATATGTCCGCGCCGCGAGACGGTCAATTCGCAACTGCCGCCGCCGAGGTCGATCATCAACACGGTCGACGTGCTGAGGCGCAGGTTCGCCACCAGCCCAAGGTGAATGAGGCGGCCTTCTTCGAGGCCGGAAATGATGTCGACGGTCCATCCGGTAGCGGATCGCACCCACTCCAGAAAGGCCTGCGAGTTGCGCGCATCGCGCAGGGCACTGGTGGCAACCACTCGGACTGAATCCGTGCCCAGACGCTGCGCGGTGCGGTGAAATCGACGGAGAACTTTGACGGTTTCCGCCATGGACTCGGGCGAGAGGAAGTTCGATCGGAACACGCCTTCGCCCAGGCGGGTAACTTCTCGGTCTTCGTGAATGGCGTGGAGTTTACGGCCGCGCAGGCGGGCGATCTTGAGGCGAACCGAGTTCGAACCGATATCAACCGCGGCGAAAACGGGCATGAGATTTTAGTTGCGGTCCACGATTCTAACGGATTGGCAGTCTTTGCGAGATGTTGAGTCGAACGAATCTTTGTAGCCGAAGCCGGCGTCCGCAAAGTCCGCCAAGTTGCAGGTGAAAAAGCACTTTTAACACTCCTGTAACACGTTTCTGTTAGCGTGCAGCCATGGCGAATCAAGCCCTGTTTCGCCCGCAGACCGCGGGGCCTCAGCCGGTGGCTGGAACTCACGCCAAGACGCGCAATAATCCGCTGCTGAACTCCTCCGATGGAGTGCTGGCCGACCGCGTGTTCAGTTGGGCGATTCTGGGCTGTGCGCTGGTCGTACTGTTGATCCTCGCGTTGATCGTTTGGCAACTGGTCAGCCGCTCCCAACTCTCCTGGCATGCTTTCGGATGGAAGTTTTTCTGGGGACAGGATTGGGACCCGGTCAACGATCAGTACGGAGCGTTGCCATTCGTATATGGGACGCTGGTTTC
This sequence comes from uncultured Acidobacteriota bacterium, assembly GCA_963745435.1. Lineage (GTDB taxonomy): Bacteria > Acidobacteriota > Terriglobia > Terriglobales > Acidobacteriaceae > Gp1-AA133. The sequence goes on along the minus strand of CAVUXK010000008.1, from coordinate 773,336 downwards.
CTCGCTGTTAGCGCTAATCATCGCGGTGCCGCTCGCCGTTGGTCTGGGAGTGTTCACGACTGAGATGTGTCCGAAGTGGCTGCGGGGCCCGCTGTCGTTCACGACCGAGTTGCTGGCTGCGATTCCGAGCGTGATCTACGGGCTGTGGGCGATCTTCGTGCTCGTGCCCATCCTGCGGAACTACGTCGAACCCTTCCTTGCGAGAACGCTTGGCTGGACCGGATTCTTTTCAGGCGCGCCTTATGGGATTGGGATGCTGGGCGCGGGAATTATCCTGGCGATCATGATCATTCCAATCATCTCGTCGATTACGCGCGAGGTGTTGCAGGTGGTGCCGCAGCATCAGCGTGAAGCGGTGCTCGCCTTAGGCGCAACACGTTGGGAAATGATTCGCATCGGCGTGCTGCGCAATGCGCGGGCCGGCATCGTGGGTGGAGTGATTCTCGGCCTGGGTAGAGCGCTGGGCGAGACCATGGCCGTCACGATGGTGATCGGCAACCGCCCGGAGATCGCGAAGTCGCTTTTCGCTCCCGGATACACCATGGCCAGCGTGCTGGCCAACGAGTTCAGCGAAGCCGCTGGGAATCTCTACCTCTCCGCACTCATCGAAATTGGATCTGGCCCTGTTCCTGGTGACCATCATCGTCAACGCGCTGGCCCGTTTCATGGTATGGAGCGTTACACGCGGCCAGCCTGCGAGGGCTCGTGCCTGATACCCGCGTCGGCGACTCCCAAACTCGAAATCAGTTTATGGCGCACGAATCACCGATGCGATGGCGACGACTTTTGCGGTGTCGACCGTCGTGATCGTGCTAACGCCGCTGGTGGCGATCTTCGGCTACCTCGTCTACAAGGGAATCGGGTCGGTGAACTTGGGCTTTCCTGACGCAGACACCCAAGCCGCCGGGAGAACTGGGCGGGGGCATGGCCAATGCCATCGCCGGATCCGTCCTGATTCTCTCGATTGGAAGCTTGATGGGCGTGCCCCTGGGAATCGGAGCGGGCATCTATCTCGCCGAGTTTGGGCGGAATCGCTTCGGCGACCTAGTGCGATTCGTCTCCGACGTTTTGAACGGCGTGCCTTCGATCGTGATCGGAATCGTAGCCTACGCGCTCGTAGTGTTGCGGCAGAAGCATTTCTCCGCGCTCGCCGGCGGCGTCGCGCTGGCCATCATGATGGTTCCGACCATCACGCGCACGACCGAAGAAATGCTGCTGCTAGTTCCGAACGTGCTGCGCGAAGCGGCCTACGGATTGGGCGTTCCGCGCTGGCGAACGACGCTCTCGATCACGCTGCGCACCGCGACCTCTGGCATCATCACCGGAGTCATGCTGGCGTTCGCGCGCGTGGCCGGGGAAACCGCGCCGCTGCTGTTCACGGCGTTCGGCAATCAGTTCTGGAACTGGCGCCTGGATCAGCCGACCGCCGCGCTGCCGCTGCAGATTTTCACGTATGCGATTTCTCCCTATGACGACTGGCACCGGCAGGCCTGGGCGGGCGCGCTGGTGTTGATCATCCTGATCGTGTCGGCAGTGGCGGCGGTGCGTTTCGTAGTGCGGCGCGGAACTCTCGGAGGAGTGGCCTAACCATGGGTGTGGGAATCCAGGTCGAAAACCTGAATGCCTGGTACGGCAAGACCCAGGCGCTGCACGATATCAATCTGAACGTGCAAGCCAATCACGCGACAGCTTTGATCGGTCCTTCGGGCTGCGGCAAGTCGACGTTTATTCGCTGCCTGAACCGCATGCACGAGACCAGCCCCGAGGCGCGCGTAGAAGGCAAGGTGAAGATTGGCGAGTACGACGCGTACGAGGGGACATCAGCGACGAAGCTACGCCGCCGCATCGGCATGGTGTTCCAGAAGCCGAATCCTTTTCCGACGATGTCGATTTACGAAAACGTTGCGGCTGGGCTGAAGCTGAACGGTTACCGCGACAAGAAGCATCTCGACGACGTGGTCGAGAAATCGCTCGTCTCATCCGCGCTGTGGGATGAAGTGAAGGATTCCGTCCACAAAAAATCGGGTGCCAGCCTTTCCGGCGGGCAGCAGCAGCGCCTGTGCATCGCGCGCGCGCTGGCAGTTGAACCGGAAGTACTGTTGATGGATGAGCCGTGCTCGGCGCTCGATCCGATCTCGACCGGCAAGATCGAAGAGCTCATTTTCGAATTGAAAGCGCAGTACACTATCGTGATCGTGACGCACAACATGCAGCAGGCGGCGCGCGTGGCCGAATACACGGGATTCTTTCTTCTGGGGCGCATGATCGAGTACGACAAGACGGAGAAGATTTTCACGAATCCCACGGACAAACGCACCGAAGACTACATCACAGGCAGGTTTGGATAATGCGTAGCCGATTTCAGCAGGGCCTCGACGAATTGCGCCAGAAGCTGCTTCGGATGGGAGGGCTCGCCGAACAGGCCGTGGATCGCGCCTGCCAAGCCTATCTCGACCGCGACCTTACACGCTGCCAGATGGTGCTCGAGGGCGAGACCCAGATCAACATCTCCGAGCGCGAAATCGACGAGCTGGCGTTCGACATGCTCGCCATGCAGCAACCGATGGCGGTCGATCTCCGCTTCATTCTTGCCGTCACCAAGATCAATGCCGACCTCGAGCGCGTGGGCGATCAGGCGGTCAACATCGCGGAGCGCGTGATGGACATGGTTGCGCTGCCCGCAGTGGATCTTCCGGTGGATATCGGCCGCATGTCAGCGGCCGTGAGCGCGATGGTGCGCCGGTCGCTGGAATCGTTTATCGAAGCCAAGGCCGAGCTGGCGCAGGCCGTGCTTGAAATGGACAACGTGGTCGATCGCATGCGGGATGAAGCCTTCATCGTGCTGGTCAAGACCATGAACGAGCGTCCGGAGACGACCCGGCAGGCGCTGGATGCCTTGCTGGTGGCGCGCAATCTGGAGCGGGTGGCCGATCACGCGACCAACATTGCTGAGGATGTGATCTTCTGGGTGCGCGGGGCTGACGTCCGGCATAACGCTCCGCAGGAACCCAACGGCCAGGAGCAGGCGGCGCAACGCGCGGCCAGCGAGACCCACTGAAGCTTCACCAGATTGCAATCCTGGGAGCCGGTCAGAGATACTGACCGGCTTTCTGTTTTCTGCGGAGGAACTCGTGCGTAAGACAATCGCCTTGTTAGCTAGCCTTTTGTTTCTCGGCGCAAATTCGTTAACCGGACAGGAGAAGTCGGCGAAGTCGCCCGTCAATTTGCCGAACGGCAAGACTCTCGCGGCGGAGACGGGCCGGATCTCGCCTCTCAACAGCTTTCCGGCGACGATCGCTCTCAGCCCAGACGGGCACTACGCGGCCATGGTGCACTCTGGTTATGGAACGCAGGACAGTCGTGGCCGGCAATCGATCTCGATCGCGAATCTTGCGAGCGGGGAAGTGAAGGATTTTCCGGACGACCGGCTCGCCGAGCAATCCCATCAGAGTTATTTTGTGGGGCTAGCATTCAGCGGAGATGGTCAGCATCTGTACGCGTCCTTGGGATCGATCACCGATCCAACTGGCACCAAAGCCGGCGATACCGGGAATGCGATTGCCGTCTACTCCTTTCAGCAGGGCAAGGTCGCGCCAGATCGTCTCATCAAGATCGAACCCACGAAGCTCGCACCAGGAAAATATGTGGCGGGCGGAGTGTTCAATACGCCTGCGGGTACGGCGACCCCATATCCGGCCGGATTGGCCGTGGTACCGAGCGACAAGGGTGAACGGTTGCTCGTCGCAAACAACTACTCCGACAGCGCGATTCTGATCGATGCGGCGAGCGGGCAGATTGTTCATCAATTTGACCTGAGCTCGAACCGGTTGATTCCTTCCGACTATCCGTACACGGTGGTCGTGGCACGGGATGGTCGTCGGGCATGGTGCAGTTTGTGGAACGCATCGCAAGTCGCGGAGTTGGATCTCGCAAGTGGGCAAGTGGTCCGGCGGATTTCACTGGCGAAACCCGATTCGGAGATCGCACCAGGGTCGCACCCCACTGCGCTGCTATTGAGTACCGACGAGAAGACGCTGTACGTGACGCTCTCCAACGCCGACCGGGTCGTTGGGATCTCGACCGCCGACGGGAAGCCCACTCGCTGGCTCTCAACGCGGCTCAGCGGTCAAGCTTACGGCGGCACCTCTCCGGTCGCGCTCGCGCTTTCGAAAGATCGAAAGCATTTGCTGGTCGCAACGGCCATGCTGAACGGCGTGGCCGTCTTTAACCTGGAGGACAAGGCGGGAACTCTCGACGCGCCTCAAGGCGCCGCTGGTTTCATCCCTACAGACTGGTATCCGACGGCGCTCGCAATGCACGGCGACGATTTGTGGATTGCGACTGCGAAAGGGCACAGCACCGGGCCGAACAATGGACAGAACGTGATTCCGGCCGGACGAAGGAAGCGCGAGCATCCCTACATTGCGACGTTGCTGTACGGATCGTTGGGCCGGGTGAACTTCGCGGATGCGATCAAGAAGTTGCCGGAGCTCACCAAGCAGGTGGAAGACGGGAACCGGCTGCATGCCGACGCGGGGACCTTCAAGTTTCCCGGCGGTACAAATCCCATTAAGCATGTGATTTACATCATCAAGGAGAACCGTACCTACGATCAGATCTTCGGCGACCTGAAAGAAGCGAACGGCGACCCGTCGCTAACCATGTACGGGCGCGAGATCACGCCCAACGAGCACAAGCTGGCGCTGCAGTTTGGGATCTTCGACAATTTCTACGACAGCGGGGAAGTTTCCGGCAACGGGCACGACTGGTCGACAGCCGCGATCACCAGCGACTACAACGAAGCGACGTGGCAGATTACGTATCGCGGGCAGGAGCGCACCTATGACTTCAGCGGATCGGTGGCGGAGGAGTATCCCGTGGATCGTGGGATTCCCAATGTGGACTCGCCGCAGACCGGGTATCTGTGGGTGAACTCTGCGAGTCATGGCATCACCTACCGAGACTATGGCGAATTCATTGAAGCCGACTTTTGCCCGCTGAAATCGCCCGATGCCACGCCGACGGAAGGGAATCCCCAGCCGCAGGGCGAGGCGTGCGAGCATGACGCAATCCGCCAGGGCGAGCCCTTGCCAGCGACGCTGGGCGATCCGAAAGGCAGCGCGAGTCCATATCCGTGGCCGGTGCCGCTCAGCAAGAAGACGATCGCCACGATGAAGGAGCTCAAGGAGCATACGGACCTAGCCTATCCGCCGTTCAATGTGGATTACCCGGACCAACTGCGGGCGGATGAATTTCTGAATGAATTTCAGAATTTTGTGCAGGCGAGAAAAGACGGCAAGGGTGAGCAGCTTCCCAACCTTGTGATCATGCATCTTACCCAATGACCATACCGGGGGCACGCGGTCAGGGAGGGCAACGCCCTCGGCCTCGGTGGCCGACAACGATCTGGCGGTGGGAAGGATCGTCGAGGCAGTCTCGCACAGCGCGTACTGGGACGACACCGCGATTTTTGTGCTCGAAGACGACGCGCAGGACGGCGTCGATCATGTGGATGCGCATCGCTCGGTCGTGCTAGTGATCAGCAAATACGCTCCGGTTGCGGGCGATCATCCGACGGTCGAGCATGGCTTTTTCACGACGGCCAGCGTGGTGCATAGCATGGAGGAACTTCTTGGACTCCCGCCAATGAATGTGAATGACGGTTATGCGCCGCTGATGGTCGGATCGTTTTCGGGCGCCGGGAATCAAGCGCCGTTTCAGGTGGACACTTCGAACCGTGACAATGGGCTCATCTACAAAGTGAACGCTGCGGCAGCGAAAGGAGCGAAAGCCTCGTCGCGCATGGATTTCACGCGTCCGGATGCGGTCGATACGCAGGTGCTGAACGCGATCCTGTGGCGCGAGCGGAAAGGAAGCGTGAAAATGCCGGCGGCGAAGCACACGGTATTTCCGGCTGGATCGCGTGATGATGACGACTAAGTGATGTAGCGCGGTAAGAACCTCGGACTCGCGAAAGTCTCGGTATGCGAGGGCGAGGACGCCCTCGCGACTGCCGGCGGGACGCCGGCGCTACGGTTTTTTGGCAGGATGAACTCCGGATCTAAAACGCAATGAAGCTTGCAGAACAAAGTTCGCGATTGCGATCGGCCGTTGCGGTCGCACTGATCCTGACGACGCTTGTCGCCTTCGCCAATGTCGATCCGAAGAAGGGCCGTGTCACGGCGAACCCCAATAGCGGGAATCGTTACTCGCTCGAGCAGGAAGTGGATTACGGGCGGCAGGCAATCCCGGAGATCGAAAAAGAACTGCCGCTGCTGCCGGTCGATCATCCGGTGTCGAAGTACATCAACGCGCTCGGCAACCGACTGGCTGCGAAGGCGCCCGGATACAAGTTTCCCTATACGTTCCGCGTCGTGAATCAGAAGGAAATCAACGCGTTCGCGCTGCCGGGCGGACCGATTTACGTGAATACGGGAACGATCGCTGCGGCTAGCGAGGCCGAGCTTGCCGGTGTGATGGGGCATGAGCTGTCGCACGTCGTGATGCGGCACTCGACGCGACAGGCTTCGCGGCAAAGCAAGGCTGCGATTCCGCTGGCGATTCTGAGCGGCGTGCTCGGCGCCAGCGTTGGCGGGTGGGCCGGATCGCTCGCGCAGATGGGCATTTCGATCGGAGCCGGATCGGTATTCACCAAATATTCGCGCGACGCCGAAACCGAAGCCGATATGGTCGGGGCCCAGATTATCTACGACATTGGCTTCGATCCGCACGCCATGGTGACCTTCTTTCAGAAACTGAAGGACCAGCAGGGAGGCGGAGGGGGGCCGAGTTTCCTGGCTTCGCACCCGGATCCGGGCAATCGCGCTCGTGACGTCGCCAATATCCTGTCGCGTTTCCCGGTCAAGAAATTTCAGGAGAGAGACAGCGCCGAGTTTTTGGCGGCTAAGAATGCGCTGTCCACGATCCCGCCGGGCAAAGTGGAATCTGCGAAAGACTCCGCGCCTGAAGTCGCGCTACGACGTCTGTCGGCGAAAGAACTCTCGGTCGAGAATCTCAGGCCGTATGAGCACAGTGCGTTTCGCGTTTCCTATCCGGCGAATTGGGAAATCGTCGGGGAAAAGAATTCGTCGCTCACCATGTACCCGAAGGGCGGGGCAGACCGCGAGACTGTCGCTTACGGGACCATCGTCAGCGCCTTCACGCCCGGCAGCGGAGCGAAGGAACTGGGCGAAGCGACCCGCCAACTGATCAGTTCGATTCGCGACACGAATCCTGCCCTCCGGCAGGCAGGCAATCCGAAAGATCTCACCGTAGGCGGCCGGGCGGCCAAGAGCGTGGAACTGCTGGGGAATTCGGCGATTCGAGAGCAGGGGCAGCCGGTGCCGGAGAGGATTCGGATGGTTGCAGTGCAGGCGAAAGGGAATCTGATCCTCTACCTGGTGTTCGTCGCTCCCGACGCCGATTTTGACCGGTTGCGTCCGGGTTTTGACCTGATTTTGCGTAGTTTTGCTCCACGATAGACCGGATGAAACTAGCATCTATGGGATTTCACAGAGCTTTACCTTGGATTTGTCTGCGAATTCTTACCTGAGCGAAAACGCTTTGCGGATAACCCCTCCTGCCCTTTCGGCGTCCAAGTCATAAGAATCGCTAGGAGTTCCACATCTACCCGAGCGTATAATTTCCGCAAGTGGGGCCCGGGTCCAGGGCAGGAGTTTTTATGAAGTTTCGCCTCTCGGCAGGTGCAATCGTTTTCTCGGGACTGTTGCTGGCTTCTTCCGCAGTAGCGCAGCAGGATTCAAAAGACACGAAAGATCAGCAAACACCCTCTGCCCAGCAGAGCGCTCCGGACCAGAAGCCCGAAACTCCTGCGGATCAGCAAAGCCCTTCGGCCAAACCTACTTTACGACGGAATCCATCGGACGCTTCTGCCCAGACGACGTCCGACCCGACGGCGAAGCCCACGCCGGATACGGATTCTAAGGATGACGCAAAGAAGGACGACACTTCCAAAGCCGACGATGCAGTCAAGAAGGATCCGCCGAAGGTGGTCGCGCAGCCGGACGACAGCAAGGTTAAGCACGACGGCAGCAAGAACGACGTAAACGCCATCGGCAATCGCAAAGTGGGTGGACGGGGATTGGGCGACTGGTACTCGCTCGAAGGCGAGATCCGCATGGGCAAGCAGTATGCCCAAGAAGTAGAAGCGACCTCGAAGCTGATCCGCGATCCGGTTATTACGGAATATGTGAACCGCATTGGGCAGAATCTGGTGCGCAACTCGGATGCGCAGGTTCCGTTCACGATCAAGGTGGTCGATTCGGACGAGGTCAATGCGTTCGCGCTGCCCGGCGGCTTCTTCTATGTGAATACGGGATTGATTCTGGCGGCGGATGAGGAATCCGAACTTGCGGGCGTGATGGCGCACGAGATCGCGCACGTGGCGGCACGCCACAGCACTCGCCAGATGACGCGCGCCCAGTGGATGAACATCGGTACGATTCCGCTGATCTTCGTGGGTGGCGGAATTGGCTATGCGGTGCGCTCGGCGGCCGGTCTCGGGATACCGATGGGCTTTCTTGCGTTCTCCCGCAACTTCGAATCAGAGGCTGATTATCTAGGGCTGCAGTACATGTACAAGGCGGGATACGACCCCAACGCGTACGTAGCGTTCTTCGAAAAACTTCAAGCGCGTGAGAAGAAGAAGGCCGGCACCCTGGCGAGGGCATTCTCAACACATCCCCAGACACCGGATCGCATCACAAAGTCGCAGGAAGAGATTTCCCGCATTCTTCCCGCACGCCAGCAGTACATCGTCACCACTTCGGAGTTTGCAGATGTGAAGGCTCGGCTGGCGAGCCTGGAGAACCGCCGGAAGATGGTGGACGACAAGGGCGGCAGCAAGCCCAGCTTGCGGCGCGCGTCGACCACCGACAAGCCCAGCGACAAGAACGGTGACAAGGGCGGGGACGACGATCGCCCGACCCTGCATCGCCGCGACGACTAAGCCGTCGACTGAATCAGACACAAAAACCGGCAGCCTGCGCTGCCGGTTTTGCTTTGCATCGAAACGACTAGTTCGCGAATGTGCCGATCAGGCCGCTTCCTTGGTCGCGAGCGACCGCACCGCGCCTGTCTGTCTCTGCGTGCCAGACACGACTCGCATTTCCTGCCAGTCGTAGCCGAACTCTTTGCCGCAATCCAGACAAACCACGTAGGTCCCCGTGAGGGCAGCGGCTTTGTTGCGCCGCACGCCAGGCTTCACGGTGATTGGAAAACTGTAGCGCTGGTGCCAGCAACCGAAAAGCGCATCGAAAACCTTCCCCATTGCGAAACCTCCCCAGAACCACAAATGATCAGTAGTGCAATGCGACAGCCAACTCCAGACATCTACTTAGATTCGGATGCTTGAGAAAAGGTTCGACTTGCCGCACAGGATCCTCTGTCCGAAAGCCGGACAAATGAAAACTTCTGCATACAAGTGACCTTAATTTTTGCAGGGAGGGGGAGGGGGGATGTGTTGCTAAAAGCTCTCCTGGGTCTTTTTCTTTTGCTGGCACTTCGACATGATTGCGGAGCGCAGTCGCGTTCGCAAATCGTCGGGCAATTCGTAAAGCTCGGAGTCGCGATAAATCTCAATAGTCTTCTTGGTCGTATCGCATACTACGTAGCAGTTGTGGCACCAAGCCAAGTGGTCTTCGAGTTCGGACTTCGTCCGATCATCGAGGGCGCCGTCCAGATAATTCGTCAGCTCTTGCAGGAATTCAGAGCATTTCACTTTTGGCCATCTCCGCTCTCACGTTTCTTAAAGTAGCGGCTGAGCCGCTCCCGCAGTTGCAGGCGCGCCCGCAACAATCTTGATTTCACCGCTGGGATGCTGAGACCCAAAGCCTCAGCCGTCTCCTCGGTGGAAAGCCCTTCCACATCTCTCAAGACGAAAACCGTCCGGAAACTCGGCGGCAAGCCCTGGATCGTCCGCGTCAAGATATCTTTCAACTCCGCTTGCTTGTAGAGTTGCTCGGGATTCGGACTCCAATCCGCGATCTCGCGGGGAACCGAATCTTCCTCGGTCTTGACATCCTCATCCAGCGAGACGGTACGCTCGGGCCGCCGGCGCCGCAACTTCATCAGCGCTTCATTGACGGCGATCCTAACCAGCCAAGTGTAGAACTTCGACTGGCCCTGGAACTGTTCCAGGTTGCTATACGCCTTCAGGAACGCGTCCTGAACCACGTCTTCCGCATCTTCCCGGTTCTGCGTGATGTGCTGCGCGATCCGAAAAACGTTGCGATCGTATCGCTTCACCAGCCCTTCAAACGCAGAGACGTCGCCCTTCTTAGCAGCCTGAACCAGCGCCATCTCGTCGCTAACGGGTTCGCCTATGTTTGGTTGGATGGCGCTCATTCTTGGTCCGATGCAGTATTTTGCGAGGCTTTCGCGGAACGCGAAGTTGTTATTCTACTTGGTAACCAAGGTTTCTGACGAGTGCTTTTGCCGTATCCGGTGTGGTGCGCTTTACGATAAATTTCTTGGGTAGGGCCGGATGCACGGGGGAACACGTCCTAAAGGCACCGGAAGGCATGGCGCAAGTACCGTATAATCAAGGGTTAGCTGGAGAATTCGCCAGCGCTTTTCCGAGAGTTACCGAGAATTCATGACAGGCACGAACGAGATTGGGCACATCGTCGAGCGTGTGGTTACGCAGGTTCTGCAAGGACACCTTCCGCAGATCCGTGAGGAACTGGTGCGTAGAGTTCTCGAAGAACTGCCGCAGGGCGCGGCCGAAGCAAGCGCGCATGATGGCGCAGGCGCGGGGCCGGCAGATCTGCTGCGCGGTGTGGCCGCCATTCATGCCGGCAGCACTCAGAAAGAAATATTGCGCGCGCTGCTCGACAGCGTTGCCCAGCACGCGGGGCGTACGGCGCTGTTCGTAATTAAAGGCGGCGCGGCAACCGGATGGCAGGGACGCGGCTTCGAAGACAATGACGGCGTGAAAGACTTTGCTCTGGAAGCGACCCGCGGACTGCCGGAACGGGTGCTGCAGGAAAAAGCTCCTTTCAGCGGCCAAGTCCTCGATATGGATCCGCGCTTCATCGACCGTTTCGGCGGTCCGGCGGACGATCACATCGTGATGCTTCCGCTGCTGTTGAAGGACAAGGTGGCAGCGATCCTGTATGCAGATTGCGGTCTTGACAAGGATCGTCTGGATACGGCCTCGGTAGAGTTACTGGTGGTCTCGACGAGCGCATGGCTGGAGTTGGTCTCGCTGCGCAAGCAAGCCCCGCGCGAAACTGCTCCCTATGCGGATAGTGCACCAGCGCCGGCGATGCAGGCATCGACCAGTTTCAATGATCCCTTTGCTGGCCATACGCCTCGACATACTGCTTCCGCTGCTGCAGCCTATGAAGCACCCGTCGCGGAACCTGCGCAGGTGGAGGTGGTTTCGGCGGCAGCTGCGGCGGCAGGAGTCGATCCGGCCGGATCCGTCGGCCACGCGGCACCGGCGCTGAGCGACGAAGACGCCGACGTACATCGCAAGGCCCAACGTTTTGCGCGCCTGCTAGTGGATGAGATCAAGCTGTACAACCAGGCCAAGGTTGCCGAGGGTCGCAAGAACAAGGATTTGTATGACCGGTTGAAGGAAGACATCGACAAGAGTCGCGCTACCTTCAAGAAGCGCTATGGAAATACGGTGGCGGCGAACGTCGATTATCTGCAGGCCGAGATCGTGCGCAGCTTGGCAGAAGACGATATTTCAGTAATGGGACCCAATTTCCGGCGGTAGAAATTAAGCGTGTTGTCCTCCCGAAAACTCATTGTGTTCGTTGCTGCAGGGATCACCAGCGGATCTCTGTGGCTTTTGCCGCAAGCACTCGGAAAGCAATCCGACAGTGCGGCTGCTCCCTCTACGCGTAAGAGTTCCTCCAAAACATCGAGCTCGTCTGCGAAGACGGCGAAATCAAAATCGAAGTCCACTGCAAAGACCCCTGCGGCCCGGAAGCGCAAGCGCCGCATGTCGCCGCGTGTGCAGCGCATCCGGCAGGCGTTTGTGGCGTCGGCGAGTCTGCGCCCGATGGCGCAGCAACTGCTGCAGGAGAGGACTCCTCAGGCCTACGCTGGAGTGACGGCCTATGCTCAGCGTCATTCGAAGGAAGATGCTGGAGCCTTGGCTTGGTTGGCGATCGGATACGCGCACATTCTCGATCACGACTACGCGAAGGCAATCGATCCGCTGAATCATGCGCGTCCGCGCGCCGGCGACCTGGGCGATTACGTCGCGTACTACCTGGGCAGTTCGTATCTGCAAACCGGACACACGGCTGAGGCCGTGGCGACGTTGGCTGACTTTAGCCAGAAATATCCGGATTCGTTGCTGACCAAAGATGCGCATGTGGTCTATGCGGGTGCACTGCTGGCTGACAATCGTGCCACTGAAGCAGCCGCGTTGCTTGAGAAAGATCGGGTTCCCGCCCGAGCGGACGTTGAACTCGGCCTGGGACGCGCCTACGCGGCGATGGGGGATTCGGCAAAAGCAGTAGCAGCGCTACGCAACGTGTACTACAAAATGCCCACGAGTCCTGAGGCTGACACCGCCAGCACCGAACTGAAAAAGCTAGGTGGTTCGATCCAGCCGCTTTTGTTGGCCGAACGGCGCACACGCGCTGACCTCTTTGCCAAGGGAAAGCGCTATAGCGACGCGGCGACTGATTATCGCGACCTGCTCGACGAAGTGAGTCCGGAAGAACGACCCGGGTTACAACTGGCGCTGGCTTCGGCCCTGCAAAAAAGCGGCCGCAGCAAAGACGCGAAGCAGGTCTTGAGCTCGACGCCCGACAGCACTCCCGACATTGCTGCGCAGAAGCTTTACCTGCTGGGCGAGGTTGCCCGCGCGGCTAACGAGGACGACGAATTCCTGCGGTTGCAGGGGCAACTCCGGCAGAGCGCCCCAACCAGTCAGTGGCTGGAACAGTCGTTGCTGGCGGCGGGGAACGTCTACCTCTTGCGGAGGGACTACGACCGCGCGATCGATGCCTACCGCGAAACGCAGCAGCGCTTTCCGAATGGGGCGCGAGCCTCTTACGCCCACTGGAAAGTCGCCTGGCTGAGCCTGCGCCAGGGGCGGAACGAAGAAGCCAAGCAGGAGTTCGATCAGCAGATCGCGCTCTATCCGAATTCCGGTGAAGTCCCGGCGGCGCTTTACTGGCGCGCGCGACTGGCTGAGGAAGACAACGAGCCCAACAAGGCACGCGCCTACTATCAGAAGCTCTCCGACCGATTCCGAAATTTCTACTATGCCGAGCTGGCGCGTCAGCGGCTGAAGGTTCTGAAGCCATCTACCGAACCGGCTCAGTACGCGCTGCTCGATCGTGTTCCCGCCGCTTGATCTGACGAACAAGTTCACTACTAGCGATCCACCGGCCGAAGATTTGCATGTGCAGAAAGCTCGGCTTCTGGAAAATGGCGGCCTGGTGGACTTTGCCGTCCGCGAAATTCAGGCCGGCCCGCTCAGCGACGACGGCAACTGGATGCTGGCCGAGACCGCGCGTCTCTACCAGGACAGCGGGCGCTACGATCGCGCCATTGAAGTCATGAAACGCGGCGTACCGAACTACTTCGCTGTGGACGTTCCCGAGTTGCCGCGCACCTACTGGGAAGCGCTGTTCCCGAAGGCTTACTGGGGCGACCTGAAACGCTTTTCGAGTGAGAACGAACTCGATCCGTACCTGGTAGCGTCGTTGATCCGGCAGGAGTCGGAATTCAATCCGAATGCGATCTCGCGGGCCAATGCCGTCGGGTTGATGCAGTTACTGCCAGTGACCGGCAAGAAGGTCGCCAAAGAAGTGAAGATGCATCACTTCAGTCCGAGCCAGCTCTACACGCCCACGGTGAACCTGCAACTGGGCACCCGCTACTTCAAGAGCATGGTCGATAAGTTCGGATCATTCGAGTACGCGCTCGCGGCTTACAACGCAGGATCCGATCGGGTGGAAGACTGGCTGGCGGCAGGGAAGTACCGCGACGCGCAGGAATTCGTAGAATCCATTCCCTTCACCGAGACCCGCGAGTACGTGCAGGCCATCATGCGGAATGCGAATGTTTATAAGCAGCTGTATGGAGAAGCAAGGTGACAGGTAACAGGTCACGGGTGACAGGTAAGGCCAAGAAGCCTATCGCAGACCTGTTTTTCCTGTGACCCGTTACCTGTGATCTGTGACCTGCCCCGCCGGCGCCTTCGTAAACAGAATCTCGTACACCAACAATCCCGCACCCACCACGATCGCACTGTCGGCTACGTTGAAGGCTGGCCACTGGTAGGACTTCACGTAGAACAGCAAAAAGTCCGTGACGTGTCCTGCCGTCAAACGGTCCCACAGATTGCCGATGGCGCCGCCCAGAATCAGCGACAGACCCACACCTGTCGTCGAGAGAGTGTGACTGTTTTTCCAGAGCAGGGTTGACACAACAAGCAGCGCGACCACTGAGAAGAGCACCAGCGTGCCGACCGTCCAAGGCGAGGATGAATCCGCAAACAGGCCGAAAGCGGCGCCACGGTTCTCCAGATGGGTCAGGCGGAAGAAGCCGGGAATGATCTGGATGCCGTCGTGCAGAGGAATCTTGCGTTCCACCGCCAACTTGGCCAGGCGGTCGAGCACCACCACGAACGCAGCTATCAGGAGATGGAATTTGCGCATGGTGTGGGTGTATGCCTGGCTGCCTATTGAGTTCCCCTCAAGCTCTTTGAGCACGGCGCTGCAGCGTTCGCAGACGCTCGGATAGTTCTTGTCTTCGCCGACGTGCACCGAGTAGTTCCAGCAGCGCTCGCATTTCTGCCCGTCGGCCTTGCTGACCGACACCGTTACTGCGCCGGTGCCGTTGCCGGACTTCTGCTCCAGCGTCACCGCAGACACGATAAACACGTAGCGGAGTTGATCGCGGTAGCGCGCGAGGACTGAATACACCGGCTCTGAGGCGGCAACCTTGACTTGCGCTTCGACCGCCTTGCCGATCTGCTTGGCGTTGCGCGCGGACTCGAGTTCTTTGAGCACCTGCTCGCGCACGGAACGCAGTGTCGCCCAATCCTCCAGTAGCCTTGGGTCCTCGGCGACGTTGGGGCTGCCCAAGATTTCCTCGGCCTTAGGAAACAGCGCCGTGTGCACACTCGCGGGACGGTGGGCCACCGCCGGGAGATAACCCCAGACTTCGTCGCAGGTGAAGCTCATGATCGGCGCGAGCAGGCGCACCATGGCTTCGAGGATTCGCCAGATGGTGGTCTGCGCCGCTCGGCGGGCCTGCGAATTGGGTGCCGACGTGTATAGCCGGTCTTTCAGCACGTCGAAATAAAACGCGCTCATCTCGACGGCGCAGAAATTCAAAACGCGCTGGTAAATCTTGTGGAAAGCGAACTCGTCGTACCACCTCATGACGTCCGCGACTAGCGCGGCCGTCTGACGCAGCATGTACTGGTCGAGCGCCTGAAGCTTCTCGAACGGCAGAGCATCGCGTGAAGGATCGAAGTCGTACAAATTTCCCAGGCTATTCTTGAACAGATTGTTCCGGATGGTGCGGTAATTCTCCGCGACGCTCTGCATCAGGCGCTCGGAGCCAACCACGTCCTCGCGGAAATCGACGGACGCGACCCACAGGCGCACGATCTCGGCGCCCATGCGGTTGGCGATATCGACCGGATCGACGTCGTTGCCGCGCGACTTCGACATGGCCTGGCCGTTCTCGTCAAGCGTCCAGCCCTCGGTTGCCACGACCTTGTACGGTGCGTGATTCTCAGTAGCAACCGTGCAGAGCAGGGAAGAATGGAACCATCCCCGGTGCTGGTCGCCGCCTTCGAGATAGAGATCGGATGTCGGCGGATATTGCGGTTCGGCTGCGCGCAACGCGAGATAGCTGGAGCCAGACTCGAACCAGACGTCGAGAATGTCCATTTCCTTCTTGAACGAAGTTCCCTGGCAGTGCTCGCACTTCGCGCCTTTCGGAACCAGAGCGTCGGCTTCCGGCGTGTACCAGGCGTCGGCTCCGGCGCGTGCAAACAGTTTCTCAACCTCGCGATTGACGGCGGGATCCATCATCGGTTTGCCGCACTTCTCGCACAAGAAGACGGCGATGGGCACACCCCAGATGCGCTGGCGCGAGACGCACCAGTCCGGGCGCGTCGCGATCATGTTCGAGATGCGGCCCTCGCCCCACGCCGGATCCCATTTCACCTTCGCGATTTCCTCGAGCGCGCGGGAGCGCAACGTGCCACCCGACATGGGCGTTTCCATCGAGATGAACCACTGCTCGGTGGCGCGGAAGATGATCGGGTTGTGGCAGCGCCAGCAGTGCGGGTAGGAGTGCTCGATGTTTTCGGTGTGCAGCAGCACGCCGCGCGCTTTCAACAGCTCGACAATGGACGCGTTCGCGTCGAAGACCCGCTTGCCTTCATATTCCGGCAGGCCTTCGCGAAGGATTCCGGCTTCGTCCACGCGTGAAGTGGCGTCCAGTCCGTACTTCAGGCCGGTGACGAAGTCGTCCGCGCCGTGCGACGGGCGCCGTGTGCACCACGCCCGTGCCGGTGTCCATGGTGACGTACTCCGCCAGCACGCCGAGAACGTTGCGATCGAGAAAGGGATGGCGGAAGTTGACGCGCTCCATTTTGCGGCCCGGGAAGCGGGCGATTTCCGAGGCTCCAGCAAGATTGCACTTCGCGATGACATCCTCGGCCAGCTTCGCGCCCACGATGTAGACCTCGCCGCCGGATTCGAGCGCGACGTACTCTTCATCGGGATGGAAAGCAACTGCCATTGAGGCAGGCAGCGTCCACGGAGTCGTGGTCCAGATGATGGTAGAAGACTTTCTTGCCGCGCAGAGCTGCATCGACGGAAGAGGGATCGTCCCCCATTGCATACTTTACCCACACCGTGGGACTGGTGTGGTTCTCGTACTCGACCTCAGCTTCGGCGAGCGCGGTCTTGTCGAAGATGCACCAGTAAACCGAACGCAGGCCCTTGTAGACGAAGCCATGCTCGAGGAACGAGTAGAACGTGCGAAGCACGACCGATTCGTACTCGGGCGTCATAGTCGAGTAGGGGTTGTCCCAGCGGCCAAAGACGCCGATACGCTTGAACTGCTCGCGCTGCAGGTCGAGAAATTTCTGTGCGTATTTCCGGCACTCCAGACGCACTTCGGCCGGATCCATCTGGAGCTTCTTTTTGCCGAGTTGCTTGTCGACCTTGATCTCGATTGGTAGCCCATGGCAGTCCCATCCTGGGACATACGGAGCGTCGAATCCTGCCATGCTCTTGGACTTGACGATGAAATCCTTCAGACACTTGTTCAGGGCGTGGCCAAGGTGCAGGGCGCCGTTGGCGTAGGGCGGCCCGTCGTGCAGAACGTAGGCTGGCAGACCTTTGCGGGCTTCCTGGATGCGCTCGTAGATGCCCGCATCTTCCCAGCGAGCCAGCATTTTGGGCTCGTTTTGCGGCAAATTCGCCTTCATGGGGAAGTTGGTTTTGGGAAGATTGACGGTCGTTTTCAGGTCAAGCGGCACGCTTCAAATGTCTCCTAAATGGTTGATTTTCATTATAGGGAGGGAGGCAGAGGACGTCCATTCTGAGGGCTCCGGCGGGTACCTAGGTCGTGTGTCGAAGGGGACTCCGAAATGTACTGTCGAGAAATTAGAAAAAAAGTGTACAATTTTCACCGAATCGAAAGTCCGTCGCATCTAATCGTCTGAAAGTAATGGGGAACACGTTGCCACGGGAGAGGCACTGCGATTGCTGAATAAGCGCAGTGCGGCAGGCAACTTGGTAGCGCGGGCCGTCATCAGGTAAAGAAGCAGCCGTCTACCCAGCCAGCGTCGAGACAAACAGAGAAACCGTTTCTCAGTATGGCACCAGACAATCAGAGTTTCGAAAAACGCGAGCCAGAACTGGATTTACTCCTGCCCAAGGGCACGCTCGATGTGCCGCTCTGGAAGTCCCTGTTTGCCGGCATTGATGCCGCGCTGTTTCCCAAGAAGCTTCCGCCGCTGGTTCTGACGTCGAAGCCGGTAGCGCAGGGCGAGCTTTGGGGCGAGCGGCTGACGCGTCCGTGGTGGCAGTCCGTGTTCAGCAACATGCGGGACGTAATCTTCCCGCCGAAGTTGCCGCCGCTGCAACTTACCTCGACCCCGGTCGAAGGCGAGAACGCCCTCGACGACGACCTTGCGCTGCCGTGGTACCGCTCGCTGGCCTCGAACGTACGCGACGCACTGTTCCCGCAGAAGCTTCCGCCGCTAGTGTTGACCTCGAAGCCGGTTGCCGTGCGCGACATCTGGGGCTTCTACGACTACAAGAAAAATGGCGCCCTCGCCTCGACGGCCGTCCACGTCGTGCTGGTGGCGTTGCTGATTGGCGGCACCCTCTTTGTGCGCAACAAGGTGACGACTGCGAAAGCTACCGGTCCGGTCATGCCGCTTCTTTCGGACTCGGATATTCCAGCTTTGCCTCCTTCGAAGACGCAGGTAGGCGGCGGTGGCGGCGGCGGCGACCGCGACAAGCTGGCGGCAACCAAAGGCAGACTGCCGAAGCTGTCGATGCAGCAGATCACGCCTCCCATGGTTGTGGTGCGGAATGACAATCCGAAGCTCGCCGTTGAGCCGACCGTAGTTGTGCCTCCGCAAATCAAGTTGGCGATGAACAACATGCCGAACCTGGGCGATCCGATGGCAGCGATCCCGAACGGACCGCTCTCGAACGGAACGGGTTCCGGCGGTGGCATTGGTTCAGGATCGGGTGGCGGCGTTGGTTCGGGTGAAGGACCTGGTGTTGGCCCCGGTCGCGGCGGCGGTATTGGTGGCGGCGTCTTTCACGTCGGTGGCGGCGTTTCAGCTCCCAAGCCCGTCTTCTCGCCGGATCCGGAATACTCGGAAGAAGCGCGCAAGGCAAAGTACCAGGGAACGGTGGTTCTCGGCCTGGTGGTTGGCCCGGATGGACGGCCACGAGACATGAAGGTTCTGCGGAGTCTTGGTCTCGGTTTGGACGAGAAGGCCATCGAAGCCGTGAAGAACTGGCGCTTTGATCCGGCCGTGAAAGACAACAAGCCGGTCGCTGTGTACATCAGCGTGGAAGTGGATTTCCGGCTGTACTAGAAATGTTAGCGAGTTCAGCAATTGTGAAGCCCTTGGCTCCGGCCGGGGGCTTTTTGTTTTGCGGCGTATCGATGCTGACAACCCAACCTGGCAGCGGCCATTGGATTGGCCGTTTGCCACCCTCCGATTGCACATCGACGTATCCAGCGGTCGTGTCGAACTAGAAACTTAACGTTTCACCACCATCTCCGTCTCATGTACGGAACGTCATTCGGGGGCCTGCTCTGTTTGCTCAGACGCTGGTACTTATACGTCTTATTGGTGATCGCAGTCGGCGCCGGGTCCGCAGGCGATGATCGTTGGCATGGTAGCGGAGATTCCACGCGCAAGATGCTCTCCGTGCGGAATGCTCATTCCATGGTTTATGACAACGATCGCGAGCGAATCCTTTTGTTTGGCGGAGCGGATGCCAGTCACGTCTGTGCAGACACGTGGCAGTGGAGTGGCGCAACACGAACCTGGCAATTCGTCACGGCGGCTGGACCCGGTCCCAGAACCTTTGGTGCTTTCGCGTACGACGAACGCAGGCACGAGGCAATTCTGTTCGGAGGCAATCGGGTATTGTTCGGAGCCGGAGAGCAGACAAACACATTTCTCGCTGACACGTGGCGCTTTCGAAATAGTCGCTGGGCCAGAGTCAAAACGCCGGGACCCGGCGCGCGAGCGGAAGCAGCCATCGCGTACGACCGCCGACGAGCACGTATTGTCCTGTTCGGCGGTTATCGGCGAATCGGGAAAGAGACGCTCCGTTTCGGGGACACGTGGGAATGGAACGGCAAACGATGGACGAGGAAGGCTAGCGTCGGACCGTCACCACGCAATGGAGCCGCAATGGCGTATGACCAGGACCGGAATCGTGTTGTGCTTTTTGGCGGACCAGGCCCGTCAAATGAGACTTGGGAATGGGATGGACACGGGTGGACACAGTTGCAAGCCGGCGATGTGCCCGGGCGATTTAACCCAGTCATGGTCTACGATGCAGCCCGCCATGAGGTTGTACGATTTGGAGGTTGGACAGGGAAGGAGCGCGCCGACGACACATGGGCGCTACGAACGGATCGTTGGGTACTCTTGAATGTTTCCGGGCCGCCGGCTCGGAATCACTCTGCGATCGTATATGATCCCGACCGCAACCGCGCAGTGCTGTTTGGCGGCCATGATGGCGACAACGTATTTGGTGACACCTGGGAGTGGGACGGCGCTGCGTGGACCATGGTGGCGTCCGCGCCTAGCGAGAAATTTATCGACAATGGTCACTGAGTGACTCGGGCGCGACGGAGCAGAGGCCAACTACTACTCCTTCAAGTCCACATGTTCGACGGAGTCGACAGGATGCCCCAGAAAGTTTGGCCCCATGCGGCGGAACTTTTCCACCGAGTCGGTTGCAAAAAATTGAAGTTTCGGTTTGTCGCCGGCCGCAACGAGTAGGTTTGCGCCCATCTCAGCGACTTTCCCGGCCACTGTATGCGCCGTTGAGTGCGCGGAATCCACAATCGTCACATGTCGGGGTGCAACGCGCCGCAGCAGTGGTTTGATCAGCGGATAGTGCGTGCAGCCCAGCACCAGCACATCGGCATCGTGGAAGCCGTCCTCGAAAGCGTCTTTCAGATATATCTGCGCCACCTGCTCGGTCACTGGATGCTCAACCCATCCTTCCTCGACCAGCGGGACGAGCAGCGGGCAGGCTTTCTCGCGGGCGGCAATCCCGCGCCGCTCTAGCGCCCTCAGATACGCATGACTGCTGACTGTGGCATCGGTGCCGATCACGACCACGCGGCGCGTCTTGGTCGCCGACGAGGCCTGCTCAGCACCAGGTTCAACCACTCCGATGACTGGGACTTTCGCTGCCCGCGGTGATCTGGTCGAGCGCGAGGGCAGTGGCGGTGTTGCAGGCAATCACCAGTAGGCCTGCGCCCTGTGCTTCCAGAAAGTGCGTGGCCTCGACCGCGTACTTCGCAACCGTCTCCGCCGATTTCGATCCGTAAGGAAGGCGAGCCGTGTCGCCGAAGTAGAGGTAGTTGGCCCCCGGGATCAGGGCTACCAGTTCTTTGAGGACGGTGAGTCCCCCGAAGCCGGAGTCGAAGACGCCGATGGTTAGGCTAGGTGGTGGCGAGGACATCGTCGCTTCATCATAAAGGAAGTCGGTGGGAAGCCGTTCTTCGCTTCCGCGAAAAGATTGAAGCGGGAAGCATGGGACGCGGCATCTTACACTTCTGAAATTCACGACGAGGGGTCTTCATGGGACGGAAAGTCGCTTACTGGGGGAGTACGGGTCTGATATCGGCGTTATCGCTGTTTGCCGCTTATTCATACCTGTCGGGGGGTCCGCAGGCGGTCGAAGGATTCGCGCACGTGGGATACCCGCAGCAACTGCGAATTCTTCTTGGCATCGCCAAACCTTTGGGAGCTATTGCTCTCCTGATCCCGGGCTGGCCGCGTTTGAAAGAGTGGGCCTACGCAGGATTTACCTTCGCGTGGATCGCGGCTTCGGTCGCCCACTATCTGGCCAACCAGAAGTCTGAGGCCTTCATGCCAGTGATATTGCTAGTGCTGCTCGCGGTATCGTATGTAACCCGTCCTTCCGACCGGCAGTGTCTGCCCAACCCTGCGCGTCCCTGAGCGGCTCCTGGGATAGAATCAGCCGTCATCCACCGACGGAGATTCTATGCGCTCTATTCTGCTCAGCATCATTCTTGCGCTCGGCTGCAGCCCTCACGCCACGGCCCAGTTCGATGACATCCTCAAGAAAGCGGGCGATGCGCTTTCTCACAGCAACGCGACCGGGCTCAGCGACGACAAAATCATTGCTGGCCTCAAGCAGGCGCTGCAGGTCAGCACGGGAAAGGCCGTCGCCCTGACGGGCCGCCCCGATGGCTTCCTGAAGAATCAGGCCATCAAGATCCTGCTGCCCCCGAAGCTCGAGTCGGTTGGCCGCGGAATGCGCATGCTGGGCATGGGCGCGAAAATCGACGAGTTGGAAGTCGGCATGAATCGTGCCGCCGAGCAAGCCACACCTCTGGCCAAACAGATTTTTCTCGCGGCCCTGCGAAAAATGACATTCGACGATGCCCGCCAGGTCTTGACGGGCGGGGACACCGCCGCCACCGAATACTTCAAGCGCTCGAGTTCGGCCGACCTGACCACCGCCTTCTCGCCGATCGTTCACCGCGCTATGGTGCGCGTGGGCGTCGTTCAGCAGTATGACCAGGTCATTAACAGTGCGCCCGGTGGCAACTTGCTTGCGGGACAATTCGACCTTGACAAGTATGTCGTGGGCAAAACGCTGGACGGCCTTTTTCTAACGCTCGGCGAAGAAGAGAAACAAATTCGCAAGGATCCCGCTGCGCAGACCACGGCGTTACTTAAGGAAGTTTTCGGGCGGAGATAACGCGAGCGCTCGCGAGCGTCCCCTGAGAAGCTTAGACAGAAACTACCGCCCCGCCTTCACGGCCGCTTGATCGGGAATTTCCGCCATTTCTTCGACAATTCTGCCTCCGCAACAAGGCCCCGGCGGGATGGGTGCTCCATGCGGGCACGTCTTCGGATGTCCGAGGAACGTGCAGATCTTGTCGGTCGCTCCCGGCGATAGGATGTGCTCAAACTTGCAGGCCTGCTGCTCGATTTCGGACTCGCTGTCCATGGCGAGGCTGTCGGTGAACAGGCGCTCCGCCAATCGGTGACGGCGAATGATGCTTCCGGCACGGCTGCGGCCTCGCGGCGTCAGGGCGACCACTGCGCTGCCGTCGCTCACGAACATTCCATCGGGACGCATGGCGTCGTGGCAGGGATTTACGAAGGGCTTGTGAGCGTGCGACTCGGGCGGATGTGGGGTCGTGGTCAGCAGGCCGAGTTCGGTCATCTTCTCGACCGCAATGCTGACCGGCAGCGCGCCGTGTACATCCATGTGCTCGAGCTCCGCGATCTGGCCGTGTTCTTCGACCACCCACAGCTCTTCGAGAATCTCGTCGAACTGCTCCTCGTCGGCCATGGCAAAGACTTCTTGGGCGGCGATCTTGCCGTGGTGCAATTCGATGCGGCGGTCGGCGAGGCGCGCGACCACCGGATCGTGCGTGACCATCACGATGGTGCGTCCCTGCTGATGGAATTCGCGCAACAGGCGCAGGACGATTTCTTCATTCTGCGCGTCGAGGTTGCCGGTGGGCTCGTCGGCCAGAATGATCTTTGGATCGTTGATCAGTGCGCGCGCGATGCAGACGCGCTGCTGCTCGCCGCCCGACAGCTGCGAGGGCACGTGATGGCAGCGGTCCTTCAAGCCGACGCGCTCCAGCGCATCGAGTGCTTCTTTCTCGTCGGTCATGCTGTGGAAGTACTGCGCGAGCATGACGTTCTCGACTGCCGTCAGGTACGGGATCAGGTGGAACTGCTGGAAGACGAATCCGATCTTTTCCGCTCGCACGCGATTCAAGTCGGCAGCGGAGATGTTGGCGACGTCCTGCCCGTCAAGCCAGATTTCACCGCTGCTGGGACGATCGAGGCAGCCGATCAGATTCACCAGCGTCGACTTGCCCGAGCCCGAAGGGCCCATGATCGAGACCCACTCTCCCGGGTCGACGGTCAGGGAAAAATCATCGAGGGCGCGGATGCTGCCGCCGTTTTCTTCGGCCTTGGCCGGATACAAGCGGCTGACTTGCTTGAGCTTGATCACCCTTACTCTCCCTTCAAGATGATAGCGGGTTGCACGCGTCGCAGCAGACGACATGGGGACAATTGCTGACAGCAGCGCCACAGCCACACTCCCCGCCAGCACCACCGGGAACACGCTAAAACGCGGCACCACCGAAGCATTGAAATTCGCACGCCCGATCCAGGCAGCGATGCCAATACCGATGATGAATCCGAGGGCTGCCCCGACAGCGCCGAGCGATGCCGCTTCGGCGGCAAAAAAGCCGCTAATCAAACTTTCGGACGCGCCCAGCGCCTTCATGATGGCGAAGTCCTTACGCCGGTCGAACACCCAGCCGGTAAGCGTTGCCAGCACGCAGAGCGCGGCCGTCAGCACAATCAGGACGGCTGCGGCATAGAGCGTAGCGCGCGTCTTGCCTAGTACCCGCGCTTCACCCTCTACAATCTGTCGTACGGGTCGGACTTCGGCCACGGGAAGCGCCTCCGCAAGGCGGCTCACCACACTGTTCACTTCTTCAGCTGTTCCGTTGGCGGCAATTTCAATCGTGGTTGCCTGTACGCCGCTCCATGCAAAGAATTCGGGCATGGAAAGATAGACCCGGCTGTCTTCAGCGGCGCCTGTCTGTAGCGTCCCCGCCGGGTTCAGGTGAATCGTGTGGCCCTGGAAGCTCAGATCGAAAGGCTTGCCGTCTGGAGAAACCACAGGCAAAGCGCGCATGCCGACGAGGGCTTCGCCTGCACCCGAAGGCCACGCACTCACCGACCACCAGCGATTGAGTTTCTGCACACGTTCGAAATCCGTGCCGACAACGACCACGGATTGCCCATTCGAGGTGCGGGCGACAACGTATGCGAACGGTACCGCGATGCCGCGGCCGCGCCAGAGTAGTTTCAATCTTCCGGAGAGCGTCCGCCGGCAGGGAAGTGCCGTCCTTGCCGACCACGACGATGTTTGCACCGTAGCTGCGGAATTCCTTGCGAAGTTTGGCCTGCACGTCGACGTACAGGTTCATCATGGCGGTGGCCACAGCGGCAGCGACGACCATCGCCAGCAGGGCCGAGGCGGCCCGGCCGCGCCGCAAGACGGCAGCGCGCACAAGCATGCGTAAGAACATCGACGTATGCGGTGCGGCAGCACGACGTTCGGCGACACTTGGAGACTGGATTGCTCATGCATCGCCTCGCAACGCAAACACAGGATCGAACTTCACGGCTCGCCGGATTGCCGCGGCGCTCCCGGCAAAGGTCACCACCACAGCGATCGCCATAATGATCGGGAACAACACAGGCTCGATGGTGATTTGAGAGTCGAAGATTGAATGGCCGATCCGGTGCGCCAGCCAGGAGCCGGCAAAAAATCCGGTCACGCCGCTCATGAGCGCGAGCAACGTGCTCTCGGCGAAGAACAGCGCGGCCACGGCGAGATTGCCGGCGCCCAGAGCCTTCATCAGTCCAACTTCACGGCGGCGCTCAAAAATGGCCGTGGCCATGGCCGCCGATACTGCCAAGGCAGACGCAAACAACGCTGCCAGCGTGATCAGCAGCATCAAGCCCTTAATGCGTGAGAGCACAGTGCCTTCGTTCTGCGCGACCTGCCGGATCTGCTCGGCGTGCGAGTGCGGAATTGCTTCCTGCAACTGATAAGCGATCGACTGCACGTAAGGCGAGCAATACCATCGGTCCCACAGCTCGCCGCTCATGGTCTTGGGATCGCGCCGGGCCAGGGCATCCTCTGGTTTCGTGAGCGCACTCACGTACACGCGGCGTACCGCGTCGGGCTTGCCCAGCAGGTGTTGTGCGACCGGAAGGGGCGCGACGATCTGGCCGTCCTCGGCGCCACCGGTGGAAAGCACTCCGGCGATGTGGTGGTTCTGCCCGGCGATCGACAGCGTGTCGCCGGTGTGCAATTGCAATCTTTGCGACAGGTGCTCGCCCACCAGTACATCGCTCGAATCATCCGCGGGCCATGCGCCATCAACCTTCCACCAGGGATGCGTGTTGCGTACGCCGGTGGTGAATTGATCTTTGCCGAAACTGAGTCGCTTGGCGAAGTAGGTACCGATGAGCGTGGTGTCCTGCGAATCATTGCGTGCCCACCGTGACGTTCACGGGCAGCATGGGCGAGAAGCCAAGAATGTTGTGGCGCCAGAAGGTGCCCTTGATCTTCGGCAGGTCCGCTTCGCTGAGGAAATTGCCGTCGCTGGGCGGCTTCAGGTTCACCCCGCCGATCTCGACGTCGATCGTGTCCTCCTGCGGAGTGACGAGCAGGTTGGCGCCGTAGCTGCGCAGCTCGCGATTGATCTTGTCGCCGATATCGGTGGCCACGGCGATCATCGCGGTGGCGACGGCCACGCCGAGCGTAATGGCGACGCCCGGCCAGCAGCTTGCGGCGCTTCTGCCGGCGAAACGATTCGTAGAGGAGCCGGGCGAACATGATCTATTTCTGGAAGAACCGGGCTGCCGGCCGCGACGTCGGCTTCCTTGATGACGACGGCATCGGCGGTGGTCTCGGCCTTGAGCGGAATCGGATTGCAGCCGCCGGGCATGCCGACCGATTGCGGGTTGATGGGCGCAGCGCAGTTCTTGCAGACGACGCCGGTGGTGCCTTTGTAGAAGCCGACCGAACCGCAGATCTCGCAGGCATCGAGCACGGTGGCGATCTTGCCGTCGGGCTTCTGGTAGAGCCAGAAGCGGACGTCGACGCCGTTTTCGCTGGCGCGGTAGAAGTGGATGTCGCCGTCCGAGACCTGCTTCAGTGGGATGGAGGCCTGCGCCGTTCAGCGAATGCGATCTCGGTGGCCTTCTGCGAGAGCGCTGAGGCTCTTGGCGTAGATGAACTCGGCCGTCACCAGCATGATGAACAGGAACGAACTGACGTAGACCGAGCCCATCCACAGCCGCTCGCGGCGCGCGCGTCCACTGCGCTTTGCGGCGCTCGGCAGGCGTGGTCGCTTCCGGCGCCGGCTGGCGCGACTTCACCTCGAACAGCACCATCAGGGCCGCCAGCGCGAAGATCGTGATGAAGAAGAAGACATCGTTGCGGACGATCGGGCCGATGAGCGCCATCTCCGCTTGCGAGGAGGGAAGCACGCCGTTTTCCGAAAGCTCGTGCAGGCCGGTGATCACCAGCTGGGCGGCAACGAAGCACAGAATGACGGTGGTGACGCGGAAAAACTTCTGCAGGTTGATGCGGACGCTGCCTTTGACGAACATCACGCCGAAGGTCACGGCAGCCAGAACCCCCAGCAGGGTGCCAATGAAGCTCATCAGTTCGGTGGAATTCAGCGTCACGCCGGCGAGGGTCAGGACGGTCTCGACGCCTTCGCGCAGGATCATCAGGAAGACAAAAAGAAACACGCCGATACGCGAACTTCCGCTGGCCAGCGACTCGAGCTTGCCTTCGATCTCACCCTTCATCTTCTTGCCGGTGCGCATCATGAAGATGATCATGGTGATGACGAAGAAGGCGGCGGCCAGCATGACCCAGCCTTCCACGATGTCCTGATTCAGGCTCATGCGGGAAACCACAATGGCCACGGCGATGCTGCCGAGAAAGGCAGCGCACCAGTGCCGGCGTAGACGGAGCGGCGCAGGTCAGCGCGGCCGATCTTGGCGAGATAGGCCAGCGTGATGCCGACGATCAGAGCGGCTTCGACGCCCTCGCGCAAGGTAACTATGAAGGCCTGGAGCATGAATTGGGACCTAGGTGATTTTGAAAATGAATTTCAATTTCAACTTTACTAGGATAGCTTGCGCCCCGCCGGGGCGTCAACGCGTGAGATCACGCGCGCGTGTGACGTGGATCACGCGGAAGTCTCTGCCCCGGCCATTCACACCCGCCGTATAAACTGTTGTGCCTGTTCGAGTTCGGGGAAGAGCTTTTCTTCGGCATGGAAGGCTGCAGAGTGCACGCAGCGCCGGCTGCCGTTGAGCTTCACCGGGTGCCGCAGATGGAGCATCTCGTGATAGACGATGTACTCCACGGCATAGCGGGGAACCTTGGGGTGGTCGAAGATCCGGCTGACGATGATCGCGTTATGAGCCGGGTCGTAGTGTCCCAGCAGATTGCGAGCGCGGCGCTGGCTCCAACTCATCTTCGGACGGGCCTGCATGCCGCCGAAGAAACGCAGGTTAAGGCTCTCGAAGATCGAGTCCAGATCGTAACAAGAGCCGCGCGCGGAGCCCAGCTGTTTTCGTCCGCGGAGCTGACGTATCAGATGAGCTTTCTTGCGTAATGTGCTGCTGAGAATGTACTTTCGATAGCGGTTCGAATGCGCTGGTTCGATGGTCTTCCGGTACATCTTGGCGATCAGGATATGTGCGATTGCTCGCAGCACGGGCTCGGGTGCGCCTTCCAGCAAATCCGACAGGCGCACCAGCAGCTGGCCCTCTCGAAGCCGGATCGTGTTGTTCACGTTGGCAAAAGGGAAGAAGCGTACTGATATCGGAGGAGGCGGCGTAGCGCGCTGCAGTTCGCGAAAGCTATCCAGGAAAATTGTGACAATACTGTCGCTCACCCTGATCTTAGCGTAGCACGATCGGGTGTGGATTCTGGCAGTGAGATCGAGTGCAGGACTGTTGCCGGCAAATGTTCCAGGGCAACCAACATCAGGACTTTGTTTTCTTCTTTCGCTTCCAAATCTCTTCTTCGTCGGCCTGCAGCTTCCGATGATCAGTGACGCTGTTGTCCACGGTCTCGAGGGCGTCCGACAGAATGAACTGGTACTGGCTGACGTCCTCCTTGGAAGCGCCGGAGTCGTCCTTCAAAGCGCGAAGCTTCGCCTGAAACTCAGTGTCTCCTTCTATGACAAATCGCATGGCCTTGCGCAGGTCCACCTTGCGTCCCTCGAAGTTGTCGAGGTTGTCGTTCAGTTCGTTATAGACAGACAGGAAGTCCTGAAGCATCTGGTGCGTCTGCGCAGGGCGGTCTTTGACCTTGGGATCAGCCCGCATCTGTTCCAGCTTCACCAGCCGCGCGCGCGCGAACTGGACGTACAGCTTCATGCGCGGCTCTGGCTCCACGGCTGAATCGCGAAGCAGGTCGATTTCTTCCTGCGTGAGGGGGTCCGACCGGCGCTGTGCGCGCGCTGGAGCGAGCGCCATCCCAATCACGAATGCGAGAAAGAAAATATTACGCCGTTTCATTTTGCATTCTTTCCGAACATGCGGTTGAGCAGATCTGAATCGATCTTGTCGAGGCGCTCTACGGCCTCCTGTACGGTCGCCTGATCATCGAAAGGCAGGCTGCGCTTAATTTCGGTGAGGCGGTGAGCCATACGATGCACCGCGATCTCGACATTCTTAAGCTTCTTGCCTGATTGCTCGGCCGCCTTCTGCGCCTGCTCGGAGTAAGACACGACATCGTGAATCGCAGCGACTGCTTCTTCCGATTTTCCGGCTACGTAAAGCTTGTCGGCGTTTTCCACCTGACGTTCCGCCACCTGCACGCTAAGCATGGCGCGGTCATCGGGTTTGGCGGTCTGCAGGCGGGCCTTCAGCTGTTCGAGCGTAAGTTCCTTCGAAAATCCATAGCCGATGGCGACCAAGGCCGTGATGGTGAGAAGGGTGCCCCAAATGCGCATGCGTTCGTTCACTTTTTCGGCTCGATCGTGATCAAGCGGTGCCGAGCCTGCCACTCCTGATCAGGATACTTCCCATTCGCTACTTGAAGGAAGAGGTGGTAATTTGCCGCCGCCTGATGGTAGTCGCGCAGATGATCGTACGCGGTGGCGCGCAGAAAATATCCTACCGGAACTTCCGGCAGGTACTTGGCGCGCACATCGAGTGCCTTGATGGCCAGCGCGTAGTCCTGCGTCTCGTTGGCGGCGAAGGCAAGATCGCCGTACGCGGCGCCCCAATCCGGCTTGAGCTTCACTGTGGTCATGAATTCCTGCACAGCCTTGGGAAATTTCTTCTGCTTCATCAAAGATTGGCCCAGCTTCTGGTGGAGTTCCGCATTCTCGGGGTGTGTAGCGAGCAACGAGCGGTACACCGCTTCCGCTTCCGCGAACTTCCCGGTCTCCCCGTAAATGTCAGCCAGATCACTCTGAGCACCAGCGTCGTTCGGAGCAATCTTGAGTCCCGCCTGAAGTTCCGCAGCGGCATCATCGTATTTCTGGTCGGCGGCCAGGACTCGCCCCAGCTGAATGTGCGGCTGCGCTTCCGAGGGACGCTGCGCGACGACCTTGCGTAAATACTCTTCCGCTTCGGGATACCGCTTCCCGCGCATATAGACGTTCGCGAGACCGACGAGCGCATCCTGTGACGAGGGATCCAATGTGAGCGCCTGCTTGTACTGCTCCTCAGCGTCTGCGAACTTGTTGGCCTTCTCGAGCAGGAACCCGGCAGACAGTCGTGGCTCGGGATCCTTGGGTTGAAGCGCAGCCGCCTGGCGAAATGCCTCAATCGCCGCATCCGGATCGCTCTCTTCCAGCACGTGACCGAGCCCCAGCCATGCGCGCGCGTGTCCTTCGTCCGGATGGCTCTGGGGCTTCAATTTCGTGGCCGCTCGCAGAAACTCTTCTGCGCCGGGCTGCTTGTTCTTCGCGAGGCTCAGTCCAAGATTGAGGTTTGACTCGAACACATCCGGCTTCGCCGTGACCGACTGGCGGTAGGCCGCGATGGATTCCTCCAGCCTGCCCAGCGCGTTGTAGACGAATCCCAGGTCAAACCAGGCCTGATAGTTCGAGGGCTGCGCCGAAACTACTTTCTTCAGCAGAGGTTCTGCAGACGCGTAGTCCTTCTTCTCGATTGCAACCTCAGCCTGCGATAACTCCGGCGGTTGAGATGGATCCTGCTCGATCACGCGATGGTGGCGGACCGTCTTGCTGCTAGAGACTTGTGCGAACAGGGAAGTGGCGGCGGCCAGGAACAGGCCGCCCAGCAAGCGTCGGAGCTGCTTATTTGTGCCCATTGGAACCGGACGTTCCATTTCCGTTGAGGAGCGCAGCCAGATACTTTCCCGTGTAGGAATTGGGGAGCTTCGCAATCGCCTCGGGAGTGCCCTCGCCCACCACGTAGCCTCCCCGGTCTCCGCCCTCGGGACCGAGGTCGATGACCCAGTCGGCCGTCTTGATGACTTCGAGATTGTGCTCAATGACGACGATGGAGCCCCCCGCGTCAATTAGACGGCGGAAAGCGGAAAGAAGTTTGCTGACGTCGTCGAAATGCAGTCCGGTGGTCGGCTCGTCGAAGATGTAGAGAAACCGCCGTTTTCGCTGAACGCTGCTCCCATTGGCCGACGGACGGCCGATCTCGCGGCCAGTCGGCTGCAGGTGGGCTGCCAATTTCATGCGCTGCGCTTCTCCGCCCGAGAGCGTCGTGGCCGACTGCCCCAGCCGCAAGTATCCCAGGCCGACCTCTTCGAGAACGCGCAACTTCTCGGTGATCTTGGGGATCTCTGCAAAGAACTTCAGCGATTCCTTCACGGTCAGGTTCAGGACTTCGTGGATGTTCTTGCCCCGGTAACGAACATCCAGCACCTGGGGCTTGTAGCGCGTGCCCTTGCACTCCTCGCACACCAGTTCCACGTCCGCCAGAAATTGCATCTCGACTGTGACGGTGCCGTCTCCCTGGCAGGTCTCACATCGACCGCCAGGGATGTTGAATGAAAAATGTCCCGCCCCGAATCCGCGTTTCTGCGCCTCGGGGAGAGATGCGAACAGGTCGCGGATTGCGTCAAAGGCCTTGATGTAGGTGACTGGATTCGATCGCGGAGTACGGCCGATCGGCGACTGATCCACCAGGACCACTTCGTCGAGGTAGTCCTCGCCTTCAATGCTGTCCCACAGCGTCGCCAGAGGCGCGGCGCCGTTGGCCTGCTTCTTTGCAGCATTTAGCGCATGGTAGAGCACATCGTGCAGCAAGCTGGACTTGCCCGATCCCGAAACGCCCGTGATCGCCACGATCATCCCCAGCGGAATATTCAGGTCGATGCTCTTCAGATTGTGCGCCCGCGCTCCACGAATCTTGATCTGCTGCACGCCCGGTTTCCGGCGATTGCTGGGCAGTTGAATTCGAAGATCTTCCGACAAATACCTGCCAGTCAGCGAGGCGGGGTTTTTACGGATCTCATTGAACGTTCCGGTCGCGATGACCTTACCCCCGTTCTCTCCCGCTCCCGGTCCAAGATCGAGGATGCGGTCGGAAGCCCGCATGATGTCGGGATCATGCTCCACCACGAGGATCGTATTTCCCAGGTCGCGCAGGTCATGAAGGATCTTGATCAGTCGGTGGGTGTCGCGCGTATGCAAGCCGATCGACGGCTCATCGAGCACATAGAGTGTCCCGACCAGGCGCGAGCCAAGCGAAGTCGCCAACTGGATGCGCTGTGCTTCGCCGCCCGAAAGCGTTGAGGCCAGACGATCGAGCGTCAAGTACTCCAGCCCAACATCATTGAGGAACCGCAGCCGCTCCTGGATCTCGACCAGCAGTTTGTCTGCGATGGCCGCTTCCTGCGGACGCAGGTCGAGCGACTGAAAGAAGTCCGCTGCCTGCTCAACCGTCATGCTGCAAACCTGGCAAATATTGCGGCCGTTGATCTTAACCTGCTGTGCTTCCGGCCGCAGCCGCGCGCCTCCGCAGGTCGTGCACACGGAATACCCACGATAGCGGCTCAGGAAGACGCGTACGTGCAGCTTGTACTTCTTGCGCTCCAGATGGTTGAAGAAGCCGCGCACTCCAGGGAATTTTTGTTCGCCATCGACAATCAACTTCTGGTGCTCGGCGTCCAACTCGTTCCATGGCACATCCAGCGGAATCTTGACTTGCTTGGCAAAGCGCTTCAGTTCCGTGAACAGCGGCCGATACTTCGGCTTGGTCCAGGGCTCGATCGCACCTTCATTCAGCGATTTCGATTTGTCGGGAATCACCAGGTCGAGGTCGAAGTCGATCGTGTTTCCGAAGCCTTGGCACCGCGGGCAAGCTCCGTAAGGATTGTTGAACGAGAACAGGATCGGTTCCGGCTCTTCGTATCGAATCAGGTCCTGCTTGCACTCGAAGCGCTGGCTGAAGCGCAATCTCTGGACTGCTTCTCCTTCGCGGGGCGCCGTCTCGAAGATCACTTCGCCCGATTCGCGGTATGAGGTCTCGATCGCATCCACAATGCGGGGCCGGGCATCTGCGGCTACCACCAACCGATCGGCAAGCACGAATACGGGCGCTCCGAAATTGATGTCGAGCAGTGACTCCGGCGTGGAGAACTCGAAAATCTGCCCATTCTGGTAGAGACGGTTGAAACCCCGAGTGCGCAAATCGAGCAACCGGCTCTTTAGCAAATCGCTCGGCAGCCGGGATGCCTCGGCTGCACGCCTTCTTGCGGCGTCCGCCTTTCTTCTCAGGCTCCGCCGGCCGGACGCTGCTCGACTGGACAGGGAAGAGCACCTGCAGCCGGGTCTCTTCTTCCATCGCCAGAATTGCATCGGCGACTTCGTCCACAGCGTCTTTCTTCACTTCCTGTCCACACTTCAGGCAGAAAGTCCGCCCGACGCGCGCGAACAATAGCCGCAGGTAGTCGTAGATTTCGGTGGCGGTAGCGACTGTCGATCGCGGATTGCGCGTTGAGTTTTTCTGACGGATGGCCACCGCGGGCGCGATGCCATCGATTTGATCGGCGTCAGGCTTCTCAATGCGCTCCAGGAATTGCCGCGCATACGCCGACAAGGATTCGACGTAGCGCCGCTGTCCTTCGGCATAGATTGTGTCGAACGCGAGCGAGGATTTCCCCGAACCCGACACGCCCGTCACCACGGTCAATGCGTTGTGGTCGATGGTGAAGTCGATGTTTTTGAGGTTATGGACGCGCGCGCCGCGGACTACGATGTTCTCTGTGGACATCTGCTAGAGGGACCGCCGCAAGCCAGGCTGATCCCAAGCTGAAAACCTTCTGACGGGTCCACAGAACGGGTCGGCGGGCTTACGGAATCTCTCTATTATACGGCACGTGGAACGGATGGTTCGGTCAGGCGCTCGTCGATGCGGAGTTCCGCGGGACGGCGGCTCACAGGCATAGGGAAAGAGTGACGGCGCGGCGAGAAAATGAGTGCAAGCATCGCACCCAGGCCAACCCCGGCCATCATAAACGTCACGGCAGTGCGCGGATCATATCGCGTTTGCATGGCACCTCCTGTGTCGTGAAAGTGAAAGCGGCGCGCCAGCGCAAATTGCGCCGGCGCGCCGCGGGTCATCAACTGCACTGAGCGGTTGTGTTAGGAGATGACCTGAATGCTGTCCACGTGGATCACGTTCGTTGACGAATCCACCGTGCCGGTGACCTTCACCTGCTTGCCTTCGTATTCCTTCACCTTGCTCTCGTCGTCAACTTTGTAGCTGACGTTCGACGCGCCATCCTTCAGCATCATCGCGCCCTTTTCCTTCACGATTGTTCCCGTGAATTCTTTGGCGGTCTGCGCCGAAGTCGGCGAAGCCTGTGCGTCGTTCTGTGCTGGCTGCGACTGCGTGGGCTGAGCCTGCGGATCGGTCTGCGCCGGCTTTGCTTCTTGCGCGAACAGAGAACCCATGCTGGCTACACCCAAGGTCAAGGCTAATGCGGATCCACGGATAAAGTAGTTCTTCATGAAGTTCCTCCTGGAACAAAATTTCACTGCTTGTCTGCCCATGGGAAGTGCAAGCAGGGTGCCAAAACGCAGACACCGAACGATTGGTGTTGCACAATGAGAAAGTGCTTTGGTTGCCGTGTTAACGAACAGACGATCGTGAACTTTCAGCTGCGTCGCATGCAAAACTTTCGCGACAGCGTTTTCCACAGCAGCGACAATCCGGCGCACCGTTGCGCAAAAGCTACACACACGTAAATCGATTGCGCCAGCTCTACTGTGAATCAGGTATCGGACCGGCTTTGGCAATCACGATGCAACAACATCTCTGCACACTCATCCCTAAGCGCACGGCACCATGCCGCTCGCCTGAGTGCGCCAACGTGCGAGGAGGCTTCGAGTGGATTTGCAAATAGGCAGGGCTGCGG
Source organism: uncultured Acidobacteriota bacterium (assembly GCA_963745435.1). GTDB lineage: Bacteria > Acidobacteriota > Terriglobia > Terriglobales > Acidobacteriaceae > Gp1-AA133. The sequence continues at coordinate 738,627 of CAVUXK010000008.1, read as the reverse complement.
CTTACGGAATTTTTCCGATTGACGCGCGCCTCGATCAAATTGTGAGTTCGCTCAACGCGGCAGGATTCGAAACCAGCAGCATCTGTGTTTTTCTTCCCCCATCCCATCCCGTCGCCGACGAAGTGCGTAGCGTCAAATCTTCCGCCGGAGAATTGATGGGCGACCGGGGCTATGAGCGAGTGATCGCCTGGCTCGCAACCCTGGGCGGCGTCGTCATTCCGGAGGTCGGATTCTTTGTGGGCGCGCGCGGGTATCTGCACGCGGTCGCGTGCGGTATCTGTCAAACCGGAGACAAACACACGGGCGCGCTTGCCAAGCTGGGAATTCCCCCGGATGCCGCGGAACGCTACAACGCTCGCACCCGTGAAGACGCGAGCCTTGTGTTTGTTAGTTGCGACGGATGGGCCCAGTCGGAGTGGGCACGCGAAATTTTGCGCTTGCTGCGCGCTGAGGAAGTATGTGTCCTTAGTGAGAACGACGAACCGGAGTGCGATCCTCCGTTCCTGCCGTCGAATGTTGTGGTATTGCGGCAGCCGTAGGAACTATTGGCGTTCCTGGTCGCGGCGACGGCCGTAACGAAATGCCAGGCCGACGCCCAAACTCATGAAACTGAGCGGTGGGATGAGCAATACGAGGACGCCTCGGCTGATGGCTCGCTGCCCGTCTTTCGTAGCGCCGGTCGGCGTTGGCATAGCACATCGCACACCCTTGGCCGAAGGCCGGCATCGCCCACAGCGCGAGCCAAAGCGCGGCGATGAAAGAAAGCTTCTTCATTTCACTCCCAAATCAACCACCCGGTGCGCGTCGCGGAAGAAGAAAATCCACATCAGGGCGAAGCAGGCCATGACTGAGATCGTGAGCAGCCAGCGCATGGCAGGGAGCTCGGACTTCAGGTGCATGAAGTACATGGTGATCAACCCGGCCTTGATGACCGAGAGGACCAACAGGACCATCGAGCATCTGCACAGGCTGAAGTACCTGCTTGTAGGCGAGAACCACCTCGACCGCCGTGAGCAGCAGCAGCGCGCCCCACACCCAGAAGTATGTCGCTTTGGTCTCTCCGTGTGCCACCGTCATGTCATGCATCGTATGCGCTCTCCGATTAGATCTTGGTCGACATCAGGTAGACCAGCGGGAAGATGAACATCCACACCAGGTCGACAAAGTGCCAGTAAAGGCCTGAGACCTCGACGTCGTTGGCATCGTAGTCTTTGGGTTTCAGGAAAAGGACGATGGCCGAGATAATCGCGCCCACCAGCAGAACGTGCACGCCGGCATGGAAAATGCTGCTAGCCGGAGTTATCAGCCATCCCACCAGCCACAACGCCAGCAATATCGGCAGGAATTTTTTGCGCAGCGCAATGACGCCCAGATAGATCACGCCGATCGTGACGTGCAGCATGTGCATGCCCGTCAGGGTAAAGAACGTTCCGCCGAACAAGCGGCACGGACGACCAGGGATTGCCTCGAGGGCGTCATATTCTCGCCAATGAGCTTGGTCCACTCCATCGCGTGCAGGACCGTGAACGCCGCGCCGAAGAACATGGTCGCGAGCAGCCAGTTGCGGGTCCACGGCTTGTCGCGGCGATTCGCGGCCATGACCGCCAGCACCATGGTGAGAGAACTCGACAGCAGGCAAGCCGTCATGATGGTGGCGTTGGCAATGCTCTCTTTGTGGAACGGCGTAGGCCAGTCCGGATTCGAAATGCGCCCGTAGCTGTAGGCGAACAGCAGCGCGCCGAACGTCAGCGAATCGGACGCGAGAAACAGCCACATCCCGATCTTTTTCGAATAGGTGCCGAACAGGGAGGGCTCGAACTCGCCCTGCGTGTCGTGAACCACGTGTTGCACCGTTGCCATCGTCAGCCTTCTCCTTGAAGAGCTATCGAACCAGCATCAGTAGGACGACAATATAAATCCACAACAAAGCCATGAAGTGCCAGTACCACGCTGTCACATCGACAACGATGCGCTGCGCCTCGATCGGCTTGTGCATCAGCCACGACGAAACTGCCGCATACATCAGTGCGACGATACCGCCCGCCAGGTGAATGGCGTGAGTCGCGAACAGCAGGTACGTGAAAGAACTGCTCGGGCTCGTGTAAACAAAGAAGTCGTGTGCACGCAGGGTCTCCCACAACAATAACTGGCCGGCGAGAAACCCCAGTCCAAGTATTACCGTGCTTCCCAGCCACGGAAAGCCGCGTTCATCGCCAAGCGAGACGCCAGGGATCGACCGTACCGGCGCGAGTGCCGCCTGCCGCGTAATCGCGCGCCGCGCCATCTCCATGGTCGCGCTGCTCACCAGCAGGATGAAGGTGTTCACCAGCAGCAGCGTGTACGGCAGTCGAATCGTGGTCCAGTCGCGCGAATACGTATTCGTCTGCTGGTCGAAAGAGGGAAGTCCTTTGCGCACCAGCAGCGCGCTAGTGAAGCCCACGAACAACATCAGGACAGCGGTCAGCCCCAGCACCAACCCCAGCCGCGCTCTTCTTAGCCGCTCTCCATAGTTAAAAGCGCCGTTGCTGCCGCCGCCCTCGTTCCCGTCGCCACCGCCGCCATAAGACGGAGGACTCCCGCCGCCCGCATCGCGGGATCGAGGGTCCTTGATTGCAAGATTCGGAGCCAAGGTCGACATACCCGTTTTCTGGTTCTAGTGCGATGCCCCAATCGCCGGATCTGTTTGCATCACAAAATCGCGCGCCGCTCCCGGAACGCCGTACTCGTAAGGTCCGTTATGAACAACCGGAGTATGTCCGCCGAAGTTGTCGTGCGGCGGAGGCGTGGCCGTGGACCATTCCAGGGTCGTCGCATCCCACGGATTGTCGGACGCCTTCGCTCCCTTGTACATGCTCCAGAACAGGTTGAAGACGAAGATCAGCTGCGCCCCGATGGTGATGAAAGCCGCGTACGTCATGAACCTCTGCACCGGAATCAGCGGGTGCAGGTACGCCACCTCGGTGAGCTGCGAATAGCGCCGCGGATGTCCTGCCATGCCGAGATAATGCATCGGCATGAAGATCGCGTACGTGCCGATGAACGTGATCCAGAAGTGGATCTTGCCCATCGGTTCGTTCATCATCCGGCCGAACATCTTCGGGAACCAGTAATACGTCGCCGCGAAAATTCCGAAGATTGCCGCTACGCCCATGATCAGGTGGAAGTGGCCCACCACGAAGTACGTGTCATGCAGTGGAATATCGAGCGTCGGCTGTGCGAGGAACGGTCCGCTCAAACCGCCCGAGACAAAGAGCGAAACAAAGCCGATGGCGAACAGCATCGGCGTGAAGAAGCGGACGCGGCTCTTATAGATCGTCCCCAACCAGTTGAACGTCTTGATGGCCGAAGGCACACCGATCGCCATGGTCAGCAGCGAGAAGGCGAACGCCGAGTACGGGCTCATCCCGCTCATGAACATGTGGTGGCCCCAGACCATGAAGCCCAGGAATCCGATCGCGAGCATGGCGTACACCATGGCGCGATAGCCGAAGATCGGCTTGCGCGCGAAGGTAGAGAGAACCTGCGACGCCACGCCCATGCCCGGCAGAATTGCGATGTACACCTCGGGATGCCCAAAGAACCAGAACAAGTGCTGCCACAGGAGCGGGGAGCCCCCTTTATGACCCAACAACTGGCCATTGACCACGATTACGGGAAGAAAGAAGCTGGTGCCCAGATTGCGGTCCATTAGAAGCAGGATGCCGGCCGACAACAGAACCCCGAACGCCAGCAGTCCCAGGATAGCCGTGATAAACCACGACCACACCGTCAGCGGCATACGCATCAGGGTCATGCCCTTGGCGCGGAGATCGAGCGTCGTGGTGATGAAGTTCAGAGCTCCCATCAACGACGCAGCGCAGAAGATCGCGATGCTCGTGATCCACAGATCTGCCCCGAGTCCTTCGCCGGGCCCGGTTGATTGCACGGCGCTCAGCGGCGGATAGCCGGTCCACCCGTGCAGCGGTGCGCCACCGGCCACGAAGAATGATGCGAGCATCACCACGAAGGCCACGAACGTCGTCCAGAATGACAGCATGTTCAGGACGGGGAACGCCATATCGGGCGCGCCAATCTGGATCGGCAGAAAGTAGTTACCGAATCCGCCCTGCGGCGCCGTCGTCAGCACGAAAAACACCATGATCGTGCCGTGCATTGTCAGGAGGCTCAGATACGCTTCTGGCTGAATGTGGCCGATGAGCGGCAAATTTGCGTCGGGCCAGATCAGGTGAATGCGCATGAACAAAGACAAAATCATGCCCACCCACACCGCCGTCAGCGCGAGGAAAAAATACTGGATGCCGATCACCTTGTGATCGAGGCTAAAGATGTATTTCCGGATGAAGCCTTGTGGGGCCGCGTGCGCGTGGACCACTTCCGAGGTTGCCATTATTGTTTCTCCGCCTCCCGCGCCGCGATCCACTTGTCAAAATCTTCCTGGCTGACGACCTTCAACATGCCATGCATCTTGTAGTGTCCCAGCCCGCACAGTTCCGCGCAGGCAATTTCGTAGTCGCCGATCTGCGTGGGCGTGAAGTGCATGTGAATGGCAAGTCCGGGAACAGCGTCCTGCTTGAAGCGCATGTTCGGAACGAAGAAGCTGTGGATCACGTCCACCGCGCGCAGTGTCAGATCGACCTGTCGATTGACGGGCAACATCATGGTTCCGGCAACGACGTCATCTTTGGCCGCGGGATCGTTCGTGTCGAGTCCGATCGCGGCCTCGCTGCCTGACGAGGGGTCCATTAACTTAGGACTCGTCAGGCCGAACTTGCCATCGGGCCCGGCATAGCGGAAGTACCAGGCAAACTGCATGCCGGTAACCTCGACCGGGATAGCGGAAGCGCTGGCCGGCTCAAACCGTTCCGCCGCCCAGATCTTGCTGCCCATCAGGTTCATTCCGACGAAGAGAACCGCGGTGAGAATCGTCCACACCACTTCCATCGTGGTATTGCCGTGGGAGTAGTCCGCCGGCGGAGAAGACTTCCGCTCCCGGTACATCCACGCGAAGAGTCCGAGCGAGCATTGCGCCAGCACGAACACGATGCCCATCACGATGTAGGTAAAGGTGAACTGGTGATCGATGCCCGCCGCTGCCGCCGACGCGCCCGCTGGCAACCACCAGGGATGCCAGATAAAGAAGTATGTGCTGACGAAGGTGATCAACCAGATAACTGCCAGTAGAGCGAGGCCCATCTACCACGACCTCCAAGGGGTCGATTTTCCGCACACCGCAGCACAAAAAAATCAAAATACTGCGGATGGCCGGGAAGTCTATCACAGCGGGATGTGACAAACGCAAGAGCGAACTCAGGTGCGCCCGCGTACTAGCAACCGGCCCGTCGCCGGGACGTTTTCGATTCACAGCGCACACTGGTAATGGTCCTCCGCGTTCTCTGCGGCGTTTCTCTGCGCCCTCTGCGTTTCAAGGTTTTCAAGGCCTTTCCCGTGGCCTGTGACCTGCCACCTGTGACCCGCATCCAGCTACAATCATCTCCGTATGCCGACAAAACCCCGCGGCCGCGGTCACGACACGCGCTACGTACGGATGCAACGGAACCACTGTTTCGGATGTGGCAAGAATAATCCGGATGGCATGCGCTTGAAGTTCACCTACGACGAAGAACGCGACTGCTTCGTGTGCCGCTTCCGACTAGGCAAGCGCTTTACCGGACCTCCGGGACACTGCCACGGCGGAATCATCGCGACCATTCTCGACGAAGCCATGGGTAAAGTGAACAAGCTGCGCCACGTAATCGCGCTGACTTCTGAAATCACAGTGAACTACCTGAAGCCCGTCCCGCTCAATAAGCCGCTGCGTGTGGAATCCCGGGAGGTGAAAGTACAGGGCCGCAAGCACATCAACATGGCCGAGATCCTGGATCAGAAGGGCGAGCCATTGGCGCGCAGCAGAGGCCTTTTCATTGCGATCGACCCGAAGAAGATGTTCGCGAAGTACGTGGACAAATAATTCGGCAGAATCAGTTCTGCCTGAAAATCTGTGCCAGTTCATCCACTCCTCTCCGCAATTCCTTCGGATCGACCGCAGCGAATCCAAGAATCAATCCCTCCCGGCCCGGCCGTCCCGAGGCATAACGGCTGAGAGGCACGACCTCGACATCTCTTGTGGCAGCGCGTTCGGCAATTTTTTGGCCCGAAAGCCCTCGTCTCAGCCAGCCCACGGTCTGCAATCCTGCTTCAACGTTCGAGATCTCGAGTGCTCCTGACAACTTCTCGTTTGCGCTTTCCAACAGCACCTGCAGCCGTTCGGCATAGATCTCGCGCATTCTCCGGATGTGCCGCGCGAAGTGTCCTTCGGTGATGAAATCGCAGAGCACCGCCTGCTCCAGCAGCGGAGGATGGTGCGTGCTCACCGACTCAGCCGCTGCAAACACATCCACCATCTCCTCGGGCACCACCAGGTATCCCAGGCGCAGAGCAGGGAAGAGCACAGCGCTGAAACTCCCCGCGAAGATCACAACGCCCGACCGATCCAATCCCTGCATAGCTGGAACCGGCCGGCCCGCATATCGATACTCGCTGTCGTAATCGTCTTCGAAAATCAGAACGCCCGATCGTCGCGCCCACTCCAGCAGCGCGAGCCGACGCCGCAGGCTCATGGTCACTCCGAGAGGGAACTGATGCCCCGGCGTGACATACACGAGCCGAGGCGCACGCCACCGCTTCTTGCCGATCTCAAACGAAAGACCTTCAGAGTCGACGGGCACTCGCCGAATCTGCGCACCGAGCGCACGAAACACAACGCCCGCCCCGGGATAACCAGGCTCTTCCATCCACACCGACTCGCCCGGATTCAGCAGAATGCGCGCCGTGCGATCCAGCGCCTCTTGTGCGCCCGACAAAATCAATACTTGCTCCGCGGTACACTTCACTCCGCGCGAGCTGTTCAGATACGTCGCGACCGCCTCCCGCAGCGGACGGTACCCGAGCGCCTCTCCGCCGGCCAACAGATTCGCCGACACGCGCCGCAATCGCCGCGCCGCTACCTGCGCCCACAGATCCGTCGGAAACAAATCAAGGGCGGGCTGGTTGGGGCGAAACGCGCGCATCGGACGAACCGCTGTCCCGCGAAATGGCTGCAGGCGCCGCGCATACGCAGACAGAGCAATTCGCCGGTGCGGGAGGCGCTTCTCCGACTTAGGGCTGCGGACGTCCAGCAGATGCTCGGGCAGCACCTGGCTCACGTACGTTCCCGATCCGGAGCGGCCCTTCGACGTAGCCCTTCCGACTTCAACTGCTCAAACGCAGTAACAATGGTCGATCGCGAAAGCCGATAAGTCGAAGCCAGATCGCGCGTTGCCGGCAGCCGGGAACCAGGGCGCAACCGTCCGTCCAGAATCGCCGCGCGCAGTTCCCCATACAACCACCGATATAAGTTGCCTCGAGCCGGCGGAGCCGGCAAGCTCAGCGGGAATGCAGTGATTTCGCGCGCCATAACAGTGGTATGGAGAGAATACCGTAAATGGACGGTTTAACGATACCAATCTTGCGATACGCTTTTTCCAGGCGCAGGCCCGAGGTCAGAGGACTGCCGGCAAGAAGAGAGCGGGAGTCCGGTCAAGCGTAGTAATTCGCGCGTGCCGCGAACGACGACGCAGGAAAGCGCGGGAAGGGCACGAGTTCACTCGTGCCACAACGATCGAATTTAAGCCCGGCGCTTTAGCGCCTGAGGTGAGCTTCACCTCGCGCCACATTTTGTGATGAAAGGTTGACTCCCATGGCAGACAGCAACGGATCCCGCAATGGACATTCCACCAGCCTTCGCCTTAAAACCGGCCTCGCCGAGATGCTTAAGGGCGGCGTCATCATGGACGTCACGGACGCCAAGCAGGCCGAAATCGCCGAGCGCGCCGGGGCGGTCGCCGTCATGGCCCTCGAGCGCGTGCCCGCGCAGATCCGCGCCGAGGGTGGCGTCGCCCGCATGGCTTCGCCCAAAAAGATTCGCGAAATCATGGCGACCGTGTCGATCCCGGTCATGGCGAAGTGCCGTATTGGCCACTTCGCAGAGGCCCAGATTCTCGAAGAGCTGGGCGTCGACTACATCGACGAGTCCGAAGTCCTGACTCCGGCGGACGAAGCCCATCACGTCGACAAGCACGCCTTCAAGGTTCCCGTTCGTCTGCGGCGCCCGCAACTTGGGCGAAGCCCTCCGCCGCATCGCGGAAGGCGCGGCCATGATCCGCACCAAGGGCGAAGCCGGCACCGGCGACGTCGTCCACGCCGTGAAGCACATCCGTCAGATTGTTCAGGAGATGAAGATCCTCACGGTACTCGGCGAGGAAGAGCTGTACGCGAAGGCCAAGGAGCATGGCGCGCCGTACGAATTGATCCGCATGGTCGCCAAAGAAGGGAAGCTCCCCGTGCCGAACTTCTCCGCGGGCGGCATCGCGACACCGGCCGACGCCTCGCTCGTCATGCAACTGGGCGCCGAAGCCGTGTTCGTCGGTTCAGGAATCTTCATGAAGAACTCCACCGAGTTCGCGGACCCGATCGAAGCCGAGAAGCGCGCCAAGGCCATCGTCAAGGCTGCTACCCACTACCAAGACCCTAAAGTGTTACTTGAAGTGAGCGAAGACCTGGTGGGAGCGATGAAGGGTCTCGCCATATCGGGCCTAGACGAAGCGCACATGCTGCAAACCAGAGGATGGTAGATAAAAGGGTCAAGAGGGTGCCCCATCCTAGCGCGCATTTTGCGCTAGGGTGGGGATTTTGATCTTAAGGACGGAGAGAATGAAGATCGGTGTTCTCGCCATCCAGGGCGATTTCGACGCCCACAAGAAGCGCCTCGAGCAACTTGGCGCCCACGTCGTCCTGGTCCGCAATCCGGAGCAACTTGATCAGATCGACGGCCTCGTCATTCCGGGCGGCGAGTCGGGAGCAATCCTGAAAATCCTCGGCGAAGAAGGCTTCGCGAAGCTCAAGGAATTCGTCCGCATGAAGCCGACATTTGGCACCTGCGCGGGCGCCATCATGCTCGCGAAGGAAGTCACCAATCCCGATCAGCCCGGTTTGGGCGCACTCGACATTCGCATCCGCCGCAACGCTTACGGCCGCCAGATCGACAGCTCGATTCGTACCGGCAAGCTGGGGGAATCGCCGTTGGAAATGGTTTTCATCCGGGCTCCAAAGATTGAGCGCATGGGGTCGGGGATAGAAGTGATCGCGACCGAAGGCAACGATCCGGTGGTGGTGCGGGAAGGGAAGACGATGGCCGCCACGTTCCATCCTGAACTAAGCGACGACACGCGGGTCCACCAGAAGTTTCTTGAACTCGTAAGCAACGGCCTTAGCTGATCCGACAATGGAGCGACGGGCGTCCTCGCCCGTCGACGCGGCGCCGGGAATGCGGGTCGTGAAATAACTTGACCAGCGTTTTCGTGAACTTTGAAACCTTGAAACTCTGAAACCTAACGCTCACAGCTTCCCAGGCGCTCCGCCCCAATCCTCGGGATTCACGTCTGCGATCGACTGCGAAAACGTCCACACGTAACCGTTGAAATCCTCCGCGGAGTACTGCCGCTCTCCGTACGGATAGTCGTTCGGCGGTCGCACAATGATTGCCCCATGTTGCTTCGCATGCTCGTGGTGCTCGTGCACGTCCTCTACGCGCACCATGACCGACGCGCGGCTCTTTGAACCTCCATGTTGTTCGACCACGACCATCGCACCATCGCCCACATTCAACTGGGCCCGGTGATCCCCCATCGAGATGCGAATGCTGAAGCCGAAGGCGTCGCATAGCCAGGCCGCAGCGCTTCGGACGTCGGGGTAGGGAAGTTCCGGAATTACGGTGCTGCGCGGCATGGAACGATTAGCAATCATAGAAGGCCTCCTGCCGGATTGATCGAGTCTACTAGCCGTCCGAAGCCGTTAATGTTCTCTTCCGCGACCTAGCGGCCTTTCTTAGCGTCCTTCGCGGTTAAACGCTCCTGGTCGTCGGGCTCCACAAATTCCCCTTGACATCCGAGTCGCGTAACCGTAACGTTACGCATTATGCGGAACCAACTGGTTACGTATTCTCCGGAAGCGACCTTCAGCGCGCTGGCCGACCCAACCCGCCGGGCGGTTCTCGACCTGCTTCGCAAAGGCCGCCAGCCGGCAGGCCAGATTGCCCTGGCTTTCCCGATCTCCCGGCCCGCCATTTCCAAGCACCTGCGCCTGCTGCGGCGAGCACATCTGGTCAACGAGCATCGCGAGGGACGTAACCGCTTTTATGACCTGAACCCGGAACCGCTGCGCGCCGTCGATTCCTGGCTCGAACAATACCGCAGCTTCTGGTCCACGAGCCTCGCGAACCTGAAGGCCTTCGTCGAAACGGAGTACGCAAAAGAGACGGAGGCGGCATCGGCGAGAAAGCCGCGACGCCGTTCGCATCGCGTGGCTAAACGAAAGAACCGAACCGTGGAATAGAACCCAGGGTGCCTTTGGGCCCGCCCGATCTCAATTCAAAGGAGTGATCCACAAATGAACCACCTTCGCACTATAGTTGCGCTGACTATTCTGCTGTCTATCCCGGCCTTCGCCCAGACCGATGCCAAGGCCACTTTCGACCACCTCAAAGTCCTAAGTGGCAGCTGGGAAGGGAAGGCCAACAGCGACCGCGCGGTGAAAGTTGTTTTTCGCCCGACCTCCGGCGGCACCGCCCTGCTCAGCGAAATCCTCGGCGACGAAGACATGGTCACCATGTTCCACCTGGACAACGATCGCGTCCTTATGACGCACTACTGCGGTGCGGGCAATCAGCCGCGCATGCAAGCCAGCGCCTCGCCGGACGGCAAGACCATCACCTTCAATTTCATCGACGGCACCAACATGTCGAGCCCGAAGGCCAGCCACATGGATCACCTCGTCATCACCATTCCTGACGCCGACCACCACACCGAAGACTGGACTTTCGTCCAGGAAGACGGCAAGCAGATGAAGGAGCACTTCGAACTTGCCCGTGTCAAGGCGTCCATGTAATCCGACCTGAAACGAGGAAACACCATGGCGAACGCAATCATCACTCCCGACCGGGACGCGGTGATCTCCGAAGTCGAGATCTCCGCGCCTCCCGACCGCGTCTTCCATGCGCTCGTCGATCAGAAGCAAGTCATGCAGTGGTGGACCAGCGACGACTGCCAGATCGAATCTTTCTCGCTCGACCCTCGTCCGGGCGGCCTCTGGACCTACGACACACGCCCGACAAAAATGAATATCAACGGCGCCAGCAAATTTCATTGCGACGGGGAAGTTCTCGAATACGATCCACCGCGCGTTCTCAGTTATACCTGGATTGCCAACTGGCACGATCGACCCGCGCAACGCACCGTTGTTCGTTGGGAACTCGCCGCCAGCAAGGGTGGAACGCTGGTGCGCGTTACGCACAGCGGTCTTGCCCACCTGCCTGTCGCTCGCAAGGATTACTCCGGTGGCTGGCCAGGCGTCCTGCGAGACTTCAAGAAATTTGTCGAGAAATAAAAAGGATTCTTATGGCAACGGTAGCGATCACTGCCGACCACGACACTATCGAAGCCGAGATATTCGTAGCCGCTCCGCCTGAGCGGGTGTCAGTCAGCTCGCGCGCACCGTGGTCCGCTGGGAACTCGAGCCGCGCCCGCTGCATAACCTTCAGAAAAGCGGCCCTCAGAAAGCCGGCGCCGGTACGTCCGTCAGACTCCGCCATTCCGGATTCGCCGGAAACCAGAAAGCCGCCAGGATCACGGTGAAGGCTGGAAGCGCGTGCTGGCCTGGATGCAGGCCTTCGCGGAAAGCGGCGAGACAGTCGACTCACGGAAAGTAGGAACGTAGCGCCGGCGTCTCGCCGGCAGTCCGGCGGGCGTCCTCGCCCGCCGCGTGACGGTAAGAACCTCATTGGAAGCTTGCAAGATCCGGAGCGCCTACTTCACGCCCTTCTCCGGATCCCACGCTCCCTGCTCCTTGCGCACGAACACGATCTGGCCAATGTGATACGCATTGTGCGTGCCGATGTGAGCGATATCGTCGTACCATGCTGCCAATTTCGTTTCGTCGGCCGCCTCGACCGCCTTCTCCCACTCCGTCATCACCTCATCCAGTTGCTTCACAATCGTGGACCACTGCTTCGCATCGAACTTGTCGAAGGTCTCTTCATTGTTCCCGCTGAACTTCGAGGGCTCGTCGCCTTTGAACTTTGTCAACTCGCGCTGGTTCCAGAACACCAGGTGATACGCAAGCTGTCCTGCCGAGTGATTGCCCTTGCCATCTTTCCAGCTCGCCTGCTCCGGCGTCAGGCCGGCGACTGCGGTGTTGGCGTCCACGAACCAGTCTTTGGTGTTGTGCGTAGAGCGCAGCTGCTCCAAAAGAATCGTCTTCAGAGTCCAAGGTTTGGCGGGCGGCTTCTGCATTTGCGCACCCGCACTGAGCGACAACGACAGAACAACAATGGCAATGAAACTCCTCATGTGACTTTCTCTCCTAGGAAGCAAGTGTAGTAAATCGTGAAGCAGCGGACCATAAATGTAGCGCGCCATCGCGGCGACAGTCCTGCGCGCGTCTCGCCCGCCGTGCGAGGGGCAAGATGCCGGCGCTACGTTAGACGTATCTGCGCCCTGCTTGGCGAGCAAAGGCTCGAAATGCGAGCTACGGCTCTGTACCCGCTTCGCAATCTCGCTCGACCGCTGCGTTATACTTACCTCAGGATGGCCGCCAGCCCCGACAAGAAGTTCTACCTCGAGACCTTCGGATGCCAGATGAACGTCCATGACTCCGAAAAGGTCATCGGTACGCTCGTTTCCGAGGGCTACCGCCAGGTACAAACCGTCGAGGAAGCCGACCTCGTCCTCTACAACACCTGCTCCATCCGCGACAAGGCGGAGCAGAAAGTCTTCCACCGCCTCGCCGACTACAAGAAATATCAGAAGCAAGGCAAGGTCTTCGGCGTGCTCGGCTGCGTAGCGCAACAAGAGGGCGAGAAAATCTTCGAGCGCGCGCCGTATGTCTCGATGGTCTGCGGCTCGGCGTCTTACCGGAATCTTCCGCAGATGCTGGTGCAGATCGAAGCAGGGAACCGCCGCGTCACCGGCCTCGACGACCGCCAGACCGACGAGTGCTTCGAGACCGAGTTCACCTCGCGCACCAACCCGCACCGCGGCTACATCACCATCATCGAGGGCTGCGACAAGTTCTGCGCTTACTGCGTGGTGCCCTTCACCCGCGGAAAAGAACGCAGCCGCACTTCCGATTCCGTGCTCGCCGAGGCCCGCCAGATGGCCGATCTCGGCTACTCTGAAATTCAGTTGCTCGGCCAGAACGTGAATTCCTACAAGGATCCGGCAGGGAAGAAGTCGTTCGCCGAATTGCTCGCCGCGGTCGGCGAAGTCCCGGGCATCCGCCGCGTGCGCTTCACCACGTCGCACCCGCGCGATTTCGGCCGCGACATCGTCGACGCAATCGACGCCGTGCCGACCCTTTGCGACCACGTTCACCTGCCCGTGCAGAGTGGCTCCACCCGCGTTCTCGACGCCATGCAGCGCCTCTACACCCGCGAGCAATATCTCGAACGCATCACGTGGATGAAATCAGCAAAGCGCGACATTAGCCTCACCACCGACATCATCGTCGGCTTTCCCGGGCGAAACCGAAGAAGACTTCCAGCAGACACTCAGCTTGCTCGATATCGTTGAATTCGATGGAGTGTTCTCGTTCAAATACTCGCCCCGTCCGAACACGCCTGCGCTTCACATGGAAGACGCCATCCCCGACGAAGAAAAATCACGCCGTCTCGCCGTCCTTATGGCTCGTCAGCAAGACATCCAGAAGCGGCGCAACGAAAGGCACGTAGGCCAGAGAATTGAAGTAATGGTTGAGGGCAAGAATGAGGCCCGCCAACAGTGGATCGGCCGCACTTCGCAAAACCAGACCGCCAATTTCGTGACCAACAATCACGCGCAGCCTGTCATCGGAACCTACGTACCGGTGCTGATTACCGGCAGGTTTCCCAACAGTCTGCTCGGAGAAATGGTGGTATAAGGAGGCGTTGGAAGAACACGAATGCCCACCTGCGACATTCAAGCACGCACCGAACGAGCGCGAAGTTGGGAGTTGAGCACGAAGGGGAAGGGCCCGACTTCAGTCGGGCCATAAGCAGAGCGAATAGAGGCGGCTTTAGCCGCTGAGGTTTGAAAGACTCAGGGGTTTCACGATGGAAGTAGAAATGAAAATTCGCGGGCTCATGATGGACCCGGTTACCAACATGCCCATCGTGATTCTGAAGGACATCGGCAGCGACACCGTTCTTCCCATCTGGGTCGGCGTCTACGAAGCCAACGCCATCGCGCTCGAGATCGAGAAAGTCACCACCCCGCGCCCCATGACACACGACCTCATCAAAAACGTCCTGGTGGGCCTCGAGTCGCAGGTTCGCAAGGTCGTTGTCACTGAGTTGCGCGACGACACCTTCTTCGCCGTCATCTGGGTCGAGCGCGATGGCCGCATCATCAGCATCGACTCGCGCCCCTCCGACGCTCTCGCCCTCGCCTTGCGCGTCGATTGCCCGATCTTCGTCGAAGATGACGTCCTCAAATCCTCGAAAGTAGCGGCTAGCAACTCCGAGCGCCTGACACCCGAAGATCTCCGCAAGATGCTCGAGGACCTGAACGATGAGGACCTCGGGCGATACAAGATGTAGGGAATTTGTAATTTGGTAATTTTGGTAATTTGAAATCAAGACAACTCGCCCCGCGTTTGTTTTTAAATTTACAAAATTATCCGATTACCAAATTACAAATTCCCTTTGGACCTCGCCCACCAACTCCAGCAAATCTACCTCGCCGGCTTCGAACTTCAGACCTTCGATCGTTTCCCGAAGTGCGTGGGCGTCGTTCGCGATGGGTGTATCGCCATGCTGGTCCCCGGCGCCGACGGCTTCCAGGTCCTTGGCAATCCCGGATGGCGCATGGGCGAAGCCATCGGCGTGCTCGTCGAAAAAGACGGGCGGCTAGTCTTTCAAAACAAGCAGGAGATCATCGAGGCGACTCCAGCGCGATTGGAGCAACTGGCCAGCTTCAAGGAAGACTTGAAGTCCCTGCTCGCAAGGCAGTGAATGCCCGCCGCAGGTTTTTGAACATCAGAAACGTCTCCCACCCACAATACGGTATTTACATAATACCTGTTATCGGACATTACATTAACGATCTACCCAAAGGGGGTTCATCCACCATTGATCGGACAGAAGCTTGGCTGACCCCGTCGGCAAGCGAACATTCTGCCATTCCGGACGGAGGTGCGCTCGCAAGGTCCCGCGAACCTTCCTCCGGCTGACCGAACAGAACGGATCAGTGTGTTGGATATCACGGGAAACATCGCATCCGTCAAGCTCGTTACTCCCCACTGGGTCGACTACATGACGCTCTCGAAGTCGAACGGAGCATGGAAGATTCTCTCCGTTGTTCAGCGGATCGACGACTGACAAAGTCGCAAAACACCTCGATCGCTGCGTTTCCACCGTCGACTCGACAATGTACGTTCCGGCGTGCCTTTACAACTCGTCATAGCGCAGGAATGAGCTTATACTCGCGGGCAATGGGGCCGGCGGACGTACTTCTGCCGTGAATGATCGACATGCCGCGATCGGACAACCAACCGGGACTGCCCGCAGGTAGTCAGTTGGACGTCTTCTGCGAAACCTGCTGGCGAATCTGGAAGACTTCCCTGCTGGAACCCTACCGGGACTCGGCCGACTTCGATGCACGCAATCGTTTGATCTGTCCGCTGTGCAGCGGCAACCACTGCCGCACCGCGCGCCCCGCAGACGTCACAGTAAAACCCCGAGGCGGCGACCGTATCTGACCATCGCTCCAAGTGGCTACATCTCCTCCGGCCCGGCGTCTCTTACAAGGCCAACCCCTCTTTTCACCACTAGGATATTGTTAGCGTCCTTAGCGACCCGCCTTGGGTCCTTCGCGGTTTAAGATTTTTCTGTCGCATCGCCGAATCGCTTAAGCTCTCGTCCGCTATATAACAGTAGCCACCCCTACCCGCGCCCTTGCCGCAAAGAATATACACAGTTGCTCCGACTGCTATATAGGGGTTATACTCCGCCCGCTCCAGAATTTGGATCGGGAGGTCCGTTATGTCTACGCCTCGTCTCGCTGCCGCCACTCGTTTCTTCTTTTCCCTCGTACTGGGCGCAATGCTCGTCACCGCGTGCGTACCCTCCCTCGCCGAGGACGGCGGCCGCAAAGTAGTCGGCGGATACTTCGAGGAATGGAGCATCTATTTCGCGGGTTTCAATATCGCCAACCTGCAGGCGAATGGGGTGGCCGATCGTCTCACCCATCTGAACTATGCCTTTGGCGGAGTGAACAGCACTGGCTGCTTCATCGCAGACTCCTGGGCTGACTATCAGACACCGTATCTGCCCACCATCACCGGGCCTTACACTGGCCCGCTCTATGGCAACTTCGCCGCCCTTCAACAACTCAAGCAGCTGCATCCCAACCTGAAAGTGCTTGATCTCGCTCGCGGGCGCGGACGGCTTCTCCGCGGCCGCCGCGACCGACGCGGGCCGGCAGGCGTTCGTTTCCTCCTGCATCGATTTGTTTATCAATGGCAATGTAGCTCCGGGGATCTCCGCAGCAGGCGTCTTCGACGGCATCGACGTAGACTGGGAATTCCCCGCCGCCGCCGACAAGCCCAACGTGACGCTGCTCATGCGCGAATTCCGCAAGCAGCTCGACGCCCTGGGACGTACCAATCATCAGCACTACCTCCTGACCATGTTCGGTCCCGCGGGCGAACAGAATTTCTCGAACATCGAACTGGCCAAGGTCGGACGCACCCTCGACTTCTACAACGTGCAGGGCTACGACTTCCACGGTACCTGGGAAACATCCACCAACCACGCTTCCCCGCTGTTCGACAGCACGCAGGATCCGGATCGCGCCGACAACTTTTACCTCGATTACACAGTCAACGGATTTCTGAAAGCCGGCGTGCCCGCCCGCAAACTGGTGCTGGGTATCCCGCTCTACGGTCGCGGATGGACCGGTGTCCCGAACATCAACCACGGTCTATATCAGGCATCGACCGGCCCGGCACCATTCGATCCCGCCGACTACCTGCAGACCCCAGGGGTCGAGACGTACCTCTCGCTCTCCACTGCCACTGGCAATGGCTACAGGAGCTATTTCGACCGCAAAAGAATCGCCGTCTGGCTCTATAACGATGCGACCCAAACCTTCTGGAGCTATGACAACCCAAAGACGGTCCAGTTGAAGACGATCTACATCAACCGCGGCGGACTGGGCGGAGCCTTTGTCTGGGCGGTAAAAGACGACGACGTCAACGCCACCTTGATCAAGACCATGGCAAACGGGTTGCGCCACCGCGATTAGTCGGGACTACTTGTCCACGCGATGAGGACGAACATCGTCCCCACGAGGCACTTCGAGCAAAAGCGCTTCTTGAAGTAATACTTTAAGTCTGCTGGATTGCCGAGGTGTTTCGAGCGGGGAGTGGGAGGGCGGCCTGAATGGGAAGGGCACGAGTTTACTCGTGCCAAACCCCAGCATCCCGCGACACGCTTTAGCGTCTGAGGGTTGCTCTTCCGAGCCCTTGCTTAGGTTCGTATCAGGGCGTGGCTTCAGCCGCGCCGCTACGTCGCCCGCTAACAGCAGCCCCTTTTAGGGGCTGCCCTCACCCCGCGGCCGACACCGCGTGCTCTGAAGCCAATACGATCTTCGGATGGAACAACGTTCCCGCGACGCGCGTCGCGACGGCGATCAACTCTGCCTGCCCGTAGAAAACCTTCACCTGCTTTGCCCGCGAAAACTCCGGCAGGTTCACCGCGCGCCCGCTGCGAATGTACGCCGCGATCTCGTCGGTCGCGGTCACCGACGGCATCTCAGGCATGAGCTTGCGGGGATGCACGCAAATGTCGTCGCCGTTCCCTGCCGCCCAGGCGACTTCCACCTGCTCCAGCGTGTGCGCCTCCGCGATCGAGAACTCCGCAACCCTGGTGCGCCGTAACGACTCGAGATGCGCACCACAGCCCAGCGCGCTCCCGAGATCGTGCGCCACTGAGCGCATATACGTCCCGGATGCTACTCGCGCACAAAACTCAGCGCGCTCGTTTTCGTAGGACGTGATTTCGAATTCGTAGATCTCAACTTGCACGGCCGGCAGCGAGACTTCTTTCTTCTTGCGTGCCAGCTTATACGCGGGCACCCCGTTGATCTTTTTCGCTGAGAACGGCGGCGGGGTCTGCTCGATGGTCCCTTGAAAGCGCTGCGCGGCTTCGCGCACCTGTTCCAACGATGCGTTCACGGGCTGGAGCGCGCCGAGTGCATCGCCCTCGGCGTCATACGTGTCGGTGGCGAAACCGAACCGAATCGTTCCCTCGTAACTCTTCTCCGAGTTCGTATAGAACTGCGCCAGGCGCGTGAGGTTGCCGAACACCAGGGGCAGAACTCCGGTGGCCAGCGGATCGAGCGTGCCCAGGTGCCCTACCGAACGTTGCGCGATGATGCGACGCACGCGGTTGACCACGTCATGCGACGTGAGCCCCGCCGGTTTATCGATGATGAGCACGCCGTTCATGAGAAAATTCGAGGCTACTACTTTACCTGATCCGCTATGTTTCCTCTCCGCGACGACCAGCCCGTCTTCAGCACGCCGTTCGTTACGTATTTTCTGATCGCGATCAACCTCCTGATCTATTTCTTCGAGTGGCAGTCGGAACTTGCAGAACCACGGAACTCATGGCTCGCTCACGCAATTTGGCGTGGTACCTCGCGCCGAAATCGGACTGCTCACCGGCACGCCGGTCTTCAGTCCCGTCACCGCGCTGCTGCCCGATCTTTACCTCCATGTTCCTTGCACGGCTCTCTGTTGCACGTGCATCGGCAACATGTGGATGCTCTGGATTGTTCGGGGACAACATCGAAGACTACCTCGGGCACTTCCCTACCTCGTTTTTTATCTGCTTTGCGGCGTGGCCGCGAGTCTTACGCACATCATGTTCAACGCCAACTCGCGCATGCCGAGCATCGGCGCGAGCGGAGCGATCGCGGGCGTGATGGGCGCGTACCTCATTCTCTATCCCAAGCGCGCGCGTGCTGACCTGGTTCTCTCCGATCTTCATCTTTCCAATCCCGGCTTGGATGATGGCTGGGCTACTGGGGCGGAGACCAATTTCTTGAGCGGCGCGGCCACATCGCTATCGCCAGACCTCGCAGACCACCGGAGGCATTGCCTTCTGGGCACACGTCGGAGGGTTTGTGGTGGGAATTCTGCTGATCAAACTCTTCCCGCAGAGGCGTGGGCGTTATCGGTATGGGACGTGGTGAAAATGCGCTTAACATTCCACGTGGAACACTGTCTGTGGAAAGTGACATTGAATATGGATTTATTTTCGTGGGCGTTCCGATTTGGGAACGGTCATTCTGAAGAACAAAAGCTTTAAAACGCAGAGAGCGCAGAGAACAGCCGCAGAGGACGCAGAGAATATGCGCGTTCTTTACAGTACAGTAATTACATTCAGCCTTCATAGTGCTCCGGCCGTCGGCGTGATCGTCAACTGCTCCATGGTGCTGTTCTCTGGAAGGGCCAGGGCTGCAACCAGGGCGTGGGCGATGGTTTGAGGTGACATCATCTTTTTGCGTGGCGCTTTGGGCCAGAGCGTATTCCAGATGTCGGTGTCGGTGGCGCCCGGAAGAAGAGCTACTACGCGGATGTGACTTTCACGCAATTCCTCGCGCAGCGTGTCGGTGAAGCCTAGCGCTCCGTGCTTGGACGCGTTGTAGGCGGAACTGCCGGCGAAAACCTGCGTGGCCGCGATCGAAAGATTGTTCACGATCGTCCCGCCGCGGCGCATCAGGGGAAGCATTTCTCGTGTGACCAGGAACGTGCCGGTGAGATTGGTGTCGATGACCGACTTCCACACGTGATAGGGCAATTTGGCGACGGGCAGGTTCGCATGCGCGACTCCGGCGTTGTTGATCAGGATGTCGATACGGCGGAACTGCTTCTTGATTGCGGCGGCCAGGGCGCGGACGGAGTGTGGGTCACGGACGTCGCAGATTTTTGGGAGCACACGGATTTTGTTTTTGGATAGCTTGGCGGCAGCTTTTTCGAGCGCTGGCATGGCGCGGCCGGTGAGGACTAGATTGCAGCCTTCAGCGGCGAGGGCTCGCGCGATCGCCAGGCCGATGCCTCGGCTGGCGCCGGTGACTACGGCTACTCTTCCTGGCAGGCGCTTTTTCGTGGCTTTAGGCATTGGTTAGTTGAGTTCAGGACCGTGCTTTCGCGGAGTGGCGGATGCGGACGCCGGGAGTACATAGGTCCTTCGCTTCGCTCAGGATGACAACCCGTGTAAGGGACATCAACTACAGGCCATTTGCGCGGTTGCGAATCAGCGACAGGAACTCGCTGCGCGTTTCTTCTTCGTTGCGGAAGCAGCCTAGCATCGACGAAGTGACTGCCGCGGAATGCTGTTTTTCGACCCCGCGCATCATCATGCAGAGGTGGCGGGCTTCGATCACGACGCCCACGCCTTGCGGTTCGATGACCTTCTGGATGGTCTCGGCGATTTGCGTGGTCAAGCGCTCCTGGATCTGCAGGCGGCGCGAGAACAATTCGATGAGCCGCGGAATCTTGCTAAGGCCGATGACCTTGCCGTTCGGGATGTAAGCGACGTGCACCTTACCAAAAAACGGAAGCATGTGATGCTCACAGAGACTGAACATTTCGATGTCTTTGACGATGACCATTTCGTCGTAGGTGACAGTGAAGAGCGCGCCCTTCAATAGAGCCTCGGGATCTTCGCGGTATCCCTTGGTGAGGAAGTCGTAGGCCTTGTGAACGCGTTCGGGCGTGCGGACGAGGCCCTCGCGTGACGGGTCTTCACCGAGGCGGACGATCATTTCTCGGACGAGGTCTTCATAGCTGGCGGTGGTAATGGTCGGTGATTCGGTGGTTTTCATGGTTGCCTTTTGCCGGAGGTGTTGATGTCGCCCCTCCGGGGCTTGCGTTCGCGTTGTCGCTTACCCAGCGCTTACGCGCTGGGCTATTGAATGTCGCCGCCTTTGGCGGCCAGGTTAGTGGCGAGCGCGGACTCTCATGAATAAGTGTGTGGCGGTTGTTTGCTTCATGAGTGTCGCGACCGTTTCCGGTTGCCAAACAACCAGCGGCTAAAGCCGCGATCTTTCTGCGTCGTTACGGCGCGCCTGAAGGCGCGCCCTGATACGAACCCGATTTGTACAAACTTGTAACTGCTGCAAGGTCGCTCATTAATCCCGGATTTCCTTTCCTCCCGCGTAGGCGAAGGAGTTCATCATGGTTTCTTCCATGCGCACTTTTTCTAGATGTGCGTGGGGGAAGCCTTGCCGCAATATTTCGTAGATGCGGATGCAGAGGTTTTCCGTGGTCGGCACCTCATTCTGGAACTCGGACAAGGTGTTCAAGTTCTGGTGGCCGAAGCGCTCCAGGATTTCGTTGCGCACAAATCCGTCGAGGTCTACCAGATTGCAGACCATACCGGTTGCCGGATCGACCTTGCCACTCACCGTGATCTCGACGTGGTAGTTGTGTCCGTGTCCGTAAGGGTTATTGCACTTGCCGTAAGTCTCGCGGTTCCATTCATCAGGCATGGCGTCGCTGTGCAGGCGATGCGATGCCGAGAACAGGTAACGGCGAGTGAGATGAGCCTTCACGCAGCTTCTCCGTAGAAATCGACGAACAGATCGGGTGTTTCGTAGACGCGTACGCGATGTAGTTGCGCGGACTTGAGCTTTGGAGCGAGCCGCTGCCACACGGCGATGGCGATGTTTTCGGTTGTCGGAATCTGATGGAGGAATTCTGGGACTTCTTTGTTCAGGAAGCGGTGGTCCATCGCGTCGAGCACTTCGCGGTTCATGATGTCTTTGAGTTGTTTGAGGTCGACGACAAAGCCGGATTGTGGATCAACCTTGCCTTTCACCGTGACTTCGAGCGTGTAGTTGTGGCCGTGGCCGTTCGGGTTATTGCACTTGCCGAAGGTGGCGCGGTTCTGCTCGGGCGTGAACGCCGGATTGTGATAGTAGTGCGAGGCTGCGAATTCGGCTTTACGCGTCAGGTAGACCATGATTCTCCATCACGAAACCGGTTTGATGCCAGGTGTACCCGGATAGGTTCGTCCCTTCCACGCTACCGTGCCGCGCGCATGGCGTAGTTTAGAACGCAACAGCAGGTAGGAGAATACGGGCAGGCCAAAGACGGCGAGCAGATTTGAACTCCACGAAAAATGTGCGGTCGCGATTCTCATAAGTGTCAGTACCAGCGGGATGAAGAAGATCACCGAATGCCGCCCGTCGCCGGTCTGGATAATGGCAATGGCGATCACGAGACACACGATTACAAACAGGAATTCCAGCAGGCGCAGCAGGGCGAGGGACACAGCATTCGGAAAAAGCAGGATCAGATTCTTGGTCCAGCCCTCGCGCATCTGGCGGAAGCCCCGGTACATGCGCGTGCGGACGGCGTCGCCGCCATAGCGGAAACGAATGCGCAGAGATGTGTCGCGAACGGCTCGGGCGAGAGCGACATCCTCGAGCAAAGACTGCGCTACCGCTGCGTGACCGCCGACCGCGTCGTAGGCGCTGCGGGAGATCAGAAGATACTGACCGTTGGCGGCGGCAAGATTCTTTGAAAAATCGCTCACGCGGGACGGAGGATACTTTCGGGCCAGTTCGGCAAAGATGACGGGCATTACTGCGCGTTCCCAGAAGCCGCGGACTTCCTGTTCCGGAGAATACGATAACAAGTCAGCGTGGTTGGCTTCGGCTTCGGCAACGGCCCGCGCCAGCGAGTCTGGCTTGTGGACAGTATCGGCGTCGGTGAAGAGCAGCCACTTCCCTTTCGCCTCGTGCGCTCCGGCGACGACCGCGTTGTTTTTCCCGGTCCAGCCCGGCGGAAGAGGTCCCGGTTCGATCACCCGCACGCCCTGGATGGAGGCGGCAATCTGGCGGGTGCGGTCAGTCGAGCCGTCGTCGACGACAATGATTTCGAAAGAGATTCCGGCCTGGGAGACCAACGACCCGAGGCAGGCGGGCAGCGAGGCTTCTTCGTTCCGGGCAGGAACGATGACGGAAACCTGCGGGTCCAAGACTGGTACTGGCGGCAACATAGGGCGAATCTATTATTATAGCTAGGTGCGACGTACCCTCCTTCCGATCACCCTGTTTTGCCTGCTGCTGCTCTCCGGCTGCTACGGAGGCACGCGCCCGCCGCGAATTGGCAAGGCCGCCCCGGACTTCGTGGTGCAGGACGCCGAACGCCGGGTCACGCTGAGCCAGTTCAAGGGACAAGTGGTGGTGCTGAATTTCTGGGCGAGCTGGTGCCCGCCGTGCGTGGCCGAGACGCCGTCGCTGGTGCGCATGCAGCAGAAGTTGAAGGACAAGGGCGTGATCGTGGTGGCGATCAGCGCGGATGAGGACGACGGCGCCTACCACCGGTTCATCAGCAAATACGGGATGGATTTTGTGACCGTGCGCGATCCCAGCGCGAAGATTCAGCACATGTACGGGACGATCCAGATTCCCGAGACCTACATCATCGACCGGGATGGCGTGCTACGGCGGAAGTTCGCCAACGCGTTTGATTGGAGCACGCCCGAGGTTACGGATTTCCTGAGCAAACTGTAAACCTGGCGCCGGGCCACCCTCGAAAAATAACCCGTTCCGATCAAATTTCTTGACACGAAAGCTATCGTATCTACACTACTGCTCCGTACGTTTCGGGGACCCTTGTCGTTTATTTCGAGGGCAGGCCATCTGTGGCTTGGCCCTATCGGCAGGTGCGATATGAGGAGTTTGTTAGCCTTCACGCTGATGGGAATTGTGGTGCTTGCGGCTTGCTCAAGCAGCATGCCCGGAGGGGCGCCGCTGGTGGATCTGTCGGCAACCAGCATCAGCTTTGGGCAGCAGATGATCGGCACGACAGCCAATGCGCAACCGGTGATCCTCACCAACACCGGTTTGGCGACGTTACAGATTGCAGGTATCACAGTCGACTCGGGCTTTCTGGTGACCAGCACGTGCGGAGCGTCACTCGCGCCGAACGCTACGTGCGAGATCGATGTGGCATTTTCGCCCGCCGAGGCGGGAGATGTGAGCGGAAAGGTGACAGTTAAAGATAATGCGACTGGCAGTCCGCATACGATCCAGCTCTCGGGCAGCGGAGGGGTGAATGCTCCGCGATGCTTGCCGAAAGGCATGGAGTGCCCGCCGACCTGGCCGCCATGCTGCGCTGGACTGCAGTGTGTGCCGGCGTCGACGAGAGCGTTTTGCGAGTAAATCATCTGTTGCGAGGAATGTCCGAGGGTGAGTAATCAGGTTTCGGAGTCGGGAGATCATTCTGCAGCCAGGCGCGCTCGTGGTTGGCATTGCGGGCCGGACGAGCAATGCGCGTGAGATGTCAGGCTCGGGAATCATCGCCAGGCAATGGGAGAGGTTTATCCGGGAGAATATGATCGCGCAGATTCCCGAGCGGATCGATTCGGCGGTCGTGGCGGTCTACACCGACTATGCCAGCGACCAGGAGGGCGAGTACACGTTCGTGATTGGAGCGCGAGTAGGGCCGAATGAGGAGGCGCCAGCTGGTATGGTTGCGAAGATTGTTCCCGCTGGGCGGTACGCGGTGTTTGTTTCCGAGCGCGGACCGGTTGGAAACGTGGTGATGAAGACGTGGCAACGAATCTGGGCGGCTGGGATCGATCGAGCTTATCGAGCGGATTATGAAGTTTACGATGAGCGGGCTGGGGATCCTGCGAATGCTCTGGTCGAGGTACGGGTTGGGGTGAAGTGAGATTCAAACCTTAACCGCAAAGGGCGCGAAGAAATTGCGTGGACTTCTAGTTGAGGAAAGCTCAGCTCAGCGGCTGAAGCCGCGCGTTTTTCTCAACGCGGTCGGCACGGCTCAAGCCGTGCCCTTCCCTTTTCATCTTGCTGTCGGTCAGCTTCCTTCCCGTTGTTCCACGTGTCGCGGTGAAAAAGGTGGTTGGGTCCGTGGTGCTGCCGACTGACGCGGGGTCCTTCGACTTCGTTCGGCTAGCGCCTCACTTCGCTCAGGATGACAGAGCGTTAAAGCAGACTGAGGCTGGCGCGGTGTTTACAGCTTCACTTTGCGCAGGCGTAGCGAGTTTGTGATTACCGAGACCGAACTGAAGCTCATCGCGGCGGCGGCCAGGATTGGGCTTAGCAGAATTCCGAAGAATGGGTAGAGCACTCCGGCGGCGAGCGGGACGCCCAGCGAGTTGTAGACGAACGCAAAGAAAAGATTCTGACGGATGTTGCGCATTGTGGCCTGGCTCAGCTTGCGGGCGCGCACGATGCCCGGCAGTTCCCCTTTCAATAGCGTGACGCTGCCGCTTTCGATGGCGACGTCGGTGCCGGTACCCATCGCGATGCCAACATCGGCTTGCGCGAGGGCCGGGGCGTCGTTGATGCCGTCGCCTGCCATTGCAACGACTCTTCCCTCCCCTTGCAGACGACGCACGATTTCTGACTTCTGGCCGGGAAGAACTTCCGCTTCAAATTCCGAGATACCGAGTTTGGTGGCGACGTTCTCTGCCGTGTGGCGGTTGTCGCCTGTGAGCATGACTACGCGAATGCCCTGCGATTTCAGGTCGCGGATGGCCTGCAGGCTGGATTCTTTGATAGCGTCAGCGACCACGATCCATCCCGCGAAGCGTCCGTCGATGACAACGTAGATTTCCGCTTCGCCCGCTCCGAGGTAGCGGTCGGGCACGTCGGGAATCATGACCTGCAGCTTTTCCATCAACTGGCGATTGCCGGCCCCGACCAACTTGCCTTCGACGGTGCCCTCGGCGCCCAGTCCGGAATGACTCTGGAAGTTGGTGACCGGGGCTAACGGGAGTTCTTTGTCGGCCGCCTCGGCGAGAATGGCAGCCGCGAGTGGATGCTCGCTGCCGCGCTCGAGGCTGGCCACGACGCGCAGGAGTTCTTTGCGTTCAAGACCGATGGGGACGACCGAAGTGACGCTGGGCTTGCCTTCTGTCAAAGTGCCGGTTTTGTCGACGACCAGCGTGTCGATTTTCTCGAGACGCTCTAGGGCTTCGGCGTTGCGGATCAGGATGCCCGACGAGGCGCCGCGTCCGGTGCCGACCATGATGGCCATGGGCGTGGCGAGTCCGAGCGCACAGGGGCACGCGATGATAAGAACGGCGACGGCGTTAACGAGGGCGTGCGCGAGACGCGGCTGTGGGCCAACGAGTGCCCAGACGACAAAAGTGAGGACGGCGATCGCGATGACGGCCGGCACGAACCACGCGGCGACTTTGTCGGCAAGCCGCTGGATCGGGGCGCGGCTGCGCTGCGCCTGGCTGACCAGTTGCACGATTTGCGCGAGCATGGTCTCGCTGCCCACGCGTGTGGCGCGCATGGTGAAAGATCCCGTGCCGTTCACCGTGGCGCCGATGACTCTTGCGCCGGCGGATTTCGAGACCGGAATCGATTCTCCGGTAATCATCGATTCGTCAACGGCGCTGGAGCCGTCGAGGACGTCGCCATCGACGGGGATCTTTTCGCCGGGTCGGACGCGGAGGCGGTCGCCGGGCTTGATGCTTTCGAGCGGGACATCTTTTTCCGCGCCATCTGCGGTGATCAGGCGTGCAGTCTTCGGACTCAGATCGAGCAAAGCACGAATGGCGGCGCTGGTGCGGCTACGGGCGCGCAGTTCGAGGACCTGTCCCAACAGAACGAGGGTCGTGATGGCGGCAGCGGCCTCGAAGTAGACATCGGGCTGGCCGTTCATGCCGCGGAATCCCGGGGGAAAGATCTGCGGGAAGGCGGTCGCGATGAGGCTGTAGACGTAGGCAACGCCGGTGCCCATCGCAATCAGGGTGAACATGTTGGTGGAGCGATTGACGATGGAGGCCCATCCACGCTGGAAGAAGGGCCATCCGCCCCAGAGAACGACGGGCGTGGCGAGAGCGAGTTCGATCCAGGGTAGCCAGTTGGCAGGGCAGCGCATGTTGCAGCGGCATGCCGGGAAGCATGTCGGCCATGGCGATGATGAGTAGGGGTGCCGTGAGGATGAGGCTGACCCAGAAGCGGCGGCGTCATGTTGCGCAGTTCGGGATTCTCTTCTTCGTGCGCGGTGACGGTGCGCGGCTCAAGCGTCATGCCGCAGATCGGGCAACTGCCGGGCTCGGAACGAATGATCTCCGGATGCATCGGGCAGGTATATTCAATTTTGGATATAGGGACGAGGGTCTCGGGTTCGAGCGCCATCCCGCAGCTGGGGCACGGCACCGGAGACTTCTCGCGGACGTCGGGGCACATCGGACAGACATAGTAGCGTTCAGCTTGCGGCTGCGCTGCGGTTTGGGACTGGCGCGGCACGGGCGGCGCGGGCTCCGCGAGCTGCACGAGGTTCGCTGACGCGTTAGGGTTCAAATACCGATCGGGGTCGGAGCGGAATCTTTCGAGGCATCCTCCACAGCAGAAGTAGTACGTTTTGCCGGCGTGATCGAAGCGATGCCTGGCGGTCGCGGGATCGACGTCCATGCCACAGACCGGATCTTTCTGTTTTGTCGAGGAGTCAGACACGGGGGCAGCCGGAGCTGTTGACGCTCCAATGCTGACCAGGGGTGAGTCGTCTGCCGCTTTGCCGGTATATTTCGCTGGATCCTGCTTGAACTCCGCGCTGCAATGCTTACTGCAGAAGTAGTACGTCTTCCCTTTGTGCTTGACGTGGAATGCGACCGCTGAGGGATTGACGGTCATGCCGCAGACGGGATCGAGTTCGGTCGCGGTCGTTGTATGTACGTGGTCGGACATCTTCAATTCTTCGCAGGCTCCCAGCTCGGGCCGATCAGGATGACATTATCTGATGACCATACACCTCCCGCTGCCGGGTCGGCCAGACAGCGAAAGGACTTCCCTGCTGTGGGAAAAAGGACACCTCATTGGATTGCGCGAATGCCGATCGCGATTGTTGTATCTTGGTGGCGGAGGAAGACAAGGAAATGACCTACATGGACGTCGCTTACCGCTACGGCGCTACTCCCGGAGAGCGGGAGATGCGGGCGATCGATGGCATGCGCGAGGTGTATGGCATCAGGAAAGTGGATTTCCAGGAAAAAGAAAAGACCGTGCGCGTGGAGTACGACGCGTCGCGCTTAAATGAGGGGGCCGTGGCCAAGTTGTTGCGGCAGGCAGGGATTGATGTCAGGGAGAACCTAGCTCTGGCTTAAATTTGGGGGGAGGGCTTTGGAGGCGAGCAGAATCGCGGATGCGGAACGCGAATCGAGTCAGCAGAAATGCAAAGGGGCGCTCAAGAAAACCTCTGGCCGAAGTTATTCTCTAGAGCGCCCCGTTGCGCGCCACTTCGTCTGGCATTTCCTATTGCAGCTTCCCTACCAGACTGTAAATGGCTGAAATAAAAGCGTTGGCTGGGGGAGCGACCCGGTAGGAATTTCTACCCAGCAAGAAAGATTTACCCCCGAGGCGGAGTTGTAAGGCCTTAGCGAACAAACGGGCGCCGCCGTGGATTTCGTAAAGGCAGCGCGACAGGCCAGGAACGTTCTTCCTTTACCAGTTGCCGTTTTCTCGCGTATATCTTGGTCAGAGAGCGGATCAATAGAATGAGGTGAGCGTAGTGGACGCACCTGAAATTTGCGCTGCGGGGTGAAGCGACGAGCGCAGCGTCGTGATAAAATTCAGGCCTCGCCTCGTTAGGAAGCGCCCTTAGCTCAGCTGGATAGAGCGTCTGGCTACGAACCAGAAGGTCGGGAGTTCGAATCTCTCAGGGCGCACCATATTCCAAGACACAGGATTAGCGTCTTTTGAAATCAGGTGCTCTCGATGCCGCCAGCGTTTTTGCGGAATCTTGGCAAATAATGACGAGAACGGGCCCCGGACAGGAAAGTATGCTGAAGTGAGTTCAGGGCAAGTCTCCGCCATCCATGGTCAATGGGTGAATCGCAATTTTTCGCCAACAACCGTTTTGGGCTGGCTCCAAGTCCCCAGCTTTCATTGACTTGCCTCCATGCGCGGCATAGGATTTGCCGACTCTATGATTGGTCAGACCATCTCGCACTACCGGGTGATCGAAAAGCTGGGTGGCGGAGGGATGGGCGTCGTCTACAAAGCCGAGGATTTAAGGCTCGGCCGGTTTGTTGCCCTCAAATTTCTGCCGGACGATGTAGCCAAAGACAATCAGGCTTTGTCCCGTTTCCAACGCGAGGCGAAGGCCGCTTCCTCGTTGAACCATCCGAACATTTGTACGATCTACGAAATTGACGAGGCGGACGGGCGGACCTTCATCGCCATGGAACTGCTAGAAGGTCAAACCTTACGCCACCGGATCGCCGGCAAGCCGGTGGAAATTGAAACCGTACTCGATCTTTCTATTCAGAGTGCCGATGCCCTCGATGCTGCACACTCGAAGGGGATCGTCCACCGTGACATCAAACCTGGGAACATCTTCGTTACGCAGCGAGGTCAGGCGAAGGTTCTCGATTTCGGTCTGGCCAAGGTTACCTCCAAGCCGGACAGCGTTGGCCTGAGCGCGCCGACTATTGAGTCCGCAGAACACTTGACGAGTCCCGGCAGTGCGCTGGGCACGGTCGCCTATATGTCGCCGGAGCAGGTACAAGGGAAGGAACTCGACGCACGCACGGATTTGTTCTCGTTCGGTGTGGTGCTCTACGAGATGTGCGCGGGCGTGCTCCCCTTTCGCGGTGAAACCTCCGCGTTGATCTTCAACGCTATTTTGGAACGTGCTCCGGTCGCTCCGGTGCGATTGAATCCCGAAGTGCCCGGCGAACTGGAGCGCATCATCAACAAGTGCCTGGAGAAAGATCGCGACCTTCGCTACCAGAGTGCGAGCGAACTGCGCGCGGACTTGAAGCGACTTAAGCGGGACACTGAGTCCGGAAAAGTGCTTACCGGTAGCGGCGTCCAAGTTCCTGCGCAATCGCCTGTTGCTCCCGGGAGGCTGCGACGTCTCCCCGTCGCCGGCATCGTTGTGGGGTTGGCGCTTGTGATCCTGGCGGTCGCGGCTTTCTTCCTTCGGAGTCCGCTTCCACCACCCACAATAGTTGGCACGGCACAACTCACGTCCGACGGGATTCCCAAAGTTGGCTTGATTACCGATGGGAGCAGGCTTTACTTTTCCGAGTTTTCCGGCGATCACTTCATTGTGTCGCAGGTATCGATAGCGGGTGGCGAGAATGCCGCTATTCCAACCCCGGTGGCAGGCTCCATGGTCCTGGATGTCGCGCGCGATTCCTCGCAACTTCTTTTGGGGGGTGCTCAGTTCTTTCAATTGGACACCCCTTTTTGGCTCCAACCGCTGCCTGCGGGTTCCCCGCGAAAAATGGAGACCACAGGGCACGATGCCACATGGCTACCCACCGGCGAATTGCTGTTTGCCAAAGGCTCAGACGTGTTTCGTGCCGATCATGATGGCGGAAATGCCCGCAAGATACTCACCGCTGCAGGTATTGTCGGTCGCATAAGGCTTTCCCCGGACGGGTCGCGCCTGCGCTATACGGTTTCGCTAATTACCGCAGGTGTGTCTTCTTTGTGGGAAGCCCGCGCCGACGGGACTAATCCACATCCATTGTTGTCCCCTGACTGGAACAACCCTCCGCAGGAGTGTTGCGGCAATTGGACATCCGACGGGCGGTACTTCGTATTCCAGAGTACCCGTGACGGACTCTCCAGCCTTTGGGTGCTGCCCGATCAGACTCCGTTCTGGCGTAAGGTAAGCCACGACCCCGTGCAACTGACAACTGGACCATTAAACTTCGGTAGCCCACTCCCGATTCGAGATGGCAAAAAGCTGTTTGCACAGGGCTGGCAACCGCGCGGTGAAATGGTGCGTTACGACGCCAAGGCTGGTGCGTTCCTGCCCTTCTTACCCAACACCGACGCAGCGCAGGTCGACTTCTCGCGCGACGGCGAGTTCGCGGCCTATGTCCGGTTCACCGATGCGACCCTGTGGCGAAGCAAACTCGACGGAAGCGACAGGATTCAACTGACCTATCCCCCGTTGCAGGTGACCGTGCCTCATTGGTCGCCAGATGGCAAGCAAATCGCCTTCAGCGGAACGAAAGCGGGTGACCCCTACAGGATCTATGTTATTCCCGCTGAAGGCGGTAGCCCGGAACAGATTTCGTCGGGGAAAAGCGACCTCGATCCTACTTGGTCCAAAGATGGAGGAGCGTTGATGTACGGCGTACTCCCAGTCCCGGGTGACCCGGAGCCCGCGAAGATCATGTTGCTGGACCTGAAAACGCGCGCCGTGACCCAGGTCGCGGGCTCAGATGGAATTTGTTGCCCGCGCTGGTCTCCGGATGGCCGGTGGGTAATCGCTCTTAGCGCCGACAACCAGAAATTGCTCCTCTTGGATATGTCCACCCAAAAGTGGCGCCAGTTGGCGGAGAAGAGAGGAACCATCGGCTACATGACCTGGTCGCGGGACAGCAAATACGTGGGTTTCGACACATCGTTCACCGTCGATCCCGCATTTTTTCGTTTGTCTCCCGCCGATGAACAAGTAGCGCGAGTTGTAAGCCTGAATAACATCCGCAGGTTTTTCCCGCAATTTGGGGAATGGAGCGGATTGGCGCCAGACGGCTCGCCCTTAGTCGTTCGCGACATCAGCACTCAGGAGATCTACGCGCTGGATTGGAAGCTACCGTAGAATCTTCCCAACGCTCTCCAGACCACCCTATCTCCCTATCCTGCGAAACTCGAGCATCGTGGAAAAATTCCTAACTGTCGAGAACAGTGATTACGCAAATTATCCTCCGCATGATGACCAAGTATGCAACCGAGGAAACGCGCTCGCTCAGTGCGGCCGGAATGTCTTGCCCGTCTCAAGGAGGGTTTTCAAGCGGGAGAGGATGCGTGGCCAGCCGTCGGAGCAAAATGCGTAGGCGGGATCCGCGGCATCCCACTGATCGTGACGGATCGTGAGCTTGGTGGCTTCCGTCTCGCGCTCGAGTTCCGCCGTCACTCGAGATTTGAAGGGACTCTGGCCGAGTTGAAAAGTGTATTCAAGCAATTTGGGAGGCTCACATCTAAGAACCTCGCCTCCCACCAAGGTTGCTGGCTTGCCGTCAGGTCCAGGCCCGATCCACTTCATCGATGACCGCCGGGTTTCAAGTCTGCTTCAAAGTCAGCGCCTGCAAAGATGATGCGGTTCGACTCCGGTGAAAACAGGCCCTCCCAAAGCTTTTCAGGCTTCACCGCCATGTAGAAAACGAATGTTAGAGGAGTGCTCATCGTCCGCTCCACAGAATGCCTCGTAGATGGACTATTGTAGACAGGATTGCTTCAGAATGGCCCGGCACTTGAGAGCAATCGCTACGATAGAATCTGCGGGGCCGCCTGAAGGAAGACCATGAGTCCAGCAATCAGCGCCAAACGCAAGGTGTTCGCGCGACTCTCGATTGCCACGGGCAACACCGTGCAGATCGCCGGGATAGTCGCTGCGTATTTCGCATTGACGATCTCCCGGTCGGCAAACTCGCCTGCCCTCGCCGTCGCCACCATGATTCTCGCATGGGTTCTTCTTTACTTCTGTTCGCACGCGATTGCGCACTGGCTTGTCGGGCGTTTGGTGGGCATTCGTTTTCTGTTTTATACCGTGGGGGGAACTGGCAATCCCGAGGTCTGGCCGTGGGGAGTTCGCTGGGTCTTTGAGCATCTCCCTTTTTTCGGCGTGCAGACTGACAAGGTTTCGATGCAGAGCGCCAGTCCCGGTGCCAAAGCTCTGATGTGGTCTGCGGGTGTGACTGCGTCGGCCATCATTCCGACGTTCGCGGCACTATGCGCATGGCGCTCGGCTGTTCCCTGGAGCGGATGGTTTTGCCTGTTTGCTTCGGGCTGGGCCTTGGGAACATTGGCGAGCAACTGGACCAGTCGCACGGGAGATTATTCCAAGGCTCGGCGCGCCCTCGCGCATTCCTGAACCCGCTGATAAAAACCTCTCTCCCTTCTCGCTGCGCTCGTCTCTTACCTGGTGTTAAACGTCTCCGGCTCGCTTGTAAAAACCTTGTTAAATCCCGCGATCCTTCCCTTCGCTGCGGTACGACGCGGCCCTTGGCGCGTGCGCGTGTGATAGCGGTGAATGTTGATGAGAGTGTTGTGATTTTAAACATGCATTACTGATTGACGCCTCTGCTGAACCTCTGCTGCACGCTGCCCTGAACTTCCGATATCTGGTCGTACACCCGACGCTCGCATAAATATAAAGAAGCCCTCCCCTGCGACTGTCGAATGGAAAGACGAACGAGCTGACAGCCAGGGCGGTCAATTCCAATCTCCCGCCGCGCGCACGCGAGTCGCGGCTTGGAAGGGGACCCAGATGGATCTCAGCTCGCGTTGGGATCGTTTTGCAGGTTTCTTTATCCTGCTCCTTGCCATCGCTGCGATGGTGGGCTGTCTTGCTCTTCAGAGTAATCAATCAACCTCCAGCGGTACCGTTTCCGTCGCCAGCACGAATCTGGATCTCGGCACAGCCGTGGTAGGATTCGCCGCGCAAGCGACCGACACTCTCACCAATGGTTCGTCGGACACGGTGACGATTGCCAGCGTCACTTCATCCAATTCTTCGTTCCAGATGATGACGCCCGCTACGCCCTTCATGCTGGCACCGGGGCAGACGGCCAGCCTGGCGATCGCGTTCAAGCCGAAGTCCGCGGGGAAACCGACTGGAAAGATTTCGGTCAGCACGAACGGCGGGGGAACGATCGATATCGCAGTCTCGGGAAATGCGGTGGTTGCGGGCACGCTGGCGGCAAGCCCGGGATCGCTGACATTCGGAAACGTGGGAGTCGGGCAAAGCGCGGCCAAGGCTGTCACCCTGACCAATAGCGGAGGGACCAGTGTGACCGTCTCGCAAGCGTCGGTCAGCAGCGGAGCGTTTTCGATCAGCGGGCTGACCTTGCCGGTGACGATTGATGCCGGTCAGAGCGCCGCGTTTAACGTGGTGTTTGCACCCAAGTCGGCGGGAGCGGTTAGCGGCAACGTGACGATCAATGGCGTTTCGTCCCTCAGTGCAAAGTCCAAGAAGACCTCTTCGAAAGCAAACGACACTGCCCCGGCGAGCGTCGCTTTCACGCGTTTCGGGCGACGGAATCACTCCGGGACAATTAACGGCGGCGCCCTCCAGCGTCTCGTTTGGCAATGTGACGACAGGAAGCACGCAGAATCAGACAGTCACCTTGACCAACTCGGGCGGTACGAGTGCGAGCGTCTCGCAAGCCAGCGTGACCGGAGCCGGGTTGAGCGTCAGCGGCCTGACCTTGCCGCTGTCATTGGGAGCGGGTCAGAGCGCGTCATTTCAACTGGCTTTTTCTCCGACGTCGGCGGGGACCGTGAGTGGCGGCCTTACCATTACATCGACCGCCAACAATGCAAATCTGAGCATTGCTGTGACCGGAACCGCAGTGGCGCCGGGTGCGCTCGCGCTGAATCCAGGCAGCGTTAGCTTCGGCAGCGTGTGACTGGAGCCGGGTTGAGTATCAGCGGACTGACCTTGCCGCTGTCATTGGGAGCGGGTCAGAGCGCGTCATTTCAACTGACTTTTTCGCCGACGTCGGCGGGGACCGTGAGTGGCGGCCTTACCATTACATCGACCGCCAACAATGCAAATCTGAGCATTGCTGTGGCCGGAACCGCAGTGGCGCCGGGTGCGCTCGTGCTGAATCCAAGCAGCGTCAGTTTTGGTAGTGTGACGGTAGGCAGCAGTCAGAACCAGCCTGTCAGCATCACCAATTCCGGCGGAAGTTCTGTGACTATCACTAAGGCCGCGGCCACAGGCGCAGGATTTACGATCAGCGGACTGGCAACGCCGTTGACGTTGACGTCCGGGCAGAGTTCCAGCTTTACGGTTGCGTTCGCGCCGCAAGCCGCCGGGAGCGCAACGGGAAGCGTCGCGTTCACGAGCAACATCGCCGCGGTCAGCCTGGGACTTACGGGAACGGGACAGGCGGTGGGAACTCTAAGCGCAAATCCTTCCAGCGTTGCTTTTGGAAGCGTGCAGGTGGGAAACGAATCAGGCGCAGACTATCACGCTCACGAACAGTGGCAGTTCGAGCGTGGCGATCTCGCAGGCCTCGGCGAGCGGAACTGGTTTCAGCTTGAGCGGGATCTCGACTCCCCTCACGCTGGGCGCGGGACTCGAGTACAACGTTCACTGCGACGTTCAATCCGAGTGCAGCGGGAGCCGTCGCGGGGAATGTCGCGATCACTAGCACAGCGTCGAATTCGTCGCTGAATGTGGGGCTGTCTGGAACAGGTATTACCGCCGCTACGCTGGCCGCGAGTCCGGCCAGTATTGGGTTTGGCAGCGTGCAGGTGGGCAACGCGCAATCACAAACCGAGCGCCTGACCAACTCGGGCGGATCGCCATTGCACCTTGCCACGGCTACGGTCACCGGAGCCGGCTTCAGCACCAGCGGCTTGAGCGTGCCCACGACGCTGAACGCCGGCCAGAGTTTGACCTTCAATGTGACGTTTACGCCATCGAGCGGCGGCGCGGCCAATGGCAACCTGACGCTGACCGCGGATGGATCGGTTCCCAACGTGAACGTGGGGTTATCGGGAACAGGTACGACGCCGGGGCAACTGTCGGTGAGTCCGGCGCACAGCAAATTTCGGCAACGTGACGGTAGGCGCTTCTCAAAACAAGGCAGGATCGCTGACCGCCAGCGGGGCCAGCGTCACCGTTTCGTCGGTGAGTTCGAGCGATCCGGAATTCAGCGCTGAGCGGATTGTCGTTGCCGCTTACTCTCGCGGCCGGGCAAAGTGCTCCGTTCACATGGACATTCGCACCGCAGGCCAGCGGTGCGGCATCGGCGACGGTCACGTTCACCAGCAACGCCACCAATCCACCGGTGACAGCCGCGTTGACCGGAACCGGAACCGCGGCACCGCAACACACCGTGAGCTTGTCATGGACGGCGAGCATGTCGACCGTGGTGGGCTACAACGTGTATCGGGGAACGCAGTCCGGTGGCCCATACGCCGTCTTGAACGGCGCGGCAGACGCGTCCACGAGCTATACGGACAGCACGGTGCAGGCGGGGCAGACCTACTACTACGTGGTGACGGCGGTTGACGGCAGCGGCAACGAAAGCGTGAACTCGAACCAGGCGCAGGCCGTGGTGCCGACGCCTTAGTGGTCGCTAGTCGTCAGTCGCTGGTCGCTAGCAAGGACGATTGCGTCGTCGGTTGTCTGTCCGACCTCGGCGACCGCATGTACTGAGGTGGATGCGGTCGCACGGCGCGACGGCTTCAGTGTCTGGGGCCGACCAACGCTACTTCGTTCAGCCTTTCCTCGCTACCAGCCTTGGACTTTCGCTTGCCAGTGCGCCGGCGGAACTTCGTCTGCAGTTTGTCGAGATACACGTAGTAGACGGGCGTGATGTACAGGGTGACGACCTGGGAAAAGAGCAAGCCTCCCACTACCGCGAGTCCTAAGCCGCGGCGCGAATCAGCGCCCGCTCCGAAGCCGATCGCAATTGGCAGGGTACCCATCAAGGCGGCCATGGTGGTCATCATGATGGGACGGAATCGAACCAGCGCGCCCTGGTAGATGGATTCCTCGGGACTCTTCCCCTCCGTGCGCTCAGCTTCCAGGGCGAAGTCAATCATCATGATCGCGTTCTTCTTGACGATGCCGATCAACATGATGATTCCGACGAACGAATAGAGATTCAGCTCTTGATGAAACAGAGTCAGGGTCAGCAGCGCGCCCACACCAGCCGAAGGGAGGCCGGAAAGAATGGTGAGTGGATGGATGAAGCTCTCGTAAAGAATTCCGAGAATGATGTAAATCACCAGAATAGCGGCCAGAAGCAAAAGACCCATGCCGGTGAAGGAATTTTGGAAGGCTTGGGCGGTTCCCTGAAATGTGCCTTGAATATCACCGGGCAGCACGCGGTTCGCTTCGCGCTCGACCAGTTTGGTGGCATCTCCCAACGCAATTCCAGGCTTGAGGTTGAAGCTGATGGTCGCGGCCGGCAACTGCCCCAAGTGATTCACCATCAGCGGGCCCACGGAAGGCACAAGCTTCGCGACCGTATCGAGCGGGACCAACTTGCCTGCACTCGACCGGACATATAGGAGCGACAGCTTGTCAGGATTATTCTGAAACTCCGGCAACAATTCGATGATGACGTAGTACTCGTTGTTGGGCGTGTAGATGGTGCTGATCTGGCGGGTGCCGTACGCGGAATACAGGGCGTCGGAAACCTGCAGCGGGGTGAGCCCCAACGCATACGCGCGGTCGTGGTCGACTTCGACGGTCAGTTGCGGATTCTTCACCTGCAGATCGCTGGTCACGTCCTGCAATTGCGGAAGTACGCGGAGGGCGCTTTCGAGCTTCGGCGCATCCTGATAGAGCTGCGTGGTATCAGGCGATTGCAGCGTGTACTGGTACTGAGACTTGGTGAGAGACCCACCGATGCGGATGGTGGGCGGAATCTGCATGAACACATTCAGTCCGGGAATTTGCGACACCTTGGGGCGAAGCTCCTGAATTACCTCCATCGCGCTCATCTGGTTGACGCGATCCTTCTTGTCTTTCAGGCGGAAAAACATTCGACCCTGGTTGGTTGGGCTCCCCATCGACGACATGAGGTTCATGACGTTGGGGTCGGAGCGCACGACGTCGGCTACTTTCTGCTGCAACTCCATCATGTCTTGAAAGGCAATTCCCTGCTGGGCTTCCGTGAACGCAAATACCAATCCCTGATCCTCGTCGGGGATGAAGCCGGTCTTGGAGATTGAGAACAGGTAGAAGGTCAGGCCGATGATGACGAACGACACCATCAAGGTGGCGAACTTGTGGCGCAGAACGGTCTTCAGGCTGCGGTCGTAGCCACGCAACCAGCCATCGAAAACGCGTTCGCTGAAGTTGAAAAGGCGTCCGTGGCCGGAGCGCTCCTGGTGACGCAGGAACCGACTGCACAGCATCGGGGTCAACGTGAGGGATACGAAACCGGAAACCAGGATGGCGGCACCGATGGTGACCGCGAATTCGTGCAACAGGCGGCCCACGATTCCGCCCATGAACAATAATGGAATAAAGACTGCGGCTAACGACAGCGTCATCGAAAGGATGGTGAAGCCAATCTCGCTGGCGCCGTCCATCGCGGCTTCCATCGGCTTCTTGCCCATCTCCATGTGGCGGACGATGTTTTCGAGCATCACGATGGCATCGTCGACAACGAATCCGACGGAGAGGGTGAGGGCCATCAACGACAGGTTGTCGAGGCTGTAGCCCAGCAGGTACATCACCGAGAACGTCCCGATGATCGACATGGGCAATGCGAGCGAGGGGATGATGGTCGCGGAGAGATTGCGGAGGAAGACGAAGATCACCATGATGACCAGCGCAATGGTCAGCAATAAGGTGAACTTCACGTCGTTCACGGAGGCGCGAATGGAGACGGAGCGGTCGTAAAGAGTGTCGATGCGGACGGCCGCCGGAATGTGGTCTTCCAGCCGAGGCAACAACTTCTTGATGTTGTCCACAACCGCAACCGTGTTGGTCCCGGGCTGTTTCTGAATCGCCAGCACGATGGCGCGAACCCCGTTGAACCAACTCGCGGTCTTGTCGTTCTGAACGCTGTCGATGACGCGACCGAGTTCGTTCAGGCGCACCGGCGACCCATTGCGATACGCAATCACCATGGGACCGAACTGCAGTGCATTCGCCCGCTGTCCGTTGGAAAGAATCGTGAACGTGTGGTTCTGTCCGTAAAGGGTTCCGGTAGGGAGATTGGTATTCCCTGATTGCAACGCCGCAGTGACTTCGTTGATGCCGATCTGCCGGGACGCAAGCGCGCTGGGATCAAGCTGCGCCCGCATCGCGTACTTCTGTGCTCCGTACACCTGCACCTGCGCCACGCCGTTGACCATAGAGATGTTCTGAGCGATCGTGGTCTCGGCGGCCTCATCCACATCCGAGAGCCTCATGGTTGGCGAACTCAACGCCAAATAAATGATGGGCGAATCGGCGGGATTCACCTTCTGGAAGGTGGGCGGGGTCGGCATCTCCGGAGGCAGTTGTCCCCCGGCGGCGGTGATGGCGGCCTGCACGTCGAGCGCGGCGCCGTCGAGGCTACGGCTCAGGTTGAACTGAATGGTGATGTTGGTCTGGCCCAACGAACTGGTGGACGTCATCGAATCGATGCCGGCGATGGTGGAGAATTGCTTTTCGAGCGGCGTGGCAACCGACGAAGCCATCGTGTCGGGGCTCGCACCGGGCAGCGAAGCGCTGACCAGGATGGTTGGAAAATCCACGTTGGGCAGATCGCTGACGGGCAGCAGCCGATAGGCGAATATTCCGAAAATCAAGATCGCGGCCATGACCAGGGTGGTCATGATGGGCCGCTTGATGAAAAGCTCGGAGAGACTCACAGTCCGCCCCCGGCAGGATTTCCGGCCGTGGCCGTATCCGTCTGAGTTGCGGGCAAGGTGCTCTGCACCGTTACCTTCGCGTTCGGAGCCACGCGCAATTGGCCCGTTACCACCACCTGTTCGCCTGGCTTCAACCCGTCAGCAATCAGGGTGAGATTCTGAAACACACCCGAAGTCTTGACGGGGCGGGATTCGGCCGTACTGTCGGCGCTAACCACGTAGACGTAGTCACCCTGCTGCCCCGTTTGAATCGCCTTAGTGGGAACAAGCACGGCATTTTTTTGCGTTGAGAGCTCCAACGCAACGTCCACGAACTCTCCGGGCCACAAGCGCCGATCGTGATTCTCAAAGGTCGCCTTCAGCTTGAACATGCCGGTGGTCATGTCGACACCATTGTCGATAAAGGTCAATCGCCCATCCACCGCGCGGTTTCCTTCTCCCTTGGGATAAGCCCGCACTTTGAGTTGGCCGGCTGCGAACCGTTGTCGCACCCGGGAAAGATTACCCTCCGGCACGGAAAACGTGACGTAGATCGGAGTGACCTGGTTCAACTGGACCAGATAGGGCGTGTCGTTGGCCTTGACCAGGTTGCCGAGATTGATCATCAAGGACCCGGCGCGGGCGTTGATGGGAGCAAGAATATTGGTGTACTGCAGTTGCACACGGGCGGCGTCGATCGCGGCTTTGTCGGCGTCGACGGCAGCAGCGTCCGCCTTGGCTTGGGCGAGCAACTGGCCGGCCTGCTCATGCGAGACGATGCCTTCCTTTTCGAGAGATGCGTAGCGTTCTGCCTGCATTCGCGAATTCTCGGACTGCGCCTGATCGCGTTTCATCTGGCTAGTCGCTTTTTCCAGATCCGCCTGGAAGGGACGCTCATCCAGCTGAAAGAGGCGCTGACCCTGGTGGACGTCGTCGCCTTCCTTGAAGAAGATGTGCTGAATCTGGCCGTTGACCTGAGATCTGATCAGTACGGTTTGATAGGCTTCCACGTTGCCGATGGCCTGAATTTGTACCGGAACGTCGCGCTGCTCCACACGGGCCACCACCACCGGTGCAGGCGGATGCGCGGCAGAAGCAGCGGCGGGCTGAGCCGATCCGCTTTTCTCACAGCCAGATAAAAGAAAAGCAGCGATCAAAGGAAGGAATAGGAGCGACCGGCATGCGCGCTCGGTGACTTGCTTCATGAGGCTAGACTCCCGCGAGGGCGGAAACACACACCTTATTCTATATATGGACGGACGGAACCGATATTGGTCAGTAGGGTTTGTGAGGGACAGGGTGGGGATGGAGTTCCCACTATGAATTGGGGCGAGGTGCCAGAGGAGGAATCGGCTTAAATGTTTGCTAGTGAAGAAGCACTGGCCGGCTCGCTTCTCAACCATTTTCAGGCATGCTGACTACGCGGCGTCGCTCTTCTTCCCGCTCACTGAGATAAGCGCCCGCCCGTCTGATGTCGGCACACGAATGCCTTCGAGGGCGGACGAGGAACGACCCCAAAGCAGTCTATCTCAACGAAGGAGGTCAAAAAGAGGGGAAGGAAACGGCGGGACGATCAGGCTTGTTGTGCGTGAGTGGTGGAAGGCAGGGGCCGAAACCTATCGCGTGGGTAATTTAGATATGCGGAAGCGTCTCTAACGATCCGGTAACGATCCGGAGGCGGTCACGGGATGGTGGCGCTGGCCTCGCCGGAGTATGGACTCTCTCGGCCTTGGCTGTCCACTGCTGTAACGACGTAGATGTAGGTTGTACCGGACTTCACGTTCGTATCGGTGTAGCTTTCCCCTGTAAGTGAAGTAGCAATCGGAGCGTAGGGGCCCCCGGGTGTAAGAGATCGGTATACGTTGTATGTGGCGTCGGCGTTGGAGCCGGGATGCCACTGGAGATCCACCCGGTGCTGGGGTGCACCCGGCACGCCGGTTCGGCTCCCTGCACCGCCACACGCATACAACCCCAATAAGAAGGTCAGGAGTAAGCAATTCCTCAATGGCACTTGGATGACGCCTCCGACTGACACCCGCTGCCATTTGGACGAACAGCGAGCAAGCAACGCCGCCGGCTTGTCCAGCGCCGTCCCTTTGGGTGTTGGAATCATTGATGAAGCGTGAAACTTGACCTTGCGCGGTTTTCGCCTCGTTGAAGTCCTAGGACGTCCACTCCCAGTACCTGATCTTGCGTTTTTCGTGGCCTTCGACTACCACCGCCGCTTTGTACCCCGGAACAGGCTGAAGGAGGTAGATGGTCCCGAGGCGAACTTCGTCTGATTTTGCGGCGGGCAGCTCAAATGGTGCAGCTCTTTCCACTGAACCGAAGGGGACCTCGAAGCTGTTCAGTGGAACGGACAGACCCCCGCCGCAGGCTTTGACGTAGGCTTCTTTGCGGGTCCAGTAGTCAAAGAAGGCTTCAGTCTGCTGGTCGGCCGGAACGCTCTTCAGTTGTGCGATCTCGCCAGCTGAAAAGTACTGTTCTGCAATTTCCATGCAAGATGCGTCTGAGCGCACGCGCTCAACGTCAACACCAATACGGCATTCGCGGACAATCGCTGCAATCGCAAGATCGGCAGAATGGGAGAGATTGAATCTGAAGTTCAGACTATCCCCAGCAACTTCGGGCTTGCCGTGGCCCCCGTACTCATAGCGAACCGCTCCCGGACTGACATTAAGATACGCAGCCAGAATGTGCCGGATCGCTCCATGGGCAACCTGGAATCGATCCCGGTCTGCCGGGAAACGAAAGCGGGCAGCGCGCCCCGTTTCGTCGTCGTCGAGAACCTGGCTGCAACGGACTTTAATCCACTCGGGCTGCAGCAGATCGATTCGCCACAAATCGAGTTCGCCGGGTTCAAGCGATAACGAGGACCGGGCACGGTCTCCACAGAGGAAGGGTTGAGTTGTCAGACTGCATAGGCGCTCGCAGC
The DNA here is from genome assembly GCA_963745435.1 of uncultured Acidobacteriota bacterium. Classification (GTDB taxonomy): domain Bacteria; phylum Acidobacteriota; class Terriglobia; order Terriglobales; family Acidobacteriaceae; genus Gp1-AA133. Next base: position 696,291 of record CAVUXK010000008.1, on the reverse strand, counting down.
GGGAGTATCGCATGGGAGGGCTGGTTGGCCTCGGCTGCCCATGCGTTTGCGCTGAGGTTCGAAGCGTCAGCAGCGGACAATCTTGCTGGAGGCGATGCCCCGGGTAGCACCTCGGGTATCCACAACGAGCTGGGCGTCACGAACGATCTCTGCATAGTTGTAGTCGCTGTGGTTGGTTACGATTACGACACAGTCATATTTCTGGACTTCGCTCAGCGGAGCCGATTGCATATTCAAGCTGTACTTTCGACCCCTGCCGATGGTTGGGAAATACGGATCGTTGTAGTCCACTAGGGCGTCGGCTTTCTGCAGCAGTTCGATGATGGTGAGCGAAGGTGACTCGCGGAGATCATCAATGTCTTTCTTGTAGGCGACTCCCAAAACCAGGACCTTCGATCCGTTCAGAGCTTTGCCGTGCCGGCCGAGCGCCGTCGTAATGGACTCCACCACGTGATACGGCATGGATAAATTAATCTCGCCCGCCAGTTCTATGAAGCGCGTATGGAAGTCCCACTCCTTCGCCTTCCAGGAAAGATAGAAAGGATCGACGGGAATGCAATGACCTCCCAGTCCGGGCCCCGGATAGAACGGCTGGAAGCCAAAGGGCTTGGTGGAGGCCGCGTCGATCACCTCCCATATATCGATGCCCATACGCAGGCAGAGCAGCTTGAGTTCGTTCACCAAGGCGATGTTCACGCACCGGTAGATGTTCTCGAGAAGCTTGGTCATCTCCGCCACCGCGGGACCGGACACCGGAACGGTGCGATTGAAGATCGACCCATAGAGAGCGGCCGCGAGTTCGGTTGCGACACCGCTCATTCCGCCCACAACCTTTGGGATGTCGCGGCGGGCAACCGTGTCGTTGCCGGGGTCTTCCCGTTCAGGTGAGAACGCCACAAAGAAACTCTCTTGCGTGTTGAGTCCGTCGCGATCGACGAGCAATCTTGAGGGATTGTTCTTTTCGAGCAGCGGGATCACCACTTCTTCGGTAGTGCCCGGGTAGGTCGTACTCTCCAGCACGATCAACTGCCCAGCCTGGAGGTGGGGAGCAATGGACTCGACCGTGGCCGTGATGTATGACATGTCGGGTTCGTGGTGCTCGTTCAGCGGAGTGGGCACACAGATGATGACTGCATCCATGTGTTCGATCTCGGAGTAGTCGCAGGTTGGGCGGAACCCGCGAATCCTGGCAATCTCGATATCGGTTGCCGGAATTCGGTAAATATATGAACCGCCTTCCGAGAGTATGCGAACCTTGTTGGGATCGACGTCAAATCCGGTCACCGGGAATTTTTGTTCGTTGAAGAGCAGGGCCAGGGGAAGACCGACGTAGCCGAGCCCAATCACACCGACCCTGGCTGTCCGACTTTCGATTTTAGCTAGCAGCTCTGTATGAATGCTGGATAGATCCGAAATTGCAGGCATGCGTACCCCTCCGAAAATAGATCCGTTCGCTTGATCCGATGCGTAGATCGCGAATAATGCGTGTTTTTAGATAAAGCGATTTAGTACCGTAGTTGAACTGACTTACGAACAAGCGGCGCTGGCCAGATTGTTTCGGTCTTGGGCGCTCAAGCCGCGAGATTTGACAGTCGTCGTTCCTGGTGCAGTAGACGGCGAAGAGTGCGCAAATCATTGAGAATGCGGCGGCTCATCTTCACGTGACGCTCAAGCTTCTCGAGATTGTAGGAAATCACCCGCAGTGCCTCCACGTGGCGACGCGGTTCACAACTTGACCGTGCGTCGATATCCGAGTCGGTACCCTGCTTTGCTTCGAGCACCGTCTGGGCGAGAAGTGCAAGATATTCCTGGGCGCTTTCGATGCTTTCAAAAGCTGCCTGCGCTTTACATTCCACAACGGCCTCCCGTCGGTCTGTCGTCAAAAGATGAGACATACTCATCAGCCTGCTGGCGCCGCACCAAAGACATCATCAGTCTCATGTTGTTGTATTACTTCCTTGGTCGCGAAACACTCAGCTTGCTTAACAGATGCGCCAATGCCTTGAACATCGTTCCCTGTCCCCAATGAAACATGGGAGTCTTGATCTTTTTCCAACCCAGGTCACGGTAATAAAAGTGGCCGTCCTCGGCCTGCATGTTGCGAATTGTCCACTGGGCGACTCTCAAAGCTAGTGCGAGTGATGCCTCGTCAAGGTCTGAGCAAAATGCCAATGTGTCGATGGACTGTGCTGCGCACTGGATATCGATAGGTTGTGCCTTTTCGTGGTAGTACTTGGGACGGCCATCTGGGTCGAAGAAGTGGTCCACGTAATAGTCATAGCCAGCCCGGAAATTCGGTTCGAAGCTCGTATCGCCAGTGCTCTCCGCGTATCTCTTGAGGCAATCCAGGTTGTATCCCGTGTGAAAGTTATCGATCCAGTGATACATCGCGTCCTCTGCGTAGTACCAGGCCCCATCAGTATTCTGACGAGCGCAACTGTACTGCATGGCGTCACGGGCAAGTTCGCCGAGCGTGGATTCTCCGGTGCGAGCCCCCACGCAAGCAAGCAGGGCGGCCCCCAGCATGTTTGAATTGTGGATCGATTCCTGTATTTCGGGAATGTAGCTGAGGCAGGTTCCGCGGCTGGTTCTCTCTCTCGGAAGAGTCGTGATCCAATGCGCAGTGCTGGCTGCGACCTCGATGTACCGGGAATCATCCAGCACGTCGTAGGCTTCGAGGAAGGCAAAAGCAATCAGGCTGCTCCACACAATCGTGGGGGTTTGGGCAACCGTGGTACCGCCCCGGGTCGCAAAGGCAAAGTGATTGCCCCAGCAGTAGTGCTTCTGCCCCGGCGACCGGTTGTTCATCAACCACTCAAAACAAAACTCAGCGCGCCGACGGTAGCGCTCGTCACGCGTTACGGCGTACATCTTCACGCTGCCCCACCCCAGATAACCCATACCTTTTGTGGACGTATGGGGCTTGATGCCGATCAACGGCCGTATATGGAAGGGCGTTCGCAGCACCGCGGCGGTGAGCACGCGGCGAAGGAAATGTGTGCCGAACGTGAGATGCCTCAAATAGGACAAATTGCCGTCACCGGGATCGTAGGCTCGGTAGTTATGCGCCTCTACCCATCCCATCACACTCTCAATACTCTCTCGCACTTCACGGATAGCATCGGCAGATTGATGGCGGGAACTGGACATCAAAGTTGTCACACCGGCTCGATCGCTACACGGATTGGGATTATTCAAAATCTGTTCCAAAGTAGATCCTTCACAGACGGAAGACTGCGGTTTTCACCAAGTCAAGCCTCATTGCGGGAGTTTCGTTCGGTCTCTTAGGATTGCTCGGCGAAAGTCACGAAGCACGATCGCGAAGAAAGTCGGACGGAGACTCACCTTGAGAAACCGGGAGCTCAACTCGCTTCAGCCAGATTTCCCGCCAGTACAGAAGGTCAGCCCGGTAACAACCGCCAAACGCGAAACAGGCACTATCGCAAAGCACATCTTCCAGCATGACGGTGTTCCGAAAGTGTTTCATTTCGCCGGTTCCTTCGGCGATAAAGTTGTCAGTGCGACTTCTTACGCGAAATCGCCTTCCGCAGAACGGGCGCTGGTCTGCGCTGAAGTGCAATCCCCGGTTGTGTCCGGTCTTGTTCAGGGTCCGAGCAATCTCTTCGAGAGACTTTACTTCCACTATCTCCCCCGGCTGCAAGCTGAGAAATTCGGTGGGCGTCTTGTCCCCTGTCCCACGCGCGTGTTGGCCAACCAGTTTGTTACGTGTCTTCCACCATATCCACATAAAGATGCGCTTTCCCATCCCCCATGCGCTGATGTTGCCGGCGCCAACGGCGCTGAAGACCTTTGCAAATCGCTGCATGGTCGACAGGTGAAGGGTGGCCCTCGGAAATTCACTCGACTGGCAGAAGTACTTGTTAGGTACGGTCCTTGTTTTGAGGATGCCGCGGAGTTCTTCTGAGGCCGCATTCGATGAATTTGGCTCAAGGACAAAGTCGTGGTGGCTATCATCCACTCTCTCGAGCCACGCCGTCTTCCAGAAGATCGCACAGCCTCGCTGGCAGCCATCGTGCTCTGCGCCACCGCAGCGCACACCCTGAAGTATCACGACGTCGTTGTTCTTGAATTCCCTGACCCACGACTCCGCGTGCTGACGCAAGAATGCACCGTCGATGGTGGCCTGTACCACGTGATTTAATACGCGGAACTGCTTGCCGCAGAATTCGAGCATCTCCGGCATGAACGGTAGGGCGTCCAATGTGCCGTTCGCGTCCAGAGTCTGACGGATCTCGCGCAATGTGCGAACTCTGACGAGATCACCGGCCCTCAAACGCGAACTTGTTTTACACGGATTCATGTCTAACAAGACCTCCAATTCAAAAGCAAAATGGGGAGAGGGCTGGGCTCAGTCGTGCGATGCGGACACGCAGACGTCTTCTTCGAATGAAGAGTGTTGCGCCTCTGGAGTTGCGGCTGGAGGCCCTGCGATGCGTTCCTTGAGTTGCGCCGCCAGCACCTTGACGTACGGCTCGAGCAACATTGAGTGCGGATTTACAGCTACCTCGACGATGTCCAGGCCATTCATGGCGAGGGCGCCCCAGCCCATCTTGGGGTCAGGATAAAACTTGTAGTTGAAGCGCGGTTTGAAAAGGGTCAGCCGTCCAGCGTAAGGCACCGGATTATAGTGTTCCGCCGCATAATCGTTGACGGCTTGCACCTTGGCCTCAGGGCCCGAGGTCGCGCGGCTAACGCCATCCCCCTGGCTGGAACCCGGCATTGACGTCTTCAAATTCGCCAGTTCTCCGCCGAGTCCTAAGCGAATCTTTTCCTGCAAGTACCTGAACATGTCGCCCGGCCGCAAGCGCGCCACGTTCGCCAGATGAAACTTGGCTTTTTGCATCAGGAATGAAGTGAAACTCACTTTCAGCGCAAGACTAAAGTTGTACGTGTCAAGCATGGCGACCAAAGGCACTTGCTCCCCTTCGCGGCGAAGGACCTGAGCCATCTCGTACGCAACCGTGCCGCCAAGGCAATACCCCCCCAAGTAGTACGGTCCGCGGGGCTGCACGCTTCTCACTTCTCTGAGGTAGCAGGACGCCATTTCCTCGATGGTTCGCAGAGGTTGGCTTTTCCCGTCCAAGCCCTGCGATTGCAAACCATACAGGGGGAAATCTGGTGCGAGATGCTCGCCCAGGCTCCGGTAAAGGAGGACGTTTCCCCCAGCACCGTGGACGAGGAACAACGGAGGACTCGATCCCTTCGGACTGATAGGAACGAGGGGCGTCCACGACTGTTTGGCGTTCTTGCCTTGTAGTGCGAGGGCGAGGGCCTCGATCGTCGGAGACCTGAACAAAGTGGCAAGCGGCAATTTCTGCCCAAATTCTTTTTCAATCTTTGCAAAAAGAGAGACCGCGGACAGTGATTGCCCACCTAACTCGAAAAAGTTTGCGTTGCTGCTCACTCGCTCCAAGTTCAAAGCCTCACACCACAAACCGGCGAGGCGTTCTTCGGTCTTGTTGCCTGGAGCCACGAATTCGTCCACCGTCCTCGAAGCGCTTCCTGACGACGGCCGAGGGGCGCTCCGAGGTGGCTTGGGCCTATCGGCGCGACCCTCTTCACTCAACATGGGCAATTGCAGTAGTGGCTGGTTTGCATTCGAAACGACACTCCCCAGGAGCGTCTGAAAACCAGTAAGCCAATGGCGGATTGTGTCGGCGTCAAAGAGATTGCTGTTGTAATCACATTCGACCAGCAAGCTGTCGCCCTGGTCGATCACGTTGAAGCCGAGGTCATAGTAGAAATAGAACCTCGGACCCGACATGATGCGGTTGACGCATCCGGAGAACTCCACGCCACTCAGCGCGGGATCCAGATTAAAGATCACGGGAGCCAGCGGGATCCGGCTTGGATCAGGTGGAAGATTCAGCTTTTGAACGACAGTGCCGAAATTCGAGCTCCAATATTCCTGGGTATCAAGAATCAGCTTTTGCGTCCGGGTCAATTGATCCGTAAACGACGCCCCGCTGTTCACCTGAACACGGAAAGGCAGCGTGTGAACGCACTGCCCCACCAGCGTATTAAAGCCAAGGGCTCCCTGCCCTGCAAAAGGGACCGCAACAACGAAATCGTCGATCCCGCTCAGCCGGTACAACCATGTTGAAAAGGCCGTCAGCAGGAATGCAAACGGAGTGTTTCGCAATTCGCGGGCAGTCCGTTTGATGTCCTTGTAGAACTGCGGCGCGAGACGAAGATTGGCTCTAGCTGCGTCGTACGACCGCACAGATGGTCGAGGATTTGAAGTTGGCAAATCGAAAGTGGGAGGCAACGTCTTGAACTGCGATAACCAGAAGTCTTCGCAATCTTTCGTAGACGCCGAACTGCGTTCCCTCTCCTGCCATGCCGCGTATTCACGCATCTGTACAGGAGGTTCCATCGACATCGGGCGTTTTTCCACGAAAGCGGAATAGGCTGTTCCGAGTTCTTCCAGAACTACCTTGAATCCCCACCCGTCGCAAATGATCATTTGAACCGTAAACACAAGAAGGTGTTTGCGCGCTGATAATTTGATGAGCTGAAAGGACGCGAGGGGACCCTCCGCCAAGTCGAAGGTCTGGCGGCCATCCTGCTCCAGAATTTCAGTCAATTGCGCAGCTGCGTCCGCAACCGAGAGGGTGTTCAGGTCGTGGAAGCCCATTTCGAGCGACATGGAGGGGTGCACGAGAACCTTGGACCCGTCTTCGCTGAAGGTCGAGCGCAAGGCTTCATGCCGCTTCACAACCTCCGTGATTGCCCGCTGCAGAGCTGCAACATCAAGTTCGCCTTCGATTTCGACGATGTTGGTGCCGTTGTTGGCCGCAGACGCGTCCGGCCGCATCTGCGCTGAAATCCACATCTCCTTTTGCAAGTCGGTAGGGGGATGTTCAGATAAAACGGATTCAGCGAGTACCGGGTCTGGCGTCCGTGCGGCAATGGGCGGAAACGGCCGGCGATGAATACGTTTTCTTTTCGGCCCCACTCTCCTTCAACAGCTTGGACGGATTTCCAAAGATGCCGTCCTCCACCATCACTTCCACGCTATCGGTAAACGCCCGGACCAGGTGTTCGATATCCTGCTCGCTGTGCGCGTCCGTCATGTAAGAGGGGAAGCCCTCCGCGATGTGAACCCCGCGATGACGAAGGTGAAAACAAAGCAAGTTGGCCAATTCCGCTGGCTCTTTGATCCGGAGGTACATCTGCGAGGCGAAGTGCGGCAGTTCGATATCCAGCTCGTATTTCTTGAAAAGCTGATTCACCTGTCCCGCAAATCTGTCTGCCTTGGCTGTAACCCGCTGCTGTAAGGCCGGCCCTTCCTGGATGATGTACTTCAATGCGGCATGGGCCGCTGCGATCGCACAGAGGATGGCGCACAAAAGTTCCGGCGAAGAAAGTGACGCCCGCCTCTGGGAAGGACTCGTCGCCGTATTGCCAGAAGCCGCCATCGAATGTGTCCATTAGCGCGCTGCGTCCGGCTACAACGCCAATCGGCAGACCGCCACCAAGTACCTTGCCGTACGTAGCGAGGTCCGCTTCAACACCAAAGTGGGCTTGAGCTCCTCCGGGAGCGCAGCGAAACCCTGTGACTACTTCGTCGAACACCAACACGATTTCATTGTCCCGGGTGATTCGGCGCAATGCGTGGAGAAATTCCCGAGGTTGAAACTCCGGCCTGCGGCTCTGGACAGGCTCGACGATGACGGCGGCGATCTCACTGGCATGCTTCTTGATGAGATCGAGTGTTTCGTCCGTGCCGTATTCCATTACGTACGTGTCGTCGACAGTCTGAAAAGGAATGCCGGGGGCAGAAGGCAGCGTCCGCAGTTGGCCGTCACGGTTGGCCTGATGAACGAGTACCTGGTCGAAGTTGCCGTGATAGTCACGGGAAAAGACCACCACCTTGTCGCGACCTGTGAAGGTGCGAGACAACCGCATAGCGGCCTGCACCGCTTCGGAACCGGTGCATGTGAAACTGGCCCGATCCATACCCGTAAGCTGGCAAATCATTTCTGCGACTTCGCCTACCAGTGGTGTCTGGGGGCCGATCTCAAACCCGCGGTGCAGCTGTTCTTCCACCGCTTTGCTCACGTAAGCTGGCGCATGGCCGAGGAAATGCGGCCCGAAGCCGTTCAGCAGGTCGATGTATTCGTTGCCGTCCACATCCCAGAGCTTCGAACCCAGGGATCGCTGGACCCAGATGGGATACACCATTTCTTTCCAGCGACGATTGAAGCCAGCGGCCGTTCGTGGATCTGCAAGCCGGCTGCGATACCGCTGCGTACGCTCCTTCGAGCCGGCGGTCTTTCGCGTGTAGTCGTTGATCAGCCTATCCAGATGCTGCTGCTGGCGACCAGGAAGGGGCTGGAGTCCGGTTTTTGTAACCGCACCCGGCCCGAACGCGGTCGACGGTTGAGCCTGCTGCAACTTCTCTGGGTTTCTCCGTTGACTCGGCACTAACTCGAGCCACGCTCTCAACAGGGGTGGCGTCACAGGCTACCTGCGAACTAGTCAGTTCGGGTGCAGGCGGCTGAACCGCGACCTCTTCAGCATTGGTTTGGATTTGAGGAACACTGACGGCTAACATCCGCAGGGAGGCCTTGCAGGAGGCGCAACTGAGCGGCCATGAGCTCAATCTGTCGAGCAATGACATTTTCCATTCCAGCCGCAGGCAGGGCATCATCGCTGAGCGCGAGAGGCATAAACAAGGGGGTGGTATCTGGGGCGACTCGAACCTGTGTGGGCACGGGAAGAGGAACGGGGACAGAGACAGCCGGTCGAGCTTCAGTAGCCACAGGAACAGCAATTGGCTTTTCAGGCATGGGAGGCTTCTCCTCGGCAGCGCTGACAGTCGCAAATTTGTCCTCGGGCAACTTTTGATCCAGATACGACCCGAGTGCTGCGATCGTAGGGAGATCACTGAACAGCTGCCGAAACGTGATTCGCAAGCCAAATGTTTTTTGGCAGGCAGCGCTAAGCTGCGTGAGAAAGAGAGAATCGAATCCCAGTTCGAGAAAGGTCGCGTGTTCCGTAATCGTCTCTCGTGGAACTCCAGACAAGTCCCCAGCGATGTCGCGGACCTTCTCGACCAATCGTTCGCATCTTTTACTATTTGCCATGATTCTGCTTCCCCCTGACCGCTCGCCTGCGAAGCGTTTCCAGCTGTTGTGCCATGAGTTGAACCTGCTGTTCGATCACGCGGCAGGTATTCGATTGAGTTGCTGCACCAACCATGGGCTGCGGAACTGGGGATGGTTCCACCTGACTAGCAAAGGGGGAGACTTGTGCGCTTGCAGTTGGAAACGTTCCATTCCCGTTATTGTTTCGCTCGATAACCTCGGAAATGCTTGGGACAGGCACCTGTCTGTCCCGCGCGGGTGGCGCGATCCAGTAACTCTTTCGCTCAAATGGGTACGTCGGCAACGTCACCCTCTTCCGCTGCTCGGCGGAATGAAAGACGCTCCAATCAGGCTCAATGCCGCTCAGCCAAAGGCGACCCAGCGACGTAAGGATGGACTCAAGATCGGTTGAGTTTGCGTCATATGCGCCGAGGGAAGTCAACGCGGTGCGCCCGGTTCCATTGGAGGGCTGTTGTAGAACGAACTGCGTCAACGCCTGGCCCGGTCCAACTTCCAGGAAGGTGGTTGCGCCCTCCTTAATGGCGATTTCAACTGCCTGTCCGAAACGAACCGTACGACGCAATTGGCTCGCCCAGTATGAGGGTTCCGGAGCAACCTGATCGTCCATCCAGGTACCCGTATAAGTGGAGATCCACGGTAGAGCAGGCTTCTGCTGCCGAACCTTACCGACCAGCTCCGTAAAGGGGCCTACGATGGTGTCCATCATCGGAGAATGGAATGCGTGGGAGGTAGGCAACAGCCGACAAAAGATATTGGAGCTCTCGAAGCTTTCCTGCAGTTTTTTGAGAATAGCGGTGGGCCCGGACAGCGTCGTCAGAAACGGACTATTGATAGCTGCAACGGCAACATCTGCCGGGAGCATCGGTTCGAGTTCCGCTGCGCCCCGTCGAACTGCGAGCATCGATCCGCCCGGAAGGTTCCTGCATGAGCTTGGCTCTGGCAGCCAGCACGCCCAGAGCGTCCTCCAGCGTGAAAACCCCGGCGAGCACAGCGGCGACATACTCACCAACGCTATGGCCGATCAGCAGCGAAGGTTTGATCCCCCACGACATCCACAGGCGCGCCAGCGCGTACTCAACGGTGAAGATCGTCGGCTGGGTTACGCGCGTTTCGTTGATCTCGCGTTCTGCTTGTGCCCGGAAGGATGCTTCCGGATAGAGCACAGTCCGAATGTTGAGTTGAAGGTGCTTTTCTAGATATTCCGCACACTCATCCACCGCCTCTCGAAACACAGGCTCGTGCTCGTAGAGTCCGCGACCCATATCGACAAACTGAGCACCTTGGCCGGGAAACAAAAACACAACAGACGGCGGCTGGGCAGCCGCTTGCGCCGTGAAAGCCGTTTCTTGGTCCGCCGCTCTGAGTCGCTCGATGGCTTGTTTGGCCGTCGCAGCACACACCGCCTGGCGATATCGAAATCGCTGACGTCCGCGCTGCAAGGTGAAAGCGACGTCGGCCAAAGAAGATTCCGGATGGCTTTCAAGATAGTCCGCAAGACGCGCAGACATGGCTGTTAATGCTGTTGGCGTCTTTGCTGAGAGCAGGAGCAACTGCGTCTCACGCGAACGACCGGAGAAAGCGCGTGGCGCCTCTTCGACCACCACGTGAGCATTGGTCCCGCCGATGCCCATTGCACTCACACCCGCGCGCCGCGGCGCATCACCACGCTTCCACTCCATTCCAGTCGACACCGGAAAGAATGGGCTGTTGCCGAAATCGATCTTCGGGTTGGGCGTCTTGAAATGCAGAAGAGCAGGGATAAACTCGTGCTGGAGTTGCAATACCGTCTTGATCAGCCCGGTTGCCCCGGCGGCAACATCGAGATGGCCGATGTGTGTCTTTCCCGTTCCTAGCGCGCAGTATTGGTTACGTGACGCTCCGCCACGACGAAATGCTGATGTCAGAGCTGCAACTTCAATGGGGTCGCCCAACGGAGTGGCTGTCCCGTGCGCCTCGACATAAGAGACGGTGTCAGGATGAATGCCAGCGGCAGCCTGCGCCATGGCAGTTACGTCAGCCTGTGCGTTCACACTGGGGGCTGCGTATCCGATCTTGTCGCACCCGTCATTGTTGACCGCGAACCCCTTAATGACCGCAAGAATATGATCGCCATCAGCAATCGCATCCTCGACACGCTTTAGCAGCACGACGGCAACACCGTGACCAAACACTGTTCCGCAAGCGTCTGCATCGAAAGTCCGACAGGTTCCGTCTGCTGAAGCAAGACCCTCCTCCTGGTATTGGTAATCGCGTTTCTGCGGAAAAGTAATGGAAACTCCGCCGGCGAGCGCCATGTCACACTGATAGGTCAACAGGCTCGTGCATGCCTGGCAGACCGCGACCAGCGAAGTCGAACAGGCGGACTGGACGGTCATGCTCGGGCCGCGGAGATTAAGCTTGTACGAGACCCGTGTCGGCATGAAGTCTTTGTCGTTGCCGAGCATCGTCGGATAACCGCCCACCTGGTAGTTCGCGCTGAAGTCCGCGGCAAACGCCCGGTCTACGCACAGGTTGTGGAGAAAGTACGTGTTCATCGCGAGGCCCGCGTAAACGCCGATCAATCCGGGATACCTGTCGGGCGCGTGTCCAGCGCTCTCCAGCGCCTCCCATGCACATTCCAAAAAAAGGCGGTGCTGCGGATCAATGAGCTGTGCCTCTTTCGGGTACATGCCGAAGAAGTCCGCATCGAAAAGGTCGGCCCCGTCGATGACCCCGCGGGCACGAATGAACTTCTGCCCCTGCGCGATCGCGTCCTCTGTGGCAACCGAATATTCCAGATCCTCTTCACGCAATCGCGCGACCGAGTCGACGCCGTTCACAAGGTTCTGCCAGAACTGATCCAGGTCCCTGGCGCCGGGGAACCTTCCCGACATTCCAACGATAGCGATGCCATCAGTGGCAGAGGTTTGATTATGCTCGTCCATTGAGTTATCTCCTGCGATTTCTGCCGACGGCGATAGCTTGACGCTGGCGCTGTGCCCGGTTCAAAAGCTCTTTACCAAGCTGGAGTTGAGCGTCGGATTGATTGAGTGCCGCCGCTACGTGCCTCACGGTGGTATGAGCAAAAAGTTCGGTGATTGAAAAGCTGCGCCCGATCAACTCCTGCAACTGCGAATGCACCACGGCCAGCCGTAAAGAATTCCCGCCAAGGTCAAAGAAATTGTCGTCAATCCCGACCTTGTCTAGTTGAAGAACCTCCTGCCAGATCCGAGCAATTTCACGTTCCAACTTGCTTTCCGGCGCGCGGAAGGACTGTTCCATACTGGCGCGCCGTGTACTCGTTGCAGGCAGGGCGGAACGGTCGATCTTGCCGTTTGAGGTAAGGGGCAGGTGATCAAGAAATATGAAATATGCGGGAATCATGTAAGTTGGCAGGGTCGACTGCAGGTCTCGCCGTAGCTTATCCACACCGGGTACCTGGCCGCAGGCGGGGACTACATACGCAACCAAGGACATCTCCCCGTCGCACGATTCCTTTGCAATCACGAACGCTTCCCTAACACTGGGCTGCCGCGTCAATGCTGTTTGAATCTCGCCCAGTTCGACGCGAAATCCCCGAATCTTGACCTGTTGGTCTGCGCGACCCAAATATTCGAGATCTCCACCGGGCAATCGTCTTGCAAGGTCACCGCTTCGATACAGCTTTTCATCCGGCCGGCCAGAGAACGGATTCTGAATGAAGCGTTCCGCGGTGAGTGCATCGCGTTTGAGATATCCGCGCGCAACCCCTGCTCCGCCGACGAACATTTCGCCCGGTATCCCTACGGGGACGGGCAGCAAGTTCGCGTCGAGAATGTAGAGTTTTAGGTCAGGAATCGGCACCCCGATCACGCTGCCCGGTGCTTCACTAAGGTCCGAGCTCCTGAGTGGCCGGTACGTAACATGGACGGTGGTCTCGGTAATTCCGTACATGTTGACCAATTGCGGTGTGACGTCACCATACTTCTTGAACCAAGGCGCCAAACTCTGAAGGTTAAGTGCCTCTCCTCCGAAAATCACCCAACGAAGCTTGGTCAGCTTGGCATCAGGTTTGGATTCGTCCACCCCAATCACCTGACGAAATGCCGACGGAGTTTGATTCAAAACAGTGACGCCCTCAGTCGCCAGCAAGTCATAGAACCGCTCCGGCGAGCGACTGTCTGCGAACGGCACAATGATCAGTCGTCCGCCATAGATCAAAGCCCCCCAAATCTCCCACACGGAAAAATCGAAGGCGCTGGAATGGAAGAACGTCCAGGTATCCTTTTCGCTGAAGTGGAACCAGTCCTGCGTACTATCAAAAAGACGAGAGACATTCGCGTGCGTGATGAGGACGCCCTTCGGCTTGCCGGTCGAACCTGAGGTAAAAATGGAGTAGGCGAGGTTCTCGGTAGTCACGGTGGAACGAGGATTCTCGGAACCTAGCGACGCCCAAGCTTCATGATCCTGATCGATACACACAGTGATTGCGTTTGTCTGGGGTACCTTCCTGGCTGTCTCTGCGTCGGTAATGACTATCGGAGCTTCGGAATCAGACAACATGAATGACACGCGTTCGGGTGGATAGCTGAGATCGATGGGCAGGTATGCTCCCCCGGCCTTCAGAATTGCCAGCAAGGCCACGATGAGGTTCGGAGTCCGATCGACATATAGGCCGACCAGTACATCGGGGCCAACCCCCTTTGAGCGCAGATAGTGGGCCAATCGATTCGCGCGTTCATTCAGTTGCAGGTATGTGAGTTCTTGTCGTGTTTCGGCTGGCATCACAACCGCGACTGCATCCGGCGTCCTTCGAACCTGGTCTTCAAATCGCTGATGCATGCACCGCTTTGCAGAAATTACTCTCTGGTTGGAGGCAATTTCCTGAATCAGCAAGCTTGCTTCCTCTGCGGGCCACAAAGGAAGCCGTTCGATCGACTGCTCTAACAGGGTCTCCAGGTTGCTGATCAGGAATGTGAGCTGCGTGAGAATTCGCGTGATCGTCCCGCGAGCGTAAAGGTCCGCATCGTATTGGGCTTCGAGAACCGGCTGAGTCCCGTTCGAAGTCAGCGAGATCATCAGGTCGCATCGCGACTGGATTTCGTCCGCAATAGCCGTGGCGGTGCAACCCTCCGGTTGTGGATCGTCAAGATCTGAACCAGACAAAAGCACCCGAAAGAGCTGGCGGTCAAAGGGCTTCGCCGCTTCCTTGACCCAGCATTGCAATTCTTCCCAGGAACAAGCGTTGGCGCTGGCTTCTGATGCCGCAGTGGCACTCTTGGAGAGACTGTCGCGGACGCTCGAGCAACGCACCACTTCCACAATCACCGAAAACACTTTTCCGAAGTGCACGCCGACCTCAATCGTGTCCGTCAATGTGTATCGGTGTAACAGAATCTGCAGCAGGCCAAGAACAGCGTTTCGGGGTGCAAGCCCTTCCCGACTGCAAGCAGAAGAGAAGGTGGACCAGCACGAATTGTCTATCGGGGCAATCGTGGATTCGTGACGGTGGGATCGAACGAGAGGCTGGCGCTGGTCTGCCGGAAAACTCGAGCCATCGAGGTCCCCACGGAATCGGTTCAGCCAATACTTCATGGCTTGGTGGCGCTCTTCGGCAATCACGTCTGGAATCTCCGTTTCGAAGTCAATTCGAACGAAAGCCGAGAATGGTGCTGGACGGCCCGTTCGCAGCCGTTATTAACCTCGGCGTCGAGCTATCTATGTCTTGAGAGTGTTGTGTGTCTGAAGAATTCTGCGAGACCTTTTAAGAACTCGTGGTCACGCGTGAGGAGATGGTCGATCACTTATTTCAGCGTCATCACAAACCGAGAGCGGTGCAAGTCGTGGTTTCTTGCATTCGATATGTGATCCCTTCACCGCCTGCGCAAGCATAAGCGACGCGGGCACGATCGCTTCCCTTCCCCACAACTCGCCAGGCGGCGCCATCGCGAACCAACTCCATGCGGGCCCGAGCGCGCCACCAGTCATTGATTTTGCCGGGCTGGGTGATCCATAAATCGTTATTCGTTCTCAGGTTGGACAGATGTTTTAGCAACCGCTGGTACACCTGTCTCGCGCGAGAATCGATTACGTAGTCCGGATGAATAATGAACGTTGCCATGCCATGTGCCTGCATAATTGCAGATATCTGCTGTTCCCATAGCTTCGACGAGTAGTCTCCGAGGATGTGGAACAGAGAGTAGTCCTGGATCGTGGTCACAGGTATCTCGAGAAGGTTGCCAATGAAATACGGCATCAGCGTGCAGCAGCCTCCCCGTTGGGGATCGAGATGACCGACCGAAGGCACCGACATGTCGTAGAGAAAGTTCAGTTCATTCATCCACTCGAACTTGTGATAAAGCACTGCAGATCGAAAGCCACGTGCTCCAAATCCTTGACCATAGCGATTTATCCTTTGTCGGCCTTCTCGCGGAACTGATCAAACGGACAGAAGAAAAGGTTGCCATCGTGGTTGAGATCATGGACATTGACCTCAAATCCTCTTTCCCAAAGAGAATTCAGGAATGCAAGGGGAACCTGGTAACGTTCTTCGGGGACTACTTGAAACGAGGTCTTGATTCCATAGGAGTCATTGAGGTCCATCAACTGGCTGCAGAAGTCACGGCCAGCGGCGGTTTCCACGTCATGGGTAACGCTGGCGCAACTTGAGTATCCCTCCGGCCAGAACCACACGAATGGAATCTCGGTGACTCCTTCCGCCTCCATCGCCAGACCCAACAACCATTCGTGCAGCCGGTCAACGCTGCGGTCGACTGGCCATTGCGGAAATCGGATCCGGTCCCAGCCGCGCAAGGAGAGCCGTTGTAAGTGCCTGCGAACACCGACCGGCATGGCGGGCCGTAGCAGATAATACAAACGACGCACCAGGCTGCCGCGAGCTTTTCCGTTGGCGCGCGAGTCGGTGTTGTATTTTTCTAAGCGAAGATTGGCCACGACCTCCGTGGGGTCAAACGGCAACAGAACCATCCTGCTCTCTTTGGTGACATGGGCGCGAACCTCGGGGATCGTGGCGCTCGTGATGGCAGCGGGCTGTTCCCCAGAGAGACGTCCGTAACCGGCCAACCCTTTCTCAGTGCGAAAATACCCGGCGCTCGGCCCCAGGTGCGACTTCAATCCGAACTCGATGCCCGGCGAAGGACACCGATAGAAATCGCTCAACAATGAGCCGACCGAACGCGAGAAGGCCGTCATGAGATTTACCCTACGTGCTTGTACAACACCGAACCCTGAGTTGACGTCTGAGTCAGAGAATCGACCACTTTCAGATATTCGCACTGCCTCACATCCCAGTTATTCCGTTGGATGTGGCGATTGGCACCCTCCACTAGCTTGCGGCGTTTTTCCGGATGGGAATATAGATCGATGATGGCGTCGGCAAGGGCATCTACATTTTCCGATTCGAAGAACCGCACCATTGAGTCGTCGAAATAGTAGCTGTCGATTTTTGTGCGCGCGACAATCACCGGAACGCCCACCGCCATGAACTCCTGAACCTTGGTGCTCGCCGCCTCATTCCCGAAGCCTGAGCTGGCACGCTTCGGAACGACCGCAAGGTCTGCCGTCGCCATGAGCTTCGCAATTTCGCCAATCGGTTGGTAGTTCTGGATTCTTACCTTCTCGCCAAGGCCCAGATCCAGAACTAGTTTTTCCAGGTCAGCTCGTGCCGGACCTTCTCCATAGATATGAAATGTGGCCTCTTCGATTTTCGCGGCCACTTTGGCAAACGCGCGGATCGCGAGGTCTACTCCCTGGTGCAAGTTCAGACTTCCCGGATACATCAGAAGGAAACGCTGATTGCACGTTCTCGGCCGCGGATAGAAGACGTCGGAATCGGGGTAGTTGCACACCACAGTGCATTTTTCCTCGGCCACGGAGCGTTTGATCAGGCGATCGCGCCAGAGGTGGTTTGCGATAATCACATGACTGGCGACTTTCGCCGACCACCTCTCAACGATCAGGAGCGCCCGATATGCAAGCGAGGCTGTCCCGGTGCTGAACTTGCTGGCGTAGAACTCGGGCAGAATGTCATGAATATCGAGAATGACCGGAACACCCATCAGTCGCAGCGGCAGGGCTGAGATCACCAGAAAGTCCGGCACTGAATGAATGTGCACGAGTTGATAATGCTTCCGAAGGTGCTTCCAGGTCATGACGACCATTGCGACCAGCAGAAAACGAAGGATGCGAAACAAGTAGGCGAACGCTGAGCGCTCGTTGATCTCCCGCTGCTGGACGCGGTACACGTTCACGCCCTGGATAACTTCGAAGCGTGGTAATCCACCATGAGCCAGCGCAATGACGTCCACAGAATCGCCTCGACGCGTCAATGAACGGGCGTATTGAATGATCCGGCTGTCAGACTCGTAAAACGAGTATGCAACCATGCAGACGTTCACAATCGGTACCCCTTCATTGTCCGAACCGCGAACACCACGAAGCCGAGGTTGTCGGTACCGAAAGCGGCTCCGAGGATGCAGGTCTTCATTATGTGTAGGATTGCGAAAACCAAGCCCGGTGCGTCAGCTGTTGCTTATTGCAACACCGGGCTGCGTGTGTCCGTGGTGCCCTGGCTTGTTTCAAACGGCCGGCGCTTCACGGGTCTTCTGTGACATGAGTAACGAAAAAAGTGCTTGCACTTCTGGGTGTAGATACCGCGGAACACCTCTGGTACGCTTTTGACGGTACCTGTTTTGGCCCTTAGCTGTGCAACGTGGCGCCAGAACGGCGTGGATCAACGCACTTAACGCGCTTAAGGAGTATCCCCTTGAAGCACAAGACCTCGATTCTTTTTCCCCTCATCCTATTTTTTCTTCTCGGGACCGCGCCGCTGCAAGCCACGACGTATACCGTGAAAGCCGGGGGCGGAGGCAACTACACCACCATTAGCGCCTGTGCGGCGGCGGCGGTTGCGGGGGATACTTGCCAGATTTTTGCCGGAACCTACGCTGGCTGGACGCAATCCGCAAACGGCAGCGCAGGCAACCCCATCACTTTCACAGCTAACACGGGTGATACAGTCACCGTAACCAGCGGTATCGACCTATCTGGACGCGGCTACATCACCATCAGCCGCTTAGCGCTGCAGGGAACCATTAGTGGGAACCAGACCACGAATCACTGCCTCATCGACCACAACACCGACACCACGACTGTGTTCAGCATCGTCTACAATCTGGGAACGTACACGTCAGCCGATAATGTAATCAGCAACAACACGGTCACATTTGCGTCCCATTCCGACAACAGACCTGGGGTGTTCGTGTATGGTGACCGCAACCGCATCGAAAACAATACGATCAGCGGAGGTGGTGGTGACTGCCTTGACGTGGGTGGAAATAACGTTGTAGTGCGAGGAAACTACTGCCATGACCAGAATGGCGCAATCTCTGGAGAGCACATCGACTTCGTGCAGAACACGGGCGGCGGGTGCCCGACCCTTAGCCAATCACTCATTGAGAACAACCGTGAACAGAACTGTACTAACGACGGCGGCAATTGCCACTTCGTCATTTCCAGGACTCAAAACTGCGCGGCATCTGACACGTTGATCATCCGTTACAACTATGCTCAGAATCTCGATGGAATGGCATTCGACATCGGGGGAGTCGGTGACAACGTGCCCAATGCTCATGCCTACAACAATACCATCGCCACAGAAGCTAAGGCTGCGGCGAATGGTTCAGCCGCCATATTCTACAACGCCCCAAACGGTGTTGCCCTCAACAACATCTTTTACAACACGACGGCGGGAGGATGGTCGCCGATAGCAGGAGCGAGTTCTAGTGACGTGAAGTTGGAAGATGGAAACCTCACGTTTACCGCTGGGTACTCTGGGGCGTTTGGCTCTCCGTATTCAACCGAATCCACGTACGCAGCGCTTCACGGTAAAGATCCGATGTTCGCCAATTATCCTACGGACGGAACCCTCCAAGCGAGTTCTCCAGCTATCGGATCAGGGGTCGCGCTGACTACCGTCGCAGCAGGAGACTCCGGATCGGGTACCTCGCTTATGGTCGCGGATGCGCATTTCTTTCAACCGGGTTGGGGTAACGCACAGCCGGATTGGATCAGGGTGGGTGCGAGCACTACCGTACAGATTTCGTCCATCAATTACTCCACCAACACGATCACGCTCGCCAATGGGATCAGTCGATCTTCAGGAAATCCCGTGTATTTGTATAGGGATTCGAGTGGCAAAGTCGTGCTTAGTGGGGCTAACCCAGATATCGGCGCCTATTACCAAGGCGGGGCGGCGGCGGGCGCGCCCGAGCCTCCAACACGCCTCGCGGCCACTGCTCACTGATGCTTCAGCTGCCGCACAATTTTCGTTACGACACAGACGTTTCTTCCCTAGTTGAAGCAAGTGCTCTTGGAATGCGAGTGCAGTCAGTGGTGGAGAAAGACGCTGAGGGTCTCGAGACTTTCGCCCACAGCCCCATCTCCGGCAACAGACTCCCGACCTGATAGAGGGGTGCACACCCGCGGTGCAACAAGATGACGGAAGCCAAGTAAAGTGCTGTGAACAACAATGACTTCGTCGCGATCCGGGCGAGTAACCCCAAGGCGCCTGGTATCTCGCCAAACGAAGGAAATAGTCCAAGGATTACCGGGCACACCCAACCCGCGAGCAAAGACGCGACAACGTATTTCCAAACGGCCGCGAGCACCGGACCGATGCCAAACTGTATGGGTCTCCCCGCATACCACAGGGCGGGAATTGTTAAAATCCAAAACGACCCCGTCCAAGCCACAGCGATTCCGACCGGCCCCCATCGCAGCGCCTGCAGAAAGAGCACGCCTGTAAAAACGAACTCTACGATCCCCCAGCGGAACCAACGTTCGGGCTTTCCGATGGAAAGATGGATCCAACTGTGTGTGCCGTAGAGCAACATGATCCCGATTCCGGGTCCGAAGAATGTGAAAATTCGGCCTGCTTCATCCCACCCCGGTCCCAGCAGAAGTCGAATCACATCCTTGCCTACCAAGGTGAGGTCCACACCGATACCCATACCCACAAAGGCCGTCAGCGCCAGGGCCTTCAGAAGATACCGTTTGTACTTGATCGAGTCCTGATTCATTCGGCTCAACGTCGACACAGCGACGACGGTGAGAGACGACACGAGTAGTCCCCCGCACTGAGCGAAGAGGTCATAAGCTTTTTTGTAGAATCCCAGAGCTTCTGCGTTAAAGCGCCATCCCACCAACGCGTTGTCCATATTGCGGGCGCCGTAGTTGACGCTGAACCGCCCGAAAACGTGCATCGCGAATCGCACCATTCCGCCTGTTCCAGCGGCGCGCCGGGGAAGGGCGGGGAGCCAGCGACATAGAATGAAAGCTCCGATGGACGTGCTGAGTGACTGCGCCACGGCCCCAGCGACTAGTGCCCAGTACCCCCACCCTGCCCAGGCAAGCAGGATTGAGGCGACTACCGAAAACGCACGGGCGACGATGTCATTAACAGACACGGCGGAGAAGCGCATGGCCCTCTTGAGAAGAGCCAGGTGCAGGACTGAGGAGCAGGTGATGAAAATCGTCGATGACATTGCAACGGCGACGAGCGTCACATGAGGATTGCTGTAGAACCCTGCCACCAGTGACCCTGCTGCAGCGAACCCGATGGTGAGAAGAAGGCCAGTGCCCAGGGTGACCCAGAACACGTTGCTGGTCAGGAAATGATCGATCTTTTCCCGTTGAACGACGGCCTCTGTAAACCCGTTCAGCCCGAAGTTCGAAAGAAGCAAGCTGAAGGTGGTAACCATGGCCACCACCCCGAAGTCCGCAGGCTTAAGTAGGCGAGCCAAGAGAACGGTAGCAACTATCTGGATGGCCTGCATCACGACTTGCGAAAACACAGTGACCCCGGCGCCGCGAACAGCGAGACGACGCAATGCACCGTCCTCCTTCTCGGTAGGTCGGAATGCACCGTTTGCGTCGAACGGCTTCAAATAACCTCCTCACACTCGGCGCACTGTATCGCCTGGTGGAGTGCATTTGCCTATCGATAGACGCAAGCTTCGGTACAGCTTGTCGCGGAACTGCGGTTGTCGCCAGGAGGAAGAAGATCCATGTGGGGGCTAGCATTCTGAAACCTGCTTCTGAGAGGCTGTAGATCACTGCTGCGACGAAATATGCCAGCTTGAGGTTGCCTAAGTGCCTATCCCGGCGGAAGCCGATAATGGCGTTTCGATAGCCTGTCACGATAACCACGGCTAAGAGCATCACACCGCACCATCCGAGGTTTAAGTAGACTTCCAAATAGCCGTTGTGAGCCTGGTTGAGCTTCGCCCCTACGTTGTCGCTCCACATCTTGTCGAGTCGATCCCCGAGCCAGAAGCTCTCAAAACCAGTGCCGAACACTGGATTTTTGGATAGACCAACGACCTGACTCCAAATTGCGGTCCGACCAGTGAGACTCGGGTCCCTCCCCAAGGATCCGACGAGGTTTGCTCCAGAATCGAAGAACAAAGCAAATAACGGGAGGATCACCAGCGCGGCCACAAGAGCATGCACTACCCCTGAGATTTCGGCTCCGCACAAACAGGGTGGCCACCGCAATCACAGAGCCCGCCATAAGGAAGCACGCTAGGGAAGTTAGAGAATTGGCTATCGAAAAGAGCCATCCCATCATGCCTAGAATCGCACCGTCAACCAGCAAGTGCCGGCTCCGATGCGGTGCGCTTTTGGCCCTGTAGTGTTCGAGAAAACGCCACCAGAACCCAAGACCCAAGATCAGGCAGATCATTCCGAGAGTGTTCTTATGGTCTGTAACTCCGGTGTACATCAGCTCCCAACTATTGCTATACGACCGTCCCAGGCTTGGGTAGTACTTGATGAGCAAAATTGAGAGCGGAATTAGCAGAAACGCCGTACGCGCGAGAAGACGCTTGAGCGCGGCCACTGGCTCACGATCACTCACAACAATCAGGACCATCAGCAGATCCCCCATACTTCGAATCCATTTTCTGGAGGCAGGGCCGGGATAGTCCGACCACAGGATGCTGAGGGCGCAGTAGAAGAAGAACACAAGGATAGGCCAGTTCGCACGCAGCAGCGTTCCGACTCGTAGTCGTCTGTTGACAAGCACGACTAAGCCAGCCGCCAAGAGCACTGAGAAAACCATGATGTTGATGGGGTCCGATTCGATGTTGTGCTGGCTGGCAGTGTCGATCGTCGGCCCCGTCTGCAGCCATGCCGACACCGGCCTCGACCCCGCGATGAGCAGCCAGACTACCGGGATCCATAAGGCTTTTGAAATGCGTGGTTTTGGGTCCCAGTCGAGGATGAAGAGTCCCATGATCCCCATTAAGTAAAGAACCGTGGCAACGGTTGGGGTCACCGCTTCCTCCGAAGTCTTTGTGACAAACTGGGCTGGTTCATTTCGAATCGACGAACAAACGGTGCATGAGTTCCAGCGTCAGCAGTTTATGAATCTCGAAGGTGTAGTTTCCGCCGCCCTTAAGATGGCCGCGCACTATGGCTTCCACGCCGTTTCGGTTGAGGTACGGCCGGGCAAGGGTCCGCGGATCGAGCAGTATTTCCCGAACGTATTCGGAGAGGGCGTCCCGGTACCAGACGCGAAAATGGTAATACTTGTGCCTGCCGAGAAAAAGCCGTTCAAGGTGGAACGGCGAGAAGAGATGATCAATCCGGGACACCCACTGGGGCATACCGTGATCGTAGGCGTACTCCGCCTTCATGGTGAAGAGGTGGAATCTTTGCAATGGCTTCCCCGCGAAGATGGCCAGCGTTCCCACCGAAGCCAAGGTCCGTGCGGAACCGCCGGAGTGCAGGACTGCCGTCGCCGATCAGCCGCACTCGAAAGTCATTGTTTCTGCGGGTTGATTCCGGCGCGCGAAAGGTAGCCTTGACGAGATCGTTATCCATGTAGGGCGACCGGAGAGCGAGTTGGGTCTGCTCCAGTGCGAGAAGCCCGTAGTAGTGCCAGGGAGCTTGCCGGAACGCAACAAAGGACAGCGGGTGCGTCTGGAGCAACTCCGCGTATGTCGCGCGAGCGGCCTGCACGTCCGATGAGAAATTCAGGGAGTGAACAGTCCCGAAGGGGGCTCTCCCGGTTTGAACGCCCGCAACCAGCGGAGAATCTGGTCACCATAGTTCCCTGTCATCCGCACAGGAGCGATGGCGCGGGCCTTCTCATTGACATACAGGACAGGGGAGGAGCCGACCTCGACGCACGCGTCCGTAAGGTACACCGCGCGCTCGGCGTAGTAGGGAAAGCGCGACAGGAACTCGCTCTCCAGCCCGGATCACCTCGTGGGACTGCCTACAAACACGAGCCACTTTTCGGGCAATGATGACGTCCCGGCAATCCCGGAACGTGCCCCCAAATGTGTAACATGGGAGCGAGCCAGTGGCAGGCTTCTTCCAGGCCATGATCATGCGGGTGTCCAGGCCGCCGGTCAGTGACATTCCAACACTTTCCTGCCCGTTGAAATACCGTGGAAGGTTCCGAGAGAACACCTCTCGAAGTTCCTGGTAGTAGCTTTCCGGGTCCAACGGGTGCCTGCTCTTCCCACTCACGCGGTCTAAAGTATGTTTTTTTCCGCTCAATCGCACCAGCGCGAAAGCTCCACGCCGATGCGGTTGGCAGCACGTGGATACCCTCGAAGAGCGTCCGATTTTCCAATACACAGCCGCAAGACACGAATTCGCCCAACCCCCGAGCATCCGTTCTCCGCAGTTCTGGGCGAACCGCGAGGATCGCTTTTGCTTCTGCAGCGAAATAGAAAGCCTCCTTCGCCTCGTGATAGTAGAGGCGGTGCATCCCATATCTGTCGTTAAAGAGCAACGAGGTCCCGCGGCTCCGGTCGATCACAAGCCCGTGAAACCGTCCGTTTAAACTCGCCGGAAACGCGGGATCGTCTTCATAAAGATGGACGAGGTAGGAAGATCCCTTCTCGGGACGAGCATGCCCTCGCTCCTTCAGGCGGCGAACAATTCCCGGCTCCGGGTACTCTTCCCCGGAGAAGGCAAGAGTGATGTCTCCTCTTTCGTTGAAGAGTGGCATCCCGTCGGCGAAAGAATTCGCCCGCGCTGCCCACCCGACATACACCCCTACGGATTCATCAATCCATGTTCCCGTCACATAGAAGGACTCATGGCGGATGGCCGCAACCATCTGCTGCAACTGCGGTTCTGCCGATTCGCGCGGCATCTTTGTGATAAGGCCGACTATTCCGGGCATGACTTTTTCTGTTACGAAGCTTCGGTCGCAGCGTGGAACTTGCGCTTATACCAGGCGGCCCGCAGTTCGCGGAGCTTGGTGGTTACAGGTTCGGGAAAGCGCTCAGCAAGACGATGGTGGAGGCCGAGCCTGAACGCGACCCAGCCCATGCGAGTCAAGGGAACGTAATAGCGAGGTATATCGAACCTTTGGAATCCGTTGACCTCCTTGAAGTGGGTTACGCTATCCCCTTGCTTGTTGCCATAACAAAACTTCTGGTAGGTGAGATATCGGATGCCTCGTTCAGCACAGGATCGAACGGCCTGCGCGAGCAGCGCATTGGTCGGCGCCTTGTCCCTCTGCCCGATCATCGAGACGATGTTCATCAAGCCCGCTTGCGTTCTAGTTTCGTCGTAGACCAACTTAACGAAGCCAATGAGCCTATCGCCGAGGAATGCCCCTATAAAGACGCTGCTGTCGAGGAAAGTCGCCTCTTCCTTACGTACGGTCTCCCAATCCTTCCCATAGTGACGAAACGGCTTTCCCTGGCGGACTGGACATTCGTTGTAGACCTCCCAGATTCCTCGAACCAGACTGTCGTCAAAAGACACCTCGCGGATCGTAACCCCCCTCTTTTCCGCCTGCCTAGCTCTATTTCGGGGATAGGATCGGATCTGGTGGTTCCACCAGTAGTCGAAGGTGGATACCGGCAGGACGGCGAGATTTTCCAATTCCATGGGATAAGCGTACAGCGGCGAAGTTTCCGGCAGTCTCTGCATAAATGTGACCAGGTCGATCCGGACTGGGCACTGTCGCAGGCCGTCGAGCATTCGCTTCGGATCGCTTAGAAACTTATAGTTATCCCCGTCGAGGCGGGCGATCCGTAACAGGCGCCCCTGGACCTTGACATTGTTGCCGCAAACACTGATCACGAGTTTCCTCCGCTCACCATCTGGGTGGCGCAGCTCAGGTCGAACGCTGGAACCCTGCCGCTCCCCTTTTTCACTAATGTCAACACTATTGATTGTCATGGCTTGTACCCTATTCAGGGCGATCAATGGCAGGAAACGTTAGCAGTGGCTTCGCACGGAAGATGGACCCGCGGTGCTAATCAGTTGCGTATGGACTCTTCACCGGATTGATGCCAACAACTGCCAGAAGCTTTCCCAGATGATCAAAGAGCCTAACCAACAGGCGCATAAACGTGTGCTGGCCAAACACCAGCGTGAATGGCAGGGCGATTGCGTAAGCTGGAATTGCAATCAATGATGTCGCAATCTCGCGAACCCCAAAGGTGGGATGTTTTAGGGTGATCGCTCCGCGGAGCAGCGCTCTCTTCAGCATGAAAGCACGACTCCAGCGAATCGGGGGAATAACCTCATACGCCACCGCCTCATTGCACCAGATGAAGCTGTGGCCTCTTTCGGTCATTCTTCTGAAAAAATCGGTGTCTCCGCCCCGGTGAAACTCCGTTCTGAAGGGTAGTTCCCCTGGCGTAAAGACTCGCTTTCTTAGCAACACGTTGCCAGTACGTCCATCCCTCCAGTCAAGGGTCGTACCGGTAGGATAAGTAGTCCGCTCATAAAACTTTCCCTCAACGACCCATCTTGGTGGGTTTTCGTCGAACGACTCCTTCACAGGTCCCAACACACCGTCCACATCGTATTCGTTGCAAGCCTTGTACAAAGTCAGCAACCAGTCCTTGGTTGGAAACTCGTCGTCGTCGATGAAGGCGATGAACTCCCCGTTGGAGTACTCGATCGCCGTGTTCCGCGCCTGGGTGATGTTCTGCTGGGGTTCCACGCAGTACGTGACTGGAATGGTCGTGTTGGTTGCGAAGTCCGCCACCAGGGCTTCGGCAGATCTTTGGCGATCGTTGTCAGCAACTACGATTGAGTACGTGAAGCTCCCCCCGGTCTCCTGTGTTGCAAGATCACCCAAGAGGCGCCTTAGAAGGTCCGGCCTTTTGTAAGTCAAAACGCAGATGCTGATGTGGTTCCGTTCATTGGTCATAGCGAAACCCGGAAAATAGACCTTGATCGTCGAGAATAGCTGAGGCAATTCAACTACAAGGCAAAACGAGGAGCAATCGAGCTATCCCCAGCCCAGCGAAAAATCGCACCGCCCGTTAGGATGCGATACTCGTCCGGATCGATGGGATGTGTCCCAACCTCTACGATAGAATTCATTGCTAAGCAGAGTATCCTCTGCGCTTCCCTTTGGGCGTTGAGTGGTGGAAGCGAAAAGAAGAAATCGACCAGATGATGGCGCCGTGCCAGCATGCGATCCACAACCTGACGATATACACGGTTTGCGAAGGTCTTCTCTCCCCGCAGAAATGAGAAGTTACGCCGGACAACGGTTCCAGCTGGCAGTAGTTGTCCAAGCAGGACGTTGGCGCAAAGATGCATGTGATGATGACCGTCAATTCGTCGGGGAGCCGCCCCGTAGAGACGGCAGAACTCATCGAGTTGGGCTGACACAACGTACTTGAAAGATTGCACGAGAGCTGGATAAAACAGGGCTTGGGAGAACCGGTGGTGCAACAGGCATTTGGCGAGTTCGCGTTGTCGTTCCCTTAGTTGTTCGGAACAGTCTAGCGCCGAAAACGAAGTCGTAAAGTTGAGGTGCAGACCAGCATCGATTCCCCTTTCGCGGGCTATTACCGCCGCTCGTTCCGAATCCTCCATGAAGACCATCGCGCTCACCGAAGAGACACTGCCCCGAACCTTACATTCAAGTGTCCGATCCGTAGTCTTCTGATCCCGCCCCCAATCGTCGGCGTTGATGATGAGGAGACCCGGCGCCCCGAGGGATCGATTAGCCGACGCGCCGGAAGCGACAAGCCTGGCCGGAGACTTCGTCCCCGCCGGTACAATGAGGTTGCTGACAGGGATCGGGATGGGGTGTGGCTTGGAGTTCATCGAATTACCTAGTTCCGGGCATGGATACTGAGAAGGAAGCAGCGGACTTACGAGGGGCCTGCCGATCTTCGAGTCGAATTGGGATTCCCCCCGCCCTCAACCGGCGTTGTTCTGTCGGACCTTCGCCACCAGAGTTTCGGGAATGCTTTTGAAAGCGTCTCGGTGAGAATCCTCCGTAATCGCAGCATCTGATCGCGTCTGCGGAACCCCACCATTTCACGAGAAATCGGCCTCTGCGCGCGTCTGACTAGCGCCCAAACATAGCCGGCCCCCAAGAACATTCCGCCGGTGATGTAAGGCCTGCGGCTCATTTGATAGAGTGTTCTGAAGAGTTCCCAAACGGGATGGCCTCCATAAGCGTAGTCCTTAACGCCTGATTTAAATCTTGCGATCAATGCGCCATGCTCGGCCGTTCCCATCGCCCGATGATGAACACACACTTTCTCTGTGAATGTTCTCGTCTTCCAGCCTTTCATGCGCGCGCTCATTATTGCGATATAGTCAATGCCTCCGCCCTTAACCGGCAAGTATCCACCTATTTCCTCAAAACAGTGGCGGCGAAATACCTGGCACGCTCCAGAAACGTGCTCGATGCCCACGATGCGGTAGTCATACGCGGCCGAGTTCTCCTCAAACGGTGTCCCCACCAGGCCGAGCGTGGAGTCATCGGCGAGTTTTTTTAGGAGGAACTCAAAATAGTCGTTATCGGGGAACGAGATATCGGCGTCGAGACTCACAATCACGTCGTAGGACAGGTTCGAAATACGTGAGCGGCCAGCATTGAATGCCATAACTTTCCCCGCAAAATGTCGATCTTGGCGGGCTGACATCGTGAGAAGCTCGATCCAAGGGTATTGCGCCACGTAACGAGTGACGATGGCACCAGTCCCATCGGTCGATCCATCGTCTACAATCACCCATTTCAACGGCAGCAACGTCTGGGCTGTCACGCACTTGAGTGTCAATTCAATGAATTGAGCCTCGTTCCGAGCCGGGGTGATGAGAACGTAGCTTGGAGTTCCTGTCATCTGGACCGCTCGGCTCCTACCAGTTCCTCAGTCTTGGTTACTCGTCCCCTAATGAACTTCAGCAGCTTCCTCAACAATCCTTGCTTGTTGCTGACTCGCCAATTGCGGAAACATCGGCAGGGAGACAATCTCCGCAGCAACTTTTTCCGTTGCTGGAAAATCTCCCTTCCGCGTAGCCCAGGGATCGATACGCACGCTGCAGATGGAGTGGAATCGGATAGTGAATGCCGGTACCAATCCCGGCGGTCTTCAGATATGACATCAGGTCGTCGCGATTCGCCGCGCGCACGACATACAGGTGGTAAACGGCGCGCGACCAGGAGGGTTCGAATGGAACCTGCAATTCCTTCTCCGGCGGCGTCGAACAGACGCTTGTACTCCGCGGCCCGCTCGCGGCGCTTGGCGTTCCACTCCGGCAGGTGCTTCAACTTCACGCTCAGAATGCCGGTCTGGATCGCATCGAGACGTCCGTTGTATCCCTCGACGTCGTGGTGATATTTCTTGGCCTGCCCATGATCGCGGAGCATCTTCGTTACCTTGGCGATTCCGGGATCGTTGGTAGTGATGGCTCCGCCTTCCCCGCAGGCGCCCAGATTCTTGCCAGGATAGAAGCTGAATGCAGCCGCGCGCCCCATCGACCCCGCCTTACACCACCGCTCGTGTTTTCGCGAGAAGTACTCGGCTCCGTGCGCCTGGCACGCATCTTCAACCACCAACAAGCCATAGCGCTCAGCCAATTCGAGAATCGGGTCCATGTCTGCCATCTGCCCATAAAGATGTACCGGGACGATTGCTGTAACCGGACGGCCGCTTCTTTTGCTGACCAGTTGCGCCTTGTCAGACACGGTGCATTGCGTCTCCAAGTACTGACGCAGGTTCTCCGGACTCATGTTGTAGGTGCGTTCGTCGATGTCGACAAACTCTGGCAGGGCTCCTGCTTGCGAGATCGCCTCGGTTGTCGCAATGAACGTATTTGGGACGGTAATGACTACGTCGCCTGCTTTAACACCTGCCGCTATTAGCGCAAAACGCAGAGCATCGGTGCCGCTGCTGACTGCAATTGCGTGCTCCGTCTGACAGAAGGCGGCGAATTCATTTTCGAAATTCTCCACCCTCGGACCGCCGATGAAGGCAGCGGAACGTAGAGCCTCGCGAAAAACAGTGGTTAATTCCTGTTCCAGCTCGCGGTGTGGGGTGACCAGATCAAGAAACGGAATGCTGGGAGCGCTCACTTTTGGACCTCCATGGTCTGCTCGAGGTGACGGTGCACCTGCGCAGGGTTTCCATAAACGATGCTATTGGGGGGCACATCCTTTGTGACGACGCTGCCCGCGCCCACAATAACGTTCTCGCCAATCGTGACGTTGGACAGAATTGTCGAACCGGAACCGATAGAGGCTCCCCGTTTGATCAACGTTCTTTCAACCTTCCAGTCCGCCTCTGTTTGCAGCGCGCCGTTTTCGGTAGTCGATCGTGGATAGGAATCGTTGATGAATGTCACTCCGTGCCCAATGAACACGTTGTCTTCAATGGTCACGCCCTCGCAGATGAAGGTGTGGCTGGAGATCTTGCAGCGCTTGCCGATGCAGGCGTTTTTCTGCACCTCGACAAAGGCACCGATCTTCGTCTCGTCTCCGACTTCACAGCCATACAAGTTGATGAACTTGGAAAGCCGAACGTCTTTTCCAAGCTTGACATCGGGTGCGATACACAGGTGATCGTTCATGCCGCGAGCACCTCCTCTTGCGGTAGATCGATCATCGCGCCACGGCTTTTCAGTGATAGGTTGGCCGCTTCCAGCATCTGCACTACGCGCCAGCCAGCCTTGCCGTCGTTAATGGGAGTTTGATTGGTATGAATGCACTGCACGAAGTATTCCAATTCCATCTTCAGTGCTTCCGTATGCTCTACCTGGGGCGCCCACATGTCTCCGGTACGATACTTCACGAGCATTTCGTAGATGCCTTCGGCGTTGACCTTCTCCACACCTTTGTCGTACACGCGGATCTTCTCGTCCGCTTCCAGATCGTTCCACACCACCATCTTTTTTTCTCCGCCAATCAGGGTGGTACGAACCTTCACGGGAGAGAGCCAATTCACGTTTATGTGGGCAATAATGTTTCGCGGAAAATAGAAGGTGAGGAAAGCTATGTCCTCGAGACCATTGAGATGCCGTTCCGCGGTCGCCACCACTCCCAGCGGCCTTTCCTGAATCAGGTAGTCCATGATGGAGAGGTCGTGGGGCGCGAGATCCCAGATGACGTTGACGTCATGCTGGAAGAGTCCGAGATTCACGCGAGTGGAATCGTAGTAGTAGAGATTGCCCAAGGTTCCGTCGTCGATGAGCTGGCGAATCTTCTTGACCGCACCCGTGAACAAAAACGTATGGTCCACCATGATGCGGAGGTTCTTCTGCTCCGCCAGGTTGACCAACTCTTCCGCCTGCGCGCTTGTGAAGGTGAAGGGTTTCTCAACGAAGACGTGCTTCCCGTTCTTCAGAGCCGCCTTGGCAAGCTCGAAATGCGTCCAGACCGGCGTGACCACCGCCACAACGTCGATGTCGACTGCATTGATGAGCTCCGCGGAGTCGTGAGTTACCGCAATTTGCGGGTATGACTGTTGTACCTTGCGCAACGATTCGGGGCGTTGATCGCACACCATCGCCACCCGGGAGAGATCTCCGTTGTTAAAGTTGCGCACGATGTTTGGGCCCCAGTATCCGTATCCGATCACGCCTACGCGAATCATGATGTACCCTCGATTTGGGGAATGATCCCCGTGCGGCCCGGTTTGTGGCCGGACTCTCTTTTCGTTTGTATGTCGAGCAGGGAAATACAGAAAAACAGGGGGAGGGTAATCTTCAGTAAGCGCCATCACCGGCTAGCACGGCACGCGGCGTCTGCAGCAGGATTTTCAGATCCAGCCACAGCGAGGACGATCGCGTGTAGTGCAAATCCAGTCGAACCATGTCGTTGAAGCAAGTGCGGCTTCTGCCGGTGACTTGCCACAGACCCGTGATTCCTGGCCTGGCTTCCAAAACTCGTCGCCGATGCCAGATGTCGTAAACTTCGACTTCGTAGGGGAGGGGAGGGCGGGGACCTACTAAGGACATCTCTCCCATCAGCACGTTCCAGAACTGGGGCAATTCATCCAAGCTGGTTTTGCGAAGAAAGTGGCCAACTCGAGTCACGCGGGGATCGTTTTGGATCTTAAAAATCCCGTTTTGCGGCGCGTCCAAGTTTCCGTTGATGAGTTTACGAACAAATTCGCGGTGAATCGTTGACTCCGTAGAGACCTTCATGGAGCGAAATTTCAAGAACATGAAGGGTCTGCCGAGATGCCCGATCCGTTCCTGGCGAAACAATACCGGTCCCCTGGAGCTCAACCTGATGGCTGTGGCAATCAGCAAGAACAGAGGAAGAAGAACAAGCAGAGCGAGGCTGCTGAGCGCGATATCGATCATCCGCTTCCCTGTGCTGCCGAGCCAGCCTCCTGCCGATGGGGTCTCAATGTCTGGGTAGAGCTTCGTATCCACTCCCTTCCCCACCCTCGCTCCATTCCAGTCTTCAGGAAAGACGTGGTACGTCACATCGATCCGGACGTCCTTTTCCTTTCCCAGATATCTCGCAATCGCAGCGTCAATTTTTGAAGCAATCGACAGAGAAGCAGTCGGGGCCCCCGTTCCCAACTCCGTAAAAATGGTGCCGAGCACCGCTCCATCGCGATACCAGCCGATGATGTCTGTCTCCCGTGTGAAGGACGAAATCGCACTCACCACCCGGTGGAGGTAGGTGTTCTTGTCGCCATTGAGAACCTCGACGCCCTTGAGGTTCAACAGAGCGAGAACAAAAGGTTGACGAGAGCGCTCTGTACGTTTTCGCTCGAGGCTGAGGGCCCGCGCAAACCACTCTTCGCTGACCAATTCGCATTGGCCGTACTCGCAGGAGGGAGTGCATCGAATTGTTCCCAATGCGTACTTGTACTTTGTCATCATTTTCCCAAGGGGGAGGGAGGGGAGAGGTTGTTTTTTCGTGGAGTCAGCTCGAGAACAACTTGTCTGCCAACCTATCTCGGCTTGCTGGTGCGGGGATCTTTCTGGTGGTAGTAGTAATGGCCGTAGTAAGCGCTCTCCACTTCCCGAGCGTCGTTGAGGACGACGCCGATTAACTTCGGATTGTCGAGCGTTTCCAGGCCCTTTTTCAAAATGTTCTTGGGAGTGTGGCCTTCGCGAACCACCAGCAACAATCCGTCGGCCTGCCTCGACCAGAAACTGACATCCGCCATGGGCAGTAGCGGAGGAGCGTCGATGATGATCCAATCGAAGCATGTGCTCAGTTGCTTGTAGAGTTCCAGAAAACGCGCTGACTGGAGGATGTTCACCGGATCTTCAGGCGCCGAACCTGCCGGCAGAATCCAAAGCTGCAATTCATCAAATCGGTAGATGAATTTGTGGATTGACTCATTCATCGACGCCCACTCGCCGATTCCGGGAAGAGACTTCATGCCAAGATGCTCGCCAAGCGTCGGCTGGCGCAGATCCCCCTCCAAGAGAAGGATCTTTTCGTCCGTATGCTTTGCCAGACAGACCGCCAGATTCATCGCTACCAGCGTCTTGCCCTCGTTGGGGACTGCGCTGGTGATCACCAGTTTCTGAAGCTGGCGCCGTTCGCGCACATTGCGCAAGCGTGCGCGCAGAAGCCGAAACTTCTCGGCCCCCAGACTGTTGCCCTCAGTCAACGTCAACCACTCGACTCTCTTCCCGGACCGCCGGAAGAAGCGATTTGATCTCGCTCCATGCGAGGGCTGCGCCAGGTAAATCGATAGGCTGTGCTTCAAGTGACTCCGCTGCAAGGAAAGTATCGGGATCCAACAAAGTCGGGGTGACGCCCTGCTCTATCTCCGACTGGCGGAGCGCTTCGTAAACTCGACTCATACGATCTTGACTCCTCGGTCGGAGCGTTTCCGGCACAGGACCGTGACGCGCGACTCGCTCCAAGGCTTCCACCAGCTGCAGCAAGGAGCTTGCGAGATCCCGTTGTCCGCTAGTCGCGGTCGGCGTGACCACCATTGGACGGCTCAAGACATTCAGGCGGAGATCCTTGGCCACTTCGTCGATGATCGCAGCGCGAACCGTTGGCGACTTCTCGGCGTATGCAGCGATCAGCGCATTTTCGCAAACCGTGTTAATCAGCCTCGGGATCCCCTTGGAATAGCGATGTACGCTGGTGATCGTCTCGCTCGAAAACATGTCCGTGGCATGCGAGTTGGCTCCCGCGCGCTGCAAACGCCTCAGGATGTAGCTCCGGGTTTCTTCTTCCTGCAGAGGTTCCAACTGGCAGCGCATTGCGATCCGTTGTTTCAGCTGCCGCAAATCGGGCGAGTCCATTTTCTGATCAAGTTCCGGCTGACCCACCAGCACGATCTGCAGCAACTTCTGTTGCGATGTTTCCAGGTTGGTCAGCAGCCTGATCTCTTCGAGCAGCTCCGGTTCCAAGTGCTGCGCCTCGTCCACGATCAGCACAGTCGTAGTGTTCTTGCGATGCCGTGCGATGAGATAGTTGTTCAGCTCCAGCAGCAAGGACCCTTTGTCCTGGCTCGTCGTTTTGATTCCCAGATCGCCTACGATATAGCGCAGAAATTCCAACGGCGAAAGGCAGGGATTGAAAACGTTGGCGGATGCGATGTTTTGCCTGCGCAGCAACTCCAAGAGACAACGCACGAGCAGAGTTTTGCCCGTCCCAACTTCGCCCGACACAACGATGAAGCCTTTGTGTCGCAGCACGCCGTGCACGATCGAGGCCAGAGCTTCATTGTGATGTGCCGTCGCGAACAGAAAATAGGGATCGGGCGAGATCTCGAACGGGTTGCGGGTTAGCCCAAAAAATGCCTTGTACATGTCTTAGCCTAGGAGATACGTTGAGGCGAAGCCGGCTGCGACCAGCACCACCAGCACACTCAGAAGCCCGACCTGCAGCCATGCTTGCCGCATCTGCTGAGCTTGCTCTCTGGCCGTCGTTAGCGGAGGAATCTCCGACAGTACCGGAGCCGAAACGATTGCCGCGAGTTCCTCCTTTGAGTGAATACGGTCATCGACCATCTCAGCGCCGGCCAGTACTGCGGCGCCAACGATCAGACCCGCGATGAGGCCAACCAGATCCAGCTTCAGACGGTTCGGCGAGTATGGCTTCTGTGGGAGGTTCGGAGGATCCAGTACGCGGAATTGCTCGCCCTGCTGTTGTTTTTCGAGATCGGTGGCCATTCCCGACTGGTCACGCTTGGCCAGCAATTGCTCGTAGTTCTTTCGCGATTGCTCGTAGTCGCGAGTTAACGTAGCCATTTGCTGCTCACGAACCGGGGTCATGTTTAGCCGAGCCTGGTAGTCTCCGATCCTTTTCTGCAAGTCCTGAACGGCCCGCTGACGATTCTCGATCTCCACCTTGTTCCCTTTGATCTGGCTTTCCATCTCCATGCGCGAAGAGAGGGCCTGTACATCGGCGGCATTGCTCGGGCGGTGGGCGACTTCGCTGCTGGTTGGAGCGGCTGCCACCTGTGCCTCCATCTGCGTCTTCAGTCTTTCCGTCTTGGCGATCTGGTCCTTCACCTTCCGGACGTCAGGATGACGATCGGTGTAGTGGGAGCTCAAGTCCGTGAGCTGGGCGCGCAGGCGGGCCAGTTCCTGATCCAGTGCGGCAGGAGTATTTGCCGAACTCCCTGTGCCGAGACTGGTTTCCAGTGAACTCCACTGTGTCCGTAAAGTCTCGAGGTACACGCTCTGTTGCTTGGCTTTACCCAGCAGGTCGGCTTCCTGCTGGAGTTGAGCCTGCAGCCCCGCCAGGATTTGCACGTTGCTTTGCACTTGCTCAGGCAGCTGACCAAGATATTGGCTTTTGAATTCTTTTACCTTGGCTTCCTGCTCGGCGAGGCCGCGACCGGCCTCTTCTAATTGCTGAGCCAGGAACTGCGTCGTCTGGGCCGACTGCTCCTGCCGCGTCTTTAAATTTTCATTGATGAACAATGAGGTGAGCTGGGACGTGACCTTCTGCGCCAGCAGCGGATCATTCGACATGTAGGCAACTTTGAAGGCAGTCAGGTTCCCGCTTCGGTTGGGAGCCTGCACCAGCTCAACCTGGATATCCTTGCGCATCTGTTCGACCATCTCGTCGCCAGTGCGGTGCAGGCGCAACTTTGGATACAGGTTGAACTGTTCCATGATGCCCAACAAACGGGTGCGGCTCAGGATCTGCTGGGTCATGTTCTGCAAGCGATCCTGCAGATCCGCGGACACGTTGGAAACAACGTATTGCTCAGGCACCTTCTGCTGCTCGACGAGGATCACCGTCTCCGAGCGATAGACTGCGGGCAGAAACCAGGCTAGCGCCCACACTGCCAACCAGATTCCAAAAGCGGGCACGGCGAGCCACCACCGCCGGCGGCACAACATTCGCCACTGCTTCTTCCAGTCAGTCTTTTCCAGCGATGGATCGTCGAGAACTTCCAGCA
Organism: uncultured Acidobacteriota bacterium; assembly: GCA_963745435.1. Classification (GTDB taxonomy): domain Bacteria; phylum Acidobacteriota; class Terriglobia; order Terriglobales; family Acidobacteriaceae; genus Gp1-AA133. Next base: position 660,545 of record CAVUXK010000008.1, on the reverse strand, counting down.
TGATTACCTTCCCAATGGACGGGTAAAAATATAGGAGAGAGAAAACCACACACGATTCTGGTTGGCGAGCGTGCTGGGCAGCGTTAGAAACTCGTAGCGTTGCTGTTGGCGGCCGTAAAGAATGCTTGCCCCCAGATTGTCGGTAAATCGATATTCGAGTCCCGCGTTCCCCTGAAACGAGCGCAACGGGATGCTGCCGGCGAGCGTGTGCAAGGGATCGTTCTTCGAATAGATGCTTCCAACTCTGCCCGTCCAGCGCGCTGTCAGGCGCCGCTGGAATTCGGCGTCGAACTGTTGCATGGTGACCGCTTCTGCCAGGCCACCGCCGTCCGTTATCTGCCGAGTGAAGCCTGCGCGAAAAGTGCTGTGCCGCCCAGCCCAATCGAACTGCACGCCGCTGGCGGGAGACCATTGCGACGGCAACGCCAAAGTGCCCCCGGCACCTGGCACATCGCTCACGAAGGTGGTGGAGTATTGCGGGCCCGCCCACAGCGACATCGTCATGTTGGAGGTCAGGCTCAATGTGTAGAAGCCCAGGACGCGATGGACTGTGGTGCGTCCACCGGGATTGAACATGAACTGTTGAAAATTGTAGGTGGCGCCCAGCCAATGCCGGTTGGAAAACCGATGTGCGTAGAAGCTGGCAGCGCTCGCCGAGCGAGAATCGATGAATCCAGATGTTCCCGGCGTATTCGCGATGGAGCCGTAATTCGCGAAGTAGTAGTTCCCGCTTACGCCGACCAGACTGCTACTGCTGAACTGATAATTGAGCCCGAGTCCGGTGTTGTTGCTGGTGCTGTCCGCGAGCGGAGTAATCACCGAGGAATTTGACTGCTGCAGCGGGCCGGGTCCTGCGGTGCTGCCGAACAGTCCCGCGAAAAGATTGTTGGTCTTTGCAAAATTGTCGCGCAGCTGCAGGCTCACGTGCGGACTGAGACGGTAGTTGGTCGCAAAACTGAGGTTGTGTGCGAATTGATTTTGTTGACCCAGGTTTTGATTGATCGTGACACCCGGGCTGTAGGCAAGATCTAGAGTCAAGCGTTCACGGTTCTGGCGGATTTCGAGTCTGGGCACGATCAGAACACCGACATTACTGATGCGATCTTTGGGGGTAACCAACGCGTTGTCGTTATAGCCGGAACCTACCTGAATGCCTGTGCTCAAAAGGTTGTTGCGCTCGCCGTCCCCTGCGAACGTGAGGGGCAGCTGCAGGCCATTCACTGGCATGGGAGGAGTCAGAACCTCCGTATATGGCATTTCGGGGCCGATCGCTCCGACGGGAGTGCTATGCCCATCCTGCCCCCAACTCGGAACTTCGAGCAAGACCAGGAGGATTGCGAAGAGTATCTTGTGGTGTTTCACATTCCACCTCAAGGCACGACGAGGGTGTCGTTTGACTGCAGCACGAAGTTCTGCGTCGACTTGTGCCCTTTGACCACGTCTTTGTAATTGAACGGCAGTCGGGTCTGGCTGCCATCGGCGGCGCGACGCAGCACGTACACGTCCTTCTGTTTCGCGAAATCACGAAACCCGCCGGCCATCGCGATCGCATCCAGCACGGTTGTCGGGTTGGTCAGGACATACGATCCTGGCTTCATCACCATGCCGAGCACGTTGAATTTCTGGCTTTTGATTTCCTGGACGATCACCGTCACTTCCGGCTCGGACACGTAATCTTTCAATTTCGCGCTGATCTCGCCTTCCAGTTGTTTGGGTGTACGTCCGCCCGCCTGAATCTCGCCCACCAGCGGAAGGGAGATGCGTCCATCAGACCGCACCGGAACGACGCGCGACACTTCTGTTTCTTTCCAGACGTTGATCGCCAGAACATCGCCAGTCCCGATGATGAATTCTTCGTTCACGACAGGGACTGTAGGCTGGTACCGCAGCTGTTCGTTCCCCGGCTGCATGGCTGTCGGTCAGTTTGCTTTCTGATTTTGAGTCCGTCTGGGCTCCGGCAAACAGCGCGCAGGCCAGAACGACGATTACAACCGACTGGGCTTGAAGAAATTTGCTCATAGCAGCTCCCGTAGAGCGAGCCGGACTAGACATGAATAACCGTCGCCTGAGGTCCGGCGACGTTGTGGATTGATCCGCTGGCCGAGTTACGAATCGGTGCCACATCTGCCGCGTCAACCTCAACCGCCATCGAACGCATAATCAGATCGACGGAAATCACTATCCGGCACTTGTTCTGCCGCCGCAGCAGGATCCCGGTCATTCCCTGCAAAGGACCGTTTCGGACTTCGACGCGCGTACCGACTGTCAGATAGGGATAGGGTTCCGCTAGCACGCCCTTGTTCAACGCTTCTTTCATTCCGTTGATATCGGCCTCAGGCAGGGGATGCGGCAGACTACTGAATCCGACCAGGCGCACGAACCCAGGAACTTCGAGTACTCTCAGCCGTTCGTGCAGGGCGATGCGCACGAAAATGTACCCGGGAAATAGAGGCAACTGGACCCGATGGCGGCCGTTGTTCCAGCGATGAATGGTTTCGTAGAGAGGAAGGAAATACTCCACACCTCTCTGATCGAGATGTTCCGCAACGCGCTTTTCGTGACGGGAGGAGGTGTAGCCTGCGTACCAGAGCTGCTGGTTCTGGATCGAATACGGCTCGGGCGAGTTCCCTTCCGAATCGATGATCGGCTCTGTCGTCGCGCTCTGGATACAGCTTCGCCCCGTCAGTTCGATTCCCATTTCGCTCCAAACCTCTCAGAGACTGCTACTTACATCGAAAAGCGACTCAGCGCTGCAGGTCGCAGGCTGCTGAGTTCTTCGCCCTTTGCTTCCTCATCACCTGCGCCGGACTTTCCGCGTGCACTGCGCGAAGACGGAATCTCGGGAAACTGCATCCGGAAGCCCATCTCCGCCACCGCAGCGAAGCCGACTTGCTCGGAACGCACGACGTGCCCGCGCGTTCGCAAGAACGCACCTGGGGTTTCTTTGCGTGGCGAAGGCAGCGTAACTTCCAGTTTCACCGTGGTCCCCAAGGGCAATCGGTCGCCGGTTACTACAAACACTCCGCTTGGGCTGATATCGCGGGTGAACCCCTCGCCTAGCTGCATGCCGTCTTGTGGGCTTTCCCAGGAAAACTTCACGACAGTCTTCAATCGATAGCGTTTGCTTTGTCGCTGGTCCACGGTTTCGCCTTGAGAAACTCGGTCGCCTCAACCTATCGAGTTGGCCGACTTGTCACAAGACCAACAAAGTGCGTCCCCAAACACGCATGTGTTTCGGAACGGACGCTATTTTTGGGGGGAGCGATAGGGGGGATTCCCGCATTGGGAGTCGTCACTGGTTCGGGGACGACTACCCGAAAGTGGACACCAACTCGTTTGGCGAGCTCCGCCCGCCAGTAGGGTGGAACGGATGCGATGACTACCGCACAGCCTTGCTTTGTGACTCACGTCACTGCAGAAAGCACCCTCACTCTGGGACGATGTGCGTGGGCCCCTTCCCCAGGACTGTTATTGGAGAAAATGAAATTTTATGAGGGTTCCCGCCACGGGCCGTGGACAGATCAATGTACTGATCGCCGATTCCAACCAAACTCAGTCGGAGGTGTTAGACAGCGCCCTTCGCCGCCAGCCCGGCTTGAAGATCACACGCTGCCGGAGCGAGATTTCCGAGTGCTCTGCAGGCATTTCGATCTGCTCCCGTCGACGTCGTACTTCTGAGTTCCAGTTCCGCCGATCAGGAACGACTGTTAAACGTGCTGCATGTTCTGCATACCAACCATCCTCAAGCTCGTTTCATTCTTCTGTTGGATGGATATGATCGCAATCTCGTGGTCAACGCCATGCGTACGGGAGCACGGGGCTTATTCGACCGAACGGACCAACCGTTCCGTGCCCTCTGCCGATGTATAACGGTCGTTCATGAAGGACAGATCTGGGTCGACACAGAACAGCTTGGATATATCGTTGAAGCTATCGGCTCGGGATCCGTAACACCCCGTATCGTGGATGCCAAAGGGCAAGCTCTTCTGACCCCACGCGAAGAGCAGGTCGTCAGCTTGGTTGCGGACGGCGCGGGTAATCGCGTCATCGCTCAACAACTTGGCATCAAAGAAAATACCGTCAAGAAGTCGCTCATGCGAATCTACGACAAATTGGGAGTCTGCAACCGCGTCGAACTTGTGCTGTATGCGCTGACCCATCGAGCCGTGGAGCAAATATCTGCGCCCACTTTTTCCCATAGCGCAGAGACATTCGCGATCGACGGCGCAGAATCCGAAGTCAACATTCCGGCTGCCGCGAAGGCGAACTGAGCCCGCACTTCAGGGCGTCAGCTCCTGCCACGCCGTAAATCTCCGTCGGCGTGAGGTGTGTCTTTACATCCCAAACGCAACTGCAGATCTGAAGCTCGATCTTTAACAGAATCAACATCGGGCCGCCCGGACACGTCTTAAGATCGCTCCCGCGTCACATCCCCATACGCCGAAGCCTCGGGAACGCCCAACTGTAAACATTCCGATACACCACAAAAACATAGGACCAGAGTGGCTGGAATGAAGCGCCACTTTGGCATAAACGAATGCGCGACGAAGAATGGTCGTAGCCTCAATCGTTTGCAATGTAAGGGATAGTTTTTGCAATCTAAGTGAACCTCGTTCCGAAATGCATCGCAAAGCACACCACAAACGTGCGAGCCCCAATGTAGGAATTGTTTTTACTCCATTTACCGACAATTTACGTTCCGAATACCGCGCACAGCCTACAATCTCTTTCAGCCCGCCCCCGAGACTCTCTGCTGAGGACAACTCTATGAATGCCCCATCCGGTGAGAGTCGCGCACGCATCCGTGTTCTCGTAGCCGATTCCAATCAGACGCAGTCACAACTGCTGAGCAGCGCTCTTCGCCGAAATGCAGGGATGAAGGTTACGTGGTGCCAAGGAGAGCTTGCAGGCTGCCTGCAGGCCTTAGCGTCGGCAACCGCCGACGTGTTGCTTTTAGGTGATGGCCCCGCTGACCACGAGCAACTGATGTCGACACTCCGCGGACTACACAATATTCACCCTGGCATCGGGATCGTTCTCCTGCTCGACACTTACGACCGGAGCCTGGTTGTCAATGCAATGCGCGCCGGAGCTCGGGGGTTGTTTTGTCGCGCGCGGGAGCCGTTCCGCGCTCTCCTCCGCTGCATCACCGTGGTTCACAGCGGTCAGTTCTGGGCGAACACCGAGCAGATGGAGTACTTGATCGAGGCCTTGAGTTCGTCGGCTCCCTCGCGTGTGGTAAATGCCAAGGGAGAAGGCCTGCTTACTGCGCGCGAGAATCAGGTTGTCAACCTGGTCGCCGAAGGTGCTGGAAATCGCGAGATCGCGTCGCAACTCGGGATTACAGAAAATACCGTGAAGAAATCGCTGCTGCGAATCTATGACAAGCTGGGCGTCTCAAACCGGGTTGAACTCGTCCTGTACGCACTCACGCACCGCGATACGCAAGCCTACCCCCAGATTGTTGCTCCGCGCCTGGGCGAAAGGGACGCGATTCAATGTGTGGATTCCGATCAGGTGAATAGCGCTACCGGGTGCAGCAGTGCCAGCAGGACGAACTGAGGGTCGCATTCGTGAAAATCGCTTGAAACGCAATCACGGGTTTGAGTGTCAGAAGCGATTAAGACCGCTGCCGCAGCCGTCCATCAAGTCGTCTCCAGAATGCTTCGAATCTGATCTACGTGGTTCATATCATGACCAGCCATGTGCTGGGCGAGATCGCGCACGCTGATGCGGCCGCGCTCCGCGTGTACACCGAAGCAATCCCATTCCTCAAGGGTGAGATTTCTTAGCATACGCAAATTGGCCTCGCGCAAAAGGCGGAACATGTCGAGTGCATCCGACGGCTTCCACGAGCGGTAATCCCCCAACCGCGACCACTGATCCTGGTCGAACGATGCGAGCGGGCATCCGTTGCTCTCAATCATCTGCCGATATCGCCAGCTGGTGACCAATTCGTCTTCGGCCAAGTGCGCGATGATCTCCTTGACTGACCACTTGTCGGGAAGAGGGCGCTGGGCCAGTTTCGCGTCGGGCACTCCCTTCACAAACTCTGCGATGAGGCGTGGGGTGTCGGCCTGCATTTGCAGGGGATCTTTTCCCTCCACGTACGAGTTGAGTTTTGCCTGGTAGTTGTCGACGTGCGCCATCCGGCACCTTCCATTCATCATTGCGAGGGTGGAAGCTTCTAGGCTTCTGTTCCGTAGACCGGAATCACCGCGCCGTTCACATCGATCGCGGCGTCACTCGCGAGCCACACCATCAAGCTGGCGACCGATGCGGGACACACCCACTTCGAAGCATCCGCCTTGGGCATCGCTTCCCTGTTCGCGGGCGTATCCATGGTGCCCGGCAAAATCACGTTCGCGCGAACGCCTGCGGCTTTGTTCTCGGCGGCAACGGTTCTGATCAACGAAACCATGGCAGCCTTGGAAGCACTGTAGGCGCCGACGCCCGCACCCGGCTCGAGCGCAGCCCGGCTGCCGATGGCGATGATTCGGCCACTCCCCGCACTGCGAAGTTGGGGAAGCGCCGCCCGCACCATGTGAAAAACGGAGTTCAGATTGATGTCCATCATCTTCTGGAACGTGGCGTCGTCTGTATCAGCTACGGATGAACCGCCCGCGAAGCCCCCCACGGTGTGCCCCAGTACATCGAGTTTTCCGAAACGAGACGTAACCTGATTGACGAGACTTTGCGCGCTCTCGAGGCTCGAGATTCTCGCCGCGATCGCCGTGAAGCGAGTGTGATTGAAGGCTGACTGCTGAATTTTCGTCGACGTGCCGACCACGGTTGCGCCGGCATCCAGAAATGCCTGGGTAACAGATTTGCCGAGACCGCCGTCGGCTCCGGTGACGAGCACAATTTTGCCCTGCATTACCCCTCCCGAACGTCTGATTCGATAACGCAGGAAAGGTGACGATTGTACAGGGTTCGTCGGACCGGAGATGGGTAAGAGCAGCCAGCAACTCGCGTGCCGACTTAGGCGGGTTCGACTTCGATCTTTTTGCCAGCTGGATCCAGCTTCGTGATCCGGAAACTACGAACCTGCCCGGCGCGGATCGATTCCTTCTTCGCCACACCGGAAGCTGGTCCGCTCTTCCAGCGCGCGTTCAGCATCGCGCTCAGCGACGCCATATCCACGGACGGCGATGGTGTAGCCTCGCTTGTCGCCGGAGAACTCGTAGCTGATGCCTTGCAGATGGCGATCACGCCTTCTCCCAACTCGACGCGCCCGCCGTCCTCCGACGAATCAATCATGCGGCCAGTGACCGCATCGCCAGCTTTGTGTTCCGCGATGTATTCGTCGAGTCCGCTGGGGACAAGTTGTTTCATTCCCAACCGAAGCTGGCGCTTGTCGGTATCGATAGCGAGCAATTGGGCCTTGACCACCTGGCCCGACGCGCAACATGTCGCTGGGATGGTTGATGCGCTTCTCGGCGCTCATGTCGCTGATGTGCACCAGACCCTCGACGCCTTCAGCAACCTGAACGAATGCTCCAAATTTGGTGAGATTCGTGACAGGCCCTTCAACGACGGATCCTACCGTCAGACTCTTTGTCACGTCAGCCCAGGGATCGCCCAGGGCCTGCTTCAATCCGAGCGAGATCCGACGCTCCGCAGGATTCACTCCGAGGACGACTGCATCCACGGTCTCGCCGGGCTTCACGACATCGCTGGCAATGCGAACTTTCTTCCCCCATGACATCTCGGTCACGTGGATCAGGCCTTCGATGCCGGGTTCCAGTTCAACGAAAGCTCCGAACTCAACTACACGGGTTACGGTTCCGCGCACGCGCTGACCAGTTGTGAACTTCTGCCCAACCGCGTCCCAGGGATGCGGTTGCAGCTGTTTCATCCCGATCGAAATCCGTCGCTTCTCGGAGTCGATCTTCAGACACCTTGCCTTCGACCTCCTGCCCGCACGCTCAGCACGTCGGCAGGCTGATTGATGCGGCTCCAGCTGATGTCGCTGACATGAAGCAGAGCATCCACTCCACCGATGTCGACGAAGGCGCCATAACTGGCGAGACTGCGGACTACTCCACGGACCGTGTCGCCTTCCTTCAGTTCCGAATACCGCCGATCCTTGACGACGCGCTCTTCTTCTTCAGCAATCGCTCGACGATCCACCACGACATCTTCATCCGCGACATCGAGCTTGATGATGCGGCAGCGAATCTCTTGGCCGACCAGTTTCTCCATCTCGGCTGCATCGCGCGCCCCGCTACGGGACGCGGGCATGAAAGCTCGCACCCCAACGTCGACACTCACCCCGCCTTTCACCACACCAGTCACTGTGCCTACGATTGCCATCTTTTCCGCAAAAGCACGCTCGAGCGATGACCAGTCCTTGGGCTGCTCTGTGCGGAAGCGTGTGAGCTCGTAATAGCCCTCGGGATCTCTTCCCTTCACCGAGACGGCCAGCTTGTCGCCGGCCTTGACGTTCTCTCCCGCCTGAAAAGCGGTCAGGGGAAGCAGGCCTTCGCTCTTGAATCCGATATCGAGGACAGCGGAGTCGGCGGTGACCGTGATCACCGTTCCTTCGAGCTGCTTGTTGCCTTCCCCGGCCTTACGTTTGCGGGTCTTTTCGAAGTCGGAAAGAATCGCGTCAAACGATTCGGTCGGCTCAGTTGTTGTGGATTGAGATTCTGGAGTGTTCTCGTTCGACATGCGTCTTTACAGCCTCTTCGTGGCGGTACAGGCAGGATACCATCAGACGATCACCTGTCCCGGTGACCTTCGTGACTAACCCTCTCGTGCCTGTTGGACCATCTGGACCAGAACTTCTCGGGTCTGCTGGGGGCTCGCAACCTCGCGCAAGAACGCAATCCGGGCGCCGCGCATGCGCTCCGGGGTCTTCAGGCGGACGTTAAAGCCGAGCCGGTCCACGGCTGTCATCTTGGCCTCTTGCGCCTCAATGCCGGCAAACGCCTTCGCCAGCAGGATGAGCGAATCGCTGTGGTCGTCATTCATGTGGCGGATTATTTCGGCTGCAGTGTCAGAAAGAGGATCCGGCGCGGCCCCTACGTACTGACCCGCCTCCACCCAGCCCATCACCCCGAATCCGCCTACATAATAAAGATCCACGACTTCCATTCGGTAGAAATGGAAATCCTCAAAATCCACCCAATATTTGCTGTTGCTGTGTCGTGCCAGGTAAAGCTCTCGCGCCCCCGAACGCTCGGAATCGACGACCTTCTGCGTGTTTCCAACTAGGGTGACTCTGGACGCGCCTAGTGGATCCTCATTCGGCTGGAAGTCGGTAACCATCAGGCTCGACCTTGAGTCGGCCTGCAAATTCTGCGTGTGCATGGCCATGCTGCTGATCAGGAACACCGGGCGCCCTAGGGAATCGAGCGCGTACGGCATGACCGATCCGAAGGGAAACCCTGGCTGCTTCCGAGACATGGTGGATAGCGTGCCGACCCGCCCTAAATAAAGCTGAGTGCGCGTACGTTCGGCAAAGGTAGGTTCGGGAACGACGGGCCCTGGGTGGGCGGTGGCCGCATGCTTTCCGGGCGAGGTAGACATTCTGTGAGTATAAATACAAATAGAGCGGAGCTTTCCCAGAGCTCTCCTTAATCGCCTTGCCTCGGTCGAACCCCTTAGACCCTAATCGCCGGTAACTTGCCCTCCTACGCAGGTGTTCGTAGACTCTGAAAAACTGTCACGCCTCCCCTAAAGAAAGTGCCGTTATGTCAAGGCTAGCCAAAGGCTTACTGGGGACTGCCCTGCTCGGTTTGTTCTTGCAGGTCATGGTCCTCACAGGGGCGGACCAGCGCCTTGATGCCAGGCTGGCGTCCAATGTCCTCGGAATTTGCCTGTCGATCTTCGCCACGAGTTCAATGCTCATGGCTGCGCGCGTTCCTGACCGTTACGCGCGCTCGTTTTGGAGGCTGCTCGCCGGTGGTTTGGCGCTTCTCTCCGCCGCGGAGATCTTCAGTGCTTACTACGACAGCGTTCTGCACGCCGACATTCATTCAGTGTGGCCTAGCGATATTTTGTATTTCCTGGTTCCGGCGCCTATGGTGCTCGCGCTGTTTCTGCGGCGCAGATGGCACGAGCCGGGCGGCTTCAATTGGGCGCAGTGTTTTGATTTCCTGCAACTCGGAATTCTGACGGCGGCTGCTTATCTCTATTACTTCTATCTTCCTTCGCACTGGAGCGCCCCGAAACAGAACATGGAGCAATTGCAGTGGAATGTCTCGGTGGCGAGCAATGGCTTCGTGCTCGTTGCGTTTGCGTTCCGATTGACATTTGCGCGATCGAAAGTGGAGTGGTCTCTGCTGCTGAGAGGTGGAACCTTCCTGTGTCTCTATTGCCTGGGCAGCGCGCTGTTTCTTCATCGTCAGATGTATGCCGATCTGGACACGGGAACCCTCTGGGATCTGACCTACACCGTGCCAATCGTGGCCGGCATCGCTCTCGCATGCACATGGAAATTGCCGCTTCAGGCGGTTCCCAGGGACGAGCATCCAGGCGGACGGATGGAGTCATGGGGATCGCTTTGGATGTCGGTACTGCTTCCTCTGGTCATTTTTGGCGTTGCCAGCCGGCTTATCCATGAGCGGCCGCTGCTTGCGACCATCGTGGTGGTTGTCACGCTCGCTGCTTCCGGATCGCGCAGCCTGCTCACGCATCGCCACGAGCAGCAAACCGCGCAGGCCATGGTTGAAGCGGAAAAGAAATTCCGCCTGCTGTTTGAGGACAACCCACAGCCCACCTGTCTCTACGACCCGACCACGGGAAGATTTCTCGAAGTCAATCGCGCAGCCACGGAGAAGTACGGCTACTCGCGCGATCAATTTCTCAATCTCACCATTGTCGACATTTGTCCCGATCTTCCTCCGGAAAGAGTCGCAGCAGCCCGGCACGGGATCGAAATTCGCGGGGAGGTCTGGCGGCAGCGGCGCAGCGACGGCAGCTTTCTCGAAGTGAACCTGTTCGCCAGAACGATCGAATTCGAAGGACGCACCGCGAGGCTGGTGGTCGCGCAGGACGTCACGGAGAAGCGACGCTCCGAGCGCCTGCAGTCGGCCCTGTACCGGATTGCCGAAGTCTCAACCACCGCGGGCGATCTGAGCGAATTGTACCCAGCGATTCACGGCATCGTCGCTCATCTGCTTGATGCTAAAAACTTCTACATCGCTCTCCATGAAGTGGACACAAGTACGCTCACCTTCCCATACTTCGTCGACGAATTCGATCTGGCGCCGGTGTCCCGCCCGCTCCGGAAGGGACTAACGGAATACGTGCTTCGCACCGGAGAGCCCTTGCTGGCAACCGGCGAACGGCTCAATGAACTGGAGGCCATCGGCGAGGTAGAGCGCACCGGTTCTCCAGCCGACGACTGGCTGGGCGTACCGCTCAAGACGGGGGACAAAACCTTCGGAGTCCTTGCCGTTCAGCACTATGCATCCCGCACCCGTTTCGGGGCGCGCGAGCGCGATGTGCTGACGTTCGTGTCCCAGCAGGTTGCCAACGCAATTCAGAGAAAGCGCAGCGAAGAAGCGATCCTGCGCTCGGAATCGCGCTACCGCTCGTTGGTGCAGAGCGCCGTGGTCGGCATCTTTCGGGCCACGCGCGACTGGCGTTTCCTTGAAGTCAACCCGGCATTGGCAACGATGCTGGGTTACGCATCGGCGGCGGAGTTCCTGGAAAACCGGCCCGACAGTCTCTTCGTGGATCCGAAGGCAAAGTCCGACGTACAGATCAACTTTCTGCGTCGTGGAAAATTCGAGAGCGTCGAGACCCTGTGGCGTCGCAAAGATGGGGCAGTCATCACTGTGCGACTGAGCGGCCGCGGTGTCCGCGACGAACGCGAAGGCACCGAGGTCTTCGAAGTCATCGCCGAAGACGTCACCGAACGCAAAGCGCTCGAGGATCAGTTGCGCCAAGCCCAGAAGATGGAAGCCGTCGGTAAATTGGCGGGAGGAGTTGCCCACGACTTCAACAACCTGCTGACCGTGATCACAGGCTACAGCCAGATTCTGATGGACCAGCATACGAAAAACGCACAGGCCTCACACTCGGTCGAGCAGATTTCCAAAGCCGCCGACCGGGCAACGTCATTGACACGCCAACTCCTGGCTTTTAGCCGCCGGCAGATGCTTCAGCCCCGTCTGGTCAGCCTCAACACTCTGGTCCGCAATCTAGAGAAGATGCTTCGTCCGCTGTTGGGCGAACGGATACAAATCGTCATTCGCTCGTCGTCCGATCTCGGTGGAGTGCGCGCCGACCCAAGCCAACTGGACCATATCCTGATGAATCTCGCCGTGAATGCCCGCGACGCGATGCCGAGAGGCGGCACCCTGACGGTGGCTACCGCCAACGCCGACCTGGGCGAGGCCTTTGCCAGAACGCATCCCGGCGCCACGCCCGGCCAATACGTCATGCTGTCGGTGAGCGATACCGGTACGGGCATGAACGAGCACACGCTGACTCACCTTTTCGAGCCCTTTTTCACGACCAAAGAGCCGGGAAAGGGTACCGGTCTCGGTCTCTCCATGGTGTATGGCTTCGTCAAACAAAGCGGCGGATACATCACTGTGGATAGCAAGATGGGAGAGGGAACGATTTTCCAGATCTACCTGCCGCGCGTCGACAGCGTTGAGGAGCCTCAGACCGTCGAAGCAATTCCGCTCACGCGCGCGGCCGGCTCGGGAACCATCCTGCTGGTCGAAGACGAAGATGCGGTTCGCAGCCTGGTCGAAACGATCCTTACGGCTGATGGGTACAAGATTCTGGTCGCAACTTCCCCGGCACAGGCTGTAGAAATCTGCCGGGCTTTCTCCGGCACCATCGACGTGTTGCTGACCGACGTTGTCATGCCAGAAATGAGCGGACCAGAGTTGGCCGAGGAATTACTTGCGCTTCGTACGGATTTGAAAGTCATTTACATGTCCGGCTATGCGGGAGAACACCTCGACGAAGAAGGAGTGAGCGCGGAGGGCGCTTCCCTTCTGCAGAAGCCCTTCACGGCCGCCGCCCTGGAGGAAAAGATCAGGCAGACACTGAATTCGTCCGTTTCCTCTTAATTGTTTTGGCCCCGCAACACCCACCATTCCAGCCTTCTTGACGCACGTTGGGCCTTCTGCTACGTTGCCGCGCTTGGCGGAGGCTCGTTGAATATGCGCCCCATCGGAGTGACGTTGATTGCTATCCTGGATTGGCTGCGAGCTTTCTTCTTTGCCTTAGGTGGGCTGGCTCTGATTGGAGTTGGGCATCTAAGCGCCCGGCTAGTTTCAGCGGTCGCCACCGACTCGATCTTTGAGAAGCTGGTCTCTTTCCTGGGAAAAAGCCTGGGCATCGCCGCCTTATTGATCGCGGCGGTCTTCGTAGCAGCCGGACTCGGGCTCTGGCTCCTGAAGACTTGGGGACGCAGCCTGACTTTGGCCCTGGTTGGAGTCTGGCTGTTCTTCGGAGTGATCGGTCTTTTGCGTCACACAGGGCCGTTTCACATCGTCCGCGTGGTCGTCGACGCTGCCGCAGTGGTATACCTTCTGTTGCCTGAGGTCAAAAAACTCTTCACGACCGCGCTAGTTTCAGCGAAATGAAGGATTTTCGACATTCCCCGTATTACCGCAAACGTTTGTGACGAGTGTGCAGATAATTGCATATCACCCGATTATCAATCTTCTTCGTTGACCGCTAAGTATCAGAAAACAATCACAGAGCTGCTATGGTTACTTTTGGCACCATAACTGCACTCTTTAGTAACCCCAACCGTCCTGCGTGCTAGGAAGGGGTCTCGATCCCCCGAGATTGAAGAAGGAAGCTGCAGTGATTTGTGGGTTCAGGAGGGTAGTCATGAGGCGAGTACTTATTCTGGCGGTGATGGCGTTGGCGTTGCCATTGATGGCCTATGCCGATAGCAGCATCGACTTAACGAACAGAGGCGGTACCATCACTGGGAACGCAGCGGGACTGTCCTTAACCGGATCGACGCTCATCTCGTTTGGATCCGCAGTAGGCTCGAATCTCGGGTCCGTCACCTTCACGACCGGTGCTTTCACTAGCGGTAACGCTCAGATGGGTGGAACGCTCGCGGCTGGTGGCTCGTTCACAATCATGGGCAACGGAACGAACGGGGTTCCGAATGGCGTGCTTTTCAGCGGCACCTTCAGCGGCCCTGTCACTTGGACGCCAACGTTACTTGGCAACGGTACCCATAGCTACACACTGAGCGGAGCAATCTCGGATGCCACCGGCCGGGTCGGCGCCACCGTGCAGCTCACGGGCAACTCTGGCAAGGGCTTCTTCAACGGTTCCATCAGCCTTTCCAGCGGCGACACTAACCTGAGTGTGCCGGAGCCGGGAACCTTGGGGCTGCTTGGCACGGGCCTCGTCGGAATTGCCGGATTGATGCGTCGCAAACTCTGGACGAAATAATCCTGGCTGAACCCAAAAGGCCCCGTTGCGCACGGGGCCTTTTTTCCTTTCTGGAATACCTTTGCGTGGCGTCTCGGTAACCTGCACCCTCCCACCGGTCCAAGACTGTCGATTCGAGCCTCCATTCTTCTACCCGGCTGAAATCAAAGGGATTTTGCCCTCCTGATGTAGCCATCTTGGGCAGTCACCGATTACTGCCGTAACCCGCGCCAGGGGGTTTCGTATTGACCCTTGCTCCCCTCGCCCATAGATTCGCCTGCAGGGGGTTGTATGAAGGACATCCATGAGGTATTGCGCCGTAAGCAGGCCAAATACGCGCAACTGGCCAAGCAAATCGAAGCCCTGCAGCAGGCCGCCGAAAAACTTCGTGAAGTAGCGCCCTTGCTAGCAGAAAACGAAGAAGACGACAACGTGGTTCTGGCCGAGATGGACGACGAAACCTCTCAGCCCGCCGCCATGGCAGCCAAGGCGTCGGCTTCGCAAGGCAGCCCCGCCCCGGCCAAATCCGGACGCCCGGTGGCGCCGCGCTGGCCGTAGAGACTTCGTCCTGACATTGATCATTGCTTTATGAATCTTCAGACTCTGCTCGTGACCAAAGACGATGATGCGGCCGAAGTACTCAGCCGCGTGCTGGCCAGCTTCGCTGTAAGCGTCGAGCGCTTCAGCGAGGTTGAGATCGCCTTGCAGCGCCTGGGAGAGCAGCGCTTCGACGGACTGATCGTCGATTTCGCCGAACCTGAAACCGCCCGCCAACTCTTGCAAGCCGCCTATCTTTCCAAGCCAGGCGCGATGATCACGATGGCTTTGGTGAATGACGAAGCCGACATTCGTGAGACTTTGCAAAATGGGGCGAAATTCATCCTTCACAAACCGGTAAGCGCGGAACAAGCTGCCGCCACCTTGCGTGCGGTCACGGCTATGCTCCGGCGTGAGCGCCGCCGTTCGTTCCGTGTTCCTGTGCAGGCGCCCGTACACATCACCGTGTCGACCGGTGAGCCGCTCGAAGGCATTATGCTCGACCTCAGTCAGACCGGGATGGATGTTCTGGCCGCTCAGCCCCTTCTTCCGGCAGCGGTGATCAACCTGAAGTTCGCATTGCCGGATGGCAGCGCGGAAATTGATACTCACGCCGAAGTAGCCTGGGCCAATCCGAACGGCCAATCGGGGGTCCGTTTTATGGACCTCTCTGAAGCCCAAGTCGAACCCCTTAAGGCTTGGCTGCTGGCAAATTCTCCAGACGTTCCTTTGGAAGAAGCGGAGCCGGTTTCGATTTGCAGGCTCACCGACCTGAGCCTGGGTGGCTGTTATGTTGAAACCGAGTCGCCCTTTCCCGAACAGGCGCTGGTGGATCTTTGCCTGAAAGCGGGTGGCATGGAAATCCACGCTGACGGCGTGGTGCGAGTCATGCATCCGAGCTTTGGAATGGGGCTGGAATTCCCCAGCCGTACCGACGAGCAACGCGAGACGGTCACGCACTTTATCGAGTTTCTGACCAGTCGGCCCGGGACTTTGCCGGAACTACTAATCTCCCCGAAGTCTCTCGTGGCTGACGAAAATCAGTTCTCCACCAACGCTCCCATCGGCCACGAACATCTTGAAGATCCTCTGCTCGATCTCCTGCGCGGCGCCCAGGCACTGACCAAAGATCAGTTCCTGACAGAGCTCCACCGCCAGCGCAACCCGGAAGCCGTCGCCTCGTCGTAGATCGCTCCCGGCAACCTGCATCACAAGTCCATCCAATACCAAGAGACTCATGAAGTCTGAACCCCGTCTCTGGTCCAGGTCATGAGTCCCTTGTGGTCTGTTCCACCTCGATGCCGTGAACTTAGCCGAGAAGTGTTACACCCAGGTTTCAGCCAGGTGAAATCTCGGTAAAAGTCGCCGCCCGGCTCGGCCACGGGTCACCCGCCCCCGTGACGCAAGTCACTGTCGGAATGGTTGTGGAGTCTTAGCGTGAAAGGGAAAGATCCGGGAGGTTGCCATGCCGACCGTTCACGCCAGTCCTCGCCTCGCCCTCAAGAATGTGCTGGTACCCACCGATTTCAGCGACGCCTCGGAAAAGGCTCTGGCCTATGCACGCGCTTTTGCTGAAGATTACGAGGCTAAAATCTACGTTAGTCATGCTGTGAATCCTGTGCCCCCCATCTTTGTGCCGATGGAACCCATCCCGATCGATTTGGATGCGGAATGGCAGGATGCGCAAGCCCAGCTGAATCGATTTGCTGCGAATCACCAGATAAAAGACACGCTCCACGAAGCCATCCTGGGGCGCGGAGAAACCTGGAGTGTCATCGATGACATCATCCAGCGGCACTCGATTGATCTGATCATTCTGGGCACTCGCGGCAAGCACGGCCTCAAGAAGTTCCTGTTCGGATCCGGAGCGGAGAAAATCTTTCGCCATGCGGACTGCCCGGTGCTGACCATCGGACCGAACGTCAAGGCTCCCACCGGCGACATCGCGGCGTTCCGGCACATCGTGTTCGCAACCGATTTCTCTACTGGATCGCTGCAAGCTCTTCCCTACGCGCTTTCTTTGGCGGAAGAGAACCAGGCGACCCTGAGTTTCCTGCACGTCATGCCGATGGTGATTCCGCAAAGGCAGGCCGAGGTAGCCGAGGTGATTCGAAAGCGACTGCAGGCATTGATCCCTTCCGATGCCGAGGACTGGTGCCATCCCTCGGCCGTCGTGAACTTCGAGTTTCCGTCAGAGGGAATCCTGCACGTTGCCGAAGAACAGTGCGCCGACCTGATCGTGATGGGCGTACACAAAAGGGCCTCGCGGGCCGCATCGCATCTGCCCTGGGCCATTGCTTACGAGGTGATGTGTCACGCGCATTGCCCCGTTCTTACTGTTCGCGGCTGATAAGCAATTTTCCTCCACCCACTCAGCGCAGCTCCTCGTAAGCTGCGCTTTGTTCTTGCAAGGTTGGGGCGCCCTATCCGAGTTGTAGTCCGCGCTGATAGAGTGAAGAGCACAGAAGTCAGCCGGAGATCTCGACACTGACCCCCGACCCCGCCCCTGACACGCCGCTCTTGCCTCACCCTGAAGAAGCCACTCGTTTCGCTCCCCGGCTCTTTCCGATCCCGGCGTTGCTCATCATGACCGCAGCATTCGCCGTAGTTCTTCCTTTCTTCTTTCTTGGAAATCCTTCGGGCCACGACTTCGAATTCCATGTTCCATCCTGGATGGAAGTCGTCAACCAGTGGAAGCAGGGCGTGCTGTATCCGCGCTGGGCCGAGTTCGCACATTTCACGTATGGAGAAGCGCGCTTCCTCTTCTACCCACCGGCTTCCTGGACGCTGGGCGCAGTACTCGGGGCATTGTTGCCCTGGAAGATGGCCTCTGGCGCCTACGTGTTTTGCGCGCTCACGGCCTCCGGCTGCTCGATGTTCCTGCTGGCGCGACGATATCTGCCGAGGAAAGACGCTACCTTTGCAGCCGTACTCTATACGGCGAACCCTTACTACGTCGTAGTGATCTACTGGCGGAGCGCTCTAGCCGAGCTACTCGCGGGTGCTCTGTTGCCAGTTCTTCTGCTCGTGATTCTGCGCGATCACGACAAGGGGCGCCGCATCGTCGTACCGCTTAGCTTGGTGGTGGCGGCTGCGTGGCTGACGAACGCTCCTTCCGCGGTGATGGTGAACTACTCGCTGGCATTGCTGATCGTGATCGTGGCCATCACGTTTCGCCGGCCTAAACTGGTTCTCTACGGCGCATGCGCCGTGGGCCTGGGTGCCGCGCTAGCCGGCTTTTATCTCATTCCCGCCGCACTGGAAGAGAAGTGGGTGAACATCGCCGAAGTGCTCGCGCCGGGCTTGCGGCCTCAAGACAATTTCCTCTTCACCCTAATCAACGATGTGGACCACAACCGCTTTAACCTGGTGGTATCACTGGTTGGAGCGTCAGAAGTCGTGCTGTTCATGGTAGCCGCGTTCATTTCGAGGCGGTGGGGCAAAGACTCGCGTGCTCTGTGGCGAACACTTGCTGGCTGGGGAGCCGCCGCGACTTTGATGATGCTCCCAGTAACAACGATATTCTGGCAATACCTGCCGAAGCTGCGCTTTGTTCAACTTCCCTGGCGATGGCTGCTGTGCCTGAACGTTGCCTTCGCGTTGCTCGTGACCGTGGCGTTCCGGCGATGGCAAGCCCGCGCGATGATTTGCTGCGCCATGTTGGCAGTTCTCTGGATCGTATGGCACAAAGTGCAGCAACCCTGGTGGGACACCGCCGCTGACATCCAGGAAATGCACGACTTCATAGAAGACGGCGAGGGCTACGAAGGCACCGATGAGTATGTTCCGGTGGGCGTCGACGCCTCGGATGTCGACAAGGCCGCTCCGCAAGTCAGAACGGTTAGCGGCAGACCCATAAAGCTGAATGTGCAGGCTTGGGTCGCAGAAACAAAGACCTTCACGACCGAAAGTGCCCGGCCTGAAGAGCTGCGCCTGCGGCTTTTTAATTATCCTGCTTGGCGTGTGGAAGTGAACGGAAAAATGGTGTCGACATACACGCAGCCCAACACGGGGGAGATCCTGATTCCCGTGAGTGCGGGGATGAATCGTGTGCAGGTAGAGTTCTCTCGTACTCGCGATCGGCTGGCGGGAGCCGTATGCTCGATCGCCGCGCTGGTGTTGTTGCTCCTCTGGAAATTCCGATTTGAGAAAGACCCTGGATCCATATCCCGCTCTCCTGCCTTGCTCGTGAAATGACTGCGAAACGTATCCTGATCGCGACATCGAACCCCGGCAAGCTGCGCGATTTCGCCGGCGCAGCCGCCACCCATAACGTCTCCGTCGCAGGCTTGCCCAACTTCAGATATCTTCCGCCGGTTGTGGAAGACGGTAAGACTTTCGAAGACAACGCGCGCAAGAAAGCGGAACAGTACAGCCTCGCGACTCCAGGTGAAATCGTTCTCGCGGACGATTCGGGCCTAGAAATCGACGCCTTGAAAGGCGCTCCCGGCGTTCACTCGGCGCGATATGCCGCTGACCATCCTCAGGAGGTTGGCCCCAACACCGATGATGATGCGAACAATGCCCGCGTTTTGCGGGAACTTCAGGGCATCCCTCCCGAAAGACGCACTGCGCGATTCGTTTGCGTCATCGTCGCGGCAAAGGACGGACAATCCCTAGCCAGCTTTCGCGGCGTCGCCGAAGGGGTGATTCTCGATCATCTTCAAGGCACGAACGGATTCGGCTACGATCCCATGTTTTACTTCCCCGCTATCGACAAGACCTTCGCCGAACTCACTGCCGAGGAGAAGGCCAAGTACAGCCACCGCGGAGCCGCGTTTCGGAAGGCGCTGGAGTGGCTCGACACGTTAGCCGACTAGTAATGCCCTTGCGCTATTGGTGCGCTTTTGACGGGCAAGACACGCGCCCCTTCTTTAACGGAATCGACGTCCGTTCCCCATGCGTGTCCTTGGCTTCGCCAGTCCTTTCTTGACTTCATTCGCGTTGCGCCAAGATAATAAAAGGTTCGCTTGTCATTTCTGACGTCTTAAGGAGCGGTCATCGTGGCGACAACCGCCAGTACTGCGACTCCGGTTCTCAAGCGCGGAGTCGCTCCGCTACGTGCCGGCCAGGGAACGTCATTCCTGCTGCGCCGGCTGCATTCCTTGACCGGAATCATTCCCGTTGGTGCGTTCCTGTTCGAACACATTCTGATTTCGAACTCCACCGCCATCAGCGGCCCGGAGGCCTATGCTCGGCAGGTAAGCTTCCTCGCCAATCTGCCGCTGGTATTTTTTCTCGAGCTGTTCGGCATTTGGATTCCGATTCTGTTCCACGGCCTCTACGGCTTTTACATCTGGTATCGCGGCGACGGAAATTCGGCTCAGTATCCCTGGACTGGCAACTGGATGTACACGCTCCAGCGCTGGACGGGCGGCGTCGCCTTCATCTACATCGTCTGGCACACGTACACGATGCGCTTCACGGGGATCGATCTGCACGATGCGGCATCGCAATCCTTTGCCAAGGTGCAAGCCGAAGTCCACAATCCCCTGCTGTTTCTCTTCTACGTGGTGGGTTTGATCGCGGCCTCCTGGCACTTCGCATATGGCATCTGGTTGTTCTCGGCAAAATGGGGAATCGTGACCGGAGAACATGCGCAGCAAAGGCTTCTTCGCGTGTGCCTGGCGTTCTTCCTATTGTTGAGTGTTGTTGGGCTGGTGAGCCTCTACACATTCCGCATGCGTTTCCAGCAGCCCAGTGCCGAGGGCAACGTCGTACATTTAAGACACGGCGCAGCTTCCCTTCCCGAAAGGCCGGTGAACTGAGATGGCAGCAGCTCCCAAGATCATCGTAGTAGGTGGCGGACTCGCTGGCCTCGCCGCCGTCATTAAGATTGCCGAGATGGGCGGCAACGTCGACCTGTTTTCGATCGTCCCGGTAAAGCGCTCGCACTCGGTGTGCGCGCAGGGCGGAATCAATGCCGCCAAGAACCTGAAGGGCGAAGGCGATTCCACCTGGCAGCACTTCGACGACACCATCTACGGCGGCGACTTCCTCGCCAACCAGCCTCCCGTGAAGGCGATGTGCGATGCGGCCCCGGGCATCATCGATCTGCTCGACCGCATGGGCGTCCCGTTCAACCGCACGCCGGAAGGTCTGCTCGACTTTCCGCCGTTTCGGCGGCACCCTCTACAACCGGACGGCCTTTGCCGGAGCTACCACCGGGCAGCAACTTTTATACGCGCTCGACGAGCAGGTCCGCCGCTACGAATCCGAAGGCAAGGTCAAGAAGTACGAGCACTGGGAGTTCCTGTCTGCCGTGCTTGATGGCAATCGCGTCTGCCGCGGCATCTGCGCGATGGATCTGCGCACCATGGAGATCCGCACCTTCCCCGCCGACGCCATCATCATCGCGACGGGCGGCATCGGCGCGATCTTCGGCAAGTCCACGAACTCAGTGGTATGCACGGGCTCGGCGCAGTCGGCGCTTTATCAGCAGGGCTGCTACTACGCGAACGGCGAATTTATCCAAGTGCACCCCACGTCGATTCCCGGCGAAGACAAGCTGCGCCTGATGTCGGAGTCGGCGCGCGGCGAAGGTGGCCGCGTGTGGGTTCCCAAGAAGCAGGGCGACAACCGCGACCCCAAGAGCATTCCGGAAAGCGAGCGCTGGTACTTCCTCGAAGAGTGGTACCCGAAGTACGGCAACCTGGTTCCGCGCGACGTAGCAACGCGAGCGATTTTCGAGGTCGTGTACAAGTACAACCTCGGCATCGACGGCAAGCCGATGGTCTACCTCGACCTGACGCACGTCGATCGCAAGATTCTCGACAAGAAGCTTGAGGGCATCCTCGAAATCTACGAGAAGTTTGTGGGCGACGATCCGCGCGACACGCCCATGAAGATCTTCCCCGGCATGCACTACACGATGGGCGGCCTGTGGGTCGATTACAAGCAGTCCACGAATATCCCGGGCATCTACTCGGCGGGCGAAAGCGAATACCAGTACCACGGCGCCAACCGCCTGGGCGCGAACTCGCTGGTGTCGTGCATCTGGGGCGGCTTCATTGCCGGACCGGCCTCCGTGCAGTACGCGCGCGGCTTGCAGAAGTCCGACGGCAACGGGTCGCACGAAGCGGAGCGGAAGCGCCAGCAGGAAATCAACGACAGCCTGATGAAGGCCGACGGCTCCGAGAATCCGTTCAAGATCTGGCAGGAACTGGGCGAAGAGATGACCAAGAACTGCACGGTCATCCGCTACAACAAGAATCTCAAAGAGTGCGACGCGAAACTGGTCGAATTGCTCGAGCGCATGCAGAGAATCAACCTGAGCGATCGCAGCCAGTGGGCGAACACCACGATTGCGTTTACGCGGCAGCTCTACAACATGCTGCAGCTCTCGCGCGTGATCGCGCAGGGGGCCGCCATGCGCGACGAATCGCGCGGCTCGCATTACAAACCGGACTTCCCCGAGCGCGATGACAAGAACTGGATGAAGACAACCAAGGCCACGTTCGCGCCCGATGCCGACGAGCCTAAATTTGAATTTGAGCCGGTGGATGCGTCTTTGATTCCGCCGCGGCCGAGGAAGTACGACGCGGCGAAATAGTTTAGATAGTTTGTTTCATTGTCATCCTGAGCGAAGCGAAGGACCCATGCATTCTGCTCGCAACGTCGAAGTCCATAGGTTCTTCGCTGCGCTCAGAATGACAAGCAAGTGAAGGCTAAAAGCTAATGGCGAATTCCGTAATCATCAAAATCAAGCGTCAGGACTCCCCGAACTCCAAGCCCTACTGGGACGAGTTTGAACTTCCGTACAAGCCGGGCCGCAACGTGATCTCCGCGCTCATGGAGATTGCTGCCAATCCGATGACCCGCGACGGCAAGAAGAGCACCCCTATCACCTACGACTCCAATTGCCTCGAGGAAGTCTGCGGCTCGTGCGCCATGCTCATCAACGGGCGCGCCCGGATGGCCTGCTCTGCCCTGCTCGATAAATTGGAGCAACCGATCCGGCTCGAACCGTTCTCCAAGTTCCCGGTCGTGCGCGATCTCGCCACCGACCGCAGCGTGCTCTTTGAAAACTTGAAGGCGGTGAAGGCTTGGGTTCCCGTTGACGGTAGCTACGATCTCGGCACGGGCCCGCGCGTTTCGCCCGAAGAGCAGGAACAGATGTACCCGCTATCGCGCTGCATCTCGTGCTGCTGCTGCATGGAGGCCTGTCCCCAGTTCAACGAGGAGACGGGTTTCGTCGGTGCGGCGACCATCTCGCAGGTGCGTCTGTTCAACTCGCACCCCACCGGACAGGTTCTGAAGCGCGAACGCCTGACGGCCCTGATGGGAGACGGCGGCATCCAGGAGTGCGGTTACGCACAGAACTGCGTGGAGGTCTGCCCGAAGGATATTCCGCTGACAACTTCGATTGCGGAAGTCGGCGGCGACGTCATGAAGCAGGCCTTGGGCGACCTGGTCCGCAAGTGATCGATTGGCGCGGCCTTGGGCGGTTACGATCGTTCCACGGGAAAACAATGACTTACCGTGAGTAACCGAGGGCTCGATTACTGATATTCCCCCCTTAGTAACGGGAAAATGTGCACTTTTGGATTGGCTTTCTTGACAGCTAGAGTAGACTAACATTCTGCTCCAAGCCACTGGAGCCTCTCCCCGAGTTCAAGGCCATTTCGATCTATATATGGGAACTGGACGGTTTCGACTCTGGCTAGCGGTAGCGACCCTGATTATTTCCAGTCAGGCGTTCGCTCTCCACAGCTACACCACGAAGCGTTCCACCTCCCGCAGATTCAGCAAACATCATGTTCGGCGCATGCGATGGAACCCGATGTTCCGTCCTTCGCACGAATCCCTGCTTCGTCAGAATGAAGAAATTGACCGCCTCGACCTGCCCCGCATCCAGGACGATGACGAACTGGAAGCTTTGAAATCAAGCCAGGCCTTGGTTGGGATTCGCACCGGACAAACGCTGCGCATCGATCCGCGGCTCGATCCCAATCGCCGGTTCTGCCGTCCGTGGACGCGCGATTTTGTCGAGGACCTGAGCCAGGCATACTACCGTCAGTTCCACGAGCAGATTCAGGTGAACTCGGCGGTTCGCACCGTGAAAGTTCAGATTAAGCTTCGCCGCCACAACCGCAACGCGGCCCCGGCAGAAGGTGAAACCGCTTCCTCGCACCTTGCCGGCTTGACTCTCGATATTCAGCGCCGCGGCATGTCGAAGGCGCAGGTTCACTTCGTCGAGCGCTACCTGTTCTACTTACGCGCGCTGGGACTGGTCGAACCCGAGGAAGAACGCCGCCAGTGGGTCTTCCATGTGATGGTTTCAGAGCGCTATGCCAGCTGGCGTCAGACGCAGAGCGTCGCCCACTGGGACGGCAGTTCCTTCGAAGAAGAACTCAGCCAGAAGTAGTTCCTCCCAACTTCATCATGATCGTGTTGATGGCCGGGCTTCCGGGCACGGGGAAATCCGCGTTGGCCGCAGCTCTTGCGGAGCGGCTCTCCGGGTCCGTTCTCAGCAAGGACGCAATCCGCCATGCGCTGTTTGCGCCACGGGATGTCGAGTACACAACCGACCAGGACGATTTCGTGATGGAGATCATGCTGCAAGCGGCGGAGCGCATCCTGCGAAGGGATCCGGATCGTCATGTGTTTCTCGATGGGCGCACCTTCTCCCGGCGCTACCAGATAGAACGCGTGCTTGCGGCCGCCAAACACTGGGGTCAGCCTTGGAAGATCGTGGAGTGCATCTGCTCCGATGAAACGGCCCGAGCGCGGTTGGAATCGCAGGCAAGCACCGGCGAGCACCCCGCGGGCAATCGCAGCTTTTCTCTCTATACACAGATCAAGGACCACTTCGAATCGATCACTCGGCCCAAAACTGTGATCGACACCGACCAGCCTCTCACTGATTGCGTCGAACAGGCTGTGGAAGCACTGCGCTGACATCTGCGAAACCCGCGCTTGTCCTATACAATTTCCCCTTGATCAAGCCAACATCCGCACTGAACCTTATGAAGATTACCCTGCTCGCTTCCCTGCTGGCTCTCGCTTCGTGGCCTTCTACCAGTCTTGCCCAGACCGCAGCCGCCGGTCCCGCCGTCACTCCGAAAGCACAACAGATTCACAATTCGGCAATGGTTGTCGATACGCATGCCGACACGCCACAGCGTTTCCTTGACGGAGGCTTCGATATCGGGAGTACCGATCCGGCCGACAACGGTCATATCAGTCTCGACAAGGCGCGCGCAGGAAATCTGGGCGCCGAGTTCTTCTCCATCTGGGTCGATCCGCGCGTCAACCCGAACCACTACGCGCAGAAAACGCTCGATCTGATTGATTCTGTCTACCAGCAAGCCGCCCGCCACCCGGACCGCATGATAATGGCGTTCAGCGTCAGTGACATCGAACGCGCTCACAAGGAACATAAGCTGGCATCGCTGATGGGCATCGAGGGTGGTCATTCCATCGAAAACGATATCCACCTGCTGCGTGATTTCTACCGGCTAGGCGTCCGCTACATGACTTTGAGTTGGTCGAACACCAACGAGTGGGCCGACTCGTCGGGCGATATGAACGACACCAAGATTCAGCATCACAACGGCCTCACGGATTTCGGCAAGGAAGTCGTTCTCGAAATGAACCGGCTGGGCATGATGGTCGACATCTCCCACGTCGCCGACAAGACCTTCTGGGACGCGATCGCAACCACGAAGGCTCCGGTCATTGCGTCGCATTCCTCCGCCCGCGCGATCGTCAATCATCCGCGCAACATGACGGACGACATGCTGCGCGCGGTCGCCAAGAACGGCGGCGTGGTGCAGGTGAACTTTTTCTCCGCCTTCGATGACCCGAAGTTTCTGGAAGCATCGAACGCACAGGCGAAAGATCGCGATGCGGCGGTCGATATGCAACTTGCGAAGATTCGTGCCGAAGGAAAGCCCCTTACCTACCTCGACGAAGACAACGTCGAGCGGGAGTGGCTCGGGAAGATTCCGCGACCACCCTTCAGCGCCCTCATCGACCAGATCGATCATATTGCCAAAGTCGCAGGTGTCGATCACGTCGGGCTGGGCTCGGACTTCGACGGAGTAAGCGGAGCAACCCCGGCCGGAATGGATTCTGCCGCCGATTTGCCCAAGATCACGCAGGCGCTGCTGGACCGAGGCTACTCCGCCGACGACATCCGCAAGGTCTTGGGCGGTAATCTGTTGCGCGTGTTTCACGAAGTCGAGCGCGTGAGCGCAGAACTGCAGGCCGTACAACACTCCGCGCAAAAATAGATTCGAACACGCTAATCACTTAACCAGGCGCTCCGGTGTCGTACAATTCTTGTATCCCGAATAACGCCAATTCACTTACTCAAGGAGTCCGCATGCAACGAACACTCGGGCTTGCCCTCGTCATCGTCGCGTTTTCCTGGTCGGCATGGCCGCAAGCGAAACCTGCAACCACCACCCCGCCCCACCGGGCAGCCGCAAAACCCGCTCCTGCCGACGCTGACGCGCCAGATCCCATCGCCATCATCGACACGACCGCCGGCAAGATGACCTGCACTCTGTTTCCCAAGGCCGCTCCCATCGGCGTGGCCAACTTCATCGGGCTTTCTACCGGCACCAAGGATTGGACGACGCCGACGACCCATGCCAAGAAACACGGCGTACCACTGTACGACGGCACCATCTTCCATCGCGTCATTCCGTCTTTCATGATTCAGGGCGGAGACCCCGAGGGGACAGGCCGCGGCGATCCGGGCTACAAGTTCAAGAACGAAACTTCCCCGGATCTCAATTTCGACCGCCCAGGCCGCCTCGCCTATGCCAACGCCGGGCCCGATACCAACGGATCGCAGTTCTTCATCACCGAGGTTCCCTATCCGAGCCTCAATGGCGGCTACACGATCTTCGGCCAGTGCGACGACGCGTCTGTGCAACTCGTGAAGCAGATTGCCCGCATGGCCAGCGATCCGGGCGACAACCGGCCTTTGAAGCCCGGTGAAAATCAATCACATCTCGATCGTGAAAGCGGGAGGAACGGCGACTGCGGCCCCAGCCAAACCTGCGGTGAAGAAGCCGACGACGGGCGTCAAGGCCTCCCCTGCACCGACGACGCCGCCCAAATAGGCCGCAGCCGACAACGAACGGCCAACAAGCTTTTTAATTTATTGCCCACTCACGAAAGGATTCTCATGGCTCGCCAACCTGGCACTTATGCAACCCTGCAGACCACGGAAGGAACCATAGTCTGCCGCCTGTTCGAGAAGGAAGCTCCCAAGACGGTTGCCAACTTCACTGACCTTGCCGAAGGCAAACGCGACTGGACGCATCCAGTCAGCGGCAAGAAGAGCAAAGACCGCCTCTACGACGGCACCATCTTCCACCGCGTGATTCCCGACTTCATGATTCAAGGGGGCGACCCAGCGGGCAACGGCATGGGAGGCCCCGGCTACCAATTCGAGGACGAAACCCGCAACTCGCCGCACAAGTTCGACCAGAAGGGCAAGCTCGCGATGGCGAATGCCGGCCCGAATACCAACGGCTCGCAGTTTTTCATCACGGTCGCGCCCACGACCTGGCTGACGGGCAAGCACACCATTTTCGGAGAGGTAGTCGAAGGGCATGATGTGGTCGACAAGATTTCGAAAGTGGCGAAGGGCCGGCAGGACCGCCCGGCCAAGGACGTCGTAATTCAGTCGGTTACCATCGAAAGAGCGTAAAGAGCTTTCCGAAGGGCCGCGGGATATTTGTCTCGCGGCCTATTTGCCTCTTGAATTGCTCCTATCGAAACTTTTCGCGGCTGAGGTTTGGCGGATTCGAATTACGATGTCCGCATGATCAGCAACGGCAAAGTTCGCAGAAACTCCGTAAAGCACAATCTGATGGTCGCGTTACTGGGCGTATCCGCCTGTCTGCCCGCCCACGCCCAGGCCGCCAGTCCATCCGTCCCGGCCAAGGTGAAGAAGGTAACGATCTCAGGCAGAATAACCAGCGACGGCGCAGCCATCGTGGCTGGCAAGGTGTGGTCAATTGAAAACGCCGAAATGCTTCGCGCGCACGTTGGCGAGTACGTCACGGTCCGTGGCTCTTTGGACTCCGTTACGCGTAAAGTTGAAGTGTGGTCGTTCCGGCCAGTGCCACAGGTCTCCACTTCCGCCCGCCTGGGCGATTCAGCCTTCCGGCGATGAGGGATGCCAGCAAGTAGGTCGTGACTTGGGCAAACAAATCCCACTCAATTGAGCGGGATCTTTGCACTCGACGAATTAGTCACCTGGAACCGCAGCGCACGTAAATCCAGGCCTTCGTGTACCTTATTGTTCTCCGTGGTTAAGGGTTTTTCTAAGCCCCAATCACCGCAACAAGTTCTTTCACGCGACGCGGCACTTCTCTCCAGTTCTGCTTTCTCCTGCGGCGTCAGCTTGATCTCGATGATCTGCTCAATTCCCTTCGCCCCCAGCTTCACCGGAACCCCAACGTACAATCCCTTGATCCCGTACTCGCCTTCGAGATACGCAGCGCAGGGCAAGATCTTTTTCTTGTCCTTCAGAATCGCCTCGACCATCTCGGTCACTGCCGCAGACGGCGCGTAATAGGCCGACCCCGTCTTGAGATACTTCACGATTTCCGCGCCGCCGTCGCGTGTCCTCTGGATTAATTTCTCGACCGTCGCTGCGTCCAGCAGTTCGGTGATTGGAATTCCAGCCACGGTCGAATATCGAGCCAGGGGCACCATGGTGTCACCGTGTCCGCCTAATACAAAGGCAGTCACGTTCTCTACGCTGACCTTCAAAGCCTCGGCGATGAACGTCCGAAAGCGCGCCGAATCGAGCACCCCTGCCATGCCGATCACGCGCTCGCGCGGGAAGCCGCTCATCTTGTACGCCGCTTGCGCCATGGCATCCAGTGGGTTCGACACGATGATCAGTATGCAGTTGGGCGAGTGCTTCACCGCCTCGCCGACCACCGCCTTCATGATGTCGTGATTGGTATTGAGCAAATCGTCCCGGCTCATGCCCGGTTTGCGCGGGATGCCTGCCGTGATAACGACGATGTCGGAATTCGCGGTATCGCGGTAATCCTGCGTGCCGATAATGTGCACATCCCGCTTCTCGATCGGCATGGCCTCCAGCAAGTCGAGGCCCTTGCCCTGGGGCACGCCTTCCACAATGTCAATGAGTACAACGTCCGCGAGTTCCTTAGAAGCAATCCAGTGGGCCGCCGTAGCGCCCACGTTGCCGGAACCGACGATCGTTACTTTGTTTCGCATGAATGAGTCCTCTCTAGAAAGCACTTAGCAATTGGCACTTGGCATTTAGCCTGCACACCCAGGGAGTTGCGCAGAAATGTTAAAGGGCCAAATGCCAAGTGCCAAATGCCAAGTGCTGCGTTACACCAAAACCTCCGCTCCCATGTTGTCGATGATGTGGCCGGCAAATTCGCTGGTCTTCACCTTCTTCGCGCCTTCCATCAGGCGCTCGAAGTCATAGGTCACCAGCTTTTGCTCGATCGTGCTTTCCATGCCGCGCTCGATCAGGTCCGCGGCCTCGTTCCAGCCCAGGAACCGGAACATCATCACGCCCGACAAAATGACCGATCCGGGATTGATGACGTCCTTGTCGGCATATTTCGGAGCCGTCCCGTGGGTCGCTTCGAAAATCGCATAGCCGTCGCCGATATTAGCGCCCGGCGCAATCCCCAGTCCGCCCACTTGCGCGGCACACGCGTCGGAGATGTAGTCGCCATTCAGGTTGGGAGTAGCTAGCACCGTGTATTCATCCGCGCGCGTCACGACCTGCTGGAAGATGGAATCGGCAATACGGTCGTTGATCATCAGCTTCTTTTTCCAGGCGCCGTTGCCGTGCGTCTTGTAAATCGCGTCGAGAACGTCCTTTACTTCCTTAAACACCGATTGGCCAAATTCCGGCGGCGCAAATTCAAGTCCCGGCTCGATCAAATTCCCATTCTCTTCCGCCGATAAGTTGGGATTCTTGTCCTTGTTGTCGAGAATCCAACTCTCGCGCTCGGTCACAACCTGATCGCGAAATTCCTGCGTCGCCAGCTCGTATCCCCACTTGCGGAACGCGCCTTCGGTGAACTTCTGGATGTTCCCCTTATGCACCAGCGTCACGCTCTTACGGCCGGTTTCAAGCGCGTGCTTGATCGCCATCCGCACCAACCGCTTCGTCCCGCTCACGGAGATTGGCTTGATGCCAACGCCGGAATCCAGCCGAACCTGCTTCTTGCCGCCCTTGAGCATGTCCTTGTTGAGGAACTCAATCAGTTTCAACGCTTCCGGAGTTCCCTGTTCCCACTCAATCCCGGCGTACACGTCTTCCGTGTTCTCGCGGAAAATCACCAGATTCATGCGCTCGGGATGCTTCACGGGCGAAGGCACGCCCTTGTAGTACTTCACCGGTCGCACGCATGAGTAGAGGTCAAGAATCTGTCGCAGAGCCACATTCAGTGAGCGAATGCCGCCGCCCACCGGAGTCGTCAGCGGTCCCTTGATCGCCACTCGGAACTCGCGGATGGCGCCGATCGTGTCGTCGGGAAGCCAGTTGTCGAATTTTGCTTTGGCCTTCTCGCCAGCAAATACTTCGTACCACGCCACCTTCCGCTTGCCCTTGTAAGCCTTCTCGACCGCCGCGTTGAACACGCGCACCGAGGCTTTCCAGATGTCGCGCCCCGTGCCGTCGCCCTCGATGAACGGGATGATCGGATTGTCAGGAACTTGGTACTGACCGTTCTTGTAATTGATGCGCGCTCCATCGGCGGGCACGGCAACTCCGTTAAACGACTCCCCCATTGCTTGCTCCTTGCCTGTTTGGAAAACTCTACATTATAGAGAAAAGCCGCGATTTCCCCTAAGGAGGACAGCCCTCGAGAGTTCTCAGACAAGTAGAGAGCTGTTCTCTGCGCTCTCTGCGGCAGTTCTCCGCGAGCTCTGCGTTTTAAGACTTTCTTCAAGGCGCCGGGCCTGAGCAAAAGACCTAACAAAATACGAAGAAGCGAACAAAACGCTCTGAGAGGTTCGGGCGCGCGGTGCTAGAATCTCGCCGCGAGTCGGGAGGAACGTTTCTTTATGGGATTTGCCATCGCGCGCTGCTCGATCCCAGTTCTTTGGTTCTCTCTCTTTGTCGGCAGTGCACTGGGTCAGGACTCCTCTGCGCCGAAACCTGAAACCGGCGAGCCCCACGAGTTCGTCATCCCCAACTTCAAAACCGAGAGCGGAGTGACGCTGCCCAAGGCGCGCGTGGTCTACGGCACGTACGGCCACCTGAATGCCGCGCGCGATAACGTTATCCTTCTGCCATCGCACTACATGGCCGACTACCACGGATACGAGTGGGTCCTGGGCGCCGGCCACGCGCTCGACACATCGAAGCTGTTCCTGGTGGCCACCGAACTTTTCGGTAACGGACACTCCTCCTCGCCGAGCAACACACCCGAGCCCTACCACGGACCGCGTTTTCCGGTGACCACAATTCGCGACAATGTGGAAGCCGTCCACAAACTTCTGACCGAAGAACTCCACATCACCCACCTGCGCGCCATCATCGGCTTCTCTATGGGCGCGCAGCAGGCCTTTCAATGGGCAGTCAGCTATCCAGATTTTGCCGATCGCATCGTTGCCACTTCCGGCACCGCCAAAACATATCCCCACGGTTATGTCAGGCTGGAAGGCCAAATTGCAGCCCTTACCGCCGACGCTGCCTTCCAGAATGGCGACTACACTTCCCCGCCGAAAAAAGGACTGGAAGCCTTCGGCGTCGTCTGGACCGCTTGGCTGTTTTCCCAGGAGTGGTGGCGCAAGGAACTGTGGCGCGAGGGTGCGAAACCGGGCACAACCTTCGAGTCCACCCTCAACGAATTCCGCACGAACTTCATCCCGGGCGCGGATGCCAATGATCTGATCCTGCAGTGCCGCACCTGGGAGAAGCACGACGTCGGTGCCACGCCGGGCTTTGGCGGAGACGTCGCCAAGGCGCTGGGATCCGTCAAGGTGCCGTTCCTCTACATGCCTTCGGAAACCGACCTCTACTTCCCGGTGGGCGACGCGCGCTACGAGGCCGGCTTTATGCATACTGTCACGCTGCTACCGATTCCATCGCTCTGGGGGCATACGGCCGGGGCGGGTGGCAGTCCTGCAGACGAAAAATTCTTGAACGATAACATCGGCAAGTTCCTTGCTGGCAACCTGCATTGAGGGTGATGAGGAGTCTCCCTGCCTTGACATCGCTCTGGCGCAAGCTAGAATCGCTGTGTTGCCGTTGAGAAGTCTTCCAGCTGAATTCAGGGGTAAATCATGAGTTTTCCGCGTTTCCAGTGCCTAGCCATTCTGGCCTTAGCCGTGGCCGTCGCAGTTCCTTCAGCCTTTGCCAAGAACGATGGCTCCGAGATTACCCAGTTCGGCCGCGACGTCCGCATCGGCGCTGACCAGAAAGCTGCCGACGTGACCTGCTTCAACTGCTCGGTCTACGTGGAAGGGCAGGTTGCCGGCGAAATCACGACCTTTCACGGCAACATCATCCTGCAGGATGGCGCAATGGTTGGCGGCGAATTGACGGCGATGCTCGGCGACGTGCGCCTCGGGAACGATACGAAGGTAGCCGGTGAGTTGACCGTGCTGGGCGGCAAATTGCGTCGCCCGCCGACAGCGAGCGTCGCAGGCGACGTGACCGTGATGGAAGGTGCCGGCTGGTTCTACATTATGGTTCTGAGTCCGTTTCTCATTCTTGCTGGCGTGATTGCACTGATCGTTTGGTTGGTTCGCCGTGCGCGACGTCCGGCGACAGTCTACGCACGCGCGGCTTGAGGAACCAGGCTTCGCCGGAGAAGCTTCTTAAACACTCAGTTTTGAATAGTGCTTGAAAGGGCTCTGCTTTAGCCACACCTAGCGCAGCTGATCAGCTTCGCCTCTATACCGCAGGGTATCGCCATCGATGCGACGGCTGGCATAACAGCTCACATTGCGCGTCGGAAACCTAAGCTTCTCCATGAGTGTAATGGCCTGGTTGCGACAGTTATCATGATTGCCGAGTGAACGAGTCACGCCCAATTCGGATCCGTGCGGATTTCAATGGACTCTTTAGCGAGTTGCTGTGCTTGTCTCACACGGAAACCTGTGTCGGAGAGAAAGGTCAGGACGTTGTGGTGCATGAAGGGATGACGGTCACCGCCTTCGACGAAGATGTGGGTGACGACAGGAGCCCAGATAACCTGATTGCTACGGGTATTGTTGAGAGGCCGCCCGAATGGCTCCGCTGCAATGGCTCCCGATGGGTCCTCAGGATCGACCAGAATGGCGTCAGACACGAATCTGATTTGCGACAGCCGAACGTGGGTGAGTGAAATGGCCTGTTTTCGATAGGTTAGGATCTGAGCAACAACAGCAAAGGAACGGGCCTGGGCAGATCGTTTGATGGACGACAAGGGCCGGGTGGGATGGTAGGTCGATGAGTGTTTGCGCGTACAAGGCAGCGCCCCGGCTCTTGGGGATAGAGCGCGGGACGCGCTGAGCAGTCCTCCCCCAAGGAAGCTGCTCACCGCCAATGTTGACGCCGCGTCCCAGCCTTGGGAATGGCAGGTCCGGGCGAGTGGCTGCGCTCGGATGTCACTGGCGGGGTCAATGAGTGTAATGGCTGATTACAACAATTGACGTGCATTCGTGCGGGAAATGATGGATACCACCTCACACGGGGTCAGGTCCGCCGAGGCGCGTTCAATCTTTTGCGATCAGTCGGCGGGCTACGTGCGGATTATTGCGAGGTTGGCCAGTGCTAAGTTCACACTTCTCCCCCGGAGCGGCTCCACAAGTCGGGCAGCGGAGGGCGAGTAACTGTTTTGGGCTGAGTTCCTTTTTCATCGCAAGCCCCCATGTACTATGGTCAACTAGACCAGTTGCGGGGAACCCCATCTAGACGGTTTACGCCCTTCTGACAACGGACATGGGTCGATTTTGCAGAAAGGCGCTGATAAGGGCGCTATTTATTTGCAAACCGCCGTTGTAGTAGACGAAGCCCTTCTTCTTGAACGCATTCATAAATTTGCTTACCCTGGCGCGGGTGGTACCAACCATCTCCGCGAGGGTTGCTTGGCTCACCTTCAGGGGGGTCTCCGGTTTTGATTCCTTGGTTATTTGCCCAAACAACAACAAAACCCGTGCCAGTCGCTTTTCGCTGAAATTGAAGAATTGATCTGCCAGGTCTTCCTCGACTCGAATAATTCTGGAAAGCAGATACGCATTAAGCAATGCAGCAAACTGCGGGTCGCGCTTCAGTGCGCGAAGCGACCTCTCCTTCTGCAAGCGAGTGATATTGGAGGGCCCAATTGATCTCGCCGTGTACATCCGCAGCGATTGTCCTCCAAGACAGCCTTCGCCAAAAAAGCTACCCTGCGGCAGGACGGCGATTATCGCTTTTTTGCGACGCGTAGCGGCCATCGTGAGCTTCACCGTTCCGCTCTGGATGTAGAACACAGCATCGGCTCTGTCCCCTTGCGCAAAAATGATCTCATTGTCTCGGTAGGTCCGCACAGTCATCGCATCCCGGAACTTTTTGCGGAAAACTGTGGAACTGAAACCGAGAGTTTGTTTCGCCATCTGTCTCCCCGGCACGATTAATTCACGTGAGTGCCGTTCTCCCATATAGAGAAAGAGGCTAAAGCATATGGCTCGGGAATCTGGCCAGGCTGGTCAATATAGGTCATACACAATTGCACACAGTACCTAAATGGTTAATCTCGGGGGAAACTGCACACAAGCGAGACTTCGGGTAAGGCTTGAGGGTCAACTGGCGTAGCATCGCGATTACACTCATCTTGCCAGCAGCCTCCGAAGCCAACCGGGAAGAATCCGCCGTAAACCGGCACCGCCAGACGGACGCCACGTTTTGTAGACATCAGCCAGCATGGGATGGTCTGGAAAGTTCTGCCTCAAGATTTTCACCCAGTATGCGAAGTCGTTTTCGCTCATCGGATACAGCGGGTGTGGCTGAAGGAAAAACTCTGGCGGGGACTTCTGACGAACTGCGTAGCCGGGTCCAGTCCTCTTGCAGTGTGGACAGAAATAGTTGCGCTCGGGATAAGGAAGCTCTACTCCGCCAGCCAGGTCAGCTCCACGATAGTCAGAGTCGATTTCCCAGTGGGACGCATGACAATGCGGGCAACGTAATTCGACCATCCTTGAGGGAGTCATTGTGTGAGGAGCGGCTTCACTTTCAGAATTGCAATATCTTACTCTCGACAGGAAGGCGCTCCGCGCTAGGGCGCGGATCGTTGTTGTAACATCCCGATTACAGTCATTGAGACAATTCAGCCGGGATGTCTTAAGAATTAGACGACGAACCAACCAGTCGTTCAGGTTGGCGGCTGGATTTTCACCAGCATTTGCTCCCGGCTCCTAAATTGTACAAAACTCAAAGCAGCTCACTTCCCAATTGGCGAAACATCCTCGCTGCACTCATTAACCGATTGGGAGCGATTTTGGGGCCGCAGTTCTGTTATGCAGCCTTAAGGTTGCCGGTAAGATCCCGGCGCATACGCTAATCCGCATCCCGATGTCCAAAATACTTCCTCACTCCGATCACGTTGTAGCGTCCCCACGGCCCGTTCAGTCCGAGATCGGCTGTGCCCAAATACCGATCCCGCGCTCCGAAACGCTGAAACAGAAAATGCTGCGTCACGCGCAGCTC
The DNA here is from genome assembly GCA_963745435.1 of uncultured Acidobacteriota bacterium. Classification (GTDB taxonomy): domain Bacteria; phylum Acidobacteriota; class Terriglobia; order Terriglobales; family Acidobacteriaceae; genus Gp1-AA133. The sequence continues at coordinate 624,994 of CAVUXK010000008.1, read as the reverse complement.
AAAGCCCCGGCCGATCGTGACTCCTGCGCCCCATGAGCGTTCCCACCCGATCGCGTCGGGCGACCACGTGTAAAGCGTGTGCGGAAGATTCTTGCCGAACAGAAAATTTGGCGCGCCGAAAAAGAACAGCCGGCGCAATTCCGTCCGCGCAAACGGCCGCACCTCCACGTACCCCGACAGCATGTAGCGCGCGAACGCGTTACAGGGCGCATCCTTACCGCCAAAATCCCCGGCATTGGCAGCGCACAAGTTTGGATCCGGCTCATTGTGCGGAGGGGCGACATCGAACTGGCTGTATCCCCAAATAAAGTTGCGGGGAAAGAAAAGTCGTCCACCGCCAACGGCGGAAGACGGACTCTGTTGTGCATTCGCAAGAGTTAGACAGAAAAAAAGCAGGGCAAGCAGAGTCAGCGCGCGCTTCATGAAGGCTCCCGTTGGATAGGCGTGCTCCCGGAGAGAGCCTCACGCATCGGGGACGCTCCAGCAAGCGCGCCATTGTAGCGTGAAACCGTAGCGCCGGCAGCCCGCCGGCAGTCGTAAGGGCGTCTCGCCCTCGCCAATCCCAAGACAGACTAGATGTCGTAATACAACAAAAACTCGTATGGATGCGGCCGCAATCGCACAGCCTCTACTTCCTTCTCCCGTTTGTACTCGAGGTACGTCCGCAGCAATTCTTCCGTGAACACGTCGCCCTTCAGCAAGAACCCCGAGTCCCGCTCCAGCGCGTCCAGCGCGTCCTCCAGTGACCCGGGCATCGAGGGAACTTTTGCGAGTTCTTCCGGCCCGAGGTCGTAGACATCCTTATCCAGCGGCGGCCCGGGATCCATCTTATTCTCGATCCCATCCAGCCCGGCCATCATCATCGCAGCAAACGCCAGGTACGGATTGCAACTCGGATCCGGCGGCCGGAACTCGACCCGCCTCGCCGCCGGTGCGGACGAGTACATCGGAATCCGGCATGCCGCCGACCGGTTCCGCCGCGAATACGCCAGGTTCACCGGCGCCTCGAACCCCGGCACGAGCCGCTTGTAGGAATTCGTCGTCGGCGCAATCAGGGCCGCCAGCGCCGGTCCGTGCTTAATCAGGCCGCCGATGTACCACAACGCCAATTGCGAAAGGCCCGCGTATCCGTCGCCCGCGAACAGAGGCCGGCCCTCTTTCCAGAGCGACTGGTGCGTGTGCATCCCGCTGCCGTTGTCGCCGAAAATCGGCTTCGGCATGAACGTCACCGTCTTGCCGTACTGGTTGGCGACGTTCTTCACGATGTACTTGAACAGCAGCATGTTGTCGGCCGACTTCACCAGCGAATTGAAGCGTAGATCGATCTCCGTCTGCCCCGCCGTAGCCACTTCGTGATGATGGCATTCCACCGTCATCCCGGCGTTTTGCATGGTGACCACCATCTCGCTCCGCAGATCCTGGTAGTGGTCCGTCGGCGGCACCGGAAAATAACCTTCCTTGTAGCGCGGGCGATAACCGAGATTGTTCTCTACTCTTCCGGAATTCCAACGCCCCTCTTCTGCATCGACGAAGTAGAAGCCATGCTGCTCGCGCTGATCGAAGCGCACGCTGTCGAAGATGAAGAATTCCGCTTCTGCCCCGAAATACGCCGTATCGGCCACGCCCGATGCTCCCAGGTAAAGCTCCGCCTTGCGCGCGATGTAGCGCGGATCGCGGTCATAGCGCTGCTTCGTCACCGGGTCGATGACGTCGGCGATCATCACCAGCGTGGATACTTCCGTGAACGGGTCGAGCAAGTACGACGTGGGATCTGGAATCAGCAGCATGTCGCTTTCGTGGATGGCCGCCCATCCGCGAATCGACGACCCATCCATGCCGAAGCCTTCTTCGAGCGACGCTTCGGTGAGTTGCTCGATGGGATACGAGATGTGATGCCACAGCCCGGGAAGATCAGTGAATCTCAAGTCCAGAATCTTGACGTCGTTTCGCTTAGCAAAATCCAACACCAGCATTGGGTCCGACATATTTGCCTTTCGAAAAACACGAGGGCGCCGCGCCCTTCTTCAAGGCCTCGAGCACTGCTGAAAGTCAGCGGGAGCCAAGGTCCCAATCGATCGAGCACAGATCGCGGAAGTTGGCCTGCGAGGCGGGGCCGTTCTTAAGTCGCCGCTAGAGTGTAGAAGCCGCACCAAGGCCGCCGAAATTGATTGTTTTTATGGAGGGAATAAGCGGAGTTTATCCGCAGCCGGGTGCACAGCAGCGAGTCGGGCGGGTTTTTCGCGACCGGCGGAGGAAGAAGGCAGGGCCGAGACGCAAGCCCTGCTTCTCACGCCAATTCTCGGTTGCCGGCATCCTACAAGGGCTCCGCCGCAGATAGCCAATTCATTGTTTCAATGCTTTCGATTCGAAGCATTTATGATGGTGGCCGAAGAACACGCCGTCTCAAAACGCCCGACCGCAAGAGGAGTAGCTGTCCTCCTCCATCTTGCTGGAGCAGTCGACCGACACAATGGACTTCGACCAACTGGAAACTTTTCTGGAAGTTGCCCGCCTGTGCTCGTTCTCGCGGGCCGCGGAGAAGCGTTTCCGCACGCAGCCTGCGGTCTCATCGCAGATCCGTGCGCTCGAGGAAGAAGTCGGAGCCCGCTTGCTCGATCGCTCCGGCGGAAAAGTCTCCCTGACGGCTTCCGGCAAGCTTTTCCTGAAATACACCGAAGACACCATCGAAGCGCGCCGCGCGATCTGTATCGCCATAGCTGAGACAGAACGTATCCCGAGAGGCGAAATCGTGGTCGGCGCCAACGAAGGCACCTGCTTGCACGTGCTCCCAGAAGTCTTCGCAGAATTCAAGAAGAACTATCCTGACGTCTCAGTCGGCATCAAGCGTGCCGATTATGCAAAGACCCTCGACTCCGTCATCGACAATTCGGTCGACTTCGGCGTCGTCTCGCTGCCCGTCACCGATCCACGCCTCACCGTCGTACCCATTCACCGCGACGAACTCGTGGTCATCGTCCCGCCGCAGCACCCGGTGGCCCGCCTGAAGTCCGTCACCATAGAAGAAGTCGGCGCTTTCCCTCTCCTGATGCCGAAAAGCGGCCACACCCGCGACGCGCTCGAAAATCTTTTTCACGAGCGCCGCATGAAGCCGCAGATCTCCATGGAACTCGACTCGAGCGAACTGCTGAAGCGATTCGTGGCCGCCGATGTCGGTGTCGGTTTTATCGCCCGGTCGAACGTTGCCGAAGATGTTCGCGCCAACACGCTCGCAATTATCCCCATCGCGGATGCTCACATTCGCCGCGACCTGGCCCTGGTGTTCCGCAAGGACAAAGCCTTGAGCCGCGCGGCATTGGTCTTCATCGACACCGCCGTCAAAATCAAGGCGCTCGACCCGGCCCTCGAAACCACCAAGCGCGGCCGCTGAATGCCCTTCTTCCAGTCCCCATCCTAGAGAGCCACGGTCCGTCCTGGCCTGCGGGTGCCCCATCCTAAAAGCGCGTCCTTTGCGCTTTAGGGTGGGATTCCACAACCGCCAGCTTCTAGCGGACCGCCGTTCATTCACCTCTGCAGGGAGTGCTTCGAGCCTCCGTGGCTGTGTGAATCCGATAAAATCACTTGCGTGACAAAACCTGCGCGAATCCTGGCATTCTTGCTCCTCAGCATTGCTGCTTTCGGCCAAACGGCGCAAAAATCCGCTGCCAAGGCGGCCCCTATCAAGGGAAAGCTGGCTGCCATTCATGTCGGTGGCACCAAGCGCTACGCCCAGGCCGAAGTCATTGCCGCTTCGGGCCTTGAAATCGGAGCGAATGTTACCGAGGCCGATTTCAATAAAGCCGCCCACCAACTGAACGATTCCGGATTGTTTAGCGACATTTCCTACAGCTACTCGGCCGTCCCCAACGGCACCCGGCTCGATCTCGAACTCACCGACAGCGACAAGCTGGTCCCGGCACATTTCGAAAACTTCGTCTGGTTTAACGACGGCGAGCTGCTCGCCCGCATCCACGAAAGACTCCCGCTGTTCAAAGGACAAGTCCCAATCGGCGGGACGCTCTCCGATCAAATCTCCGACATCCTGCAGAACCTGCTCGTTCCCTTCAACGTCACTGCCCGCGCCGAGTATGTTCGCGAATCCAAAGAGCCCGGCGGGCCCATCGATGCCATCAATTTTCGCGTCACCGGCGTGACCATGAGCGTCGCCGACATCACCTTTCAGGGCGCGGGCTCAGAAGAGCTTCCCGATCTGCAAGCGGCGTCCCAAAAACTCATCGGGAAAGATTACTCGCGGTCTGCGGTCCGGATATTCGCGCAAACCTATCTGCTGCCCATTTACCAGGCGCGAGGATTCCTCAACGCGACCATCTCTGATCCTCAGCCCAAGGTTGCAGGCGAGACGGCCGACGAAACCCAGATCGCCGTGCAACTCACCGTCGTCCCCGGCGCGCAGTACAAAATCTCCGACATCAAGTGGGAAGGCAACAAGATATTCTCTGCCGACAAGCTGCAGGCTCTCATTCACGCCAAGCCAGGAGATCTCGCCAACGCTCCTGAGCTCAAGAGCGACCTCGAAGCCATCCACACGCTCTACGGCACGCGCGGATACATGGTAGCCAAGGTGAAACCCCAGGCCAAGCTTGACGAAGTCGCCAAAACCGTCGCCTATACCCTGGCGGTGTCCGAAGGAGAAGTCTTCCATCTCGGCGACCTCGACATTCAAGGCCTCGACCCGAAGACCGTGGATCGGCTGCAAGAAGCCTGGACGCTCCGCGAAACCGATCCCTACGACTCGACCTATCCCCAGCGCTTCTTCCAGGACACGATCAAGTTGCTCTCCCGCGACGTCACCTGGACCATCAGCATTCACGAGGGCGTAAACGAGGAGGACAAAACCGTCGACGTGTCGCTGCGCTACGGAATCAAGCCGCCGGATTAACTACAGTCGCTAGTCGCTAGTCGTCAGTCCTCAGCCAATCCCTCGATCGGGGGGCCGGGAACGATCTACCATCTACCGCACAGAACGTCTGCGCAGCGCTTAGTTTTGCTGACGACTGACGACCAGCGACTGGCGACTGAAGTGTTCTGACGACTAGAGACTGTCTCTGTTAGTCTAACTACATCCCAGGGCCCGAAATTTGGGGTGAAAAACCGGGTCCTATTTTTGCAGGAGAATGTGGAATGAAGAGTCGTATGCAGCAATTCGCACTAATTCTGGCGGCCCTGCTTCTGGCTGTCACTGCCTTCGCCGCCGACAAAGCTCAGAGCTTCACCGGCACCGTGAGCGACGCCATGTGCGGCGCCCACCACATGATGTCGGGTTCGGAAGCCGACTGCACCCGCGCCTGCGTCAGCAAGGGCTCCAAGTATGCACTGGTGGTCGGCGACAAGGTCTACACTCTCGATTCGAGCGACAAGGCCACCTTGGCCAGCCTGGACAAGGCCGCTGGCACCTCTACCACCCTGAAAGGTACGCTCAACGGCGACACCATCGAGGTCGCGTCGGTTGGGGGAGGAAAATAGTCCTACAACTCGAGAACACGTCCCCGGGAGCCTCGCCGAGGCTCCCGTAATTTTTCTTGGTCACTCCCCGAACTTTTCATCCAACGTTTACAAATCGCTATGTTAGATTTGCGTTTTCCTGAATTCTTTCGTGCCATTGGAGGCAAATGAATTGAGTAAGGACATGGTCCCGAAGCGGATCTTCTTCACCAAGGGAGTTGGCAAGCATCGCGAGCGTCTTACTTCCTTCGAGCTGGCCCTGCGCGACGCAGGGATCGCCGCTCAAAACCTGGTTCGGGTCTCCTCGATTTTCCCGCCCAACTGCAAGCTCGTGCCCCGCGCCACCGGCCTGAAATTCCTGCACCCGGGCGAAGTCGTGTTCGCCGTGGTGGCGGAAAACAGCACGCGCGAACCCCACCGCCTTCTGGCGTCCAGCATCGGTGTGGCCATTCCATCCGACCGCAACACCTACGGCTACCTGAGCGAGCACCACTCGTTCGGCGAGTCGGAAGACGCCGCCGGAGACTACGCTGAAGAACTGGCCGCCGAAATGCTCGCCACGACCCTGAACGTCGATTTCGACCCCGACCGTTCCTGGGACGAGAAAAAGCAGATCTACCGCCTGTCGAACAAAATCGTCCGTACCGCGAACGTGACACAGTCGGCAGTCGGCGACAAACGCGGCCTCTGGACCACGGTCATCGCTTCGGCTGTTTTGATTTTCGATTAGCTTGAGGGCCCCGGAACACAAGGCGGCTACTCCGGCAACGAGCAGACCAAAGAAAGGACACGGCCTCAGCCGTGCCTTTTGAATTCATCCGCCATGGGCTTTGGCATCTGCGGCAAATCCAATGCTCTCCCACAAACTGAGACGCGTTGCTACGCTTTATCTCGGCCCCAAACCACTCTGTTTTCGATGACGGAATCAGTTCCTCAAGCCTCGCCTTTGGAACGGACGCCCATCCATGCGGAGGCAACGCGGGTTGGCTTCCGCATGCTGACCAGCAGTGTTGTCCCGAAGGACTGGAATGGCCGCAACTGTGAAAGTCGCATCATGACCAACTCGCCGAGGGCCAAGGGGGCGAAATTGTGAAAAAACGGCCGTGGTCCCGGCAGGAACTCAACCGTAACCTGCAACCCCGAGCCGGCGAGAGTGCACAATTTGCGCCGCGTGTTGGCGCGGTAGAAGGTCGGATAGATTTCCTCGTCCCTCCGTTTTTCGCCAATACGCACGATAGCCGCGTGAACGTGATGAGGGATCATCTTCGACAGAACGCGATTGCCCACCACCAAATAATTCGCCAGGTTCGGAGTGTGCAATAACACAGTCCCTCCGGGCGATAGGACCCGTTCCAGTTCCTGGAATACTAAGTTGGGAGACTTCACATGTTCCATCACCATGTTCGCGGTGATGAGGTCGAAGCTCTCGCTTCGAAATGGCAGATGGTGTCCATCGGCCTGGACACGCCATGTCGCTTGATGTTGCTGTTGCAGATTCTCCCAACTGGGATCCAAGCCAACAAATGGAAACTGGCAAAGCTTTGACTCCAGCTTTTCCAACCCGCCGCACAGGAGGCGCTTTCCACAACCGAAGTCAAGCCAACGAACTCCAAGTTTCAGACAATCACAAACCCGTTGGCCAAAAACTTCCTGATTCCATGTGAGCTGCGGCATAATTCGCCGCTGCAATTTCGCGGTCATGTTGCGCCCGAGGAATTCCGAGTACATCGCGGCCTCCTCCACGAACACCGAGCTCCTAGGATGGCGTGCATTGTGTACCCGAAAATCCTTAGAATCAAGGAAGAAAACGGCATGACTTACATAATTTTAGGTTAATTCGTGGTTCCTTCGACCCTCTAACTGTCTAACTTACGACTGAGATCCCCCGCTAGCTGTCGCGCGGACGATCTTTATGCTCAGAGTTCATTCGAGTAACGGCAGGTATCCAAGGCGGAGGGTTTTGTTCCGATGCGTTCACGATCACGAGAGCTTGGCATCCCACCGATCGGACCGTTTTGCCGCGCGGCTTGGTGCCTGTCATTTCCAAGTACTTGGGCGCGAACGTAACTAAGGCATCGCTTCTGCAATGTTGTGATTGGTGCGCATTATGTATCTCAACCGTTTTGGATCAGGCGGGAATGTTTCGCCCCGTGCATTTGCAATTCAAAACAAACACGCGCCCCGGACCTATTCCTTCACAGCGTGCTCCAGTTGCCGTTGGTATTCGGCGCTGTCGAACTGACCTAGTGAAATCGCGATCAACCCGTCCGTCCCAATTTGCCAACGCTCCAAGCCGCTGATGCGAACGCGGCGGCCGGTGCCGCCCGGCCCGGTATTCGTGCCGATCAACGTCCAGTGAAACTCAGTGGCGTCGCCTTGTTCGCGCAACTCGTCCATGATTACCCGCATATCCGGGAACGCAGTCATGAACGATCGAGCTACTTCCGCGATCGCATCTCGCCCCACTGCCGGAGTGCCCCCGTTGATGGTCAGAGATCCGGTAAGGCCATAGCATGCGGCGATGCTCGCCGGATCCTGGCTGCACCAGGCAGCCGCATAGCGAACCCCAAAATCCTGGAGTGAGATGTTGTCCATACACACGCGATCAGTGTCTCGCTTGATGCTGGGAAGTACCCCACTTGCGGGAGTGGGCGCCCCAAAGCAGACCTAACTACTTGGCAGCCACTTTCTTCTTGGCCTTCCCTTTCCCAGTCTTGTCTTTGTCCAGCCGCTCAAACACCGCGGCCACGATAATCGGCAAGCCGACCGTGGCGTCCACGAACACTTCGCCGAACTTCCCGCCCTCGCTGGGCGGCACGAACTTGCCCCAGGAGATCGCCTCGCTGTACGGACTCCCCGACAATCCGCCCCAGTACACAGGCTCCGGGCAGATGCGCACGCCGTAGTGATAGCGCTTCAGCGGAATGTTCTCCCCCAACCGCCGGTGCCGCAACTCCACGAACGGCCCGAACTGCTGCGACCAGTTGCGCGGCACGCCGCCGCCAATGGTCAGAATCCCGAGCTTCTTCTGCCGGAGCAGGGTGGCCGCGAAGTGCTCCAGGTCAACGAACGGATCGAACCGGATCTTGTGCCGTCCAGTCGATTCCCTCAAACGATTATTTAGGGCAACGTCCAGCCCCAGTTCGGAGTCCGTAAACGCCGGAACAAACACGGGCACGCCTTGTTCGTACGCGGACTTCAGAATGCCGCGCTGATCCTTGGCCGTCTTCGCGAGGTGCGCCCCGATCGTGTGATTCAGCTTGAACGAGCACATCACTTCGTTGTGGTCCCAGCCTTCCAGAATCTCCGACATGACTTCTTCCACGTCATCGAGGTTCTGCTCCGGCTCGAGCGTGTCGTACACGCGGTTGTAGCCCTGCTCGTAGAGGTCTTCATCCGAAACTTCGGGATTGACGCGGAAGTGCGCGCGTCCGGTAGCTTCAACCAGCCCGTGCGCCATCAAGGCACCGGTAGAGACCACAGCGTTCACGATGCCGCGGTCGATCAGATCGGCGATGATCAACCCTTGCTTGGCGACCGTCATCGCGCCGGCGAGGGTCATCACGACGAAACACTCCTCGTCGCGAGCCATGGCCTCAAGCACGTCCGCGGCTTCACCCATCTGGCGCCCTGTAAAGGCCGTCTTCGACATGGCACGCACCAGGTCGTCAATCGAGCGCACCTTGCCAAGGTCGAGCGGCTCCAGCGGAATCAGCTTGTCTTCGATAGGATTATGCAGCTTGCGGTCGATCCCCGAGCCGTCGCCGCCACCGTTCGTGTGCTTCTCAGGATGGCCGTGCTTATCATGATTGCCCTGCTTCAACCCACACCTCCAGGCAAAAACTCTTTGTATGTGTACCGACTACTCTACTAGAAGCCCGCGAGCCGCCGCCAATGACCACCGCAAAAAGGAGCCGTTCCGAGCCCCCTTTTACATCAATTCATCAACAATTAATCCGCTCGGTCCGCCCTCTGCGTGCTCTGCAGCTTTTCTCTGCGCCCTCTGCGTTTTAAGATTTTCGATCCGCGCCTTATTGCCAAACCCGACCTTTGCTATGCTATCTCCCAATCGAGAGGAGAATTGGATTGGCGCCAGAAAAGTTCACGGTGGCGCTGGTGCAGATGTCGTGCGGCCCCAGCCCGGAAGAAAACCTGCAAAAGGCCCTCACCCGAATGGGCGACGCTGCCGGCGAAGGCGCGCAGGTCGTGTGCCTGCCGGAACTTTTCCAGACCCAATACTTCTGCCAGCGCGAGGATCACGCGCTGTTCGATCTCGCCGAACCGATTCCCGGCCCTACAACTGAGAAACTCTCAGCTGCCGCCAAGAAGCTTGGCGTCGTTCTCGTCGCTTCGCTTTTCGAGAAGCGTGCGCCCGGCGTTTACCACAATACGGCGGCAGTGTTCGATCGCGATGGCACACTACGCGGCATCTACCGCAAGATGCACATCCCCGACGATCCGCTCTATTACGAGAAGTTCTACTTCACGCCCGGGGACTTGGGCTTCCGTGCATTCGATACGGACGCGGGAAGAATCGGGACGCTCGTCTGCTGGGACCAATGGTATCCGGAAGGCGCTCGCCTGACAGCCTTGCAGGGAGCGACCCTCATCTTCTACCCGACCGCGATCGGCTGGCATCCTTCTGAGAAGGCCGAGTTTGGCGAAGCGCAATACGACGCTTGGCGCACGATTCAGCGCGCCCACGCCATTGCCAACGGCGTGTATGTAGGCGTCGTTAACCGCGTGGGCTTTGAGACCGGCAACGTGCGCGGAAACGAAGCGAAGGCCGGCGACGGGCTTGAATTCTGGGGAGGATCCTTCATCTCCGATCCCTTTGGCCGCGTCCTGGCCCAGGGCTCGCACGACAAGGAAGAAATCCTCACGGCCGAGGTCGACCTGCGCAAGCTCGAAGACATCCGCCGCAACTGGCCCTTCCTGCGCGACCGCCGCATCGACAGCTACGCGCCCATCACGAGCCGGATGATTGATTAGCTTGAAAACGAAACCCTAAAACGCAGAGACCGCAGAGAAATGCCGCAGAGGCCGCAGAGAGACACCGACATCTCAAGTAATACTTCAAGTATGCTCGGAGCCGTGCGCATGCCGGCCGAATGGGAGCCACACGCCTCGACCTGGCTTGCATGGCCCCACTTCAAGGGAGACTGGCCCGGAAAATTCGAACCGATCCCGTGGGTGTACGCGGAAATCATCCGAAACCTCACGCGCCATGAACCCGTCGACCTGATCGTCAACGACGCGCCTTCAGAAAAGGGCGCACGCAAGGTGCTGCGCCTTGCGAATGCGCTGAACAAGAACGTCCGCTTTCATCGCTGGCCCACTGACCGCGTCTGGACGCGCGATAGCGGATGCACCTTCGTATGTGGCGCGGGCGCCCCCGCCCGCGGGAATGTTCGCGCCACAATGATTCCGGAGCTTGAAGCGGGCGCCCAAGCGCCTCGACCCGAGCGAGGATCCCTGCAAGCCATCAAGTGGCGCTTCAATGCCTGGGCAAAGTATCCAAACTACTGCCACGACGAAAAAATCGGCTCGCTCATGGCGAAAGCGGCTCGTGCAGTGGAGTTCCCTGCCCGCCACCGCGGCAAGCCCGTTGTTCTCGAAGGTGGATCCATCGATAGCAATGGCGCCGGAGTTTTACTGACCACAGAAGAGTGCCTGCTAAGCAAAATTCAATACCGCAATCCCGGGTTCAAGAAAAAGGACTACGAGCAAGTTTTCGCCACCTTCCTCGGGATCGACAAGGTGCTCTGGCTCGGCCGAGGCATCACCGGCGACGACACCCACGGCCACGTAGACGACATCACGCGCTTCGTCGCGAAGCGAAGCATCCTGACCATGGTCGAACCCAATCGCCGGGATGAGAATCACGCACCCCTGCAACAGAATCTTGCGCCGCCTCAAGGCCGCCACCGATCAACACGGCAAGTCGTTCGAGATCGTCGAACTTCCCATGCCCTCGCCGGTCATCTTCGAAAGCCGCCGCCTGCCCGGCCAGTTATGGGAATTTCTATATCGCCAACGGCATTGTGCTCGTGCCGGTCTTCAACGATCCAAACGACCGCATCGCGCTTAACCTGCTGGCCGAGGTCTTCCCCACCCGCAAAATTATTCCCATCTACTCGGGCGATTTGATATGGGGATTTGGAGCAATGCACTGCATGACCCAGCAGCAACCCAAAGTGGATGATGTTCCTCGCTTGCCGTCCTAGCTGGTTCGTGGCTTACACCCTGATCTGGACGCGACGCCCCCGCCTTGCTAGATTGCTTGCTAAATGAACCGTCGACAATTCCTCGGCTTCGCAACGACCGTTGCGCTAGGCCATTTTTCCCGGGCTACCAGTTCTGGAACTTCGCCTGAAGTGGCCTTCACTTTCGACGATCCAACACTTGAGGGCGGTGCAGGGTTGCATTGGCAAGAGATTAACGACCGCATCCTGCATGCGCTGAGTGCACGAAGACTTCGGGCAATTCTTTTTGTCACTGGAAAACGGATCGATGATAGGGAGGGCCCCAAACTCATCTCGCAATGGGACCAAGCGGGGCATGCGATTGCCAATCACTCTTACTCGCATCTTTATTTCAATGCCAGTACGACAGCGGGGGATGGAAATACGACCCTGGCCGCATTCGAAGCCGACGCTGTTCGAAACGAATCCTTGATCTCCACGTATCGCCACTTCACCCGGCTCTTTCGATTCCCTTACTTCAAAGAAGGAGACACCATAGAGAAGCGGGACGGCATGCGATTGTTCCTCAGGAAAAACGGCTATCGAATCGGGCGGGCCAGCATCGACGCGTCCGATTGGGCGATCAGCACCCGAATGGAGGCGTGCGCAAAACAGAATCCGCGGGGCAATCTCAGGCCTTACCGCGATTTTTTCCTTGAACACATCTGGGAACGCTCTCAGTTCTACGACTCTCTATCTCGACGACTGCTTGGCCGCTCAGTACGTCACACCGTTGTGCTGCATCACAATCCGCTGAATGCCCTCTTCCTTGCTGACCTCATGAACATGTTTACAACCAAGGGATGGAAACTCGTGGATTCGGAGTACGCATACTCTGACGAAATCTACAACTCACAGCCCCGCATCTTGCCCGCAGGGGAGAGTCTCATCTGGGCGCTGGCCAAGGAAAGTGGCCGATTCGAGAGGGACCTTCGCTATCCCGGCGAAGACGATGTGTACGAGAATCCCAAGATGGACGCTTTGAGGCTATAACCAGCAGGACGTCTCAGAAGGCAGGGCCGCCGTTTACAATCTCGACTAACGCCTCTCGGGCGAAAGCCCGTCGGCCACTATCATCTGCATGCCCAACAACCCCATGAGCACCAGCCGGCTGGAGGCATTCAGCGACGGCGTGATTGCCATCATCGTGACCATCATGGTGCTGCAACTCACGCATCCGGCCGAGCCCACGTTTGCTTCGCTGCTCAAGCAGGCGCCAATTTTCCTGAGCTACGCTCTCAGCTTCCTCGTGGTCGCGATCATGTGGGTCAATCATCATCATTTGATTCACGCCGTGTGCGAAGTCACCCCGCGCCTACTCTGGTCCAATATCAACCTGCTGTTCTGGATGTCGCTCACCCCATTTGTCACCGATTTCATGGGGCGCAATCCTCGGGCGCCGTTTCCAGTGTCGCTTTACGGCTTCAATCTCGCGATGTGCGGCTTCGCCTTCTGGCTGCTGCGTATTGAACTCGTTCGCCAGCATCAGCACGATCCCGAGATGAGCGAATATCACGCGCGTGTGCAAACCAAGAATCTGTTCTCCGGATTTCTTTACCTGACGGCAGGTGGCCTGGCTCACGTCTCGATTTACATTCCATACTTCGTCTACCTATTGATCCCGGCGATGTACTTTCTACCCGAAAGAAAGCTGGCGGAGCACCGGTAAGCGGGGCGCATGGAGTAAGGAAGCCCGTGAGTTGGCACGGGAAAAGTGTTCGTATCAGGGCATGCCTTCAGGCATGCCGCAAAAGCGCAAAGAAAAGGCGCCTTCAGGCGCCGGGTCTGCAGCGATTCGATTTTGTAGGAAAGGTCTACTTCTTGTAGACCGTAGGCCTTGGGCCTTTTTCCAGAGTCTCACGGTCCCAGATCATGTCTTCGCGCGAATAATTCGCCAACTCGAAATCCTGTGTCAGTTCGAGCGCGTCGGTCGGGCAAGCGTCCTCGCACAGCCCGCAGAACATGCAGCGGCTCAAATCGTACGTGAAGTTGGTAAGTTCCTTCCGGCGGGTCTTTTCGTTGCGCTCGCTCGACACCACGATCAAATTCTCAGGACACGCCAGCGCACACAAGTCGCAGGCAATGCACATGGTCTCGTCGGTATCCGGATTGACATTCAACCGGGGTGCGCCGCGGTAGCGTTCCGCCACCTGCGGCCGTTCCAGAGGATATTGCTCGGTATAGTTCTCTTTCGGATCCTGGTACATGAACGTAACTTTCAGTCCCTGCAGCAGATCCAATAGCAGCACCTTGCGGAGAATGTTCGGCATTCCCATGACGCCGCTAGCATAGCGCAAAGGCGGTGCGCGCGTCACGTGCTGACACAACAAAACCCACAAAGACAGCAACTTCCATGGTGCTGCGGGCTTGGAAGAACGGGTGTAACGCTTCTCCGACGGAACTTCCTCGCCTACTCGCGCGTACTAGATCTAGAGCGGTCATGAAGACGTTGCTGACATCTCGGACAGAACTGCGCTGGCTTGCGATCGCCGTCCCAACGGTATTCGCGGCCCACTGGCTGTTGGTTGCGGAGGGCCCACGGCTTGTCCTTCTGCTTCCCTACAGCCTGCGAGCGGTCCTCCACCTGTTCTGACAATTTATCTGGACTTGCCGTTGCGTCAATGCAGCGGCGCTCTAGCAGGAACGCCCCAGTGTCGGGTTTGTTCTCCATTCTCTAAAAGCTAAGTCATTGAAAACACGTAGAGGGTTAGGTTTCGCCACCAGATGACCGTCCGAACACCTCCTGGAATGCCGTTTCCTGGCGTTTTGGAGGCTTCAGGGAGCAATTTGGCATCGCCCCCGAGTCTAAGGCTACCCACGCCCTCAACGACGTCCCTGGGACTTTCTAATGCGCAAACTTCGCTTTAAGCATAATGAGCGATCTCATGCTCCCCTCGACCTCGATACAATGGGCAGGGAATCTTGCCGCGACGTTTCCAATCCGCCTTGACCCACGACAAAACGAAGGCTAGCGACCATTCCGATGAACTCTTCATGGAAGAGGCTTTGCGAGCAGCGCAACGTGCGCTGGAAATCGGAGAGGTCCCGGTCGGCGCTGTCGTCGTGTACGAGAGCCGTGTCGTTGCCTGCGGATGGAATCGCAATTTGGCGGACAAGGATCCGACAGCACACGCCGAGATCGTGGCATTACGCGAGGCGGGGGCGATCGTTGGTAACCATCGCCTGGAGGAATGTGATCTGTTTGCTACAATTGAGCCCTGTGCGATGTGCGCCGGGGCGCTGGTGCACGCCCGCATCAAACGCTTGATCTACGGCGCCGACGACCCGAAAGCCGGAGCGGTCCACTCGGTGATGCAGGTTCTGAACCATCCCCTGCTGAACCACCGCATACAAGTGCAAGGCGGAGTGCTGGCGGGCCGCAGCGCGGAACTGCTACAGACATTTTTTCGGGAGCGACGGTAAGGCAGTCGCTAGTCGAGGCGACAAAGCAAAGAGATCGAAAACAAGTTGCACGGTCGCTGGCGCTTGACCACAAGCCATTGACCCCGGTTTTTCACGCGGAGAGGTGCGTGAGTGGTTGAAACGATCCGCCTCGAAAGCGGACATACCTTAACGGGTATCGTGGGTTCAAATCCCACCCTCTCCGCCATTCCTTCGTTATCCAGCACTTCGTGAATCCGTTCAAAATGGCACCCTACTTTTTGCGCTGGCGGATTTTTACGTCGAAGCTGACTACGCCGTTCTGGTCGCGGGTGCCCACGATAGAAACATTGCGGCGAACGTAATATTCACCCTGGATAATCTGCTGCGAGGCCTGGGAGACGTTCTGGCTGTAGGTCAGCGTGAAGTTGTTTGAGATCTGCTGCTCGATGGTGACCTGCGGACCCCGGGTCGGGTTCGTTTCCGTACTCAAGCCCTGCGGGTCGATCTTGATCTTACTGATCCCCAGCAATTTCTGGACGCGGTTGCTTACCGTCGAATTCAGGGCTTCGCTCAGGATCAGGTTCGAAGCAGTCTGGCTGAAAGCCGAGTCTCCCGACTGTGCCATCTGGGCCGACTGTTCGCGCGTTTGTCCCACGGCAATCAGGGCAACGATGTCCGCTTCCGGCAAGGGCGGATCGGAGCGGTACTTCACGCTCAGGGGCTTGCTGGTGTCGCCGTTGATGCTCACCGTGATGTCGTAGTCGCGGACTCGGGTGGTGGCCTGCAGGTCGAGAACCGGCTTGATGCTGACCGGGCTCTGGAACAATACCTCGCCGCGTTCCAATCGATACTTCGCACCGTTGAAGTTGATTTCGCCTTCCAGAACTTCTACGCGGCCAAGCAACGCGGGTTTGGCGGCAGTGCCGCGCAGTCGAAGATCGGCGTCGCCAGACAGGTTGGCGATGGCAGTCTGCATCTGGAGATCGGGCGCCGTGACTACGTGCACGTCGAGCTTGACGCGATACAAGGGCGACGTCGCGGGCGGCACGACTACCGATTGCGAACTGCTGGCCGCGTAAGCCGCGAAATCGAAGCCGGGAGTGACGGCAAGTTTCGTAATGGTGACGTCGCCGCTGAGCGTGGAACCCTCGCGCGATCCGTAGAAGCGGAGGTCGGCGTTCGCTGTCGAACTCACACCGGGCGGATAGCGCAAGCGCACATCTTCGGCGTTGGCGCTGAAATCGAAATTAATCTGGCCCTGGTAAGTTGTAGCGCCGCCGGTGAGCGTGATCGTACCGCCGCCACTATGCGCGGTGAGGTTGTCGATCTGCAGTCGATTCTTATTGAACGTGAGCGACCCGTTCATGTCGCTCAGGCCGCTGGGCAGATCGGCGTAGGCGAGCGATGCGTGATTCACGTTGACCTTCCCCTGCAACAGCGGGTCGGCCATCGGTCCCGTTATGGCCAGGGAAAGATCGACCTGGCCCGAGGAACTGAAATTGGAATTGAGCGTCTGAATCAGTTGCAGATTCAGGTGGCCTTCGGCGGCGAGATCGAGATCGTTGCCGCCCGCCAATGAAGCGGTGCCGTGTGCGGAGAGATTCGTGTTCTCGCCCACGATGCGGAACTGCTCGAGACGCACCATTTCCTGCGCCATCGACAGCTTGATCGGGCCGTCATTCTTCAGAGCGACTTCATCAACGGTGACGTCGAAACCGTCCAGATTGGCTGTGACCGTGAGGTCGCGCGGCTTGCCCAGCGGTCCGCGAACCTGGACTACGCCGGTGACGCCGGAATGTCCCGCGATGCGGCCATTGAGGTATTCGCGAAAGATGGAGTCGAGGTCGAAGTGGTTGAAGCGGACGGTGAGATCCGCCGGGAAGTCGTCGCCCGCCTGCACGGTTCCGTCGAGATTGAATTGCGCATGTTCAAATTCGGAGCGGGCAGTAAGGTGGATGGTCTCGCCCTCGCTGACCGCGTCGATATTCAGGTTGCCGGCGCGTTCGCGATCGAGCGTGAGATCGCGCACTAGGATGTTCGCATTGACGACCGGCATGTCTTTCGTGCCGGAACCCTGGGCAGTGAAATCCACGCGGCCTTCAATGGGGACGCGCGTCGTCTGCAGGCGTGGGATGCGCGTCAGGTCGAAATTCTTGCCGGTGAGATTGAAGTGATACGTGTGCGTGTCGAGGTCGTAGGCGCCGCCGCCGCTCGCTTGCGAGTCGTAGTAGGCAACGTGCATGTTGTTTAGCGACGCTTCGTTTCCCGTCAGGCGTAGATCCGATTCGAACTGGTGAAGGGGCTGGCCGTACACGATCGCGTCGGCGACCTGGAGGTGTCCTTCGGCATGCGGTTGAGCGCGGGTGCCTGAAGCCTGCAGAGTTAAGTTCGATTTGCCGCGGACGGGATAGTTGTATCCCGCGATGGCCTGCACTTCGGCGATGTCAGCGTTGTGCAGGTCGATGTGTGCTGTAAAGGCGTCGTTGGGGGTGAAGCTGCCGCGAGTCATGTTCGCGGATATGTCGAATTGTGCGGTGGTATCGCCGTGCACGGCCGAGGCGTGGCGAACGGCGAGTATTCGCGGTGAGATCTGGATGTCGGCGGCGAGGCTGTCCCAGTGCACCTTCTGCTCGGGAGTGCGACTGGTGGCTGGAAGGATGGAATCGAAGTCCTGGATCTGCAGGTGACCGGACAAGCTTGCCGATGACACTTTCCCACTGGCGGCACCCGTGAAGTGCGCACTGCCGTGCAGGCTAACAGGCAAGCGGCTGGGTCCGCCTAACGCGAGAATCAGGGGTTGCAGTTCGGCAAGGTCAGACGTTGAAGCGGACAGCTGCAGTGAGGATGTCCCTGCGAGTTTTCCATTGGCATGCACCTGCGAGGCGCGCGTCGCCAGGTCGAGCTGAGCGAGTTCCAGTTCGTCTGCGTATGCGCGATAAGTGCCGCGCGCGTTGGCGGTGACGGGGATCTGCCCGTCACGTAGCTTGGCGGGAGGCGCGAGGGTCACGGCGAACTCAGCTTCGGCGCGGTTCAGAGACCCGATCCAGCGGGCATCGATGGTGCCGTCGGCGTTGCCGGCGAGATTCAAGCGGTCGAGAGGATATTGGCGGGTGCTGATGGCCGCGGCCAGAGCGCCAGCGGAGATGTCTTTCATGCGCACACGCAGGACGCCTTTTTGCTCTTCGATCTTTCTTTCTTTCGCGCGTTCTTTTTCTTTGGCGGCCGATCTTGTGCTGCGGGCCTTTGCTTCTGAGGCCGACTTTGGAGAGATGGGCGTCTCGTCCGTCCGTCGGGCGGGGACGCCCGACGCTCCATCGGGCACAGGAGAAGGCAGCCAGTTCGTGATCTCGGCATCGCCGGTGACCGATCCACCCAGCAGACGGCCTTGCGCTTTGCTGAGCTTCAGTTGGCGATCGTTTGCAGAGAAATCGGAATTCAGGCTGGCGTCGCGCAACGAGACTTGATCGTCGCGGTACTCGAAATTCTTCAGCGCAAACTTGCCTTCGGAGGCGAACTTCTCCGCGGTCCAGGTTCCCTTCCCGCTGATGTCGACAAAGCCCTTGCGAAGTTCTTTTTGGCGCGTGATGAAGGCGAGTTCGGCAAGATCGACCGCGCCTTTGTAGTCGGCGCTAATGACGGGGTTCGCAAAGTCACGAACTCGACCACTGGCATCGATGTGGGAGCGGCCGGTATCCACCCTGAGCGAACTCACTTCCACTTCATTCTTGCTCAGAATGAACCGGGCGGCGGCCGTCCATGCGAAGGGCTGAAAGTCGCGATAGCGCGAACTTACCCGGCCCAGATTCAGAGTGCTTTCATAGCGCCCCCGCAGAAACGAATACGTCATGTCGGCGGAAACGTTGTTGACGTCGAAGTCGAAGGGCGTGACCTGATCGTTCCAAAGGAAATTGCCGTCTCGCACTTGCAGGTTGCGGATGGAGAGGGCGAACAGTTCCTCCACAGGTGTTTTGGTGGACGCGCGCTGCACCTTGGGGGCGGGAATGTTGGTCGAGCCGTCGGGATGAACGATCAGGTGGATGACGGGGCGTTCGATCACGATCGACTTGAAGCCGAACTCGGTTTCGAGCAGCGAGATGATCCGGATGCGGGCAACGACGCGATCGGCGTGGGCGAGCGGAACGTCGTCGGCTGCCTCGGTGCCGTGGATGGTGAGGCCGCGGATTTCGGCCTGCAGGCGAAACGGGATCGTGTGATACGTGCCCAGTTCAACGCGGCCGCCGGTCGCTTTCTCAATTTCGGCGACGATGCGGGCACGCACGTAAGCCTGGAAGGAATCGGTGGTCATGTACCAGGCGGCCGCGCCAAGTGCGACCAGGCCCAGCAGACAGAGCACGAGAAGGTATTTCCACCACTTGCGGCGCGTTGGCTTCGCGTCGGCTTCGGTCACGAACCCTGGCCTCCGGTGGGCGGAGGAGGAGTCGGGGCGGAGGTGTTGATCTTACTTTCGGAGCGCAACGTCTGCAGCCATGAAGAGAACAGCTCATTCACTTTCTGCTCGGTGAGGATCTCGCGAATTTTGCCGGACACCTGTGCGAGGGGAACGTCCTGCGCTCCGGACTTGCGCAACTCAGGGAGAAAAGTCTGCTGGTAATAGCTCTCGATGGTCTGAGGCTGGATTTGAACGGTGGGACGCAACCGGGCTTCTACCTGGTGCAACACTGCGATGTCGTGAGCGAGCCAGGTTTCGACCTGCTTCTGAGCGAGGCCGTAGTGCGCGAGCACTGCGTGCCACGCGGAGGAAGTCGTGGCCTTATGCTCCTTCTGCAGGTCCATGATGCGCTGTTGCACTTCGTCGGCTGGCGGTTGAGAAGAGTCGGCACCCTGCGCCTGTTCGCGGAGAAGTTCCTGGTCAATGAGGCGATCGAGTGCGCGATTGCGGTCCTGGTCGCTCAGACGATCGAGGGGGCGGCCTTCGACGAAGGCTTCGAAGCGGATCGCGTCGTCCCAATCACTCTGCAGAATCACGTGGCCGTTGACGGTCGCGACGATGCGATCGACCACGTCGGCAGCGCGTCCGAGAGGAGCCAGGGCCAAAATGAAGATCCACAGAAGGGGGAGCTTACGCATCAAAATGCCTGTCCAATACTAAAGAAAAAATTGAAGTGACTGGCCCGCTGCGGAACGAACTGCGTGGACGACGTGACGTCGTTCACAGTGTTGGTCACCGTTTGAAAACTGGGAAAAGCGGGCGGATTCAGATTGTATCCGAAATCCAGGCGAATCGGGCCGATGGGTGTCTTGTAATGCACCCCGAGTCCGACCGCGTGCGAAACGTAGTTAAAGTCGCATTGTGTGTAGGTGCTCTCGTGCAAACAGAGGTCGGGACCCTTCTGGCGCCAGTGAAACAAATTGTTGACCATGTCGGCGGGCTTGGCGAAAACGTTGCCCATGTCGTGGAAGACAGCAAAGCTGATGTTGTTTCCAACGTAGGGCAGGTCGACCGGGGGCAAGCGCAATTCGAGCTGATTAAGAAACAAGGCGCTGCCTCCGAGCGGAAAACCCGTCTTCAAATCTCGCGGTCCTGCCTGGTTTAACCCAAAGCCGCGATGAGAGTTGCCGCCTCCCGAAAGAAAACGTTCGGGGAGCGGAATCAGGGTGGCGCCGATGGGAACAGCTTCGTTGGGCTCGACGATTACGGTCTTGCCAAAAGGATTCTCAATCCCGATACGGGTCGAGCGTGCGAAGACGAAGCGCTTTTCGGGCGGGCGATTCTTGCCAAACGTGTAGTAGGTCGAATTCTGAAAAAGGATGCGGCTAAAGTCCGCTTCCGAACCGAAGTAGCTGGCGGCAACTCCAGCGTCGAGGGTATTGTAGGCACCCTTGGTGGATTCAAGCGGGCTGTCCCGACGGTCGCGGATGAGGGTAAGTGCTGGAATTCCGACGCGGGTTGGCTGCGAGAGGATCGGAATCAAGTTGGGGCTGATGACAGGGTTGCTGGCCTGCACGCGGCGGTAGGTAAAGCTGTAGACCGCTTCGGTCGGTGGACGCCCGGACACAACGCACTGATCGTTGCTGCCGAAGCACTGGTGGATCTGGGCGGAACCTTCCAGGCGCTTCGAGGTGAAGGTCGTGATGTCGAGGGTGTTGTCGTAGAAGCCGGTAAACGACAGCGATAGCTTGTCGTTGTTGAGCCAGCCCGGCGCGTTGTAGCTGATCAGCGCGCGCTGCTGCAGGCGTCCGAGATGTCCCTTGAAGACGATGGTGTGGTTCAATCCGCGGAAGTTAAGGCGCGTGACCTCCAGCGAAACGCGCGGGCTGATGCCGGTCTTACCCTGCGGCGCTACTGGGCTTTCCGCCGGCTGTCCGGTCTGCACTTCGAGTCCGAGTCCGTAGTTGAAGGTGTAGCGTTTGGCCTCGCGGATGTCGATCAGTACATTCTTGGAGGGATCTTGTCCGTTAGGGTTCTGCACCGCAGTGTCGACCTGGCTGAAAATTCCGAGATCGTACAGTGCGGCTTGCGTGCGGAGCATGTCTTCCTGGCTCAAGGGGCTGGCAGGCGTGATGTGAAGTTTTCGTTGCACGACGTAAGGCCGTGTGTGCACTAGCCCTGAAACGAGCACCTGGTCGACAAAGAACTGGCCACCTTCCTGAATGCTGAAAGTCACGGCGATGCGATCCTCGGCGCCGGCCACGGGGTGAGTGGATACCTCGAGCGTGGCGTCGGGGAAGCCATTGTTAAAGTAATAGTTGAGGATTGTGTCGCGATCGCCTGCGAGCCGGTAGTCCGAGTATGGCTGGTTGGGCGCCGTGTCAATGCGGCTTTGGAGGTCGTCGGTTGGAACCTTGGAGTTGCCGAGAATCTTCACGTCCGCGACGAGCGTTTGCGGGCCTTCGGTGATTTCCAGCGTGATCGCCAGACGCTTCTCAACACCTTGATAGTTGTCCTGCACGCCGCTCTTGATTTGAATCTTGCGGAAGCCGTTAGCGCGGTAGAGATCCTGCAAGCCGTTGAGATCGGAGGCGAGCAATGACTGGCTGAAGCGACCATTGCTGAACAGGCGAGTCGCCGGTTGCACCTGCATGCGGGAGCGCAAGGCCTGCTGGTCAAAATACTTGTTGCCGGTAATGATCACCTTGACGAGTTTGTGGCGGACGCCGGGATCGATGACGTAGAGGGCGCGCAGTTCGTCCTTGCCGGGATCGGATTGCTTCTTGATGCCGACCGTGGCGTCGAAATATCCGCGGGACTGCATGTAGTCGAGAAGATTGCGGCGGCCTTCGTTCAGCAGGTCGTCGTCGAGAGCATTCTCCTCGTAGACGGGGACGCGTTTGCGCAAAACAGATTTGCGGATTTTGAAGCCTTCGACTGCGATGTCGACACTGGGTCCCGGATCGATCAGCAACGTGAAATCGAGTTTGTTGGTGTCCGGACGATAGATGCGGGAAGCGATCGAAACCTGAGCGAGCAGGCGATTCTGCTTCAGGTACTTCTTGCGAATGCGCTGCAGGGCGCTGCTCACGCGGTCGGCAGTCACCCGATCGCCGGGATGCATGTGCGCGATATCTTCAATCTGGCCCTTGGAATAGCCCGAGGTGCCGTTGACCGTAATCTCGCCGACGGTTGCGGCAGGGCCCGGGGTCACTCGGAACACGACGTCCATCTGCGCCGTCTCGGGATGGGGATGCTCGTCGTGAGTCACGGCGGAGCGATAGAAGCCGTTGTCGGACATGACTTGCTGAATGTTCTTGGTGGAGCGCGCGATTTTTTCCGGAGCGAAGATTTCTCCGAGTTGCAGCTTGCTCGCGCTCACCAACTGGTTCGCACTGGGACGGCCGGGGTCGCCTTCCACAGTGACGGATCCCACGAAGGAGTTGCCGACCATTGAGAATGTCAGGACGACTTCCCCGTCGCTCTTTTCGGCCTCGGCTCGAATATCGGCAAACAAGCCCGTATCAAAGAGCACTTTCACGCTGTCACGCAACAGGTCGCGGTCGAGCGCGTGGCCGGCCTTTTGCGGCAGCAGTTCGCGCAGATGCTCCTGTTCGCGAACGGGCACACCAGTGAAGCGGATTTCGCGAACCGTCAGTCCGAGGTAGGACGAAATAGCACCCAAAGCGGGATTGGGCGTCTCCGATGCCTCATTGCCGAGTGGAGGAACATTTTGCGCGGGCGGAGCCGGAGTTTGCTGCGCGGAAACCAGCAATGGCAGCAGGCACACGAACGCCAATCCGCACAACGCTGCCCTTGCTCGCAAAAAGACTCCTCGACCCGGTTGGTGATTCATTGTTTCGATGAATGGGTGGAAAGCAACGTTGTCTGTGCGCACCGCACAGACGCGGTACTGGTGACGGCGATTTGGTCCTTCACCGTCAACGGCTAAAGCCGCAATGATGTTGCGGAAATTACGGCACGACTAAAGTCGTGCCCTTCCCGACTCCGTAGCCCTTTACGGCACGGCTGAAGCTGCGCCCTTCCCGATCAGCGTCTCCCTGGTGCTGAAACACGGGACTTATAATAAAGGTTTCGCGGCTTTGGGATTGGTAATGTCTTTGGATCACGACGAACGATACTCCCGGCAGATTCTGTTTCAGGGCATTGGCGCCGAGGGGCAAAAGCGCCTTGCCCGCGCGCGTGTGGCCGTGGTCGGCTGCGGCGCCACCGGGTCTGCCGTCTCTTCCCTGCTTGCCCGCGCCGGTGTGGGAACCATCCGCATCATTGATCGCGACTATGTTGAGCCCAGCAATCTTCAGCGGCAGACGCTGTTCGACGAAGCGGACGCGCGCGAGTCTCTTCCGAAAGCTGTCGCGGCGGCGCGACGAATCGCGGCCTTCAATTCGCAGATCGTAGTCGAGCCCGAAGTGGCCGACCTCACGCCGGAGAACATCGATTCCCTCCTGGAAGGAGCGGAACTGATTCTCGACGGGACCGATAATTTCGAAACGCGGTACCTCGTGAACGATTACGCCGTGAAAATGAGCGTGCCCTGGATTTACGCCGCAGCGGTTGGCAGTTATGGCGTGACGTTGAACGTGATTCCAGGAACGACTGCGTGCCTGGCGTGTGTCTTCCCCGATCCGCCAGAAGGAATGGTCGAGACCTGCGAGACCGCAGGCGTGCTGAATTCCGCAGTGAACCTGGTGGCTTCGATCGAAGCGACAGAGGCGCTGAAGTTTCTGGTGGGCGCGACGGAGAAGATCCGCCGCACGCTGTTGTCGTGGGATGTGTGGACAAATGAACAAGCCGAGATTCAGGCGGGCAAACCGAGGGCAGGATGCCGGGCCTGCGGGGAGCGCGACTTCGTTCATCTAGAGGGCGAAGGACGACCGCACATCACGCTGTGCGGGAGGAACTCGGTGCAGATTCACGAGCGACATCGTCCCGTGGACTTCGGGGAGATGAGCGAGCGGCTGAAGCCGCATGGCACCGTCCGGCACAATGACTTCGTGCTGAAGTTCTGGCGTGAGCCGTATGAGATGACGTTGTTCAGCGACGGGCGCGCGATCATCAAGGGGACGACGGATACCGGGGTGGCGCGGAGTTTGTATGCGCGATTTGTGGGGAGTTAGCTGATGGCTCGTGGCTGATGGCTAAACTCCAGTTCCCGATGGAGCGGCGGGCGTCCCCGCCCGCTGGACGGGCGAGACCGTCCCTCCATCGTTGGATTTCAAGCGAGCGTGCGAGCCTCTCGAACAGCTCTTTTCTGCGGTTAGTCGGCATTTTCTTGCGCATCGTTTGATGGGATTCGCGCCAAGCTTTCCCGAAAAACTCTGAAAAACATGGCAAATTGCGGGTGAGCCCGCTATTTGCCCATTACTGGCACGCGACCTGCTCCCACAAGGGAACGAGAGTTTCTCCCGGAGGCAGATATGCGCGTATTCACGGTAGGGATGGCGGTGGTGGCGTTCTCGGCGTTGGCCCTTGGACAGACCGGAGTTCGACCCGTTCCGAGCTATTGTTCGAATAATTGCGGACCCTACATTCCGCTGATCTCGACCCCTAGTGTGAGGTTCGAGACCGTGTCTCCTTCTGCCGCCGGAGCCAGCAATGCGACCGGCGGAATGCACGCCGGAGCGCGGAACTCGACCCTGTCGATCGTCGATGGAAATCCTGACGCGGTGCACACCCAGGTGGTTTGGTACTCGGGCGGGGGAAGCCCACTGGTTTCGCCGGCCGTGGGATTGCCGCATCCGGAAGGACCAATGATGGGGATGCACGCCGAGCACATGATGCACATGGAGCATGAGCGCGGCGAGGAGCATCAGGCGTGGACGTATTACGCTGCGACGGATAGCCCTGTGAATGCGTCGGCCGCGGCCAAGAGCGGAAAGCGCGCGGCGCGGACGTATACGAATGCGGATGTGGAGCGGGTCGGGCAGATTAGTCAGGATTTTAAGAAGAAGTAGGCTCTGGCCTTTCGGTTACAGGTCACAGGATTTGGACGTCAACTTTTGCGAAAGGCTCGAGCTTTTTCGAGCCTTTTCTTTTTTGCGTCCCTCGCAAGTCGCCTTTTGCCGTCGAACTTCCCCAGCCTCCGCAAAGTGCGCGGAAGCCTGGGGCACCCGCTGTGACCTGTCACCTGTGACCTCCTTCTGATATCTTCTCTGGCTTTGGTACCCGTGCCCTAAATCGATTGCTCGAATAGAGAGAGCCCTCATGACAGAGATGTCGCGTCCGGAACCGTCACGGATGTACCGCTGGCTGGTGCTGGTGTTCATCAGCGCCGCGCAGGGCTTCAACTACTACATCTACGACAGCATCAATCCGCTGGAGCGGATCTTCATCGAGAAGCTCGGCTACTCGGGGACGATGTTCGGGTGGCTGAACTCGAGCTACAGCGTGGCGGCCGTGCTGACGCTGCTGATCGGCGGGATCATCATCGACCGCATCGGCACGAAGAAATCCCTCTTCATCTTTGCTGCGCTCTGCTTCCTGGGTGCGCTGCTCACGGCATGGCGCGGGAGTTTTGTGACCATGGTGGCGGGCCGCACCGTGCTGGGGCTGGGTGCCGAGTCGATGATTGTCGCCGTCACAACGGCGCTCGCAAAATGGTTCAAGGGGAAGGAACTGAGTTTTGCCTTTGGCGTGAACCTGACCATTGCGCGCTTGGCGTCGGTGGCAGCCGACAATTCGCCGACCTGGGCGAAATCGAGTTTTTATCCGCAGGGGCCCGCGGGAGAACCGAGCTGGCAGGGCCCACTCATGCTCGCCGTGGCAGCGGGGGTCTTGTGCGTGGTTTGCTCGGCGATCTACTGGTACCTGGAGAGCGTGGCGGAATCGCGGTATCAGCTGGGCAAAGCGGGATCGATCGACAAGCTGGAGTTCAAGGGAATTCTGAAATTCAATCCATCGTACTGGTACGTGGTCGGGTTGTGCTTCACGTTCTATTCGGCCATCTTCCCATTCCGCACATTCGCCATCGATTTTTTCACCAACAAGATTCTGGCTTACCAGGGCGGAGTGCACGCGTCGGAGGCGGTGCGCGTCGTCGGGTTGCAGCAGGCGGGCGTGCTGAACAGCCTGCTTCCCTTCTCGGCGATGATCGTGACGCCACTGTTCGGATTGCTGGCCGATAAGATCGGCAAGCGCGCGCTCCTGATGATGGCGGGTTCCGTTCTGCTGATGCCCGTCTATCTCATGATGGCCTACCTGCCCGCGTCGAAATACGTCACGTTTGCGTTTCCCTGGATTTCGCAAGGGCACCTTACAATCGAGCACGCGACTTTGCCGCTGGTGTTGCTCATTACCATGGCCATGATGGGCACGGTGTTTTCGCTGATCCCGGCGGTGATGTGGCCGTCGGTGGCCTATATCGTGGACGAGTCGCGTCTGGGCACGGCGTATGCCCTGATGACGCTGATCCAGCAGATCGGGTTCTTCATCATGAACCTGCTCATCGGCAAAGCCAACGATTACTCAGGGGCGGGGCTCGATAATCCGCATGGCTACGCTCTCGGGATGTGGATCTTCTCGATCCTGGGCTTCGTCGGGCTGGCGCTGGCGATCTTGTTGAGGATCCGGGAGACCGGGCCGCACGGGCATGGGTTGGAGACGATTACGACGAAAACCGGGGCTTAGCTGACAGGTCACAGGTGACAGGTCACGGGTGACTGGAAGAGCGGTATTAGCCACTGGTTTCTCGCCCTAAAAAAGCAAACTCGGGAGTTACATCGTGTTAATCCGATAGACAGCTCCGGGTCGGGAGTCCGAGGGTGGCGATCATGGATTGGCGAGAAGCTTGCCAGAAGCGCCGTCCTGTGACCCGTGACCTGTCACCTGTGACCTGTTACGTCGGTCACTACCAAAATTGGAAGGCGGCGAAACCGTGTGAAAGCAACGGGATTTGTTATTCTGGATCAGGAAAATACGGGAATCGGGTATCCGCAAACAGCCCGCAACCAGTACAACGTACAACTAGTTAGCCGCATCTCAACACATGCGGCCGGGAAAGGCGACTTGACCGAGCCACGACAACCGCAGGGGTTGGCGGAAGCACAGGCGATTGAGCGAGCCAAGCAGGGGGACGCGGAAGCGTTCGAGTTTCTCTATAGCCTGCACAAGCGGCGCGTATATTCTCTGTGCTTGCGGATGACGGCGAATACCGCCGAAGCCGAGGACTTGACGCAAGAAGCGTTCCTGCAGTTGTTCCGCAAGATCGGAACGTTCCGCGGCGAGTCGGCGTTCTCGACCTGGTTGCATCGCATGGCAGTAAACGTCGTGCTGATGCACTTGCGGAAGAAGGGTCTGCCGGTGGTCTCGCTGGAAGAGGCGACCGAAGGCGACGACGACACGCCGAAGAAGGATTTTGGGGCAGATGATCCTGTCCTGTCGGGTTCGGTTGACCGGTTGCGATTGCAGAATGCCGTCGACCGGTTGCCACCCGGATACCGTTCGATTTTTGTGCTGCACGATGTGGAAGGATACGAGCACAACGAAATCGCAACGATGGTGGGTTGCTCGATCGGCAACAGCAAGTCGCAGTTGCACAAGGCAAGGATGAAGTTGCGCGAGTTCCTGAAGACGAGCAGAGCCGAAAAGGCCGGATAGCCGTGGGGAACAGAGGCGCAGGCGGTACTGAAAGTCTTGGGGAGAGAGAAGTATGAATTGTGCAGAGTTCCAACGTGAGTTGCCGGATTTCATCGAAGACGGCGGCAGCGCCGAGTTGCAGTCGCATCTGAATACCTGCGGAAATTGCTCGGGGCTGGTGACCAGCCTGCAGAGCATCATTCACGAAGCGCAATATCTGCAGGCCACGGACGAACCGAGTCCACGGGTGTGGAATGCTCTGGAAATCCAACTCCGGCAGGAAAAGATCATCCGCGAACCGCGGACTTCACATTCCATTCTTCCGTCGTTGCGGCAACGCTGGGGCATTGCTGCCTGGCTGGTTCCGGCCGCGGCGGCCGTATTGATCGCCGCCGGGATCATGACGATCCACCGTCCGAATGCCGCCCCCACGCAGCAAGCGGCCCTGAAGACAGGCGCTACACTCAAATCCGCGTCCGACCAGAGCGATGAGCAGTTGCTGCAGGAAGTCTCGATGCGCGCGCCCATGATGCGGGCCGCTTACGAGAGCAACCTGAAGGACGTGAACAATTACATTCGGGATGCTCAGGAGTCGGTGAACGCCGATCCCAACGACGAGGAAGCGCAGCAGGCGCTGATGGACGCCTACGGGCAGAAGTCGATGATTTACGAGATGGCTTTGGACCGTTCTCTGCAATAATGGTGTTCGCATTTGGGCCGATAGAGTCGCAAAGAGGGTAGGCACGAGGGATCTATGCAGCGCAGTTCGCACGCCACTGAGTTGACAGTCGTCGTCCTGATCAGCCTTGCGACGTTGATGGTCGCCGAAACCAAGAAGGAATATCGCTTCGAGGTCGGCCCGAAGGCAAAGGTTTCTATCGTCAACCAGTTTGGCGCAGTGTCGGTGAAGCCCTCGACCGGCAATTACGTGCTGGTGAACGCGACGATTTATTCCGACCGGGTCGAAGTTGATCACGCGCAGAGCGGAAGTAGAGTTGATGTGCAATCGCATCTGTTGTCGGGCGCGACGGCCGAAAATTCCCGTGTGGATTACGAAGTCCTGGTCCCAGCTGATGCCAGCGTAGATATGGAATCCAGCACCGGCCCGCTGCACGCCGAAAAACTCCACGGAGACGTCGAAGCCGAGGGCGCCAACGCCGCCATCGATGTGCGGGACATCACTGGCAGCCACGTGCACGTGAAAACGATGGCCGGCCCGATTACCCTCACCAATATCCGCGACGGCCATGTCGAGATCGATTCGGTGAGCGGCGATGTGACGCTCACTTCCGTGACCGGGCCGCTGGTGCGCGTCAGTTCGACGAGCGGGAAGATTCAGTATGACGGCGACTTCGGCTACGCCGGTGAGTACCGGTTCAACAGCCACTCCGGAAACATCGATGCCACCATTCCCGAGGACGCCTCGGTCGACGTCAAAGCGCAATCGGTGCGCGGGCAGGTTCAGAGCGATCTTCGGTTGCAACCGAAAGTGCACACCTCCTTCCTCGTAAAGGAAGGGAGTTCCTTCGCAGGTACCATCAACAAGGCGGCTTCCTCGGTATGGCTGCGAACCTTCAGTGGTAAAATCCACCTCAAGAAACGCTAGAAAATCGACTGCGTCACGCAGGAAAGAAGCCCGCGACTCAAGCATGAAGGGCATGCCAGGTTCGCGCCGGGATGGGGATGCGTCCGCGTTCGAGCGCCAGAAGCCCGTGCGGGCCGTTTTTCTTGTCGGTTTCATGGGTGCGGGCAAAACGAGCGTGGGACGCGCGTTGAGCCGCCGCTTGGGCTGGCGGTTTGAAGATCTGGATGACCGGATCCAAGCGCGCGAGGGACGAAGCGTTTCAGAAATTTTTCAGCAGTCTGGCGAGGCAGGATTCAGGCAAGCGGAACGCGCGGCTTTGGCGGAGTTGCTCGAGCTTCAGCAGAACGGAACAGAGCTCATTGCTGCCCTGGGCGGCGGAGCGTTTGCGCAGAAAGCGATTGCCGACTTGCTTGCCGAGTCTGGAGCGATGACCGTTTTCCTGGATGCTTTACCTGAGGAGTTATGGCGCCGCTGCGGGACTGACGTAGTTGAGCGGCCTTTGCGCCGCGAGGAAACAGAGTTTCGCCGCCTGTATGA
The DNA here is from genome assembly GCA_963745435.1 of uncultured Acidobacteriota bacterium. Classification (GTDB taxonomy): domain Bacteria; phylum Acidobacteriota; class Terriglobia; order Terriglobales; family Acidobacteriaceae; genus Gp1-AA133. The sequence goes on along the minus strand of CAVUXK010000008.1, from coordinate 594,798 downwards.
CGTACGCCGTCCGCGCTATCTGCAAGCCACCCTCAAGGTGGACACGAGCGGGAAAGCTATCGCAGAAATCGTTCATGAAATTGCAAGCTTGTTGAAGCTGGATCACCGGGTTTCCGGCCAGGAGAAGTAACGTGCAGTTCTCGAAGATAGTAAGACTGGCAGTGGCGGCGGCGGTAATGGCGCCACTTCTTGCCGTGGCAGTAGACAAGAAAGAAGCGAGCGGCCAGATGGTTGATTCGGGCGCCCTGGGCGTCTTCTTGAACGGCAAGCGGATCGCGACTGAGACCTTCTCAATTCAGCAGAGCACGACCGGCAGCGTCATTTCCTCGCAGTTCAAGACCGAGGAGGGGGCCGACAAGGCCGCCCAATCATCTGAATTACAACTTGCTCCCAATGGCGACATCCGGAAATACGAATGGAAGGAAATCGCTCCGGGAAAGGCGCAAGCGACGGTTGCGCCCAGCAACGAGTACCTGATGGAGCACATTTCGGGCAGTGGCAGCGAGAAGCCCGAGGATCAGCCATTCATGCTGCCGGCTTCGACCAGCGTGCTCGACGATTACGTTTTTATCCATCGCGAGGTGCTGATCTGGCGCTATTTGGCGACGGCTTGCAAGCGCGAGAAGGGCGCCGTGCAGTGTCCGGCCAACCAGAAAACCCAGTTCGGGGCCATCAATCCGCACCAGCGTTCTTCCCTTCCCTTGAGCGTGGAATTTATGGGGCGCGATAAAGTAGGCATCCACGGCGCCGAACAGGAAATGAATAAATTCGTGTTGCACAGCGAGGGTGGCGACTGGGTGATGTGGCTCGACGATCAGTTCAAGCTGCAGCGGATTCTTGTGGCCGCCGACAGTACGGAAGTGGTTAGAGACTAAAAAGGTTCCGCCCGAAGTTGTGGGCGCGAGCATCGAAGCCGGAAAGGGGCAGCACGGCCTGACATGGTTCTCATCGACACACGTACGTCGCGCGTGCTGTTCACAGCGCTGCTGTTCGCGCTGGGCCTGGGATTTCTCTACGTCATCCGCGGTACGCTGATTGTTTTTCTGTTTGCAGTTTTCTTTGCTTACCTGATGGAACCGGCCGTCTCGCGGCTGGAAACAGTCCTGCGCGGCCGTGGGCGCGCGATCGCCCTCATTTACGTGCTGCTTCTGGCCGGAGTCGGCTTATTTTTCGTCTCGGTGGGCCCTCGGATTGGTCACGAGGCGGCGCGCTTCGGCCAGTCCCTCCCAGACCTTCTCAATCGAGTGAGCTCCGGGGCCATTGCGCACGACATTGGCCAGGAACACGGCTGGAGCAGCACCACACAGGAAAAACTCCGCGATATCCTCTTGCGGAATTCCGACGACCTCAAGAAGTATGCGGAACGCTTCGGTTTGCGCGCGGCGGCCGTCGCGAAGAATGCATGGTTGGTTTTTCTCGTGCCTCTGCTGGCGATTTTCTTCCTGAAAGATGGCCGCGTGTTCAGCGACGTAGCCCTTTCGGTGGTGCAATCGCGGCCACAAAGGGAATTCCTGCAGGCGGTCATCAACGATCTGAACCAGATGCTGGCGCAGTTCATCCGCGCGCAACTGACGCTGGCGGCGTTTTCGCTGATCGTCTACGCAACTTTCATGGGATTAATGCGGGCACCCTATCCCTTGGTGCTGGGCACCGCCGGAGGGGTGATGGAATTTATTCCGGTGGTCGGCCCGCTGGTGGCGGGGCTCGTCATATTGAGTGTGGCCGTCCTGATGAACTATCCATATTGGGGGGTACTGCTCCTGTTCCTCGTTGTTTGGCGAGTAGTGCAGGATTATGTGATTTCACCGCGGGTGATGGGCAAGAGCATGGAGTTACACCCGCTGGGGGCGATTTTCGGGGTGATGGCAGGAGGAGAGATTGCGGGCGTGTTGGGCGTGTACCTGTCCATCCCGGTGATGGCTGCCTTGCGGATTGTGTGGCGGCGAGGTCGGATCTACGTCGAGAAGAAGAGGTTTGGTCCCCTCAACGAATATACGTTCGGCAGCGAGATTCAGCCGAGACGGTAGGGTTGAGCGGCTTTGCTGTCGCCCCTCCGGGACTTCCGCTACTTTGCAATGTCTTCCCAGCGCTTACGCGCTGGGCTAATGAATTTCGCCTGCTTTCGCCGGCTGGTTTTTTGCACCCTGCTTATTTCCGTAGTTTGCTGACGTAAGTTTTTCCTTGTTTGCTTACGTTAGTTTTCCCTTGTTTGCTTCCGTGAGGGTTCTCTTGTTTGCTTACCTCGGATTTCCGTGTTTGAGTTCTTGCTTCACCCGCTTGCTGATCCTGCGCTTCTCTTCTTGGCACTAATCCCAGCTGACTTGCGGTTGTTGGCCTGCGCTTCGGGAGCGCAGAGGGTCGTGATGTAAAATTATTAATTATCCTTATGTCGAATAAGATCCCTGTTGGCATTCTGGGCGCCACCGGCATTGTCGGACAGCGCTTTGTGCAGATGTTAGAGCACCATCCGTGGTTTGAGGTGGCGTGGTTGGCCGCCTCGGACCGGTCAGAGGGACGTACCTACGGCGATGCGGCGCGCTGGCGATTGAAAACAACGATTCCCGACCGCGTTGCGAAGATGATAGTTTCTCCCGCGAAACCTGATGGCGCCCCGAGAGTGATTTTCGCTGCGCTCGACGCCAGCATTGCCGCCGAGATGGAGCCTGCGTTTGCGGCTGCAGGATGCGCGGTGGTTACAAATTCCAGCGCGCTGCGCATGGCGAAAGATGTGCCGCTGGTGATCCCCGAAGTTAACGCGGGGCACATTAAGCTCATTGAGTCGCAAGTGTGGCGGCAGAAATCCGGCGGCTTCGTAGTGACGAATCCAAATTGCTCGGCGATCGGCTTGGTCCTGGCGCTGGCCCCGCTCGACCAGCAGTTCGGGCTCGATACGGTCATGGCAGTCACGATGCAAGCCGTGAGCGGCGCCGGCTATCCCGGAGTGGCATCGCTCGACATTCTCGGCAACGTCATCCCCTACATTGCAAAAGAAGAAGAGAAGATGGAGGAAGAGACGCTCAAGCTTCTGGGCAAGTTGAATGGAGCGGGGGTGGTGCCGGGGACGTTCTCGATGAGCGCGCAATGCAACCGGGTGGCGGTCGAGGATGGGCACACGGAGTCGATTTCGGTGCGCCTCAAGAAAAAAGCGCATCCGGAGGAAATCATTGCCGCATGGAACTCGTACACTGCGGAACCGCAGAAGCTGCGATTGCCGAGCGCTCCTGAACAGCCTGTCGTGTACCTGGAGGCCAATGACCGTCCTCAGCCACGCTTTGACGCGGAGCGTGGGGCCGGCATGACGACCACGGTCGGGCGCCTGCGTCCGTGCAAAGTGCTGGATTGGAAGTTCACGGTGCTGTCGCACAACACTATTCGCGGGGCGGCGGGGGCGGCGCTGCTGAATGCGGAGTTGCTCAAGGCGCAGGGATATCTGGGGTAAGGCACCGATAAAACCCTAACATTTGTTGCTATAAACTGAAGGGCGAGGGCAGGATGCCCTCGCGACTGCCGGCGAGACGCCGGCGCTACTCTTCTGATCGAGTTCCCTTACCATGATCGTGATGAAATTCGGCGGGACCTCGGTGGAGGATGCCAAGGCGATCGACCGCACGGCATCGATCGTCAAGGGACGCGTCGCCAAGAAACCCGTGGTCGTCGTCAGCGCGATGGCTAAGGTGACGGATACGCTGCTCAAGATGGCGCAAGCCGCCGGTAGCGGTGACCGGGAGACCGCCCTTGGACTTTCGCGCGGGCTGCGGGAACGTCACTACAACACTGCCGGCGAACTGCTCGGGACGGGAGTCTTCACCCGCTTTCACAGCGAACTGGAAGGCGAGTTCGACGCGCTCGACGAACTGCTGCGGGGAATTGCAGCCGTGGGAGAGCTGACTCCGCGCACTACCGACCACGTCGCCGCTTATGGGGAGCTACTCTCCAGCAAGATCGTTAGCGAGGCGTTCGCCGTTCGCGGTTTGAACGCGGCACTGGTCGATTCGCGCGAATGCATCGTGACCGACGCGACGCACACGCGAGCCGTGCCGGTGTTTGACGACACGAATGAACGACTCTTGCTCAAACTGAAACCGCTGCTGGATCGTGGACGAGTTCCCGTGATGGGTGGCTTCATCGGGTCGACCCGCAGCGGGGTGACCACGACCATCGGGCGCGGAGGTTCGGACTTTTCGGCGGCCATCGTGGGCGCAGCGCTCAACGCCGAGGCCATCGAAATCTGGACCGATGTCGATGGCATGATGACCACAGACCCCAATCTGTGTCCGGATGCGCATCGCATTCGCGTGATCAGCTTCGACGAGGCGGCGGAACTGGCCTACTTTGGTGCGAAGGTGTTGCATCCGGCCACGGTTTTGCCCGCGGTCCAGAAGAATATTCCGGTCTTCATTCTGAATTCGCGGAATCCCGCATGCGAAGGGACGAAAATCACCGCGCGCGCGCCGCACTGCAAGAACATCTTCAAGGCCATTGCGGCCAAGAAGCGCATTACGATTGTGAACGTGGCAGCGCCGCGAATGCTGCTGGCCCACGGATTCCTGCGAGCAATTTTTGAGGCCTTCGATCGGCATAAAGTTGCGGTGGATGTAGTCTCGACATCGGAGGTCAGCGTCTCACTGACGGTGGATTCGAATGAGGCGATTCCGGCGCTGGCGGCTGACCTAGCGAAACTCGCAGACGTAAAATACGAAGGCCGCAAGGCGATCGTTTGCCTGGTAGGAGAGAATCTTCGCGAAACGCCCGGAGTGGCGGCCCGGGTGTTCGGAGAATTGTCGGACCTGAAGGTGCGGATGATTTCGCAGGGGGCTTCGGAGATCAATCTCACCTTCGTCATAGAAGAGGAAGACGTGCCTGGGGTCGTCCGGCGGTTGCATTCTTCGTTCTTTGCGGAGTTGGATGCTGAGGTCTTTGCTTAGTCAGTAGTGCCTTCGCCGGGACAAAATCGTAAAACGCAGAGGGCGCTGAGAACTGCCGCAGAGTTCGCAGAGAAAGACTTTAACCGCTAAGAGCGAGAAGAAGGGCCACAAAGAACGCTAAGAACATCACTTGAGTGCACTCATGAACTTCTTAATACTAGGTCGTGGCAAGACTGGATCGCTGGTGGCACAGTGCGCGAAAGAGCGACATCATCACGTTCGCGTGCTCGGATCGGACGAAAACCGGGGCGGCAAGGCGCTTACGCCCGATTTGTTGCGTGATGTGAATGCCGTCATCGACTTCACTGCTCCAACCTCCGTGATGGACAACATTCAGGCGTGCCTGCGAGAGAAAAAGAACATGGTAGTCGGCACCACTGGATGGCAGGCGCATGCCGGCTCAGTGCGGGCCGAGGTGGAGGGCGCTGGCGTAGGATTTCTGCACGGCGCCAATTTCTCGGTCGGCGTGAATCTCTTCTTTGAGACAGTTCGATCCGCGGCTGAAGCTCTCAAACACAAGTACTCCGGACAAATCTTTGAACGGCATCACCAGCAGAAGAAGGATGCCCCCTCGGGTACCAGCCTGGTGCTGCAGAGAATCATCAAAGAAGCGTCTGGTATGGAACTGGAGATCACTTCTTTTCGTGAGGGCGACGTGGTGGGACTGCACGAAGTGATCTTCGACTCCCCCAATGACCGCATCTACCTCTGCCACGATGCCAAATCGCGCTACGGGTATGCCGAAGGTGCGGTTTTGGGCGCTGAGTGGCTCAGCGGCAAAACCGGGTTCTACGATTTCAAAGACATGTGGCGCGAGCTTTAATCGAGTCCACACGCGTGCAGCAGACAACCTCTCACTCGCTTGCAGGCATCTCGTGAGCCGATAGATCGATTTTCCTCGTGCACACGTCTGGAGTTATCCTATGCAATATGGAACTGCGTGGATGCGGTACAGCGCTCGTCACACCATTTCATCAAGATGGGTCTATCGATGACGCGGCCCTGCGCAATCTGGTGGCATGGCAAGTGGAGTCAGGCATCGATTTTCTGATTCCCTGCGGCACTACGGGAGAGACCCCAACGCTTTCCCGTGACGAGTGGCTGCACGTCATCGATACAACGATTGAAGTGGTCGCCGGGCGCGTGCCAGTGGTGGCAGGTGCGACATCGAACTCTACGCAAGAAGCAGTGGAGAAGGCGCGGGAGGTTGCGTCGCGACCGGGCGTGAGTGCAATTCTGACCGCGACGCCCTACTACAACAAGCCCACGCAGGAAGGTCAGTACCGGCACTTCAAGGCGATCGCCGAGGCGGTGGATAAGCCACTGATCCTTTACAACGTGCCCGGGCGCACCAGCGCGAACATCGAACCGGGCACGCTGGCGCGGCTTGCTGAAGTGCCCAACATCGCCGGCGTGAAAGAGGCCAGCGGAAATATCTCGCAGATCGCTGAGGTGCTGAACGCGGTGCCGGAAAGCTTTCTGGTTTTCTCCGGCGACGATGCCATCACCCTTCCCGTGATTGCTCTGGGCGGCGTTGGGATTATTTCCGTTGCATCGAATGAAATTCCCGCGGAGATGGCCGCTTTGACACGGGCCGCTCTTAACAACGACTGGACGACCGCGCGCAGCATTCACCGCAAGTACCTGCCGCTTATGCAGGCGAACTTCATCGAGTCGAACCCACTGCCCGTGAAGGCTGCGCTGGCCATGATGGGCAAAATTGAGGAAGTGTACCGGCTGCCGCTGCTGCCCATGCGGCGCGATACGCGATCGAAGCTTCAGAAGATCGCGACGGAAGTCGGACTGATTTCTAAACCCGCGGCACCTTCTCCGGATGCGGCGGAGTTCTTCGTCTATGAGAACTGGCTGGCGGGCCCGCACAAGATTGTGCTGCATCGCTCGACCTGTGGTCAGTGCAATCACGGCAAAGGGCGACCGGCGGGACATGACGCGAATCACGCCAAGTGGCATGGTCCGTACGCGACCCTGGCCGAGGCGCGCGGTGTTGCTCACGACATGCAGGGCATTCTGATACGCAGCGAGTGCAAGTGTATTTAGTCGTCAGTCGCTAGTCACCAGTCTCCAGAACGGCCGTCGGTCGTTGGCTTGTCGTAGAGCCGTTTAGCAGCCATGACTGCTATCGGCCATCAGCTATCAGCCAAGCCGCGGGTATACTGCTGGCGCATGAAATCTCTCCAAACTTCCATTGAGCGTCTGTCTTCCTTGGGCGAAATTGAGCATAAGCCAGAGGCGCGGGAAACATTCCTTGCGTTTCGCGATGCGTTGACCCAGGGCAAGGTGCGCGCGGCTGAGAAAAAAGACGGCCGGTGGGTGGTCAATACCTGGGTGAAGCAAGGCATTCTGCTGGGATTTCGGTTGGGCGTGCTCGAAGAAATGGGCGATGCCGGATTAGCCTTCGTCGACAAGGACACCTTCCCTGCCCGGCGATTCTCTGTCGCAGATCGCGTGCGGGTGGTGCCCGGTGGTTCCTCGGTGCGCGTCGGCGCCTACGTTGCCCCTTCGGTGATCTGCATGCCGCCGATGTTCATCAACGTGGGAGCCTATGTGGATGAAGGCACCATGGTGGACTCGCATGCTTTGGTCGGATCGTGTGCGCAAATCGGCAAGCGCGTGCATCTGAGCGCCGCGGCACAGATAGGGGGCGTGCTCGAGCCGGTGAATGCGGCGCCCGTCATCATTGAAGACGATGTCTTGGTCGGAGGAAATTGTGGAGTCTATGAAGGAACGCTGGTGCGCACGAGGGCGGTGCTAGGGGCAGGAACGATTCTGACCCGGTCCACGCCGTTGTACGACTTGGTGCGTGGAGAGGTTTATCGGGCATCGGGCGAGAAACCGCTCGAGGTGCCGGAAAATGCCGTGGTCGTGCCAGGGTCGCGCGCGGTGAAGAAGGGTCCGGAGTGGAATCTGTCGTTGTACACGCCGGTGATCGTGAAGTATCGCGATGAGAAGACGGATCGCGGAATTGAGTTGGAGGAGTGGCTGCGGTAGGACCAGGTCGCTGGTCACGGGTGACAGGTCACACCGCAGGTCTTAGGTCTCAGGTGTCGGGTCTCAGGAAAGGCGGGTGACCCGTCCAAGCTCCGCTTGGGCGGGGATTTTTGTTGCGCCTCAAAGACCGCCTCTCCCCGATCTTCGATTACGACGGTGCCTCAGGTTCGCGCCCGTTCCTTGGGCGCTAACCTGGGTTCCGCATCGGCGGTCCCCAGTCGAGAAGTTCGTTATTTCAGCAACAGCGTCATCTCCCCGTGACCGCCCGCACCGTTCAGCGTGACCGTGACGTCCGCGAGTCCCGAGACGATGGCATCCGCTTCGCGTAACTCCGTTGCAGGGTATGTCGTAGGCAGCGAGATTACTTTCATTCCGGCAGCGCGGGCGGAGCGGATGCCGGCGGGCGCGTCTTCGAAGACGACACAGTCTGCGGGATCGGTCTTCAGCAGTTCCGCGCCGAGGCGGTAGGGTTCCGGATCGGGCTTGCCGTTCGACACGTCGTCTGCCGTGACCATTATGTCTGGCACCGGGATACCGAATTTCTGCATGCGGTTCACGGCGAGAAAGCGCGTGCCGGAGGTGACCACGGCCCAGCGGCCGCGAGGGATCGCGTTCAGCAGCGCGAGCGCACCCGGGATCTGAACGATTCCATCGGCGGCGGACTCGCGTTCCTCAATTTTCTTTGTTTCGGCAACAGCGTCAAGGTGTGGAGCTACGCGTCGCATGACCTCCACCGTGCGCACGCCGTGCGCCGCTTCCATGACGTACTCGGGATCGAGGCCATTCTCGCGCGCCCAGCGGGTGTATTGCTCGGCAACGACACGGGTGGAGTCGAGCAGAACACCGTCGAGGTCGAAGAGGATGGCGGAGCAGGTTAAGGAGTGCATGGTAAACAAACAGACTACACGATCCGCGGATAGCAAAGTTTCCAGTGGATTGCGCCGAAGTTATCAGTGCAGTGAGTCGAAGCAGGAGTCTATTGCTCTAGCGGCAAAAGATATTCCGGATTCTGCTGGAACGCGCCGCCTAACACCTGGCGATCGACGTCTCGCATGTCCCAGGATGTTACTTCGGTGGGTGTGATCTGGAGAGTAATGTCGTCCCAGGCTGCAAAGACATTCCCCACTTTGGGATCAGCCAGCGCGGGCGCACTGAGATATTTCTGATGAACTTGCAAATTGCAGTTCAAGGACTCTTCTTTGCTAAGGATTCGAACGCTCCCAGTAACATTCACACCTCGGGAAGCCAGCGGATCCCGCGCGTCGATCATGATCGACGCCTTCGGGTGCGCCTGCAAGTTGCGGGCTTTGCGGCTGCGTGAGGATGTCGCTACGTTGATGTGGTTTCCATCGAAGTGATACCACACGGCCACGACATGGACGGAACCATCGGGATTCGTCGTTGCAAGAGATGCGATATATCTTCCGCCTAACAATTCGCGAACCAGAGCATCAGAAGTCGAGGCCATGACCGGCAATCCTCCCTCAAAATGAGCGTACTCCGAACTCCTGCGCATATCGTAGCGCGATTTATGCGTCCGGCAAGAATCGAGGCTATGGTCGTTCGGATCCAGAAGTCTTGGCTACTGAAGCCTCTGCCGATTCGATCAAATGCAAGCTGGGCCGCCGCCGCACTTCCATATGCCTCTGCCGGAAATGGGCCTGGGCGCGCTGTCCCCAGGTGCGGACGAAATAGTAGTTCAGTCCGGCGCCTATTAACGAACTGGCTACGGGGATCAACCGGCCGGCCCACTTCTCGACTACTTCCCCGCTGGCCTGCGCGGCAATGCGTTGAATCACACGCGGAATGAATTTGTTGATGACTTCTTTTTCCAGCAGCTCGCGGCTGATATCGACGCCCGCGGCACTCGCGGCCGCGATCCAGAGTTCGGCCATTTCGTCGTCGGTATTGAGTTCGAATCCGTAGACGAGGCTCAACTTCTCGATGGTGCGCACGGTGATGGCAGACAGGAAACCGAGGTCGGGTACAACGGTAAGCAGCCCGCCGAGTCCGAAGCCGGCCCCCTGTACGGCCGCCATTTTTGTGCTGCTGCGCAGGATCGAGGCAGCCACATCATCGAGATGGCCGACCTCCACGCTCTGCATACCTTTAAAGCTCGTGACCGGCAGGTCGTAGGCGGCGCGCAGCTGAATGAGAAATTTGTCGGGGTTGACCTTGACCGTTTCGTAGGCGTGCGTGAGGCCATTGAGCAGGCCGGATTCAATCCGTCTGCGAAGCCATGATTTGTGATCGTTCGACATGGTCGTTGGATGCGGTTGCCTGGGCCCAGTGGCCACTAATTCAACATAGCGCAGGCTGCAATGTGGTTCAAAGGGATTCATTCGACTTGATGCGGTGCTTGCTAACAAACCCGCTCAGGCGGACTTGGACGGGGCACCGGCGATCGTAAAGAATCTGGCGATGGAGCGTCGGGCGTCCTCGCCCGACGGCTTTTGCGTCGAAGCACCCTTCCTTGGAACACAAGGTCCCTCGACTGCGTTCGGCTTCGCCTCACTCGCTCGGGATGACAACTCTTCTGAAGTCCTGCTTGATGAGTAACTGATGATGACCTGGCAGATTCTCTGTGTGCTAGCATCATTCCTTCATGCCATCTGGAAAACTGCAAATTGTGCCGCTGGGCGGGCTGGGCGAGTTCGGTATGAACTGCATGGCCCTGCGCTGGGCGGACGACATCATTGTGATCGACGCCGGGTTGATGTTCCCCGAAGCTGAACTTCTGGGCGTCGACATTGTCGTGCCTGATATTTCCTACCTTACCGAGAACCGGCAGAAGGTGCGCGGAATCTTTCTGACGCATGGGCACGAGGACCACATCGGAGCACTGCCCTGGGTTCTGTCGGAATTGAATGTGCCCGTATGGGGCACCGAATTTACGCTGGCGTATGTTGAGGACAAGCTCGACGAGCATGGCCTGCTCGACGATGCGGACCTGCGGGAGATTCGTCCCGGAGAGCGCGTCAAGGTCGGCCCATTTACCGTGCATCCGATCCAGGTGACGCACAGCCTGGTCGATTGCGTAGCGCTGGCGGTCCATACGCCGCTGGGCGTAGTGATTCACACCGGAGATTTCAAGGTCGATCCCACTCCGACCGACAATCGCTTGTTCGATCTGCACGGTTTTGCCGAGTACGGCAAAGAAGGCGTGCTGGCCCTTCTGCAGGATTCCACCAACGTGGAGCGCAAAGGCTACACACCGAGCGAGCGTGCAGTCCGCCGCAAGTTCGATGAAGTCTTTGCCCGAACCGAACGGCGGCTGTTCATCTCCTGCTTTTCGTCGTCGATCCACCGCATTAAGCTGGCCGTAGACCTGGCGTTTGAGCACGGGCGCAAGATCGCGTTCATCGGGCGCTCGATGAACAATTCCGCCGAGATTGCCGAAGATCTGGGCTACGTCGAGATCCCCGAAGGGCTGCTGATCCACCCCGGGGACATGAAAAATCATCCGCCGAATAAAGTGTGCGTATTGATCAGCGGCACGCAGGGCGAACCCATGTCGGCGTTATCGCGCGCGGCCGTGGACAATCACAAGCACGCCAAGATCGAGAAGGGCGACACCGTGGTGCTGTCGTCGCGCATCATTCCCGGGAACGAGAAAGCGATCTACCGAATGATCGATCACTTGTTCCGGCGCGAAGCGCACGTGATCTACGAAGACGGCTCATCGCCGCCGATCCACGTCAGCGGTCACGCCAGCCAGGAAGAACTGAAGCTGATCATCAACCTGGTCAAGCCGCGCTACTTCATTCCGGTGCACGGGGAATATCGTCAGCTCAAGCTACACGCGGAGATGGCCGGATCGATGCACGGGTCGGTGGGGAAGGTCATGCTCATTGAAAGCGGCGACGTCCTGGAAATTGACGAACTGGGTGCGCGCAAGGCGGGCCGCGTGAACGTGGGGCGCGTTTGCATCGACTCCGGATCGCGTACGGATGTCATTGAGGATCTGATCGTCAAGGACCGTCGTCATATCAGCGAAGACGGCATCGTTCTGCCCATCATTGCGATCAACAAGCTGACCGGTGTGGTTGAGACGTCGCCGGAAATCGTGACCCGCGGGTTCAACCCCGGGGAAGACGGCCTGCTGGATGGCGCCAAGCAAATCGTGATGCAGACGCTGGAGGTGTCCAGCGACGAAGAGAAGGCGGACTATGGCGTCATTAAAGAAAAGATTCGCGCTGACCTGAAGCGCTACATCAGCAAACAGACACAGAAGCGGCCTCTGATTATGCCAGTGATCCTCGAGATTTAGCTGCGAGCCTCGAGTCGCGAGCTTCGAGCCAGCGCGAGATCTTACAAGTTCTGCAGCTGCCCCAGGTTCGCGGCCACTCTTTGGGCGCTAATCGATAGGGCTTGCGCTGTGGGACCGTCGTGCAGTATGTAGACCCACGTTAGCGCAGAGAGCGCGCGAACGTGGGGCACCGTCGGTTGTTGCCCCGCGAGCTACACTCCAAGCTCAGATCTTCCGAATCCCGTAGCCGCACGCAGTCATCTGTTTGCTTAAGGTTGCTCGTAGCTCGCGGCTCGAAGCTCGCAGCTTTCCCAGGAGCATTGCCATCGTCACCCTCGAAGATATCCAGCAAGCGCATGCCCGCCTGAACGGCATCACCGTCCACACGCCTGCCGTCGATGTCACGGGTCAGATCGCCGAGCCCGGCGACACGCGACGGCTTTTTCTCAAGCTTGAGAACCTGCAACCCATCGGCGCCTTCAAGCTGCGCGGGGCCTACAACAAGATCGCTTCCCTCACTCCCGAGGAACGCAAACGCGGAGTCATCGCCTATTCCAGTGGCAACCACGCGCAGGGTGTGGCCTATGCTGCACGAGCGCTCGACACAAAAGCTGTCATCGTCATGCCCGAGAACGCTCCCGCGATCAAACTGGATGCAACCGCCGGCATGGGCGCGGAGATCGTGAAAGTTGGCGCGGGAAGCCAGGAACGTCAACAAAAAGCCGAAGAACTGGCCGCGCAGCACGGCTATGCCATCGTTCCTCCTTACAACGACGAAAAGATCATCGCGGGACAAGGCACGATGGGGATCGAGATCCTGGAGCAGGTTCCCGACGTTGAAACCGTGCTGGTGCCGGTGGGCGGAGGCGGCATGATCAGCGGCGTGGCAGCGGCGATCAAGCTGAGCCGTCCGTCTGTGAAAGTCATCGGAGTCGAACCGGCGCTGGCGGCCGATGCGCAGGCCAGCTTTCGAACGGGCAAGGTCGTGAATCTCGCGACCGAAGAAGTCACGCGGACGATGGCGGACGGCTTGCGGACACAAAGCATCGGGCCTATCACTTTCGAGCACATCCGTGCGTTTGTGGACGATATTGTGACCGTGTCGGAAGAAGAGATCCGGGAGGCGATGCGTCGGTTGTCGAGAAATCCGAGGACAGTGGCGGAACCGAGCGGGGCGGTATCGGTGGCGGGCTTTCTGTTTCGCGGGAAGGAATTGCCTCCGGGCGACGGTCCATGTGGCAGTCATCAGCGGGGGCAATATCGATCCTGCGATGCTCGCGGAAATGCGCAGGTAGAGTCGGCGGGCATCTCGCCCGCCGGACGCGCGAGGACGCCCGTCCCTCCATCGGATCCCACTTACATCGAATCACTCCGCCTTGTCGCGCGGACCACAGTGTAAAATCTAACTTCCGCTCTATCTTCATCCCATCGAGGTTTCGACCATGCAGGTTTCCGCCGTTGTGCGGATTTCCTCGTTGTTCCTGCTGACGCTGTTGCTTCTCTTTTTCCATCCTCATCAGCCTGTTGCGCTGGCCGCCGGAGAGCACGGCACTCTCATCCGCGTAGCCAAGATGTATCTGACACCTGATTCGAATTCGACCACGTTGGCCGAGGTCGAGCGCGGCCGGGAGCTCGTCGTGCTCGAGAACACGACCGGGAATTGGGCCCACGTCGAAGCTTTGCTCGGCGAGGAAAAGACCGTCAGCGGATGGATTGTCGATAAAGGCTTCGTGCGAAGCACGAATCCCAACGGCGACAAGATCGTATTCGGCGAGGCCGCCGAGGCCGAAGACGAAGCCAGCCGTCGCCACGGGCGCCGCGATGCCGACAAGGACGCGTTGCGTCTCTACTACCGGGTGTACGACCTGTTCCCTAACTCTCCGTTGGCCGGCCAGTCGCTCTATCGCGCCGCTGATATTCGCTGGCAGGTGGAACGGATTGATGTGATGTCGAGGCCTTCGGCGAAGGAGCGCGATCCGGGACTGCGCGAGGGCATGAACGAAGATTGGATGAAAGAGGTCATGAAGAAATTCCCAGGGACGAAGTGGGCGGACCTGGCCGCGTATCACCTGATCGAGAACAAGCTGTGTGGTGAATGGCAGGGGACGTCGAAGTGTCCAGAGAAAGAAGCCGATCATTACGAGAAGTATGCGGCCGATCGTCCTGGATCGCCGGCTGCGCCCGAAGCCTTGTACCAAGCCGCCAGACGGCGCGCCGCTTTGGTAGATATCTACAAAACTGAAGAAGAGAAGAAGAAAGCCGAAGAAGCCAAGGGCAAGGCGATTGCTCTGACCCAGAGAATTATTTCGCAGTATCCGCAATCCGACTGGGCCGCGCGGGCAGAGAGATTAAAGTTTCTGGTGGAGCAGGATGTGCCTACGTTTGGGAATGCGGTGGAGTGAAGGACCGGCTCTGGCTCTAGGCTCTAGGCTTTGGGCTCTCGGGTTTTGCCTTTGGACGACCGCCGTGGCCTGAGCTTTCCTTCTAAGGCGGGCAACGACCGTCTTACCCTAGAGCCCAGAGCCGAAAGCCTAGAGCCAAGTACCCAACTTCACAATCTGACCGTCGCCAAACTCTGGGATACTAGAGCTTCTTCCCGGAGGAAGCTTGAACGATTATTTGCTGTCGTTGTTGCTTGGCATCGTCGAGGGCATTACGGAGTTCCTGCCTGTCAGCTCGACCGCACATTTGCGCATTGCTGAGAGCTTGCTGCACGTTTCGCTTTCTGATGGGTACTGGAAGATGTACTCGATCGTCATTCAACTGGGTGCGATCCTTTGCCTGCCGGTTTATTTCCGCGAGCGGATTGCCAAGTTTCTGTCTACGTTTCCGGGCGGCGAGCGCGGGGATCGCAACATCTTCACCAATCCCCTGGGCCTGACGACGATTGCATTCGTGGTGACGGCGATTCCTTCCTATCTTCTGACCAAGGTGATCGGCAAGAATCTGGAGAGCCTTTACGTCATGGGTGCGGCGCTCTTGATCGGCGGCATCGTGATGTGGGTGGTGGACGCCTCGAAGGCAACCTGGGAGAAAGCGGGCCCGGGCACCGCCGGGAGTCCGATCCGCACCTGGCGCATGGAGGATATGAGTCTCGGGCAGTCGATATGGATTGGACTGTGCCAAATACTGTCGGCGGTATTCCCCGGCACATCGCGCTCGATGGCGACGATCGCCGGCGGACAAGTGGTGGGAATGTCGCGGGCAGCTGCGCTGGAGTTTTCGTTCTTTCTCTCGATGCCGACCATGGTGGTGGCAACCGGCTACACGCTGCTGAAGTCGCTGCGTGGCAAGGGCGAGAATCCGATTGGCGTGAGCACATTGACTTCGCACGAGTGGGTGGTTCTGGCGATTGGGTTCGTGGTGTCGTTTGTCGTGGCTTACGCGAGCGTGGCCTGGTTTATGGCGTGGGTGCGGAAACGAGGCTTCGCGCCGTTCGCCGTATACCGGATCATTGTCGGGATCGCAGTGCTCGTGTTTGCGGCGCGGCTGGCGGGGTGAACTCCCATTCCCGGTCAATCCGCGCCAAGGATCTGATCCTAAACACAAATCACGGCGACTTCTTTGCTTCCCCTTCGCCCCCGAAGCTAATTCGATACGGCATCAACGATTCCGGCGTTGTCGGCAGACCGGGTTCTTGGCATAATCGAGAGGCTCTGGCGCACTCGGCCACTGGTCGTCGCTTTGTCTGTCCGCGGCTACCCGTGCGGAATACGCCTCAATGAAGACTTTTTCGCGGCTATTCAACCCAACCAGCAACCGGCGGCTCAACGAGCTGGTCGGATTCTTGCTGTGTGTCTCCGCGCTCCTCCTTTTCCTCGCGCTCGCGTCCTACTCACCGCTCGACCCATCGTTCAACAGCGCCTCGGTGCTGACGACTGTCCGGGGGGCACGCAACTGGATTGGCATCGTTGGCGCTGTCCTGTCGGACTTGTGTCTCCAGGCCTTTGGTGTCGGAGCTTTCCTGCTGCCCCTTTTCCCCGCCCTTTTGGGCGCCCGGTGGTTCCGCTCGCGCAAGGTGCAATCGCCTGTGGCAAAGAGCCTGGGAGGTTTCTGGCTCCTGGTCTTTGTGCCAGCATTTCTTGCGCTGCTTCCGGGAAATGTCCGCTGGCTGGGCGTGATTCCGATGGAAGGCCTGGTCGGCCGCGTAGTCGGCGACTTCCTGATTCACTACCTGAATCTCGCCGGAGCGTACATCGTGTCCGCGACGGTGCTGGCGGTCGCGCTTTACCTTTCGACGGCGTTCTCGTTTTCCAGCCTGCAGGTCTGGATCCCGACGCGATTTGCATTCGCCTTTGCCCTGCGAGATCGCTGGCGAGATTGGCGCGAGGAGCATGCCAAGCGCAGGATGCAGAAGGAACTGGACAAGCGGCGAGCGTCCAAGCCGGTCGTGACTGCGCAGTTGATTCCGGGACGGACGCTAACGCCTGCGCCCGTCGAGCAGCGGGCGGGACGCCCGCTGGACGGCCGGCAAGATGCCGGCGCTACGGTTGCGCCCCGGACTGGGATCGAGCGCATGATGGGTTCCGACGAGGAGCCTAAGCGTGGCACGACTCAAGAGATGACGGCTTCTCAGGGTGCTGCGGCAACCGCGCCTCGCGCCGAGGCGGGCGTGATCGTGCCCGAGGTTTCTGAGCGCGCCGACAGTTCTCCGAAGCACAAGACGACCCTGCCCCGCATCGCCGGCACTTTCAAGCTCCCACCCAGCAGCCTGCTGCACCGACCGGATGGGCAACAGTCAGTGGACGCCGAGGAGTTGAAGCTCCTGGCGCAGGTGTCTGACCGAGAAGTACTCCGAGTTCGACGTGCACGGGCAGGTGACGCAAATCAATCCCGGACCGGTGGTCACTACGTTCGAGTACAAACCCGAAGCCGGCGTGAAGTACAGCCGCATCACTAATCTCACCGAGGACCTGTGCCTCGCGCTGAAAGCTGAGAGCATCCTGGTCGAGCGCATGGCGGGCAAATCCACCGTCGGAATTCAGGTTCCGAATCGCGAGCGCGAGATTATCTGGCTGCGGGAGAACATCGAGGCGACGGAATTTATCGGCTCGAGATCGAAACTCACGCTTGGTTTGGGCAAAGACATCAATGGACGCATCGCGGTCGCCGATCTCGCGACCATGCCGCACCTATTGATTGCCGGATCAACCGGAACAGGCAAATCAGTCGCCATCAACGCCTTCATCATGTCGATTCTGTACAAAAGCACGCCGGACCAGGTGCGCCTGATACTGGTCGACCCCAAACGGTTGGAACTCGGGAACTACGAAGGCATTCCGCATTTGCTTACGGAGATCATTACTGAGCCGAAGAAGGCAGCGTACGCCTTGCGGAATGCCGTGCGCGAGATGGAGCGCCGGTTGAAGCTGCTCGCGGAAAAAGGTGTCCGCAACATCGACCAGTACAACAAGCTCTTCGAGGACGATGGCACGCCCAGCTTGTTCGGTGAAGATTCCGAAGAGAAGCCGATTCCCTACATCGTGATCATCATCGACGAGTTGGCCGACCTGATGATGCTCGATGGCAACAATGTGGAAGAATCCGTGACGCGCCTGGCGCAGATGGCGCGCGCGGTCGGCATTCACCTGGTGCTGGCCACACAGCGGCCTTCGGTCGATGTGATCACGGGATTGATCAAGGCGAACTTCCCGGCGCGCATCTCGTTCCGGGTGGCGACGAAGGTCGACTCGCGAACGATTCTGGATGCGAACGGTGCGGAGTCTCTGCTGGGCCGCGGCGACATGCTCTATCTGCCGTCTGGATCGGCGCGCGTACATCGCTTGCACGCACCGTTGGTCACCGAGAAAGAGATTGCGGCCGTGGTGGAGTTCTGGAAAACGCAAGGGTCTGCCGAGTACGTGAAAGAATTCACCGAAGCTCCCCGGGAAGAGCGGGAGGCAGGCGCGGGCGAGGCCGGAGACGGCGAATTGGAGAACGATCCGCTCTACAACGATGCGGTTCGGCTGGTGGTGGAGTTCGGGAAAGCGTCCACTTCCCTGCTGCAGAGGCGGCTGCGCATCGGCTACGGGCGCGCTGCCCACCTGATTGATCTAATGGAACGCGACGGCATTGTGGGAGCGGCGGATGGGCCGAAGCCTCGTGAAGTGCTGAAACGGCCGGACTGGATTTCTGAGGTTGAGGAGTCGATGCGGTAGGCCTTTCGAAGTTTCTTTGCCGTATTGGACGACCTGGCTCATGGTCGTCCTTTTCGTTTTGGTGGCCGCGCTGAAAATCTTAAAACGCAGAGAAGTGGCGCAGAGATTGCCTTTGCGGCCTTGGCGGTTAAGAGCTCTTGACCGCAAAGATCGCAAAGGGACGGCGCAAAGTTCGCAAAGAAAGCCCAAGGATTCCCAATAACGCTTTTTCCTCACCGCCGGGTGCCCCAGCCTTCCGCGCTTTTTGCGGAGGCTGGGGATGTTAGACGACGCGCTGGCGGACAGTTAAGGTAAGTCCCATCCGCTCGCGGCTCTCTGCCGTCCAGCGCGATTCGACTTCCACCCCGCTCAATTCTCCGGTGAGGTAGTGTTTGAAACTGCTCCAGGACCAATCCTCGGGTGCTGCCACGAGTCCCCGTGTCACGGGGTTGCGGTGCAGATAGCGCAGCTTCTCTAAGCGCTTGGGCTCGGTCTGGACGTTGAAGTCGTAATAGCGTGGCTGCCAGAACGGCTGCGTCGATTTGCAGCGAAGTATCTGGGACACCGTCTGCTTCAGCATTTGCAGAGCGATGGCGAGAGTTTTTCGTTCAGGTTCGCTGATGAGCAAGTGGACATGTTCGGGCATGACTACGTATCCGACGATGTAGAAACCGTACCACCGACGCGAACGCTCGAGAGCTTCAAGGAAGATGTCGCGAGCTTGAGGGGTGTTTAGGAGTGGCGCGCGGTGATAACAACTGAAGGTGATGAAGTGGAGATCACCTGCTTGCTGGTATCGCTTTAATCCCCAGGGCATGGGCCGAGAGTACGGTGAACTTAAAGCCTTTTCTGTGACGGTTGAACATCCCCAGCCTCCGCAAAGGGCGCGGAAGGCTGGGGCACCCGGCCCAAAAAAAACCAGGGGTTCCCAATAACGGGCTTACCCTCACCGCGACTTCGTTCACCGGTCACAGACCCTGTGGATTTCCCGCCCGATATACTCGTCAGGTGACCGCTCCCAGCGATCTGCTTGAGGCCCTGCACCGCTACTGGGGCTACAGTTCGTTTCGGCCTTTGCAGGAGGCGATTGTTGGCAGTGTGGTTTCTGGGCACGATGTCTGCGTCGTGATGCCCACCGGCGGCGGCAAGTCTCTTTGCTACCAACTGCCAGCGCTGGCTACCGGCAAGACCGCGATCGTCGTGTCTCCGCTGATCGCGCTCATGCAGGATCAGGCGGCGCAACTGGCGCAGATGGGCATTCCGGCTGCCGTCCTGAACAGCATGATGGCGGGGAACGAGCAGTCGCAGGTCATGCGCCGAGCCCGTGCCGGCGAGTTCCGACTGCTTTACCTCTCTCCTGAGCGCCTCGCACGTGCTGAGACCCTCGATTGGCTCCGGACCGTGCCGGTTGGCTTCTTTGCCATTGACGAAGCGCACTGCATTTCCGAGTGGGGACACGAGTTCCGTCCGGAATATCGGCAGCTGAGCCGGTTGCGGGAGCAGTTTCCGGACCGCCCGATCGCGGCATTTACGGCGAGCGCGACCCGGCGCGTAAGGCACGACATCCTTCATCAACTGCAGCTCAAAGACCCTCACAAGTACATTGCCAGCTTCCACCGGCCGAATCTGCGCTATGTGGTCAAAGAATGCGACGCGAACTCGCAGACGCAGCTTTTGGTGCGCGCTCTCAAAGACACAACCGAAGGCAACGTGATCGTCTACTCGCCCACCATCGCCCGCGTGGAGGAGACCGTCGACATGCTTGAGGAGCAAGGCATCTCGGCCATCGGGTATCACGGCAAGATGGAGGGGGACGAGCGGCGGCGAAATCAGGAACGCTGGATGTCGGACGAAGTGCGCGTACTGGTGGGGACGATTGCGTTCGGCCTCGGGATCAACAAGGCTTCGGTGCGGGCGGTGATTCATCTGTCGCTGCCAAAGTCGATTGAGCAGTACTACCAGGAAGCAGGCCGCGCCGGGCGCGATGGGCGACCCGCAGATTGCATTCTGCTGTGGCAAAAGCGCGATACCGCGCTGCTGGCTCATTTCATCAGCCAGATTTCCGATCCGGCGGAAACCGAGCGAGCATGGGAGCGCTACCGAAGGATCCGCGACTTCGCCGAGAGTCCGCGGTGCCGGCACCGGCAAATCTGCCTGCATTTTGGAGAGACTCCGAAGTGGGAGTCGTGCGGCGCATGCGATGTGTGCGGCTCGCGGCCGGCGTGGATGGCGGTCCCGGTGCAGGAGGCCTATCGGAGCGGTCGACGCAAGCTGCGCATCACGCGAACCGAGGAGCCAGCCCTCATCCCGCGAAGTGCTCCGAAGCCGGATGATGGCTTGGGCGACTACCTGCGCGAATGGCGTCGCACCACGGCGAAACGGCTTGGCATCCCGGCGTTCATCGTGATGCACGACACATCGCTCGAGGAGTTGTGCCGCGTGCGTCCGAAATCCCTGGGAGAACTAAATTCGGTTACCGGATTCGGAGAGCGCAAGATCGAGGCGTACGGCGAGCAGATTCTTGCAGCGCTGCGCGAATTCGATCGAGGCGCACGAGCGGTCATTCCGCAGGAGCGCAAAACCTCGCCCGCCGAGGAAACACTACGGCTATTGAACGAGGGCAAGAGCCTGGGAGAGATCGCCGTCTTGCGGCAAAGGCAACTGGGGACGGTGGTGAACACGGTGGCAGCACTGGTGGAGCAAGGCGAGATTTCGTTTGATGAGAAGTGGGTTGATCCAACGCGGAGATCGGTGATTGAAGCCGCTTGCACAAAAGTCGGAATTCAGTGGCTCAAACCCCTCAAGGAATCGCTGCCTGCGGACATCTCGTTCGAAGATATCCGGCTGGTGGTCGCTCGGCTTGCGATGGCTCGAGACGACAAAGAAGCAGCCAGCCTAGCGATGGCCACTGCGGCTTTCCTGGGCCTATTCGTTCTTCTGCGTTTCCGTTTTCAATCCCCGGAACGCAAGACTTCCGAGCACAGCGACTGCCAAGAGCATCGCCGCCCACAAGACTGCCTTGTGCTTCTCGGACCACGGACGTTCATCCGGACGCGTCGTATAGCTGGCGTTCACGCTCTCATTGCCCAGCTGTGCCGGAGTGGCGTTTGGGTCCTCGTGAAAAAGCTTGGCGTAGTCGTACACCGGCGCTGCGAGATTTTCGTCTCCGTAATACAGCGTCAGACTGCGGTTTCCCTTGCGGCTCGAAATACAGGCGTCGCTCGACGCTTTGCGGGCGAATCTGGCGGATGGGCAAGGGCGGATCGTCGCCATTGTCGACGTTGACCGTGAGACGCCCCGTGGAATCCCCAAAGACGTTGGCGGTGAGGTCCTCGGAGATCGCGGTGACTTCCCCGCGTTTGATGCGCACGCGACTGATATTTCCGGCAGCGATCTGGGTTCCCTTCTCGTTAACGACCGTGATCTGCCGTGCGGAAGTTTAAGCGGTCCGCTGGAATATCGAACTGAATGCGATCCACCGGAATGGCCGTTGGCATGTCACAGGTGAAGACAGAGATGTGTTTCAGCTCTCCGTCCGATCGGCAAGTACCCGCATCCGTCCATGACGCTTTCTTTTCCTGAAGATTCGAAACGGTGGCTTGCTTCACGTCCTTGGCGAGAATTCCCGGGGACAAACGCACGTGCACATAACGAAAACTCCAGAGCGGCAGCGCTATGGTGGAATTCGAGCCGAGGTTCTCGCGTGAGAAGTCGAACAGCGTCGAGGGCGACGGCCACTGCGTGGAGGCGCCGGCGAGCGTGTCGCCGCCCGCGATGGAGGTCGTGACCACGAAATCCTTGCGGTCGATCGCGAGGTGGATGCGGTTGTATTCGGTGACAGGAGACACGTCGAGGTCGAACTCCGCGTGATCGCCGTGCTGCGCCAGATTCAGCATTCTGGCTTGGACTTCCTGCGCGGTAGTGGTGGCATGCTCCGACACCAGTTGGTATGGAATCTGCACGCTGCCGTCATAGAGACGCAGGTCGGAAAGATCAGGCCTTGCCTGGTTCCAAATGGAGGTATCGACGACTACGTAAGCCTGGTGATCGGGACTCGGGATGGAGACATCGCGTACCTGTTTAAAGTACTGGATTTGTGGTTCGGGATTTGCCCCAACCGTCCATAAGCTGAGCATCAACACGCATGGCAGCAGCAGTAGAAGGCGCTTCACGCGCCCTCCTGAGATTTTTTCTGAGCTCTAGACAACTTCAGCCAATCTCTCTGATAGACGAACGAAATGGCCAGCAAGAGGACTCCAAGCACGATGAAGCTGAGAATGCGGTATCCCTTATCGAGTTGGGAGAAGTCGTAGACGAACACCTTGATGATTGTAATGGCGATCAACAGCAGCGCCTGCCAGCGCACGAATGAAGACCGTCGCCAGAAACCGACAACCATCAGCATCGCCCCATAGGCCATCCACAAGGCGGAATATGTGAAGTCTTCCGCCAAGCGTATACCGCGTGCGTTTGCCGAATAGGTTGGATCATAGTGCGGATGTGCACCCGGACGATATGCAGGTTGAATCGCGACCTGCTGCCTTCCATAGAAGTCGGCTACCTCGTGACTTAGGGCAGTCAATGCAAGAACGTTCAGAGCCACTACGGCAATCTGGGCGGAGCGCTGGCTGAAATCGTCGGGCCGGCGGCTTGCATACCAGGCCAACGCACCAAGGACGGCAATCGCAACCACGAACGTCGCCATGCGCGCATTGAAGATGAGCGTGGTGACTTCGAAGTTATCGACCGCCAGCAGGCGTACGACTCCCAGCGCGATGGCGCCGATGGCAAACATGTTGAGGAAGGTTGAGCGAATGCGATCGCCCAACCACAACAGGACCGCAGCTTCGACCAGCCAGCCAATGGTGATCCAATGACCATCCAGGCGAATCGGGATGGCGACCGTGATGAAGCCGATGGCTAACGCCAGATGGAGATAGTGAAGGCGTTGGATATTTGCGGGATCGGGATAGTAGCGCTGGCTCTGCTTGCTGAGAAAGATGTAGACCGCCGCCAGCGCCAGGGCGAACCAGGCCATGGCATGCTTGTCGACTTCCTCAAACATTGCGTAGACCTGGACGAAATACACGCCAGCATTGATGAACGTGAGGAACAGCGGAATCGCGGCAAAGGGCGCGGTCTCGCTCTCTGGTTGCCGGGCGAGCAACGGCGCTACGGCAAAGATGAGGAAGAAAAGCGTCGCAAACGCCAACGTCAGATTCAGCTGGCTGCGGTTGTAGAACTCCGAATCCCAGCCGATGTAGAGAATTAGAGTCCCGGCGAACGCTAGCGCGAGGAGCCGTCTCCACGGCTTGCGCGCGACCATCACCACGGCCGCGACGTCGAGCAGGGCAACATAAGAAAAGAGTTGAAGCTCCTTGTTTTCTCCAGTCGCCAGAAGCAGAGGTGTGGTGAAACCTCCGGTCAGCGCGAAGGCTGCAAGGATTTCAGCGTCCTGCGAGATGGCGAGGATCGCCGTCGATGCGGTCACGGCCAGCATCGCTGCGAAAGCAACTCCGCTGGGGATGAGGGCGTAAACGTGGAAGGCTGCCCACAACGAGAGATACAACACTCCCACGCCCAGCGCTTTCAGAGAATAGGAAAATACCTGGTAGCCGCGGGTGCGGAAGCGTTCACTCCAGATCACTATCGCGATTCCGGCGAGTAGTCCGATGGTTACGCGGCCAGCCGGACCAATCCAGTTGTTGTCGAAGGCGTACTTCAGGAAGTAGGAGACGCCAATCAAGACGGCTGCGATGCCAATGCGGTTCAGCCAATGAGAACCGATCCTCGCCTCAAGATCGGCTTGATCCTTCGGACGCGATTGCAGCTCTGCTACTCGCTCGAAAAGAGGAGGTGTGGAGGGCTCAGGAGATGGCGGATTCGGCGCCGCGGAGACTTGGGCTACGGGAGGCTCGGACGCGGCGACATTCAGCTTGTGTTCCATGCGCTCGACACGTCGGACGAGGTCGCGCACGAGTTCTCTGAGTGCCTGGAGGTCGCTTTGGGAGCTATCCACTGAAGTCCTTGTGAGATTTCTAGGGCATTATCTGCGAAACTGAGGGGAGTTACACGCCATTTTCACGGGGATGAATCATGAAAGTTCTTACCGAGTACCTGACGTTTCATACGCGCACCCATCGCGCTTACGTGCATATCACGCCTCAGGTAGAGGACGCGGTGAAAAAGAGCGCGGTCAAGGAGGGTATGGTGCTGGTATCGGCCATGCACATCACGGCCGGCGTTTACGTGAATGACAACGAGAGCGGGCTGATTGAGGACATCGATCGCTGGCTCGAAGGTCTGGCGCCTTTTCGGAAAGACTACAAGCATCATGAGACTGGCGAGGACAACGGCGACTCGCATCTGAAGGCGCTGCTCATCCATCATGAAGTCATCGTGCCGATCACCGCTGGCAAGCTCGATCTGGGCCGCTGGCAGCGGATCTTCTATGCCGAGTTCGACGGGCAGCGGGATAAACGAGTGATTGTGAAGGTGATGGGAGAATAGTCGCTCGTCGTCAGTCGCTAGTCGCTGGCTACTGCTGGTTGTCCCTGGCTGATCGCTCGTGGCTCGTCGCTGACTTTTTCGTGCCCACCCTAGTATCCGTTATCATCCTTACTTCACTACCCTGCTGAGGAGTACGCATGAGTTCCGAAGAGCTGAATGAACTACACGAGCATGCTGAGCATGCCAAACATAATCCCAGCCTGGCGCCGGTTTCATTGACCATGGCTATCCTGGCGGTATTGGTGGCGATCGTGTCGCTGTTGGGACACCGGGCGGCAACCGAAGCAGTGCTCAATCAGTCCAAGGCGTCGGACCAGTGGGCCTACTTCCAGGCCAAAAATATCCGAGGGCACGAGGACAAACTGTTTGCGAATTTGACCGCAATCATTCCGGCCAGCAATGGCGAAGCCCTGGCCAAGATCCGCGAAGAGTACCTGGCGGAGGCCGAAAAATATAAAGACGATCAGAAAGAGATTGAAAGCGAGGCCCGCAAGCTGGAGCAGGAAGTTGCCATGGAGCAAAAGAAGGCGGACCGGTTCGACCTGGGTGAGGTTTTTCTTGAGATCGCGCTCGTGATTTCGTCGATCACCCTGCTCTCGGGAAAGCGCTTGTTTTGGCAGTTGGGGTTATTGATGGGTGCGATTGGGGTGGTCTTGGCCGCAACTGGATTTCTTGTCCGATAGTCGGACTTCCGGCCAGAAGCTGAGCGCCTAGGCGTCCCGGCTTGCTGGTGTACACGCCCAACCCCGCGTCTAATCAACACACCCGCCCTTGTCCTCGGTCACGTCCCAAGGTGACTCGAATCACAGCAGTTCCCCTCCAAGAAGTTGACACTAATGGGCGTACGCGGAAGGTGCTGAGTTCCGTTACAGCGTTCTTCCGCAAGAGGCTTCATCAGTGGCCAATTTTAGCTACAACCCGGCTCGAACCGCGAGTACAGCCACTGCTTTTTACTTTGATATCTCCAAGGAGAGAAAGCACTCATGAAGACGACGAAGCTGGTCATGCTAGTGATGACTATCGCAGTGGCTCTGTTCATCCTGATCCCTAACCTGTCTTGGGCCGCCGAAGACGGCGGAGCGATCTATAAGACGAAATGCGCAGCCTGCCATGGTGCGGATGCGGCCGGCAAACCAGCGGCGAAGATCCCCAGCCTGATCGGCGACGAAGCAAAGAAAGCGTCGGATGCCGACCTGGAAAAGGCCGTCACTGAGAAGCCGAAGCATGCGGGCGTGGCGAAGTCGTTGACACCGGACCAGGTGAAGGCGGTCGTTGCCTATATCCGTACCTTGCAGAAGTAAAGGAACGGCTGTTCCCTTTTGCGCACCAGCCTGGCCGTGAGCGATCCGGTGGGGCTGGCAGGAGGCATGAGGTCGCCCCCCTTAGCGCGTCGCATGTATTCAGGGCTGGATTCGGACCGCAAGTCTTCCGTCCGCAACCGGCCAAGGGGGCGCCTCAAAGCCTCGCGTCCAGGATAGGAACAGCCACCCCGGGTCCCGGTGTCAGTTTCCGAGGACCCGGGACAGTCTTGCGTGAAGGGCCTCGCCTCCGTGCGGTTGGGCCTCTTCTCCAGGCGTAGAGTTACTCCCTCATCTACCTCATCTCTCTGGAGCGGAGGCGCCACGCAGGCGCAGGCCGGAGAGATTTCCATGAGCAAAGCGCTGCTGTACGACGCCACCGTTTGCATCGGCTGTAAGCAATGCGAAGGGGCGTGTGCCGAACAGAACAAGCTTCCCTACACGGACACAGTCGCGGCTGAAGAGATTCAATCAGAGCACAAGTTCACGGTGGTGCTAACAAAAGGCGACAAATTCATGCGGCGGCTATGCATGAACTGCGCCGAGCCGGCGTGCGCTTCGGTATGCCCCGTGGGAGCGCTGCGGAAGACTGCTGCCGGGCCCGTGATCTACGAAGAGGACCGGTGCATGGGCTGCCGGTACTGCATGGTGGCTTGTCCCTTTAGCGTGCCCAAGTACGAATGGAACAAGCTCCTGCCGCGCGTGCAGAAATGCACGATGTGTCCCGATCGCGTGCAGGCAGGCAAACCCACGGCCTGCGCCGAAATCTGTCCCACGGGTGCGACCAAGTTCGGCGAGCGAGATGAGCTCATCGCCGAGGCCGAGCAGCGCATTCGCGACAATCCGGGCAAGTATGTCGAGCACATCTACGGCGTGAACGAGGTTGGCGGGACGTCGGTGCTGCTGCTGTCGAGCGTGCCCTTCGAGGAATTCGGCTATCGCGCCGATCTCACCCGCGATCCCCTGCCCATGTACACGTACCGCGTACTGTCGCGCATACCCGACTTCGTGCCGCTGGGCGGAATGGTGCTGGGCGGCGTCTGGTGGATCACGCATCGCCGGGAGGAAGTCGCTGCTGTGGAAGGTGGTCATGGACCGGAGACGGCGGTCCGGAAAGAGAGCGAGAAATGAAGATCAAGTTCACTTTCTGGAAGGCGGTCTTTCTGTTCCTGATGGTGGCGGGGTTCTACGGAACGTTGGTGCGCTTTACGCGGGGCCTGGGGCCGTCCACCAACCTGAATGATCAGTTTCCCTGGGGCATCTGGATCGGGTTCGACGTCCTTTGCGGCGTAATGCTCGCGGCGGGCGGATTCACGCTGACGGCCGCGGTACACATTTTCAACATCAAGCGCCTGCACCCGATCGTACGGCCCACGATCCTGACCGCATTTCTCGGCTACGTGCTGGTGTGCGTGGCGCTCATGTATGACCTCGGGCGGCCTTACCGCATTTGGCACCCGCTGGTGATGCGCAATCCGCACTCCGTGATGTTCGAGGTTGCCTATTGCGTGATGCTGTACACCACGGTGCTCTCACTCGAGTTCTCGCCCATCGTGCTGGAACGCTTCAATCTGCAGAAGCCGCTGAAGATCGTGCGGGCGGCACTCATTCCGCTGGTGATATTGGGAGTGATTCTCTCTACCCTGCACCAGTCATCGCTGGGCACGGTGTACCTGATCATGCCGGAGAAGTTGCACCCGCTCTGGTACACGCCGCTGCTTCCCGTTTTCTTCTTCGTGTCGGCCATCGCCGTTGGCTTGGCGATGACGATCTTCGAATCGTCTTTGAGTTCCAAGTACTTCGGGCAGCAGCTTGAGTTGCCGATCCTCCAGGAATTGGGACGAGTGCTGGTGGTAGTGCTCTCGGTGTATGGGATTCTGCGGTTTGAAGACCTGCTGCACCGGGGCGTTCTGAAGATGCTCCTGCATCCGGGATATGAGGTCTACCTGTTCTGGCTGGAGATCAGCTTGAGCCTGCTGTTGCCGCTCATCTTGCTCTCGCAAAAGAAGATCAGAACGACAGCGCAGGGTCTGTACCTGGCGGCCGTACTGGTGGTGTTGGGATTCATCACCAACAGACTGAACGTAAGCATCACGGGACAGGAGTCGGTGGTTGGCCGGCACTACATCCCGAAGTGGACAGAAATCGCTGTGACGGGTGCGATCATCGCGGCCGGATTCGCGTTGTTCGGCCTGGCCGTGAAATATCTACCGATTTTTCCTGCCGAGGAGAGTCACGGGAAGACGGAACCGCGCCCGCTCGTGACCACTCCTGTGCTAGGCCATGCCGGAGACTGACCCAGATCGAGGACGCTGGAAGAGACTTACCCAAAGCCTCAGCGCCAAGCTGATCAGCCTGCTGCTGATCGTCATGACAGGGACTTTCGCGCTCTTAGGCTACCTGAATGTCCGCCTTCACCGCCAACACCTGGAAGCCGCTACCCTGACCAGCGCGGAACGCGTCAGTGATGTGATCAAGCGCAGCACGAGTTACTACATGCTGCGCAATGATCGCGAGGGGATGTACCACGCGATCGCAACCATGGCCGACGAGCCAGGTATGGTACGGGTTCGCATCTTCGACAAAGAAGGCCAGATCAGCTACTCGTCGGACACGGCTGAGGTCGGACACATTGTCGATAAGGGCGCGGAGGCCTGTTACGGATGCCACGTGCAATCGCAGCCCCTGGCCAGGTTGAACCGTCCTGACCGATTCCGCATTTACCGCGACGGCAAGGGCCAGCGGGTTCTGGGCATCATCACGCCCATCGAAAACCAGCCGGGATGCTCGAACGCCGACTGCCACGCGCACCCCGCCGAGCAGAAGGTCCTGGGAGTTCTTGATACGAATCTCTCCCTTGCGAAGGCCGACGCTCAACTCGCGCAGACCACGCGCAGGATGCTGATCTATACGCTGATCGCGCTGATTGATATCTCTGCGCTGAGCTGGTTGTTTGTGTGGCGGCTGGTGGGGCAACCCATCAAGCGCCTAAAAAACGGCACCAAAGAGCTCGCTGACGGCAATCTAGGCTATCAACTTGAAGTGGACTCTACGGATGAGGCTGGAGAACTGGCAACTTCGTTCAACCGGATGAGCCTGCAATTGCGGTCCGCCAATGAAGAGATCGTCGCCTGGGCGCGAACTCTGGAAGAGCGTGTCGATCAGAAGACTCGCGAACTGAAAAGGGCGCACGAGCAGGTACTGCATATCGAAAAGATGGCGACGATTGGGAAGATGGCTGCGGTCGTTGCCCACGAAATCAATAACCCACTGTCGGGGATCCTTACCTACGCCAAGCTGGTCCGAAAGTGGATTGAGCGCGGGCGAGGCGCAGGGCGAAAAGCGGGCGGACACGGAGCAAGCTCTGGGCCTGATCGCCGACGAAAGCCGGCGCTGTGGGGACCTGGTCAAGAATCTTCTGACCTTCTCACGAACCTCGCCCATGAACCGGCAAAGCACGGATCTGAACACTGTCGTGAACCGAAGCGTCATGCTCATCACGCCTCAGATGGAGATGAAGAACGTCGAGGTGCACACGGACCTGGCCCCGGACCTGCCGCGAGTGCAGTGCGATCCCGGACAGATCGAGCAAGTCGTGCTCGCTTTGTCGATGAATGCCCTCGATGCGATGCCCCATGGAGGCAACCTCTGGGTCGCTTCCCGGCTGCGTGCAGATTCGCAAGGAATCGAGATCGAAGTACGGGACGACGGATCGGGAATACCGGACGACATCCTTCCACAAATTTTCGAGCCATTCCTCACCACCAAAGACAACGCCAAAAGCGTCGGACTGGGCCTGGCGGTGAGCCAGAACATCATCGAGCGCCACAACGGAAGAATCGAAGTGCAATCGAAGCTGGGCAAGGGCACCACATTCACGGTCACGCTGCCACTGGATGGCAGCGGAGTACCTGCCGCGTCTCCCTTGGTGGGAGCCGCGCAATTGAAATCGAGGTGAAGAACTTGAGCACTCAGGGGAAGCTACTCATTGTTGACGACGAATTAAGCGTTCGGGACTCATTGGCGAAGTGGTTTCATGAAGAAGGATACGAGGTTGGCATCGCTGAAAATGCAAACGATGCACTGACGCGGCTGGCGGAATCGGACTGGGACGCCGCCCTGGTCGACATCAAGATGCACGGGATCGACGGCATCGAATTGCAAAGGCGAATTCATGAACTGAAGCCCGAGCTGATCGTGATCATGATGACGGGTATGCGTCGGTCGAAACGGCAGTGGCGGCGCTCAAGAACGGTGCGTACGACTACGTAACCAAGCCACTCGATCCCGACGAGATCGCGCATCTGGTTAAGAAAGCTCTGGCGCATAAACGCACGGAGGAGGAAAACGTCCTCCTGCGGGAAACCGTTGCCGAGGTCGCGAGGCCCGACGACATTGTGGGCCAAAGCTCGATCATGCAAAAGCTCTTTGACGCGATCGAGACCGTGGGACCGACTGACGCGACGGTGCTGGTCACCGGTGAAAGCGGCACCGGGAAAGAACTGGTGGCAAGGGCCATCCACCATGCCAGCCCACGGAAATATCACCCGCTGGTCGTGATTCACTGCGGAGCGCTGACAGAAACATTGCTGGAGAGCGAACTATTCGGCCATGAGAAAGGCGCGTTCACAGGCGCGCAGTATCGCAAGAAAGGAAAGTTCGAGATTGCCGAGGGCGGGACCGTCTTCCTCGATGAAATCGGCGATATCAGTCTGAAAACGCAGACTGACCTGCTGCGCGTGTTGCAGGAGCGGGAGATCGTGCGCGTCGGTGGAAATCAACCCATCAAAGTAGATTTCCGCTGCATCGCTGCCACCAACAGGGACCTGGAGCGTGCGATCGAGGAAGGCAAGTTTCGTCCGGATCTTTTCTACCGATTGAACGTATTCCGCATTGAGTTGCCGCCGCTGCGCGAACGACGCGACGACATCCCCATCCTGGTCAATCATTTTGTGCGGAAGTTCTCCTTGCAGATGAACAAGAAGATTACCCGAGTATCGCCGTCCGCGATGAATTTGCTGCAACAGCAGACCTGGAGCGGCAACGTACGCGAACTGGAAAACGCCGTCGAGCGGGCGATGGTGGTCGCCCAGGAACCGGAAATCCGCGAAACCGACTTTGCGTTCAAGGCGGCTACCCTGCCGAACGGGGCCCCCAAGAGCCTGGATGAGGTCGAAAAAGCGCACATTCTAAGGACTCTCGAAAACGTAGGCTGGAACCAGACGCGTGCTGCCGAGATTTTGAACATCGACCGCGTCACCCTGCACCACAAGTTAAAGAGATACGGCTGGTCCAAGCCTACCGCTCAAGCGCGATGAAGCTGCTGCAATTGCTGCCGATCGGAAATTGCGATGGCCGGTTGCTGACGGAACTGGCTCCAGCCATGGCGGATCTCTTCCGTGTACCCACGCAGGTGCTACAGACGCGGCTGGATCCGGAGTTCGCCTACCACGGCGAACGACAGCAATACCATTCTTCGGAGATTCTGCAGGAAATGCAGCGCTACGTGGGGACTGATTCGTGGCGTCTGCTGGGAGTGACGGCCGTTGATCTGTACATCCCAATTTTGACGTTCGTATTTGGAGAGGCGCAGATCGGTGGACCCTGTGGTCTGGTTTCGCTACATCGTTTGCAGCAAGAGTTTTACGGCTTGCCGCCAGACCGCGACCTGCTCAAGCAGCGGCTTCTAAAGGAAGCCGTCCACGAAATCGGTCACACGCTCGATCTTACGCATTGCGACGACTACCAGTGCGCGATGGCCCCTTCCCACGCTGTGGAGTGGATCGACCTCAAGGATGGAATCCTGTGCAGTTCATGCCACAACCGTGTCCTGGTTCGTTGAACGCCTGACGGGCGTTTCGTTCAGGGTCCCATGTACGAGTTGCCGATGCTTCGGCACCACTGCTGTCGGTTCGTCTAATCATTCCGGCAAGCAGCAATCGCGAAGTTCCCGAAAGCGCAACCTTTCCTCCCGTTTTCAGCAAATACCGAGCAACAACGAATCGATTCTAATTCGGCCATCTGCGTGCATCGACGCTAAGCGCGACGGCGTGAGGAGGCGTCAATTAGTGCCTTCTCATGAAGGATTTCTGAAAATGCTTTACAAGTGCGCCAATGAAAGCTGCAACACTCCCTTCCGCCGCCTACGGGAGGGGAAACTGTTTCAGGTGGAGACCGAGTACTTTGCGGGGCGCGGTTCATCCACCAATGGCGGGAGGAAGGCAAGGCCGACCAGACGGGTAGAGCACTACTGGCTTTGCGATGCCTGCTCGCCGTTTGTGACCCTAACTTTCGACCAGGGCCGGGGCGTGATCACCGTCCCCCTGCCGGACGGTCTCGGCAAGAAGACGGTGAAGATGTTGAGCTTGGACCCGGCAGAATTGCAGGGAGCGGAAGATGCGCACAAGACTTTGATCGAGGTGATGAAATGAAGGCGGCGGCGGAGCGGTGTTGCGCAATTTGTCTGGAACCACGGCTGGGCGGTGACGGTTGGTTCCTGCTTACGGAAAATCGATGGACGGACCGACTCAAGATTCTTGGCTGGAACGATACCCTCGCGAGCGAGCCGAGTGTTTTCGCCGCCTGCGGAGCCGAACACGTACAGCAACTTGTAATTCACTGGATGGCGATGGGAACGCTCGACTACCCGTTCGCGCGGGCGCATCGTGCGGCGAAGAGGTCTCCGCGCAGGCCTTCCGAGAAGCCCGCCACGCCTGAACCGGACACCCGGGGCATCAAGGTATTCGGGGAGTTGGCCGTCCACCGCGAGAGTCTCGAGCGGGTTTTGGGTGAGAATCCGCAGTCGCTCGCCAGTATTCTGCTGGCTTTGATCAGCGCACTAGGAGGTCAGCACAACTCGCTTCCCGCGGAGGAGATTGAGGGAGAACCTGCCTTGGTTCTAACCTAGCTGCAGCACCATTTGCGTTGGCTCCAAGAGTCCGTGCTTACACCACGCCCGCTCGCTTCCACGCCTGCCAGTCTCGCTTGATTGCAGAAACCATCTGCCGAGCCGCGGAATAGAGCCAACCAGGCTTTTGTGCTTTGAGATGCTTGCGCACCGCCTTGATCGCTTCGCGATTTCCAAGGTGCACATTCGCTGTCTCCCATCCCATCGAAAACAACATCCGGCACTCATCGCGATTGCGAGGCAGCACCGCCAGCTCGATGCGCGAGCAATGCGGGGAAAGACGGCGGACAATCCAGCGTCCGCGCAAGTGCACGAACGGATCCGGACAGCGAACGGCCCGGGCGAGCAGCCATTGATACCAGATTTCAGTGGGGTCCGGCCGATCTTCCGCCCAGGAAACGGCTGACGCAACCAACATCTTGGCCTCGCGGGCAATCTTCGCTCCACGAAACTCAGCGATGGCGACAAAACGCTGGTGTCCGAGGCTTCCCAGGCCGGCAACCCGGCGGGCGAGCCGATAGCGGAGGCCCGGGTAGGGCATCGTGTGTTCCAGGGCCTCGCGGACATTTGGTGAGATCTCAGTCCGCAACGTCGGAAGTACATCCATCTTTTTCCAGAAGCGATCGGGATCCCGCAATTCGTTGAGAGCGATCGAACGCAACCACTTGTTGCCCTCTTCCAGTACGAATGGTTGGCCGCCTTCCGCCAGGCTCTTGGAATATCCATCGAGAATCTCGGCACAAGCATCTTTGCCGGTTACAACCAGGCGATTTTCATCGATGGCCAACAAAGCGCTGGCAGCCATGCGCACTAGATCGTTGGTGTAGGGCAGCCTCCAAGCCTCATCGAAATCATTCACACCCCAAATAAGGCGGCCCTCAATGTCGCGCCAAGTCCCGAAGTTCTCGACGTGAAGATCGCCGACCGCCAGGATCTCGGGAGCACTCGCCAGGTCAGAGCAAAGCTCCGGCCAAGTCTGCGCCCACCGATAGAAGGTCGCGCGAAAAAACGGAAACACGGATTCCGCCATTTTCTTGTGCTTGAGGCGAAGATCTGCGTCGATGAGGGCAGTCTGGGTTCGGAGCCACGCCTCGTAGCGAGCCGTGGCCTTCACAATATTCATGAGGTTGAGGCCATGAACGATAGTAGCGACCGTGGCCGGTGTCAACGGCAGTACAAATAGGACGAAGCCGGATGCGGGCTAGGACGTGATCGCCAGCGCATCCGGCGGGAGACGGGCGGACTAATTGAAGAATTCGGCGTTCTTGTCGGCGAAAGCCTTTTGCTCCTCGGTCAGATCGTCGATGGGGTGAATGGCGTCTGAGGTACAGACGGGCACGCAAGCACCGCAATCGATGCAGCCGTCCGGCTGTACATAGAGCTGAGTGACGGCCTCGAATTTTGCCTCATCCGCCTTCGGATGAATGCAATCCGTGGGGCATACGTCTACGCAAAGCGAGTCTTTGATGCAGGCGTCGGTAATCACATAAGCCATGATGGAATTGTCCTGAATATGAATTGGAGTCGTTCGACTCCTCTTGAGGTTGAGAGTATCGAAGAAGGGTTGCCGGGTGCCGTGATGGAGGGGTCGGCGGTGGTGTACGTACATCACTCTGGGCAGTGATGAGGATCACAGCACGGATGTGGGTTCTGGCGGTAAAAAGATGGGCAACGAGACGTAATGTACTGACCCCAGAATTGCCCGGTCCCCCTCCAGACCCCAATGCCGCTACCTCAGCGGCGGACCGGGCATCTTCTCGATCCACCCTCCTCAAATTCTCCTTCGTACACTGACGTTTCCTTCCGTCGTGTCAGCACGGACACACCGTCTCTTTGGGCACACGGCCTTGCGACCGAGAATAGGGCTTAACCCCTTCTAAATCAGCTCCTTCCTGTTTGGACTGGCTCCTGCCAGTGCATATGTGTCGGTCAACAAACAGCGAGGTGACGACATGGCTTGGACGATGAGGGGCAAGACAATTCGGACTCTGGGATGGATAGTCCCGACCCTGGCGGCACTAGTTACTCCCTCAGCAATAGCGCAGCAGACGACGACTAACCTGCCAGTCCGCGTAAAGCGGCAGGTGGTGGTCAGCGTTCCGGACCGCAAGCTCGTGGTCATGGAGAACGGCGCCGTGCTGAGAGTGTTTCCCGTCGCTGTGGGAGCCGATGTGAGTCCGAGCCCGACGGGCGATTTCGAAATTGTGACCCGGCTGACCGATCCGACCTACTACCACTCTGGCGTAGTGATCCCGGCCGGCACGGACAATCCACTTGGACCTCGCTGGGTGGGTCTCAATAGGAAGGGATACGGCATTCACGGGACCAACATGCCGGGATCGATCGGGAATGCGGCTTCGCACGGGTGCATTCGCATGCGGAACCGGGACATTGTGCAATTTTTCGCCATGGTGAACGTGGGGGACACGGTCGAAATTCACGGGCAGCGCGATGAAGAGATCGCCGAGATCTTCGGCGGTGAAGTCGACGAAACGGCGGTCGCCCTGGCGCACAACGCGAGCGCCGGATCGGCGGGTGGACAGTAGTTGAAAACACAAATTCATGGGGGAGGACGTTATGCAGTTAGCAATCACAGCAATCGCAGTCGTGGCGGGAATGGTTTTCTCGGTGGCCATCGCACTGTTGGTGGAAGAGTTCATCTTCGGAGAAGTATTTCGCTTGTTCTTCGCAAGGCAGGCAGTACGGGCAAAGGCTGGATCGCAGCAGTAAGGAAGAAGGAGGCTGGTTATGTTGTTCCTGAAGTATGTGTTGATGGCTGGTGGTATTGCGATGATTCTGGTTGCCGCCGGAATCTTGATGTACGACCTCTCGCGGGAACTGCGCTACCGGCGAGCTATGGGCGCCGATGGAGCCGTTTCCTTGCCTGCGCCCCCGCAGATCAGGTGGCGCACCTCGGCGGCGCTGGTCATGCTGGCATGGGCGCCGATATTGATCGCACTTAGCATCGTGGTCGTGCCCAGCGGCATGGCCGGAGTGCGCGTGAGCCAGACGCAAGGCACGCTGGCCGGGACTCTCTATCCGGGTGTGCACTTTGTGGCGCCACTGCTGGAGAGGGTCGAGTTGTTCGATACGCGGGACCAACTCTTCACGACCGGATCTATTGAAGACGGCAAGAGTTCCTCCAACAAAGCTCAGCCGCTCAACGTGCAAGCCAAAGAAGGGCTTACGCTCGGCTTGGCGATCACGGTCCGATACCGGGTCGAGCCCAAGCACCTAGACTACATCGAAGCCAATCTGCCGCAGCCGATTGAAAAGGAGATCGTTCCTCCGGTGGTGGCGAGTGTTTGGCGAGAACTTGTGCCGAACTACACGGTGCGCGAGGTTTTTGCGGCCAAGCGGGAGGAAGTGAGAGGCCGCGCAGCGAACATCATTACGCAGAAGCTTGCCGCAGATGGAATCGTGGTCAAGGAAGTGATGCTGAGAGACATCCAACTGCCTCCGGAGTACGCCAAGGGGCTCGAAGCCCTTCTGCTGAAGGAGCAGGAAAATGATCGTATGGGCGTGGACACCGAGATCCAGCAGAAACAAGTGCGCATCGCAGAATTGCAGGCGGAGGCCACCAAAGTTCAGGAAGTAAAGCAGGCGGAAGGGGCAGCGCAGGTCCACGTTCTGCAGGCCAAAGCGGAGTCAGACGCCATGCAGTACACATTGCCGCTCAAGGAAAAGCAGATTCAACAGTCCAAATTGGAAGCTGAGGCTCGGAAGGAATCGACGATCAAGAATGCGGAAGCCGCCGCCGAAGCCAAGGTCATTGACAGCAAGGCCGAGAATGAGCGCCGCAAACTCCTGGCAGACGCCGAGGCCGACCGCATTCGTGTCACGGCCGCAGCCGACGCAGAGCGCATGAAGGGCGAGGCCGCAATCCTGAAACAGAATCCCCTGCTGATCAACAAGATCGTTGCCGAAAGGCTCTCGGACAAGCTGCAGATCATGATGGTTCCAGCCGACGGGAAGTTTTTCTTCGCCAATGACGTGTTGCGCAGCATGAACGTGGCGAATCACAGCAGCCAGGCGGAGCCACCGGAGGATCCGCAAGACAAATAGGCTGCTCTGGGGCGGTTGCTCTCGCTGTGCAGCCGCCCCTTATCTGCGGTCCGCGATGACTCTGAAGAGTACCGACTCCCATGAACAAGCCTGGTCATTGCGCGGTTTATAATTCGCCCATCGCAGAAATGTCTTTCTCCCGCCCAGGCTTTACGTCCTGCCGACTTGCCGCCATCCTCATTATTTTGCTCGCGCTTTTCCAGCAAGCTATCGCAGCGGACTGGAGCAGCGCGGAGCAGGAATTGGCGCGGAAGATCACGTCATCAACCGGACCGGGAGCGATTTCCCTCGAGGTCGTGAATCGTTCTTCCTTGAGCAAGCAGGATACGGACGAGATCAGCCGGGGGCTTCGCGCTCAACTGGAAGCACTCGGAGCACGCACTGTGAAGCCGGAACAAGCGGCTGCCACGGTTGCGGTGTCTCTTTCAGAGAATCCTGCAGAGCTACGTTTGGGTGGCTGAGATACATCAAGGAGCCGGCGAGTTCTCAGTGGTGATGGTCTCGATGCCGCGTCCCGATGCGCCTGCTTTTGTGCGGGAGGCGCCGACGCTGACGATTCGAAAGACTCCGCTATGGGCGCAGTCGCGACCGATTCTCGATGTAGCCGTCATGGACGAGAGCGCGACGCCGACCCATATTGCAGTGCTGGATCCAGAGCAGATCGCACTCTATCGAATGGCCGATGGACGCTGGCAACTCGAGCAATCTCTGCCAATCACGCATTCGCGCCCTTGGCCTCGAGACATGCGCGGAAAGCTGATTCTGCGGCAAGACCATTTGTTTGATATCTACCTGCCCGGCGTCTATTGTCAGAGTCCGAGTGCCGCACCGGTGAGCCTGGTCTGTCGTGGAAGTGACGATCCCTGGCCTTTGTCGTCGCAGTTCGCGCTGGGCGGATTCTATGCCGCAACGCGGAATTTCTTTACCGGCGTTTTGTCACCAGGCGTAGGCAAGCAGAGTTCGACGGCAAAGTTTTATTCCGCAGCCCCGCTTCCCCGCCCTTCTTACACGCTCTGGATCTTTGCGGGAGTTGATGGCACCGTTCGACTGCTCGACGGCGTGACGGAACAGACGGCGCGACTGAACTGGGGAAGCGACCTCGCCAGCGTGAAGAGTTCGTGCGGATCCGGGTGGCAGGTTCTGGCAACGCGGCCTGGCGATAATTCCGGGGACTCGGTGCGGGCGTTCGAATTTGCGGATCGAGAGCCGATCGCTGTGAGTCCAGCGGTCGATTTCGCGGGAGGCGTGACCGCTCTCTGGACGGAAGCAAAGGGTGGGAGCGCGATTGCCGTGTCACGCAACGCAGAAACGGGGAACTATGAGGCTTTCCGGTTGGCGATTGCTTGCAATCAGTAGCATGGTCGTAGCGGTTCTGGCGTCGGCTGAGACACGGCCGCAGTACGGGTCGACCCTCAGAATGGCGACCCGTATCGCGCCGCAGAGTCTCGACCCTGCAGACAAGTCGCAGCCAGACTCCGTTGCGCCAGACGGAATCTGACCAGGCTGATGTTCGAGACGCTCGTCACCCTGGACGATCGCGGAAGGCTTACGCCAAGCCTTGCGACTTCGTGGCAAGCCGATCCGGGCAACCAGCGCTGGCAGTTCTCGGTGCGTCGTGGTGTCAAATTCCATGACGGCTCTCCGTTAACCGCGGAAGCCGTGGCAGCGGCGCTTCGCACGGCGAATCCGGATTGGAGCGTCTCTGCGGCAGGGGATTCTGTTGTGATTGAGCGGGACAGCAGCGATCCGGATTTGCCGGCCAGACTGGCTCTGCCGCGCAACTCGATCACGAAGCGCAGCGAAGGCGGCACACTGATCGGAACCGGACCTTTTCACATCACGAACTGGCAGCCCGGGAAGAAGCTATCGCTCGCCGCAGACGAAGGCTATTGGGGCGGCCGGGCGTTCGTAGACGCGATTGAAATCGATCTCGGGAAGGCGACGCGTGACCAGTTGATCGCTCTAGACGTGGGAAAAGCCGATATCGCCGAAGTCGCAGTCGAGCAATCCCGGCGTTCAGCCGCCGAAGGACGCCGGGTGGTTTCCTCTGCTCCTGTCGAGTTGATGGCCCTGGTTTTCGGACGCGACAAAGCATCCCTGGAAGATGGCAAGCTACGGGAGGTGCTCGCTCTTAGTATCGACCGAAAGTCAATTCGCGACGCCGTTTTGCAGGGTGGCGGCGAGGCCGGGGGTGGAATTTTGCCAAACTGGGTGAGCGGCTACGGATTTGTTTTCCCTGCGGAACAGAATCTGACTCGCGCTCAACAGCTACGCGGC
Source organism: uncultured Acidobacteriota bacterium (assembly GCA_963745435.1). Classification (GTDB taxonomy): domain Bacteria; phylum Acidobacteriota; class Terriglobia; order Terriglobales; family Acidobacteriaceae; genus Gp1-AA133. The sequence goes on along the minus strand of CAVUXK010000008.1, from coordinate 555,421 downwards.
GAAATAAGGTACGCGCCTACGTGGACTCTCGGCTACGACACAAACGACCCGCTGGCGCGCGTGATGGCGGAGCGCATCGAGCTGAACGCACGGGATGCCGGCATTCGATTGCAGGTAATCACCAATGCGACCGCAGATGTTCGGCTAACGCGGATCGCTCTTGCATCGGTGAACGGGCGCATCGCGCTTGCAGCGGCAGCTTCCACGGCAGGAACGCCACTTCCTAAGATCAGCGGTTCCTTTGTTGACGATCTGTATCAGGCAGAGAACGGCATTCTGCAAACACAACGCGTGGTTCCACTCTTTCAGCTGCCCGCGAGCACTGCGCTCAGCGTCGCAGTAAAGGATTGGGAGGAAGATCGCGACGGCACCCTGCACATTGACAATGTTTGGCTGGGGAGCAAACCTTGAGCTTTCGCCGAAAGCTCCTGCTGTTGTTCGCTCTCACCGTGTTTTTGTCGGTGGCAACCGTAGCGTGGATCGTTTCGCTGGCCACGCGCCGTGCATTTGAGCAGGCGAACGAAACACAGACAGCAGCGCTCGTCGGACAATTTCAGAGAGAGTTCAAGCAGCGCGGGAATGACATCACCAGAAGGGTCGAGGCCATTGCCACCAGTGAGGCAACCACTCGCATGGCCCTGACTCTGAGTCGTGGAATTTCCGATGCTGGAAGTTACCTCAACGAGGCCGGCCCCATCGCGGAAAGTCATCAACTGGATTTCTTGGAGTTCGTCGATGCCCAGGACACGATCATCTCGTCGGCACAGTCTCCGGCCCAGTTTGGATACCGCGACAAGTCGCTGGCGAATTTGGGGCAACTCCGCTCAAAGGGAGCCTTCCTGAAACAGGAGGACCTGTCGTCAGGGAGTAGCCTCGGGCTGTTCGCGGTTCGGGCGTCGTCGATTGCTGACGCGCCTTTGTATGTGATCGGCGGGCTTCGGCTGGATAAAACATCCATTGCCTCGCTCGGGTTGCCGGCAGGGCTGAGAGCGATGCTCTACCAGGTTGCGGCGCCAGGATTTTCATCGCAAATGCTGATGATGGCGTCGCCGACAAATACAGACGACTCGGAAAAGCTCGCTCCGCTGATTCAACAGGTGCAACAGCAAGGCCGAGAAGCCAGTGCGATCATTCACTGGTCTTCGAACCCGGCGGACGACGAAACCTTCCACGCCGTTCCCCTGAATGGAGCCGATGACAAGACTCTGGGAATATTGCTCATCGGAAGCTCGCGTCGGTCCTATGTGGAAGTGAAGCGGCATATTCAATCGGCCGCAATGCTGGTTGGAGGGGCTGGCATCTTGCTGGCGGTGCTGCTCAGCAGTTGGGCTGCGGCGCGGTTTCACACGTCCCGTGGAAGACCTGGCAGCGGCGGCGCGTGAAGTAGCGGCGGGAAATTTAGCGCACGCGTGTGGATGTAACTTCCACGGACGAGATTGGCGATCTCGCAGAAGCTTTTAATCGCATGACGCAGGATCTGCAGGAACAAAAAGAAAGACTGATCCAGAGCGAGCGGGTTGCGGCCTGGCGGGAGCTCGCCAGGCGCCTGGCGCACGAACTGAAGAATCCCTTGTTTCCGCTGCAGTTGACGGTTGAGAATCTGGTGAAGGCACGCGAACAGAGTCCAGAAGTCTTTGAGGAAATCTTTCGTGAAAGTTCCGAGACCCTGCTGGCGGAGATCGGCAACCTGAAACAGATCATCTCGCGTTTCAGCGAGTTTTCGAAGATGCCGCAGCCGCATTTACAGCCGGTGCTCGTAAATGAAGTGGTTCAGGGCGTGGCCAAACTCTTTCAGGCGCAACTGGAAGGCCGCGAAGGCGGAGCAATCGACTGCAAAATCGACCTCGCAGCCAGCCGCGAGCCGGTGGCCGCCGACGCGGACCTTCTTCACCGGGCGCTTTCAAATCTGGTCCTCAATGCAATGGACGCCATGCCGCAGGGGGGGACGTTGACGCTGAGAACGCGGGACGTGTCGGATCGCGTCCGCATTGACATCGCCGACACCGGCGTCGGCCTCACCCGCGAAGAATGCGATCGCCTGTTCACGCCGTACTATACGAGCAAGCAGCATGGAACGGGACTTGGTCTTGCAATCGTACAATCGGTGATTAGCGATCATGGCGGCACGATCAGCGTGCAGAGCCAACCGGAACGCGGTACGACGTTTGTAGTGGAATTGCCGAGAAATCTGGATAAACTGCACGCCCCAGTCCTGGACGGTTCCGCCGTCGTGACCGGGCGACAGTAGGAGGCAGAAGGTTGCCGCGGAAAGCACATCTCCTGGTGGTGGACGACGAGGCGAACACACTCGCGTCGCTGTCGCGTGCTTTCCGTCTTGCTGGCCATGACGCGGTGGTGTGCGACAACGCGACGAAAGCTCTGGACCTGGCAAAGTCCGAGACGTTCGACTTAATTCTCTCCGACGTGGTGATGCCCGGGAAAGATGGCTTGTGGTTGCTTGAAAGCCTCAAGAATGAAGGAGTCGCCACGCCCGTAGTGATGATGTCGGGGCAGGCACACATCGAGATGGCAGTTCGAGCGACGCGGCTGGGAGCAGTCGACTTCCTGGAAAAACCTATCGCCACCGAGAAATTGCTACTTACCCTGGATAATGCGCTTCGCTTGCAGCGTCTTGAAAACGAGAACCGGCAACTCAAGCAGCAACTCGGAAAACACGAGATCGTCTGGCAGGGAGAGGCGATGCGACGCGTCATGGCGCAACTCGAGCGGGTGGCGGCTAGCGAAACCAGAGTCTGCATCCTGGGCGAGACAGGGACCGGAAAGGAACTGGTGGCGCGCACGCTGCACGAGCGAAGTCCGAGGGCCGGCGGGCCCTTCGTGGCGCTCGAACTGCGCCGCCGTTCCGGCCGAACTCATCGAATCCGAACTTTTTGGCCACGAGAAGGGGTCCTTCACAGGGGCTGCGGGCCGGCACGTGGGCAAATTCGAGCAGGCGGAGCACGGAACCCTCTTTCTCGATGAGATTGGAGACATGCCACTGCACATGCAGGCCAAGCTCCTTCGCGTTCTGGAGGAAGGCGAGGTCGAGCGAGTGGGTGGGGAAAAGCCGGTGCGCGTTGATGTACGTGTGCTGGTAGCAACGCATCGCGATCTGGCGGCTTTGGCAAAGGATGGAAAGTTCCGCGAGGACTTGTTCCATCGCATCTACGTTTTTCCTTTGGTTCTTCCACCGCTTCGAGAACGCACGGAGGACATCCCAGCCTTGGTCGAGCATTTTGCCAAACAAGTCAGCTCGCAGAATGGGTGGAAGCCGATTCCCTTCTCCACCGATGCGATAGAAGCGCTGCGCGGATATGCGTGGCCGGGCAATGTTCGGGAATTGAGAAATGTCGTGGAGCGGCTCATTTTGCTTTCTTCGAGTGGCGAGGTCGATCTCGAAACGGTGAGGTTGGCCTTGCCACAGGAAGCGGCTGTGTCTTCGACACATACTGAATCGGGAGCGCTCGCGGATCGCGTCCAGGCCTTCGAGCGCGAGGTCCTTCTCGCGGAACTGAAGCGGGCCAACTACAATGTGGCGGCTGCGGCGCGCGCGCTCCATCTGGAACGCAGCCATCTCTACAAGAAAGCGGAGCAACTGGGAGTCGACTTGCGCGCGGTGCGTAAGGATCAGGAATCATCGAGCTAAGCCGCTCCTGCCAAACCGACTATCCACGAGGCCAACACCTTGCGAGGCAAAATCCGTCTGTTTGCGATCGTGCTATGGCTTACTCCGTTGTTCGCCGCAGAACCTGCCTTCTCCACCAGCATACGGCGTTCGCATGGTGAACGCATGGATTCCGATGAAGGACGGCGTTCGTTTGGCGGCGACTTTGTATATGCCTGACGGCGCCAAGCCCGGAGAGAAGTTCCCTGCACTGCTGGACTACTTGCCTTATCGGAAAGATGACGGGACTGCCGCCGGCGACTATCCCAAGAATGCATACTTTGCCCGCAGAGGCTATGTCGGCGCGCGCGTGGATATTCGCGGCTTTGGGGCGAGCGAGGGGCGTCCCACGGATCGCGAGTATTCAGAACAGGAGCAGATCGATGGCGAGCAAGTCATTCACTGGCTGGCCACGCAGCCGTGGTCGAACGGCAAGGTGGGCATGTACGGGATCTCCTGGGGCGGGTTTAATGCGCTGCAGATGGCAATGCGGAATCCGCCGGAGTTGAGAGCCATCATCGCGATCGATGCGACGGAAGAGTTATTTCACGACGACATCCACTACATCGACGGGCTGATGCATGTGGATGAATTCGAATTGAATATGGACATGGCGCCAGGAATGACCGGCGCACCCGACTACACGCTGGATGAGAAGGTGCTGGGTCCCCGGTTCGACGCAGCGCCATGGTCGTTGGAATATTTCCGTCATCAGCGGGACGGACGATTCTGGAGAAGCCCGGTGCGCCCGCTTAGTGAGATCAAAGTTCCCTGCTTCGTTATTGGCGGGCTGGCCGACGGCTATCGCGACAGCATTCCGCGCATGCTGGAACAAGTGAAGGCTCCCATGCGCGCTCTGGTCGGTCCATGGAACCATTCTTTTCCGAACGACGCTGATTTTGGCCCTCGTATTGAGTGGCGGGAAGACGCCGTGCGCTGGTGGGACTATTGGCTGAAGGGACGCGACACCGGCGTGCTGCAGGACCCGAAACTCGTCATCTACCTGCGTCATTATTTTCCGCCGAACCCGAATCTCGAGAGCGTTCCCGGCGAGTGGCGTGCCGAGAAGGGATGGCCGCCGGAGAGTCAGACAAATTCCACTTTCTATTTGCAGTCCAACCACACGCTGAGCAGCGGAGCTGGTCAAGCGGACACCCACAAGCTCAAGTATGTTCCGTCGATTGGCGTGGAGGCAGGGTTCTGGTGGGGAGAATTGCTATCCGATCAGCGCCCCGTGGACGCCTTCAGCCTTGTTTACGACTCGGCTCCGCTGGAAGAGGACCTCGCGATCATGGGGCGACCTCACGCATTGCTCAAGGCCGCGGCGGACGCGCCGCTCGCGAACTGGTTTGCACGGCTGTCAGACGTCGCGCCTGATGGACAGGTCACGCAGATCACGGGTGCTGGTCTGAGCGGAGCGCAGCGTGAGTCCATGACTGATCCAAAGGCGCTGGAGCCCGGCAAAATATATTCCCTTGACGTCGAGATGCACCTCACGACCTGGGTTTTTCCCAAGGGACATCGCATTCGCCTCTCGGTATCGAATGCGCTATGGCCGATGGTTTTGTCCACTCCATACCGCATGACGACGTCGCTGCAGCTAGGCGGCAGCGATAGTTCACGAATGACGTTGCCGACGGTTCCCTTGCGCGGACCTGCGCCCTCCAACATTGCTCCGCCACAGCCATCTGAAGAACGAAAGGATCTGAAGTCGTTTGGATTTCCATGGCCCGGTGAATGGACGGTCACGCGAGATGAAGGCCGCCAGAAAACCACGGTCCTGTGGAAGGGCAAGATGGGCGGTGAGTATCCGTGGGGTAAGGAAACGGATCTCGAGAAATTAACCTACGAGATCGACGATGCGCACCCGGAGGTCAACACGATCCAGGGCGATGCGCAGACTACTTATGAGTTGAAAGGTAGAGTGCTCGTCTGGAGCGGGCATTTGTCTTTCAGCAGCGACACCAAGAATTACTTCTACAAATACACCCGCGAACTGCGCAAAGACGGCACTTTGATAAAGACGAAAACATGGGAAGAGACTATTCCCAGGGATTTTCAGTAGGTGCCTTCCGACTGCGCGGAACAGGCGTCGGACTTCGGGTGCTTGTAGACCACGCCGTCTTTCATCACGAACTCCACATTCTCCAGAACGCTGATGTCCTGGAGCGGGTCGCGAGAGACAGCAACCATGTCAGCAAACTTTCCGGGCTTGATCGATCCCACCTCTTTCGAATGTCCTAACAGATCGGCGGCGCTGGACGTCGCAGCCTGGATCGCCTGCATCGGCGTCATTCCATACTTCACCATGAACGCAAATTGCTTGCCGCTGGTTCCGTAGGGACAGACGCCTGCATCGGTGCCGAAGGCCATTTTCACTCCGGCTTTGAGTGACTTGCGGAAATTGTCGCGTTGCAACTGTCCGAGTTCGGCATCGTGTTGCAGGAAGTCGGCGGGCGTCGTGCCGTTCTTGCCGCCTTCCTGGATGCATTCCTCGTCATAAATATCCATGTCGAAATACGTGCCGTGCTTGATCGCCATGGCGATTGCTTCGTCGTCTACCATCTCGGCATGCTCGATGGAGGCAGCGCCTGCAAGAATCGCGTTCTTGATCCCTTGGGCGGCGTGCGCGTGCACCGCGACTCGGAGACCGAAGTGGCTGGCCTCATCGACCGCGGCCTGAAGTTCCTCAGGCGTGAACTCGAGTGAACTGGGGTTACTCCCGTGCGTCAGAACCGCTCCGGTCGAAAGGACCTTGATCAGGTCGACGCCGTCGTGGGCAAGCTGGCGAATACGCTGGCGAACTTCCCAGGGACTGTTGGCCTCGCCGTAGTGCAGGTCCCACGGCAACTGGATATCCGGGCGCCTGCCCGGTCATCGCTCCCGCGCCTCCGGTGATGGTGATGTAGGCACCCGCAACGTACATGCGCGGACCGGGAATATCTCCACGGGCAATTGCATCGCGCAGCGCCACGTCGTTCAGAGCGCGATAGGTGCCGACGTCGCGCACCGTGGTGAAGCCCGACTGGAGCATCTTGCGGGCGTTCGTGACAGACTCAAGCACGATCTGCGATGCCGTCTTTCGTAGCACGTTGAATGGCTCACCGCCGACTTGGCCATCGGCGACGTGGGTATGGCAGTCGATCAGACCCGGCAGCACCGTCATCGCGGAAAGGTCGATCACTTTCGCTCCGGCTGGCGTGGCCAGACCTTTTCCGACTTCCGCGATCTTGTGGTCGCGGATCACGATGATCTGATCGGCAAGAACCGTGCCGGAGTCAGGGTCCACGAGACGGCCCGCCTTGACGACGATGACCTGTGCAGAGGCTGCCATCGCGCAGAGGAGCATGAAAGAGACAAGAGTCGAATGACGTCTCACGTCGATCCTCCAGAAGAAACAGGAGGGCCAAAGCCCTCCTGATGATTTCCACCTGCGGGCAGGAATCAGTCTGCTGCAGCGGAATACTGTCCGAGCCCGCGTTTCAGGTCCGTTGCGAGCAGCCGATGAAACAACTGTTCGCCTGCCTCGCGCCGAACAGACAAGCGGCCAGCACCATACGCCCTCGATTTGAGACCACGCTGAACGTCTTCGCAGATGCCAAGGTCTTCCGACTGAACACGGTCGCCTACGGCGATGCTCTGCGCGTTGTATTCGCGGCGGGCGTCGCTCACATCGCTGAAATAAAAATCGAAGACCACACGGCAATGATCTACATCGACAGGAATGACCAAGTTCGTGTCCATGTAGCCTTCGTAGCAATTGATCATGAAATTCGGATATTGCCAGAAGTACCAGGCGCGATCTCCCTTGCGGGTCGCCCCCGTAGCGGCGTCTTCTTCGGAAGAAACCATCGGACTCGACTGCAGGCAGTAGCGATCTTCGTTTTCGATGGTGTACTGCTTGTAGTCGAGAACGCTATTCAAGCCTTTGTGGAGATGCGGCACGTGGTAGCCGCCATCAAGGTAGTTGTCGACGAACACCTTCCAGTTGCAGGCGATGTCGTAGCTTCTGCTGTCGAAATAGTGCAACTTGGCAAGTCCGAGCGGCGCACACCGCTTCACCAGTCCGCCGAGGAAGCTTTGCAATGTGTCGGCTTGCGGATCAAGGTTCACAAAGACGAACGCTTCCCAGGTGTCGACCTTGACGGGAACCAGTCCGTTGTCTTGACGCTCAAAATTCTTTACGCCGTCGAATTCGGGCATACCCTTGAGCGAGCCATCGAGGCCGTAGTTCCATCCGTGATATGGGCAATGCAGGATCGAAGCAATGCCACAGGGCTCCGTGACGACTTTGGCCGCGTGGTGACGGCAAACGTTGTAGAAGGCGCGCAGTTGGCCGTCCGCACCACGTACAGCGACAATAGGCTCGCCCGCGACGGTGGCGGTGACAAACTGTCCGGGCTTGGCCACCTGGTCGACTCGTCCGACAACTTGCCAGGTATTGCTGAACACGGTCAGAGCTTCGAGCTCGGCGATTCGGCGATCAACATACCAAGGGCCCGGGATCGTAGAAGCTTCCGACAGTGGCGCTTTGTCGTTGTAGCTGGCCAGGATCTCTTCCACAGAGATCGGTCTGATCATGAATATTGCTCCCCGAACTTGCTTTTGCATCCAGCGCAGCGTCACGCTCCGATCGCTCGGCTGAGAACATCAAGGAATTGATTGATGCGCGCTTCTTTGCGTTCACCAATCTCTCCCTGGCGCCGAAATAGTCCGGGATCAAGTTCCTCGGTCAAGAGCGCGTCCTGAAAACGTTCCATCGTCCAATCGAGAATCGAGACGACCATCTCCAGGTCGAGATCCTTGCGGACCTCTCCACGCTGCACCCCGAACTTAACGAAGGCGACCGTGCCGTAAGGATCCTCCGTCATCAGGAAGCGATTGATTTCGCGCTTGAGAGCCAGGTCCGTGCCGTAGTTGCCGAGCAGGGCGATGCGGTACGGAATCCAGTCCTCGCGAACCATGTGTTCGGTTCGTCCCAACCAATAGCGCAGGACGGAGAAGAACCCCTGATCCTGCACATCGAGAGGGGCATCGAGGTAAGCCGGGAAAGCACGGACGGCCTTCTTGTAGACCTCGAAGAACAGGCCATCTTTGCTGCCGAAATGTTGAAACACCGAGCCCTTGGCGATGTCCAGCTCCGCCGCGATGTCGCCGACACGGGCGGCATGGTATCCCTGCTCAGCGAAATGCCGCATGGCGGTATCGACAATTCTGGCCCGCTTGGCTTCTGATCGGGGACGCGGCGGAACCTGATTGCGATAACGCGGGGGCGTGACGAGACTGCTGGCAATTCCACTCATCAGTTTGACCTCAAGTCACGGAACGATACAGAAAAATACTTAGGAATTCAATTCCAATTTTTCAGCGTGATGCGCTAGTGTATTGGCCCACGGATCGCCGTGGCGATGACTTTGAGTCAGCACGAATGGCGAGCAGAGCAAATCCTACGTACGACGCGATCGTTGTCGGCGGTGGCCATAACGGACTGACGGCCGCAGCCTACCTCGCGCGTGCCGGCCTGAAGACGCTCGTGCTCGAACGCCGCGACATTGTCGGCGGGTGCTGCGTTACGGAAGAGATCGCACCCGGCTGCCGCGCATCGACCACATCTTACATCGCCAGCATGTTGCGGCCCGAGGTGATCCGCGACCTTAAACTCGCTGATCACGGGCTACGCATGGTGCCATGCGATCCGGCAATCCAGGTCGCGTTTCCCAATGGATGCGTCGTTCCGTGGTGGGCCGAACGGGATCGTGCCGTTGCCGAGTTTCGTAAACACTCCCCCAAAGACGCCGAGACGTTTGTTCGCGTCGATGATCAGTTGAAGAAACTGGCACGATATCTTCAGCCGTTCTTCCTGGAACCTCCTCCAGAGATTGATACCAAACGCATGTCGGGATGGAGTGACTTATTCCGCGTCGGCAAACGCTTTCGAAAAATCTCACACGAAGAAATCGGCCAATTAGTGTCGTTCCTCACTGGCAGCCTGGGGGAGTTTCTCGATCGCAACTATGAGTCTGAGACCATAAAGACGCTGTTCCTCGCCAATAACGTGTATGGCAAACACGGCGGACCATATCAGCCCGGCAGTGCCCTCGGACTGCTGTTCCACTTGTTGAGCGGCGGCGAACATCAGCTGCAAGGATTTTATGGGCATGTCATGGGCGGGATGGGCGCAATTTCAGACGCCCTGGCGGCCGCTGGCCGCAAGTTCGGTGTTGAGATTCGGACTTCAGCTCCGGTGGCGCAGATCGACACCCGTAACGGACAGGCCCGCGGCGTTGTGCTCGACGACGCAACAGAAATTCGAAGTCGCATTGTGCTTTCGAACGCCGATCCCAAACGAACATTTCTGAAAATGCTTCCGGAAGGCGAGTTGCCGGCAGACTTCGTCGCTGCGATTCGCGGGATCAAGATGGCCGGTCCGTGCGCGAAGGTGAATCTGGCGCTGTCGGAAGAGCCTCGCTTTACGGGTACGCCTGCCAAGCACACTCCGCTCGAGCGCACCTTCTACACGCTTGTGCCCTCTCTGGAATTCGCGGAGAGGTGCTACGACGTGGCGAAGTTCGGCGAAATCCCGGAGCAGCTTTGGATCGATTGTGTGATCGCCTCGAATGCCGACCCATCGCTTGCGCCGCCAGGCACGCACATCATGACCTGCTTCGTGCAGTACGTGCCCTTTCATCTGCGATCGGGAACGTGGGATGACAAGCGCGAGTTGCTCGAGGACCGGGTAGTGCGAACCGTCGGAGAATATGCACCAAATGTTCCAGGCTCGATCATCGCGCGGCAAACGCTCACCCCTCTCGATCTGGAGCGCACCTACGGATTGACGGAAGGCAATATCTTTCACGGCGACCTTTCGCTGGAGCAATTGTTTTTTATGCGGCCGGTTCCGGGATGGTCGCAGTATCGGACACCAATCGATGGACTCTACCTTTGCGGCGCCGGAGCGCATCCAGGCGGCGGCGTTACCGGAGCACCGGGACACAATGCGGCACACCAAGCCCTGAGAGACTGGAAGAAGGGCCGCTTCAACGCGAGTGCGGCGTGACGACCAACGGGCATCGCACGACCAACATTGTGTCTGCCGGATTCTCGCGCCCACCGGTTCGCGGAGGGCAAGCCGATCAAGGCAGAGTTCGAGTACGTGAATGACTAACAGGTTTAAGGAGCATGCATGAAGAAAAAGGGAATCCTGGAGAGACTCAAGGAAGGCCCCGTTTTGGGGGATGGCGGCTACTTGCTTGAGCTGGAGAAGCGAGGCTGGGTTCGTCCCGGGCCGTTCACGCCCGAAGTCGCTATCGTGTATCCAGACGCGCTCCGCGAGCTCCACATTGAATTTCGCCAGGCAGGCGCGGAGGTTCTGCAGGCTTTGACGTTCTATGCAAGCCGCGACAAGCTTGCCACCGTGGGACTGCAGGACAAGGTCGAGGATATCAATCGATCTGCCGTGCGTATCGCAAAAGAAGTTGCGGGAGACGAATGCCTGGTTGCCGGGAACCTGAGCCTCACCTGGATGTATGAGCCCAACAGTCCCACAGCGGCCGACCGCGTGCGCGAGACTTTTGATGAACAACTGCGCATTCAGATGGAAGAGGGCGTCGACTTCATCATCGGGGAAACATTCTCGTGGCTGGGCGAGGCATTGCTCGCGGTGGAGCGCGCAAAACGCACTGGCCTACCGGTCATGGTGACGATCTGCTTCGAGAATAAAGATGAGACCGCGGAAGGTACCGGCGCTGCTGATGCTGCCAAGACCCTTCTCGATGCGGGTGCGGACATTGTTGGCATGAATTGCCTCCGTCCCCCGGAGCACATGCTGGGCCCCATGGAACAGATGCGCAAGGCCGTGGACGGCTATCTCGCGTGTCAACCCGTGGGGTTCAAAACTCCTAAAGATAAACCGGACTTCACGAGCCTTCCGGAGTTTCCGTACTCTCTGGATCCTTTACAACTCACTCGCAAAGACATGGGGCAGTACGCGGCACAAGCGCGTGAGATCGGGATCAACTACATCGGATCCTGCTGCGGATCGGTTGCTTCGCACGTTCGCGAAATGGCGAACACATTGGGCAAGTTGCCGCCTGATAATCGCATCTGGAAAAAAGGCGGCACGAAGCCGATGTCGGCCTACGAGTATTACGACCACGATAAGGCTGAAGTGAAAGGGTGAAGGGACAACAATCCGATCTAAAAACGAAAAGGCCTGCTCTCGAGGAGCAGGCCTTTTTCGTATTACCTCGATCGAGTGCTTCAAGCGGCGGCTTCGGGATCCTGTGCCACGACCAGCGGCACATTCACCAGATGCTCGTTCAGGAACCACTGCTGAAGCTCGTTGGTCCGAAGCACGTCGCTGATCACCAGGTCGTTGGTTCCATCGTCGCCGATGGTCTGGGCGCGCTTGGCCAGTTTGCGGCACTGGCCGATGACGATTTGATGGGCGTCGAGCAGGCGTGAGATCTGGACGGGGACCTCTTCCCTTCCTCGCGGCGGACGCTCAATCTGCGTCGTCTCTGCTACGTCAGCCGCCATTGCGAGGCTGATGCCTCCCAGCAGCTGAATGCGTTCCGCGATTTCATCCACGATTTCATTCTGCTCCTCGTAGTGCTTATCGTAGAGAAGGTGGAGTTGATAGAAGGTTGGGCCCGCAACTTGCCAGTGGGATTTCTTATACAAGTCGCGGAGCGTGATCGTGTCCGCGAGCAACTGGTTGAGTTGTTCGGTCATTTCCAGTCGAACAGGCTCCTCAAGATCGAGAGGCAACAAATGTTCGACGGTGCCGTAAGCTTGAAATTCGCGCGCTTTCTGGTGCAAACGAGGTTGTGCACTCACTCTGCCGCGACCGGCAGATGCTGATTCCTTTTTGGCCATGGAACACTCCTTGCGATCGAAAAAGGTAGGGTTGGGGCAGCCGTCACGGAACTCTACAGACGTTAGTAGCTTTCTGCCCGTAATAGGGTTGGATGTCGCGACGCCCGCGTTCGATTCCCGAGAAGACTACCTATCATTTGGCTCCGCACTACAGCTTCGACCGAATATCTTATCAGCGTTCTAGGGGCGTCGGGACGCATCCTCCAGCGCAAGATTGAGTTCGAGCACGTTCACACGCGGCTCGCCAAGGACTCCGACCTGCCGCCCCTGCAAATGCTCGCGAACGATGGTCCGAACCGAGTCTTCCGAAAGCGCCCGTTCCCTGGCAACGCGGGGAATCTGAAACTCCGCGGCTGCCGGCGAAATGTCTGGGTCGAGACCGGAGGCAGAGGTTGTGACGAGGTCAACGGGTATGCTCTTGCCCGGATTCTCCGTCTGCAAACGATCTGCATCTGCGCTTACTCGTTCGATCAGCTTGCGATTCGTAGGGCCGAAGTTCGATCCCTGCGAACTGGTGCCGTCGTAACCAACAACACCGGCTGCGGAAGGCCTGGGGTGAAAGTAACCGGGACCTGTGAAAGGCTGGCCGATGATGCGCGAACCAATCAATACTCCCTTGCGACGGAGGAGTTGGCCTTGCGCCTTGTCTGGAAAGAACAGATGGGCGCCGGCGACTACCAACAGCGGGTAGACGACGCCCAGCAGCACGGTGGTCCAGAGCGTCATCAGCAATGCTGTCAGAATGTGTTTCTTCATTACGTCCTTCCAACCAGTCCGATGCCCACGATTAACATGTCGATCAGCTTAATCCCAATGAAGGGCGCGATGAGTCCGCCAACGCCGTAAATGAGAAGGTTGCGCCGCAAAAGGGCTTCGGCGTTCATCGGTGTGTACTTCACGCCGCGGAGGGCGAGGGGAATAAGGGCCACGATGATCAGCGCATTAAAAATGACGGCCGACAACACCGCCGACTGAGAGGTCCGCAGGTGCATGATATTGAGCGCGTTCAATACGGGGAACGTCGCTGCAAACATGGCCGGGATGATCGCGAAGTATTTTGCTACATCATTTGCGATCGAAAAGGTTGTGAGGGCTCCACGCGTCATGAGCAACTGCTTGCCGATTTCGACGATCTCAATGAGCTTGGTGGGATTGGAATCCAGATCGACCATGTTGCCAGCCTCTTTGGCGGCCTGGGTTCCCGTGTTCATCGCGACTCCGACGTCGGCCTGAGCTAACGCCGGAGCGTCGTTGGTCCCGTCACCCGTCATTGCCACCAGTTTGCCGTTGCCTTGCTCGCGCCGGATCAACTCCATCTTGTCTTTAGGAGTAGCCTCGGCGAGGAAATCGTCGACGCCAGCCTCGCGAGCGATAACCGCTGCCGTGAGGGGATTATCGCCCGTGATCATGACCGTTTTAATTCCCATCGCCCTAAGCTGGCTGAATCGCTCGCGCATACCGCCTTTTACGATGTCCTTGAGATAAATCACTCCCAGGGCGCGTTGATTGTCGGCGACCACCAACGGTGTACCGCCGGACCTTGCGATCTGCTCAACGGCTGTCGTTACAGCCTTCGGCAAGGTGGTGCCGTGCTGCGACAGGTACTTCGTGATGGCGTCTACCGATCCTTTGCGGATCTCTCGACCGTCGAGATTCACTCCCGACATTCTGGTTTGCGCCGTGAAGGGTACGAAGACCGCTTCATGGGCGGCGAGATCCCGTCCACGTAAGCCGTAACGCTCCTTGGCCAACACGACGATCGAACGCCCTTCGGGAGTTTCATCGGCCAGCGATGACAGCTGGGCGGCATCAGCCAGATCCGATTCCAGAATCCCAGGCGAAGTAATGAATTCGGCTGCTTGACGGTTTCCTAAGGTGATGGTGCCGGTCTTATCGAGGAGCAGCGTGTTCACATCGCCGGCCGCTTCCACAGCTCTTCCAGACATCGCCAGCACGTTGTGTTGTACCAGGCGATCCATGCCAGCAATCCCAATAGCAGAGAGCAGGCCACCGATGGTGGTGGGGATCAAGCACACCAGCAGCGAAACCAGAACAAATACGGTTTGAGGCGCTCCGGAATAGATCGCAAACGGCTGCAGTGTTACCACGGCGAGCAAAAAAATGATCGTGAGTCCGGCCAGGAGAATGTTGAGCGCGATCTCATTGGGGGTCTTCTGGCGCTCCGCGCCTTCCACCAGCGCGATCATCCGATCGAGGAACGTTTCGCCAGGGTTCGATGTAATGCGAACCTTAATCACGTCCGACAGAACGCGTGTCCCGCCTGTGACCGCCGATCGGTCACCACCCGCCTCGCGAATCACGGGCGCAGACTCTCCCGTAATAGCTGATTCGTCGACCGAAGCGACGCCTTCGATGACCTCGCCGTCGCCAGGGACAAACTCTCCAGCGGAAACCATCACGATATCGCCTGATCGAAGGTTGGCGCTGGCGATGTCTTCGGTTGTCCCGTTCGGAAGAAGGCGTTTGGCCAGCGTTTCTGACTTTGCGGCGCGCAGCGTATCGGCCTGCGCCTTGCCTCGACCTTCAGCCATCGCCTCCGCGAAATTGGCAAACAGGACGGTGAACCAAAGCCAGAGCGTGATTTGCAGATTGAACGAGAATTCGCGCCGGCTCGAGAACAACAATAGCGACGTCACCACGCTGCCTACTTCCACGACAAACATGACCGGGTTTTTCATCATGCGGCGTGGACTTAGCTTCAGAAGGCTGTCAACAAGGGCCCTACGCAGGATTTTACGGTCCCAAAGGCTCTTGCTTTTGGATTTCGCGTTCGTTGCCATATTTAGAAAGTCTTCCCCGAAAGCATGAGCAAGTGTTCAAGTATCGGACCCAGACTGAGAGCTGGAAAGAAAGTCAGCGCGCCCACGATTACAATGACGGACACAAGCAGCGCAACGAAAAGTGGCGTAGTCACCGGGAACGTCCCCGCCGACGCAGGGACAAGCCTCTTCTGCGCTAAATTTCCCGCAATCGCCAGCATCGGGATGATCATGAAGAAGCGTCCGACCAGCATGGTCAGTGCGCCCGTGATGTTGTACCAGGGAGTGTTTCCGTTGAGTCCCGCAAAAGCCGAGCCGTTGTTGCCTGCCTGGGAGGTGAAGGCGTAGAGCACTTGCGTGAGTCCGTGCGGCCCAGCGTTGCTGATGCTGGAGGTACCAAATCCTTTGACTGATGAAATCGCCGAAAACGCCAGGATGACCAATGGAAACACGAGGGTCACCAGCATCGCCATTTTTACGTCATAACCTTCAATCTTCTTGCCCAGATATTCTGGAGTACGGCCCACCATGAGGCCGGCAATGAACACGGCCAGAATCACATAGATCAGAATCCCGTACATGCCGGCGCCTACGCCTCCGAAAACAGTCTCACTCAGCATGATGTTGACGAGTGTCACCATGCCGGCAATCGGAGTGAAAGAATCGTGCCAGCTGTTCACGGCGCCACAACTGGCGTCCGTGGTTACCGTGGCGAACAACGCGGAGTTGGCGATTCCAAAGCGTACTTCCTTCCCTTCCATGTTGCCGCCCGACTGGATGGTACTTGCCTGCTGGTCGATTCCCTTCAGCAGCGGGTTTCCTTTCGACTCTGCCCAGTAAACCGTGGTAACGCCGCACAGGAACAGAATCGCCATCGCGGACCATACTGCCCATCCGTGGCGCGGAGAATTGGTCATTTTCCCCAGGGTGTAGGTCAGCGCCGCGGGGATCGCGAAGATCGAAAGTATCTGCAGGTAATTGCTGAGGGGTGTCGGGTTTTCGAACGGATGAGAACTGTTCGCGTTGAAGAATCCGCCGCCGTTGGTGCCCAGCATCTTGATCGCTTCTTGCGAGGCAACCGGGCCTTGCGCGATCGTCTGGTCAGTGACCGTATCGACAACGGGCTTGCCGTCAGGGCCGAGAACCGGTTGTCCATCAGCACCAATCTTTGGCACGTGCTGGGGTTCGATCAACTTCACCGTGTCATAGGCCTTCAGATTCTGCACGACGCCTTGCGAAACCAGAACCAGTGCGTACACGAAGCACATCGGCAGTAGCAGCCACAACGTGCCGCGCGTCAGGTCGACCCAGAAATTGCCGATGGTCTTCTTCTCGGTGCGAACAATGCCCCGGATGAAAGCTATGGCGAGAGCGATCCCAACGGCCGCCGAGACAAAATTGTGATACGCCAGGCCGGCCATCTGAGTCAGGTAGCTCATGGTCGATTCGCCCGCATAGTTCTGCCAATTCGTATTGGTCGTAAAGGAGGCGGCAGTATTGAAGGCCAGTGCAGGATCGACGCCGGCGAACTTTTGCGGGTTCCACGGGAGGATGCCCTGCGCTCTCTGCAACACGTACAGAAGCAGCATGGACACGGCGCTGAACAGCAACATAGTGACTGCATATTCCGTCCACGGCATGTCGTGGTCTTCATCGACGCCCGTGACCCGATAGAGCAGTCTTTCCACCGGGCGCGCGACGGGATCGAGAAATGTTCGGTCGCGCGAAAATATCCGCGCTATGTAGATTCCGAGGGGTTTTGTGACCGCGAGAATCAAGGCGAGGAAAAACAGGATTTGGAACCAGCCGTTTGCTGTCATGATCAGAACTTCTCGGGCCTAAGGAGGGCGTACAGCAGGTACACCATCAGCCCGGCACAAACCAACAACATGACGATGGATTCAATATTCATCAAGAGTCCTAACGGATCCGATCGCAAAAGCGCACATAGCCCAGCGCCAGCAGAAAGAAAACAAGAGTCATCGCACCGAACACAAGGTCGCGCATCAGAGCATTCCTTCCTTCGTACTTCTAAAACTTCACCAGAATCGACATGGTGGCCCGATCTTCTGTCTTGCGAAGATCTGGTTGCCAGGTCGGAATGATGACTCCTGGATTCCCGTCGTTTCCGCCAGGAGGCGTCACTCCACCCGGCCCGCTCCAGTACGGCACATTGGCGTGACGGTGATTGAATTCCCAGCGGAACGTGATGTACTGGCTCGGCATGTAATCGTAAGTTCCGGAGATGTCCCACGCCTTGAACGGATCACCGGGGTTCTCCGTGAAGTAGGGCGTGCCCGTCGTCGCTGTGGCCCCGTTAATGGGAGGCAGCAGGACGAGATAACGGCCGGGGTTGTTGATCTTGCCGCCGCCCAGCGTGAACGCGTAGCGATCCTTGTTGAACCACCAGCGGTTGTAGAGCATGAAACCTAGGAAGCTCTGCTTGTGATCGATGATGTTGCCCAGAGCATCCTTCTTATTTGTCGTGCAGTTGACGCCGCCGCCGGATTCGCAACCTAAATCACCAGTGAGGCTGAAAGCCATCTTGGTCAACAAGCGTTCGGGATGATCGTAGTATTTGACTTCGACGCTGTCGTCGGTGTGATAACGAGTGCGGTTCGGAATCCCGATCGCGTCTGCGCCGAGGCCATAGTTATTCGAGATGACCGAAAGCCACGGTGTCGGGCGCCACAAAATTTGACCGCCCAGCCCCAGGCGGCCGTTTGGTCGCGCATAGGTTTGCCAGCCGTTGATAATCCAGGGCTCGATCTTCAACTTCTCGGTAGGGAAGACCTGGATTCGCATACCCGTGAAGAACCAGGGCGTGTTCGACGAAACATAGGAAGGCTGGTATGCCCAGTTATCGAACTGATAGAAACTGAACAGGCCCACGTAGGACAAGAAGATTCCGGCATCGACGTTAATGCCATGCAGCGCGTCAATGTGATAGCCGCCGTAGGCTTCGTTCAGGTAGCGATAGGCGTTGTCCAGTTGCCATTGCCCGCGAGAAAAGCTCGCATCGTTGCGCGGCGTCGCCGTGGCATACTGACCGAGCTGGGTGAATACGCGCGCCCGAACATGGTCGTAATGAAAGTCGCCCCCGATACCCAGGTGCGTCAGGGCAACTTCATTCGAACGAAATACTTCGCTCGAACCGCCGATCGTGTCGTCCTTAGGATGATTGAAATCGTAGTGGTAGGCAACGTCAACGCGAACCTCAGGCGTGAAGAACTTCGAATCGAAGGCCGGTTCTTTCGTCCGCGGATTGCCGTTCAGCCAAGTCCAGTCGGCGAAGGCGAACGGTTCGGCCTTCGCAGGCTTGGCGGGTGGAACTTCCGCTTCAGTTTGCTCGGTGCGGGTATTTGACGGCACCGCAAGAGCGGTTGGGGACGCGGAAATGCTTTCGGTCACCTCGGCAGGGTGTGTCCCTTCGTTTGCGTCGGACATCGCTGCCGGCGTCGAGTGGTGCCTTAAGCGGTTCTCCAGTTCGGAGATGCGCGCCCGCATCCGGTCCAGTTCTTGCAGGATTTGTTGGTCTGTCTCGGGCGGCGCAGTTGCTTTGTCAGCGGTGCCGCCGGCACTCACGTCGGACTCAACTTGCGCGCTTTGCGCCCCGGCCGTCGTGTCCAGACTCACGAGAAGCAACGCAACGACAGAATAGCTGAGCAATGTATGAAGTCGAAGACCGTTCTTCCAAGGGGTTTTCCAAGGGGTGTTCACTCAACGAAGTAAAACGTCCCGAGCATAAAAGGCGGGTAAGGAATTTCTAAGGATTTCGTAAAGGTAACTATCGCGGGAAAGTACTTTTTCAGGATCGACCCGGCTCAAAGCGATATCCAACCCAGGGCTCTGTGACGATGTAACGGGCCGTCGAGCCTTCCGCCTCGAGCTTCTTGCGCAGCTGGCCGACAAACACGCGAAGGTATTCGACCTGCTCGGTGCTTTGGCCGCCCCAAATCGCGCCGAGCAGTGCCCGGTGAGTAACGACTTTCCCGGCATGGCGCGCTAGATAAACGAGAAGTTCAAACTCTTTGGGAGTCAGATGGATCTCCCGGTCGCGCACTGAGACTTTGTGCGCGCCCAGATCAATCACAAAGTCGCCGTCTTCGATGACGGACGATTCACTGTCAGACGGCTGC
Source organism: uncultured Acidobacteriota bacterium (assembly GCA_963745435.1). Lineage (GTDB taxonomy): Bacteria > Acidobacteriota > Terriglobia > Terriglobales > Acidobacteriaceae > Gp1-AA133. Next base: position 535,961 of record CAVUXK010000008.1, on the reverse strand, counting down.
GAGCGGCGCAAAGAAGCGCGCACACGCGCCAGCAGTTCGTCCATCCCAAACGGCTTGGTGACGTAGTCGTCGGCGCCGGCGTCAAGCGCTTGGACCTTGGTGCGCTCTTCTCCCCTTACGGAGAGAATCAGAATCGGCACGCTGCTGGAAGTACGCAGTCGGCGTGTGAGCTCAAGTCCGTCCATATTGGGCATGGAGAGATCGGTAATCACCAGATCCGGCGTCCAGTCTTTCATGATTTCCAGAGCCGTCTCGCCGTCATTCGCAACCCGCACATCGTAGGAGTGGCTGGAAAGGCTCGTACGCAAGACTCGCGTGATCTGCGTCTCGTCGTCCACAACCAGTATTCTGCGGTGCTCAACCGAGGTCACGCGGGCTCCTGGGTCACGATGTGAACGTCAACGGCGGGCGCATCCCGGAGGAAACGATGAATAGCCGAAATGTACAAATACCGGCGCCACCCTGTGGTGGCTGAGCGCCCGAATACCACGTGAGTAATGTGCTTCTCGTGCACCACCTCGGCAACTGCCTCCGCTACCGTCTTGCCTTCCACGCGAACGAAATGGGCGCCTACGTTCTCGGCGAACTGAATGTTTGCCTGCAGCGATTTCTGGTTGCGTTCCGCTGAATCCTGTCCCATGTCAACGTAGATGACGTAGAGCTCGCCATCGAGCGCCTCTGCCATGCGCGCTCCACGAGCAATCAGATTCTGGGCGGCTGGATTCGAACTCACGCAAACGGCAATTCGCTCGCGGACACCAAGATTCTTGCGCGTCTCCTGCTTGTCGAGATACGTCTCAAGGTTGCGATCGACCGCGTGCGTTACGTGCCGCAACGCAAGCTCCCGCAGTGCCATGAGGTTCCCTTGGCGGAAGAAATTGCCCAGAGCCCTTTCCACCCTCTCCAGCGGATAGATATCTCCGCGTCGCATCCGGTTCTGGAGAGCTTCCGGCGTCAGATCGGCCATCACGACTTCATCCACGCGTTTGAGCACCCAGTCGGGCACGGTTTCGCGAACCTGGATTCCGGTGATGCCCTGCACAGTGGGAGTGACACTTTCGAGGTGCTGAATATTCATGGTCGACAGTACGTCGATCCCCGCATCCAGCAGTTCAAACACATCTTCGTAACGCTTACGATGCTTGCTGCCTTCGATGTTCGTATGCGCCAGTTCATCGACGATGGCGACACGAGGATGCCGAGCCATGATCGCGTCCACGTCCATTTCTTCAAACTGCGCGCCCCTGTAGTCAATTTGTCTTCGCGGCACCTGCTCAAGCTGACCAGCCAACTCGGCGGTGACCTTGCGGCCATGAGTCTCGACCACTCCGATCACCACATCCTCGCCTCGGCTGTGCCGTCGAATCGCCTCACTCAGCATGTTGTACGTTTTACCCACACCGGGCGCGTACCCCAGGAAAAGTTTGAAGACTCCACCTTGGTGGGAGAGTGTCGACTCTTCGAGCCACTGCTCGGGAGTTTTCGGCATGGCGAGTATTTTGCTTTAGTCACATGAAATTGTCGAACCTCGGCTACAATCGCGTCGTGAATCCGCGTCATCCCTCCGAATTCGTTCGCTACATCCTTGCGACGGTTGCCGTTGCCGTTGTCGTGTACGGATACCGCGGGGTACACATTTCCAATCCCACCACGGTGGCGCTCACGCTGTTGCTCACGGTGCTGGTCGTCTCCGCGTTCTGGGGACTACGCGTTTCTGTGTTTACAGCGGTGATTGCGACGCTTGGCTTTAACTACTACTTCCTGCCGCCGGTCGGGACGTTTGCTATCGCCGACCCTCAAAACTGGGTGGCGCTCTTCGCATTCCTGATTACAGCCACCATCGCAAGCGAGCTTTCGGCGCGTGCGCAACGGGAAGCAACCAACGCGGTAGAAAGACGCAAGGATGTTGAGCGCTTGTACAGTTTCAGCCAGAAGCTTCTCACTAGCGACAATGTAGTGGAGTTGTTGAATCTGCTTCCCAACTACGTGGTTGACACATTCGACCTCAAAACGGCGGCCATCGCGCTGCCTGATCGTCCAGATATATACCGGTCGAACGCTGACACCGGTGACGTGGAGGCTCACGACCTCCAACTGGTGTGCAGCCGCGGAGAACCCCGCTTTGATCCAGTGCGAGGACTCGCTCTCATGCCTCTAAAAATGGGTGTTCGTACCGTAGGAAGTCTGGCAGTGTCGGGGACGCCACTGTCGCGCCAGACTTTGGACGCAATGAGTAGCCTGATTGCAATTTCGATCGAGCGTGTGCGGGCCGTGGAAAATTTGAGCCGTACCGAGGCTGCACGCGAGAGCGAGCAATTTCGATCAGTTTTGCTGGATTCCATTACGCACGAATTTCGAACTCCGCTCACCGCCATCAAGGCATCCGTAACCTCGCTGCTTTCGAATGCACAACCAGATCCGGCGCAGGAACGCGAACTTCTCACCGTAATCAATGAAGAGAGTGATCGCCTGAACCGCCTGGTCGGCGAAGCCGCTGAGATGGCACAACTCGAGGCGAACAAGGTCGAACTGGATCTGCAGCCAACTCCCGTTCGTCCCGTCATCGACGAGGCACTCGAGAATTCTCGCAGCGCGCTCGCCAAGCACCCGGTTGAAGTTCGCGTCGCCGCCGAGCTTGCGCCCGTCCGCATGGATGAATGTCGCATCAGAGAGGTGTTGATGCACTTGATCGAAAACGCGGCAAAATACTCTCCTCCCGACACGCCAATTCATATTGCGGCTGAGATCCGCAATCGGCAACTCACCGTCAGCGTAGCCGACCGTGGTCCGGGCATCGACGACTTTGAGCAGGCGCTGATCTTCGACAAGTTCTATCGCGGGCGCAATCAGCGAACCAGGATTCAGGGGACGGGGATGGGTCTGGCCATCGCCAAAGCCATCGTCGAGGCCCACGGCGGCACGATTGGCGTGACCAGCCAGCTGGGCCACGGATCGGTTTTCTACTTTACGTTGCCTGCGGCTTGAAGCGAGTTAAGTCCCGAGCAGGCTATACATCAGGACAGCCAAGACTGCGCTCGCGATGCCGACGTAGAGCCAATCCCGCTCGAGGGCGAAGGCTACTCCGGAAAACGCTACACGCGCTACGGGTGTAGCAATGAGACAAAGAATGCCGAGCTGAATGATCCCGCGTCCGCGAAGGTTGAGGGCGGACCGTACAATACCTTTCCACTCTCGAAGATCAGAAGGCTCCCCGGCAAAAGCGCGATAGTGGGTGGGCGCAAAGCCGTGCCGCACAAGGAAGACGGCGCCGCCCGCCAACACAACTCCCGCCGCCAGGGTGACACCGGCTCGCAAGAGGTTGGCGATAACAACTTCGATCTTTTGATCCGTCCAGTCCGACTTTCGCAACATCCTCAGATCTTCCCGGCAAATGCGCCGTACAACATTTCACCGCCCAAGGCCACGATTACTGCGGCAAACACCCAACGCAGTTGTTGCGTCTTCGTCCGAGCCAACATGCGAGCGCCGGCTAGAGAGCCCGCCAACACTCCCAGGATGACCGGCATGGTGAGACCCGGATCGATATACCCGCGACTCAAGTAGACTCCGGCGCTGGCTGCAGCCGTCACGCCGATCATGAAATTGCTGGTCGTGGTGGAAACCTTGAAAGGAATTCCCATGGCGCGATCCATCGCCAGCACCTTTACCGCCCCCGAACCTATCCCCAACAATCCTGAGAGCGTGCCGGCGCCGAACATCAATCCGAACCCCGCTGGAACGCGATGAACGTAATAGGACTTCGGTCCGGTAAGCGATGGGTAAACTCCATTCATGCCGAGTCGCGTAGCGAGAGGATCGGGAGGTTCGCTGGTTGGCACTTCGACCTGAGTCCGACTAGCGGTATAGCCGGAATAAAGAAGAACGAGCCCGAAAACCGCGCCGATCGCCGCCGTTGAGACGCGTGCCGCGAGATACGCGCCGAATAGCGCTCCCAGCGTAGTGGCGACCTCCAGAAACATGCCAATGCGGATGTTGGAGAAGCCGTCCTTGAGATAAGCAACCGCGGCACCCGAGGAAGTCGCAATCACTGACACGAGAGACGCGCCGACGGCGTAACGAATATCCACCTGAAAAACCAGCGTTAAAAGCGGAACAAGAACTACGCCCCCACCCAAGCCGGTAAGTGCTCCGAGAAATCCCGCCATGAACGAGCCCAGACCAACCAGAATGGTGAACTCGAGGTTGTTCAATTCCGCCCCCGAGTCCAGTGTGCCATAGTTGGCATCCATGGATCGGTGAACGCGGGAATCTATTTGCTCGACTCGTTATTACCTTGAGGCGGGCGCGAAAGCGTTTGCGTTACCCGAACACCAGGTCATTGCGATCTGGCCTTCACCATCAAGAACCGCTCGACAAGCCGATTTGAACGAGCGGATTGCCCGCGACGGGCGCATCGGGCAAATGCAAGCCGCACTCCGTTTTCTGAAAACCAGCCCAACGCCCGGCTCGAGCGTCTTCTCCCGGCCGAACTGCTCGCGTGCAATGCGTGCAACCGATGCTCGTGAAATTTGCGTCGTGCAAAGAATTGTAGGGAACATTGTTCGCGCGGATGTAGTCCCAAACGTCGTCGCTGGTCCAATCGGCAATGGGATTGATCTTCACGAGTTGGAACTTCTGGTCCCACTCAACCTTCTTGGCGCCCGCCCGAACCTTCGTCTGGTCGCGGCGGATCGCAGTAATCCAGGCGCGCAAGCCGCTCAATTTCTCCTTTAGAGGCTCAACTTTCCGCAATCCGCAGCACTGGTCGGGAGTGGTAGACCATAAGGCTTCACCATAGATTTCAGCCTGGGCGGAAGGAGTCAACCTCGGTTGCACGCGATGCACCTGGATCCCATACCGCTTTTCAACTTCGTCGATCAATTGGTAAGTCTCTGGGAACAAGAAGCCAGTATCGATTGTGAAAACGCGAAGTGAGGGATTCAGGCTCGCTGCGATATCAATGAGAGCCATACCTTCAGCGCCAAAGCCGGATGCCATCTCAATGGTGGATCCAAAGGTACGGAACGACCACGCGAGCACTTCCCTCGCACTCCAGAGCTCTGCGATTTCCTGCGTCTCTTTCAAATGTTTGATCACTGTCTCCACTCCAGGTCTTGGCGAACGACATCTTCTGTAAATACAACTCGCGACTCGCCGAATGGATCAACACCGGGTGACACCATCCCGTCCGATGTATCTGCGTGGACACTCGAAATCGCCACGTCTTGCGCCAGCACGTCACCGATCAACAGCAACGTCGGCGCCGGTAACAGTGGTGCATTCGGCAAATCAGCCAGCATCGTTCTATAGACCCGCTGTTGCGGCGAACTTACTCGTGAAACGATCGCGCAAGGTGTTGCCGGTTTCATTCCAGCGCCCAGTAAACTCGCAACGGTCTCGGCATAGTTGAAGCCCGGCATGTAAACAGCTAGCGTGGCACCCGAAGCCACATACGCTGGCCAGGCGACCGCCTGCTCCTGACTAGCCGGGTGGCTCGAAAGCAGGATGACCGCTGACGACTTGTTTCTGTGGGTCAGCGAAACCTGCGCAGCTGCAGCTGACGCGAGCGCAGACGTCACTCCTGGTACTACTTCGAACTCGACGCCGGCCTTGCGGAGAGCATCCATTTCCTCGCCGCCGCGCCCGAAGATCGACGGATCGCCGCCCTTCAGACGAACCACGTTCACGCCGAACGACGCGAAGGCGATCAGCAGCGCGTTAATCTCCTCTTGCTGCACGCTCTTTCGCCCGCAGCGCTTTCCCACGTTGCGAATGTGCGCCGTGGATGGAACTGACTGGAGAATCTCGGGACTGACCAGGTCGTCATGCAGCACAACCTGCGCAGACTCAATCAATTTCAGCGCTTTGACAGTCAACAAATCGAGATCGCCCGGACCGGCTCCCACGAGAAAGACTTTACCGCTCATGAACTACCTCCGGAACGAACACATCTTCGGGGAGAGCTTCTGTAAAAGGCGATTGCGCCGCCCAACGATGCAACAACTTTCGGCGGTGATCAGGATTCAAGGACTGTCCAAACAGGCGGCTTCGAATCCTGCCCAGTTGATCGAGCCAGCCCGCGTAAAACGGTGCGAGTTGCTGCTCAAATTCGCGCCGCAGCTTTTGCGCCAGCGCCGGACTTTTGCCTTCCGTGGAGATCGCGACTTGGAGTGCTCCACGCCGGACTACCGCGGGGTAATAGAAGTCGCACCGCTCGGGATCGTCGACTGCATTGCATAGAATCTGCCGAGTTGTGGCCTCGCGATAGACAGCGTCGTTCACGTCTACCGAAGAAGTTGCGGCAATTACCAGAAATGTCTTTTGTAAGTCTTCCGGTTTGAACTCACGGGATTCCCAAGTAACGACACCTGCGCGTGCCCATCCCGATACCGCCGGAGTCGCCCAGGGTGCGACCACGTGCACTTTCGCCCGGGCGACCAGCAAGCTGCGGATCTTCCCCTCGCCGATCTTCCCCGCTCCAACCACCAGGCATGAGCGGCCTTCGAGTTTTAGAAACATCGGAAATAGACTCATGGATTCCCTGCTATCCCTCGATACCGTGCGGCACGCGGCCTGGAGATTCATCGCGCAGCACAGCTCCTATCCATTCGCCAGCGAGGCACTCGCGTACTTCCTCATCACTGTGGCGTGCAAAAAACTGACGCAGATTTTCGTTCGCGTTACGATCGTCGAGATACCGCCGGAGCAACCTTTCGATAGCGTCGGGGACTTCTGTCGCGAGGCATCGATAACCGACGGGGCGTGCGATCGATTGATGCAATCCGACGGCCCCGCCAACACAGAAGTAGTAGGCGTCCTGCATGCGATCGCCCACTTTGATCTTCTTGCCCTCGATCCCGATGTCCGCGATCCAGTGTTGTCCGCAACTATTCGGGCATCCCGTAACGTGAAGTTTCAAGATGTTGCTCGAAACCCGGTAGTCTTTCTTCGAGTTCCTCCAACCAGCCAGCGCGAGAAAGCCTTGGTTTCTGTGATCGCAAGCTTGCAGAACTCGGATCCGCTGCATGCGATCGCGCCACGCCAGAAGGGAGACGCCTGCACCGGCAACCCAGCTGCCGTCAACTCAGCTCGCGAGCACATCGACGTTCTCGCGAGGTACATTGACGACGATCAGGTTCTGCATGTTGGTAAGACGAATGTTGCCGGCCGCCAGACGATCGGAAAGATTCGCGGCCTCCCGCATTTGCGACGCCGAGATCCTGCCACGCAACACCGACGCGCCCACGTAGAACTTACCGGCTTGCTTTTGCGCATGGATACCGACGTGATCGCGATACACGTCGTTCGGAGGTTGCTCTTCAGCAGCAGGCTCGAACTTGAAGCCGATACGTTTTTCAAGTTCTTCCTGGAAAACCTGCGGAGTCCAGCCATGCCGCAGAAACAAAAACTTCAAGCGCGCGCGCTCGCGGTTCTCTCGGAGAACATCACTGTCGCGGAAAATCTCGGCGATCCCGCGCAGGACAGGGACCACTTCGTTCTGACGAACGAAGGCATTGAGTCGAGTCGCCAGGTAGGGGTCGGTGGAAAGGCCTCCCGCGACTCTCAACGAGAAACCGACTTCCTCTTGCCCGCGAAGACGACGCGTCACCGCGGTGAGCCCCACGTCATTGATTTCCGGATAGGAGCACCACGAACGGCATCCAGTAATGTTGATCTTGAATTTTCGGGGTAGGTTGTAAAACTCGGCGTTGCCTACGAAAAACTCATTCGCTGCCAGCGCGATAGCAGACGCGTCGAATATCTCTTCCGCATCCACTCCCGCCAAGGGGCAACCGGTGATGTTGCGAGTGTCGTCGCCGCACGATCCCTTCGTGGTGAGACCTGCGCTCCAGAGTGCATCGAGGACTTCGGGGAGGGCCTCGATCGTGACCCAGTGCAACTGAATGTTTTGCCGGACCGTAAGGTCCGCATTTCCACGCGCATACCGGTCAGTTACTTCTGCAATCGTTCGTAACTGGTGCGCCTGCAGAAGGCCGTTGGGGATACGGATACGCACCATGAAGTACGGCAGGGCTTTGCCCTCCCCGTTCTTCCCGCCGACCACGCCGGCGCCGTCTCCCTGGGTGTAAACGCCCCACCAGCGGAAGTAAGTGCCGATCCACTCCGGCGGAATTGCCGTGAACCCTTCGCGGGCGAATCGCCGGATCTCGTCGAGGCCCTCCCAGGGATTGCGCTCCCGCTTGAGCCGTTCGACGCGCTGCGCTTTCGTTTCTTTGGCTGGAATTGTCATAAATGCAAAAAGCCCACCGCCAGTTTTTCTACTGGCGGTGGGCTGATAATTGCTGATTCTTAAAGACTTATTACGTCAGCAGCCTCCCTGTGCCAGCAGACACGTGTGCACAACAACAAGTACAACAACACACCGTGAACGTCTGGCTAGCTGCCAACATCATCCGCAGATAGTAGGGTGAAACCGCTACCCTGTCAAGAATGGAAGTCGAGGTCATCATGCAAAATTCAAATCTGCTGTATCGAAATAATACCCAGCGTACTTAGCAATTGATCTTTGACGAACCACAAAAGCTGCATTATTTTTTAAGGGACCGATGCTGACTCATCGCCATCACCGCCATCATCACCACGCGCACGGCGCGTTGGCGGGGGTGCCGGTCTAGGTCAGAACCAGCACTTATAACGAGTTAGCCCGCTGACGCGAAAAGCTTCAGCGGGCTTTTTCTTTTTTGAGCGACGGAGGCCTCAGGATTATGGATACCAAGATCGACTTTCAGAAGATGCAAGGACTGGTCCCGGCCATTGTGCAGGACGCTGACTCCGCCCAGGTGTTGATGCTTGGATTCATGAATGAAGACGCTTACGAGCGCACCCTAACTTGCGGATACGTCACGTTTTTCAGCCGGACCCGTAGCGAGCTGTGGACGAAGGGTGAGACCTCCGGAAATCGTCTCAGGGTTTTTTCAATCATCACAGACTGCGACCACGACACATTCTTGGTAAAAGTGCGGGTCGAAGGAAAAGGCCTAGTCTGCCACCTCGGAACGCGATCTTGTTTCACAGAAGAACTGCCGGTTCCTTCCCCGTTGGTTTCCGAAGCTCAAGAGGTGCAGCGATGAAGTTGCGACTGGGGATTCCGAAGGGCAGCCTGCAGGAAGCGACATTGCAGCTTTTCGCACGTGCTGGGCTGCGTGTCTACACCAATTCGCGGTCGTACTTCGCATCGACGGGAGATCCGGAGATCGAGTGCCTGCTCATTCGCGCCCAGGAGATGGCTCGTTATGTGGAACACGGCGCCTTGGACGCAGGCCTCACCGGCATCGATTGGGTCGTGGAGAGCGGCCTCGACGTAGTTCCCGTCGCTGATCTGATCTACGCGAAGCAAAGCCGCGGCAAGGTGCGATGGGTCCTGGCAGCTCCGGAAGACTCGCCTTTTAAGCAGGCCACGGATCTTTCCGGAAAAATCATCGCTACTGAATTGGTCAACGTCACGCGAAATTACTTTCGCGCCCGAAATGTGGAGGTGCAGGTCGAGTTCTCCTGGGGAGCTACCGAGGTCAAGCCCCCGATGCTTGCCGATGCGATTGTTGAAGTCACCGAGACCGGCAGTTCGCTGCGCGCAAATCGCCTCCGCATTCTCGATACGGTGCTCGAATCGAACACGCAGATCATTGCGAACCGTTCGGCATGGGCAGACATGGAACGACGCCGCAAGATCGAGAACCTGGCACTGATGCTGAAGGGAGCCATGGAAGCGCAAGATCGCGTCGGTTTGATGCTTAACGTCAAGAAGCAAAACTTGCCCGGCGTGTTAGCGGTCCTTCCTGCTTTGCAAAAACCGACCATCTCCACTCTGAGCGACAGCGAATGGGTAGCCGTGAATACGGTCATCGAGGAAGCCGAGGTCTGGCAAGTGATTCCACGCCTGAAGGCCGCTCAGGCACAAGGCATCGTCGAATATCCACTGAACAAGGTGGTCATGTGATGCGAATCCTCTCCGGTGCCGCTGCGTCGCGTCGCGTCCGAACGCTCGAGGACCGCACGTCCAACTTCGAGAAAGTGGAGCCCTTAGTCCGCAAAATCGTTGCCGACGTGCGGCGCAATGGCGATCGAGCACTGCGCAAGTACGCTGAGAAGTGGGACGGACTGATGTCCACGCAACCGCTTTCCGTGTCCGCTCCCGAGCTCGAAGCAGCCTGGGCAATGTCCTCTCGCGAGTTTCGACGATCGCTGGAACAAGCGGCCGGCAATATCAGGCGATTCTGTGATTGGCAGCGTCCGCGGGACTGGAATCGAAGCGTGAGGGGCGTGTCATCCGGGCAGGTCGTGAGGCCGCTGGAATCGGTCGGATGTTACGTGCCGGGTGGCAGGCACCCGTTGGTTTCGACTCTACTAATGACCGTCATCCCAGCCCAAGTCGCTGGCGTCTCGAAGATTCGGGTGGTCAGTCCCAATCCGGCCCCCGAGGTGCTCGCCGCGGCCCACATGTTGGGAGTCAGCGAACTCCACCGCGTGGGCGGGGCTCAGGCGGTCGCGGCTCTTGCCTACGGCACGCGCTCCATCTCCCGTGTAGACAAAATCGTGGGGCCCGGGAATCTCTATGTCACGGTCGCCAAGAAACTCGTCTCTTTCGATTGCGCGATCGACTTCCTGGCGGGGCCGACGGAAGCCGTCATTCTCAGTGATCGAGGTCGCGCAGAGTTCATAGCGGCCGACCTGGCCGCGCAGGCCGAACACGATCCTGCCGCGTTGCCGATCTTCATCACGACTTCGATGGATCTCGCCACGCGCGTTGGCCAGATCCTGTCCAAGATTCGCAACAACGTCGCATCGCAGTCTCTTCGACGGAACGGTGCTGTGTTGCTGGCAAAGAACCGGCAGGAGGCAATCGACTGGGCCAATCGCATCGCACCGGAACACATCACCGTCGACAAGAGAGATCTGCCTCTCATTCAGAATGCGGGATCGATATTTGTGGGTGACTACTCGGCGCAAGCGGCGGGCGACTACGCATCGGGGCCGAACCACGTGTTGCCGACCGCGGGAGTTGCGCGCTTCCGTGGAGGCCTCAGCGTGCATGACTTCGTGAAGATCATCACTGTGCAAGAACTCTCAAAAGCCGGGCTTCGAAAAATCGGCAAGACCGTTACCTGCCTCGCCGAAATTGAAGGGTTGACTGCCCATGCTGAATCGATCCGCGCGAGGTGCCCGGATGCTTAAATCTCGCAGCGTTGTGCAGAATTTGCGAACGTACCACCCACCTCTTGGCGGCCGGCACGGCCTGCGGCTTGATTTCAACGAAAACACAGTCGGTTGCTCGCCGAGGGTGCTCGAACGAATTCGCAATATCGGAGTCGAAGACCTTGCGCGCTATCCGGAACGGGAACCCGTGGAAGTCATAGCCGCCGATCTGCTCGGGATTCGCCAGCAAGAACTCCTGCTAACCAACGGTGTAGACGAAGCTATCCACCTGGTCTGTCAGACGTACCTCGAAGTCGATGACGAGGTTCTGGTCGTGGTACCGACTTTCGCGATGTACGAGATCTTCGCCTCGGCGACTGGCGCACGAATTGTCAAGATTCCAGCGGGACAGAACTTCACTTTCCCGACAGACGATGTGCTGCGCCACATCACCGCTCAAACTCGCCTGATCGCGATCGCAAACCCGAACAATCCCACGGGAGCAGCGGCTCCGCTGAAAGACCTTCTTCTCATAGCGCGCTCCGCGCCCAACGCGGCGATTCTGATTGACGAAGCCTATTACGAATTTCACGGCGAAACGCTGCTGCGCGGTTGGGTCGATCGTCCGAACCTATTCGTTGCGCGCACGTTTTCCAAAGCCTACGGCCTCGCTGGACTGCGGGCCGGCCTCCTCATGGGTTGCGAGGACTCAATGAAAGCGGTTCGAAAAGTGGCGTCTCCTTACAGTGTGAACGCAGTTGCTCTGACGTGTGTGCCTGAGGCCCTGGGGGATCTTTCTTATGTCAACGCCTACGTCCGTGAAGTCTGTGAAGGGCGCACTCGTCTGCAGGAAGAACTGAAACGCCTCGCCATTCCGTTCTGGCCCAGCCGAGCGAACTTCGTGTTATTGCAGCTGGGCACCGCGAACGCTGCATTCATTCGCGGGATGCGCGAGCGCGGCATTCTCGTTCGCGATCGCTCCCGCGATCCGGGCTGTGAAGGCTGCGTCCGCATCACGCTCGGCTCCATCGAACAGACAAATCGACTGCTGCATGCCTTGCGCGAGACCTTGTCGCAGATCGGCGCGTCTCGACAGGAGGTGACACCCGTGAGAAAAGCTCGTATTCACCGTCCGACCAAAGAGACCGATATACGCGCTTCCTTGAATATCGACGGCCACGGCCGCTACAAGATTTCAACCGGGATCCATTTCTTTGACCATATGCTCGAACTCTTTACTCATCATGGCGGCTTCGATCTTGAGCTCAAGGCACTGGGCGATCTCAACGTCGACCAGCACCACACCGTTGAAGACGTCGGCATCGTGCTTGGGCAGGCCTTCGACAAAGCGCTCGGCAACAAGAAAGGAATTCTGCGCGCCGGCTACTTTCTGATGCCCATGGACGAGACCTTGGGGATGGCCGCCGTTGATTTCTGTGGGCGCACCGCGATCAGCGTTAACACCAAGGTAAACGTTCGCCTGGTCGGCGACCTGCAAGCCGAGTTGGTGCACGACTTCTTCGAAGGTTTCGCCCGAGGCGCGCGAGCCAACGTGCACACGCGGGTGCTGTATGGAAGGTCCAACCATCACAAGATCGAATCTCTCTTCAAAGCCTTTGCGCGGGCCGTGCGCGCAGCATGCTGGAAAGATAAGCGCATGGCCCAGTTCATCCCGAGCACGAAAGGCGTCTTATGAGGATTGCGATCGTTGATTACGGCGCGGGCAACCTGACCTCTGTTAGAAGGGCGTTCGAAGCCTTGGGCCAGCCTGCCCAGATCACGAGCGATCCGCATGTCATCTTGCAAGCCGAGAAAATAGTTGTACCCGGCGTCGGTCACTTCGCAGCCACCACGGCGCTGCAGTCGCGGGGCTTAAAAGCGGCCATCCAAACGGCACTTTCCGAAACCAGACCGATCCTTGGCATTTGCCTGGGAATGCAGTGGATGTTCGGTTCGAGTGAGGAAGCCACTGACATTGGCGGTTTGGGAATCTTCCCAGGTATCTGTACACGATTTCCTTCCGAAGTGAAATCTCCCCACGTTGGATGGAATCAACTTTCCCTCTGCGCGAGTTCGCGCCTCCTTCGCGACATCCCGGAGGGATCCTTCGTCTATTTCACACATTCCTATCGCGCGCCATTGGTCGCGGAGACCGTGGCGACCTGCGAGTATGCAGACCTATTTTCAGCGGTCGTCGAGAGTCAGAACGTCTTCGGCGTACAGTTTCATCCTGAAAAATCTGGGGCCGCCGGGAAGAAGTTGCTGCTGAACTTCTGCGAGCTACCATGCTGACCAAACGAATTATCGCCTGCCTCGACGTCACCGCAGGCCGTGTCGTCAAGGGCGTGAAGTTCTTGAACCTGCGAGACGCCGGAGATCCGGCCGAACTGGCCGAGGCTCACAGCGCGGCAGGCGCGGACGAGATCGTTCTGCTCGACATCTCCGCGACCGCCGAGCACAGATCCACGCTGTTGGACACCGTGCGTCGAGCTGCAAGCAAGCTGTTCATCCCCTTCACCGTGGGCGGCGGAATCCGTTCTCTCGACGATGCCTCCGCCGTTTTCGATGCCGGAGCCGATAAGGTCAGCATTAATTCTGCGGCCCTCGCCGATCCAAGGCTCATCGGCTGTATTGCCGACCGATTTGGCTCGCAAGCCGTGATTGTTGCGATCGATGCCAAGCGTTCCGCAGAGGGGCACTACGAAGCGTTCACCAAGGGGGGACGCCTTGCCACCGGACGGGATGCAACCGAGTGGGCCAAGGAGGCTGAGCAACGCGGCGCCGGCGAAATTCTGCTCACGTCGATGGACCGCGACGGCACGGGCGATGGATTTGACTGCGAACTCACGCGAACGATTGCCGACGAGGTTCGCATTCCGGTCATCGCGTCGGGTGGGGCAGGCTCGCCAGAACATTTCATCGAGGTCTTCGAAAAAGGACACGCGGACGCCGCCCTGGCGGCTTCTATCCTGCACTACGGAACCACACAGATGGCGGATCTAAAGAATTCCCTCCTGCGCGCCGGCATCCCCGTGAGGTGGCCTTGCTAATTCCATCCATCGACCTCATGGGCGGCAAGATCGTCCAATTAGTGCAAGGAGAGAAAAAGGCCTTGGAGTTCGACGACTTCGAGGAATGGATTGTTCGCTTCAGCAGGTTTCCTTTGGTCCAACTGATCGATCTGGATGCGGCCATCGGCACGGGAAACAATCGAGCGCTCTTGAAGAAATTCACCAGCCGACTTCCCTGCCAGGTCGGCGGAGGCATCCGGTCCGTCAAAGATGGAGCAGAAGTGCTTGCCCAAGGCACACAACGCATCATCCTAGGATCGGCACTGGTGAAGGAGGACCGCATCGACATTGCAACGGCCCAGGAATTCGCCGAAACGTTTAGCACTCATCGACTAACGTTTGCGATCGACTCCCGCGCAGGCAAGGTCGCCATCAAGGGCTGGCGGGAGAACACGTCCATTCCAAGCTCGGAGATGTTGACGACCCTCGAACCGTACTGCGCGGCATTTCTCTACACGCACATCGACACGGAAGGTCTTCTGAAGGGCATCCCTCTTGATGTCGTTCGTCCTCTGCGCGCCATCACATCACGACAGTTGATCGTTGCCGGTGGAATCCGCAGTCAGAAAGAAGTCAACGAGCTCGACGCCCTTGGGATTGACGCTGTCGTTGGAATGGCGATCTATACGGGGCAGATGAAACTGGATGGCGGCTAGAAAACATCAATTGCGCGGGCGATAACGTCCCATGGCAAGCTCGACAATCTCACCAATGAGTTGCGTATAAGAGCGGCCCGAGGCCTTGGCCGCCATCGCGAACTCCTGCTTGCTCGAGAGCCATGGGTTGGGATTGGCCTCTAGAACGTAAACTTCGCCTTTCGCCGACAAACGCATATCAATACGCCCATAGTCGCGCAATTTCACAGCGCGGTGCGCCGCCAGCGCAGTCTGCGTGAGTCGTTCGATCGTGTCTTCATCCAGATCTTCGGCAATGCTCGACTTGGTCAGCTTGTATGCCTCTGCATCTTTTTCAAACTTCACATCGTAGCTTGCGATCTTGGGTGTTCCCTTGGGAAGCTTCGAGAAATCAAGCTCCACCAGCGGGAGCGCTTGTGCATACTCGTAACTTCCGAGAATGGCCGCGTAGATTTCGCGGCCTTCGATGTATTCCTCAATAATCGCGGGGGAATCGAATTCGTCCTGTATGTACTGCACCCGCTCCATCAACTCTTTCACGCTGGTGACGACGGCATTGGAATTGATGCCGATCGATCCGTCCTCCGCCAGCGGCTTGACGATCAGCGGGAAAGCAATATCGTGAGCATGTTCAATCGTGCCCCGATACGAAGTTGCAAAATACGGAGTTCGGATGCCATGAAACGCGAACATCTTCTTCGCAATCGCCTTGTCTTGCGCTAGAAAACTGGCGTGCGGTCCGGCCCCGGTGTATCGCAGGCCAAGAAGATCGAGGTAGGCGGCAACGTGCATCTCTTTCGTGTCGTCGCCGGCAAACGATTCGGTCAAATTGAAAATGAGATCGGCTTCGCACTTGGCCAGCGACGTCAGCCCCTGCGGACTCCCGTCAAGAATGAGATAAGAAGGCTCGTGCCCTAGTTTCTCAAGCGCCTCAAAAATCTCTTCCCGATCCTCCTTCTCACGCTTCTTCTTTTTTCGGGCCTTGCTCTTGCGCGTGGCAGGCTTGGGCTCTGGTGGTGGCTCGGGAGTCGCGCCCTCTTCTTCCCAGATGTCGTAAAGGACGGCGATCTTCATCGTGGATTCCGTCTCTCTATCGATTGATGGCAGATGCTCATAAGCTTGAATGCATGGAACTCACGGTTGCACGAACTTTCCGCGCGCCATGTAATTGGTCGCCAGCGTGGTGGCATAGACCGTGAGTTCTGCGAGATGCTCTGCTTCCCTCCTGGTATCTGCGCGCAGCCCCAGTTCGCCGATCCTTTTCTCAATGGCTTCCACCAGTTGCTTGATCAAAGGACGTTGCACCCCTGTCCAATAGGTGACTTTATCCACTAGAGTCTTGCGGTGCTGCCGCAAGAATTCCTGAGCGGGGCGAACGGTGTTCTTCTGACGCTTGGATACATTAAAAATATCTACCAGATCACTGTCCAGCGCCAAGTCCACAACTGGGATCGCTTCTGGCACGGACTGTTGGTAGAAATCCGCAACTGTGGATTCCATTTCGTCGACCGTGATATCAGGATACCCTCGCCTACGCACGGGATCCGCATTCCCGAGTTCACGAGCGATCCGATCCATATAGCGCAGCTTTGTCATCGCTCCCCAACCACGATAGCGTTTGCGCCAGCCACTGCGCGGTGTAAGCCAGACTGCAAAGGTTTCGGCAAAATCTTCATCAGGATGTTTTTGTGCGTACCATCCGGCGAGATGGCGAACGTAGTTTCGCGAGAACGGCACAGGACGGTAGTTGTCGAGATACCGCCGCCGGAATGGCCCGAACAAATTCTTCCATTCCGGATTTCGATAAAGCTTGTACGCGTAGTTGAATGCATGCCCAGCCTCATGCCGCAGATACATCATGACCTCGCGCTGGTCTTCGAGATCGTTCATTTCTTTTTCGAGCGAAGCCAACTCAGGATTCGCGAGATAGAAAGGAATGCCAATCACCGGCTCGCCCGAAGGGCATCCCCACTCGTCCGTGAGATAGCAGGCAGGCCGAAACTTTGCGAGGCCTTTGCGGCCCAACTCCGCATAGAGCTGGTGAACGAAGCGCTCGATCGGCGAGCCTTCCAATTTCAGGCCCAACTCACGAATTGGCTTCCCCAGAATCTCTTGCAGGTTAACTTTCGGTTTTTCGGTGGTGGGCTCCATGAATGGTGGTCAGGAGAATTTCGCCGAGTTCCGGGAGGAGATCGCTAGCCCACCCAGGCAGAGCTAGTATAAGAGCTTGCTAGTCTCTCGTTGCAGAGGCTGCTGATGGAAAGATCAAGCGATTCCGACACTAACCTCACTGGCAACATTTAATAGATTTATTCTCAGCATTATATAGATATTAGCTACAGTCTTACTGGAAGGTATTGCAGGACTCGATCGTCCCCCCGTTCATCCCGCGCTGGAACCACTCCGTACGCTGCGCCGAGGATCCGTGAGTAAACGAATCAGGACTGACCTGCCCTCTCGACATGCGCTGAAGGCGGTCGTCCCCCACTGCCGCCGCGGCGCCGAGCGCGCTCTCTACGTCGCCTGCCTCCAGAAGATTTCTTTGTTGCGTCGATTTTGCCCAAACGCCCGCGAAGCAGTCCGCTTGCAACTCCAGTCGGACCGAGAGGGCATTCTGTGAACCTGGGTTGCTGCCTTGCAGGCTTCGGACTTTCCTCTCGATACCCAGCAAATTCTGTACGTGGTGCCCGAGCTCGTGCGACAGGACGTACGCTTGCGCGAACTGTCCGGGCGCTCCAAATCTGCGTTGTAGCTCGTCGTAAAAGCCGAGGTCGATATAGACCTTCTGATCCTCCGGGCAATAGAAGGGCCCGGTTGCAGATTGAGCAGCTCCGCATCCTGACGACGTCGCATCTCGGAAGAGCACCAGCTTCGCGTGTTGGTAGGGGATGCCGCGCTGCTGAAAGATTCCTGCCCAAGTCTTCTGTGTGTCGTCGAGTACGAACGACACAAACTGAACCAGCGGTTCCTCGCGCGCGTCTCGCTGAGGATCCGGTTGGCTGACGGTCGGGCCGGTCGCAACTCCCTGCCCTCCGATCAAGGAGAAGAAGTCTTTTTTGAAGACCACGCTGAGCACGAGCAAAATCAGAAAGCCACCGATTCCGATATGCATCCCGCCAAAGCCGCCGCCCCCGCCTTCGTCTCGGCGATCTTCCAAATCATCGCTTTTGCCGCCCGGTGTCCAACGCATGCCGCACCCCTCGAGAGCAATGTGAGCAAGCGATTATAGTCGCTTGCGACCGCGATTTTGTGACCGCGAGGCATGCGTGACACTTTCAGTTTTTCTCTGATCCTCTGCGCGGTCCGAACACCTGCGGTACACTAGAAAACTTTGATAAACATTCAGGAGGACAGATATGCCCGATGCCACGCTTAGTGGCGCAGACTTCAAGAAGCAGCTGCGCGAAGGCAAGCCGAAGATGGGCTTGTTTCTGAACGCGCACAGTCCCACCGTCGCGGAGCAGTTGGCGCACAGTGGATATGACTGGCTGCTGGTCGATACACAGCACGGCCCGATGGGCTACGAAAAGCTCTCTGCGATGCTCTCCGGAATCGCGAACGGCGGTGCCAAGTCCATGGTGCGCGTGGGTGGATACGACGACCGCCCCGGCATTCAGCAGGCCCTCGACTTGGGAGCCGACGGCGTCCTCGTGCCTTACATCAACACTGCGGAGGAAGCGCGCCAGGCAGTCAGTTGCACGAAGTATCCCCGGACCGGTACGCGATCGGTCTACTTTCCGCAGCGCAGCATGAATCGTGCTGGCCTCCTCGGATACGCCGGCAATTTCAATAACAACGGCATCGTGGCGTTGCAGGTGGAAACCGCTTCCTGTATCGACAACATTGCTGAGATTGCGGCGGTGCCCGGAGTCGACATTCTTTTCCTTGGGCAAAACGATTTGTGCATGTCGATGGGACTTTACGAAAAATATGAATTTCCCCACATGTACACCTCTCCGGAACTGGGAGCGGCCACGCAGAAGCTTATTGATCATGCGCGCAAGAACAACGTCATCCTGGGCCTCTTTCTGTTTGGCACATCGCGAGTGGGAGAGTTCCTGGAGAAAGGCTTCACGTTCATCAGCATCGGCAATGACCTGCACCACGTGCTGACGCAGGCGGGTGCATATGTGAAAGATATGGAAGGGATCGCTAAAGAAAAGGGCAAAGACTGGTCACGTCGCCCCACCGCCCTTCTCTAGACGATGGTCATTGTCTGTGGAATAGCGCTTCGTGAAAATGGAGCGCTATTTTGTTTTTGCACTCGCGCTGTACCGATCCAATTCAGTCACGTCGCAAGCGCTTCCGCATCTGCTAGGACTTGCTCGGCTGTAAAGCCGTTTTCCCGCAAGTGCCGGATGCTGGCCGAGTCATGCCGTTTCGCCATCCGCATTCCAGTCGAATCGCGAACAAGGGTGCAGTGATAGTAGGCGGGCACGGCGTATCCGAGCGCCTGAAAAAGTAGAAGCTGCCGCGCGGTGGATTTGAGCAAATCGGCCCCCCGCACAACTTCCGTGATCCGCATATGCGCGTCGTCCACCGTCACGGCGAGCTGGTAGGCGGGGACATCGTCACGCCGCCAGACCACGAAGTCTCCGAAATCACGGCCCGCGACAAACGACTGCGACCCTAGATTCCCGTCCACAAACTCAATTGCCTGTCCGTTCGGAACACGAAAGCGCCAGTTCACTCCGACCGTCGAGTCGAATCTGCCTGCATCCGGACGTTCTCGGCACGTACCCGGATAGAGCGGCTCATCGTCTCCTTCATTTGGCGCTGCCGCGGTCGCAGCCAAGTCCTTGCGAGAGCAATTGCACGGATAGATCCAGGCATTCTCGCGCAGCTTCTTCCACGCTTCCAGATAGAAGGGTCGCCGTTCGCTCTGCGAGTATGACCCAAACGCCCCGCCGCAATCCGGTCCTTCCTGCCATTCGATTCCAAGCCACTTCAAGTCCTCATACATTGCCGACGTAAACTCCGACTGGCAACGCTGCGGGTCAAGATCCTCATTGCGGAAAATCAACACTCCATCGTGTCGGCGCGCGCGCTCCGCCGCGGTCCAGAAGGTCCGGGCATGGCCGATATGCAGCAAGCCTGTGGGCGAAGGGGCTAGCCGTCCGCGATAGCCACTGGTTAGAGAAGAACTCACGACGACATTCTAAAGGGCGGTCTGGGAACCGGAAGGTTCCGGGGTCACGGCCAGCGCTGGTGCGGGAAACTCGCCCTCCCATTTCGCAACAACCACAGTCGCGAGGCAATTGCCCAACACGTTTACTGAGGTCCGAGCCATGTCCATGAGCTGATCAATTCCAAGCAAGATGAAGACTGGTTCGACCGGCAGTCCAAACGATCCCACGGTTCCAAGTAAGATCACGATCGCCGCACGTGACACGCCTGCAACGCCCTTGCTGGTCAGCAGCAGCGTCAGCATGATCAGCAACTGTTGCCCGATGCTCAGGTGAATCCCGGCGACTTGTGCGACAAAGATCGAGGCGAGCGATAGATAAAGAGTGCTGCCGTCGAGATTGAAGCTGTACCCAGCTGGCATCACGAACGCGACCACTTCACGCGGAACGCCCAGGCCCTCCATGGCCTCCATGGCGCGCGGCAGCGCGGCCTCCGAGTTGGCGGTACCGAATGCAATCGTTACGGGCTCGGCCACAGCCGCGATGAACCGCCTCAGGGGCACTCGCACCAGGAGTGCAATCGGGAGCAAGACTCCGAACACGAATACCAGCAGAGCCACGTAGAGAGTTATCAGCAGTCTTGCCAAATTGAACAGAATCCCCGCGCCGGTGCTCGCGACCGTGTATGCAATCGCCGCACCCACTCCCACCGGAGCGAAGTACATCACAATATTTGTGAACTTGAACATGGTTTCGGCAAGGCTCTCTGTAAAACTCAACATAGGCAGCCGATAAGATTCGCGTACCAGTGCCAGTGCAATGCCGAACAATATGCTGAAAACGACAACTTGAAGAATCTGCCCCTCGGCAACTGCCTTCGCGAGATTCTCAGGGAAGATATGGAGAATCGTTTCGCTGGCGGTGAGTTTCTGCGTTTGAAGATTCTCCGTGCTGCTAGCGGGCAGGTTTACCCCGACCCCTGCTCTACTGACGTTGATGGCAACCAACCCGATGACGAGAGCGAGCGTGGTTACCACCTCGAAATAGACAATCGCCTTCACGCCCATGCGCCCGACCTTCTTCAGGTCAGAGTGTCCAGCGATGCCGCTCACGAGCGTCGCGAACAGCAGAGGAGCGACGATCGTGCGGATCATCCGTAGAAAGATCAGTGCAAGGACTCGCAGATTCACCGCCAACTGGGGGAAATCATGCCCAAGGACGCCACCGGCAAGCATCGCGAAGAAAATCCAGGTAGTCAGGGATCTCTTTTGAATGGCGTAGGGAACAAGCGAGGCGATCGCTAGCCAGCGAGTAGCAAGCAGGGCTCTGGGCGAGATCGGCACGCCGGTATGCGCCAGCCCCCAGAGGATTCCACTCACTGCAATCGCAACCGCCACCAGGATCAGTGATTTCTTCATTATTCTGGGTACCGTTCATCCTCTGTTTCAGTTAAGTATCGAAAGCTGCGCTTACGAAGGCCTCAACCCTGCAAGCGACCGATTGTAGACAACAACCATGCCCTAACAAACGAAATCCGACGGTGCCCAGTCTGGCCGCACTTGTTGCTGCAATGAAAAATCACTGGAAGAACACCCCGGACGGCAGCGAATGCGCTAGAATGCCAGCGCCACTCAGGGATGGCACCTGATCAAGCTACGATCTCTCCACCGCTCTGACGGTCGCGGCGCGATCTGCCGCTCAGCATATCTGTTTTCTCAGAGGACTTCGTGGCGCCACACCGACGTCCAACAAATCGAGGAGGAAAGTCATGGTAACGGCTCTGCCGAACGTCCAATTGCAAAATAAAGTTCAAGATTTCATTTCCAAACCTCGCAAAATGTTAATCAACGGCAAGTGGGTCGAGGCCGCCTCCGGTAAAACCTTCCCAACTTACGACCCTTCGACCGGCGAAGTCCTGGCCACGATTGCGGAGGGCGATCGCGAAGACATCGACCGCGCTGTCAAAGCCGCACGTGCCGCCTTCGAGACAGGTCCTTGGTCCCGGCTGACGTCATCAGAGCGCGGTCGGATGGTGTGGAAGCTGGCTGACCTGATTGAACAACATCTGCAGGAGTTCGCCGAACTCGAGAGTCTCGACAACGGCAAGCCGTTAAAGGTCGCACGCGCCGCCGACGTTCCGCTGGCCGTCGACTTGTTCCGCTATATGGCTGGATGGGCGACAAAAATCGAAGGCAACACCATTCCGATCTCGGTTCCGTACACGCCGGGCGCGAAATACTTGGCCTACACATTGCGAGAGCCCGTAGGAGTCGTGGGTCAGATCATCCCGTGGAACTTTCCTCTTTTGATGGCAGCGTGGAAATTAGGCCCTGCGCTCGCAACCGGCTGCACGGTAGTCATCAAACCAGCCGAACAGACTCCGCTTACTTGCCTGTTGCTCGGCGAACTGGTGCAAGAGGCCGGCATTCCCGATGGCGTCGTCAATATCGTCCCCGGATATGGGGAGACCGCTGGCGCAGCCTTGGCCGCTCATCCCGATGTCGACAAGATCGCCTTTACCGGTTCAACCGAAGTCGGCAAACTGATTCTGCAAGCAGCGGCGGGCAACCTGAAGAAAGTCTCGCTAGAACTGGGCGGTAAATCTCCGAACGTGGTTTTCGGCGACGTCGATGTCGACGCAGCAATTGCCGGCGCGTCAAGTGCGATCTTCTTCAATCACGGACAGTGCTGCTGCGCCGGGTCTCGTCTGTATGTCGAAAACAGCATTTTCGATAAGGTCGTCGAAGGCGTTTCGGCTCGTGCCGAGAAAATCCGCATCGGCCCTGGCATGGAATCGTCCACTGATATGGGGCCGCTCGTGTCGCAAGAGCAACTCAACCGCGTTTGTGGCTTCCTCGAATCGGGTTTCTCGGAAGGTGCGAAAGCAGTTACTGGCGGCAAGCGCCATGGCGACAAGGGCTACTTCGTGAAACCGACTGTGCTGGTCGACACGAACGAGAAAATGAAAGTTGTGCGGGAAGAAATCTTCGGGCCGGTGGTGACCGCGATTCCATTCAAAGACCCGAACGATCTGGTCACGCAGGCAAACAACAGCGCTTATGGCCTGGCGGCAGGGATCTGGACGCGCGATATCCAGAAGGCTCATCGTCTCGCCGCGCAACTTCGCGCCGGCACCGTCTGGATCAACTGCTACAACATCTTCGACGCAGCGCTTCCCTTCGGCGGCTACAAACAATCCGGCTGGGGTCGCGAAATGGGACACGATGCGCTGGAACTCTACACCGAGGTAAAAGCGGTGTGCGCAGCATTGTGAGCTTAAGAGAACAGGTCATCGAGGGGAGCTGCGGCTCCCCTTTTTTATTGCGAAAGTAGCGCCGGCATCTTGCCGGCAGTCGCGAGGGCGTCCCGCCTTCGCTTTGCGTGCGATACAAACCTCGATCTCGCTCCACGCACGCCCAGTCTCAACCGCGGCTATCCTGCCGCGCACGCTGGATGTCCTTGACGTCGCCCATCGCGATGATCACCCAGTCCCTGGGCACGACGGCCTGGTCCGGCGGATTGATGATGAGTTCGCTGCCCGCCGACGGGGATGGATTCTTCAGGCCGAGTACCAGCAGGTTGTAGTGCCCTTTCAGGTTCAGATCGTGCAACGCGGTTCCTGCCCACTTCGAGGAAGGATTGACTTCGATTTCCTCGACCCGCAGTGTGCTTCCCTGCTCCTTAAGCATCTGGTCGAGAAATCCAACCACGTGAGGCCGAATCAGTTCGCTAGCCATGCGCAATCCGCCAATCGCGCTCGGCGAAACGGTCGAATTTGCTCCCGCGCGCGTCATGCGATCGGCGAACTTCTTGTCGGTCGAGCGTGCCACGATGCGCATCTTCGGAAATCGCTGGCGCACGATGACGGTGATGACGAGATTATCTTTGTCGTTCGGAAGTGCGGAAATAATACCGTTCGCTCGTTCCACCCCCGCGCGCTGCAGCGCCTCTTCCTCGGTCGCATCTCCGACCGTGTACAGCATCTGGCCCAAGACTTCCGGATGGAGCTCGCGCATTTTCTTCAAGTTCTCTTCCGACAAGTCAACCACCACGAATGGCGTAGCGGTCTTTTGCAGCTCGGCAACCGCGTGGCGGCCGGTGTCGCCCAATCCGCAAACAATAAAATGTCCATTGAGCTCATCGATGCGCTTTTGCATCCTGCGCCTCCAGAAAGGAGTGGTCACTTCGACTTCCACCAGGAAGGCCGCGACCACGGAAAATACGTAGACGGTGATTGCCACGCCGAATAAGACGATGCCAATGTTGAAGACGCGAAGGGCAGGGTTGTGACTGGTATCGACGATCTCGCCGTAGCCGACGCCCGCCAGCGTGATCACGGCCATGTACAACGCCTGCAGGAAGGTAACCGACTCGCCGCCAAGCAAACGATACCCCGTCACGCTGACGACGATTAGCCCGAGCAGCAAACCTAGCGCGAACAGAAGTCGCTTTCGCAGGGCCATCAGGTCACCGCCGCCACTCGTCGATCAGATTCGCGACCAGCCCGCTCCATCCTGTCTGATGGCTCGCCCCCAATCCCATGCCCGAATCGCCGTGGTAGTACTCGTTGAAGAGCAAGCAATCTCGCCAGTGAGGATCAGTCTGAAATTTCTCGTAACGTCCGAAGCACGCGCGCCGGCCGTTCCCATCGCGACGGAAAATCGAAATCATCCGGTCTGCAGCTTCTTCCGCCATCGCGGTCGGGGTGATAGGCCGCCCTTGACTTCCGCGAGTACTTACCGACGAATCCGCCCCCAGCGCCTGATCGAAACGTACGAACGAATGAATCAGCAGGTACGAGGTGGGAAACCATACCGGCCCACGCCAATTTGAATTTCCGCCCTTCAATTTCACTTCCGCTTCCCCAGGCTCGTATCCAAGCGAGCGGTCGCCGAATTGAAACGGGTGTTGCCGGTGATGCTGCGAGAGACTGCGAATCCCATGTGGCGAAAGAAATTCATCCGGATCCCATATACGCTGCAGCAGGCGTTTGAACTGTGTCGGGTCCGCAATGGAAAGGACGTAGCGCCGGTCTCCGTTGCCGATTCCGTAACAGGCATCGCCCACCAGGTCCGGCCGATTCTTGATAAACCACTCCACATCTCGCAAGAAATTCGGGTGCGATTGCAGTTCTTCGTGCTCCAGCACTTCGATCGCATAGAGCGGAATCAATCCCACTAGCGAGCGCAACCGGAACTTGTGGAACTCGCCATTCGGATAGCGCAGAACGTCATAGAAGAATCCGTCAGTCTCATCCCACAATTGGTAGTTGCGGCCGCCCATTTTTTTCATGGCCGCGCCGATGTAGACGAAATGCTCGAAGAACTTGGTGGCAACTCCCTCGTAGACCGGGTTCTCGGAAGCTAGTTCCAGAGCGATTCGCATCAGGTACAGACAGAAAAATCCCATCCACCCGGTCGCATCCGACTGTTCGAGGATCGCGCCGTTCGGAAACTTCTCCCCGCGATCGACGACGGCAATGTTGTCGAGCCCGAGGAACCCACCCTCGAACACGTTATTGCCGGCGCTGTCGACGCGGTTAACCCACCACGCAAAGTTCATCAGCAGCTTGTGCAGACACTTTTCGAGGAAAGCGTGATCGCCCTTCCCAATGCGCTGCTTTTCGAGTTGATACACGCGCCAGCAGGCCCACGCATGCACCGGCGGATTCATGTCCGAGAATTCCCACTCGTAGGCGGGTATCTGCCCATTCGGATGCTGGAATTGTTCGAACAGCAGAATCCAGAGATTCTCTTTTGCGAATTCCGAATCAACGAGCGCCAACGTAATACACTGAAACGCCAGATCCCACGCCGCGAACCACGGAAACTCCCACTTGTCGGGCATCGACAGCACCCTCATGGAATTGAGGTGCCGCCAGTGAATATTCCGCATGTGCTTGCGCGATTCAGGCGGCGGGGCCTGCGGATCGTCCCCCTCCAGCCACAGATTCACATCCCACAAATAAATCTGCTTGCTCCACAGCATGCCGGCGAGCGCCTGCCGCTGAATCAGCTTTTCATCGCTAGTCGCGCGCGGTGGATGAACAGCCTCGTAAAATTCATCGGCCTCGGCTTTTCGAGTCGCAACCACGCGATCTACGTCAGTGAGCGCGTCGTCCATTTTCCTCGGGCTGAGACGCAAGCGCAGAACGACCGATCCCTTTGCCGGCACCTGATACTCGAATCGAACACAGGCCTTCGTGCCGCGTCGCTCCGGCTTGACGCAGTCTTCTCCATGAATGATGTGACGATGGAAGGCGTCTTTCACAAAAGCCTTGCGGTTCGAACCACAACCGTAGAGCTTTACGGCGTTCGATTCGTTGTCCGTAAAGAGCGGGTTGCCGCCCGCGGGGGCGTAAAGGTACCTTTGT
Organism: uncultured Acidobacteriota bacterium; assembly: GCA_963745435.1. GTDB lineage: Bacteria > Acidobacteriota > Terriglobia > Terriglobales > Acidobacteriaceae > Gp1-AA133. The sequence goes on along the minus strand of CAVUXK010000008.1, from coordinate 509,602 downwards.
CCAAGCGAGTACGAAAACTGCAGGTTGCGTAGCTTTGCCTGATTGAAGTCGTCGGCCATAAGAGCGACCGAATTCTGTCCGAACGTCTCGACTGTAATGATCGGCTCGCTGCCAGGAGGATTCGTCCACGCCCAGGTATTGCGGAACCAAAGATGCGGCAGCAGGTGGAGTAGCGCTGCATCGGGACCGCGATTGAAAGCCTCGATCCGGATGCAAATGTCTTCCGCGTCCGCCTTCGCATACTCGATGAACACATCGAAATACCGGTCATCGTCGAAGATGCCCGAGTCGAGCAGCTCAAACTCAGGCGCGCCAGCCTGTCCCCAACGTAGCCGGTTCTCCTCCAACAACTGCTTGTAAGGAAACTCGCGTTGCGGATACTTGTAGAGCACCTTTTGATAACTGTGGGTGGGAGTATTGTCGAGGTAAAACCAGTACTCTTTTACGTCCTCTCCGTGATTGCCCTCATTCCCGGTAAGGCCGAACATCCGCTCCTTCAGGATCGGATCTTTCCCGTTCCACAAAGCGAGCGCGAACACCAGAAGTTGATAGCGATCGCAGATACCGGCAATGCCATCCTCTCCCCATCGATACGCTTTGCTGCGAGCCATGTCATGCGTAAGAAATTCCCAGGCGCATCCGTCAGGGCTGTAGTCTTCCCGAACACTTCCCCACGAGCGCTCGCTGACGTAAGGCCCCCATTTGCGCCACGGAGCCACAAATCCGCTGTAGGACTCGGCCAGACGCTCATGTTCCCTGCTCAGCTGTTTGCTCGCAGAAGAACTCATGGCTCAGTCGCTCGCTTTCTCATCTCGGCTGGCGCGAGAGAGAGCGGCGTTCACCTTCTGCATTTGGGCAGCAAAGCGCGGAGCACTGTATGCGGAAGGATTGTCGACCTGCAGGAATAATCCGTTGAGCGCCTCTTTGACCTCAGCATCGTTGGCGCTCTTATTGTTTTGCTTGTAAGCCGTGTACAGGGAGTCGAGCGACATGGCCGCTTGTTCTGCAGACCGCTGGCCCTGTGCCGAGATGGCTTCGCCGTCTTGCGCGATCGACTTTATCACCGCGAACGCGAAGGCCTGATCGTACGTCTTCGTATTTAACTGCTGCGCCAACTGTCCTGCCGTTGCGGCCGCCAGCGTTGCGGTGGCGGCGATATCTTGCGCGCTTCCGTTCCTAGCGCCCATTAAAGACGTCAATTTTGTTATGTCTGCGTCCAATCGCTGGGCCTTCTCTGCGTCTATCTTTCTCGCGGCGTGCCGGAACACCACGTACCGAGAACGATTCCACGCCGGAACGCCCGGCGTCCGCCCCGCATATCCCTGTTCCTGGCGCCAACTATCTTCCGGCTTGGTCAAGCTGTGATGGCAAGAGAAGCAATCCAGCTCGCCGTACTCCGGCCAAGATGCGCTCGATGCGCGCCGCGCAAGTCGCTCCAGTCCTTTCTGCAACTGCACGGCCTCGCCCACGCTCCAGACCTGCACCCCACGCCACGCGCTGTCTTGGGATTCTTTCCAGTGCATTGGCATCACGGAACTGAAAAGATTCAGCTCGAACGTGAGATCCGGATGTCCGGCCGCGATCATCTCGTGGTCGACAAATTTCTCAGGTGTTCCAAGGTGGCAGCTCAAGCACCGCTCACTGCGCTTGATCAGATCGCGAGTGTCATACATGCCCAACTGCACGGACTTCTCATGCGGCCAGTCTCTCGTCGTGTGGGGGCCGAGCCATCCCGAGGCCGGTCCGTGGCAACTCTCGCAACTCACTCCATCCACCAACTCAAACGTCTCAGCGCGCTGTTCCGCAGGGACCGACAAGGCGTGACACGCAAGGCACTTTTGCGATTGGTCAGGACGGCCGATGTTCAGGATTTTCCCGATACGCAGTGAAACCGCGTTCGACAACACCTGGTAAGCGCGCGCATGTTTGTCTTGCCCGGCCCAGATGCTGTACTCATTCTGCGCGACGCGGGTGATCTGCCGGGGCTGAATGCTTCCGTGACAACTGCTGCTGGCGCACCCTCCCGGTCCGTTATATTTCCCCGCCGGGGTGTTTTGCGCCCAACATGAAGAAAGGAATAGGAGACACACGACTGCATGCCACACCGGGTTGGCCTTGTTGCGCATTGCTTCTGGCTTCGGTAAGAGCCCGCGCACGATTTTCGCAGCGGATTCGCTTTGTATACCTATTCCATCCGACGGAATCAATTGACAGTTTGGTACGCGGACTACCCGTAGGTACAGGACCTCTGGTCATTCCGGTGTCCCAAGATCGACATTCCCGCTGCGGTATCTTTGACGATAAGATTTCTGCAAATCTTGCCATCCTAATCAGGCCTTAAGGGGACACTAGCGCCTTGTTCGATCAACTCAGGGCGATCCAGCAGAAGTTTGGCTACCTGCCGGCGGATCAACTCCAGCAACTTGCTGCGCGCATCAACGTTCCGGTAAGCCAGATCCACACGGTAGCCAGCTTCTATCCCCACTTTCATCTCACGCCTGCGCCACGAGCCGAAGTGAAGGTCTGCGCAGACATGACTTGCCACCTGCGCGGCGGCCCGGAATTGAAGGCACATCTCGAACATACGTTCCGGGGTAGTAACCCCGACGACATTTCCATTCGCGACGTGTCCTGTCTGGGCCGCTGCGACAAGGCTGCGGCTCTCTCGGTGAACGATCGCATCTATTGCGGCATCGCCCCTGCCGAGGCCACCGCAATCGTGAAAGATGCTTCCGCGGGTCGCCAACTTCCACCAGAACCACGCGACCGTCCGCAGACGCCCGTCGTCTCTGATCCGTACGCCGGATCTCCCGAATATTCGGTGGTTCGACGCTTCGTTGAGACTCGGGATTGGAGCGGAATTCTCGCCACACTGAAGGCAAGCGGCTTGCGCGGCATGGGTGGCGCGGGATTTCCCACCGGCAACAAGTGGGAAATCGTGCGCAACGCTCCCGGCAAAGCCAGGTATATCGTCTGCAATGCAGATGAAAGTGAGCCCGGAACCATCAAGGATCGCTTCATCATGGAGTCCGTTCCTCACCTTGTAATTGAAGGCATGATCGTCGCCGGCCTGGTGACGGGAGCGCAGCAAGGGATTCTCTACATCCGGCATGAATACGAAGAGCCCAAGGAAGTTCTTCAGGAGGAGATTGACCGCTGCTACCAGGCCGGCTTTCTTGGAAAGAAAATCCTGGGCAGCGACCTGAGCTTTGATCTCGAAATCTTCGTCAGCCCCGGCGGCTACATCTGCGGCGAGGAGAGTGCCCTGCTGGAGGCGATCGAGGGCAAGCGCTCTGAGCCCCGCAACAAGCCGCCATTCCCCGGGACCAACGGTCTGTGGAACCAGCCTACCGTCATCAACAACGTCGAGACCTTCACGTTTGCTACGGCAATTCTGGCGCGCGGCGCGGACTGGTTCAAGGCACAAGGCAAGAATGGCTCCGTCGGCATGAAGTTTGTGGGCATTAGCGGCGACGTCAACTCCCCCGGCATCTTCGAAGTCCCCATGGGTACCACCTACGCGGAACTGATCTACGAAAAAGCGGGCGGCATTCTCGGACAACGCAATCTGCTCGCCTACGCTCCTTCGGGCCCATCTTCGGGATATCTCCCTGCCTCCATGTCCAATCTGCCACTCGACTGGAACGCGGTCGCAGCCGCCGGCTCCATGGTTGGCTCGGGGGCGATTGTGGTGTGCGCCGAAGGCCGTTGCATGCTCGACATGGCACTGAATGCCGTACGCTTCTATAGAAATGAATCGTGCGGCAAGTGCGTTCCCTGCCGGTTGGGTTCGCAAAAAATGGTGGAGATGCTGACCGGCTGGACCGAAGGCCGTTCAGCGAGCACCGACCGACAGGTGCTCGATGAACTTTCTTCCGCCATGAAACTTACGTCGATCTGCGGATTGGGTCAGGTCGTTCCCGTCCCGATCGCCTCGGTCCTGAAACACTTTCCCGACGTAGTCGAGGAGCATCTCGCGAATCGGACCTGCCCAGCCGGCGTCTGCTTCACTCGAAGAGGCTCGGCATGAGTTCGAAGCCGGCCGCTGACATCCAGTTGACCATCGACGGTACGACTATCTCCGTGCCGGCCGGCACCACTATCTTCGACGCCGCTCGCCTGAATGGAATCGCGATTCCAACCCTCTGCCATCAGCAGAATGAAAATCCCGTGGGAGTATGTCGCGTCTGTGTGGTCGATGTTGGCCAACGCGTGTACGCGGCGTCGTGCATCCGGCAAGCCGAGCCCGGGATGAACGTGAAGACCTGCTCCGAGCCTGTAAAAGCGGCTCGCCACACCCTCATAGAATTACTGATGTCGGACCACCCTTCCCCCTGCGCCCGGCAACAGCACTCCGGAGACTGCGAACTCGAGCGTCTGGCTGCGACCGCCGGCGTGACCGAAGCGCGCTTCCCGAAGCGTTCGACTCCCCGGGGAAAAGACGACTCTTCCGCTGTCATTGCCGTCGATCACGAATCCTGCATTCTTTGCGATCGCTGCATACGCGGCTGCGACGATATCCGCCACAACTGGGTTCTCGCACGACGTGGTAAGGGATACCAGGCCGGGATCGCCTTCGACACAAATCTGCCGATGGCCGAGTCGTCCTGCGTTTCATGCGGCGAGTGCATGGTCTCCTGCCCAACCGGGGCACTCACCAACAAGCGAGTCGTGGGAACTGAACTGGGCCAGGGCGACGTTCTCGATCCCACGGAACTCCTGCATCTGCCCATTTTCCAGAACGTATCCGGAACGTTCCTCGAACTGAATCAGAAAGCTGTCGTGAAGCGCCACTATCGCGCCGGCGAAATCATCTGCCGCGAAGGCGAATTCGGCTCGACGGCGTTCTACATCCTGGAAGGCAAGGCAGAAGTCTTTCTCGCGAGCCCGATGGCCCACGTGGAGACGGCGGGGACAAGTCAGGGATTCTTTCGCAAGCTGAAGAGCATGCTAAGCCCGCGCGAACAGCACCGCCGAAGCGAGGAGTCTGATCGCCCTTTCATCCCCATTGACGCTTCCGTCGATCTTCCCTACGACCGCCCGATCGCCGAACTGAGTCCAGGAGATCTCTTCGGCGAGATGACTTGCATGAGCTACTACCCGCGATCCGCGACGGTTCGGGCGAAGACCGATTGCGTGATGCTTGAAATGCTCCGCAACGTTCTCGACATTCTGCAGCGCAACAAGACCTTCCGCGCGCAACTGGAACGCAACTACCGCGCCCGCGCTCTCGATTCACACCTGCGTAGCGTACCGATCTTCGCGTCACTGACCAAGGACTTCATCGACCACCTGCGCGATCGCGTCGAGTTAGTGCGCTTCAGTCCCGGACAAGTCATCTGCCGGCAAGGCGACGCCCCCGACAGTTTCTACCTTGTGCGTATTGGATTCGTCAAAGTGTCTGAAGAACGCCCCGGCGGCGAACTGATCCTCGCCTACCTCGCACGCGGCGGTTATTTCGGTGAGATTGCCCTGCTAACCGGAAGCCCGCGAACTGCAACCTGCACCGCCCTCGACCACGTAGAGGTTGTCCGCATTGCGCGCACCGATTTCGAGCTGATGCTCGAACGTTTCCCCGACGTGCGAGCGAAACTCGAGTCCATCGCTAACGAGCGCGTCGCCGAAAACCGCCGGCGTACGACGCAACTGCAGACGCTGCCAGTCGATCAATTTCTGGCCAACGGCCTCATGGAGGCCCAGAGCCTGCTCGTGCTCGACCTGGAACGCTGCACCCGCTGCGATCAGTGCGTGCACGCCTGCGCCGACGCGCACGATGGCGTCAGCCGTCTCGTTCGCGAGGGCCTGCGCTTCGACAAATATCTCGTCGCCACCTCCTGTCGCCAGTGCCGTGATCCGCTGTGCATGGTCGGATGCCCCGTCGGCTCGATCCGCCGCCGAAACTCGCTCGAAGTGATCATCGAAGATTGGTGCATTGGCTGCGGCCTTTGCGCCAACAACTGTCCCTACGGCAACATCAATCTGCATCCGTTCCCGGTGGAACTCGACGATCCCGCGCATCCGGGTAGGAAAATCGCCGGCACCCGCGTCAAGGCTACGTCCTGCGACCTCTGCCACGATCATGCCGAGCCCAGTTGCGTCTACGCCTGTCCGCACGATGCGGCGCATCGCGTGAATCCACCCGAGTTCTTTGCCGGACTGCTCAAGCAGCCCAGCGTGGCCAAGGGATAACTCGTTTTGCTCATCGATCGCTCACATCGCGGATGGTTTCTCGGGAGCATGGCAATCCTGGCCGTAGCCGTCGCGTCCTATATCCCCTACAGTCTTCGATCTCCGCAAGGACCTCGCGGAGGCAGCGTTCCCGGTCTGATTTATGGCAGTGTCGGCTTCGCCTTCATGCTGTTCGCAGGACTGCTAGGCCTCCGTAAGAAATTTCCCATCTGGCGAATCGGCCGGGCTCAGACCTGGATGCGCGGCCACCTGTGGCTAGGCTTCATCTCGTTCCCCCTCATCTTGCTGCACGGTGGCTTTCACTTCGGCGGACTGCTGACGCGGGTTTTGATGTGGATGTTCATTCTCGTGTTTGCCAGCGGCTTGCTCGGCGCAGTGTTGCAACACTTCATGCCTCGCCTGCACACCGCCCAACTGCCCATGGAAACCATCTACGAGCAGATCGATCGCGTCCGCGGTCAGCTTGTCGAGGAAGCGCAACAAGTCGTAGAAGAATGCTGCCTGGCGCTTGAAGGCGACGTCTCAAGCGCCACCGAGCGGCAACGCGCGGCAGCAGCATCAGCTGGCGCAAGTTGGGATGTCACGGTCGCCTCCGGTATGCAGGTGGACGAGCAAGCAAGCGTTGAGTTGCGTCGCGTTCTTTCTGTGGACATTCGCCCCTATCTAGAGAGGACGGGGCACCATGGCGTCCGTCTTGAACAGGCTCCCGTGGCAGCGGCATTGTTCCGCCAGCTTCGCGTTCTGCTGCCTTCAACGCTCCACTCGAACATTGATGATCTCGAAAACATTTGTGAAGAGAAACGCCAGCTCGACAAGCAAAGCCGCCTCCACAAGATCCTTCATGGATGGCTGTTGGTTCACGTGCCTGTCTCCTACGCATTGCTTCTGTTAGGAGCTTGGCATGCCGTGGTGGCCTTGAGATTTTGAGTGCACAGCAATGCTGCGACGCATACGCACAACCAAGAAACTCGCCAAGCGCATTGACTTGCAATATTTCAAGCACGCCCATCCGCTGCGGCGCTGGCGCTTCTGGCTTTCGCTTGCGGTTCCGATCATAGCGCTCGGTTGGCTGGTTGCTCAAAGAACACAAGGCGGGCAGAAGGCCTATTCCAGCGGCCCGCTTTCAGCATCCCACGCGGTTTTCACTCAACAATGCAGCTTGTGTCACGTAACCCGCGCGGGAACCTTCTTCAAGGAGGTCAGCGACGACGCCTGCCTCGCCTGCCACGATGCCCCGGTGCATCACGCCAATCAGGCATTCACTCCTCTCTGTTCCTCGTGCCACCTCGAACACAAAGGATCGGTCCATCTCTCCCATACATCGACGGCGAGCTGCACGCAGTGCCACGAGAATCTACGCGTGCGGAATGGGAATCCGCATTTTGCAAAATCAATCAGCAACTTCGACCGCGAACATCCCGATTTCTCCCCATCCGCAAGAAACATAAGCGATCCGGGCCAGCTTCGGTTGAACCATTTTCTACACATGAAGCCCAACCTCATGGGCCCGAATGGCAAGCGAGTTCAGATGACTTGCGACGATTGCCACCATCTCGCAGGTGAGCCCGAGCAGCTCGCTTACGCAGGAGACTTCGTTCCCGCTGAGACCGCGGGCCAGGCCGGCGCGCTTCACACTCCTCGTCGCCCGTCCTCGATGGAACCCGTCAAGTTCGGCACCGACTGCGCCGGTTGCCACACCCTCCAATTCGACAGCCGGTTCGAAGCCGAGCAAGTTCCGCATGACAAGCCCGAGATCGTCCATGCGTTTCTCGTAAAACGTTTTCAGGAATACATAGGGCGCAATCCCGCAGCGGTGCACGTACCGGAACCACCGGCTCGACAGGTTCCAGGCCGGATCCGGCCCGTTCGCACAGCCGGGAACGCAAGTGAGTGGGTCGAGTTTCGGGTGGACGATGCCGAGTGGCTTTTATGGAGCAAGACCTGCAAACAGTGCCACGCTCTTAAGTCGACTGATGGTTCCCTTCCAGAAATTGTCCCGTCCGGAATTCACACTCGCTGGCTTGAGCACGCGACGTTCGACCATAGAGCACACGGCATGATGGCCTGCACCGCGTGTCACTCCCAAGCACTCGAGAGCCATGACACAGCTGATGTTTTGCTGCCGGGAATTCAGACCTGTAGAGAGTGTCATCGAGACGAAGCGAGTTCGAAAGAAGTTGCTGAAGGCCGCTGTTTTGAATGCCACCAATATCACGACTGGAGCAAGGCGCGGCCTTCAACTCACCGCTTCAGTATTCCCGAACTGCGCGGCACTGCTGAACTGCAGTTTCCATAATCGTGACCTGGCAGTCACGATTCTCACTGCGGACTGCTAGAAGTGCGCTCACTTCTGATCGGGGGATCATCCGTTACCGTAAAGAGTCGCCCATCTCGCAAATACATCCGATCCATCTCCTCGCGATTGAATGGACGAGCACCCCGCCGTCCGAAAACTGCGAGTTGATGGCCGCTCTCATCCACGGCGCGATCGCGGTCAATGCCCTTGGACACTGCCAGAGCCGATCCCCGCGTCCGGTAGCCGGCAATCCACTTCGGAGTTGGCCGAGGACTGAATCCGCTGAATGCTGGATTGTCTACCGGTGAAAACAGCTGCACGACCTGCAACCCGTTCTTCCCATCGGCAACATAAGCAAACAAACTCGAACTGACTATTCCCAGCTTCACATCATTCGAATCGTTCAGCCGGCCATTCGCGTTGAACAACTGATCCAACTTCGGCTTTTCCGGGTGCTCTACGTCGATGACAGCAATCCCCTGTCGACCGGCCGCAACGTAAGCGTACGTGCGCGCCACATAAAGATTGCGCGCATCTTCCAGCGCCACTCTCGCGTCGGGCACAACCTTGGGCGTATCAAGCGTCGTCACGTCCAGAACTTTCAAGCCTTCGCGATCAACTACAAATCCGTACCGAAACTGAATGGCGATTCCCCGAGGTTCGATCAGCAAGGGTGCCCCGATCTCAGCAGTCACCTTAGGCTGCAGCGGATTGTCGATGTTGACCACGACCAGGCCGCGATCACACAGCACGTATGCATACGTACCGGCAATCGCGATGCGGCGCGCGCCGTTGAGCACTCCATCCGGATTGAAGGCCAGTGCGCGCTTGAGAAAATTGTTCGCCGGATTCCCGTCCAGCAAAGTTCCGACACCCGGACTCTTGCTCTTCAAATCTGGATTGCCGACGATCACCAGCCCCTCGTACTTATCCGCCACGTACAGGAAGCCATACATCAGATGAACTGATTGCTCTTCGTTCTCCTTCTGATGCGTGCGCAGCGGGTCCACTCCCAAGGTGGTTGGCGTCGCGACCGCCGTCGCATACTTGGTCGGCAAGTAGAACCTCTGCCCTAGCGGCGATACCGGCGCCGTCACCATCCGTTCCGAAATGTCCTTGTTGTCGATATTCGCAATATCGAAAACTCGCAACCCACCCTTCCCCATCGCGGCGTACAGATATTCGCCACGCGCCTGCAGGTCGAGAACCTCAGCTCCGCCGTGCCGATGGGCTTCCTTCAGTTCTCCTTTCGCATCCACATGCTTCTTGAAGTCGTCCGGGTACGCGATCTTATGGAAATCACTGCCCAGCACGGCTGGAGGTTCGTCATGCTCCGCGACAGCGACCGCTTCAAACCCGCTCTTGCCAGCCGCGACAAACACGTAGCGCCCCATGAAATTCATGAAGTTCGTGCCCTGCAAGAGCAGTTGCGCCATCCAGGCATTGTTGTCGTTCTCTCGCGATACGTGACAATCCGTGCATCCCTTGGTTTCTTTGGCGCGCACTGTGTGGGGCACAAACGTCGAGAAGGCCTGTCCGCTGAAGCCCTCCGCCGAAATCGTTTGTTGTTGGTAGTAGAGCCAGTCGCGATCGCTGTTTTGTGAACTGACCACCACCGCGCACGCCGAGCGAACCGGCGCGACGCGGTGCCCGGTCACCGTGCCGTCGATTCCCAGCGTGTAAATGTCATCGCGCAGCACTTGAAAGTTGTACGAAGTCCAATTGCGCGTAGTCAGCCCTTCGTTGTGCAACATCGGCGTGCGCTCGTTCGCGGTCATCGACAGATGGCATCCGTAGCATGTCGGCGCCCACGACGAGTGGCATGCGTAGCAAGTCATGCGACTATTGGCATGCGCCAGTTTCGACTGATCCCGCAGTCGCTTCGCCCCAGGTCTCGCCGTCCCGTTGGATCGTTTTCGCAAGGCGCGACTTCTCACTGTAGTGGTCGTTTCCCGGCGTGATCGTGTCCAGAACCTGGACCACTTCCCACTCAGTGTGCTCATCCAACATGGAACGCTGATAAAGATGACCATCCTTCCAGTAGAAGCGACGCTCCCTCCAAGGCGTTCGCAGGCCAGCCAGATTTGTGCCCTGCGCTGGCGCCGCGGTCCCCGACGTGACCAGCGCCGCCTTCTGCTGCACCGTTCCATGGCAATCAACGCAATCGATCTCGACCGCATTCCGCGTCTCGCCATAGAGCTTGCCATTCCCGTGGCTGTCCTGCTCGAAGTGGCAGTCGATGCAGTGCATTCCCTTCTCGAGGTGAATGTCTTTCAGGTGCACGGCCTTCTTGAACTTGTCCGGATCGTCGAAAGCAACCGCCTTGTCTTTCTCGTCCAGTAGCGAACCCTTGCGATCATGTTTAAACACGGCTCGGAAAATCCAGCCGTGACTGTGAAAATCTGCAAACTGCGTTCGATCGAGTTGCTGGTTGAACTCAGGCGTTCCGGTCTTCTCGAGGAACTTCACGTCGGACCAAAGTCCTCGAACCGCCGAGCCTTCCGGATTCCGCGCTTCAACCCTGCTTCGCTCTTCTGCATTCGGATGACTCTGACTTTCCGGCCACATGTGGTTCCCATCCATTTCGTTGTCCCACCACGTGTAGCCAAAATACGTCGCCACCATGTTTGTGCCCGGATGGATGTGGCACACCATGCACTGGCTCGACGGAATCGACCGCGTGAACTCGTGACGGATCGGATGTCCTGACTCCGCATGAGAAATCGTCGGATCTTGCGTTGCGCTTCGCCCAAGATTGCCAAATTCGGCGAATGCCGCAGAGTGCTCCTTCGATCGATCATTCGCATACACCACGTGACACCCGCTGCATCCGCTGGCGCGATAGTCCCCGGGCTGGTCATTGGTTCCGGGAAAAGACAGCAGAGGGTCCAGCAGGCGCGTCTTCTGGAGTCCAAGGAAGACCGGATCCGTGCGCAATTCCGTGCCGAAGCCGCGCTCGCTGAGCTTGATCTCCGGCTTTCCGGGGTCTTCTTCAAGGTCAGGGTTGCCAATTTCCGGCCGCTTACGCCCCCCGCGCTCAAACACGCGGAGCACGTTGCCTGGCTGCGAAACCTCCCACCGCTGCAGCGGCTCAAGAGATTTCAGGACACCTTTCTTTTCGATTTCCTCCGCAGTTGGAGGAGGAAAGGTCATCAAGCGTTGTGGCCTGCCATCTTCGCTGTAGCTCTCACCGAAATGAGGCGCCTTCAACGGATAAGCGCCGTTGTTATAGAGCGCTGCGCCCCACAGCATCGCCCCGTGGGTCATCATGCTGGTCTGGACTTTGCGGACTTCTGCGGTGTGACAACCACTCGTGCCGCAAGTTTTCTCAGCAACGCGAAGATCTCCGGGATTCACGAAGCGGACATAGTTCCAATCCTCTCGCAGCCAATCCGCATACGAGCGAACGGGGTTCGCCGCAACACCTTTAAAGACCCTTGACTGTGGATGTGCTTGCCGCTTCTGACGTTCGTATTCTTCCGACTTGGAAGAGACTCCTTGACCCACACGAACCTCGTTGTTACCTCCGTGGCAGTCGATGCAGCCGAGTCGCACCGTCCCGGAGGTATGCATGGTCGCGCTATCGGAGGACGTGTGACACGTCACACATCCACTCGATTTCCGATCCGCCTCCTCCTGCGACTGCTGCAGCAAGGTATCGACCGGCACGGTTTGACCGCGCCCGGCGCGAGACATGGCCAGAATCACCAGCACGACAAGCCACGCACGCGCGGTTCCCGTCACGACGTTTGCGGACATCATTTTCCTAGAATTGAAATCGGACATTTGCAAAGAGTGAGAATAGAGTCTGACCGTTGTACAACTGCTTCAAACCTTCCGAAGGCACAAGTGCCGACGCCCCGCCGCGAATCACGATGTTTTCCGTCAATGGCGGCCGATACTCCACGCCCGCCCCAAAGTCCGTACCAATGCCGTGATCAATCGGTCGCTGAAATAAAAGCAGTTCCAGAGGCTCCGTCCGGTCGAAGCGAAGATAGTTGGCGTTCACAAATGTGCGCAGTTTCGGAGTCAGATTGAAGTCAGCTCCAAGGTTGAAGAGCATCAATCCTGGATTTACGAAGTTGGCCTGCCCCTCTTCTTTGTTCGAGCGCAAACTTGGCAACAGGCTGAGTGGCGCAACCAGGCCAACCCCGGTTCCCGTCAACCGAATTCCCTCGTTGTTCCAGAAGCTGAAGTCCGAACCAGCGAAATGCGTATCGTCCACGATCGAATCAAACCCGTGAGCCGTGCCGTCCGTCCGGGATGCTCCCGATCGATTGCTCGAGTCTCCCGAGGCGTAGAAGAACGACGCGCGGTATCGCCCCCAATCCCGATCGAGCGAGAGTTCTAGGGCTCCCATGCGCGCATTGATGTCGACGTGTCGGCCCGCAAGCGTGTTGAAGTCATCATGCCCCAGCGCTTGGTAAAACGCATGGCTCACGTTCAAACGCGCGAGGTGTCCGTTGCCCGCCCATCCCAGGTAGTAGGCGTGGATTTGGTGCGTGCGAATTGTTCCGTTAACAACGCCTCCGATGGGCGAGGGCCGCACCAGAAAACCATTGTCGTCAAAATGCACGCCGCCATTGTCGCGGTTGTAATGAAAGCTGAATTCCGTGGTGTAACCCTTGGCCAGAAAGTCCTGCACGTAAACGTTGGCCACATAAACTTGCTGGTCGCGGCTAGAGAATGTATTCAGTCCGCTGTTCGTATTTTTCTCAAGAAAGTAGAACCACGCCAGGTTGTAAGCGATGCGGTTTGAGCGCAAATTTCCGAAGATTCGAACTCCTGGCTGCTCTTCCGAAAACAAGAAGCCGCGGAAGTCGCTCGTAAATTGCTGAATTCCCGCCCGCACCGAAACGAAATCGTAGTTCGGGCCGATATCGTGAACTTTCGCTTCCACAAACGCTTCCTGCACTCCCAGGTGAGCATCGAATCGATCCGTCCCTTTGCGCGGATCAATATTGACGATGCCCCGCTCGCGCGCCTGCAGGAAATTCAAGTTCACTTCCGGAGTAAATCGAAATCGCAGATCAACCGGCCGGAAGCTGGTGTCTCCGCGAAACAGATCGAGTGAGACCCGCAGCGTCTCCGACGCGAACGCTTGTTCTCCCCTGCCAAAGAACGCGCTGCTGCCGGAGTTGGCCGCATCGAGTCCGCTCGGCACGGGCAACCGCCTCAGGTCGATTCCGGTCTGGCTTCGTCCGGTAACATTCAAAAACCAACGCTGCCCAAAGATCGGATAGTCGCCCTTAAGTTTGTTGCGATTGAAAGGGTCATACCAGCGTCCCTTCACGTAGGGGGCATCCGGCTGCGTTTCGTAGCGGCGCCAGTCCGGCATCGAAACATTCCATCGATCCGGAGCGAGCTCAAAATTCGCCGAAGATGGTGGGATCGATTCTGAAGCACGAACCGCCCCTGCTGATTCTGCGCTCGGCGTTCTTAATCCGGGATAAGGACTCGATGGCGCCTCCGGTGCGGTTGGAACCGGCGCGTTGCCGGGAATTCCAGACACTCCCTTAGCAGTAGGAGCAATAGGATTAATGCGCTTCATCTGAATCCCAAGCACCACCAGGCCCGTGGAACTCACTTGCACTCGATCCAGGACCAGCGGCTCGTAGCCTTCTCGAACAGCTTTCAGTTCGTAAACACCCAACGGAACATCCCGTATCCGAAAGATGCCCTCTACATCCGTCGTGGCTTCATAACTCGTGCCATCCGAGACAGAGCGAATCGTCAAGACCGCCGCGGGCACGGCACGGCCATCTTGATCGCGCACCGTCCCTTGCAGACTCGCTTTGCCGATCTCCGTGCGCTCAGGGATACGTCGTGCTGGTTGCGATTGCCCTGGGTTGGGCTGCTGGGCAAACGCCGGATTCAAGCTGATCAGGAAGAGCGGCGACGGGCACGAGACGGCGCCTGATTCGCGCTGCACTGCCCCAGGACACACGCCCGCCTGTCCGCACCAATCCCACCATCCGTTTGCGAAGATGCTTCTCTTGGTACCACAGCGCTACGGTGGGTACAAGATAACTGCGTCAAAGGACTTTGGTTTGTCAACGGTACCGATTGTTGAAACACAAGCAGGTCACGCGCTTGCTACACTTTTCGCGAACCTCGAAGGGTTGCCCTCATGCCTCCAGAACAGAAGTCAGAAGCAACAACCGAACGAATCGGCCGTCCCGGCGATCCCTGCGTCATGGTCATTTTCGGCGCTTCGGGAGACCTCACCCGCCGTAAGCTGATTCCTGCCCTGTACAACCTCGGCAAGAATCAACTTCTCTCGCAGGAATTTGCCGTCGTCGGCGTGGCCAAAGACGCCATGACCACCGACGACTTCCGCGCGAAGCTCAAACAAGACCTTCAGCAATTTGCCGACGTGCAGATCGACGCAGAAACTCGAAGAGTGGTTCCAGAGCCGTATGTACTACATGGCTGGAGACTTTGGCAACCCGCAAACCTTCCAGCAATTGAAGGAACTTCTGCAAAAGGTAGACACCGATCACGGCGCTCATCAGAACTATTTTTTCTACCTCGCGATCGCTCCCATGTTCTTCGGTCCCGTGGTCGAGCAACTTAGCGCCGTCGGCCTCATGGCCGAAGAAAACAACCACTGGCGGCGAGTGATCGTAGAAAAACCATTCGGCCGCGACCTGGAATCCGCGAAAGCCCTCAACCAGCAATTGCTGAAGGTCGCCAACGAGTCACAGATCTACCGCATCGATCACTACCTGGGCAAAGAAACCGTCCAGAACATCATGGCGTTCCGCTTCGCCAACGGCATATTCGAGCCCATCTGGAACCGGCGCTACATCGATCATGTTCAGATCTCGGTGGCCGAGACCGTTGGAGTCGAGCAGCGCGGCGGCTACTACGACACGGCCGGAGCTTTGCGCGACATGGTGCCCAACCACATCATGCAGCTCATCAGCCTCACAGCCATGGAGCCTCCTATCTCGTTCCAGGCCGACGCGGTGCGCGACGAGCAGGCGAAGATTCTTCATGCCATTCAACCGCTGAGCGCTGAAGACGTTCTCAGCCGCACCGTTCGCGGACAATACGGTGACGGCGAACTTGTCGGGCAGCATGTTCCGGGCTATCGCGCCGAAGCTGGCGTTCCTCCCGACTCCCGTACCGAAACCTACGTTGCCATCAAGCTGCAGATCGACAACTGGCGCTGGGCTGGAGTTCCCTTCTACGTCCGCACTGGCAAGCGAATGCCAGCACGCAATACTCACATCGTGATCCAGTTTCGCCAGGCTCCGTTCGTACTATTCCGCGATACGAGCGTCGAGAACCTCATGCCCAACCAGCTAGTCCTGCACATTCAGCCGGAAGAAGGCATTTCGTTGCGGTTCGCCGCCAAGACGCCTGGCCCCGTAATGCGTCTCGGCGCAGTCGACATGGACTTCAATTACACCGACTATTTCGGAAAGCAGATTAGCACCGGCTACGAACGCCTGTTGCACGACTGCATGGTGGGCGACGCCACGCTGTTCCAGCGTGCCGACATGGTGGAAGCCGGATGGAGCGTGGTCAGTCCGATTCTCGATGTGTGGAAAGCCCTGCCCCCGCGCAGCTTCCCGAACTACGCGGCCGGCACCTGGGGACCGAAAGAAGCCGATGCCCTGCTCGAGCACGACGGCCGTCATTGGCGGAACTTCGATAAGTAGAGGCTATTTCGACTTCATCACGTGCACGCCGTCCCATCCGGTTTCGGGCGCATGTTCGCGAAATTCAAGAGCGCGCTGCAGGAAGATCTGCGTCGGCCCATCGTCGGGAAACGATGTAAGCAGCGTGCCAAACTGCAGCACAGCTTCCTTCCAGTTCTGCTCGCGGTAAGCAGTCATCGCCTTCTCGAACGGGCGTAGGAGCGAATCGTACTTCTCGTGATTCTCGGCGCGATCCAGTAGTTCGTAGATAGTCACGGGCTGCAGCTTGCCCTTCACGCGAATGCGGTCCAGGTCGCGACAAACGAATTGCTTCGCAACCTGACGATAAGTTCCTTCGCTGATGACGACCTGCGACCGATACTGCTTCGTCATGCCCTCAAGCCTGGAGGCCAGGTTGACGTTGTCTCCCATCACCGTCCACGCCAGCCGCTTGTCGGATCCCATATTTCCCACATTCACCGGTCCGGTATTCAACCCGATGCCAATCGAAATCGGTTTCCGCCCCTCATCCTTCCACTTCACGTTAAGTTTCTCGAGGCTACGTGACATCTCAAGCGCACAGTTGCAGGCGCGAATGGCATGATCGTCCTGTGGATAAGGCGAGCCCCAGAACGCCATGATGGCGTCGCCGATGTACTTGTCGAGTGTCCCGAAATTGCGGAATAGCACATCGGTCATCTCACCCAGATATTCGTTCAGCAGGTGCACCAATTCGTCGGCGGTCAGCCCTTCCGAGAGCGTAGTAAAGTCGCGGATGTCGCTGAACATCACCGTCAAGTCTTTCGTCTCCCCGCCCGGGCGAATATATTTTTGCGGATCCTTCTCAATGAGTCCGATCACGCCCGGCGAGAGATACTGCGAGAACGTCTTCCGGATCTTTCGCTTTTCCCGCTCTTCAAAGATCATGCGGAAGCTCGTGATGGCAGCGTAGTTAGCAACCAGAGTCGCTGCCGGAATCGCAAAACTCAACCAGCTTCCCCAGTGCTCAAAGGCGAAGTAGACGAACCACCCGAACACCGCGAGCACAAGCAGCAACGCAACCGTCGAATACAGCGGCTTCACGCGCGCGAACCAGATGCCCATCCCGATGCCAAAGAGCAGGATGAATCCGATATCGATCATCTCCTCGCGTGCGCCGCGCGTCAGGAAGCTTCGCCCAGCCTCGCCGCTGTGCAGCAAGTTGTCGATGATGTTGGCATGCACCTCGACTCCCATGTAGGCGTCGCCATTCTGGAAGGGCGTGATTCGAAGGTCGCCGATGGCTTTTGCGGTCGCCCCCAGCAGCACGATTTTGCCCTTGAATGCGTCCGGCGGTGTCGCGTGCGAGACCACATCCCACATCGAGTAGTGGGGATAGCTTCCGTACGGGCCAACGTAGTTGATGATCGCCGTTCCGTCGCGCGAGGGCCGTAGCGGATGCGTGCCGAATTGAAGGCGTTCCAGTCCGTTCTCTGCGATGTAGGCCGCGATATCCTGGTCCGGAATCTGCTCGTACTCCCGCAACACCTGCATTGCAAGCGAAGGAAAGAAATCCTGGTCGCGATATCGCATGATCAGCAGGGCATGGCGCAGCGTTCCATCCGGATCAGGATTGATGTCGATGAATCCATACGAAGCCGCAGCCTCGGCGAGCTTCGTAATGTTCGCTTCCGCTCCTGCCGCGACCGTGCCGCCATTGTTGATCCAAGCTTGTGCGAGATCGAAATCCTTCCCGTCTTTCGGCTTCACCTTCAAGACCTGCGGGAAAGATTTCGCCCAGACGATATTGAAATATTCTTCCTCAAGTTTGGGATCCGCGTTCTTGGCACGCTCGTTGTCGAGGAATAGATGTCCCAGCACAACGTTTCCGGCCGTCTTCAGCGACGCCGCAAACGCTCCGTCCTGGTCGCTCTCGCCCTTAAGGCGTTTGATCTCCTGAGCTACGTCCGGAGGCGCACCGGCACCCAACCGAGCCTGCAGGTGATCCAGAGCCTGTGTAGCCGAGTTACTCTCAGGAGTGGGGAAGGTCGCATCAAAAGCCACCACGCGCGCTCCCTCTTCATTGAGCCTCTTTACCAGGTCGGCGTATGACCGGCGAGGCAACGGAAAAGACCCCTCATGCTGAAGCGTTTTCTCATCAATGCCGACGATGACGATGCGCTCATCGGGCCTGCGGGCGCCACGCAACTCAAAGCGGGTATCGAGCAGGCTCTGCTCGACGTTCTGCAGAAAAAGAAAACCGGCACCGCGGTTTCCCCCGATGCCGGCAAATGCAAATAGAAGTAGTCCCGCCGCTGTGACCAGCAGCGCAAGAGCCATGTCAATCTGGCGAGTCGATACCCGGCTCAGCCATTGGGACCAGCGCTGCGAATTTGGCGTCATGAGCGCCCTGTCGGGCTCAGTTCTTCGATACTCTCTTGCGGTTCTTCCTGATTATCTGCTGGTTCACGCTGCACATCATCCGCACAATTTCGGATTGGGATTCGTCTGGCAGTTTGGCACTCGCGGTGCCGCAGCGCCTCCGCTCGAATTCAGCTGCGTATATCCCACAGCCCATCCGGTCGCCGCCGCGCCGATCCCGATAATCAAATTACGCACCAGGTGCGGATGGATGGACGGCAACGGCCCATCAGGAACATTCGTGTCCGTCATGGTCGCCTGCAATACATCGGGTGGCGCCTGGCTGGACTGAAAACCCGCTGCCGGTATCTCCGAACTGATGACCACCATCTGCCCTTCGCTCACGGCAATCGAATTGTTGCCGTCCGCTTGCCCCGAATTGCGCATGATCTTCGCGTTCGCTGACGGCGTCACCATCACTTTTCCGCGATAACAGATCACCGTCGTCCGGTCAGCGTCATAGCCGACGTAGAAGTCCGTGCCCACCACGCCGATCACCGCATTCGGACGTCTTGATCTCGAACTTGCCGTTCGGCTGCGTAATCTTCACGACCTTGCTCCGGACCTTGCCGAAGTCCATCTCCAGCGATGTCTGTTGCGAAGCGGCATCGTGCTGCACCACCCGTAACTCGCTGTTCGAGCCCAGGCTGAGAATCGATCCGTCCTTCAACCCGGCGCGCAACCGGCCTGACTTCTGGGTTTGCAGCAGGTCATTAAAGTCGAGATCGTCTTTCACTTTCGCGGGCTTCGCATTGCGCGTCGCGGCCGGCACAAGAGCGTTGATCTGCCCGGCATGATCTCCCGACGCAGACTGGCAAACCGCCGGAAACGGAGAAAGCAGCAGGCAGAGAACGGCCGCGGTCAATCGTTTACAGGTATTCAAGTGGGTTTCTCCCTTAATTTCTTGGAACTAATGAGGGCTTAGCGAATTCTGCCAGAGTGACAGGGAATGTCAACGTTACCAGTCGCGGGATTGATCACTCTGGTTACACGAAAGTCGCAGCACCGTCGTTCTGCGCCCCAGACCGTATTACATTCGCTACTGCGGTAAGTTCATTTGCGTGACATATCGCGCTCGCCATGCGATATCTTGCGGCTCTTTGTCCCTACATGCGAAAAACGCAACATCGACGGCTGTTGATCTCTTTTGGCGTGCTCGCGCTGAGTTGCGTCGCAATCATTCTCGAAGCCTGCGGTGGCAATAGCTCTGCCCACCCCTGCGACGGCCAATACATCGCCGGCCGTACCGCTCTCTGCCACGGAAGTGGATACGGTCATTCAGAATGCTGTGCTCTCGGTCAACGCGCCGATCGTGGCTGCAGTCACCGATCGCACCGGCACCATCCTCGCGGTCTTCGCGACTCCCGGCGCACCCGCAACCGCGACCGGCAATTTCGGAGCCGTCGTCGACAGCCACGAACTCGCGGTATCGCTGGCTAGAACCGCCGCCCTCTTCAGTAACGATCAGGCGCCGCTCTCCAGTCGCACCGTCCGCTTCATCAGTGGGATTCATTTCCCGCCGGGTGTTTCCTTCGCTCCAAACGCGGATCTCTACGGAATCGAGAACACAAACCGCGGCTGTCCACTGAACGCCACCTTCAATCCCGGCAAGGCAATCAGCCCCTCGCGCTCTTTGAACAGCACAAATCTTGGCCTCGGCATCACCACGGGAAAAGTCGACGTCATGGACAGCGACCCCACGGCCGTCAACCCAGGTGGCGTTCCTCTATTCAAGAACGGCCATGCAGTCGGCGGCATAGGAGTGGTAGGCACGTCGGCGAGCGTCTCCGAATTCGCCGCCTTCTCGGGCGCATCCCAGTCGGGATTTCTCCCCACAACCGCGCAGCTTCCGCCCCCAGGTGTCGTCATCATCGGTGGAATCTCGTTGCCGTTTGTAAACCAGACTGTGATCCCGTCAGGCGTCGCTGAGGGGACCTCCAGCGGAAGTTACATCGTCGGTCCCATCGCAGGAGCGACTTCCTCCTGAAGGCGATCTTGTCGGTCCGAACGGCGGAACCGGCGGCCTGACCCAGTCCGATGTCAACGCGATCGTGAATCAGGCGGCTGCAACGGCAGACTTGACGCGCGCCGTCATTCGCCTGCCCTCGGGCTCGCGCACCCACATGACCATCGCCGTCGCCGACCTCGACGGCACCGTGCTCGCGCTTCACCGGATGCCGGATGCCACCGTCTTCAGCATCGATGTCGCCGTGGCCAAAGCCCGCAACGTGATCTATTTCAGCGGCACTGGCTCATCCGATTTGCCGGGCGTTCCTGCGGGCACCGCGGTCACGAATCGCACGATCGGCTTCGCAGCACAACCCCTGTTTCCTCCCGGCATTGATGGATCCAATCCGGGGCCGTTTCTTCAATCTCTACACACAGGATCTTTCGAATCCCTGCACCCAGGGCTCGCAGTCGGCAAATGCAAATCAGAATGGAATCGTGTTTTTTCCCGGAAGTCTGCCTCTCTACAAGAACGGCGTTCTCGTGGGCGGCCTCGGCGTGAGCGGTGACGGCGTGGATCAGGATGACTACGTTACAAACGCTGGAGCCAAAGGGCTTCGAAGCGCCTGCCAACATCCACGCCGATCAGGTCATCATCGACACCGTTCGTCTGCCCTATCTGAAATTCCCGCGCAACCCCACGAACTAAAGGATCTCCAGCGCGCGAACGTGTAATTGTCCCCCTATTTACATCGACGCCTATCAATACTCACCAGGACATTACTTTCGCCGAGCAATGGGACATGCATTCGCCCACACCACCGTATTCTTGTCGAGATCGCCGCGCGCTATTACTGTCCCTAGTAGAGCAACGCAGTACCCAGTTACTTCGCAACACAGCCACTGAACGCTGTCGATAACAAACTAAAAAACAAGCTTCACCCTTTTAAGGGAGGAGCATTCCGAAAATCTGCATCCTTCGTCCCCCATCGGCACGCGTACGCGCCATACGACTGCCGAAAGAAAGGAAGCAACCGTGGACCTCAGCAATTCTCTGCCTTCCGGCAAGTCTCTCGTCAATCCCGTTCGCTACGTTCCATCTCGATTCCCCGGCATTGTTCGCTGGTCGTGGATCATCCTTACTCTGATGGCCTCCGTTTACTGGACAGTTCCGGCCCAAGCCAGCAGCAACGGTATCTCCGGATTTTCAGGAATGAGCGGCTCGACCTGCACTTCCTGCCACAGCGGCAGCACCAGCAAACCGACCGTCAGCATCACGGGACCAACCAGCGTCGCGTCCGGCTCGACCAACAGCTACACCATCTCAGTCAGCGTCATCTCCTCTGGCAATGGCGGAGTCGATGTCGCAGCCTCGGCCGGCACATTTGCGGCTGGAACCGGCACCAAGGTTTCCAACGGCGAGATCGTCCACAGTTCACCAAGCAGCACTCATAGTTGGACCTTCAGTTGGACGGCCCCGACCGTAACGGCCACCACCACAGCGACCTTGTACGCAGCCGCAATCGACAGCTACGGCGGTGGTACCGGCACCATCACGCAAGCGATCACCGTGAATGCCGCCGCTCCTGTGCCCACCATTAACGTCAGTCCCGCCACCCTGTCGTTCAATTATCAGAGCGGAGGAAGTGTCCCGCCTTCTCAGAACGTTGCCGTTAGCAGCAGTGGCACCGCATTTAGCTACAACGTCTCCACGTCAGCCACCTGGCTGACTGCTACTCCGGCAAGCGGCTCCACGCCAGGCAGCGTCGCAGTTTCCGTTGTGCCCGGATCTCTTGCTGCCGGCACCTACACCGGAACGGTTTCGATTTCGTCCGCCACCGCGTCGAACAGTCCGAAGACTGTCGCCGTCACACTGACCGTCACCGCAGCGGCGTTGCCGACGATTTCGGCCAGCCCTGCCAGCCTCAACTTCGCCTATCAAATCGGTGGTAGCACGCCTGCCTCACAAACTGTCGCGATCGCGAGCAACGGTAGCGCAGTGAACTTCACGACTGCCACTTCCGCGACTTGGCTGACAGCGACACCTGCCAGCGGAACAACGCCCGGCAATGTCGCGGTCGCCATCAATCCCTCTGGGCTTGCCGCAGGCAACTACACGGGGAACGTGACGATCACCTCCGCGGGTGCGTCCAATAGTCCGAAGTCGATCCCAGTCTCCCTGACTGTGACGTCGGCCCAGGTCACGACGCTTACTGTGAGCCCCGCCAACTTGTCGTTCAGTTATCAAACGGGCGGAGCAGTGCCTGCCAGTCAGTCCATAAACGTCACCGGCAGCAGTGCCTTGAGTTACACGGCGACATCCTCAGGCGCGTGGCTAAGCGTCACTCCGGGCAACGGAAACACGCCGGGCAGCCTTACCGCTTCGGTAAATCCGAGTGGTCTCGCGGCAGGCAGTTACAGCGGCACCATCACTGTGACAGCATCCGGCGCTTCGAACTCACCGCAGAAGGTCACGGTCTCTCTCACGGTGACGGCTCCCAGCGGGAACCCGTCGCTGAACATCAGTCCGGGAACTGTATCCTTCAGCTATCCCGTAGGCTCGACAACTGCCGGCACGCAGAAGGTATCGGTTGCCAGCAGCGGATCCGCTCTCACCATAAACGCCGTTGCCGCTGGCGGAGCGTGGCTCACTGTCACTCCCGCTTCCGGCTCAACAACCGCAACGTTGACGGTAACCGCGAATCCCTCGGGCCTCGCGGCAGGAACCTACAACGGAACTGTTACTGTCACCTCCAGCGGGGCGTCGAACAGTCCACAAACAATTCCCGTCAAACTGGTGATCACCAGCACCACGGGTACCGGCAAACTCAGAGTCTGGCCGCCGCGCGCAGCCTACTTCGAGTACGAGTCGGGACACTCCGTGCCTTCGCCAAGGTCGATCCGCGTGATGAGCACCGGTTCGCCTCTCAGCTTCACGGCGGCGGCGCACGGAGGAACGTGGCTGTCGGTGACTCCTTCGGGAGGCACGACTCCAGGATCGCTCAGCATCTCGGTCGATCCGACGGGCCTGGCCTCGGGAACGTACACGGCTACAGTCGCAATCTCCGCCAACGGCACATCCGGTATGAATCTGCCGGTGGTGCTCAAAGTAGCTTCCGGGGATGACGGCGGTGGCGACGATGGAGGCGGCGACGATTCCTCCAGCGGTGGCGACCATCTCCGAGCGTGGCCGTTTGCCTACGATCCGGCTTCCTCCAACACGGTAGCCGCTACTTGGATGGACGGTACTGGCGTCTCTTCATCGGCCGCCAGCAACTCCGACACTCGCAACCAGGGCTTGTTGCTCTCCAAGACCAGCGCCGCGTCCAACCAGGCGCAGGCTGGTGTCCAGGTACGCGATGTCGAAGGAATGTCCATCACCGAGCTTGGTTACGACATTCGCAACGGCGGACAGTGCACGGCAACAACTCCGCGGTTTGCGATCGTGACCACCGATGAGGTCGTCCACAAAGCCGGTTGCGCGACAGGTACGTCGCAGCCGGCACCAGCCGCCGGATGGAAGCGTCTGCGCTTCGATCCTGCAAATCCGGCTCAAATGAATCCGCCGATCACTGCAGGCAGCAAGGTCAAGAGCGTCTACCTGCTCATGGACGGCGGTCCGGAAACGGGTGCCAGCCTAGTGGTGCTCGATAACGTCGACATCAACGGCAAGATCATCGGCAAGCAATAGCCCAATCTGCCATAACCCAACCGGGCCGGCTTCCGAAGTTCAGAAGCCGGCCCGTTCCTTTTTTCTCACAAGCCAGCCTGGCGACTGACGGTCCCGACCGCGTATCCCACGAGAGTCTTGTCGCCCGTCGCTCCTGCATGCTGTACTACTACATTCAGCGACTCGCGCCAGGAATCTCCATGAGCTTGGTAGTCATGAAGTTTGGCGGCACTTCCGTAGGAAGCGCCGAACGCATCCGGCAGGCGGCCACCATTGTGCAACGCCACGCACAAAATGGCGCCCCGGTAGTTGTCGTGGTCTCCGCCCTCTCGAAAGTCACTGACCTGATTCTGAGCGTGCTGCATTCCGCGCGCACCGGTAACGGCACGCAGATGGAAGAGGGCCTCCTCCAGTTGCAAACGCGCCACGAACAGGTCGTCGCCGAACTCTTCTCTGGCTCGACGAAGAAAACCGTCGCTGCCGAAGTGCAGTCCACCCTGCAGCGTCTCCGCGAACTATCCTCTGCACTCCTGCTCCTCGGATCAGCCACCGCCCAGGTCATGGACATGGCGCTCCCCCTCGGCGAGCAGATGTCCGCCCACATTTTCGCCGCTTGCCTGAACGAACTTGGCGCCAAGGGCACGTTCGTGAATTCCGCCCGAGTCCTTGCCACTGACGACAAGTTCGGCGACGCCGCACCCGACATGGACACAACGGCCCGCCTCTGCAGCGACGTTCTCAACCCCCTTTTGAAGCAAGGCAGCATCCCGGTCGTCATGGGTTACAGCGGCGCAACCTCAGCAGCCCAGGTGACGACTCTTGGCCGGGGAGGCTCCGACTACTCCGGCACGATTCTCGGCGCGGCGATGAAGGCGCATGAAGTATGGATCTGGACTGACGTCGACGGTGTTCTCACAGCCGATCCGCGCGTTTGTCCCGACGCGCTCACTCTTCCCGAGATCACCTTTGCCGAAGCGATTGAGCTTTCGTATTACGGTGCAAAGGTAATTCACCGCAAAGCTATCTGGCCTGCCATGGAACGCGGCATCCCCGTCTGGATCAAGAATTCCTTCAAGCCCGAAGTTCCCGGCACCAAGATCGTCGAGCGCCTCCCCGAGAGCACGCGGCCCGTGAAGGCTGTCACTGCGGTGACGCAAGCCTCGCTGGTGACCCTTACCACACGCCGTGACGTCTACTTCGCCGAAATCTTCGGTCGCCTCTTTCTGCGCCTGGGTCACGAACACGTTGACGTGCTCTTCTCCACACAATCCTCTTCCGAAGACTCGCTTGGACTGGTCTTGCGTGAACACGATACGGAGCGCGTGGTTCCCGCCATTCAGCGCCTTTTCCGCACCGAACTCAAACACGGAATCCTCAATCCTGTTACCGTTCATCGCGACATCGCGGTGATTGCCGTCCTTGGCTCCGGCATGAAAGGTACGTGCGGCATCCTGGGACGCCTGTTCTCGGTCGTCGCCCGCAACAATGTGAGCGTGATCGCCGTCGCCCAGGGTGCCAGTGAGTTAAACATCTGCTTCGCGGTAACGAACTCCCGCGTCGACGACGTCGTCCGCGCCGTTCACCAGGAATTCTTGAGCAGCGTCCCGACAGCAACCGCGGTCTAGTCCTTTTGAACGGCGGGTGCTTTGTATCAGGGCGCGCCTTCAGGCGCGCTGCAGGAGTTCACGATTGATTGCGCCTTTAGGCGCTGGGATTTTCCCCGCTCACGAGACTTATGGCCAAGAAACAAGTTCGAGTCGGCATTGTCGGTTTCGGCACAGTGGGTCGCGCCACCGCCGACATCATCGAGAAGCATCGCGACCTCATCGCCCACCGCAGCGGCGTAACGCTCACGGTCACCGCCGTCTGTCGCCGCTCCAGCATCGAGCCCGCCACCGCTCCTCCGAACGCGCGCCTCTATTCCGACTGGAAGCAGCTTCTGCAAGATCCCAACGTCGATGTCGTCGTCGAAACCATGGGTGGTACCGGCGACTCGCTCCAACTCGTGCGCGGGGCGCTCGAACAGGGCAAGCCAGTGGTCACCGCCAACAAGAATCTCGTAGCCGCTCACGGCGACGAACTCTTCTCCCTCGCAGTCGCGCGCAAGCTGCCGATCGGATTCGAGGCCAGTGTAGCCGGTGGTATTCCCATCCTGCGCGTGATTCACGAATCCACCGCCGGCGATCGCCTGCGCTCGGTGCACGGCATCCTGAACGGCACCGCTAACTACATCCTCACCCAGATGGAAACCCGCGGCATCGAATTCGCGGAAGCTCTCGCCGAAGCCCAGAAAGCAGGCTTCGCCGAGGCCGACCCCTCCTTCGACATTGACGGCCAGGACGCGCGCGACAAGCTCTGCATCCTCGCGCGCATGGCCTTCGAAGGCGGCCTCGATGTCACGCGCATCCCCACCTACGGCATCCGCCACGTCCGCGCGATCGACATTCACTCCGCCACCCGCCTTGAAAGCACCATCCGCCTCGTAGGCTCTGCGCAGCAGACCGACGACGGCCTGGAAGTCTCGGTGCGCCCCTGGCTCGTAAGCCGGCGCTCGATGCTGGCCAAGGTTGAAGGCGTCAACAACGCCGTATTCCTGGTCGGCGACAAGATCGGCACGCAGATGTTCTACGGCCGCGGTGCCGGCGGAGACGCCACCGGGTCGGCCGTCGTCTCCGACCTCATTGAAATCTCCCGCGACTTCGCCGCCGGGCAACTGACCGCCAAAAACATTCCCGGCTTCCTGAATTCACAGCCGCTACCTCTCTCCGATCGTCCCAAACCCGTCAGTTGGTATCTGCGCCTGACCGTTAAAGACCAACGCGGCATCGTGGCCCGGGTCGCCGAAGTCATTGCCCATGAATCGATCAACATCGATTCCCTCGAGCAGGAACCCCACCTCCCGAAAGACCGCGTTTCCTTCGTGATCACGGTCGAACCGGTATCCGAACCAGTCATCCGCCGGGCGGTAAATACTATCAATGCATTCGATTTCATGGTCGAACCTGTCCTTCTTTTACGTATCGAGGAATAAGCTTCACAATGGAACCGACCGACCGTCCGGTCAGAAAGTGCTTGACTCGTCGCCTCGGAACATTTACAAACGTTCGATACTCGTTGGTGCCTATGCAAGCTTTCGCACCCAGCTCGACGCGACTTACCCGGAACAGCCGACTCGTTCCCGCCATCGTCGTACGAGTATCTGTAGGAACCGACTGCAGCGGATGATGTAACCCTCAGCCAAGCTTCTGAACGGGCCATCATCCAAGCAAGGATGATGGCCCGTTTGCTTAGGAAAGTTCCGATGAGGTCGTCAGTCATTTGAAACTGTTTTTGATCGATGGAGCGACGGGCAGCCTGCCCTGAGGGAACGAAGGGTCCCCGCCCATCGGGCCGCAGGCCCTGAAAAAAGGAACTAGGTATCAACATGACCAAGACCGGTGCACAAATTCTCTGGGAATGCCTGGAGCGCGAAAACGTCACGCACGTCTTTGGATATCCGGGCGGAGCCATCCTCCCTGCCTACGACGCCCTCAAGCACAGCAAGATTCATCACGTACTCGTGCGCCACGAGCAGGGTGCCACTCACATGGCCGACGGCTACGCGCGCGCCAGCGGTGAAGTTGGCGTCGCGGTCGCTACCTCCGGTCCTGGTGCCACCAACATGGTCACCGGCATCGCCACCGCCATGCTCGACTCCTCGCCCATCGTCTGCATAACTGGCCAGGTCGGCAGCAAACTCATCGGTTCCGACGCATTCCAGGAAACCGACATCACTGGCGTCACTCTGCCGATTACCAAGCACAACTACCTCGTGACGCACGCCAGCGAACTCGCACGCACCATTCGCGAAGCCTTTTACGTCGCCCGCTCCGGTCGCCCCGGCCCCGTGCTGGTGGACATAACGAAAGACGCGCAGCAGACGACCTGCGAATTCGATTGGGATGCTGCCAAGCCGCAACTTCCGGGCTATCGACCCGACCTATCGCCCGACGCCAAGGAATACGAGCAGGCTCTTGAACTGATCCAGAACGCCAAGCGTCCCGTGATCCTCGCCGGCCACGGCATCATCATCTCGGGCGCGATGAAAGAAGTCCGCGACTTCGCCGAGCGCACCGGAATTCCCGTCGCCCTCACTCTGCTGGGACTCGGCGCTTTCCCGGCTTCCCACCCTCTCAACCTCGGCATGATGGGCATGCACGGCGAAGCCTGGGTCAATCACACCATTCAGGAAGCCGATCTGCTCCTCGCCTTCGGCATGCGCTTCGACGACAGGGTCACCGGCAACCTGAAAACCTACGCGCCCAACGCGAAAAAGATTCACGTCGAGATCGACCCGGCCGAGATCAACAAGAACGTGAAAGTCGACGTGGCCTTGGTCGGCGATCTGCGTGAAGTTCTCGACGAACTGTTGCCGCACGTCAAGTCAGTACACCGAAGCGACTGGCTCGACTTCATCGACCAGATGAAAGGCGACGCAGCGGTTCGTGACATCCAGAATCTCCCCGACAACGGCCACCTCTACGCCGCGCACGTCATCAACGATCTTTGGCACGAGACGCGCGACGTCGACTCCATTGTCGTCACCGACGTAGGCCAGCACCAGATGTGGGAAGCGCAGTATTACAAGCACGAACACCCTCGTTCGCTCATCACCTCGGGCGGCCTGGGTACTATGGGATTTGCCCTGCCCGCAGCGATCGGGGCCAAAGTCGCGCGGCCGAATTCAGAAGTCTGGGTGATCGTTGGCGACGGCGGCTTCCAGATGACCATGTCCGAACTCGCCACCATCGTTCAGGAAAATCTCAAGATCAACATCGCCATCATCAACAACGGCTTCCTCGGGATGGTGCGCCAGTGGCAGGAATTCTTCTACGAGCGCAACTACCAGGCAACGCCATTGCTCAATCCTGATTTCGCCAAGTTAGCCGACGCATACGGCATCCGCAGCGCAACCGTAACGCAGCGCTCTGAAGTCGTGCCCACCGTGCGCAGATGCCCGCCACCATGACGGCCCGATGCTGATTAATTTCAAAGTGGAGCAGGAAGACACTGTCTACCCGATGGTCGCCGCAGGCGCGTCGTTGCACGAGATGATTCGCCGCCCCAGCCCGATCGTAGAAACGGCGGCCGACGAGTAACCAAATGATGAACACATTTGTGGTCTACGTGGAAAACAAGCCCGGCGTCCTAACCCGCGTCGCTTCCCTGTTCCGGCGCCGCGCCTTCAACATCGACTCTTTGACGGTTGGCCGTACCGAGAAGCCCGAAGTCTCGCGCATGACCATCACCGCCGAGGCCGATCGCGACCAGGCCCGTCGCATCGAGGCCAACCTTTACAAGCTCGTCAATGTCTTGCTCGTCGAAAACATTACTAATCAGCCCGCCATCGTGCGCGACCTGGCCATGATCAAGGTGGCCGCCACGCACGAAGCGCGTTCCCACGTTTTAGAGTTGGCGAGCGTGTTTCGCGCGCGGGTCGTCGACGTCGCCCCCGACTCGCTCACCATCGAGATCACGGGCGCCGAAGACAAAATCGACGGCCTTCTCGAAGTCCTCAGACCCTATGGCGTTCTGGAAATGGTGCGCACAGGAATCGTAGCCATGCGCCGTGGGAGCAAGTCTTCCGTCGTATCGTCGAACGGAAGCACGCTAGCGCAAGTCGCGGCCGACGACGACGTTTCATATTCGGTGTAAAGCTCGAAGTGAAAGCGGGGGCGCTGGAAGGCTTCGCGTAAGTGTGCGTGTCGGAAACTTCATTTCAGTTCGAGGACCAGGAGCGACCTCGCATCCGGGACTCGTATGGTTCGTATCAGGGTGCGCCTTCAGGCGCACCGTACCTCGCCATAGGAACGCGCCTTTAGGCGCTGTCTCACCACTCTTGCCTATGACGGATGCGCCTCCCCCAAAATGCAGCGCACCGTATCCCGCGCAATTAACAATTCTTCATCCGTAGGGATTGCATACACAGCCAGCTTCGACGAATCGCTGCTGATCAATCCTTCTCTCCCAACAATCTTCTGATTTCTCTCCGCATCGAGCGCAATCCCAGCCCACTCCATCCCCGCGCAAATCTGCGCACGAATCTCCGGAGAATTCTCCCCAATCCCGCCCGTGAACACGATCCCGTCCGACCCGCCCATCACGGCCAGAAACGCCCCAATATACTTCCGCGCCCGATAGCAGAACACATCAATCGCCAGCCGCGCCCGCCGGTCATCGTGCTCCTTGAGCTCGGCCTGCAACACGCGCATATCATTCGTCAGCCCGGAAATCCCGAGCAAACCCGACTGCGTGTTCAGCAGCGACTCCACCTCGTGCGCCGACAGCCCTTCCTTACTCGAAATCAGGTTGACGATCGCCGGATCCAGATCGCCCGACCGGGTCCCCATCACCAATCCCTCGAGCGGGGTCATCCCCATCGACGTATCCACCGGGCACCCATTTCGAATCGCCGCCGCCGAGCAACCGTTCCCCAGATGCAGCGTGATCACGTGCGTCTGCTCCCGCGTCACGTTCTGCAACATCCGGTAGCGGTACGCCACGTACCGGTGCGACGTCCCATGAAATCCATACCGCCGGATGCGGTGCCGCCGGTAAAGATGGTAAGGAATCGCGTAGAGATAAGCCTGCTCAGGAAGCGAGTGATGAAACGCCGTGTCGAACACCGCCACCTGCGGCGTACCGGCGCCGAACAAACTTCGCGCCGCCAAAATGCCCTTGATGTTGTTCGGATTGTGCAGGGGCGCCAGTTCGATGCACCCCTCGATCCCTTTCAGCACATCGTCATCAATGATCGCCGACTCCGTGAACCGCTCTCCACCATGCACCACGCGATGCCCCACTGCATGCACATCCCCCGGCCCGCGCACTTCCGCCAGCCCCGACTGGTCCGACGCCACCCATCGAATCACAAAATCCAGCGCCGCCCCAACGTCTCGCAGCGGAGCCGTCAGCGTCTGCTGCGCGCCGTCTTTCTTCTTCAGCGTGATGATCGCTTCCCCGCCAATCCGCTCGACCTCGCCCTTGAGCAGACGCTCATCGGTGTTCCCCCGGATGCGATCCATGTCGGTGGCAATCAGCTGAAACTTAAGACTGGAACTCCCCGAATTGAGGACAAGAACATTCATATGCTGACTTCAGAAAGCCTTTCTCTGCGCGCTCCAGCTTTTCTCTGCGTCCTCTGCGTTTTAAGATTTTGCCTTTGCCAGCCGGTCGTGGCACACACTTAACGCATTGTGGCCAGCCGTTCTTAGAGACCTTAGCGGCCGTCCTTAGCGACCTTTGCGGTTAAAGATCCTGCGCTAGTACGGCCACTTCCAGTTTTTGATTTCCGGCATATCATCCCCGCGATCATCCACATACTGCTTGTGATCCACCAGCTTATCGCGCAGGAATTGCTTGAAATGCGCTCCCATACGCTGCAGCCGAGGCACGCGGTCGACAACATCCCCGGCCAAGTGGAAACGGTCAAGATCGTTCTGGACCGCCATATCAAACGGAGTGGTAGTCGTGCCCTCTTCCTTGTACCCGCGCACGTGCAGGTTGTCGTGATTGTGTCGCCGGTACGTAAGCCGGTGAATCAGCCACGGATACCCGTGATAGGCGAATATGGTCGGCTTGTCGGTCGTGAAGATCGAATCAAACTCATGATCCGTCAGGCCATGCGGATGCTCGCTCGAGGGCTGCAGCGTCATCAGGTCCACCACGTTCACAAACCGGATCCGGATGTCCGGGAAATGCTGGCGCAGTAGGTCGACCGCCGCCAGCGCCTCCAGAGTCGGAACATCCCCCGCGCTCGCCATCACCACGTCCGGCTCGGCATTCTGGTCATTGCTCGCCCAGCTCCAGATGCCAATTCCGGCCGTGCAATGCCGGATCGCCGAGTCCATATCCAGCCACGCCGGCGCCGGCTGCTTGCCGGCCACGATTACATTCACGTAGTTCCGGCTGCGCAAGCAGTGGTCCGCCACCGAAAGCAACGTGTTCGTGTCCGGCGGCAGATACACTCTCACCACATCCGCCTTCTTGTTCACTACGTGATCGATGAATCCCGGATCCTGGTGGCTGAACCCGTTGTGATCCTGCCTCCACACATGTGACGTCAAAAGATAATTCAACGACGCAATCGATCGCCGCCACGGAATATGCCGCGTCACTTTCAACCATTTCGCGTGCTGGTTGAACATCGAATCCACGATGTGAATGAACGCCTCGTAGCAAGAGAAAAATCCGTGCCGCCCCGTTAGCAGATACCCTTCCAGCCACCCCTGGCACATGTGCTCGCTAAGCACTTCCATTACGCGCCCGTTCGTCGAAAGATGCTCATCCACGGGCAGCAGCGGCTCCATCCAAACCTTGTCGGTCACCGCGTACACCGCATCCAGTCGGTTCGACGCCGTCTCATCCGGCCCCATGATGCGGAAGTTTTTCGACACCAGGTTGTTTTTCATCACATCGCGCAGAAAAATTCCCAGCACGCGCGTGGCTTCCGAATTCACCGCGCCGGGCTTGGGCACGTCCACCGCGGTAATCGCGGAAATCCGGCATTACGAGGTCCTTCAGCAGCAACCCACCGTTGGCGTGCGGATTGGCGCCCATGCGCCGCTCGCCTTTTGGCGCCAGTTCCGCAAGTTCTGGAATCAATCGCCCGCTTTTGTCGAACAACTCTTCGGCCTTGTAGCTCTTCATCCAGTCTTCCAGAAGCCGCAGGTGTTCCGGATGTCCCACCATCTCCGAGAACGGCACCTGGTGCGATCGCCACGTGTTCTCCGCCGGCTTCCCGTCCACCATCTTCGGTCCCGTCCATCCCTTGGGCGAGCGCAGGATGATCATCGGCCAGATCGGACGCGTAACATTTTTCTGCTTGCGCGCTCGTTCCTGGATTGCGTGGATATCCCGGATCGCGGACTCCATCTTCTCCGCCATCAGCTGATGCATCGGCTCCGGATCGCTGCCTTCAACAAATATCGGCTCGTAGCCATACCCGCGGAACAAGCCCGTCAGTTCCTCATCACTCATCCGGCCCAGTATCGTGGGATTCGCGATCTTGTACCCGTTCAGATGAAGAATGGGCAGTACCGCGCCATCGCGGGCAGGATTCAGGAACTTGTTCGAATGCCAGCTCGCCGCCAGCGGTCCGGTCTCCGCCTCGCCGTCGCCCACCACACAACAGACCAGCAGGTCCGGATTATCGAGGGCCGCACCGTACGCGTGCGCCACGCTGTACCCAAGTTCCCCACCTTCGTGAATCGATCCCGGCGTCTCCGGAGCCACGTGGCTCGGAATTCCACCAGGAAACGAGAACTGCTTGAACAGCCGCTTCATGCCCGCTTCGTTCTGCGGAATGTTTGGGTAATACTCGCTGTAGGTACCTTCCAGGTAGGTGTTCGCCACCAGTCCCGGGCCACCGTGCCCCGGGCCCGTGATGTAAATCATGTTCAGGTCCAGCTTTTTGATCAGCCGGTTGCAGTGCACATAAATGAAATTCAACCCGGGCGTCGTACCCCAGTGGCCCAGCAGGCGCGGCTTCACGTGTTCGATCTTCAGCGGCTCGCGCAGCAGAGGATTGTCATACAGATAAATCTGGCCGACCGACAGGTAATTTGCAGCGCGCCAGTAGGCGTTGATTCGGCGCAGTTCTTCCTTGGATAAAGGCGAGGAGGTTGCGGCAACAGGGATGGCGGACTCTACGGATGCCATATTCATTCCTTCCGCTGATGATGTTTTTTCGAAGGGCTGAGTTCAGTGTAACGGCAGCCTCCCACCTTTGTCGCGGCACCCAGTATGCTCGCCCGCGCCACGTTAAAGCCGCGGTTTCGCGATAGCGGGTGCTCCATCCTAAAATCGCGTTCTCGGCGATTTTAGGGTGGGATTCGACGAAGGCCGCGATCGTAGGATTTCCCGAAAAGCCCTTCACGCCCTGACAGATAATTTTTCTTGGACACCCAATGCCCCGCTCAAGTAAAACGTAGCCCATGACCCCACTCGACCGTCGATCCTTCCTGGCTCTTTCGGCCATGCTCCCCTACGCCTTCACCGCGCGCGCCGCCGACTCCAAACTCCCCATCGGCCTCGAACTCTACTCCGTCCGGGAAGCGCTCAAAAAAGATCCCGAAGGCACCGTGCGCGCCGTCGGCGAAATGGGATACCAGTGCGTCGAGTTCTACGCGCCCTATTTCGAACGCACCGACGCCCAAACTAAAGACATGCGCAAGCTCGTCGACGACCTGGGCGTCCGCTGCTTCTCGACTCACAACGACCTCGACTATCTCGATCCCGATAAAATCAACCGCACTCGCGACCTGAATCTCATGCTCGGCTGCAAGTACGTCATCGTCGCCAGCGCCCAGCCCAAGCCTGGTCCGGACGGATGGAAACCGATCGCGGACGCCCTTAACGCCGCCGCAGAAAAACTGGAGCCGTCTGGACTCAAAGTCGGCTACCACAATCACGAACCAGAATTCCGCGCCGTTGATGGCAAGTTCCCCGCGCAATATCTTGCCGAACACACCAAGCCTTCGGTTGTCCTGCAACTCGATGTGGGCACCTGCGTCGCCGCCGGCGCCGATCCAGTAGCGTGGATTCGTTCTCACCCCGGCCGTATCAAGTCGATGCACTGCAAAGACTGGTCCCGCGACCAGGGCTATAGAGTTTTGTTCGGAGAAGGCTCAGCTCCCTGGAAGGAAATTTTCGCCGCCGCTGAAAGCGGGAGCGGACTCGAGTACTACCTTCTGGAACAGGAAGGCAGCCGCTACTCCGAACTGGAAACAGCCAAGCGCTGCCTCGAAGCTTTTCACAGCACGCATGCCTGAGAAACGAGTCCAAGATGCGGCCGAGAAGCATGCACAAGCTAAGCTGCTGATGACGCAACCGGGAGTGGAATCGGTTTTGAATTGAAACCAGTCCCCTGCGTCGTCCCGAAGTCAAGCCCGCAAAGCGGGTGAAATTCATTAGCCCAGTGCGTAAGCACTGGGTAAGCAAGCAAGCTCGCGAAAGCCCGGGAAGGGCGAAATCAGGAGGCCGTCGTGCGTAGCAACTCAAAAACACTTCTCATCATTCTTGTGATGACTCTCGCCGCGACCCAAACCTTCGCCCAAACCCAACTAGGCCCCTTCGAGGGCCACACCGACATCGGCACCACTCCCCACCCAGGCTCCGCGACCTACGACCCCACCGCCAAGACCTTCGCCCTCTCCGCCGCTGGAGAAAACATGTGGCTCTCTTCCGACGCCTTCCACTTCGTCTGGAAAAAGGTCTCGGGCGACGTCGCCCTCAACGCC
This sequence comes from uncultured Acidobacteriota bacterium, assembly GCA_963745435.1. Lineage (GTDB taxonomy): Bacteria > Acidobacteriota > Terriglobia > Terriglobales > Acidobacteriaceae > Gp1-AA133. The sequence continues at coordinate 474,172 of CAVUXK010000008.1, read as the reverse complement.
GATATCGCGTTCATCGGCCAGGGCGTCAACGAGCATCGCAAGGCCGTCGTGATGGTGCGCCAGTCGCTCGACGCCGACTCCCCCTACGCCGACGTTGCACTCCACGGCAGCGGCCTCACTTCCCTTCAGTATCGCGATGCCAAAGGCGCGCTCACGCACGAGATCCAGGCGAATATTTCCGCCCCCGCACGCATACGCATCGAAAAGCGTGGCCGGTACGCCTACATGTGGCTTGCATCGAAAGGCCAGAATTTCCAGATGGCGGGCGGCACAGTTCCTGTCCCGCTCGAAGGAACGTTCTACGTCGGGATCGGACTCTGCTCGCACGAGAAAGACATCGTCGAAAAAGCCGTCTTCTCCAACGTGGAAATCACCCCGCTAGTCGCCTCGACCGCCGAGCCAAAGCTTTACAGCACGCTCGAAACCATCACCATCGACCCCACCGATCGCCGTGTCGTCTACGTTGCGCCCGAGCGCTTCGAGGCTCCCAACTGGACGCGTGACGGCGCATCCCTCATCTTCAACCGCAAAGGCCGGCTCGAGAAAATCCCAGTGGCCGGAGGCAAGCCCGAAACGATCGACACCGGCTTTGCCGTGACCTGCAACAACGATCACGGCATTTCGCCCGACTCCAAAACCATCGCCATCAGCGACCAGACGAAAGATGAAGATAACTCCCACGTGTATATCGTCCCCTTCGCCGGTGGAGCACCCCGCGAAATTACTCCGAAAGGTCCTTCCTACTGGCACGGCTGGTCCCCAGACGGAAAAACGCTCGCCTTTGTCGGCGAGCGCAACGGTGACTTCGACATCTACTCCATCCCCTTCGAGGGCGGCGCAGAAACTCGCCTGACCACGGCCAAAGGTCTCGACGACGGCCCCGACTACTCCCCCGACGGCAAATACATCTACTTCAATTCCGAACGCACCGGCCACATGCAGATCTGGCGCATGAATTCCGACGGCAGCGCACAGGAACAAATCACCCACGACGAACTCAACAACTGGTTCCCCCACATCTCGCCCGACGGCCACTGGATGGTCTTTCTCACCTACGATCCATCCGTCACCGGCCATCCCGAAGACAAAGACGTCATGCTGCGCCTGATGTCTCTGCCTGACGGCAAGATCACGATTCTGACAAAGCTCTTCGGCGGCCAAGGCACCATCAACGTCCCCTCCTGGTCCCCCGACAGCACACAGCTAGCCTTCGTGAGCTACCAGTTGATTCCGTAGCGATACGGTAAGCGACTTCATAGCCTTGTTCAGTCTCTCCGCCGAAACAATGGAGCGACGGGCGTCCTCGCCCGTCGGCCTTTCACTCTTCTTCGCGATCTTTGCGGGAAGTTCTTCGCGTCCTTTGCGGTTAAAAGCCCTTGCGGGCTAGATGTAGCGCGGGCGCCCTCGCCCGCGACACCGCGTGTAGCGATACCGTCACCGGTACACGTAGAATGAATCGATTCGGACGTACCTCTCCCTTGAACACCTCCAAGGTCCAATTGGCCGACGCCTTCTCCTCGAACCGGATTCCATTGCTTTTACTGCTTCTTTTCGCTTTCTCGCTTCCGATCTCTGCCCAGGGCGGACACCCTCAGGCAGCCCCGCCTCCTCCGGGCGTCAAGGAAATGAAATGCAAGGACCGCAAGATCCCCCAGCTTGAGGACATCACCAGGAAAGCCGGCATCAAGTTCGAACACCTGCTCGCGCCTGATCAGAAATACATTCTCGAATCCATGAGCGGAGGCGTTCTCCTGCTCGACTACGATCGTGATGGCTGGCTCGACATCTACTTCACCAACGCCCCCACCCTCGATATGACCAAGAAGGGCGAGAAGGCGCGGGGCGCTCTCTATCACAACAATCACGACGGCACCTTCACCGACGTCACCGAGAAAGCCGGTGTCGCGAGTCCATGTTTCGCGAACGGCGGTGCCGTCGGCGACTACAACAACGACGGCTGGCCCGATATGTACATCACCTGCCTCGGCGGCAACGTGCTGTACCGCAACAACGGCGACGGAACATTTACCGATGTCACCGCGAAAGCCGGTGTCGCCGACGGCCGCTGGTCCACAGGCGCAGCCTTCGGCGACTACGATGGCGACGGCTTCCTCGACCTGATGGTCGCGAACTACGTCGAGTTCGATCTGGCCAACCCGCCCGCCTTCGGCAAAGGCATCAACTGCAAGTACAAGGGCATCGACGTGCAATGCGGCCCCCGCGGACTCAAAGGCTCGGGCGATTCCCTGTTCCACAACAACGGCGACGGCACGTTTACCAACGTGACCAAGTCCGCGGGCGTCGCCGACCCGGGCGGATACTACGGGCTGGGCGTGGTGTGGGCGGACTTCAACAACACCGGCAAGCCCGACATCTACGTAGCTAACGATTCCACGCCAAGTTTTCTGTATCGCAACGAAGGCAAGGGTAAGTTCGCCGAGATCGGCCTCGAGTCGGGCACCGCGCTCAGTGACGACGGCAACGAGCAGGCTTCCATGGGAATCGCACTCGGCGACTATCTACACAACGGGCGGCCTTCGATTTACGTGACGCACTTTGCCGATGATTACGACACCCTCTACCGCAACGACGGCAAGTGGGACTTCCATGACGTCTCCTACTCCGCGGGCGTGGCGCTGCCTTCGATTCGCTGGGTGAAATGGGGCGACGCATTCGTCGATCTCGACAACGACGGCTGGCTCGATCTCATTGTGGCGAGCGGCCACGTGTATCCGCAGGTCGACACGCTGCCCTCGGGCGACCGCTACCGCGAACCGAAACTGCTCGACATGAACCAGGGCAATGGCACGTTCTGCGACGCCCACGATCAGGCGGGACCGGCGATCGAAGAACCGCGCGCATCGCGTGGGCTCGCCGTGGGCGATCTTTTCAACGATGGCAACATGGACGTGGTGATCGAGAACCTCGATGGCTCGCCGACCGTCCTGAAGAATTCCGGTATCCCCGGGCGCCATTGGGTGAGCTTCGAACTCCAAGGAACGAAAAGCAATCGCTTGGCGATCGGCGCGCGCGTGAAGATCGTGGCCGGCGGCATGACGCAAACCGACGAGATCCACAGCGGCGGCAGCTACCTTTCACAGAATGACTTGCGTGTCCACTTCGGGCTCGGGTCCGCGAACAAAATCGACTCCGTCGAAATTCACTGGCCTTCGGGCGCCACCGAGACGCTGAAGAATCTGGCGCCAGACAAGTTCTATTCGGTGTTGGAAGGAAGCGGCGTGGTACCGATTGAAGACATTCGTCCCAAGGCGAAGCCGGCGACAAACCCATGAACGAGTGCCGATAGATCGTCAGCTACTTGACTATAAGCTAACTTTGCGTTGCAGTGTGTTTTAAGGAACCACAGAGGTTCGAGCCGACCCAAACCATACCCACGCCCTCGAAACACGCGTGGCGGCCCTCCAAACGCTACTAACAGGCATCCTATGCGATGGTCGCGGCTACTTTTTACCGCCAGAGTACCCGCTCTAACCAACTTTCAACAACTTAGCTTGCAGTGAATCATTTTGAGACGACAACCCGTCGTCGGCTGCGCCTGATATAGTTTCACCTCTACGACTGCGCAGCGGGCTCCCCTGCCGTAACGACTCGTGAACCCCGGAACGCGTAGTACACAATGTACAGGTAACAAATCGCGGGCAGGATAAACGAGTGCTGCAGTCCGATGCGGTCGGCCAACACGCCAACGCAGAGCGGCACGATCGCCCCTCCGACAATCGCCATCACCAGCAAGCCGGACCCGTCGCCCGTGCGCGGCCCAAGATCCGCGATGCCCAGCGTGAAGATGCTCGGGAACATCACGGAATTGCATAGTCCGATGAGAATCATGCTGCCCATCGCGAGATGTCCGGAGCTTGCCATGGAAATGAAAACCAGCAGGCTCGCGCAGATGGCGGCGATGCCGAGCAACTTTCCGGTGCGCACCTTCTGCAAAATGGCGGAGCCGATAAAGCGGCCAACCATCGCCGAGAACCAATAAGCGGACAGGTATTTGGAAGCTTCGTTTGCCGAGATGTTCCCGATATCGGGCTGGCTGAAATAATTGATGAGGAAGCTGCCGATGGAAACCTCCGCGCCCACGTACACGAAGATGGCGACGGCCCCGAGAACGAGATGGCGATACTTCCAGATACTGTCACCCTGATCGTTCTTGTGATGCTCGGCGCCGGGCATGGCCGGAAGCTTGAAGGTCGAAATCAGAAAGCCCAGCGCAATCAAGGCAATTCCGATGATCAGGTACGGCACCTTGACCGACGATGCCTCGTGCACGCGATATGCTTGCAGCGCGTCGGGCGCCATCTGGCGCAGTTCGGTCATGCTCTTGGCGGCCGCGTTCAAGATAAGGTAACCGCCCAGCAGGGGAGCAACCGTGGTGCCGAGAGAGTTGAAGGCCTGCGAGAGATTCAACCGGCTGGAAGCGGTTTGCGGCGGCCCAAGCACCGCCACATAGGGATTAGCGGCAACCTGCAGAATGGTTATGCCGCAGGCCAGGATCATCAGCGCGCCGAGAAACAGCGGGTACGACGGCACCGCGGCCGCCGGCATGAAGAGCAGAGCGCCGGCCCCCATGACCATGACTCCAGTCACCATGGTGCGCTTATAGCCGATGGCATCAATGAGGCGAGCGGCTGGAATTGAAAAAATAAAATACGCCGCGAAGAATGCGAACTGGATCAGGCTGGCCTTCGCGTAGTTCAAATCGAAAATCGATTTGAGGTGCGGGATCAGGACGTCGTTGAGCGCGGTCACGAATCCCCACATGAAGAACAGGGACGTGACGACAATCAGGGCGGCCCGCGTAGAGGCCGACGGCGGAGCGGAAGCCGCGGGAGGATTTTTGACCTGTGAAATTGGCATGGGTGAATCGGATGCGCCCTTTGTTGGATTCGGTTTGACCCGAAAACCAGCAAGCTCGCATTCGCGCCAGCATCATACCATCGTAGAGATGATTCCCTGGTTAACCCTTCCGCTGCCCCAGATCATCGATTGAGAATCAACATTACCTCTCGTGGCAGCAATTTCATATCAGTGGGACGTGCGGCAGTTCCACACCCTACACTTCGCAACCAGCACAACGTTCAGGCTGGGACACCCTCGGCCACATTTCTTTCCCGGATTTTCTGTCTCTCACTTCTTCAGAAATTTCCCTTGTTCCAGTTCTTCGAAAGCCTGGCGAAGTTCTGCCTGTGTATTCATGACGATCGGACCGTACCAGGCGACCGGCTCCTCGAGTGGTTTGCCCGAAACGAGCAGGAAGCGGATGCCGTCGTCGCTCGCCTGCACGGTGACCTCGTCGCCGCGATCGAACACGACGAGCGAACGGTTCTCGGCTTCGGAGGGCGGCTTGGTGTCGGCCCATTCAACCGCTTCAGTGGGCACGGCCAGCGGACCCGACGCGTTACAGAACTTCCCTGCTCCCGCGAAAACGTAGGCGAAAGCATGACGCGTGGTTTCAACCGGCAACGTCTTCCTTCGCCCGGGCGCGACCGAGACGTCAAGATAGATCGGATCTGCGGCGATGCCATCCACCGGGCCGCGCTTGCCCCAGAAACTTCCGCACACGATGCGCACGTGCGTGCCGTCGTCGTCCGTGACTTCGGGGATGTCGGCGGTCTTCACTTCCTGGTAGCGCGGATCGGTCATCTTCAATGCGGCCGGAAGATTGGCCCAGAGTTGGAAGCCGTGCATACGCCCCGCCGGATCGCCCTTGGGCATCTCCTGGTGGATGATGCCGCTGCCCGCAGTCATCCACTGCACGTCGCCCGCGGCGATGGCGCCGCGGTTGCCCATGCTGTCGCCGTGCTCGACGGTGCCGGCGAGAACGTAAGTGATGGTCTCGATGCCGCGGTGCGGGTGCCACGGGAATCCTGCGAGATAGTCTTCGGGCACATCGTTGCGGAAGTCGTCGAGCAGTAAGAAAGGATCGAAGTCGGAGGTGCTGCCGAATCCGAATGCGCGGCGCAGATGGACGCCCGCGCCTTCCATCGTGGGCTTGGATTTGATGAGACGTTTAACGGGACGAATCGACATGTTTAGAACTCCAGCGGCTGAAGCAGCATCTATTTTACGCGTTCAAGACACGCCTGAAGAGGCTGCGGAAAAGCCGGCTAGCGCAGAAAGAGGCCGATTGCGGGAGGGTTATGGGAAGGGCACGACTTCAGTCGTGCCGTTAAGTCGTTGACAATCTGTGCGCGCTTCAGCGCCCGAAGTTCGCACCGCTATACCAGCACTGGCACGTTGGCCACGCCCACGGTTCCGAAGATGCGCCGGTAGCGTTCTATTTCCGTGGGTGGCCCCATCGCTTTCGCATAATTGTCGGAGAGTTTCACGGCCGGACGCCCCTCGACCTCGTGGACCTTGCAGATCAGGCTCAGCGGATCGAAGCCAGTGCCGGCATCGGGATCACAGCCGCGGAAATCGTTCGTCAGCAGCGTACCCCAGCCGGCGCTGAAGCGGATGCGGCGGCCCGGCACCCACTTACGGAGATCGGTGAAGTCGGCGGCGCTGCGAAAGTCGGCAATGGTCGTGCCGGGCTGCAGCGAGCCGGCGAAGTAGGCGTGCAGGCCGAGAATGTCGTCGACGTCGAGACCGTCGGAGGCGATCAGGAGCTTTTCTTTCGGGTTGCGCTGATGCTCGGCAAGCCAGCGGATGTATTCGTCGCCGGCGACGTAAGGGTCTTTGCTATCGACGCGCTGACCGGTCCAGTCGGCGGCCCAGTCGGGAGCGTTCTGCAGGAACTGCGTGGTGCCGTAGGTGTCGGGCAGCATGATGAGCAGCGCACCATCATAAGTTCCTTGCCACAGCTCAAGCATTCGATACTGCGAAGCACGCATTTCCTCTTCGTCGTTGGCCAGGGCGGCCATCACCATCGGAATTTCGTGAGCATTGGTGCCGATGGCTTCGAGATCGTGTTTGTGCGCAAGGAAGGCGTTTGAGGTACCGACGAACGCCGGGCCCAGGTTGGAGGCCATGGCGTCAACGACGTACTCCTGCCAGAGGAAACTATGGCGGCGGCGCGTGCCGAAGTCGGCGACCTTCAGGCCGGGAACTCCGCGGAGTCTTTCAATTTTTCCCCAAAGCTTCGTCTTGGCGCGGGCATAAAGAATGTCGAGTCCGAACTCGCTTAGCTTTTTCAGGCTGGCGCGCGTTTTTAGTTCGTTGACGATGGAGAGCGCGTACAGCTCCCACATAGTTGTCTCGGGCCAGGTGCCCGTGAACTGCATCTGCAGCTGGCCGTCTTTCGCCGAGATTTCGTAGTCGGACAAGCGAAAGTCTTCTTCGAGCCACGTAAGAAATTCAGGCGTGAAGATTCCGCGCCGGCCGTAAAACGTGTTGCCGGCAAGCCACACCAGTTCCGACCGGCGAAAGCGCAGGCTGCGGGCGTGTTCCATCTGCGCCTCGATTTCTTCCAGCAGGACCATGTCGGCGAGGCGAACTGAAGATGCGCGGTTAGAAAGCGCGAACGAGACTTCGGTCTTGGGAAAGTGCTTCCAGATGAACTGCAACATCAGAAGCTTGTAGAAGTCGGTGTCGAGCAACGAGCGCGTGACCGGGTCCAGTTCCCAGTTGTGGTTGTGCGCGCGTTCGGCGAAGTTCACGATCATCGCGGACTAGTCCTGGTTGAAGATATCAGCAGAGCGTTCCCCCACGGTTACACAGGCTTCACTGCCCATTTCATCATAAATGGATCGGCACCAAATTCAGACGGGTGAACAGTCGGGACCGGTTGCCGGTATCGGGGTTCGCACTCTTGCGGTATTCGCTTTTTCTTCGCTACACTGTCGAACATGAGCGCAGGCGCAATGCTGCGGATCGGAACTGGCAGAGCGAGCGCGGAAGTACGCTCTGGCGAAGTCGCTGCCGCATTGCTTGAGCTACGGTGAGCAATCGGTCGTGTGCTTCGAGCCCTTCGGCGAGGGGAAACACGGCAACTTCCATCCGGCGAGCTACCGCAGAATTTGTGCGCGGGTCGAGTGGAAGTCGCGACTGGCGAAGGTGCACACGACCGCGCGCCGATCCTTGCCTGCCGCCGAGAACGGCGTCCGAGCGGAGCTCGATTCGTGCATGAGCTCAGATGCGCTGCTCATGAATGTTTTCTGTCACTCCGGGACGTTGCGGAGTGAAGCAGTCAGGCGTTTGGTGGGGCTTACCGCGAACTCACGTCCGGAATTCGGCCTACGGGCACGCGTGCCGCTCGCTAGCGGCCGGTTGGACGCGACCGAGATCGATATGAGGGTCGGCAGTCTGCTGGTAGAAGCGAAGCTGACCGAGAACGATTTTCAGCAGGCGGAGAAGAGCAAGGTCCGGCGCTATCGCGATTTTCTTACCGTCTTCGATGAAAGTGAATTGCCGCAATCGGAGCGTTCTTACTGCTCTTACCAACTGATTCGCAACGTGCTCGCCGCCTTTAACCGGCACGCTTCGTTCTGTGTGCTGCTCGACGAGCGACGCCCCGACTTGCTTGAGTCCTGGTACGCGGTCATGCGATGCGTAAAAGCCGCAGAGCTACGCACAGCGTGCAAGGTGCTGACATGGCAGGAACTCGCACGGGCTCTGCCGGCCAACCTGCAGTTGTTTCTCGCCCAGAAATACGGAATCAGCTAGTCGAGAAGCGTTTGACCGTGGTCGAGATCGGCAGGCCCACGCAGAAAATATGGATGGTCACGCCGATGATCATCATCTTCAATGAAAATGGACCTCTGTGTACGCGGGAAAGTGGAATGACTACCCGGCCCATGAAGAAGTAGACCGCAATGCCATAGAGCACGCCAGCCAGGACGAATTGACGAGTGAGGAACGGCAGCTTGCGACTGAGAAGGAAGAAGACTGTGGCCGCACCGAAGGCGATGGTGAAGTGGCAGAGGAGTCCGAGAGCGGCGGTTGCCATGCCGCCTTCAAGTGCGCGTGGTCCGAGCAGTCCGGTAGCGATGCCCTGCAGGATGCGCAGCGGAGTCGCGCCAAAGAATCCGTAGACGACAAAAGCAGCTGTAATGTCCATAGTGCCCGCGATCAGGCCCGCCCACACAATTGCCTTGGGTGAAGACGCGGGCCTGATTGCAACAGCGCTGGCCGTGCTCATATTGTCCTCCGAAATTTCCCCTTCGCAATTGCAGGCTGGGACGCATCCCTCGATTGCAGTGCCTCTTTTCTCCCAGTTGGACGTGATCTTTCAAGAGGAATCTTACAAATTGCGGTTAGACAACGAAGTGTTATGGCACGCCGCATGCTCCCCACCGGCTCAAGAAATCTCGGCTACACTTTCTGCATGCTTCTGACCTTCCAACACGGCGACGTGCGGGAGCTGCGCCTGAACCGGCCGCCCGTAAACGCACTGACCGGCGAGTTACTCTCGAACCTGCGGCAGGCGATCGAGCAGTCCGCGCAAGAGGGAGCGCGCGCAGTGATCCTCTCCGGGCTTCCCGGGCGATTCTCCGGCGGGCTGGACGTTCCCTTGCTGCTGACGCTCGACAAGCCGGCCATGTCCAAACTGTGGCGCGAACTGTACGCGACGCTGGAAGCCATCGCCCGGTCGCCCGTCCCCGTCGTGGCGGCGATCACGGGTCACGCTCCGGCTGGCGGCACGGTGCTGGCCCTGTTCTGCGACTGGCGGGTGATGGCGCAGGGTGAGTACAAGCTCGGATTGAATGAAGTACAGGTCGGAATTCCGCTGCCGCCGGTGATCATGGGAGGGCTGCGACGATTGGTGGGACCTCGGCGCGCGGAGTATCTGGGCGTGAGTGGCTCGCTCGTCTCACCGGAGCAGGCGCTGGCTGCAGGGCTCGTGGATGAGGTGGTTCCGGCGGACGAGGTGGTTCCGCACGCGCTTGCCTGGTGCAACAAAATGCTCGCATTACCGAAAGAAGCGATGACCATGACTCGACGCGAGGCCCGCCGCGATCTTCACGAACTGTTCGAATCTGGCATGGACGCCGAATTGACGACCGTGATAGCAAACTGGTGGACTCCCGCGACTCAGGAAACTCTGCGAGGGCTCGTGGAGAAGATGAAGAAGAAAGGAACCTAGGGGGTGCGGAAAAACTCCACTTCGACGAGGTTTTGGGAAGGGCACCACTTCAGTTGTGCCGTTAAGTCGTTGAAAATCTATTCGCGCTTTAGCGCCTGAGGACAGCCCCGGAGATCTTCGGATACCTCTTCCCAACCTCTTAGACGATCACTGGATTCCCAGCCGGCCTCCTACTTGTCTTTTCGAAGCCGCAGCGCGGGCGCAACGTCTTTCCCGGCACTAATATTTTTTAACAACTGGTCGAGTTTTGAGACGGCACTCTTTAGTTCTTCCGTCTCAGCATTGGCTGCATCCGACAACAACTGGTCCAGGCGTCCGGCTGCCACTTTGAGCTTGCCCAGTTCGTCATTCGTCAGATTCTTCTTCGGAGTATTCTCGTTCGCGCGGATAATTGCCGCGATCCGTTCGCCAACCGTACGCGCATCATCCTGATGATCGTCACTGCTCATGGGCCCCGGGATACTAACTCCAGCAAATCGTGTCGAAGCGCGCTCATCCAATCTACCAGCCGCGATAAGAGACAGCCACCGCTGGTTAGTGCATGGTCACCGGCATGCGCGCTTGGGGCAACTACGCTAGACTCGATGACCTATGGTGAAACGCGCTCCCGCTCGCAAGCGTCCACGCAAAGCCAAGGCTGGAACCAAAGGCCTCCAACCGGCGGAGTGCCTGATCCAGGATCGCAGCGGAGCGGTTGCTGACATCGCCACCGTCGTCGAAAAGGCTGGCGGCTGTGTGATCGGCACGTATAAGGAACCCCTCGGCGGTCACCCTCTGCTGCTCAGCATTGTTCCCATCGACGCGGTCGAGCCCACGCCATTTCAGCGCGATTTGTCGGACACCCACCACAAGCGGCTGGCGGATGTCATCAATAAGACCGGGCGGTTTCTTGATCCCATTATTGCCGTGACCGCTCCCAACGGCGGGTTCTGGACGCCTAACGGACGCCATCGTCTCGCCGCCATGCAGAGACTGGGCGCGAAGTCGATCACTGTGCTGGTGGTCCCGGATCGCGAAGTGGCTTGGCAGATCCTGGCGCTCAACACAGAAAAAGCTCACAACCTGAAAGAGCGCTCTCTGGAAGTAATTCGCATCTATCGCGGATTGCTGGACGAGGACGCCTCTCGGCCGGAAGCAGGTTTCGCGTTCTATCTGGATGAGCCGGCGCTGGTGACTTTGGGAGTTTGTTACGAGCGCGTGCCGCGCTTCGGAGGCGGCGCGTATCACTCCATCCTGCGGCGGCTGGAGTCGTTCACAGATGAAGCGCTGCGCGTTGCGATCAAAGAGCATGAGAAACGCGCAACCATGGTGCTGGACCTTGAGGAGAAAGTTGCCGCAGCGGTGAAGAAACTTAAAGAACGTGGACTCACGAGTCCGTATTTGCGCGCGTTTGTAGTAGCGCGGATTAATCCGCTGCGCTGGATCAAGGGAGATCCGCCACCGCTCGAAGAAGTGCTAAAGACGATGCGGGAGCGCGCCGCGAAATTCAACGTGGAGAAAATCAAGCAGCAGGATCTGGCGGGGGCGGCAGGGCCGCCGGATGACGAGGGATGACGCGCTGCTACCCAGCCTTGCGGAACGTCAGATTGATTCGCGTATTTCCCAGCAGGGGATGAACCGCGTCCTTGAGCGGGCCGACTCCGTGATAGCGCAGCCTGGCGGGTCCGCCCCACACCACAACATCGCCGTGACGCAGAGCGATGCGCTCGGTCTTGTCGGCGCGGCGAGTGCCTCCGAATAAGAACGTCGCCGGAACTCCGAGCGAAACCGACACGATCGGTTGCGTGAAGTCCTTCTCGTCTTTGTCCTGGTGAAGCGACAGCTTCGTGCCCGGTTCGTAGCGGTTGACCAGGCACGCGTCGGGAGTAAAGTTGGGAAATCCTGCTTCTCTGGCTGCATGGATCGCCAGTTGCAGAAATGCATCCGGCATCGCCGGCCACCGCTTGCCGCTCTCCGGATCGATCGAGTCGTATCGATAGCCGCTGCGGTCGGTGACCCATCCCAGCGATCCGCAGTTGGTCATGGCAACCGACATGCGGTAGCCGCCCGGCGTGGTCATGTGGCGAAACGGCGCCCTGGCCGTGACGCTACGCAGAGCCCCAAGTAGCTCACTCTCATTCAGCAATGCAAAACCGCGCAGTAGACATGCTGAGTCAGTGAAGGCCTCCGTGGCAGGAAGATCCGCGGATGCGTCAGAAAACAGCTCAAGCGTTTTGTTGCTTCTGCGTGCCATCTCTACTTCGCGTCGTGAAAAATGATTCCGAGGGTATGCCGTTGCCCGGACCGCAACCGGCTGACCCCGTGCCGCATGTTGACCCGGTACGATCCACGCGTCCCTTTCACCGGTCGGTGGTGCACGGCAAAGGCGACGGCGTCTCCGCGACGGAGGGGCACCACCTCGGCTCGCGACTGCATACGCGGGCGCTGCTCGGTGAGGATAAATTCCCCGCCGGTAAAATCCTCGTCCGGCTGCGATAACAAGATTGCCACCTGAATCGGAAAGACGTGTTCCCCATAAAGATCCTGATGCAGACAGTTGTAGTCGCCTTCCTGATATTGAAGCAGCAGCGGCGTGGGCTTGTCCTGGCCCGCGGCGTGACAACGCGCAAGAAAGTCCTCGTGCCTGCTAGGATACTGCACGGCAATCTTCATCTCGTCGTTCCAGCGATTGGCAATGTCGGCAAGCTTCGGGTAAAGCTCGGTGCGCAGCAGCCCGATCAGTTCTGGCAGCGGGTAGCGAAAATATTTGTATTCTCCCCTACCGAAGCCATGGCGGGCCATCACCACGCGACTACGAAACAGGGCGTCATTGGAGTACAGCGCTGGAGATCTCACCACACTCTTCGTCGTTCAGAAGACCATCGAGGCGTGCGCAACCGAAGTGATCGAGTTCGGCAGCAAGCTGCGGCCAGTCAAGGTGCCGCATGCGCACGGTGGGCGAGGCGGAGAGAATTGTCGAGTCCGCGGATCGATCGGCGCCCTTGGCTCGCATGGCCGTGAGTTTCATGCAGCAAGCTTAAGCCACTCGGGAGCTCGACCGCATTCCGTTTCTTGCTGTCAAAGTCCGAAGAAATTCTCCCCACAGCATAGACTCGCCCTTGAAGCTCGATTCCGATTGAATCCATCGGTTCTGAAGCAATGAGGCCTTCGCACAAGGGTTTTCCGGGTGAAGCTGCTGCCGACTCACGTGACAATGACGAAAACCACGACCCACATGATGGACAATCGCCTACGGACCGCCGGGTAGCGGCTGTCTCAACCACAATCCCTAGGGCATGAGTCGGATAGCAATTCCGCTCCAGCCTGTTACACTGGCGCCGCAATCAACTCTCTTTACACGAAGGGCGCTCATCATGACATCCCCCGACCCGAAGAACGAACTGATGACGCTGTTGAACGAGCAACTCTGCACCCTTGAGAAGCAACTGTTCGGCGTGGTATCAGAACCGGAAATGCGCGCGTATGAAGCCAGACGCGACCGCATTGTGGAACTGTACAACGAAGTGACCGATCGTCCTGCTGCTGCATGAGTTGAAACTCGAGACGAATTGGGCCGAGCGCCAGGTCGCTCGGCCCTTCGTGTTTTCGAACAGCAGGCTTCTTTAGCGCTCCTCGTATCGCTGGATAAGCGAACGGTTCGTGGCCAGCACAGCGCCGCTTTGCTCCACACGAGCAGCATTCTTTTTGTGGATGGGATCTTCGGCGAGTGCCTTGCGATACTTCTCGTACTCCGCGAGGTTCGGAATATCGATCAGGCCTAAAGCCTCGTCAGTGCGACCGGCAAAGTCGGTCGGGAAAAAATATCCCAGGACCTGGCCACCGCTCTGCCGGATCGGCTCCAGTTCGGCGGCGACATATTCCTTGAAATCGGCAAGCTTGTTGGGATTGATCGTGTAGCGAATGGCCAACGTGATCATCGGTCTCTCCTATCCATGACAACGGTAGCCGACCTCAGTGCACAGATAGTTCATGCTGCATCGAAACATGCAATACATCCTCAAAGTGCTTCTTGACGATTCCGCGTGAAGTCGTCCCCTCCGCTAGCCGATCCAAATCCCTCCGCTGCAGTGAATACGGTATTGCCTCACGCCGGAGCTTATTCGAACCTGACCTGTGGGCTGGCATTTTCGCCACGATTCGCAGAGGGAGCCAACGGCATGACCGCAGCTGACGTATTGATCGAAACGCTCATGGATTGGGGCGTCGAGGTAGTCTTCGGTCTGCCAGGGGATGGGATCAACGGCGTGATGGAGGCTCTCCGGATTCGTCAGGACAAGATCCGGTTCGTGCAGGTGCGGCATGAAGAAGCCGCCGCATTCATGGCTTGTGGATATGCCAAATTCACCGGGAAACTGGGCGTGTGCCTCGCCACCTCCGGTCCCGGCGGCATTCATCTGCTGAATGGTCTTTACGACGCCAAGCTCGATGGGCAACCCGTGCTGGCAATCACGGGGCTGCAGTTCCACGATCTGATCGGGACCTTCACCCAGCAAGACGTTGCGCTCGACAAGCTGTTCATGGATGTCGCTGTCTTCAACGAGCGCGTCATGGGGCCGACACATGTAGAAAATCTCACGGACCTGGCGTGCCGAACCGCGTTGGCGTATCGCGGCGTCGCGCATATTGCCTTCCCCGTCGATCTCCAGGAAAAAGAGCTAAAGGAGCGACAGCGGTCGAAGCGGAACGTCGCGCATCATACCTCCGATGTGAATGCGCGCAGCGCGAGAATTCCGGATCCCGCCGAACTTGAGCACGCCGCCGAGATCCTGAATCAGGGGAAGAAAGTGGCAATCCTCGCCGGGCGCGGCGCTTTGGATGCCGGCGACGAACTCGAGCAAATTGCCGACCTGCTTGGCGCACCCATCATCAAGGCGCTCCTGGGTAAAGCAGCAGTGCCCGACGACAGCCCTTATACGACAGGCGGCATCGGTCTGCTCGGGACCCGGCCTTCGCAAGAAGCGATCGAGGATTGCGACACTCTTTTAATGGTAGGGACGTCGTTTCCTTATATCGAGTTTATGCCGAAGCCGGGGCAGGCGCGCGGCGTGCAGATTGAACTGGATCCAAAGCGCATTGGACTTCGCTACCCGGTTGAAGTGGGGTTGATCGGCGACAGTCGCAACACCCTGCGTGAGCTGATTCCCCTCCTGCAGCGCAAGCAAGACCGGAAATTTCTGCAGGCCGCGCAGGCCGGGATGAAAGACTGGCGCGACCTGATGGACAAGCGTGCCACGCGTACCGAGAAGCCCATGAAGCCGCAAGTTGTGGCGCGCGAGCTTGGCAAGCGCTTGCGGAGCGACGCCATTGTCAGTTGCGACAGCGGCACCATTACGACCTGGTGGGCGCGACACATCCCGGCGCAGCGCGGGCAAATGCACACTGTCTCCGGAAACCTCGCAACCATGGCCTGCGGGCTTCCTTACACGATCGCGGCGCAGATTGCCTATCCCGATCGGCAATGCATCGCGTTCGTTGGCGACGGCGGATTCTCCATGCTGATGGCGGAGTTTGTCACCGCCGTGAAGTACAAGCTGCCCATCAAAGTCGTCATCATCAAGAACAACACCCTGGGACAGATCAAGTGGGAGCAGATGGTGTTCCTGGGAAATCCGGAGTACGGCGTGGAGTTGCAGCCAATCGACTTCGCGAAATTTGCCGACGCATGCGGCGGATCGGGCTTCAGCGTGGACGATCCCGCGGACTGCGGGCGCACCATCGAAGAGTTCCTGAAGGCTCCGGGTCCGGCGGTTCTGCAGGCGACGGTGGATCCCTTTGAGCCGCCCATGCCAGCGAAAGATCAAAGCCGAGCAGGCCCTGCATTTCGCCGAGTCGCTGGCGCGCGGCGAGCCGAACCGCAAGAAGATTGTGCTTACGACGATAGCAGATCAGGTACGCGAACTGATTTAGCGTTCCTCACGATCAGCTCGTCACGGTAGTGGGAAGAGAACGAATGCGATACTTGATCGCCTCGATCACTGCGCTGGCAGTACTGGGGATCATTCTGTGTAATTCCGTCACGTCAGCCGCGCAAGAAAATGTTGCTTCGATCATTCGGCAGTCGGTCGAGGCCAACAACCGCGACTGGGCCGCGGTTCCTGAATTCGACAACCACGAGCGCGATCGCACCAAAGACGGCGACAAGACGTACGCGGTCACCATGTTGTACGGATCTCCCTACCAGCGGCTGATCGCGGTGAATGGGCATCCTCTGAGCCCTGATAAAGACAACGAAGAACAGAAGAAGTACCAGCAGGCAGTCGAGCAACGCAAGCACGAATCGCCGAACAAACGAGCAGCCCGGATCGCGAGGTACGAGGCCGAACGAAAGCGCGATCGCAATATGATGGACCAGATGACCGTGGCATTCGATTTCCAAATGGTCGGCGATAGGGACTTAGATGGACGCCGCGTCTACGAATTGAAGGCCACACCGCGCAAGGGATACCAACCCCCGAATCGCGACAGCCAGGTGCTACTCGGGATGGAAGGAACGCTCTGGATTGACCACGACACTTGTCAGTGGGTCAAGGTGGAGGCCCACGTCACGCGTCCGGTGCGCATTGTCGGCTTTCTGGCGGAAGTCGAACCTGGCACACACTTCGAACTCGAGAAGAAGCCGGTCGCTGGCAATGAAAGCATCTGGATGGCGGCGCATTTCGCAATGAAGTCGAAGGCGCGGGTCATGCTGGTGATTCCCCACCACGGCGAGGAAGACGACACCTTCTTCGACTACCACAAGTCCGCTGGCATGGCTGAAAGCGCCAAGTCTGAACCGAGATAACCGCAGCAGGGGAACGTCACCAGCATCGTAAAATAGCCCAGGGATGCGACCGTAGCGCCGGCGTCCCGCCGGCAGTCCGGTGGGCGTCCCGCCCGCCGCCGCAAGGGGACAATGTGAAGCGAGGGCGGGACGCCCTCGCGACTGCCGGCAAGATGCCGGCGCTACAAAACCAGGACCCAAGACCCGACATCCTTCCTGCTTCCGCGTAGCTTTTTTAACCCCTTCGCGGCAAAAGAGGTTCCGTCCCCAGACGAAGCCCGAGCATCCAATCTTAAGGGCCGGGCTTTCGTCCGCATTCAATGACAACGCGAACAATTCCTCCTAAACAGCGACAACACAGGGAGTTAGAAACCGACCCGCTAGAGTTGTTTCAGCCCCCAGTGAGGGCCTGGTTCCGCGATGTTTTCGAAAAGCCGACTCGCCCCCAGGCCATGGGATGGCCTGCGATTGCGCGCGGCGAATCGACTCTGATTCTGGCACCCACCGGCACCGGCAAGACGCTGGCTGCGTTCCTCTGGTCGCTGAACCGGTTGATGTTTGCTCCAGCACCCGAGGAACTGCGCCGCTGCCGCACCCTGTACATTTCCCCGATCAAAGCCCTCGCGGTCGACGTTGAACGCAACCTGCAGTCGCCGCTGGTCGGGATTGCACAGGCTGCGCGGAAACTGAATATCGAGCACTACACGCCCACCGTCACGATTCGTACCGGCGACACTCCGTCTGCGCAGAGAGCGCGATTTCTCCGCCATCCCTCCGACATTCTGGTAACGACGCCCGAGTCTCTTTATCTGCTCCTGACTTCGAACGCGCGCGAAGTCCTCCAAAGCATTGACACGGTGATCCTCGACGAGATTCATGCCCTGGTGCCGACCAAGCGCGGCGCACATTTGGCTTTGTCGCTCGAGCGACTGGAACATCTGTGCGGGCGCAAACTGCAGCGCATCGGGCTTTCGGCAACCCAGCGGCCTCTGGAAGAGGTAGCGCAATTTCTCGGCGGGGTGGATACGGCAAGAACTACGATCTCGCCGCAGAGCGCTGAGCCTGCTCTACCGGAGCAGTCCGTCACCGAGTTCGAGGGAACAGGCAGCGTGAAGTTCCGGCCTGTCACGATCGTTGACGCGGGCGAGCCGAAGAAGTTTGCCCTGAAAGTCGAAGTGCCCGTGGACGATATGTCCCGGCTCGACGAACTGGATACGCTACCCAGCGGTCCCGCCGCGCAGGGTCCGGTGCGTGCTTCCATCTGGTCGGCGATTCATCCCAAGTTGCTTGAACTCGTTCGGGCGCACCGCTCCACGCTCCTGTTCGTGAACAGTCGCCGGCTGGCGGAAAGAATTTCGGGAGCCATCAATGAACTCGCTGGCGAGACGCTGGTCCGCGCTCACCACGGCAGTATGGCGGCCGAGCAGCGCAAGGACATCGAAGACCGGCTGAAGCTCGGCACTCTGCGCGGGCTGGTCGCGACGTCCTCCCTGGAGCTAGGTATAGACATGGGCGCGGTCGACCTCGTCGTGCAGATCGAGTCTCCCCCTTCCGTCGCCAGCGGGATGCAGCGTGTCGGACGGGCCAGCCATCACGTAGGCGCCGTGAGCACCGCCACCATCTTCCCGAAATATCGAGGCGACCTGCTTGCGTGCGCCGCGCTTTCGAGGGCGATGTATGACGGTGAAGTCGAGTCGGTGCACTATCCGCGCAACGCGCTCGACGTGCTCGCCCAGCAGATCGTTGCCATGGTCGCGATCGAGCCCTGGTCGGTGGATGACCTGTACCGCGTGGTGCGGAGCGCCGCTGCCTATGGCGGATTAACCCGAACCTCCTTCGAGAGCGTGCTCGACATGCTTTCGGGACGATATCCCTCGGACGAATTCGCCGACCTGCGGCCACGGCTGACGTGGGACCGCCTCGCAGGAAAACTCACGACGCGCGAGGGCGCTCGGCGTGTTGCCGTCATCAATGGCGGCACAATTCCCGATCGCGGGCTCTTTGGCGTGTTCCTCACGGGAGCGACCAAGGGCGCGCGCGTCGGTGAACTCGATGAAGAGATGGTCTTCGAGAGTCGCACGGGCGACACCATCATTCTGGGAGCGACCACCTGGAGAATCGATCAGATTTCGCACAATCGAGTAGACGTTTCCCCTGCGCCCGGAGAACCGGGGAAAATGCCTTTCTGGAAAGGCGACGGGCCCGGACGTCCCGCGGAGTTTGGAGAAAAGATTGGGCGGCTCGACTCGTCAACTGCTGGCGCTGCCCCGTGCAGTGGCGGCTTCGAAGCTCATTGACGAGCACAGTCTCGACGAAAATGCCGCCGACAACCTATTGCGATACCTGGAGGAGCAGAAGGCAGCCACGCTACACGTGCCCAGCGATCAGGACATTGTGATTGAGATTGTCCGCGACGAACTGGGCGATCGGCGTATTTGCGTGCTCACTCCGTTTGGGAACCGAGTTCATGCACCGTGGTGCATGGCGGTTGACGCGAAAATTCGGTCCGAACGTGGCTGGGAAGTCGAGAGCTTGTGGTCTGACGACGGCTTCGTCATTCGCTTGCCCGGAAACGAAGAGGCCATCGACTCTTCCCTGCTGCTGCCATCGGCCACCGAGTTGAAGGATCTGGTTCTGCGTGAGCTCGGTTCGACGTCCTTGTTCGCGGCCAAGTTCCGCGAAGCCTCAGCCCGTGCCCTTCTCCTCCCCAAGCGACGTGCCGGACAACGCGCACCGCTATGGCAGACGCGGAAGCGGGCAGCGGATCTGCTGGCCGTCGCCTCCCGCTATTCATCGTTTCCCATCTTGTTAGAGAGCTACCGAGAATGCGTCCGCGATACGTTCGATCTTGCAAGCACCGCGAGCATCCTCGCGAAGATCGGACGGGGCGAGATTCGCGTCACTATGCTGGAGTCTCCCAAGCCGTCTCCCTTTGCCGCTTCCCTGCTCTTCTCGTATGTCGCCAACTACATCTACGACGGCGACGCCCCGCTAGCCGAGCGCCGGGCGCAGGCGCTTTCCATCGATCAGTCGCAGCTCGAAGAATTGCTGGGTGACACCGATCTCCGTGAACTGCTCGACCCGGTGGCGATCGAGGAAGTCGAGTCGCGTCTGCAGATGCTCGACGACGAATATCACGCGCGGCATGAAGACGGCATTCACGACATGCTGCTACGCCTTGGCGACCTGACAGCGGAGGAGATCGCGGCGCGAGCTTCGGAGACCGATGTCGAGCAGGCGCTGACGCGTCTTACGGCGGCCCGGCGGCTTCTTCGAGTTCGGGTTGCCGGAGAGACGCGCTACATTCCAGTCGAATATGCCGCACGCTACCGCGATGCCTTTGGCATTCCTCTTCCACCGGGTCTGGCGGAAGCCTTTCTCCGTCCTACTGACGACCCCTTGCAAGAAATCGTGAGGCGCTATGCGCGCACACATGGACCTTTCCCCACGTTCCAACTCGCGAACCGATATGCGTTCGAGCCCGCCGAGGTTGACACTGCGCTGCGCTCGCTGCACGCCCAGGGCAAGTTGCTGGAAGGCGAATTCTTACCCAAGGGCTCGCATCGCGAGTGGTGCGATCCCGAGATCCTCCAGCAGATTCGCCGCAAGAGCCTGGCCAACCTGCGCCGCGAGATCGAACCGGTGGAGCAGAAAACTCTCTCGCGCCTGTTGACGCGCTGGCAGGGTGTGCACGTTCCGCGCAAGGGACTCGACGCGCTGCTCGACGCGATTGAAGTGTTGCAAGGGACGGCGCTGCTTGCCTCCGATCTGGAACGCGAGATTCTTCCCGCGCGCGTTGCGGGATTTGAGCCGAACGACCTGGACGCATTGATGGCGGCGGGCGAAGTCGTGTGGACAGGCGTGGAGCAGGTCGGCGATCGCGACGGCCGAATCGCCCTCTACCTCACGGAAGCTCTGCCTCTGCTCGTCCCTCCCGCAGCGATCGCTTCGGACCGCGGACCCTTGAGTGAGAGAGCCGCGCAGATTGCAGTGTTCCTCGAGCAGAACGGCGCATCCTTCTTCCCTGAGATCAGCGCCGCCTGTGGAGGCGGATTCCCCGGCGAGGTGCTCGATGCGCTCTGGGAACTGGTGTGGCGCGGCGAGATCACCAACGACACGTTCCACACGGTACGACGCAGGCTCTATCCTCCCGACCGGAAGAACGAGCGCAAAGATGGCCCGCCCGGCTCGCCGGAATTCCTGCGCCGGCTACGCACGCGCAAGTCAGGCGACGGCATTCGCGGAGGCCGCTGGTCATTACTGCGGAGCCACAAGTCGGCTGTCATCTCACCCACCGAGTGGAGCGCCAACACAGCACAGCAACTGCTCACGCGCTACGGAATCGTGACACGCGAAACCGCTATCGCCGAGAACATTCCCGGCGGATACAACACCATCTATCCTGCCCTGCGAACCATGGAAGAGAGCGGACTGATCCGGCGCGGCATGTTCGTCGCTGGCTTGGGAGCGGCCCAGTTTGCCATGCCCAGTGCTGTCGATATGCTGCGCAGCCTCCGCAACGATCCTGTCGAACCTGAATCGATGGTGCTGGCGGCCAGCGACACGGCAAACCCCTACGGCTCGCTCTTACCCTGGACCCAGGTCGCAGATGAAGAAGAGAAAGCCGCTCCTCACGCGATGGCGCGGGTGAGCGGAGCTTCGGTCGTACTGGTGAACGGGCAACTGGCAGCCTTCCTCCGCCGAAAGAATCCTGCGATCAAGGTGTTTCTACCCGACGCTGAACCCGAGCGCTCTCACTTCGCGGCAAAGCTCGCTCGACAGCTCGCGGAATTGGCCGTCAAGCGCCAGCAGGGACGCCGCTCCGGACTCCTGGTCGCGAAGATAAATGAGATTCCGGCGCGGCAGCATCCGCTCGCATCGTTCCTCGAGGAAGCCGGCTTCACCGACAGCGCCGGCGGATTTTATATGCGCCGCGTGGCCGCGATCGCCAAGCCCATCGCTGAAGATGAAGACGACGAGATCGCAGAAGACGCCTCGGAGTCGGCCTAGTGCCCGAGGGCGACACCATCTTTCGCGCGGCCAGCACGCTGAACCGCGCGCTCGCCGGACACACCGTCACTCACTTTGAATCCGTCCTGCCGAAGCTCACCCGCGTCGACGTGGACAAGGGAATTCGCGGCCGCACTGTGGAGCGCGTCGAACCGCAGGGCAAGTGGCTCCTGATGCATTTCTCCGGCGGCCTCATCCTGCTGACCCACATGCTGATGAGCGGAAGCTGGCACATTTACCGCCCCGGAGAAAAGTGGCATCTGCCGCGCCGTGCGATGCGGGTCGTGCTTGGCACCGAACAGATCGTCGCAGTGGCGTTCAACATTCAGGTCGCCGAGTTCCACACCGACGAAAGCCTGCGCCGCCGAGCAGGATTTTCAGCGCTCGGCCCTTCCCTGCTCGCCACCGAATTCGATCCATCAGAAGGCGCGGCCCGCCTGCTGACCCACCCCGAGATGGAAATCGGCAACGCGCTGCTCAGCCAGTCGATCGTGGCAGGGATCGGCAACGTCTATAAATCTGAAGTCTGCTTCGCCTGCGGCGTCCATCCATTTCGCAAGGTTGCGTCCCTAACCCCAAATGAATTGTCGTGCTTGATGGCGACCGCAAGAAAGTTCATGAGCGCCAACGTCACGGACGCCTCGGGCAGCCAGATCGTGACCTACCGCGGACTGCGGCGCACCACCGCGCGCGGAAATCCGGACGAACGACTCTGGGTCTATCGCAGAACGGGCGAGCCCTGCCGCCGTTGCGGCACGCAGATTCAATCGCGCAAGCAAGGTTCTGACGCGCGCACCACGTTCTGGTGCCCGCAGTGCCAGCCAGGGTAACCGGCCGCCAGCACCGGAAGCCCCCGTCTACCGACAATTTCTGATCTAATCTCCTCCGCGATATTTCGCCAACGTCCGCTAGCATGGCTGCATCTTAGGAACAGCAATTCCAACGTCGTAAAGCGTACGACTGAGCGACGGCGATACGCCGGAGATCACATGAGCACGATTTCTCTCAAGGTGAACGGCCAACTCCATCGCGTTGAGACGGATCCGTCCACTCCCCTCCTGTTCGTACTCAGCGACGAACTCGCCCTGCGCGGACCGAAGTTCGGCTGTGGCATGGCGCAGTGCGGTTCCTGCACCGTCATTCTTCGCGGGCAAGCCGTGCGCTCTTGCGTGATGCCCGTCAGCTCCGTCGGCAACGACGAAATCACCACGCTCGAGGGACTCGGCACCCCTGAGAAGCCGCATCCCATTCAGCAAGCCTTCATCGACGAAGGCGCCGCGCAATGCGGATTCTGCCTGAACGGTGTGATCCTGAGCGCGAAGGCCGCGCTCGACGAAAAGCCGCACGCATCCGACGAAGAGCTACGTCAAGCACTCGGTGGCGTGCTGTGCCGCTGCTTCGCGCACGTGCGCATGCTGCGCGCCATCCGGAAATACGCCGATGCGAGGAAAGCATGAGCGTTTCCCGGCGTGATTTCCTGAAAACTTCCGGAGCGCTGGTAGTGAGCTTCAGCGCTACCTCGCTGCTGGAATCGTATGCGCTCGGCCAAGGCCCGTTCGATACGCACCGCTCGCACATCGATCCCGCGCAACTGGACTCCTGGCTTTCGGTCGGCTCCGATGGCACGGTAACAGCATTCAGCGGGAAGTGTGACTTCGGCCAAGGCATGCTCACCGTGCAGACACAACTGGTCGCGGAAGAACTCTGCGTGCCCTTGCGAACCGTGAGGGTCGTGCAGTGCGACACCGCCGTCTGCCCAGACCAGGGCACAACTTCCGGTAGTCAATCGACGCCCACCAACTTCAATCTGCAAAATCTGGCCCAGGCCGCCGCGACTGCAAGAGAGGCGCTGGTTGGCATAGCCGCCAAGCAACTCAACGAACCCGCCGACCAACTCACGGTGGCCGAAGGCATCATCACCGGAAAGAGTGGTCGCCGCATTACGTACGCCCAGCTTATCGGCAATCAGCTCTTCAAGCTTCCCCTGAATGCGACGGCCAAGCGCCGCGCACCCGATCAATGGAAGGTGCTTGGCAAGCCCGTTCCCTCCCTCGATCGCGTTGCCCTGATGACCGGACAATTCGAGTTTGTGCACAACGTCCGCGTGCCAGGCATGGTGCACGGCCGCGTCGTGCGCCCACCAGAAGTCGGCGCCACCGTTTCGAGCGTGGACGAAAACTCCGTGCGAAACATCTCCGGCTTCATCAAGGTAGTCGTGCGCAAGAATTTCGTGGGCGTGGTCGCAGAGAAGCAGTGGCAAGCCGTTCAGGCCGCTCGGCAACTGAAAGTAAATTGGGGCCCTGGCCGCGAACTGAGCCCCCAGGCCTCGTTCTACGAAACGATGCGCAAGCAGCCGTCGGAAGATTCCCTAGTCGTTGACTCGAAGAATGTCGACGATCAACTCTCGCGCGCGAGCACGGTGATGCGCGCGACGTACGCCTATCCCTACCAGATGCACGGCTCGGTCGGCACCTCATGCGCTGTCGCCGACGTAAAGGGTGACCGCGCGACGATCTGGTCGGCAACGCAGTCCGTATATCCAACCCGAAGCATCGTGGCACAGATTCTCGCCATGCCGCTTGACAATGTGCACGTGATCTACATGCGCGGCTCAGGATGTTACGGCCTGAACGGCGCCGACACAGTGTCCCTCGACGCGGCCTTGCTATCGCACGCGGTCGGACGCCCGGTTCGAGTCCAGCTTTCCCGCCAGGACGAGATGGCCTGGGAGAATTTCGGAGCCGCTTGCGTCATCGACCAGCGCGCCGGCATTGACCCGAGTGGCGCTATCGTCGCATGGGCGTGCGAGAACTGGCAGACCTCACGCGGCGGACGCCCCGGCTATGATCAACCCGGCAACGTAATCACCGGAACCCTGCTCGGCTACGAACCTGAAACGATCACGCCGCACGCTGCTACCGCCCCGAAGGAACAACTTCGCAATCGCAGCAACGCGGTTCCCTCTTATTTTGCCGGTTGCGTGGGCGATCACTGCGCGGGCGCGGGCACCATCCGCAGCGAGCGGGTGCTTACGCACGAGGTCGATTCCCCGTTCTTCACGGGCCCGCTCCGCTCGCCGCTGCGCTTGCAGAACACGTTTGCGCACGAATGCTTCATGGATGAGATCGCCGCGCGAATCAAAGCGGATCCGGTGAGTTTGCGGCTCAAGCATCTGCGCGACGAACGAGTGATCGATGTGGTCAAGGCCGCGGCGAAAGCTGCGGAATGGAAAAGCCGCCCTTCCCCGAAACCAGGAATTTCTCCATCGGGCATCGCCGACGGCCGCGGTATCGCGTGCGTCGCCTACGAAGGAAACAACGGCTACGCCGCGCTGGTGGCCGAGGTCGATGTCGATCTCAGCAGCGGACAGGTCCACGCGAAGAAGTTTGTCGTTGCCATCGACGCGGGCCCCGTCTCCAACCCCGATGGGCTGCGCAATCAAACGGAAGGCGGCATTCTGCAAGGCATGAGCCGCGCCCTCGGCGAACGCGTCACCTGGGACAGCAGGAAAGTCACGTCCTTTGATTGGGGGACATACAACAGTCTGTATCTGGACCTGGCCGCTCCGAAAATTGAAGTCGTGATCGTCGATCGCACGAATGTGCCAGCGCTCGGTGCAGGCGAGACGGCGATCACCCTGGTGGCAGCAGCGCTGGGAAACGCAATTTTCGACGCCACCGGCGTTCGCCTCCGAGAAGCTCCCTTCACCGCAGAGCGCGTGCGAGCCGGACTTCAGGCGCTCGCGCCTCAGGAGAAAGCGTCGTGAGTCGCTTGTCAAAAGGACTACCGATCTATTTGCTCACTGCTGCGCTCGGCATGATTGTGTGTGTCGCGAAGCAACTGCCGGCACAGGCTGACGCCACCTCCAACAGCAGTGCCTCTACCTCAGGCGACGAAGCGGCCGCAGCGAGCGCTTTCGAATCGATCGTCCCGGTCCTGCGGCACCCGCGCTGCATCAACTGCCACTCGCAAGGAGATTCCCCGCGCCAAAGCGATGACAGTCATCCACACACCATGAACGTCCGGCGCGGACCGGATGGGGAAGGCGTCGCCGGCGTGAAGTGCAGCGCCTGTCATCAGGATCACAACCTTCCTGGTCTGCACGTCCCGCCGGGCGCTCCCGACTGGCATCTCCCTTCCCCAGACATGCCGATGATCTGGGAAGGTCTTTCGGACCACCAGCTCTGCGAACTGTTTAAGGATCCCAAGCAAAACGGCGGCCGCACCGTCGATCAGATTGTGGAGCACATGAACACACCACTCGTACTTTGGGGATGGAATCCCGGCGAAGGTCGCGACCCCGTACCGATGCCCCAGCAGGAATTTCTCGCACACGTAAAGGAATGGGTCGCGAAGGGCGCCGCCTGCCCCGATCGGTAATCGCATCCCATCGTCCTTATCCAGACACACTTGTTCCAGCGATGAACCGCCAAAGTCCCAGGTTTCGTACCCATCTGCACGCCCGTGTTTGCGCTAACGAACCGCAGTGTCTACTGTATGAGCAGGGTTCGCAACGGTCGCTCGGTCTGACGGTCGGCTTTCTGAGGAATGAGGAACCGTGACACTTCGTATCCTGATTGCGGATGACTCACGCAGCTTGAGACAAGCCCTGAAAAACATGCTCAGTCTCTCGCCTGAAAAGTGGGAGATCTGCGGAGAAGCTGCCGATGGGCATGAAGCGGTGAGTCAGACCATCGAACTCAAGCCTGACGTGGTCTTGCTCGATCTTTCCATACCGGCGCTCTCCGGCCTCGAAGTGGTGAAGTCGCTGCGTCAGCAGCAATCTCCGGCCACGGTCGTGCTCATGAGCCAGCAGGATCCTGAAGTTATGAAGCGCCTCGCGGCCAGCGCTGGCGTGTCCTTCTATGTGCCTAAAGCTCAGCTTGTGACCGAACTTCCCCTCGTCCTTCAGCGAATCAGCGAAGGCCAATCGAAGTAACGAGCAAAAATAAAATCAATGACCGGAATGAGGCTCGCGCCGCGCGCCCGTTTGATCACCCGCGCATCCTCGGCGACAATCCTGACTCGACGCAGCTATGCGACAGGAACGATCATGACTCATGACACGGCCATTCTGAGAGCGCAGGCGATTGCCGGCAACGTGCTGGCGCCATCCGCCGGGCAGAACGACAAACGGGGACCATTCTACGAAAAGATGTGCCACCCCTGGTTGCGATCTTGTGTTGGATAGGCGTTTACCAAGGAGCGTGAGCGTCAATCACGCGACTGCCTACCGGGCGGAGCCTTCGGCAACCTGCAAGTCTAAACTCACGCGCTCGCCGTTGATCAGCACCGTTCCGGCATCGATGAGTTGCTGGCCAGTGCACTCGTAGGCTTCGTAACAGCGCAAAGATGCCAGCGGAAAAAAGAACTCGACCGCTTCCGAACCGGATGGCGGCTGATTTTTGCCCGTGAGATGGATAGTGGTGCTGTATCCGACGCCGTCGAATTTGGGATCCTGTTTTGGATCGAGTTTCAAATATCCGAGGACGGGGCGAATCAGATGCGCGATGTGATCGTCGAACGCCATAGCGGCGAGGCGATAGCGGGAGCCGGCGGCGGCATCGGCGAGCGTTGTGTTCAACGAGAGTTCGAGGAAGATGTTCTCGCGAAACGCCACGAAGCCCGGGGCCGCGTAGGACACGAAATGGGCCTGCGGGTCCAACTCCTTGAGCATTGTTTCGAAGACCTGCTTATTCGCGGCCTGTAACGAGGCCAGGGCTTCGGGAGAAGTATCGCGAGGCTGCGGATGCGGAACGTCGTTCAGGGGCTTGGTGCGTTTCGGAAATGATGGAACGACATCGGCTGTGAGATTTCGGCCTTCGGATGTTCCCACGATCTGTGCGCCCACGGTGTTGGCGGGCTCGCCCTCGGGCGGCGCGTCCGGCACCGGAGTCTTGATGCCGGCTTGTGGACCTTCGCCTTCGAGCCAGATGGTCACGGGATCAGCGTTCACGAAGAATTGCGCTTCGAGCAGTGCGGCTTGCCGGGCCGTGTCGTCCTTGGCATTGAGCAGTTTAAGTGCGGCGTTCTGCGGAAAGAACATCATCACGTTCTCGGGCCGCTCCATGGAGACGCCCATGACCTTGGCTAGAATGTGGTGCGAGATTTCGACCGCGTATCCCTGGACGCTGGCGTTGGTCTGAAACTTTGGCACTGCGGCCAGCAAGATGGGCTGCACGACCGCGAGAAACGTGCTGCGCGCCCGCTGATCCTTATTGATCTGGTCGGCGCTGTAGGCGGCGTAGTAGTTGCCGGTGATGGCGAGCACGGTGCGCCCGTTGTATTGATCGAAACGGATGGAACGCTGGTCGGCGGATTTTTGCCGCTGCTCGTCAAGATCAAGCTTCCGGCTGAGATAGAACGGGTACGGAAAGCTGGAATTGTTGATCTCGGCTCCGATCGCCTTGAGGTCGTCCATGTACTTGAACTGGAGCGCCCGCAGCGCGGGGTCCTTGATTTCGACGGGAGCGACTACCTGGGCGGATGCCAGCGCGGTGGCTAAAAATCCAAAAGCCAACAGCAGCGACGTTCTCTTTCTACTTCTGTGCATAGATCATTCCGGGGGCCTGATAGGGAGGATCAGAGATCATGCGGATGTACGCGATCAACGCCTGCATCTCCGGCTTGCTGAGAGTATAGCCATAGGGTGGCATGAGCGGGGACTTATTCAAGGCCGGACCGCCATGGCTGATGATTGCGATCAAATCGGCGTCGCTCATCTTATTGAGCGTATCGCCTTCAGTGAAGGCGTGGGGCTTGACTTCGAGATTGTCGTAGTTCGACACGCGTTCGGGCGTGGATTCGGGATTGTGGCATCGTGAACAATATTTATTGTCGAGCAGTTGACCGAGACGACGCTGGTAGTCGAGAGCGATCTCTTCAGTCTTGAGGTCAACTTTCTTCAGCGTCTTCGACATGGTGGTAGCGACCAGTTGGTAGCGGCCCGCCATGCCGCCCAACGTCACCAGGGTGGAGAGTTGTCCGCTGGAATCGGTGACGCCGCCGGATGGATCGAAGCTGACTCCGGCTGGACCACTAAAAGAAACGTTGGCGCCAGTCACGCCATTTCCCTGGTCGTCGTTCACCTGAACGACCCACGGCTGAGGAAGAACTGCTCCGGCGGCTCCGATCTGCTTGCCTCCACTTGACTCCACGAGGGCTGATCCGAATGCAGTCGAAGAAGGAGCAGCGGCGGCAACGGATTTTCGCACGCATCCCGTGCACAACGCGAGAGGCACGAGACAAAGAAAGGTGATCGCCGGTAGAAGGTGTTTCGCCGTCATTTCCTGGACTCCGTTTTGCCAGAGGCTTTTTGCGACATGAGAAATGCGGTGAGGGACGTTGCTTCGTCGTCGCTCATGTTTCGGTTGGGTTCCGTGGTGCCCGGACGCAAAGCCTGCGGGTTCTTCAGCCAGTGATAAACCCAGGCAGCGGTTAAACGCGAGCCGACCGCCGTCAATGTCGGACCGACGTAACCTTTATCGGCCTTCGCATCGACAATGTGGCAACCCTGGCAGGCGTACTTCGAATAGAAAAGCTGCCTGCCTTCTTCCACCTGTGTGGCGGAGTAGCCGCCGGCAGGCATCGCGTCCCGATCGAACTCAGGAGTCTGGTACACCGTCATGATGTAGTCGGAAAGCGTGTTGATGTCGTCATTCGACAAGTTGAACTTTGGCATTCTTCGAATCAACGCGGGACGAAGAGTGCCGGGGTTGCGAAAGAAGTCCGCGAGCCATTTGCGCTGCACCGAGCTACCTTCCCAGGTGAGGTCGGGCGCCATGTCTCCGCCACGGCCGTTGATGGAATGACAACTAAAGCAAGCGAGGTCGTCCATGATCTGCCCGGCTTTTCCGGCAGGCCGATAATGGGAGGCTGGCGGCGCGGCGACGGAGAGCGATGGCGGCATGGTTTGCGCGCGATCATTCTGAGCCAGCAGAGCAGTGGTGAGCGCGTCGATCTGCGTCGGGGTAAAGGCAGTATTGCGGCATCTTCAGGCCGGGGGCAAAGGCGCGCGGCTGGCGAACTTTGCCGGCGATGTAATCCGGCAGGGTGTGGGGCATCTTCTCGAGGAAGATCAACTGCGAAACCGATTTGCTGCCGATGCGAGTGAGTTCGGGCGCAAAGTTCTCGGGCTTTTTGATGCCTGCGATTTCGTGGCAGGAGGCGCAGCCGTAATCCATCACCAGGCTCTTGCCGTGGGTGATCTGTTCGGGCGTCGACGGCATCGAGATGGACATTGGCGAGAAAGTCGGAATCCGTCTTTGCGAGCAGGAAGCCTTCCATGGTCGCGACCTGCGGATCGGTAAAGCGATAGTGCGGCATCTCCGTTTTGGGATCGTAGGTGCGGGGATTGCGCACCCATGCGCGCAACCACTCGGGTTTCGCCTTGGTGCCGATGCGAGTGAGTTCCGGACCTACGTTGCCGCCCACTACGTTTCCCGCAGCATTCTGCACAGCATGACAGGATGAGCAGAACGATTCGCCATAGAGGCTGGCGCCTGCAGTAGGATCCGATGGCTTTTAGGATGATGGGAGAGGCTGTGTCCCCCGCGAGAGGCGTGCTGTTGGCGATGAGAAAGGCAGAGATGTCGCGGATATCCTCATCCTTCAACTTGAAGTTCGGCATGGTGGCCGAAGCAGCGTAGGCCTGAGGATCTTTCAGCCACGCGAAAATCCATTCGCGCGTCGTCTTGTCGGCGACGTGGCTCAAGGAAGGCGCGTCCTGGGTAGCGTGCATGACGCTTCCGTCGGCCAACTTGATGGTGTGACACTGCACGCATCCGTAGCGCGCAAGCATGGCGCGGCCTTGATTCAGTTGCGGAGTGCCTTCCACGCCCGCACCATGACATTGTCCGCAGCCCGACTCGATGTAGCGCTCCGGCAGAATCG
Organism: uncultured Acidobacteriota bacterium; assembly: GCA_963745435.1. GTDB lineage: Bacteria > Acidobacteriota > Terriglobia > Terriglobales > Acidobacteriaceae > Gp1-AA133. The sequence goes on along the minus strand of CAVUXK010000008.1, from coordinate 443,465 downwards.
GCTGTTCCCAGGCCAGGGTACTGCTGTGCGCTTCTTCGACCGTGGTAGCAGCTCCCTGTCCGCGATGGCACATGACACATCCGAATTGCTCCGTGGTGTGGGGAATCACGGGATGCATGCGGTAAGGCTGCAGGCTGACGTCGGTAAGGCTCGCTTCTTTCAGTCCAACGTGACAAGACGTGCAACGATCGGTGACGCCCAGTTCGGGATGCCAAATCTGCTGAATTCCCGGCTGGAAGTGGCGTTGCAAAGTGATCGCGTCGCCGCGCGAGCGGATGAGGCGGAGGTAGCCTTTCTGATAGTGGCGCCATTCGCTGAAGTAATTCTTTGCCGGAGCAATCGCCAGCAACGCCAGCAAGAGTGCGCTCACGAAGCCAAAGGCGCGCAGCGGATCGCTGAACAGCTTTTTCCAAGATGACGATGGAGTTGGATTGGATGATTGCACTTAACTCCTCCACGGCCAGACCCAGGACCAACCCGGGCCACGGAAGAATGTGCCGATAGCGGTGAGAACCACGAGCTCGAACAGGAACCAAGTCATGATCCAGTAAGAAAGCGGTTTGGAGGCCAGATAGCGCCGGAAAGCCGACCCAGACGCAGGAGAACTCTGCGCCGCGACGATCATGAAGACGGCGACGATGAGAGTCGGCACCAGAGCGACGTAGACGTGAAAAACAAGCAGGAAGAGCAAGAGTGCGCCGGTCGCGACGTAGAAAATCTGAAGACGCCTGCGGCGATTCTTCAGGAAGACGCCTTCGGCTTCAATGTTGATGTTGAAATAAGGAATGACGACCAGCGCCATCACAACCAATCCGGGGACGAGGACCCCTGCGACCACGGGCGGGAAGTAGTGCAGCATTTCCTGCAAGCCCAGGAAATACCAGGGGGCCTTGGCGGGATTCGGCGTGTGCGACGGATCGGCCATGCCTTCAAGGGGCGCGTTGAAGAGAAGTGCCATAGTGACCAGGCCGATGGCCATGACTTCGATGGCGACGGCTGCTCGAAACAGGACCTCCGGAAAAGTCTGCAAGGTCTCTTCATCGGCGACCTTGACCTGGGCCGAGGTGCGACGGGTGATGAATGCCACACGACGCGGAGATTTGCGCGCGTCCGAGTCCATGCCGGTGACGAAATCTTTCGTGCTCATCGCGCCTCCTTCGCCAGGGCTGCCTTTTGCAGGGTAGAGGGCTCGCTCTGATGCGCGTACAGGCCGCCATCTTTGCGGATGCGCCAGAAATGAATCGCGATGAAGAAGATCGCGGTGAGCGGCAGAATCATGCAGTGCAGCACGTAAAAGCGCAAAAGCGCATTGGCATTGACGAGATTGCCGCCCAGTAACATGAAGTGAATCTTGTCGCCGAAGACGGGCACCGCGGAGGCGATGTTAGATCCGACCGTGATCGCCCAGTACGCGAGTTGATCCCAGGGCAACAGGTAGCCGGTGTAGCTGAGCAGCAGAGTGATGAGCAGAAGGAGGATTCCGATGACCCAGTTAAATTCACGGGGAGGACGATAGGCTCCGCGATAGAACACCTTGAACATGTGAGCGAACACGAGAAAGACCATTGCGTGCGCGGACCAGCGGTGCAGATTGCGCAAGAACAATCCGGAGGAGACAACGAATTGCAGATCCTTGGTATCGGCGTAGGCTTGCGGCACGGAGGGGTGGTAGTACAGCATCAGCAAAATGCCGGTGACGACCAGGATCAGGAAGGTGCCGAGCGTCAGGGTGCCCAGGTACCAGGTTGCGCTGAAGCTCACCATGCGCCGCCGCACCTTGGTCGAGAACAGGTGCAGGAAAACATTCTGCTGAATGGCGAGCGAACGCTTCAGAGTGCTCGACCCCGTGCCGCTGCGGAAAATGGAGCGCCACACCCGGGTGTCGCGGAGATCGTCAAAGAATTGATCGACAGTTTTTGCCATTCGTCAGACCCTCAGGAACTCCATAGACCGGATCGTTGTGCCCCGATCGACCATGAGATCGCCGTCGTCGCTGAGCCAGGTGCGAAGCCATGGCAGGGGTTTCGGCGCCGGACCTTCGAGTTTTTCGCCGGGCGTCTTTTTCTCCTGCAGGACGGCGAACTTGCTGCCGTGGCAGGGACACGCGATGATGCCCAACTCCGGCTTCCACGCGGTGAGACAGCCGAGGTGGGTGCACACTGCGCCTAACGCGAAGAAACCTTCCCGTGAGTGAATCAAGTAAATTCCGGAGTTCACATCGAGCGTGACGGAATCCAGAGGATAGCTCTCGGGTTTGCCGGCGTTCACGATGGGGGATGGTTCATACAGCACGTTGGGCGAGAGGAACTGGTAGGCAAATACCGCGGTTCCGGCAGCGGCGATGCCCAGCGAACCGAGTCCCAGCTTTACAAAGAACTTGCGCCGATCGAACGGGTCGCCTGGTGGCGAGGCGATTTCATGTTTTTCGTCTGGCATGGCTATTTTGCAACTCCTGCAATGGAGGGAGCCTTGGGCCGTACCCCCGCATCAATGGCTTCCACGGAAATGAGGCCGGTCTTTTCAGTCGACACGAGCTTGTAGGATTCCATCGTGATCGTGCCCACCGGGCAACGCACGGCGCACAATCCGCACCGAATGCAACGGGTCTCGTCCTTCAGCATGGCGGATCCGGTCACGATGCCGAGTTCGTCGGCGGCAACCTCGTTCAACTCCACGCCAAAGCACTCCTGATCGGCGCGGATTGCGGCGATGGTATCGGGCGTGAATTCGATCCGATCGAGCGAAACGAGTTCCAGGCAATCTTCCGGGCAAACGTCAACGCAGCCGCCGCAGAGAATGCAGGAAGTTCCATCTTCTTCGCAGCCTTCGAAAATGGTATTGACCCAGCAGTGCAGGCAGCGTTGCGCCTCTTCCATGGCCGACTGAGCGTCGTAACCGATTTCGACTTCGGTGACACCGGTACGGCGTTCCAAGGGCTGCATGGGGATGAGTTGGCGACTGATATCGAGATAGTCGAGTGGCATGGCATGGCGCTTGAGGATCTCGACTTCGACCATAGGTTCGGGATGTTTGCGGCCGCGAAGGAGTTCGTCAATACCGACTGCTGCACGCTTGCCGTCGGCGACGCTGTCGATGATCAAGCGCGGGCCAAACACGCAATCTCCGCCCGCGAAGATGCCGGGAGCCGAGGTCATCAGAGTTTGCGGGTTGACCGCGATCAGGCCGCGAGGAGAAATCTCGACACCGTCCTCGGGCTTCAGAAAGTCGAGGCGGGGCGCCTGCCCGATGGCCATAATGATGGTGTCGCACTCGAGCACGCTTTCGCTGCCTTCGTGGAAGGCTGGGTTAAAGCGCCGATTCTCGTCGAACACCCATTTTGTCTTGAGAGTCTCCAGGCCCACGACGCGCCCGTCCTTCCCGACGACGCGCTTCGGCCCCAGGCCCGGGAACATGATGATGCCTTCGGCTTCGGCTTCTTCGATTTCCTCGAGCGCAGCGGGCATCTCGTTGCGGCGCTCCAAGCAAACGATGTCGACCTCGCGCGCGCCCAGGCGCAATGCCGACAAGGAAATGTCGACCATTTCGCGAGTAGCCACCGCGGTAACGCTTTCGGCGGACGGCTCGGCGTCTTCGACGCCCGCAGCGTGCTGCTTTACGACTTCGCGGGCCGCGGAGCGGGCCACATCCATGGCCACGTTGCCGCCGCCGATGACGACAACCTTCTTGCCGATGGTGAACTTGTAGCCGAGGTTTACATTGAGCAGGAAGTCGATGCCTTTATGCACGCCGTCGAGATCGACTCCGGGAATGCTGAGATCGCGGCTGCGGTGCGCACCTACGGCGACCAGCACCGCGTCGAACCCCTGGCGCCGCAAATCGGAGACCATGAAGTCGCGGCCAGCGGCGTGATTCAGTTTGAGCGTGATGTCGCCAGTCTCGAGAATCTCCCTCACCTGGGCCTCGACCACATTACGAGGCAGGCGATATTCGGGAATGCCCAGGTACAACATCCCGCCTGCTACCGGGGCGGCTTCGAAGATCGTCACCGAGTAGCCCATGAGAGCGAGATCGTGGGCAGCAGAGAGGCCCACCGGACCTCCACCCACTATCGCGACTTTAAGAGAAAGCTTCGGCTGCTGACGTCCGGCGTTGACATCTGTCGGACGCTTGGATTCAGGGCCGTAGTTTTCCGTGAGGAAGCGTTTCAGTCCGCGGATAGAAATGGGCTTGTCGATTTCGCCGCGTCGGCACGCGGTCTCACAAGGGTGAGCGCAGACGCGCCCGCAGATCGACGCCAGGGGATTCGGTTCGCGAGCAAACCGATAGGCTTCTTCGAAGCGTCCCTCGCCAATCAGTTCAACATACCGCCCGGCGTTGGTATGAGCGGGGCAAGCCATCATGCATGGGAAATTGGTGTTGAGCCAGTTTCCGTCGACTTGCTTGTTCTTGAATCGCTTCCACATGGAAGATCGCCAGACTTGTGCGCATTCGATTACGCGGGAACTTGAGCCAAAAATAAGGGAACGGCAGAGGAGGTCGAGCGGCCGTTCCCCTGGCTCTCTATTTACTTAGAGTGAAATCTGCTTTTGCGTCGCCAGCCACGCTCACAGGCTTGGACTGATTCTTGGCGCCCTCATGCCAAGCTGTCACCGTGTAGCTGCCATCCGGTACGTTTTCAATTTTGTATTCGCCTGATTTGTCAGTGGTGGCGAAATAGGGAGTGGGAGCGACGATGATGTAGCCCGCCATTTCCGGATGGACATTGCAGAGCAAAGGAACGGCTCCGGGATTGTCGAACTTAAAGGAGCGCTTCTCGCCCTTGGGCCAGGTGCCGAGATTATGCGTGAGCTTTTTATTGCCGCCGACCGAGGTCCAGAAAACATTGTGGGCGACTGAGTCGCTGTTCAGAAAATCGACGGTAGTCCCGACCTGGACGACGTTCAGATGCGGCGTGAACATCAGTCCCTTCTGGTCGATAAGGGGATGCGCAGTCGGCGCCGGAAAGGTCTTGCCCTGGACCACGTCGACGTAAACGACCGACTCGCCCGCGACCCCCGAGACTTTTCCACTGATCGTGCCCGCGTTGGCGAGCAGGGTGAGCGACGCGATCACAAGCGCAACAGCCAAAAGATTGCGATTCATTCAAGTTCTCCTTGCTAGCTTGTAAAAAAGTGAGGGGGAGTCTGTTCCCTCCCCTGCTTCAGTAAACGAATTCCAGTCCGGCAACCGCGGTGTTGGTGCGGAACGGGCTCGTGAGGGTGGTGTTGGAGCCGGGCACGTAGACAACCTGCTTCGGTCGAATCTGATACTCGAACGAAGTCTTGATGTTGGCGTGGACCAGGAACTGGACACCGGGAGTGAACCGGTTACGAACGGTGCTTACCGGCGAAAAGTAGGGCGAACCCGGAGGATTGTTCACATCAGCGCCAATGCTGTTCAGATAGTCAGCGGTGGAATTCACCCGGTCCCAGCGCATGATGGCCATCATCCACGGATACATCATGTAATCGGCTTCCACGAAGCCACCGCTAAAGTGAGCGGGACTTCCGGTGCCAAACCCAGTTGGCAGGGGTTGACCGGCGGGAATTATGGGCAAAAGATTCTGGTCGCGCCCATACATGAATTGTCCGAACAAGTTGAACATGTGGTAGTTGAAGCTGAAATCCGCGCCGACGCGATAGAAGGGCTCGCGCGCGGTCAGGACAATCGGAACGCCGCTGGTGTTTTGCCCCTGGAAACGCTGCACAGACCGGCCATAGAAATATAGGGTTCCCAGGCTGAGATAGGTGTGATCGCGCGGCCCGGTGGTCCCTGCGGCCTGAATCTCGTTGCGGCTCGTCGCGTCGCGCTCGAGGTTGAAGCGATAGGAAAATCGCCCGTAGAGATCCTTGAAGTTCGAGTCGGAGGTGTAGGTCACCACGGGAGAAACATTGGTCCCGCTGCCCGGGGTTCCTCCGGTGTTCTGGTTCACGATCGCCAGCGAATAATGGTAGCCGCGGTATTGATGTCCACCGCTGATCTCCACGCCTTGCGCGGCATTGGACAAAGCAAACGCGTTGTTCACATTCTGCTGATTGGCAATGCCGATGTTGGGCTGGTCGTAGATGTCCCATCCGCTAAGGTTCCAACTGCGGGCAGGGCTGAACGGAAGGTCGAGTTCAAACTGTCCGACACGAAGGCTCAGGGAGTCGGTGGGCAACTTCAGGAGTCGACCGATGTTGACGAACTTCAGATAGCCATCGCCCAACCCGCCGTCAGCGCCCGATCCGCCGACGCTCAAGTCGTCGTCGACCCAGAAGGCAATGTCACTGCCGAAGTTGCCCGCCATGAAGATGCTGAAGAGTCCGGCCTGGAAATCCGTACGCGGGATGAATTGCTGAAGAGCGGGGTCCCCAGGATTCTGCGCATTGAAATTATTGCGGTTGTTGCTGACCACCTGGAAAAAATGGTTGTAGCGCAGACCGACGGGCGGCAGCCCCGGAATCGAACCTGGCCAAATCGAATGCGGGAACGTTTCCTTGTTAGCGGGCGCTCCGAGAAGCACGGGAGGCACCTTAATGAACGTCTCGTCGTCCTTGGGAAACTTGAAGCCCGCATCTTTGAACGCTTTGCCAAAGTCATTCAGCTTGGGAAAGTCGACGTGGCAGGTGCTGCAAGATGTTCCATATTGACGCGAGAAGGCTGGAATGGCATGGCTGCTTCCGGTGAAAGCCACCAGAACCATAAGACCAAGCAGAACTACAAATACGCGATGGCGCGTTTGCATCTCATCGCCTCCCTTACTAAAGTTTGGACGTACGGTGCCCAACCATCATTACTGCGTGAGGGGATTCTCAGTGATGCGTGGGCGGGCCCGCAGTACTATGCGTCACGTAGGGGTGTGACGTATGTCACAAACCCCCGAGAGGAGTTGGAAGGCTTAGCTGTCTGCGTTGTGGGGCCGTCCCTCACAGTCCGTTTAGCTCACAAGACGGTGGTGGACTGATTGTGGGCCTTGCTGGACCGTGGATCTAAGAAGTCGGTTGCGCGAGGTGGAAAGGACTGCGCTGGCAAATGACGATAGGCCCCGCGCAAGGTTAGATTCGAGCGGAACCGATAGCAATAAATGGCTCCGGACGCTATATGATGACCTTCGCTCCGCACTTACCCGCCCCGCTCAGGCCGATTTGACATGAGAGTTTCGCCGCCATGCTTCTTGTTTTTCACGGCTCTGCTCTCGCTTTTGTCACTCCAAAACAGTACCGCTCAGACAACAACTTCCGGCGCTCTCACCGGCACGGTCAGCGATGCGAGTGGCGCGGTCGTCGTTGCCTCCGAGGTCGCGATTCGAGACGCAGCCAGGGGAGTGGATCAGTTCACGACAACTGACAGCAATGGAGACTATGCTTTTTACTTTCTGCCCCCGTCTCGGTACACCTTAACCGTATCCCACCAGGGTTTCCGGACCCAGCGTCGAGAGATCATCGTCAGCCTCGGGCCGGCAGTCTCAGTCAACATAGTTCTGGAAATCGCTTCCGCAACTGTGAGCACCACGGTGACGGCAGAAGCTCCAAGAGTGCAGGCAGACAACGGAGACAGTTCTACAACCCTGAATCGTCAGCAGATTTCGGATCTGCCCAATCCCGGCAACGACCTTACCTATATTGCGCAGAGCGCTCCCGGCGTCGTCATGAATACGGATGTGCAGGGCTATGCGAACTTTTCAGTGCTGGGAATGCCAGGTACCTCCAACCTGTTCACCATCGATGGCACGAACAACAACGACAACGCGACCAACTTCAACCTCAGCGGTGCGCTCGGACTCTTCCTTGGGCAAAACCAGATCCAGGAAGCCACGGTTGTAAGTGCAGGTTACTCGGGCCAGTTTGGAGGCGCGGCCGGTGCAAACATTAACTACGTCACCAAATCGGGCAGCAACGAATTACATGGCAACGCGCTGTACTACTGGAATGGCACGGCCCTCAATGCGAACAGCTGGTTCCGCAATGTATTTCAAGCCCCACGTGCTTTGGATGTCGCGAACCAGTGGGCAGGCTCGCTCGGCGGTCCCATCAAGAATGACAAACTCTTCTACTTCGTAAATAGCGAAGGGGCACGACTGGTCATTCCTCAGTCATCCCCGGTGATCATTCCCAGCCCGGAGTTCCAGGCCGCTACGATCGCCAATCTCAAGGCAGACCCGCGCTTCGGTCCGGGCTCGCCGACAGTGGCTTTTTACGACCAGATCTTCTCTCTTTATAACGCTGCTCCGCACGCAGGCGCGATCGCCAACCTCGGATCCACGCCGGAGTGTTCTCGTCTTCCAGGGTTGAGTTCCGCCTCTTGTGCGGACACGTTCCTGTCCAGTCGGAGCCGCCCGAGCGCAGACACTCTCACCTCCGGGCGCTTGGATTGGAACCTCAGTGAGAAGGACCGTGCATTCCTGCGCCTTCAGAATGATCACGGGCTGGGAGCCTTCTACACAGACACGATCAGTCCTTTATTTGATGCGGATCACACCATGTCCTGGTGGCAAGGCTCGCTGAACGAAACACATGCATTCGGCTCGTCCGGCGCAAGTCAATTCCTGTTAGCGGCCTCGTACTTTTCTTCCGTCTACCGCTCAAAAGGTTCGTCATCCAACCTGTCTAGATTTCCGAACCTGAATTTCGATACGACGGGCGCGTTCACGGACTTAGGCGGCGACAACGGAATTGGCGCCTATGGCAGGAACAATACGCAGTATCAGGTAGCGGAGGATCTGGTAAAGAGTCGGGGAAGTCACACGTTCGTTGCAGGCGCCAACTTTCAGCAGAGCTGGTGGAGTGTGCTTCCCAATCGCGTGAATGTAAACGGAGTACTCAGTCCTCAAACGCTCGACGCTTTCTTCGACGGGGGTTTTGATCCGGCAAATTCAGCCACGAACTACACGAAACTCACGCAGGCCTTCACTACACAGGGCGCAGTTCGCGTCTCGTTCTTCGACCTGGGAGCCTACGGGGAGGACAGGTGGCGCGCGAGGCCCGGACTGACGCTCACCATGGGACTTCGCGTGGAACACTATTCCAATCCCACTTGTCCGAAGGGCTGTTTTACGCGCTTGGCTGACCCATTCAATTCTGTACGCTACGATCCGAGTCAGGCCTATCGGCAGGGTTTCCTTCTCAACCAGACGCATGCGGTTTCGAACACAGACACGGTGCTTTGGTCTCCGCGTTTCAGCTTCGCGTGGCAACCGCTTGGGGGCGCTCACAACCTGGTGTTGCGTGGAGGTGTGGGCGTCTTCTATGACGGCTTTATCCGGGCAATTGCGGAGCCTTTTTACATTAATACGCCGATTTATAACGTATTCACTACGTTCGGCAACAACCTTGCCCCGGGCGAAGCGAACAGTCTTTTTACGGATGCAGATGCATCGAATAAAGCTTTTACGGAGGGCTTCAACGCTGGCAAAAGTCTAGCGACGATTCAACAAACGGTTCCCAATTTTTCTCCGCCAGCTCTAAACGCGGCCGCTCGGACCATTCATTCGCCGCAGTTTCAACGCTGGAGCCTCGAACTGGAGCAGGCCTTTGGCGCGCATACATCACTAAGCATCGGCTATTTTGGTAATCATGGAATTCACGAAATGGTTTTCAATGGATCGGCGAATGCCTTCTGTGATCCCGATCAGATATTGCTTCCTTCCGGAGAACCGAACCCATGTCGCGGCTTCCGATCGACTTTGCCGCGCAGCGTGCCCGATCCGCGCTTCAGCAACGTGACCGAAACCAGCACGAACGCGGTGTCCAATTACAACGGGGCGGTAGTTTCCTTCAAACGTCAATTCACTCGGTGGAACGGAGGCCTCATCCAGGCGAGCTACACCTACGGGCATGCATTTGACGAAGTATCGAACGGAGGAATCTTCAGCTTCACCTCCGGCAGTTCGTTGAGTCCGCAAGACCCGCACAACCTCCGCGGAAGTTACGGTCCGGCAGAATATGACGTCCGCCATTCGTTCAATGCAAACTATGTGTGGGAATTGCCACTGAAGTCGGCCCTGGGCGGCCATGGCCCCGACGTTCTTTTGCGAGGATGGCAGGTTTCCGGCACCTTGCTCCTGCGAACAGGATTTCCCTACACCGTTCTGGATCCTGTGATTTCGGGCAAGCCTGGCAGAGAACAATTATGCCGGCATGATTTACGCTGTGCCCGCCCGGCCACTTGGAGCAAATCCGTCGTGTGGCGCGGGCGCTGCCTTTCCTCTTGCGCCGCGTCCTTGTCAACCGGCACAGTCAAATGCTAACGCGAACTTCGTACAAGCCGGATGCGAGACGGGATTCAACCGAGGAACACTGCCGGGACAGAACGGGGCCTGCGGTGGCCGGGAAATTTCTTTCGCACAGGGGCGCAATCACTTTCGCGGGCCGGGTTATTTCAACACTGACTTTGCCCTCATGAAGCGCACCAGAATCCCTCACAGGGAGAAGTTAGAAGTGGGGCTCGGACTGCAATTCTTCAATCTCTTCAACCATCCCAACTTTGGGTTCCCCGACAACTTCGTCTCTTCTCCGACGCTCGGACAGATTTTCTACCTGGAGCAATCCCCGACGACAATTCTCGGGAACTTCCTGGGAGGAGACGCCACGCCCCGCATGATTCAGCTCAAGGCGGAGGTGCGATTCTGATTGCGATTGCGTTGGCTAAGCGTTGATCGCTGCATAAACGCTATACCGTGGAGCTCAGCAGGTCAGAAGTTCTCCATGAGCCACATGTTATTTTTCTGTTGCGCGTCGTAGAAGGCGAGATGCCGACTATCCGGTGATACCGTGGAAAAGCAAGATCTTCCCAGGCATTTGCGCAAGGATTTCGTCTCACCCCGGAAGTTCAGGTGGAAAAGTTCCGAACCGCTTTGCACCCGCCGCGTGACGAAGAAGCCGCTTCCGTCCGCAGCCCAGGAGATCAAGAGCAATTGCTCGAGATTGTTGGCTCGAAGAATCTGCGTGCGCTTATCACGTAAGGAATGAATTTCGATTGGACCGCTTCGTCCACGGCTGATGGCAAGACGTGTTCCGTCAGGTGAAAGCGCGCATATCAGATTGTCCTGCTGCAAGTGCAGTTCGTCAGTAAGGTCGAACCTAGCCAGTTCCGGACCACGCCCGGTCACTGGATCAAAGGCAGTGACGACCATCTGCTTGCCGTCGTGTGTCTGCTCGGGAATCACGCATAGGGTAGAGAACCTGGCACACGATATCGGGCCCGGGCGTACGGGCTCGAATATCAACTCGGGTTTTCCGCCCGTAGCAGGAATTCGCACGAGCCGGTGGGGCACGTCCGGGTTCTCGGCGGTCGGCCCGCCAGGCACGGGCCAGACCAATGCGAGAATCCACTTTTGGTCTGGACTGAAGAGAGCATCCTCGACCAAACCACCGGTGATTGACGTCGCGATCGGCGCCTGTAAATCGTCGGCCACCGACTGTCGGTAAACGTCGTAGTGATCGCCTCTTCCGACATAGACCAGCACCCATTTGCTGTCCGGGGTCCAATCTGACGCAGCGGCGTCCCCTTCATCCAAAACCAGGTGCCTGATGTCGTGGATTCGTGTTCCTCTCTGGTCAAGATCCGCCATGTATGAAGTACCACTCCCCGAAAATCCCAGGAATGCCAACCTCTTGCCGTCACGGGTCACGCCTCCGTTGCTGACGCAAAAATTCGGCCAGTTCGTGAGACGCCTAGCCTTTTCCAGACGCTCGCCGGTGCGAACGTCCAATCGCAGAACCCAATAGTTGCAGGCACTGGCATAGGATTCGGATTCCCTCAGGGAGTAAACCACACGACCGTCAGGCAGCCAGACGATGTCATTCATCTCCTTCATTTCCGGTGGACGGAACAGCGGGACAACCGGCGCGCCGTCCTTTAACTCGCGAGCAACCATCGTGCCCTCAGACTCATTCCCGGTGATGTAAAGCTCTCGTTTGCCGTCAGGCCACACGAAATAACAACAAATGCTTGCCCGCTCGCCTGCGTCATGAAGTTTTTTCGCTTGCCCGCCATCGGGCTTGATGCTCCAGACTTCCCTCTCGCCGTATGGACCTTTGTTCGTTCCGAAAATAATCGACGCACCATCTGGGGTCACTGACCACACAACGGCGTGGTCGCGCAGCTTGATCGGCGCTCCTTGCAACGAAACCATCCACAGGCTGGTGTCTTCAGAGTTCCACTGATCGTAATTATCGATGGCGGCATGCGCATTGGCCACAAATCGCGTTCCGTCGGGCAACCAGGGTCCGACTTCCCACTTGATAACCTGATTTTGTAGTTCTTGCGGTGGCGGAATCTCCCGAGTCTCTCCGCTGTCGACGAGCTTCAGATGCATTCCTCTGACGTCGCTGTACGCGAGATACTTGCCGTCGGGCGAGAGCGCGCCGCCGATGACCGGATTCTCAGCGGAATTCGTCGTGAGTTGTCGTAACTTGATCTCCGGAGCGCTCGAAATCGTTTTTGGTTCCCGTCGCAACAGAGCGATCGCCACGATTACCAGCAGCACCACAGCCGCCGCGGAAGCGAGCGCCCAAACAATTGGGACGGACCTGGGTTCCATCCGCGACCGCAAATCTTCGAGGTCCGCCCGCAAGTCCGACGCGGACTGATATCGTGCTTCGCGAGTCTTCTCGATAGCCTTGCGGATGATTTCATCTAACTTCGCCGGAAGTTCGGGATTACTGGCGCGAACCGGCGCCGGTGTTTCGGTGAGAACCGCTTGCTGAAAACCAAAGAAATTATCGCCATGGAAGGCTCGCTTTCCCGTTGCCATCTCGTACAAGACCAGGCCGAAGGAAAATAGATCCGTGCGAACATCCAATCGTTCTCCGCGGACTTGCTCAGGAGACATATACGCGATGGTTCCCGCGGTCGATCCAGTCTGGCTAAGCGAAGCACTCGTGCTGGTTGGAACCGCGACCGTTTCCGCATCGTGTGTGCCATCCCTGTCCTGCTCCACCACAGCATCCGTTAGCTTGGCCAAGCCGAAATCCAGAATCTTGGGCTGACCGTCTTTGGTTACGAAGAGGTTGCCTGGCTTGATGTCTCGATGAATAATGCCGCGCCCATGTGCGGCTTCGAGGCCCTTGCACACTCCGACCGCAAGATCGAGTAGGGACAGCACCTGCATCGGCGGTCCGGCCTGCGCCTTCGAAAGCAATTCCTGAAGCGTCTGACCTGCGAGCAGAGGCATGACCAGGAAGGGCTGACCCTCGTGCTCTCCGAACTCGTAGATCGGGCAAATGTTGGGATGTTCGAGAGCAGACGCAGATCGCGCCTCAAGTTCGAAACGCCGCAGCGCCGAAGGATCCTCTGCGGAATTTTCCGGCAGGAACTTGATGGCGACGCGCCGGCCCAACTTGATGTCTTCCGCGCTGTACACCAGTCCCATGCCCCCGCCACCTAGTCCGCCCAGGATTCGATAGTGGGAGATCACCTCACCAACCAGCGGGAACACGATCGCTCCTATCTGCGCATCCACGGTGGCCTGCAACGCGGCGGGGGCGTGTTCGGTGCAGGCCAGCAAGGCCTCCACTTCCTTGCGCAGTTCGGGATCGCGATGCCCGGCTTCATCGAGCAAGGTGGCGCGGTCCTCCGCAGGACAATCGGCCGCGCGATGAAAGAGTTCTTCGATCTGCGTCCAGCGCTCCGGAGTCACCAGTGACCTACTCCTTTTGCATTTCGCGATGCAGCCACGCTTCCGCCATTCTGAGATCGCGCCGCGCGGTAACTGCGGAAATGTTCAATGCCTCCGCTATCTCGTCCATCGAGAGCCCTCCGAAGTAGCGGAGTTCAATTGCCTTCGATTTTCTTGGATCAAGTTTCTCGAGTTCATTCAGACCGCTGTCCAGTTCGATCAACTCACGGCTGCGATCCTTGTGGAAGGTGATCACCTCTTCGAGCGGAACCTTCACCCCGGCACGTTTACCGGCCATTCTCTGGCGCGCGTGATCCACCAGAATCTGCCGCATCAATCGCGCGGCGACACCGTAGAAGTGTGATCGGTTCTCGAAGCTCGGATTCTTCTGATCGACGAGTCGCAGGTAGGCCTCGTGGACCAGCGCCGTCGGCTGCAAAGTATTCGCCTGCTGCTCCCGGCGCAGATAGTGCGCCGCCAGCTGACGCAATTCCCCATAGACGATCGGCGTCAAGTCATTGAGCGCCTGCGAGTTTCCCTGGGCCCACAGCCCGAGGAGCCTTGTTACTTCGTGGGTATCAGACATTGACGATGCGTGGACGATAGGTCTTCAAGCGGCACGCATTATACCCCGCGTTCGTGAGGGCACCGACGCCGGACCTCGCACAAAAATCACGCATCGATGATCGATTTGAAGCCACTTTCCCGCAGGACTTAACAGAGAAGCGAGTCGGAGATCCGGCACGCGAGGGAGGCGCTATGAAGCAATCTCTGCCAGTTGGCATCAGTGCGCTGGCGTTCTTGATGATTCTGTCCGTCGGCGTCGAGCTGAGAGCGCAGTCGAAGACAGTCGACAGAATCAAGCAACATGCGAGCTACAAGCTCATCGACCTCGGAACGTTCGGGGGCCCCCAGAGTGAGACACCGGACGGGGGCATTACGTCGGTCAGTGCGCTGAACAATCAGGGCACTTTCGTCGGCTGGGCAGACACGGCGACGGCGGACCCGTATCCGGATGTCTGCTTTATCGATGACTGCTTCGTAACCCACGCCTTCCGCACGCGAAACGGACACAAGTCCGATCTCGGCACCCTGCCTGGAGGACCGAGCAGTTTATCCACCTGGATCAGTCCGAACGGGCTGATCTCCGGAGTCTCTGAAAACGGGAAACTCGATCCCTTGATTCCTGGTTTTCCGCAGTTACGCGCAGTCATGTGGAGGAACGGCCGCATCACTGATCTCGGAGCGTTCGACGGAGCCTACGAGAGCATTGCGAACGCGGTGAACAGTCGTGGCCAGGTGGTAGGAGCAGCGCTGAACTCCATTCCTGACGCGGATTCCATGTTCGGCCTCGGCTACCAGACGCGGGCATTCCTCTGGGAAAGCGGTTCTTTGTCAGACCTGGGCACGCTGGGGACGGGAACCGATGCCCAGGCAGCCCTCGTCAATAGTCGCGGACAGGTAGTGGGATGGTCCTATACGAGCTCAGAGCACAGTGACATTTGCGCGGCCGTGTACGGCTTCCCCTTGGCAACCGGCTCTTTCGTCTGGGATAGGCAGAGAGGAATGTTGGATCTGGGTTCCCTGGGAGGCACATGCACGGTTGCCATGGGCCTGAACGATCGCGGCCAGATCGTCGGACAGTCATGGTCGGCCGGAGGTTCCACTGGTCACGCGTTCTATTGGGATCGAGCGCATGGCATGCTCGATCTCGGCACGCTGGGAGGCGACTTCGGCAGCGCGCACGCTATCAACGATGCCGGAGTTGCTGTCGGCGGATCGTATCTTGCGGGGAATGTGCTGATCGATGCCACCATGTGGAGAGGAAATTCCGCGATCGACCTCGGAACCGTCGATGCGGATCAGTGCTCTTACGCCGTTTCCATCAACGCTCGGAGACAGGTAGTTGGAATTTCCGGAACTCAAAACTGCGACTCCACTCGCGCGTTCTTGTGGGAGGAGGGCGGCCCCATGGTCGATCTGAACGACCTGGTTGTTGACGGGCCGGATATCCAGGTCGCCTTCGCGAACACGATCAACGACCGGGGTGAAATTGCCGGGATGGGATTTCTTCCCAACGGAGATGAGCACGCCGTGCTGCTGATCCCGTGCGATAAGGGTGATGCGGCGTGCGCCAACGAGCGCAACATAGGGAACGCTCGCCAGGCGAGCGCCCTCCCGCGGAGTTCACGAGCTACGAATCTCTCAGGACAGCATTCTCGGCTAATGCAACTGTCTCGCATGCCAATGCGCCGCTCACGAGGTCCCATTCCACGTCCGTAAGGTAATGAGCGCTGGTTCATGACGTTCACGGCTCTGATGGTACGAAGCAGTCGGGGAGGCTGGCGGATCGCCGAGAGATTTCATGCACGCGCTCACAAAACAACCTGGAGATCAGAAAATGACCCACAACCGCTTGTTGCTCATGTTGTTCTGTTATCTCTGCTTGCTGTGCGCGTGTGGCGGCGGGAGCATGACCGGCCCTCGAACACCCACATTGGCCATCACTTCTTCCAACCCTCCCGCGGGAGCCGCGCTCACTCCCTATGCGGGCGATGGATTCGCCTTGACGGCGTCCGGAGGCCAAGCCCCTTACCATTGGAGTTGGGTGGCCGCGACAGGATTTTCGTTGCCAGCAGGCTTGACGATCTCCCCAGAAGGCTCTGATCTCCGGGACTCCGCAAGCTGCGGGAACGTACAAAGTAGTAGTCACGGTCGCCGACTCCGGTTCTCCTTCTTCCCGGGTCAGCGCAAGCTATCCGATTGCCGTCGACGGTCTGCCGCGCCTTGCGATCTCACCCGGTCAGCCACCCAGCGGTACTGTAGGCGTCGAATACGGGCCGTCGACCACCGAATATCTCAGTTGCGTTTGGAGTCCAGTTCTCGGATGGCACCGAGTATGCAGTCCTTGCAGTTCGCTTGCGGCGTGCTCGACTCTGCCGCGGTGTGTGCCAGGAATGTCCCCTATTCGTTGCCTGCAGACCGAAGTTATTTTTCTTGGCTTCACGTTCACAGCGTCAGGAGGGGAACCGCCCTATACGTGGACCGCATCCGGCCTCCCGGACAAACTGAAGCTCGATCCAAACACCGGGCAGCTTACTGGGAACCCATCTACGGCTGGGGACTACAACGTTACCGTCACAGTGACTGACTCCCAATCACCGCCGAGTCAAGACACCGCAAACTTCGCAATCAAGATCGAAGCAGGAGCAACTGCACCTTGAGAGCTTGCACTGCTGAACATCAGTGCCTCTATTGAGGAGTTGAGAGCCGCTAAGAAAAATCAAACTGTTCGGAAAAGAACTGGAACTTGTATCGGATCCCGTAAGCCGGCAAAAGGACGATGTTTTCGTGGAAGCTGTTGAAAATGGAACCGATTCGGTCAAGAAAGTGCAGGTGCCCAAGAACACCGTGAAATGACAAGGGGTGGCAGCCGGAGCGAGCGTGAATGAGCAAGATTGCGAGTTTACCCAGACTCGACCTCGCGCCTAAACCGTGAGGGCAGTGGGTGTGACTCTTGTCCTTGACGTCATCTGGACCCGGACCTAGACTTGCACCATGATGAATCCGAACCAGCCTCAAGTGCCGCCCAAAGACAGCCAGCAACGGCCACTTCATCAGCGCCAGATTGAAAGAACCAGAGAAGACGATCGACTTCGCAAATTAACGGTCAGACTACAAGCGGAGATTCGTCAGCAAGCGGAAGAAGAGTCCCGTCTCGCTCGCGCCAGCTAGAAGCGAAGAAGCATCCCATTTGGTCCACGCAACGCTCTTAAAAGTGCCTCCCTCTATGCAACATGCGAGACCTATTTGGAATTGTGTTCAGTCCAATGCAGATTGAACCAGGAATCTCCTCCGAATGGACTTGGCTGCTAAAGTCCGGAAGTGGCGGTAAAAATAACTCCCTTGAATGTCTGACTCGGGCATCCAAGCCGACTCGTATTGGACGCGCTGCCCGAAGTTAGACCACCAGCATTCCAGAATTCCCTCGTCGCTTTGCCATGATGATTTCGCGAAACGTTGTCCAGCGCTAGCTGGATTATGGCTTATCTTTCTCGGCATCACCATCCAGCACGCGTAGCCGGACTTCGGGTCAAGAGGACTCGGCTCACGACCAACGCCCATACGATGCCAATGAGGGGTGAAATAAACCGCGAATAGAGACCGTACGGTGACCAGAATCCCTCGCTCAGCCACGTGGTGCCGCCCAGCAAGACGAGCACGACGGCTCCGACACCCGCCGCGAAGAGCGCGTTCGAAATCAGCCGGGCCCGCCAGAGCCCGAACGCCCCGGACATGATCAGCATCGCCCGCGGGAACGAAGTCAAGACGACGCCGGCCCACGCGAAGTCGTTCAGTCCCGACATTAGCATCTGATTTCCGGAACCGGCGATCGAATAAGCGAGGGCTGCGACCACCGTGATCAGCAGAAGGAAAAGCGCTCCGACCGCTGCACTGGAGGCGGTTGCTGCCGCGCCCCAACCGTCTTGCCCGGCATCCGCCAACGTCGTCCGTAGCGCCGCTGCGAACCACATCAGATTAAGGATCGCGAACCCGTAGAACACTGTAGCGATCAGGATTCGCGTGCGCTCGCCGTCGTAGAACGCAACGAGCGCGTTGGCAGACGCGCCGACCTCAGGCTGATGGCCGTAGACGAGGTAAGCGACGAGGAAGCACAAAATGGATTGGATACCACCCGTCCGCCACAAGCGTTCCCAAAACGCGGGGGTGGTGTACGCGCTGGTGGATGAGTTCACGGCTGTGGTGGTTGCGCTCATGAGGGGCTCCCTTCGAACTGAAAGATGAATTCGGAAGCGCCGTGCGGCGCCGAATTCCAGGCTGGGTAGCGCGCTATTTGTGGGCCGATTTTGGGTTGACATCTTAAGTCCAGACCCATGGCAAGTCAACGAGAGCTCACCCCTAAGGAAGTGAACTTTGGCCCGGGAAGAGGCTGGTTGGAGGCCGGTGGCATAGCCCCTTAAGTTTTTTGGAATGATGGTGGCCAGGGAGGGAGTTGAACCCCCGACGCCAGCCTTTTCAGGGCTGCGCTCTACCACCTGAGCTACCTGGCCACTGCTTGGATCACTCGCGCCATCAGGTGTCGCCGCGAGCCGCTCGTGTCACGCTGGGTCGATGAAGGCTGTCGGCGGGCGCCGTCAACCGGAAACACTCGTTGAGCGTGAGGAACGCCCTCGATTATAGCAATCGAGACTCAATCGCTCAAACTCGCGCCAGCCTGCTGCGCGATCGCTATGATTTCCCCATCACGATTTCTGCTTTCTATGATCTGCGAAGGATGAACGCTTTGGCCCCCAACGTTTTGGGTGGCTGGGAGGGCCATGCCGTTCACTGCAGAGCGGAAAGACCGGACCTTCGAAGCCTGCAAGGTTCGCTTCGCAGGCCCAGTGTTTCGCTGATCGTGTCGCTCTACTTCCCTGACGCTGCTCCCCTCTTTTGCAGCCATTGCGAGAGTTCAGGGGTTTGCCGCGATTTCAGGTCGGCGCAGGTGTGGATGCTCTCCAGCGATTGCTTCAACGTCCGCTCGGCGGTCGGGACTTGGTGCTGGGTGAAGAAGTCCTGCACCTGATCGTGCAAGCCCGACTCGCAATACACATTGGTTGCGCCGACCACTTCCCCGCTGGTGAAGCCGCCACCGACCTTATCGATGTCGGACCAGTGCGCCTGCACGAACTCCCACGCGAGTTTGCCGCCAGCAGGATTTTTCATGACCGCGGCGATCATACCTAGCGTGTCCTGGCTACGAACTGAAGGAGAGATCGCGTACTCGAGCGTGCGCTCGAGCAGTTTCGAATTGTGGAACTTTGAGAGCGTCTGGAAGTACAAGTAGTAACTCTCCAGGCTCGTGCCACTGGCCTGCATCTTCGCCATCAACTGGTCATACAGCGCCGCGTCACCATTCTGCGCAGCCAGCGAAAACGCGGTGAAAGCAACCGTGGAATCGATTGATGCCGGCTCCTGCAGCGCCCGTTCCGTGAGCTTTCGCGCCGACGCGATCACGTCCGGATCCCGCCCCGCATAGCCAAGCGTGTACAGCACGCGCGCCCGCAAGCTCTTGGTCTCGTCGCTTTCTCCGGGCTGCGGCCGCCATCCGAGTTCTTTGGCGGCAGGAGCCAGCAAACGCCGCACCCACTGCTGGTATCCGGCGCGGTCCCCGTCGCTGACCAGATAGGTTGCGATGTAGTCGAGCTTCAGCGTGACCTGCGACATCACCGCGCGCGTACGGTCTGATTGCAGCCCCTCGGTCAGCGCGAGGAAGTCCCCAATCTGTTGCTTGCCGACGCGCACCGATGCCCACGAATCATTGAGCACCGCCACTCGCTCCGCCGGGCTCAGGTCCTTCTCAATACTGCGTCCCATCGCGCGGATCGCGTCCGAAGAATATCCCGACCGGTAGTAGCCGTGCGCTCCAGCATTTGCCATCACCCACGAGCCGCATCCCGGAAGCTCTACCGTTTCAGATTTCTTGGTCAGCAGAACGCACTTCTCGCCTGCCTTGCCGCCCGACGCGCTTTGCTTCAAGCAGACCGGCACTTGCCACAATTCAGGACTACCCGCGTCGAACAAGGACCGATCATAAAAGTAACGCGTCTGCGAAAGAGTCACCGAATCTGTGCTTCCCGTGCATTGCGAGCGCACGCTTACCAGAGGCGTGCCCGGCTGTTTCACGAAAGTCGGCATGATCTGATCGACCGGCTTCTTCGACACCCTCGCCAGTGTTTTCCAGAAATCGTCAGCCGTCGAATTGCCGTACGAATGTTCCTTCAGATATTGATTCACGCCCGCGCGAAACACCTCAGGGCCAAGGTAAGCCTCCAGCATGCGCAGCACCGAAGCCGCCTTGTCATAGGCGATGCCGTCGAAAAGTTCCTGGATCTGCGCGGGAGTTTCCGCCGCCTGATGGATGGGCCGCGTGTTGTTCAGCGAATCGAAATTCAAACTGCCGCCGTATCTTCCACGTCGGCCAGTTCGAAATGCCATTCAGGCCTCCACGTGCCGACAGCTTTGTTTTCCATCCAGGTCGCGAAGCCTTCGTTCAACCAGATGTCGTCCCACCACTGCATGGTCACCAGATCGCCGAACCACTGGTGCGCCATCTCGTGCGCAATCACCGTGGCTACCAGTTGGTGCAGTTCCACCGAGGCGACCTTGTCATCCAACTGCAGTTCCGCCTGACGATACGTGATGAAGCCGGTGTTCTCCATGGCGCCGGCGGAAAAATCCGGCAGGCCGATCATGTCGAGCTTCTCGAACGGATACTTGATGCCGAAATACTGGTCGAAGTACTTCATGCACCACTTGGAAACTTCCAGCGCATAGGCCCCGCTCTGCTTTCGTTCCCGGCGGCCCCCACACGCGAATCGGAATTCCATCCGCCTCGCCTTCCACGTACTCAAAATGTCCGACCGCCAGCGCCACCAGATACGAAGACATTTTCGCCGTAGTCGCAAACTTCACCGTGTGCTTATCCGCAGAGGGACCAGGCGTATCCGAAACGATCTTTGCGTTTGAGATTGCTGCCATGTCCTTGTCGGCGATTACTGAAATATCGAACGTGGCCTTATAGGCGGGCTCATCGAAGGAAGGAAACGCGCGTCGCGCGTCAGTGGCTTCGAATTGAGTGACGGCATATTTACGCGCCTGCTTGTCTTTTCCCAGATACAGACCACGCAACTCATCGTTGAGAATGCCGGTGTACTTGATATGTATGCTTGCCGGACCAGGCTGGATTTCCTTCTCAAACGACAGCGTGGCCATTTCTTTGGCTTTATCGAGCGCGACATTCGCCTTCTGCGTTGTGCCGCCCGTGGAAACGGTCGCCTCTTCGAAACTGATCTCGGCAGAATTCAGAACGATCTGCGAAGTGGACTTAAGCACCTGCAGCTGGATGGTTTCTTCGCCTGCGAAATTGTCTTTTTCAAAATCGGGAGCAAAGGAAACCTGGTAGTTCTCCGGTATGGCAATCTCCGGAAGCCGTTGCGCTGCCGCAATCCCGCACAGCAACATCAAAAATGCAAACGACAGAAAAATGCGCTTCATTTCGATTGATTCACTCCAACTCTATGATGCGAAAATTCGACGAAATGGCCGGATTGCACACGATCAGCAGCGAGTTGCTCCACTCACTGGACACACTCCCGCTGCCAACCGCGATCTTTCTACCTTTATACGGAAACGCTCCTGTGGCAGTTCACCCCAAGTTCCCGGAACTACCCGAAGCCACGGGAATCCCATTCAGTACGGTCAACGCGCATCGATTCGATGCAACCCAGTACGGAATCTCCCTGTAGTCCTCCACATCAAACACGGCCAGATCCGCATCTTTCCCCGGTTCGATCGACCCCTTGCGACTCTCGACTCCGAGCGCACATGCGCCGTTGATCGTGGCTGCGGCCACGGCTTCCGCGGGCGACATTTTCATGTGCGTGCACGCCAACGACATGACGAATGGCATGCTGGCGGTGGGAGAACTACCTGGATTGTAATCGGTCGCGAGCGCTACGGAAACCCCCGCGTCGATGAATTTCCGTGCCGCCGGATATTTCTCCAATCCTAAGAAGTAGTTAGCGCCAGGCACAAAGGTTGCGACGGTGTCGCTCTTGGCCAACCGCGCGATGTCGTCGTCACTTACATGATCCATGTGATCGAGCGACGCCGGTTGAAATTCGAGCAACCTCTCCAGCGGTGTCGACGACAACTGACCCACGTGCGCCCGCGTTTTCAACTTATGTTCGCGAGCGGCCGCGAAGATTGTCGCCGTTTCTTCCGCCGAAAATGCACCGCGATCACAGAAGACATCCACGAATTCGGCCAGCTTGCGGCGCGCAGCCTGCGGAATCATCTCCTTACAGACGATCTCGACATACTTTTGTGAGCGACCGCGAAATTCCTGCGGCACTACGTGCGCGCCCAGCAGCGTGGAAATCACCGTCCCGGGCCAACCCGACGCAGCTTGCCGGATCGCCTGCAGCGACTTCATCTCTGCATCCAGAGCTAGTCCATAGCCGGATTTTGCTTCAACCGTAGTCGTGCCGAGCTCAGCCATTTCGCGCAGCGCGCTGAGAATTTTGTCGGCCAGCGCACTCTTCCCTGCCTTGCGAACCGGTTCGATGCTGGAACGAATTCCGCCTCCCGCTTCGGCGATTTCTTCGTAGGTGGCTCCGGCCGCGCGTTTCTCAAAATCCACCAACCGCGGATTCATGAACGCAGGATGGGTATGCGAGTCGACAAAGCCCGGCAGTACAACCTGACCTTCGCAGTCGAACTCGATGACCTTCTTACGATTCTTCTTGAGCCAGGGATCGCGGAGCGCGTCTTTTGTTTTGCCGACGGAAACGATCTTGCCTCCCAGGCAGAGAACAGCGGCGTCTTCGAGAATGGAGAGTTCCTGAAGATCAGCGCCGCGTCGCGGCACATTACAGCTCGGAAGCTGCAAAGTCAGGAGTTGGCCGATATCGACCAGTAGCAGGGCACGAAGAGTTTCTATATTGCGCCTTTTAGATAACGCCATGAAGATTCTTGAGTTTACCAGCCAACCCGGCACCCGAGCAGTCCGTGACTTCTGCCTGATTGCCTGAATATCAGGCACATGCTAATATCGGGCATTCGGATCGGAGATCTATGGAATCGGCGAAAGTGGGAAAACGGGGCGCGATCATCGTGCCTGCGAAGTTACGCAGGCGGTTTGGAATCGAAGAAGGCAGCATGATCATCGCGGAAGAAACGGATGACGGTATTCTGATTCGCCCCGCCGTGGTCGTACCAGTAGAAAGATATAGTCCAGAGCGAAAAGCGGAGTTCCTGCTTGCCAACGCTACCACCCAAGCAGACTATCGCAAGGCACGGAAGGCGGTCCGCGACCTCGGCTTGGATCCTGACTTGATTCCGCACCGGCGCCCGGTTTAGATGGATCGCCTTTTCCTCGACGCCAATGTGCTCTTCTCCGCCGCGTACCGTCCCAATGCGGGGCTATTGGAACTGTGGAGTTTGAAGGACGCGGTGTTGTGTACGTCCCGCTACGCCCTCGAGGAAGCCCGCGCAAACCTGGAGGAGCACGCCCAGCATCAGCGCCTGATCCGACTGTCTGAAAGTCTGCAGTTGGTTGAAGAAGGCCCCGGCACGTTGCCTTCAGGAGTTTCCCTGCCGGGAAAAGATGTACCAATCTTGCTCGCGGCGCTCCGAGCGGGAGCCTCTCACCTTCTCACCGGAGACATCCGACACTTCGGTCCGTACCTAGGGAAAAGAATTAAAGGAACCGCAGTGATGCTTCCCGGTGAATATCTCAGGGTCCGAAATCGTGATAAGTGAAATTTTTGCTCGACGTCTGGCCAACTAACGACCAACGACGTGTTTCATCGGAATCCGAACACCCTTCTTCTCCGCAAATGCCTTCGCCTCGTCATACCCCGCATCCACGTGGCGGATCACGCCCATCCCCGGATCGGTCGTCAGGACCCGCTCAATGCGCTTGGCCATCATGTCCGTTCCGTCGGCCACCAGCACCTGCCCCGCGTGCAGCGAGTAACCGATGCCCACGCCACCGCCGTTGTGTACCGACACCCATGACGCGCCCGCGGCCGTGTTCAGCAACGCATTCAGAATCGGCCAGTCGGCCACCGCGTCACTTCCATCTTTCATGCTCTCTGTTTCCCGGAAGGGCGAAGCCACCGAACCACAATCAAGATGGTCGCGCCCGATCACGATCGGCGCCTTGATCTTCCCTTTCTTCACGAGATCGTTCATCGCCAGGCCGAACTGCGCACGCTCGCCGTAGCCCAGCCAGCAGATGCGCGCCGGCAGTCCCTGAAACTTGATCCGCTTTCGCGCCAGATCAATCCAGCGGCGCAGAATGCGGTTCTCGGGAAACAACTCGAGCACCAGATCATCGGTCACCGCGATGTCCGACGCCTCGCCCGACAACGCTACCCAGCGAAACGGGCCGCGCCCTTCGCAGAACAGCGGACGAATGTACGCCGGCACAAATCCCGGAAAGTCGTACGCGTCTTTTACTCCGCGCTGAAACGCATAGGTGCGAATGTTGTTGCCGTAGTCGAAGGTCACCGATCCCATCTTCTGCAGCCGCAGCATGCCTTCGACGTGCCGCGCCATCGCATCGAACGACTTCTCTTCGTAGGCCTTGGGATCGCGCTTGCGCAGTTCGAGCGCCTGCTCGAAGGTCATGCCGTTGGGAACGTATCCATTCAACGGATCGTGCGCCGAAGTCTGGTCGGTGAGAATGTCGGGCACCACGCCGCGCTCGGCCAACTCGGGAATGATGTCGGCGCAATTCCCTACCAGGCCGACGGAAACGTTTTCCTTCTTGCGAACGGCGTTCTTCAGGATGCGCAACGCTTCATCGAGCGTCGTCACCATGAAGTCGCAATAGCCGGTCTTGATGCGCTTCTTGATCCGTTCCGGATCAACATCAATCCCAAGAAACGCCGCGCCAGTCATGGTCGCCGCCAGCGGCTGCGCTCCACCCATGCCGCCCATGCCGCCGGAAACGATCAGCTTGCCTGCAAGATCACCACCGAAATGTTTCTCTCCCGCCGCCGAAAAAGTCTCGAACGTGCCTTCGACAATTCCCTGCGAGCCGATATAGATCCACGAACCGGCCGTCATCTGCCCGTACATCATCAGCCCGGCCCGCTCGAGTTCGTTGAACTTGTCCCAGTTCGACCAGTGCCCCACCAGATTTGAATTCGCGATCAGCACGCGCGGCGCGTGATCGTGTGTCTTGAATACGCCCACCGGCTTGCCCGACTGCACCAGCAGCGTCTCGTCGTTGTCGAGCGTCTTCAGCGTTTCAACGATCGCGCGGTACGCCTCCCAACTGCGCGCCGCCCGGCCGGTGCCGCCGTACACGACGAGATCCTGCGGCCGCTCGGCGACTTCTTCATCCAGATTGTTCATGAGCATGCGCATGGCGGCTTCCTGCTGCCAGCCCTTGCAGGAAATCGAATTCCCGCGCGGCGCACGAATCGGCGTGTAGGTTTTGGGAGAAATCTCAGTCTCTACCGGCATGCGTCAATGGTATTGCTTCCGGAAGACGGGCGCAATTCGTGGGCAGGTGCGTACTTTGCTGGAGATCAATGGAGCGACGGGCGTCTCGCCCGTCGGCGGGCGGGGACGCCCGCCGCTCCATCGGCTCATTATGTATGAAGCGATCTGCTGAATACCAGCGAAGGAGTTGGTTTTGGCTGACGACTAGCGACTAGTGACTGACGACTACGCTACCACGACGAATACGCCGTCCCATCCGAGGCCGTCAGATTCGACGAGCTGTGCACGTCGATGATCCCCGGTTCCTGCTGGTCCGTGGCCTCCGTGGCATCTTCCTGTTCCAGCGTCCAGTTGGGTTCGTTGGTGAAAGGATCTTTGGGAACGACCTTGAGGTATCCAGCTGTAACGATGTCGTCGAGCGCCTGCGGCGCCTTCTTCTTGTCCATCGTGTACTGATCGATGACCTGGCGGAGCGTGAACAAATCCTGCTTCAGCACGCCTTCTTTGGCACGCAGAATGGATCGGTTATAAACCGGCAGGGCGATCGACACCAGGATGAGGATCAGGCTGACCACGATCATCATCTCGATCAGCGTGAAGCCCCGGCTCCGCCTGGATGTGTGTTCGCGTCCCATCTACCAGTCCTTATACTTCGTGCCGTCGAGCCCCGTGCCTGTGGACTGGGTGTAGACGTCGAACACACTCTCGCCGCCCCACGAGTCCGAGGTGGGATCGTCCTGCATGGAGCGCATGCCCCACTCCGCTTTCCCGGTCATCGGATCGATCGGGATGCGGCGAAGAAATTTTAGTTTCTTTCCGTTCGAGTCCACGCCCTGCACCAGGGTATCCAGATCCGGCGGATAACCTTCGCTGCCCAACTTGATCTGGAACTTCGCCTGGTCCGCCGCATCTTTGTAACGATCGATCGCGTCCCGGATCATCCACAGGTCGTAGCGCAGCTCGCGTTCCCGCTCCCGTTTGATGACTTTGGTTGTTACCGGCACCGCCATCGCCACCAGAATGCATATGATGGCGGTGGCGACGATCAACTCCATCAACGTGAATCCGCGCCACGCACCGTCCCGTCGGATTGGCAACTGCAACTTCATTGAAACAATTCTCCTGCCAGCCTACTGAATCGTCACAACCGCCTGCGCGCCGTTCACCGTGATGGGCTGCATGGCGGGATCGCGCGCGCCGCCACGCGTAATGGTCAGCGGCGATTGTCCGGCGGCTTTCGCCATGAATGTCATCGTCACCACCGATCCCTGCCCTGACACGCCGCCCGTATTCGGAGGACGCGTGGCCGTGATCTGCAGCGTGCCGCTGGTCTCATCTTCGCGGTGTACGAGCGCCACGGTCTGCCCGTCCTGCGAGAGGAAGCCGCCGTTCGAAACGTTCATCAACTGCAGCTTGCTCGGATCGTAATTCAGCTGCAGCGGCACCGAGTACACGTTCTGCGCTCCGGAAATCAGAATGTTGACCGTAAAGGTCGCGCCCTTGGCCTGCGTGATCGTGCCCGGATCAAACAGGAAACTGGCTCCAGCACCAGGTGCGGTGACCGGCGCGGGCGTGGGAGTAGGCGTAGCTGGGGTTGGCGTCGCCGGGCGAGCCTGTCCTCCAGGTGCCGCGGCCTGCGGTGTCCCCGCGGCCGCGCCGGCTGCCGGCGCTGCTTCCGACTTCGAGACATGCCGCAATTGCAGCGAGTTCGCCGTGCCCACATCGATCAGCCGCTGGTTCGAATCGTTCACATCCGGCCCGCGCACGATGTGCGGGATGAGCGCAAATACCAGTTCGTTCTCGCGATGATCGCGCGTATCGGATCCGAAGAAATATTTCAGGAATGGAATCTGCGACAGCAGCGGCAACCCGCTCAAAGACTGCGTCTGGTCTTCTTCCATCATGCCGCCCAGCAGGTTGACTTCGCCTTCCTTCAGGCGGATTTCGTGCTCGATCTTGCGCTGCCCGATGACGGGCTGGCTGATGCCGCCGATGTTCGAATTGCCGGTAACCGAAGAAATGTCGAGACTGATTTTCAGCGTGACTTCGCGTCCTGCGTGTACACGCGGCGTGATGTCAATGTTCACGCCCACATCGAGATACTGGAACTGCGTGTTGACCAGCGGGTTGATGCCGACGCCGCCGATACCGGGCTGAAACGATCCCGTCGCAACCGGCACGCGGTCGCCGATCTTGAGCGTGGCCTTCTGCCCGTCGAGGGCGCGGATCTGCGGGTTCTGAATAATCTTGGTGCTGCTGTCGCCGATAATCGCCGAAGCCGTGATCCCCGGCACCGTGATCGTGAAGTCGGTCGCGTTGAGGTTGCCGATGCGGTTCAGGTTGATGCCGCCGTTCGAGCCGCTTGAGCCACTCGATGTGCCCGTGCCGGTGCCCGTGGTCGTGTTGTTGATGTTGTTGTTGAGCGAAATGCTGGTGCTGGTAGGCGGCGTGATGCCGAGGGTCCGGTTCTTGTCCTTGCTCACCTGCATGACCACTACATCAATGATGACTTCCGGCTTGGCTTTATCGAGATCGTCAACAAACTTCTGCGCCAGCGCAATCTGGTCGGGCGTGCCTCTTACGATGATGGCGTTCTGCGATTGCAGTTGCTGAATGCGCTGCACTTCCAGCAGCGTGCGCATGGCGTTCACAACGTCCTGCAACTCGGTCGCTTGCGATAAGTTCGAAAGATAAAAAGTTTTGATGACGCTTTGATCAAGTTCTTTCCGCTTGGCCGGATTGTCGGCGGCTATAAAAATCGTGTTGGGCGTCACCGGACGCCAGAAGGTTTTCGACTCCAGCGCGATGATTCCCAGCGCTTCTTCGAGCGTGACCCCGTTCAGATCAATGCGGATCTTCCGCGAAGTGTAATCGGGATCGAACAGCACGTTGATCCCCGCCAGCTTGCCGACGATCTCGTAAATCACCTTCGTGTCTTCGGTCGACTTCAAAGTGATCGGCACGTTCGAGATCGCCGTCAACTCCACCGGCCCCGACGCCTCGGCCAGCCGCTTGCGCAGCGCATTCGGCAGGGGCGCTACCGCCTGCGGCGGATTCGTCGCCTGGTTAATCATGTCCTGGGTGCGGCGCAGTTCCTGCTGGGCAATGAAGCTGGACGGATCAATGGCCGACGCTTTCTGGAATTCAACGATGGCTTCGTCGAGCTTGCCGCCCTCCCGCAACAGCTGCCCACGATGCACGTGCGCCGCAGCAGCCAGAAACTTGGTGTGCTCGTACGCCGTCCGGTAACGCAAGTCCTTTGGCTTCTGCCGGAAAGCCTCTTGGAAATACTCGAAGGCGCGCTCGTAGTCCTGCCGCTTCTCGGCGTCAACCCCTTTGTTGTAGTTGGACCGGGCGCTATCGGCGGCCAAAGGCAGGGCTACAGCCAGGACGACAAGTAGCATCGCCACCGGGCTACACAAACGTCTCATTGACT
Source organism: uncultured Acidobacteriota bacterium (assembly GCA_963745435.1). Taxonomy (GTDB): domain Bacteria; phylum Acidobacteriota; class Terriglobia; order Terriglobales; family Acidobacteriaceae; genus Gp1-AA133. Next base: position 414,408 of record CAVUXK010000008.1, on the reverse strand, counting down.
CGTTCCTCGTATGCAAGCGGAATCCGGGACGGCAATCGTCCCTCGGGGGAGTTCATCGCCTTGGTATAGGCTGAAATTCACGGGAAGCTGCGTGATTATAGCATCGCGCCTCAGCAGTTCCGAAGTCACTGTTTCATCGGCATTTACACTCTTTGGTCGTAGTCCCATGAGCACCCGGTAGGCATTCGATGGAGCGGCGGTGTCCTCGCCCGCCGGACGGCGACTGCCCGTCCTCCATTGAAAGGGAAAAAGCGGTGTGCTTCCTGGCTCGGAAATTGGTGACCGACCCCCGGTGCAACTCCGCCGAACTCTCCCTTCCCCACCTAAACCCAAGAGTCGACGACGGGTTGTGCTCCAAACCAGCGCCTCCCGCCATGTGATAACGTTTTTCTAACCATGGCGCGCCCGCAAACCCATCAGACGAAGCCGAATCCGGAGAAAAATCCCCGGCGCGACCCGACCGCCTCCGGGCAAAGAGACGCCGCCGTTAATAGGATCGCTTCGCATAACTACTTCTTGCTGGAAAAATTTGAGACCGGGATCGTCCTGACTGGCACCGAGGTGAAATCCGTTCGCGGGGGCCACGCCAACCTCAAGGATTCCTACGGCTTAGTCAAGGACGGCGAGCTCTGGCTGCTGAATGCCCACATCGGCCCTTACGACCACGGCAACATCTTCAATCACGCCCCGCTACGCACCCGCAAACTGCTCGTCCACAAAGACGAAGTCCGCAAGTTGATTGGCAAGACCCAGCAGAAGGGCCTGACGCTGATACCGACTCGGATGTACTTCAAGGGTGGCCGCGTGAAAGTGGAACTCGCACTGGCCAAGGGCAAACAACTGTGGGACAAGCGCGAAACCGAGCGCCGCCGCACCGCCGACAAAGAAGCCCGCGAGGCAGTGGCGCGGGGAAGAAGACAGTAGATCAGTCGCTAGTCTCTAGTCGCAGTCTTCAGCAAAATCCTTCGTTCGCGACATGAACTCATTGCCATAAGATCAAGATGCTTCGGCCCGATGGAGCGGCGGGCGTCCCCGCCCGCCGGACGGGCGAGACGCCTGTCCCTCCACGTTCGTCGCTAGCGACTAGCGACTGGAGACTAGCGACTGGACAAAAAATGGTCCGAGTCTTTCGACCCGGACCTTAGGAGAGAGTTACACCCCAACGAACATCGACTACTGAATTGTTAGCGCCAGCGGATCGGCGTGCGAGACGCCCCCCGACGTGCCGACCACCATCACGGTCGTACCGGGCTGCGTGCGGCTATTCGAATAGCTTCCGCATCCGACGGCGGCCATCATCAAGGCCACCAGCAGCACCAAACCGCCCAGTGCCCAGGCCTTCTTCGACCGCGTTCCTTCGCGGCGCCGCGTTCCCCAGAACATGCCGACCGCACCCAGCATCAGGAACGATCCGGCGATGTATGGGTTCGGCGGAATGTAGGTCGTGCCCACGGCGATGGTCAGTTGCGAACTCGCTCCGGCCACGCTCGGGTCAATTGCTGCCGGATTGAAGGCGCACGTCACGCCCGCGGGCAATCCCGTGCACGAGAGGTTGACGGGGCCTGTGAAACCGCCCGAAGCCGTCGAGGCAATATTCACGGTCGCCGATCCACCGCGCGTTACGGTCGCCGAAGTCGCCGACAACTGCAGGGCGAAATCTTTCCCTGCGGCCGCAGTCGGCACCAGCGTTGCGAACAGGCCGTGCGTCTGCGAAGAGCCTCCCGCCGTGATGTAGAGCGTATTCGGATCGCCCGTGCCACCGGCGCCGTATACCATGTCCCACAATCCCGGAATCGCAATCAGCTGATTGTTCTCGTTCTTCATCTGGCCTTTGAAAGTGCCGGCTGTGTCGAAAGCATTGATGGTGCCATCGCCAAAGTTGCCGACCAGCAAGTCATTCGAGAATGTGCCGAAATTTGCGGAGGCCATCACCACTCCCCAGGGCGCGTTCAGAGTTCCACCGGTCATGCCACGGCGAAGAAAGCTGCCGTCGGTATGAAACACATCGACCAGTCCAAGACCTGCGCCGAGCACGGGATCATGCTTGGCCGCATCCTGCTGGGCATAGGCAATGAAAACCAGGTTGTTGATGACGTGCACGCCATGCGGAGCGTATCCAGCGGGCAAGGTGGGATCGCGGAACGATCCGCCAGTCAGGGTCGCAGCACTGAACCGGCTATCGAATACGTCGATGGCGCCACTGTTGAAGTTCGCGGCCAGCAGAAAATTCACCCCGCCATTGTTCACCAGCGCCAGCCCCTTGTAGACCGCGCCGTTGGCGGAATTGTCCACTTGGGTCTTCGCATTCAGCGTGCCGTTCCAGCTGGCAATGATTCCGTCTTCGGTATCGAAAATGAAAGTCGCGCCACCGAAATCGGTCGCAACCGTGTTGGCCACTGTGCCGGTCGGGCAGCCGACTGCGCACGGATTGTGCGCGGCTACCGGAATTCCGGTGGTGATGGCCTGCTTGTTGCCGGCCGCGTCGTAGGTAGTCGAAGTGCCGCCGTTATTGTTCGCAATCCAGAAAACATCTCCCGGGATGAAAGAGATTCCCCAGGGGTTCGAAAGCTGAGCGTCCGTGTGAGCACCTACGCCAGCCTGATCGCCGACCAGATTCGCTTGTGTGTAACTGGTCTGCGCAAAGGAAGCCGTCGCCACCGCCAGCGACAACAATCCCAGAATGAAAGTCCAAGTAATCTTTTTCACCGCATCTCCTCCGATTCAATTTCGAAGCCCCGGGGCGACGGGTATGTCTTAAGGTGAATAGAGCGTAGCGATAGCAGCAGCAGTGGTTGTCATTACGGTGTCTGCTGCAGGTAAAACCTTAGTGATTGCAATGTCATGACAACGTGATAGAGCGCAGACAAACGCCGCTAACACTCTGCCGGGTAAGCGCGTGAGCCTTGTTAGCTGCAATTGCGCGAAGGAAGAGCCGCGAAGCCTCCCTCGACGCACCCTGGCGTCCTCTGCGGCACTTCTTGGCGATCTTTGCGGTAACAGCTTTTCTCTGCGACCTCTGCGGCAGTTCTCCGCGCCCTCTGCGTTTTAAGATTTTTGTGCCCTGCGCGGCCCGTCTGCGTGGGGTTTGTTCGCAAATCCGATTCCTCCACTCAGTCCACGCCTTGCGGATTCCCCCGCCGGTGATGAAAATGGAGACACTCATGAAAACCAAACTGTCTTCCTCTGCTCCTTCTCAGCTGGATACCGAATGCCTGGTCGTGGTCGCGCTCGACCGCGGCAGCAAAGACAAACCCGACGTTAGCGTCGAGAGCACCGACGACGGCGTGAAGAAAGCGGCCGCCGAGGTCATCACGAACGGCGAAGCCACCGGCAAGAGTTGCGAGGTAACGCTCATTCACCACCCCGCGGGCCTAAAGGCGCGTCGCCTGCTTCTGCTGGGCGGTGGCAAAGCTTCGGGTTTCACGGGATTCGAACTGCGTCGCGTGGCCGGGACCGCTGTCCGGACTCTCAAGACCAAAGGTCTGCGCACCTTCGCCTTTGTGGCCCCGGCTTCGGGACTGACGGGCGAGCAGTCGATCAAGGCCATCGTCGAAGGCGCGTTCGTCGGCAACTTCGATGCCGACACCTACAAGAGCGACCGCAAGGATCAGAAGATCGACGAGTTGACTGTCGTTGCAGGCTCCGACGACGCAAAGCTGCAGCCGGCGCTCGAAGAAGCGCGCGTGATCGGCGAATCGCAGAACTTCACGCGCGAGTTGGTCAACGAGCCCTCGAACCGGATGACGCCAACGATGCTCGCGGATCGCGCGAAAAAGATGGCGCAAGAAGTCGGACTGAAGTGCGAAGTCTATGGCGCCGACAAAATCAAAGAATTAAAGATGGGCGCGTTCTGGAGTGTAGCCCAAGGGTCAGACGAGCCACCGGCGCTCATCGTTTTGAAATATGAGCCAGTAGGCGCACCGGAAAAGCCCGTGCTCGGGCTCGTCGGAAAAGGCATCACCTTCGACACCGGCGGCATCTCGATCAAGCCCGCTGACGGCATGGAGAAGATGAAGTACGACATGGCGGGCGGAGCCGCCATGCTGGGCGCCATGCGCGCCATTGCCCTGCTCAAGCCCACAATCAAAGTCACGGCGATCGTCTGCGCCACCGAGAACATGCCCTCGGGCAAAGCGCAGAAGCCCGGCGACGTGCAGATCGCCATGTCGGGAAAATCCATCGAGATCATCAATACTGACGCCGAAGGCCGCCTCGTCCTCGCGGACGGCCTGTTCTACGCGCGCCAACTTGGCTGCACGCACCTGATCGACGCGGCAACGCTCACGGGAGCCGTCGTGGTCGCGCTCGGCTACATCAATGCCGGCATCTTCGCCAACGACGAAAAGATGTACGAGCGCTTCAGCAAAGCCGAGGATCTGGCCGGTGAAAAATTCTGGCGCATGCCGCTCGACGACGAATACAAAGAGGTCATTCGCTCCGGCATCGCCGACATCGTGAACTCCGGCGGCCGCTGGGGAGGCGCGATCACGGCCGCGATGTTCCTGAAAGAATTTGCCGAAGATACGCCGTGGCTACACCTCGACATCGCGGGAACGGCTTGGACCGAAGAGGCCAAGCCCTGGATCGCGAAGGGGCCGTCAGGCATTGCGGTGCGCAGCCTGGTGGAGTTTGTAAAGGACTTCAAGGGCTAGTGGTTAGTCACTAGTCGTCGGTCCCTAGTCGCTAGCCATTGATCGATGGAGCGGCGGGCGTCCTCGCCCGCCGGACGCGGCAAATTCATTTGGTCGGACACTCCTGTCCGACCGACCCCAATATCGGCACAGCCTTTGTCAGACGAGAGTGTCCGACCCACAACCATCCACCGGAAAACAATGCGGCTCGGTCGCTGATGACGTTTCGCCCTCTCATCAGTCCATCGGTGCGGAGATTCCATGTCCCCACTGAGACTATATGTGTTGGCATATTTGTTGGCATTTGCGGCGCTGTCTACTGCGCAGACGCCGGCCTCCCCAGCCACCGATCATCCCTGCGAACACGACCCCGCATACCACAAGCTCGACTTCTGGCTCGGGCACTGGGACGTCTTCGATAATCAGGACGGCAGCAAGGGCGGCGAAAACTTCATCGAGAAGATTCTGGACGGCTGCGCTTTGATCGAGAACTGGCACGAACTCGACCCGCGCGGCGCGGATGGCAAGAGCCTCTTCTATTACCAGCGCGCCACCAAGCAGTGGAAACAGGTTTGGGTAACAGCCGTAGGTCCGATCAAGGAGAAGAGACTGGTCGAGGAATTCAAAGATGGCGGCGTGCGCTTCCAGGGCGAAATCCCAAAGCCGGATGGCACGTCGTATCTCGACCGCACGACCCTGACTCCGCTCAATGGCGATCGCCTGCGCCAGGTGATCGAGATTTCCCGCGATGGCGGCAAGACGTGGCAAGTCACATTCGACGCCGAATACCGGCGCCCGAAATGACTCGACTCCGAAAAGCCAAAACCCGCAATCTATAAATTGATGATCGATGGAGCGGCGGGCGTCCCCGCCCGCCGGAACGCGATGCCCGTTCCTGGATCGTCGAGACTTGGATTCCGGCACTCCCCTAAAGGCGAAAACACGGACCGCACATTTGCCAGGATCAGGTTCGAAACCTGGCAGATGCAACGTCCGTGTTCGCTTACTGCAACCTTACTCGAGGGGCGCCTACTTCGACTGCACCGACTCGAAGCCTTTTTCAAACTGTGTGGCCATCGGGGTCTCGCCGGTCTGTAGTCCGTCGCGGCCCATGGTGCGCCACAGATACTGGCCCCCGCGCTCGTGCGCGTCATACACGGCCATCACGTCTTCCGAAGGCCGGCTCTGCACCAAAACGATGATGTCGGCGTCGGAAGCACGGGTCACCACCATCAGCTTGCCCCATTTGCGGATCGAATCCTCAACTGCCGCAATCGCTGCGCGATCCTGCGGAAACAGGTTCGTGCTGAACTGGTCGCCATCGTAAGAAGCAACGTAAACGAAGCGAGCGTTCTTCAAAACTGCGGGGAAGGGCCGATCGGGCGTAGAAGGCTTCGGCGCGGCAAAGGCCGACGCCGCCAACAGCAACATCGCACTCACAATTCGTCCAAAGGTTCGCATGGCACCTCCCCCACTTCCCTGACTGAATGATTAGATGCCTTAGGAGGGGGCGAGGTTGCTGCCTGCTCGGCGCACCCCACGTAAGTGATTGACAATGTCCGTAGCTTTCAGATAATAAACTAGCATGATCCTTTGAGTGCCGCAGACAAGGTCCCGTGGTCTCGTAGAATGGCCATTGCTAGCCAGTAAACGGCCCTAGAATCGATCGCAGGACCTCGCGACAACCCAGAGGTCAGCCGGAACTCACACGGCCCCCTGGAGCCTGCAAACGCGGATGGGATTATGCAATAGCTATCAGTTATGTTACCGAATGACAGTTGAAAATTACATCACCGGGGGAGCGTCGATACCGAGCACCTTGAGCGTGCGCACTAGTTCGCGGCGCACCACGGCTACGGTCGCGAGCAGAAATCGTTTTCGGTTCTCGTCTGGTTCGTCCAAAACACGGTGCCGATGATAGAAGGCATGAAATAGCTGAGCCAACTCGAATACGTGCTTGGCCAGGTAAGCCGGTTCCGTCGTGGCGATGCACTGATCAACGCTGTAGGACGTTTTGGCAGCCGCAAGCCACAACTCCCAAAGTTCGTTTCCCGCCTCGTCCTTGAAATACCTGTCGAACTCCTCCGATGAGAAGGAACTTGAAGTCTCCGAGGCGAATTGCTCAGGGTTCAGTCCAGCCTTCCGGAAAATGCTGGTTCCGCGTACGACGGCATTCTGCGCGTAAGGTCCGGTTTCCCCTTGAAAACTCAATGCCTCTTCGAAGTCGAATGCAATCACCGAAGGCTTCGTGTACTTCAGCATGAAATAACGAAGCGCGCCGATAGCAATCTGGGTGGCGATCGAGCGGCGATCATCGTCGGTGAGTTCGGCATGCCGCTGATCGACCTCCGTTTTCGCTGAAGTAATCAAGCGATCGATCAAATCATCGGCTTTTACTCCGAAGCCCTTGCGTCCAGACACTTCGATGTACGACCTGGCCTTGTCTTCTTCGGAAAGTTCGTAACCCAGCTCAGCGGCGCAACGCGGCGTGAGCGCGACCATCTCGTAGGAGAAATGCGTGTAGTGATCGGCGGCCTCGTTGTGACCGAGTCCGCGCAGGGCTTCGATCACAGTGCTCTGCGCTTCGGACTGGCGCGCATCGATGACGTTGTAAATCTCCGCCACGTCGCCGAAATGAGGATGGTCGGGCTCGCCCTCGGTCGTGGATATCCAGACCTGATGGTCGTTGGGATACTTGTAGAACTTGCGGTAGGCGAAGTCGCGGCCCAAGAGTCCAAACTTCCACATGTGGTAAGCGATGTCTTTGCCGACATAACCAACCGTGCCGTTAGAGCGCACGATAACTTTCTGGTCTTCCTCGGAAACCGCATCGCCTGACTCTGCGCCCTCTCCGACTTTCTCTGCGCCCTCTGCGTTTTCAGATTTTGCAGTTCCCGCCCGCCGCATTACCCAGCAGCCCTTGTTCTTACCGTCATTCTCGAAGAACAAGACCCCCGAGTCTTTTAGCTTTCCGAAAGCTGCATCCCAGAAATGCAGACGCAAGATCTCGCTCTCGCGCGGCAGGAAGTCATATTCGATATCGAGCCGGTCCATGGTCTCGAGATGGCGGCGCAGAACGGCGACGGAGATCAGGTCCGCGAGGGCCGCGGTCTCGTTTCCGCCGGCCTCGATCTCATGCAGAGTCTTCAGCCGAATCTGGAGATTCTGCTTATCCTGCTCGTACCACTTTGAGGCCCGCGCGTAGAGATCCCAGCAGTAGTAGTCGAAGCGCGGCTGCGCAGCCAACTGCTCAATCTCGACCCGCGATTTCTTCTCGATATACAAAAAGCCGACCACCACGTCCGCTACCTGTACGCCGGTGTTGTCGATGTAGTTCTGCACATCCACTTCCCTGCCCGCGTAACGAAGCAGCCGAACAAAGGTGTCGCCCAAGATGGCGTTGCGCAGGTGTCCGATGTGCGCGGCTTTGTTCGGATTGATACTCGAATGCTCGACCAGAATCTTTCCCGGCGGAGTTTCTACCTGCGGCCGCTCGTCGGCGAGCACGGCCGCTGCCATGTCGGCGCGCCTCACGCGGGCGTTGATGTACCCGGCGCCGGCAACTTCAAGCTTCTCGAAGCCTTCAATCGAGCCGATGCCGTTGACGATTTCTTCGGCAATCTTGCGCGGCGCCTTGCGCAACTTCTTCGCCAGTTCAAAGGCGAGCGGCATAGCGTACTCGCCCAGCTCAACCTTGGGCGGCTGCTCGATGACGATCTTGGGCAGATCGAGGTCATAGGTGCGGCGCAGAAAATCGCGGACGTGGCGGGCAAGACGGCGCTCGAGCGAACGGTACAAGGAATCCCCTAACTTGTTGAATAAAATAGTGATTGTAGCAAAGGGGAGTGACGTGGATGGTTTGACGCTGGTGGCAGACGTTCCCTATGATGGAAATTAGTCGTCAGTCACCAGTCTTCAGTCGTCAGCGAATCCCAAGGGTCGCGGCTCTTTGCTGAAAAGCAGAGTCTTCTTGTCGCCCGAAAAGCCCAAGTGTCTCACCACGCTGCAAGCAGCAAGGGCTTGGCTAGCGACTGACGACTAGAGACTAGCGACTGTTCTCTATGCGCATTGCCTACCTCGAGTGTTTTTCCGGCATGAGCGGCGACATGTTCCTTGGCGCCCTGATCGATGCTGGCGTGTCTCCCGACGTGTTCGAGAAAGCAGTGGCCGCGCTCGATGTCGGCGCGCGACTGGAAATTTCGAAGGTCAATCGCAGCGGGATTACGGCGACCAAAGTCGATGTGCTGGTGAATGGGGAAAAGGAGATGCCGTCCGAGATGGTTGCGGCCGGCAGCCATCAACACTCGCATTCTCATGAGCACCACGAGCCCCATGACCATCATGGCGAAGCTCATGCGCACCCACGCGAGGAGGCTCACGCCCATCCGCATTCGCAGCCGTCTTCGCGGGCGGGGGCGCCCGCGCCACATGTCCATGGAAGGAGCCTCAAGGAGATCAAGGCGATCATCGGGAAGGCCCAGCTCAGCGAGCACGCAAAGCAGATCGCCATTCGGATATTTGACGCGCTCGGGGCGGCCGAATCCAAGATTCACAACATGGACATCGAGTCCGTACATTTTCACGAAGTCGGTGCCGTCGATGCCATGGTCGATATCGTAGGGGCGGCGGTCGGCGCGGAAGCCTTGGGCGTCGACGAATTTGTCTGCTCGCCTTTGAACGTTGGCGGCGGCACGGTGAAGTGCGCCCATGGAGTATTCCCGGTTCCGGCTCCGGCCACCGTCGAACTGCTGGCGGGCGCGCCTGTCTACTCGTCGGGCATGCAGGTGGAGTTGCTGACTCCCACCGGGGCGGCAATCGTGAAGACGCTCGCCACCCGCTTTGGCGCCTTTCCGGAGATGAAGATTGAAAAGAGCGGCTACGGCGCCGGCACGCGTGACTTCCCTGGAAATCCGAATGTCGTTCGGCTGGTACTTGGGGATTCGTCCGCTTCCCTCGCGGCGAAGACCGCACAAGACACCGTCTCGGTACTCGAGGCGAACCTCGACGACCTGAATCCGCAAGTGTTCGGCTACGTGATGGACCGCCTGCTCGATGAAGGCGCCCTCGATGTCTTCGGGGTGCCCGTACAGATGAAGAAGAATCGTCCGGGGACGTTGCTGACGGTGCTGTGCAAGCCGGAGGATGCCGCGAAGCTCACGCAGATTATTTTCGCAGAGACGACCACTCTCGGTGTACGGCGGTGCGAGGAGCAGCGGCAAACGCTGGCCCGGCGCTGGGTCTCCGTCACTACGCCTTGGGGCGACGTCCGCATGAAGATTGCCAGCATGAACGGTACGATTACGAACTACGCGCCCGAATACGAAGATTGCCGGCGGATCGCGGCGGAACGGCATCTACCACTCAAGACTGTGATGCAGGAGGCCACGACGGCTTACCTGCGCAAAGTGGAAAAGCCTTAACCACAAAGGGCACAGAGGTACACTGAGGAACTGCAACCCTGTGTTCCTCTGTGTCCTCTGTGGTTAAGATTTTGGATCACGAAAGCAGAATGACGAAAAAGTTCTACATCACGACCCCAATCTATTACGTCAACGCGCGGCCCCACATTGGCCATGCCTACACGACTATCGCCTGCGACACGATTGCTCGCCGTCATCGGATGCTAGGCGACGATACGTATTTCCTGACCGGAACGGACGAGCACGGGCAGAAGATCGAGCGCGCCGCAGCGGCAGCCGGCAAGACTCCGCAGCAGTTTGCCGACGAAGTCTCGGGCGAATTCCGCGCGTTGTGGAAGCGCATGGGCCTCACCAACGACGACTTCATCCGCACCACCGAAGACCGGCACAAAACAAGCGTGCAGGCCCTGTTCCAGCAGCTCAGTGATCGAGGCTACATCTACAAAGGAAGCTACACCGGTCAGTACTGCGTGTCGGACGAAATGTATGTCGACGTACCGCCGGGCGCGCCGTGCCCCGAGTGCGGCCGGATCACCGAGACTGTCCAGGAGGAAAACTACTTTTTCAAGCTGTCGGCCTTTCAGGACAAGCTTCTCGATCTGTACGCGAAACAGCCGGAGTGGATTCGTCCGGAGACGCGCCGCAACGAAGTCATCTCGTTCGTGAAAAGCGGCCTCAAAGACCTCTCCATCAGCCGCAGCACGTTTTCGTGGGGCATCCCAGTCCCGGGTGATCCCAAGCACGTCATCTACGTGTGGCTCGATGCGCTGGCCAACTACATCACCGCGCTCGGCTTCGGTTCCGCCGATACTACGAAGTACGGCAAATATTGGCCGGCTGACGTGCAGATGATCGGCAAGGAAATCGTGCGCTTTCACTGCGTGTACTGGCCGGCGTTCCTGATGGCCGCCGGGCTGCCACTACCCAAGGGCATCATGGCGCACGGGTGGCTGCTGTTCGAAGAGAACAAGATGTCGAAGTCACGCGGCAACATCGTGCGCACCGAAACGATTCTCGACGTGCTGGGCGGTGATGCGCTGCGCTACTTCCTGTTGCGCGAAGTAGTATTCGGTGCTGATGGCTCGTTCTCGTTTGACGCGCTGGTGCAACGCTACAACTCCGACCTGGCCAACGGACTAGGCAACCTCGCCAGCCGCACGCTGACGATGATTAACCGCTACTTCAAAGGCGAGGTGCCGTATCCCTCGCACACCGCGGCGCGCCGCCCGGTGGATGACGCGATCGCAGAAATCGCCAAGGACATCATTGCCGACTACAACGTGCTGTTCGATCAGTTCCAGTTCTCGAAAGCGCTGGAAGTCGCGTGGGGATTGGTCGCCTCGATCGACAAATACATCGTGGAAAACGAGCCGTGGGCGCTGGGCGAGAAGACCGACGAGGATAGCCGCGCGCGCCTGGCGACCGTGCTTTACACCTCGGCGGAGGCGTTGCGCATCGTGACCGCGCTGGCGCATCCCGTGATTCCCGACTCGACAGCGCGCATCTGGACTCAACTCGGCCTGGGCGACATCCGGAAATTTGATTTGACGACTTTGAAATGGGGACAACTCCAACTTGGAACGAAACTCGGCGAAGTGCAGCCGGTGTTCCCACGCGCCGACAAGAGTGCCGTGGAAAGGATGCAGACGATGGAAGAACAAGGACGCCCGGCCACAACGGCCGCGCCCGAGTGCAAGCCCGAGACAACCGCTCCGGCCCCGGGATTCACGGAAACCGCGGAGCCAAAAGCAGCCGCGCCCAAAGCGCCGGCATCTGCGCCCGACGGAAAAATCTCAATCGATGATTTCGTGAAGGTCGAGCTGCGCGTCGGACTGGTGAAGGTCGCCGAGAAGGTGAAGAATGCCGACAAGCTGTTGCGCCTGGAAGTCGATATCGGCACCGAAGTGCGCCAGATCGTAGCGGGTATCGCCGAGGCGTACGCGCCCGAAGCTCTGGTCGGGCGGAAAGTCGTGATCGTGGCAAATCTTGCGCCCCGCAAACTGCGCGGCCTCGAGTCGAACGGCATGATCGTCGCCGCATCGCTCGAAGGCGGCCAGCCGGTGCTGGCGAGTTTTCTGGAAGAAGTGCCGGTCGGGGCGAGGCTGAAGTAGTCGCTAGTCTCTAGTCTTCAGTCTCCAGCAAATGCCTAAGAACTTTGCAGCAGTGGAATCCCATCCTAATGTCGCAGAGAACGCGCCGCTAGGATGGGCGACCCGCGAATTTGCTGTGGCTGAGAACCACCACCTAAACCACCAACAGGTTTGCTAATGACTAGCGACTAGAGACGAGCGACTGTGTTCATAGACTCCCACGCCCATCTCGAAGGCCACCGCTTCGACGCCGATCGCGAAGAGGTGATCGCGCGTGCGCGTGAGGCCGGCGTCGAGACCATCGTGGCCATTGGCAACGGCGAGGGACCATCGAATTTCGACTGCGGCATCCTGCTCGCGGAAAAATATCCTTTTATTTACGCGACCATCGGGATCCATCCTCATGAAGCAACGCTGGCCGACCAGGCCGCGCTCGACCGCATGGCTGAACTGGCAAAGCGACCAAAGGTCATTGCCTGGGGTGAGATCGGCCTCGATTACTATTACGATCATTCGCCGCGCGACGTGCAGCAGCGCGCCTTCGTACAGCAGATGGAGTTGGCCCGAGCCGCGAAGCTGCCGATCGTGATCCACTGCCGCCCTTCCGACAACAGCGAGAGTGCCTGGGACGACTGCCTGCGCCTGATCGCGGAACAGTGGGTACCGAGCGGGCTTGGGGGAATTCTGCACTGCTTCACCGGGAACAGCGCTCAAGCGAAGCACGCGCTCGATATGGGATTCATGATTTCATTCGCCGGGAACATCACGTTTCCCAAGGCCCAGCAGATTCGCGACGCCGCGATGGAAGTTCCGCTCGACCGCATGCTCATTGAGACGGACTCACCTTTCTTGGCCCCAATCCCGCATCGCGGCAAGCGCAACGAGCCCGCGTTCGTAAAGGAGGTGGCGCGGCAACTAGGCGAACTACGCGGACTTCCGCTAGACGACGTAGGCGCGCAAACCACGCAAAACTTCTATCGCTTCTTTTCGCTTCACGAAAAGCGCACGACCGTTTAGCTTGTTACGTGCGACTTTCAAGGGGAAAACTGAATCTGAACAGGTAGCCGAAGACCATGCCCGAGAATACTTTTGATGTGGTGAGCAAAATCGACCTGCAGGAGGTGTCGAACGCCATCCAGCAGGCCGTAAAGGAAGTCACGACCCGCTTCGATCTGAAAGACTCGAAGTCGAAGATCGACCTGGAAGGCAAGGACGCGATCATCCTGCACTCCGCCGACGAGTACAAGCTGAAGGCCGTGAACGACATCCTGCAGCAGAAACTGGTGAAACGCGGCGTGTCCCTGAAGGGCTTGACCTATGGCCCGGTGGAATCGGCCGCCGGAGGAACCGCGAAGCAGAAGATCACTATGCAGCAAGGCATCGCGATCGAGAAAGCCCGCGACATCGTCAAGTTGGTTAAAGATTCGAAGAAGAAGGTGCAGGCTTCGATTCAGGGAGATCTGGTGCGGGTGAGTGGCAAAGACCGCGACTCGCTGCAGGAAATCATCGCCCTGCTGAAGTCGCGGGATTTCGGAATCGATTTGCAGTTTACGAATTATCGGTCGAATTGAAAGTGTTTTTACCACGGAGACACAGAGGCACAGAGAAAAGCAATGAGAGTTATTCGTGGCCCTTCGATCGTGTGGTCGAGAACTTAAGAATTCAAAAGAAGATTTTCTCTGTGTCTCCGTGACTGTGTGGTGAGATCGATTGGCTTTAGCGATTCGAGAGAGAAATTGAGCACACCTTCCGCCATCAACGGAAAAGAAGTCTTCGAACTGCTGCACGATGACCTGCAGGCCATCGAGCGGGAGTTCGGGCGCGATACCGTTTCCGGCGTCTCGGCCATCACCGAGATTGGCGAATATCTCCGCGCAGGCGGTGGCAAGCGACTCCGTCCGGCGCTACTTCTGCTGTCCTCGAAGCTCTTCAACTATCGTGGCACCGGTGCGGTCCGTCTGGGCGCGGTGGTCGAGATCATCCACACGGCCACGTTGGTCCACGACGACATCATCGACGAAGCGCAGACGCGCCGCGGGCGTCCCGCAGCGAATACCCAGTGGGGAAACTCGAAATGCGTGCTGGCTGGCGACTGGCTCTACATGCAGTCGTTCAAGATCGCCGTGCAGGAACGCGATTTCCGCGTGCTCGACGCGCTCATCGAACTCACTCAGCAGATGGTCGAGGGCGAACTGCTGCAAATGGAAAAGCTCGGCAAGCTGATCACGCTCGATGAGCACTTCGACCTGATCTTCCGCAAGACGGCCTGCTTGTTCTCGGTGTGCATGCGGCTGGGAGCGATCCTGGGAAAGGCCACGCCGGAACAGGAAGAAGCCGCCGGAGCCTACGGACGCAATTTAGGAATGGCGTTTCAGATCGTGGATGACGTTCTCGACCTGACCGCCTCCGAAAGTGTGCTCGGCAAGCCGGTAGCGAGCGACCTGCGCGAAGGCAAAGTCACCATGGCGGTGATCTACGCGCTCGAACGTTGCACGCCCGAAGAGCGCGAGAAGATTGCCACGATATTGCGCGACCGCGCTTTCAACGGCGTAACTCACGCGGACATTCTCACCATCCTGAACCGCTACGGGGCGCTCGAGGCCGCTCACGCCCGAGCCGCACAATATGCCGATGCCGCCCGGAAAGCAATCTGCACCTTCCCGGATTCGGAAATCAAGCGCGCGTTGCTTTGGGCGCCCGAGTTTGTGGTCGCGCGAGAAAAGTAAGATCTGATTGTTTGTTCCCTTCCTTCTCAAGACCTCCGTAGAATCCTCCGCGGTGAAAGGCTTTCCATTCCGCGTGACTACTCGGAGCAGCACTCGAGAGCGGCGGTTGTGTTCGCAAATACACTCTCTACAAACGGTCCAGGTGGCATGGGGAACTCGCGGATCTCGAATACCGAGTCCATCCCGGTGACGCGCAGCACTTCG
Source organism: uncultured Acidobacteriota bacterium (assembly GCA_963745435.1). Lineage (GTDB taxonomy): Bacteria > Acidobacteriota > Terriglobia > Terriglobales > Acidobacteriaceae > Gp1-AA133. The sequence goes on along the minus strand of CAVUXK010000008.1, from coordinate 399,337 downwards.
CGCACGGTCTTGGTGGGATTCTCCAGTCGCAGATACACGCCCGCCGTTTGCAGCGCGATGAGCGCGCCGATTCCTCCTGCGTCAATGCTGCTCACACCGCTCAGATCCAGAATCACAGTCTTGCCATAATGGCCGACCGCTGTGCACAAGAGACTGGTCTCCTCACCCCGCACCAGCGCACCTTTACAATGCAGGACGACGGCTTCTTCGTTCTCCTTCACATTCACACTCAACATGGTCCGTTTCTCCAATCACTCACTCAATGATTCCGCAGATTGTAGGCGAATAAAAAGCGAATTCAAGTATCAATTTGTGTAATATTCCCAGCGTTATCAGGGCTGCGAACTAGGCTTTGGTTTCGACGGAAGAACGGCCAAAAGGTCCGCAACGGCCGCGCATTCCTTCCTTGAATTTCTGGCGCTCCTCGGGCGTCATGTGCTCCCAGCGCTCCATCATGCGGCGGCGCCAGTAGGGATGCCATCCCGGCCTCCCGCGAAATCCGCCCAGCAAGAGCTTGCTGAGAATCAGGATTCCGATCGCCTGCCAGAACGTGATCACGTGCCAGCCGAACAGGGCGGGCGTGAGCCAGTTCCAGAGTCGCATCACCACCATGCCGGCGATGGCCACGAACAGCATGGCGAACAGCAAAAACTTCAGTCCTCTCAAAAACCAGTGTCTTCTCATAGTCAATTCCTCATCGTCTCGAAAATTCGTCGTATACGGACTGAAGTCGCTCGCGCAGATGCAGCACCGCGTAACGCTTGCGTGACAGCAGCGTGTTCACGCTCACGCCCGACTGCTCCGCCAGATCCTTGAAGCTGTAACCCATCAGTTCGTGCGCCACGAAGACGTCGCGCTGTTCCGCAGGTAAGTCTTCGAGCGCGTCGTCGAGCGCTTCAACCAGAACGCCGCGCGCGTACGCGGCATCGGGCCCGGCGTCGGGCGAGGGCAGCAGTTCGTCGAGCAGAAGCTCTTCGCCTTCGGCATTGAACTTTGCAGGCTCGGCAGCGCGCGCCTCGCGGGTTCTTCTGCGAAACAGGTCCGTAATGCGGTTGCGCGCCACCCGGAACAACCACGCGGTCACTTGCTCTACCGGCTTCATCATCCGGTAAGCCTCGACCAGTTCGTAGAAGACATCCTGCAGGATGTCCTCGGCGTCGCTCTGGTCGGCTACGCGCTTGCGAATAAAAGCGCGCAGCCCCGGGTAGTCGCGGCGCACGGCGTCAGAAATACGCTGATCCTGTTGCGACATCGGGCCGCTTCTAAGCACTTCGTCCATCTATAAGGTGTAAACGCTGGAGCGCGAGAAATATTGCATGTGGATGCTCGCCGGGAGAACACGATTCGCCGCCGGTGGACGTTGTGTGCGGCTAACCCATAGAATCCACAGCACTATGAAGAGGACTGGGCTCGCGAAAATATTTTGGAGGAATGGTGCGGCGGCGATCTTATTTATGGCGGTAGTAGCGGGGTGTGTGCTCTTGGGTGGGTGCTCGAAGGCTCCATCTCCCAGCGTGGCGCCATCGGAAAAGCCGGCGCCAGCTGCGCAGCAAGCCGATCCGACGCCTGACACCAGCCTGGAGTCTTTGTTCAGCCACATCTGGAGGGTGACGAAGGCGCCTTCACCGCCAGCTCCTGGGAGCATTTATATTTTTCTGCCGAACGGCACGCTGCTGGAGACGTCTTGTGTGGAGACCTATCGCATCGCCACCTGGACCGTCGATAAGGCAGCGCCGCGTGCACTGCGCGTCGTGGAAGATCGCCAGTTGGCGTTCACTGCGAACATCGCCGAGTTGACGAATTCCACTTTGCGTTTGCAGAAGCAGCTCGTGCGAAGTAAGGAGACGCAGGATGTGACGTACGCGGCAGTCGAGGGCGAGTTTGTGTGTCCCGATATGCCGAAGTGAGCAAGTCGCTCGCTGATCGATGGAGCGACGGGCGTCCTCGCCCGTCAAGGCACGAGCCCAAAGGGAGGCTAACTCGCCGATCCCAGCCTCAATATTTCGCGCCGCAATGAGCCATGATTTTGAAGAAGGTGCAGATAGGTCATCTCATCGCGCGCGGCCTTGGCCGAGATGATCTGGCGGAGCAGGTCCTTTTCTTTCGCGGTCCATGAACGGATGCCCGGAATCAACCAGGCTACGAGTGCGAGATCGTTGAATGCTTCATGTGACGGTGTACCCTCGGGCGGAATACGCGTCCCGAGAGCTTTCGCCAGCTTGGCCGCGGCGGCAGCCTTGAATCGCTGCGCATCGCCCGCGAACTCTTTCGCCATCGCGCGATTTACCCGCAGGCCGATGTTGCGTGTGGAGAATCGATCCCACGCTCTTGGCTTGCTTCCCGGCAATTCATAGAACGCGTGTCCTTCTGACAAACGCCGCAGCGTGCGGGCGGGAGTCTTGTACTTGGGATCGCTGGCAATCCGCTTCTCTTCGCGTTCGACCAGTTTCACCAGGTCCGCCCGGCCTGGCCGGAAGCCGAGCTTGCGATAGAACCAGAACGCCCCCGACTCGATGGCTTCTTCATTCTTGTGACCAAGCTGATAGGGATACATCGACACGCACGTGGTGCCCATGTGTGCGGTGAGGCAGCGCAGCACCTGCGCGAAGATCCACGCGACCTCGCCGCCGCGATACGTGTAGAAGGTGTTGAAGCCGATTTCCATCCACTCGAACAGGCCGATCGCTTCGATGTAGTTGATGGGCACGCCATTCTTCAGCGTCACGCCCGCGATGTAGGCGCGTAGCGGGAGGCGACGGTCGGGTGGCAGACCCCATAGATAGATCGTCACGCCGCGGCCCACGTCGGCGCGCACGACAGAATTCGGGATCACCCAGCGTCGTTCCGTAGAGTTCGCGGTACCGCACCAGCATCACTTCGCGAATCAAGTCGACGATGGCGCGCCCTTGTTTAGTGGGGAGCGTTACCAACCGGGGTGGCTTGCGTCGGAGTTCCGCAGTCGAGGGAAACGTCTTTGCGGGTCAGCAGAGGTTCGGTGTGAAAGAAGACTTTCTGCACTGGACGAGAGTTTCGCGTGCGCGAGACACGCGAGTTCTCTAGCCGCCAGCGGATCGGCATGTGCAAAGATTCGTAGAGCTGCGACTTGTCTCGGCATCCGGGCAGTAGGCAGCTGCCCGCGACAGCGCCGCTCGACTCAGCCAACGCCGGAGCTCTGTGCACTTCGGCTGCCCTGCGCCGTCTCAAGCCATTTGCGCCAAGGGATCTCGGCTTCGACCGCGGCGTCTTCGTTTAACAGCGGCAGGAAGCGCGGCCAGACGGCGCCCATGGCGCGCTCGTCGTCGAAATCGTCCCACGCGATTTCGACCTTGCCGGGCATACGCTGCACCAGCCAGCGCGCCAGAGTCGAAACCGATCGCATCCTGCATGACAGTGCCTGCGATCCCCGAAACTTCGAGCGGATCGAAGTCGTCCATGTCGGCGCCCTTTTCGCGCAGGCGCTCGACGCGCTTCGAGAAAGAATCGAGCAGTTGAACACAGACGCGCAGCACCGCATGGCTGGGCGGGAAGGCGCGCAATACGAGCAATGCTTCGTGCAACCGAATCAGGGAAGCAACGTCATCAAAGCGCGTGGTTCGCGCTCTGCTGAAGCAGCTTGAGGATGCGAGCCGCTTCGGCGCGGCCGAAACGGTAGCGGCTGTTCTCGAGCTCGGACAGCAATCGTTCTGTAGATGCCATTCAGCGAGTGGCGTATTGAATCTGTATGTCGTGCGCGGCCGGCGTCCACGGAATGCCGTCGACCGTGACCATGCCGTGTTCGTTCTTCCAGTTTTTTACGGGCTTGCCGTCCACCTGCACATCACGGGCTTGCCCCGCGCCGTACACGGATACGCGGAGATCTTTGAACCACGGACGAAACGAACCTTCTGCCGCCGCCACGTGCACCGTGACCTGATTGCTGGCTGCTTCGCAGGTGAAGTGCTCGCGCAGGAAATCGCCCTTCTGATATGCGAAGCTGTTGCCGTCGTCGATATAGAGATTGCCGCTGCACTCCGGGCCGGGATACACGCGCAGCTCGAGCGGGCCGTTGGGCGTCTGATCGATGTTCTGCACGACCGGCTGCTGCGGAAGCACGGTGCCGGCGCGCACGTAGACCGGGAGCGTATCGAGCGGTGGATCAACTTTAATCGTCTGCCCTCCCGCGATCGTTTCGCCGGTCCAGTAGTTGAACCAGTTGCCCTTGGGCAGGATGACGTCGTAGGGATCGAGGAATGGCCAGACCTTGGGCGCCACCAGCAGGCCACTGCCGAACATGTACTGCTCGCCGCTGGTCGCGAGGGCCGGATCCGAGGGGAACTCCATGTACATAGGGCGCATCAGCGGAACGCCCGTGCGACTGGCCTCTTCCATGCCGGTGTAGATGTAGGGCAGCAACTTGTAGCGCGTCTCGATGTAGCGCTTGCGGATCGCTTCGTGCTCGGGACCGTCGACCCACGGTTCGCGATTGCGTGTGCCCTTGGCCGCATGATTTCGATAAATGGGATTGAAGGCTCCAAGTTCCATCCAGCGCGTGAGCAAGTCGGGCGTGGGGCTGCCGTTGAATCCACCGATGTCATCGCCCACGAATGAGTACCCGGACACGCCCAGCCCCATGAGTTGGGAGAGCGAGAGGCGCATGTGATTCCACGACGCCGTGTTGTCACCGGTCCACGTCGCCGCATAACGCTGGGTGCCGGCGTAGGCGGCGCGCGTCAGCACAAAGGGGCGGACGTCGGGCTGCAGCTTCAGCAGACCATCATTGGTGGCCCGCACATTCTGCATGCCGAACACATTGTGAATCTCGCGGTGATCGGTCTTGCGGTCTTCGACATAGTGAACGGTGTCGAGTGGCATGGTCTTTGTCGGAGGATCGAACACGGCGGGCTCGTTCATATCGTTCCAGAAGCCGCGCACGCCCATCTTCACGAAATCGGTGAAGAGTGTGCCCCACCAGTCGCGCACGACCGAACGCGTGAAGTCCGGGAAGACGCTTGGTCCCGGCCACACAGGTCCGACATACACCGAGCCATCCGGGTTCTTCACGAAGTAATCGTGCGCCATGCCCTCGTCGTAGGGCTTGTAGCCTCCGCCCTCGACCTTGGCGATGTGGAGGTCCACGATCGTGATGACCTTGAAGCCTTCCTGCTTGAGATCTTTGATCATGCCTTCAAAGTGAGGAAAGCGCTCGCGATCGATGGTGAAAGGGCGATATTTTTCCTGGTAGTCGATATCGAGATAGATGACGTCGGCGGGAATCTTGCGCTTGCGGAACTCGCCAGCCACTTCGCGCACGCGCGCCTCGGGATAGTAGCTGTATCGGCACTGCTGATATCCCATGGCGAACAAGGGCGGCAGCGGTTCGCGGCCGACCAGGGCGGTGAAATCGCTGACGACTTTTTTCGGGTCAGGCCCATAAAAGAAGTAGTAGTCGAGCTCACCGTTTTCACTGCCGAACGAGTACGCGTCGCGAAATTCCTTGCCGAAATCGAAGCTCGAGCGGTAGGTGTTGTCGAGAAAAATTCCGTAGGCCGAACCGTTCAGCATGCCGATGAAGAAGGGGATAGCCTTGTAAATCGGGTCCGTCGACTCCTGGTAGCCGAACATATCCATGTTCCACAGCGAGAACGAGAGATCGCGGCGGTCGAGCGGACCCATCTTGTCACCCAGTCCGAAGTAGTGCTCCTCGAGCGGCATGGTCTTGTAGACGCGGAACGACGTGCCGTTGAAAGATGCTGGATAGTTGGGTCTGTCTTCGGAGATCACTTTGCCGTTGGGGTCGAGAAACGCGACGCGCAAGGGCGACTTGAAAATCTTTGCTTGCAGCATGCCCGTGTCTATGACGACGGCGTCCGACGAGTCCTTGATTTGAACCTTGGCGCCTTCCGGAAATGCATTGGGTACGACGGCGAAAGAGTGGTCTGCGGGAAATGATCCCTGCGGCGCATAGCGCACACGCACAACGTTGGGCGCTAGCGCGATTACGCGCACACGAGCAGTACCGGCAGAGAGCTCAACACCCTTTTCCTGGTTCTGTACCGCGGTGACATCGCCCAGCGGTTTCCACTGCGCGTGCAAAGAGGGAAGAAACACCAGCAGACACACGAACGATGAGGAAAGTTTTCCAAAGAGTCTCATTAGATTTTTCCAGGTCGCGCAAAAATCATAACCTGAAAGCGGGCGATGAGACCGAAAAGCGGAACGATTTTCCCGGGGTAGTGATCGATTCCGGGACTAGTGGAGTGCGATGTCAGTCATTTCAGGGGATCGGGCCGTTATCAGCGCTTGCGCACGGCGACCAACTCGGCTTCGACGGGCACGCCGCGGGCGACCTTGATGTGCAACACGGCCTCGAAGGATTTGAGGCTGCCCGTCTTCGATCCCGTCACACGCGTCAGCAGCTCTTCGACGGAATTCAACCGGGTCACATATTCGGCGGCGGCTTGGGTGCCAAAGGTGGTTGTTCCGGCCAATATCAGGACCGAACGCTCCGGCGCGAGCCCGGGGACCAGGCCAATCAGGGCGTAGTCCTCGACCATCGGCGAGGATGGGCTGGCAAGAAATTCGGTCGCTTCTCCGGATTGGGGATGAACATTCACAATCGCCAGGTCACCCTTGCGCGGCCCGGCGGTCACACGTTGGAAAACGAATTCTTTCGTGCTGGGAATTTCTCCAAGACTCAGGTTTTCTGAGGGCGAGCCCAGGAAAATCAGGTCGTTATTCTTGGCATCGTCGAGCGAGAACAGGCTGCCGCGCTTTACGCGCAGCTGGCGATGAAACTGTCCGAAGACTTCGTCCAGGCTGTGCACGGCCAGCACTTCGCCCACGCCGGTGTAGTGATCCCAGATCGCATCCTGCGGATCGCGAGTGGCGCTGAAATAGCGCATTCCGGTTTCCGGCCGCCCGACGAACGCCGCATTGCTGAAGATCAGCCAAGGCTCGTCCGGCCCTGAAATGAATGGTTTCCAGAACATCTGAAAGGGGAGGGGCGGCTCGAAATTGCCGGCGTGCGCCGTGGGAACTGTTGGCCGGGAACTGCGGATCATGCCAATGGATGCGACTGCCAGAAGCAGCAAGACGGAAAGTGCGGCCACCGCAATCATCCACGAGCGCGGCACCTTGCCATCTTCGCTCGAAGCGGGTGCGGCTTCGATGGCCGGCTTAGGCGCCGCCTGTTCCCGCTGGTGGAAAGAAAGGATGTATGTGCCCTTCGGCAACTCAACGATCACCGGATCGTGCGCGCCCTCGGAACTGTAATACTCCGCGAGTTTTAGCCGGAGTCGTCCGGCCTGCACCCGGATGGTCGAGTCCGATTGCGGATCGAAGTCGCTGCGTCGTCCGAAGACCTCGGTGGCGAGTTGGTACTCCTTCAGCGGAGTGTTGGGATGTTCCAGCGCGTGCTTGGCAAGATACTGCAGGAGTTTGCAGAGGGATTCCGAACTGTGAAGCACCTGGCTCGAAACGAGTCGGCTAATCTGATTGCGGTAGAGCTCTTTCTCCGGCATGCTGGCCCCGAGGCCCACCATGGTAGCGGATGTAACATAAAAGTAACAGAGCCTGAAGTGTCTGCAAGGTAAAGCATTTCGAATGTAACCGGGTGCTTGCGTTTTGCATCGATCGTGACTTCGTGTGAGTCACGACATTGAAACGGGCGAATCGCGCAAAAACTCCACTCCCCAGCGCAGCCTGCAAATTCCAAAAGCTGTTAACCGCAAAGGCCGCTAAGAAAGCCCCGCAAAGCACGCAGAGGAATTCTCGAGGTGTGACTTTGCGTCCTTGGCGGATCTCTCTGCGAACCTTGCGGTTAAAAGCTTTCCTCCCCGAAAAAAGGTGGGCGGAGGTGACGAGCCCGACTGGACTGGAAGTGGCTTGCCTTTGTTCACGCTGCAAAAATTACGAAGTTGACAGTTATGACGGCTGCTCATACTGTGTCCATCTCAAAACTTTGCTAAATCATAAGAATATCGTTCCTGCTCAACCAGTTGTGCATTTCGCGAAAGACTGACCGGAGACTTCATGAACTCAACCGCAGCGATCGCCCATCGCGCCCTCGCGCCGCTCGACATGGCAATCATCGGCGTTTATTTCCTGATTGTTTTCTGCATTGGCCTGTACTTCGCGCGGAAGGAGCGCACTTCCACCGATTACTTTCTGGCGAGCCGCGATGTGGGTTGGTTTTTTATCGGCGCGTCTCTATTCGTGTCGAACATCTCGACCGAACATTTCATTGGACTTTCCGGAACAGGTGCTTCGTCCGGCCTCGCCGTCGGCCACTTTGAATGGCTGGCCTGTCTGATTCTGCTCATTCTGGGCTGGGTGTTCGTACCTTTCTACTTGCGCAGCAATGTGTTCACGATGCCTGAGTTCCTGGAGCGCCGCTTCAGCCGGCACTGCGCAGTGTATCTCGCAGCCATCTCGATCATCGCCTACATCTTTACCAAGATTTCCGTACAACTCTACGCCGCCAGCGTCGTTCTCGAGCGGATCGCCGGCTGGTCACTGGTGAAAACTGCCATCGTTCTGGTGATCGTTACCGGCATCTACACGATCGCCGGTGGACTGGCCGCCGTGATCTATACGGATACCGTACAAACACTCATCCTGATCACCGGCGCGGTGGCTCTCACCGTGATCGGGCTCGGCAAGGTCGGAGGCATATCGCACCTGCGGACCATGGTGCCGGAAGGCTACTTCCACATGATCAAGCCGGCTTCGGATCCGGCGTTTCCCTGGACCGGCATCTTTTTCGGTGCACCCATCCTCGGGATCTGGTACTGGTGCACCGATCAGGTGATTGTGCAACGAGTGCTCTCGGCGCGCGACGAGGGGCACGCCAAGGCCGGAACAATCTTCGCCGGCTTCCTCAAGATTCTGCCGGTGTTCATGCTCGTGCTGCCCGGAATCGTGGCCTACGCGCTGTTCCCGGAACAAATGAAAGCAAAGCCGGACTCCGCTTATCCCACGCTTGTGCTGAGCTTGCTGCCCGTGGGCATGGTTGGCCTCGTGATGGCTGCGTTGCTGGCTGCGGTGATGGGGGCGATGAGTTCGGTCTTCAACTCGGCGTCTACGCTGGTCACTCTCGATTTTTATAAGAAGATTCGTCCGAACGCGTCCGAAAACCAGCTCGTGAATTTCGGCCGCGTCGCTACCGGATTCATGGTGCTGCTCGGATTGATGTGGGTGCCGTTCATTCATCTGATCAGCAGCCAGCTCTACATTTACCTGCAAAGTGTGCAGGCTTACATCAGCCCGCCGATTGCATCGTGCTTCGTGCTCGGGATCCTGTGGCCGCGGCTGAACGGGCAGGGCGCTATCTCTTCGTTGCTGACAGGATTCGTTCTGGGCGCCACGCGCTTCGTCGCGGAACTGGCGGCTGCGCAGGGCGCGCAGTTCAGTGGTCTGATGGAATGGCTGGTGAAAATGAACTTTCTGCACTACGCCATCTTCATGTTTATCGTTTGCTCGGTGGTGCTGGTGGCCGTCAGCCTGATGACGCCGGCCCCAGACCGCCGCAAACTTGCAGGTCTAACGTTCGCCACTGTGGGCGAAAAGATGGACGTCATTCCGATGGGCATGCCCGTACGCAAGCCCGCGCACGAAACACCGATGGAGCATCGCCTCAACGTGTTTTTCAGTTTGTTGCTGCTGGCCACGGTGATCGGTTTGTGGATTTACTTCCGCTGATCGTAACGAAACCTTAACCAATAGGGGACAAGCAGGAGCACGGAGAGTCAAGGAAATCGCGAAGCTCGTGAAGGAAATCGAACTCCTTGCGACCTTGCCGGATCTTCTTTGCGGCTTTGCGGTTAAACGCTTTTTGGAGCGTTACAGTTAAAAAAGAAGACGCAGCCTTAATCAAAGGCTGCGTCTTCTTTCTAGTCAGTTCTGCTTACTCACGCGAACGGATTCTCATCCCGGCTCGGCCCGTAGATCGATGGCACCGGCACGTTCAGCATTCGCAAATACACCGACAGCTGCCCGCGATGGTGGTACCAGTGATTCAGCAGGATCGAGCGCAGAACGTTCACCCTCGGCTGGCTGAACAGTTCTTTGCTGCCCATGGTCAGACGCCACAAACTGCGCGCCGCTTCATCCGAAATGCCGAGCAGGTTGGTTTCCGCATCGCGCACGCTCTGCTCGAACGTTTTCTGGATTTCCTCGACACTGGCAGGCTGCGGAGGCGTGAAGTTTGCCTGCGAAGCGTCGAAGCCGTCGGCCGCGATCATGCCACTAAGCCGGCCAGGGATCATCGCGATGTGGTTGCACAACTGGCCGAGTGTCATGGAATTCGGGTGCGGTTGCCACGCCAGCTTGTCTGCGGGAACTCTTGCGAGCACGCGACGTGTCGTCTCCACTTCCTGGCGGAACTCCTTCACCATCGGGTCGAGCGTGGGCGAGGCCGCCTTCGTCGAAGACCCAATCGTCGTCAACGGGCCATTCCCGTAGCGATCATGATGCCGAACCCACGCCATGGAATGCGGCAACCCCTCTTCGTCGCGCCCCTTCGCCGTCATATCGAGCCAGTTGTACGTGTTCAGCAGAATGTCGAGGCCGCGCGCGTACACCGAATACGTGTGAAAGACGTTTCCCTTTTCGTCCTTGTAGAAAACGCTCGCACCCGGGACGCTCGTCGGATGGAAATTCGGTGAAGTCGTAGTTGTAATAGACCTTGTCCTTGCCTTTATCCTCGGGACTCGCCGAGACCTGGTAGTCGAAGTTGAAATCGCTGGCGTTGGACGACAACCACTTGAATCCCCATCCCATGCGCTGCTTGAAGGCCTGAATCATCGGCAGCGGGGCGCGGGAAACTGCGATCAGCGTCGTGTCGCGTGCCGCCAGGTGAACCACGCTGCCGTCAAACGAGTCCGCGATGAACGAGCAACTCGGGCAACCTTCCTTCCAGTCGGGCCCGAACATAAAGTGGTAGATGATCAGCTGGCTGCGTCCTTCGAACAAGTCCGCCAGCGATTCCTTTCCGTGGGGACCGTCGAACACGTACGGCTTCTCGACCTTCTCCCACGGTAACTCGCGGCGGCGCCGGCTGATTTCATCCCGCAGATGGGTGAATTCTTTTTCCCTGGTTAACAGCTCCCGGCGCGCCTTCAGCCATTCCGCTGGGGACGCCACTTTCGCTGACAGTTTCTCGCTGGTTGCCGACGGCATCTTGCTTTCTCCTTTGCTTTGCTTCGAACGTTGACTTGAAACGGAAACTCTTCACCAGCAGCGCGCTTGCGCTGCCCGTCGAAATCGCTCCGCCTACGATCCAGGCCGCACTGGCCAGGCATTCAGGACACATGTCGCCCTCCTACTTCGCCTTGCGCTCGGCGATCGTGCGCGCCCCGGCCAGCATGTGTGCCCAGCCGCGGTTCATGCCCTGACGCTGCTGTTCTTCGAACATGCCCAGCGCCTTGTGGTGGAACTTGATGAGCGTGCCGCCGTCGACTTCACTGAGCCGGTACTGGACATTCGATACCGCGCCAAACGACATGAACAGCGGTCCCCACATTTCCAGCAGCGTCGGCCGCTTGATGGACTGCACGTGCGCCCACAGGTGTCCGTTGTTGTCGCCCAGATCGCGGAACCAGCGCCCTCCCGGCCAGGGCTCGATCTTCATCGACATCTTCACGCCCTCGAGGTTTTCGTTCTCTGGCCCAAGTTGTTCGAGGAGCGCCTCAAAAGTCTGCGTGATGGTCGCGCGCACCAGAGTTTCCTGCGTGATGTTCAACGTGAAATTCTCGGTGCCAATGATGGTGGAACTCGTGCTCATGCTTCTCTCCTTGATTTTTCGCAGCCAGCCGGGCGTGACCCGTTAGCCTGTTGGAATTTAGCTCTGTTGGGATTCCTTGTTCTTGGCCTCGGCGCGTTCCTTGATGCGGCTCAACTGATGCAACCAGAAACGCTCGAATGTTTTAGCCCAGTCGTGAACCGGACGGATGGCTTCGGCATTGGTTCGATAAAACATGTGTCTTCCATTCCTGCGCACGCGGACCAGTCCCACGTCGCGCAGCACCCGCAGATGCTTGGAAACGGACGGCTGCTCCATACGCAACCCTTCCACGATCGCATTCACCGTACGTTCCTCCAGCGCCAGATACTCCAAAATCTCCCGCCGCCGCGGTTCCGCGACAGCGTTGAAAGCGTCAGAGGTAGTGGAGGCGCGAGGCATGGAGAGCAATATATACCTATATCGGTATATGTCAAGGCTAAATATGTACGGGAAACACCGAGGCGCTTTTTTCACCAATCAGGGTTCAGGACGAAACAGATCTGGCATTGGCTGTGTTGGGAACTTCACATCAGGAGGCGGTAGAACCTGATTGATGCAATGGCTCGATGTCTGCTGAGTGAACTCTGCCCGCATGACCCTTTCGATCACTATCCGATAACCCGGGATACCCCGCATCACTGCGGTGCCAAATCGCCCGCGCACCGTCACTACGAAAACATGAGGGTTGGTGCAAAGAAATGTGTCCCACGTTCCCTCACGGAAAAGTCTTGACTCTGGCGCATTGGCTTCTTGCTCGTGCTTCGATTCAATGAGTACGGCACCAACAGAGGGGCATTGGGCACTGCTCATGCCCACACTATGACCGGTTCTCTGCACCTCCCCAGTCACCGTAACCACTTGTCCCAGGTACTTCCTGGGTTGTGAACGAATATCGCAGATGCTTACTGTTCGTAGATTGGTCGTGGTTTGCGAGGATACTCTGTAAGCCGATAAGGCCACCAGAAGTCCAAGTCCGAGTTGTAGCATCCGGCCCATGCAAATCGAGACACCGCAGACCACCTCATGGTTCCCAACTGTTGTTAACGGGCGATTGGGATGTGGCCCACACACTCAAGGGTGCTTATTCATTCGTGTCCTGTGCATTTGAGTGGGTCAAGATGCAGCGGTCTGTCCCCGAATTTTCCCCACACAGACCGAAACGTGAAGCGCATCATCCCGACTACTATACCCACGCAGAACAAGGCGGACGCGACGAAACCGCCGAGGACACCCTTGAAGAGATCGAGTCAAAAGCGTCCCCAGTGGTGCGAAAGCTGGCCAATCCTGCGTTCAGACCGACACCTGAAGAGATGGGCCATGTCTACTTGCTTACCGCGTTCATGTTCGCCCGTGTCCCTGCATGGCGAGCGGCTCTCGACAAGATGTTCGCTCGAGCCGCAAAGGAGCAGCAGGTAAAACTAGCCAACGACAAGGAACAGTTCTACGGGATCTGCGCCGACATGGAGCGGGGAACGGGCAAGCCGCTGGGCATGGATGTGGAAGACTAGGAACTCGGGGACAGACGGGACGTTCACCAATTTTCTCCTTCATCGGTTTCGCAATACTAGGTTACGTCCCGGCTGTCCCGTTGATTTCCCCTTGTCTTGCCCTCCTCTTGTTTTGCCCCCAACCACAGTGACTTTCGTTCCGTTCGAAAGCTCTCTCGTCGGCTTAGAATGTCTTCGAGGTACACACGTTGCGAAACAAGGGCAATCCAAACTGGGGCAAGCCGGTCGCAGACATCCCCAACACGCCGACCTCGTTTGACGAGATGGCACGTCGACTGAAGCTAACGGAAAAGGAATATCGGAGTTCCGTTGCATTGAAGGAATGGGCGCAAAAGCACAAGGATAGCAAGTACGTTCCACAACACTTACTTGAAGCATGGGGGATCGAGGTTAAATTCTGACCGAGGTACCAACCGTCGTTAACTGAGGGCTCACTCATCCCGCGTGGCCCTGCACACTCTGGTTTTTGATGTCACCCCTCCCGAAGCTCGCCACCTTCGGGTTTGTCGGCTAAAGTATCAGCCGATGAAATCCCTCGTCGTCTCCATCATCTCCCTGTTCTTCCTCGCCAATGCTGTGGCGGCTGCGCAGCCGGATCAGTTCGACAGCAAGGCGGCCGGGCGATTTGCAAAACTCGCCCTCGCGTGTGTCCACAAGGAATACCCCAATAAGATCAGCCACTCCATGACCAGCGATGCAGACGTAGCACCGCCTCGCAAGCTGACTCCAGCCTTCTATGGCTGCTACGACTGGCACTCATCGGTCCACGGACATTGGCTGCTGGCGAGGCTCGTAAGGACTTTCCCCGACGCCGACTTCGTCCAGCCCGCACGCGATGCATTGCGCCAAAGTTTGACAGCCGAGAACATCACGCAGGAAGCGGCGTACCTTCGAGCGGAAGGACGTGCCAGCTTTGAGCGCCCCTATGGTCTTGCGTGGTTCCTGCAGCTGAACGCCGAACTGCGAGAATGGGATGATCCTGAAGCTAAGGAAATGGCGGTGAACCTCCGGCCTCTGGAACAGGCCGTGCTGGAACACCTGAACGCGTGGCTTCCCAAACTATCCAACCCAGTACGCATCGGCGAGCATGACCAAACCGCCTTCGCCCTCGGCCTTATGCTCGATTATGCACACGGAGCAGGCGACCAGAAACTCGCCGCGCTCGTGACGTCCAAGGCCCGGCAGTTCTACTTCAACGACAAGAACTGCCCACTTGAATATGAGCCGTCGGGTGAGGATTTCCTGTCGCCATGCCTCGGAGAGGCTGACCTGATGCGCCGAGTTCTGCCGAGTCACGACTTTGCGGTATGGCTACGAACGTTTCTCCCGCAGATTCCTGCCTCCGGCAGCAACCAATGGCTTCAGCCCGTGGAGTCTCCCGACCGGAGCGATCCGAAACTGGCTCATTTGGATGGGCTCAACCTCAGCCGAGCCTGGATGCTCGAGGGCATTGCCGCGGCCCTGCCAAGAGCCGACAAGCGGCTTCCGTCGATCAGGGCATCTGCCGAAGCGCACAAGCGCGCTGGTCTGGCAGCAGTTACAGGCGAGCACTACGAGGGCGGTCACTGGCTCGGAAGCTTTGCGGTTTATCTTGTCACCCAGCGAGGAATTCGAGAAACCGCGCCCACTCCGTCAGGCAGATAACGAAACCTCGTGGGACCTAGCGAACTTCGTGGGCCATACGAGACCTTTCAAGGGTGCGAGAGGTACCTCACTAAACTCGCCCGGTGCGGTCGAGTCAGAGGTTCGCCATTCAGTTTCGAAAGAGCTGAGTTCTTCGAACACGCGTAACGCCGTCGATATCCGGCGTGCCCAATGCGCAGGCTTAATCCTCGTCGTCCTCGTGCTTCTCATGTCTGCCGGACGCAATCGTAAACACAGCGTGACCGACCATAACTCCCTTGATGCTGATGTCCACCCGGTAGGTCCCAACGCCCAACGAATGTGCTGGGAGGTTGTAGTGGTACCGGCAACCCGCGATTCGGAAATTCGAGCCGTTGTCCTCGTCCTTCGAGTAAGTGTTCTCATCCACAGGAATGAGCGTTCCGTGTGCGGCTCGGGTTACCGCGATCGTGGCCGGCAAGCTGCAACTGGCATACTTGCCATACTTGGTGACCGCAAACTTCACCGGGATAATTCCCCTCTTCGCCGAGAACACGCTCTTCCCATCGGCATCGATCGGCCGCTGCACCACTCCCCGGTAGATGGGGGTGAGTAGCAAGGCACGACCGGATCCGTTGCGCACGCCGTCCGCTGCAATTTGACCTTTACTGTTAATGCCGATTGCAGCCGATAGCTCCCATCCGCTACTCGCTGGAATCAAGTGGTTGAGGTCATGTATCACACGGCCACTACGAAGAAATGCGTGATAGAAAACGCCTCCTGGCATGAGATTGGAAAATCCGACAACTTGGCTGAAGTTATCGATGCCGATACCAACGCTTAAATTACCGCCTAGCGTGCCGAGATCGTCCGTGGCGGGATTGATGGGACGGTTCGGAGCCGTGCGGAAAGCATGACTGGGGAGCGTAGCATCGTCGTTGTCGTCGAAGGCCGCTACGAACACTACGCCGTCGCTGACGGAATAGAACGGAATAGAACCTCCGACGGCCTGACCAAAGTCGTTGATGCCATACGCGACGCTGCGATTATGAGGGGTGTTGCTGAGGGTGCCGACATCATCCGTCACCGGATTGATGGGACGGTTCGGAGCCGTGCGGAAGCCGTGGCCCGGGGCCGTACTGCTGCCAAACATTCCGACTACCTGGCCGGAGGAGTTGACAGCGTATGCCTCGCTGACTTCAACCTCGCCCGGAGGCCCGCCGATGTCATCCGTCTCGGGGTTAATGGGCATGTTTGGAGCTGTACGGAAAGAATGCTCGCCTTCAGTCGGCGGGCCAAAGTAAACGCCCACTGCCTGACCGGAGTCATTGATGCCATACACTTGGCTGACCTCGTAGAGTCCCAGGCCGAGAGTCGTGTCGAGGTCATCCGTCGCGGGATTCAGCCGCCGTTTGGGAGCGGTGCGAAACGAGTGCGCGGGCGCGGCGTAGTCCTGGGGCCGGTTCGGGTAGAAAAGTCCAACCACCTGGCCGGAGTTGTTGATTCCGACAGCAAAAGTATCAGGTCCGAAATCATCAGTGGCAGGATTGATGGGTGTGTTCGGAGCGGTGCGGAAGGCGTGAAATTGGCTACCAAATTCACTGCTGTCGGACACGCCCACCACCTGGCCAGACTCGATTGATTCCAGTGGCTATGCTCCAAGCGTGATCTCCGCTTTGGACCGTGCCCAGGTCAGTCACCGTGTACATCTGTGCGAGGCATGTGCTGGCAATAAACAGCACCCCCAAGCACCAGGAAAGCTTGTTGATTTTCATTTTGTGACTCCTTGCACTGGAACGCTGCGAGACCTACCTCAAGAGCGAGGCTTGGTCGGGGGAACGGACCGATGCGAGTCTAGCTGCGATTGGCAGGTCCTTCAACAGATAAGGTGGCGGATGCGGTCCAGTCTCAGGCCTAGTACCACGGGCGGAGTTGACGAGGTGTTGTTTCGGAAGAGGCCTTTTGTAGGAAGAGCGACCAACGTCGGCAGAATGTGAATGACTTTGCGGTATCCCAGACGGTTCCTACGGACACTGGGGATCGTCCGTAAGATGGTGAGCGCGGTAGGACTCGAACCTACGACCCATGCCTTAAAAGGGCATTGCTCTACCAACTGAGCTACGCGCCCATCTTCTTCTCAACCTGTCGCAGAGGATGCTGCAGGCTTGATCTGCTCATTGATTGTAAGGGGCAGCGTGCTTTCAGTCCAGCCGCGAAGAAAGTCTAGTCGTCGGTCGCCAGTCTTCGGTCGTTGGCCACGACTCAAGATTGCACCGTTCGTCTTACGCTCTGACGCGACGCATTCGGCCTGCAGCGAGGCCCACAGGTTTGCCAACGACCGACAACCGACGACCAACGACTATTCTTACACCGCTTTCTTCCAGGTATCCGTGCTCTCCTTGGTCGAGGCCGAGCCGACCGTGCAGCTGCTGCATCCGGTGACCGCTTCCTTGCGCCGCTCGCGCAGCCGCGCCTGGAACGTGTCCCAGCGCCCGCCGATGCCGACCGCGCTGTTGTTGATGGTGACCGAATCGGTGCCGGCCGGAACCACGCGTCCCGTGTCGGCGCCTGCCGTCGAAGCAGGCTCGCGTTCCATGGTGTTGCGCGGCCGCATCGGTTCCTCGAGCCCCGCTGCACGCGTCGATGAAGCATTTCCTTCGAGTTGCTGCGTGGTCGGCGTGATGTTGCGGTCAGTTTCCTTGCGGTGCATGACCGGCCCGGTCTCCCACTTCGAGCGATAACGGCTCTCGTAGTCTCTCCACTTCTCGTCCGACTTGAGTTCGTCTTCCGAATATGGAGGGAACGCCTCGATCTGCTCTTTCGTCAGGTCCGACGCAAAATCGTTGTCGTGTTTTGTGAAAGCGCGCAAATGATCCGCCGGCACGATGAACTTCTTGGTCGTTAGCCAGCCGCCGGTATCGACCACAACGTAGCGAATGTCGCCGCTGGAGTGGTCAAAGATGACGTCGTCGATCTTCCCCAGTTTTTCGTCGCGCACGCCATACAGGGTTGTCCCTCGTATGTCGTCCGCAGTTTCGCTCAGCCGATAGTCCTTTAGAAGTCCGTAGTGCGACATGTGTCCTCCGAGAGTTACAGCGTCTGATTTGCGTTTCAAGAAGCTCTGCCTACGATGCGCAAATCCATCAAGTCTGTTTGCCGGAAAGCTGCTGCACAAACAATACCTACGCGACTTCGTTGTTCTGCGCCGCCGCCTCATCGTTCCACTTCGCCGCCCAGCTACGGGAGACCTTGGATGCACTTCGCGTCCCGGTGCGCTCCTGCCGTCCAATTCCGCCCGGCCCGGGAAGCAGCCGGTTGGCGAGCCCAAGCAGATCTTCTACCGCTCCCGGCAGCAATCCATGTAAAAGGGCCGCGACCTTGGCGGGAACGGAGAGAATCAATTCCGCCCGGCCGCGCTCGCAGGCATCCACAATGGCGCGCGCCGCGTCAGTTGCATCGATCGACGTCACGGGCAGCGAAGCGCTGGCACTGAACCACGCATACTCGTCCTCGTTGTTACCTTTGAATGACGCATTGCGAGCACTTCCCGTCCGCATGAGGCCCGGGCAAACGGTCGTGACCAGAACGTTGTCTTTACGCAGTTCCGCGCGCAGTCCCTCGGAGAATCCGGTCAGCGCGAATTTTCCAACGCTGTATGGGACCATGTGCGGAATACTGATCTTTCCACCAATGGACGATATGTTGATGATCCGTCCCTGCCTGGCCCGCCGCATGCGCGGTAAAACCGCCATCGTCGTGAAGTACGCGCCCCAGAAGTGGACGTTCAGGGAATCGCGGTAGTCGTCGATGGTCATCGTCTCCAGCGGGCCCACCGTCATCTTGCCCGCATTGTTCACCAGCACGTCGATGGAGCCGAATTGCGAGGAGACGCGTTCCACCGCGAGTTCAGCTTCCTCCTGCAGCGCGTGGTCGGCCTCTACCGTGAACACTTCATTGCCGCCTGCACGCAATTTTTCGGCGGCCTTGGCTAGTTCGTCCGCGTCCCGGGCTGAGATTGCGACCCGCGCTCCTCGGCGTGCGAATTCCGCCGCCAGCAGAAAGCCCAGCCCTCGCGATCCGCCCGTGATGAAGACCGTCTTGTCTTCCAGCGAGAACGCCCGCGACTGCATTGCCCTTGTGATCGCCAGTCCGGTCATAATCCCTGCGCCTACCCATGCCGCATGCTTCACAGTGTTTCTCCTGATCGACTTCCGAAGAGATTTTTATGTTCGAAAGGACAAAGGAATCTAAACGCCCGCTCGAGGTGTTTCCGATCAGGACTTAGCTGCAGTTCGCTACTGACAATGCCTGATGGACTTCTTTTCTCGGAAGACCGCTATCGATGGGCCACGCGGACTACTACAGAACTCGCGGTATTAAGAGGAGCGGCGCAGGTCGGCATTCCATCGCGCACTTTGCAATGGAGTGGGTGACCTCGCGTTGCATTCCGCAACGCATCGTCTGGAATCACTGCCCTTCCGTTACCTGTGATGTGGTTACTCTCTTCGCGCGGAATTTTTCTTCGCGTGTTCAAAATGTACTACTCACACCTTGTCCGCAATTTCATTTCGAACTAAGTTGCATTTAACTTTTCAATCTGACTGTGGTTGGTGAATTTTTCGGCCTGAGGTCTTGCTGCAACGCGAACCATCATGCGTTGTGAAGGCCCTCCCCCACAGGCCGTATGTCCGGCAACGCGGACAGAATTCGTTTCAGCTCCCGACAATTGACCTAGCGAGACGGAGTGCGTGTGTGTGCCTCCGCCGATGGAGGAGTGTGTCATGAAGCACCACAGTTTCTTCGTGCGGTATCTGTGTGTGATCCTGTTCATCGTGGCGCCGCAACTGGTGCGCGCGCAAAACAACCCCAACTGTTCGCTGATCGTTCCTAACAATCCGCTCACCGCCGAGGGACTGGCCACTCCTTATCAACTCGTCGCGACCGACCCCACTGCCGGAGATTGCCACGAGACCAACTCTGACCAGTCGGCCTTCGTGCAGGCTGCCGTGATCGATCCTGCTACCGGTCAGATCTCCATCTACAATCCGCTGGTGGTTGACCAGGGCGCGACGCCGG
Source organism: uncultured Acidobacteriota bacterium (assembly GCA_963745435.1). Taxonomy (GTDB): domain Bacteria; phylum Acidobacteriota; class Terriglobia; order Terriglobales; family Acidobacteriaceae; genus Gp1-AA133. The sequence continues at coordinate 379,390 of CAVUXK010000008.1, read as the reverse complement.
CAATGCCCCCGGTCATTCCCACGCTCCCCCCCAGCGGGATTGTCGCTCTCTGGTTTGGATATAACGGTGACACTTTGACGTTGCAAGGCGCGGACGGCGTCCTTGCTGGTGCTTCGTGCGTCAACGGTGCCGACGGAGCTAATTTCGGCCAGTTCGCCTACTGCAATGCTCCTGCTTTCTTTAAAGCGGCACATCGCGCGCTACGCCGAGGACAGATTTCGATTCCTCCGCTCGGCATGGCGGCTGACGGCCGTCCCTGCCCCACTGTGCGCGATTTCTTCGCAGTGGACCAGGATCAGAGCGACAACCTGCCCACCAGCTACCTGATGACGAGCGATGGCATGGCGCAGAAGACGCAGGCAAATATGAGCCATTACCCTGACGCGCTAAGCCTCGGCAACCCCAGCGACAATCGCCTGGTGGATGTCGCGCTCGACGGCGCGCTCGGCTGCACGCCCTGGAAGGCTGCTGACCTGGCTGATCCCGGACAGATGGTGCCGGCCCTTCCCTTGAACGAATTGCAGGCACGCGCCAAGCAAGGATTTCCGGTCGCGCTTGTCCCGGCGGGCGACCCCATGGTGCTCAGTAACGGATCGCGAGATCTCGTGAAGGTGAACGCCTACCGCCGCGGAGTCGACCAGCCGCCGGTGGCGTGGTCGTTCCAGGCAGACACTGCTCGCTACTGCCGCAACATGTTACGCGTGGCACCGGCGCGCATGATGCAGGATCAAGCATTGCTCATGCCTGACGCTGCGCATCCCACCCGCGGCCTCTCGCCCGATCCCGGCGCTGCCGACACCCTGTTCACGTTCCTGGCGCAGCGATTCGTCGCCAGCTACGACATCCTCGGATGCGAGAGCCTGCTGCACGTTAAGGATCCGATTGCGCTCACCATCAACGCAGACGGCATCACGACAGGCGCGGCTCTCAATGGCCCCATCATCACGCGGGCCCGCCAATTTCTGGCCAGCTGCGAGCGGCAGGATCACTCGCAGGACAACGCTTCAACCGCTGCCGACACCGAGTAATCCCCCCTGGTGTCGCAGCGGAATGAACCGGGCGCGCGAATTCACCGGGGTTTTCGCGCGCCCGCTGATTTTCGTAGCGCCCGCCGTTCCGAGGGCGAGATGCGTCACCTAATTGGGCCAAAATTATCGGCGCCGCAATTTCAGAAATTTTCCAGCATCCACACGTTGGCGTTGCCGCTGGCTCTCCAGAGTGCGAGATGCTTGCCGTCGGGCGACGGAATGGCCCAGCCGATCGCCATCTGCGCATCTTCGAGCATTGATTTGGTGCGTCCCTGCAAATCAATACTCAGCAACGCCCATTTTCCGGTGTTGGTATAGGCGGACGCCCAAACGCTACGGCCGTCAGCAGCAAAATCAATGCTGTTGATCCCGGCCCACGCTTGCGCAGTCACGGTTCGCTTCGAACCGTCTTTCACAGAAGTGAAGGTGATACTGGGCTCTCTTTGAAGAATCTTGCCCTTCCCCGTGGCCAGGATTTTGCCATCGGGCGACAAGGTCCAGTTGTAAGCGTAGGAACTTGCATCCTGAATTCTGAGCTGCGGTAATTCTTCACTCTCGCCAGTCATCGGATCGAAACGGAAAAACGACACCTGCGTCGGCAGCCGCAAGTCATACAGACACAGGTCCGATGGTGGCCGGGCACACTGTATGTTGCCCAAACCCTCTTGTTGTAAGACTTGCTGCGGTGGGCCACCCGCCAGCGACATCCGCATCAGGCGACGCGGTGAAGCGGGCGGCGCACCCAACTTCGGCCAGATTTCGAAAATGACGGTCGCGTTATCCGGAGCCAGTCGAGGCAAGGAAGTCTCCTCGTTCCCGCCGACCAGTAACTCGGGTGTGCTTTGGTCGATGCGTTGTTTGAAAAGGTGAAACGTGCCGTCGCGATCCGAGGAGAACAGGACTGACTTGCTGTCCGCTGTCCACGAGAAGGGGTAGTTCCTCCAGTTGTCGAGCGTCAGGCGCTGGGGCACGCTGAGTCGCGCACCGCCGGAGTTCAACTCTGCAACATACACACCCGGGTTCAAGTAGTTCTTCGTGTAAGTGATTCGCTTGCCACCGGCACTGGCGCTCAGACCGGATATTTCATCGGGTGCGGCGGTCAGACGGACCGCAGTTCCGGCAACGTGTCCGCGAGCATCGAGTGGCACTGACCAGACGTTCGAGTCATCCTGGTTCGGTGCCGGCTCCGACATGGAATAGACCAGACGGTTATCCGACGTCCAGATCAATGCCGGGCCAACCTCCATCTCCCTGCCGCTTTCCGCCTGATGACCGCCCGAGGAGAACAGCGTCTCTTCGCGACCGGTGCGCAAATTGAACAAGACCACGCTGGTGTTGGCTCGCCACAGGGGCGTGTACTGGCTGGCAACGTAAGCGATTTCGCTTTCATCGGGCGACCAGGCGGGCACACCGACGGTACAGTTCTGACAGGGGACAAGGAGCCGCCGTGGATTCTCGCCGTTCCCCTCCATGAGCCAGATTTCTTCGGCGTGCTTTGGCCCCCTCACGAACGCGATCTGCGACCCATCGGGAGAGATGCCCGGCAGGTCGCCGTTGTCAATCAGCTTGCGCGGCGCACCGCCAATGATGGAGAGTTGCCACAAACTGGGAGGCGCGGTTGGTCCTTCTACCCACGTCGCAATCAGGTGGCTGCCGTCGGGATACCAGCCCGCCGGGATGGCGGCGAAGCCGGCGGGGAGCGTCAACGAGTGGGTCTCGCCGCTGTCAATCTGCCGCAGGTAAAGTCCCGTCTTGTCCGCAAATGCGAGGTATTTCCCGTCGGGAGAAATGGCCGCCCCGAGGACGGGGTTTTCTTCGGAACTCGCAGTAAGCCGCCGTTGTTTCATCGGCACGGATGGGACCTGCCCGGATTGGCGGCGCGCGCGGGCGATGATCAATCCCAGCAGCACACCGGACAGCAGGACTGCAATCGTGAGCGGAATCCAAAAGCGCCGCACGCCGGTGACGGGAACAGGCTGGGATACGACCGTTGTGGCTGCGCCGTTTACCGGGGCCAGGAAACGGTAACCGCGGCGTGCCACCGTTTCCACGAAACGCGGATTCTCTGCCGTGTCGCCTAACGCATCGCGCAGGCGACGAACGGCCGCGTTCAGGCTGTGATCGAAATCGACGTAGGTATCTTCAGCCCAGAGCCGCGCGCGCAATTCGTCGCGCGTAATCACTTCCCCCGGCTTGGCGAGCAGGGTCAGGAGTATTTGAAAAGGCTGCTCCTGCAACTTGACCCGGCTTCCGTTACGGCGCAGTTCCCCGCTCCTGGGGTCCACTTCAAAGACACCGAAACGAATCGTGGCGGATTCTATGCCGGTCTCTGGCATTTCTACCGTTCTACTCGGGATTCTAGCATTCAGCGCCATCGGAAAGCTCGTTACCTCGCCCTGCAACTATTTGACGGACAAGCGATTAACTCGTTACCCACATTTTCCCGCCAGGTAATCGACCCACCCTTGAGGTACGCCCGCCCGGGAGCGACGGTTCCCTCACGAACTGGGGGTGAGTATGACCGTCTCGCTAAGAATTGTTCTGTTGGGTGCAGTAGTCGTGAGCTTATTGAACGGCGCCGCTACGGCTGAGAACGATCCACATCTGAATGTTATTGTCAGGTTTTCCGCCGACCTGCCGCTTGGTCTGGTAACCGACGCCGAGAAGTCTGCAACCCACGTCTTCGATAAGGCTGGCGTGACTGCGCAATGGCTGAATTGCCCGGCCCGCGGGGGCGAGTTTGTAGACGCGAGTTGCGACGTGCCGCCTACTGCGACCGAGCTGGTGCTGCACATCGTCCCCGGCTCACAACGCTCGAGTGACGCGGTGTTTGGCGTGGCCTTCGTCACCGGTTCTGCGGGAGCTTACGCCGACATCTTTCTCGATCGTGTGCAGCGCATCCACGATCAGGACGGGAATGTTTCTACCGCCGCGCTACTCGGATCCGTGTTCGCCCACGAAATTGGCCACTTGCTTCTGGGTGAGCATTCCCACTCGCGCGACGGGCTGATGGTCGGCCAGTGGCACCTCGATCAGCTCAATAAGATTGGCAAGGGCAATCTGTTTTTCGATTCGAGGGATGCTCAACGCTTGCGGACCCGAGTAGCCGAACTCAGCCTGGCCCAAACGCTTTCGATGATTGCTTCGGAATCGGGAAACTAAATTCGCCATCGCGGGTTTCAAGCCACAGCTTGGGACCCGCAATGTCGTCGCAATCTGAGAATGCAAGGAAGCGTGCTGAGACGCCCTCTGCGTCGGTTGCACTACGACACCCGTCCCGCGACGGGAAGGGCGTCAGCACATTACAAAGCTTTTACTTCACTTCTATCCTTGCTGCCTGTCGCCTCGTGCGAAGATGTAAGCTCTTGTTTTCTTCGATGTGCAATCTCTTCTCGCACCACTCACCACAGCACCGGCAATCGACGCATGATTCTTGTTTGAATAACCTACCCGTGAACCCGGTTGCGTTCTCCGCCGATGGTTACGGTGGTACCTAGAGTGCAATGGCTGTTTCGTTGACATCGCAAAACCCCAAGTTGATACTCCGCTTACGGTTACCCATTTCTAAGTTGTTGACCTGTCGCGGGGCAAGCCTCGTGCGCCCGTTCTTTCGCTCGTTCAATTTTTGGTGGAAGTACTCACCGGAGGAAAAACATGTTGTTGAAGCAGGCTATGGATCGTCTCGGTAACAGAACCCGCTGGATGAAAATCGTCGGCATTTCTTTGCTCGCGATCGTCGCTGCGGTGTGCGTCGCCCCGTTGGCGAAGTCGCGCGTCACCACGCCAGCCGCACGTCCGGCGGAGAAAAGCGCTCCGCTGAACTCGCGTCTGAGCACGCAGCCAGCAAGTCCCGCGGAGCAGGCACGTATCGCCACCAGCTTCGGGAACCTGCCGCTGTCGTTCGAACCGAACCGGGGCCAGACCGATCCGCAGGTGAAGTTCCTGTCGCGCAATTCGCACTACAACCTGTTTCTCACCTCCGACGAAGCGGTGTTCACCCTGCCCATCGCCGAGCCTGACAAGGCCACTAGCCGCATCGCTCGCCGCCAGAAACCGCGTCCGACTTCGCAGGCTGTCCTGCGCATGAAAATGCGCGGAGCCAATCCGAACGCGCAGGTCGCTGCGGTCGATACGCTGGCCGGACATTCGAATTACCTCATCGGACGCGACTCGAGTAAGTGGGTGCGCGACGTCGATCAATTCTCCCGCGTGAATTATCGCGGCATTTATCCCGGCATTGATCTCACTTTTTACGGACAGCAGCGCCAGCTCGAGTTCGACTTCATCGTGAAGCCCAACGCCAACGCCAACACCATCGCGCTCGACGTTACCGGCGCGAAGAAGATCGCACACGACGCATCGGGCGACCTGGTACTGACTTCGGCCGCAGGCGACATGCGCCTGCACACGCCAGTGGCCTACCAGCTACAAGGCGAGACGCGCCAGCCTGTAGACGCGCGCTTCGTGGTTAAGGGAACCGAGATCGCTTTCGCGGTCGGCAAGTATGACCACAGCCGCAACCTGATCATCGATCCCAGCATTCTGTACGCGACCTACCTCGGCGCGGGCAACGACGACGATGGCTATGCGATCGCCGTCGACAGCACGGGCGCGGCGTATGTGACGGGACAGACAGCGTCCCCCTCCTTCCCCAAGGCGAACCCGCTGGCGGCTCCCGAACAACAATCTGCAGGGCACCACCGATGCGTTCGTGACCAAGATCTCGCCTGACGGACAGACGCTCGCGTACTCGACGTTCCTGGGCGGAACGGGTACCGACAGCGCGAACGCGATCGCGATCGATGGATCGAAGCAGGTTTACGTAACGGGATCGACGGATTCCACGGACTTTCCGGCCGCCAACAATCCTCAACCGACCATAGGCGGGGGAACGGATGCCTTCGTAGCCGAACTGAGTGCCGCCGGCAACTCGCTCCTCTATGCCACCTACATTGGTGGCACGAACGACGAGATCGGTTATGGCGTGGCGGTCGACTCCACAGGAATTTACGTTGTAGGATCCACCTCATCCACCGACTTTCCAATTGCAAATGCCAGCCAAGGCAGTTTCCAGGGCGGAACGGGTACCACCCCGACGGACGGGTTCGTAGTCAAAGTGAATCCCGGCACGGGGTCGGCTATCTACGGCAGTTACCTCGGCGGCTCGGGCAATGACATCGCCACCGGCGTCGCAGTCGACGCTGCCCACGTTATCTACGTCACGGGCGTAACGCTCTCCCCGGACTTTCCCAAAGCGGGCGTTGCTGCTAACTACCCGAATTCTCTCCAGTGCGGCACCGATGGCAACTGCAACGGCGGCTAAAGACGATTCCTTCGTAACCGCCATTGCATTCGCAGGTGTCACTCCCGCTTACGTTTATTCGCACTACCTGGGAGGGAGTGCCTTCGATGACGCCAACCAGATCGTCGTCGATTCGACCAGCAATGCTTACGTCGTCGGGATCACTTCTTCGACCGACTTCCCAACCACTGCGGGTGCCTTCAAAACGACGCTGGCCGCGAATGCATCGAACGCATTCGTGACAAAGCTCAACGCGGCCGGTACGGTTCTGGGCTTCTCCACCTACGTAGGCGGGAGCGGCACGGACAATGCGCTGAACGTCGCTCTTGATGGCAGCAACAACGTCTACATCACGGGTTCAACGACCTCCACCGATTTCCCGACCACTTCGTCCGCTCCACAGAAGACACTGGGCGGCAATAAGGACGCGTTCGTTACCGAGTTGAAATCCACAGGCGCAGGTCCGTTGGTGTTCTCAACCTATCTGGGCGGATCGGGCGAAGAAGATCACTTCCTGGCAGGCATCGCCGTGGATCCGTCGAACAACATCTACGTCACCGGCGACACTTTGTCATCGGACTTCCCAGTCACCGGGAACGCTCACCAACCCACTCTTGTTAAGAACTGCGGGACTTGTCGCGATGCGTTCGTGGTGAAGATCAGCCCGCTCGATCCCAAATTCACCGTCGCGGTGGGGGCAATTACTCCGTCGGCGATCAGTCGCGGCTCAACCGGTACTTCGACCGTCACCGTTGCTTCGACTGGCGCAGCGGGTACCGTGGCTCTAGTGTGCAACATTACGAGCAGCGTGGCGACGCCGCCTACTTGCTCCATGAGTCCCACGTCGGTTGCGCTCACCAACGGCGGCAATCAGACATCAACGCTGACGATCACCACCGTTTCCACGGGATCAACCAGCATCGTCACCTCGGGGATGTGGCTGCCGCTTCCCGGCCTCGCACTTCTCGGCGTCGGCCTGCTTCGCGATAAGAATCGCAAGCGCAAAGCTCTGTTCGGTGTGCTCACTTGCCTGGCCCTCGCCGGACTGCTGCTGATGGCGGGTTGTGGTAGCGGCAACGGCGGTGGAGGCGGCGGTGGTGGCGGCGGAGGCGGAACAACCACCGGCTCTTACACCGTCACTGTAACGGGCACGATTACCAACACGGGCAGCGCCAATGGCTCCGCAACCTTTTCGGTGAAATAGTCATTTTCACCTCCTCAGGACCGGTCGCCCTGCGGCCGGTCTTTTTCTTTCTTGCGAAAATGTTTCAAGCTGACGCGGTTGATTCGAGTGTCTTCGATCAGTAGGCTCGTGGAAGGGGGACGACGCACGCAACTCGATCCACAAACCGAAAGAAGTTGTTCTCTGTGGCTCTGTGCCTCTGTGGTGAAAAGAAGTGTCACGACCAGGAACAACATTTCGCGCAGCGCACGCGGAGCATGCAGGTCTCTTGCCACTGTGCTGGTCGCGCTCGCCCTCTTACTCTCCTCTGCAGCCGCCAAGAAGAATCCCGCGCCCACGCTCCGCTGGGCCGAAGGCAGCGCCGGCTGCACCTTCTCACTCGACAGCGATGGCAAGTACCGCTACGGCCTCTGGACGGCTGACCTCGGCCTGGTTCTGGCCGTGGACGCGCAGGAACTGCAGCTCGTTCACAAGCGCGGCGAGCGTTTCTTCGGCGTGCATCTCACCGTGCACAACCGAACCGGTTCCCCGCTCGTGGTTGACCCAAGTCTCGCGACGCTCGAGTTCGTGAAGCACGCCAAGGTCATTCAGCGCGCTCTCGATCCCGAAGCCTTCGCGCAGCAAGCGCAGTCCGACGTCGACGACATCGAGTACCAGACCCAGCGCGAAGTCGAGAAGCACCCCGAACGCAAGGAAGATCGCGAAAAGTTTGTCCAGGGCTGGCAGAAGGAAGTTACGGAGCTGCAGGATTTTCTGAGCCAAGCTGTCCTGCCTGCGGTACAGCTCGACAGTGACCACAAAGAAATCAGCGGATGGATCCTGTTCAGCACGCACAACAAGTGGATTGGGGAATGGAAAAAGCCCGAGGAATTCCTGTTCCGGATTCCTCTGGGCTCGCAGATCGTGGAATTTCCATTCGCGCTGCCCGCGCAGAAAGGCGACCTGATCCTGCGGCAGCGCAAGTAACTAGCAATCCATACCTACCGAACGGCCAGCAAACTTATTTCTTCACCGTGCTTTGCGGATTTTCTTGGCGACCTTTTCGGTTAAGGCTTTTACTCGCTGGGCTACGCGACCGAACGCTGCTGCGAAGAAGTTTTCAGAAGCAAGTCCCGCAACGAAACCAGTCCCTTAAGTTCCTTGCCGCTCACGATGGGCAGGTGGCGGAAGCCGAATTCCTTCATGAGGAACAGGCACTCCTCCACCGTTTCGTTCACGTCAACGCCACGCGGGTTTGGGGTCATCACTTCCGAGACCTTGGTGGTGCCCGGGGTTCGGCCGGCCGCGACCACGCGGTTCATTACGTCGCGCTCGGAGAAGATGCCCGCCAGTTGCCCGTCGCGCAGCACGGGCAAGGCGCCGATGCTGTGTTCCATCATGAAGCGCGCCGCTTCCAGCACGGTCTTCTCGGCATCGATCGAATACACGCGCCGGTCCTTCACGAGATCGTACACAGTCGACATGTTTCCTCCTGGAACTCTTCTGGAGAGCGGGGGATGGCTCGCCGGTGCAGGCCGGCGGAGCGAAGTTGGACTCGTACTTTACCACAGAGTCCGCGAACCACGAGGGGAGAAGCGACCTTCCGCGCAGAAAAAAGGGCGCCCGGTGACCCGGACGCCTTGATTCCCTTGAAACCCGCGTCAGAAGCGGAGAGTCGGGCCAAACGTTACCCGCAGGTTGTTGTGGGTCCCGTTCTTGAAGTAGATCTCGTCGCCCACCTCGGCGCGCAACCCGATCGGTCCTACAAATCCCTCCAAGCCGGCGCCCGGATAAATGGCCGCCGCCGTGTTGCCGGTGGTCACGTCGCTGAGCGAGCTTTGAAAACCACTCGTCCCGTTCTGATTCGACACGCTGAAGTTGATCAAGCCGGCCTTGAAGGTTCCAAACAAGCGAACCGGCCCGCCGCTCGTGCCGAACTTCGGTCCGAACAGCGCGTGCAAGGTCCGCAGGTCGCTGTTCACGAACTGCGTGTTTACACCGTCGGAAAAGGTGGTGGTGAAATTGCGCTTGAAGTCGTAGGCCATCTCGGCCTCGATCTGCACATTGCTGCGCACATTGAATGCTGCGCGCCCGCCCACGCCCACGAAATTAATGTGCGGGCTGGTGTGGCTCAGGTTGAAGTAGTCCGCGAAGACTCCCACTTGCACGTGATTTGCAGACTCCTGCGCAAACATGGCAGGCGCCGCCAACAGAAAACCCAAAAGTGCCAGGACAATACTGCGCTGCATACTGAAAGACTCCCCGTGTACTAGTTTGAATTGCGCCGCCGACACGTCTCCCCCTGCACGTCACAACTGTGGGCAGAAGGAGGGGGTGTCCGGACGGTTGCTAATGTGATGCTGCCTTGGTAGTGCAGGTTGGACTTGCGTACGCACGCCCGCAGTAGTTGTTGGCTGCTACGTACAAACTCTCAAATTTATGCAGGCTTCTCTGTAGGAAATTCTGCTCATTTCCGCGCGCCCCGTCGCAAAAACAAAACGGCGCGGACCTGGCCGTCCGCGCCGCGATTCGGAACTATTCGGATCTTACTGGAGGTGATTGACCTTCATTGCGGTCTGCACCGCAGGCGTTGGTTTCTCGCGCGGCTCCATCGAGACGACAAGGTACTCGTGATCCTTCTTGTCATTCGCTGTCAGGTGCAGGTAGAAACGGTCTTCTTCCAGTCGATAGTCCACGTCTTTTCCCACCGGCAACAACAGCGGATGCTTCGCATCTTTCGCGCGCAGGTGGAACAAAGCGTTGTCCCCCTGCAGCACGTATTCCTGGCACAGAGTCGTGTCGGCCGCGTCGGTTTCGTGCGACGCGATTCTCGAACACCGTGCACTGCAGCGACTCCATTTGCAGCAACTGCCCGGTATGGTACTTCTTCGGTTCCTGGGCCTGCGCCAGCGTCGCCAGCATCAGAACCGCGAGTGCCATGTTTGTCTTCATCAATCTTCCCTCGTCCCGAACGATGCTGGTCGACAACTCCCGAACTGCAATCATTGTTTTCCGGAACCGTACATGGCTGATAGATAACGGCGGTAACCGGCCCTGGTAACGGGCGGGAATGGGGTTGGAAATTCGAGGCAGTACCGCTGAAAATCAGCGCTGGACAAGGCTTTCGAGGGTCTCGAAGAAGGCCGGGAAGGAAATGACGGCGGCGTCGGCCCCCAGAATGTGTGTCTCGCCCTGGGCCCGTAAGGCCGCAACGGCGAATGCCATGGCGATCCGATGATCGCCCAGCGAGTCGATTTCAGCCCCGTGCAAGGACTGACCGCCGGGCACCGTCACTCCATCTTCGTGCTCCTCAACCTGGGCTCCCATAGCGCGCAGGTTGGTCACAATGGCATGGATGCGGTCGGATTCTTTCACGCGCAGTTCCTTGGCGTCGCGAATGCGAATGCCGCCCTCGGTGAAGGGAGCGATGGCAGCCAGCACCGGGATCTCGTCGATCAGCGCGGCCGAATCAGCGCCGGTAATTTCCGCCGACTTCAGCTGCTGCCCTTCGACGCGCACCGTTCCGACCAGCTCGCCGTGCTGTTCTTCCAATTGCGTGATCGAGAGGCGCACGCCGAGCCCGATGAGGATATCCAGCAACCGAGCGCGCGTCGGGTTCATGAGCAACGAATCGACGACCAGTTCGGAGCCTGGGAACAGTGCTGCCGCACAGAAGAAGAACGCGGCACTGGAAAGGTCGCCGGGAACGCGGGCCTCGATCGCGTGCAGCTTCTGTCCACCCGTGATGCGTGTGGAGTTGCCGTTGCGCTTCAACTCCACGCCGAACGCGCGCAGAGCAACTTCGCCGTGGTCGCGCGTTCGCAGCGGCTCCTCAACAACGGTTTCGCCGTCGGCGAAGAGTCCGGCAAACAGCAGGCACGATTTCACCTGCGCGCTAGCCACCGGCATTTTGTAGTGAATCGGCTTCAGGTGCCCGCCGGTGATGCGCAGAGGCGGACGCTCGCCCTCGGCCGAAGTAATCCGGGCGCCCATCTCGCCGAGCGGTTTCATGATGCGGGCCATGGGCCGGCGCGACAAGCGATTCGTCGCCGAAGACTTCGCGAAGTGAAATCCTGTCCCGCAAGGATGCCGCTCAGCATGCGCATGGTCGAGCCGGAGTTTCCGCAATCGAGCGCGCTGGCTGGGCGCAGCGAGCGTCAGGCCTCGACCTTCGATCTCGATGACATTCGCGCTCGCATCGGTGCGCTCCCACTTCACGCCCAGCTGCCGCATGCACGCCAGCGTGCTCGCGCAGTCGGCGCCGGTCGAGTAGTTTTCAAAGCGCGACTTCCCTTCCGCCAGCGAGCCGAGCATGGCGTAGCGATGCGAAATGGATTTGTCGCCAGGAAGGCGCAAGCCTCCGGACAAATGCCGCGCGGGCCGCACCGTCACGCTGGAGCCGGGTTTCATCGTTCTATCCAATATATCGGATAACGCTTGCGGGCCCAGCGGTCGCAGAGATTGCAGCTCGGGTGGAGAATGTGACCGCGGGTAGCATGCGCCAGCGTGACCGTCAGTATGCGCGGTCAACGTCGCGTTGAAGCAGTGGGGCTTCGAGAGACTGTATTAGGCGAGCGTCTTGGCCTCGGCGGCAGCTTCGCGCAGAACCTGCGGCGAGACTTCTTTCAACGTGACGTGAAATTCGAACATGGGGGTCTCGGTGCCGCGTCCCCAACGACTCGCCTCCCAATGCGCGCGCACGATCTTCACGTCGGCGTGCTGCGTCAGGTCCAGCAGCATCGGCGATTCGCCCCGGTAAAACTTCTGCGGGAACGACGCGATCGGCTTGGGCGACCAGGTCGCGCCGTCGGCGGAGCCATAGATGCTGACGTCGAGCGCCTCCTGCTCGACGATGTTCGTGATGTACAAGGTCGCGAGGAACACGCGATTGCCGGCACCGCTGACATCGATGGAAGCCCCATCACCCTTGGCGGTGATGACAGTCTTTTCAGGAACGAGGAAGGTATCGACCATGACGGGAGGATTGTAGCAAAGCGACCGCTTCGAATCTGTGTTTCCTAGTGATTCGAATCCACAAACTGCCGCAGCAACTTGCCGACGGCCTCGGGCTGTTCCCAGGCGGCGAAGTGTCCGGCTTTCGGAATCACCGACAAGTGACTGCCGGAAATGTGTTGGCGCATCAGTTCTCCGTCGGCCATTGTGGCGATCGGATCTTCTTCGCCGAGCAGCAGAAGCGTGGGCACGTCGATGGTTTTCAGAGTCGGAACGGAATCGGGGCGCGCCGCCATTCCGTGCTGTACTTGCGCGATGTCCATGGGCGACATCTTGAGCATCATCCGCTTGGCGCCGTTCACCAGGTCCGGCCGCGCCTCACGTGTAGTTTGCCCGATGAGTTTCGGCAGCATGAGATCGGCGAACCATTCCGTGCCGCGCTCGAGCACCTGGTCGGCGGTTTCGAGGCGCGTGTTGCGCGCTTGCGGAGTGTCGGCTTGCGGGCGCGTGCTGCACAACGCCAGCCCGGCAACGCGATCGCGAAAACGTCTCCAGAATTCAAACAGGATGTAGCCTCCGATCGATACTCCGGCAAAGATGGCGCGGCCCACGTGCGCATCGTCGAGCACGCGCACCAGATCATAGGCATGCTTATCCATGGTGGCCGGGCCTTCTCCGGCTTCCGATTCTCCGTGTGCGCGCAGATCGGGCACAAGGATGCGATAGCGCGATTCGAGGAATTGCGAAGCGGGCATCCAGAATTCATGATCGGCTGGAAAGGGATGGAGGAGGACGACGGGCGGTCCGTCACCGAAAGCGGCATACGCGATTTCGGCGTCGCCGCTGCGAATGCGATTCATGCAGGAATTCTAATGGAGACAGGGGACTTCAGACGCAGAGCGTCGCAGCCCGAGTAGTGCATTGCCAACGCACACCGCGGTCGGACAGGAGTGTCCGACCCACATGCTTGCCCTTGCGATTCGTCCACGCGAATTGTTTTGTATCAGGGCGCGGCTTCAGCCGCGCCGTAAGTCTCTTCTTCCTTCCGCCCCTTCAGGGGCTGCGTTTCTTCTTCATCGCTTTTTAAAGCGATGAGGAGGTTGACAGGTGATGGGAGTCACAGGGAACAGTTCTCGGTTCTCAATTCTCAGGCGGCTTGGATTTTGTAGCGCCGGCATCTTGCCGGCAGTCGCGAGGGCGTCCCGCCCTCGCTGGCGGGCTCACGCCCGCTCGCAGTCGTGCCGCCCCTGACGGGGCTCGCGATTGTTCTGGCTGCTTACCCACCACTTACGTGGTGGGCTTTCCTGTGCCGCCGCTTCGCGGCTCGACTGTGGCGCGGTGACCTTTGCGCTGAGCTTTAAAGAGAGGTTTGAGGTCGAGAACTGAACTCTTGCCGCGGGAGCTTTGATGAGAGGTTTACGTCGAGAGCTGAACTCTTACTGCGATGAGTCTTATGAGAGGGTGAACGTGAAAAGAACACTCGCCCTGGACGGAGCGGGCGGAAGCCGGGGCTTAACATCTCCGGCTGTCGGGGCCCCGATTAGAGTTCGCCGATGAACGGACGCCGCATGCCATACAGCCATCACCCCATGGAACTTTTCAGGCCGCCGCGGCGTATCCTACATGGGAGGAGGCCCAGCCATGTATTGCAACTACTGCGGCAAGGTGATCCAGGACGACGCCAACCTCTGTGCCTATTGCGGCAAGCGCGTCGGTGCAGTGACGGCCCGCAAGCGCCTCGTGAGACCGCGCTCCAACCGCAAGATCGCTGGCGTCTGCGCGGGGCTGGCGGAGTATTTCGATCTTGATGTCACGTTGGTCCGGGTGTTGTGGATGCTCGTCACGATTTTCTCGGCCATCGTGTTCGGAATTGTCGGCTATATCGTAGCGTGGATCGTGATGCCCGAAGAGCCCGAGATGCTCCCGGTACCGCAGGGGCACCAGGCGACCAATCCGTAGCGATTGCGCGGCAAGTGTAGGGGCGGTCGGCGTCGGCAGACGATTTCGTACATAGCGAGCGGGGCTCGCGGGCTCACGCCCGCATCGCGATGTGCCGCCCCTACAGGGCTCACTCATACCCTGCGCTTTCCCAGCGCTTACGCGCTGGGCTAATCCTATGCCGCCGCTGCGCGGCTCGGGTGCATTCGCGCTCAACGCGTGTGCCGTCCGTCGGCCCCGCGGTCTGACGGTCTGCGCACTGTGGTTTGCGTCTGCGTCTGCGGTCTGCCCGTGCTGCGCTTCTGCGGTCTGCCGCCTGTGACCGCGTTCCCGCACCCTCTGCGGTCTGCGACCGTCACCTTTCGGCGTCCGCAATCTGTGGGATGATCGTGACCCTGCTCCCCGCATCTGTCGATCTGTGACCTGTCACCCGTGACCTGTGACCTGCTCCTCTAATTCTCGCGGAAGGGTTCCTTCAGGCGCTTTCTTGCGGTGTCGGCGGGAGGTGTATCGGAATTGGTTGCGAGCACGGCGTTGTACTTGCGGGTGGCGAGATCGCGCTTCTGCTGGAGGTCGTACATCTCGCCGGCGCCGAGGTTGGCTTTCTGAAGGACTTCGGAATCTGGCTGCGGGGCCTGGGACACCAGCTCGTACGCCGCCGCCGCGCCCGAGTAATCTTTCTGGCTGCGCAACAGATCTCCCAGGTAGAGGGCGGCCAGTTCGTAGTGCAGTGCGGGATATTTTCCGGCTTTGCCCGCATCCCACACTCGACGGTAGGCGGCTGCCGACTCTTGCGTCTGATTCAGGGCGCGTAGCAACGTTCCCTCTTCCAACGCCAAGAGCACGTTGCCGGGATACTGCTGGATCATGCCGCGCAACATGGGAAGCGCCTCGCTGTAGCGGTGCTCGCGACGCAGGAAAAGAAGCAGCGCGATTTTTGCGTCGACGCTGTTTTCGGTGTTCGCGCGCGCGACTTCGTACAGATACTCGATGCCTTTTTCCTTGCTGCCGCTTAATCCCACCAGCGACACGGCGACTTTGACTCCCCAAGGCAAGCTGCCCATGACGTAGTTATGAGCGCCGACCACCAGTTTGGCGTCGGTGTACTGGGGCGACAGTTCGAGTACGCGTTCGTGGTCGTGGCGCGCACCAACCGCGTTTTTCAGCGCTGAGAACCAGGCCCGCTCCACGAGAGCCGTATAGGTGGAGAACTGGGCGCGAGTGTTGCCGCGCGCGTAGAGCGCGTCCACGTCTTTGGGATTGTTCTTTAACTTGTCTTCTTCCAGTTTTTCCGCACGCTCCACCAGTTGCTTGATCTGATCTTTCGCTTTCGGGTCGGCCGGGTGATGCGGACTTCCGATAAAGCTGTCGTTCGCGTAGTCGGCGGTATTGAGCGCGCCCATCCGGTACAGTTCGCGGAACATGACGGCGGTTAGCAGATGATTGACCGCAAATGGATCATCGGGATGGCGGTCGAGGATCTTCTGGAACTCCTGCACGGACCGGTCGTAGTCCATGTTGTAGAAGCGATCGAAGGCGCTCGCGTTGAGCGGATCGGCGGGGCGGTAGGCGATGGCTTTAGCCGCATCGGCGGGTGAGACGGGCTGCTGCGCGACGGCGCGTACTCCGAGCATTGCCGCCAGGGCGAATGTGATCGCACGCCTGCCGAACCGAACGGTCAACGTACCTTGGTTTGGAAATGCCACCCGTTCCTCACAGTGTAACCGATTCGCGGGACTCAAGATGATCACCCGGTCCTACCGATTTGCACCTCGGAATCAACCTATAATGCCGGACAGCCGTGCATCTTTCCCCCAAGTTTTGGTAAATCTTGCTCGTCCCGGTTCGCTTACGGCCATAGCTTCGATTGTTCAAAAGACTTGCTTTCAGAGGGTTACAGTGTCCTATGTATTTGGACCCCAGTTTGCCCTGTAGATGATGCAGGAGGTCTCTCCGAATGTCGGAAGTAGTCCACAATGCGGAGCGGGAGTTTTGGCAACCGCCGGTCGCTGCGTCCCCGATGGCGATCGAGACGGTGGTGCAACCCGCGCTGGTCGAGGCCTGTGATAACTGCGAGACGGAATTCATTCCCGGATCGCGTTTTTGCCATGCATGCGGCGCGGAACGGGCAGAGCGATCCACGAAAAGTGAGTTCGCGACGTGGATGAGCACCGCGTTTGCCTGGGTGCGCCACCTGGAGTTTCACAACATCGAGCGCTGGATCGTTAGCACGCGCGAATGGCTGGGCCTTCCCACGGCTGCGCTGGTCTCGTTCGCAATCGGATTGTTCTGTGTTGCGGGCGCCATGCTGGTGGGACTGATCTTCACGGTGCAGACAACGCTGGACTGGCAGGCTGTGCAGGTCTGGCGGATTGAGTGGCTGCTGGGAGCGAGCGCTTCGTTCCTGGCGGGAATTCTGCTGAAGAAGTCTGCGAACTAGCTTAATCGTTTACGACGGTTTGAAACCTCCCCCAAGTTTTCAAATCGCCTAACAACGACTTTCCCAGGACCATCCTCCTTCTCCCTGTTGAGCCCAAATCACAGCGATCATTCGATACGATTTCCGATTGCGCATGGCGCCACGAAATCGCCTGCCTTGACACGGCGACCCGAGCAAAAGCATAGGTCCTTCACTACGCTCGGCTGGCGCCTCGCTTCGTTCAGGATGACAAGAGTTGAGGGCTAGTGCACGGGCTCGGCTTCCGTGACGACCGTTCCGGACCTGCGCTGCTGCTGCATGCGATAGAGGTGGTGAACTGGGCCAACGCCCTTGCCCAGCGGCTGCCCCTTGGATATTGCAGCGGAGACGTAGGCCTTCGCGAGCAGGACGGCTTCGGGCAGTCCGCGATCGAGACCGAGGTGACAGGCCATCGCGGTAGCGAAGGCACATCCGGTGCCGTGAGTCGAATTCGAACGCTGGCGCTCCGACTTGAAAACTTCCTGCTCTACTCCACGTTTGGTCTGGAAGCTCAGAAGATCGATAGCCTTGTCGAGGTGGCCGCCAGTGATGACGACGGACTCGGCGCCCATCTCGTGTAGCTTGGCCGCGGCCGCGCGCATCTGGTCGGGGTTCGTGACTGGGAGCCCCGTCAACACGGCGGCTTCATCCACGTTGGGGGTCACGACAGCCGCCAAGGGCAGCAACTCTGCGGAGAGCACGCGCGCGCCTTCCTTATCGAGCAGATCCGCTCCGGAAGACGCCTTAAGGATCGGATCGAGCACAACGTTGGCGAGTTTATTCCGGCCGAGAAAGCCGGCGACTGCTCTTGCAACCTTGCCTGAGCCCAGCATGCCGATGTGGACAGCGTCGATTTTGACGTCGGACGCGAGTTCTTCGAGGGTGTCGGTGACCAAAGCCGGGTCGCAAGGATCCACGCGGCGCACGCCGGCGGTCGATTGCACCGTCATGGCGGTAATGCAAGCCACGCCATAGCAACCATGGGCTGCAATGGTCTTGATGTCGGCGGTCACGCCTGCCCCCGAGGATGGGTCAAATCCGGCGATAGTAAGCACGATGGTCGGCATGTCGGGCATACGTTGGCACTGTACTCTAAAAGGCCCGTGGCACCGCCCTGTGGAAGTTTTCCAAAGAAATTTCGGCCCGGTCGGACAGGGACGACCGCGCAAGCTTTTGATTCGGCGAGATTTGCTCGGATTTTACTTGTAAGTTGCTGATGGTACAGTACTTGTAAGATTTTCCGGTACCCACGCTTTGTGCCTGTTTACTATTGTGTAAACAGTTAAGCCTTTTGTTTGCAGCTTACTATGCAACGTTACTCAACTTTTACAATAGGTTACGTTTGCTATGAATAACTAGCTGGTAATCTTGCTACAGTGAATTCCTGGTTGACACTCCCCAACTGCTCGGCTAGCCTACCCTAACCTTTGGCCAAAAGTGTGAACGACCTACGTAGCGACCGAACCTTTAGCACGCGAGGTGAACTGAATGCGAAGACGTATTGCTCATGGACTGGCGGTGTTTTTTTGCGTCGCCGGCCTGGGAGCGGCTCAGGGCAACTCGGGCTCGGCCCACGACCGAGGTAGTCCGCCCAGAACATCAGCCGAAACCAGCCACTAAGTCGACGCTAGTTAAGAAACGTACGCGGCCTTACCAGGCAGGAACCGCGTCCTGGTACGGAACCTACTTCCAAGGCAGGGAGACTGCCAGCGGGGAGCCGTACGACATGTACGACCTGACCGCTGCGCATCCTACGCTGCCTTTGGGGACGTACGTCAAGGTCACCAATCTGCGCAATGGCAGAGCGGTGGTCGTACGCGTCAATGATCGCGGCCCGGTAGTCGATGGGCGCATCATCGACCTGTCGTACTCAGCAGCCCGTGCTCTGCACATGGAGCATCAGGGCATTCAGCAGGTTCGCCTGGACCTGGTGAACGAACCTCAGACCGTAGCCATGCTGCGGCCAGTAGCGCGTCTGCAGTAATCCCGTTAAACTCCTCTAGATGCGTGATGCGCGAGAGCGCCTGATTGTCGCTTTGGATGTTTCGTCCGCGGCCGCCGCCCAGAAGATCGTGGCGGCCGTGGGCGATTCCGCCCGCTACTACAAAGTCGGACTGCAGCTGTACACCGCCGAGGGACCGCAGATCGTGCGCGACCTGGTGAGTTCGGGCCGGCAGGTATTTCTCGATCTCAAGCTGCACGATATTCCCAACACTGTGGGCGCCGCCGTAAAAGAGGCCGGCAAGCTCGGCGTGAGCATGCTAACGGTACACGGGTCGGGCGGCACCAGAATGTTGCGGGCCGCTGTGGAGGCCGCGCGCACGGCGAATCTCGCGCCATCGATTCTTGCGGTGACGGTGCTGACCAGCCTCGACGATCGTGATCTCGAACACGCGGGCGTGCGCGGAAACGTGGGCGACCAAGTATCACGTCTGGCCGCGTTGGCGATCGCGAGCGGATGCCAGGGTGTAGTCGCGTCCGCGCAGGAGGCAGCCGCGTTGCGCAATGAGTTGGGCGATGATTTTTTGATTGTGACGCCGGGCGTGCGGCCGTCGGGGAGTGGTCACGACGATCAGGCGCGCGTGGTGACGCCCGCGGAAGCGATTGCCGCCGGAGCGAGTCTCGTGGTGGTGGGCAGGCCGATCACAGAAGCATTGGATCCGGGTGCCGAGGCGCAGGGAGATATTGGCGCAGTTGGCGTAGGGCAGGGGATAGTGAGCAGTGGTCGGGAGACAGTCACAGCGCGATATAGAATCGCGCCATTTTTGTTTTCCCCAGACATATCGTGTCGAGCTTGCGGGCTCACGCCCGCTCCGCTGGGTGCCGTCCCTACGGGACTCGCGGTGCGCTTGCGCTTTCCCCAGCGCTTACGCGCTGGGCTATCACTCTTCCGCCCCTGAAAGGGGCTGGCGCAAGGGCGGTGCCCATTTCGGATTCGATTCCAAAGATGTGGTGCACCAGTTTCGGCGCTAAATGAAAAAGGCGCGACCTGGGATCGCGCCTTTCTGGTGGTTCAGCTAAGGGCTAACAGCTAAGAGCTCATCGCTGCCCTAGAGCTTCTCGTAAAACTCGCAGCCTGAGCAGGAAATGTAGATCCCGCCGGGGACACCGCGTTCGCGGTCTTTGGTGCGCTTTACGATGCGGGTGTCTTTGCCGCACTTGGGGCACGCGGTGGATTTGCTGGTGTCCATGACCTTCTTGCGGTCGGCTGTCTTTGCGATCTTCGCCATCTTTTTCTCCTGACAGGAATGTGCCGCCGGCCCGAGAGCCGGGGTTCTACCTGGTGTTTGGGGAGTCACTTGGGCGCCGGGTTTCCCGGCCAGGTGGGCACGCTCGGAGGAGTGTGCGTTTGTACTCGCCAAACAGAGTTTACATGATTGGGGAGCTTTGATCCAAAGACGCTGGTCGCGAACGGAGTGGCGTCCCTGACGGGACTCTTCGTTCTTATCGGCTGGATCCGGCACTGACGTGCCGGGCTTTCCTGTTGTGTCCCTGCGGGACTGGATCTCCGATGAAGTCCGGTACTCCCAACAAGCAAGGCGGACATGGCTGGTTGTGGGTCGGACGTCGCTGGTTGTGAGTCGGACACTCTTGTTCGACAAAAGCAAGCACACTCAGTCGGACAGGAGTGTCCGACCCACAAGTTGTTTCGCAGTACTCGGACCGGTTCTGTTCCCGGATCAGCGCGAAAACCTGCGTCGGTCGCAACTTTTCGGTGGACTTTTGAGGTTTCCGGGTTAAAGTGAGTTCAGACGGCCCTCCCCCCGATTAAACCCCAGGGGCAGGACCCGTGAACGCGAAAAAGACCCTTCTTCTCGCTTCTGCTGTACTTCTCTTTTCTTCCTTCAGCGTAGCCCAGATGCATTCCACTTCCGTCGCTTCGGCAGCCAGCATGCCGGGTGATCCGGGAGGACAGATGGGACTCGGTGCGAGTGCGGCGTCATTGACGGCGGCGCCTAGCCATTCGCTTGCGGACTGGCGCAACTGGAGCAGCGATGGCAGCGCTTCCGGCTGGGTGGCGCCCAGTCTGTGGGTGACCTCGTCGGCCGGAGGCTTCCCTTCCCACGCGGTGAGGATGGCCGGCGGACGATCCGCAGGAAGTCGTGCTGCCTGCGGCGCGCGTGGTAGAACACACGGCGGAGCGCGTGCAGGCTACGCCGCGAATCGGGGAGAACTAACGTCTGGGATGTGGGCTTTGGGCTTTGGGTCCTCTCTCTCAGGTGTTGGGGCGCGGCTCTCTTTGGTTCTGATCACGCCGGTGTGCGGGCAGGATGCCCGCACGACTGCCGGCGGGACGCCGGCGCTACATTTTCGTTCTTAGAAAATCATGCCGCTTTGCGCGCGGAAGGCGACCATCTCGTGCCCGAGGTGATGCACCTCGATGCGGTCGATCGTTCCTTTGGGTCCCGTCGAGAACATCACCCAGCAGTCTCCGACACCGCACGCCAGCAGTTGAGGATTGGGTAACTGCGCCAGCGGACTGCGGAACTGGCCCGCAACATCGAGCTGCAAGCGCCCGCTATCGATGGTCACAATCACTCGCTGACCACCAGGCGAGGGACTGACATAGGTCCCGGCATACGTTTGCAAAATGACCAGCGGCGTTTCGACGACGTTGCTCGTCGGCGACGGAGCGATGTCAGCGAGCGGCACGTTCGACATTCCTGCGTCGGAGGTTGGCTTCGCCGTGGATCGGGCCTGCGGTGACGGATGCGACGGGGAGTTGAACACAAGCAGGACTCTGCCCTGATCCGTGAACAAGTAAGGCTCGACCGGGGCATTCGCGTCCGGCTTCATGACGGGGCGCGCTTTCCATGCATCAGGTGGAACGATGGTCGGACGGCGGATCTGGATGAAGATGGGATGCTCCCAGGCGTAGCCGATCGTCAGCGACACGCCGTTCAGAACTAGAGCGGAGAGGATCGCGCCGGAGAACAGAGCCAGGGTTCGCGGCTTTGAACTGGCCAGCGATGAAAAGAGTAACGTGCCTCCTTCTGCTGCCACGGGCGTGGGCTCTTCCCAGAACTGGGGACGCAACGTCCACTGGCGCACGAGAGAGAAAACGGCATCTGCGAGTAGTCGCGCTCTGCACAAGTCGGTGTCAACTTCATCGAAGATCGCCTGCATCTCTTCGGAAAAGCGTTGGCGAAAATATGGCGGATGCGCACGCAGTACTGCGCTGTAGAGGAAGCGGAGCATCAGGCCCTCCTTGGTTTCGCCTGCAGGCGCATTTTCCCTTCGCGGACAACGTCATCGAGCCGCGAGATCTCGGCCGTCAACACGCCGCGGCCCAGCATGCTCAGACGGTAGTAGCGGCGGCGTGGATCGTCATCGCCGGGCTTCTTCCCCAATTCTTCGACCAGACCGCGATCGATCATCTTCTGGAGATTGTCGTAGAGAGTACCGGGGCCGAGCTTGTACTTCCCTTCTGACTGCCGCTGCACTTCCTGCATGATGGCGTAGCCGTGGAGTTCCTCGCCGGCCAGGGAAAGCAGAATGTGCAAGGTCGCGGGAGATAACGGGAGAAATTTGTTCGGGGTCTCTTTCATAACTCGACTATCGTTATATCGACTTCCGAGCTATGGTGTCAATGAGGATAAAACCTTACTCATCAACGGGGACACAAGGGAGGCAAAATTCTCCTGAGTGCCCTGTGGTTAAGGCTCTTTTGCGTTTACTCGGGCAAGCCCATGCCGCGCATGACATCGGCGTAACGCCGGTCGGAGCGCACGAAATCGAACGCCGGCAAGCGGATCGACAATAGAAGTTCTTCGTCAGCCAGGGAATAGGCCTTCTCGAGATAAGTCAGGGCGTTCTCGCGATCGTTCGCGTAACCATAAGCGACGGCGATGGCGGACATCCACTCGTTTTTATAGAACTGCTCCGACCCCAGACAAAGAGCCACGTACCCCTGGGCATCGGGACTGAAAGAGCCACGCGTCGGAACAAATTTCTGCAACTCACTTACGGCATCGCCGAAACGGCCCATGGCGGCGTACAGCAACGACAACTTGTAGTGTGCCGGTCTAAACCCTGGGTCGGCTTGCAGAGCCTTCTGAAACTGCGCTAGCGACTCGTCATAGCGGTGCGCCATGGTCAACACCGAAGCTAAATTCGTGTTCAGGATCGGAGACAGCGGATCGAGCGACATCGCGGTGTGGAGTTCATTGAGCGCCTGGTCGAGGCGCTTCTGGGGGACCAGGAATTCCATCGCATAGAAGTAGTGCGTGTTGGCACTGTTCGGATTCAACTGCAGTGAGCGCTGGAACTCCTGCTCCGCTTCATTCCATTTCCATTCCTGGCAAAAGGCCATGGCCCGCGCGGTATGCGCCTCGGCCAGCGATGGATCGAGTTCGAGCGCCTTGCGGGTCGCGTCATCGGCTAAGAGCCGCGCCTGCTTGGAAGTGATCCCGATACCGTATGCTGGGGCGACCGTGTAGGTCTCCCCCAGGCCGGTGTAGGCGAGCGCGTAGTTGGGGTCGGCGGCGATGGCCTGCTGGAACACATCGATACTCTTCTTCAGGCCCTCGGGCGTACGCCCGTACCAGAGCTGGCGGCCTTCGAGGTAAAGACGATAGGCCTCGGCGTTAGTCGTGCCGGCGTTGCCCATGTGCTGCTGCATGGTGGTGCTCACATGCGGGCTCAGGCGGTTGGACAGGTCGCGCGTGATGTCGCTTTGCACCTGGGTGATGTCGGCCATCTTGCGGGTGTAGTGCGAGCCCCACATCTCAGACCCGTCAGAGGTGTTGACGAGATCGGCCTGCACCGAGACTTCGTCGCCATGCTGCGTGATGCGGCCGACCAGCACGGCAGCAACCTTGAGGGTCTCGCCGATCTGGCGGGGATCTTCCTGATTGCCCTTGAACCGGAACACGGTGCTGCGCGCCATGACCTTGAGGTCGGGCAGTTGCGAGAGCGTGCCGATGAGGCTTTCGGTGAGGCCGTCGCTGAGGTACTCGTTGCCGGAATCGGACGTGGCGTTCACGAACGGCAAGACAGCGATGGAAGCCACTTTGCCTGTCTCGGATTTCCCGCGCAGAAAGTAGACAGCAGCGGCAGCGACTAGGAGCAACAACGCTGCGATTCCAGCCCAAAGAAACTTGCGGGACTGCGGCACGGTTGCAGCCGGCACGACGGCGCTACTCGAAGGAGCGGATGGAGCGGCGGACGACGAGATGCTTGAGGAGCGTCCGGAATCGAGATCGCGTTTTAGGCGCGTGAGGTCCGTACGGAGATCGGCTGCCGTCTGATAGCGCAGATTGCGATCTTTTTCGAGGGCCTTGGAGATGATGCGATCGAAGTCGGCGGGCAGATCGGGATTCAGGCGCAACGGCGAAACGGGTGTCTCGTCGAGGATGGCTTTGAAAATTACCGGCGAGCTTTCTCCGCGAAAGGGCACTAGGCCGGTGGCCATCTCGTAGAGCACGGCGCCGAAGGAGAACAGGTCGCTGCGGCCATCGAGTTCCTTGGCCCGCGCCTGTTCGGGCGACATGTAAGCCACCGTGCCCAGGGTCGACCCTGGGCTGGTGAGGTGCTGCTCGTCGATGGTGCGGGTGACGTGTTCGGATCCCGAACCTGAGTTGCCGCCGCCGGCAACCTTGGCCAGTCCGAAGTCGAGAACCTTAGCGTGCCCACGCGACGTGACGAAGATATTGGCAGGCTTGATGTCGCGGTGGACGATGCCCTTGGCGTGCGCAGCGTCGAGCGCGTCGGCGATTTCGATGGCCAGGGCGAACAGCGTTTCATTGTCGAGCGCGCGCCCGGCGATGCGATGCTTGAGGGTCGTGCCCTCGAGGAATTCCATCGCGATAAAGGACTGGCCCTCGTGCCGGCCGATTTCGTAGATGGTGCAGATGTTGGGGTGGTTCAGGGCGCTCGCTGCGCGGGCCTCCCGGCGAAAGCGCTCCAGCGCTTGGGGATCTTGCGCAAGATCATCGGGAAGGAATTTCAGAGCGACGAAGCGGCCAAGTTCCGTGTCCTCGGCCTTGTAGACGACGCCCATCCCGCCGCCGCCGAGTTTTTCGAGAATGTGGTAACGGGAGACCGTTTGGCCGATCATGAAGTCGAGTAATGGTAGGGGGGAAGGGGGAGGGAGTCAATTGTGAGGCGAGGGACGGGCCGCAGATATTATCGATAGCTGATCGCGTTTGACGGTAGCGCCGGCATCTTGCCGGCAGTCGCGAGGGCGTCCTCGCCCTCGCTTTCATCTTGCGGTCACCGGCGGCGGGCGAGACGCCCGTCGGACTGCCGGCGGGACGCCGGCGCTACGATCTGAAGCTCGCGCTTGTGAGGGCTAGTGGGTCCCGCCGGAACGCATCACTAGGTTGCTGGCCTGCTCTTCGCCTTTGTCCTTGCAGTCGCATTTGGCTTCTACGTTGGACGAGATGCGGCACCAGAAGCTATCTACCGGAGCTACCAGCGGCGAAGGCTGGGGCACAACCTTTGCGGCAAAAGGCTCGGGAGACTTGAGGGCTGCGTTTATAACTGGCGCCTTGCGGTGTGCGGCGTATGCCGGGTGCTGCACTCCGCTCCAGGGCTTGCGCGATGGAACCACGATCGGTGCACCGGCCTTGACTTCAGGCGAACGCACAACGGCCGCAGGGGCCGTTACAGCGGCCCGGTGGACTGGCTTAGTTCGATCCCGGTACGGCTTCCAAAGAAGATAGACGAGTACCAGCTCAACAATGATGATTGAGGTCCAGAACAGACGTTTCCCAGCCACAGCCATTCTCCCCGTCGGGAAGGCATCAATGACTCACTGATAGCATCGGCACGTTATTCAAAAACAGGAACCAGGTCGCAAATGACGGGTCACGGGTCACAGGTGACGGGTCACAGTCCTGCCTTCATCGCTTTAAGCGTGATGGGCTTACGTTCCATACAGAAGTCTCAAGTGCGCAGACCTCTGGAATTACTGGCCGGGCGCCGTGCGAAAGCACAAAATGAAGCCCAAAGCCTCCTCCCCGAAGGACCTAGGGCCAATCCTCGGCTTGCTTGGAAACCGACGAAGCTTCCTACAACGGCGCGCGTCGTGACGTTAAGCGATGTAAAAATCCTTCACAATGGCGCTAAGGTGCCACGAGGCATAGCACTAATGGTGGGGCAGTTTGGAAGGGCAGGTTTTGGGTGCTGGGTCTTGGGTGTTAGGACACAGGTCACGGGTCACAGGACAAACCTTCTCTTGCGGTATGGGACGGACGACTCGCGCTCGGGAAACGGTCTTGCCGTATTTGCCCGCTGAGTACCCCTCTGCTACTCTAAGAAGTTTTCGCGCATCGTCCGGACTTCACTAGGGGTCAAACATTTATGTCTGCCATCAAATTCCGCGGAGTCGATTTCATCGAGTTCGATACTTTGCTTTCCGACGACGAGCGACTGGTCCGCGATACCGCCCGCAAGTTCATTGAAGACAATCTCATTCCCATTATCGAAGAATGCAACCGGGCGGGGCGTTTTCCGCGGGAACTGGTGAAGCCGATGGCCGACCTGGGCTTCTTCGGGGCGAGCCTGAAGGGCTACGGCTGCGCCGGCATGTCGAACGTGGAATACGGCCTGGTGACGCAGGAACTGGAGCGCGGCGACTCGGGCGTGCGCAGCTTCGTCAGCGTGCAGTCAGCGCTGGTGATGTATCCGATTTACGCCTTCGGCTCCGACGAGCAGAAGAACACGTGGCTGCCTGCCTTGCAGAAGGGCGAGAAGCTGGGTTGCTTCGGCCTGACCGAGCCGGATTTCGGATCGAACCCCGGGGGCATGCGCACGCGCGCAAAGAAGGTTGGCAAGGAGTACGTGCTGAACGGCGAGAAGATGTGGATCACGTCGGGCACGATTGCCGACGTCGCCATCATCTGGGCGAAGGTGGAGGACGAGGGCGACAAGGTGCGCGGGTTCCTGGTGGAGACGGACCGGCCCGGCTTTAAGGCGGATGACATCCATGGTAAGTGGTCGCTGCGCGCGTCGGTAACCTCGGGCTTGTCGTTGCAGGACGTACACATCCCGGAGTCGAACCTGCTGCCGCTTTCCGGCGGCCTGAAGTCGCCGCTGATGTGTTTGAACCAGGCACGCTACGGGATCGCGTGGGGCGCGATTGGCGCGGCCATGTCGTGCTACGACTGCGCGCTGCAGTATTCCCTGCTGCGCAAGCAGTTCCGCGATCAGCCCATTGCTTCGCATCAGCTGGTGCAGGAAAAACTGGCTTGGATGATCAACGAAATCACCAAGGGACAGCTGCTGGTGCTGCAGGTAGGACGCCTCAAGGACGCGGACAAAGTTGCGCACCAGCACATTTCGATGGCGAAACGGAACAATGTCTGGATGGCGCTGGAGTGCGCGCGGCTGTCCCGCGACATCCTGGGCGCGAACGGCGTGGCCGACGATTACCCGATCATGCGCCACCTCATGAACCTCGAGTCGGTGAAGACGTATGAGGGGACGCACGACATTCACACGCTGATCATCGGAGCGAGCGTGACCGGGATCGACGCGTTTTAGGGCGGGGGCCACATCGCCATCCGAGGGTGAGGGCGAGACGCCCTCACGACTGCCGGCGGGACGCCGGCGCTACTGTAGAAATTCTTCACAAAACTTGCGGGGCTGGTGTTTTACTAGCTGGACAACACCATGCCTACATCTCATTCACTCCCCCGCTGGGGCGTTGTAGTCGCCGCCCTTGTGTTCGCACTTCCTGTTTGCGCCCAGCAGATCTCCTTGCAGACGCTGGTGACACCCTCGACCGTGATCAGCAAAGAGGGCCACACGACCACGTTCGCTCTGCATGGATTCATTGAGTTCAGTTCCCTGTCGGAAGTCTTCCCCTACATCCAGACTCAAATCAACCGATGGCCGGGCCTCAGCGCGAACGAACGGCAAACGCTGGCCGCGGACCTCGTCCGGCGCGCCGTGGAAAGCCGTGTGATTTCGATGACTGACGAGCGGCCGCTCGAGACCCTGGTCACGCACACGGCGGAAGAACTGCGCCAAGCGCTGACTCGCGTGAACGAACCGACGCCTGCCGGCTACACGGATGCATTTCTGGCCGTGCAAAAGAAGTGGAAACATTCGCTCAACTGTTGGAGCGCAGCGCCGTCGATTCCCGGCGCGCGTGCTGTCGAATTGGTATCCGATCGAGGAAGGAATTCAGCTTTACGGGGAAACCTACGATTCGACTGAGCACTTCTGGCAGTCTGTGAAGTATCACCCTGATGTGACGATCGGCGACCTTTCGCAGTTGCTCACTGAATTTGGTAAGCATGACTGGAGCGAGTGGCTGGCCCGGCTGGATGCCGACCCGACACTGTATCTAGCGAATGCTTATGCGGTTGAGTTTTTGCGCCATAACCTGGCTGCGGACCGGCTGCGGTGGTTCAGCAGCGAACTGGAAAAACGTCAACTCAGTCCGGATGAACACGCGCGGACGGCACAGCAACGAAAGGCGACCCCATTTCGTTTTACAGCGTTGGAGGAGAAAGTCGTTTGGGGCGATCTGGCCGATGTGTTCCACCTGGTTTATGTCTTGTCACCCATTGATGAGCCGATGCGGGCGACGTTGGCGAAGTATCACTTCGACAGTGTTTATCTCAACGACAAGAAGATGGGATTTATCAGCGACGAGTTCCAGGCGCTGATGATGGACATCTGGAAGGTGAAGTATTTAAAGATGGCGCGCTTCCGGGAAGTGATCAGCTCTATTCCGCTGGAGATCCGGTTGTCCCACTTCTTGAATGATGGGGATTCGCCGGATATCCCGATTCCCATTTACGTGGAGTATTTGAATCAGATTCGGCTGCAGGCACGGCGGAAGTAGAGCCCTTAAGACAGCGCCTAGAGGCGCTCATGCGCGGTGTATGTACGGCGCGCCTGAAGGCGCGCCCTGATACGGATCCCTAGGTATTCGTGGCCGGATACGACCCTCGATCGCTGCTGACACGAAGTGTGAGAACCGGGGCTTATAGCCCTCGGGAACTCTTCCCTCATGGTGTTCAATTGGTGCTCAATCCGCTGGTAAGAGCCTGGTTGAAGCTCAACTTTCTTACGCCCGCATCTTCTCGCCGAATTGCTTTTCGAACTTCTTCAACTTTGGGCGCGATTACGAACTGGCAGTAGGGCTGCGTTCGATTGTTGTCGAAATACTCCTGGTGATAGCCCTCGGCCTCGAAGAAGGTGGTTGCCGGTTCGACCGCGGTGACGATCGGTTCGGGAAACGCTTTCGATTCGTTGAGGGCCGCGATGGTTTCTTCCGCTTCGCGTTCCTGCGCGTCTGACGTATAGAAGATCACTGAGCGATACTGGTCGCCGACATCGTTGCCCTGGCGGTTGAGCGTGGTCGGATCGTGCATGGAGAAAAACACTTCGAGCAGATCGCGGAAGGTAATTTCGCTGGGATCGAACGTGACCTTCACGACTTCCACGTGACCCGTATCACCGTTGCAGACTTGGCGGTAAGTTGGCTTGTCGACGTGCCCGCCCATGTATCCGGATACGGCCTGTTTCACGCCACGCAGGCGGTTGAAGACGGCCTCGATACACCAGAAACATCCGCCACCGAAATAAGCTATTTGTTCGTTTGCCATGGTGATTGGATGTCCGCGGCTAACCAGAAGTTCCACGGCGCACAACTTCCGACGGGGCTTCGGCTTTCCTCAAGCCCACAAGCAGCGTTCCGGCGAGTGCATATACCAGCGCAATCAATCCGAAACTCGCGGCGAGCGATCCGGTGCGGGTGTTCAAGAACCCGATGCCGTAGTTCCCTACTAACCCGCCGAGCTGGCCCACGGAATTGATCAGGCCGAACGTGGCGGCCGCCGCACTCTCGCTCAACACGAGCGTTGGAATTGCCCAGAAGGTGGGATAGTAGGCATACACCAAGCCACTGCCCGCCAATAAGAAAAAGATTCCGAGCGATGTGCTGTCTCGGGTCAGCATTAAAAACATGAACATCACGCCCGCTGCGAATAACGGAATGGCGGTGTGCCACTGTCGTTCTCCGGTCTTGTCGGAATGCCAGCCGTTAAGGAGCATCCCGGCGACTCCGAGCACGGCAGGGATCACGAGAATTGTGGTGACCCATCGATCCGACGATCCTGAGAGCCGCTTGACGAAGGTCGGTATCCAGTAGATCGTCCCCAGCGAGCCAGTCAAGGCGAAAAACCAGGCAACGGTTAACTGCAGGATGCGCCGGTCGGAGAAGGCCTGGGCTATGGAGTAGTCACGCGCCTTCTTTTTCGCCTGAAGTTCGTCCCGCAATTTGCCGCACAAGCCAATCCCTCTCGTCAGCCGGGAGCCAGCGCGCCTGCTCGGGACGGTCTGTCATGTAGAAGAGCGTGATCACGCCCAGCAGAACTGCGGGGATGCCCTCGAGAATGAAGAGCCAACGCCACCCGGCAAGATGCAGCCAGTGGACTCCCAGGAGTGCACCTGCCACGGGAGAACCGATCAGCGAGGCGGCCGGTACCGCGGCGTAGAGGCAGGCGATGGCGCGGCTGCGGTCGAACGAACAGAACCAGTGCGTCAGATACACGATCATGCCGGGAAAGAAACTCGACTCAGCGATGCCCAGTACAAAACGCGCGACATAGAACTGGCCGGAAGTGTGAATGAAGCCGGTGAGCGCGGTCACGATGCCCCAGGAAATCATGATACGGGCGATCCATTTGCGCGCGCTCCAGCGTTCGACGATGATCGCGCCGGGAATTTCGAAGAGCACGTAGGTCAGATAGAACACGCCCACACCCAGGCCGTAGACCGTGTCGCTAAAGCCGAGTTCCGCGCTCATGCGCAAGTTGGCGAACGACACGTTAACGCGGTCGATGTAGTTGACGATATAGATGAGGAAGACGAAAGGGAGAAGCCGAGCGGCGATGCGGCGCCGCGCGCGCCCTGCTACATCGGAGGCGACGCCAGAAATTTCGTCCACGGCATCCATGCCAAAATCACTCCACCATTATTTTCCCGCCTGGCCTTTTTGCATAACGAAGACGAAGCGGGAGAGACGGCCTTCGCGCGCGAGCGCCGCTGTCACCGAGAGAAATTCCTGTTCGGTTTCAAAGGGCCCGGCTCCCTCGATCTCGCGCAGAGCGTCGGCCCTGGCTGCCCGCGCTCGATGGCGGCCTTCCGCAACCATTGCCATGTTCGCGGTGACGTCTTGCGCCAGCAACAATTGGAGGCCGCTCTCGGCGATTACGAGTTCGTCATAGCCTCTGGGCACGACGAGGTAGAAGCCAGCGGACGTTCGTACGGCAATTTCGGAATTAGTAAGCGGCCCCGTCACGATGATGGGATCGGTGAACAAACCGCGGCCCCCGGGCTTCAGCAAGCGAGCCCACTCGGCCAACATTTTTGGGCGATCCGGAAAGTGATTCATCGCG
The DNA here is from genome assembly GCA_963745435.1 of uncultured Acidobacteriota bacterium. Lineage (GTDB taxonomy): Bacteria > Acidobacteriota > Terriglobia > Terriglobales > Acidobacteriaceae > Gp1-AA133. Next base: position 348,189 of record CAVUXK010000008.1, on the reverse strand, counting down.
TCGATGCAGGTGATGGCGTCGAAACTGGCGTCGGCGAAGGGCAATCCGAGATTGGCGTCGGCCGTTTCAAATTCGGCACGCATTTCTAAACCGCGATCTTTCGCGAGGGTTCGTGCCGTCTCGACGGCTTTCTCGTGAACGTCCACTCCGGCCACAGCACAACCAGAGATGGCGGCAATGCGCAGCGCAGGACCACCCGCGCCGCAGGCGACATCGAGCAGCTTCTTCCCTGCTGACAGTTCGAGCCAGGTCAGAAATCGATTCTGTTCATCGGCGGTGTGCCAGCTGTTTTGTCCGATGTCTTCGCCGAAGGCTTCGCGACGGATCTCCGCGTACAATTCGCCACGGAAGTCTCCGTAGATCAGGTTGTAATGCGCCTCGCGGGAAGCAGGATTGCTTTTCATTCCGACCTCAGCGGCTCAATTTCCTGGCCCGCGGCGCGATTCGCAAAGTTCGACAGGGCTGCTTCCTGGTGGGCTTCCAGATGAATCCGTCGGACGTGGTCACGCTTTTCACCGCCACCGTTACCGTTTTTGCTTGGCCACCCGGATACGGATATCGCACGGTGTACTGCATCCCGGGATAGAAAAGAGCGTTGGCCTCGCGGCATGCGTTGGAGTCGTGTTGATCCGGCCGCGATTTGCAGCTGAACTCCAATTGCCGGATGAGCAGCTTGCCGGAGTTGCGAAAAGTAAGGACGATGCCGTCGGGTTCACCGACGCCGCTGACGATCATGACGGGGCACACGGCGAAGGCGTTCGCCGAACCGAAGAGCAGGATACCGATGATCGAGATGGTCAACAGCTGCTGCATGTACCGAGCAAGCTAGCAGATAGAGGGTCGGTATCGTCAAGGGATTCGTTTTTGAAGCCGGACAGCGTCGAGCTGCTGATGTGCGGAGTCGGACAGGAGTGTCCGACCCACACAGAAATCTTTCTGCACAAAAGAAAAGCCCCCATCGCGGGGGCTTATCCATGCTTGCTTGTTCCGGACCGTCTTAGGATGCGGACTTGATGTCCTGCACCTTAATAGTCTGGTTGCTCGAATCCAGGCTGCCGGTCACTTGGACCTGTTTGCCGTCGAACTGCTTGGCGCGAGCTTGATCGTCGAGTTGGTACGTCATGTTGTCGGCGGTCTTCAGAACATAGGTGTCGCCTGACTTCATGATGGTACCGGTGAACGCCTGTGCTGCCGCCGGCTGCTTATGGGTATCGTCGGCCTGGCCGGTAGGGGTGCTCGGCGTCTGTGTGTTGGGTTGCTGCTGGGGCGGAGTCGTGGTCTGGGAAGGCATCGGCTCCGTCTTTTGATCTTGTGTCCAAGCCACCAGTTCTGTTCCCGGCTTCATGTTCGGGCTCTGGTGTTTCGTCTCACTTTGCGCAAGCGCCATGGGAGCCAGCGACATCGCCGCAAGGGTTAGGGCAGCCAGTGAAATACTCTTTTTCATTATTTTGTCCTCCACAACAACCAAGGAACGGTTCTCTTAAATAAGTGACGATAGGGTGGCGTACCAAAGTAATGCACGGGACGTGCCAAAATTTGTATCGTCCCTTTTCTGTAAGTTGCGGTTGAGCCGCGACTTTTGCTCTCTTTTCGACTGGAACAAAAGACTCGGTCAACCCCCAAAAATACCCGTTGGTACGTTACAGCGATCACTGTATGGACTGACGGCGCGATTCCCCGCACACTCGATTGGCGATTAGTTTTGATCTTTATGATTTATGGATGGACGTGCGCTGTCCAGCGCAGCGCGCACGACGCCCACGGCATCGAAGCGTGGGCGTTTCTCTTTTCGATTCATCCACCTACGGGTGGAAACTTATGGCAGTCGCTGGTGTTTACACGAAGGTGAGATCAGACTCCAGCAAGGAGCACAACAACCCCATGAAGACTCACAGAGTTTTGTGGCTGGCTTTGGTTTTTACATTGGCTTTACAAGTTCTGCTGGCGGGCGCGGCACTCGCGCAGGATCAACAAGATGACGAACAGGATCCTCCGAGCCGCGTGGCGCGACTCAACTATTCCTCGGGATCGGTTTCTTTCCAGCCGGGCGGAGAAGGCGATTGGGTGGCGGCGGTCAATAACCGCCCCTTAACGACCGGAGACAATCTTTGGTCTGACCAGAATTCCCGCGCAGAGTTTCACGTGGGCTCGCTGGCCGTTCGGATGAACTCCGAAACGAGCGTGACTTTTCTCGATCTCGATGACCGCACCACCCAACTGCGCCTTTCCATGGGCTCTGTGATTCTGAGAGTGCGTCACCTGGACGACGGCGATTTGTTGGAAGTCGATACGCCGAACGTCGCTTTCACGATTCAACGCACGGGTGAGTACCGCGTTGACGTGAATCAAGACGGGACGCAGACGATCGCGACGGTGTGGCACGGTCGCGCGGAAGGTACGGGGGGCGGCTACTCCTATACGGTGGTCGCTGGACAAGAGGCGACGTTCTCAGGAACCGATCAACTCGATCACGAGATTGCGCAAATTCATCCCTCGGACGACTTCGACAACTTCGCGTTCCAGCGTGATTCGCGCGACGATCATGACGAGTCGTCCAACTATATCTCCTCCGAGATGACTGGATACGAAGACCTCGACGACTACGGACGCTGGCACTACGCTGCCGACTACGGACCGGTGTGGTCGCCCAACGGCATCAGCGGTGACTGGGCTCCGTATCGCAACGGTCACTGGGTGTGGGTCGCCCCGTGGGGATGGACCTGGGTGGAAGACGAGCCCTGGGGCTTCGCCCCGTTTCACTATGGACGCTGGGCCTTCGTCGAGAGCAGCTGGTGCTGGGTACCGGGACCTGTAGTTGTGCGTCCCGTGTACGCGCCCGCCCTGGTCGCGTTTGTTGGAGGCGGAGGATTCCATCTTGCGGTGGGAGTGGGTGAAGGCGTGGCCTGGTTCCCGCTAGGACCGCGGGAAGTGTACATGCCGCCTTATCGCGTAAGCCGGGGTTACGTAAACAATGTGAACGTGACGAACACGCGCGTGAATGTCACGCAGGTCACGAATGTTTACAACACGTACATCACCAACAACAACACAAACGTGAACCGCATTACCTATGTCAATCGGCAGGTGCCGAGAGCGGTCACCGCGGTATCGCGGGAGACTTTCGTGAACGCGCGCCCAGTCAACCGCAACATCGCGCAAGTGAATGCCCGCGAGTTGGAGCAAGCGCCTGTGACCCACGAAGTTGCAGCGCAACCTGCGCGTGCGAGCGTGATGGGTGCCGGTGGGCCAGCCCGCGTGAAGCCTCCGGCGGCGGTGGAGAACCGGCGAGTGATCGCGACACGAAATCCGACTCCGCCGCGAGCTCCGTTTGGTCAACGCCAGGAAGCTGCACCCAATGTGCGAACCGAACCGATGCGGCCGAACGCTCCGGCCGAACCAACGGGTACAAACGCAGCGGGACGTCCGGGCCAGCCCGGCAATGCTGCTCGCGGAACCGAACCCGCGCGCGCGAACGAACCGGCAAGACCGAACGAGCCTGCACGAGCGAACGAACCGCCGCGTCCAAATGAGCCTAACCGACCCGGCAACGATGCGAACAAGCCGAATCAGCCGCCAAGGCCCAACGAACCCGCGCGAGCCAATGAGCCTAACAACGCGCCGCGTCCGAATGCGCCGGAAAGGCCGAACGAGCCTGCGCGTCCAAACGAGCCGTCCAATGTTCCACGTCCAAATGCGCCGGCGGCGCGTCCGGAACAGCCGGATCGCCAAACGCAGCCTGGGCGACAGGAGGCGCCGAGACCAGAGCCGCAGAACGCTCCTCGTCCGAATGCGCCCGAGCAGCGGCCACAGGAGCAGGCGCAACCCAGCCGTCAGGACGTGCCGAGACCGCAGCATCCGCTGGTCCGACAAGCCCCGCCGGCGGAGTCGCGTCCGCAGGTAGATCAAAACGAGGCGAACAAGTTCCGGACGTGGCAGCAGTCGCGTCCGCAGCCGAAACCTCAGTCGCAGGAGCGACCTCAGCCGCAGGAACGCCAGGCGCAGCCGCAACGACAACCACAGCAGCAGCAGCGGCAGAATGCTCCTCGGCCACCTGACAAAGGGCAGGACCGGCAGGACAACAAGAAGCCGCAATAGGCTTCGGAGTAGTGAACTCAATAGCCCGGCACTCAGGTGCCGGGCTATTTCTTTCCGCGGGAGATCTGCGAAGGCGCAGCCATATCGCGACTCAAGCGCGACACCCGTTCCGCCGATGATGCATTGGAGGCTTATTGCGCCCGAGAAGCGATGTTGAAGCTAACCATGCCGGTAGTAGTACTGGCGGTAATCGTGGTATCGCAATACCTTTGGATTTTTCTCGCACATCGCAGGTCAAAGAAACGCGAGGCGCTGTTTCGCATCATTACAGAAAATGCCGCGGACATGATCGCGCTGGTCGACACCAAAGGGCGGCGACTGTACAACAGCCCTTCGTATGAACGTGTACTCGGGTATTCGCCACGAGAACTGGCCGAGACTCCGGTTTTCGAACAGATTCATCCCGACGACCGCTTCAAGGTTCTGGAGGCGTCGCGCGAGGCTCGAGCTACCGGCGTAGGCAAAGACCTGCAGTACCGCTTGCGCCACAAGAATGGCAAATGGCGGACTCTAGAGTCTACGGCCAGCACGATCAAGAACGAGCGCGGAGAAGTTGAGAAGCTGGTCATCGTCAATCGCGACGTGACCGAGCGCGTGAGCGCAGAAGAGAAACTTGCCCACAACGCGCTGCACGACGCGCTCACCGATTTGCCCAACCGACGCCTTTTCCTTGACCGCTTACAACGTTGTCATGCGCAGGTCCGTCGCGACCCGGGCTACCACTACGCAGTGATGCTGGCCGACATCGACGGCTTCAAGGCGCTGAATCACTCTTTAGGATCCGTGGCCGGCGATCAATTGCTGATCGAGATCGGACTTCGCCTCAAGGCTTCCCTGCGCGAGGGAGACGGGGTGGCCCGACCGCTGAGTTCCGCCGGAGAACTGTTGTTGGCGCGTTTTGGAGGAGACGAGTTTGCTTTCCTGCTGGAAGGGTGCGCAAACGAGAACGATGTGCTGCGGGTAGCGGAACGGGCCCAGGCCGCAGTGGCGGCTCCTCTGCTGCTACAGCAGAAGCTGGTGCGCTGCACGATTGGGATCGGCAGCGCCATCAGTTCAAGTTCGCAAGCGCGAGCCGATGACACGCTGCGCGATGCGGAGACCGCGCTGCGCCGCGCGCAGGCACTGGGCGCCGGCCGCTCGGAACTTTTCGATGCCGCCATGCACAACCGCGCCGTCCATCGCCTGAAGCTGGAAAACGATCTGCGCACAGCGCTCAACCGTAACCAGTTCCGAGTTCTCTACCAGCCGATCTTCAGAATCGATCCCAGACAGGTAGTTGCTTTCGAAGCGCTGTTGCGCTGGCAACACCCCGAGCAGGGCCTCATCGCGCCCAACGAATTTCTGGCCGCTGCGGAAGACACGGGCTTGATGGCCATGATCGATCAGTGGGTGATCCGCGAAGCCTGTGCCCAGATGCCGGTGTGGCAGGCTGCCAACGGAGGCATGCCGGTGCGCGCAGCGATCAACCTGTCGGCGCGGCACTTTGCCAGTCCGCAACTGATCGATGGCATCAAGAACTGCTTGCGGGAAACGCGCATTATTCCCAGCACCCTGGAACTGGAGATTGCCGATCCGATCGCAACGATAAACGCGGATCACACGGTTGCGGTGCTGGCCCAAATGCGCCGCCTGGGAGTGACCACGGCGCTCGACGATTTCGGGAGCAACAGCATCTCGCTGGCATCGCTGCGCCGCTGCGCCTACGACGTCCTTAAAATCGACCGCTCACTGATATCCAGCATGCAGGCCGACCGCACCAGCCAGGATGTGGTGGACGTGATCCTGACCCTCGCCAGAAAGTTGAATTGCGAAGTCATCGCCGAGGGCGTGGAAAAGCCCGCCCAGGTGGAGACCCTGCGCACGATGGGTTGCAGCCTGGCCCAGGGATACTTTTTTTCGTCTCCCCTGGATGCATCCGCCGCCTTGCAACTTCTGCAGAAACTCCAAACCTTCGCAGCAGCACCGTCCGCAAAATAGACATCTATACTCATCGCTTCGGTGTCTCCCTGCGCGTAGCTCTCATGATGCAAGGGCATAATTCGCGATAACATATCCAATTCCTGCAAGGAGCGTTCATGGCGTCTCGATTATTGTTGATCGTCTTGTTGCTCGCGTCGCTGGCACCGGCCCAACAGTGGCATCCGCCCACCCAGACCAAGAAGCTCTCCAATGGCCTAGTGGTTGTTGTCTCGGAGGATCACTCGGCTCCGACCATCGGCATCTGCGTCACCTACGGCATCGGTTTCCGCCTGGAACCGGAAGGCCGGACCGGCTTCGCGCACCTGTTCGAGCACATGATGTTTGAAGGCACGCCGGTTTCCCCCAAGGGAGTGTTTGACCAGGTCGCCGAATCGGGTGGCGGCTTCATCAACGGCGACACCCGCTACGACTACACCGAATACATCGAAAGCGCATCGTCGGCCGCACTCGATCCGCTGCTCTGGCTGGAAGCCGATCGCATGAAGACGCTCGACTTCTCGGAGAAGAATCTGGAGAACCAGCGCAACGTGGTGGAAGAAGAAGTGCGCGTGAACGTGATGAACCAGCCCTATGGGCTGTTCTACGCGATCGACCTGCCGGGCAAGGCTTGGGATACGTATCCCAATGCGCACAACTTCTACGGCGATTTCAAAGACCTCGACGCCGCCAATATCAAAGACGTGCAAGCTTTTTATGAGCAGTACTACGCACCCAACAACGCTGTGCTTGCGGTGGTCGGCGACGTGAAGCCGGACGACGTCTTCGAGAAGGCCGAGAAATATTTCGGCGCGCTTCCTCAGCGCAAAGTTCCACCCAAGCCCGACCTGGTTGAGAAGCCGCAGGCCAACGAACGACGGTCGACGCAGGAAGACAAACTCGCCACGCTGCCAGCGCTTGGGATCGGGTACCGTATGCCGCCCAAGACGCCCCATGAGTCGGTGGTCGCAGCCGTCACGGGAGAGTTGCTCCACAATGGCGAGGCCTCTCGGCTATATCAAGCGCTCGTGAAGGAGAAGCAGGTCGCCACCGAAGTTTCGGGCGGCGTCAACTGGCCGTTGGGGACTTTCCTCGAGTACTCCGGACCGACTCTGATGACATCGTTCATCATTTATCCCGCGAATCTCAAGAGCAACGATGTAACGGCGGCCTATGACTCGGTGATCGATACTCTTGCCAAGACCGGGCCCAAGGCTGAGGAACTCGACCGGGTGCGCTCGAAGATGCGCTCGGACTGGTACGACCAGCTTGAAATTCCCGTGAGCCGCGCCAGCACACTCGCGCACGCGGCGCTTCTGGATGGCGATCCGATGCGGGTCTACTCCGTACCCGACGAATTGAATAAAGTCACGGCAGATGAGGTACGGGCATTTGCTGCGAAATACTTGGTGAAGAACAACCGCACCATCATTGATCGGGTGCCGGCCGCAAAATCCGCGACGCCCGACTCAAAGGAAGGCAAACAATGAAGACCCTCCACGCATTGATCGCATCGTGCCTTCTCTTCGCTCCTCTCGCGCATGCGCAAAAAGAACATTCGCTGCCCAAGGATCTCCCGCCCTACGGCCCGGTCGCGCCTCTGAAAGCGCCGACCGTGAAGACGCTTCAACTCGACAATGGGCTGACCGTTTGGCTGGTGGCGCGCGAGGGGTTCCCTAAAGTGGCTGTCACCATCGCAGCACGCGGAGGCTTGGCGGCAGACCCCAAGGATCGTCCCGGGCTTGCAGAGGTGTTAGCGAAGACGCTCACGCAGGGTACCAAGACTCGCAGCGCACGCCTGATCGCGGAGCAATTCCAGGCCGCAGGTGGAGATCTTTCCGCACGCGCTGGGCAGGACGCTATTTTCGTGAGCACGAGCGTCCTGGCGGAAAAATTCAACCAGCTTCTCCCATTACTGGCCGATGTTGTCACCAATGCGAATTTCCCCGATGCGGAAGTCAAGATCGCCAAGAGCAACGTGGCCAATTCGCTGCGCTCGCGCGAAGCCCAGCCCGGATTCCTGGCGAACCGCGCCCTGGCCAAGGTGATGTTTGGCGACCATCCGTATAGCGTGATTGCTCCGACACAGTCGTCGATTGAGCAAACGACGCCAGAGGACCTTCGCCGCGAGTTCGCGCGCCGCTTTCAGCCGAAGCAAGCTGTCGCTGGTGGTTGTCGGATCATTCGACGCCGCGAAGGCCGAAGCTTCGCTGCGCCAGACTTTTCAATCGTGGAAGGCCGCGGGCTCGGAATCTGTGCCGGAAACTCCGAAGCCCAACATTCAGCCCTCGCGGGCGGTGTTCCTGGTTCCGCGTGCTGGATCGGTGCAGACCACTTTGCGAGTCGGCGCGGCCGGGCCCGAGCGCCAGGCCGAGGATTACGAAGCGTCAGAAATCGCGAATGCGATTTACGGAGGAATGTTTGGGTCTCGGCTGGTTCTCAACATCCGTGAGGACAAGGGATATACGTACAGTCCGTTTTCCGCCTTGCGCACTTACCGGGAAGCGGGCTACTTTGCCACGCAGGCCGATGTTCGCAACGCAGTCACAGGCGCGACCTTGAACGAAATTGATTACGAACTGAACCGCATGTGCACGACGGGCCCAAACGACACAGAAATGACGCAAGCCAAGCGCTACCTGGTGGGGAACGAGGCGATTGGACTGCAATCGGGAGGCGGCTTAGCCGGCGAACTTGCCAGCCTCTGGGTGAACGGCCTTCCGCCTGACAACATTGCGAAGGAGAGCGAGAAGATTGATAAATTGACGGCCGCTGATGTGACGGCGGTCGCGAAGAAGTACTTTCCGGCAGCGCACTCTACCGTGATTGCCGTTGGGGAAGAGAAAGTGGTGCGCGAGGAATTGCAGCCCTTTGGGATGGAAATTAAGGCGGCCCCATAGGCCTGGTCATGTCCCTGCCTGTGTCATCCTGAGCGTAGCGAAGGACCTCTGCATTTTGCCGCGGCGATCAGGGTCTAAGGTACGTTCTACGCGCGCGTCGCTTCAAGATTTCTACTGGACGCAACTTGGTTAAACGACAAAATATTTCGCCGCCGGATGATGCACCACAAGGGCCGAGGTCGACTGTTCCGGCTCGAGCAGAAATCCCGACGTGAGGCGCACGCCAACGTTTTCTTCCGGATGCAGCAACGCGAAGAGCTTGGTTTGATCTTCCAGGTTCGGGCACGCTGGATAGCCGAACGAAAATCTTGATCCGCGATATTTCTGATGGAAGAGGTCGCGGATGTGCGGCGCGTCGTCGCCCGCAATCCCCAGTTCCTGACGCATAAGGCGATGGTGAAACTCGGCGAGGGCCTCAGCCGTCTCCACGCTCAGGCCGTGCAGGTAGAGATACTTGGTATATTCTCCGCCCTCGAACAGACGCTGCGTCTCGATCGACGCCTTCGACCCAATGGTCACTAGCGAAAGCCCCAGAACATCCATCTTCCCGGAAGCCTTGGGCGCAAAGAAATCAGAGATACAGAGCCGGCGCCCTTCGCGCTGACGCGGGAAAGTGAAGCGTAGGAGTTCCTTCCTCGTCGTCTCCCCGTGCTTGTCAGCGTTGTCGGGTTCATACACCACGACATCATTCCCATCCCCCTGCGCCGGAAAATATCCGTACACCACGCGAGGCTCAAACAATCCGGAGGCCAGCACCTCATCCTCCAGCGACTTCTTGATGGGCCGGTACTTCTCTGCCACAAGGCGCAGATAGTCTTCCTGCGAAGCAGTCTTCAGCTGCCATTGATTCTTGAAAAGCGCGGTCTCGTTGATGTAAGTGAACAGCTCGCGCAGGTCGTAGTCCTTCTTGACGCGTACACCCCAAAACGGCGGCTGAGGAATATTGGGCGCGTCAGTCACAACCGCGCTGCGCTCGGCGAATACCGGTCCGGTCTCTTCATCGACGGCCAACGCCTTGGCGTACTCTTTAACGGTCCGACCCTCGGTCAGGCGCGCCGATCGCTGCCCGTCCTCGGCGATCAGGTCCTCCATGATGTGCAGGCCACTGAAGGCGTCATCCGCATAGAAGACCGCGTTCGAATATTCACGGCGCAGATCATCTTCGACGTACTTGCGCGTCAAGGCTGCGCCTCCGCAGATCACGGGATACTCCAGTTTCTGCCGCTCCAGATCCTGAATGACGTACTTCATCTCCAGAGTCGACTTCACCAGCAAGCCGCTCAGGCCGATCGCGTCGGCGTCGTGTTCGTCAGCCGCCCTGATGATCGAGTCACCCGGCTGCTTGATGCCGAGATTCACGACCTTGAATCCGTTGTTCGTCAGGATGATGTCGACCAGATTCTTGCCAATGTCGTGCACGTCGCCCTTCACGGTTGCGAGCACAATCGTGCCCTTCTGCTGCGAGCCGGACTTCTTCTCCATCTTCGGCTCAAGGTAGGCGACGGCTGCCTTCATCACGCCGGCAGAATCGAGCACCGAGGGTAGCTGCATCTTGCGCGCGCCGAACAACTCGCCCACGGTGCGCATTCCATCGAGCAGAACAGTGTTGATCACTTCGAGCGGCGAGTACTGTTCAAGGGCGACGTCGAGCAGTTGGTCGAGCGATTGTTTGTGCGCGCCTTCGCCCACCGCCTTCTCGCCATTGATGATCGCAAACTTGAGTTTGTCCTCGATCGACAGCGTCTCGACGTGCGCCGTCGTCGAGGCCTGCGGCTTGCCCTTCAAGCCGGCGAAGTGGTTCATGTAAACCTGCAGCGGGTCCCCATTCACCGTGTCGCGGAAAATCAGCTTGCGTGCAAGATCAACTTCTTCCTGAGGAATCTTGTATAACGGATAGATTTTGGTGTAGTTAACGATGGCCATATCGAGGCCATTGTCGACCGCCTCGTGCATGAAAACGCTGTTCAACACGCGCCGCGGATAAGCATCGAGACCGAACGAAATATTGCTGACGCCCAGAATCGTCTTCACGTCGGGCAGTTCCTGCTTGATCCGCTTTACGGCCTCGAGCGTTTCCATTCCGGCCGAGCGGTACTCTTCCTGGCCGGTCGAGATGGGCAGGGTCAACGCGTCGAAGATGATGTCGACGCCGCGAATCCCGTATTTCTTGGTGGCGAGTTCGTAAATGCGTTTCGCGATGGCGACTTTCTTGTCGGCCGTCAGGGCCATGCCATCTTCATCGATGGTCAGCGCAATCACAGCTGCGCCATAGCGCTTCGCCATGGGCAGCACGAGTGAAGTCCGCTTCTCGCCGTCTTCGAGATTGATGGAATTGATGATCGCCTTGCCCGGAATTCGCTTCAGCGCTTCTTCGACCACATCGGCCTCGGTCGAGTCGACAAGAATCGGCGCGGGGACGCGCGTGGCTACGCGCTCCAGAATCGATGTGATGTAACCCTTTTCGTCTTCTCCGACGATCGCGCAGCACAGATCGAGCATGTGCGATCCCTCGTTCACCAGCTTCTTCGCCAGCGCGAGGATGTCGTCGTACTTCTTGCCGCGCACGAGATTGCGGAAGTGCTCGACGCGCGTCGTCGTGTTCATTTCTTCCGCGACGATCAGGGGCTTGGGCTCGAGATCGAGCGGAACAGAGGTGTAGGCGCTCGATGCTGCGCCCGGTTGGTTTCACGTCGCGCTGGGCGGGTTCCACGCCCGAGACGGCATCGACGACGGCTTTCAGATGATCGGGAGTAGTACCGCAGCATCCGCCGACGATGCGGACACCGTAGTCGCGACGAAGTGCTTGTGATACTTGGCCAGCTCCTCGCGGTGTCGAGCTTGTAGACGGCGTGCCCGCCTTCGTTGTGCGGCAGGCCGGCATTCGGAAGAACGGAAATCTCCTTCGTGGAATTCAGCCCGAGATAGCGGACAGCGTCGTTCATCTCCTTCGGACCGGTGGCGCAGTTAATTCCGATGATGTCGACATCAAACGGCTCCAGCGCAGTCAGCGCCGCGCCGATTTCCGTGCCCAGCAGCATGGTGCCGGATTCCTGCAGCGTGACCTGGACCGTCAACGGCAGCCGCTTCCCTGCCTTGCGCATCGCTTCGAGGCACGCCGTATGCACCGATCTTGGCCTGCAGCAAGTCCTGGGCAGTCTCGACCAGCAGCAGATCGACGCCGCCCTCGATCAGTGCGGCTGCCTGCTCCTCGTAAGCCGCCGCCATCTCATCGAAGGAGATGTGTCCGAGCGACGGCAACTTGGTGGTCGGTCCCATCGAGCCGGCGACAAAACGCGGCCGCTCTTTCGTCGAGAACTGTGCCGCTACTTCTCTCGCCAGTTTCGCGGCCGCAATATTGATCTCCGCAACACGATCTCTCAGCTCAAACTCACCCAGGACGACGCTGCGTTCCGCCGAAGGTATTGGTCTCCACCACGTCACAACCGACGGCAAAGAACGCAGCATGAATATCCTTGATGATGTCCGGACGACTGAGCACCAGAACTTCGCTGCAGTTCTCCTTTCCCCAATAGTCATCGAGAGAAGGATTGCGGAGCTGGATGTTAGTCCCCATGGCGCCGTCGTAAACCACGACGCGTTCCTTCACGGTTTGTAGGAAATCGGCCATGCTATTTAGTCGATCGTCGCTGCCGCCTACTCGTTAACTCGTTGCCGCCGCAAAGTGCATAGGTCCTTCGCTTCGCTCAGGATGACAAGACAATCAAAGCGTGTTCGAACCAACGACCGCTCTGATGCACAAACGCCGGCCCGCTTGGGACCGGCGTTGGCTCTGTGCAGAAACTTGAAAGCTCTCAGCTCCCCTGCACCGGCAACGCCGGTGCGCCTCCGGCGACATCGGCGCTGTTAAATACCGCGTTGGCCCCCATGTGGGCCGGCGCCGCCGAAAGCATTTGCTCTTTGCGATAAATCAAGTTGCTGGCATTGAACGTCGCGAGCTCAAAACCGTGACCGTGCGTGATCGCGTCGGTCGGGCACGCTTCGACACAATACCCGCAGAAGATGCAGCGGTTGTAGTCGATGTTGTAGACCTTCGCGTAGCGCTCCGCTCCGCTCACGCGGTTGGTCTCGGTGTTCTCGGCCGCCTCGATGTAAATACAATTCGAAGGGCAGGCCGCCGCGCACAAAAAACAAGCCACACATTTTTCGAGACCGTTTTCGTCGCGCTGCAGCACGTGCATTCCGCGAAAGCGCTCCTGGAAGCGGGCGCCCCGCAACGGGCCCGGGCCGTCAGGATAGTTCTCAACCTGGGTCGGCTGGAACATCTCCATGAAGGTGATGCTCATGCCCTTGGCAATCGCGGCAATGTTCTTCAGTACCGGCATCGACATTCAGTATACCGAAAATCTGGCGCGGCCCGCAGGTGGCCCGGACGACAGACCTCGCCTTATCTGCGACTTAGAGCGCCGTGTTCCTGGATTCTGACGGCATCCTTCCCCGTGCACCCATCATCTAAGCAAGCGACCATCCCCCATTCAACCCTATGGCCCAGCTACTGGACTCGATAAATTCCCCACTCGATGTAAAAAAACTCACCATCCCGCAACTGGAGCTTCTTGCCGAAGAGATCCGCGAAGAGCTCATTTCCGTGCTCTCAAAAACCGGCGGACACCTCGGCCCCAACCTCGGAGTGGTCGAGTTGACGCTGGCCATGCACTACGTCTTCGACACGCCCAAGGATCATTTCGTTTTCGACGTCAGTCATCAGGCTTATGTTCACAAACTGCTCACCGGACGCCGCGAGCAGTTTCATACGATCCGCACGCCCGGCGGTCTGAACGGATTCATGTTGCGCAGTGAAAGCCCGCACGACTGCTACGGGGCGGGTCACGCGGGAACCGCGCTCTCGGCAGCGCTGGGAATGGCAGTCGCACGCGATCGGGTGGGCGGAAGCGAGCACGTGGTCGCTCTGGCCGGCGATGCGGCCTTCACGTGCGGCATCACGTACGAGGCGCTGAACAACATCGCGCACCAGACGCGCCGGCTGATTGTGGTCCTGAATGACAACGAGTGGTCGATCGACAAGAACGTCGGCGCGATTGCCAGTTACCTGAACACGATCGTGACGAACCCGCGCTTCGACTACCTGCACGAACGGGCTGGGCGCTTCGTCGAGCGGATGGGAGGCAAGACTGCCCTGCACATGGCGCGCAAGGCGGAAGAAGCGGCCAAGAGCATCCTGTGGCCCAGTGTGATTTTTGAAGAGCTGGGATTGAAGTACTACGGCCCTATTGACGGCCATGACATTGCGACCCTGATCAAGACTTTCGAATTCCTGAAGACGCAACGACGGCCCGTGCTGCTTCACGTGCTGACACAAAAGGGCAAGGGCTTCGAGCCTGCCCTGCAGAAACAGAAGAAATTTCACGGCCTCGGACCGTACGATCCGGAAACTGGCGAGACCAAGTCACCCGGGCAGCGCACTTACTCGGAAGTCTTCGCCGACACGATGGTGAAGCTGGCCGACATGAACAGCAAAGTGGTCGCCATCACGGCCGCGATGCCGAACGGTACAGCTCTCGATCGCTTTCAGCCACGTCATCCGGACCGGTACTTTGATGTGGGCATCGCCGAAGAACATGCGGTGATCTTCGCGGCGGGACTCGCAACCAAAGGATTCAAGCCGTTCGTCGCCATCTACTCGACATTCCTGCAGCGCTCGCTCGATCCGATCATCCACGACGTCTGCCTGCAGAACCTGCCGGTGGTCTTCTGCATGGACCGCGGCAGTCTCTCGGGAGATGACGGTCCGACGCATCATGGACTGTTCGACATCAGCTACCTGCGCGGAATTCCGAATCTCGTCCACATGGTTGCCAAGGACGAAGACGAACTCGCCGACATGCTGTTCACGGCCATGCAGCACAACGGGCCGATTGCGATTCGCTACCCGCGCGGGATCGGTCCCGGGACACCTGTGAAAGATGTTCCCCGAGCGATTCCCATCGGACAGTCGGAGTTGTTACAGCAGGGAGAGCACGACCGCGTCGCGATCTTTGCGCTGGGAGCATTGGTTCCAATGGCGCAGGAAGCGGCCGCCAAACTTGAAGGCAAGGGGATCAGCGCCGCCGTCGTGAATGCACGCTTCGCGAAGCCAGTCGATACAAGCATGGTGGAGTTTTACGGCCGGAGCGTCGATGCGATCGTCACCATGGAAGATCACGTTCTGGAAGGTGGGTTCGGAAGCGCCGTCCTCGAACGACTCAGCGATTTAGGGCTCACTACGCCGGTGGTTCGAGTCGGTTGGCCCGATCAGTTCATCGAACACGGCAAACCGGAAGCTCTGCGCGCGAAGTATGGAATCAGCGTGGAGGCTACTTTGGAGAAATTGTTGCCAGTGCTTCAAGGACAGGCTCTGAACTCTCCCTTAAAAGCAAAGGTGTCTTGATCATTTACCTCCTTTAGCAACTCGCGCAGGAGCTCCAGCTCAAAGGGCGAGCTGTTCCCACCATCCAGTTGCTTTCTCCCCTTAGTTTCTCGGCTGATATACGATTGTCCCCTGCTGAGCGAATCGTCTGCTGCAGCTATCGCAGGTCGAAGGAGAGTCCGTGCCAGGCAAAGTCGATCTCTACGACAACGCGTACGGAAACTACGCATCCGATGCGTACGAAAAAGTGCGGATTGCAACCTACGGAGCCGATCTTGGGCAGACCAGCTGGGTCACGAAGGAGGAGTCTGCCGAAATCCCACAGCTGCTGAAGCTGGCGAGCGAATCCGTGGTGCTCGAGATCGGCTGCGGCTCTGGTGCGTACGCACTCTACGTTGCTGAAGAGGTAGGCTGCAAAATCACGGGCGTGGATTTCAATGCGAGCGGGATAACGAATGCAAACCGGCTTGCGGCGGAGCGGCAACTGGCGAATCGGGTGACGTTCAAGCACTGCGACGTTTCGTTGGGGCTGCCCTTTGATAGTGAAAGCTTCGACGCCGTGTTTGCCAATGATGTGCTGTGTCATATTCCAGCACGAGGCTCCCTACTTCAAGAAGTGTACAGAGTCCTCAAAGAAAACGGCCTGATGGTGTTCAGCGACGCGCTGGTAATCGGCGGAATGGTGTCGCAGCAGGAACTCGCCACGCGAAGCTCAATTGGTTTGTACGTCTTCAGTCCGCCGGGCGAGAATGAGCGTCTGATCAAAGAGGCCGGCTTTCGGCTGATTTCTGTGGCGGATACATCCGCAGCAGCAGCACAACTTGCGGGCCGCTGGCACGCCGCTCGGGAGAAATATCACGACCAATTGGCCAAGGCAGAAGGACAAACGACATTCGACGGACTACAGAATTTTCTGGACTGCGTTCGGACGCTCCTGGCAGAGAAAAGACTGCTGCGCTTTCTCTACGCGGCTCGTAAGCAACAGTAAGTTGCACGAAGGGGCGGGCCTCAAACGATCCGTCAGATGCCCGCGTACCAGGCATATCCCCCTTCCGGAGACGCCGAACCCAGCCCCTTGCCGAACTTCTTCATGCTGTCGGTGACCGTGAGGTGGGTAATAAATTTAACGCTCTTGTAGCCGAGTTGCCGGGGCAAGCGCAGGCGAAGCGGCCCACCGTTGCCGACCGGAAGCACATCGCCGTTCATCCCATAGGTAAGAAAAGTCTGCGGGTGCAGGGCATCCGCCATATCGATGCTCTCCCACCAGTCAGGCTCAATCGAGGAATAGACAATATATTTTGCCTGAGGATGCGTTCCCACGAGATTGAGAACGTGGGAGAGAGGCACGCCGATCCATTCGGCGATGTACGTCCAGCCCTCTTCACACGACAGTTCCGTGATCTGGCTGCGTGACGGGTAGCTCTTTAGCTGGTCGAGTGAAAACAAGGTCGGCCGATCGACCATGCCATCGACTGCCAGCCGCCAGTCCGCAAACCCTCCGGCCTGCAAGCGCTTGAACGGTTCGCCCAAGGGTGCGATCTCGTTGGGGAGCGGACGCTCGGAAATTTGGCTCCGCGAGAATTCCCGGGCGAAAGAGTGCCGCGTCAGGAGACGCTGCGATGCGTAGGTCAGTGTTTCGCCGAGGCCGTAAAGTCCCCCATGATCGGGCGGAACCAATCCGTATTTCTGCGCGAGGCCTGCGGCCACACCAAGCCCCGATACACCCGCCGCAGCCGCGAGCCCCGTGTAGATCAGCTTTCGGCGTGAGAGATTGGTCATGCATCCTCCGTATTTGTAGCGGCTTGTCCGGTGATCATGGCTCGCATGCGGCTCCAGAATCCAGCGAGAGCAACCAGCGCGACATGGACAAGCAGGAAGAGTGTAAGAGCCAGGGAAATAAAGAAGTGAAGGGTGCGGGCGGTTTGCCGGCCACCCAGCAGAATGACCGTCGCCGGAAACGCGGAAACAAAGCCTGGCGACATGGCCAGGCCCGTCCAGATGACGAGCGGAAACAGAATGAAAATCACGAACAGGTAGGTGATCCGCTGGAGTACGTTATAAGACCACGCTTCCTCGCTACTCGGCCGTTTGAAGCGTAAGTGGTTCGCGATCACAGTCGAGATGCCGCGTCTTGAGAGGTCACTCTTCGCAGGCACCAAGCCTTTGCGGAAATGCCCGGTCACCAGTCCCCAGATGACATACAACAAGCCGGTCAGCACCACAATCCACGCCGATTGAAAGTGGAGAGCGCGACTCCATCCGTTCTGATCGGGCAACACATAGCCGTATCCAGTCGGAACCAGTGCCCTTGAGGAGGGGATGGGTATCTTAAACAACGGTGTGGTCAGCACGTTCCCGGTTTCGCCCCAATAGAAGCGCGGATGCGAGATGACAATCTCTATTCCGCTGACAAGCAGTGCAAAGAAGCACAGCGTGGTGATCCAGTGAGTGACGCGGACAAGAGCGGCGTGCCGTGGCGGAGCCGTCGTGGAAGAAACGACTGCGGCAGAAGTAGGGATGCAAGCGGAATCGCTCACCGCGGAATGGTATCACGCAGAGCAAACGCGAACCGTCAGCGGCTGGCCGACTGGTCTACGCTGCCTACGGTTTCGGGGGCGCACCAGTCTTCGCCTTGATGATCTCTCCCAACAAATCGGCCTGGCCTTCCACCCGCTCAAGATGTGGGGACTTCACGCCCTCGTCATACGCAATGGAGTACGTCTTGAACATATCGGCGATTTCAACGATCACCTCGATCGGCTGATGAGTCTCGTGTGCTCCTTTGATCGCGTCTTTGAGAACGGCCGACGACCATTTCCTTCCATTCACCGCCACCAGTTTCATGCCCGGCCCAATACCAGCGCGATAGGCGGGTGAGCCGGGCGCCACATCGACGAACGTTCCTTCCTGATTCAGGACGAAGCCAAGGGAATAGCGAGCCTCGGTGATTTTGGCTTCCTCGACGATGGCGGCCAGAAAAGCGTTGGGCTTGTCGGTGTAGACCAGCTTCCATCCGCCCCCGGTGATTCCGCCCAGCGGCGCGTGTTCGCTGGTGGCCTTTGTGCGCTCCTTCAGCAGCGTCGCCCAATCGTAGGGCGCAACGGCGTTGAGCTCCTTGACCAAGTCATCGAAGGTATAGGGCACGACTTTCGGCGGGCCGCTCTCTCCCCCGTGAAAGCGCCGGCAGAAATCGTCGAGCGAGCGGCGGCCATTGGTCTGCTTGCGAATGATGGTGTCGACCTCCAGCCAGATCAACTCGCCTTCCGGATAGTAATCAAGGCCGCGGCGCCAGCTCTGCCACTGTGGACCCATCATGCGCAACATCTGCACCGAGACACCGGTGTCTTCCAGCGAACGCCACGTTCGTCCCGGCGTATTGTCGAGGGCGGCTGCCGTCGCCGCCAGCGTCTCGCGATATTGCTCCTCGCTCCACAGGCCCGAGCGCGCCGTGAGCACGTTGCCCCAATACTCGGTCATGCCCTCGTAGACCCAGAGCAGGTCTCCGATCATCGGCTCCTGGTAATTGCGGGTCGTCAAATCCGCCGGCCGGCGGTACTTACCGTTCCATGAATGGACAAACTCATGAGGCAGCAAACCGGCGTCGAGGAAATGTTTCTGCGGGTCGATCAGGGTACGCGCCCCGGTGCTGTTGTCGCTCGACTGATGATGCTCGACTCCGTGGTGACCGACCGCATCACTGAGCGTGTAGAGGAAGTGATACTGCAGATAATGATGCGCGCCAAAAAGCGCGTCGGCTTCCATCACAAGCTTGCGGTAAGCCGTCATGTCCTGCGGAGTCATTTCAAGGTCGGCCGCGCTGTCGCCGACCATATCGATGACGTGCGATGGAATTTCTCCTGCCGGCACCAACTCGATCTGGCGATAGACCTCGCCCGCAATCAGTGGCGAATCCACTAACATGGTGAGCGACACGGGACGAAACGCGACTTCCCCTCCCTCGGAGCTCGCCGTGGTCAACGCCGTTCCGAACTTCCAACCCGCGGGCAATCGCACCGACGGCGTCACCTCAACCGCATCGGAAGCGACCTTGTCGGGATAAAGCACGACCTGGTTCCAGTTGAGATCGAGCAAATTCCCCGATGCAGCCAGCCCCCCACCCCCTGCACTATCCATGGTGAGCAGATCGAACTTCGCCACGACTTCCTTTACGCCAGGCGGGACCGTAACGTGGAAGGAATACATTTCGATCGGATCGCGATGCCACGCAAGTTCCTGATCGCCTGCCCGGAAGTGCAGGCCTGTAACGTTCGCGATCGGTCCGCTGGGGCGGTGATTGCCAGGGATCCACTTCGGATATACGTACACCACATCTCCCGGCGCGGCAGGCAGGGTGACCGTCGAGTGAAAAATGTTTCGTGGAGCGTCAGTGAGGTCGACCGCCACGCGGATCGAAGGGCCCGCGGGCGCTTGCGCTGCAAAAGAGCAAACCGACAGGGCTGCAACCAAAAGAGAGATCAGGGTTCGGTGCAATCGGGGCTCCCTCTAAGAAGACAGGCGAGAGAGTAATGGAGAAGGCTGGCTACTAGCAAGAAGGGGATGGGCAAGAAAGCGTCGGTCGAAAACCTGTCGGGCGCGCGGTAGGCTAGGCGCGCGATTTCCGCCGGTAGCGGAAGAAGGCTCCGGCGAGTCCGGTGGAAAGTAGAACAATCGTCCCCGGTTCAGGCACTTGTCCAACGGGATTATTGCAGTCGGGGCCTTTTCCCTTCTTGCCCCCGGTACTGCCAGTCGTCCCGCCCTTTTTCTTTTTGCCGGGGCCACAGCTGGGCAGCGGCGGTGGGAACAACGATAACGACCCGCCAGTGTTAGTGATGAAGCTATAGCCGGCAGGCGCCATCGCAAATACTGGCAGGTTCGAACGCGTGAGCGAGGACGCAAAATTCGTCGGATATGGAATTACGGCTGCCGTCCCGGGATCAAGCTGGATCGGGTTCTCAAGCCGCGCCATGGCCGGCTCGTTGGGCGAAATTTCGTTCCTTGGCTTTTCTGAGACCTGGTTGCCGCACCGCGTGCGCAGCGTCATCTTGCCATCGGTAATGACTTTCTCGCCGCGATGGAGCAGAACTCGCTTGGTGGTCCAGTAAACGTGTCCGCGGATGCGATACGAAACGTAAACCGTCCTGTCTTCGGTCAGTTGAAGAACGCGGGCACGACGAAAATCGAAATCGCGGTAGTGCGAGGCGACCACGGGATCGCGCTCAAACACGCGCTTGAATTCCTTCGGATCGTGCACCCCGCCAGGGACGATCGAGTACGGGTAAACCGGCCGCGCCTCATTCGAAGCGACATCAGCATCGGCACCAGGGGTAGCGGAAAACGCCAAATCGCGCCGGACGTCTGTGTTATTCCACTCAGCGGCGGGGTGAGACGAGAACGAAGAAGCCAGGAAAGATCCGAAGTCAAAGGGTAGAAGCGCCGCCCCGACCAGTCCCCCAAGGACGAACGCTGTTGCCAACAGACCGCGCCGAATCAGGCGGTTGCGGCGATGTTTGCGAGTGCGCCGACGCACCCGTACCAGACGTCCATTAGGGTCGTTCACAACTACCTACCAATCAATTCTAGGGTCGGGCCGGGGGAGACACTTCCCTCCCCTGCAGTTCGCTTTCCACTTGCTTCAGCCTAACCGCGATGACAACGAAGGACTATGGCTCTTTAGTGCCGAACACGTTAACACACGGGTGAACCCTTTTGCACATTAGTTTGTGCATAGCGGATTTCCGTTTTCCCTTTTCGAATCCGAGTGTTAGCTTGCCCGGGGACGAAAACGTCCGATAAAATAAAGCTTCTCCATCCCAATCGGAAACTCCTGGAGTCTGCGTGCAGGGAAAACCGCGTATTTTGGTGACGGGCGCTGGCGGATTCATCGGCCACCACCTTGTCCGGCGTCTGAAATCGGACGGATTCTGGGTCCGGGGTGTCGATATCAAGGCACCGGAATTCGAGCCCAGCGCAGCCGACGATTTCGAGTTGCTCGACCTCCGGCTTTGGCAGGACTGCCAAAAAGCGACACAGTCCGTTGACCAGGTCTATAACCTCGCGGCCGACATGGGCGGAATCGGCTACATCACCGCTAACCACGCCGATATTTCTCGAAACAATACCCTCATCAATACTCACATGCTCGAAGCCAGCCGGCAGAATGGAACTACGCGCTTCCTCTTCTCCTCGTCGGCGTGCATCTACCCGCAATACAAACAGAACACTGCCGACGTCACTCCGCTGAAGGAAACGGACGCGATTCCGGCCGATCCTGAGCCGGGCTACGGCTGGGAGAAGCTCTTCGCCGAAGAGCTTTGCCGTTACTACAAGAAAGACTACGGCTTCGCCACCCGCATCGTGCGCTTTCACAATGTCTACGGTCCGCTGGGGACCTACGAAGGCGGCAAGGAGAAGGCTCCGGCGGCGATCTCGCGCAAGGTCGCGCTCGCCGAAGACGGCGGCACCATCGAAGTCTGGGGCGACGGCGAGCAGACACGCTCTTTCATGTACATCGATGACTGCGTCGAGGGCCTGGTTCGCCTGATGGCAAGCGACTACGCCGAACCGCTCAACCTGGGCACCGATCGACTCGTGACCATCAACCAACTGATCGACCTGGTTAGCGACGTTGCCGGAAAATCTCTGAAGAAGCAGCATGACTCGTCGAAACCGCAGGGCGTTCGCGGACGCAACAGCGACAACACGCTGCTGAACAGCGTTCTCGGCTGGCAGCCGACGATTTCTCTCGAGCAAGGCTTGAAGACTACGTATCGCTGGATTGAATCGGAATTGCGAAAAGCCGGACGGCTCCCCGCGGCTGTCGCCAGCCAAGCGGCCCGATGACCCGCTTCCAACCTCAGAGTAGTGCTCGATTTCGTGCGGATGTGCGCGCTGCGACAAGCGGGGCGTGCGTGTGAATGACAACATTACCAATGTCTGATTTTTCTCAAGTCGCGGTTGAGCGGGTGCGCAGCTACTGGGACCAGAGGCCGTGCAACATTCGGCACTCGCCCAAGCCTGTGGGTACCCGCGAATACTTCGACGAGGTCGAAGCGCGCAAGTATTTCGTGGAACCCCACATTCCACAATTCGCGGACTTCGAGCGTTGGCGCGGCAAGAAAGTTCTGGAGATCGGATGCGGGATCGGCACCGACACTACCAACTTTGCCCGCCACGGCGCGCAGGTGACAGCAGTTGACTTGTCGCAGCAATCACTCGAACTGGCACGCCAGCGGATCGCGGTCTACGGACTACAGGACCAGGTACGCTTCTATTCGGGTAGCGCCGAAGAACTCACGCAGTTCGTTCCCGTGGAGCCCTACGACCTGATCTACTCGTTCGGCGTTATTCATCACACCCCGCATCCCGAAAAAGTTGTCGAGCAGATGCGCAGCTATGCCCGGCCCGGCACCACCATCAAGCTGATGGTCTACTATCGCCATTCCTGGAAAGTGTTCTGGATCTTGATGGGCTACGGCAAAGGCCAATTCTGGAGACTGCCGCAACTGGTGGCTGAGCATTCCGAAGCGCAGACCGGTTGCCCGGTGACCTACACCTACACCCGTGACGAAGGACGCAAGCTGATCGAGTCATCCGGTTTCCACTTGCGCGACACTTTTGTCGATCACATTTTCCCGTACCGCATTCCCGAGTACGTCAAGTATCAGTACGTGAAGAGTTGGCCCTGGAACTGGATGCCGGCGACTCTCACTCGTGCTATGGAACGCCGCTTCGGTTGGCACCTGTGCCTGACCGCCGAGGCCGGAGCATGACAATGAAGGCATGCGTCATTGGACTGGGGAAGCTGGGGTCTCCGCTGGCCGCTTGCCTTGCGGCAAAGGGGCTCACCGTGATCGGCGTCGACAACGATCCGAAGAAAGTAGACGCCATCAACCAGCAAAAGCCACCGGTGCACGAACCCGGCCTCGGTGAGTTGCTGGCGCAGTCCCAAGGTCGCCTTACCGCGGTCGCTGACGTCGAAGATGCGATCCGGCGCACGGATATCAGCTTCATCGTCGTCTCCACGCCCAGCGATCCCGCGGGTGGATTCTCGCTGCGCTATGTCGAACCCGTGTGCCAGGCCATCGGCCGTGCCTTGGCCAGCGAAGCAGAGTTATCACGTGGTCTGTCTCACCAGCACGGTCATGCCGGGAACCACCGGCGGCCCAGTGCGCGAGATGCTCGAAAAAGCCAGCGGGAAGCGTGCAGGCGCCGACTTCGGCCTCTGCTACAGCCCGGAGTTCATCGCGCTGGGCAGCGTAATCCGTGACTTCCTGAACCCTGACATGCTTCTGATCGGAGAATCCGACAAGCGCGCGGGAGATTTCCTGCAATCGCTCTACGCACAAGTCTGCGAGAACAAGCCCGCGCTGGCGCGCATGTCGTTCGTGAACGCGGAGATCACGAAGCTCGCCGTCAACACCTACGTCACCACCAAGATCAGCTACGCCAACATGCTGGCCCGCATCTGCGAGCAACTGGCCGGCGCGAATGTCGACGTGATCACCTCCGCTCTGGGACTCGACACGCGCATCGGACCGAAATATCTGAAGGGCGCCGTCAGCTACGGTGGTCCCTGCTTTCCACGTGACAATCTCGCCCTCGCGCAGCTGGCGCAACAACTCGGCGTTCCTCCGGACCTCGCGCAGACGGTCGACCGCTTCAACCGCTCGCAGATCGCATGGCTCGCTGACCTGGTACAGAGCAGAACAAGCGGCACAGTGGGGATTCTTGGACTGACGTACAAAGCGGGCACGGACGTGGTGGAGGAAGCAGCGGGTTTTCTGCTCGCGAAGGAACTCGTGGTGCGCGGCATGAAAGTTCTGGCATTCGATCCGGCGTATAGCGATCAATCGCGCGGACCAGTAGCAGACAGACTCTGCCTGGCACCCAACGCGCTCGAATGCATTGAGAAGTCGGATGTGGTCGTGATTGCAACTTGGTGGCCTGAATTCAATGGCATTGACGCCGCGCAGTGGGCCCGCACCGGAAACCACAAACCGCGCACCATCATCGATTGCTGGCGCACCGTGAAATTCCTGCGCGACCAGCCGGGCGTCGACTACTTCGGCCTTGGCATGGGAGAGGGTTTCGCATGAGTTCCCTTTCCACCTCGCCGACGGCTGTCCTGACGATCTTCGCGACTCCGAAGAAATTTAATGGCCACATCGGCGTGATTCAACGCAACGCCATCCAAAGCTGGACGCGTATGTCGCCGCGGCCGCACATCATTCTTTTCGGCACGGAGACCGGAACCGCAGAGATTGCAAAAGAATTCGGACTCGTACACGTCCCGATTATCCAGTGCAACCAATGGGGGACGCCGCTGGTTAGCGACCTGTTTGCGCAGGCCGAAAAACTCAGCACCAGTCCCGTTCTTTCGTATGTCAATTCCGACATCGTTCTGTTCGATGATTTCGCTCAGGCCGTTACTCGCGTTGCTGAGTTAACCCCGCAGTTTCTGATGGTTGGCCGTCGCACCGACCTCGACGTGAAAGACGAAATTTCCTTCCAAGACGGTTGGTCCGATGCACTAAGGCAGCGTGCACGGCGTGACGGCAGGCTTCAGATCGCGCGCAGCATCGACTACTTTGCGTTCTCGCGCGGGCTGTATCCAGCCATGCCGCCGCTCGCCATCGGCCGTTTCTGGTGGGACAACTGGCTCCTGTGGAAAGCGCGTTCCCTCAACGCCGCGGTGGTTGACGCGACGCGCGAAGTCCTCATCATCCACCAGAATCACGACTACTCCCACACGACCTATGGGCCGAGCAAAGAAGAATTGATGGCCAGCGAGGAGTGCATCCTGAACGCGCGCCTCACCTGCGCAGATTCCGCGGACTACGACGACGGTTTCTTCTGGCGCTACGCCTTCACGATCGACGACGCTACCCATCAGCTAACGGCCGCTGGATTGAAAAGCAATCCCCGCCGACTTTGGAAGCAGTTCAAACGCTACAGCTCGCGTCCGGTCAGCGTGGCGAAGCTCGTGAAGCGAAGTTTCAGCCATTCGCACGCGGTGGCGGAGCAGAAGAAATCAGTTGCAGGGAGCCGGCGATGACTCTTGGCTTCCGCAGGCAGGCGAAGTGGCCTTTCCAACCCGGCGTAGGCGTCGACGAGCATCTTGGGGAAAGTCTCCGCATCCTGCGTACGAAGTGGGGAGAAGTTCCCGGAGGCGAGCAGACGCGGGTCCGCTCCGAAGATCTCCTGAAGGTTTCCGATAGCGAGTTGCTCCGCATCTGGAATGACGCACTCGCGGATTCCTCGACCGGTGCGGCCTACTCGGTGCGCGGCTGGTATCACACGCTCTACTCCGATGTGTTTCGCGGCAAGAAAGTTCTCGAGATCGGATCGGGCCTTGGCTTCGACGGCATCACCTTCGCGAAAAACGGCGCCGAGTGGACCTTCGTCGATATCATTGCCAGCAACCTGGAAGTGGTGAAGCGACTGTGCCGGCTCCAAGGCGTTGAGAATGCCCGCTTCTGCGTAATGGAGGATCTACGTTCCCTCGACGCACTGCCGACGGACTATGCCGCTATCTACGCCCAAGGATCATTGATCAACCTGCCCGTGGAAGCCACACGCGTAGAAGCGAAGGCTCTCCTCGAGCACTTACCGGTCGGCGGTCGATGGATTGAGTTGGCGTATCCGCACCGCCGCTGGACGCATGACGGCCGTCCTCCGTTCGACAAGTGGGGAGAAAAAACCGACGGCGGCGCACCCTGGATCGAGTGGCACGACTTGAAGAAGATCCGCGAGTTCCTGGCGCCCGCGCAATTCGACGTGGTCTTCACGCTCGATTTTCATAAGTACGATTTCAACTGGTTCGATCTCATCCGCCGCGTCTGAAGCATAGTTCGCAGCGTGAACCAAGGAAACGATTGAAGAAACTGTTTCGCAAACTCGGACTGCAGCCCGCGCCGCCGTTGCCGGCGCAGCTGCCCTATCCGGTGGAAGTGCGCCGTCGCGATTATGCGAGCGAAGGAATTCGCCGCCACGGCGGCCTCGAAGTATTCGACGCGCCGAATGCAGTCGCCATCAACCAGGCACGCATCGCGAATCTCGCCTCGATGGGATTGCCCCTCGCCGGTAAACGCGTGCTCGATATCGGTTGCGGGGTAGGTCACCTGGGCGCGCGACTGGCAGAGATGGGTGCCAACGTAGTTTGCGTCGACGGCCGCGAGAGCAACATAGCGAGCCTGCGCACCCGCTATCCGCGACTGGAAGCTCACGTCGGCAATGTCGAGACTGAAGATCTGTCGCGCTTTGGCCGGTTCCAAATCGTTTTCTGTTACGGCTTGCTCTACCACCTCGAAAATCCTCTTCAGTCGCTGCGCAACATGGCGGCCGTCTGCGACGAGATGCTGCTGCTCGAGACGATCATCTGCGACCACGAGATGGCGCTGGTGCGTGTGGAAGACGAGAGCACCGATGTGAACCAGGCGCTGGGCGGAATTGCGGGCCGTCCCACGCCGCTCTACGTCGTCCTGGCGCTGAACCGAGTTGGCTTCCCGTTCGTGTACGCGCCGGTCACTCCACCCGAGCATGAAGACTTCCGTTTCGAATGGCGCAACAATCTCGAATGCGCCCGCGACGGCCATAATCTACGCTGCATCTTCGTTGCCTCGCGCACCGAACTGAAGAGTGCCGCGCTGACTTCCTTGCTCAGAGACTAGCAATGCCCGTGGATCTTCCGGCTTCTAACTCGATGATCGCCGCGGAAGTCTTCTCGCAGGCCCCGGCATCATGGCCGAAGATCAGCCTGGTGACGCCGGTCTTCAACTCCGCCCGCTACCTCGAAGCAACCCTCCGCTCCGTCCTGAGCCAGGGATATCCGAACCTGGAATACATCGTCGTTGATGGTGGGTCGACGGATGGTAGCGTCGAAATCATCCGCAAATATGAAAGTCAGCTGCACTCCTGGGTCAGCGAACCCGATCGCGGCATGTACGACGCGATCAACAAGGGCTTCGCCCGCTCCTCGGGCGAACTGATGGGCTGGATCAGCGCTACCGACATGCTGCACGCTGGCTCGCTGTTTGTTGTGGGCAGTGTCTTCCGCACGTTCCCGCAAGTGGAGTGGATCACCGGGCGTCCCACCGGCTTCAGCGACGACGGCATGGCAGCGGAGATCCTGAAACTGCGGCGCTGGTCGCGATGGGCATTTCTCGCCGGAGCCAACCGCTACATTCAGCAGGAGTCGACTTTCTGGCGGCGCAGTTTGTGGGATCGCGCTGGGGGACGGGTGGATGACTCGCGGCGCAATGCCAGTGACTTTGAATTATGGGTGCGTTTTTTTCGATACGCTCGACTCTACTCGGTAGACGCCCTGATTGGTGGATTTCGGTCGCACCCCGATTCACTTGGCCTGCAGAACCTCGCGGAGTGCCACCGCATCCACGAAGAAATCATCCAGAACGAACTCGCTTCGATGAAAGGCGCAACCGGCCTCAAGTCAGTACGGGGCGTCGGTTTCCGTCTGACAAAGATGGGATTCGAGAAGCCCTGGCGCAAACTCGTCCTCTCGTCCCTGCCGAAACTCGCGGGATCGAACCGCGGAGGCTTGATCCGCTATCGCAAAAACAGCTGGGTGATGGAATAAGCCGACCACCTACTCATCGATGGTCCCCTGAAGACACGCATCTCACATATTTCTTCGCTTTCGAGAAATCCTGCACGACGAACAATTCCCCGCCGCGTTCAGCGACTCCGATGCCGACTGAGTCCACGTCCGGATCTAAAATATTTGCCTTGTGATTGGCAGAGTGCATGAACTCCAAGTGCGCTGCCTTGTCGCTCGCGGCCTGTACAACATTTTCAGAGATGGAGATGAACCGCGCGCCGGCTTTTGAGGCTCGCGAGGGGAGCGTCGGCTCGCCGGGAAAATTATGTTCGACGGCCTGCCGCTTGGCCATTTCCCGGGCGTGTTGACGGGCCGCGGCCGCGAGCGCTTCATCCCAGTGCAGCGCGGAAAGGCCGCTCGCCTTCCGTTCACGATTCACCGCTTCGAACAGACTATGCTCGGCCGAATTCATTCGTTTTTGCGCAAAGCTCGCCGACGTAAAAACAACTACGATCACGAACAAGCTCAGGCTCTTCCGCATGAAATGGCCTCGAAAAGATGCTCCCCCCCACCCTGTTCTGTCTGCCGATTGCGGACACACTTCCGTCGAGTCGCCGCAGCTGCAAGCCGCCGCGCCTACACGCGGAAATAATCGGCCCGCCACACCTTGATCGACTTCTTGATGTCCCCTTGCGACAACTTCTTGCCGATGGATGCTTCGACCAGCCCGGGGATTTCGGCATCGCAAGCAAAACGCAGACCGACCAGTTGCGCCTCTGTCAATTCACCAATCCGACCGCGCAGGGGATCATTCAGAAGCGCAAACAGACGCTCCCGCTCCTCGAGCCGGATGATGCGGTCCTGAGCCTTGAGCGCATAGAACCGGGATTTCACGGCGAGGACGACGATAGCGATCGAAAAAAGCACAAGCCACGCCGAAAACCAGCTTGGCCGCTGCACGCAATGAACAATGGCGGCGATCACCGTCAACAGAATCACGGGCAGCGCGAAGAAGTGAAACGGAGGATCCCAGCGTGTGTGGTTGGCAAAGGTCTGCGGAACGGGATTAGGCATATGTTCTCTCCTGAAATCAGACAACGCCGGCTGCGGACTGCGGGCGGCAACTCTTCGGATGTGAGGATGATTCTTGGTGGAGCTGACCGGGATCGAACCGGTGGCCTCCTCGTTGCGAACGAGGCGCTCTCCCAGCTGAGCTACAGCCCCACTTCACTGACGGAGTAACTGGGTGTCAGTAATTCTAGCAGCCACGCGGCGATTGACAAAGCAGCGTCATCTACAGAAACCTGCACAGCGAAATGCCGATCGACACAGACCGACGACGAGTCAGCTTCTTCCCTGCCATCAGCAATTCGAACCTACACGGCGTCTATAATGAATGTGTGAGTGATTCGAACGCAGTTCGGCAGATGGCTTCGGCGGACTTCCCGACTCGTTGGGGCAAATTTCGCATTTACGGTTTCGCCGGGCCTTCCAGTGGCAACGGCATCCCTGGCGCGCGCGAGGAAGCGGTTGCCCTCGTTATGGGAGACGTTACCAGCAAACCTCCGCTGGTCCGTGTGCACTCGCAGTGCCTGACCGGCGACGTCTTCGGCTCGCTGCGCTGCGATTGTCGCCAGCAACTCGAGATGGCCCTCTCCATGATTGCCGAGGAAGGTGCCGGCGTTCTGATCTACGAGCAAAAAGAAGGACGTGGCATCGGGCTCATGGCGAAGCTGCAGGCGTACGAGTTGCAGGATGCCGGCCTCGACACGGTAGAAGCGAATGAGCGGCTCGGCTTCAAAGCCGATCATCGCGATTTCACGTTGCCCGGCGAAATGCTGAAGGCGCTGGGAATCCGGCAGGTCAGATTGCTGTCGAACAATCCCGACAAAGTTGCGGCCCTTGAGCAAGCCGGAGTGCAAGTGGTCGAGCGTGTACCCTGCGAAGTCAACGCCAGCCCGCAGGCGGAAGACTACCTGAAAACCAAGAAAGAGAAGCTCGGACATTTATTCACTTCGCGGTAACGGCCTTCCAGGTCCTTTGACTCGCCGTACGTCTGCATTCAGACCCATCCGCGACGACCCCGGCGCTGCAGCCGTAGCGCTGCTAACATGAGCTGACGATCTCCCCGTCACCTCCGCGATGCGATTTCGCCCTAGACCCGCAATCCTGCTGGCACTTCTGATCCTCGTGGGTTCAATGTATTTCTTCTTTGGAGTTTTCATTCCCGGACTGCAGCCCGGGCTGGTCGCGCGCAATCTTGGTGGTGGGTTTCGCTTCGGTAATGACTTCTATCCGATCTGGCTTGCCGGGGGCGAGTTGTTCCATCACCGCGATCCCTACGCACCCAGCCTCACGCCGCGCATTGAAACGGGACTGTATGGTCGTCCTCTGAACCGCAGCGTGCCTGCGGATGCGCGGGTGAACTATCGCGCGTTTTCGTACCCGGTTTTCACGGTTTTTGTTTTTTCGCCGCTGCTACCCCTGTCCTTTCCTGCCGTTCAAATCGTGCTTGCGATTCTTTTGCCATGCGCCGCAGGGCTGACGGTGCTCCTCTGGCTTCGTGTTCTGGAAACTGACTTGTCAACGCAAGGAATCGCCGTAGCGGTGTCCCTCGCCCTTGCGAGCTACCCGGTGCTTGAAGGAATTTTCGCGGGGCAGCCCGGCTTGATTTCGGCCCTACTCATTGCGGGTGCCCTCGCAGCCTTGGGCAGGGAACGTCATCTGCTGGCGGGATTTCTGCTGCCCTGGGCCGCGATCAAGCCGCAACTCGTCCTGCTTGTGGGTATCTGGCTCGTGGTCTGGAGTTTCAGTAACTGGAAACGCCGCAGAACATTCCTCTACGGGCTCGCGGCCAGCAGTTTCGTGTTGCTCGCCCTCAGTGCTTGGGCCACTCCGCACTGGATTAACGGTTGGATGAACGCGTTGCGCGAGTACCGCCAGATCTCCCCTCCACCGCTCGCGCAGTTTGTGCTCGGCCGTTTTGCGGGATGGATGGTCTCAGTGGTTCTCGTTGCCCTGTCGCTCGTCGTGTGCTGGCGTGCACGATTCGAGTCTGTCCCTTCAGAAGCATTCACGCTGGCAACCACGTTGCTGCTAGCAACCACCGTCCTGATCTTTCCCAGCACAATTGCGATCTACGATCAGTTTCTTCTGCTTCCCGGTGCGCTCTGGCTTTATACGCACCGATCGCTCATCCTGCGCGGGAGCCTGGTGTTTCGTATGCTGACTCTGATCACCATGGCGGCGGTGGCGTGGCAGTGGTTCTGGAGTTTCATACTGGTCCTGATTCACTGGATGACGCCATCGCTGGCGCGCGGTCCAGCGATCCTGTTGCTGCCTTTTCGCACAGCCGCTTCGACTCCATTCGCAATCACGGCGCTGTTGTGCTTTGTCGCTTTTCAGAAGATCAGGACCCAGGCAGACCATGCCGCGTCATCGACGCCGCAGGCGTCATGACTAGCCCAACAGCGCTTTCAATTCTTTGGCGTGTCGGGTAGGCAGGGTTCGCAACGCCGAGCGCGCCAACGCGACATACACTTCCCTCGTCACCGGAAGCTTCCGCAAAACTTCGAGGTGCTTCCGTATCGTCGCCGCGTCGCCCCGGATAATCGGACCGCTGAATCCGCGAGCTCCGCCTTGTTTCGCGTAGTTTTCGACCGTCTGCCGGACAATCGGAAGCATCCAGCGTCTGGCCCTGTTCGAGGCTACGCCTGCACCCTGAGCCACCTGTTCCCCTGCAGCGAGAAGCGCCGTCATCAGCGGCGACAGGAAAGTTCCCCAGGCATGATAGAGAGCTTTGTTTTTCGCCGCGATCGGGAAACTCTCCCCGCCAAGCCGCCGGACGATCTTGCTGATTGTTTGTACTGCCTGGCGATCTCCCTCGATCGCGAAGCCGACTCCCTCAAGCGCCGGGGTAACGCCTTCCACGAAAGTCATCATCGGGTGCACCGAGGCAACACGCGCCCCGCGGTTGCGAAGCACACTCAATTCATCGCTCGTCATTGCGCCCGAGGAATGAACTGCGATCTTGCTCGTCCAATCTCTCGCCGCGAGCAATCGGGCGCATTTTGCGATCTCGCTGTCAGGAACACAGAACCACACCAGGTCGGCTCGTAGTGCAGCTTTCTGAAAAGTGGCGGCCGTCGCACCCACACGCCGCGCCAGCGCCTTCGCCCTGCGCTGAGAGCCTTCACGAGCGCGAGAAACAATCTCGCTGATGGAATACCCGGCAGCCCGCAGTGAAGTCGCCAATGCCGCTCCCAACTTTCCCGCACCAACGATTGCGATTCTCGGTCGGTGTGCTTCAGCATTTTTCATCGCCCGCAGCATATCAGGCGGACGTGCTCGCGAAATGAAGGGGCGCGGTCACTCGTCATCCCTTCCGCTCGTCGCTTATATTCGTTATATGAAGAAATCTGCGAGATCAAAAAAGACATCCAAATCTGCGCGCGTGCTCTCTCGCCGCCTCGTCTACAAGGGCCCCGTCTTCTGGGTAACATCCGAACGCGTGGTGGAACCTTCCGGAGTTCGCGTGTTGCGCGAAGTCGTGCGCCACACCGGATCGGTGGTAGTTCTCGCGACACTCGACGACGGCAAAGACCCGCGCGTTTTACTCGAACGCCAGTACCGGCACGCTGCTGACTCGTACCTGTGGGAGTTGCCGGCCGGAAGAATCGACAAAGGCGAGGAAGCGCTGGCAGCAGCCAAGCGAGAACTTCTCGAGGAAACCGGCTACAAGGCAAAGAGTTGGAAGAAAATCTTAAAGTTCTATGCGAGTCCCGGTTTTGTGGCTGAACCAATGACAGTTTTCTGGGCGCGCCGCCTTACTCCCGGTCCAGCACAACCCGAAGCCGACGAAGTCATCGAACAGCGCCTCGTTCCTCTCTCCAAGGCCGTTCAAATGGTGATACGTGGGACGATTAGGGACGCAAAAACTATCGCTGGAGTGCTCTGGCTTTCCCACCATGAAAATAGCCCAAGGTCAGGAAAATAAAAGGCCGGAACGTGTGACCTGCATCCTTGACAGCCCCTACCCTCCGCCGCACAATGTGCCCAGAATTCGGCAGGTACAACCTTCATTTCCCCCTGTGCACATCGAGATGAAGGGCATGACTGCCGGAGGGGGCGCACGTGGAACGACTGAAAGGTACGGTGAAGTGGTTCAATAATGCCAAGGGCTACGGATTCATCGGCCGTGAAGATGGACCGGACGTCTTTGTGCATTACAGCGCAATTACTTCCGAAGGCTACAAAAGCCTGCAGGAAGGTGACACTGTGGAATTCGAAATCACCCAAGGACAGAAAGGCCCACAAGCAGCGAACGTCGCAAAAGCTTCCTGAAGTGTTGCCGCTCCGGCAACCCAGTTTCGCTTGTTTGGCCTGACGACGCCCGTTCCCTAGCCGGGCTAGCCCTCCCCAACCGGCCGCGTCTCGGCTGAGCCCTGTCTATCCGCCTTCCTCTTGCGCGACATCTTGTTTAATCTGTTTCTTTCCATGGATAACAAAGCCATCGCCAACCTGCTCTATGAAACCGCCGACCTTCTCGAAATCGACGGCCAGGACTCATTCCGCATTCGTTCCTACCGTAACGCGGCACAAGCCATCGAGAACCTACCGCAACGCATGAGCGATCTCATTGCCGATCCCAAGAAAGTGCTGGCCATCCCAGGAGTCGGCAAGGGCATGCTGAACAATTTGCAGGAGCTGTTTAAAGAAGGCCGCCTCACGCTGCACGCGGAATTGCTGGAGAAATATCACCCGTCGATGCTGCAGTTGCTGAAGATCCAGGGCCTGGGTCCGAAGACGATTGCCCTGATCTGGAGCAATTACCAGATTTCCGACGTGGACGGAGTGGAGAAGCTCGCGCGTGCCGGAAAGATTCGCGAACTTCCCCGCATGGGCGAGAAGCACGAACTCAAGCTGATCAAGGCGATCGAAGACTACAAGCGCATCGGCGGCCGCTATCTCATCGATCACGCCGAGGTGGAAGCCGAAAAGCTTGCCAAATATCTCTCGACCATTTCCGGCATCGACAAGATCACGCCCGCAGGATCTTTGCGCCGCGGCCGCGAGACGGTGGGGGATCTCGATGTCCTGGTGACCGGCGCTTGCTGCGTCGACGACGGTCAGCGCGCCGACGCGATCCAGCACATCGCGCAATACCCACCGCTTATGGATGTCATCGCAAAAGGCGACAACAAGATCAGCTTCCGCCTGCGCAGCGGCATGCAAGTGGACGTGCGCCTGCTGTCCCCGGCATCATTCGGCG
The DNA here is from genome assembly GCA_963745435.1 of uncultured Acidobacteriota bacterium. Taxonomy (GTDB): domain Bacteria; phylum Acidobacteriota; class Terriglobia; order Terriglobales; family Acidobacteriaceae; genus Gp1-AA133. The sequence goes on along the minus strand of CAVUXK010000008.1, from coordinate 314,026 downwards.
CCGCCATGCAGTACTTCACCGGATCGAAGGCGCACAACGTCACGCTGCGCCAGCGCGCTTTGAAGATGGGCTTTACGCTGAGCGAGTACAGTCTGGCCGACCTGAAGACCGAACAGCCAGTCGCGGGCGCCACCGAAGAAGAGATCTACGCCAAACTCAACCTCGACTACATTCCTCCGGAGATGCGCGAAAACCTGGGCGAGATCGATCTGGCGGCTCAGCACAAGCTTCCCCGTTTGATCACCGCCGAAGACCTGCAGGGCGACGTGCACATGCACACGGTCGAGACCGACGGCCGGAACACGATCGAAGAAATGGCCGAGGCCGCGAAGGCTCACGGTTACAAGTACATCGCCATCACGGACCATTCGAAGAACCTTGCCTTCGCGAACGGCCTTGACGATCAGCGCGCCCTCGCGCACATTCAGCGAATTCGCGAAGCGAGCAGCCGCACGGAGGGCATTCGGATCTTTGCCGGCATCGAGGTCGATATTCTCGGCGACGGCGCGCTTGATCTATCCGACGAAGTCCTGAGCCAGATGGACATCGTCATCGCCAGCGTTCACTCCCACTTCAACCAGGAGAGTGCAAAGATGACCGAGCGCCTGCTGCGCGCGATCGAGAATCCGAACACCTCGATTCTCGGACATCCCACCGGCCGCCAACTCCTCCGCCGCGACGCCTACCCGTTCGACATGGACGCAGTCCTAAAAACCGCTGCCAAAAACAAAGTAGCGATGGAGCTGAACTCCTATCCCGACCGCCTGGATCTAAACGATGTCCACCTGCGTCAGGCCAAGGAGCAGGGCGTGAAAATCGTCATCAACACCGATTCCCATCACACCTCGCACCTGAGCAAGATCCGCTACGGAATTCTGCAAGCTCGGCGCGCATGGCTCACGAAAGAAGATGTACTGAATACGTTGCCCGCGGAGAAGTTCGCGCAGGCGATGAAGCACGCGTGGTGAGCGACACAGTCCACAAGCAAGTAGCGCTAAGAAGCAATACGGGACCGGAAATGTAGCGCCGGCATCCTGTCGGCAGTCGTGAGGGCATCTTGCCCTCGCTCCGGCGAATAGACATCGCCGCGCTGGGTCCACGGTCAGACAAAAACACTCACCGCCCCGGTTACAATGAGCGCAACAGCCCAGATCAAATCGAGATTGATCCAGGCTTTCCGCAAAATCGCGACCCCGAACCTCTCAAAGACCAACAGCGCAACGGCCGCCGTAATCACCAGGTAACCGGCCGCATGCAGTGAAGTCGCCAGCAGCGCGGTCCCAGGTGTGCTTGCATGCATCACCGTGCCATGATGAGTAACGGGCACGGTCATCGCAAGAAACAGCGGTACCACCATTAATCCCGCACCATGTGCCGACGCCATCAGGAACGACCACAGCGTCAGGCCGCCCTTGCTGACGCGCATACTCGCCCAGTTGGGATGCCGGTGGCGAAGCAGCCGGCTAACCCCGAAGATCACAAGAATCGCCGCAACTACCCAACGCACCCACTGCAACGGCATCACCGCGCCCGCCAGCACTGCAACCGCAATCGCCGCAGCCACTGCCAACGCGTGACCGATGCCGAGAGGCAATAGCGCGCTGAGCACGGCTCCGCGCCGACGCTCCTGCAGACCAAGCGCCACCGCGAACAACCAGCCCATGCCCGGATTGATGCCGTGAAAAGCTCCGAGTCCAATCAGAGCCGCCCACGAACCGGTCATCTCTCCCATCGGCATTCCTCAGGAGAAACAATACGAGTCCGACGAAGCGTCACCACCTTCGAGATGCACCTGGTGCGGACGGAACTTGTCGACCTCGAGGAACAACTTCGTATCAAGGTTCATGCCACCGTTTGCACCCACATCGATCTTCGCCATCCACCCGCGAATGCCGTCAGGATAGAACTGCTCATCCCAAGTACGGTAGAGCGAGTTGGTGACATAGACGCGCTTGCCGTCGCGGCTGATCTCCACCATCTGCGGCGCGCCGTTCAACGGCTTCCCTGGATTCTTCGGATGCGGCTGCTGTTTCACCAGCCCGCCAAGCGTCACGGTCCCGGTATGCACAGGATTGAACGGATCCGACACGTTGTACTGCCGCAATTCCCCACTCCCCCAGCACGAGACATATAGGAATCGATCATCGAGCGAAAGATTTATGTCGGTCACCAGCGGCGGCACAGCCTTGAATCCCTTGAGGAGTGGAGGAAGTTTTTCGGGATCGGCCGCCTCAGCGGGAATCTCAATCACCTTCTTGATCTTCCAAGTTCCGTTACCGTTGTTGCCTTCGCGATACCACACCCAGATCGAAGAAGACAGGTCTTTCAGCGAAGTCACGACGCCAACGAATCCGTAGGTCTTGTTGGGATCGTGCGAAGGACGAAGTTCCAGCACCATCTGCTGTTCCGGCCCTAGATCGAGCGTTTGTTCATGCCGGCGCTTGTGCAGGTTCCAGCGATGCAGCGCGTGTCCATACTTCCCGCCCAGCAACAACTCGGGATTCACGCCCTCCTCCACCATGTCGGGTGTCCCCCACTCGCTCGTGATCATGGTGTCGTGCCCCAGATGCCACCAGAAGTCGTATGCCAGATACTGCGGTCCACGATCGGCTTCCCATGCACCCTTGATGTCGAAGGTTTCCGGATCAAGCATGAAGATTCCGCCCGGCCCTTTGCCTTCGACCGAACCCAGCGCATTCAGGTAAATCCCGTCCGGACCGCAATGCGCGGTGTGGGGGCGGCTGTAGCCGGACTTCTTCTTCACTTCCTCCGGTTCGATGACCTTTCACAATCTTGGGATTTCGCGGATCAGCCTTGGTATCGAGAATGTGAATGCGCGAAGACCTCATGCCCGGCACCACCAGATATCGTCTCTCCATGTGCGGATGCGGCGAGTGCGGACACAAACAGGAACTGCAGGCGTTCCATCCGAAGTGATGCAACTCGTCGCCGGCGTTGGGCATGTCCACGCGGCTCACAACCGTTCCATACGCCTTCGACGACGGATCGAGATCCACGACCGCCATAGCATCGGTGCCGTCATTCGCCGTCGGATTCAGCAGCGCAACGTATGCCAGTTTCTCCGGTGCCGCCTCCATCGCCATTTTTGCCGAAGGATAAAAAGTCTGATCGGGAAGGAACTTCGCCATAACGATTTCTCCTGTGCTCGATTGGATGAGGATGACCCCGCGAAGGCGCCAGAATAGTCAGCAATCCTCGGGGCGAACTTGTGCGATTGATCCGTCGTTCGTCGGCTACCAGCATACCCGCCGAATCCGGACTCCGTTGTCGCTTTTTTGTATTCTTTCTAAACAGCTAGGACAAGCGTTTTCCCGAGCTACGTTTGCGGAATTTCAGCCGGATGTGGTGGAACATACTGTGCCACAAGCAGAATATGGAAGCTGGAAGCGTGGAACCAGCGTCTCCAGCCCTCTCTCGGTGAGATGTACGAAGAAATGCGCGTGAACGAGTTGGCGCTAGCCTCGAGTACCGAGATCGAACCCTGGCGCTCGATGCGACGAATTTCGCTTGACGCTTTTACCTAGCTCTTCGGCGTTTCGTCGTCGTTCATCGCCGACTTGAATCCCCGAATTCCTTCTCCCAGACTCTTGCCCAAACCGGCCAGTTTGCTGGGCCCAAAGATAAGAAGCCCGATCGCAAACACAACGAGTAGTTCCGGAAGTCCAATCTTTCCACCAAACATATTTCCTCTTTCTTACATCTAGTGAGTCAGGCGAGCCCCGTTCCACAGGCGAACGGGGCTCGTTTCTCTTACTCGATTACCAACGGCCGCATCATATCGTGCTCCTCATGTTCGAGGATGTGACAATGCCACACGTACTCTTTGCCGCCCGTCCGCGGGCTTACCGCATTCCGCATCGCAGCCGTCGGCAAATTCGGCAGGTTGAATTGCATGATGACGGTCGTTACTTCACCTGGATTCATCCGCACCGTTTCCTTCCATCCCAGTTCGTTCGCGTCCGGCGGAATCGGATCTCCGCTATACGTCCAGTTGTCCGGGGTTCCCAGGAACGGTTGCCGCTGAATCACCTGCACATTCACCAGGTGGAAGTGAATGGGATGGGTATCGCCTGTCAGATTCATGATCTGCCAGACTTCCACGGCTCCCGCTCGGGGGTTTTCCGTGACGGGGTCAAGATACGCGCGGCCCCATGTCGGAATTCCCTGGTTATTAGTCCCGTTCTGCTCGAAGGTTCCGATCGTCTGAATGAGACGGCCAAACTCGTCGAAGTCCTCGTTCAACGACAGCATCCGGGTGGCCGCTCCATTGAACGGGAATGCAGGCACCGACGGATCGCCGTTTGTGTACAGCAACCCCGCCTGGCTTCCGTTGAGGAAACTGCTCTTGAGTTGCGTATTCATTTGCGGCAGCCAAGCCGCTGTCGAGACACTGTCGCCCGCTCCCGCGGTAACCGTAATCTTCATCAGCGTGCGCGTGTTGGCTCCACGACCAGGCTTTGTCGTCGGCGCTCCGCCGAACTCGGTCTGGTCCGGGCAACCCGTAAAGTAGTCATTCCGGCCATCGCCGCCCGGGAACGGTCCCGGCGCATCGTTGTACAGAATGAAGCTCGTCCCTGCAGGCACACCGTTGAAGTCGATGACGACATCGGCTCGCTCGGCAGGCGCTAGCAGAAGATTGAACGGTCCATCCGCCATCGCGCTGTTTTCCGAAGGATCGGAAGGATCGAGAGGAATCGGCCTGCCATTGTCGTGGATCGCCACCTTGGGTAGGAATCCGCCCTCACTTCCCACCTGGTACATGACCGGGCCCGGCGTCCCCACTCGCGCCTCTCCTGGGTTGTGGCGGTCTTCCGGATAGAGGTTCAAATGGTAGAACCGCGCCTGCGATCCATTCAGCAAGCGGAAGCGAACGCGCTTCGGGGCCACGCTCACTTTTGGATATACGCCGCCATTGATCACGATCGTGTCGAAGAACGCTTCGGGTATCGCCGAAACTCTTGGCAACTGTTGCGTTCCCTCCGACGGCTGTTCCACCGTCGGACCCCAATCCCAGCGGCCTCTCGGATTCTCGGCGCCGCCCTCAAAAGTGCTTACCTCATAGTCGTGCGGATACCACAGTGAACCTGGATCCCCCCAACGCCACGTCGGATCTTGCCGCTCAATATTTCTCGGCACGAAGCCCTTGTCCTGGATGACCAGCGGAATCCCAACCAGGTCAGGCAACAGGCCTGCACTCACCAGCCCCGTTTCGAAGTCATCGACAATGATGTAAGCCGACGCAATTCCCGCATAAGCATTCAGGCGGGTCAGGCCAATCGCGTGATCGTGGTACCACACGAGGCGCGCGCTCTGATCGTTCGTGTAGTAGTAGCTTCCCGTCCCCGGCAAAGTGGGGAAACCCGGTACGTTCATGAACGTCTCGCCGTGTCTTCCCGTCGGTGTAAACCATTGGAAAGGTGTACCGTCACTAAACCACGGCGTCAGGCCGCCGTGCAGATGCGTCGCAATACGATTGGTCGGAAGGTCGCCAACCATCAAGCCATTGGGCCCAGCCATGATCGTGGGATCGACTGGCAGAATGTGACGATGCGGCAACAGGTTCGTGACCGTCAGCAGCACCGGAGTTCCGCGCTTGGCAACGATCGCCCCTGCGAGGTACTTCCGATCGAACGTGGACATGTCGGTGTAGCCCAAAAAATCTGTCTTGCCCGGCAGATCCGGGTGCATCAATTGGCTGAACTGTGTGACACCGACGTTGTACAGGTCCGCCGGGGCTCCGGCAAATTTGATCGAATGTTTTGTGGCCAGCGGAATGTATTGGCCGATTTCGTTCTGTGCCGTGGGTCCAAGTCCTGGCAGCGAGGTGACGAACTTACGAATATTGGTTGGGCTCTGTGCAAAGGCCCATGCCCTGCCCTTACCTAGCGCTTGATACATCGCAGCGCCCGCGCCCGCAAGCGCGGCCTTCTTTAGAAACTCACGCCGGTTGTTTGCCATTATGCCCTCCGTTGAATTTTCGCCTCCGAAACGCGGGCCTCTCCCTCGTCCTCTGACCTTGGGACGCTTGGGCATGCCACGTAATCAGGTGATTGCAGCTAGGAGAGCACTACGAAGTGGCTCCGTTGCTGCCTCGCCCCGCAACGCAGTAGCGCAGGTCAAAACAGATTGGCCAGAGCTGCCGACTGCGCGCTGATGTGCTGATAATTTGTTCGGCTCTGTCGACACACTTCACCCTCAACATGCGCGACAGCGGCTGAACACATTCTTTTTGAAACGGGCCCTGGGACTCACGCGGCATCAGCATGGGGGCCTGGGGGGAACCGATGCAACGCTGGATGCCTTTGTACAAAACTCGGGAACTCTCGGCAGTGATGGCAGACACGACGGTCCGTGATTGACGTCACGTTCCAGGCGTGAATTTGTTAGGAATCAAGGCCCCAGCGTGTGGCAGAACGTGCCCCAATAGCGGCGAACGTCCCGGACCCAGGTTCGAGTCGCGGGGCGCTCGTCTTGAACAGCTCCCCCAAGAGCGCTGCTCGACGCCAACTCTAGGATTCGGACTTCTCGGCGAAAAGGTCAGCCGTCACCATCCGAGGTGCGGAGGGTCACTTCGAAGCGTGCATGGAGCGACTACTTTCCTCGCTATGGAATGCGAACTGGAACAAACCGTGAAATCGCTGCTGGCCGAGCTCGATCACTTCCCGGCGCAATCAATCAACGAAAACCAGACCCGGAGGTCCGAGATTCTCGAGGAAGTTTTACGACTCGTTGCCGTTTCGCTCGAGGCTACCCAAAAAGCACAATCCGACGCGGAACGCGGCCGTTGGGTGTGAGTCTTTCCGCACCACGCGCTGAAACAGCTTCGTTCAGCCCGAGAACCCTCCAGCCTTCCGAAAAATGAGGCCGCTCCCTCGTGTGAAGGCGCGGCCTCTCCCCCGAGAAACTACTCCGGCTCCGTTGGATCGTTAAACAGCACCGTCAGCTTAATGCTGCCGTGCCCGAACTGGGGAAAGTTCGCCTTGGTGGGATCCCCCGGATCGAGGTTGGAAGCGGTGTCGTCCGGCGGGAACAATACCAGTGAATTCAGATACGCCTGCAGCGCCGCCGACTTGCGCGACGACAATGCCGCATACGCATCCCGTGATTTCTGCGATTCGCCGCCGTGCCGCAGAATCACGTCATCGAGCGTCATACTGCGCCCGTCGTGTCCATACGGAGCCGTCGAACCCACCCCCCACAACGGCCGCGTTATGAACTCCGTCTGCAAAGTCCCATCCCAGTTGCGTTCATAGAACTTCGGTCCGACATCGTGACGCTTGAAGTCGGTCAGCAGATCCTTCACCACGAACGACCCGCCCGCCGGCAACTTCATCAGTGGCAATCCGCTGCCGTCGTCCGCCGTCACAATCAGCGGCGTCGCCGTCGCGAACAGGCTGTTGAAGATGCCGCGCACGGGATCGTAATTCGTCTCCAGGTCCGCGACCCGGCGATCGTGGTTGACCGTCAGATTGGGCACATGGCACGACGCGCATCCGATCCGGTTAAACACTTCCCGCCCCATCTCGGTCGCGTCATTTTGCTGTCCGTGTCCGGGCTTGAAGTAGTTGAGGAGATAAAACTCGAGATGATCGACAACCGCCGGGTCCACTTCATTCCCATTCTGTAGGTCCGGAGCGGGGGGCGGAGTGATTTTGTCCAGCGAACCGTCCAGCACCATACCGGAGGGCGTCACGACGCGCGCCCCGGCACTTGCGGCCAGAATGTCAGGATCACTTGAAGCCGACAGTCCCATCTCGTTATGCAGCGCGCCCACAATGAACCGCCGGATCGAGAACTCGCTTCCCTCTGCGAAGAAAGGCTTCACGCGCAGGTCGGAATCGATTCCTGAGATCTGTGATGTGTCAACCGATCCGTCCGGCTGAGCTGTGATCGATCCGAAGTCGATGCCCTTGCTTCTGAGCCCCATCGTCACCGGGCGATGCTGTTGAGCGGCTTTTGCCCGCGCAAGGCTGCGGATGGCGCGCAGGTCGGTCGTCATCTCGTCGGCCAACATCTCGCGCAGCCCAAGGCCGAACAGGTGAGGCGCGTCCCGGCTATCAGGTCGGGTCACGACATTTCCCCCGACTCCCGCCGACCCGCGAGGCCGTCCATGACAAAGAGCACAGCTGTCAGACAGCCCAGCTCCGATTGCCTTGTCCGTATTAATGTCCCCGACGCCATCGTTTTCGTTCGGCCCCTGACCCTGCGCATGCGTGAATTTTCGCTGAAACAGTTGCCGTCCCCGTCGCACGGACCGGTACGGATCCCGCGCGATCATGCACATCGACGATCCGGGCGTGGTCACGTTCCCCCGTCCCGCCCCAATTTCATCCTGCAGTGATTTGTTGATGCCGGCCTTGGCAACGTTTGGTGCCTGGTTGTTGTCGATCATTTGTGCTTCAACTGCCATCGTGACCGACACTACTGCGACCGTCACCAAGGGCAGAAATCTCCCACAAGCTGACATAAACCCTCCAAGACATACCCGTGTCCAGAATTTGAACTGCTGGTCGCGCGGGGAAAGTCGCGGCCTTGTGACTGCATTGTGGCAATCTTGCCCGAAGCGTTTCGCCGCGCCAATAGCGGAGGTCTTAAGAATGTCTTAAGTTTTGTTGATTTCGTGCAAATTTAAGAAAACATGGGGGATTCCCTCATCCGGCGCGCCGTTGTAGAATGTGCTGCCCACCCTTGGGCTAGGCTCCCTCATGGCGTCGGACCGGGCCATCTCCTCAACTTCAGTGCGCTTTGGCGGGGACTTCGAATTCAATCTCCGCTCCTTCGAACTGAAAAAATCCGGCCAGGTGCTCAAGCTTGAGCGCATCCCGACCGACCTCCTCTACCTCCTTATTCAGAATCGTGGCGAATTGGTGACCCGGGATCAGATTGTGGAGCGGGTCTGGGGCAAGGGCGTCTTTCTCGACACCGATAACAGCATCAACGCCGCCATCCGGAAAATCCGCCAGGTCCTCGACGATGACCCCGTCCATCCCCGCTTCGTCCAGACACTTACCAGCCGCGGCTATCGCTTCATCGCTGCGGTCGAGGAATCAGGTACCACTCCCGCAGCCGAAACCTCGGCTGGGGACCACCCCAATTCCCTGCTCGGCAAGCGGATTTCTAATTACCGCCTCATCCGCCTTCTCGGTGGCGGAGGCATGGGCCTGGTGTTTGAAGGCGAAGACCTGAAGCTCGGCCGCCGCGTGGCCATCAAGCTCCTTCCTGCGGAACTGGCCAGCGAACCGGGCGCCTTCGAGCGCTTCGAGCGCGAAGCGCGCGCGGCCTCGTCCCTTGATCACCCCAACATCTGCTCGATCTACCAGCTCGGGGAACACGACGGCCAGCCCTTCATCGTCATGCAACTGCTCGAGGGCACGACTCTTCGCGAGTGGATCGAGGCAGGCGGCGAACGCGACATGCCTGCCCGTCTGCCCGAACTGATCGATTACGCCATCCAGATTGCCGACGGCCTTGATGCCGCTCACCAGAAAGGCATCATTCATCGCGACATCAAGCCCGCCAACATCTTCATCACGCGTCGCGGGCAGGCGAAGATCCTCGACTTCGGCGTCGCCAAGTTCGTCGAGAGCGTAGACAGTTCGCCGAACGCTGAGGTCGATAGTGTTCCGGCACTCGGTGGTGCGAATCCAACCCGCACTGCAGCCTCGCTCGGAACACCTTCCTATCTCTCTCCGGAACAGATCCGCTGCGAGAAACTTGATACCCGCACCGACTTGTTTTCCTTCGGCCTCGTCCTCTATGAGATGGCCACGAGCCAGCGCGCCTTCCCCGGAAGCACCACGACCGTAATTCGTGAGGCAGTTTTGCAGGCCCCGACCGTGCCACTGCGCGATCTGACGCCCGACGTTCCGCCCGAACTCGAGCGAATCATTTCGAAAGCTTTGGTGAAGGATCGCGACCAGCGTTGGCAAACGGCTCGCGAAATTGCCGACGAACTGCGCCGCATCCAGGTTGCGTCTCCATCTTCAGAACCGGCTGCCGGCCGCGTATTGGCCCGAAGCCGGCGTTCTTCGACGGCACTCCACGAAGCTTCTCGCCGTCGCTGCGCTACTCGTCGCCGCAATCGCCACGGCTGCCGGGCTCCACTATCGCTCCGTGCTTGCATCACGCCTGACTGACAAAGACACGGTCGTCCTCACCGATTTCTCCAACAACACCGGCGACGCCGTTTTCGACGACACGCTCAAGCAGGCTCTCAAGGTTTCTCTCAGCCAATCGCCCTTCCTGAAGATTCTCCCCGAGCGCACTGTACGAGCGACGCTCAAGCTGATGACTCAGCCCGCCAACACCCCCATCTCGCCTTCCATTGCGCGCGAGGTTTGCCAGCGTTCCGGAAGCAAGGCGTTCATCTCGGGAGCGATCGCCTCGCTCGATACCGACTACGTGATCGGATTGAAGGCGGAAAACTGTCTCAACGGGACAACGCTCGCGCAGGAGCAAGTCACCGCGCACACCAAGGACGACGTAATCGCCCAGCTCGGGCTGGCAGCCACCAATCTCCGCGCCCGAGCTCGGCGAATCCATCAGCACCGTGAAGAAATTCGACGTGCCCCTGCGCCGAGCCACCACCGGATCCTTGGAGGCTCTGAAGGAATACACCCTGGGAGGGCAGGCGGAGAACGCAAAAGGACCTCCGGCTGCCATTCCGCATTACAAAAAAGCCATCGCGCTCGATCCTCTGTTTGCCCGCGCCTACAGCTCGCTCTCCGGCCAATATTTCGATTCAGGTCAATCGGCGCTGGCGGCCCTCTACAGCACCAAAGCATACGAACTGCGGGACCGCGTCACTGAGCTAGAGAAGGTTCAAATCGAAGCTTCATACCACAGCTTCACCACCGGAGACCTCGAGAAATCGGCGCAGGCCTATCAGGTTTTCGCGCAAATGCTTCCCTGGTATGCCGGGCCGCATTCGAATCTGTCCTATATCTACGCTCAGCTCGGATGGAACGACAAAGCCCTGGCAGAGTCCGTCGAGGCGGTGCGCCTCGGGGAGAGCGCCGAGTCGTACAACAATCTCTTCTCCTCCTACGTCTCCATCGACCGTCTGGAAGAAGCCAAGGCCACGTTTGTACGCATCGTCAGTCGCGGGTTTGATAACCCTTCGAATCACCCCAGCCGATACATGGTGGCTTTCCTTGACCAGGACCGCGCGGGCATGGACCGGGAACTCGCTTATGCCCGCGAAAATAAAGAAGTCGAATCGTGGATACTTTATTTCGAGTCCGGCACTCACTCCTATTATGGACGGCAGGGCAAAGCTCGCGAATTCATCGCGCTTGCCTCCGCTTCGGCGCTCGCCCAGAATCAGAAAGAGACGGCCGCCAGTTATGCCTCTGAAGCAGCCTTGCGCGAGGCGCTCTTCGGCAACACCGCCATTGCCCGGCAGACAATACAGAAGACTCTCACGAATTCCGTCGGGCAAGACGTGCAAGCGGCCGCAGCTTTGACCTACGCTTTTGTGGGCGACCGGGCCAAAGCGCAATCGATCGCCGACGCCATGGCGAAGCAATTCCCCGAGAACACGCTCGTGCAATTCAACTATCTGCCCGCGATTCGCGCCCGCATCGCCCTCGATGCTGGCCATCCCGACGAAGCTCTGGAACTCTTGAAGCCCGCGCGTCCCTACGAACTCGGGCAGCCGGCGCAAATCATGCTCATGAACCTCTACCCGGTTTACGTTCGCGGCGAGGCCTACTTGGCCGCGCGTGACAACAAGGCGGCCATCGGAGAATTTCAGGAAATCCTCGAACATCCGGGCATGTCGCTCAATGAACCGATTGCAGCGCTAGCCCACCTGGGCATTGCACGGGCCTACGCGGCCCAAGGTGACAAAGACCGCGCCCGTTCCGCCTACCAGGACTTCCTCTCCCTCTGGAAGGAAGCCGATGCTGGGCTCCCTGTATTGAAGCAAGCAAAAACGGAATACGCCGGCTTGCAATAGAAACGCTCGGCTCGCAGGTCAGGGATCGTCCGCGAGTCGAGCGCCCGCCTCTAGCCTCTGTTTGCGAACTTCGCAGACTTCCTTCGCGATCTTCGTGGTTAGAAGCTTTGGCTTTACACCTTCGTCTCGTGCTGGCAGCCCAACTCCGATACTCGGAACAAGCGCTGTGGGTTGGACACTCCTGTCCGACAAGCGTCGATTAGAACGACCGTCGGAAGGGCCCTCATTATTTCGCCTCACCTGTGCTCGGCCGCTCACCCTGCGCCCGCAAATCAATCACCTTCATCTTGCTCGACACCTTGAACAGCTTCGCATCGGGCTCGGTCAACGTGATGTCCGATACCTCAAAGTTCTGAATCCCCACCCGCGGATCCTGCAGCCGGCTGATCAGGTTCACCCCAAGTTGCGGCGAATACCAGTACTCGCGCTGCACCTCGATCGGACTATCGTTCCCAATCTTCCCGGCCTCAATGACCACCGTCTCGCGCGTCCCGACCGTCTCAACGCCGCCCACCGATTGCTTCCCCAAATCCTGCAAGTTCGCGCTCCCACGCGAAGCCGCCATCCTCGGAGCCTGAAACGCGGGTGCTTCAAAGTCCTCCACCTGGCAGACTTCCTCCTTGGGAACGCAAATGAAAAGTTCGTGAGCCACCGGATCGCTGATCTCGATCTGCGTCACCACCGACTCGTGTTTGCGGTCCTCCGGCACCAGCAATCGCCGTTCCTGAAAAATCCTGCCCGCTCGATCGCGCGCAATCGCTCGATGATTCTTCAGCGTGATAGAGGTCCCATTCGCCAGTTGCCGGATCGATTCCGTATTCACCACGGCGCTGAACGGCGCATTCGGCAGCGACGGTATCAAGAATGCTGACCAGCACCTCGCGGCTCCCACCATCAGGAGGACGCTCGCCGGAATTCTGCGCAACGGCCACGAGTCCGATCGTGACCAACCCAACGGCGGCGAAACAGCGAGCTCTCTCCATAGGCAGTCTCCTCAGTTTCAAGCCGTTCTCCGCGCCCTCTGCGGCCGTTCTCAGCGTCCTCTGCGTTTTAAGATGTTACTCCCCAATGCCTCATAGATCACAGACCCCGCGATCCACGATCGCTATAATTCCAGCGTCATGTTTTCTTCACTCCGCACGCTTGGAGCGGCGCTCATACTCCTATTTCCTGCTTTGACGGCAGCCTCCACTCCGGCCTCCTGGAAAGGCACACTCTACGATGCAGCGAATCGCCCGGTCCCAGCCGCCACCCTGACACTGACCAGCGCATCCGGAGGCCCATCGTACTCCGCCACCACCACCCACTCAGGTGAGTTCGCATTCCCTAATCTCACTCCGGCGACCTACCAGATTTCCGTCGTCACCCCATCGGCACATTTCCAATCCGCCGCCTCCATCGCCATCACCGAAGGCGCCCGGCTCACCACTAACTTGGCCTTGTCCTCTCCGGAAAAAGGCTTGGTCTCGATCCAAGACCAGAACTCGACCACTCCGCAAGCCAGCGGTGGCGAACGTCTCTCCGCCTCCAAGGTCTCGAGCCTGCCCCTGAACTCGCGCGACTTCAGCAAGCTTCTCCTCCTCGCCGCCGGCACCATGACCGACGCCAACGGCGCCGCCAACTTCACGCAGCAATTCGCCGTCAACGGCCAGCGCGGCTCCACCACGGTCTTTTCCATGGATGGCGTTGACACGACCGACCCGGAAATGGGCGGCGCCACCTTCTCCAACTTCAACGTCGACGCCATCCAGGAAGTCGAATCCAGTTCCGGCGTCATGCAGGCAGAAATCGGTCACGGCGCTGCCGGATACACCAACGTCGTCACTCGCACCGGCACCAACGATCTCCACGGCAGCGTGTTCGAATTCTTCCGCAACGCCACGCTCGACGCCCGCAACTACTTCGACAAGGTCGGCCTCGACCGCCGCCGCATTCCGCCCTTTATCCGGAACGAATTCGGAGGCACCATCGGCGGCCCGCTGGTCCTACCTCATCTTTATGACGGCCGCGACCGCACCTACTTCGTCGGTGAATATCAGGGCTTTCGCCAGATCCTCGGGACCACCCAGGTCTTCCCCGTTCCCACCGCCGACGAGCGCAACGGCACCGTGATCGTCTGTTTCCCCAACGGAAACAATCCCTGCGTGAATGACACGCTCACCGTCCCAGTCGCCGACTCTATTCGCCCCGTGCTCGACGCCTACCCGTTCCCCAACGATCCCATCGGCCCCTACGGCGCCCGCACCTTCGCCACCTCGTCGAAGGTCACGACCGTCACCGACCAGTTTTCCATTCGCGTTGACCATCGCCTCTCCAGCAAAGCGCAACTGTTCACGCGCTTCAGCCTGAACCAAGTCACCGGTCCAGTCACGAATCCCGACCAGACCGCAATCGATCCGAGCTTTGCCATCCAGTTCTTCGATCACCAGCGCAACGCCGGCATCACCTACGCCCGCACGATCTCGCCGCACTTCAGCTTTCAGACATCTCTGGGATACATTCGCAGCACCCCATTCTTCCCGGCCGCCAACCACACGCAGCCCGGCATCGGGTTTGGCGACGGACTACTCTCCGCTTACGGCGCGCCCGCCGGATCGATCTTCGGCTCGTACTCGAATCTCTACCAGCTCAAGCACGACATGACGGGCATTCGCGGCGCCTCACACTTTCAAGTGGGGAGTGGAGATCCGCGTCAACCGCGACTCGACCATCTTCGGCATCGCGCCCAACGGCTCGTACTCTGTTCGGCGGCGGCATCGCCTACTCGCCGGTCGACATCCCCTCCGCCAGCGGTCAACACGACATCGCGCAAGGACAGCCGCTGCCCGACTCCATCACCGGACTGCTCACCGCCACGCCCTACTCCTACAACATCGTCGTGCCAGCAGCCTTCACTCCCATCGGCAACAAATTCGATGAGGCCGGAGTGCGCCGCGAAGCCTACAACTTCTATTTTCGAGGACGCATGGAAGGCCACGCCTCGTCTCTCGATTTCTTACGGTCTGCGCTACGAAGTTAATACCCGTATTCACGAAGCCACCAAGCGCACCTCGCTGCCGTTCTTCTACGACGACGCGGGCCAATCCGACCTCGTATCACAACCATCTCGCGAAGCAGACTTTCGTCGTAAATCCCGAGCCGCCCTACGACAAAGATTGGCGCGGATGGGGACCGCGCGCCGGCATCGACTACTCCGTCTCAAGTCACACCGTGCTGCACGCGGGCGCCGCCCTCACCACCCGCCTCTCCAATCTGTGGCAGGAAAATTCCCTGACCGCCGCCATTCCTTTCGTCTTCAATCCTTACTTCACCGCGCAGCCGGGTATCCCGGTCCCTTTCACCAATTCGGTCGTGCAGGAAGTCCTACCTCCCGCCTACGACATCAGCGGCAACCTGATCTTTCCAAACGGCCGCAGCACCGACGCCAAGCCGAACACCATCATGGACCTCGCACGATTCCAGGACGAAGTCGCCGCCCTCACGCCCGGGCACCAGACGCAATTGCCCGTCGTGTACGGCATCGCGAAGAATTTTCGTAACGGCACGATCGCCAGCTACACCGCCGGCGTCGATCACGACTTCCGCGACTTCAAGGCCAGCGCCGCTTACGTCGCAACCGCGGGCATTCATCTGCCATCGAACGTTCTACCCCAACAGCTTACACGGGCGCCGATCCCGCATTCGCGCCCTTCACAAACTTCGACGCCGCCGACAATCGCATCGGAGGCCTGGGCCAGGAAGGTATTCATCACCAGCGATTCGCACTCCACCTATCACGCTCTTCAGATGAGTCTCGCCAAGAACTCCGCGCGCGCCGGACTCGGCCTGCAGGTGAGCTACACGTTCTCGAAGTCCATCGACGACACCAGTTCCGTCATCAACAGCTCGATCGCGGGCGCAGGCGTAGTTCTGCAAACGCCACCGCAGGATCCCTGGAACCCGAGCGCAGAAAAAGGCGCGTCCACCTTCGACGTCACCCACGTCTTCACCTTGAGTTGGATTCAGCTCTTGCCGCTCGATCGAGTAAGTTTCCTGCGCCCTCTGGGCAGGACGCTCACTTCCGGATGGCAGTTCCTGAACATCACCACGCTGATGAGCGGCTCCCCGTTCACCGTCTACTCTGGCGTCCAGCAAACAGGCGCCGGCGCAGGAGGCACCGACCGCCCCGACCTCGTCACCACGCCACACTTCTCCACCAGCCGCGCCGTGCGCAGCGACTACTTTGGACGCGGTGACAACAACATCTCGTTCTTCAACATTCCGATCAACCTTCCCGATGGCACCGGCCCCAACCACGGCCGCTTCGGAACGCTGGGCCGCAGCACCTTCCGCGGCCCCGGCTTCCACAACTTCGACGTAGCCCTGATCAAAGACACTCCCTTCGGCCACCGCGCCAACAGCGAATTCGGCACCGTAGAATTCCGCGCCGAATTCTTCAACGTCTTCAACATCGTGAACTTCGGCCTGCCCTCCAACATAGTCCGCGGCAGCGGCTTCGGCCTGATCAGCAAAACCGCGGGCTCCTCAAGACAGATTCAGTTTTCCGTGAAGTTGATTTTCTAACGAGATCGAATGGATTCACAAAAGGCCGGATGTCTCACCTACGATAGGGTGCCCCATCCTAAGCGCGTACTTGCGCTTAGGGTGGGATTCCACAGCTCTATCCCTCTTATGATCTTCTTATGATCTTCGTAATTCAGGAAGCCATCTCAAGATCGGGTGCCCCACGTTTCGCGATTTTCGAAACGTGGGATTCCACGGCTCTATATCCCTTGGAAGGTTGATTTGAGCCGCGCTTCAAGGTCAGATGTGTAGCCCGCCCTATTCAGCTCTCAACGCCTGCATCGGATCAAGCCGCGACGCACGCCACGCGGGAACGATACAAGCGAACACAGCCGCCGCCAGCAACGTTGCGGCAACCGCTGCAAAAACTTCCGGATCGAGCGGCTTAATCTCATACAGCAGATCGCGCATCAACCGGCTGGCTTCCAAGCTCGCTGCCAGTCCCACGACCAGACCGACGACCGCCGGCCACATTCCATCCAGCAGCATCTTCCGCATCACGTGTTCACGCTTGGCACCGAGAGCAATGCGAATCCCGATTTCGTTCGTCCGCTGCGCCGCCACATACGACATCACGCCGAACAATCCGACCGCGGCAAGAATCAGCGACAGCGTGGCAAACGCAACCAGAAGCGTCGTATTGAAGCTCTGGTCCAGTGTCGATTTGCCAAGCAACTGGTTCATCGTGAGGATGTCCGACACAGGCAGATCAGGATCCATCTCCGAAACGATGCGCTGTACCGGAAGGGCGAACTGGCCCGGGTCGTGGCTGGAGCGAATCACCAGCGTCCCGACGGCCTCGACACCGGCATCGAGCGGAAGATATTGCACCGGCTCTGGCGCCTCGCCAATCGCATAGCGAGTATCCCCGACGATCCCCACAATGAGAGCGTCTTTCCCGCGCACGCGCAGATGCTTGTCCAGCGGATCGTCGCCTGGGAAGTACCGCTTGCTGAAAGACTCGCTGATGACTACTTCGTTGGCGGCATCCAGCCTCTTGCTAGCGTCGAAAGTTCTTCCGGCGACTATCGGAATGCCCATCGCACCGAAGTACTTCGGATCCGCCCATCGACCGAAGGCAGTCATCCCGTTACCTTGCGGCAAGGGCGGATGCTCCACGATGGTGAATGCCCAATCCGTCGCCTGCCCCTGCCCCGGCACGACCGACGCAAAGCCTGCCGCATCCACTCCGGGCAGCGCGCGCACCCGCTCAAGCAGCGTGTCGTAAAAGTTGGCTCGCGATGCGGGCGTTGCATAACGCGCATCTGGAATGCCCAAATGCATGGTGATCACGTTCTGCGTGATGCAGCCCATGTCGGCGGAGCGCAGCCGTTCATAGCTCTTGAGCAGCAGCCCCGCCCCAATGAGCAAGATCACCGTCAACCCCACTTCAACCGAAAGCAGCATCTTGCGCAACGTGGCTCGCGAGCCTGCCCCAGCGACCGAGCGAGACCCCTCATGCAGCGCACTGAGAATACGTTTGTCGCTGCTGCTGAAGGCCGCGATCAGCCCAGAAAACATGGCGCACAGCACGATCACGCCGACCGTAAACGCCGCCACCACGCCGTCGATGTGGATGGATTCCACGCGGCTCATGTCATGACGAGTATGCGTGAGCCATGCCAGCGCGGCGAAAGCCAGCAAGAGTCCCAGCGCGCCGCCGGCTGCCGATAGCACGAGGCACTCGATCATCCGCTCGCGCATCAGACGCAGCCAGCCTCCGCCCAGCGCCGTGCGGATCGCCAATTCGTTGCGTCGTGCTTCCGCGCGTGCAACCAGCAGATTGGCCACATTGAGGCAAGCAATCAGCAGCAAGCAGAAGGTTGCCTCCAGCAGCACATAAAGCGGCTTCTTGAAGTCTCCTACGATGTGATCCAGCAGCGGACGGCTGTTGGCGCTTCGAAATACGAATGGGTTATCGAGGTGCGCGTTGTGAATGCGCCGGGAGACGACCCTCAGATCGGCAGCCCCTTGCGACGCGCTGACTCCCGCCTTCAGCCGCCCCACAACGCGAAACAGATGATTGCTGAACGAGGTCATCGTTTCTTCGGGCATGTCGTGGTACACCGGTGTCCATAGTTGCGTGGCCGGGTCAGGAAAATCGAACCACGCAGGCATAACGCCGATGACGGTGTACCGCATGGCGTCCAGATCGATCGTCGTGTTCAGGATGGCCGGGTCCCCGCCGAAGCGGCGCTTCCACAGGCCCCAACTCAGCAATACTGTTCCGTTGGCGGCGGGGTTGTCATCGCTCTGCGCAAAATCGCGGCCCAACGCGGGCTGTACACCCAGCGTGCGGAGCATGTCCCACGAAATCAACGCGCTGTTCAGCTTCTCCGGTAATTGTCCGCTCGAGCCAGAAAGCCCCACGCGGATCTCCCGCGCAAGCGCCAGACTGCTATAGCTGCGGTTCTGCTCTTTCCACTCGGCGTACATGCCGCCCGACACCGGGTTAAAGCGGGGCGTGTCGTCTTCATGTAGACCTGCCTCGTAGAGCATCATGAGGCGATCCGGATCTTCGAATGGCAATGGCTTCAGCAAAACGCCCCGCACCACCGTGAACAGCGCAACGTTGGCGCCAATCCCAAGCGCCATCACCACAACTGCAATGACAGTAAAGCCAGGACTGCGCCAAAGCGTGCGCAGACTAAAGCGCAAATCGCGTGCGAGGGATTCAAGCCAGTTCCAGGACCAGACGGCGAGAGTCTGTTCACGAATAAGAGTCGGATTGCCGAAAGCGCGCAAAGCCGCGTGCCGAGCCTCTTCTTCAGAAACGCCACCTTCCCGTTGCTCCTCTTCCTCCAATTCCAGGTCGGAACGCAGCTCCCGCTCCAGGTCTGCATCTCTCTTCTTGCTCTGCCACCAGTTCACGTCAGCTCTCCTCGGCAGCGGGCCACATCACGCGCGCCACAGCCTCGGCCATCTTCTTCCAGTGCGACTCTTCGGCCAGGAGTTGCTTCCGGCCTTTCTCAGTCAACCGGTAGTATTTGAATTCCCGATTACGGTCCGGCGCAGTCTCCCATTTGGAGACCACCCACCCTCTTTGCTCGAGTCGATGCAGCGCAGGATAAAGCGAGCCGTGCTGCATCTGTAGAAATTCATTCGTAGTCCTCTGAATATGCTTCCCGATCTGGTGACCGTGCGCGGGCCCGTAGAGAAGCGTCCTCAAGATGAGCATGTCCAGCGTTCCCTGCAGTAGTCCTACCCGTTGTTGCGTTTGTTTCGCCATAGAAGACGTTCTACCCTCGATCTGGCGACGATGGTAGACATTCGACTATCGCATGTCAAGTAGATGCAGGTGTCGCGCCGGGGCCCCGCCCGCGTGCCGGAGTGAAGTAAAGCAGGCGGGCGGGCAGGCTCTAAACGTCGCCCAACTCCAGGGGGTGCCCCGTCCAAGCTCCGCTTGGGCGGGGATTTTCTGGACGAACACCAGGGAATAGAGACTCAATCCTGAAACATCGAAGCAAAAAAAGGCGGGCCGGCCGGATAGACAAGAATAACTTTCCAGCTCCAGCCCGCCTGAACTCTGTTCGGCCCTAGTTTGAGACCGGAATCACCTTAACGATCGTAAGGTTGCAATCACCGTCGTTATTCGCACAATCCGCAGGATCCTCACCCGCGATCCAGTAATTCGGACGCGTCGGCGTACCATCCTTGAACACTACGAAGTCGTGATCCCCCTGGCCACCCCCGACCTCAGTACAACGTGCATCATTGAGGGTGAATACCGAGTACGCATAGCATCCGTGCAATACGGCATTGGGGTCTGCACACGGATCCTCAGTACCGTCCGGGCATGCCGGTTCGCTCACGTCGCTGTAGTAGTAACCGAAATACCTGGTTGGCGTAAAGACAACGCTGGTACCGGTCGCGGTCGGGATCTGATCGTAATTGTTTCCCGTCCCACTGAATAACAGGTGTTTGGTCCCAACAATGGTGCCGGTTGAATTGGTCTCAAACCAACCAAAGTCATTCACCTCGCTGGGATTCGCAGTAGCATTGAGATATAAGGTTGCCCTCAATCTCCCACCACTGCTTCTGAAGTAGACCTTGTCGTCGCGCACGCCGCCGGCGTCGTTTACCGAGTCGTAGGGCTGTCCCCAAAATGGTAACGTGCCGGGAGCGAGGCCCTGGCTGCCAACTCCCACGCAATCACCGGTCGCAGTCATACAGAACCCCGGATTCTTGTCAGCATTACCTCGTGGATAAAACCCGTTAGTGCTGGCAGCGTTCCACTGAAGATCCCACCAAGGCGCTCCGTTGTCATTGAGGTTGGGCTGGTCGCTGCTGATGGGAGTGACTGTCCAGGTTTGCCAACCAGATCCAGAACTACCAATCAGGGTTTGAGCGTTAGAGGTTCCACAGATCGTGACTGCGGCAATCGCAATCAATAAGATGAGACGTGTTCGGGGATTCGTCATGGCGCATCCCTCCTTAGAGGATGTGGGAGTGAAAATCGAACCACACGCGATGGTGTCTTTGGCATATGCAACGTTTCAGGGTCCAACCCTACGGTTGAACGTTGTTCTCGGCCCTGAACTCCTGAGGAGTAACTGGGCAGAGAAATAAACCAGGAAATACATGATGCCAACTTAGTCTTCCTGCAAACCCATTCAAACTGAGCGTGACGTCACAAACGGACACTTCAACCGCGATAGCAATTTGATCCCTACCGCACACGGGTCTCCTTACCACATTGCCAGTGGCAAGACCGTTTGGCGTGTATGTGGCGCTCTGTTTCTGCGATGGCTGCCACACTGGTAGCAACAGCATGCCTTCACACAAGCAGGTACGCTCTATCTGGATAACTTGTCCTGAGTTACAGGTTCTTGGGCCGATGGGACCGTGAGGGGTTGCTCGGTATCGATCGAGCAATCTGTCGTTAAAGTTCACAGAGGCTAGCACGGTGACTTCCGGCTGTCAACGTCAAAACCTGTGAAAAGCCGCACGGGACGCGCTGTCTGAAGGGAGTACAGCGGGAGGTTGGCCACCACAACAAGAGAGTGACCATTCAATCGCGTTTCTTTTGCGATTGATTGGGGAAGACGACGTTTCTCATTTTTTCGCCCAGGCTTTGAAACATGGTGGAACGCTCTTCTGCACTCACGGACCTCGTTGGTGTATGGGCGCTTAGTGGCCCTGGCCTGTGCAGGGGCATGTTCTTATCTACTTTTTGCCCTGGCCGCCAAAAACGCCAGTACGACCACTGCCGCATTGACGGCTCCTTACTGTGAGGCACTGCTAGATCGACGAGCCCATACATCTATAGCACTGTCCAACGCCACCGGTTCGTCGTGAACATAAACCCACCCTGTCCACCGTTTTCGTCAGTGTGGCCAGGAGCCCACGGCAGTGGGCAACATTCATTAGCCCAGCGCGTAAGCGCTGGGTTATGGCGTGCGAAAAAGCGAGCCCGTAGGGCGACACGCCTCGATGCGGGCGTCAGCCCACATCGCCCCGGACACAAAAGCGAATAATTCCCTCCAAATGAACTGCAGGAAAACCCTGATTGCCACCCCGCATGCCCACCATGCACACTGCTGCGCATCCAAACTTTCCGAGGAGATTTCCCCATGCGACTTGCAACCTTGGCCGTTCTACTAACGATGATCGTCTCTCCAGCCACCAGCCTGTTCCCCAGCGCCCCGCAGCGCGACGTACCGGCCGAAGTCGACGCCGCCCGTCGCTCCCTGCAAGGCGCCCGCAATGATCTCGAGCACGCCGGCGGAGAATGGGGCGGCCACCGAGTCGCGGCCATGAAACATATCGACGAAGCCATCAAAGAATTGAATGAGGCAGAAAAGTTCGCCCACGAACACCACGACATCAAGTAACTAACCTCGAAAAGAGGTAGTTACTCAAACCTATTTTTAACGGGACAAAGAGACGCGCAATGGCGCCAGAGGCTAGCCCCGGACGTAAGTCCGGGGTACGCCGCCGACATGGAGCGCGAGCCCACCGGGGTCACCAACGCGAAGCGGGCGGGACCGCGAGCCAACTTACCTCGTTAACTCGCGTTCGATCTGTGCCATCCGCTGACGTGTCGCTTCATACAACTCTGGAGCGAACGCATCATTCAGCTGCTTGAAGCGCGGCCGCAACACGGAACTCAACCGACTCAGCCCTACATACGACGCCGTGCCCGGATCATCCGTATACGAAAATGGCGCGGTCAAGGAACGCACGTCTTCGCCGGTGCTGGCCGCGAGCGCAACATGAATGAATTCCCACACGCCCCGTCCATCGCGAGGTGCGACCATCAACCGATCCTCCCCGTCGCGAATGTTCCAGGCAAACTGAAAAACCACGTTGCCGGCCTCTACATGTCCTTCCACGTTGCCGCGTGGATCCGTCCCGCAATTCCGAAATGCCGCTCCCTCCCGGCTGAACAGGAAATCCAGATCCCTTCGGATCCGGAATTCCAGACTCTCTGATCTGCCATGCGGCATTGCTCGACCTTATCCTGTTGTCTGCGATTCTGTACTCACTCCGCAGATCAGTCTTGGGATTTTTCTCCCCAACCCGCGTAAAATCCCAACTCGAGATCTCATCATGCCCGACGAAACTCCCAAACCGCCCGAGGTTCCAACCGAGCCTCAACCGCCAGCACCCAAACCTCCCGGCCTCGATCTCGGTCCCGGCGTCGGCATCAACGTCACCCAGGACATGGCCACGCCCGAGCGGAGCCTCCCACCCGCGAAAATCGTGCTCATCGCGCTTGCCGGACTGGCCGTTGTTTTGGCCATCTACGGATTCGTCGGCCGGGCCAAGCCGCAAGGCGCCGGCTCGCTCGACAACGTCGCCGCCGTCGAAGTCCCCAATCAGAATTCGATGCTGGTCGCTCTCACCGTCACTCTCCACAACAGCGGCGAGAAGCCTCTATGGATCCACAACATTGAAGGAAAACTGAAGACGCCCTCACAGGAATATTCTGACGACGCCGCTTCCGCCGTCGACTTCGAACGATATTTCCAGGCGTTTCCCGCTCTCAAGCAGAATTCCCAGGCCGCACTCATGCCCGAAACAAAAATTCTTCCCGGCCAGGAAGCTCGCGGTACCGTCATCGTCAGCTTCCCCGTCACGCAGGCTGACTTCGACAAGCGCCAGTCCATCAGCGTCGTCGTCCACCCCTACGACCAACCGCTCCCCGTGGTCCTGACGAAATAGAAGCTCGTGAAATCGCGGTTCCACCAGCTGTGGCTATTGTTTTTTCTGGATGCCGCGCCGCCGGACCAGATGATTGGGCGCGTTCGGATTTATGTCTTCGTAGCGCAGGAAGCTGATCGAGCCATCGACCTCGAGCACGCCGATAGCAACCTGATGGAACTCAGCGATGCCGTGCTCGCGCATGGCACGCTGCAGTTCATCAATGCTCACGTGCTCCTTCGCCATGTGTGCCGTGATGACCTGGCCGTCATGAATGAGCATGCTCGGTTGGCCCTGGATGAATTTTCGGAAGCGGCGATTCGTGCCCGCGAGATCGGCGACGAAGTAGTTGAGCACCAGCAGAACAACGGCCGCGACCGCGCCGCCGGCGAGCGTCGTGTCCGATCCAGTCATCGCGTTCTGCACGGAGTTGCTCAGCAGCAGGAGCAGTGTGAGATCGAACGGAGTCATCTGGCCGACTTCGCGCTTGCCGCTTAAGCGCACGCCGACCAGCACAAGGAAATAAATCGCCGCCGTCCGCAGCGCGATCTCGACGAGCACGTGAGCGGATGCGGGCAGCATAACGTCGCTACTGGTTCGAGGCCGTCGGTGAGGCGGTGACCGGCACGGGCGCGTTTTTCGGAGTGCTGATGTAACCGGTCGCTTTGTTCTTGTCGAGCGTCCAGACGACCAGCTCGTACAGCATGTGGTCGCGGCCCGTATAGAACTGGATGGGCTCGTTCACGTTGCGATCTTTCTTCTCGATGGTCTTGTCGTCGGACGTAACATTGAGCGTGTACTTACCGCGCTTCGCATCTGACTTTTTGAGCTGCAGGCTGACGGTCGACACGGGCGCCGGCTTCGCGCCCTTCATCAATGTGAACTCGTAGTACTGGCGGTCGCCCTTATGCTTCAGGACTTCCAGGTCGTCGCGCGTGTGCGCGATCAATCCGCTCTGCAGTCCAAGATCGCCAACCGTACTCTCGAGCTTGGCCTTGGTGGCAGCCAGTTCGTTCTTGGTTTCGCCGAGGTCGGTCTTCACGCCGCCCACGTCGGTCTTGACGCCCGCCACTTCCCCGGTGACCGCGGTGATCTGTTCTTTCTGTTCCTTGGCGAGACGTTCTTCCGCGGCTCGCTGGGAGGCCTGCAACTGCGCGGCGCGCTGCGCCAGCTCTTTCTTGGTGATGCCGACCTGCTGCCCGAGGGTCTCGGCTTCGGCTTCGGCGGCTTGCATGCGCGTGGTCAGGTCTGCGATCTGCTTCTGGCTGGTGCCCTGCTCCTGCACCAGCTTGTTGACGTTGCCGCGCATGTCGACCAGGAAGTACAGTGAGCCCGCGACATAAATCGCGGCCAGCAACAGCAGCAGCCACTTGCCCGCGTTGCTACCACTCTCCTGCACAACCGTGACCTGGTCATCGGACATACGTTTTCCTCCGCAATGGTGGTGGGGTTTTAAAGATTGTTGAGCAGAACTCCCATGCTGTCAATTGCTTCGCAGATACCGCCGGCAAGGGCGCGCATGACAATTGTCATCTCACGGTCGTGATGCTATGCACTGGTAGATGCGCCGGGCAGTCTTCATGATGCCTTGGACGGCCGACGATTGCCACGACGCGGGAGTGTCCTACACTAGAGCGATGCGAGCCTACGTACAGAGCCGGGTGCCGCGCTGGGTTCCGTTCATCTGGCTGGCCTACCTCACATTCTTTCTGTGGAAGCCGATCACAGAACACGCCAACCGGGCGGAGTGGATCGCCACGGCGGCTGCGCTCGTGGTGTTTCTGTTTTTCTACTTCGCCTTTTTCGTGACGAGGAGGCCCTGGCCGCTGCTTTGCGTCGTGGGCATCGGCGCGATCGGCGTCGTGTATGCGCCCTTCAATGGCGGAGCCGCGAACTTCTTCATCTACGCTGCCTCGATGGCGCCATTCGCGCTCGACACCGAGTGGGCGGGGGCGCTCGCCATTGCGGTAGTGGTGATGGTCGCGGCGCTCGAGTCGTGGCTGCTGCACATCACCAACGGATTTATTTTCCCGGCGACATTTCTTTCGACCTTCATCGGGGCGGCGAACATATATTTCGCCCAACGGAACCGGCACGTCGAAGAGCTCAAGCAGGCGAACGCCGAGATCGAGCAACTGACCAAAGTCGCGGAGCGCGAGCGCATCGCGCGCGATCTGCATGACGTGCTCGGGCATACCCTGTCGCTGATTACCTTGAAGTCGGAACTGGCGCGCAAGTTAATGGATCGTGACCCGATACAAGCCAGACAGGAGATCCACGACGTCGAGTTGACCGCGCGGCAGGCGCTGTCGGACGTGCGCCAGGCAATCGGCGGATACCGCTCGAAGGGCCTGGCGGCAGAGATCAAGCAGGCGGCGGCCACGCTGGAGACGGCCGGCGTGTGTGCGGATGTGCGCTCGTCGCCGATCGAGTTACCCGCCGCGAAAGAAAGCGTCCTCGCGTTGGTGCTGCGGGAAGCGGTCACCAACGTGGTGCGCCACGCGCGCGCCTCGCACTGCCGCGTGGAGTTCGGACGCGTGAACGGGCATTGCCGTTTGGAAATTTGTGACGATGGACAAGGCGGACCCGCAGTCGAAGGCAACGGGCTGCGCGGCATGCGTGAGCGGGTGGAGTCGCTGGGTGGAAGCCTCGAGCACGACATGACTCGCGGGACCCGGCTCATCATAAAACTGCCGCTCGAAGAAACGGCGAGCCTGTGAGTTCCCTTTCCAAAGAAGGGCGCAAGACGATCCGGGTGGTGATTGCCGAGGATCAGGGCATGGTACTGGGCGCGCTGGCCGCGCTGCTCGAGATCGAAGGCGACATTTCCGTGGTGGGGCTCGCGCGGGACGGGCAGGAAGCGCTCGAGTGCGTATTGACGCATAAGCCCGATGTATTCCTGACCGACATTGAAATGCCAAGATTGACGGGGCTCGATGTTGCCGCCGAGTTGAAACGCCGCAAGGTGGCCACCCGGGTGGTGATCGTCACGACGTTTGCGCGGTCAGGATATTTGCGCCGCGCCTTGGATGCGGGAGCGTCGGGATATTTGTTGAAGGATCATCCGGCCGAACAGTTGGCGGATGCCGTGCGGCGCGTGCATCGCGGCTTGCGCGTGATCGATCCGGAGTTGGCTACGGAAGCGTGGGGCGAGCCGGATCCGTTGACCGATCGCGAGCGCCAGGTCTTGCGCATGGCCGGAGACGGAAAGGCGAGCGGCGACATCGCGGCCGACCTCGGTCTGAGCGAGGGGACCGTGCGGAATTATTTGTCGGAAGCGATCAGCAAGTTGGGTGCAGGGAACCGGGTGGAGGCGGCCCGGATCGCACGCAGCAAAGGATGGTTGTAGCGGCTCGCGGGCTCACGCCCGCATCGCGTTCAGCCGGCCCCACACAAAAGCCGCGGGCGAGGGCGCCCGCGCCACATCACATCCGCCTCTTCCTCCACGCGGTCGCGGCCACGCTCAGCAGACCGCTGCCCAGCAACAGCAACGACGCAGGTTCGGGGACGGGCGTCGGCACCGACGTCAGCACGATTGCGACCGTCTGCCCCGGCTGCAGGTAGGTTTGTCCGGGCAATGGCTCCATCGTGATCGTGTAAGTAGTGACGGGGTTAAACAGCTTCCCGTCTGCCAGGCGGAACGGTCCAGTTTGCAGCAGGGTCATCACAAAGACCGCCGACTCGCACGGGCAAAAGTGCGGAGGATCGACGAGCATCCCCGTGGGCGGAATCGTGGTCAATGGCCCCGTATCCCAACCGAAGACGTTCATGTTGAAGACCAGCGAATACGGCAGCCCGAGAGCATAGGCATCGTAGGTGATCCCGGTGGTATCGAGCTGGATCGACACAATCGACTTGCGCGGATTTCCCCAAGTCCCCTGGCTCAAGAACGTGATGCTGCCGATGGTGATGGAGTCGGCGAAGACGGGTGTGGTAAGCAGGCAGAAAAGGCCGAGCACGACGCAACGACGCACGGCCGGCCATGCGAATGAGGTCGACATGAAAACCTCCAGCCGAGGCAAGGGAGGTCGGACGGGTATCCTCTCGTGTCCGGCCCATCATCCCGCAAGCCGCTAGGGGAGGCAACCACGCAGATCACGCTCCAGCGTGATAAGAGCCGGTGCGGGGCGGACACTCTTGTCCGCCAGGCTTTGTTGTCGGATTAATTCCCTTTGTCGACGATTCTGGAACCCTGTCGGACAGGAGTGTCCGACCCACAACGTTCACGCTGCCACCGCAACGTCCCGCGCTACTTCCGCCATCAACTCATACGATCGCCGACGGTCTGCAGGGTCGTACGTGTCGGTGACTACGATGATTTCGTCCGCCGCCGTCTCTCGCACTAACACCTCCAGGCCCAATTTCACCGTTGCCTGCGATCCGACAATGGCCGCGCCCAGCTTGTTCTCGACTGCGGCGCGTTCGAAGTCGTCCCAGATGCCGTCCATTGAATCAACCGGAGGCAGCAACTCCACGGGCTGATTCCGGATCAGCCGCAAGAATCTTTGCTGGGGCGTCGTGAACAAGCGGCGCGCGGCCGCATCGGATTCGGCGGCGATTACCTGCACGGCCACCATCAAATGCGGTCGCTTCAAGACGTCGCTCGGACGAAAACTCCCCCGATAGAGTCGCGCCGCCGCGTACAAATACTCCGGCGCAAAGTGTGCGGCGAACGCAAAGGGCAGTCCCTCGGCCGCGGCCAGTTGCGCGCTGAACGCGCTCGAGCCCAGCAGCGTGATGGGCACGTGGCTTCCCTGCCCCGGAATCGCCTTCACCGCCTGTCCCTCGCGCGCGTCGTCGAGGTAGGCACGCAACTCCGCCAGCAACGCAGGAAAATCGTCTCCCGTCTGACGGTGATCGCGGCGCAACGCGCGCATGGTGTGAAAGTCGCCGCCCGGCGCGCGGCCAAGGCCAAGATCGATGCGGTTGGGATAGATCGCGGCCAGCGTCCCGAACTGTTCGGCGACCACGAGCGGCGCGTGGTTGGGCAGCATCACGCCGCCGCTGCCCACGCGAATCGTCGACGTCGCCCCGGCCACATGCCCAATGAGCACCGGCGTCGCCGAACACGCGAGCCCCTCAATCGAATGATGCTCCGCCAGCCAGAAGCGCTGGTACCCAAGCCGCTCCACGTGCTGCGCCAGCTCGACCGAGCGCGCGATTGCGCTCCCCGCCGACTCCCCTGTGCGCATGCCGACCAGATCAAGGACCGAAACTGCCAGACCGTTAGACATGAAGATTAGATTGCCGAAGGTGGGTGGGGGATGCGGGGGAGGACGGTGCGACCAGCATCGTAGCCCCCACTCATTCGCAAAGAACGTGAATGGGCCACCCGCCCACATGGCCTCTCGCTTACGAAAGAGCATGCAAAATTCCTGCCGCAACTGCTTTTTCGTAAAGAACCGGAATAAATAGTCCACCCCATTCTTTGCCGAGGTGCATCTACCGGCAGCGTACACAAGTCCCTCTGCGGCATTGACTTGCATCCAAGCGCGTCCTAACATGGCCATCCTGTGACGGGTGCCGCATGGTTGGCAAAACTATTTCTCATTACCGCATCGAAGACCGGCTCGGCGGTGGCGGAATGGGAGTGGTCTATCGCGCCCTCGATCTCAAACTCGGTCGGAATGTAGCTCTCAAGTTCCTGCCCGCGGACATGGTTCGCGACCACCAGGCTCTAGAACGATTTCAGCGCGAAGCGCGTGCTGCCTCGGCACTTAACCACGCCAACATCTGCACAATTCATGAGATCAATGAATGCGACGGCCATCCCTTCATCGTCATGGAATACCTGGAAGGGCAATCGCTGAAGCAGATGATCACAGGCAAGCCGCTGCACAACACCGAACTCCTCGAGATTGCGATTCAGATCGCCGATGCTTTGGAGGCTGCTCACGAATCTGGAATCATCCATCGGGATCTGAAGCCTGGCAATATTTTCGTGACTCGCCGCGGGCAGGCGAAGGTGCTGGATTTCGGTCTTGCCAAACTCATACAGACTCCACCACCGGTCGTCGACGAAAAGGGGTCCGACTCGCTCCCGACAGTGGCCGAGACGCGCGACTTGACCAGCCGTGGAGTAGCGCTTGGCACTGTGGCGTATATGTCTCCTGAGCAGGCCCGCGGAGAAGAACTGGATGAGCGCAGCGACCTTTTCTCGTTGGGAGCGGTGTTATATGAGATGGCGACAGGTAGGCTCGCTTTTGGTTTTGGAACCACTGCGGTCATCTTCGAGGCCATCCTGAACCGAACACCGGTGCCGGCAAGTCGGGTGAATCCCGAACTCCTTCCCGACCTCGGCTGGATTACAGCAAAGCTGCTGGAAAAAGACCGCAAGCTGCGTTACCAGGCCGCGACTGAACTGCGTGCCGATTTGAAGCGCGTCAAGCGCGACACTGAGTCCACGGGAGTGCCCACCCTCGTAGCGGCGAAAGCCTCTACGGACCGCGGTCGTAGAAAGCTGATCGTAGCAACGGCGGTTATTTGCTCCGTTCTGGCCCTCACCGCCATTGCTGGCCGCCGAATCTGGAAAGGTGTAGGGGGTGGATCTTCTGATCGCATTCATTCGATCGCCGTACTGCCGTTTACAAACATAGGCTCCGACGCGAACGGCGAATATCTTGCCGACGGGGTGACCGAAGGCATCATCAGCAGCCTGTCCCGTGTCCCGGAATTGCGTGTGATGGCCCGCAGTACCGTGTTCAGTTACAAGGGTCGCGACGTCAGTGCGCAGAAAGTCGGACAGGATCTGCAGGTCGACGCCGTGTTGCTCGGCAAGATCACACAGCGCGGCGACACGTTGAACATTCAAACCGATCTTGTCCGCGTGTCCGACGGATCGGAGTTATGGGGAGATCAGTTCACCCGCAAGGTGTCCGACCTGTTCGCTGTGCAGGGAGACATTGCCAGGGAAATTTACAGTAACCTGCGGCCGAAACTCGACGGCGGGGAAGCCAAACAACTCGCCAGACACGAAACGGAGAATCCCGAAGCCTATCAGCTTTATCTCCAGGGCCTCTTCTACTGGAATAAGTGGACTCAAGATGGGTTTCAAAAGGCGATCGATTTCTTCCGGCAAGCGGTCGAAAAGGATCCCTCCTATGCCCAGGCCTATGCGGGCCTGGCGGACGCTTACACCTTCATGGGCGCCTCCGGGTACGTCACTCCGCAGCAGGTGTGGCAAAGCGCGAAGTCAGCAGCGATGCAAAGTGTCAAAATCGACGACACCCTTCCCGAGGGGCATATTTCCCTTGCGCTGGTTCGCGAGAACTTCGACTGGGACTGGGCCGGAGCGGAGAAAGAATTCAAGCGTGCCATCGAATTAAACCCGAACTCGGCCGAGGCTCATCACTGGTACGGCGATTTCCTCACGCGGTTAGGCCGCTTCGACGAAGCTCGAACCGAATTAAAAAAAGCGCAAGACCTGGATCCTCTTTCGCTGCTCATCAACACGAGCGCTGGCCGACAGCTGTATTTTGCGAGGCAGTACCCCGCCGCTATCGAACAATTCCGCAAGACGCTCGACATGGACCGCAACTTTGTTCCGGCGCAACACGGCATTGAACTGGCCTATGCGCAAAATGGCATGTTCCGGGAAGCGGTGGCCGAACGGCAAAGGGTCCTGACGCTTTCGGGTAGTCCCGATCTCGCGGCCGCCATCGGCGATGATTACCGAAAATCGGGATACGAGGGTGTGCTGCAGAGCTGGCTGGAAGGATTGAACGAAGTCTCCAAGCGCGGCTACGTTTCGTCGTACAACATCGCACAAATCCAAGCCCGGCTTGGCCAGAAAGCGGATGCGCGCTCCATGCTCGAACGTGCTTACGGCTCTCGTGACGGCAACCTCACCTACGTGAAGGTAGATCCCGTCTTCGACGACCTTCGTTCAGATCCCCAATTTCAAGGATTGCTGGTCAAGCTCGGTTTGCCGCAGTGACCTGCGAACGGACCACTCAACGCAAGGGATAGCCCGATTCTCCGGGCAAGCGGCCGTCTACCCGCACCACTTTTGTGCCCGGTCGAACATCCCGTGAATCGATGAAGGCGATAGCTCCGGGAAGAGCCGTGACCAGTTCGCTCGCCATGTCGTTCGAGTAAACGACTTTCGGGGCGGAAACGGATTCGGCGCGGAAGATCTTGGCAATCCAATATTGTTTGAACTGGGACTCGGACATTTGATAGATGACTTTCAATACCACATCGCGCTCCCGCGCCACCGGCGCGCGGATAAGCAACACCACTGGCGTGTTCGCCGTCCAGTATTGTCGGTCGCCAAGAAATATCTTGCGCACTTCGGCAAGACTCAGATTGCTCACAGGGGTTTCCGGTTGGACTACCACTGCGATGTCCACGTCGTGTGCTTGCGCAAATAGTCGTTGCGACCCGCATAGGGAGAGACTCGCTATCACCAACACACCGCACACGATTTTCCACCGGATCGGCATAGTGGTCTCTCAGAATGTAAAAGCAGTCTGGAAAAATGCGCCGTTTACTCGCGGCTCGTTTACGCCGGGGCGGGAGTTGCGATACTCACCCTTGAAAGCGGCATAGTTCGTGATGTCGTACCGGATTCCGACCGTCGAGCCCACCAGGTCCGCGACATTCGGCGTGGGGGTTATGTCCCAAACCGGCTCAGAGTTTGGCCTATGAATATACTCGAAGCGATAATAGGGCTTCCATTTATTTTCCTGCCAAGGCAATCGATAGGCGAGCTGTATGTAAAACGCCTGACTGTTGTAGGTCTGCTGCGTCTGCTGGTCACGGTGGTGAACATTGGAGAATTCAGAGAGGAATTCCGGATGCTCTTTGGTCCAGACCAAGTGGGCAGACTCGATCCACTCATCGAAGTTTCGTCCCGGTGTCGGGGTCAGCTTGTCGCGATAGACTGACCCTCCGAATTGCAATCCGTAGAGCTTGGACGGCCGCGCAAATACGCTCGCTACCCAGGCCCGGTTGTCATTGATGTCGCCGCTGTCGCCAGCCTTGCTGAGGATGGAAGACCGCCCGTTGCCGATCCCCGCGTTATACGCGAGCCCGAGGCTACCCGACGGTATGTTGCCTTCGGCCAACAGGCCAACAAAATGAACGGGGGTGAAGGTCCCGCCAAACTTAACCATCTCCGGCCGGCTAATGGTCGTCTGCAGCCACGCTCCATGATGGAAAGTGTCGTTCCAGTAGCCAATCGGAGTGTGGTACTTACCGAAAGACATCTTGAAGTAGTCGTTATAGTCGTATCGAACAAGAGAGCGTTCGACGCTCACATCGTACGTGGAAGGCTCTGCCGTGAAACTGACTTCTCCGAAATAGCTTACTTTTGCCGAAAGCGGAGAGGCGAAATGCAGCACAAATTGCCCCAGGTCAAAACCGCTCGTTAACCCCTTCTGGTCGGTGGCGGCAAAGTCCACATCCCCAAAGCCACGGATCTGAAGCGACGGGTAATGGGTAGTCGCTTCTCGCATTTGTGCGTGGTCGTGCTCCCCGGCAGCGTGCTCGACAGGACGTACCTCGCTTGGTGGTACGACCGGAGTGCTCGTCTGCGCCGTCTTCTCCGCAATGCCCTGCGAGTTTAGAAGGGCAGTTAGCGCCGCATCCGTTTTGCGTTGACGCTCTTCCATGTCACTCAGGCGCTTTTGCAGCTGCTGGATTTGATCGAGCAAGGCCTGATTCGACGGTTCCTGAGCCGCTGACGAGTCGGATTGCGCAAAGAGGCCGCAGCCAACCAACAAAAATAGGAGAACGATAAGTAGTCGGGAGAACATCGTGGACTTCCTCCCTTTCTTGTGCGGAGTTGTTTGCTTACGGGGGGCCCAGAAAATAGCCGCCAGTGTAGTCTCTCCTTCGTATTTGGAAAAGGGCCGCTTGTCGGCACTTAGGGAATGTCGAAAGGTCTGAGAGACAATGTTAAGAAGATTGACAGCGGGCGGGTGGCCCACCACAATTCGAGGGTGCCCCATTTCAATCGCGTTCTGAGCGATTGAGTGGGGTAGCGATGCAGCCTGCGACTTCCATCTCGTTTCGCTCATAACTGAGATGATCCCCGCCGGTACGGTCGCGAAGTCGGCCTCGCCGTGCCGCCTTCGGCCTTGACAGGCCGTCCCGGAGCGACCAGAATCAACCGCAAAAAAGTAACTGTCCAGGCTTCACTCTTCCCCGAAATCCGGCCCCGATCAAACAAACTAGGAGGTTCTTATGAAACGGATCGTCGTGGAAATCGGCGTGGCCGTGCTGTTCGCCTGCTTGGCCAATGCGCAAACCACCAAAACCATCATCATGCGGGACGCCTGTGATCCCGACAGCTTCAACGCCACCGTCGGGCCCGGTACCTGTGTGGCCGGGCACCACGGAACCACCCTGTTCGGGGATTTCATCGGTGAACTGCAAAGCGACCAGATTGCCGGGGCGTGGCGCTTCAACCCCCTCTTGAATACCACCGAGGGACACTTCAAACTCGTCCACCTGGAACTGAAGCCGGGAGATCAGACCACCATTCAGAACGCAGGGGGCGAAACCCATACCTTTACGCGCGTCAAGAAATTCGGAGGCGGGTTCATCGCTGTGCTCAATGGCCTGACGGGCAATCCCGATCCGGCTCCGGAGTGTGCGCAGATGTTGCCCGACGGATCGCTCGTCCCGCAACCCGAGAGTGATTCGAATCAGTTTGTGGAAGCCGGCCTTACCGAACCTGGGCCAACAGCGGGTACTCCGGCGCTGCCGCGCGGCGTTACTCGCTGGGAGTGCTGTGTCCACCCGTGGATGCGAATGATTGTCGAAGTCCAGGGACACGAACACGGAGAAGACTGATCCGCGGCGGGTGGCGCGCCTAAGCGTCGTTCCGACTCTTGAGGGTACCCAGGTTAGCGTCCAAAAAGCGGACGCGAACCTGGGGCACCATCCCGCCGACGCCCCGCTACACGCGCCGCCGTATCGCTAACAGCGTCAAGTCATCCAAACGTTTTTCGCCCTCGCAAAAGACCTGCAGATCCTCGAGGCAGGCGCTGATCAGCTGGGCGGGTTGACGTCCGGCTTGTTGGCGCACCAGGGTCAGGACGCGGTCCACGCCGTATTCGTCGTCCGCGTGGGTGGCTTCGGAAAGGCCGTCGGTATAGAGAAAGAGCGTGTCGCCGGGGTCCAGTTGGACGCGCGTGGCGGAGAACTCGGTATTGTGAAACATCCCCAGCGGCAGGCCGGTCGATTCCACTCGCAGCACGCCGCCGTGTCCCACCAGAATTGCCGGGCAGTGGCCGGCGTTATGGATTTCTACTTCTCCCGTGGGCTTCGCCTGTCCGCACACCAGCGTGGCGTACTGCCCGGCCAGCGCGCTTTCACAGAAGACGCGATTCACCTGCGTGACAATCTGGCCGAGCGGCAGGGCCAGGCCGGTCAGGCTGCGGAATAAGGCGTGCAGCTGCGCCATCAGCATGGACGCGGCCACGCCTTTGCCGGAGACGTCGCCCAGCACAAAGAAGAGCTGGCCATCGGTCGGGATCAGGTCGCAGTAGTCGCCGCTGACCGCGCCCAGCGGCGCGTAGTGATAGCTGGTCTCCCAGTCGCCGGCGCACAGGCCATTCTGCGGCAGCAGGTTGCGCTGCACCTCCGAGGCGAGGTCGAGATCGCGCTGCAGCGCGGCACGCTCCGTCTGGGTCAGGTGGTCGAGACAGTAACGCACCAGCGGATCGGCCAGCAGACGGTCCTGCTCCACCGGATCGTGGCACTCCTCGCAGAGACCGTAGGTGCCCTTGGACATGCGGTCGAGCGCCGAATCCACTTCGCGCAACAGCCCGGCCAGCCCCGCATTGCGCGGGGCCGAGACAATCGCCGCTTCGAGCCGACGCTTACGCTCTTCCAATTGATTGTGCAGGAAACTGACTTCGAGCGTGGCCATGGGAATCTCCTGGGTCTTGATTCGCGCTATTGGATTCTGCTAGGCCGGGTTTCGATGCGAATGTCTGCGGTGCCCCAGGTTCGCGTCCGCCCTTTGGACGCTAACCTGGGTTCGCCGTACCACCGGGGCGCCACATGAACCGCACGGCGACGGCACCTGAGCCGCGAAGCGGCGGCATAGGATAGCCCCGGGCGTAAGCCCGGGGTAGGTCCGAACGAAACGCAAGTCCCGTAGGGACGACACAAAGCGAAGCGGGCATGAGCCCGCCAGCGGTCTGGAATTCTTGGAACGTGCAAGGAGCCTTCTTCCATAAAAAAGCCCCGCCCAAGCAGAGCTTGAGCGGGGCACCCTCTCGGGTCAAAGTTCTCGAAACTTCTACGCTGTCACTGGGACGTGAAAGGTCGAATTAACCGACTCAAACGTCTGAACCCTGGGCGTTCCGTCGATCATTCGTCCAAGTGTTCGCAACACTTCCGGATAGCCATTGGTGTTATAGGCTTCGGCATTGGCCTTGCTGTCCCACAGGCTGATGGCAATCACATCCAGGCTGGTGGGATTCGACAACGTGATTTCGTCCTTGAAGCCCCTCTGCTTGCGAAGCAAAGGTAGCGTGTCGTTCTCGAAGGTCCGTGTGTAGTCAGAAAACATGTTCGATTTCAGATGAAAAGTGACATTACGTGCAAACATTGAAACCTCCTGAAGGTGTATTAGCGCTAAGAGGAAAGAACTTCAGATGAGCTGACTTAGTTCAGGGAACCTGAAAGAGGAGAAGAATACTCACTCGCCCTTACTGCAGCAGTTGGGTGGCCCTAGCCGCTGGAGTGCCGCAAGTTGTTGCTTCGATACGCTAGGGCACAGATCGGGCGCCGCAGGGGCCGGGTCGATCGCGCACTTTTGGCGGGCAGCGAGCACAAACGGCGGGTGCCCCAGGTTCGCGTCCGCCCTTTGGACGCTAACCTGGGTTCGCCACGCTACCTGCACATCTCGCGCTTTTCGGAACGTTGGATCTCATGGCCCTCCCGTTACATTCACACGCAGGACCTACCAAAAACAAGCCGCGGAGCGGCGGCATAGGATAGCCCAGGGCGTAAGCCCTGGGGTTAGCTCAGAAATGAGGCGCAAGTCCCGTAGGGACGGCACCCAGCGCAGCGGGCGTGAGCCCGCCAGCCGCGAGAACGATCGAAAAACTTCAGCCTCCGCCACCACGTCACACTAGCGCGTGACGGAGGTCCTTGCGATCGGCAATGAGTCGAAGACAAAAATGACTCGCGAGGGCGTACACCCCACACGCGAATCTTCCGGAACGTAACTCCTTTGTCCGGAATATTTTGCGTATAAGTTCTTTGCAATGAAAGATCTTGGTGCTGTCTCGCGCGTAAGCGATTGATTCCACAAGACCAGGGGGGAGGGGGGTACCCCTCACCAGCGGCCGTGTGGCGCGGGCGCCCTCGCCCGCGGCTGTTGAAGTTCGCGAATCGCGCTGACTCAAATCGAAGTTCGCGTTCACGGTTCGAACGCAGACCCCAGACACCGCGCAGAAATTTCCTTGTGTATACTCTGCGCCGATGATTTGCCGAAAATTTTTCTTTTCCTTATTGCTGTGCGTCTTCAGCGGCAGCGCAGTCGCGCAGGATCGCATCGCGTCAGCGCTCGATTCCCTTCCCACGATCAAGAAGATTGACCAGGTTGCGATCTCGCCTGATGGAAAGAGCGTTGCGTACATCGTCGATGGAGCATTGTCGGTGCAATCGCTGACAACCGGTGAAGCACGCCGCATCGCGCCCGATCAGAAGCTTGCCGCGCGCGATGTCACATGGTCAGCCGATAGCAAGAAGCTCGCATGGCTCGGCGACTTGCCAACCGATATTCCAGCAGCAGAATTGTGGAGCGCATCGGTCGATGGAAGCAACCTCGTCAAGCTGGCCGATCTGAAGGGATTCGCCGAGACGCCGCGTTACTCGCCCGATGGAGCGAAGCTCGCGGTCCTCTATATCGAAGGCATGCCGCGCATCGCAGGACCATTGCAGCCGATGACGCCGCTCGCAGGTGTTGTGGGCGAGAAGGTCTACGAGCAGCGCATCGCAGTGGTCGATGTCGCGACGATGAAGCTGTCGCAGGTCACGCCGTCGGATGTCTACATCTACGAATACGACTGGACACCGGATTCGAAGGCATGGGTCGTGAGCGCCGCGCACGGATCAGGAGACAACAACTGGTGGCTCGCACGCCTGTACGCGGTCGACGCAGGCAGCGGCGAGATGCGCGAGATCTATAAGCCGAAGTGGCAGATCGCCGAGCCGCATGTTTCTCCCGATGGAAAGTCGGTAGCGTTCATCGAGGGACTGATGAGCGATGCAGGACTGACAGGCGGAGACATCCAGCTGGTAGCGATGTCCGGAGGAGCCGCGCGCAATCTGACGCCAGGCATCAAGGCGTCACCGTCATCGTTGGCGTGGACGGGAACGAACCACCTCGCGGTCATCGCGAATGTGGACGGAAATGCTGGATACACCACTCTCACTACAGATGGTCAATCCACGCCGACAAGTTGGAAGGGCTGGACCGGTGAAGAAACCATCGGCACGGCAACGGACGTCTATGCTCTCGGAGCGTCGTTCTCTCGGGATGGAACAGTCAGCGCGGTGGTGCGACAAGCGGCCAGCACTCCGCCGGAAGTGTGGGCAGGACCGATGGGAACGTGGAAGCAGCTGACGCACGTGAACAGCAACGTCCACGCGACCTGGGGTGAGAGCCGCAACGTGCACTGGATGAATGGCGACACGCGCGTGCAAGGCTGGCTGATGCTGCCGAAGGATTACGATCCGGCGAAGAAGTATCCGCTAGTGATCAGCGTGCACGGCGGTCCGTCGTGGGGATGCCTATCGCAGTGGTCGGCGGGAAAGATGGGCGACATGACGGCAGCATCATTGCTGGGATGGTTCGTGCTGTGTCCGAACCCGCGCGGAAGCTACGGGCAGGGAGAGGCGTTCACGCAGGGCAACGTGAAGGACTTCGGCAATGGAGACTATAAGGACATCATGGCGGGAGTAGACGCGATGATGAAGCAGTTCCCGATCGACCCGAAGCGGATTGGGTTGCGCGGGCACAGCTATGGCGGCTACATGGCGATGTGGGCGGAGACACAGACGACGCGCTTCTCGGCGGTAGTGGCCGGCGCTGGATTAGCCGACTTTCTCAGTTACTACGGGCAGAACGATATTGACGAGTGGATGATTCCGTTCTTTGGCGCGTCGGTGTATGACGATCCGGCGGTGTATCAGAAGTCGGATCCGATTCGATTCGTGAAAAACGTGAAGACGCCGACGCTGATTCTGGTGGGCGATCGCGATGGCGAAGTGCCGATGCCGCAATCGATCGAGTGGTACCACGCTCTGCAAGCGATGAAGGTGCCGACGCAGATGGTGGTGTATCCGAACGAAGGGCACGTGTTCTACCGGCCGGCGGATGCGCGCGATTACACGTTACGCACTCTGCAATGGTTTGAGCAGTGGTTTGGAAAACCGTGACTTGTTTTTTTGTTTGTGGGAGGCACGGGGTGTTGCGCCCCGTGCCTTTTTTTCTTCGGACTAGTTGCAGCGTGGGGCGTTGGGATGGGCCTTACAGTAGGGAGTGCACGGAATGCACAGCTTCTTCTTCGGAGTTGCAGTGATGTTTCCGGCCAGGCTGCCTGTGAACATCGCGAAGGCAAGCACCAGCAGGAATTGTTTCGAAGACATGCGGCATTCTCCTGTGTGTGGGATGTGGGCCCGAGATTGCGCGGGAGTGTGGAGCAATGTGGGGTTGAGTGTCAAGAAATGATTTTGTTGTGGGAGACATAACAGATCGACTATGTTGTGATGCCCCGTAGCTTCGTTGCGCGGATCGGGCGGGACCCGGAGTTTCGTGTTGAGGACGGGCGGGGCCAGAGCTTCGGCCATTCCTCACTTGTTCTCGGTTGAGCCCCCAGATTTTCGGGCGATCGCTTTTCGCACCTGCTCGACGGTGGAATTGGTCGAGCGCGCGATCACTCCGACTACGTCGTCCGCTGTGATCTCCAGGACTACCGGCGAGGTTTTCCGATGTTCATTAAGCAAAGCGTCCAAGGCCGTGCGCTCTTTCCGCTCTTCATCTGAGTAAAAGCGCGCCTTTTCGAACTCATGGTTCTCGATGGCGCCCTTCACTCTACTCACGATAAAGCGGACGCGCTTCTGGACTTCGACTATTCCTACCGGCATCTTGCTGTTGCGCAGCCGGACGACGGATCCAGCCTCATCCATTACATCGACCGCCTTACCGGGCAGACTGCGACTAGGAATACATGCGGCAGCCCCGGTGACTGCACTCGTCAAGGCGTCATCGGTGTAGCGAGCCGCGTGGAATTCTTCATAGATGTGCTGGATACCGCGCAGGACCTCAAGAGCTTCGGCCTCGGTAGCTGGCGCTACCTGAATGGGCTGAAAGCAGGCCGTCGAGCCAGCCGTGATCGGCGATTGCTTTTGCATAGCCTGCGGGCGTGGCTACGCTGATGCATTGGATCTGACCGCTCACGACGGCGCGCTTCAGAACTTCCTGCAAATGGACCGCGCTCCTGCCGAACAGACTATCGGCGGGTGTATGGAGATCGTCGACGAACAGGATGATGCCCTGCTCGGCAGCTTTTGGAAGATCGGAATAGAAATTTTCAAACCACGCGCTGGTGATGGCTCCCCAGGGCGGAAGATTCACTTCAACGGTGGTGGCTTCTGAAAGGTACGAAGGCACGGTGCCGGTAGCGATGCGTTTGGCCAAGCCTCCGACGATGGTGCGCTTGCCCACTCCCAGTTCGCCAACCAGCACGGGATTCTTGGCGTTGTAGCAACCGAGTATGTGGAGAATGCGCTCCAGTTCGTTCTCGCGGCCGATGAGCGGGAATAGCGGCTGCAGCGGAATGAGGTTGGCGCGCGGGGTAGTGGACGGTGCCGTAGGGGATAGTACCTGCCGGGTCGGCGGCTCGTGAGGTGTGAAGCCGAGTTCTTCGCGCACCTTCTCGAGGGTCAAGCCGCAGGTGTGCAGGGCTTGAGCGGCCAGGGCCTTTTCTTCCCGTAGTAATCCCAGAAGAAGATGTTCGGTTCCGATGTGTTTGTGGTGGAGGCGATCGGCTTCTTCCAAGGCATACTCGAGGACACGCTTGGACTCATTGCTGAGGGGAAGGTCCGTCGAAGTAGAGGTTTTCTCGCGAACCAAGGTGTTCTTCTGGATCTCCACGCGAATATTTTCGAGGGCGTTTGGCGGCAGAAAACGTCGGTTGAGAACATTGTCCTCGCGGAGCAAGCCCAACAGCAGATGTTCCGTCTCGATGTAGGGGCTGCCGACTTGCGAGGCTTCGTAACGGCCAAAGAAAATGACGCGGCGCGCCTTTTCCGTGAATCGCTCAAACATAAAGCGTTCCTTCAGGAGTGTCTGGTAGGAATAACCGAGAGCGGAGATTTGCGCAACTGGAAAGGGGACGGGCTTGGGCGGGCCGACGGCTTTCAAGGTTGCGGAAAAAATCGCTAAGGCCCAAATCGCAGACCTCAGGCGCTAAAGCGCGGACACATTTTCAACGATTTAACGGCACGACTGAAGTCGTGCCCTTCCCAAGACCTGCCCGAAGTAGAGTTTTTCGCAGCCTCTGAAGTCATGCCCTTCCTGCAACCCGCACGAAGCAGAGTTTTTCTCCAGCCTCTGAAGTCGTGCCCTCTCCGTTCTTGCCTGCCGGCGGGCTTTTTCCGCAGCTGCTTTAGTTGTTGACCTGAACTTTGATGGAAGGGCGCGACAGGGTGAGGGCCTGCTTCTGGATGGGGCCGGGATTCTGGCGGATTCGTGGCGGC
Source organism: uncultured Acidobacteriota bacterium (assembly GCA_963745435.1). Lineage (GTDB taxonomy): Bacteria > Acidobacteriota > Terriglobia > Terriglobales > Acidobacteriaceae > Gp1-AA133. Next base: position 272,607 of record CAVUXK010000008.1, on the reverse strand, counting down.
TTCGCTGCCCAGAGGTTTTTCGAATTCCTCTAGAGTCTTCGCCAGACGTTTTTGCTTCCTCGGAATCCGCGGCTACCTTCATGAGCTGCTGCGATTTGAGGAGACTCGCGTAGGAGAGGCGCGGTGGAAAACCGGCGTCGCGCAAAAAGAGCGCGTAGTTGTACCAGTCGACCGCTTCGTTGTGGCGGTCGTCCATGGTGGCGTCGAGTTGCAAGGCGCGCTGGTAAAAACGCAGGGCTTCTTCGGTGCGGCCCGAGTGGGCGTGGACGGTGGCTTCTCCGATGGTGGCGAAGCTCTCGAGCTTCCCTTCTCCGGTCTGGGCGGCGATGCGGCGCGCGAGATCGAACGAACGGAGGGCCTGCTCCGGATGCCCGGCGCGGTTCTGGCAGTCGGCGAGTTTCAGAGCGACGCCAATCAACTTGGGCGCGGGCGGGCGCATTTCGGCGCCGTGGTGCGAGACGATTTCGAGAAAGGCTCCATAGTGCGGAGCTGCGTCGGCGGGCTTGCCCTGGCGGTCGAGTTCGGCAGCGAGATAGAGTTGCGCGTCGGCGAGCGAGGGATCGGTGGCGATCGCTTTCTGCCAACTCTGCACGGCTTCGTCGGTGTGGCCGAGTTGCATGGCCAGGATGCCGTGATTGATGAGGAGTTGCGCGTCGCGGGGCGTGCGCTGCATCGCGGTGCGCGTCAGGGCGTACGCCTCATCGAAGCGCTTCTCGCTGGTCAGATACTGCAGGAATGCGTTGCGGGGAGCGGGATCTACGGGGTTGGCTTGGATGGCGCGCTTCCATGCGGCTTCGGCGGCTTCCGGCTTTCCGGCGTCTAGCTCCTTACGCGCGAGGCGCGTCTCGAGTGACGAGTCGTAGGCATTGAGAGCGGCGGCCCGCTGCAAGTCTGGAAGATTGTCATCTTGCAGCGCGAGGTAGTAGCGAACCTGATCGACCGAGCCCCAGGCGAGTAACGCGACCGCAGCGGTGATGCGCAACGTGCGGGCGCCCGGCGCGGGACCGACCATCCAACGAAAAGCGGAGGCCAGGCTGGTGCGTGCTCCGGAAGCGGCGTCGGCGAGCTGCTCTTTGGAATTCAGCAGCAGGTTGGCGATGCGGCCGTCCCGCAGTTTCCAGATTGCACCATCAAGAATGAAATGATGGATGTTCACCAGCGCGGTGAAGATCAGGAAGCTGCGCGTGAAGTCGAAATGGAAGACATGGCTCGCGATCCACGGGCCAGGGATGAAGAGGGCAATGCCACCTGCGATGAGGACAGCGAAGTAGGCAAACGGGCGCCAGTTCTGGCGGCCTTCGGCGCGGGCTTCGCGTCCGGCGTAGTAGCTGGTGATCCAGAGATATTGAGCGGAGTGCATGACCGCCAGCACCCCCGTGCTGTAGCGGCTCTGCGGTACGCGGAAGCGTTCTCCCAGCGAGAGCACTGTAGGAAGAAGAAACCATACGAACTGAGTGCTGAACAGTGTCAGCGACGGAACCATGCCGCGCCATCCGGTTTGGCCGATGAGGCTGGACAGCGCATAGGCGCTGCAGATGAGGAACGCAAGGGCGAGGATGATCTGCAATTGCGTACTGACCACGCCGGGGATGTTGAGAGAGACGAAGAACGGGTCCGTGGACGGGCCGGTGTGGAAGTTCAGGAACAGAATTCCGTAGGAAAGCAGGAACGCGGCGTACATCGCGTGGCGAACCGCATTGGCAGGACGAGCGCCCGCGCGGCGGGCGAACATCATCAGGATGCCGTAGTTCTGGCCACTGTAGTGCCAGGGGCTCCACGTGAGATAGATGGTGAAGATGAACGGCAGGGCGCGAAACCAGAAGTGCGAGACCACGGCGGTCAGGAGCACCAGCAACGTGGTGTGAACGGTGAAGATCCGATATTTGTTGAAGTCTTCCGAGCGATGGTAGGCCCGGTAGACGGTCGCCATGTAGTGCGGGTAATTAAAGAAGAGCGCTAAGACGTAGAAGGCGACGGACCACGTCAGGGTACTGGCCGACGCGGACAGGTATGCGACCAGCAGCAGGGGCGCGGACCAGGCTCCGCAGCCGACGATCATGTCGAGCCAGGGGCTGTAAATCCAGAGCGGCTGGGTGTTTGATTTGGACATGGAGAGCGGAGCTTTCCCTGCGCGGATTATAGGGAGAGGGAGGGGTGGGGCTCATGTGCCCAAAGTAACGTGCCGGGCGGCGGGATGCTCTGGCGAGGGCGAGACGCCCTCGCGACTGCCGGCGGGACGCCGGCGCTACTCTACTGCTTTGGACTCTTGCCTGTGCGTTGTTGTATAAGGGCAACCCTATGCGATTTGTGTTGGCGGTGATTGTTTCTTCTCTTCTCTCTCTTTTTCCAGTCGCGAATGCTCAAACCAATAAGGATGCCGTGCCGGCCGAGACCCTGGCTGCGCGCACTGCCGGGCTGAAGAAGCAGGATGGGTTTCTTCCTTATTACTGGGACGCGAAGAAAGGGACGCTGCTGGTGGAGCTTTCTCCGACGGCACGGGAGCGTGAGTTTCTGTATTTCGTGGGAATGGGGAGCGGGGTGGGGTCGACGACGCTATTCGCCGATCGCGGGAGCCTTGGGCGCGGCGTAGTGTGCCGGTTCCGGCAAGTGGGAACGAGGGTGCTGGTGATCGCGGAGAACTTGTCGTTTCGGGCCGAGCGTGGAAGTTCTGATCTGAAGAAGTCTGTGGAGTTGAGTTTCCCGACATCGGTGCTGGCCGCGATGCCGGTGGAGGCGGAGCAGGACGGAACATTGCTGGTGGATGCAAAACCGCTGCTGGTTCGAGACGCGGCGGATTTGCTGTCGCAAATGCGGCGGCCCACGCAGGCTGTGAATGGGCAGATGGTGCGGCAGGAGAGTAAAGGACTCGAACTGGAAGTTGGACGATACACGGAGCGTGATCGACCTGGAGGCGTCGGGAAGTTTTCCGCGTAACACCGAGATCGAGGCACTGCTGACGTTCACGAATGATGGAGAGGCTGATCTCAACCAGCCCGACACGCACACGCTGAGCGTGCGCGAGCATCATTCTTTTGTGGCTTTGCCGGAGCCTGGTTACGCCCCGCGCGAGGCCGATCCGCGAGTGGGGTTCTTCGGGGAAGTGTTTAAGGATTTCTCGCAAGCCTTTGACCAGCCACTGGAGAAGGAATATATCGCGCGCTGGCGATTGCAGAAGAAAGATCCCAATGCCGCCATGAGCGAGCCGGTAAAGCCAATCGTGTTTTACCTGGACCGGGCGGTTCCGGAGCCGATGCGGTCGGCCTTGCGGAGAGGGGCGTTGTGGTGGAACGCGGCCTTCGAACAGGCGGGATTTAAGAACGCGTTGCGCATCGAGGATCTGCCGGAAGGAGCGAATCCGCTGGACGCGCGCTACCCGACGATTCAATGGACGAACCGAGCGGGGCGGGGATGGTCGGTCGGGATGACGCAAACCGATCCCCGAACGGGTGAGATCGTGCACGCGATCGTGCAACTGGACTCGCACCGCATGCGCACGGCGAACAATTACTGGAACGCGACCATGCCTTCGGGAAAAGGCAACGAGGAACCGGCGCTGGACGTATTTGCGGCACTCGACAACCTGGACCCGAAAATGTCGGACGAGCAGGTGATGCTGAACCGGCTGGCGCTACTCACTTGCCACGAGATGGGGCATGTTCTTGGACTGGATCATAACTTTGTGGCGAGCACGTTCGGGCGCGGGTCGGTAATGGATTATTACGCGCCGCGCGTGAAGCTGCGGTCTGATGGTTCGGCCGATTTGTCGGATGCGTACATGCAGGGGACGGGAAGCTACGACAAGTTTGCGATCGAATGGGGGTACAGCGAGGGGAAATCTGGCGCAGGCGCCGAGCAGGAACTCGACCGGCTGGATGCGATTGTGCGGAAGGCGCTGACGGCCGGAGTGACGTGGGGTAACGGTGCCGATCCGCGATGGAATGCTTACGACGACGGGCGTGATCCGGTGGAGTGGCTGAAAGAAGTGTGGCCGGTTCGCGAGGCGCTGCTGGCGCACTACAACGCTGGTATGCTGCGGCCGCGGGAACCGGTGTCGATGCTGGCGTCACGACTTCCGTTGATCTACCTGTTTCACCGGTATGCGCTGGGCGCGGCGCTTGGTGTGGTGGGCAGCGCGAAGATTCCGGCTTCTTTGAATGGAGACGGGCAGCAGCCCGTGGAAGTGTGGCCGATGGCGAGCCAGCGCGAGGCATTGCAGTTGGTGTTGCGGGCACTCGATCCGAAGGAGCTTGAGGTGCCGGCTTCTCTCTGGAAGGTGCTGGCGCCTCCTGAGGCGGATCGCAGCGACCCGGAGCGCTTCAGTTCTTCGGCCGGTTACCTTTTCAGTCCGCTCGACGGAGCGCGCGCGGTCTCTGAGATTGTGGTTGGGGGATTGCTCGATCCCCAGCGACTGGAAAGACTGGCGGTGATCGCACATGAGTCGCAGGGTGCGGTGTCACCCAACGAAGTTGTTTCGGCACTCGTGCACGAAGGATTTCAGAGTGAATCCGGGGATGGCGAAGGCGCTGAGATGAGTGCCGCGGTACAGTCTCAGATTGCTGAACGGCTCATGCTTCTTTCGGCGGATGCGGCCGCCACTCCGGAAGTGCAGTCGGTGGCGCTGGGCGGGGTTTTCGATGTCCAGAAGATGGTGCATGGACGGACCGACGCGAGCAGCCGGCGGCTCGACCATGAGATCGAGTTGTTCCTGAGCAATCCGAAGCAGAACACGCCGAAGCTGAAGCCTTCGGGCGTGCCTCCTGGACCTCCGGTGTAGTGCGCGGATCCTGTGGCCATCGTATGGTGGAGTGGCCGAGTTCGGGCTTGGAAAGTTCCAGTTTGCGTGGGACGATGGCGGCGCACGACTATCGAGATCCGAATCTCGCTCACTTATTCGAACCACCTATGCGCAAAGGCGCAGTCATTTCGGCGCTTCTGATCAGTCTGCTGTGCGGAGGACGGTCCGCCGCTCAGGCTTCCGCACCGGGCGCCCCCATTGGCAAGCATGCGATCAGTAAGATACGTATCGCGAACGACGGCCAGGCGCTGACCATCGAAGTCTCGACTAACTCGCCTGCGGTGCCTGACACGCAACGACTGGAAAACCCGGACCGCCTGGTCTTCGATTTTCCTGGCTTTGTATTGCAGGGTCCCGCACAACGACTGAGCGTGAACAAGGGACCAGTCACAACCGTACGGGCATCGCTGTTTCAGGCAAGTCCGCCTCTAAGCCGAATCGTGATTGATCTGAAGGAACCGGCGAGCGTTGAGCTCCAGCCGATGGAGGACAAGGTCCTGATCCGGGTTCCGTTTGAGACGACGGCTTCCGCCCCGATCGAAAAGCCGCCGGAGATGGAAGTTCCTCCGCCAGTTCCAGCACCTCTCACGCAACCGACACCCGTGGCATCGAGCGATGTTGCTTCCCCCTCCGCGCCAAGCGCGGTGCAGCCTGTCTCCCCGCCTCCAGCGAAGGACGCGTCGGTTTCAAAACCCAACAGCGAGTACGACGTTCTCGCGAAAGCGCAGGCGGTGACGCTTGAGGAATTGCCGGCGCTCGAGGCGAAGGCACAGGCGGGCGATCCGCAGTCAGAGACGTTGCTCGCGCTGGCGTATCACTCGGGTGCGCTGCTGAAGAACGATGAGGTCGAAGCGTTGCGACTGTTGCGTCTTGCTGCGGAGAAAGGGTACATGCCCGCGGAGGAATCGCTCGGAATCTACTACGCTGCCGGTATCGGGATGGAAAAACCTGATCCTCAAGCCGCGCTGAAGTGGTACACCGCGGCTTCGCAAAAGGGATCAGTAGACGCGACGACGAATATTGGGTCGATGTACGCGAGCGGCGACGGAGTGGCGAAGGATATGGCGACGGCGATCCAGTGGTTTCGCCAGGCAGCGGAGGCGGGCGGGGGGTCGGCTGCATACAATCTGGCCATCATCTACGCGCGCGGCGATGGGGTACCGCGTGACCAGCAACTGGCTGCGTCGTGGCTGGCAAAAGCGGCGGATCACGATTTTGTTCCGGCCCTGCGAGACTCGGGTATTCGAGCCGCGTATCCGCGCGATGGTTCGGCGGCGGATGTGCCGTTGGCGCTCCAAAGATTGAAGCGCGGAGCAGAACTGGGGGATGCGATCTCGCAAGCGATTCTTGGAGACATCTGTTCGAATGGAGAACTGATGAAGGCCGACTACGAGCAGGCGGCGCAATACTACAAGATGGCCGCGGATCAAGGGCAACGCGATGGGGAATTCGGGCTGGCTGTGCGCTACGTTACCGGCCAAGGCATGCCGCTGGATCGAGCTGAGGCGCAGCGCTGGTTCAAGATGGCCGCTGATCAGGGACACGCCGACGCTCAGTACGATCTGGGCACGATGTATGAAGTTGGGGACGGAACAGGTGCGGACCTTGCGTCGGCCGTCCACTACTACGAGCTCGCCGCGCAGCAGGGAGTGGTGAAGGCGCAGTACAGGCTGGGTGTGCTGCTGTCGAAGGGCCAAGGCGTGCCGACGGATCGCGTGTCGGCCTACAAGTGGTTGATGTTGTCGCAGGACTCGGTGAAGTCGTCGACTGCCGCGTTGAACGAGCTTCGGCACTCCATGTCGCCGCAGGAGATCGCAGAAGCGGAGCGCCAGGTAGACAGCTGGCGCATCGAACGCAAACAAGCCAACAAGTAGCTGGGGAGTTTTCATCTCGCGCGGAGGCTGCGGGAGGCTCCGTTTTCGAGGTTGCGCTTCGGGCGGTCTCGCGCTCGTTCTTTTACAATGCCTGTGTGAAGACCTGGGACGTCATCGTCGTGGGCGGCGGCATTATCGGGCTTAGCATTGCGCGCGAACTTCGCAAGCACGGCGCCGAGGTGCTGGTGGTGGAGCGCGTCGAACCGGGGCGGGAAGCTTCGCATGCTGCCGGTGGCATGCTGGCCAACTGCGGGGACGAGACTCCGGGGGCGCTGCAACCGCTTGCGCAGGCGAGCGCGGAGATGTATCCCGAGTTCGTGCATGAGTTGGAGGACGAATCAGGGATCAACGTCGATTTGCGGTCGGAGGGCACGCTGCTCTTCCCTGCTCCCGGACATGCGGTTGAGAAGATTACTGGGGCGAGTCCGTTGCCCCGATCAGTCGCCGAACTTGAACCTGGGTTGAATGCTTCCGGCGGAACGGCCGTGTTTCTTCGCGAGAGGAGCGTGTGTCCACGAGCATTGACGCAGGCGGTACTGAAGGCGGCCAAGCACCGTGGTGTGGATGTCGCTTCGGGGAGCACGGTGATTTCCGTGGATGTGTCGGCCGGGCGCGCTACAGGCGTGACGACTGACAAGACTGCGTATCGCGCGGGAGCGGTTGTGAACTGCGCGGGGGCGTGGGCTGGACAGATTGGACCCGTCGAGTTGCCGGCCCGTCCGGTAAAAGGGCAGATGGTTTGCTTCGTCATGCCCCGGCACGATGTTCTGCGGCATGTGGTGCGGTCGCCGGAGATCTACCTGATTCCGCGCAGCGATGGTCGGCTGCTGGCGGGCGCTACTGTGGAGGAGGCCGGGTTCGATAAGCGAACGGTGCCCGAGACGATTCAGCGGCTGCGGCGGGCGGCGATTGTTATGTTGCCCGCGCTTGATCAGGCGCGGGTTCTGGAAGATTGGGCGGGACTACGTCCGGGGACGCCCGACAGCCTTCCGATTCTAGGAGAGACCAGCCTTCCGGGGTATTTCGTGGCTACCGGACATTTTCGCGATGGGATTCTGCTGGCGCCGGCTACGGCGCAGATCATGGGACGGGTTGTGACTGGCCGACCGGCGGGTTTCGATCTTGCGCCATTTTCGGTGGAGAGGTTCGCGAAACGCGAGGCTCTCAAAGTTTCGTAGGATTGCTTGCACCACATTGGGACGTCGACGTCCTGAAACGTCCGGCGAGCCGCGTTTTACGGGCCTCCGCTCGGCTATACTGATCCGTTTGAATTCCTGAGTTTATTGCAGCGAATGGCATGTTCGCGAGAAAGGGCTTTTCTTATGGCTTCACCGGCACTCGATTTTGCGCGTCAGAATCAGCAACGTTTCGTAAGTGAGTTGAAGGATCTGCTCCGCATTCCCAGCGTCAGCACGCTTGAGGAGCACAAGTCCGATGTGCAGAAGGCGGCTGAGTTCGTAGCCAACGAACTGCGGCGCATCGGGATGGAGAACGTGGAAATCATCCCGACCAAGGGACATCCTCTGCTGTATGCCGATTGGTTACACGCGGAGGGAGCGCCGACGGTGTTGATGTATGCGCACTTCGACGTGCAGCCTCCCGATCCGCTGGATGAATGGTTGTCGCCTCCGTTTGAGCCGACCGAACGCAACAACAATATCTACGCGCGCGGCGCGGTGGACGACAAAGGGCAGCTGTGGATGGAAGTGAAGGCGCTCGAGTCGCTGATGAAAGCGAACAGCGGCAAGCTTCCCATTAACGTGAAGATCATTTTCGAAGGTGAAGAAGAAGTGGGGGGCGAATCGATCGCCGCCTACGTGCGCAAGGAAAAGGCGAAGTTGAAGGCGGACTTCGCGCTGGTCTGCGATACGGAACTGTTCGCGCCGAATCTTCCTACGTTGTGCGTGGGACTGCGCGGGCTGGTATACACGGAGATCGAAGCCTACGGTTCGAAGACTGATCTGCATTCTGGAATGTATGGCGGCGCGGCGCCGAATCCTTTCTTTGCGCTGATTGAAATCATCAGCAAGCTAAAGGATTCGAAGGGCAAGGTTCTGATTCCGGGCTTCTATTCGAAGGTCAAGGCTCCAACGAAAGATGAGTTGAAGGCATGGAAGCGGCTTCCGTTCAATGAGGAGCACTATCGCAAGACGGAAGTGGGATCAAAGGTGCTCACCGGCGAACCGGGATTTTCCGTGCTCTACCGAACGTGGGCGCGTCCTACGCTCGAAGTACATGGCATGCCAGGCGGATTCACTGCTCCCGGAGCGAAGACGGTGATTCCGGCAAAGGCGGCTGCGAAGGTTTCCATGCGCATGGTGCCGAATCAAGATCCGGACGACATCCTGAAGCGCTACACGGCATACGTGAAGAAGCTCACACCGAAGGGGATTGAAACGAAGATCAAGGTGTGGAGCAAGGGTCCGGCGTGCGTGGTCTCGACCGACAACCCCTACATCAAGGCGGCGACTGAGGCGATGCATGACATTTTCAAGAAAGACACGGTGTTCATCCGGTCGGGCGGATCGATTCCAATCGTCACTGATTTTCAAGACGTGCTGAAGATTCCAAGCGTGATGATGGGATTTGGGCTGCCGGACGACAATCTGCACGCACCCAATGAGAAGTTCCATATTCCGAACTTTCATCGGGGGATTGAATCGATCTGTTTGTTTTTCGAGAAGCTGGGAAAGTAGGGGCAGGTTTCAACGTTTCATAGTTTCAGAGTTTCAGATTTGGGTGGCGCGGGCTTATTGCCCGCGCTTTTCTTGTTGAGATTTAGCTGGTGAGGGCCGTTCGTATGCAACTGACTCCGGGCGCTTAATCCCTCTTGGTTTCGTTGGTTGCATTCAGCACAATCGTCAGCGCCGAAGGGTGCTCGGGTCTCACGAAGCGATTGACGATGAAGCGACTGCCGTCTTTGGAAACGTCATAACTGAACAGGTCGGTGGAGGAGATGGGGCTGCGGGCGTGCAGTGGGAACAAGGGTGCCGGCGTTCCGCTGCTGAAAGTCCCTTCGCCGTTGACCGGGACCGCAGTCAACATGCCTCCGGGGGCAACATAGAAGAGTTCCTTGCCGTCGCCACGCCAGCACGGTTCGGTACCTCCTCCGCGCGAGACCTGCCACTTGCCCGCGGCGTTTGGGTAGGTGGTGACGTAGACCTCCCAGTCGCCGGTTTCGTTGGAGGCGTAGGCGACCCACTTGTTGTCGGGCGAAATCATGCCGTTGGTTTCGGAGGCCTTGGCATTCAGGAAAGGCACCTCCTTGCCACCCGAGGTGGGGATTAAGACCAGATCCGAGCCGCCGGCGGCGAGTTGCAGGGTACCGATCAAGTGCCCATCGCGAGTCCAGGAATTCGGCACGATGTCATCTTGTCCCTGGCGTTGCAGCAGAACTTTTGCAGGCTCAATGCCGCGCACATTTTTCGCGTGTAGCGTGATGCCCGCGATCGCCGAGCGGAATGCGATGGCGCTGCTGTCAGGCGACCACGTGGCTGCGACGTCCTCGGCCGGGTCGAATGTGAAACGTGTGCTGGTGCCTTTCTGCAAGTCGGTGATCCAGATGTCGACGTTGTTGGCCTTGACATCGGTGACGTCGGCCGCAAGCAACTGGCCATCGGGGGATAGTGAAGGATTGGCATAGGCGCCAACTTCCCCGACGCGGCCCACCGTCTTGCCTGAGCGGTCAAACCAAGTCAGCGCGGAAAGCGCGCTGCCCGTGGCCGTGCTGTACACGAGCGTACCGTGCTCGGCGACTGTAAACGAACCCCAATACGTGGAAGGTTGAAAGGTCACTCCTTCTCCGACGACCCGCGGTTCCCCAGTGGTCTGCCCCTTGGCGGCGTCGACGGGTACGGAAACCAGCGTCCGCTGATCGGACATGTAGAAGAGATAACCGTTCGCATAGGCCGGATTGGAACGGGAGGGAGTTACGAATTTCTTTTCCGCGCCGCTGAGGGACCCTTCGTAGATGCCGCTGATGCGGTCATCCGGAGAATTCGTGAACTGGCCCGCCCAGTAAAAGAAGTGCTCACCGTCGGAATGGAAGAATGGCCAGCGGTGCGAGGCCTCCCCTTGAACAAATTGCCCTGCGGTCAGCACGGCCATGCCGGTTCCGTTGGCGTTAATCTTCCAGAGGGCGCCCCCCGCATCGGGAGCATAGATGATTACGCCCTTACTTCCCCAACTGCCACCGCGACCGCTGGAAGAGTTGGCTAGCACCTGCGGGGAACCTCCCGAGGCGCTGATCTTTTTCAACTTGCCGTCTGCAAAAAAGCCTACGAACGTTGCGTCGGGCGACCAGAACGGGTAGCTGGCGCCTTCGGTTCCGGCGAGTGTCGTCACGGTATCGGAGCCCACAGGCTGAACCTTCAGTATGTTTGCTCCGGATGCCTCATCGGGGACCGCGTAAACCAGCATGCGCCCGTCGGCGGAAATCGCCAGGTTCCACGTCTCATCTTTCATGGGAATGGCAAATTCCATGCGGTCTCCGCGCGATGCTGGGCGAGAGCGGGCTGCGATCCATCCGGCGGCCGCGACCAACACGAGCGCTCCGGCCAGTGCCCACGGGATCCACGAAGGCAGGCTGCGGCGCGTGGTTGCGCGAACGACGGCCGAAGATTGCGATCCGGAGGATGCGCTGAGCGCAAACGCCAGGTCGCGAGCCGATTGAAAGCGGTCCGCCGGATTTTTCTCAAGACAGTGGCGCAGCACTCGCTCCAGGTCGGGAGCGATTTTCAAGCGCGAGACGTCGAGATCGGGCGGATCTTCTTTCAAAATCGCATTCATGGTTTCGATAGAAGATTCTCCGGAGAAAGCACGGTTGCCGGTAAGCATCTCAAACAGGACCGCGCCAAAGCTGAAGATATCGGAGCGCGAATCGACCGCCTGACCGCGAACCTGCTCGGGGGACATGTAGGCCGCCGTCCCCATCACCACGCCTTCGGCGGTATTGAACTGCGCGTTGGTGAGTGTCGCTGTAGCCGAGTCGTCTGGTCGATCGAGCTTCGCGAGGCCGAAGTCGATGAGCTTCACGCGGCCGCCGGAGGCGAGAAAGACATTCTCCGGCTTCAGGTCGCGATGCACGATGCCCTTGGCGTGCGCGGCAGCCAGTCCGTCGGCAATTTGCAGAGCGTATTCCACGGACTTCCGTGGACTGATGGGTCCCGCCTTGAGGCGCTCGCGCAAGGTCTCGCCGTCGAGCAACTCGGATACCAGGTACGGGACGCCATCGTGGGTGCCCGTGTCGTAGACCGCCACTATGTTGGCGTGGCTGAGGGCCGCTACCGCGCGAGCTTCCTGCTCGAAACGACGCATGCGGTCCGCGTCGCGTGCCAGAGATTCGGGAAGAATTTTGATGGCGACGTCGCGGTCGAGACGTGTGTCGCGGGCGCGGTAGACCTCTCCCATGCCACCGGCACCGATCGGGGACTGGATCTCGTACGGCCCGAGTTTCGTGCCGGGGTTCAGGGACATCGGGCGCCATTATCGCACGCGGTAAACACAACCCAGCCACTGCGATGCAACCCGTTGGCGTTGAAAGCGACAAACGGGAGCACCTAAAAAATCTCGCAGTTTTGTCCGGAATTGCATCCCACTTCCGCGAAATATTATCGGGAGGCGTGCTTGAAGAAGTCAGGATCTGGGCTGGCGCGAGTCGGGGGTGTCGGATCGATCATAGTCATTTGTTGCGGCCTGAGTTTCTCGCAGGTAGCACTGCAACAGCCGGGACTTGTCAATCAAACGTTCGACCCGGTCGAGCTTGCGCGGGCCGCTTACGTGGCGAATATCGGAGAAGATTCGTCGCGGTTGAACATTTTGGACGGGTCCCCGGCCGACCAACCGCAGTCCACAGTGGGGCAAAGCGAGAGCCATCGTCATGGATTCATCGTTCGAAATTTGCGACGCGGGTTGCAGGATCAGAAGGAACTGTATGCAGCGCCGTTCAAGGTCAAGAACCTGAAGTGGGACGTGTTGTTCCTGGGCACAACGGGAGCGCTGCTCGCCACGGATCGGCAGGTGATGAGAAACGTTTCCAACGATCACGTCGACCTAGGACATCAAGTCGCGTTGGGGATGTTGCTGGGAACCGCTGCCATTCCCAGTGCTATCTGGGCGTACGGGTTGAAGACCGGCGACCGCCATGCCGATGAGACCGGACAACTCACACTGGAGTCGCTGGCTAACACGTTCTTGATTTACACGCCGATGCAGTTCATCGCTGGCCGGGAACGGCCAGATGAAGGGACGGGTAACGGGCGCTTCTGGCGGCACGGGGCCTTCAACACTTCATTCCCCGCCGGACATCCGATGTTCACGTGGGCGATGGCCAGCGTAGTGGCTCATGAATATCCGAAGACTTGGGTAAAGGTGCTGGTCTACGGAGCCGCTGTGTCGGTGTCTGGAGGCAGACTTGTCGGCCGGAATCACTTCCCTTCCGACGTCTGGGTGGGCAGCATACTCGGATATCTCATCGGGACGCACATCTTCCATGCGCATTGCGATCCGCAATACAGCGAGGCTTGTCACCGATAGCGCGGGGTTCGGCGATCGGATACGCATACATCAGGCGTCAAGTACTTGCTCGAGATCCGTTACTCTCAAAGGCCCGCGAGTCCCTCCGCGCTCTCTGCTGTGTGATCGAAAACGCGTCAGGGGGTAGGCCCGGAAATCACGTCGAGCGTGCTTTCCTTGCTCAAGTGCGCATCGACGCGGACGGCATCATGAGGACCGTCGTGGGTAAAGGCCGCGGAGCCAATCGATTCGACTGGCATCTGAATGTCTTTGCCTTGGCCAACCAGCTTGAGAACACTCTCGCCTGCCGGGATCGTGAACGAGAGCGATACGGGCCGCGCTTTTGACCCGGAGATCGGAGTTACCGTCAGGACGCCCTTGATGTCATGATCCGTTTGGTTCGTGAAGCGGTAGGACTCTCTCGCAAACTTGATGTTCTGCGTGGCCTCGACTGTGAAGAGCTGGAAATCGCTCAGGGTGTGGCGACGATAATACCGGCGTCCCTTGCGTTCCACGTAAAGATCAATCAACGTTGGGCAACCAGATCTGGCCGTCCAAGACTACGGAAATGCACCGGACGATACGAGATCGCGATGTCTTCAACGGTGAGACCGAGGTCCACAGGAGGCTTGACCAACTCCGACTCCAGTCGCAGTACCTGCAGACTTCCGGGATCGATCCATGCGCGCCCTTTGAGTGCCAGGGAACTGTACTTGCCGTCGGCAGAGTAGGCGAGGAGGCGACCGGGCTTATCCGAGCGCTGCTCAAAATGGATTTGCCACGCGGCCTGTCCTTCCCAACTGCCCAAGCCCTCGCAGGAGAAATTGAAATCAGTCGCGAGGGTAGGGTGGAAGAGCAAAGCGATCGCAGGCATGCCGACCGTGGCGATGTGGGCTGGGAACTGCCCGGGATCTGCGCTACCGTTTCGGTATTCGTCGAGCAAGAAAACACCTCTGGAAGTCCGCGAAACCGTTACAACATAGTTGAAGTTGCGAATTTCAGGATCACGTCGCGCTCCCAGGATATCGACAGGAAAATGTTCGACACGCTCGGATGCGCTGAACTTCTCCAGATTGGTGACAAATTCGGTCATCCGCTTGCCCGTGCCTTTTTCGATCTCGTCGAGGGGGCACGGCTCATCGAGGTCTACGTAGGGCATTTTTTCGTCGATGCCGGGCGGGAGCCAGGAAATGACGGCTGGCGGCGAAATCTCGGCCTCCGGAAGCGGAGTCGGTGGTTGTTCGGGGTGCACCGACTTCGGATTCATCACGAGAAAGCGCGTCAGCGAGCGATGACCCTCAATCTCGATTTTCTGGTGAACCGGTAGAAATCCGGGGGCTGTGGCCTCGATGGTGTAGTCGCGTGGTGCAACGTCGTTGAACAGGAAATCTCCGTCTGGTCCGGCAATTCCAGGACTTCGCGACCATCGGCGTTTCGTCAAGCGGACTCGCGCTGGACCGCCGAAAGAAGACTCATCCTTCAGGCGCAAGCAGACGCGGAGGGAGGTACGCCCGGCTGCTGAACTTGAAGGGTCGGACAAGTTTGAGGCGGCTTGCTGCGCAGAGATGTAGGCAGCAGAAAAGACGCAGCAGACAAGCAGCGTCGCACGCCAAAACCGGAAAGATTGCGCCCCAGGCATATCCCCCCGCACCAACACAAAATTAGACGCATTTGTACTTCGTAGGCGAGCGAAGGGGAACAGGAAAGTTATAAACGTTGGTCAGTCTTGTGAGCGGATCGTCGGAACAGGTGTCGTTCAGGTTCGCAGAGGGTGACTTTGGGATGTCCCCGCTCGCCTTCCCCGCCAAACTTCGTTGCCTTGGACTTCGCCTTCGGTTAACCTCGAAGTGCTCTCGCGATTCTCCCTTCCTTCGTCTTTCCTCACCCAAAAACCAGGCGGTTGCTGCATTGCGTGTGCAATCAGACGTGGTCGGGACGAGATACCCACAATATATGGGGTTTTCTTTCTTGACCCGTGGCGTATTTCGCCATTACAGTAACTGCAATCCGTGCCTTGCCCGCACGTTTGGGAAGGCATCAGTCCGGACTCTTTGGGATTGGCATCTGACTAGTAAACAGGGCCATCCGGGCGTCCGCCAGCCAGATTCGTGCAGACCGCGCGCCAGCCAGCGCAGCCAAAAGCGCATCAAGATCGGCCTGTCATCGCGCAGGATGTCCGCATGATGGAGCGTTGAAGGAGTCGAAGTTGCTCAAACTGAAAAAGCTCCAAATCCTTGGATTCAAGTCGTTCTGCGATCGCACGGAACTGAAGTTCCCCGGCGACGGGGTGGCGGCCATCATTGGCCCCAACGGGTGCGGCAAGTCGAACATTGCCGACGCGATCTCGTGGGTGCTCGGCGAGCAATCGGCGAAGACCCTGCGCGGGTCACGCATGGAAGACGTCATCTTCGCGGGAACGCGGGATCGCCAGCCCACTGGGATGGCGGAAGTGTCGCTCACGCTGATCGACCCCGAGCAGTACGACGGTCCCGACAAGAATGCGCCCACCGAGGTGGAGGTGCGCGACGAGTTGCCGGGTGGAGATTGGGACGAAGCGGAACTTCGGGCGCACGCAGCGGAGGAAACCGAGCGCGCGGTAGAAGAAGCGCAGCCTGGGAAGGTGGAAGAAATTGCGGGAACGAGCGACGGCTTAGGCGGCGTGGCGGGAGCCGAGCCAACTCAGGGCGAGGTGGCCACCCCTGCGGTTATCGAAGGTCAGGTTGTGTCGTCGCCGCACGAAGCGGGTGGTTCCGCGGCTACGGCCGTGTTGACGGGGCCGCCGGCCGTCGTGCTCAAGATTCGGCGCCGGAAATTTAACCAGCAGCAATTCCACACCGGCGAAGTGGTGGTGACGCGGCGGCTGTTTCGCTCGGGCGACAGCGAATATCTGCTGAATGGGAAGCTTTGCCGGTTGCGCGATATTCAAGAGTTGTTCATGGGGACGGGACTGGGGCCGGAGTCGTACGCGCTGATCGAGCAGGGACGTATCGGACAAATCCTATCGAGCAGGCCGACGGATCGCCGCGCCATCATTGAAGAAGCGGCGGGCATCACCAAATTCAAGACCAAGAAGCGGCTGGCGGAAGCGCGCCTGGAGGATGCCAAGCTCAATCTGAATCGCGTCAACGACATTTTTGAAGAAGTCACGCGGCAGATGAATTCCCTGAAGCGGCAGGCGTCAAAGGCGGAGCGCTACGCCAAACTGCGCGAAGAAATGCGCGCGAAGCTGCGGATTGTGCTGGCAAGTAAATTCACGCAGCTCGATGTGGAGAGTGCCGGAATCGATACCCAGCTGAACCAGTTGGCCGAGGAGATGCAGCATCGCGGCGAGAGCTGTCCATCAGCTCGAAGGCGAGCACGGGGAGCGCACCCAACGCGGCTACGAAATCGACGGTGAACACCGGCAGAACCGCGATCGCTTGAGTCAGATCGCGATGGAGATCGATCGCGGGCAGGCGCGCCGGCGGACCAATGAAGAGCGCTGCTCGGAACTTACGGCGCGCTCGGCATCGTCGGATGCAGAACTGGGGCAGGCGCGAGCGCGGCTGGCATCGCTCGAAGAAGAGTTGGCCTCGAACCAGCAGATTCTCGAGTCGGCGAGTGCCGACCTAGCGGGAGCACAGCACGAACTCTCTATGTCGCAACAGGAAGCGGCGTCCGCGAACGCCGATCTGGCGAGCTTCGAAGAGGAAATCGAACAGGGCCGGGCCGCGATCATGGAAGCAGTTTCCGCAGCCTCGCAACTCCGCAACCAGCTTACGCAAGCGGAAGAGCGGCTGGCGGCTGTGGATCGCGAAACGCAGCGGCTGCAGGGTGAAATCTCGACCGGTTCGTCGCAGGTTGAGGCTTTCGGCGGGCAGCGCGGGCAGTTTGAACTGGAATTTGAAACCGTGTCGCAGAGGGTGAGCGGGCTTACCACCGAGATCACGAACTTGCGCAGCACGCTCGAAAGCAAGCGGCATGAAGAGAACGAGGCCAAGCTTCGCCTGGATGGCCTGCGCGCCGAGTTTGCTTCGGCCCTAGGCAAAAAGGGATCACTCGAAGCGGTAATCGCCGAGCATGGCTACTCGACCGAGTCGGTACGCCGTTTGTTTCAATCGGGATCGATGCAGGGTGGGCTGGCACCAGTGGGAGTGCTGGCAGATTTCCTTGAGGTTGAACCGCAACATGAACGGGTGGTCGAAGACTTCCTACGCGATGAACTGAACTACATCGTCGTGAAGTCGTGGGACGCTGCCGATGAAGGTCTGCGGCTGCTGCGGAACGATGTGGACGGCCGGGCGACATTCCTGGTCCATCCGGAAGACTCGCAAGCGCGTTTTTCCTTCGTCGTGGATGAGGCGGCGCACTCGGCACCTCCTGGACAGTCGATTCTGCCCCTGAAGAGCACGATTCGCGTGCTGGATGGATTCGGCAAGTCACTGGAAGTGATTCTTCCCAAGCTGCGGGACGGCTACATCGTCCCGGACGCGGGGCTTGGACGTGAATTGGCCCTCGAGAATCCGGATGCGTTTTTCCTCTCGCAATCGGGTGAGTGCTTCCACAACGTCACGGTCACCGGCGGCAAACAACGCGCGGAAGGACCATTGTCGATGAAGCGCGAGTTGCGCGAAGTGCTTCGCATGCTGGAAGAGATGGAGCGTGCCCTCCGCGATGGAGAAGCGCGGACGCTGATGTTGGGCCGCGAAATCAAGGAACTCACGGCGCTGCTGGACCGGCTGGAAGAAGAGAAGCGCGAAGCCGAAAAGCAGGCGATGACTTCCGGACACATGCTGCAACAGCTCGACGCGGAAATGGATCGGGTGAGCGAGCGGTTGCGCGTGAGCCATGCTGAGTTACAACGGTTAGCCGCGGAGCGGGCCGAACAGCAGGCGGTGGTTGCGGGAAGAACGGGCGAGATTGCGTCCGCCAACGAGAAGCGAGCGGCCCTCGAGTCGCAGCTGGCCCTCACCGGCGAGCGCATCGCATCCATGAAGGAGCGGCGCGACGCTGCCGCGCAGAAGACTTCGCAGCACGTGGCACGCGTCGCGGGGCTCGAAGAGCGGCACCGATCGGCGGCAGGGGTGCTCGAGCGCATTCAGTCGCTGGTCGGTGAGATGCGGGAGCGGGTCTACGCCCTGCGCTCGCAGATCGACGCTTCCGCGGCCGAAAAGGTCCAGCGCGAGAACGAAAATCAGATGCTGGCCGGCCAACTGGTCGATCTCGACGCAGAAAAGAACGCCAGCGAACTCAGGGAAGGGCTACTGCAGTTCGAATCGGAGCAAATTCGGGCTCGTCTTGCTGAAATCGATGACGCATTGCGCACAGCCCGTCTGGCTTTGGACCAGGCGCGCGACCGCCGTGGGGAACTTGCGGCTTCGGCGGCGAAGCTGCAATCGGATGCGCAGTACATGGCGGAGACGTGCCTCAACGATCTGGGCGTGCAGCGCCACGAACTGATGGCCGACACCACGATTGGGATCGTCTCGGGCGAGCAACTGGCAGCGGAAGACCAGGTCTATCGCGAGATGCGCACGCGCCTCGACAACATGGGCCCGGTCAACATGATGGCGCTCGAGGAATACAAGGAAACGGCGGAGCGGCATACGTTCCTCGAGACCCAGCGTCAGGATCTGATTGACTCGATCCAGAATACGATCGCCACAATCAAGGAAATCGACACCGTATCGCGAGCAGAAGTTCGAGGAAGCGTTCCACAAGATCAACGAGAACTTCCAGCTGACCTTCCGCAAGCTGTTCGGCGGAGGCCACGCGTTCATGCGGCTTACGGACGAAGAGAACAGCGCCGAGAGCGGCATCGACGTGGTAGCTTCGCCTCCGGGAAAGAAGCTGCAGAACGTGCTGCTGCTTTCGGGCGGCGAGAAAGCGCTCACGGCGTTGTCACTGCTGGTAGGAATCTTCCAATATGCGCCGAGCCCATTCTGCATCCTGGACGAAGTCGATGCTCCGCTCGATGAAGCCAATATCGGGCGCTTCACGGAACTGGTGAAGGAAATGAGCGTGCAGACGCAGTTTGTGCTCATTACGCACAGCAAGAAGACCATGAGCATCGCCCCGGTTCTGTACGGCGTTACGATGCAGGAACCGGGCGTTTCGAAGCTGGTGTCGGTACGGTTTGGAGCTACCGCTTAGCGTGCAATTGGGCGAGGGCGGAAACGCCCTCGCACTTCCTGCCACTCATCGCAAGACAAGTTCCGTTAAGACCTTCTCGTTATCCACGACCTTCCTCAGGTTTTCCACATCGCTGGAACCTCCAAAAGCCGTAGTTGACGCGGCTTTCAGCAGACGGGTGTCGACGTCAAGGTTTTCCCAGTCAAGAACTTGGGGCCGTCACTCGCGCGTATGACGTATGTCGTTGACAAAAAATTTTGGGCAGCTAGAATACGCCACGTTTTTTGCCTGTAGAATTTCTTTCCATGAGCCAACAAGTTCTTGATCCCGTCCTGCTGCGTACCGAATACCCCGACCTCCAACTGCACGCCAGTGGAAAGGTTCGCGACGTTTATAAGATCGACAACGACAGCCTTCTATTCGTGGCCACGGACCGCATCTCGGCCTTCGACTACATTCTTGCGACCGGGATTCCACATAAGGGCAAGGTCCTCGACGCAGATCTCGCTCTTCTGGTTCGACTTCCTGAAGGACGTGGTCCCCAATCACCTGATCACCGCCGACGTGAACGAGTACCCGGCGGCGATCGGCAAGTACGGCGATCAACTGCGCGGCCGGTCCATGGTCGTGATGAATGCCGACATGTTCCCGGTGGAGTGCGTGGTGCGCGGCTACATCTCGGGCTCGGCGTGGAAGGAATACAAGACGTCGGGCACGGTTTGCGGGATCGAGCTGCCCAAGGGACTGAAGGAATCCGACCAGTTGCCGGAGCCGATCTTTACGCCCGCGACCAAGGCGACCTCCGGTCATGATGAAAACATCCCCTTCTCCGAGATGGCGCGCTTGATCGGAGCGGACGTCAGCGAGCAGCTTCGCGATCTGACGCTCAAGGTGTACAAGAAGGCATCGGATTATGCCCGCACGAAGGGCATCATCATCGCCGACACCAAGTTTGAGTTTGGACGGACGTCTCGTGGGATCACGCTGGCGGACGAGGTCCTGACGCCGGACTCCTCGCGTTTCTGGCCGGCCGACAAGTACAAGGCGGGGCAAGCGCAGGATTCGTACGACAAACAGTACGTGCGTGACTACCTGGAGGAGATCCGCTGGAACAAGCAGCCGCCGGCTCCAGCGCTTCCGGCCGAAGTAGCACGAAAGACTAGCGAAAAATACCTGGAAGCCTATGAGCAGCTGACGGGACGCAAGCTGGATGTGTAGTCGGGACGCTAGCCGCGGGATGGAGCTATGAACGCGGCGGATTGGGCCATAGTAGTTGTCGTTCTGGTATCGACGGTTACGGCAGCATTCCGGGGATTTTTTCAGCAGGCATTTGGAATGGCGGGGTTGGTCGTGGGCTACCTGCTGGCTGCGTGGCAGTATCCGCGGGTGGCCGCATGGTTTGCTCCTCACCTGAACTCGTTGTTGCTTGCTGACATGCTTGGGTTCGGCGCGATCTTTCTGGGCGTTGTGATGGCGGCTGCCATCATCGGCCGGATTGCTCGCTGGGCGATGAAAGAAGTTGGCTTAAGCCTGATTGACCGGCTGCTGGGCGCGCTATTGGGCCTGGTGAAGGGTTCGCTGTTCGTCGCGATCCTGCTGATGGGGATGACAGCGTTTACGCCATCTTCGCCGTGGCTGGAAGGCTCGCAATTGGCTCCGTACTTCCTGGTGGTGGGCAGAGCAGCCATCTGGCTGGCCCCATCGGATCTACGAGCCAAGTTTTATGAAGGGCTCGACTTGGTTCGTCATGCGCACATTCCAGACCCACCTGCGCTGATGCCGAGAGCCCGGTAGCGGTAGAGATTCTGACGCTGACGTGAGACTGCCAGAGGAAAGAGAGAAACTGTGAAAGATCAACTCGAAGCGCTGATCATGCAGATGTACAAGAGCAACATCCTGTACTCCGAGGCGGTGCGTGAGTTCAAGAAGCGCTTTATCCTGACCGTTCTGCAGGAAAACAAGGGCAACCAGTGCCGCGCTGCCCGCGAACTGGGCATGCACCGCAACACACTCAGCCGCACCCTCAGTGAATTGAAGATCGATGTACGCCAGCTGCGCGATGGCGTGAAGCGTCCGCCGCGGAGCGCGCGCCCAATGGGCTTCGAGAAGAAAGCGGTGCGCTAGCGCGTCCGCACTCTCCCGCTGACGTTGCGAATCAAACAAAAGAGGGCAGCTTGTTAGGCTGCCCTTCTCCGTCTGCGTGGATAATTCGATCTACTGAGCCGCTGGCTTCTTGTGCACTGGAGGCTTCTTGGCTCCGCCGGCCGTTGCAGCAGGCTTCTTCGCAGTCAGGATCGCGCCTTCCTTCATCGTCATGACGAAGGGCTTCGGTTCGTAGGACACCGGAGTGCCTTCGAACTGGAAGTCGGCGCCTTCTTTCGGCATCAGGCGAGCCGGGATAGCGGCTGTCATGGTGAGGTCGATATCGGCGCGCTTGGCGTCGATGTCATCGGAACTGCCGGCGAGTTTCAGATTGGTCGACGAAGCAATGCTGATCACCTGGGCTGCCATCTGCAGAGGCTTGCCCTTTAGAACGCTCCACACCTTCTCGACGTCCTCGGGCTTGCCTTCCGACAGGACCAGTTCCCACTCCGCGAAGCTCATCTCTTCGACCTTTTTGGTCTTCACGAGATCAGCAGCCTGCTCAGCGGGAGTCGGTGGAACGTACTGGGTAATGGTGAAGCCATCGGGAGGCAGGCCGGTGGTCGAGGCTTTTGCCTGCGCCATCACGTCGGTCCATCCCTGATCGGAGCCGTGATATTTCGTGTACTGCGACTTCCCGTACTTTTCGATCTGGGGCTGCATCTGGCGCGGGCGCAATGCTGGCGGCGCGAGCAGCGAACCACGAGCCGTTCACGACATCCGGCGGAGTCGACTGCAGGTAGGCAAGCGCGAGCGGGTAGACGATGCTGAAATCCGTGGGCGCTGCCTCAGCCGCAACGCGCAGAGACTTGGTCGCCGTCGGGAAATCTTTCTTCTGCAGCGCGGCCACACCGATGGCAGAGTTGAAGATCCCGTCCATCTGCTTCTTCAGATTCGCGTAGTCGGCATCGCTCATGCCGTCAGGCTTGGCGAAGTTCTGCAGTGCGGCTTTCCCCTTCTGCCCGTACTGCTCGGCGTCGGCCAGGTTCTGCTGAGGATTCTGGTTACTCTGCGCGGCGATGCGCTTGCTGTAGGCCAGCAGCGCCAGTGCCCGAACGTTATTCGGGTTCAGTTGCAGCAGGCGCTGGGCCGTGTCGCCCATCTTGGCCGCGTCGCCCTTTTGCTGGTACGTGCCCATCAAGATTTCGAGGGCGTCCTCTTTCATGACGCTGTTGGGATACTGCGTGAGGAAGGCTTCGAGTCCGCTGATCTTGGCCGCGGGATCCGATTGCTGCACTGCACCGACGTAGGCGTTGTATTCGGCGGGATCCTTGATTTCTTTCTTCTGTTGAGGTGCGGCCGGCTGAGCCGGTTGCACGGACGGTTGTGCCTGCTGCGGCTGCGCCGCCGGTGCGGCGGACTGGGGCGCGGGCTGCGCTTGAGGCTGTGCGGGTGCAGGCGCGGGACTCTGAGCAGCCGCTGCCACAGCACATCCAAGCACAATCGTGAGAAGAGTCTTGTTCATTCGCATAGCTCCTTGAGTTCTCGGGAAGATCTAGAGACTTGTCATCCTGCCGAAGCCAGCATCTCGTTCAATCACCGACACAACTCGAGTGCTGCAGGACGCCGAAACTGGCCCCGCTTCCCCTGTAACGAACAGAGAGCGAAGGCTGTGTTTCCGGTGTGCGGATTATAAGTATCTGCTCGCCGATATGGCAAGCGCCTACTCTCCGCCGAGCACTTCCCTTCTTGGTAAGATGCGAAAAGTGACGGCATCGTCAGGCTTCTTCCGTCCAACTTTTCCTTAGCTTGAGGCAACTTTATGGCGAGCATGGCAGGCGCATTGGCGGGTCAGGTCGCGGTGGTCACGGGCGGAGGACGAGGCATCGGCGCGGCCATTGCGCAGAAGCTGGCGAGCATGGGAGCGTGGGTTGCGGTGTGTGGCCGAACCAAGGCGCCGCTCGACGAGACCGTGCGGGCGATCGCTCGAGAAGGGGCACCAGGCCGAAGCCATGGTCTGCGATGTTCAGGACTTGAGGTCGGTGGAGCAGGTTGCGCAGACCCTGAGAAAGAAGCAGGGGCGACTCGATATTCTCGTGAACAATGCAGGAATCGGAGGCTTCGCCTCTCCCCTGCACGAGCTGCCCGTCGATGATTGGGACCGCATCCTGAATACCAACCTCAGGGGAGTCTTCTATGCGATCCGCGCCTTCGCCCCGCTGATGATCGAGCGCCGCTACGGACACATCATCAACATCTCCTCGCTGGCCGGCAAAAATCCGCTGCCCAAGGGTGCGGCCTATGCGGCATCGAAGTGGGGATTGAATGGGCTGACATATTCGGTGGCGGAGGAGTTGCGTGCTTACAACATCCGCGTCTCGGTGATCTGCCCTGGATCGACCAACACGGATCTGTCGCCCCACGAAGGCAAAGACCCCAACCGGATGCTTCAAGCTGACGACGTGGCGCACGTAACGGCCATGCTCGTTACGCAATCCCCGCAGTCGTTCGCAAGCGAGGTGCTGCTACGGCCCACGATGAAACCCTGATCGGTCCGGTTATTTTTTGAAGAGATTGTCGAACGCCGCGCGCGCGTCCGCGGGTTTGGCAGCTACGGGGGTGGTGGTTTCCTTCTCAGTGGTTACCCGGATGGAGTAGAAGGTGCAATCGTTCTTCACGTCCTTGCGCGGAATCCGCTCGGGTACAGGCTGCATACATTCGAAGCGGCTGGACGGATCGAAATAAAGGCACTGCTTGCAGGAGTGCAGTTCGAAGCCGCACTTGGGGCACTTTTCCGGAATCTCCGCAGATGAAAGCAGCGTTCCGCACTGGGAGCAGCGGGATACGGTGCGTTTTGGAGCCATCTGCAGGGGCCGGGGGCCGAAGGTATCCTTCTTCGCGGGGCGGTCACCGGATCGTTCCCCAGACTTCTGCGATTTTTCACCGCTGTCCTGGTACCCGTGTTGCCGGTATTTTCGATCAGACAAAGGATTCACCTGCTGGGCCCACATTGTCTCGCTTGTGGGCGGGGATCACAAGGGCCGCTAATGTAAAAACAATACATCCCCGTGCGGTGCGGAAACGCATCCAACGTTCGATCAGACAGCGCTAGGCCGACGGGTGCGCGAATTGTGTTTCGTTGGAGCGGGTGCTAACATTCGAGCAACTAGACGAGCAGGAGGAATACGATGTCGGACAGCAACAGCAATGGTTTCCTGTGGTTTTTAGCGGGTTTGGGCGTGGGCGCGGCAGCAGGCGTCCTTTACGCGCCACGCTCAGGAAACGAAACACGCGAGGCGCTTCGCTCGAAAGCCGAGGAAGGACGCGAGTTCATGCGTAACCGGGCAGAGAATGCGCGTTCGCAGGCCAACGAGTGGGTCGATCGCGGAAAAGACATGCTCAGCCAGCAGAAAGACCAGTTCCGCGCCGCCTACGATGCGGGGCGCCAGGCATATCACGAGGCGACCACTGAACCCGGTGGAAACGCTGCCAAGAACCTGTAGACAATTTCCCGCGATTCCACGAGCCAAACCGGGGGCGGGGTCAACTTATGGATAAGCTCGTACCGTTGTTCATCATCTGCACGGCCATTGCCGTGATGATTCAGGCTGGCATTCTGGTGGCCTTGTTTGTCGTGGTCCGCAAGACCAGCGGGCGCGTGGAAGCGCTCGCGAATGACGTCACTAGCAAGGTCCTGCCTACCGTCGACACGGCACAACAGATGCTGGTCACTGTGCGTCCGCGCGTAGAGGACATCGTCGCCAACGTCGAGCAATCAGCGCGTATGGCGCGCGGGCAGATCGAGCGCATGGATGCCACGGTGAATGACATCGTGGACCGCACTCGCTTGCAGGTTATCCGGGCCGACGAACTCGTGAATCGCACCATGGACCGGGTCGAGGAAACCACCGAGATGGTGCACCGCACCGTAGTCTCTCCCATCCGGCAATTGTCAGGATTGATGCAGGGAGTCAGCGCCGGCCTGGAATTCTTTATGGGCCGCAAGCGGCGCCAGTCTCGCGATGGAGTGGGTGTCCCGCAAGACGAGCTTTTCATCTAGCGAGTCAGACAAACCGAAGTTGTAAAAAGATCGATTGAGAAGAATCACGAGGGCAGCCGTCGAGTATGGCTGCCCTTTTTTCTAAGCGCCTGACCGTAGCACCGGCGTCCCGCCGACAGTCGCGGGGGCGTCCTCGTTCCCGCTTTCGACCGGGTGCTGAAGCGCCAATGCGCTTTTCGTCCCGCTGACAAATTCACATCCTTGCCGGTATCGGTTTTTGAAGCGGGGAAGATTTTTCCAGGCCAGCGAGCGAGGGCAGGATGCCCTCGCGACTGCCGGCGAGACGCCGGCGCTACAATCAAACGATCCAGCCGCCGCCTACGACGATCTCGCCCTCGTAAAAGACGGCCGCCTGCCCGGGAGTTACCGCACGCTGCGGCTCGTCGAAGGTCACCAGCAACTCATCATCGCCCGCCTTCTCCAGCACTGCAGGAGCGCCCTCGTGACGATGCCGAATCTTTACCGTCACGCGCCTGGGAGCGGGAATATCTTCGACCGCGATCAAATTGCAGCGGCGTGTTCGTAGCGTCTTCGAATAGAGTTGGTCGCTCGGACCGACGACGACCTGGCTCGCGTCTCCCTTGATCTGAATCACGTAAAGCGGCGATCCAGTCGCGACTCCCAGCCCCTTGCGCTGGCCGACAGTGAAGTTGTGAATGCCCGCGTGCTCGCCGATGACCTCGCCATCAGTGGTCACCAGTTCCCCGGAAGTGTCGGGCAAGGCTTCGCCCTGCTCTTCCAGATAGGCGTCGAGGAAGCGCTTGTAGTCGCCGCCAGGGACAAAGCAGATCTCCTGCGAGTCGGGCTTCTCGGCGAGTGCCAATCCCTGCTGCCGTGCCAGTTCGCGGACCTGCGGCTTGGTCATGCCGCCCAGCGGAAACAGCGTGCGGCTGAGCTGATCCTGTGTGAGTCCGAACAAGAAGTAGGTTTGGTCCTTGGCAGAGTCCACGGGACGCTTAAGAAGCCAGCGGCCTCGGTTCTCGTCGTAATCCACTCGCGCGTAATGTCCGGTGGCCAACAGGTCGGCGCCGATCTGGCGCGCCACGATCAGCAACTGATCGAACTTAAGATGGTTATTGCAGAGGCTACATGGAATCGGAGTTCGTCCGGAAAGGTAATCCTGGACGAACGGCCGCACCACCTCGCGCTCGAAGCGGTCTTCGTGGTTGACGACGTAGTACGGAATTCCGATGGACTGGGCGACGGCTCGGGCGTCGTAAACGTCGTCGAGCGAGCAACAGCGCCCCTGCACGGCCTCGGGCATGCCTTCCTTGCCCGCGAGGCGGCGCTGATTCCACAGCTGCATGGTGAGACCGACCACGCTGTGGCCTTCTGCGCGCAGCATGGCCGCGACGGTCGAGGAATCGACTCCGCCCGACATGGCCACCGCGATGGTCTTTGTGCTCATAGATCTGCGCGTGAATCTCTTATGCTTCGTGCTAGAAACTAACTTCGGTCTTTCGCCACGAGGGCGAGAGTTCTCTCAGCCGCGCCACCGTTTCTGCCACCAGTGCGATCGCGACCTCAGCCTCTTCCATTGTATTTTGCTCGCCTAGGCTAAGGCGAATGCTCGATCGGGCTCTGTCCGGGGTCAGGCCCATCGCCATCAAGACGTGCGAGGGCTCGATCGCTCCGGACGAGCAGGCCGCACCGGTAGAGACTGCCAGACCTTTCAGATCAAGGGCTATAACCAGTGCCTCGCCCTCGATGCCATCAAAGTAGATGCTTAGAGTCTGCGGCACGCGCGGCGCACCTGTCCCATTCACACCGGCGCTTTCGATGTTCAACAGAGCGCACTCCAGTCGATCGCGCACGGCTGCGAGGTGCGACTCACCGCACGCCATCCGGGCGTGCGCAAGTTCGGCGGCCTTTCCGAGTCCGACAATCCCCGGGACATTTTCGGTTCCAGCGCGACGGGAGCGCTCGTGACGCCCGCCGTACATCATCGCCTCCAGTTTCGTTCCCTTCCGCACATAGAGCGCGCCGACACCCTGTGGCGCGTGCAGCTTGTGGCCCGAGATCGACAACAAGTCGCAGCCCATGGCTTCGACGTTGAGAGGGACCTTGCCGGCAGCCTGCACGGCGTCAGTGTGAAAATAGACGTCCGCCTCTGCGGCGATCCGGCCTATCTCTTCGATTGGCTGCATGACGCCAGTCTCGTTGTTTGCCGTCATCACCGTAATGAGCTTCGTAGACGGTCGCAGCGCCCGCCGAATGTCGTCGGGATTCACCAGTCCGCGTCCGTCGACGGGAACGTACGTGACGTCGACTGCCTTGCGTCTCCAGATGCTTGCAGGCATTCAGCACCGCATGGTGCTCGACCGCGGAGGTGATCACGTGATCGCCGGCGCCGGCGATCCCGAAAATCGCAAGATTGTCAGCCTCCGTGCCGCCGCTGGTGAAGACGATCTCCGCCTGGACGACAACCCAGCAACGCTGCCACCGACGACGCGGGCTCCTTCCACCGCCGAGCGCGTCTCCTGCCCGTGGTGATGAATGGACGAGGCATTCCCAAAGCGCTCGCCGAAGTAAGGCTGCATAGCCTCAAGCACTTCGGGGAGAACTGGGGTGGTCGCGCTATTGTCGAAGTAAATCCTGAGCATGGAATGCAAACTTCTCATTCCATTCTACCTTGCGGTAGGGTGGCAGGCGGCCCAGAAGGGGGAGGCCAAGACAAGAATCGACCCGGGCAGCCCCACCCGGATAAGCGCCTCAGTGGTTCGAAGCCATTTCCGGTCGGCGCTCCGAAATCACGAACTTGACGTCCACCGTCCCGTTGGAGGGGACCGTAACCTTCTTCGTCCATTCCATCGGATCGGAAAACACCGGCCGCTGGACCCGCATCTGGGTCATGACGTCATAGACTGCGCCTTGTCCGGTGACCTTCCAGCCCTCGTGCCAAGCTTCGATTTCGTAGTCGCCGGGCGGGACGTTCGTCAGGCGGAAGTTTCCGTCCTCGTCGGTCACCGCGTAGTAGGGGTGGTGCACTACGAGCATCTCGGCGTTCATCCACGTATGGCCTGCATTGCAGCGCAAGTCCACGACGCCTTCGCGGTTCATCGTACGAGAGACCGTCTGGTTAGCGAAGGGAAACGGCAGGTTGTAGTCGGAAGCGCCCGACATGTGAACGGTGTGAAGAACTGGATCGCTGCTTTTCAGTTGCAGAGTTCCGTTGTCGGGCACCAGAAGAACGTGCGGCTCATAGCGACAGGTTTTCTGGTTCAGAAACTGACGGCCTTCGGGCAGGTCCATCGCCTTGCCCTTGTTGATGTCTTTCAGAAACACAACCGTGTTGGCCACGCCGCCATTAGCAGCGACGATCAGGCGCTCGAGGTCCCGCTTCTTCTGCGCCTGCGGATCACAGACTTCCACGTCCTTATTGATTGCGACCGTAGGCATCTTCGGGACAGTTCCACTCCATTTCACCGTCCCGGTGATGGTGCCGCCATCATTCACGGTCACAGACTGGTACCCGGCCTGCGCCGCAGCACGCGACGTCGTCAGGACCAGCAATAATCCGAAAAAAAAGACTCCCATCGACTTCATCATTCCGCACCTCTCGGAGAGTGCAGGGCCATCTTCCTTGACTACGCCCTGAAACCCTGAGTAGGCGGAGCTATTCTCCCCGCCATGGCGGCGACTGTCGTGTTTTGGATCACTCCGTGCGCCCCAGACCCCTCGCGGAACGCTCCCCCCTCACAACAAACGCTGTTGCCATTGACAACAGGGTAATGAGGCTGGTTTTGTGGCTCAAGTACCAAAGGTCTGGTTACCAGTGGGCGGTGAGTTTGCAGAGTGAGAGAAAAGGCCGAAAATCGCGATTTTTTGACCCACGAAGCGGTTCGCAGGTGGGTGGTTACCTCTGCATGAACCTCGTGTTACGACCTTTTTTACATCTGTAAGAATGGCGGCCCCTTTGTCGGAAGCGCCATTCTTCAGACTCTTTTGGTTTTTGAAGGACTCTACCGCTTGTCCATGGGAATGTACTTCGCGGGGTAGATGGGGCCCACGTAGTCTGCCCGAGGACGGATCAGACGATTGTCGTCGAGTTGCTCGATAACGTGCGCCGACCATCCGCTGATACGCGACACCGCGAAAACCGGCGTGAACAGATCCACGTCGATGCCCAAGGTGTGGTACGTCGAGGCCGAGTAGAAGTCCACATTGGCGTTGAGCTTCTTCTCACCCTTCACGTAGCCCTCAATTTTGTTCGAGAACTCAAACCACTTGGGTTCTCCGCTCGCCTGGCCCAAATCACGAGACATTTTGCGCAGGTGGGTCGCCCGCGGATCTTCCGTGTGATACACCCGGTGGCCGAAGCCGGGGATCTTCTTCTTCTGCGCCAGCATCCCTTTCACGAATTCGACCGGATCCGCTCCGTCGCGATCAATCGCCATGAGGATGTGGAATACGGCCTCGTTGGCGCCGCCGTGGAGAGGACCTTTCAACGCGCCGATGGCCGAGGTGATGGCCGAGTGCATGTCGGACAGAGTCGCCGCCGTGACGCGAGCCGCGAAGGTAGAAGCGTTCAGTTCATGATCGGCATGCAGGATGAGGGCAATATCGAGGGCACGTTCTGCCGTGTGCGATGGTGCCTCGCCATTCAGCATGAGCAGGAAGTTGGCGGCGTGTGACAGATTCCGGTCCGGCTCAACTACATCCTTGCCCTTGCGAATGCGGTCGTACGCGGCCACGATCATGGCGATCTGTGACGTCAGGCGAATCGCTTTGTGAACGTTGGCATCGTGATCGTTCTTCTGGAATTCCGGATCGTAGAAGGAAAGGGCGGACACGGCGGTCCGCAATACGTCCATGGGAAGCGCATGTTTGGGCGCGACACGCAGCAGGTTGAGGATGGAGTTGTCGAGTTTGCGCTCTTCCGCGAGGCGTTCCCGGACTTCCTTCAGTTCGTTGCGCTGAGGCAGACGGCCGAACCAGAGCAGAAAGCAGGTTTCCTCAAAGTTCGAATGGTCGGCGAGGTCATGAATATCGATTCCACGATATGCCAAAACTCCCTGTTCGCCGTCGATGTAACAGATGCCGGAGGTGGTGGCAACAACGCCCTCAAGGCCCTTGGGCGCGTTCGTGGTGGTTACGCTGGACATACTCCCTCGCAAGAGCTGCAAATGGTTTCTGTTGCCGGCCCACGGGGGATTGACACGAGAGTCCGCAACCCCTTGTTATACGCCAAAATGGGACCGCTTTCCAAGCGTGAGAGGTACGTATGGGTAGGATGTCGGGCGTACACTATAAAGTTTGGCTTAATCGTTGAGCGAGCCTTAGGCTCGCTGTTCAATTCTTTTATGGGAGCTGTTTTCATGAAGCGCGTCCTTTTCCCTATTACTCTCTTATGCCTTCTTACGCTCGGTCCGATATGCCGCGCGGATGAGGGAATGTGGCTTTTCAACGCATTTCCGAAAGATAAAGTGAAAGCAAAATATGGATTTGAGCCGAGCCAGCAGTGGTTGGACCACGTTCGCCTAGGTTCGGTGCGATTCAATAACGGGGGCTCGGGATCTTTTGTTTCCGCCGACGGGCTGACTTTCACAAACCATCACGTGGGAGCCGTTTGCGTGCATCAGCTTTCCACCCACGGTCACGATTACATGAAGGAGGGCTTCTACGCCAAAACCCGAGCGGACGAGGCGAAGTGCCCGGATCTTGAATTGAATGAACTTGTCGGCATTGAAGACGTGACGAGCAAGATCAAGGATGCGGCCAAGACGGACATGTCTTCGGCGGAGGCCGGGCAGGCGCAGCGCGCTGCGATGTCGACTGTCGAGAAGGAGTGTGCGGCTTCGACCGGGCTGCGTTGCGATGTGGTGATGTTTTACTCGGGCGAGGTGTACAACCTCTACAGGTACAAGAAATACACGGACGTGCGCCTGGTGTTCGCGCCGGAATTCGATATCGCCTTTTTCGGTGGCGATCCCGACAACTTTACGTATCCACGCTACGACCTCGACATTACGTTCTTTCGCGTGTACGAAAACAACAAACCTGCGCAGATTGAGCACTATCTGCGCTGGTCCGCAACCGGCGTGAAGGACAACGAACTGATTTTTGTTTCTGGACATCCGGGATCGACTGGGCGGCAGAAGACGATGAGCCAGCTTGAATTCCTGTGCGACGTCGACTATCCCTCGCGCCTCGAGACATACAAGCGCCGCATTGCCCTGCTGCTGAATTTCGGCAATGCGTCGGAGGAGAATGCCCGTATCGCGAAGGAGGAACTCTTCGGCTATCAGAATTCGTTCAAGGCGATTACGGGATACTTGGAGCCCTTGAAAAACAGCGAGGTGATGGCTGCCAAGCAGGCGGACGAAGCCAAGCAGGAAGCGGCTTTCAAAAGCAATCCAAAGAACAAGGACGTGGCAAATCCCTGGACGGAGATTGCCGACAGCATGAGCGAAGAGAAGAAGTTTTATCTCCCGCTGAGCTTCATCGAGAGAAACCGCGGATTCAACACCGAGCTTGCCTATTACGCGCGCTGGCTTGTCCGGGTGGTGGAAGAGAAGACCAAGCCCAACGAGAAGCGATTGCGCGAATATCGGGACTCAGCCCTCTCGTCCCTGGAGCAGGAATTGATGTCCACCGCGCCGATCTACAAATCCCTCGACACGGTGACGCTGACCGACTCACTCGCGCAGATGCAGGAGGAGTTGGGTGCCGACAATGCTGTGGTCAAGCAGGTTCTGAACGGCCAGTCGCCCGCAGACGCTGCAAAGAGCCTGATCGAGGGCACGAAACTCGATGATGTTTCGGTGAGGAAACAGCTTTACGAGGGCGGCTCGGTTGCTGTGCAGGCCTCAACCGATCCTCTGATCGTTCTTATGCGTAACGTTGATCCCGCAGCACGCGAACTACGCAAGCAGTATGACGATCAAGTCGACGCGGTCGAGAAACGGGCCGGGGCTAAGATTGCCAGAACACGCTTTGCCCATAGTGGATACGACCAGCCGCCGGATGCTACTTTCACGCTTCGGCTGAGCTATGGATCTGTGAAGGGCTACGAGGAAAACGGGAAGAAGATTCCCTATTTCACCGAAATCGGCGGCGCGTACCAGCACGCTTCCGAAAACGGAGACAAACCGCCTTATCAGCTGCCCGAAAGCTGGATGAAAGCAAAATCGAAGCTGAAGCTCGATACCCCGCTCGATTACGTTTCGACGGCCGACATCATCGGAGGCAACTCCGGCAGTCCGACCGTCAACACGAAGGGCGAGGTCGTAGGAATCATCTTCGACGGGAACATTCAATCGCTGGAGTGGAACTTCATTTACGAGGACAAGCAGGCACGCGCCGTGCACGTGGATTCGCGCGGGATCGTGGAAGCCCTAAAGAACATCTACGGAGCAACC
Source organism: uncultured Acidobacteriota bacterium (assembly GCA_963745435.1). Classification (GTDB taxonomy): domain Bacteria; phylum Acidobacteriota; class Terriglobia; order Terriglobales; family Acidobacteriaceae; genus Gp1-AA133. Next base: position 239,811 of record CAVUXK010000008.1, on the reverse strand, counting down.
GGGTTGGTCGATGAACTGACCGGGAATAAGCTACGAAAATAAATCCTTAACCGCAAAGGTCGCAAAGAGCTACCGCCAAGGACGCAAAGGAAGGCATTTCCTTTTGCGGCCTTTGCGATTCCTTGGCGACCTTTGCGGTTAGAGGCTCTTCCACTCGCAAGCACGAACCCGGCCGTCGCCCGTACTACTCGGGCCAGATCTCCAGCGCGGTCTTGCTCAGAATCTGATCTTGCACGGCTTCCGACAAGCCTAAGCCGCGAAAACCCTGCAAGTTTTTCTGTATGTCGGGCACGCCCGGGCCCGGCCAGTCCGTGCCGAAAAGCGTCTTGGCCGCGATCTCTTCCAGCCGGGGGAAATACTTCAGCAGACTTTTCGGCGGAATGCCGCTGATATCGAGGTAAACATTCGGGTGGCGGCGCACAAGGAAGAATGCTGTTTCCATCCATAACGGCCGCCCGCCGTGTGCCAGCAGGATCCTCATCTTCGGGAAATCAACCGCAACGTCGTCCAGATAGATCGGATCGCCGTATTTGTTGCGCGCACCCGGAAAAATCGAAGTACCCGTGTGAAACATCACGGGAATGCCGTTGGCTTCGGCGGCCCGGTAGATGATTTCCAGTTCCGAAACGCCGCGCAGGTAGTCATTCGGGTACAGCAGCTGATGCGGGGGATGAATCTTGATCATCCGGATTCCCGATCGCACCAGCCGCTCCACATCGGAAAGAATATTGGTCGAATGCCGCGGATGCAGGCTGCCGCACGAGAGGAGGCGCTTGGGATTTTCCTTCACGTACTCGGAGATGAACTGATTGACGCCGGCAGTGAATCCGATGACCTCGGGAGCGACGTAGTTAATGAGTACGGCGCGATCCACACCAGCGGCGTCCAGGAACTTGAGGAAGGCTTTGGGCGACCGACAATATTCTTCGATCTCTGCGAAATTCGGGCGCTTCGCGCGCATCAGCTCGAGCGCTGACGGCTTGAACATTTCCAGTGGCGAAATGTGGATGTGGCAGTCGGTAATCATCACTTCCCGACCCAGTTCGGCTCCCGCTTTTCCAGAAATGCCCGGATGCCCTCGCGTGCGTCATCTGTTCGCATCAGTTCTTCCAGATAAATCTTTTCGGCCCGCGCCAGGCCTTTGTCGAAGTGCATCGCATCCCAGACGTACATCGCCTTCTTAGTTGCGGCTAAAGCAGCTGGGCTTAGAGCGCCCAACTGTGCGACCACGGCGTCGACTTTGCCTGGGACTTCAGCGCCTGCGACGACGGCGCTGGCTAATCCCATTGCGAATGCTTCTAGCCCACTGATCTTGCGCCCCGTGAGGATGAGCTCTGCAGCGCGCTTTTGCCCAACGATGCTTGCCAGCGCGGTTGCTGCCACGGGCGGATAACATGCCAAAAGGATTTCGGGGAAGCCCCAGGTCGCCGTTTCAGATGTGATCACCAAGTCGCACATCATGGCGAGTTCAGCACCGCCACCCAGGCAGTGCCCGCGCACACCTGCGATCAGTACCTTTCGAGAAGAAACCAGCGAGCGGAAAATGGCGTGGAACTTTGTCAGCATCTCCGCAACTTTGTCGGGCGTGTGCGCCGCCACATCCACGCCGGCCGAAAATGACTTCTCCGAGCCCGCCAGCACCAGCACGGACACATCCGGTCGCGCCTCGGCCAGCGAGATTGCGCGGGAGAGTTCCTCCATCATCGGGATATCGATTACGTTGATCGGCGGATTCTGCAGGGTGATGCGCGCTACAGGCTGCAGCAGGTCAAACGCAATGGAGGTGAAATCGTTCGCGGACACGGTGGAAGCATACCGCACGGAGTTGAACTACGGTGGCAGAATTCTGGGCTGTCAGACAATCCACAGCGCAGACGATATGCACGCAGCGTGGATCGCCCTCATTAATTGCGTGCTACAGGTTGATCGCCGACTTCCTAGGCTCGCCAATCGTGTCAAAGGGATCGCGGGCGCCTTCTTTCTCGGCAATCCAATTCTTCTCATTCGCGATGATTTCGAGCAGCAGTTTCTTATCGTCAGCAGTCGGCATGACTTCGGCAAAGTGCTCGTCGTAATCCTTGTCGCTTAGAACAGCCCCGGTTTTGGCGTGGAACTTCTGTCCCGCAAACTGGCCGATGGCGCGGTTGAAGCGAATATCGGGCGCGTACAACTCCGCCTCTCCCGCCTTCCGGAAACCGTTCAAACGCTCGACTAGGCCCGCCACTTCGTCACGATAAAGATGTCGATTGTAGTCGTTCAATTCGTCGAGCTTGGCCGGTGCTTCGTTTTTGAGTTCGTCGTAGCGACCCTTGATGCCCCACACGTACGCCCAGTGCGCCGACGAGGAGTGATCGGTACCGAAAAGATCGTAGGAACACGAGATCCACTTGTTTAAGTACTTCTGGATCAGCCATCCAGGAATGATGCCGGCCTGCACGATGCGGCGGAGACCGTCATTTCCTGTGCCCATGTGGAAGGCTTCCTCGCGCAGCATGTACGACATCGATCGGCCCAGCGGCGCGAAGGCCGAGTACTTCAGCATCTGCAGCTGGAATTTGCCATCGCGGTCGACGAAGTCGGTGTAGGTGAAGAAGTCCATCCAGTTATCGACATCGACGTTGAAAGCGCCCAGCAGTCGCTCGTTCTCGAATGCCCGGCGCTCCAGCATCTTCTGCGCTTCCACCTTGCCCGAGTAGCCGAAGTGATCGAGCAAGAGAGCGCACATTTGCCATCCGTGGCGCATTTCTTCAATCATGACCCGGGTCAGCGCGCGGCGGTCCCAGTCGGTGGGTGCGGTCTCGAACAGGTGGCGCTGCTGCTCTACGGACGCAAACTCCGTGTCGCCCTGGTAGACGATCATGTTCATGAGTGCGTCGCGCATCTGCTGGGTCGGCACTTGGCGCAGGTTCTCCCACTTGCGGCGGCCTTTGTAGGAGCCGAACTGGATCTCCTCAGTCTCGATAGCGCCGTACAGCGTGTCGAACTTGAAACTGGCAATCTCGTCGCGATCGACGCCGATTTCCTTGCGCCACTCGTCGAAGAGGCCGACCCACTCACTGAAGGTTCCGATTTTTGCGACTTTACCTGGCATGATTCACTTCCTGATTGTTGTTTGCTTTGAATCTCCAGCACTTGGTAGTTAGCACTTAGCATTTGGCCATCGGCGGTTCGGGGTCAAATCCGGCTCAGTCGGCTAAATGCCAAGTGCCAACTGCTAATGGCTGCCTTACCCCATATTCATCCACACGGTTTTCACTTCCGTGTAGTGTTCCAGCGCTGTCTGTCCTAGTTCGCGCCCGAAGCCAGAATTTTTGTATCCACCGAACGGCAGCGCCGCGTCCATCAGACCGTAAGTGTTGATCCAGACGGTGCCGGCTCGTAACATGCGCGACATCTGGTGAGCTTTCTTGAGATCCCGTGTCCAGACCGCTGCCGCCAGCCCGTATTGATTTTTGTTCGCCATCTCCACGACTTCATCGATGTCATCGAACTTCAGCGTCGCCAACACGGGCCCGAAGATTTCTTCCTGCGCGATCTTCATGTCGTTCTTGACGTCGCCGAATACTGTTGGCTCGATGAAGAAACCTTTATCGCCGTTGACGGAAACGCGATTTCCACCCGCGAGCAACTTGGCGCCCTCACGCTTGCCCGCATCGATGTAGCCCAGCACGATCTGCATTTGTTCCTGACTGATGATGGCGCCCATGCGGGTCTTGGGATCGAGCGGATCGCCCGGCACCATCTTCTTTGCCCGGCCGATCAGCTTGTCGAGAAACTCATCGCGCACGCTGCTCTCGACGAACAGGCGCGACCCCGCGTTACAGACTTCGCCCTTGCCGTAAAAAATACCGTTGATCGTGCCTTTGACAGCGCTGTCGATATCGGCGTCGGCGAAAACGATGTTGGGCGACTTGCCGCCCAGTTCCAGTGTCACGCGCTTCAGCGTATCGGCGGCGCCGCGCATGATTTCCTTGCCAACAGCGGTCGAGCCGGTAAAGGCGATCTTGTCGATACCGGGATGCTGGACGATGGCTTTGCCGGTTTCGGGTCCTCCAGTCACGATGTTGAGCACGCCCGCCGGGAAGCCCGCTTCTATCGCCAGCTCTCCCAGACGCAGGGTTGTGAGCGGCGTCTGCTCCGCGGGCTTCACCACGATGGTGTTCCCGCAAGCAAGCGCCGGACCCAGTTTCCACGACGCGAGCAAGAGCGGGAAATTCCACGGGATGATCAAACCAACCACGCCCACCGGTTCACGGAGCGTGTACGTGAAGGCCGTATCGAAAGTGTTGACGGTCTCGCCGTGAATTTTGGTGGCCCAGCCCGCGTAGTAGCGCAGAACGTCGATCACCATGGGCATGTCAACATTGCGAGATTCGAAGACAGGCTTGCCGTTATCGAGTGTCTCGAGCTCGGCCAGTTCGTCGATGTGCTGCTCGACGAGATCCGCAAGTTTCCAGATCAGGCGTCCGCGTTCGGAAGCCGACATTTTGCGCCACACGCTGCCCTTGGTATCAAAAGCACGACGAGCTGCGCCTACCGCCTGGTCAACCTCCGCAGCAGAGGCCTCGACGATCTGAGTAAGCACCTCGCCGGTTGCGGGATTGACGGTGTCGAACGTTTTCGATCCGTTGACCCACTGCCCGTCGATCAGCAGCTTTCCGGGCCGAACTTTTGCTTTTGTCGCCGTAATCATCGATTTCCTATCCGACTTCTTTCGCTAGCTCGTGAGGGCGAGGACGCGCTCACGACTGCCGGCGGGACGCCAGCGCTACATTTCTTACTTCGCCGTGAAGATGGCCGGGCGCTTTTCTACGTACGCGGCCAGCCCTTCTTTCGCGTCGTCGCTCTGGAACAGGATCTGCTGGTTCTCGCGTTCGACCGCAAGTGCGGACTCCATCGGAATCTCCCAGCCGGTCTGCACGGCGCGCTTAATGCGACCCACAGCCTTGGCGGCCTTGTTCGGTGGGCAGAACTGGCGAGCGTACTCCATGATGTTTTCCATGAAGCCATCGCGCTCGTAAATGTCGTTGATGATGCCGAGCTCTTTCGCCTCTTCAAAAGAGAAAGTGTTGCCGGTGACCATCAACTCGATGGCTCGGCTCTTGCCCACCATGCGCGAAAGACGCTGCGTCCCACCAGTCCCTGGCAACACACCGAGGTTCACTTCCGGCAGGCCGATCTTGCCGGCGTCCTTGCGCGCGATACGGAGGTCGGCGGCCATGGCGATCTCGAGGCCTCCGCCTACGCAATGCCCGTTCAATGCGGCGATGACTAGCTTGGGGGTGTGCTCCAGACGCAACAAGGTTTCATTCGCGTGCAGGCAGAAGTAGTACTTGAAGGTCGGGTCGACGCTAGCCAGCATCTTGATGTTGGCGCCCGCTGAGAAGAATTTGTCTCCGGAGCCAGTGAGGACGATGACATAGACGTCGTTTTCCATACGCGCGGTCAGAATCGCATCGTCAAGCTGGCGGTTCATTTCGTAGGTGTAAGTGTTGGCGGGAGGATCGAACATCTCGATCACTGCCACCCCGCCGTCCTTGCGATAGTTGATCAGCTTCTTGGTCGCTTCGCCGGCCGTCGGTTGCGTTGTCGTAGCCATGTGCATCTCCTTAAAATCTTCCTTTGCTATTCCGTTCCCTTGTTTTTACGCTTCTGTCGGCCGCTTAGGCCGTTCAGGAATATGTTGCCCATCTCTCGCGCCAGCTCCGATGCATCTCCATCAACCCGCGCTTTGTACCAGGTGTAGATCCAGTTCATCATGCCGAAGAGGCTTAGGGCGGCCGTCCGGCTCGAGAATTCGAGTCCCTTTGCTTTCTTTAAGTCGTCCATCAAATCGACACAACTGCGTACGTACTCCCGTTTAATGCCGGCGATCTCCGCGCCGTAGCCATTCTTCAAAACCTCGTCTTCATGCGACAGAACTTTCATCGCTTTCTGGTTCGCCAGGAAATATTCCAAATGGTTGGCGATGAAAACTCGGATGCGCGCCTCGGGATCGTTTACCCCTTCCAGTCGAGAACGCAACCGTTCCAGGATGGTCGTAAAAGCATGGCGCTGGATGAGGTAGAGCAGCTTCTCCTTGGACTCGAAGTAGTAGTAGAGGCCAGCCAGCGACATGCCGCTGGCGCGCGAGAGGTCGCGCATTGAGGCGCCCTCATAGCCCTTCTCGTCAAAGACGTCGGTGGCGTGGGCGAGTAGCTCCGAGAGCCGCTGGTCAAACCGGCTCGCGGGACGGTTCCCTCGCGGGCGACGACGCGTTGAAGTAGCGGACCGGGATGGAGAGGCGGCAGGCATATTTATCGAACGTTCGTTCGAATTATATCCCGACAGGGACCGACATCACAAGGGCTTGTGACGTGTGGATTTTCAGCGCGCTATCGTGCCGCCTCGTACGCCCGACCAATCCAATCGAGGGCATCCTTCAGATCTCGATCGGAGGAGAACTCGAAGGCGAACCAACGGCTTGTCTGCTTCATGGTCGTCTTGATTCGTGGGTCTTTCCGGAGCTGAGCTAGGACGCGGGGGCGGGTGCTTTCGAGTTTGAAGGCAAGAGAGTTGGAGTTCCCCACTCCTCGAGTGCGAGGTAGAACTGCGAAAATGCGCTTCCCGTGGTACAGCGCGTTGAAGCCGAACATCGCTCGACCCGACACCAGCGGCCACTCGATCAATTCCGCTTCAAGCGCGGCAGACCAGGCTTTCATCTCTTCGGAAACGGCCGGCAGTCTGTGTCGCTTTGTCGTCTTCACTGTTTCGGAACCGCAGGCTGCAGAGCTTCTTGCGAGCTCTCTCGTTCGACCAGCAGAATCCGTTTGATCTGATTGCGATCGTACTTGGCATCTTTACCGCCGATCCGTACGACGACTTCCGTAGCCGAGACCGACTCCAGATCTCCGTTAATCACACTTCCATCACGCAATTCCACGGTGTCGTGCACCGATGAGCCCAGTTCATAGCTCACGCTACCCCCCGATGTGTCATTCGGCCCGATTTCAAGTGGGAAGGCGCCTGAATTGAATCCTTCCTTACTGAAATCGAGGCGATGCTTTCCGGCGGAGACTTCCACGATTTTGGGCGTGGTTCCGACGTCAGTTCCGTCGAGCTTGACGAGTGCGCCCTGCGGCACAGAATTGACCGTGATGGAAACCTTGCGCGCAGCTTGCGGCGGCCCCATACCCTGCGGCAGGTCGCGGGCGGCCAATCCAAACGAGGCAGGAACGCCGGCCGCGTCCATGGCGACCTGAAACTTGACGGTTTCTCCCACGCCAACGTTGTTCAAGCTGATGTAACCTTCGCCAATCCGCACTTTATTCTTGTCGAACAGATACAACGAAAAACTCGCCGTCGGAATAACTTTGCCCCACAGGTTTTCCGACGTCGTATCGATCAGATAGCTGCGCCGGTTTCCGATCGAAGCAATCTCCTTGAGCTTGCCGAAAGTGAAGCGCACCACGGTTGGCCCGGCGTCCGGCCACACCACAACCTGGGGAGGCTGGTCTTTGGCCATCGCCGACGAAACCAACAGAACGCTGCCCAGGAATACCAAAAAAAGCATCATCGAGCTCGCCGTTCTCACTTTTTCTCCTTCGCATCTACAGGCTGAACCACGGGGGATTGCTGGGTCACGATACGCTCCACGAGGGAGATCTTCTTAACCTGGTTGCGATCGTATTTTGTCTCCTTGCCATCGACGCGTAGTACGACTTCGGTAAGGGTGAGCGAGATGGCGTCTCCAGTGAGCACCGAACCGTCGCGCAGTTCGATGGTGTCCTGTGAGAGACCGCCCAGTTCTATGGTGATGCTGCCCCCCGGCATCTCGTCGGCCTTGATATCGACTGGTGTCGTGGCCGGGGCGAAACCTTCCTTGCTGAGGTCAACCTTGTGCGTGCCTACCGTCAAATTCACCAGGGCGGGCGTAATTCCCTCATCCTTGTCGTCTACGGTCAGCTTGGCTCCGGTGGGCACTGAAATGATTTTGAGGGGCACAACTTTGTTGGCGCTGGGAATCCCTTCGGCATCGCGGTGCGCAGCCAGCGCCAGGGTGACCGGCAAGCCGACCGTCGCGCACTGAAACTGGACCTTGGTGGCTTCGCCAGGCGTCAGGTCATCAAATATCAGTACACCATTCCCGATACGCACCTTGTCCTTGTCGAGCATGTACACGGTGAAGGAAGCGTGTGGGATCGGTTTATCGGAGACGTTTTGCACGATCACATCGGAAAGCAGAGTACGTTTTCCGCCAAAGTCGCCTACCTGCCGAAATGTGTTGAACGTAACTTTTAGGGTGGGCTTTTCCTGGCTTGGCCAGTACATGACGATGGGCGGCGCATCCTTGCCGAATAGACAGGTTGCGAGAAAAATAAAACAAAAAGGCAACAGGCAACGAAGGGGCGACTTCATGCGCCGGTTTTAGCACACGTCGTTCGTTAGTGCAATGAAACGTATGGCTAGTTCCGGATATCTGCCAATAACTGGTCCACCTCAGTTTTTAAGTCGGCAGTAAGTGGAAGGAGGGGCAGGCGCACGGGTCCGCCGTAGTATCCATTCAGGTCCATGGCGTATTTGGCTCCCGGAATGCTTAGGCCGCCCACCACTCGCTCAGCGGCCTTCGCGATGCGTTGCTGCTTCAAACGAGCCAGAGCGAAGTCGCCCTCTTTCCAGGCAGCGTAGATTTCATAGCACGCAGTCGGAGCCGCGACGGCAAACGCCAGAATTGCGCCGACTGCCCCAGCCTCGAGCGAGGACTCCAGCTTGTGGGCTGCGCCGACCAGAACTTGAAAGCCAACTTCTTTTTGACGCGTCTTCAGAGCGCCCATAACGCTGACGCTCGCCGATGACGGCTTGGGAGGCCCAGCCAACGCGGCCACTGGCACCAGTTCCCCGCCTTGACCAGAACCTTCCGACGCCGCTTTCACCATACGAGCCGTGACGGCATCAAACGTTTCCGTCACAGTCGCGGCTCGTTTGACGTGACGTGTGCCTTCGACGATCTTGCGAGCCTTTTCGACGTCTCCGCTCGATTCCTTGATCCCGACAATGTTTGGATGGTCGGCGAGTTCGATCACCAACTCGGCGGGCATGTCGTAGCCCGTGGCCTGCGGGAAGTTGTAGATGATCACCGGCAGCGGAGAGCGGTCGGCAACGAAACGATAGAACGCCAACATGTTCGCCGGCTTCATTTGCCCTTTGTAGTAGTGCGGCGTGCGCACCATGGAAACGTCGTAGCCTAACTCTGCCGCGTAGTCGGTAAGCCGGAGCGTCTCGCTAGCCGACTCGATACCCGTACCTGCGATCAAGACCTTGTGGTTGGCGGCAGCCGCTCTCGCCGTCTTCAGAACCTGGCGCCGTTCGTCGTCGGAGAGCAGAATAGCTTCGCCTGTGGAGCCGAGCACTACGATTCCGGCCACGGGAGTTCGCGAATAGCGTTCGACGTTGGTCTCGAGCTTCTTGTAGTAGACGTTGCCATCGGGATAAAAGGGCGTGGTGATCGGAGGAAATATTCCGGATAAGAGCATGCACTGATCCTTGGTGCTGGGATACGTCCGCAGCAGAGTGACACGGCGAGCTCCTGGGCAAGCGCGACGTCACCTGTCGACTATTGTAACCAGCTATCGGTTGCCTTTACGAAATGGTTGCGGATCACGCCGCTCGATCGGGCTTCGGGCTCTGTACGGGTACGGCTCCGATTTGTTCCAGCAGTCCCAGCTGATCCCACTTGTCCCATCCTGCGATGATCTTTGCGTTCGCGATGCGCAGGATGGTGATGCCCGAGATATTCACGTGCTTCTGAGTCGCGGCATAGCGCAAGAACGGGCCGGAATGCGTCATGTGCAACTGCCAGCGCACCACAACGCGGTCGCCTTCAGCAACGGTGTCCTCGATCGTCAATCGAAGATCAGGAAACGCGCTCTGCAGGTGGCTGGCAAACGCGCGGAATTCTTCGAGGTTGATGAGCCCATCGTGCAATGTTTGACCCTGACCGACGGCCTTCGGGTCCGCCATCTCGTTGATGGCGTCTAGACGCTTCTTGTTCCAGACTTCCTCGAACCAGCGATGTGCAAGCGCTACATTTTCTTGTGACACGGCATGCCTCCAGGTGAATGCGATGAGCCCCGGGGACGAAAAACTTAGAAAGGCTATCAGGATCAGAGGGAGTTGTCGCCGGGCCATATGCGGACTCTATCTACTCACCGCCTTGCGAACTAGCGTCGCTTTCCGGCCACTCGCTCTGCGTGCAGATGTTGAATTGCCTGCACGCGCACTTCTCCGCGCTGTAAAGCGGCGATTCCTTCCGCAGCGGCGCGCGCTGCGGAGAGTGTCGTAATGGTGGTGATGCGAGCGGTCACGGCTGCGCGCCGAATGGCCTTCTCATCGAACCAGGGATCGGCGCCGTGCGGCGTGTTGATGATGAGCTGAATGCGGTCGCCTTTGATCAGATCGACCACGTTAGGCCGGCCTTCTTTCACTTTGTAGACACGCTCGACGCTCAAGCCTGCGTTCTCGATGATGTCGGCCGTACCGGCGGTTGCGACCAGCTTGAATCCCATGTCGGCAAACCGGCGCGCGACTTCGGCGACCCCGGCTTTGTCGTGATCGGTCACGCTGATGAAGACCGAGCCTTGCGTCGGAAGTTTTTGTCCCGCCGCGATCTGCGCCTTGGCGAAGGCCTCCCCGAAATTGTCGGCCACGCCCATCACTTCGCCGGTCGAGCGCATTTCGGGGCCCAGCACCGTGTCCACGCCCGGGAAACTTGTTCCAGGGGAACACCGGCGACTTTACGTAGTATCCGCGACCGGTGTCGAGATCGGTGCCGCGTTCGATATTCTCGGGCAGGAACTCGCGCAGCTTGCGTCCGGTCATGAGGCGCGAAGCGATTCGGGCCAGCGGTACTCCCGTGGCTTTCGAAACGTACGGCACGGTGCGCGAGGCCCGTGGATTCACTTCGAGGACATACACTATGCCATCTTCGGAGCCGTTGCCCTTCGATCCGCCCATCGACATGCGCGGGATCGCGAACTGGATGTTCATCAGCCCGACAACTTTCAGCGCCCGCGCCAGCTTGAACGTGTAGTCGCGCATGCGCTGCAGCAGATGCGCCGGGATATCGACGGCGGGCAGCACGCAGGAGGAATCGCCGGAGTGGATGCCGGCTTCCTCGATGTGCTGCATGATTCCGGCAATGACAACGTCTTCGCCATCGGAGAGTGCGTCGACATCGACTTCGATCGCGTCTTCCAGGAAGTGATCGATCAGCACGGGACGGTCCTGCGAGTACTCGACCGCTTCTTTCATGTAGCGAACGACCGTCTCTTCGTCGTAGGCGATGACCATGGCGCGCCCGCCGAGCACGTAGGACGGCCGCACCAGCACGGGTAGCCGACGCGCTTGGCGCCTTCGACGGCTTCTTCGAGCGAGGTCGCCATGGCGCCGGGGGCCTGCGGGATTTCGAGTTCGTCGAGCAGTTTGCCGAAGCGCTTGCGGTCTTCGCAGAGGTCGATGGACTCGGGCGAAGTGCCGATGATGGGCACACCCGCGGCCTTCAGCGGGAGGGCGAGGTTCAAGGGTGTCTGGCCACCGAACTGCACGATCACGCCGACGGACGCTTTGCCCGACGCCTCGTGCTCGTACACGGCAAAGACGTCTTCCAGGGTCAGCGGCTCGAAGTAGAGGCGGTCGCTGGTGTCGTAGTCGGTGGAGACCGTCTCCGGATTGCAGTTGATCATCACGGTCTCGAAGCCGTCTTCGCGCAGGGAAAACGATGCGTGGCAGCAGCAGTAGTCGAACTCGATGCCCTGCCCGATACGGTTCGGCCCGCTGCCGAGGATGATGACTTTCTTTTTGTCGGTCGGAGCTGCCTCGTCTTCTTCTTCGTAGGTCGAGTAGAGATACGGCGTGTAACTTTCAAACTCGGCCGAGCAGGTGTCCACGCGCTTGTACACGGGCTGAATGCGATGCTTCTTCCGGAGGTGGCGGACCTTTTCCTGCGCACCCTTTCCCTCGAGGCGCCAAACCGAAGCGAGCCGCGCATCCGAGAAGCCCATGCGCTTGGCGTCACGCAAAACTTCGGTGGGCATCGAGTCCATCGGATGCTTTTCGAGTTCCAGCTGCATGTCGTTAATTTCTTTCAGCTGGTACAGGAACCACGGATCGATGGATGTGACCTTAGCGAGTTGCTTGACGGTGTATCCCTGGCGCAGCGCGTAACGCACGTAGCTGAGGCGCTCAGGATGCGGCGTGACCAGGCGCTGCGTGAGAATTTTGGGCTCGATTTTCTCGGAGCCAGCTTTGCGGCCGGTGTCGAGTGCACGCACGCCTTTCAGGAGCGCTTCCTTGAAGGTGCGCCCGATGGCCATCACTTCGCCCACCGACTTCATCTGCGGACCCAGGCTCTCGTCGGCGCCCGGGAATTTCTCGAACTGCCACTTGGGAATCTTGACAACCACGTAATCGAGAGTGGGCTCGAACGAGGCCGGGGTCTTGCGCGTGATGTCGTTGGGAATTTCGTCGAGCGTGTAGCCGACCGCGAGTTTGGCAGCAATTTTCGCGATCGGGAAACCGGTAGCCTTCGAAGCCAGCGCCGAGGAGCGCGACACGCGCGGGTTCATCTCGATGACCACCATGCGCCCGGTCTCGGGATTGACTCCGAACTGGATGTTGGAGCCGCCCGTCTCTACGCCGATCTCGCGGATGACGGCGATCGACGCGTCGCGCATGGCCTGGTACTCGCGGTCGGTGAGCGTCTGCGCGGGCGCCACGGTGATCGAGTCGCCCGTATGCACGCCCATGGGATCGAAGTTTTCGATCGAGCAGATGATGATGACGTTGTCCTTGAGGTCGCGCATCACCTCGAGCTCGTACTCTTTCCAGCCGAGGACCGACTCTTCGATCAGCGCTTCGTGGACCGGAGAGAGATCGAGGCCGCGCGCCAGCAACTCCATCAGTTCTTCGCGATTGAAGGCGATGCCGCCGCCGGTGCCGCCCGAGCGTGAACGACGGTCGGATGATTACGGGGAAGCCGATTTTTCCCGCGAACTCGAGGCCGTCTTTGAGATTGTTGACGAGCGCGGACTTGGGTACGTCGAGGCCGATCTTCTGCATCGCGTCTTTGAAGAAGAGGCGGTCTTCGGCCTTCTTGATGGCCGCGATGTTTGCACCGATGAGAAACGCGTTGTATTTGTCGAGCACGCCGCCGTCAGAGAGCTCCACGGCGAGATTCAGCGCCGTCTGTCCGCCCACGGTCGGCAGAATGGCAAAGCCGGCGCTGGGCGAAAGCTCGCGCTCGATGCGGATGATTTCTTCGAGATACTCGCGGGTGAGCGGCTCGATGTAGGTGCGGTCGGCGATCTCGGGGTCGGTCATGATGGTCGCCGGATTCGAGTTGGCGAGCACCACTTCGTAGCCTTCGGCCTTGAGCGCCTTGCAGGCCTGCGTGCCGGAGTAGTCGAACTCGGCGGACTGGCCGATGACGATGGGACCGGAGCCGAGGATCAGAATTTTCGAGATGTCGTTTCGTCTAGGCATGAAGAATCAGTCGTTGGTCCTTGGCTCTCAGGATTCTTGTCATCCCGAGCGCAGCGAGGGATCTGCAGTTTCTGTTGACTGCTACCAAGCACTCGCATTTCCCGTCATTCACTTTGTTTCATCGGCAAATCAGCAATCTCTTCCTGACTGTCTCGCTTGCGGCGCGCCTGATGGCTCACCTTTCAAAGCTCTCGCTATTCACGTCCCTCTCGCCCGGTCATTTCTTCAACCTTCAATCTACTTTCGCAGTCTTGCGGGCATGAGTCGCTGCTCGCCACCGGAAGCGTCAGCCGTATCCCCATCAAGCCAGCTTTCGAATACAGGAGAGGAATCGCGGCCCGGCAAAAACCACTTGCCCCCGTAAAAACCACGAGATATTTACCCGGTCGTTGACGTCCGAAGTGAAATTGTCCGGTATCGTCGGTCTCGGTGCCGACAACGACATGAAAGTCGCGACCATCAGATGCCTGCAATTCGACTTTAACTTGCGGAATTACGGCCAGATTCTTATCCACAACGACCCCACGCAACTCTCTGATGTTCTGTGGGCTTCGCTGAAGGCTCGGTGGGCACGCACCGATTCTCTGCCCGCTAGAGAGCAGGCTCCACGTGAAAAGCAAACACAAAACCAGGAATGGGCCTTTCACCCCTTCCCCTCCTCCATCATCTTCACGAAATCTTTGAACAGATAATGCGAATCATGCGGCCCAGGCGCGGCCTCGGGGTGATACTGCACGGTGAACAGCGGCAGATTCCGGTGCCGCAGGCCTTCGAGCGTGTTGTCGTTCAGGTTGATGTGGGTGAATTCGACTTCGCTTTGCGGAAGCGAGTCCGGATCGACAGCGAAGTTGTGGTTGTGAGCGGTGATCTCGATCTTGCCGGTCCCCAACTGCTTCACCGGATGATTGCCGCCGTGGTGGCCGAACTTCAGCTTGTAGGTCTTGCCGCCTAGCGCGAGGCCGGTGAGCTGGTGGCCCAGGCAGATTCCGAAGATCGGCTGGCGTCCCATCAGGCGCCGGATGTTGTCGACCGCGTAGGTGCAGGGCTCAGGATCGCCCGGGCCATTCGACAGAAACACTCCGTCAGGCTTCAGCGCCAGCACATCCTCTGCCGGTGTCTGCGCCGGGACGACCGTGACCTTGCAGCCTTCGCCGCGCAGCTTGCGCAGAATGTTCTGCTTGATGCCGTAGTCGTAAGCAACGACGTGAAAGCGCGGCGGCTCGTCCTTCACGCCAACCACGGCCACGGGCTCGTGCGAACGCTCGCCGACTTCCCAGACATATGGGCGCGTGGTGCTGACTACCTTGGCAAGGTCGGTGCCGTCCATCTTCGGGATCGACAGAGCCTTGGCGACCAGTTTCTCGGGATCGGTCTCCATGGTCGAGATCACGCCGCGCATCACTCCGTGGTCGCGCAGGTGACGCACCAACGCGCGGGTATCGATCTCCGCCAGAACCGGGATTTTGAACTGCTCGAGATATTCCTCGGCAACCTGTTGCGAGCGCCAGTTGGAGCTGACCTTCGAGAACTCGCGCACGATCAGCCCCTCAATGTAGGGGTGGGTGGCTTCGTTGTCTTCTGGATTGGTGCCGTAATTGCCGATTTCAGGAGTGGTCAGGACAACAATCTGTCCTGAATAGGAGGGGTCGGTGAAAATTTCCTGGTAACCGGTGATGGAAGTATTAAAAACGACTTCGCCGTAACATTCGCCTCTGGCGCCGTAGCCTTTGCCTCGAAAGATGCGCCCATCTTCAAGGGCAAGGATAGCTTGCATTCCTGCTCCCGGGATTGGATTTTGGAGATTTTAGCAGGGATGAGGAGTTCCTCCAATGGATTTGGCGAGCAAGTTTTCCACTGGTGCGTGCATCATATTTTCCGATCCTGGAGACAGCGCCTAAAGGCGCATTTCGGGGTTACGGACCATGTGGCGCGCCTGAAGGCGCGCCCTGATACGAACCGACATCGATTCATTCGGCTCCCGTGGGACTCCGCGTCGCATAGGCGGAATGAGATTCTTCGCTCGACTTGGAGCCCAGACCTAGGGCTGGACCGCCCGCAGAATATAGTCTGTAAGCAACTGCTCGGTTTGCTGGTGCATTCCCTTCGTGTTGTAGTTCGTGCTGGTCAGCGCGACGCTAATGTCGAGATCTGGGAAAACCACCACTTTATTGCCGCCGTTGCCGCTCATGAAGAAGGCAGCGTGGCTTTTCTCGCCGGACTTGAATTTCTTCAGCCACCATAGGTAGCCATACTCCGTATCGTCATCGATGCGCGCGTGCGGTGTGGTGGACGCCTTCACCCAGTTTTCCCCAACAACTCGCTTCCCTTCCCACAGACCGCCCGATCGATAGAGTTCTACGATCTTCAGGAGGTCGCGGCTGGTCAGCCGAAGCCCGCCGCCCGTTTGCGGGACGTTCAGAGGTGAGTACACCCACACAGCGTCCGTAATTCCGAGCGGGCCAAAAAGCTTTTCCTGGGCAAAGTGATCGGTACGAGCTCCGGTGGCTTTTGCGAGCACCTCGCTCAGCGTGAAGACCCCGCCGGTGCAGTAGCTGAAGTCTCGGCCGTAAGGCGGCGGATCGACCTTCTCGCCCAGGTGCATGCGGCCGCGCACCGGGAGATCGAGAATGAATTGCGCCCAATCCTCGACCAGGTACATGCGCTCTTCGTTGCCACGCGATGCATCATTCCAATCGTCACACTCCAGCGGCGAGCTCATGGTCAGGAAGTCTTCGATAGTGATCTTGTCCTTACGTGGGTCGGGATTCTGCATTTTTCCGGTGCGCTCGGGCAGATAGGAAAGGACGTGCGCATCCACACCGCTCAATTTCTTTTCGCCGATTGCAATGCCGATGAGAATGTCGGTGATGCTCTTGGTGGCCGAGCGTGTATCGCGCAATGTGGAGGCGTCTCCATCAAAGTAAGCCTCATAAGCGAGCTTTCCGTGGCGCGCGATCAGGACGCTGCCGATTTTCTTGAATTCACCCGCACGGATCGCTTTCTCCATCGCGGCCAGCGGCTCAGGGGTCAGTCCAACGGACGCGGGAGGTGCCACGACCCAACCGTCGGCGGCAGGTCTGGCGGCCACTTCCTGGGAAAGCATCTGGGGGGCAAGTGCGACTAAAACAATACTGAGAACTACTGTCAAGCGCATCATGGCGAATCAGACGCTCCGGCACCGAAAATGTTAGTGGATGCGACTAAGGCTACCAGGGAGACCCCAGCGAATGATGTTTTAAGGTGGTGGCTTTGCTGAAGACTGACGACTAGAGACTGGCGACTAATTCAACGCAGGCGGCCAAGCTTGTCCATGGGCCAATAGCCGAACACGGCCTTCCCGTAGATCAGGCTCTCTTTCACCGGCCCAAAGTCGCGGCTGTCCCTGGACATGCTTCGGTGGTCACCCAGCATGAAATAGCTATGCGCAGGCACGACCGTCTCTGGATAGGAGCGCTCGTCGGCGTAGATGGGCGGCACGTAGTCCTCTTCGAGTTGCTCGCCATTTACGTACACCTGGCCGGCATCGATCCGGATCACATCGCCGGCCACTCCGATCACCCGCTTGATGTAGCTCGTCGAAGGATCCCGCGGGTAGCGGAACACCACGATATCTCCGCGCTCGATCGGTTCCCATCGGTAGACGAACTTGTTGACGAAGATGCGTTCCTGGTCGTCGAGCGAAGGCATCATGCTGGTGCCTTCGACCTTTACTGGTTGGTAGAGGAAAACGATGATGAATGCAGAGATAGCGAGGGAAATCACAAGGTCGCGGAGCCAGACGGCGAGCACGGGGGTTTTGCGCTGGACGGCTTTTCCTGGCGTAGAAGTGTTCCGCGAAGTGCTCGAAGGATCCAGCGGTGACATACCTGGTTTGATTGTATTACGGAATGGTTGGGCTCACGGGAGGTAAGTGCCCGAGAGGCTTCGGTTTCCTCTCGCAGCCATGGTAAAACCAAAGCGACTTGCACTCCCGGCTACCCGGCCCGGGTGGGCACAAGCGCAACCGTCGGGTACAATATTGAGACCGAGGTTACGTCCCCTATGTTGAAGCGTGCGTTCACTTTGATGTTCCTGTTTGTGGTGACTCTGACGGTTTCGGCCCAGTGGGCGGCCAATCAGGAAGACCAGGGAGTGCCGGCCTTTAATTCCGCGCCACCGCCGAAGGGAAAGAAACTGCCGCCAATCCTCCCCAAGGAAAGCTTGTGGGCGGAGAACGCGCAGTTCCCATATCAGACGCACGCCTATGAACTTGCAGCTAAGATTCCTAACGTGATTCACCAGGAACCTTGCTACTGCTACTGCGACCGGGGCATGGGTCACAACAGCCTGCATAGCTGCTTCGAGAACACCCACGGCGCGCAGTGCGACGTATGCCTCAAGGAGCTGTACTACTCCTACGCCCAAACGAAGAAAGGCAAAACTCCGGCGCAGATTCGTGCAGGGATCACAAAGGGCGAATGGAAGCAGGTTGACCTTCAGACCGCTGCAGATATTAACTGAAGCGTAACAGTAAGGCGGCACTCCGTTTGACGGCGTTGTCATGACGCGCGTATAAACCTGCTCGGCAAGCCCCGCCGACGGCGACATCTCGGCAGTTGAAGGAATTGCTCGTAAGTTGCACAATTAAGGAGCAGTTACGAAAAGCACAGGAAGAATCCTACAGATGGCCCAGAAACCTACCGCGAAGAAGTCCATGGCCGACGATCCGAAGGTCGCGCAGACCATCCAGAATTACGAGCAAGGTCTGCGGGCGATGCAAGAGCACAAGTTCGACAAGGCGAAGACCCACTTCCAAAAGGTCATCGGCGGCCCCAGCAAGGAACTCTCCGATCGCGCCAGTGTGCACACGAATGCGTGCAACCAGCACCTAGACAAGATCACTCACCAGTTCAAGACGCCGGAAGAGCACTTCGATTATGCGGTGTCGCTGATGAACCTTGGGGATTACGTGCAGGCACGGGAGCACATCGAAAAGCTGCAGAAGCAATCGCCCAAGGCAGACTACGTCGTCTACGGTCTGGCCGCCCTCGACTGCATGACGGGACACGTTGAAGACTCCCTTCGCAATCTGGATGAAGCGATCAAGCTGAACCCGGCGGTTCGTTTTCAGGCCCGCAACGATTCGGACTTCCAGAACCTATCGGAGGATCCACGCTTCACCGAGCTGCTGTACCCAGACCCGGGTGCAGATGCCGAACCCGAGCCGGCCATCCCGGAAGAAGAGACGTACTAAGGCCCATCCCATGGAATTCGAGCAGCGGTCGAATCCGCTACCCCGGGACAACTCCGCTTATGCAAATTCGCTGCGCGTGGTGGCTATTGGCGGTGGCACCGGTCTCTCCACTCTCCTGCGCGGACTGAAGAGATACGTTCCGGCTCCAGGGGAACCGCTTCAGCCGAACACCGGGCACCCTGTCATCGGCGAATTGAGCGCCGTCGTTACGGTCAGCGACGATGGGGGCTCCAGCGGTCGCCTGCGGAAAGAACTCAACATGCTTCCGCCGGGCGACATCCGCAACTGCATCGTTGCCCTTTCGGAAGACGCCGACCTGCTTTCCCAGCTTTTCCGCCATCGGTTCGACAAGGGCTCGGGACTCGAAGGCCACAGTTTTGGAAATCTGTTTCTGGCGGCGCTTACCTCGATTACCAAGGACTTTGCGGAAGCGGTTCGCCTGTCATCAGAAATTTTGCTGACGCGCGGACACATCTATCCGGCGACGACTTCGAACATTGAACTCGAAGCTCTGCTGGAGGATGGGACTCGGGTGCGGGGCGAGACCAAGATCACGGCCAGCAAAGGACGAATTCAGGAGCTGTTTCTAGTCCCACCCGATGTGGAACCGCTGCCGCAAACGCTCGAGGCGATCGCCCGGGCGGATGTGATCACGATCGGGCCCGGGTCGCTGTTCACCAGCCTCATCCCCAATTTGCTGGTGCGCGGCGTCACGAAGGCCATCCTCGACTCGCCCGCGATCAAGATTTACATCTGCAATCTGATGACGCAGGCAAATGAGAGTCTCGGACTAACTGCCGCCGAGCATATCCGCGCGTTGAACCGTCATGCGCAAGCCCAGCTTTTTGACTATGCGTTGATCAACCGCACTCCTGCTTCGGAGGGCCTGAAAGCCAAATACGCTCTCGAAGGCGCGGCCCAGATCGTGGCTGATCTGGATGCCATCGAACAACTGGGGTGCTGCCCGGTTTTGGGCGATTACCTAGACGAGACTGGCGCAGCCCGACACGCTACCGAGATGGTGGCCCGCGACATATTAGATATTGCGGCGCAGTCGGCGGGAGCTTCGAGGAAGCCCCCCCTTGCCTCCGACCGCATTCGCTAGATTCAGCTTTCACATATTTTCAGCACGCACTGGAGCAAGAGGTTTCCTCTGTGATCCTCCGTGCCCTCTGTGGTTTAAGCTTTTACTCGCTTCGCGCTATATTGAAAGCGAATGCCCACTCAGAAAACTCCACGCATTGCGGTCGCCATCATGGCGGCTGGCAAAGGAACCCGTCTCAAGTCGAAACATCCCTAAGGTCCTGCACGAGGTCGGCGGTAGGCCGCTGCTGGCACACGTCATCGCGGCGGCGAAGAAGGTCGTTCCGGCGGAAGACGTCTACGCCATCATCGGGCATGAAGCCGCACTTGTGAGGGAGGCTGTCGCATCCACTGGCATTCGGTTCGTCGTGCAGGAACAGCAACGCGGAACTGGGCATACGCTGATGGTCGCCCAGGAATCGCTCGCCCCTTATGATCACGTGATCGTTCTTTCTGGCGATGCTCCGTTGATCACTCCGGAAACGATTGGGCGGCTCCGAGACTTCCACTTACAGAAGAAAGCAGCCATGACTCTGCTGTCTGCTGAGCTGGAGAATCCAACCGGGTACGGCCGCGTCCTGCGCAAGAATTCGAAAAGTGACGAAGTTAAAGCGATCGTTGAAGAAAAAGCTGCAACCTCGCAACAAAAGAAGATTCGCGAAATTAATTCCGGATTCTATGCATTTGCCGTGAAGCCCCTGTATGCCAACATCGGAAAGCTCAAAACCAACAATGTACACGGCGAGTACTACCTCACCGACATGGCCGCTGTCTTCGCCAAGGCGAAAGGCAAAGGTCGTGGCGTTGAAGACGGCGAACCCAGCGGAGATTCTGGGCAGCAACACGCGCGCGGAAATGATGGAGATTGACGGACTGATGAGGCTCGGGAAATGCCGCGAACTGATGGCGGCCGGGGCGAGCATCTTTTATCCCCACACGTGCGTGATCGATGCAGAGGTTGAAGTCGGACCGGACACAGTGATCGAACCTTTCGTTCAGATTCTAGGCGCGACGCGCATCGGCAGCGATTGCCGCATCCGATCCTATAGCGTGATTCAGAATTCCGAGATTGGCGACCGCGTCACGGTACGTCACGGATCGATTCTTGACGAAGCCCGGGTCGCGGCGGATGCCGTCATCGGGCCCTACTCGCACCTGCGGCCTGGCAGCGAGATTGGAGAAGGCGCCCACGTGGGCAATTTCGTCGAGACCAAAAAGATCAAGCTCGGTAAAAAGTCGAAGGCGAACCATTTGACCTACCTGGGCGACGCCGAGATCGGGGACGGAGTCAATGTCGGCGCCGGGACCATTACGTGCAACTACGACGGGGTGAACAAGCACAAGACACAGATCGGGGACGGGGTTTTCGTGGGCAGTGATTCCACCCTGGTTGCGCCGGTAAAAATCGGCAAGGGAGCCTATATCGGCGCGGCCTCGTGCATCACGGAAGATGTACCAGAAGACTCGCTTGCCCTGGGTCGAGCGCGGCAGATCACCAAGGAAGGCTGGGCCAAGAGCAAACGTGCGGCTATGCTGGCAGCCAAGAAGTCCTAGCTATCCGTGTCGCAGTAGTAATCCGGCCACGGCGGCACACGCGATCAACAGCGGCTCAGGAATCTTCCACCGCCAGAGCACCGCGATACTGGCCCCGCAGATGACGATCGTGGGCAGGTCGTAAACCGATCGACGAGCCAGAACCACCACCGCCCCCGCAATCGCGCCGGTCGCTGCAGCCGTTACCCCTCTCACAAACGATTTCAACTGGATGTTCGAAGCCCACCGCTTGTACGAAGGAGCCAGCAAGATCACCACGAGGTAGACGGGCAGAAAGATGCCAAGGGCGGCCGCTGTAGCGCCTGCCATCCCCGCCACCAGATATCCGATGAACGCGACTGTGATCACCACGGGACCGGGTGTGATCATGGCGACTGCGACGGCATCCACGAATTGGTGATCGGTGAGCCAGTGGTGGCCTTGGACGACTCCCCCATAGAGAAAAGGCACAACGGCCAGGCCACTGCCAAACACAAACATCCCGGCCTTGGCAAAATACCAGAAAATTTGTGGGAGCTTGTCGTTCTGGAAGAGGGCGCTAAATATTCCCGGCCCTGCGAGAAGCGCAGCCGTGCCCTTCACAGGTGCGCGCATGGGAAAAGCGCGGATCAGGAGGTTAGCCACGCCCGCCAGCAAGAAGAGCCAGATGATTTCTCTCGAGGTCCACGCAGTGGAAACAGCCAGCACAACAAAAATCGTCCAAAGGACTCTGTCTTTGCCGAGCGTGAGCTTTGTGAGCTTGACCGCTGAGCGCGCGATGATTCCGATCACGGCCGCCCCGATGCCGTAGAACATTCCCTGCATCCAGGGCAGGCCGCCGAAACGGACGTAAGCGGCGGAAAGGGCGAGCACCATGAGAAACGAAGGCAAGACGAACGCCAATCCCACCGCCGTTGCTCCGAAGATGCCTGCGCGAACATAGCCCAGGTAGATCGCCAACTGGGCGGCCAACGGTCCGGGTGCGAGTTGGGCCAACGCCAGACCCTCCACATAGTCTTCTTTCCGGATCCAGCGGCGATCCTCGACAAGGTCCTGCTGCATGTGGCCAGCTAGCGCGATCGGACCACCGAAGCCGACGGTTCCAAGCCACAGGAAATAACCGACGAACTGCGGAAAGGGCGGGGACGCCAAGTCGCTCGCCGGGGAGTTCGATGCGGTCGTCATTTGCTGGAATTGGTTTTGTCCAACGCGGCACGGAGCCCCTTGGCAAGCTTCAACGCGTCATCGTTAGCCCAGAAGTGCATGAAGAACAGGCGCGGCTCTTCGCTCAGCATGTGGCTGTGCAGGGCTGTCACGGCGATGCCGTTCTGCCGCAATGCTCGGAGAACAGGGTTGACTTCGCTCGCGAGCAGGACAAAGTCGCCCGTGATGGCAGCCTTCCCGCTCTCCGTGGGCTGGAAATTCAGAGCGGTCGCGACACCCATCGACGGCGGCACAGTCATTCCGGAGTCGTTGATCGACTCCGCTCGCGGAACGGCAACCTGCAAGACGCCGCCGTTCACTTTGCCGGCGTGGCCGAGAATCTGCTCCACTTGCTTCTGATCAAAGCCCAGATCAGCCGATGTTGCAGGAGTCGCGTCCGGAGGCGGAGTCTTAGTCAAAGCAAGCGCCTCGTGAATGGCTTTAGCCATCTGCACGGCATCGCCGTGACTGGCGATGTGCATGTACATGACGCGTGGCGATTCTCCAATCAGGTGATTGTGAATGGCCGCTTCCTGAATGCCGCCCTCCTGCAACTTCGTCATCACCGGCTGCACTTCATCTTCGGTGAGAACCAGGTCGCCCATGATCATGGCTCCGTCCGTGCTCTGCTTAAACGCGGCCCACGAACCGAGGGCTAGGGCAGGCTTGATTGTCACTCCGCCGAGAGTGACGTGAAGGTCCTTTCTAGGCATGGCGAACTTCATTACGTCGCCTGGCTGCGGCTGGCCGGGACGGCCCATCGCGGCTTCGACCGCTTTCCAATCGACGCCTGCGGGGGCAGTGCCACCGGCCTGGGCAAAGCAGAGACTCGAAAGGAGCAGGCAAAGACTTGCCACGATGGTTAAAGCCAAAGGCACTTGAGACAAAGATCTTGATCTTCCGGACATAAGGATTCTCCTTCTTACTAAGCTGCCAGGCTCAGCCGCGCACCGGCGTTTTGCCGAACAGCCTTCTCGTATACAACAGCGGCGGCTGCCACATCCTGCAACGCCATTCCAGTGCTATCGAATATCGTAATTTCTTTTTCGGACTCCCTTCCGGGCTTTTTCCCGGCGACAATGGAGCCGAGTTCAGCAAAGACATCAGCGCGGCACATGGCACCAGACTCCAGCGCGTGGTGCAGGTCGCCCATCACGGCGCACTGTTCCAGCACATCGCATACAACCTTTGCCTTGGTCATCAAGGCGGGATGGATCTCGCTCTTGTGCGGATTGTCAGCCCCCACCGCAGCCGCGAATGTGCCTTCGGGGACGTCGTCAGCACACAAAACCGGCTGATGTGATGGCGTGCAGGTAACGCAGATGTCGCTTTGGGCCAGAGCAGGACGGAGTTCGTTCACGGCCGTTATTGCGAGATGGAGGTCAGGACTCAATTCCTCCGCAAAGCGCGTCGCGCGCTCGGCGCTGGTGTCAAATGCGAAGACGTTTCGCAGGTGGAAGATGTGAGCGAGCGCCCTGACTTGGTGACGTCCTTGTTCGCCGCAGCCGCAAATCGTGACCGTTTGTGAAGTGGGGCGTGCGAGGTAGCGAGCGGCAACTGCTGTCGCGGCGGCGGTTCGAAGTGACGTCACGTCTCGGGAGTCCATCACTGCGAGCGGAGTTCCCTGCTCTGCGTCGCACAGAACGATGACGCCCTGGATGGTCGGGAGATCGAAGCGAGAAGGATTTCCTGGGAAGTTGCCGTTGACCTTGGCGGCGAAGTACCGCATTCGCAAGTCGAGCAAGCCTGCCTTGATGTGGAAGCCGCCATTGTCGACGTGCACTCCGAGGACTCCGGGCGCTTGCGCCTTTCCTTCTCCATGCAAGCGAAATGCTTCTTCCACCGCGGCGATGCAGTCCTCCATGGACAGGAGACTGCGCACATCGCGAGCGCCCAGGAAGATAATGTCTCCGGCACTCATACCAGCGCCCCCGCCGGCGTGTCGGTGTGCAAGAGCAGATCCCGAACATCGGCGTGCGCAATGACCTCAACTGGATCTTCATCCTTGCGAAAGATGCGGGCGCCGTGCGGCCCAGTGAGACGAATGGCGCCGCTCTCCACCCGGAGCATGGATCCCTCGCGTAAACCGATCACGGGTGCTTCGTTCTCCTCGAGAAATTGTAGAATCCGCTCCTCCTGCGTCTCTCCCATGTGCGTTGATGCGAGATCGGGGTCGAGATAATGCGGGCTGATCTGGAAAGGCACAAGTCCCAGCGCGTCGAACGAGCGCGGTTGAACAATGGGCATATCTTTGGTTGTCTTGATTGTGGGACCGGCAACGATCGAGCCCGCACTCGATCCGATATAGGTGACCCCCGAAGCTATCGCGTGGCGAATCGGTTCGATGAGTTCGTGATCGTACAGACCTTTCAGCAGCCGGAACGTGTTGCCTCCGCCGATGAAAATCACTTCCGCCTCCTCAACTGCGCGCGCCATATTGGAAACGTCGTGGACGGAGGTGGTGGTGAATCCCATGGCCCCCAACGCTCAGCCACTGTTGTCGCATAGGCCCGGCGGTCGCGCAGCGCGTATGGAATAAACAGGACCCTCGACCGCTTTCCGGCGACATCGCGGATCTCGTCTTCAACGTGGTCCAGGTATCCGCTGCCATGCTGCGTCGAGTTGCTGATCAGTAAGAGTTGGCCCGTGTTGGGGAGCATTGGCATGAAGCCTCCTGGCATCACTCGAGCGAGTCGTAAAGTCCCTCTATCAAGTCCATTCCCCGTCGCAGCAGTTCGTCATCGGGCAAATCCTGCTTCGCCCATCCCTTGAGTACCCGGTCCAATCCTTCGGCTTCGGCGCGCCCGAACTTGTCGTCGCCCAGATCGGCGTCGTGGATGATCTGCGCAATGCGCTTGACCCTCTTGTCGCGGATGGCAAACTCCTTGCAGAGTGTCTCGAACGTGCAATCCTCGCCGCGATGGCCGAATCCCTCAGGGCAGAACATGTCGAATGGAACGGCATTGGCGTGAGCATCGGGATCGGGGCCAAATAAGAAGCGGCCTTTGGAGTCGATGAAGCGCCGGATTAGCCAGGCCGAAGACACGCGGTCGATGCCGGGACGCGGACGAGTGATCCATTGACGATTCAGATATTGTGAGGATCTTCGAGTTGGGGATGAGCGCATATTGCCCTCCTCCTGTGCTTCGACGCTGGCCAGAAAGCCCTCCACCTTCGCGCGTAGCGGGTTTCCGAAGAAGTCAATGTGCTGCAATTCCTGCAATCTGCGGCGGATTCGATTCAAACGCCCTGCGGGCTTGCGGGTCGGGACTGATGCCACTAGTTTCTTTGCGTCGTGCAGTAGCTTCTGGTAGTCGCGGGCACGAGCCTCCCGGAAGAGTGCTTTCAACTGCTCGTCGGATAAGTCATCGAAGCCTTGAACCTCGACTACCGACGCCTGACCTTTGTAAGCGCGGATACCGGCAGCCAGCCATTCCATTCGTTCCTGGTTCGCTGGAGTGTTGGGCAGCAGATAGCCGGCGCTGCGCAGGGCAAGCATGCCGTAGCGCTGAAGCTTGCGCCAGACGTCCACCCGCTGGCTGGCGCTCTTGGCTGGCAGGCTGAAGATCAGAAGCAACCAGGGTGTCGACGTAGATTTCGGCTCTACACTCATTACGTTTACGTTATATCTATAACACATTTTGTCGTCAACTAAGAAATCAGCTTCTCCAGCAAGCAAAAGCAAAAGGCGCAGGTTTATGGAACCCGCGCCTTCTAGACTTCGGTTAGCAGTTTGTCTACTTCGACACAGCCGCGAACAGGTCAGACTTCATCAAGGCCTGGAACTGCTTGTCGTCGGTCTTGAAGTGGAGCTGAAGCTTGGAGCTGTCGGAATCAACCGTGAGTGCATCGATGGCGACCTTCTCGACGGGGGTAGCGTTCATCTTCTTATAAAGCATGCCAGCCTTTACGAGCGACGACATGGTGGCTGCCGTAATCGAATCAGAAGTGATGACATCCAGATTGAAGTTCACGCCGCTGGAGAAGTCCATGGTATAGCGCGAGCCGAGCAAGCGCTTCTTTACCGTGTCGTAGTCGGCAACCTTGGTGGCATCGCCCAGGGCGGAGCGCATCATGTTCTGCGTTCCCTGCTGGTCGAGCAAGCTCCATACCGGGGAGCCGTCCACCGAGGACATCATGTCAGACATGGTGGGATTGGAGTCGAGTGTCGGCGTGTACCCGTCACGCGCATCGAGCGCGCCCTTTACGGCACCGTCGTCACCGAACAAAAGGGTGTTCTCGTCGAGAAACGACATGATCATGCCATTGCCCATCGCGTACATGTCGGCCTGACGGTACTTGGTGGGAAGAATCTTCTTCAGCTTCATCCGCTTCAGGACAGTTTTGGAGGAGAACGAACCCTGCGCCATGCCGACCACCTTTACGTCCTTCTTATTGCCCATGCGATAAGCAGCGAAGGTGAGTTGATCCACGTCGCGCTCAGAATCGATGCCGACACCCTTGAGCGCTTTCTCAAACAACTTCAGGCTTTCGGGCAGAACCTGATCTTTCAAAGCCATGGCGGTGGGCGAGTCGTGCAACGCGCGATAGTCCACAGAAATGATCTGCTGGATGTCGGAAGGAATCACCGCACGCGACGATGTGCCCAAGGGCATCGCCAACGCCGCAACGCTCAGCAGGACGAAACCACCCAAAATTGTCAAATTCTTCATAAAACCTCTGTGGAATACACGGTTGGATGCCGGATTAGCCCTTCGCGTTAACCCGCGACAAATCAATTGTATGCCGTAGAACGGCAGAAAAGTGAGAACGAAAGTACTAACAGCGAGTTGACGGGTTGGACACCTCGCTATTTCGGGACTTACCTGGTCGCAAGGGCGGCAGCATTCTTCCTCGTCGCATCGACGAACTTGGAGTCTTTGATGGACGCCAGATTGATTTCGACGTTTGCCATCGCCCCCTCGGTCGCAGCTCGGGCAAGCGCCGATGAGGTCGTCAGATCCGACTTCATGTTCGGGTTGGTGATGGGGCCGAGTTTGGTTGCCAGGTCACCGACTTCCTTGGCGCGCTCGGCAACTCCAAATGGAATACTGGTAGCTTCCTTCAAAGCGGCGTCAACGATCGCATCGCCGTCGGCAGCTCCTTTCGCCTGCTTATAAGCCTTCATGACTGAGTTGAAGGACTCAGCATCCGCGTCGATGGCGGCCTTCAGTTCCTCGCGCAGCTGCGACAGGCGGGCGATCGCCGCGCTCAACTCCTTTTCGTGAGCGAGGTACGCCTTTTTGCCGCGCGACATGGTTGCCACCATATGCGCGAGTCCGGCAGCCATGGCTCCAGCCGCTGCCGCAGCGCTGCCACCTCCCGGAGTTGCCGTCGGGGCGGCCAGCTGTTCCACGAAGGGCTCGACGCCGGCGCGGAGGCCGCCGACCGCCATCTTGCCGCCCATGACGGCAGCAAGTCGATTCTCGAGAATCAGTGAGGAGTCAAAGTTCTCTACCTGCAGGAACCACTCTGCCGCCTGCTCCAAAGACTTTTTCGGGATAAGGCCGACAATCTCCGACGAGGTCGGCATCACCCCGTAGCGCGCAGCTTCGCGCTTCACCAATTCGAACACGCGGTGCACCGGAGTCTGCTCGAAATCGGTTAGGTTCATGGACACCTGCGCCATGCCCCGCACCAGAAAGCCCGCTCCCTTTACAAAACGCATGCCGCCGCTCGAAAAGCGCACGGCTTTGGCGATCTTCTTCGCGATATCAACGTCTGTAGTGTTCAGAAAAACGTTGTACGCAATCAGGAACTTGCGCGCGCCTACTACCGTGGCTCCGGCCGTTGGATGCACACGCAATTCTCCGAGGTCGGGGCGGCGGGCGGCGTTGGTCGCGATCTCGTCGCGGATGCCTTCGAACTGTCCGCGGCGGATGTTCTCGAGGTTGGTGCGCTCTGGAGAAGTGGCCGCGGCTTCGTAGAAATACACGGGGATCTGAAAGCGTTTCCAGATCTGCTCGCCCACATGGCGAGCCATGGCCACGCAATC
This sequence comes from uncultured Acidobacteriota bacterium, assembly GCA_963745435.1. GTDB lineage: Bacteria > Acidobacteriota > Terriglobia > Terriglobales > Acidobacteriaceae > Gp1-AA133. Next base: position 211,246 of record CAVUXK010000008.1, on the reverse strand, counting down.
TTCAATGGTGACGCCATCGATGGGGATGAACGGGATCACGTCGGATGCGCCCATGCGCGGATGTGCCCCCTGGTGCTTGGTCAGATCGATGAGTTCGGCGGCTTTTCCGACCCCCCGGATGGCGGCTTCCTGAATGGCCTCGCGTTCGCCGACCAGCGTGATCACGCAGCGGTTATGGTCGGAGTCCATCTCTCGATCGAGAAGGTAGACGCCGTCGATTTTCATGGCATCGACAATGGCATCGACCTTCGCCTTGTCGCGGCCTTCGGAAAAATTAGGAACGCATTCCACCAGCGTAGACATAACGGGCAAGAATATAAGGCAGGCCGAGAACCCGCAACCGCGGACGCAAGGCTGGAGAAAACTGTTTGTATTGTCGGACGGTGCGTATGTAGCGCCGCCGTCCCGGCGGCAGTCCGGCGGGCGTCCCGCCCGCCGCCGCGTTATCGCGACACCGATCGCGGGCGAGGACGCCTTCACGACTGCCGGCAAGATGCTGGCGGTACAATATCCGCGCCGAGGAACGATTTCATGTCATTCGAAAGGATTCATGCGTATGAGAATTGGTTTTGGATTGCCCAACATCGGACCTCTCGGTAATGCGGACAATCTTTTGAAGGTCGCCGAACGCGCCGAAGCGCTCGGCTACGACAGCCTTTGGACCATCGAGCGGCTGCTCTGGCCGGTGAAGCCACGGACGCCCTACCCAGTGACGGCTGACGGTTCGCTGCCCGAAGGCTACAAGTACAGCCTCGATCCGCTCGACACGCTGACCTTCGCGGCGGCGCGCACCAAGAAGATTGCGTTGGGCACGAGCGTCCTGGATATGCCGTACTACAACCCGGTCACACTCGCGCGACGGCTGACGACCATCGACGTGCTGTCGAATGGCAGGCTGCGCGTGGGTCTCGGCCTGGGATGGTCGCAGGATGAAATGGACGCAACGAACGCGAACATGAAGCAGCGCGGAGCCATGGCAGACGAGTTTCTTCAGGTGCTCAAGGCGATCTGGACCACGAACCCGGTCAAGTATGCGGGCAAATTCTTCCGCTTGCCCGAGTCTTACATCAACCAGAAACCGGTGCAGAAACCGCATCCGCCGATCTACCTGGCGGCATTCGCTCCTCCGGCACTCAAACGACTGGCGACGATGGCCGATGGTTGGAATCCGGTGGCGATTCCGGTTGCAGGCATGGCGCAGATGTTCGGGGCTGTGCAGCAAATGGCCAAGGCGGCGGGCCGCGATCCTTCATCACTGGCGATGGTGGTGCGCGCTAACCTGCATATCACCGATAAGCCACTGGGAGCGGATCGCGGCATTTTTGCGGGAACGATCGAGCAGATTCGGGAAGATGCGCAAGCATGCGCAAAGATTGGAGCGCACGAACTCATTTACGACGTGACGTTCGAGAAGCAGGCGCAGACCATCGATGGTTGGCTCCAGATGATGGATACGCTCCGCAAGATTGTCTGAGGAGCCGGCGCGTGCAATTTGCGTCAGGAAGAGACTTCGGCCGTCGCATCCGTTGGCTTTCGGTCCAGGGCGAGTACCGTTTCCTCTAAAAGCTCGGCGGCGGCGAGATCCTCAAGGGCATTACCTACGCTCTTGAAGAGCGTAATTTCCAACGGGCTGGTGCGAATCTTTTTGCGGCCGGCCGCGAGTTCGTGCAGATCAGACAGTATGTGCTCGCGGCGGATAACTCCGCTCTTCAAAGGAATCAGAAGATCGCCCGCTTCGGCTAGTGCTCCGTCGTAAGTGTCGACCACAATTCTCGAACGGCGGACGCAGACGTCATCCAGTTCGCGCGTGCTGGGCTGGAAAGCACCAACCGCATTTATGTGCGTCCCCTTGCGGACCATGTTGCCGTCAAACAGCGGCGTTTTCGACGTCGTGCAGGTACACAGAACGTCGGACTCGGCGGCGCAGGTGCGCGAGTACACCGACTCCACCTTCATGCCGAGCTCATGTTCCATCTGTTGCGCGAACTCGCGAGTGCGTCCTTGGTCGCGACCGGTAACGAGCGCCCGCTCGAATGGGCGGACATGACGCAGGATCTGCAGGTGAGCCCGCGCTTCCCTGCCCGTCCCGAAAACACCTAGGACCTTGGCGTCCTCACGAGCCAGGAACTTCGTCGCTACCGCTGAAGTAGCGGCGGTGCGAGCATCAGTCAGGTAGTTGGCGGGGATCACGAGTTTGGCGCAGCCTGATTCGACCTCGAGCAAGATGTACGTGGCCTGCACACGCTCTTCGGCGACGGTCGGGCTTTCGTTGAACTTCACCATCTTCATGCCGAGACCGTGGCCGACCCTGTCGTAGCACGGCATGATGAGAAAGACGCCGTCCCCCACCTTCATTTGCGTGCGGGTGGGCATCAGCGTGGCGGGATAGCGACTGCGGAACGCCTCTTCGATGGCCGGAATCAGCGAACGCGGATCCAGCAGGCGATGTACGTCGGCTTCGGTAAGAACGTGCACGAGCGGAACCTCGAAAGCATATTACGTGAAGATTCGGGTGTTAGGCGGGGTCCGGACAATCGGCACTGCGAGACTTTCGAACCGAGCCAAAGGCTGACTACTGGTGTTCCGAGTGCCAGCTCATTTCTATCCGGATGGGCAATTCGTTCTTTACCGGGAGCGTGAGCAGAGTGGGCGGATCGATCTTGAAGTCCGAAAGCGTGGCGGGAATGGTGCCTGTAATCCGTATCTCTTTCGCTTCATGCACCACCTGGAACGGGACTTGTTTGTAGTGCGCAGTCTGCCCGGCAAATTGAATTTCCAGATCGGCATTAATCGTGGAAGCCGTGGCAGCCGATTCCGGCAGGTGTGTTCGAACTGTCACCATGGGGAATTCCGCGCCCCGCGTAACCTGGATCATGTGCAGATCGCGATTGCTGTCGCCCGAGTCGAACGACTTCACGGGCACGGCGATCAGGAAATCGCATTGTCCTCCGTTACAGACAGCCTTGCCACGAGCGGCATGGCTCACACCTTCGCTTTGGTGCAGAGGGTGCGAGACGTGGTACGTGAGTGAGCTTTGGTCGAGTACCCACTGATCTGCTGCGGAAGCGATCGTCGTCAACCATAGAACAAGGCAAGCGATGGTGATCTTCGGCATGATGATCCTAAAACTTGACCGAGACTGAAAGCAGGGCGGCGCCAAAGGCTGCGGCCGTGACGGCGGCGACTGGTCCGTGCGCCGAAGCTATGCCGTGAACTTTCTCGCCCTTGTTTTTCTGCTCGTAAGCCAACGCGCCGAGAATCGGCGTGAGAATCATGCCCGGACCGTGAACCCATGCCAGAGCTTTATGCAGGCGGATCGGACCGCGAGCGGTGGTTCCCGGTACCCGAGGCGCGCGAATCGCGAAGTACGCACTCGTGAAGTAAAGATCTGAAGTGACCGCGCCCAGCACCATATGCACCGTGCGATCCGTGTTGCTCGTATTCTTCCCGCCCGCCCCTGGTGAAGCAATCAGCGTCGCCAGCAATGGAGCCGCGGTAATCAAGCCAAGCTTCTGATGAATCTTCAGCATATGCGTACGCTTGTCGAGCAGCGCCTGCTGTTTCGCGTCACCCCGGGTTTGCTCGGCCGGGAACCCTAGATCGGAGAGCGATGGCCCGGATTGGCTGCTGGATGGGGCATTCGGGAGATTGGTCTGCGGCGGCGGGGCCCATCCGGTTATCGCCGTTAAGGTGAAGCTGACTGCTTCGGCGGCGCCTGGGATGAGGGTCACTTTCACAGTTTTGGGGTCGAACCCGTCGGCGACGGCGGTGATTTCGAATTCTGCAGGAGCAGGAGCGGCAAAGTCGAAGTGCCCCGCAGCGTCGGCCTGAAGTTCCGTGGATTGGCCGGTGTTCAAGTTTTTGGCGGAGATTCTGGCACCCGGGACTGCTGCGCCTGAGGCGGACGTCACTGTCCCGGAGAGGGCGGCGCCTGACTGGGCTTGCGCCGAACGGGAAGTCAAGAGAACAGAAACAACGGCGACTGCATACCAACGGGGTAGCTGGAACTTCGCATTCATGAAGCCGCTCCTGGATGAAGCTGCAATTGCGCGACGCCCCGTGTGTGATTAATGATGCGGGGCGATGGGAGAGGAGATGTATGGCGGGCAAGCGCTTGTTAGACTTCGTCGTTCACGTTGTTGAACACAAACCGGCTAGAACTATCCGCTCTCCAAGTGGTTTCAGGTAAGATACTTCGGCTCATGAATCGCGAATACCACAAAGGATATAGCCAGGAATTGCACCGGGAGATGGAGATGCTGGTTTTTGGACACGCCGGCTCTCCGTTGCTGGTCTTTCCCACGTCGATGGGCAGGTTCTTCGAGTATGAAGACCGCGGCATGATCGGCGTGCTGGCGCGGCAAGATCGACCGGGGAGAGTTGCAGGTTTTCTGTCCCGACGCGATCGACACGGAAAGCTGGTACAACAAGTCGGCCCATCCCAGAATCCGCATCCTGCGGCATCTGCAATACGAACGCTACATCCTCCACGAGCTGCTTCCCTACCTGCGCTGGCGAAACCAGTCCCCGGAGCTCGCGGTTACGGGGTGCAGTTTCGGCGGATATCACGCCGTGAATTTCGCTCTCAAGCATCCCGACATCGTGACCCATTGCGTCAGCATGAGCGGGGCGTACGATATCCATCAGTTTCTCGATGGCTACTACGACGATGACGCCTACTTCAACAGTCCGCAAGACTATGTCTCGAATATGAATGATGACTGGTACCTGAGCCGGTACCGGCAGATGAAGATCGTGCTGGCGTCAGGGGAATGGGACATGTGCCTGGACCAGAACGTGAAGCTGTCGGCAAATCTGAATGGCAAGGCCGTACCGAACTGGCTGGATATTTGGGGCGATCACACGGGGCATGACTGGCCATTCTGGTTGCGGATGGCGGAGAAGTATTTTTAGGCGCTGGTCGACGGCGATATTGCACCAGTGAGTTGAGAAGGAAAGCAGGTCCTTCACTTCGTTCAGGATGACAAGTAATTTTTGGGAGCTGATGTCATGAAAAAGATCGGAATCATCTTCGGAATGGAAAATACCTTCCCGCCAGCGTTGGTCGACAAGATCAATTCGATGGGCGTCGAGGGAGTGTCGGCAGAATTCGTGAAAGTTGGCGGGATCCGCATGGATCAGCCGAAGAAGTACGACGTCATCATTGACCGCATCTCGCAGGATATCTCGTTCTACCGTGCCTACCTGAAGAACGCGGCGCTGCACGGGGCGGTCGTGATCAACAATCCGTTCTGGTGGACCGCCGACGACAAGTTCTTCAATTACGCAATGGCGGAGCAACTCGGGGTCGCCATTCCCCCCACCGTGCTCCTGCCCCACAACCAGCATCCACCGGGAACGACCGACCAGTCGATGCGCAACCTGATGTTCCCCCTGAACTGGGACGAGGTATTTGCCTATGTGGGCTGGCCGGCTTTCCTGAAGCCGTTCGACGGCGGGGGCTGGAAACACGTTTACAAGCTGCACTCGCCCGACGAGTTCTTCAATGCCTACAACGAAACGGGTACGCTTTGCATGACGCTCCAGAGGGGAGTGGAGTTCGAGGAATACTTCCGCTGCTACGTGATCGGTCAGGAAAAAGTGCACATCATGCGCTATGACCCCAAGGCTCCGTTTCACGAGCGATACGTGAAAGGCAATCCTCCGCCGCGACCGGAATTGAAAGAACGAATCGAGAAGGACGCCCTGACGTTGTGCCGCGCGCTGGGCTACGACCTGAATACGGTGGAATTCGCGGTCGAGCGTGGCGTGCCCTACGCGATCGACTTCATGAACCCGGCACCCGACGCAGACATCAACTCGGTGGGCCAGGAAAACTTCGAGTGGGTCGTCAACGCGGTGGCGGATATGGCCGTGAAAAAAGCGCTGAGCGGCCCGAATCCGGCCCGAGAGCTACGGTGGGCTGCATTTCTGCAGGGCGACACGCAGGAGGCTGAGAAGAAAAAGACTCCTGCTCGCAAGGCGAGTCCAAAAGCCGCTCCCATGGCAGGAGCTTAGATTCGCGCGGTTGTTATACTGTTGGGGTTTTGTGAGCCGCTGGCTCGACGGGCGGGGACGCCCGTCGCTCCATCGCTTCAGGGTGTAATTGCAACGCGGTGCCGTATGAAACCTACCTTCACCATCGGGATCGAGGAAGAGTACCAGACAGTCGATCCTGTCACTCGCGACCTGCGCTCGCACATTCATGCAGAGATGATCGAGAAGGGCAAGCTGCGCCTGCAGGAGCGCGTCAAGGCCGAAATGCATCAGTCGGTGGTCGAGGTGGGCACGTCGGTCTGCAACAACATCAAAGAAGCCAAGGACGAAGTAAAGAAGCTGCGCCGCGACATGATCAACCTCGCCCGGGAAAACGGGCTGCGGCTGGCCTCGGCGGCGACGCACCCCTTTGCGGACTGGCGGGTCCAGGAGATCTATCCGGACGAGCGCTACCACAATATCGTCGAAGACATGCAGCTGGTGGCGCGAGCCAACCTGATTTTCGGCTTGCACGTACACATCGGCGTGGAGGACCGCGAGACGGCCATCCACTTGATGAATCACGCACGCTACTTCGTCCCGCACATTCTCGCTCTATCGACCAACTCCCCGTTCTGGCTGGGAATGAATACGGGGTTGAAATCCTATCGCTGCAAGGTTTTCGACAAATTTCCGCGCACCAACATTCCTGACTATTTTCAGAGCTACGGGGAATACGACAATTTCGTCAAGCTGCTCATCAAGACCGGCTGCATAGACAATGCCAAGAAGATCTGGTGGGACATCCGCCCACACCCGTTTTTCGATACCCTCGAGTTTCGGATTTGTGACATTCCCATGCGCGCGGACGAGACCATCGCGCTCGCTGCCCTGATCCAGGCCACGGTCGCAAAGCTCTACAAGCTGTACGAGGCAAATCAGGGCTTTCGGCTGTACCGGCGTGCGCTGATCATGGAGAATAAATGGCGCGCGGCGCGCTATGGGATCAATGGAAAGATGATCGATTTCGGCAAGCAAACACAGGTGCCGGTGCGCGAACTGATTCTCGAATACCTCACGTTTGTGGACGACGTGGTAGACGAACTGGGTTCGCGGGAAGAAATCGAATATGTGCACAAGATCATGGAGATGGGCACCGGGGCTGACCGGCAGATCCGCGTGTTCGAAGAGACCGGCGATTTAAAGAAGGTAGTCGACTACATCATCGAGGAGACGGAAGTGGGGGTGGCCGAAGAGGCGGACCCGGTTTCCGAACAAAAAGTAGGTTAATGGATAAAGTCAGCCACGCTCATCGTCCCCTGAATTCAATTCCCTTCGATTCTGAACTCACGCCCGGCGCCCGCAACGCGGTGCGGGTATGCCTGCGCGTGCAGCCTTCAGAGAGAGTTACCGTCATCACGGACGAAACGAGCCTGGAAATCGCCGCTGCCATAGTTCACGAACTGGAAGCAGTGGGCGCGCCCTATCATGCGTTCATTCTCGAAGAGCTGGCCATCCGTCCGCTGACCCGACTGCCGCAAGAAATTCTCGACGACCTCGAGAAAGCGGACGTGAGCATTTTCGCGGTCCGCGTGCAGCGCAATGAATTGCAATCGCGCATGCAGATGACGGAAGTCGTCAACCGGAGGAAGATACGGCACGCGCACATGGTGAACATCAACCGGCAGATCATGCTCGAGGGCATGCGCGCGGACTTCACGAAGGTCGACCGCATCAGCCAGAAGGTTGTCGAGATGGTGCGCAAGGCTTCGCAAATTCGAGCCAAGACATCCGGCGGGTACGGACCTGGTTGCCGACCTCAATCCCTCTTACAACTGGCTCAAGACCTCCGGAATCATCAGCAGGGACAAATGGGGCAATTTGCCGGGGGGAGAGATCTTCACGACACCCGGCGAAGTGAACGGGACGTTCGTGATCGACGGCGTGGTGGGCGACTACCTGTGCGAGAAGTTCGGCGATCTGAAGCAAACGCCCCTGACCATCCACATGGAAAAGAATCGACTAGTTTCCGCAGAAAGCCGCAACCAGGAACTGCGGGACGATTTCTGGGCGTACACGCACACGGACGAGAACAGCGACCGCGTCGGTGAATTTGCCATCGGGACCAACATCGAGTTGAAGGATGTCATCGGCGAGATCCTGCAGGACGAGAAGTTCCCAGGGGTCCACATTGCGTTCGGCAATCCATACGGGGAGCACACGGGCGCGAAGTGGTACTCGTCTACGCACATTGACGTCGTCGGTCGGAACTTCGACATCTGGGTAGATCAGCAGCAGATCATGCGTGGTGGACACTTCTTGATTGAAGCGTAGAGCCTTCGTTGGCTGTTGGTCGTAGGCAAAGCAACAATAGTTCCAGACTGACCCTTCGCGACCTTTGCGTTACCTTAGCGAACTTTGCGGTTAAAAGCTCTGTTCACTTGACCACAAGGGCACAGAGAATACCTCGACATCTCCGATGATTCCCTCCCTCCGACAATCGTTCAATTCAAACTACAAGCCGGAGAAATATCCGCAGCTGTTGTCGTTGCTTGCAGAGCGCTGCGGCGTGCCGATCGGGTTCCGGGTATCGGAGACGCCCTGTTTTCTGCCCCCCGACCTGATCGACCGGATGGCGAACGATGGGAAGGAACTAATTCGCCAGCTGGTTGATAGTCCGGAATACCGGGCGCGTTCCTCGGAATCAATTCCGCCCGAGTTCAATGTTCCTCGCGAATCGCCACACCCGATGTTCATCCAGGTGGATTTCGGCCTAGTCCGAGACGCCGGCGGAGAACTCCAACCAAAGCTGGTGGAATTGCAGGCTTTCCCTTCCCTTTATGCCTACCAGCCGGTCTTGGCTCGAACCTTCATAGACGTGTATGGACTGGACCAGGGCCAGAGATACCTGCTGGGAGGGCTCGACTCCGCGTCATACCTCTCGCTGCTGCGGCGAGCCATCGTGGCGGACCAGGATCCCGAGAACGTCATCTTGATGGAGATCGATCCAACTCACCAGAAGACCCTGCCAGATTTTCTTCTGACGGAAAAGTTGCTGGGCATTCGGACGGTCGATATTAAAGCCATCAAGAAGGCTGGAAACGCATTGTATTGGGAAGATGACGGCAAACGCGTACCGATCAAGCGCATTTACAACCGCGCCATTGTCGATGAACTCGAGAGAAAGGGAGCGAAGCTAGGCTTCGATTTCCGGGATGATCTGGACGTCGAGTGGGCGGGCCACCCCAACTGGTATTTCCGTATTTCCAAGTTTTCCATTCCCTACCTCAAGCACCCTTCGGTCCCCAAAACGTGGTTCCTTGATCAACTGCCTGAGATTCCCTCTGATCTGGAGAACTACGCCCTGAAGCCGTTGTACTCGTTTGCCGGGCTGGGTGTGGTGATCGCACCCAAGAGAGAAGACATCGCAGGAGTGCCGCCGGACCGCCGGTCGCAGTACATCTTGCAGGAGCGGCTGCATTTCGAGCCAGTGATCGAAACGCCGTTCGGCCGTACCAAGGTGGAAGTGCGAGTGATGTACATCTGGGTGGACGAATTAATACCGGTCTTGACGATCCTCCGCATGGGGCGCGGGCTCATGATGGGTGTGGATCATAATCGCAATATGGAGTGGGTCGGGTCGTCGGCCGGCCTGCTTTAGCTGCGCTGCTGGCATAGTATCCTCGATGAGCGCCTTACGGTTGACCAAACAGCGGCACCGTCCTAACATGGCCGCCGAGTCAGATTGTGCGTGAAATGATCGGCGAAACCGTCTCCCACTACCGCATCCTCGGAAAGCTCGGCGGAGGCGGCATGGGAGTGGTGTATGAGGCGGAAGATACCCGTCTGAGCCGGCGCGTGGCGCTGAAGTTCATTCCCGACAACCTGGTCGGCGATCCCAAGTCGCTGGAGCGGTTTGAGCGCGAGGCGAAGGCGGCCTCCCAGCTTAATCATCCCAATATCTGCACCATTCACGATATCCAGGACAACAACGGGCACCCCTTCATCGTGATGGAAAAGCTCGAGGGCGAGAGCTTAAAGCAGCTAATCCATGGAAAACCGATGGATTGCGATCAGATTCTCGACATCGCGGTCCAGGTCGCGGAGGCCCTTGTCGCCTCGCATGCGAAGGGCATCATTCACCGCGACATCAAGCCCGCAAACATTTTCCTCACGACCACCGGGCAAGCCAAAGTGCTGGATTTCGGCCTTGCCAAGCTGACAAAAGAGTCCAAGTTAGCCACCGCCACCGACACCAGCATTGAAGATTCCCTCACCGCCGTAGGTGTGATTCCAGGAACCGCGGTCTACATGGCTCCAGAGCAGGCCCGAAGCGAACCTCTGGATCCGCGCAGCGATCTCTTCTCGTTCGGCGTAGTCCTCTACGAAATGTGCACCGGGAAGAAACCGTTTTCAGGCACGAACATTGTCACCACGCTGGATGCAGTGCTGCACCAGAAGCCCACTCCTCCCCGTAGCCTGAACCCCAATGTTCCGTCTGAATTGGAGAACATCATTGGACGGGCGATGGAGAAGGACAAGGCCAATCGCTACCAGAGTGCGGCGGAGATGAAGGCCGACCTGCAGCACCTGCGGCGAGAAACTGAATCTGGCCTGGTCAAGACCGGCGCCAAAATTGTCCAGCCCCTAAAGGTGGCGACGCAAACATTTCGGAGTTCAAGTGTGATCCAGACCTACCTTATGATCGGGATGGGGGCGCTCCTCATTACCGTTCTTGGCGCGGTTGGAGCTTGGTGGTTTAAGCATCGCAAAGCTCCCGCTCCGGTGGTCGCGAAGAACACGATCGCAGTGCTTCCGCTGCAAAATATGACCGGCGACAGTAGCATGGACTACCTGCGCTTCGCGCTGGCCGACGAGATCGCGTCAGTTCTTACGTACAACCGGACGCTCGACGTTCGCCCGACGGGAACCACCCGCAAGTTCGTCAACGCCGATACCGACCCGCAGCAAGCTGGCCACGAGTTGCTGGTGGCTAACGTTGTCACCGGGCACTTCATGCGCCAGGGCAACCAGCTTCTGGTGACGCTGCAGTCCGTGAACGTCGGGACCGATAGCGTCAGCTGGCAGAGTTCGCCCATCACGGCTCCAAGTCAGGATTTCATCGCGCTGCAGGAACTGCTGAGCAAGCAGGTGCGTAGCGGATTGCTGCCCGTGCTTGGCTCGGGAACTGAGTTTCTCGAAACCAGTACTCCGCCGAAAAATCAGGAAGCTTACGACCTCTACCTCCGCAGCGCTGCTGTTCCGCACGACGAAAAACCGAACAAGCAGGCGATTTCCATGCTCGAGCGTGCGGTCGGCCTTGACCAGAGTTATGCGCCGGCATGGCAGGCTCTCGGCATCCGCTACTACTTCGATTCCCAGTATTCGAGTGGGGGAGAAGAGACGTTTCAGAAGTCGAATTCTTCCTGCGAACGCGCTCTGGCACTGGATCCCAACCTGATTCTTGCCGCCAGCCAGCTCATCACGAATCGCGTCGAGCGCGGAGATTTGTCGAAGGCCTACCAGTCGGCGCGCACCTTGGTGAAGCGCCGTCCGCAAAGCGCGCAAGCACACTTCACGCTCGGGTATGTGGATCGATACGCCGGCCTGCTCGATGAATCGAGCCGCGAGTGCGATGCTGCACTGCGCCTCGATCCGGGAAACTATCTGTTCCGCTCCTGCACGTTGACGTTCTTATACCTGGGCAATACCGAGCGAGCACGGGAATACCTTCTAGTCGATGCAGGATCGGAATGGGCCAACTGGATGATGCCGGCGATTCTTCTGCGTGAAGGCAAATTGAAAGAGGCCAGAGAGGCCGTAAAGAAGGTGCCGTCGGGCCCGCGTTACCATCGCGACCTGACGGAAGCCGTGTTGGGGGTCCGTCCACAGGCCGACCTGGATCGGATCGCTCAAGAGGATTCGACTGCCCTCGCCGCCGGAGACGATCCAGAAACGGCATATCAGCGAGGCGCCGAGCTGGCCTACGCGGGGAAGAAAGACGCTGCCGTGCACATGCTGCGCATTGCGATTGAGCAGAACTATTGTGCTTATTCCGCCCTCGAGAATGACCCGCTGCTCGACAAGCTGCGAGCCACTCCGGATTTTGCCGATCTTCTAAAAGCGGCCCGCTTCTGCCAGGAGCCGCTGTTGGCGCAGGGCAAGTGAGTCTGCTAACCGTTCCCGCCGGCAAGAGTCTTATTTACTTGAGTTTTCAGGCAGAAACTTGCGTCCAATCCGCGAAGTTTTCCATCTACTACAGAGCATGATCTTTCTGAAGGCTCGCCAACCGTGGGCACTCGCCCAGTCCCCATACTTTCCTAAAATTCTTTCTTTCCTCTCACCGCTGATCTTAGGCCTCACCCTTCTCAGCTGCACGTCCGCGCAGACGGCGAAGGACGCCGCCAGCCTGAATCCTCTTCCCCAAGACTCCGGAAAGGCTGGGTTGGAGCTGATGCTGCGCAGGCTCTCGACTACCGCCCGGCTGATGCACACCACTGCGCATCCGGACGACGAAGACGGCGGCATGATGACGGTCGAGTCACGCGGGAAAGGTGACACGGTTCTGCTGCTCACACTGAACCGGGGCGAAGGTGGACAGAACAAAGTGGGCAGCAACTTGTTCGATGTGCTGGGCGTGGTGCGTTCGTTGGAGCTGAGTGCGTCGGATCGCTACTACGGCGCCGAGCAGCGTTTCACTCGCGTGGCGGACTTCGGCTTCTCAAAAAGCCAGGACGAGACTTTTGAAAAGTGGCATGGCCACGATCCAGCGCTGGCCGACATTGTGCGGGTCATTCGAACCTTCCGTCCCGACGTCTTGGTGTCGCGCTTCGAAGGCACCGAAGATGACGGCCACGGTAACCATCAGGCTTCCGGCACTCTGACGCGGGAGGCTTTTCGCGCCGCGGCTGATCCCAAGCGCTTCCCGGAACAAATCAGCGAAGGTCTGCTCCCCTGGCAGGCGAAGAAATTCTATTTCGACCGTGTCTGTCCTTTTCGCAGCAACGATTGCGCGCCGGAAAAGTACACGGTGAAGCTCGCGACCGGCGAGAAAGATTCGCTGTTGGGCATGACGTACCAGCAGTTCGCCATGGAAGGTCTGCGCCGCCAACTCTCGCAAGGCGCCGGCGGATGGTCCGTCGACGCAGGCCCACACTACGTCTTCTACCGGCTTGTGGACTCGGTGCTCCCCTCCACGAAAAATAAGGAAGGTCACGAGGAAGATTTCTTTGACGGGATCGATACAACGCTGCCCGGATTGGCGAACCGCCTTGGAGCTGACGAGGCTAAGGTTCCCTATCTTCGCCCGGAACTCGTAAAGGTACGGGAGGAAGTTGAGGAAGCAAAGAAAGTGGCAGCCGATCCCGGCAAAGCTGCATTGCCACTCTTGCAAGGGCTTCGCGATGTGAATGCGCTGATCGCGCGCCTGGTGGATGAAAAGCAGCTCGCTCCCATCGGGCAACGGGAATTGTTGGGCAACCTCCGCCTAAAGCAGGAACAATTTCAGGAAGCAGCGAATGTCGCTCTCGGACTCTCAATATCCGTTGACGTAGCTGCCGCAGTAGCACCCAGCGCCGAGGAAGCCTTCATGGCAGTTCCGGGCCAAACTTTCGGAGTGAGTGTTCGGGTGCGTAATTCCGGGGATCGGGAAATCGCCGTTCGCAATATCGATCTGGATTTACCGGAAGGCTGGAAGGCCGCCGCAACATCCGGAAAGATACAAACCATTGCCGCCGGAAAAGAAGCCACGGCGCAATTTCGAGTGACCGTACCTGAGAACGCGGCTTACACGCGTCCCTACTGGCATCGCAACGATCCGGAAACGGAAGGGCTCAACACCGTCGACGATGCGCGCTACGCGACTCTCGCCTTTCCTCCTTCCCCGCTTCATGCTCATGTGGACTACACGGCTGAGGGACTCAGCAGTGAACTGGGCGGCGTGGGAACGGTGGCTTACAAAGACTCCGCTGGACACGAGAAGCGGCGAGCGCTGGCCGTCGGCCCGCCTTTTTCTATCGCGATCGATCCCGTGTCGCAGGTAATTCCTGTCGGGCAAAAAGAACCTCGGACGGTAAAGGTTCAGGTCCGCAGCGGGATCTCCGGAAACTCCTCTGCGACGGTCAAAGTCGCAGCGCCCTCCGGGTGGCAGGTAAGCCCGACTTCCCAGCACACATCGTTTGCTAGCTCTGGAGAAGTGAAGATTTGCGAGTTCCAGGTTGTTCCCGCCGCACATCAGGAAGGACGCTTCTCAATCAAGGCGTCTCTGGAGTACCAAGGGAAGACCTATTCGGACGGATATTCAGTCGTAACCCGCGATGACCTCGACACGTTCTACTACTATCAACCGTCCATCCAGAAGGTCAGCGTCGTCGATGTGAAAGTCCCAGGCAAACTGAAGATCGGTTACATCATGGGTGCGGGGGACGACATTCCTGAGGTGCTGCGCGAGGTTGGCCTCGATGTCACGCTGATCCCCGCTGAGAAGCTCGCCTCTGAGGACCTGAGCCGTTACGCAACCATCGTTCTGGGCATCCGCGCGTACGACACGCAGAAAGACGTGGTGTCGAACAACAAGAAATTGCTAGATTTCGTTTCAGCGGGCGGCACGCTGCTCGCGCAATATGAAACTGACATCGGCAACTTTAATTCGGGATCGTTCACTCCGTATCCGGCAAGCCTCGGGCGAGGGCGGGTCTCAGTCGAGGAAGCCGCGGTCCAGATCCTTGCGCCGGACAATCGAATCTTCCACTACCCGAATGAGATTACGGCGCACGACTTTGACGGTTGGGTGCAAGAGCGTGGCCTCTACTTTCTCGACACGTGGGACGCAAAATTCACTCCGCTGCTGGCCTCGCACGATCCGGGAGAAAGCGATCTCAAGGGCGGCCTGGTAGTGGCGCCCTACGCAAAAGGGACATACATCTACACCGGCTACGCGTTCTTCCGGCAGTTGCCTGCTGGGGTTCCGGGAGCCTTGCGTCTTTACGTCAACCTTCTCGCCGCCGGACACGAGGCAGGCGATAAGCACTAGCTAGATGTGGCAGGTCAACGCTCGTGCCGCAAAGCAGGACGTTGCGCTGACGCCGACCTTCGGACGCCGGGCATGAGTTGAATCGACTGTCACACCGCACCATGCAGAAATCAAAAACCGACGCCGCAGATACGTCCGCCGGTCAACCGCAGCTCATTCGCGGAATGGGGCTAGCATCCGCCACCTCGCTGAACATGCTCGACATGATCGGCGTTGGGCCATTCATCACGATGCCCCTCATCGTGACCGCGATGGGCGGCCCGCAGGCGATGCTCGGATGGATTTTGGGCGCTGGATTCGCGATCTGTGATGGGCTGGTGTGGGCGGAACTGGGGGCGGCGATGCCCGGGTCCGGCGGCTCCTACCGGTACTTGAAAGAGATCTACGGACCGAACGGCCTCGGCAAGCTGATTTCATTTCTATTCATCTGGCAATTGTCTTTCAGCGCTCCCTTGTCGATCGCCTCCGGCTGCATCGGCGTAGCGGACTATGCCGGATATTTCTGGCCAAATCTAGCCAGGGTTTATTTCTCGCGCGCGGCGAAGACGCACATTCCCCTGGTCGGGAACCTCGAGGTGAGTTGGCTGGTTACTCCTGGAACGGTTGTCGCCATTGGTGCATGTGTGCTGGCTGTGTTTCTGCTGTATCGGCGAATCACCGTGATCGGGCGCCTCTCGGCCATCATGTGGGTGGTGGTGATGGGCACGATCGGCTGGATCATCGTCGCGGGGCTCACCCATTTTAGTGCGGCGCGAGCTTTCGACTTTCCTGACGGTGCCTTTACATTTTCGAGAAACTTTTTTAACGGTCTCGGAAGCGCGATGCTGATCGCCACTTACGACTACTGGGGCTACTATAACGTTTGTTTTCTGGGCGATGAAGTCAAAGACCCGGCTCGCAACATTCCGCGAGCCCTGTTGCTATCAATTTCGCTGGTCGCAGGTCTATATATCGTGATGAATTTGAGCATCTTGGCGGTCGTTCCTTGGCGCGAAATGATTGCCGTCAATGGCGCGAACGACCGCCTGCACATCGTTTCACTGTTTATGCAACGAACGTATGGATCCTGGGCCGCAAAAATTATCACAGGCCTCGTGATGTGGACGGCGTTTACCTCGGTTTTTTCCCTGATGCTCGGCTACTCCCGGGTTCCCTATGCGGCGGCGCTCGACGGAAACTACTTCCGGATTTTTGCCAAGGTGCATCCGAAACATCGATTTCCATATGTGTCCTTGGTAGCCCTCGGGGTGGTGGCTGCACTTTTCTGCTTTTTTCGTCTTGCCGACGTGATTGCCGCGCTGGTGGTCATCCGGATCATGCTGCAGTTTCTGGTGCAATCGATTGGACTGATCGTGCTGCGGGTTCGCCGCCCCGAAATGCCTCGTCCTTTCCGAATGTGGTTCTACCCTCTTCCCGCACTGATTGCGTCGATCGGCTTTGGCTATATCCTGTTTGTTCGCGCGAATGCGCTGAAAGAAATCCGTTACGCTTTTGTGATTCTGATACTTGGGATCCTGATTTACATGGCGCGCGCCTGGCGAGGCCGAGAATGGCCTTTCGGGCGTGCCGCTGCCTTGGAGGGATCTCTCTAGATGGCCGAGATGGTGAAGACGCCCACAACGCTGCCGCCCTCGATTTCCGGAGAGCAGAGCAGTTCCGCGTGGGCCCCTTTGCGGGAACCCATCTTCCGCTCGATGTGGCTCGCGGCCATCGTTTCGTACATTGGCACATGGATGCAGGCCGTGGGCGCCGGCTGGATGATGACGACCCTCACCATGTCACCCCTGATGGTGGGCCTGGTACAAGCGGCGGTGGCTCTTCCTGTGTTTCTCGTTATCCTTCCGGCCGGAGCTTTGGCCGACCTGGTTGACCGGCGTCGGTTTCTGCTCATAACCCAGGCATGGATGGTGCTGGCCTCGGGCACCCTCGGAATTCTTACGCTGCTGCACATGGTCGGGCCCTGGACCTTGCTTGGGTTCACCTTCCTCCTAGGTCTGGGTGCGGTAATGAACGATCCTGCGTGGCAGGCGATCACGCCAGAGTTAGTTCCCCACGAACAGCACGCGGCGGCGGTCGCGCTCAATTCGGCAGGATTTAACGTGGCGCGCGCCATCGGCCCTGCGCTCGGCGGCATGGTTATCGCCAAGGCAGACTCAGGTACGGCCTTCCTGCTGAACGCCGTGTCGTTCTTCGGAGTGATCCTCGTTCTCTATCACTGGCGTCGGCCCGCACCCGAACGAATTGAAACGGGAGCCCTCTGGGACGCCATACGCGGAGGCGTTCAGTATGTGCGCCAATCATCGCTGGTGCGGTCCGTGCTGATTCGCACGGGCGCCTTCAGCGTAGGCGCGATCGCGTTGCTGGCGCTTCTGCCCATTCTGGCGCGGCCATTCGGCGCGACGGGTTACGGCGTACTGCTCGGATGCTTTGGCGTGGGAGCACTGGCCGGAGCCACGATCTTACCAAGATTGCGCCGGCGGCTTTCGGTAGATGGACTGGTGGCAGCAGCCATCGTCGTGTTCGCCGCCATGACCTTCGCCGCAGGACGCATCTCATCCTTTGGCGGGTTGTGCGCCGCGCTTGCCACAGCCGGGGCTGCATGGATCGGGATCCTCGCTTGCCTGAACACGGCAGCACAGACGATGTGCCCCTCGTGGGTGAGGGCGCGGGCATTATCCATGTATCTGCTCGTGCTGCAGGGTGGCATGGCGATTGGCAGTACAATGTGGGGCGCTCTGGCAACGCGCGTGGGCTTGCCAAATGCGTTGCTATGCTCGGCATTGGCGCTGTTAGCGGGACTAGCAACCATCCGAAAACATCGGTTGAGCGCTCACCATCTCGCGATGGCACCTTCGGTTGTGAGAGATTAGGTACGGTTACAAGTTGAGGGGGAGACGATGAAGACAATAACGATTCGCATGGGAATTCTGCTGTTGGGATGTTGCAGCGCATTGGTGGCGCAGCAGATGCCGAAGCCGGAGCCTCCTCGTACTCTCACCCAGGTGATGGATCGTGCCCTCTCTAACGCCGAGAAGGAGTTCATGTCCGCGGTCGAAGTAATGCCGGAAGACAAGTACAGCTACGCTCCCACCGACGGAGAGTTCAAAGGCGTGCGCACCTTCGCGGGTCAGATCAAGCACGTAGCCGCTTCGAATTATGAATTTGGGGGAGCGATCCTGCAGGAAAAACCGCCCGTTGATTTCGGAGGCGAAGAAGGTCCAGCTTCAATTAAGACGAAGGCGGAGATTGTTCAGTTCTTGAAAGATTCCTTCGTCTACATGCACAAGGCCGTCGCCAGCATGAATGAAACGAACGCCACCGAGTCCCTCAAGAGCCCATGGGGACAGAACACCATCACGCGTCTCGGAGTAACCACGCTCACGGTAGCCCACATTTTCGACCACTACGGTCAGATGGTGGTGTATTTGCGGCACAACGGGATCGTCCCGCCCATGAGCAAGTAGCCTGACCTCTGCTCTTTTCGGGATATACTCTTTCGCGCCACGATGGTCGCAGAGATCTATACCGTCCTCTCTCAGTATGCTCAGTTCTTCCTCACGTTCTGTGCATTCGTTTTGCTCGTCGCCATCGCGCTATTTCTTCGGAGGGCGCCGGGCTTGTACCGGTCACTGCGCGCGGGGAGCTGGCCGATGACGCAGGGCAGAATCGAGACGGCGAAGGTCGTCGGTTTCGCCCAGCAGTCACTGGTCCAGCTGGGTTATTCCTACTCCGTTGAGGGATCGCTCTTCTCCGGATATTGGACCCATCAGTTCGCAGATGAGCAGGATGCGTGGGAGTACGTCGACCTCGTAAAAGGGCAAATAATCCCGGTTCGCTACCAGGCGGGCCAGCCCGCCACCTCCGCAGTGCGCGCGGCGGATCAGAGCACGCTGCATGTCTCGAATCGAAAGAGTTTTCTGGCTCAATTGCTTGGGCGCACTCTTACCGAATTCTTCACAAACTCAAACTCGGACGACGACTCCTTCAAATCCCCACGTAACTGGCCGACCACCCGGGGCCAAGTCGAATCAGTGGCGGTAACGCAGAATCGAGAAGAGGGTCTCTGGTATCTCGTTAGTTTTTACACGAGCGAAATTGGCTATTCCTACTCGACAGAAGGCACCTATTACGCCGGTCATCTCACAAAGACCTTCTTGAGAGAAGCGTCCGCACGCAGATTCGTGGAACGATTGAAGGGTAGAGATGTAATCGTGCGCTACAGTCCGAAGTCGCCACGGATCTCGAGACTCTGCCGAGAAGACCAGACGGAAAAATCACTCTTCTAAACAGACGCAAAATTCTGCATTACCTTCCGAAGAACGGGTAGCACGCCGGTGCTATTTACGAGTGTCTGTCGCGCCACTAATCTGCACCTTCCCCCCAATCGAAGGCAAAGATGCCGGACGGTACTTGGCATTTTTCCCGAGAAATCTGAAAGCTGAGTGCCCGACAAACAGTCGGTACTTACGCGAAAGGTTGGGATATGGAGTGCATGAAGTCGAAAACGAGTTTGGACCTGATGGAGGAAGCTCGGCGGCGAGAAGTCGAGCACGAGATTTTGAGTTATTTTCTAGCGGTCGAGTCCTATCCGGCGCGAGCCGCGCGTGAGCCGCAGGTGAGTTTCGAGGCCCACTGCTGGAGCGTCTACACCGTGCTCGAAAACGAGCAGACGAACTAACGGTCGAATTTGATGTGCCGGGAGGGCTGCAGGTTGCAGCCCTTTAATCAGTCACTACCCTTTGCGACTGGCACTTGCGCCTTTGCTCGCGATCGTCGTGAGAAAGAGTTCGGCAGATAACTTCCTGGCTTTCAGATACGCCGCCACCTTGGCGGCGATTTTCTTTGGCGCCACTTTGCGTCGGGTATCCAAAAATATCAGGACCGACGGACCTGCGCCACTCAGGGCAGTTCCCAGAATTCCCTGTTCCCGGTCAAACTCGTGCATGGCCGGCAAGAGAGGACACAGGGCCGCACGGTACGGCTGGTGGATGCGATCTTCGAGAGCCGCCTCCAGAAACTCGGGCTTGCTTTGCACAAAGGCCGCCAGCAGCAGCATAGAATTTTGAATGTTCACGACCGCGTCGGCGCGGGAGTACTGAGACGGCAGAACGGCACGTGCTTTTTCGGTCGACAAAGGCTCCGGAGGCACAGCCAACAACAGAGGCCAATTCCCTTTCGGTGCGATCCGGGCGACTTGTGCTTCCGCATCGCCCGACATTCGAGCCACCGTCAGGCCGCCCATCCAGCATGCGGACGCGTTATCAGGGTGGTGTTCGCGGCGGGAGGCCTCTCCCACAATCTGGGCGTCTTTCCAGCGAAGCCGACCGAAGTGATCGGCCAAAGCGATGCCGGCAAGGCGAGCGGCCGCCGACGATCCGCATCCTTTCCCGATCGGAATGTCGTTGACGATCTTCAGCGCGAGCGGTGGCGCGGGTCGTTGCTCTGCCTCCAGAACTTCCCGGTAAGTCGTCAGGATCAGATGGTTCTCAAGGTTGCCGCAGATCGCAGCATCTCGTCCTGTCGCCTGAATCGAATAATCGCCTGCGACGCGAGCCTCAACCTTCAGATAGAGGTCGAAAGCCAAGGCAGCGGCATCAAATGCCGGACCCAGGTTTGCTGATGTGGCAGGCAGTTTGATGCTGAATCTGCGCGATTGCTTCTTGGGAGACCAGGCCATTACCAACCCTTGCCCTCGAACTGCTCAAGGGTCTTGGCGACTACGTCCACATTAGCGTCAAGCACGAGCGGAGCCCGCTGCAGCGCGGCGAGAGAACCTGCATCCAGTTCATGCGATGTCCCCGCAAAGAGATCTCCGCGATGGAACTTCAAAGTGAACTCAGGATCCTTCAAAACGTGGCCGGTCAAGATCAACACCACGCTTTCGTTCGGCTTCACGAATCCCTGTTTCACCAACTTCTTCAATCCCGCCAAAGTAACGGCTGAAGCGGGCTCGCAACCCACGCCATCGGCTCCGATTTCTGCCTTCGCCATGGCCATCTCAATCTCACTCACTTGCTCCACGGCACCGCCGGTAGCCTGCACCACGCGAAGCGCTTTCTTCCACGATGCTGGATTGCCGATGCGAATCGCTGTGGCTAGTGTGTCCGCTTGCGTCGGGATCAGTTGTTTGCCTGCGTGCTCATGAATACTGCGGAAGAAGGGATTCGCGCCTTCCGCCTGAATCACCGACAACTTTGGCAAACGCGCAATCAGGCCAAGATCTCTCATCTCGACCAGCGCCTTCCCAATCGCAGAGGAGTTCCCCAGATTTCCCCCGGGAACGACGATATGATCCGAAGCCTGCCAGTTCAGCTGCTCCAGCAATTCGATCGCAGCAGTTTTCTGACCTTCGATTCGATAAGGATTAACCGAATTCAGCAGATAGATCGGCTTCCTTTTGACCAGCTCGTTCAACACACGCACGCAGCCGTCGAAATCGGTGCGCAGCTGGCAAGTAACCGCTCCGTAGTCGAGCGACTGCGAGAGCTTGCCCCATGAAATCTTGCCCTCGGGAATGAGTACGAGGCTGCGCATTCCTCCGCGAGCGGCATAAGCAGCCATCGACGCAGAAGTGTTCCCGGTCGATGCGCAGGCGACCCAGCGGAATCCCTCCTGCCGCGCAAACGAAGACGCCGTCGTCATGCCGGTGTCTTTGAAAGACGCGGTCGGGTTCATGCCCTGGTGTTTGGCCTGCAAGGACTCCACTCCGGCGGATTTCGCGCAGCGAGGCAGCTCATACAGCGGCGTATTCCCCTCGCGCAGCGTGATGGGCTCAAATCCTGGCTTGAGCGCTGGAAGAAGCTCCCGAAATCTCCACACGCCGCTTGTGTCGGCCGGAGCGAGTGACGTCTTTCGATCGCGCCAAAGTTGCTTTAGGATTTCGGATGATTGGCCCACCGACAAGCCTTGGTCCGTTTGCCAGCCCGGATAGAAGACCTCGAACAGATCGCCGCAGCTCGGACAGCGAAAGTCCTGATCCGCGCGGTCGGCGATGGCTCCGCAGTTGATGCAGCGCAGACGGGAGACAGCTGCCGAACTTTTGATGTCGGATGCCGTGGGATTCATCGTGGGTGGCGCAGAGACGATAGCCACTCTGAAACCGCAGTCTCAAGAGCGCATCTCCCTGCGCTGGTGTTCAGGATAGCGAACTCAGCCCTGTTTCCAAAGCTTGTCGTGATGGTGCTCTTCCTTCAGGCGCAGGTAGTCGTCGGCCTTATTGATCCAGTCAGCGCGCGGAGGATTGAAAACATCGAGATCCACCGTGTCCATCAGGGCTTCCGCCTTGTGCGGCATGTTGCGCGGGATGGTCAGCACTTCCCCGGCATTGACGACGATCTCTTTACCGTCGATCCAGAACTTGAGCGCGCCCTCGAGAATGTAGGTTACCTGCTCGTTGTAGTGGCTGTGCAGGGGCACAATGCAGCCTTTCTTCATCAGAACACGCGCCACCATGATGTCCTGACCGACCACCAACTGCCGCTGCAGAAGCGGGTTCATGTTCTCAAGCTCGACCGTGTTCCAGGGGATGTACTTGAGCTCCCCTCTGATGGCGGTCACCTTTGCCGGTGCGCGTTTCGGCGCAGCCCGCTTCGCCACTTTTTTCGCTTTCTGCGGCGCAGCGATTTTGCGCGTAGCTTTCTTCTTTGCCTTTGGCATCAGTGGACCTTTCCTGGGTAGAGACTCACTGCCGTGTCGTGCAGATAAGCGTGCGCCATTTCGAGCGCCTTGGCTTCGCTCACTTCTCCGGTGGCGACCATCTCCGCCAGCGCCGCCGCTAATCCCGTGCGGGCCGTCTGCACGCCGAGCCAGTAGCTCTCTTCCGCGCCCAGAGCGTCATTGTACGGGAATGAATCGGTGCCGAAGGTAATTTTGTCGGGGAAGGTTTCGAGCCACTGCCGCAGCGAATCCTTGAATGCCGCGGGATACATCACCACTTCCATCAGCGACGAATCCATGTAGACGTTCTTGACCGAAGCCAGCCAGATAGCCTCGCGCTCCAACGGATAGCCTCCGTGAATCAGTACGAACACGGTATTGGCATAACGCGGATCGCGGAGGATGTTTTCGAGATTCATCACGTTGCTTTCAGAGATATTGAAGTAGTCTCCGATGCCGACCGCCGTGTGAATGTGCACGGGCAGATGCAGCCGCCCACCTTCGCGGATCAGATAGCGAAAGATGTAATCCTGAAACGTCCGATACTCGGGCTCGGCCGATACTCCCCCGCCAACATACTTCTTGTAGATCGCTTCCGCGTCTTCACGACTCGGATCCCCAAACCGAAGCGAGCGGAAGTAGGCGACTTCAAACTTCATGGCAATGCCGCCCTTTTTCTGATTGTCCTCGAGCGTCTGCGTGATGAATTTCAGATAATCGTCGAAGCCGGGGGGCAAGCCCTTCACCTGTTCCTGCGCCATCCAGCGGTGCAGCATCTTTTCCTGCAGCGGAATGTACACCGCCTGGTCGCCATTGCGTGCCTTCTCTTTTTGATTGTCGAAGGGCCACATGAAAGAGTCAGCAAAGAAGACCCAGACGAAGCGCTTGGGATCCAGGTAGTCCGCCATCATGGCGCGATTGGCAACTCCCTGCTCGATGTTGAGCTTGTCGAGCAGGTTCGAGAAATACGAGGTCCCCTGCTGCTTCTTCAACTCTGCCTTCTTGTTGACCAGCCATTTCGCATGCTCAGCCGACAAGTCGCCATAGGGATAGTTGAACAGCGCCCTGGCTGCCGCCACCAGTTCAGGATTCGAATCGCGCTCGCGCAGAGGCGCGCTGCCGGGCGGCGACGCCATGGCATCGACATCGGGATCATCTGGAAAACCAGGGTGCGCGTGATGATCGAAGATTGGAATCTTCTCGATCTGCGGGAGGAGACGTTTGTAAATGATGTGGACCTGGTCGACGTTGGCCAGTGGACGCGATTGGGAAAACGCTGCCGTGGCGAGCAGAAGCAACAGGGCCGAACCTGTGAGCCGGTGGAGTCTGGAGGTCTCCTTCATTTCGTGGGTCTCCGTCAGAGCATGACCTGCAAAGAAATCCTGGAAAGACTACCGTAGAGATCGCAAAAGAACAGCCGGGGCGTGGAGAAAATCTCCAGTTAGCGCGCTACCGGAGTGCGCTGCCAGGCTGCCGAGGCTTTCTGGATTCTCTGCACAGCCTCGTGCAGCGTCGCATTCGACGAAGCAAACGAAAAGCGCACGAAATCCCCCCCAGACAAACCAAATGCCGCTCCCGGGATCGCAGCCACGCCGGCTTCCTCGAGCATGATGCGGCAGACTTCTTCGGCACTCATGCCGGTTCCCGTGATGTTGACCCAGGCATAGAAAGCGCCGTCGGGAGCCGGGCAACGAAAGCCCGGAATCTCGTTCAACTCCCGCGCAAACTGCTCTCGACGGCCCGCAAATTCTTTTACCATCTTCGGAGTCGCGCCCGCTGTGTCGCGCAGCGCTTCGATGGCGGCGTACTGGGTAAATTCAGCGACACAGGTGTAAGTGTTGATGGCAAGCAAATCTAATTGTTCCGCAATCTCCGGCGGAGCAACCGCATAACCGAGACGCCATCCCGTCATGGCAAAGCTCTTCGAAAATCCGTCGATGATGACAGTGCGCTCCGGCATCCCCGGATAACTGAACATGGAAATGTAGTCGTCGCCGTAGATGATGCGCGCGTAAATCTCGTCCGAGAGCACGTAGAGATCGTGCTCCACGGCCAACTCGGCGATCCGCCGCTGAACGGCGTCGGTGTACACGGTGCCGGTAGGATTGTTCGGCGAGCAGGTCAGAATTGCCTTGGTGCGCGGCGTGATCTTCGTGGCGATCTCGTCGGGATCGGGTTGGAAAGCCGTGCCGCTCCAAGAGTTCGTAGGCCACGGGCACGCCCCCGAAGCCGGCGGTAATGGAAGCGTAGCCGGGGAAACCGGGGTCTGGATAAAGCACTTCCTCGCCGGGATTGACGATCGCCATCAGCGTCAGGAAAAGTGAAAGCTTGCATCCCGGGGCCATCACTATGTTTTTGGGATCGACCAGGATGCGACGCGTACGCAGCAGATAAGCCGCCAACTCTTCACGCAAGGCCAGAATTCCGGAGACCGTACAGTACCGGTCTTTTCCCGAACGCAACGCCTTCTCCAATGCATCCAGCACGGTCGGCGCCGGGTGAAAGTCAGGCTCGCCCAGTTCGAGGTGAATGATCGACCGACCTTGCCGCTCAAGTTCCTTCGCGTGCGCGAACACGGAAAGCGCGCCTTCCCCGCTCATCACCGAGAGTCTTGCAGCCAGTGAACGCATTAGTCCTTCTTTCCTGCGACCGACTCGGGAACCGGAGTCGTCGGAATGCGCAAACCATCCACCAGGCGCGGGAACAACTCGAACGCCGCTGCCGTCGCGACCAGTTCCACGATCTGCGAATCCGAATAAGCAGATTTCAGTTGAACAAAAAACGCATCATCTACTTTTCCCGCCGACTCATGCAGCCGTTCAGCACACCGGAACCCGAGCTTCTCCTGTTCCGTGAATGGCCCGGTTTCGAAATCCGACCGCACTGCCGCGATCTGTATTTCGCTAGCCCCCTTCTGGCGCGCCGACAAGGCATGGGCTGCAATGGCGTACTCCGACTGCAAGAGCACCGACAATCGGGTCGCGACCAGTTCCTTATACCAACCAGGCAACGCCCCATCGCTAAGCAACGACTTCAAAAAGCCCGCAACTCCAAGCGCGAGTCCCGGCGTATGCGCAAGCGTCTTGAACATATTTGGAACAACGCCCCGCTGCTTCAGCAGGGCGTCGTAGACCGCCGCAATTTCCGGTGAAACCTGGTCACGCTCGAGAAGCGGAATGCGGGTCGTGGAGTCTTTCATCAGAACGAGAACCGCCCCGAAAACTGGATCAGGCGTGGCGTACCCTTAGTCGCCGTAATCTGCCCAAAACCAGATGCCTCAAATATACCGCTGGGGTTAGCAAAAATGGGGTGATTCCAGATATTGAAGAAGTCGGTGGTGAACTTGAAATTTGTTCCCTCGGTAACGCGGAAGTTTTTGCCCAGAGAAACGTCCCAATTTTGTTGGAACGGCCCTCGAAAAGTATTGCGGCTCAAGTTGCCATACCCCGTGGTTCCGTCAACTCCGATGGTTGGAGCAGGGGAAATGGCGGCAAGATTAAACCACTGGTTGACACGGCTCTGCACGCTTCCGTGTGTTTGTGCCGATGAAATCGTAAATCCTGGATTCAACGTCGCAGTTGCTGTGTTCGGACTGCTCAGAGCAAATGCCGATCCTCCACCAGCGTCGATCACCGTGAAAGGCGCTCCAGATTGGAAAGTTGTAATTCCGCTCAGCGACCACCTTCCGAGCAAGGCTCCGACAAGCCCGGTCTTCTTGGACATGAACGGAAGATCCCAGTTATAGCTGACAACAAGCCGGTGCGTACGATCAAAATCAGACGGACCATAAGAGTCTCTCAAGTTCGTCTGGTCATTAATAGCGGTATTGAATGCAGTGTTGCCGGTAGACGTTGCGTCCAGCGCCTTCGACCAAGTATAGCCCGCCTGGAAGTAGAAATCGCGGGCAAATCGGTGCGATGCGGTGATCTGCAGCGAGTGATAGTGCGACCAAGCGTCACTGGCAAACAACTGATAATTACCCGTGGCCAGACCTAAAGCGCGCGAACGAGCCCCCGCATTTGCAAAGGTGTTGTTCGTGATCGTGTAGGTATTATTGTTAACGTCTGTGATCGTTACCGGATGTGTTCTGGCATCGAATGGCTGAATAGCATCGCGAGTTTCGCGAAGATGGGTGCCCTTTGTGCCGACATACCCAATCTCAAAAACCCAGTCCTTGGGTAACTGGCGCTGGATACTGATATTCCACTGTTGCGTGCTGGGAGACACAAAATGTCGGGGGACCTCCAGGCCGAACAGATTGATCATATTGCCGTCGAAGATCGGCCCACATTCTGTTATGTCTGCAGCACCGCAGTTTTGAAAACCTTGGAAATGGGAAAACGTGGGAATGAAAGCTGGATCGATAACACCGCCCACTGGCAACCTGCCCGGTCCGACTGAGAACAGGTGCGCCATGTCTCCAGGAGTGCCGAGAGGTGTCGTAATAGGCAGCGTTGGGGCTGTAAACGAGAGTTGATCAACAGCACCCACGTCCTCACGCACATAGAAAATGCCGTAACCACCTCGTATCGACGTCGTGTGCCGGCCCAGCAGATCGTACGCAAAGCCGAGTCTCGGACCGAAGTTGGACGAGTAGCCGTTGCTCATTGTGCTGGGACTGGCTGTCCCGGTGAAACCCGCCACCCCAAGTTTGCTTACGCACTTCGGATAAAAGAAGGGCACCACCCCTTGATTAACCAGCGACGCCTGTGTATTTCCGATGTGGCAAAGATCGTCCTTTGCAGCTCCAAACAACTCCCACCGCAACCCAGCGTTGATGGTTAGATTTTGAGTCGCCTTGTAGTCGTCTTGGATGAACAATCCGTAGTCATCGACTTTGTAGTGGTGGGTCGAAACGCCGCTACCCCCGAAAGAAAAGCCCGGCTCGCCCAGCAAGAAGCTTCTGGAAATCGGTTGCACCGAAAAAGAACACCTGTCCGTTGAACGTTTGTGGGAAATTCTTATCGAGATTCACCTTGTCATACTCGCCGCCGAAACGAAGGCTATGTTTGCTTAAGGTGTAACTCGCAGTGTCGAGAAATGTGAAATTGTTTTGCAGTTGGCTCTGATCCGCCCCCGGTGTGGGACCAATCTGATAGCTGCCGAAAGTGAATTTGTAGATCGTCTTGTAAAGATTGCTGTTCGGACGCACGATTCCTAAATCGTCAACGTTCACGATCGGCAAGTTGATCGCTTTGTTGTTGATGTGTACATAACCAAATCGGAACTCGTTCACCAGTCGGGGACTGAATAAGTGTGTTTCCGCTAAGCTCAAGAATCGGTCACGAACTGGAAGATCGAGCGGAAAATTCAGATCGGTCTCGTTAATCGTTCCGCCCAGCGTTGCCTGCAGGCCCCCGGCCCCGAAAGGCAAGAGCGAGCGAAAATTTGAGAAAGAAGAAACGCGAAGAAATCTTGTCGGATCCTCCGCGGAAATCGCGGTCATAGTTCAGAGTGAACTGATCGTCCGTGTATTTACCAGCTTTACTGAGCACAAATTTTCCGGTCGCCGGGTCAGCTGAAGGGATTAGAAATCCATTCGGATCGTTGAACTGGCTGCTCTTGAAATTGAGCAGACTTACTGCAACCGGGTCGAGGTCGGCTGCGGTAACGGTCGGATCCCCAGGGAAGAAAGTATTGACCAAGGTCTGCGGATCCCTTGTCGTTGGGATAACAGGAATAATGGTGCTGATAATAGCGCCCGGCGAGAGCCCGCTCCGCTGACGAGTCCCCTGATAGTTTAGAAAAAAGAAACCCAACTGACCTTCGTGGCCAATCGGTCCACCAAAGCTGCCTCCGTAGATGTTCTGCTTGATATCCGGCCGTCGATTGGCCATTGAGCTGCAATTCGTTGTTCATTTAGAAACCACTCGTTCGCATTCAATGCATTGTTCCGGAAGAACTCGAAACAGCTGCCGTGAAAATTCTTGCGTCCAGTCTTCAGAATGGCGTTGATGTTGCCGCCGCCATTCCGGCCCTGGCTTGCATCGTACAGTGACGTCTGCACCTTGAATTCCTGAACAACGTCAGGACTGGGCAGCGGCGTGTTCGTCACTTCGGCGACGTTGTAGTCGGTCGCGCTGATGCCCTCGATCAAGTAGTTGTTATTGTCTTCGCGCTGCCCGTTCACGTGAATACGCACATCCCGCGTCCCAACGACGCCGACGCGTTCAGTTCGGTCTGCGTGCCGGAGGACAGGGTCAGCAATTGCTGAAATTCTGCGTCGCAAGCGGCAGATCGCGAATAGTCCTCGCTTCGATCGCCTGCGCCGGTCGTCGCGGTCGTCGTCTCGACCGCTGCACCAGCGCTTGCACTTCCACCTTCTCAAGAACCTGCAGCGGCCCGAGTTTCGCCGTCATGCGAGTTGTTTCAGTGACGCGCACGGCGATATCGAGGAATCTTCGCCTTCCCGAAATCCGGCGCTCGTCACATTAACCGTGTAGGTCCCAACCGGCAGCAGCGTCGCTGTGAACGACCCGGTGGCGTCCGTCTTTGTCGACGCGCGTCACCGTGCCGGTGTCCTGATTAATGATCTTGACGTCGGCGTTCGCGACGACAGCGCCCGACGCATCTTGCACCGTGCCATTGATCGCGCCGGTTGCGCCGCCCTGGCCAAAGGCCTGCCCGAGCATGGAAACGCCGAGGATCAACCACCATAGACGGCTGCGAAGAATCTGGGACATACACTCCTCCCCCACTTGGGGTTCACGGTTTATCTGCTCTTGCAGTCTTGAAATCTAGCGAATGGAACGACAGAAAGCCGAAGCACGAGCACGGGCCCCTGCCTTACCGCGCCCAATTACCCGGTCCGGCATGATTCTGTTCGTCCCCCACGGACAATTCTCCCGCCCCACGGTGCCGGAGTAGATAATGATCCCGGGTCAACTTAAACTGGGTTGGGAGTTGCGCGATAGGTTACTAGAAGCAGGTAGAGTTCGCAAGAAATGCAGACGGGTGGAACCAGAAAAGTTCTCAGGAGAAAGCATCAGTCCACACCGCAGCAAAATTCAACACATCTACAGCCCCTTGTAAGCGCCGCCGTCCACAAGGATTGTCTGCCCGGTGATGAACGATGCCCGCTCGGAAGCGAGCCACACAATCGTGTCCGCCACCTCCCTCGGCTCGCCAATGCGCTTCTGAGCCGCATCCACCGCCCAGCTATCGAATATCTCCTGCTGCGACTTCCCCGAAGCCGCGGAGCGCGCCTTCGCCAGTTCCTTCAGGCGGTCGGTAGCGGTGAAGCCGGGGCCAACGTTGTTCACCAGGATGCCGTCTTTCCCAAACTCGTTGGCCAGGCTCTTCACCAGGCCAACCACGCCAGCGCGCACGGCGTTCGACAGCACCAGGTCAGAAACCGGCTGCTTGGTGGTGATCGACGTGATCGTGATGATCCGTCCCCATCTCCGCTTCTGCATGTGCGGGATGACTTCCTTCGCAAAATAGACTGTGCTCAGGAAGTTCGCATCGATCGCCTTCCGCCACTCCTCGACTGATACGGCAAGAAACCCTTTCGCCGGCGGTCCACCGGCATTGGTCACGCAAATGTCAGCCGCGCCGAATTTGGCGACAACCGCTTCCACGAAGGTGCGAACTGCCTCGGCATTGGTGACGTCGAGCGGCTCACTCAACACTTCGACGTTGTACTGTTGGCGAATAGCCGTTGCGGCGGCTTCAAGCGCGGCGGCATTGCGGGAGCACATCGCAACGCGACACCCTTCAGCAGCAAACGCCTCAGCCGTCGCCCGTCCAATTCCCTGGCTTGATGCCGCAACGATGGCCACACGATTTCGAAGTCCAGTCTCCATAGGCGACGGATTATAACAATCCTCCGGAGCGAGGTTTTGCAGGCCCACCAAGGGTTTTCCTTGCTCCCTGCGGAGGCGGCGGCTTAATCTGGTAGCAGTGCATTTGCGTGCAGTACTCTATCGATTTTCAGGAGAGTCATGTCAGGGACCCCGCAATTCATTTGGATCGACGGCCAACTCCGGCCCTCGTCGGAAGGCGTCGTGCCCTTCGTCAATGCCGGCTTGCACTACGGATACAGCGTGTTCGAGGGCATCCGCTGCTACGCGACCGAGCGCGGGCCGGCTGTCTTCCGTCTGACCGAACACGTCGACCGGTTGCTCGATTCCGCGCTGGTTGTCGGCTTTCGCGATCTGCCATACACGCGTGAGCAGATTTCCACAGCGATCCATCAGCTCATCGCCGCCAACGGATTCTCATCGTGCTACATCCGTCCCCTGATTTATCTCGACGGCGCCATGAGTATGGTGGTCGATGCCGGCAAGCCGCGGCTCATGATTGCCGTCTGGGAATGGAAGGCTTTTCTGGGGGAACAGGCCAAGGAGCGCGGCATTCGCGCCAACATCTCGTCGTTTACGCGTCTTCATCCGAACATCATGATGACCAAAGCGAAGGTCTCCGGCAATTACGTCGGGTCGATCCTCGCGAAGACGGAATCGCAGCGCCTCGGCTTTGACGAGGCAATCATGCTCGATCCATCCGGCTACGTCGCCGAGTGCACGGGCGAAAATATTTTCGTCGTGCGCAACGAGGTGATCTACACCGTGCCGCGCGGCTCGATTCTTGAGGGCATTACCCGCGACAGCCTGATCACGATTGCCGGAGACCTGGGCTACACGGTTGTGGAAGAGCCCATTTCGCGCGACCAGCTCTATATCGCCGACGAAGTTTTCGTCTGCGGCACGGCCGCTGAGGTTATCGGCTTGCGCGAGATCGACTTCCGCACGATCGGCAGCGGAAAGACAGGTCCGGTGACGCGAAAGCTTCAGAAAGCATTCGACGAACTAACCAGCGGCCGGCACGCACGATCGGAACAGTGGTTCTCGCCGGTACCGGCAGTCGATCAGGCTACGGTCAAAGCCTAGAGCGTTCTCTACTTATGACGGAGGTGAAAGATGAACAAACGCAAGCGTCGCGCTGAAACCGAGGCCGTACGCGGCGGAACGGACCTCCATAAGAAGAACGGTCCGGTCAGTACGCCGATCTACCAGACTTCCACCTTCGAAGCCATCGACATGGAAGAGCAGGTCCGGGCTACCTATACCGATCGCTTTTATACGCGCTACGGAAATCCGACGCACACGGTTGCCGAGAAAGCCATTGCTGAACTTGAGGGCACCGATGCAGCGCTACTGTTCGCCTCCGGCATGTCGGCGATCACGACGACAATCCTTTCACTCCTGAAGAGTGGCGATCATATCGTCGCTCAACGGGACATCTACGGCGGCGCAACGAAGTTCCTGACGCAGTGGCTTCCGAAATTTGGCGTCGAGGTCACACTCGTTGATACCACCGACTACCAGCAACACGAGGCCGCGATCCGTCCCAATACCAGGCTGCTTTACCTCGAGTCGCCAACCAATCCTACCTTGCGCGTGGTTGACCTGAAGCGAGTCGCAGCCCTTGCCCAGAAACGCGGTCTGGTCACTCTCGTGGACAGTACGTTTTCAACGCCGATCAACTGCCGCCCCTCCGAACACGGCATTGACCTCATCATGCATTCCGGCACGAAATACTTCGGCGGGCACGCGGACATCATCTGCGGAATCATCGCCGGCCGAGAGGACCTCGTGCGCTCCATCCACGCCACCCGCACCACCCTCGGCTGCAACATGGATCCGCACGCGGCTTGGCTGCTATTGCGTGGAATCAAGACACTCGCGGTTCGCGTCCATCGACAGAACGAGAATGCATTGCGCGTAGCACAGTTTCTTAAGACCCATCCGAAAGTTCGCAGCGTGAACTACCCGTTCCTCGAGGGACACCCGCAGCGCGCATTGGCTATGCAACAGATGCACGGTGGCGGGGGCGTTCTAAGCTTTGAAATCGATGGCACTGGTGAAGACGCCTGCCACTTTGCCGAAGCTCTGGAACTCTTCACCCTCGCCCCGAGTCTAGGTGGAGTGGAATCCCTGGTGACCATTCCGGTGATCACCTCGCACGCGATGATTCGCTCAGAAGAACGCGAGAAGATGGGCGTCACGAAGCAGTTGATTCGCCTCTCGGTTGGCATCGAGCATGTCGACGACCTGATGGCCGATCTGGAGCACGCCTTTGCCGCGGTGTCGATTGGCATCACGCAGCACGTGGTAACCCGCTAGGGAGGCCCCGGATATCAGAAGTCCCGGCCTGAACTGAGGCCGGGCTTTCTGTTTCATCCGACCCGGCATGTCAGAAAATAAACTTCGCGCCCAGCTGCAGGATTCGCGGATTGTGTGCCGTTAGTACCTGCAGGAATGTGTCCGCACCGACGTTTTGCGTACCTGAGTTCAGGTTTGCGCTGTTCGAGGCCGCCGAGCCACCGTCGCCATTGATGTAACCCCATTCCGTGTGATTGAAGATGTTGAACGCCTCCGCCCGGAATTCGACGCTTATGCTCTCCTTGATCGCAAAGTGCTTGAACAGCGCCATGTCGAAGTTGGTGCGATTGGGATTTCGTAGCGAGTTACGTCCCGCGTTGCCGAAAGTCAGCCCGATCGGGTCTCGATAGGCCGAGGGATTGTACTGTTGGTAGGCATGCGTTCCATCTCCGTTCGTGATGACCCGGTGGGAACCTGAGCCATTCGGATCTCCTGCAAGATCGGCAAAGGCGGCGGAGGTGGCGATTCCGTTGCCGGTGCCCGCGACATCACCGTTTGCAGTCACGCTGAACGGAGAACCAGTCGAGAAAGAGAAAATCCCCGAATATTGCCAACCTCCCAGTGCAGTTCTCTTCCAGCCCTTCTCCTTGAAAAAGGGCAGATCCCAAACATAGCTGAGGCTCAGGTTGTGCCGCTGGTCGAAGTTCGAGTCCGCACGGTTGGCCGCGAAGTCAAAACTGTTCACCAGTGTCCCGTCCTGGCGGCTCGACGAATCGTCGATGGAGTGGCTGTAGGTGTAGGAGAAACTCAAGTCCAGTCCACCAAAGTTTCTCCGCACGGCAGTCTGCAGCGCGTGATACGTCGACGACGATTTGTTCTCGATATGGTTGATCGATGTGTAACCGGTAAACTGTCGAAACGCGTCCGCCAGAGTGCCACAACCATTCGCGATACCAAAATTGACCGCCGGACTTAAGACTCCTTCCCCTCCGTAAGGCACCGGCACGCCTGACCCCGTGGTGCCATTTGTGGGCACGTTGAACCCATCCAGAATGCCGCAGTCGCCGCCCATCGGCTCTCGGTTGACCAGGAAGGGGTTGTCCGCCGGTGAGACAGGGAGCAACTGGTTGTAGTCGCTGGTGCGCGTCAGCTTCGTTCCCTTGCTGCCTACATAAGACACCGTGGCGACGATGTGCTGCGGAAGTTCGTGTTGCACGTCAAAGTGCCACTGCTGCATGTACGGCCAAATCGCTTTCGTTGGAATCGCGGTCACGCCCAACGGAAATGTGGGCGCGGTCGCGGCCCCGGCCGAACCGATGTTGTTGTACCCAACGATGTTCACCTGCTGCGACGTGTTGGCCAGCGGCGGAGAGTTCTCCAGCGACTCCGAATTCCCTTCGTTCCCGTTGGTGTGCTCGAAGAAGACGCCATAGCCGCCACGTATTGCGGTCTTGCCGTCTCCCTTGGGATCGAAAGCGAATCCAATCCGAGGCGCTGGGTTGAATAGGTGTCCCTTCATGCACCCGACAGGCACTCCGGCGGTCACACCGCACTGCACGATTCCATTGGGCAGATTGGTGAGGCTGACTGGTTGGTTCGGATCGGTCCCCAGTCCCGACACGATGCCGCTGGTCGGATCGATGGTCGTCTGGTTTGCTATGTAGTGTGCCGGATCAAAATTGAACGCCTGATGGTAACGTTCACGATAGGTGCCGAAGAGGCTGACTCGCACTCCGAGATTCAATGTGAGCCGGCTGGTCACGTGGAAGTCATCCTGAAAGTACGGCTCCAGAATTTTGTAACGGTTGTAGTACTTCACGAAGCGGTCTTGCTGTCCGAAGCTCTGAATGTTGCCTAGCAACAGATCGGAAAATGGGTTTCCGCTTGTGGTGGAGGAGAGCGACGGATCGAAGGTCAGGTAGCCCGGAATCGATCCAGCCGCCAACTCGCCACCTAGTTCGTTCTTTTGTGCCGCCACGAAGTAGGCGCCAAACTGCAGGTTATGCTTGCCCACGATCTTGCTGACGTTGTCGCGGAACGTGTAGGTTGGGTTGGCGTTATAGGGGCCGTTTGGAATGTAGCCCGCGTCTTCGCCGAAGCCCTGATTATACGAATTCCCGCCCACCAGATTGATACCAGGCAGCACGGTGGTCGTATCGTTGTTGAACAAGTTCCGGTATGCGGATCCAGTGGGGCCATTCAAGGCGCCCACGTTATTCAGGATGATGTGGTCCGAGGTGTAGCTGGCGACAAATTCATTCAGCAGCGTCGGCGAGATCGTGGCCGTCAACCGCGCCACCATGCTGATTCCCGGCCCCTTGAAATTCGTTTGCACCGTCGGGAAGCTGCCAATGTTCGTCCACAGCGGAGTCGGATTCAGGGTATCCCATGAATCATGGATGTAGCGGAACGACAC
The DNA here is from genome assembly GCA_963745435.1 of uncultured Acidobacteriota bacterium. GTDB lineage: Bacteria > Acidobacteriota > Terriglobia > Terriglobales > Acidobacteriaceae > Gp1-AA133. The sequence goes on along the minus strand of CAVUXK010000008.1, from coordinate 176,064 downwards.
CCGTACCTTGTCAGTGATGTTGTGATCGATCCGGAATAACTCCTCCCGCCAGTTCGTAGGCTGAATCGGTGCCGCATTGTAGAACCATGCCCCTGGGCCACCGGCATTGGGCACAGGAATCAGGCTCAGCAGACCTTGCACGTTCGGATCGTTAGGATCATTGGGAATCTGATTCAAGACGCCATTGGTGGTAAACGGCTGCCATCTTCTCGCATCAATCGGCGTGCCCGGGCAGTCGGGAAAATATTGGATGTTGGGGTCGTCTGGCTTATCGCGTTGAAAAGGCGTATTCGTCGTAGGACACAGCTCGCTGAAGTTACCCGTACGTTGCGCCAATCCCGGCACGGCGACATTGAACACCTGTCCCGGAACACGGTCGCGCCTCCATTCCTGCGACCAGAAGAAAAAAGACTTTCGCTTGTCGGTGTTGTAAACCTTCGGGATGAAAATCGGCCCGCCCACCGTGTAGCCGAAATCGTTCTTCTTGTAGGAAGGCACCGGATTGGGAGCGTTGAAGTAATTGTTCGCGTTAAAGGCATCGTTCCGCACAAACTCGTAAGCACTGCCGTGGAACGTGGTGGTGCCCGACTTGGTTTCGACTTCGACGGTTCCCGAACCGTTGCGTCCATACTGCGCGCCATAGTTTGAGGTCAGAACCTTGAACTCGGCAATCGAGTCGAGGCTGGGATAGACGTTCAGCGTGGTGTTACTGCCGTTGTCCATGTTGTCGCCGCCGTCAAGTTCCCAGTTGTTGTACTCGGTGCGGCCCCCGTTGATGCTGTACCCAACATTGCCCGCCACACCCACCAAGCCTTCGTCCTGCCCCGTCTGGTTGCTCACGCCTGGCACCAGGGTTACCAGTTGGGTAAAATTCCGGCCATTGAGCTGCAGTTGGCTGATTTCTTTTCCATTAACCGTGCCCGCCAGTTCCGACGATTGGGTCTCCACCTGCGCGATCACGCTGCCTTCCACCGTGACCTCAGTCGAGGCTGCTCCCACCTGCATGGCGACTTCGACACGCGCCTTCTGCCCGACCTCGAGCGCAACCCCTCTGGCTTCGAATTTCTTAAATCCCGGCGCGGCCACACTAAGGTCGTATTTCCCCGGCGAAAGTGCCGGTACGGCAAATTCTCCGTCAGCATTGCTGGTGGTGTGGCGGGTGATTCCGCGATCGGTGTTCGCGACGGTCACTTGCGCGTTGGCCACGGTGGCTCCCGAAGGATCTTTCACAGAGCCGACAAGTGAGGCGGAAGTCTGGCAGTATGCTGACACTCCCGTAAACGTGAGCAGGAGCAAGCCAAGCGACAACAGGATGCGAGTTTTCATCGGATCACCATGTACCTTCCGTTTAATAGAACGGTCCCCACCATGCCGGGCATCGGCTGTCGCCTCCGGCACCTCACCAGGCGCGCAGACATCACTTGCATCTACAGATTCAAAAGTCTTCCAGTTCAATGAAAGCTTTTATTAAAACGTGTGAATAGTGCTTTAATATGATTTCGCATGTCAAGCAGAAAATGGCCGATTGGCGGGGAGCGGGGAGCTAGCTGAGGGAGTGGGTGGATTCCCGGATCACGAGTTCAGGCGCGACCTTCCGGTGCAGGGCGGAAGCTTCGCGTTTTTCAAGCACCGCGTTGATGCCGTCGACCACCAGGCTCACCGCCATACCGCCCATGGTCTCCAACGGTTGTCGGATGGTGGTCAAAGCAGGTGTATAGAACGCAGCATTCGCGACGTCGTCAAAGCCGATCACGGAACAATGCTCAGGGACTCGAATGCCGGCTTTGGCCAGAGCACGGATCGCGCCGAAGGCAGTCATGTCGTCGAAAGCCAGAATCGCCGTGAAGGGACGCTTCTGCTTGATCAGGTCTTCGGTGAGCTTGAGCCCGGCTTCAAAACTCGAAATCGGATCGCGCGATTCTGGCAGATCGAGAATCAGCCGCGGGTCGAGTTCAAGGCCGCTCGACTTCGCGAAATTGCGAATTCCCTTCCAGCGCGGACTGCTATCCACCAGACCCTTGGGGCCGCGGATGAATGCGATCTTGCGATGTCCCAGTGCATGCAGATGCTCGATGGCAAGCTGGGCTCCGAGCTCGTTATCGACAATCACCGAACTCATCTGCTCGTTCTTGAGTTCGCACCCGATAATCGCCGTCGGCACGCTGCTCTTCTCGAGGTCGGAAAGCAGATTGATGTCCAGGAAAAGCCAGTTGGCAACGACGATCAAGCCTTCCACGCGGCGGTCGAGCAGCATCTCCAGGTAGCGCTCAAACCGGCTGCGCTCGTTGTGCATGTCGGTGAGAATGGGCAGGAAGGAAGATTGGTACAGGGAATTTTCGATGCCGCGCAGCACCAGCGTGCAGAACGGGTCAGTCATGTCAACGACCATGACTCCTACCGTGTGGCTGCGCTTGCTGCGCAACGACCGCGCGAACAGATTGGGCCGGTAGCCCAGCTTTTTCGCGGCTTTTTCAATGCGCTTCTTGGTAGCAACCGGGATGTAACGGGCGAGCGGCGCGTTGTTTAGTACGATGGAAACCGTGGTCGACGAGAATCCGCTTTCTTTGGCTACGTCACGAATCGTGACCATGAATCCCTTCCCGTCTCCTCGGTGCCCCACCGTCATCGCGGCGCGCACGGCGCTCGCCGCCGCGCAACCTGACGTTGGCGGACGTTACAGGACGGCGCGAGCCCTGTCAAGAATCGGCGCTGTCCTGACTATCCTCGCATGCACAGTTCTGTTCTTGATGCCGTCGGCTGACGCACAGTCCTCTGCTGGCCGAAGTTCATCTCCCCGCGATCGTGATCCTCAGACAATTTTCAAACGTGGGGAGGCTGCGCTGACGAGCGGCGATCTGGACTCAGCCGAGCGCAGCTTCAACCAGGTGCTTTCCCTCGATCCCCGCGCTGCCGCGGCCTACGCCAATCTTGGCGTCATCCAGATGCGCCGCAAACACTGGGACGCAGCCATCGCCAATCTTGAACGCGCGACAAAACTGGCGCCGCAAATATCCGGAATCCGCTTGAACATTGGCCTTGCCCACTATCGCCGGGGCGACTACCGGCACGCGATTCCCGCGTTTGAGTCCGTGGTGAAGGATGAACCGGGATCGCTGCAGGCTCGCTATCTCCTCGGGCAATGCTACTTCTTCACCGACCGTTACGTGGAAGCGGTCGACGCTCTGGAGCCTCTCTGGTCGCAACAATCCCGCGACCTCAACTATCTCTACGTCCTGACCACCTCGGCCGACAAAGCCGACCGCAAAGAACTCGCCGACCGCGCCCTCGCCCGCATGGCGGAGGTCGGCGAAGATTCCGCCATGGTCCACATGTTGCTGGGCAAAGCGATGCTCAACCTCGAGTCTTACGACGATGCTGCCAAAGAATTAAACACCGCGGTCGAGTCCGATCCCAAACTTCCCTTCGTTCATTTCAATCTTGGTCTTCTCTACTCCAAGCGTGGAGACAGCCCAAGAGCCCGGGAAGAATTTGAAAAAGACATCGCTCTCGAGCCGGATGTAGTCTTCAACTACGACGAACTAGGCAATGCATGCTTCCTCGCAGGCGATGACGCCGCCGCGGAGAGGAACTTTCGCAAAGCCTTGAGCCTTGATCCGCGCATCATCAACGCCCACCTGGGGCTCGCCAAGGTGTATGAACGCCGAGCGGAATACCCGAAGGCTCTTGCCGAATTGGACCAGGCCGGCAAACTCGATCCGCAAGCGTCGCGCATCCACTACCTGCGGGGGCAGACGCTTGTCCACATGGGACGGAAAGTTGAAGGCAAGAAGGAACTCGAAACCTCTGTTCAAATGAGCGGAGCGCAACGCGACCAACGACAAAAGGAACTCGAAGGGACTTCCATTCCCAGCCCCGAGTTGACTCAGGACACCCGGTAGCACCGATCGTTTTTTGATAGACTCTTAGGCCACAAAGTCGCTGTTCCGGGCCGTGCTTCTTCCTTGGATCTTTCCACCGTAACCTCACCGTCCGTTCGGAAGGCAGGGAGTCTATGAAACGCATCCTCAAAATCGTCGGTATCGTCATTGCTATACTCGTCGTGGTTCTAATCGCAATTCCCTTCTTCATCAACGTGAACAGCTTCCGGCCCAAGATCGAAGCCACTGCGGGCGAAGCCCTCGGAAGAGAAGTCAAAGTTGGAAATCTCAGCCTGTCGATCCTCACCGGCAGCGTCTCGGCCGACAACATCTCCATCGCCGAAGACCCCGCATTCGGCAAGACTCCGTTTGTCATCGCGAAATCCCTGAAGGTGGGCATCGAAGTTATGCCCCTAATCACTTCGAAGGAGATCCGTGTAACCGACATCACCCTCGAACAGCCGGAGATCACGCTGTTAAAAACGCCCGACGGCAAATGGAATTTCTCGAGCCTGGGCGGGAAGGCCGCCGAGAAATCCTCGCCCTCGAGTTCGTCCTCTGCGCCCGGCAACTTTTCTGTTGCCAAGCTGAACGTAACCGACGGCAAGCTGATTGTCGGCAAGGCAAACTCCTCCGCGAAGCCGCACGTCTACGACCAGGTGAACATCACCGTCACGAATTTTTCACCCACTTCGCAGTTCCCTTTCCGCCTCACAGCGAAACTGCCTGCAGGGGGCGCGGCCGACATCACCGGCCAGGCTGGACCGATCAATGCCACAGACGCCGCCAAGACTCCCTTCGAAGCCAAGGTCAAAGTGAACAACATGGACATCGTCGCTTCCGGCTTCATCGATCCCGCCAGCGGAATTGCCGGCTTGGCCAGCTTCGACGGAACTCTGAATTCTAACGGCAGCGTGGCTAAGGCAATCGGCACTTTCACGGGCAACAAGCTGCAGTTCTCGCCCAAGGGCTCGCCGGCTACAAAGACGGTGGTCATCAAGCATTCCGTGGACGTCGATCTCGACAAGCAATCTGGCAATCTCACGCAAGGCGATGTCGAGATCGGCAAGGCCGTCGCTCACTTGACCGGCTCTTTCAAAACTCAGGGCGAAACCCAGATCCTCGACATGAAGCTTAATGGACCCAACATGCCGGTCGAAGAACTCGAAGCAATGCTTCCTGCGCTCGGCGTTGTTCTTCCCTCAGGTTCGCAGCTGAAGGGAGGAACGCTGTCCACCGATCTCAGCATCGTCGGCCCGATCGACAAGCTGGTCATCACTGGTCCAGTCCGCCTCTCCGACACCAAACTGTCCGGCTTTGACCTGGGATCGAAGCTCGGCGCACTCTCCGCGTTTGCGGGTAAAGCTGCTTCGAATCCCGACACAAGCATTCAGAACTTCAGCACGACCGCGCGCGTCGCGCCAGAAGGAACGCGGGCCGACAATCTAAACCTGACCGTACCCGCGATCGGAGTGATCACCGGCGCAGGCACAGTAAGTCCCGCGGGCGGCCTGAGCTTCAAAATGCTCGCTAACCTTCACGGTGGCATGGCCGGAGGCCTGGCGCAGGTGGCTGGTATGGGCAGCGGCAAAGGCGGAATTCCATTCAGCATCGCGGGAACTACCTCCAAGCCGGAATTTGTTCCCGACCTGAAAGGCATGGCGGGCGGACTCGCCGGCAGCGCACTGCAAGGCGTGTTGAGCGGCGGCAAGGCCGGCGGCGGAAAAGCCGGCAGTGCGGTCGATGCCCTGGGCGGCCTCTTCGGAAAGAAAAAGCCCCAGTAATCACAGTAAGAAAGAAATTCCTGCCAAGGCGGCTCCCAGGGAGCCGCTTTTCGTTTTCGCGCATTTTGGACGATTTCTACTTGCGGTCCGGTGCCGGAATATTTACTATGGATTAAATATATTTTCTTTTTAGGAATTATTAACATGATCTCTCAAACAGTTACCGACGGTCTGAAGCCCTATGCCATTGGCGAAAAAATGCGAGCACTCCGCCTGAAGAAAAGCATGGGACTGGTGGAACTCGGCAAGCACACCGGCCTCTCCGCAGCCTTGCTTTCCAAACTTGAGCGCGGCAAGCTATTCCCGACCCTGCCTACTCTGCTGCGAGTTGCGCTGGTGTTCGGGGTCGGCCTCGAATTCTTCTTTACCGATGAGAGAAAGCGCCGCGTCGTGGCCATCGTTCGCAAGGAGGACCGCATCCGTTTTCCTGAGCGTCCCGGATCTGGCGAAGTCGCTTACTTTTTCGAATGTCTCGACTACCCTGCAACCGAACGCAAATTCAATGCGTTTCTCGCCGAGTTTCAGGACGTACCCCCGGAGAAAAGCAAACCCCATCACCATCCCGGAGTGGAGTTCCTTTACCTGGTAAGTGGTAGTTTGGATATAAAGGTGGGGAACGAAGACTTCTCGCTCGAAAGCGGGGACGCCATCTATTTCGACTCCGCCGTGCAACACAGTTACCGGCGCGTCGGGACGCGGCCTTGCGAAGCAGTCGCCGTAACTTTGCCCTAGCACCCGACGGGCGCGAATCGAAAGAGCCTTGCGATGTTTGACCGAGGATCCTGGATATCTCTGGTGCCCTTCGTCGTCGTCTGCTTCACGGCCGCCGCGATCGGATCGCTCTTTACCAGTTCATCCGTAAATACGTGGTACTCGCAACTGCGGCGACCGGAGTGGACGCCGCCCAACTGGATCTTCGGTCCGGTCTGGACGGTCCTTTACCTGATGATGGCGATCAGCGCTTGGCTGGTTTGGCGCAATTCAACCTGGTCGCAGGGAAGGCTGGCCCTCGGGTTGTTCGGTGTGCAACTGGTATTGAACTCGTTGTGGTCCGTGATTTTCTTCGGCCTGCACCGCATTGGCACGGCCTTCGCGGAAGTCCTCATCCTGTGGACGATGATTGTGGCGACCGCTGTCGCCTTCCTGCCAATTTCCCTGCTGGCCGCGTGGCTGCTGATTCCCTACCTGCTCTGGGTGGTCTTCGCGTCCTACCTAAACTTCCGCATCTGGCAGATGAACTAAGTGCAGCAGACAACGATCTCGGCGACTGCTCTTGCTTTACTGCCGATTTCCTTGCTGGGCATTAGCTATGATTCTGTCTTCCCTGCTGCGCTGGAGCTAAAGGACTCATTCCATATTCGTTGCTGGGCAATGGCTGCTGATTCCGTATCTGCTCTGGATCGTGTTTGCTCCCGATCTTCAGTTTCGTATCCGGCAGTTGGAACTAGCCCAACAAGAGCCGCACCAGCGGCGGCATAAGATGGCCCAGTGCGTAAGCACTGGGTAAGGCCCCAAGCACGAGCGAGCTCCGCCAGGGGCGACACTACGCGCAGCGGGCGTAAGCCCGCCAGCCCCTCGCAATCACGACCTGCGCACCGCGATTCCCATCAACTCGAACCTGCCCCCGAGCAACAGCGGGCCCGATCCAATGAACGCCCGAGCCGGCAGATCCCGTCCAAAGCGCTTCACGTATGCCGCATTGAACGGCTCCCACAAAGAAAGATCGGGCGAAAAGATCTGCACTGAGACGAGGTCGTCCATATTCATTCCGGCCTCGGCCAATACTGACTGCACCCCGTCGAGCAATAACGTGATCTCGGCATCCACATCAGAAGGCGCGCGGCCGGTTACCGGATCGATGCCAATTCGGCCGGACAGATAAAAGGTGTCTCCCACCAGAACGCCATCGCTGAAAGGAAGGGTAGACGGACGACTGGGCAGATTGACGTAGCGTCGCGTATCGGAAGCCGTTGCGTGTGCCATGGAAACCTCTTATTCAGGTCGTTTCCCAGTCTTGGATGCGGACCACCCGTTCTGGATTCGCAATTTGCCGAAGGCCTCGGCTGGACTCGGCTCCCCGATCACCGTTAGTCTAGCCCTACGGCATGTCTGACCTGATTTCCATGATCTCCCGGCACGGATACGCGATCGTAGCCGCTCTAGTTTTCGCAGAGGCGATCGGCCTGCCTGTTCCCGCGGCGCTTGCTCTTGTGGCTGCAGGTGCAGCGGTGGCTGGTCATGTCTTGCGCGCGCCCATTCTGTTGCCCTTGGCACTGGGAGCGATGGTCCTCGGCGACACCCTTCTATTTCTAGCGGGCAAGTGGACAGGCTGGACCCTGCTCGGATTCCTTTGCAAAGTCTCGGCCAATCCAGAGACCTGCATTCTTCGCTCCGCCGAATCGTTTTATAAGCGTGGCAAAACTACCCTCGTCATCGCGAAATTCATTCCCGGCGTAAACACCATGGGACCTCCGCTCGCCGGCAGCATGAAGATGCCGTTCAGTCAGTTCGTGCGCTACGACGCGCTGGGCGCCGCGCTATACGTCCTCGCCTATTTCACGCTTGGCTTCCTGGGACGGGACTTTCTGAAAGCCATCGGCAGCAGCTTCCAGACAGCCGGCCATGCGATTGAAGAAGTGCTGCTGTTGGGGCTGATCGTGTACGCCGCGTATCGCATTTGGTTGGTTCGCAAGAACCGCGTGTATCGCGTCGTGCCACGTGTGCAGGTGCAAGAACTCATCGAAAAGCTGGCTTCCGAAGAAGCGGACAGAGTGCTGCTCGTGGATGTGCGCAGTCACGGCTACTACGACGCAGAGGCCGCTCGCATCAAAGGATCCATCCGCATCGAGCCCAACAATCTCGAAGAGGAACTGAAGAAGCTTCCGCCCGATAAAGACGTCTATCTCTACTGCACTTGAGTGCGCGAAGCAACCAGCGCCCGGGTGGCGCACATGCTGCGGGAAAAAGGATTTAACGCGTTTATCCTGGTCGGCGGCCTGACCGCGTGGCGCAAGGCGGGACAACCCATCGAGACCGTGCCACCGGCCGATCTGGTAAAGCTACCCACGTTCAGTTAGTCCGATATGGCGTCTAGCAAAGAAATCGAGATCAAGTTTCGGGTAGCAGGCACGCGGGCTCTCACGCGCCGCCTCCGAGCCGCCAAGTTCAGCCTGGTCACTCCGCGAACGCACGAGATGAATACCCTCTACGATCTGCCGGGACAAACTTTACGGAAGCGCGGCGAATTGTTGCGGCTGCGCAAATATGGCGACCGTTGGCTGCTCACCCACAAATCCAAGGGCAAGGCGGCCCGTCACAAAACGCGCGTGGAGCTCGAAACGAAAGTGGAGGATGGCCCGAAAATGGACACTATTCTGTACGTCCTTGGCTTCCGTCCTTCGTTTCGCTATGAAAAATTTCGTGCGGAGTGGAGCGATGGCCGAGGCCATGTAGTCGTGGATGAAACCCCCATCGGCGACTTCGGCGAGATCGAAGGCCCGGCGCGCTGGATTGATCAGACCGCAAAACGTCTAGGCATCCACACCGAAGACTATCTCACCGACACGTATGCCGGATTATTCTTCGCCTGGAAACGCCGAACCCGCAGTTCAGCGAACGAAATGACTTTTCGCGCGATTCGATCTGGTAAGAGTGTTCGCCGTCGACCACAGGCCTTGAATCGCAAACCCCGCTAAGAAATCACCGACAGGGTCTGAGCACTGACTTCGATCAGGTGCGAGGGAAGGGCACGAGTTTACTCGTGCACCAAAACCGCAGACATAAAAGTGCGCTTCAGCGCCCGAGGTTCGCCTTGAGGAATCGGTCCGTGGTCAGCCAAATTCCCTGACGACTGAAGACTAGCGACTGACGACTGGCTACGCCGCCCGCGACGCGGCCGCCTCTTCATACCCCTCCGTAGCGTAATACACCGCACGATCGAAGAATTGATCGAGCAAGCGCAACAATTCCAACTCCCCGAACACGTTGTGCAACCCGCCGTGCACGCCTTCCCAATCAAGAAAGGTCCACAGATGTTCTTTCGTGAGAAGGATCGCCCACGCCAGCGCAGCCATCGACACGTTTTGCTGCGCACGCCGGGCCCCCAGCGCTTTGTAGACCTCCTCAACATCGTGTTCCGTCTTGTTGAGGAGCCAGTCGCTGAGATTGCGATAGATTTCGTGGCAACGATGGTGAAGTTCGTTGGCGGGAACTTTGCGTAAGTCCCGCGTGCGTTCCGACGACAGAAGTTTTTGGGTTAAGCCTTCAGCCAGTTCTTCGGAATGAGTTTCGATGAGACGGACGAGGCGAAGTGCAATCATGGGGAAGCCTCCCGCACTGCCTGTCTCTATTTTACGACTGCTGGCAAGGGGTAAATGAGTCTTTTTTGGATTTTGCGGACATCGCACGAAAACACGATCCTGAAGTGAGACCCCTCCGCCACTCCTTCGACCCCTCGCGGCTCAAAGCTCGGAGCTCGGAGCTCGTAGCTAAATCTACGCCCCGTGGCACTTCTTATACTTCTTCCCCGACCCGCAAGGACATGGATCGTTGCGCCCCACTTTGTCCGCGCCACGGACCACTTGCTGTACAGTCTTCGCTTCGCCGCCCCCAGCCATGCGCGCCGACTCGAGCTCGCGGCGTTTCTTCCGCTGGAACGCTTCCTCCAGATCATCTACAGAAGTCGCAACATGGCGCGGAGGCCTACCATTGCCGCCACCGGGACGGAGCATGGGCGCGCCATCCTCCGGTCCGCCCTGCCCCACGGGACCGCCGGGTCCGCCCTCTGGGCCAACTCCGCCGTCCAGTGGCCGCTCCAACACCTGCATTAGGTACAGGTACCGGACAGTCTCTTCCTGGAACTTCTTCATCATCTCTTCGAACATGTCGAAGGATTCGCGTTTGTACTCGACCAGCGGATCGTGCTGCCCGTAACCGCGCAGCCCGATGCCCTCCTTCAAGTGATCCATGTTCAGGAGGTGGTCTTTCCACAGCGAGTCGAGCACGCTCAGCATGATCATGCGCTCGTGATAGCGCATGGCCTCGGGACCGATCATCTGTTCCTTGGCCGTGTAGCGTTCCTTCAACTTGTCAAAGATCGCGTCGCCGAGTTCGCCCCGGTTCAGCGTTTCCGGCTTGATGCCCTCCGCATAAATGTCCACGCCAAAGCGCGTGAAGATACCGTCCTTCAAGGCCTTGAGATCCCAGTTGTCGACGTGCTCCTTGAGCGGGCAGCACTGGTCAATCAGGTCGCCCAAAATTCCCGAAACATAGTCCTCAACAATCAGATCTTTCTGGTCGAGGCCTTCCAGCAAGCGACGGCGTAAGCCGTACACGGCTTCGCGCTGCTTGTTCATCACGTCGTCGTATTCGAGCAGATGTTTGCGGGCTTCGAAGTTTTGCGCTTCCACAGCCTTCTGCGCGGACTCGATGCGCTTGGTGATCATGCGCGATTCGATGGGTACGCCTTCTTCCATGCCCAGCCGCTGCAGCAGGTTCGATACCCACTCCTTCGCGAAGATGCGCATCAGGTCGTCTTCGAGCGACAGGTAGAAGCGTGACGACCCGGGATCGCCCTGGCGGCCGGCACGTCCGCGAAGCTGATTGTCGATGCGGCGAGCTTCGTGGCGCTCGGTGCCAAAAATGTGCAGGCCGCCCGCGCCGATCACGTCGGCATGCTCGACGTCGGTCTGTACCTTGTAGCGCTGAAAGGCTTCATTCCACTTATCGGTCGGGACCGCGTACTCGTTGCCGCCGTAGTACCACCGCGTCATGCTCGCGTCGTCCACGACCGCTTCGACCTTGCCTTGCGCGGCGCGCAGCGGCTGCGCGACTCCGTTCTTCACGCACTCCTGCTTGGCCATGAATTCCGGATTGCCGCCCAGCAGAATGTCGGTACCGCGGCCGGCCATGTTGGTGGCGATCGTCACAGCGCCCTTGCGTCCAGCCTGCGCGACGATCTCGGCTTCGCGCTCGTGGAACTTTGCATTCAGAACGACGTGCTTGATGCCCTTCTTTTTCAGCAGTTCCGACAAGCGTTCCGACTTCTCAATCGAGGTCGTGCCGACCAGCACCGGCTGCGCACTTTCATACAACCTCTGAATCTCGTCCGCCGCCGCAAAATATTTCTCTTTCTCCGTGCGGTAGACAACGTCGGGATTTTCTTTGCGCAGCAGCGTCTTGTTGGTCGGGATGACCACCACTTCGAGCTTGTAGATCTTGTCGAACTCAGGCGCTTCCGTTTCGGCCGTACCGGTCATGCCGGCCAGCTTCTTGTACATGCGGAAGTAATTCTGGAAGGTGATGGTGGCGAGCGTCTGGTTCTCGCGTTCGATCTTCACGCCTTCCTTGGCTTCGATGGACTGGTGCAGTCCGTCGGACCAGCGGCGCCCGGGCATCATGCGCCCCGTGAACTCGTCGACGATGATGACTTCTTTTTCGCGCGGATTGTCGTCCTTGGGCTTGACCACGTATTCGACGTCGCGCCGGTAGAGCGAGTGCGCTTTGACAGCCGTTTCGACGTGATGCTTCAGGTCCCAGTTTTCCGGGTCGGAGATGTTGCCGATGCCGAGGAGCTTTTCGACCTTCTCCCAGCCTTCGTCGGTAACGATGATGTTCTTGTGTTTCTCGTCGACCACGAAGTCGCCGGTGTAGATCTTGGGCTCGCCGGGCGGCACCTCGACTTCTTCACCCTTCTCCAGCTTCGGAATGATGCGGTTCACGCGGTCGTACTTGTCGGTCGACTCTTCGCTGGCGCCGCTGATGATCAGTGGCGTACGGGCTTCGTCAATCAGGATCGAGTCAACTTCATCGACGATGGCGAAGTTATGGACTCGCTGCACGCAATCCTTCAAATCGAACTTCATGTTGTCGCGCAGATAGTCGAAGCCGAATTCGTTGTTGGTCCCGTAGGTCACATCGGCGGCATAGGCTTCGCGGCGCTCTTCATCGTCCAGATCGTGCACGATGACGCCAACGGACAATCCGAGAAAGGTGTAGAGCTTGCCCATCCACTCCGAGTCGCGCTTGGCCAGGTAGTCGTTGACCGTGACCACGTGCACTCCGCGTCCGCTGAGCGCGTTGAGATAAACGGGAAGGGTCGCGACCAGCGTTTTGCCTTCGCCGGTCTTCATCTCGGAAATCCGGCCCGAGTGCAGCACCATGCCACCGATCAGCTGCACATCGAAGTGGCGCATGTTGAGCACACGCCAGCTGGCCTCCCGGCAAACCGCAAAGGCTTCCACCAGCAGATCGTCCAGAATCTCTTTCAGCGCGAGATCGCGCTCGGCTTGGATGGCCTTCTGGCGGTCAGGATCGGCATCGGGCTCATCGGCGATCTTGGGCATCCGCTCCTGGATCCGCAGCCGGAACTCGTCGGTCTTGGCGCGCAGTTCGGCATCCGACAACTTCTTCATCGCGGGCTCGAGCGCATTGATGGCTTCGACCTGCGGCAGCAGGCGCTTTACTTCGCGCTCGTTCTTGGTCCCAAAGACCTTGGCTACTAAGGTGTTAATCAAATCAGGATTCCTTCAGAGGGGGACACGTACCCCACAGTATAAAGGCTAGATTAGCCTAGCATATTGGATGCCGCCACAAGAGCGTTAGGTCCGAACCAGCAAGCGGGCAGGCGCTTCCGAATTCGGACAATGGAGCGGCGGGCGTCCCCGCCCGCCGGGACGGGCGAGAGAAACGTCACCTCAATCAGACTTCGATCTTTTCAGGTATATTTTCCCCGCCCCTCATGCCCACTTTTTACGACCAGTTTGTCGAAGCCGAGCAGCGCGGCCCCCAAAACATCGCCCTCGAAATCCAGCGAAAAGATCAAGTCGAGAGCTATAGCTATGCCGAGACCCGCAAGATGGCCGAATCGGTCGGCCGCTGGTTGACCGAGAAAAAGCTTCCCGCAGGCGCCAGAGTCGCGCTGTTTGCCGACAACCATCCGCGCTGGGTTGCTGCCTATCTGGGCGCCATTGCCGCCGGATACACTGCCGTTCCCCTCGACACCGCATTCCACGCCGACCAGGTCACCAAGCTGTTGAAGGATAGCGGCGCTTCCCTGCTCGTCACCGACGTCAAGCACCTTGCGACCGCCCGCCAAGCCATCGAAGGCCTGAACGTGCAGCTGGTTCTTACCGATCCCACTTCTCTAAAATCCGCAACCGGCAAAGAAGACAAGCAACCTCCAGCCAATTGGATCGGCGACCTCGACACGATCTTCAGCGCTGGACCCGCCAACTTCCGCGCCGTCGAAGCTCCCGCAGACACCGTCGCCGCCTTGCTCTACACGTCCGGCACCACCGCCGACCCCAAGGGCGTGCAACTCACGCATGCCAACATGCTGGGCGAGGTCAACGCCGTCTTCGGCCTTCTGCAGATCGGCCCCACCGACGCCGTCCTCGGCATCCTGCCCATGTTCCACGTGCTGGCGCAGATGGCCAACCTGATGCTGCCGCTGGTGAAAGGCGCGCGCGTGGTCTATCTCGAAACTCTAAACACCACCGAACTGCTGCGCGCTCTCCAGGAACGCCAGATCACCGCCTTCGCCGTCGTCCCGCAATTTTTTTATCTGATCCACGAGCGCATCTTCAAAGAAGTCAGCAAGCGCGGCCGCATCGCCGAGTCGGTTCTCCGCTCGCTCATGAAAGTGAACCGCACCCTGCGACGCTTCAAGCTCAACGCGGGCAAGCTGCTGTTCGGGAAAATCCATGCAACCTTCGGCACCCGCATGCGCTACCTCATCACTGGTGGTTCGCGCTTCGATCCTGTAGTCGCCCGCGACTTCCATGACTTCGGCATCGACCTGCTAAACGCGTACGGTCTCACCGAGACGTCCGCCGCAGCCTTCCTCAATACGCCCGGCCACGTTGTGATCGGCTCTGTGGGGCCGCCCTTGCCGACTATCGAATCCAAAATCCTCGACCCGCAGCCCTCCGAGGAAACCGGCCAACCCGTGGGCGAGATCATCATCCGCGGCCCGATCGTCATGAAGGGATACTGGAATCGTCCCGATGCCACCGCCGAAGCGATCAAAGACGGATGGCTGCACACCGGTGACCTCGGCTACTTCGATTCCGGCGGCAATCTTTTCATCACCGGTCGCCGCAAGGAACTCATCGTTCTCGCCAACGGCAAGAACATCTATCCGGAGGAGATCGAAACGCACTATCTCAAGTCGCCCTACATCAAGGAAATCTGCGTGATGGGTCTGGAAGCGAAACCGGGCGACCCAAGCTCCGAGCGCCTCTATGCCGTGGTTGTTCCGAACTTCGACGTGCTCAAAGAACGTAAGGTCGTCAATGCAAAAGAGGTCATTCGTTTCGACATCGAGGGACTCTCGCAGCAGACTAGCCTCCACCAAGCGCATCGGCAACTACGAAATCTGGCAGGAAGATCTTCCCCGCACCACCACCCGCAAGCTGAAGCGTTTCGAAATCGAAAAGCGCGTACGCGCGAACCAGGCCAAGGGCACATCGGGGCAGTCCGAAGTCCCGGCCCAGAAAGCGTCTAACGCCAGAAGACGAAGCCTGGCTTGAAAAGCCCGAGGTCCAGCGGGCGCTCGGCGTCATTCAAGCAGAACTCTCGCAATGCACCCGACCGAGTCCTGCCCACCGACAACCTCGAACTCGATCTCGGTTTCGACTCGATGCAGCGCGTCGAACTGCTCGTCGAAATCGAAAAAGAACTGGGCGGCGACGTCGAAGAAAGTCAACTGGCGCGAAATCTACACGGTGCGCGACCTGGTCAATGCCGTGCTCGAAAGCGCGGCCAGCTGGCAAAACTGTTTCCAAGGCGCAATTCGCCGGCTGGAGCGCCGTGCTGCGCGAGGATCCGACCGACCCCGACGTGCTCGATCTGGCTCGCCCGCATCCCGTGGTCGAAGCCTTCTGGTACTTCGTATCGCGCGTGTTGCAGCTGATTTTCCGCGATCGCTTCCATCTAACGGTCTCAGGCATCGAGAAACTCCCTAAGAAGGGCACGTACATTCTCTCGTCGAATCACCAAAGCTATCTCGACCCGGTTGCGCTCGCGGCCATGCTCCCACGCGATGCCTTCGTGAATTCCTTCGCCGTAGGGACCAGCGAAATCTTCGGTGCGGGAATCATGCGCAAGTTGGCGAAGGCTGTGCGCGTGGTGGTCGTCGATCCAGACGCGAACCTCATGCCGGCAATGCGCGCCGGAGCCTTCGGTCTGAGTCACGGCCGCAACCTGATCCTTTACCCCGAAGGCGAGCGCAGCATCGACGGCACGCCGCGTACTTTCAAAAAAGGCGCCGCCATTCTGTCCGTACACATGCAGGTGCCGATCGTTCCCATCGCGATCGAGGGCTTTCACGATGCGTGGCCGCGCGGCAAAAGTTTCCAGAAATTTGTCCCATTGAAGATGATGATCGGCGATCCAATTTATCCGCCGCCCGAGTCGCAAGCCTCCGAAGAGGCGTATGCAGCTCTAATCGCCAAAGTGAAAGAGCGCGTAGTCGAGATGTGGAAGGAACTGCGCGGAGAAACCGGCGAGAGTGAGCAGATATCGAAAGCCGCAGATTGACTTATCTGGTGTGGCGCGGGCGCCCCCGCCTGCGACGCTCGTTCACCACAGAAGCAAAGGTGAGCGACGTTCTTTTGTGTTTAAGTCTTCCTGCTTTTGTTTCTCTGTGTCTCTGTGACTCTGTGGTTGAACAAATCCTTTGAAACTTCGAAACTTTTCTAATTCACTTCGCCCTCGGATGCGTCTGGTCATACACGGCCAGCACATGCTTCATAGAAAGCTGCGTGTAGCGCTGGGTCGTAGCCAGCCGTTCATGGCCAAGCAATTCCTGAATTGCCCGCAGGTCCGCGCCTTCCTCCAGCATGTGGGTGCCGAATGCATGCCGCAACGTATGCGGATGCACGTCAGGCGAAAGCCCCTTGGCCACCGCAATCCTCTTCACGATGCGGCCAACGCTCCGCACCGTCAGCCGCCCACCACGCCGGTTGAGAAGTAGAGCCGGCGATGTCTTCTTCGTCTGTGCCAACAACTTCATCCGTTCCGGAAGATAGGCGCGCAGCGCCGAAGCCGCCGATCCGCCGAAGGGCACGTAGCGCTCCTTCTTTCCTTTCCCGCGAATCAGGATGGCTTCGGCACTGACCCGAATATCGTCGACATTGATCCCGATCAGCTCCGAGTTCCGAATCCCGCACCCATACAGCAGTTCCAGCAGCAACCGGTCGCGCTCCGGAAAAGCCGCCACCTCGGGCATCGCACCGTCGAGAACCGTGTTCATCTCCTCAATCGTCGGCACGCGCGGCAGCTTCTTGGGCAACTTCGGCGTCGCCACCAGTTTCGCCGGATTCTGCTCCACCACACCTTCCTGTGCCAGCCAACGGTAAAGCGACCGCACTGCCGCGAGCGACCGCGCCACCGAAGCCTTGCTCAATCCCTTTTCGTAGAGATGCGACAGGAATCCGCGAACCGCAACGTGGTCGATCTTCTTCCATTCCCGCGCGCCCACGTAGCCGGCAAAATTCTCCAGGTCCCCGGCGTAAGCTTTGATAGTATGCGCAGAGGCATTCCGCTCCCGCAGCACGCGCAAAAACTCATCGGTAGCTTTCTCAACGGTGGTGCGCTTCTGCTGTGATCTCTCGCTCATTTCGAAAATCTTTTCACCCCGAGACACAGAGACACCGAAAAAAGGGATCTTCATGAGACTGCGGGTAAACGGCCACTGGCGTCGCAACCTTACGATTTCAAATTACCAAATTACAAAATTACCCAATTACCAAATTTCTCTGTGTCTCTGTGGTGAATCAAGCCTTTCGCCGAACTTGAAACTTGAACCTTTGAAACCTTAAGCCTTCGCCTTCGCTCGCGGGTGATGCTTCTGATACACGGTCTTCAACCGGTCCAATGCCAGATGCGTATAAATCTGCGTCGTAGAAATATCCGCATGCCCAAGAATGGTCTGCACGGTGCGCAGGTCGGCCCCATTCTCGACCATGTGACTCGCACACGAGTGTCGCAACATATGCGGAGACGCCGTGCGCCCCGATGTCGCTGACGCAGCCTTCACCATCTGCCACACCCGCTGCCGCGTAAGTTTGTGCGCTCCCCGCGCAAGAAAAAGATAGGGCGAACTTCTCCCGGCCGAAAGCACGAGCCGCCCCTCCGCGAGATAACTCGCAAGCGACTGCTGCGCCGATTTGCCCAATGGCACAATCCGCTCCTTGTCTCCCTTACCGCGGACTAGCACGTATCCGGCCTCCAATTTCAAATCTTCAAGTTTTGCTTGAACAATTTCCGATACCCGCAATGCCGCCGCGTAGAACACCTCCAACATCGCCCGGTCCCGCGACGCGATCGCATGCGCCAGTTTCGAATCCGAAGTCGCCTGCGGCGCGGCCAGCGTCTTTTCCATTTCATCACGTGCCAGAGCTTTGGGAAGCACCTTCCACTGTTTCGGCGAATCGATGTTCAGCGTCGGATCATGATCAATCTTCCCGTCCACCAGCAGATGCCGGTACAGATGTCGCAGCGCCGATAGCTTCCGTCCCACCGACCGTCCATCGACCCCATTTGAAAATAGTTGCTGGATAAAATCGCGCACATGAATGCGTTGCGCATTCACGAGCACACGGTTGCGCCCCTCGAGGAACTCAGCAAACTGGCAGATGTCCGTGGTATAAGCCGACACGGTCAGGGGCGCCAATCCCTTCTCAACTTTCAGGTAGTCGAGAAACCCAGACAAGACGCGCGCATTGGCTTCCGAAGACATGGCTATGTGGGGCTCGTGTCCGCCAACCTAAAAGCCTAGTACGCATTATCGGACGCAGCAAAGTGCCTACCCCGATGCGCGATAAACAACAGGAAGGCAAGAAGACTCCCCAAGTTCAATGTCGGGTGGTAGCTCTCTGCGACCTCTGCGGACCTTCTCTGCGACCTCTGCGTTTCAAGCTTTTCATTAGGCGCTATTAGCGATCAGTTATGGTTAAAAGCCTTTCCCGTTGAATGCCCCCAGCAATTCCCGCGCGTAAATCGCGCCCTCAGGAGTTTCCTCATGCTTGAAGTAAGCGAACACATCGCGCCCTGCTGCCAAGATGCTGCTGAATGCGCTCCACCATCGCAGCCCGCTCGTCCGGCGGATAATTCGGCTTGCGAAACCGGTAATACACAAAGTCGCCCGTGACCACCTCAGGCGTAGTCATCTCCTCCGTCTCGGCGACGCACAGCCCAGCCTTGCACTCACGCAAGGCCGCATAGACCTCGTCGTTAAACCACGAAGCATTCCGGAATTCGAAAGCCGACTGCAGCGCACGAGGCAGCGCCGCCAGAAAGCCCGTCAATACCTCAAGATCCACTTTAAGGTTAGGAGGCAACTGAAACAGTACAGGACCAAGCTTCCCGGCGCCGGCCAGCGGCTCGATCGTCCCCAGAAAGCGCGGCAAGAAGTCCTCCGTCCCCTTCAGCCTCTTGATGTGCGTCAGCACCTGATGAGCCTTCACCGTAAACCGAAATCCCTCAGGACTATCCGCCATCCACTTCGCCAGCGTCGTCTCCTTCACCAACTGGCGAAACGTAAAGTTCACTTCCACCGCATTTAACTGCGTGGCATAGTGTCCAAGGAATTTCGCTTGCGCCAATTTTTGTGGATAGAAATCCGGCTTCCAGCTCGGATACGCCCATCCCGAAGTGCCTGCAAACAGTTTCGCCATGGATGAAAGTGTGGGGCGGACACTCCTGTCCGCCTAAGGTGTCAGTCTCCTAGACAGTCCGCTCTGAGGTCCGCGGATTATACCGCCCGCCGTTTCCTCCGAGCCGTCTTCCCAGCCACCGACTTCTTTGTCGCCACGCTCTTCGTCGCGCTGACTGTCTTCTTGGCTCGTCGCGCAGGTTGAGCCGGTTCCTCTTCCGCCTGCGCCGCCAGATCCACAGTTTCCGGCTGCGGAGCAGCCACAGCCGCCCTCAAATCCGGCAACTTCTGTTTCAACTCCAGCACCGGCGCATGCAGATCGCCCAATTTCTCAAAGCGCTCGACCACTTTAGGAGCCTCAAATACAAGCAGCCCGGCGTCTTTCTTTTTCGCAGCCTTCTCAACTTCTTCCCAGGAAACGGGCGTCGACACCGTCGGCTTCTCCCGCGCCCGCAGCGAGTACACCGACACAGTCGTCTTATGCTCGTCGTTCTGGCTCCAGTCGACGAACACCTTGCCTGCGCGTATTTCCTTCTTCATATCGGAAACAACCGCGTCGGGATGATCGTGCTCCAGCAGTCGCGCCAGGGCATTCGCGAAGGGCTTGGTGACTTCGTACGTTGTGGGCGTGTTCAGAGGAACGTAAATCTGCATCCCTTTCGACCCGGAAGTCTTTGGAAAGCATTCCAGTCCCCAATGTTCGAAGATCTCGCGCAGCCACAATCCCACCTGGCAGCATTGCACAATATTCGCGGGCGGCCCCGGATCGAGATCGAACACCATCATCGTCGGGCAGTTGATGTCCTTCGCCAACGCCAGCGATGGATGAATCTCGAGCGACGCCAGATTCGCGAGCCAGGTCAGCGTAGGCAAATCGTCCACCAGCAGATAATTAATGTGCCGCCGATTGTGCCGACTCCACACTGGCGCCGTCTGCACCCACTCCGGGCGATGCTTGGGCGCATTCTTCTCGTAGAAGTATTCTGAGTCCACGCCATCGGGATACCGCTTCATCGTCACCGGCCGCCCCTTCAAATGCGGCAGCAGCGCCGGCGCAATGCGCGCGTAGTAGTCGATCACCTGCCCTTTGGTAAACCCGTTCGCTGGATACAAAACCTTGTCGAGATTCGACAGGTTCAGCCGCTTCCCCTCCACCTCCACCACCGGCGAAATCGCCAAGCCGCCTCCCTTAGGCACCTAGCCTCCTCGTGCCGCTGTGAAAGTATAGCGGCGCCTGACTGGTAATGCTCTTAATACGATGCAGCTCCGATCCGAAGCAGATAGCAACTTTCATGAGTGGGTCATAGGCCGCAACTGGCGCACATAGATGAGGACGCCACAAGCTACAGGAATCCTCTATTATCTATTCCCGTAAATGGCCGAGCCGTCCGGAGGAATCGGTGACTTCAAAACAGCAGATTGATCGCCGCACGTTTATGAAGATTGGTAGCACAACATTAGCGGCGGGTCTCGTCGTCCCTCCACTCAGCGCTCAACCTGAGTCCCCCGGCGAAACGCCCTACCCCGTGAAGTGGTATCCATTCACAGGTCATCCTGACTCGGATACCTGTTGGTCACTCTCTGTCGGTCCCGACGGTCGCATCTACGCGGCGGCCTGCGCCGAGAGCGTACCCGGGGGAGTGGTAAAACCTGTTCGTTACAACGAAGAGCGCGACGACCTGGATTATCTCTTTGATCTCGCCCAAATGGTGGACGATCCTGCCACTTCGGGGCGAGCTTCGCAATGCAAGATTCACTACAGCTTCGTTCCGTCGATGCACGACGGTGTGCTCTACATGGCGACACACCTTTCCGGTCCGCCGA
This sequence comes from uncultured Acidobacteriota bacterium, assembly GCA_963745435.1. Taxonomy (GTDB): domain Bacteria; phylum Acidobacteriota; class Terriglobia; order Terriglobales; family Acidobacteriaceae; genus Gp1-AA133. Next base: position 154,921 of record CAVUXK010000008.1, on the reverse strand, counting down.
TCGATCTGCCCCGTTATTCCCCCTGGTATTCCTGGCACGATGCCAAGCGCTGTTTTCGCGGTTCGGCGCTGCTGGCTTTCGATACCCGCAACGATCATGTCCTTTGGTGGGACACGCTTATCCCCAAAGAGGGCTGCCGCTGCCTGCTGCACGATGAAGAACGCGGTCTCCTCTACGCAATGAGTTATCCACGCGATCACTTCATCATCTATGACCTGCACACGCGCAAGCGGCGCGACCTCGGGCGCATCAGTTCGATCAATCCGCAAACTCTGTTCCTCGATAAGCAGCATCGTGTCTGGACCAGTAGTGACTACGGGCGGTTGGTGCGCTATACGCCCGAGACCGACCGCCTGGAAATCTCTCCCAGTAAGCTGGCGCATAATGCGAATTACCAGACCGGATGGCATAGCGTGTTTTATGACGTAGCGCCCTCACCCGGCCGTGAATGTGTCTACGCCTCGACCTGGTGTCCAAACCCTCGGCTGATGCGCATCTGGCTCAACGAGGGCGAATGGCCACGTATCGAGGATCTGGGACCGGCGACACAACCGCGCGACCCTGCATTTCCCATTGATATGTACACCGACCACTGCGGCGGGCTGACGTTCGCGGGCGATGGGAAGCTCTACTACGTCGCTTCTCGCTGGCGTGATCCGAAATACAACCCCATGCCTGGGTCTGGCAAGGAAATGCAGGGTGTGGTTTGGCGCCTCGATCCCCAAACGCTCAAGCGCGAGGAAGTAGCTCAGCTCAAACATCCGGCTGGGTTCGCGCATTACGTTTCTCGCGGTGCCGTGGACCATAACGGCGACCTTTTCTTCGGCCACGTCGGAAACCACCCTTCCGGCATCTTTAAGGTTTCCATGCCGGCTGAGCGGAAAAAGAAAAATGCGCACCTTCCCATTCGCATGTGGGGGTAACGAAGGATTTCACGACCATGCAGACAAAGGGCAGATTTGATCCCAACTCTCCGGAGATTAAGGCGTATCAAGAGGAACTCGCGCACCAGTTTGTTCGCGAAGGCATGATGGTCGCGTTCCCTACCTGCCTGCCCGGAATGACTTCCCCGATCGTCCACGACGAGTGTCGGATCACCGCGCTCGATATCGATTCCGCGGGACATATTTATGGCGGAACCAGCGGGCGTCAGGCGCACCTGTTCGCAGCCGCGTTCCATGGACTGACTGGCGTTGTGCTGGATGTCGGCGTTGTTCCTGGTGGTGTGTCTTCGATGGCTGTCTGTTGTGTCAAATCCCGCGTCTTCGCTTTCGTCAACGGACCCCGCGGTGGCCGCGTCATTGGGATCCCGTCCATTGACCTGGCGCAGGACTGGATTCAGGAGTGGGGCCTCGACCCTCCAGTTCTCCAAGACCTTGGCGAGTGCGTTCCAGGCGAGCCGGTTGTTCACGCCGTCTGCGACTCCTCCCGAGGAATCGTGGTCGGCATCACCACTCGCCATTTGTTCACCATGGACAGCGAGTCGCCAAAAGTCACAGTTGTGGGAGAAGTGTCTGGCCGCGGTCAGCTCGCAATGAGCGATTCTGGAGTGTTCGGACAGGATGACGATGCGCGGCTATGGCATTTCGATCTGCCGTCCGGCAAGATCCGCCGCGCTGCCGTTGAGTTGCCCGAGGGCGATTGGACCGGTCCTCTGCGCTGGGCTCGCGGTGGTAATGCCGACCAGTTGCTTACGACCGATGCGGACGGGCACCTGTTTGCTTTCGACACGGGAAAAGGCTTCCGCTCGCTCGGCAAAGCGCATCTGGCCCCTGTTGGTCCGATGGCAATGACTCCGGATGGCCGGCTTTTTGGATTTTGCGGAGCGGAAATGGCGAATCTCTTCTGTTGCGACACCCTCTCCGGCAGTGTGAGCAATCTCGGGGTGGCCGCTTCCGTTCTTGAGAAGCGACGCTACGGCTATCAGTTCGGCGATGCCGTCACCGGCCCGGATGGTGAAATCGTCTTCGGCGAAGACGACAACGACGGCCATCTCTGGCTCTATTTTCCGAAGATCAAACGCACCGGTACGCCCTTGTAATTGAATCGCTGCAGGCACCGCGTCGCGTTAAAGCCTGGCCATTCCGCCGGCATCGGGGTTTTCTCCTTCTTAGCCTCTCCCGGAGGGCAGCGACTGACCACTGGGGTTTGACATCCCCCTTCTTCCCCACGTACTGTGGATTTCTTCCCAATTTCTGGCCCGTCTAACCAAGGGATGCTGTTTCGTGAACCCATATCCACCTGCAGTGGAGGTCCGATGAAGCAAGTAGCTGTTCGCGTATCCGTACTGATCCTCCTCCTTATTACTGTCGCCGCCGCTCAGGACGTCGCTTCCTTCGAAAAACGCACCACCGTCAAAACGCTCCCCAACGGCTTGACCGTCGTCATCCTCGAACGCCCCGAAGCCCCCGTCTTCTCATTCTTCACACACGTCGACGCGGGCTCCGTTCAGGACCCCATGGGCAAAACCGGCCTCGCCCACATGTTCGAGCACATGGCCTTCAAAGGCACCGACAAGATCGGCACCACCGACTACCCGGCCGAGAAAGAAGCTCTCGCCAAAGTTGAGGTCGCCTACGCCAACTACATCGCCGAACGCGACAAGCGCATTGGCCGCGACGACAACAAACTCAAGGAACTGGAAAAAACCTGGAAAGACGCGATCGCCGAAGCCCAGAAATACGTCAAGCCAAACGAATTCGGCGAGATCGTCGAGCGTGAGGGCGGCGAAGGGATGAACGCCAACACCAGCGACGACGAGACGAATTACTTCTACTCCTTCCCATCAAACCGCCTGGAACTCTGGGCCTATCTGGAATCTGAGCGCTTCCTGCATCCGGTAATGCGCGAGTTCTACAAAGAGCGCGATGTCGTTATCGAAGAGCGCCGCATGCGCACCGACAGTAATCCGGTCGGCCGACTGGTCGAGCAGTTCGTCAACGCATCCTTTCAGGCGCACCCGTATCATCGCCCAACCGTCGGCTGGATGTCGGACCTGAACTCTTTCTCAGCAACCGACGCGCAGAGCTTTTTCGACCAGTACTACATCCCTTCGAACATGGTCATCGCGATCTCCGGCGACATCAAGGCCGCTGACGCCATGCCAATCATCGAAAAATATTTCGGGCGGCTGACCACCAAGCCCACGCCCGACGAGCGCACCACCACCGAGCCGCCGCAGAATTCCGAGAGACGCGTAGTTCTCCGCCAGGCCGCGCAGCCGTTCTACATCGAGGGCTATCACCGCCCCGACTACCGCAATCCCGACGACGCCGTCTACGACGCCATCTCCGATCTCATGTCCGAACGGGCGCACCTCGCGCCTCTACCGCGCCCTGGTCCGCGACAAGAAAATCGCCGCCTTCGCCGCCGGATTCTCCGGCCTGCCCGGAAATAAGTATCCGCACCTGTTCTCGTTCTACGCCGTGCCCGTTCCCGGCCACACGCCGCAGGAACTAGGCGACGCCATTCACGCCGAGATTGACCGCATCAAGAAAGAAGACATCACCGACGACGAATTGAAGATGATCAAGACGCGCGCGAAAGCCGACCTGATCCGCGGCCTCGGCGACAATCAGGGCCTCGCGCAGCAACTCGCCATCTACCAGTCGCGCTACGGCGACTGGCGCGAGCTGTTCAAGTCCGTCGACCGGATCGACAAGGTCACCAAGGCCGACATTCGCCGAGTAGCTAACCAGACTTTTTCGGAGAGCAATCGCACCGTGGGCATCAACGAAACCATAAAAACTGCAGGCGCCGACGGCGGGAGGTGCGAAATGACAACTCTCTCCCGAATGAAGCACCTGCTTCCTTATCTCCTCGCCGCCTTCGCTCTTCTGGCGATCGTCTCCGTCAGTCCCATATCCGTTCACGCGCAAACCAGCTGGCAGCAAATTCCCATCCCGCCGCTCCCAGCGTTTCACCCGGCCGAACCGAAGCGCATCACCCTGCCCAACGGCATGGTGATCTTCCTGCAGGAAGACCACGAACTTCCGCTGATCGACGGTTCCATCCGCATCCGCGGCGGTTCGCAGTTGGAGCCCGCGGCGAAAGTCGGCCTCGTCGATCTCTACGGAGAAGTCTGGCGCACCGGCGGCACCAAGACGCAGACCGGCGACCAGCTCGATGACTATCTCGAAGCCCGCGCCGCAAAGGTCGAAACCGGCGGCGGAGGCGACTCTACCTCAATCGGTTGGTCGTGTCTGAAGGCCGACTACGACGACGTCTTCAAAATCGTCCTCGACCTGCTTGCACAATCCCGAGTTCCGCGCCGACAAGCTGGAACTCGCGCAGAGCCAGTTCGAAGAATCGATTGCCCGGCGCAACGACAATCCCTCGTCGATCGCGGCACGCGAATCGATCAAGCTCGCCTACGGAGCCGACAGTCCGTACGCGCGCCAGCCCGAATACTCCACCATCCTTGCGGTTAAGCGCGACGACCTTGTCAACTGGCACAAGCAGTACGTTCAGCCCAACAACATGATCGTCGGCATCAGCGGCGACTTCGATTCCGCCGCCATGGAAGCCAAGCTGAAAGCCGCATTCGCATCATGGCCGAAGGGTCCGGCGGCTCCCAAAACGAAAATCGAAATCCATCCCGCCAAGCCCGGCTACTACCTGGTCAGCAAAGACGACGTGAACCAGTCGAACGTGCGCATGGTCGCGCCCGGCACCGACCGCCGCAATCCCGACTACTTCTCCATCGAAGTCTTCAACGAAGTCATGGGTGGAGGCTTCTCTTCCCGTCTCGTGCAAGACATCCGCACTCGCCTCGGCTTGGCTTACTCCGTAGGCGGCGGTATCGGCACCTCGTTTGACCACCCCGGCGTAACGCGCTTCGTGCTAGGCACCAAGAGCGAAAGCACCGTGCAGGCCGTCCAGGCGGTTTTCACTGACGTCGACGACCTCCAGAAGAAGCCCATCACCGACGACGAGATCAAGCGCGCCAAAGACTCCATCCTCAATTCCTTCATCTTCAACTTCGATACGCCCGACAAGGTCCTGCACGAGCGCATGGCCTACGAGTTCTACGGCTATCCGCTGAACTTTCTTGAGCAGTACCACGCAGGCATCGAAAAGGCGACGGCCGCGGAAGTCAACCGCGTAGCCCTGAAGTATCTGCACAAAGATCAGCTCGCGGTATTAGTGGTCGGCAATCCCAAGGACTTCGACAAGCCGCTCTCGGACCTGGGCGCAGTTACCAACATCGACATCACGATCCCGCCGCCACCCGGTGAGCAGCCGGCAGCGTCAGGCGGCGCTGCTGGAGACGCCAAGCCTGAGGCCACCGCCCCCTCCGCGCCCGCGGCTTCGAACCCGGAAGGCAAAGCGCTTGCCGCCAAGGTCGCCGAAAAAATGGGCGGCGCTCAGAAGTTAAAGTCCGTCCATTCCATGCAAGCCAAGCTCGCCCAGCAATCCAAAGACGAGCCCGCCTCTGAGATGCACCTCACGGTCCTCTATCCCGATCACATGCACCTCGCCATCGAATCTCCCATGGGCCCCATGTCCGTCGTGTTCTCGCCGACTGGAGCGTTCATGTCAGCCCAGGGCCAAGTGCGTCCGATTCCATCATCGGCCGCGAAGGAAAGCCTCGATCAAATCAAACGCGATCCGACTTTCATCGCCGCCCACACTGACGACCCGAAATTCACCTTTACCGCCAACGGGTCAGAGAAGATCAGCAACATCGAGGCCAAAATCATCGACGTCAACGCCGACGGCACCGCCGTACGTTGGTACGTCGACCCAGCCTCGGGCATACTGCTGCGCGAGTCCTACACCGCGACCGGCCAGGCAGGCCCGTTCCGCGGCGAGACCGACCTTTCCGACTGGAAAGTCTTCGACGGCGTCAACATCCCCACCAAGCACATCAACCGTCAGGACGGTAAGGACTCCAGCGTCGTAACCTTCACCGAGGTCCGCATCAATCCCGAAGTCGACCCGAAGCTATTCGACAAACCGGCAGCGGCAGACACAGCAAAATAAAAAGGTCTCCCGCGAACTACGTTTCGCCTCCCAATCCTCGGTACCAAAGTACCGACACTTCTTCGCCCAACCCCGAACGCAGCGCATCAAAGCCTCTAAAAACGCCGAATTTGCGGCATCCCGCGATCTTCACTCACTAGCTGAAGGGGAGATGACGAAAGCTCTCGGCTCACCGGCGATTTGACCTCGCTGCCCCGGTTGTGGATCATGGAGGTGGAATGGACGCGGAACAAACCATTGCCGACATCGAGTTGCTGGAACGCATCTTCGCCGCCCCAGACACTCGCCCGCTCAACCTGAGTGATCTCGCGGCCGCCAATCGAAGGCACGACGAGAAACTAGCGCAAAGCCCGTGGTTCCGACTCTGGCAGCAATACGGAGTCTGCTGCCGCCCGTAAACTTGCATTTGCCGGACTGCCCCCGGGCGCTGCACCCTAGAAATTTCCCGAATGTAAAGAGCGCAGGGCCTCGTATCAGGGCGTGCCTTCAGGCACGCCGCTACGAAATCTACAACGTTGCGCCTTCAGGCGATGGGCTCGCCCGTGACAGACTGTTCACGGTGCCGAAGATCCCCACCTAAACCTCGCAAAGGACGCCCCACCCAACCCCTCACCTCTTAGTGACGGTGCCGGCAAGAGTAACCGTCTGCGGGCTTCCGGCAGCGTTATCTCTGACGTAGAGGGTGGCGGACAGCGTACCAACATGATCTCCAAAGAACACGACGACGATGGTGCAACTCTTCCCCGGGGCGAGCGAGGATCCGCAGAGACTGACCGACGTGAAGGCATTGAGGTCGGTTCCGACGCCCGGAGTCACCGAGACCTTCGAGATCGACAAGGTGCCGGTACCAATGTTCTTCACGGTCACGTTCCGGGACAGGAGACTGTACTGCCTCACCAAGCCGAAATCTATGCTGCCTGGGGTAACACTAACGCTTACCTGCTGGCTGGTCACCGTCAGGGTCACCGAAGTCGCGTGCGTCATCGAGCCCTCGACGCCCGTCACGAGGAGCGTGTACACCCCGGGCGCCGCCGTGCCCGCACTCACCGTAAGCGCCGAGCTGCCACCGGCTGTGACTGAGGTTGGGTTGAGCGACGCGGACGCCCCACTTGGGATCCCTGAGACGGTGAGACTGACCGTCTGTGCGCTCCCCGAGGTTACCGCCGTCGAGATCGAGCTGGAACCGGAGGCGCCTTGCAGGATGCTCACGCTGCTTGGATTGGCCGCGATCGAAAAATCGCTCGGCGGCTGAGTCACGGTCAGGGTCACCGAAGTCGCGTGCGTCGTCGAGCCCTCGGTTCCCGTCACTGTAATCGTGTAGTTGCCCGGTGCAGCAGTACCCGCATTGACGGTTAACGTAGAACTGCCACCGGCGGTCACGGTGCCCGGGTTGAGCGATACCGTGGCGCCACTGGGTGCGCCAGAGATGTTGAGAGCCACCGTGCCCGGACTCCCGATCACTGCGGTCGAGATCGCGCTTGTGCCGCTCGTGCCTTGCGCAAGGCTGAGGCTGCCCGGCGAAGCGCTGATGGTGAAATCTGTTCCTGTGATGGTAAGGGCTATGGATGTTGAGTGCGTGTTGGCGCCCTCGGTTCCCGTCACTGTAATCGTGTAGTTGCCGGGCGTAGCTGTGCCCGCATCAACCGTCAACGTGGAGCCGGTGCCTGCGAGCACTTTGGTAGAGCTGAGGGATACTGTGGCACCACTGGGCGCGCCGGAGACGCTGAGGTTGATGATACCCGCAGTGTCGACCACAAAGGTCGAGATCGTGCTCGAGCCGCTTGTGCCCGGCGCAAGGCTGAGGCTTGACGGCGAAGCACTGATGGTGAAATCGGTTGCCGTGATGATTACGCCTACGGATGTGGAGTGCGAGCTGGAGCCCGCGGTTCCCGTCACTGTAATCGTGTAGTTCCCTGGTGTAGCAGTACCGGCATTGACGGTCAACGTGGAGCTGCCGCCTGAAATCACCGAGCTCGGACTGATCGATATCGTCGCTCCAGGAATTGCGCCGGAAAGGTTGAGCGCCACCGTCTCCGGAGTACCAAGCGCCGTGGTCGAGATGGTGCTGGTTCCGGTCTCGCCTTGTGTAACGCTGAGCGTGGTGGGCGAAGCACTAATGGTGAAATCATTCGCTGTGATTGTGACGGCTACCAGGGTTGAGTGCGAGATGGAGCCCACGGTTCCCGTCACTGTGATTGTGTATTTGCCGGGCAAAGCAGTGCCCGCATCAACCATCAACGTGGAGCTGTTGCCTGCGGTCACCGAGGGTGGGTTGAGCGATACCGTCGCGCCACTGGGCACGCCAGAGAAACTGAGTGCTACGGGACCGACTGAACCGGCGGTAACCGCGGTCGAGATCGTACTCGTACTGGCCGTGTTTTGCAGAATACTGAGGCTTGACGGCGAAGCGCTGATCGAAAAATTATTACTGCTGCAGCTCGGTGTTGCCGGGGCGATACAGTTAGCGGCCGCGTTAGAAAATTCCTGTTGTACCACATAGGTTTCCCCATCGCAGGCGGCAAATGTAGTCTGCTGCGCAGCGCAGAGGTCGCCGATTTCCCCGTTAGTGTTGTCGAACCAAGCCAGCGGGGGGCCGATAACCGTGGCCAATCCAACTTCGGCATCGGTGATCGTGTCCGTCAACTCTTTGCTCGCTATTGCCGTGTAGTTCCCGAAGGTCGTAGAGGCATTGCCGCACTGCGTGTCACAGCCGCTGCCCGCTTGCATGTCCGGATGTACCCCGTAATAGATCTCTCGCAAGCTGCCGCTGGCGGCAATCGTTCCATGATAGGAGCAGAAACCTCCCGCAGCACAACTCGAGCTACCGCCCTGCGTTATGGTTATTCCTGACGGAAAGTAGATCGCGTAGTAGGTGATAGGATTGCCTGCTGTATCGATCTCCGGCGCCGGCAAGTGCGTGGCAGCGATCTGGCTCTCGATTTCTGCCTGGATCTGGCTGTCAGCCACCGTGCTGCTGCTAATGCTTGGCGTAATCGTGTACAGGTTTTGGAATGCTCCACGTCCGATATGCTGGTCCGTCTTCGTGCCACTGGGATCCACGGTGTTGTATTCCGAGTCGAGCCAGCTCGTAAAAGTGCTCTCACTCAGAATCTGATCGTAAAAGCTCGCCATCGAAGGCGTTGCCGTAGACGATACATGTGACTCATAGCTCCCCGATCCCCACAAGACAATGACGACCTTCATTGCCGATACCACCCGGCCACCGTAGTAGGTGAGGTGAGCGCCCGCCGGAGCGCTCGGCGGAGGAGGGAGAACGCCGGCGGCCTCCTTGCCCACCGCTTGTTTCGATTGAAATTTGTACACGCGAACATGGTTGCTCGGAGCAGCCTTTGCCTCGGTTGCCGTCTGTGCGTAAGCCTGGTTGGCTGGCAAACCCAGCATGAATGCAGCCATCGCGCACAAAATGGCGACATGCGCCCGGAAGCTGGTTCTAAAATCAATAGGCTGCAGCATCATTCTCTTCCTCCATGAATTTGCAAGTTCGACCGGCCGAGGGTCATGAAACGGTCCTTAAACAGCGCCGCAAATTTTGCTTGCGTTCCTTCGAAACGGCAATCCGACGTGTGCTAAATTGCTTTCCGATTAAGCCCTCTGCCCTAAGTTCCTTGTTTATCAGCGATTTCCCTTGACTTTCCGACTGGCACAAAAGTACAGTTTCGACACCCCCCATCTGTAAGGCTCAGCATTACATTCCAGCAACTAGGTGCGCCGAACCTGTTCTCATGGCAACCGGGAACTTCAATCTCCTCCGCAATATTGTTCGCTTTGGCGAATTTGAAGCCGACTTCGATTTGGGCGAACTGAGAAAGAACGGACGGCTGGTCAACGTTCAGAACCAACCGCTTACTGTGCTGCGGGTCCTAATTGAGAGGCGTGGAGAGATTGTCGGACGCGACGAGTTAAGAAAAGCTCTCTGGAGCGACGGGGTCTATGTTGAATTCGACAAAAACCTGAGTACGGCAGTCAATAAATTGCGGCAAGCACTGGGCGATGCCCGGAATGGGCGGGCGCGTTACATCGAGACCGTCCCTCGAAAAGGATATCGGTTTCGCGCTCAGGTCGAAAACCTCGCGCCTGCCATACCGACGGAGGTCCACCTTCCTGTCTTGATCCCGTCCAAGGAGCCGAACCCAGCACGCAAAACTGCGCTCTCTAGAGCATTGTTTGCGGCAGGCATTTTCATCGCGTTCATCGCCGGGACTTTTTACCATCTGCGCTCCCGACCACCTCTTCTCACCGATAAAGACACCGTCGTACTCTCTGACTTTGCCAACAGCACTGGCGACCCAGTATTCGATGAGACGCTCAAAACCGCGCTGAATGTCTCCCTCAACCAATCGCCCTTCCTTAACGTTTCCTCCGATAGCAATGTCAATAAAACCCTCAAGCTGATGGAAAAGCCGGTAGATACCAGGCTCACACCCGACGTTGCCCGCGAGCTTTGCCAGCGAGCTGGTAGCCAGGCGTATATTGCCGGGTCTATCGCCAGTCTGGGTAGCCAGTACGTGTTGGCATTGAAAGCGGTGAATTGCCAAAGCGGGGCAACGCTGGCGCAAGAGCAGGTGACGGCCTCCACCAAGGAAAAGGTGCTGGACGCCCTGGGCGAAGCGACATCCAAGCTGCGTGCAGAACTCGGCGAGTCGCTCACCACTGTGCAGAAGTTCGATGCCCCATTAGCTGAAGCAACCACAGCCTCGCTCGATGCCCTAAGGGCCTACAGCCTGGGCGACAAGGCTTCTCGCGAAGGAGACGTTGCAAGCGCTCTCCTTTACCATCAGCGGGCCATCGCAATCGATCCAAACTTCGCCATGGGATATTGGGCCGTCGCCGTGGATTATTTCCCTTTGGGTCAAGAAGGACGTGCAAGCGAATACATCGCGAAGGCATTTCAGTTGAGCGATCATGCCAGCGAGCGGGAGCGATTGGCCATAACCTACGGGTATTACGGTATGACCGGAGAATTGGACAAAGCTGCGCAGGCTTTTCAGGAGGCGATCGGGACCTACCCACGGGAATACAAAATACGTAGCGAAGGCGTCATCGACCTGCTTCAGGGACAGTATGAAAAAGCCGCGGCGGCATTTAGACAGAGTCGCGGTCTCGACAATGATGATGTTGGTCCCGACGTTGACCTTGCCAATAGTCTGCTCGCCTTGCAGCGCTTCGACGAAGCTCGCCAGGTAATCCAGCAGGTACAGGCTCGGAAGCGGGACAGTTTTGTACTTCACAACGCTATTTACGGCTTGGGATTCCTGCAGGCAGATCCGTCCGTCATGGCAGGACAACAACAGTGGTTCAGGGGGAAGGCCGAAGAGAACATCGGAATTTCGCTCGCCTCCGACACGGAGGCGTACGCCGGGCACCTGCGCCGAGCCCGGGAACTGACGGAGCAGTCTGTGGCTTCCGCGATTCACGCCGATAGCAAGGAGACCGGAGCCGTGTGGCAGGAGATTGCTGCCCAGCGCGAAGCGGCTTTCGGAAACTTCGCGGAAGCGAAGCGTGCGGCAGCAAAGGGCCTGAAGCTTGCTCCCAACAGTTACGAGGCGCAATCAGAAGCCGCTCTCGCTTATGCTTTGGCGGGGGATGCGGAACGAACTGAAGCCTTGTCACAGGAGCTCAATCATCATTTCCCGCGAAATACGCAGATGCAATCTTTGTGGCTTCCTGCCATTCGGGCGCAACTGGCGCTGAAACGGATGAGACCGGATGTGGCTGTTAGCAACCTTGAAGCGGCGGTTCCCGTGGAATTCGGGCTTATCCAGTTCGTCCCTAACATTTCCTGTCTCTATCCGACCTATGTTCGCGGAGAGGCGTATCTAGCAGCCGGACAGGGCAGCGCGGCCGGTGCCGAGTTCCAGAAGATTCTCGACCACAGCGGCATAGTCTGGAACTGCTGGACCGGAGCCTTGGCGCATCTGGGCGTGGCGCGCGCGAACGCTTTGCAGGCGAAGACTCTTCAACTAGAGGGGCAAGGTGCAGAAGGCAACGCCGCCCGCGACCGGGCGCTCGCGGCCTACAAAGACTTCCTCACCCTCTGGAAAGACGCCGACGCCGACATCCCCATCCTCAAGCAAGCCAAAGCCGAATACGCGAAGCTGCAATAGTCTGACGGACGGGACGTGTCCCGGTTCGTTCAGGCCACGAAGCCGAGCGAAACTATTTCCGGTTTGCACCCGCCTACGAGCCCGCAGGAGCTGGCTTGGCGCCGGGCAGTCGTTTGGTCAGAAAAGCGATCTGGCCCGTATGATGAGATTCGTGCTCACAAACGTGAAACCACTTCCAGTAGATATTTATCTTCTCGCCGCTATCGAATTGCTCTGTATCGGTGGATAAAAGCCACTGGTCATCTCGTTTGCGGAATTCGGCGAGCGAGTGTTCACGGGTTTCGTGCAGGATGTTGAGGTAGTAGTCGAGGTCGTGGCCCTTGATGGCTTTGCGACCGGCATCGCCAAGGTTCATCGCCGGATCCCACTTCTTCTTCAGATCGTCAGACCAGCTGTCCCACTTCTTATTTTCAAACGTATTCATCCCATAGTACGTCTCGGTCGCAGCGAGATGGAGCAAGAGCGCTCCGATGGTGTTCGCGTTCGCGTCGAAGAGATGGTCCAGGTCGGCCGTGGTAAGGCCTTTGACTGAGTCGGTGACCGCGGTTTGAATGTAGGTGAGCATGGAAACGAGAGTGCCGACTTGAGGGGTATAGCCCGGTTTAGGACCGATGACAAGCAGGCCTGAGTCCTTCTCTGTCTTTGTCTCAGCGGCTTGGGCGAAAAGGTTGAGTCCGTACATTCCTGCGGTGAGTGCGGCGCCGGAGAGAAAGCCTCTGCGATTCGACAAGAAGTTGCGGTTCATGCTCATTCTCCTCACAAGGCGAAACTTGGTGGAAGCATAACTGGCCGGTGGGCCGGTTTAACCGCGGAAGTATAGCGCGGGTTTGTCCCTCTGAGTTCAAGATGAAAATCCCCGCCCAAGCGGAACTTGGGGAAAGGTGGGGACAGACGGGACGTACTCCAATTTCTTCACGTTCTGAGCCCGAAAACAACTGGTCAACGTCCTGTCTGTCCCCAGGTTTTCCCCACGGGAAAAATTCGGCTCCACCTCGCGCGATTGAGTGGGGTCAAGACGCAGCCAACGCCTCCCCATACGATTCTGCTTTCTTTGTACCGTTCACGGGTTTCCGCTCCGTCTTCTCTAGTGTTAGACTCCTCCGACCTCGGCGGTCAGGGAGGTCTTGTGGTAAGGCCCCGTAAAGTGCGCAGCGCCAACACAACACATCTTCTCACAGCAGTTCTGCTCGTGGTCCTATCTGCGCATGCTCAGACGAACCGCCCGGCAACCACAGAACAGAAATCCATACCTGTCGCAGCGTCCGGTAGCCAAGGCAGTGTTGATCTTTTTACGGAAGCGGAGGCATTTTATCGCCAGGGACATCTTGACGAGGCCGCTCAAAGATACCAACAAGTCTTGCAGGTGCAGCCAAAGTCGGCTGAGGCGTATGCGGGTCTGACGCGCGTGTTCCTCAAACAGAAGAAGGTACAGCAGGCGCGCGACACGATTTCCAAAGGTCTTGCAGTTGTTGACTCCGCGCCCATGCGAGTCGCTTTGGGAGAAGTCCTTTTTCGGGAGGGAAAGCTTGCCGAAGCGGAGAGCGAGTGGCTCAGCGTGGTCAACTCAGGTCACACGGATGCTCGCGCCCATCTTGGCCTGGCCCGAGTGAGCAAAGCGGCCACAGAGTACAAGCAAGCAAAAACTGAAATCGACAAAGCCCGCGCTCTGGATCCCAGTGATCCCGACATAGAGCTAAATTGGATTAGCTTCCTGAGGCCGTCAGAACAAGTACTCTATCTGGAGAACTACCTTTCGCATGAAAACGGGGCAAGCGCCGAAGAGCAAGCTCATTTACGAAATCACCTGGAATTGTTGAAAGCGCGCCTGAAAGACTCAACTCACAGCTGCCACCTGGTTAGTGAACTAACCTCCACTGGAACCGATCTGCTTCGAGTGACAGGGGAGCGAGCAAATCAGATTCGTGGCTATAGCTTGGCGGTTGCATTGAACGGGCAAAACTCCAAGCTTCAGCTCGATACTGGCGCAAGCGGAATTCTGATCGATCGCAAGATTGCGCAGAAGGCGGGTCTCACCAAACTGTCGGATACGACGATCAGAGGATTTGGGGATCGAGGTGAAAGCGCTGGCTATTTCGCGATGGCAAATAGCATCAAGATCGGCGACTTGGAGTTTCGCGATTGCCCAGTGGTGGTGCTTGACAAACGATCGGTGTTAGGCGAAGACGGGCTCATTGGTACGGATGTTTTTCAAGAGTTTCTGATCGATCTCGATTTTCGTGACAAAAAGCTGCGGTTAGGGAAGCTCCCTAAGCGTCCGGGTGAGGACATGGGCAAAGTCAGCCTGCAGACGGACGCCGGGAAAACGAATCCCCTTGAAACCGAATCGCCAGCCGACGCCACCGCCACAACAATGAAGCCAACGACCGTACCACCATATATAAGTCTTACGAAGCGTTTTGTCCCGCCAGAATTCTCCTCCTCTTTCACTCCGGTTTTTCGGTTCGGACATGCCCTCCTTATCCCAACCGAGGTGGCCGATATACAGGCGATGCAGTTGTTCGTGATCGATACTGGTTCTGTCAAGACTATCCTCTCGGTGAATGTAGCTCGTGAGATCACAAAGGTTCACGCAAATTCACGAATGACATACAAGGGGCTCAGCGGCTCGGTCAACGACGTCTATGGCATCGAGCGGACTAACTTGCGTTTTGATCATGTGCAACTTTATGCCGAAAATCAAATCGCCATTGATCTCGCGAATTTGAGTGAGAGCACAGGCACCGAAGTCTCCGGCGTTCTCGGTGTTTTCGCTTTCGCTAGCACTGATGTCACCATCGACTACCGAGATGGTCTGGTGTCCTTCGACTACAAGTCCAACCCTTGAGTCACACAGGGACGGATTTTGCGAAACTGAATTCAACGGGCGTTCCCTCGCTCGAGCATTCTGACCCCGAGGTGTGGCCGAGGCCTCAGTCTTGGCGCGTTATGCTCAGCCAACGAACGATGATCCACAATCAGCAAACCGGACTGGTGTCGCGGCGCGGCCGTTTTGCCGTCCTCCCCTTCCAACCCACCGCCTCTTGACTAACTTCTCCACAAGTTCTAACATCAACGGACCATAGGCGAACAAAAGGCGAATCAATGTCCACCCTCCCACTCCTCCCCAATTCCGACCGCCCCAAACTCATTGGCATCGCCCGCCTGGCCGCCGAAGGAGAGTCCATCCGCGAAGGCCACAACATCGAGTACTTCACGCTGCCCACGCGCTCCCTGCTCAACCGCGTGGTCAGCAACCGCAACCTGCCTTTCACTTGGGCGATCAATCCCTACCGCGGATGCGAATTCGCCTGCAAATATTGTTACGCTCGCTACACGCACGAGTTCATGGAGATGACCGACGAGGACTTCGAGCACAAGATCTTCGTCAAGCAACACGCCGCCAACCTGCTCCGCCAGGAACTCAAGAAGGTGAAGCCCGGCGAAGAAATCGCCATCGGCACTGCCACCGATCCCTACCAGCCCGCCGAGCGCCGCTACGAAATCACGCGCGCTATCCTCGAGGAGTTCGCTCGCCACCGCGGCTTCGAGATCGGCATCGTCACGAAATCGAATCTGGTAGTGCGCGACGCCGAACTTCTCCGCGAGATCGCGCTTCACAACCGCGTCTTCGTCAATGTCACCATCACCACCGTAAACGCCGAACTCGCGCGCATCCTTGAACCGCGCGCCCCGCGGCCCGATCTGCGGCTTGAAGCCGTTCGTCAGCTCAACCTCGCAGGCGTTGCCGCCGGAGTCATCTGTGCTCCCGTCCTTCCCGGCATCACCGACAATCCGCGTGACCTGGAAGCGCTAGTCGAGGCCGCCGCTCACGCCGGAGCAAAGTATCTTTTCGCAAACGCGCTCTTTCTCAAGCCCTGCTCCGCTGCCATCTTCCTTCCCTTCCTCGAAAAACAATTCCCTCACCTAGTCGAAAGCTACCGCGAGCGTTACGAGCAGCGTGCCTTTCTTCCTCCCGCGTTTGGCAAGCGGCTGTCGCAACTCATGGCTCGTCTGCGCGACAAGCATGGCATCACGAACGCCTACGAGCGCTACGCGCGCCGTGCTCATCCGGTCGCTTCACTCGACGACGACCAGATGCAGCTTTTCTCTCCCCCCAAGTCCGCCTGAGCAGCGACGAAGCGCGCGCGGAATGTAGAATCAATCCTCCGGCGAGAACCCGTTCGACGCCGTCATCAAACTGTGCCCGTCAAGCGCCCCATCTTCCGTTACTGCGTGCTGGCTTTTCTGTTCGCGATCACGCTCGCCTACGAGGTTCCGTACCTCCACGACATTCTCCGCGGTGAGACCCGCAGCGTTCCCCTCTTCACCATCGAGACCGCCACCGACCGCGTGGACATCGTCACGAACGAGGCCGCGCAGGCCGGTATTCGCCGAGGCGATGAAGTCGTCTCCATCGATGGCCGCCCTTATCGCGGCCTTGCCGACTGGGCTCGCCCGTTTGCCGACACCTCAATCGGCGGCAGCATCGCGGTCGTGCTGCGCTCCTCGGACCCGCGGCAACCGGGCGAGAGCACGGTCGTCCTGCCCGTGAAGGCCACCAGCCTCGATGCGTGGCGGCTGTCTGCCAACGTAATTCTTTATTTCTTCCTCCCCGCGATCTGCGTGCTCCTCGGTTTCTGGGTTGCCCTCCAGCGACCGCGCGATCCCATGGCATGGCTCTTGCTCGCGCTGATGCTGACCTTCCCACATCTTTATGAAAGCTACAAAGCCGAAGCGTGGCCCTCAGGCTGGCGCGAAGCCGCCATGCTCTACCATGTCACGCTCGGATCGATGCTGCCACTGGTGATGTTCTTGTTTGGTCGCTTCTTTCCCGAACCGTTCGAGCCTCGCTCTTCCTTTGATCGGATCTGGCGAACGATGCAATGGGCGCTGGCTGTTCCCTTCACCGTTTTCGCGCTCATCGGTGCCGTCGAATCGGTCATCGGCCTTAGCAACTACCGCGCGGCGTGGGCCATCGAAAGCAAAACACACCGCCTCGACGGTGTGATGCAAGTCGTTGTCTATATCCTGATCGGGAGTTTCTTCGCGGCCTTGGGGACCAAGTACGGCAAAAGCCGTTCGCCCGACGCGCGCCGCCGCCTTCGCATCTTCTATTGGGGATCCACCATCGCCTGGACTCCAGGATTGATCGCGACCGTCTACGCGAAAGTTCAGGGAAAATCGCTCGCCGATGTCTTTCCGCAATGGGGCATCCTGGCTGTGCTCGCTCCGCTCGTTCTCTTTCCACTCACGCTCGCGTACGTGATCGTCGTGCACAAAGCCATGGGCGTGGGCGTCGCGCTGCGTCAGGGATTGCAATATGCATTTGCAAAAAATGGCGTGCGTGCTTTGCAGATTCTTCTGGTCGTCGCGGTCGCCTTCGCCGCAGTAGACATTCTCAGCGACCCGTCACATGGACGCCTTCTGAAAGTCGGCGTGATTCTAGTCGGCATCATCCTCGTGCTGCGCATTCGCAAGTTCGCCGACCACCTGCGCGCCTGGCTGGACCGCCGCTTCTTCCGCGAAGCCTACGACGCCGAACAGGTTCTCTCCGAACTGAGCGAGCAAGTGCGCACCATGGTCGAGCCGAAGTCGCTGCTCGAAACCGTGGCCGCGCGCATCTCGCAAACGCTTCACGTGCCGCAGGTCGCCGTCCTGCTCGGTGGAGACGGTCTCTACCGTCCGGCTTATGCCATGGGATATGGAGACCTCTCCGGCGTTTCCTTCCCGGCGGTCGCCGCCACCACCCGCCTGTTGCAAAAGCAAAAGGAACCTGCTCGCGTTTACATGAACGACCGCGACTCGTGGCTCTATCGCGACACGGATGTCACCGACGAAGAGCGCGGCAAGTTGGCCCGCCTGCAATCTGAACTGCTGCTCCCTCTCGCCGTGCGCGACAAGCTTCTCGGCTTCATCTCGCTCGGCCCGAAGAAATCCGAAGAGCCTTACACCGGGTCCGACGTGCGCCTGCTGAAGTCGGTCGCAGCGCAGACGGGGCTCGCGCTCGAAAACGCCAACCTCATGCGCGAGATCGCCGACGAGGTTGCCCAACGCGAGCGCCTGAATCGCGAAGTCGAAATCGCGCGCGAAGTCCAGGAACGCCTGTTTCCGCAAACGCTTCCGCCCATCGCCGGTCTCGACTACGCGGGATACTGCCGGCCCGCGCTCGGTGTCGGCGGAGACTACTACGATTTCCTCGCACTGCCTCACGGCCATCTCGGCGTAGCCATCGGCGACGTCTCGGGCAAAGGCATCGCTGCCGCCCTGATGATGGCAAGCCTGCAGGCATCGTTGCGCGGCGAAGCCACGCGTGCTCCAGAAAATCTGGCGGCGGCAATCGCCAACATTAATCGATTAGTCTACGAAGCTTCGTCGGCGAATCGGTATGCGACTTTCTTCTATGGCCAGTACGATCCCGCCGACCACAAGTTCGACTACGTCAATGCCGGACACAACCCTCCCATGCTCTTTCACTGCGCCGCCGGCAAGTGGTCCGTCACTCGTCTCGATGTTGGAGGCACGGTGGTGGGCCTGCTGGAGAGCTATCCGTACCAGCAGGGCTCAGTCACTCTTGCAGCGGGCGACATCCTGGTAGCCTTCACCGACGGCATCAGCGAAGCCATGAACAGCGCCGACGAAGAATGGGGCGAAGATCACCTCATGAAAACGATCGAAAGTTGCGACGGCCTGGACGCGCAAGAAATCATGAACCGAGTCTTCACGTCAGCCGACGCCTTCGTAGCCGGCGCCAAGCAACACGACGACATGACGCTGGTCGTGATGCGAGTGCTGAGTTAGAAACGTTTCAAGTTTCAAGGTTTCAGAGTTTCAAAGTTTCGCGCCTTCAATGAACGATTTGCGTAGCGCCGGCATCCTGCCGGCAGTCGCGAGGGCGTCCCGCCCTCGTCCGAGGATCGCAAGCGGGTGAGCACGTAGTGTCGCTAACGGCGGTGCTGCACCTGCAACTTTGAAACCTTGAAACTTCTACATCCGTATAATTCCTAACATCAACATGTCTTCCCCCTACCCACCCTCTGTCGCAACCCGTCCGGCGGCACCGCTTACGCTTCGCGAAAAGTTGAACCGCTTCTGGCTGCGCATCAGCGAAGGGCTCGAGCTTAACCAGCTCTGGTCGCAGTTTGAAAAGGAAGCCCGCACGAGCTACCGACTCTACTCGAAAGATTTCCAGGGCCCGCAGGAAGCGCAGCGCCCGGTGCGGCGCGCCTGGCACATCGCGCAGCAATTCTTCTGGGCGGTACTCGAGAAGTTGTCTCCGGCCCGGCGCATTCTGCTTCTGGTCGCGCTCATCCTGCTGGTCTTCAACCCTGAGTTCGCATGGCATGATCAATCCGGAAACCACATCTTCAATTTTGATTTTCGTTTCTACGGCGGCCTGATCCTGCTGTTGGTTCTGCTTCTCGAGGTGGGCGACCGCGTCGTAATGAAGCGCGATCTGGAAATCGCGCGGGAGATTCAGAACTGGCTGCTGCCCAACCATCCGCCCAAAATTCCCGGCATCGAAATCGCGTTTCAAACGCGCCCTGCAAACACCGTGGCCGGAGACTACTACGACGTCTTCCTCCGACCAGGCCAGACTCCTGAACAAGACCGCGTGCTGTTCGCAGTCGCCGACGTCGCCGGCAAAAGCATTCCGGCCGCGATGCTGATGGCGACGTTTCAAGCGAGCCTGCGCTCGCTCTCGGTCACGCAGTCGTCGCTGCCGGACCTGGTCGCGAGCGTGAACCGTTACGCGTGCACCAATAGCCAGGGCGGCTTGCGCTTCACGACGGCGTTTCTCGCGGAGCTCGATCCGATCACGCGCACGCTCACCTATATCAACGCGGGCCACAACCAGCCGATGCTCTGTCGCAAGTCAGGAATGCTCGAACGCCTCGATGCGGGCGGGCTTCCGATCGGCATCAGCGCGGACGTGCCTTACCAATCCGGCAGCGTCGTACTCGCGCCCGGCGACTGGCTTGTGATCTTCACCGATGGAGTCGTCGAGGCCGTTAACACTGCGGACGAGGAGTACGGCGAGCAGCGCCTGCTCGCGGTCGTGGCGGGCGCGGCCGAGGCGACCCCGGCCGACATGATGCAGCGCATCCTTACTAGCCTCGACGTGTTCGTGGGCAACACTCCGCAGCATGATGACGTGACTTGCCTGCTGGTGAAGGTAAGTTAACAAAGTGGAGATATGTTCCACGTGGAACACTTTCGCCTTTTGCTGAAATGCTGGCATGATAGCTTATAGCTATTCACTATTCCCAAGTGATTGCTTCAGTTATGCGTCTCGGGTTCTTGCGCTTTCGCGCACGATGCGGGTCTTGTCACAGTTCTTCGCCCCATGAACGGGATCACATTCAATGTACAAAGGCAAAAGCCGCGGGCGAGGGCGCCCGCGCCATACTTACTCCTGACACAGCAGGACGATTTTCCCCGTCACACGCGCGTTCTCGATCAACTCATGGGCGCGACGTGCCTCGCGCAGCGGGCAAGCGTTCGGAGATTTGCGGATGAATTTTCTTGTTGCGTAGCAATTCGAGAAGGTGCGCGAGATCTTCGCGGAACCATTCGGGATTGCGCTTCTTCTCGGTAGTGACTGAGTACCAGCGTGCGGACTTGCCGTCGGGCAGGATGCCTAGCAGTCCCATCAAGGCGAAGCTGGCCGCGCCTTTTATTTTGCTTGGTCTTCCCTTCTCGACCACCGATGACATGCCGTAGCCGAGCAACTGTCCGCCGGGATCTTTGCCGCCAGGACGAAGCGTCTTGTAGGAGCGCCACCAGTTGCTGCCGCCCACTGGATCGAATGCGGCGTCGACGCCTGTACCACCGGTCATCTGCAGAACGCGCACGACGAAGTTGTCGGACTTGTAGTCGATGGGAATTCCGCCCAGAGCCGTGACCAGGTCGTGTTTGCCCTTCGAGGCGGTGCCAAAGATTTTCAAGCCCGCAACTTTGCCTAATTCGAGGACGGCTGTGCCCACGCCTCCGGCCGCTCCGTGATTGAGTACGGTCTGGCCCGCTTGCAGTTTTGCGATGCGATGAATCATCTGTTGTGCGGTCGTGTAATTCAGGACGAGGCTGACAGCTTCAGCGGGATCGACGCCCTCGGGCATGCGCGTCAACTCCGCAGCCGACACGCAGAGATAGCGCGAGTAGCCGCCGAACATGGTGAGGGCGGCGACCGTGTCGCCGGGCTTGAACTCCGCGACGCCTTCGCCAATCTTGTCGACCACGCCGACCACGTCGTAGCCGGGCGAGAAAGGAATCGGCGGCGTGTTCGGATACATTCCGTAGCGCATGAGGACGTCAGCGAAGGCAATGCCGGTGACAAGAACTTTCAGGCGCACTTGGTCTGGGAGAGGTTCAGGAAGATTTTCTTCGATGAGCTTGAGGACTTCCGGGCCGCCGTGTGCGGTAATCACTACGCGAGTGTTTTTCATGGAATGCCACATTGGATGTCGAGAGAACGGCTGTGGGTGCGAAGGTCACGTTTTTTCAACTTACGAAATCCCAAGGGATAGGGACCCGTGGAATCCCACCCTAGTGCAAAGGACGCGCTAGGATGGGACACCCTCGTTTGTTGCTATTGCAGCGGTGGCCATTTCTTGCATTCCTGCTCGGTGATCGGAGTCGTCAGGATTGGTCCCGCGTGGACGCGCACAACGGCATCCGATGTGGAACAGAAACTTCGATTTCCGGTGCTGGTCGAAAGCGGAGAACCCACCACGACATATTCTTTACATCCTTGCTCCCTGCACAGGGCTTTGACAGTGAACTGGTAGCCGGTCTTCGTACACCATTCACCGGCGGTGCAAGCGGGATCTCCCAAGGGCAATTCGATCAAGCCTGCGTGCAAGGCCGATTGTGCGTTGGGACCGCGCGGGTTCGGACCGAGGGTCGCCAGACTGCGTGCGAATCCTTTTTGCCGGTAGGTGGCGGCGTAGGTGACCTGCGCAACATTGATGGTGCGAATCGTCCCCACAGCGGACGATTCATTCGCCGCGATTCTCGCTCGCAGCAAGTTGGGTATCGCAATCGCGGCTCCGATCAGAATGCCCGTCACATCTGCTCCTCCGCTCGCGCTGACTCCACGCATCGCCGTGTCTTCCCCATAGGCCCAGGATGTGATCGGGATGGACTGGGTTGAAAGCCGGGATGTGACGGTACTCGCCAACTCGGGAGATAGCTGCTGCGCCTGGAGGCCCATCATGGCAGCTGCATCCTCATAAAAGAAAGCAGAAGCCTCAGGGCTGTGTCCCGGCGGAATGGTGGCCAGCAGCGCCTTTGATTTCGCGAGCGAATCGCCGGACTTGCGGAGCGCAACCGCGGCGGCCGCCACGTCGCGGCCCGACGAAATCAACAGGTATCCATCCACAAACGTGTAGGTGATCTGAACGGGCTTGGGCCGCGAAGGCATCAGAAACGAGTGGTAGCGGACGCCCTCCACTTCCGATAGCTGGATTTGAAAGGGCACGGTCGCGAACAACTGATCAAAGGTCTTCTGGAGGCGATCCACATCGTTGACGCGGAAAATCAAGTTCCATTCGGGTTGCTTTTCGACGATGTTCGTCAGTTCCAGGGTGATCTCACCTTTAAGCTGGCTGAGCAGATCCTCTTTGAGGCTAAGGTGGAGGGCCTGTTCCATCTGCGAAATGGATGCAAAGGCTTTCGGATTCGAAATGCTGGCCAGTTCCTGGATATCGTCGAACACGTCGGCCAGATTTTTGAGCGAGACCGACATCACGAATAGCGCTTTCGGAGAAACGAAGTCGAGGCTGCCCAGTTTCGAAGGCGCGGCCAGCCACGACGCCGCGCCGTGACGAGGTCCCATGAAGCTCAATTCCGTTTCGCTGATCGACTTGTGGTCTACGTTCTTGTGGCTCCAGACCAGATACTTCGCGTCGTTGAATCCGGATTGTTCAAGCATCTGCCAATCCGAGTCATGTTTTTTCGGCATCTGGCCGAGGATGGTGTGCAAGTCGCCCGCAGCCGCGACCGAAGTGCCGCCTTCGTAGATCTGGGCGATGCGCTGGCCGAACGACGTGGAAGCAAATTCTTTCTGTTTCGAGTCGAGCACTGCGCTAAATTTGCGCGCGCCCCCGAGAGTGGGTGAGGCGACGATAAAGTCAGGGCGCACCAGAATCACGAGGTCCGAAGACTTTACTTCTTTACGTGCCGTGGGGAGTTCCTCAGCATCCAGAATCCGCCACTTTGGGCGCGACTTCTCTGAACATCTTCAAGATCTGCTGCAAGAAGGCTTTCAGGCCGGGCTTTCGCGCTTCGGCAAGGATCACGAGGTCAGGGGCGTGATCTGCAGTTTGCCCGCTAATAACGACTTCGTCCCCGAGATACTGAGAGAGCCCTGAGAACGTTTCGATGAAATTCTCCACCTCGGGCCCATTCTTCGCCATGTCGCCCGTCTGCCACCAGTCCCGCAGCACGGAGCTGTCTTTTAGTTCCTCCCGGAAAATCGTCAACGCCTGTTTGGCCGACTCGCCATAGTTGGGGATGGCGACGTAGTAGGTGGTCGACGGCGGCAGGAGCGGCAACAACGCGCTCTGCTGGCGCTCCGGGGGAAACTGAACGCTGCCCATGAGCCGCTCCAGCAAGTGGCTGAAGGCCGGGAGCAGCCCAGGATGTTTCTCCATGTCCTGAGACATGGGGTTTTCGGAAGGATGCGCGGTCGCGGACTGGGCGAAGGCCGCAGGTGCTAGAAGAAAGATGATCCATATCGCCGCGGTACTGCGCAGACGCGCCTTTGTGGCAGATCGCATGCCGTCCGCCTTTCCAAGGAAAATGCTGAAGCGTACCCGAGTCCGAAACTCTGGGATCACCTGAAAATAACTATTGGTCAGCGAAAGAGAAAGAGCAATCTATGTTCGGGGGCGCAAGCTCTTTCGTTTGCACTCCCATATTGGTCTGGGATGGTGCGCGGTCTTACTCATCCTAGGGGATGGGAGTGCGCGCAGAGCTGTTTGGTGGCTGTTCTTCGGGTACGCAAGTAACGTCGGAGCGACAATGAGTGTGATGACGATTTTTCGACAGTAATTGGGCGGCATGGGCACAACCTAAGTCGAGCGGCCAATTGAGCTGCTCGGTGTAGCATGGGGCAATGAAAACAGTCATATTCGCGCTGCTAACTGGCTTGGGAGTTTTCGCCCTTGTTTGGTGGCGCGTCAGAATGGATGCCATCAGAGTATGGCACGGTAGTCCTGCGACATTCACTCCGCCCGACTCTCTTGGCAAACCTGTGCCCTTTGAGCATCGCCACGAGCGCTACATGAACGTGGCGGAGGTCATGCTGACCCTTGCCTCTGCTTCTTTGGTTTTTGTGCCGAGTTCCCGGCTCAGCCTCTACAGTCACGCGTGTGCGTTTGCGCTTGTCCTCTTGGGTCTTTGCGTGCTGTACGCAGTAGGCTTCATGGCATTGTTGACCTTATTTCTACGAGCGGTTCCTCTATGACGACCAGACGTACACGCCTTGGAAATACGGATTGTTGCATGGTCTTGGTTTTGGTGCGCTGTTTTGTTTCGCTCTTGCGTATATCGTCCTTGCCGGGGGTGTCGCAAATGCCGTCATCTACACAATTCCTTTTTCTGGGCACCCTCCTGCGTTCCCCTTTAATCTCCTGTTGCCCCGGTGACCTTTTCCGCCCGGGGCGTTAAGCTCGCCTTCCGCTATCTCTACACGCGAAAGCGTTGTGGGTGTTCTCCTTGCAGTGTTGTTGTTGCCTTTGCAAGTGACTATCCATCTCGGTCACTATGTAGGATCGTATTTTGGGGCTGGGCTCTGGCTTCTGATCGCCACGTTTCAGTGGTTGGCATTAGGGAAATCAGTCCAGAATTGGCTATCTTCAAAATCGTGGGGAGCGGTGTTCCTTCTGAAAATCGATCGTTGTTTCGCGGTAGTTATCGTCTTTATTTTGGTGGTCACCGTCGTGTCCGTTCCGATAGTGAACAACCGAAGCCGACGGCTGGGCTTTCGCCACCCGGCAATATCATTCCAAGGGAAATAATAAGCCCACCTCTTCCGATTGTTGAAAACCTGTCGTCCGGCCCCAGGCTGGATCCCCCTTCCCGCCTCCGCGCAAAACTTTTTTGTTCAAATTGTCGATAATGGAAACCCTGGTTCGACTAACCGGTGAAGGGCTGGGAGGCCCGATCGAATGCAATATCTGCTGCTGATCTATGACAAGGAAAGCGACTTTGGCAAGCTAAGCGAAGCGGAACAGGGCGCCATGATGAAGGAGTACCAGGACTTTACCAAGAGCATCAATGAAAGCGGACACTGGCGCGCCTCGAGCCAGTTGCATCCCGTGTCGAAGGCCACCACCGTCCGCATCCGCGACGGAAAGAAGATGGTCACCGACGGGCCCTTCGCCGAAACCAAGGAGCAGCTTGGGGGATTTTATCTGGTCGAAGCGAAGGATCTGGACGAAGCGGTTGCACTGGCGGCGCGGG
Source organism: uncultured Acidobacteriota bacterium (assembly GCA_963745435.1). Lineage (GTDB taxonomy): Bacteria > Acidobacteriota > Terriglobia > Terriglobales > Acidobacteriaceae > Gp1-AA133. The sequence continues at coordinate 129,347 of CAVUXK010000008.1, read as the reverse complement.
TGCCGTCGGCACGGTTCGGGTCGATTGAGGTGCGGCCGCTGGTGGGACGGAACCGACCTTAACCCAGTCGTCAGTCGCTGGTCGTCAGTCGTCAGCTGACCCCTCGGCCTCCGGAGTCGAGGTGGCACCGTCGACCACGTTTCAATTCTGTGAATAATTGTGCATGACCATCGAGCAGATTTATCGCCAGGAGTCGGGGCGGATTCTTGCGACCCTTATACGCCTTCTCGGCGATTTTGATCTCGCCGAGGAGGCATTGCAGGAGGCTTTCTCGGCTGCGCTCGTGCAGTGGCCGCGGGAGGGCATGCCGGCGAATCCGCGAGCATGGCTCGTTTCTACCGGGCGGAACAAGGCGGTGGACTCGCTTCGGCGGCGTGCGCTGCTGGAAGAAAAGCGCGATGAACTGGCCCGATGGATCGCGCTGGCCCAACAAGTTGCGGACGCTCCCGGAGACACCATGCTGAACGATGACCGGCTGCGCCTGATATTCACGTGCTGCCATCCGGCGCTGGCGCGGGAGGTGCAGGTCCCGCTCACGCTGCGCACTTTGTGCGGCTTGAGCACGGAAGAGATTGCGCGCGCTTTTCTGGTGCCCGTGCCGACCATGGCGCAACGGCTGGTGCGGGCGAAGCAAAAGATTCGCGATGCCGGGATTCCCTATCGCGTTCCCGAAGATGACGAATTGCCCGAGCGGTTGGAGACCGTACTGCTGGTCGTGTACCTCGTGTTTAACGAAGGCTACAACGCTACGGCGGGCGATGAAGTCATCCGGCGCGAACTCTGCGGAGAAGCGATCCGGCTGGGGAGACTGCTTCACGCACTGATGCCGCGGGAGGCAGAAGCCGAGGCGCTGCTGGCGTTGATGCTGCTGCATGACTCGCGACGCGACGCACGCGTGACCGAGACGGGGGAGATGGTTCTGCTCGAGGAGCAGGATCGCCGAAAGTGGCATGCGGAGCAGATCGTCGAAGGACTCAAGCTGGTAGAGGATGCGCTGACCCGCGGGGCAAAAGGGCCTTATGCTTTGCAGGCTGCAATTGTTGCGCTGCACGCCCGGGCGAAGAGTGCACGTGAAACGGACTGGTACCAGATTGCTGCGCTTTACGAGTTGTTGCTACAGATCCAGCCGACGCCGGTGGTCGAGTTGAACCGGGCGGTTGCCGTGGCGATGTCACAAGGTCCGGCCGAAGGATTGCAGTTGCTGGATGCACTCGAGGAGCGCAAAGTCTTGTCGGGATACTATCTGCTGCCGGCGGCGCGCGCCGATCTGCTGCGGCGGATGGAACGCTGGGAAGAAGCGGAGAGCGCGTATCAGCGTGCGTTGAGCCTTGTGGGCAATGGCGCTGAGCGGAGATTTCTGGAACGACGGGTTAACGAGATGCGGGCGCGTCGCTGAGGGCAGGATGCCCTCAGGACTGCCGGCAAGATGCCGGCGCTACGTGGGTTCGGCTTAGGCGCGAATCTTGTGAATGCGGGAGAGGGCGTTGCGGGTTTCGACCAGTTCTTCGCTGAGCAGGTTCATCACTTCGAAACTCAGGTTCGTGTGCTGGCGCAGAAGTTCCAGCATAGCGGGGCGGCTTAGGAAGATCACCTCGCAGTCGGCTATCACCTCGGCCGTCAAACTGTAGGCTGAGTTGGAGAGTGTGGCCGGCAAACCGAGAAGGTTCCCTGGTCCAAGGTCGCGCGTGGGGAAGGCGGAGGGGTTCTTGTCCAATCCAAGACGCACTTCGCCTTTAAGGATGAGGAACACGCCGCGCACTTCGTCTCCGCGGCAGAAAAGGAAGTCGCCCCGGTCGTATCGTACTTTGGAGCCGGTTTCGATCACAGACTGCTTGAGTTCGCCCTGAGCCAGAAGCAGCGCCATAGGACCGCCTCCCCCGTGTGCAGGTTTTATACCCCAAGAGCAGGCTGACCAATGTGACGGGAATCACAATTTCAGGCGAACATTTGGCGAGTGGTTCGGTGGGCCGGAATGTGGTCAGTCTTTTTCAGCTTCTTTCGCGGGAGGCATGACGGCCGGAACGTAGAGTCCAGCCACGTGATGGGCGATGCTGGAGGGGCTGGCGCCGTCGAGATTTGTGAGCACGACGACCGTAAGCTTGTCGTCGACGTAGCGGGAAATGTTGGTGGTGAATCCCTGCCAGGCGCCGCTGTGCTCGATGACGCGGTGGCCGCCGGCGTCGTTGATGAACCAGCCGAATCCGTAGTGGTCGGAGTTGGGCTTGCCGTCGTTGAGCTTCACGGGCGTCCACATCTGGTCGAGGCTGGAGCGCTTGAGAAGCTTCTCGGTGTAGAGAGCAGCGTCCCATTTGGCGAGGTCGAGAATGTTGAAGTAGAGCGCGCCGTCGGCGGTCGTGTTCAGCGTGGGCGAAACCCATTCCTGGTTTTTGAGCTCTCCTTTGACCAGGCGATATCCGGCAGCACGGTTGGGGACGATGTCGGCTTCGCTGATGATCCGCGTCTCCATGCCAAGCGGCTGAAAGATCCGGTCATGCAGGAAGTCGCCGTAGAACTGTCCGGTGACGCGATGGATCAGGATGCCGAGCGTGAGATATCCGAGATTGCTGTAAGCCCACTTCGATCCCGGCGGAAACGAGAGGGGCAGGGCTTGGACGATCTTGAGAAGTTCATCTTCGGTGTAGTCGCGGCGAAAATCGAACTTGTCGGGGTAGTCGGTGAATCCGCCGGTATGGCTGAGCAGGTGGCGGACCTTGACGTTCTTCCAGGCGGCGGGAGCTTCCGGGAAGTACTTGGTAAGCGGATCGTCTAGCGAGATTTTACCTTCTTCCACCAGCATCATGACGGCGGTGGCGGTGAACTGCTTGCCCATCGATCCCGACTGAAAAATTGTTTCGGGCTTCACGGGCACCTGCAGTTCGACATTCGCCAAGCCGTAGCCTTGCTTCTTGATGGCCTGGCCGTCGCGAATAACGAGCAGGGCGAGGCCCGGGATGTGGCGCTTCTGCATCTCGGCCTGGACGTAGGCATCGACCGGATCGGGAGACTGGGCGTGAGCGAGCGAGACGAGAACCGTGACAGCGATCAGGATCGACGCGCGGTTGCGGTGCAAGATGGTCATCCTCCTAAAGTAGCGCCGGCGTCCCGCCGGCAGTCCGGCGGGCGTCCTCGCCCGCCGAGGTGAGGGCAAGATGCCGGAGCTACGAATCTTGAGACGACTACAACACTAGATCGACATCGCCTCGGCGTACATACGATGGAATGCGTGGACGCCTTTTTCCTGTTTCACGCTGTAGCGTCCACGCTGGTAGCTGCGCGAGCGCAAGTTTTTCTGAACTGTTTCGCAGATCCCGATGTCTTCCGTTTGTATTTCGTCGCTGAATTGAACTGAAGCCTTTGCGGCAGCGCTGCCGTGATCTCTTTCTGGAAGATACCACTCGAAGATGGCGAGGCTGCGCTCTTCGTCGACGGGCAGCACGATGTTCACGGATACATTGTCGGGATAGCAGTTCAGCATCCAGTTGGGGAAGGCCCAGAAGTAGTCGGTGGTGAGGTCGGCGCGCGCTTCCTGATAACGGCGCGGTGACGTATCGCCCGGTTGCGCTCCGCGGATCGGACTCCACTGGCGCACGTGATGCGCGTAGGGCTCGACCGCGTAGGCGTTGAAATCGAGTTCGCGATTCAGGCCGGGATGAACTGTGGGCAGATGGTAGCCCTCAAGATAGTTGTCGACATAGGTTTTCCAGTTGCACTTCATCTCATAGGTGCGGCGCTCAAAGAGCTTCATGGTGCGAAATGGAAAACGCTCGGCCTGCGGTGCGAGATCTCCAAGGGTCTCGATAAGCGGGCGGGCATCGGGGTCGAGATTCACGAACACCAGGTTGAACCATTCTTCGCAGCGCACCGGCACGAGCGCGAAGTTTTCCGGACGGAAACCTTCGACTCCTTCGATCTCGGTGGCGTGGTTGAGGGAGCCATCGAGGTTGTAGGTCCATCCGTGATAGACGCAGCGAAAAAGCTTTCGCGATCCACAGCCCTCGGCCGGCGGTCCGGCGCGATGACGGCAGACGTTGTAGAAAGCGCGTAGCCGCTGATCGGTTCCACGAACTACGAGTATCGGCTCGCCGACCAGATGAGTGGTGAAGTAGTCCCCAGGATTCAAGACCTGGTCGCGATGACCGATCAGCTGCCAGGTGCGGGCGAAGATGCGATCGCGTTCTTTGGCGGCAATGTCGCGGTCGAAATAGAAAGGTGCGGGAAGGGTCGAGGCGCGGGCGATGTCAGCGTCAACGATCGAAGAGTTGAGCAGGGTCATGGGTGTCGGGCGGGAGTCATTGTACGGCAGGGGGAAATCGGTTGAACATCGACGGTGCGTTGGGAGGGTGCTCGCTCGTGGCGCATAAAGAGGAGGGCCGCCGACGGTCAGAAATTGGGATGTAACGGATTACCGCGATTACGACATAAATTGGCTGTCGGAAATTGTCATCTCCGCCGTTTCGCAACATCAAGTCGGTTGGGAAATTTGCCGATGTTGAGGGCGACGGCGCGTTAAGTTTCTGATTTCGCAGGCTGGATAGGCAGCGTCCGAGGGTGCGTCGAACGGCATTGGCGGTTGGCATGGGACGTGCCATCAGTCTCAGTGCAGTTTGAGATTTCTTTAACAAGTTGGCGAAGTACCTGGGGGAGGGTACAAGCCGGAGAGCAGCGAAGGGAAACCTTCGCTGCTTTTCTTTTTGTATGCGGCCCAACACACGCATCACTTTTCCCCGCCTACTTAATCAGCGAGTCAATCCACTCAACCGACACGGTTTGGTGACAACGTTGACAAATCTCGTCAATCTCACGGGGGCAAGAGACGCGTGGGTACCCAAGGCGTGAAGATTACTGAAGAGTGCTCCCGCTCTCAAAACAAGAAACTTAATGCTCGCTTGCGTGGAGATTGAGTGGCCGGTGCGGGATAGGCACGAAAAGTGCCAACAACAAGTCTGTCGGTCGATCTAAATGACCAAATTTTAGAACCAAACACTAGAGACGAGGACAAAAACGAGATGCGGAAACAAAAGGGTTTTTCACTGATTGAGTTGTTGATCGTAGTCGCGATCATCCTGATCATCGCTGCGATCGCCATTCCTAACCTTCTGCGCGCCCGTATGGCCGCGAACGAGTCGGCTGCGGCCAGCTCGATTCGTACCCTGAACACGGCGCAGGTCAGCTACATCACTGCCTATCCGACCACCGGGTATGGCGCAGCACTCGCTAACCTGGGTGGAGCGATTCCGTGCACTGCCTCACCCGCCACTGCCTGCTTGATCGACCAGAACCTGGCTGCCGCGACGGCTGCGCCTGGCAAGAGCGGCTTCATCTTCAAAGTGACGGGCACTGCTTCGACGTATGAGGCGGCTGCTTGGCCAGTCACCTTGAACTCCACCGGCACCAAGACTTTCTGCTCGGTGGAAGATGCCGTGGTTCGCTTCGCCGCGAATACGGCGGCTGATCCTGGCGCGGGTTGCGCTGCGTCTGCCGGGCCTGGCGAACTAGTTCTCAACAGCTGGAACGCATACAAGAGGGAGCAAGGGAGCGATCCCTTGCTCCTTGCTTTTTTGGTGTAGATTTTTGTTTAAGATAGGTCGGAAAAGCGCTTGAAGGGCTTAAAGGCGGGAAAATCCCAAAATGACATGCTTTGTGAGTCGAAAAGGTCGAAATTTGTCAGGTCGGACACTTTCTGTCGAGGCCACCAGACGCCCGGCAGGTAACGGAAGAATAGGGCATAATTGATAACAATCGGATTAGTGGAATGCAAGAATCTTACCAAGGTAACGTTCTATGATGGCCCCCCAAGTGCGATTATCAGTCAACGATGGTCAGCCATTGACCACTATGTCAAACCGGAGATGAGGGAATAAACGAGATGCGGAAACAGAAGGGCTTTTCACTGATTGAGTTGCTGATCGTGGTCGCGATCATCCTGATCATCGCTGCGATCGCCATTCCGAATCTGCTGCGCGCCCGTATGGCCGCGAACGAGTCGGCTGCGGCCAGCTCGATTCGTACCCTGAACACAGCGCAGGTCAGCTACATCACTGCCTATCCGACCACCGGGTATGGCGCAGCACTCTCGAACCTGGGTGGAGCGATCCCGTGCACTGCCTCACCCGCCACTGCCTGCCTGATCGACCAGAACCTGGCTGCCGCGACGGCTGCGCCTGGCAAGAGCGGCTTCATCTTCGCCGTGACGGGCACTGCTTCGACGTATGAGGCGGCTGCTTGGCCAGTCACCTTGAACTCCACCGGCACCAAGACTTTCTGCTCGGTGGAAGATGCCGTGGTTCGCTTCGTCCGCGAATACGGCGGCTGATCCTGGCGCGGGTTGCGCAGCGTTGCCGGGCCTGGCGAACTAGTTCTCAACAGCTGGAACGCATGAGGGAAGGAGCAAGGGAGCGATCCCTTGCTCCTTCTTGCTTTTTCGGGCGATAGGCCAGTCTGCAGGTGGCGAGACTATACAGTTCTCAAGGCGGCTTCCGTCTTAGAGATTGACAGAATTTGGCGACTGTCTTGGGGTGGCGCACTACTGTGGAGCCACGATGGGATAGCGCAAAACGCCTGAATGCTCCTTAACTCTCCTTAATTGAATAGCTTGCGCATTCGTTCCGGCTGTCGTCCACTCCTTCCATGCTTTGGACATACAAGTGCCAATAACTCTCCAGGGACGTGAAGGCTTGGACGGAGGCGGGGCGTGACGAAAAACAAGGGTTTTTCACTCATTGAACTATTGATTGTGGTGGCGATCATCCTGATTATCGCTGCCATTGCCATTCCGAATTACTGGAAGGCGCGCATGTCGGCTAACGAGGCGGCCGCCGCCAATGCAATCCGAACCATCAATTCCGCGGAGATCAGCTACGTGAGCGCCTATCCCGCCGCAGGATATGCTGACCTCACCGCGCTGTCGGGACCGAGCCCGTGCGTGGCTTCACCGGCAGCGGCGTGCTTGATCGACAACAACCTGGCCACGGCCACTGTTTCGCCGGGGAAGAGCGGGTACACGTACCTGATCAACGTCGTGGCAGGAAGCTATGTAGCTGCCGCGAAACCAGTGCAGGTCGGAGTCAGCGGGACCAAGACCCTGTGCTCGATCAATGACGCAGTGGTGCGGTTCGACTCCAGCGGGGCCAGCGTTACCACTGTCAACGGCTGCAATGCGCTGCCTGGGTTGCAGTAATCGCCATGGCTTGGCAAAGCACGCGTTCGAGTGAGGATCGTCGGCGAATTTAACCTCCGTCGGTTACGTCCGTAATTCCCGCAGCCTACCGACGGGTTCTGCAAATGTCGTCCGCCTTTTATAATCAACACAGAGTTGAGACCATGCCTGCCGTCGAGATTCTTGGTTTAGAAAAAACCTACAGCGTCGGCTTCTGGCGTAAGCGTCCGAAGTGTGCGCTGAAGCCTCTTCATCTCACCGTCGAAGAGGGCGAGATTTTTGGATTTCTCGGCCCCAATGGTGCGGGAAAAACGACGACCCTCAAAATGTTGATGGGATTGGTCTTCCCTACCGGAGGATCCGCCCGCATTCTCGGCATGGATATAAACGATCCCCAGATGAAGGCGCAGATCGGGTTCCTGCCAGAGCAGCCCTACTTCTACGATTACCTGACTGCGCACGAACTGCTGGATTACTACGGCCGCCTTTCGGGGGTGCCGGGCAAGGAACTTCCGCCACGCATTGAGAAGGTTCTTGAACGCGTGGGCTTGAAAGACATCCGCGGTGTGCAATTGCGCAAGTTCTCGAAAGGCATGCTGCAGCGGGTGGGAATTGCGCAGGCTATCCTGCACGAGCCCCGCATTGTTTTCTTCGATGAGCCGATGTCGGGACTGGATCCCATGGGTCGGCGCGAAGTTCGCGATCTGATGGAGCAGTTGAAGCAGGAAGGCAAGACAGTTTTCTTCTCCACCCACATCCTCTCGGATGCCGAGGCGCTGTGCGACCGGGTCGCGGTCATCCACCAGGGCGAATTGCGCGCGGTGGGCGCCGTGGCTGAACTTACGTCCGGAGTGCAAGGCAAGATTGAAATCGTGTGGCAAGGGACGAGCATTCCCGCCTCAATCAAAGGGCTGGGCGCTGAGTGTCACGTGACTGGCGACACGGTGCGGGCCGTGCTTTCTGAAGAAAGCCAGGATCTCGCGGTGGATGCATTGCGCCGCGAACGCCTGCGCATAATTTCGCTGGTGCCGGTGCGCACTACGCTCGAGCAGTATTTCGTTGAGAAATTGAAGCGGTCCGAAAAGACTGCCGGGAGCCTGGCATGAACCAGCGGATCACTTGCATCGCCTCGAACACGTTCCGCGAGGCCGTTCGCGATCGCGTGCTCTATAACCTGATCGCGTTTGCGCTCCTGCTCTCGGGAGCCGCGGTCCTGGTCGGACAGATCTCCATCGATATCGAGAAGCTGGTCGTCATCAACCTGGGTCTGACCGCGGTATCGCTGTTCGGCGTGATCATCGCGATTTTTATTGGTATCGGGCTGGTCTCGAAGGAAATCGAGAAGCGCACGCTTTACACGGTGCTGTCGCGCCCGGTGCGCCGCTGGGAATTCATCATCGGCAAATTCTTCGGGCTGGCAGGAACGCTGGTGGTCAACGCCTTCTTCATGGCGATCGGCGTGTTCGGCGCCTTGCTGTACGTGTCGCACAAATTCCAGGCGCCCGACGGATGGGTGCTGGTCGCGCTGTACTTCATCATCCTGCAGTTCCTGATCATCTGCTCGCTGGCGCTGCTGTTTTCGTCGTTCTCCTCGCCGCTCTTGTCGGCGGTATTCGCTTTCTCGCTATTCGTGATTGGGACGTTTTCCGAAGACCTCCGCAACTTTGCTGCGATGGCAACCGGCGTGACGAAGTGGCTGGCTACCGCCGTGGCCTACATCGTTCCGAACTTTTCGGCGCTGAACATCATCAGTTCCGTGGCGCACGCGCAGCCGGTTCCTTCGCAACTGATTGTCTACAACACGGTCTATGCCTTGCTGTACGCCGGCATGGCGCTGTGCGGAGCGGTGCTGATCTTCCAGCGGCGTAATCTGAAATGAACGGATCGCGCAGAGTTACGATCACGGCCTCGGTACTGCTGTTGGCGTGCCTGGCCGGCTCCATCGTCTTCTTGCGACGGATCGATCAGCTACGCACAGGCGCGACGCTGGAAGACGTACTCTTCCTCACGTCTCCGAAGGCCGTAAAGCGGCTGAGCCTGGGTTACGACGGCCTGCTCGCCGACATCTACTGGACCAGGGCGGTGCAGTACTTCGGCGGCCGGCATGTGGCAGGAGCAAGTCATTTCCGCCTGCTGGCTCCGCTGCTCGAAATCACGACCGCACTCGACCCGCATTTGGTGGTCGCCTATCAGTTCGGGGCGAACTTCCTGTCGCCGAAGCCACCGAATGGCGCGGGGATGCCGGAGAAAGCCATCCAGTTGGTGAAATACGGAATCCAGAATAATCCGAACGACTGGAAGCTCTACCACGATCTCGGCTTCATCTATTACATGGATGTGAAGGACTATGCGAAGGCGGCCGATGCCTTCGCGCGCGGTTCGCAGCTTCCCGATGCGCACCCGTTCCTGAAAGTCATGGCGGCGCAGATGGCGCAACACGCCGGGGACACGCAAATGGCGCGGGCCCTCTGGACCACCACGTACCAGACCACACAGGACAAACAGATTCGCGGTAACGCGCTGGCGCATCTGCGAGCCTTGCAGGTAGCAGATGAAGTGACGGCAATCGAAGCGATCGTCGGACAGTACAGGCAGACCACCGGTCGCACAGCCGACCTCGCTCGATGAGTTGGTCGCGGCGAACTACCTGAAATATGTACCGCTCGACCCGATGGGACATCCCTATAGTTTGGTGGATGGGGACCGGGTAGAAGTCGAATTTCCCGACCAGATCCCTTTCATTGAAAAGGGAGCGCCGGTCGGATACGAGCCGCCACGACCGAAGGATCTGGAGAAGTTGGGTTCTCAATAAGCTGCGGCCCGCATCGGCGATCCTGAGCATGATGCGATACCATCCTGCGAGTGCCCGCAAGCAAGAAGACTCCTGAAATTCTCAGCACCGTGCGCGAATGGTGGCGACAAAACGCCGCCGAGGTCGGCACGGCGGCTACCGCCCGCATGTTTGCTGCGGAACTCTGGGGATTTCTTCTCGACTCGACGCCTGAGCAGCGCCGCCGACGCTACGGCGATGTCGAGTACGACTGGGACCACCGCGTCGATACCACGAGTGCTACTGTCGGCTGGCGCGACCGGCTGCTCGGCGTTTTTCATTCGGCCTATCAACCGACCGAGCCCGCGCTGTTTCACGAAATGCTGGGCGCATTGAACATCGCATTTGGCGATTTCACGTTCATCGATCTGGGTTCAGGCAAGGGGCGCACCCTGATGATGGCGTCGGACTATCCTTTTCGCCGGATCATAGGTGTGGAAGTTTTGCCGGCTCTGAATTGCGTGGCGCAAGAGAACCTGTGCAAATACAAGTCCGAAACTCAGAAATGCTTCCGCCTCGAATCCGTGTGCGCCGATGCGCGTGCTTTTCCCTTCCCTGCCGAACCTACAGTGCTTTATCTATTCAACCCGCTGCCCGCAGCTGGTCTGGCTCAGGTCCTGGGAAAACTGGAACTCTCGTTGCATGAGAATCCGCGCAAGATCTTCGTGCTCTATCACAATCCGTTGCACGATCAGACCTGGTCGCGAAGTCTACTATTCACGCGAGTGGGAGGGACACTTCAGTACTCCGTCTACGAGTCGAAGTAGCGACCTTTCTTACTTGCGTTTTTCCCACTTACCAACGATAAATAGAGACAACTTATGATTGGTCGTTGGCGCGCCCCTTCCCTCATTGTGCTGCTGGCGGCATTATTGGCTGGACACGCACAAATCTCATCCCCACAAACTTCTGTCAAAAGCGATTATTCCCTGGAAGCTGCGGTTATCGAAGAGATGTCGACCAAGCTGGTCTTCGAGAATGACGGCAACTCCACTCGTGAGCAAACCAGTCGCGTCCACGTGCAAACCGATGCTGGGGCCCAAGAGTGGGGAATATTGAGCTTTCCGTTTCAGTCGGCGACGCAGGTCGTGGAGATCGATTACGTGCGCGTGCACAAGGCCGACGGCACGACCCTGGCTACGCCCCCCGACAACATTCAGGATCTCGATTCGGAGATCACTCGCAGTGCTCCTTTCTACAGCGACCTGCGGGAAAAGCACGTTGCTGTCAAGGGACTAGGCAAAGGCGACATTCTCGAATACAAGGCGCACTGGCGAACTACAAAGACGCTGACTCCCGGGCAGTTCTATTTCCAATACAGCTTCCACAACGACGGCATCGTGTTGAATGAACGTCTGGAAGTGAGGGTGCCCCGCGAGCGCTCGGTGAAGGTAAAGGGGCCGCAAGCTACCCAGAGCGTCACGACGGAGGGTGATTCCCGAATTTATTCCTGGACTTACTCCAAGCTTAAGAGTGCCCTGGAAACTGACCATGTGCAGAGAAAGCAAACGGAGGCGGCGCTCGGCCGCCTTCCTCCACCGGACGTGCAGATCAGCAGTTTCCAAAGCTGGGAGGAAGTCGGCCAATGGTATTGGAACCTGCAGAAAGACCGTGTTGAACCCACCGCCGCCATCCGTGCTAAGGCAGCGGCGCTCACGAAGGGCCTGACGGATGACGCCTCCAAGCTGCAAGCGTTGTACAGCTTCGTGAGTCTGCAGTACCGCTACATCGGAATTGCATTTGGCATTGGCCGGTACCAGCCGCACGCGGCCGACGACATCCTTACTAACAACTACGGCGACTGCAAGGACAAGCAGACTCTGTTGGCTTCGTTGTTACAAGCTTCCGGCATAACGCTCCACCCGGCCCTGATCAGTTCTACCTGGCAACTCGATCCCGACGTCCCATCGCCAGCACAGTTCGACCATGTCATCGGCTATTTGCCGCAAGGGAAAAGTGCGATCTGGCTCGACACTACGCCCGAGGTCGCTCCGGTGGGCTATCTCGTCCCACGCCTCAGAGACAAGCAGGCGCTGGTCATGTCGGGAGAGAAGTCGATACAGTTGCTGACCACTCCCGCCAATCTGCCCTTCTCCAGCACGGAAACCTTCTCCATCGATGGCAAGTTGGGCGATGACGGAACCTTGGAGGCCAAGGTAGAGGACACCTCGCGCGGGGATGCGGAAATCCACTTGCGTGCCGCCTTCCGCCAGACACCTCAGGTACAGTGGAAAGATCTGGTGCAGAGAATTTCCTATGCGCTCGGATACGCCGGCACAGTGAACGACGTCAATGCGAGCGCTCCAGAAGTGAATACCGAGCCATTTCGCTTTTCCTATTCCTACAACCGTAAGGACTATCCTGACTGGAGCACCCGCCAATTCACAGTCCCGGGACTTCCCTTTTACATGCCGGTGGCGAAGGACGATAGCAAGGATCCCGTCTGGCTCGGACCTCCTCTGGAGACAATTTCAAATTCGCGAGTGGCACTTCCGAAGGATTACAAGCCGGTGGCTCCATCCGATGTGGATTTGAAGTACGACTTCGCGGAATACCATTCTTCCTATTCCGAGGACAAGGGCACCCTGATCGCGAAACGACGGTTGCTGATTAAGCTGCGCGAGGTTCCGGTGGCCGACCTCGAGGACTACCGCAACTTCCTCAAGAACCTGAATAACGATGTGAATCGATATGTAACCACGATTCCTTCTAGTGCAGAAATCGTCACAGGGCCGCCAACTCTCACGACCGATCCCCACACTTTCGTCAGTGATCCGCGAGAACTGCCTGACAGCCAGTCCGAGGACGCAAATCGACTCGAGAATGACGCCCATCTGGCTCTGCGGTTGCATGATCATGCAGCAGCAATGCGTGCGTACAAACAAGCGCTCGCAGTGGATCCGAAATTCACCCGGGCGTGGCTTGGCTTAGTTTTTGAATACGTGACGGCCCGTCAAATGGACTCCGTGCTCGACACGCTGAAGAAATCCGTTGCCTCCGATCCGAACCAAATATTGCCGCGCAGGATGTATGCATTTTGGCTCACGCAGTTGCATCAGCCCAATGCGGCGATCGATGCCTTGCGTGAACTTCTAAAGATTTCTCCCAGCGATGCGGAAGCCAATTCGCGATTGGGGTCCTTGCTTGTGCAACAAAAGCAGTACGCGCAGGCCCTCCCTTACCTGGAGACTGCGGCGAAGAATGACTCCTCCCCATGGCTGCAATACAGTCTGGGTGCCACCTACCTGCACACTGGAGAGACCGAAAAAGGCATGGCAGTCCTGGAAAAAATGATCGGGGCTAAGCCAACGGCGGAAGCATGGAACAACGTCGGATTTCAACTGGCCGATGCGAATGTGGCGATTCCCAAAGCATTGGACTACGCGCAACGTGCGGTTGAGGAGCAAGAGCAAGAATCCCGCGGCGTAGACCTTGCCAATCTTATTCCCGAAGATTTGGCGTGTACCCGAAAGCTGAGCTCGTACTGGGACACGCTGGGCTGGGTACATTTTCGTGCCGGAAATCTCGCGCAGGCGGAGAGCTTTCTGAATGCTGCGTGGCTTCTATCGCAAGATCCGGGGATGGCCGATCATCTAGGCCAGGTCTATGAGCAGCAGAAAAAGACTGCGAAGGCGATCCACATGTATCGGCTCGCACTGGCAACGCCTCAAGGGAACGTCACGGGCGGTCAGTGGGACGAGACCCGCAACCGGCTCGCCAAGCTGACGGGCACCAAGGCACCGACAAGCATGGAACTGCTCCGCGGCGACCCGAACGGAAATGAATTGAGCCAGCTTCGCAGCGTGAAGCTGAAGCGCCTGGTTCCCGGTTCGGCAACGGCAGAGTTTTTTCTGCTCTTCAGCCCCGGGCCGAAGGTGCAAGGGGTGGAGTTCATCAGCGGCTCTGAGAAGCTGAAGGCCGCCGCGAAGGTGCTGTCGGCAACGAACTTTCAAATCGCTTTCCCGGAGGGCAGTGCGGCCCGCCTGGTTCGCCGTGCGATTGTGATGTGTTCCGAGGTCTCCGGATGCACCGCCGTCCTATACACACCGAGCTCGGTGAATTCTGTGAAGTAGGTTGGCGCTGAGCGCAGTTCGTGTTTCAGAGCGCTGGCTTCCATCGCGGCCAGCGAACGCTTACAATATAGTTTCCACAGCAGGCCGATCGAGCCCTGGGAAGATCATCCCCCGCCCGCTGTATTTTGGCGTTTGCCGGAGCATAGTCCCGCGACAACTCAATCGTGAAAGCGAAATTCATGTCGCTCCTCCTGCTGCTCGGACTGTGTCTGGGCCGCGCCCGGGCCGCCTCGCCGGACTTGCACACGCTCGCCCAGGCGGTTGACGAACACTATAACCATCTGCGCAGCCTGCAAGCCGAGTTCACCGAGACCTATAAAGGGGCCGGCATGGATCGTTCGGAATCCGGCACCCTCTGGCTGAAAAAACCCGGCAAGATGCGGTGGGAATATCGTTCTCCAAGGGACAAGCTGTTTCTCAGCGACGGCAAGGACGCCTGGTTCTATGTGCCAGGCGACAAGCAGGTTCGAAAGACGCCGGTGAAGAAATTGGAAGACTTACGGTCGCCGCTGGGGTTCCTGCTGGGGAAGACCCGGCTGGAGAAGGAATTGCAGAGCTTGGGGTTTGCGCCCGACATCATCCCGCTTGAGCCGGGAAACTGTGTTTTGCGTGGCATTCCGCGAGGCATGGCGGACCGTATCACCCAGATTTTGCTTGAAGTTACGAGCGACAACCGAATCCGTCGCATTCAAATTGACGATGTCGACGGATCGACAACCGAGTATCGTTTCAGCCAACCAAAGGAAGACGTCGCGATTGCCGATAGTCTCTTCCACTTTGCCCCTCCCCCCGGTGTCGAAACGATTGAAGGAGAGATCGGCCCCTGAGAGGGGTTTTGGGGCGGCGGAAGACGGCAAGTCAGCCTCCCAAACGCCTCGCAAAAGTGGCTGAAAAACTGGGTACTTTCGAGCATCCCGGGGTAGGACTTTGGAGTAGGACGGGCGTACAAACGAGATAGCGTACCAATGTTAGACTTGGGCAATACCCCGGGTCAGTAACGGTTACCGAAATGGCGGAATTCCTCGTAAAACTGGCAGATGAGCGTGGCCATGTGAGCGAACAGCTCGAGCATGGCTACTCGGAAAACGAAGTGCGCGAGCGCGTCGCGTCGCAGGGCTACCTCGTTTACTCCGTGAAGCCGCGCGGCATGTTCAGTCCGGGACGCAGCATCGGCCGCGGGCGAGTCCGCCAAGGTCCCTTCGTGGTATTTAATCAACAATTCCTGACTCTGATTCGCGCTGGCCTGCCGATTCTTACCGGGATCGAACTGCTGATCAAGCGCCAAAAGGACGAAACACTAAAGTCGGTTCTGGAGAACGTGCGCGACCGGGTTAAGGGCGGCGAGTTGCTCTCGGATGCATTTGCGGCGCAGAACATGTTTCCGAAGATGTACACGACCACGCTGATGGCGGGCGAAAAGTCCGGCAACATGGAAGAAGTGTTGAGCCGTTACATCGCCTTCCAGCGGATCGCTATGACCTTTCGCAAGAAGCTGGCGGTCTCGCTGGTGTATCCCACGCTGCTGGTTTCGGTCGTACTGATCATGCTGGTGTTCCTCGTCACCTACGTAGTCCCGCAGTTCGCCAAACTGTTCGACAATTTGGGCGCCAAGCTGCCGACGATTACGCTCATCATGATGTCCGTCGGGCTGGCTGCACAGAAGTACGTGGTGTTTTTTGCGGTCGGGCTGGCACTCGCCATTTTCCTGCTTTGGCGTTGGAAGCAGACCGACAAGGGCGCCGAGATAATTGACCGCGTGCTGATGGCGATCCCGTTGCTTGGGGATATCCGTCTCAAATACCAAGTCTCGAGTTTGTCGCGCATGCTTTCGACCCTGTTGCAAGGCGGCATCCCGCTGGTGCCGGCAATGGAAACTGCTGGAGCGTCGATGACCAGCCGGAAAGTTTTGAACGGCGTTTCGGCAGCGGCGAGCCGCGTTCGCGAAGGGCAAGGTCTGGCTAAGAGCCTCGAGGAGCAAGGTATCTTCCCTGATCTCGCCGTGGAAATGATGGAAGTGGGCGAGTCCACCGGTGCGCTGCCCGCGATGTTGAATTCGGTCGCGGAATTTTACGAGGAAGACGTACAGACCGCGCTGGGCGCGACCATGGCGTTGATTGAACCAATCCTTCTGATCTTCATGGCGATTTTCGTCGGTGGAGTGCTCATCTCACTCTACATGCCGATTTTTACTTTAGGCGCCGGAGTGCATTAGAAGCGAACTGGCCGGCGGCTGTGCGGGGGAACCGGCAGGCGCCAGAAGGTAGACGGGCATTTTTGCAATGGCGGACAAGAAACCAATCATCAACGGCGCAAACGGGGGAAAAATAGCCAGCGTGGTCCCGGAAAAGCCACTCACGGAAGCAGAGCGCGCACAGGACACCGCGCGGCGCTATCGCTGCGAATTCGTAGACCTCAATGATTTCCAGCTTCAGCACGAACTCTTCAAGAAGGTTCCGGTCGACCTGATGTTCCGGTACAACTTCATCCCCCTGGAAGAGACGCGTGACGGAAAGCTGGCGATTGCGATCGCCAATCCCAGCCAGTTGATGATGATCGACGAGATCAGCCTGCTGCTGGGCAAGCGCATCGTGACCAAGGTTGCCACGCTGAAGCAGATCAGCGACATCCTCAAGAAGACCGAGCAATCACAGCGCGTGCTGGAAGAAGCCAGCGAAGGCTTTGCGCTGGATGTCATCCGCGAGGACGAGCAGACCGGCGAAGAAACAATTTCGATCGACCGGCTGACGCAGCAAGGCGGCGACCACAGCCCGATCATCCGCCTGGTCGATACCACGATTTTCACTGCCCTACAGCGGCGCGCCAGTGATATTCACATCGAGACCCGCGACGACTCCGTGGCCATCAAGTTCCGTATCGATGGCGTGCTCTCGCAGGCCATGCCGCCCATCGGCAAAGAGCATCATTCGACCATCATTTCGCGTATCAAGGTCATGAGCGAGTTCGATATTTCCGAGCGCCGCGTCCCGCAGGACGGTCGTTTCCGCGTACGCTTTAATGGCCGCGCCATCGACTTCCGCGTTTCGATCATGCCTTCGATCCACGGCGAGGACGCTGTTCTCCGCGTGCTCGATAAAGAGTCCATGAGCGAGAAGTTCCGCACGCTCACGCTCGACGTGGTTGGCTTCGATCCCGAAGATCTCCGCAAGTTCCGGCGGTACATTAAAGAGCCGTACGGCATGGTGCTGGTCACCGGGCCGACGGGCTCCGGCAAGACCACCACGCTGTACGCTGCCGTCAACGAGATCAAGACCGACGAAGACAAGATCATCACCATCGAAGACCCGGTCGAATACCAGTTGCGCGGCATCACGCAGATTCCGGTCAACGAGAAAAAAGGCCTGACGTTTGCCCGCGGATTGCGCTCCATTCTGCGTCACGATCCCGACAAGATCATGGTCGGCGAAATCCGCGACATGGAAACCGCGCAGATCGCCATCAACTCTGCCCTCACCGGACACCTGGTCTTCACCACCGTCCACGCCAACAACGTGGTCGATGTGATCGGCCGCTTCCTGAACATGGGCGTCGAGCCCTACAACTTTGTGTCCGCCCTGAATTGCATCCTGGCGCAGCGCCTGGTGCGACTCATCTGCGAATCGTGCCGTACGGTGGTGCACTATCCACCGGAAGTGCTGGAGGCGAGCGGTCTCGATCCAGCGCAATGGTCACAGGTCTCGTTGTACGAGGGCCAGGGATGCATCGAGTGCTCCGGCACCGGCTTCCGCGGACGAACTGCGATCCACGAACTGCTGGATTTGAGCGACCGCATTCGTGAAATGATTCTCGCCAAGAAACCGACATCCGAGATCCGGCGGGCGGCCCGCGAGGAAGGCATGCGCTTCTTGCGCGAGTCGGCGCTCGATAAAATCCGGCTCGGCCTGACGACCCTGAAGGAGATCAACAAAGTCACCTTCATCGAGGCGATGCGGTAGGCGACCATTCTCCTATAATGTGGGAAAGGCCACAGGCGGGTTACGCCCGAGGCCTGCTCAAAAGTTGATATTGAATGAGTGTAAATTCTAAAACGAGCGCGCGGCCACGAATTGCGTGCGAGATTTCCGCCGACCGCGTGCTGGCGGGGAAGCTGGCCGATGCCGGCGGCGTGGTCGACTCGGTCGCGGTTCGCGAACTGCCCCCGGGCAGCGTCGTTCCCGACCTGACGGAAAACAACATCCTACAACCGGAAGTGGTTCGGAAAGCCATCAACGATGCGGTCGGCAGCGTGGCCGGACGACTGCGCGACGTGGTCGGCGTATTACCGGATGCGGCCGTGCGCGTGGTTCTGCTCGATTTCGACACTCTCCCCTCCAGTCCTGCGGAAGCCGAAGGCGTGGTCCGTTTCCGGCTGAAGAAGTCACTTCCCTTCGATGTCGACAAAGCAAAGGTTTCGTATCACGTGCAGCAGTCGCTCGGCGGTTTGCGACTGGTGGCTGCCGTAGCGCTTGCAAGTGTGATCGAAGACTACGAGGCTGCCTTTCGCGATGCCGGATACAGCGCGGGCGTGATTCTGCCCTCGATGCTGGCCGCGCTGGGAGCGGCAGATGGCAACGCGCCGACTCTGGTGCTGAAAGTCGACGCGCGTACGACCAGTCTGGCGATTCTCGACAAGGGGCAACTGCTGCTCTTCCGCACGCTCGAAAATACGCGCGGAGTCACGGTCACGGGAGAGCAACTGGCGGAAGAAGTTTATCCCTCGGTCGTATTCTTTCAGGATACGTACCATACAAACATCGAACGCATTTACGTTGCAGGCCTACCCGAGTCGGGTGGCGCTGCGCCAGCCTTGCGCGCACAGACTGGCGCTGACGTGCGTGAGCTGGTAGCGAACTCTCAGCTGGCGGCGAACGGCTCCTCGGTTCCCCGTTGGAGAATGGCAGGCGTGGTGGGGGCGCTGATTTCCTGATCTATGCGTCTTGATATCAATCTCGCAACCCATGCCTACGAAGATTCAAAGCAGTTCTGGCTGCGCTGGGGCACGGGCGTCGCTCTTCTCGGACTCCTGACGCTGGGCTTGCTGATCGCCGCCATCCATGGCTGGTACGACGCGCGGCTCGATCGCAAGAAGATCGGCGACTTGCGCGCGCAGATTGCTGAGCGGGAGCAGGAGCAGGCCTCGGCCGAGACGATGCTCAACCGCCCCGAAAATCGCGTCATGCGGGAGAAGTCGCAGTACCTGAACGACCTGATCGCTCGCAAGGCATTCTCCTGGACACAGGCCATCGAGACCCTGGAGCGGCTGATGCCTCCCAAGATCCACCTGGTCTCCATCGCTCCCGAACTTAACGAGGACAATCAGCTGGCAATCAAGATGATCGTGGCTGGGGAATCCTCCGACCGAGCTCTGGAACTGGTGCGCAGGATGGAAGGCTCCAAACACTTCCGGGAAACACGCATCGATCAGCAACTGTCGCAACCGGGTTCGGAAGGGGTCCAGACCAGCATCCTCGCTTTGTACGTCCCGAGTGTCGATCAGGAGAAAACACGCTAATGCCTGATCTTCGGCAAACTCGGCGGAAGTTAAAAATCACGATCGGCGTGCTGGCCGGGGTCAGCGCGTTGGCGGGTGGCCTTCTGATCTCACCGCTGGTGGGATCGGCGGCCCAGCGCCAACAGGATCTGAATCAGCTGCGCGCGCAACTTACGGCCAAGAACCACCAGGTCGAGCCTCTGCGCGGTCTCGACAAGAAGATTCCGATTGCGACGCAGCAGATTGACGACTTCTATCGAGATCGATTCGTGACGCATGACTCCGAAGTAGCCACGGCTATTGAAGAACTCGCGAAGTCAACGAACGTTAAGATCCAGACGTCCAAATACAAGTGGTCCGATCCCGAGCCCGTGGGACTGCGCCGGGTGGAGGTAGAAGCTTCGGTCCAGGGCGACTACCAGCCGCTGGCGAAGTTTCTGAACGGCCTGGAGCGCTCGAAGGTATTCTTCATCATTAACAGTATCGCGCTCGCTCAGCAAAACGGTCCGATCCAGTTGCAGATGAAACTCGAGACTTTCCAGAAGGTGGGAAGCTAACGTGAACGTCGGGTCCCAAAACAAGTCGAAGGTAATCTGGGCAAGCGTGCTGGGCGCGATCGCTCTGCTGATCTTCGCATACGAGTTTTTCAGCGGACCTTCCGCACCCGTGACGGCTGCGCAGCCGGCTACCACCGTTGCCGGCAAAGCCAAAAGAACCCTTGGCCGCAATGGGAAGGAACGCCCTGCGGCACAGGAGCGGCTGGATCCGACGCTGGATCTGCGTCTGCTGGCGCAAACCGAGCAAACCAAGTACACCGGCAGTGGCCGCAATATTTTCGTCGCTCAGGTTGATATTCCAGCGCCCGTCGCGCCGGCAGTGATCGAAAGCACTGGTCCAATCGGGCCGCCGGCTCCGCCGCCGCCACCGCCGCCGCCGCCCATCAATTTGAAATTTTTCGGCTTCGCCAACAAACCCGGAGAACCGAAAAAGGTGTTTCTCTCGCAGGGAGAGGATGTTTTCATCGCGGTGGAAGGCGACATCGTCGACCGCCGTTACAAGGTTGTGCACATCGGCCCCGCCTCGGTGGAAATCGAAGACGTTCTCTACAACAACAAGCAGAACATCCCGCTCACGCAGGCACCCGGGTAAGGGGCAACTTCCATGCGGAAACCAATCGTAAGCATCAAAATCCGGAAACGCGAACAGGGATACATCCTGCTGACCATCCTGCTATGGGTGTCGTTGTTGTCCATCACCGTCGTTGGTGAAATGGAACTGCTGACCTACTACCACCAGCAGATGAAGCGGGACCAGGAAGAAGAACTCGTGCACCGGGGCGTCGAGTACGAGCGCGCGATCCGCAAGTATTACCGCAAGTTCGGAAGCTATCCGGCCACCGTCGAGATGCTGGAAGATTCCAACCACATGCGCTTTTTGCGGAAACGCTACAAGGATCCTGTCACCGGCAAGGATTTCAAGCTCCTTCACCAGGCGGACGTGATGATGGCGTTCGGCAATGCCATCGGTGGCGGCGGCATCGCCGGCGCGCAGACGCTGGGCCAGCCGGTCGGTAGTATGAACGCACCGCCGACGCCGGCGGCTACGACCGACAGCAATGCAAATCCCTCGGACTCCTCGGGAGCCGCAGCGGGATCGACCGGCCAGGCGCAACAGAGTGCTCCCTCCAATTCAAACAGCACGTTGCCCTTTGCCGCCGTCTCGGGCCAGCCAGCCGGCAGCCAGACATTGGGTGGAGGCGGCATTGCCGGTGTGGCCAGCGTCAGCACCGATCAGAGCATTCGCGTCTACAACAAGAAAGATCATTACAACGACTGGCTGTTTGCCTATAACCCATCCGGCGACCGGGGAGGCCTTCCCAAGGGACCTTACGACCCGGCGCAGGCGCTCGCGAATCAAATGCAGATGCAGGGATTGCAGAACGGGATCAATGGCCTGAATGGAATCAACGGCCAGAACGGCGCGAATCAGCCCTTCGGACAGAATGGCCAAGGCATGAACCCTGGAGTCGGCCAGAGCAACATGGGGCAATTCAGAAAGTAACCTCGCGAGCCTTCGCGCCAGGAAGGACTTCCCGCTGTCGCAAGTCTCAACCGCGCCCTAGCAGCTACTATCCCGAGCGATAAATCCTAAAAACTAAAACTAGCTTGCAGCTCGATCTTCCTGCTGGCTGCGGCGCTTGAAAACGGACCGCCCGCCAGGGCTACCGACCGACCGAAATTCGGCGAACTCAAATTTCCGACTGGAGCAGCCAGGTTCTCGCGGTTGAGCACGTTGCGCGCATTCACACTGAAGGTCAGGTTGTAGCGATGATTCGTGTTCCCCGGGCCGAAGATCGCGCCCATGCCCGCGCGCGGACCACCGCCGAATCCCCCGCCGCCGCGCCCTCCGCCACCCCCGCGCCCTCCGCCGCCCGGACCTGCACCGCCGGCCGTGGTTTCCTTGCCGAAACCGAAAGTCTTGGCCAGCCGGAGATTTAACGTGAACTGCGGCGGCCCGGTCAGGTAGTTGATCGGGATGCGCGTGTCGCCGTCGCGGTGGACTTCTGTTGTAGCAGGCTTGATCGGCGATCGGCGACGCAGCTCGCGGCAAACGATGGACGATCGTTATACAGCGAGTCGCCGTTCCAATCGCTTCCCAGTGAAACATTGTAGGGCGCTCCGGAAGTGGCGATGAGGAACGGACTCAAGCCGGAAACCATAGGGACCGGAAATCGATCCGCCGAAGAAGACGCGGTGCCGGATGTCATATGACGCGCGCCCATAGTCCAGGTCAATGTTGTACTGGTTCGAAGGGAATCCGCCCGAGGTATTTCCATGCACAGAGTTCAGCGTGTAATACCCGAACAAGGTCAGCTTCGTTCCGGCGCGCACATTCGAGCTGATGATGAGCTGGTTCTGGCGAAAAATTCCTTCGGTCGTGTATTGGTAGATGTTCTGCAAAGTTCCGAGCGGCCGCAGCGTGGCATCGTTGGAGTCGATCGGAAACGTTGAATTCGCAGTCGGGATGGGCGCGTTGATGTTGCGCGTGAACAGCTGATCGTACCCGTGCGAGTTCAAATACGAAACCGAGAGGTTCGCCACTTTTGTCAGCTGCCGTTCCAAGGTGACGGCAGATTGAAAAATGTACGGGGCGCGCAGCCGCGGATCGACCTGGTACAGCGTGGGCGAACTCTGCGTCAGGTCCGAAGGATTCGGTATGTCTGGATATTGTATGCAAGGGTTCGGGGGCTGGCACGGAAAGGGTGGTTGAGGATCGCCGGTCTGCGCCGGCGGAGGCGCCTGGGCGATGTACTGCAACTGCGTTAGCCCATTCAGCCGCGTCGCTTGCAACACGTCGCCTTCTCCGAACCGGTCGTAGAACAAGCCGACGCCCGCACGAAGCACGGTCTTGGGGGCCGACTTCCCTTTCCCGCCGATGCCCCACGCCAGGGCGAAACGTGGCGCGAAGTCGCCGTGATCGTGGATCGCATTCTGCGTTTCAAAACGCAAGCCATAGCTCAACGTGAAGTTGGGCCGCACCCGCCAATCATCCTGGATGTAGAAACCCGCATCCACCACGTTGACCGTTACAGTGGGAATGGTCGACGTGATGGCATTCGGTACTGCGTTGATCGAGAACTGAGAGGCACGTTGAATTTGGAAGTCTTCCAACCTATTGAAAGACCACGAACCGTTGAACCCTCCTGCCGCAGTGCTCACATCGTGCACGGCACGCAGGCGTCCGCCGAACTTCAGGAAGTGCGTCCCGAGCGACATTGACGTGTAGTTCTGAACTTCGTAATGCTCCTGCTGATCGGTCGATGTTCCGCCGCTGCTCCCTCCCGAGTTGAACGCTGCGTTCACGGAAACTGAAGGCGCCGTGCTCAGCGGAATCTCCCGGCTGTTCTCTCGTAGAAACTGGAAGCGCGTCTCGTTGATCACCTTGGTGGAGAGCACCTGAGTGTCGCTGATCTGAATCGTGTGCTCGGTGTTGGTGCTGTCGACGCCCGTGTCTTGCAGCGAAAACCCGCCCACGCCGTCGTTCTCTTCGGTGTTGCGGAAGAACTGGTAACGTGCGGTCAGCGTGTTGTTCTTGGAGATCTGGTAGTCCAGCCGCGGGCTCAGGTTAGTGCGCGTATGAGGTTGCGGCACAGCCGCCGTGTACGCGCAGCTTACATCAGTGCATCCCACAACCACCGGAAACAACGGTGCCAACGTCGGATCAAGATTCACATTGGGCACGGTCGCGTTGATGATGGCGACTTCGTCGATGTTCCGCCGCTGCGCGTCGAAGAAGAATGACGCTTTTTTCCCCAGCGGCCCACCAATGTTGCCCATGTACTGCAGCGAGTGATACGAAGGCTCGGTGCCAAGCAGGAATGGATTCTGCGAGTTCAGGGCCGACGAGTTGCCGAGAATCGAAACCTGCCCGTGGTATTTGTCGGTTCCGGGCTTGGTGAAGATTTCGATTCGTCCATAGCCCAGCTTGTCGTACTCCGCCGAGAACGGATTCTGGTTGATGCGGATTTCGCGAATGGACGACTTGGGCGGAAGTTGTCCGGCAGTGAATCCGTCGATGTAAATCTGCCCGCCGTTGGGTCCTGCCGACGGGCCGGCCAAGGCCTGCAGATCAGTTTGCAGTTCGTCGGGATCGTCGGGCAGCGCATCGAGATCTTTACCCGAAAGCACAATCGCACCGGCATTCGCGGAAGGGTTGGTATCGACGGTTGTGCCTTCGTCGGTAACGTTAACTTTTTCTTTCTCCACCGCGATCGAGAGTGGGATGTTCAGCAACTGCGAGGCGCCCGCGGCAACGGTCACGTTGTCCTGGGCGAAGTCCGAGAATCCCGGAGCGCTCACCGTCACGGTGTAATTGCCCGCAGCTAGCCCAGTAATTTCATAAGCGCCCGTTCGATTGGTAGTAGTCGTTTTTGCCTGACCATCGGGGGTGATTGCGATCACCGCAGCCCCGCTTACAGCAGCGCCCGACGGATCGGTGACCGTGCCGTGCAGACTGCCGGCGGCGTTCTGCGCAGGAACGCTGCTCGCGATCCCCAACACAAGGAGAATCGAAACCAGCCGCATCATCCGAATACAGAACTCCATTCTTGCTCCTGCGAAAAGTATCAATTTCATGAGATGAGCGGGCGTGCTAGGGGTTGGCTGCAGCCTCCGCGTTACCCGATCCGAGGCTCCAGGGCGATAGCATCATGGCCTGGGACGCGTTGGGAGCCGCCGTCAGGATAGGTTCGACACCGGCGAGTAACGTGATCGCGTTCACCGTCCCCGAACTATCGCCACCGGTGGAGACGATCATGATCACATCGCCTTTCTGCAGATCGGTCAAATTCGAAGGCGGGATGCGGCTCAGGATCTGCTGAATGTCGGGTGGACCGCCGTTCCGCGAACCTCGGCCCGGTCCGCCGCCTCCCGGGCCCATTCCCCCGCCTCCCGATTGAGCCGTGTCCGGCGGGCGCTTGTTCTCTTCAGGTGCGGCACCAACTGCTGCAGCCGCTCCGGGAATGCCCGCCGCGGCTGCGCCCTTCAAACGAGTAGCGATCCGCTGGGCAAACTCGGCCGGAAGCTTGCGCAACTGGGCGTCCTGCGTAACTCGGACGACAACCGTCTGCTTGCTGATTGAGTCCTTCAGGGTCAGCGTCTTCGCTGCAGCGTCGACCGCGACGATCGGACCGGCGAGGTTGCGGAACGAGCCCGAGACCACTTCTTCGGCATCGAGAGTGGTGCCGTCATCGTTCTTCGTGCCGCGCGCACGCAACTGGTCGCCGACCTTGATCTGGTCGATGGGCGCCACTTTCGCGTCGTCAAACTTCACGGAATTCGGAGCATAACGGCGCAGGACAGTGCTTTTCGCTGTATGCACGGCGACATTCTTCGTACCTGTAAACGACGTAGTTGAGATCGTAATGTTGCCGGTGGCGGGATCGACCGCCGTAACCAATCCGCCGACTCCCCGCTTCTGCCAGTCGTCGCGATCTTTCTGCTGCTTCGCGGCCACGTCGGACTGCTTCATGACGACCACGGCGCCCGCCACGATAGAATGCGCGTCCGCCCCAGCCTTGCCGCGGACCAAGCACGCGGTCTCCGACCTGCAGGTCCTGCTTTTGCAAGGGCGTCGCGTTCTTCAGATCTTTCTCGCCAGGCGCCACGCGCAGAATCCGCGTCGCGTCCTGAAAGCTGACCTGGACTTCATCGCCGGAATCGGAGGAGAGTGTAATGCCGCGGTCGGTAATCGCCTTGATGGCGCCTACTGCCCGCTGCTGCGCGGAGGCATCGGTGGCAGTCGGCGCGGAAGTCTGCGCCTGAGCCCTCGGACTGAGGGACAAGGCAGACGTCGCCAGAAAACAGAAAAGCAGGATGACTACCGCCCCGCGCGGGAAGCCCGAAAAACCGAAAACCATATCTATTAATGTAGCATCGCGGGGATGGCTAACAGCTTGTCTTTACAAAGTTTTACCCACGAGTCACAAAGGAAACAATGACAGCGGGTCGACAAGATTCGGTCGCCTCGAGTCCGTCGTTCTGATTGCTGAAGTCCATATCTGAAATGCGGCTAGTCGCCGAACAGCACGCGGTAGACACCTCCACCCAGCGCTCCGCCGACGATGGGTGCAATCCAGAACATCCAAAGCTGCGCCACCGCCCATCCTCCAACAAAGATGGCCGGCCCCGTGCTGCGTGCCGGGTTGACCGAAAGATTGGTGACCGGGATCCCGATCAGGTGAATCAGGGTTAGCCCAAGGCCAATCGCAATCGGAGCAAAGCCTGCGGGCGCGCGACGATCGGTTGATCCCATGATGATGATCAGAAAGAACATCGTTAGCACCACTTCGGCCACAAAGCAGGCCAGCAGCGAATATCCGCCCGGGGAATGCGCGCCGTAGCCGTTCGAGGCAAAGCCTCCACTCAAATCGAAGCCGGCTTTGCCGCTGGCGATGATGTAGAGAACTCCTGCTGCCGCAATGCCGCCGATCACTTGCGCCGCCACATACGGCAGTAGCTCCGAAACCGGAAAGCGCTTGCCTGCTGCGAGTCCCACCGACACGGCGGGATTCAGATGGGCACCCGAAATGTGGCCGATCGCAAAGGCCATGGTGAGGACGGTGAGGCCAAATGCCAGGGCGACACCTAGAAATCCAATCCCCAGATTCGGGAAGGCCGCGGCCAGCACCGCGCTACCGCACCCGCCAAACACCAACCAGAAGGTCCCGAAGAATTCCGCTGCTGCACGTTTGCCGATGCTCATGGCGTAACTCCCTTTTTTGAGATAGGAATGTGGGATTCGGGGCCGAAGGTTCAACAAGAGCCTGAGAAGGAAGCGGTGGGATAGTAGCAGTCGCGAAGGTTTCGGGAAAGAGGAAGGATTCACTGGCCCGACGTGCGGGCAAATCTCCTCGGCGGGCTGACAAAAAAGAAACGGCCGGGCCCAAGTCGGAATGTGTGCTCTCCCCCACGAGACCACATCAGAGACCGATGGCCCGGCCAAAACGTTGGCTATCATACGCGGGACTCGGGAAAGGGCAAGTAAACTTTCACTTACAAAATCGCCCAAACTGCATGCGGGACGGGGCGTTTGGAGGAACGGACTTAGCCTTTTCATGACAACACGAGGGACGGTTGTGTAAGTGCAGGTTTACATCCGCTTATGACTTCGCGGTCACGGGCGAGCGGCGGCTCTCGGTGGGACTGGAAGACTTCTCGCCGAAGAGCCTTTCATTTAGGTTTCGGCCAGAGTCTTTTTTCCGCCACGCGCAAAGCCCTCAGGGTCAAAGTGAACTCCAAACTTTGCCTCGCCTCGCTCGAATCAGACGCGATAGCTTCCAAAATCTTCAGAGACTTCGCCCACGCAACGTCAAGAATGGAAAAGGGTAAGGGCCAGAGTCGAGATACCGAGACTGGCCACTGAGTTCTGAGAGCTGATGTGCGCCTTGTTATACTCACACTCCATGCTGCGAGATACTTTGGAGGAAGGTCGGGTAGCGGCTGATCGCGCGTTGGAGCGTCTGATCCCGGCTGAAACACAGCATCCAGCCTCCATTCACAAGGCCATGCGTCACAGTGTGTTCGCGGGCGGCAAGCGCCTGCGTCCCATCCTGTGCCGCGAAGCCGGGCGCATGATCGATGGCAAACTGCCTGAGGGCATCGACGAACTGGGCGCTGCGCTCGAGATGCTGCATACCTACTCGCTGATTCACGACGATCTGCCCGCACTCGACAATGACGACTTGCGCCGCGGCCGACCGACCTGTCACGTAGTGTTCGGAGAGGCTGCTGCGATTCTCGCCGGAGATGCGCTGCAAACCCAGGCCTACGAAGTTCTTGCGCGACTGCAGTGTCCGGCGGAAGCGCGCGTGCGCATGATTGAAGAAATCGCGCATGGCACGGGGACCATCGACGGCATGATCGGCGGACAAGTAGTGGACCTTGAGGCGGAACACTCCAAGCCCGACCTGCCCACGCTCGAGTATATTCACCGCGCCAAAACCGCAGCACTAATCACGGCGAGCCTCGTGAGCGGCGGCATCTATGCGGGTGGCGAGGCGGAGGAGATCAGGTGCCTGCGCTCGTTCGGGCAGCAAATCGGATTGGCGTTCCAGATCGTCGATGACGTGCTCGACGTGACGCAGACGTCCGAGCAATTGGGCAAGACCGCGGGTAAAGACACAGCCGCCGAGAAGACAACTTATCCCGCGCTGTTCGGGATCGACGAGTCGGTGAAGAAGGCCGATGCACTGGTTGCGAGTGCATTCGCACAACTGGATCCATTCGGAGAACGGGCGGCGACATTGAAAGAGATTGCGCGGTATTTGGTGGAGAGAAAGAAGTAGAACGTCAGTTCTCAGTTCTCAGTTCTCAGTTCTCAGTTCTCAGTTCGTCAGTTCTCAGTCTCAGTCGTCAGTTCTCAGTCTCAGTCTCAGTTCTCAGTCGAAAAGTCAACCGTCGGTCACATTTGGATAAGTGGCTTTTTTGGTTCTCTCATAGCTAAGTTGTTGAAAACTCGTCCTTGACCTCCTGGCGCTGCAAAGCACCCATGACCATTGCGTAGAATGCCATTTAAAATGGCGCTCTTCTAAGCCCTCACTGCGATGCATTCTGGCGCCGACCCTACCCGACG
This sequence comes from uncultured Acidobacteriota bacterium, assembly GCA_963745435.1. Taxonomy (GTDB): domain Bacteria; phylum Acidobacteriota; class Terriglobia; order Terriglobales; family Acidobacteriaceae; genus Gp1-AA133. Next base: position 100,668 of record CAVUXK010000008.1, on the reverse strand, counting down.
TCATCTACCCTTCAATCGGCCGCTACAGGACCTCTAATCGCAAAATGTATCTTTTAGTTAACATAGGCCCCCAACCTCAACCGAGCGCTGGCGACTCGCCAGCGCACAATGACACGGCAGGCGACTGGTGTGGCCTATTTCAGGTCCGCCGTCCAGTTCAACACGAGTGTCATGGGTTGGGCGGACGCTGGGGGCTGGGTCAGAACGAGGAATCGTTTGCCGTCGGGCGCCACATCGAACGGGGCTCCCAAAGCAAAGACATTTCGCAGGTCGAACAGACTTTGAGAATTTCCCACCTCGACCTCGCCTGCGCGCGAGTTCACTTCCACGGCATAGAGATGAGAGTCGTAGCCAACGTAGTAGATCTCTTTTCCATCGCCTCGCCACACCGGAAAAGTTCCACCTTCCCGCGTGATCTGCCAACGACCGCCGCCGTTCGGGAAGGACGTGACGTAGACCTCTTCCCTTCCACCGTCGTCCGCACTGTAGGCGAGCCACTTGCCATCGGGAGAAATGCGCGCAAACGCAATCCTGCCGGTGGGCGTCTCGGGCTTCACGATCATCTGGGCCTGACCGCCCGAGGCTGGCATCACCCAAACGGAAGCGCCCGTGGGTCCCGACTGCTCTATGTAAAGGAAGTAGCGACTGTCCGGCGACCACTCCGGCCAGGTCAGCGAAACCGGCAACCCGCGATCATTCTTGGGTGAGAGGAGCAATTGGTCTTGCCCGCCACCACTGGCCAGCCGCGCATGCAGTGACGTTCCTCCGAGCACCGTGGGCCCAAACTGAACCATGTAGGCAACGCGCTGCCCGTCGGGCGACCACGACGGCATCAGGTGAGTGCCATCATCGAAGGTGAGCCGAGAGCGGGAACCATGCTCAAGATCGAGCACCCAGATATCGGACTTGGGATTGCCCAGCGAGACCGCAAAGCGCTTGCCGTCGCGAGAGAGGCGCCCTCCACGAAAGCCTGCGCGTTCTCCGACACGGCTCAAGATCTTGCCCGTACGATCCATCCAGAACAGGTCGGTGTCTCCCAACCCGTTTTCTGAGCCAGGCTCGTAGACCAGCACGCCGCGATCCGCCACCGAAGCCACAGTGTGGAAGACGCCACTATCGTGCTGCACATCGTTCGCAACCACGGCGGGTTCGCCTGAGAGAGTGCCGCGGTCGGGATCAAATTTCTGCGCGACCAGCGCGTTCTGCTGGTGGTAGAGCAAGTATCCGGAGGAGTAGAGCCCGGCAGAGTCGGTGGCGAGCACAAGGCGGGTGGCATCGCTGTCGAGCGAGCCCATGACGATGCCATTGTCCTCGCGGCGCCCTCCGGCGTGATTGGTGGCGAAGAACAGGAAATGCTTTCCGTCGGGCAGAAACGTGGGCCAGCGATGAGTGCTGTGCTTGCTGAGATCGAGTTTGGTGACGCGCTCGGGCGTGCCCCCGTTGGAGTTGATCTTCCAGAGCGAATCGCGATAGTCAGGCGCATACAAGACAACGTTGTTTGCGCTCCAAGCACCGCCGCGCGCGTTGGGTGCATCGGCCAGGATCGTGACGGGTCCGCCCGCAGCAGAGATCTTCCTTAACTTGCCGTTTGCGAAGAACCCGAGGTATTTTCCGTCCTGTGACCAGAACTGCGCGAAAGCCCCTTCGGTGCCGGCGAGTTTTTCGGCCGCGGAGCTGTCGAGCCGGCGTACCCAGATCGAGTTCCCTTCTTTTCCGGTGCGGGCCGCGAAGGCCACGCGTGTGCCATCGGGCGAGAGCACGGGCGGACCGGAAAAGTCGCCGACGAAATCGAAACCGGCATCCGGCGGCGGCATGATGGAAGCGCGAACCACGCGCGGGTGCGGCCGCGAGAAGAACGCAAACCACACAACCAGCGCGAGCAGCGCGGCCAGAGCCGCGCCCCACCACGCACGCTCGCGCAAACGTGGATGCGGCAGTGCGATACGCTGTGCACCGGATGTGCTGTCGACCGAACTGATCCAGCGCAACTGGCGGGCGACATCGGCGGCGCTCTGCCAGCGCGAATCAGGGTCCTTCATCAACGCGCCCTGGATGACGTGCTGCAGAGAAGCCGGGGCCAGCGGCTGGTGCATGGACACCGGTTCTGGATCTTTCTCGAGAATTGCGGATGCGACCGTCACCTGGCTTTTGCCTTCAAACGCGCGACGGCCCGTCGCCATTTCGTAAAGCACGGCGCCGAAGCTGAAGATGTCGCTACGCGCGTCGGCTTCCTTACCTTCGATCTGCTCGGGCGACATGTACTGGTACGTCCCAATTACCGTACCTTCGGCGGTCAGCGGCTGGGAGAAGTTCGCCGAGGTCATGGTGGCCGACAAGCCAGAGGATTGCGGCATGACCGGCTGGGCGGTTTTGGCGAGTCCGAAATCGAGCAGCTTTGCGCCGGCACGCGTGATCATGATGTTGCCGGGCTTCAGGTCGCGATGCACCACTCCCATGCGGTGGGCCTGCTCGAGTCCTTCGGCGACTTCGGCGCCGTAACGAAGCACCAGTTCCATCGGCAGGCGGCCCTTGGCAAGGCGCGCACCCAGAGTTTCACCTTCCAGGAACTCCATCACGATGAAGTGAATGCCGTCCTGCTCGCCGAGATCGTAGAGCTGGCAAATGTTGGCGTGGCTCAGTTGCGAAATGGCGCGTGCTTCACGCTGAAAGCGCTCGAGCGCAGCCGGCTTCTCGGCGAATTGCGCGGGAAGAATCTTGATGGCGACCGTACGATCGAGGCGCTTGTCGACCGCGCGATACACCTCTCCCATGCCGCCCGCGCCGGCGGGCGCGACGATCTCGTAGGGTCCAAGTTTTGTGCCGCTGGGAAGAGGCATGTGGGGATAGGGGATTATAGCGTGGGGCAGGTATTGGGTCTTAGGTCTTAGGTGATAGGTGTTAGGTCTTAGGAAAACGTAGAGCTCGAGGGCTCCGAAAGGGCCCAAGACCCAACACCTAAGACCAAACACCCGCGTTCCTTAATTCGCTTTCATCTTCTCCTTCACGCTATGCGCCAGCTTTTCGATTTCTTCTGCTTTCTTCACTACGTCGAAGGAGAGGACGTTTTCGTTGGTCTTGTCAACGTATTCCTTGAGCTCGGTGGCAAGTTTGAGCAGCTTCTCGGTGTCTCGTCTTAATGCGGCCTGGCGCTCCTGATTCGCCTTCTTTTCCATGTCGCGCTCGAGTTTTGCCTTCGCTTGGTCCTCGGGCGAGGTGGGTTGCGTTTGCGGCTCGGGCATTGGCGGGAACTTGGGATTTTGCGCGTGCGCGCAAGGCGCTCCAAAACTAAGAGCCAACGTGAGGACGAAGAGGCAAAGAGCTGTTTTCACCAGGAACTCTCCGCTGCAAAGATGCAGGTCATCGGTTTTCGATTATATGTGGAGAAAAGATCGTCGCCGAACAACGCTAAGTAGTCGTTTTAGACCGACAGCCGTTCGCGTCCACCGAACCGAGATCGGGCGAAGTGACGGACAAAAAACAAGGCGAGGATCAAATCCTCGCCTCGCCACAACTCACGACCAACTGAACTAACTTACAACTGGCTCATCTTGGCCAGGAACTCGCTGTTGCTGGTTGCCTTGGCTAATCGCTCAATGAGCAGTTCCATGGCTTCGACCGGGCTCAGCGGGTTCAGCACCTTGCGCAGCACCCAGATGCGGGTCAGATCTTCCTTCGGGATCAGCAGCTCTTCCTTACGCGTGCCGGAGCGCTGAATGTCGATGGCCGGGAAGGTGCGCTTGTCGACCAGCTTGCGGTCGAGAATGATTTCCATGTTGCCCGTGCCTTTGAATTCTTCAAAGATCACGTCGTCCATGCGCGACCCGGTGTCGATGAGGGCCGTCGCGATGATGGTCAGCGAACCGCCTTCTTCGATGTTGCGGGCAGATCCGAAGAAGCGCTTCGGACGCTGCAACGCGTTCGAGTCGACGCCGCCCGAGAGGACTTTGCCGCTGGGCGGAACGATGGTGTTGTAGGCGCGCGCCAGACGCGTGATCGAATCGAGCAGGATCACCACGTCGCGCTTGTGCTCGACCAGGCGCTTTGCCTTTTCGATCACCATTTCCGCAACCTGCACGTGACGGGCGGCGGGCTCGTCGAAGGTCGAGGAAATGACTTCGCCCTTCACCGAGCGCTGCATGTCGGTAACTTCTTCCGGGCGCTCGTCGATGAGCAGAACGATTAACACGACTTCGGGATGATTCGTCGTGATGGAGTTCGCGACGTTCTGCAAGAGCATCGTCTTGCCGGCGCGTGGCGGCGATACGATCAGGCCGCGCTGCCCTTTCCCGATGGGTGTCAGCAGGTCCATGACGCGGGCGCTCACGTTTTCGCGCGTGGTTTCGAGCTTCAGGCGCTCCTGCGGATACAGGGGCGTGAGATTGTCGAACAGAATCTTGTTACGGGCTTCATCGGGCGACTCAAAGTTGACCGCTTCGATCTTGACCAGGGCGAAGTATTTTTCGCCCTCGTGCGGAGGCCGCACCTGGCCGCTGATGGTGTCACCGGTTTTGAGATCGAATTTGCGGATCTGTGAGGGCGAGACATAGATGTCATCCGGCCCGGGAAGGTAGTTGTAATCCGGCGAGCGGAGGAAGCCATAGCCGTCGGGCAGAATTTCAAGTACGCCCTCGGCGAAGATGTGGCCTTCCTTTTCGCTCTGCGCCTGAAGGATCTTGAAAATCAGATCCTGCTTGCGCAGGCCGCTGGCCCCGGGCAGATCCAGAGGATCGGGCGATCTTGGTCAACTCGGTAATATTCTTTTCTTTGAGTTCAGCGATGGTCATTGATCACCTACGGGAAATTTACAGGGGGGTGCTGCTGGAAGACTTGCGACGTGCGGGGCAGGAGGCGGGGCTGGTGTTACGCAGCCCGCCGTTGTGCCTCGGCAAAATTTTCCGGCTCTGACAGAACGGCCTGCCGCTCCGCGCCAGCGATCCGGTCCAATACCTGATTCATGGTCTCTTGAATGCGGGTGCTAGGCCGATGAAACTTCCGCGTGGCCTTGGAGGCAAGCTGACAGAGCATATAACGATTCCGCAAAGTATGTAAAGCTTCAAAAACTCGATCAGAGCGCATGGCTGTAGACTTCTCCTTTACGTTGTTCGCTCACCGGCTCAACCCAATACCGCGCCTTCAGCTAGGCGTAAGTCACTATTTAAGATGGGTTTACGCGGATTGAACGGGTCAATCCTATAGATGCTCCACCTACCCTGAAAGTTGCTTTTTTCTGGGTTTATGGCCTGGTTCGACGCAGGGGCAACGTCCAGCTTGGACCGCGAACGACTAGCAAATCCTTTGGAACGCGCTAATGTAATGGCAAAAAGACCCAACGTCAAGGATTTCCTTCCGATCCGCGATTAAACCGATTTAGCCCTTTGGTTCCCCGGTGAATCCTTTATTCCCTCCTATTTGATTTGCTCGGGCTTCTGAGGATTCGTTCGTTCTAGCCGGGGTTTGGTATCTTCCCAAGGAACGCGTGATTTCATGGACCTTGCATGAGTGATTCAGAGCGCGACGCGGCTGGAATCGACGAAGGTGCGGGCCGGCGGGAGCGCTCGGGCACTCGACGTCTGGACGAGTGGCTTTTCGAGCTGGTGGAGCGGCGCGGTAGCGATCTGTTGCTGGTGGCGGGAGCGCCAGCGTCGATCAGATTCGAAGGCCGCGTGCAGCCCATCGGGTCCGAAAAATTGTCCGGCGCGGAAATAGAAGTTGCGGTCTTGCCGGCGCTGATCCCGCGCGCTGTGCGGCTATATGAGGACGGTCAGATTTCGGACTCTTCCTACCGACTGGCAGGCGTGGGCCGGTTTCGCATCAATCTTCATCGGGAAAAAAGCATGGCCGCGGCGACCGTGCGCGCCCTGCCCGTGCGAGTTCCGCTGCTGGAGGAACTTCACCTGCCGCCCGCTGTGGAGGCTCTGTCGCGTTTGCCGCGCGGACTGGTTCTGATTGGCGGACCGGCGGGCTCGGGAAAATCCACGACTGTGGCCGCGCTGGTTCACGAAATCAATCGCCGGGAAGCGCGCCATATCATCACCATCGAAGACCCGCTCGAGTATGAGCACCAGCATCTGCAGAGCATCGTGGAGCAAGTGGAAATCGGCGTGGACGCGCCTGACTTCCCTACGGCGTTGCGCGCGGCTTTGCGACAGGCTCCCGACGTGATTGTCGTGGGCGAGATGCGTGATCCCGAAACGATGCGGATTGCGGTCGCCGCGGCGGAGACTGGGCACCTGGTGCTCTCGACGCTGCACACCACCGATGTCGCTTCGACTATCGCCAGGATTTCGGATTCGTTTCCAGCCGAACGCCAGCCTACGATTCGCCAGGAATTGGCGATGGCAATTTCCGCCGTGCTTACGCAGATTTTGCTGCCTAGTAAGCGCGGAGGCCGCGTGCCGGTGGCGGAGTTGCTGATGATTGGGTACGGCGCGCGCCAGCACATCCGCGGAATGCCTTGCAGCACCTGCACCAGGAAATCACGATGACCAAGAACAAGGGATCAGTGAGCCAGGAAGAATCGCTGCAGCAACTGGTGCGACAGGGCGATTTGGACCGCGAGGAAGCGTTGCTGTACGCGGCGCATCCGGATGATTTGTTGAGCCTGATTCGATCGGAAGGCCGCAATCTGGCGAGCTAGATGATTGACGGTGCCCCAGGTTCGCGCCGGTTTGTGGCGCTAACCTGGGAAATAGACACTTAACGGAAATCGCGATGCAGCGGGCATTCTGCATAGCCCAGGTTAGCGTCCAAAGGACGGACGCGAACCTGGGGCACCGTCGGTTTCAGGTCAATGTGAGCTAGAACTCGAAGTAGCCCCCGCGTGCGGGACGGTCGTTGCCGTCCGTGCCGGTGGCGGGCAGTAATCCTACGATGCCGCGCAACGTTTCCCAGGCAGCCTGATTGAGCGCGGGATCGGCCCCCACCAGGTCGCGAATCATCTGCCATGCCGCGATGTTGAGTGCTCCCTCGGGTGCCGGCCCCATAGCCAGGGACACCGAGCACTGCGAGCAGAAGCAGATGCGCTGCGAAGTTGATTTCTGGCGCGGACGCACGCCCACCGTTTGGGCGAACATGTATACCGCGACCGACTTGTCGCCGGCTCCCAGTTCCCGATTGCAGCGCAGGCAGTACAGGTTCTCCAAAGTTCTCCCCTAGGAAATCTTCACCCTCACAAAAATAATGTTGCCAGCAAGGACCCAGCCGCAAGTACGTAGGGAGATTCCACGCTCGTACCGGAACAGTGATCCGGCGCCAACATGCTTTGTGGAAAGATGTTGCCACCGCCTTGTCGGCGGGCGTGGACGCCCGCCGCTCCATCGCTTGAGTCCGCTCCGGAGTGTGCGCGGCCCAGCCTGAACCAAGCTGTGATCTAGTCAGGGACTGCCGCGTTCGGGCAGTCTGCTCGTATGAGCACGGGCAATCAGTTATCGATCGAATTCTCGAAGAACAGACGGCCGGAGCGCCCACAGAATTTCGTGCACCTTGAACATTTGCGCCGTTTGCGTGGATCAGAGCAGGTGGCGGCGATCTGCTACCGGCTAGGCAAGCGTGGCCTCGAGTTTCTGCTGGTCCGCACGCGCGGACGCCGCTGGACTTTTCCCAAGGGCAGCATCGAGTCGGGATTGACGAACGCGCAGGCGGCTGCACTTGAGGCGTTCGAGGAAGCGGGCGTTCACGGTCGCATCGAAGAAGCTGCCTTCGCGCGCTACGTGCGCGTAAAACCGGGCCGGGACCAGTCGTCGAGCGAGATTGAAGTTATCATCAACGCGCATTTGTGCGAGGTGTGTCGACTGGGTCAACCCGAAGAAAAAGATCGGGAGCCCACCTGGTTCTCCGCCGAGAAAGCCAAGCGTCGCTTGCGCGAGGAGCGCGCTGACGACTACGGCGAAGATCTCGCGCGGATTGTGGATCGGGCCGTGGCGCGGATTCAACGGCAATATCGCGGCAAGCACGGAGGAGTTACACGAAGAGCAGCTGAGGTGATTGAAATCGACGATGCACGCATTACGGGAATCAATGGAAAATCGACCGGAAAAGTGAAATGACGTTCCCGACCACTCTCTCTCTAGTGATTCAAGTTGATGGAAGAAGCGAACCAGAAGAGCTCAACTGCCTCGCCGGATAGGTTAGGTCAGCGAAGCTGATCCACGAGTCAACCAGCACAATCCATTTGCGTTCTGTTTCGCGGATACCCTCCGGCTTGATCGTTCAAAACTCCCATTTGCTCTCCGGCGAATGTTCAGTGCGCTGATAAGTGCTGTTCAGTCTGTTGTCCAGAGATGCCAGGTAGGCGTCCGAAGCACTTGGAAGTCACCGCCACCAAACCGTTGTAGATTAATCAGAAATTGGCCGCTATCTAGTCGCAAGGGCGATTCGTGAATTCCTCGGAACCGGGCGACTGCTGACAGGTGCGAGAGCATTGGCTGATTACGATCGACAAGGACGACCTGCCTTGTGCAAAGTTGTGCGTACAGCGCAACAGCCAATACTAGAAACAAGCAGTGCCGGGTCGTGTGAATCATTCCCACAAGGCTCCGATAGTTCCCCCAAACCCCGCTCGGGGAGGCCGATTTCGAAACATTTCCGATTTTGTTGCCTGCCGTCTTGTTACCTATCTCACAGAGGCACGTCTGTGTATCGGTAATGGTGTCGGCTCTGGGCCTTGTGTGCAAATTCTGAGAGGTGAGCGATGAGCTTGGATATTCCTTCGTTTCAGACTTCGAAAGCAAATTCTATTCACAAGACAATCAGCACCTTGGCCGTATGCCTCGCTTTAGCCTGCGGGCTGGTGGCTTTCAGTTCGATGGCATCCGCCGAGGACGGTAAGGGTCCAGGCTCTGCAAGCTGGAGCGCCTTAACCAATTTGCCACCCGGCGGCTCCGTCATCAACCTGATGCTTCTGAGCGATGGCACGGTCATGGCACAGAGTGGCGACGACGGCTGGCACTGGTTCAGGCTCACTCCCGATGCGCATGGCAGCTACGTCAACGGGACCTGGACCACAACCGCCCCCATGAGTTTCCCGCGCATCTACTTCAGTACCAATATCCTGCAAGACGGAAGACTATGGCTGTTGGGCGGCGAGTACACCGGACCGTACTTCGACCAGAATATTGCGCCTTCCGGTGAAATCTACGACCCGGTCAAGGACACTTGGTCTCCCATTGCGCCTTACCCGAACGAGGTGGGCGGTTGTGGCCACCGCAGTGTTCATTCGGACGTCCAGCTGACGGCCGGTTCGCCCGTAGTCACGGGGATCTATTCCACCGACCGGCTGCAGCCAGGCTGGACGGTAACCGGGAACGGAATCCCTGCCGGATCCACTGTGGTAAGCGTTGATTCGGCGACTCAGGTGACGATTTCGGCCAATGCGACCTTGACCGGGCTCAGCCAGGCGGTCGGGTTCAGGGGAATCACGCTCGCCTGCTTTGGCGACGATCCAAGCGCGCTAATCTCGGGACGGCGCATTCTCGCCGGCAACATTTTCGACAATTCCACGAACATTTACTCGGTCGAGAACAACTCCTGGACGCCAGGGGCCACCAAGGTGTACCCCGACCGCAGCGACGAAGAAGGCTGGGCTGGCCTCGCTGGTGGAGGCATCCTGACCTACGATCTGTTTCAAAGTGTCGCTACAGGCCAGGGTTACGCCGAAGTCTACAATCCTGCTCAGAATGCTTGGACGGCCATCAGTCCCGCAGATGGCTCGGCCCGCGGCGTTTTGCCCGTCCTGACCAGCCCAGCCCTGGGCTTTGAGCTTGGGCCTTCCATGCGGTTGCAGGATGGCCGAGTGATTGTGATCGGGGCGAACCAGCACACAGCGCTTTACCACCCGTCCAACAACAGCTGGGCGGCCGGCCCCGATATTCACGGCACGTTAAGCAATCCGTTTGGCAGTGTCCGTCATGCCAATTTTGGAGCGGACGATGCGCCGGCGGCGCTCATGCCGAACGGGCATATTTTGCTGGCTGCTGACGCCGGTCCGAATCCGATCACCAGCAATGGCGACACGGCAGCGGGATCCGCCATCATCAGCAACATTCCCTCGACGGCGGGCCTGCAGGTTTCCTGGAGTGTTTCCCAGGCTGACGGGACCACGACCGTGATCCCACCGAACACGGTCATCACCAGCATCGACTCGCGGCACCAGATCCATATTTCCGCGAATGCCGCCGCTGCCGCCCGGCAAATCAGCCTGGCGTTCGGCGGCGTCTTCAGCAGTCCCACACAGCTGTTTGATTTCGACCCGAAAGAAAATGAAATTTCCCCGGTGAACCCGCCCCTGAACGACCCGAATCTGCCGACGTTTGCCGCTTTCGTGACTCGGATGCTCGTGCTTCCGAATGGGCAAGTGTTGTTCAACGACGGACTCGGCAACCAGCTTTATGCCTACACGCCCAGAGGGTCGGCCAACCGCGCCTACTTGCCCGTCATTGAAAGAGTCCAGCACGGCGAGGACGGCGTATTCACCCTGACTGGCCGACAATTGAACGGACCGTCGGACGCGTCAGCCTACGGCGATGATTCTCAAAGTAACGAGAACTTCCCCATCATCCGGTTGCAGAATTCCAGCGGGCTGGTGTTCTACTGCCGGTCGACCGACTGGACCTCGACCGACGTAGGCAACATCCCGCACGAAAGCGTTAAATTCACCTTGAACCCAGCGGTCACGCCCGGTGTTTATCAGCTGGTTGTGAGCGCAGGGGGAGTCTCTTCTTCTCCGGTCGTGATACGCATCACCGGGGACGAATTGAATCATCACTAGAAGCGGGGAGTTGTTGAAGCCCTTGCGCCGGGCTTGCCCAGACGAACTGCTCATAGGGAGTCGTCGGCACGCCTGGCGAAGCGGAATACGATCGAACGATGGGGCCGTGGGTGAAACGGATACTCTCGCTCATGGCTCCCGTCCCGCTTCGCCACAAACTAGCTCTGAATCCACAACTCTGATCTCCCACTCGCGTCAACGGCGATCCCGGCACGGCTGGAGCAGCAAAGGGCAAGCAGATCGGGAGACTGAAACCGGGTCACTTTGGTTCTCCGTAACCAAGGTGGTTTCGCTCCGAAACACTCCACGAATCGTCAGCAGCGCTTGCATCGGAATGGGTTTCGGGCGGAGCCCCCTAAGCCCAGTAAGTCCGGTCGAGTGTGCGGTACTGAATCGCTTCGGCAATGTGTTTGGGTTGAATTGCGGGCTGGGCTTCGAGGTCTGCGACCGTGCGGGCCACTTTCAGGATGCGGTCGTGGGCACGGGCGCTCAGGCCTTGCTGCGTCATGGCGCGCTCGAGCAGGCGCTCGCAGTCGGCGCTGAGATCGCAAAAGGTGCGTACATGGCTGGAGGACATCTGGGCATTGCAGTAGACCTTTTGACGGTTTCCGGCAAAGCGCTGTAGCTGGATCTGGCGGGCGGCGATCACGCGCTCACGAATCTGGGCTGAGGCCTCGGGGACGCTGCTTGAGCGCATCTCTTTGTAGTTCACGGCCGGAACGTCGATGTGAATGTCGATGCGGTCCATCAGCGGGCCCGAAATCTTCGCCACGTAGCGCTGAATCATGGGGGGCGAGCAGCGGCATTCGCGCGTGCGGTCGTTGTGGAATCCGCAGGGGCAGGGATTCATGGCAGTCGCCAGCATGAAGCGGGCGGGAAACGTGAGCGACATGGCGGCGCGGGCGATGCATACCGTGCCATCTTCGAGGGGCTGGCGCATGACTTCCAGCACGTTGCGCGGAAACTCCGGCAACTCATCGAGGAAGAGGACGCCGTTGTGCGCGAGCGACACTTCGCCCGGTCGCGGGATGACGCCGCCGCCAATGAGGCCTGCGTCGGAGATGGTGTGGTGCGGTGAACGGAATGGCCGGACGCCTACCAGTCCGGCGCCTGAATCGAGCACGCCTGCCACGCTGTGAATCTTGGTCGTCTCGAGCGCTTCCTCGAAGGTGAAGGGCGGCAGGATAGTCGGCATGCGCTTGGCGAGCATGGTCTTGCCGGAGCCGGGAGGGCCGATCATCAGGATGTTGTGTCCTCCCGCACATGCGATCTCGAGAGCGCGTTTTGCGGTTTGCTGTCCGCGAACGTCTTTGAAATCGACAGCGTAGTGCTGAGCTTCCCCGAGCAGCGTGTCTCCATCGACGGTAACCGGGGCGATGCCGTTGCCCGTATTCACGAAGTGGATCACGTCGAGCAGCGACTTCACTGGATAGACTTCGATGCCGCTCACCATGGCGGCCTCGCGAGCGTTGACAGCCGGCACAATCAACCTGCGGAGTTTGCGGCCGCGTGCCTCAATGGCGATCGGCAAGGTTCCGCGAATGCCGCGCACTCCGCCGTCGAGCGAGAGTTCGCCTACGAACACGCAATCCAGGAGTTCTTTCTTGTTGAGGCCGCCATACGCTCCCAGGATGCCGAGAGCCATCGGCAAATCAAAGCCGGAGCCTTCCTTGCGGATGTCTGCCGGCGCGAGATTCACCGTGATATGCGTGGGTGGAATGTCGTATCCGCAATTGCGCAGGGCGGAGCGAACCCGGTCACGGCTCTCGCGCACGGCGGCGTCGGGCAGGCCGACAGTATGGAAGTGATCGTCGTTGGTCTTGATTCCGGAGACGTCGACCTCGACCTCGATGATGTTGGCATCGATTCCATAGACTGCAGCGCTGAAGGTCTTGTAGAGCATGCCAAGGCGGGCGAACGGGAATAGACTCCTCCATGATCGCCTGTTCCAGCGTAGACGGAGTCGCACGAAACAGAAGGTGATTGTTGTCACTAACTGGCGTGACCATTCTGCTTTGCCGAGTCTCTTCCGTTGCCGGATGGAGAAGAAGGCAGTGCAGAAAAAGGTGTCCCTCTTCGCCAAGTTCAAGGTGTAAACACGTTCTTTGCAACGCGTACCAAAACATCCAACAAGCTACCCAAGGCAGTCCTGTTTTCTTTGCGGCTTGTGCTCTACGATGGCAACGAGATTCCCGTGCCCAAGGCGATCATCGGCCTTCGAAGTCGGGGATGGAATTAAATATGGCTGCGGAACAGAACCAACCCCCAGGTTCGCAGCGGTCCCCGGGCCACCTGGAACAAGAAGAAAACCGGCTGTGGCGGCTCGCCCTGTGGTTTTTGGTGCTGCTCGCGGTGGCATTGGCTGTGCTGCTGTGGGAGCGACTGGAGAACATCCCCTATCACCTGGGCGCCATCGCGCCCGGCGTGCTGATTCTGGCCGTTTTGTTCGCAGCGTATGCCTACGGTCGCCGGCGTGAAGTTTCTGAACTGAAGGTCCTGTTGAAGGACCTGCAGGACCGGGTCGGCGTCGCCCCTTCCGAAGAACAACTCGATCAACTGAGCCAGGTCATTCTGCGGTCGCAACGCAGTTTCAAAGAACTGATCGATTCATTCGATGACATTGCGTGTGCCATGTCGCTGGATGGGACCTTCCGCACGGTGAATCGTCGGCTCACGGACCTCGTGCCTCTGCAATACGCGCAGATCGTGGGCCACAAGTTTGATGAATTCTGCGAGACACCCTCGCGCAGCGAGATCGAGGCTGGGATCGGCCGCTTTCTCGACAAACGGCGCTGGGCGGGCATTGTTCCGGTCAAGTTGAAGAGCAGTTCGCGCGTGTTGTATTTCGACTGCGTTTTGAACGCGATCATTAAAGGCGACGAGGTTGTGGGCGCCAGCGTGCTGGCGCGAGATGTGACCGAGGAGCGCGAAAAAGAGCGCCGCTTCACGGAGCTTTTTGAGACGCTGCAGGAAGGCGTGTACTTTTGCACGCCGGAAGGCAAGCTGCTCGATGGGAATCCGACGCTGGTGACAATGCTTGGCTATGTCAACAAGCCCGATCTGTTAGCGCTCGATCCTCAGGCCTTGAACGTGGATCCGGCGCAGACGCCGGTCCTGGGGCGTAGCGCCGATGATCGCGGGGGGGTGCGCACGCGCGAAATCCAACTGCGCCGCCGCGATGGCACTGTGGCCGTCTGCCTCGACACATCGCGCGCGGTTTGGGATGAGGCGGGCACGATCATCCGCTACCAGGGCACGCTGACCGATGTCACCGAGCAGCGGAAGATGGAGTCGGCGCTCCGGCGGCAGGAACAATTCCGGCAGAAGCTGCTCGAGAGCTTCCCGGACCTGATTCTGGTGGTGGATTTGGAAGAGAGGTACACGTTCGCGAGTTCGCGCATTCGCGACCTGTTGGGATACCGCCCCGAAGAACTGGTCGGAAAAAAGATTGAAGACCTGCAAGATCACTCGCCCGAATTCCTGTCGCTGTACAGGGACGTTGCATCGGGCAAGCAATTGTTTGCGGCATGCGAGTACGGCGCCCTGCACCGCGACGGCACATGGCGAACCATGCGCGCTTCGGCCAGCCAATTCTTCGACTCGGAGAACAAGCTCAGCGGCGTGATTATTTCGGTGCGAGATATAACCGTAGAAAAGAAGCTTGAGCAGCAGATTATCCAGAGCGAGCGCCTGGCAGCCATGGGACAGATGATCGGAGGGTTTGCGCATGAACTCAACAATCCCCTGACCACCATTGTCGGAGTCAGCGACCTGCTGCGCGAAGGGGAGAATAGCGAGTCGCGGATCAAGCAACTCAACATGCTGCACCAACAAGCACGGCGGGCGACGGAGATCGTGCAGAACCTGATGTACTTCTCAAGGCCCCCCGCGCCGGGCAAGACTCCCGTGAATCTGAGCGAACTGGTGACGCGCACCCTACACCTGCACGCTTACTCGCTGCGCAAGAGCAACATCACAGTGGATTTTCTTCCGGAAGAAACCTTGCCGCAAATCACGGGCGATCCGCACCAGCTGATGCAGGTGTTTCTGAACCTGATGTTGAATGCGGAGCAGGCCATCCGGGAAGCCCGCGATAAAGGAACGCTGCGCATCAGGCTGCGCAAGACCGATGGCCATATCCAGGTCGTCTTCGAAGACGATGGCCCCGGTATTGCCCCGGAAATCCTGCCCAACATTTTTGATCCGTTCTATACGACGAGGCGTCCGGGGCGCGGTACGGGTCTGGGGCTGAGTATCTGCAAGGCCGTCCTCAAGGAGCATTCCGGGAACATCGAAGCCACCTCGGCAGCCGGCGGTGGGGCGGTCTTCACGGTGTCGCTGCCGATCCCCGCTCGATCCTGACCTGCTTATAATCGTTCCTCATGCAGGTCCTCGAAGGTCAAACTGCGCTGGTGACGGGAGCCTCTCGCGGTATTGGGCGCGCTGTCAGCCTGCACCTCGCGCGGGCTGGGGCAAACGTCATCTTGCACTACAACACGAACAAGGCAGCCGCTGGGGCGGTAGCGGGAGAGATGGGACGGCCCTCGCAGATTGTGCAGGCTGATTTGCGATCCCCGCAAGAGATTGACCGCCTGGTGCGCTCGCTAGGGGAAACGAAGATCGACATCCTGGTCAACAACGCCGGGCTATGGGGACCAACGGCTTTGGGGTCGACAACGCTCGAGACTTTGGAGTCGATGCTCGACGTCAATGTGAAGGCAGTCTTCTGGCTGACGCAGGCGCTGTTGCCTCGGTTGCGCGATGGCGCGCGGATCGTGAATGTTTCCTCGATTGCGGGCAGGATCGGACGGGCCGGAGGGCGAAGCGTCTACGGCGCGAGCAAAGCGGCGATCGATGCCTTCACCCGTAACTGGGCTCTGGAACTCGCGCCCAGGAAGATTCGGGTCAATGCGGTCGCGCCGGGCTACGTCGATACGGACATGACGGCCGAGTATTTCGCCGACAAGAAGCGATTGCAGTACGCGATCGATCGTCAGCCTTTCGGGAGGCTGGCGCGCGCCGATGAAGTTGCGGACGTGGTGCTGTTCCTCTGCTCGCCGCAGTCGAGCTGGATTACCGGAGACTCGATCAACGTGAGCGGCGGATTTGTGGCGTGAGAAGCTGGCACTTGGCATTTAGCCGTTGGCATTTAGCCAAGACACATTCTTGCCTGCGCTACGGTCAATCGCTAATCCCAAGAACCAAATGCTAAGTGCCAATTGCCAAATGCTGGTTACCGCTCCACCGCCATCGCCACAGCATTCCCGCCACCCAGGCAAAGCGCCGCAATCCCACGATGCACATCGCGGCGAATCATTTCGTAAATCAGGGTCACCAGCACGCGCGCGCCGCTGGCGCCGATGGGATGTCCCAAGGCAACCGCGCCGCCGTTGACGTTCACGCGATTCATATCGAGGCCCAGTTCGCGAATCACACCCAGCGCCTGCACCGAGAAGGCTTCGTTTAATTCGTAGAGATCGACTTCGTCTTTCTTCCAGCCGGTCTTCTCCCAGATTTTCTTGATGGCCCCCACCGGCGCCATCATCACCCACTTCGGTTCGACTCCGCTGGTGGCCTGGGCCACAATGCGGACCATCGGTTTCGCACCCAGTTCGCGGGCACGCTGCGCGCTGGTCACTACTACCGCGGCTGCGCCATCATTGACTCCGGGAGCATTGCCGGCCGTGACAGTTCCATCTTTCTTGAACGCGGGCTTGAGCGAGCGCAGGACTTCGATCGTTGTGTCTTCGCGCGGACCTTCGTCTTTGTCAAAGATCACGGGCGGCGCACCCTTCTTCTTCGACGGGCAGCTCCACCGGTACGATCTGCGATTTGAAGCGGCACTCTTTCATTGCGGACAGCGCTTTGCGGTGCGAGTTCACCGCGAACTCATCCTGCTCCTCGCGCGTGATGCCGTACTTCTCCGCTACGTTCTCGCCGGTGATGCCCATGTGGTAGTCGTTGTAAATATCCCACAGGCCGTCATGCACCATCGAATCGACGATCGTCGAATTTCCCAGCCGGTAGCCTTTGCGCGCCTGCGGAAGAAGATAGGGCGCGTTCGTCATCGACTCCATGCCGCCCGCAACGACGATGGAACTGTTCCCTGTCTGAATCGCCTGCGCTGCAAGCGCGACGGATTTCAGTCCGGAGCCACAGACCTTGTTGATTGTCATGGCACCTGTCTCCGGGGCCAATCCACCGAAGATGGCCGCCTGTCGAGCGGGGTTTTGACCGAGGCCGGCGCTTACAACATTGCCCATGATGCACTCGTCCACTTGCTTGGGGTCGAGGTTCGCACGCTTCACAGCTTCGCGCACGACCACCGCGCCCAGTTGCGGAGCGGTCAAATCGGAGAGACTTCCCTGAAATTTTCCAACCGCCGTACGGCATCCTGAAATGATGACGACATCGTCCAAAGCAGCCATATTCCTGCTCCTTCATGAGTTCTCACATCCAATTATAGATGTGCCTTCCGCAGAAAAGTTGAAATTTGCCAACGTGCGGGTCGATGGTGCGGGCGACACTCATCAACCCATCGCACCGACGCATGACGTAAGCAGGAGTTGCGCGATCGCGTGTGTTCATCAGTGTTCCGACATGCTGCGGTGAAGTGATGCTCGAAGAAAATTTGAAGTCATGGTACTCGCGGTGACTTTAGTGCACGCTTCGGGCGATGATGCAACACCATTTTTCTCTTGACATCAATTTTCATTGACTCTATACATTCCAATAGTTGCAACAAAAGACCGTTGCATAGTCCATGAACAATGGAAAGGGAGAATAGATCAATGGCAACCAAGAAGAAGGCAGCAAAGAAAAAGAAGAAGCACTAGAAGTTGGCTTTAAACAGGCAAATTGGGGGACGCCAAAAGCGTCCCCCAAAGTTTTTTATGCGAGACCGAATCAGTTGTTGGCAGCGCGCTGCTTGGGCGGTGCGCTGTGCAAGGGCTTCTCAGTAGCGGGACACAGATTGCGGTACGAGCAGAACCGGCAGTGATACCCGGGCGTGGGATCGAAGTTGCCCGCCGCAATCTGATTCGCGACGTCTTCGACTTTGGCGCGCGCGCCTTCCAGTTGCAGCCGATCGCGAACCGTAGCGACCGCGCTGTTTTCCTCGAGGTTGTAGAACACGAGGCGCTCTGACTCGTAGCCCCACTTTTCCCGCGCCGCCATTGCGTAGATTGAGAGTTGCAGGCTGTCATCGGCGTCCTCTTGCGCGCGTGGCTTGCCGGTTTTGTAGTCAACGATTGCGACCCGGCCATTCCCCAGATCGTCGATCCGGTCGATACGGCCTGCGACCGTGGCGCTCCCAACCTTGACCTCGAAATGCTCCTCGGTGTGCAGGACGCGAGGCTTTGCCGACCTGTTGGCGAGCGCCAGGAAGTCCTGCAATTGCTGGATTCCCTGCTGCTCGTAGAGTTCCCGTTGGTAGGGGTCATCGATGATCGCCTGATCGAAATCTGTCCGAAACAATTCGATCACGTCCTCATCGGCGAGGGGGCGCTCCAGTCGGATCGAATCGTAATAAGTTTTGAGCACCCGGTGCATGGATGGCGCCGTAGAGCATTGCGGCGGGAATGTCCCGCGGGATTCGCCATTCGCGCTCGAGCTTGAACTGGAGCGGACAGACCTCGTAGCTCTCGACGGCGGTGGCGCTCAAGCGGGTCAGAGGGAATGCTGGCGGCATGGCCAGCCACTCAGCGGTACGCGAGGCGAATGCAGGCGGCGGAGCGGTTCCGGCAAACAGGTCGGTCTGAAACTCCCGAGCCGCGCGTTGTAGCCGGAAAGATGTAAGGCCCGGATGCTTCATCAGCTCGCGCATAAGGCCGGGAGGAGTTTTCTCCTTCCCTGTCCCCTGCTTGCCGTAGAGGATTAGCGAGTCGCGGGCTCGCGTCATCGCGACGTAGAACAGGCGACGCTCTTCCTGCTCGTGCATCGTCTTCCCGTCGCCTTCCGCCATCGAGTCGGCGTCGCGGAGGGCTTGCGGGAAATCGATCAACGACTCCTTGTACGAGGAGGGGAACGAATTCGACGTGGCCCGGATGATGAACACATGCGGGAACTCAAGCCCCTTCGCGGAGTGCGCCGTCATCAGGCGAACCGCATCGGGCTCGTCGGACTGCAGGCACACAGCGCCTCGCGCCTCGCGGAAATAGCGCAGGTATTCCAGGAACTCTCCCACGCCTGCGGTCTTGGTGAGCGGCTTTGCTTCCCAGTCCCCGACGAACTTGAGGAGCGCTCGCAGGGGTGGAGAAGTGCGCTCGAAGCCGAACGTGGTAAACAGCAGGTCGAGGGTCGCCAGAGTCTTCGCTCCCGAACTGCTCATGGCTTCCCGCACCTTGCGCAGAGTCTCGAGGACCGCAGGGCCGCCTTCAATCTGTCCCAGCAGTACGGCCAGGGGGGCTGCTTGCCCCTGCGGGTCTCGCGGAAGGGCACGCATGGCCGCACGGAACTTCTCCGGATCAATCTGGAAGCGTGGCAGGGCCGCGACCCTCAGCAGGCTGGCGGCGTCTGCAGTCGAATCCACGGCACCGATGCAGGCGAGCACATCCCGGACCTCGGGCGTGTCGAGTACGTCCATGTTCTCGATGGAGAACGGAATTCCCTTCTCGCCCAGTTCCTTCGCGATCTCGTCCCGGTGAAAGTGCGACCGATAAAGGACTGCGAAATCCTTCCAGCGGCAGCGAAACTGGCGACGCTGTTCCTGGATCACAGCCACAATGTCGGTGGCTTCGAAATCCCGGCCGCTCAAGGGGACGATCTCCACCGGCCCGCCGGAAATCGGCTTGCCTTCTTCTGAGGCGCGCTCTTCGCGCGCAGAACGCAGCGGGGAACGTTTGTAATTGAGGCTGCCCGCGGCTCCGCCTGTTGTGAAAACGGGAGGGTTGCGGTCGATCAGGGCAAAGGCGCATTGCAGAATCGGCGTTAGCGAGCGCTGGTTTTTCTCGAGCACCACCAGCCGCGCTCCCGGAAAGCTCCGTTCGAACAAGCCGAAGGCAGCGCTGGATGCGCCCCGAAAGCGATAGATTGCCTGGTCGGGATCGCCCACCGCAAACACATTGCGCTCAGTGCCGGCCAAGGCCGACAGAATCTTCACCTGCGCGAAGTTAGCGTCCTGGAACTCGTCTACCAGGATGAAGCGCGAGCGCTGCTGCTCCTTGGCCAGAACTCCGGGATCATCGCGCAACAGCTCATAGGCCTTGGTGATCATGTGGCCAAATGTTCCGAGATTGTCAGCCTGCAGCAGACGCTCGACAGTGGCAAAGACCGAGGCGATTTCCCTGCACCGCCCCAGCACCTCCTCGTCGTTGAGGGCGTCTGCGTCTTTCGATTTCGTCACGCGGGGCACGGGAAGCGTGCCGCAACCCAGCTTCTCGACATACTCCGCGTAGCGCTCGGGGCTGACTAATTCATCCTGACAGCGTCTGAGAAATTCGAGCAGATCATCCAAAAACTGGGTGACGTTCGCCGCCCGCACAAAATAGTTAAGGCCGAGTTCGCGAATCTGCTTGCGCAGAAAGATCCACAGATCTTTGTCGTCCAGAACCTTGAACCCGCGCCCGCAGCTTTTCAGAAGTTCATTGCAGTAGGCATGGAAGGTAACTGCCCGCAGGCTGGAGACGTCCGTTCCCTTCAGTTCCGCTTGCACACGCTCGCGCATCTCCTTGGCGGCGTTGTCGGTGTAGGTGAGGGCTAGTATTTCCGATGGACGGGCGTGCCCGTTGCGAATGAGGGCAGCGATGCGGCGCGTCAGAACGGTGGTTTTGCCGGTGCCAGCCCCGGCAACCACCAACAAGGGACCGTGCACGTGCTCGATGGCTTCCCGCTGGCGCTCGTCAGGCGTTACGGCAGCCGCACGCGCGGTGGACTTCGAAACAGCCATTGGGTGCAGCATAACAGAGGGAGTTGTGAATCCTGCTGTGCGAAACCTTGCTTCAGGAGAGTTCCGCGAAGGCGATGGCCGTGGCCGCGATGGCTGCCGTTTCGGCCCGCAGGATGGTGCTGCCCAGAGACGCCGACGTCCACCCATTGTTCGAAAACAATGTCATTTCTTCCTCGCTCCACCCGCCTTCGGGTCCGCAAGCCAAGAGTGCTTCATCGGCTGCGGAATGTGCAGCAAGGGCTTCCTTGAGAGAAAGCTGGCGTTCATTCTCGGAAAGCAGGATTCGCGAGACTGCCGTCATCTGCGCAGCGACGCTTAACTTGATGGGTGCTTCGATGTCGGGCCGGAGCTGTCCGCCGCGATTGTTCGGCCGCCTGCTGTGCGATCCGTTGCCAGCGTTCCACGCGTTTCACGGCGGCGTGCGCGAGGTGAGAGTCCGTCCGCTGCGCGATTATCGGGACGATCTTCGTGACTCCGAGCTCAGTGCACTTCTCGATCGCCCACTCCATTCGGTCGAACTTGAACACTGCCAGGAGCAAAGTGATTCGCGGAGACACTGCCTGGGGAAGTTCTTCTCCGAGTTCGAACTCCACGCGGTCGGGAGTTACGCAGATGACGCGGCCTGATCTCGGGGTCTCTCCGGCCACGATCTCAAACTGCTGGCCAACCTTGGCGCGCAAGACGACCGCTAAATGCTCAGCGTGTGCTCCAACTAAGGCAGCGTGATTGTCGGAGAACTCGTCGGCGATCCATCGGCGGCGGGTCATGGTGAAGGAAAGCCAGGGGCTGAAGCCCCGATCTTAAGCAGTCTTGGCGGCGCGCCTGAAGGCGCGCCCTGATACGAACCTGTGCAGACTATACCGTCGTCGCCGCTAAACAAACGGCCAGAACTATCCGAAGATATCCTTCATCTTCTCGACCAGGGTGCTGCGCTGCGGCTTGTTCTCGATGCGCGTAAGGCCGTCCAGTTCCTGCAACAATTCCCGCTGCCGCTTGGTGAGCTTGGTGGGCGTCTGCGACCGCACTTCAACGAACAAATCACCCTTACCGCGTCCCTGCAGCACGGGGACGCCTTTGTTCTTGATGCGGAATGTCGTCCCAGATTGCGTTCCCTCGGGAATTTTGAGCGACTGGTCGCCTTCGAGCGTTGGCACCTTGATTTCCGAGCCGAGAGCCGCCTGCGTGAATGAAATCGGAATCACACAATGCAGGTCGTTTCCTTCGCGCGAAAAGAAGGCATGTTCTTTGACGTGGAGAACAACATAGAGATCGCCCGCGGGTCCGCCGAACATGCCGGCCTCGCCATATCCGGTAAAGCGAATGCGAGTACCGTCTTCGACGCCCGGGGGAACCTTCGCTTCGACGGTGCGCTGACGTAGCACACGGCCTTCGCCTTTGCACTTGAGGCACGGATCGGTAATGACACTACCCACTCCCTGGCAAGTTGGACAGGTGCGCGCCATCGAGAAGAACCCTTGCTGGTAACGAACCTGACCGCGTCCCTGACAGGAACGGCAGGTTACTGGAGCCTTGCCGGGCGCGGCGCCCGAGCCCGAACATTCTTCGCAGGCCTCGTGACGGCGGACGTTGACCTTCGTCTCAGTACCGAAGACCGCGTCTTCGAATTCGAGAGTGAGGTCTTCCCGCAGGTCAGGACCGCGTTGCGCACGGGAGCGTCGTCGCCCGCCGCCCGCACCGAATAAATCGCCGATCCCGAAGAACTCCCCGAAAATGTCGCTGAGGTCCTGGAAGGCGCTCGGATCGAACCCTCCGGCGCCTGAACTCGACACACCGGCATGTCCGAAGCGGTCGTAGGCGGAACGCTTCTCGGAGTCGATCAACACTGCGTAGGCTTCGGTGACTTCCTTGAACTTGTCTTCCGCATCCGGATTGTTAGGATTCCGATCCGGATGGTACTGCATGGCGAGTTTGCGGTAGGCGCTTTTGATCTCCTGCTCTGCGCAGGTCCGCTCGACGCCCAGCACCTCGTAATAGTCGCGTTTGACGTTACTAGTCAGAATGACCTTCCTCCTGAATGAAGGGCGAGACCGCCGTTAGTGTTTGGAGTTTTGCGCGACTTTCACCATCGCAGGCCGCAACAGGCGATCTTTGAGTTTGTACCCGCGCTGCAGTTCGTCGACGACCTGGTGATCGGGCACATCGGTGGTTTCGACCATCTCGATGGCTTCGTGCACGTGGGGGTCAAAGCGTTCGCCCTTGGCAGGGATCGCTCGCACGCCCAACTTCGCGAGCGCATCCTGCAGTTGCTTGTAAATTAGCTCGACGCCGCCGCGGAATTCGGTCAGTTGGTTTGTCGGCGACTGCAGTGCGCGCTCGAAGCTATCGAGCGCCGGCAGAAGAGCTTTGATCGCATCGGCCGTTGCAAAATCCCGGAACTCCTGTTGTTCGCGTGCCGCGCGCTTGCGGGCGTTTTCAAACTCGGCTTGCAGACGGGCCAAGCGATCGAGCAGCGTGTCGCGCTCCGTGCGCAGTTTCTGCAATTCGCCAACATCCGCGGCCTTCGCGGCCGTGCCTTGGCTGTGCCGACTTCTGTCTCGTCGGTTTCATCCGAAGCCGGCAACTCGTGTTCCAGATCCAGTTCCTGCGGATTCGCTTTCGATTTTCCGTTCGTCTTCCCCATAAACCTGGTGTTACTCCGATTCATTCAGAATTTTGTCGAAGAGGCGCGCGATGTACGAGACCGCCGTCATGGTGTGCTGATAGTCGATACGAGTCGGACCGATCACGGCCAGCGACCCCATCACCTCGTTGCCCACCCGGGCCGGTGCACCGATCAGCACGAAGTTACTCATGGAGGGCCCAGCCTCATCGAGGCCGATCACCACGCGGACAGCTTCCTGCTTCACATCCAAGTACGCTTCAAGCAACTGGACGATCTTGCCCTTCTCCTCGAGTGTCTTCAGCATTTCCTGCAGCCGCTGGCGATCCTGTTCGTTAGCGACAAGATTTGATGCGCCTTCGACGAATACCGTCTGCGCATCGGTTTCCGCGGCCAAGGCACCCTGCTTGTAGAGTTGCTCGAGCGACTTCATCAGCTGGTCGTACTCGCTGCGTTCCGCCTCCAAACGGCGCTGCAGTTCGGAACGCATGTCGGTCATCGTCCAGCCACGGAAGTTTTCGTTGATGTAGCGGGCTGCAGCATCGAGATCGGGCTGCGAGATGTCGAGACGCAACACGCGGTCCCGCACCAGACCCGATTTCGTCACCACAACCGCCAATACCTTTTGGTCACCCAGGCGCGAGAAGTAAACGTGTTCGAGCGCATTCTTGGCACCGGGTACGGCCACCGCCACACCGACGTTCTTGGAAATCAGGGACAAAACGCGCGAGGTACGCTCAAGGAACTCGGAAGCATCAGTGGTGCCCGCCAGCGATTCGCGAATGATGTTCTGGTCTCCCGCAGACAGATGCGTCTCACCGCTAATCTGTTCGACGTAATATCGATAAGCTTCCGTCGTCGGTACGCGGCCCGAGGACGTATGGGTTTGCTCGAGGAATCCGGCTTCCGACAGATCGGCCATGACATTGCGGATGGTGGCCGGGCTTAGGCCCTCACGATTGGAACGCGAAAGCACACGAGAACCGACCGGCTCGCCGGTGGCGATAAACGTTTCAACAATCGCAGTCAGTATTTCCCGTTCTCGGTTCCCTATTGTCCCCGGAGGTGCCATAACTCACTTCTTGTATCATCTTGAGCCGGACGCCGGAAGTGACGAATGTGGCGTCGCAGAACTCTTCGATAAATACTTTAGATGCAAAAGCTTAGAATTCGATTCACTCGCGATTCCCGTCTTCGATTCTAGGAAGCTGAGTGGGATACTGTCAAGCGTTGGCACTCTAGAGCGCTGAGTGCTGAAAGTCTTGCTCTTCTTTTATTCGCGAGAGGCGGGTGCGGTATCCTGTCGGGCCGGCGTGAGAGCGTCGCCTGGCTCAAAAATATGCGCAAACCTCACATTGCTGTCATCGGCGCAGGCGCTTTTGGCGGATGGACCGCTCTCTACCTTCTGCGCGGTGGCGCCCGGGTGACCCTGATCGATGCGTGGGGCCCCGGCAACTCCCGATCGTCTTCCGGTGGCGAAACGCGCGTGATGCGAGGAACATATGGGCCGGATCAACCTTACACAGCATTGGCGGCGCGGTCGCTTCGTCTTTGGACTGCGAATGAGCGCAAATGGAAACAGAAAGCTCCTTTACCGGATCGGTGTGCTCTGGATGGCGGCCGGCCGTGACGACGCGTGGGAGGCCGCATCACTCGCAATGCTCAAGGAGTCGAAGATCGCCTACTCGCGTTTCTCGCGCCGCGAGCTAACGAAGCGCTGGCCGCAAATCAGTTTCGCAGGAATCGATTGGGGTATTTTCGAGCCGAAGAGCGGCTACCTGCTGGCCCGCTCTTCGTGCCAGGCCGTGCTTGAGGGCTTCATTGCCGAAGGAGGAACTTATCAGCAGGCTGCGGTCAATGGCGACCTGGACTCACGCGAGATGAAGTCGCTTCAGCTCTCGGATGGTTCGCACCTTCGCGCCGACAAATACGTCTTCGCCTGCGGTCCTTGGATGGGGAAACTTTTCCCGCAAACGGTCGGAGCTAACATTCAAGCGACAAAACAGGACGTGTTCTTCTTCGGCACTCCCGCCGGGGATCAGCGCTTCAACGAAGATCATCTGCCGGTATGGGCAGACCATCGGCAGCCATTCATGTATGGAATCCCGGGCAATCAAGGTCGCGGTTTCAAGATTGCCGACGACACGCGCGGGACCGAATTCGATCCTACCGATGGTGAGCGGCGAGTCAGCGACGTGGCCTTGCAGCGGGCGCGCGAATACCTGCGCCTACGCTTTCCCGCCCTCGAGCATGCGCCGCTGGTGGAAACTCGCGTCTGCCAGTACGAGCAGACGCCGGATAGCGACTTCATCGTCGATCGCCATCCTGCAGCACCGCACGTCTGGCTGGTTGGTGGAGGCTCCGGTCATGGTTTCAAGCACGGGCCGGCACTGGGGGAACTCGTCGCGAAGCTTGTGTTGAAGGACGCTGAAACGAATCCGCGCTGGGCGCTCAAGCGCTTCTCGAGAAAAACATAGGACGCGCCTCAGTCTGCTGTGGCGCGCCCTTGGGTTAAATCGTGCGGAAGCTTCCCTATTGAATCTGAATCACGCTGTCGCCGGATTGAGCCCGGATCTCCTCCACTCGCGCCACCACTCTTCGGGCGAACTCGTACAACGCCTTTGCATGAGGAGCATTCTCGCCATCAAGGACAGCCGGCTTTCCAGTATCGCCCCCTTTGCGTAGTTCAGGATCGAGCTGAATGGCTCCCAGGAATGCGACGCCAAACTGGTGCGCCGTTTTCTCGGCGCCCCCGCGCGAGAAGATGTCGATTTCGTGCTGGCAATGCGGGCATACGAAGTAGCTCATGTTCTCGACCACGCCGATCAGGTCGACCTTCATCTGGCGGAACATTTCGATCGCTTTCCGTCCGTCCTGCAACGACACGTCGGAAGGCGTCGAGACGACCACTGCGCCAGTCAGCGGCACGGTCTGTACCAGCGACAGCGCCACGTCGCCCGTGCCGGGGGGCAGATCGATGACGAGATAGTCCAGTTCGCCCCATTCGACCGAATTCAGAAACTGGCGGATGATCTGGTGCAACATAGGCCCGCGCCAGATGATCGGCTTGTCGCCGGGATTCAGGAATCCGACCGAAATGACCTTCAAACCCAGCGCCAGGATCGGTTCGATCCGCTCGTTGCTCACCGCGCGCGGCTGCGCGTTCGTGCCCAGCATGAGTGGCACGTTTGGGCCGTAGATGTCTGCGTCCAGCAGCCCCACCTTGTGCCCCATCTTCGAAAGCGCGAGCGCAAGGTTCACGGAAAGCGTGGTTTTGCCCACGCCGCCTTTGCCGGATCCGACCGCGATGATGTTGGAAACTCCAGGCAATGGTTGCGGTGCGGCCGGCGCCTGGCCTTGGGAATGCATATGACTCACGAGATCACCTTCCAATCAGGCCGCCACCCGGCGGCCAACACTCGATTATACAAGGCATTTTCAGGGGGTTCGCTGAATGGCTGGAAAGCCTTTCCGTTAGTCCTGCGATTTTAGACAGCCGCGGGTCGTTCCACTTCGTTCGGCTAGCGCCTCACTTCGGTCAGGATGACAAAGTTGAAGAGGACCGCGAACCGATAGAAACCTACACAGAAAGATATCCACCGTCGACGGGCATCGCAGCGCCAGTGACCCACGAGGATTCGTCGCTGGCGAGATACACAGCGAGTCCGGCGATGTCTTCGGGCTCGCCGAGACGGCCGATGGGGTGCACGGCGATCCGTTCCTTCCGAACTGCGTTCGGGTCGGGCGCCTTGCGGATGACTTCTGCCGTGAGATCGGTCTCCACAAACGACGGGCAGATTGCGTTGACGCGAATCTTCTCGGGTCCGTGATCGATGGCCATGCACTTGGTCAGCAATACAACTGCGCCCTTCGAGGCTGCGTACGCCGCCCGCAGCCGTGCTCCATTGATGCCCAGCACGGACGCCACGTTCACGATCGATCCGCCGCCCGCCTTCCGCATGGAAGGCAACACGGCCCGCGACATCAGCCACAGTCCGCGAACATTCACGTTGAAGGTCTGATCCCACTGCTCTTCGGTGATCTGCTCGGCAGAACCGATATGCAGAACGCCCGCATTGTTCACCAGAATATTGGGGGTTCCAATATTCGCGTCGACCTGTTGCAGGATCCGATCGATATCGTCTTGTTGGCAAACGTCCGCTGCGCACACCAGCGCTGCATTGCCGAGTTCGCGTGCGAGTGCGTCCAGAGGCTCGCTACGTCGGCCGACCAGGGCGATCTTCGCGCCCTCGCGCACGAAGGCACGGGCGATAGCGCGCCCGATGCCGGTCCCTGCGCCGGTGATAATGGCAGTCTTGTTTTGGAGGCGAGCCAAGCGGTCTAATGTATCAGGGAAAATGTTCGGAGGCGGATCAAGATGATGATCGAAGCAATGGAGCGGCCGGAGCCGCCTGTCGAACGTCGTTAATCATCACAACCCGAAGGTTTAATATCCGCCGCCTTCCAGCTGCACCTTTCCACGGAACGTCCGGTAAACGAAAACGAAGTATCCAAGCGCAATGAGCATCCCCGGTATCCACCAGGCCAAGCCGACAAGAAGTCCATGGGCACCGGCCGCCGAGTTGTAGATGGTCAGATTCAGCGCGGGATCGGTGCTGGCGGGCAACACCACGGGATACAGGGCAAACACCGCTCCCACCAGCATTCCCGTGATGTAGACGCTCGATGCGACAAACGCCTGCTTCTCTTTTCCTGACCTTGTGGCCAGCAACATAACCACCAGGCTGCCGAACACCACCAGCGGAATCAGGAATCCAATCGGATAGTGAAGATAGTTTTCCTTGATCGAGGGACGCACGAACCACGTCGCTACCAGGCTGACCAGGGTCAAGCAACAACTGCACGGGCCACACGCCCAAGGCCACAGCGCGGCAGCGAGCCGGCCAATTCGCCATCCGTCTTCACCCGCACGTAAAGGGCGCCGTGCGCGGTCAGGGTCACGAGTGCCACCACGCCCGCCATCACCGTGTACCAGTCCAGAATTCCGGGATTCGGCCCCAGCCGGAAATTCGTCCAGAGAGGCTCGAAGAAATAGCCATCCGCACCGAGCGGAACGCCGCGGATCACGTTGCCCAGTGCCGCGCCAAAGAAGATCGCGAGCAGCGCGCTGGAAACGCAGAACACTACATCGAAGAATCCCTGCCACACCGGGTTCTCTATGTGCACGCGCAGCTCGATTCCGATGCCGCGCAGCATAAGCAGCCACAGCACCATCATGAGCGGAAGGTAAAAGCCGCTGAAGGCCGAAGCATAGAGCTGCGGGTACGCGAAGTAAAGCGTGCCGCCGGCCGCCAGCAGCCAAACTTCATTGCCATCCCACACTGGACCGATCGAACGAAGCACCTTGCGGCGCTCGTCGATCGTGCGTGCTGCGTAGAGATAGAGAATACCGGCGCCCAGATCGAATCCATCGAGCACCACGTACGCCGCGATCATGACCGAAACGATAACGAACCAGACTGTTGGCATCGGATTCCTCTAGTGAGCTGCGGTTGATTGCGCGACCGGACCATTCTCGATCTCGCGCCGAACAAGAAACAGGAAGAGAATGCCCAGCACCATGTACATGCCCATGAATCCGAGCAGGGTGAAAAGGCCATTGCCCGCCGACACCAGCTTCGAGTAGCCGTCTGCAGTACGCATTAGTCCGTAAACCAGCCAGGGCTGGCGCCCGATCTCGGCGGTCATCCAGCCCGCGGTGTTTGCGATGTAGGGGAAGGGCAAGCTAAGCAGCAATACCCACAGCATCCATCGCGCGCGAAACAAGCTTCCCCGCCACAGCATGAAGGCCGAAACCACCATGATCGCGATGAAGATCGTCCCGAGCCCCACCATGATGTGGTACGAGTAGTAAAGCAGAGGGATATTGTCGGGCCAGGTGTCCGGCGGAAACGCATTTAAGCCGCGGACCTCGGCTTCCCAGCGCCGGTAGGTGAGAAAGCTCAGCATACCGGGCAGCACCAGCGGATTGTCGATCTTGCGCTGAGGCACGTCGGGTTGCCCGATTAGAACGAGCGGAGCCGCATTGGAGCTCTCGAACAAGGCTTCCATCGCCGCGAGCGTCGTGGGCTGCTTTTGCGCAAGCAATCTTCCCTGGCCGTCGCCGGTGGGGAACAGCTGGACGATGCTGGCTACGATTCCGACAGTGACACCAACGCGAACAAAGATGCGGCCGTGTTCCTCGTACTTTCCCCACAGCAGGTAGAACGCTCCCACCGACGCCATGACAAACGTACCCGTGATCACCGCGCCGCACATGTTGTGCGCGTACTGCCACCAAGCCCACGGGTTGAGAACCAGGGCCCAGAAGCTGCTGAGTTGCAGGGAACCGTCCGGGGCGGTGACGTATCCCACCGGGTTCTGCATCCAGGCGTCGGTCGCGATGATGAAGAAGCCGGAGAGCCACGAACCTAAGAACACCGCCATTGCCGACCACCAATGCGCTTTCGGGCTCAGGCGCTTCTCTCCGTACAAGAAAAGTCCGAGGAAAGCCGACTCCAGGAAGAAAGCGAACATGCCTTCCATCGCCAGCGTCTGCCCGATGACTCCGCCAGCGAAGCGGGAAAAGTGCGACCAGTTCGTGCCGAACTGAAATTCCATCGGAATCCCCGTGACCACGCCGATCACGAAGTTGATCCCGAAGATGCGCGCCCAGAAACGCGCGGCCTGGCTGTAGCGCTCATCGTTGGTGCGCAGAGCCAAGGTCTTGAGAATCACGATCAGGGGCGCAAGACCCATTGTTAGCTGGGGAAACAGGTAATGGAAGGTGACAGTGAAGGCAAAATGCAGGCGATGAATCAGCAGTGCGCTATCCATATTGACGGTCTCGATATCCCGGGCAAGAAAAGGAAAGTATGCCGGGCCCGTTACAGTCTGGATGTGATGTCGATCACATGAGGAAATTCAACGGTTACTTTTATGGCGCCGTTCGAGTTCCGCTTGTCGCGCAGCGCGACGGAGGGCCGCATCCTCAAACCGCCGAAGCTGGTCCTCGCCTTGAGGAATTACCTGCGGAACCGGAAGCCGGCCGCCGATCCCGTCGACCGCGACAAATGTCAGGTGAGCCGAAGCCACGTGTTCCCGTTTGTCGAGGATATAGTTCTCAGTCCAGACCTTCACCCCCACTTCCATGGAAGTGCGGAAAGCGCGGTTCACCGACGAGCGAAGCGTCAGCAGCGAACCTACCCGTACGGGGACGAGGAAATCGATGCGGTCGACCGATGCGGTCACGACGTAACCGCGCGCGTGCCGGTGGGCAGCCATCGCTCCGGCGAGGTCGATCCAGTGCATCAAGCGACCGCCCAGCAGGTAGCCCAGCGGATTCGCATCGTTCGGCAGCACGATCTCCGCCATTTCCGATTGCGAATCGCCGACTGGACGGGGCGCAGTATTGGTTTCAGTCATGGGATGGGTCTGGCGTGTGCTTCGAATCCGGCCGCGATTTGCTCAGCCATGACTCGAGATAGCACTCCGCCATCTTCTGGATGCGCGCATCCGCATGCGCGTTGACGCAGGTTCGATCCTGGACTCGGAACTCCAGATTGCCGTGGCCGGCCGGTTCGTGGTTGCGCTCCAAAGCGTAGACGAGCGAGATTCGCGACTCATTCTCGCGCAGCACCGAGAAGCGAACCGCATCGGCGTCCCGTTGCTCGGGCAGTCGCCGGCAGCTTGACGCGTAGCCGAGCGTGCACTGCTGGTGCAGGGTCTCCGCCTCCGGAGTTACCCCTTCATGACCAGGTGCAGTGCAGTGTCCAGTCCAGCCTGAACCCAGGGGCAAACGTGCCGGATGGATCCATGCGCCCTCGAACAGTCGCTCAGTTGGCATGAAGTATGGACAGGCCACAGTGGAAACTCCTGGGATTGAATCTGGTTGAAAGTTGACCCGCCATTGTACTCCGTAGTCGCCGGCGTGATGGGGCGGGCGAGGACGCCCGCCTGACTGCCGGCGAGACGCCGGCGCTACTTTGTGTAGTAGTCTTCTGTTGGAAACGCAAAATCAATGGACCGTATCGCAATGCTCGCCGAGATTCTCGCGGAAAACCCCAACGATGCCTTCGCCCGTTATGGCCTGGCGATGGAATTGTCCAATCAGGGCAACATCGAACAAGCGATGGAGGAGTTCGGAAAGTTGCTTGCCACCCACCCCGATTACACAGCCGGCTACTTCATGGCGGCTCAGACTCTAGCGAAAGCGGATCGGGTTGATGATGCCCGCAAAATGCTTGGAGACGGCATCCTATCCGCTAAGCGCACGGGCAACGGGCACGCTCAATCGGAGATGGAAGGCATGCTCGCAGACCTGGGGTAACCAGGGGCGCCTATTCGGTCGGCTTCGCCATCTTCAGCATCGCCCGCTCAACGATTCCAGGGAACAACTGGTAGATCTTCACCACTGGGTGCATCGTCCAGGGCACGATGACTTCCCGCTTCTGCTTGCGATAACCGGCGAGCGTTGCCCGGGCGACGCGCTCAGCGCTGATTCCGCGGACTGTTTCTGGCCGAACCCTCTTCAGTTCCCTGCCGCGAACGGCATTTGCGCTGAAGTCGGTGCGCACGTATCCGGGACACACCGTCAGCACGTTCACATTCCGCCTTCGCAGTTCGATCCGAGCGGCCTTGCCAATGGCGTTCAGGGCGAACTTTGTCGCCGAATACCCGGAACTGTAAGGCAGCGGGAGGTGACCTGCAACGCTCGAGATATTGATCACCGTTCCTTCGTTCTGCTGCTTCATCACCGGCAGCACGGCCTGCATGGCGGAAACCGCACCGAAGAAGTTCGTCTCAAACATATCGCGCAGAGCACTCATGTCCATTTGCGCCACCGAATCAATGAGACCATTGCCGGCATTGTTGACCCACACATCAATGCGCGCGAAATGATGCAGGGTCAGGCTGACGACGCGATCGATCTCTTCGCGATGGCGCACGTCACACGAGAGAGCCAGAGTGCGTTCCGTGTGGCCAACGCGGGCACGCGCAGCCTCAACCCGGGACGCGTCTCGCGACAACAGCACCACGCTCGCACCCTCATCAACAAAAGCCTTGGCGATCGCTTCGCCGATCCCCATTGAAGCACCCGTAACTACGACAACTTTTCCCGGAATTTCCATGCATGGCTTTTAGTCGGACCCGGCAGGCAAGTCAAGCAGCGGTTGTACAATCGGTCAACGGCGTTTGTTTTCGTTGCCCGCTTTGCCCCGGAGGCTGCTTGGATTCCCTGCTCGCGCTGTTCCCGCTCGAGGTCGTTCTGTTCCCCGGCACGCCACTGCCCCTGCACATCTTCGAGCCGCGGTACAAGGAGATGATCGGAGAGTGTCTGGAACAGAAAAAACAGTTCGGCGTGATCCGCGCCCAGGAGACGGACCTCGCCGACGTGGGTTGCACCGCAGAGATTCTTGCGGTCACAAAGAAATATGACGATGGCCGCATGGATATCGTCGCGGAAGGCCGCGATCGCTTTGAGCTTCTCGAAGTCAACCAGGAACGCGCGTTTCTGCGCGGGCAGATCCTGCTGGTGCAAGATGATCAGGATCGGCCGACGCAGGCGGAGACATCCCACGCCATCGAACTGCATCGGCAAATTCTGGCACTGGCGAACGCGCAGCAGGACTTGCCCGAAGGCGACGATGCTCTGCTTTCCTATCATCTCGTCGGATCGCTTCCTCTTGATCTCGACTTCAAGCAGAAGCTGCTGAGTCTGCGTTCTGAGAGCCGGCGCATTCAAACCGTGATTGAGTACTTTGAAGGCATTCTTCCCAACCTGCGCCGTTCGGTGGTTATCCGAAGGTCGTGCCTTCGGGAGACACGGATTTCGTCAAGGCGCACATCCCCGGTGCGCGCCCAGTCTCACTGGCCGACATCTCGAGCGGCATGAGCGGGCCCATGGACATGGATCATGGACTCATGCTCGAGATGCTCCCGCCTGATACCCTGCGACTGCGGCTCCAAGCGCTCGGCGTCTCCGATGGGTCACGCGTCGTGATCTATTTCATGAACAACTGGATCTCACCGGCCACCCGTGCACTCTATACGTTGGCCTACGCGGGACTAGGACGGTCCGCCAGTTTCCTGGATGGTGGGCTCGCAGCCTGGCAACGAGATGGTCGACCAGTGGCTACCGGACCAGCCGCACCGCCGCATCCCGGTGTGATCACGGCCAAGTACCAGCCCTCGCTTGTCGTCAGTGCCGCGTGGGTTCAAGCCCACATCGGGCGTCCGGGGATCGCGCTCATCGACGCGCGGCGCCTGACCTACTACGATGGCTCGAGCAAGGACGACGGACCCCGACCCGGGCACATCCCGGGGGCGCGGAGTCTTCCGTACGAAGCGCTCTGGACCACCAATGACTACATGCTGAGTGCGGACAGCCTCGCCGCGCGATTCCGGGCGGCCGGCGTCCAGCCCGGTGATACCGTGGTCGCGTACTGTCACATTGGTCAGCGGGCAACCGCGGTGCTGTTGGCCGCCCGGACACTCGGCTACCCGGTGCGCCTGTACGACGGCTCGTTCCAGGAGTGGGGGCGCCGTACCGACCTACCCGTCGATAACCCCGCGACCGCAAGCGGCCGGTAGTAGGTCGGCGGCTGGGTAGCGCGGTAGTGCCACGCTACCCAGCGCAGCCGCCCTTTCTCTAGTGGAGCGGGGGGAGGCACACCTCACCCGTGTCGGGCCCACAAAAGACCGCTGCCGGCGACCGACACGGTGTGCGCCATATTACCAGGCTTCGGTGAGAAGCTCGACGCGCCTGGAGGCGGTAATTGCCGGCAACGCACAGAAGCGGGCTCTCGAAAAACACATTTCTTCTCGCCCTCTCGAGTCTCTTCGCGGACGTCTCGACGGAGATGCTCTACCCGGTGCTGCCGGTTTTTCTCACGCAGGTACTCGGCGCGAGCGGCAGCATCGTCGGACTGATCGACGGCTGCGCCCAAGCCACGCAGAACATCGTGCAGGGTTTCGCCGGAGCGCTATCGGACAAGCTGCAGCGACGGAAACCGATCGCGCTGGTCGGCTACTTCCTCGCTGCGATCTCCAAGCCGCTCATGGGGCTCGCCACGAGCTGGCAGGGGGTGCTTGGCGCCCGTCTCCTGGATCGTTTCGGCGCCGGTAGTCGTTCGGCTCCTCGCGACGCACTCATCGCATCCTCGGTAGAGGAGAAGGACCGGGGTCGGGCGTTTGGGCTCGAGGGACTTGGCGACAACACAGGGGCCTTCCTCGGTCCCTTGGTCGCTCTATTTCTGCTCTTCGGACTTCACGTCCAACTACGCACGGTTTTCTATCTCGCGATCATCCCGGGGCTCTTGGCGTTCGCGATGGTGCTGCCGGTGAAAGAGCAGCCAGTAGCCGTGGCAGCCAAGTCGAAGATCGACGTGAGCCTGTCTCGCTTCCCAACGGGCTATCGCAGGTATCTGCTGGTGATCGCCCTCTTCGGTCTCGGCAACTCCAGCAATTCGTTCCTGATTCTGCGCACGCGGGATATCGGCGCTTCGATGCAGACCACGATCCTGATCTACGCGGCGTTCAATCTCGTGGCCGCGCTGATCTCGTACCCAGCCGGATCTCTCTCCGACCGGTGGGGGAGAAAGAACGTCCTCCTCACCGGCTTCGTCATCTTCGCAGGCACATACCTGGGACTGGCGCTGACGACGAATGCGCTACTGGTCGCGGGATTCTTCATCACGTACGGACTATTCCAGGGAATATTTCGAGCGTCCGGCAAGGCGCTCGCTGCGGATTTCGCGCCGCCGTCGCTCCATGCAAGCGCTCTTGGCTGGTATAGCGCCACAGTCGGCGTTCTGCAGCTCGTCGCCAGCGTGGTCGCGGGTCTGTTGTGGGACCGGGTGGGGCACGCAGCGGTCTTCTGGTATGGGGCGGCGTGGGCCCTGGTCGGGACGGTCAGCCTAATGGTGTTGGTTCCAGGAAAGCGGGAATCACGGACGAGGGTGGACGGGTGATCAATACGGGCCGGCTTGAGAGTACGAAAATCCGAAAGTCGAAAGTCGACGAAACGGGCGCGATGCGTCGTCCCTATTTCCCCGTGGCCTCGCAGATGATGTCGGTCGGTGATACCAGACCCCGCTCCAGGATGGAGATCATGTTAGAGATCTTGAGCGGGGTGCTCGGGCCCATCAGGAGGTGAAGGCCGAGTGGGGACGGGCCTTCCTGCGCGGCACGGGTCCGCATCTGCTTGAAGAACTCGACTGCGAAGTCCCGACGGGGGATCGTCTGCAGGACTTTGAACTTCGCGCCTTCGAGTGCCTTTCGGTACGTCGATTCCGTGGCGACAAAGCTCAGTTCGGGGGTCATTGACCAGGGAAGGGGGAACGCGAGGTCACCATCGCGCACCCGCATGACATTGTAGATGCCGAAGATGCTCCCTGGCTTGAGCACCCGACGAATTTCGCCGAAGAGGCGAGCTTTGGCCTCGATGTTCATACCGACATGCATCATGTACGCGCCATCGAAGCTGCGGGGCTGGAACGGCATTTGCAGTGCGCTCCCCCGCTGGTACGACACACGATTGCTCAGCCCCACCCGTTGGGCGAGGTGGGTGGCCACCCTGACGTATTCCTCCGTCAGATCGATCCCCGTCACCCGGCAGCCCATTTCGTGCGCGAAAAAGCGGGATGGGCCGCCGATCCCCGACCCTACGTCGAGGAGATGCATCCCCGGATGAATGTTGAGATGTGTGGCGAATTCCACCGTCGCCTGGCGACCGCCGACGTGAAACTCGTCGACCAGTGACAGGTCGCCGGGGTTCAGCTTGTTGGGGTCCTTGCCGGATGCCATCAGGGCTGCGGTGATCGCCTGTTCGAGTCCGACACGCGTGTAATGCTTCGCCACACCCTCTTCGGTGTGTTTGAGCATCGCCTCCGACAGGTCGTGGCCCGCGCTGGTGCGGCCACGTTGGTCGGGGGTCACAGTGTAGTCGTGGGCGCGTCGACGAGAACCCGCCATTTCCCATTGGCCTGCCTGCCCCAGACGGTGAGGTATTTGCCCTTGGAGCTCACCGGGGCCCCACCCTTGCCTCGTCCGATGAAGTGGTAGTCACCGATCTCGTACGCGAGGTCGCCTTGCACCACCGTCTTGAGCGGCACAAACGACATGGCAAAGCCATTCGCGGCCATCTGACCCGACCACATCTTCCGTGTCGCGTCCTTGCCCGTCACGAGCGGCATTCCAGGCGGGAGTGTGACTGCGTCCGTGGCATAGATCGCCATGATCCTGGCGGTGTCCTTCGCAGCGACGGCGTTGATCCACGCCGTATCGGCGACGTGAATGGCAATTTCATCATCCGCCCGGTGATCGACCGGTGGAGTCGCGGCCGTCGTGGTGGTCGTCGGTTGCCCGCAGGCCGCCAGCAAGGCGAGGCAGCCCAGAACCGATGACGAGACTCCCGCCAACCGATGCCTAGTCATTCGCATGCTCCGCTGAGGAAGGACTGCCCTAGCGGCGACGCCGTGTCGCCACAAAGGGGCGAAAAGAGCATACGGGGGGAGCGGCTGCGCCGCTAGCGGTAGCCGCCAGCGGGTAGCGAGTAGCCGGTGGCGGCTCCGGTGGGGCGGCGCTACCATCTACCCCCTTGTCACTCCCTCCCTGCCCAGGGGCGCCATGCGTGGCCGCATGATGGATTTCCCGCTCACGCTCAACGCGATCCTCGATCGCGCGGGCGCCCTGTTCGGCAAATCCGATATCGTCTCTCGTACCCCGCTCGGTCGGACCCGCGGATACACGTACGTCGATTTCCATCGGCGCGCACGACAGCTCGCCGGGGCGCTCCTCCGTGCGGGCCTGCGTCCCGGCGACCGCGTCGCCACGCTCATGTGGAATCACTCCGGTCACCTGGAATGCTATTTCGGCATCCCGGCCGCCGGCGGCGTGCTCCACACTCTCAATCTGCGGCTCCACGCGCACGAGATCGCGTTCATCGCCAATCATGCGGCGGACCGTTTTCTCATCGTCGACGATGTGCTGGTGCCGACGTACGAGAAATTCAAGGACCAGGTGAAGTTCGAGCGGGTCATCGTCGTCCCGTTCGGCGGCGAGCCAACGCCGGCCGGTTTGGAGAGCTACGAGGATTTTCTCGCTTCAGGCTCCGACGCACTCGAATTCCCGACGCTCGACGAGAATGCCGCGGCCGCGATGTGCTTCACCTCCGGCACCACCGGCAACCCCAAGGGCGTTCTCTACTCACACCGTGCGCTGGTCCTGCACTCCCTGGCCGAAACGATGGTGGACGGTATGGCGATCGGCCATCACGATGTCGTGATGCCGATCTCGCCCATGTTTCACGCGAATGCGTGGGGCGTTCCCTTTACCGCCGGTGATGGTCGGGGCGAAGATCGTGTTGCCCGGTATGCACCCAGACGCCGAGTGCTTGCTCGATCTCATCGAGACCCAGCGCGTCACGATGGCCGTTGCGGTCCCTACGGTCTGGCTGGGCATGCTCGCCGCCCTCGAGCAGTACCCGGATCGCTGGGCCGGCGACCGCAACGTCCACGTCGTCTGCGGCGGCACGGCCCCGCCGGAATCCATGATCCGGTCTCTCGACTCACACGGCTTTCATTTGACCCACCTCTGGGGGATGACGGAGACGACGCCGCTGGCGACGTTGGGGGGTATTCGCAGCTACATGCGCGATTGGAGCGAGGACGACCGATACCGGGTCCGCGCAGCCCAAGGCTCGCCGTGTCCAATGATCGAGCTGCGGGTGCGCAGCACGGACGGGATCGCACCTTGTGACGGGAAGACCCGCGGGGAGCTCGAGATCCGTGGACCGTGGGTGGCTGCGAGCTACTACAACGCGCCGGAGACGGCCGATCGCTGGACGGACGATGGCTGGTTCAGAACCGGTGACATGGCGGCGCTCGACGCGGACGGCTACCTCCGGATCGTCGATCGCAGCAAGGACATGATCAAGTCTGGTGGGGAATGGATCAGCTCTGTCGATCTCGAGAACGCTCTCATGGGTCATCCCGCGGTCCGCGAAGCCGCGGTCATCGCGGTCCCGCACCCGAAATGGCAGGAGCGACCGCTGGCCGTCGTCGTCCTCAAGCCGGGAGCAACAGTCGATCCGAGTGAGCTGCGCGAGTTCCTAGCTCAGAATTTCGCGAAGTGGCAGCTACCTGACGCATTCGTCTTCGCCGACGCGATCCCTCGCACGTCGGTCGGCAAGTCCATGAAGACCAAGCTCCGCGAACAGTTCGCCAACTGGGAATGGGGCGAGCGGCTTCGCCGCTATAGAAAGTAGAACCGCAGAAAGTAGAAAGTAGAGAACGGCGACCCGACAGCAGTAGAGCGGGTGCCTTTGGTCGCTGCGACCCCTATCAACCCGCGCTCGGTGGACGGCGATTGACGGGTGAAGACGGTTTCGGTGGAATCGTCGCAAGCGTCGATCCAAAGGGGCGCGATTCACGACGCGGCGAACATGCATTCGTGCCGAGACCGTTCTGCGGGCGACGCAAGCGTCGCCCCTACCGGGTGAATGACGGGTGATGACGGATCCCTGGCGACGTCGCACGCGCCCCGGCCCGAACGAGGCGATCCAGGCCGACCGACCTTCTATTGGCGATTCGGTTTGGCGGCCGTGTCAGGCGGCAGGCCGTCCTCCCAGTCTGTGGTGCAGGCTACTCTTTTTCTATATGGAGACGCCCAGTAGATGTGATGAGGGCGCCCTTGATCCAGCTCTTCACCTCCGAGTCCAGGACGTCGAGTGGGAGGGCGCCGTTGCCGAGGACCGCATCGTGGAAGGCGCGGATGTCGAACTTGTGGCCGAGGGTTTGCTTTGCCTGTCGCGCAGTCTTAGGATCTCGAGCTGCCCGAGCTTGTAGGCGAGGGCTTGGCCGGGCCACGCGATGTAGCGGTCGACTTCGGTCTGGACGTTCGGCTCGTCCATCGCCGTATAGCGGCGGAAGTAGGCCACCATTGAGTCGCGTGGCCAGCGCTTGTCGTGGACGCCGGTGTCGATGATCAGACGAATGACTCTCCACATCTCATTTTCCAGTCGTCCGTAATCGTTGTACGGGTCCTGGTAGTGTCCGACGTCCTTGCCGAGACGCTCCGAATAGAGCGCCCAGCCCTCGACGAACGCCGTGTACCCCGCGTGCCGGCGAAACTCCGGGAGATTCTGCATCTCCTGCGCCAACGAGATCTGGAGGTGATGACCGGGGATGCCCTCGTGATAGGCGATGGCCTCGATGTTCAGGATCAGGCGGTGCGCCGGATCCCACTCATTGACGTTGATGTGTCCGGGTCGCGAGCCATCCGCCGTGCCATCCGTGTAGTCCGCAGGGACATCGTTCTTCGCGCGTGCAGCCTCCATGGGGATGACGATGAGCTTACTCTTGGGCAGATGGCCGAACAGCTTGGGCAATTCTGGTTCCATGCCGTTCTTGAAGACCGTATACAGATCGAGCACCTGCTGACCGGAGGTTGCGTAGAAGCGCCGCTCGGTTTTGATGTGATTGTTGAGACTCGCCAGATCCTTAAACCCCAGCTTGTTGGCGAGGGCAAGCATCTCGGTATTGACGTCGTCGAGCTGTTTCACGCCGAGTGCGTGAATCTCCTCCGGTGTCATGTCCGTGGTCGTAAAGCGACGAACGGCGTACCGATACCGGGCGGCGCCGTCGGGGAGAGACCAGATGCCGGGGTCGGTTCGGCCGTGGGGCGCGTATTCGTTGCGCACGAAGGCCCCAAAGTTTCGGTAGGTAGGCACGACGCTGTCGGCGATCGCGGCGAGGACTGCGGCGCGCAAGCGCTTCTGGTCCGCCGGGGCGACGCCGGCGGGGAACGTCTTCACCGGCTTGGCAAAGGGGCTGTCGCCGCCAGTCCGGCCGGCGATGTTGTCAGCCTCCGTCGCGACCTTGGCAAGGAGAAACCGCGGCGGCATCAGGCTGTCTCGCATGCCGCTCCTCATGTTGGCCGTTACTTGCTTGAACGCGTGCGGGACCTGCCGTAGTCGGGCCAGGTAATTGTCGTAGTCGGCGACGGTGTTGAACGGGGTCAGCGCGACCAGTTCCGGCAATGAGACATGGAGGCCGTTCATTTGGTTCACCGGCATCTCCCACTCTCTGAACCGGGCTCCGTCGATATCCTGACCCAGCTGGCGAATCATGAGCACGCGGCTCAGCGTGTCCTGCTGTGGCAGCCCCGTGGGATCGACGGCCTGAAAGCGGGCCAGAAAGCCGGCCTTCTGCGCGCTGTCGGATTGGTAGAACTCGGGAGACCGGTCGTCCAGGCGATCGTTATACCGAGGGTCGCCGAGTGCCGTTGCCCACTCGGGGTTCGTGCGCAGCGTGTATTGCCAGTGTTCGTCAAAGAGCGAGTCCAGCTGCTGACGGCGATTCTCGACAGCGGCTGATGTCGACGCGCTGTTTCGAGCACACGACCATGGCGACAGCAGTGGGACCAGAACAGCGATCGCCAGACGATTCCTGAGAGCTGCCCGAACGGAAGGAGTCATCATTTGGCCTTCCCCGTGTCGAGGGCCGGGATTCGATCAATGAGAGTTGTGGCCGAAAGTAGGCATGCGCATACCGGGCCGCCAGCGACGTCTCCTGGTGGCGGCACCAGTGGAGTGGCTCTCTCGTCTACCCACCGCTCCTGCGCCGAGCGGCCTTACTCTCGGCGACGTGCCGGTCATCCTCCTCGTCGCAGCGGTCCTGCTACACGGCGTACGGAATAGACATCCCGGGATCCAGTCGTCGGTTCTCGCGCCTCGCCTGAGCGCTTCCGACAGGCGCTACTGACCAGCGAGCTTGGACAGTATCGCCTTGCCCGTCGCGGCCGCCTCTTCGTCGTCCAGAACGGGTGCGATATCCAGGTCCATCACCGGATTCCACTGGCCCATATAGGTGGCCATGGCTGCAGTGTCGGTAGCCTCCACGATCGCCACCCCAGTGTACTCGGCAAGGTTGTGCCAGCGCCCGATCAATTTGACACCGGGACCTAAATCCCCCCGCTGCTTCGCCGTCATTCCACTCCAAGCGGTCATCACCTGTACTCGCTTGTCGGGATGCACCTTCCAATTCACCATGAATTTCATCTCTGTGCCCTCGATGCTAGAGGCGGAATCCTAGGGGGGACAAGATCGTATCCCGCGAGTTGCTATCTGCGCCAGAGGCCCCGGGAATCGTGACCAAACCGCCGGGATGTTCAGCGGATCGCTGGTCGGCCGGCAAGCCATCCGGGTAGCGGGCCCGTCGAAGTAGCACTAGCATTCTAGCTCCTCTTCCCCGGGAGCCCATGGCGTCGTTGGATCTCCAGCAGCAGCTGCAGCGGACGCTCGGCGACCGGTATACCCTCGAGCGAGAGCTCGGCGGCGGGGGGATGTCACGGGTCTTCGTGGCACAGGAGACGGCGCTCGGCCGTTCCATCGTGGTCAAGGTCCTGCTCCCGGAGCTCGCCGCGAGCGTCAGTGCGGACCGATTCCACCGCGAGATTCTGTTGGCAGCAAAGCTGCAGCACGCGTGCATCGTGCCCCTGCTGTCAGCCGGGGTATCCGACGGGCTGCCCTTCTACACCATGCCCTTAGTCGAGGGCGAATCGCTCCGTGGCCGGCTGTCGCGCGACCACGAGCTCCCGATTCACGACGTCATACGGATCCTCCGGGACATTGCCGGCGCACTCTCCTACGCGCACGAACACCGGATTGTGCACCGAGACATCAAGCCCGAGAACGTGCTGCTCACCCGGCACCACGCCCTCGTCACGGACTTCGGGGTGGCCAAGGCCCTTGCCGCGAGCAGCCGACCGGGTGACGATGCGAACACGACGGAGCTCACGACCAGCGTCGGCCTCGCTCTAGGGACTCCCGCCTACATGTCGCCGGAGCAGGCGGCGGCTGACCCCGACGTCGACGCCCGCGCCGACCTGTACGCGTTGGGTGTGGTCGCGTATGAGATGCTGGCCGGTCAACCGCTGTTCGCCGCGCGTTCGGCGCAGGCGATGCTGGCCGCGCACGCGACCGAAATACCGGTACCGGTGACGATACGCAGGCCGTCGACGCCGCCGGCGTTGGCAGAGCTCGTGATGCTGTGCATCGAAAAACACCCGGCCGATCGCCCGCAATCGGCTGAGGCAGTCGTGCAGGCACTCGATGGGCTGGTTATGGCACGCGGCGGGGGCAAACCAGCGCGGCCCCTGCGATCCGCCGAACTAGCACACGGCGAGAAATCGATCGCCGTACTGGCGTTCGAGAACAGGAGCGCCGATCCCGAGAACGACTACTTCAGCGATGGGATCGCAGAGGACATCATCAACGCGCTGACCCAGCTCGATGGGCTTCGGGTCGCGGCCCGTAGCTCCGCCTTCTCGTTCAAGGGAAAGCGCGAAGATCTGCGCGTCGTGGGCGAACAGCTTGGCGTCGCCACCGTGCTCGAGGGGAGCGTGCGCAAAGCAGGGAACCAGCTGCGGATCACTGCGCAGTTGATCAGCGTCGCCGACGGGTACCACCTCTGGTCGCAGCGCTACGACCGGGAACTGACTGACGTCTTCGCGGTGCAGGACGAGATCGCCAAGGCCATCGCCACGAAGCTCCAAGTCACCTTCGCGAAGCCGTCAGCCGATCGGGCGGCCCGGCCGACGACGACGGATGTCGAGGCCTACGAGCTCTGCGTCAAGGGCCGTTCGCTCGCGGCGCGACGGGGCGCGGCGATTCTCCCCGCACTCGCCTGTTTCGAGCGCGCGATCAAGTTGGATCCGGACTACGCGCCGGCGCACGCCGGACTCGCTGAGGTACTCCG
Source organism: uncultured Acidobacteriota bacterium (assembly GCA_963745435.1). Classification (GTDB taxonomy): domain Bacteria; phylum Acidobacteriota; class Terriglobia; order Terriglobales; family Acidobacteriaceae; genus Gp1-AA133. The sequence continues at coordinate 57,637 of CAVUXK010000008.1, read as the reverse complement.
ACTGCACGCCATGTTCGGATTCGCGCGTCCCGCGGACGTGATGCCGCGCGCCAAGGCTGCGGTCGAGCGTGCGTTGGCTCTCGCACCCAACCTGGCTGATGCGGTGGCTACACTGGGGATGATCGCGCTCAGCTACGACTACGACCTGACGGCTGGGTTCGAGGCGTTCGCGCGCGCGCTCACCCTCAACCCACTCTTGGCGTGGGCCCGCAGCTCTGCCGCGCTCTTTGGGATGTGTATGATCCGCGGCATGTTCGACGAGGCGACCGGGGAGGCGGATCGGGCCGTGGCCGACGATCCGCTGAACGCCCTCGTCGCCGTGCTTCGGGCACAGGTACTCGGCTACGCCGGCCGGCACCCTGAAGCGATCGCCGAAGCCGAACGCGCTGTGGCCCTCGACCCCGACTCGTTCGTGGCGCATTGGGCGGTGGCCTTGACCCGGTACTGGGCAAAAGACCCGGAGGGTGCGCTGCGGGCCGCGCGCCCCGCCCTGCAAATGTCGGGACGACACCCAATGATCCTGGGGCTCCTCTCCGGGATTTACGGGATCGCCGGCGACCAGCAGCGCGCTGAAGCCTCGCACCGCGAGCTGCTCGATCGAGCGCAGGCGGAGTATGTCGAGTCGTTCTGGCTGGCGGTGTCCGCGCTCGGTGTGCACGCTACCGACGAAGCAATGCGGTTTGCGATGCGATCGGTCGAGGATCGCGAGAACGTCGCACTGGCCTTTCTTCGCTCACCTGGGACGGAACTGCTGCGAGTCCACCCGGACTATCCCGAGTTACGACGCCGGATGGGACTGTGAAACTTGGCTGACGGAGAAGGCTTCGTCCGGTCGCAAGCGCTGCGCGAGGATGGCCCCCACCAGCAGCAAGGCGATCGACGCGATGAGGGGCAGCACCCAGCTGCCGGTCCGATCGACCAAATACCCGAAGCTGGACGGCGAGGCGAGGCCTGCCACGGCGAAACCGAAGTTCATCATGCCGCTCGCAGTGCCCGCGTAGCGGGGCGCAATGTCCATCGGCAACAGCCAGATCGGCGCTACGATGAGCTCGGAGGAGAAAAAGGCGAGCGACAGAAAGAGCGCAGCGATGTGGAGATCGTGGATCAGCACGACGGGCAGCAGAAACGCGAAGGCGCCGAGAAAGCCCGCCGTAATAACGGAGCGGCGGGCCAGTACGACGCTACCAGTCGTGCGCAGCAGGCGATCACTGGCAATGCCGCCCACCGTGTCACCAATGATCCCGGCGAGCAGGACTCCGCTGGAGAACAGCGCGGATGTCCGAAGATTCAGGTGGTAGTTCTCGAAGAAGAACGCGGGAATCCAGCTCAGGAACACCCACAGCGTCCATCCATAGCAGAATTGGACGATCGTCACGGGTAGCATTTGGCGCGCGAGGCGCAGCCACTGCGTCGGGGTCAGGCCATGGCCCGCGGCCGGTGCGGGCAACGCCGCGAGATCGACCCCCGTGATGAATGGATGCTCCCGGGGATCGTCGCGAAAGAAACTGACCCACGCGACCAGCCACAGGAAGCTCGCCACACCCAGGATCGCGAACGCGGCGCGCCAGGACACGAACAGGAAGAGCCCTGCCATCAGCGCCGGCGTCGCTGCGTTGCCGATCCTCGAGAAGGAGTGCACGATGCCTTGCGCGAATCCCCAGTTTCCCCGAGGTGTCCAGCTTGCCATGGCGCGAGTGGCGGTCGGGAAGCCGGCACCCTCACCGAAGCCAAGCGCGAGTCGCACGGCGAAGAGCGACGCGAGACCGGTGACCGCGCCGGTGAGCAGCGTGGCGATTCCTACGATTGCGCAGCAGAGGGCGAGCGTGAGGCGCGGGCCGAGCTTATCGCCGATCCAGCCGCCGACGAGCTGAAAGACCGCGTAGGGAACCGCGAACGCCGAGAAGACGAGCCCAAGCTGCGTATTCGTGATCTTGAGATCGGCTCTGATCAGCGGTGCCGCGGTCGACAGGTTCACGCGGTCGACGAAATACATGAAGTACATCGCGCAGAGCAGCAGGAGCACCACGTCGGGCGCGGTTACCCTGCGTAGGCGCGGCATTCTCATCGCGCGGCGGGAGGGTTTGTGTCGCTCAGCCGGGTGTCGGCCATGACTGGTCGGGGATGGCAGCCGCGCACAGATGGCGAGGTCCGACCCACGCGGGCGACCACGCCCCGCCTAACTGGCCGGTTGGCGCGAGATGCCGCCGGATTCAGTCCTCGCGACCAGGACCACTGCCGCCATATCGCCCGTCACGTTCATGACCGTCGAGAGCAGATCGGGGAGAGTGTCCAGCGCCATCAGGATGCCGATGCCTTCGGCGGGCAGCCCGATTGCCAGAAAGAGCGGCGTCAGCATCAGGAACGCGCCACGCGGAACCCCGGGCGCCGCGAACGCCAGAAAGATCGCGGCGAGCTCGATGATCACCAGGTCCTTGAAGTGGAGCGGGATCCCGTAGAACCAGGACACGAAGATCGCTCCGATCGCCCACGAGAGCGGCGACGCGTACTTGAACAGCGACACCGCCACCGGCAGCGTGAAGCCGACGACGCGGTTGGGGATCCCGAGCGCCTTTTCCGCGCCTTCGACCATCGCCGGGAGCGACGCGATCGATGAACTCGAGCTGAAGGCGATGAGTTGGGCCGGCAGGGCCCCCCGCGCGAACTCCCGCATCGGCATTCGCCCGACGATCGCTACGATGGGGTAGGGGAGGAGCGAGCCAGCGATCAACGCCAGCGAATAGGCGATAGTGTAGAAGCCAACCGCCCCGGCCAGCGCGCTGCCCCCGTGCGCCGCAAGCGGGAGCATCAGAGCGAAAACGCCGATCGGCGCCACCGCGATGACCCAACGCACCAGGACCAGCATCGCGTCGCAGAGCGCTTGAAAGAAGCCGACGAGTCGCTCTCGTGATGCGGTCGGTGTCTGTGTAATCGCCAACGCCAGCAACAGTGTGAACAAAATGAGCGATACCATCTGTCCGTTCGCCGCCGCCGCGATCGGATTGGACGGAATCAACGAGATGAACCAAGCTTGGAGGCTTGCCGCACCTCCGGCCCCACCAAGCTGACCCGCCGCTTCCGCCGCGCCCGGCGGGAGTGGTGGGCGGGTCGCGAGACTCGGTGGCAGCAATCCCAGCGCCAGCGTGGCGAGCGGCAGCACGATGAGCGCGAGCCCGGTGAGCATCCCGCCGAACACCAGCAGCGTCCGCCCCCCGATGCGGCCGATCGCCTTCAAGTTCGTCGCCGAGGCCACGCCAGTGATGAGCAGCGAGACGACGAGCGGAATGATCGTCATCCGTATCGCGTTGATCCAGATCGCCCCGATCGGCGCGAACCAGTCCGCGACGTGCAGCAGCGTAGGGTTACCCGACGCGGCGATCCCCGCGCCCAGAGCCAGTGCAACGATCAGTGCGACGAGAACGGCGGTGCTGTTTTTCACAGTGGGGTTAGTTGGCAATTAGCAGGGTACGAACAACGAAAAACAGAACGTGGAAAGTAGAGCACTGCGAAAGTGACATGGGGCCGCCCTGGCGAGTGCTACATCATGAGGTCACCGCCGTTGATGTCGAGGGACGCGCCGGTGATGTATCCGGCGCCTTCCCCTGCCACAAAGCAGATCAGATTGGCGACTTCGACTGCGGTGCCGAGTCGCCGTACTGGGAACCGGGCAGCGATCTGGTCAAGGCGTTCCTGGTCCGCCGTCTCGCGAGTCAGCTCGGTGTTGATCATGCCGGGGCAGATGGCATTCACCGTGATGCCAAAGGGGCCGAGCTCCTTGGCGGTCGCGCGGGTGAGTCCCAGGAGTCCGGTCTTGGAGGCTGTGTAGTGCGCGCCGCCGAGCGTGCTGACCATCCGGCCGGCGGTCGACGAGATGTTGACGATGCGTCCGTATTTCTGAGCCTTCATGATCGGCAGCACCGCTTTGGTGAACAGAAAGGGCACGGTCATGTTCACTTCCAGCGTCTTCCGCCATTCGGCGGGAGTCAACTGCTCGAATCGTGTAGGGAGGGCGACGGCCGCGTTGTTGACCATGATGTCGACGCGGCCGAATTTCGCGAACACCCGTTCGACGATCGCCTCGGGCATGCCATCAGCGGAGATGTCGCCTGCTACGGCCAGCGCTCGGTCGCCGAGAGCCTGGCACACCTCGTCGGCGCGCGCGGGGTCACGCACATTGACCGCCACGGTGGCACCTCGCTCATAGAGGCGCGTCGCTGCGGCGCGACCCAACCCTCGCGAGGCGCCGGTGACGATGGCGACTCGCCCCGCGAAGTCCTGCGGCGCCGCCGGATTCACACTATTCGAAGGCGTGGTCGGAGCTGCGGGGATCAGCCACGCCCTCGTGCCGCGATCGGCCACCTGCTTTCTACTCGGTCGCCTCGGACGCCGACGGCCTCATCGAAGAGGTGTGTAACGACGCATACGTGGTTGGGCACGATCCGCACTCGATCGCCGACCGACGGTCGCCAGGTCGACTTGGAGAGGTCGAGCGCGCCATGCTCCTCCCACATCCTCTCGACCACGACCTCAGGGTGATCCAGCAGCTGGCCGAAGCCTGCGCCTTCGCCGGGATTGAGGGGCTCGCGACCGAGCGCCTTGACCCCCGCATCTACGATGGCCTGACCCGGCACGGCGGTGCTGACCACAGTGGCGAGTACGCTCACCGCACAATCTTCCCATGCGCACGCGCCCAGCGCCGCGGTCGTCCGGTCGTTGTACACGTACGTGCCGGGGCGGAACTCTGTCAGGTGCGCGAGCTCGTGGGTGTGCCACACGGTTGGCGTCGATCCGCCGCTCACCACGGCGGGCTTGAGTCCGGCGTTGTTCAGCGCCTCGACGTAGGCGCCGATCGACCGATTGAGCTCTGTCATTGCTTTGTCACCCGTTTCGACGTGCGAGCGGATGTGGCCGGGGTAGAATGCGATGCCGCCGTACTCGAGCGGCGGGTTGGCCTTGATCAAGGCGGCGAGCGCCACCGCTTCTGCCGGCGTGGTAACACCGACCCGGTGCAGGCCCATGTCGATCTCTACCAGCACGCGCACCGGCCGTTTGGCTTTCTTGGCTGCGGCAGCGAGATCGGTGATCACAGCAGCCGAATCGGCGGCGACCGTGATCCGCACTGAAGAGGGCAGCGCCATTAGTCGCTCGAGCTTGGCGCTCCCGACCGGCGGGTACGCGAGCAGGAGGTCGTTGGTGACCTCGCTCATCACCTCGGCTTCCCGGAGCGTTGCGACGGTCAATCCAATTGCCCCCCGCGCGACCTGTTGCCGGCCGACCGAGGGTGCCTTGTGGGTCTTGATGTGGGGCCGCAGACCGATGTGCTTGGCGGCGGCGTAGTTCGCCATCCGCGTCAGATTCCGCTCGAGCCGATCGAGATCGACTACCGGGATTGGTGTAGTCAGCTCGGGATACATAGCGGGAGTGGAGACCGCGGGAGAAGGAGCAGTTCCGCGCGCGACGGATGCGTCGCCCGACGGGTCGGCAGTTGTAGTGGGTCGCATGGTCATCAACCGGGACAGGGGGTTATTTCGGGCGAAGCTTTATCGCCTGTACAAGAATAGGGGGGGCGAGGAGCGAGTAGCGAGTGGGGCGAGGCGCGGGCGCTACGCGCCCGAGAAAGTAGAAATGCAGAAAGTAGAAAGTAGAGGAACTGCCAAATCATAATCCCAGCAGCGCCGCCGCGTTGCCGCCCAATATCGCGGCCCGATCGGCGTCGGGGACATTCAGGGCCGCGAGGCTCTGGAGCATCAGCGGGATGCTGCCGATCTGGTGCGGGTAGTCGCTGCCGGCGAGCATGTGATCGGCGCCGGCGAAGTCGATGGCCAGCTCAGCGCGTGGGGATTGAAGTTCACGCGTGTCGTAGTAGAACTTGCGAGGTACTCGCTCGGCGGTCGTCTGAATGTCGGCGCGGCAGTCCGGGAAGGCGTGGAAGCCGCGATCGAGCCGCTCGACGAGATACGGAATCGCGCCGCCGAGGTGGCACGAGCGACCCATTGGATGCTTGGGAAGCGCTCGGGCACTGCCGCTGAACACGAGGCCGGCGGCGGCCAGCGTCGTGTCGTAGCAGGAAGCCGACCAGCGGCATCAGCCAGTAGTCCTTCATGGTGTCGACGTTCACCGGATTGGTGGGATGGATGTAGAGCACCGCGCCGAGGTCGTTGGCCATCTCGTACAGACGGCCAGAAAGCGCTGGTCGGCTGAGCGCGACGCCGTTGACGTTGCTGAACAGCATCGCGCCCCGGCATGCCGAGCTGCGGGTCGCGCGATCGAATTCGGCCACCGACGCCTTCGGGATCGTTGAGCGGAAGCGTCGCCAGCGCCGCGAATGCGGCCACCCTTGCTCGCGCACGACCTCGGCGAATGCGTCGTTCACCAGACGCGCCATGCGGGTCGCGGTCTCCGGCGTTTCGACGTGCGTGCCCGGCGTGGTCAGCGTCAGGACCTGCGTGTCGACGCCGCGCTCGATGAGCACCCGCTCCCGGTAGTCGATGTCGCGATGCCCGCGGACGGCGACGTTATAATCGCCAGGATAGTGCAGGCAGGGGTTGCCCTCAGCGTCCGTGGTGACGCGCACCGCGCTCGGCCCTGCCCGAATCGCGTCGAGGTAGGCAGGCGGGTAGTAGTGATTGTGAAAGTCGATCACGCGGGGGTGTGTCATCCGGCAGAACTTACCGGCGGTGGATTGGGGCAGCCAGCGGGCGCGACGCCACTGGGCCCGTCGTCGGTCCAGATTCGGGCGAGGCAGGCCTCGCCCCTACCAAGCGCCCGGTAATCCTCGCACGGGCTGCATCTACACCGCGCCCGAGGGCGTTTCCGGCACGACGGCTGCCCCTGGGCTCGCGAATGCGACGATCGGTCTTTCAACGGAACTTTGGGGGTGTTTCGCGTACTTAGTCAGCGGGTTGATGCACGGCAGACGGGTCTAGCCAGTCATTGTGTAGCCCATGCAAAGTTTGTTTCTTCAGGGCGTTGGTCTGGCGGCGGTGCCGCTATGGTTGAGCTAGCCCTGCGACCCCAAATGGCGAGTAGGCCACGGCGACTGTTGGCCAATCACTCCGCGACTCGTCTCAGTGTAGCCCGACGATAGATCGTGAGATTCTTCCTATAGAGGTGGATTTCCAATGACTTCTGTAATCCCTCCCCGAGACCACAGTACAAATCGCAGTTCCGCACCGTCATTTCGCAACCGATTGATCGCAGGATTGGGGCTTGCCGCTGCGCTCATCGCGACCGTCGGTGCTCGATCGTCCAGCCCTGACAGCATCACGAGTCCCTCTAATGGAACCGTAGGCGCGGGCGACCAGGTCGCAGTGCTGTCCGGCGGATGCTTCTGGGGACTGCAGGCCGTGTACGAGCACGTCATCGGCGTCACTGGTGTGACGGCAGGATACGCGGGCGGCGAGGCGAGTACCGCCACCTACGACGAAGTCAGCCAGGGCACGACCGGCCACGCCGAGTCGGTGCGGATCGCGTTCGATCCAACGAAAGTGTCGTACGCCGATCTGCTCAAGGTGTTCTTCACTGTTGCCCACAACCCCACTGAGCTCAACCGACAGGGACCAGACGACGGGCCGCAGTACCGATCAGCGATCTGGTACCTCTCGCCGGAGCAACACAAGACGGCAGACTCGGTCATCCACCAACTGACCGTCGCCAAGTTGTATCCCGAGCCGATCGTCACGCAGGTGACGATGTTCAAGGGTTTTTACGCGGCCGAGGCGTACCATCAGGACTATGCGGTCCACCACCCGAACGCGCCGTATATCGTCTACAACGATGCGCCCAAGGTCGCGCGGCTGAAGAAGGAGTTCCCGTCGCTGTATCGCGACACCCCGGTGCTGTTCGCCGCCGGAACGCTCGGCCAGTAAGCCACAGCTCGTACAGAAACGACTGGCCCCCCACGACAGTGGGGGGCGGTCGGTTTTGACCTTGGGACACCTCGGCCCGTGCTGGCACCGACACCATGACTGACCGCCGGGGGTGACACTGGCCCGAAGCGCGGCCCCATATTAACCGGCACTCACCGCCTTGGAACGGACCGGTTGGAATCAACGGGGTTGACGGCTCGGGTCCAGACAATGCTCGGCGACGCGTATCACGTTGACCGAGAGCTGCCTCCGGGAGGAATGAGTCGGCTGTTTCTCGCGACCGAGCGGTCGCTCGACCGCCAGGTCGTGATCAAAGTGCTGCCCCCCGAGCTCGCCAGCGATGTGAGTGCCACGCGATTCCAGCGCGAGATCTCGGTTGCTGCCCACCTGCAGCATCCTCACATCCTCGGTGTACTGTCGGCCGGCTCCAAGGACGGCCTTCTCTACTACATCACTCCCTACGTTCCTGGCGAATCACTCCGGCACCGTCTCGCGCGCGAGGGGCAACTGCCGATCGCCGACTGCGTTCGAATCCTGACCGAGACAGCCGATGCAGTCGCCCGCGCGCACAGGGACGGTGTCGTTCACCGTGACATCAAACCCGAGAACATTCTGCTCCAAGACGGGCACCCGTTGCTGGCTGACTTCGGTGTCGCCCGCGCCATTCAAGAGGCCAGCACTGGTCAACGGCTGACGGCAACCGGGATGGCACCCGGAACACCGGCTTACATGGCACCGGAGCAGCTCGCGGGTGAGCAACATGTTGATGGGCGCTCGGACGTCTACGCCCTCGCGGTGGTGGGCTACGAGATGCTGACGGGCGTCTCCCCGTTTGGCGGCGCCACGCCCCAAGCCATTGCCGCGGCCCACTTCACGACCCCGCCGCGTCCGCTGACTCAGCTCCGTCGCGACGTCCCGCGGACCGTGAGCGAGGCTATCCATTGGGCCTTGGATCGGGAGCCCGAGGCTCGTTTCGCCACGGCGGCAGAGTTTCGGGATGCGCTTGCTCCGCAGGGTCGATCGATTGCCGGGCGGCGAATAGGCGTCTGGACCGCAGCGATTGTCGGCGGCTTGGCCGCAGTCCTGGTCGTCGCCCTCGCAGTGCGCAGCCGCCGGTCGGGAGGTGCATCGATCGATGACAACCTCATCGCCGTGACTCCATTCACCGTGCTCGACCCATTGCTCGCAATCTGGCGTGAAGGGATGGTAGATATTCTCTCCCACAACCTCGATGGTGCGGGCCCGCTTCGCACGGTCGCGCCCACAGTGGTGGTCCATTGCGATCAGGATGGCTTGGCGCCGGTCAATCTCGCTCGGGGACTCGGGGCGGGCATAGTGATCACTGGCAGCATCGAACGATCTGGAGTCGACTCAGTCCGAGTGACCGCGAATCTCGTCGACGGGCGCAGCGGCCGGCCACGCGACGAGGTCGAGTATCGGGGTTCGGCGGCGCACATGGATTGGATTACCGACTCGGTCACCGTCGCGCTCCTCCGGTCGATCGCCCGCACGCAGGCGGTCGGAGTTGCCCGCGGATCGCTGGCCGGTGCGAGATCGCTGCCAGCACTTAAAGCGCTGCTCGAAAGCGAGCAGGCATTTCGGCAAGGCGCCTGGGACTCCGCCGAGTCGGCCGCCGAGCGGGCTATCCAGATCGATTCGACTTTTGCCCTCGCCTATTACTGGGCTGGTTTTGCACGTGGGTGGTCGCACAATGCCGGCGACGCACTCTCCGTCGCGTATCTCCATCGTGCCCTGGCCCTGAATCACGGGCTCACGCCGAGGGACAGCTTTCTCATTGCCACCGATCCGACAAACCTCGAGGGATCGCTTCCCGCCTTGCGGGCGGCATTGGCAAACGGGACGACCATCGCCCAGCGCTTCCCGGACGATCCCCAGATCTGGAACAACCTGGGCGAGATCCGCTATCACCTGGGATTTGGGCCGGAGTTCGGAGTCACAGACCGGAGTGCGCTTGATCCGTTTGCGCGCGCTATAGCCCTCGACTCCAACTTCGCGCCCGCGTACGTCCATGCAACGGAGCTATCGCTCAAAGTGCTCGGCCGAGATTCTGGCCTGCGCTATGCACGCCGCTACGTGAGATTCAACCCGCCGGCCAACGAGATGGCTGCGATGCGTCTTGTGGTCGCCCTGTTGGGGAACCCCCGCGACACGGCGAGCCCCCACCGCCTGGCCGACTCGGCCTCGCCAGCGGCAATCTTCGAAGCCGGGGGCATGCTCATTGCCGTCCCCGACTCGGCGGAGTCGGCGGCAAAGCTCGGCAGCTGGTTGATCCAGCGCCTTGGTGCAGCAACTCCCATGGGAGGTCCCAACGGGCCCCCGGCCGCTGTGCCGTGGTTCAATAGTATGATGTATCGCGGCCACATCCGAGCAGTGTGGAGAATGCTCACCCAGTTCCCCGCAGCCGACACTGCGGCACCACTGGCCTCATTGGCTATGCTTGCCGATCTCGGAATCATTCCGGCGGCACACCTCGACAGCAGCCTGCGACAAAGCACTCACCTGCGCGATGGATGGTCCTGGTTTGGCCTGCGATGGTGGGCCTCGCGCAGCGACACTGCTGATCTTCAGCGCTTTCTGAAGGTGCGCGGCGCACGAGTTGGTACCTCCATCGAGGACGAGCCGCTGCACCCCGCGGCCTATGACACAGCGGTAACCCGCGCATACCTGGCTCTGGCACGACACGACACGGCCGACGCAATTCGTCGCTTCAAGACGTTGCCCGACTCCCTCTGCGCAGGGACCTGCCTGCCAGACGCCCTGACTCGGGCGGAGTTGTTGATGACTCACGGTCAATCGGCCGCCGCCGATTCCCTGCTCAATCGACGCTACCAATCGCTATATCTCGCGGTCGTCGATGTTTTTCGCGTGTTGACGCTGGCACGGGCCGCAGATCGGTCCGGGGATCGGCAGACCGCGCAGGAGGCCTACGAGCGCATCGTAGCTACGTGGTCGACCGCTGATCCGGAATTGCAGCCGGTGGTAACCGAAGCGCGGACGCGGCTGGCGCGATTGGGAGGGGATCATTGATGAAACGACGCCGGGCCTCGTGACCGCGATCGACACGATCGCTCGAGCCTCGCCGCAGGTGACGTGCGATTGAATCAACCCTCGCTAATTCCTGTGGGAGTCAGTCAATGAGCCCCAACGCATCCCAGGCCGATGGCGACCCGTCAAGCGCCGATACTGGCAAGCCGGGACTATTCGGCACTCAACGGCTGGAAGCATTTTCCGACGCCGTCTTTGCGATCTCCTGCACGCTGCTGGTGCTCCAATTCAAAGTCCCGCCTGCCGCCGGCCCTGACTCCCTTGCCGGCAACCTGGCGCTACTCATTGGCTCGCACTGGCCGTCTTTTCTTGGTTATGCGCTGAGCTTTCTCGTGGTGGGGATCACTTGGGTCAATCACCACACGATGTTCCAGTACATCCACCTGGCTGATCGCAAGCTTCTCATCATCAACCTCGTCTTTCTCCTTTTCGTCTCTTTCTTGCCCTTCCCGACCGCCCTCCTGGCTGACCATCTCCAGGTACCCATCGACCGGGTCACGGCAATGGCGTTGTACAGCGCAACGCTACTCGTGATGTCGATCGGCTTTTATTTCCTGTGGCACTACGGAATGCGGCTCGATCTCCGCGCTAACTTCGAATGCGCCTGGCGTCCGCACCCTGTCTCGGCGGGCCGCGGCAGGACCGATCCTCTACGCACTAGCCCTCGGCCTCGCATTCATCAGCGTACCCGCCTGCCTCATTTTGAACGTCGTCCTCATCGTGCTCTTCGCAGCCCCGATCAAGTGGTAATGGACAGGTCCTCCTAATCGACCCGAGACTGCTTATACTCCAGACCCCACCACTAATCCTTCGAGGACTCTATGGCACCCAGGGCGAAAGCCAGACGCGCAACGAAGACCACGAAGGCTACTCGTACGAGCGCTCGCACTCCGGCCCGTTCAAGCGCTGGCAAGGGCGCCATGAAGGCCTCCAGCACCAAGGGCGCCATGAAGGCCTCCACCAAGGAGACGCCGAAGGCCGCGGCAAAAGCCGCTAGCAAATCGGTTTCCAAGCACCCACGCCTGGCGGTTGGCCCCAAAGAGCAATTCCTGAACGCGTTCAGCCGCGAGCACAAGACAACCAGGCGCATCCTCGAGGCCTACCCGCGCGACAAGCATGATCTGCGGCCGCACAGCAAGAGCAAGACTGCGGCAGAGCTCGCTTGGACGTTCAACGCGGAGAGCATGCTGGCTGAGAAGGCGCTGACCGAGGGGCTCGACTGGTCGAAGCCGCCGGCTCCTTCGGCTCCGCCGCCCAAGTCCCTCGACGCAATCATCGAGGCCTTTGAAGCCGGGCACGCCAGGGTTGCGGACCTGGTGGAAGACATGAGCGACGACGAGCTCATGGAAACGGTCAGGTTCCCGGTCGCCCCCAAGACCCTCGGCGACGTCCCCAAGATCGATTTTCTCTGGATGCTGCTGTCCGATCAGATCCACCACCGCGGCCAATTCTCGGTCTATCTCCGCTTGGCCGAAGCCAAGGTCCCGTCGATCTACGGACCGACCGCTGATGAGCCCTGGATGTAGAGCCGGCCGAGGGGCCGGCTAGCGAGTAGCGGGTAGCGAGTAGCAACTGCGGACCAGCCACCGGCGAATTCGCGTTGGTCGCCGGACCGTTTGTTCGTCTACTCGCTACTCGCTGCCTGCTACTCGCTGCGATAATGGCCGCGACACGCGGCCATTATCGCCGCCACATTACCAATCCGGGGCCCGAGGACTGCCGGCATAAGCGTGCAGGCGGCGACGGCTGACGGGAGCGCCTGGGCCGCCAGGATCGCGCGCGCGGGGGCCAGCAGCCGCTCACCCAGGACGACTCCCAGGGTGCCCACGACCACCACCTCGGGGTTGAGCGCTGCGAGCACCAGCGCCAGGCCGCGACCGAGCCACTCGCCGGTGCGTTCGACCACCGCCAGCGCCGGCTGATCGCCGGCCAGCGCCGCCTCGACGATCGCGCGAATCGAAGGGTCGCGGTCGGCCGCCGCTCCCCAGCGCTCGGGAAACATCGTCCGTGCGTGCCGCAGCAGACCGGCCCCTGATGCGAGCGCGTCCCACGTGCCGGACACCCACCGTCCAGCGTCATCCCGTGCCGCCAGCCGGAAGAATCCGAACTCGCCCGGCGGTGTCGCTCGCCCCCCGCACCAGTGCACCGTTGGCGATCACACCGCCCCCCAAGCCGGTTCCTGCTGTCAAGAAAACCAGATGGCGGATCGACGGATTCTCGCGTCCTACGCCAAACCGATACTCGGCCAACGCGCCGGCGTTGCCATCATGCTCCACATACACGGGCAACCCGGCGTAGCGATCGGAGAGAGCCGCACGGATCGGTGCGCCATGCCAACCCGGGAGATGGGGCGGGTCGAGCAAGACGCCCTCGTCGATTCGGAGCGGGCCGCCAACCGACACGCTGATCGCTGCAATCGAACGACCGGCACGTTCGGCTGTTTTTTTGGTCTGGTCGATGATCGCTGTGATCGCTGGAAGCCGTGCGGCGAACGCTGTCGCTGCTTCGGTCGGGAGCTCGTGTCGCTGAAGTGTGGCCCCGGTAGCTGGGTCGCCCTCGACAATGGCGGTTTTGGTGCCGCCAATATCGAGTCCGATGATTGTCCCGGAGGCGTGCTGGATCACGGCTCAGCCCACCCGGTGGCGCAGGCGATCAGCCAGCACGGCCGACAGTATCACCACGCCGACCGCGATCCGCTGCAGATACGGGTCGACGTTGGCGAGGTTCAGCGCGTTGTTGAGAATGGCGATGGCGGTCGCCCCGATCAACGTTCCGAGCACGCTTCCGCGGCCGCCGGTGAGCGCGGTCCCGCCCACGACCACAGCGGCGATGACGTCCAGCTCGTAACCCAGGCCGGCATCGGGGACCGCAGCGCCGAGTCGCGCTGCGAGCACCACGCCGGCGAGTCCGACCAGCAATCCATTCGCCACGTAGACCCACGTGATGACTGCGCGCGTGTCGATGCCGGCCAGCCAGGCCGCGTTCTGGTTCCCACCGACGGCGTATACCCAACGCCCCCATGTCGTGCGGGCGAGCACAAACCAGCCGAGCGCGAAGACGACGGCTGTCAGCCAGATGGGGACCGGCACACCGAGGATGAAGCCTTGGCCCAGCCACTCGAATGCCGGCGGCAAGCTGCTCAGCGATTGACCCGAGGAGAGCACAAAGGCCAGCCCCCGCTCGATCGAGAATAGTGCGAGGGTGATGAGGAATGGCGGCACGCCGAGGCGAGCGACGGTGGCGCCGGTGAACAGCCCTCCGCTGGCACCGACCGCCAGTGCAGCGCCGAGCGCTGGGATGACGGTCAGCCCCGACGCGTTGGCGCCGCCGACTGCGTGCGCTGCCAGCGCAGCGACGACGCCGGTGAGGGCCACACCTGATCCCACCGAAAGGTCTATGCCCCCGGTGAGAATGACTGCGGTCATCCCCACGCCCAGGATGCCGATCACCGACACGGAGAGGGCGATGTTGAGCAGATTGGCGACGGAAAAAAACGCGCCAAAGAACGCGGTCATGGGCGCGCGCTCCGCGCGCAGCGAGTAGCGGGTAGCCGATAGCGAGTAGCGCGTAGCGAGTAGCGAGTAGTGAGTGCCAAGCGGAATCGAGCTGAAGTGCGCTCAGCTGACGGGTGCGTCATCAAGCGGGCACCATCAGCGCGGCGGCCCGTTCGGCCGAACGGTCGTCGCCGGTGAGCTCGCCCACGAGCCTTCCTTCGCGCATGATCAGGAGCCGGTCACAGAGTGCCAATGCCTCGACCAGATCGGACGTCACGACGAGCACCGCAGCGCCATCGGACGCCAGCTCGCGCAGGCTGTCGTAGATCTCGGCGCGGGCGCCGACGTCGACCCCCTGGGTCGGCTCATCGAGGATGAGCACTCTCAGCGGCGCGTCGCCGGGCATGAGCCAACGAGCCAGAACGACCTTCTGCTGGTTGCCCCCGGACAGACGAAGGACGGGTGTCTCAATCGACGGCGCCTTGATTCGGAGTGCATGCATCCAGTGTTCGGTGGCGGCGCGCTCGCGACCACGATCCACGACGATGCCTCTGCGTGCGAGGCTCCGGAGCCGGGCCAACGTCATGTTGACCCGGACTGACTCGTGCCCGATGAGCGCACTGGCCTTGCGGTCTTCCGGGAGGAGCGCGACGCCCGCGCGTTCCGCGTCCCGAGGCGAGCGCGGCTGATGCGGCGCACCGGCCAGCATCATGCTCCCCCCGGTCTGCGAGAATGGCGCCGAAGAGGGCAAGGGCGAGCTCACTTCGCCCGGCCCCCACAAGTCCGACGAGCCCTGCGATCTCTCCAGCGTGCAGCGTGAATGTCGCATCGATAACTGCGGGCGATGCGGCCGCCCCACTTCCCCGTCCAGGCGCGCTTGGATTGGCGCTTCTGCGCGATCCGCCTGCCCCCGTGGACAGCCGGTCGACCGTCAGCACCGCCGGCCCGCGCCGCTCTGAATGTGGAGCCCGCCAGCTCTGCCGATCGAGTGCGCGTCCCACCATCAGGGGAATGAGTCGGTCGCGGGGCATCTCGCGGACGCCGCCGGTCGCCACACGCACGCCATCGCGTAGCACGGTGACCTGGTCGGCGACCCGGTCGATCTCCTCGAGGCGATGCGAGCAATAGAGAATCGCCAGCCCCTGCGCCTTGAGCGCAGCCACGCGCTTGAGCAGTGCATCCGTTTCGTGCGCCGACAGGATCAATGTCGGCTCATCCGAGGATGAGCACACGCAGCGCCGCGTGTCCGCCGGCGGCCAGAGCCTTGGCGATCTCCACCATCTGTCGCTGCGCAAGCGAGAGGCGTTCCGCCGGCATCGCTGGGTCGAGGTCAACGCCGAGGTCACCCAGTACCTCGCGCGCTCGCGCTCGCATTCTGGCGGCGATCGATGATGCCACGGCGCGATGGCTCCGCGCCAAGTGTGATGTTCTCGGCCACCGACAGTGCAGGAACCAGACTGAGTTCCTGCTGGATCATCCGGACGCCGGCTCGATGTGCGTCACGCGGGCTCCGGAACCTGGTGGGCGCGCCATCGAGTTCCAGCTCACCGCGGTCCGGCAGGAGCGCTCCTGCCAAGACTCTCATGAGTGTCGACTTGCCGGCCCCGTTCTCGCCGACGAGCGCGTGGACCGTGCCCGACACCAAGTCGATCGAGACATCCGACAGCGCGGGGACGCCGCCGTAGCTCGCGGTCAAGCCGCTCGCGGACAATGCGGGCGTCGAGGCCGTCACGGTGACTGGTCGTCGACAATGCGAACGGGCACCGTGATCACCGAATCGACCGGCTGGTGATCGAAATATTTGGCCATGGCCTCGACGGCTTGGGCGCCGATGTCCTTGGGTGCCTGCGCCACGTCGGCCTTGAGCGACGTGTGGGCCTTGATCGCCGCGACTGCTTCGGGACTCGCGTCGTAGCCGACGATGGTGAAGTTGGCGGCAGTCTTACCTCGGGCACGAGCCGCGGCGAGTGCCCCCAGCGCCGATTCGTCGTTGATCGTGAAGATGCCTCGCAGGTTGGGATGGCCCTGCAGCACATCTTCCGCGACCTTGAGCGCTTTATCCCTCAGGCCTCCGCCATTGACGATGGCGACGACCGACATCCGAGGGTGCCGGCCGATCTCGTCGACGAACGCCTGCTGGCGCTCGAGGCCCGTGTGCGTCTCTTGTTGGCCGATGATCGCGACTGCGCCAGAGTCGCCCAGTGCACGGGCCATGTAGGCGCCCGCGAGCTGGCCGCCCTCGCGGTTGTTGGACGCGACGTGGGCAACGACCTGCGTGCCAACAGCCTTGGTGTCGGCGGTCACGACCGGGATGTGGGCGGCGGTCGCTCGATTGATCGCGGGTCCGACTCCCTGACTGTTGACCGGTGACGCGATGATTCCGTCGACCCGTTGGACGATGAAGTTGTCGATCTGTGTCTGTTGCTTGGCGAGATCGAAATCCCCCGAGGTGACTATGAGTCGGAATCCGTGTTGGGCGGCGGCCGCGCGGATGCCGGCTTCGACCTCCTGGTAGAACTCCTGTTCCCTGGTCAACAGTGTGACGCCGATGACCTTCCCGACCGGCGCGCCACCGGAGCCACCTCCCGATCCTCCAGCTCCGGAATGCTGATCGCCGCACGCCACGGCACCGCACAGGATGCCAGCGACGATGCCGACGCGAAGCGCGCGACCACCGGATCCGGGGACCCGGCGAAAGACGCGCCCGACATCCACCACACCAACAGAAGCGGCCCTGCCTTTCATTTCAGTCTCCTTTCCCTTCGGCTTTCTCCATTCTCGCGCACAGCGCGCGCCCTAGAGTTTGCACGCAGACTGGATTGGACGGAAGCGGGCGTGGAATCAGCTTGCCATGCACACCGCTTGGCCTCAGCTTTGGAACACCCTGCGGGCGCTTCGCGCCCGACGAGAGGAGAAGGGCCGAAAGTCGAGAGTCGAAAGGGCTGGAACCGAGAATGTCCCGCCACGAAGGCCGGCCGGGACTTGCGGAGCGAGACATGCGTCGCCGGTGCTCCTTTTTTTCAAAGTGAGGTTGGGTACGGTGACCACACGTCGTGAGTTCGTGCAGCATTCGGTGGCCGCCAGTGCACTCCTCGGCTTGCGGCCGGCCGACGCGATGAACCTGACTGACCCACCACACGCCGATCCGCCGGCGGCCGCCGGTGTGGACTATTACGACAAGCTGGGCGTGGCCAAGATCATCAACGCCGCCGGGACCTACACCTACCTCACGTCATCGCTGATGCCACCCGAAGTCGTCGCAGCGGTGGCCATTGCCGCGCAACACCCGGTGCGGCTCCGAGAACTCCAGACCGCAGCCGGGCGATACATCGCGGGTCGGCTGCGCTGTGAAGCGGCGCTGGTTTCCTCGGGCGCGCAGGGTGCAATCTCGCTCGGCACCGCTGGTTGCATGACAGTCGGCAGGCCGGACGCCTCGGAGGACATTCCGGCGCGTGTCGGCGCGCTGAAGACCGAGTGCATCATCCAGAAGGCCCACCGCTTCAAGCACGACCAGGCGATCGAGATGTGCGGCATGAAGCTGGTCGAGGTCGTGACCGCCGCTGAGTACGAGGCGGCGATCAACCCGAAGACCGGGATGGCGTTCTACTACAATGCGGCCAGTGGCGGCAAGATCCAGCACCAGCAGTGGCTCGATATCGCACACGCACAGGGTGTCCCGTGTTTCATCGACGCGGCCGCCGACATGCCGCCCATCGCCAATCTCTGGATCTACACGGAGATGGGATTCGACCTCGTGGCGTTCTCAGGTGGAAAGGGTATCCGCGGCCCGCAGAACGCGGGTCTCCTGCTCGGGCGGAAGGCCCTGATCAATGCCGCGGCGGCGAACAACAATCCGACCGACCGCTCGATCGGCCGTGGCATGAAGGTGGCCAAGGAGCAGATCGTGGGGATGGTGGCGGCTGTGGATTGGATCCTGGGTCAGACCAATGAACGGATCTACGACGAGGCGCGTCGCCGAGCCGACACTATTGCCCGGGCGCTGCAGGATCTGCCGACGATCAAGACCGAGGTCGCCATGGCCCCGGTCGGCAATCACGTCCCCACGCTGCTGATTCGATATGATCAGCAGCGTATTGCGATCGCTCCGCTCAATGTCGCAGCGGCGCTGCGGAAAGGCAAGCCGTCGATCGAAGTGGACCCCAATACGGGGCGTGTCCCGGGCGCAGAGCAGCATCACGGCCTCGTCGAGGACACGCAGATACGGGTTGGAGGACCGGACGCGATTGTAATTGGAACTTGGATGTTGAAGGCGGGGGAGGATGAAGTGGTTGGGCAGCGGTTGCATGCAGTGCTACACGCTGCCGTTCGACCGCAGGCGTAGAGCCGCCGTTGGCCTAGCGGCCGCTGGCCGCTAGAAAGTAGAAGTACGGAAAGTAGAAAGTAGACTACTGCAGCGGGCGCGTAGCGCCCGAGAAAATCGAAGAATCGAGAGTCGAAGGGCCGGTACCGAAGATTATCTGGGGATTGGTGGGGCGACGAGTGGATCGCCCGTGTTCGTTCATTCAAAGTGAGGTCGGGACGGTGACAACACGTCGTGAGTTCGTGCAGCGTTCGGTGGCAGCGGGGGCGTTTCTGGGCCTCGATCCCGCGAAGGCGATCGCATTGAGCGATCCGCCGGCGGCCCCTCCCGTCGACTATTACGACAAGCTCGGCGTAGCCAAGATCATCAACGCTGCCGGCACATATACCTATCTGACGGCCTCGCTCATGCCGCCGGAAGTTCTGTCGGCCGTCGCCATCGCCGCCCAACACCCCGTGCGATTGCGCGACCTGCAGGCAGCGGCCGGAGCGTATCTCGCCAAGAAGCTCCACTGCGATGGCGCAGTCGTGACCTCGGGCGCGCAGGGCGGGATCCTGCTGGGGACGGCGGCCTGCCTGACGGTCGGCAAGCCCGAGGAATCGGAAGATCTACCCCTGCGAGTCAGCGCGATGAAGAACGAATGCCTGATCCAGAAGGCCCATCGCTTCTCGCACGACCAGGGCGTCGAGATGTGCGGGATGAAGCTGATCGAGGTCGTGACCGTGGCAGACTATGAGGCGGCATTCACGCCGAGGACGGGGATGGCGTTCTTCTTCAACGCGGCCGAGGGCGGCGAGATCGGACGCCAGCAGTGGCTCGACATCGCGCACGCGCACGGCGTGCCCTGTTTCCTGGATGCCGCGGCCGACGTGCCACCGATCGCGAATCTCTGGAACTACACCAAGATGGGTTTCGACCTCGTGACATTCTCGGGCGGTAAAGCAATTCGCGGTCCGCAGAACGCGGGGCTGCTGCTCGGCCGCAAGGATCTCATCGACGCGGCGGTCTCGAACAACAATCCCGTCGATCGTTCCGTCGGGAGAGGCATGAAGGTGGCCAAGGAGCAGATCGTGGGAATGGTGGCGGCCGTGGATTGGCTGCTGGCACAGAGCGACGAGGAGTTCGAGAGTGAGGCGCGGCGGCGTTCCGACCGGATCGTCCAGGCCCTCAAGGGTTTACCCACGCTCACGACCGAGATCATCGTGCCGCCGGTCGCGAACCACGTGCCTCACCTCAAGATCCGATACGACCAGCAGCGCATCGCCATCACCCCGTTGGACGTGGCGGCCGCACTCCGAAACGGCAAACCGTCGATCGAGCTCAATCCCGGGACCGGCCACGAGTCGGGAGCCGCGGGACTGCCATCGGACGCGAATACAATCGTGATCGGGACGTTGATGATGAAGCCGGGGGAGGACACCGTCGTGGGGCAACGATTGCATGCGGTCCTGCGGGCGGCGGTGAGGCCGCAGGCGTGAAGCGGCCAATTGGGCCGCTAGCGAGTAGCGAGTAGCGAGTAGCGAGTAGTCGACGGGCGCTACGCGCCCGGGAAAGTGGAAAGTGGAAAGTGGAGAACGGCGTACCGCGGGAGGCAGGGTGGATCGCGATTATTTCTATGCTACGATGAATGGGGAAGGCACTCTCGACTACGAGATCTACCTCAATACGAAGGCGCTGCTATCCTGTCAGAAGGATTTTAAGGACTTCTGCAACCAGGACGAGCTGCAGTTCCAGGTCGTGCACCAGGCCGAAGAGCTATGGATGAAGCTCATCGCCTACTCGCTGCTCGACATCGATGATTTCCTGCAGCAGGAGAACACCAATCGGGTCCTGACGCTGTTCCGGCGCGTCCACATTGCCCAGCACCTCATGATCGAGCAGCTGTCACTGCTGGAGACGATGGCACCCAAGGAGTATCAGGAGATCCGGCTGCGCTTGGGAAACGGCAGCGGGCAAGAGTCACCCGGCTTCCGGACACTCCTCAAGATGCCGAGACATCTGTGGGAATCCTTCCGGACGCACTACCTCGACGCGCACAGTCTCACAGTCGAGAAGATCTACAACTCCGAGTACACGCATTCCGACGCATTCATGGTGGCTGAAGCTCTGGCCGATTTCGACGAGCTCTTTCAGCGCTTCCGGTTCATACACGTGCAGCTCATTCAGCGGTCGATCGGGATGGGCGCCAAATCGCTCAAGGGCCGCTCCGTCGAGCTGCTGAACGAGGGGTTGCGAATCAAGTTCTTCCCCGAGCTTTGGGATATCCGCAGTCATATGACGGATGTCTGGGGGAGCCAGTACGGTGTGGTACGCGATTCGATCGGGGCAGAAGGCGAGGGCGCGCATGGCGCGCCCTAGAAAGTAGACCTACAGCAAGTCGAAAGTCGACGAACAGCACCGGCGTCTGGGGTCAGGTGCTCTTCGTCAACTGTCGGCGTTCGGACCTCTCCTCTCTATCGCGGAGCCGCAGCGATCTGTGCGCCGGCGGCAATGGCGCTGTCCGCGCGCAGGTTGATCTGATACCGGAACAGGACCCAGCTGTACTGATTGGTCTCCGCCAGCTGATCCAACCGGGACAGCCCATCTGTGCGGTCCTGGCGACTGACTCCCGCGACCTCCAACGAGTCGTAGGTCTTACCGATCCGGACCAGGACATCGTGATGTACGCTGTCGGCAACCGCGATCTCGGCCGCCCGCCATTCTTCGACCAGGTAACGCCCGGCCTGATCCTGCATCGCCTTCTCCTCGGCGGGCGTGAGCTGGCGTGCCGCGCGGACGGCTGTCCCCGGGGCGGCCGGCAGGACGAGCAGGTGCAGGAGGGCGGCGTACTCCGGCGAGACGGCGGTCGGCGCTGCCGGCATTGTGGAGAGTGTGGCCATGCGCGCCCGCGCCATCAACATCGAGTGCGTCGATGGCGCCGCAAGCTTCTTGTCCTGTAGCTTGCCGAACAGCCACTGGGTCGGAGTGAGGTCGGGCAGCCCGCTGTCTTGATCTGGCGTCGCACAGTTGTCGGTTGCCGATGCGGCCGACGGGCACTTCGTCCCCTTCATGTTTGCGACATTCCGCGTCGGGGAATCCTGCGACGCAAGAGTGGACATCGCCGGGTTCAATGCGAGAGTTGAACCGGCAAAGAGCACCAGCACACAAACCGCTGCGCGCGAAGGGTGCATGGCGTTGCGGGTGAACTGCCGACCGCAAGACGGTCCCACCAACGCTACATATCTGTGGGCGCCCCCAAAGGAATGCAAGCGGGCGCTGTCGCGCCCGAGCGATTAGCGGGTAGCGAGTAGCGGTAGGGCGGGTAGCAAATAGAAGCGAAATGGGGCGAGCTGAGCCGCGACGGCGACAACTCCCCCCACCCTGCACTTCACCGCCTGTCGTTATCTACTCGCTACCCGCTACCCGCTACTCGCTCTAGAACGTCACCCCGACCGTGAACGGGGCGTACGTGGTGTGCCCGTAGCTGCTGTTGCCGGCCGGCGCGAAGATGTCGTGGTAGCGCCATTCGCCGAAGAACCCGACGCGCCCCAATCCCAACTTCGCCCCGAAGCCTCCGTTGACGCCGAAGCCATTGGAGGTCGTCTGGACTTCGTAGCTCGCCGTACCCTGCCCCGGGGGCGGAGCCGTGACATAACGGGACAGCATGTGGTAGTACCCGAACCCGCCGATGACGTACGGCTGAAGGAAGAACAGGTGCATGGTATATACAGCATTGGCGGTCGCGCTATAAACCTGGAGTCGATTGACGCTGGCCGGCGCGGTTTGCTGGTCGTATTGGCCATCGATGCGCAAGGCAAGCGGCAACGCCGGAAGCGGGACACTCACGCCGGCCAGGAGATTGTAATTGAGTCCGCCGTTTGTCAGGTCGTTGGGCACATTGCCGCCGACGACTCCGCCACCGCCGAACAGTATGGTTGCCTGCGCCCCGGCTACGAGCGGCAGCATCATCGCGAGCAGCGCCGCGCCCCATCCCGCTCTTTGAACTCGCATAACTGTCGCGCTCCACTGTGGTTGTTGGCCCGCACCGGGCTTTCGATCCGATCCTTCCGGATCAAATGGCCGGCCGCTCATTGCCACTGTCCACCGCGCCGACGTTCACGCCGCTTGCTGGTACCCCCGGAGCTCCGAGGGGGTCCGCCAGGGCTGAAACATACCGGCGGACAAGGACTTGGCGAGCGCTACAGGCGAAACAAGTAGCTGAATTTCACGAAGAAACTGACCGAGGTGGGCACCAGGGTCACGAAGTCAAACGACTGGGGCTCGGTCAGGTTGTTGCCGTAGCCGAGAAACGCCACAGTGCCGGGCAGCGGTTGGTAGGCGAAGAGGGCCTGAAATTGGACCAGGTTCGAAACGAACGCCGACGCGCGCGTGTACACCCCGGTCGTGGGGCTGTAGACGTAGATCGGCAGATTGGTCCGGGAGTCGTCGCGCAGGCTGTCCTGCTTGACCGCATCGTACTGGGCGACGACGCGAAAGAAGATCGGTCGCGACAACTGGTACTCGATATCAAGACGCGGAATCAGCTGTCGCTCCACCAGCGACCCATCGCTGTGTCGATGATAGAAGTTCGCGATGTAGGTGGCGTTGACGCGCAGCTGGTCGGTTGGTCGCCAGTTCAGCGTGATGTTCGTGTTGCCGATGTCGGCCGACGCCCACTCGTAGAAATTCTCGTCCCGGCCGGACACATAGACGATCTGGCCATAAAAGCGAGAGAACTGCGGCGTGGTCAGCGTGAAGATGTAGTCGGTATTCGGGATGAACGGCGTCCCCACGAACGGCGTGTAGGTGATGGTCGGAGGGGTCCCGTGGCCGAGATAGTAGTTGGCGTATAGTGCCGGATCGTATCCGTAGGTCTCGAAATAGACGGCCGTGCCGAGCTGCCAGCCTCCGCGGATGCTAGCGGTCCCGGTGAGGTGGTAACGGGCGTCCTCGAGTGACTGACCAGCGGTGAAGCGCCGATAGACCCAGGTGTCGAGGAGCGCGACGTCGACCGCAAACTTCTGGATGAAGTCGGTCGAGCGGCCATAGAGCGTCCAGTACTGATCCAGACCCAGGTTGACGATCCCGGTGCGCGAGATGAAGCCGCTGCCGGCATCGAATTCCGGGTCGATGCCGATCAGGCTGTAGTTCATGCCGAAAGTGTGGCCAGCCCGGATGAAATGGGCCTGCCAGAGTGGGCCCGCTGCCGTCGATACCGTCGTGTCGCCGTTGACAGAACCGGTGGTGCGCGAGCTGCTGCCCGCCACCTGCAGGGCCAGTGAATACACGTTGGCAAACGCAAAGCGGCCGTCGACACCGCCCACACGATTGAAACTCCCCGCATCCTCCCGATCGGTGGCGACCACCCCCACTTGGGACGCGGCACCGACGTCTGCCAATGCGCGGACGATGTTGAAGAACGGGTGGCCGAACCCCCCTGCGCCCGGTGTGCCCTCGTCGTCCTGCGCGCCCATATATGCGACGGCGACGTCGCCGAGCTTGCCGGTCAACTTCACGGCCCCGATCGGTGCCTGGATCTGGCGGGTGTAGATCAGGTTATTCGGAGTGTTGAACTGCTCGAGACCGTCGAGGAAGAAGGGGCGTTTCTCCGGATAGTAGATCGCGTTGCGCGGATCATACTGAACCTGCGTGGCATCCGACTCCACCTCGGCAAAATCCGGACGATAGGTGGCGTTGAGCAGGAGATTGTTGCTGATACCCCATCGCAGGTTGGCGCCAAACGCGGGACGGGCAAACGAGTACTGCCAACTTTGGGTTGGCCCGCTGCCTTGTGGCCCGCCCTGAACCGTTTCGGTCACGAACGGGTTGAAGTCCAGCGCGAGCCCGTGATGCAAGCCCGTCAGACCCGTCAACGTGCCGGATTGCAGTAAAAAAGATGCAGCGTCGAGCTTCGCCGGATACCAGGACAGCTGCTGGCCCGAGTGCTGGACGACGCGGAGAATATTGAGTCCCCAATCCTGGGGATCCTTGGACTGGTATTTGATGCTGCGAAAGGGAATCCGCACCACAACTTCGTAGCCGAACGCCGTGAGGTGCCCCTTGGACTCGTACACGAAGTCCGGACTCAGGTCCGTTGGGGGTGGCCCCGAGTGGCCCGCGATGCCGTAGCTCGAGACACCAATCGCGATCGCACCCTCGGTGATCGTCCCATCCTCCTGAATCCCGAGCGGATTGACGGCGAACACCAGCGATTGCCGCGCATGCAGGAAGGGGCTCAGAATGAGCTGGATGTTGTCGTCGCCGTCGATTTTGTCTCGAACCGCGAGCGTGGCGTGGACGGCTCCATGCGTTTCGTAGGCCCGGATACCGAAGTAGATGGCATTGGGGGAATACCAGGCCAACACCTCGGTGGAATCCTCGGCCGGCACCCCATCAACCGGCAGGTATTCTGAAAACCCCGTGAGCACGGCAGCCTGTTGCCAGACGGGCGCAGTCAATGTGCCGTCGACGGCTATATCAGTATCGAACCGAGGCAGGTGGACGTTGAGCTGTCCTGCTCTGGCGTTGCTGATGGTACCGGCGGCGCTTTTCGCGGAGTCGTCCGGCAGCTGCGCTGATTGAGCGCGCAGCGCGGCGGCGCTCGCCACGAGCGCCACGAGACCCAGTGAAGTTCGTGCCCCGATCACGCTACAGCCGGAAGAGATAGCTCAACTTCACGAAGAAACTGTCGGAAGTTCGGGTGAGCGTAGTGAAGTGAAATGATTGTGGCTCGGTGAGGTTGTTGCCATAGCCGACGAAGGCAACCGTACCAGGCAGTGGTTGGTAGGAGAAGAGAAACGATCCCTGGACCTGGTTGGTGATCATCGCCGACGCCCGGGTCAGGACGCCAGTCGTTGCGTTTCGGAGAAAGATAGGAAGGTTGGTCCGAGAGTCGTCGCGCAGGCTGTCCTGGTACGCCGCGTCGTACTGGCCGACCAACCGGACGAACAGCGGGGGCGCGAGTTGATACTCGATACTCAGGCGCGGGATGCGAGTCTGGGCGACGAGTGAGCCGTCACTGTGCCGGTGGTAGATCTGCGCGTTGTAGGTGAACTCCGTTCGCAGCTTGTCGGTCGGCCGCCAATCAATCGTGAGCTCCGTGATGCCGATATCGGCCGACGACCACTCGTAGTAGTTCTCGTCCCGGCCCCAGATGTACGCCAACGACCCGTAGAAGCGAGAGAACTGCGGCGTGGCCAGCGTGAGCGTGTAGTCGGTATTGGGGATCGTCGGCGTGCCCACGAAAGGCGTATAGGTCGTGTCGGCACCTGAGATGTGGCCCAGGTAATAGTTGGCGTAGAGTGCGGGATCGTAGCCGAAGTGTTGTGGAGAGATCTGCGCTGACAGCTGCCAGCCTCCGCGCAGGGTGGCCGTCGTCAGGAAGTAGATCTTGGTGTCTTCCGCAGAGAGACCAGACGTGAAGTCCCGATAGCGCCAAATACCGACGAGATGTATCTCGCCGCCGTAAGTCTGCAGGAATGCGGCGGGGGGATTGTAGAAGGTGATCCGATTATCGAGGTTGACGTTGACGACGCCCGTCCGCGTAATGAAGCCCGCGGCCGCCACGAACTCCGGGTCGATGCCCAAGATGTCGTAGTTGAGACCGAATGTCCGCCCGCCCCGAATGAAATGAGCCTCCCACAAGGGGCCGGCCGCCGTGTTGACGGTGGCGGGCGTGCCGGGAGGTGAGCCGGCGAGCGGGGGAATCACTTCACTGCTGCTGCTGGCGCCCCCCTGGAACGAGAGGGAGTAGATCTTGTCGAAGATGAAGCGGGTATCCAGTGCGGCCAGCCGGCTAAAACTGCCTTGCGACTCCACGTCGCTCACCACGGCGCCGATCTGCGATGCCGCTCCCACGTCGCCGAGCACTCGGAGCACATTGAACAACGGGTGGCCGATGGCTCCGGCCGAGGTCGAGCTCGGAGCGTCCTGTGCACCGAGATAGGCGACGTTGATCCCTCCGATCTTGCCTGTGAGCTTGACCGCTCCGAGCGGAGCCTGGATCTGGCGGGTGTAGATCAGCGTGTTCGGTGCACTGAACTGCTCGATACCGTCCAGAAAGAAAGGACGCTTCTCCGGGTACTGGATCGCGTTCCGCGGATCGAACACCAGCTGAGTCGCGTCGGACTCGACCTCGGCAAAATCGGGTCGATAGGTCGCGTCGAGAATCAGGTTGTTGGTGATCCCCCACCGCAGATTGGCACCGAACTGCGGACGTGCAACTCCGTATTGCCACGACGGGTTCGGGTTGTAAGTCGGACCTCCCAGCAATGTCTCGGTCACGAACGGGTTGAAATCGAGGACCAGCGTGTGCTCGAGGCCAGTCAAACCGACGATGGTCCCGGACTGAGCGAGAAACGACGCCGCGGCCAGCTCCGCGGGAACCCAGGTGTCCTTCTCGCCCGTGTGCTGCACGGTGCGGACGATGTTGATACCCCAGTCCTGGGGATCGGTCGATTGGTACTTGATGCTGCGAAACGGAACACGGACGACGACCTCATACCCAAAAGGGGTCACCACACCCTTGGACTCGAACACGAAGTCGGCGCTCAGATCGACCAACGGGAGCCCGGTCTGGCTAGTGGCGCCGTAGCCCGACGCCGTCACTCCCTCGGTGATCGTGCCGTCTTCCTGGATGCCATAGGGATTGACCGACAGCACTATGGCATTTCGCCCGTGCACGAACGGTGTGAGCACGATCTGCACATTGTCATCGGCGTCGATCTTGTCGCGGTTGGCGAGCGTGGCATGCGCCGCGCCGTGTGCCTCAAAGGCTCGAATGCCGAAATAGATCGCGGTCGGTGAATACCATACCAGGACTTCCGTCGAGTCCGTGGCCGGCGCTCCATCGACCGGCTGGTATTCGGAGAACCCGGTGAGCACCGCCGCCTGCTGCCAGGGGGCGCCGGTCAGAGTCCCATCCACCGGAACGTCAGCCTTGATCATCGGGATGCGGACGTTGATCTGACCACTGCGTCCGTCGTAGATCTTGCCGGCGGGCTGACCGACGGTGTCGATCGAAGCCGCAGGCGCGGGGCGCCGCTGCGCGGTGGTGTCGACGGCGAGAACAGTCGCGCCGAGAAAGAGTAAAAGCACGTGCTATGGTAACCGCCGGTTGTGGTTCCCGCTATCGCACGGGGCGCGAGTGTGGCCACGCGGAACATTGCGACGTCCTACAGCCGGAACAGGTAACTCAACTTCACGAAAAAGCTGGTCGCCGTTGAGTTCAGCGTCGTGAAGGTGAATGCGTTGGGTTCGGTCAAAGTGTTGCCGTACCCGAGGAACGCCACTGTACCGGGCACCGGTTGATAGGCGAAGAGGAACGAACCCTGGAACTGGTTGCCGATGGTCTGCACGGCGCGCGACAGGACGCCGGTGGTCGGGTTCCGAATGAAGATCGGGAGGTTGGTCCGGGAGTCATCGCGCAGGCTGTCGGTGAACGAGGCGGTGTATTGGCCGATCACCCGGAGGTACAGCGGCTGTGAGAGCTGATACTCGACATCGAGCCGAGGGATGATGTTGCGGGCGACGAGCGAGCCGTCACTGTGCCGCCAAAAGTCTTGCGAGTTGTAGGTGAACGCCGCGCGCAGCTTGTCCGTAGGGCGCCAGTTCACGGTGAGTGACAAGTTTCCAATATTCGCGGACGACCACTCGTAGAAGTTCTCGTCACGGCCGCCGACATAAAGGAAGGAGGCGTAGAACCGCGAGAATTGCGGCGTGGTCAACGAAAACCCAATGTCGGTGTTCGAGATATGGGGCGTGCCCACGAAGGGCGTATAGGTCGTGTCGGAGCCCGAGATGTGCCCGAGGTAATAGTTGGCGTAGAGGGAAGGGTCGTACCCGAAGTGCTCGGGATAGACAAAGGCCGACACCTGCCATCCACCACGCAGGGTCGCCGCCAGGTTGGGGTGGAACTTGGTGTCCTCTGCTTCCTTGCCAGACGTGAAATTGCGATAGGTCCAGATTCCGACGAGGAGGACGTCGCCGGAGACTGTCTGGACGAGCGAGGTGGGCGAGTTGTAGAACGAGACCCGTTGATCGAGGTTGACGTTCACCACGCCGGTCCGACTGATGAAGCCGGCACCGGGCTGGAACTCGGGATCGATCCCCAGGATGTCATAGTTGAGCCCAAATGTTCGCCCTGCACGGATGAAGTGCGCCTCCCAGATCGGCCCCGCCGCGGTCGAAACCGTGCTCGGTGTCCCGGCCGGCGATCCGGTGGGCGGCGGGACCACGAGACGGCTGCTGCTGCCGCCCCCCTGGAACGACAGAGAGTAGACCTTGGCAAACGTCAGGCGCGTATCCAGCGCGGCCAGCCGGTTGTAGTTGCCACCCGATTCGATGTCGGTCGCTACACCGCCGACCTGCGACGCCTCCCCAAAGTCGTCCCGCACTCGCAGCAGGTTGAACAGCGGATGGCCAATCACTCCGAGCGAGGTCGAGCTCGCGGCGTCCTGCGCACCGAGATACGCCACGTTGAGACCCGAGACCTTGCCGGTGAGCTTGACCGCGCCGGTCGGTGCCTGGATCTGGCGGGTGTAAATGAGGTTGTTCGGGCTATTGTACTGTTCGATCCCGTCGAGGAAGAAGGGACGCTTCTCCGGATACTGGATCGCGTTGCGGGGATCGTATTTCAGTTGCGTGGCGTCGGACTCGACTTCTGCAAAATCAGGGTGGTAGGTCGCGCCCAGCAGCAGATCGTTGGTGATGCCCCACCGCGCGTTTGCGCCGAATTGCGGACGCTGCACCGTGTATTGCCAGCCCGGCGGTACCGCGGTCGTCGGGCCACCCAGCACCTTCTCGGTTACGAACGGGTTGAGATCCAAAGCCAATCCGCGATTGAGCTGCGTCAGTCCGACCAGCGTCCCGGACTGCGCGAGAAAGGACGCCGCCGCGAGCTGCGTCGGGACCCAGGTGTCCTTCTCCCCGGTGTGTTGCACGGTGCGGACGACGTTGATCCCCCAGTCCTGCGGATCGGCGGACTGGTATTTCACGCTGCGAAAGGGAATGCGGACGACGACATTGTAACCATACGGCGTCGGCTGCCCTTTCGATTCGTAGACGAAGTCGGCGCTCAGGTCGGTCGTCGGGCCGCCAGTCTGGGTGTTGGCCCCGTAACCCGATGCCGTCACCCCCTCGGTGATGGTACCGTCCTCCTGGATGCCAAACGGATTGACTCCGAAGACGAGTGCATTGCGCCCATGCACGAAGGGCGTGAGGACGATGAAGATGTTGTCATCGCCGTCGATCTTGTCGCGATTGGCGAGCGTGGCATGCACCGCACCGTGCGATTCGTACGCGCGGATGCCGAAATAGATGGCTGTCGGCGAATACCAGACCAGGACCTCGGTGGAGTCCGCAGCCGGAACCCCGTCGACCGGCAGATACTCGGAGAAGCCGGTCAGGACCGCGGCCCGCTGCCAGGGCGGCGCGGTGAGCGTCCCATCGACGGGCACCTCGGCATCGATCCTGGGGATGCGCACCGCGATCTGTCCGGCGCGTCCATTGTACACTCTCGCCCCCGAATCACCGGGCAGCGCCAGTGTCCGACCACCCGACCCGGCGCCGCCGGCGAGCACCACGACGCCGATGAGTAATGGGAGCACCTGCTATGGTAACGGGTCCGGCCCGGGTACCGCTATTGGCAGCAGGCCGGTCTTACTCCGCGCTCACAGACCCGTCGGGACCAAAGGGCGACGCGGCGGCGGCTTCGCCGCCGAGCGACTAGCGGGTAGGACGGGCGCTGACGCGCCCGAGCGGGTAGCGAGTAGCACGGGCGCTGACGCGCCGAGCGGTAGCGGCAGCACGGCGCGCTGACGCCCGAGCGGGTAGCGGGTAGCGGGTAGCGAGTAGGGCGCGACGGCCGACTACGCCTGCAGTGGGGCGGGCGTCTGCCGGAGCGACGCGTCCAGTGGAACGCGTGACGCGGCGGGCTGGAGTCGTCGCACTGCGACCAGGGTCACGACGTAGGCCGCACCGGCGATCAGGTACAGCGTCTTGACGCCGGTCACCATCGCCGCGTACTCGAGCACACCGCCGAGAATGGCGCCCATGAGATTGTAGCCGAGCCCTCGCGTGGGGTTGGCGTGATCGCGAAATAGAATCGCGAACATCGAGGGCCGCGAACAGCACCGGCACACCGACCAGCAGTCCTCCGGCGAGCCACTGTGCGGCCGGCGGCAGCACGAGCAACGCGTGGATGGGCACCGCGTAGGCGATCGCGAGACCCGCGAACAGCGCGAGGAAGATGCCGGGTAATGCGGCGAGCGAGAGCTTGGCGGCCAGGAGATTGGCGACGCCGATCACGGTCAGAATGGATGCGAACACCATGAGATTCACCGTCCACGTCGATCCGAAGAGGAGCGACATCTCGGTGACACTCTTGGATTCGAGAAGCAGGAACCCGAGTCCGGTCGAGAAGAGCGCCAGGTCTCGCGCGTGTATCCGACCGAAGTAGTCACCCGCGCCGGCGCGCGACGCGACGGGAGCCAGGGCGCGATCCCCTGTGTCTCCGTCTCGGGCGGCGAGCCAGATGAACAGCGCGGCGATTCCCAACACGCCGAGCAGTGCCACGATGTAGTGGGCGGCCAGTGTCCGATGGCGGAGATAGAGATAGGGCCAGTCGTCCTGGGGCAGCTCGACGTCCTGCAGCAGGATTGGCGGCGCGGAGTCGATGGACATCCCGCGCGCGCCGGCTCCTGACGACAACCGTCAAGTTGAACAGGTAGCGGTACTTCACGGTTCCGCGCGGCACCTGACGGAACGCCTCGGCCGCGATCTGATACACCTTGGCGGCGATCCAGATGTCTCCCCGGCCGTGAGCCAGGAGACCTGCCCGAGGGTACGGCACCGGAAGACCCGGCGCCGGCGGATGGCCTTCTCTCTTCGGAGAAGAGAGTGGAAGGCGGACGATGGGCGGATGGCGGTGGGCCCGGGCGTGTCTCGGGCCGGCGTTGAGCGTGGCGTCGATCGCCTGGGGGCAATCCCCGGCGGCCGTGGAGCTGCCACCGGTGGACGTGCCGGTGCCGGCCGCGCCTCCGCCTCCCGAGTCCCCGCTGGTCCGTGACCCGACCGGTCTCACGACGGTGGTGGACGTGGGCTCGCGCCGGGCAGAGATCTCCACGGTGGGCATGCTGGTGGGAGAGGCGCCGGGCATGGTGCTGCAACAGAGCGGGGGCCTCGGCCAGAGCGAGCAGCTCGTCCTCCGGGGTGCCTCGAGCACCGGAGTTCTCGTATTGCTCGACGGAGTTCCCCTGAACGGGCTCGGTGGCATCGCCGACCTGAGCCTGGTTCCGCTGCCGGCGGTGCAGCAGGTGGAGGTGCTCCGGGGTGGCGCGGGCGCGCGCTACGGCGCCGGAGCCCTCGGGGGCGTGGTGAACCTCGTCACCCGGAGCGCCGCCGAGCCGGTCGTCTCCGGCGACCTGGGCGTGGGCAGCTTCGGGACGCTGCAGGGGAGCGCGAGCGCGTCCGGGCCGGTGCTTGGCGGCTCGGGGCTGCTCGAGCTGCACGCCGGCCACAGCGACGGCGACTTTCCTTACGTCTACGACCCGCTCGCCGGGACGCCGGCCAGCAATCCGAACACGTTGACCCGGCAGAACAACCAGGCGACGTGGGTGGGCGGGCTGGCCAAAGGAGGTGGGCGACTCGGATCCTGGCAGCTGGACGGGCTGTTCCAGGTGAGCGCGCTCTCCCGGGGGCTGGCGGGAACCGTTGACGACCCCAGCCCGGACGCGCACCAGGACTTCCTCGGGCTCCAGGGCGGTCTGCGCCTCTCACGGACGTTCTCCTCGGGTGCGGACACCTCGCTGCGTCTCGACGCCCGACGTGAGACGAACACCTTCCGGGGCGGCTTCTTCTCCCAGAACACCGAGTGGTGGCAGGCCTCGCTGAGCTGGGACGGGACGCTACCGCTCGGGCACCACTGGCTGTCGGGGTCCGCATCGGTGGGGCTGTCCTTCGCCGAGAGCGGAACCCAGGCGCCGCGCTGGGCAGTCACCTCCGTCTCGGTCCAGGACGAGTGGCGGCTCGCGAGCGATCGGGTCTCCCTCGTCCCTTCGGTGCGGCTGGATCAGGCGGGACCGTTCATCGGGGTCTCACCGAAGCTGGGCGTGTCCTGGGCGCTCCCGGCCGGGGTCACCCTGCAGGCCAACGTGGGTCAGTCGTACCGGGTTCCCTCGTTCCTCGAGCTTTACATCCCCAGCGGGACCCAGCTCGCCAACCCGGACCTCCAGCCCGAGCGCGGAGTGTTCGTCGATGCCGGAGCGGGCATCGCCGGCGCACCCGGGATGTTCCGGGTAGCGGGCTTCGCTGCCCAGTACGAGAACCTCATCACCTACGAGTACCAGCCGCCCTTGCCCACCAAGCCCCAGAATGCCTCCGCGGCACGGGCCGCCGGCCTCGAGGCCGAGGGGCGGCTTCAGCCGGTGCGCTGGATGGAGCTCAGCGGAAGCTACGGATTGCTCTTCACCCAGAACATCCGCGCCATCGAGGCCTTCTACCTCAAGGAGATTCCCTTCCGCCCGCGCCACCGGGGGACGCTGCGCCTCGGGATCGGGCACGAGTGGTTGCGGGTGCACGCCACGATGCGCGGCCAGTCGCTCGTGTGGCTGAACCGATCCAATACCCAGTCCATCGCGGGCCGGGTGCTCCTCGACGCGGGACTGGATGTGCGAGTGCTGCGTCGTCCCGAGGTGGTGCTCTCGTTGAACGCCACCAACCTCGGCGACGTCCAGACCCGCGACCTCGATGCCTATCCGCTGCCGGGCCGGGCCTACCTCGCCACCTTGACCGTGCGCCTCGACCTCCCGCGCACGCCTCCTTCCACCCCGCAGTCCGCCTCCACCGAGGGAACACCATGACGCCGTCCTTTCGAGCGGCCCTGTCCGCGCTCTTGCTCGCATTCGTCGCGCTCCTTCCCGCCTGTCTGTCGTCGAGCGAGGTCGAGTGCGTCTCGGGCACGGTCCGCTGCGGCGACACCTGCGTTGCCACGCAGACGGACAACAGCAACTGCGGCTCCTGCGGCTCGGCGTGCTCCGGCGGCAACGTCTGTGTTGCGGCCGCGTGCGTCTGTCCGGTGGGGCAGGGCGTGTGCAACGGCATCTGCACCGCGGTGGCCACCGACCCCAACAACTGTGGCTCGTGCGGGCTGAAGTGCGGCTCGGGTCAGGCCTGCAACCAGGGCGTGTGCCAGGACTGCTCGTCCGGTGGGTGCCAGACCGCGCTCCTCGCCGGGTGCATTGCCCGGCCGGGCGGATTCCTGCAGCCCATCAAGGACGCGCCCGGGGGGCTGATGCTGGGGAGCCCGGTGAACCCGCCCGTCGCCACCTTCCCCGATGCGCTCGGGTTCCTCGGCACCGCGCTCCTGTACTCCGACCACGACAGCTCCACCCTGCTGGAGATTCCCGTCGGCGCGCTGGGCACTGCCAGCAGCGAGCGCCCCTCTCTGGTGAACGACACGACGGGAAGCAAGGCCTTTACGAGCCAGATCGACGTCGAGGTGGCCGACGGCGGCACGCGCGTCTACGTCATGGCCACCGGCGTGAACGCGCTCCGAATCTTCGGGGGACCGAGCCCGGCCCAGGCCGGGACGGTTCTCGACGGGGGGGCGGGGGCGCTGGGCCTCCAGGACCTCGGCGGGGCGGCGTTCGACCCGGGAACGTTCCCCGAGCCCTTCGGGAAGATTGGCAACGACATCTTCGTCCCCCTGAACCAGACCGGGAAGGTGCTGCGGGTGGACGTGAGCAACCCGGCGAGCGCCACGGTGAAGGACACCTACGATCTGCAGCCGCTGGTGGCCGGGCTTCCTGGTGGGGGGACGGCCCCCGACGGTGGGCCCTTTAGCCCCTCGCCCACCCAGGCCATCGCCCGGAACGGCTACGTGTACGTGGCCGCCAACGTGCTCCGGTTCTTCGAGGATTTCAGCGGCTCGGACTACGGGCCGCCGCTGGTGGTCCGCATCGACCCCACCAAGTCCGGGCAGGCTGCCTTGTCGGCGGTCCAGGGCCTCGGCGGGGACGCCGGCACCTGCCAGAATGTGGAGTGGCTCGCCGCGCTTCCGCTGGGCTCTGCGGGCCAGCCGATGCTGGTGAGCTGCGCCGGCGCCCGGACCTACGACAGCTTGTTCAACGTCGTCACGGTGGAGCACACCTCGCTCTTGCTTCTCAACGCCAGCGACCAGCAGATCGCCAGCTGGGTCCCGACCAGCATCGCTGGCGAGAAGCCGCCGAGCGTGGGGCGCGCCGTGGCCCAGAACACCAGCGTCTACGTCGCCGACGAGACGGCGAGCCGTCTCTACGTCCTCGACTACGGCACCAACTCCTTCGTGGAGCGACCGGGTTACGTGGACGCCGGGGTCCCGCAGCCGATCTGCCCGGACTTCATCAACGACCTCGTGGTGTCTCCGGCGCCGTGACCGCCGCGGCCCTCCTCTCGCTGATGGTGCTCGGCGCCGGCGCGGACCCCGGTCCGCTCCGGATGCTCGGGCCCGCCCCGAAGGGAGAGGTCCGCAGAGTGGTGACCCTCACCCCGTCGCTCACCGACGTCGTGCTCGCCCTCGGCGCCGGGGAGCGTCTGGTCGGGGTGTCGCGGTTCGATGAGCGGCCCGAGGTGGCGCGCCTCTCGCGGGTGGGCGGCTTCGTCGACCCGAGCGTCGAGGCGGTGATGGCTCTCCACCCCGATCTCGTCCTGGCCGAGCCCGGGCCCGGCAATCGCCAGGCGGTGGAGCGGATTGCCGAGCTGGGCGCGCCCGTGCTGCTCCTGCCGCTGGCGACGGTCGGCGACGTGCTCGCGGCCGAGCGCGCCGCCGGCAAGGCCCTCGGACGCGCCGCCCAGGGGGAGGTGCTGGCGAAGGAGCTGGAGGGCACCCGGACCCGCATCCGGGAGCGTTCCCGCGGCCGGCAGCCGGTCCGGGTCCTGCTGGTCTACGGCTTCGACCCGCTGGTGGTGGCCGGCCCGGGGGGCTTCGCCGACGAGCTCCTCTCCGACGCCGGGGCCCTGAACGTGGCGGCCGACGCGGCGAGCCCGTACCCCGTCTACTCGGTGGAGCGCGCGCTGCGGAGCCGTCCGGAGCTCATCCTCGACGCCTCGATGACCCCGGCGGGTCGCGATCGGCTGCGGGAGCTCCCCGGTCTCGCGGAGGCGCGCTGGGCCTCCGTCCCGGGGCAGGCGCTGCTCCACCCCGGCCCGGCGCTGGGTCGGGGGCTGGAGCAGCTCTTCGCGCTCGTTCACCCCGAGGCGGGGCGATGACCACCGTGGCCGGCCCGCTCCCCGTGCCCTCGGGGGTGCGCTTCACGCCGGCCCGCGCCACCGTCGTCCTCGTCGGGCTTCTCGTGCTGCTCCTGGTGGCGCTCGCCGCCTCGGCGCTGCTCGGCGAGTACCCGGTGCAAATACTCCGGGCCCTGGCGGATCCCGCCTCACCGGACGGGCGAGTGATGTTCGGGCTCCGCATCCCACGGGCCGTGCTCGGGGCGCTGGTCGGGGCCTCGCTGGCGGCGAGCGGCAGCGCGCTGCAGGCGCTCCTCCGCAACCCGCTCGCCGACCCCTTCGTCCTCGGCGTCTCCGGAGGCGCGGCGCTCGGCGCGACGCTGGCCCTGGCGCTGGGGCTGCAGGCGGTGGCCGGTCCGTCGCTCTTCGCCTTCGTCGGGGCGGTCGCCGCGATGGCGCTGGTGCTTGCCGCCGGACGCGCCCGCAGCTCCCCCTACGCCGCCCTCCTCACCGGGGTGGTGTTCAACGCCTTCGCCGCGGCGGTCATCACCTGCATCAAGACGCTCCTCACTCCCGACCGGCTCGGTGAGGTCCTGTACTGGCTCGCCGGGAGTCTCGGGTACGAGCGGCCTCGCACGCTCCTCGTGGGTGGGGTGCTGCAGCTCGTCGCCCTCGGGCTCCTCTGGGCCGAGTCGGCGCGGCTCAACCTGCTCTCGCTGGGCGACGACGAGGCCGCCTCGCTGGGAGTGCCGGTGCGTCGGACGCGGGCCCTCGTGCTCCTCGCGGCCTCGCTCAGCGTCGCCGGGGCGGTGGCGCTCGCGGGGCTGGTGGGCTTCGTCGGGCTCATCGTGCCGCACCTGCTCCGGCTGTGGCTCGGGCCGGACCAGCGACTCCTCGTCCCCGCGAGCGCGCTGGGCGGAGCAGCGTTCCTGGTGCTCGCCGACGCGGCCACCCGGGTGCTGTTTCCGGTGTTCCACGCCGAGCCGCCGGTGGGCGTGGTGACCGCGGTGGTGGGTGGCCCCTTCTTCGTCTGGCTCCTGAACCGGCGGGAGCATCCGGCGTGACCGCGCCAGTCCTCGAGACCACCGCGTTGGCGGTGGGGTACGGAGGCTGCCCGGTGGTGTCGGGGGTGTCGGTGGCCATCGGCCCCGGCTCTCTCTGGTCGGTGCTCGGGCCGAACGGCTCGGGGAAGAGCACCCTGCTCCGCACCGTCCTGGGGCTGCTCCGGCCACTCCAGGGCGAGGTGCGCCTCTTCGGGACGCCGGTCGGACGCTGGGAGCGCCGTGCCCTCGCCCGGCGCGTGGCCTGGGTGCCCCAGTCCTTCGACGGCGACCCGGGCTTCACCGGGCTGGAATTGGTCCTCATGGGGCGGGCGCCGCACCAGGGCGTCTGGGGACTTCCGGGGGCGAAGGACCTCGCGCTGGCGCGCGCGGTGCTGGCCGAGCTCGGCATCGCGCACCTGGCAGGGCGGATCGTCTCGCGGCTCTCCGGCGGCGAGCGGCGCCTGCTTCTGGTGGCAAGGGCCCTGGCCCAGGAGCCGGCGCTGCTCCTGCTCGACGAGCCCACCGCATTCCTCGATCTGCAGCACCAGGCCCAGGTGCTGGAGCGGGTGCGGGCACGCGTGCGCACCGGGCTGGCGGCGGTTGCCGTGCTCCACGACCCGAACCTCGCCGCGGCCTTCACCGACGCGGCCCTCCTGCTCCGCGATGGCCGCGTCCTGGGACAGGGACTCTCCGCCGAGCTGCTCGACGCGGAGCGGCTGGGAGAGCTCTACGGCCTCGGGCTCGCCGAGGCGCGAACCGATACCGGGCACCGCCTCTTCGCCCCGCGGGGGTCGGCGTGAGCGCGCGCCGGCTCCGCCGCGCGCTGGCCGCCTCGGCGGCGGTGCACGTCGCCGTTCTCGCCGGGCTCCTCGCGCTCGCGCATCCGCGCTTCGGCGCCGCCCCGGCGATGCGGGTGGCGCTGGTGGGACAGCCGGGCACGGCCGGCGTTCCGGACCGGAGCCAGGAGACACCCGGCAGGGCGCAGCCTGGCGTCGCCGCGGCCGAGCGTGCCTCGCCCGCCGTGGATCCGGGCCTCGTCTCGCCGCGCCCGCCGCCCTCGCGTTCCTCGACCCGTGCCAGCCGCCGGGCCGACGTCCAGACGCCCGGAGCGGAGGGCGCCGGTGACGCGGCAGCGCTCGGCGCCGAGGCGCTGGTGAGCGCGGTGCAGTCGGACGTCTGGGTGCTTGCCGGCTCGTCGCCACCCGTCAGGAGTGCCGGCGCCGCCGGAGCTGCCGGGCCGGCCGGCGCAGCGGCCACGACGGGAACGGCGGCGGCGAGCACGGGAGGGCCCGCCCCGGGCGACGGGACCGACCCGGTCGCCGGCGGACAGGGCGCGACCCTCCTCGCCGCGCTCGCGCAGCGGCTGGCGTGGTCCGCCGCGCGCTGCGCCCCGGCCGAGGTGGTCCGCACCGCGCGCCACGCCGTCCCCTTGGTGCCGCTCCACTTCTGCCTCGATGAGGCGGGACGTCCGAGCGACGTCGGCCTGCTCGGCACGACCGGGTCGGACGTGCTCGACCGGGCCGCGCGCGACTGCGTCGTCCCCGGCGCGCTCCCGCTCCCGCCCGCGCCCGGCTGCTACACCGTCGAGGTCCGCTTTCCCACGCGCGGTTGAAGAGGTCCCAACCGGACTCGAGGCCACGAGCGCACTCCACGCCCGGTGCAAGCGGGACGGACGGCGCTCTACGGCTGCGCCATCTTGGACTTGTTCGGGCCACCCGTGCCCGGTGCCGCGTCCCAGCTCGGACCCATGTCCACGCCGTTGACGAAGTAGTGGTCGCTCGGACGGTAGACCCGGCCGCCGCGCTGGGCGTTGCGCATCTCGGGCTCGTCGAGGTCCGCGCTGGGGACGGTCGTGCCCCGGCCGCTGATCGCCTCGCTGATGCCGGTGCCCGGCCCGAACACTCCGGTGCCGGCGGGCAGGCCCTCCGGCGGCGTCTCGCGGTCGATTTGCTGCGCCACGTCGTCGTTGGTGTCCGAGTTCACTCCCGAGGTCCCGTTGCGCTGCATCCGCCCCATGCCGGTCCCCGCGTAGTCGATGCCGGACCAGGTCATCTCCCGCGACCGGGTGGTCAACGCCTGGACGTCTCGCGGGGGAGGGGGTTCCGTGTACTGGTTGCAACCCGCGACGATGGCGGTTGCGGCACACACCACGACCCAACGGTGCATCGTTCCCATCCTGTGCAGTGGCTTCCGAGGTGCTTCCGGTCGGCTCTCCTAGCCCGTCCCGGGTTGCCTGGCCACAGGGACGAGCAAGAAGGTCCCTCTGGATGCCTTCCGGGCGTCAGGAGCGACCCGTGACCGGCTCGGTGGACGAGGGGCGGCCCGCCGGGGAGGCACCCCCAGGGGCCCAGTCCGGCCTCGCCCGGGCCTGGCATTCGGGAGTGGCGCGGCTCGCCCGGGCGCTGGACCGGCTCCGCCTCCCCGGGGCCACGGTGCTCCCGGTGGCCGGGGCGGTGGTGGGCCTCTACGGAGGCCTCGCGGCGGGGGTCTTCGCGAACCTCATCGGCGTGGTGAGCGGCGTGGTGTTCGGCTGGCCGCAGGTCATCGACATCGTCCGCCGGGGCTCGGAGACCCGCGCGGCGCTCCGGGACGCGCTGGCCCACGCCCCCTGGCGTCCGGAGTACCTGGTCATCGGCGTTCCCCTGGCGCTGTCCGCGCTGGGGCTCACCCGTCTCGTCCGGACGGGTGGCGCCCGGGACGTGGCGCGCAGGCGGCTGCGAGTCCTGGCGCTGCTGGTGCTCGGCGCACTCGCGCTCTACTACCCCCTGGTGGCGATGGCCGCGGTCAACGCGGTGTTCGGCCACGGCGGCGATCTGCTGGCGGTCCTGCCCACGCTGCCGCTCTGGGCGCGCATCCTCGTGCCGGCCGCCGGCGGCGCGCTGGTGGGCCGGCTGCTCGAGGCCCATCCCGGGACGCGCGGCCACGGCGTCCCCGAGGTGGTGGCCGCCGTGCAGCAGAACCCCGAGGCCCTCACCGCCCGGCGCGGGCTGCGCAAGCTGCTCGCCTCGGCGCTCACCATCGGCACCGGCGGATCGGCGGGCCGCGAAGGTCCCATCGTCTACGGGGGGGCCGCCTTCGGCAGCGCGGTGGGACGGACCCTGGGCTTCACCCGGCGGGAGCTCTCGGTGCTGCTCGCCGCGGGTGCGGGCGGCGGGAATCGCCGCCTCGTTCAACACTCCCATCGGAGGAGCGGTCTTCGCCCTGGAGATCATCCTCCGCGAGTTCGAGCTGAAAGTGTTCAGCCCCATCTTCCTCGCCAGCGTCACCGCCACCCTCGTGGCCCGCGGGGTGATGGGCAACGCGGCGATGCTGGAGCGGGTGCCGTACCAGCTGCAGAGCGGCTGGGAGATCCTCGCCTACGCCGCGCTTGGCCTCCTCACCGGGCTCCTGGCCTACGCGTTCGTCCGGTTGCTGCACTGGAGCGAGGAGCTCTTCGCCGGCAATCGCCCGGGCGCGGTGTCGGGCTGGCTCGGACGACAGCGGCTGCCGGCGCGGGCCGCCATCGGCGGCCTGGTGGTGGGTGCCCTGGGCCTCGTGAGCCCGACGGTGTGGGGGGTGGGGCACGAGTCGCTCAACCTTGCCACCGCGGACAGGCTGGGCCTCTCGGTCCTGCTGGTCGCCTGTGCGCTGAAGCTCGTGGCCACCTGCATCACGCTCGGCAGCGGCGGCTCCGGAGGCACCTTCTTCGCGGCGGTGGTCATCGGAGGGATGGGCGGCGGTGCGTTCGGCGAGCTCCTGCGGCTGGCCGTCCCCGGCGCCGGCATGCACTCCGGGGGCTACGCCCTCGCGGGGATGGGCGGATGCGTGGCCGGCTTCACCCGCGGACCGCTCACCGGGCTGATGATCATGTACGAGCTCTCCGGGAACACCTCGGCCATCCTCCCGCTGATGGTGACCTGCACCCTCGCCTCGGCGCTGTGCCACGCGCTGGTGGAGCGGAACTCGCCGCGCGCGATCACCGAGGCGGACGTGCTCCGACGGACGCAGGTGGCCGAGGCGATGGTGCGCTGTCCGGCGGTGCCCGCCAGCACCCGCCTCGGGGCGCTGTTCGATCAGCTGGTCTCCTCGGAGTCCGGGGCGCTCCCGGTCCTCGACGAGCACGGGCAGCCCGCGGGGCTGGTCCAGGTGGAGGACCTGCGCGAGGTCTGGAACGACGCCAAGCTGGATCCGGTCCTGGTCGCGCTGGACCTGATGCGTCCAGTGCACCCGGTGCTCGCCCAGGCCAGCCTGGCCGAGGCGCTCGCCCGGATGGATGCGGCAGATCTCGACGCGCTCCCGGTGGTCGACCCGGATCGTCCCGGGTACCCGTACGGGGTGGTGACCCGCGCCGGCGCACAGCGCGTCAAGCGCCGGGTGCTGGGGAGCACCGGCTTTCCGACGATGGCTCCGACCGAGGAGTCTTGACTAGGCGGCGCAGCGCGCGCAGCGGCCGCGGAGGTGAACCTCCGCCGCGGAGCGGGCGAGCGCCGGCGACAGGATGACCGCGTCGATCGGCAGGCACTCCAGCGCGCCGCACTCGGTGCAGCTGAAGTGGGGGTGGTTCTGCTCGTGGCGCCGCTGGTCCGTGCCGCGCAGGTCGAACCGCCACACGTGGTCACCGAGATCCCGCCGGTGGGCCAGGCCGCGCTCGGTGAGGTCCATCAGGATCCGGTACACGGTGGTGCGGTCCATCCCGTCCTGCGGGAGGAGCGCCACCATCTCCGGGTGGCTCATGGGGCGAGCAGCCTTCTGCAGCGCCTCGTACACCCGCAGCCGTTGCTCGGTGACTCGAAGTCCCGCCTCGCGCAACGCCCGGCGCGCATCGGTACCGCGCGCCATCGTGACGCCCCCGTGCTCACCATTGGTCCAGGTCGCCATCTCGGGGCTGGCCATCGTTTGCTCTCCCTTTCTCTCCCCGGAACCCGCCGGGGCTCCATGCCTGTTGCCTCAAGCAAGGGAGTCGCCAGCGCCAAGGGAAAGAAATCCGCGGGGTTGGCCAAGAGCAGTGGATGGAAGTTCAAGCCGTTGGCATCACCTGATGCAAGCGAATGACATCTTTCACGGTTAACCCATCGAGCCCTTGAGCGGCCGTCCCCCGAGCAGGTGGAGGTGCAGATGGAAGACCTGCTGTCCCGCGTCGGGACCGGTGTTCAAGAGGACGCGGTAGCCGGATTCGGCGATGCCGCGCTCGGCCGCCACGCGGGAGGCTGTGAGCACGAGGTGCCCCACGAGCTCGCGGTCCTCGGGGGTGAGGGCGTTGTTCGACGGGATGTGCTGGAGGGGGACGAAGAGCAGGTGCACCGGTGCCTGGGGGTTGATGTCCTCCAAGGCCATGCACCGATTGTCCCGCATCACGAGCTTGGCGGGGATGTGGCCGTCCCGGATCTTGCAGAACACGCAGTCGGACATGGGCGGGAACTTTGCCCGGCCTGCCACGCGGATGTCACGGCTCCGGCGCGTCACGCGCGACAGCCCCGGGAGGCGCGGTGCGCGGGAGGAGCGATGGACGTGAGATTCGATACGCTGGCTGCTCCTCGCAGCCCAGCTTCCCGTCGCCGCGCTCGCCGAGCCGCGGACCTACCGCGTCGCGCCGGCGGCCGAGGGAAGCAAGGCGGAGGCGATCGTGGTCTACAGCCTCGGCACCCACACCCAGATGGCGCAGGACATCCGCGGCGAGGTGACGCTGGATCCGGCGACGCTCGCCGGAGCGTCGGGCAGCGTGGTGGTGCCCATCGCCGGCATCCACGGCGACGGGAGCACACGCGACTGCCACATGACCGAGGCGCTCGGCCTCGACTACGCCGCCGGCGGACGCTTCCCCCGGGACCACGTCTGCGACGGTCAGAACCACCTGCCAACGAGCGGCCCGGAGTCGGTGGCGTTCCCCGACGTCCGGCTTGACCTCCTCGGAGCGCGCCCGCTCGACGAGCTGAGCCTGCTCGAGTCCGGGAAGCCGGTGCGGATGGAGCTCGACGTGCGCTGGACCGTGCACGGGGTGGCCAAGCAGCAGAAGGAGCTGACGCGGGTGCTGCGCGACGGGAACGGCCTCCGCGCGCGTGGTCGCTCCACCGTGGTGCTCGCCGACCACGGCGTGGTGGTGAAGCCCACCAAGGTGCTGTTCGCGGAGATAAAGGTCGGCGACGCGGTGACGGTCACCTACGACCTGCGCCTCGTGCCCGTCGAACGCTGACGCTCAGGGCAGGTCCTGGCGGTAGGCCGGATCGGGCGTGCACGGCCCATCGAACAGTCTCGCCAGCACCAGCGGACCGTCGCGCGCCACCACCGTCCCGGGCGGAACCGTGAAGGCCGGGGTGAGAACGACGTTGTAGTGCCGTGCTCCGCGTGGCGGCCCGAGGTGCGAGTACATCGGTGCGTCCCGATGGAAGTAGGTGTACCCGCCGGCCCATGCGATGTGCGTGGCCTCGACCTTGAGGCCGCACAGGCCGGGGAGCTCGCCGGCCACCATGAGGAGGCGGTTGATGGGGGCGAAGTCCTCGTACGCGCTCACCCCGTCTCGCTGACCCTCGTATGCCCCGAGGTCGCCGAAGGTCAGGGTGTGGAACCGCGCCCCGGAGAGGACGGCAGCGACGAGCCCCAGCCCCACGGGCAACCGGTGATCCACCCGGCGCGCCGCCACCGCGAGACCCACCCCCGCGAGGGCCATGGCCGCGGGCAGCACCGGGAGGATGAACCGCAGCTCCTTGTGCGGGATGGCGCTGTGGACTGCGAGGAAGAGCGCCACCGTCGCCGCCAGCGCGGGCGCGCGAATGGCCCCCAGCACCACCGCCGGAACCATCACCGCCGCCACCCAGGGCATCGAGGTCCACAGCACACGGAGGTAGTAGCCCGGCGGTGAGGCGCCGAAGAGCGCGCCCCGGCCCTGGACCCAGTTGTAGCGCCAGTAGGCCAGGGCCGAGTGGAACCAGCCGCCCCAGGTCAGCCGGTCCAGCAGCCCGAGGAGGAACGCGAAGGCGAGCAGCACGACGACGACCTCGGCAGTCTTCTGCCACCGTCGCCGGGCGAGCCACGTTCCGACGAG
Source organism: uncultured Acidobacteriota bacterium (assembly GCA_963745435.1). Taxonomy (GTDB): domain Bacteria; phylum Acidobacteriota; class Terriglobia; order Terriglobales; family Acidobacteriaceae; genus Gp1-AA133. Next base: position 13,649 of record CAVUXK010000008.1, on the reverse strand, counting down.
CGCAACGCAGATCAGCGAATTCTGCAGCCGGAGCAGCACCGCGAGACCCAGGAGCGAGGCTCCCAGCACCCGCTCGCGGCGGGAAGCGTCGGCGGGCAGTGCCCAGGCGAGCCCGAGCGTCACCGGCAGCGCAGAGAGCGGCTCGGAGAGCCCGCGAGGTGCGAAGTAGATGGCCGGCGCGGCGAGCGCCCAGAGTGTGCCGACTGCCGCGGACTCGAGCGGCCCGGCGCCCATCCGTCGCGCGAGCCGAGCCGTGGCCCAGGCCGTGGCCACACCCACCGCGGCGAACACGCAGCTTGACCGCCGGCACGTAGAGCGCCGGCCGGGAGAGGCCGAGCCCGCGGGCCACCTCCAGCAGCGCGGCGACCATCCCCGGGAGAATCCAGGTGCGCAGGCCCTCACGGAACTCGAGCGCCACCCAGCCCCGGCCCCACACCAGCCGGTGCGCGGGCTCGAGCGACTGGTAGATCTCGTCGGGCCAGGCGATGCCGGCGTCGGTGAGGGCCAGCCAGCCGCGCAGCGCCGCCCCGACCGCCAGCGCCGCGAGCAGCAGCCACCGCGCGCGCCGCGTGTCATCGGCCGTGGGAGCGTGTTCGTCGGGGGGCACGTGGGGGAGCCCCGTGATACATCAAGCGCTTCCGTTCATGGGTTCGATCAAGATCGCGCGGCTGCTGGAGGACCGGGACTACGGGCTCCAGCTGACCCTGGTGACCGGGGCGGAGGGGCTCGGCCGCGTCATCACCAGCTCGCGAATCCAGAAGCCGGGCCTGGCGCTGGCGGGCTTCACCGAGCACCTCCACCCCGAGCGGGTGCAGGTCTTCGGCAACACCGAGATCAGCTACCTGGACACCCTCGACCGAGGCCACGCAGCGCGAGGCGCTGAAGAAGCTCAGCGACGCAGGACCTGGCCTGCGTCGTGGTCACCAAGGACTTGACGATCCCCCGCTCGCTGGTGGACGCCTGCGAGCACGGCGCAGCTGGCGCTGATGAAGACCCCGCTGCTCTCGTCCACCTTCATCCAGCAGGTCACCGGCTTCCTCGACGAGGCGCTCACCGAGTCCGCGAGCCTCCACGGCGTGCTCATGGACGTCTTCGGCGTGGGCATCCTCCTGCTGGGCAAGTCGCGGCATCGGCAAGAGCGAGATCGCCCTCGACCTCGTCATGCGCGGCCACCGCCTGGTGGCCGACGACATCGTCGAGGTCACCCGGCGCAAGCAGGACACGGTCTACGGCGTCGGGCAACCCGATCATCAAGCACCACATGGAGATCCGCGGCCTCGGGCATCATCAACATCAAGGACCTCTTCGGCGTGGCCGCGGTCCGCGACCGCAAGAAGATCGAGCTGGTCATCGAGCTGGTCGAGTGGGACCCCCAGCGGGAGTACGACCGGCTGGGCGTCGAGGAGCGCTTCTTCAACGTCGTCGGCGTGGACCTCCCGCTCTCCACGCATCCCGGTGCGGCCCGGCCGCAACATCACCACCCTCATCGAGGTGGCCGCGCGGAACCACCTCCTCAAGCTGCAGGGGCACCACTCGCGCCAAGGAGTTCGCCGAGCGGCTCAACCGCGCCATCGCCGAGGGCGCCATGCGGAGGACGCTGGGCGAGGAGGTCGAGTGATGGCGTCCCGGCGAACGGTCGCCGGCGCATCGTCATCCTCACCGGCATGTCGGGCTCGGGGAAGTCCACCGCGATCCGGGCGCTCGAGGACGCCGGCTACTTCTGCATCGACAACCTTCCGGTGGTCCTCGTGCCGCAGCTCACCGAGCTGGCCGAGCTGGCCGGCCGGGACACCCGCCTGGCGCTGGTGATCGACGCCCGCGAGGGGCACATGCTGCGGCGAGGCGCCGCGGCGTCCTCGGCCGAGCTCCGGGGCGAGGGGCACCAGGTCGAGCTGTGCTCTTCCTCGACGCCTCGGACGAGAGCCTGCGTCCGGCGCTTCTCCGAGACCCGCCGCCGCCACCCGCTCGCCCCGGACGGGCAGCGTCCCCGACGGGCATCGCCCGGGAGCGCGAGCTGCTGCGCGAGCTCCGCGACCTGGCCGACCAGGTCATCGACACCTCGCCAGCTCAACGTCCACGACCTCAAGCGCGCTGGTGCAGGCCCGCTTCGGCGAGCGGGGGCCAGCCGCGCCCAGCCTCACCGTGCTCTCCTTCGGCTACCGCTACGGCGTGCCTCCCCAGGCGGACCTGGTCTTCGACCTACGGTTCCTGCCCAACCCCTACTTCGTCCCCGAGCTGAAGGCGCTCACCGGGGAGGACCCCCGGGTCGCGCGCTACGTCCTGGAGCGCCCGGAGACCCAGGAGTTCCTCGACCGGGTCGTGGACCTCGTGCAGTTCCTCTTTCCCCGCTACCAGCGGGAGGGGAAGGCCTACCTGACCGTCGCCCTGGGCTGCACCGGCGGGAAGCACCGGAGCGTGGCCGCTGGCCGACGGCCCTGGCCCGAGCGGCTCGGGGCCGGCCGGCCCGACGTCCAGCTCCAGCACCGGGACATCGAGAAGGAGTGAGGGCCCCGGGACAGGTAGACTCGAGCGAGCAGGCGTTGCTCCAGGCCTGTTACTGGCGCCGAGAAGCGCTGCCGAGGGTCGTTCCAACCCAGGGGTCTCGGTGGACGCCGGCTGGCTCACCCTCCGATCCCGTCTTATTGTGAGGTGGCACGGATGAAGATCCGCTGGGCCACTAGTGTCGAAGGGTTGCAGCCCACGGCGGCGTGGGAGTAGGAGCCGCGCGGACTGCAGAGAGGTGTCATCATGGTCGGGCTCGTGGTCGCAGCCCATGGTCGTCTGGCGCAGGAGCTCGTGGCGACCGCCGAACAGATCATGGGAGCTTGCCCGCGGTGGCGACGGTCAGCATCGAGCCGGGCACGCTCGCCGGAGACGATCCGCGCCCAGATGCGGGCGGCGGTGAAGGACCTCGATCACGGCGAGGGCGTGCTGGTGCTGGCCGACCTCTTCGGTGGCACGCCGTGCAAGGAGTCGCTCCTCCTCTGCGAGAAGGCAGAACGTCGAGGTGCTGGCCGGGGTCAATCTCCCCATGCTGCTCAAGGCCGCCTCGCTCCGGAAGGAGCACCTACCGCTCGCACGAGCTGGCCCAGTCGCTCCTACACCTACGCCCAGCGCAACATCCGCTTCGCGTCGGAGCTGGTCCGCGACGCGCGCCGGCTGCGGCACGTCCCGTCCTGAGCCCCTCGCGCGCGTCGAGGGCTCGTCAGTCGGTCCCTACCGTCCGGCCGCTGTCGCCCGAGCCCCCGTGATCTCCTTCCTCCGCATCGACAGCCGGCTCATCCACGGACAGGTGGTCGAAGCGTGGCTCCCGGGACTCCGAAGGTCGCGCGGGTGGTCGTCGCCGACGACGAGGCGGCGCACAGCCCGCTGATGCGGACCGCGATGGGGCTGGCGGTCCCGCCCGAGCTCGAGGTGGACATCCTCCCGCTCCGGGAGACTCCCTTCGCCCACCTTCGCCACGCGACGGCGTGCGCACCCTGCTCCTGCTCCGGGACGTCCCGGCGCTGCTGCGAGGCCCGCACGCCGCGGACTTCCCCTGCGCCCGGGTGAACCTGGGCAACGTCCACCACGGCCCGATGCGGCGGCAGGTCTCCGCCTCGGTGTTCCTCACCGCCGAGGAGCTCGGAGCAGCTGCAGGACCCTCCACGACGAGGGCGTGGGACATCGAGGTCCGTGGGGTTCCGTCCGGAGCGGCCCGTCACCTTCTCGGAGATGGTGGAGCGCTTCGAGAAGGGCTAGAGCAGCCGCGCCCATGCACGAGGCCTGGCAGCCACGTCGCGCTGGCGGGGGCCTGGGGCGCGCTGGTGGCCCTCGAGCGTCGCGCCTTCCTCCAGGCGATGTTCAGCCGTCCCCTGGTGGCGGCCACCGGGATGGGGCTGCTCCTGGGCGAGCTGCAGACGGGGCTCTACCTGGGCATGGTCCTGGAGCTCTTCTACCTGGGGACGCGCCGTCGCTCGGGGCGGCCCTCCCGGAGAACGACACGCTGGCCGCCACCGGCACCACCGCCGCCTCGGCGGCGATGGCCTCGCAGACAGGCGGCGGAGGCACGCCGGCGCTCTGGAGCCTGTGCCTCCTCCTCTTCTGCCGGGCTGGGGCGTCCTCGGGACGGCGGGTGGACCGACGCCTCGAGCGCGCTACTCGCGGCTCGCTGAGCGTGCAGGCGCTGGAGCTGGCGCGAGCACGGGGAGCTGGAGCGGGCGGTCCGGCAGAACCTCTTGGGCATCTGGCCCTACGTCCTGGTCTTCACCTCGGGCTGAACGCGGCCTGCGCCGGCCTGGGCCTTGGCTCTGAGCCCTCTCCTTGCCCGGGTCCCCCTGGTGGCGCTGCGAGGGCTGGCCTGGGCCTTCCCGGCGATGGCCTGCGTGGCGGCGGCCATCGCGGCCGCGGGGCCGCACGCCCAGCGGGCGCGGCGCTCTGGGCCGGCTGGTCGGGGCGGCGGTGGTGACGGGCGACGCTGGCCTCCGGGGGCTCTGCGGTGACGCGATCGGCCCGAGCACTCCCCTGCCGCACTCGGTGGCTGCGGGTCTTCCTGCGCTCCCTGCTTCTCCAGGCCAGCTGGAACCCCAAGGGGATGCAGAACCTCGGGCTGGCCTACGCGGTCTACCCGGCGCTGGAGCTGCCTCTACCCGGACCCGGAGGCGCGGCGGCGGCGGTGCAGCGCCACCTGACGCTCTTCAACACCCACCCCTACGTGGCCGCGGCCATCGTGGGCGGCGTCCTCTTCCACGAGGAGCGCATCGCCCGCGGCGAGGAGGACCCCGAGCGCGTGGAGGAGTTCAAGCGGCGCCCTGATGGGTCCCCTGGCCGCGCTGGGCGACGGCTTCTTCTGGCTCTCGCTCAAGCCCGCGGTGGGCGCCCTGTGCGCGGCGCTCGTGCCGCTGGCTGGGGGCCTGGGCGGCGGTCCTCTTCCTGGTCCTGTACAACGTCGTGCACCTCACGCTGCGCGCGCAGCTCTTCCGGATGGGCGCTCCACGCTGGGGGACCGCTGGTGGAGGCCGTGGCCCGGGCGCGTCTGCCCAGGCGGGGGCGCTCGGCTCCGGGCGGTGGCCGCGGCGAGCGCGGGTGCGGCGGCGCCTGGCTGGCCTTCGCCTTCGGGACGCAACAGGGGGGCTGGGCGGGGCTGGCTCCTGGCGCGGGGTTGTCTCGCCCTGGGGGCGCTCAGCTACGTTCTGGTGGCCAGGAAGGTGTCCCACCGTGTGCTGTTCGTCTTGGCGGCGCTGCTGGCCGGCGTGCCTCGGGCGCCTTGCTTGTAGGATGTGTCGGGGAGAGGTGATGCCGATCCGGAACAGCGCGGAAGGCGAGTTCGACCATCATCAACGCGCTGGGCCTGCACGCCCGGGCCGCGGCGCAGCTGGTCCAAGTGGCCAACCGCTACAAGTGCGACGTGCACGCTCGAGTGCGACGGCCAAGTCGGTCAACGGCAAGTCCATCATGGGCGTCCTGATGCTCGCCGCGGCGCAGGGCATGGGGCTGAAGGTCTCGTGCGTCGGCGCACGGGCGCGAGGAGTGCCTCGGGAGATCGCGCGCGCTCATCGCCAACCGCTTCGGGGAGGCGCAGTGAGCGAGCCAGTGAGCACCCAGACATCGCCTCAGCTCCAGGGCATCGGCGCCAGCCCGGGCATCGCGGTGGGGCGGGCCTTCGTGCTCGACCGCCGGCGGGTCCGGACGCCCAAGCTGAAGCTCGGCACGGCGAGGTGGAGCCCGAGCTGATGCGGTTCAAGACCGCCATCGACCTCTCGGACCACCAGCTGGAGGAGCTGAAGGAGCAGCTGGAGCGGAGCGACGGCAAGGACCACGCGCTCATCCTCGAGGCGCACCGGCTCATGCTGCGCGACCCGATGCTCGTCGACGAGGTCAACCAGCTGATCGCCGCCGAACGCATCAACGCCGAGTGGGCGGTGCGCCGGGTGACCCGGAAGATCAAGCACCTCTTCGACAACATCGCCGACGAGTACTTCCGCGAGCGCCGCGCCGACGTGGACTTCGTCGCCGACCGGGTGGTGCGGAACCTCATCGGGCCAGGTGGTGGACGTGGAGGTGGAGGTGCCCGAACGGTGCGGTGGTCGTCGCCCACGACCTGTCTCCCGCAGACGCGGCGATGCTGGTGCGCACCGGCCGGGTGGCGGCCTTCGTCACCGACGTGGGCGGCCAGACCAGCCACACCGCCATCGTGGCGCGCGCGCGCGAGCACGCCGGCGGTGGTGGGCGCGGGCCGGGTCGAGCGAGGTCATCTCCCCGGGAGACGTCGTCGCGGTGGACGGCACCCGGGGACTGCGTGCTGCGTCAACCCCCGGCCGGAGGACGCTGACGCGCTTCCGAGGCGGATGCGGCGGCACCTGCGCGCCGCGAGCGAGAGGCGCTCGCAGCCACGCGAGCTGCCGGCGGTGACCACCGACGGCTTCCGGGTCCGGCTGCTCGGGCAACATCGAGTTCCTCGAGGAGATCCCCGCGCTGCTGCCGCACGGCGCCGAGGGCATCGGGCTGTACCGCACCGAGTTCCTCTTCCTGGACCGGCTCGAGCGCGCCCACCGAGGACGAGCACTACCAGTCGCCTACCGCGAGGTGCTGGAGAAGCCATGGGCGAGCGGCCGGTGACCATCCGCACGCTGGACCTGGGCGGCGACAAGATGCCCGGGTTCCGCAAGCCGCGAGCGGGAGCCGAACCCGGCCATGGGGCTGCGCGCGATCCGCTACTGCCTGCGCGCAGCGGGACATGTTCCGGGCGCAGCTGCGGGCGCTGCTCGCGGGCCAGCGTGCACGGCAACCTGCGCGTCATGTTCCCGCTCATCTCGGGGCTGTCCGAGCTGCGCGAGGCGCGCAGCGAGCTCGAGCACTGCCGGAGCGAGCTGGTCGCGCGAGGGCGTGCCCGATGGGCGGGCGCTTCCCGGTGGGCATCATGGTCGAGACGCCCAGCGCGGCGTGGATCGCCGACCGGCTGGCGCAGGAGGCCGACTTCTTCAGCATCGGCACCAACGACCTCATCCAGTACACGCTGGCCATCGACCGGCAGAACCGCGACGTGGCCTACCTCTACCAGCCGCTGCACCTCGTCGGTGCTGCGGTCGCTCAGAGCCATCGCCGACGCGGCGGCAGGCGCCGGGCATCCCCGTGTCGATGTGCGGGGAGATGGCGGGCGACCCGCGCTACACGCTGGTGCTGCTGGCGCTCGGGCTGGACGAGCTGTCGATGACGGCCGGGCAGATCCCGGTGATGAAGGAGCTGATCCGCCGCTGCTCGCAGGCGAACGCGGTGCAAGCGATGGACGAGGCGATGAACCTCACCACCGCCGAGGAGATCGACCGGCATCTGCGCGCGGTGGAGGCGCGCCTCGGGATCGAGACGGGCTGAGCGGGCGACATCCAGGGCGCAGGCGGGTCAGCGGGGCCGGTCCCCGTCAGCGTGGCAGCCCCAGCGTCTTGTGGAGGAACTCCTCCCGGTCGGTCCGTACCTGAGCCGCCTCCATCGCGTGGCTGGTCGCGTAGGTGCGGAGCTCTCCCTTCCCGTGCAGGGCCTCGCGCCAGGTCTCGATCTGCTCCGGGGGGACGTAAAAGTCCTCCTTCGCCAGCTGGACGAGGATCGGCCCCTCGACGGCGGGGAGCGCGTCGCTGGGGTCCAGCATCGCCAGCTTCCGGCGGTAGTCCTGCTCGTCGGTGGGGTGCTTCTTCGGGTCGTAGAACATCCAGTGCTCGAAACGCGGGGTGAGCGCGAGCAGCACGTGGCACCGCGGCCGTCCGTCCTGCATCATGGAGCAGGTCTGTTTTCCGTTCGCACGGAACGTGCCGTTGAAGAAACTCGTCGCTGACGCACTCGGCGAACTTGAGCGCTTGGGCTACAGCAGAAGATCACGTAATCGATATCGAGCAGTTTGGCAACACCTCATCGAGTACTCCGACCAGAACAAACTGGGAGATGAGTTTTCCGGGGATCTGGCGGTGCGCTTTTTGGATGGGCATCGCGTCGGTGAGGATATGGAAACGCCGGGTCGAGGGTGGCGCAAGCATATCGTGTGGGGCGTAGCACTGCTTGCAGATCTTGCTGAAAAGGGGCGCATCGAACGAGCATTCACAGACGTCGGGACCATTCACCTTGATCCCGCCATGGAGAAAACACTTGGTGACTACGTGCATTACTGCAGAGATCGCCTTCAGCTTCGACCGGGGACTCTTCACGAACGCAAGACGGAGCTCACGATCTTCTTGGACTTTCTTCACTCAAGAAAGGCGCGTTCACTGGATCAGATTCAGCCGTTGGATCTTTCCGACTTCATCACTACCCGGGCCGATCTTCCTGTAATAGGAAAGATCCGCCGGGACCGCTGGTTGCAGCCGAAGACAGTGGCACGAATCGTGTCGGATATGCGTTCATTTCTTCGGTTTCTGACGATGCGTGGGATTCTGCAGAAGGATCTCAGTGCGGCGTTGCCCAAGATCCGCGTGCCGCGGGATGCCAAGATCCCGTCGGTCTGGGAGCAGGAACTCGTCGTCAGGCTTTTGGCGGCAGTCGATCGCAGTTCGACGAAAGGCAAGCGCGACTATGTCATTCTCCTACTGGCCTGCCGATTGGGATTGCGCGCTGGCGACATTCGCACGCTAAAACTCGATCAGCTTCACTGGGAGGATTCAACGATAGAAATCACGCAATCAAAAACGGGCACGCCGTTGAGGCTACCGCTGACTGGCGAAGTAGGCGACGCTTTGATTGATTACCTGAAGTCAGGTCGGCCCCAAACAGCGCATCGAGAGATCTTCCTCAAAGTGAATCCCCCGTTTGACCCTTTTACGGGAAACAACCTGCACCACATCGTCACGTATTGGCGCCTGCTGGCAGGGATCCAATTTCGGACGCCGCAAAAGCGTGGTGCGCATTCCCTACGCCACACTGCTGGCGACTCGGCTTCTGGAAAAGGGAACGCCCTTTGCAACAATCGCCGAGATTTTAGGGCACAGCAGTTTGGAATCAACGCGGATCTACGCGAAGGCGGACGTGGAAGCTCTACGGAGTGTGGCGTTGGATCCGGAGGAGGTGACTCATGCCAAGTGATGCATCCAACGCTGAATTCCAAAGCGTTCTGGCTCCTCTCATGGATCGCTTTCTTCAGGAAAAGCGGGCTTGTGGTTACGCCTATCATGAGCCGTTTCGAATCCTGCACCGTCTCGATGATTTCTTGGTGCAGCAAGGATTGGAAACGCTGGAATTACCTCGCGGCCTGGCCCGGAACTGGTTGGCAAAGAAACCGCACGAAAGTGCGAGCACCCAGCAGCAACGCATCACTGTCTTTCGTCAGTTCTCGAAGTTCTTGCTAACCGCGGGCTGTCCCGCTTACGTGCCCGACGCCACGGTCGCCGCTCGAAAATCGATTTTTGTGCCGAGAATGCTGACCGAAGAAGAGCTACGAAAGTTCTTCCGCGCCGTCGATACACTTGAGCCTACAGCGCGGTCGCCGTTACGGCACCTCATTATGCCAGAGGTTTTCCGGCTCCTGTACGGCTGCGGGTTTCGTGTGAGAGAAGTGCTGAACCTGCGTATTCGAGACGTTGATCTCAATCAAGGCATCATCACAGTTCGACAGGGAAAGTTTCGTAAGGATCGGTTAGTGCCTCCCGCCTTATCCTTGGTGAACCGACTGCGCAAGTATGCCGGCTATTTCGATAGCCGGCCGCCGGATGCTGTTTTCTTCCCCGGCCCCAACGGACGTCCTTTTGCCTTGCGCACCGTTTACACACTCTTTCGTGAAATGCTGCTGCAATGCGGAATTCCCCACGCGTGGGCGGGGCAAAGGCCCCAGGATTCACGATTATCGTCACCTATTCGCCGTCCATACCTTACGCCGTTGGTACCGAGACGGTGAGAATCTCGAAGCCAAACTTCCTCTTCTGGCAACCTATCTGGGGCATCAACACCTTTCTGGAACTCAGCACTACCTTCATCTCACCGCCGAGATCTTTCCCGAAATCACAGCACGAGTTGAGGCGGCTTTTGGTGAGGTCATTCCCAGGAGAACTCATCGATGAAGCCGACCGATCTTTCCATTCATGTGACCAGTTTCTTAACGCACCACTTGGCCGCACAGCGGAACCTCAGTCCAAATACGATTAGGTCATACCGCGACGTGTTTACGCTGTTTCTGCGATTCTGTCGTGATGTGCGGGGAATCGCACCGGAGAAACTGCGGCTTCGAACAAATCGATGTTTCCTTGGTGGAAGCGTTTCTGGATCACCTGGAGACAGAAAGAAAATCTTCGCCGCGCACACGAAATCATCGGCTTGCTACTCTGCACGCGTTTTTCAGATATGTTCAAGCCGAGGAACCGGCCTACATACTTCAGTGCCAAAAAATCCTCGCGATTCCTCTACGGCGGCACGTGCGTCCCGTGGTCGGCTATCTATCCAAGGAAGAACTGGCGGAGCTTCTTGCGCAACCGGACGTGCAAACCTTAGACGGTCGACGGGATGCCGTTTTGCTGAGCGTCCTCTATGACACCGGAGCGCGTGTTCAGGAGCTGATTGATCTTTCGGTTGGAGATGTTCGACTGGATTCACCCGCACAACTACGTCTTTTGGGGAAGGGTCGGAAGATGCGCGCCGTACCTTTGATGAATAATACGGTCCAGCTTCTCCGCGACCACATACAGGAAAACCACCTCGATCGCCCCGAACAATTTGACAAGCCTCTCTTCCCGAATGCACGCAACCAGCGCCTGTCCCGGTCGGGAATTCGTTATATTCTTCAAAAGTATCTCGCCAAAGCGCAACGCAAACTTTCAAGCCTGAATAGGACGGTGAGTCCACATACCCTTCGACATGCGAAAGGGATGCACATGCTGCAAAGCGGAATCTCGCTCGACATGATTCGGGATTTCCTCGGTCACGTTGATGTCAAGACAACGCAAATCTATGCCAGGGCAAATCTTGAAATGAAACGACAGGCACTTGAAAAGATCAGCGATCCTTCGCCAGTTGGCCCGATTCCATCCTGGCAGCAGAATAAGGATCTCCTTGACTGGCTCCGTTCCCTGTGACTCTTCCGAAGGACATCGCTGATGACTTGTCTGAACCGGGCTCCGCCAAACTCTGGCGGGATATTATGTCGAGTCGCGTGCGCACGCTTTGCGATGAGGATGTTACGTCCCTACTGCACATATCTACTGTCTGCGCATAATAGATCAAATGTGCTGCAGCACATTTCACCTACACCCAGGTGAGCATCCGCAAGCTCAAGGAAATCCACTCGCTCACGCACCCGGCAAAGCTTGACAAGCCCGGCAAGGACAAGTCCGAGGAACCCAACGAACCGCAGCCCGACAATCCGATCGTCGTCGATGAAACGCGGTTGATGGATGCCTTAGACGCCGGGGCCGAAGAAGGAGTCAAGTTGGATAGCCGCTAACCTCTCACCGACAGTCCCGCACAATCCTGTCTCCCGGCCAGCAGCGAACGCCCACGCTGCCTCTTCTTCTCTTAGCTGCTCTATATAACTGCCTCGACGCAAGCAGCACCGGAAAAACCGCACTGGGAAAAAATCGGGAAGCGGACAAATCGCGTCCCCCTTAGCCGCCGCAACTCCTTGAACTGCATCGGCTAAAAGCAGCTAAATACGGTACGACGCATCGGACAATAGTTTTACTTGGAAAGAGAGAAGCGGGTGAGCGGCTAAGAGGATAGGGTTCAGACGGAGCCGCCTGAAAGCCGGAACAGCTTCCTAGCAGCGACGAAGTGAGCCTGGATGAGATTGAGAAGATACTGATTTGAATTCGGACAGAATCGAGCAACGGCGATATTGAGGCATACGGCCACGCAAGGAAGGCTTTTCAATTTGTCGGCAATTGGTGTACAATACCCGCATGGAAAATGAACTGGTCTCCGTTCAAAACGTAAAGGACATTCAGGTCGCCGGAAAACTCTGGCTGGAGACCGTCCTCGGTCATCATCTCAAGGAATCCCAGCAGGTCTATATCATGGTGTTCACCCCCGGCGTCGAGCCTGGGGCAGATGCGAAGCGTCAGCAGTTCGCCGCCGTTCAAAAAGTCTGGAATCGCGTTGACACCAATCTTCAAGCCAAGGGCGTCACGGGGCAAGAGTTCGACGCTGCCGTGGACGAGGCGATGGAACATGTCCGCCGACGTGAAGGCTGATGCGAGTAGTTCTCGACACCAACATTCTGGCTCGCGCGGCTGGCGGAGGCACTGGCCCAGCAGCTCACCTTCTCACCGAAATCGCTGACCCGGCCCATGTCCTTGTTCTTTCCCCATTTCTCATTCTCGAACTGTCACGCGTTCTTCGTTACCCACGTGTCCTGACGATGCACGGCCTCGACGACGCCGGAATCGATACCTACGTTCAGACAGTGCAATCGATGGGATTGATTGCGATTCCAGCTTCCGCGACACCCACGCCGGTCGTCACCAATGATCCGAAGGATGATGCCGTCATTGCCACTGCTGTTGATGGACAGGCCGAGGTTCTATGCACGCTCGACCGACACTTCCACGATCCGGCCGTGCTTGCCTATTGCAGTCGGCGCGGAATCATCTTGTCCGACATCGAGCTTCTCGCAGAGTTCCGCACATCCAAAACGCCATGATCGTCGCCAAGTTTGGATGTGCGATGCGGCGTTTGGACGGTAGAGCAATACCAGCTTCAATGGGGCCAGGGCGAATTCGCCCTGGAGAACTCGCGCAGCAGGATGGGCTTCAAGCCCTGGCCGGCCCGCTTCAATGGGGCCAGGGCGAATTCGCCCTGGAGAACCAACACGTTCAGCGAGGCCAACCGATTGTCCCGGTTGCTTCAATGGGGCCAGGGCGAATTCGCCCTGGAGAACCCCAGAAAAATTGACCAACTTTCAGGTCGATTTTGCCAGCTTGGGATCGGGGCAGGGCGAATTCGCCCTGGAGAACTTCGCAAGCGGATTCGGCGCGACTCTCGACACGATGCGGTTGCTTCAATGGGGCCAGGGCGAATTCGCCCTGGAGAACTCGGCTGGTGTAGTACCGCTACGGCCAAGGTCCATAGGCGAGTTCAATAGGGGCCAGGGCGAATTCGCCCTGGAGAACCGAACTGATGCGGGAGCAGCTTCAGCACATCCTGGGGCTTCAATGGGGCCAGGGCGAATTCGCCCTGGAGAACGGAGCAAGGAGACCGAACGAAGTCACCCGCGTTTGTGCTTCAATGGGGCCAGGGCGAATTCGCCCTGGAGAACTTAGACCTACAGGCGCTAAGACTGCTCTAGTTTGGATGGTGAAATTATACGAAACTGTTTGGCAGCTCAGTAGTTGCATCTCAGTTTCGGAGACGGCGGCATGGATGCCAATGAGTTACGAAGTTTTCTTACCGAATTGGAAACGTTCATGAAGCGGTTCGACGACTGCTTTAATGACCACCGATCTCGGGATCATCTGCCGGTTTATCTCAAAGGGCAATTATCCGACTTGGATCGAAAGAGCGTGGAACCGATCGCCCTCCAAGCCGGTTTGCCGCCACGCACACTGCAGCAATTTCTCGGTTCGCACATTTGGCGCCACGAACGGCTGCGCAATCGCGTTCAGCAGGTTGTGGCCAGCGAGCATGCTGGACCAGCGTCGATCGGGCTGATTGATGAGACCAGTTTCGTCAAGAAAGGGACGAAAACGCCGGGCGTGAAGCGGCAATGG
>CAVUXK010000007.1:0-174118 GCA_963745435.1 uncultured Acidobacteriota bacterium | reverse complement strand
CTTCTGAGGGCTTGAGGTTTTCCTATGCTTTCGCCTCCATCCCGGGATTCGAAATCCCTTGTTTTGAATGCGAGGTGAGCAAACGGTGCGCGACAGAAGACTCAGATCGGAAAACGCCGGCGTAAAAGAGTCACCCAACTGAAGCATAAGCTTGACACGACTGCTCCGCGCGAGGAGGTTGAAAGCTCGTGAAGTGGATGAGAAATGACCTCTAGCAGTTTCCTTGCCACGGCCGCCGCTTCAGCGGGTTCACGCGCTTCAGGAGACTAGGTTTCCAGCAGCGCTCGTAACTTGTGAGCGTATCTGCGGCTCGATGTGACCACTGTTCCTTCTGCCAGTACGATGTCGTAAACCCCATCGAACATCGGACGAATCTCGCTAATGCAGGCACCGTTCACGATGGCCGATTTCCGCACGCGGATGAAATGCTGTGGCGCCAGTTTCTCTTCCAGGTGTGCCAGGGTTTCCCGCAACAGGTGACTGTCACTGGCGGTGTGTATGCAGGCATAGTTTCCCGTGGCTTCGATCCACAAAACGTTGGAAACGGGAACAAAGAAAATCCGCTTCCTGTCCTTTACCACAAAGCGTTCCAACGGGCGGAGATTACGGAGGGATTGGAGCAGTGGTTCGAGACCTCGATTTGCTTTCCTGGACTGTTCAAGGACCTGACGGGCGTGAACCAGTGCCTTGGAAAATCGCTCCTTATCATACGGTTTCAGGAGATAGTCAACAGCGTGCACTTCGAATGCCCGGAGGGCGTGCACATCGTGAGCCGTGACGAAGATGTAAACGGGAGCGGGGCCAGTCGATGGCTCCACATTTTCGATGACCCCAAAACCATCCAGATCAGGCATCTGCACATCGAGAAAAACGATGTCGGGATGAAGTTCGTTGATCTGCTCCACCGCACTTATTCCGTTCGCCACCTCGCCTACAACTTCAATGCCGTCGTGTTCGGCCAGATAGCGGCGGATACCGCGGCGGGCGATCGGTTCGTCATCGACGATGAGGACTCGCGTCTTCATTCGAACTCCGCAGTGGAATGGTGATGATGGCCTCACAGCCTCGACCGTCGCCCCCGGTAAGTTCCAGCGACGACTCGTCCCCGTAGAGCTGTTTCAAGCGTGACTGGACATTGGTGAGTCCGACGCCGAATCGCAGGCGCGATCCCGGTGCCGGACCAGGGCCATCATCGCGGACGCAGAGCCAAATTCTGCCGTTGCGGCGTTGGGCGGCGATCTCTAGCCGGCCTGCGACGGAATCGACGCTGATGCCGTGCTTGATAGCATTCTCAACCAGTGGCTGAAGCGCCAGGCTCGGTACATAGACTCCGAGAAGGTCAGGTGGCACGTCCATGTGAACTTTCAAGCGATCGTGAAACCGTGTCTGTTCGATCTCCAGATACTTGCCGACGAACTCGAGCTCGCTCTGCAAAGTGATCTCGTTCTCCCGCCGTTCGAGGGCCATGCGCAGCAAGTCGCCGAGGCAGACCAGCAGATGGCTCGCAGCATCGACGTCTTCCTGCATCAGGACTCCAATGCTGTGAAGACTGTTGAACAAAAAGTGCGGATGTAACTGGCTCTTAAGGTTCTCAAGTTCGGCATGGGAGAGCTGCGTCTCCAGTTGCGCCGCTATAGTCTGGCGCTCCATAGCGGCCTGGTAAAAGTGGACCGACTGATACAGTCCCACAACTAGCCAGTACGTAAGGATGCCAGTAAAGCTCATAGACAGAACACTGACTGTGAAGGTCGAGAGAAGGCGTAGCGCACCAGGATCGGTCATGCGAAAAAGTAACCCCAGAAGTCCACGGCTCAGAAAGTATGCGATGACAGATCCCAGGGGAGCCATCATGAACGACGTGACCGTGTGGATCGCTATATGAGATACAAACCTCTGGCCCGTCAACGGGAACCGTTTGGCCAGAGCAACCACAAGCGGTGTGCACGCCGCCCATACGTTCCAGTAGACGAGTTCGATCACACCCACGATCACCCAGTTGACGTGCCCGCCGTGAACGCTCGCCACCACGATCTCCCGCACGGTGAACAACAGTCCTACAATCGTCCACGCACACAGGATCAAAATCCATCTCGTGCGTCCCATATCTGGTGTGGCCTGCAGCAATGGGTTTGTCGACCTCTCCGGGACGGATTATAGCGGAGACTTCGAAGGAGACATCACTCAGGACGGACCGCTTGTCTCACTTCGGACGCCGCATGTCACTTTTCCTGCAAACGCTGGTTCTTCGCGTCATATTGTCCGGTGAGCAGGAGCATCGGCAAGACCCCACACGGGCTCGTCATCTTCACCAGCCGACGGCCAGCTAACCCAGTATCCACAGGAGTTTGCCATGAGCAAGACCGCGATTACTTCGCCGGAACTCACGCCGCCGGTCGGCCCGTTTTCCCAGGCGATCGAAGTCGGTGGTTTCCTCTATTTCAGCGGACAGGTCGCCCAAGACCCGGCCACCGGCAAGGTGGTCGAGGGGGGCATTGTGGCAGAGACAGAGCGCGTCCTCCAGAACCTCTCGGCAGTCCTCAAGGCGGCCGGCAAGAGTTTCGATGACGTCGTGCGCGCCGGTGTGTTTCTCACGAGCATGAGTGACTTCGCCGCGATGAATGGCATCTACGCAAAGTATTTCAGTCAGCCTTTTCCCGCCCGCACGACGATCGGGGCCGCCGCGCTACCGCTTGGGGCCTGCGTCGAGGTCGACCTCGTCGTCAAGGCTTGAGGCGACGCAAAGAGGGCCTCATCGCGGGGATCTTGGAGGCTCCAAAATGCAAATACTGATAGTGGGCATTGGCGCGTTGGGCGGAACAATTGCGGCGCGTGCCATCCGCACAGGACTGCCGGTCCGGCTTGCGGCTCGCAATACCGATTCTGCGGAGGCATTGCGCAGATCGGGCCTGCGAGTGTCCGGCATTGGAGGAGAGGTGAGGGCAGACGCTATCGACGTTGCCGCAGTTGAGGACTACGGAAAGGGAGACCAGTTTGACGTGATCCTGCTGGCCACCAAAGCGCAGGACGCGCTGGAAATCGCGCCCCATGTGGTGGGCCTACTTGCCCCCGAAGGAGTCATATTGCCTATACAGAATGGCGGCGTTGCACGGGTGCTTGCGGACCTTCTAGGCGAAGATAAGATCCTTGGTGGATTCTCAAATCTTGGCGCCACGATGGTAGAACCCGGCGTCTACGAGCAGAAGAATGCAGGGCATCTACTGATAGGCGAACTTGCTGGTGGTGTCAGTGAGCGCGTCGAGCGGGTTGCGCGCGCCCTGGGTCGAGCGATTGAGGTTAAGGTATCTTCAAACCTGACTGGTGCTATCTGGTCGAAACTCCTGATCAATTGCTCGGTTACAACCCTCGGTGCGCTCTGTTCGCAAACCATGCGTCAGTACATGGAAACGGAGGCAGGCAAGAAAGTCTTCCGACGGACGTACGAGGAAGCGTTATCTGTGGCACTTGCGATCGGCACTCGGCTGGAGCGTCTGGCCGTGGACCCGATTCCGCCCGGATGGCCGAGTAATTTTGCCGCAGAGGAACACTATGAGTCGTGGGTCGAGGCTGTGATTGCTTTCTACGGAGACATCAAACCCTCCATGCTCCAGGACTTCGAGCGCGGCCGTAAGACTGAGATCGACTTTATCAACGGCTATGTGGTGGCGTTAGGCCACGCATCCGGAATGCTGGTACATATGAACGCCACAATTACAGATCTTGTACACCAGATCGAACGTGGAGTTCTCCAGCCGACACGAGAACGGATGAACGAGCTAGCTGATCAAACCGGTGAGCGGACCCGTGGCAACAGTATTTGACGGCCAACTCTGACCGCTTGTCTCACTTCGGATACCGCATGTCACTTTTCCTGCGAACACTGGTTCTTCGCGGCATATTGTCCAGTGAGCGGGAGTAGGGACGAAAAGGAGTTCCACATGATGAAGATTCTGACTCAATACGGAGTTTGTGCGCTTGCGGTCGCTCTGATGGTGCCGTTGGCCCAGGCGCAGTCGGTAGGAATACAAGGCGCCTTCGGAAAAGATGCCGGAACGCTTTCCGACAAATTCACCGGACTCGCGCGTGTTATGTCGGGCAAGTACGACTGGAAGCCCGGCCAGGGCGTTCGCTCCGTCGGCGACGTGTTCAACCTGATCGTTAAGGAGAACGGCTTGCTCGTTGGCGTGCTTTCGGGCACACCGAATACGGAAGCAAAGCCTGCGCCCATCACCGATCCAGAGAAAATGCAGGAAGCTCTAAAGGCTTCTTATGTCAATATGCAAAATGCGATTACGGGACTTTCCGACAACGACCTGCGGACGCCGGTGAAACTGTTCGGAAGAGACATGACGAAGCTGGACGCGCTGATGCTGATTTTCAAGGATCAACACGAGCATCTGGGGCAGTCGATTGCGTACGCGCGCAGCAACGGCGTGGTTCCGCCCTGGTCTAAGTAGGAGCGCCGCGCGGTGGGACACTCAGTTCGCGTCGTCTAGGAAGGAGTATCGATGACATTCAACTGCTGGAAATTCAAAGGCAGGAAATCCAAGGGATGCAGTCTTTGCGCCATTGCCCTACTTTCTTTCACCGCCGGATCGCTCATTACTGCCCGCCTTGCTCACATTGACCACGTGAGGGCCGACAGCAATCGCGTCTTCGAGCTTCGCATTTATCACACTGTACCGGGCAAATTGCCGGCACTGGAATCGCGGTTTCGAGACATCTATTCAAAGCTGTTAGCCAAACACGATCTGCAGGTCGTGGGTTACTGGGTGCCTGAGGGGGCAGCCGATTGGGACAACAAATTCGTATACCTTGTGGCTCATTCCAGCCGGGAGGAAGCTAAAAAGAACTGGGACGCGATGCTGGCCGACCCGGAGGTTCAGGAAGCAATCAAATCCGAGGAGGTCAACAAGCTGGTAGAAAAGATAGACCGGACGTACATGCGGCCGACGGATTTTTCGCCGAAGTAGTGTCGCATTTCGCGAGATTCGATTCGGCAGTCGAGTTCGACGCCAGAAGCCTTCCTCTAGGGCTGGCGACATTCAACTGCGATTTTGTCATCAACGACAAGGTTACTAACTTCAGGCCTCGAACACAGGCAGGTACGCCCGGCCAGACCATCTGGTCGGAGCCGAACATGATCCTCTTGCCAAAGCCAGCCTCTATGAGACGGCGTAGATACTGATGGAACTCTTTGCGCGGAATGGCCCAATCAATCACGGCAACGTCCACGTATACCTGTGGATGCGCATACAGAAGAGCGACCATCTGATCGCTCATCGGCCAGCCAGCGTGCATCACATAGAGGCGCATTTTGGGATGGCGGACGAGCACGTCCTCCAACAACAAAGGGTTGCTGATTCGAGCGCGATATTTGGGTGAGCTGAAGTAAGAAGCGCCGGGTGGGCCCAGTCCCACGTGGATGCCCACGGGAATATCCAGTTCTTCGCACAGAGCGAAATACGGCTCCCAGACCGGATCATCGGGAGAAACACCTTCATATTGCGTCAGGGCCTCGCCCAAGACTGTGAATTTGCCAGCCTTAAAGAGCTGCCGTAACGTCTCCACACTCGGTGCGCCCTCAAGATTGAACGCTAGGCCGGGGATGATCCGGTTTGGGGAGATCTCGCGCCATTTGCTCACCAATTCCGGTGAGCCGCTGGTCACCGCCGCGATGTTGTATTTTTCCAGCTGATGGAAGGTATCGCGCTGTAATTGGTCATCACTCTGCGGCGCCTGCATGGGCGCAGAGCACGCTTCCGTGCTGAGCAGGTTATATCCATTCTTTGGGTCAATCGGTACGAAGGCTAGATCTTTGTCCCCAGTACACACCGGTGGTGTCGGAGTGCCAAACGAGTCGGCATGGAGTGCGTGCAGGTGTACGTCAATGATAGACGGCGCGTTCTTGGTCTGCTGTGCCATCGCGGTTGTTGATGCCAGATATAAGACTGCAGACATCGCAAGCATGAGTTTTCCAACCCTAACCATGTAGTTCCTCCCGACGCCCGGCGCGCACGCTTAAAGGCTTTGATTCCAGCCAGGTAAACCCATTCCCGATTGCTGCGCTGGGCAAGGGAGCGGTTTTGGACGGCTGCGTTTGCTTCGATGGTGTTGGTGACTGAGGTTGGGCGGATTCCACCACGTTTCGTATATGCGCCCCGCACTTCACGGAGAAAGGTCCTTCGCAGAGCGGCGCTCCACACTTCACACAGAACTTCGCCATGATCTGTTCTCCTGTTGAATTTCTTTAGACGATGTTGATCCGCGTGCGGGGATCACATCGGGGATCGAACGTTCCCGTACTCGAAGCGCGTTGAGCGGTGATCCTTTACGTTGTTGCCTCGGTTATCTACGTCCTCTTCGACGCGCAGAAGTAATCCGGTGCCTCTCGACACCCACATCTTTCCGTCTTCTTTGACCTCTTCATATTCGCGTTGAACGGAAAACAACATGGCGGTATCGCCGTTCACTGACTCGTTGCGAAGGAATTGGCAGGTTGACGTGCCGTGCTGTTGTTTTTCCTTCTCCTCCTCAACAACGTCCTGTGAGGTCACGGGAATGCGCATCCATTTTCCGCGCGCCCGAATGTACTTCTGTCCGTTGGCGAATATCGTCTCGGCTTCGATCGGCATACCACCGTTAACGCCGGTACTAGTTGTGTAACTGTGACTCGGAGTTGTTGCGACCTTCGTCAATGCATCAAAGACCAGCTGGCAAGAATCTGCTCCATGAGCCGATGCAGTCAGGAAAATTGTGACGAGCGGTATAGAAAGAGCAAGAGGGCGCAGACGATTTCTCATTCTGATTTCCTTGTTGTTTCTTGAGCAAAGCGTTTTAGACTTTTCGAGAGATTCATGAGTTCCGACTTCGCGATATTCATCGGTGCGTTTGCGCACTACCTCTGTCCCTGCCACTTCCAGACATCGGAGTACTGGACTCGAGGTTCGTTGTAACGCTGTAAGTGTTGAATTCTTTGTGTGAGCAGTCCGGAGAGATAAACAGTGGCTACAAACATTCCGGCTGTCACCAGTAGGACCACCGCCGTGAGGGCTATGACGGCAGTTGCCTTGCGCCGGCGCAGATTTCTTAATCGGTGTGGTTTCGGACTGTGCGGCCATGCCATCTCAAGCCTGAGTGTCGCTATTGGCGTATGCGTCATCGGACATGCCCAGATGGCATCACGCAATTCAGGCGTGTTCGCCCCTGAACTTTGCACCACTGCAGAGACACGTTGCTTCACGATTGTTCTCATGGCGATCTCGCTCTAGGGTTCGACTTTGTACAACGTGGCCATTCCCGCATCCATGTGGTCGTCAATGTGGCAATGGAACATCCAGATGCCCGGGTTGTCGGGCACCATGTCCACGGTTTCCATTTGCGCCTGCATGAGTGGGACAACGTCGGTGCGTTTGCCGTCGTGCAATACGACGTTGCCATGCCAGTGCGGAGAATGGACGCTGAACTGTTCGCCAAGTGCAACCAGATACCAGCGGACGCGTTCGCCTTTTTTCATCATCATCATCGGGCCTGTTCCGTAGATGTAGCCATTTATCGCGAACTTGGCGTTGGCCACGGTGAATCCGGAACCAAGACCCGAGAAATTGCCTTCGTTATCTACGGGAGCGAAATCCAATTTCTTCACTCCCTTGGGATCGCTGGTGAAGGTCTGAATGTTATGGTCGATATACCAACTCACGTTTTCGTCGAAGAGTAGGTACAAACAGACAAACTCCCGATCGACATCATTCGGTTTTCCATCTTCGTCGGCCATGCCGCGACGGGTGATAATCATGGCTCCTACCAGTCCGCTCTCCACGTCTTTCAACTCGTTTGTGTGTGAGTGGTAAAGCCAAACGACGGAACTGGGATCGTTCGGCCCGGGACCGGCACGTTCAGGCACTTGCCAGGTATAAACGTGTGTTTTGTCCGGCGGGACGGCGTCATCTTCCTTATCTTTGCCCGTCGTGCCATCGTTGTAAGGAGCACCCTCCGAGTCTTTGTCATAGAACACGCCGTGGGGGTGCATGCTGTAGGGTCGGCTAGCGTTGTTCTTGAAAAGAATGCGAATCGTGTCTCCTACTTCGGCGCGAAGGATTGGTCCAAGGATGCCGGCGTGCTCCCACTCAAGAGAGCGAGCCTTGAGATGAGCGAAGGTTTCATCCGTGTACTCGCGGTAGATAGCCTTGCGATACACGGTTCCGATGCGGTGCGGCCCTCGTTCGGTAAAAACCGTCGAGTATCCTTCAAACTTCATGCCCATCATCTTGTTAACGCCGCCGGGAGCGTAGTCCCAATCAACTTCGTCAGCAGCGATGTAGTAGGTGCGAGTCTTGCCAGAAGGCTGCGCGAAGGCAATAGGCGCCCACAGGACAAACAGTGCCACCAGTTTGAAGCGATGAGTCATTTTCTTCCCCTTTACCCCTGCGAGACATGACCGCGTCATAGCCTTACGCCCGCATGTTCCGCGGCGAATTTACCCACGATCGGCAGCTTGAAGAGTTGTTGCTGATAAGCCTGGTACATCAGGAAGATCCAGATTCCAAATCCCGCGAGGGTGGAAAGCAGCATCAGCGGCAGAGCAATCAAGCCGAAGATTCCGGCCGTCAAAGGTGTTAGCACCGCCGAGAGAATCATCCAGATCATCCAAAAGGCAATCCAGGCGACGTTGAAGAAAATTGACTGGAAAGCGTGAAAGCGAACGAAGGAGTTCGACTTATACGGATCCAGCACAAGAAAAATGATTCCCGTGATGAAACCGGCGAGGTAGGTGAGCGCTGCCACGAGATTCGTATCCATCGTTCTCGATCCCTTCTCCCCGGATGGAGAAATGACCGCGACCCCAGCCGGACTCTCGATTGCAGAGACAGAGACATCTGACCTGAGCCCTGTCGGTGACCCACAGGACTGGCAGAAGTGAGTGTCAGCGGCTAAAGCAGCACCGCAAGATTGGCAAGCGCTCATCTCTCCCTCCTCAGAATTGAATGTGGTGGATGGGCCGCAACGACGGGACTTTGCTTCCAAGGAGAGAAATTGGCAAACCAACTGAAGGCAAATTTCGGTTTAACTGTTAAACCTTTGTTTTCTGTTGCGTTACAAGCATTGATTAACTCGTTTTCGCCCGTTTTCGTGCTAAACTCGACGCTCAAAACGTCGCCTGGCGTATGAAGGCCTCTGCTACAGACAATTCTCCCGCCCCGGAAACAAGCTACAGTTTTGGACTTTACGTGCTTGACCCGGGCGATGGCACACTGACGCGCGACTCGGCGCGCGTGCGCGTACAAGAACAACCTTTCCAGCTATTGCTTCTACTTGTGGAATGCGCCGGACAGATTGTTTCGCGGGAAGAGATTCGAAACCGACTTTGGCCCCAAAATACCTTTGTCGAATTCGATAAGAGCCTGGGGGTGGCGGTTCTTAAGGTTCGGGAAGCTCTTGGGGATGATGCCAGTAATCCAAGATTCATCGAGACCATCCCTCGGCGAGGCTATCGGTTCATCGCGCCTGTTAAGGTCGAGACTCCGCACGCGGCGGGATCTCCAGTTTCAACTCCTGTGGAACCGACTGTATCCGCGTCCCAACCCAGTCTGCACGCGACAAAGCACGGGTTGATTATCGCCGCCCTCGTCTTGTTGCTGGTTGGCATGGCGTTTTATCTTCTCCACGCGAGGCATGGAGCACCGCGCTCTACAGCCCAGGCCGGAACGTCAATCCCTCGAATACATGTACGTCGTTCGGTAGCGGTGCTCGGCTTCCGCAATTTGCCTGGCCGGCCAGAGGATAACTGGCTCTCCTCCGCCTTCAGTGAAATGTTGAATACAGAACTGGCCGCAGGCGGGGAGCTCCGCATGGTCCCGGGAGAGGATGTGGCGCGCGTCAAGAATGAACTACCGCCCAGCGGCGAAGATTCTCTTAGCAAATCCACCTTGCAACGTTTGCGGACCAGCGCGGGCGCCGATGTCATCATTCTGGGTTCGTATACGCTGCTGGCGAATGACGCCGGGCGGAAGATTCGTCTCGATGTTCGCCTTCAAGACACGGGCGGCGGAGAAACCATTGCGGAAGAATCATTATCCGGCAATGAGAGTGACCTTTTCACCCTGGTTTCGGATTTGGGTGGCAAACTGCGGCGAAGCCTCGGTGTCGCTGCACCCTCGGAGGGAATTGAAATCGCCACACGAGCAGCTCTCCCGTCGAATGAACAGGCGGCACGCCTCTACGCCGAGGGACGAACAAGATTGTGGGCATTTGATTACTTTGCGGCTCGCGATTTACTGAACAAAGCTATCGCTGCGGACCCAGATTTCCCGCTTGCCCACGCAGCTCTATCCGATGTGTGGTGGCACATCGGCTATGACGCCAAAGCTCGCGTGGAAGCCCGACGCGCGCTCGAACTCTCGAACCATCTTTCACAAGAACAGCAGCTTCTGGTCGAAGGTCAATATCAAAGGACTGTCGAAGAATGGCCCAAAGCGGTTGAGACCTATCGTTCGCTGTTTCGCCTTTTCCCTGACAATCTGGACTATGGTCTGCTATTCGCCTCCGCGCAAATGCATCTCAGAGCGGACGGACTCGCTGCAGACCTTGGCAGCTTTGCGTCACCTCCCAGTGCCTCTTGGTGACGACGCGCGAATTGACATGACAGAGGCTTCCGCCTGGATCAACAGAGACTTCACCAAAGCACGCGCCGCCGCGAAGCTAGCGATCGAAAAGGCGACTGCACAAGGATCACCGGTGATTGTCGGTCGAACTTACGGCATTCTTTGTCAGCAAGAGCCCTCCATAGACGCGTCCACAGAAGCTATCGAGATCTGCCGAAATGCCCTTGAAGGCTCGATTGCCGCGAAAGACCCGAACGGCGAAGCCATGATGCGCACAGATCTCGCGGCTCTCTACTATTTACGGGGGAACCTGACACAATCTGCAGAGATGCTCCAGCAGGCAGTCAAGAAATTCAAGCAGGTTGGTAACCGGGATGGCGTCGCCACCGCGCTCAGCAATTTTGCTGACGCTCGTCTTTCTCAAGGCGACCTGATGGAAGCGAAGAAACTGTTGGAGGAGTCCATTCCAGAGTATCAAGCTGTCGATGACAAGGAAGGCGTGGTCCTTAACCTTGACAGCCTGGGGGACGTCTGGAGACAGAGTGGCGAGCTCGACAAAGCGGAGGCAGCGTACCAGCAGGCGGAAGCGATTGCGCGGAAAATGGAAGACAAGAATGCAATCGCATATGTACTAAGCGGAATGGGAGATCTCGCTTTGGATCGGGGTGATCTCAGTTTGGCAGGGAAGCGATACGGAGAAGCTCTTGCGCTCAGGAGTGGAGCCGGGGAAAAACAGACTGCAGCCGAAAGCCGTGTCTCGTTGGCGAAGCTAGCCATTGAGGAGGGACACAATTCTGACGCCGAGACTTCGACGCGATCGAGTAAAGCACAATTTCATGAGGAGCAACAGGCTGATGACGAACTCAATGCCAGCATTGTGCTAATCGATGCGTTGCTCGCGCAAGGCAAACAAGGTGAAGCTCGAAAAGAAATGGAAGCAGCTCAACGGCTCGGAAAAGAAAGCCAGAACCGCCTCCTCCGTTTGCAATTCGAATTGGCCTCAGCCCGCGTCCTTCTGAGGTCTGAACGGCCGGAAGCGGCGGGTCCTTTGTTAAATAGCGTAAACCGCGACGCACGACGTTACAGATTTGCCAGCCTGGAGTTTGAGACCGAGCTTGCTCTAGCTGAACTTGCAAACAAAACGAAGCATGGTGCGCAGGCCCAAAGCGAGCTGCAGGCTCTGCAGAAATCAGCCAGTTCCAAAGGCTTCGGATTGATCGCGAGCAAAGCACTCCAAGAAAGTTTAGCTCCGTAAGCCAATTGGCGCGACAAGACCTCCCCATCACGCGGTAGCCAGACGAACCGCCCACCCCCGTGCCGGTCTCACCCGATAGCAGAACTGTGGAATCATTGGGAGCGACCGTTTCCACCAGTTCCAGAACATGTTTTAGCGCCAGGCTGTTCCCAACGGTATTCTCGAAGTTGAAGTCGCTGCAGATTTCTTCTTCGAGATAGAACTTCTCTCGGGCGAGCTTGTCTTTCAGTTGCGAAATGTCGTGATATGCAAGCGTGTTTTCAATGGCGATGGCGATCTGGCCTGACGCGCGGCTGAGGAAATCGACGTCTCCTGGCGAAAACGGAGCTTCCGTCGTGCGTAAAATTGACAGAATCCCGAGTGCCCGGCCGCGTGCTTCGATCAGATCTCCTTATGTGTGATCGTGAGAACTGAGTATAGTGTCTGGCCCTGACTTGCAGAACCGCCAGCAGCCTGCCCTTCGCCAGGTAAGTCGGCGTCGCGAACCGTCAAGATATTGCTGGCCAGAATCGGAAAATTCGACTCGCGCGCGTGCAAAAATGGAGAACTCTAGAACGGTCAGCGAACGACAGGGGGGCTTCAGGTAATTCGTATGCAACGAACGCCGAGATCTGGGCCCGGGAAATCAACACCTGTTATGCGGTGATACCTCAGGCCATGCGAAATTTGGAGAGAGACCTCCTCCCTCGGTGATACCGGTGATACCACGGAAAAAATCGGGGAGGGACCTTGACTCTCGACCAGTCCGAACTGATACCGGTGATACCGTTTTCATGGTCAATAGAGGTCGTTCGGAGTCGTCGGAGGCAACAGGCCCGAAGTTCAAAGTGTGCTTGAAGGCCGCATAAACACAGGCTATTATCGCTATGTCTAGTTTTCACCGAGACTTGCAGGAAATGGCGGAAATCGAATCCCACTCTCTCCGCCAGTTCTAAAGCCTGTGGGGGCACCACGATCCGTTCTTATTGTCTCGTTCCTAGCTCAAAGGCGGTTCGCTTGCGGGAAGGCGTTCGGAGGCGGCGTATGCCGAATTCTCTTTTGGATCGACCAGTGACCAGTGATGTTTCAGGACGAAGACTCCATTCCACGGTGACTTGCCCGTACCGTAATAGTCAGATGGAATGACTTCGAAGCGCGCGGCATTATCGATCTTATCTACTTCGACCTGACCGATATCCATCCACACTCGCAGAATGTATTCTCCTGGAACAAACGTCAGGCTGGGAATCTCGCACTCGAAAACCTGAGGTCCGGTAACCTGGTCGTGACCACGAAGAGGTTCAAAAGCGGTATGAGCAGTGAAGACTCGCTGGCCAAGCAGGTTCTCGAATCCCAAGCCGATATCAAAGCTGGAAGTCGGAGCTGGCAGGATAAAGTGCACGCGAATCGTGAGCGGAGCTCCGATACGCACACCAGCTTTGAGTGACTTGCCGCCTTCGGGACAGAACTCCAACTGCCGCAGCAAGGGACGACGTTGAGCCCATCGGCCCGGCGCCTGGCTCAGGTCAACCGAGTTCCCGGACGTTCCAGTGTCGCCGTCCCCCATGGCTTGATGCATGTAATAGTGAACCGCTTCTTGGGCAGTCCCTGAAAACGCCAACTGGCCCTGCGTGAGCACGATTCCGCGCTTGCACAGATGTTCGATCGCCGAAATATTGTGCGAGACAAAAAGTATGGTCCGGCCGCTGCGGCTTACATCATTCATCTTGCCCAGGCATTTCTTTTGAAAGGCCATGTCGCCCACGGCCAGCACTTCGTCCACGACTAAAATTTCCGGATTCAAATGAGCAGCTACTGAGAATGCCAGCCGGATATACATCCCGCTCGAGTAGCGCTTTACCGGGGTATCCAGGAATCGTTCGATCTCTGAGAAAGCTACGATCTCATCGAATTTTGAAAGTATTTCTGCGCGAGTCATGCCGAGGATCGCGCCATTCAAGAAGATGTTTTCCCGCCCCGTGAGTTCGGGATGGAATCCGGTGCCAACTTCGAGCAGGCTAGCCAGTCGGCCGCGCACCTTGATGTACCCGTCGGTAGGATCAGTGATGCGAGAAATGATTTTCAAAAGAGTACTTTTACCGGCGCCATTGCGGCCGATAATGCCGACCACCTCGCCTTCCGAAATATCAAAATTTATATCGCGCAACGCCCAGAAAGACTGATCGGTGCCGGCATTCTCGCTGTTGGAAAAGGCACGCAGCGGACGTTTCAGCGTTTTGACAAGAAACTCCCGGAAGGTCTCGTTCCGGGCCTTCATGCCCCCGATCCGATATTGCTTCGACAAATTCCGGACTTCAATGACGTTTGACATTTAAATTACATCCGCAAAGAGCCGCTCGATTCGCCGGAACAGCATCAGACCTACCACGAAGCAAATCAGACACATCAGCAGGGACGTCAGAACGAGGGGCCAGTAGACGGGACTGCCCAGCAGGCAATAGCGAAACCCCAATACCATGCCCGCCATCGGGTTCAGCCCAAACAGTGCTTGCCAGCGCGAAGGAATGTAGCGCACGGGATAAATGACTGGCGTGACGAACAGTCCCATCTGGATGAGGAATGGCACCACGTACTTGATGTCACGGAACAATACGTTCAACGCCGAAAACGCAAAACCAATGCCTGAGGCAGCCATGAGCGTGCCGACAATAAATAAGGGGAGCAGCAGAACCTTCGCAGACAACGCCCAGCGGTAGTAAATCATCATGCAACCGAGAACTCCCATGCTGAGGACCAAATCCAACAGAAACGCTCCCACCGTGCCTAAGGGGATGAAAATGCGCGGGAAATACACGCGCGAAACCAATTGCTGGCTCGCGATCAGGCTGTTACTGGAATTGGAGACAGAGTTGGAGAAGAAGGTCCAGGGCGCCAGACCTGCGAATGCAAACAGGGAATAGGGAGGCCCGTCGCTGTGGACACCTGCCCAGCGATTAAAGACCAGCACAAAAATGAGTGTGCCCAGCAATGGCTGAAGGACGCTCCAAAGCCCCCCCAACAGGGTTTGACGGTACCGGATCTTGATGTCCCGCCAAACCAGAAATGCGAGAAGTTCCCGATAGAGGAAGGCCTCCCGGAAGTCAATGGGCTGCCATCCTTTACGCGGTTTTATTACTAATTCGGTCGTCGCCATAGTGGGTAAGAGGCCGGACCATCAAAACTGGATATGGTGATCAAATCAAGGGCGTAAACAATGGGGGGAACCCTCTATTGTAATATTGTATCGTACGTGGAATCGTCCAAAGGTCATGGGAATCCAGTTACTTCGGCGAGTTTCCTCCTTGGTAATTAGTGCATTGAGAAGATGGAGTTCTCCACCGACAATACCCCCGGGTCAGAGGGGAAGTCGTGCGTAATGCTTGATTCAGCGAAGAACAGCAAGTTGGACTAGAGGATCCTGGTGCGGCTAGGCGAGAGGCCGAACCTTGACGGCGGTTCGACAATCCTGGGCGAGCGGGGAGCACATCTGGGGAGTATCACTGCGCGGAAGCGATCCAATCATTTCGAATGTCGAGGTTAGTCTAGTCCACTATGCAGCTGGACGTTATTGTGCCCACATACAATCGGCACTCTTTGCTGGACGTGCTCTTCAGAGTCTTCTCGCGGCTGATGTACCCGCTGGACTTGAGGTGAAGATCACGGTTGTCGACAATAATTCCAGAGACCAAACCTCATCGGTGGTTGAGTCCTTCAAAAGCAAATTTGAGGGGCGATTAAATTACATCTTCGAACCAAATCCGGGAAAATCGCATGCGCTAAACACCGGGATAACAGCTACTTCCGGTGAATTGATAGGAATGATCGATGATGATGAGGAAATTGACCGTTCTTGGTTCGTACGGACCAATGAGATTTTCGCGGACGACCAGCTGGACTTTATTGGTGGACCTTACGTGCCGCGTTGGGGCGCGCCACCGCCTCCGTGGCTGCCTAGCCGATATTCGGGCGTGATTGGGGCCTTCAACCTAGGGCCGGAACGGCGCCCGTACGGCGCGGACACAACCTTGCCGGGCGGAAACGTAGTGATTAGGCGGTCGACCCTTGAAAAGTTGATGCCATATTCGACGGTTTTGGGACCACGCGGTGATACCTACCTGGCTGACGAAGACAGTGACATGTATTTGCGGCTCATCGACTCAGGTGCGAAGGGGTTGTACCTGCCGGATCTGGTGGTTTATCACTATATCCATCCGAAAAGGCTTACCAAGCAGTATTACCGGCACTGGTGCCTTCGCCGCGGGATCTCATCTGGGATTCTCGATCGGCAGCATCGTAAACCGGTGCCTTATTTTCTGGGTGTTCCGCGGTACCTGTTTGGCGAAGCTGCTCGCGCCACTTTGCAGATTCTCAAACCCCCGGTGAAGGACAATCAGGATCCTTCAGAGAGGTTCTCCAGCGAACTTTGCTTTTGGGCGCTTGCCGGATTTTTTTACGGCAAACATTTCTATCGAGTGACGCAAGATACGAAGCCATAGATCGCCGGAATGAACGGCCCATCACGCTCACCTATTTCCCTGCGGCTGATTTTGGCGAGCTGACGTGAAAGAATTCGCGCCAGCGACTGCCTGCGAAACCTGCGAAGAATCTCATTCGAACTTCGTATCCGAAGGCCTTATCCCGCTGGCCGAATAGCTGGCTGACCGTCCATCGAACCGCATCACTGCCAGCTCGGCGATAGAGGTGAGCAGGAACCCCAAAAATCTTGCCTAGCCGGGAACGTTCCAGCAGTTCGGAGCGCAGGATGGCATGAAAGCGGCCGTGCCCGGTGTGCCATTCGCGATGGTAAGTCTTCAGCAAGCGGTCGGCCTGCACGTCTGCCGTGACTGTCACATCGGGCAAATAGATTCCTCTGCGGCCAGCCTGCCAAAGGCGCAACAGCAATTCGTGGTCCTCCAACGAGCCCACGCCATTCTTAACCCGCTGAAAATCGGCCCGGAACAGGCCTACCCGGTCGAAGGCAGTTTTGCGGAAAGCACAGTTTGCTCCGATCAATGAAATCGGACGGCTCGCATCAACATAAAACTGTTGATCGCCATAGTCCAGCAGCGCGAGAGGGGTCCAGTGCGCCCGAGTCAGCCATGCGGGCGGCGTTTCATCCCAGTGTGGCAAGACCTTGCCGCCTAGGAAGTCCACACTGGGGTCTGCGGTGAAGCCCGCTTTGATACGCGATACCCAGTTGTTGGAGACACGAACATCATCGTCCGTGAAGGCGATAATGTCCGCTCGCGCAGCGGCAATCCCCGCATTGCGCGCATATGACAATCCTTGTTTTGATTCAAAAAGGTAGCGGACTCTTCCTGGCTTCGCGTCCATCAAGCGTTGCGTGATGGCCCGTGTCTGATCCGTTGAGTTGTTATCTACGACCAGGATCTCGTAGGAGACGTCTGCGGTTTCCTGTTGTTGTAGAGACTCCACTGCTCGGGTGAGGAGATCGCATCGATTGTAAGTGCAAAGGACAACTGATACATCAACAGCCGTCGCATTCTCCCCGCTTGGGTCTGGCTGAACGGGTTCCGTATTGTCTTCTCCGTGTATTGACGATCTCATCAATAGTCGTCCCTTGGCCGCAAAACGCAGTTCGGTCTACTTTGATTTTCTAGATCGTACCAAGTCCATTTGTACGGTTGCGGGCGAATCTGCTGCCGATTTTGTCCTGGAGCCTTTTTTGAGGTCAAGGTCAGTCGTCACAGACTCCTTCGGCTTCCTCTGGCAACTTGAGTGGTCAGTCTGCAAAACCGGCGATCGTCAGTTTGGGGTTGCAGCAGCAAGCGATTAGGGATGATAACTTGTGATTCGCAGCCGCCGAAGACCGGATACTGGGCTGGGTTCGAACAACCAGTTGCATCCGGCACACTCAGCTGTGGTAGACTCCCGCCCATCCGCACTTTTTTGTTTGCAGGCAGGCAGTGGTTTGAGAGAAATCGGCCTCCCCAGAGGCCGAGGTAAATGGGCCGCGCTGTTGTCTGGCCGAGCAGCTTCGGTTAGACCCTGTTTTTTCATTTCTTTAACCGTCGTGGCCGCGGCG
Source organism: uncultured Acidobacteriota bacterium (assembly GCA_963745435.1). Lineage (GTDB taxonomy): Bacteria > Acidobacteriota > Terriglobia > Terriglobales > Acidobacteriaceae > Gp1-AA133. Next base: position 156,240 of record CAVUXK010000007.1, on the reverse strand, counting down.
GCCGAAATCGACCGGCAGGTAGACCATTGCCTTCAGACTGACGGTCGATCACTCATTGTGCGCTGAAATCTTCGTCGGGCGGTACTGTGACCAGGGATCAGGGGGGAAGCCTCGCTGACGAAAAGTCGGGCGCATGTACCTTCGTGATCTCGACCAACCGCAAGAACTAGTCGGAAACTATGGCAGTTCAATCACTTAAAGCACAGAGAGTGGACTTTTTGGCGCCTTCGTGGGGCTCACGTTGGAAAGTCAAGGCAATCTCTCTGTTGGAGGCCGAAAGATGGTATTTCCCCCCAGATTCATGTCGTATGCGCTCGCAGGCTTGCTGAGTTTCGCAATGGCGGCGACCGCCCACGCGAACAGCAACGACGTCGTTTTGTACGCCTCGAAGGCGCCGGTTCGGGCAGGAACTTGGGCGGTTAAAGCAGATTCCACCGCCGCTGGAGGGTTTTTGATCGGGAACCCGGATCTTGGTGCTCCGAAGATTTTGGCACCTCTTGCGAAACCGGCGAACTACTTTGAAATCAAATTCCCGGCTTATGCTGGTCTGCCCTACCACCTGTGGATTCGATCGAAGTCACTCAACAACGCCACCAGCAATGATTCCGTTTATGTGCAGTTTTCCGATAGCGTGACCGCTGCTGGTGCGGCGACCGCTCGTATTGGAACCGCCTCAGCGGAGACGGTAGTTCTGCAAGCTTGCACTGGGGCTGCGGAGTCGGGATGGGGTTGGTCTGACAACGGATGGTGCGGCGCGGGTACTGCGGTGTACTTTCAAACCACGGGCACCCATACGCTTCGAGTGCAAGTGCGGGAAGATGGTCTTTCCATCGACCAGATTGTGCTCTCTCCGCAGACCTATCTCACGACTGCTCCCGGGGCAGCCGTGAAAGACGCAAAGGTGCTGGCTGCCAATCTGCCGGTGCTCACGTCGGCAACCGTCAGCATTCTGGCGAGTTCCGCGACCGGAGCGGCCCCTCTGGCAGTGGCCTTCACTCCGAAAGTCAGCTTAACCAGCGGTACTGTAACCGGGTACAACTGGAACTTCGGAGACGGCCTAACATCAACGGCCTATCAACCGGCGCACGTTTATCAGAGTTCCGGTAACTACACGGCCAAACTCACGATCACCGATAGTGCGGGAACGACGGCGAGTGCTTCGACCGTTGTTAGCGTGACCGGAGCTGCGTCCACCACAAAATTGCGTGTCGTCCAAGCCAATATTTCTTATGGTGGGCATGGAACAGACAACATCATCAATCTGGACCGAATCGCGACTTGGCTCGCAAAAATGAACCCCGATGTTGCCTCGCTTACCGAGGTCATTGGTGCCTACAACGATCCGGCGCTGATCACGGCGCTGATGAAACAAAAGACCGGCCTTACGTGGTACAGCGCCTACGCCCCGAAGTACGCTGGTTGTCCCGAGGGAGTGATGGTGCTTTCGAAATGGCCGATCGCCAGTTCGGCGCAATATTTCATGAGCTACCAGATGCCGATCGTCGAGGCGACTGTGAAAGTCAACGGGAAGCCGATCAGCTTCTTCGCCACGCATTTCCAGTGGCCCGCCGGCGACAGCGCTCAACGGCAAGTTCAGGCACAGCAACTGGTTACCTTTGCCTCGAAATTTGCGGAGCCGAGAATTATCGCCGGCGATCTCAACGCTCAGGTGGGCACTCCGGAAGTGGACATCATCCTTCAGCACTATCTGGGCGGGTGGGATAAAGCGGTGAGCGACGGTACGGCTGCAGCCTACCCGGACAATCCCGTAAGCGCGGATACGAGGACTCGCCGGAGCCGGATTGACCACGTCTTGTACTCGAAGGGCGCTACCGGGGTTTCAGTAACGGGCGGCGGCGTTCCGGATCAGAGAGCTGCTGGCACCGCCGCTAAGGTAACAGTCAAGATCGGCACAGCCGACGACAAAGGCGTCCGGCCGTCGGACCACAACTTTACATGGGTCTCGTTCAACGTAAATTAGCAAGTTAGGCCCGCACGAAAAACAACAGTGAGCATATCCGAGACTTGATCTCGGATTGCTCACTGTTTTCTCGTATGTCGTTCCAGGATCACCCGCCGATTCAAGCCCCGTTAACAACTGAAAAGGCCGTTGCTGGCGCAACCACTTCCCAATGGAGTTCTCGCGGCATGGCCGCGCTCAGCTTTCGGTCGCGGGCACATTCATTGCAAATCGAGGTAGGCCCCTCTGTCATACTGCGACCGATAAGGGATTCTCGTAAAAGTACGAAGCCCCCGTGGAGCTGGGGGCTTCGTGGTTCGTTGTTGGGCTGGCAGACGCCAGTACACCGCTACTATTGGTAGGTGTATGTGCCCGTAGAACTGCTCTGGCCGTCAGGGTTGGTGACAGTCACGTTTGCAGTTCCTGTCTGGCTCGCGGCCGGGACGGTGGCGTAAATGTAGCCGCCAGTCGTAGTTTGAACCTTAGCCTGTGTGGTCCCCACGAAGACTTTGGCTCCGAAGACAAAGCTCGAACCGCTGATGGTAATGCTATCGCCACCAGCAATGCTTCCCGTATTCGGACTGACGCTGCTGACACTCGGCGGTGGCGCAGCGCTATAGCTGAAGCCGCCCGCCAGAGTGCTGGTCTGGCCGTCCATGTTTTTGACCACGACGTCGGTTGCTCCCAGCGCGTGGGCCGGGGTAACCGCAGTGATCGTGTTGCTGTCTAGAACGATGATCGTGTTGCAGAGTACGCCACCGACGGTGACTACGGCGCCGCTGTAGAAGCCCTCTCCTTTAACCATGAAGGGGGTACCACCGTTGATCGAACCACTGGTGGGCGTGACGAATTCCACATTGGGTGGTTCCGGAGCTTCGGCAAACGTGAAGACTCCAGTCAGACTGGCGCTCAGCCCGGTCTTGGGATTGGTAACGACCACGTCGGCGACGCCATTTCCAGCTGGGGTCGTCGCGTGAATCGAAACTGTATTGCTGCTGGTGACGGTGGCAGGGTTTCCTCCGATGGTGACGGTCATGCCAGCCACGAGGTTGCTCCCCGTGATAATGACTGCATCGCCGCCGCTCGGAGAACCATGATTCGGGTGGATGACATTCAACCTTGGTGCAGTCGAAGGAGGCGTTGCGGTGTACGCGTACGCGGATGGAAGCGTTCCCGCATCGCCTGCTTTGTTCGTGACCGTTACGGCGACCGTGCCGGCAACATGCGCCGGTGCGACCGCGGTGATGGTGTTGGCGTCCACGATCTTAATCGCGCTCGCCGTCGACTGACCAAAGCTGACGTTTGCACCGGTCAAGAAATTCGAGCCGGTGATGGTCACAGAGGTTGCGCCAGAATTGGGACCCGTTGCCGGGGAAATGCCTGTTACCGTTGCGCCACCACTGGTCGGAGCAGTCCCGCCTGTAGTAAACGACCACACCGGGCCGACGACACTCAGATTCGCCATGGTCTTTGTGGCGATCTTCCAGTAATACAGCGTGCCAGGCGTGAGTCCCGAGACTTTGTACGTTTCATAAGTCGGCGGACCGGTAGGATCTTCAGGAGCGCCGGTGACGACATTTTGCGCAATTAGCGGAGGATTTTTGGCTGTGCCAAAGTAGATGTCGTACTGCTGACCCCACGGGCCTCCCTGCCACGATAGAGTCACGCTGGTTGGTACATTCGTGGCGGCAGCGGCCGGCGCGTTGATTTTGGGCGCGCTTGGTCCGGCGGGGATGAAGGCTTTATATTCAGTGTTGGAATCCCACCGACGCTCGAACTGATTCTGAAACCACTGGAAAAACAGCGGCTTCTTCGTGAAGTAATCGTGTTCCTGCTGATAGTTGAACGACGGCCATGTCCAGTTGGACGATCCCCAGATCGTCATATTCTGCCCGTAAAGGATTATCGACTTTTCGTGGTTCTGGCCTGTGTGCGCGGTAATTTTCAAGGGGACGCCCGCCATAAACATGCGGTCGATGTTGTAGGAATCCCACGGCCGGGCAGGATTGCGATATTCCGATGAATCCACAATAAAGCGGATGGGAATGCCGCGATTGAATGCCCTGATCGCTGCATCCGCAATTGGTTGATTGGTGATGCGAAACATGTCGATGTCGAGCTTGACCTTCTCCGAGGCCATGGCGGCCATGGTTTTAGTGCCATAGTCCTGGCTCAAGATTGCCGACGGCAGGAAGTCCAACTCTGAATTGATCGGATACGTTGCATAGTTCCGCTGCAGCGGTGCATTGACGTTTGCGTAGTTCAGATAATCAGTGGTATCGGTCCACCAATCATCGTATTTCGTTCGGAAGCTGTTCACGACCGCAGGATCGTCGGAATAGTAAATCGCCTCGTCGGTGTAGTTCACGTAGGGCGTGTAGGGACGCATCTCGGACGCGGTGAAGTTTGCGCCGCTGAATTCCACCGTTCCCTGACCAGAGAACAGCATCATCTTCCAGTGCAGAATTCCGTCGGCCGTGCGATTCCGCATGGGTATGCCCGCAGAAGCCAGTTGCGCTAGCACCTGGGCGTTCGTTGGGTGCCCATCCTCGGCACGGGGATCCATAAGAATACGGACCGGAACACCAGACTGAAACTTCTTGATGAGCGCACTCGAAAGTGTGGCGTCGTCCATGAACCAGAAAGCGGCGTCGATTTCCACAGTCTCGTTCTGAATGAGCTTGAGAAGTGGGGCTCGGCAATCTTCGAAAGACACATCGCAAAGCCGTTCCGTTCCGAAGGCTGGGATGATGCCGAGGAACAGAAAACCTACAAGGAAACACAGGGAGAATTGCGATTTACGCATAAACACTTCCGATCGCTTAAGCTTTCTTAAAGCATGTAGCTGACATGAGCCGGGAGAATGTGGGGAGGTGCCTAGCTCTATTATCAGTCGAAACCAGGGTCAGGAGTGCACGTTCGTTTCCAGGACCAGGGCTGCGTGTTCCAATTCGGGGTTAGCTGGCACAGTGCACTCCGAGGCTTAGATGCGTCACACATGGCCCTTGTTGTAGCTAGAATTAAATGCATTTGAATCTGCAAGGTAGCCGCCTGTGTGAAGAGTCTTCCACATCACATAGCACTGTCGTGCTAGGGGAATCGATGTAGCTGAGTCTCTCTTACAAACGGATAGTGACCTCAAACACCCTAGCCGTTTCAGCCCCAAGCCATGAAAAAGCCAACCGGATCGGTTGCGCACAGGCGCGAATGACCACGAAGTTGCAGCAAAGTGGAAAAAACTAGGAAGTGACCGGAGCAAGCTCCATCATTTCGTAGATCTCCTTTGCGGCTCGGGCCGTAGCGGTTCCTGGTTTGTAGAACAACTCCTCCGCAACAACGCAGCGCGTTTGGCAAAGCAATTCTGGATTTGCGAGCCCATGCTCAACCGCCTTCAGGATCTCGGCAACGCTTCGAACAGTGGTAGAGGCTTCTGCCATCAGGGCGACGTAATCCGGAGGAATATTCGTCCGGGCAATCAATTCTGGCATCTCGATTCGAATCAGAGGCCTGTTGAGGAGCAGATATTCAAAGGCAGCGGAACTGTGATCGCTGATCATAAGATCCGCTGCTACTAAATAGGGTGCGATGGTGCCTCTCTTCGCGAGGTGACCACGACGCCCATGCAGGGCCGGGGTCAGGCGCGCAAGCCAGTCGATCCCTCCGGAATTGCGGACGTCACCAACGTCAAGCGAGTTGTCGTGAAGTTTCACGATCAAGTTGACGCCGGTGTTGGCCAGAGCCGTGACCAGATCCTCGCCCAGCGCATTGAGCGAGGAATAGGGAGTCCAGGTCGGAGCGTAAAGCACAGTTGGCAGCGCGGGGTCCAAGCCCAAAGTGTGAAGGATCGTGTCCCGATCGAGAGACCCATCGACCAAACGATCTACCTTAGGCATGCCGACCAAGCGTGCCGCCGGACTGTCCGGTTCGATTGCTCCCGAGGTAACGAAGTTACTCATACGCTTGCGATTGATGAAGAAAAAGCGATCCCACTCTCGCATTGAACGCTCGGGGCGATCGTAACGTTCAGCGTATTTTCCGGCGACGCCGTGGAAGAACTGAACTCGTCGAGTGCCGCGGGGAAGAGCCGCCCAGATATAGTCGGCAGCTAAATACGCATCGAATTTCATCCATTTGGTTTGCGCGGTGGGAATGGTTCGAACACTTCCGTCGGTATCCGAAAAAATGTCATCCATCTTGTTGGGATGAGTGGTGGATGTGAAGTAGAAGTCGACCCGGGTGTCCTCCCGCATTCGCTTATACACCGGCTCGATCATGGCGTATTCCATCGGCAGCGCGGCGTTAATCAGCACGCGCCGACTTTGTGGATTCCATGTACGTTGCCAACTGGTATCGAGCGCGCGCGCCCAATGTACAGCACGGTTGAAAATCATGATGTGGCGTTGAAACTGACAGGTTCTTGAGGGAGAATCACTTCAGCCTGCCTTCGGTACTTTGAGTCATCGAGCAGGGCATTGCATCAGGACTGGCTACAATTTGCGGGTAAATTTCCTCTTGAGCGCGCTGGTAATCCTGGGGGAAGTCAATTTCAGTCCACGGAAAACCGCGGGTGCCAACGACATACAGTGGGCGCCGCTTGGCAAACTCCAGAAAGGCCCGAGGAGCCCAACTGCGCAGAACGCCGTTCTCAACCAGGGGAGCCATCTGCTCCTGGAGAAACTTTGCTCCGCTCGGCCCGAACTTCACGATGCCAACGTTTTCGCCGTCTGCCTCGGAGGGATCCATGTCCTTGGATATGTCGAGGACCCGTCCACCCCGGACTTTCACCTTCATCTCCTCCTCGCCGTATTCGGTTTCTTCGCGATATGAAACCAGGAGGGCATCTTCACGCCGTGCGGTAATCAGGTCCCAAAGGAGTTGCGGATGGAACAGTACGTCCGAATTTATGACTACAAACCCTTCTGAAAAACACTGGCGCGCTAACCATAGTGAATAAAGACTGTTGGTTTTCTCGAAGATTGGATTTTCGATGTATTCGATTCCTGGACCGCAGGTCCGTCGAACTCGTTCTGCTTCGAAGCCAACGACTACGCTGATTTGGTTAATTCCGCACTTCCTCAGAGAGTTGCATTGCAACTCAACGAGGGTGGAAGATCCGAATTTTAAAAGGCACTTGACTGTTTCTCCGGTTTGATCGAGGCGCGAGCCTTTACCGGCCGCGAGTATGATTGCTTTCATCGCCCCCCTTGAAGATTGCGTTGTCGATTTTCGTCCGAGTTGTGGATGGCGGTTTCGTGATTCGAATCATTTTTCATCGCACCAAGGGGCAAGTGGCGATCTTTCCAGCGTTGCCGCCATACTCCGAGAAAAAAGCAGAGCCACAGTTCATGATCGAAACTCTCCGCCTCATGCCCCGAGAGTTTGGACTTCACCATACCGCCCGCAGACCGCAACGCTGCTCGATACAGATAGCGCGGCACCCCCATGATATGGGGCACCTTGGAAAAGTCGAGAGTGGTTTCCTCGGGCGCGAGCATATCAACTGGCGATTGCTGGTAGAGCATAGCGCGGCTGATGCCGTTCCAATAGAACCAGCGGCGAAAATATCGCTTGTTTAGGCGCTCCTGCGGAATCACGTGATGGACGATCATCTCCGGGATGTACATGCCTCTCAACCCCGCAGCCCGTGCACGTAAGAGCCACTCGCGAACTTCCTGACCCAAGAGGGTTCCGGCCTTGCGCCCGATTCGCGTATCCCAGAGCCCGACGAGCTCCAAGGTTTCTTTTTTGAAAGCCAGGTTGACACCCAACGGCGCATAACGACTGCCAAACTCGACTGGCTTCGAACCATGATCCTGAAGAGCGATTACCGACCAGTGACGTCCGCCATGAGTTGCGAGCCAGTTCGGTCTTTCACCACCCCATATGGGCAGTACTTTGCCGCCCACAAAGTCGCAGGCTTCGCGATCGAGACCAGCCGCTGCCTGCTCCAGCCAATCAGGCTCGACTCGAACGTCGTCATCGGTGGTCGCAATGATTCGACCGGTGGCATTTTTGATTCCAGTGTTGAGAGCCGCGCTGCGCCCCGCTTCGGATTCGAACACATAGTGCAGCGGGACCGGAAAACCTTTGGCGGCATTCAAGACTGCTTCACGAGTGGTATCGGTGGAGTTGTTGTCTACAGCGATCACTTCCCAGGGACCGGAAACCTGTAGTTTGGCAATGCTGGAGAGAGTCTCGCGAAGTTCGAGAGCCCGATTATAGGTAGGTATTACGATCGAAAATCGCATTTCTGAAATCTGGCCGTTTCCTCTGGTATGAGCCTGCAATTTTAGCGCCTTTGTCGTTCGAAACATCGAACGACGTGGGGTTGTAGTGCTGCGATCCCATCTCTGGACGTGAAAACAAGTGCCGAGAGTACTGCTCTTTGCTGGGTTAGAAGATGGGGCAGCTGGAAAACGCCGGGCTCGCGAGGAGGTCCTTTTGAGGATTCGGCTCGAGTTTGAGGCGGCCTTAACGCGTCGGCTGGTGCATACCTTAGAAGTCCCAGCTTGCGAAGCGATTGGTAACTGCAAGGATCAACGACTATGACGGGAGCCACCAGCGCGCCAGCTTCGGGAATTTACCTCCATAGGCTCTTGGTTGGCGCCTTGTAGTCTTTCATAGCGCCTCCGGTGACGGACATCGCCTGAACCAAACTCGCCCTTACGGTGCCTGTGCCTGACCAGATCAACGATTAGTTTGACGCCCAGCAAAAATGCGCAAACCAGCACAACTACGATTGTTGCTGTTGGGTTCATGTAATGTCGCCGTAGCCATTATACGTCTCCCGATTTGAATGCAATGCGCATCCAGTGACTCCAATCACAGCGCTTACGGTGGGGAAAGCCTATAGTCAGCCAAGAGACGGGTCTTCATGCTGGAAACGCCCCCTGTCGCCGGTTTTCGCCAACTGTCGGCAGAAGAATTGCGCACGGCCGTGGCCGGCTGGCTGCCAAAGGGCGGCCCGCGGACTGAGAAAATCGCCGCGATCGAAAGTGCTCTGCGCAGCGTGATGGGGCAATCCCTACGCGATGCCATGGCAGCGTGGATCGTCGACGGAATTGTGCCAGTAAGCCGGTTGGTGCCGGAAGCGTATGTGAAATGGCGTCCACCGGTGCGCGACGCCATGATGTTTGTGGTAGCGCGACTGTCGGCTGCGCGCCTCGCACCCAAGCTCCTCGAACAATTCGATCTGCCTGAGAACACGCCCGCCGAGACGCGCCTGCTGCGGCTGATCGCGAAAGTGCCCGGGCTGCAAAAGCTCGGGCAGGTGATTGCGCGGAATCAGAACCTGCGGCCGGCTCTTCGCAACGCGCTGGTACGGCTGGAAAACGGAATTCGTGATGTGAAGCCGGCAGAAATCCGGGCCATCATCAAGCAGGACCTGGGGCCACGGCTGAAAACGTTTGATGTCAAAATCGCTCCGGTCATATTCTCAGAAGCAAGTGTCAGCGCGGTCGTTCGTTTCACGTGGCGCGATCCTGGGAGTGGACGTCGCGAGCGTGGCGTTTTTAAAGTTCTGAAGCCGCACATACCCGAGTATTTCGTGGAGGACATGAATTACTTGCAGGGACTGGCAGAGTATTTCGGGGATCGGCAACACACGTACGGCTTCCCCGGTCAGGTGATTCCAGACACTTTCAAGAAGGTACGAAGGCTGCTGCGCCACGAAGTTGACTTCAAGCGGGAGCAGAAGACTCTGCGTGAAGCGTTTCACCTATATCGCAATGTGAAAGGAGTGCGGGTCCCGAGGCTGATTCAACCCTTGTGCTCGCACAGAATCACCGCGCTCACCGAAGAACAGGGAATCAAGGTGACGAAGGCAGCCGCCCGGGTGTCTCGGGCGCGGCGCCGCAAGATCGCCGAGCAACTCATCGAGGCCCTGGTGGCTCTGCCGCTGCTGTCAGCCGAAGAAGACGTCATATTTCATGGTGACCCGCATGCCGGCAATCTTCTTTACAACAATCGCACGGGCGAACTGATCCTGATCGATTGGGCCCTGAGGGAGCGGTTGAGCCGCGAACATCGCCGGCACTCTGGCGCTTCTATTCGGCATGGTCGGTCTGCGGGACCCGGTGGGAGCAAGCACCGAAATTCTGGCGCTCAGCCAGCACCACATCCGCAGCACCTCCGAGCGCGGAAGAATGGTCTCCGAGGTGGTCAAGGAATTTGTGGACGCCCTTCCGCTGTCGCACATGCCGAGTATGGTGGATGTCATGCGGCTTTTGGAGTCACTCGCCATGAAAGGCGTGAGATTTCCGGGATCGCTGATCATGCTCTCCAAGGTGTTGTTTACCCTGGAAGGAATTCTGCGCGATATCAGCGGGTCGGACGGTGAGCAGCAGCCTTGCCGTTGTCGCGCCAACTGGCTGAGCATTGGCGGACGGACCGCCAGGCCTTCCGTTCGCCATTGCAGGCCAAGGACTGGGTTACGTTGCAGTGCAGCGCACTGCTATATACGACCCGCTTATGGATGCGCTGCGAGCAGAGTGTTCTGGATCGCGTGTTGCCAGCGGCGTTCAGTCGCACCGAGTGTCTCCGCCTGAGTCGTCTGCCAAGAATACTGTGGCGACTAGTTGCTAAGAACTGACAGCGGGCGCCGTCGTCCCATGCTGTGGCGTCGGCGCGGGGAATGAAACTCATTGCTCTTTCCGCGAGTGCGGTGATAGTGAGACTGGGGTTGACGCCGAGATTGGCGGCGACCACGGAGCCATCGCAGATGTACATGTTCTTGTAGCCGAACACACGGTGGCGCCCATCGACGACTCCGTTGGTGGAAGAATTCGCGATCACGCAGCCTCCAATGCAGTGAGCGGTGCCGGGAATGTCAAACAGGATTTCCGGAAGCATGCTCATCGGGAAGCCGCCTGTGAGTTGGGCGAACTTTTCAGCGAACTCGTTGGCTCTCGGAATGTAGGTCGGGACCTTGTCGCCCCAACTGACTAGAAACTTGCGGAACGGCCAGAACCAGGGGCGCTGCCAACGCATTTCGATCTGGTTGTCGAGCGCCTGCATGCAAAGCAGGATCACGAACTCTCGGGCCCATCCCCAGGGCTGCAGCACACGCATGGTTTTGAACGGATGCCTCAGTAAAGATTTGAAGATGTTCGCCAGCCACAGAAAAATACGATTCGGCCCGGGCCGGCCGTTGGTGAGGATCGTGGTCAACAGGCCCATAGCGTCGGATCCGCCGGGGTAACGGACCGCTTCGATGTGCGTGTGCTCGTCGATGTAGACTCCGGAGCCGATCGCTATTCCTAATGACAAGTCTTCGTGGTATCCGGGCATGCGAGCGCCAATCAGCGATTCAGAATTGGTGCGCACGTGCTTGCCAAGCTGCAGGCTGATCGCCGGCAAAGATTTCTTTTCCTTCAAGCGGAAGAGCAACTCCATCGTGCCAAGTGAGGATGCGGCGAAGACGATTCCGCGGCAGGTGAACGTGCGGGAATTACGCCCGATCCACGCGGTAGATTTCACGGTAGAGACTTCGTAGCCGTCGGCGCCGTCGCCCGTCCCAGACAAAGGGCGCACATCGATCACCTGCGTTTCCGGATAAATCGACGCTCCTCGCTTTTCGGCCAAATACAGGTAGCCGAGGTCGAGAGTATTCTTCGCGCCATAACGACAACCCATCATGCAACCGCCACAGCCCAAACAGGTGGTCCGAGCGGGACCTTCTCCTCCAAAAAATGGATCCGGAACGGTTTGGTTGCCTGGTTCGCCAAGGGCCGGTTGGAAGATCCCAACCTTGGTGCAGTAGAAAGTGTTTCCGGCACCCGTTGCGATGGCCGCTTGCTTAAGAAGATGATCGGCGGGGCCGAGGATGGTGTTTTCCGTGGCACCGAGCATGCGAGAGGCGGTTGCGTAGTGCTCGGGCATTTCGCCTTTCCAGTTGGCCAAGCCGGTCCATGATCCCGTGTCCCATACCTTCTCGGGCGGAGTCAGCAAGGTGCAGGCATACGTGATGGATCCACCGCCCACGGCGCAACCATGGAAGATTGTCGCGTGCCTGAAAAAGCGAATGTTGAAGAAGCCCCGCAGGCCGAGTTTGGGACGCCAAAACCAGCGATGGATTGACCAACTGCTGTGCGGCAGGGATTCCGGTGTCCAGCGCCGGCCCATCTCCATCACCGCGACTCTGTAACCCTTGTCGACCAGGCGATGCGCTGCCACACTTCCCCCGAAGCCAGAGCCGATCACGATAAAGTCGAAATCGAATTGTTGGTTTTGGGACGGCATTGGTGTCCTATGAACCTGTCACCCTGGACGAGTCGAGTTTTGTTCGCGCATCGCACGGTGAGGTCGAAAGCCTGCGCGAGGGGGAACGGTATTTCGGACAACGCCATGCGGATTGGACTTCCTGCTGTCGAGTCCGCTGCTACCGTTCGCACAACGCCATCAGCACTCCGCCACCAACCCTGGAAGACGCGGCCGTCTGTACATCCAATACGAAGGGGACTCCAGCCGTCGAGGTCGGGTGCTCCCGCCATCTGGCTCACCATCACGCTTCGCGTATCCAGCCGCAATCCCTGTTGCAGCGCCTTGAGGGCGCTTTCTTTGGCGCTCCACAGCAGGGTCACGATCTCCGGTCTTTCAGAGGAGGGCGTTCGCGCCGCCCACGACTGCTCTTCCGCAGTGAAGTAGTCCAGGACGAAATCCTGAGTGCGCGGTTCGATGACTTCCAAGTCACATCCCAGCATCAATCCGGCCTCTGAAACGGTGCACAGGGCAGTGCCTGACCGGTGGCTGAGAGAGATCACCAGGGGAGTTCCAAGACCCGCGACGATGGCTTCCGGTGCGCCGGAAGGAGCGGCGCGGATTTCGATCCTCGCAAGTATTTGAGGGTAGGGCGGCCAGTCGAGACAGGCGCAGAGGGCGCGCTTTGCCGTCCAACGTCCGAGTCGCCAGTCGGCCCGGCGTTTGGCAAAACGCAAGTTTCTCAAGCAAGTAACTTCGTTCGGACATAGCCAGCTATCGTCCAGGGGCACGTCTTTGTCGGTCTGTTCCAACCAGTAAACGCGCATTTAACAACCTCGTTCCTTAGGCGACCTTTTCTTCTGACTTCGCGAAGATCAATTCCTCTTCTTTTGTGATGCCACGCCTCACTGCGTCGATGAGATAGGGGCGCAATTCGGCGGGCGGAAGAATCCGATCCAGCGCGCCCACTTCAAGAGCCCGTTGCACGCTGTGAACGCGGTCAAATTCGGCCGCCATCTCTCCCACTTTTCCCGAGTGAACGACCTTGAAAAGATTTTCCCATTGCGTTCGCAAGTGGGCTCGCTCAGCACCCTCGGCTTTGGCAATCGCTTGGGTCAGGGCCTGGAGGCGCGGATCTTTTTTGGCGCGGGCTTCGACTTCGCCTGCGAAAACCACAGCTGCGGCAGGTGCTCCACCGATCACCGAGGCGTAGGTACCTTCCAGCGCGGCGACTTCGATTTGCTCGTTCAATGCGCGCGAGAAGACGACGTATGCACCTCCGTGATAACGGGAGATAACGCAGAAAACGATCGGGCCTTTGAAGTTCACGACTGCCCGGCCGATCTCCGCACCATACTCGAGTTGCAGCCGGCGCATTGATTCGGGTGAACCATCAAATCCGGACAAGTTGGCCAAGACGACCAGCGGGCGATTGTTGCTGGCCGCATTGATGGCGCGCGCGACTTTCTTGGAGGATTGTGGGAACAATGTTCCGGCGGTCCACTGGTCTGGACCGTCTGCAGGGACAAATCCGAACCGCGGAACCGGTCGGGATTCAATGCCGATGAGGCAAACCGGATAGCCGCCGAGATGCGCGTCCCAAACGACGGTGGTTTCGGCTGCCCGCATTCCTGCCCAGCGTTCCAGCGGAGATTGGTCCTGATCGGTGACGGCCATCATCACCTTGCGAATGTCGAACGGCTTCTTTCTGCCGGGATTAGTTTCGTCGGACAAGATATCGCCGATCTTCGCGAAATTGTTTTCACCATCCGGCCCATGGGGGTATAAGCGAACGTCGCGATTGACCGGATCGGTTGTCGCGGCCTGGCGGGGAAACCGCTCGCCCCGGACAACATAGGTGTGGTCATAGTGGCGCAGCAGGATATTGCAGGCTTCATCGATGTCATGAGCCCAATACTGCGCCTGCCCATTGATACCCATGATGCGGTCGTAGCCGCCAATGCCCTGGTTGTCTTCCGCGGAGACGCTGCCGGAGTAGTCGAGCGCACGTTTGCCGGTGAGCACCATTGCCGCTTTCGGCGTCATGACCAGGATGCCGCGCGTGTGCATGAGCATGGTCGCTTCCGCATTCCAGTAGGGCTGGGCGCCGACGTTGATGCCGTTCACGATCAGATTTACTTCGCATCCCGCCTGGGTAAAGGTAATCAGGCGACGCAGGACGCGGGCGATCCAATCCATGTTTTCCACGCCGCTTTGCATGGAGATCTTGGCGCCAGCGGAAACCGGGAACCACTCGAGCGGCACGCCTTTCTTTTGCGCCAGGTCCAAAGCGGCCAGAATGCGGCGGCATTCGGGTTCGGCGATGGCGCCAAGATCCTTGCTGGGATCTCCTAGCAGCACAACGCGCGCCATCCCTTCGGGATACTTGTCAGTGAAGTTGCGGATCACGCCGACAATAATGTTTGCCTTGTTGTTGCCGTAGGGCCGCATGATCGGTATGAGACGATTGTCCGCATCCAGATCGTGCTCCACGAAATCGCCCGGAGGAAACTCCGCGCGCGTGCTTGTCGGCGCCGGCGTGAGCATCCGGATGATCTCGTACGGGTAGATGAGGCCACGCTGGCGCATGCGCACAACTTTCTGGTCGTATTCCGCCAGTGGTTTGATCGGTTGCAGTTTGTCGGCCGGGCGGAAAGTAACGAGCATTCCTGTGTGCCCCGGAGTGGAGATGCGCACCACCATGTCGCGCAACTCTCCTGTGGCCGGATTTGGAATGCGCGCCCGGACGACAACTTGTTCCAGACCAAGGTCCTCGGTCGAAGGCGCCAGACGTTGAACGATGCCGTGCAATTCGTCGCGTCCTAGACTGAGTGGTTGCCAGACGTACAGAAAAACACGGTTCCAGTGCAGTCGCTCCTGGGGCCGCCGGCGTGATTGAAACAGACGTATGCCGGCGAGCGCTTCGGCAAGCATGCGTTCCAGATGCGGCAACCCCACAATCCGTCCGGCTTCATTCCGGACAGGAGTGACGTCGCGAACCTCAGCGCACGCGAAGAGTCGTTCGTCTTTCGGATTGTCACGAGCCACAGCATGCAAGAGATAGACATCTTCCACGGATGGCAATCGCTGAATATTGAAATTGCTGAGACGCCAGAGTTGGAGGCGTTTGCCCATCATAGGATGGAGTCCGCGGTAAAACTTCTCTTCCTTGTAGCCGTCGGGACTCGGACGGTAAGTGAAGTGAAGCATCCGACTGACGCCTTCGCCGCTGCCCGGACCCGCCAATACCATGACGACGCGCCGGATTGCGCGTGGGAAACGGGCTTCATCCAGAATTCCTTGAATGGCTTCCTGCTTGCCCTCACTGTCGTCGGAGGCGCCGCTGTGCCATGTGTAGAAATCGAGAACAACGT
The DNA here is from genome assembly GCA_963745435.1 of uncultured Acidobacteriota bacterium. Lineage (GTDB taxonomy): Bacteria > Acidobacteriota > Terriglobia > Terriglobales > Acidobacteriaceae > Gp1-AA133. Next base: position 140,709 of record CAVUXK010000007.1, on the reverse strand, counting down.
CGTGGTCGACCGGCACTTCTGCGACCAGGGTGGACACTGCTCTTAAAGCTTCGGCGAGTTTGGAATATTCAGCATAGGTGGCAAAGACGTGGATCTGCTTTCCATCGTGCTCATACTCAACCGAGGCGTAGCTGCGGCCATCCAGCTCGAAAGAGCGCAATCCCGTGAGCGATCGGATTCGGTAGTACCGCCAGGTGATTGCCTCTAACATCAGTTTCCTCAGCTCGGAGCCTGCAGATGCGAAGTGCGCCGACAAACGTGTAACCAATGGCTGCGGGCAATCTACCAAGGCTCGCAGACGTTCGTGCCGATCGGGCGGGTTGGGATGCGCGGACAGGTAAGCAAGCTGCTCGTCTACCTGGTTATAGACATGCCTTCTCGCGCGCTCGAAGAGGGGTTGGTCAAAGTAGCGATAGCGGACTTCGCGTGCGAGGTCGCTGAGTGCCGCAAAGTTACCGTTCGTGATGGAGATCATGCGATCCAGCAGCCCGCGGAAGGAGTCGTCGGCATGCGAGGCCAGCGAATCAACACGCCTGAGTCGTCGCTCGAGAATTCCCAGAACTGGTGCGATTTGCTGCTCTACTCGCTGGTGGGATTTGCAAATCCAGAGCAGGCATTCTTCCAGTTCGGGCGTGCGATCCAAGTTCCGTACACCGTAGTGGGCCACGGCTCGTTTCAGGGAACTGACGAATGCCGACGGCAGACTTTCCCCGCCCGTTTCGAGCATTCGCAGGTATGCGAAGAAATAGGCTTCTGCACTGGGTTCCTCGCCGGAGGCTCGATGGTTCACCTCGGGTTCGCGCTGGAACAATGAAAATATGTCAGTGTAGATGCTCAGTATCTCGTCTTCCGCTTGCCGGATTTCGTCACTATCCACTGGGCAGGTCTGACCCCACTTGGAAAGCAACTCGGTACTGTTTTTGGGGTCGACATCAAAGCCGAGCATGAGCTGGCGAAGCTCATCAAGGCTGTGGCGGCAAAGCTCATGCATTTCAGTGGTGTCGTCCGCGCCCTTGGAATCACGAAACTCCACTTGATTGTCGGTTGATGCCGCGCAATCGTCGCAGTCGGGTTCAAGCTGAACGAGAGGCGCACCGGTTTCCACCTGCACGTTCGGCATCGTCAGCACCTGGCGCACTCTTCCGGAAAATGGAGCGACAACCTGCATTTCCATCTTCATGGCCTCAAGCACGGCCAGTCGGTCGCCGCGAGAAACCCTGTCTCCGGCCTGGACGGCGATGGATACCACCACAGCGGGAGAGGGAGAGTGAACGATGCCACCGTCATCGCGTTCAACGCTATGCGAGATGCCATTCACCTCGATCCGGTAGCTCCGGCCCTCGGCGATGGAAACTACGTGGAATCGCTCTCCAAACGCTGTCAGCCAATACTCAAACTCACCCATGCGATCCACTAACACGTCGATGTGGGCCCCACTCACCTCCACACGGTAGCGTTCCGGACCCAGGCGGTAGGTCTTGGTGGGATATAAATTTCCTCGATAGCGCAAGGCGACGGCGCGCGCAATTTCGCTTCGAACTTGCGGGCGCCCACGCGCGGCGGACGCATAGAACTGGGCTCGCTCGACCGCCAACTCGGCGGCATAGGCTTCGATGGCTGCCTGAACCAGAGCTACATCCGCGTGCTCACGCGAGAGGTGATTTCCGTTTGCTGCCAGTCCGTCGAGCCATCCGGTGTCCACAGTGCCCGCCTGCAACTCTGGTCGGTTGAGGAGGCGTAACAAAAATGACTTGTTGGTCGTCCCGCCTTCGATAACGACGATGCTTTCCTGCAGCGCTCGATGGAGCCGGGACAACGCTTCTTTCCGGTTCTGACCGTAAGCAATGATCTTTGCAATCATCGAGTCGAAGTCGGGCGCAATGGAATCGCCTTCGCACACACCCGTGTCGATGCGCACGCCCGGCCCCGTCTGTATCCTGAACCGTTGAATGACTCCCGGCGACGGAGCAAAACCGTTGTCGGGATCTTCTGCGTTCAGGCGAACTTCGATGGCGTGCCCGGCAGTGCGTGGCGGATCTCCTTCAAGGCGGCCGCCTCTTGCTACATGAATTTGAAGCTTGACCAGATCGATCCCGGTGGTGCACTCGGTGACTGGATGTTCGACCTGCAAGCGGGTGTTCATTTCCATGAACCAGAAATCGCGGGTCGGCGGATCGAACAGGAACTCCACCGTACCAGCGTTCTGATAGCCCGCCGCCTTGCTTAGACGCACAGCCGCCGCACGCAAGCTCTGATCCTCTGACGCAGAAAGCACCGGCGAGGGCGCTTCCTCGAGAATCTTCTGGTGACGCCGTTGAACGGTGCAATCGCGGACGCCGACTGCCCAGGTGGTACCGTAGTGATCGGCGATGATCTGAACCTCGACGTGATGCGACCCCGTCACTTGTTGTTCCAGGAAGATGGTGGGATCCCCGAAAGCCTTGAAGGCCTCGGATCGGGCAGCATCAAATGCTCTGGGCAGTTCATCCGGCGAATGTACTTCTCGAATCCCCCGTCCCCCGCCGCCGGCGGTAGCCTTGATGAGCAGTGGGTACGTCAGCCGAGACGCTTGCTGAATGGCCTCAGGAAGGGCCTCAACCGATCCACCGCTCCAGGGAACAACGGGAATTTGCGCCTGTTCGGCCAGACGTTTCGAGGCAATCTTGTCGCCTACATAGCGCATCGTTTCGGCGGAAGGGCCGATGAATACAATGCCCATGTCCTGACAGAGATCTGCAAAGGCGGCGTGTTCGGCGACAAAACCCCATCCAACCCAAACTGCTTCAGCGCGCGCCGACGTCAACGCCCGAGCCAGGCTTTCATAGTCGACGTACCGACTCTTGAATTGTCCAGTGTTCAGGTCCAGGGCCTGCGCTGAACCAAGACATACCGTCTCATCGGCTTCGCGAACGAACATGGCATTGCGATCGGGATCGGTGAACAGCGCGATCGTGCGCAGAGCCGTGCGGTGTTCGTGGTTGTACTCGCGAGCCGCGTGAATGAAACGCATTGCGGCTTCGCCTCGATTGACAATCGCTACGCGCTGAAATTCCAGTTTCATAACGACTCCGAGTTCACGATCAGGCCGCGACGGGTACTGCTCGCAGCATTGTCTGCAGGGATTTCACCTGATCCGGGTTGATCGCATTTGGCAGCGCGATGGTGCGGTATCCGCCGAGGCGAACATACAGATTGCCCTTGGCATCGACCACGTCAGCATCGAAGGTGCCTCCCGGCGCGGGCGTGACCACTGCGTACAGCCTGGTATCGACCGGTTCCACCACCGGCGAAGACGTGACCTCATCGACGTGCTGCGGTAGACCCATGCGAGCCTGCGCTCCCATTTCCCAGAGCCCTGCGGTTTGAAAGCACAGCTCGATGAGGCGCGGAGTCATGACAGTTGGCAAGTCCGGCGGGTGGTGATTATCAGGAAGATCCTTCGCGAGGAGCCCGATCATCCGCTTGCCGTCCCACCAAGCCTTTTCGATAACCTGATAAGCGGGGCCGTGGAAGTAGAGTCGATAAACGTCGGCTGCTTCGATGACGGGTTCGACTTGCGCGCCAGGGGGCGAGGCAATTGTTGATCCGGGTGCGAAGTTCGAGAGCCGTACGCGCGCGGTGAAATGCGTCGTGATCTGGGGCTCCGATTGATTCGGAAGTACCCGGCGACCGATCAGCCGGCAGTCGGCGACCATTTCGTCGGCTTGGGCACGTAGCGTGGTTTCGACGGTCACCGTTCGCGCCTCATGGCGATAAAACTTGAAGGGCGTCAGGAAGTTCACATTCTCGATCGCCTTTATGTGCCATCCCGGAAGGACGCTCAGAGCGGCTTCCGCGAAGGATTCGATTCCCATGACGCCCGGCAACACTGGCGTACCGTCGATCTGATGATCGCGTAAGAAGGGTTGCTCCTTGGGATCGAGTGTGGTTTCGATCGTAAGTCCGTTGTAGAGACCCATATTGGAGATCTTCCCGGTCATGGGTCCTGATGGCTGCGCACCGCGTTTTATCGGGGAACGCGGTCGAAGTGTCGATACCGCCCGTCTCGTCCCACTCCTTCAGAAGGACACCCAGACGCTGGCCGATCACGACCTCGCCGCGCGTGCCTCCTGCGGTCAATTCACGGCGGATCAGGGGAACACCGGCCTCAGGCGGCAACATATCGATGCCGGCCAGTTCCATGATTTTGGGAATGGAACCGCGGGTAGCCATGCCGATTCCGCCCCACGCTGTCCAGTCAATGGCAATGGCGCGCGTGTTCAGGCCGAGTCGTGCGGAAACTCGAGGTGATCTTGCAGAGCAAGTCGTTGGCAGAGCTGTAGTCGGTCTGCCCGGGATTGCCGAAACGGCCTGCAATCGAGCTGAACGCCACGGTCGCGCCAAGTGGCATGTCGCCGATGGCGTGAAGCAGATTGAAGAAGCCGTCGCATTTGACGTCGAACACAAGATCAAACTCGCGTGGCATCTTTGTCCGCAAGAGACCGGCTGCGATCAAGACCGGCAGCGTGCAATAGAACGTCAATCCGGCCGCTGCGCTGGCGCACCTGTTCAATCACGTTGGCAACAGCCTTCGCGTCGGTAAGATTCGCGCTGAAATAATGTGGCGTTCCACCGGCTGCACGCACCGCTTCAATGGCACTTTGGGCGGCATGAGCACGCTCAAGAGCAGATAATTCTTTTTCTACGAGCGCCGGGGTTGCCCGCTCGCCGCGCGCCTGGATGCGCGCAAACAGGTCCCGCTTCAGGGCTTCTTTGTCGGAGACGAAGCGCTTCAGGTCGGGATTGTTCGGATCAGGCTCGGGTACCACATCGAGGAGGTAGAAGATTCCTCCGGAGGCGGCGGCGAAGTCGGCAGTGATGGCCGAGACAATACTTCCGGCTGCGCCGGTGATCAGAAAGACCGTGTTCTGATCCAACGCCAGTGCGGGACTGCCGTCGGCGGCAGACTGCTCCTCCAGTCCGATCGTCCAGCGCAGGCCATCCTTGTAACCGATTTCAATGGCCCCAGGATCGAACAGAGTTTCGTCAAGCAGGAGTTGCGCAATGTCAGAGGGGTCGCACCCGAGTTCAAAGTCGACAGCCTTGACGGTTGTCTCCGGACGCTCCCGCTTGTAGGTTTTCGTGAAGCCAGTGACCGCGCCGCCCAGCGGAGCAACGGCTCCCGCGTCGTCATACCCGTGCTGTCCTCCCAAACGCGTTGCGGAAATCAGGAAGGTGCCGGGCTTCGAAATCGGTTCATAGAGAGTGCGCATGCAGGTGTAGAGCAACTTCAGACGGAGTCGGACTGCCTCATGCCAGGTAGCGAGGTCCATGCCGCGCAAGTCGCCTTCAGGATCCAGGGAGGGAAGCCAATAGACTCCCTGCACCGGACCTGCAGCCAAAAATGCTTTGAGGCGATTGACTAGTTCGTCGGCATTGGAAGCGTTTTCGATGGTGAAAACTTCCACGCCCTTCGCCTTCAGGAGTTGTGCCAGATCATCAGCCACTCCGGCCTTGTCGGGCATAAGGACTACGCGCTGTCCTTCGCGCAACGAGACTCCCGTTGATTTGCAGATGGAAAGTGGTGGGCGCAACACGGGAATTGGCACCCGTCGCGGAATGCGATTGGTGGCGTCGAGGCTCGCGACACTTGGTCGTGGCGTATGAACGAGCGTGGGGGCGGTAGCTGTCGCGGTGGACGCAGACGGTTTTTTCGGGAGTTGCTGTTCCTGGGTAGCTGGCGGTTTGTGCGCAGCCGGACCGGTCTTGGGCAAACTTGATGATGTGCGCCAGGGTCGGGAAATCGCGCAACTTGAGATTCTCGTCGCGGGGAATGCTGTATGTCGCACGAATGGCGACGAACATCTCCGCTTGCTTGACCGTGTCAACGCCGAGGTCGGCCTCGAGATCAAGATCAAGGTCCAACATGTCTTTGGGATAGCCGGTCTTCTCGGCGACGATCTCCAGAACTTTGTCCTTGATAGAGTCGGTGTCGATCGCCGGCGCGGATGGCGCAGGCTGAGTCGGCTCGGCTGGTGCGCTGGTAGCTGGAACTGATGGAGAACTCACCCCGAGGTCAGGCCGCTTCTCGAAGACGAATCGGATCACGTGCGCCAAGGTAGGGTACTCGCGCAGCTTGCGATTCTCGTCGCGTGGAATCTGATAGATCTCGCGGATGGCGGCGAACATCTCCGCTTGTTTCACGGTGTCGACGCCGAGATCGGCCTCAAGATCGAGATCGAGGTCCAGCATATCCTTCGGGTAGCCGGTCTTTTCGACAACCAGCGACAAAATGCGCTCTCTTACGGCATCGCCAGCGTCCACGCTTGAGGAAACTTCGGCAGGGGCGCTGGAGTTGGGCATCTCCTTACTTATTGGCGTTGTGTCAGTGGGTACGGACGTCGTCGTGACAGCCAGGTCGGGGCGCTTCTCGAACACGAACTGAATGACGTGAGCTAAGGTTGGGTAGTCGCGCAGCTTCCGATTCTCGTCGCGCGGAATGCCGTAGATCTCACGGATGGCGGCGAACATCTCCGCCTGTTTCACGGTATCGACGCCCAGATCAGCCTCGAGATCGAGGTCCAGATCCAGCATGTCTCTGGGATAGCCCGTCTTTTCCACCACCAGAGCAAGAACTCGCTCTTTTACGTCAGTACCGGTATCCCGCACCGGCCCTGACGACGCTTTCGCTTGCTTCTCCGGAGCCGGTGTTTCCGTGGAAGTCGGCGCCGTCGGTGGAGTAGTGGCCAAGTCGGGACGCTTCTCATACACGAAGCGAATCACGTGCGTCAGAGTCGGATATTCGCGCAGTTTGCGGTTCTCGTCTCGAGGAATGCTGTAGGCCTCGCGGATGCTGGCAAAGACTTCAGCCTGCTTCACGGTGTCGACGCCGAGATCAGCCTCGAGATCAAGATCCAGATCGAGCATGTCAACGGGATAGCCTGTTTTCTCAGCGACCAGGGCCAGCACTCTCTCCTTCACCGTATCTTCCTTGTTGATGGAGATCGGCGGTGTGGGGAGGGACGTGGACACGACTGGAATTTTCGTTGCCGCAGCTGCGGTGCCAGCTGATACGAGGACTGGCTTCAAATCGGCCACTGGTGTGAGCCTCGGTTGCGGAGCTACAGGCGTGACCGCTACTGGTCTGGCTTCGTGGGCAGCTTCGGTGATTTGCGCCGTCCGCGCGTGCTCTTCCACGCGCAGCGTACGGTGAACCACTTCCAGCTTCGTTGCCTCACGGCCCGCGATGCTGCTCAACCACGCATTCCAAGTGGCGTCGTCCGCGATGCGATAGGCGTATCCTAGTTCATTCGGGCTGGGACGAACTCCGTCTTTGGTCTTCACCCAGCGCAGCAACAACATGCTGACCTGCGAACCGAAGCCTGCTCCCAAATGCAGAGCGTATTCGACTGGATAGGTTCCACCCTTTGACAGGTTCAGTGAGCCGAGTTCCGGGTCGACTTCCTTAAAATTAGCGACGGGGGGGACGCAGCCAGTCTCGAGTGCTTTCACGGCTACCACATCTTCAATGCCGGTGGCCATGGCGTGCCCGGTGAGGCCCTTGGTGTTGGCTATGACGATTTGATCGGCAACATCTCCGAAGACGCGACGCAAGGCGTGGATTTCGGCGGAGGCACTGCCGCCACGGGCAGGTGTGTAGGTTTCATGCGAGACGAAAACAGTACGAGGCGCGATCTGGCGGCGCGAAATGCCGCTATGCGTCTCAGCTGCGCTGACCAGGCGCTCCATGACCTGGCCAATGTGCTGGACATCGAGACGAGTTCCGTGGAAGGCGCTATTGCCCGTGACGGTGGCCAGTACTTCACAGATGGGGCGGATGCCACGTTCGCGCGCAGCTGCGGCGCTCTCAACTACCAGCGCTGCGGCACCCATGCCGATGATCAAGCCGTGTCGTCGTCGGTCAAATGGAGTGGCGGCGTCCGCGACCACTTCGTCGGTGGCGGCTGCTCCGCTGGCCAGGAAGCCTGCGCCCATCCAGTCCAGCAGATGGTCTGAGGTGACATCGTCGGCGGAGATGACAATGACCCGGCTGCAGCGCCCGGTCTTGATCCAGTCTTCTGCGAGTGACACCGCTTGCGTGGTGGTCGCGCAGGCAGAGTTGATCTGAGTATTGGGTCCGCGAGCGCCGATGAATTCGGCGAACTGCGAATGTCCCATGGACAGCGTTCGTAGCAGGAAGCGTCTCTCAAATACGTAAGGCTGTTTGTCGATAACGGTGCGCAACTCTGCGATCCGGCCATCGATTTCGTGCGCCAGCTTAGAGTGGCCGTTGTCCGATGTCACTTGTGATCGAAGGGTTTCGAGCCCCGACAGCTGGTCCCGGCGAGCGTGATCCGAGTAATACCGGTCCATCTCGTCCGCGAAAGAATCGAGCCCCGGGAAGGCTGAGGCGAAAATCACGCCCGTGTCGTCGCGCATAGCGTCAGGCAGTCCCCATCGATCGGGCAGCTGCGTGCCCTTGCTGGTCTTCTTGTAACGCTGGACAAGTGGAATGCCGGCATCGCGCAACGCGTCCAGGCCAGCCGCAATCGCCAACTGCGTATCGCGGTCGAGCGCGGCCAGACGATCTGCGGAAACCCCGAATTCCTTTTCCAGGTCGAAGGCGCCACCGCGCCCCGCCAACTTGATGACGTCGGCTACATCGTTGATGGTCTCGAATCTGGGGTCACCATTCTCACTCTTCACCAACCGGGTAATGTGTTTGTCGAGCATGCCCTGGCGGAATCGCGTGGGAATCGGCTCGATGAACTGATCGCCGCGCAGGATGCGGCCAACGTTGGCATCGTCGAAAATGTGCTCGGTTCCAGGCAGGCCGAGGGCTGCGCCGGTGATGACCACTGGCTCTCCGGACGGCAGAGGAGTGCCTAGGCACGTGAGACTTCCAGTTGCTCGCCAGAAATTCTGCGAATAGATGGCCGAGTTCCTGAAAGTGATTGCCATCGATAGGCTGTGGGGAAATGTGGTTGTTCGCTTGGAGAGAGTCCACTGGGATCGGCGCGTGGACTTGCGCGGGGGGAGCCGCGGGCTCGGATACTGTGGAGGTCTCGTAGACAGCATCGGATGTCCCGCGACCCAGCCCCGCCGCATACAGGCAGCACAACGCTTGGTTGAACGATGCAATGTCGCCAACCTTTGGATGGTTCAAGAAGATGGTGACGACGTCGCCGTTCGCGCCGAGCACGTCCTCTGCAAATCCGTGCAACGCTTTCTTTGGTCCGACTTCGACGAACATGCGCGCGCCCGCAGCGTACAGGGTGCGCAGGCCCTTGATGAACTGCACGGGAGCAGCAACCTGCTGCGCAAGGATGTCGAGCATCTGCGAGACAACGTTCGGGCCCCGTGGGATAAAACTCGCCGTTCGTGTTGGCCACGATGGGTAGCCGAGGGGACTGCAGGTGCAGCCGCGCGAGAACGCTGCGGAGTGGTTCGCTGGCGGGAGCCACAATGGAAGTATGGAAGGCGTGACTGACCGGCAAAGCGGATACGTCGTAGCCGGCCTTCAGAAGGGCCGCCATGGCTTGCTCGACCGCGGCACTGGCGCCCCCAATGACCGACTGGTGCTCGCTGTTGATGTTGGCGATCACCACGTAACCGCTTACCGTCTTGAGAATGCGCTCGATCTCTTCGAGCGGTGCAAACACGGCCGCCATGCGGCCCTTGTCTGCGGGGGAGAAGCGGGTCATTTCGCGTCCACGCGCGCTGACAGCTTCCAGTGCATCTGCGAAGGGGAGGCCACCGGCGGCGATCAACGCTCCGTATTCACCCAGGCTGTGGCCCATCGTGAAGTCGGGCTCGACGCCGTAAGCGTTCAGCAATCGGGTCAGTGCGAGATCGGCGGTGAGGACGGCGGGCTGGGTAATCGCTGTTTGACGCAGATCTTCCTCGACCCTGGCGACAGCATCCGCGTCGTCGCCGTTCACAAAGATAAACTCAGTAAGCGGCTTGCCCAGCAGGGGAGTCATGATGCGATCAGCCTCCGCAAACGTCTCGGCGACGATCGGCTCGGAGTCGCGCAGCGATCGCAGCATGTTCACGTACTGAGAGCCCTGGCCCGGATACAGGAACGCGACCTTGGGCGCTGGGCCATGTCCTCGGAAGATCCCTTGCGCGCGCAGTGCTTTCCATACTGCGGGCTGATTGGCGGCGAGGGCCTTCAGGGCGGCGGCCGATTTGTTGGCCAGTTCCGCGGCCTCGACAAAGTCGATCGCCACGCGCTGGGATGCCTGCAGATCCGCGGCGCTTGGAGCAGAGGGCACAGGCGCGCGACCTTCTTTGGCTTCCTTTTCTACAGTGCGCAGACGATCGGCCAGGTGAGCTTCACTATCGGCGCCGACCACAAGTGTGCCTCGCAGTGGGGCCTTGCAGGCAGGCCCAGCAATGAGACCGCGGGAAACTTCGCTGGCATTCATGACTGTCTCTGCTTTCTGTGGGATCTCACTCACCGTTACCGATCGCTTGCCATTTCCGTTGAGCCGATGGGGTATGTATTCCTCGATCACGGCATGGAAGTTCGTGCCACCGAATCCGAATGCGCTGAGTCCGGCCCGCCGCACGGCGTTAGCGGGAATGTCCCATGGCCGGAGTTCGGTGTTCACATAAAGAGGAGAATGGGCGAAGTCGATATCTGGGTTGGGGCGCTCGCAGTGCACGCTGGGCGGAAGCACTTTGTCGTGGAGCGCCAGCACGGTCTTCAGTAACCCTGCTGCCCCTGCCGCACCTTTGAGATGGCCGAAGTTCGACTTTACTGAGCCGAGCGCTACGGAGTGCGCAGGAAGATGGAAGCTGTTCAGCGCATCGGCCATACTCTGCACTTCGACCACGTCGCCAACGCGTGTCGATGTGCCGTGGCCCTCGATATAAGTGACAGTCTCAGGGGACAGGCCCGCATTTTTCCAAGCGCGTTCGATGGCGAATTTCTGGCCCACCGGGTTGGGTGCGGTGATGCCCTTGCCCTTCCCGTCGCTTGACCCACCCATGCCGCGCAGCACGGCGTAAATCTTGTCGCCGTCCCGTTCCGCATCGGCAAGGCGGCGCAACAGGAAGATTGCCGCGCCTTCGCCCATCACGAAGCCGTCCGCGCCTTCGGCGTAGGGACGAGTGCCAGTGGCCGAGAGCGCTCCGATCTTGCAGAACTTCACGAAGGTCGACACGCCCATGTTGCGATCGATTCCGCCGGTGACTGCAAAGTCATAGTGGTTCTGAATCAGACCTTCAGCGGCTGAGCTGATGGCGGCCATCGCGGATGCGCACGCGGCATCGCAGACGTAGTTGGGGCCATGGAAGTTGAAGATGTTGGCGATGCGTCCGGCAATGCAGTTGGCGAGTTCGCCGGGCATGCTGTCTTCGGTGATCTCCGGCAGATGCTTGCTCATCCGCTCGTGCAGTTCGCGGACGATTTCCTCGCGTGCGGCCGCCGGAAGAGCAGCAAAACTAGCGCTCTTTGTGAGTTCGCGGGCGTATTCGGGGAAGTACGCGCGCAACACGGTGAAGTAGTGTCTTTCCCCGCCCATCGCGTTGCCGAGAATCACAGCCGTACGGTCCCCATCGAGGGGGCGGCTGGGATAGCCATAGTCTTCCAGTGCCGCGCGCGTACACGCGATCGCCCACTTCTGCGACCCATCCATAGCATCGGCCACGCGCGGTGGAATGGGCAGACGCCACTTGATCGGGTCCCAGGTAAAGTCACGCACCCATCCGCCAATTTTGGAGTACGTCTTGTCGGGTGCGCGCGGGTCGGTGTCGAAGTAAAGATCTGGATCCCAGCGATCGGACTTCACTTCGCCGATGCTGTACCGCCCGGCCTTAATGTTGTCCCAAAACGCGGTGACGTTCGGCGCGTCGGGCAGAATGGCTCCTACCCCGACGATGGCGATCGCTCGAGAGGAAGTGCTTTCCATGATGATGCCTCTTTAACAGGTGAAAAGAATGTATGAAGGCTGACCTGCGATCCTGCAGCCCCTGGGTAATAACGATCCTGCGTCCGGCCTACGCCGCCAGCTCCGTTCGCTTGGCGGCTCGCCCATACAGCACGTCTGCTACGTAGTTCATATCTGCAATCAGTCCGGTTTGTGCCTGGTGAATTGCTGGCAGTCCCAAGCTCTTTTCGAACGCGGGGAGTTCTGGAGCACTTACACCGCCCGCTCCAATCACCCAGCGAGAGCCTTCTTCGCCCACTCTGCTCGCCGCCTCTCTGGCGAAAATTCGGCTGATGGCGGCCAGAGCTACTGCGTCAAAACGCCGATTCGCTTTCTCATTTAGTTTGTTCTCGGCAAACAATGCCGCGCGACGAGTCAGACTGCCGGCACACTCCGCGTAAGCGATCCACTCCCCCAGGCGCAGAAGAATGTGCTGGTACCGTGTGAGCCGTGCGGTGCGTGCTCTCTCCATCAACTCCGCAACGCTGTGCAGAGCCAATGCTGCAATGTCTGCACCTACCTCCGGATGAGTAGCGTGCACCGTCTCGAGCTTCTTTGCTTGCTCGTGGTAGTGCTGTCCGCGCGTCTTCAAGTGAAGCTGCCAGCGGTCGCGAGCGATGGTCATCTCCATGATTTCGGACGTGCCTTCGTAGATCGTGGTGATGCGGACATCGCGTTTGATCTTCTCCACCATGTATTCGTGCGTGTACCCGTACCCGCCCAGGGCCTGGATGCTGGCGTCGGCCGCGAGATTGCCTGCTTCTGTCGCCATGTATTTCGCGATCGCGCCTTCGGTGTTCAGGCTGCCTTCGCCGGCGTCGATGCGTTCTGCGGTTTCTTCGATGTAGGCTCGCGCCGCTTCCAGTCGTGCCACGTTCGGCACGATGAGCTTGTGCGTGTACCCCTGTTTTTCGGAGAGGGGAGCGCCCGCCTGGATGCGCTTCGTCGAGTACGGGATGGCGCGATCGAGAGCGGCCCACCCGGCGCCGAGACCGAAAGCGGCGACCATCAAACGCGTGTATCCGAACACGGCCTGCGCTTGAATCAATCCCTGACCTTCTATTCCGCCAAGCAGCCGATCCGAGTCGACGTAGACGTTGTCGAGCGCCAGCGCCGCGGTGTTGCTGAGGCGAATTCCATGCTTGTCTTCCGGCTTGTCGTGGGTGAAGCCCTTGGCGCCCTTCTCGACGACGAACCAACTCGGGCCACCGGGAGTGCTCGCCAGGATTGTGTAGGCGCCGGCGATTCCACCGTTGCTGATCCATTGCTTGTTGCCGGTGATTTTGTATCCGACGACATGGCCGTCTTTGCTGACGGGTTCTGCGGTGGTGCGAAGCGCGCCAAGGTCGCTGCCCGCTTCCGGTTCGGTCGCACCGTAGGCGAAGAGCAATCCTTCTTCCGCGATGCGCGTCAGCCAGAGCTTTTTCTGCTCGGGAGTAGCGCCAACTGTGATCGGGTCGCTTCCCAGAAATGTGGCCAGCACGGCAGTGGCGACGCCCAGATCGATCCGCGCCATTTCTTCGCAAACGCAGTAGACGTCGAAGGTGCCGCCGCCCATACCGCCGAATTCCTCAGGAATAAAGAGGAGTTGAATACCCAGCTTGTCGGGGCTGCACATGTGGTGCACGATTTCGAGCGGGCACTCGTCGCGCGCGTCCAGATCGATCAAGACTTCATCGGGCAGGCGCTTCTTGGCGAACTCGCGCAGGGACTTCAGGCTCAGCTTCAGAGTTTTGTTTGTGATCATTGCCGGGGCCTCACTTTGCCGTAACGCTTTGCATTTCGCGGATTTTGTTCGTCAGTTCGGGCAGAAATTCCAGAATGTCGTCAACGATGCCCACGTCGGCCACCTGGAAGATCGGGGCCTTCGGATTTTTGTTGATCGCGACGATGAACGGATTTCCCTTAATGCCGGCCAGGTGCTGGAATGCGCCACTGATGCCGCACGCCAGGTAAACCTTGGGCTTGACGGTCTTGCCGGACGAACCGACCTGGCGCGACTTCTCCAGCCACTTGGCATCGACGACCGGCCTCGAGCAACTCACTGCCGCGCCCAGGACGTCGGCCAGTTCCTGCGCGATGCCGACATTGTCTTTTTCCTGAATGCCGCGGCCGATGGAGATCAGCACGTTGTGCTTGGTGATGTCGACATCTCCGGCCTCTGCGACCAGGGTCTGCAGATAACGTCGTCCGCTGGTCAGAGTGCCGAGTCCGCTGGACTTGTCGACCACGGACCCGCTGACTGGAGCGCCTTCTGCAGGCTTGAATGCACCCGGTCGCACGGTGACGACCGCTCCAGAGGAAAGATCGCAATGGACGTGCGCGCTGACCTGTCCGCCGAATTCCTGGCGTACTGTTTTGAGAACTCCGCCCTCCACGCCGTCAATTTGCACGACGTCCGAAACGAAAGCAGCGTTCAGCTTGATGGAAAGACCAGGAGCCAGATCGATTCCGAAATGATCGTGGGGAACGAGCACAATGCTGTTCGGAGGCAGCACCTTGACCAGGGCCTTCCGAATCAATTCTGCGTTGGGGTAGGCCAAATTCTCGTGCGAGAGTTTCCACACTTCCGCATACGAAGAACGCAGTGACTCGCAGACCAGATCGAGCTCAGGGCCGTAACCTGTAACAACGGCCGTCGGGGGTGTCGTGGCGTCGATCTTCCGTGCAGCAGCCAGCAGTTCTGCCGCAGAATCATCGGCGACGCCGCCTCGGTGAACGATGTAGCTGAAAATTCGAGGCATCATTTCAACCCTCCTTTGGCTGCAACCAGTTCAACCAGCCTGTCGATGTTTTCTTCGCGGCTGCCTGAGAGCATCTCGGCACCCTTGCCAACGGCAGGGACGAAGTAGTCGACGCGCTTCACTCTCGCTCCCGCTTCCCCCATGACGCTTGTATCCACGCCCAGGTCCGAAGCTCCGTAGGTTGGAATAGACAGGGAAGCGACCGCGCGAATGCCGCGCATGCCGACGTACCGCGGCTCGTTGATGCCGGTCTGAATCGAGAGCACGCAGGGCAAGTCGATCTCGCTGACTTCTTTATTCCCGCCTTCGATCTCGCGGCTGATCTTCAACTTCTTGCCGTCGATTACCTCGATGGAATTGACCAGCGACGCGAAGGGGTAGTCGAGCATGGCGGCCAGCATTCCGCCGACCTGCGCGGCGCCGTCATCCGCTTGCACTCCAGTCAGGATGAGGTCGTAATTTCCTTTGATGACGAAAGCTTTCAGGATCGAGGCAATGCCGCGTCCATCAGATCCGCTGAAGGCCGGGTCGGAAAGCAATATGCCGTGACTCGCGCCCATGGCCATTTCGCGGCGGAGGATTTCTTCGTCTTCCTCGCTGCCCACCGTAACCACCGTGACGCTTCCACCGGTTCGGTTGACGATCTGAAGAGCCTCCTCGACGGCATAGTTGTCCGGCTCATTCACCGAGTAGACCAACTCCTCGCGCTCGATGTCGTTGCCGGCGGAGTTGAGTGTGATTTCGTTTTCAGAAGTGTCGGGTACTCTTCGTGCGCAAACCAGAATGTCCACGTTCAAACCTCCAAAGCGCTGGTTGTTGCTGTAGCTCTTGAAACAGGACGCATCATTTGCCGGTCCACCAACTCCGTGAGGTCGATGGCCGTCATCTTTCCTTCGAGACCTGCGACCTTGATCGCGTCTTCCATATTGACCATGCAGAACGGACAGGCGGTGACGATGACATTGGCCCCGGCTTCAGCGGCCATCTGGACACGCTTCACACCCATGCGCTGTTCTTCTTTCGGTTCGTAGAACAGCATCAGACCACCGCCACCACAGCAGAACGAACGGTCCCGCGAGCGCTGCATCTCCACTCGCTTGAGGCCGGGGATCGCGTCCAGGGCCTGGCGCGGTGCGTCATAGATTTGATTGTGGCGGCCGAGGTAGCAGGGATCGTGGTAGGTGTACACGTCGCTGGTGTTGTCCACCGGATGAAATTTGATTTCTTTGGAGCGGACCGCGCGGGCGAGCAACTGGCTGATGTGCTCGACTGGGGGAACATTCTTATAGTCGTGTTTTAGGGCGTTGAGGGCATGAGGATCGGCCGTCACGATCTTCTTAACGCCCGATACCTTAATGGCGTCGGCGTTGTGATCCCGGAGAGCCATGAAAAGCGTTTCTTCGCCGAACCTCCGGACCTCGTGTCCGCTGTCTCTCTCGGCCGCGCCCAGGATTCCGAAGTTCTCGTGAACGTTGTCGAGGATTCGTGCAGTGGAACGCGCGATCGATTGCATGCGGTCGTCGTAGGACGTGATGCTGTCGACGAAGTAGAGTGTGCCGGCGCCGTTCTTATTGAGCGTCCTGACTTGGCAGGTTTGCTGGAAGTCCTTGGCGTTGGCCCAGTCCGCTCTCTTTTTCTCCAACTTGCCGTAAGGATTGCCCCGGCTCTCGAGGGCTTTCAGCGGCTTCTGCAATGATTGCGGAACGTTGCCGTCATCGATCATGCCCCGGCGCAGGTCGACGATCTTGTCGATGTACTCCACGAGCAGTGGACACTCTTGCTCGCAGGCGCCGCAGGTAGTGCAGGACCAAATCTCGTCCTCCGAATAGACGCTGCCGATCAAGGGCGTGCCATTGCCTGCCTTGCCGACCATGGGATAGTGCTGGAAGGCGTAATCTCGCGCCTTGATAGTGAGGAACCGCGGTGAGAGCGGACGTCCCGCGGCATTAGCGGGGCAGTTGTCGGAGCAGCGTCCGCAATCGGCGCAAGAGTAGAAGTCGAGCATGTGTTTCCAGGTGAAGTCTTCGAAGGTCTTCACGCCGAACGACTTCACCTGGTCGAGATGTTCATCGCTGACGCCCCAGCGCACCGGTTTCAGCGTGCCTCGATCCAGCTTCGCGAAATAGACGTTGAACAGCGAGGTCTCTACGTGGAACTGAATGCCGAACGGGCGATAGCAAAGCAGGAAATAGAAAGTGATTTCGTGTAGGAGATAGGCTCCAAAGCAGACCTTGCCGAGTGTTCCTACCGATACAGAGGCAAGCGCGGACTGCAGCAGCCAGGGCAGCGATAGGAGTGCGAGATCCCCCGGATGTCCAACTCTAACTTGCCCGGAGGCGACGGCTGCCGAAAAGAGGCCATCCGCTGCCATCAGAGTGGCAATTAATCCCAGTAGGAAAATGGCGTCTGCGGTGTGCGACTTCCCGTATCTCGCGGGAACTGTATAACGTACGGGCCGGAAGATCAGTCGGCGAGTGATGGCGACCAACATGCAGAGGAATACTACGGTGGCGGCATAATCCGTGATGACACCGTACGTGTGGGCAGCCGTTCCCGGAAGGCTTGGCGCGAGGACATTGCTGGAGACGCCAACCAGCAGCGTCGAGAACGAACGGATGACCAGGAGAATGAATCCTATAAAGATGAGGATGTGAAGAATGCCGGCGGTCCTGTAGCGGGGATGCTTCCACTGCCCGAACCAATACTTCGCTACTTTGCCGAGCCGGGCCATCGGATGGTCGAAGCGAGAGTCGGCTTGCGCGCGAAGGAGAGGAACCATGCGGCGCCAAACGATGTAGCCAAAACAGACCAGGCCTACAAAGTGAATGACCAGGAAGAGTCCGTACCCGGAGTCCAGCCACGAGCTCATCTGCGAGGCTGCCTGTCCGCTTTCCATTTCGGCGCACCTGCCCTGTGCTGTTCCTACGCGGTCTCTTGCAACACGACCGGCTTCTCTTTCGCTACGAGATGCTTCGTTGCGGGTGAATCATCCGCTGGCTGCACCTGTGGAAGCGGAATGGATCGATGTGCCGTTCCGTTGGCACGTGTAGCATTTGTCGAGACAACGGCCGGAACGGCTTCGGGCTGGTTTTTGGTGCGAGGCGTACGGCGAGGAGCTTTCTTGCGCCCTCGATTAAGCCCAGCTGCCTCGCACAGCTCCTCGAAGCTCGATCTCAGAAACTTCTCAAGACGTACCAGGTCGGGCGCCGCGTGTGCGTCTCCGCTGAACCCGAAATAGATCATGCCGTCGTAGCTGAGAATGGCGCAGTTCACAGCCAACTCGCCGCCGATCGGCACGTAGGGATACCAGTGCGTCATCTTGTGCCCGAGCAGGTACAGCGGGTATTGCGGACCGGGCACGTTCGTGCAAACCATGTTGAACGGAGTTATGGGAAGCTGGCTGATCATGGGGCCGGCGAAGGATTGCATTACGCCCGGCAGGATGCCGATCATCCCACCAGCCAGCCCTACCAATTCAGCGGCATGAGATCGTTTCAGAAACTCTGTTCTTCGATGGACCGCTGCGAGCAGCTTTTTTGGGTTGCGTATGTCGAGAGGAATGGTGACTGGAACGAGGGAGATGCGGTTCCCGAGTTCGCCGGCGCTGCCGTTACCGCGCAGGTTGACAGGAACCATGATTCGCAGCAATCGTCCCTTGATCTGATCACCATGGAGCTCCGCATAGCGACGGATGGTTGCAGTCACGAGCGCGAGCAGGACGTCATTGACGCTGGCGTCGCACGCCTGGCGGATGGCCTTTACTTCGGCCAGCGAAATTTCTGTGCAGGCGAACTTCTGAGGGCCGCGATAAAGCACGTTGAAACACAAACGCTGCGTGGGAGCTGTGATTTCAGGCAGAAGTTGCGCCAACTCTTCGTTGGACGAGCCACTTCCGTTCGCCAGAGTGCGCTGGGCCATACCCAGGACATCGCCCCAGGCCGAAAGGATACGCTCCGTGAAATCCGCGCAAGAACTGGCCAGACCATCCATCACGGCGGTCATGGGGTCGCGTGGCCGCGGGACGCGAAAACGTGTCTTGCTCTTCGGGACGGCTGTGGGAGTTGGGGACGCATCCAGGAGCGCGCTCATGATCTCGACTCCGGCGATTCCGTCGGCGAGGCAGTGGTGCATGCGCGCAATCAATCCGGTCCGGTTTCCTTTCAAGTTGCGTACCAGGGTCAGATCCCACAGTGGGCGCTGCCGGTCCATGACCTTGCCCAGTAGTTTTCCCGGCGAGAGCCTTCAACTCCGCGATCGAACCGTGCTTGAGAACCACCTCGCGTACGTGCGTGCGAATGTCAAACTCGGGGTCGTATTCCCAGGTTGGCAACCCGGCGTTCAATGGAGGAGGCACTACGCGCATGAGATACCGTGGAATCAGTGGCAGACGCGACTCGACAAACCGGAGGTATTCCTCGAACACGATGTCGCCGTCGAACAGGCTGACGCATGCCACATTCAGCGGCATTCCGCTGCGCTCTAAATTCAGGAAGACGGTGTCTCCCCAGGAAAGACGCTCGCCGCCCAGATGGTTCCGCATGGCAGTTTCCCTCCTCCCGTGTCGCCCAGCAAACCCACGCTTTCAGGTCAGGAAGCTGAACCGAGGGACTAACTTCACCAACTTAAGCACCTTGTAGATCTCAACGTTCACACCGCGTAACCCGACCTTGATGGCCTTTTCGTCCGCGATTCGGGCCAGTTCTTCCATTGCGACAAGATCTCTCGGATCGATCCGCGTTACCGCGGACAAATCCAATATCGTTTCGACCGGAGCGCCATCCAACTTCGCGCCTGCTGCCTTTAGGCTGTCAGCAACGTGTTCCGCTTCGATCTTCAGGAAGGCAGAAATCTTCGACATAGTCCCACCATTCGTTACCGTATGTTTGACTGCAGCGCGCCGGCAGTTTTTCCGAGTGCGCGACCTTCAAAAGCGAGCCAGAACAATTCCACCAGTTCGCTCACCAATGGCATGCGCGGGTTGGAGCGCCATGAAGGGTCGTCAAAGGCGATCTTGGCCAACTCGGGCATGGCGGCCTCGAAGTCCTCTTTCGAAATTCCCAGTTCTGCAATCGAGCGGGGAATCGACAACTGATCGAGCAGTTGCTCGGTAGCCGTCACAAGTCGGCTCACTTTCTCCTCAACCGTGTTGCCACCCAGGCCCAGCAAATCAGCGATGGTGGCGTACTTCTTGTGAGCCACGTATCCCTTCTGGTTGGGCGACGGCATGAATTTGCTGGGAACGGATGCGTTGTAAGCCATCACGTGCGGCAACATGAGCGCGTTGGCACGTCCGTGGCTGACGCCGAAGCGCGCGCCGAAAGCATGCGCCAGGGCGTGATTGACCCCCACGGCCGCGTTGGAGAACGCAATCGCTGCAATGCAGGCGGCGTTGTGCATCATGCTCCGCGCCTCTTCATCGTGCGGGTGCGCATAAGAAATCGGCAGGTACTTGAAGACCAGCCGAATTGCCTGCATCGCGCTGGAGTCGGTGTAGGGCGAGGCGTAAATTGAAACTGCGGCCTCGAGCGCATGCGTCAGGCAATCGATGCCGGTATCCGCCGTAAGAACCTTCGGCATCGACATGACAAACTGCGGATCGACGATCGCGATGTCCGGCGTGAGCGAGTAGTCCGCGAGCGTCACCTTTCGGCCGCGCGCTTTGTCGGTCAGCACTGCAAAGGGTGTGACCTCGCTGCCCGTGCCACTGGTCGTCGAAATAGCAATCAACCGCGCCCGGTGGACCTTTTCGGTGGGATATTCGACTACGCGCTTGCGGATGTCCATGAAAGGGGCAGCCAGCTCTTCCAGGTCGGCATCCGGCGATTCGTACTTCAACTTCATGATCTTTGCAGCGTCGATTACGGATCCGCCGCCCAACGCGATGATCTGATCCGCCTTGTAGAGGTTGAGTGTCTCCACCCCTTGCAGGATGGTCTTGACCTCAGGTTCTGCATCAGGAATGACTGACACATGAACCAGGGTTTGTGGGGGAAGATGGCGCCGGACTACGTCCACATGCCCCATCTGCTCCATGGCGGGATTGGTGATGATGATGGTGGAGGACGATGCAACCTGGCGCAGGTTCTCCACCGCGTTCAGATTGAAGTAAATCTGGTTGGGGACGCGGAACCACATGTGAGCCTGGGTCCTTCGAGCCACTCGCTTGATGTTGAGGTAGTGGTAAATGTTGACGTTGTCGGTGGTGGAGTTGCCGCCGCCCGTCCCGCATCCGAACGAGAAGGTCGGTACCATGTCGTTGTAGACGCCCCCAAATGCTCCGATTGATCCCGGCGAATTCACGATGATTCGTCCGGCATTGATGACGTCACTGAACTGGCGGATCACTTCGTCGTTACGTGAGAACACGACCGCCGTATGTCCGAGCCCTCCAGCATGATTCACGTCCACGCATACCTTGAGGGCTTCGTCGACCGATTTCGCCCGGTAGACGGAGAGAACCGGGAATAGTTTTTCAACCGACAGGGGATGCTCACGACCGACGCCGAGAATGGGCGCAATCAGCATCTTGGTGTTGGACTTGACTGAAATTCCGACCATGCGGGCGATATCGGTAGCCTTTTGGCCGACCGCCTTCGGTTGCATGAAGCCCGTCGCAGGATCGATAACCGTGCGCTCCAGGATCTTGGTTTCTTTTTCATTGCAGATATGCGCGCCCAGATCGGCAAACTTCTTCAGCACGACGTCGTAGATCTCGTCATCGATCACCACTGTTTGCTCGGAGGCGCATATCGTTCCGTTGTCAAAGGTCTTTGAAGTAAGGATGTCGACTACCGCCATGTTCAGGTCGGCGCTTTTTTCGAGGTAGACCGGCGTGTTGCCAGCACCGACGCCCAAGGCGGGCTTGCCGGAACTGTAGGCAGCTTTCACTACGCCCGGACCGCCTGTGGCATCGATCAGACCGATATCTCTGTGGTGCATGAGGTAGGCGTTGTCCTCGAGGTCGTGCGATTCCAGGCACGCAAAGACGCCTTCGGGGGCGCCGTGCTTCACAGCCGTCTCATACATGATTCTCACGGCTTCATGACAGCAACCCCAGGCACTCGGGTGTGGACTGAAAATCACGGCGTTCCGCGTTTTGATCGCCATGATGCATTTGAAGAGGACCGTAGACGTTGGGTTCGTGATCGGGGTAAGCGAAAAGATGACGCCGATTGGTTCTGCGACTTCCACCAGGCCGCGTTCCGGAAACTCCCGAATGACGCCCACCGTCCGTTTGTCTCTCACGTAGTTGTAGACAAACTCGGTGGCGACCATGTTCTTTAGGGCTTTGTCTTCCATGACGCCGAGTTTTGTTTCTTCCACTGCCAGGCGGGCCAGATGCTGGGCCTGCTCCAATCCAGCAACGACCATGGGCTTTACGATCCGGTCTACATCTTGTTGTGTGTATTGGGTAAAAACGGCAGCGGCGTTTCTGGCTTTAGAGACGATTTCGTCCAGGTAGGCGGTTCGCTCATTGCTCGGGTCTTTGGTGACCGACGGCATGCGAACCGGCTGCCGCACTGCGTCGCTGATTTGCATTGCCGCCCCCTCTTAAGGTGGGGCGGGATCGTTCGTCGTTCAGGAAGCGTGTCCTCCTGGACTCTCAGCCCTCTTTACTATGCGCAGGGTGGACCTTGCGATCTGCTTTATTTGCGAATTGCCTGGCTCGCTTTATGCGTAATCGATTGGATGTGTCTCCAGCCAGTGTTCATCGCGCACCCTACCAATGTTCCTCCAGGCTCCGTTAGCTGCGCACGCGGTTAGTTCGCGACTCTGCCAAGCGATGCCTATACCGAGTCCAATTGCACCACCGAGAAAACCAAACACAAGTGCCCTCTTCGTGGGCTTGGGATGGTTTCCCGCAAAACTTCCTAACACACCGAGGATGGCTCCGACGGCTGCAGGGGTGGATGCGTTTCGAGCTGTCTTGCCAAGAAAGGGAGTGAGGGGTCTACCATCGAGAAATGCTTCACGACCGGAACGTGCTCCCGCCAGCCCAGAATTTACAACCTTGCGACCGAACTCAACCTCGGACTGTGACCACTCTCGGAGATTCATAGCAACTCTCTCCTGTCCTGGTTGACCTGGGACCTTGAAATAACTTAAACGCCACAGATGGCCTCAGTCCGTGGCGTGGGTCACCCATGAACGTGACGTAAAACGCCTATGAGGCGCGAGATCACGTTGGCGTGCCGCCGTGATGGAACTGACGGAAAAGGACGGACGGGCCCCGGTCGACCCCTCGTCGCGCAGCCCATCCGGGCTGCGTCCGGGACCCGTCCTCACGGTGCGGACCTACGCGCTCGCCGGTCGCGACGAGCGTGCGGCCTTTTGGGGGACAAGGCCGGCCGCATCGATCATGTCTGGCGCCGCTGCCATCTAAGCCAAAACGTACTTGCCGGCTTCGATCACTCGTTGTGCAATTAGTTGTCCCAGCGCGACGCTGTTAAACGGCTCGTATTTGCAAAAACGCCGCAGGATTGCCATGTGAGTGCGCAGCAAGTCGCCTTCGCTGGCCGCGGCGAGCACGATCTTTGCGGCACTTTCTACTCGATCCATTGCGCTCATCAGGTAAACACGTGTCATGGCGATCGGTAGCGTTGCGGCCGTCTCGCCAAGACGTGCCACCATCTTGCCGACGCGCAAGACAGCGGATTCCATGGCGTACGTTTCAATCGTTAGGTTGGCGATGGCACCCATGATTTCCTGCTCGTCTTGAAGCGCCTGCATGTATTTCTGCGTAGCAATCCCTGCAGCGAACAGCCCGATCTTCTTCGCGCTTGCTACGAGTTTTCGTTCTGCGGCCAATGGGCCCTCCACGCCATTGCTCTGCGGTCCTGACAATACCTCGTCCATTAGCTTCTTGATCGCGGGCATCAGCGGTAAATGTCCCGATATCGCACGCTTCAGCAGAAAGCCAGTGATGACCAGGCGGTTGACCTCATTCGTCCCTTCGAAAATACGGTTGATGCGCGAATCGCGGTAGTTCCGTTCTGCTGGATATTCCTGGACGAATCCGTAACCTCCATAAATCTGGACCATCTCATCAACCACGTAGTCGAGAAATTCCGATCCCCAAACTTTGAGGATCGAGCACTCGACTGCGTACTCATCAATCACCTTACGGACTTGCGCCATATCCGCCTGTGCGTGCCCCAGCTTGGCGAGAGCCGCGTCCATCTGGCCCACCGTACGATATGCCATCGCTTCGCCGACGAAGATGCCGACGGCCATGTTGGCCAGTTTTTGGCGAACCAGTCCGAAATCGGCGATCACCTTGCCGAATGCCTTGCGCTGCTTGGCATAGGCAATTGCGCTCTCGATACAGTTGCGTGCCGCCCCCACCGAGCCTGCACCCAGCTTGAACCGGCCGACGTTCAACACATTGAAGGCGATCGTGTGCCCTTTGCCGATCTCACCGAGGACGTTCTCCACCGGCACCCGACAATCGTTGAGAATGAGGGGGCAGGTGGAGGAACCGCGAATCCCCATCTTGTGCTCTTCGGCGCCGACTGAAAAACCCGGGAACGTGCGTTCCACGATAAAGGCCGTGAATTTCTCGCCGTCCACTTTGGCGAACACAATGAACAGGTCGGCAAAGCCCGCATTGGTGATCCACATCTTCTCGCCGTTGAGAACGTAGTGCTTCCCGTCAGAAGAAAGCTGGCCGCGTGCGCGACAGTGCAACGCGTCTGATCCCGAAGAGGACTCGGACAGCGCGTAGGCGCCCACGATCTCGCCACTAGCTAATCCGGGCAGATATTCTTCCTTCTGTTGGTCGGTCCCGAAATAGATGATGGGTAGCGTCCCGATGCAGGTGTGTGCACCCCAGGTCGCGCTGAAGCCGCCATATTTCGCGAGCCGGTCGGCGATGAGCGCTGACGTGACTTTGTCCAGTTCCATGCCCCCGTATTGTTCGGGAACATCTGCACCGCTCAAGCCAAGTTCGCCCGCTTTCCGTACCAGTTCGCGCAGAAGAGCAAAGTCCTTTTGCTCCAGCCTCTCGATATTAGGGACGATTTCCTTGTTCGCAAATTCTTCCGCGGTTTGTGCGATTAAGAGGTGCTGTTCGCTGAAGTCTTCGGGGGTAAACACTTCGGCGGGGGTGCGTTCCTCAATCAGAAAGCTGCCGCCGGCAATATTGATCTTAGGCAGTGCGGTAATCGTGGCCATAGATCGCTCCTCTCGGACCGGATGGAAGAATCAGTTTGCTGCTTGCGGCTACGAAACAGCGGTTTTCTGGGTCGTCCAGTATCGCTGTCGTAACTCTCGTTTCAGGAGCTTGCCCGTGCCTGTTTTGGGCAAGCTCTCCAGGAACTCGATCGTGTGTGGACATTTGTAGTGCGCCAGATGGGAGCGGCAGAACTGGATCAGTTCCGCAGCGTTTGTTTGCGCTCCCAGCTTCAAGACCACCAGTGCTTTGGGTGCCTCGCCCCACTTCTGATCAGGAACCGGGATCACGACCGCCTCGTACACGGCCGGGTGAGCCAGAAGAATCTTTTCCACCTCCAGGGACGAGATGTTTTCTCCTCCGCTGATGATGATGTCCTTCTTGCGATCAACAATTCGAAGGTAGTTACTGTCATCTACGGTCGCGATGTCGCCGGTATGAAACCAACCGCGCGCCATGGCCGTGCGCGTGGCTTCGGACTGGCGCCAGTAGCCATCCATGACGCCATCCCCGCGCACGGTGATTTCGCCCATGGTTGTGGCATCATGCGGTACTTCATTCCCATCGGGGTCGACCACTCGAAGCTCGACTCCTGGAATCGCAAACCCGGTCATGGCCTGGCGGAGATAGCGTTGCTCGCCGTCCCATTCGCAATCCGGCTTCGGGGCTGATTTCGCCAGGGTGGGAGATGTTTCGGTTAACCCGTACCCGGAGATGCACGTAGCACCCAAGCACCTGCTCAACTTCCTTCACCAGCGTCGGCGACGAAGCTGCGCCGCCAATGGTGATCAGCTGCAGGCTGCTCAAGTCGAACTTCTGGCGTTCCGGAGAATGAAGCAGTGCCGTGGCCATCGTCGGCACCATGGCACAGGCAGTAACGCGCTCCCGCTCGATCAGGCGGAACACTTCTGCCGGATTGAAGTGATGAAGCATGACGTGAGTGCCGCCAACCAGCGTGATGGTGTGCGCGGTACCCCACCCGTTGGCATGAAAGAGTGGGATCGTATGCAGCAAAACCGACCGGCACGACATGTCGTCCAGCGTGAGCGGGGATGTTTGACCGGCTGCGATGACTGACAACGCATGCAGGTAGACGTTGCGATGCGTGAGCATCACTCCCTTGGGACGGTCACTGCTGCCGCTGGTGTAAAAAAGCTCGGCAACGGAATCTTCGTCGACCTCTGTGAAGTCGCGCTTGCAAGGAGCGGTGTCTTCCAGCAAGTCGTCGTAGTTGCAGGGCTTCAGCCAGTTGTTGTGCGGCTGGCCATCCAGGAGAATGAACGACTCGATCGACGGGACTAAAGCTCGAAGTGACTCGACCAGAGGCAAGAACGCGGGTTCGATGAAAAGGAAACGGGCCTGCGAGTCATCCAGAACGAATGCGAGTTCCTCCGGACCAAGCCGGACATTGAGCGGCAACAGGACGCAACCGGCTTCGAGTACTCCGTAATACGCTTCTAGTAGACGATGACAGTTGGCGCTAAGAAAGGCGATTCGGTCGCCAGGTTGTGCGCCAGATGCGATGAGCACTCCGGCCAATCGCGCCGAGCGATCGGCGAACTGCTCGTAGGTGAAACGTTGGTCGCCGCAGATGACCCCGACCTTGTTGGAGAATTGCTCGCGGGCGTAGCGCAGGAATCGAACGGGAGTCAGGGGGATCTTCATACTCGCCTCGCTCTGGTTGAGAGGTTGACTTACCCAAGTCGCATCGAAGGATGCGGCGAATACGTATGATCTTCGGCAGAGTTCCTGAGTGCCGGTGAGTTAGAGGGGTTCAACCCCGTTGGAGTGACAGCTTGCGAGCGGCTAGCGTTCCGGTGCGACAAGGTTTCCATTTTCGATATGGCCCGCGGCGGGCGCGGGCCATATCCCCTCAGGATGGCAGCCTAGTCGTCCGGATCCGTTTCGATCAGGCGACTGCAGCCGCCATCTTTCTCGCACGGGTGCTGCGCTTTCCTGGATGACGCGGCTTGGGCACCCGCTTATGTTCGCCAGCCGGCTTGACCATTACGTCCATCAGAGCGCGTTGTGCGTCGACATAGCTCTTGACGCCTTCCCGGGTCAGGTCCCCCAACGGAACGAACGGGAAGGGCTTCATCAATTCCAGAGCCTTGCCGGCGGTTTTCACGTTGGTGTTCATCTGTTGACCTGCCAGATCCACCAGCTTCTTCTGGGCATCGATGAAGGACTCGGTGGCCTCGCGCGCGAGCGCAGACAACTCCGTCTTCTTCATTTTCTTGGCGCCATTCGGACGCTTCTGGCCGGTAGCGTGCGCGGTTTCTTCCGCAATTACATCCATGAATTGCTTCTGCGCTTCGACAAATTTCTCCATGCCTTCGCGGGCCAGTTCCACCAGGTCGTCGCTCTGGTAGGGCTTCCCGGACTTGGCCGCCGCCAGCCATGTGTGCGTCTGCTTGCCGGCAATCTTCAGAAATTCCTGCTGCATGTCGACGAAAGTATCGACGCTCCGCTCCACCAGATTCGTAACCGCCTGCGCCGCCGGCCAGTCACCGATCTTCTCCTTGACGCCGGTCATCAGAATTTCGTTTTGCTTCTTTCCCAGTTCAAGAAGTACCTTTTGTCCCTCGATGAAGTTCGTCACACCGTCTCCGGCTACTTCGCCAAGGATGGCGGCGGGAGAATGATGAGGATCCGACAGTTGTTCCCTTACGGAGTGCATGACACTGGCATTCTGGCGCATGGCCAGGTCGAGCAGGATCCGTTGCGTGGAAAAGAAGCTTTGTACCCCCTGCTGCGCCCAACCGGTTAAGAGAGATACGAAGGACGATTCATGAGAATGAGTTCGTGAGGGCTCTGTCCTTTCGGCTGCCCGCATATGACACCTCCAACTTCCTGAGAATTGCTGCACTGCAGCATCAATTGAACTGTACGAACTTGCTGGTATTGTGTCAATATCGATTCGCGATTGTTGCGAGGCAGCATCGATGGGTAGTGCCAAAATGGAACCAGCTGCAGTTGTGATCAAGAAATACGGGAATCGGCGGCTGTACGATACGGCGGCCAGCCGCTACGTGAATCTCGACGAGATTGCAGGGTTTATTCGCGAAGGCAAGGACGTTCGGGTGGTAGACGCGAAGACCGGCAAAGATCTGACCCGTGTCACCCTTACGCAGATCATCACAGAAGACGCCAAGGACAAACCAACCGGACTGCCGTTGGAACTGCTCCGCCAGTTGATCGTTGCGTCCGACGAGGTTCGGCAGGAGTTCGTGATGTGGTACCTGAAGTCGGCCTTCGAAGCCTATCAAAAGGTGCAGGACTCCTTTCAAAGCCGTTTAGGCGATGTGCAATCCGCGATTGTGTCTCCGGTCGAAATGCTGAACAATTTCCTGGGGACAATGCCTACTGCCTCGCGTCCGCGGTCAGAAGGTAAATCGGACTTGGACAAACTGAGAAGGCGAGTGGCGGAACTGGAGGCGCGGCTTGGGAAACCCGTTCGTCAAGGAACGAAAAAAAGAGCGCGCACCTGAGAATACGCACATCAAAGCGAGCGTGCTTGCCGAAGTTGGATCCCGCGGCGGCGCTTGCATGGGAATGTAATATGGAGCAGCGCAGAATCGCAGGGTATAATCCGCAACGGAACGGGCGATCCGCGAACGATCGTGAGCGCGCTTCGGAACCAGGGACGGTCGCGGGATAACTTGCGTAAACAGACGAAGGCCACCATACGACCGAAGATCCAAGGACGCACGCGAACTCCCAAAGCTTATTTGGAAGGCAGTCTTTCACCTTGGACTGAAGCCCTATTCGCAGCTGAGATTCTCCTGCTGCACGCCACTCCCGTCTATTACGGATTGGGAGTCCCGCACGGTGACGCCTCCGGCGTCGTGATCATCCCCGGGTTTCTTGGGACTGATCTCTATCTGATGGAACTTCATGGCTGGCTAGGGCGGATTGGTTACCAGCCGTATTTCTCGGGCATCGGGGTGAATGCCGACTGTCCCAACTTGCTAATTCAGCGACATTTGAACGACACGATCGCTCGGGCCCGGGCGCAGACCGGCCGAAAGATTCATCTCATCGGCCACAGTCTGGGCGGCGTGATTGCCCGGTCGGTGGCGCATCAAAGGCCAAAAGATATCGCGTCGGTGATCACGCTGGCAGCGCCCTTCCGCGGGACTGTAACCAGCAAGACTGTCCTTCAGGCGGCGGACGCTGTCCGGTTGCGCATCCTCCAGGAGCACGGACGCGGGGTACTGCCCGACTGCTACACCGGGCGCTGCACCTGCAATTTCATCAATTCCCTCAGCCGCGATATTCCAGAGTCGGTGATGGAAACCGCGATCTACACACGCCACGATGGAATTGTTGACTGGCGGTACTGCATGACGCGAAACGATGAAAATGATTTTGAAGTTCCGGGTACGCACATCGGAATGGCGTTCAACGCGTCGGCATATGCGATCGTGGCTGACCGCCTGGCAAGAACCCGCTCGTTCGAATAACTCCGCCAGCCTTTTCCAAAACCGCATTCGAATCAGTATCCAGGATCATGACGGCGCCGCCTCGTTTTTGCAGGCGGACGTGCGCTTTCGCCAGGCTGTTGTTGATCACGTCGAATGTCCCTGAGCAATCGGTTTTTACATAGGGCAAGACATGAATGCCTGGGCCCGCCCCGTTGATCGTTGCTTCTAACTCCACCCCATCGTCGGCAGAGCAACGGAAATGCCAGCCAAATGCCTCAGGAGCGTCTTGTATTTCGCGCAAATTGCGAAATACATGCTGGGTGCCCTCGTGCCAAAGCACAGCTTTGCGAAAGACCAGTCCTAGCGGCATTTCATAAACCAAGGCTTCGAAGGTGCTCGCTGACGCGCCAGCGCGAGGAAAATGTGCGTGCGTCCAATTCCAGAACTTGCGATGTCGATATCCGCAGTTGTGTCCCTGCACCCCGAAGGCAAGAGGACTTCCCACAAACTTTCTGCCGTCGAGCGTAATCTCGCCATCGAAAGTCGCGTCGGAGTGCGGGGTTCGCGAGAAGCCAATCCAGCCTTTTGAGCTGAGCGTCGTGCGGAATGTGGAACTGTAATGCAGATCCCAGGAAACGGTGTGCCCATCTACCTGCAATGATCCCTGGCAAGAAGCGTCGTCGATTACGTTGTCCGCGATCTGAAAGTGAAAAGGGCTGCTCGCCTTCGCGCTCAGATGCAGGCCTTGTAACGGAAATCCTTGAATGAAGCTCTGCGGTTTGCCCTGCCCTGGAAACCAGGTGGCCCATACCTGCACGGGCATACCTCTGGAATCTCCGGGGCAACCTGCGCGCGCGGGATTGATCAGCAAGTAGCGAAACCACCAGGCGCCGCTGCCATCCGCCAGCCCGAGACGGAGGAACCACGCTTCGTAGCGACGGTGGGTGGAATGCGTGGAGAACGCTTCGTTGAGAGTCTTCACAAGGACGACAGATGAACCTATGCTTCGCAAAAATCATACTGCAACTACAGGTGGAGGTGAGAGTGAGAGAGCCTTGAAGCGAAAGATATCTGATAGTTTCTCGAGTTCCGTTTTGGGAAGCAGTAGAAACAACTCGAGGATTTAACGACGGCGCCTGCTCCCGGTGGCGTTACGCTCTGCGTATGGGCAGGTACCGTAACTACGGAGTTGCGATAGCGGTAATTGGATTGACCGCGATCTATGTGCTCCAGCCGGGTCTGCGCCATTTCCTGTGGCCCGCGATTGCCTGGAGCATTTTCATCATGTCGGCGATCGTTGCTGTAGCCGTCGTCTGTAACATTCTGGTTGTTCTGTATCACATGTTTTTCGGATACATTCCAGAAGAAGAACGGCTCTTCCAGCAAACCAGCACCGACATGCAAAAGAAAATACCGACCTTCGAACCGCAGGTTCACGCGGACAAGCCCGGAAGAGTAGCCTAGGTCACTGTTGAAAAAGGCAACGATTGCCGTCAGCGGAAATCCTGATAGCGTCGAGCGCTAATTTCGATAGAGCTAGCGCCTCTTCGCGATTGACCAGCCGTGTCTGATCCTCTAAAGTACAACTCACTTTCTGTAGAGGCTGCTCTTCGCAGATATGAATCCATCGGCACCCAACGCGAACCGGATTGGAAGGGAGGCGCGACTGCGTCTGCTCGCCCTTAGCGTGGCCATTCTTGGCCTGGTGCTTGCACCCCTAGGATTCAGCGGATGATGTAGCCAACAAACTCACGATTTTCCAAAGAGGGCCATTATCCGAAACCGGGTAATGGCCCTTTTGATGTTTCAGGGCAGATTTCTTCAACGTTTACGTGGTGATCATTCAGGGAGGACAGCTTGCCGGACCGCGAACGGGTAACAATCTTCGACACGACTTTACGAGATGGGGAACAATCGCCGGGCTGCAGCATGACGGCAGACGAAAAGATTCGCATGGCGCATCAGCTCGACCGCTTGGGTGTGGATGCAATCGAGGCCGGGTTCCCGATCTCTTCCGATGGCGACTTCCATGCGGTGCAAGCGGTGGCTCGCGATGTTCGGCGACCGGTAATCGCAGCACTCGCGCGCTGCCGGCCAGAGGACATCGAGCGAGCTTGGCAAGCGCTGCAAGGGGCTGTCCGTCCTCGCATTCACACTTTTCTTGCTACCTCTGACGTTCATCTCCAGCACAAATTGAGGATCTCGCGCCGTGAATGCCTGGAGCAGGCTCGCGATGCGGTGCGCTTTGCCAAGTCATTCTGTGAGGACGTGGAGTTCTCTCCGGAGGACGCGACGCGATCGGACGTCGGTTTTCTTTGCGAAGTACTGGAAGCCGTCGTCGAGGCCGGTGCAACCACCGTTAACATTCCCGACACGGTTGGCTACACCGTCCCAACCGAGTTCGCCGAATTGATCACGAGAATCCGCCAGCAAGTCCACGGGATAGGCCGGGTCGTAATCTCGGCCCACTGCCACGACGACCTCGGCCTGGCCGTCGCGAATTCGCTGGCCGCAGTCAGTGCCGGTGCGCGCCAGGTGGAATGCACGGTGAACGGCATCGGGGAGCGCGCGGGAAATACTTCGTTGGAAGAATTCGTGATGGCGGTCCGGGTGCGCGGAGATCGTTATGCGTTTGAGACGGGAGTCGTCAGCCGGCAACTCTATCCGACCAGCCTGCTACTGAGTGAAATCACGGGCGCGAGCGTGCAGGCCAACAAAGCCATCGTCGGGCGGAACGCTTTCGCCCACGAAGCCGGGATTCATCAGGATGGCATGATCAAGAACCCATTGACTTACGAGATCATGACTCCCGAGTCAGTGGGCGTGCCCGGGACCAGTCTGGTGTTGGGCAAGCATTCCGGCCGCCACGCGCTGGGGCTGCGCTGCGAGCAATTGGGATTTCACCTGGACCGTTGGGAACTCGATGGAGTGTACCGGCAATTTCTCGTTCTAGCGGACAGTCACAAAACGATCACGGACCGCGACATTCTGGAACTCATCGAGAAAAGGCGAGAGAAGAAGGAGTCTAACGTTTCCGCAGCGGCTTCGTACGGCTTGAACGAGGACAGCCGAAACCGTGACCACGAATCGCTGGCCAGTCAGTTTCCGCTCTCCTACCTCGCCAAAGGAGGCGCTGCACACGTTGATCGCGTCACGCCCGCTTTCGCACGCGAGCACGACGGAGAGCAGCAGGAAGATTATCTCTGGGGCGTGTAACTGTCATTTCGTCGTCAACCAATCTTGACGTAGATCGAAAAAAGGAGGCAAGCTACGACGAGCCTGCCTCTGAGTGAGAGAGGAAGTGAAATTTGTATGGCCTTAGTCCCCCGACGGCAAGAGCGACTCCTCCGTCGGCATGATTTCTGCGATCAATGATGGGCAGTCGCCCAAGATCGGCTGGCAGCCTGCATCCGGGCCGTGCTTTGGACGCACATGCGGCTTGATGTCAGTGAACTGCGCCTGCTCGGTTGAGCCTTCCAGGGCTGTCGTGGAAGAGAGTCCACCAGCAATCACCTGCGTGAGCGCGTCGAAGTATCCGGTGCCCACGAAGCGCTGGTGCTTCACCGCTTGGTAGCCGTACTCCGCTTCGCGCGCGAATTCTTTTTCCTGCAGGCGCGAGTATGCGGTCATCCCGGCGTCTTTGTAGCCGCGCGCCAACTCGAACATGCTCAGGTTGAGCGCATGGAAGCCCGCGAGGGTTACGAACTGGAACTTGTATCCCATCTTTGCCAACTCAGGCTGGAAGGTGGCGATGGTGGCCTGATTGAGTTTCTTCTTCCAGTTGAACGATGGCGAGCAGTTGTAGGCCAGCAGTTTGCCCGGATACTGGGCATGGATGGCGTCCGCGAACCGGCGCGCTTCCTCGAGGTTCGGTTCCGAGGTTTCGCACCAGATCAGGTCAGCAAATGGCGCGTACGCCAGGCCACGCGCAATGGCCGAATCCAAACCGCCGCGAATGCGGAAGAAGCCTTCGGAGGTTCTTTCCCCAGTAACAAATTCGCGATCGCGCGGATCGATGTCACTGGTCAGCAGGTGTGCGCTGTCGGCATCCGTGCGCGCCATGATCAAGGTCGGAACGCCCATCACATCGGCCGCGAGGCGAGCGGCTATCAGTTTCTGAATTGCCTCTGAAGTAGGTACGAGGACCTTGCCGCCGAGATGACCGCACTTCTTCGCGGAAGAAAGTTGATCTTCGAAATGCACGCAAGCAGCGCCTGCCTCGATCATCGCTTTCATGAGTTCGAAGGCGTTCAAAGTGCCGCCAAAGCCCGCCTCCGCGTCAGCCACGATCGGAGCGAACCAATACGTAGAATTCTTACCGTCCAAGTGGTGCACCTGGTCGGCTCGCATCAGCGAGTTGTTGATCTTGCGAACTACGTTCGGAACACTGTCAGCTGGGTAAAGGCTCTGGTCGGGATACATTTGGCCAGCCCCGTTGGCGTCTGCGGCGACCTGCCAGCCGCTGAGGTAAATCGCCTTCAGTCCAGCTTGAACTTGCTGGACCGCCTGGTTGCCCGTCAGAGCGCCCAGCGCGGCAACGTACGATTCATGATGCAGAAGCGACCAGAGGCGCTCCGCGCCCAGGCGTGCCAGAGTGTGTTCGACGTGGATCGAGCCCCTCAGCTTCAGCACATCGTTGCCATTGTAGGGGCGCTGTACGCCGTTCCAGCGCGTTTCGGCTTGCCATTGTTTCTCAAGTTCAGATGCTTTTAACGCAGACATGTTGCAGTTGCCTCCTGGGCTCGGATCCCAGAGTGAGTAGACGACTTCCGCGGGCCCGGAACAACTTCGCTGGTCCGTCTCGGGCAACTCGTCCGTTTTGACCTAGTGCCTGACTTCGGCTGACGGGTGGCGTTTACGATAGATTCATGACGACTGCCGCATTACCCTCAATTGAAGTGGAATCCCAGATTCTGAACGCCGAAGCTCATTCCTTTCTTACGGACCTGGCGAGAAATTTCGAGAGGCGCCGCCAGGAACTCCTTGCGCGCCGTCGTGTGCGCCAGCAGGAAATCGATGCCGGCCAGTTGCCCGATTTTCTTCCGGAGACTGCGCACATTCGCGAAGGTAATTGGACGGTGGCGCCGATTCCGAAAGACTTGCTCGACCGGCGCGTGGAGATCACCGGTCCCGTCGATCGCAAGATGATCATCAACGCGCTGAATTCCGGCGCGAACGTCTTCATGGCTGATTTTGAAGATTCCAACTCTCCGACCTGGCAGAACAACGTCGAAGGACAGGCCAATCTGCGCGACGCCGTTCGGAGAACGATCAGCTTCGTCAGCCCCGAAGGCAAGCGCTACGAATTGAATGCACAAGTCGCGACGCTGCTGGTTCGCCCTCGAGGATGGCATCTGGATGAGAGGCATTTCCAGGTGGATGGAAAGCCCATCTCCGGCTCGCTCTTCGATTTCGGTCTGTACTTCTTTCACAATGCTGAGGAACTGATCCGCAGGGGCACAGGACCATATTTCTACTTGCCGAAGATGGAAAGCCATCTGGAGGCGCGACTCTGGAATGACGTCTTCAATTTTGCGCAGGACCGCCTCGGCATACCTCGAGGCACCATCCGGGCCACCGTGCTGATCGAGACGATTCTCGCGGCATTCGAGATGGACGAGATTCTCTACGAGTTGCGGGATCACTCGTCGGGCCTCAACTGTGGTCGATGGGACTACATTTTCAGCTTCATCAAGAAATTCCGAAACCGACTCGACTTCCTGCTGCCTGATCGTTCAACTCTCACCATGGACAAGCACTTTCTGAAGTCCTATGTCGAACTGTTGATCCGTACCTGTCACCGTCGCGGCATCCATGCGATGGGCGGAATGGCTGCGCAAATCCCAATCAAGAACGATCCGGCCGCGAATGATCAAGCAATCGAAAAGGTTCGCCAGGACAAGCTCCGCGAAGTCCGTGCTGGTCACGATGGAACCTGGGTGGCGCACCCCGGGCTGGTGCCGATTGCGAAAGAGGTGTTCGACGCGCACATGAAAGAGCCGAACCAGATCGGACGGCAACTGGAGGACGTAAAGATCACCGCACGAGATTTGCTCGCGGTAACTGAAGGGAAAATCACCGAGCAAGGCCTCAAGTGGAACATCGACGTTGGCCTGCAATATCTCGAGTCCTGGCTGCGCGGTAACGGTTGCGTCCCCATCTATAACTTGATGGAAGATGCAGCCACTGCCGAAATTTCCCGCGCCCAGGTGTGGCAGTGGGTGAAGCACGGAGCCCGGTTGAGTGACGACGGGCGGACAATTACGCAGGAAATGGTGCGAGGTTTCATTTCGGACCAGAAGAGGAAAAGCAAGGCGCCGCGCATGGATGAGGCCGCCGCGATCTTCGATCGCATGATGACGGACGCCGATTTCGCAGAATTCCTGACTCTGGTCGCTTATGATTACATCGACTGAGACGTGTCGCACCGTCCATTCGGACCATGAGCCACGAGTCTCGTGAAATCACTGACGAGTTTCTTGCGCAGCTGAAAGAAGACCTGGTGTGCCGGCGCGTTGGCCGTGGGATGGCTTCTTTGCAGGCCCGCCAGCAGCTTTTCACTTCATTCGACCCAGAGCAAAAGAACGCAGCGCGCTTCGCGGGATACCTCGCGCAATGGGTCGACATCGGATTTCAGCGTTCCGCGCTCGTCAAGGAGATCGTTTTTTGCTTCACCAAATCCATTCGCTCGCACTTGCCCTTGCAGGACTATCTCTACCTCCGTCTGGCCGAAGGCATGATCGCGATGTCTGCAGAGGCCACCGAGGAAGCCATCCGTCACCTAGATTTTGTACTGGGCCTTGAAGAGCAAATCGATGACAAGGAATTGCTCTCAATCGCCAATTTCTGGAAGGGTCGTTGCCTGCGCATGAAAGGCGAGTATGATCCAGCGCTGGCCTTCGCAGTCAAAGGCAGAGAACTGGCGACAGAACTCGGGCACGAGCCCATGGCTGCCGTCATGCGCGTCCTGGAGAGCTGGCTGTTCTTTCAGAAAGGAAATACCAGGCAAGCCTTGCAAATCCTGCAGGAAGCCGAAGGCATACTTAAGAAGACGGATGACTACCTGACGATTGGCAACATTCATTCCTCCTACGGCCGGATCGCGCGCCGCCAGGGTCGCTACCAGCACGCAATCGAACACTTCACCGCTGCGATTGTGCAGTACCGGCAACGAGATCCGCGGCATCGCAACGTGGCTCGCACGCTGACCAACCTCGCTTCTTCCAAGCGACTTATCGCACTTCAATTGCTTCGTAAAATCGATGCCGATGCGGCCCGCCGCCGGAAGGCTGCCAAGCGAGGCCGCGCCAGCGAAGACGGGGCCAAGCTTCAGAACCGCGGCCGGTTGGAAAAACTGCGTAGTGACGCTCTGGGCGAACTTAAAGAAGCCGCGTCGATCTATGAGGAGTACCGCAATCACCATGGATTGGGCAGCGTGCACCTGAACTACGGCTACCTTCACCTGGATAACGGCGATCTCGAAGACGCGGATGCGGAAGCCAAAACAGCATATCGTCTGGGAGAAGAAAAGGGCGACCACATCCTGATGGCTCGCGCGCGGTTGCTGGACTGCATGATCGAGAATGCCCGCGTGGAAGAAGAGATCGGCGAAAGCGCCGAACCGGGTGGCCACGCCCGCCAGGCGCAGGATTGTGCTCAGGAAGCCATCGAACTCGCACGCCACACCCAGAATCGTCGGCTGCTCGCGGACTCCTACATCTGGCAGGGCCTCACATTCTGCAATCGCTTCTTTGACGATACCGATTCGGCACGCCAGTCATACGATCAGGCGATCGCGTTATCCAAGGGCGTGCATGCCGACGGCACGTGGGAAGACCTCGAAACACTGAAAGCTCGAGTGCTGCGTGCGGGTCGCGTGAATCCGGTGCTGCGCGCATGGTCGCAGGGGTCTTTAGGGGATAAGACTTTCCAGCAAATCACCGAGGAGTTCGCTGAATTGATTATTCCCAAGGTGTGGGAGCGGGAAGGACGCAAGGTTTCGCGGGTGGCGACCCGCTTGTCGATGTCGCCGAAAAAGATCCGCAGGATTCTTAGTCGAGTACGGCGCCGAAAGTGAGCCGCAAGGCACGTTCCGTCATACATCGCCCCGCGGAGGAACCACTCATTGACGATGGATTTCTTCCGATTTGGCACATTGCACCAGCACGGAGTCTTTGATTGACCTGCGGCGATGGAAATTAACCAGTCGCACGGCCAGAGGGTATGTGATTTCTTGTCCTCTGCCGACCAGCAGCATGCCTGCCGTTGTGCGAATCTCTTCCTGCAGGATCATGCCCGTCGCCAGGTCTTCGATCCGAACTGTGCGGTACTCCATGTTCGCCGTGTCCGTCGGAAGCGTGGTCAGGGATTGTACGGCGCGCTGATTCAGACTCGCGTTCTGGCTCAGTGTTTCGAGAGCGTTTGCATAGTCTAGACCGCGCATCGTCAGGTCATCAAAGGCCACCGCAACTCGCAGCACACCCGCTCCCTCGCGGATGTTTTCAGGCATCTGGCCGTCGCCGATGGTGCTGCCGGGTCGCTGGTGGGCGACAATCCAGGCAATTCCTTCCAAACGCGGTATGTTGGCTAGAAGTCTTCCAGCGAACTCCGGGTGCTGGTCGAAGGCTTTCTGGTCAACATCGTTGAGGGGTTGACCCTGATGGGCCGCTTCCACGACTTCCGACGCCAGCGTAACCGAACCGATCTGAGACAGCATGGCCGCTACTTCGAATTGCCACTCCGGTTCGAGATGCCGCGCATGGGCCATGTGTTTCACGTAGCGCCGGATACGCAAGGCGCGACTGAAGGCCGGCGGATTGGCGATGCACAGGATGTCCGTAAGCATCTTGATGCTGCCCATCAAGGTATTTTCCAGCAGCTCTTTTTCGGCCAACACAAGCCGATACTGCACGAGGCACGTCGTGATGACCTTCTTCAGCAGGTCGATCTCGCAGGGCTTGGTCAAAAAGCGAAAGATGGCTCCTTCGTTCACGGCGACGATGGCAGTATTGAGGTCCGCATGTCCAGTCAGCATCACCCGCACCGTGTTGGGTGAGACCTTATGGACCCGTGACAATAGTTGAATGCCATCCATTCCCGGCATCCGCATATCCGATACCACGACGGCATAGGGGCAGTCAGAAAGGCGGGCGATGGCATCGGCGCCGCTGCTCGCAGTATCAATCTCGAATTCCCTGTGGAGTGAGCGTTTGTAGCCGTTCAGGACTTCCGGTTCATCATCAACAAACAGGATCTTTTCGTTCACAAGCAGCCTCTCCCTTTGTGGGCGTTTCCACCTGCGCCGCATGCAGATCACGCCAACTGGTTTCCTTGTCTGCCAGCCCTAGACTCGCCAGGTAGGCGGAATCGAATTGAACATCGCGGTTGATGGTGAATTCATTGCCCTCACTTGCGATCGCATCGCTAGCATGCACAGCTGTCAGGGCGGAGAACTTCACATCAGCTGCGTCCGACGGATGATGATGAAATGCCACGGCGCGAATCAGCGGTGCCGACAGCCCCCAGATGCTCAAAAGGTAGGCGCCCACCTCCGCATGCGTGCAACCCCAGCGACTGATTTCGCAGGAAAGTACGGCGGCAGTGTCTTCCGCTCGATCCAGCAGGGATAGGTAGTCGATGGGCATTTCGGCGAGCAGCACAGCTTTGCCGATGTCGTGGAGCAGTCCGGCAGCGAAGCATTCCTCCTCAAGTTCTTTTGAAGCGCGTTGGGATTGTGCGATTCGCCGCGCCAGGCTGGCCACCTTGATGCTGTGCTCCCAAACGACCTGCAGGTTTGCCGCAATCTCGGGGTTTCCGTCAAAGCGAGAGAACAGATGCACGGATAGCACGAGGGTCCGCACGGTTTCGGTACCGATCAGCGAGATCGCTCGTGACAGGTTCGCAACGTGTCCTTGGGCGCCAATGAAGGCTGAATTGGCCAACTGAAGAATCTTGGCTGCCATGCCAACGTCGCGAGCGACGATCTTTTCCACCCGCAAGACCGAACAGTCCTCGGACTGCAACTCGGCCGTGAGTTCCCCGTACAAGGCGGGAAGACTTGGGAGAGAGCGCAACCGCGAAACGGTACCCTGCAGCAAATCGTTCGACAACAGATCGTGCATGGCAAAGGCTTGCGTCAATCGATTCTTAAGTTCGACGGGATCGCATGGTTTCGAAAGAAACTGGTGCGCCGGTACTACCGATCGCAGCACGGCATCCTTGCTCGCCTGTCCGGAAAGAACAAATCGCACCATGCCGGGATAGCGTCGTTTTACGACTTCCAGCAATTCGGCCCCGTCCATGGAAGGCATGCGCATGTCGGTGATGATGGCATCAAAGTGGGAGTCCGCCATATCCTGCAGCGCGTCGGCCGCGCTCTTCGCAAAACGCATTTCCCACGCGCTGGACATCCCGTGCAGGGAGCGCCGCAACCCTTCCAGCACCATCGCTTCGTCATCCACAAACAACAGCCGCTTCGCCATGATTCGCTCTCAATCGACCGCGTTGACTGGTAAGTGAACGTAGAATGTTGTGCCGCGACCTACCTCAGTCTCGAACCAGATTCGCCCGCCCAGTTTCTTGACGACCACGTTGTGAGCCAGAGCGAGTCCCTGGCCAGTGCCTTTCCCAACTTCCTTGGTGGTAAAGAAAGGCTCAAAGATTCTCATGCGAATGTTGTCAGGGATGCCGCCTCCGGTATCGGACACCGACAACTCGGCGAAATCTCCCCGCAGATGAGTCGAAACGGTGATCTGGCCCTTCTCGCCTTCTTTGATTTTCTCTTTGATGGCATGGGCTGCGTTGACCAGAAGATTGAGGATCACCTGATTAATTTCCCCTGGAAAACACAAGACCAGGGGCAGGTTGGGGTCGAGATTCTGCTCAACTGTCGCGACGTACTTCCATTCGTTCCGCGCGACCGTGATGGTCGACTCAATCGAACGGTTGAGATCGGTCATCGTCTTGTCGCCCGAGTCGGGATGGGAGAATTCCTTCATGGCGCGCACGATTTTCGACACCCGCCGGACGCCATCCAGACCAGCGTCGATCGCGCGTGGCACCTCGGTCGTGAGAAATTCGAGATCACACTCGCGTTCCGCAGCGCCCAGGGCGGCGAATTTCTCGGCCGGCGGATTCTGGCCCGGCTGCAGCAGGTCACGGTACAAGCCAATAAGACGCCACGCAGCCTCCCAGGACTCCTTCAGGAAAGCAAGGTTGTCCATGACGAACTGCGTGGGGGTGTTGATCTCATGCGCGATGCCTGCTGCCAACTGTCCAATTGCTTCGAGCTTCTGCGCCTGGCGAAGCTGTCCCTCGAGCAGACGGCGTTCCGTGACATCTTCCTTAATCGCGAGATAGTGGGTGATTTTTTCCGCATGGCCGGTAACCGGAGTGATCGTGGCCGACTCCCAGTACAACTCCCCGTTCTTTCTGCGATTGCGAAATTCGCCTCGCCATTCTTTTCCCTGCGAGATGGTAGACCACAGTTCTTTGTAGAACTCAGCCGGGCTGTATCCTGAGTTCAGAATGTTCGGATTCTTTCCCAGTACTTCGTCTATCGAGTAGCCGGACGAATCAGTGAACTTTCGGTTCACGTAACTAATCTTTCCGGCCGGGTCGGTGATGATGACCGAGACGCTACTCTGCTCCACGGCCAGCGAGAGCTGTTGCAGCATGTCGTCTCTCGACTTACTTTCGGTGATGTCCCGGAACACCCAGATTCGTCCGTAGTATTTGCCTCCTTCCCCGACGACCGGGGAAGTATCGCGATCGAGGATTGCGCCATTCCTGAATTCGATGATGTCTCGCCCACACATCTCCGGATGCGCATAGAGATACTGAACCCTTTGCAGGAAGGCATCACCGTCCTTGACCATGGCGACCGCGTGTTGCAACATCGACTGGTCCAGTCGCGAGTGGTGCAAGGATTCCGGAATCTCGAACAAGTCGAGCATCCTCTGGTTGGCGAGCAGGACCTTGCCGTCCCCATCCACCACCAGGATTCCGTCCATCGTGGAATTCACCAGAGCTTCCAGGAATGCAGTCTTGCTCTGCAGGTTTGCTTCCGCGGTTTTGCGATCACTGACGTCGTTAAAGACACCGTCGGTGTAGAGAGTGCTGTTCTCTCCATGCGTGGAAACAGCGCGATCGTGAATCCAGATCCAATCCCCGTTCTTCGAGGCGATCCGATACTCTTCGTCGAAAATCTTCTTCTCGTCAAACAGGGCAGCGTACGCGTGGTGGACGCGGTCTTTATCTTCAGGATGGATGCGGGAATGCAAGAAGCCGGGGCGAGCAGCGTAGATCTGGTGATTGGAGTATCCCAGGATCCTTTCGACGCGCGGACTGATATAGGAATAACTTCCTTGGCGATCGGCCGTCCAAGTCACATCGGGTAGACCCGTCAGGATGCGTTGGAATTTTCGCTCGCGCTCCACCAGCAATTCCTGCGCTTCGTGGAACGAGGTGACGTCTTCTGCGACGCCGGCGAACATGCGAACTGTCCCGCTCGGATCGCGCACTGGTGTGACATGGTCCTTGATCCACCGCACGCGGCCGTTACTGTGTTGAAGTTTGTACTCGCACAAGACCTCGCGTCCGTTCTCTAGTTCCGACTGCCGAGTGGCAAAACTGGCGTCGCAATCGGACGTCACTGCCTCGGACCACAGCGAGGGTTTGCTGTAAAACTCGCGACGGCGGCGCCCGGTGAACACTTCGCAGGCCAGACTTACATAGACGAATCTCGACGCCGTATGGTCCAGCAGGTAAAACATGTAATCAAGGTTGTTGCCGATCTGTCGGAGCAGTTCCCCGCCAGCGCGACCGGACTCGACGGGATCATCGCGGTCAACGGAGACAGAGTCGAAAACCACGAGGTTCCGTCTCACTCCGTTTGCCAGCGTAAAGGGATGCGACCAGCTTCCGGCTCCGAAAACGGTCCCGTCTTTCCGTTGGAAGGTCTGAGCGGGGAGTTGCCGAGAGTGTTCCGAGCAGAGATCCGAGAGTGCTAGGCTCAAGGAAGAGGAATCGATCAAATCGAGGAAATACCTGCCTGTTGTCTGGTTACCTCCATCGCCGAAGGCTAGAGAAAACGCACGATTACCGAATGCAATTTGCCCTTGATTATCGACGAAGCACACCGGTTGCTCGATCGACTCGCAAAGCCCCTGGAAGTCGAACTTGGGCGCTTGACTGGTTCCTAAGTTGGGTGTCGGCATATATGCATTGCCTATCAAGACCAGATCGGCAAAATGCCTTCCACGAAGAGTCCGAGCGCATTACGAAAGGAGTATTGGGAGGAAGGCGTAGCCCGTACATCAGGGACTGAAATGAAGTTGCAGCGAGGTCAAAACCTACGGGTGCTATGCGCTCCAGGCCGCGAGCTGAAAGTGAGTCCGCGCTGGCCATCACTGTTTCGGATACTCGATCGTCCGAGGCAGCTCTCCTAAAGGCCGAGCCCTTTTCAGCCGATGATCAAGAGGGAAGGTGGGTCGAACTTAGCGAGCCAACCGCCAGAGCATGGAGGCTGATCGGTCTGCAGGTGCGGCCATGCCAGAGTTTGTCCGCAAAATCAGCGCAGTTTCTCGAGTCGGGTTTTGACGTCAGCCCAGCAGCCTTCGCGTGCGCGGCAATGCACGCAATCTGCAGGGTGCAGTCTGAGCAGGGCTAACAGTCGACAGATCCATTGCTTCACGTACCTATTTCACACCCGTGTGCACGGCAGAGATGTGACCTGAGCTACATCGCTGACGGACGCGAATCACTGCGAATTTTGCAACTGGGCTCAACGGATCGGGCGCCCCCGCCAAACCTCGCGTTAGCGAAGTTGTCAGGCTGTCTTCAACAGGCCTGCGGGTTCGGCGGAACGCTTCTCTCCCCGCCGGATGGCAAGTTCCGAGATCAAGTGCAGAACGTGACCGTTTTCGGACAGATGAGAATTTGCAGAATCATGAGGGGTGCCGTGAACCCACCGGTCCACGGGATGGCGGTTTTTGAAATTTGGGTCGGCCGCCGCGCAAAACTGGCAATCGCGACCGGTTGACTGTTCACTGCGTTGCGGTTTGCGATGATAGAAGTCCATAAACAGTCCTCACCTAAATAGTTTCGCGGCGCAAACGCGCACAGTATACCCTCCCGCAGTAAAGCCGCCAATCCGCGATTCACGGAGGTTTGGTCCTAAGGTGTTTGCACTACGCTTGCATGAGATTCACTTGCAGTTTGTGATAGCCGCGATCTTGCACCCAAAGATCCAGCGGTATGGCTGCGATTTCGTCAACGACCGGGACGGCGAGACCATTTCTGGTGAGGTCCACCGTCTTCAGGTAGGACTGGCACGTGTCGCAACACTCCACTCGCACATGAGTCAGGCCGTCTGCGGTGAACACCGGGAGCTTCTTGTGATCTTCTTCCCCGCAGCCAGCGCACAAGATTCGACGAAACTGCCATTCTGCCATGCAAAAAGAACAA
This sequence comes from uncultured Acidobacteriota bacterium, assembly GCA_963745435.1. Classification (GTDB taxonomy): domain Bacteria; phylum Acidobacteriota; class Terriglobia; order Terriglobales; family Acidobacteriaceae; genus Gp1-AA133. Next base: position 96,986 of record CAVUXK010000007.1, on the reverse strand, counting down.
ACCAGCGAACGGCTTCCACCATCGCCCTGCTGGCGCAACACACCGAACGCCGGCTTGCGGCCGCAGAATGGGCAGGGGCACTGATTGTATTCTGGCCAACGTAAGTCGCTGCTCGATCTCACGAACTCGGCATACGGCTGAAGAAAAGCTCGCGCACAAAATTCTTCCAGATCATTCAACCCTGCTCCGTCCATCCAGAACGTGTTCAAAATATCGCCGTGTGCTGCGGAACCGTTTTCGAGTTGCGCAGCCGCAAACCTGCGCAGGGTTTCCGGTGCATGCTCCGCAAGCAACAGCAGGAACGCTGGAAAACTGGCGAGGACATAGGACAGCTCGGCCGGAGCCGTGCCGGTCGTCAATTTTGTAGATGACGACTGTATGCGCCGGTGAAGCTCCTGCTGGAAGTTGGCGATTCTTACATAAAAACGCAGAACTTCCGCCGCGAACTCGTGTGTCGAGGCGAGCTCTTCGGCTCTTTCGATACGCTCGCGCCAAGGTGGTCGCGTCACCACGTCATTATCGATGCAGTCAGTCACGTGCGCAAACGAACAGAGGTTTCGCCCGATTGACGCCCGGAAGACGGCGGGAGTAGTATTCCTCAAATTTCGCGAGCCCGGCCTAGCTCCGCGGACTTGACATTCACCGTCTCGCAGTCATCACACGACATGGAGGTCGTGAATGGAGTTCTCCCGGCGGACGTTCCTCAAGAGCACGCTTGTGGGAGGAGTCGGAATATCGGCCCTTGGTTTCGATCTAACTCCCGCCTACGCCCAAACCCAGAGCCTCAAGATAGCGCGCGCCAGTGAAACGCGCAGCACGTGTCCGTACTGTTCCGTGAGTTGCGGCGTCATTATTTATACGTTGGGCGACAAAGCGAAGAACGCCATCCCTCAGGTTGTCCACGTCGAAGGCGATCCCGATCACCCGATTAACCGGGGAACGTTGTGCCCTAAGGGCTCGTCGCTTGAGCAGGACATCCTGAATGACCGGCGTCTTCTGAAGCCGCAGGTACGGCGCCCGGGCGCTACGGAATGGGAAGATATTTCCTGGGAGCAGGCCTACAGCGAAATTGCGGAGAAGGTGAAGAAGACGCGCGACGATACGTTCCTGGAGAAGGACGCGCAGGATCGTACCGTGAATCGCTGCGAGGGAATGGCCTTCACCGGCGGGTGTACTGACACTAACGAGTTCAACTATCTGGTCGTCAAGACCATGCGCAGCCTGGGGGTCTGCTACCTGGAAAATCAGGCCCGTGTTTGACACGGCCCCACGGTCTCCAGTTTGGGGCCAACATTCGGACGCGGGGCAATGACCAACGGCTGGATCGACATCAAGAACACCGACATGATGTTGATCATGGGCGGCAATCCGGCCGAGAACCATCCTTGCGGCTTCAAGTGGGCGATTGAAGCTAAAGTTCGCCGCAACGCGAAAACCATCGTGGTCGATCCGCGCCTGACGCGGACGGCCGCCAATGCTGACCTCTACCTTCAGATTCGCGCCGGCGCCGACATCGCGTTCCTTGGCGGGGTGATTCACTACGCGATCGAGAACAACCGCATCGCGAAGGACTATCTCGTCAACTACTCGAACGCGGCCTTCGTGATCAAGGAAGGCTTCAAGCTTCCGGACGACGGATTGTATTCCGGCTTCGATCCCGTGAAGCAGGCCTACGACAAGACAACATGGAACTATGAAGAGGGCGGCGACCTCACCGGGAAGCCTCTGTCTGCGACTAGCGCGGAAGGCGACGTGGCGGTTGGGGCCCATCAGGCGCAACGCAGCGACACGGGCGGGGGACAAGGGCATCAGGCTGCGAGTCCCGCTGGCGCGAAGGCTGCCGTCGGGCCGCCTGCTCCGTCACTCCCACCAAAAGTTGCATTCGATCTCTCCCTGCAGCATCCGCGCTGCGTGTTCCAACTCCTGAAGAAACAATACGAACGCTATACCCCGGAGATGGTCGAACGCATCACGGGCATTCCGAAGGATCAATTTCTGAAGGCCGCCGATCTCTTTACGTCCGTCCGCAAAGACGGTGACATGAAGAAGGTGGCGACCATCATTTACGCGGTCGGGTGGACGCAGCATAGCTTCGGCACCCAAATTATTCGCACGGCTGCCATGCTGCAGCTGCTGATGGGAAACGTTGGGCGCTCCGGAGGTGGCGTCAATGCATTGCGCGGCCACGCCAACATTCAGGGCGCGACCGATATGGCAGGCATCTTCGACATCCTTCCGGGTTATCTGAAAATGCCAAATCCGGCCGATACTGATTTTGCGACTTACATCAAGCGCATCACGCCTCCAGCCTCAAAGCCAGATCCGTGGGATTCATTCAACTACTGGTCGAACACTCCGAAGTTCGCCGTTTCGTTTCTCAAGGCGATGTACGGCCCGGCAGCCACGAAAGAAAACGATTGGGCCTTCAATTATCTGCCCAAGATCGACCGAAACTATTCCTGGGTCAACATCTGGAACGACATGTATGAAGGCAAGGTCAAAGGCATCTTCGCCTTCGGCATGAACGGCGTCATGATCGGTCCTGATTCGAACAAGAATATCGAAGCGCTGAAGAAGGCAGACTGGCTGGTGGTGTGCGAGATCTATCCCGACGAGACCAGCGAGTTCTGGCGAGCTCCGGGCATCTCGCAAGATGAGATGAAGAAGATCAATACCACGGTGTACCGACTGCCAGGCGCAGGTTTCGCGGAGAAAGACGGAACCTTCGTCAACTCGGCTCGCTGGTTGCAATGGAAAAACGTCGCCGTGCCGCCCCCGGGATCAGCCAGGCTCGACCAGGAAATTCTCGCGACCATCTTCCTGAAGGTGCGCGATCTCTACAAGAAGGAAGGTGGCAAGTTCCCGGACCCAGTCCTGAACGCGTGGTTCCCGTACACCGATCCCTATAACCCCTCGCTCGCGGAGGTTGCGAAGGAGATCAACGGCAAAGCTCTGGCGGATATTACCGATCCGAAGACGAATCAGACTATCAAGGCAGGACAGCAGCTTCCGGGCTTCGCCTGGCTGAAAGATGACGGCACTACGTTTTCGGCAAACTGGCTCTATTGCGGATCGTGGACGGAAGCGGGTGCCATGATCCAACGTCGCGGCACAGAAGATCCCTCAGGACTCGGCATTTATCCCAACTGGGCCTGGTCATGGCCGGCGAACCGCCGCGTGATGTACAACCGCGCCTCGTGCGATCTGGACGGCAAACCTTGGGACCCGCAGCGGCGACAAGTTTGGTGGGACGAAGGCAAGCAATCATGGGTCGGCAACGACGTACCGGACTTCAAAGTCGACTCTCCGCCGAAAGATCACATGGGCCCGTTCATCATGAATCCCGAGGGCGTCGGGCCGTCTATTCGTGCCGCTCGGGGCAATGGCGGATGGGCCGTTCCCTGAATACTACGAGCCCATTGAAAGCCCGATCGCAAATCCACTGCATCCCAACCAGTCGAACAATCCAGTCGTGAAGCGATACAAAACGGACCTCGACAAGTACGCGGCTCCCGGCCAGGAATACAACGTGGTGTGCACGACCTACCGCCTCACGGAGCACTACCACTACTGGACGAAAAACAATCCGATGAACGTCCAGCTGGTACCGGAACCATTTGTCGAGATCCCGGTCGAGCTCGCCGATCGCATGGAAATTCGCGGTGGAGACAAAGTGAAAGTCAGCAGCATTCGCGGCCACTACATCGCCAAGGCCATGGTCACGCGACGCATCCGCCCGATGAAGATCGACGGCAAAGAAACTTTCCAGATCGGCATTCCCATTCACTGGGGCTTTCGCGGAATCGCCGAAGATGAAGGGAAGACCTCGAAGACTCTAACCAACCAGTTGACGCCGACTGTGATCGATCCCAACGCATTCACACCCGAGTTCAAGGGCTTCCTGGTGAAGTTAGAGAAGGCATAACGAGGACGACAGATGAGCGATCGAAGAACGCTGCAGATCAAACAGATGTCGGCCCACCCCGGTCCTATTCCAGGCGGCGCGCCCGGCCAGGAAACGCAGCGCAACTACGATGTCTGCAAGCTCATCGATACCACCACCTGTATTGGTTGCAAGGCCTGCGAGGTTGCTTGCGTCGAGTGGAATGACATGCCGTTCTCGGCGACCACGTTCGACAACACGTACCAGACCATGCCGGAGACGCGCTGGAACTTCTGGAACCTTATCAAATTCAACGAGCACCAGCGCGAGGACGGCACGATTCAATGGCTCATGCGCAAGGATCAGTGCATGCACTGCGCCGATCCGGGATGCCTGCGCGCCTGTCCTGCCGATGGTGCGATCGTGCAGTATACCAATGGCATTGTCGACTTCCAGCAGGAGAACTGCATTGGCTGCGAGTTCTGCGTTTCCGGCTGTCCGTTCGACATCCCCAAGTTCAATAAATTCTCGAAGAAGGTCTACAAGTGCACGTTGTGCTCAGATCGCGTGGGCTCAGGACTAGAGCCAGCGTGCATCAAGGCCTGCCCGACCGGCTGCCTGAAGTTCGGATCGAAAGACGACATGAAGTTCATCGCCGAAGAGCGCTCGAAGCAACTGCGCGACAACTTCGGATTCCAGAATGCCGGCGTGTACGATCCGCAATCGATCGGCGGTACTCACGTGATCTACGTGTTGCACGATGCCACCGATCCCGAGCGCTACGGGGGGTTGCCCAAGAATCCGCAAATCCCGTGGAGCTACACCATCTGGAAGTGGCTGGCGAAGCCAGTACTGGGAACATTCGCGCTGTTCGGATTGCTGGGTGTCGGCTTGCATTATGTGATGGTGGGCCCGCGCCGGCCGCAGCCCGACCCGCAGGAGGAGGGCATCGATGGGAACCGCGGTTGAACGATTTGATGAAGAGGCGCGGAGGAAATTCGATGCGATCGGGCGCAACCAGGTGTATCCCGGCGAACTGCTTCGTCATCGCGTGTACACACGATTTCTTCATTGGATGGTGGCGCTGTTCTTCTTCCTTGCATTGTTCTCGGGCTTCGGAATCTATCTGCCGTGGCTGTTCCGTTGGTTCACTCCTATTTTTGGCGGAGGCGCCCTGAGCCGGGAACTGCATCCGTGGTTTGGTCTGGCCTTCGTATTCTTCTTCGGTCTGCAGATGCTGAATTGGCTCAAGCCTATGCGATGGATACCAGCAGATACACGGTGGATCCGCAACATCCGAGCCGTGGTTTCAGGAGCTGAGAAACTAGAGCCTCCCGAGACGGGATTTTTCAATGCGGGACAGAAAGTTCAGTTCTGGGAGATCGTGGCCGGCTGCGTTGTCTATCTGGTCACGGGGATTATCTTGTGGTTCGGCGCCAACACATTCGGACGACTCACCGTGGCTGTCAGCTATGTGCTGCACGACATCTCAGCCCTGATCATGCTGGGCGGAATCTTCATTCACATTTATCTCAGTACCATCGGCGAGCCGGGAACGTTCCAGTCCATGACTCGCGGCGCCGTGAGCGAGGCTTGGGCGTGGACGTTTCATCCTGCCTGGTACAAGGAGGTCACCGGTCGTGATCCTCGGAAGGCCTACGAAGAAGCCTTGGCACGCATAAAGTCAGGACAGAAGCTCACGTGAGCTTCCGGTGCTTAAGCCGCTCGTTCCAGGTCGACGCGCGGCCAAGCGCCTAGATTCGCGCCCGCCTCATACGTGCTCTGAAGAAAGTCCAGAAGAGCTTGTTCCGGATCTGCCGACTGGCGAACATCGTCGTACATCAACAAAAACTCTCCGAGTGGCGAGTAGAACGCTTTTGCAGGACGTACTGACGCTGCCTTGAACCCATTCGGCTCCGGCGCTGCATACGCGTAGAAGGCTGGGCCCTTCACTTCGCCTCCGCCAGGCCAGAAGCCCGCACTGATCACCTCGTGAGAGTATGCTTCGCGTGTGATCGGATCAGCGCCGGGGCGTTCGGCAGCGCGGCGTCCCGAGAACCTCGTGGATGCGAGGTCGAAACTCCCCCAGAAGAAATGGATCGGACTGTGTTTCCCGATGAAGCCCGAACGAAATTTCTTCAGAACTCCATCCACCAGCACGAGAATTTTCCAGAAAGCTCTCCACATAGACTCGATCGTACGAAGCGTGTTGTTCGTCACGGTCGAAGCGAATCGGGTCCGGGATCTCCACGGGCATCGGCCATATTTTGACTTTAATTCCGAGAGAGCGCAGTGCAGACATAAACTCCGCATAAAATGCCGCTACCGATTGAGGGCGCAGCGGCATGGACTTGATCTGGCCGTCGCTGACCGTAATCGTCAACTGATGTTCCGCAAAATCGAACTGCACCTCAAAGGTTCGCTCGGCGTACGGGATGGCGGAGGTCGTCAGTCCGCACGAGTTCACATAAAGCGGAACCTGCCACCAATGATTGACGTGCGGAGCTAGAGCAAGGCGAACTTTGCCGACGATCTGCGTCCACATGTGCAGGGTCGCGTATGTGTCCTTCCACGATTCCAACGGCAGCTCAGGCCATGAGTTTTCAGGCATGTGTCACCTCCACATCGAGTCTCGTCATGGTAAACGCTTTCAAAAAAGGGCGCTCCATTGGACAAAAACGGCTCAATTTGCCAATGCAGCCCCAAACTGACACCCGAATTGCAAAATTACGGCCTTGGGGTATTCTCTTTCCCTATTGTTTTTGCGATGATATGCGGCACTCAATCTTCGCGCGGAGACCCTCATGCGCCCCGTTCTAGTCTGTGCGGTTCTGTTGAGTGGTTCGATCCTTTTCCCGTTCACCTCTATCGCCCAGTCTACTGACAACTCACAAGGCGAGAGTGCCATCTGCGCATTTGAAGATGGCAAGCAACTGACTGCGCACTATAACGCCGTGGCAACTGCGCGCACAGATGGCCCGCCCGTTGGCAAGGTGCTGACTCCGGGTGGAGCGGCGATGACATTCTTTACCGAAACGGACCTTGTTCTCGGCCAGTCCACGATTCCGACCGGTGGTTACACCATGTACCTCATCCCAGCCAAAAAGGAGTGGACGCTCATCGTGAGCAAGAACACCGCTGTGGACGCGAAGTACGACGACAAGTTAGACCTCGCGCGCGGACAGATGGAGACAGGACAGCTCACCTCTCCGGCCGAGAAAATGTCGGTTTATTTCGGACACACCGGGCCGAAGAAGTGCGAGATTAACGTCGACTTCGGGAAGACACGCGGCTGGGTTACGTTTATGGAGAAATAGTCTGGTCGTTGTGCAATGCAGGCCGGGCCAACAGGCTCGGCCTTTGCTTTTGTGCTCAATTTCCGATCAGTGCCAACCGCTCGCGCAATTCGAAGAGAGCGGAACGCCGCGGCCGCGGCATGGGTCGCGTTCCCATTCGATCCTTCCACAGTACGCTGTTCAATACGGCCGCATCGGATACGTCCGGATGTGAGAAGTCAAGACGGCGGGATGCCTCGGAATCCTTCGCATTGACCTGATAGATGAGCTTGTTTTCGAGATTCCGGCGATCGGCGTTGAAAGGCGGCTGTTCCCCAGGACCGGCGAGCAGGTTGCCCATGAACGCGGCCCGGTCGTCATTGTTATTCATCGCTGGAAGGCCCAGCAAGGTCTCCATCGTACGAAGCATGTTGACGGTGGTGTAAAAGGTCGAATCGACAACGGGTGCCGGCTTGCCGCTGTCCATCCGTCGTGGAGCGTATTTGCTGATCACGAAGGCTGTGCTGCGATGAGCGTCTACGTGGTCGGGGCCATCCTGCGCGTCGTCTTCAATCACAAAAATAGCCGTGTCGTTCCAATAGTCGCTGTGCGAGACGGCTTCCACCACGCGCCCGAGCGCCAGATCGTTGTCCGCAACGTTAGCAGACGGCGTCGGGTATCCCTTCTTCACACCGCCGGTGTGATCATCCGGGCAGATAGAGCAGGATAAATTGCGGCATCGTGTCGCGACCCTGTTTGCGTGACGCGACGAACTGGTCAAATTCATTCAGGAACTCGTCGGCGCGCAACTGGTCCGGATACGTGGTCTCAAAGTCGGGGAAGAGCGGATCGAAATGCTCGCGTAGTTCCGGTTTTGTGGGGATGGTACGCGCAAAGATTGGGACTGGCCACGGGTACGTACTCGCGGAACCGTGAGGAGCTCCGACGTTCGACGGCAGCTTGTCTCCCGCATAGATGAAACTCTTCGGGCACGGGTCGCCCTCGGGATGGGGCGGTCCTTCCGTGGGCAGATTCGTTCCCGGCTTTCCATTGCACCACTTTGTCGTGATGAACTCGCCGTAGACGCGGTAGCTTAAATTGTTTTTGGCAAGATTCGTCCACAGATACCCGGTTGCAGGCTCGTTCACATCGGGGTTGCCATCCTCGAGAGGAATCTCGTTCAGCACTTCGCCCTGAAAATCATAGGTGCGCTCATGGCCGCGGTACCCGATCGGCCAGACCTTTTCTGTGTAGTCGGTCACGGTGGCGGCTGTGGACCACATGTGCCCGTCTCCCGATACATCGCCACTGTCGTAGAAATTATCGAGGACACCAAACTGAAGGGCGAGTTTGTGCTGATTGGGCGTGATGTTTTCGCCGTACATGGTCAGAGCTGGATCTCCATTGCCCACTCCCAGATCCCCCAGAATCTGGTCATAGGTGCGGTTTTCCTTCAGCACGTAAATCACGTGCCGGATTGGAGGGAGTTTCTGCGTGGGCGCTTCGGTGGAGTTCGTCTGAATTCGGTTGCTGGCAAGCACTTGCTCGGTGTATGTCTCGAGTTGGGCTTCGAGAGGCTGCAGGCGTATGCGCGCCAAGGACCCGTGAATCATCGGTACGAGATACGGATATTCCGGAACGCCATCCGTCATCTTCAGGGGTTTGGTGATTGGGCCCGTGCTCTTGCCTTTGGCCGAGGCAATCAGCAGGTCGTTGCCGACCACGGCCAGAGCCGTAGGGAAGACCTGGGTGGGAATGAATCCAAGCGGAACGCGAGAGCTTTGAGCGGATGAATTTCGATCGACGGGGCGGGTTGCGCTCACGTCAAACACAGCCACCGAGTCCGAAATTGCATTGGCCACGAACAGGCGGGATCCGTCGGCATTGAATGCCAGTGCGTTGGGAGCGCTCCCTCCAAACTTCTGCCCGGGCAGCTTCGTGGAGAGATGCTCGACGACAATACCGCTTGCGCGGTCAATGACGGCGACCTCATCCGCATTTGCCAGTGCCACGTAAAGCAGTCGCTCATCTGGAGACAGCACCATCGCGCTGGGATGCGTGCCGGGTGCAACCGGGGAATCCGGCAAGGATAACGGAATCATCCGGCGCACAGCCCCGGTCGCCAAATCGAGTTCTGCAACGCGCGACGCGTTCCAGAGCGAAATAAATCCGGATGCGCCGTCGTGAGTGACCACCACGCCGAAGGGCAGGGAAGAGGGCATCCGAGGCCAGATCGACAGATCGAAACGCGTTCGCACGTGGCCGTCTTTATCAAGCAAAACGGCTTCGTCCGACAGGTTGTTCGCCACTAGCAATGCATCGCCGTCCTTGCCCGGTACCACGGCTAGGCCAGCGGGGAAGGTGACATTTTTCATGTCGCTTCGCTGAAGTCGCTTCCCGTGCGGCGCCAGTCGCGGCGGCATCTTCACGAAAGTGCTGCCCGTGATTCTTCCGCTTTCGAAGTTGTAAACCAGAATTCCGTTTCCAACCTCGCCCTTCTTCTCGCCCAGTGGGTCAGTGATTGACCCGACGGACGCGTAGATACGCCGTCCATCACTCGAAAATGCCATTCCATGAAAAAAAGTCTGTGCGGCACCGCTCGCCATCAAAGATTCGGGGAAGTCCGTAATGCGGTTACTGTCGACATCGAGAATTGCGATGGATTGCTTCTGATCGGAGGTGTAAGAACCGTAGCCGTCGTTCAGCACTGCAACATAACGTTTGTCAGGACTGACTGCCAGTACCGTGGGCAGATTGTTCGTTTCCTGGGGATGTCCCGGGACGTCCATCAGCACGTGACCACTGGGAAGATTTCGCGCGGGCGAAGGCTTAACCACATAAATGAAAATCAGGCTGGCGAGAGGGATACCCAGCAGCGCAATCCACGTCATTTTTCTCATTGAATGGAGCCTTGGTAAAAGCGAATACCGGATGCGAGCGAACATCATAACCGCGAGAACCTAAAAAGAAATCCTTGCCGAGGGAATTGCAGATCGATGTCCGTGATGCAAGGCACCGCCAGGAGAGAGGATCCTTACTCATCGTGAAACTACCCATCTATCAGGTCGACGCATTCACCGATCGCGTATTCTCAGGAAATCCGGCGGCCATCTGTCCGCTCGAGCGATGGCTCGACGACGCCACGATGCTCGCGATCGCGGCAGAGAACAACGTTTCGGAAACAGCTTTCTGCGTGCGTGAGGGATCGGACTATGTGTTGCGCTGGTTTACCCCGAAAGCCGAGGTCCAACTGTGTGGTCATGCCACACTCGCGACCGGATTCATCGTCTTCAAGTATTTGCAGCCCGGTGTGACATCGGTGCAATTCCAGACATGCAGTGGTCCGCTAAGCGTTAAACAGGAAGGTGAGTTGCTTGCGATGGATCTGCCAACGATTCCAGCCAGAACTTGTTCCAATCCTCCCGCCTCCCTGCTCTCCGGACTGAAGCCCTCGCCGCGGGTGGTGCTTGAGTCTGGTCGCGGTACTGGCGATGGCAACTATTTCGTTGTCTACGACACCGAGCAGGAAGTTCGTGACGCCACACCCGACTTGCCGCAACTCGAGAAACTGCACCCCGCCGGTGTGTGCATCACCGCTCCCGGCAAAGAGTCTGATTTCGTCTCGCGCTACTTCGTTCCCAGCTATGGCATTCCAGAAGACCCCGTAACCGGATCCACACACTCCACGCTTGGTCCGTACTGGTCCGAACGTCTGGCAAAGAAGGTTTTGAATGCGCGCCAGATTTCGCAGCGCGGAGGAACCTTGATCGTCGAGCCTCGGGGGGCGCGCGTGATTCTACGAGGAAAGGCTGCACTCTACCTGCAAGGAGAGCTCTCACTTTAAGGTGGCTCTGGATGTAAGCTATTGTATATAAAAGAGATATTAAGTTTTCTCCGGCTGCGAATTGAGAGCGCTCCGCCGAGACACCTCCGTCTCAGAAAAGCGTGAAAAGCCTGAGCCTTTTGCTGCCCCAAGGCATCTTAGGGAGAGCGTTTTGGCGGTGTCGACTCCGCGCAAGGAGGCTATCCGGAAATGCCTGTAGCCCAGAGACAGGTTGAGCTTCGTCACCGACTCCTTGATCGACTTTCTGCAGCGCGCGCCAATACCGACGCACTGTTTTCAATCGTCAAACCCGAAGCCTTATACGACCGCCCAATTCCAGAAAGACATCGGATTGTTTTCTATATCGGACATCTGGAGGCGTTTGACTGGAACCTGCTGCGCGAGCGCGCGTTGAGTCTCGGGTCGATTCATCCGGAATTTGATCGGCTATTCGCGTTCGGCATTGATCCAGTCGGAGGCGGATTGCCCACTGATCAGCCGGGTGATTGGCCGACGATGGATGTGGTCCGCGCTTACGTCGCCGAAGCACGCCAGACCCTCGACGAGGCGCTCGAAGAGCAACTCGCCGACGAGCATCCGGGCAAGGAAAACCTCACGTTGCTGTTGCAGGTGGCGATCGAGCATCGCCTGATGCACGCTGAAACCCTCGCTTACATGCTGCATCAGTTGTCCCTCGACCGAAAGGTGAGGCCCGGCGGAATTCCGGAAGCGGTGTCTACGCCAGTGAGGCCGTTCATGGTGAGGATTCCCGCAGGTCAGGCGACTCTGGGACTGAGCCGCAAAGATCCGAGCACGTTCGGTTGGGACAATGAATTCGAAGCGCACACGGTGGATGTTCCTGCCTTTTCGATTGACCGCTACAAAGTGACGAATGGCGAATTCCTTGAATTCATGAAAGCTGCGGGATATGAAAAGCCCGACTTCTGGTCTAAGAGCGATTGGGAGTGGAGGGCCTCCGCGAATGTCACTTACCCTGGTTTCTGGGTGAAGCGTGACAATGAGTGGCATCTGCGCACTATGTTCAGCGAAATTCCGCTTCCCGTGGATTGGCCCGTCTACGTGAGCCAGGCGGAAGCCTCTGCCTTCGCTCGCCGGGCAGGGAAGTCTTTGCCAACGGAAGCCCAATGGCAACGGGCCGCATACGGCACGCCTCAAGGGGAGGAGCGTCAGTATCCATGGGGCAACGAGGCACCATCAGCGAAGCGTGGTAATTTCGATTTCGAGCGCTGGGACCCGACTTCAGTAGCCGCGCACCCAGAGAGTACGAACGCATTCGGAGTCGCCGACCTTCTAGGCAACGGATGGGAATGGACCTCCACCCCCTTCGGCCCGTTCGCAGGCTTCGAGCCTTTCCCGTTCTATCGCGGATATTCCGCCGACTTCTTCGATAACAAACACTTCGTTATGAAAGGCGGCTCGCCGCGCACCGCCGCCTGTATGCTGCGTCGCTCGTTCCGGAACTGGTTTCAATCTCATTACCCATACGTTTACGCGGGTTTTCGCTGCGTGAGCCACTGAGCCAGCTGGCACATTAAAGGGAGCCAAGCATGCTGACACACGCACTTCCGGCCCAACCTGTCCTCGAGTTCGCCACCGACGTTCGGGCCGGACTTACGAAGCCACAGAAGGAGCTTCTTTCCAAATATCTGTACGACGACGTGGGTTCGGCCTTGTTCGAAGTGATCAGCGTGCTTCCTGAGTACGGGTTGACGCGGGCCGACGAACGGGTGCTGCAGCGTAACGCATACGAGATGGTCGAGCGCTTGCCACTCCCTATGACCGTAGCCGAACTTGGCAGTGGAAGTGGCAAGAAGACTCGCTGGCTCTTGAAGGCTTTGGCGCGACGGCAGCATACCGCGTACTGCCCCATCGAAATCTCGCCAACCGCTCTGGCGATGTGCAAGCGTGAACTGGGCGACATAGATTCCATCAGCATCGTGGGCTTCGAGCGTGAGTACCTTGACGGTCTCGCTGAAGTCGCGGCCCGCCGCACGAGCAATCAGCATCTCCTGGTGCTATTCCTCGGGAGCACGATCGGCAACTTCGATCGCCCCGCGGGCATGCAGTTCTTAAGAGACATACGCGCAACGCTTCTACCAGGAGACTCGCTTTTGCTGGGCACGGATCTGCTGAAGCCGATCCCCCAGCTGCTCGAAGCCTATGATGATCCGCTGGGAGTCACTGCCGCGTTCAACAAGAATCTGCTGGCGCGCATTAATCATGAGCTGGGCGCGGACTTCCATCTCGAACAGTTCGAGCACGTCGCAAAATTTAATTCCCAGGCGCGAAGCGTCGAGATGCACCTGATGTCGAAGCGCGCTCAGACTGTCACTATTCCCGCCGCAGGTTTCTCTGTCCGCTTCGCGGAAGGGGAAACCATCTGGACCGAGAGCAGCCACAAGTATTCGAAGGAAGAAATTTGCGCGATGGCGGACGATACCGGGTTTCGATGCGACGCGCAGTGGGTGGATCGCGAGTGGCCGTTTGCGGAAAGTCTGTTGGTCGCCCTATAGCGCGGTCTCGCGCACCGAGATTTCGCGTTTGACGTTCGTTGAAGCGAGCGGTAACTCAACGCGAAAGATCGATCCTGCGCCAGGGGTGCTTTCCACTACGATGCTCCCCTGATGCTGCTCGACGATCCATTGAGCGATGGCGAGGCCGAGTCCAGCTCCTCCCATCTCGCGGCTGTGCTCCTTGTTGACCCGGTAGAATCGCTCGAAAATCCGGCCCAGCTCGCGATCGGCGATGCCGACGCCATTGTCCTGCACGCTGATTACAGCCCGCCCCTCGACTTCCTCCGCCGACAGACTGATTGCTGCTCTCGCCGCCGGCGTGTACTTGAAGGCGTTGTCGAGGAGGATATCGATGACCCGCCGGAGCGCTCCCGCGTCACCCGTCACGCGTAATTCCGCGTTCATCAATCGTTCGCTGAATTGCATTCCGCGGACGTTTGCCACCTGTCGCCATCCGCGGGCAATCTCCTGAAGCGCGTCGCGCAGGTTAATGGGCTCAAGGTGCAAGGTTTGTCGGCCTGAATCCGCGCGCGCCAGCACCAGCAGTTCCTCGAGGAGCGCAGTGGTGCGTTCGGCTGCGAGCAGAATTCGTCTGAGCGCTTCTCGATACTCACCCTCCCCGCGAGATCGGCGCAGCGCCGATTCAGCTTCCTCCCGAATGGAAGCGACAGGCATCCGAAGCTCGTCGGAAGCATCCGCGGTGAAGTTTGTGATGCGCAGGAACGATGTCTCAAGCCGTCCTAGCATGTCGTTGACGGCACCGCAGAGGCGCTGTAGTTCATCGCCGCTGTTGGGGGATCGCAAGCGTTGATGAAGACTGTGTCCGGAGATCTCGCGCGCGGTACGGGTTACGGCTTCGACAGGCGCGAACGTCCTCCGACTGATTGCGTAACAGACCAGTGCTCCTCCCGCCGACAGCACGGGAACGAGCAGCAGGAGATCTTTCTTGAACTGTTCGAGGGCGGCTGCTCGTTCGTGAACTCCGACGCCGGCGAGCGCTTCACGGAGCAGGTACCATACCCCGGCTCCGAAAATCGCTTGCGCCACTGCGAACACAACGAAGCACCAGAAAGCCAGCCGAAGGCGGATGGAGAGCTTCATTGCGAGGCTCTCCGAAAAGCTCGCAGGACGCAGGCGGAATTGCGCCCGGCGTCGACAGAGTCGATTTTGCCCGTAGAAAGCCCCAAAACACGCACCTCGTAGTTCCACATCGAGGGGGGAGGCGAAAGCTTGATGCTCTTGCGGTTCGAATCTTAACCCGATATCCCGCGAAGGCACAGGTACCCGGGGTCATATGGGCAACGCCAGGGGGAAGCGTGCCGTCTAACGATAGAGTCCAGCATCGCCGAGCAGTCCCGAAACCAGCGGTCCCGGCGACGATGGAATAGAATATCTCGTTCCTGTTTTCAATCCAATCCAGATTTACGCCCGGCCCCGAGGTGGATGGGAGTGCCCGGCGCAAAGGAGCTCGAAACGGTGTTGACCAGAGCAAGTCTGCTGATCGTGGCACTAACCGGCATTATTATGCTGAGCGCCTGCAGCTCGAGTAAGCGCCAGACCGCCTACGTGACCACTCCGCTCAACAACGGGGTAACTGCCTTCCGCGTCAACACCAACACCGGGAGCCTCAGCCAGGTCCTGGGCTCTCCATACCCGACCGGGGTCTCGCCCACTGCGATCCGCATTCATCCTAGCGGCAAATTTGCTTACGTTTCGAATGCCGGCGAGGACACGATCTCCCTCTACACTATTGGCAGCACCGGCGCTTTGACCGAGGTAACGCCCCGCACCGTAACCGGGGACCAGCCCTCCGACCTTTTGATCGATCCCGCAGGGCAGTTTTTATTCACCGTGAACAGCGCAGGCAACACGGTTTCATCGTTCTCGATTGATGGAAAGTCAGGTGCTCTTACTCCGATTGGAACGCCGGTCCAGACTGCCGGCTTTACCCCGATTCGCGGGGCCATCACGCCCGCGGGCAAGTTTGTGTACGTTGCGAACTCGAACAGCGCAACCGTCTCAGGCTTTGCGGTAGATGGATCGGGCGCACTGGCCCCGGTGCCCAACTCACCGATTCGCGTCGGCAATGGTCCTAACTGGATTGCCATCGATCCCGGGGGAAAGTTCTTGTACGTGGCAAATCTGCAGGACGGCACCTTCTCAGGCTTCATGATCGACGGCACCAGCGGAGCCCTGCAGGCCATGGGAGGGTCTCCCTTCGGCGTGTCGGCGACGACTTCTACGATCATTCCACTGAGTTCGCTGGTGGTAGACGCCTCTGGAAAATACCTCTACATTACGGCGCTGAATTCCGGAAACAATGTCTACGGCTTCTCAATCGACGGCACGAGTGGTGCGCCCGCGGCTCCGGTGACCGGTTTGCCCGTGCCCGCCGGAAGCGGGGCAGCATTTATCGTGAACGACACCAGCGGCCAGCTCGTCTTCGTGGGTAACCAGACGTCGAATAGCTTGTCTGGATTCAAGATTGATCCGGCAACGGGCGTACTGACGCTCATCTCAACCACCACGACGGGATCGGCGCCGACCTCGATGGTTTTGGTGAAGTAAGCGGCTAGCGGACGCTCTGTAGAGTAGTCTCGGCAGGCAGGAACTCGGCGGTGGCTTCGCTGTCGAGCAGAATGAACACGTGGTCGTTGGGAATCTCGGCAGGGCTGCCGTTTACGTCGAGGATCACCGAATCTGCTGTGATTGCGGCCAGGCTGCAATGCCGGAGGATGCGCACCTTCTTTTCGCGCTCGGCCGTTTCAATCAGCTTACGATTTCGCTCCGGCCCGCGCTGGAACTGATCCCCGCGATAGCTCAGCGTGACGCGATTGCGCGCCGAGTGGCTCAAGGCGATGGCCGCGTGAATCGCTGAGTCCCCGCCGCCAACGATCAGGATGTCATTGTCGGAATATTTGCTGGCGTCATCCAGTTTGTAGACCACCTTTTGCAGTTCTTCTCCGGGGACGCCTAGGCGCGATTCCGCCGTCACTTCTGGGGCGGGTGCGATTTTCACGACCACGGGCACCGGTTTGACGACAGCCTTCTCGGCGGCAGCCTGCTTGGCTTCATCGCTCGCGTCTTTCGTCATATCACGCGCGCCAAAGCCTACGCCGATTTTCTTCAGGAAATCATTCGGCGGCGTGCCGCCGGCAAAAATCCACACAAAGTCGTTGGGAATCTCCCGCTGCTCCCCCGCAACCTCCATCAGAACCGACTGCTCTTTAAACTCGATCGGATTCGAGTTGAACAGGACCTCGACTTTGCCGGACTTCATGCAATCGGCAATGCGCTGCGAGTTGCGTTCCTTGATGCGGCTGAATTGCGGCTGCCGGTACGATAGCGTGACCTTGTTGCCGACCTGGTGCGCCAGTCCCATTGCCGCTTCTACTGCGCTGTCGCCGCCGCCTACCACCAGAATCCTTTTGTTCACGTAGTGATCGGCTTCGATCAGGCGATACATCACCTTGGATAGTTCTTCGCCCTTCACCCCGAGCTTGCGCGGAGTGCCAGTGCGACCCAGCGCGAGGATGACCGCGTGCGAACGATACTGTCGAGTCCTGCGATCGGACGGTGAAGATGTCTGTCCTCACCGCGCTTGATGTCTTCGACTTTCTGTCCGGTACGCACTTTGAAGTCGGCGCGGTGTAGTACCTTGTCCCAGAATGCCAGCAGGTTCTCTTTGGAGAGTTCGGTCTTCTTGAACTTGCCGTACATCGGAAATTCGACCGGGCTGGTCATGACCAGTTTCTGCCGCGGATACTTTGCCACCGTCCCGCCGATTTCATCACGCTCGAGGGTAAGGTACTTGAGCTTGTGCTGGATAGCGCGCAACGAGGCAGCGATGCCGGCAGGTCCTGCGCCGATGATGAGGATGTCATGGACATCAGGCGTCGTGCGTGCCGTTCCACGCGCCGTAAAGCGATTCAAAATCGTATCGACGCATTCGCGTCCCTGGTTCACGGCGTTCTTGATCAACGCTAGGCCGCCCAGCTCGCCCACGATGAACAAGTTGGGAACCGTCGTCTCGTACTCCCCTGAGAGCGTCGGCATGTCGGCGCCCATGCTGGGGCTCGCCATCACCATGGAGATGGCGCCTACGGGGCAGGCATCGGCGCACAGGCCGTGTCCGATGCACTTGTAGCCGTTTACGATGACGGCCTTGCCGCCCAGCATGGCGAGAACGTCGCCTTCCGGGCACACGGTCGTGCAGGTCGCGCAGCCGATGCAGTAGGCGTTATCGATGTGCGGGTGCTGGGCCTTGGGCCCCTCAGAATACAGCTTTCCCTTCTCCGCGGCAGCCCGTGCCTGGGCGTCCCGCTTCTTCAGACCCTTGAAGTAGTTTCTAAGAAAGAAAAGAGTAAGGGCCGCTGCGACGATGAAGGCTATCAGTGTGTCCATACCACTCGACCAACTCTACCACCGGTAGCCCATCATCAGGACCGCTCCTATGTGGACCATCGCCAGGAGCGCAAACGTGTAGCTAAACGGCTTGTGAACGACATGCCACAGGTGAAATACCTGCTCCGAACGCTTAAGGAAAAGAATGCGCTTGGTCAGGGCCGCATCTTCACGCGCCGCTGCAACCGCGCGCTCGACATCCCGGTTCCCCGTGCTGAGAAAACCTCCCAGCGTCTTGACCTTGTCGCCGAAATCGAGCGCATGGCGGCGCAAGCGGGCCACGCGGAAGCCCCGGGCGACGTCCAGCGCGAACATGTACCCCAAGGCGGAAACCATCGAGAGCTGGCGCACGCGCTCTGGGCTCGGTAAGGTCAGCAACGCGCGCAGATCGCGCTCGGATACCAACTGCTGCTGGGTCAACTGCCCCAGCAATTTCTGGTGAAAGTCTTGCAATTCCTTCTGCGTCATTTCCGCAGCCTTCAGGTTCCGCGGAATCTGCCCGTAGAGATAGCGGCCGATGATGCCGCTCACCGAGACGGCAAACATGATCCAGAAGGCCATTCCGGCGAAGCCGCCGAACTTGAAGGACGAGTGGAAGGCGATCACGAACGGCGCCGCGATCCCCAGGATTACGTGATAGTCCAGCCAGTGCCGAGAATTGCCCTTCTTCATCAACCACGACCAATGCTTGCGCAATGGGTATAGGAAGATGATCAGGAACATGAAGACGCCGAGCCATCCCAGCTTGATGCCGATGATGCCACTGGGCTTCAAGGAGGCGAACTTCGGGGAAAACGGACGATCGTCCGACCCTAGCGTGTAGTAGTCGAATCCATAAACCGTCAGCGCGAGAATCAGGGTCGCAAAAAGAATGTATCCAGCTGCCACTCGAGAGCGATGGCCGCGTTCACGATCGCGAACGGGCGCCACCGCAGTGGCAACAGAGGCATTTGCACTCATTTAGCAGCAACTTTCTCTTCCGTACTCACAGAAAATTGTTTGTAGTCCGTGAAGTTATGAGTATTGCGCCAATGCTGGCGCGGAGTCTCTACTTCTACACTGGCCTGAGCGGGAAACCAGTAAACATCCTTCGCACCTTGGAAGGGAACCGGTTGAAACTGAACCTCGGAGCGCATCGACTTCAAGCCGATGTCTTCCATGCTGTTAGCTAGGCCCGCATCAATTCTACCAATAACTCCGGTCGCCGGGTCGATCCAGGCGACGCCCGCCAGATCCAGCGGGTACTCCCGGCCGCGAAGTGACAGGGCCGCCGGTGAACGCATCCCGGAGATGTGCTTGAACTGGATCTTGTGAAACGAATGCCCGCCAATTTGGTCTTCCCCTAAGTCCGTGAACTCAAAGCCCGAGGAATAGTAGGGATGGAAGACCAGGAATAAAGTCGCGAATCCATTACTGACCAGCATGGAGACGCCCTTTTTCTGATCCTTTTTCTGCTCATGCACCGCCAGGCGCGACTCATCCAGGCTGATTTCGCCGCCCGCATTCGTAAGAATTACCAGGTAGTCGTAAGTCGATTCTTCCTTGAGTTCGACCTTGCCGTCGGCCTTGAACTTCTCCTGGGTAACGTGCTCGGTGCACTTAACGTCTGAGAACTTCTCAACAAACTTGGCGACATGGTCGTTTGCGCGACCAATCATCTCTTGAAGGGAGTCGGTTTCAGCCACCGAAAACGGAGCGATAGCGAACAGGAGAATGCCAGTGATCAGGGGTTTCACACCTAGGGTCTTGCAAACAGCTTGCCACTTCATTGGGCTTTGGCCCTCCGAGAGTCGAATCGGTAGCCGATACTGAACAGCCACTGGTCATAACTCTGGGTCAAGCCGCGGTTCACCGTGAAGCCGCCCTGGATGAAGTAGTGCGCTCCCATGTTCATTTCCAAGTTGCTGGTCAGGAATTTCGCATTTGTGTTGCTTGAAAGGCGGCGACACAAAATTCTGCTGCCCACCCAGCAATTCCAGCCGGAAATTGTCGCCCAGGCTGCGCGAAAGCGAGACAGATGAGTAGCTTCCGTTGCCAAAAGAGCTGTTAAAGCGGGCGTAGTGGCCGTCGGCGCGGATGTGAACCCAGGGCAACCGATCAAAAGTCAGGCCGTAGAGTTCGTTCAACGAATTGCTGGTGTCGCCCGAGCGATTGCTCTTGCCCAGGTTCGTGTAGACCCATACCGTCTTGAGCACCGCAAGGCGCACGCCGCCGCTGAAACCCTGGAACAGGTACTTATCGAGCAGCGTGGTCCCGACCAGGGTCGGGTCGAAGGTCGGTAAGTCCCTTAAATACGTGTAGTTACCGTCGAATTCGATACGCTCGTGGGGCTGGTAGCGCACGGTCAGGAAGTTTCGCGCGATTCCTGCGCCCGGGGAGCCTCCGGCCGTGTATCCGACGGGGCTATCCGCCTGCAGTGAGTCGTAAATCGCCACATAACGCTTGTAGTAGATGCCGTTCTCGAAGAACACGAATGGGCGGTCGATCTTCCACTGCAGCGTGCTCAAAGCCATGCCTGAAGTGCTGGTGTAGCGAAAGCTGTCGTAGCTGCCGCCCTCGAAATTCACGAAGACTCCACCGATGCGGCGATTGGGACTGTAACTCCACGAAGTCGGATCAGGCGTCGATCCACCGAAAACGCCCAGCGTTGCCGAGTGACCCAGACGCCGCCCGAAGTATCCGCCGTCGATGGTGTCGAGGCTGGTCGCCCAAGGCAGGTACATGCGGCCGAAGCCCGCGACCCAAGGCGAGTTCGGATTGTCGTACGTCATGCTCAGGTGATAGGTGCGGTTGATGAGATCCTGCAGGGTGGAATTTCCGGAGTAGTTGTTCGCGGTTAGCCGTCCACGCCAGTAGCCGCTGGCATTCCAGTACGTGCCGCCGATGCGTGTCATGTCAAGGCGAGCGATCAGTCCGAGATCGGTGTTGGACCCGCCGTTCGAGCCATGAAATGCCGTGCCCATGTAGTCGACACCGATTCGTCCGCGCGCTCGGTTCACTGACGGCATCGGCGGGCGCGGCACCTGGACACGCGCTTCTTCATCGAGCGTGTCGCTTTCGGTGAACGAAATCACGGTCGGATATTTGCGGGTCGCGCTCAGCGTGCTTTGGTTTACCAGAGCCTGCTCGTCGTGCGAGGACAGGTAAGCCAGGTCGCCAGCCTTCAGGTCGCGCTTCGGCGTGCGCACGTCCGACACAGCCGAGGTTTCTGCCACGGAAGTGACTTCCAGTTCCGCCACCACGTCGTCGGGATTTCCATCAGCAGCGGCGATCACCGAGCCCGTGGGCGTGTCGCGAACCACCAGCTTCATACCTTCCGCGAGACCGGCGCTCCGCCCTCCGTCGATGTACGCCGTTCCGGCAGCCACATACTTCACTTTGAAAGCAGTACGGAAGTCAGGGTGCGTAGCGCGAAGCGCGAGCGCTGCCGGAATGTCAGGTTCACCGGCCTTTCCGATTATCAGGTTCTGGTCTGCCGCCGTGATCAAGGGTACTTCCTGCCCCTTCTGCGAGGTCGCATCCGGCTCTGGCGTGACGGTCTCAATTTCCTCGATGGCAAGCTCGGCCTTCTCGCCCGGCGCAAGACCCAAGGGATTCGAAACCGAAGCTCCCTGGATCACCGGGGTGGGCGGAGCAGGCGGGGCTGCGACGGGAGCAACGGCAACCGTCGCGGCCTGCGTGGTGGCAGCCGGTGTCGTCTCCGACTTCGGGGTTTCCGATGGCTTCGCCGCTGTGGCGGTCTGCGACGAAGACGTTGCCTTAACGTCAGACGCTGAGGCCGCAGCCGCAGCTTGTGCGGAGGTTTGTTTTGCGTCGCCCGAGGCTTGCGTTGGAACCGGCGTTACCTTGGCGGAGCTGTCGCCAGCGGAGGCAGGCGCGGATTGTGCCACCGGAGTCGCCACAGTTGCTGCCGCAGTGGCGGGCGAGGATACCGTGCCCGACAGCACCTTGGAGGTGATATTCGGCGAGCCCGCGGAACTGGGAGTTGTGCTCGTTGCCGCTGTAGTCACGGTCGCCGGTGCGACTTTGGCGGTGGCTTCGGTGGCTGCCGCGGTCTTCTCTACAACAGGCGGTGCTGCAGCGGGCGCCTCGACCTTGGCGGTAGCCGAACTCGCGGGCTGCACAGGCGCGACGCTGACGCTCATCGAACTCGGAGCAGCGCCGGTTGCCGGAGCAGGCGAAGTCGGAACCGTCTTCACTGCTAATTCTGCATTTGGCTTCGCCGTGGCAGGGGCAGCGTTGACGATTGCGGTCTGCGCGGTTGGCACGCTTCCGGCTCCCGGCGTACCCATGCCTGGGAAGACCGTGCCTTGCTGCAGGCTGCCAACTTTTGGGCGCGCAGCCGAAGGCGTTGCCGATGCGTTCGCGGCCGTTTGCGTGGGAGCAGCTGCCTGCTTTTCCGGAAAGTTAATCGGCGGAAACTTGGGTGGAACTGGAATCGGGGCTTGCGCGGTGGTCGTGGTATCGGTGGCGGGCGGTTGTGGCTTGCGGCGGAACACGCCGATCAGCGGCGCACTGGCAGCGGGTGCGGGTCCCACGTGCCGCACGACGACCTCCGCATTCTCTGAAGGCTGTACGCGCAGCGTAATGCTCTTCCCGTCGCTGCTAAGAGTGTAGGGATGCGCGCTATCCAGGTCGACCACCACACGCGTGACCGGAGGGTTCGCGCTGTTCAACCCCAGGCGCACGGCGCGCACGCCGTTGGAGTCGAGCGGAAAATGCTTCTGCTTGGCGTCGGAAATTGTGCCCGGCAGGACGAGCACCAGGCGGTCCGGATTGATCGCAGTTTCGACGGTCGGCTTAACCGCGCCCGTCAGAACAACCTGAATGGTGACGTCGGAGCCGTCGCGCTTTACCTGGAGTTGCTCAATCTCAGCCGCGCCGCCCGCTGTGTTCTGCGCAGCGCCCAGCGAGCCCATTAGCAGGAGCACAGAGACTAGCCGCGTACGGTTCATCAGACCTCATAACTCACGGGTATCTTCACCCGTAGGGGGAAAGTTATTTACTGAATACTGCTGAACCGGACACTCCCGGCCCTTACCAACATGCCTTGCACGGTTCTAGCCACCGTTGCCGTTTTTGTGACATTGGTAACAATTCACGCTGTTGTAGACGTACCCACCCACGTTGGGGTGATGGAAGTTCGCAGCGTTGTTGTTGCCGTGGCAACCGGTGCACTGAAACACGCTGTAGTCGCTGGAATTCGTGTGGCAAGTCGCGCAGACCCCGTTCGCGTTGCCATGATTCGTCGGGAAATAAGTGTGATTGAACGTCGCTCCCGTCCACGCTGTCGTTGTGTGGCAAGTGGCGCAGGTGGTCGGGAAGCCGGCCGACGCGTGATTCGGATTGGTCGTCCCGTTGTAATCGGTCTGGTGGCAACCCACGCAGGCCGTCGGCAGCGTCGTGTAATTGTTGTTCACGTGGCACATCACGCAGGTCACGGCCGAGGTCGCGTGGAACCCGGTCAACGGGAACGTCGTGTTGTTGTGATTAAACGTGGCGCCTGTCCAATTCGTGGTGCTGTGGCAGGTATCGCAAGTTGTCGGGAAGCCGGCCGTCGCATGGGGCGGCGAGTTCGTATTGTTGTAGTCGGTCTGGTGGCACGAAATGCACGTTGTGTTCGCGGCAGTCAGAGCATAGTTCCCGTTCACGTGGCACTGGCTGCATTGCATCGTGGTATGGAAGCCCGTGAGCGTGAAGCCTGTGGTCGAGTGGTCGAACGTCCCGTTGCCCCAGTTGGTGGTGGTATGGCACTGGTCGCAAGTCTGCGGGAAGCCGGCTTGCACGTGATTCGGAGCTGTCGTGCCCTGGAAATCTTTCAGGTGGCACTGCACGCAAGCGCCACTGGTCAGGTTATAGGCGTTGTTTACGTGGCACTGCGCGCAGGTCACGGTCGTGTGGAAGCCGGTCAGAGCAAATCCCGTGGTCGCGTGATCCCACGTCGCCGTTGTCCAGTTGGTCGTGCTGTGGCATTGCTGGCAAGTCTGCGCGAAGCCCGCGGCCGCGTGCGGCGGAGTGTTGGTGCCCTGGAAATCGGTCAGATGGCAGTTGACGCAGGTCGTGTTTGCCGCGGTCAGGTTGTAATTGCCGTTCACGTGGCACGCAGTGCAGGCGACCGTTGTATGCGCGCCGGTCAGCGGGAATCCGGTCGTAGAGTGATCGAACGTAGCGCCGCCCCAGTTGGTGGTGTTGTGGCATTGCTGGCAAGTCTGCGGGAAGTTCGACTGTACGTGATTCGGATTCGTTGTTCCCTGGAAGTCAGCCAGGTGGCAGCTCGCGCACGGCGTATTCGCCGAGGTCAGGTTGTAGTTGCCGTTCACGTGGCACTGTACGCACTGCAGGGTAGCGTGCGTGCCCGTCAGTGGGAATCCAGTGGTCGAGTGGTCGAAGGTCGCGCTCGTCCAGTTGGCCGTGCTGTGACACTGCTGGCAAGTCTGCGGGAAGCCCGAGGTCACGTGGTTCGGATTATTCGTGCCCTGAAAGTCCTTCAGGTGGCAGCTGACACAAGTCGAATTCGCCGCTGTCAGGTTGTAGTTGTTGTTGACGTGGCAACTGGCGCACGGGACGGTCGTGTGCGCGCCGGTCAGCGGGAAACCGGTTGTCGAGTGGTCGAAGGTCGCGCTCGTCCAGTTGGTCGTGCTGTGACACTGCTGGCAAGTCTGCGGGAAGCCCGACGTCACGTGGTTGGGATTGGTCGTCCCCTGGAAATCTTTCAGGTGGCAGTTGACGCAAGTCGCATCCGCATTCGTCAGGTTGTAATTGTTGTTGACGTGGCAACTGGCGCACGGGACGGTCGTGTGCGCGCCGGTCAGCGGGAAACCGGTCGTCGAGTGGTCGAAGGTCGCGCTCGTCCAGTTGGCCGTGTTGTGGCACTGCTGGCAGGTCTGCGCGAAGCCCGAAGTCACGTGATTCGGATTGTTCGTTCCCTGGAAATCCTTGAGGTGGCAGCTCACGCACGTCGCGACTGTCAGGTTGTAGTTGTTATTCACGTGGCACAGGGCGCATTGCAGTGTGGTGTGCGCGCCGGTCAGCGGGAATCCCGTGTTGTCGTGATTGAACGAGGCCTGCGTCCACGCGGTTGTGTTGTGACACTGCTGGCAGGTCTGCGGGAACCCCGAGCTGACGTGATTCGGATTGCTCGCGCCCTGGAAATCCTTCAGGTGGCAGTTGACGCAAGACGCGTCCGTATTCGTCAGGTTGTAGTTGTTGTTGACGTGGCAGCTGGTGCAGGCGATGGATGTGTGCGCTCCGGTCAGCGGGAAGCCGGTCGTCGAGTGATCAAAGCTGGCACCGGTCCATGCGGTCGTGTTGTGGCACTGCTGGCAGGTCTGTGCGAAACCCGAGGTCACGTGATTCGGATTGGTCGCGCCCTGGAAATCTTTCAGGTGGCAGCCGACGCAGGTGGTGTTCGCGCTGGTCAGGTTGTAGTTGCCATTCACGTGGCATTGCGTGCACTGGATTGTGCTGTGCGCGCCCGTCAGGGGGAATCCGGTGGTCGCATGATCGAAATTCGCGCCTGTCCAGGTAGTCGTGTTGTGGCACTGCGTACAGGTTTGCGAAAAACCGGACTGCACGTGATTCGGACTGGTCGCGCCCTGGAAATCTTTCAAGTGGCAGCTGACGCACGTCGTGTTGGCGGTGGTCAGGGTGTAGTTGCCATTCACGTGGCACTGCGCGCACTGCACCGTCGAGTGCGCCCCGGTCAGCGGGAACCCGGTCGTCGAGTGATCAAAGGTCGCGCCCGTCCAGGTGGTTGTGTTATGGCACTGCGTACAGGTCTGCGAAAAACCGGACTGCACGTGGTTCGGATTGCTCGCGCCCTGGAAGTCTTTCAAGTGGCAGCTGACGCACGTCGTGTTGGCGGTGGTCAGGGTGTAGTTGCCATTCACGTGGCACTGCGCGCACTGGACAGTCGCGTGGGCCCCGCTCAGCGGGAAGCCGGTGCTCGAGTGATCAAACGTCGCGTTATTCCACGAGCTCGTGGTGTGGCACTGCTGGCAACCGGTCGGGAAACCTGACTGGACGTGGTTCGGATTTGTTGTCCCGTTGAAATCCTTGATGTGGCAGGAAG
The DNA here is from genome assembly GCA_963745435.1 of uncultured Acidobacteriota bacterium. Classification (GTDB taxonomy): domain Bacteria; phylum Acidobacteriota; class Terriglobia; order Terriglobales; family Acidobacteriaceae; genus Gp1-AA133. The sequence continues at coordinate 70,996 of CAVUXK010000007.1, read as the reverse complement.
CGCAGTCGGTGGCTGTTCCAACGAACTGGCCATTGATGTGGCACTGCGTGCAGGCCACGGTCGCATGTGCGCGCCTGTCAGCGGGAACTTCGTGAACGTATTGTGATCGAAAGTCGTCGGATCCCACGCGCTCGAGTTGTGGCAGGTCTGGCAGGTTGTCGGGAATCCGGCCTGCGCGTGTGGCGGGTTGTTCGTCTTGTTGAAGTCCGCCAGGTGGCAGCCAACGCAAGTTGCCGACGCCAACGTGAACTTTCCGCCGGCGTGGCAAGCGTTGCAATCCAGCGCCGCGTGCGCTCCCACCAAGGCAAAGCCCGTGAACTTCAGGTGATCGAACTTCGCGCCCATCCAGTTGTCCACGGTGTGGCACTGTGTCGCAGCTCGTCGGGCATGTTCAGCGCGACGTGATCAATGCCCGATTGACTTGGTGTTGATGAAATCTCTCTGGTGGCACGAGTAGCAGGCGGTCGAAAGGCCCTGGAACTGTCCCACTGCGGCGCCCTTGTGGCACGAGTCGCAATCCACAGTCGCGTGTGCGCCCGTCAGCGGGAACCGGTTCATGTGCTGATTGATCTGCTGGACGGAAACGTTCCAGCCACGCACCGTGTGGCACTGCTCGCAGTTTGCGCCCATCTGGCGCTTTGTGAATGTCCGCGTGGCACTGGCTGCACTGCGTGCCGACATTCGTGAACACCGGCTTGGTGTGGCACTGCGTGCACGAAACGCCTTCGTGCATTCCGCGCAACGGATATTTGGTGGTGTTGTGATCGAACTCAGGAACGGCGCGAATCGGTTTCCAACCGCTCAGCGTGTGACAGTTCTGACAAGGAATGCTGAGGCTTCCGTGAGGACTCCGCGTATTCGCGGATGACTGCGACTGCGCCGCCGGCATGCCCCCGGGCAGCGTCGCGAAAACGACCGCCAAATAAAGTAGGAATGTCGATCCCAAGGTAGCCCCAACTCCACACGAAAGGATTTCGACGAACGAGACGGAACTTCAACTAGTGTCAGTAAAGTTATGAGAAAGAACAGCAATCAAACGTCCAGCAAGCTTAGTCACGCGAGAAATGTTGTGGAAGGTTACACAAGTACATGGATTATTGGACTCATTTCGTAACTACGCGGAGGGGTGGGACTTGCGGGTAGGGGGCGTTTGAAATTTTGTAAAAAATGTAAGTTCTGCCTCTTGCTGTGGTGTTTTTTCACGCCTGAAATCGAACAGTAAATCAGCCCGTCCAAAAAATTGGACGCAAAATTGCTGGTCGTGCACGAAATCTAACTCTTTTTTAACGGCTTGATTTCCGCACCGTGGCAATCGGCACACGCTTTCGCGGTCGGCGCGTAGAAAAGGACCTTTTTCCCGTCAACCTCTTTGAAGAGTTTGTGACAGCCGGCGCAGGCCACGTTGCGGTGCTCGCCTTCCAGCGCAAAAGTCGTCCGCTTGTCGTGATCGAACGACGAAGGCTTCCACTTCGTTGCGTTGTGACAATCACCACACTGGGTCACCTTGTTCGGGAAGAACTTCGTGAACTGCGCGCCGTGCACGTCCTCGTGGCACTCCTCGCACTTTTCCGGCGCTTTCTTGAAATCAACATTGATCAGCTTGGTTTCAAGGTTCGGCGGCTTATGGCAGTCGATGCAGGCCACCGCGCGATGCGCGCCCTGCAGCGCGAACGTCGTCGTGCTGTGGTCGAACCCATCCAGTTCCTTCCATGATTTGGTGGAATGGCAAGCTTCGCAGCCCATCGCCTTGCCATCCTTGCCGATCTTCTCCATGCGCTCGCGGAACTGGCCGTTGTGCACATCTTCGTGGCAACTCGTGCATAAGAGGTTGTCGAAGTGATAGGGAATCTTCGACTTCGGTTCGTTCTTGTCGGCGAGCTTGTGGCAGTCGGAACAGGGCACGGCGACGTGGCCGCCGGTCAGCTCGAACTTCGTCTTCTTATGCTGCGCGAGCGTGAAGGTCGACGGACTGTAGCCCTTTAAGGTGTGGCACTGATCGCATTGGTTCTCGTATGGCTTCGCCGCGAACTGGTTGTTGTGCTCGTCTTTGTGGCAATCGGTGCAGCGCTTGAAGTTCGCGATCTTGAAGATCGTGTCTTTACCCTTCGGCGTGTGGCACTGCTCGCACTTCAATTTGGCGTGCCCGTCGATCAGCGGGTAGTTGGTCTTGGCGTGCGCCTTCAAATCGAAGAGCGATGGCTTCCAGCCTTCCACGTTGTGACAGCTTGAGCACTCGATGCCGTCCGGCTGCCGTTTGGCAAATTGTCCGTTGTGCTCGTCTTTGTGGCAGTCGGTGCATTTGGCGAACGCCAGTTCCTTCTTGAAGTCTCCGTTCGCGTGGCAGAGCAGGCAATCCACGGTAGCGTGTTTGCCAAGCAGCGGATACTTCGTCTTCGAGTGATCGAAGTTGGTGTTCAAGCCACTGGACGAAACGCGTTTCCAGCTACTCGTGTTGTGACACGACTGGCAAGTCTTGTCCTTGAAACTGCCCTTGTGAGGATCGGCGTGACAGTCATCGCACTTGCCGAACGGCAGGCCCTTGTAGCGCGGCGCGCCGGTCGGAGTCCGGCGTGTGGCACTTCTCGCACTTCACCTGCTGGTGCAGCCCGGTTAGCGGGTAGCGGGTCTTGGAGTGGTCGAATTTCCCGGACGTATCTTTCCAGTCCACAAAGTTGTGGCAGGTGATGCAGTTCGGCCCCAGTCGTCCTTCGTGGAAGTCTTTGTGGCAGGCCGTGCAGGTCTGCGGAATTCCGAGGAAGGACTTGCTCAGGTCCTTGACCTTGATAGTTGCTCGCTCGGCAGATGGAATCTTCTCGGGCAGATGGCACTTGTTGCACTCCAGGCCCGCGTGCTTGCCTTCCAGAAGGTAGCCGGTTTCCTTGTGGTCGAATTTTTTCGGGTCCCACTTGATCAGCGGGAAATTCGGGCCGTTGTGATCGGAGTGGCAGCGCACGCACTCCTGGCTCGAGCCGGCGGGGATGTGGTACGAGGCGTGGAGTCCACGCTTGCCGGCAATGCGTGCGCCAATATCCGAGTGGCAACCGATGCAGCGGAACTCCGGCTTGCCCCCGCCGATCTTGTGGCAATCGGTGCAGTGCATGGCGCCGTCAAGAAATTGATGCTGCTTGGCGAGCGGGCCGGGCGAGATCTGCGCGTTTCCCTTCGGAGTGAATGTGCAAAGGAACAGGAGGCCGGACAAATACAACAGCAGCCGTGACGGCCGCATTTGAGCGCAGCGGCGAAACCAACGGCTCGGTTGTTGCTGAATTCGCAGATCGCCCAAAGCGAGTTCCGTCCCCGAAGTATACGGCTGGATTTTATTCCCGTCTGTCAGTTCCCGAGGTTTGAGGGGAAAGTCTATCAAGACGCGCCGATTTCGCAACAGTCCCCGGAAGGGCACGCGCAAAACGGGGGTGCGTTCCAGGTCTTCTGCTCACCACTGGATGTGATGTTCGTCACACCCTTGGCTGTGATTTTCGTCACTTGGCAACGGTGCTACGTCACAGCGTATGAATCAGTCTCTACGTAGCATGGTGAGGGAGGGCAACACAGCCCATGTCGACCGCCTGGACGTCGCGCTATGCGCAGCGCACGAAGGGACTCAAGAGCTCTGCAATCCGCGAGCTCCTCAAGTTCACGCAGCGCCCCGAAGTGATTTCTTTTGCCGGCGGCTTGCCGGCGCCGGAAGTTTTTCCAGCGGAGCGTTTTCAGGAAGCCTGCCAGAAAGTTCTCCAAGAGAAACCGCACCTCGCCCTGCAGTATGGCGCCACCGAAGGTTACGAACCGCTCCGCGAAATGGTCGCGCGCCACATCGCGCGCTACGGAATTAAAGCGAAATCGGAAAACGTCCTCATTACTTCCGGATCGCAGCAGGCCCTCGATCTGATCGGCAAACTGCTCATTAATCCCGGCGATCGCGTGCTGGTCGAAGCGCCGACGTACCTGGGCGCGCTGCAAGCTTTCAACGTCTATGGCGCCGATTACGTCAGCGTGCCCAGTGACGACGATGGCCTGCGCTCCGATCTGCTCGAAGATCCTTTGCGCTCCGGACCCGAAATTCATGTACGTGCTGCCCAACTTTCAGAACCCGGGCGGCACGACGCTCTCGGAAGGTCGTCGCCACGAACTGGTTTTGCTGGCCGACAAGTACGGAATCCCGATTGTCGAAGACGATCCCTACGGCCAGTTGCGCTATGAGGGCGAGCACCTCACGCCGCTGGTTGTGCTCGATCGCGAAAACCTGCGCCGCGATCAGGGATACTCGATCGGCAATGTTCATCTACCTGAGCACGTTTTCGAAAACGCTCGCTCCCGGATTGCGCCTGGGATGGATCGTGGCCCCGCCCGATGTGATCGCGAAACTGGTTCAGCTGAAACAAGGCGCCGACCTGCATACCTCCACCTTCGTGCAGATGGTCGCGTACGAAGTGGCGCGCGACAACTTCCTCGACGAGCACGTGAAAATAATCCGCAACGTATATCGCGAACGCCGCGATGTGATGCTCGAAGCCCTCGCCCGCTATTTCCCGCCGGAAGTCACCTGGACCAAACCGAAGGGTGGACTGTTCCTATGGGTGACGCTGCCCTCTGGCGCCGACGCCGATAAGTTGTTCGAAGCCGCCGTGCGCGAGAACGTCGCCTTCGTTCCAGGTGACTGCTTCTACGCCCCCAACGGGCACAGAGATGACGGCCGCAGGCACATGCGACTGAATTTCTCGGCAGCCACACCTGACCAGATCCGCGAAGGCATTCGTCGCCTCAGCATCGCCGTAAGGGAACAGCTCGCACATCTGGAGCCTGTGCCGGCCGGCAGGTGAGAGCCGCGCCCGAAGGTTAGTGACGGGAAAGCCAAGCAGATTGACTCTGTCCCCAGAGCCAATCGCACAACGAAGCAAAAGGGGAAGGGCACGACTTCAGTCGTGCCACCCAGCCATCTACAGTGGGCGCTTCAGCGCCTGAGGTGAGCTTCTCTCAAATCCTACTTCTTCCCAAACGGCTGCTCGAGCGACGGACTCTGTGGCGTGAACAGCTCCGCCCCGCTCTCCGTGATATGCATGTCATCCTCGAGCCGCACGCCAAACTCGCCTCGAATGTAAACACCGGGCTCATCGCTGAACGTCATGTTGGGCGCCAGTTTGGTCGCGTTCCCGCGCACCAGATAGGGCCACTCGTGTCCATCCATGCCAATACCATGTCCCACGCGATGCGTGAAGAACTTGTAGTCCGGACCATAACCCGCATCCGTGATGACTTTGCGTGCCGCCGCATCCACCCCGCCGCACTCCGTCGCCCGGCCGCGCCGCAGCCAGCGCGGCTGACTGTGCCCGATGCACCACATCGAAAACCTTCTTCACCTTGTCGGGCGCCGAGCCCAGAACAAACGTCCGCGTAATGTCCGACTGGTAGCCTTCGACCTTGCAACCGCCGTCGATCAAAATCGGCAACCCTTCGCGAATGACCTGCGGCTGGGTCGACCCGTGCGGAAAGGCGGAGAACTCACCCACCTCCACCAGCGCTTCCCCTTCGAAGCCGAGCTTCTCGTGGGCGGCCTCGATCCATCGGCCAACATCAATCTGTGTCACTCCATCGTGCAAGCCGCGATAGACCGCTTCATAAGCCGTGAGCGTCACCTGATTCGCCAGCCGCATCAGATCGAGTTCCGCTGCGCTCTTGATCATGCGGCATCCCGCTGTGACCGGAGTCGCACTGACCAGTTTGGCCTGCGGCGCGGCTTTCTCCAGTCCCTCGCGAAAAACGAAGCGCACGGTTTCTTCAACTCCAATCTTCCCGGTCAGGATGTTGCGATCCTTCAAGCCTTGCGCGACGCGCTGGTAGGGACTCTCATCCTCCTGCCAGATGCGTAGGTCGACTTGCGCGCCTTCCGGCGCCTGGGCAATCTGCTCACGCGCCCGCCCTTCTTCAAACGCCGGGCAGACATAGAACGCCGTCCCCTTGGCGGGCAGCACCATCGCAAATAGACGCTCGCCGCCCCACCAGCGGATCCCGGTGAAATAGTTCAGCGACGTCCCCTCCATAAGAAGGATGGCGTCGAGACCATTGGCCTCCATCAGCGACCGCGCTTTTTCCTGTCGGGCCAAGCGTTCTTCCGGACGGATGGGCCGCGCCTGATCTTTCATCGACTTCAGGGCGGCGATCGAGGGAGGCAAGGCCAGAGTCGGTTCGTCTGCCGAAGAAGGAAGTGATCCGTGAGCCATGCCCATGCCAAGCATGGCCGAACCAGTCTGCAGGAAAGTTCGACGCGTTGGGATCATTGGGTGCGCATTATAGAAGGTCCACCGGCTCTGAAGCTTTTCCACAGATGGAAACGTCTGTAAAAGCCCGTCTGACAAGTCTTTTGACATTTTTGTAACACGTTTTTAACTTCGCTCTAACCCTCCCGTAACCTCTCGCGCGTATCAACGATGGGCCTAGTTGATGGGTGCGCCTGAATCATGCTGCGCCCACTGAGGACAAAACGGAGGAAATGTGCGCAAAGTTCTATTCGTGCTTCTGGTGTCTGCTCTTCTTGCAACGTCTCTCGCCGCTCAGCAGCGTACTGCCGGTGCAGACGTAAAACACGTTCTCCTGATCAGCATCGACGGCCTGCACGCCCTTGATGTTTCGCGATTTGTGGAAAGCCATCCTCATTCGGCGCTGGCCGAACTCACGCATCATGGCGTGACGTACACCAACGCCCGCACGCCCGCCAACTCTGATTCTTTCCCTGGCCTGTTGGCGCTGGTCACGGGCGGCTCGCCCATTTCGCATGGCATGTTTTACGACGTCAGTTATGACCGTGCCCTGTTCGCTCCAACCAACACGACCTGCTCCGGTACACCGGGCAACACGATTGTTTACGACGAGACCATCGATGTGTACAACGCCGCCGGCGTGTCGCAGAATGTCATCGATCCCACCCAGTTGCCGCGGGGCTTCGATGCTCACGGAAACTGCGGGCCGGTATTTCCCCACAACGCGATTCGCAGCAACACCATCTTTGAAGTCGTCAAGGCTCACGGTGGCGTGACGGCGTGGGCTGACAAGCATCCCGCATACGATCTGGTGAACGGACCCTCCGGCAAAGGTGTGGACGATTTGTATACCCCCGAAATCACCAACGCTCCCGGCTTCGACAACACCGTCAGCGTCGTGTGCACGGTCCAGAACGATTCCCTGAAAGTGCAGGGCATACTCAACCAGATCAAGGGTCTGCGATCATGACGGCACACCCGGCCTGGGTGTTCCCACCGTGTTCGGTATGAATTTCCAGGCGGTGAGCGTCGGGCAAAAACTGGCAAGGGACAACACCGCCGGCGGCTGCACCACCGACACCGATCCGAAGATCAACGGGCAGCCTGGCGGGTATATAGATGGCTCAGGCACTCCGACCGCGGTGCTGGCCTATGGACTGCAGAAGACCGACGACGCCCTCGCGGCGATGATCCAGGCTCTCAAGGATCAGCACCTCTATGAATCCACGCTGATCGTCGTGACCGCCAAGCACGGCCAGTCGCCGATCAATCCGGCGAAGGTGAACAAGCCCGGACACTTTGCGGACCTGGTCGCGGCCTTGCCGGACGCTGCCACGGACCCGGGTGGAATCGCCATCGCGAACGCAGCGGCCTGCGCCACCGGACCATGCGGCTTCGTCATGGACGACGACGTCGCGCTGATCTGGTTGCAGGATCAAAAGAAAACGAACGCGGTTGCCCGCTACCTGAACGCGAACGCTGGCGCCCTGTTTATCGATGAAGTGATGGCCGGGGACGAGCTGAGGCTGAAGTTCAACAGCCCGCTGGGCGACAGCCGCGTGCCCGACGTGATCGTGCAGCCGCAGTATGGGACGATCTACACCGGCTCGACTAAGAAGAACGCCGAGCACGGTGGATTCAGCTTCGGAGATACGAACGTGGGGCTGATCGTTTCCAATCCAAGCCTTGCACCGCGGGTTGTGAAAACGCCAGTCGCTACTTCGCAAGTGGCGACGACCATCCTGCAGAGCCTCGGCATCGATCCCCTGGGCCTGAAGGCGGTCCACCTTGAGCACACTCCTGTGTTACCGGGGCTGCCGCAATAAAATCGGCGGTAAGCGACGATCATAAGGGCCGTTTTCGGACGGCCCTTTACCTTTCCTATCCTGGGCGCTCGCCCTTCGACAGTGACCCTGTGCACGAAAGTACTATCCCCCTCACTGGACCTGTCGCATCTCTGCCCCTGTCCGGTTTCCACGTAGATTATTCAGGTCCGACGAAAAACATAACTTCGGGGTGATCCCGTGCGAAACCTTCTGTCCGCAGCCACGCTGATTCTTGCCGCCAGCACGATCGCGGCCGCGCAAGCTCCAACTTCACCGCAGGCCACCATCTCGCATACGACGAAGGCGATGCACTACCGTCCGCAGGGCGGAAGCGTGAAGGTCGAATTCCAGAGCTCTTCCCGCATGCCGTCGGCGGCGGGCGAGGCGAAGGTTGAGGGCAAGAAGACCAACGTCGAGATCGACGCCAAGTTCCAGGGTCTCGAAGATTCGAGCAAGTTCGGCCTGGAATACCTGACCTATGTCCTGTGGGCGATTTCTCCCCAAGGCCGCCCCGTCAATCTCGGAGAACTCGCCCTCGACCACGGACGCGGCCACATCAAGACATTCACCGACATGCAGACCTTCGGCATGATCGTGACGGCCGAGCCGTATGCGGCCGTCTCGCAGCCGGGCAACACCGTCATTCTCGAGAACGTGGTCGTCGCCGCGGGAGAAGACATCACCGCGAAATACGAACTGCTGGGCAGCGGAACCTACTCGTCCGTCAACACTCATATCCAGGACGCGATTTTCGGAATCGATCCCAACACGCCACGCGAGTTGTTTGAAGCCCGCAATGCCGTGCGCATTGCGCACCTCATGGCCGCCGACAAATACGCGCCGACCATCATCGCGAAAGCGGATGACCAACTCCGCCAGGCTGAAACCGCCTACCGTGGCAAGCAGGACAAGCGCACCATCGAAGCCGCCGCGCGCGAAGCCGCGCAGACCGCGGAAGAATCCCGCGTGATGGCCGTGAAGCAGAAGGCCGAAGAAGAAGCGCAGGCGCAGGCAGCCGCGGATAAGAAAGCTGCCGACGACCGTGCCGCAAAAGCCCACGCCGATGCGGAAGCGCAAGCCCGAGCCCGCGCCGAAGCGGACGCCGCCCGCGCCCAAGCCGAGAAGGCCAAGGCCGAAGCCATGCAGGCTGCGCAGGAGGCGGCGCGCCAGAAGCAGGAAGCCGAGCAGGCAAAAGCTGAAGCAGTCGCGCAACAGCAGGCCCTTGCAGTCGAAGCCGACAAGGCTCGCCAGGCTGCGGCGCAATCCGAACAGGCTCGCCAGCAGGCAGAAAAAGAGAAGCAAGACCTGCGCGCCCGCTTGTTGCAGCAACTCAACACCGTGCTCGCCACCCGTGACTCGGCGCGTGGTCTGATCGCCAACATGTCCGACGTTCTCTTCAAGAGCGGCAGTTCCGAGCTTCTGGCGGGAGCGCGCGAGCGGCTGGCCAAAGTTTCCGGAATCGTGCTTGCCTATCCGACCCTCAAGCTCTCGGTCGAAGGACATACCGACAGCATCGGTTCCGACGACTACAACCAACAGCTGTCGGAAAAGCGCGCGGCATCCGTTCGCGAGTACCTGGTCCAGCAGGGCATCGGTTCTGACTCCATCGTGGCCACCGGCTTCGGCAAGACCTCGCCAGTCGCCACGAACGACACGCCCGAAGGACGCCAGCAGAATCGCCGCGTGGAACTCGTGCTGTCGGGCGACGCGATCGGCGAAGTAAATGCCAGCGCTCCCAGCGAAACCGCTTCGTCTCGAAGCGAAACAAATTAACCACAGAGGACACAGAGGGCCACAGAGCAGACTTTTGATTCCTCTGTGCTCCTCGTGTCCTCTGTCGTTGAGGTCTCTTGTTCGAGCTAAAATGCGCCATGGAAGCCGGTTTCCAATGTGCGGGCTGCGGGGAATGGAATGAGACTTCGGTGGATGAGTCCGCCGGGCGCGTTCAGAGCTACATAGAAGACTGCCAGATCTGCTGCCGTCCCAACGTGCTGCAGATTTCGTACGCTCCCGACCTCGAAGGCTTCCTGATTCAGGCCGAGCTTGAGTGACTTAGAGAAGCTTCGTCTCGGTGGAGTGGCCCGGTCACAACCCTCGCCCGTCGTCCGTAAGCACGCGTTATAGTTAGCCGTCGCTCTGCGGAGAATCTCAGACAAGAGCCATCTACTAAGGAGCCACCGATGTCGACCTATCACCCGCCCACCGGAAGAATGGTTTCTCACAATATGGTGACGACGCAGTTCGAACTCGACGGCTACCGAGTGAGTCGTACGCTCGGCGTCGTGCGTGGCATTGTGGTTCGGTCGCGCTCCATCTTCGGGACCATTGGCGCCGGATTACAAACCCTGGTCGGCGGCAATATCACTCTGCTCACGAACCTGTGCGAGAAGACGCGCTCCGAGGCCTTCGACCTAATGCTGCAGCACGCGGCGGAACTGGGTGGCAACGCCGTCGTCGGCGCCCGCTACGACGCTACCGAGATCATGCAGGGCGTAACCGAGGTGCTCGCTTACGGGACCGCAGTCTACGTCGAGCCCATCAAGTAAGAATCCTCTTCGCCTTCGAATCTTGGCCAAGTGCGCACAATGCGGACGGAATCTCCCTGCCTTCTCCTTCCGGAAGATTTGTGACTGGTGTGTCCGGCACGAAGCCGCCCAGCGCGGCGAGGAACCGGAAGACGCCGTCCAGCACGTGATGCCCGTGCCTTGGGCGGCGGGCGATTAGCACATCCTCGATGGTCACACAGGTCCTTCTCGTCATTAACCTTGTCGTCTTCGCCGCCATGGCGCTCGAAGGCGTCGCCATGAATCCCAACTCCCGGCAGCTGATCGAGTGGGGCGCCAACTTCGGCCCCTACACCATGGGAGGCCAGCCGTGGCGCCTGCTGACCTGCATGTTTCTCCACATCGGCCTGCTGCACATCTTCTTCAACATGTGGTGCCTGTGGGATCTGGGCGCGATGTGCGAAGGCCTCTACGGACACTGGACCTTCGCCGCGTCTATTTGATTTCCGGCATCGGAGGCAGCCTGGCCAGCGTGTGGTGGCGGCCCGTCGGAGTCAGCGCCGGCGCCTCGGGTGCGATCTTCGGAATCGTCGGCGCCCTCATCGCTTCGCACTACCTCGGCGAATTTTCCGCGCCGCATGTCGCCGTCCGCGCGCGCATGCGCAGTGTGCTCGTCTTCGCCGGGTACAGCCTGATCTTCGGCGCAGCCTCGGGCCGCACCGACAATGCCGCCCACATCGGCGGTCTGGTTACGGGGCTCGCCTTTGGAGCGCTGATCGCGCGAATTTCGCCGGAGCCCAATCTTCTCCGACGACTCTCGATCATTCTCTTCGTGGGATTGATCATCTACGGTGCAGGCGCAGGTCTGTATCGCTCGCGCAGCTACCTGATCCACGTGCAGCGCGGAGCAGAACTGATCGAGGACAACAAGATGGATCAGGCGATTACCGAGCTGCAGACCGCGATCCGTCAGCGTCCCAACTACGCTCCCGCGCACTATGCCCTCGCGCACGCCTTCTTCGATACGAAGCAGTACCAGCTCGCCGAAACAGAACTCAAGCGCGTGCTCGAACTCGCGCCGGGCCAGGACGGAGCCCGCTACGAATTAGGAATGGTCTATTTCAACCTGCACCGCATTCCGGAAGCGAAAGAGATTTTCACCAAGCTTGCTGCAGAGCTGATCAAAGCGACGGCTACGCGCACCTGGGTCTCGGCATGGTGCTCGCCGCCGAGGATAATCATCCGGCCGCCGTCGAAGAGCTCAAACTGGCCGCACAGTTGCAGCCCGATCTCGATTCCGTGTACTACCGTATGGGCTTGTCCGAAGCCGCTCAGAAGAATTACGACGCCGCGATCGCTGCCTTCCACTCGCAACAGCAGAAAGAGGGAGACGACGTCGACACCGAAACCGCGCTTGCCGAAATGTATCGCGCCAAAGGCATGAATCGCGAAGCTGACGAGGCGCAGAGCAAGGCCGAAAAGTTGAAGCCCGCCAAGAAGTGATACTGCTACTGCCTCACCTCTAGGGAATCCCGTTCACTTCTCAGCCAGCAATTGCGGCAATACCCTTTGCCGATAGCGGAACGTGCTTGCAATTTGCCGTGCCAAGATGAACTTGAGCGCCGTCGCGCCGATTACGCCACACCCCAACTCGCACTCGATCTTGTCGCTCACCGTCGTTCCTGCGATTCCATCGCGCGTTTCCGCCTGCAGTTCGTGGCGATGGCGCCAAACGCGAAATGGCCCCTTCACCTGTACGTCAGCGAAATGGTGATTCCATTGAAACTCAGTAATCCTCGCCATCCACTTGGCTCGCACACCAAGGAAGGGAACTACTCGAAATGAAGTGACAATCTCCGACCCTTCTCCCGCAAGGTTCTGCATAGTTCCCGGAGCCGAATCCCTCGGCGGAACGAGTCGAAGCGCATCGATTCGCGTTCCCGTCGACGGAGGCATGATGCGCGGAAGATTTTCGGGGTTCGCGAAGAACAGAAACACGCGTTCCACGGGAAACGGGACCCAGTCGGCAAAGTGAAATCGCTGGATTCGTTCGGATTGCATTGAAGTGTGCGGCTTATCCACAGAAATTTCTGAAAAGCAACAGAGTTAGCAGGCGAACAAAGGGGAAAAGAATCTCTTCTTCAAACCCAACCTATTGTGGTCATCAAAGCGGTTAGCCACAAAGTCTGGCGCTTTTCCAAATCACCTACCTTGACGACCCTATACCTGGAACTTTGTTGTTGACAACAAACCATTTAGGCGTAGGATGTGGGCAAAAGTGGTACAAAGTGGTCAGGTCGGTAGAGGTCGTGGGCAGCGGTGATTTCTTTTGAGGCGCCAGTGGAATTTAAGACTGACACCCTGAAAAACAGCCCGAACGAACCAGAAATGACCGTTTTGCACGCCGCTTTTACCTCCTCCCTCGTTGCAGTAGTGGCAACTGTCAGCAGTACCGGACGCCCTCGTAGGCGCAAGCAAACATATGTTTCGCGGCAATCACCCAACTCGCGTCGACGACAAAGGACGTCTCAAAGTCCCCGCCGAGTTCAAGCGGGTGATCGACGAGAAGTACGGGACGCAATTCTATATCACGAGTTTAGACGGCAGGGTTGCCCAGATATATCCCTTCGAGGAATGGGAGCGGATCGAGCAGAAGCTGGCCAGTCTCTCCACTTTCAATCCCACGAAGAAGAAGTTCCTGGCGCGGGTGAATTACTGGGGGCAGCAGGTCGAGATGGACGGCCAGGGCCGCTTGCTGATTCCGCAGTTGCTGCGCGAGAAGGCCGTCATCAAGGGCGAAGTGGCCGTGCTCGGCAACCTGACCTACCTGGAAGTGCGCAACCTGGAAGCGTTGCAGACGGAGATCGAGACCGAACAGTTCACCACGGACGATGAGAAGACGCTCGACGAACTGGGCATCTAGTGGACGAGGGTTTTGGAACAAATACCCCCGAGCGGGGGCATGGTGGAAAGCGTGGCCATGTACCGGTTCTTTTAAAAGAAGCGATCGATTTTCTAGCCATCCGGCGGGGTGGGACGTATATCGACGCCACGGTGGGCCTGGGCGGGCACAGTTACGAAATCGCAAAACGCCTCGGCGCACCGGGTCATTTGATTGCGGTCGATAAGGATCCGGCAGCGCTGGAAGCAGGCACGGATAGTCATCAGTCGTCAGTCGCCAGTCGCCAGCGAAGCAGACTGGCCGACGATTGATTTGATTCACGGATCGTTTGCAGATTTAGCCGACGACCGACGACTGACGACCGATGACTCAAAGGTCGACGGCATTCTCGCCGACCTCGGAGTCAGCAGCCTGCAGCTCGATAACGCCGAGCGCGGATTCAGTTTTCAGGCGGAAGGACCGCTGGACATGCGCATGAATACGCAGTCCGGCGAGACCGCCGAACAAGTGGTAAATCAGGTCGACGAGGTCACACTCGCCAACCTGATTTACGAATTCGGTGAGGAAAGGAGGTCGCGGAGAATCGCCAGAGCCATTGTCCGGTCGCGGCCGATACAGACTACCGCGCAACTTGCGGAAATCGTTTCAGCCGCGGCCCGGCCAATGAATCAGGCGGAAAGAAGAATTCATCCCGCGACGCGAACCTTTCAAGCTCTCCGAATCTTCGTAAACCGCGAACTAGACGACCTGCGGGCGCTGCTGGAAGCAGCCCCGCGGCTGCTGAAACCGGGAGGGCAGGCTGGTGATCATCAGTTTCCACTCGCTGGAGGACCGCATCGTGAAAGATGCCTTCCGCGAAGGAGCGAAGCGAGGTCACTACCGCCTGCTGACGAAAAAGCCGGTTACGGCCAGCGAAGAAGAGATCGATCGCAATCCGCGGTCCCGCAGCGCGAAGCTGCGAGCCGCCGAACGAATTTAGTAGCGCCGGCGTCCCGCCGGCAGTCCCGAGGGCGTCTCGCCCTCGATCAGGCCGAGGGAAGCCAGAGGCTTTTGCTCCGGAGAACCCGCTGGAGCGCCCAGCGCGACCGCTCATTGCGCTGGGGAGATCGTGGGTGAAGTAAGCCCGGCACGTACAGGGAAGACGTGCCGGGGCAAGGTTTCGAAAAAACATCCTGCCAATCTCTCGCGACTGTTGAAAGAGAGAAATCTTGAGGCAGGACAGGAGTCAGGCCATGTATACGGGAACACTGATCAACGAACTGATGGCAGTGGTGGAGCGCACGGAAGCTCGTGTCTACAACAACGAACGCGAAAGCGAACTGGAGCGGTGGTACGCCAGCCAGCATTCTCACGCAGTCGTAGACGCCGAACTTCTCGGGGTGGCCTAGATGGCGACCGCGACGGCGCACTTCACCGCGGCATCCGGCCAGCGCCCGTCCTTCTGGATCGGCACACCTGAGATCTATTTCAATAAGGTCATCGACAACTCGCGCCTGGTGAAGGTCGAAGATCCGCGCCGCAGCCGCGAGATGCGACAGTTCGGCGTTGCCCTGGCTTGCCTGTTCCTGCTGGTCATGACGTACGCCTGGCAACATTTCAAGGCGATCGAGTACGGTTACCAGATCGAATCACTGAAGATTCAGCGCGACGGCATGGTCGAGATGAACCGTGAGCTTCATCTCGAAGATGCATCCCTGCGCAATCCCGAACGGATCGACGCCATGGCCCGCAAGCTCGGCCTGCAGTCTCCGCAGGCGGGACAAGTGATGCACCTCGACGCTTCGTCGGATGCAGGCGTGCCCGTCATGGCAAGCATGACTCCGATCGCAGTAGTCTCGGCCCGATAGCAAAAGCCGGGTTTGCACGGAAGGATGTTTTGCCCTTCCCCAGGCAATCTCTATTTGGCGGCCTCCGAACTTCGGGGAGCCGCCATGTTTGTCTCTGATATCGGCGGCAAGAGGAATCGATCGTGGCTAGCTCTCGCAACGGTGCGAATCGTCGACTTTATCTCCTGGGAGGTTTCCTTCTTTTCTGGTTCTGCGTCATCTGCCTGCGCCTGGTCTATCTGCAGATTTTCCGCTACGGAGACTTCCAGCAACGCGCCGAAAAACAACAGCAACGCGCGGTCAACGTCTCAGCTAAGCGCGGCGTCATCTACGACCGCCAGGGCAACGAACTGGCAATGTCGATCCTGGTGGACTCCGCCTTCGCCGTGCCCAGCGAAGTTCCCGACCTGCCGAATGCGATTGCTCTCATCACCCGCATCAGCGGCGGCGACCCGCGCATGGTGCTCGCTGACTGCCGCGCGCACAAAACGTTCTGCTGGGTGGCGCGGAAAGCGAATGCCGATGTCATCGATCGCATCCGCGCTTTGAACCTTCAGGGCATTCACTTCCAGAAAGAATCGAAGCGCTTTTATCCGAAGCGCGAGCTTTCGGCCCAGGTGCTCGGTTACGTTGGCACCGACGATGAAGGCCTGAGCGGAATCGAGCGCGAGTATGACGAACAACTGCGCGGTCAGCCCGGACGCATGCAGATTTCCGTCGATGCCCGCAAGAAATGGTTCGCGCGCATCGAGAAGGAGCCGGAACCTGGGGACAGCCTTGTCCTTACTGTCGACGAGAAAATCCAATACATCGCCGAACGCGAACTCGAACAGGCGATCAAAGACACCCAGGCGATCGCCGGCACCGTGATCGTCGAGAACCCGCACACGGGCGAAATCCTGGCGCTCGCCAATCGGCCCACATTCAATCCCAACATCAAAAAAGAGATCAAGAACGAAAACATGAAGAACCGTGCCGTCAGCGACATTTACGAGCCCGGTTCCACGTTCAAGCTGGTTACCATCTCTGGCGCGCTCGAGGAAAAGCTGACGCGACCCGACGAGCTGTTCGATTGCCAGATGGGCTCGATCGTGATCAACGGCATGCGCATTCGCGATAGCAAGCCGCACGGTGTTCTCACCGTCACCGATGTGCTGGCCGAATCGAGCGACGTCGGCGCCATCAAGATCGCGTTGCGCCTCGGGGAAGACCGCTTCTACAAATACATCCGCGCCTTTGGATTCGGGCAGCAGACCGGGATCGAGCTCCCCGGCGAAACTCGCGGGATGACCAAGCCCGTAAATCGATGGTCGAAAGTGTCGATCGGCGCAATCTCGATGGGGCAGGAGATTGGCGTCTCGGCCGTACAACTGGCTGCAATGGTTTCGACTTTTGCGAATGATGGCGTCTGGGTGGCTCCGCGCATCGTGGCTGGGACGACCACCCCCCAGACCGCTCCCCAGAACGTCGTCTATCACCCTCAGCAGGGGCGGCGAGTCATCTCCTCGATGACAGCCGCGGAAATGCGCCAGATGATGCGCCGCGTCGTGCTCCACGGTACCGGACGCAAGGCCGTGCTCGAGGGTTACAGCTCCGCGGGCAAGACCGGCACCGCGCAGAAGGTCGACAAAGACACCGGCGCATACTCCCGTACAAAGTACGTGGGTTCCTTTGCTGGCTTTGCGCCCATCAACAATCCGGCCGTAACTGTCGCGGTGATTCTGGACTCGGCCGTCGGTCTTCATCAGGGTGGACAGGTGGCGGCGCCCGTCTTCCAGCGCATCACGCAGCAGGTTCTCGAATACATGCACGTGCCGCACGACCTGCAGCTTCCGCCGAACCGGCAGGTCTGGCTCGCGCAGAATAAGGTGAAAGACTCCGATCTCGACGAAAGCTCGCCCGATCATCTGGGATCCACTTTGGATGTAGCGGATGCCGCACCCGCCGACACCACTCCGCTGCCTGCGCAACCTAAGCCACCTGCAGCGCAAGCCTCAGTTATCCCGGCCGCTTTGCGAGAAAAAGAACCTGTCGCGCGCGTGCCCGCGATCCCCATTCCGGCAAAATCTGAAACTCCTGCTCCTGAGCCTGCGAACGGCACTGTGGTCCTCGATGTGGAGCAGGGCGGGATCGAAGTGCCCTCGTTCATTGGCAAGAGTGTTCGCGGCGCAATCGAGACGGCGCAGGACAGCGGCCTCGAACTGAATCCCGTGGGCAGCGGCATCGCGCGCGAGCAGACTCCGGCTGCGGGAAGTCACGTCACGGCCGGCTCAAGAGTGCTGGTGAAATTCGGCCGCTGATTCAGGCTGTCGTGTGTTCTTCCGTAACCAGGTTTTGCGCAGGCTTTTACATGCGTAAGTGATTTCCTACCTCTAACATGCACTAGAATCACCGCCAATGACCTTTGAGCAGATTCTGCAGGGGGCCGAAGTCCTCTCCCAGAGCGGCGAGTGCGAGCGTTACTGGAGTCGCCTACGACTCGCGCCGCGTGAAGCCGGGGTTCGTGTTTGTCGCGATGAAAGGGGAGACCAGCGACGGAAATCAGTTTATTGATCGGGCGCTTGCTGCCGGAGCCGTCGCGGTCGTCTCCGATTCGGAGGCGGAGAAGCCGCGTCCTGGAGTCGCCTGGGTGCAAGTTCCGCATGGTCGTCGCGCCCTCGCCCGGTTGAGTTCGAATTTCTACAAGAGGCCGGCCGAACGCCTCGCTATCACCGGCATTACGGGAACCAACGGGAAGAGCACCAGCGCGTTTTTGCTCGAATCGATTCTGAGCGCGGCCGGTCGCAAAAGCCTCCTGATCGGCACGATCGAATATCACGTGGCCGGGAAGATCCTGCCTGCACCGCATACTACGCCTGAATCGCTTGAACTCAACCAGATGCTGGCAGAAGGCGTCGGCCAGGGTGCGACCGAAGTCGTGATGGAGGTCTCGTCGCACGCGCTGGCGCAGCAGCGTGTGTTTGCTGTTCCATTCGATGTCGCCGTCTTCACGAATCTCACTCGTGACCACCTCGACTACCACCGAACGATGGAAGACTATTTCGATGCCAAACGCATCCTTTTCGAAGGTTGCGGTACCGAACCACCGCGCGCAGCCGTTATCAATACTGACGATGAATACGGTGCGAAGCTCGTCAAAGTCAGCAAGAATGCCGGTTCGAAAGTCTTCACATATGGCTGGAGCGCGGGAGATTTCCGCACCCAGAAAGTGGAAATCACTTCCCGCGGAACGCGCTTTGACATGATCACGCCCGATGGAGTGCTCGCTCTTTACTCACCAATGCTCGGAAAAGTGAACGTATACAACATCCTCGACGCGGCAGCAGCGGCCTATGCGCGGTCCTGTTCATTCGAAGACATCGCCTCGGGCATTGCCGGTCTCCAGCGCGTGCCCGGGCGATTCGAGCGTGTCGATTGCGGCCAACCCTTCACGGTCGTCGTCGACTACGCGCACACCGATGATGCTTTGCGCAATCTCACGTCGCTGGCCCGAGAGTTCGTCACGCAGGCCGGGCAAAAAGGCCGTGTCCTCACCGTCTTCGGTTGTGGTGGAGATCGCGACCGCGCCAAGCGGCCGCTCATGGGCGAAGCGGCGGGCAAAGGCAGCGACTTCGCGGTCCTGACTTCCGACAATCCGCGCAGCGAGGATCCGCTCGCCATCATCAACGACGCCGTCGTCGGCCTCCAGCGATCGGGGGTGAAATACGCGATGGAGCCCGATCGTCGCGCCGCCATCAGTCTCGCGATCGGCGAAGCGCGCCCGGGCGACATCGTGCTGATTGCCGGCAAGGGGCACGAGAAAGTGCAGGTCACTCGCACTGGCTCCGTCCCTTTTGATGATGTCGAAGTTGCGCGCGCGGTTCTCGGCAAATGCGGCTACGAATGCCGCACGGCCACCGCCGGCGCGGGGCGAAAGGCATGAAACTGCCCCTGGCACGGATCGAAGAGTTCCTCAGCGCCACTGGCGAATGTGAACTGAAAGAAGTGGCGAGCGGCTACTCGATCGATTCGCGCACAGTTCAGCCCGGCGAACTCTTCTTTGCGGTCAAAGGTGAGCGCCTGGACGGCCACGACTACGTGCAGCAGGCGCTGGAACGCGGTGCCGTTTCCGCAGTCGTGCGCAAGGATCAGTTGGCCCGCTTCTCGGTGAAGACCTGCCTGCTCGCGGTGGACGATACCCTCGTCGCGCTGCAGACGCTGGCCACAGCCGTCCGGCGCCTTTGGGGAAAGCCAGTCGTGGGCGTGACAGGTTCGGCCGGCAAGACCACCACCAAGGAAGCCATCGCACACGTCCTGAGCAGCCGCTTCCGGGTGCTCAAGTCGGAAGGAAACTTCAACAATCATTTCGGACTGCCGCTCATGCTGCTCAAATTGCAGCCGGAACAAGAAGTCGCGGTCATCGAGATGGGGATGTCGCACGCAGGTGAGATCACGGCGCTCGCGAAAATCGCGCAGCCGGAAATCGGAGTGGTCACGGTCGTCGCGCCGGTGCATCTCGAGTATTTCGATTCGGTGGCGGCCATCGCGCGCGCGAAGTACGAACTCATCGAATCCCTGCCGCACGGCGGCACGGCCGTCCTCAATGCTGACGACGAATACGTCTCGCAATTCGGTCGTGATTTCAAAGGGAAGGTCTTGCTGTACGGCCAGCACGCGTCCGCTGACGTGCGAGCGCGAAAACATCGAGTCCCGTGGCGCCGAGGGATCGAGCTTCGACGTCGTCGTCGAACGGTGTCCGCGAACGCGTCCTGCTGCCCTTGGTCGGGGTGCATAACGTGTCGAATGCACTCGCCGCGATCGCGGTGGCAATCAACCGAGGTATGAGCCTGGCGGAAGCCGCCGCGACGCTGGCCACTCTCAAAGCTGCCGACAAACGCGGACAGGTCGTCCAACTGGGTAACATCCGCGTCATCAACGATTGCTACAATTCGAATCCAAAAGCGCTCGCCGCGATGGTGGACGCTCTGGCGGCCATGCCCGGAAAGCGGCGCATCGTCGTCGCCGGAGAGATGCTGGAACTTGGACCCGCAGGTCCGGAAATGCACGCGGCCGCGGGACGCCACATTGCGAGCACGAATGTCGATGTTGTGCTCGGCGTGCGGGGCCTGGCACAACACGTGGTGGACGCGGCCAAGGGCGCCGGCAAGCGCGCCGAATTCGTCGCCAGTTCGGAAGAAGCCGGCGAGTGGCTCGCGCGCGAGACTCGCGATGGCGATGTAGTTCTGCTCAAGGCATCGCGCGGAGTGAAGCTGGAGAAGGCCTTGGAAAAGTGGAAGGAAATTAGCGGCTAGCGATTCAAACCGCTGGCGACTGACGACTGACGACCGACGACTTGCCTCTGGAGGACGATTGCTTTACTGGCTGCTGTTCGTCAAGCTCTACCACTACTTCCCGCCGTTTCGCATCTTTCGCTATCTGACGTTCCGCACTGCTTTCGCCAGCCTGACCGCGCTGTTCACGGGACTCATCGTCGGCCCGATCGTGATCAACCGCCTGCGCGAGTTTCAGATCGGTCAGTACATCCGCGAGGAAGGCCCGAAGGCTCATCAGAAAAAGGCGGGCACCCCGACCATGGGGGGCCTGCTGATCGCCATTGCCATAGTCGTACCTACGCTGCTCTGGGCGGACCTCAGCAACGCTTTCGTCTGGCTGGCGATCGGATCCACCTGCGCCTTCGCCGCGATTGGTTTCGCCGACGACTATATAAAGGTGGTGCAGCGTCGCAACCTCGGTCTCACCGCGCGGGCTAAGTTGGGCCTGCAGATCGTGACCAGCCTGGCCATCGCGGTCGCGCTGATCTTCATGCAGGCACGCGGCATGTACTCCACCAAGCTGATTGTCCCTTTCATCAAGCAATTCCGTCCCGACCTCGTCATTGAGCGCTGGGTGCATAACCCGCACCTCTGGCCACTGGCCTTCATTCCGTTTGTGGTCTTCGTGTGCATTGTGATTGTCGGATCAAGCAACGCCGTCAATCTCACGGACGGTCTCGACGGCCTCGCCATCGGCTGCACCGTGATCGCTGCCGGAGCCCTGACTGTGCTGACCTATGTCAGCGGCCACGCGACCTTTGCTTCTTACCTCGAACTCCAGCGCATGCCGCAGGTCGGCGAACTCACGATCTTCTGCGGGGCGATGGTCGGCTCGGCCATCGGATTCCTCTGGTACAACGCGCACCCGGCGGAAGTCTTTATGGGAGATGTCGGGTCGCTCGCGCTCGGCGGTGCCATCGGCACGGTGGCCGTCATGATCAAGCAGGAACTGCTGCTGCCCTTCATCGGCGGAGTGTTCGTGATCGAAGCGCTTTCGGTGATTCTGCAGGTCGCTTCCTACAAGCTGCGCAAGAAGCGGATCTTCAAGATGGCTCCCATCCATCACCATTTCGAACTGATGGGCTGGTCGGAGTCGAAAGTCATCGTGCGCTTCTGGATCGCGTCGCTGGTGTTTGCATTGTTTGCGCTCACAACGCTGAAGTTGAGATAGCAATTCCTTTTTCACCACAGAGACACAGTGTCACAGAAAACTAAATGCGTTTTCTCTGTGTCTCTGTGACTCTGTGGTAAAACTTGACCTGCGTGGATCTCAAAGACAAGCGCGTTCTGGTGGTTGGCCTGGGCAAGTCGGGTGTTGCCTCCGCCCTTTTCCTGAAAGATCGCGGCGCCCGCGTTACCGTTTCCGACACCAAGTCGCCCGACCAACTGCGCGATGAAATCCCCATCCTCCTCGATCACGGCATCACGGTCGAAACAGGCGGCCACGGCGAGCGCACGTTCCGCGGACAAGACTTGATCGTAGTCAGCCCGGGCGTTCCGGTCGACGCTCCGCCGCTGGTACAGGCGCGGGCTGCCGGAGAGCCGGTGATCGGCGAGATCGAACTCGCCGCCCAGAATCTGCCCGGGCCCATCGTGGCCATCACGGGATCGAACGGGAAGACGACGACCACCACGCTCGCCGGCGAGATTCTTGCCGCGGGCGGCTTGCCCGTTGCGGTTGGCGGCAATATCGGGACACCGGCCATCTCACTGGTCGCAGGCGCCAGTCGCGAAACCGTGATCGTCCTCGAGATCTCCAGCTTCCAGTTGGAAACGATCCAGACCTTTCGCCCAAAAGTTGCCGTCATCCTGAACATCACTCCCGACCACCTCGACCGTCATCGCACATTCCAGACTTATGTCGACGCCAAGGCACGCATCTTCGAAAACCAGCAACCGGGCGACTTCGCCGTCCTGAACGAAGACGACCCGACCTGCCGCACTCTCCGTGATCGCACGCGCGCACAAGTGTTCTGGTTCAGCCGCAAGCAGGAAGTGCAGAACGGTGCCTGGGTCCGGGATGGCAGGATCCTGTTCCGCGACTCGAACGGCCAGCGCGAGATCATGCTGGCCAGCGAAATCCCGCTCAAAGGCCTTCATAACGTCGAAAATGTGCTCGCCGGAGTCTGCGCCGGAGCGCTGATGGGCTGCGAACCGGTGAAAATCCGTAAGGCTATCCAGGAATTCAAAGCCGTCGAGCACCGACTCGAATATGTGGCCACGATCAAGGGAGTCGAGTACTTCAACGACTCCAAAGCCACGAACGTCGACGCTACGATCAAGGCGCTCGAGTCGTTCCCCAAGAACATCCATCTGATTCTCGGCGGCAAAGACAAAGGCAGCGATTACACCGTGCTCAACGACCTGCTGCGTGAGCGCGTGAAGCGCGTCTACACCATCGGAGCCGCGGCGGAAAAGATCGAATCACAGATCAAGGGCGCCGCCGAGATCGTGCACGCCGAGACCCTCGACAACGCCATCCGTCGCGCCGCCGCCGTCGCCCAGCCCGGCGACATCGTCCTGCTCGCCCCGGCCTGCGCCAGTTTCGATCAGTTCCAGAGCTACAACCACCGCGGGCGAATCTTTAAAGAGGTGGTCCGCAGCCTGGAATTGCAGGCACGTCAAGGCGTGAACGAACTACGGCTGTAGCGCCGCCGTCTCGGCGGCAGTCCGGCGGGCGTCCCGCCCGCCGCTGCGAGGGCAAGATGCCCTCACGATTGCGGCAAGATGCCGGCGCTACGGTCTTGCGATCGCGAAGGTCACGGTAACCGGGATCTTGTCGTGCCGAAGAGAGTCTCTCCGCCCAACCGGCTTCACCGAGTATCCCTGCCAACTCCACCACAACATCTCGCCCCCGAACCAAAAGAGTCAGCGCTCTCGATCAATTCTCCATCCGAAAAACACTGCGGCCTTCGCGCTGCCGTGTTGAAATAGCCCTTCATGGCCAAACGCGTCAGCGTCGACCGATGGCTCTTCACCGTCACCATGCTGCTGGTCTTCGTGGGATTGGTGATGGTGTTCAGCGCTTCCGCCGTCATGGCCAAAGAACGCTTCGCTTCGCCCTACACCTTCGTTCTGAAGCAGCTGTTCTGGGCCGTCGCCGGCATTCTGGCGATGCTGGTAGCTATGAAGATCGACTACCGCCGCTACAAGCATCCGGGTGTCGTCTTTTCCTTGCTAGCGGTCACGACTCTGCTTCTGCTCGGCGTGTTTCTGCTCGATCGTACGCATCACACCCATCGCTGGATCCGCTTCAGTGGTTTCTCGCTTGAGCCCTCCGAACTCGCCAAGCCAGCATTGATCCTGTTCCTGGCGTTCTTCCTCGAGGGCCGGACCAAGAGCATTGAGGACTGGAAGAACACGCTGCTTCCAGCGATCGTCCCCACGCTGGTCTTTTTATTATTAATCGTGGCGCAGCCCGACCTGGGCACGGCCATTGCCTGCGCGGGCATCACGGCGGCGATTCTGTTCGTGGCAGGAATGCAACTGCGCTACTTCGGATACGCATTCGCGGCATCCTTGCTGCCGCTCTATTTCCTTCTGTTCCACGTGAGCTGGCGGCGGGACCGCATGTTCGCCTTCTGGAATCCCTACGCCGATCCGCGGGGAACCGGTTTCCACATCATTCAGTCTCTGATCGCAGTCAGCACCGGCGGCTTGACCGGCCTCGGCCTGATGGAAGGCAAGCAAAAACTTTTCTACCTTCCCGAGCCGCACACCGACTTCATTTTTGCCGTGACCGCCGAAGAGTTGGGACTGGTCGGCGCGCTGTTCGTCGTCGTTCTGTTCGCGATCTTCCTGTGGCGCGGCACCCGCACCGCCTTGCGCACAAACGATCTGTTCGGAAGATTCCTGGCCGTCGGCATCACCAGCATGATCATCCTGCAGGCCTTCATCAACATCAGCGTGGTGCTGGGCCTGATGCCGACCAAAGGGATTCCGCTGCCGTTTGTATCGTACGGAGGGTCGTCGCTGTTCGTGATGCTGGGCTGCGTGGGCGTCCTGCTCAATATTTCGAAGCAAGCGGAATGAGGAGCGAGCTACGAGACGCGAGCTTCGAGCTGCGAGCAGACCGTTCGGGCAACAATTTCGACATCACGTCAGTTCGTTGAGATACGCGACCTCAAAACTCACCCGCCAGCTCATAGCCCGCGGCTCGCAGCTCGAAGCTAAGATATCCCCATGCGCGTAGTCCTCGCTGGCGGCGGGACCGGTGGACACGTCATCCCCGCGCTCGCCATTGCCCAACAACTGAAGAAGGCGCACTCGGCCGAGTTGCTCTTCATCGGCACCCCTCGCGGCATGGAGAATCGCCTCGTCCCGGCCGCAGGCTTCGAGCTCCGCCTCGTCCAGGTTGGCGCGCTCAAGAACGTCAGCCTCGCCACCCGTCTCAAGACCTCACTCGATCTCCCACGTGCAATCTGGAACTCCCGCCGCATGCTCAAGGAGTTTCAACCCGACGTCGTAATCGGCGTGGGCGGATACGCTTCCGGTCCGGCTATGGCCGCTGCCATTATGCGCGGCATGCCCACCATCGCCTTTGAACCGAACGTCGTGCCAGGTTTCGCGAATCGGATGGTCGCGCGCTGGGTCTCCGCCGCCGCCGTTCACTTTGAAGAGACCTGCAAGTATTTTCCAAACTGCCACGTCACCGGAGTTCCCGTGCGCCCGGCGTTTTTTCAGATACCTCCGAAAGCTCCGGGAAGCCAGCCAACGCTGCTGGTATTCGGCGGCAGCCAGGGCGCCCGAGCCATCAACGACGCCATGATCGAATCGTTGCCAGGCCTCCGGCAGCGTGCACCGGCTATCCACATCATCCATCAGACCGGCGAGCGCGACTTCGACCGCGTCGCCGTGGCCTATGCGCAGTCAAACATCTCCGGAGAAGTCCACAAGTTCATCGATGACATGCCCGCCACGTTCGCCCGCGCCGACCTCTTGGTCTGCCGTTCGGGAGCAAGCACGGTCGGCGAAATCACCGCCGCCGGCAAGCCCGCCATCTTCGTCCCCTTCCCTCGCGCTGCCGACGACCACCAGAACGTAAACGCGCGAGCACTCGAACGCGCCAGCGCCGCAGTGGTTGTAGAAGAGTCGAATCTGGAAGCAGCCTACCTCGTCGACACGATCATCGCCCTGATCGACGACAACGCCCGCCTGCAAAGAATGTCAGCCGCCGCCAAGTCCCTCGCGCATCCAAAAGCGGTAGAAGAAATCGCCGCCATCGTCGAAGATTTGATCGATGCGCGCGTAAGAATCTAATCAGCAGACTGCTTGGCGACGCTCTTCATTTACCTCTTGTCATCCTGAGCGGAGTGAGGCGCCAGCCGAACGCAGTCGAAGGACCTTGCGTGTGCTGCGGATCGGCACAGACGCAGTTAATGATCCTTCCCCCGACTCTCATCTCCCCGGCAGCCAGAGATGCTTTATGCTGACCAAAGCTCTAAACTAATCCGACGCTGGCTAAAAGCTAAGAGCTAGTAGCTAGCAGCTGACATCCCATGTTCGCCAAAATCCAGCGCATCCATTTCGTAGGCATCGGCGGCATCGGCATGAGCGGCATCGCCGAGATCCTGCTGAATCTCGGCTACAAAATTTCGGGCTCCGACCTGAAGAATTCAGCAGTCACGCAGCGCCTCGCGACGCTAGGCGCCATCACCTTCGAGGGACACACTGCCGAGAACGTCGCTGGCGCGGAAGTCGTCGTCACCAGTTCCGCCATCTCCCCCGACAATCCCGAAGTCGCCGAGGCCCGCAAGCAACACATCCCGGTCATCCAGCGTGCCGAGATGCTCGCCGAACTCATGCGCCTGAAGTACGGCATCGCCATCGGAGGCATGCACGGCAAGACCACAACCACCTCCATGGTTGCCGCCGTGCTCGCAGCCGGCGGACTCGACCCCACCGTCGTCGTGGGCGGCCGTGTCGACGCCATGGGCTCGAACGCCCGCCTCGGCAAGTCGCAATACCTGGTCGCCGAAGCCGACGAAAGCGACCGCTCGTTCCTGAAGCTCTCGCCCATCCTCTCCATTGTCACCAACATCGACCGCGAGCACATGGACTGCTACCGCAACATGCGCGACGTTCGCCAGACGTTCCTCGAGTTCATGGACCGCGTCCCGTTCTACGGCATGATCGTCGCCTGCAACGATGACCCGATCCTGCGCAAGCTGCTGCCCGCAGGTCCAGCGCCGTGTCGTCACTTACGGCACCCGCCGCGGATCGGATTTCCTCATCCGTCCGGGAGCGATCGAGCAGCAACCCGGCGAGCATCGTCCCGCTCAGCCACTTTCAAAGTGAGCTATCGCACCAAGCCGCTCGCGGACTTCGTGCTTCATGTCCCCGGCACGCACAACATCCTGAACGCCACCGCCGCCATCGCGACCGGCATCGGCCTCGACATTCCCGTCGAGACCATCCGTGGCGCGCTCGAAAATTTCCGCGGCGTCGATCGCCGCTTCCAACTCAAGGGCAAGATCGCCGACATCAGCGTCATCGACGACTACGGCCACCATCCCACCGAGATCCGCGCGACCCTGGCCGCCGCCAGGCAATGCGGCTTCCGCAGAATCCACGTCATCTTCCAGCCCCACCGCTACACGCGCACGAAAGAGCTCATGGAAGAGTTCGCCACCGCGTTCCAGGACGCCGACACTCTCCGTATTCTCGACATCTACGCCGCCAGCGAGCAGCCCATCGAAGGCATCACGGGTGAAGCACTTGCCGCCCGTATCCAGGAAGCCGCAGGTCAGAATGTGCGCTATGGAACGTCCTTCGCCGAAGTGGCTGAGGCAGTTTCGGTGGAAGCCGAGGCAGGCGACATGATCCTCACCCTGGGTGCCGGAAGTGTGTCGCAACTCGGGCCGGCCATCCTCGAAAAACTGCAAACCAGACAGGCGGTCGGATCATCTTAACTGGCTGAAATAATTAATCTTAGACGGACTCAACCCCTCAAGTCTCAAAGCGAGATCCACTCCGAATTTCCGCCGAAACTTTTCTCAAATCTTTCGCGTATCACTGCCTAACAAAGTCTCGAGCCCTTCGTCTAAGAAAACAGCACAGATCAGGAGTGGCGTTATGCGAACGGATAAAGCTTGGTACTGGCTGGCGGCAGGGGTTCTGGCCCTGGGATTAAACGGAGCGTATCAGGATGGCCAGCTGGGCTGGGCGCATGTTCTGGCTGATCGTGCCACGGCTGCCGTCGAGCGTGTGACCCTCAGAGGACAGCACTTCGTCGCTATGGCCGAGATGATGTTGGGCCGCGAACCGCAGGTCTTCGGACATAGCCACGCCGCCATCGAGCGAATCCAGAACCGCATCGTCTGCGACCGCGTCGCACAAGCGCAGCGTCAGATGGCCATGGCTCAGGTGCGTGAGCAACTGGCCCAGGCAAGAGTTCAGCAGAAGATGGCGATGGTGCAGATGAAGATGGGTCGGGTGCGCATGATTGCCGCCCGCGCCAACCAGTTCCGCGACTGTGACGGGTTCTCCAAGGTCGTGGTCAACGTGCCTGACCTTCCGAAGATCGACTTGTCGAACCTGCCCGACATCGAGGTTCCTGACGTCCCCGAAGTAAATGTCGTGGTCGACACGCGTTCGAAAGAGCCCATCTAGCTCGCGGCGCGCATTCCGGCCGGCGAATTCTTGCGTTCGATTTTCCACCACAACCGATGGCGCAGGATTTTTCTGAACACCCTCCGGCTGCGTTTTGAAAATCGGTCCATCGAACCAAGATTTTGTCTATCTCAATCCGCGAAAAGCAGTTATAGTTAATTCCGCTCAGCGATTTTTCTCGACAACTACCTGATTTGATGGCGCGGAAATCGAGCCCCACCATCTTGCAGGAAGAGTTGTACCCTCCGCCGGGAGAACCGGAGCGCGGGCTGGACGACGCGCGCCTGGTCGATCTCGATGTGGAGGAAGAATCGCCTTTCCTGCGCGGGCAAAAGCGTGTCCCCGCCCGGCGCGGTCCTCTTCCGAAAAAGACTTTGCATCTGCTTGGCTGGTCGGCGCTTGCCTTGGTTTTGGCGTGCGTGGCCGGAGTTCTAGGCGCCGAACTCTACCAGTACGGCGAGCGCAACTGGCGCTTCCGCATCGAGTCGAGCGACGACATCGACGTGCTCGGCACGCACAACGTTCCGCGCGCCCAGATCATGGAAGTCATGGGCGGCGACATCGGCCGCAACGTTTTCTTCATCCCGCTTTCCGAGCGCAAGGCGCAACTCGAAAAAATTCCCTGGGTCGAATCGGCCAGCGTGATGCGCTTCGTGCCGAATCGCCTGCAGATTGAAATCCGCGAGCGCACGCCCATCGCCTTCGCGCGCGTCGGATCGCGCATCGCACTGATCGATGCGGGTGGCACGCTGATGGAATTGCCCACCGGCAACAAGCAGAAATTTTCGTTCCCGGTAATCCTGGGCATGAATGCGGGCGAGCCCCTCTCGACGCGTTCTGCGCGCATGAAAATCTATAACCAGCTGCTGCGCGAACTCGACTCCGACGGCGCGCACTACTCGCAGGAACTCAGCGAAGTCGACATCTCTGACCAGGACGACGTGAAAGTGCTTGCCAACGATCCCGGCGGCGCGGTGCTCGTGCACCTCGGATCGGGTGACTTCCTGAACCGCTACAAAATCTACGTGTCGCACGTGCAGGCGTGGCGGCAGCAGTTCGACAAGCTCGAATCGGTCGACCTGCGGTACGAACACCAGATCATCGTGAATCCTGACAACCAGCGCATGGCGAAGGCTCCGGCCATCACGCCTGCAGTTGCGAAAGCTGCCATGGCCGCCGGAGTGAAGACGGCTGCACTCATTCACGTCATTCCGCCGAAGAAGGCCGCCGTTCCCGAAGCGGCGCCTGTGAAGATCGACAAAGCGCAGTGGGAGAAAGTTTCCTATGGTCCGCCGGTGGCAAAGCCGGCCGTGGCGCCCGCGAAGCCTCCGCCGAAAAAGGCCGCCCACCGCAAAGCGAGACCGAAGGCACACGCGAAGAAGGCGCCGGCGAAGGCGGCAGCGAAGCCCGCCGCCGAAATCCGCGACGGCGCAGCCGCCCGCGAAGCCAATCGCAAAAGCGCCAGCCAAGCCTGCGGTCACCGCAACCCGGCCGGCTTCCGGCAAGAAGAAACCAAGTGCGGCCGTCGCAAAAAATCACGATCAACAGGACCACCCATAGGCATGCCGAACCAGCAGGGGAGTTTCATCAACGTAATCGATGTCGGAAGCTCCAAGACCTGCGCCCTCGTGGCGGAGATCACGGAGAACGGCTTGCGCTACCGTGGTCATGGAGTCGCCGAGTCGCGCGGTTCACGCAAGGGCGTGATTGTTGATCTGGAAAAAGCAGTTTCTTCGATTCAGAAGGCAGTCGAAGGCGCGGAAGACACTGCTGGCGCACCCGTGGAGCATGCGCTGGTCGGGGTAGCTGGGTCCCATGTGCGCGGATTGAACACGCATGGTGGCGTCACCTTCGGCACGCGTCCCCGCGAAATTGCACGCGATGAAATTCGCCAGGCCGTCGATAAAGCCCGTGCGCTCCAACTACCCGCCGACCGCGAAATCCTGCACCTGCTGCCCCAGGAATTCATTCTCGACGAGCAGCCCGGCGTGCACGACCCGCTCGGCATGATGGCAGCGCGCCTCGAAGTTCGCGTGCACATGGTCACCTCGGCGGCGAGCGCAACGCAAAACGTCGTGACCGCCGTCAATCGCGCCGGCGTGCATGTGGACGACACTGTCTTCGAGCCGCTGGCTTGCGCCGACGCTGTGCTGCGCTCCGATGAGCGCGATTTGGGCGTGTGCCTCGCCGACGTAGGCGCAGGTTCGACCGAGCTCGCAATTTTCTGCCAAGGCGCGGTCGCCTACACAGGCGTTCTTCCCATTGGCGGCGATCACTTCACCAGCGATCTTTCCGTCGGGATGTGCACGCCGGTCAACGAAGCTGAAAAACTGAAGAAGCTCTACGGCAACACGATCGTCACGCTGATCCCCGAAGGCAATGAAGTCGAAGTACCGTCGGTGGGCGATCGACCATCGCGGCTGCTTCCACAGCGACTGCTCGGCGAAATCCTCGAACCACGCGCCCGCGAACTGTGCGAAATGCTGCGCGAAGCCATGCGCCAAAGCGGAATGTTCGAAGCGTGCATCGCAGGAGTGGTGTTGAGCGGCGGCGGATCCAGATTGCCGGGCTTGCTCGAAATTGCCGAGTCGGTGCTGCGCAAGTCGGTCCGCCTGTCGTGGCCCGTCCCGCTCGCCAAGATGCCAGTGCAGTTGGCTGAGCCCGAGTACGCGACCTTGCTGGGATTGGTTTATTACGGACACCGGGCGCGCGTGGCGCGCGGCTTTCAGGATGATCGCTGGAGTTCCAGAATCAGGGCCATGTTCGCCAAGATGGGAGCATAGCCGGTAACAGACTGGGGAGGCCGACCCGGTCGAAATCGCTGCTTCGGAGAATAGGAAACAAAAAATCTTCAACGGTGGTGGATATGAAAAGAGACGATACCGACATCCGCATCAGCTTTAACGAAGACACGCGCAACGATGCCAAGATCAAAGTGATCGGCGTAGGCGGCGGAGGCGGCAATGCCGTTAACCGCATGATCGACGCGGGCATGGAAGGCATTGAGTTCGTCGTCGCAAACACTGACCTGCAGGCGTTACGCATGTCGCGCGCGCCCGTCAAGATTCAGCTCGGCGTGAAACTGACCAACGGGCTGGGCGCAGGCGCCAATCCCGAAGTCGGGCGCAAGGCTGCGCTCGAGGATTCCGACAAGATCATCGAAGCGCTTGAGGGCGCCGACATGGTCTTCGTCACCACCGGACTGGGTGGCGGCACCGGAACCGGAGCTGCTCCCATCATCGCCTCGCTTGCCAGCGAAATGGGCGCGCTAACCGTCGCCGTGGTCACCAAGCCGTTCGCGTTTGAAGGCAAGCGGCGTATGGCGCAGTCCGAGCGCGGCATCAACGAGCTGATGGAATCGGTCGACACCACCATCGTCATTCCGAACGAAAAATTGCTGGCGGTCGCCGAGAACGCAGGATTCTTCGAATCGTTCCGCGTCGCCGACGACATCCTCCGCCAGGGCGTGCAGGGCATCTCCGACATCATCACGATCCCCGGCATCATCAACCGAGACTTTGCCGACGTAAAAGCCATCATGGCGGCGATGGGCTACGCCGTGATGGGCACGGCCACGGCCAGCGGCGATCACCGGGCCACCGATGCGGCGCAGAAGGCGATAGCCTCTCCGCTGCTCGAAGCTGGCGCAATCGATGGCGCACGCGGCATCCTGATCAACATCACCGGCTCGAACTCGCTCAAGCTGGCGGAAGTGCAGCAGGCTTGCACGATCATCCAGAGCGCCGCCCATGAGGATGCCAACATCATCTTCGGAGCCGTACTCGACGACAAGATGAAGGACAACGTGAAGATCACGGTGATCGCCACCGGCTTCCGCGAAGTCCCTGCCATGCGCAGCCGGCAGCAGGAAGTTCACAATTCCTTTGCCAGCACGCACAACAACATCGACTTCGAGCCCGAGCCGGCGCCGTTCGAGCCCGACCCAACCCCGGAACGCATCATGCGCGAAGAATCGGTTCCAGCCGAGCCCGCCGCAGGATTGCAGCAAGTGTCGCCTGAAGTCGCTTCGCTCGACGCGCTGCGTTCGGCGATGGTCTCAAACTTCGAGCAGAACGATCTCGATGTTCCGGCCTTCCTGCGCAAGCGCGGCGAGGTAATGTAGGGGAAGGATTTGTTCGCAGACGGCTGGAGCCCAACGCTCCAGCCTTTTATTTTCTAGAAATGCTTCTTCACCACGGAAGACACTGACGACACCGAGGCCGAATTGGAGGGAAGTTCCACGGTGCAGCTCCGTGCCTGGTGCGGTTAGGGGTTGCCGTCTTCAATGTTAACTAAAAGATAAAATAATCAATAGATGGCCTCAGGCGCATCCTCAGGTGGGCTTCCCACCTCAGGGTCCACCGAGGCCTCGATCGTTCGCCTACGGGCCTGCGAATGCCATTAGTGGCGATCCTGGGAAGTGTCCGGACCCCTTTTCCGAATCGCGCCAGCGCGAACTTAATAGTGTTTTTATATTATCTATAAGCTATGTAACTGAAAAGAAAAGACCTCTGTATGGCCTAGGCTCGCAATGCCGATGCAGCCGGGAAAAGAGACCGGGCATCGCAGGCGACGCCCGGTCGTGAGACGCAGGATTTTACTTTTCCTGCGCGATCTTGGCGATCTCCTCGTCAGAAAGCACGCGGTTGTAGACCCGCATGTCGTCCAGGTGGCCCTTGTAGTTGAAGTTCATGCCGCCCGGGAACGCGCCGATCGTGAAAGGCCCCGTGGTCTTGAAGTTGTACTGGAACTGCGACTGGAGAAATCCTTGGTCGGAGGTGAACGTGAGCGGGGCCTGAACTCCGTTGTAGTAGATCTTCAGCGAATGGTTTGGCTGATCGATCACGAAGGCGAGGTGATACCAGGTACCGGGCTGAATCAGGCCGCCCGAGGTGACCCACTTTCCGCCCGTTGCTCCGTTGCCAACCTCGATGATCACCGAGCGGTCGCTGGTATTCCAGCGGTTGACGCACAGTTTGAAGCCGTTCGATTGTTCACTGGTGTTGGTATTCGACATGAGCGTATTGAGGCTGCTGTGGATCGGGTTGTCAGCGTTGATCCAGACTGCGACCGTCAGCTGGCTTCCCAGGTTGATGTTCGACGTTCCGTACTGCCAATTACCGCCCAGATAGAGACTGCCGCTGCCCTCGTGCATCAAGTCGGAGACGTAGTCGGCATTCGGGTCGCCGAAACGGTCGAACATCGTGAATAGGTTTCCATGTCCCGAGGCATCGCTGCCGTCACCGTTGAATTTCCACTGCGACAGGATGTCGGCGTAGGAAAGAGTTGTGAAGCTGAAGCCCATCGCAGAAGGCAGGGGTGCGTCCTCCGAGTCCCTCAGCATTTCACCGACGATGGTGGAGTACTGCGTGTCCTGGGCCAGCGGGGCTAGCGGCGTCAGAGTCACCGTGTGCGATGGATCCTCAACGTCGTAAGTCACGGTGATCAGTACCGGCTGGGAGTTGCTGGTCTGGACGATCTGAAACGTGGTGTCGTTGACAGTGTCGGGATTGAGCGGCTTCTGGAATGGAATGCGTATTGCGATCCCGGGATCGACTTCGATTGCGCCGTTGCCAGGCGAGATGGCGTTCACGTTGATCCAATCGCTCAGCAGAAGCGCTTTCACGGTCAGCGGGAAGGCTGCGGTATCGCTGGCCGATCCGCGGGTGATGGTTGCAGTCACGGTCACGGTGGCGTCGCTGTCGGTCGGCACGGTCACGCCGCCCGAACTGGTGATGACTGCGACATTGCTGGATGCCCACGAGATCGTGGTTCCGTGCGCTCCCGCCGTAGGCAGGAAGAGGTTCCCCGTCACCGCGGACGCCGAATCGCCCGGGCCGTAGCCGATGGTCAGCGCGGCCTTGTCGGCGGCCACGGCGCCCGCGTCGTCCATCAGCGGGGCCACGGTGAGCGAGAACTCGCGGGTGTCACTGTAGCCGTGCGAAGAGACGGTGGCTGTCAGCTTGACGGGTGCTGGATCACCTTCCGGCAAACTGACCACGCCTACATTGGAAATGACCAGCGGCGTGTCCGAGGCCCACGTGATCGTGCAGGCGTCGGTTCCTGTCAAAGGCAAAGTCACGTTCTGCGTGACGTGAGAGGCGGAATCACCGGGAGCGTAGCCGATGTTGAGGTCGGCCATGGCCGCCGCCACTGCGTCCGCATCACTGATCGCGCCCTTCACCACCAGCGGGAAGTCGAGGGTATCGCTCACGGCGTGGGAGCGGATAGTGGCGGTGAGGGTCGCGGCGGCATCGCCAGTCGCAGGACGCGATACGCCGCCGTCGTCTGCTACCAGCGACTGGTCGCTGGAGGCCCAGGAGATCGTGCAGTTACTGCTGCCGGTGAGAGGCAGGTTGAGGTTCTGGGTCACGTTAGCCGCAGAGTCGCCTTCGCCAAGACGATCGCTAAGGCTTCCTTGGCAGCCGCGACGGCTTGCGCGTCTGTCATCTGCGCCTTTACGAGCACGATGAATTGCTTGGTATCGCTGGCGGCATGCGAAGTGATGGTGGCGGTGAGCGTGATGGGCACATCGCCCGTAACCGGCCGCGTAATGACGCCGTCGGCGGAGATCACCGACGGATCGCTCGACGACCAGGAAACCGTGCACTGGTTTGCGCCGCTTACTGGAAGTTCCAGGTTCTGGGTCACCGTAGTGTCGGCGTCGCCCGGGGCGTAATTGATCGCGAGCGCGGACTTTGCACCGTCCACGGCTTCGGAATCGGTCATCTGGGCGACCACCGTGAGGGGAAAATCCTTCGTGTCGCTGGCCTCGCCGAGCGTGACCGTGGCGGTCAGGATCGCGTTGGTATCCACGGTGAGCGGCCGGTGCACGACGCCGGCATTCGAGAGTACCGGACCATTGCTGGAGTTCCAGGTCACCAAGCTGCCATGAAGACTGCGCGCAGGCAGCGTCACATCGTGCGCCAGATGGTTCGCGGAATCGCCCTCCGCATATCCGATAGCCAGGTCATCGATGGCCCCGGCCAGGGCCTGCGCTTCGGTGAACTGGGGCTTGACGGTGACGAGGAACGGTTTGGTGTCGGTCACGGTGCCGAGCGTGATCGTCGCCGTGATCGTGATGGGGACGTCGCCCAGGTCGGGACGAGTCACGGCACCGGCGTTGGTAATGAATGATGGGTCGCTGGAACTCCACGAGACGTCTGTGCTGTGAAGGCCAATCGTGGGCAACGTCAGATTCTGCGTGACGCTGCTCGAAGAGTCGCCGGCCGCGTATGAGATGACAAGCGCGCTCTTGGCGTCGGCAACGGCCTGGGCCTCGGTCATCTGTGCCTTCACGGTGACGGAGAAGGCCTTCGTGTCGCTGGCGCTGCCGAGCGTAATGGTGGCAGTGAGGGTTGCGTCGGCGTTGCCTACGACGGGACGAGCGACGACGCCCGTATTGCTTAGGAGCGAGGCGTTATCCGAGGACCATGTCACAGTGGTGCCGTCGAGCCCGGTGGCCGGTAGAGTCACGTTCTGCGTGACGCTGCTGGCCGAGTCGCCTGTGGAATAGCCAATGGCAAGGGCGGCTTTCGCCTGGGCTACGGCCTGCGCGGGAGGCAATGAGCTGCCGGCGGGAACACTTGCACCGCAACCGACCAGCACCAGAATACACAGCAGGCAAGCCAAAGAGCCGAGCGTCCCTCTTGTCATTGCGATCTCTCCAAAGAGAATTTTCAGGCCTCGTCGCAGACGCGCGGCGGGCCTTGCTGGAGACATCGTCCGGAGAGAGAGGAAGTTCAGGAACCGATGGGCGCGACCCTTGGTGGGAATCGGAAGGTCTGTTGGGGTTAAGCGCTTATTCCAAAAGCGTTAAAACGCAGAGATCGCAGAGAACTGCCGCGGAGGGCGCAGAGAAATGCTGGGAGGCATGCAGGGAACATCTTTAACTGCGAGCGCCGCTGAGGAGGGCATTGCCAATGGCTAAGACAAACCTGAACTCAAGACCTGAGACCTGCCACCCGTGGCCTGTCCCCTGTGACCTGATCTAAAGCTGTTTCGCCGAGGCTCCCGCGGCCAGTTCCCGCAAGACGGTGAAGAATCCCGAAGCGGCGTCAGGGTCGGCCATCGCCTCCAGGTCTACCGTGGCGGAGAAATTTGGAGAATCCTGGCGAAAATGAACTTTCAAGAAGTTGTGTTCGCGGGACGCCATCAAGGCATTCACGACCGGAGTCAGTTCCTGGGTCCACTGCGCGCGCGTGGTCAGCACGACCGGCCCCGGGCGAGAAATCTCCCAGGCGCGGCCATCGTCGTTTTTGCGGCCATTGCTGTGACCGCACCAGCGGTGATTCATGACTTCGAGCCGGAAGGCGGGCGGGCAATCAAGGTCGGCCTCGAAAGTGAGGGTCTCTTTCTGTTTACGCCAGTGGCTCAGGAACCACTGCACGGGCAATGGGCGAGGGCGCAGCTCCAAAGTGAGGCGCGCGTTTTCAAACCAGCGGGAAGGAAACTGAAAACGGGCCTGCAGGCGCGAACTGCCTGACCAACGGCTTTCGACGACCTTGCCTCGTCCACGGCAGGCGATCTGGACCCAACGCAGGGCGGCCGCACCGCGGCGCCGGTTATAACGCGCGAACGCGTAGTACCAGATGCCCAGGGAAAAAATGGCACCTAACACGTCGATCAGTAACAGGCGCCCCACAAAAAGGACCTCGTTTACTGAGATGGTACGTCCGACAGATGAGTGAAGACAAGTCGGTTGTCTTAAATTTTTTTTCGCCTTTCTTTTCATCGATCCTCAGGAAAATCCGGATGAGAGAACGTGCTGGTCACCGGCAACGCTCCGCGCCCCAGGCCGGTCGGGCGCTACACTTACCAGCGAATGGACCAGGCCTTCAACGTTCGGGAGTACCGCAAGAGCGACTTTTCGCGTTTGTGGGAAATCGACCAGAAGTGTTTTCCGGCAGGGATCTCGTATTCCCAGCCGGAGTTGTTGTTTTATATGCGGCGACCGCGCGCCTTTCACGCTGGTCGCGGAGTTCGCGGGCCAGGAAACGGGCTCCGATAAAGACTCGGGCGCGGTCGGTTTCATTGTCGCAGAGGCGGGCCGGGCGGGACACATCATCACCATCGACGTGCTCCATGAATTTCGGCGCAGCGGCTTGGGCTCGCAGTTGATGGCGGCTGCAGAAAATCGACTGCGGGCCGAAGGCTGCCAGTCTGTGATTCTTGAAACCGCTGTGGATAACGCGTCCGCACTCGCGTTTTACAAACGCCACCAATACTTTCTGGTGAAGACAATTCCCGGCTACTACGCCACGGGCGTGGACGCGCTGGTTCTAAAAAAGGATTTGCTAACAGAAGCGCAGGACAGATAAGGTCTTGCGTTGCAGTCTCTTCTCTCCATGAAAATTGCGATCCAGGGCGAAACGGGAGCGTTCAGCCACGAGGCGGCCTTGCGCATGGTGCCGCACTGCAAGGTTGTGCCGTGTGCGCTTTCGGCTGAAGTGTTTGACCGGGTTGAGCGTGGATCAGTGGATGGGGCCGTGATCCCGATCGAGAACACGCTGGCTGGTTCGGTGGCCGAGCATTTCGACCTGCTGCTGAGCCGCGAAGTCTTCATTCAAAGCGAGTTCCCGCTGCGCATTGTGCACAACCTGATTGCTGCGCCGGGAGTGAAATTGCGCGACGTGCGGCAAGTGTTCTCGCACCCAGTGGCGCTCGACCAGTGCCGCGACTTTTTTCGCAAGCACCGGAACATTGAGCCGGTGGCGTTTTACGACACGGCGGGCAGCGTGAAGCACGTGATCGAGAAGAAAATGAAGAACGCGGCGGGGATCGCCGCCGAAGAAGCTGCGCGGGTGTACGGTGGAGCGATCCTCAAGGCCGGCATCGAGGACAACAAGCAGAATTTCACGCGTTTCTTTCACATCCTGAAGAAAAAGCGGGTGCGACCGGGAGCGAACAAAACTTCCCTGGCGTTCAGCGTAAAGAATATTCCCGGGCGCGTTGTTCAAGGCGCTGAGCGTGTTCGCTTTGCGCGATATCAGCCTGAGCAAGATCGAGTCGCGCCCGGTGAAGGGCCGTCCGTGGGAGTACGTTTTCTACGTCGATATCCTGCGCGGCGACGACGAGCCGGCGCGCAATGCGCTGCGCCATCTGGGCGAAGTCGCGGACCTGGTTAAGGTTCTCGGGATTTATCCCGCGGCGAAATGAAGCAAGCAACCCTCCGCGCTCAGGAGGGTATCGGAAGGGTTGGAGGTTCGCATGAGCGATCCGAACACAAGCAGCCGTCGTGACTTCATCCTGCGGTCAAGCGCTGTCGGCGCAAGTCTTTCCGTACCCACCGTTCTGCTCAGTGAGCAGAAGCCCGAGAAGGAGCCAGAAAAGGTTTCGCCTCCCGAAGACCTCATGCGCGAGCACGGCATCCTGAACCGGATCCTCCTGATCTATGACGAACACATCCGGCGCCTGGACGCGAAGGAGGACTTCGATCCGGCGGTGCTGGCGTCAGCGGCGGGAATCATCCGGCACTTCGTCGAGGAGTATCACGAGAAACTGGAGGAAGATTATCTCTTCCCGCGTTTCCGCAAAGCCAAGAAGCATGTGGACTTGGTGGACACGTTGCTTTCCCAACACAAGGCCGGGCGGCAGGTCACTGCGCAGATCGAGCAACTTGCTGTAGCTTCGGTGCTGAAGGAAGAGGCCAAGAAACGGCAACTCGCGGATAGCCTGCGGGCGTTCGTCCGCATGTACCGCCCGCATGAGGCGCGCGAAGACACGGTGCTGTTTCCGGCGTTCCGCGGAATCGTCTCGGCACACGAATTCGACGCGCTGGGTGAGGAATTCGAGAAGAAAGAAGACCAGTTGTTCGGAGACGAGGGCTTTTTCAAGGTGGTTGGACAGGTCGCGGAGTTGGAAAAGAAGCTCGGGATCTTTGATTTGGTCCAGTTCACCCCGAAATAGGTCTCCGAGAGCACGCTTTCGAAGCGCGCAGGGTAAGCGAAGCTACGTCTACCCGGGTAACCTGTACCATTGGTAGAGTGCAAAGGGTTGAGGAAGTGGTTTAGACTGCAACGATCTACGGAGACAGCTCCGGTCGGCCTGCATCTTTTCAAGCTTGAGAATCATCAAAAGTTGAGCGAGTTACACTCAAGGAGAGAAATGGCACAGCAGCCGCGTCCCGAAAGTCCGAAAAAACCGAAGGAAGAGAAGGAAGAGCAGGACGAGCGTTCCCTGCCGGTGCTGCCGGTTCGGGATACTGTTTTATTCCCGCACGCTGTTCTGCCTCTCACGGTCGGGCGTGAGAGTTCAGTGCAATTGATCAATTCACTGGGCGAGGATAAGACCATTGTGGTGGTCGCGCAACGCGAAGCGCGCGTAGATTCTCCCCAGCCCACCGATCTTTATAACGTCGGCACTTTGGCCGTCGTCCACAAAGTCGTAAAAATGCCCAACCAGAGCCTGTTCGTATTTGCCGAGGGCCTGGAGCGGGTGAAGTTAGAAGAGTTTTCGCAGCTGACGCCGTTCATGCGGGCCAGCTTCAGTTCGGTTCCGGAGGTGGTTCCACCCAAGACGGCCGAGATCGAGGCGCTGCAGCGTAACGTGCTGACGCTGTTCCAGCAGATTGTGGCCGGCTCGCCGACCCTGTCGGATGAGCTTTCGACCGTCGCCATGAATATTGAAGAGCCGGGACGGCTGGTGGATTTCATCGCCTCGTCGCTACCGTCGCTCTCGACTTCCGACAAGCAGGAAACGCTGGAAACCACCGACGTCAACGTGCGGCTGGAGAAAATCAACCAGCACCTGGCTAAGGAACTGGAAGTCCAGCAACTGCGCAACAAGATCCAGTCGGAAGTGCAGGACAAAGTCCAGCAGACGCAACGCGAGTACTACCTGCGCGAGCAAATGAAAGCCATCCAGAAAGAACTGGGTGAGCAAGATGAAGGCCAGCGCGACGTTGACGATCTGAAAACGAAGATCGAATCGGCTGGCATGCCGGATGACGTGAAGAAAGAGGCCCTGAAGGAACTGGGGCGGCTTTCGCGCATGTCGCCGATGGCGGCCGACTACGGCGTCACTCGAAACTACATCGAGTGGCTGGCGGTCCTGCCGTGGCAGAAAGCTTCGGGCGGCGAAGTGGATATCCCGAAGGCCAAGGAAATTCTGGATGCGGATCACTACGACCTGAAGAAGGTGAAGGACCGCATTCTCGATTACCTTTCGGTGCGACGCCTGAAGCCGAACATGAAAGGACCGATCTTGTGCTTTGTCGGACCTCCGGGCGTGGGCAAGACTTCGCTTGGGAAAGTCGATCGCGCGGGCGTTGGGACGCAAGTTCGTTCGCATTTCGCTGGGCGGCGTGCATGACGAAGCCGAGATTCGCGGACACCGGCGTACGTATATCGGCGCATTGCCGGGACAGATTATTCAAGGCATTCGTCGCGCCGAGACCCGCGATCCAGTCTTCATGCTCGACGAAATCGACAAGGTGGGCCGGGATTTCCGTGGAGATCCGGGATCGGCGCTGTTAGAAGCGCTCGATCCGGAGCAGAACTCGACGTTCCGGGACAACTACCTCGACGTTCCATTTGATTTGTCGAAGGTGCTGTTCATCACGACCGCGAACATGCTCGATCCGATTGCGGAGCCGTTGCGCGACCGCATGGAGATTATCGAACTGCAGGGCTACACGGAAGAAGAGAAAGTTCACATCGCGTTCCAGTACCTGGTTCCGCGGCAGGAAGAAGAGAACGGCGTGACGGCGGAACAGATCGAATTTCCGGAAGAGTCGGTGCGGCACGTGATCCGGCACTACACGCGGGAAGCGGGCGTCCGCAACCTGGAACGCACGATCGGCACGATCTGCCGCAAGCAGGCGCGCCGGCTGGCGGAAGGGAAAACCGAGAAGCTGATCGTCACTCCGCAAGGTCGTTCAGGAGTTCCTGGGCGGCATCAAGATTCGTACCGAAGGCGAGATTGCCGAGCGTACGAAGCGGGCGGGCGTGACGGTGGGCTTGGCCTGGACGCCCACTGGTGGCGACATCCTCTTCGTGGAAGCGAACACGATGAAGGGCAAGGGCGGCTTCACCATGACCGGGCAAATCGGTCAGGTGATGCAGGAGTCGATGCAGGCCGCTCTGACCTGGGTGCGCTCGAATGCCACGCGGCTGGGGATCCAGGAGAGTTTCTTCTCGGATCACGACATTCACATGCACGTTCCGGCGGGAGCGATCCCGAAGGACGGGCCCTCGGCGGGCGTGACCATGGCAACCACCCTGGTCTCCCTGCTGTCCGATCGTCCAGTGCGGCCGAACCTGGCCATGACGGGCGAGATCACGCTCAGCGGCAACGTGCTCCCGATTGGTGGCGTTAAGGAGAAAGTGTTGGCCGCGAAACGTGCCGGCGTGCGCGATGTGATTCTACCGGCCGATAACAAGACGAACGTGGAAGAAGACCTGACTCCGGAACAGCTCGAGAATCTGAACGTGCACTACGTGAAGAGCATCGACGAGGTTCTGGAGATCGCGCTACCGTCATCGCCTTTAGAACAGAAGCAGGACGCGGAGGAGCGCGAAAAGCTGCTGAGAGAACCAGTCGCTAGTCGCTAGTCGCTAGTCGCTAGTCGCAGTCCTAGTCGCTAGTCGCTAGTCGCTAGTCGTAGTCGCCGGATGCGAACTGGCGTGGACTCGTTGACAAGAATTTAATGCCAGCCTTTCTTGAGGCTGGCATTCTTTTTTAACCACAGAGGACACGGAGGAGGGTGCCGGGTAGTGGCTTTCTCTGTGTTCCTCTGTGCCCTCTGTGATTGATGGTTTTGCCGGTTTTCGGCTTGCGGATACACTAGGGGGCGATGCGGGTGCGGGTTCTATTTTTCGGGGTTCTCAAGGATCTCATGGGGAGCGCTGGCGAGTCTCTTGAGCTGCAGGACGGGGCGACTGTTGCCGACGTCCTGACGCACTACGAGGGGCGCGTTCCGCGGATTCGGGCACTTCTGCCTACGGTCGCGTTGTCGGTAAATCAACATTATTCGGGGCCGGGGGCCGTGCTTGGGGACAACGACGAGGTGGCGCTGCTTCCGCCGGTGAGCGGAGGAAGCTGGGCGAGCCTCGGTCGTGCGCGAGCGAATCGATACCGCCGGAGTTCTTGAACGAATTAAACGTCCCGAAGACGGGGCGGCTATCGTTTTCGAAGGTATCGTTCGGGACAATACCCGGGGGCGCAAGACGCTCTATCTCGACTACGAAGCGTACGAGGAGATGGCGCTGCGGCAGATGGAGGATCTGGCCTGCCAAGCCATTGCCCAGTTCAAGGTCAGGGACGTCGCGATGGTGCACCGCCTGGGACGGCTTGAGATTGGGGAGACCAGCGTTCTGATCGTGGTGGCTTCGGCGCATCGCGGGCCGGCTTATGATGCCAGCCGCTGGCTGATCGATACCTTGAAGCGCAAGGTGCCGATCTGGAAGAAGGAGTATTTCGTTGATGGCGCGGTGTGGGCGGATGGGGAGCCGTTTCCTGCCGACATTCCGCGCGCCCAAGGCAGCCCCAGCGGGCAGGCTGCATCTAAATGATTCGATTGCCGATGAATAGGCCCGCTGCCCTGTGGTGTCTGCTGATTGTTTGCGCTTGCCGCCTTGGTGTAGCGCAGGAAGAACCGTCGACCACGCTCAAAGTCGACGTGCGACTGGTGAACGTGTTTGTGACCGTCACCGACGCGAAGGGCGCG
Organism: uncultured Acidobacteriota bacterium; assembly: GCA_963745435.1. Classification (GTDB taxonomy): domain Bacteria; phylum Acidobacteriota; class Terriglobia; order Terriglobales; family Acidobacteriaceae; genus Gp1-AA133. Next base: position 28,096 of record CAVUXK010000007.1, on the reverse strand, counting down.
CCCATCTCCCACCTGACCAAGGACAACTTCAAACTTAGCGAGGACGGAATCGATCAGAAGATTTCCGTCTTCGATAAAGAGTCGGCGCTACCCCTCTCGATCATCCTGGCAGTGGACACGAGCCTGAGCACGAAGAAAGATCTGCCGCTGGAGTTGGCGTCGGCGCGGCGGTTTGCGCATTCGATTCTTCGTCCGGTGGACGGGTTGTCGGTTTTTCAGTTCAGCGAAATTGTGGACGAGATCGTTCCCTTCACGCCGGACCTGCGGACCATCGATCGCGGAATCGATCGAATTCATGTGGGATCGGCGACCGCTCTATACGACGCGCTGTACCTCGGGCTCGCGCGCGCTTGAGAAACGCAAGGGCCGCAAAGTGATGGTGGTGATCACCGACGGCGGCGATACCGTTAGCAAGACCGATTACCGTGAGGCGGTGCGCGCGGCGCAGGAGGCGGAGGCAATCGTCTATAGCCTGATCGTGGTTCCGGTGGAGGCCAGCGCGGGTCGCGACACCGGAGGGGAGCACGCGCTGATTCAACTTTCGGAAGATACCGGCGGGAAGTACTACTACGCGAGTTCGCTTGCGCAACTCGACAGCGCCTTCCATGAAATCAGCGAGGAGTTGCGTACGCAGTATCTGCTGGCGTATTACCCGTCGCGGCGGTTTTCGAATTCCGAGTTCCGGAGGCTGCAGGTGAGTGTCAGCGGAAACCCCGAGTCAGCGGATTACAAAGTCCGACATAGGACCGGGTACTACAGTTCGCGGTCGGATTTCTGATTCATTTTCCTTCGGCCATTCCGAAAAATCTTAAAACGCAGAGGGCGCGGAGAAGTGCCGCAGAGCACGCAGAGGTGCGCTGAAACTCGCTTCGCGCTGGTTTCCTCCTGCTTGCAGTAGAAGTGCCGCGACGTTTCTCTTTCCGAGTTGCTGCGCCGACTGTGGCTTGTTACGTTGTCGGGAGCATACTGTCTTTCGAGTAGGTCCTCCGAGTTTTTGCTGCTCTGCTTTTCGGGATTTGCACTTCCAGTTTTTAGTTCTCCCAAAATCCATTTGTGTTCGCGCGCGTCAACTTCTGTTTCGCGGAATTCCACTCCCGGATTGCGGAGCGCGGGCATCCAGAAACAATTTGTCATGAGTGTTGACAGTCGTTGTAAGCCCCAATAGGCAGATTGCATTGACAACGTTCGATGTTATGGCGCGCTTCGTGCACAGCTCATGTGTCGGTATGTCTGTGCTTGGGGAGAGTGCACACGGTTTCTCATAGACAGTAGTCCTGCACATGCGCGCTCACCGTTCGCGTGTCCTCCCAAAGGCTGACACAACAAAAACTTGAGGAGATTGTATGAGTCAATCTTTCCTGCTCACCCTGAAACAAGCCAGGCCATTGCTTGCTTGTTTCCTGCTGCTGGCGTGCGTAGTGGCATACGCGCCAGCGCAAACCACTATTGCGACCGGCAGTATCCAGGGAACTGTTACGGATCCTGCCGGGGCCGTCGTGGTCAACGCCAAGGTCATCATCACGAACCTCGACACCAATCAGGTGCGCGAGACGACAACAAGTTCTTCCGGCAACTTCACATCAGGCTCGCTGTTGCCCGGGGAATACCGGATCAAGGTGCAGGCCGCAGGATTCAGCGACGTGGAGAGCCGCTTCACGGTGCAAATCTCGACCACCACCGCGGCCAACATCCAGATGTCGCTGCACGGAACGGCCGAAGTCGTCGAAGTACGCGGCGGCAATTCGGCGCAGGTGAATACGGAACAAGCAACGGTGCAGGGCGTGCTGAACGCCGATCAGATTGAAACGCTGCCCATCAACGGGCGCAACTTTCTTGACCTCGCGCAGCTTGAACCTGGTGTGCAGGTGCAGGATGGCGCAAATTTCGACCCGACCAAGGGCGGCTTCTCGGGAATCTCGGTAGGTGGACGCCAGGGCCGCAGCACGCGCATTGAGGTCGACGGACTTGATGTCACGGATGAAAACGTGGGAACGACTCTCTCCAACTATTCGGCTAGTTCGATTCAGGAGTTCAGCATTCAGCAATCCACGCTTGACTTGGCGTCGGAATTGACGTCATCGGGCGCTGTAAATGTCGCGACGCGCACCGGCACGAACGCGTGGCACGGGGAAGGGTTTTATCTTTTCCGCGACAAGGCACTGGCGGCGAATTTCACGGGCGGGCAGGACTCGCCTTATCAGCGCAACCACTTTGGCGGGCGCTTCGGCGGACCGATCGTGAAAGACAAGTTGTTTTTCTTCCTGAATGCCGAGCGCATTCATCAGGCACTGGGAGTGCCGGTTTCATTTGCCGCACCCTTCAACAATCTGACAGGAGCGGTCAACGAACCGTTCAAGGAAAGACTTCTGTTCGGGCGCATGGACTGGCAAGTGACGCCGTCGGCACATGCGTTTTACCGGATGAACTACGACGAACTGGCGGTGACCACGAACGGCCTGCCCGATTTCTCCATCTTCAAGAACCGCAACAAGACTCCAGCGCAAGCGGCCGGCATTGACTTCAACACGGGCAACTGGAATCACAGTATCCGTTTCGGGTACACGAAGTTTGTGAACAACATCGCGGATGCCGTGGGAGGATCGGGAATTTTCGATCCGATTCCCGGAGCGCAGGTGCGCATCGGCCAACTGCGCGCGGGACCGAATCCCAACGCGCCGCAGCAGACCCTGCAATCGAACACCCAGATGAAGTATGACGGAAGCCGCAGCTGGAAGTCGCACTTGTTCCGTTACGGATTCGGCTACAACCGGATTCTGGCGGGAGGCTTTGCGAACTTCTACGGAACGGGACCGCGGCTGCGCAGTACGACCAGTGCCGCCGATCAGGCGTTTGCGGCGGGTGGGCCATTTCCGGGCGGGTCAGCGAACCCGCTGAACTATCCGCTGGAGCGCATCACATTGGGCAACGGGCAAGGCTTCAGTTCCGACATCAAGACCTTCGGACTGCCAGCCGGTGGGTTCATCGACAACCGCATTCAGTGGTTCGTTGGCGACACCTGGAAGGTGAAGCCGAATTTCACTCTGTCGGCGGGGCTGCGCTATCTGCGCGACACGGGTCGGACGATGAGCGACATCGCGCCGATTCCGTGCTCGGCGCTAGTGGTAAGCCACTTCAATCCGGCGCCGGATTGCCCGGCCAGCGGACATCTGCTGGATCTGTTTGGGGCAGGGTTTGGCAACCGGGTGCGCCAGGACAACAACAACTTCGCGCCGCAGATCGGCATCGCGTGGGACCCGATGAGGAACGGAAAGACGGTGATCCGCGCGGGGGCCGGCATGTTCTACGAGAACCAGATCTTCAACAACGTTCTGTTCTCGCGACCTGGCTATCTGCAGCAGGGACTGTTCAATCACGTGGCGGACGATGTGCTCACGGGCGAAGGTTGCCAGAGCGGTGTCGTGACGTTCCCTAACGGCCCGGTGTCGGTGATCCCGTCAACGGGCGTTTCGATTGCCAGCCTGTGCGGGCAGCCGATCGGCTCGGTGGGCGACCAGGTGATCGCACTCTCCAACGACTACCAGGCGGCGGTGCGCGCGGCGGGTGCGGCGGCGAATCCGAACTTCGTCGGTAACACGCTGGTGGGACCGGGCCTGCTGTTTCCGAACTATCGGACGCCGTTCTCGTACCAGATGAATCTCGGCATTCAACGCGAGCTTCGTCCGGGAATGATTTTCTCGGCGGACTACCTGCGGAACATCAACGTGCACTCGCTGGTCGCGATCGACAGCAACCAGGTGGGCAACGTGAAGTTCTTCAATAAGAATGCGGCACTGAATGCTGTCAATCAGACACTCACGGCTTGCGGTGTTGGCACGATCGATCAGGCGATTGCGGCGTGCCCGGGACTCCGACTCGCGACCGGCTGTGGCGCGGTGCATGGGTGACTTCGCCGGATTTGGTTTGAGCGACGCAACCCACGTGTTCGGCGGACCTTCCAATGCGTTCGGGCTCGATCCGGATCACGGCGCGGCGTTCCCTGGCATCAATGCGCTGGTGGGTTCGAACGTGGCGTTTGCGTCGCGCGGGCGTTCCGTTTACAACGCCCTGCAGCTTGCGCTGCGGGACAACATCAACGCTCCCATGGCGTTCACCAAGAACGTGAGCTTCCAGGTTTCCTATTCGCTCTCGCGCTATCTGGACGGGATCGGCGGAGATCAGGACTTCATCACGGGCGTTGGCATCGACAACGAGAATCCCAATCGCTATCTCGGACCGGCGTCGTTCGATCGCACGCATCAGCTGGGCTTCGGCGTGACGTTCCAATTGACGCATGGGCCGATGGTGAGCATGATCGGGCACTTCAATTCGCCGCTGCCGTCGAACATGTTTGCACCTTCGCAAAGCAGGCCGGATGAAATTTTTCATACCGACCTGAATGGCGACGGCACGACGGCAGATCCGATCACGAAGCGCGTTGGCGCGTATGGGCGCGACGTGAAGCCGGATCAACTGGTGTCGTTCCTGCATAACTTCAATAACAACGTGGCCGGAAAAGTCACGCCGGCCGGGCAGTTGTTGATCGATCAGGGAGTGATGACGCAGGCGCAACTGACCGCGCTGGGCGGAGTCATTGATTCGATCGATACCAGCGGCTTCGATTCAGGACTGAAGCCCGTCAACAACGGCTGGCTGAAAGTGTTCGATCTGAAGCTGGCGTATCCGTTCAAGATCAAGGATCGCTTCACAATCGAGCCTTCGGCGGCGGTATACAACCTGTTCAACTTCTCCAACTTTGATACGAACCCGTTCGTGATTCTGGGCTCTGCGGCCGGTATTGCCGGCATTCTTGACGGCAGCCCAGGATCGATTAACGGGACGTTCAAGGGCGATCCGCGCAATGGAGAGCGGGCGTTCCAGTCGTCGAGTTCATTCGGACTGGGATCGCCGCGGCAGATTGAATTCGGGTTGCGGGTGGTGTTCTAGTCATCAGTCGCTAGTCACTAGTCGCCAGCGAGGCTCTTGAGGTTGAGGGCTTTGCTGGCGGCTGGCTTTTTGGGTCGTTGGCAGATTCCCCTGAGGTTGAGATTCTTGCCTGGACTTGAGACGCCTAACTTGCCAACACATGCTCGCTTGGCAACAGCCCTTTTACGGTCGTGGGCCCATGCCAACGACCATGACCAACGACCAAACTCCAGGGACTAACGACCACAGACCGACGACCAACGACCTGTCGCTCCCTACACTTCCCATTCGTTTTGTCTCGCTTTTTTCTTATGGAAAGCCGTATTTCGTAGGCCTTGCAAATCTCCGCAAAAGTGCGTGCCACCTTCGTTGCTTGTTTCGTTATCCCAGGATAAGTCTCCGTGTTCTATCCCCTAGACATAGACACACGTCAATGGACCAATCCGTGCATAAGAGTCAGTGACAGCCGAGGATTTTTCGGGCGCTTACAGAAACTGTTGAGCTGAGGTGAGTGAAGCGTCTGTGTCCGCCGGCTAGGGAAATCCGACAGATTGTGGGTGACGTGACTGGCAGACCCTCGCGGGGAGCCGAGTGTACACGTGTGTCCACACCAAAGGAGAGGTCGCATGAGGCAGCCAAGAAGTGAGGCCATCGGACGCAGACTGGTTGTTCTGTTGATGGTCTCTGTGCTTTTCGTGTTGTTCTCCGTGTGCGCGTGGGCGCAAGAGACTACCGGTGGCCTGCAGGGGTCAGTGAAAGATCCGACGGGCGCGGTGGTGTCGAACGCGGATGTGGAACTGACGGGATCAGCGCTGGTCGGTTCCAAGAAATTGCAGACCGACTCGAGCGGCTACTACCGCTTCGCGAATCTTCCGCCGGGAACTTACTCGCTGCGCGTGACGGCGCCCGGGTTCACGCTGTTGAAGCGGGATGGAGTCGTGATCGCGGTAGGACACCTGCCGACACTCGATCTGCAACTGCAGGTTGGCTCGACCGGGACAGTTGTTGAGGTCACGGGCGAAGCTCCCCTGATCGACACGACCAGTTCGCACACCGTCACGAACATCACGCCTGACGTGGTGGCGGAAGTTCCGCACGGAATTTCCTATCAATCGGTGATTCAATTCGCGCCCTCGGCGCGCAACGAACCGCTGATGGGAAACAACGCTCTCGCGGGCACGGGCGCGGGTTCATTTTCGCGGCCGGGCATTGGCGGCGGTTCGCCGGGTAGCACGTCGAACGGCAGCGGCTTCGGCTTTCAGGTTGCCGGCGGCGCTGACAGCGAGAACCGGTACCTGGTAGAAGGACAAGACACGGCCAACGTGATCGGCGGCTACTCGCACACCGACGTTCCGTTTGAGTTCGTGAACCAGGTGGAAGTGAAGACTTCCGGCATTGAAGCCGAGCATGGCGGCGCCATGGGCGGCGTGGTGAATGTGATCCTGAAGCGGGGCAGCAATAACTGGCATGGGACGGCGGGAGCGCAGTACTCCGCCAATGCCATGAACGCGAACCAGAACAGCCCCTTCCTTTACTATGATCCAACTGACAATGGCAATTCGGCGATTGGACAGGACCCTCGGGCTCTGACCTATCAGCAGCATGCGGATCGGTATCGGTATGTTCAACCGTATTTCACGATTGGTGGCCCGATTCTTCATGACCGTCTCTGGATCCATTTGGGCGTGGACCCCAAGTACACGTCGGTCGGCCGGGCGGTGAACTTCGGGTCGGCGAACAACAACGCAGGCGTGCAGGTTTTTAATCAGGACCAGCAAACCTACTTCACCACAGCGCGTGTGGACGCTACGGTCACGCAGAAACTGCGCGTGTTCGCATCGTGGCTCTACCAGTTGCAGCGAGAGAGTGGCGCCGTGCTGCCGGTCGGGGATTCGACCACCGGACTGCTGAATCCGACTTCGACCTCTCCACTGTCGCTGTTCCAGCATGGGTACGGCTATGTGGCTCCGAACCAGACCCTGAATCTGGGTGCGGACTATGCACTGACGCCGAAGCTGGTTCTCACAACGCGCTTTGGATATTTCTTCGAGAACTATCACGACTTCGGATATCCAACTGCCGGTTCGCTGTTCTCGTGGTTGACGTCGGGAATCATTCCCGGAAACCCACCCATGCCGCAACTGGACAACAACAACAATCCGCTGCCGCAGTCCTTGCAGCAGATTTCCGGTTTTTTCTCCACCGGCAACGATCAGACTTACACCTTGCGTAACGCCAACAAGCATCACCAGTTCGATACCGACGTCGCATGGTTTAAGGGTGGTCTGCTGGGAACCCACAACTTCAAATTCGGGTACCAGCTCAACCATGTGTTCAATGATATTTTCCAGCACTGGAACGCGCCGGACGTGCAGTTGTATGTCGGGCAAGGCAACTTCTTTTCACCCGGCGGCACGACTGGTCAGGACAACTGCAAGGCGCTGGCCCTGACGCAGCCCACGGACCCCCCTTACGGAGGTTGCACCGGCCAGTTCGGCTTTCTCAACGTGCAGGATCTGGGCTCGTTCGGTAAAGCATCCAGCTACAACCACAGCTTCTATGCGCAAGATGCGTGGACGATCGGACGAGGTCTGACCATCAACGTGGGCTTGCGCGTGGAGAAGGAATCTCTGCCGAGCGAGACGACGGCGGGAGGTTTCCCGTCGAAGCCGATCAACTTCGGCTGGGGCGACAAGATCGCGCCGCGCCTCGGTGCCGCCTGGGATGTATTCAAGGACGGCAGGCTGAAGCTGTTTGGCAGCTACGGCGTTTATAACGACCTGATGAAGCTGAACCTGGCGATCAGTTCGTTCGGCGGCCAGTACTGGCAGAACTGCTTCTACGCGCTCGACACGTCTGATCTCGCCAGCATCAACGTCCAGTTTGGAGCCGGGCAGCGTTACTGCACGGGAGACAGCACGGGCGGTGCCAACTTCGCGAATGGCGTGGTGCCGGCGGGGTTGACCTTCCTCGAAAACCAGAACTTCCGTGGAACGGAAGGCGTGATGAACGGGCTTGAAGCCGTATCGCCAGCACGAATCCGTATTCGGCGCTGACTATGCGATCACCAAGACCCTGGCGTTTGAAGCGCGCTGGGACCGCCGTCGTCTGGACAAAGCGATTGAGGACTCTGCCATTTTCGACTCCACTGGCAGCGAGACTTTCCTGATCGTGAATCCGGGGTTCGGTCCGAATGCCGTCAATCTGGCGGATTCCTGCACCTCCGCACGTCCCGCTGGGATGCCCGCCCAACATCAAGGCGGCGCGCAGCTACGACGGTGTCGAGTTCCGCCTGACCAAGGCAACGAGCAAGAACTGGTTCGGGATGTTCTCCTACACCTACAGCAAGCTGCGAGGCAACTACTCCGGCCTGACCAGTACCGATCTGGCGGACGGAGGCGGTGGCCGCAATGCTCCCAACAACAGCCGGGCGTTTGATGAGTCCTTCTTCCAGTACGACGCCAACGGCCGATCCTCCAGCGGACCGCTGGGTACGGATCGTCCCAACGCTTTCAAGGGATACACGTACTATCGCATCCCATGGAAAGGCGGACGGACCTCAACGAACGTAGGATGGTTCCAGACTCTGTATAGCGGGACGCCGATGGGGACCTACATCGACGTGGGCAACTCGTTCTCGCAACCTCCATTCTCTGGTGGCTTCCCGGTCTTCCCGGAAGATCGCGGCAAGTTCGCCAAGATCAGCCTGGTGCCGGATGGTTCTGGAGTGCTGGTGCCAACTGTGACCAGTCTCTGCAGTTGCCGGACACCCTGGTACATACAATCGGACGCCAGCTTTAAGCAGGAGATTAAGGTCAATAAGAACAACGAAGCACAGGTGCTGACGTTTGAAGCGAATGTGCTGAACCTGTTCAACCGTCAGTCCGCAACTGGCTTCTACTCGCAGTTGGACTCCGCATTCAACCAGAGCTTCCTCAATCCGGGCGGGACGTTCTCGTACTCGGCGTTCGAGCATCCCTACGATTGGAAAGGCCTGTTGTCAAACAACACCGGGCTAACGGGCACTGGCGCTGGGGTTCCAATTATCGGCAACAGCCAGTACGGCAAGCCGTTCATCTTCCAGACGCCGCGGAGCATGCGTCTGGCGGTGCGGTTTACGTTCTAGCGGTTGAGAAAATGGACTTTGGGACCGGGGCGACCCGGTCCCTTTTTTGTTGGGGTGTGTTGGCCGGAACGCCGAGGAGGTTCATGCGAATCAGTTTGCGGCCTCTGGCCAGGCGCGACATGACGGTGCCGATCGGAATCGACAGGATTTCCGCAATTTCCCGGTACGAGGCTTCCTGAACATCGCAGAGCAAAATCACCTCACGATAGATTGACGGGAGTTGTTCGATTGCCTGGCGAAGGGCCTCTATGCTCGAGCGCTCGATCAGCAGAGCCTCTGGTGTTTTGAAATTCGCGGGTCGGAGAGGAAGGTCTTCTTCTGTCTCGATGGTCACGGTGAGGTGCCGGTTGTCCTTTACGCGTGCGCTGGAGATTGTGTTTTTCAGAATCTGGAAAATCCATGCACGAAAATTTGTTCCGGGCTCGAACAGCCTGAAACTGCGCAGAGCCTTCAGGCAGGTTTCCTGGACAGCGTCCTCGGCCTCGGCGCGATCGTGAACGAGCCAGCAGGCAAAGTTGTAGAGGGCGTTGATGTGGGGAAGCGCCAGGGCTTCGAAGGTGTGGTCGAAAGGCGCGTCATTCCCCGGTTCCGAACCGAGTCCAAGAAACTTCATTCCAGCTGTGCCTCCTCGAACGTACGCCCCGTGGTGGGAACATCTGACGCGGGTCACGCGATGGGGTCAATGGACCAGGAGTTTTCTTGGGCTAGCCAGTACCTTTCTGTGTAAATCGTTGAAGAGCATAGGGTGTTTCGCATCGGATATCCAAGGTCGCAACGTCCCGAGATGCTAGACTTTTTGCCAACAAGCCTTCCATCAAACATGGATTCGTCACGACAAGCCTCGGTGGTTCGGTTCGGTACCTTCGAAGTGTCCCTCTCGGCAGGTGAGCTGAGGAAAGCGGGCATGAGAATCAAGGTGCAGCCGCAGCCGATGAAGGTGCTGGAAATCTTGCTGGAACACCGCGGCGAAATGGTGACCAGAGAGGAGTTGCGTCGCCAGGTCTGGCCTGACGAGAACTTCGGGGACTTCGACCAAGCGGTCAACATCGCGATTGCCAAGTTGCGCAGTGCCCTGGGCGACTCCGCTGAAAACCCTCGGTTTATTGAGACGCTTCCGAAGAGGGGATATCGCTTTATTGCAGAGGTTTCGGTGGGAGGTGGAGACAAGGCTCGGAACTCTCCTCCGAGTGAACGGTCCGAAACCCTGGATCATGAAGAAAAGATCGAGGTCGAAGGCCTCCAGGAGACGTCGCGACTGCGCACCTGGAAGCCGTGGGCCATTACCGCAGCCGGGGTCGCTGTGTGTCTGGCGCTTCTTGCATTCTGGTTCCAGCATACCCGGAGAGGTCCGAGCGCGACGATCCGGTCTCTCGTTGTTCTCCCGCTCAACAACCTTTCGGGTGATGAGACCCAAGACTACTTCGCCGACGGTATGACCGACGAATTGATTACGGATCTTGCGCAGATCAGTGCGTTGCGGGTGGTGTCTCGGACGTCGGCCATGCAGTACAAAAACACTCACAAACCTCTCGCACAAATTGCACGCGAGTTGGGAGTGGAAGCAATTGTCGAAGGCTCCGTTCTGCGGTCGGGGCAGCAGGTTCGTATTACGGCCCAGCTGATCAACTCCTCTTCCGACAAGCATTTATGGGCTGAAAGCTATGAGGGCGATCTACGCGATACTCTGGCCCTGCAAAAGAAGGTGGCGACCGACATCGCTCAACGAATTCGCATTGAGCTGACGCCGCGAGAAGCGGCGAGCCTCAAGGACGCGAAGGCCGTTAACCCGGAGGCCTACGAAGCCTACCTGAAGGGAAGGTATTTCTGGAACAAGCGAACCGCCGAGGCCCTGAAGAAGGCGACGGATTATTTCGAGGAAGCCATCGGAAAAGATCCGAAGTACGCGCAGGCGTATACGGGGTTGGCGGATTCCTACGCCTTGTTGGGCGACTGGCAGTACAACCTGTTGGCGCCCGACCAGGCGCTCCCCAAAGCCAAGGCAGCCGCCATCAAGGCCTTGGATCTGGACAACAATCTAGGCGAAGCTCATGCTTCTCTCGCGTTCTGTTTCGATGTTTTCGACTGGAACTGGACCGCTGCCGAGCAGGAATTTAAACGGGCGATCGAACTAAGTCCTGGATATGCAACCGCTCATCACTGGTATGCGTGGCACCTGAGCGAGATGGGAAGGATGAACGAGGCGCTCGGTGAGATGAGGAAGGCGCAGGCGCTCGATCCGCTTTCGCTGATCATTAACGCCGATCTCGCGGAAGAACTCTTGATTGCACATTCCTACGACGAGTCGATTCAGCAAAGCCGCAGAACGATAGAAATGGACCCGAATTTCGCGGTGGCCCACTACGATCTTGGTGTGGCGCTCATGCAGAAGCAGTCTTATCCGGAAGCGATGAACGAACTGGAGAACGCGGTAAAGCTGTCGGGCGGGAGCCCAATCTGCAAATCGACCCTGGCATGTGCGTACGTTCTCTCAGGCCGCAAGGCGCAGGCACTGAAGATTCAGAAGGAACTCACTCAACAATCGAGCGTCCGGTCGAATGCGGCTGAGATCGCGCTAATCTGCATCGCGATGCGTCAGAACGATGAAGCGATGCGCTGGTTGGAGAAAGCGTACACCGGGCACTTCAATCCCTCGATTCTTCTTCGCCCGGGTTTTGACCCCCTGCGCAGCGATGTGCGCTTCCAGAACCTTCTGGAGCGCATAGGCTTGCCGCGTTAGGCGATCTGTCGGTCCAGTTCGGTTTTGCGCACAGGTCAGGCCAGTCTAGTAAGATATTCAATTCAACTTTGTAAGGCGGAAGCAACCATTCCTGCGGGGAGCGATTCCATGTGGCAGTACCCGCATGTCCAGGAGTGGGAAGGAGAGACCGTTTGTTGAAATTGCGCGCTTCGTGCGGCCGTGGGAATCGCCGCAACTCCCTGGTAATTCTCTTTTTAAGTGTTTTTGTCGCGCTGATCGGTGGCCTCCATGGCTTCGCGCAGGAAGACCTCCCCAAGGGTTCGATTGAGGGCACGATTATCGATGCGGCTGGCGCGCCCGTGGCCGGCGCGGCCGTGTACCTGAACTCCCACTCGGCGGAAGTCCCACTCACACTGACCACCGACAAAGACGGTAAATATTCCACGGGCGCGCTGAATGCCGGTGTTTACACCGTGCAGGTCGAGCTGCGCAATTACAACGCCAACCGCTTCTTCGTGACGGTGCGCGACGGCAAGACGTCGAATGGCGATCGCAAGCTCACGCCGGTCGATCCTGGAACTCCGACGCTCCAGGGGAAGGTCAACCCGGAGGAGATCGCGAAACTTCCCATCAATGGACGCGATGTTCTGAATACGGCGCAATTTCAGCCGGGAGTGTCTGATCCAGGATGGGCGGTCGCTGGACGCGACGAAGACGGGGACGTTCGCCGCGTCGATCCACAAGTTCAGCGGGGCGGACACTCTGTACACGCTGGATGGCATTGAACTCAGCGATGAAAACAAAGGCGGGACCACCCAGAACGTTGCCCTGAGTTCGGTCGACGAGATGCTCGTCAACCGCGCGATGTTGAATGTTTCCGTGGGACCGACCTCGGCGGGCGAAGTGAATATGAGGACCGGGTCGGGAAGCGCGGGCCTTCACGGGGAAGCGTTCGGACTGTTTCGCGACCAGAGCATTGCGTTTGCGAAAGCTCCGGGCGGGCAGGATCTGCCGTTTCGGCGTACGGATTTCGGCGGCAAGCTGGGCGGTACGCTGATCCAGGACAAGGCCTTCTTCTTTCTCGATGTGGAGCACGTGACGCAGGACGCGCATCGGGCAGTCGTATTTCCGGCGCCGTTCCAGGCGGAGACGGGTTCATTCTCGTCACCTTTTCGCAATACCTCCGCTTCCGGAAAACTCGACTGGTCGCCCTCGAGCACGACCCACGGCTTTCTACCGATTTGCCTACAACTGGAATAAGTCGGTGGATGACTTTGGCGACGGGTATTCGATTTATCAGAACCACAACAACGCGCCATCCCACACGCTGGGGCTGGATCTGACCCGCGGGCCCTATGTGCATAGCGTTCGGTTCGGGTACTCGCGATATCACAACTCGCTGCAGGACGCGACCGGGCAATTGGGCACGGGTGGCATCTCCGGACTTCCCGCGAGCGTGCGATTCACAGATCTCGCCGGCGGGGCGGTGCAGTTCGGCGCGAGCCAGTTCGCGCCGCAGGAAACCTTCCAGCAGAATACGGAAGCGCGGTATGACGGGACGCGCCGGGCTGGGGATCATACGCTTCGTTTTGGCGCGAGCATCAACCGGATCAATATCGGCGGCTATGCAAACGCGTACGGACTCGCACCCCAGATGTCGACGGCGCTCGTCGGAGGAACGGATGCGAACCCCCTGGACTATCCGCTGTTGCTGGCGACGCTGAGCAACGGCCAGGGCTTTGCTACGGAGAAGTCGGGCTTTGGACTTCCGCGTGGCGGACAGATGGACAATCGGCTGCAGGGATACGTCGGCGACTCGTACAAGATGTATCCGAATCTGACCATCACGCTGGGCGTGCACTACGTGCGGGACACTGGGCGTGTCGATAGCGACCTGGCGAGGATTCCGTGCTCGGCGGCGAATCCGGGAATTCCTTCGAATGTGGTGCCGTGCTCCGGCTCGAGCCTGCTCGATCAGTTTTCCAACCTGGCCGGGAGCGCGCTGGGAAGGCGCGTGATACAGCCGAATTACAACTTCGCGCCGCAAATCGGCTTCGCGTGGGATCCGTTTCATAACGGTCGAACAGTTTTCCGCGGCGGAGCGGGCGTGTTTTACGACAACTCCCTGTTCAGCAACATGCGTCTGGATCGCGCGACGCGGCTGAGCCAGGGATTGTATGCGTCAACGAATGTCCTGGGATGTGCTGCTGGAGCTGCGGCCGGCACCGTGGGTGTGTACTTTCCGACGCCGGGGAGTTTGCCGACGCGGGTGACATCGATCAACGGGCACGACTTGGCTACGGAAGTATGCGGCACTCCGGTGGGAACGGCGGCTACTGACGTGGCGGCGTTGCAAACGGCGTACCAAGCGGCGGTTGCGGCGGCGGGAGCGACCAGCAATCCGAATTTTGTCGGGAACACGTTGGCGCTCAGTATGCCGGTGAACGGTCTGGCCGCATTTGATCCGAACTATCGCACGCCCCGTTCGTACCAGATCAGCCTGGGTCTCGAGCATCAACTATGGAGCGGCGGCCTGTTCACGGTGGATTACGTACGCAATATGAGCCAGCGCTTCGGACTGATCGTGGACAAAAACCATGTGGGCGACTGGCGCTATCTTTACAACGATGCTGCCGGAATTCCGACTGCGGCGCTGAACGCGATCACGAATACGATCACGCAAAGGGCTCCGAGTTGTCTGGTGCAGCCGCTGGCGCCGGGCGCCATCGTGCAGAGTGCGGTGAGTTGTTATATCTCAGCGGTGCCGACGGCGAACATCAATGATTTCGCAGTGAATGGCCTGGATTCGGGCGTCGCGTTCATGGGCGGGCTGCCGGCTTCGGTGGGCGTGCAGGTACCGGTGACCAATCCGCAGACGGATCCAAGAGACTTTGGCGCGGCGTTTCAGGGACGGAATTCGCTGGTGGGGCAGGGCGAATTTCAATCGTCGATCGGGCAGGCGGTATACAACGGCCTGCAGCTTTCGTTGCGGCAGAACATCGTGCACCAGTGGTTCTTCTTTCGCGGCGGCAATTTCAACCTTGGGTATACGTTCTCGAAGTTTGTGTCGAATGGCGGCGACAATCCGGGACAGAGTTCCCTGGCTTACGACTTCCAGAATCCGGAGCGTTATAAGGGGCCGTCGCCACTGGATCGCCGGCACCAGGTGTCGATCGGGTGGACACTCGACACCCTGTGGGGGCCGAAGCTGTCGTTCATCGGCAAGTATGCAACCCCGGCGCCGACGGTAGCGTCGATGCTCGTGACCTCGGGGAATCCGGCTGTGACTCCGGGAGAAATCTTTCGCACGGATTTCATCGGAGACGGGACGCCAGCGAATTTGTTTCCGTTTAAGGGCCCGGGAAATTTCAATGCGCTTTCGGCCAGCGACCTGGCGACCCAAATCAAGACCTACAACCAGACGCAGGCAGGAGCGTTAACCGCTGCCGGCCAGGCGCTGGTCGGGGCGGGCTTGTTCACCTCGGCGCAATTGACGACGCTGCGCGGAACAACGCCGTTCATTATCGTGCCGCCTGCCGGGCAGTTCAGCAATCCAGGTTTCAAAACGCTCGACGCAGCCATCAGTTGGCCGCTGCGCGTTGGGGAGCGCTTGAGTATCGAGCCGAGCGCGCGGTTTTATAACGTGCTGAATTTTGCGAACTTCCAGCCGGTGTCAGGGCAGTTGGCTTCGTATTTTCCGGGGCCGGGGCAGCCGGTGACGGCGGGCGCGGGATCGGCAAACGGCACGCCTCCGGGCTCGGCCCGTGATGTGTTGCGGATCGGCGGCGGTTCCGGCGTCTACGGTTACGGGACACCGCGGCAATTGGAGTTCGGGGTAAAGGTCACGTTTTAGGGGCTTTGCTTATTGTCACTGGCGAGCGAAGTGATCCTGGCCTCAAATTAGAGGCGCTGGGTCCTTTGAGTTTTAGGTGTTTTGATTTCGCCCCTACCGGGTTCGCGTTCGCATTGGTATCTACCCAGCGCTGATGCGCTGGGCTAATGAATATCGCCGCCTTGGGCGGCTTGCGAACATCGACTGCTTAATAAGCGGATGTGCACGCGCACTTCAACAGTCACCAATTACCCCAGAGCCTGTGCATGCCTCGCGTGTAAAATACTTCCATGCCTTTCAATCCTAGTTCCCCCGGCGGCGCCCGACGGGGCGGAAAGACCCCGCCACCCGATGAGACTTACGAAGAGGCCGCTTACCTGAAACTCCTAGGCGAGAAGCAGAAGCCGGTCAGCATCAAGCTTAACGACGGGGAAGTAGTGCGTGGCTGGATCGAGTACTACGACAGGAACATGGTCCGGCTGACGCGCGAGGGCGCGCCCAACCTGTTTATCTTCAAGCACGACATTATGTACATCGCGGAAGATCCGGTGAAAAGGAAGTAAGCCGCACCCGCGATTGTCTGCGAAGGCGGGCATACGTGGCCACATAACGCCGCACTTTTCCCTCGGGCGTGTTTCATCTCGAATCAATGGCATTCCATGTCCATAGATCAGAAAAATAATTTCGACTTCGTGCCGCAGATGTCGGAGATCGCGCGGGAAGCGGGTGCGCTTCTTGTGGAGTTTTTTCGTCGGCGGGTGAAGATCGAATACAAGGGCGATGCCGACCTGGTTACGGAAGCGGACCGGACTTCGGAGAAGCTGATTCTGGAGCGCATCCGGAAGCAGTGGCCGTCGCATGACGTGATCGGCGAAGAGGGAGCGACGGGTGGAGACCGGCGGCGATTACCGCTGGTATGTTGATCCGCTCGACGGGACGACGAATTTCGCGCATGGCTTCCCGGTATTTTGCGTGTCGCTGGGGCTGGCGTTTCAGGGGAAAAGAAAAGCGGCGGTAGTGTATGACCCTACGCGTGATGAATTGTTTGCAGCTGAGCGCGGAAAGGGCGCCGTGCTGAACGGGGTAAAGATCGAAGTTTCGAAGACGCCGAAGCTGCAGCAGAGCCTGGTGGCGACCGGATTCCCGAGCCACAAGCGGCACAAGAATCCGAATATTTACTTCTACCATCAGCTTACGTTGCGAAGTCACGGAGTGCGCCGGGCGGGCTCGGCGGCGCTCGATCTGGCATATGTGGCGGCGGGGCGCTTGGATGGATTTTGGGAATTCAACCTGAATGCCTGGGACACGGCGGCCGGGATTTTGGTGGTGGAAGAGGCCGGCGGGAAGGTGTCCGGATTCCGCGGGGAAGCGTTGGAGATCACCGATCGCGATGTGGTGGCGAGCAATGCGCTGATTCATCCGGAATTGCTGCATGAGTTCGAAGAGATTTTTGCCGGTCGCGGGCTGGAGGCGCTGCCCGATCCGCGGGAGTATCGGAAGTAGTTTGGCTGCGGGCGATCAAAAAGCAAACCTCAGGCGCTGAAGCGCTCTTAATGGGAGTGCGCTGTCGGCACGAGTGAACTCGTGCCCTTCCCATTCGTGCCTTGCCGCCTTTTCCTCGCTACCCCTCCGCTTGGTTCGTGTCCTCACCTCGATAGGAGTAAAATAAGGAAAACGTGCGTGGGTTGCGGTTTCGCGGGCGAGGGTGCCCGCGCCACACAGCCAGGTTCCGTTCTTCCATTTCCGCGTGACTTCAAAGGGCTTCAGAGTGACTCAGCCATTAATTGAGCGTGAAATTTCCAAACGGCCAGACAAGGTGCGGCTGGCAGGGCGGATTCTGTTTTTGACTGAGGATCCGGAACTGATCCGGCGACAGCTGGCCGGTGAGGATCTGCCGTGGGATACGAAGAATCCTGCGAACAATCCCAAGCTGCGCGATGACATCTCGACCGACGAGATTACGCCCGCGCATTACTGCTTCTACTTCGATCAGACGCTGGGCGAGATTCCGTATCTCGGGCTCAAGTGCGGGAGCGTTCTGCCCATTGGCCGCAGCGACGTGAAGAAGGGCGGTTTCGTTTGCTCGGTGAGCGGGAAGCGGCGTGGGAAGGGGTCGAGCCGTGAGCAGTCGCCATATGCGGAGATGTCGGCTGGGATCCAGGTGGTGATCGCCGAGAACATCGAGCGCATCTACAAGCAGAATTGCCAGAATCTGGGGCTCCTGACTTCTACGAACTTCTCGCTGATCGACAAGATTCGCGCCGGAGAAGAAATTTCGCTAAGCGAATTCACCGCCGGCGAGGATGACATTACGCGTCAGGTGATCGAGTATGGCGGCCTCTTTCCTTTTAATGTGGCCCGCATGCAGAAGAAGGTGTTTCTACCGCCGATCGAGACCAGGAAGCGGGCGATGACGCTGGCAGAAAAAATCTTCGCGAAGCACATGGTCACTCCCGATGGCAACGTCGGAGTCGAGGCCGTGAAGCCGGGGGACACCGGTTTTACGCGGGTGGACCTGCGCTTCAGCCATGAATATGTCACGCCCATGGCGGCGATTTTTTATGAGCATTACGTCGGCAAGGGCGTGCCGGTGAACGACGCGGGCAGCATCCGATTCTTCAGAGATCACCTGACTTTTCTCGATGAAGTCATTTCGGAAGAAAAGAAGAAGATCGGACTGCTGGATCTGGCGACGCAGTTGAAGCTGAAGCAGGAAGACTTCGCCAAGGCGCAAGGAATCAAGCTGCATGGGGAATTGAAGGATCGCAAGGGATCAGAAGGCATTTGCCACTCCGTAATGCTCGAGTCGTACGCGCTTCCCGGGCAGGTCAATGTTGGATCGGATTCCCATACGCCGCACGTGGGCGCGATCGGGTGCGTGGCCTTTGGGATCGGTACAACCGATGTGTTCAATAGCTGGATCACGAAGGACGTCCGGGTGAAGGTGCCGGAGTCAGTGAAGATCATCATTCGCGGAGAGAAACAGCCGAACGTCACGGCGAAAGACTTCATCCTGAAGATCCTGAGCCTGGACTATGTGCGCAGCGGGAAAGCGCTGGCCAAAGTGATGGAATATGCCGGTGAAGCGGTCGAGGCCTTGAGCGTGGACGAGCGCGCGACCATGACGAACATGGCTGCGGAAATCGGCGGATTTACGGGCATCGTCGCTCCCGATGACAAGGTCATTGATTTTCTTGTGGAGCGCAGGGGCATGAGCCGTCGGGACGCCACGGAGATGATTCGCGGACTGCAAAGCGATCGCGACGCAGAGTATGCGCAGGTGATCGAACTCGACGCTGCCGAGATTGCGCCCATGGTGGCGACGCCGGGCGATCCGGGGAATGGCAAGTTTATCCGTGAGCTACATACGCCGGTTCCCGTGGAAATCGCCTACGGCGGCACATGCACGGCCGGCAAGAATGAAGACATGGACATGTATGCCGAGGTTCTGGCGGATGCGTTGAAGCAGGGAAGGCGTGTGGCAGACTCGGTCGAGTTCTACATCCAGTTCGGTTCGCAGGAGACACGCGAGTACTGTATTGGCAAGGGCTACCTCGACATTTTCCAGAAGGCAGGGGCGCACGTGATCGAGCCGAGCTGCGGGGCTTGCATCAATGCCGGGCCGGGGGTTTCGACGCGTCCGGATCAAATCGTTATCAGCGCGCAGAATCGGAACTTTCCCGGACGCAGTGGACCGGGACAGATGTACCTGGCCTCGCCCTTGACGGTGGCGGCGAGTGCCGTGGCGGGTTACATCGTGGAGTACCAGCCGAGCACAGAGAAGGAACTGGCGGGCAGCCGCGGTTGAGGCCGCCTCCGGTGAATGCCGGAGGGGCAGACTCAGTTGGTTTTCGTACTGAAAAACGTTCGCGGTTTGCTGTACCGGGGCCGTTATTCTTGCTAGAATCTGTGGTTCTTTTACAGACCCGCAGAGTTTCAGGAGATAGAGATACCATGACCTACGTAATCGCAGAACCCTGCATCGGGACGAAGGACACGGCTTGCGTGGACGCGTGCCCGGTGGATTGCATCCACCCGAAGAAGGACGAACCGGCCTACGGGACGGAAGAGTTGCTGTATATCGATCCGGTAGAGTGCATCGATTGTGGTGCATGCGTGCCCGTGTGCCCGGTGTCGGCGATTTTCGCGCTCGACGATCTGCCCGAGAAATGGGCAGCGTTTACGGAGCGCAACGCGAAGTATTACGGAAGATAGCGAGCTACGAGCTTCGGGCTGCGAGCTTTGAGCTTGCGCCGGGTTCCTGCGGAGGCGTTCATCTGGGGATGGACGCCCTTTGCTTTTTGAGGTCGCGAATTGCGACCTCAAAGATGCCGAGAAAATCCCAAGTGGGATAGAGCAGTGGAATCCCACCTTTGCGCACAGAACGCGCAAAGATGGGGCACCCGGCCCCAAACTAGAGCCCAGAGCCCAAGGCCTAAAGCCGGATTCCCCGCGACGTTCCTGCCTGCTATCCATTACAATCAAACATTAACCTGCTGGGCTCCCATGGCACTGAAGGAGTCGGAAGCCGTCGTCCTGCGGACGTACCCACTGCGCGAGGCCGACCTGCTGGTCACCTTTTTTACGCGGAACGAGGGCAAAGTGCGCGGCGTGGCGCGCGCGGCCAAGAAGTCCCGCAAGCGATTTGGCGGGGCGCTCGAGCCGCTGACGTTTGTCCGGGCATTTTACGAAGACCGCGAACGGCAGGAACTGGCGCGATTGGACGCGCTCGAGGTGCTGGAGTCTCCGCTGGCCAGCGAGGTTAGTTACCCGCGGGCGGTGGCGCTGGCGCATATTGCGGAGTTGCTGGACGAATTGTTGCCCGACCGCGAGGCCAATGACGCGGTGTTCCGGCTGACGTTGTCAGTGTTGAGCCGCTTGCGCGGGCCTCAGATCTGGATGCCGGTCACGTATTTCGAGTTGTGGATGACGAGGCTGGTAGGTTTTTTGCCGGATCTTTCCGAGTGCGCGGTGTGCGGCCGAACTCTGAATGGCAGCCGGGCCTACTTCCACGCGCTGGCCGACGGGCTGATGTGCGTGGACGACAAGCGGCTGGCATCGTCGGAGATTTCGAGCGAGTCGCGGGCGCTGGCCGGGCAGATGTTTCGGGCTCCGGTTGAGAGCTTTGCCGGGGCCGAGTGGCCGAAGTCGAAGGCTTTTGACTTGCGCAAGTGCCTGCTGCAGATTCTCGAGCGGCATATTGAGAAGAAGCTGGTGACGGGCGGGATGCTGGAGAAGATTTAGCTGCGAGCATTGAGCTACGAGCAAGCCGAGTCCGATGCTTTGATTGCTCGCAGCTCGGGGCTCGAAGCTCGCAGCCGAAATGCATAGGTCCTTCGCTTCGCTCAGGATGACAAGGTTGTTTGGATCGCAGTAACTTCACATGACATCGTCCAAACCCAATCCGCCGACGTTTCAGGAACTCATCCTGAAGCTGCAGACTTTCTGGGCGCAGCGTGGGTGCGTGTTGCAGCAGCCCTACGATGTCGAAGTCGGCGCGGGGACCATGGCGCCGGAAACTTTTTTGCGCGTGCTCGGGCCGCAGCCATATAAGGTGGCTTATCTGCAGCCGTCGCGGCGTCCGGCCGATGGGCGTTACGGAGAGAATCCCAACCGGCTGTTCAAGCACACGCAGTTGCAGGTGATCCTGAAGCCTCCGCCGAATGACGTGCAGGAGGTTTATCTCGAGTCGCTGAAGGCGATCGGGATTGATCTGCGCCAGCACGACATCAAGTTCGAAGAAGACAACTGGGAGTCGCCTACGCTGGGTGCGTGGGGCATCGGGTGGCAGGTGATGCTCGATGGGCTGGAGATCACGCAGTTCACCTACTTCCAGCAGTGTGGCGGCGTGGACCTGCTTCCGATTTCTGCTGAACTGACTTACGGGCTGGAGCGCATTGCTGCCTTTCTGCAGGATGTAGATTCGATTTACGACATCGTGTGGGCGCGAGATCCGGAAACGGGACATCCGACGACGTATGGCGATGTGCGGCTGGCGGACGAGTTGCAGTTTTCTGTCTACAACTTTGAAGCGGCCGACGTGGAGAAGACCTGGAAGCATTTCGAGCTGTATGAAGCCGAATGCCGGGCGCTGCTGGATCGTTACGCGGAATTGAGCAAGTCGAAGGCGGACCCGGTGGAGAAGAAGCGGTTTCCGCTGCTTGGCGCCTATGACCTGTGCCTGAAGTGCTCGCACCTCTTCAACATTCTCGATGCGCGTGGGGCGATTTCCGTGACCGAGCGTGTAGGCGTGATTGCGCGAGTGCGGGCTTTGGCGGTCGGGATCGCCAAGGCTTATCTGCAGCAGCAGTCGAGTGAGGCTGCGCAGATCGTCGGAAGAGGAACCTGCGGTTCTCGAGGCGAAGGCGCCGAAGGCTCCGCGAGGGAAGAAAGAACCAGCGACTGTGGGGTAGTGATCCGGGCCGGGGCGAGGACGCCCGCTGCGACTGCCGGCGGGACGCCGGCGCTACAAAGACGATTGTGACGGTGCTCACATTCAGAATGCTGCGGAACTTGGGAAGATAGATAGATTGATCGATGCCTGACTTTCTGCTTGAGATCGGCTGTGAAGAAATTCCTGCAAGGATGATCGATGCGGGCGCGCAAGAGCTGCGCGAGCGCGTCGCAAAAATGCTGGAACGCGAACGGCTCGTGCCCGCGGGAGCCGTGACCAGCTTCGATACTCCGCGTCGGCTGGCGGTCCTGGCAGCCGGGCATTCCCGCATCGCAACCCGATCTCACCGAGCAAGTCACCGGGCCCTCCCTGGCCGTGGCCTACAAAGATGGACAGCCGACTCCGGCAGCGCATGCCTTCGCGAAGAAAGCGGGCGTGGATGTCTCGCAGCTCGAGAAGACCAGCACGCCCAAAGGCGAGTACCTTTCCGCCAAGGTCACCAAGAAAGGCCGAGCGGCCAGCGAGATTCTGGCGGAGTTGCTGCCGAAAGAAATCTCGTCGATCTACTGGCCGAAGAATATGTACTGGCGCAAGGCGAATGAGCGCTTCGTGCGCCCCGTGCGCTGGATGGTCGCGCTTGCTCGATGGCGAGGTTGTTCCGCTGGAGTTTGACGGCATTCAGGCGGGGAATAGTTCGCGCGGGCACCGGATTCTTGCCGACAAGGCGGTGACGATTCCGAAAGCCGGGAATGCGTATGTGGAGGCACTGGCCTCCGCCAAAGTGCTGAACCGCGCAGAGCGCGAAAAAGAGATTCGCAAGTCACTGGACGCGGCGACGCGCAAAGTTGCGGGCGCACGGTGGCGCGAAGATAAAGCGCTGCTCGATACGGTGGTCAATCTTACCGAGTTTCCTTCGGCGATTCTGGGCAACTTCGATCCGCAATTTCTGGAGCTTCCGGAAGAAGTGCTGGTCACCGTGATGCGCGATCACCAGAAGTACTTCGCGGTGGAAGACGCGAACGGCAAGCTCGCCCCGCATTTTCTGGCAGTGCTGAATACCGACGGAGACCGCGACGGCACCATTCAGCACGGCAACGAGCGCGTGCTGCGAGCGCGCTTCAACGATGCGCGTTTCTTCTGGCAGACCGACCAGAAGCAATCTCTGCGCGACCGGCTGGAGCTGCTGAAACATGTCACCTTTCAGAAAGATCTGGGCAGCTACTACGACAAGACCATCCGAACGCAACGGCTTGGCGAGTTGGGTTTCGGAGACTCTGAAGCAGGCGGGCGTAACATTGCGGCCGGGTGTCATTCACAAAGCGGCGTGCCTGGCGAAGACCGATCTCACCACCGAGCTCGTCAAGGAATTCACGGAACTGCAAGGCATCGTGGGCGGACTTGTACGCGCGGGTGCAGGTGCTCGACGAGGGCTTGAGCGAGGATGCTCGCCAGTGCATCTCGACCGCGATCTACGACCACTACAAGCCCGAGTCGATGGACGATTCGGTGCCGCGAACCGTGGAGGGCGCGGTGCTTTCGATCGCGGACAAGGCCGACAGCATCGCGGGCATGTTTGCGCTGGGCCTGGTGCCCAGCGGGTCGAAAGATCCGTTCGGACTGCGGCGCCAGGCGAATGGAATCGTGAAGACGATCGCCGAGCACAAACTTGCCCTTGAAGCTTGAGCGCTCTGATGGAAGACGCGAAGGTCCGTTATCGCGGCTCGGAGGCGGAAAAGAAGTTCGCCAAGGACTTCAAGTTCGACGATGCTGTGCGTGGCTTTTTCCGCGAGCGCCTGGAGTTCTATTTGCGCGACGCGCGTGGGTTTGCGTACGACGTCGTGAATGCAGTGCTGGCGGCGGATGCGGATGATGTGGTCGATGCGTTGGCGCGTGCGGAAGCGGTCTCGAAAGTGCGGCACGTCATCTGACTTCGAGGCGATCTCGACTTCGTTCAAGCGCACGAAAAACATCCTACGGCAGGCGAGCGAGGCGGGCAGGGAAGTTGCGCCCCAGGTGAATGCGGCTCTGCTTCAGGAAGAAGCCGAGAAAGCTCTGGCTGCGCAGGTTCCCGAGGCTGCGAAGAAGGTTGAGGCGCTGCGCGCGGAGCGCAATTACGAAAAGGCGCTGCTGGAAATCGGAAAGCTGCGCCCCGCCCTTGATCACTTTTTCGACAAGGTGATGGTGATGGCCGAGGACGTGAAAGTTCGCGCCAACCGGCTGGCGCTGCTGCAGACGCTGCTGAAAGAGTTCTCGACGATTGCGGACTTCTCCGAAATCGTCACCGAAGGCAAGGAATCCAAAGAATCTTCGAAACAGTAAAGGACGCAATCATGGCTACGACAACTCTCCCCGAGACTGAGATGGAAATCAAAACCAGCCCGAAGAACGACACCAAGTACGTCTACTTCTTCGGAGGCGGCAAGGCCGACGGCAACGGCAAGATGAAAGACGTGCTGGGCGGCAAAGGGGCCGGCCTGGCGGAAATGACCAACGCCGGTCTGCCCGTGCCTCCCGGATTCACGATCCAGACCGAAGCCTGTCGCGAATACATGAAGCACAACGCGGTGTCGAAGGAAGTGGATCGCCAGATGGAAGAGGCGCTCAAGCATCTCGAGCAGTTGCAGGGGCAGGAACTCGGCAAGGGCGCAAACCCGTTACTGGTGAGCGTGCGCTCGGGCGCGAAGTTTTCCATGCCCGGCATGATGGACACGATCCTGAACCTCGGCCTCAACGACGAGAGTGTGGAAGCGCTGGCCAAGCGGGCCGATGCGCGCTTCGCGTACGACTCGTACCGTCGACTGATCCAGATGTTCGGCAACGTCGTGCTTGAAATCGAGAAGTCGGCCTTCGAAGAAGTCTTCGACGAGAAGAAGAAGCAGAAGAAGGCGAAGCTCGATACCGATCTGGACGCGAAGGCGCTCAAAGAAGTTATTGCAGAGTACAAGAAGGTCGTGAAGAAGCACGCGAAGCGCGACTTCCCGCAGGATGCGCATGAGCAGTTGGTGATGGCGAGAGATGCAGTGTTCCGTTCCTGGCAGAACGCCCGGGCGAAGCACTATCGCCGCATCAACAATATTGACGACATGCTGGGCACAGCCGTGAACGTGCAGGCTATGGTTTTCGGCAACCTGGGCGAGACCAGCGGCACTGGCGTTGGTTTCACACGCAACCCGGCGATCGGCACCAAAGAGTTCTACGGCGAGTTCCTGTTAAACGCGCAGGGTGAGGACGTGGTCTCGGGCGTGCGTACGCCTGTGCACATTCTCGAACTCGAGAAGATCATGCCCGAGGTCTACAACCAGCTGCGCGACATCACGACGCGTCTGGAAAAACACTACAAGGACATGCAGGATTTCGAGTTCACCATTCAGGACGGCAAGCTCTACATGCTGCAGACCCGCAACGGCAAGCGGACGGGGCTGGCGGCAGTGCGAGTGGCGTCTGCAGATGGTGGAAGAAGGGCTCATCACGAAGGAAGAAGCGATCTTCCGCGTGGAGCCGAATCAGTTGTACGACTTCCTGGTTCCGCGTCTTGATGAGAAAGGCGTCAAGATCGAAGTGCTCGCCAAGGGGCTGCCGGCTTCTCCGGGCGCAGCAGTCGGACAGATCGTGTTCACAGCCGACGAAGCGGTGGAGAAGGCGGGTCTCGGTAAGAAGGCGTCGGTGATTCTGGTGCGCGGCGAGACCACGCCAGAAGACATTCACGGCATGGAAGTCGCATCGGGCATTCTGACCTCGCGTGGCGGCATGACCAGTCACGCGGCCGTCGTCACCCGCGGCATGGGCAAGTGCTGCGTCGCGGGTGCGGGCGACATCGAGGTCAACGAAAAAGCGCGTGAAATGCGCGTGAAGGGCCAGGTGTTCAAGGCAGGCGACTGGATTTCGCTGGATGGAACAACCGGTCGAGTGATCAAAGGGCAACTCAACACTCTGCCGCCCTCGCCCGACGACAAGGAACTGCAGACGTTCATGAAGTGGGCCGATCCGTTCCGCAAGCTGAAGGTTCGGGCCAACGCGGATATTCCGCGCGACGCGATCCAGGCGCGGACGTTCGGTGCAGAGGGAATCGGGCTGTGCCGCACGGAGCACATGTTCTTCGCGGAAGACCGCATTCCGCACATGCAGGCCATGATTCTGGCCAACAACGAAAAAGATCGGCGGACTGCGCTCAAGAAACTGCTGCCCATGCAGCGCGCCGATTTCGCGGGCGTCTTCAAGGCGATGGACGGGTTCGCAGTGACGATCCGCACGCTCGATCCGCCACTGCACGAATTCCTGCCACGACGCGAAGACTTGATGGTCGATATCGCCGTGCTTCCTTACGCTGACGCGAAGCACAAGAAAGAACTGACCGGCAAGTACAAGCGGTTCGGAGCGAAAGGCGCGGCGGATCTGAAGAAAGTCATAACAAACCTTCTGCGTCGCGTGGAAGAGCTGCACGAGTTCAACCCAATGCTCGGGCACCGTGGATGCCGTCTCGGCATCACGTATCCCGAAATCACGGAAATGCAGGCGCGCGCGATCTTCGAAGCGGCGGTAGCCGTGTCGAAGCAAGGCGTGAAGGTATTTCCGGAAGTCATGATTCCGCTTACCGCGACGTTGAAAGAAATGGCGAACCAGGCGGCGATCGTGCGCCGGGTGGCCGACGAAGTATTCAAAGAGAAAGAGCACAAGGTCGACTACCTGGTGGGAACGATGATCGAGTTGCCGCGCGCAGCCCTGGTGGCGGACGAAATCGCTAAGGAAGCCGAGTTCTTCTCATTCGGCACGAACGACCTGACGCAGACCACGTTCGGTTTCTCGCGCGATGACGTGAACAAGATCCTGCCGACGTACTTGGAGGAAGGCATCCTGAAGCAGGATCCGTTTGCGGCGCTGGACCAGGAAGGTGTGGGACAGCTGATTAAAATGGCCACCGAGCGCGGGCGCAAGACGCGGCCGAATTTGAAAGTAGGAATCTGCGGCGAGCATGGCGGCGAGCCTTCCTCGGTGGAATTTTGCCACCGCGTAGGGTTGAACTATGTTTCGTGCTCTCCGTTCCGCGTGCTGACGGCGCGACTGGCGGCGGCGCAGGCGGCCGCGGCGGATGCGCTCAAAGTCGAGGGTGGCCGGACGAAGTAGCGGTTTTCGTGGTCAGAAGTTCGCAACAGAATCTGGTGGAGCGACGAGTTCTGCCCTGACGGGCGAGGACGCCCGTCGCTCCATCGATCTTTATTGGACTTTCTGCAGGCGGGCGATCAGCTTTTGCGCCAGGTTGTCTTCTGAGTCGGACCAGAGCAGCCGTCCGTTAGCGTGCGCGTTCTTCTCCACCTTGTTTGTGAAATCGATCAGCTTATGAACGTTCGCGCGCACGCGTTCTTCCGTGTCGGCGTCGAGTTCAACCTGTTCCTGAAGGAATGCACTATCGAGCCCGAAGTCGACCTCGATCTGGCCGGTAGTCTCGGCGGTCCCCTCGTCGAACTCCGATCCCTGAGCGATGAAGCGCACGTGATTGGGCGCAAGAGCCCACTGACGGCCGGAGGTGTCAGGCGTCCACAAGTCCCAATCCGCGTCGAAGACGTAGGCGTAGTCCTCGTGCAGGAGATCGGACGCGACCTCAACCGCAATCTCAGGCGAGACGCCCGGAGTGAAGCGGCGTTCGAGAATGGTCGGCTCATTCCAGGAGACGGGCTGAACCGACACGTAGCTGACGCCGGATCGAACCACCGAAAAAGGGAACTGACGCAGCACGGACAAAACGTGCAGCATCATGTCCTGCTCGCTGAAACTGGGAAACCACAAACTCAGATGAAGGGGATCAGCCACCGACGCTCCATTCCGATGAGGTATGGATTATTGTAAATCCTGCTGACGGGGTATGCAGACGACCTGCACTTTGACATCTCGAAGAGCCGCTTGTTACCATCAAGAGTTCCTAAGCAAGCCCGCCTCACGCTTATCTCGTCCCCGTCGTCTAGCCCGGCCTAGGACATCGCCCTTTCACGGCGGTAACACGGGTTCAAATCCCGTCGGGGACGCCAAACTTCCTCCCAGCACTTCCGTCGACAACTACATAAGCGAGGCAACTGTGACGATACCCTCGTGACAGAGAAGAGCAAGGACCACGTCTGACCCAGCGACTGT
>CAVUXK010000006.1:0-250440 GCA_963745435.1 uncultured Acidobacteriota bacterium | reverse complement strand
CCCTCGCGTTCGGCGCGCACAAGGAGGTCCGGCACGGCGGCCACTTCCTCGGCGCGGAGCACACCATGGAACGCTTCCGCGACTGCTTCCAGCGCCCGTGGCTCTCCTCCACCGCGAACTTCGAGCGCTGGCTCAAGCAGGGCGGCAAGGACACCGCCGCCCGGGCCGGCGAGATCTGGCGCAAGAAGCTGGAATCGTTCGAGGCGCCGCCGCTGGACGACGCCATCCGCGCCGAGCTGGACGACTTCGTGACCCGCCGCCGCCGCGAACTCGGCGACTAGCTCCCGCGCCTCCGACGCCGGCGTCCGTCCGGGCGCGGAAGCGTATCGATCGAGGACACGCAGGGCATCGCCGGATGTAGGAGGCTGCGATGAGCCTGCGACGGCATCGGCGCAACCTGGTGATCTGGAGCCCGTCAGCCTGCCGGGCCGAGCGGGGTCACGGGCTGTGATTCACCCGGCCCGCGCGCTCGCGCCGCATCCGCAGGCGGATCCGGACCATTGGCCTGCTCGCGGTCATCGGCGCGATCCGTCTCGGTGCCGCCGCCCGTCCCCGCTGGCGTCCCCTGCTGGCCGGAACGGTGCTCACCGCGGCCGGCCTAGTGCTGCGCAGCGGCCCGTTCGGCGTCGTGATGATCCCCGGGATGCTGTTCCTGCTGTCCGCCTTGCTCACCCCGGCCGACCCGGTGGCGGCCGGCCCGCGGCGCCGCGAGCTCGAGCGCGAGCTCGCCGCGTACTGCACCCCGGACCAGCGCTGCGACCTCGAAGCCACCTTGGACCGGTACCCGGACAGCGCCACCGGCGAGCTGCGCGAGATCCTCGCCCGCCAGGCCGCGGCCGCGACGGCGCCGCCGTCTGCCGTCTCGTCGCCCTACGGCTAGCGGGCGATCCAGCCGAGCCGCCCCGAGACCTCGTCGGCGGCGTGGCGGACCGCGGCGGCCAGGGCGGGGATGCGGGTGGCCGGGATGCGGAAGCTCGGGCCCGAGGCGCTGACCGAGGCGATCACCGTGCCCTCGGCGTTCCGGACCGGGGCCGCGATGGCGGTGAGCCCGGCCTCGAGTTCGTCCACCGCGGTGGCGAAGCCGCGCGATCGCACCTCGGCCAGCAGGGCCGGGAACTCGGCCGCGGCGGTGACGGTGCGTTCGGTGAACCGGGCCAGCGGCGGCGTCAGGCAGGCCGCGAGCTCGGCCTCGGGCAGGTAGGCCAGCAGGACCTTGCCGTCCGAGGTCGCGTGCAGCGGAATGCGCCGCCCGGCCCAGTTGTGCGGGGAGAGCGCCGCCGGGCCGGCCGCCTGGTCCAGGTAGAGCGCGTCGCGGCCGGACAGGATGGCCAGGTTGACGGTCTCGCCCAGCTGCTGGGCGAGCGCCCGGCAGACCGGCCGGCTCTCCTGCACCACATCGAGCCGGGCGCTGGCCGCCCCGGCCAGCCGCACGATGCCCACCCCGAGCCGGAACCTGCCGCGCGCCGCGTCCTGGGTCACCAGCTCGCGCCGGTCCAGCGCGGCCAGCAGCCGGGACGCGGTCGACTTGTGCACGCCGAGCTCCCGGGCCACCTCGGTGACCCCGGCCTCCCCGTCCCGGGCCAGGATCTCCAGGATCGCGGCCGCCCGGTCCACCGACTGGACCGCCCCGGCCCCTCTCGCCCCGCTGTTGCTCATAACGCAACGATACCCGCTGAATCATCGCCCGTCGCGTACCGGCTCCCTGGGGGGGATGGAACCATGACCCCGTCAGCGCATGTCGCGGGCCGCGGCACCCCGATCAGGCGTACATCCGCGCTCGGTTGACCGGTGGCGATCGGGTGAGGCACTATTGTTGCGCATAGAGAAGTGCGTTGTGTTATACGCAACCATGAGGATGGTTATGAGCGCTGCGCGGGGCCGGGAGTACGTGCTCACGCTGTCCTGCCCGGACAAGCCGGGGATCGTGTACGCGGTGTCCAGCTTCCTCGTCCAGCACTCGGCCAACATCCTGGACAGCCAGCAGTACGGCGACCGGGACAGCGCCGGACGGCCGGTTCTTCATGCGGGTGCACTTCTCGGTCCCTCCGGGCGGTGCCGAGCTCGCCGAGCTGCGAGCGCGGCTTCTCCTGGGTCGCCGAGGCATTCCACATGAACTGGCAGCTGCACGACCGAGGCCGCCCGGATCCGCACCCTGATCATGGTCTCGCGGCTCGGCCACTGCCTGAACGACCTGCTGTTCCGCTGCGAAGACCGGCGCGCTGCCGGTGGAGATCGCCGGCGGTGGTCTCCAACCACGCCGACTTCGCCGAGCTGGCCGCGTCCTACGGGATCCCGTTCCACCACCTGCCGGTCACCCCGCGAGACCAAGGCGGCAGGCCGAGAGCCAGCTGCTCGAGCTGGTCGACGACGACCGGCGTGGACCTGGTCGTGCTGGCCCGCTACATGCAGATCCTGTCCGACGAGCGTGTGCAAGCGGCGCTCGAGGGCCGGATGATCAACATCCACCACTCCTTCCTGCCGAGCTTCAAGGGCGCCAAGCCCTACCACCAGGCGCACGCGCGCGGCGTCAAGCTGATCGGCGCCACCGCCCACTACGTGACCGCGGACCTGGACGAGGGCCCGATCATCGAGCAGGACGTGATCCGGGTGAACCACACGCTCTCGCCGGAGCGGCTGGCCGAGGCCGGCCGGGACGTCGAGTGCCAGGTCGCTCGCCCGGGCGGTGAAGTGGCACGCGGAGCACCGGGTATTGCTCAACGGCGACCGGACCGTAGTCTTTCACTGACAACGGCGTCTTCGGAGTATTGCCATATGGCCATCAGCGTCTTCGACTTGTTCAAGGTCGGCATCGGCCCGTCGAGCTCGCACACGGTCGGGCCGATGAAGGCGGCCGGGATGTTCGCCAGGGGCCTGGCCGAGGACGGCCTGATGCCGCAGGTGGCGACCGTGCGGGTGGCCCTGTACGGCTCGCTCGGCCTGACCGGCCCGGGGCATGGCAGCGACAAGGCGGTGCTGCTCGGGCTCGAGGGCGAGCAGCCGGCCACCGTCGACGTGGACGCCGTGCCTGGCCGCCTCGAAGCGATCACGACAAGCGGGACGCTGCGGCTGCTCGGCGAGCACGAGATCCCCTTCACCCTCGGCAAGAACCTGGAGTTCAACCGCAGGAAGAAGCTCGGCTACCACCCGAACGGCATGCGCTTCACCGCCTACGGCGACGACGGCGCGAGCCTGCGCGAGCGGGCCTACTACTCGGTTGGCGGCGGCTTCGTGGCCGACGAGGACCAGGCCGCCGCCGGATCGGACGGCCAGCCACCGGGCCCGGACCCGATCTGCCCTACCCGTTCACCACCGGCGAGGAACTGCTCGCCTGCACGCCGGGCCAGCGGGCTGCCGATCTCCGGCATCGTGCTGGCCAACGAGCAGGCGCTCGGCCGGACGGCCGGTCAGGTCCGGGCCGACCTCGGTGACCTGTGGCAGGTCATGCGGGCCTGCGTGGAGCGCGGCTGCGCCACCGACGGGATGCTGCCCGGCGGGCTGAAGGTGCCGCGCCGGGCGCCGCGGCTGTACCGGCAGCTCACCTGCGAGCGGGACGGCGGCGACCCGCTGCGGGCGATGGACTGGGTGACGCTGTACGCGCTCGCGGTCAACGAGGAGAACGCGGCCGGCGGCCGCGTCGTCACCGCGCCCACCAACGGCGCGGCCGGCATCATCCCGGCCGTGCTGCACTACTACGACCGGTTCGTGCCCGGCGCGTCCGCGGACGGCGTGGCGCGCTTCCTGCTGACCGCGGCGGCCATCGGCACCCTGTTCAAGGAGAACGCGTCCATCTCCGGCGCCGAGGTCGGCTGCCAGGGCGAGGTCGGGTCGGCCTGCTCGATGGCGGCCGGGGCGCTGGCCGAAGTGCTCGGCGGCACGCCGGAGCAGGTGGAGAACGCCGCCGAGATCGGCATCGAGCACAACCTGGGCCTGACCTGCGACCCGATCGGCGGCCTGGTCCAGGTGCCGTGCATCGAGCGGAACGCGGTCGCCTCCGTCACCGCGATCAACGCGGCCCGCCTGGCCCTGCGCGGCGACGGGAGTCACTTCGTCTCGCTCGACAAGGCCATCGCCACCATGCGTGCCACCGGGCGCGACATGCACGACAAGTACAAGGAGACTTCGCGTGGCGGCCTCGCCGTCAACGTCATAGAGTGCTAGCTCGTGACTGCTCTGCCGCCCTGGGACGGCAGCTTCTCAAGCTACGATAGGAGCCTGACCAGAGCCCAGCCCGGCCCTGGAAGCGATGTTCCGAGCTCCATTCACGTCCGCATCGATCGCACCGTGAACAGGGCAGAGGACGGTCTTCTGCAGCGGTCGCTCGCACTTGCTTCCGCAGCGGTGGCAGGTAATGCTCGTCCCGGCTGGGTTCACCAGTATCACACGCCGACCAGCTTCTTCCGCTTTGCCGATGAGGATACCGGTGAACTGGGCCCAGCCCGCGTCGAGGATCGACTTGTTCAGCCCGGCTTTGGCGCGGGCCTGGTTAGCGAGGAACCTGCCTGGATTCTCCAAGTCAGGTCTGGGCGCGGGACGTCTGGTCATCCCGGCCGCGTTCAGGTCCTCCAGCGCAATCGCATCGCACTGGTTGATAAGTGCCCTGGTGGTCTTGTGGTGGAAGTCGCGACGGCGGTTGCGGACCTTGCGCCATTCCCGGGCTAGGGCGCGCTTCATCCGCTTGCGATTGCCTGACCCGGGTCTGGCGCTCGCTTGACGCCGTTGCAGATTCGCGATGACCTGTGCCGACGCGGCCAGGAACCGCGGATTGGCGATAACCTCGCCGTCGCTGGTGGTCAAGAACCGGTCAACGCCCATATCCACGCCGACCGAGCGTCCGGCCGGCGGCAGCGGCAACGGCACGGTTTCGGCGATCACAATGACGTACCAGCGGCGATGCTCCCGCTTAAGCTGCAACGCCTTGATCGTGCCAGAGATCGCCCGGTGCTGGCGCACCTTGACCGTGCCGACCGCCTGGAAAGTGGCGTACGCCCACTTGCCGGGGCCCGGCGGCCGCCATCGTGCACCGTCTCCGGCGACAAACAAGACCTGACTGAACCGCTGGTACGACTTAAAGCGTGGATAACCCGGCTTCTTTCCAGCGTTTACGCGATCGTAGAACGCCATGAATGCTGTGTTTAGCCTGCGGAGGGTCTGTTGCTGGGCGGTGAACGAGTGGCGGCCCTGGCCGTCCGGGTCGGCGTGACGTATCTCCTTCAGCTGGGAGGACTGAGCGCCATATGCGATCCTGACATGCCGCATCTGCCATGCCTCGCGACGTTCTAGTAGTGCGGCGTTGTACAGGTCGCAGTGGTCAGCCAGCAGCCGCACCACGCGGCCTTCTTGGGGCCGCGTCGGATAAGCGCGGAACTTGTAGGCTCGTCTCACCGGCCCTCGATCTGTATCTTCGGTGTGGATAAGGCCCCGGAGTCGGCCGTCGCCTCGCGGGATGACCTGTGTACTGATCGTATGTGCAGGTACCGACATTTCCTGACGGGCATGCCGTATGAAGGCAGCGTGGCACGAATTTCAGGCGCCCTCAGCTACCGGCGGTTAGGTCACTACGCGCGAGCAAGCGAGTGAGAGCTTCCAGGTGCTCAAGGACTCGTGCAGCATCCTGCTCAGAACCCGCCCGGGTTGACCGACTCAGTTCTTGGGAAAGTGAGGATGTAACTTGGTCTGGGTCACTGTTGTCACTGTGACGCCTGAGGAAAAGTATCCAGTCATTGATAGGGATACCCATAGCATCCTGGGCCTTTGCCGACGCTATAAACTCGGTCATTAGCCCAGCAACGCGAGCTAGTCGCCCGAAGTTTCCACCACGGTCATAATTAGGTATATCCGCGATCTGCATGTCCTTGGTGGGGTAGGGATGCACTCCAGCAGGCGCTGAGATACCTTTTGGATCGGTGGTTTCCCGGATGTTTTCCCACCAGTGGTTACGGAATTCCGCTGCGTGCCGAGCGCTGGATACCCACGGCTCCCGAGCGACGGGAGTACCGGACAAGACGTTACTAAGATGCCAGGGCACCACCGCGATCAGGTCGAATGGCGAGCAGGCTGCCGGGGTAGTCTGAAATCGGAGGCTCGGTACGCCCTCCTTGGACAGTAGGTACCAGCCTTTCAGTTCAATGCCCATCGCGATGTCGTGCTGACCGGCCCCTCGTCGAACGAGTCGGACATCCGGAAAGGTCTGAGATTGCCTTTCGAATCTATAGCCGACCCATTCTTCATCAGGATCCCAGATGCTTCGCATCCTATTAAGCGTATGGACTACCTGAACCTCGATGCTGGTACCGAGTACAGAGTTAAGCGAGAACAGATCGGTCGCATCAATACCTTCAATTCGAGTGCCGAACTCAAAGAATCCTGGGTAGCACGAGCAGGGCTCCACCCACCCTCTGGGCAAGCTCGGTACGGGGATCACCTTCTGGAGACTCCAAGTCTGGCAGTGGAGCGCCTTGGTCCAACGGATCGGTCATTCGCATGTTCTATCACTTCAGGTCGCCTGAATGGGCGACTTGTGCCGATCCGTCTCCTTCTGGGTCCCGTCCTGCGCAGGCATCATCAAGGCGCTGAGCAGCGATCTCCGCGAAGTCGTGATCGATTTCTGCAACGCATGGGAACCGGCCTGTCTCTACCGCAGCGACCGACGCCGAAGCGAGGCCACCGAAAGGCTCCCACACGACATCACCAGGATCAGTGGCGGCGCTGAGAATACGCCGCATGAACTGCAGGGGCTTCTGGTTAAGATGTGCCGCTGACAGGCTACTAGGGTTGTAAACCCTAGGCGCAGCTCGTTTCATCGAACCTTTAATGCGCTCCACGCCATGCAAGGGTGCCAATTGCCACACATTAGTGATCCCATGCGCATGACGCCACTTGTACCGCAACGCGTCCCAATCCTTGCTGGCAATAGACGTTTTCCCATCTAGCGAAAAATACGGCCAGCCTGATTCGGCGCCGTACTCGTTAGCGTAGGACGCCAAACGCTCCATCATCTCACCCGGAGGCCAGTACCAGAGCCAATCTTGCGTGAGGTACTTGCGGGTAGCAGCGTTTCGCACTCCGCATGCTTCGTTGGCCTTGCTCAGCGGAAGCCCCGAACGTTGCCACTCGTAGCGCAGCCATTGTTGCACCGGCATGAGGCCGCCAGGTCCCTGGATTTCGAAGCTCCGCTGATAAAAAGCGCACACCTCCGTCGCAACCGGGAAGCGGCGGATCGTCTTGCCATTGACATTCCCGGCAATGTGAGCGACCCCTTTATCCCAAGTGATGAGCTGCACATAATCCCAGCCGTTCTCGACCAGCAGCGGGTGAACTGTCGCCCAGCCCACTTCCGTGTTCCAGAACCAGAGGGTGGTGGCCGGCGTGGCGTAACGACTCCACGCCTCCACATGCGGGCGGTACCAGTCAACCAGGCCGCCAACACCCGTCGTGTCCCCATGGAACCCCCGAACGCCGTACGCACCATCACTCACGACGACGACCGGCGCGGGCCAGGTGGCGTAGGCAGCGCAGCACATCGCCGCGATGCAGCATGTAAGCAGGCTGATCCACCCTGGTCTCCTCTGATCTCTTCCAGGGGCGACGTTACGAGCTTCATCGCCGGAAGTCACTCAACCCCGCAGGTGTGTTTACACCTATAGACATAGTCTATACCTATAATCTCTATAGATTCTGTCTACACCCCTAGACTTGATGACGTGTCGCCGATGGTAGATACCGATGATCTCATTGATGCACGTGGTATCGCAGAGCTGCTAGGACTTAGCCATCCAAACAGTGTCAGTACCCTACCAGCGACGCTACGCAGATATGCCGCGGCCTGTCGTTGACCTCGGCGTAGGTCGACCACGGCTCTGGTCGCGCGGTCAGATCGAGGCCTGGATCAGGAGGTCTCCTTCCCCGCGCCAAAGCCGGAGGTGGACAACTCCTCGCCACGTTCGATGAGCGTCCCAGTCGACCGAGTGGGCATCGATACCTCGACACCAGAACCTGGGTATCGACGGCCGCTTCCACGGCAAACTTCGGTCGTACGGGGATATGGTTCCGTGCAGGGCCGCACTGATACGGGGATGGAGGCACGGTGACCGTGACGTCACGGCGGCAGGCCGAGGCGACTGGGCGCGAGGTATCCCTCTGAGCTGATCGGGCTGAGCCGCCGGTTCGGGTCGGTGGTCGCGCTGGACGGCCTGACCTTCAGCGTCCCGCCCGGCGAGGTCTTCGGCTTCCTGGGGCCGAACGGGGCCGGACAGACCACCACGATGCGCGCGATCTTCGGCGTGGTGGCGCTGGAGGCCGGCCAGGTGCGCTGGCAGGGCCGGCCGGTGACCGAGGAGGACAGGCACCGGTTCGGCTACATGCCGGAGGAACGCGGCCTCTACCCGAGCATGCAGATCCTGGAACAGCTGGAGTACCTGGGCCGGCTGCACGACATGACGGCGGCCGCGGCGCGCGACGCCGCGCGGCACTGGATCAAGCGGCTGGGCCTGGCCGACCGGGAATCGGCCAAGCTGGAGGCGCTCTCGCACGGCAACCAGCAGCGGGTGCAGCTGGCCGCCGCGCTGATGCACGAACCGGAACTGCTCGTCCTCGACGAGCCCTTCGCCGGCCTGGACCCGGGCGGCGTCGACGACATGACCGAGATCCTGGCCGAACGGGCCCGCGCCGGGGTCACCGTGCTGTTCTCCAGCCACCAGCTCGACCTGGTGGAGCACATCTGCGAATCGGTGGCGATCATCCACCGGGGCCGGGTCGTCGCCCAGGGCGCCGTGTCCGCCCTGGAACGCGGCGAGCGGGTCCGGCTGGCCGTCCGGGTGGCCGGCGACCAAGCGGGAGACTGGGCCCGGCAGCTGGATCCCGGGCTCGCCTCGGTCGAGCGGGTGGACTCCGGCCTGGTGCTCCTCACGCTGGCGCCCGACGCCGACTGCCCAGAAGGTGCTCGACGCGGCCCGCGCGGCCGGCGCCGTCGAGCACTTCAGCTTCGCCTCCCGCCGCCTGTCCGAGGTCTTCCGCGACGTCACCGGTGAGGACGCATGAATAAAAGGTGGCTCCGGCTGACCGCGATCGTGGCGGAGCGGGAGATCAGGCAGCGAGGCCGGTCCCGGGCCTTTATGGTCAGCACGATCGTGCTGCTGCTCGTGGTCGCGGCCGGGGTCACGATCCCGGCCATCCTCGCGCACAGCGCCAAGCCGCAGCGGGTGGGCATCGTGGGCGGCCAACTGGCGGCGATGACCGAGATCGTGCGGGAAGCGGGGCGTCTCACCGGCACCGGCGTCACGATCGTGCCCCAGCCCAGCCTGGCCTCGGCCGAGGCCGCGCTGCGCTCGGGGCAGCTGGACGTGGTGCTGGCGAACGACAGCGAAGTGGTGGTCAAGCAGGTCTCGGTGGCGGGCTCGAGCGGATCCGGCGGCGGCCTGCCGTCCGCGATCGCGGATGTCGCCGGGCTGAGCAAGCTGCTCGGCCACCTGCCGCCGGGCGCCGCCGACCGCGGGGTCACGCTGCCCGTCCGCGGCCTGTCGCCGCCCTCGGCCAGCCTGTCGCGCCGGCTGACCGGGCTGTTCACCGTGGTGCTGGTCTGGATTCTCATCAGCGCCTACGGCTCGCAGATCGCGATGGGCGTCGGCGAGGAGAAGCAGAACCGGATCGTGGAGGTGATCCTCGCATCCGTTCGGCCCCTCCAGCTTCTGGTCGGAAAGGTGACCGGCATCGGGATCCTGGCCCTGGCCCAGGCCGCCCTGATGGTGGCCGTCTTCCTCGGCCTCGGGGCCGCCGTCGGCTCGAGCCTCGTGCACGGCGCGGCCCCCGGGATCGTGATCACCGGCGCGGTGTTCCTCGTGCTCGGCTACGCCTTTTACTGCACCGCGTATGCCGCGGCCGGATCGCTGGTCAGCAGGCAGTCCGACGTGGGCGCGGTGATCTTGCCGGTGCAGGTTCCGCTGATCATCACCTACGCGCTGTCCTACACGGTGATCTACGCCGACGGCGCCAACGTCTTCTACCGGGTGCTCGGCTTCCTGCCGCCGACGGCTCCGATCGCCATGCCGGTGCTGTACGCCGCGGGTGACGTGCCCGGCTGGCAGGCGGCGGTCTCCGCCGTCCTGGTCGCGGCGGGCACGGTGTGGATGGCGCGCACCGCGGCGACCATCTACGGGCGGTCCATCCTGCGCACCGGCGCCCGGGTCCGGCTGCGCCAGGTGCTGTCCCGCGGCGAAGCCGCCTAAGGAGTACTGCGGCGAATCCGCCTGATCTACAGTGACCGGGTGGACAGGCAGCAGTGGGACGAGCGGTACTCCGGCGCCGAGTTCGAGTGGTCGATGCACCCGAACCAGTTCGTGGCGGAGCAACTGGACGGGCTGCCGCCCGGCCGGGCGCTCGACCTGGCCGCCGGAGAGGGCCGCAACTCGGTCTGGCTGGCCGAACGCGGCTGGTCGGTGACCGCGGTGGACTTCTCCAGGGTCGGCCTGGAGAAGGGGCGCACGCTGAGCGCTGCCCACGGTGTCCCGGATCGCCAGGTGGACTGGGTGGTCGCCGACCTGAGCGAGTACGAGCCTGCCCGCGCGGCCTTCGACCTCGTGCTCATCGCCTACCTCCAGGTGGGCGCGGAACTGCGCGGCCGGGTGCTAGCCGGGGCGGCGGCGGCGCTGGTCCCGGGCGGCACGCTGCTGGTCGTCGGCCACGACCTGACCAACCTGACCGAGGGCGTGGGCGGCCCGACGAGCCCGGACGTGCTGTACACCCCCGAGGCGATCACCGCCGGGCTGCCCGGGCTGCGCATCCTGCGGGCCGAACGGGTGCGCCGTACCGTCGAGCGGGACGGCGGGCAGGCGACCGCCATCGACACCCTGGTCCGGGCGGAGCGCCCGGCCGCGTCACACCGACAGGGAGATGCTCACCGAGACCGAGGGAGCCGGATCTGACGACGACGGCGGGCGTCGAGGACGGGGACGCGATGACGGCGGTGTCGAGGACGGGGGCGTCGAGGACGGCGGCGTAGACGACGGCGGCGTCGAGGACGGCGGCGTAGACGACGGCGGCGTCGAGGACGGCGGCGTCGAGGACGGCGGCGTCGAGGACGGCGGCGTCGACGACGGCGGCGTCGAGGACGGCGGCGTAGACGACGGGGGCGTCGAGGACGGCGGGGTCGACGAGTGCGGTGCCTTGGTCGGCGGCGCGGACGACTGGGAAACGATCGGCGTCGGCGGCAGGGACGTGCCGGAGGACCCGGACAACGCCGCCGGGCTGACGAACATGGCCGGCGAGACGCGGGCCGAGGACGACGGAGCGGGGGACGACGTGCGCGGGCTGGCCGCCGGGTCGGACGACGCCGAGGCGGGCGAGGTTCGCCACCGCTGCCGCGCCGGCCTGCGGCTGCAGGTG
This sequence comes from uncultured Acidobacteriota bacterium, assembly GCA_963745435.1. Taxonomy (GTDB): domain Bacteria; phylum Acidobacteriota; class Terriglobia; order Terriglobales; family Acidobacteriaceae; genus Gp1-AA133. Next base: position 239,064 of record CAVUXK010000006.1, on the reverse strand, counting down.
GCTGGACGCCGGGGTGTGGTTGGCGCCGATCAGGGCGAAGGCGGCCACGGCCGAGCCCGCCACCAGTCCGCCGGTGAGGCAGGCCGAGGCCAGCGTCCGGGAGATCCGGTGCCGCCCGGGACCTCCGGTGCCCCCGTGGAGCGGCTGACCCGGACGCGGCGGCTGGGCGGAGCGCGGCGGCGGGGCGGAGTTCTCGGTCACCGCGACCTGCTTGCCCGCGGCGGCCGGGTCCGCGACGGCCGGCCGCGGGCGGGTCCTGGATGAAGCTGCTCATGATGGACTCGGCGAGCCAGCCGGGCGCGGGCTGGAGCGCGCCCACCTCGGCCAGCAGCTCGCGGGCCGTGGGCCGGTCACCGGGGTGCTTGGCCAGGCAGCTGCCGACCAGCGAGCGCAGCTCGCCGGGCACGTCGCTCAGGTTCGCCGGGTTGTTGACCAGCCGGTACATGAGCGCGGCGTTCGATCCGGCGCCGAACGGACCCTGCCCGGTGGCGGCGAAGGTGAGCACAGAGCCCAGGCTGAACACGTCGCTGGCCGGGCCGATGTCGGCGCCCAGGACCTGCTCGGGGGACATGTATCCGGGCGAGCCGATCAGCACGTTCGCGCCCGCCACCACGCTCGCCTCGGCGGCCTCGGAGATCCCGAAGTCGATGACCCTCGGGCCGTCCTCGGCCAGCAGGACGTTGGAGGGCTTCAGGTCACGGTGCACCACCCCGGCCGCGTGGATGGCGCCGAGGCCCTCCGCCAGCCCGGCCGTCAGCGCCAGCGTGCTGCGGACGGGCAACGGCCCGTGGCCGCGCACCGCCTCGGTCAGCGACGGGCCGGCCACGTACGCGGTCGCCAGCCACGGCATCGGAGCGTCCAGGTCCGCGTCCACCACGAGCGCGGTGAACAGGCCGCTGACCTTCTGAGCGGCCGCGACCTCGCGCCGGAAGCGGGCCCGGAAGTCGGGATCGGTGGCGAGCTCGGTCCGGATGACCTTGACCGCGATCGGCCGGCCGCCGGCGGACATGCCCAGGAAGACCTGCCCCATGCCGCCGCTGCCCAGCTGCCCCAGCAGCCGGTACGGCCCGATCTCCCGCGGATCCTCGGGCTGCAGTCCGGCGTATCCCACGATTCACCCCGAACGTCGGCCAAAACTCCCATTCATGGTATATCCGGACAACGCGGTCGGAAGCTCCCCGGTTTACACGCGCGTACGCGCCGTAATGTTTTTTTAAGGATCCCTGGGCGGCCAGACCGGCCTCGCGGCCCTGGGCTCCATCTTCCCTCGCCTTCCCCGGTCCCGGCGGCGCGGGGAAGGTCCGGGGAAGGGGCGGTTCATAGTGTGGCGGGTAACCACAGCCACAACGAGCAAAGGACAATCATCGTGGCCATCTCAGGAACTTTCCCTGCCGTCTCGCACGTCGCCGTGACCGTGACCGACCTGTCGGTCAGCGAGGCCTGGTACACCCGCCTCTTCGGCGTCGGGCCGGTCCTCGACGAGGACACCGGCCCGTTCCGGCACATCGTCTACGCGCTGGGCAACACCCTGTTCGGGCTGCACGGCTTTCCCGATCTGACCAGCAAGGACCCGTTCGACGAGCGGAAGCCCGGCCTGGACCACGTCTCGTTCGGCTGCGCGAGCCGCGCCGAGCTGGCCGAGTGGGCCGCCCGCCTGGACGCGCTGGGCGTGGCCCACGGCGAGATCGTGGACGCGGGCTACGGCTCGGGCCTGTCGTTCCGCGACCCGGACAACATCGCTCTCGAGCTGTTCGCGCCGCCTGCCTGACCGGTGAGCGGCCACGGCCGGGCGGGAGCCTACCGTCCGGCCAGGTCGCGGGCGATCGCGCCCAGGGTGCGGCGGCACCGCTCGGCGTCCAGCGGCTGGCCGGCCCGCTGGAACTGCCCGGCGGCCCACTGCAGCCGGGTCCGCGCCGTCCCGGGATCGCCGCCAGCGGCCGCCACCGCCGCCTGTGCCTCGGCCAGCGCGGCCTCCCACGCGGTGTCCCGCCAGACCACGGCCGACCGTTCGGCGGCGGCCAGGTGGCGGCGCGCGCCCGGCAGATCGCCGGCGCGCGCGCACGCGATCGTGGCCGGCACGGCCAGCATGATCGAGCAGAACTGGCAGAAGTCATCCCAGCCGAGCATCGACTCGGCTCGTTCGGCCACCTGGACGGCCTCGGCCCGGCTGGTCGCGGCCAGGATCATCGTGCCGAACACCCGGTGCAGCAGGTGCTTGGCCACGATCGAGCTGCGGGCCAGCGGGAACGCCCGATCCAGCAGCCGCCTGGCCTCCGCGTCGTCGCCCTGGGCCAGCCGGACCTCGGCCAGTCGCTGCAGCGAGTGCGCCTCGCCGGCGGCGGACCCGAGGTCTCGGTGCCCGGCGCTGGCCTCGGTCAGCTCGGCCGCGGCCAGGTCCAGGTCGCCGGACAGCAGCGCCGCCTCGCCGGTCAGCGCCCGGGCGAACGCGGCGGCCCGCCTGGCCCCGCTCCGCTCCGCGGTCCCGCGCAGGTCCCGGGCCAGCTCCATGACCTCGGCGTACGGCGTGGGCCCGTACAGCAGGTACTCGGCCGAGCACAGGTAGCCGTCGAAGATGGCCCCGGCCATGCCGGAATCCTCCCTGGTCCGGTACAGCTCGGTTCCCATCTGGGCGAACCACTGATCCGAACGGTGCGCGAGCAGCCCCCGCAACGTGACGAGATCGAGCACCTGCCAATTGCGCTCACCCGCGAGGATCAGCCGCTGCGCCTGCTCCGCCGCGACCCGGGCCGCGTCGAAGTCGGCGGTGAAGAACGCGTACTTGCCCCGGGCCAGGAGGATGTCGGCGTCGTCGGCGCCGCCGTCGGTGTCGAGTCCGTCCAGGGCGGCTGCTGCCGTGGCGAGGTCGCCCGCCATGACCGCGCTGTTCGCCAGCCGGGCGCGCAGCCGCCGCGCATCGGCGGGACCGGCCCCGCCGAGCGCTTCCCGGTAGGCCGGGCCTGCCATCGGGTCGCCGATCGCGGTGAGCAGGTCGGCACGCAGCGAGAGCGCCCTGGTCCGGCAGAGGCCGACGGCGTGCGGCCGGATCGCGTCGACCAGCGCCAGCGCGTCGCGGTAAGCGCCGACGGCGGATTCCGTCTCGGCCGCTCGCAGCAAGTGCGGCACGGCGTCGGCACCCGCGCCGGCCGCCAGGAAGTGGTGGCCGATGCGGACCGGCGAGGCGCCCAGCTCGACTAGGCGCCGGGCGGTGTCGCGGTGCACCTGGCGACGCCGGTGCGCCGGGACGTCGCCGGTGAGCGCGTCCCTGATGAGGCAGTGCCGGAACCGGTAGCCCGCGCTCGCGGGCTCGACGATCCGCGCGGCCAGGGCGTCGTCGAGGTGGTCGAAGGCCTCCGCCTCGGCCAGCCCGGACAGCGCAACGAACTCGTCGGTGTCGAACGATGAGCCGGCCACGGCCACGCGCTGGAGCACCTCGCGGGTGGCCGGCCGCATCCGGGCGAACATGCTGGCCTGCAGCGCTCCGCGCCCAATCCCGCCCGGTAGCGGGGTCTGGCGTGGCCCCGGTCATGAGCACAGCCCGGCGGGCGAGCTCGGTCACCAGGAAAGGGACGCCGCGGCCCAGGGTCGTGACCAGCCTGACCAGCTCGGCCGGGGGTTCGGTGACGTAGCGGCGGACGAGGGCCGCGGCGTCGCGGTCGGCGAGCGGGCCGAGCCTGAGCTCGGTCGCTCCGTACCGGTCGATGAGGCTCTGACGCGTCGCCTCCAGCCCATTCGCGGCCGCCACCGTCGCGGCCAGGCCACGTGGCCGTCAGGCCGCCGCCCGAACCGGGCGGTGCGCGAGCACGATGCACACCCGCTGGCCGCGCGCCGACCGGGCGAGGTAGTGCAGCAGGCGCAGGCTGCCGTCGTCGGCGTCGTGCACGTCGTCGACGGTGAGCAGCAGGCCCTGACCCGCCGCGGCCAGCCTGACCAGTTCGGCCGCGGCGAGGAAGAGCCGCTGGTGGGTGCTGTGCCCGGCCCAGGAGAGCGGCGTGGAGGTCCGCGCCCGGTCGATCTCGTCCCGGTGCGGGCCGGGCAGGGCCGAGAGCAGTCCCGGATCCTGCTGGCACACGCCGCAGAGCGCCTCGATGACCGGGGCATACGGCCATGCCCCCTCGACCCGGGCCGCGGTTCCGTGGCCGGCCAGGAACCGCCGCTCCTTCGCCCGGGCGGTGATGGCGGCCAGCAGCGACGACTTGCCCGCCCCGGCTTCCCCGCTGATGATCAGCGTGCGGTTCCCCCCGGCCGCGGCGTCGAGCAACGCCCGTTCGGCGATAGAAATCTCCAGGTCGCGGCCGACCAGCGTGCCGTCGCGGTCCGGGAACACATCGTGCGCGGCGAGCAGGCGGTCCCGGAGTGCCGAAGCCTCGGGACCGGGGGCGACGCCGAGCTCCTGCCGCAGCGCCCGGTCCAGGCGGTCGAACTGGCGCAGCGCGGCGTGCCGGTCACCATTGGCCGCGTGCCGCCGCATCAGGGCCAGGTGGGCGCGCTCGTCGCCCGGGTCGAGCTCGGCCACCTCCTCCCAGCGGCCGACCAGGCGCAGCAGGTCCAGCTGGCTCTGCCTGAGCTGCTCGCGAGGTGCCTCGGCCCACTCCTCGTACCTGTCCGCGGGCAGCAGTTCGCCGCCGTACAGCGCGAGCGCCTCGCGGGCGGCCGCGGCATCCCCGGCGGCGAGCGCCCGGCGGGCCAGTTCCCCGAACCGGACCGCGTCCACGGTCACGTCGCCGCCGGGGCAGAGGACAACCTGGTCGCCACGCAGCACCACCGCGTCCGGCACGCCGAGGGCACGCCGGGCGAAGTGCGCCGCCTTGTGCAGCTTCGGCACCGCCTCGGCGATCGTGTCCTGCGGCCAGACCCGGTCGATAACCTGCTCGCGATGCAGCCGCCGCCCCGGCGCCAGCGCGAGCACCTTCACCACCGCCGCCGCGTGGCGGCGATTCCAGCTGGCCTCGGCGACCGGGGCTCCGCCGACCGTCACGGCGAACCGGCCGAGCAGCGTGACGTGGATTTCCGGCATCGCGATGCCTGCCGCTGCCGTTCCCTCAGGACCGCTTGCGCGCCGTGAGCAGCAGGTACTCCCACTCCATCACGGTGCTCCCGAGTCCCCAGATCGTGGCGCCGGGCCAGGTCGGCGAGCTCGGCGTCCAGCGCGGCGGTCCGCTCCGGATCGTCCGCGATGGCCCGGTAGACCGCGATCGTCGGCCCGTAGTTGGCCTTGAAGTAGTCGCGGAAGTCCTCGGGACGGCCGAAGATGTCGATCCGGACGGTCTGGCGCCTGGCCTTGACGTCGGTGACCTGGTCGCCGAGCAGCGCCCGGACGTGCTCCTCGCGGCCCCACAGCGGCGGCGGCTGCGCCCCGGGCGGGGGCGGCGGGGCGTACGGCTTCATCGTGGCGAACATCTGCCCGATGAAGCCTTCCGGGGTCCAGTTGAGCAGGCCGATGGTCCCGCCCGGGCGGCATACCCGGATCAGCTCGTCGGCGCTGGCCTGGTGGTACGGCGCGAACATGACGCCCAGGCAGGACATCACCGTGTCGAACTCGCCGTCGGCGAACGGCAGGTCCTCGGCGTCGGCCTGCCGCCACTCCAGCCGCGTCCCCCGCCGCGCGGCCTCCCGCTGTCCGGCCTCGAGCAGTTCCGGGGTCAGGTCGCTGGCCACCACGCTGGCTCCCGCCTCGGCGGCGGGGATCGCGGCGTTGCCGGTTCCGGCGGCCACGTCGAGCACGCGGTCCCCGGGCCGGATCTCGCACGCGCCGGCCAGGACCGGGCCCAGCTCCGAGACGAGATCGGTGGCCACGGCCGGATAGTCGCCGAACGCCCACATGGCGCGGTGCTTCGCCTTCAGCGCCCGGCCCGCCTCGGTGGTACTCGTGGTTTCGGTCGTCATTTCGGGTTCCTCCCCCTTTTCGTCAGTGGAACCGACGCTAGGAAGTGCGGGACCCGGCGACTAGTACAACATCTGTACTCTGGTCTGGCCTGGGACGTTTCCTCCGGCTTACGCTGCTGGGCATGGGGACCTCTTATCACCAGTTCTGCCCGGTGGCCAAGGCGATGGAGTTGCTGGACGAGCGGTGGACGCTGCTGATCGTCCGCGAGCTGGTCGCCGGCAGCGAGCGTTTCAACGAGCTGCGCCGCGGAGTGCCGCGGATGTCGCCGACCCTGCTGTCCAAGCGGCTGAGCCAGCTGGTCCGGGCGGGCGTGATAGAACGGCGCGGCGACGGCAACGACGTCCGGTACCTCCTGACGCCGGCCGGCCGCGAGCTCCAGCCGGTGGTGGAGGCGCTGGGAATCTGGGGCATCCGCTGGATCGGCGAGATCGGCGACGAGGACCTGGACCCCAAGCTGCTGCTCTGGGACATGCACCGGAACATCGACTACGCGGCCGTCCCGCCGGGGCGGACGGTCGTGCAGTTCAGGTTCCCCGACGTGCCGTCCGCCACCCGCGACTGGTGGCTGGTGATCGGCTCGGCGGAGACCGACGTGTGCGACGACGACCCGGGCCATCCGGTCGCGGTCACCGTGACCGGCAGCCTGCGGCGCATGACCGAGGTCTGGCGCGGCGACATGAGCTGGCCGGAAGCCCTCCGCTCGGGCGGCCTCACCATCCAGGGCCCGGCCGCGCTGCGCCGGGCCCTGCCGCGCTGGTTCACCCTGTCGGACTTCGCCCCGGTCGCCCGGCCGGCCTAGCTCCGGGGCTGGCGGTCACGGTGTCGGCGACCCGGCGGACGGCGATGGGTTAGCGGCGGACGGCGCCGTGGTGGGTGACCCGAGGGGCGCCGGCGAGGTGCTGGCCGGCGTGGCCGAGGGGCTCACCGTGTGCGACGGGCTGGGCGACCGGGTCGGACTGGGCGAGGTCCTGGTGGGCGAGGGCGCCGGTGAGGTCGAGGAGGGATTGGTAACGGTCTGGGTCGAGCCCGCGGACGCGGCCGTGTGTACCGGGCGCACCAGGATGTAGAGGGCCAGTACCGCCAGGAACAGCCCGGAGATCACCAGGGTGGAGGTGCGCGGCCGGCCGCTCATGAGGCGCCCCCGGTCGCCCGGCCGGTGTCGAGGTCGGCCCAGACGTTGATGCCCTCGGACCGGAAGGCCGACGCCACCCGGGCCCGGAGCTCACGGCCGACGTCGAACTGCACGCCCGGCAGCGTCCGCGCCACCATGCGCACCGAGAACGTGTCGACCTCGATCTTCTCGACGCCCATCACGGTGGGCGGGTCGAGCATCATCTTGCGCAGCCGCTCGTCGTTGTAGGCGTCCTCGACGACCCTCCGCAGGACCTCGGTGACGTGGCTCACGTCGACGGAGGACGGGACCGGCACGTCGATGACCGCCCGGGCCCAGTCCCGCGACAGGTTGGTGACCTGGACGATCTGCCCGTTGGGCGTGGTGATGACCTCGCCGCTGACCGACCGGATCCGGGTGACCCGCAGGGTCACGTCTTCGACCGTCCCGGTGACCTGCTGATTCACGCCGGCGACCGCGATATGGATAACGTCGCCGAAGCCGTACTGCCGCTCCCCGGTGATGAACAGGCCAGCCCCGATGTCCTGGACAAACCGCTGCAAGCCAAACCCCAGCGCGGCGCTGAGCAGGGCGGCGGGCGCGACCAGGCCGGCCCAGGGCACGCCCAGGTTCTGGATGATCAGCACGGCGGCCACGACGTAGATGACCGCCAGCGCCGACCAGGTGACGACCTGCGCGACGACCTGGCGGTGCTTGGCGGCCTCCGAGCGCACCAGTTCGTCGTCGTCGTTCGCGCGGGCGTCGATGTGCGCCATGAACCGGTCGCGGGACCATACCGCGAACCGGGTGAGAAGGATCGCTCCCAGCACCAGCAGCACGATCACCAGCAGGTTGCCGCGCGCCCACACGCTCAGGTCGTGCAGCGCAGCGTTGGCCCCTGTCAATGTAGCCTCCCATCTAGCGACGCCGGGAGAGCCACGAAGGGCGACGGGAGACCACGCCACCATGCCAGTTGCGGCCACCCGGCAGGTATGCGCCCGCCGGCGGCTCACGGTCGGCAGGCAGACCGATCGCCCATACCCACTGCTCGGCGGATTAAGCCCGCCGCCGGGTTCAGGCTGGCGCCGGCACGGCCCCCACCTGGACCAGCAGGCCCAGCATATCCGCCTGGGAGAAGCGCTCGATGACCCGGTCGCCGCGGAAGTGCAAGATGGTGATGCCGGGCAGCGCGATGGCCGTTCCGCTCGCGGGTACGCCCATGAACTCGTCCACGTGCCGGCCGGTCATGGTGAACCGGATGGCGGCCACGTCGCCGTCCCACAGGACCTCGTGGAACTCGAGCTTCGGCGTGCCGAAGGCACTGAATATCCCCTGGTAGAAGCCGCGGACCTGGTCCTTGTTCATGGGTTCGGGGGAGTAGCCGTGCAAGGCGATCCCCTCGTCGTACAAGCACAGGTACCCGTCCAGGTCGCCCGCGTTCCAGCTCTCGTACGCGGCGGCCAGGGCTTCCTGCGGTGTGGCCATTTCCCCTCCTCGTGCCCGCGCGGCGTGGCCTTTCCGCCACGGTCCCGGCGGTGCTCCTCACCCGGGTTACGGCACCGTGCCCGGATCGGATCACCTCCTCGCGACATATCCCTGCCCGGGCGACCGTCGAGTCCTCCGCGCTCCGTCAGGGAGCTTCGGCCCGTGATCCGCCGGTAGTGGTGTGCGATGTGATCTCGTGTCTCTTGCGCTCCGAACGTCCCTGCGAACTCGTCCGTGCTGTACTCCACCGCTGCATCGAGCGGATTGTTGAGCCAGAGGCTGAAGAGCCGGCGTTGGGCGGCAGTGACCGTGCGGGTATGCGTCGCAGTGCGTTCCAGCAGATGTTCGGTGGCTTCGGCGAGCTGGCCGGGCTCGGTGACCACGTTGGCGATGCTGTGCGGCGGTAGCTGGTCGAGTCGGTAGGTATCACCCGTGAGGATCATCTCGCGTGCCTTGCTGAGACCGACGAAACCGGGTAGCAGGGCCGCGTCGATGACGGACGGCACGCCGACCTTGATCTCGGGCAGCCCGAAGGCTGCCGTCGTGGTGACCACGCGGAGGTCGCAGGCGAGGGCCAGTTCGAATGCTCCGCCCAGGCAGTATCCGCTAACCGCGGCGATGGTGACGACCGGTGACCGCCGGATGGCTTGCATGATCTGGGCGAGCTGGCCGATGAATGCCTTCGCACCGGCACGGTCCATGCCGACGAACGTCTCGATGTTCATCCCCGCGCTGAACGCCGCCGGCCCGGCACCCGTGAAGACGAGGCCCGTGACGCCTGGATCGAGATTCACGATGATGTCCCGGAGTCCGGGCAGGTCCTCGGCGTGTAGCACGTTCAGCTTGTCGGGACGGTCGAAGGTGACCCACAGGTAAGGCCCGCGACGGTCTATTGCGATATATCGCATATTTGCCTCCGGCCCGAGCGGTTACGCACGCTCGGTGCAGCGTAGCCAACCTCGCGGGCACAACATCCCGGCCGCGATCTGCTCTCCCGGCCTCCGGCGGGGCCAGGTCTCCCGATGGGGCTTCCAGACGAGCCCGTGGGCGCTAGCTCCCAGGCGAACGGGGCTGGGCCTGGCGGCTGTGGCCGTTCGCGGTGGCAGCCGTTCGTGCCAGGGCCTCGGGCAGGCTGGTGAAGTTGGGGATCACCCTGTCCATGCCGGTGAGTGCGAAAACCCGCAGGACGGTGGGGCTGGGAATGACGAGCAGAACCTCACGGCCCTCGGCTTCGGCTCGCTTGTGCGCGGCGATCAGGGTGTGCAGCCCGGACGAATCGCAAAACTGGGTCCGGGTCATGTCGACCACGAGCCTGTCGTGTCCGTTCGCGGCTGCATTGAGCAGAGCTGCCCGCAGCGCCTCAGCGTTCGTGATGTCGATCTCCTCGGGCGCGGCCACCACCGGCATGCCCTTGACGATCTCAACCGGGAAACTGCCGTCAGGCATCTGAGCACCCCCTGTGGCGGCTGGCACGACCCGATCAGGGCACTACCAGGATCCGCCCGCGAGCAGGCGTACGTCAATATAAAGCGCGAGAAAAATTTCATGTATTTTATCTCGCGCCAATCCGCTCGCGAGTTATATGCTCAGGGAGCATGAGCGACCCTAACCAGAGCGGTGGTGCCTGGACGCTGCTCACTGGCCACGGGCATGTCCTGGTGGAAATCGCCCGCAACCCCGACGCCCGCATCCGGGACATCAGCCCGGTCGTCGGCCTGACCGAGCGCTCCGTGCAGGCCATCGTGGCCGACCTGGAGGCCGCGGGGTACCTCACCCGCACCCGCACCGGGCGGCGCGTCGTATACAGCGTGAACCGGGACAGCCTGTTCCGGCATTCTGCCCAGGATGGGCACCGGGTCGGTCCGTTCCTCGACATCCTCGCCGCCACCGGGACCGAGATCACACCCAGGTCGGAAGATCCCGCCGATGCAGGACCGGGTCATACCTGAAATCAAACTGCGGGTTGACGCCCCTGGTACCTGGTCAGCGCGACGCTGGGAGCACGAGAACCAGCACCCGGAAGACCTTCGCGCTGGAGTGGGTGATCCACGTGGTAGTGCAGCTGACCATCGCGGCGTGGCTGGCGCTGGAAGTCGGGCTGCTAATCCGCGACCGGGTCCGCGGGAAGGGCAGCGCCGCGCGGGACCGGGGAACGCTCTGGCTGAACATCATCATCATCACGGCGGCGGTCGTGGCGGCCGGGATACTGACCGACGTGCTGCAGAACGCCGCCGCCTGGCAGTTCGGGTCGACCGGGCTGAGCGTGGCCGGCCTGCTCGTCATGTGGACCGGCCTGGCGGTCCGGATCTGGGCGATCGTGGTGCTAGGCAGGTCGTTCCGGATGACCGTGGAGGTAGACACCGGGCAGAAGGTGATCGACAGCGGCCCGTACCGGTGGGTGCGGCATCCGTCGTACACCGGGATCCTGCTCCTGATGGCCGGCCTGAGCCTGGTCTACGGCGACTGGCCTGCGCTGGCGATCCTGCTGGTGCTGCCAGCCGGCGTCCTGATCCACCGGATCTTCGTCGAGGAAGCCGTTCTCACCGAGGTGATAGGTCGTGCGTACACGGACTACGCCGCCCGCACGAAGCGGCTCGTGCCGGGGTTGTGGTGATAGGACGCCGGACGGCGGCGCGAGCGGGAATGCAGGACGAGCAGGAGCACATGAGGGTCGCCTAGCCGATGTTGTGGCGCTGGGCGTAGCCAATCGCGGCTACCCGGTCGCGTGAGCCGGTCTTGGCGAAGATGCGGTTGATGTGGGTCTTGATCGTGTGGTTGCTGAGGAACAGGCGTTCGGCGATCTCGCCGTTGGTCAGGCCCTGGGCGATCAGCCCGAGGATTTCGACCTCACGCTGGGTCAGGCCGTCCGGCGGGTCGGGCGAAGTAGCGGCCGGAGACGTGGCGGCGAGCAGCGTGGCGTGCACGCGCGGGTCGAACACGGTCAGCCCGCCGGCCGCGGCTCGCAGCGCCCGCGCGATGTCGGTACGGTCGGCGTCCTTGGTGAGGTAGCTGCGCGCGCCGGCGCGGAGCGCCTCAAGGACGGACGTATCGTCCACGTACGTGGTGAGCACGACGATAGCGACGCGAGGATGATCGGCGGCGAGCCGGTAGGTGGCGCCGATGCCGTCCAGCACGGGCATGTGCAGGTCGAGCGAGGATCGCGTCGGGCTGGTGCTCGGCCACCAGTTCCAGCGCCTGTTCGCCGTCCGCGGCGAGCGCCAACCACGTCGATGCCGGGCAGACCGCCGAGCAGCAAGACCAAGCCCTCCGCGGACGCTGGCCTGGTCGTCGGCGATGACGACCCGCAACGGCTGGTCGAGCTGGCCGGCATCGCGGCCGGACTGCTGGGCGGCCTGGTCGTCACCACGCTGATGCGGGTTACGCAGCCCGCGCGAGCCCGGGCGTCCTTCCTCCGGGGCTGATCCCGCAGCGGGCTACGCGGCATGCTGATTGCCGTTCGGGGTAGTGACTGGCAGGTAGTCCTGGTCTTCGGCCTCGGCCTCCCAGAAGCGCCCGGCCTCGCTGATCTTGGTCACGACCTGCTGGCCACATGCGCCGAGGCGTCGGCGTCGGCGATCGTGGCCTCGGCGACCTGGCGCTGCTCGTCGCTCGTACAGAAGATCTCGGAGCGGTAATCGGAGCCGACGAGCCCTTCGCCAAGATCGGGCCGGTGGATCTGGAGGAAGAACTCGAGGATGTCCCGGTAGGAGGTCCGCTCCCGATCGAAGATGACCTCGACCACCTCGGCGTGACCCGGATGGTTATCGGCGGTCGGGTTGTCGTTCTCCCCGCCGGTGTAGCCGGCGCGGGTGGAGATGACTCCGTCGCGGTGACGCAGCAGTTCCTGCGCGGGCCAGAAACAGCCCCCGGCGAGGATCGCGGTCTCGGTGTTCTCGCTCATCGCGGCCCTTCCCCCTAAACGAGAATTCGTGATCTTCCTAACGCGGATGCTAACAAGATCCCTGGATGAGCCTGGATACAGCCGGAAACCGGCCAGGAGTACTGAACCACCTGGCCGGGTCAGCTACCTGTCCGCACCCTCCGGCGCGATCGTCAGCGCTATGAGCAGGCCTTTCGGACAGCCGTGGCCATAGCTGGACAGCGTGCATCTGGCTACGGATCGCGACACTGACACCGCTCCAGGAGCGCTCACCTGGCTGCTCGGCGTCACCGCTTGGTCCGCGACGACATGAAACCGCCGAGGGTTTCCGACCGTACCGGTCGATCCACCTGTTCGCCGATCGCGTGATCGGCGCACTCAGCCCTGTCGCCCTGGCGCGGCGTCCATGTGGGCTTGGCGTCATGGCTGGAGCGATGTCGTGATGCGGCTGGACGCCGGGTCCAGATGTTGGGCACCAGCCGCGCCGGGCACGTGCTCCCGCCTGAGCACGCCCTGCTGTTTCCGTGGCAACCCTGTCGCTGCTACTACGTTGACTGATATATTGGCCGACGTAGTAGGAGGGCGGGTGGCCGTGAGCAAACGGGACGGCAGGGCCGGGCAGGACGTGCTGCGCCGGGTCGGCGAGGCGTCGGTGCTGATCCTGATCAGCCTCGCCGACGGACCCAAGCACGGCTACGCGCTGATCCAGGACATCAAGCAGCTCGCCGACGTCGAGCTCGGGCCCGGCACCCTCTACGGCGCGCTGGACCGGCTCGAGCGGCTCGGCTTGATCGAGCCGCTGCCCGCCGACGACCGGCGCCATCCCTACCGCATCACCGCGCCGGGGGCGGCGGCGCTGCGCGTGCACCTCGATTCGCTTGAGCGAGTCAGCGCGGCCGGGCGGCTGCGGCTGCGGCTGGGCGGCATCTGATGGATGACCCCCGGGCGGCCCGGCTGGTCGAGACCGTGCTGCGGTGCTACCCGGCCCGCTGGCGGCGGCGGCACGGGGAGGAGGCCGCCGAGCTGGCCGCACTGCTCATCAGGGACGGGACCCCGGCGGTCTCGGTTGCCTGGAGCTACCTGGCGGGCGCGGCGCGGGAGTGGCTCACGCCACGCCCCGGCCGGTACCTGACCGCGGTCGCCTGCGCGCTGCTGGTCGCGGCCTGTTCGCTGGGCGTCTCGGCGGGGTTGCTGGCCTCGGCGGCGCCAGCCAGGGCGGCCAGCACGAGCCAGGCGCCAGGACGCGCGCACTGTCGGCCTGGCTCGCCTGAGCCCGTTCCGGGCGTGACCCCCGCCATGAGCCGCCCGCAGGTGATCATCTGGGAAACCGGGCATGGCCGATCCTGCTGACGCCGACCCTGCCGGGACCGCCCCGCGGCGACGCCGGCGGTGGAAGCGGGCGCTGGCTGAGATGGCCATCACCATCCTCGTGGCGGTGCTGCTGGCCGGCCTGGTGCGGACGTTCGCGTTCCAGCCCTTCTGGATCCCCTCATCGTCCATGGTGCCGACGCTCGGCGTGTACGACCGGGTCCTGGTGCAGAAGGCGTTTTTCACCTGGCGTGACGTACACGAGGGCCAGATCGTGGTGTTCAGCCACCCGCCGCTCGACCACTGCGGGCCGCAGGAAGGCGACCTGGTCAAGCGCGTCATCGCGCTGCCGGGGCAGACGATCTATTCGTCGGGCAACAGCATCTACGTGAACGGGCGGCTGCTAGCCGAGCCCTACCTGCCGCACAACGACCCGCTCGGGCCGCCGATAGCGAGCAGCCAGCACCCCTACCGGGTGCCGCCAGGCGAGTTCTACATGCTGGGCGACAACCGAGCGGACTCCTGCGACAGCCGGTACTGGGGGCCGATCAAAGGCTCAAGCATGATCGGCAAGGTGGTGCTGGTGTGGTGGCACGACGACCACCCCGACTTCCGCAGGTTCTGATCCTGGCCGCCGTTACCGCAGTCGGTGCCCGGCGCAGGTCAAGGCGGCTCTGCCTCGCAGACTCGGTACAGCGCACAGCCGCTTTCCTCGTGGCCCGAGAACGAATGCCATCGTGTGGGCGCCTATGCAGCGTCGTCACCCGGCGCGATGTCGTGCTCGCGCATAACGGCCCGTAGCCTCTCCACTTCGGCCTTCACCCGGGCCAGTTCCTGGGCCAGCGGCATGCGGCCAGCAGCGGCCTCGGTCCACTCCTTCTCCTGGCCGGCACGGGCAGCCAGCAGTTGCCTCTCCTGGTCGCGCAGCGCGGCAGAAGTCTCGAAATCCTGCCTGTCGATCGCGGCTTCCTTCTCCCGGCGCACCCGTGCGATCTCCTGGTCCAGGTCGTCCAGGTCCGGCCGCAGGCCCACCCAGCGTTCGATCGCGGCCAGCCGCCGGTCCAGCGAGCCGGCCTGCGTCAGCGCGTCGTCGGGCAACGGGGAATCCTCACTCATCACATCCTCGGCCTGATGGCCATGCAGCAGCTGGACCACCTGCTGGCGCGCCCGGTTCAGGTCAGCGCCCAGTTTCACCAGCACCTGCGCGGCCACGCCGCTGCCCTCACGGATGAGGCCGAGCAGGATGTGCTCGGTGCCGATGTAGTCGTGGCCGAGTTGCTGTGCCTCGCGCAGTGACAGCTCGAGCACCTTCTTGGCCCGTGGCGTGAACGGGATGTGCCCGGACGGCGCCTGCTGGCCGCGGCCGATGATCTCCTGACCTGCTGTCGCACCGCCTCCAGGCTGATCCCGAGCGATTCCAGCGCCTTGGCCGCTACGCCCTCGCCCTCCCGGATCAGGCCGAGAAAGATGTGCTCGGTGCCGATGTAGTTGTGGTTCAGCATCCTGGCTTCTTCTTGGGCCAGGACCACAACCCGGCGCGCCCGCTCGGTAAACCGCTCGAACATGCTCCGCGCCCTTCTGACCGTCATTCCGGCCAAGCCCGATGCCATAACGATAGGTCGTGTCGGCGAAGATCAGCGGGGCTGCGTTCTGCGGAATCTTCGAGATTTCCCGCAGTCCACCTCACTGCGGTGGTATCGCTCCCGGGCCGAGATCCGCGGTCAGCCATCGCTCCGGACGCAGGTAGATCGCGACCTGCTCGCCCAGCTCCGCCTCGACGAACTCAATGTAGGCCGGAACCTGGTCCGGCGGAAGGTATCGCGCCGCGATCTCCCGCAACAGCTCATCGGTCCCCGGGACCGTGCGAGTGACCGGCCCCTCGACCGATACATACCGAACGGTCGGCATGACTCGTTCGACCATCAGGGTGAACCGCCCGGCCGCTTCGATCAGGCGAGCCTTGCGGGAACCGGCCTCTGTCAGCACCCACGCCTCCCCGCCCCGCGCGTACTGGTACCAGATCGGCACGGTGAGCGGGCCTCGGGCCTGACCGGCCGACACCGACAAAGCGGCGACGTGCGGCTCGGCCAGGAAGTTTTCGCGATCACGTACAGACAAACTGCTATCGGCCATGAGCCCGAGCCTAAGCAGAGGTGCTGACAATCTGCCCGGGCGGACCAGCGACCCGGCTCCCGGCTGACCGTTGCCGGTTACCGCCGGGAACGGGATGATCGGTCCATGAATCCGGAACTGCGTTCCGAACTGCTGCGCCGTGCGGAGAAAGACCAGGCGGCGCGGGGCGGGCCAGAGCCGGACACCGAGACCATGGCATCGGTTGACGGCGAGAACCTGCCCTGGCTGCGAGACCTCGTAGCCGAGGTGGGCTGGCCGGGCCGGTCGATGGTAGGGGAGGATGGCGCGCACGCGGCCTGGCTGCTGGCGCAGCACGCGGACCAGGATCCGGCGTTCCAGCGCAGCTGCCTGGACCTGATGACGGGAGCGGTCGAACGCGGCGAAGCCGCCCTGGGCGAGCTTGCCTACCTGACCGACCGGGTGTTGCTGGCCGAGGACAAACCGCAGGAATACGGCACGCAGATGACCGGCCGGGAGGACGGCTGGGTTCCGCGCAACCTTCGTGACCCGGAAACCGTCGACGAGCGGCGGGCCACCATGTCGCTCGGGCCGCTTCACGAGAACATAGCCCTCATGGCGCGCCGGTACGGGCCGCCAAAACCAGCCACCCTCACATGCGCCGGATGCGGTAGCGGCATCGAGGTATGGCTGCCCGACGAGCGCGGAGTGCTGGACATCCGCTGCGCCTCCTGCGGCTGGACGAACATGATCCTGGACCGGAAACCGCTGGTGGTCCGGCCCGACCGGTCCCGGCCACCGGTGGACGTGATACTTGACCCGGACGCCGCGGAACGATTCGCGCCGGCCTGAGCCGGCCGCCGCCTGATGCCAGCGGGAGCCCCATCCCCGTCTTGCTCACCGAGGCAAACAGCGATGACGGGAAGCGCGTGGAGATCTACAGCAGCAATCACCGCCTGGGCACGCTGACCACCGCCGACAGCGCGGACTTCCTGACGATCCTCGCCACCGCCCGGACAGACGGCCAGCTCGTGATGGGCACGGCAGTTCACAGCCGGGACGCAAGCGGCCGATGGGCTCTCCACGTCTACCGGCCAGAGCCGTCCTGAACCACGCATCTGTGCCTCGAGATCGCATTGCGGCGCCGGCGAACTGATGGGCGATCACTTCCAGCGAAGCGGCAGCGTGGCCCGGACCTCAGCCGATTGCCCTGCGGCCACCACGTCGATCCAGGTGGTGCCGCGATCCAGCGGGGGCAGGATGTCCAGCCACAGCACGACCTCGCCCTTGCCACCCGGGCGGCTGGTGCCGTAGGCCTGCGTGGTGTGCCAGCGTTCGCTATTGTCCTGGATCCACAGCACCGGCAGGGGCCGGACCACCCTGCTGTACGGCCAGTCGTTCTCCATGGTGACGCCGCTGACCAGCATGTGCAGGATGGTGCCGAACTCGCCGTGGTGCAGGTCCAGGATCGCGTTCCTGGTGCCGTCCTGCTCAGGCAGCTCGGCCAGTGGGGTAGCCCAGCTGCCGGAAGCCAGGGCTGGGTAGGGCTTTCGGCAGTGGTAGCCGGTTAGCATGCTCTCCCACGGTTCCGGAAGGTCGCCGCCGGGCGGCGCGGTGATGCCGTGACCGCTGATACCGAGACGGGCGCACAGCCCGGCGAGCTGGCCAGGGACAGGGCTGGCCGCCTGCAGTGCGCCGACCGCCTGAAGTGCGGCGATGATGTCACCCAGCCTGTCCTCGGCGGCGAGCCAGAGCAATTCACGCCGCGCGGCGGCCAGTTGGTCGGGGGTGTCCTGCGGGAAGGTCACCGCCACGGTGAGAAGCCGGGCGGCGATGACGTCCAGCAGGAGTTCACCGGGGCTTTTAGCCTTCTGGGTCACGGTGACGGCTGGCGCAGGGACTAGCGGGTCCTGCGGGCCAAGATCGATGCGGATAGCGGGCTCGCCGGGGGTTGTGGTGAGGTCAAGCCAGCGGATCTCCAGGGGCGGGTCTGGATGTAGCTCGATCACGCCAGCTCGGCTCCCCGCCCTGAAGCTGAGGTGGTAGGTGGCGCCGTGGTCATCTGTCGCGCTGAACTGGCGGGGCCGCTGCTCTGGTTGTCTGCACAGCCTCCCCTTAGGTCCGCGAATGCCGGGCGATCTATGCGTCTCGATGGCCGTCGTGAACAGCGCGCCATCCGGAGTCTGCGCGTAAGTCAGAAGCAGCAGCTCGCTGCGGAGGTCGGCATCGCGGATCTGGATCATTCTGCCTACCGGCACGAGCCGCCGCGATGCTGGTTGTGGTGCTGCTGTGTGCCAGGCGCTGGGGTCGGAGACGGGGAAGGTCCCGGCAGCCTGGCCGAGCTCGACCTGCGTTAGCCTGTCCAGCCGCGCCCGCACGGCCACGGCCGGTGACAACTCGCCCGGACCAGGGCTGGCCGCGTTGCGTGAGCTAGCCTGCCGCATAGCAAGAGCAAGATCGAGTTCTGCCTGAATCTGCTCGGCAGTGCCAATGTCGATCGCGCCCACGGCACACAGTGCCTGCGCGACCAGCGCCAGTCTGTGGCTCACGGTGCTGCCGGCGGGCAACGTCGGCAGGTGGCGCAGTTCGGCCTCGGCTAGTAGCCGCAGGTGGGCCTCTGCGCGCTCGCGGTTCATGTCCTCAGCATCCTCCGAAAGCACGCTACAAGGCATCTGACGACGTGACGGCGATCTGCCAGGCTCCGCGTCAGCGCGGGGTGAGGACGTCGAACTCGTTGCCCTCCGGGTCGGCGAGGCACGTCCACGGCACGTCGCCCTGGCCGACGTCGATGTCGGTGGCGCCGAGAGCCCGCAGCCGGGCCACCTCCGCCGCTTGATCGTCACCGGGGTACGGCCGGAGGTCGAGATGGACGCGGTTCTTCACGGTCTTCACGTCCGGCGTGCGGAGGAACTCCAGATACGGGCCGACACCCTTGGCGGAGCGCAGCATCGCATGATCGTCGGTCACCTCGTGCAGGGTCCAGTCCATCGCCTCGCCCCAGAACCGGGCCATGGCCCGCGGGTCCGCGCAGTCGACCACCACCGCGGCGATCGGCCCGGTGTCCCGGTAGATCGATCGAGGCTCCAGCACGCAGAACTCGTTGCCCTCCGGGTCGGCGAGGACGGTCCACGGGACGTCGCCCTGGCCCACGTCGGCGGGCGTCGCGCCGAGATCCTGCAGGCGCGCGACCAGGTCCGCCTGATGGGCCGCAGAGGTGGTGGCGAGGTCGATGTGCACGCGGTTCTTCACCGTCTTGGGTTCCGGGACGGCAAGGACGTCGATGCAGACGGCGACGGGGTCGGGATAGGCGAAGCCCACGGGTTCGAGGTTGGTCACGCCGGGTTCCTCGCTGGCAACACCCCAGCCGAGCGCCTCCGCCCAGAACCGGCCGACCGCGGCGTCGTCCTGGGCATTCATCGCAATCTGAACAAGCCGCGTCGCCATGCCGCCGATCCTATGCCGCGCGGATCAAGGAACCGCCCAGGCCTGTGATCCCTTCAATGCTGAGTGATCCTGCTCGCGATGCGCGCCGTCGCTTCGGGGCCCCGGACTCATCGGCGGTCTTTCGCGTCTCCGGCAAGAAGCGGGAAGAAGTGGCCGGCGATGTCCCGGAGGACGCCGACGACGCGGCCGGGCGGCAGGGCTGCTTCCGGGTCGTTGAGTTCGGCCGGGAGCGGCACCCCCAGCTGCCGGGCCATAGCGATGAAGGCGGGTACCAGGCCCTTGCCGAGGCTGCTCAGGGCCTGGCCGATCACTTCGGGGTCCGCCGTCCATTCGGGTACACGATGCGCCGTGGGGGCCACCCAGCTTCCGGGTCGCGGGGCGTGGCGCGCGAGAAGACGTGATCGAACGGGCGAGCCGAGGCATCCCGCCCGGTGAACGCCTCACCCAGCCCCCAGGTCTTCCGCAGCGTGGCGATCAGCGAGGTGTGCCGGTACTCCTCGTTGTACACCGAACCCGGCTCCACCCATGGCGACACGATGATGGCCGGCACCCGGTACCCGGAGCGATCGAAGGTGAAACCGAACTCGCCAGCAGGCGCGGCCGGGTCCGGCGGCGGGACCGGCCCCGGCGGGACATGATCGTAGGTGCCGCCCGGCTCGTCCCACCCGATCAGCAGCGCGGTGTTCCACACGTTCGCGCCCGTCTCGCTGGTGGCGGACCGGTAGGTACTGAACACCCGCTCCAGGAACGCCTCGCCCCCCAGCATCGAGGACGGGCTGTCCATCTTGAGGTCCACTGCGGCCGAGAACGAGCGGCCGAATGCCGGGTGGTAGTCGTCGTGGCCGGTCAGCATGTTCGGCTCGATCAGCGAAAAGTCCGGCAGCGTGCCCGCCGCGGCGTCCTTCTCGAACTCGGCGAACGGCACGAAGTGGGTGGCCAGACGGTCCTTCAGCCGGGGATAGTGGATCACCCCGGTGAACGAGACCGGCATCGGCTCCATGACGTAGACCTTCCAGGTCCGGCCACATGCCTCCAGCCGGTCAAAGATCGTCTCGGCGTCATTCTTCGCAAACCACTTGCTCATCGGGCTGTTCACCACGAAACCCGACGAGGTGGCCGCGGTCCAGAACGACCGGTTCATGAACGTCTGGGACGGCACCTCGCAGAACCAGTGGTCAAAGACCCCGAAATCCCGGGCTATGCCGTTGAGCACCGGGAGCTGCTCCGGGGTGCAGCCGGTCATGATGTGGGCGTACTCCTCATACGTGGGCTGGCGGCCCATCTCCCCGGTGAAGGTGGAGATGTAGTCGGCCACGAACCCGTCCATCGTCGGCACCACCCCGGGCGGCGGCGCATTCCACGGCGCCGTGACCACCTCGCCGAGTTTGAACCGGTTATGGTCATCCAGGACGCCGTACAGCTGGGTGTTGGTGTGGTAGTACTCCTCACCCGAGTCCGGGTTCGGCGAATCCATATCGGTCGCGACGGTGTACGGGACGACCTGGCGGTCAGCGCCGTGCTCCGCCCACGCGGGAATGGGGTTGCTCAGGTCCTTGCCGATGACCCCGTCGAAGGTCTTGCCGTCCCCCGGGCCGTACAGGTGCCCGAGCACATTGTCCATGGAACGGTTCTCGAACAGCACCACCACGATGTGATCCAGGGCGCGGGATCTATCCGGTGCGGGCATCAGCCATCCTCCTTACCCTTCCGACCGGCGAGGCCCGCAACCCGGCCAGCGCGATCGCGCCGACCCACGTGCCGTTCGCCGCATCTCGGTAGACCGAACCTTCGCCGGCCCACGGCGCGCAGTCGCCGACATATGCCGGATAGTACGCCGACTTTGGCTCTTGGTTTCGGCGCGGTCCTGCTCAAGCTGCCCAGCTCCCGTCACCAGTGCAATTGGCCGCATCACAGGTTTGGTGATCACCTGCCAATACTGCCTGCAATTCCGTGCGGGCCGGTGTGGCCCGTTGGCGTGGCTGATGGTGTCGAGGGCCTGGCGGAGGTCGTCGGGGGGATCAGGCGATGAGCAGGCGCAGGCCAAGCTCTGCCGCGCCGAGACCGGCGAGGTCGCGGTTGCGTTCGGCCCACCGGCCGGATGCGAGGTCATCACGGAGGCTGTGCACTGCCCGCTGCTCGGCGTCCGGCCCGACTCTGGCCCAGATCGACATGCCGTGGCGGACATGCTCGTCCAGGTATGCCTCGGGCCGGCGCCAGTAGGCCGTGTAGAAGCCGTCCGCGCAGTCCCGCGGAACGAGCACCGGTTCGGTCCGGGCTCCGATCGCGCCGGCCAGCTCGGTCAGCGAAGGCCGGCCGGCCCACAGGCCGGCGTACTCCGGCAGGTAGTCACGATTCAGCCAGAACCGGTCGGGGTCACTGACGTCGCACGTGAACACCACCACGCGGCGAGCGACGCGCCGCATCTCGCGCAGGCCCGCGATCGGGTCCTGCCAGTGATCGATGGTCGCGAAAGCCATCGCCGCGTCGAAGGACTGGTCCTGGAAGGGGAGGCTCTCCGCGGTGGCAGCCACGCACGGCGCTGCGCCTGCGGGGCGCTGCGCCCGCATGACCGCCGACGGTTCCACCGCGATGACGTCACGGCCGGAGGGCTCGTAAGAGCCGGTGCCCGCCCCGACATTCAGCACGGTCCGCGCATCGCCGAGCGCAGCCCAGACCTGCGCGGCGATCCGCGGCTCGGTCCGCCGCGTCGCGGTATAGGTGGCTCCGATGGCGTCATACAACTGCGCGCTGGACACCAGGCTGCCTCCATCTCGCGCGGCAGGTCATGTGGCGATCTGCCCACCAATATATCGGATCGATACATCGAAACGATATGGTGCAGGGTGCATACTGCGCAAGCCAGCCGGAAGCGGCTTGCCGGGGCACCGGCTCCGGGTCACAGCCCGGTCGCACTAAGGGCCACCTCGTTGCGCGCGCAGGGTTCTGTCCCCGCGTTTCGTGATGGTCACGGACCCGTGTCGGTTGCCGGGCGTTGCGGGTGCTGTGGCCAGGGCGGGTCCGTCGGCTGGGAGTCTGGCCGGGTTTCCCTCAGCTCATGGCCGGCCAGGCTGCTGCTCCGGCCCCTGGCCGGCGTGCTGGGGCCGGGAGGGGTATCTGACGGCCTGGACCACGGCCATGCCGAGGCAGGCGGCCGAGATCGCGTATCCGCAGTAGCTGATGATCGCGAACAGCAGCGGGTGACCCCAGCCGGACGGGCTGGCGATCGCCCGGATGGACAGGCCGGCTCCGCCACGATCTTGCTTGTGCTGTACCAGCGCCACACTGGGCTGACCCAACACGGCGTGAAGCTGGCGGCGAAAAACCCGAGGTTGACTAGCACGAGCGTCACGCTGAAGGGCAGGTTCGGGCCGGTGGCGAGCTGGTAGATGATGCAGCCTTCATAGGCCAGCAGGAACAGCAGGCCGCCCAGCAGGCCACCGGCCAGCAGCAGGCCGGTGCCCAGCCAGCGGACGCTCTTGGCCGCCGTGTTCCTGGCGGGCGCGCCGCGGTGAGCCCCGTGATAGGCATCCGGGGCCAGAGCCGTCCCGCGCAGCGTGTCCGCGGCGAAGGCCAGCATGCGGACCACGCGCACCGGCGCGGGCCCGGTGTCGCGGTCGCGCAGGATCACCGGCAGTTCGGCCAGCCACTCCTGGTACCGCTCCTGCCGGATCCTGGCCGGCAGCCGCCAGGCAGGCCAGGGAGACCAGGTACTCCCCGGTGCGCAGTGCGTACCGTTCGCCTCTCATGGCGCATCCGCCGCGGCGGGCCGCATCGGGCGGCCTGGCACGCGCCGGCGCCGGGCCGGAAGCTGGGCGAGTTCCAGCCGGGCCACCTCGATGCCTTCGCCGGTCAGGTGGTAGTACCGCCGCGGCCGCTCGCCGTCCTGGCGCGGCGTTTCCCACGAAGAGGCCACCAGCCCGCGGGCCTGCAGCCGGGCCAGCAGCGGATACAAGGTGCCGCTGGGCAGCCCGGCCGCCTTCATCAGGTCATAGCCGTACCGCTGGGCGGCGGGATCATCCAGGAAGACCCGGAACACCCGTTCCAGGGCCGCGGTCATCCTCATAATCCTTATCCTACATATATCGGCTAGAGACTCCAGCGGTCACGAGGACTCTCCTGGCCGAGCAAGCCGAATCCGGCGCGGCCCTACCCCTGGCGTCCGGGACCCCTGCTGTCCGGGCATCTTGTCAGTTACCTGGAATCACCCGTCGCCCCCTGCCGGAGCTGTATGTCAGGGCCACGCTGCTGGGCACGGCGGCATAGCCGCGTTTGAGCCTGATGGCGAGGCAGTGCAGGTGCGGCTGGCCGTCAGCGCCGGTCCAGGCGTTCCGGGAAGCGTCCGAGGCAGCCCGAACCGTGGCATCACGCTCGCGTCGAAGCCGGTGACCGCGGTGATGCGGTCGTCGGCGATCGTGACGACATGCAGTCCGTAGGCCCGGTAGACACCTGTGTGGGGATCGGCCATGTACATGCCGAACGCCGGCTGGCCGTTGGCGCGGGTCGGCACCACCCGGTAGGACCGGCCGGGCCGGAGGGTGACGGCTGCGAAGAATTGACGGGCCACGTCGATTCCCCGGTACTCCAGCATCGCGGGCGGCATGGAGACTCGGACGTCCTCGGCGAGTAGTCCTACCAGGGCCTGGAGGTCGGCCCGTTCGAGGGCGTCGGTCAGCTGGGCTACGAGCTGGCGTTCGGCCGTGGTGTCCGGTTGACGCGCGGGCCTGCTGCTCCCTGAGTCCGCCAGGTAGCTGTCGACCGTGGCTCGTGCTCGTTTGAGGGCGCTTTGAACCGATTCTTGGGTGGCGTCGAGCATCTTGGCTACCTCGCCCGCGTGGTAGCCGAGCACGTCGCGCAGCACGAGTACGGCGCGCTGCCGCGGCGGCAGTAGTTGCAAGGCGGTGATGAACGCGAGTGAGATCGCCTCGGTGGTCTCGTAGCGGGTCTCCGGACCGGGCGCCTGGTCGACGAGGTTGTCCAGCAGCACGTCCGGATATGGTTCCAGCCACGGCGGAGCGTCGCTGACGCCGGTCGGCTCGGGCAGGGTCAGGTCGGGGATCGGGGTCGCGGTGCGTGGCCGTCTGCTGTCCGCGCGCAGCATGCTCAGGCACCGGTTGGTCGCGATCTGATACAGCCAGGTCCGCAGGGAGGACCGCTGGCCGAAGTCGCCCAGGTTACGCCAGGCGGACACGAGGGTCTCCTGGAGCGCGTCCTCGGCGTCCTGCACTGATCCGAGGATGCGGTAGCAGTGCACCTGCAGTTCGTGGGAGTGCACTTCGACCAGTTCGCGGAACGCGTTGTGGTCGCCGGCGCCTGGCGATCTGGTCCGTCGTGTCCGATCTCCATCGGCATGCATCCTCGCTTTTCTTCTTTCCGCCGGGCGCGTCCGGCTCGCCTGAAAGTACCGACGCCGCCGGCCCCGCGAATTGGGCGGTGTCTGCACGCCCAATTCGCTGGCCCGGCTGGCGTCTACCCGGTTGGAGGCGGTCCCAGTCCGGGGCGCGCCCCGGATACAGAACAGGACCACAGATCATGGCCAAGTACGTTTTCTCCTTCCGTGTGCCCTCCGACTACGCGCCCAACGCCGGGACGCCGGCCGAGTGGCAGGCCTGGTTCGGCGGGCTGGGCTCGGCCCTGGTGGACGTCGGCCACGCGGTGACCGATTACGCCTCGCTCGGCGAGGTCGGCGGCAGCGGCTCCCGGATGGTCGCCTACTCGGTGGTGTCCGCCGAGGACATGGACTCCGCGCTGGCGCTGGCCAAGGACTGCCCGGTGCTGCGGGTCGGCGGCGGGGTCGAGGTCGGCCCCGTGATGGAAGCCGCCGGGTCGTGAGCGACGCCATGACCGCATCGACGGCGCCGCCGGAGGGGTCGTTCCTGGCGACCGGGCGCGGCAAGGTCACGCTGGCGCTGCTGTGCGCGGTGACGTTCCTGGACGTCATGGACGGCGCGATCGTGAACGTCGCGCTGCCGACCATCCGTACGCATCTGGGGTTCTCGGTGCAGAACCTGCAGTGGGTGGTCAGCGGCTATCTGATCACCTATGGCGGGTTCCTGCTGCTGGGCGGTCGGGCCGGGGACCTGCTGGGGCGGCGGCGGCTGCTGATCGCCGGGACCGCGCTGTTCGCGGCCTCCTCGCTGGCCTGCGGGTTGGCCGACAGCCAGGGGCTGCTGGTCGGCGCCCGGCTCGCCCAGGGCTTCGGGGCGGCGATGATGTCCCCGGCCGCGCTGTCCATCCTGACCACCACCTTCCAGGACTCCGACCGCGTTTTGACCTGCTCAACCCTCGTGCGCGCTTCGACGTGCAGGCAGTGGTGAGCTGGGCGAATCCTTCCGGGCAGGCAGGGGTGCGCTTTGTGGATATTCCGCAGCATGCTGTCCGCCAGCTGAATGACTGGGTCTTTGCGACCCTTTTTCGGGGAGTCGCGCAGGCGGCGCCGGTTCTGCCGCTGCCCGGCGAACTCGACGACCTGATTCTTTCGGCTCCGGCGCGGCCAGCGATTCGCGTTGGCCTCGCGGCGCCGCGCACAACAACGCTACCTGAGAGTCCGGCGATCTCCCTGCCGTGGTGCCCCGTGCCCATGACATCGGCCACGCTGGCGAAAGTCATGGACTCGCTGATCCTGATTTCCGCAAGCTTAATGTTCTTCTGCACCTTTGTCGCGGTGGCGCGGGAGATTCCCGCGTGGCCTCTGACCGTGCTGGTGGGAATCGGCGTATGCGGATTCTTCACGTCGCTGTATCTGTATCTGGGCGCGTGGCTGGGCTGCGGAACGCCCGGAGCGCAACTGGCTAAAGTCGCAGTACGGGAAGCGCACGGCCATCCCGGCGAAAAGCGAGCCCGCTTCCGCTGAGCATTCGAAGAGTAGCGCCGGCGTCCCGCCGGCAGTCCGGTGGGCCTCTCGCCCGCCGTGGGCGAGGGCGAGACGCCCTCGCGACTGCCGGCAAGATGCCGGCGCTACTCTTCTTGATCCGTTTTGATATTTAGTTGGCGAAGTACTGCTGGGCGAGCCAGATTTGCAGGCTGCGCTGCAAGCGATCGGGCAGGTCGAGGAAACGAATGCCGGCGTTCCCCTGCTGATCGGTCCACGCAATCTCTCCGCGCGCCTTTACCGTGTAGCGCGTACCCGGAAGCTTGAAGGAAAGCTGCAGAGGCTGGCGAACATCGAGGTCCCGGTCCACCCGCACTCCGATTCCGCCCTGGCTCAGGTTCAACAATTCCGCTTGCATTTTTTTCTGCGGACCGCACAGCAGCGAGACGGGAACATCAATCGACTGGCGGTGATAGCGCAGTCGGCCATCGAGGATCAGGTTGCGTGCCGCGGACAGTGTGCGCACGGCCTGCTCGACGGAAATCGGTTTTTCAAAACTGAATAGCGCCCCAGTGGAATCGATATCATGGCGGCGGCGCGGTCCGCTCATAACGACGAGGGGAGTGCGCACGGGAAAGTGAGAATCGCTTTGCAGGTGGCGCAGGAACTGATCAGTGCCGCTCAGGTCGCAATCGACAATCAACGCATCGACCTTCGACTTGGCGAGCTTGGCTTGCGCGCGTTCGGGATGCGACTCGACATCGCACGTGATCTGCAGTCCACCGAGAATACATTCCAAAACGCTGACTTCCTGAAAGTCCCGCGAAACCACCATCGATGAAAGTCCCATGCCGTTACTCTATGCGCCGAGGTAATGGCTCCCTAGATCACGAAGGTAATGGGAAGAAGGTGGGATGCTGACTTCGACAACAACCCCGCTGCGAGCGGCGAATTCCCGATGTCGAGACCAGTTGGCGATACAGCAGTCACGGGGCCCGCAAGTTCCAACGCGCGCGTGAAATTTGTTTTACGATCTCAAGGGACATGGGGATCAGATTGATTCACATCCCACCCCTCGGTCTATCAGGTCCGCATGACTATGCCGCAGCGATTGCCATCTCTCTTCATCGGCCACGGAAATCCCATGAACGCTCTGCTGACGAACCCCGTCACAGAGCGCTGGGCCGCGGTCGGGAGAACGCTTCCCCGGCCTAAGGCCATCCTCGCGGTGTCGGCGCATTGGTATATTCAGGACGCTGCTGTAACGGTCAGCACGTCTCCGAAAACCATTCACGACTTCGGCGGCTTCCCGCCGGAGTTGTTTCAAGTGCAGTATCCAGCTCCGGGCGATCCCGACCTGGCAGCTCGCGTGCAGAACCTTCTGGCTCCGCTGCCCGTGCGGCGCGACAATCGCTGGGGACTTGACCACGGTACCTGGTCGGTTCTTTGCCATGTGTATCCGCAGGCGGATATTCCGGTGGTGCAGCTCAGCATCGACGAAACCCAGCCCCCTTCGTTCCATCATGAAATCGGGCAGCGCCTCGCGCCGCTTCGCGAGGAAGGCATTCTGATCCTGGGCAGCGGGAACATCGTGCACAACCTGCACGCCTACGCCTGGGGACGGCATGTGCAGGAACCCTACGACTGGGCCGTCCGCTTCGAGCAGCGGGCCCGAGAACTGATGCTGGCCGAGGACTACTCCCCGCTGCTGCACTACGAGACGAAGATGGGTAGGGAGGCCGAACTGGCAATTCCCACGCCCGACCACTACTTGCCGCTGCTCTATGTGCTGGGCACGCGGGCCAAGTCAGAGCGGCTGACATTTCCGGTGGAAGGAGTGGATGGCGGTTCCGTATCGATGCTTGCGGTGCAGGTGGGATGACTCGGCGTCGTTGGTGATATGGCGATCTTGCAACAGTCAGGTGGCTGCTTCAGACCACTCGACGCCTACGCTTTTTTGGCCGAAACAGGTATGTGAGATTCGATGGTTGTGGAGCCCGCCTCCGCAGTGATGGTGACCTCCACCGGCTCTCCCAGTTTGAGGCTGACTTTGCCTCCGCTTTCATTGGTGAGCGTGTTCTCGATTCGCACCTCTCTATACAGATCGTGGGGACTCTCCAAAGCAATCTGCACCGTATCCGGTTCTTTTGGAGATAGCGATGGAATGATTTTGTCGACCTTCCCCGGCAGTGTGATTCTAGGCTTTTCGGGCATCTTCTGGAATGACCTCTCCTCAAACGTTAGCCTCACCCCTCGCAGAAAACTGAGCGTTAGTGACCACCTTTCAATGATGCCCGTAATGGAAGGTGACGAACAAGCCTCCCCCGACCAGGAAGAGCACACCTGTAGAACAAGACGCAGTAGATCGACTATTTCATTCGGAGGCGAGAGGCGGCGAACCAGGGCGTTCGCCCTCGATGACCAAACTCCGTTCCAAGTGGGGCTTTAGTCGCTGGCGGACAAGCTGCGACGATTTGCTCAACGTCTCTATTTATCTGTTCCTGAGTCGCTGGTTTTTGGCGAGCATCCAACGCGCAGCACAGCCGCTTCACCAGAATCGCGAGCTTGGCCTCATCCATCTCAACGCTTAGCTGTTCTGCAATCGAAACCCAGTTGCTGTCTTCGCAAGGCGAGATCATTTGGGGGGAACCTCCGTATTACAGGGTCCACCATATGTCGGAGTCCAAAACGAGTCTGAGCAATACTGAGCAACCCGGGGAATAGGTGAGGCAAATTTTGTCCGAAGGACTTTGGTTTGAATATTTCAACTACTTCGCGAGCATCCTCCACCATGCTTTCTCAGGACTGCTCTCTCAGTGTCCGGATTCCTGATGACGGAAGCGAAATGACGTAGCCATGCTAGGCCAGTCAGCCAGATGGGGGAGGGGGCCGGGCCCGACCGTCATTTAACCCGGCTTCGCCTCGTGGGGAAGGCTCTGCAAACAAAAGCTAACGGTCGAACGCGCATCATAAGTCTCGAAAGACAGTCCGACTGTTCAATATTGCTCACTTTTCGCAATCTGTCTGTCCGAAAGGCTTGTCCAGCGCGGGTTACAAGTTTTGGGCTGTTACGCGTACGCGAAGGTAAAGTCGTAATCCAGGGTCCTGCCGCGGTTTCTGCATCACCCGCATCGCACCGGTTAATCGTGAAGGACAATGTTGAGTAACGAGCTGTGCACCTGTAGCGCGCCGCCGTCACCGTAGTCCACGAAGCCCAGCTCTCTGAAGCGATTCATGAAGAAGCTGACCCGCGACCGGGTCGTGCCGACCATCTCCGCCAGCGTCTCTTGACTGATCTGGGGAATGACAGTTTCGGGCGCGCCTTCCTTGCCGAAATGAGCCAGCAATAGCAACATCCGGGCCAGTCGTTTTTCACTGGAGTTAAAAAGCTGGTCTACCAGATCCTCTTCGTATCGGATGTTCCGCGTCAGCAAGTACGCCACGAACATATCGGAAAATTCATGTTCCCGGTGCAGTACTTCGAGCATGGACTTCTTCCCGATGCGCATTACAGAGCAGTCGGTCATTGCGATCGCTGAGCCCAAGCGGAGGGGCCGCCCCTTGAGGCAACTTTCGCCAAAGAAATCACCCTCGTTCAGAATGCCGATGGTTGCTTCTTTCCCGATCTTCGACACGACGGTGAGTCTAACCTTTCCTTTCTGAATATAAAAAACAGCATCGGACGGGTCACCCTGGGCAAAAATCGTCTGCTTCTTTGAGAACACCATGATTTTCCTCCCACCGTCGATGGTCGAAAGGAATTTCCTGGAATCGAATTTGACGCGTTTCTTGGCCGGTAGCGCTGGTGTCACGAGTTGCTCCCCCTCAAGAGTTACGAAAAAACACTTTTCCTGACAGAATGGATAAAGGATGTATGAGTGCGCAAGAAAGGCGACGAAAGCTACTCGTTTGCGGTGCAACGCTGCGACCCGCTCGACAGCAAAATCATTTCACCCTTAGTGTCGGAAGTCAAATTGTATCCGGAAGTTGAAGCGGGGCCTGATCGCGCTCAAGAAAGAAAAGTGCGGAGTTCATCCACTCCGCACAAGGTTTATCGCGATTTCCGGACTAAGCCGACTATGCTGCTTTTGCTAATTTGCGCAGTGATTTGAAGGCTGCGCGCAGTTCTTCTGAAAAGAATTTCGGCTGCTCCCACGCCGCGAAGTGACAGCCTTTGGGTAGCCGGTTGTAATGGATGAGTTTGGGATACGCTTTCTCTACCCAGCTCCGCGGAGCGGCGTAGATCTCGTCGGGATAAACGCTGACGGCAACCGGAATGGCGACGTTCTTGGGGGCGAAAAAGGCAAGTTTGTTTTCCCAATACAAACGAGCCGAAGAGATCGCGGTGTTGGTGAACCAGTAGAGGGAGATGTTGTCGAGGATGTCGTCTCGCGTAAGGCCCTCGGACTGGCCGGCAAAGACGCGTGCCATGAGCGCCTCACTGGCTTCGTCGTGGTCGAGGATCCAGGCCGCCAGGCCGACCGGCGAGTCCGCAATCCCGTAAAGGGTCTGTGGGCGGTTCCCCATCTCGATGGCGTAGCCCAGGCCATGCTTGTAGAAAAAGGCGAGCCGATCGAAAGCGTGTTGCTCGTCGGCTGCGAGACCGGATGGCGCCGGCGCACCGGTAAAGGCCGCCGCGTCAATGTCGCTTGGAACCGCGCCCGCCATGTTGGTGTGAATGGCGAGCAATTCCGGGGGCGCCAGCACGCCCATCAGATCGGTGATGAGCGCACCCCAATCGCCGCCTTGCGCCACATATTGTGTGTATCCAAGGCGCTTCATCAGCACGACCCAGGCACGCGCGATGCTCTCGGGACCCCAGCCGGGAGCGGTCGGCTTCCCTGAAAAGCCGTAGCCCGGCATCGACGGAATCACCAGATGGAAGGCGTCCGATGCGCTCGCGCCATGCGCGGTGGGATTGGTGAGGGGATCGATAATCTTCAACTGCTCGATGATCGAGCCCGGCCATCCATGCGTGACGATGAGCGGCAACGCATCTTCATGTTTCGAGCGAACGTGAATGAAATGAATGTCCAGGCCATCGATCTCGGTGATGAACTGCGGCAGGGCGTTCAGTCTCGCCTCCACCTTCCGCCAGTCGTATTCCGTCCCCCAATAACGCGCGAGTGCCTGAACGGTTGCGAGCTGTACGCCTTGCGTCACATCCGCAACCAATTCCCGTTCCGGCCACCTGGTGGAGTTGATGCGCCGGCGCAATTCGGTAAGCTCCGCTTCCGGAACATTCACATGAAACGGACGAATTGCATTTGTGTCGGGCGATGTTGCACTGGTTTGAGTCATGGGTCGTCCTTTCAACTTCTGAAGTTTTTCGGTTTGAATCATGGGCCGACAGCCAGAGGCGTGCTTGTATGGCAGTCGATTGTATAGGCGCGGCACGTAACTGTTGTTAACGGGCGGTTAAACTCACAAGCCCTGCATGAGTAGAATCGCGATTTTGCGCCAGTTCGGTCCCATGACCGATTACGGCCTGCGAAAGCAAATTCCAGATACATAGGCGCCTCGCCCTGTTGTGGGCCAGCCTCTACGGCACTTACCGCCGCGAATCCGGAGGAACTAAACCATTGGCGCGGTAATACACCACGAGCTGACCATAGTGCTCGCCGCTGTGCTCGATGGCAAATGTCCAGATGCTGGAGTTGTGAGCCATCCGGTTCCCAAAGAATTTCGTTGTCTTGTCCAGCCCCGCGTCGCCCTGCTGTTGAATCACTTGTGCCCCATCCGCGACTGCCTCCGTAACGAACTTCACCACGTCGGCCTTGGTCTTGAAAGCGTCGCGCGTAGGATTGTCGCCCTCGCCGAAGTCAGGCCCGATGTTTGCTCCGGAAATCCTGCGGATCAGAACGAAATCCAGGGCGGCAGCGTGGAGAAGATTCAGGGCGAAGGTGCGCTGGTCCTTCTGCAGCTTGAAGTCGTATTTGTCTTCGGGGAAATCCTTCGCCATCGCGACGAGTTTGTTCCCTATATTGTTCCACTGGTCCAACATCTCTTCGGAGCGAGAGCGTGCCGGACTCGGAGCAGCATTCTGCGCTTGTGTCTGGCCGCACAAACTCGTTGCGGCAAGAACCATGAATGTCATGAGCAGCGGCAAGGTGCGTTTCATGGGATATTCTCCTTCGCGTGCATCTGAATTCGTGACAGGGGGGACCAGCGTTTAGACGTTACGCTGCCGCAGGGGTCACCCTGCTGATGGTGGGAACTCGCCGAACTGGTTGGATTGAGGACGAAAACGTCTATTTACTCCGACCTTAACGCCTGCGCCGGCTCAATCGACGCCGCGTGCTTGGCCGGAATAATCCCCGCGACGCAAGCCGCCGCGATTAACGTAGCAACGGCGCCTAGAACGAGCATCGGGTTCACGCTCGTGATTTCGTAGAGCTGTGTTTTGACGAAGCGAATGCCCAGCACGGCCGCGGGCAGTCCAATCGCAAGCCCTATTGCGATTTGAATGACCGCTCCCCGCAACACCATGGCAACTACGCTGGCCCGTTCCGCTCCCACCGCCATGCGGATGCCGATTTCGGGAGTGCGTCTTGCTACCGTGTAGGCGGTCACGCCGTAGAGCCCGATCATTGCGAGCAGCAGCGCTAATGCACCGAACAGCGTTGTCAGCCGCGCGATCAGGCGCTCACCGTGAAAGCGATCGGCGATCTGCTCGGCAAAGGTCTGAAACTTCACCACCGTCAGATTGGGATTGATGGCCGAAAGTGTGGTTCGCGAAAGCCGCTCCAGGTCGTTCATGGGGCGCTCGGTCTCGAGCACGATCGCGCCTGCATACAGCGACAAATCGTCTTCAATGGGATCCTTGTCGCTCGCGGGCCGCTGCATCGCTGGCATGAAGAACATGCTGTGGTTTTTCCAGTAGACGCTGGTGTAGGCCG
This sequence comes from uncultured Acidobacteriota bacterium, assembly GCA_963745435.1. Classification (GTDB taxonomy): domain Bacteria; phylum Acidobacteriota; class Terriglobia; order Terriglobales; family Acidobacteriaceae; genus Gp1-AA133. The sequence continues at coordinate 206,154 of CAVUXK010000006.1, read as the reverse complement.
TGTCTTCGACCACGCCAACAACTTCGAAGTCTCCCGGAGAAGCTGTGTCGGGTGATCCGAAATGCTGGCCAATCGGATTCACCCCGTCTTTGAAGAATTCCTTCACGAACGTTTGGTTCACGACTGCGATGGTACGGCTGGCAGGAGTGTCTTGCGACTGGATGCCGCGGCCCATCAGCACATGCGTTCCCACGGAATCGAAGTATTCCGGATTTCCTCGCACCCAGGATGCGCCCTTTTCCAGAGACGGCTGACCTAGCACCTGAACGCCTGTACTCCAATTATTGTCTTCCATGGGAGTATAGGTGGCGATGCCGACATGCTTGATACCCGGCAACGCGTGAAACTGCTGCTCGATGGTGCGGTACAGCCCTTCCAACTGCGTCTGCGAATACCCGCTCGCCTGCGGGTTGATGTGCACGATGTAGCGGTTCTTCGCGTCCAATTTGAGATCGGTGCTTTGCAGCTTGTTCAGGCTCTGCGAAAACAGTCCGGCGCCCACCAGCAGCACCAGGGAAAGAGCCGCTTGCAGGACTACAAGGCAACGCTGCAGCCGCGATGCTCCCGTCGCGGTCATTCGGGCTCCGCCCCGCAACGCGTCCGAGGGTTGCGTATTGGTAGCGATCCATGCCGGTGCTACTCCGAAGAGGATGCCGGTCAGCAGCGACAGACCGCAGGCAAAGCCGATGACCGCCAGGGATGGGCTGGCGTGGATGGGGACATTTTGTTCCCCCGGAAAGACGAGAGTCAGCAGCATTTGGGCTCCCGCGTAGCCCACCACCAATCCGGCAACGCCGCCGAGGACTGCCAGGACGACGCTCTCGGTCAACAACTGCCGGATGATTCTTCCGCGCATGGCGCCCAGCGCCGTACGCACTGACAACTCCATACTCCTCGCCATCCCGCGCACCAGCAGCAGGTTGGCGATATTCGCGCACGCAATCAGCAGAACGATGCCGGCCACCCACATCAACAGATGCAAGTTTCGAAGCGTATTCCTCCTGCATGTGCTGGATGCCGGCGCCACCAGGCGTGAGAACTACGTGGACCTTCGGCAACACCGATTTGCCTGGTTCCTCGACGTAGTCCTTGATCGTAGAAAAGTATTGGCGAACCAGCGCACTGACTTTCTGTTGCAAGGGCTCCAGGGCCACGCCCGGCTTGACGCGCCCGATCAAGTAGAGCCAACTGGCCCTGGGATCGTGCACATAAGAAGCATTCGCCAGCGCCGGCATGGATTCGATGGGCAGATAGAAATCCGGAGGTGTGCTCATCAGGCGGTCGCCGAAGAAGCCCTCCGGGGCAATGCCGACGACCGTGACCGGGCGCGTGTTCACCCAGAAGGTGCTGCCAAGGACGGAAGCGTCGCCGGCATAGTCGCGCTGCCAGGCCTGATAGCTCATCACAGCCGCGACGGGTGCGCCCTTGACGTCATCCGCATTCACCAGCAGGCGGCCTGCACGCGGGAGCAAACCGAAGGTCTGGAAGTAATTGCCCGAGACGAACTCGCCGAACACCGAGCGAGCCTCGGCCTGCGTGCCGTCGCGCCGCACGGTGACTGGGCGGAATCCAAATCCCGCCTGCATCGCCGCCAGGCTTTCGAACTCCGGCACATTCTTCTTCAGGAGTTCGTAAGTCTCAGTCGGAAACAGGGAATAGTTGCCGTCATCCTGGGTGCCGGAGTTCACGCAGCAATCGTCTTGATTCCCGAGCCGTACCAGGGTCTTGGGATCGCCCACTGGAAGGTTCTGCAGCAGCACCGAATTCACCAGCGTAAAGATGGCGGCGTTGGCGCCGATGCCCAGCGCCAAAGTGAGCAGCGCGGTAGTGGTGAAACCCGGAGCCTGGCGCAATTTTCGCAGCGCGTAGCGCACATCCTGGAGGATTGTCATAGTCGACGCTCTCAGCTTGGACTCGCTCGGGAATTCTAAGTGAGCAACTTCGTGCGGGAGCACGCCTTCGCCCAAAGGCAGAAGCGCGATCCCGTTAGTTGAATGTGACGTTTATGCGGACGAAGCAAAGACGGAAGTGTCCATCGGCGAGCAGCGGTGTTCGAAACCGGACACTGCGTTTGGGTGGATTGGAGGTACCCGGCTTTCCATGCGGCTGTGACGAGCTTCACTTAGCCAATCGATTGGGTAGAAACCTTTTGAAGAGGTGTAATGGTTCCGCGTTCACCACCTGCTTCACCTCGCCAGTGGCGTAATTGAAGCTCCAAGTCTCTTCAGTATTCCCACACCGTTTGGCTGCGGGGACGTCCGATTCGGTCTCATCAACCTCGAGGGCGGTAAAGAACTTCGCTCGAACCAGAATAACCACGTTCTTGTCAGAACTAAATCCCGCATCCGTAACGCGAAAGGTGCATTGCTTATCTTTACGGTCCTGAAGCATTGCTTCCAGCTCGGGCTCGTACACTTCACCTGTTGCGGCGTCCAGAGCGAGCACTTGTTGCTGGTCGGGTGCATCCGACCCGTACTGCCATAGTTCGGTCTTCGCCAAGAGCATTCTGGAATTTCTGGCCCAGCCCAAAATCTCCATCCCATTTTCCGCGAAGTCACGCTTTGGCGGAACTAGATACACCAGCCGGTACGGATGATCTGCTTCGGCTACCCACAGTCGGGTTGTGTGTAGGCATCCTGAGTCTCCCTGAATGTTCACCTCAACGTAGGCGCTCCAGGCCCCGTTCTCTGAAAGAGCAACCGAACTTAGAACATGCTTCGGCTTCTCGTTCCCAAGACACTCGACGGATAATGTGTTCTGCGAAGGTCTGTCCACAGCGGTTCCTGGTGGGGTTTGCCCAGACACCTCGGTGGCCAGCAAGCATGTTAGGACCAAAGTCCAGATACTGAATGTGGCAATCACGGCGAAGCCGCACGGCGAGAGTTTCGTCCGGGGTGACATTCGTGCCACATCATTACAGATAAGCGCACTCCCGACTAGGTTGAAAAATTCCTGATTTGCCCCAAACGCTCAGTGGATTCCGCCTGGGTCCGCTGCGGGTGTCGCCTGTATGATCCCAGCGGTTTAAGGACAGGTCAGAGTGGCTTTAGCCACCGTTCGGACGATCGGTTGATTTGAGGAGGATGTCTGCAAACTATCGAGACAGCGGCTGAAGCCGCTCCAGCCATGCGGATTTGCGGCACGCCTGAAGGCGTGCCCTGATACGAAACACTTAGCGTTCCGTCGTGCCGGTCAGTTCGAGGACGGAAGCGCGCAAATCGAGCAGCGCTATGCGCCTGCGCCCTTCCCTTGTCCGCGATACCAATCCACCGTACGCTTCAGGCCTTCTTCGAAATTGACAGCCGGTTTGTACCCCAAGGCCTTTTCGGCGCGGCTGATGTCGGCGAGCGAGTGCTTGATGTCGCCTTCGCGCTCGGGGCCGTGCTTGACCTCGCCCGAGTAGCCCGTCAGTTTTTTCAAGGCCTGGAAAGTTTCGTTCAGATCGACGCGCGTTCCCGTGGCCACGTTGAATACGCGTCCGGCCACTTGATTCGCCGGGGCATGCGCCGCCAGCAGGTTGGCGCTCACGGCGTTGTCGATGTAGGTGAAGTCGCGGCTCTGGCCGCCGTCGCCGAAGATCGTGGGCTGCTGGCCAGCCAGCATCTGCGTGATGAATTTGGCCAGCACACCCGAGTAAGGAGAAGTCGGATCTTGCCGCGGCCCGAAAATATTGAAGTAGCGCAGGCTGACGGTTTCGAGGCCGTAACAGCGGTAAAACGAAATCATGTAATGTTCGCTCGCCAGCTTCGCCACGGCGTAGGGCGAGATCGGATTGGGAATCATGTCTTCGTGCTTGGGCAGGGTCGGAGATTCGCCATACGCGGAAGAAGAAGCGGCGTACATCACGCGGCGCACTTTTGCGTCGCGCGCGCCCACCAACAGGTTCACCGTGCCGTCGACATTGGCGCGGTTGCTGCCGATCGGGTCGAGCACGGATTTCGGCACCGATGGGATCGCGGCTTGATGGAACACGAAGTCTACTCCCAGGCACGCTTTCTTCATGGCTTCGGCGTCGAGCAGGTCAGCCTCGCGGAAGTCAATGCGGTTCGCAATTTCGGTGATATTTTCCCGCTTACCGGTAGCGAAGTTGTCGATGCCGCGTACCTGTTCGCCCTTCTCAAGAAGAGCGCGGGCAATGGATGAGCCGATGAAGCCTGCAACGCCGGTAATCAGATGAAGAGCCATATGCTTTCCATGATAACGAATGGAAACAGTTTAGGGGTTAGGCGCGGAGTACGTCGGTAATCAGGGAATCACATCAGGTTCACAGAGAGCACACTGGCGCACGAAGCCCCTGGATTGAACATCGTGCTAGGTCACGGGGCACAGGTCACAGAAGTAGCGCCGACATCTTGCCGGCAGTCGCGAGAGCGTCCCGCCCTCGCTCGCGGGCTCATGCCCGCATCGCGGAGGTGCCGCCCCTGCAGGGCTTGCGATTTTTCTTGCCGCCACCCACCACTTACGTGGTGGGCTTTCCTGCTGCCGCCGCTTCGCGGCTCTCTCGATGAGAGTCGAGCCCAAAGCGTGACGCCCAAAGCCCAAAGCCCAAAGCCCAAAGCCAAGAGCCACTTAAAGACCCTGGCTTTTACGCAGGAGACGAATGAATTCGTCTTTCGAGAGAAGTGAGTGACCTTCGAAGAAGTCGGCCAGTGCCTGCAGAGCCGCGGCCGGGTTCAGAATGATGGGCATGGACGCCGGATGGATGGCAGTTTCCGGCTCCGCCACGACTGACTTCTTCATTGGCGCGGGGCGAACCGAGTCGATCATCGCCTCGATCTGCATGCGATTTTCCGTCGTCATGTCGCGGAAAGCCACGCCCATCCCCAGAAACGGATAGCTTACACGCACCTCGCCCTTCACTTGGGCGCGCACGCCGTTCAGTTCCAACTCCAGATCGATGATCGCGCCAGCAGGGAAGGTCGCCTTCAATTCGACATAGCAGCCGCTGCAGCTGAGATCGGTGAAGGTGCCCCAGGTCCGCACATTCGTGCCCTCGACCCAAAACGTCGCGCTGCCTTCGCATTTGTAGCGCGGATTTCTCCGTCGTTCTTGCGGTTCGGAATCCGCGGGTGCCGGCGCGGGCGCGGTCTCAACGTAGGTCCGGGGTTGTTGTTCCTGGTCCCGTTTTAAGCGGCGAAGATAGTCTGCCCCGCTGTTCTCGATACTCATCCCGATTTCCCGCAAGCGGCCAGCGCACCTTGCCCGGCGACCACAGCGAATCACAGCGGGCGGAGTCCGGCGCACAGCCTGCTCCTACGTTATCGGTAAGACGCGCGGAATCCGCCGTCACGAAAGTCAGTTTGTGCGGGGAAGGTGGAATGATTGGTTCAGGACTGGGAAGCGGTCCGCAAACGGGAAGCCTGCACTGCTTCCGACGCCTTGCGAATCTCCTGCCACAGTTGTTCCTTGCCCGCGCCGGTCTTCGCCGAGAAGGGAACAATGCGCGCCTGCGGATGGCGCTCGACCAACGTGCGCAGGGCGCCCTGCAGTTTGTTGCCGGAGAGGCGGTCGCTCTTGGTGGCGACGATGACGAAGGGCCGCTCGGTGGCCGCCAGGAAGTCGATGAGTTGCTGATCGCTTTCCTGCGGAGCGATGTTCGAATCGACCAGCACAATGCACAGCGCGAGCACCGGGCGATCGCGCAGGTAAGGATCAATAAAGCTCGGCCACTGCCCCGAAATTTCCCGAGAGATCTTGGCGTAGCCATAACCGGGCAGGTCGGCGAAGATCAGCTCCGGCTGCGGCTTGCCAGCGATCCGCAGTTCGAAGAAGTTGATGGCGCGCGTGCGCCCGGGAGTCGAACTGGTGCGAGCCATTTTTGTTCCTACCAGCGTATTGATCACGCTCGATTTGCCGACATTGGAGCGCCCCAGGAATGCGATCTCGGGCAGGGTGGGAGCAGGGAAGTGCCCGACATCGGTGGCGGAGAGCAGAAATCGGGAGAGGACTCGCACACTTTAGTGTGGAGGTTCTGTCCGGAAGTTGCAAGGGAGTCTGTGATGCAGTTGTCTTTCCCCCGTCGAAGTGTGGCAGGGCTCTCCTCCTGCAGGGAGGTCTGAAAATAGCCCGGCGCTTTCAGCGCCGGGTGACGAGCCCAAAAGGCCTACGCGTCCCGGAGGGACGATTGAAAGGCCTTCCGAGCCTTAATCATGTGAAAAGGCGTGAGATTTTGACAGAACTTTCAAGCGTCCCTCCGGGACGCCACAAGACTGTCCGCCAGCTACCCGGCGCTGAAGCGCGGGGCTATCTTCAAACGTCCTGCGGACGCACTGTGGCGATGCGCCGCGCGGAAGGGTAGCGAGCGGCTATTCAGCGATCCAGCCCGAGCGGATGCTTGTTGTCGTGCACGTCCTCGCTCTTGACGGGCTTGTACTTGTACCAGAGCTGCAGGCCGCCGTAGATCGCCAATCCGAGCAGCACGCTGATCAGGAAGAACACACGATAGGCAGGCAGTCCGATCAGCAAAACTGCCACTACGGCCACGGCCGCAACGAGGCCGCTCCGTCCCGGGAACAAACTGGAAAAACGGTTGCCGGAAGCCATCGGAATCCTGCAACTATTTTACCGCCATCAGAGACATCCTTGGGAGGGCGCGGCGAGGACAAAAGAAAAGCCCGCAAGAAGCGGGCTGTAAGCTGTTCCTAAGACCCAATACCTAAGACCTAACGAACCTGCCCTACTGATGCGTAGCCGGGCTCTCCCCGCCGTGGGCGCAATCGGCGTAATGGTCTGCGGCGTTTCCTCGAGGATCTGCGGCAGAGGCCCTTCCAGCGCGACTTTCAGCACCTGGTCCATGGTCTCCACGAAGTGCATCTTCATTTCCTTGCGCAGGTTCTCAGGGACTTCCGCCAGGTCCTTCTCGTTGTCCTTGGGGAGAATCACTTCAAACAGCCCGGCACGATGAGCGGCGAGTAGTTTTTCTTTCAATCCGCCGATCGGCAGTACCTTGCCGCGCAGCGTGATTTCGCCCGTCATGGCCAGATCGCGGCGCACGGGAATCTTGCTGAGCGCGCTGGCGATCGCCGTCGCGATCGTGATGCCGGCCGACGGGCCATCTTTCGGGATGGCGCCCTCCGGCACGTGCAGGTGGATGTCGAGATTGCGATAGAAGTCGCGAGGCAGTCCCAGGCCGACGGCCCGCGAGCGCACGTACGACATGGCCGCCTGCGCCGACTCCTGCATCACGTCGCCGAGCTTGCCGGTGAGGGTCAGCTTGCCCTTGCCGTCGACCACCGTGACTTCAGTGGAGAGGATCGAGCCGCCGACTTCCGTCCATGCCAGGCCGGTCACCAGGCCGACTTCGCTCTTCTCGTTGGCGAGCGTGTCGCGGAACTTGATTACGCCCAGGAAGTCGCCGATATTCTCACCCGTAACGAGGATCTTGTACTCGGGGCCTTCCTTGACGACCTTGCGCGCGATCTTGCGGCAGACGTTGCCGATTTCGCGTTCCAGGTTGCGCACTCCGGCTTCGCGCGTGAAGGAACGGATGATCGCCGTGATGGCGTCGTCGGTAAACTTGATGTTTTTGTCCGTCAGGCCGGCCTGCGCCAATTGCTTGATCACTAGGAACTGCTTGGCGATTTCGACTTTCTCTGGCTCGGTGTACCCGTGCAGCCGCAGAACTTCCATGCGGTCCTGCAAGGCGGGCGGGATGGTGTGCATCACGTTCGCCGTGGCCACGAAGAACACCTGGGACAAGTCGTACTCGACGTCGAGATAGTGATCCACGAACATGAAATTCTGCTCGGGATCGAGCACTTCGAGCAGCGCCGCTGACGGATCGCCTCGGAAGTCCATCGACATCTTGTCGACTTCGTCGAGCATGAAGACCGGGTTCTTGGTGCCGGCCTTCTTCATCATCTGGATAATCTGCCCGGGCAGCGCGCCGATGTAGGTACGGCGGTGACCGCGTATCTCCGCTTCATCGCGCACGCCGCCGAGCGACATGCGGACGAACTTGCGGCCGGTGGCCTTGGCGATCGACATGCCCAGCGAGGTTTTGCCGACGCCCGGAGGTCCGACGAAGCACAGGATCGAGCCCTTGGGGTTCTTTACCAGCTGGCGAACGGCGAGGAATTCAAGGATGCGCTCCTTGATCTTCTCCAGCCCATAGTGATCTTCGTTCAGAACTTTTTCGGCGCGCCCGATGTTGCGGATTTCTTTCGAGCGCTTCTTCCACGGCACAGCCAGCAGCCAGTCGAGATAATTGCGCGAGACGGTCGACTCGGCCGACATGGGCGGCATGGCTTCCAGCTTCTTCAGTTCCTGGATCGCCTTGTCTTTGACTTCTTTCGGCATGCCGGCGGCTTCGATCTTCTTCTTCAATTCGTCGAATTCGCTCTTCTCGCCGCGGCCCAGTTCCTTCTGGATGGCCTTGATCTTTTCGTTGAGGTAATACTCTTTCTGCGCCCGCTCCATCTGCCGCTTTACGCGCGACTGGATGGTGCGGTCCATGTTCAGCTTCTCGATCTCGATGTCGAGCACGTCGGCAATACGCGTCAGGCGTTCGGCCGGATCGAAGATTTCCAGCAGTTCCTGTTTCTCTTCGATGGAAAGCTGCAGGTTGGCCGCGATGGTGTCGGTCAGCTTCGCCGGATCTTCCATGCGCACTGCGGCGATCATGGTCTCGTAGTTCAGGGACTGGCAGAGCTTCACGTACTGCTCGAACAGGCCCGTCACCCGCTGCATCCCCGCTTCGATCTGGGGAGTGGTTTCGGTAGCATAGCGCGCCACCCGCACGGAAGCCTGCATGAAGCCATCGGTATCGGTGACCTGTAGGATCTTGCCGCGCTCAATGCCTTCGACCAGGACCTTGATATTCCCGTCGGGCAGCTTCAGGCTCTGCACGATGTTGACGACCGTGCCGACCTGGTAAATTTCATTGGCCTTGGGTTCGTCGATGGAGGCGTCGTGCTGGGTGGCCAGAAAGATCTTCTTATCGGCCGCCAGCGCCTCTTCGAGCGCGTGCACGCTCGACTCCCGGCCCACCACGAACGGGGTCATCATGTAAGGGAAGATCACGACGTCCCGGATGGGCATCATCGGGAGTTTTCTGGTTTCGAATTTTTCCTTGGATTGGGTCACTCGGTCTCCACACTAATTTGTAGCGCCGGCGTCTCGCCGGCAGTCCGGTGGGCGTCCCGCCCACCGCCTATCCCGCTTTGTCCATCATCGCGAGCGAGACGTCGCGCTTTTCCACCATCTCGCGCGTCACTTCGAATTCCTTCACCTTCTTCTGGCTCGGCAAGTGGTACATGAGGTCGAGCATCAGTTCTTCCAGAATCATGCGCAGGCCGCGGGCGCCCACCTTGCGGGCCATGGCCTGCTTGGCGATCGCGCGGGTCGCCTCTTCGCTGAATTTCAAGCGCACATTCTCAAACTCAAACAGACGCTGGTACTGCTTGATGATCGCGTTCTTCGGCCGGGTCAGGATTTCGATCAGCGCATATTCGTCGAGATCTTCCAGCAACCCGACCACCGGCAGGCGGCCCACAAATTCCGGAATCAATCCGAACTTGATCAGGTCCTCCGGTTGGCAGTCGGACATCAACTGGAACTTGCTCTTGCCGCTCTCGGCGCTTTCCGTTTCCTGAGTTTCCTCGGGACCGGTCTTGAACCCGAGCGATTTCTTGCCCATGCGGCGGGAAATGATCTTGTCGAGCCCGACGAACGCTCCTCCGCAGATGAAGAGGATGTTGGTCGTATCCACCGGGGTGAACTCCTGGTGCGGATGCTTGCGCCCGCCCTGCGGCGGAACGTTCGCAATCGTGCCTTCCAGAATCTTCAGCAGGGCCTGCTGCACGCCTTCGCCGGAAACGTCTCGTGTGATCGACGGGTTCTCGTCCTTGCGACCGATCTTGTCGACTTCGTCGATGTAGATGATGCCGGTCTGGGCGCGGCCCACGTCGCCTTCGGCAGCCTGCAGCAGCTTCAGGATGATGTTCTCGACATCTTCGCCGACGTAGCCGGCTTCGGTCAGCGTCGTGGCATCCACGATCGCGAACGGCACATCCAGCATGCGCGCCAGGGTCTGTGCCAGGAGCGTCTTGCCGGTGCCGGTCGGGCCGATCAGCATAATGTTCGACTTGGTCAGTTCCACGCCGTCGCCGCGTCTTCTGGCGATTCATGAAGATGCGCTTGTAGTGGTTGTAAACCGCCACTGCCAGCTTCTTCTTGGTCTGTTCCTGTCCGATAACGTACTCGTCGAGGAAGGTCTTTACTTCTTGGGGCTTGGGAAGCTGGTTGGGAGTCGAGGACTCCGGGGTTGCCGTGCGGTCATCTTCCAGGATGGAATTACAGACCGCTACACACTCGTCACAAATGTAAGCCCTGGGATAGTCACTGGGGGACGAAATCAGTTTCGCGACTGCGTCCTGCGATTTGTGACAGAACGAACAGCGCAAGATTTCGTCTGTGCCCGACCGGTTTTTCACTCGGCTCTACTCCTTATTTCTCATCCCGACCGGCCCGCCCTGGGACCTCTTTTGCCCAGTCGGCGCGCCCAGCCGCTTCTCGCCGAGACCTCCAGTAGAGCTGACCGGCGAACGCCGATCATAACTCTACTTCGTCTTGTAGATGATATCGTCGATGATTCCGTATTCCTTGGCCTGCTGCGCGTTCATGATGAAATCGCGCTCTACATCCTTTTCTACCTTGTCCAGCTTCTGGCCGCTATGTTTCGAAAGTAACTGGTTCGTAATTTCACGCATCCGGAGGATCTCGCGGGCATGAATGTCGATGTCCGTGGCCTGCCCTGACAGCCCGCCCATGGAGGGCTGGTGAATCAGGATGCGCGAATTGGGTAAAGCCAGCCGTTTCTTCGCTTCCCCGGCCGCCAGCAGCAGTGCCGCCATCGACGCTGCCTGACCGATGCAGATCGTGGTCACATCGTTTTTCACGTATTGCATCGTGTCGTAGATGGCCATTCCGGCTGTAATCGATCCGCCCGGAGAGTTGATGTAAAGCTGGATGTCTTTCTCCGGATCTTCCTGAGCCAGAAACAGCATCTGGGCAATCACCAGGTTGGCGATGTTGTCGTCGATCGGCGTTCCGATGAAAATGATGTTATCCCGCAGCAGGCGCGAGTAAATGTCGTAGGCGCGCTCGCCGCGTCCGGTCTGCTCGATCACCATCGGCACCAGCATCATCTTTGGATCGTTCAAGTTCACCTGCCACACTCCTGCCTCACCCACCAGTTTCGTATGCGAGGGAGGATCGAAAGTGGTCCGTTTTTTATGCGGACTGGTGATACAAAAAGTCGAGGGTCTTCTCGTTGCGGATTCTGTTTCTAATCCTATCGAGCGCCCCATCGCGTGTCAAACGTGCGCGCACCGCTTCCGACGTCTGTTTCGTCTGCGTTGCGAGCGCTTCTATTTCACGATCGATTTCCTCGTCGCCGACCTCGATTTTTTCCATATCCGCGACCCGGTCCAGCAGCAGAGAAGCCTTAACCTCCTGCACCGCCTGGTCGCGCTGCCCGGCGCGCAAGCGGTTTAGATCCATCTTCTTCATGTCTTCGGCGCGCATACCTTGGGACGCCAGCGCACGCAGTCCGCGCTCCAGTCGGAGATCAATCTGCCGGTCTACCATCGCTTCGGGTACTTCAAAATCGTTGCGCTTCACCAGTTCGGCAACCAGTTTGTCCTTGGCCTCGTGCTCGGCGGTGTGCTTCTTCTCCGCCTCCATGTTCTCGCGGACGCGTTTCCGCACATCGTCGATTCCCGTGAAGTCCCCCAACTCTTTCGCGAACGCATCGCTCAGTTCGGGAAGCGTCTTCTTCTTCAGCGACAACACTTTCACGTTGTAATCGAAAGTCTTGCCTGCAAGTCGCTTGTCTTCAGTGTCGTCGGGATATTTCACTTCGAAAGTCTTTTCTTCGCCCGCTGAAGCTCCGCGCAGGTGCTCGTTGAATTCGGGCATGGTGTTCTTGCCGCCGATTTCCACCAGCACATCGTCCATGTGAACTGGCTGACCTTCGCCTTCCCGGGGCTTGCCGTCGAGCGCTACCTGGGCGAAATCGCCATCGGCGGCCGGCCGGCCTTCAATCGCGTCGAAAGCTCGCGTGCTGCTCCTGCACGTGATTCAACGCCTGCTCGACTTCCTCGTCGGTGACCTGAATCACAGGCTTGTCGGCGCGCAATTCCCGGTAGCCCGAGACCTCGATTTCCGGCAGCACTTCGAAGCTCGCTTTGAAGCGCAGGGGCTCGCCGTCGTGGATGTGCAGGTCGGTTACGCGGGGCGCCGAAACCGGGACCAGCCCTTGTTTCTCGGCTTCCTGGCGGATGTGGCGCGGCACCAGTGCCTCGACCACTTCGGTCTTGATGTCTTCTGAGAAGCGCTGGCGAATGATCGACGCCGGCGCATGTCCTTTGCGAAAGCCGGGCAGGCGCGCCAGCTTCTGATATTTCTGGATCAGCGCGTCGGTCTCGCGCTGGACTTCAGCGGCGGGAACCTCGATCGAGATCTCCCGCTTGGTGCTTTCTTTTGTCTCTGTGGCGCTCACGATAGGCCTTTCCATCCGCACCTTTTCCGGGATCCAGCCGATCTAGCCGGCCAGCGGAAAAGCGGGTCAACCCAAACCTTGAGTGTAAAGACTAGGAGAGAGCACCGTCAAACACTGGAGGGCTGTAGGGCGCGAATGTTGGCCGCTGGCGGATTGCTTTCGCCGAGCGAGGGCGGGACGCCCTCGCGACTGCCGGCGGGACGCCGGCGGTACGGATATCGTAGCGCCGCCATCCCGGCGGCAGTCCGGCGGGCATCCTGCCCGCTGCCGAGGCAAAGAGACTCCGTCGAGTGCTCAGCCGGATTGATTTCCCGCCTTGCCCGTGTCTTTGTGCAGTGTGAGCAGGCTGACCTTTGGCGGACAGTTCAACCTCACCGGCGGGTTAATAACGCCGACTCCATGGCTGGTAAAGACTTGCAGGCGTCCCACACGGTTCAGCCCGGTGTGATACTTGTGCGCCATCTCGGGCAGGATGATGGGCCCGATCCCCGGGATCCGCACTTGGCCGCCGTGAGAATGCCCTGACAACTGAAGATCGACCGGGAATTTCGCGGCGTGATCGGCGAAGTCCGGCTCATGGGCCAGCAGAATGGTCGCGTCCGTCGATGGAATCTTCGCGATCGCTTGCGCGACGTCGGCATGGGCTTCGATCGCGTCGTCGGTTCCGGCGATCCACAACAACCGCTTGTCGCGTTCGAGGGGGTACGAAGCGTTGCGCAGAACCACGATGCCGCGCTCCCTCAACGATGCAGTCACGATGTCAGCACCGTTCCAGTGATCGTGATTGCCGAGGACCGCAATCATCGGCGGAGCGCCCTTCCAGCGCGCGAAAACGTCGGCGCACGGTTCGGCATTGCGCGCGCCTTGCGGTCCATTACGCTGGCCTAGTGCATGCGACACGAAGTCGCCGGTCAGCGCCATCAGGTCTGGCTGGAATTCCTGAGCGAGGCGGACCGCGCGCTCCAGGCCCGGCTGATCCATGTACGGGCCGAAGTGGATGTCGGTGATCTGGGCGATGCGAAAGCCTTCAAAGGCTTCCGGCAACCGCGCCAGTTGCACAGGAATGTGTTCGGCCACCGGGTGGCGGGGTTCACGGAAAAAGCCTTCAATGGCGAGCCCAGTACCAGAAAGAGCCGCCAGTCCGACGACGGAGCGGCGTACGAATTGCCTGCGGGTCAACACAAGATGCGTAACCTCAAGTTTATCATCGGCGGTGCCGCCTCCTGCGCGAGCGCTTCTCCCATAAAATAAGAGCGTGGGGACCATTAAGACGATTTCTGCGGACTGGCTGGTAACGCTCAACCGGGAAGTGGTTGCATGCACGAAGTGCCCGCGCCTGGTGACGTATCGGGAGCAGATTGCGCGCGAGAAGCGGCGTGCCTACCGCGACTGCGAATACTGGGGAAAGCCAGTGCCGGGTTTCGGCGATCCCAAGGCGCGGGTTCTGATCATGGGCCTCGCGCCCGGCGCGCACGGATCGAATCGAACGGGACGTCCGTTCACTGGCGACGCTTCGGGAAACTTCATGTACCCGGTGTTGTACGAAACCGGCTTCGCCAACCAGCCCACCGCAACGGCTTGCGGCGACGGACTCGAACTTCGTGATCTCTACATTACGGCCGCGGCGCGCTGCGCCCCGCCCGACAATAAGCCGCTGCCATCCGAGCTTGCCAACTGCGCGCCCTTTCTCGATCGCGAGATCGAGGGTCTGCGCCGATTGAGGATCGTGGTCGCTCTGGGGAAGATCGGTTTCGATGCTTACCTGAACTTTGCGCGCCGTCGAGGGCTTCTGCTCAGCAAGGCCGGATACGTGTTCGGGCACGGCGCGAAGTATGAGTTGCCCGACGGAAAGATCCTGCTCGCGTCCTACCACCCCTCGAACCAGAACACGCAGACCGGAAAGCTGACCAAGCCCATGTTTCTCAACATATTCAAGCAAGCGGCCCGACTGGCCGATAAATAAATCGGCGGGGCCGTCAGAGCCGGACCCTGAGCTATCTCCGGAGCATCTGTGACTTCACCTCACAGCCTGGTCCGGGACGGCCCGCGCCGAATGTCCCCTGGGTCGGACACTCCTGTCCGTAACCTCTTAACGCGAGAACCGAGCCTGAGTCTTCAAATTAGTTTGTCGGGCAACAGTGCCCGACCCACGCTGGTCCTGAGCAATCCCACTCTGATTTCTGGGGAAGGAGTCTGGTTCTGGCTGGCGACTGACGACTAGAGACTGGCGACCGCTTCAAACCCCACCATCACCGGTTCCATCTCCAGCCGCACGCCCCATTGTTCCGCTACGCGTCGCTGAATTTCGTCCTTGAATTGCACGATCTCGGCGGCCGTAGCTCCTCCCCGATTCACGATCGCGAGCGCGTGCTTGCGCGAAATTCCAACAGGGCCTTTGCTGTAGCCTTTGGCGAATCCTGAGTGCTCCACTAGCCAGGCCGCGGGGACTTTCTTCTGTGATGCAAGCGCGGGATAGCTGGGAATCTCCAGCCCTCGCGCTGCAGCCTTTTGTTGAAGCACCTCAAACTCCGCCGCCGACAGCACAGGGTTCTTGAAGAACGATCCGGCACTCTTCGAGTCCTCATCGCCCGGCCGGATTAACATGGCCTTACTAGCGCGAATCTTCAAGACAGCTTCGCGAACCTCGGCCACCGTCGGCTTCCTACCCAGTCCGGTGAAATGCTTCTGCAGATCGCCGTAGGCAATTCGTGGCTCGCCATCGTGCGTCAGCGCGAACGTCACTTGCAGAATCACATAGCGTCCCCGCGCGCTGGTGTTGAACACGCTCGTGCGATAACCAAATCCACAATCTTCTTTCTCGAACTCTTCTTCCTGGCCGGTTTGCAAGTCGAGGGCAACCACCGTCGTGATGGTGTCCGAAACTTCCTGCCCGTACGCGCCCACATTCTGGACCGGAGTGCCGCCGACGTTGCCGGGAATTCCGCTCAGGCATTCGATGCCCGCGCAATGATGCTGGACGGTGATGGCGACAAAGTCGTCCCACGACTCGCCGGCGCCGACGTCAAAGTAAGCGGTTCCGTGTCCATGCCGGTGGTTGATCCCCTGAATGGAAACCTTCAGCACCAGCCCCGGCCACCCAGCGTCGGAAATGAGCAGATTGCTGCCGCCCCCCAGAACAAAAAGAGGGGCGTTGCGGGACTTTGCAAACGCGACGGCCTCAAGCACTTCCGCCGCGCTCAATGCCTCCACAAAAAATCGCGCCGGACCGCCAACGCCCAGCGTAGTGAACGGAGCCAGCGGAACGTTTTCCTGGATCTGCATTGGGGTCAATATATATGAGCAGGTCACGGGTGACAGGTGACAGGTCACAGTGTCTCAGTTCTCAGTTCTCAGTTCTCAGTTCTCAGTTCTCAGTTCTCAGTTCTCAGTTCTCAGTTCTCAGTTCTCAGTTCTCAGTTCTCGACGATGCAGATCGCGAAAAAACGGTTTCCATGAATGGCAGTCATGGGAAGGGCACGGCTTCAGCCGTGCCGATAGCTCGCAGAAGAAGATGGGGCTTTAGCCCCTGAGGTTTGCTCTCGCGATCGCCTAGAATTGCATTGCCATTTTTAACCTGACACCTGACATCTTAGACCCGTGACCTGTCACCTGTGACCTGTCACCCCCGTTTCTGCTACTCTCAACCTATGTACCCAGAATTAATGCTAATCCCGATGCGCGAAGAACTCACCAAGGCCGGTGTTCAGGAACTACGCACCGCCGCCGAAGTCGACAAAGCCGTCACGGCTCCCGGCACCACCATGATCATCGTGAACTCGGTCTGCGGATGCGCCGCTGGACGGATGCGCCCCGCGGTGCGTTTGGCCATGCAGCATGGCTCCCGGCCCGACCACGTTTACAGCGTCTTCGCTGGACAGGACAAAGACGCCACCGAACGCGCCCGCTCCTTCTTCACCGGATATCCGTCGTCGTCGCCGTCGATCGCCATCCTGCGCGACGGAAAGCTGGTCTACATGCTGCAGCGCCACCAGATCGAAACGCGCGAAGCCCAAGCCATTGCTGCCGACCTGACCAACGCATTCGACGCGCTCTGCGCAACCACGTCGGCGAACGACTGATCAAGGTCTGATCCGGCTCCGAACAGCTTCCCGACCTTGTGGGGGACGCCGTACTTTTTCGTCTAAATCGCTGGCAGGTCGACGCGGCGTTTTCTTCGTCGATAGATAGCGCGCGCGACGAAGTACCCGAGCGCAAGAATGTGGAGGCCGACAGTAACCACCATGGCTAGAAGCAGGACGCCAATACCTCCTCGATCCGAAGCGTAGCGATGACTTTCGAGTTGCACGTGATCCTTGCTGGCTTTGTAGCGGGATCCGTGGGAATCGTCGGTACGATCCATGAAGTAGAAGCTGATTTCCTGACCACCATCCGCGAGCTGCCTGATCTCGAACGAATTCCACGAAAGTTTTAAATTCTTCTCAAGAAATTGCTTGACCTGGGCTTGCCGATCGATGGGGATGAGAAACGTGGATCCCGGATGGGCAGAAACGTACTGTGCCGTGGACGACAAAGGCACGAGTTCAACCGCAAAGTCCTCTGGGGAAGCTCCGGGTAGGAAGACGATGACGTCTGCGTACGAGGTATCGCCAAACCAAGCGGGGTGCCAACCCTCGACCAACTCCGCTAGAGCAAACAGCGAAATCCAGAACACAAAGTACACGCTAATGGGAAGAACCAGGATCGCCACCAGAACCCGTATCCAGCGAGAGGCAGATGCGCTCAAGGTTCGACCATCCTGTCTGTGCGTTCAGGCTGGGACTTTTGTTGAGAGTAGATTACTTGGACGAGCCGAAGCAGGAAAGGACGGTCCGGATTTCTCGTAGGAACAGCTGTGTAACCCGAAGAGTACTGATGCGCATTGCGCCGATTTAAGCGAGTCCTACAGCCGAGCTCCCGGACCCTTGCCCGCCGGTCCTCGCTGCGTCGCCGGGCCTTTCGTCGTTTCCTTTAGGTCCAAATTCCGGATCAGCCGGTGCAGGTAGTTGGGATGCACTCCCAGCGCCTTGGCCGCCTCGGTGATACTGCCGTGCGCTTCCTCCAGCGCGTTCTGGATCAGACGCTTCTTCAGATCTTTCACGGCACCGTGATACTTCGCCTCGCCCACGCCCGGTGCCGGATCGCGTTCCAGCAGATTCTCAGGCAGATCTTCCGGCAGGATGTCGTCCGATGCGCCCAGCACCAGCGCCCGCTCGATTACGTTTTCGAGTTCGCGCACGTTGCCCGGCCAGTCATAGTTCTGCAAGCAGGCGAGCGCCTCGCGCGACAGGGGCTTCGGCTTCGCGCCACATTTCTTGCAATGCTTCTCCACCAGGAAGCTGACCAGCATCGGAATGTCTTCTTTGTGCTCGCGCAGCGGCGGCATCTTCAGGCTCACCACATTCAGGCGAAAATACAGGTCTTGCCGGAACTCGCCCTTGCGGGATGCTTCTTCCAGATCGCGATTGGTCGCCGCGATCAGCCGGATATCGACATGAATCGGCCGGTTGCCGCCCACGCGTTCGAACTCGCGCTCCTGCAGCACGCGCAGCAGCTTGACTTGAAGCTGCGGCGCTAGCTCTCCAATTTCGTCGAGGAAGAGGACGCCGCCGTCGGCCATTTCGAGCCGTCCCTTTTTCTGCGCGACGGCTCCAGTGAACGCGCCTTTCTCGTAGCCGAAGAGTTCGCTCTCCAGCAGGTTCTCTGGAATGGCCGCGCAGTTGATCGCAACGAATGACTTGCTGGCGCGCGGACTCCTGCGATGAACGGCACGCGCGGCCAGCTCTTTGCCGGTGCCACTCTCGCCCCCGATCAGTACGGTCGCATCCGTGGGCGCAACCCGTGCCAGGAACTGGAACACATCTTTCATGCGCTGGCTTTCGCCGACCAGAGTACGGTCGAGGGTGATCTCGCTGGTGAGGCGCTGATTTTCCTGCTCGAGCCACTGCAGGCGCCGTGCGTTTTCCAGCGCCACCGCCGAAATGCCCGCAATCGCCGTCACCAGCTGCAAGATGATCTTCGTTGAAGCGGTCAGCGACATTGATGGTATCGAGATAAATGCAGCCGATCGTGCGCTGATAAATAGTCAGGGGTACGCATAACAAAGACCGCACCTGCAACGCGATCAGGCTTTCAACATTTCCCAACCCCGTGGAGCCGGGAACGTCCGAACCGAGAATCGCCAGGCCTTGCTCGAGCACGCGTTGCGCAATCGTCCGGCTCACGCGCACCGACGTCTCGCTTCGGGTGTCGCGATTGCGCCCGAACACCGAATTGAACTCGTGCCCATTGGTGCCGTCGAGCAGAATCGCTCCGCGTTCTGCCGGGGCAACTTCGAAAATCAAATCCAGAATCTGCGCCTGCAGTTCGTCCAGGTCACGGATGGAATGCACCACGCGACTGATCTTGAGCAGTGCGCCCAGGTTGCGTGCCAGCCGCGACGTCGCCGGAAGTTCGCTCAGCAGTTTGTCGGGTTGAAGGTAGAGAACATCCTGCGGGCGGATTTCCGCCGTGGCATGCGTCTGGCCAAGATCGTCGAACTCCACCGAGCGGCTCGATCCCGAAGGCCGGTCCGCGTCATCGTCGAGCAGGAACCGGAACACCGAGTCGCCCACGGCGATCTCATCGAGATGGTGCAGCCAGTGATCCGTAGCCGGTTCGCCGTTGACGAGGGTGCCATTGCGGCTCTCGAGGTCGCGAACCTTGTAGCCGGATCCCTCGCGCCGGATCACGCAATGCCGACGCGACACCGACGGGTCGCTGATCGGCAAGCCGTTCGACGCATCCCGCCCCAACGACAAGTCCGACTCCGGCAACGCAAACACCGACTCCCGCAGCGGACCGGCCACCGCGACCAGCCGCGGAGTGCTTCGGCTCTTCGCGTCGCTAGGCGTGTTGCGGATTGGGTTCGTTGCCATGAAATCTACCGTCGAGCTGGGAGTGGCTATCCGTCCAGATAGTCGCCTATCCGATCGGATAGGGCTTTCATAATAAGTGAAGAATCCCGCCGGAACGCTTCACGTTTGTGAAAAGAAATTAACCGATTGATAGGGAAGGAGTTAGCCGATTCATCCACAAGCCTTGCACCGACTGTCCCAACTTGGCCGCAGGCTTGCAATATGACTGGGCGACGACTGGCCTGGCAAGCGACGGGGGAAGCGCTTAAGTTTTATCGCTAGGCAGTAGCGGGAATCGGGAACCCGGAGGGACCCCCTCGCCGGATGCTCGGTTCCCTTTTTTCTTGTCTGGGCCTTTCGGCGAGCGCGAGGCTTCCAACCAATGCCCGAGACCGAGATTCCCTAAAAGTTTACTTCTCCTTCAGGGCAGGCCAACGCGCCGGAGAAGATTCTTAAATCGCTCATCTGAGCGGTAACGGTCAAAAATCGGGTCGCTGGCCAGGTATCCCATCCAAACAGCGTGATCTTCATATGCGGCTTGCAGCCATTTGAATGTGTCCTCACTCTTATTTGAGGCTGCGTAGATCTGAGCCAAGCCGTAAGGGGAAACGTAACGCTTCCTTGAAATCGTTTCCAGTTGGTGGGCGATTCGGAGTGCGTCGCCTTTCCGTCCTGCAGCAGCAAGGGCTGCGGCGAGTTGCGCAGTATAGAGTGGGCTGTCGCCTGACAGATCTGCCGCTTTCTTCAGTTCGTTAATGGCTTCGCTGTGCAATCCAGCCTCAACGTAATCTTTCCCAAGCAGAAGGTGAGCGGCAGCGAAGTTCGGATCCAACTCCACGGAATTTCGATTTCGATCGATTGCGCGCGAGTAGTCACGTGCCATGTAATAGCGGAGTCCAACCCACGTGCTGATCATGAGATTGAGGGGGTCGAGCTCCAGTGCGCGCTTCGCTTCTGCAATTGCCTCGCCATGGCGGCTCCTGATGGAAAGGTAGTCTCCATAAAAGTGGTGCGCGTTCGCGTATTGGGGATCCAACTGCAGAGCGTGCCTGAACTCGGCTTCCGCGCCGGTCCAATCCCAACGATGGCTCATTGCAATGCCTAAGGACGCGTGGGCTTCGGCCGATTCTGGGTTGATCTCGAGCGCTTTGCGTGCCGCGGCATAAGCTTTCGGGAGTGCCTCGGCCGGTGACTTAAATCCGTGCCACGCCAGTGCGCTGTTACAGTCTGCCAGTCCCGAGTACGCTGCCGCATAGCTTGGATCGTTGTCGGTCGCCCGCTCGAAATATTGCTCCGCCTTCTGCATGCTCTCGCCGGTTCGCTTGTTCCAGTAGTAGCGACCCTTCAAATACGCCTCGTATGCTTCCGGGCTTATTTGCCGCGGAGCAGCCAAGCGCTTTTCCTGTTCGTCGGTAAGAGCGATGTGAATCTCGCTTGCGATGCTTTGCACAACGGAGTCCTGCACAGCGAGCAGATCTTTGAGTTCGCGGTCGTAACTCTCCGTCCAGAGATCCGTCTGACTTTGTGCCTGGATGAGTTGGACGGTGATGCGTACACGGTCCGACCAGCGACGAACGCTGCCTTGGAGAAGATAATCCGCCTTAAGTTCCTTACCTATCTCCCTCGCAGCCAGATTGCTACCCTTGTACTTTGAAACCGAACTGCGGGCTACTACGGTGAGTCGATCCCGATTCAACTTTCCGACCTGGGCGATCATTTCTTCAGTCAGTCCGTCACTGAAAAACTCCTGGTCCGGATCGCGACTCAGGTTTTCGAATGGCAGGACAGCGAGGACTATTTTGCTTCTGGACATGTGTGGGTGGGTTCGATGCTCGGCGCCAGCCGCGAACCACCAAGAATGACAGAAGGCACACGGCCGAGAGCAAAGCCACAGCTCCAACAAAAAGCCACCTGGAGGCGTTCCGATTTCCCGGTCCATGAGCGGTTCCGGTATCCGTTGTCTTCTCTGGCGTGCGCTCCTGATCGGGCTCCACTAAACGCAGTTTTCGGGTTTGCAACCAGCTATCGAGTTCCGACACGAAATCCCGGTCGCTGGTGGGGACAGCCGATGCTGCTGGCTCGGAAGCTACGATTGCCTCTTTGGGAGCAATGACCAGGGCGATGAAGCGATACCCCTGCCCGGTCACGGTTTGTATGAATCTCGGGGTCTCGGCGTCATCCTTCAGGACCTGACGAAGCTTACGGATCGCGCCCCGGATACTGTTGTCCGTGTCCAGGAAAGCGCCCTCGCCCCAAACCCTGGAAACGATCTGATCCCGGGTAACAATCTCGTCCCGGTGTTCAAGCAGAAGGAGAAGGATCTCGAACGGGATGCGCTCCAGCTTCAGCGCATGACTGCCACGGCGCAGCCTCCGGGGATGCAGATCAAGCTCGAAGCCTTCGCCGAACCTGATCGGTTGCTCCAGTCCTGCTGGCTCGGAAGCCATGGCACACACCTGTGAAAGCGGAACGATCTTACACCACACCAGCAACGCCGCTATAAGTGCAAACCCCACTTGTATTTAGAGCGACACAAAACATAATGCCGCGACACACTCTCCGATATGGACAACTACTTCCGCAACCGTAACATGCCGATCACCACGGACCGAAGACCAGTGAGGAATCAGGAGATAGCACAAATGAAAAAGATAAATGGCGACACAAAGAGGCGGGCTCTCGGGCTATGTATGTTGATCGCGACCCTATTCGGGGCTGCCGTCGCAAAAGCCGATGTCGTATTGGACTGGAACGCGATCGCGGTAAATACAGCGGTTGCGAACAAACAGAGCCCATTCGCCCAGGCACGATCCGCAGCGATCGTACAACTCGCGGTATTCGAAGCGGTGAACGCCATCACTGGCGAATATCATCCCTATCTCGGAACGATTGCTGCACCACCAGGTGCATCCCCTGACGCTGCAGCCATCCAGGCTGCATATCGCGTGCTTAGCACCTATTTTCCGAACAGCGCACCGACCCTTGATCCACAGCTCGCGAGCTCGCTGGCGTCGATACCGGACGGCCAAGCCAAGACCGACGGCATCGCCGTGGGGGAAGCCGCAGCTTTGGCAATGATCGCTCTGCGTGCAAACGACGGATCGTCGCCTCCGCAAACCAAGGTACCCGGGCCGCCAGTTCCAGGAGAATGGCAGGCCACACCGAGTTGTCCGATCGTAAATGGAATCGCGGTCGGGATCGCGTTTCAATGGCAGAACGTAACTCCGTTCGGCATCCCCCGTGCCAGTGAGTTTCTCCTTGATCCGCCGCCAGCTCTCGCGAGTCGCGCATACGCGAAAACCTACAACGAGGTGATGACGGTGGGAAGCATCGACAGTACAGAGCGACCGCAAGATCGCGCCAATGTCGCGCTTTTCTATGCGGCGTCTTCGCCAACTCAGGTATTCAATCAGGCCGTCCAGCAGGTTGCACAGGAACAGCGGCATTCGCTAACCGAGAATGCTCGGGCTTTGGCCGTAATGAACATGGCGATCAATGACAGCTTGGTCGCGTCCTTCTTCAACAAATATCACTACAATTTCTGGCGGCCTGAAACAGCGATTCGTGCTGGTGACACGGATGGCAATCGGAAAACCGATCCTGATCCCAGCTTTGTCCCCTTTGTCACGACTCCATGTTTCCCGAGTTATCCCTCCAACCACGGCAGCGCAGCGAATGGGGCCGCCGAAACTCTGAGACGCATTTACGGTGAAGGTGGGCATTCCATTACGTTGTCAAATCCCGCCGTACCCGACATCGTGTTGCAATACACGACGTTCAAGCAGATTACAGACGACATCTCCGACGCGCGTGTTTACGGGGGGATACATTTCCGAACCGATCAGGACGCAGGCGAGCGCTTGGGAAAGGCTATCGGCAAGGCCGTGTACAAGAACAATTTACGTCGCATGCGCGAGGACGACTGAGAGCTCAGTTCGAGAGCGACTCGCCATTCTTGTCCTGTGGTCCGCTGGTTGCGCGGCTGTGGAGCACGAATGGCGAGAGCCGCGCGGGGGCCGCGTGACGCTTCCAGATAACAACAGCGTCAACGGGGCAGTGAAAGCCGCACGGATGGGATCAGGCGGTAGCGGCAGCGCCGGCTGACATTGCCTCGGGCAGCGGAGGCACTTCCGCCACGCCATCCCGGAAAGTCACCGTCTTCCCCGAGATCGCCGGCACGCGCTCGCCCGGAACGAGAATCCCGACCAGGTTCAGCGGATCGGCGGCCGAGATCGTGATGACTTCGTTGCTCGGCGGCACCTTTCGCATCGCACGCACCGACTCCACCGCGACAGGCAGCGCGAACTGTTCGCCGAGGAAGCCGTCGACGAATCGGCCCCCACGAATCTCGCCGCGATCTTCGAGGCGGCGAAACGCCATCAGCAGTTCCCGCCAGGTGGGCAGGTTGGCTTCGCGCGCAATCACATCGCGAAACACGATGCCGTAACGCTTCAGCAGCATCCAGCAGGCGGACTCGATCGACCGCGCCTTTTCGATCGCGTCGCCCGTGTGCAGAAGAGCCCATCGGCCCGAACTGTGGCGCGGACGCGAGGTGCGTCCGTTGCCGTTCGAGGAGCGCCGCCTGGGATCAATCAGCGAACGCAGGTTGTCGAAGCCGTCGGCGGTGATCAGCCCTCCGGCCACCAGTTCCCATAGCGCAGTTTCCACTTCGGCTTTCAGCTGGCCGGTACCGCGCACGATGTCGGCGAAGAACGACGCGCCGCGCTGGTGCAGGAAGTCGAGCACTTGCCGCGCCCCCGGGCTCAGGCCGCGACCTTCGGGCTGGTCGGCGCCGGGATGTTTAGGCGTCATCCAGTCGGCTTCTTCGCGAATGAAGAAGGTGATGGGCGCGACGCTGGTCGGAATCACGCGGCGCTTGCCCTCCGCCGCATTCTCTAGCGTTGCCGGATGCGGAGACAGACGTCCCCAGCCGACCGCGCCTGTCAGGCAAAGCTGGTCGAGCCACTTGGGATCGTAGTCGGCGATGCGTCGCGCCAGCACATGCCGCTCCCATGCGCTCGCCGGGATTTCGAAGCCTTGCAGTTGTCGCAGAACTTCGAGAGTGCCGCGCTCGCCGCCCACCTGTGTTTGCGGCGCAATGTGCTGCCAACGCAAGAGCCAGCGCATGAACTGCGCCTGGGTTACCGGCTCGATCTGTTTGCGCAGCGTGGCGACCGTCAGGCGATGAATGCGCGCCAGCAGGCGGCGGTCGCACCACTCGGTTTCTGCGACTCTCGGATCGGTGAACTTGCCGCGAAGGATCGAGCCGCTGGCCTCCATGCGGAGCAGCGCTTTCTCGATTTCATTTTCCGCGAGGCCCAGCATGCGACTGATGCGCCCCGCGCTGGTAGGGCCAAGATGCGACATCCATCCCTGCACCAGGGACAATGTCGCATCGTCGAGCGAAGGTGGCTCGCCCGACACCTCGGGCAGCGGATGCTCAAATTGCGCAGAAGGGAAGAGGAGACAGAAGCTGCGAGCTTTCTCAGCCGCCACCCAGTAGCGCCTTGAGCCTGCACTGAGCGAGCGAAGCGAGTCGAAGTGTCCCGCCGGCAGTCCGGAGGGCGTCTCGCCCTCCGTCACCGTAGCCAGGCCAGCACGTCCCTGAAAACCAAGCTGCTCAAAGAATCGTCGCCAGGGTTCAGTAGCATTCGTTGTCACCACGCCCAGTGCACCATGTGCGACAACACTCACCGGGCCGGGACAATCCTCGGGCAAGGCAACCAGTGTATGCAGCACGTCGTGCAATTCGTCCGCGTCGCGCACATCGGGCCACGCCTCGTCCTGAACCTGCGCGATGGCAGCAGGCTCGAGCTTCCCGACTTCTTCGAGCACTGAGTCGGGCAGCACACGGCGCATCTCCACTGCCCGTGCCCGGCGCTCTTCGAGCGGAGCATCGTCAAGGTACGCATACGGATTCGCATTCAGAATCTCGTGACAGAACTGCGAAGGAACCGGCGTATCGACCGCGATGCATCGGATGCTGCCGTCCGCGATTCCGGTGAGCAGACGCCGCAAGCCATCGATGTCCATGGCCTCGTGGAGCACGTCTTTCATCACTTCGTGGACGAGCGGATGATCCGGAATCTGAATGTCGCCTTCGATGTTTTCCTGACAGGCCGCCACGTCGGGGAACACTGAGGCCAGCAAATCGTCGGAGCGGATGCGCTGAATCTGCGGCGGGACTTTCTTGCCATTCTGAAAGCGCAGCAGGGCCAGCGCGCGCGATGCGTCCCATCGCCAGCGCGTTTTGAAGATGGGCGACGGCAGCGCAGCCTGCTCCAGAATCGGTTGCACCGTCTCGGCCTGCAGGAACTGAAAGACATCAGCGAGCGGGAAGCTGTGTTGCTCGGCCAGCGCGATGTTCAGTCCGTTGTCGGTCGCCGCCGCCTGCAATTCGAAGTTGAAGCTGCGGCAGAAGCGCTTGCGCAGCGCCAGTCCCCAGGCCTTGTTGATGCGTCCGCCGAACGGAGCGTGAATCACCAACTGCATGCCGCCGCCTTCGTCGAAGAATCGTTCGGCGATGATGGTCTGCTGCGTCGGCACGGCGCCCAGCACGGCGCGGCCCTGCAGGATGTATTCGACCGTCTGCTCGGCGGCGGAATCGTCCATGCCGCACTCCTGCTTGAGCCAGTTCACAGCGGCGGCCACTTTCGGATTGTGAGTTGTGATATTGACAGGAGGTGTGTCTTCCAGCAGATCGCTGACGTGCTGCCGCAACTCAGCCACGTGCGACGACAGTTCCTCGGTGCGCGCCGGGGCCTCGCCTCGCCAGAAAGGAACGCTGGGCGGCGCGCCGTGCGCGTCTTGTACCAGCACACGTCCGGAACTCACTTCCACGCGCCGGATCATCCACGACGTGTTGCCCAGCAGCATGATGTCGCCCTTGCTGCTTTCGACGGCGAAGTCTTCGTCGAGCGTCCCGACCACGGAGCCTTCCGGTTCGGCGACAACGGTGAACAGCGCATTGTCGGGAATTGCGCCGCCGCTGGTGATGGCAGCGATCCGGCTGCCGCGGCGCGCGCGCAGTTTTCCGTTCACGCGATCGCGATGCAGGTACGCGCCATAGCGTCCGCGGCGGGCCGAGATGCCTTCCGCGAGCATCTCGAGAATTCCGTGATAGGTCTCGGGCTGAAGATCTCTGTACGGGTAAGCACGGCGAAGGCGATGAAACAGTTCCACCTCGCCGCATTCCTCGGCTGCGCACGAGGCCACGATCTGTTGCGCCAGCACGTCGAGCGGGCAGTCGGGAATGATGAGGCGGTCCAGATCGCCGTGCCGGATCGCACGCACCAGGGCCGCGCATTCGAGCAAGTCGTCACGCGTGGTGACGAAGAGGCGTCCCTTGGGAACCGCGCCGCGCCAGTGGCCGGAACGGCCGACCCGCTGCAGAGCAACGGCAATCGAGCGCGGGGAATTGATCTGGATTACCAGGTCGACCGTGCCGATGTCGATGCCGAGCTCAAGCGACGCGGTCGCGACCAGCACTTTGACCAGTCCGTCTTTCAGTTTCTTTTCCGCGGCCAGTCGCAGCTTGCGCGAGAGGCTTCCGTGGTGCGCCGCGACGTTGTCTTCGCCGATGCGTTCGCCCAGCTGGTGCGCAATGCGCTCGGCCATGCGGCGCGTGTTCACGAAGACCAGCGTCGAGCGGTGCTGCTCGACCAGTTCGATGATGCGGGCAAAAATCTCGTCCCACATTTCGTTGGAGGCCACCGGGCCCAGCGGGCTGGGCGGCACTTCGACAGCCGAGATCGAGTTGCCGCTTGTGGCCGATGTTGACGATCACGGGATCGGGCCGGCCGCTGCCCGTCAGGAAATGGGCTACGGTTTCGATCGGCTTCTGCGTGGCCGAGAGACCGATGCGAGCGGGAGGCTTGTTGCGTCAAGGCTTCCAGCCGCTCCAGCGAGATGGCGAGGTGGGCGCCGCGCTTGTCGTCGGCGACGGCGTGAATTTCGTCGACGATCACCGTCTCCACATCGTGCAGAATGCCGCGGCTCTTCTCGGCGGTTAGCAGGATGTAGAGCGACTCGGGCGTGGTGACCAGGATGTGCGGCGGACGTTTCAGCATCGCGCGCCGTTCGTGCGGCAGGCTGTCGCCGGTGCGAACGGCGCAGCGGATCTCGGGCATCAGCAGCCCGCGTTCGCCGGCCAGTTGGAGAATTTCTCCCAGCGGGCATTCCAGGTTTTTCTGGATGTCGTTGCCCAGTGCCTTGAGCGGCGAGATGTAGACCACCTCGACGCGGTCTTCGAGTTCGCCCGCGAGCGCTTTGCGCACCAATCGGTCGATGCAGGCGAGAAATGCGGCGAGCGTCTTGCCCGATCCCGTCGGGGCGGAGATCAGCGTGGTGCGTCCCTCAAGGATGTGCGGCCAGCCCTGCTCTTGCGGTTCGGTGGGCGTGCCGAATTTCTGGACAAACCACTCCTGCAATAGCGGGTGAGCCCACGCCAACGACTGGGGAACTGGGAGGGACATTGCGGCTATTCTATCGACGTTTTGAGGTTTCGTAAATTGTTCGCCTCGAGTAATTTCGCTCCCTGGCGACTGCCCGTTTTCCCGGATGCTAGAATCCCGCGATGCCCTCAAAAAAGTCTGCCTTGGCCCGCGCCAAGAAAATCAAACTGATCCTTTTCGACGTTGACGGCGTGCTCACCGACGGCAAGATCTGGATCTTCCCCGCGCCCGCCGGGGCGCAGCAGTCCACGCAGGAACTTGCCGCGCAGCACGGTTCGAAAGGCGGCTTCGCATTCGTCAGCCAGAACATGGTCGAAGCCAAAGGCTTCAACGCCCACGACGGCGCGGGCTTCTCGCTGGCGCGGCTCGGAGGGATGCAATGCGGGCTGATCACCAAGCGAATTTCGGAAACCGTCGCGCTGCGCGCGCGCGATCTGAAACTCGAACACGTCTATCAAGGCATTCAGGACAAGCTGACCTGCTTCGAAGAAATTCTCCGCAAGGAAAATCTGAAATCAGAACAGGCCGCCTACGTGGGAGACGACGTCATCGACCTGCCCGTGATGCGCAATTGCGGCCTGGCCATCGCCGTGGCCAACGCGCGCAAGGAAGTGAAGGCTGAAGCGCACATGGTGACCGAGCACGTCGGCGGCGACGGTGCAGGCCGCGACGCGATTGAATTCATCCTGAGAGCGCAGGGCACGTGGAAACGGGTGGTCAGCGAGTACATCTGCGAACGGAGTCCGAAGAAGGGCGTTGGGGAAGACACGAAAATCTAGTCGTCGGTCTTCAGTCGTCAGCACACCGAGCGTTGCGCCGATGTCTAGCGAGTAGTGGCTTCAGTTCTCTCCCAGCTAAGTTGTTGAAAACTCGTAGAGGGCTACTTGGGGGTGTAAAACCACCCCGCGACCGACCCATAAAAGCCACGCTAGCGGCCATTCCTGGCCCGTACAGCGCACTGTACGGGTGGGGGCAGGATTTGGGTCACTCGACCCCTCGTCCGTGCGCTGTAGGCCCTTGTAAGGGTTATTGTTATCTTTTAGTAAATGCGATCAAATGGGTCGGAGTTGGGAGGGAGGAGAACGTCCCATACAGGCGAGAACGCCAGGATCCAAACCATCACCAAGTCCACACACCAGATGTTCGAAAATAGCCCGCCACTTCAGTGGCAGGTACGAGTGGAAACATGGTCCTGTGCCAGAGGCACGGCTGAAAGGCTGCAAATTGTTTCAGGCGTCCCGCCGGGACGCGCTCTTCACGACGGCCTTTCCCGGCGCTGAAGCGCCGGGCTATTTTCAGCAGTCGCCCCGCGACTTTACTGTGATGATGAGAGTTTACGTCCGTGTCCGCCAGGCGCAATTCGCCAGGGGGAAAGCGCTTGATCCGGAGCAGATTTCACTTCCACCTGCGATTGCCTAGGTACAGAGTCGATCACTTCCAGGAGTTTTCACACGCGAGCTACGGATGTGGGACGTGTCGGGAAACAAATTCGGGGACAGACTTTGGAAGGATCAAGTCGGGAAAGTTCGTGAAAAAGAAAAAACCCACTGATTGCCTGCTTGGGGCGTGCTCGGGTCGGCAATCAGTGGGTTTACCGTTTCTCCTTACTCACCCTGTTGTTTTCAGGAGTAATTGAGACACTCTAACCCGCGGAACCCCGCCCTGTGTCAGGTTTTACAAAACTTTACCTTGAAGTCAGAACGCTTTGAGAGGCCACGGAAAACGTCTCTGAAGGCACAGAAAGCGTACCTCAGGCGCTGAAGCGCGAGCACATTTTCAGGGATTTAGCGGCACGAGTGAACTCGTGCCCTTCCCAAAACCTGCCCAAAGCACGGGCTTTTATGCGGCCTCTGGAGTCGTGCCATTGCCTGACCTGCCCGAAGAAGAGGTTTCAGCAGGCTATTGAAGACATGCAGGGTTCTGTAAACGCAAACTGCATCAGTCCGTAATCGCCGGAACCCGCGAAGCCATCAGTTGGTTGAAGCGCGGATCCTTGCGCACGCCGGAAAATTCCGAATCCTTGTAGACGCTATTGATGCCTTTGTAGCCTTCCTCGAGCGCCTTGCGCAGGTACTCGAGCGAGCGATCGGCTACGCCCATCTTGGCGTAGATCTTTGCGACCACGTAGTCGTAGTGCGCGCGATCTTCCGGACGCGCCATCTGGGCGGCCACGCCGTTCTTCGAGGTGCGCTCGAATACATCGGGGTCGCGACTTAAGGCCTCGGCGTAAGCGGCCGCCGATTTCTCGAATTCCTTCTTCGAGAACAGCGCTGCGCCCAGGTTGCTGTAGTACGAAGCCATGTCTTCGTTGAGTTTGATCGCCTTGTTGTAGCGGTCGATGGCTTTTCCGTACTTTTTGCTGATATAGAAAATTACTCCCACGTTGTTGTAGGCATCGGAGTAGGCCTTGTCAGCATGGATGGCATTCTCGAAATCCTTGCGGGCTTCCGGCCAGCGCTGCATGAGCAACTCGACGATGCCCATCTTGTTATAGAGGGGCGCGTCATGCGGCTTCTTGGAGATGGCCGCGCGATAGTAATCCAGCGCATCGAGATAGAGCTTCTCTGCGCGCAGCGCATCGGCACGCTCTTCAAGCATCTGGGCAGTCGCCTCCTGCGGCGGCGGCTCGATGCTGCGTAGCGCAGGGGTCGTGACTTGTACCTGATCGGCGCGCGGCGGCGCGGCAGCGAAGAGAGTTCCAACTGACAGGAGAAGTACTAGCAACAGGCAGGAGACAACCCGGCGACGAGGCATGACAGGACCTCCTTGAAACTCTATCGGCGAAAACCCGTTTCCCCGCGAGTTCAAGCCGACGAATGTCGTCCGCTAATGGGGATCGTTTCCCGTTGCGTCCGCTGGTTTGGACGGTTTGGACGACGATTTGTCTTCCTTAAAGATACCCACAATTTTGCCGAAAAAACCTTTTTTCTTTTTTTCGGCGTCCGAACCCGTCTGGTTGTCGTTGGCGGCCTGGGCGCCGTTGGGCGGAGGCGGCAGGGGCTTGTCCCCGAGGCCCAGCAGATGTGAAAAGAATCCGCCGACCCCGCTCGACTGGTCGCAGGTCTCGCGCGGTTCGGTGCCGGCTACGAACGCGGCCGTGTATGTTTCTGGGCAAGAAGGAGTTGCGAGCCGATTGGTGGACTTGTCGAGCTGCACGTCGACCACGCCAGAAGGCTGGCTGAACCCGCGCATATCGGAATAACCAGTCAGCGTGCTGGCCTTCTTCATGAATTCGGTCCAGATCGGTGCGGCGGTCTGGGCACCACTCAGGTGCAGGTCGCTGTAGTCGTCGTACCCAACCCACACAATGCAGAGCAGGTTGCTGGTGTAACCGGCGAACCAGCCATCATGCGAGCTGCCGGTTTTTCCGGCGGCGGGCTCTTTGAAGCCGCGGCCGCGGACGGCGGAGTAGCCCAGGCCGAAGTTCACCACGCCCTCCATCATGTTTGTCATGACAAAGGCAACGCGGGGATCGAGCACCTGGCGCTTCTCGGGCGTGAAGTCCTGCATCACGTCGCCTTTTGAGTTGCGCACGGAGCTTACGAGGATCGGTGAAATGCGGACGCCCTCGTCAGAGAATGCGGTATAGGCGCTCGCCATCTCGAGAGGGGTGGCGTCATAGGCGCCCAGCGCCATTGCGGGCGTGGCTTTGACTGAGGTGATGCCGGCGCTCTTGGCCAGGTCCGCAACCTTGTCGTAGCCAACTTCTTCGGCGACTTTCACGGTGGCGTTGTTTAGCGACATCGCGAGCGCATATCGGAGAGTGACCGGGCCGTGGTACTCCTCTTTGTAGTTGCGCGGCTCGTAGATCTGATCGCCGTAGGCGAAGGTGGTGGCTGAATCGTCGACCATCGACGCCGGAGTTAGGACGTTGGTTGCGCCGTCGAGCGCAGTATTCATCGCGGCGGCGTAGACGAATGGCTTGAAGATCGATCCAGTGGGGCGCTTGGCGACTGCGTGGTTCAGCTGGCTGAAGCCGTAGTTGCGTCCACCGACCAAGGCGAGCACGGCGCCAGTCCGGGGATCGAGCGCGACCAGCGCGACCTGCGCCTGCGGACCCGGCAAGACTTTCGTCTCAAACTTGTTCTTGCCGATCTTCACCTTTTTCGTGCGCATCTTGGTGATCTGGGCGTCCACCAGCTTGATGCCTTCTTCCACCGATTGCGCGGCGGCGCGCTGCAGATCCGGGTCGAGCGTGGTGTAGATGCGGTACGACTGATCGTTCAGTTCGTGCTCGCTGAATTTGTTGACGAGCGAGTCGCGCACCATGTCGATGAAGTAGGGCGCGTCGCTGGCTTCCACGTTCAGCGGGGCAAGCTTCAGCGGCGCGGCCTTGGCTTTCTCGGCCTCAGCGATGGTGATTGCTTGGGTCTCCGCCATCGCGTCGAGAACGGTGTTGCGTCGTTTAAGAGCGGATTCAGGGTGGCGGTAAGGCGACAAGGCGCTGGGTGCCTGAATGAGTCCGGCCAGCAATGCTGCTTCCGGTAGCGTTATGTCCTTGAGATCCTTATTGAAGTACGCGTGGCAGGCTTCGGCGAACCCGCTGATCGTGAATGATCCGCGCTGGCCGAGGTCGACGCGGTTGCCGTAGAACTCGAAAATCTGCTGCTTGCTGAACTTCTGCTCGAGCTCGAGCGCGATCATGATTTCCGACAACTTGCGCTTGACGGTCTTTTCCGGCGTCAGGAAGAAGGCGCGCGAGAGCTGCATCGTGATGGTCGATCCGCCTTGCTCGTGGCGCTGGCGCGTGACGTCGACCCAGAAGGCCTGCGCGAGGCGCAGGAAGTTGACGCCGCCGTGCTGGAAGAAACGGCGGTCTTCGATAGCGAGGACCGCGTCGACCATCACTTTCGGAATTTCGTCGTATTTCACCACCTGCCGTTTGGAGCGCTGCTCGGCGTCGAACAAGGCCGTGACGAGTTGCGGTTCGAGTTCGTAGGCGGCCAGATCGCTGCCACGGCTGCTGATGCTGACGACCTTGCCCTCGCGCATCAGGATGCGAGCCGGATCGGGGCTGTGATACGACTCAGGTCCGGGGGTGATCTCGATACCGTCATTCATCAGGCGATAGCTGCCCATCTTCGACTGGTCACTCTTCTCCGCATATCCGGCATGGCGCAGTTCTGCGGCGATGGCTTTTGGCGGAACGGCCTGGCCGGGACGAATGACTTTCGGCGTCGCGTAGATGTGGGCGGAGTTACTGAAGATGGGACTGCTGAAGCGCTTGACGATGACGCGATCGTATTTAACGTAGAAATACGAAAACACGCCGACCACCAGGATCGCCAGAGTGAAAAAGACGATCAGGATGGCGCGGACCACGGGGTCTCGGGGCAACACGCCATAGCCCTTAGCCGGTCCGGTAGTTTTCGGGATCTTGAGTTTGATAGCCACGTTACAAGGGCGGAGTCACCACGACTACGCGGTTGATTCCTGTCCGCGTGGCAACGGGTGCGACAGCCTGCCTCCCGGGCCAGAGCGCGATGTCGCTCTTCCAGCGAGCATTCACAATTCCGAGAGTTGTTCCTATTTTAACCCGGGACCGGGGAATTTGCTGGTCACTCCAAAGACACAATCACCCGCAGCTTTTGGGAGCATGCGGGTGATTGGCCAGTTGCGTGAGAGAGTTTAGTTGCTGGGCGCGAAGTACGGACTGGCGAGAATACCCGGATCGGGGATCGGAGCCGTCACTGCGCCGGTATTTGGATCGACAGCATATACGCCAACACTGCTCGACGGTATCTTGATGCCAAACAAGTGGGTACCCGCCTGATCAAACTGGCAGTCCGTCAGGAAGGGAAGTGAACTGTACGGAGATCCGTTGAGCTCCGACAAGGTTCCGGCGCTGAACTGGAAACCTTGCAGGGGATTTTTTCCGCTAAACGCGTACACGAACTGCCCACTGGGATGAAACAAAGCTCCGTCGATGGAAGCGGCAGTCGGAAACGAACTGGCCAAGTTCAAGAGCAGCGAGCCGGTACCCTGCTCGATTGGAACGACATCGATCTCACCGCCACCGCTGGCGACGGCAAGCAAGAATTGACCACCAGAATCAACATCAATTGTATTTGCCCCTATCGCGAATGGGCTGCCAGCAATGGGTGAGAGCGCCCCGGAGTTCTGATCGATGAGATAGCCGAAAACGTTACCGGTCGATGTGCCTTCGCTGGCATACAGGTAGAGCCCGGTACCATCCACCTTGAGTCTACTCGGGGCAGCCAGGCTCAAGAACGGTGAGCCTGAAACAGCGGTGAGGGCTCCGCTTGTTTGGTCGATCGTAAAGACAATGAAATCGCCAGAGGCAACATCGGCCGCAAACAGGAATCTGCCGCCGTTTGCATCCGGGTCAGCGGCCAGGGTCGTAATCTGGCTGGGCGCTACTGCAAACGGGCTGCCGGCAATTGTGGTGAGGGCCCCGGACGAGTGGTTGATAGTGAAGCCCATCACACCTCCCGACCCGTTCTGATCGGGGAGGTAGAGGAACTTTTTATTCACGACGATCACGCTGCCGACAATGGACTGGCCGACGGGCGTCGAGATTCCCGGCAGTACTGCAAAAGTGGAAGCGGTAACGGAGGCAGTGTTGAGGGCGTTATTCGCGCCGCTGCTACCGTGATAAAAGAAATAATCTGTTGCACCTGAGTTGTTCGAGCCAGGACCGCAGACCGAGCCTCCGCTGCTCACACCGCCGCTCGAGGAACCGCCGCTCGAGGACCCGCCGTTTCCGAAACTGATGCCACTGCAGTTTGTTTTTTGACCGCATCCAGTGAACACGGATGCGACAGCGACCATCAGCAAAACCAGAATCTGCTTCGTGTATCTCATTCCACTCTCCTGCCGAAGAACTGGATCACGGGGGAAATATCGACGCCCCGCAACGCGCGCCAATCAAAAAGAACTACCGAGGTCTGGCGATGGAGCAGGCGCATTTGCACGCGTCTAGGTGCGGCAGTAGCGCTGACCGGATATTAGGGTAGGGTGGGCGCACTCACAACGTTACGCATGTCTCGGGCACTTAGTAACCTCGATGGTAACGTTGTGTCGGCAGCAGCAGCGCACCAAGCACTGGGCTCGCGGGGCTCAGGTAAATTGAAAAGTGCCTGGGACTAGAAAGCCGACTTGTTTTTACTCTGCGGATGAAAATTCAGGTCGATCGGGTAGCCGGGCAGATCGATGTGGATCGAGTACTCGGTTTCAATGAACACAGCGCCGTTGCCCGATGGTCCTGTGCGCTGTACTTTGATCTGGTCTTTAGTAACGGGAATTTCCAGCTCTTGTGCCCGCTTGAAGACGGAATCTCGAATTACGTCGTCAGCCTTGACACTGTACGTGCCCAGGCGGGCTTCGGTTTCGAGGGAATCCTGGAACTCGTAGTTGGCGAAGTAGGGCGGGATGACTTCCGCGCCCAGGTAAACCAGGCCGCCAAGGAGTCCGAAAACGAGAATCAATTTTATCGTGCCCATAATGCTTTTCCGTTTAACGGCCCGGCGGCCGAAGCGGAAAAGCTTCAGCGCGCAGGCAGTAAATTGCGAAAATAATCCGTTATCGCGCCGATGCTAGCATCGTGCATCTGGCGAGTCGAGCGTTGAACGACCTCGACAGTACCTTCGGTAACCTTTTTGCCCACGTTGACACGAAAGGGTATGCCCACCAGGTCAGCGTCCTTGAACTTAACTCCTGGCCGTTCGTCCCTGTCGTCCAGTAACACGTCGAATCCGGCGGCTTCGAGGCTCTTGGCGATGTCCTCCGCGGTCGTCCGGATCTTGTCGTCGGAGACGTTGGTGGGCACGACTACGACCTGGAAAGGGGCGACCTGCGGGGAGAGCCAGAATCCGTTTTCGTCGTTATTCTGCTCGACGATGGCGGTCAGGATGCGCTCGATGCCGATGCCGTAGCATCCCATGATGGGCATGACTTCCTTGCCGTTGCGGTCGAGGACGCGAGCGCCCATCGACTCGGAATACTTGTAGCCCAGCTTGAAGATGTGGCCGATTTCGACGGCGGTGTCGATGCGCAGAGGGCGCGCCGCAACTCGGGCAGGCTTCGCCGGCGGTCACGCTGCGCAGGTCGGCGTAGGCCGTTGGGTGAAAGTCAACCTCAGGCGTGACGTTCTTGAGGTGGTAATCCTCTTTATTGGCGCCGCTGATGAGATTCTTCCGGCCCTTGAGCGCTTCGTCGACGATGAGCACTGGCTGGTCGGAGTCATCGAAACTCTTGGCCGGGTCGAGGCCGATCGGGCCTAGGAAGCCTGCAGGCGAATGAAAGAGCGCCTGGATTTCTTCTTCTGTCATAGGACGCGTTTCGCGCCCGCCGACCGCGCTCGAAAGCTTGGCCTCGTTCATCTGGTGGTCGCCGCGCATCATCAGGATCACCGGGCGTAGCTTCGTCTTGCGGGTCTTGGCGTCGGTTTCGGTCGCCATGAGGGCCAGCGTCTTCATTTTGTTCTTCGGAGAAACGCCCAGGAAGCGCGCGACGTCTTCAATCGTCTTCATCCCCGGAGTGTGAACCAACAAAGGCTTGCCGTCGCCTTCGGGCTTCAGGTCTTCGACCGTCTCGAGCTTCGAAGTCGCCTTCTCCATGTTCGCGGCGTAGTTGCACTTCTCGCAGCTGACGATGAGATCCTCGCCCGCAGGGGTGCGCACCATGAATTCGTGCGACAGCGATCCGCCCATGGCGCCCGAGTGCGCTTCGACGACCATGTACTTGAGGCCGCAACGATCGAAGATACGGCAATAGACGTCGTAGTGCTTCTTGTAGGAGACGTCGAGCCCGGCGGCATCGATGTCGAAGGAGTACGAATCTTTCATGATGAACTGGCGCACGCGCAGCAGGCCGGACCGAGGGCGGGGCTCGTCGCGGAACTTGGTCTGAATCTGGTACCAGATCTGGGGAAGTTGCTTGTAGCTGCGGAGTTCCTTGCGGGCGATGTCGGTCATGACTTCTTCGTGTGTCATGCCAAGGGCGAGTTCGGCACCTTTGCGGTCCTTGAGCCGGAACATGTTGTCGCCCATCACGGCCCAGCGGCCGCTGGCTTCCCAGAGCTCGCGCGGATGGATGGCGGGCAGAAAGAATTCCTGGCCGATCGTGTCCATTTCCTGGCGCACGATGTTCATGATCTTGTTGAACGAGCGGTTGCCCATGAAAAGGTAGGAATAGATTCCAGCCGCGAGCTGGCGGATGTATCCGGCGCGCACGAGGAACTTGTGGCTGGCGACCTCGGCATCGGCCGGAGCTTCACGTAGGGTAGGGATGAAGAGTTCGGACCAACGATGCATAGTTAGGGAATTCCTTGGGTCAGGAATTGGTTATTGTAGCAGTCCCCACCGTTCTGATTTGGTGGGCTGCGGTGATTCCAGCCGTGGGCATGCGGAACAACTGAGGCGTTTTCTTGTCTCGGCGGCTATCCCCATGAAGGGTGCTTCGCGCCCGACGGGCGAGGACGCCCGTCGCTCCATCGACGGCTGGCTACTTCTGCGTTAGTTCTCCCAGGATTTCCTTCCCCAACTTCTGCGTTTCGCCGAAAAATTTCTGATACTCGGTGAATAGACGGTTGAGTTCGAGCGATTCCTCGGGCTTCAGGCGCCTGCGCAGGATCATGTCGCGCAGGTGCACCGGGTTGGGGAGGGTGGCGTCTTCGCGGAGTTCTTCGAGGGCGGTGGATGGGTCGTAGTGGTACATGGGACCTCCGGATTTGTGTGTTGAGTGTTCCATGCTTGCGGGCTTTCGCCCGCAGCGCAGGGTGCCGTCCCTACGGGACTCGCTCCTCGTTCGAGCTTACCCAGCGCTTACGCGCTGGGCTATCTTATGCCGCCGCTGCGCGGCTCGGGTCATTTCCATTGTTGACCTCAATGCGCACCGTTGAACGCAGTGCACGCCCCCAGATCGAGTTCATCAGTTATTCCTCTTCGTCAATTTGCCAATTGCCGGGTTACCCAATCACCCAATTACTCAATTCTAAAATCTCTACAACATTTCCGTTCCCCACAGGTCGTGCAGGTGGACGACTCCCTTTACGTTCTGATGCTCGTCGATTGCCACCAGCGACGTGATCTTCTTTTCTTCCATGAGCGCCAGGGCCGTGGCGGCGAACTCGTGGGCGGAAATCGTTTTGGCATCGTGCGTCATACATTCGCCGAGCGGTCAAGTCGAGCACGTCTTTGCCGCGGCGTTCGAGCAGGCGGCGCAGGTCGCCATCGCTGATCACGCCCAGCAGTTTCTCGCCTTCGACCACCGTCGTCATGCCGAGTTTCTTGCGCGACATTTCGTAGATCACGTCCGACATGCGGGTGGTTGGAGCTACGCGCGGGATTGCATCGCCGGAGTGCATGAGCGATTCGACGCGGGCCAGCTTCTTGCCGAGCTTGCCGCCGGGATGGAGGTTCGCGAAGTCCTCTTCTTTAAAGCCGCGCTTTTCGGAAAGCGCGACTGCTAGCGCGTCGCCGAGAGCAAGCATTGTAGTCGTCGAAGCCGTGGGCGCGAGGCCGAGGGAGCAGGCTTCCTTGTCGACGGAGCAGTCGAGTGCGATGTCGGCGGCCTCGGCGAGGGTGGAAAGTTTGCGGCCGCGTACGTCCCGACTTGCCCCCGCTTCCGAATTGCAGAGGAGATCTCCGGTCATGCTGATGAGCGGCACCTGCAGTCGCTTGATGGTGGCTAGCAGGCGCAGTATTTCTTCCGTCTCACCGCTGGCCGAGAGTGCGAGCACGACGTCACCGCGCACGACCATGCCGAGATCGCCGTGAATCGCGTCGACCGGGTGCATGAACAGGGCGGGAGTTCCGATGGAACTCAGCGTGGCGGCGATTTTCCGGGCGATGATGCCGCTCTTGCCCATGCCGGTGACGACGACGCGGCCGCGGCAGGCATCCATGAGTTCTATGGCGCGGTCGAAGGTGTCGGCCATGGGACCGCCGATGCGGTCGGCGAGTGCCCGCAGGGCTTCGGCTTCAATGCGGACAACGTTTTCGCCGGTGTGCTTCATGGGAAGGAGGATGTTATCAAAACGTGGGCCAGGCCGGTGCCGGGAACGCAAGGTCCCTCGCTGCGTTCGGCTTCGCCTCACTTCGCTCGGGATGACAAAACAAGTTAAGGAACTTTCTTCGGTCGAGGAAGTTGTGGAATCCCACCCTTGCGCACAAACCGTTCAACGATGGTGCACGTCCGGGGAATAGGTCCTTCGCGCGCTCAGGATGACAAGAAATTTAGAGGTGATGCGTACTTAGAAGTGGTCGTCGACCACGTGTACGCCTTGGCCGAGTCCTTTGGCCAGGATCGCTCGATCCCACGGACCGCCCTGCCAGTTGTCTTTCCGCTTCTGATCGTGGAGCCACGGGGGCAGGGTCAACAAAAGTCGGCGGGCCAGCGCGTCGCAATAGGGCTCGTAGAGGGAGCGCAGTTTCAGGAGCTTTTGATCGGCTTCGACATCTTGTTTGGGGCGCATGCCTGCGGCGATCAGCGTTTTGCGCAGCGCTTCGAGCTGATCTGAAGGGAGCCGGTCCGTTGCGTGCGGATCGTAGACCGCATTCACCACTTGCGCGAGGTCGACGGCAGCGTGGCGGGCCATCGCGAAGGTCAGCTTTGCCTGCTCTTTCTGGATACCGTCAATGCCGGCGAGCACGAGCGACGTGACGTCGAGCATGGTCGTGAGTGCCCCCAGCCACGATTGGTTGCTGTGCTGGGAGCGGAAGAAGCAGAGCACGGGGTAGGAGATGTGACTGGCGAGCAAGTCGGCCGACCAGCGCTCCCAATCACGAAAAATATTGTCGAGGACAACGGGGTCGGGGCAGCATCCAAGACGGGCCAGCAATTCTCCGGCGGAGGGAGGCGAGCCGGCGCGCGAATCGAGCAGCGAAATTTCCAGTTCACGGCTGGAAAACGAGGAGTAGATAACGGGCAGGTAGCCAACGACGACGCCGAGAAAAGCGAAGCCCGTACCGGCTTCCATTACAGCAAACAAGCGGGCGAGGGGCGTCACCGGTGTGATGTCTCCGTACCCGAGCGTGAAGAATGTCTCCCCGCTGTGGTAGAGGAGAATGCCAAACGTGATGGGTTCATTGCCTAGCCGAACGTGCTCGCCCATGCCGAACTGCAGCAGGGCGTACCCGAGAATCAGGCCCATGGCCCAGAAGACCAGCAGCAGGATTAGAGAGAATGGCCCGAAGTATCCCAGGAAATTTTCGCGCCAGCTATTCACGCGGATGCAACGCGAGAGCTTGACCCAGGGAACCCAGGTGTGGCGATAGAACCATGAGGTCAGGCGGAACGCGCGCTGCACTTTGCGCGGGAGGACGATGGTCTCGAAGGCATCGAGCAGGACGAACAGTATGATGAGAATCCCGAAGATGGCCGCGAGAATGTGCATGTCTAAGGGGTCAGATGAGGTTGGATGTTAACAGATTCGGAAGGTGGTGATGGGTGGCCTTTCGCTTTGATCCAGGATGGCATGACAGTGTTGGCGGAATGGAGACAAGGTCGAACGCGGCCGCGGAATCGCACGTGTGCGCACAGGGCGCGCAAGCACGAGGCACCCGCAGTTCGAACAGTTCGATGGGAGTGCATAGGTCCTTCTCTGCGTTCGGCTGTCGCCTCACTTCGCTCAGGATGACATTGATTTGTGTTGGGCTTTTTTGTGGCGTTTGTTTTTCGCAGGAGACGCGCACGGTCGGTGGGACAAACGCTTCACTGCGGCGGGGGACCAACGAGTTCGGCGGCTGGATTGGGTATTCGCCGTTTTCGTTCGTGCTGAAGGGAACATCGAAGGACCGCGAGCTCTTTCTTCTAAACCTGCAGTACGCTCGGACCATTTTCGTCGTGCATCCGCTTACCTTCAAGTACACAGCCGATGTTGTGCCACTCGCGCTGGAGTTTCAGCCGACTCAAATTTATCTAGTCGGCGGACAGCCGCTTGTGAATCCTGGGGGCACGCTTCGCGCCGCGGGCGCGAACCCGATTGGGTTTCAGGCCAACTTTGGATCGAGGCGAATTCAGCCGTTCGGCAGCGGCAGCCTTGGCTTCCTGTACTTCAACCGGCAAATGCCCGTTATCGGGTCTTCGCAGTTCAACTACAACATCACGATCGGATTTGGAGCGCAGCTTTTTGCGAGGCCGGGACGGTCGTTCAGCGTGGGATGGAAATATCACCATCTCTCGAACAATTACCAGGCGCACTTCAATCCGGGGCTGGATTCGGGAGTGTTCTACGTTGGGTTCTCAATGTTCCGGGAAAGAAAAGGGGCGCACTAGCGGATGAGAAAGTCGACACGGGTGCGCTAAACCCGTCCCCGCATCTTGGCTGCCCACCAGCGTGTGCCTACGAGCAGGAAGCGCCAGTCGGAAAAGAATTCGGGCGGCTTGCCTTCGAAGGCGTGGCCTATGAATTGGAAGATCCAGCCCACGACGAATAGTCCAAGAGCGATTGGCCAGAAGCGGTGTACGAAGATGGTGACAAGCAGGAGGGGCAAAGAGAGGACGATTAGCGGAATGCCGATGGTGTGGCAGATGCGGTTGATCGGGTTTTGGTGGCTGGTGGAGTATTGCGCGATCCAGTCGTCCCAGGAGCGGTTGCCTAGCATTGGGGGAGGATAGGACGGGGAAGTCGGGGCGTCAAGAGAGGGCGACCGGCGTCACCGTCGGCTTGGGGGTCAGCGGTCGGTGAGAAAACTCCTGTGAGGATCGTGCTGCTGTCTGGGGAGGCGGGGCCCTTCGACTGCGTTCGGCTGGCGCCTCACTTCGCTCAGGATGACAAGACTATATAGATATAGGTCGATCTAGATTGGGCCGGGGAGGTCGATTTCGCCGGTGGCTACGTGGGCGTGGAGTCGGTATTTTCCGTCGCCTTTTTGGGTGAAGGAGCGGAAGAGGCCTCCTTTGGAGATGTTGAAGGCGGAGGCTTCGATGCTGCCTGCGTGGACCGAGGCGTCGCGGCGTCCGTATTCTTCGGGGTGGGGAACTTTGATTTCGATGCGGCCGGCGCTGACTTCCACGTCCTTGTCGCCTTCGATGCCGTCGATGATGATCTCGCCGGCGAGCATGCGGATCAGGAGGTTGGAGCGGCGCGGAATCTCGATGGTGGCCTGGAAGTTGTTGTGGGGAGTGTCGGAGACCGAGACGTCGGCGCTCGACGCGCTGGTTTGGATCTTCACTTTTACTTTTTTGAGTTCGTCGGGACGCGGAGTGGTGTAGGTGATCTGGATCGCGTCGACGTTTGTGTTGGTGATGGTGTAGCCACCCGGGCTCAGATGCAGACGAATGAAGCCACCCGGAGCGAACGGTTGACTGGCTTGCGGGTGGTTGGGGGCATTGGGCTCCGCGGCTAAGAGCATGCTCGGGGTGAGCGCGAGTACGAGGAGGGCTAGAAACTTCATGGCGGAGATCTCCTTAGGATGTTTACGGGGAAAGTAGATGGGAAGTTCCCTCTAGCAGGCTGCTGAAAAACATGTATTCGCAGCAGAAAGCCAACCTCAGGCGCTGAAGCGCGACCGATTTTGGGGGACTTAACGGCACGACTGAAGTCGTGCCCTTCCCAAAACCTGCCCGAAACGGAGTTTTTCCGCAGCCTCTGAACTTGTACCCCCCAAAGCCTATTCGAGGCAGAGTTTTTCAGCAGTCTGCTAGATGATGGACTTGATCATCTGTACGAAATGGAAGGGAACTTTGGCTCTGGCGGGCGGGGGCGGCTCGGTGACGCCGGTGCGAGCGAAGCCCAGGCTTTGGTAGAAGAGTTCGAGTTCGGTGCGGTCGTCGATGAAGCGGAGTTCCATCTCGCGGAATCCGGCGGCGCGGCAGCGAGCTTCGGCGGCGGCCATGAGTTTGGCGCCCAGACCTTCGCGCTGGCGGGCGGGTTCCACCGACACCAGGCCGAGGTGCGCTTGTGCTGCGCGGGGCTCGATGAAGATGCAAGCGATGAGTTGGTCCTGGTCTTCGCCGAGGAGGAAGGTGCCGCGCGGCCACATTTCGCGGAGGACGTCGGGGTTGACGCGTTCGCCTTCGACGTAGGGACTTTCGGCTACGAAGGCGTGGTTGACGAGGCGGGCGATGGCGTCGATGTCGGAGATATCGGCGGGGCGGAAGGTCAGGGGCACCATGTGATTCTAAACTCGCGGCGTTGGTTCGAAGTGTCGCGGGCAGGGTGCACAGGTCCTTCGCTGCGC
Organism: uncultured Acidobacteriota bacterium; assembly: GCA_963745435.1. Classification (GTDB taxonomy): domain Bacteria; phylum Acidobacteriota; class Terriglobia; order Terriglobales; family Acidobacteriaceae; genus Gp1-AA133. Next base: position 163,160 of record CAVUXK010000006.1, on the reverse strand, counting down.
TCAGGATGACAGAGGAGTAATGAGCCACGCGCTACGAGCTTCGAGGTCAATCTCAAAATTTCAGCTCGAACCCTCTTACTGGTCTTTCTTCAATCTTCGCAATAGTGAAGTCGGGTGGATGCCCAGGATTCTGGCGGCTTGGGTTTTGTTGTTGCCGGTTGCCGACAGGACTTCCTGAATGTAGTTGTCTTCGAGTTCGTGGAGCGTGATCAGGGGACGCGCGTGGGGCGTGGAGCCGGCGGTGATGCTGGCGTCGGGCAGTCGCATGGTTGGGATCGTGCGCGCGTGGTCGCGGATTTCTTCGGGGAGGGAGATGGCGTCGATGTCGCCTTCGGGCGTGAGGATCATGGTGCGCTCGATGACGTTTTTCAGTTCACGGATGTTGCCGGGCCAGGGATAGCGCTGGAGGAGTTCGGCAGCGGAGGGAGTGAATCCGGTGAATTTCTTTCTGCAGCTCGCGATTGAAGTGCTGCATGAGTTCGAGTGCGAGAGGAACGATGTCTTCGACGCGGTCGCGCAACGGAGGAAGGAAGAGCGGGACGACGTTGAGGCGGTAGTAGAGATCTTCGCGGAAGGCGCCGTGGGCGACGGCTTCTTTGAGGTCGGCGTTGGTGGCGGCGACCAGGCGGACGTTGACTTTGATGGGCCGCGTGCCGCCGAGGCGCATGAAGATTCCTTCTTCAAGGACTTTCAAAAGCTTGGCTTGCACGCTGGCAGACATGGTGGCGATCTCGTCGAGGAAGAGCGTGCCCTGGTGCGCTCGTTCGAGCAGGCCTTCCTTGCGGCGACGCGCATCGGTGAAGGCGCCGGGTTCGTAGCCGAAGAGCTCGCTTTCGAGCAGGGCATCCGGCAACGCGGCGCAATTCAATTCCAGCAATGGCATGGAAGCGCGCGGGCTGGCGTAGTGGATGGCTTTTGCGAAGACGCTTTTGCCGGTGCCGCTTTCGCCTTGCAGAAGAATGGTGGTGTGGTCGGATTCGGCGGCCTTGCGCGCGACTTCGAGCATGCGCGAGGTGGCTTCGTTGTGCGTGACGACCTTGCCGAAGTCGTAACGGCCGCGGGCCTGCTCGACGTCGTCGCGCACGCGCACGCGCAGAGCGAGCATCTCGCAGGCGCGGTTGAGGGTGGCGATCATGTCGGCGAGGTGGAAGGGCTTGATGAGGTAGTCGAAGGCGCCGAGTTTCATGGCCTCGACGGCGCGGTCGACCATGTGGTAGGCGCTCATCATGAGGATGATGGCGGCGGGGTTCGCTTGCTTGAGGCGGCGGAGGACTTCGACGCCGTCGATGCCGGGGAGCACGATGTCGAGCAGGGTGAGGTCGGGCTTCTGCTCGGCGAAGATGGTGAGTGCGTCTTCGCCGGAGGCAGCGGTGAAGACTTCAAAGCCTTCCTGGCGCAAGCCGCGCGAGACGGTGCGGAGGGTTAGATCTTCGTCGTCGACTACCAGGATGGAGTGGGGCATGGAAGTCAGGTGTTGGGTATTGGGTGTTAGGTCTTAGGTCTCAGGTGTCAGGTCTCAGGCAAAACCTGAGGGCGTGGTTCCGAGGAGGAGCTCTGATTTCTCAGACTACCTGTTCAGCCTCAACGGCCTAGCCGCAGATCTGAAGTACCTGACACCTATGACCTATTACCTAACACCTGCTACACCACTATTTCCGACTCCTCCTTCTGGCTGGCGTCTGTCTCTTCCTGGCGGATGGGCAGCGTTAGGGTGACCGTGGTGCCGTGATTCTGGACGCTGTCGACGCGGATTTCGCCGTTGTGGCTGCGGACGTAGGTCTGGCTGATGCTGAGGCCCAGGCCGGTGCCGCGTCCGCGTTTCGTAGTGAAAAATGGTTCGAAGACGTGAGCCAGGATGTCGGGCGGAATGCCGCAGCCGGTGTCGCTAACGCGAATTTCGATGTTGTCGACGTAGGTCAGCTTGCTGGCTGAGATGGTGACGCGTCCGCCTTCGGGCGTGGCCTCGGCTGCGTTCAGCAGCAGGTTCATCAGGACCTGCGAGAGCTGGTTGGCGTCGGCGCGAATGTGCGGGAGATCGCGCGGGCACGTCGTTGGTGAGCTGCTTGCCGCGGAGCATGGGCTGATGCTCGATGAAGGCCAGCGTGTCGGTGACGAGGCGGTGCAGGCTGATTTTGCTGAGCACGAGCGGGCCAGGGCGCGCGTAGTTGACGAGGCCGTGCAGGGTAGAGGAGATACGTTTCGCGCCGGCGATGCACTGCTCGATTTCCTGGCGCTGCTCGGGATCGGTGGCGACTCTTCAGCTCGAGTTCGAGGTGCGAGAGGATGCCGAGCAGCGGGTTGTTGATCTCGTGGGCGGCTCCGAGAGCGAGTTGCGCGAGGGCGGCGTATTTTTCGTATTCCGCGAGCTGGGACTGGAACTGGACTTTGTCTTTGTTGAGCTCGCGTTCTTCGTACAGGCGGCGGAAGAGTTCGTCTTGCGCGACGTCGCGCTCTTGTTCGCGCTCCTGTACGAGGGCCCGCGCGCGTTTAAGTTCGCCGGTGAGGGTCGCAACGTCTTTGCGCTGGAGGAACCAGATCACGAATAGGACGGTGGCGATGGCGACGGCTAGTGGGAGGAGGTAGACGGTGATTTGGGAGTCCGACGTTAACGTGTTTGGTATGAGCAGGATGCACGCGAGGGGCAGGGGGAGCGCGAATTGGGCGGCACGTGTGCATTCCTTATTAACGATGCGCGGGGAGGTCCGGGAATGCTGTGATGTGGGTCACGAGGGCTGGGTGACGGGTCACAGGGCAGGTCTTGGGTCTTCGGTGTTTGGTGTTGGGTCTCAGGACATGTTTCGTTTGGGTGATGGATCGAGATTTCGCCGTCGGGGGCTCGCGGGCTTACGCCCGCTTCGCTGGGTGCCGCCCCGTTACGGGGCTCGCTTCATTCGAGCGGCTTACCCAGCGCTTACGCGCTGGGCTATCTTATGCCGCCGCTACGCGGCTCGGGCGTCGTGCGGGATAGTTTGTGTTTTGCGCGTAGCGTCTTGTGGTTCGCTCAGGGTATGCGCACGCAGCGTCGTGTGTCTGCTCAGGGTGCTTCGCACGCAGCCGTTCAGCCGGCTTGGTCTTCTTTGGCGCGCAGCCAGTCGATGAACATTTGCTCGACGGATTTGTCGTAGGCCATCAGGACGTGGCGGACGGTGTGGCCGCTTACGAAGTGGCAGACCTCTTCGGCGAGGTTCTTGGCGTGGTCGCCGGCGCGCTCGAGAGACTGCGTCATGAAGATGACTTGCAGACTGGCCTGGCGGGCGATGTTTTCCGGGTTCTCGATGTGGCGGAGGAAAATAAGGTTGCGGAGGCGGTCCATTTCGGCGTCGGCGCGGAGGACGTCGATGGCTTTCTTGACGTCGCGGTTGGAGAAGGAGTCGCCGACGTCGGTGAGCATTTTTTCGAGGACGGTGGCCATCTGCGTCAGTTCGCGGATGTCCTGGGGATCGAGGCGGGCGCCGGCGGCGTGGGCGCTGTTGCCGAAGCTGAGCAGCAGGTCGCCGATGCGCTCAAGGCTGATCATGAACTTCATGCAGGCGAGCAGTTCGCGGGCCTCGGGAGCGGTGACCTGGGTGATGGCGTCGGTCACACCGCTCGTCGATTTCCATGTCGAGCTTGTCGAGTTCTTTTTCGCGCGTGCGCAGGGAATTGAGCAGGGCAGTTGAGCCGGTGGCGATGCCTTCAGCGGCGGCTCCAGCCGCTTCCTTCGCCACCTGGCAGGCTTGCACGGTGAGCCGCACCAGGTGTCCATAGGGCGGTTCGGGTAAAGGCTGCTTGAGGGCCGTGCTCATACGAGCTTTCCTCCGGGGCCGTGGGGTGGCTGTCCCGTCACTCTTGTTGCGCTGTTTGTATAGATGGATTTCCAAGTTAGAAAGATAGGTTGTTTTTCGGGTGTGTGGGTTACAGCTAGGTGAATTCTGCCGCGAAAAAGGTGCAGGGGGAGGAAGTCATCTGAAAAGCGGTCAGGCGATATGAACCGTGCCTTTCCTTGAATCGCTCGTACTTCTCGCGTAGTTTCCTGTTCACTCGTCTGCGTGTCTTGAATAGTCGAGGTTGGCATGGGCTCGCGGGCTTACGCCCGCGTCGCGCTAGTGCCGCCCCTGATGGGGCTCACTCACGCCCGTTGCTTTTCCCAGCGCTTACGCGCTGGGCTAACTTATGCCGCCGCTTCGCGGCTGGGGTGGGTAGGTGCTGCCTGCGCTGCCGGTGGGTGAATCCTCTGCATCCGCGGCCGGGTGGTGAAGCTCTGCGTGCGCGGCTGCTAGTGAAGCTCTGCGTGCGCGGCTGGGTGGTGAAGCTCTGCGTGCGGGGCTGGTGGTCAGCGGTGTTGCTGGCAGCGCCGGTCAGACGGTCACGGTTGCAGGGAGAGTGAACAGGAAAACCGAGCCGTGGTTGAGTTCGCTTTCGGCGTGGATGGTGCCAGCGTGAGCAAGCATGATGTGCTTCGCGATGGCGAGGCCGAGCCCGGTGCCGCCGGATTCGCGGGAGCGGGCTTTGTCGACGCGGTAGAAGCGCTCGAACAGGCGGGGCAGATGTTCGGAGGCAATGCCGGGGCCGAAGTCGCGCACATAGAACTCGACGCCGTGATCGGCTTTCCGGGCGCCCAGTACGATACGCTTACCGCCTCCTGCGTACTTCATCGCGTTCTCGATCAGATTCGAAAAGACCTGGTGGATGGCTTCGCGGTCGGCGTTGACTGGCGTCTCGACGACTTCCTCGACGGTGAGTTCCATTCCCTGAGCGCGAACGATTTCGCGAAAACTTTCGACGGCGTCGTTGAGGAGTTCGGCAGGGGTAGTGGGCTCCACTTCGAAACGCTGCTCGCCGGATTCGACGCGGGCGAGGGTGAGCAGATCCTCGGTAAGGCGCGACATGCGGGTGGCATTCTTGCGGACGATTTCGAGGAACTCGCGCACGTGGCCGTTGTCGGCGGTGCTATCGAGAAGGGTTTCGGTGTAACCCTGGATGGATGTCAAGGGCGTACGGAGTTCGTGGGAGACGTTGGCGATGAAGTCGCGGCGCGTTTTCTCGACGCGCTCGGTTTCGGTGAGGTCGCGGAGGACGGCGACGGCTCCGCCGCCGGGCAGGGGCGCAGCGGTGACATCGAAGGTGCGTCCGGGAACGATGGAGACAGCGCGGGCCGAGGCGATCTGCTTGCCGTCAGTAGCGTTGCGGACCGCAGCGAGGAATTGCGGGTCGCGGACCGTCTCGACGACGGGAGCGTTCAGACGGGCGCGCTGCGGGACCAGGCGCTCCATGCCGCGATTGGCCCATTGCACGCGGCCGTCGGGGCCGACGGCGATGACGGCGTCCTGCATCGAGTTGAGTAGGGTCTCTAGCTGGCGCTGGCTGGTCTGGACGGCTTGAAAACTTTCTTCCAGCTTGCGGGCGGTTTTGTCGAGGGCGGTGGCGACCTGGCCGATTTCGTCGACCGAGGTGGCGGAGATGCGGGCAGTGAGATCGCCGTTGGCGACCCGGTCGGCGAAAGTGACGATGCGTTGCAGGCGGCGGGCGGTGTACTGAGCGCCTACAACGGAGAGCAACATGACGACGATGAATGCGATGCCCGAGCCGAGCAGCAGCGCGCGATGGACGCGGCGGGAAGCGGCTTCGACGTCGGAAAGCGGGTACGCGAGGCGGACTGCGCCGCCGGAAATGGGCGCGGCGACATAGAGGAAGGGGATGCCGATGGTGTGACTGCGGCGTTCATCGACGCCGATGTTGCCGCCGAGGGCGGCCTGAAATTCCTTACGGGTGCGATGGTTTTCCATCGACGCAGGATCGGCTTCGGAATCGGCGAGGACCTGACCGGTCGGATCGATGACGGTGGCGCGCGCCCCGGCGGCGAGCGCTTCCTGGGCGGTGATGTCCGCGAGCGAATGCTGGTGGTCGATTTCGACGCGATTGGCGAACAGGCGCGTCGTCGGGCGGTGAGGCCGCGCTGGATTTCGTCGCGCAGCGAGCTTTCCCAGACCCGGCGGATCGTGACGTCCATGGTGATCGCGGTGACGACAACGACGAGCGCCGAGGCCGCCAGCATCTTGAAGAAGATCCGATTTCTCACTTGGGAGCCTCGAAGCGGTATCCGGCGCCACGGACGGTTTTCAGGTAGCGCGGATTTTCCGGGTCAGGCTCGATTTTTTCGCGGATGCGGCGCACGTAGACATCGACCGAGCGCGGCGTGACGTAGGAAGTGTCGCGCCAGACGGAATCGAGGAGTTGGTCGCGAGTGAAGACGCGGCCGAGATGGCGCGCGAAGTAGTCGAGCAGCCGGAACTCGGTGGCGGTGGTGGTGACCAGCTTGCCGTCGACGTGCAGGGTCATGGCGACGGGATCGATTTCGACGCCGCCAACCTTTACGGGTCCGGGAGCGAGGGGTCGCTCGAAGCGGCGCAGCACGGCTTTCACGCGCGCCACCAGTTCGCGCGGGCTGAACGGCTTTGGGAATGTAGTCGTCGGCGCCAAGTTCGAGGCCGAGCACGCGGTCGGCTTCGCTGCTCTTGGCGGTCAGGAAGATGACGGGAATCATGGCCAGGGATCTGGGTCTGGCGAATCTGGCGGCAGAGTTCGAGGCCGTCCTTGCCGGGGACCATGATGTCGAGAAGGAAGAGCGCGGGGCGCTGGCGCTCGGCTTCGGCGAGGATCGCGTTGCCGGTTGGGTAGAGTTTGACGGCGAAGCCGGCGCCCTCGAGATGATGGCGTACCAGGCGGGAAATGTCCGGATCGTCTTCGACTACGGAGATGTGCGGTTTCACGGTACTCATTGTAGCTGCATTAGAGCGGCGGGCTTCATTCTGTAACAGTCCTGTAACAAATCGAAAAGAAAAGCGATTACCACCGAGGGCACAGAGGGGCCACGGAGGAAGGCTCGCGCTGCTGGGATCGAAAAGCTTTTAACCGCTCAAGGGCGCGAAGAACTTCCGCCAAGGACGCAAAGAGAAGCGTCGGCTGTGGCCCGCGTTCTGCGGAGAATCTAAACCTTGAAACGCAGAGGGCGCAGAGAACTGCCGCAGAGGACGCAGAGGGAAGTCTGCGTGCTGCTTCACTAGATCTGCAAATTGCCGGCATGGTCGATGAAGAAACGGGCTTTCGGGGGAACGACCGTGGTGGCGCTGTACTCGGTGATGATGGCTGGGCCGAAGTATTTCTTTTCCGGCGTGAGTTGGTCGCGCTCGTAGACGCTTGCCGATTGAGGCTTGCCGCTAAAGACTACCGGGGCTTTTTCGGTCTTCAGGATGGGATTGATCTTCACTTCCTGCTTTCCGCGCTGATTCGTAATTCGGGATTGTGACGATTTCAGGTTCGCCCGCAGACGGAGCGTGACTAGTTCGATTTCGCGGTCGGGGTGACTGTAGCCGTAGCGTTGGGCGTGGGCGCGATGGAAGTCGGCGATGAGTTCTGGTGTGAACGGGATGTTGAGTTCGTAACCTTGCCCGCGATAGCGCGTGTCGATAGTGAGATGCTCGTGTATTTTTCCTTGCCAGCCTTCGGCGCGGAAATCGCGATTCGCGGATTGCGATAGGTGCGCGAATTCGCGTTTGAGACGGGCGATCGGCAGGTCGGCAGTCGTGTGCCAGAGGATTGTGCGCGAGTAGTCCTTGATGACATCGCTCACAAGGATGCCGAACGCGGAGAGGGCTCCGGGCAGCGCGGGTACGAGGACGCGCGGGATGCCTAGCGATTGGGCGAGTTCGCAGGCGTGGAGGCCTCCGGCGCCGCCGAAGGCGACCAGCGTGAAGTGGCGAGGGTCGAAGCCGCGCTCGATGGAGACGACGCGGATGGCTTTCTCCATGGTGGCGTTGATGACACGGATCACGCCGGCGGCGAATTGATCGAGCGTGAGGCGCACGTTCTGTTTTTTCAGCCACTCAGTGGTGAGGTGACGGGTGCGCTCGAGATCGAGTTGAAAATTTCCGCCGAGGAAGCGATGGGGCTGCAGGCGGCCGAGAAGAAGATTGGCGTCGGTGACGGTGGGCAGCGTGCCGCGACCGTAGCAGATGGGGCCGGGATCGGCTCCGGCGGATTCGGGACCGACGCGGAGAGCGCCGGCGGCGTCGAAACGTGCGAGCGATCCGCCTCCCGCGCCGACGGTGTGGATGTCGAGCATCGGTACGCCGACTGGAAGGCCCGCGATTTCGGACTGGCTGCTGGCGCGGGCTTCGCCGTCGACGAGGGCGACGTCGGTGGAGGTGCCTCCCATGTCGAAGGAGATGATCTGGCGGAATCCGCTGAGGCGCGCGGTGGCGGAGGCTCCGACCACTCCGCCAGCCGGGCCGGAGAGCACGGTGCGCACGGGTTCGCGGGCGGCGGTGGCGAGCGTGGTGATGCCTCCGCTCGATTGCATGACGAAGATGCGGTTGCGGCGCGAAGGCTGCGAGAGGCGCTGGTCGAGGCTTTCGAGGTAGCGCTGCATCACCGGCTGCAGGTACGCGTTCACGACGACCGTGCTGGTGCGTTCGTACTCGCGGAATTCGGGGAGGATTTTGTGCGAGATGGAAAGGGGCAGGTTGAGCGGCTGCAATGCCTGCTCGACGGCGAGTTCGTTGGCTGGGTTCGCGAAGGAGAAGAGAAGCGTGATGGCGATGGCGTCGGGATGTTGCTGCTGGATGTTTTTGCCGAGGTCGGCAAGGTCTTGCGCTTCGGGGTGCTCGAGGATTTTTCCTTCGCTGTCGGTGCGTTCGCCGATTCCGAAGCGGAGGTCGGAGGGGACGAGGGGCTCGACGCGGTCGAAGAAGAAGTCGTAGAGCTTGGGTCGCGCCTGGCGGCCGATTTCGATGGCGTCTTCGAAGCCTTTCGTTGTGACCAGCGCGACGCGAGCGCCTTTTCGTTGCAGAGATCGCGTTCGTTCCGACGGTGGTGCCGTGGAGGAGAGTGACCGGGGATTCCTGCGCGATTTGGTGGATGGCTTCGGCGATGGCTTGCGCCGGATCGGCTGGGGTGGAGAAAAGTTTCAGGAGGCGGATGCGGCCGCGGTCGATCCAGACGCAATCGGTGAAGGTGCCGCCGGTGTCGATGGCGACGCGGAGGGTGGATGAGCGTTGTGGCATTGGATTGCGGACGGAACGTTAGGGTAGCATTTGGGACTTCGAGGCAAATCAGAATTGTGTTTTACCGGCCAACGCGCGGCCGCTCAAGAGCTTTTTGGACAGTCGGAGTGTGGGAAGACATTGCGCAATGCAAGCCGTCCAACGGACCTAGTTTCGACACGAGGTTCATGAGGGCATCCTCACTGGAGGCCGCAAGAAACCAGGTGGCATATCCCTCATCGACCCAGATGAGAATCCGCTGACCTTCACTGAAAAAACGATACTGGGTCGCTCCCGGCCATCCGTAAGTCACCAACTCAGCCTGAAAATGATTGTCAACGAAATCGAGTGCGTTCTCTGAAAACAGCAGATTTTCAGTTTGAATCAGGAGGTCGTTGCTGTGGGACGGTCCCATGATCAAGGCGTAGTCCCAAACCCAGCTGTACACATGCTGCGAAAACGAGTCCGCGCACCTCGTCCAGGTGCTGAACTGAGTGTCGACGTCCACTACGACGGGCGGGTCATCACTTCCATCCAAACATATCGCCCAGGTACACACTGCCTGGTTCTCCCAGCGGAAGAGCAGCAAGTCACGCGCGATCAGATCGTGTGGGCCGCCACCTCTCGAATCCCTGGCAGGTTCTCCGAAGTGCGAAATGTCGACCGGGGGATCGTCGTTGCTGTGCTCGAGTAGAAGTCGGTAGGCGCCTCGGAGTTCGTACCATTCGCGAACAGAAGCCGGCAGGGGGCGGCCAATCCTCTTTTCCACTTGGTCGAGAAGCTCAACGGCGGAGGGTGAGACGGAGGGCTCAATGCCGAGCAAGGCAAACGTTTTGGTGTGGAACCGCAGCAATGAGTCTCCTCGGGCAGAGTCGGGCGAAAGCTACCGCAAACATCCGCTATGCAAACGCAAAGCTACTCGTGAGAAATCCTTTGGGACCGGTGCTATCGCTGGCGGGCACGGGGTCCTTCGACTGCGCTCGGCTGGCGCCTCGCTCCGCTCAGGATGACAGCGTTAACGTTAGCGCGTGCTAGCTCTTGCTGCCAGTAAGCGCCAAGGTGATCAAGGTCTTCTGCTCCATTTCGTGCGCGCCTGCTGAGCCCGTCGAGGGGCTGGGGCTTGGCGAGCGCTTTACTGAGAGGACGGCGCGATCTCCGGCTATGTGGCGGAGGCGCGGCATCATGTAGAAGAGTGCGCCCATGTTGGCGGGCTCTTCCTGCACCCAGACGATTTCGCGAGCCTCGGGGTGGCGATCGATGGCGGCCTTCAACTCGGGCTCGTGCAACGGATACATCTGATCGATGAAGATGATGGCGTTGCTGGTGTCTTTGCGGCGCTGGCGCTCGACGCGAAGTTCGTGGCCGATTTTGCCAGTGCAGACCAGAATGCGCTTCGCGTTTTCGGAGCCTGTGTCGGGGACGACGGGCAGGAAGCGCTGGTGCGTGAAGTCTTCGATCGGGGAGCAGGCGTCGGGATGGCGGAGCATGCTCTTCGGCGTGAAGACGACCAGCGGTTTGCGCCAGTGGCGCAGCGCCTGGCGGCGCAGCAGGTGAAAGTACTGCGCGGCGTTCGAGGGCTGGCAGACCTGGAAATTGTCGCGGGCCGCGAGTTGCAGGAAGCGCTCGATGCGGGCGCTGGAATGTTCCGGGCCCTGGCCTTCGTAGCCATGCGGCAGAAGAAGGACAATGCCGGAAAGCAGTCCCCACTTGTCTTCGCCGGCGCTGACGAACTGGTCGATGACGGCTTGCGCCACGTTGGCGAAGTCGCCGAATTGCGCTTCCCAGAGAACCAGCGCTTCGGGATAGTCGCGGCTGTAGCCGTATTCGAAGCCCATGACTCCGGCTTCGGAAAGAGTTGAGTTGTAGATGTCGCAGCGGGCCTGCCCGGGGGCGATGTTGCGCAGCGGGACGTACTCGGTTTCGTCTTCGATATCGAGCAGCACCGAGTGGCGCTGGTTGAAGGTGCCGCGGCGCGAGTCCTGTCCGCTCATGCGAATGGGAATGCCAGCTTTCACGAGACTCGCGAAGGCAAGGGCCTCCGCCATGCCGTAGTCGACATCGCGCTCGCCTGCGCCCATCTCGGCGCGTTGCTCGAGAAGTTTTTTGACTTTCGCATGGATGTGAAAGCCGGGCGGGTAGGTCGTGAGCTTTTCGGTGAGTTCGGAAATCTCGTCGGTCGAGAGTCCGGTTTCGATTTCGTATTCCGCTTTGTAGCGTCCGCCGAAGTAGTTGTCCCAGTAGCCGGGAAGCGCGCGCATCGTCGGCTTCTTGGTGATGGTTCCGGCATTCTGCTGGCCCGTCTCGTACTCGGTCTTCACGGCGGCGACTTTTGCTTCGGCGTCGATGCCGGCGTCTTCTGCGTAGATCTCCCAGAGCGGCGGGTGAGCCTTGATTGCCTTGTAGATCAGGGGCTGCGTGACAGTGGGGTCGTCGACCTCACTGTGGCCGTGGCGACGGTAGCCGATCATGTCGATGACGACGTCGGTGCCGAAGGTGTAGCGGTAGTCGAGCGCCATGCGGCCGACGCGGACGACTGCGTCGACGTCTTCCGCATTCACGTGGAAGATTGGGATCGACTGGCGACGAGCGAGGTCGGCGGAGAAGCGCTCGGAGTGCTCCTCGCGATAATTGGTGGTGAATCCCACGAGATTGTTGACGATGATGTGAACGGTGCCGCCCGCCGTGTATCCGGGAAGGTCGGCGAAGTTCATAGTCTCAGCGGTGATGCCCTGGCCGGCAAAGGCGGCGTCGCCGTGGACGAGCAGCGGGAGATATTTTTCGCGGCCACCTTCGCCGGTGCGATCCTGCTTGGCGCGCGTGCGGCCGATGGTGACGGGATCGACGGCCTCGAGATGGCTGGGGTTCGAGACGAGATGGATATTGACCTTGCCGCCGCTGCGCGTGGGGTACTCGCCGGTGGCGCCGAGGTGATACTTCACGTCGCCGGAGCCGAGGACGCTGCGCGGATCGACGTCTTCGAACGCGGCGAAGAGCTCTTCGGGCGTCCGGCGGGCGATGTGCAGGATGACGTTGAGGCGGCCGCGGTGGCTCATCCCCATGACGAGGTTGATGGCACCTCGCTGGGCTGCGCTATCGAGGATTTCGTCGACCAGCGGGAGCAGGGCAGTGTTGCCCTCGAGCGAGAAACGTTTGGTGCCGAGGTAACGCTGCTGCAGAACCTGTTCGAAGACGTCGGCGCGGACGAGCAGATCGAGGATGCGTTCCTGATCGACGGTGCCCGGTTCGCCTTCCATGCGCTCCTGGATCCAGCGGCGGCGCTCAGGCTCGGTGATGTGCATGAATTCGACGCCCACGGTGCCGCAATAGACGTTGCGGGCTTCGCGCGCGAACTCGCCGTCGATCTGCAGGTCGGGTTGCGGCACGGGTCGCAGGATGCCGAGGGGATCGAGGTCGGCTTCGAGGTACCCCCAGTGGCGGAAAAGGTCGAAAACGCGTTCGCGTTCGAGGTTCGGGGCGTCGAGCAGGGCGGTAGAGGATTTAGGAGTTCGGGAAGGCATAGATGTCGGTACTAGGATAACGGATGCCGGGGATTGGGGGCGAGATTCAGGGGGTGGGGTTGTGGGCGGCTGAACCTCAGCTGGCTGAAGCCGAATTCCAATAGCGATTGGTTCGGCCCGGCCAAAAGCTGGGCCCTTCCCGATCGAGGAGAAGTCCTGAGAGCGTTGAAGTTGCAGCGAGGGCGGGGACGCCCTCGCGACTGCCGGCGGGACGCCGGCGCTACGATTTTGTTTCAGGCCTTTTCTAGTTCTCCCGTGGTTCTCAGACCTCATTTCTCTTAGAACAACACCTTCAATCCCAGTTGGATGACGCGGGGGCCGCCGCCGCCGAGGCCGGGGTTGGTTTGGGCCTGATCCGGCGTTTGTGTAATCACGCCTTGCTGCGGGGAGCCTGGGTCGACGAAGAAGTTGGGCAGCGCGAAATTTGGGTGATTGAAGATATTGAAGAACTCGGCGCGGGCTTGCAGTGTCAACCGTTCGAAGATGCGCGTGCTTTTCGTTACCGCGAAGTCGACGTTCCAGAACTTCGGACCGAAGATCGCGTTGCGGCCGAGGTTGCCGAAAGTGCCCACAGGGGGCTGAGAGAATGCCGCCCCATTCAGATAGCCGATGAAGTCCGGCGCTGATTCCCAATTGGAATTTATAAAAGGTTGCCCCGGCACGACGTTCGGCCGCTGATGAAAATTTGACCGCGTATTGAAGTTCGGGTTGTCAAGAGCGCTGGTGTCGTTCGCGCTCACGATCGGGACAGGGCGTCCACTCTGCGCGGTGACAATCGTGTTTAGCTGCCAGCCTTCGGCGAGACGCTTTGGACCAAACAGTTTTGGAGCCTGATATGTGAATGCGGCAGTGAAACGGTGGCGCGTGTCGAAATTGGAGGGACCGTGTTCGGCTGCCAAGTTGGTGGAGTCCTGCGGAAACGCGACCGTCGCGAAGTTGAAGTCGATTGCATCAGAGGCGTCGTCCAGGGATTTCGACCAGGTGTATCCAGCGAAGCCGCTCAGGCCATTCCAGTTCTTCGTCCGCAACGTAGCCTGGAAGGCATGATAGGAAGAAGCGCTGAAGGTGGCGAACTCATCGACAGCTCCGTACTGCGGAAATACCGTGCGATCACCATTGACGTCGGGCTGGTTGGCGTCGAGCAAGCGCGTGAGGCGCGTGCCTTTGCTGCCGACATAGCCCAGTTGAAGCGCCAAGTCCTGACCGAACTGCTGCTCGACGTTGAGATTCCAGTTTTGCACGTAGGGTGTCGCGAGATTCCTCGGCGTGATGAAGATGTTGGCGCCATCCGGGGGATACGGCGTACCTGGGGGCGTGAAGACCGGAGCCGAGGTCACGCCGCTGAAGGCATCCTGGTCGAAGTTCAAGGGTACAACGGCCTGCGGCCCGATTGGATTGGTGGCGAGTCCGGCTGAGGAAGTGAAGTTCGCGATAAGTAAATCCTGGGGAATGTAGTCGTAGTACACGCCGTAGGACCCGCGGAGAATGGTGGAGGTGCGAACACTCCAGGCAAAACCTAACCGCGGGCCGAAGTTGTTCAAGTCACGCTTGTAAGCGCCATTGACGCCGTCGGTGCCTATCATGGCAAGCTGCCCGTCGCGGCCGAGGTTCGAGAGCAGGTTGTGCTCTTCGCTCAGCGGGCCGAAGTATTCCCAGCGCAGGCCAAGGTTGAGAGTGAATGTGGGCCGCACGCGGAAATCGTCTTGCGCGAAGAAGCTAAGGCCATTGTTGAACGTATTGCGGTTGGTGCTACCGGTGTTGGCAAGAGTGAACGAGTTTCCGATGTAATAGTTCGCCAGAACCACCGAGCCGGCATCGTTGCAGGAGGCGGGTGGTGCTGGGAGCGCGCACAGGTCGAGGCTGGAATTGTCGGGGCTGAAGGTGATGAGCCCGCGTTCCAGGTTGTCGTTGAAGTTCTTGATGGCCGCGCGGCGAAATTCTCCGCCAAACTTCAGCGTGTGACGGCCGCGAATCCAGGTGAAGTTGTCGAGGAACTGAAAACTCTGACTCGTGCGTCCGCGGGGAATACTGAAGGCGGTAGCGCCGAGGTTTTCGAAGACGCCGCCGAAATCAATTTCCGGGAGGCTGAGCTTGCCGGTGCCAAAGTCGATGCCGAGAGAGTTCGGATCAAAGTTGGCGTCACGAGAATTGAACGAAGTGCGATAGCGGCTGTAACCGAAACGGACTTCGTTGATGCCCGATGGGCCGAGAGTGGATAACAGGCTAAAGGAAACTAACTGAACGCGGGTGGGTGAAGTCTGCGCGAAATTCGCGATGCGGGAACCGGCGCCGAAACCCAGGCCTCCGAGCGGGAAGACTTGCTCGCTGCGCGCGAACGCGTATCGTCCATTCAGCGATTGGGACGAACTGAACTGGTGATCGATCTTGGCAATGAGGCTGTCGACGTCGTTCTTGTCGGCGACGTGGCCCGGCAAATTCCCAGTGGCCGAAGTCGGATAAAAACCGAGGATTGACGTAAGGGCGGAACTCGGAGTGACGCCGTTGCCCAAGGCCAGGGCCTGCGCGTCGCTGATCTGTTGCGCCTTGGGAACGGCAAGCGCGAAGTCAGAAGTCACTCGCTCGCGCTGTCCTTCGTAGGCGCCGAAGAAGAAAGTTCTGTCCTCGATGATGGGACCACCTAGAGACGCTCCGAAATTGTTGTTGCGGAACGGGCTTTTACGGGCGTGAAGAGCAGTATCGGGATCGGTGGCGCGATTGAAGTAGTTGCGGGCGTCGAGTGCATCGTTGCGGAGAAATTCGAACGCCGAGCCGTGAATCTGGTTCGTGCCGGAACGGGTAATAATGTTGACGACTGATCCGCTGTTGCGGCCGTATTCGGCGGCAAACTGCGATTGCAGATTGAATTCCTGGATCGCGTCGATGGGCAGCAGGGAAGCCGGAGCCCCGCCAATTCCGGTCTGGTTGAAGCGCGGAGTTGTTGAAGAACGGGTCGTTGTTGTCGGTGCCATCGAGCGTGTAGTTGTTTGAACGGTCGCGATTTCCGTTAATGTTGAACTGACCGAAGCCGCTCTGAGTAGCGGCGACTCCGGACGGATCAACGGTGGCGCCAGGAACGAGGGCGACCAGCTTTCCGAAGTCGCGACCGTTCAGCGGAAGTTCGGTGACCAGTTTGCGGTCGACGACTTCACCGAGCACGTCGCGCTTAGCATCGACGATGGGAGCGGCTTCCGTCACCGTGAGAGCTTCAACATGCTTCTGAATATCGGTCACGATCGAAGTCCGCCGTGCTATCGAGACCAACATTCACCACAACATTCTGTGCAACGGGAGACAGTCCTGATGCTTCAGCGACCACGGACGTACACGCCGGCGGGAAGTTCAGCGAGAACGTAGCTGCCATCTTCCGGTGGTCTTGGTTTCGCGCGAAAGGCCGGTTGCATTGTTTTTGGCGGTGACCTTTGCGCCCGCGAGCAGGGCGCCGCTGGCGTCTTTTACGCTGCCGCGGATGGAGCCGCGGAAACTTTGGGCGAACAACAATGCGGGAATCAGCACGACTGCGAACACCGTTATCCAGGGTGATGAGAACGGTCGGAAGCTGCGCATGAACGGGTTCCTCCTGAAAATCTTGAAACGGTCTTGCTGGTGAAAATTAAGAGTTAAAGATGCTGTCCGGCTTGCGCCGGGTTCTTAGAGTTGCAATCGTACGCGAATTGTGCCGATCACGGTAAAGTCCGCACGCTCTGTCGGTGCTCGTCCCGTCTGCCAGCTGAGGGCGAGACGCCCTCAGGACTGCCGCCGAGACGGCGGCGCTACTGAACCGCGGCGCCTACTTACGCGGGACCGTGAACTTCACCGGCGGCTTGATTCCGTAGGTTGCCGCGAAACTTCCCTGGTTCACCGCTAGCGCAAAGCGTCCGCGTGAATCGATGTAGATCAATGGCGTCTTGAGAGGCACGTCGCTAAAGGTCTTTACGAATTTCAGATCGACTTTCTTATCGCCCAGCATGAGCGGAACAGTGTCACCACGTTGGTACCCCAGCTTCAGGAATTGCTCGGCGTCAACATTGGTCACGAGGTTGCCGAAGGGGCCGTCGGTGGCGATGACCTCTCCGTGCAGGCCTTTGTCGTCGACAGTAGGAGCCTCGAGATCGAGACGGACCAGCGACTTCAGGTCGAGAACTGGACCCACTTCGTTCCAATCGTCGCCCCGGGCGACGTGCGCACCGGCCGGGGAGAAAATGTCGCGGCCGTGAAAGGTGGAAGAGAGAGCCTTGCCGATCATCCACGAAGGGTTCGTGATTTCGCGGGCGGAGTCCAGGCCGTCGCGATCGGCAACGAGGGTGATCAGACCGTTGTCGGGCAACACGAAATACTGGCCGCGTTTGGACTTGATGACTACCGCCTTGCGGGTGCTGCCTACGCCGGGGTCGATCACGACGACGAAGACGGTGCCGGCTGGGAAGTAGGGCGTCGCGCCGTAAAGGAAGCGAGCGCCGTCAAGGATGGAGAAGGGCGTGACCTGGTGCGAGAGGTCGACGACGCGAACATCGGGCATGATGGAATACATCACGCCCTTGCAGATGGGAACGGAATCGTCGACCGTGCCGAAGTCGGTCATGAAGACGATGGTGGGCGGATATTTTGGAGCGGCGGCCTGCTGCGCGATAGCGAGCAGAGCCAAGAAGAAGGAGTGCAATGAGAGCGGGAAAGAACTTTTGCCTTGCAAGTGCTGCGTTCGTCATAGAGAGAAGTCGGTCTCGAAAGTCTAGTATTTTACTTGAGTTTTACGAACGGGAGAAGTGTTTATGGCCTCTCCGGTTGAGGACGTCGTGAAACTCTGCTTCATTTCAGTAAGGTCGGCATTGTACCGAAAAGATCGGGGGTTGCGCTGGGAGGGGAGTCGTCGAGAAAAGTCCCTCGACAGCCAGTGCTAGCGTTGAGAAACACGGGGCCCCCTTCGGCTGCGCTCAGGGCAGGCTTTCGACTGCGTTCGGCTGGTGCCTCACTACGCTCAGGGTGACATGGTATTTGAGAGTGGAGAGTGGAAGCGCGCGAGTGTGAGGGAGAGAGCACGCTGCAGGTTATGCGGCTCCCGTCTATAATCTCCCTGCCTTACTCTATGTGAACGATGTCCTACGTCCAGGAGGCTTTGCAATGGCTGGTTCGATTCCCGAGAAGTACACCGATCTATTTCAAAAGCGAGCTTTCGCCAATCTTGGAACGCTGATGCCCGACGGCAGACCGCAGGTCACGCCCGTCTGGGTGGACTATGACGGAGAACACGTCATATTCAATTCCGCGAAAGGGCGACAGAAGGATCGGAATGTGCGGCGAGATCCTCGCGTTTCGCTGGCCATCGTGGACCCTGAGAATCCGTACCGGTACCTGGAGATTCGAGGGAAGGTCGTCGAGATCACGGAACAGGGCGCGGATGCGCATATCGACAAACTGGCGAAGAAATATCTGGGCGTGGATAAGTATCCGTACGCGCAGGCGAGCGAGGTGCGGGTGATTTACAAGATCAAGCCTGAGCACACGACCACCATGGGCTAGACGGCCGGAGAGACGCTCATTCCTTCCTACAATTTGTGTCTGCTGGGATTCGGCAACGTGAATCGGGCGCTCGTGAGGTTGCTTGTGGATCGTAGCGCCGAGTTGCGCGAGCGCGGTATCGAGTGGCGGATTACCGGCGTGGCCTCGCGCCGGCTGGGCTGGATTGCGAATCCGCAAGGCATCGATCCAGAACTGTTGGGACGCGAACAGGGTGTGGCTTGCGAAGATTTTCCAGAAGTATGGCGAGGGAGCCGCTACGTCAGTGAGTGGTTGGCTGCGGCTCAGGCGGACGTGTTGTTCGAAGCGACTTCGCTGAACGTCGTGAATGGCCAGCCAGCGGTCGATCATTTGCGGGCTGCGCTGGAGTATGGTGCGCACGCGATTACGGCGAACAAAGGGCCGATTGTCCACGCGTACCGTGAGTTGCAGCAGTTGGCGCGGGCGCGCGGCAAGCGTCTGCTGTTTGAGTCGACCGTACTCGACGGCATTCCGATCTTCTCGCTCTTTCACGAGAATCTGCCGGCGATCCATCTGAAGGGATTCCGCGGAATTCTCAACTCCACCACCAATGTGATTCTCGCCGGGATGGAAGAGGGATTGAGCTTCGATGCCGCGTTGCGGCGGGCTCAGGAACTTGGGGTGGCCGAGACGGATGCACGACACGACATTGAAGGATGGGATGCGGCCGTCAAAGTGACCGCGCTCGTGGTGGTGTTGATGGGCGAATCGCTCCGGCCCAGCGATGTGGAGCGTGAGGGAATCGGCAAGTTGACGGGCGAGGAAGTACGCGCCGCTAGAGCGGCAGGAACTCCGTTTAAACTCGTGTGCAGCGCACGCCGAACGGATCGCGGAGTCGCCGCAAGGGTTGCACCAGAACGTCTGCCGCTGAGCGATCCGCTGGCCTGGGTCGCGGGAACCTCGTCCATCGTGTACTTTGAAACGGATATCTTTCCCGGGCTCTGCATCACCGAGGTGAACCCAGGAATCTACGCGACCGCCTACGGAATGCTGGCGGACTTCATCCGGGCGGTAGAAGTACCTCAATAGACTTCAACCTTAGCTCTCTAAGCACTGAAAACCTATGCCGACGACACAAGACGAACTTGCCACCGCTCTCGACCTTTCGTGGATACGAGCCCAATTTCCATCCTTCGCCGAGACAGTGAATGGGCATCCGGCTGCTTACTTCGATGGTCCCGGAGGGACACAGGTACCGCAGCGTGTGATTGATGCGATCAGCCACTACTTGAAGCACGCGAACGCGAACACTTGCGGAGCATACCTGACAAGCCGCCGCACGAACCAGGTCATTGCAGACGCCCGAGCGGCGATGGCGGATTTTTTCGGGTGCGACGCTGATGAAGTCGTCTTCGGTTTCAACATGACTTCGCTGACCTTCGCGATGAGCCGGGCGATCGGACGTGAGCTAAAAGCCGGAGATGAGATCGTGCTCACGCTGCTTGATCATGACGCGAATTTCTCGCCCTGGCGTGCGCTGGAAGAGCGTGGAGTGATCATCCGGCGAGTGGCGTTCCGGGAGAACGACTGCACGCTTGACATGCAGGATATGGCCCGGCAGATCAATCCGCGCACGAAGGTGGTGGCCGTTGGGTATGCGTCAAACGCAGTGGGAACGATCAACGACGTGAAGGAAGTAGTCCGCTTGGCGCATGCGGCAGGCGCGCTGGCTTACATCGACGCGGTGCACTATGCGCCGCATGGTCCCATTGATGTCCGGGATCTCGATTGCGATTTTCTGGTGTGCTCGAGCTACAAGTTTTTCGGGCCGCACATGGGAGTGCTTTACGGGAAGCGCGAACATCTGAAGCAACTGCAGCCTTATAAGGTGCGCGCGAACACAAACGAAATTCCTAATTGTTGGGAGTGGGGAACGCTGAACCACGAGTGCATTGCAGGGATCACGGCCTGCGTCGACTACATCGCGAGCATTGGGCGCAAATTGAATAGCACCGTGACGTCACGTCGTATAGCGGTTCTCGCGGCCTATGGCGAAATCGTGAAGTACGAGCGGGGCCTGTGCGAGCGCCTGCTGCAGGGGCTGGCGGCGATGCCCACTGTGAAGGTCTATGGGATAACCGATCCGGCGCGGTTTGATCATCGTTGCCCGACGATCGCCTTGCGAGCGCAGGGACACAGCCCCTTGGAGTTGGCGACGAGGTTAGGGGATCGCGGTTTCTTTACCTGGGATGGAAACTACTATGCGCTGAATCTGACCGAGCAGCTGGATGTGGAGAAAGACGGCGGATTCCTGCGGATTGGATTGTTTCATTACAACACGTTCGAAGAAGTTGATCGGTTGCTGGGGGCCCTGCGGGAAATTGTGGCGGGATAGAGTTTCAAGTTTCAAGTTGCCGAGGGCGAGACGCCCTCGGGACTGCCGGCGGGACGCCGGCGCTACGAACTACTTTACGGTGTCAGGGTCACTCCGTGGCCCAGCACGAGTATGTAAATCAGGGCAGACACTATTGCTGTGCAGATCCAGCGGTAACTTCTTTCAATTGATTCAGCGGTGTCGCGCGGAGCGGTTTTCTTCGGCACGTAGTAGCGAAACCACAGCAACCCGCTGTGGGCTCCCGCGGTGGCGGGGAGCGCCGATTGCCAGACCAATAGCTTGGAGATCGGGTTCAGGAGTCCTGCCAATCCAACAATCACAATCGCCGAGAAGTAGGGAAGGAGACTAAGTTTGCGCACGCGAGCGGAGTCTTCCAGTCGTACTCCGAGATCGCGCACGTACCCCTGCCCTACCAGAATTACCGAGCAGTAGTACGTCACAACCCCAAGCGTGAATAGCGCAAGCCTCCACACCCAATGGGGCTGCATGCCTTCGATCACTGTTGCCCAGTCCCCAAAGTCAGTGATGCCGGAGAAGAAGAAATATCCGGTACCGTCGAACAGGTTGAACGCCATGCTGATCAGAAGAAAGTAGCGGGTTCTGATTGACGGCTTCCGCGCCCCGCGCAAGGCGGCCCAGAAGAGAGCGCCTGCGAGGAGGTTGACGAGCGTGCCGCCGGCGGCGACCAGGCGAGAATCGGATTCGCTGGACCATGCCACGGCGGTCAGGAGTCCAGACTTGGTTCCAGTGGCCAGTGCGATCGCGGCGTGACCGACTCCTTCATGCAGGATCGATGCGAGCATCGCGGCCAGGATGCTGATCGCGCAGACGGTGAGCGTGTCGTCAGGAACAATATCGGTCGCGGTCGTGGATGTTGTGGCCATTCGGTATAGCGGCGTCTATAGCGGCCGTTCGGCGGCTAAAGCCGCGGGAACCGATGAACTCTTGCGGCGCGCCTGAAGGCGCGCCCTGAGAAAGAGCCCTCGACTTTAAGGACTCAACTCCGCCGGAATTCCTCCACCGACCCTGATTTCGCCATGACCACTACGCTGGTCATCCCGACGAATAGCCCGTGTTCGACGATGCCGGGCATGTCGCTCAACGTACGCGCGAGCGCTGGCGGATCCGGTATTTTGCCAAAGTGGCAGTCGAGGATGTGATGGCCTTCGTCGGTGACGTATGGCTTCCCGTCTTTACCTTGGCGTTGAATGACCTGAGCGCCTAGGTCGGAAATCCTTTTCGCGATTAGCGGCTCGGCAAACTCGATCACTTCGACCGGAAGAGGGAACTTGCCCAAGACCGGCACCTGCTTGGAAGCGTCAGTGACGATGACGAGTTGCTTGGAGGCGAAGGCGACGATCTTTTCGCGCAGCATGGCACCGCCACCGCCCTTGATGAGGTTGAGAGCGGGGTCGAATTCGTCGGCGCCGTCGATGGTGACATCGATCTGCTGGGCATCGTCGAAGGTGATCAGTGGAATCCCGACTTGCGCTGCGAGGTCGCGGGAGGCGATCGAGCTTGGGATGCCGCGGATTTTCATTCCTTCGCGGACGCGTTCGCCGAGCATGCGAATGGCAAAGTTCGCTGTCGAGCCGGTACCTAATCCCACGATCTGGCCGTCGCGCACATAATTCAAGCTTGCGCGCGCGGCCGCTTGCTTTTCCGCATCATTCGCCATGAATTAACGAAGCCCCATTTCGATGTAGAGAAGATATCCGCCCAGCCCGAGGCCGAAGATGGCCGTGACTATTGCAACCAAGTCAATGACGAAGCCAGCCGGTTCGAAGGTTCCTTGGTCAAGTTGTACGCAGGTCTGCCGGTAACGGAACAATCCCGCGACCGTGAGCACTACACCCGCGAGAATCGCCAGCAGTCCGAACCAGACTGAGATGCCGCTGGTACGAAGTTCGTGGCCCTGCATGACGGCAAACTGGCGGATTGCGATCGAGAAACGTCCAATCGCGAAGCCGAAAACGACAACTGCAACTCCGGTGCGCACCCAAGCCAGGAAGGTGCGTTCGTTGGCGAGGTGATCGCGTGCTCGATTGGCGTTGTCAGTCATGCGGGCGAAAATGCCGGATGATTATTCCACAGCTTTTTGAATAAGCGTGGCTGCGCCGGCAAAATTCTGGAGGAATTCGCGAGGAAAACCGTGACGGCGTAGCAGGTATTCGGCGCTGTTGTGGGTGATCCAGACTTTGCCTTCAGCGTCTTCCCAGACCAGGGCTTTCAGCGGGAGATCGATGGCCAGTGTAGGTGCGGCCAGCATCGGAGGTGTTCCGCCGCGCGGGTTGCCGAAGATCAGCAATTGGGTGGGGTGCATTTCCATGCCGACCCTGGCTGCTTCGCTGCTGTGATCGATAGTCGCAAAGATGGTCATGCCCTTCTCGCGAAGCAGGGTTTCGAGTTTCTGCAATGTGTCGGCTACTGAGAAAAAACTGGAGGTGTGGATCAGGCCATCTTTGGCTTCGGGCATGGGCGCTCCTGGAAGATTAGAAGCGTGCAAGTGTGAGCCGGTCGCAGATTTCCTTCTGTCTTTCCGAGAACGTGCTGGCCTTTGTAAACGCAAGGTCCCTCGACTACGCTCGGCTGGCGCCTCACTTCGCTCGGGATGACAGAACTTGGCGGTTTACGCGAGCGTGATGCCTGCCACTATGGGCAATTGCAGGCCATCAGCATTTTGCCCAGAAGTTCTTTGAGGATTTTGCCGGCGACGGTCGCTGTGAGGTCGGAGATGTCGCGACTGGGGTTGTACTCGACGATGTCTGCGCCCACGATGGTGGCAGTTATCGAATGCAGGTGTTCAAGCACTTCACGCACTGACATGCCGCCGGGTTCGCGATGCGAAACGCCGGGGGCGAAGGCTGGGTCGAGCACGTCCATGTCGAAGGAGACGTAGACCGGGCACCAGGTTTTAACCTCGTCGAGAGCTTGCCTGCGTCCGATCTCGTAGACCTCGACGCCGAAGCGAGCGGCTTGCTTCTTCTGTTGCGGATTCATGGTGCGGATGCCAACCTGGATGAGTCGCTTGGCCAGCTTTTCTTCCATGATGCGCGCGAAGGGCGAGGCGTGGGAGTGGCGGTTGCCCTGGAAGTCGTCGTAGAGATCGGGATGCGCGTCGAAATGGATGATGGTGAGATCCTTGAAGTGACGTCCAAAGGCACGCACGATGGGATAAGTGATGGAGTGGTCGCCTCCGAGACAGACTGGGCGTTGGCGTTTGGCAAGGAGTGTCTCGACGGACTTTTCTATTTCCTCGAATGCGTTTTTTTGCGGGAGTTGGAGGTCGCCGGCGTCTTCATAAGCGCCCTCCGCGCCAATATCGACGCCCAATTCGGACCACAGGTTGGAGGCATCGCACCGCAGTGCGTCGCGGATAAGCGGCGGAGCTGCGGCTGATCCGCGTTTGTATGAAGAGTTTTCGTCGAGCGGAACACCCAGCAACGTGGGTGCTCCCCAGGGTCCTTTGCCACTTCCAGTACTCGCCATGAGCACGCCTCAGGGGAGATACCTTACACCTTTTGGGCAGGGCACAGTAGATCGGCCGCAAGCCACAGGTGACAGGCCACGGGTCACAGGTCACAGGTCCTGGTCTCAGGCGTTAGGTCTTTCGGTTTCCCGTTTCGTTGTTGAGGGACGGCGTCCCGCCCGTCCGGCGGGCGGGGACGCCCGCCGCTCCATCGACAAGCTTCGAAGCTCGGAGCTTAGAAACAAGTTGGCGCCGACCGCATCGCTGCGGTTGGCGCCTTCCTGCTTACTGCACCTCGTCGCCCTGTTCGTTAGTCCCTTTGGCCGAAGCTGAACAGGTCCATCAGGTCGCCGATGGCTGGACTATTCAACGGAACATAGGGATTGCTGCGGCTGGCTTGCGGATTGGGGAAGTTGTCGCGGCTGCGGCTGGTCAGGGGCGACAGCTTCCAGTTGGCCTCGATGAATTTCAGGATCGAGACGTGATCGGTGTAGGCGTGCGAGATGTGGCCGGGGCGGGCCCACGGAGAGACGACGATGGTTGGGATGCGGGTACCGTCACCGAAGAAGTCGAGCGGCTGAATGTATCCCGAATCGTAGTAGCCGCCGCCTTCATCGAAAGTCACGACGATGGCGGTGCTGGCCCAGAGTTTGGGATTTGCTTTTACGCCGTCAACGATCTTCTTCACGAACCCTTCGAACAGGTTCAACTTCGAAGAAGCCGGGTGTCCATCGAGCCAGCCATCGGGCTTCACGAACGACACTGCCGGTAGCGTGCCGTTCTGGATGGCAGCGTAGAGATCCGTCGTGTCCTGATTGTGGGAGCGGCCGGAAGCACTCGTCATGATTGAGGTTGAGTACTGGAACGGATTGCAGATGTTGCAGTACGTGTTGTCGGCGGTGACGTAGTTGCCGTCGGGATTGGCGAGGTAGGTGTTCCACTGATCGCCGTAATACGCCCACGGGATGTTCTTTTCGTTCAGGGCGTCGCCGATGTTGCGGAGCGGTGAGGGCGGGATCGTGAACACGGTCTCGTTGGGATTGGTGATGTCGGCGTAAGCGTTGCGGCCGTCGCCGTAGTAGCCGGGGTTGTAGTTGTTCAGGAGATAGTAGTGACCGCGTTCGCAGCGTGGATTGATCGGGGTCGGGAGCGAGCGCAAGTAGCGAACGAGTTGGCTGACGCCGGCCGCGGAACTATCGGCGCATTCGCTGTAGGTCCCGCCGCCGGAGGAAGGCGAGCCAAACGAGCCAGCACCGTAGCCGTCCTGGGTATACCAGTTGTTAGTGCCGGGCTGGGGGTTCGGATTCTCGATTTCGTCGACTACGCCGGCGTTTGGGCTGCCGGCTGCGACCAGTTCGTTGTGCGGAGGACGTTGGGCGTGTCCGCGGCCATCACTGAACCAGATCGCGTCGCCCGTGCCCAGCATGACGTGATTCGCGCCAGTGCCTCCCATCACGGCTTGATGGAAGTTGTCGCTCATCGCGAAATTGTCTGCGAGGGACTTGAAATAAGGTGCGTCGCCTTGCAGCACATTGTAAAAGCCCATGGCGGTCGAGCCTTCGCCGGTGGACGTATCGTTGAAGCCGGCAGGCTGCGTTTTGCCGTTGGAACCTGCCCCGATCGTGGTTTCGACCCAGGGCCACAAGTCGTTCTTGCATCCGTTGGGATTGTTGCGGGTCGCACGCGAGGCTTTGCAGTCGAATTGCTGCCACATCTGGTAGAAGCGATGCACCGGGCTGTTGTCGTAGGCATCGTATGGGTGCGTCGATGAGGTTATCTGGAACGGGCCATTGGGCAGTTTGTCGGCGTTGGGAATGCGGGTGTCGAGAGCGCCGTGCGCCAGTCCCGTTCCCCCCGTGGTCATGTACACGTAGTAATCATCGGGCAGGCCGTTCTCAATCGCCTTGGCAGTGGCCACGTCGGGAATCAAAGGGGTCGTGTATCCGCCGGCCAGAACTGGGGGCAGGACGGAGTAGCGCGTGTTGCCGGAGGGGCTGAGACGGTAGCCGTCGTCACTGTCATCGATGGCGGACGACTGTGCGGCCAGAGAAAAGTTCGGTCCTGGAGTGCCGTCCTCGTTGACGATGCCTTTCGAGAGGAGGTTATCGATGCTCTCTCCCTTCTTCGGCTTGTAGGTGGCGAAGACGTGATCGAAGGTGCGGTTCTCGCCGATGATAACGATCACATGCTGGATGGGGGTTCTGGTTTGCCGCGAGTGATCTTCAGCCGCGACGATCGCCGGTGAAATCAGTTGTACAACCAGAGTCGCGACGCCAGTGACAGCAGCCACGCGAGACTTGAGAGACACGAGTTGCCTTGACACCATTTCACTACCCCTCCTTTGAAGGTAGGGGCAGGGTAACGAGGGTTTATTTCGCGTCCGTAAAAACCGTGTTACTTGTTTGTGAATAGTTTTCCAGAGAGCTGCGAGCTACGAGCTTGGAGCGAGCCTTTGTGCACGCTTACGCACCGTCTTCTCGCGGGGATCGTTTCATCGGTTAAAATTTAGGGCACCTCGGGTTCGTGCGGCCGTTCACCAGGGTCGGTCCTGCTCGCTCATAGCTCGAAGCTGGTAGCTCGTAGCTTTCCATGACTATTGAAACCACGTTTTATCGTGATCTGGCGTACGTTTTTGGCGCTGCCGTCGTTGGCGGTGCGGTAGCTCGCGTGCTTCGTCAGCCGCTGATCCTGGGCTACGTTCTGGGGGGGATTCTTGTGGGTCCGTTCACCCCCGGCATCCGGATCACCGATGTGCATGAGTTTGAATTGCTGGCGGAAGTCGGCGTGATCCTGCTGATGTATTCCATTGGCCTGGAATTCTCATTTCGCGACTTGTTGCGCGTGAAGTGGGTGGCGATTGTGGGCGGACCTTTGGGAATCTTCCTGTCCCTGGGGCTGGGCGTTGGAGTCGGGACGTTGCTAGGTTGGAGCTGGCAACAGGGAATTGCGGTGGGCGCGATTATCTCGGTTGCCAGCACGATGGTGCTGTCGCGGTTTCTGACCGAACGCGGAGAACTACGCTCGGAGCAGGGCCAGGTAATGATTGGGATCACGCTGGTGGAGGACCTGGCGGTGGTGGTCCTGACGATTCTTCTGCCCTCCCTGGGCGATCTGAGTCGCAGCCGTTTGGTGGCGCTTGGGCTCGCGCTCGGCAAGGCGGTGCTGATTCTCATTCCCATTACGCTGGTCGCGCACAAATTGATTCCGCGCCTGATGCGGCGTGTGGTGAAGGCGGCGAATCCCGAGTTTTTTGTTTTGGTCGCACTAGCGCTAGGTTTTTTGACGGCTGCCCTGACGCAGGCGGTGGGCTTGTCGCTGGCGCTGGGGGCGTTTCTGGCTGGATTGCTGGTGAGTGAGTCGGAAGCCGCGCACGAAACCATGGAGCGGCTGGCGCCGCTGCGCGACGCTTTTGTGGCGTTGTTCTTCGTGACGATGGGAATTCTGGTAGATCCGCGCGTGCTGATCTCGAAGCCTTCGCTGTTGTTCGTCATCGTGGGAATAGTGGTGGTCGGAAAATTTGTGATCTGGGCGGTCGTAGTGAAATTGTTCCGCTATTCAACGAGCACCGCGCTGATGGCCGGGCTCGGACTGACGCAGATCGGGGAATTTTCCTATGTGCTGGTGCGGGTGGCGCGCGATGCGCACATCGTGGGTGACGACATGTACAACGCTGTGCTGGCTGCTTCCGTGTTTACGATTTTGATCAATGGGCTGCTTCTGCGGTTTGTTCCTGATCGCATTTCGCCGCGACGGGTCGAGGGATGAGGCGCGGCGGCGAAATGCATAGGTCCTTCGCTGGGCTCAGGATGACAAAATCGCTTAGATTTTCTTTCAGTTCTTAACCTGCAATGTCGGCCGCGATTCTCGGGAGTACCGCTCGCAGCAGTGCTTCGAACTGACCGCGAACCTTTTCTCCGGTTTCCATGACTTCCTGATGAGACAGAGCCTGGTCGAGAATTCCGGCGGCCATGTTGGTCACGCATGAAATGGCAAGAACCTTAATCCCCATGTGGCGTGCCGTGATCACTTCGGCGACGGTGGACATGCCGACCAGATCTGCTCCAATCGTTCGCAGATAACGAATTTCCGCAGGCGTCTCATAGCTTGGGCCCAATAGAGCAGCGTAGACGCCGTCTTCCAGTGACAGGCCGAGCTTGGCGGCTTCTTCCTGGGCGGCTTTGCCGTAGGCTCTGGTGTACGCGTGGGTCATGTCGGGGAAGCGCACACCGAAGCGATCATCGTTGGGCCCAACCAGCGGATTGGCCCCCTGTAGATTGATGTGGTCCCTGATGAGCACCAGGGCGCCCTGCTTATATTTCAGGTTGATGCCGCCGGCGGCGTTGGTGAGGATGACGGCGCGTACGCCCATGCGTCCGAAGACGCGGATCGGAAAGGCAACTTCCTCGGCGGAATATCCTTCGTAGAGATGAACGCGACCTTGCATGGCTGCGACTGGGACTGCGTCGGCCTTACCGATGACCATTTGTCCTGCGTGGCCGATGGCGGTGGAATGTGGGAATGCCGGGATCTGCGAGTACGGGACGCGCGTGGCATCGGCTAGCGTATCGGCGAAGGCGCCCAAGCCCGAGCCGAGGATCAGGCCGATCCTGGGACGCAGGGGTGTTTGGGAAAGAATGAATTGGGCGGCAGAGTCGGCGCGTTGGTAGAGGTCGGGCATGGTTTAGGTCTCAGGTTCTCGGTTGCGTTCAGGTTCTCAGTTCTCAGTTCTCAGTTCTCAGTTCTCGAGTTCTCAGTCTTGCTCCTTGGCCATTTTGTTTTTCGAATTCTGTGAATTGCTTTTCGAGTTGCCATTGGACCCGCGCCTTTTCGCTGCCGTCGAGCAACTGTCTGGCAGCCGGGCGAGTTTTTCCGATTTCCGGGGCGATCCGATGCGCACTGTGAAGCCATGCGAAAGCCGCTCTGCCATAGGCTTTCGCCTGGTAGGAAGCTGTGCTCGAGGCTTTGGCGAGCCATGCGTTTCAGGTCGAGATATGAAAAGCCGTAAGTCTCGACGGCTCGCAAGTACTCCTGCGTCATGTCGGCAGCGCGATACGCCTTCGTCGTCGCTGGCTAGCGCGACCGGCACTTTGTACTTGAGATAGGTGGGCAGGGGATGGTTCGCGCCTTCCACGCCGAGAATTTTTGCGTTGCTGGTCAGGCAGATTTCCACGAGTACGTTTTTCGCAGCCATTTCTTTCAGCAGCCCGAGTGAATCGTTCTCGCTCATGACGGACACGCCATGACCGATGCGTTCGGCGTGGCCTTGCTCGATCGATTTTCGAATATGGAATTGAAGGTCCGCGGGAGGGACGAGTCCAACGGCAAGTTCACCGGCGTGAAGGCTGATGTGTACTTTGGGATAAATTCTGTGCAGATCGTCGAGCATCTTCATGTGCAGGTCGAAGTCATGCCGTGGAACGTACCAGTCCTCGGGCATCACCAAGTTCAAGCCCACGAAGCGTGGGTCCGACTGGGCTAACTCAAAGCCGAGAACGATTTGGGCGAAGACCATTTCGTGAGGGAGGCCGCGCAGTACCTGATACAGGTAGTGCATCGTGACCTGGCAACCGGGATCGGGATGCGTGGTGGAGCATCTGAGGATCTCCTGTTTGCGGGCTTCGTCGTGGTCGAGATGCGCGCGCGTTGAGGCGATTACATCTTTCAGGCCGCTGCTTAGCAAGCGATCGCGCATTTTGCCGAAGTCGTCGTCCCAGCCCAGCTTGTGGCCGAGTTCGGCAGCGCTGAGCCCGTCGGCAGTGTGCATCAGTTCGAGGTATTGCAGGTGATCGGTTGCGGCGCGCGCAGCCACCTCGGCCAGCTGATTGCCGACGCTGTTGATCGACGCGAGATTGAACTTGTCGAAAGTGGCGAAGAAATGATCGTGGCCCGAGCCTTCGCCGGGATTCCAATTCCGCATCGACCAGGCGTCGATGAGTTGGTTGTAGAGAACCTGATCGGAGTAGGCGCACCGCACTTCGGGCTTGTTGGAGTACCTGGCGCAAGATTGGTCGCAGGGCGGAGGCAAGAGCATGGAGGTGCTGCGATCGACGCACAGATTGTCCTGCACGGCATAGTCGATCCATTTCTCAGCGTAGATGGCACCCGAGAGGTGGTTGTGCAGGTCGCCGCCCTTGGGCATGGTCTGAAGAAAGGCAAGCAGTAGGGAAGAATTTTTTCGAATGGCGTCCAGGCGTTGGGACGTGCGCTGTTCGGGGGTCTGGCCCCACGTTGTCAGAGCGAGAGTTAGAAGTGCAAGGATGAGGCGCGATTTCGAAATCACGAACGCTTTCCTTTGATCCTGGAGAATGCGCATTGTACACAGGCCACGGGTTCTGCCGCGAAGGAGTCACAGGTGAAGCCGATTTTTACGCGCCGTTACTGAATTGTGACGAGATTTCCACAGCCGACCAAAATGATCTTTTACTACAGACGCTGGAATCTTCCGGCTGAGAATCGTTGAAAGACGCAACATTTGCGGCGAAAGGCCTAGAAACGGCGTTGAAACTGCACAAAAACCGGTCACTCACCTGTGAACGACTTGCATGTTATTGAATCCAGGCAACATAAAACGGTGCAGTTTTGGTTGACTCTAAAAATAGAAGGAGTAAAAAGACACTCGTTCTTCGACACGTTCCCAAGTTTTGCCGGTTGGTGCGGCGTCCGGGGCTCGAGCGAAGTCGCCTTCTGATTGCGCAAATCGGAAGGAAGGCAAGCAAGGGTCTATAGCAAAGCGCTGGTCGAGGAGAACAGGAACGACCGTTGAAGGCAAGATAGAGTCCCGAGGCGTTGGACTGGTTTATCCGGTTGGCGGTGAGCCCGGAGCCCGAGCTAAGATCGCGCGTTGCAACCCGCAAGGTGAGCGACGAGAGCAGGTCGGTGAGGGTCTAAAAGCGAGCTACTGGCCGAGACGAATGAGACCAACATCACCTCGGGATTCTTATTGTTTGGCCGCACGCAGAGCTCGGCAGCCTGTCAGTTCTCCCCCACGTAAATAAGCAGTCGGCCAAGCAGAACCTCCTGGACAGAGACGCGGAACGCCCCGCGTCTCTTTTTTGTTGACGACGGATTGCGCAAGGTCACTACGCTAGCGGTCCCGGGGACCTTCAGCTGGGCTAGCGGTTCAAGGCCCGACCGCGATGGCCAGCTTTTCCTTGGTTTGCAGGCGGGTGCGGTAAATCTGGTCTTTGGCAGCAACTTCTCCCACCGCGTCCACGTGGACGACGTAATTCCCGCGAGGTAGCGTTTCACCGAACGGAATCTCGAGCGAATCGACGCCGCTTTTCAGCGGGATGTGCTGGTATCCAATCGCGACTGCTCGGCCGTTATCAGCGACAGCGAGTACAACGAAGGTGAAGTCGTAGTCGTCTTCGGTATTGTTGCTGATGACAATGGACCCGTCGATCCGGTTTCCGGTCACGTGGGCGTAGCGCTTCCACTCCATCACCATGGGCGGGGCGATGCGCAGGACAAACGCGCGGAAGGCCTTCTGTGGCGGGTTGGAACTGTCGGTAGCGGTGACCGTAAACTTGTACTCGCCGGTGGTTGTGGGCGTTCCGGCAAGAAGCCCGTCGTCGGTGAGTTTCATCCCGGTAGGCAGACTGCCTTGGGAGAGCACGTATTTCATGGACGGTATTCCGCCATGAGCCTGAAACTGAAACTTGTACTCGTGGCGCGCAGAGGCCTTGGGCAGGGTCACCGCGTCGAGTGAAAGGTTGGTCGGGTCGGGAGGTTGCTGGGCCGAACAGATGGCGGCAAGCAAAATTGTGAGTACCAGATAGAGGTGCAGGCCAGCCGCGGATCGTTCGCGAATCATTCTTCTCTCATAATATCGACTCTTTGACGCAAGCGCGGGGTGAAAGGTATGCGTTTTCCCCGCTAGCGCTTGTCGTGCCTGGCTGCCTGATTCCCGATCTTTTGTGACATTGGCCTCTCGACCGTGTGACATGGCTCATCGACGCCTTCCCGCCACGACGATAACCTGATAGGTTTCTGGTCGCCGGAGGCTCCGCCATGCGCGAAGCGGTCGACAGGCTATGGCCTGAGATTCAATGGATACAAGACTCCAAATTACGCGAACAAGTCGCGCTGACCTGGACCAGGGCACTGGAGCGCAGCCCGCTGAAACCCGACGATCTGAACCGCATTCCTTTCACCCTGCTGATTCCTGGTTGTCCCATCACGTTCATGGAGCACAAGCGGTGCGTGGTGCATGTGGCGCGCAAGAGCGCCGAGTCAATGAACGAATTCATGGGACGCGCGCTCCCGGTCAACGTTGATGCCGTTATCGCAGGCGCGATTCTGGCGGACGTGGGAAAACTGCTGGAGTACGAAATCGGTCCCGACGGAGAGGCGCGGCAGAGCGAACGCGGTGAAGCGTTGCGCCATCCTTTCACGGGCGTTGCGCTGGCGCTGGAGTGCGGGGTGCCCGACGAGGTTTGCCACATCATCGCGGCGCACGCGGCCGAAGGGGATCTCGTAAAACGCACGACTGAAGCCTACATCGTGCACCACGCGGACTTCATGGCGTATTTGCCGTTTAAGAATCCGAAAAACATCAGGTTTAAACAGACCTAGGAGGCTTTCTTGTCTGCTCCAAAACAAATGACGCCGGCAAAGGAAACGATCACCGCCAAAATGGCGCGCTGGGCTGCCGGGCTCGAATACAAGCAACTCTCGCAGGATGCCGTCTACCAGGCGAAGCGGTTCCTGCTCGATTCTGTGGGCTGCGCGCTGGGTGGGTATCAACAGCACGACGTGAAGATTGCGTTGGCGGTGCTGGACGAAATCGCGGCGCGCGGCCCTGCCACCGTGATCGGCACCGGGAAGCGCGTGGATGCAGTGTCCGCGTCGTTGGCAAACGCATTGATGATCCGCTGCATGGACTACAACGACATTTACTGGAAGCAGGACCCATCGCATCCTTCCGATATTTTTCCGGCGGCGATGGCGGCGTGTGAGCGGAAAAAGTCGGGTGGCAAGGAACTGATTGTCGGATTCGTGCTGGGACACGAGTTCGAGATGCGCTTTTGCGAAGCGGCGTTCCCCGGGATTCGGGAACGCGGGTGGCATCACGCCACGCTGACGGCTTTCGTGTCGCCGTTCGTTGCTGGGCGCGGGTTGCGGCTTTCCTGGGAGCAGATTCAGCACGCGGTGGGCATCTCGGCGAGCCGACACTGTACTCTGGGCGCAGTAACCGCGGGCAAGCTCACGATGATGAAGAACACCGTGGACCCGATGGCGACGCAGAGCGGCATGCTCGCCGCACTGCTGGCTGAAAAGGGTTACACCGGGCCTGAGCACGTGATCGATGGGAAAGAAGGCCTAGTGCATTGCTTTGGGCCGGAATGGAAGCAGAACATCCTGACCGATGGCCTGGGCGAATCGTGGCGCATCACGCAATGCGGGATGAAGTTCTTTCCAACCGAAGCGCTGACACATGCGCCTATCTCGGCCGTGCTTGATCTGGTGAAGAAGAACGATCTGCATCCCGATCAGGTGGCGAAAGTGCAGATTCGTTCTCTGGCGCGAGCGGCCGATATCCTTTCCGATCCGAGCAAATACGATCCGCATACGAAGGAGACGGCGGATCACTCGTTGCCTTATGTCATCGCCGCGGCCCTGGTGGATCGGCAGGTGACGCCGGCCCAGTTCGAGATGGCGAAGATCATGGATCCGAAGATCCGGGAGCAACTAAAGAAAGTGGAAGTGGTAGCTGATCCGGAAATCGAGAAAGTATTTCCGGCGTCTGCAGCGGGTAGTGGTGACGATTCGGACCACCGATGGGAAAGAGTTCACCGAGCAACTGGACTATCCAAAGGGAGATCCGCGCAATCCGCTGACGGATCAGGAAATCGAAGAGAAATTTTCGGCGTTGGCCGACGGAGTGCTGTCTGTGAAAGCTCAAGCAAAGTTGAAGGATGCGATCTGGAACCTGGACAAACGTCGATTCAATCACCAAGCTGATGGCGCTGATGAAGGCGGATGTAACTGGCAAGAAGCCAACCGCTCGAAGCGGATCGAAGCGCCAGATGAGAGTGAAAAAAGCCTAGATCGATAACCGGAACAGAAGGATCGCGGCGAGTGGCGAGGCATCCGGGCAGTCGATCGTCCTCGTCGAGCCGAAATGCTTATGCTCGCAGAAGATCGCGCACGAATTCGTTGGAGAGTGACTCATGCCCCAGACCATCGTTGAAAAGATTGCGCAGGCGCACATGACAGAAGGTCCTTCGCGTCCGCTGCGCGCGGGGGATTTCCTTTCTATCCGGCCGCACCGGGTGATGACCCACGACAACACCTCGGCGGTAATGAGCAAGTTCAAGGGCATCGGCGCGAAGAAAGTTCGTGATCATCAGCAACTGGTGTTCGCCCTCGACCACGATATTCAGAACCAGGACGAATCGAACCAGAAGAAGTATCGAGCCATTGAGGCCTTCGCGAAAGAGCAGGGAGTGGACTTCTATCCGGCGGGCTCAGGGATTGGACACCAGATCATGGTGGAACGCGGATACGTACGTGCCCGGATCTTTCGTGGTGGCCTCGGACTCACACTCCAATATGTACGGTGCGCTGGGCGCGATTGGCACTCCGATCGTGCGGACCGATGCGGCGGCCGTCTGGGCAACGGGAGAATTCTGGTGGCAGATTCCGCGCTCGGTGGAAGTGAGACTGGAAGGCAGCTTGCCCGAAGGAGCCACCGGCAAAGACGTCATCATCACTTTATGCGGGCTCTACAACCACGACGAAGTGTTGAACGCCGCCATCGAATTCACCGGGCCCGGCGTGGCCTCGCTCTCCATGGATGCGCGCCTGTCCATCTCGAACATGACGACCGAATGGGGCCCGCTCGTGGGCTGGTTCCCGGTCGACGAAGTGACGATTGCTTACCTGCGAGGAGTTCATCAGCGCCTTCATGCGCAAGTGATCGAGCGCTTCACGGAAGACGATCTGCGGGGCTGGACGGAGAATCCTCCGTCTCCGGATGCCGGAGCGACCTACGCCGCGAGGATCACGCTCGATCTTGCGCAAGTCACGCCGCATGTCTCGGGACCCGACACCGTGCAGACCATGCAATCGCTGGCCGAAATGGAGCGAAAGAAAATCGCGATCCAGAAGGCCTACCTGGTTTCCTGCGTGAATTCGCGACTGGAAGATCTTGGATGCGGCCGCGAAAGTTCTAAAAGGAAAGAAGGTCGCCGCGAGTGTGCAGTTCTATCTGGGTGCGGCCAGCAAGTGGGTACAGGAGGAAGCCGAGCGGCGAGGAATCTGGCAGACGCTGATGGATGCCGGGGCGCGTCCCCTGCCTGCCGGATGCGGGCCTTGCATTGGACTTGGAGTTGGACTGCTGGAAAAAGGCGAAGTCGGGATTTCAGCGACCAATCGAAATTTCAAAGGGCGCATGGGGTCGCGTGATGCGCAATGCTATCTGGCGAGCCCGGAAGTGGTGGCTGCATCGGCGGTCGCAGGCTTCATTCGCGGCCCTCACGAATTCGCCGATCGCCATCCGGAGAGAACGTACACCGAACTCGCATCGAACGGTGGGGCGGGTTCGGAGAAGGTTGAAATTCTCAAGGGATTTCCCGGCTCGCGTGAAAGGCCGCCTCGTCTTCATGCCGCAGGACAACGTGAACACGGACGCAATCTACGGCAAGGACTACACCTATCGCGACGATATGACCAAGGAGATGATGGCCAAGGTCGTGATGGAAAACTACGATCCGCAATTCGCCGCGCGCACGGCAGCGGGCGATGTGATCGTGGGCGGCTTCAATTTCGGCACCGGATCGAGTCGTGAGCAGGCGGTGACGTGCCTGAAGGCGAAGGGCATTCCGCTGGTGATCGCGGCGAGCTTCTCCCAGACGTATTTGCGCAATGCCTACAACAATGGTTTCTTGTGCGTAGAGGTTCCGGAACTGGTGAAGCGGTTGCGGGAGCAATTCGCGGCAGAGATCGGCGCGAAAGAGAAGACGGTCATTCCTGGGGATGAAGTTGATATCGACTTTACGTCGAGCGTGATCCACTGGCGCGGCCAGGAGTTCGCATTTCCTGCGCTCGGGCAGCGTGCCGCAGTCGCTGGTGATTGCCGAGGGTGTGGAGAACCTGGTGGCTCGAAAGCTAGGGCTGAATTGAAAGTTTATCAGTCGGTGCGAGGGCGGGGACGCCCTCGCGACTGCCGGCGAGACGCCGGCGCTACAAGAACGTGATCCATGTGCGTCACGCTGTAAAAAGGAGAATCTGCTTTCATGAGTAAACATACAGTGGTCACGATGCCGGGCGACGGCATCGGCAACCAGGTTCTTCCCGAGTCTGTGCGCGTTTTGAAGGCTGTAGGATTTGATGCCGAGTACATTCACGCCGACATCGGCTGGGATTGCTGGTCCGCGCAGGGCAACGCCCTACCCGACAGGACAATAGAGTTGCTTACCAAACACAAGCTGGGCTTGTTCGGCGCGATTACGTCGAAGCCCAACAAGGCTGCGCAGGCAGAGTTGAAGCCGGAACTGCAGGGCAAGGGTTACGTCTATTATTCGCCGATCGTGACCATGCGGCAGAAATTCAACCTCGACATCTGCATGCGGCCGTGCGTGGGATTCATCGGCAATCCCCTCAACTACATTCGCAAACGAACAGACGGCGGATTCGACGAGCCACAGATCAACACTACGATCTTTCGGCAGGGAACGGAGGGGATGTACGCCGGTATCGAGTGGACTAACCCGCCGGAAATCGTACGCAATGCGCTGAACTCGCATCCGAAATTCAAGGCTTTCGCTAACGTACCTGGACCTGATCTCGCTGCGAGCGTTCGTATCATCACGCGACCGGCCGCTCGCCGCATCGTCACGGCAGCTTTCGAATATGCGAAGAAGAAAAAGTTCAAGGGCGTGACCATCTGCGAAAAACCCAACGTGGTGCGCGAGACCTCGGGCATGATGGAGGAAACTGCCAAGGAAGTGCAGAAGAGCTATCCCGATATTCAGCTGTGGTCCACGAACATCGATGCCCAGTTGATGTGGCTGAACAAGAATCCTGAAGACTACAACGTGGTGGTCGCCTCGAATCTTTTCGGCGACATTTTGTCTGACGCCTTTGCAGGGCTGGTCGGCGGCCTAGGCTTCGCGGCTTCCGGGAACATCGGGGACACTGTCGCCGTCTTTGAACCGACGCATGGATCTGCTCCGAAGTATGCAGAGTTGAATCCTCCCATCGTGAATCCGATCGCCATGATTCTTTCGGCGGCCATGATGGTGGAGCACGTTGGCGAGAACGACAAAGCCGAGCGTATCCGAAACGCGGTGGCCGCTGTGGTGAAGGAAGGCAAGGTTCGCACGTACGACATGATGCGGATCCCGGGTGGGGCAAAGTCGATCAGCCAGGGAGCGGCTTCCACCGGGCAGATGACGGACGCAATTCTGACGAAGCTCTAGGAACCATGAAGGGCACGGCGTTTTCGCCGAGGAAATGCCGTACGATGAGACTTCCTGAGAAAGGAAGCAGCGAGGCTGGCCCGCGCCACCGGCGTCCACAGAGCAAGCTTGCGTTACCGAGCTTTGGACGGCAGCACTTTCATAAGGCTTCATGACTCCAACCACCACACCGCGTGCTGCTGAGGCTGGAAACCTGGGGAAGGACGTTCGCTCGGACCTCCACGTCGCCATAGAGGCGCGCGATGAAGGTGGTGTTGAGGTAGGTCTTGAGTCGCGAGTCGCTCCCTACTATGGTGAAGCGATCCTCACACAGGCTCGGCAGGTTTTCGAGAGTCTCGGCGTCAAGAATGCGAAGGTCTCGATTCACGATGAAGGAGCGCTGCCGTATGTGATTGCGGCCCGGATCGAGACAGCTGTGCGGCGCGCTGGACTGGCGAACGCCAATAAGGCGCTTCCCGAGAAAATAGCGCTGCCGGCAGCTTCAACCAAAGATCGTCTACGGCGTTCGCGACTCTATCTTCCCGGCACCGAACCCAAGTATGCGATCAACGCCGGTCTGCACGGTCCGGATGCGATCATTCTCGACCTTGAAGACTCGGTTCATCCGTCAGAGAAGGATGCTGCGCGAATTCTTACGCGCAACACACTGCGAGCGGTGAACTTTGGGGATTGCGAGCGCATGGTTCGCATCAACCAGCTTCCACTTGGGCTCGAAGATCTCGCCGAGATCATTCCGGAAGGTCCCGATCTGATTCTGATCCCGAAGGTCGAGCACCCGGGGCAAGTTACGCAAGTGGACAACATGATCGGCGAGTTGAAGGTGCGGTATCAGATCAACCGTCCGATCTGGATCATGCCGATTCTGGAATCAGGACAGGGAATCGAGAACGCCGCGGCCATTGCTGCTGCCAGCGAGAACGTCGTGGCTCTGACGATCGGGCTGGAGGACTACACGGCCGATCTTGGCGTAGTGAAAACGGCTGAGGGGAGGGAATCTCTCTACGCGCGGACGCGCCTGGTCAACGCAGCACGGGCTGCGGGCGTGCAGGCGATCGACTCGGTTTACGGTGACGTTGGTGACATGGAGGGTCTCAAGCGCTGGGGCGAGAACGCGCGCGCGCTTGGCTTTGAAGGGATGGGCTGCATTCATCCCGCGCAAATCCCGGTGATCCATGCCGCCTTTGCACCGTCACCCGCGGAGATCGAAAAGGCGCAGAAGATCGTCGGAGCCTTTGAAGAAGCTCAGCAGCGGGGCGTGGTCGTGGTCAGCCTGGGTTCGAAGATGATCGATCCACCAGTGGTGCAGCGGGCTTTGAAACTGATGGCTCGGGCCAAGGCGATGGGGATAGAGCCAGTCGCTAGTCGCTAGTCGTCAGTCGTCAGCGAAATGGATTCGCTACCTAAGCGGATGTTTTGGACCGGGCACAGTGATGGAAGGGCTCAGATGTTGGATCTGGAATCCGCGACTGGTTGCTGTCTTGTGTGTTCGCTGTGTCTCAGTGACTCGGTGGTGAAACGGAATTCATGACGGAACGCGTCGAACTCGCCCACAATGCCGCGCAGCGACGCGTGCCCACCATGGTCAATGGTAAGCCGCAGATCCCCTACTTGGGGGTGGGGAAGTATCAGCCCCGTGGTCGGAAACAAGCTCCCGCGGTTCGTTCCAGCAAAGATTACCCTGAGAACGGCGACAAAAGGTTGCCGGATCTCGAGACTGCCCTGAAGAAGTGTGGTTTGCGGGATGGCATGGTCGTTTCGAATCATCACCACCTGCGCGATGGTGACCGGGTTGCGCTGATGATGCTGGAGGCGGCGGCCAAGATCGGCGTCAAGGATTTGCTCTGGTTCCCAAGCGCTTCGTTTCCTTCTCAGAAATCCGCGATCGAGTTGATGGAAAAGGGAGTGATCCATCACATTGAAGGATCGATGAATGGGCCGCTCGGTGACTATTGCACACAGGGCAAGATGCGCGGCATGGGTGTATTGCGCTCGCATGGCGGACGCTGGCAGGCGATTCAGGATGGAGAAGTACACATTGACATCGCGGTAATCGCCGCGCCGACCGCCGATGCCTTTGGCAATGCAGACGGTTCACACGGCAAGTCTGCATGCGGCTCCCTGGGGTTTGCGCTGGCGGATTCGATGTATGCGGATCACGTCATCGTGGTGACCGACAATCTGGTGCCCTTTCCCTGCGTGCCCTGGCAGATTCAGGGAAACAATGTCGACTACGTCGTCGAAGTGGACTCGATCGGCGATCCAGCGAAGATTGTTTCGGGCACGACTCAGATCACGCGCTCGCCCGACCGCTTACGCATCGCGGAGTTCGTGGCCCGCTTCCTGCGTGAAGCGGGGATCATGAAGAATGGCTTCTCATTTCAGGCCGGCGCCGGTGGTATCGCGCTGGCATTCGTCGATTACCTGCGGCGCATGATGAAAGAGGACGGCGTTAAGGCACGCTTCGTGCGTGGAGGCTCGACAAAATACCTAGTTGAGATGCTGCAAGAAGGGCTGACCGACTACATCCTGGATGGACAGACGTTTGATCTTGACGGCGTGAAGTCTATGGCCAGTGATCCGCGTCACGTGGCCACGTCGCCGTTCACCTCTTACAACTATCATGGCAAGGGGAACTTCGCCTCGATGGTGGATGCAGTTGTCCTGGGCGCGACTGAGGTCGACGTCCACTTCAATGCCAACGTCGTGACGCATTCCGACGGACGCCTGCTCCACGGCATTGGGGGATGGCAGAATTGCCTGTTTTCCGGATGCAGCATTCTGGCTGTGCCTTCCTTCCGCGATCGCATCCCGGTGATCGTCGACGAAGTGACAACGTTAACTGGACCCGGCGAGATGATCGACGTGGTCGTCACCGAGCGCGGGATCGCCATCAATCCCTTGCGGACTGACCTGCTGGATGCGGTGAAGGGATCGAAGCTGCCGGTTCGGCCAATTCAAGACATCAAGGCAGAGGTTGAGCAGATCTGCGGCGGCAAGCCGGCCCGTCCGAAGCTGGGCGATCGGCCCGTTGCGGTGGTGAAGTGGGTGGATGGCACGGTGCTGGATACCGTGTGGCAGGTGGGATGAGAGCAGGCGTTAGGTATTAGGCGTTGGGTGCTGGGTTTCAGAAGGCAGGAGAAGCCAATCAGACCTAACACCCAAGACCTTACTTTTCCACCCAGGCGACTCCGCCGTGTTGTAGTTCCGGCAAGTGGTATACAAACACATCTCCTTCTCGCGTGCCGCGAACTTCCTGCACACTCCCTAAGAATGGCAAGAATCGCACCTTAGCCTGATTCCTCAGGCGCAGTGTGACATCTTTTTGTGGAGTTGGAATCGGATTCGATCCGCCGCGCAGTCCGCTGAAGTTGGCGAAGAAGATGTGCGGTTTGCCATCGACCATAGAGATCGAAGTGGCTACGAGAACGGGCGCTTGGATCTCGATTTCCCCGTGCCCCCGCAGGCTCGTCAGAAAATCTTTGGCTTTTGCCGGGTCGGCATTCTCGAGGTTTGCATCCAGAGAATTTTCGTAGGCGCGGCAGGGACAGTCGGGCATCGTGATGACGTTCGGCCCGGTCGGTAGTTGGGAAACGTTCTGCCCGGTAACGACGATGCGCGTTCCCGCGGCGGCGAGAGTCTTCAAGGCGGTCTTCTCAGCGTCGCTCAGTTCACGAACGTCGGGGAGAACCAGCGTCTCGCCCTTAAACTCCGCGAGTGTGCGCGGCGTGACAATCTGAAACTCGCGATGCGTTTGCATCAGCAGGATCAGGCATCCACGATAGGATGCGATGAAGTCTTTGGCACCGTAGTCGCGCGTTTTGGGGGAGAAGTAGACGCCCACTGGCTGAATCGGACTGCGAGGACGATAGAACGTGGCCTGGTGCTCTGCGATCCAGGAAAAGATCTTCTTGCGCGTAGGCGCATCATTCGAGCCCGCCATCGAATGGCCGGGAGCGTCCCAGAAGTTCGCGCCATCCATGATTTGCGACATGGCGAGGTTCGGCATGGCGTCGCGCGCAGCGACGTTCTTGTCACCGTCCCAGGAGTAGTTGAGGATCCACGTGGCTTTGCCTTGCGCGAAGGCGCGGAAGGTGTGCATGCCAACCTGGTAGCGGAACCAGTCATGCGGCGTTCGCTCCGACGCCATGTGGCCGCCGTTGCCGAACTCGTACTCGTGCGCGATGGCGTCGACGACCGGATAAAGGCTGTAAACGTCGGCACCTACCCGCGTCGCTTCTTCCTCGATTCCGGGATAAATCTCGGGGATGGTTTTGATGTTCGGGTTGACTGACTTCGCGGACTTGTCGATCTCTTGCAGAAAGTCGGTGAATGGTCACGATGCGGAAGTCGACCCACTTGCGGAAGTTGGGGTCGGAGAAGTCGCCGATCTTCACATCGTGGCGTGCATCCAGGCCGGTCTGCTTCTTGAACGCAGCGACGGTGTAGTCATCGAAGCTGGCCCAGCTGTCTTCCCAGCCATCGAAATGGGTCATCCAG
The DNA here is from genome assembly GCA_963745435.1 of uncultured Acidobacteriota bacterium. GTDB lineage: Bacteria > Acidobacteriota > Terriglobia > Terriglobales > Acidobacteriaceae > Gp1-AA133. Next base: position 121,365 of record CAVUXK010000006.1, on the reverse strand, counting down.
TAAGGAATGTCGATGTAGATGCCGTCGATGCCGGTGGCCGCGATCTGACGAACGCGTTCCATGTAGATCTTTCGCCACTCGGGTGCGTACGGGCTGACCCAAACATCTTCGTCGCCCTTGGCAATCCAGAAGGCGGTGCCGCCGCCGAAGATCGCGGTCTCTCCGGTGATCTTGCGCTGCAGCCAATCGGGATGGTCTTTGGCCAAGGTGTGTGGCGTTTGATCGGCGTGGGCTGTGATGCACTCGGTGCCGGCGATGTAGACGAACGCGTAGTTATGCGACTGGTGGGCTTTCTCAGCAACGGCCCGAATGGCATTCAGTTTTTCGGTGGGGTCGAGAAAGCTCTCGTAGCGGCCGGGAATGTCGTTGTCGACTTCAATGCCGAAGACGTTTCCGGCGGTGGCGTCGGCGACGATCTGCGCAGCGCCCTCTCGATTGAGCCCGTAAGCGCCGATGCGGACGTAGTTCGTCCAGTCTTGATCGGAAGGAATGGATTGCGACAGAGCAACGGCTGCCAGCAGGAGCAAGCTGGCAGCCATCAAGGTGGGGAAGAAGCGCTTCGTTTTTTCCATGCTCCGCTCAGAATTGCAACCGGGCGCCAAACTGCATCCTTCGGTAATTATTCGTGGTCTGGTTCACGAGCCCGAAGCTGCCGTCGTCCGATCCCACATCTGGAAACTGGAAGCGCTGGTGATTAGCCACGTTGAACATTTCTGCACGGACTTGAAGCTGAGCACGCTCGCGAATCTTGAACTCCTTGGTAAAAGACATGTCCAAGTTTTTGACCCCCTCGCCGCGCAGATTGGAGAAGTGGCGAGGCGCGTTACCGGGAATGTTGTCGCCGGGATCGGCGAAGCATGCCTGATTGAGGTACGGCTGTCCGGTGCGTGCGGCTTCGCGGATGCTAATGCCAGTGGTTAATTGTGGGCAGATGACGTTGGGGCGCTGATTGCCGTCGGTGATCCTGGACTCGGAATTGAAAATGGCAATCGGCTGTCCGGACTGGAACGTGACAAAGCTGTCAAGCGACCAACCGCCGACGATTGCGTCGAAAATGCTGTTCATGCCATTGCCGATCCATCTACCCCGCCCTATCGGAAGGTCCAGGATGAAGGCGGCGGTCAGCCGGTGAGTGGCATCGTTGGCGCTGATGCCGTGTTCGGCCTTCAGATTGTCGAGAAGTTGTGGATTGTCGTATTGCAGGTTGCCAATCCATGCATTGCGTCCGGCCGCGGAATCATCCGTCGCTTTGGAGAGCGTGTAGTTGCCTTCGAAGCTGATGTAATGGCTGGCCCGCTTCTGGAATCGGATCTGCAGCGAGTTGTACCAGGAGGTGGCGATGAAGCGGGGCAGGCCACCGAAACCACCGTCAAATTGGGGGTAGGGGCGCAGCAAGTTGGCTTGCGGAATCTGGTCGTTCACATACTGAGAATCGACCACATCCGCCGCATTGAAGATAGGCGCAGCCGGACAATAAGAGCCTGGAGACGCTACGTTTGTGAAGAAACATTGGAACGGGTTGTCCACCAGAGTGCCGAGATAGTCGCCTACCTTGCTAGAGCTCGGGTCATGCGTTGGATTCATTGTGTTCACGAGCGAGTCACGGATACTTGATGGCAGGAAATTTCTCTCGCGAGTACTCACCGAAGCGCCGGCCCAGGGCAGGTGTGTGCTGCGGTTCGCCGAATAGTCAGCGGCGATCACGATCTGGCCGGGAAACAGGTGCTGCACGCCCAAGTTCCACTGGTAGATCTCGCCGCCGCGGGCGACTCCGGTGTCGAGGTCGCTGTCGTTGCTGAATCCCCAGTTAGCCAGTTTCCCATAGGTTCGGCCCTGCGGAGGCGCAACGCCAGCCGGGAAGGGGTTGGCGAGCGTCGCATACTGCGTCACGAAGTTATCCGGTGTGAAGCGGATGGGGTCGAATTTGGAGAAGGATGGACCGGCATATTGGAAGTTGGTGGCGACGCTCGCGCCGTAGAAGACCCCGGCGCCAGCGCGGAGCACGGTATTTGGGGTGAGTTGAAACGCAAAGCCCAGGCGGGGAGCAAAGTTGTTGCGATCGGTGCGGGCGTTGCGATGTCCGGAGGTCGCAAAAACGGTCGTGCCGACAATGTTGCCGATCTGTCCGAAGTCAAGTCCGGGATTGTTGGGATCCTGATTACGATTAACCGGAATGCTGAAGCCAGTTGAGCCCGTGAAGTCGCTGAACTGGAGTTGGTTAGTCCGTTCGGTGTAAGGCGTGCTCCATTCGTAGCGCAGGCCAACATTGACGGTCAGTTTCGGAGTGATTTTCCAGTCATCCTGCACGTAGAAGGCGGTCTCGACCGACTTGTCCGCCACCGCGGGCACGATGTGCACCGTGGAGGAAGTGCCCGAGGCCGGATCGTCATTTGCGGAATAGCCGACCAGCATGGTGGCAAACGGATTACCCTGACTGAAGGCTCCCAGGCCGCCGTTCGGGTCCTGCGTGGTGACGTCACGGATGAAATTGAAAGCGCCGGTAGGATTGTCCGGTTGCCGGAAGTTGTTGTAGAAGACCCGCTGTTCGCCGCCAAACTTGATGGAGTGTGGTCCTCTTACCCACTGCAGTCCTGAGGAGTAGCTGATCAAGGTGTGCGCGAAGGCGGTGTCTACGCAGCATTGGTTGAACATGGAGAGAAACCCGTCCCCCACATTGATCACGGGCATTCGATCGAGTCCGTTCTGATTCAGAATGGACGGCAAGCCCACGTCTGACAGTGTCGGGAAGTGATTGCTCTGGCCAGGAGCGTGTACGCGATCGATGCTGATGCGACTGGTCCACAACGCTGTGGGCTTGATTGCCCAGTTGTACTCCCCGCTACCGTTCTGCGCGTTGGTGGTGAAAAGAACTCCGTCGCCGGAAGGGCCGAAGTCCCCGTCCCCCAAAATCGTGGGCACACTCTCGCGACTATGATTCCGGCTATAGCGGCCGCTGATCTTGTGCTTGTCCGAGATCTGGTGATCGAGCTTGATATCGAACTGCCACTGCGGACGCGTATCGAGGGTCACTGTGCGGAAATTGGGGTTGGGGAATGCGGCACCGGCCACGTTGGCATGCGGGTAAAGGTTGATGATGTTCTGGCCGATAGGATCGATCTTGCCCGCGGGGATCTTGTTGAGCACGCCACCGTCGGAGAACTGTGTGCGTGGGCACACAAAGTTCGGATCCGTATTGCCGGCGCAAGGATCGTAAATACCGCCGCTGTTCGCGGGACTCTGCGAGAAATCCCCGCCGCGCTCCATATCGGTGGGCACGACGCCCTCGATGTTGACGGGGTCCTGCTGGCGGACTTTTTCGATATCAAAGAAGAAAAAAGTACGGTTCTTCACGATTGGGCCGCCGATGGCGAAGCCGTATTGATCACGGACGTGGTCGGGCTTTGGCCCGCTGTTGAAGTAGTCACGCGAGTCGAAGGCCGATCGTTGTCCGTACCACCAGCCGCTGCCGTGAAACTGGTTGGTGCCCTGTTTCAGGACGATATTGACGACCGTGCCGCCGTTGTTGCCGTACTCAGCCGCAAAGCTGTTGTTCTGGACCTTGAATTCCTGAACGATCTCAACCGAGGGCTGGTAATAGACGTTGGAGTTACCGCCTTCGCCCTGCTCAGGTGCGCTGATCGGACTCCCATCGAGCGTGATTTGGGCGGTCGCGTTACGCTGGCCGTTGGAAACGAAGTTCGTTCCCGAAGGATAGTTGTCGTTAATCCCGGAACCCGAAGTTTCGGTTACGCCGCCCGCCAGAAAGGCCAGCCCGAAAATGCTGCGGTTATAGAGAGGAATATCGCGGACGTATTCGTTGGTGATATCTGTGCCGATAGCAGCACTCTCGGTGTCAAGTTGGGGCGCAGAGGTCGTGACTTCGATGGTCGCGAGCACTCCGGGCGGCTTCAGCGAAAAGTCGATGCTGGTCTGCTGGTCGACCTGCAGCACGACCTGCTTGCGCTCTGCGCTTTGAAAGCCCTTGCCCTCACATTTAATTGTGTAGACCGCCGGACGCAGGCCGGCGAAGGTGTACAAGCCGTGGTCGTCCGTGTGCGTCGTGCTGGCGATACCCGTGCCGTCATTGGTAATCGTCACCTGCGCGTTTTGGATGACGGCTCCTGTTTGGTCGGTGACAATGCCTCGCACCTGTGCGGTGTAGCTTGCTTGGCCAAAGGCCACAGAAGCGGTGAGCAGAAGTCCAACAACCCAAAAGTGAGAAATCAGACTTCTCAGGGCACGTGGCATGGGACCCTCCTGATTTTTTTCGGAGGCATACGCGACGGTATGCTGTATAGTTACGAACGCTTACTTTTACTTTCGTTCTACCGCACTTGTCAAGCGGCAAATCTGCACGGGTATCGAAGTCGAATATCTGGCGGCGGATAGTGCCGAGCGCAAGGAGAACGTGGACGGTTTACGTGCCGACCCGTCTTCGATTGGCGGGTTAGGGCAGCGTGATCGAATCCAGCCGAGTAGGCCGAATCCTTTGGTTTCGTCCTCACTTCGTAAGGAATAGAAAGTAATCGTAAGTTTTGATTACGAGGACCCTTATGAGATCGATCGCGGCCTGGATCTGGTTGTTGGCGGTGTCTCTGACGTTCGCGATGGCGCAAACCGCGCCGCAAGATCAGATCGGTTACAAGTCCGACCCGAATGCCGATGAGAAGAAGACCCTTCTCCTGAAAGACTTCAAGCCGGTGTCGATGTTGCATGCCGGTCATCACGACGTTCAAAAAGCACGTTTCTACGTGATCGACGTGCATAACCATGTGAACGATGCCGCGGGCATCGACGACCACATGCCCCCCGAGCGTGTGATCGAGGTCATGAACAATACCAATGTAAAGACCATCGTGATCCTGACTGGCCTCTGGGGAGACAAACTGCAGGCCGTGATGGACGAGATGGTGAAGCCCTATCCGGGCCGCTTCATGGTTTTCACGCAGATCGACTGGAGCAAGATCGACGACCCGAATTTTGGCGACGAGATGGTCGCGCAAATAAAAGACGCGGTTTCACGTGGGGCGCGCGGATTGAAATTGCTGAAAGATCTCGGACTTGGAGTTCGTGACAAATCCGGAAAGTTGATCGCCGTTGACGATACGCGGCTCGATCCGATCTGGGAAGAATGTGGGCGGTTGGGGATTCCGGTATTCATTCACACCGGCGATCCTGAAGCTTTCTTTCACCCGATCGATGCCACCAACGAGCGGTACGAGGAACTCATCGGCCATCCGGACTGGAGTTTCTATGGGCGCGATTATCCGAGCCTTGAGTCGCTTATGGAAGCGCGCAACCGCGTGTTCGCGAAACATCCCAAAACGACGTTCGTCTCACTCCATATGGGATGGCCGGAGAACCTGGATTGGGTGCAGTCGATGCTCGACAAGTATCCCAATGTGATGGTGGAGTTTGGGGCACGCGAAGCCGAACTCGGGCGACAGCCGAGACGCACGCATGATTTGTTTTTGAAGTATCAGGATCGCGTGATGTTCGGGACCGACAATGGAGTAACGGAAGAGATGTACCGCAATAATTTTCGTTTTCTTGAAACTGCTGACGAGTACTTCGACTATTGGGGAGCGCCAGGCCAGGGGAGGTTTGAAATCAGCGGACTCGCGTTGCCTGATCCGGTTCTCGAGAAGATCTATCACAAAAACGCCGAAAGACTCTTCAGCCAATTCCGTCCGACTTCGGCCGCGAAAACTACCAAGGGGGCTCAGTGAAATCGTCGTCTCTTCGTATATGCGCTTCGTTCACCGTCGCCGTCATTTTCGCTCTCAGTTGCGGTTGCACCCGTTCACAGTTCAAGCCCGAAGCGAAGGCAACACCTTCGCAGCCGTCGGTCATCAAGGTGGACGTAAATCCGGGCGGACCCCTGGTTCTTACCACCACAGCCGCGACGTTTGAGGTCGCTCCCACGGGCTACATTCAAAGCTACCTGCTGCGCGACGGGAAGCGCTTGACGCTCGATGATCCAAAGGCGGGCGCGCCTAACGAAAGCGACTACCTCGTGCAGGACGGGAAGGAAGTCCACTTCGTGCTCGACTTCGATCAGGCCAAGGTGCTCGAGTCGATCGGCAAGCTGGGGCGCGGCAAGCACATCGAGATTCCCGCCCATCGGCTGGGACCGGGCGATGCCAACATTCAGCGTACGCTGACGCTCGAAGCGTACGACGATTTCCCCAACTTGCTGCTGTCAACCGTCGAATACAAGAACACAGGCAATTCGGATTTTTCGATCGATCGCGCAGTCGAGCAGCGTCACCGATTCACGGCGAGCCTGGCCGATCCTAAAGTTCAGCCTTGGGAGATGTGGTCGTTCCAGGGTTCAAGCTACGACTGGGGCAAGGACGACGTTTTTAAAATGACGCGTACATCTGCGCAGCCCAACCTTTTCGGGGAAGCGGTCAAGGGAGGCTATGGTGGCGGAATCCCTGTCGTTGCGTTCTGGACAGCGAACGTCGGAGAGGCGATTGGGCACGTAGAGACGTTGCCGCTCACGCTTTCGTTACCGGTGAAGGTTGCGGGTGATTCGCATGTGGAGGCCAGCCTCGATATTCCCGCCAAAACTACGTTGAAGCCGGGAGAATCGTTCGCCACTCCGCGGAGTTTTGTTGCGGTCTATGGCGGCGACTACTACGAGCCACTGCGCATCTGGTCCGGCGTCTTACAGAAAGAGGGCTGGAACCTGCCGAAGCCTTCGGGCGAAGCGTACAACGTGAGTTGGTGCGGCTGGGGATACGAGTTCAACGTGACTCCGGCCATGATGGAAGGCACGATTCCCAAGCTCAAAGAGATGGGAATCAAATGGGCCACGCTCGACGATCGCTGGTTTGATACTTACGGAGATTGGAATGCGCGGAGCGACACGTTCCCGGGAGACTCCATCAAGAAAATGACGGATGCCTTCCACAAGGAAGGCGAGCTGGTGCAACTGTGGTGGCTGCCGCTCGGAGCAGAAGACGGCGAAGGCAAGTGGGAGTCGCACAAATACATCGTCTCGAAAGTCGTAAAGGAACATCCGGACTGGTTGATCCTCGACAAGAACGGCAAGCACGGGCGTATGACACGCAATCTCGCAGCACTCTGTCCCGCCGTTCCAGAAGTGCAGGCGTATTACAAGCAGCTCACCGAGAAATTCATCCGCGACTGGGGATACGACGGCTCGAAGCTGGACAACATCTACTCGGTTCCCATGTGCTACAACCCGGCGCATCATCACAAGTCACCGCAGGATTCGGTGAATGCGGTTGCCGACGTTTACAAAACGATCTTCCAAACGACGCGCTCCATCAAGCCGAACAGCGTGACGCAAAGCTGTCCGTGCGGCACGCCGCCGTCGCTGGCCTGGCTGCCTTACATGGATCAGGCCGTGACTGCCGATCCAGTGGGCGCGGTACAGGTTCGCCGCCGCGTCAAGATGTACAAGGCGTTGTTGGGACCCGAGTCAGCTGTATACGGGGACCATGTGGAACTCTCGGTGATGGATCGCACGGGGGAGCACTGGCGTGAACACGGCGAGGACTTTGCTTCGACGATTGGAACGGGAGCTGTGGTCGGGACGAAATTCGTTTGGCCGGAGATGGGGCCGCACTTCGCGCCAGTGAATTTGAATTCACACAAGGATGAAGTCTGGAAGAAGTGGATCGCCTTGTATAACGACAAAATGCTTTCGAAGGGCACGTTCCTCAATCTCTATACCTATGGCTACGATTCGCCCGAAGCTTATGCCATCGAGAAAGATGGAAAGATGTACTACGCATTCTTTGCTCCACAAGGCAGACCGTGGCAGGGACAAGTCGAACTGCGTGGGTTGAAACTAGGCAACTACCACGTCACCGACTACGTCGACGGGAAGGATCTGGGTGTGGTGCAGAGCGCGAATGGGGCCGTGCCGAAGCTGGCAGTGAATTTCAAGGATCACTTGCTGTTGGAAGTAAAGCCGTAGGGCGCCCAAGAGACCATCGACAACTCGAGGGGACGTTTTCCGGTGACGCTGCCGCGAAACCGAAACAGGCCAGGCTTGCTATCGCCTGGCCTGAATATTTTGATGTTAATCGTGCTGCCTCACGGGGACGTCTGCAGGCTGATTTGTCCAGAAATCTCCACGTTCGGATCGTTCTGCAGGATGTATGCCTGGCCCGGAGCGACCATGTAAAGAATCAGGTTGCTCGAAACCGTGCTGATCTGCGGCGGTGACGCGTCCATCGGAGCGAACCTGGTAGTTACCCGGCAAGCGTTCCCGGATCGTTGATCAGTCCCGGCAGGCTGCCCGGCACGAAGGAGTTCGCTTCTTCATTCAGGGCGAGATTGCCGTTGCCGTCGGCGAATAGCGTGCCGACTCGCGTGAGCAAATTGCTGGTGTTGAATCCATCCATCACCAACGCGTATCCGAATTGGCTATTCAGGTCGGTGGTGGCGAACGTGTTCTGCTGCTGCATGTCGATGGTGCCATCCTCGACCTTGTTCGTCGCCGCGAACAGGAAGAACGCTCGCGAAGGACTGACCATCCAGATGATTTCCTGCATCGGCGAGCCGCCAGTAGGCGTGATGGTCGCATCCACACGACCACCGTTCTGAGTAAACGTTCCAGTTGAACGGCTCGTCGAGAACGGATACGCCATCCTGCACCGAGTCGAGCCCGCCTCCCGAAATAGTTCCGGCACTGGCCGTAAAGACGCCAACGCTGCGCGCCGCTCCGAACGTCGAATCGGTATCGCCGGTGCTGCCGAACGCAAAATTGCCGTTCATTGCCAGACTGCTACCCGACTGCTTCTCGGCGTTCCCGACGCTCAGTTTCGTGCCCTCGGAACCCATCAGCCAGAAGGTGTTCGCGTCAATCATGTAGTACTGAAAAGAAGTTGGCACCGCGGAGCTATCCGTATAGACGAGCGTCCCGCGGCCGTTGCTATCGGGAACCGCTAAGTGTTGATGGAGCTCAGCGTGAGTTGTGGAAGAAACGTATCGTTGCGCAGGACGTCGAGGATGCCGGTTCCGCTAGTTCCACTGACAAACGTGATCGCGCCCACCGTCGCCGAAGAAACCGTGTTCTGCGGCGTCTGGTGCACGCGCAAAACGAATGTGCCATTCGGAATCGCCGAAAGCGCGGTCGTGTCCTGCTTCACGCCCACGCCAGACGCGTTCGCGCTGAAGTTGGAGAATGCGTCAGCTTCGACGACGTAAAACTTCGTCGTGCTTACCAGCGTGAACGAGAGATTGATCTGCCCACTCGCAGGCGACGTGAAGTTGATTTGCATGGCGCCATTGCCGTCTTTGCCGACCTGGTAGTTGCCGGTGAAGGCTGTTGCGGGCGTGAATCCTGATGCGGGCAAACTCGAATTGAAATCTTCTACGCCGGTCAGATTGCCGGCCCCGTCGGCCGTCATCACCAGTGTCTCGGTGTAGGACTCCGTCTGTAGATTGTTGTTAATGTCCAGGAGTGATGTCGTTTCCCGCGAGACGTACGACGTAGGAACCCTTCAGGCTTGAATTGCCATAAGGGCCCTTCGCGGAGGTGCCGTTGGAACCGCAACCCAACGCAAACAATAAAGAGTCCGAGCGACAAGAGAAGTGGGAATTTGGTTGGATATCGAAAAGGCAAGACTGCAGAAGAAGACTCTGGCGCACCACTAGGGATGGTCACGACGACGCCTCCACTCCATGAAATCGAAATATTCGAATGTAACCCGGCAATCGGGTGAAAGTTGCGCGTAGGGATGTTGGGACGATACAGCCACGCCCTGGCGTCCTGGCTGTCCCTCAACTCATTTTATATAGAGGTAAAGTCAGCTTGAAAGGTTGCGCTTGCGTGGAACCATGATGAGCATGTGGGGTAATGGTTACTGTGCGATTACGTTACTTCACAGATGGTCTATTCCAAAAAGCGTCTTGTTTTTTACGATCGCGAAAAGCCTCTGTGCCTCCGGGCATGGTAGTAGAGAACGCGCCTGCCATATTGCCGGCCGAGAGGCAGGTCGGCAGATCGGCGCCGCGGACGTACTGAGACAAAAATCCCGCATCGAAACTGTCTCCTGCTCCCACTGGATCCACAAAATCGACTCTCACTGGAGAGCTTCGAAACGCCTCTGGTCCTCGTTGAGCCAGCGCCCCGTTCTCTCCCTGCTTCACTACAACAAGGGGGACGAGATTCGCCAGTCGGGAGACGGCCGCTTCCAGGTTGTTGGTCTTGGTGATCAGCTGTGCTTCGCGCGCATTCGGTAGAAATACGTCCACATAGCGCAGCACGTCTTCCAGTCCGCCTTCCCATTGATCGTCGGGATCGTCGTTGGTATCGAGTGAAATGGTGAGCCCTTCGGCCTTCAGCCGGCGGAAAAGTTCGCCGACCTGCGGACGAAGTCCGCGCTGCAAATAATAAGACGACAGGTGGAAATGACCGGAGTCGGTCAGGTAGTCGAAGTCCAGATCGTCGAGGGTGAGATCAAAGATCGTCCCCGGATAGGTCAGGATGTTGCGCTCCTTCTCCCGCTGCAAAATGACCGTCAGCCCGGTTTGCTTGTTTCCCTCCGTTTTTCGAACCTTGGAGACATCAACGCCTCCCTGGCTCAAGCGCTCCAGAGCGATCTGTCCGAGAGCGTCGGTACCGATGCGAGAAATGAAGCCGACTTTACATCCGAGTGCCGCGAGATTGTGCGCGACGATCGCAGTTGAGCTCCCGAGCGTCAGCATCATGTTTTCCGCAAGCAACTCACGCTCAGGGGGAAGCTCGAGAGGCAAACCATAGAGGATGAGATCGAGATTTAGTTCGCCGGCGAGCGTGACATCAAAACGTGGCATGAAAGATCTTTTCCATTCGAGATATGAAGTGGCGTGCCTAAACCAGGGTGACCTCGATCCCCGCTTTCTTGAGAGCTCGTATGTCGGCTTTCGGTGCACGGCGGTCCGTCAACACTTCGTCGAGTGTCGAGGTCGGGGCTATGAGCGAGAGACTCCTTCGCCCGAATTTGCTCGAATCGCAAACCGCCACTTTTCGCTTCGCCACTTCGACCATGACGCGGTTGACCTTGGCTTCGAGCAGGTTGGGCGTGCTCAATCCGTAGTGCACATCGAATCCGTCCACTCCCAGAAACAACAGATCTGCGTTTAAGTCGGTGCAGCGTTTCTTCCGCGATCGGTCCCACCAGGGAAAATGAATTTTTGCGAAGCGTTCCGCCGGTAAGAATCACTTCAACCGTGGTGCCCGACAGTTCCGCGGCAATGTTGACTGCATTGGTCACGATCGTCAGGTTGCGGAAACTTCGGAGAGCGCGAGCGATGGCCGTGGTAGTAGTGCCCGAATCGAGAATCACGACCTGACCTTCCTGGACCATGCGTGCTGCTGCCGCCGCGATACGCAACTTCTCCTGATGATGAAGCTTCTCTTTCTCGCGCAGGGTCGGATCTTCAAGCGCGCCTTCACGCGCCGGCAGGGCGCCACCGTGTGTGCGATGAATTAGACCGTGGGCGTGCAGACCCTCGAGGTCCTTGCGAATCGTAACCTGCGAGGTTTCGAAACGCCGCGCTAGGTCGAGTACCAGCACGCGCCCTTCGCGCTTCAGTATGTCCAGAATGGCTCTGCGACGCTCTTCGTTTAGCAACCGGACTCCGACGCACCCGAAACTCTGCAGCTTTCGTTCGGGGGAGCGGCTTTCTTTTTATATCGTTTGGTTTCGAATGTCCAGTCGGGGTGAGCAGACCAGAGGAATTCTGACTATTCTTGTTCGCCGTGGAGTACTTCTCGAACTTTGCGGGCGAGCGCCTGCAAAGTGAAAGGTTTCTGCAGGAATGCGGTGCCGGGGTCAAGCACGCCTTCGTGGAGGATTGCATCCTCCGTATACCCAGAGAGGAAGAGAATCTTGATACCAGGTCGCGAAGCCGCAACGCGCTTCGCCAGTTCGTGTCCACTCATGCCCGGCATGGCCACGTCAGTGATGAGAATGTCGATCTTCCCCCCGAAGGATTCGGCAACCTTCATCCCTTGAATGCCGTCGGGCGCTTCCATCACCGAGTATCCTTTGCTTTTCAGGGTCTCGCGCACCAACTCACGTACCGACTCCTCGTCTTCCACCAGCAAGACGGTTTCCGATCCGCCGGTGGCCACTTGCGGTTGCTTGGCCACGCCCGGTTGCCCCGTCGGGTCCAATACTTTCGGGAGATAGATGCGGAAGGTGGTACCGGAACCGGATTCGCTGTGTGCGAAGATGTAGCCGCCGCTCTGCTTTACGATTCCATAAACCGTCGACAATCCCAGACCAGTGCCTTTCCCTTTTTCCTTGGTAGTGAAGAAGGGTTCGAAGATGCGGGACTGGGTTTCTTTGTCCATGCCGGCGCCGGTGTCGGAGACCGAGAGAAGTATGTAAGAACCAGGCTGAATCAGCGAGTGCTCGCGCCGCACTGCGTCCAGTTCCTCCTCGGAGGTCTGGATCACAATTCTGCCGCCGTTGGGCATCGCATCTTTCGCGTTGACCACCAGATTCATGATCACCTGTTCGAGCTGCCCTGCATCGGCGCGAGTGTGACCAAGGTTGGGCGAGAGTTTGGTGGTGAGGTCGATGTTTTCTCCGATCAGAGGCCGCAGCAGGCGCTCCATGTCGGCAACAATTGCGTTGACATCCACCACTTTGAGTTCGAGGAGCTGCTTGCGGCTGAAAGCAAGCAGTTGTCTAGTCAATGTGGTCGCGCGATCGGCGGCTTGCTGGATGGCTTGTACCTTTGGCAGGAGCGGATCACTCTCGTTGAGATCCTCGAGCAGCACTTCGGTGTAGCCGCTGACGACCATCAGAAGATTATTGAAGTCGTGCGCGACGCCGCCTGCTAACCGCCCGACGGCTTCCATTTTTTGCGCCTGACGAAACTGGTCTTCCAGAGCGCGCCGTTCGGTGACATCCTCGGCAATGATTTCGAGGGTTGCGCCGCGGTCATCTGCAGCATCGGCTGAGCGTCCGCTGAGCCGGACCGTAATTGCGATGCCGTCTTTCTTTTTCCAGCGAACCTCCGCACTGTCGAGTTTGCCGGTGCGCTGGAACTCCTGCATCAGGTGGGACTGGGCCGAGGGTTCCAGAAAGACGTCCTGCTGCGGATCAAGCCGCACGACGTCCTCGACGGAATCGTAACCCAGCATCTGGATCAGCGCGGGATTTACATCGAGAAACCTTCCGTCGATGCTGGCGCGATAAATGCCATAGACCGCGCTCTGGACAAGAGATCGATAGCGTGCTTCGGAATGCCGCAATGCCTCTTCGTGACGCTTGTGGTCGATCGCGCTGGCCAACTGTTGAGAAACGAACGTAAGGATTTCCTTGTCGCGTTCACCGAAACGCACATCGTCGTGATAGCTCTGGACAACCAAGACTCCGAAGGTCTGATTGCCCGCCCGCAGGGGTACACCCATCCAGTCGACGGAAGGGGACCCCAGCAACTCCACTTCACCGCGGGACTGCAATTCTTCGAAAACCTCGGGGGTAGCCAGCAGAGCCTCTCCCGTGCGAAGCACGTATTCGGTGAGGCCTCGGCCGAGACGCCGGGAAGCAGGCGCGGGATCCTGTTCGTCCACAAAATGCGGAAAGCTCAACATCTGGGTGGCAGAGTCGTAAAGGGCAACGTAAAAATTCCGGGCGTTCATCAACTCGCCGACAATGTTATGAATGGAGGCGTAGAAGCCCTGCAGGTGCGAAGCGGACCTGGTGCGCTCCGCGATTCGATAAAGTGCAGAACTCAGAACTTGCGCGCGCTTGTGTTCTTCGATGTCGCGGTACAGCGCGCAAATGCCGACTTGCTTTTCTCCGACGCGCACAGGCGCACAAGAAACAGAAACATCGAGCAGCGTACCGTCTTTTCTCCGACGCTTGGTCTCGAGCGCCACTTTTTGGCCGTTCTCGACAGCCTCCTCGATCCAGTCACTTTCTGCGATCCGCTCCGTGGGTACGATGAGCTCGGCCAGGGTCTTCCCCAGCACTTCTTCTGTCGTGAATCCGAACATGCGCGTGAACTCGGAGTTGATTCGCATCACACGATGCGAAGGATCGAGGATGGTGATGGCTTCCGGAGCGCACTCCACCAGTTGATCCAGATATGCTTTTTGCACAACCGGGTCGCCGTCGTCCCACGCCGGCGCCCATTCCTGAATGAGGCAATCTTCGGGAGTGCTCAGGATAGGCGGAGCCCCGCGCCGCAGCGCCTCTTTGAGATATTTGGCGCGCACGAATCCCCCGGGCTGGGTAGTTTGGGTGACGTCGTCACCCATAGAAAGGGCTCCCCATGATCAATCTCGTACAAATGTTAGGCGCAGGCGGGAGGGTCCAAAAGTTACCGAGGTAATTTTGATGAGATCGTCCGATGCAGAGTACGGTGCAGCGCATTTGGAGAATCGCAACGATTGAATGAGGAGTACTACTGCCCGGACTCGGCTGCGAGCATCTGGCAGACACGATCGAGTGACTGCCTTTGCTGAGGCGTCGGAGTCAGGAATTCAAATCCGTAGTGCAGTCCAATCTTGTAGCGCACAATCGCGCGCAGTTTTACGGGATATGGACTCAAAGGCAGCGGAAACTCCATGGACACGACTTCACCGGGACTAAGTTCTCCGGTGAGCGTCCCACCAATTCCATCCAGGCCAAGTTCGGTCGAGCGTCCCCAGAAATAGTTGACTTCACCTTGCCGGAACACCTGGACGTTCATCCGCACATCCATCGGATGGCGAGGATAGCGGCGCGTGTAAGGTGCCGTCTTCTTCGTCTTGGGCGCGCTGCTGGGCATGGGATGGATCAGTTGCCGTGCAAGGGATAACCAGGCTCAAAGGGCAATTTGCCGCCTATTTTCATCACGTCCACAGAGCTGTTGATGGCGTACACATCGACCAAGCCAACGGCGCCCGGGGTGCCGGCGACTTTGTGCACGAGATCGTCGTCAGAAGTCACCACCACAATCATTGGGTGGCTGCCCTTGCCGTGGTTAGCAGAGGCGATCAGATCGCTCACAGCCTGCGACGACATTCCGTAGACTTTTTCGAGAATCATTCGCATTTCAGCGGAGGAAGGATCGCGGACAATTAAGGTGACGGCCTTGCCGTCGGGCCAGTGCGGCGTTTGTGCCTTGCACAGCTTGACCAGGTCGGGCATGGTCACCGACGTCACTGCGCTTCCCTTATTCGCGATCAGTGCGACGTCCTTCGCTTGCGCCAGCGTAGCTCCGCTCGCCATCAGCAGGGCCACAACGAGTCCAGTTCGAGCGAGCACGGCATTCTCCGGCGGCAATTGCGCCAAATCTCCACAGATTCTCCCTGAAACTGCCAACACGCTCAATTACAGAAAGGTCATGTACCTCTAGGGCTGGTCTGGCTTTGAGGGGCTGGTCGCTTCCGGGGCGCAGGACTGTGTGGCAACGAAGCGGGCACATCGCTGCGGATCGTAAATACCAAACTCGCGGGAGCCATCGAACGAAATCGAATGGCCCCGCGAACTAGGTCGAGAACTTCCGCACCCGGCGGGCTAGAAGGCCCAGCGCAGGCCAAAAGTCGCGTTATTGGCGTGGAAGTAGCGCGGATCAGTCGGTCCCACGAAAGACTTCTCGCCGTACTGGTAATAGTTCCATCCAGCCTTGGCCTCCAGGTTATGACCGAGGTCGACCGACAGATTGGCAAGGGGCTGGTGGTAGTTATATCGCAGCGAACCAAAGGGCTGGAGTTGGTTGAACTGGGGTGTCTCTCCGCCCACGTTCGTGATGCTGTAGCCGGCCTGGGTGGTCACGCGTGCCGCAGGTTTGAGAGTCAACAACCCCATGCCGTAGTGCGTTTTACTGGAATACGTGCCGTCGGTCAGCAGTGGATTGGCCGCATCCTTGTACAAGCCGGCGTTGCAGTTTCCAGCGCCGGTCACAACCGGCAGAGTGACATCAGAATCGTTGAAGCAGATCAGCGCGTTCTGCAGGTAGTCGTTGTAGTTGTAGGCGAACTCAAAGCCGACGGGGCCCTTGGGAAGAATGGTGGTGGTGACGCCGTAGTTGCGATTGTGACCGCGATAGTCAGTGAGCGCATCGCCATTTTTGCCTTCCCACAGATTCGCGGAGCCGCTCAAGAGGGCCCACGATTTCGGACTATAGCTTCCTTGCAAGCGATAGCGATCTTCCTTGCGCGTCCCGATGCGAATCAGAGTCTGATCGTTCTGGGTGCGTTCCGCGTCGAAATTGAATCGCAGGTTGGGACGCGGCTTTACCCATACTCCCAGGAGCGGCGTGTACTCGTGGACCTCAATGCGATCTTCATCATTGGAAGCGGAGTCCAGAATGTGATCGAACACCCGCGTCCCGTAACGGAAGCCAATCCTGCCCCCAAAACGTTTGGAAGCGTCCCACACCAAATCGGTTTCATTTCGCTTCCAGTTCTGGTTGAAGGAGTGAGCGTCAGGAGTGATTGTGACTTTCTGCGTTGTTCCGCTCAGAGGCACGAGCAGGGAACAGGCGGGCGGAGCGCACGCACCCGACCCGGGGATGATCCAGTCCGTCTCCGTGGAAGTGAAACTTTGCGGAGTGCGGAATGCCCAGAATCGCAAGGTGTCTGTCAATTTCAGATGACGAGTGATTCGCAGGCTGGCGCTCAGGTCGGCTACGTTTGAAATGCGAGTTGCTTTTGCCGGTCCGGTAACGGTGAACTGACGCGTGCGCGTGCGCGACAACAAGCCATTAAAGAGTTCATCCAACGGAGCGTTCATGTCAGCCGAGCTATACGCATACGCGGCTGCCACATCCAAGCGTCCGAAATAGCTTCCGTGCAGACTGAGTCTCTCGGTGGGCGTCGACGTGCGGATCTTGTCGGTGCGGTTGTATACAAAGTAGCCGCTGCAAGCGAGATTATTGAGCGTCCCGTCGCCGGCAATTAAGGCTTGACCTGCCGGAGCCGCGCACGGAACATTGCGGGCCGTATCGAAGGGAAGGCCCAATTCGACAGTGCCGCTTCCCGGAAGCAAAGCAGATGCGAAAGGCGCCAGCGCCCAATAGTTGTCTCCCTTGTAGTAGTCCAGCAACTGGTCGTAGCTGACTACGGTGTCAGGAATCATCCGAAGATCAGCGCCGAAGCGATACGAATTGAGCGTTGTGTTCCAGGGCTGATAAAGCAATGCATCCGTACCTTCATGGACGCTACTGAACGAGTCTCCGGTCATATTGTTGTGCGAATATCCCAGCCGGAAACTGACCTTGTATTCGGGCAAAATCGTCAGATCCACATCGGTCATCCTGCGGGTCGTGGCGAAAGCGTGCGGGGAAAACTCAGCCGGGACGCTCGGGTTGGAGGTCGAGGGATTCAGCGGATTGGACAGCAAGTTGTAATCGAAATGATTCTGGTCACGCCGGAAGTTTCCCCGAAAATCGAACCAGTGGTTCTTGTCCAGGCGTATGCGCAGTCCGTTATCCGCATCTCCTCCCCAGCCGAAACTATGCACGAAGAGATTGTCGAATAGCATGCCTTGGTGCTCCACCGACTGCATGGACAGGCTCTGTTCGAGGATGCGCGGGCCCCCGTGTTGGTCGACCAGTGTGTCGTACATCGCATCACTTCCGGTGGTGTCCGACGCCCGGTATCCGAGTTCAATCGACTGGTGAATGTGGTAGCCCCCACTCTCCAATCCATCCGGGATGGTGGGCAGGAAAGAGGTGGTCGTGCCGGCCGTCATACCGGGCACCGCTCCCCCTTCCCCTTCCTTCTTTAACTTCTTCTGCTGCGCGATAGCCACGTTCGCGAGAGTGAACAAGATCAAAGTAATGAAGCAAATTCGAGAGAAGTGAAATTTCATGGCATCGACCTTTCGTTACCGGAAGAACACATTGCTGGCATTGGAGCCGTGAATGCTGGTGTGGCACATCGTGCAGGCCTGATACTTGGCCGCTTCGTTGTGAGCCGGGCCGATCGGGCCCTGCACCGGAAACGTGTGACACTGCAAGCACTGCAGATTCACCTGACTCACGCGGAGGAAGCGGGCATTGGTCGATCCGTGTGGCGTGTGGCAACTCGTGCAGCCCTCGGTTTTCACCGGCACATGCTCGTACACGAACGGCCCGCGCTTATCGGCGTGACATTTCACGCAGGCTTCATCGCCGCTCACGCCCGCCCGTACCTGGCGCAGGGCGTTGCTGCCATGAACGTTGTGGCAATCGCTGCACTGCACCAGTCCTCCTTCGACCCGGTGGTGATACGGCTTGGCAAATTCAGCCTTCGCTGCCGTGTGGCAGCCGAAACACAGCTCAGACTGTTGCTTTATCAGCAGCGCTTCGGGTTGCGCCGCATGGTGCGGCGAGTGGCAGTCCACGCATCCGACGTCGTTGCTCGCATGAGCGGAGGTCGCAAACCGGCGCTGCTCGTGTTTTTGCGCGTGGCAGCTCAGACAGCGAGCATTAGACTCAGAGCGAGTCAGTTGGTCGAAATGCACGATCTTGCTGACGTCGCCGCCACCTGCGATGTGATCGGCAGCCGGGCCGTGGCACGACTCGCATCCGTGTCCCCCGTTCCTAGTCGTTTTGAAGTGGGCGGTCGACGCGAAGTTCTTGTAGATGTCTTCGTGGCAAGCCTTGCAAGCGTCCACTCCGGCGTATTCGATAGGACTGTGGACGGCTGCCGCCGTCTTCGTCTCGCGATTGCTGCCCGACTCCCGGCCGGAAGCGATGGCCGGACTCATCCATATCCAAAGACCGATACTGCCGAGAATGGCAAGTGCCGTCCTAGTGCGCTTTCTCATGTAACACTCCTGGATTAGACCTTTCTCACGCGACGTACATCGCAACGTTAGGTGTAAGCAGGCAGCGGACCGCGAGAGGCAGGGAGCGCTCAGTGGGCAACCAGAAGGAAGGACGAACAAGTTTCAGATTGGTGCGCGATTCGGATCGGAACAGAATGCACCACGGATCATCGCTCTCGCGCCAGCAGAACCAGGATGGCGCTACTATGTTCTCGAAGACTGGGATGGTCTGGAGGCCGCCTTAGGCATCAGTCCTTAAGGCCGTATAACTTCATCGCGTTTTCCCGCAGGACCATGCGTGCGAGTTCGGACGCGCGCGCGCGCGTGATTTCGCCGTCGTTCAGCATTCCGGTAAGAGCGATGGCGAGGGCTCGCCGCGCCGTCAGGTTCGTGGAATAGCCGATCACATCCCAGTCCTGCTCAGGCGCACCGGGCGCGAGGTCCGTCCCATACAAAACCTTCTCCGGATACCACTCCAGCCATTCGCGCAAAACTGCGCTCAAGGCCCGTGGCGGAATCAACGCGTCCTGTTCCGAGAAGTCCGCATAGACATTCGGCTTCGACAGGAGGACGGCAACCTCGTGTGTGTAGGGCCCAGCCCCGCCATGAAGCAATACGAACGTCGTTGAACGAAGGGAAGGATCATCCAGGATGGATTCCAGTTCGGTGGGACGCGCTCCCGCAAGATCAAAGTAATTCCCGCAGCCTTGCCCGGTGTGTATGTGTACCGCCAGCCCAATTCTTCCAGCTTCGCGGGCAATCCTACGGAATAGAAAGTTCTGCACACGAAGTGATTCGGCCCGCGATGGCGAACCACCACGCACGTATTTCGAATAAATGTTGCGCGCTTCCGTTTCATCTTCGGAATCGGTCTGCGGGCCAAAGTTCAAGGGTCGAAGGTAAGCGGCCTCGAATTTAATGGCCGGAGCGCCCGCTCTCTTCTGTGCTTCGAGCGTGGGGATCACGACCTTGGTGATGTACTCATCCAGTGAGCCAGGAAGTGTGCTGAGGTGTGCCTCGGAGAGGTAGGTCTTCAGCAGTTTGGCCTCCTGCCCGTAAAAGACTTTCTTGTCGGGATTGTCAGCCACTGAATCAGGAGCGAGCGTAGACATCAGTGCGTCGTCAAACGGCACCCAGCGAAAACGGGGCGCGCCAAGGCCGCGGCCCATCGCGACCCGGTTAGCGAAGAGATACTCGATGTTCAATCGGTCTAAGACCCAGGCAGGAAAGTTGTCGCCCTGCTCACGCATTACCTTCTCGCGTGCGGCGATCAATTCTTTGACATGCTCCCGAGTGCGATCAGCGTACTTGTATCCATACAGCGACTGCCAGGCCTCGATAAATTGCGGATAGTCCGCGCGCGCTGCGAGCGTCTCGGCGCCACCTTCGATGATGTCGCAGGGCAATGCGTCAAAGTCTCGGTCGGACTCGCCTTCGGTCACCACCTTGGCAATGTGAGTATGGTTGTCGACCGCCCTGATTTTTTCGATCTCGGCCATGAGCGAAGGATCGGGTGTGACCTGCGCATAGGCTCCCGCGACCATGGTCCAGCAAATCAAAAAGACGCACGCTTTCATTCGC
Organism: uncultured Acidobacteriota bacterium; assembly: GCA_963745435.1. Lineage (GTDB taxonomy): Bacteria > Acidobacteriota > Terriglobia > Terriglobales > Acidobacteriaceae > Gp1-AA133. The sequence goes on along the minus strand of CAVUXK010000006.1, from coordinate 101,059 downwards.
AATCCTCCGGTTTGTCCCGCGTCAGGAGCGATTTTCGCTTGACAGGGCTCGTAGGCAACGTCACACTCGCCACAATTTGAGTTCTACGCTCCAGAGCTTACCGATAGCCAACCAGACTTCGGCTTCTCCAACTGACGCCGAAGCCTATCCCAACCCTGTTCCAAAAAGGAAGACGCTACGCGGGGTGCTCCTTAGCGCAACGATTCTATTTGCCCTCTTCGTGCTGGCGGTAGTGCTTGATGGATTTCTCACCCGCCTGCCGAGTCTTGCGGGGAATCCCGCGCGCGGCGAGCGTATCGGCGTCATTCATGTCCACACCAACGCGTCGTGCGGAAGCGGCAGTCTGCCGCAAGTGATCGCGGCAGCGAAGGACGCGGACCTGTCGTTCGTCGCTATCACCGATCACAATCTCACGCTTTCGGATGCGGAAGTGGCCGAGGCTGATCCGCCTGATTTTGCCGTGATCGACGGCGAGGAAGTCAGCACCGCGGCAGGGCACTACCTTGCGCTAGGCACCTCGGATAGCCGCTGGCATCGCGGAGCAGGCTTCAACACGCGCAGCCTCATGGCTTCCTCTCGCCGCAGCGGAGCCGTTAATTTTATTGCTCATCCTTTTGGACTGCGGGATCGCTGGTCGGACTGGGGAGCCACCGACTATGACGGTATCGAGATCTTCAACAATGACGCGGTGTGGCGCCGGAACACGGTTTTCGGCATTGCGGTGGCCGCATTGCTTTACCCGGTGAATTCTCGCCTGGCGTTGCTTCGCCTGGCGCGCACGCCGGAAGAGAATTTTGCAAAGTGGGATGAGTTGACCGCGCAGCGTCCGGTTGCCGGCATCTGTGGATCCGATGCTCACGCCAATGTGCTGGTCGACCACTGGAGCATTGCGCGCTTCCCCAGCTACCTTTCTGTTTTCAGCCTGGCCCGCCAACACGTGCTTTTGCCGGATCAGCCTGGGCTCAATCCCGACCACGCCGGGGCAGATGCGATCCTCTCTGCGATTCAAGCCGGCAACTCCTTCTGTGCGATTGACGCGCTCGCGTCGGCGGACGGTTTTACGCAGACAGTATCTTCGGGCGCCGCTCTTGCCGGACCGGGCAGCACCATCGCATGGAATTCGGGCGCCACGCTTCACATCCGGGTTCCAAAGACAGCTGGTCCCGCACTGATTCGCGTCATTCACGACGGGCATGAGATCGCGAAGCAGGAAACGCAGTCGCTCGATTTACCGATTGATGGCCCGGGCCGGTATCGCACGGAAGCTTACCTGCAACAGCCCGGTCTGACCGGATGGCGCCGATGGACCCTCTGGATTTTCGCGAATCCCGTCTATGTCGTCCCTGCCTCGACAACGGAAGACTCCTCGCACTAGAAAAAGCAGGACTTTTCGGGTCCGAGTCAATGGGAGTACACTTTTGCTCCCTTCGATGTGGACGAAGATCCAGATACTGGCACTCGTAGTAGTGCTGAGCGCTGCCTCTCTTGCTCAACCGTTGACCCTGCTCACTCCAATTAATTCCAATATGCCGAGTGGCAGCGAGTTTCGAGCGGTCGATGGCGCCGGGAGGATTTATGCGGGTACTCTCGTCACAAGACCGGCTCGTCGCTTCCTTCGCCGAGGTTCCGTGCTGTTGCGTTTCTATGACCCCGTTCACGTGGTAAACAGCGATCCCGAAGGCATGATTCGCGCTGGCCGCAAGAAGCAAGTAATTCTCCTGGGGACCACGCCACTGATTGCCAAGATCGCCGACGACAGCGTCGATGGGGCCATCGGAGGAGGCAAAGCTCGATTTGTCGCCCTCGGCGCCAGCGTCCTGTTCATGGCTCTCGTAAAGGGAGGCGAAGTCCATCTGAAGCCCGGCGACAAGCTGGAGGTTGAGGCCGGAAGGTAGAGAAGTGCTCGAGGCGATGGCGAATCCTCCGGGCATATATAATGTCCTGACTGAATCCCCGTTCTATTTCCCGTCATCTTTGAACCTGTGGAGGAAAAATCATGGCGCATGAACTACCCCCTTTGCCGTATGACTACACGGCCCTGGAGCCGGCGATTGATGAGAAGACGATGCACCTGCATCACGATATGCATCACGCGGCTTACGTAAAGAACCTTAATGCTGCACTTGAGAAATATTCGAACCTGCAAGCGAAGAGTGCCGAAGACCTGATTCGCGATTTGAATGCCGTACCTGAAGACATCCGCGGCGCGGTTCGCAACAACGCAGGCGGCCACGTCAACCACACCATGTTCTGGCAGATCATGAAGCCCAAAGGCGGCGGGGAACCAACCGGCCCGATTGCCGAAGCGATCTCCAAAACCTTCGGCCACTTCAAGGATTTCCAGACCAAGTTCAACGACGCCGGTGTGAAGCAGTTCGGCAGTGGCTGGGTGTGGCTGGCGGGCAACGCGAAGGGCGAAGTGCAGATCCTAAGCACGCCGAATCAGGACAATCCCATCACTCAAGGCCTGCACCCGATTTTCGGCAACGACGTCTGGGAGCACGCCTACTACCTGAAGTACAACAATCGCCGGCCAGAATATCTGCAGGCGTGGTGGAGCGTGGTGAACTGGGACGAGATCAACAAACGCTACCAGGCGTTTAAGAGTGCAAAAGAACCGGCGCTGGCAAGTCGGTAAACGTGTGGCGCGGGCACTCCTGTCCGCCAAGAGCCCTGGCCAGCCGCCGGGGCTTTTCTTTTTCTTGTGACTTCATCGCCGCCTGCACGTCCAAGTCGCATACAACTGCCGTGCCGGAGCCCGTATGAGAAGTCTCTGTGCAACGCTTTTCTTCCTGAGTTTGATGGCTTCGCTGCCGCTTTCGTCTGCCCAGGTGCTCTCTGAACTCTCTCTTCCTCCTAACGGAGCCAATGAGCGAGCGGAAGTTTCGCAGTGGATCGGACTGGTCAAAGTCACGATCGACTATCACAGCCCCAACGTGCACGGAGGCACGGGAGCCGACCGCACCGGCCACATCTGGGGCGAGTTGGTGAAATATGGATTTTTCGATGAGGGACTGGGCCCTTCACGCGCGACGCCTTGGCGGGCTGGCGCCAATGAAACGACCACCATCACTGTCTCGCACGACGTGAAGGTAGAAGGCAAAGACCTCAAGGCCGGAACGTACGGCTTGTTTCTCGAACTCGAAAAGGATGGTCCATGGACGTGGATCTTCTCAAATAATTCCACCGGCTGGGGAAGCTATCAGTACGATCCGAAGGACGACGCGTTGCGGGTGCCAGTTGCTTCTCAACCCGCTTCCTACACCGAGTTTCTGACCTACGGATTCGATGATCGTCGTCCCAACGCCAGCGTGGCATTCCTGCAGTGGGAGAACAAGCGGATTCCGTTCAAGATCGAAGTACCCAACGTCAATGATCTTTACGCAGCCGAAATGCGAAAAGAATTACAGGGCTGGCCCGGTTTCAAATATCAGAATTGGAGAATTGCGGCGCAATTCTGTGCCAGTCACAAAGTAAATCTGGATGAGGCGCTCGTATGGGCCGACAAGGCGATCAACGAGCCGTTCAAAGGCCCTTCTCGTGGACGCGAGGACACCTCTACTCTGACTACCAAAGCGGCGGTATTGCACGCCATGGGTCGGGAATCCGAGGCAGACGCCGTGATCGATCGCGCGCTTCATTTGCCGGAGACAGATGTAATGCCGATGCACTTCTATGCGGAGACTCTGCTCGCGGCAGGCAGAAAGGATCGCGCTCTCGAACTCTTCCAGGCCAACGCGCGACTGCATCCCGAGGAAAAATTTTGGACTTATCTCGGCCTGGCGGAGGGCTACACAGCGACGGGAGATCGAAACAACGCAATCAAGAACTGGGAGACCGCACTGGCCAGCGTACCGCCCAATGCGAAATCCGATGTGCCGACCTACGAGGAAACGCTCAAGAAGCTGAAGTCGGGCAAGTAGGTATTGATAGAAAATGTGGGCACACTCGCGTCCGCGCAATATGCCCACGTTTCTAAGTTGCTGAGAGGAAAGGCCGCCAAAATATAGTCTGCCGTCAGCGGCGAATCTAAGAGCTTCCCCTTACAGCCCGCGCCGCAAAATCCGCATCTCTCCTAACGCCCATCCCACACAACTCAACCAAACTAAGGAGTCTTTTCATCGATGAGAAAACTCGCAGTAGCCCTTTTGCTCGGATTGGGCCTGATTCTCGTGGGATGCGGGAGTGCCAAGAGTTCCGGGAACATCAACGGAAACTGGACTGCCACACTGACGGACGGCAGCGGAGGCCAAGCTTTAGCGTTCACCACGGCGCTGGTGGCGACCGGTTCAAGCGGCACATTAACCGTTAACAGTTTCCATTTCTCAACCAACTCGCCATGCTTCGTTTCCGGAGAAACGGAAAGCGGCACCTTCGCCCTCAGTGGAGACTTCAGCGGAAATGTTTCGGGGCAATTCGGAATGAGCGTTCTATCAGGATCGCCGGGCGGCAACACCCTCACGCTCACAGGTACGGTCAGTGGCGGTACGATCTCCGGTGCCTGGATTCTTGCGGGGAGTTCAGGCTGCAGTGGAAGCGGCAAATTCACGATGACGCGTATGTAGTTTTGGGAGCCGGTGCGAACTGCGCCGGCCCTCTTCTTCACTCTTCCAGCACCGCGAAAAGAAATTCCTCTCGCGATTGGTCGGAAGCATCCAAGTGCAGCCAGTCAGTTGAACTCTGGCGAATCAAAATGTTGAGCGCAAGGATTTCCTAGCGATGGATAATCACTACTATTTACGCACGCCCGCGGAGCCGATGCCGCCTCCGGTGAAGGAGCCACCGCCGGACGGTCCAGAGAATCCTGACGTTCCAGTGAGAGAGCCCGACCCCGAGGAACCGGGGCAGATCTAGCTGCACCCGTCCACACTACGGCTTCTTGATGACCACTCCGTTTTTCATCACGAAGTCCACACGCTCGAGCAGTGTGATGTCCTTAAGCGGATCGCCCGCGACGGCAACGATGTCGGCAAACCTCCCGGGTTCAACGTTCCCAACCTGATCGGACCACCCGAGAAGCTCAGCAGCTGTGGATGTTGCCGACCTTATCGCCTGCCCGGGCGTCATTCCCCACTTCACCATGTAAGCGAATTCCTTCGCCGGATTGTCTGTCCACGGGAATCCTCCGGCATCGGTGCCGAACGCAATCTTCACTCCCGCTTTCATGGCGCGCTTAAACGTGTCTTCGTGGATTGAAAGCATCTTCACCCATACCGGGGCCCCGGCCGCAGCCCGGCCCTGTGCCACATAGTCTCCAACGTAGATGGTGTTCACGTAGTAAGTTCCGTGCGCGACCATCGTCTTCAGATCTTCATCCGCGATGTAGTCTCCATGTTCGATCGTGTCAACCCCGGCTTCAACGGAATTGTGCACTCCGTGCAATCCAATCGCATGCGACGCCACCTTGTGCCGCTCCCGATGTGCTTCATCCACAATCGCCTTGAGTTCTTCGGGGGTGAAGGTCGGGATGTCATCCAGGACGCCGTCTTCCCGCACCTTGTATCCGCGGTCGCTGTATACCTTGATCCAGTCAGCCCCGTGCGAGATCTGCTCGCGCACCGCTTTGCGTGCCTCATCCGCGCCATCGACGACCTGCACGCCATGCGGCACCTGCACATTCGGCGCGTAGCCAAGCAGGGGATAGGCACCCGTAACATCCATGGCGCGCGTGGCCACTTGCATGCGCGGACCAGGAATCACACCGTCATTAATCGCCTTCTTCACATCGACATCGGCGTAGCCCGCACCTTCGGTTTCGACATCGCGAATCGTCGTGAAGCCGTATTCGAGCGCGCGCCGCACATTCACGGTTGCGAGAATCGCGCGGTACTCGGTGGATTGCTTCAGCAGTTGCTCGTCGTAGTCGGCGGCCGTGACATCGCCTTGCAAGAGCACATGCGTGTGGGTATCGATTAAGCCGGGTAAACACGTTTCGCGCGACAAGTCGATCATGCTCGCAGGACTCCCCGACACATCGCCGCTGTGCACTTCTGCGATGCGGTCATTCTTCACGACCACAGTAACGTTTGAGCGGGACTCTCCGGTCTTTCCGTCGATCAAACTCCCGCAGCGAACGTAGACAGTCTTGTCCGTTGAACTCTGCGCCGAGACGAGACACAGCGTTCCTGAGAGAAGACCGAAAGTGCACAATGTCGCCGACAAGCGAGCCAGCTGGCGACAAAACCCGGCATCATGAGATCTGCGCCGCACGACTGACGACTGAGGACCGACGACTGTCTTTCTGCATTTCCTGTGCTCCTGCTGTGGAAATCCGGCGCGCGAGTGTATCAGATTTTATCTGCATGCACTCCAACTCTTCGAATCCCGCACAGTCATGCGCCTTCGCACGTTTACTGAAAGTGTTGCTTGATGCCCCGGATTGCACAAAATCCTCGTAGGCGTTTTCTCACAATGCACCAAACATATGGAATTGACCCTCCAGTCGCGCGCGAGTAGATTCGCCACACCTTAACGAACTAGCAAGCCACGCGAGTGACCTCACACCCAGCCAGTGATTGATCTCGTGGTTCGACGGTTCCAAGCAAGCGCAAACCATTTTCCCGGTAAATTTCTGTCATTCGAAAATCGGAGATTCCCACCATCCTCCTCCCCCGAAGGATGACAACGAAGGCCATGCAGAATGATTGGACAACGTATCGCACTCGCTTTCTGATTCGCGCCAAGCAACTCGACCATCCGCTCACCTTCGTCGACTGTCTCGGACGAGAGCATTCCGGCGGCCCAGGGGACTACCTGGTGCTCTCTTCCGATGGATCCCGTCGCATTGCCCCGCGAGAGATCTTCGAGGACATCTATGTACCGCTGGCTCGCCCCGAAGATCCGTGGCCACTCGCAGTGGAACTCGCCAGTCTGCTTCCATCTGACCTAATCACCAACTTTGGGGAAAAGGATCAACTGGGTTACCGAGAACTGAAATCAACAGCACCACAATGCCTGTCGGCGCCTTCCATGAGAGGCCACAAGGCAGCTCGACAAAGAACCGCCGAAAGATCGGCTGCGTCTTAGCGGGCGATGACCTCTAAGGCGTTCTACTTAAAGGACCTTCAATCTCGACAAGGCGGTAGTACCGACCTGTGGAAATGAGGTGCATCGATACGGTTAATCCCTTGGGATACAATAGGTAGTGCTACCCTCTTGACAGCCCCAACATACGGGCGTACTGTTGCACTCCCATAAGCCATGAAAACTTGCTCCCGCGTAGCGGCCGCAAGTCAGAGAAAACCAGGGGTGGTCTCATGGCCGAGGTGACCGGAGACGCCCCTCCTAACAGAGGCTCTGCATTCGTTCTGGCTGGAATCGCAGGAGTCTCATTGATCGGGTATCCGCCTGGCGGCGGATGAGCTTGTGCGGTGGCCGTTCCCTCGTCCGGTCCGTACCGGACATCCCCTGGGGGAACGCACAGCTTGAAAATTTAGTCGCTCGCTGTTCCGGTTTAGTTTTCCGAAACATGGAACTCGGTCGGAGTTGTTTATCTGTCACAGACGGATTGCCGGCCATTTGTTTTCGATAGAGGGGGTACAGCATTGGTGTCTCTGCTCGCGCTGCGCTGCCACCAAGCGACCCTCCGAACTCTCGAATCGACAGGTTCGAGACCTTAGACCCAATTCCCGGTTTTGTGGAGCCCAAAATGGAAGAGATCACGCGTCTGGTCGACGACTCGATGGCTCGTCATGGCTTTGACGTCTCCCTGGACTATCGCCGCCTGGTTTGGTCGCGCTGGTTCCGCTGCGAATCCAGCTTCAGTTTGCTGCTGGTGCCGAGCGCCGCGGGCATCTACACCTTGGCCGAAGAAATGGTCGCCCCGGGCGAAACGGCGGCAACCGGAGGCAAACGCATTTTGGCGGTTTTTCAAATCAGCGAGACTGAAGACCTGTGCGTAGCTCTCAGCCGCAGCTTCGCTCCTGGCAACTCATTGCGGGAGCGTCTTGCTTCAGGCAGCTGCTTTGTGCGCTTCGTAACCGTGGCCGACCCGGTGCACCGCAAGGCGGCGTGCACGGCCCTGAATCAGTGGCTCGCCAATTCGGCTGAGACCGCCACTGGCATCGTGCAAGACCATTCCGACGCTCCATCCGTGGTCTCGGAGCCGGTAAGTCCAAGCATGTCTGCAACCGATAGTGGTCCTCCGGCTTTGCCCGCCGGTTTCTAGTCTTCGGAGAACTGGAAACCCGGCTCCCATCCAGCAGTCTTTGGCCGCTCGGGAGCGGCTTTTGCCCAGAAGCCCCCAGGATCGTTTATTCGTACAAAGAATCTAATAGCAGGAGAGAGAAATGCCTGAAGTGACAGAGAAAACGAAGAGCCCCGAGGCCGTTGCGGCCCCAGCCATCCCCAGCAAAAAGAAGGCCTCCGGCCTGCAGTTCCGGCGCCTCTTCACCAAGCCCGGCGTCTCCCCTTATGACGAGATCGAATGGGAACTCCGTCTTGCCCAGATCACCGATGCCCAGGGCAACGTAATTTTCGAGCAGAAAGACGTCGAGGTCCCGAAAGACTGGTCGATGACGGCCACCAACATTGTGGCTTCGAAGTATCTGCATGGCACGATCGGTACCGCCGAGCGCGAAACCGGCGTGCGCCAATTGGTTACCCGTGTCGCTGAAACGATCCGCGACTGGGGCAAGGCCGATGGCTATTTCCGCAGCGAGGAAGACGCGGCTGTCTTCCACGACGAACTCTCGCACATTCTGCTGCGTCAGTATGCGGCCTTCAACTCGCCCGTTTGGTTCAACGTAGGATGCGACCGGATCGAGCCCAAGTCTGACGCGCAAAACTGGCACTGGAACCATGAACTGGGCCGCGTGGAATTCTCGGTCACGGGATACAAAACGCCGCAGTGCTCGGCGTGCTTCATCAACTCTGTCAAGGACTCGCTCGACTCGATCCTCACGCTCGCCAAAACCGAAGGCATGCTCTTCAAGTGGGGAAGCGGCACGGGAACAAATCTCTCTCCGCTGCGTTCTTCCACCGAAGGCCTCAGCGGCGGCGGAACCGCCAGTGGCCCTCTGAGCTTCATGAAGGGCTTCGACGCCTTCGCCGGCGTCATCAAGTCGGGCGGAAAGACCCGACGCGCTGCAAAGATGGTCATCTTGAACATCGACCATCCCGACATCGTCGACTTCATCGACTGCAAGGCGAAAGAAGAAGCCAAGGCGTGGTCGCTGGTGCAGGCCGGATACGATGGTTCGTCTCCCGACTCGGAAGCCTACAGTTCCATCTTCTTCCAGAATGCCAACAACAGCGTCCGCGTGACGGATGATTTCATGTACGCCGTGATTCGCGACACGGACTTCTCCACCAAGTCGATCCGCGACGGCTCCGTCGTCAACACATTTAAGGCCAAAGATCTGCTTCACAAGGTCAGCGAAGCGACCTGGCAGTGCGGCGATCCGGGCATGCAGTTCGACACGACCATCAACCGGTGGCACACCTCGAAGAACACAGCGCGCATCAATGCCAGCAATCCCTGCAGCGAATACATGTTCCTCGATGACTCAGCCTGCAACCTCTCCAGCTTGAACCTGCTGAAGTTCGCGCCGAACGGCACCTTCGACGTGGAAGCCTATCGCCATGCGGTCGACGTGCTGATCACTGCGCAGGAAATTCTGGTCGACAACGCCGGCTATCCGACCGAGATGATCGGAAAGAACTCGCATGACTATCGTCCGCTGGGTCTGGGCTACGCCAACCTTGGCGCGCTGCTGATGGCCGCTGGACTGCCCTATGACTCGGACGGTGGCCGCGACTACGCTGCCTGCGTTACAGCGATCATGTGCGGTGAAGCTTATTTGCAATCGTCGCGCATCGCTGAACTCTGCGAGCCGCTGGCTCCGGCCACCGAGCCGACGCGGAAGAATCTTTCGGAAACCAACCTCGGTTCGAACGTGATGCCTGGCGCCGCTTGCCCCGGCTGGTACATTAACCGCGAGCCGTTCCTCGACGTGATCCGCATGCATCGCGCGTCCGTCAACAACATCAACAAGGCAAATGTTCCGAGCCCAGTCTACGAAGCCAGCAAGCAATGCTGGGACGAAGCCTTGGCGCACGGCGAAAAACACGGCTATCGAAACAGCCAGGTCACTGTGCTTGCTCCGACCGGCACCATCGGCTTCATGATGGACTGCGACACCACCGGCATCGAGCCTGACCTTGCCTTGGTGAAGTACAAGAAGCTGGTCGGCGGCGGCATGATCAAGATCGTGAACAACACCGTGCCCACCGCGCTCTTCAAACTCGGCTACACCCACGAGCAGGCCGACGCCATCGTCAGCTACATCGACGCGACCGGGACAATCGAAGGTGCTCCGCTTGTGAAAGACGACCACCTTGCCGTCTTCGATTGCTCCTTCAAGCCTTCCAAGGGTACCCGGTCCATCGCATACATGGGCCATCTGCGCATGATGGCCGCGACCCAGCCGTTCATCTCGGGAGCGATTTCAAAGACCGTCAACCTCCCGAACAATGCTTCCGTCGAAGACATCATGGAGGCCTATCTCCAGGCCTGGAAACTGGGCCTGAAAGCGGTGGCTGTCTATCGCGATGGCTGCAAGCAATCGCAGCCGCTGTCGGCCGCAGGATCTGCTACCGCCCTCTCGAAGAAAGAAGATGCGGGGCGAGCCGTTGCTGCGCAGGAAGAAGAGAACCTGAACGCGCCTCCGCGAGCAGTGCGTCATAAGCTGCAGGAAGAGCGCGCGTCGATCACCCATAAGTTCAACGTGGGCGGGCACGAAGGCTACATCACCGTCGGCCTCTATCCCGACGGCGAACCGGGCGAACTCTTCATCACCATGGCGAAGGAAGGCTCGACTGTCAGCGGCCTGATGGACAGCTTCGCGCTCGCCGTGTCGATCGCATTGCAGCACGGCGTCCCGCTGAAGCTGTTCTGCGAGAAGTTCGCGCACACACGCTTCGAGCCCAGCGGCTGGACGAACAATCCGGAAATCGGCTTCGCCAAGTCGATCATGGATTACATCTTCCGCTGGCTGCAGTTGCGCTTCCTGACCGGCCAGCAGCAGATGCTGTTCGAGAATCTGCGCCTGAAGGCGGGTGGAGCGCCGCACACGGCCCCCTCGGCCGACAGTGTCGGCGATCTGCACGGGTCAGCAGAAACGGGCGGCCGGAATCCCGAGCCTCGACCTGGTTCTGTTCATGCGTCTGATGCGCTCTCATCCATTGTCGAAATGGGTGATGCCCCCAGTTGCCACTACTGCGGCGCCATCATGACGCGCAACGGATCGTGCTACCGCTGCATGTCGTGCGGATCGACCAGCGGGTGTAGCTAGAAACAGTATTTCTCCTCCACGGGAAACTTAGCCCTCGCTTCGGCGAGGGCTTTTTTGCTGCCGATCCATCATTTGTGGGGAATCAGATTCCCCACCCTCAGCTCCTTCACAGCATGCGAAAACTGAGGATGGGGACCTCAAAACAGGTGCCGATGGCAACCAGTCGGCTTACGGGACCATGTGGCCAGCGACCGAGCATGAGAACGCTTGCGGGTAGCTGGGAGAGGGGTTCGTGCGGTAGAAGATCCCGACGCCGACCGAGCCGTCAGGAGGAGACGATGCGTAGATGCGGAAATTGCCCATGAACTGGTACTCGTCCAGAGAAGACGAGGTGGTCTTGGACAGCGCGATGGGGAAATAGACCCCTTGGCCGCTGGGGAATGGGCCTGCGGAGTAGTTGGCGACGATGATGTCGGCTTGCCCCGGGACGTTGCCGGGCGTGAGGAACGCGTTGCAAGCCACACTCTCGATCACAACCTCGCGCCCCGCTGGAATCGTGAACAGTGTGCAACTGGCTTGACCATAGGTGGAGTCGACAGGATCGGTGTTGCACGAGGCATTGAACCCGTTGCGCTCCGGGCGATCGGTGTCGACGTAGACGGGCGCAGTCTGAGAGCTGTTGACGTTGACCGTGGGTGTGCCGCTCAATTGCACGGCTGGAAGACTGTTGACGTTGACGGTCGGGGTGCCGATATTGGCATTCACTGTTCCGGTGACCGCCAATGGCGTGTTGGTCACGTTCACGGGTATGGAAGGCGTGGGCGGTGCGGCGGCGATCGGGACCAGGCTTGGACTGGCGCCAACCGTGCCCGTCGTGATGACTACGGCGACTGCGGCCAGAACCAGTAGGCCGAGCGCGATCGAAATGCTCTTCTTCAGCGGATACATAGTTTTTTCCTCCGTCAAGTTTTTGTGACGACTGCACTGGCTGTGCGATGGTGAGCGCCCATCGAACTCTCCGCGGACACTTCAGCGGTGCTCGCCCCGCGTTTTCCGCAGAGCGCACGACCGACATCGTCTTTCAGAGGGGAAGTCTTTTCAGGTCCGCTTATCTACTAATGCGAAAAGCACGGCGGTTTTCCCTCACCCTCAGGCCGAAAAGCGTATGATCCTCCCGCCGTTCAACTTTGCTTAGGGAGAGAATCGAATATGAAGAGAGTGTTCGGATTTTTGATGTTGTTGGTCGTGCTGGCTCCAGCGGTATTTGCCCAGGAGCATTACACCGAAGGTCCCGTGTGGCGGATCCAGTTGATCCGCGTGAAGCCCACCAAGATGGACGCCTACCTCACCAGCCTTCGCCAGTCGACCAAGCCCTTCATCGAGGAACAGAAGAAGCAGGGCATGATCACCGATTACAAAGTGTTCCTGAAACAAACCAAGAACGGCCCGGAAGACTGGGACATATGCGTGGCTATCCAGTACAAGAACTGGGCTGCCCTCGACGGAGCGGCCGCAAAAGGCGAAGCCGTGCGCGACAAGATTCTGGGCGGCAAGGCGCAGGCCCAAGACCTCGGCGACAAGCGGGCAGAAATTCGAGAGATCATCAGCTCGGATTTGCTGCAGGAGATTGTTCTGAAGTGAAGAGGGAGTTCCTGCTGGCCCGGTGCCCGTTCGTACCATTCGCGGACAGCCGAGCCTGCGCCTAGAGAGTGCCCCGTTCAAGCTCCGCTTGGGCGGGGGGCCGAATCGTCTCATACGGTGAGATTCAGGGGCTGAGAACGCCAGACTGGCAAGAGTAAGGGGCGCCGCGCGGCGCCCCGATGTACTGCTCCCTGGACAAAAACTCTACTGCGGGGCTGTCTTGTCTTCGACTTTCTTCGCCGCCTTGTGCGTGCCTTTCTTCACCTTGTGCCCAGCTTTCTTAGCAGTCTTCTTGGTGGCGTGGCCCGTATCTTTCGCGGCTTGCTTGGTTTCGTGGCCCGCGTCCTTCATGTCTTGCTTTGCGCTGTCCTGTGCGAACGAAACTCCAAACAGCAGCACAAGCGACAGCCCGATCCATGCGATGAAACGTTTCACTTTGATCTCCTGAGATTTGAACTGGGATGGACGAAGCTGAGTGTAGGGAAGCGCTCCCAACTGCGACATCGGGTGAACACCGTAGGAAGGGATCTGCGAATCAGAATTCTTGGGGGAGACACGACTCTGAAGCAAGGCGATCCCAAAACCCGAACGTCTACGCTCCCATTACCTTCAACTCGGAGCTGATAGTCAATTCGGCTTCGGTCGCCTTCTGCACATCCTCGGCCGTCAGGCCCGGAGCCACTTCCGCCAGAAGCAAACCCGCGGGCGTGACCTCGATACAAGCCATCTCGGTCACGATTGTATTCACCACACCGACACCAGTCAGAGGAAGGGTGCACTTCTTCAGTATCTTTGGCTGGCCATCGCGAGTGGTATGTTCCATCGCGACCACCACGCGCTTCGCTCCCGCAACCAGATCCATCGCACCACCCATGCCCTTCACCATTTTTCCGGGGATCATCCAGTTTGCGAGGTTGCCGCGTTCGTCGACTTCCATTGCGCCCAGCACGCTCAGGTCGATGTGCCCGCCGCGAATCATCCCGAACGAATCGGCACTTGAGAAATAAGCTGTCCCTGGCAGTTCGCTCACCGTCTCCTTGCCAGCATTGATGAGGTCGGCATCTTCCTGCCCTTCGATCGGGAAGGGCCCGATGCCGAGCATCCCGTTCTCACTTTGCAATACAACGTGCATCCCTGGCGGAACGCAATTCGCAACCAGCGTAGGAAGGCCAATACCAAGATTCACGTAAAATCCATCACGCAGTTCGCGGGCAATGCGTTTCACAATGCGATCGCGCTTCTCTGTGTCCTTAGGCGCTTTGGTGGGAACAGTTGCTGGTCGTTGGTCGTTAATCGTTGACATGATGTCTCGAAGCTTGCTCGTTTGCCAATTGTCCTGTGCGGTCGCCACCGACCGACGACTAGCGACTAGGAAGCCTTCCGCATCGTCCGCCGCTCAATCCGTTTCTCATACACCGCACCCTGGAAAATGCGATTCACAAATACGCTAGGTGTGTGCACCGTGTCCGGATCGAGTTCTCCGACATCTACCAGATGCTCGACTTCCGCGATCGTAACCTTGGCAGCTGTTGCCATCATCGGATTGAAATTCCTTGCAGTCTTGCGATACACCAGGTTCCCCCAGCGATCGCCCTTCCAGGCTTTGACGAACGCGAAATCCGCTCTCAGTGCGCGCTCCATCACGTATGTGCGTCCGTCGAACTCGCGCGTCTCTTTGCCCTCGGCAACGAGAGTGCCGACTCCGGTGGGTGTAAAGAATGCCGGGATGCCTGCGCCGGCCGCACGAATCCGCTCTGAAAATGTTCCCTGCGGCACCAGGTCAAGCTGCACAGTCCCCTTCAACACCATTTCTTCCAGAAGCTTGTTCTCGCCCACATAGGTTCCGATATGCCGCCGGATCTGTCCGTTGGATAGCAGCAACCCGACGCCGAATCCATCGACGCCCGCGTTGTTGCTGATGGTCGTCAGATTCCTGACACCCTTCTGCGCCAGCGCGCGGATCAGGTTCTCGGGCATTCCGCACAGGCCGAATCCACCCACCATAATTGTGGCGCCGTCGAAGACGTCCTGAATAGCCTCCTCAGCGTTGGCAACGACTTTATCCATAGGCAAGATGATTGTAGATCAGTGCGCTGCGAAAATTTCGATGCCCTCAACACCTTCATCAGCACATCGACAGCGAGGACTTCGAGATACTACCCCCGACCTTTCTCCGCGCCAGCCGGCTTCCGCGGCGAGATTGGTTTCGGCGGCTTCTCCTTCCTCAACTGGTGCGCCCGCTCGAATTCAGCCGCAAGTTCGCGCGAGTCGAGGTTCTCCCGGATGTGCGCCAATCGCTGCTCAAGCTTGAGCAGCGCGTCGCCAATGTTCCGCTTGTTAGTGATTGCAATATCGCGCCACATCGAATACGGGCTCGACGAAATGCGCGTCATTTCGCGCAAGGCACGTCCGCCAGCCTCCAGCAGCGGAGCCGGCCCGAATTCATCCACAAGGGAAGCTGCGAGCGCGGTCGCAATCATCTGCGGCAGATGGCTGATCCACGCGCATAGCTGATCGTGTTCCTGCGCGGGCAGGTGTGCAATACGCGCGCCGATTCTTTCCACCCACTCCAGGAACTCGCCACTCAGCCCGCTGTAGACATCCTGTCCCGGGAACGGTGCGACGAACCATGCCGCGCCTTGAAACAAATCGGCATCAGCAAACTCCACACCTGATTGTTCCTTCCCAGCCATCGGATGGCCCGCCAGAAACCGTTGCGCGACAGCCTTCCCAAAGACTTTGTGCGCGCGGTTCGCAACCTCACCCTTCGTGCTGCCAACATCGGTAAGCAGGGTTTTCGTGGGGAGCGAAGGCCCAAGTCGCTCGATCAGATCAATGATGCCCACCACCGGCGTGGCCAGCACGACGACCGCGCTGCCGCGAATCGCGTCAGCCGGATTGGTCGCGCCCGCATCGATGGCCCCGACTTCCTGCGCCCGCTCCAGCACCGGCGCGCGATCGCATCCAATAATGCGCCCGGCATACTTCCGCTTCTTCAGCGCCAGCGCAAGCGATCCGCCGATCAGCCCCGTCCCGATAATTGTGATCTGCCGAATGGACAAGAGGAATCGAATGAAATTGGAAATTGGGAAATTTAGTAATTGAGCAATTGCAACCATCCAGCTACAGAAGAGATCGTCTTTACTGAGAACTGAGAACTGAGAACTGAGAACTGAGACTGAACTGAGAACTGAGAACTGAGAACTGCTACCGTACACTCCTACCAACGGCCGGCGCAATCAATCGCAACTCCCTCATCAAGGTAATGAACTGCGCCGGAAATAACGACTGCGCACCATCGGAAAGAGCCTTATCCGGATTGCTGTGGACTTCAATCAGCAACGCGTCGGCTCCCGCCGCCACCGAAGCTCGTGCCATCGGCGGCACCTTGTCGCGACGTCCCGTGCCGTGCGAGGGATCGGCCGTCATCGGCAGATGTGACAACTTGTGCACGATCGGAATCGCCGAGATATCCATGGTGTTGCGCGTGTATGTTTCGAATGTGCGAATCCCGCGCTCACACAGAATCACTTCGTAGTTTCCGCCCGACATGATGTACTCCGCGGAGAGCAGGAGTTCCTCGATCGTGGCCGCGATCCCTCGCTTCAAAAGCACCGGCTTGCGAACTTTGCCCAACTCACGCAGCAGATTGAAATTCTGCATGTTGCGCGCGCCGACCTGGAAGATGTCGACGTAGGGCAACATCAGCGGGATCTGCGAAATCTCCATGACTTCGCTGATCACGAGCAAGCCGTGCTTGTCGCCGGCCTCGCGCAGAATTTTCAGTCCGTCTTCTCCCATCCCTTGGAACGAATACGGCGACGATCGTGGCTTGAACGCGCCTCCGCGCAGAACGCGAGCGCCGGCGTCTGCGACTTGTTGTGCGACCAGAAAAATCTGTTCGCGCGACTCTACCGAGCACGGACCTGCCATCACGATTACTTCCTTGCCGCCAATCTCCACCCCGTTTGGCAGTTTGACGATCGTGCCTTCCGGGCGGAACGAACGTCCCGCCAACTTGTAGGGTGAAGAGATCCGGTGTACCTCCTGCACACCGGGGAGCACTTCGAAGATGGCGATATCCACTTCCGGCCGCGCGCCGACCGCGCCCAGCACGGTCTGGCGGGCGCCGGTGGACCGGTGAACCTCGAAGCCCAGCGTCACCAGGTGATCAATCACCGCCTGGATCTGGTCTTCCGTCGCAGAATCCTGCATCGCAACAATCATAAAAAGCAGCTCTTGGCTGTTAGCTCCTGGCTTCTAGCGTTCGACCGCCTGCACCTGGCCCGAACTCTACTTCTTGCCTTCGTTCTCCGGCTCCACGATCTCTTCCTTCTGAACATTACGCATCACGTCCATGATGCGCTCATAAATCTGGATTAGATGACGATGCTGCAACGGCCCGCGATTCGCTTCTTGCACTTGTGCCAGCACGATGCGCTCGCGATCTGGTTCGTAAATCGGCATCTCCGCTTGCCGCTTGAGACGTCCGATCTCCTGCGCAGCCTGCGCGCGCCGGTTCAGCATCTCCACCAGTTGCTGGTCGATCTCATCGATTTTCTTACGCCAGTCCGCGATATCCATTCGGTCGTCAGTCACCAGTCGTCAGTCGGCAAAGTCTATGGACGCTGTCGAATATCCCCACCAGTGAAGTAGCTTTCGGCGTAAGGCCAGGCGCTAACAGTTTGCTCGCTACTAGCTACGAGCCATTAGCTACCAGTCGCCTCACAAATTCTGCCACACTCGACGCTTCTTTCCCGCGATTCCGTTCAATCACCTCAACAATCGCGCTGCCGACCACGGCTCCGTCCGCATATTTTCCCACCGCAGCAAACTGTTCGGGCGTCGAAATTCCAAAGCCAACCGCAATCGGCAGCTTGGTATATTTTCGCAAGCGTCGAACCAGCGACTGCGCGTCTTCCGACATCTGCTTTCGCGCGCCCGTCACGCCCGTGCGCGACACGGCATAAACGAATCCACTCGACGCTTGCGCAATGCGTTTCAGTCGCTCGTCGGTCGAAGTCGGGGCAGCCAGGAAAATAGACGCGAGATCATTCTTCCGCATCTCGGCGAGAGATGGCCCGGCTTCCTCCACGGGCAGATCGGTCACCAGCACGCCGTCCACGCCCGCGAGACGAGCAATCTTGCAGAACTTCTCCAGTCCCATGCGCAGGATGGGGTTCAGGTAGGTAAAGATGATCAATCCCACCGATTGCGACTGTTCGCGAATTTCGGCCGCGAGTCTCAATACCTGCTCAAGCGACGTGCCGTGCTTGAGCGCGCGTTCGCTTGCCCGTTGAATAACCGGGCCGTCAGCCACCGGATCACTAAATGGCACGCCCAGTTCAATGATCGCGGCGCCGGCCCGAATCGTCTCAAGCACGATTTCGCGCGTCGTCGCCAGATCCGGATCGCCGGACGTTACGTAAGCCACAAGTGCGGGCTTGTTGACGAAGTGAAAGGGCATCGAAGGAATTAGTAATTTGGTAATTTGTAATTGAAAAGCGTTTTGCTCTTCTTTACGAGTCCAGCTTCAAATTCTCGCGCATGATGCCGATATCTTTGTCACCGCGGCCCGAAATATTCACAAGCAGGATTTCCGACTTCTTCATCTTGGGTGCTCGCTTGATCGCTTCAGCCACCGCGTGCGCCGACTCCAGCGCGGGAATGATTCCCTCCGTGCGCGCGAGCACCGTGGTCGCCTCAAGCGCCTCCTTGTCGGAAGCCGGCACATACTCAGCGCGTCCCATGTCTTTCAACCACGCGTGCTCCGGCCCTATCGACGGATAGTCCAGCCCCGCCGAGACCGAATGCGTCGTTGCAATCTGCCCACTGCCATCTTGCAGCACGTAAGAGTAGGTGCCTTGCAGAACGCCGGGACTGCCTCCGCGAAAACGCGCCGCGTGATCTCCCAGTTGCTCTCCTCGCCCGCCGGCCTCCACGCCGATCAGTCGCACCTTCTTGTCCTTGATGAAGTCATAGAAGATGCCAATGGAGTTCGATCCGCCACCGACACATGCGATGATAGCCGTCGGCAGTTTGCCCTCGACCTTCAGAATCTGCGCCCGCGCCTCACGGCCGATCACGCGATGAAAGTCGCGCACCATGGTCGGATAAGGATGAGCCCCCAGTACGCTCCCCAGCAGATAGTGCGTCGTGCGCACATTGGTCACCCAATCGCGCATCGCTTCATTGATCGCGTCCTTCAAAGTTCGTGAACCGGACGACACGCCCCGCACCTCGGCGCCCAGCAAGCGCATGCGGAACACATTCAGTTCCTGGCGCCGCATGTCTTCGGTGCCCATGTAGACAACGCACTCGAATCCCATCAGCGCGCACACAGTTGCCGTCGCGACGCCATGCTGCCCCGCACCCGTCTCGGCAATCACGCGATGCTTTCCCATTCGTTCCACAAGCAGCGCCTGCCCGAGACAGTTGTTAATCTTGTGTGCGCCGGTGTGCAGCAGGTCTTCGCGTTTCAAATAAATCTTTGGCCCGCCGAGTTTTTCCGTCAGACGTTTTGCAAGAAATAGCGGCGTGGGACGCCCCGCAAACGTGCGCAAAAGCAGGTCAAGACGCTTCTGGAATTTCGGATCACGCTGGGCCTTGTCATAGACGCGCTCCAGTTCTTCGAGCGCTGCCATCAACGTCTCCGGTACATAACGCCCGCCGTACACTCCGAATCGCCCAGCCTGCGCGCCGTTTGTCGCCTTCGATCGTTTTTCCGAAGCGCCTAAGCCTTTCTTCGATCCGACATGTACCTTTGCAGTTGCCATCTTTGTCCTGGATCCCCTAAGCAGTTCTGTTTGTGCCACGCACGGCCTGAATAAATGCGCTGACCTTCGCCGGATCTTTTTTCCCCGGCTGTGCTTCCACTCCGGACGATACGTCCACGCCGAACGGTTGCAGCAGGCGGATGGCTTCGGCAACATTTATCGCGGTCAGCCCTCCCGCCACGATGACAGGAATCTTCAGGCTGATCACCTGCACCATCGCACGAGTTCCGCGCCAGTCAAACGTGGTCCCCGTTCCCCCCATGTTGCCATTCGACTGCGAGTCAAACAGCAGTGCGAAAACTTTGTCGTGCGCACCCTCGCTGATCAACACTCCACGATCCTTCAGTGAATCTCCCGGAATGACCGGAATCATTTTGCGTACGCCGAGGCTTTGCTCTACCGGAACCTTTTCGCTCCACACTCGATCCAGAAGCTTTTTCCCGTGCAACTGGACCGTCGTGAGGCCCGTCTGCGACACGATCTCCCGCACCTGCTCCGGTTCGTGATCCACGAAAACGCCCACCTTTTCAATTCGCTCCGGCAGTTCGCGAATAACTTCTCGCGTCGTCTGAACCCCAGCCTTCCGCGGACTCTTCTCGTAGAACACAAACCCGAGCGCATCCGCACCGGCATCCACCGCGTGCAGTGCGTCTTCCAGATTCGTAATTCCGCAAATCTTGACCCAGGTCATAACCGCCGGCCTACCCGCTCTGCACGGTCGCTGCGCCCAGCAGTCTTCGCAACGCGCTTCCCGGAAACGCGGCCTTCATCAGCGTTTCTCCGATCAGAAAAGCCTCGTATCCGGCGGCCCGCAATTCCGCAATTTCGCTCGGTGATCCGATCCCGCTTTCCGCCACAGCCAGGATCCCGGGCGGGAACTTCTTTGCCAGACGGTGTGCTGTACTTAGATCGACCTGGAACGTCCGCAGATTCCGGGAATTCACGCCGATCAGCGTGCATCCCGCATCCAACGCCCGCTGCAACTCCTCTTCGTCGTGCGCCTCGCACAATACATCCAGCCCCTGAGCCCGAGCACGCGCCGCCAGGCCCTCCAGGTCCGGTTGTTCCAGCGCCGCCACGATCAAAAGAACCGCGTCCGCTCGATGAGCCCGAGCCTCAATGATTTGCAGTTCGTCGACAATAAAATCCTTGCGCAGGCAGGGAAGTCCCGACGCTTCTGACGCAATCCGCAGATTGTCGAGTGACCCCTGAAAAAACTCCGGTTCGGTCAGCACTGAAAGCGCCGCGGCTCCACCCTCTGCCAGTTCCCGTGCCAGCCCCTCGGGATCAAACGACGCCCGAATGAGCCCCTTGGACGGCGACGCCTTCTTCAACTCGGCAATTACTGCCACACCTTTAGCCGCTGCCGTCTCCAATCCCCGTCGAAATCCGCGCGGCTGGTGGTCCGCCGCTGTTCGCTCCAGCGCACGCATATCCGCCGCCCGCCGTTTCAAGGTGAGCCGGTTCCGCGTTGCAGCAACGATCTCGTCGAGCCTGGAGGCCATAGGAGAAGCCTCGATTATACGGGAGGATCTACGCCCGCCTCCCCATCCCGCTTTCCGGCCCTTATCGCAGCACGCCAAAACAAAGTTGCAGACTTGCGGAATTCATCTATGATGCCCCTCGTTCGAAAACTTGTGCCGGGAGGCGAGCATGCACGATGAACCGCGCGACAAGAAGACCGTAGGCAGGCGGCAGTTTCTTCAGACCGGAATCTCAGGCGTGGTTGCCGGAATGGCCACGCAGACACTGCTCAACGTCGCCAGCGCGCCATCGCTCAATGCGCAAACTGACTTGAGCCCCGACGCCGCGTTGCGAGAGCTTCTCGCCGGCAACGAACGATTCGCCGCCAACGGGCTGACTTCCGTCGAGCACGACCTCACCATCCTCAAGGAAAAGACTCTCGACAAGCAGGAGCCCTTCGCTGCCGTGCTAGCCTGCGCCGACTCCCGCGTTCCAGTGGAACTCATCTTCGACCAGACCATCGGCCACATCTTCGTCACACGCGTCGCGGGCAACTTCGTCACCCCGGAAATCATCGCCAGCCTCGAGTACGGTGTGGCCGTGCTTGGGGTCAAGGTAATGCTGGTCCTCGGCCACAGCAACTGCGGTGCGGTCAAAGCCGCCATGAAAGCGGATGCCGTCCCCGGACAGATCAGTGTCATCTACCAGCATCTGCAGCCGGCGGTCGAGAAGTCTGGTGGCGACTTCCCCAAAGCCATCGCGGCCAATGCCCAGCTGCAAGCCGAACTGCTTCGCTCCTCCTCAACCGTCATGCGGAAGGCCGTAAAGGAAGGAACGCTAAAGATCGCATCAGCTGTCTACGATCTCGCGTCTGGCAAAGTCGTAACGCAGTAACGGAGGAACGAGATTTTCCCCGGCCGCCATACACGGGGACGGGCTACACAAAACCTCGTCGTTCAGACGTATTGGGATTCCTCGGACTTTGCTATAGTCAGGGAATCACGTGGGGGTGATTTATGAAACACCCGGCCCTCCTGCTTGCTGCCTGCGCTTGCCTCGCGCTCAATCTTTTCGCTCAAAAATCAGAAGAGGGAATGCACGCTCCCGACGGCGGCACGATCGAGCAATTCAACAGCATCCTCCTTCCGCCAATAGCGCACGCACCCTTCACCAGTACGGTGACAGCCGAGTGGACCAAAGTCCTCGAGGACGGCAGCACCCTCACCGTGCAGAACCATCGCCTCGTCGTGCGCGATGGTGTCGGCCGCATTTACCAGGAGCGGCGCCGCCTGATCCCGAAAGATTCTCAGGCCGAACCCGACCTGGAACGGATAGAAATCAGCGATCCATCCACGCACAAGAAATATTTTTGCCGTCCAGCAGTGCACCTTTGCAGGCTGACCGACTACAGCGGGCCCGAGGCAGCCTCGGCGCAACCTGTCGGCGTCGGTGAAGACATGTACGGAACGCTGACCCGCGAAGACCTTGGCAAGACTTCCGTCAATGGCGTCGACGCCGTCGGCACCCGCGAGACGCGCACGCTCAATCCTGGCGCAATCGGCAATGATCGCGTGATTTCCATCGTCAAGGAGATCTGGTACTCCCCGCAACTGGGCATCAACGTTTCCGTGAAGCGCGTGGACCCGCGGCATGGCACGCAGGTCATCAACGTAACTGACATCGCGCAGGGTGAGCCCGATCCGAGACTCTTCGTGGTGCCGCCGGGATATACCGTGGTCAACCAGAGGGAAGAAGGCAAGCCTGCGCCCGCCTCGCAGGCAAAGAAGTAAAAGTTTTCTGGGACTACTTACGGAACCGACACTACGGCTAGCGCCGCGTTACTTCGTCGCAGGCTTCGCGCGCAATCTCAGTGGATACCCGTCATCTCCAGGCAGCAGCCCGTTCACGCGCACCACCTTCACCGAATCATCGACGTCCGACGCCCGCAAATACCCCAGGGCGCCCGGCGTATTCGCCACAAACTTCTTGACGTCAGCAGGGGCTTGCATCGTAAGAGGAAGATTGGCTCCCTCGCCCTTGAACGACTGGTAGAGGTAATAGTGTTCCAGTTCGTGCCGGTCGATCTTGTAGATCACACGCTGCACGGTTTTATACTCTTGCGTGTTGCGTCGCATCGCCGCGAGCGTGATGCGATGTTTGTGCGACCACGCCTTCCGGTCCCCAAAAAACATGGAGCGCAGCTCGGGCAGCGTGACATCATTTACTGGATTATTTCGATTCACCACAATCGCCAGCCCTTCCCATGAAATTCTGGCTTGTGTGGTGGGCGGGGGTTGTCGCAGGGCGCTGTTGTCCGCCATCACGGACGAAATCGCCACCGCAACAAGAAGAAGGAACACCCCTGCCGCCTTCATGCATTCTCCGGTCACAAGTATGGAGCCAGTTGAAGGGGAGGGACTTACGATACGAGGACTATAGTGTAACCCAGCAAAACCCGCAGTGCTCGGGCTTTTCTTCGCATTTTATGGCACGGAATGGGTATATCTAACGGAAGTTCTCCACCAGCATGATCTGCGCCTGTTCCCATCCTGGCTGATCAAAGACCACCCTCGCGGCATCCTTCGAGGCTCCCAGCCAGAACGGAACAGTGTCCAGCTCTCCCAGAACGTTGGCCTTCCGCTTGCCCAAGTCGTAAAGCGAGATAACCGGCCTGCCAATGCCAGACGGTCCGGCAAACAGGATGCCCTCGTCCGTTACAGCCCAGCTGGCCCACGTCGCCGGACGCAGTAGCGGCGACACCAAATGCTCCGTCCCGCCATCCACCGGCACCTGCCAGATTTCCGGATTCGCATACGCCGTCTTCGCGTAGTAAATGAATCTCCCGTCAAGCGACGCCCAGGGCGCGTGTCCGCCTTGAGTCGTCACTTGTGATGGCGTACCCCCGTCCGCCGGAATCTTCCACACCTGCCACTCGCCCGTGCGCGACGACGTGAAGTAAACCCACTTTCCATCCGGCGACCAGCTCGGGCAAATGTTCTCTCGCGTGTCGCCCACCAGCAATTTCGGAACGCCCTCTTTCAGCGTGACCGTGTGGATAGAGACTCCGTTCTTCGTGCGGGCATCGAAGGCGATCGACTGACCATCGGGCGACCAGCGCGGCGTCCCCGCGCTGCCGATTGCGCTAAGCTGCAGCGGATTCCTTCCGTCCTGATCGCTCACCCAGATTTCCATTGTGCCCGATCGGTCCGACATATACGCAATCTTTGCCCCGTCGGGCGAGAGTTGTGGACCCGGTCCCTGGTCTGTCTCGCTGGTCGACGGAATCAGGATGTGTTTCTGTTTTTCCGCCAGATTCATTTCCCACACGTTCAGGCTGCGTGTGACTCTCTGATAAGCGAGCTTGTAACCCTTGCGCGACACGGCCGGATACCACCCGCTGTCGTTGATTTCGATCGGAGCCTCATCCGCCAGTGACACTCTCCACAGCGCCGGATGGCTGTTGCGATCCGAAGCAAAAATCACCGACTGCCCGTCGAACGACCACTGCGGTGGCCCTAGAATCCTCGCCGGCTCCGAAGCGACCCGAGCCACGCTCCCGCCGTACACCGGGATCGTCATGATCTCTTCCGAGAATCCCGTGTCCCGGCTGCGCACGAAGAGCACGCGTTTGCCATCAGGCGAAAACGACGGGCCCCAGTCTTCTGACAACGGAGGAGGTTCAGTCAGGCGGTGCGCACTCGCATCCGCAGGATTCAGCAGGATAATGCCGGCTCCTCCGGCAAACGCCAGCATCTTTCCGTCCGGCGACCACGCTACTTCTCCGCGCCTCGGAGTGATGCCGCTCGTATTCAGCTTCTTTTCCGCACCCACCTTCCATCCGCCGTCAGGCGCGAGCGCGAGCGCCACCGTATAAATCTGGAACTCTTTTTCCGAGAAACGCGAAAAGGCAAGTGTCTGCCCATCGGGAGACCACGCAGGGCAACAGTCCCCCGCATTCTTTGTTACCTGCACCATCTGCTCGCTTCCCACTGCCTTCAGAAAGACTCCGCCTTCCTGAGGCTTCGTCCCTTCCACCCGAAACGCAATGTAGTTTCCGTCCGGCGAAAAGGATGGCTCGCTGGTCTCCGCGCTTACGGTCGTGAGCGGCCGAATATGTTGTCCAGGGGTATATCGGTCCCGCGCGCCGGCGATCGTCGATACCTGGTTGAAGAGCCAGATTGAAGCATGAAAGAACACGAAGGCTGCCACCACGATAGCGGCAGCAAGGTACCAACGCCGTCGACTCTTGGGGGCTGCGTGTACTTCCTCTTCCTCAACGCGCGCGAATGTTGGTATTTCGAAGGAACGAGGTTCCTCAGGCTGCGCCGAAATCTTGGGCTGTGCAGGAGGTGCAGACGGTACAGTCGCCGGCGCACTCGACGAACGTGTGACTGCTGCAATAAAGCGGTATCCGCGCCGCGGCAAAGTCTCCACATACCGCGGATTGTCCGCCGAGTCGCTCAGGGCCTCGCGCAGCTTGTTCACCGCCGCGTTCAGGCCGTGATTGAAATCCACAAAGGTATCCCCGGGCCACAGGCGCTCGCGCAGAGCGTCGCGCGTCACCAGTTCGCCCGGCTTGCTCAGCAGGATCGCCAGCACCTCAAATGGCTGCCCCACCAGCTTGATCCGGGTCCCGAACTTCCACAGTTCATGGGTATGCAGGTCGGCCTCAAACGGACCGAACTGCACCCGATCTGATCCATTGCCGCTCATCTTTATGCCGCGAAACAGGTCCCTTGAGATGTCATTTCTACGAATGGTTAGACGTCTTGGTTGCAGAAACCCGCGCTCGAATGACTCGTATGGTAGCGCATTTTCGTTGGATTTTGTCTCCCACCGCTCTTGAGTCCCACATTAAACCCAACCAAGTCATAGTCTTACCAGATGATCTCCGAAAAACCCGCAAAGTATGAGCGTTCAACCTCCAAGTGATCGATCCTGCATTGAGGTAGAACGCCGCCACCCTCAGGATTTGCCCTCAAGCGAGCCATAGGACGCAAACAAAGTCCAGGCTACTGGAGGGATGTCATGGGAAGAATCGATACGAAGGGGCGAGCTTCAGTCCGAGCGGTCGTCAGCGTGATGATCCTGCTGACCTGCGCCGCTTGGGCGCAGGATTCAGACAACGAACAATGCAGCATGGCGGTCGTTTCCCGCCAGGTCGGAAGTCAGCAAAAGGTGTGCGACACCACCGTGGTCCAGGATATGGCGCGGCGCGGCCATGCCTTCGAGCAGAACCAACTCGGCCTCGCCTCAATCCTGGCGATCGGTCCAGACTTCAATGAGAAGGAAGCCGTAAAGTGGTTTGAGCAGGCTGCCCAGCGCGGATACGCTCCGGCCCAGGTCAACCTCGCCGTGATGTACATCAACGGTTGGGGCACACGCACCAACTACGGCACGGCCCTGCGCTGGCTGCACGCCGCCGCCGACCAGAAGTTCGCGCGCGCTTACTACAACCTCGGGATCCTCTACATGCAAGGGCAGGGTGTGCGTCAGGAAAACGGCGAAGCTTTTCGCTGGTTCGAAAAGGGCGCCGCCGCCGGAGACTCCGATGCGCAAACCAATCTCGGCTACATGTACGACCAGGGTCTCGGATGCGAGCGCAACTTGAAGACCGCCGCAACTTGGTACCGCAAGGCTGCCGAGGCCGGCAATCCGCTCGCCGAAAATAATCTCGCGGATCTGCTTTTGCGCGGAGAAGGCGTCCACCAGGACAGCGCCGAAGCTTTCCGCTGGTTCCAGAAAGCGGCCGCGCAGGGACACACCGGTGCCCGCATCAAACTCGCGTACATGTACGCAGAAGGCATGGGGACGTCGAAAGACCCCGAGTCCGCTTATGCGTGGCTGACGTCAGCATCTCTGGCGGGCGATCAGCGCGGACGCGACATGTTGCCCAGACTCGAGGCGCAACTCACTCCGCAACAACTCGCCGAGGCTCGCCAGCAAGCCCATAATTTGCCCGCGCCCGCGGGGAAGCTTCTCTCCGCGAAGGCTTTTGCACAGTAATCGCGTGGATAGGAGGGACGGACGCATCGCCCGTCCCTCCTATTGAGAGAAACTGCCGGGTGGCTCACGTTTTCAGCAGAATTCGTCGACGACAAAACTCTCGCAGATGGCCGCTCCGTTGCAAGAGGCGATGATGGGCTATCCTAGAGTCATGGATCACCTCGAGGCTCTTCGAGAAACAATAGCGCGTCTCCGTTCCGAGATCGCTGAAATCCGAACTTTGAACGAGCAGTTTCGCCTGCAAGGCGGCAAGGGTGTGGAAGAAGAAGCCGCCGACAGACGACGGCAAGAACGTTTACTGGAAATTCAAAAGGAACTCTCTCAACTCGCCGGGCTCGGGCGCAAAGTTCTGTCCATCGAAGAGATGAAAGAGAAGCACCGCGCCCGGCTGCATCCCGACAAGCAAACATCGTAGCGTAGTGTAGGAAACAGCAGGCTTCTCAGGATCGATCTAGGATGACCGAAACGTGAGCCTGCAGGCGAAATCCCGGGCGGTAGCCGAGGGACCTCAAAGCTTGGTGCCGAAGAAGGGACTCGAACCCCCACACCCTTGCGGGTACATGGACCTGAACCATGCGCGTCTGCCAATTCCGCCACTTCGGCTTGTGACTTGCGGACCATCGCATTCCTAGTGAACGCGATGCAGGAAGAACAACCTTCTTATTTTACAGACGATAGGTACACTGTCAAACGCTCGCCTCGTACAATCGGAAGGAGAAACCCGAATCGCCGGACGCCCGATCATGACCGACGCTAAAAAACTCCCTCTCGACGTCGCCAATCAAATGCGCGAACTCGTTCACGATCTGAGCAATTCCATCGAAACCATCATGCAAGCCTCGTACTTGCTCGGCCAGCTCGAATTGCCGTCGCACGGAAAGAAATGGGTCGAACTGGTCGCCGAAGCCGCGCAAGGCGCGGCCCAGATCAATCGCCAGCTCCGTGAGGTGTTGCGCAGCCAAAGATAGGCGGCCCAACCGAGGCTGCCCCACCCTTCGCGATTTTCGAAGGGTGGGAAGCACAGACCTGAAGTTAACTCGATCGCGGGGCGCCCTGGAGAAACCCAGCGCTCCTAAGCTACCCTTCCAACTTCGCCGTCATCGAAATCTTCGCGTTCAGCACCTTTGAAACCGGACATCCCTTCTCCGCAGCCTCCGCGTACTTCTGAAACGTAGCCGCATCCGCGCCCGGTACTCTCCCAACTACATCCAGGTGACTCGAAGTGATCGTCCATCCCGAATCCAGCTTCTCCATGGTCAGCGTGACGTTCGTGTTGATGCTCTCCGGCGTCAGGTTCGCGCCGCCCAGCTGCGCCGACAGTGCCATCGAAAAACAAGCAGCGTGCGCCGCCGCAATCAGTTCCTCCGGATTCGTTCCCGGCGCATTTTCAAAACGCGTGGTGAAAGAGTACGGCGTGTTCGACAAAACTCCACCCGCGGCCGAAATGCTCCCCTTGCCGTCTTTCAACCCGCCCTTCCACACAGCACTGGCTTTTCTTTGCATGGTCGTTCCTCATGAATTCTTGGATTGAATGCCGCCTGACATTGTAGATGTTCCTGCGTGAACCTGTCAGCGGAGGCGCGGGCAGAGGAAGGCTAGGCGGGCTGCGTGGTCTGCCTGTCGCCGTTCCGCTTCGGACAGACCTGAAACAGAGGAAACGGCAAAAACCTGTACCGCACCCGCCTGCTCTATCACAATCTTACGTGACCTGAAGGATGCCGCCGAATCCAGCGAAAACTGTATTCTCGCAGGCCCCAGCCGCACCCCCTAAGCCCTGTCATCCCGAGCGAAGTGAGGCGCCAGCCGAACGCAGTCGAGGGACCCTGCGTTTACTCGACGACAACACAAGCTCCGGCCGCTTTTCGGCCACGGCTGCCGAGCCGATTGAGACGATTGTGGAGAACTCTAAGTGTAGGAACCAGCTCAGTAAAAATCCGAGCAGCTCAAATAAAAATGACACTGCGGGCAGCTCAGCTTGCACCGGTGTTCGCGAAGCTGCGCCGAGCAATTAGGACAAACCCGCGAGCAGTTGTTCGAAGCAAGCTGCGGAGAAGGGCGCGCAGCGCCCGAAGCGCCTTCGACCCTCTCCGCAGTCTCCGTGCTCTTAGGCAGATTTGGGAACGTCACTCGAAATGACCGTCACCTTCTCCGCAACCGCTTTCTCTTCCGTTCGCGCCGACATCGCCGGCAAATTCGAACTCCAGCAATCGGCCACGATTCTCCACGCGCCCAGCCGTCTCCACACTTTCACGTACTTCCCGCGATCCATGGAGGACCCGCCGTTCTCGCGCTGCACCGACACCGAGTACTTGCCGACTTCCATCGCCATGTCGCCCGAAAAATCAACCCGCGATGTTTCCAGCCGCAAATCCTGAAAGCCCGCTTCACCAAATTCGCGTAGCTTCCGCTCGATCGATTTTGGCCCCGCGACCGATTCATTATGCGGCGCCATGAACAACCCATCTGCTGCAAACAGCCCGGCCACCTGGTCATAGTTGCCGGTGTTGAA
This sequence comes from uncultured Acidobacteriota bacterium, assembly GCA_963745435.1. GTDB lineage: Bacteria > Acidobacteriota > Terriglobia > Terriglobales > Acidobacteriaceae > Gp1-AA133. The sequence continues at coordinate 71,429 of CAVUXK010000006.1, read as the reverse complement.
ATTCATGCTGAAATCTTGACTGAGACCGCGAATCGTCGATTCAACGTCCATCGACGAGCCAGATCCCGCGGTGGGACTGGAATAGGGGCGATACATCGTACTTCCTCCTGGGAGAAGGCCAAGCGCACCCATCCGTCGTCTAGACATCCAACAACCTGAGATGGCGCGCCCACACTTGTGGACGGATTGTAGCGCAAAAATTCGTACGCGACCAACGGAACTTTCTTCACAATTTTTACTAATTTTTGCCACAAGGAACTGATATGACCGGAATGCCAGCCGCGCACCGCCGCAATATGCAAAAATCTGCCACCTGTCCAAACCGCCCATCCAGAGCGGAGTTCGAGGGGCCGCTTTAAAAAGGGCCGTCTGTATATATCAGGTGTCACCCCGAGCGGAGTGAGGCGCCAGCCGAACGAAGTCGAGGGACCCCGCGTCCGCCAGCGATCACCACGGGTGTTGCTGAGTTTTTCACCACGAAATCCAGAACTGGAAGAGAGCAAGCCCACAGCACACTGTCCCACCGATACGAGGCCGTGCCTCTAACCAGTGTTACCCTAGAGCCAGCGCATGGCCACCGACCAAGATCTCGACCTAGCCCCTCCAGAGGAAATTACCCGCCCCCTCTGGAAGTCGCTGATCCGCAATTTTCGCGACCGCTTCCTCCCCGACAACCTCCCGCCGCTTTACCTCACCTCGCGCCCAGTGAACCTGGGCATGCTCCTGGGAGACTTTCTCGTCCTTCCCTGGTACCGCACCGTCTTCACAAACCTGGGCGACGTGATTTCCCCAGAAACCCTGCCCCCGCTCCAACTCGAATCGCGTCCTGTGGACGTCGGCGAACTGATCGCCGACACCATGGCAAGACCCTGGTGGAGTTCACTACTCCGCAACCTGGCCGACGCGGTCGCCCCCGAGAAACTCCCGCCGCTCGAAATCACCTGGGAGCCGGCTAACCCCATCACGCCGTCCCAGGCCCTGCTGCTTACCGACTGGTCGAACGTCATAGCCGGTCCAAAGATTTTCTTGCCCGATCGCAAGCCCGCCACGACGCCAGCATCAACAGGCATGAGCATCCCCGAATCCTTGCCGATGCCCGATCCCGCCACCGTCGCCTTCGTCTATGACCTCGAGCACGAAATGCTCCGCGACCTGCGCCGCTCCCGCCGCCGTGAGCGACTCCTCATGGCCCTATTCGCCGCCGAAGTCCTGTTTCTGATAAGTGGATTCTTCTGGCATCACTAGAACGGCAGCCAGCATCTGGCGCGATACATTAATCAGCTCGCTGTCATCCCGAGCAAGTGAGGCGCTAGCCGAACGCCGCCGAGGACCTTGTTCTCCGCGCCCCGTTCGCGCGTTTTGAGACGTTATCCTGAGGCCCATCCAGAATCACGGCTGATTGCCTCGAACCAATGCCTCTCGATAGCGTCTGTGCCCTCTGTGGTGAAGAGTCTCCCCGACTAGACCCGCACCTCCCGACCAGCTATCCTGTCCCGCGCAAAACAAAGGAACCCGAGAATGCTCCGAACGGTCACACTCCTCCTCCTCCTCGCCTCGATCCCCGCCCTCGCCCAGGACCGTTCCCACGCCCGCTCCATGGTCCTCACCCGCGACGGCATCGTCGCCACCAGTCACGTGCAAGCCTCCGTCGCCGGCGCGCAAATCTTAGCCAAGGGAGGCTCCGCCGTAGACGCCGCCATCGCGGCCAACGCCGTCCTCGGTGTCACCGAGCCGATGATGAACGGCATCGGCGGCGATCTCTTCGCGATCTACTGGGAAGCGAAAACTGGCAAGCTCTACGGACTGAACTCCAGCGGCTGGGCTCCACAAGGGCTCACTGTCGCCCACATCAAAGCGAAAGACGCCACCCGCATGCCCCAACGAGGCATCGACAGCGTCACCGTCCCGGGCGCCGTCGCCGGATGGAATGCCCTCCACTCGCGCTTCGGCAAACTCGCCTTGGAAGGACGACCTCCAACCCGCGATCCACTACGCAACCGACGGCTACCCCGTCCCCGAACTCATTCACGGCTTCTGGGAAGGCTCCCTCGAAGCGCTCTCCTTTGACCCCGAAAGTCGCCGCGTCTACCTCCCCAACGGCAAGCCTCCCGAGATCGGACAGATCTTTACCAATCCCGATCTAGCGAAAGCCCTGCAGTCTCTCGCCGACGAAGGTGCGTCCGCCTTCTACAAAGGCAAAATCGCGCAAGCCATCCTCAGCACCTCCCGCGAATTAGGAGGCACCATGGCCGCCGACGACCTTGCCACCTTCTCCCCCGAGTGGGTCGATCCCATCTCCACCACCTATCGTGGCTGGACCGTCTACGAACTCCCGCCCAACGGCCAAGGAATGGCCGCGCTCGAGATGCTCAACCTCATGGAAACCACGCCGGCCTCCGCCGACGGCCCTTCGTCTGTCTCCGAGCTCCACAAAAAGATCGAAGCCATGAAGGTAGCCTATGCTGACCTCTATCGCTACGACGCCGATCCCCGCTTCGCGAAGGTTCCCGTCAAAGGACTGCTCTCGAAGCAATACGCCACGGAACGCGCCGGCATCATCGATCCCAACAAAGCTAACTGCAATCCCGCTCCCGGCAAGCCCCCGGCCAGCGAAACCACCTACCTTACTGCGGTCGATCGCGAAGGCAACATCGTCTCGCTGATCCAGAGCAACTACGCGGAGTTCGGTTCCGGCATCACGGTGCGCGGCATGGGATTCGCGCTCCAGGATCGTGGCGCCCTGTTCTCGCTCGATCCCGACTCGCCCAACGTCCTCGCCCCGCGCAAGCGGCCCTTTCACACCATCATTCCAGCGTTCATGGAAAAGGGTGATCAGCACATCGGATTCGGCATCATGGGCGGCCCCAACCAGCCTCTCGCACACGCGCAGTTCGTTTCTAACATCGTCGATTACGGCATGAACATCCAGGCCGCCCTAGAGAACCCGCGCTTCACGGTTACCGATGAGGGAGGATGCATGATCGCGATCGAATCTCGCGTGCCTGCCGCTGTACGCGACAAGCTGACGTCCATGGGACACAAGTTCCGCCTTGATCGCGAATACTCCACTCACATGGGCCGAGGCCAAGCCGTGCTCCACGACTCAAAGACAGGAGTCAACTTCGGCGCTTCAGATGCAAGAGCCGACGGCTCCGCCGAAATCGAACCGCCAAAGTAAGCCGAAGGGGAGAGAGGTTAGACGGGACCCGCAAGCGTCAATCGCTTTCGGCTCTAAACTTCGAATAAACAGGATGGAGCGCCGCAAGTCCAATTACTGAGAACCGAGAGCTGAACTACAACGGGACAGCTGCCTTCACCGCCCTCCGGCCCGTTCCGCACTCACAAGCCGCCGGTCCAAGAAGCTGCCCCGCTTGCCCCGCAGAGAGACGAGAAAAACACGGGGCAATGTGCAAGACAAACTAGAGAGACGGATGAGTATCCCACGACCTCGGCTGGAGACAATGTCAAGATTTGTCAACAGCGCATTACGAAAGTTGCATCGTGTCACGATGTAATGCGCCCTTTACAAACTCGCAAGACTTGTTGAACAAGTGTCCATTTTGCCAGCAGCTTTCTTAGCGTCCTTAGCGGACTTGCTGGCTATCTTTGCGGCGAAGAGCTCTTCTCTGCGTCCTCCCAGCCTTTCTCTGCGCCCTCTGCGTTTTAAGATTTCTCATAAGTACACGCACAGCTAGCGCACAGCGTAAAATCGACCCATGCGCTACCTGGTAAGAGCCAGACTAAAATCAGGATCAGAACAGAAACTGCTGCGCGCGATCGAAGACGAAACCCTGGGCCAAGGCTCCGTAGCCGAAGACGAATACCTTCGCAACATGAAGGAAGCGCGTCTGTGCGAGGACGGCACCGCGCGCTGGGTCGAAGTCTGCTACTGCCCCACGCCCCTGCTGGAGGAACGTCCCTACTGGGAAGAACACTTCGAACTCACAAAAATTCAAGATGCCCACGACCACCGCAAATGCCGCGATCATAACGGCGAGGAACCCTGGGCTTGCAGCAACTGCAACTGCACAGAGCGCCTCGAAAAGAAACTGGCCCAAACCGGAAAATCATTCCTGCAAGAACTAAAACGCGAATCCAAAGCCTAACGACATCGAAACACCTGCGATTCCTTGGCGTCCTTAGCGGTCTTTCTTAGCGAACTGTGCGGTTAAAAGATCTTCTCTGCGCCCTCCCATCTTTTCTCCGCGCCCTCTGCGTTTTAAGATTTTGGCCCTAAGCCGCAGCCGAAATCCGCCGAATCAAATCCTCCTGCTCGGCGCGAGTCTCAGCCCCAATCGTGAAAGCATCCAGCAAGCCCAACCCCAGCGCATACTTCAAAGCCTCGTCCTGCCGCGTCCGCAAATCGCCCTGCCCCAGAATCTTCATCCCGATAATGCCTTTTCCCGCTGCCTTCATCTCGCGCAACACGCCCACTACCGTCCCAGGATCCGCATCCATGTGCGATCCAATGGGATTGATCCGCACCAGATCTACCTCGACCCACGGCGACTTCACCGCCGCCCGCAGCGCCTCGATGCTATGACACGAACAGCCATGCGCACGGATCACGCCTTTCTCCTTTGCTTCCGACAACACATCCATCACTCCCCGATACCGCTCCGTCCAGTCGCCCTCGGTCAAACAATGCATCAAACAAACATCGATGTGGTCCACACCCAGTTCCCGACGAAACCGTTCCAGGTCCGCACGCGCCGACGCCGCATCTCGCGCCCAAGTCTTCGTCAGCACCGTCACCTTGTCGCGCGACACATGCTTCAACGCTTCCGCCACATGCGGATGGCTTCCGTAAGAGTCCGCCGAATCAAAGAATCGCAACCCCTGGTCGTATCCATTGAGCAGCAAGTCCGACAGGCCTTTGACTCCCAACGCCGTCTGGTGCGAATGCCCGCCCGACCCCACGGTCCCCGTTCCCATCGCCAGCCGCGAAGTCTGAATCCCGGTCTTGCCCAAAGTGACGGTGTCGGTAGCAGCAAACTTCCGCGCCAACGTCGGCAGAGCCTGCACCCATCCCTGCGACGCCAACCACGCCGCGCCCACTGCCCGCATCGATCCAAAAACAAATTCCCGACGCTTCATGGAGACCTCCGCGATCCGATATGAGATTCCAGCCCACGAAGTTAGACGCGCCCACCCATCGACCGTTTGTCTAACATTGCGAGGTTCCGCCCAATTTTCTCTGCGGCCTCTGCGGCCTTTCTCTGGCGCCCTCTGCGTTTTAAGGTTTTCCTGCGAATGCCACAACGAATGAGGTCTGCCGGCCCACAAACCTACAAATTTAAAGTTCAACCAACTTCAACAAAAAACATCCAACAGTGAGGGAAAACACAACCCTCAAGGACCTGCTTGCGCGCCCGAATCGCCGTCTTCCTGATAGTAATCCAGTCCATTCTCCTCTTTGCGCACTGGTTCATCTACACAACCTGGAAGTCTTTTAGCGCTGTCGCCGATCCACCCGGCATTGCCCCGCTCGAGATCACGGTCGCTATTCTATCCGTGAGCTTCATCGCGGCATCGCTCTTGGCCTTTCGCTTCTCGAATCCGATCGTGCGCGGCTTCTACCGCATCGCTGCCCTCTGGCTCGGCGCCGTGAACTTCCTCTTCCTCGCGGCCTGCGCGTGCTGGCTACTGTACTTCGCCGCGGCGCTGACTGGACACCAACCGGACTGGCCGCGATGGGCCGCGGTCGTATTTGCCGCCGCCCTGATCGCGACACTCTACGGCGCAATGAACGCCCGCTGGATTCGCACTCGCAAAGTCAAGATTGCTCTTCCCAACCTTCCCGACGCCTGGCGTGGCCGCATCGCCGCCCTCGTCTCCGATGTTCACCTCGGTCACGTGAACGGCGCCGGCTTCCTCGCCCGAATCGTAGCCCGGGTCCAGAGTCTCAATCCCGACATCGTTTTCATGACCGGCGACCTCTACGACGGCACCGCCATCGACGCCATCCCAGCCGCCGTCCCGTTGCAGAAACTAGCCCCGCCGCTCGGTGCGTTCTTCGTTACCGGAAACCATGAAGAATTCCGCGACCCCTCGCAATACCTCGAAGCCGATTCGCGCCACCGGTGTCCGCATCCTCGAAAACGAAAAGCTCACGATCGACGGATTGCAACTGGTCGGAGTCCCCGATCACGCCTCGGGCAACGCGAATCGTTTCCGCGCGACCCTCGACCGTCTCTCCATCGATCGATCCCGCCCAAGCATCCTGCTCTCGCACGCTCCCCACGCTCTTCCCATCGCCGAGCAGTCCGGCATCTCTCTCCAACTCTCGGGCCACACCCACGGCGGCCAGATTTTTCCCTTCACCTGGTTCACCAGCAAAATCTTCCGCGAGTTCACCAAAGGTCTCCACCGCCACGGCCAAATGCAGGTTTACACGACAACCGGCGCAGGCACCTGGGGCCCCCCACTAAGAGTAGGCACAAATCCAGAAATCATCCTGATCGAATTCGCCTGACAAGGCAGCTGCGCAGGAAACACGGAAACAAAATCGCAGAAACTCGATCCACTTACCAGCCACGGAGAAAATTGCGAGAGATGAACATAAAACTTGAAACACGAAACGAAAACCCCGAAACTCGAGAGCTGAGAGCTGAGAGCTGAGAGCTGAGAGCTGAGAGCTGAGAACTGAGAACTGAGAACTGAGAACCGAGAACCGACACCTGACACCCGGGACGCTGTCACCTGTCACCCGTGACCTGAACCCTGGTCCACACCAAATCCTCCCCCTCCCGACGATCCACGAAGCCAGCAACCTTCCCCTTCTCATCGCGCTGAAAGATTTTCCGGTTTCGCGGTTGCCCAGCAACAAACAGCACATCCCGCAGCTCCACCAGCAGCGGCGTCAATGAACGTCCGGCGCGCCCACCCAGCAATTGCTTCCCATCCCATTGAATGACGTACTCCAAATCCTTCCCGCCTGAGTACGTCCCCACATACTCCTGCAGTTGCTTCGCCGGCAACGTCACCGCCGGAGGATCCTTCAGCACCGCGTAGGCATGCACCATGTGCAGTTTCCACTCGCCCGCCTCCAGTCGCCACGTTTCCGTCATCAGGTAGCGCGCCTTCAACACCTGCCCGTGATAGTTCTCCTCCTCGTTGTCGGTGTGAATCACTGTCGCCAGATCACCCGACACGCGCGCCGAATACGTATCGATGTGCAGACTTCCCGACGCGCCCGCAGGCAGCGGATCGAGTTGCTTCAGAAATTCGGTTCGATCCATGGTCACGCCGTTTTCATCCACGTACACTGCGTCGCTGGCCAGCGCCGCCTCCCACACCTTGCGATCTCCAGGCGCAATCGCATCCAGCAGCGCCTGATCTTTCGCCCGCAACAAGTCGACGGTCGCATCGGCAGCCGCACACCACGCAGACCAACAGAGAACCACCGCGACCACCCAGCCCCACCCGCGCCACAACCTCATCAAAGCCACCTCCTACCGAAGCGAAATTGCCAAATCGTCGCCAGGCATCACACGCGCCACGATGAACGACGCCCCGGCCATCGCCAGTGCGACAAAAGCGCTGTTCCATTCATCGCGCGTGTTCATCTTCACCGCTCTCGGAATGTGGAGCAGCACAAACCAGAGCAGGAACATGATCCCGAGCCAGGTCGACGCGAGCCGCGCCCCAAACTTCTCCACCAGGATCGCGAGTCCGGTCACGACGAACCCGACCCCAGTGAAGTACACCCAGAACGAATGAAACGGGATCCATGCCGGCACCAGCGTCGCGATAAAACTCGCGTACAGATAGTGCTGGTAGCCGAACACGATCAATGACAGCGCAAACAACCCGCAACCGAACCTCGTCAGCCACCCCGGCGACCTCATCAACAACCCAATGTGCGAAGGCAGAATCGAAATCAGCGCAAACGCCGCGCCGCCCAATGCCGACGGCTCCAGCGCCCGCGTGCGATCCACTCCGTCGTATACAACTCCGTGCCAGTGCGTCAAAACCATGTCGAGCACGCACAACAGAAAAAACCATCCGATCAGCGCTGCCCCGACGCGAGCTCGCTTGCCGATCAGAATGCTTGCGCCGCCAGCCATCAACAGCACGCCGGTCATATCCGCGCCGACCGTACCTCCCGGAGCCCACGGGGGCACCGGCGGCAGGCCGCCCACGTAGCTGCCAGCTCGAACATACTGAATCCCGAAAAAAATCATCGAGATCGCAAAAAGAGCAGGACCCAACTTGCGAAGAGCATTCATGGGTCCAGCAGTCTACACGAAGACCTCCCGGCTGGACTCCGTTCCGACCAATGATCCTGCACATAACGTTCAACAGTAGTGTCGAGTTGGGCTAGCCTTCGCAGGCCCGAACTAAGCTTCGATTCTGCACGGACCAAAATGCACGTGGCCATGGGGATGATCAACGCATAGCGACCATAGAGCCGAGACGACCGTCAACAAGCAAAGCGACATGCGTGCATACAACTAAGGCTCGAAGAGGAAGCCAGCGACATTCCAACACCAGCCGCGAAGCGGCGGCATAAGATAGCCCAGCGCGTAAGCGCTGGGTAAGCTGCAAAACGAGCGCGAGCCCCGTAGGGGGCGGCACCCACGCGATGCGGGCGTGAGCCCGCGAGCCCGCTTGAAACTCCAAAACAAAAAGGCCGGGATGCGCCCCGGCCTCCCTGATTCAACCAACCCTCACTTCTTCGGACGCGACTCCGGCGGAACCAATCCCGCCACGCGGTAATACACCGCCAACTGTCCATAATGCTCGCCCATGTGCTCGATGAATCCGTACGCGAAATCAACCACGCGTACCTGCTGGTTCGCAAACGGATCCACCACCGTATCGTTCATGCCCTTGTCGCCCTTGCTCTTGATCGCGGCCGCGCCGTCGTCCATCGACTTCTTCACGTACGCTACGATCTCCGCCTTGTTCTTGAACGCGGACCGCTTGGGCTCCTCTTCTGTCGGAGGCTTTTGCCCGTTCGCCAGGTTAGTAAAGAAATAATTCGCGCCCGCAGCATGCAGCAGCTGTTCTGCGAAACTGCGCTGCGCCGGTGTCGGCTTGAAATCGTACTTGTCCTCAGGAAAATCCTGCGCCATCGCGTTCAGCTTGCGCGCCACATCGTTCCACGTGTCGAGCACGGCTTGCGATTGACCCACCGCCGGTTTCGGGGGTGTGTCTTTCTTCGCCGCATCCTGTGCGGTCGCCCCAAGCGTGGCCGCCAGAATCAGTGCAAGCATCCAACCTGCTTTGGTCATCAACATCCCTCCACGGAATTTTGGTTGCGGGAAACCGTGACATCTTAGCCGGAATCAGCGTCGCGCGAAACTGGCACAAATCAGTTTCAAAGTTTCAGGGTTTCAAAGTTCCAAACGCTTTGAAACCTTGAAACTTTGACCTCTAACCACCCTATTTCCAGAATATCAATTCTATGGGGGTATTTGTGCCACGCGGCTTGCAGAAATATCTTCTTGCGCCCAAATCACTTGCGGCGATTTGTGATCGGCGCACGTCTTGACAGGTGACTCGCATCACAAACCAGCCCGCAAACACAAAAACGTGCTGACGCGAACTGCTCCAGTCCGCAAAAATAAACAATTTCCTGTTGTGTTTAGAGCGTTCTCAGCCGGAACGGCGCGCTCAAGAGTCGCGCTGGGAACATGATCACCGCGGCGACCAGCGCCAGCACTCCGTGGACGGCGATGCCCACAATTCGGAACGGTAATAGCAGCAGCCATACCAGCGGATACAGCACCAGCGCGATCAACGCCACGGGCCAGCAGATCACGAACAGCAAGCACCAGGCCAGAAATGCGAACATGAGACACCTCCCGCGCGTGCTCAGTCTAAGATACGCCGTGCCCTCACGAAAAGTTCCGCTGTCACGCAGCGCTGTTCACCAGGTAGCGCTGCAAAAACGACAGCGTGCGCGCCTTTGCGTCCTGCCAAGTGTCACCGCTAAAGCCGTGCCCTGCATTGGGATAAATCTGCATCTCGTAGGGCGTCGCCTTTTTTTCGAGCAATTGTTGCAGGTGATATGCCTCGGCGACCGGCACAGTCGCATCGCTCTCGCCGTGCAGGATCAGCGTAGGGCACAGCCTGCGGATGAAGAGCTTCATCTCACGCGGCATGCCACCGAAAAAATCCACCACCGCCTTCACGCGCGAATCAACCGCTGCCACCGAAAGAGCGAGATAGGCGCCGAGGGAAAAGCCAAGTAACCCAATCCGTTGCGCGTCGACTTCCGGCCGCGACGCAACGTGGCTGATCGAATCCCACACCGTCTTGCCCCACACCGGGAAATTTCGCACCGCAGTCTGCTTGTCCGCGACGCCGGTGGTCCCGGTGCGGTCGAAATAATGCACCACGTAAACCGCAAACCCTTGTGCCGCAAGCAGTGCCGCCGGTTCCGCCATGGTCGCGTGGCCGCCGGCCGATCCGTGCAGTCCAATCACGGCAGGGAAGCGCTCCCCGTTCTGCGCGCTCGGAATAAACGCGTCGCAAGAAATCTCGCGCCCGCCCGATTCAAACGCAATGCTCGAAGTGTGTATGGTCAACATCAGCAGATTGTCCCGTCTCTCATCGCAAGTCGCTTTACTTGTCGCCCGCGGGATCTTTCACAAATCCAATCGCATCCAGCGCTGGCTGAATTTCCGGATTCGCCATGAACTGCTTCCAGATCAATCCCGTGCGGTAATTTTCGATCATCACCACGATCGGCGCCTGGTTCAGCCCCATGTTCACATCCTCAAACCAGTCTTCGGTCTCATTGAACCCGTCGCGGAATCCGTAAATCCCCCACAACTCTCCTCCCAGATCGCGATAGAAGTGCTTCAGCGCCTTCATCGATTCATCCGGCGTGTAGGGAAACGACGCCAGTGCGGCCGTGCAGGTGATCGTGCCATTATCGTCGACCGGCAACGACCGCGCCCCATCGGAATTCACGCCCGCCGATCGTCCCCACGTATCGTCGCCATAACCTGCAAACTTGCGCGGATTCTCAACGGCATACGCATGCGCGTTGAGCGCGATGTTGCGATTGTTGCGGAAGTAGTTGGTGTAGCGGTCGCGCTTGCCGCGCGGATCGAATCCCATGAACGAATAGTGCGTGAAGAACAATTCGCCGCCGCTGCCCACTCCGACGTCTAACTTGCGTCCGTAGTAGGTGTTGCCGTTCGTGTAGTGATCGCCCTGCGTGGTTCGTCCCCAGCCCTCGCGGTACTTCACGGCGAGATCGTCCTGGCTTGCGAAGCCGGTGTGAAACATGCTCGCGGGCACTCCGTGCGTGGGCGAAGCAATCGCGAGCAGGTAGATGATCATGGTTTCATTCCACCCGATCAGCGGATGATGAATGTAGAAGCCATGATCCGGCGACCAGTGCCAGTAGAGAAAATTCGGATCCGGCCCCTGCCGGTACCAGTCCCACTCTACGGTCTTCCAGAAACCGGTGATCGTGTCGCGAATCTCGCGCTCCGTGGCATTGTCGCGATTGAAGTACTGCCGCGCCGCCAGCAAGCCCTGCATCAAGAACGCAGTCTCGACCAAATCCCCGCCGTCGTCGTACGGACCAAAGTAGGGAATCACCTTCCCGGTGCGGCCGTCGAGAAAGTGCGGCCATACGCCGTGAAACCGATCGGCCTTCGCAAGGAAGCGCACAATCTTCAGAAAGCGCTCGGCGCCCTGCTCGCGCGTGATGAATCCGCGATCGACGCCCACCAGCAGCGCCATCGCGCCGAATCCCGACGAGCCCAGCGCCACCAGGTTCTTGTCGCCTGGAAGAATTTCGATCGCCATGCCCGCATTCGGATGTCCCGCCTCCCAGTAGTAGCGGAAGCAGGCCTCCTGCACCATGGTCAGCAGTTCGTCGTCGCTGAGTTCATGCGTCGCGGCCTGAACGGTCGCGGAGGCGGACGATTCGTTGCCGCTGACATCCACCGCCGTGATCCTGTACGACGCCGACTTCCCGCTCGCGCCCAGGAAATCTTCGTAGCGGGTGCGGTCCGCGCGCTGAATCCCGATCGCCGTGAACGACTTGCCGTCGGTCGAGCGATAGATCTTGTAGTACTGCAACAGCGCGTCGGCCATCGGCGCCCAACTCAGATCGACGTGCCGGTCGTAACCCTTCGCAGTCAGGCCGCTCGGTGCGTCCGGAGCATGCGTGCCCTCGGGCGGATCGTCACCAACTTCGATGTCGTCGAGATAAGAGCGTGTGCTCCTGCCCGTCGTCGAGACCCTGCACCAGCGCAATCTTGGCGAGTTTGTGCGCATCGAAGGTTGGATCCTTCGTGTCGTTCACCAGTCCCATGAAAGGAATCGAACGGCAACCGGACGCGCGTCCACTTGCGCGCGGGAAGGCTTTCGAGCGATCCAAGAAACGTGATGGCCGGCGTACCTTGCCCAGCGGAATCAGCGAGGTAGATGCGCGGTGACGCACTGGCAGTCAAGCCTTCTTCCGAATAACACCACGCGTAAAGATTGCGGCCGTTGAATTCGGGCATGCCGTAGCGGGTATGGACTTGCAATTCCATCAGCCAGCCGCCGCCCGTGCGCGAGCGCCACTTCAGGCGCAACGAATTTGGCGGCGTGACGGAGTGATTCGTCTCCACCGGGATTCTTCCGTTCACAAGTTCCAACTCGCTGGGAGCGATCGACGAACCGTGGCTGTAGTAGAACGATTTGCTCGAAATGCTGTTATCGAAGGCGATATGGCGGTCGTAGTCGATCTGCGAGTACGCGATAGGCGATAGCAGTGAAGGGAAGAGTAATGCAGAATTCAAAGTCGCATCGATAAAAGTCTCTCGGCATTCAACAAGATTGCAGTCCTGAGCAGTCGAAGGACCTGTGCACTTGTAGCGCCGCCGTCCCGGCGGCAGTCGCGAGGGCGTCTCGCCCGCCGCCGTTCTCACCACCGCTGTGCGGGGGCGAGACGCCCTCGCGACTGCCGCCGGGATGGCGGCGCTACGATTTAGAGTCGGCTAGTGCGCGCAGCGATTCCGTATACGGCGCTTTGCGCGATGCCCCGCTCAGTAATAATCGCAGCCACATACTTCGCGGGCGTCACGTCGAACGCAGGATTCTCGACTTCCACCCCGTCCGGTACCATCTGCTTGCCGGCAATATGCGTGACTTCTCTCGCGTTGCGCTGCTCGATCGGAATACCGCTGCCATCGGCAGTCGCCAGGTCTACCGTCGAGATGGGCGCGGCCACGTAGAACGGAATCCCGTGTTCTTTCGCGAGCACCGCAACTGTGTAAGTGCCGATCTTGTTCGCCACATCGCCATTGGCCGCGATCCGGTCAGCCCCCACCACGATTGCACCGATCTTGCCCTGCTTCATCATGGCGCCTGCCATGTTGTCGGAAATCACGGTGGTTGGAATGCCGTCCTTCATCAACTCCCACGCGGTCAGTCGCGAGCCTTGCAGGAACGGACGCGTCTCATCGGCATACACGTGAATCTTCTTGCCCTGCTCGACCGCCGCGCGAATCACGCCAAGTGCCGTGCCGTATCCGGCAGTCGCGAGCGCGCCCGCATTGCAATGCGTGAGCACCCCGCCGCTCGAAGGCATAAGCGTCGCGCCATGTCGTCCCATGGCCTGATTGGCGGCGATATCTTCGGCGTGCATGCGTTGCGCTTCTTCCACGAGCGCCTGCTTGATCTGCGGCATGGGGCGCACTCGCAGCGTCTCAAACTTTTCCTGCATCCGGCGGATCGCCCAGAAGAGATTCACTGCCGTAGGCCGCGTTTCGCCGATCGTCTTGCAGATCTCATCGAAATCTTTCTTCAGTTCGCCGACTGTCTCAGCTTTAGAATTCTGTATGCCCAGCGCGATGCCCATGGCGGCCGCCACGCCGATGGCCGGCGCCCCGCGCACCACCATGTTGCGAATCACGTCGGCCACCTGCTGGTAGGTGGTGGCGGTGACGTAGGTTTCTTCGGTAGGCAACTTCGTCTGGTCGATGAAACGTACGCCTTTGTCAGTCCATTCGAGGGTTTGAATCATAAGAGCGGTCGTCAGTCTCTAGTCGCTAGTCGTCAGCGAGAGCAGTTTCAAGTTTCAAGAGGCTAGCGACCAGCGACTGGAGACTAGCGACTAGATCTTGTGCTCTTTGCAACGGCTGCGCGGGTGGTACGTGACCGCGGGCTGCCCGCAGAGCTCGCAGGTCGTGCTGATGGCGGCGAATTCGTTGGTCTCGTCGTTCTGCATGACATGTTCGCTGCGCACATCTTTCGCCGTGAAAATCGACACGAACGGTGCGGGCGACGCGGCTTGCTCGACGCTCGGGCGGCCGCCGGCTTCCTCGCGTTCCACCAGGCACATCACGCCGACAACTTCGAATCCGAACTCGCGCGCGGCCTCGATCGCCTGCAGGGTGGACGCACCCGTGGTGCACACGTCGTCGACGATCACCACTTTCGCGCCTTTCTTCCGGAATCCTTCAATGCGCTGCCCGGTGCCGTGTTGCTTTTCGGCTTTGCGAACGAGGAAGCCATTGAACTCACCGCTGATGACCGACACGGCGACGACGATGGGATCGGCTCCCATCGTAAGGCCGCCGATGGCCTGCGCGTTCCATCCGCGTCGCCGGATTTCCTCCGCGAACACCTGCCCGGTGAGTTGCGATCCGCGCGCGTCGAGCGTGGTGGTGCGGCAGTCGATGTAGTAGTCGCTGGTCGCGCCCGAAGACAGCTTGAACTCGCCCAGTTTGAACGACTTGTGGGCGAGCAGGCGCAGCAGTTCCTGGCGTGCGGAGGACATGTGAAAGTTAAAGATAGCAGAAAGATAGGTCACAGGTGACAGGTCACGGGTGACAGTTCTCAGTTCTGAGTTCTGAGTTCTCAGTTCTCAGTTCTCAGTTCTCAGTTCTCAGTTCTCAGTTCTCAGTTCTCAGTTCTCAGTTCTCAGTTCTCAGTTCTCAGTTCTCAGTTCTCAGTTCTCAGTTCTCAGTTCTCAGTTCTCAGTTCTCAGTTCTCAGTTCTCAGTTCTCAGTTCATCTCTCTTCGTGGAGGTTTTGCTTGCTCGACGCTCGCAGCTCGCCGCTCACTGATTAAATTTTTCCATGTGACGGAACCCGCTGGTGGCGATGTAGGCTGCCAGGAAGATTGAGCCGTTGTACGCCATGTGCATTAAGACCGTGGCGGCGACTGACTTCTTCAGTGCGCGCACCGTGGTCAGCGTGACGCCTACCAGGAAGATCACCAGCACCGGTCCCCAGGAATATTTCAGCTGCGAGGCGTGAATCGAGGCGAAGGCCAGCGCTGTAAGTACGATCGCCGGAATCATGTGCAGGCGACGGGCGAGTACCGGATAGACGAATCCGCGAAAGAAAAGTTCCTCGAATAGCGGAGCAAAGAAAACCCCGAACAGAGAGAGCACGTAGGCATCGCGCGCGGTGCGAAAGAAATCGTCGATGGGCGCGTGCTTCGGCATGGGCAGCAGGTAGGCGAACGGCACCAGACACAGTTCGAGCGCGACGCCGGCCAGCAGATAAGCGCCCCAGTTCCGCGGCCAGTTCCAGCGAATGCCTTCGAGCACGCGACCGTTGGTCTGCGACGCCACGATGGCGTACATCACGAGTAGAACCAGAAAATAGGCCAGCAACTGGCCGCCCACGATGACTTCTGGCCGTTTCAGCGATTCCACAAAAGGAGCGGCTGGAAAGAATCGGCGGTGCGCGAAATACGCGGCTCCGAGAACACAACCGAACATCGCGATGAGTGTGATTACCGTGAGGCCCAACACGTCCCAGAAACTCCACGACGGATTTTCGTCTGGAGGCGGTACCGCGGGCACAGTTGTTGCCGGAATGGGCGATTCTGAAAGGGGAGGCGGAACGGAAAGCGGGTTCTCGGGAGCGGACACGGGGTGTGAAAGGCCTTCTCGATTCAATGTACACGAGAAGGGATCAGGGCCGCGAGTGTCCTAAGTAGCACTTAGCATTTAGCACTTGGCATTTGGCCCTTTAGCATTTGACCATGTTGGCCGAGTGCCGTAGCGAGTAGCGAGTACCGAGTACCGAGTACCAAGAGCCAAGTGGCGAGAGCCCAGAGCCCAGAGCCACCTCCTCATCCGGGATCCGTGTTCTACGCTTCGCTCGCCACCGCGGCGACGGGTAGTGGTGCTTTGGGCCGACTCGCAACCCGACGCGAGCCGACCAGATCCTGCCATTGCAGAACGATGTCGGCGGAGAGCACGGAAAACGCCAGGCATACCCAGACGATCGTCTCGATCGCTCCGGGGCCGAGCCGATCCCATCCGGTCACGCCACCGATCACGCGCACCTCCAGAAAGACGATGGCCACCGCGAAGCTCCGCGTCATCCACTGGCGGTGCAGATTCACATTGCCGCGGAGAATGAAAAGAAGTGCGATCGCCGTCGTCGTCATCCAGAGCGTGGCGTCGACCGCGCCCGCGATGCTGAAGGATCGCGTTGCGCCGGATCGTTCCTGGAAGAACTGGATGTAGAAGCCGAGCGGACCCGCTATGAACACTCCAGCAATGTAGAAGCGCCCCACCACACGGTGCAGTTTCGCGTACTTCTTCCGCAGGCGATCGGAAAATTGCATGGGGCCCAGCAGAAGAGCGCACGCTCCGGCAATTCCATGCGGAAGCAGCCACCATTGGAAAGGGTGGTAGTGGTTCCAGACCGGATCACTGGCATGGATGAGAAAGGTTTCGTTGTGATTGAGAACGTAAGCCACCATCAGGCCTACGAAGGCGAAGACCAGGTATTTCGGTCGCAGAAAAGAGCTGCGCACCGCAGTCATAGACGCAGTGGCCATGTTTCCCCCAACCAGGATGGAGTGAGACGAACCTGAATTAGAGCCCCGCGGCACTATACAACCAGATGCCGTTGGGCGTTATAGCTCTTTTGGGGGAGACCGACGCCCGATTATGCGTGGAAACTGCTGAAAACGAGGGGATCAGCACTCAGGCTTTGCGCCGGACGCCGTTGCCATTGAAAAAGTGAGCGAGCGCCTGGCCGGTGTATGACTTTTTGACTCGCGCCACCTGCTCGGGTGTGCCTTGCGCGACCAAACGGCCACCGTCTTCGCCGCCCTCCGGGCCCAGATCGATGAGCCAGTCGGCGTTGCGGATGACGTCGAGATTGTGCTCGATGATGATGACGGTGTTGCCGAGATCGGTCAGGCGATGAAGGACGTCGAGCAGCTTCTTCACGTCGTCGAAATGCAGTCCGGTGGTGGGTTCGTCGAGCAGGTAGAGAGTCTTGCCCGTCTGGCGCTTGGAAAGTTCGCGGGCGAGCTTGATGCGCTGCGCTTCGCCGCCTGAAAGTGTGACGGCCGACTGGCCGAGATGCACGTAGCCCAGCCCGACGTCGACCAGCGTCTGCAGCTTCTGCCGCACTTGCGGAATGTTTTCGAGAATCGGCAACGCGTCGGCGACCGGAGTCTCGAGCAGGTCCGCGATCGAGTAGCCCTTGTATTTCACCGACAACGTTTCATGGTTGTAGCGGCGTCCGTTGCAGACTTCGCAGACCACGTACACGTCGGGCAGGAAATTCATCTCGATGCGGCGCTGGCCTTCGCCCTGGCAAGCTTCGCAGCGTCCGCCGGAAACGTTGAACGAGAAGCGTCCGGGCTTGTAGCCGCGCTCACGCGACTCGGGAAGCATCGCGTAGAGGTCGCGGATCTGCGCGAACACGCCGGTGTAGGTGGCTGGGTTCGAGCGCGGCGTGCGGCCGATGGGCGACTGGTCGATGCGGATGACTTTGTCGACAGCATCGGCGCCGGTAATGGATTTGTGCTGGCCGGGTTCCTCGCGCGAGCGATAAAGCTGGCGGGCTAGAGCGCGGTACAAGATGTCGTTCACAAGCGTCGACTTGCCCGAACCCGACACTCCGGTGACGACGGTCATCAAGCCGAGCGGGAACGTGACGTCGAGATTCTTAAGATTGTTTTCGCGCGCGCCCAGGATCGAAATGGCGTGCCCGTTGGCATGGCGGCGCTCCGGGCGCATTTCGATTGCAACTCTGCCCGAAATGTAGGCGCCGGTGAGCGAGTCAGCCGCTTTCATGATGTCGTCCGGGGTGCCGTGCGCGACCAGGCTGCCGCCGTGGCGGCCGGCGCCGGGGCCGAGGTCGATGACGTAGTCGGCGCGACGGATGGTGTCTTCGTCGTGCTCAACCACCAGGACCGTGTTGCCGAGATTGCGCAAGTCTTCGAGCGCGGCCAGCAGGCGATCGTTGTCGCGATGATGCAGGCCGATCGAAGGCTCGTCGAGCACGTAGAGAACGCCGCGCAGCTTTGATCCGATCTGGGTGGCGAGACGGATGCGCTGGCCTTCGCCGCCGGAGAGCGTGGCGGCCGAGCGAGACGAGCGAAATGTAGCCCAGGCCGACGGCGTGGAGGAACTGCAGGCGCTCGACGATCTCGTGCATGATGCGCCCGGCGATGAGTTCTTCGCGGCCCTTGAGTTTGATCTTTTGCGCGACTTCGAAGGATCGGGCCACCGACAAGCCGGTGAAGTCCGCAATCGACATGCCGTTGACTTTCACCGCGAGGCTCTCAGGGCGCAGGCGTTTCCCGTGACACGCGGGACACTCGGTGGCCGACATGAAGTCGAGCAGCCATTCGCGGTAGCTGTCGGAACTCGATTCCTCGAGACTTTGCTTCAAGTATCCGAGAATGCCTTTGAAGCCGGTCTTGCCGCCCTTGCCGGCTTCGCCATAGAGCACCAGGTTCTGAATCTTCTCGGGAAATTTTTCGAAGGGTGTGCTCAGTTCGAACCCGTGCGCGGCTGCGGCGAGTTGCAGCATGTGTTGCAGATTCTGCGATCCGGAGCCGGGACCGAGGCCGCCATCGAGCAGAGGCTTCGACCAGTCGACGATGATCTTCGCGGGATCGAAATCGTACTTGCTGCCCAGGCCGTGACATTCGGGGCAGGCCCCGTAGGCGCTGTTGAAAGAAAACGAGCGCGGCTCGAGTTGCGGAACGTTGATGCCGCAGTCGGGGCACGCAAGGCGGGAAGAATAGAGCGTCTCTTCGCCGCCGACTACGGCGACTTGTACGAGGCCGCCGGCCAATTTCATCGCCAGCCCAACCGACATTTCCAGGCGATGCTCGATGCCGGGCTTCACGAGCAGGCGGTCGATGACGACTTCGATGGTGTGGTTCTTGCGCTTGTCGAGCGACAGTTCGTCTTCCAGATTGATCAGTTCGCCATCCACCCGGGCGCGCGTGAAGCCGTGCTGGACGAGCTTTTCCATCTCTTTTTTGAACTCGCCCTTGCGCCCCCGGACGATGGGGGCCATGACCATTACGCGGTCTTCCGGGGTCAGGGACATGACCCGTTGGACAATCTGCTCGGCGGACTGTCGGGCAATGGGCCGCCCGCATTTGGGACAGTGCGGCACGCCGATCGAGGCGTAGAGAAGACGAAGGTAATCATAGATTTCCGTGATGGTACCGACCGTCGATCGGGGGCTGCGGCTGGTGGTTTTCTGCTCGATCGAGATGGCCGGGCTCAGGCCGTCGATGGCGTCAACGTCCGGACGTTCCATCTGATCAAGGAATTGGCGGGCATAGGCGGAAAGGGTCTCGACGTAACGGCGCTGGCCTTCGGCGTAGATGGTGTCGAAAGCGAGCGAAGATTTGCCCGAACCGCTGAGGCCGGTAATCACGGTCAGGGTGTTTCGGGGGATTTCTACATCGATATTTTTCAGATTATGCTGGCGCGCCCCGCGCACCGAAATCTTGGTAATAGCCATCAGAGAACCGAAAGTAACGGCTGTCCCTTCGTAACGTGGACGGGTGCACAGAATTGTTGGAAAGTGGGGATGCGCACTTCTACATAGGTATCTTATCGGTCAACAGCGACCAGCGTCAACGCGGGTAGATTGAAGAAAAGCCGCGGCGAAGTTGGGGCAGTTCGGCCCTAAGTTCCTGGAAGAAGGCGGATTAAAGAAACCTAAGGCGGGCCGAACTTGAACGCGTACCTGGCAACAATTGTTCTGTTCTCAACGGTGGTCGCGGCACTCGGATTAGGAGTGCTGTCGGCAAGTTGGGTGGTAAACGGCATTCTCGATACGTTTGGACCGCGCACGCACGAAGAAGCGGCGCCGGCCTTCATCCCAACCCAAACTCACGCAAGCGGCGACTAGTACTCCTCCCCCAGTTCCTTCCTCTCCGCCGCGCTTTAGTCTTCCCCATTCTCTGCGTTTCTTCCTGCTCGTACTGCCCTCAGAAAACCCATTCACCACAGAGACACAGAGAAAGGCTCAGCGCATTGGATTCGCGAGTCTGTTGATGGTCGAATCGCGCAAACGGACTACTTGAGAGGATTTGATCCGTGGCTCCGTGCCTCGGTGGTGGATGTACGTTGTTGACCCTCAGAACACAGCGACGGAATGGAGTCTTGCCTACTCGGGCTTCGTAGGTGTGGGAGCGGCGCCGGTGGGCGGCTGATTCGGTAGAACTCCCTGAGGCGTCTGCGGATTTTGTCCGGGCTGGCCAGTCTGGCCGGGCTGCTGATTCTGCTGTTGCTGCATTTGTTGCTGCTGGCGCTGGAGTTCCTGCAAAAGCTGCTCGGGGGTCTTGGGAGTGTTCGGCTGCCCGTTGTTGTTCTGCTGGCCCTGGTCGGGCTGATCGGCCTGATCGTCGGGCGCGTCGGCTTCTTCGGCGCCATCGTCGCCCGAAGGCCCTACCTCGGCCGGGGTAGAAGTCATGACGGCGGGCTGCCCGAAGCCGCGCTGCGCACCGCCGGGAAGATTGGACGCGGTGGTTGCCGTGTCGGGGCCGCCGGTTCGCGGAGTCAGAACGATGCTCTGGATTGCCGTCGGATCGGTAGTCGATCCGACCATCACGTAGTTGAAATGTGTACCGTTGAGCAGGTCGGCCAGTACGGATCGGGCTGGGCCAGGGCCGAGATCGGCCACCACGCGTTCATTCGCATTGGCCGGAATTTCCAGTTCCGCGCCGGTCTGCTCGCGAACTTCCTTCAGAACATCCGACAATGTCGAGTTGTGGGCGACGATAGTCAGTTCGCCCTCGGAGAAATGCACTTTTGGTGCTACAGCCGGAACCTGTTCGAGGGGCAGTGGCTGCAATGGTGCAGGGGTGTAGGCCGGCAACTGAGACTTCGGCTGCTCCTGCGTTTGAGGCTTCTTCTTGGGTTTGCGGACGCCGCCTCTCTGGGCAGCCGCGCCGGGGCTGAAAGCGAACACACACAGGCACGCTGTCATCGAAAGAGATGCGATTTTCAGCGGAAAGCCTGTCATGAATGCTTCGATTCCAAGGAGGCAACCAGAGTTGCCGAGCAAGTTCACCCCGTAGAACTAGTGACAAAATTATAACACTCTGTCGACAGACGACTGCCGTCATGCATCACACTTTAGTGCACATCCTTGACGTGCGGGTCGCAAGCGAATAAGTTGCCCGTATTGTATGAAATCGCCCAAAAAGGGGCGCAAAAGCATGTATATCAAGGGGAACGGTTTGAGTCGCTTTTCTTGCATACGTAGCCTGTTTTTATTGGGCTTGCTGGCGCTGGCCGCGTCGGCATGTGGACAGACTTGCCTGACCACCGACGAGATTGATGCTGCCAGCAAGGCTGCGCTTGTAAATGCCGGGCGGCAGTACTTTGACTGGACGTCGAAGGGCGACACGGCGTCGATCAAGCAGAATTCGATTCCGGCACTCGCCTCTGACTTCGGTGGAGTCGAAACGGCAGTCCGGGATAATCAGGCGAATTTCACGGGAGCGCAGACAACCTTGCGCCCGTTATTCGTCTTGAACGCCGAGGGCGCGCAGCCGATCGCGCGTGCAGAATTCTTGTGCGGGGTGTTCGGCAAGACCGGGCAGACCGAACAGCAGCGCAGTCTTCGTGATTCCCAACCTGCCGCCAGGCGACTACGGCATCGTGATCATGGACGTCGCGGCAAAAACGCCCGAGACGCTATCGCTGGTCCTGCAGAAAGCTGGCGCCGACTGGAAACTGGGCGGCTACTACGCACGACCGTCGCAGGCCGGCGGCCACGACGGTGCGTGGTTTCGAGATCGCGCGCGCCAGTTCAAAAGCAAAGGACAGAACCACAACGCGTCGATGTATTACCTGAAAGCACGCGAGTTGATGGTGCCGGTTCCCTTCATGAGCACCATGGAGACCGACAAGCTGTACGACGAGTCGCAAACCGTACAAGTTCCGGATGCGCCTTCGGCGGAAAATCCGGTCGACGTTCTGGCTGGCGGGAAAACGTATCGGTTCACGAGCATTTTTCCCGTGGGCATCGACAGTGACATCGACCTGGTCGCGAAGTACCAGTGCCCCAGCGTGGCCAACACCGCGCAGACGTACCAAGACAATCTGGCTGCTATTAAGGCGCTGGTGGCGAAGTATCCCGAATACCGCGACGGATTTTCGGCGATCATTGCGCGGGCGGTGGAGCCTTCGGGGAAGGATTATGGGACTATGCTGGCGGTGAAGGATATTAAGTAGCAGGTGTTGGGTATTGGGTCTTAGGTGTTAGGAACTAACCTCGCCTCGGCTCTCGCGGTGACAGTGTCTTTACCTTCCCAGACGCCAGACCCAAGACCCAAGACCCAAGACCCAAGACCCAAGACCTGCCTCTACCCCTGCCGCTCAAACGTGCACTCTTTCGGATCCTTGTCTTCCCGCAATCCCAAGAACACCGGTGCCCGTAATTTCTGTCCGCCTTCGTTCGTCAGATGCGTCCATTCTGAGTATTCGATTTCGGCTACCAGTTCGGGCTTGATCCAGTGGGCGCGACGCACGGCGTCGACTGGGCCGTGGAACGGGCTTTTGCTCGTTTCGAGCTTGCTCAGGACCTTCCACATGGCTGCGAGTGTCTTTTGATCGAATCCGCTGCCCGCTTGGCCTACGTGGATGAGTCTGCCTTCCTTGTCGTATAAGCCCAGCACGATCGAGCCGAAATACTGGCGGCTGCCTTCGGGGTCGGTGTAGCCGCCGATGACGCACTCGACGGTGTGGCGGATTTTGATCTTGAGCCAATTGCGGCTGCGGCGCTCTTCGTAGGGGCAGTCGCGCTTCTTGGCGAGTATTCCTTCCAGTCCTTGCTGGCGCGCGGCGTCGAAAAGTGCTTTGCCTTCGCCGACGAAATGTTCCGAGTAGCGGATGGTGTCGTTGGGAGTGGTCAGCAGGGTGGCGAGGAGCGCCTTGCGGTCCTCAAGTTTCGCGCGTCGCAGGTCGTAGCCGTCAACGTAGAGCAGATCGAACGCGTAGTACAGGATGGAAATGTCGCGCTGCGGCGCGACCCGGCGGTTGCGGTCGCGAAAGCCGGTGCGCTGCTGCATCAGGCTGAAGGACGAATTGCCCTGATCGTCGAGCGCGATGACTTCGCCGTCGAGGACGGCGGTCTTCGCGTTCACGTACTTCGCCATGTCGTGCAGGTCGGAGTACTGGCCGGTGAGATCGTTCTGATTGCGCGACACGAGGCGGACGTTGCCTTTCTCGAGGAATGCGATCGCGCGGTAGCCGTCCCATTTAATTTCGAAGAACCATTCGGGGCTGTCGAAGGGATCTTCGATGGAGGTGGCGAGCATCGGGTAGATCGCGGTGGGCATGGGCGCTTTTCTGGCGCCTGGGATATCTTGAACTGCAGACGGCGGAGGTCGCGCGCGCTGAGAAGAGCCTTTTACCACAGAGGACACGGAGGGCACTGAGGAAGGCGGCGCTTCGATCGGCGTGGCTACGTCATCCAGGGCGCTTTGCGATTGCCTGGATCGCGACTTGGCGGAATTGCTCGCTCTCTTCGCGGAGCGTTGAGCGGATGCGTCTGCGGTTACGCGGACTTCCGGCGCGGGTTCAGCGTTTTTTTTTCTGGCGCGGCCGCGCGGATCTCGGTTGTTTTGGACTTCCTGGATATCGCAGACGACTTTTTCTTTGTGGAAGCCGCCTTTGCAGAAGCTGGCCTCGACGCTTTCTTTTCGGCGGATTTTTTCTCGTCGAACTTCTTGATGGCGTCCGCGAGCCAGGGTGCTTTTACTTTTCCACCTCGACCTGCCGGGCGGCTGCGCCATTCGGCGGAGGCGTCGTCACCAGCGATTTCGTCCATGCTGCGCTCGGTTAGGACAGAGCTATCGTACTGGTCGATGTCGTACTCTTCGACTTCGTGCTCGTCGTGCTTCTTGATCATCAGCCACTCGTTGCCCTTGCTTCCCGCACGGCGGCCTTTCATCTTGATCAGGGCGAAGTCGCCGTTCAGGCGTTTGCCCTTCAGTCGGAATTTCAAGTCGCCCTTCGCCAGCATGGCGCGCGCTTCATCGTCGGTGGTCGGGACGTATTTGCCGTCGACCGGCACCGAGCCCAACGGCTGCCAGGTGCCGACGTCCCATACCATGACGGATCCGGCGCCGTAGTTGTCGGCGGGGATGTTGCCTTCGAAGTCGAAGTACGAGACGGGATGATCTTCAACGTGCATGGCCAGGCGCTTGTCGGCCGGATCGAGTGACGGGCCTCGGGGTACGGCCCAAGACTTCAGCACGCCATCAAGTTCGAGGCGGAAGTCGTAGTGCAGGTGCGAGGCGCGGTGCTTTTGCACCACGAAGCGGTGTGCGGATTTCTTTTCGACCTTGCCGGAAGGCTCGGGGGTCGCGTCAAAGCGGCGTTTTCGCTGATATTCCTCAAGAGCCATGGGCGACATTGTAGCCGGAAGTCGCGGAACGCGGCTATGGAGTAGAGTACTGAGTCGCGGAAAAATCCTTACCGCAAAGTACGCAAAGAAAACCCCGCGAAGGACGCGAAGAAGAGCTCAAAATGGGTCGCTTCGCGTACTCAGCGGAAGTTCTTTGCGACCTTCGCGGTTAAGAGCTTTTTGTCCCGCTGAGGCCGAGATGAAACGTGAGTATCCTGATACGCCGCTTGTCGGCGTCGGCGCGATCATCATCGAAGAAGATCGTGTTGTGCTCGTAAAGCGCGGGCATCCGCCGCTGGAAGGGCAAGTGGTCGATTCCCGGAGGCGTGCTTGAGATCGGCGAGACGCTGCGCAAGGCGGCCGTGCGCGAAGCGCTTGAGGAGACCGGCTTAGCGGTGGAACCTGGCGAACTGCTGGGCGTGTTTGAGCGAGTCATTCCCGATGCTGATGGACGGATGCGATATCACTATGTGCTGATCGATTTCCTGTGCCGGCGGGTTGCCGGAGAATTGCGGGCCGGCGATGATGCGCGCGAAGTACGCTGGTTTCTGCGCGAGGAACTGGCGGGGCTTGAGTTGGCGCGGGAGACGGAAGAAGTGATTCTCAAGGGATTTGAGAGGGTCGCGACTGGTTAGGCGCCGCGAAAACGCAAGGTCTCTCGACTGCGTTCGGCTGCCGCCTCACTCCGCTCGAGATGACAAGACTTTTGAGATTGAGAGGTAAGACTCACCACAGAGTCACAGAGAAAACCCTTCTCGGCGCTTCTCCGTGTCTCTGTGACTTTGTGGTGAAGAGGTTCAGATCTCATTGGCAAGGAGGGCACAATGCCGGAAGCACAGAGTTCGCGCCGACAGGCGTTGATGTACGTGGGCTTCGTGTTTCTTTTCAGCTCGGTGTTTTATTTTCTGATGCTGCGGGCGCATTCGCTCGGTGGGGGCGGTGGGCTTTACGTGACCGGAATCATGTGGTGCCCGGCGCTGGCGGCGTTTGCCACGCTGAAGCTGAATGGGCGCAAACTCTCAGAGCTGGGATGGAAGTGGCCCGCGCGCAAGTACGCGCTCATGAGCTGGTATGTGCCGCTCGTCTACGCGGCGATTGCTTACCTGATCGTGTGGATCGGCGGGCTGGGCGGATTTCCTAACCACGAGTACATGCAGAGCCTGGTCGGGCGGATGGGGTTGCGCCTCTCTCCGGCGGCATCGACCGTGCTCTATGTGTTGCTGGTGGGGAGCTACGGGCTGATCGGCAGCATGGGACGCGCGCTGGGAGAAGAGATTGGCTGGCGCGGATTTCTTGTGCCGGAACTGTCGAAGACCTTCGGATTCACGGCCACGGCATTGATCAGCGGGATCGTGTGGGCGACCTGGCACTATCCGGGCCTGATCTGGGGCGACTACAACAACGGCACACCGGCGTGGTACGGGCTGACCTGCTTCACGGTGATGGTGGTGGCGATCGCGGTCGTGTTCGCGTGGTTGCGGTTGAAGTCGGGTAGCCTGTGGACGGGGGCGATACTGCACGCCAGTCACAATCTGTACGTGCAGGCGATTTTCACGCCGCTCACCGCCGATCGCGGCAAGACGGCTTGGTTCATTGACGAGTTTGGTGCGGTGTTGCCTTTGGTGGCCGTGGCGTTCGCGATCTATTTCTGGAGCCGGAGAAGAGAAGTGGAGGGCGCTGCAATCGCCAACGCTGAGCTTGCGACTGCGCCCGTTTAGAGCGCCAGGAAAGCATTCACTCACAGAGTCACAGAGAAATGCAAAAATGGTTTCCTCTGTGACTCTGTGTCTTGGTGAAAAAAAGTTTCAGGATTTCTTCGTGCTCACTTTCTTGGGCGCGATCAGGCGCCAGGCGTCTAGCAAGTACTCCGCGAGTTCGTCGTCGTCGATTTGATCGAGTTCGATGCCCACCCATCCGCGCACGCCGACGTAGGGCGGCAGATAGAACTTGCTTGGCTCGCTTTTGATCAGGCTGGCCTGGGCTCCGCGTGCCACTGGAAGCCAGACGGCGACGTGACCGTCGTCGTGGTGATTGTTCACGAACATCGCGTAGACCTTCTTCTTCACGAAAAAGGTCGGCTCGCCGTGGGAGAGCTTTTCAGTCGTCTCGGGCAGGGCCGTACAGAGGCGGCGAACGCGGCGGATGTGCTCTTCACCAGCGGGGAGTTTTTTGGCGGGACCTTTCATGACGACCTCAGTCCAGCAATTCTAAAAGAGCGCGAGATTCCCGCAGCCAACTGCACAAAATCCAAGTTCTCCAAAAAATAAAACGGCCCGCGCACGATTAAGCGCGCGGGCCGCCGGTGGTACTGTTGGGATTGACCAAGAGGTGGTCACTCTACGTGGCCTCTTCGGCAACTCCGGGTCCCAGTTCGACCGCAACTGGGCGGATCGGAACCCTAACTCACCGGTAGTGTGCGGGCTGTAACGCTCCGTGGAACCTTACGGCGCCTGCGGAACGTCCCGCTTAGAGCGACCGCTCTAAGTCTCAGCCACCTCACCTGGTCTTTTGCTACAACTACCATCTGAACTTTGCATTCGACCACCTCCTTTCCGGTGTAATCGCAGACTAGTACGGAAAGGGCGGGCGCGTCAACCGGCACGAAAGTGTGTGCCGGGGGAGTCAACAGAAAGCGCGAAACGCGGCGATGCGGGGCAAGGCGTTTCGGTTTGTATCAGGGCATCGCTTCAGCGATGCCGTAACGGGTTGCCTCTTACGACCCCTTTAGGGGCGGTGCCGCCGCAGGCATTGTTCTCGACCGGACACAGCGCCTAAAGGCGCATTCGCTGCAGGGCTTAACGGCGCGCCTGAAGGCGCGCCCTGATACGAATCTTCAGCTGCCGGGAGCGCTCACGCCACAAGGCCGTTCTTGATGTCTTCCTCGGCCTGCGCGATGTTCTCTGGCTTGCCTAAATCACGCCAGTAGTAGTCATCGGCGTGGAACGCCTGAATGGATTCGCCTTGGGCGGCCAGGCGCAGGTACGACGTTATGATCGAAAACGCACCGTCTTCGCTCAGCATCGTCAAAAGCCGCGGGGAGATCACGTGGATTCCCGAGAAGGCCAGCGCGGTAACGTCCGATGCCGCACGAACCAGTTCCGGCTTGCCATGCTCGCCGGTTCGGCGGCCGCAGAGTTTCATGGACGAATCGAACAGGAGATAGCGCGACGTCTTGCGATTCTGCACCGCCAGCGTCGCGAGGGCATTGCCGTTGCGTGTGAAACTCGACCATGCGTCGCAGGTCGATCGTGCTGAGAACATCGACGTTGTGCAGGAGGAAGGGCTCGTTGGAAGTCTCGGAGTTCTCGAGGAAAAACCACGCCGCCTTTTTCAGCCCGCCGCCGGTGTCGAGCAGAACGTCTTCGCACGAAATCACGATCCGCATCCCGAAGTCCCGATGGGCTCGCAGATAGTCGACGACTTTGTCGGCGAAGTGGTGGACGTTGATGATGACTTCGTGGATGCCGAAGGTGCGCAGGCGTTCCAGCGTGATCTCGAGCAGGGTGCGGCCGGCGATTTCGACGAGCGCTTTGGGACGGTCGTTGGTGAGCGGGCGCAGGCGCGTGCCCAGGCCGGCGGCCAGGATCATCGCCTTCATTCCGGCTTGCTCTCCAGTTCGCGGTGGCGCAGGACGACGTCTACGCCGTTGCGGTCGCGCAGTCGCTTCGCCAATTGCTCGGCGAGGTAGACGGAGCGGTGCTGGCCGCCGGTGCATCCGAACGAAATCATGAGGTGCTTGAATCCGCGGCGCTGGTATTCCTGAATGCTGGCGTCGACCAGCGACAGAACGCTGGCGAAGAACTGGTGCACGCTCTCCTGCTGGTTCAGGTATTCGATGACCGGCGCATCGCGTCCGGTGAGAGGCTTGAATTGCTCGAGGCGGCCAGGATTGGGCAGGCTGCGGCCGTCGAAGACAAAGCCGCCGCCGTTGCCGGTCTCATCTTTGGGCCAGCCGCGGTGAAACGAGAAGCTGAAGATGCGCACGGTGAGCGTGTCGGCGGCCGAAGCGATATTTTGCAGCTTCTCCGAGCCCAGCATGCTGTTGAAGGCCTCGAGCAGCGTGGGCAGTTCGACCGCGCAGCTTGACGTTGTGCAACAGCCAGCGCAGGTTCTTGAGCGCATACGGCACGCTTTGCAGGAAGTGCGGCTTGCGCTCGTAGAAGCCACGGAATCCGTAGGCACCGAGCGCCTGCATGATGCGGACGTAGACGAATCCGTAGTAGTAGCGCAGAAACTCTTCGCGATCGAGGCGGATGTGCTTCGCCAGCTGGTCGAGGTAGTAGTCGAGCAATTGCTGGCGGAGCTCGGGCGGCAGGTCGGCCTTCGCATCGTAGAGCAGCGAGGCGATGTCGTATTGCAGCGCGCCTTTGCGTCCGCCCTGGTAGTCGACGAAGTACGGCTGGCCATCGACCAGCATCACGTTGCGCGACTGGAAATCGCGGTAGAGGAAGTAGTCCTGCGGCGCGCTGAGCAGGAGTTCCGTCAGCGCGGTCGAAATCGTCTTCGAGCGCCTGCTCGCTGAAGGGAATTCCGGCGAGGCGCAGGAAATAGTACTTGAAGTAGTTCAGGTCCCAGGCGATGGACTGGCGATCAAAGCGGCCGCGCGGATAGCAGATCTGAGTAGTCGAGATCGCGCGCGGCGTCGACCTGAAATCGCGGCAGCACGGCGACCACTTTGCGATAGGCCTCGACGACCGACGGCGCGATGACTTCTCCCGGCCGATTGCTCTGCAGAAAGTCGAACAGCGTGGTGCTGCCGAGGTCCTGCTCGAGGTAGGCGCCTTGCTCGAGATTCTCGCCATAAATTTCGGGTACCGGCAAACCATGTCGGCGGAAGTGGCGGCTGAAGGCGAGGAACGCGGCGTTCTCTTCGCGCACGTCGTGCAGAATCCCGATGGCGCTTTGCTGTCCGTCGGAGAGGCGGATGATTTTGCGTCCCGAGCCGCCCAGTTCGCCCTGCAGTTGGACGACTCGCGTCGGCGGATGGTGAAAGTGCTGCTCGAAGAGGGCGTTAAGAACGTCCATGGATGTGGGCTTGTGGCATGACAAAGATAACATCCAGCGTTGCCCGGAGCGGAGCGAGGGCCGCTGAACTCGTTACGGAAGAACGAAGCGCCAGATTCGGACGGTCCATGACCCAGCGTGGTGCGGATTTTCGTGCAGATGAATCCTTTTGCGGGAGAGGGGGCTCTTCCCGAATGAAGGAGCAATCTGCCAGTGACCGAGACCGTATCAATTCCCAGCATGCAGGGTCTTTTCGCGGAGGGACGCTATGCGCTCCTGATTGACGTGCGTTCCGCGTCGGAGTTCGCCACCGGACACATTCCCGGGGCGATCCACATGCCTCTTGAGCAGGTGGAGTCGAGAGCCGGTGACGTGGATGCGAAGTTTCCCCTCGTTTTGATTTGCAAGAGCGGGCAGCGTGCGCGCATGGCGGCCACACTGCTGGAGCCCTGCCGTCCCGATGCGAAAGTGCTGGAAGGCGGTACGGATGCCTGGCGTCAGGCTGGTTTGCCGCTGGTCGTCAGCTGCAATACCCGCTGGTCCCTGGAGCGCCAGGTGCGGCTCGGCGCTGGCTTGCTCGCCTTGATTGGCGCGCTGCTGGCAGTCCTGGTGAGCGTGCGCTGGATCTACCTGGCCGGGTTCATTGGACTGGGTCTCACTTTTGCGGGACTAACGGATTTCTGCCCTATGGCTTTGCTGCTGAGCAAGATGCCCTGGAATGGACCACGCCGCGGAGACGTGACGTGCGGCACAGATCGTCCGAGCTGTTGCGGGTAGCATTTGGTTGGTGAGAGACGAACAAGCAGTGGAGGAATTCGAGCACCTTGCCGAAGCACACAAGGATACGGTGTACCGGCAGATGTTCCGCGCGTGCGGCAACCGCGAAGACGCCGAAGACGTGCTGATTGAAGCTCTCTTGAAGGCGTACCGTCACCTCGATCAGCTGCGCGATCAGGACGCATTCCGTCCCTGGCTGGCGCAAATCGCGCGGCGGGTGTGCTGGCGGTTGAAGGAGAAGGCGGCGTTGGCTCCGTTGTTGCAGCTGTCACAACTTGAAGACGAAGGGCGCGAGATTGCCGGTGGTCATCCTTCACCCGAAGATCAGCTGCAAATCGGGCGAATGAAGGATCTGCTGGATCGCACGATCAATGAGCTTCCACTTGTCTATCGCGAGGTCTATGAATTGCGCGATCTGGACGACGTGCCCGGAGAAGAAGTGGCGAGAAGGCTGGGCATCTCCCTGACTGCGATGAAGTCGCGGTTGCATCGAGCTCGGGCGCTGGTGCGCGAGAGATTGGATCCGGAATTCGGTGGCTAAGGGCTTGTGTTCATACGGAGGGCATAATGGAGATACAGGTCGAGCATCTGGGAGCATTACAGTTTGAAATCAAGGCGCGGGAACATACGATCGTCTCAGATCAGCCGCGGGAGAATGGTGGCTTCGACGAGGGCATGACGCCGCCCGAGTTGCTGCTGGCGTCGCTGGGATCGTGCGCGGCTTACTATGCGGCTGAGTATCTGCGGCGGCACAACCTGGCGACCGAAGGGACGCGGGTGCGCGTGGTCGCGCAGAAGGAAAAGAATCCGGCGCGCGTGGATCACTTCCGCATTGAGCTCGAGGTGCCGGTGGAGTTGAGTGAGGTTCATCAGAAGGGTGTTGAGGACGCGGTGCACCGGTGCTTGATCCACAATACGTTGCTGCATCCGCCGACTATTGAGACTGTCGTGCGGAGCGTCGTGGGTGCGGAGCGGTAGACTCTAGCCCTTGTCCTCCCGAAAATCTTAAAACGCAGAGGGCGCAGAGAACTGCCGCAGAGGGCGCGGAGAAACCCCCCGCTCGAATCACTTCTCTTTTTCGAACGAGTTCACTAGCTTTTCGAAGTCTTCCTGGCTGGCGGCGATGGTTTTCGCCGGGCCGGTGAATTTCAGAAAGATGTTTCCGACCGGGCCTTCGATGATGGCGCCCAGCAGGCGGTAGTTGTTGTGCACGGCCTTCGAGGCTGCCATGGGGCCGCCCATGCCTGAGTAGTCGCCGGAAGAATCAATGGTCGTGACCGGAAGATCGTGCACGGTGCGCTTCGCGATCTTGGCGTCGGCCGGCTTGCCATCGGGACCGACGATCTGTCCTTTCCAGCGCTCCAGGTTCGCGTCGACCGAGCCGCCCTGTCCGGCGCCGAAGAAGTAGACCACGCACTCCGCATTTGTCGTATCCCCGGCGACGGGAGCCACGGTGTAAGTGGCAGCGCGCATCTGGCGCGACCCCTCTTCGGCTTTCCATCCGGAGGGTGGAGTCCATTTCAGTCCGGCAACGGATTGGGCTAAAGACGATGCGGCAACGAGGAGCAAGCAGAGCAGCAGAGAATTCGCATCGGGAGAGTATAGATGGGGGGCCGCATGATCTAGGAATGGCTGACGTGCAAGAAAACGTACGCAATGAAAGTCGCGCTGGCGACAGTCAGCAGCGATGTGGTTCCGGCCGGGAGCCAAAACGGAGCACTCTAAGAAATCTGCTTCGCAGGCGACTGGCAGCTAGAAACAACGCGAAGACGATTGTCGCCACGATCCAGAACCAAGGTGAGAAGAAACCTGCCGCAACGACGGCTATACCAGTTGCCTTCTCGCTGCTCAGTCCTCGAAAAGCCGACCAGGGACCCAGGATACATACCGCTACGAATAAAGCTGCGAGAGCACTGATCGTGCCTTTGAGGCAGTTCACGCGCGTCACCCGGGCAGAGATTATAAGCCGGATACGACTATCTCCGTCGGCGGGCTCAAGAGGCCTGAATCCGGTCTTCTCCCCACCCGGACATGTCCCCCGGCTATCTAGCCGTTGACCTTCCTCCTGCCTAGACTGGAACTCTCCCCTCAGGGACTTTTGCTTCCTGCTAAGTGTTTGAAAAATCAGGCCTTCCAGCGGTACGCATCTAATTGCGGAAGGCCGATATGAGCGAGCACTCGGTAGGCGAACTCGCGGGCCATGGCATCGAGGCTGGCGGGGCGGTTGTAGAAGGTCGGGATGAGCGGGAAGACGGTAGCACCGGCATCGGCGGCTCTGTACATGTTGCGGATGTGAACCTTATTCAGAGGCGTCTCGCGGACGCAGAGCACCAGAGGCCTTCGTTCTTTGAGAGTTACATCGGCGGCGCGTTCGATGAGTTGCGCAGCGATGCCGTTGGCGATGCGCGCTAGGGTTCCAACACTGCAGGGGATGACGATCATCCCATCGCTAGGGTAGGAACCGCTGGCCACATTCGCACCGATATCGGCATTGGATTGCAGCTGGATCTTGCGGGAAGCTTTGCCCAGGATCTGGCCGACGAGATTGCTGCGTCCCCGGAGCGAGAGTTCTTCGGCTAGCACGCGCAGGGCGCTGTCGGAGGCAACGAAGTTCACGGTCTTGACGCGGGCATCGCGTTCGACGGCGAGCAGAAGTTGTTTGAGAAAGATCGAGCCGCTGGCGCCTGTGGTGGCGACGGTCAGGTTGTGAGGTTCATTTGCAGGCAAGCGGGCTCCTTGGGCTTTTGAGCATAGGGATGCCGCGGAGAAGAAGTCAAGGAGAGGCAAGGCAGACGGCGTTCTGAACGAAATGGCGAATCCTTCACACTTGCGGTCGCGGCGCTCGGCGGCGCAGAGGCATGCGCTGGAGGGAGTGGAACGCGAGATCCGTGCCAACGACCACGTCGGACGCCGCAAGTACCTGAAAGACTTCAGCGCAGCGTATCGCACATACGAATCGGTTCTGACTCCGGCGGATGTTCAGGAAGCGGTGCAGCCCGCCGACCTGGTATTAATCGGCGACTACCATGCTCTGCCCGCGTGCCAGCGGTTTGCCGGAGCTTTGCTTGAGCAGCGTGCCCTGATCGGCGATCGTCCGGTGGTTTTGGGTGTAGAGACGATCTTCGCTCGCGACCAGCACATCATTGACGAGTGGTGGCGTCGCGAAATCGACGAGCACGAACTGCGCGAGCGCATGCGTTTTCAGCTGGACTGGGGCTACGACTGGGATCCGTTCTACGAGTTGCTGGTAACGGCGCGCGAGCACGCCGATGCGATCTACGGACTGGACTGCATGCCTCGCGAGGATCTGCGCAAGATCGGGGCACGGGATCGTCATGCGGCCGACAAGCTGGTGGAAATCCGGCAGCGGCATCCGGAAGCGGCGATTCTGGTGCTCTTTGGTGAATCGCACCTGGCGCCTGCGCACCTGCCGCGTGAGGTGCGGACTGCGTTGCCGCAGGAAAACGTTCTTACGATCTTGCAAAACGTGGATGCTCTCTACTGGCGCGCCGCTGGCGAGCGCCATGATCGCGTGGAGGCGGTGCGGGTGGCGAGCGATGTGGTCTGCGTGTTCAACGCCACTCCGCTCGAGAAATACGAGAATTACCGGCTGTGCCTGGACCGCTGGCGGAGGGAAGAGTCCGACGGCCCGGATCTGGGGCCCACGGTTTACAACCTGATCGATGGGCTGGTTCGATTCCTAGGTATCAATCGCTACTCACCGCACAACACGACCCAGCCGAAGTTTTTGGTCGACCTGCTGCCGGAAGTTTATTACCGGTCTTCGGACAATCTGCTCCGGCGGTTGCTCTCGCGCAAGGGCGTCAGCGAAGAAGAGCGGGACGCGATGCTGCAGCGCGTGGAAGATCGCGGCTGCGCCTATCTGCCGCAGGTGAACGCGTTTTACATGCACGATTTCCAGATGCTGCCTGCGTCGGAAGAAGCAGCGCGTTTTCTGCACCACGCGTGCCGCGGCCTGCCCACGCGGGTGGCTGCGCGCGACGAAGCGGCCGACGAGCCGGCAGACTTCTTTTATGGCCGCGTACTCGAGAATGCGCTGGCATATTTCGGTTCGCGGGTCCTGTATCCGGCGCGCCCGGCGGCGCGCGAGAGTGACTTGCGTGAGTTGAACGATGCGACTCGTGAAGATGTTGAGCGGCAGACCGGCCTTGATTTCCCCGACGCCGTTCGGGCCATCGATTTCCTGCTGTTGCACCGGTTGCTGGAAACCGACGCGCAGCCAGTGCGATCGCGTGCGTGGCTCGCTGGATGAAGGCATCCGCAGCAGCGGCGCGAAGTTCGAATACATCACGCAGCAACTCGGCTACTTGCTGGGGTGCGATCTCTACGAAGGATATCTGGAAGGCCGGGTGACTCCCGGATTCGTCCGAACACTCTTCCTTACCCACGTGGAAGAACCTGGGACGGCGCGCGAGGCGTACTTCACGCTGGTGAGTCGACTGCGCGGGGTGCGGAGGAAAGCGCATCGGAACGGGTCGTAGGTCTTGGGTGTTGGGTCTCAGGTCTCAGGTCTTGATCGTTGGATGGGTGTGATCCCCGCGAGGTTCTTTTTTCTCTCAATTTAAAATCCTCTGCCGACGCAATTTCCAATCTCATCTTCCCGTCTGAAAATTATCTCGGAAATCGAAAATCTGAAATCTCAAATCGGCTTGTCCTCTGCCTCGAAAGCCGGAAGTAGGCCTGAGCGCTAACTTTTTTCGAATTTTATGGAAGCCATGCGAGTCCTACTGCCTCCCTCTAGCATCCGATGACTGATGAACGAAGACCGCGACACCGAAAAAGTTTCGACTCTCGTGATCGGCGGCGGGCAGGCTGGGCTCGCCATGGGATACCAGCTGGCGCAGCGCAAACTGTCGTTTCGGATTCTGGATGCCCATGCCCGCGTGGGTGACGCGTGGCGGAAGCGGTGGGATTCGCTGCGGCTGTTCACGCCCGCGCGATATGCGGGACTTCCAGGCATGCCCTTCCCCGGGAGTGGGGATGCCTTTGTCGGGAAGGACGCCGTCGCCGACTACCTTGAGAATTACGCCGAGCATTTTCATTTGCCCGTATCCACCGGAATGAAGGTGAATCGGCTGTCGAAGCGAGACGGGAAGTTTCTGGTCGAAACCGATAAGCAACGTTTCGAAGCCGACCAGGTGATTGTGGCGATGGCGAATTACCAGGTGCCGCGGATGCCGTCGTTCGCGCGCGAACTCGATGCAAACATCGTGCAGGTGCATTCGCATCACTACCGCAACCCGTCGCAGCTCAAGCCGGGCAACACACTGGTAGTGGGAGTGGGGAATTCGGGCGCCGACATAGCGATGGAAGTTGCGAAAACGCACCCGACCTGGATGTCGGGGAAAGAGTCTGGTTTCATACCGTTTCAGATCGACACGTTTTTCGGCCGGGAGATCCTGTTCCGCATCGTGCGTTTCATCGGCCACCATGTGCTGACCCTCGGTACACCGCTCGGCCGCAAACAGCATCCCAAGCTGCTTACTCGTACGACTCCGCTGGTGCGCGTAAAGCCACAGGACTTGATTAATGCGGGTGTCGAGCGCGTGGAGCGCGTAGTGGGCGTGCGCGATGGGCGGCCGTTGCTCGCCAACGGGGCCACTCTGGATGTGGCCAACATCATCTGGTGCACGGGCTACGAGCCGGGATTCTCCTGGATTGATCTGCCGGTGTTCGACGAGAAGGAAAGGCCCATGCACGAGCGCGGAGTTGTTCACCGCGAGCCCGGGATGTATTTCGTGGGCCTGCATTTTCTGTATGCGATGTCCTCGGCGACGCTGATAGGTGTTGGCAGAGATGCGGAACACGTTGCCAAAGCCGTCGAGTTCAGAACTTTGAACCGTGCCCGGCAGGGAGCGAACGCGCGATCTGCTGCGGCGGCGCGCGGGCCTGAGTCGGACTTGCTGATAGCGTCTTGACCTGCAGGCGTGCCGTCCCGCAGTTCGCGAATTGGTAACTGTGAATTGAGACTATAATTACGGCCCACCAATGGCTCTCCGCTCGGGAAGCATGCTTGGGCCGTATGAGGTCCTGACGCCGATCGGGGCGGGCGGGATGGGAGAGGTGTATCGCGCTCGCGACACTCGCCTTGACCGGATCGTCGCCGTTAAAATTCTTCCTTCCAATCTGGCGAGCGATCCCGATGCCAAGCAGCGCTTCGACCGGGAAGCGCGCACCATCTCGGGCCTCAGCCATCCCAACATCTGCCATCTGTATGACGTCGGCACGCAAGACGGAATCAGCTTTCTCGTCATGGAGTATCTCGAGGGCGAGACGCTGGCCGACCGCCTTCGCAAGGGACCGATGCCGCTGGAGCAGGTGCTGAAATCCGGAATCGAAATCTGTGAAGGCCTGGAAAAAGCGCATCGCAGCGGAGTCGTTCACCGGGATTTGAAGCCGGGCAACATCATGCTCACGCGCAGCGGAGCGAAGCTGATGGACTTCGGGCTGGCGAAGCCTGTGTTGCCGGCCAGCGTCGCGAGTTCGAGCCTGACGCAGACGCTGGCGACTCCCCAGCATCCTCTGACCCAGGAAGGCATGGTCGTCGGGACGTTTCAGTACATTTCTCCTGAACAGCTGGAAGGCAAGGAAGCGGACGCGCGCAGCGACATCTTTGCGCTCGGCACGGTGCTCTACGAAATGGTGACCGGGCGGCGAGCATTCGAAGGGAAGACGACGGCTTCGACGATCGCAGCGATTCTGGCAGCGGATCCGCCTTCGATTTCGAGTGTCCAGCCAATGTCCCCGCCAGTCCTGGAAGGACTGGTAAGGAATTGTCTGGTGAAAGATCCGGACGAGCGGGTGCAGACCGCGCACGACGTCAAACTACAACTGAAGGGAGTTCAGGGCGGCGGTTCTTCGCAAGCCATTCCAATTTCCGGAGTCGTGACCCATACGCGTTTGGATTGGTTGGGGTGGTTACTCGCTGGCATATTGCTGCTGGCACTCCTGGCCGGCGGCTGGGCGTGGTGGCGAGGAAGCCATCAGACCGCTCCCGCCATGTACTTCCTCAGTTCGGCGCCGAGTCCGGCCGCGACTGTGACCCTCTCGCCCAATGGTCGAACGCTGGCGCTGGTCGCCTACTCGGAGCAAGCGAACAAGAACGTCATCTGGATTCACGAAGTCGGTGCGCGCAGTGCGACGGTGCTGCAGGGCACTGAAGGCGCGACGTATCCTTTCTGGTCACCGGACGGCCGTGCGCTGGGATTCTTTGCACAGGGAAAATTGAAGACGATCGATGTGACGTCGGGACGATCGGCGCAGATGATTGCGGACGCCCCGTTCGGGCGCGGAGGTGCATGGGGCCAGGATGGAGTGATTCTCTACACGCCCGACGCGTGGAGCGGTCTCTATCGCGTGTCATCCTCTGGCGGTACTCCCACGAAGGTTTCGGAGCCGGAACCCGGTCAAAGTCAGGTCAGCCACCGGTGGCCGGTCTTTCTGCCGGACGGCCGCCATTTCATCTACCTGGCATGCAATTTTTCCGGGAAGCTCGACAACAATGAGATTTTTGTAGGTTCGCTGGATTCGGCAGAAAAGCGGCCCGTTGTGAATGCGAGCTCGAATGCTGTGTATTCGGCACCCGGCTACCTGGTGTACTGGCGCGACAACGCGCTGGTGGCGCAGAGTTTCGACCTGCACAATTACACGCTGGTCGGGGAGCCGCGCATCGTCAGCGATGCGGTGCAGTACTTCCCGCAGACGGATTTCGCGGTCTTCACTGTTTCCGGCAGCACGCTGGTCGCGCAAACCGGTACTGGGGAAGGGCGCAAACAACTCGCAACTCACATGGTTCGACCGGCGCGGAAAACAAGTGGGGGTCGTGGGAGGCCCGGACCAGGTCGCCAATCCCAAGCTTTCTCCGGATGGCCGACGCGTGGCTGTCGACCAGACCGACACCGATGGCCGTCACGTGAACATCTGGGTACACGATCTGGTGAACAATGGAGTGGCTCGCCTCGGGTTTGGTCCCTGGCTGGAACAAGTAACGATCTGGAGTCCAGATGGGAAAAGGGTCGTCTACACGTCGAACGAGAAGTTGTTCTTCAGTTTGTACGAAAAGAATTCGGATGGGTCGGGCGCTGCACAGAATATTTTCGATGCTGGCACCCCGCAACAGGGTCCGTGGGACTGGTCGCGCGACGGGAAGTACCTGCTGGCACGAAAAGATCGTGAGCTCTGGTATTTGACCACCGCAGACTGGCGCGCGCAGCCGTTGTTGCAGACAGCGTTCCTCATTCGCAACGCGCAGTTTTCTCCGGACGGGAAGTTTGTTTCCTATGCTTCCAGCGAGACCGGAAACTGGGAAGTCTATGTTTCGCCGTTTCCTGCCTTCAACAGCAAATGGCAGGTGTCGCGGGGCGGGGGAGAGGAGCCGCGCTGGCGGCGCGACGGCAAGGAGCTATTTTATCTAGCGCCAGGTGGCACGCTGATGGCGGTGGACGTTAAGACGGGCGCTGGATTTGAAGCCGGCTCCCCGACAGCTTTGTTCCTAACCCACCTGCGGCAACCAATCTCCGCGATGGATTTCTTTTCCTACGACGTGACTGATGACGGGCAGAAGTTTCTCGTCAATTCGAAGCTGGATACTTCGAATGCGGCACCGCTCTCCGTCATTCTGAATTGGCCTTCGGAGATGGAGAAGTGAGCGACGGCTGGCTTGGTTTTGGAATGCTAAGGTAGACTTCGAGTCAGCTATGTCGCGAGCGCTTGCTTGAACTCCGAATCCATACGCAAATTATTCGACGAGGTGCGGCGCGGGAAACTCTCGCCGGACGACGCCGTCGCTCGTCTGCGGCATCTCCCGTTTGAGGATCTGGGATTCGCGAAGGTCGATCACCACCGCGCCTTGCGCACCGGGATGCCGGAAGTAATCTTCGGGGAGCGCAAGACCCCGGCACAGGTGGCCACGATTTTTGCGAAGCTCGCCAAGCATGGGGGCAATGTGTTGGCGACTCGCGTGGACAAAAAGCAGTACGCCGCCGTGAAGAAGAAAGTGCGTGGGGCTCAGTATCGGGAATTGGCTCGGGCTATCGTGCTCGAGCGCGACCGGAAGACATATGGGAAGGGAATCATCACGGTTGTTTCCGCGGGCACCAGCGACATCGCGGTGGCCGAGGAAGCTGTGGTCACGGCTGAGTTGATGGGCAACGAGGTGCAGCATCTCTACGACGTCGGAGTGGCGGGCGTGCACCGCTTGCTGGCCAATCGAGAGAAGTTGGCCGAGGCGCGGGTGTTGATTGTCTGTGCCGGCATGGAGGGAGCTTTGCCCAGCGTGGTGGGCGGGTTGGTGGGCGTGCCGGTGATCGCGGTTCCAACCAGCGTCGGCTACGGGGCTTCTTTCAAAGGGCTCGCCGCGTTGCTGGGCATGATGAACTCTTGTGCGTCGAACGTTAGCGTGGTGAATATTGATAACGGGTTCGGGGCCGGGTATGTGGCTTCGTTGATTAATCGGCTGTAGCCGTCTGAAGAAAATCTTAAAACGCAGAGGGCGCGGAGAAATTCCGCAGAGGGCGCAGAGGAAGACCCTTAGGAGCCAGGGGGCCTTAGCTTCCGTGAATGTCGCCTCCGCGCGCTCCCACCTTCGGTATCTTTGTAAATCGTTCATTCACAAAAGCTTAAGCTGCGATCGATTCCGGGCATCCCGGAACGTTCTTGCCTCATCCAATAATTAACCAAACAGTTAGTTAATTGAGGATGGAGAACAAAGACATCATGACTAAGACCAAAAGCATTTTTTCATCGTTCCTGTTGGTGGGATTGCTGAGCGCCAGCTTGTTCGCACAGACCTCGAGCGCCGGGCGCAACGATGCCACTATTCAAACCAGCGTCATCAAGAAGTTGGATGACAACCAGAAGTTTAAGAACGTGAAGTCCACAGTGGAGGACGGCATCGTGACCTTGACGGGCACGGTCGACCTCTATCAGGACAAACTCGACGCCGCCAAGTCGGCCAAGAAGCAGAAGAACGTGCAGGGAGTTCGCAACCTGATTGAAGTTGCCGGGCCTGCCGTCTCAGATGCGCAGCTGCACGAAGATCTGTCGAAGAAGCTGTACTACGATCGCGTGGGCTGGTACGACAGCGCTTTCAACTACTACACGCTTAGCGTGAAGGATGGCGTGGCGACGATCGGTGGCCAGACTTACAACGACGTGGGTCGCGACTCGGCGCTGGCAATTGCGTATCGCATGCCTGGCGTGAAGGACGTGGTCAGCGAAATCAAAGTGTCGCCGGTTTCGATGTTTGACGACAACCTCCGCCGGCGCACGGTGCGCGCGCTGTATGGCGACTCGGCGCTTGGCAAGTATGCGGTTGATCCGGCGCGGCCGATCCGCATCATCATCGACGGTGGTCACGTGAGCCTGTACGGCGAAGTGAACAGCTCGATGGACAAGCAGATCGCGGGGATGCGCGTAGGCCAGATCCCCGGCGTATTCAGCGTCGAGAACAACCTGGTGGTGGAAAAGGATTGAAGTTGTAAGGTTCCACTCTCTCCTCAAGGCACGGCGAAAGCCGTGCCTCTTTTTTTGTTTGGCAGTGCTTCGCGTTCTTGGCGGGTGTTCTTCGCGACCTTAGCGGTTAAGAGCTTTGACTTCCACTTGGGTCGTGCCCGTGTTATCGGCGGGTGGTCTTCTTCTTTGTTGCCTTGGCTTTAGGCTTTTTGAAAACGCGCGCGAAGATCTTGTCGATGTTGCGTAATTGGCGTTTCAGATCGAAGGCGTTTTCCAGTTGCTTGGCGGGCACGCGGCTGGTGATGTTCTTGTCGCTCAGTACGAGCTTTCGGAAATCTAGGTCTTCCTTCCAGGCGCGCATGGCATGTTCCTGCACCATGCGGTAGGCATCCTCGCGCGAGACGCCGTGTTCCACCAGGTCGAGCAGCAGTTGTCCGCTGAAAACCAGGCCACGGGTGCTTTCGAGATTGGCGATCATGCGCGCGGGATAGACGAACATCGTGTTGATGAGGTTCGTCGTCTTTTGCAGCAGGTAGTCCACCAGCGTGGTCGAGTCGGGGATGATGATGCGTTCGACCGAGGAATGCGAGATGTCGCGCTCGTGCCACAAGGGAACGTTTTCAAGGGCGGCTTGCGCGTTGGAGCGAACCACGCGGGCCAGTCCGCTGATCTGCTCGCACGTAACCGGGTTCCGCTTGTGCGGCATGGCGGATGAGCCTTTTTGCTTCTCGCTGAAGAACTCCTCTGCCTCGCGGACCTCGGTGCGCTGCAGGTGGCGGATCTCGGTCGCGATCTTATCGAGGGTCGATGCGATTACCGCGAGCGTCGCCAGGTAGTGTGCATGCCGGTCTCGCTGAATGACCTGCGAAGAGATGTCGGCAGCTTTCAGTCCAAGCCGCTCGCAGATTTTCTCTTCCAGTTCAGGAGACAGGTGCGCGAAGGTTCCGACCGCGCCGGAGAATTTTCCTACCCGCAGACCCTCAGCAGCGTCGCGAAAGCGGGCGATGTTGCGCTGCGTCTCGGAGTACCAGTTGGCCAGCTTGAAGCCGAAGGTGATTGGTTCGGCGTGCACTCCGTGCGTGCGGCCAATCTGTGGCGTGTCTTTGAATTCCCAAGCTCGACGCTGGAGTACTTCAGAAAGGCGCTCGAGATCCTCGGCGATGATGTTGGAAGCTTGTGCGATCAGAAGTGCCTGCGCCGTATCGACCACGTCGTTGGAGGTCAGCCCGTAGTGAAACCAGCGGGCTTGGGGACCGACGATCTCGGCAACCGCGGTGGTGAAGGCAATGACGTCGTGCCGGACCTCGGCCTCGATTTCCTGAATGCGCTCGAGTTTGAAACCAGCGCGTTCGCGAATGGCCTTGGCGGCCTCTTTGGGGACAAGGCCGGCTTCCGCCAAGGTCTCGGTGGCCGCGATCTCGACTGCCAACCAGTTGCGAAACCGGTTGTCTTCGCTCCAGATGCGCCCCATGTCGGGGCGGGTATAGCGCGGGATCAAGGGTGGTTTCTCCCATTCAGCGGAAATTCGAGAACCGAGGATTGTAAATGAGCGGGGAGGGCAGCGCATCCCTCGACCCACTGCCCAACCTTTCACGCTGTCATCCTGAGCGAAGTGAGTCGACAGCCGAAACGCAGTCGAAGGACCTCGTGTTTCCGGCTGGCCAGCCTGGGCGTCGCGGCGAATTCCCGACACTCTTAACGATTTTAAAATACTAGTTATATCGTGATACGATACATATCGGAGGTCCCTGGATTGCCACGATATAATCCGTGGCATGGAAACACTCACCCTGTCGGACTATGAAGCATTGGCGGAGCTGCGTTACCAGATCAGGCGGTTCCTCTCGTTCAGCGAGCAGGCGGCCCGTGCCGCGGGCCTGGAGCCAAGACAACACCAACTCCTGCTCGGCCTGAAGGGGTTGCCCGCCAAGGCGCGGCCCACGATCGGCGAGCTGGCTGAGCGATTACAGATTCAGCATCACAGCGCCGTGGAACTCGTGAACCGGTTGTCGGCCGCGGGTTACATCCGGCGGGCGCGCGCAGGCGAAGACCGGCGCGAGGTGCTTGCTGTCGCTTACTCCCAGGGGAGAGAAAGTGTTGCGCAAGCTTTCGTTGCACCACCGGGCGGAGTTGCGTTCGGCGGGGCCAGCGCTAGTGAAGGCTCTGCGCCGGGCAATGCAGGGATCTCGAGTTTCCAACGGTACCCGAGTGAAGGCTGTCGTTGGGAAGAGGAGATCATCCAGCTAACGCATGTCGAACAATTCTGCTGTGAACGGTGACGGACGCAGGCGGTAGCCTGCCCGAAGTCCCTGCGTTTCGGGCACAATCAACTCGAAAACGGATCTGGACCGGCGCAGTTTCGCCTGGCTCTGGTTTCCTTCCTCGCCGGCGGCATCGGCCTGGTGGCCGGCGGTATCGCCTGGATTCTCTACAAACTCATCGGCCTATTCACGAATCTGTTTTTCTTTCACCGGTTCGATACAGCTTTCGTCAGTCCGCGCATGAGTCACCTGGGGGCATGGGTCATCTTCATCCCCGTGATCGGCGGACTCATCGTCGGCTTCATGGCCAAGTATGGCTCGTCGAAGATCAAGGGCCACGGAATTCCGGAAGCGATGGAAGCGGTGATGTTCAATCGAAGCCGCATCCAGCCGCGCGTGGCGATCCTGAAGCCGTTATCGGCCGCGATTGCCATCGGCACAGGCGGCCCGTTCGGCGCGGAAGGCCCGATCATCCAGACCGGCGGCGCGGTGGGATCGTTGATTGGCCAAGTCTTCCATACGACTGCCTCGGAAAGGAAAGTCCTGCTGGCCTGCGGTGCGGCGGCGGGCATGTCGGCGACCTTCAACACGCCCATTGCCGGCGTCATCCTGGCCATCGAGCTTCTGCTCTTCGAGTTCAAGTCGCGGTCGTTCATCCCGCTGGTGATTGCCAGCACGCTTGCCACGGCGGTACACATGCAGACCCTTGGCACCGGACCGATGTTCACCGTGGCGCAGGTGGACTACGCGATTCCGCGCGCGTTGCCGTTCTACCTGGTCCTGGGAGTCATCTGCGGTCTGGCTGCGGTCGGCTTCAGCAAGCTGCTGTACTGGGTGGAGGATCTGTTCGACAAGCTTCCCGTGGATGAGCTGTGGTGGCCGGCGATCGGGGCGTTGGGGCTGGGCATCATCGGCTACTTCGTGCCGCGGGTGCTGGGCGTTGGGTACGACACGATCAGCGACATCCTGAACGGGCAACTGGCCTTGAAGCTCCTGCTCGTGGTCATGATCGCCAAAGCCATCGCGCTGGTGATTTCGCTGGGGTCGGGAACTTCTGGAGGGCTGCTCGCCCCGATGTTCATGTCGAGCGCAGCGCTGGGCGGCGTCTTCGCGCTGACTATCAACCGGCTGTTTCCCTCCGCGAACCTCGCTGCGGGCGCGTTTGCGTTGGTGGCGATGGGCGCGGTCTTCGGGGCGGCATCGCGAGCTGCGTTCG
This sequence comes from uncultured Acidobacteriota bacterium, assembly GCA_963745435.1. Taxonomy (GTDB): domain Bacteria; phylum Acidobacteriota; class Terriglobia; order Terriglobales; family Acidobacteriaceae; genus Gp1-AA133. The sequence goes on along the minus strand of CAVUXK010000006.1, from coordinate 27,087 downwards.
CCTTCATCATTTTCGCGTTTGAAATTACCCGCGATTACAACGCGGTCCTGCCCCTCATGCTGGTGACGGTGATCGCCGATGGCGTGGCCATGCTGTTCATGCCAAAGACCTCGATCATGACGGAGAAGTTGGCGCGTCGCGGACTGCGCATTCATCAGGACTACGAGACCGACATCCTGCAACAGGTGGCGGTGGCGGAAACGATGGATCGGGACGTGCCGACGGTCCCGGCCAAAATGCGGATCGCCGAACTGGCGGAACGAATCGCGAAGCATGATCCCGCCGTTAGCCGGCATCAGGGGCTTTTCATCGTTGACGACGAAGGGAAACTGGCGGGGCTGATTACTCGCGGCGACGTGCTGCGCGCCCTCGATCAGGATTCAGAGGGTCTGCTCACGGTGCTCGAGGCGGGCTCGAAAGATCTAGTCATCGCATTTCCAGACGAGATGATTTCGGAAGCGTCCGACAAGATGCTGCGTAACGACATTGGCCGGCTGCCTGTGGTCGAGCGAGGCGATCCTCGCAAGCTTGTCGGCTACTTGGGCCGGAACGGCGTGATGGCCGCACGTCTGCGGCGCCTGAACGAGGAACACGTGCGGGAACCGGGCTGGATGCGCTGGTAGTAGCGTACTCCGGATTTTTGCGCCGGACCATCCATGCTCTCTCTGCGCTACAATCGCTCGAATTTTATATCGACATTGTTCCGCGGAGAGAGCATGCGCCGTTTTTCGCAAATATCTCTTGCCCTGCCTTTGCTGGTTATCCTCGTTGCTGCGCCTCGCTCATCAGTGGCGCAGGCCGCTTCGCTTACTGGCCCCACTCCCGTTGGACAGCAACAGAACAACGCCGCGCCGGAATTCGTTCGAGCCGGCAAGCTGCTCGATGTTCGTTCGGGAAAGATGCTCACTGACCAGGTAATCGTGATTCGCGGCGGCCGAATTGAGCGCGTCGCGAGTGCGAGCGAGCAGCAGATCCCCTCTGCCGCCCAGATCGTGGATTTATCGCGAGCCACCGTGCTGCCCGGTCTGATCGACTGCCATACGCACATCATGCTCGCGGACACGGATAATTCTCACTACGAAGACTATCTGCTGAAAGACTCCTACCAGTACCGGACGATTCTGGCCGTCCTGAACGTGAAGAAAGATTTGGATGCGGGTTTCACGGCGATGCGCGATGTCGAAACCGAAGGCGCGATGTACAGCGATGTCGACGTCCGCAACGCGATCAACCAGGGATTGATCCCGGGCCCTCGCCTGAAAGTTGCGACGCGGGGGATTTCGACGACCGGCGGCTATGCCCTCGAAGGCTACGCGCCGCAGGTCACGGTGCCGATGGGCGTACAGATCGTCGACGGTCCGTACGAGGCGCGCAAGGCGGTGCGCGAGCAGTTCAACTATGGCGCCGACCTGATCAAGATCTACGGCACGGACCGCTACAGCTTCCTGCCCAACGGCAAAGAGGTGAGTGTCGCGAATTTCAGTCTGGAGGAAGTGCAGGCCATCGTCGACGAAGCGCGCCTGAAGGGCATCAAGGTGGCGTGCCATGCCTACGATGGGCCGGGGCTGCACTACTGCATCGATGCGGGCGTCGCCTCCATCGAGCATGGCATTCAACTGGACGACGACGCGATCCGCAAGATGGTAGCGAAGGGAACGTACCTGGTTCCGACGCTACAGGTCTATTGCTGCGCGCTCGAAAAGGGAGATCTCGCGATGACGGGCGGTAAGACCAGCCGGTTGGCCATCCACAAGACCAGCTTCGAGAAAGCCCTGGCAGCCGGCGTGAAGATCGCGTTCGGGACGGATGCGGGATCGTTTCCGCACGGCACGCAGGCCATCGAGTTTGAATGGATGACGCGCTACGGTATGTCACCGTTGCAGGCGATCCGTTCAGCAACCATCAACGCAGCAGATTTGATCGGGTGGTCCGTCGACATTGGCGCGATCGAAGCCGGGAAGTATGCCGACATCATCGCGGTCGATGGCAATGTGCTCGACGACATCAAGCAGTTAGAGCATGTGAAGTTCGTGATGAAGGGCGGGGAAGTGGTTCGGAACGACTACGGGAAGTAATCGCTTCTAGCGCACGCGCACGTTGCTGGCGGGCACTGTTTTTTGCGCGGCCTCGATCAGCGGTCGCAGCGCGTCGACCGAGATGCCGAGCGTGCCGCCTGAGAAGCCGTCGATGTACGCGGAGTTGATCCCAATCACCTGGCCCTCGGAATTGAATACCGGACCGCCGCTGCCGCCGTGAGCGGTAGGCGCATCGTAAATCAGCTTGTCGCCAACCACATCGCCCAAGTGTCCTACTGTGGCCGACGGGCGAATGAGTGACAAAGCTGCCAGTTCGCTGGCCGCCCCGATGTCATCGTGACGGTAGGCAAGACGCTCGTAGACTTCGGTGGGCGACTTCGCCACCATGCCGGCGACGCCCATGGGATATCCGATGACAGTTACAAGCTCGCCCGGAGGCGTCGACTGCTTCGCCAGTGGAAGAGGCTCAAGGCTGCGGCTGGTCTGAGAAAACTCCACATGGAGAACGGCCAAGTCGCTGTGCGCCGAGACGACAGTGGGCGTCAGTTCAAACGCCGTGGGCGATCCTGGAAAGAATGCCACCAGTTTCTCTAGCGTGGGCACCGCGCCGCGGCGAATCAGTGCGTCAGCTTCGGGATCGCCATACCAAGGCTCGGAAACGTGGCGATTGGTCGCCATCAGACCGTTAGCTACGATGAAACCCGTCCCGGAAACTCGCGCCCGCAAACGCGCTGGCTGGTTCGGAAAGCCAACCTGGTAGACGCCGAACACATAACAAATCGAATTCCGGTAGCGATTCAGCACCACGACCGGCATGGCCTGCTCTTGCTTGAGCAACTGCACCTGCTGGTTGAGCTGGGTTACCTGAGCCTGCAAGTCGTTGGTGGGGGCGGGTGCGTAGAAGTGCAGAAGCAACCCGGACGCGGCCAGCAGAAACAGCGCTGCAACCGTCGAGACGAGCCACGTCCAGCTCTCGCCTGCCTGATCCACCTCGAGATTCTGATCTAGCTCAGACATAAGTTTTGCTTGGGCACTCTGTCGGGGGAAGGTGGAAAGGGCCCAGAGGCTGGTTGCTGACTACCTCGCTATCTTGCAGCCGCGGCAGAGTTTTCCCAAGGCACGGAAGACGATGTACCAAGGCTGGTCACGTTACTTACCCAGCGTGCGAGGGCCTTGTAAGCGACTGAATTATAAGGGAATACGCGTGATTGAAATGAGGCTTCTGCGTGAAACGCCAGGTGGTGTGACGAAGGTGGGGTGTGGATGAATCGCGTCGCGGAGCTTTTCACCGCAAAGAGCGCCAAGAAATGCTGCGCGAAGGTCGCAAAGGAAAAAATCTGTCGGCTTTTCTCATCGACCTTGCGGCTCTTCTTTGCGAGCTTAGCGGTTAAGAGCTTTCGACAAGGGCTACCCGACAACCTTCGCGATCAGGTCAGGATGGATGTTGCTGCCGGTCAGGATGGTGGCGATTTGATCTCCGGCGAACCGATGGGCGCGAATGGCGGCCAGGCCAGCGGCTCCGGAGGGTTCCAGCAGAAGTCCGAGAGTCGAAGCGGCGATGCGCATGGCCTCGAGCATCTGCGCATCGCTGACCAGTACGATGTCATCGACCAGGGCGTTGACGCGCGTCACAGAGTCGGCGACAGGCACGCGCACCGCGATGCCGTCGGCGAAAGTATCGGCTGTGTCGATCGAAACGGCGTGACCCGCTCGCCAGCTTACTTCCATTGCAGCGGCACCTTCCGCGCAGACGCCCACAATTTTTGTGCGAGGCGAATGTTCTTTCACCCACAGTGCAACACCACTGATCAACGCCCCATCCCCAAGAGGCACGATCACGGCGTCGATACGTGCCCGCTCTCAAAAGCTCCACGCCGATGGTGCCCGCGCCCTCGGCGATCGCGGGATCGTGCCCGTCTTCTACGAAGATGCAGTCCGAGTTCTGGGCGACGTGTTGCCGCGCGTATTGCTTGGAGTCGTCGAAGTCTGATCCGATGGCAATGACCTTGGCGCCGAACGAGCGCATCCGCGCGATCTTCAGGGGATTGGCGTCCGTGGGAACGAAGACCTCGACCGCGATGCCGCGGCTGCGTCCAGCGTAAGCGATGGCTTGTCCGAAATTACCCGCCGACGCGCAGACCGCCTTCTGTCGGACGTCGAAGTTGCGCAGCATGAAGTCTGCGCCGCGGCCCTTGAAGCTGCGAATAGGGTTCGCGGTCTCGACTTTGACGATCGTCCGCGTTCCGAGCGCGGCACTGAGTTGCTCGTCCACGAACTGCGGGCTGTTAAGGAAAACCGGATCGATGACGGAAGCGGCCTTCTCGATGTTCGCAAGACTGAGATCAATGGCTGTTGCGCCGCCACGTGTCATCTGGGGGAGCTCCATTCCTTGAATTAAGAGTCTTTGTGTGTGACGAATGTTCCGAGACTGTCCGCTTCCGTTGACCTCGGATTCCTACGCTCGCTCAAGTTCCGGCAATGTGAGTGCGTTCTGCACATTTCCGGTGTTGAGCGTTGAGGCAGGTTCGAAGAGAAGAACCCATGCTTCTTCTTCCGCCACGGGCCGATGTTCCACGCCGCGCGGCACGATCAGGAATTCGCCCTCTTCGATCCAGATATTGCGGTCGCGCAGTTCCATGCGGAAACGACCTTTGACGACCAGGAACAATTCATCCTCGTTCTCGTGGTGGTGCCACACGAAGGGGCCCTGGAACTTTCCCAGCTTGACCATCTGGCCGTTGAGTTCGCCGGCAATGCGCGGCTTCCAGGGTTCCGGAATCTGCGAGAATTTTTGCGCGATATTGACCTTTTCCATGGGTGCTCCTGGGGTGGCGTTCGTCTCAAGAGTCGACAAGTGGCTAGATTCTCCTCTCTCCGAGAAAGTCGCAGAGAATGTCAGATAAACCTTAAAACGCAGAGGGCGCTGAGAACTACGGCAGAGGACGCAGAGAAAAGCCTTTAACCGCTAAGGGCGCTGAGGGTACGCAAAGGTCGCGAAGGTCGATCGCGATGCGTGGCGCACAGACTTACCGCGAAACAAAAGCCGCCAGCTTTCGCCGGCGGCTGATTTATCTAAAAGCTGACAGCTGACAGCTGTCAGCTAGTTCTCGTACAGCAACACGCCCTCCGCCTTCTCCGAGTCGACCGGGCGATAGTACAGCTTGTCGCCGTCGAGGAAGACTTCGATGAACGCGGGGCGCGTCGTGATCGTGCCCTGGATCAGTGCCTCGGAGAGCGGATCCTCGATGTACTTTTGCAGCGCACGGCGCAATGGTCGCGCACCGTAGCTGCGGTCGGTCAGGGTCTGATTCAGGATCCAGCGCTTTGCTTCGTCGGCCACCGTTACGGTGATCGAGCGCTGCGCCAGGTTCTGGTTCAGTTGGTTGACCATCAGCTCGAGGATCTGGATCAGGTCCTGCTCGCTCAAGGCGGTGAACAGGATGATCTCGTCCAGGCGGTTCAGGAACTCCGGGTTGAAGGTGCGCTTGACTTCGTTCTTCACGAGGTCTTCGACCTTCTCCGAGATCATCTCTTCCTTCGACGACTGGAAGCCCAGTCCTTCACGGCGCTGCAAGTGCCGGGCGCCGATGTTCGACGTCATGATGATGATCGTGTTCTTGAAGTCGACCGTGTTGCCCAGGCCATCGCTCAACTGGCCGTCTTCAAATACCTGCAACAGGATGTTGAAGACATCCGGATGCGCCTTCTCGATTTCGTCGAGCAGGACAACCGAGTAGGGCGCGCGCTTCACGCGCTCGGTCAACTGGCCGCCTTCTTCGTAGCCCACGTATCCCGGAGGCGAGCCGATCAGCTTGGAGACCGAGTGCTTCTCCATGAACTCCGACATATCGAAGCGCACCAGCGATTTCTCGCTGCCGAACATGAACTGCGCGAGGGTGCGGGCGACTTCGGTTTTTCCGACGCCGGTCGGGCCCAGGAACAGGAATGATCCGATCGGCCGATTGGGGCTCTTCAGCCCGGCGCGGCTGCGGCGGATGGCGCGAGCCAAGGCCACAATCGACTTGTCCTGAGAAATGATGCGCTTATGCAGTTCCTCTTCGATGCGCAGCAGCTTCGCTGACTCCTCTTCCTTGATCGACATGATGGGCACGCCGGTCCATCGGGACACGACGTCCTCGATGTCCTCGCGGCCAACCACGCCGGTGGAAGATTCGTCGAGATGATATTTTTCGCGAAGACCGCGCAGGTTCTCGCGCTCTTTGCGTTCCTCGTCGGAGTAGAAGCGCGCCTTCTCGAACTCGTGGTTCGCGATGGCATTCTCCATGCGGTGAACGATGAACTTGATGCGCTTCTGGACTTCGGTGATCTCCTCGGGCAGCGAGGTCTGGCGCAGCTTCACGCGCGCGCCCGCCTCGTCGATGAGGTCGATTGCCTTGTCCGGCAGGAAGCGGTCCGGGATGTAGCGGTTCGAATGCGAGACCGAGAAAGCAATCGCGTCGTCGGTGTACGTGACGGCGTGGAACTTCTCGTACCGGTCCTTGATCCCGAACAGAATTTTGGTCGCGTCGACTTCGTTCGGCGGCGGAACCTTCACGGCCTGGAAGCGCCTCTCGAGTGAACGGTCTTTTTCGATCGACTTGCGATACTCGCCCGGAGTGGTTGCGCCGATGCACTGAATCTCGCCGCGTGACAACGCGGGCTTCAAGATGTTGGCCGCATCGAGCGATCCTTCCGCCGAGCCTGCCCCAACCAGCGTGTGCAACTCGTCGATGAAGATGATGGAATTCTGATTCTCCATCAACTCCTTCATGATGGTCTTCAGCCGCTCTTCAAACTGTCCGCGATACTTGGTGCCGGCCACGATCAGCGAAAGATCGAGTGCCAGAATGCGCTTGTCGGCCAGGAACGACGGAACTTCACCGTCCGCGATGCGCTGCGCCAGGCCTTCTACGATTGCTGTCTTGCCTACACCCGGCTCGCCGATGAGCACCGGATTGTTCTTGGTGCGGCGGCACAGAATCTGGATGACGCGGTCGACTTCGCCTTCGCGGCCGACCAGCGGATCTAACTGAGTGTCCATAGCAGCCTGGGTCAGGTCGCGCGAAAATTCTGCCAGCAGGGAAGATTCACGCTGCCGTTGTGGCTGAGCTTTTTCCTGGCTGGTACGAGCGAGTTCCTCGCGGATGGTCGGCAGGCGCAGACCGCGCTCGTGCAAGATTTCCGCGGCAAAGCACTTTTCTTCCCGCAGCAGACCCAATAGAAGATGTTCCGTTCCGATGTGTTTGTGCGACAGGCGCTCGGCTTCCTCGGCCGCATAGGCCAGGACGCGCTTGCATTCGTTGCTCAGCGGGAGGTCGACTGACGTCGAAACCTTCTCCCGGATCGTCGTGTGTCCTTCGATCTGCTTGCGGATCGATTCAACCGAGGCATGAGAGCGCAGGAAGCGGTTGGTCAGGGCCTTGTCTTCGCGCAGCAGTCCCAGCAACAAATGCTCGGTCTCTATGTAAGGAGAGCCGAACTGGCTGGCCTCATACCGCGCGAAAAATATTACGCGCCTGGCTTTCTCCGTATAACGTTCGAACATATCGCCCCTTCCCCCTTGAGTCGGCACGGGAGTCAGAACTTGCGACTTCAACTCCCACGAAAACTCGTGGCCCTAACAGCATTATGCAATCAAGAGGCCACGAAACCCAACCCCCTGAACCGTTTTTATTGCGGGCAAGTTTACTAATGGCACTCTTGTGCCATAGACTCTGGCCCAATCTTCGTTCGCTCCACTTCTATCGTGCTCCCAATCCATCGCTGCGTTACGCTTCGCGCCGGCAAAATCTCTGTTCATGCGGGCAATGATTCCGGTACTACTTCCTCGATATGCCCATGATGTAAGCGAACGACCCGGTGGCACCGGCGCGCAAAGGCAAGATTGTGAGTCGCAATAAGAGAGGTGAGCTGGTAATCGCGATGTAGCCGGGCAATCAATTCGAAAATCGACTCGGCCGTACGGCCATCCAAGTCGCCGGTGGGTTCATCCGCCAGCAGGAGTTTCGGTTTGGTGATGAGAGCGCGAGCCAAAGCGACGCGCTGCTGTTCTCCCCCCGAAAGTTCTCCCGACCGGTGATGCCCACGTGCTTCAAGACCAACCTCACGCAGCCAATGTTTCGCATCATCCTGAACCGCCGTCCACGCCTCGCCGCGAAGCAACAGCGGCATGGCGGCATTCTCCAGGGCCGTAAATTCGGGAAGCAGGTAGTGAAACTGCCATACGAACCCGATTTCACGATTGCGAAAATCCGCGGCGGCATCATCCGCCAGCGAATTCAGCTGCAAGTTGGCGCAGTATACGTTACCGTCGGAAGCACGTTCAAGAGCGCCCAGGATGTGCAATAAGGTACTCTTGCCCGCTCCTGATTCGCCCACGATCGCAAGCATCTCTCCCTTGCCAACTGCGAACGATAAATTCTCAAAGAGCACAAGGTCGGAATCGCCTGAGCGAAAGACCTTTTTCAGCTTCTCGACCCGCAACATCGGGTCCTGCGCAATTAGATGCAACCGGCTTCCCCTTCGATACAGAGAGCAGTTGCAACCCGCCCGCCGGCTACCATTTTCGGGAGCCGGATCTTAGATGCTTCCGGGTTGCCTGATGTCATTAGAACATGGTGGCCCGGCGGCAACGCAGATTCCCAAAAATGGAAAGCTGTATGGGGCAAATCTATACCTGTTCCCTCACAGCGCAATGTGACGATGGTCACAGGGTGCACCTTTGTGCACCCAAAAGGGCAAAACCACGACGGTTTTACAGGATTTTCGCGCCGCCGGAACTGTAGGAACCCCTACTCGTAACGCAACGCTTCGGCGGGCAGAATGCGCGCCGCCGACCAGGATGGATACACGGTGGCGACAAACGAGATGCCGATCGCGACCAGCGCGACCAGCACGCCGTCGAGCACGCGCGGGGCAAACGGCACGTAGTCGATGGAGTAAACCTCGGGAGCCAGCGAGATCAGGTGGTAACGCGCGCCGGCCCACGAAAGCGCAAATCCCAGAATCAGCCCGATCGATGTGCCGATGAGTCCAATGAGAAGTCCCTGCGCCACGAACAGCCGCCGGATTTGCGATTTGCGGGTGCCCATCGAGCGGAGCACGGCGATGTCTTTCGTCTTTTCCATCACCATCATGGTGAGCGAGATCAGGATGTTTAACGCGGCCACGAACACGATGAGGCCAATCGTGATGAACGTGACCAGGCGCTCGAGCCGCAGCGCGCGGAACAAAGCGCGGTTCTGCTCCATCCAACTGGTCGCCATGAAGCCCTGGCCAGCCGCCTGCTCGAGTTCTTTGGCTATGCCATCGGCCTGGTAAATATCGTCGACTTTGAACTGGATCACGGAGATCAGATCGCCCAGCCCGAACAGCCGCTGCGCATCCGACAAGCGCGTGAAGGCCCAGGAAGTGTCGTAGTCATAGAAGCCGGAGTTGAAAATCCCGACCACGCGAAACCGGTTGTACTTGGGGACCATTCCAAACGGCGTGAGCTCGCCCTGCGGGCTGGTGACGAGAACCACCGAGCCGACACTAGCGCCGAGTTCGTCGGCCATATCCTTCCCGAGAATGATGGGAGCCATAGCGGCAACGCGCTCGTGCACATCAGCCAGCGAATCCGCCGTTGTGGGGCGGACACTCCCGTCCGCTGCGGTTGAGGTTGACTCTGATGTGGCGCGGGCGCCCCCGCCCGCGGCTGTTGACGTTGAATCGTTGTTGTTGGTCGAATCCTTCCTGGAAGCCGAACTCCCCGCCGTTTCCTCAAGCGCATCAGCCGATCCGATCCGCACCGTGTTCAGCAGATCGCTGACCTTGCGCTCGTACGATGGGATCATTCCCTTCAGCACCGCTCCCCGTGCACGCGGTCCACGCGAAATCAACACCTGCTCATAGATCGCAGGCGCAGCAGCGACGACGTGCGGTTGGTGTTGTAGCCGCTCAAGCAGCGCAGGCCACTCCTTGATGCCGTCGCTCTGCACGCGCAGCAGACTCACATGCGAGGTTGACCCGAGCAGACGCTGTTGCAGGTCCTGGCGAAACCCATTGTTGATCGCGAGCGCGACAATCAGCGAAGCAACCCCGGCGGCGACACCGAGAATAGAGATCGCCGTGATCACGCCGATAAACGCCTGACGGCGCTTGGCGCGCAAGTATCGGGTTGCGACGAACAGTTCGAAGCGCATGAGAGACAGCTATTGGCTTTTAGCCGTTAGCTCCTAGCCCAATCGGATTATAGACGGACCTCTGGGCGTCGCAGTCTGGGGAAGATTGCCGGAACCGATTCGCGATACGAGCGATACGGCTCTCCGAACCTCCGCTCCAGTTCGGCGTCTTCCGCGCGGATCATGATGACGCCCGTAATGATGGCGAGCAAAACCAGCGCGAAGCAGACAGCCAGCCCCGTTCCAATACTCCAGGCGAGCATCTCGCAGAAGTGCGCCAGATAAATTGGATGGCGGATGCGGGCACGAACGCCGGTGGTGATCAGTGGCTGCCCTGAATGCGCGGCGCTGAGTTCGGGCATTCCCTGCAGTTGTTGCAGGCTGAAGCGGGCGCCTCCGGCCTTATAAAGCCAGATGCCTTCTGCGAACAGGCAAGCCGCAGGAAGCCACGCCCAGCTGCTTTGATAGAGGGAAGCATTTCGGAAAGGCGCAGTCGCCGCCAACACGATCACGAGAATGCCAGCCCAAAGCGGCAGCACCAAGCGATACGGAGAGCGCTGCGCTCGCCAGTAGTCCGCGCGTGGATGGATCAGCATCCAGTAACCGGGAATCGTGGAGTAAATGGCGCAGATCACCCATCCGAGAGTGCGCAGGATCAAGAGCACGTGTACATTCTAGGGCCTGTGAGGTTCACGAGAACCTGCGCCCCTGGTACACATGAGCGCAAACTGACGTCGGTGCCTAATTCTCTTCCCGCCTCCGCATGTCACCACTGCGCAAGTAGCGACTGTGCCAGCCCAGCGACTCGGTCGGCAAATGCGGCGTGTGCTTGCCGTACGACAGGCGCTCGGCGCGATTCAGGTAATCGAGCAGAAGCGGCTTGTACTCGGGGTTGCAGCACTTCTCGATGATCAGGTGTGCGCGTTGCCGCGGAGAGAGGCCCCGCAGATCGGCCAACCCTTGTTCGGTGACGATGACCTGCACATCGTGCTCGGTGTGATCCACATGTGACACCATCGGAACGATGGTCGAGATCGTGGCCTTTTGGGCGATCGAAGGTGCCATGAAGATCGAAAGATAGCCGTTGCGCGCGAAGTCGCCCGAGCCGCCGATGCCGTTCTGAATGCGCGATCCCATGACATGTGTCGAATTCACGTTGCCGTAGATGTCGGCTTCGATCATGCCGTTCATCGCGATCACTCCGAGGCGGCGAATGATTTCCGGATGATTGGAGATTTCCTGCGGCCGCAGGACGATGCGGTCGCGATAGCTTGCCATGTTGGCGTTCACTTCCGTTAGCATTTCGGGGCTGAGCGAAAATGCCGTCGCCGAGGCGCACGTCAGCTTGCCCGACTTCAGCAGGCGGATCATGCCATCCTGGATCACCTCGGTGTACGAAGTCAGCCCTTCGAAATTGCCCTCCTCCAGTCCAAACAGCACTGCGTTCGCGATATTGCCCACGCCTGACTGCAGAGGCAGCAGGTTCGCCGGCATGCGCCCTTTCTGCACTTCCCAACTGAGAAATTCAAGGATATGTCCGGCGATGCGGCGGGACGCCTCGTCCGGCGGCTTGAAAGCGCTGTTGCGATCCGGCGAGTCGGTCAGAACAATGGCTACGACTTTATCGGCGGGGACGTTGAGATACGGGATGCCGATACGCTGACCGGTCGATACCAGAGGAATGGGGCCGCGATTGGGAGGCGGTTGCAGTCCGTAATAAATGTCGTGCATGCCCTCGAGCGCCGCGGGTTGCCAAGCATTGACCTCGAGAATCACGCGCTCGGCCTGGTCGATCCAGGTCTTGTTGTTGCCGATCGACGAACTGGGCAGCAGACGGCCGTCTTCGAGCACCGCGGCCACCTCGATCAGAGCGACGTCCATCTTGCCGAGAAAGCCATATTCCACGAACTGAGCGACGTGGCTCAGATGGATATCCATGTAATCCATTTCGCCCGAGTTGATCCGCTTGCGCGTCTCGGGGTCGGACTGGTAGGGAAGCCGCAAATGGATCCCACCCGCCATGGCCAGCGCGCCGTCGAGCTCAGGCCCGGTGGACGCGCCCGTGAACACGCTGACCTGAAACTTCTGTCCGTGGATGTGCGCCTCAGCGATGCGACGCGCCAGCTCGATTGGGACCACCTTTGGATAACCCGAGCCCGTGAATCCGCTCATGCCCACCTGGTCGCCGGAGCGAATCAAGGACGCCGCTTCGGTGCCCGACATGATTTTCTGAGCGAGAGCGGAATTCAGTATGCGAGCGTTGGTGGGCGGCGCCAAAGTGGCCATGAAATGTGCCTTTCCTGCGAACGGGCTAACTCTCAACCATAAATTTCGCGTGTCCGCCCGTCTGTGACCGCGGTCACGCGAAGCCCCCGTGGGGCGGTGCCGTAGATATCCTCTCGCCTCCCGCAGGGACGCCTGAAAAATTCTGCAGAAATTTTGACCCTAACTACGGATCGCGCTCCCAGGTTGACGCAAAAGCGCGTTCGACGCATGAGCCTAGCCGCGCCCGCCGCCCCTTGCCTCTTTTGTGGCACAGTAGAAACAAATGGGGGAATCCGAACTGCTCCGCGAGCCTTCCCGTTTTTTTGCCTACCCCGATCTCGCGCTGTACCAGATCGCGCGCTTCTTCATCGTGGCCGCGCTCGAAATGCAATCTGTCGCGGTGGGATGGCAGGTCTACGAAATTACGCGTCGACCGCTGGATCTGGGATTGGTCGGCCTCGCACAATTTCTGCCCGGGCTCTTCCTGTTCCTGCTGGCGGGCCACACTGCCGACCGGCATGATCGCCGTCGACTGCTCAATATTTGTTACGTCGGATTTGTGGTGTGCTCGGGACTTTTGCTGGCACTTGCTATGCGGGGCTCGCGCTCGGTCAACCTGATCTACGCGATTCTTCTTTTGCTGGGCGTTGTACGCTGCTTCAACTGGCCAGCCAGCCGGGCGTTGTTGCCCCAACTGGTCCCAGCGCACTATTTCTCGAAGGCGGTCGCCTGGAATGCCAGCACGTTTCAAGCGGCAACCATCCTTGGCCCGGCCATTGGGGGCGTGCTTTACGCCGCTGCGAAAGGACCGGAGATTGTCTACGGGACAGCCACCGTCTCGGCCGCGGTGGCCCTGGTGGCGACGTTACGGATCCACTCGCAACCACAAACGCGGCCAGCTCAGGAGATGAGCTTGCGCACCGTGATGGCAGGCTTCGCGTATGTATGGCGCGAGAAGGTCGTGCTGGGATCGATCTCACTCGACATGTTTGCCGTGCTCCTGGGCGGAGCGGTCGCCTTGCTTCCGGTGTATGCCAGCGAAATTCTGAAGACGGGTCCCTGGGGACTGGGCCTGCTGCGCAGCGCTCCCGGCATCGGCGCGGCCATCATGGCGCTCTTTCTCGCCAAACGGCCGATTCAGCGCAGGGCCGGCCTCATCATGCTGTGGTGCGTGGCGGGCTTCGGAGTGTTCACGATTCTGTTCGGGATTTCGCGCAGCCTCGTGCTCTCAATGATCGCATTGCTTCTGGTGGGCGCGACCGACATGGTGAGCGTCATCATCCGCGCAACTCTGGTGCAGTTCATGACGCCGGATGAAATGCGCGGCCGGGTCAATGCGGTCGACATGCTGTTCATCGGTGCGTCCAATGAATTGGGAGAATTCGAGTCAGGCCTGACCGCGCACTGGTTCGGTACCGTGCCCGCCGTTGTACTGGGCGGAGTGGGGACGCTGCTCGTAATCGGCCTGTGGGCGTGGCTATTTCCAGAACTGCGCAAGGCGGACAGGATCTAGAGGCAAAATCTTTAACCACAGAGGACACGGAGGAACACAGAGAAAACTTGCCTTGATTTTCCCCTGTGCTCCTCCGTGTCCTCTGCGGTTAAGATCTCACTTTCCCCGAATGACCATCTTCGCGGCGCTCATGTTCTCGAAACGGTCGTACACGCGAACCACGACCACATGCTCGGCCGGGCCTGGTTCGCCCTTCTTTGCTTTCGCCGCAGGCGCCGCCGCAACATCCAGAACGACCGGAACCTTGAAGTCATAGTTCTCGGTTTTCGAGTCCGCAAGCTGGCCCACGGGTTCCACATACTGCCAGTCATTGGCGTCGATCGAGTATTCGGCGCGCTTGATCGGCGAGAAGCCGTCCGCGGCGCGGAAAGTCACGTGGACCTGATCGCCTTCCAGAGTCGCTGCGAGGTTTTCGATGTGCGGGGGCGTCGTGTCGATTTCCACGCGAGGACTTTCTTTCTCCGCCGTCAGCGCGTCGCCCGGCGAATGCGATGGCGAATCCGACGCCGCCACCTTGAATGTGTATCCGCCGTCAGGAAGCAGGCTGGCGTCGAAAGAATAGAACTTGTCCGTCAAGCCGTCTTTTAAAAGCAGCCAGCGAGTCTCGCCGTCTCCGCGATAGTAGAGCGAGTAGGTCAACTGATCGTCGTTGTCATCGTGCGCGACCCACTTCACGCCGATCGAGTCGCGATCGTGTGTTGTCGGCACCGGAGGCTCGAAGCGCGGCTGCCCCAGGTTAGCGCCGCCACTCATGTCGGTGGTCGCACCGAGCGGTTTCGGCAGAGGCTGGTAGCGCGTGCCGATCTGCACCCCCACGTCGTCAATGTCGGGCGCGATATTTTTCGACAGATAATTGAGCAGGACGCTCTCCACCCGGGGAGCCGGAGTTCCCGCGTGCAGCACGGCTTTCCACTGAATAAAGCGGGCCGGGGGTACGCCGGTTTCGCCATCTTTCTGCGGGTCGACTTTCATCCACGAACTCCAGTTGCGGTCCGGATTGTCGACGTTCCCGCTGCGCGTGAACAGCTCCACGTTGCCGGCGCCGCGCATTTCTGCGCGTCCCCAACGCGAGAAGATTTTGGCGTCGAACACATCGCTCTCGTACGTGCCTTCCGATTGCGGCCCTGGGCCCAGGACGAAGATTTTTCCCAGGTTGCTGCCGGCCGCGTACAGTCCGCCGCCCGGAGCCTTGGCAAACGCCGTGACTTGCGATGAACCCGCCTTTAGCAGGTCGCTGAAGTCGTCTTCGCTGCGCATCGCGAAGATGTGGCCACGGTTGCCGGTTCCTGCCAGCAGGCGTCCCTGGGTGTCGAACGCGAGCGCGTAAACAATGTCTTCCCGCGAAATCCACATGCGCGTGGGCGAGCCGTCCGGAGCAAGCTTGTAGATTTCCGAGCCGCCACTGGCGCCCGCGCCGGGTGCGGGGAAGTTCACCGTGGTGGAGGTGGAAGGTAGTGTCGGCGTGAGCACAAGTCCCGGAGGGGCGCCGGACATCGACGGCGATGGATTGCTGACCGGCATGATCGACGGCCCCATGCCCGAATTCTGTCCCGGACGCTTTTCGCCTACCCCGGCAGCGAAGATGTTGCCACTGGCGTCGATTGCAAGCGCTGTGATTTCCTTCTTGGGGGCACTGTAGAGAACGAAGGCCTCGCCCGTGGGCGCGATCCGGTACAGCAGGCCGCTACCGTCCGAGCCCGCGATCAGGTTTCCCTTGGGATCGAAGGCCAGCACGCGAATGTGCGCTTCGTCGCTCTTGAAGAACACGGAGTGGTCGCCCTTGGGAGTTACTTTGAAAATCTCGCCGCGATCGCCCGTGGCCACGAACAAGTCGCCGGCGTTGTCGAACGTCAGATCCCAGATGTATTTGGTGCCAGGATCAAAGTAGACAGAAGAGTTCCAGTTGGGATCGACCTGGCCCTTCGACTTATCGGGAGCCTTGCCTGCGTCGCTGCTTGCGCCGGTCTTGCGCTCAATCTTGTAAACCTTGCCGTCGGGAGCGGTGCCCGCATAGACCGCGCCGTTCTTGTCAACCACCAGCGCCTGCACCTGCAGTTCGGTGGGCTCGAAGATGGTGGTGGCCTGCCCGTCGGGTGTGATGCGGTACACACGCGCCGGCGCGCCCGACGCTGCGTAGATGTTCCCCGCGCTGTCGGAGGCGATGGACCAGATGTAGGTAGAAGGAGCGGTGTACAAGGATTTGAAGGCCGGCGCCAGTTCCAAGCTGCCATTGCTGCGAATGGCTACGCCGGTGGCAGTGCCTTTCGCAAGCTCGTCAAATTTCGATTGTTCCCAGTTGCGGGTCCCTTCTCCGAAGGCCATCACTGTGATGAGCAGCGCAAAGAGAACGGCAAACTTCCGCGGATGGATCTGCAAGTCTTACACCTCGTTGTGTGATTGTGGCGCGGAGAAGCTCAGGGTAACACGGTTCCTTGGACGGGGTCGAAGGTGAGCACGGGCCCCGCGAAGGAGGCCCGTGACCCGTTATTTACTTAATCGTAATCGTCAGAATCTGCGCTCCAGCGACCGCAAAGTCGAGCGGCGGCGTCGCGACCTCAGTTACTGAGGACTCGCCCAAAACCACCATCTCCTGCGTGCCGCGCATTCCGTCCATGACGTTCATGACGGAGAGAGGCAGGGCAGGCATGACCTTGTCGGCCACCATCGCTTCCGGGTCCGCCTCGAGCAGCGAGACATACACGCGGTTGTTCGAGTGCTCCTTGTTGAGCAGCGCGATGGTGGAGGCCAGATCAAGTTTCCGCGCCATCATCGGCATCCCGCGTCGCATACGGTCGAGCGTGTCTCCATCGCTGACCAGGATGCGCAGTGGGCCCTTCGAGGCGGAGGTCGGAATCTTGATCGGAATCTGCCGCACGATGCGCTCGCCGCGATACGGCGCTAGCACGGTTTCCACAGTGATTTCATCGCCGGGGCGCGCTTCGCTCAAGTCGGTGCGGGCGCTTTCCAGGCGAGCCTGGCGACGTTCTTTCACCAGGTCGAAATCAAGCTTCACCGCTTTCACCGCAGGCACGTCGAACGGATTGTCGTAGATGCGGCCGAAACGGTCGCCCAGCGACAGCGCCGCCAGAAACGCGGCCGGCTGGCCGGTGTCGGTCGGAGCGAACATGTTCTGTAACGTCACGTCAGGATAGCCCCTGACGCTGATCAGGCCCTTCAGGCGATAGGTCGTTTCCTCGCCGTAATCGTTGATGCCGTGCAGCGCGTTGAACACCGTCGCCATCATGGCGACCGGGCTCAACTTGGGATTGTTCAGCACCTCGTAGTGGATCTCCTTGGTGACAGAGCCGCTGCGAATGCTAAGCGTGACGGGGATCATATCGGGTTCTTTGTTCAGCAAACCCATGATTCCCGTGTGGCGATCCTGCACGAAGGCGCCCACGGCCTCCGTCGTGTTGACGATCTTGAAGGCGTTCAGGGGCGACGGCAGGGTGGCCAGTACGTTCGCCTTGGTCATCGGCAGATCCACGCTGCCGAACTGGAGCAAGGGATGGCCGCAGGCCAGAAGCCGCTCCGTGTCGATGTAAGTCACCGTGCAGGTGGCGGCGATGTCCATATCTCCGCGAACCAGAACCGCGCTGACTGCCGATCCGGCCTCGAGAGGCTCTGGCTGCTTCTGATCGCTCGAGGAACCCGCGCCCATGACCGGCACGATTCCGCTCGACGCGAACTGCGGCGCAAACAACTTCACTGCTTCTTCGCTGAAACCGTTAAACACCAGTGGCGTGTCGATCGGCTTCAGATAATTTGCAACGCTCTGTACTGGAAGGTCGGGAGTCTGTCCCGGTCCCGATGTCTTCGTCAACGAACTGGGCAAGGCCGCGCGGGCTGTGGTGGAAGCCGTGCCGCCCGGACTCTTGTCAAACGCATTGATCTCAAGCATGTCGGCGATGGGAGTCACGCCCGCGATCGGTTCCTTCGAAAATTCACCGATGCGGAACGCCAGCGCTCCCGCCAGCTTGCCGTTAAAGTAAACCGGACTGCCGCTCATGCCGGCGACCACGCCCGTGTACTCCGCCTTTTCGCCATGCAGGCGAACCAGGATGATGTCCCCCTTGGGACCGTTCATATTCTTCAGGACGCCAAGCACCTCGACGTCCATTGATTCGGGCTTCACACCCTGAAATACCGTTAGCGCGTATCCGCGCATGCCGGTATGAATCTGGCTGACTGGAATCGTTTCGGGAACCGCAGCCTGGCCGGTGGGTTTTTCAGCGGCCAGCGCACAAAGAGTGAAGAGTAGGGTAATAGCTGCGAGAGGGCGAACAACTTTTCTCATTACTTTTTGCCCCGAAGAGCCCTGCCAACAATACGGACTCTCAGTAACATTAGACTCCGAACGATCACGAGTAGTTGCCGGGAGCAGGGGTGAATCTCAGGACCTAGCAAAACATCCCAATCGCGAAGCTGTGCGTCTATACTAACATCAGAAAAATTGCGATCCAATGTTACTTTCGTGCCACGGTTGATCGCCTGGTTGAGGACTCTATGGGCAAGCGTTCCCCTCGTAAGTTACTGCTGACACTAAGCTTATTGATTTTCGCCTGCGGAGCGCTGCGCCTGTCCGCACAAGACACTCCGCAGCAGCCTGCCCCTTCGAGTCCCCAAAATCCGAACAAGCAGGATGCCCCTGCCGAGGCCGGCGGACCGGGTGGGGATGTGGGTCCGTACGCCATCCCGAAGAAGAAGGATGAGGAGGCGACTCCGCCCCCGGCGCCCGAAAAGCCGAAGAAGATCGAAGGCATGCCCGACTACTCCATCAAGGTCGACGTGCCGCTGGTCAACCTGGATGTGCTGGTCACGACCAAGGACGGGCAATTCATCCCCAACCTAAAGAAAGACAACTTCAAGATCTTCGAAGACGGAGCCCCGCAGATCATCTCGAATTTCAACCAGTCCGCCGCGCCGATTACCGCCGTGCTGCTGGTGGAGTATGCCTCGACCAACTACAACTACATGTACGAGGCGCTGAATGCTTCATACAACTTCGCGGCCACGTTGAAGCCCGAGGACTGGATCGCGGTGGTCTCCTACGACATGAGGCCGCAGATCCTTACCGACTTCACGCAAGACAAGCGCGCCGTGCTGGGAGCGCTGAACACGCTGCGCATCCCCGGATTCTCTGAGCGTAATCTCTTCGACGCCCTCTACGACACGATCGACCGCGTTGAGAACCTGGAAGGGCGGAAGTACATCATCCTGGTTTCCACCGGAAAAGAT
The DNA here is from genome assembly GCA_963745435.1 of uncultured Acidobacteriota bacterium. GTDB lineage: Bacteria > Acidobacteriota > Terriglobia > Terriglobales > Acidobacteriaceae > Gp1-AA133. The sequence goes on along the minus strand of CAVUXK010000006.1, from coordinate 7,873 downwards.
ACCTTCAGCAAGCTGAACCTTGATCAGATTCTGAAAAAACTGAAGACCACGCAGAACGTCACGATCTACGCAGTCAGCATCGGGCGAGCGCTGCGCGAGATGATGGAAGCGAGAATGGGTGCGGGGGGCGGTCTGATCACGACCGACTGGCTGCAGGCCGACAACCAGATGAACACTTTCGCGCACATGACGGGCGGCCGCGCGTACTTCCCGCGCTTTGACGGCGAGCTCCCGGAAATCTTCCACGACATCGGCACCGACATCCGCAACCAGTACACGATCGCCTATCACCCCACGAATCCGAAGCTCGACGGCAGCTATCGCAAGCTGAAAGTCGAACTCGTCGCCCCGGACGGGGGTCCGTTGAAAGTGAAAGACCAGAAGGGCAAGGACGTGAAGTTCCAGATCTACGCCCGCGACGGGTATACGGCGAAACATCAGGTGGAGTAGGAGAGCAGGTGACAGGTCACGGGTGACAGGTTACAGGCGACACAAGTGACAGAGGTTCCATCTCCAAGCTGTCATCCTGAGCGAAGCGAAGGACCTCTGCACTCCGTGCGGCGCATGAGAACCGAGAACTGCTCCTCATCCCCCATGAAAAAAATAATCCAGCACAAACAAGCAAGCCACGCCTAAGAAAACCACCAGAGCCATCCGCACGCCGGGCTCTTTGTTGACCTCGGGAATCAGATCCGACGCAGCCACATAAATCGTCACTCCGGCCGCCAGCGGGAGGCCTTCGTTCACCTGATGGCGCAACACGGCCATCGTCAAGACCCCGGCCAGCGTGGCCGCACCGAGCAATACCGACGCGCCCCACGCATAGCTCCGGCTTCGCCCGCCCGCCAGCATCACCGAGGCCACCGTGAAGCCTTCTGGAATCTTATGGAGAAAGACGGCTAGGAAAATCACCCATCCCAGCCAGGAAGACACCAGGAATCCGGCGGCGATCGCGATGCCGTCGAAAAATGTGTGAATAGTCAACCCGACCAGCACTGAGAAGGTCTTGTGCGGATGCAGAAACTCGTCCTCGTGCGTTTCTTCGCCGAAATGAAAGTGCGGAGTGACGGTGTGCTCGAAGAAATGAACGATCAGGTAGCCCAGCAGAATCAGAAACGCCGCATAGCGTCCACCAAGTTTGAGACTCGTGGGCACGACTTCCACGATGGCCGTCGACAGCATGAACCCGGCGCCCAAGGCGACGAAATATTTTAGATAGCGCCGCTCCCAATTGCGTTGCACGATGATGGCCCCGCCGAAAACGTTGGCGGCAGCGGCGGTGAGGCCGAGCAGGATGGCCGTGTAAATCGGACTCATGGGTGGCCAGTCCTGCCTGAGTCCCGAGTCCCGAGTTGCGAGTCCCAAGCTGTGAGCGACGTACACCAAGCCCACCATCGGCAGGAAAGAATAGGCAGGAATTCCGTGGCCATTTTCGGGCTCTGCATCGGGACAGAGCGTACAAGCCTAAGCCATTCGGTGTCCAGTTTTGTTGATATCACGAAAGCGCTGAGATTGAAGTCCGGCGGTGAAGTCTGCACTACGTCGATCGGAGGAAATCATTCCTTGCTTTTGAGGGAACTGATTAGGCCGCTGAGGATACGGCCGAGTTCGTCTGCACGTTTGAGAATCGGCGCCGCCGCAGCTTCAGAGAGGTAGCGCAGTCGCGACGCTATGAGAACCTGGGTCTCCAACTCGGCAAGCGATCCGCGTGAATGCCGAAGGTAGTGGGTGAACTCCCGATTGCTGAAATGCGCTTGTCCTTCGGCAATGTTGCTTGGGATTGACACCGCCGCCCGTCGTATCTGATCTGTGAGGCTATAAACTTCGCGTTTTGGGAAATCCTCCGTGATCTGGTAGATGACCTCCACCAATTCCATCGCTTTCTGCCAGGCGATAAGATCCTTGTAATGCTGTGCCATAGATCTCCGTCAACGTCGCGACTTGATACACCGGAGACTCAGAACTCGGTACTACCCACTATGCCTAATGTGCATCACGTCTCCATCCTGCACGATGTAGTCTTTGCCTTCGAGGCGCAGCGTTCCCTTGGCGCGGGCGTTGGCTTCGGAGCCTGCCTCCAGCAACTGGTCCCAGCGAATCGTCTCCGCGCGGATGAAGTGCTTCTCGAGATCGGAGTGGATCGCGCCGGCTGCTTCGACGGCGCGCGTGTTGACCGGGATAGTCCAGGCGCGGCATTCGTCTTCCCCGGCGGTGAGAAATGAAATCAGGCCAAGCAGGTGATAGGTCTGGCGGATCAGACGAACCAGTCCGCTTTCCTTGAGTCCATAGCTCGACAGAAATTCAGCGGCGTCTTCATCGCTCATCTCGGCGAGTTCGGCCTCGACTTTCGCGCAAACGGCGGTCGCCCCGGCATTCGGTCGGGACGCAACTTCCGCCAGGTTGTACTTCGCCACCGCGGCTTCGAGAGCCTTGCCGAGTTCCTGCGTCTCGCTGATATTGAACACGTAGAGCATGGGCTTCTCGCTGAGGAACATGAATCCGCGGATGCGCTTCTTGTCCTCGGGCGTCATCTCCATTTCGCGCAGAGGCTTCTCGGTCTCGAGATGTGCCTTCGCCTTGATGAGCAACTCGTTTTCTTTTTCGAGTTCGGGCGAGCGCATCTTCTTGAGGTCTTTCACGAGGCGTTCGAGCCGTTTCTCAATCTGGCCCAGATCGCTGACCATCAAGTCGAATTCCACGTTCTTGATGTCGCGTAATGGATCGATCGACCCGACGTGAGGAATGGAGTCGTCGTCAAAAGCGCGCAGCACGTGAACCAGTGCGTCCACCTGGCGCAGGTGCCCGATGTAGGCGGTTTCCTTGAGGGCATCCTCGCCGACAGCGCCGACGTCCACATATTCGATGGACGCGTGCGTGAGCTTTTTGGGCTTGTAGAGTTCTGCCAGGCGGTCCAAGCGGTCGTCAGGAACCTTGGCGACGCCGATGTGCGCCTCGCGAGGGTTGGCCAGAGCGTGCGCGGACAGCACCGTCTTGGTCAGCATGCGGAACAGGGATGTCTTGCCTACCTGGGGCAGGCCAATGATTCCAGATTTCATGAGTCAGCTTTCAGCCGTCAGCTCCTGGTTCTCAGCGCGACGGCAGAGGGATCACAAACATTACAGAATAAATGACTGGGGTCGGGTGACCCAAGTCGCGTGCCCGGGAGTTGGGAAGCAAAGATCCTTTAACCGCTAAGATCGCAAAGAACCGCCGCGAAGCTCGCAAAGAATCTCTGCAGTGAAAAAGGCCGATCCGTTCTGCTTCGCGTCCTTAGCGGCATTTCTTTGCGTGCTTCGCGGTTAAGAAGCTGTTCTCACGGAAGACACGCCGCCGCGGTCAGGGGATCTGGCGTGCCGTGCAGAACAGCGTAGCGATCCCCATCGCGAGAACGGCTACCTCGAGCCGCACCGACCATTTGTGCAACGCATCGAACTGCACGCGCCCCGGGTCCGTCGCCGGCACCGTATCAATGTCGCCAAACTGGGCGCGCAGCGTTGCCATCTTCGGAGAAATGCCGAACTGCGAGACGGCTGTGAGCAGCAGCATCAGGACAATCAGGATGTGCCGTACAGCCAGTGGCTTGGCCGATCCGGTCGTCAGGCTCGAGAGCAGCATCGAACTTCCCAGAAATACGACGCCGGAGAAAAGCCCCATCCAGTGCAGAATCCCGAGCGAATGCCCCACGACTGTTCCCGCCATGTGGCGCGAAGGCAGCACGTGGAAGGCGGTGGGAGCTTCGACGAAGGACAAGAAGATGATGCCGCCAATCCAGACGGTGAGGGAGAGGAACATTAGAAAACGAAGGAAGGCCATGACACGGGATTATAAGCGCCAGCCAATACTAAGTGCCGGGCTCTGTTTTCGGAGCATTGCCGCCAGGAGTGCACAGGTCCTTCGCTGCGCTCAGGATGACAATCGACTTTGGTGGATTGAAGAGCTAAATGGAAGGGGCGTGTTCGCTGACGACTGGTGACTGACGACTGATGACTGACGACTAGACGGGAACCGCAACACTCTCCGCGATCTCGCGCATCACCTGCTCGGCCTGATCCGATTTCTTCAGCGTTGATGAGTAAGATCCGCTGACGACGACTCGGTGCGCGAATACTGGAACGACCAAGGGCTTGAAGTCTTCGGGAGTACAGTAAGTGCGGCCTTCGAGGAAAGCCATGGCCTGTGCGGCGCGATAGAGCATTTGCGATCCGCGAGGGGAGACACCAAGCGACAGGAATTCCGATTCGCGAGTCTTGCGAACAATCGCCAGCGCGTACGTGACCAACGAATCATCCACGCGCACCTTGCCGACAGCGTCCTGCATCTCGAGAACGTCTGCCCCAGTCAAAACAGGCTTCAACGTATCGAGCTGGGCGGCGCCCGCGGCCGAGCGCAGGATTTCCCGTTCAGCATCGGCGTCGGGATATCCCATGTGCACGCGCATCAGAAAGCGGTCGAGCTGCGACTCGGGCAGCGGGTATGTACCGTGATGTTCCACAGGATTTTGTGTCGCGAGTACCAGGAAAGGCTGCGGCAAGGGATACGAGTGGATATCGATCGTCACCTGCCCATCGTTCATGGCTTCAAGCAGCGCAGACTGAGTCTTCGGCGTCGTGCGGTTGATCTCGTCAGCAAGCAGAATGTTGGTGAACACCGGGCCGCGCTTGAATTCGAATTGCTGCTCGATGGCTGAGTACATCGAGATGCCCAGCACGTCTGAGGGCAGCATGTCGCTGGTGAACTGCACGCGTTGAAAGCCGCAATCGAGCGCGCGCGCTAGGGCTTGTCCGAGCGTGGTCTTGCCCACCCCTGGTACGCCTTCAATCAGCAGGTGGCCGCGGGCGAAGATCGAAACCAGCGCCAGTCGGATAACTTCGTCTTTGCCGCGAATGACTTTGCGGAGCGTGGCTTCCAGTTGCGAAGCGCGATGTGTAGCGGCGGTGGCAGTTTCCGGGGACATGCGAAACGCGATTCTACTATGCGAGGTAGAGCGAAAGCTGTTACCAACGTCACAGGAAAGCAGCTGTTAGCTTTTGGCTCCTAGCTATTAGCTCCTGCAATCGTAGAACGTGGGATCAGCGGGTTCTTGCGCGAAGACAGCGCCTGAAGGCGCCTCACCGCGCGAAACGGATCGGTCCCGCTAAAGCGGCGCCCTGATACGAACCGTCCTATACGAGCCGCGCTGACGACCAACCGCCGTGACGAACTGCCGTGACACGAAACCCTTGATGAGGCTTCAACCCTTATTCATGAAGCGATGGAGCGGCAGGCTTCTCCGGCCGCCGAGACGCCCGTCCTTCCATCGCGAGATGTGACCTGCGACCCGTGACCCGTCAACTCTGACTGCCCCTACCCCGCCTGCCGGAACTCCGATGGCCGTCCGGTCAGCCGCTCGATGCGCTTTGCGATCGGGGGATGGGTCGAGAACAAGTTCCCAACGTTGACACCCAGTAAGGGCTGGATGATGAAGAGGTGCGCTGTCGAAGGGCTGGCCTGCATGGGGATTCGTTTGGAGTAGGCGTCGAGTTTCCCAAGTGCGCTGGCCAGGGCGTATGGGTTTCCGGTCAAATGCGCTCCGGTTTCATCCGCCTGGTACTCACGTGAGCGCGAAACCGCGAGCTGGATCAACATCGCGGCCAGCGGCGCGAGAATCATCATGGCCAGCGCGGCCAATCCGCCACCGCGCCGGTCTTCGCGATCGCCGCCGCCTCCGAAGAACATGGCGAAGCGTGCCGCGTAGGTGATCGCACCGGCGAGCGTTGCCGCGATCGAACTGATCAGGATGTCGCGATTGTTGACGTGGCCGAGTTCGTGCGCGAGCACGCCTTCGAGTTCTTCATCGTTCAGCAAATTAAGGATCCCCTGCGTCACCGCGACCGATGCATGCTGCGGATTGCGGCCCGTGGCGAACGCATTCGGCGATTCCATAGGGATGACGTAGATCTTCGGCATGGGCAGCCCGGCCTTCTGCGTCAACCGCTCCACAACCTGGTAGACGCGCGGCAATTGCTCGCGCGTCACGGCCTGCGCGCGATACGTCGCCAAAGCAATCTTGTCGGAGAAAAAGTACGAGACGAAGTTCATCACGCCCGCAATCATCAGGGCGGTGAGCATTCCGCGCTGCCCGCCGAAGTAGCTGCCGATCGCCATCAGCAACAACGTCAGTCCTGTCAGAAGGAAAGCGGTCTTGAATGTGTTTCCCATAAGTGGCGCTCCTGTTCGATTAGATGATCAAGAACCTGCGGAGATGCTTTGCCCGCGCGAGTGGCTTGGTTAGGCATTTGAGCGCTCGCTGTGCAGGGGCTGGAAGGATTAAGCATCTCGCGGCAGGGGGAGATTGGCAAGCTTGTTTAGAACAGACCTCATCGGCTTGGTGCTCGGATCGAGTTTTGGCGGACAAGAGTGTCCGCCCCACACGGTTCTTTGTGGGTCGGACACTCTTGTCCGACCTCGGGCGACGTTTATATTTCGCGTCAATTGAGGGAGATGGTTTGGGTGTGTGACCTGTGAAAGGCTCGACGGGCGATGAGGGTCACAGGGGAATAGGTCTTGGGCGATAGGCATGTAGCGCCGGCATCTTGCCGGCAGTCGCGAGAGCGTCTCGCCCTCGCTCGCGGGCTCACGCCCGCTGCGCCGGAGTGCCGCCCCTCTCGGGGCTCGCTCGGTATCGACGCTTTACCCAGTGCTTACGCACTGGGCTATCCTATGCCGCCGCTTCGCGGCTCGCGTGTGGTGGAGGGAGCTTTGAGGGGCGACTCAACGGAAGATCGATTCACGAAGGGCCACGCTTATTGTCATTTCCATACACACCCCACACGTACGCCCCCCATGGCCGGTAATGGCCCCCAGGTTCTACGGCACAAGATCTGCGGCCCCCAAGACCTGCGCGCCCCAGGATCTACGGCTCAAGAACCGCGACCTTAGGCCCAGCACCTAAAGCCCAAGACCTAAAGCCCAAGGCCCGCCCTTTACACCTGCTGCGCTTCGCGCTTGATGGCCCGCTCAAGTGTGCCGTCGAGCGCGGCTTTGGCTTTTTCGTATTCCTGCTGCGTGATCTTGCCCTGCTTGTGCTCGACTTCGAGTTGGAAGAGTTCTTCTTTCAGTGCTTCCAGCAGCATCGAGGGTCTGGCAGGCGCTGCTGCCGCGGGGACTACAGGCCGCGAAACCGGCGGTGCGGCCGCCCGGTAGGCGCGTGCTGCCGGAACGGGCTCGGGTATCTCAGCCTCCGCGCCGGTCCCATTGGACCCGCCTGCGAAGCCTACTCGCTGGCGCGTGTTTACGTAGTACGCTCCGCCGAACAGTGCCAGGACGAATCCCCCGATGATCCACCAGCGATATTTCTGCAGCGGATCAGGCGCGTCGATCGGCGGGCCGATGCCACCACCCGGACCATCCCCGACGCGGGAGTTTCCTTGCTGTGCCTGACCTCCGCCCATGGCCCCGCCGTTGCTGCTGCCTTCGGGCGCGGTGTTGGACGCCAGCACGCCTGTGCCGGATATCTTGAAGCTGAGCGGTTGGCCGGGTTTGGTTTCAGCCGCGACCTGAACGATGGCGTCGGCCTGCTGCGGATCATTCATCGAGTCAAAGTGCGCACCGGGGCCCGCCTCGAATTGCATGGTCTTCGGAACCATGACGACGAAGTGCTGCATGCCGTAAGGCGATTTCGGATCGATCGTGGCTGATCCAGAGTAGGGAACCGTGTACTGCACCTGGAACTGAGTTTCTCCCGGACGCAACGGGAAGATGAACGCGTAGCGGCCCTTGTCGGCCTGCGGCACTGGAGCGGCGTTCAAGGGATTACCGTTCGCCGTCTTTGCCATGCCCTGCGCGACCTTTGCGCCTTCGGGAAGGTAGAACTCGAAGTTGTGGTCGTTCATCT
>CAVUXK010000005.1:0-36457 GCA_963745435.1 uncultured Acidobacteriota bacterium | reverse complement strand
CTTCACGCCCAGCCCCGCCGCAAGGTCATCATCGATCAGGACTGCTCCGGCCCCGGCGGCAGCAATCTGCAGACGCTGCTGGTGATGCTGCAGTCGCCGCAGGTCGAAGTGCTCGGGATCACCGTCGTCAGCGGCGACCAGTGGCGCGACGAGGAGATTGCGCACACCCTGCGCTTGCTGGAGATCATCGGGCGCACCGATGTGCCCGTGATTCCCGGAGCCGTGTTCCCTCTTGTCAATCGCCGCGAGGAGGCCCAGCTATGGCAGCAACGGTATGGGAAGGTTGCCTACGCCGGCGCTTGGGACGATCGGTGGTGGCACGAGGCCGTCCGTCATTCCTGAACTGCCGGAGGGTTTGCCGAAGAGCAAGGCGGCGACTGAAGACGCGGCTCACTTCATGATTCGGATGGTGCATCAGTATCCGCACCAGGTCACGATCTACGAAGGCGGTCCCATGACCGATCTCGCGCTTGCGCTCACCATTGACCCCGAGTTTCCGCAACTGGCGGAGCAACTGGTGTTCATGGGAGGAAGTCTGAGTCCGGTTAGCGATGATCCTGAGTTTGAGAACACGCCTCGGCATGAATTCAACTTCTGGTTCGATCCCGAAGCGGCGCACACAGTGCTGCGCGCATCGTGGAAGAAGATTGTCTGCACGCCTACCGACATTTCTGTGAGGACTCGCCTGACTCCCGCGATGATTAAAGAGATCGATGCGGGCGGAACCGCGCTGGCTCACTATGTTGCCAAGTATTACCAGCCCGGGCCGGGCTCAGACTTCCTGTGGGACGAACTCGCGGCGGCGGCCTGGATCGATCCCAGCATCATCACCAAGCATGAGTCGCGCTACATGAGCGTGGATGTGGACCACGGCGCCGGGTATGGCAACACGCTGACGTGGTCCGAAAAGGACAAGCCAGGCGTCCCGGTGTCGCTGGTCGAAATCCAGACGGACCTCGACACGCAGAAGTTCTATCGAATGTTCATCCAGTTGATGACGGCGCCGATTCAGTCGGCGCACTGAGGCTACGCCGCCGCCAGGTAGACGTAGCGCAGGATGAACAGCACGGTCAGTATCCAGAGAACCGGGCTGACTTCCCGATAGCGCCCCGTCCCGACCTTCACGATCGTGTAGGCAATCACTCCCAGGCTCAGCCCGGTGGCAATGCTGAAGGTCAGCGGCATGGCCAGGACCGTCAGGAAAGCCGGAAAAGCTTCCGTAAAGTCGGTCCAGGCGATCTGCGCGATGGATTGCGTCATGAGCGCTCCCACCAGAATCAACGCTGGTGCGGTTGCGAAGCCCGGGATCGCTCCGGCCACTGGGGCGAAAAACACGGCTGCGGCAAACAGCACGGCCACTACGACGTTGCTGAGGCCCGTACGCGCGCCTGCAGCCACGCCTGCCGCGCTCTCGATGTAGCTGGTGACGGTTGACGTGCCGGTGAGGGCTCCGACCATGGTTCCGATGCCGTCGGCCAGCAGAGCGCGTCCTACGCGCGGGATTCGGCCATCCTTGACGAAGCCACCCTGCTCGCAGACCCCGACCAGGGTGCCGACGTTGTCGAAAAGATCCACGAACAGAAAAGCAAAGATGATCTCCAGCAACCCCAGGTGCAACGCGGCCCGGAGATCGAGTTGAAAGAGCGTGGAAGCAGGGTGCGGCATCGAAACCCACGCCGTCGGGCGCGCGGCGACTCCCGCGAAGATTCCGAAGATCATCGTGCCCGCAATCCCCAACAGGATCGCTCCATTCACCTTCCGGGCCATCAGGATCAGCGTCAGAACGATGCCGAAACAGGCGGCAACGACTTCCTTCGACGCAAGGTTGCCGAGGCTGACAAACGTCGCCGGATTCGCGACCACCAGCTTCGCGTTGCGCAGTCCCACGAACGCGATGAACATGCCGATTCCGGCCGCGGTCGAATGTTTGAGGCCGTCGGGGATGCCGTTCACGATCTGCTCGCGGATGCGCGTGACCGTCAGCAGAACAAACAAGACGCCTGAGAGAAACACGACGCCGAGCGCCGTGCGCCACGGAATTCCCATTCCCAGGCAGACCGAGTACGTGAAGTACGCGTTCAGCGACATGCCGGGCGCCATCGCGATGGGGTAGTTGGCGTACAGGCCCATGACGAGCGAAGCGACGGCTGCCGAGATGCACGTGGCGAACACAACGCCGTCGGAAGGCATTCCGGCTTGCGAAAGAATTTGCGGATTCACGACGACGATGTAGGCCATCGTCATGAAGGTCGTGATGCCTCCCACGACTTCGCGGCGGAGCGTGGTTTGATTTTCTGTGAGCTTGAAGTAGCGATCGAGCGGATTGGAGTTCAGGGACGCCCCCAGGCTTGCTATTGCTGCGGTGCAGGTGACTTGGAATCGCGGAGAGTATAAACAAATTGCGGAATCTCGTGGGCCTCGCGTTCGTTCTGGTCAAGCACCTCGCGTGAAATGCGATTGTAGGCAGCGAGTTCCAGCTGGGCCTTGGCATTCTCTCCGGTACGGCGGTAAAGCTGCGCCAGGCGATAGTGCGCTTCCCTGAGCTGTGGGTCGGCGTTGATGGCCGCCTTGTACGACTCGACGGCGCGAGCCAGATCGCGACCGTCTTCGAAGACAATGCCCGACTGCAACGATGCGCCGGCCAGCTTGGGATCAATTTGTCGCGCCTTCTCAAGCAGGGCTTCGACCTGGCGTGCTGTTTCCGGGGATCGCGATGTCTGATCGTGCTTCCAGAGCGCGACTGCATAGTAGTAGTTCGCCAGTGCGTCTTCGGGCTGCCGCTTGGCGAATTGGGCAAGGCGGTCGAGAACGGGCTGTGAAGTCGTCGGATCGGCGATCGACATCTTGCCCAGAACAACGTACGGAGTGGGGTTCGCAGGCTCCAGATCGGCTGCCTGGCTAACGTACTTCGCACCTTGGTCCACTGACCCGCTCGCGTACCACGCGACGCCGAGCCCCACCAGCATGCGCGCGGATTGCGGGTGGCGTTGATGCCCGTGTGTGAAGACTTCAATCGCCGGCTGCAGCGTGCGATGCGCGAGAAGTTCAGTGCCCCAATCAAAGAGATTGGTTTCGCTGGGATCAAGTTCGGCAGCGCGCTGGTACTCGCGAACGGCCTGCAGAGGCTCGTGCTGCTTTTCGTCAATCTCGCCCAGCAAGTGATGAAGATCGGCGCTGTCTTGTCGAACCAGGGCGGCCTCCGCTGTGGAGCGGGCTTCCTGCAATTTGCCCAGAGCCAGGTAAGTGCTGGCCAACTCGCGAGCGTTGTCATGATCGGGATGGAGTTGGTGGGCGTGTTCGAGGAAGGGCACGGCCTCAGCAGGTTTTCCTGCTAAAGTCAGAAGCTTACCGAGCCGCAGGTTCGCGTCAACATCCGCGGGATTGCTTTGGAGCGTGGCACGGAGCGCTGCTTCGGCTGCAGGGGAAGGCGCGGACGAATCGGTGCTGTTCAGCGCGCTCACTTCACGAGTCAGCGACTGCGTGGTGCGCGAGACCGCATCGGAACCGTGGCCACCATGATTCATGGCGTCGGTCACCCCGGCCACCGTGAATTGCGGCTGATCAAAGAACTGGGGAGCATCGGTAGTTGCGCCCGCCTGCTTTTGGTCCGGAGCGCCGAGTATGTAGTTCGATCCGTGTGTTTTGGCCTTCCCGAAGCGTAAACGGGCCGAAGGTTGCATCCTGGAAGCCCGGCTTTTCTGCGCGAACGGTGTATTCCCCACTTTCAAGTTCTGCGTAGCGGTACTCGCCCTTTGCGTCGGTCTGGAGTTTTCGGTCCGCCGAAGCTCCGCGCTTCAGCAGATGGACTGTGGCCCCTTCAACGGCCAAGCCGTGCGCGTCACGAACCATGCCTCCCAGTGTTGACGATTTCGAGGAGACCTGTGCGTGACCGAGGGCCATAAAAGCCAGCAGCACGAGGAAGAGTCCCGAGCGCGCGCGAGGGCTGCAGAATGCCAGACGCGTTGGGTAGGATCGAATCATGGTTCGCGTAAAAATCTTTACGGCTCCGCGGATCATTCTAGTGTTCCCTTTCCGAGGACTGCAATCGCCGACAAACATGCCCGTGAAAGACGCAATGCACTCATCTGCTGCGTTACAATGCGATGCTTGCCTGCCGCGTTGTTGAACGACAATACGTTCCAGCCGATCGCAAGAGGCGAGAATCAGCTCATCGAGGGAATCCATGAACGCACGCACGATGGCGCTATGGGTGGCTGCTCTGTGCATCTCCACAAGTACAGCGCAAGGGCAGAAAATCAAAGTCATCGTTGATCAGGACGCACGCGGCCCCGCCACGACAGACATGCAGTCGATCCTGATTTTCCTGCAATCGGACAAATTCGACGTGCTGGGGATCACGACGGTCAGTGGAGACCAGTGGGTGAAAGAGGAAACGCAACGCACGTTGCGCCTGCTCGAAATTGCCGGCCGTACCGACGTTCCCGTCGTCGCCGGCGCTGAATTCCCTCTGCTCAACTCCAAAGAAGAAACGGAACGTTGGGAAAAACTCTACGGCGTGCTCCACTACAAAGGCTGCTGGAGCGACTTCTCGAAGCGGCCCGAGGGCACCCCGCCTGCATTCCGTGCCGGTTACCACGACCCCGATGTCGTGCCTCCTCTGGTGGAGGGCGAGCCTCACATCGAGGCACTCGATGGCGATGCCGCGCATTTCATCGTGAAGACCGTCCACAAATATCCCGGGCGAAGTTGTGATCTGGGCGGGTGGCCCGTTGACGAACATCGCGCTGGCGCTGCGCCTCGATCCGCAAGTGGCCACGCTTGCAAAATCCCTGGTACTGATGGGCAGCGGCATGTACGCAGACAACGGCGGGATCACCGGCGTCGATGGCCGTCGGGAATTCAACTGGTGGTTCGATCCGGAGGCCGTGCGCATCGTGATGCGCTCGCCGTGGAAGGGCATTACCATCACGCCGATCGACATCTCCGTCAAGACAACTGTCAATCCGGCAGTGAAGGCAGCGATCGCCAAAGCCGACACTCCGGTCGCGAAATATCTGACCGCCTACGCGGTGGAGAGCTTCATGTGGGATGAGCTTTCGGCGGCGGCCATGATCGATCCGTCAATCGTGACACGACAGAAAGAAATGTACGTGGACATCGATGTCGACCACGGCCCCAGTTACGGCGAAACGCTCTTCTGGGACACAAAGGCCGAGGTACCGCCCTGGCAGCAAAAAGCTACAGTGCAGTTCGATGTCGACACGAAGAAGTTGTACGACCTCTATGTCGAATTGATGACGCGACCGCCCCGGTCGGCGAAATGAAACAGGAGCCGAAAATGAGCGAAGAGAAAACGGCCGGCGTCTCGCGACGGCAATTCGTGGCATCGTCCGTAGCCTTGGCAGCCACCGCTTTGTCAGGCACGGTGCTGGCGAAAACCGGCGCCATTCCAGCCGTTCAGGGGCAGGCGAGCCCTCGTGCGTCGCGGGTTCTCATCGACACCGATCCGGGCGTGGACGATGCGTTTGCTCTGCTGCTCGCCATGCGGTCTCCCGAACTGAAGATCGAGGGCATCACTGCGGTTGCCGGAAATGTGCCGCTAGAACTCACGCTTCCGAATGCTCTTCGCATGGTGGAAATTGCCGGACGCACCGACATCCCGGTGGCTGCGGGCGCGAAGGCTCCCCTGCTGCGCCGGCTGGTGACAGCAGCCTATGCGCATGGCGAGAACGGGCTGGGAGGCGCGGTGTTCCCGGAGCCAACCCTCAAGCCCGTCGCCCAACCCGCCGCTGAGCTGATTTGCTCGGTGATAAGAAAATATCCGAAAGAGGTAACGCTGATCACGGTGGGACCGCTTACCAACGTGGCGGAGGCACTCAACAGCGACTCGGAACTCGCGTCGCTGGTTAAGAGCGTCGTAATGATGGGAGGCTCGCTCTCAGGCGGAAACATCACGCCCGCGGCTGAGTTCAACATTTATGTCGATCCCGAGGCGGCGCGAATCGTCTTCCAGTCGGGAATTCCTGTGACGATGGTGGGCCTGGATGTGACGCGTCGGACTTCGCTTACGGATGAACACGTGCGTGTGCTCGAAGCCGCACAGAATCCTGTGAGCCAGGCCGCGGCAAAGATCGCTCGGCACGCCATCGACCACACTCGCGAGCAAGGCTTTCTGGTTGGCCCAAATATGCATGATTCCCTGGCGGTAGCTGCGTTTCTCGACCCGTCGATTTTGAAGTGGAAGGAATACTACGTCGACGTGGAGACCACCGGCGAGTTGACTGCCGGCCAGACGCTTGGCTACAGCCCGTCGGCCGGAGATTTGCGCCGCCGTCCCGACGCCGAGAAACAAGCGGCTTTGAACATGCCGATTCGCGGGTCGGCGCCGACGATGGCTAGCATGAAAACTTCTCCAGTGTTGAGAGACAAATATGTTCCCAACACGAACGTAGCCGTGGACGTCGACTCGGCAAGATTCTTTGATCTGTTGATTGGACGGCTGGCGGGAAAAAAGTAGCTGGGAGCGAGAGGACCATCCATGCGTCTGGGAAGAGCGAGTAGGCGATTCGCGTTGCTTGTGCTGATGCTGGTTTGCGCAATGTGCGCGGCACAAGGTACGAAGCGAAAGATCATCATCGATCAAGACGCAGCCGGGCCGGCCGGGACCGATCAGCAGTCAATTCTGCTGCTCATTCAATCTCCGCAAACTGAAGTGCTGGGCATCACGGTCGTCACCGGGGACGCGTGGCTGAAGTCAGAGGTTGCGCACACACTGCGCACTCTTGAAATTATTGGGCGCAGCGATATTCCGGTGGTGGCGGGCGCGGAGTATCCGCTCGTACGGCGCAAACAGGAAACCGAGCTTTGGGAGAAGCGTTACGGCTTGATCCAGTGGGTCGGGGCATGGACACCGCGTTTCTATCACCCAGCCGACGAATTGGGCGAGATGCCCGAGGGTAAGCCTGCGACCAAGGCGGCTCAGGAAGACGCCGCACATTTCCTGATCCGTATGGTTCACCAGTATCCGGGAGAGATCACGATTTACGAAGGCGGCCCGATGACCAACCTGGCGCTCGCCATCTCGATCGACCCGGAGTTTCCGAAGCTAGCGCAGCAACTGATCTTCATGGGTGCCAGCCTGAATCCCCAGACTGCCGACCCGGAGTTCGCGAACAATCCGCGGCATGAATTCAACCTCTGGTTCGATCCGGAGGCGGCCCACATCGTGCTCCGCGCACCGTGGAAAAAGATCGTGTGCACCCCGGTCGACATCTCGGTAAAAACGAAAATGACGAAGGAACTGATCCAGCGTATCGGGGCGGGGTCCACGCCAGCGGCCAAGTACATCGGCAAGTACGGACGGCTTTTCGGCGAGTACAACTATCTGTGGGATGAGTTGACCGCGGCGGCGTGGCTCGATCCCTCACTGATCACGAAAACAGAAACCCGCTTCATGGACGTGGACCTTGATCGCGGCGCCGGATATGGAAGCGTGTTGACCTGGTCCGAGAAAGATAAGCCGGCGGTCGATCTGCAATCGGTGGAGATTCAGGTCGATCTGGATACCGAAAAGCTTTACAAGATGATGGTCGACCTGTTGACCGCGCCTACGCCGGCGGCAGTAGCGAAGTAAGCGTTCTTCGATTTCAAAAAGCTTAAACGTTCTTCGATCTATTTCACTGGTCTAGCTCTGCAAGCGCTTTTTTCGCGACGGCATGGTCCGGATGGCGACTCAGCAGCGCCTGCAGAACCGCGCGGGACTTGTCGCGATCCGCTTCGAGAGCATATACGCGGGCGAGATTCAGGTACGCTTGGTCAAAGTCGGGGGCAACGCGGATGCATTCCTCAAAACTCTTCACTGCGTCGTCGCGCCGAGCCGTGCGCAAGTAAAGCACTCCCAGGTTGTTCAGGGCCTCAGGATAGTCGGGACGCGCCCGCAACGCTCGCTGCAGGTAGTCGTATGCACGCTGGTTATCGTTGGTTTGCGCATACACCATCCCAAGGCTGTAGTTCGCCTCGGGGTTGTCGGCGCTGACCGACAGAGCGCGTTCCAAAACGCGGCGCGCTTCCTCCCAACGCCTCTGCTGGCGATATGCACTGGCCAGGTTGTCGAGCGCGATGAGGTTGTTCGGGCTGAGTTTTAGAGCCTGCTCAAACATAGGGATCGCTTGATCTGTGCGGTCTTGCTGCGTCTCGATCAGGCCCAGATTGTTCCATGCATTCGGCAGAGTCTCTTGGAAGTTTGGCTGAGCCTTCACCGCACGCTCGAAGTAGGCACGCGCTTCCGTCGGCTTTGACTGCTTGAGGTATACGCTTCCCAACCCATACAGGGCTTCCGCACTCGCAGCATCGTCGCGCAGGGCAAGTTCGAAGAAGGTCCTCGATTGCTCAAAATACTCGCGCTGGAAGAACACCGATCCAAGCGCAAGATAATTCCGCTGGAACTCCGTCGCGTCGGTCACACCCGGAAATGGCAGAGCCTTCGAAAGTCTCTCCGCGACTGTCCGTGGAATGTTCGTGATGTCGCGCTCGATCAGACCGGCTTCGAGAGGGCCCTGATAGATCTTCACAATCTCGCCACGCTCGTCGATCAGAAAGGTCGTCGGAAGCGGCAGGTCACGATGGCGATCGAACAGGTAGCGGTACAGCACGTTGTAGGTGCCGGATACGTCGTCGGTTCCACACAAAGGAGGAATCGTGGATGCTTCCCTTTCCGCCAATGCGCGAAGCTTGGAATCGTCAGGGCCATCCGTATTCACGGTGAGCAACTGCAAACCAAGTTGCTTCCAGCGCGTGGCGTGGGATTCCAGCCTTCGAAGATCCTCCACACACGCCTCCGACTCAGTCGTCCAAAACTGAAGAAGGACTTTTTTGCCGCGGAGCGAACTGAGCGACACAGCACCTCCGGCCAGATTTGGAAGGCTGAAATGGGGAGCCAGCACCGGGGCGAGCAGCCAGGTTTCGACAGCTTCTGGAAGCGATTCGACCCTGGGGTTAGCTGTACTAGATCCGGGCACTGCCGGACGGAACGCCGCAAACGGCTCCGACCGCGGGTCTTTGCCCTCTTCGATCACTACACGACGGTTTGGCGGCACATCGTGCAACTTCTGCACCAGTCCACTGGGCCAGCGCAGCGAAGCCTGCATCTGGCCCTCTTCGTATTTCCAAGTCCGAAGAACAATTCCTTCGTGTGCTGCGAGAGAAACCCGGACCCAGCCTGCAGCGTCTTCGTCTGCCGACTTCCATCCACGATTACCGTGACGACTGCGCCAATTGCATCGCGATTGCTTTTGGTGCCGCGCAGGCGAAATGAAATCGAGGGTGGCAGGTCTTTTGACGTATTCTTCAAAAGACGAATCTGCGGACCGTTTCGATTCTTCAACAACACTTCGAGCCGCCCGTCGTGATCAAAATCAGCGAGGGCGAAGGCGCGCCCGTCTTCGACAAAATCCATGCCCATCACGGCAGAGACATCCGAGAAGGTTCCGTCGCGATTGTTCATGTAAAGAACGTTGCGTTCGTAGCCGCTCCAGGTGCCGTCGGAGCGAAGCACATCGTTGAGCGCATTCCACGCCTGCTCGTAAGGCGGCGCCGGAGTAGCATCGCTGGGCGAACTCGCCACCACCTGCCGCCAGAAAAAGCTGTTGATATCAGAGCGCGCAGGCCCCGAGACCATTCCGTTTGTCACGTACAGATCGGCAAAGCCGTCGTGATCAAAATCCCACGCATCGCTTGACCACGACCAGCGTCCCATACCAACACCCGCCTGCGCTGCCTCCTGAAACATGGAATTGCCTGTCTGCGATCCGCGAAACAAGGAATTCCCCATGCTGTGCTTGCGATAGAGACTGCGGACCTCAGCTGGTACGTCTTTCTGGAATGCCGATTGCGCAGTAATACGCTGGCCGGCAGCGGTCCACATGTTGGCTACATACAGATCATCGCGGTTGTCATTGTCGTAGTCGAGCCAGCAAACGCTCATCCCGGCGCCGACGTCGGCTACCCCCGCTTGCTCGGCAACGTCCGTAAACGTCCCATCGCCGTTGTTGTGGTAGAGATTCTTCCGTCCGAAATCATTCACCACGTAGAGATCGGGCCAGCCATCGTGGTCGTAATCGTTCCAGGCGCAACAGAAGCTGTAACGGGTGTTGTTGCGGTTCAGCCCGGATTCTTCGGTAACGTCGCGAAACGTCCCGTCACGCTGGTTGCGCATCAGAAAATTTGGCGGGCCGTTGTTCGCGTCGAAGTACGGCAGGGGATACTTGTATTGGTCCGCGCCCTGATAGTAGAGGTACAGGCAGAAGTAGATGTCGACCCATCCGTCGCGATCGTAATCAGCGACCGCTGCCCCGGTGAACGTGCCCTGTGGCGGCTTAGCGAAGCGAAAGGCGTCGGGATGCTTGCGAAACTTTCCTCCACCTTCGTTCGCATAAAGTACGGGCCCGTCGGTGCGGACCACCACCAGATCCTGACGGCCGCTGTTACCGAAGTCGGCGAAGAGAGCGCACGCGGTGTTTTCCAGGACTCCAAGGCCGGATGATTCGGTGACGTCTTCAAAACTCCCGTCGCCGCGATTGCGATAGAGGCGGTTGGGCAGGCCAGCCGGCTGGCAAATGTAAAGGTCATCGAATCCGTCGCCATCGATGTCGCCGACCGCCACGCCATTGTGTCCGTAGATATCAATTCCCGACGCTTGATCGAGCACAGTGCGCCAGTAATCGGCACCGTGCAGCAACTGCGTCGAATATGAACTCGCTCCGGCGAAGACCTGCGCAGAGACGTCAACGAATACGGGTTCCGCCGAGCGGGCCACCGACTCATGCAAAATAAGCCAGCGGCGCACGCGGAAATCATCACTCGATTTTTCCCACTCTAGATTCCATTCGCCACTTCTCTGTTCACGGTAAAAATCGCGGCCCGATCCCACGATTTCGTATCGAATGTGCGTGCGCAGGATCGAATTCCCCGATGCATCTTGCATCGTTGCCGTCGAGGACTCCTCGATTCTCGTGATTTGAAACTCCGCCGTAAGAATTTCGTTGTAGGGTGCAAATGAGGACTGCCAGTTCTGCAGAAAAGCGGCTTTGGCAAGGTCAGCGCTTTCGGCAAAGGTGTGCTCTTGAATCTGCAAACCGCGCTCCGACCGTATGGTCTTTGTCTGAGTCGGCGTCAAGCTGGCACCGACGAAATTCGGCGTCAAAGCATCCTGAATACTTTCTACATGCCTCGAGTTGCCACGGAGGCCAGCGGTCCATTTCGCAAGCACAGCTTCGATCTGCGCTACGTCCTTCTCCAGCACAAACTGGTCGTGTCCAGGCTCCACTTTGAGCAGCAAAGATTCCAGTGGCAGCTTGGCGCGATACCGTGGATGCAAATGGAAACTCGCTGCAGGATTAACACCGGCTTGGTGTGAGAAATTTGGGAGAATCGAACTAAACCAGCGGGGCGGAACGAACGCAGCGGCAGCACTTTGACCGCACCGGGACAGGAATTCGCGGCGGCTTGGTTGCGGTGAAAGGAAACGATGCTGCTGGTCCTTCTTCCCTTCCCGACTCAGATCCGTGCCCCCTGACCCGCGCTGCGGAAGGCCGAAATCTAACAGTCGCGCTCTCAGCGAGTCAAGACGTGGGGCTCGCCTCTATAAGTTCCGCCAGCACGATGCCATCTATAATGGAGAACTTCTGGAAGCACTCCCATGCGGATAAATCGACGGCATACGAGAATAGGAACGCTCTTGATCGCGCTCTTACTCGCTTGGCTGCGCGTCGGCTTCCTGATGGCGCAAGATGCCAGCGAAACGAAAACACCAGAGGCCACGCAGGCGCACCTCGGCAAGGGCTACGACGCGCTGAAGCAGGACCGCTACGAAGAGGCGGCGCAGGAATTTCAGGCCGCGCTGGCGGCCGATCCAAGCCTCACGCTCCGCGCGCGCTTTCCACTGGCGGTGGCTTTGTTCGAATCCCACAAGCCCGAGGAAGCGCGGCACCAATTTGAAATTGTCCGCAAGGAAGTCGGCGACCATCCCAACGTGCTGTACTACCTGGGACGGATGGATCTCGATGGCCTTGACTACGCAAGCGCGATCCGAAATCTGAGCAAGGCCGCAGCCAAGCCGCCTTTTCCCGACACCGCGTATTTTCTGGGTCTCGCGTACTTCAAGCACGGAGACTTGCCGAACGCGGAGAAATGGCTGCACGAAGCCGAGCGCGCCACTCCCACCGACGCCCGTGTCCCTTACCAACTCGGATTCGTTTACCGCAAGCAGGGGCAGGAGCAGAAAGCCAAAGCATCCATGGCCCTGTCGCAGCGTCTGCGGCAGCGCGACACCGACCAGAGCCGGATTAAAACCGAGTGCGGCGAGAAGCTGGAGAAGGGCCCGCGTGACGAAGCGCGCACCGTTTGCGATCAGCTCTACGATGACAACAACGCCGACAAACTCACCGCGTTAGGCACGCTTTACGGTCAGCACGGCGATCTTGAGGCCGCGCTCAAGCCTTTGAAGCGAGCAGCGGAACTCGCCCCACAATCGCCCCAGATGCAATTCAACCTGGCGTTGACTTACTTTCAGCTCAACCGTTTCGAAGAAGCACGCAAGCCACTGGAACCCGCCATCAAGCGCTGGCCCGACCTGTTCCAGATCAACATGCTGTATGGCGCGGTGTTGATGAAGGTGGGCGAACTCCAACCCGCTTACGAAACACTGCGTCACGCGCACGATCTGAATCCGCAAGAAGCCGGCACGGTCGAAATGCTCTATGCCACAACCCTGGATCTCGCCCGAAAGACCCAGGATGCCAAGCAATATTCCGATGCGTTGCGGTACTTGCAGGAGGCGTCGAGCATGCGTCCGGACGACCCAACTCCGCATCGGCGCATGGCGGAAATCTACACGTTGACCGGCCGTCCCGACGACGCGAAGGCTCAGGAAGAGATGGCCGACAAACTCGCGGCGAAAAACGGGACTGGCTAGTCGATCATCATCATCGCAAGAAACAGTTCTGCAATTCCGCATCCAGGGTTACAATCAGGCCCACCATTTTCGATCTTCGCGAAACTTCTGATTCTCGAACTTATGAAGAAAACCAACGCTGCCGAGAAACAGCGCGCCACCCTCCTGCAAACCGCCCGCACTGCAATGAAAAAAGCGTACGCGCCCTACTCGAACTTTCGTGTAGGCGCCGCCATTCTTACCAAGACGGGCAAGGTTTTCTCGGGCTGCAACGTCGAGAACGCCTCTTACGGCATGACGAATTGCGCCGAACGCACCGCCATCTTCGCCGCTGTAGCCGGACTCGGACCCAAACTGGAGGTCACCGCCGTCGCGGTCGTCAACGATCACGGTGTTCCCTGCTCGCCCTGCGGAGCCTGCCGCCAGGTGATCTACGAATTTGGTCCGGACGCGGTCGTATTCTTCCAGGGCGCCAACGGAGACAAGCAGGCGCACATCACCGAACTCCTGCCTGAAGGATTTCGCCTCAAATGAGCGCCGCCCGGAATAGCGCTCCCATTCGCGCCATCGACGTGATCCGCAAAAAGCGCGACGGCGGCGAGTTGACGCAACCAGAAATCGCGGCCCTGGTCGATGGCTACACGCGCGGCGAGATTCCCGACTACCAGGCCTCGGCATGGCTGATGGCCGTGCTGCTGCAAGGGCATGACGCCTCCAGAGTCGGCATTCCTCACCGACACCATGCTGCGCTCCGGAGAAGTCCTCGACTTCTCCGACATGCCGAAGCGCAAGGTCGACAAGCACTCCACCGGCGGCGTCGGCGACAAAACGTCTCTGGTTCTTGCGCCAGTGGCGGCCGCGGGTGGTCTCATCGTTCCCATGATCAGCGGACGCGGCCTCGGCCACACCGGCGGCACACTCGACAAACTCGAAGCGATCCCCGGTTTCAACGTCAACCTTCCCGTCGCGCGATTCCGCCATGTGCTCGAAACCTGCGGATGCTCCATGATCGGCCAGACCGCCGAGATTGCTCCCGCCGATCGCAAACTGTACGCGTTGCGCGACGTCACCGGCACGGTCGAGAGTCCGTTCCTGATCTGCGCCTCCATCATGAGCAAAAAGCTGGCCGAAGGAATCGATGCCCTGGTGCTCGACGTGAAAACCGGCTCCGGCGCATTCATGAAGAAGGAAGAGGATGCCGTCTACCTCGCCGAACTGATGGTCGAAACCGGCGAGCGCATGGGCAAGAAGATGGCCGCGCTGATCACCGACATGGATCAGCCTCTCGGCCGCTACGTGGGCAACGCGCTCGAAGTTGTCGAAGTGCTCGAAGTGCTTGCGCGGCGAGGGCCCGGACGATCTGCGCGAACTATGCCACGAACTGGCAGCGTGGATGTTCCTGCTCGGCGACCGCGTTCGCACGATCGCCGAAGGCAAGCAGCTGTCCGAGAATTTGATCCGATCCGGCGAAGCGCTGAACAAGTTTCGCGAGATGGTGAAATTACAGGACGGCGACCCGAGGGCCATCGACGATCCGACTCGCCTTCCCCAAGCCAAAAACAGAGTCGATGTTCTCAGTCCGCGCGCGGGATACGTACAGTCGATCCAATGCGAGCGCTCGGGGACGGCCTGCGTCATTCTCGGCGGAGGCCGCGAGCGCAAGGAAGACTCGGTAGACCCGGCGGTCGGTTTCGTCCTGCATAAGAAGGTAGGCGACGCAGTCGCCGCCGGCGAGCCCCTTTGTACGATCCACTACAATTCCGAGACTCTAGCCTCTCGTGCCAAGGTACTGTTGCTCGAAAGCTTTTCGATTGGCGACAAAGCGCCTGCGACGAAGCGGCCGCTGGTTCATCGCGTCATCAGCAAGTCCGGGGAGAAAAAATAATGGGACGATTCACCGGAATTCTCGGCCTGCTCACTATGCTCGGCCTGGCCTACGCATTTTCCACCAACCGGCGCGCAATCCGTCTGAAGACCGTCGCCTGGGGACTGGGCTTGCAACTCGTTTTCGCGGTCTTCGTGCTGAAAGTTGACATTTGGTCGCCGACATGTTCCAATTGGCTGGTAACAAAGTAAATGACCTGTTGAGCTATTCCTTCGAGGGCTCCGAGTTCGTTTTCGGTGAACTCGGCAAGCAAGGCTCGTCTCTTGGGTTCTTCTTCGCCTTTCAGGTGCTGCCGACAATCATCTTCATCGCAGCATTTTTTGCCGTCCTCTATCACTTCGGCGTCATGCAGTTCATCATCAAGCATGTCGCGTGGGTGATGACGCGGGTCATGGGCGCGAGCGGCGCCGAGTCGCTGAACGTTGCCGCCAGCATTTTCATGGGGCAAACCGAAGCGCCGCTCACCATCCGTCCGTTTCTTCCCGATCTCACCAAATCGGAACTGATGACCGTGATGACCAGCGGCATGGCCCACGTTTCAGGCGGAATCATGGCCGCTTACATCGCGTTCGGCATCGATCCGAAACATCTGCTGAGCGCGGTCATCATGACGGCGCCCGGAACCCTGCTGATGGCCAAGATGCTGGTACCTGAGACTGAACAACCAAAGACCGCCGGTCGCGTTGTGATGAGCGAAGAGGAGATGAGCGCCGAGAAAAGCGAGAACCTCCTTGGTGCAATTTCGCGCGGCACCACCGACGGTCTGCATCTTTCTCTGAACATCGCCGCCATGCTGATTTCGTTTCTGGCGCTGATCGCGCTCACCGACGGCTTGCTGGGCTGGGCTCACAACGGACTTGCACACGTAGGCATCGGATGGTTCCCCGCGAGCATGGAGCAAATTTTCGGAGTGCTCTTCGCACCCATCGCCTGGCTGATCGGAATTCCATGGCACGACTGCCCTATCATCGGAAACCTGCTGGGCACGCGCATGGTGCTGAACGAACTGGTGGCATTCTCGATGCTGGGGCCACAAAGAGCAATGCTCGATCCACGTTCGTTCACGATCGCAACTTTCGCGCTCTGCGGCTTCGCAAACCTAAGCTCGATCGGCATCCAGATCGGCGGGATCGGGGCGCTCGCTCCGAATCGTCGTGGAGACCTTGCCCGATTGGGCGTCCGCGCAATGCTGGCCGGCACAATGGCGAACCTGATGTCGGCATCAATCGCAGGCCTGTTGTATTAGGTCGGTGTGGCGACAGGCGTCCTCGCCAGCGTCCCGTAGGAAACGCGCCAATATCCTCACCAACAGGCCAAGGATTCACTGACGGCTGCATATCTGCCGGCTTCTGTACAACCGACCCCCGTTCGTACGAGAATGAACGCCAAGCCTGTCATCCGCAATCCATCCGGCGGATCACCGCGGGGGAATAAACAGTTTTGTACTTCAGACCCAGGACGCTCGACGAGACAGTCGATACGCTCTCGCGCCATGGTGGCCAGATTCTGTCCGGCGGCACTGACTTCTTCCCGGCTCTGGGTGACCGGCCTGTAACGCAGCGCGATTGTTGACATCTCGGGCGTTGCTGAATTGCGAGGTATCTCGTTCGACGACAGCGAGATTCGCATCGGCGGCCTCACCACCTGGACTGAAGTAATCCGCACGCCTCTTCCCTCTTCCTTTGATGCACTCAAAGCTGCCGCTCGGGAGGTCGGTTCCATTCAAATTCAAAATCGTGGGACGGTTGCCGGAAATCTATGCAACGCGTCTCCGGCGGCCGACGGAGTGCCCCCGCTGCTAGCCCTCGACGCTGAAGTCGAGCTTGCATCGCAAGCAGGGCCACGCAGACTCCCACTGGCAAAGTTCCTCGTTGGCAACCGCAAAACGCAGCGTCGCCCGGATGAAGTTCTGTCGGCCGTAATCGTGCCTCGTGTGCTTGATCAAGCCCGCTCAGCGTTTCTGAAACTAGGATCCAGGCGATACCTCGTTATCTCTATCGTGATGGTCGCTGCAATCGTAGACGCGGACGCGGAGGGTCGAATCAAACAGGCGCGTGTGGCCGTTGGTTCGTGCTCCGCCGTCGCTCAACGCCTAACCGGCCTGGAAGGGATCCTCGCAGGCGTGAAAGCCGAACCAGGATTCACCAACCAGATTTCTCCCCAGCACCTCGCCAGCCTCGCTCCGATCGACGACGTGCGGGCCACAGCCGACTACCGCCGCGACGCAGCCCACACCCTCGTCAGACGCGCTCTAGAAGAGTGCGTGGAGGATCGCTAGCCCATGCTAGCCACTCCGCCAATCCGTCTTGACTTGCAGTCGTCGCTCACCTTCACCGTGAATGGAAAACAGGTGAAGGTGACAGCGCCGCTTGCTCGTCGGCTGTCGCGCGTCTTGCGTGACGATCTCGGCCTGACTGGAACGAAAGTCGGCTGCGATGCGGGTGATTGCGGCGCCTGCACGGTGCTGCTGGATGGCGAGCCTGTCTGCGCCTGCCTGGTTCCCGCCGCGCAGGCTGAAGGTCACGAGATTACGACGGTAGAGGGACTCGCGCAACGACCTCCGGTTTTCGACAAATTGCAGAAGAGCTTCCTGCGAAACGGAGCTGCCCAATGCGGAGCGTGCACGCCGGGCATGTTAGTTGCGGCGACATCACTGCTCGAGAAGAACCCGTACCCGAACGAGGGCGAAGTCATGGACGCCCTGGGTGGCGTTCTCTGCCGCTGCACGGGATACCGAAAGATCATCACGGCCGTTTGCGAGGCCAGCCACGACTCCTCCCTCGCGGACTCTCCGGCTCAAGGCTGCGCGGTCGGCGCCCGCCTGGTTCGCCTGGATGGGCAACCGAAAGTCGATGGCACGGAAATCTACGGCGCCGACGAAACTCCGGCCGAAGTCCTGACCGTACGCGCCATTCGCTGTCCCTATCACCGTGCCAAATTCGAGTTCGGCGATCTCAAGGAATTTGTCGCGAGTCATTCTGGCATCTCCGCTGTGTTCACCGCAAAAGACGTTCCCGGCGAAAATTGCTACGGCGTAATTCCGAAGTTTGCCGATCAACCCGTCTTCGCAGTGACCGAAGCTCGATTCCGCGGAGAAGCCGTCGCAGCGGTCGTCGGAGAGGAATCGGCCCTTGAGAATCTCGACGTGAGTGCCTTCCCCGTAACCTGGCACGAACTGCCGCCCATCAAGACGATCGACGCCGCACTGGCGAAAGACGCGGACCAAATTCACTCCGACCGCCCCGGCAACATTCTCACCGGAGGTCGAGTCGTTCGTGGCGATGTCGATCGCGCGCTCGCTACTGCCGACTTCGTGGTCGAAGACCGTTACGAAACCGGCTTCGTGGAGCACGCCTACATCGAGCCCGAGGCTGGATTCGCACGTCGCGTTGGCGACACGATCGAGGTGCAGGCCTGCACCCAATCTCCCTACATGGACCGCGCCGACATCGCGAAGATTCTGGGCATCGCGCCGGAAGCCGTGCGAATCATCCCCACGGCGGTGGGTGGCGGCTTCGGATCGAAACTCGATCTATCGGTGCAACCCTTTGTCGCGCTGGCCGCATGGCATCTGAAGCGCCCAGTAAGAATGGTCTATTCGCGAGTCGAGTCGATTCTCTCAACCACCAAACGTCATCCCGCCAGCATGCGCTTGCGGGCGGGCGCAAGCCGCGACGGCACACTTGTAGCGCTGGATTTCGCCGCCGACTTCAATACGGGCGCCTACTCCTCCTGGGGACCGACCGTCGCCGCCCGCGTGCCGGTGCACGCATCCGGTCCTTACAAGATGCCGCACTACCGCGCCATCACACGCGCAGTGCACACCCACCTTGTTCCCGCCGGCGCCTTCCGCGGATTTGGCGTCCCCCAGACCGCCATCGCGCAGGAGCAGGTATACGACGACCTGGCTGACCGCTGCGGCATCGATCGTCTGGAATTCCGCATCCTGAACGCACTCGAGGATGACTCGCCCACCGTGACCGGGCAAGTTTTGGGAGAAGGCGTCGGCATTCGGGCCTGCTTCGAGGCACTGCGTCCCAGATGGAAGAAAGCCCGCGAAGAAGCGGCAGCTTTCAACAGAAGCGCCAAAGATTCCTTTCGCCGAGGCGTCGGCGTTGCCGGCATGTGGTATGGCTGCGGAAATACTTCCCTTCCGAATCCTTCGACGGTGCGCATCGGCCTCAAGCCTGACGGCCGCATTGCGCTGCATCAGGGCGCGGTTGACATCGGCCAAGGCTCGAATACCATCGTCACGCAAATCTGCGCCGACGCGATGCAGCGTTCCGATTGCGCAATTCGATCTCGTATCCGGAGACACCGCCATCACTCCCGACTGCGGTAAGACGTCTGCCTCACGCCAGACCTTCGTCACCGGCAAGGCCGCGGCGATGGCGGGAGAGAAACTGCGGTCCGGCATCCTAGATCTTCTGAACGCCCAAGAACCCGCGACCCTGACGATTGGCGAAGGCTGCCTGAAAGTGAAAGATCAACGTGGCGAGCGCGCCCTCGATCTGAGCACGCGTACTCTCGATAACCTTGGCTACATCCTCACCGCCGAAGCCACCTTCGATCCGCCCACAAAGCCGCTCGACGAAAACGGCCAGGGCATCCCGTATGCCGTCTTCGGCTTCGGCGCCCACCTGGCAGAAATCGAAGTCGACACCGAACTCGGCACCGTGAAAGTCCTCAAGATTACCGCCGCCCACGATGTAGGCCGCGCCATCAATCCAACGCTGATCGAAGGCCAGATCGAAGGCGGCGCGGCGCAAGGCCTGGGCCACGCGCTCATGGAAGAATTCTTCCCGGGCAAAGGCGAGAACCTGCACGACTACCTCATTCCTTCCGTCGGAGACATTCCACTCGTAGAATCGATCCTCATCGAAGACCCTTCGCCCATCGGACCATTTGGCGCAAAGGGCATCGGCGAGCAGGCAGTGATTCCCACCGCCCCCGCAATTCTGAATGCCATTCACGACTCCATCGGCGTGCGCATCCACCGCGTTCCCGCAACCCCCGATCGCATCCGCGCTGCCATCCTCGCGCAGCGCGCGAAGGAAAATTCCCGTGCCTGATGACGATGCCATCCGCTGCGACGCCTGCCCCGTGCTCTGTTACATCAAGCCGGGCCGGCTGGGCGCATGCGACCGCTACGGTAATCGCGAAGGGCAACTCGTTCGCGTCGATCCGCACGTGGTGCTTGACCGCGCTCTCGAGCGCGGCAGCTCGATCGTCCCATTCCTCGGCCGCGAGCAAGACTGGGATGGCAACATCGTTGGATCACCGCAAACTTTTGTGACCGCCATCGGCGCCGGCACAACCTATCCCGACTACAAGCCCGCCCCTTTCATCATCTCCTCCAAAGTCGAGGGCGTGGACATGGTCACGGTCGTCACAGAAGGCATCTTCAGCTACTGCGGCGTGAAGGTGAAGATCGACACCGACCGCCACCTCGGGCCGGAGTGCAATCTTGTCCGTGCGCAAGGCGAGCCCGTCGGCCACGTGACCACCAGCGAATACGGCTCGCAGATGCTCTCTCTCGGGGGCGTTCGCCACCTGACCGGCGGCAGCCGCCAGGAAGGCACCGTCACCTGCGACACGTTGCTGAACCTGTGCAATGGAAAAGCGGTCGAGCTCACCGTGGACGAGGGTGCGTCCGTGGTTGTGCAGGCCGGCAAGCCACCCGTCATCGACAACGTTCGCGAAGAGCGCATGCGCGTCGGCTGCGGCTCGGCTACGATCGGGATGTTCGCCAAGCAATGGTTTGGCAAAGTAGACGACGTCGTCGTCGTCGACGATCACATCACCGGCATCCTCTCTGAACACCAGGCCGGGAAGCTTGCTGGGCGTCCCCGAGACTGGCATCAAAATCAAGGGACGCCGCTCGACTCCGGGACGATACTTTCAAGTGGCCGAACCAGGAACGGCGTGGGGCGGCACCAACATCGAAGACCCGCTCACCATCCTGCAGCCCTTCAAATCGAAAATCGCGTGGCCAGGATTGCGCCTGCTGATGGTCAGCACCACCGGCGAGCACCATGCATTTTTCGTTCTCGACGAAGAACTCCGGCCCGTCAGCCACGAACTACCAACCGAACTCCGCGAATCCGTCGCCCGCATCAAAGAAAACTGCGAGCCCGCCATGTGCTCGGTCATCTTCATGGGCGGTGCCGGAGGCTCGCTGCGGGCCGGCGTCACCGAAAACCCTGTCCGCCTCACAAACTCCGTGCGCCAGACTCTTACGCGAGTGACCTGCGGAGGCGCCCCGGTCTACATCTGGCCTGGCGGCGGAATCACTTTCATGGTCGACGTCAGCCGCATGCCTGAAAACGCTTTCGGCTACGTGCCCACGCCCGCGCTGGTGGCGCCCATCGAGTTCACGCTCAAGTTGCAGGATTACGCCGATCTAGGCGGCTACATGGATCACGTGCGCCCGCTCAACTCGATCGCTCCCGACGACGGGCGCAGGCACGTCTCAGCGCGTTCCGAAAACCCCTGGCCGCTGTTCCCCGCGAAGCCCGAGCAGCCATGAACAATCGCGCACAAATTTGCCTCTTGCCCGA
This sequence comes from uncultured Acidobacteriota bacterium, assembly GCA_963745435.1. GTDB lineage: Bacteria > Acidobacteriota > Terriglobia > Terriglobales > Acidobacteriaceae > Gp1-AA133. Next base: position 15,102 of record CAVUXK010000005.1, on the reverse strand, counting down.
CGGACGCCGTCTCCACCTGCACGACGGCCCTATCGACATCGTGCTCGAAGCCTTCGGCGCGCCGGCCGAGATCGAAGCAGCCTATCGAGCCGCCGCGCACCGATTCTCAACCGTCCTCGACGAACTTTGTGCGGAGCTGCCGAATCTTAAGACGCCGGCCGGACCGCAGGCTCCTGAGCTTCGCGGACCTGTTGCGAGGCGCATGGCTGAGGCGGTCGCGCCCTACGCCGACCGCTGGTTCATCACGCCCATGGCGGCCGTAGCAGGAGCCGTAGCCGAAGAGATTCTCGTAGCGATGACGACTGCTGCCCATCTGGACCGCGCATACGTGAACGACGGAGGCGACATCGCGCTGCACCTGGAACGCGGACACTTTGTAGCAGGCATGATCGACAATCCCGAAGGTGGATCGTTGTTTGGGTCAGCTCTACTCGAAGCCACTCAGTCGGTGCGCGGCGTCGCCACCAGCGGCTGGCGTGGACGCAGCTTCTCACTCGGAATCGCGGACGCAGTCACCGTCCTGGCCGATCGTGCCGCCATGGCCGACGCCGCGGCCACCATCATTGCGAACGCCGTCGATCTTCCAGGACATCCCAACATCCAACGCGTACCAGCCCGCGACCTAGCACCCGAGAGTGACCTGGGCGATCGCCTCGTTACCCAAGCCATGGGGCCGCTAGAATCGCACGAGGTAGATCAGGCCCTCACCGCCGGTGTGACAACCGCAACCACGCTGCTCACCGAGGGTCTGATTCGTGCAGCCGCGTTGCATCTCTGCGGGCAGACGCGTATGGTGGGCGGTCCCCTGCAGTTGAGCGCACAGGAAAGAACATCCGGAGATCGGGGCCTGGCCCATGCCTGAGGTGGCAGTTCGCAAAAAACTCACGGCCGTCGAAGAGATCTTCCATGAAGGAGGCCCAGCGGCCACCACGCCCCTCCGCCGCGCGGTTGCAATCGCGGTCATTCGCAATCCCTACGCCGGCCAATACGTTCCCGACATCGCCGGCTTCATGGACGACCTGAAGCCCCTCGGCCTCGAGATGGCCAAGTCCCTCGTTGCTGCCCTGGGCGGCGACGCCAAGATCGTCGAAGGCTACGGCAAAGGTGCCATCGTCGGCAGCGCGGGCGAACTGGAGCACGGAGCCCTCTGGCACGTACCGGGCGGCTACGCCATGCGCGAGGTTCTGGGCGGAGCCAAGGCCATCGTCGCATCAACCAAGAAAGTCGGCGCCCCGGGCACGCGCCTCGACGTTCCCATCACGCACATCAACGCTTCCTACGTGCGCAGCCACTTCGATGCGATCGAAGTCGGCCTCGCCGACGCTCCCCGCGCCGACGAGATCCTGCTCGCGCTGGTGATGACGACGGGACCCCGCATCCATGCGCGTGTGGGCGGGCTCAACGCTTCCGAGATCAAAGGAGAGGATGGGCTGCGATGAAAGCGAACATCCGCAAGATCGCGGTTTTTCTCGAGGAAACGCAAACCGAGATGGGACGCGCCGTGAATCCTCCTACGCGGCGCGCTGCGGCAGTCGCCGTCATCGAAAATCCGTGCGCTGGAAAATACGTCGAGGATCTAGCGGAGTTGATGGCGATCGGCGAAGAACTCGGCGAACTCCTTACGCAAAAAGCAGTCGCCGCACTAAACATCCCCGGCAATACCGCGGAAAGTTACGGTAAAGCCGCCGCCGTAGGAGAAAACGGAGAACTCGAACACGCCGCGGCCATCCTGCACCCAAAGCTCGGCACGCCAGTCAGAAAAGTCCTGGGCAAAGGCGCAGCGCTGATCCCGTCATCAAAAAAACGCGGCGGACTCGGCGTCCCCCTCGACATTCCCCTCGGCCACAAAGACGCGGCCTTCGTGCGCAGCCATTTCGACGGCATGGAAGTGCGCATCAACGACGCGCCCCGCGCCAACGAAATCATGGTGGCGGTCGCAGTCACCGATAGCGGTCGTCCGCTCCCCCGAGTCGGCGGCCTAACCAAAGACCAGATCAAAGGCGAAGACGGCCTGCGCTGAATCAATGCTGTGATGTACTGCCGGCGTCCCGCCGGCAGTCGCGAGGGCGTCCCGCCCTCGCCAGTGCAGAGTTCCATCGACCACTGATCCCAGTCGCGCAGCGACGCCATAAGCAAGCCCCGCACGTCAGTGCGGGGAATAGCGCCCAAGAACTGCGAGTCCCCTTCAGGGGACGACACGCCGCCACACCCTCTACCCAATCTCCGGCACCCGCGTCGCCGGAGGTGTATTGCGGCTTCGCTGCGCCGCCACAAACCCGTCGATCATCACCATCCCGATCCCCGGCAAATCTCCGGCCTGAATGCTCTTCAGCAGGGTCGAACCGGCAGAATGCTGCGCCCTATCCATAAACACAAACGTCGCATCGCGCCCCGGCGCAATCAACCCACAATTCAAATTGCGGATCTTCGCTGTGTTCCCGGTGGCGAAGCAAATCGCCACCTCCGCCGGAACATCTCCTAGCGACGAAAGCAGAGCGATCAGGCGAGCAATCCCCAGCGGCTGCACGCCCGACCCCGCGGGAGAATCGGTTCCTAAGATAACCCGGTGTAACTGCTTCAACTCGCCAGCCGTGCGCAAAGCCAGCAGCCCCGCCCGCTCATTCCCGTTGTGCACAATTTCAATCGCTCGTGGCGACTTCTCGCACAACGTCGTGATCTGATCGTCCGGCAGCGCCGTGTGTCCGCCGTTGATATGGCCGATCACGTCCGCGTCAGCAGCCAGCACGATGTCTTTGTCAATCAAACTCGACCCCGGGATCGAGGGTCCACCCGTGTGAATCGTGCTCTGAATGCCATGCTTCCGCGCCCACGCCACCATCTGCCGCGCCGTCGCTCCATCCTTCACACTCCCAAGCCCGACTTCGCCGAGCATCGTCACGCCCGCAGCCGCGAGGTCCTTAAAGTCCTCCTCCACCATTCCCTGCTCGATCACCGGAGCCCCGGCGTGAATCCGCACGCCGCCCGGCCGAAATGCCTGGAAAGCCCTCTGCGCAAAGATCGCCATCGCCTTCAGCCCAACGACATCTTTCGGCCGGCCGGGCGTATGCACTTCCCCGGCCGAGATCATCGAAGTCACGCCCCCATGCAGATAGCTGTCGATCCACCCGAGTTGGTTCTGGCGCGGGGTCCAATCGCCGGCCACCGGATGCACATGACTGTCGATGAGGCCCGGAGCAACTGCGACTCCCCGAGCATCAACAACGAGAGTCGCGCCCTCCGTATCCACATCCTTCTGCTTCCCGACCGCCACAATCTTCCCGTCGACAGCGGCAATCGTATCGGCATCAAGAATCGGCTGATTCAGATCGCCGCTAAGCAGCAACCCGATATTGCGCACGACCACGCGCATTTGAGTTTTTGTCTTGGCAGATTCTTCCTGGGCCATCGGTTCCTCCGCTCCTGTCGAAACGCCATCGTCGCTCGCTTGTCACCCCTCACTCAAGCTGTATAAGCTGGATGAACGCACTACTAGCTGTTTAACGGAGATGGCATGGTACCTCTCGATCTGGTTTTGTGGGAAGTGGACACGCAGGCCGACTTCATGTTGCCCGGTGGAAAACTCTACGTGCCTGGCGCTGAGAAACTGCTCCCCAACATCGCAAAACTCACAGCAGCCGCGCACAACAAACATGTCTTCCTCGTTTCTCACGGATGCTTCCACTCCCCCGATGATCCCGAATTTCAGACCTTCCCTCCGCACTGCGTGAAAGGCACGCAAGGCAGCGACTTCGTCAGCGAAGCCCTCACCGACGACGTCACCCGCGTGCCCAACAAGACCCACGAATTTCCCAACGACGTTCTGCAACACAAACAAGTTCTGCTCGAGAAAGAGACTCTCGACATCTTCGAGAGCTCCCACGCCGACAAGCTCGTCTCCCATTTCCCGCCGCACGCCGAGTTCCTGATCTTCGGAGTTGTCACCGAGTACTGCGTCCGCCTGGCCGCCAAAGGCCTGCTCGAACGAGGGCGGAAGGTTTCCATCATCACCGACGCCATCGAAACGCTGAATCCTGAAGAAGGCCACAAAACATTGGACGAACTTGAGGCCATGGGCGCAAAACTCACCACAACCGGAGAAGTGTTATCCAGAATCCACCACCGCGCCGCCTGAACTCCTGTGCATTTGAAGCGCGCGCAAACATCCTTGCGGATGGCGGCTTGATCCACGTATGATTCAGCGGTTCATGGCTACGAAAAGTGCGTCCCCAAAGTCCGGGCTGCGCCAGAAGGCGCAGCTGATGTCGGCTTCCGAAATCGAGCGCACTCTGGTGCGCCTGGCCCACGAAATCGCCGAAAAGAACAACGGCGTGGAGGGTCTTGGCCTGGTCGGCATCCGCCGCCGTGGCGTGCCCATCGCCGAGCGCCTGGGAAAAATCATCCAGCGCATGGAAGACGTACCCATCCCCGTCGGCACGCTCGACATCACTTTCTATCGTGACGACCTCTCGACCCTCGGCCCAAAGCCCGTAGTCCAGAAATCCGAAGTCGGCTTCGACATCAAAGACAAGAACATTGTTCTGGTCGACGACGTACTGTTCACGGGCCGCACGATCCGCGCCGCGCTCGACGCTCTGTTCTCTCACGGACGTCCCCGTCGCGTTCAACTCTGCGTTCTGATCGATCGTGGCCACCGCGAACTGCCGATCGAAGCTGGCTTCGTCGGACGGTTGGTGCAAACTTCAATGAATGAAGTGATCGAAGTCAAGCTAACCGAAGTCGACAACGCAGAAAAAGTCCTGCTGATGGAGAAGTGAGCAGGTTTTTGTAGCGCCGGCGTCCCGCCGGCAGTCCTGAGGGCGTCTCGCCCTCAGCCGCGAAAACGAGTAGACCGATTTCAGTACCCCCGCTCCCAATCAGCCCAAGCTTTGCATTTCCCCTCACCTCCCATTAATCTCCTCCGCATGAACTTCCGTCCAATCAGATTGATCCCGTTCTCAATCTTGGTTCTATTCCTCTACACACCCTCGGGCTGGCCCCAATCACCTAAAGAAATAGTCGATCTCCTAGTCACCGGCGGAACCGTAGTGACCATGAACGAGGGCCGCACAATTCTCGACGACGGCGCCCTCGCAATCAAGGGCGACTCCATCGTAGCGGTCGGCCCACGCTCCGACATCGAAGCCAAGTATTCCGCGCCCGACACGCTAAACGCATCCGGCAAGCTGGTCCTTCCCGGCTTCATCAACGGCCACACTCACGTCCCCATGACGCTCTTCCGCGGCCTCCACGACGACGTCACCCTCGACGACTGGCTGCACAAATACATCTTCCCCGCCGAAGCAAAGAACGTCACCGAAGAGTTCGTCCGCTGGGGAACGCGCCTCGCGGCCGCCGAACAGATTCGCGCTGGCGTGACGACTTATGCCGACATGTACTACTTCGAAGATGCGGTCGCCGAAGAAACCAAGGCCGCCGGCATGCGCGGTGTGCTGGGCGAAACTTTCATCGACTTCCCCGCTCCCGACAACAAGAACGAAGCCGCCATGCTCACCTACACCGAAGCCTTCCTCAAGAAGTGGCAGGGCGACCCGCTCATTCACGCTTCCGTAGCGCCGCACTCCATCTACACGTGCTCAAAGAAGACGCTCGAGGACACCGCCGCTCTCGCCCGCAAATATCACGCGCCCATCCTGATCCACGTTTCTGAAATGAAAAAAGAGTGGGACGACTCGCAGAAACAGAACGGCATGTCCCCGGTGCAGTATCTCGAAAAGATCGGAGTGCTCGGTCCTGACGTGGTCGCGGCTCACTGCATCTTCGTCGACGCTGCCGACCGCAAGACCCTCGCCGACCGCCACGTGGGCTGCGTGCACAATCCCTCGAGCAACATGATGCTGGCCAGCGGCGTCTCGCCCGTGCCTGAAATGCGCGCCGCCGGAGTCGCCGTCGGCCTTGGGACTGACGGCCCCGCCGGCAGCAACAATGATCTCGACATCATGGAAGAAATGGACCTGGCCGCCAAACTCGCGAAAATCACCAAGGGCGACCCGCTAGCCTTGAACGCCAAGGCTACAGTCGAAATGGCAACCATCGACGGCGCCCGGGCCCTGCACATGGAAAAGGAAATCGGATCGCTCGAGGCGGGCAAGAAAGCCGACTTAATCTTGATCGACCTCGACAAGCCCAACGCGGTTCCGATGTACGAGCTCTATGCCCAGATCGCCTACGCGCTGAAAGGCAGTGACGTCTCGACCGTCATCATCGGAGGAAAGCCCGTGATGCGGGATCGCAAACTTCTCACCGTTGACGAAGCACAAGCCATCGCCAAAGCAAACGAATACAAGAAGAAGATCGCCGCCTCGCTAGGTATGCAATAACGAGAAGTGAATGATGGGTGTCTATCCTGACGCGTTCTCTGCGCTAGCGCCTGCCCTGAGCGAAGTCGAAGGGGTGGGATTCCACGGCTTTGGAAATCTTGGGGACTTCTCCAATCGAAACACAATGGCTGCCCCACCCTTCGCGGTGTTCGAAGGGTGGGAGGCACGAACCTAAAGTTCGCCACGAGACCCAGCCTTTCGAGTCGATTCGATGCAACAAGGATCGGTCCCTCCGTACTATCGCGCGCGAACTTTCCACTGAATCTGTCGAAGCATACCGAGCAACTGTTCCGCATCCGCACCGCCGAGTTTCAGCCTTCGCATTAGCCTGCGAATCTTCGCTGTTGTTGCATCAGAAGTGTTTTTTTCGAGATATCCGCACTCGCGAAGCGTCTCCAAAAGAATTTCGGTCAACCGCTCCAGTTCCCCCGCAGAAGCGACAACCGACTTCGCCCCCGACGTCCTAACGCGTCCTCCCCGAATCAACTCATATAGGCTCACCGCCACGGCCTGCCCCAGATTCATCGAAGGATGCGCTTCCCGCGTAGGAATGTGCATGACCCAATGGCAATGACTTAGGTCCTCATTCGACAATCCGACTCTCTCCGACCCAAACAACAGCGCAACGCGCCCAGATGCAAGCGCCTTGCGAATTCGCAGCGCGCCTTCCTCGAGTCGGTAGATCGGCTGGTGCCGCTCGCGGTTCCGTAGCGTTGTCGTGCCGACCACTAGAGAGCAATCGCCCACGGCATCCGCAACTGCCGGAAACTCCTCAGCATTCTTCATCACCACGGAAGCCCCGACCGCCGACCGCGCTTCGCGAAAAGCAGCATCGTACGGATTCACCACCCGCAAATTGAGAAACCCAAAGTTACTCATGGCGCGCGCCGCGGCACCCATGTTCAGCGGATTGCGCGTAGCCACGAGAACGACGCGCAGTCGGTCGAGTTCAGAAGCTTTTGCCAAGGCTTGTGTGGGGCGGACACTCTTGTCCGCCAGGGAGCACCACATTCTACGACGCAGGGGATTCCCCGCCTGATGTGTTAACGTGACCAGTCTTATGGCCGTCAGCGTGGCCGGGCCCATTATGGTTGGAGGATTGTCCGAATCCAGATGAGCGTGAACGAAACCACGATTGCCTCGACGATAAATGCACGCACGCCTCCCACTCGTGGCATTCCATTCGATCCCGTCCTGCTCCTCATCCTGGCTCTCCCCTGGGTCGTCCTCTATTTCGACACAACCTGGCTCTTCGCCTACCCCACCAGTTCCTTCGGATTCATCGACCCCTGGATATATTTCGGCTTCTTCTTCGACCTCACCCAGCACATTCGCACTTTCAAAGGCGCCTACTTCACGACACGCCTGACCTGGACCGTCCCCGGCGCAGTGGTGTACCACTTGTTCTCTCCCCTGGTTGCGACCTACGTTCTGCATCTGGTGATTTTCTACGGATCGATCCTGCCCCTCTATCTGATTCTGAAAGTCACCGTGAACCGGTCGGCCGCACTATTGGCGACCACCATGATGGCGTTCCACTCCTACTTTTTGTGGAGCGTTGGTTGGCCCTACATCGACGGGGCCGGCAACATGTACGTGCTGCTCACACTCGCCTGCCTTGCGTTTGCCGCGCGCGCCCAAGAACCTAGGTGGTGGCTTGTCGCCGCGGGCGCAGTCGCTGCGAAGACGATGTACTGCCAATTCTTTCTGATCTCTTTTGCTCCGCTGATACTCGGCTTCTACTACTTCGCGCGGCGCGAGCTGGGCCATCGAAGGTCGACTGCGGAATGGAAGCCCTTCGCTTGGGGATTTGCCTTCGTCACTGTGCTCTACGGCGTATTCAACATGGCCGTCAACGGCCGTTTTCTCTTCTTCATCAACTCCGTTGGAATGGCCGCGAAGATTGTCATCCATCGCAATCCCTACAACGATTCCACTTACGGCTGGATCGCCGGCGCCACCTGGCTGGTCCTCCCGGCACTCACCGCGGTGGGCGCGATCGTGTGCGTCTCACGACGACGAAGCCTCCTGTCGATTCCCAATGCCGAATTCCTTCTGTTCTGGCAGCGATACTTGCTCCTGAACGTCGTGATCATGATCTTCTGGCAGTTAGTCGGGCAGCCCGTCCTCCAACTCCCTACCTACGCGAGCTATCTGATGCCAGCAGTCTTTCTCGCACTCGGCTCACAGATCGCCGTCGTCACTCACGGGCTCAGCAAAATCGGCCTTGCCTTGGTCTACGCAGGCGTGTTTCTCGCCGGCGTCCTACCATTCATGCCGCGGCTGGATCTTCACCCGCTCACCGCGCACCCGATGCTCCTTCCCTTCGTCCATCGGCGCAATCGCGCTCGTAGCGATCGGAAGGCAGATCAGATACGCTGGAGCTGTCGCGATCGTGACCCTGGCCATCGGCCTGGGCGCGCTCAACGCCGCCACCAGCACGCGCACGTGGAATCACGGCTCTCTGCCCCACGACGACGCCTCCCAGAAATCCGCCCTGCTCGCCATCGTCGACAGCATCCACACCGTGCAATCGCTCGACCCCAAAGGCAATCTCTTACTTCTGGTACGACGGCGAATCCCGCCTCGGCCGCCTCTATCGCGACGTGGCGTCGACCTACCTCTGGGCCTACCGCCTGCAAAGCGAATCCTTCCCCGACCCGGGCCCCAAAGCCCCGCCTCTCGATCGCCGAATCTTGATTCTCACCGAGGATCCCGGCTCAGCCATGCAGGCCGCTAACGACTGCCCTCGCGAAACTAGGCCTGACCGCGAACCTCGTCGCGCAACGCAAAATTCAGGAGGGCCCGTTCGCCTGGGACATGATAGAAATCCAGATAGCCCGGACAGTCCCCGACGAACTGACACGTGGGCGGTGGCATAAGTGCCCGCTCCACCCGCGACAAAAGGCCGACGGAATTCAAATCATGGACTGGCAAGCTCTCATCCTGACGCTAAAGCTCGACTTGGTCGTCTGCGCCGTCCTCGTCCTGATCGGCGTCCCGCTCGCCTTCTGGCTCGCGTTCTGGCAATGGCGCTGGAAGTTCCTGGTCGAGGCAGTCGTAGCCCTGCCCCTCGTCTTGCCACCGACAGTTCTCGGCTTCTACATCCTGCTCGCGCTAGGCCCGCATAGCCCCTTTGGAACGATCTACGAGCGCCTCCGCGGCCACGGCTTGCCTTTCACGTTCGAAGGACTCGTCGTCGCCTCCGTCATCTACAGCCTGCCGTTCATGGTGCAGCCCGTGTTGGCCGCGTTTACTTCGGTCGATCCCAAGCTCATCTCCGCCTCGGCCGTGCTCGGGGCTTCGCGCGTTCGCACCTTCCTTCGCGTCGTGCTCCCGCTTTCCATGTCAGGACTTCTGACAGGCCTGATCCTCACGTTCGCCCACACGCTCGGAGAATTCGGCGTCGTCCTAATGGTCGGAGGCAACATTCCCGGCTCCACCCGTACCGTCTCCATTTCCATCTACGACAACGTGCAGTCCCTCGACTTCGCCTCCGCCGGACAAACTTCCCTGCTTCTGTTGGCCGCTTCCTTTGTGATCCTATCGATCGTCTACGGCCTGAACCGTAAGCAATTCGTTCTCTGGCCTACGAACCGCTAAACGCGACCGCATCTCCGGCGACTCGCCGGCATTCTAAATATGTCGATGGAGCGACGGGCGTCCTCGCCCGTCGACAAGTCGCGCTACTCACAACATCCAAGCCTCTCTGTTACCCTTACTCGGTCATTCTCAATTGAACAATCTGTAGAGATTCTCGGAGAGCACGAAAAATGAAATACCGCACGCTGGGACGCACCGGCTTCGAAGTCAGCGACATCGGCACCGGCCTCTGGGGCATGAGCGGATGGAGCGATGCCGACACCAAGCAGGCCCAAGAAGCCCTCCAGCTCGCCATCGATCTCGGCTGCAACTTCTTCGACACTGCCTGGGCCTACGGCAACGGACAAAGCGACGGCTTCCTCGGCGAAGCCATGAAGAATAATTCCGGCAAGCGCATCTACGCCGCGTCCAAGATCCCACCCAAAAATCTGCAGTGGCCCGCTCTCCCCAAGTACAAGTACGCCGACGTCTTCCCCGCCGACCACGTCTTCAAATACGCCGACAAGATTCGCAAGCAACTCGGCGTCGACACCATCGACGTCCTGCAGTACCACGTCTGGGACGACAGCTGGACCGACGAGCCCGAATTCGGCTCTACCGTCGAGCGCCTAAAGAGCGAAGGCGTGATCCACGCATTCGGCCTCAGCCTCAACCGCTGGGAACCCGAGAACGGAATCAAAGCCATCCGCACCGGCCTGGTCGACGTCAGTCCAAGTCATCTACAACGTTTTCGATCAAGCGCCCGAGGATAAGCTCTTCCCGCTCTGCAAGGAAATGAACATCGGCATCATCGCGCGCGTCCCTCTCGACGAAGGCAGCCTGGGCGGCAAGATGACTCTCGAGACCCGCTTTCCCGAGAGTGATTGGAGAGCGAAATATTTCGGCGAGGAAAACCTGAAAGCAACGATCCCGCGCGTGGAAAAACTAAAGCAGGTTGTGCCCGCCGGCATGACGCTGCCCGACCTGGCGCTGCGTTTCATCCTCGCCTATCCCGTCGTCAGCACTACTATCGTCGGGATGCGCAAGCCGGAGCACGTTCGCGGCAACATCGCCGCCAGCGATGCACCTCCGCTCAGTTCCGACCTGCTGACTGCGCTGAAACCGCACCGCTGGGACCGCAAGCCGCGCCACTGGTCCGACTAGCCCGGCACGGACAGTAGCGCCGGCATCTTGCCGGCAGTCGCGAGAGCCTGCCCTAAGCATGTCGAAGGGGCGTCCTCGACCTCGCCGTCCGTGCAATTATGGAAGGGCACGACTTCGCAGCTTATAGAGCACCCTTAATCCTTGATGGCTGCCCCACCCTTCGCGATTTTCGAAGGGTGGGAGGCATCGGCCCAACCTCTAATCGTGGACGAACGCGTTACGGGCAACGAAGTCAATACTCGTCACACTCCCAGAGAAAAAATGAAAAGGGAAGGGCACGACTTCAGTCGTGCCACGGAGCCACACGGCCGTCGCGGCTTTAGCCGCTGAGGTTTGGTTTTCCTCGAATGACGCGGACGATTCGATAGAATCGCCCAGCCTAAAAAACCCTCACCGCACGAACACAAACGCAGGATCCGCCACCTTGATCGTCGACCTCCGCCGTGCCGCCGTCGCTATGTTGTACGCCACCAGCACATGGTTCTCGACCAGCAAGATTTCCTTCTCACTGATCCACCCGACAAAATACGAATGCGGCAGATAGGCCGATCGCTTGCTAGCATCCGCCGCGCTCACCACCTCGACAGCCGGCATATCCGCCAATGCTCGTCGAATGTTCGCACGACTCCGCAGGATTCGCCTGCCCCTGCTCCGCGAGCTGAATCGGCGCGCTCGACTTCGCGCTTGCCTCAATCGTCATCGCGACGTGAGCATTGCCCGGCGACAGCTTCGCGTTTTCCGTGAAAAAGCTGACGTCGTAGTCAGGATTCTTGAACTGTGCGCGTTCGTCGAACAGCGTAACGATCCTGCCATGGTTCGTGAGAATGGTCTGATCGTTGCTTTGGTTCTCCCAGCCGCAGCACCCGACATCGAGAATCGCGCTGATCACGATCGCACCGCCATCCGCCAGGTCGAGCACACGCTGCAGTGGCTGGCCCAGCTCTGTCGCGGTCCACGTGGCATCCGACTGCTTGTACAGCGTGCTGGTCAGGTACTTGGTTTCCGTCGGCCCCTGGATCACGCGCGTCAGGAAGAAGTAGTCCTCCACGCCGCCATCAGGCACCCAGAAGCGCGCCTCCGGACACGTTTCCGAACACGCGCCGGTCGAGCAGTGGCATTCCGGAAAATCAAATGTCGCCAGTTCCTGCTTGTCCTTGCCCGCAAGATCCGAACGCCACGCCCGGAATGTGGTCGTCACCGTAAGTTCCACATTCTCGCGCTCCAGCTTGTTGTACAGGTTCGAGAACCAGAAGAGATGCGTTCCGTCCGCCGAAAGAAATGGCCACGGCGACGCTTCACTCACTTTCTGATTCGATCCCGCCTGCGACGAAATGCGAATCGTCTCCCGGCCCAACGAACTAGCCGCATGTCCGTCCCACAACCAGAATTTGTCCCCGCCCTTGCCGACATCAGGCGACGGATCGTCGCTGTTGGGCGCGTAAAGCATCTGGCCCTGGTGGTTGATCTGGAAAATCCGCGCCGACTTGGCGACTTCGTCCGGAACCTTCACCGATTCCTTCCGCGCAAACGTCGCCGGATCGTACTCGACAACAGAATTCGGCTCGGTCAGCACCCAAAGCCGCGGGCTTTGCGCCACCGTAGGACACGTTAGGCTCAACGCGACCAGCAAACACGCAAATGCTTTCACCATATTCAGAAAAAGCCTTTTTAAAGACACTATCAATCTAATCTTGTCATCCCGAGCGAAGTCGAGGGACCTTGCGTTTGACTGTCGATCATCAGACGCCTCCGGAACAAGAATCTATAAAGTCGGTTTGTAACAGGGACGGTCTTCAGGCCGTCCATAAACCCTGCAAGAACGCCGCGGCTTTAGCCGCTGGGGGGACGCTACATGTCGAACGTCCCAAAAACTATTCGAGTATTGTAAATGCCCACTCTCGCGACTTTCGCATCTCCACAGGTACAATAACTGCGCACTTAAAGGGGTAAAAATGACCACCACCAGACCTGCCCATCCGGCAGCGGCGACTGCCACAGAAATCCCCGCAGTTCCCCTTACGGTTGAGGGCTACAGCGTATTGCACCAGATGATGCGCTTTCGCTGGAGCGCATGGCACCAGCTCCCGGACGCCGAGCGCCGCGAAATCATCAAAGAAGCCGCCCCCGTAATGGCTGCGATGGAGAAGAATGCCGCCAGCCCATCCGCCTTCTATTCCCTGCTCGGGCACAAGGGCGATCTGATGTTTATCCATTTTCGCGATTCGTTCGACGATCTCAATCGGGCCGAACTGCAGCTTAGCCAGACGCGGCTCAGCCAGTACTGGGAACCGACGACTTCTTACCTCTCGATCATCGAGCTCGGCCTCTACGAATCCACCACTAAGATCTACAAGGCACTCGTCGATCGCGGCATCGAACCGCACTCGGAGGAGTGGAAGCAAGAAATTCGCGACACGCTCTCCCGCCAGAAGGAAGCCATGCGCCCGCGCCTCTTTCCCGCGATTCCGGCGAACCGCTACGCGTGCTTCTATCCCATGGATCGCAAGCGCGGCGAAGACAAGAACTGGTACACGCTGCCCATCGAAGAGCGCGCAGCGCCAGATGGGCGAACACGGCATGGTCGGCCGCCGCTACGCCGGGGAAGTGAAGCAGATCATCACCGGCTCCATCGGCTTCGACGACTGGGAGTGGGGCGTCGACCTCTTCGCCGACGATCCTCTGGTCTTCAAGAAGCTGATCTACGAAATGCGCTTCGACGACGTCAGCGCCGTCTACGCCCTGTTCGGACAGTTCTACATCGGATTGCGCTGCCCAGCCGACGCAGATCGGCACGTTGCTCGAGGGAGAACTGCCGGAGCTGAAGTAATCCGCTTCAAAGTTTGCGGAAACACCGTTGCGCGCAACTCTGGTCTTTAGCCCGCGAAGCGGGCGAAATTCATTAGCCCAGCGCGTAAGCGCTGGGACAGTGCGAAAAATTTGAGCAAGCCCCGGAGGGGCGACACCAGCTCCCCAGACGGGCAATCTCATTTGCTCATCATGCTGGAGAAACCGTGTCCACCTTAGGTCTCATCGAATACAAAGACGCCAGCCCCGAAGTCCGCGCTGTCTATGACGACATCATGGCCACCCGCAAAACCGACTGGATCAACAATTTCTGGAAAGCCATCGCCCACGATCCCGCCACCCTCAAGCGCACCTGGGAAGACATCAAGCAGATCATGGCGCCCGGAGCGCTCGACCCGCTGACCAAAGAACTGGTCTACGTCGCGGTCAGCGTCACCAACCAGTGCGGCTACTGCATCGCCTCGCACACCGCCGCCGCGCGCAAGGCAAGGGCATGACCGACGCCATGTTCAAGGAGTTGATGGCGGTGGTCGGCATGGCCAACGAAACCAACAAATCGTCTCGGGCTACCAGGTCGAAATCGACGAAAGATTCAAAACGCCGTAAGCACAAACATTTCCCGGACTCTGTGCGCATAGCTTGTCTACGCGCTCCTGCGGGTGTTCTCTGCGCCCTCTGCGGCGTTTCTCCGCGCCCTCTACGTTTTAAGCTTTTTAAAGGCATCGCAACCGAACCGCAGACACTCGCCCTTAGCGTCCTTTGTGGCCTTTCTTAGCGCCCTTAGCGGTCAAAGATCTTTTTCTTCCCCCCAGGCCCAAATTTGAATTCATGCAGCCGCATATTCACGCGACGCCCCCGAAACGTCACCCCCTCCATTTCCAGTCGCAACCTCTGATCCAGTCCCGAGTGCCCGCGCAGCTTGATCTCGCCGCCGGCCCCAAGAATCCGGTGCCAGTTTAATCCGCCGGCACCGACCGCAGAGTCCGCGCCACCAGTCGAGCCCCCCGCGGATACCCCGGCCGCCTTGGCAATCGCGCCATACGTCGACACGCGCCCCGAGGCACTTTCTGAATCGCCGCAATGATACGATTGCTCATCTGGAAACTCTGCTTCGTGCAACCTGGATATTTTTGCACAGCCGGTCGTCGCGACCTGTGACGCGTTGACCGTCGAGGCACACTGCCCCGCGGCGGAGCATCTCGCCCCGGCCAGT
>CAVUXK010000004.1:0-68532 GCA_963745435.1 uncultured Acidobacteriota bacterium | reverse complement strand
CCCCTTGCTCCACTTCGCGTAATGCTTCTCTGTCGTCTTGATGCTGGAGTGGCCGAGCAGCTTGCTTACCTCTTCCATCGGTACCCCCTTCTCTAAGAGGTCCACCGCGAAGGTGTCCCTCAGCCGGTGGGACTTCATGTAACCGTTGCACTCGATTTTCGCCACGGCAAAGCACTTGGCTATGTAACGCTTGGCCCAATTCTTCGTTGCGCTGTCCGGCGAGCCGTTGCCCGTCCAAAAGATGTATTCCGGGTTTCCGTTCAACACGGTTAGCAGCTCTTGCGCTACATCGCGCGGGATGGGCACCGACACGTGACCGGTCCCCTTCCGCTTCATCTTCTGCCGCTGCGTAACCACGCGATAAATCCCCTTGCTCTTGTCGTGCTCCAGGTCCTTGCGGCGCAATTTGAGCGTGTCCGTGATGGCAAGCCCGGTCCATCTCATGCACTGGATAAACGCGTGGACGCGGGCCGGGGTCGCGTCCGGCGCGTAGTTCGTGCTTACCCATTTGCGGAGGTTCCCGAGTTTGGACATGCGGGCCTCCGTGGGCTTCACGGCATCGGGCACGGCGGCCAAGAGCCGGGCGTACTCATCTTTCGTAAGCGGCTGCGTCTCGGGCTCGTCTATTTGAATTTTGGGAACCTGCGGAATGCGCGGGAGCCATTGGGCCTCGTAGCAGTACTTGAAGAAGCCCCGGAGCCGCTCCCGCACCTTGGCGCGCGTTATTGAGCTCGGATAATCGTCCGCCCAAGTCGCGCAAAAATCGGTGAGCGTATCGCGGTTGATGCGCTGAACGGTGTTGACCGCGTGCGCCTCACAGAAAATTCGTAGCCGGGCCAACTCGCGGGTGTACTTCCCTTGCACGTCTGAGGACACGCCCTGCACTCTTTTGTCTTTCAGGAAGAGGTCCACCGCGTCCTGCACGCTCCGCGCACCGTCGTTCTGTGGGGTGACGGGAATGCGCCCGGCCAATTCATCCTCAAGCCGCCGCCTCCCCTCTTCCGCCTCTTCCCATGACCGGGTGCCTGCCTTGCGCCGGTACTGGACCCCGTTTTGCGTCCAGCGGAAATGCTTGCGGCACCGGCAGCGGCGGCAGAACTCATCCCCGGCGTACTTGCAGTCCTGTGAGTGCCTAACGAAGATGGCGACATTTGGTGTGCTCATGCTGTGCAGTGTAAGCACAAAAAAAGCACAAAATCAGTGACGGCGTCACAAAACTGCATAAAATGTGAGGGGAATTTGGGGTGCCTGGTGGGATTCGAACCCACGTCATCCGGAGCCACAGTCCGGCGTTCCACCGCTGAACTACAGGCACCACACGGAGGGATACCGCAGCCTTTGATTATAGCAAGCAGGAAGAAGGACTGTGAGGAACCGCAGGAGGAAATGCTTCGGGCTCCACAGAAACCGTGCGTTGATCACGAAATCGCAAGTCTCGCGAAACCTCGACCGTAGCGCCGCCGTCTCGGCGGCAGTCCGGCGGGCGTCCCGCCCGCCGCCGCAAGAACAAGATTCCCTCAGGTACGTAGACTAAATCCGTCCCACGCCCATGTACTGAAATCCCATCGCTTTCAGCTTCGACGAGTCCAGGAGGTTCTTCGTATCGACAATCACGGGCCGTTTGAGCAGATGTTTGATCTTCGAAAAATCAAGCGTGCGGAATTCCGGCCAGCCGGTACCCACCACCAAAGCATCCACGCCCTCGGCCGCCGCATAAGCGGTCTCGCAGTACCGGACCGTGCCATTCAATTGCATCTTCGCTTCCGCCAAAGCCTCGGGATCGTATGCGCGAACTCGAGCGCCCTTGGCCAATAGCGTCTGCGCCAGCCGGATCGACGACGATCCGGCCACCGAATTCGTATTCGGCTTAAACGCCAAGCCCAGAATGCCGACTTCCTTGTTCTCGACCGAATTCATCATTCCAGAAATCTTCGCCACCAGCCGTTCAGCCAGCGCAGCATTCACATCTCGAGCCGCACTGAGGATCTTTAAATCGACGCCCTTTTCCTGCGCTAAGCGCGCCAGTGAATCCATGTCCGACTCGGCAAAGCTTCCGCCCATGCCCGCGCCCGGCTGCAAGCAACGCGGCGCGATCTTCTTATCGAGCCCCAGCGCAAGCGACAGGCTAACCGCGTCGGCATTCACCTTTTCGCACAGCGACGACAATTCATTAATGAAGGAAATCTTGGTGGCCACGAACGCAGTGGCCGCCTCGCGCACCAGCTCAGCCGTCTCGTGATTCGTCACCACCACCGGCACTCCGCGCATCACCAGCGGATGGAAGATCTGCTTGAGCGTTGCTACCGCTTCCGACGATGTCGTCCCCAGAATGATCCGGTCCGGCCAGTTGAAATCCTCCACCGCACATCCGTCGGTGAAGAACATCGGCTGCGACACGACCGTTCCCTTCAGCTTGGCGCCCTTGATCGCCTGCTCGAGCCTGGAAGCGGTGCCGACCGGAACCGGGGTGACCAGCGCGAACGTAATGGCATGCGTCGAGTGGCGCGCGATCCGTAAAACGACCTCCTCCAGGTTCTCCGCCAAATCCTCGGCCAGGAAAATCACGTGCGCTCTCTTCGAGAACGCTTCCACGTCCGTGGAATACGAAAGTCGGCCGCAGCGCACATTGCGCTTCACGATCTCTTTCAGATTCTTTTCGAAGAAGCAGATATTGCCCTGGGCCATCTCAACCATGCGCGTGCTGTCGGTATCACAGCAGCTCACGGGAGTTCCGAAGTCGGCCAGGCACGCCGAGATCACCGTACCCAGGTAGCCCGACCCATAGACCCCAACAAGCATGCGAAACGTCTCCCGAATGGAGGGGGCAGCTCAGTCGCCTGGGGAGAGGCGTATGCGCGAGCACACCATGCCTCGATGCCCTTATGTAACGCCGGTTACCCACTCCACGGCAATGCACGTTGGGTCAGGGCGATAGCTGGCCCCGGACATGTCCTTCCGGCAGAACGAACTGATTTCCTTTTGGAATGTTTCGCTGAGGAGATGCTTCGCACAATGCTCGTAGCCCGAGATACAAACTTCAGTACCCGGCCAGCAAAGAACGCATGGCTTGGGAAGCTACTTCGGCCGTGAGACCACTTTCCTGCCCAGCGTCATTGTGCCTAGATCGACCCACCGGTTGGTCTCGTTCTCGCGCACAAACGTGAGCTCTTCCAAGGCAATGTGACGGCTGCCGGCGTACTTCGCCCATCGGCGACGCGCCATTTCAAAAGCCTTCCAGGCCTGCTCCTCGGTACCCATCTTGGCGATGGTCAAATGCGGGATGTAAGGCAGTTCTTCCGTGCAGCACACTCCGTCGCGGTTGAGCCGGTCGTGCACTTCCTGCATGCGGATCGCGCAATGCGCCACTCGAATAAAGACGGTCGGAGTTACGGGGATAAAAGTCTCGACTTCACCCAGGGCCACTTCGAAGGGTTCAAGGTCGCGGCAAGTCTCTTCCAGCGCCTGGATCGCCGTATTCTCGCTACCTTCGAGCTTGCGCGGAGGCAACAGAGTGAGATGGGCGGCCATGTGGGGCAATTCCGGATGCAGTTCCCGGCGAAGCTTTTCCACGAACTCCCCAACTGGATTCCTTACGTAGGCCACCAGCGCGTAACGCGAACCAGACATGATCGGGATGGAATTATAGCGCGACGGCACCCCGCTCACCCGCTCCAACGGACATCGTCGGCTATAATCTCTGAAGACCTTCACGCATACCGTCGGGGCGTAGCGCAGCCTGGTAGCGCACCTGCCTTGGGCGCAGGGGGTCGTAGGTTCAAATCCTATCGCCCCGACCAACCCCTCGCGCTTTTCGAACAACGCTCACTCACGAAACGAGTTCCCCCTCTAATCTTTCGGGCGCATAATAGACGCGCTACTTGCCGCGTAACCCTTGGAATCCGCATGAAGACTCGAGTCGGGCTCTTTTCCCTCGCCATGTTCGCCTCGACCGCGCTCGCGCAGAATCAGAAGCCCGCCCTGTCCAAACCGCCCGACTACTCGTTCACGATTTCGACCGAGCGCGTCTGGACGGACACCGGACTCGATCTCGAACCCGGGGATCGCCTCCACGTCTACGGCGCCGTCGTCGCATGCGAGGGACAGACGCCCAGTGAAAAAGCGCACTTGCCGCTGCCTTCTGCACCCGCGGGGTCCCTGCTCTTGAAACTGCACGGAGAAGCGGGACCGATCCTGGCCTCGCCCGATGCCGACATGCCGATCATCGAAAACAGCCGTCTATACCTGGGCGTGAACGGATGGCATTGCCACGGCACCGTCGCTGCCAAGGTACACGTGAACTGGCATCAACCCAAACCCGCCAAGTAGAGGGCAATCCGGCGACAAAGAAAAAAGGCCGGCGCGCGCCGGCCTTCCGGAAAACTTCGTCGCCCCGCGCTCAGTGTTCGCCGAACGTGTACCCGATCGACGCGCCGTAACGCACGATGTACGGAGACGTGTATTCCGCGTTGTTGTGCACCATGTAGAAGTGAACCTCGGGACGCACAAAAAATCCGCCGCGCGCGTACAGCTTCAAGCCAGCGCCGAACTGCCCCATGAAGTGCGTGCTGGTCTGATAGTTGGTGCAGCCGAAATTGCCGCAGATGGTGAACGGCGTGTAGAAGCGTGTGCTCTCGGCCCCGATGCCGGCCGAGAATTCCCCCTGCACCTTGGGCGCAAGCTTCGGCAAGTAGACCGCATCAACGTCCCAGAAGATCGGACGGTAGGGCTGCGACAGATCGTAGTTCCCTTGCCCGCCGCGCCACGTGATCTCTCCGCCCACCGCCAGGTGCTTGCGGATCGATACGTCTCCGCTGATCGAGGGATAGAGTCCGCCCGTCAGCGACTCTGGGGGAAATTGCTGCTGTGCCTGGGAGTTTGAAAGCGGGGCGGAATGAATCGTACTGAAGCCGAGCGCGAAGTCGACTTGCTGTGCGAATGCCGTCGTACCCAAAAGAACGAACAATCCTGCGATGACGAAAAACTTATTCTTGTTCAAGTGTCTTCTCTCCGGAGCGTAAATATGATTCTGACTGCCAAACACCAAAATCAAGTTTCGACACATCGCCCCGAAGCTTTAAACCCGGCCCGCCCTGGTTTGTCTCGGCTCTCTGCCTCCAAAGATGCGATCCGGCTAACTCGCGTTGCATGAATACTTTCTGGTCGTAGCGCCGGCATCTTGCCGGCAGTCCGGCGGGCGTCTCGCCCGCCGTTCAGCGAATCTTCCCAGTACCTTAGTTACCTGAGGTATGCACAAATTTTGTTGCACTTTCATCATCCTGAAATACTTTCCCGATAGGCTGAGTGTAGGAAGATAAAACTATGGGGTCCCCGCGTACCGCGAAATCGTTGCCGCTGCAGGTCGCCGCCGTTTGCTACCGGCGGCGCGGGCCCGCGGTCGAGTTTCTGCTGGTCAACACCAACGGCGGCAGCAAGTGGACTTTTCCAAAGGGCTGCACCGACACCCGACTGTCCCACAGCCAGGCCGCGGCCCGCGAAGCATTGGAAGAAGCCGGAGCCGTGGGCATCATCGAACCCCGGCATTTCCACCTTTACATTCACTCCAAGGGCGTGTTCTGGCAGCCGACGGGAGTACAGGAATTCGTGATCAAAGCCTTCCTGATGGAAGTCACTTCCACGCGCACGCCCGGCGAAGCGATGCGCAATCCGACCTGGTACCCCGCTCCCGAGGCGCGCAAGATCTTGGCTAAGGGGCGCGAGATCAAGTACGCCGCCGAATTGCAGTCAGTCATCGACCGCGCACTCGAACGAATCCAGCCTGCCATGTTCGAAGGGACGGGGAGTGCAGAGTCCCGAGCCAACCGATACCCGGCGCGATACTGAGCCAACCCGCCTGTTTCCTGTAACTTCGGAGTCCTCCCAACTCATGACTCCGGTAACTTTTTCCCTGGCGGCTTTTCCTGAACAATAGGACAGGTCAAGGATCGCCTTGTCCGCGGAGAACCCCATGTCGAAGACTGCCTTACTGCTCGTGTTGATCGCCGGACTCGCTTCCGGAGCGTCGGCACAGAACGCCGTGCCTAATGCAGCACCTGCCAGCGCTGCGCCCGTAAACGTCGTGCTACAGGACGGAACGCCTGTGAAGTTGCGTATGGGCGCGACCGCTGCAGCCAATGGCGTGCGCGTCGGGGAGACCGTCGAGCTTGAGGTTTCGGAAGACGTAAAAGTCGGTGACGTGGTGGTCATTGCCAAGGGCAGTCCAGCCAGCGCGTCGGTGACGAACTTGCGTTCGGGGGGCAACGTTAAAGGTGGATGGGTCGACATCGATCTGGACTTCGTAAC
Source organism: uncultured Acidobacteriota bacterium (assembly GCA_963745435.1). Taxonomy (GTDB): domain Bacteria; phylum Acidobacteriota; class Terriglobia; order Terriglobales; family Acidobacteriaceae; genus Gp1-AA133. The sequence continues at coordinate 62,232 of CAVUXK010000004.1, read as the reverse complement.
GCTGTCGGACGGGGAGCACGTTCCGATCCGCGCATCGAAGCAACGGCCATTTCGAGCCGACCAGTCGAGCGTCGTTTCGAGCCAGGCCCAGGATGCAAGCATCACCCAAGGCTCCGATCTCACCGCCTTCATCAACGGCAACCAGCAGCTTGACCTTACGCGCTTGCGCGCGGCGGGCGGACCGACTACGACCATCAAGATCACTTCAACGCCGGCGAACGCCGAGGTCACTCTCGATGGGCGTCTGGCGGGTAGCACTCCGTCTTCGTTGCGAGCAACCAGTGGCGATCACGTGATCGTCGTGCGCATGGCGGGATTTCAGCCGTGGCAGAAGAAAGTTCACGTCGACGCCGAACCCGTTAACCTCGACGTCGCGCTCTACAAACAGGACGGCGCGGAGCCAGTGCCGGCAACAACCAAACCAGCCGAAGCCTCTCTCGGAGATTTGGCGCGCGCAGCGCGTGCCCGTAAGCCGCAATCGCCGCCTCCCACTACTGTGCTCGAGCAGGACGGACCGAGCACGGCCGCGAACCAGGGCGCGCAGCGGGACCCGATGCAGGCGCAGTCGCCGAAACAATAAGCCGGACAACGGCGTCGAGCCTGAAAGATCCACAACTCCGTTCTATGTGACGAACTTCGTCTGCGCTCTGCTTCAGGACGCGTAGATCGATCCGTCTGCCTTGCCTATTCTGCGCGAGCCTTCTGCAATCTGCCTTCCTCGTGAGACGATAAAGCTGTCGTCATGATTCAACTCTCTTCAGCCGGAAAACGCTTCGGCCACAAGCTGCTGTTCGAGAACGCGGACTGGCTGATCACGCCGCAGGACCGCATTGGTCTGGTCGGCGCGAACGGCACGGGCAAGTCCACGCTGATGAAGATCCTCGCGGGACTGGAGACGCTCGACTACGGTTCCATCACCATCGCCAAGGGCATTTCGGCCGGCTATCTTCCGCAGGATGGCCTGACTCTCTCCGGACAAACCGTCTTTGCCGAATGCATGTCGGTGTTTGACGAACTGCGCGACTTGGAACGCGAGATGGAAGGCCTGACGCGGCGCATGTCGGAGATCTCGCACGAATCGGCGGAATATTCGCAGGTGGCGGACCGATTCCATCGCATCGAACACGAATTCCAGACGCGCGATGGCTATGCGATCGAAGCCAAAGTCGGAACAGTTCTCACCGGACTTGGCTTCAAGAAGGAAGACTGGACGCGATTGACCGACGAGTTCTCGGGCGGCTGGCAGATGCGCATCGCACTGGCAAAGCTCCTGCTGCAGAAACCGAACCTGCTGCTCCTCGATGAGCCGACCAACCATCTGGATCTCGAGGCGCGCAACTGGTTGGAAGAATATCTCAACGAGTATCCGTATGCGTTCCTGCTGATCTCGCACGATCGCTATTTTCTCGACGTGACCGTAAAGAAGACTGTCGAGATCTGGAACAAGCAGATCTTCTTTTATACAGGTAACTACGACAAATACTTGGCGGAGAAGACGCAGCGGCGCGAACAACTGGAGGCCGCTTACAACAACCAGCGCGAACGCATCGAGCAACTGGAAGTGTTCATCAACCGCTTCCGTTACCAGGCGACGAAGGCGAAGCAGGTGCAGAGCCGCATCAAGGAACTGGAGAAGATCGAGCGCATCGAGATTCCTGCGGAAGAGAAGACGATTCATTTCTCGTTTCCGCAGCCGAAGGCGAGCGGAAGAATCGTTGCGGAGTTCAAGGACGTCGCCAAGAGTTACGGGCCGAAGAAAGTTTTTAGCGGCGTGAATTTCATCATCGAACGCGGCGACCGCATTGCTCTGGTGGGCGTGAACGGAGCGGGCAAGTCAACGCTGATCAAGCTCCTCGCGGGCACGGAACCATTGAGCGCGGGCGAATACAAAGTCGGGCACAACGTCGAGGCCGACTACTTCGCGCAAGATCAGTACAAAGAACTCGATGCCAATGCGCGCATTCTCGACGACCTCGAAAATCTATCGCCACGCTCGACCCAGACGGAACTGCGCAGCTTGTTGGGCTGCTTCCTGTTCCAGGCCGATGACGTCTTCAAGCGGATCGGCGTGCTCTCGGGCGGAGAGCGCGGGCGCTATGCGCTGCTCCGACTTCTCATGCATCCCGCGAATTTTCTTCTACTCGACGAGCCGACCAACCATCTCGACATGCGTGCGAAAGACATTTTGCTCGAAGCACTCGCGGCGTATACCGGAACGGTTGTGCTTGTCTCCCATGACCGCTACTTCATCGACAAGCTGGCTACGCGTGTATTCGAGATCGGCGACGGCCGCGTCGAAATCTATCCCGGAAACTATGAGGACTATCGCTGGCGGAAAGAAGGGCGCGTGGCAGTTGTGCCTACTCTCGACGATGTGCCGATGCGCGGGTCGTCGAAGAACGGATCGCACGCGCAAGCGCACAAGACTAGCGCCGGTCCTGAGAATGGCAATACGTCGGGCGACAGCGCGAGTTCGGACGGGAAGGGCAAGCGCCTGAATCCCATCAAGCGCAAGCAGATGGAAGACCGTCTCCACGAGATCGAGGAAGACATTGCGCGAGTCGAGGCCGCGATTGCTCATTGCGAAACGGCATTGCTCACCTTCGTCAGCGCGGATGAGATGCATCAGCAGACGCAGGAACTGGAAGCGCGCCGCAAGGAACTGAGCTCTCTGATGGCCGAGTGGGAAGAATTGTCGCAAACGCTCGAGGCTGCGCCTTAGAGGTCTCAGAGCGAACATCAGCGGCTCAAGCCGCGGCTGGTACGAGTCCAACGGCCCGACTAAAGTCGGGCCCTTCCCATTGCTTCGATCCCAGAAAGCGTTGCTTCCCGAGCAAGCAGTAGACAAGTAGCGCCGGCATCCCGCCGGCAGTCACCAGGGCGTCTCGCCCTCGCCGGGCGAGCACAAAGGGCGGTTGGTTCGGGCCAGATAACTGATTAGTTACCCTACCCCCCCTCCCCCTTGTCGCTCCAAAATATTGAAAACAAAGGAACATGTCTGGCGCGCAGCCCCAAGATCTTTGATTTTATGGGACTTACACGCAAAATATTCCGGAGAAAGCACTTAGGTTATCAATGATCGGCTTTCCGAGTCACCGCGTGCCTGAGCACCTCGTGTGAGGGTCCGCGCACACAAATACGCTGACCCACGCTTGCATTTTCCGTCGCACTCTTTGGGCGGTCAGTGAGCACCGTCACTTTCGCGTGGTTAAGATGAACAAAGAGCGAGGCGTGCTGATCTGGTAGGCTGACGACCGGCCAAGTCCGAGATGTAGCAAGACAGTCGGCTCGCCGATCCTTTCAAATCCAAAATTCAAGGCACGTCATGTCACTGGCCCGTTTTTCGTTCTTGCTATTTGCTTTTGCCTCCGCCCTTGTTCTGACTGTTCCACTCCATGCCACCGAGCATCCCTACCAGTACTTCCGCGCTGGGAGTCCTAACGATGTGCAGACCAAGACGCAGGCCGGGTTTGCCTTGATGGGCGGGGGAGACGATCTGGATGAGGCCTTCAAGTGGATGTGCGAGCGCGCAGGCGGCGGAGACTTTGTTGTGCTGCGCGCTTCGGGCGACGAGGATTACAACCCGTACATCCAGGGACTGTGCAAACTGAATTCCGTGGCTACGCTTATCTTGAAGAGCCGCGAGGCAGCGAAGGATCCGTTCGTGGCGGAAACGATTCGACACGCGGAGGCGGTTTTTATTGCGGGAGGCGACCAGGCACACTACATCAACTGGTGGATGGATACGCCGGTGCAGCAAGCACTCAACGAGGCGATCCAGCGCGGCGTTCCGATTGGCGGGACGAGCGCCGGCTTGGCGGTGCAGGGCGAGTTTGTCTATTCGGCGCAGGGCGACGCGCCGGATGACAATGATCTGAGCTCTCCACAGACGCTCGCGAACCCGTTTCATCCGCGAGTGACGATTGTGCGTGCGTTCCTGAAAAATCCGCTCCTTAAGAATGTGATCACCGACACGCATTTTGCAGCGCGCGATCGCATGGGTCGAACACTGGTGTTCATGGCTCGCATCCTGCAGGACGGTCAGGCCCAGGAAGTTCGCGATATTGCAGTGGATGAACGGACGTCGGTGTTGCTGGAGCCGGGTGGGCAGGCGACGGTGGTTGGTGCGGGGCATGCTTATTTTTTGCGGTCGACGCAGCGACCGGAGGTTTGCAAGGCCGGCACGCCACTGACGTTACGCGGGATTGCTGCACGGAGCATAGGTGCTGGGCAACACTTTGATGTGGGTCGGTGGAGTTCGAGCGACGGGACCGCTTATACGTTGGCGGTGGAGGGTGGGGTGGTGCGTTCCACGTTGCCTGATGGGATGGCCTATACGAAGTGACAGCGGCTGCAACTGCTTTGGGTGCGTGGTAGAAAACTCCGTGAGGCCTGTGCCCAGCGCTAAGCAACACGAGGTCCCTCGACTGCGTTCGGCTGGCGCCTCACTTCGCTCGGGATGACAATGCTTCCAGATTGATCGTCGTCTGCTTGCCGCGGTGCGGTGAAGTGCAGAGGTCCTTCGCTTTGCTCAGGATGACAACGCTTTTTGAGTGCTCTCTTCGTTCGTGCTTATTTCTCTGAGGCAGAATCGCACACCCCTCTTCAGAAGCGCAGCAGGTAGGACACTTTCACGAACAACTGGCGGCCGTCGTTCAGGTAGCGGTTGGAGCGTAGAAGTTCCGTGTAGTCGGTTGGGCTTGAGGTCAGTGGACGGTAGATGTTGGCGAGGTCGCTGTTGTAGCCAACGTAGATGGCTGTGCCTGGGTGGACCATGTAGGTGAAGAGAACGTCGGCATTGAAGCTCTTGGCGTTCTGCAACGACGTAAAGCCTGAGTTGGCGATGTTGCCGTTGTACTCCCCGATCAGGCGCAGGGAAAATGCGCGGGTGAACTGGTAATTCCACTTGGAGCGCGCGATGTAGTTGTTGATGAAGTTGAGATTTGTATGGATGTCGCGAAGAGAGTAGTAAAAGAACGTGTTTTCGATAGTCAGACCGCGGTTCGGACGGAAGGTGGCCGAAACTTGCGCGAAGCGAGATTTGCCCGGGCCGGGGAGAAGCGGGGTGATCGGGCAGTCTCCGAGGGTTGAGCCGCATTCGACGGGATCGTAATTGGTGTCGCGACCAACGTTGGCTTCCATGGCGAGAGTCAGCCAGTTGAAGTACTGGCTGTTGAAGAAAAAGCCGAACTGGTCGTGCGGAACGTCGATGTTGCTGGTGATTTGCGAGTAGTCGGCCGGGCGCAGACGCTCGTGTCCGTAGTTGGCGTAGACGCCGAGGTTGTTGCGGTTACTGAAAAACCACTTGTAGTTCGCATTCGTGAAATATTCGACGCGCAGTCCGTTGTGATCCCAGATATTGCGCGTATAGATGCTCGGGCCATGCCATAGCAGGTGCTTGCCTTCCACGTAGAAGCGCCGCTGCGCAAAGTTGCTGAACCAGCGGATGTCGGGGCGTTGGAAAAATCCAGTACGCGTCTGGAAGCCGGGAGCGTTGTCCTTATACATCGAGTTGAATTCAAAATTTCGGCTGGTGCGCTCGAGATAGAGAAAATATCCGGCGCCGTGGTCGGACGTGCCATCGTTGAAGCGGGTCAGGCTGTTGACGGCCTGCGCGTCAAGTTGCCAGTTCTTGTTGAACTTGAAATGCGCATCGATGCCTCCGACACGATTGGTACGCGTGACGCAGGGGTCTGCCGTGCAGGTCGTGTTCGGGACAGTATCGAGTTCGCGATCGGTGTAGATCAAGCCGATGTTGCTGCCGTTCTTGTCGATCTCCCGACTCACGCGAACAATTCCAAAATACGCCTGCCTTCCCCATAAAGGATCATTCGGCGCGACGCTCTCGCCCGGCGATTGATCGTCGGCGAACAGCGTGCCAATCGACCACGGACCTTTCTTGCCCGTGAGACGGATGCCGTAGAGGGGGTCGGCGATGCGGCGGGTAAAAACGAGGTTGATCGGCGTGGCGAAGTAGCCGGAATTCTCCTGAAAGAACGGGCGCTTCTCCGGGAACAGAACCTCGAATCGCTGGTTGACGGTGATCTGCGGCTCGTCGGACTCGACCTGGGCAAAGTCCGGGTTGATAGTGGCGTCGAGCACGAAGCTGTCTTTGATTACGGCCTTGGCGTCGAGGCCGGCTTTAGCGTCGAAGGTCTTGGCTTCGAACGTCGGATTCAGCGGGTCACGCTGGTCGACGCTGCGATACGAGCGGCCGGAGGCGTAGGGGATCAACTGGAAATTGCGCCCGGGAGAAATGTCTTTCAGTCCGGTCAAGGCACCCTCCTGCGGGAGAAGACCTTGCACGTTCATCGAGTAGTGCGGGAAGAAAGAATGCTCGGTGTTGTTGTGCGGAATGTCTCGTTCGAGCAGGAATCCCCATTCCTGCACAGCTTTGGTTGACCGGAAGCGCAGCGACTTGAAAGGCACGGAGATGAAACCGATCCAACCTTTCTTTGAGACGCGCGTTTCGCTTTTCCAGATCGTGTCCCAGGAGAGGTCGATGTCCTGCTGTCCCTCGAAGAATGTTCCTTCCTGCTGGACGCCCGAAGGGTTAATGAAGAAGAAGACGCAATGGCGACGGTCATGGAATGTGTCAAGAAAAATGCCCACCTGATCTTCTTCGTTGATCTGCTCGCGGCGGACCATGTGGTTGCGGATGTGTGTCGCGTCATTGTCGAAGGCGAGGAAGACGACGTAGAGATTCTTGTCGGTGTAACCGAGGTACGCTTCGGTCTTTTGCGAGATGGGCTGGCCGTCGATGGGATCGTGCTGCCAGAACTGGTCGACCTTGAGCATGGTTCCCGCGACGGCTGGCGAAAGCTGCATGTCGGCGAAGTCTTCAAGTCTCGGTTCGCGAGCGAGGTGGGGGATCTGCAGAGTCGTGAGGCTGCCCAGGGCCCCGCGAGTGACGGCGGAATCGCGCTGGGCGGAGACATGAGGGCATGTAGCCGCCGCAAGCCACACTGCGAGTAATAATGTTTTGGCGTTCGATAGCACGGGGTTTTGGCGGCGGAGATTTCCCGAGCTGCGCCGCCGGAAGTTAGACGTATGGAATTTGGAAGAGTCAACGGTGGCGAGCGGAGGGCGGGACGCCCTCCGGACTGCCGGCGGGACGCCGGCGCTACAGGAAAGCGGCGCCACTAACTGTAGCGGAAGGAAATTCGAACAAAGAAAAAACAGACCGAGGAGAAACTTCTGCCGTCCTGACCGTAGCGCCGGCGTCCCGCCGGCAGTCGCGGGGGCATCCTGCCCGCGCTCGTGACTATTCGTAGCGGAGGGCGACGATTGGGTCCAAGTTGGCCGCCAGGTTTGCTGGGTAGTAGCCAAAAAACAGGCCTACGCTGACTGAGATGGTGAAGCCTATGGCTACCCACAAATACGAGAGGCTTGCTGGAACCGACGGGATGAAAGTTCGAACGAGAGTGGAAACGATCGCGCCGATCAGGATGCCGATGGTTCCGCCTACGAGCGTGAGGGCGACGGCTTCCAGCAGGAACTGCAGGCGGATGTCGGCACGACGAGCGCCGATGGCTTTGCGAATTCCGATTTCGTGGGTGCGCTCGGTGACCGAGATCAGCATGATGTTCATTACGCCGATTCCACCAACGATAAGACCGATCGAACTGATTACTCCGGTCAGAATCACGAGCGCGCCGGTCAATTGATTCCAAAGGTTGCTCAGGAAGTCTGGTGAGCTGACTTCGAAGTCGTTTTCTTTGTCGACGGGCACGTGGCGGAGGCGGCGCATCGCCTGCACGACTTCGTCTTGAGCCGTTTCCAGGCTCACGTTTGGAGGGACGGTGAAGGCCATGATCAATTCCTTGGCCTCCGGATAACTCTTCTTGAAATTGCTCAGGGGGATCACCGCAAAGGCGTCGACGCCCGGGCCGATGAACAGGCCGGGATCGTGCTCAAAGACGCCGATGACTTCATAGAGCTGACCGTTGATGCGCACGGTTTTGCCGACCGCGTCTTCGTAGGGAAAGAGCGAGTCACAGACGGCCGCGCCCAGCACGACCACCGCGCGGGCATGTTCCTGATCGAAAGCGCTGATGAAGCGTCCGCGCTGCACCGAGAACAGCGGGATGGCTTCGGTGTATTGCGGTTCGGTGCCGCGCACGATGACTTTCTCGACGCTGCGGCCGCCATAAGTGATCTGGTTGGAATCGCCGAAGAAGAAACCTCGGGTGCCGAAGGTGGTGATGATTTGCACGTGCGGAGCAGCCTCGCGGATGAAGCTGGCGTAGTCGTACTGGAAGTACCGGCGAGTCCTTATGCTTTCGGGCCAGCGGGAAGGATCGGAGCCGGGCGGGAAACGCGAGACGAAGTAGGTGCGCGAGCCGAGCGATTCCACTTTGTCTTGCACGAACTTGTTCAGGCCCTGGATGATGGCCGCCATTGAAATGACGGACGAAACGCCGATGATGATGCCGAGTACCGTGAGGGCGGAGCGGACTTTTGCGGAACGCAGCGTGGCCAGGGCTGCCAGGAAATTTTCGCGCGCCTGCGATGCGGTCATGATCGCCATTTACTCAGACCTCAAGGCGACGATCGGATCGAGGTTAGCCGCGCGGAGAGCGGGGTAGATTCCAAAGAACAGGCCCACGGCCGAACTCATCACGATGCCGAGAATGGCGACGCTGGTTTGCACCGACGCGGGAAAGGGCGAATAAGTTCGCAGTCCCAGCGCCACCAGAAAGCCGAGGCCGATCCCGATCGCTCCTCCAGCGATGCACTGGATGACGCTCTCCGCAATGAACTGACGCATGATGTCGACTTTGGTGGCGCCCACGGCGCGCCGAACACCGATTTCGCGCTTGCGTGATGTCACCCCCATCAACATGACGTTCATGATGACGATTCCGCCGATGATGACGGAGATCGCGCTCACCATGATAAACACGGCGAAGAAGGCGCCGCTGATGCTTCGCCACAGGGCCATGTAACTTTCTTTGGTGCCGATAAAGAAATCGTTCTCCATTCCGGCTGTGAGATGCCGGCGGGCACGAATGATCAGGGTCGCCTGATCCTGCGCTTGCTGAAATGCGTCGCCTCGAGCTTTCACGTTGATGGTCAGGCTCTCGTGTGCTCCGCGCATTCGTAGATAGACCGACAACGGGATGGTGACGAAGTTGTCCTGATCCTGGCCAAGAACGCTGCCAACCTTATCCATGATGCCGATCACGGTGAATTCTTCGTTGTCGAGGCGGAGCGTTTTGCCGAGGGGATCCACTCCGAGAAAAAGTTGCTGGACGAGGGTATCGCCAATCAGGCAAACATTGGCGCGATGCTCGGCTTCCGACGGCGTGAAGTAGCGGCCACGGTCGACGGCTCGAGTGTCGATGTCGGCCATGGAGGGCGTATGACCGGCGAGGCTGACGTCAGTCACTTCCTTATTGCTGTAGCGGGCGCGCACGGTGGCCCCGGCAGTGGCTCCAACTTCTTCGCAGCTGGGGCAGCCGGCGGCGACCGCTTGCATGTCCTCGAGTTCAATTTTGCGGTACTTCAGAGCCTTGATGATGATGTTGAAGTCGGTCACGGCGAACGGAGTACGCGCAATCTGAAAGACGTTCGTGCCCAGGTTCGCGATCTTCTGCTCCACGTAAACGTTGGCTCCCTGCACGATGGTCATGACGGTGATGAGCGTGGCCACGCCCATAGTGAGGCCGAGCATGGTGAGAGAGGCGCGCAGCTTGTGGGCGCGCAAGGCGCTCAGACACTCGGCCAGATTGTCGCGGACGGCGAACATGCGGGTTGGTCAATAGTAGCAGCGGCGCAGGCGTGATACGGCGGCGAAAGGGAGCGACGGGTTGGAATGCCCAACCACCGAACGGCTAGTAGTTGATGCGCTGCACAGCATGGCGGGATAGATACCAGCAGGGCGGGTTTCCACTATGCGGGAAGAGGGCGTGCACACACGGCTGCGCGGTGGGCTGCTCGAAGGCGAATTCGGTCTTGCCGTTCTTTTCGGGGATCGCGTCGTAACGCTCGACCACGATCGATCCGACGGGATTGGCGCGAAAGTGAAGCACGAGGCTGTCTGCCAGATAGAGCAGCAGCGCCAGCAGCGCCAAGCCACCGAAAATCAATCGCAGCTTTGCCATGCGTGTGGGCACGATGATTCCGAAAAAACAGGCAGGAAGTCAAACGCGAAATTTCCGAATGCAGAACAAACTGCGTGGCAGCTCCCGTGATGGCTCTAAGAAACGAACGTCACGGTCAATCCGAATGCGACTTTTCCCCAGGGGAGAGCGCGAACGCTAGTTGTGTTTCTTCTCGAGAATACGTTGGCTCTCCAGGCGCGCAATAGTCGCTCGCAGCCAATTCTTCAACGCTTCTTCCATCTCCGGTTGATGCGAATGACGCTCCAGGCTGTCGACGGTCTCGCCCAACTTGTTCAGGGGAATGAAATGGCAAGGGATGGCCTCTTCGCGCGCTTCCGGCGGGACGAAGTCCGTCAAGAAACATTCGTCACAGGCGTGGGGCCGGGAAGGATCATTGAAATTAAGACAACTCGGAGAGTCCTGGAACGTTGAAGTCGCCTTCCAAGGCGTGCGGACGCTCCGTCCGTAGCCTCCCTGCTCTAGAAAGCTGAGTTCAAACTTCAGTACTTCGAGGATGTCGCGTTTGTCGGTCGACATAGAGACCTCACTTGGGGCGAGTCCCAATACCTGCAGACTCCCCTCCCATCAAAGGCAATTGTGGTCGCCGATGTAACTGCGTGCTGTGACGGCGCTCACAACTTCAAGTGAGGTTAGTCACTCCTTAGGACAGGTGGAAACAGCGGCGGGGAACGCGCCCGTTCCGAAGCCAGCGGGGAAAGCCGCGGCAGCCCTCGAGGTTTTGAGTGTAAGTAGCGCCAGCGTCCCGCCGGCAGTCCGGAGGGCGTCTCGCCCTCCGAGCAGCGCCTCCGAATCCCGCCTTGCTCTAGCTTGGCTCGGCTGGGAAGGCTTTGAGGGTGACTTCCCGTGAGCGGGATGATGTCTTCTGATTCACGTCGGTCAGGTGCTCGGTGAGAGTTCCCTTGATCTCGTAGTAGGCCTCGTCGCCGGGCTTCTTCCCTTCTCCACGGCCGATCTTGCCTTTAAATTCGTACGCCATCCCATGAACAAGTTCGGTAGTGAAGGTCAGGACGTTGCCGTCGAGCTTTCCGGTTTTGAAGAACTGATCGAGAAAGACGCCTTTGTCGCTGTCCTGATCTCCGTAGCGCGAGACGAATCCGGTCACGTGGCCCGCGTCTTCGACCGTGACCTGGACGAATTCGCCTTCTTTGAGAAAGCTGTACATCCCCGAGTATTGGGAGCCGGGACGCTCGACCGACTGGGTGTCGGCGGGCTTCGGCTCGGCGGGCTTCTCCTGCGCAATCAGCGTGGGACACATCCCCAAAAGCGCGCACACCACAATCAACAACTGTCTAGTCATCGGGACCAGTCTCATTTGAGGTAATCGTACTATAGGGTTACGAGACGTTCGGAGTCTACTCGGCAGTACATTTCAGCTTCGGATCTGCCGAAAGCGTTCGCTATAATGAAGCCACAGCTGTTCCTCTTCTGACGTGTCTTCATGAATTCTTTTTTAGGGCTGGAAAACCCCGAAATCGCGGAACCGCAGGCAAGGCCGGACACTCATCCGCCGCCGAGTCTGCTGGTTGAGCTGGAGCCCTGGGGGCGGACTTTCCGCCGGAATCTCGCGGATACACTGCTCCGGCGCCGGCCTCCGGCGGTTCGCATCACTTCCCCACCCGCACCGTTCTGGCCCGACGTATTTGTGTCCCGGAGGCTGCCTTGGGGAGCGTTCGCCGAGTCGATCCTCTATCACTTGATTGTGTTCGCGGCGGCATGGGGCATTTCGACTTTGCTGCCCCCGTCTCCGCACGTTGTGCAGGTTCGCCGCTTTGATTCTTCAGACGTGATTTACTACTCGCCTTCGGAGTATTTGCCACCCCTCGATACGGGGCGACCGAATGCGGCGAAGCCGATCAAGGGGAATCCGGAATTCGCGCGACAGCCGATCCTCTCGGTGCCGCCGGAGTCGGACAATCGCCATCAGACGATCGTCACGCCTCCCGATATCAAGATTGATCACGATGTAGAGACGCCCAACATCGTGGCGTGGGGAAACCATTCCGTGCCGGTGCCCGGAGCTGCGGTGGAACGGCAGCGCCTGACAACGCCTGTGCTGCCGAACCAGATCGTAGCTCCTGCGCCTGAGGTTGATCAGGCATCTCGCCGTAACTTGCGTGGCATGGAGCAAGGCATCGTTGCGCCTCCACCCACGGTGGAGAGCGGCGTTCGCGCGGTCGCATCGCTAACGATTGACGTGGTCGCCCCCGCGCCTGATGCAAACACTACGGGGTCGCGTCGCGCGTTGCGAGGACCGGAATCTGCGGTGGTGGCTCCGCCGCCTGCCACCGATGCGGCTTCCATCCGGCGACTGGGCGATTTGAACATCGGGCGGTCGGATGTGATTGTGCCGGCGCCGCAATTGCCGGTGGCATCGCAGCGAACGTTGTCGGGCTTTGGTGGCGAGGGGAAAGCGGTCGTGCCGCCTCCGCCGTCGGTCGAGAGCGCAGCTTCGGGGAGTGCGGCTGGGGCACGGGCGACACGCGCAACAACTTTCGGAGCGCCGGGCGGGCAAGTCGTGCCGCCACCACCAGCGGTCGGCGGACCGCATTCTGCCGAGGCTGGCGGACACATCATCGCGCTCGGCCTTCATCCGTCGGTAGCGCCTCCGGCTCAGCCGCCTGTTGGTAATCGGCGTGGAACCTTTGCCGCTTCGCCCGAAGGCAAGGCCGGTGCGGAAGGAACGCCGGACGTTCGCTGCTGATAACGCCGCGAACGGACGGACGAGGCGTCGGGAAGAATGGGCTTTCGGCTGGGACGGGAGCAGGCACCTCAACCACGGGAGTGCCGTCCGGCCTTCACGTCGGCAACGGAGCAAAGCCGGCGACGGCAGCGACGGGCGGAGGAGATCCGACGACGAATGGTTCGGCAGTGAGCGGCACGACTGCTGGCAAGACTGAAATGGCCAGCGCCAATGTGCCTCGCGCGCGCACTTCTGCTGGGCCGCATACCAAGGCCGAGTTAGTGGAGAATCCAACACCGCTCGAGCGGCAGATCTTCCGTGACCGGCGCCTTTATTCAATGAGCATGAACATGCCGAATCTCAATTCGGCGGGCGGCAGCTGGGTGATGCGATTCGCCGAGTTGGGCGACGCGCACGAGAAGGGCGAACTGCTCGCGCCCGTCGCGGACCACAAAGTGGATCCTGCATATCCGTTGCAGTTGATGCGGGAGAATGTCGCGGGCACGGTAACGCTGCGCGCGATCATTCGCGCCGATGGGACGGTCAGCGACATACGCGTGGTGAATGGCGCGGACTCGCGGCTCGATCGCTATGCCAGCGAGGCTCTGGCGCGGTGGCACTTTCTGCCGGCGATGAAGAACGACGCCAATGTGGACGTGGAGGCGATCGTGATGATTCCCTTCAAGCCGATTCTGAAGAGATCGCAGTTTTAACGTAGCGCCGGCGTCCAGTCGGTGGTGCGGAGCTTCCCGCAGGTAGCGCCGGCGTCCCGCCGGCAGTCGTGCGGGCATCCTGCCCGCACCCCACTACTTCACTCCGAACCCGTAATTCCGCAATAACTCAGCCGAAGCCGGGCTTTTCAGATACTCCGGCGAATGCAAGAGACAACGCGATAATCCCGGCGTCAGCTGATCCCGAAAAAACGAAGGCCGCCGCCTCGGAGATGTTCTCCCTGAGCCAGCTATTCTCCTTTTTCACTACTAGCCCTGTCGTAGACGGAGCGCACGATGACGGGCGTGTTCAAGTGTTTGGTTTCGAGAGTGAGAGTGTCGGCCATCTGCTTACCTTCTTGCGTGATCTCGTAGGCGTGAGAAATTTTCTCGCCGCCCGGGCCCTTCTCTTCGGTGATTAAGGTGCCGTGATCCCAATGCGCTTTGACCTGAACTTGGGAAGCGTCCTTGCCGGACTTTTCAATCTTGCGACCGTCGGTAAAGAGAGAGCGCGCCCGATGGTCGGAATCGGTCACGTCGATTTCAGGACCTTTCTGCAGGATGGTAAGCTGGTCGGGAGCTTGCGCAAGCGTGGCCAAACGAGACCTCTGCTCGTCGTTGCCAGCGCCGGGGCCACGGCCCATGCCTGGCCCACCGGAACGGCCCATTCCGCCGATGCCCGGAATGCCAAGGCTGACTCCACCCATGCCGGTGTGGCTTCCCATGGGTCCGTTTTGATCGCGGTCCTGCATGGCGGAGCGGAGTTTGTCGCGCGCGTCGTCGCTTTCGTCGCGGTTCAGTCTCCAGATACCGTTCAGTTCGGTCTTGGGCGGTTCAGCACTTTGCTGCGCCGGAAGTATGGTTGTAGAGACAAGTACAGCAGCGAGGGTGATTCGTGCAAACATCGGGATCTCCCGACGATGGGCGGCGTGCAACGACATGTAGCTTGGGCGTTTCATATGAAGATGGGGACCCGCCGAAGCGGGATGCCTGAGACCAGCAAAAATTGCAGTTGGCTTGGAGCTTTTCCCCAGACAGGTTCCATCTCAGACCGCAGCAGCCGTTCAGGCCGCAACCGTAGCGCCGGCGTCTCGCCGGCAGTCCGGCGGGCGTCCCGCCCGCCGAGCAGAGAGAAAAGAGCCGCGAAGCGGCGGCAGAGGAAAGCCCACCACGTAAGTGGTGGGTTAGCCGCAAGAATGATAGCGAGCCCCGGCAGGGGCGGCACCCCCGGCGATGCGGGCGTGAGCCCGCGAGCGAGGGCGGGACGCCCTCGCGACTGCCGGCAAGATGCCGGCGCTACAAAATCCAGGCCTGAGAACTGAGAACTGACTCCCTGTGACCCCCATCACCTGTCAAGCCCCACCCACGTCACAAATCACATCCATCTCCATCAATCCAGGCAAAATATAAACTTCCCCATCGTGTCACAATCTCCCCACCCAAATTGCTATTCTAAAATTAGGCCAGAGATGGCGTCGTTCCGCGTGTCCTAGGCAGAACCGCGCGGACCCTTATCGTGGGCGTGCACCTAGACGGAGCACGGGCGGACATCTGATGCGGCGTAGGCCGACTCACCCGCTACTGAGTCATACAGGGCTCATAGCATGCGTGAACCGTACCCGCAGCGGGAGTGATCACTCCTCATCGCTTTAAAGAGCGATGAAGAAACGAGAGTTTAGAAGGCTTTAAAAACGATATAGAAATCGAGGAATGGGTGCCCCGTCCAAGCTTCGCTTGGGCGGGGACGTTGACCACCAATCGCGACCAGCTGATTCGATTTCGTGGACTATTGCCCGGTCCGGAATTGAGGAGTGATCAGAAGGCGGTTGGGAGATTTCTTTCCGTCTTTCTGTGTCTGGAAAACCAGATCGAGGCCTTCTTCGGCGGCCGCCGGAGCTTGCGCCAGCAGTTCCGCGAGCGACCGGAACGCGCGGCTGACTTCCTGCGAGTCATGCGCGGCAACGGGCGTACCTTTGTCGATGGCAGGCGCGATCAACTGGTAGTTGTTCGGAACCTTCCAGAGAATCTTGACGTTGGTGGCGCGCTCCACGTCTTCTTCGCTGAAGCCAGGAATCTTCTTGTAGCGGTTCATCACCAGGCGCAGATGCTTGCGGCCGTTGCCTTCTTCGAGGAAGGTTCGAATGCGGCCTGCGCTCCAGAGCGAGACCACGTCAGTCTGCGCGACCATCAACACTACGTTCGAAAGATCGGAAAGCAGGCGCGTCGTCTGGTCCAGTCGGCCTGAGCAATCGACAATCACGTAGCGGTAGTGACTGACGAGCAGGTCGAACAGGCGGGCCAGTTCGGCGGCTGCGGGCGCCGTGGTGTACGGCTGCTGTGGGCCGGCGAGCAGATGAAGGCCATCCTTGGTTGAGGTCATGAGGCCTTCAAGCAAGGAAGCGTCCATGCGATGCAGATTCTGCAGCGCGTCCATCACGCTGAAAGTGGGGCGCGCATTCAAGTGCAGCGCGGCGTGACCGATCGGCGAGAAGTCCACCAGGATGGTCTGACCGTGCAACTGTTGCAGCGCAACGGCTGTATTCACCGCGAGAGTGGTCGCTCCGCTCCCGCCTTTTGCATTGATCACAGTGAAGACGCGCGCCTTGCCGGTGCTGCGACTCTTGCTGCGCGCGGAAGAGAACCGAGTAAACGCTTCGAGCAGGCCTTCCGTTCCGGTATTGCGGTCGATGAATTCGCCGGCGCCGGCGCGCATCGCTCCGACGATCGCCATCGGATTACGCATCTCGCCGATGGCGAAGATGGCGGTGTCACTGGTGGTCGCGCGAATGAGTTCGATAGTGCGAATGGCGCGCTGCGGGTCTTCGGAATTCACGTCGACGAGGACAACTTCTGCGCGCTGCGCCTGCATTTGGCGAACGATGGGATCGGTCGCGCTCAGAGGAAAGCCGACATTGCTGAAGACGATGCGTGCAACGTGAGTGCTCTCCAGGCGGTTCTGGAGTATGGCGGACTGCTCCCGGTCCTCGGTCAGGAGGGCGACTGCGATGCCATGCATGGCTTGGTTCTCGCTAAAATCCTTCTGCGTTTGCATGGTATTGGGGGACAAACCTCCGAGCCAAGTGACTTTTGTAACTACGCAAACACACCACTACATCTGATTTTACGCGCCTACGATTGCTGGACGAAGAAGATGGGCACGGACGACAGGGAAACTCCACATCTCAATTTCCCAACTGCGGAACATTCTATGCGAAACGGAGCCGCTTGAAAAGAACCGAAAGGACCGAAAATCGGCATCCGGCGCGGAATTCAACGTTATTTAACTTACCCAGTCAAAAACGAGCGCCAACCCTACGACGCGACGCGTCTGGTATCGGGAGCCGCACCGGCCTGTTCCTTTTCCGGGTGGGGATGGAGCGAGGAAATCCGGTTGAACGCGTCGGTGGAGGCTTCGGCCTCGGGCTGGGAGAGATATTCGTAATGCGAGAAATGGACGGCCACGCCCAGCATAGTGCCTACCGAAGGCTGCACAACGCGCAGGACAACTCCCTGGCAGCGGACGCGCATACTCTCGCCGAGCGTGATCTGGGAAGGCATGACCAGCGTGATTTCCACGACTTCTCCCTGGGCAAGGGGAAAATCGGTGAAAACGAAGGCTCCGCGGGAGCTTAGATCCTGCGTAAAGCCAGAAGATTCGTGCTGAGAGCCCACCAGTTTCAGGGAAACGGGCACGTGAAGATCAAATCGCTGCCCGCAGCGGCGCTCAAGACAGTCAGGGGTCGTCATGGCTTCCTCTGGGCGTACCAAAAGGATCCCGGCACGGGAAAAGCCAGGTCAAGACCCAAACTTTACCGCAGGTTGACGAAAGTTGGAAGCAACGTTTTTTACGAGTAGGTCAAAGTTTACAAAGATCTGTGGATAAACCGGGCGCGGCTAACGCCTACGCTTCGAGCAAGCGACGTGAGTACGGTGTGGCCCCCCTGCAAGCAGAGCAAGGAAGAAACCCCTTCTAAATCAACAACTCCGGAATCGCGAAATGAGGGCTAGAGCACGTCAGCGTGTGATCTCTGTCACAGCCGAGCGGCCGGAAACGCCAAACAATGGAGTTCGGTCCGCGCCTGCCGGGTCATGATTTTCCTGACCTGCACATCTGCGCGCACAACGGAGGCCGATATGGCGGTGACGAAACAGCAGGTGTTGGACTATCACTTCGGCGAGCGCCCCGGGAAAATAGAAGTCACATCGAGCAAACCTTGCCGCACACAACGCGACTTGAGCCTGGCCTACACACCGGGAGTCGCCATTCCCTGCCTCGAGATCGAAAAGAATCCGCAGGACGCGTTCAAATACACCGCGCGCGGAAACCTGGTAGCGGTGATCAGCAACGGGACGGCCGTGCTCGGCCTGGGCGACATTGGAGCCCTGGCGGGCAAGCCCGTGATGGAAGGAAAGGCCGTGCTGTTTAAACGCTTCGCGGATGTGGATGTGTTCGATCTGGAAGTGAACAGCCACGACCCTGACGAAATCATTAAGCTGTGCCAATTGCTCGAGCCCACCTTCGGCGGGATCAATCTGGAGGACATCAAAGCACCCGAGTGCTTTTATATCGAAGAGACGCTGAAGAAGACGATGAAGATCCCCGTCTTCCACGATGACCAGCACGGGACCGCGATTATTTCCGGCGCGGCGCTGCTGAATGCGTTGGAGGTTGCCGGAAAGCCGATCGACAAAGTGAAAGTGGTTTTCAACGGCGCGGGGGCGTCGGGAATCGCCTGCGCGGAACACTATGTGCGCTTGGGAGTGAACCGCGAAAACATCACGCTATGCGACACCAAAGGCGTGGTGCACAAGGGCCGGACGGCCGGAATGAATCCAGTATAAGGAGCGCTTCGCGAAAGAAACCGACCTGCGCACACTGAGCGAGGCGATGCGAGGAGCAGATGTGTTCGTGGGATGCTCGGTGAAGGGCGCGGTCAACGCCGAGATGATTCGATCGATGGCGGCGCGGCCGATCGTGTTTGCGATGGCAAATCCGGACCCGGAGATCACGTACGAAGAAGCGAAAGCGAGCCGGGACGACGTGATCCTGGCCACCGGGCGATCGGACTATCCGAACCAGGTGAACAATGTACTGGGATTCCCGTTCATTTTCCGCGGGGCGCTGGACGTGCGCGCGACCGCTATCAATGAGGAAATGAAACTGGCGGCGACCAAGGCTTTGGCGGCGTTGGCGAAGGAAGATGTGCCGGACTCGGTCTGTCGCGCCTATGGCGTGGAGCGATTGAAGTTTGGTGCGGAATATCTGATTCCGAAACCGTTCGATCCGCGGGTGCTGCTGTGGGAGGCGGTCGCAGTCGCCAGGGCTGCGATCGAAAGCGGCGTCGCGCAGGAACCGCTTGACCTCGATGTGTATCGCGAACAACTGGAGCGGCGGCTTGGCAAAGCGCATGAAGTGGCACGCATGATGGTTCACAAGGCGAAGGCCCAGCCGAAGAGCGTCGTGTTCCCTGAGGGCGACAACGAAAAGATCCTGCGGGCCTGCCATACGCTGATCGAGGAGCACATCGCGGTTCCGATCCTGCTGGGCGATCCTTCCACGATTCGCCGGAACGTCGCCGAACTCGGGTTGAACCTGAACGGCGTGCGGATTGCAGACCCACTAAGTTCGCCTCTGCGGGAGCGGTACATCGAAGAACTGTTCCGGCTGCGGCAGCGCCGAGGCATGACGCTCTCGGAAGCGCGCTTGCAGATTGGCAGGCGCAACATCTTCGCCTCGATGATGCTGCACATGGGCGATGCCGACGCATTGGTCTCGGGAGTGACGCAGCACTTCCCCGACACGATCCGGCCGGCACTGCAGATCGTTCGCGTGCGCGAAGGACTCCACAAGGTATCGGGCTGCTACGCGATGATCACCCGCAAGGGCGACATCTATTTCCTTGCGGACACGAGCGTCAACATCGAACCGACGGCCGAGGATCTGGTCGAGATCGCGCTGTGCACGGCACAAACCGCGCGCCGCTTCGACATCGAGCCGAAAGTAGCTCTGCTATCGTTCTCCAGCTTCGGGAGCACACCGCATCCGCAATGCGAGAAGGTTCGCCGGGCGGTCGAGTTGCTGCACAGAGCCGATCCGACGCTGATGGTGGAAGGCGAACTGATGGCGGATGATGCCGTATCGACCGAATCTCGAGCTGCAGTATCCGTTCAGCCAGCTGAAAGGCGGAGCGAATGTGCTGATCTTCCCCGATCTCAATTCGGCGAACATCGCGTACAAACTGCTGTCGAAGATCGGTGGCGGCGAGACCCTGGGCCCGATCCTGATGGGCATGAGCAAGCCGGTTCATTTGTTGTCGCGCGGGGCCGAGGTAGAAGAGATCGTCAACGTGACCGCGATCGCCGTGGTGGATGCGCAAGAGAGCGCACCTGCGACGCAGCCCCTGAAAGTTGAACCGGAACTAGCGGCCGCGCGCTAGAGAACGACAGCCCTCCGCTTACTTTTTCTTCGGAGGCGGCGCCGTTCCGGCGTTGGAAGAACCGAAAGGCTGCGGAATTCCCATGCTTCCGCCGTGTTGCGCCTGGCGTGGTTTGAATACCGCTGTGCGGGTCGGCGCCGGTCGGATTCAACCCCATCGTCCCGGGAATGAAGCACGTAAGACGAAGGCTGGGCGCGACCCGCAATGCGGCCGGGCATGGTCCGCTCTCCAGTTTGCCTCCCGTTCCTGATCCCTGCAATTCCAACGCGAAGAGTTTGCCTTCGGAATTTCCGGCAACGCCGGTCGTCATTCCGGGCATGTCATAAGCAACGTAGAAAGGCTTCTTGCTATCGGCGGCGCTGGTCGCGCAGGTGCTTGACGCCTTGAACTGGTCGTTGGCAGCTTTCACATCGAGGCGGCCGCAGTCTTTGGCGCCCGACCCGGCAAGCTCTTTGAGTTTTGCTTGGACCACATCGTCCGGGCGAGAAGGTGTAGCGGAAGTCGAAGACTTGTTGCAGCCGACGAGACACACGGCAGCGGCGAGCCCAATCAGGATTGTTCTGTTCATGAGCTAGCATTGTAAAACAGAGGCGCTTTCAAGGTCGGCTATAGTGGTACCAATGAGTAGTTTCGGGCATCCAATAGACGATCGTGACTGAACCTACAACCATCAATCCGGCAAGCAATGACCCATCCGCAGCGGGTGCGCCGGAACGGAGAGAGTCACGGTGGTCGGTCGGGGTACGCGCCCTCAAGCATCGCAACTTCCAGCTCTTCTTTTCCGGACAACTGATTTCGTTGATTGGCACGTGGATGCAGACGGTGGCGCAGTCCTGGCTGGTCTACGAGAAGACGGGATCGTCGTTTCAGTTGGGAGCGGTCGGATTCGCCAGCCAGATCCCGGTCTTCCTGATGGCGCCGATCGGAGGCATGGTGGCCGATCGCGTGAATCGGCATCGCATCGTAATTACCACACAGGTCGCCTCGATGATTCTCGCGTTCGTTCTGGCTGCGCTGACGCTGACGCACACGGTGCAGGTGTGGCACATCTACGTGCTGGCATCGCTGCTGGGCGTGGTGAACGCGTTCGATATCCCCGGACGACAGTCGTTCCTGGTCGACATGGTCGGACGCGAAGACCTGATGAACGCCATCGCACTGAACTCTTCGATGTTCAACGGCGCGCGCGTGATCGGCCCGGCCATCGCCGGGATTCTCCTGATAAAAATCGGCGAAGGCGGATGTTTTCTAGCGAATGGCATCAGTTACATCGCCGTAATCGCGGGTCTGCTGATGATGAAGGTGGAAAGCCGTACGCGCTCGAATTCGGATTCTCCGCTGGAAGACATCATCGAAGGATTTCCGCTGGGTGAGTAACACGGGCCCGATCCGCGCGCTGCTTCTGCTGCTCGGGCTGGTGAGTCTGGTGGGCATGCCGTACACGGTGCTGATGCCGATCTTTGCCGATCACGTGTTGCATTCGGGCGCGAAGGGACTCGGCATTCTGATGGGCTTCACGGGGATCGGGGCATTGCTGGGGGCCTTGACGCTGGCCGTGCGCACCGGCGTGAAGGGATTGGGCAAGCTGATCTCGATTTGCTGCGCGGGCGTTCGGCGTGAGCCTGATTGTGTTTGCATTCTCGAAGATCTTCTGGCTGTCTGCCAATCTGCTGATCCCGGTGGGATTCTTCATCATGTTGCAGATGGCGTGCTCGAACACGCTCATCCAGGCGATGGTGCCGGATGCGCTGCGCGGGCGCGTGATGGCGCTGTACTCGATGATGTTCATGGGGATGGCGCCGTTCGGGGCGCTGTTGGGCGGCGCGATGGCGGATCGGCTCGGGGCTCCGATTGCGGTGGCGACTGGCGGTGTGGCCAGCATTGCGGGAGCGATCTGGTTCGGGCGGCAACTGCCTGTGTTCAGAGGCGAGGCTCGGCAGTTGATTATCGCGCAGGCGATGGCTGGAGGAGAGCCCGCGGAAGAGATGACCGTGCGAGTGGTGCAGTAGGTAGTGTGGGGGCGGGACGCCCCCACGACTGCCGGCGGGACGCCGGCGCTACGGTCAGGGCTTATGGTAGCGCCGGCGTCTCGCCGGCAGTCGCGAGGGCATCCTGCCCTCGCATCCAGACCCAAGGCCATCTTTCAAGACGCGCACGCACTGGGTTGTCGATCACATACTGGACGGCGCGCTCGAATTCGGCTTCGCTTCTCAGCAGGTGATCGAAATACTCCCTTTGCCAGAAGGGTCCGTTCAACCTAAGCGCTTTCTCAGCTCGCTTCGCAGAGTACGACTTCCAGGAGTGGAGGGCTTGCGAAAGAGAGTTTCCGGGGAACAGTCGGACCACGACGTGAACGTGATTCGGCATGATGCACCACGCGAAGAGGCGATAGCGCTTCTCGTCGAAGTGGCGGAGGGATTCACTGACGATCGAAGCGATTGCCGGCGTGTTCAGATGGCATGCACCTCTCCCACTGTCCAGGAATTGCTCGATGCGAGCTGTCGAGAGGCGTGTGAGGCGCTTTCGTTCGTCGGGAGAAATGTCGCGGCCTAGCTGCGTCGCTGCACGGAGGATGCTCTTTTTCTCTGATTCGATTTTGTCGAGGACGGTGCGGGGGAGAGAGTCGTTGAGACGGAACGTGATGAAGTAGGTGGCGGAGTCTGTTTCCCAATGGGGCAGGCGACCGCGATCTCGGATGGTGATGTCGCTGAAGCGTGGGCGAGACGCCCCCGCGACTGCCGGCGGGACGCCGGCGCTACGGTCGTGTATCGAGGTCGGTTCGGGGCTGCTGCTTTTACTTGTGGATTTAAAATCTTCGTTCACTGGCACTACTTCGTCGATTTACTCTTCTGCGTAGGTTACGTGCTCAAATTCCTGCGAGTGGCTTTTCTCGGCCAGGGACTGCACGCCGTGGTCGTAGCCTTTTTCGAAGGCCTGAAGATTCAGGTCGCGGAAGCTGGAAGGGACGGAATCGGCGACGGCTTTTCGTACGGCTGCGGGATCGAGCAGGTGCGTGACCGCGGTGAAGAATCCCACCATGACGGAGTTCAGCACCATGCGCTTGCCGAGTTCTTCGGCCAGGCGCGTGGCCGGGCAACTGTAGACTCGCGTTTGCTTCGGCAGATCGGTGACCCGGACCAGATCCTGTTCGACGATCAGCGTTCCGCCTTCTTTTAGCTCGGGCACGAAACGCGTGTACGCTTCCTGCGACATGACTACCATGATGTCCGGTTGTGTGACGTAGGGATAAAGAATGGGTTCGCCCGAGAGCACCAGCTGAGCGCTGCAGGCGCCGCCGCGGGCTTCGGGGCCGAAGTTTTGCGTCATGGTGGCATACGCGCCCTGATAGATGGACGCGGCTTTGCCCAGCACGATGGCCGACAGGATCACGCCCTGCCCGCCGAATCCGGCGATCCGAAGTTCCGTTAGCCGCAGCTGCATACATTCTCCGAGGGTTCCACGTAGCGCTCGCCCAGCGACTCGACCATCTGCGCGTGCAGCAGGCTCTGGTAGTCGGGGCGATCGCGGTCCACGAATTTTCCGACGATGATTTCGCCGGTCATGGTCAGGCCGACCTCGCCGGTGGGCGCGCCATGCTTCACCTTGCTCTTTTCCTTGTAGTACTTCATGGTGTCGAGACCATCGCCCAGGCGGTTGCGGCGCTGGTAGAGCGTCGGGCACGGGCTGATGACTTCGATGAAGCTGAAGCCTTTTTTCTGGAAGGCTTCGGCGATGGAGCGCGCGAGTTGCTTCACGTGGAACGTCGTCCAGCGCGCGACGTACACGGCGCCGGCCGCTTCGACCAGGTGCGGCAGATTGAATGCGGGCTCGCAGGCCCCGTACGGCGAGGTCGATGTGATGGCATGGCCCGGCGTGGTCGGCGCGGTCTGGCCGCCGGTCATCGCGTAGATCAGGTTATTCACGCAGATGACTTTGAGATCGATGTTGCGGCGCGCGGCGTGGATCAGGTGGTTGCCGCCGATCGCCGAGAGATCGCCGTCGCCGGAGTAGACCACGACGTTGAGTTTCGGATTCGCCAGCTTCAGGCCGGTGGCAAACGGAATCGCACGCCCGTGCGTGGTGTGGAACGAATCGAGCTTCACGTAACCCGCGACGCGGCCCGTGCAGCCGATTCCGGAGACCAGCGCGAGGGATTGCAGGTCAATCTTCGATTCGATCAAGGCCCGCGCAAAGCAGTTGACGGTCGTGCCGATGCCGCATCCCGGACACCAGATGTGCGGCATGCGGTCGGTACGGAGGAAAGGTTCGACCGGGTTCATGACATCGAGGGTGCTCATCGGCTGGCCTCCACAATCGCCTTGAGAATGTCTTCGGGACGATGCACGCTGCCTCCGGCGTGAGGCACGAGAATCGTCTTGGCTTTGCCGCCCGCGGCGCGTTCCACCTCGCGCACCATCTGCCCCAGATTGAGTTCCGGAACAACGAAAGCTTTTGCGGTAGCTGCCAGTTCGCGAATGCGCTTCTCGGGGAAGGGCCAGCAGGTGATCAGGCGAAGCTTGCCCACGCGCAAGCCTTGCTCACGCGCCATCTCAATCGCTCGCTGCGCCACGCGGGAGGTGATGCCGTAGGAGACGACGATCACGTCCGCGCCTTCGAGTTGCTGCTCTTCCAGCAACGTGATGCGATCGGCGGCATCGAGGATCTTGCTCTGCAGGCGCCGCACCAGTTTGTCCTGGGTCTGCGGCGTCATGTTCGGATAGCCGCGCTCGTCGTGGGTCAAGCCCGTGACGTGAAACTTGTAGCCCTCGCCGGCGTGGGCCATTTCCGGCACGCCATCGCCGTTGGTGGCGTAGGGCAGATATTCGTCTGGCGACTTGCGGGTGTGGCGGCGCGGAAAGACTTCAATCTGGTCCGCGGTGGGAATCACCACCTTTTCCGTCATGTGACCAACCACCTCGTCCATCATCAGCATGACGGGCACGCGAAATTCTTCGGAGAAATTGAAGGCCGTGATGGTCAGGTCGAAACACTCCTGCGGAGAGTTGGGACAGAGCGCGATGATTTCGTAGTCTCCGTGCGAACCCCAGCGCGCCTGCATCATGTCGGCCTGCGCGGGAAGAGTGGGCAAGCCGGTGGAGGGTCCGCCGCGCTGCACGTCGACGAAAACGCAGGGCGTCTCGGTCATGGCGGCGTATCCGATGTGCTCCATCATCAGCGAGAAGCCCGGGCCGGACGTCACTGTAAAGGCCTTCGCGCCTCCCCAGACTGCGCCTTGCAGCGTGATCGAGGCGGCGAGTTCGTCCTCCATCTGGATGAACGTTCCACCGACGACGGGGATGCGCGAGGCGAAGCGTTCGACGACTTCGGTTGAGGGAGTGATGGGGTATCCGGCAGCGAAGCGCGCGCCTGCGGCTAAGGCACCTTCACAACAGGCGTGATCGCCATCGATGAAGTGGGTGCCGACGAGAACTCCGCGCGGATCAGCTTTCACGGGTCACCTCCGGTAGCGGAGGGGCAGGCGCAGGGTCTTTCTGTGCCGGCAGGCGCTGCCCGTAGATTGCGAAATCGGGGCAGTACATTCCGCACAGATCGCAGCCACTGCACTTTTCAGGCGCGACTACATGCGGCGGGTGATAGCCCTTCGCGTTAAATGCAGACGAGAGCGCCAGAACTTTGGTTGGACAGAACTCCACGCAGAAACCGCAAGCCTTGCAGCGCTCGACGACAATGGAAACGCGACCTTTGGCCACGACAAGACCCCCACTGGAGGAGCGAGGGCGCTCCCCATTCAAAAGAAATTATCGCGTGGGCTTATCGCAGGAGGGTGTGACGCGGGTCACTGGTGCTGGTGATGTGAGGGCGGATGCTCACTTTGGCTCGCGGCAAATAGCTCGTGGGCGGGCGAGACGCTCTCCCGACTGCCGGCGGGACGCCGGCGCTACAGGAAAAAAGGCGACCCCGATCTTCCGGGATCGCCGTAGTTTGCGACAACTCTAGAACGTGAGTGCGGCTTTGACCTGGATCAGACGCGGGGAGGCGTCGCCCCCCAGGAAAGATCCGAGGATCGAAGTCGGAGTGCTCACGGTGGTGTTGATCAAGCCGAACTGCGGGTTGGCGATATCACCCACCGGCTGATCAAAATTGGGATGGTTGAACAGATTGAAGAACTGCAAGCCTATGCCCAGCTTGCCCGCCTCCCAGTGCGGAATGCGGAAGTTCTTCATGACTGTGAAGTCGGTGTCGAAGAAGTTCGGCCCGTAGAACTGGTTGCGGCGTTGAACGCCTAAACCAGAAGTCGCGGGGGAGAACATCGCCGTAGTGAGGCACGGTGTGTTCACAGCCGAGCCACTGCACTGCGAAGGCGCTCCGCCAAGGTAGTTGGCGAACACGAAGGCACCCGTGTTGTTGAGCACGCCGCCGAAGTTGTTCGACGCCAGGATGGAAGTTGCATTGGAATCGACCACGGTGAAGGGCAAGCCGCTGCGCGCGAAGATGGTTCCGGAGACCGTCCAGTCACCGAAGACCGCTCGCGGACCCCAGAAGCGCGGGATGTCCCACACGTAGTTGAAGCTGAAGTAGTGACGGACGTCGTAGTCAGCGTTGCCGTAGTTCCCGCGCAGGTTGAAAGGATCTTGCGGGCTGAGCACGCTGGTGTTGGTGTTGAAGGTGTAGGGCAGGAAGCCGGCGTTCGAAACTTCGTCGAGCGCGTGGCTCCAGGTGTAGTTGGCCTGCACCTGCACCGAGTGGAACTGGTGGCGCAAGGACGCGGTCAGGCCGTTGTAGTTGGAGTTCGCGATGGTCGAAACCTCGTTGATGGTTCCGAAGCGCGGATCGCGCGGAGCGGTCGGCAATCCTGCAAATGCAGTGCCTCCGAAGGCGGAGAGACAACTATCCGCGGGATCGGGCGTCACTCCATCGCAGAACGCATTCAGCCCCGGATTCTGCACCGCCTCGTGAACTCCGTGATTACCCACGTAGTTCAGTGACAGTGTGGTTGCCCGTCCAAAACCATGCTGGACTTCGAGATTCCATTCCTGGTACTGGGGGGCGATGATCCGGCGGGAAGCGTTCGTGAACGACGGCACGACGAACAACGGATTCGAGGCCTGGATCTGCGCAAGCGTCTGTCCAGCAGCGAATCCCTGCACGAACGACGTGTTGGCACCCGCTGCTAGCGACGCCTGATTGCCAGCAACGTCGGGAGAGAGCGGAGCTGTTCCCACCTGGAACGGATTGTTCAAGGGAGAGTTGTTCAGCAGGCTGTCGGCAATCGTGGCCGGGAATGCGTCGGTGAACAAACCGAAGCCGCCGCGGACTACGGTATTGCGACCGGAGCCGAACGGACTCCACGCAAAGCCGAACCTGGGCTGCCAGCTGACGTTGGTGTAGTTCGCGAGCGCGTGGTTCAGGCCGGTGTGGATGGTCTGGTTGTACGGCGTGTCCACGGAATGATCGATGGCCAGGAAGGAATTGTCGAGACGCGCGAAACAATTCGTCTGGCAAGTCGGGTTGGAATTGTGATCGCCGCGCAGCGACAACGTAAGTTTCAAGTTAGGTCGGACGGCCCACTCGTCTTGCGCATAGAAGCCGAGCGCGTAGACCGCGACCGGCTGCGTCGGACGCACCGCGAAGTTCTGCAGGTAGTTGTCTCCGTTTCCGCTGAAGAACGACTGCAGGCTGTCGCCGAAGCTGAAGCCGATGCTGCCGATGCCCGGCGAGTAGTCGGTGATGTCGTTGCGGCGGAAGTTGATTCCGAACTTCAGGGAGTGACTGCCCTTTTGCCAGGAAAGATCGTCGACCGCACCGTACTGCGTGACGTTGCGACCCTGCGGCCACACGTCCAGATCGCGACCGAGTGGATAGAAGGCTCCTCCGGACAGGCTCACGCGGAACGGCATGGCCTGTGTAGAGGCCCCCAGATTCGCCGTGGAGAAGATGGCGCTGTACCAGGAACCGCTGAGAATGAACTGGTTCACCATCGATGTGCCGAAGGTGTGATTCTCCTGCAGCTGTCCCTCGTACTGAGGCTGCGTGCTGACTGCATTGAAAACCGGGTTGATGGGATCGGTGTAGGTCGCCTGCGTGCCGTGATCGGTGCGGAAGTGGACGAAAAGGCGATCATTCGATCCGAGGTTTTGATCCAAGCGCGCGGTCACCAGATATTCATGCGTGAAATTGCCAGCGGTGGAGTGGAACTGCAGAGCGCACGGGGTTGTGGTGTCGCCGAGTCCAGTGAACGATCCGCAGCCCGGGCCGGAAATAATGTTTCCGGTATTCGGGTCTGTGCCGTTCTGCAGAACGTTCTGCGCTCCGGCTGCGCCATTGGCGTTCTGCCAGAGATTGAACATGTTCTGGTAGAACGGAATTGCCTGAGGACTAGCGGTCGTCAGGTTCGCCAGCGTAGCTGCCTGGAATTGCGGGCTGGGAACATTCACCGGCAGCGTGGTCGGCAACACGACCCGCAGACCCTCGTAGTTCACGAAGAAGAAGGTCTTGTCTTTGCGGATCGGACCTCCGACCGATGCGGCCCACTGGTTCGCGTTGACGAATGGACGAGGCACGTCACCCTGCACGTTGAAGTAGTTGTTCGCGTTCATGGCGCGCCCATTCCAGAAATATTCGGCATTACCGTGCCAGGCATTGCTGCCCGAGCGCGTGACGTAGTTGACGTTGGCACCGGCGAGACCGCCGTACTGGCCGGAGTAGCCGTTGTTCACCACGGTGGCTTCTCGAATGTCGTTCTTGCCGAGCAGCAGGTTTGTGGCGCCCGAGTTGTTGAGGTTCAGGAATGGATCGTTCTCGTTCATGCCGTCGACGGTGAAAATGTTTGAAGTCGCCGGCAGTCCGAAGGTCGACGAGTTTCCGTAACCGGCCTGTGTGTTCATCACAGCGCCCGGCGCGGTCTGGACAATGTAGCTCAGGTCATTGCCGGGATTGGGCGTCTGCGAGATCTGCTGCTGCGTGATGGTGGTCGAGATGTCGGCGTTTTCCGACTGGACCGCTTCCGCGCCCGCGGAAACTTCAACGGTCTGGCTGGCGGTACCGAGCGCTAACTGAACGTTGGCAGTCGCTGCTTGGCCGACCGTCACGGTTGCCTGCTGCTGGATTGATTGAAAGCCGGACGCCGAAACCGAGACGGTGTAGACGCCGGGACCTAGCAATGAAAACCGGTAGTAGCCTTGCGCATTGGTGGAGCGAGTCTGCGTCGAGCCTGATTCATTGCTTTTCACGGTTACGGATGCATTCGGAACCAGAGCTCCCGAGGGATCGGTCACTGTGCCTGCGAGATCGCCCGACGTGAGCGACTGCGCGAACACCCCTGTTGTCTGGCCTGCGACCAGCATGGCCAGAATTAAAAAGATCGTGCAACTGCGAAAACGCATTACAACCTCCGATAGGGTAAATAGAAGTGTTGACCTCAACTTGCAGCGGTGCTGATACGGAACGCTGCGCTGTCGAAGCGACGGAGCGGAAGAATTAAGGCAGAACTTTGAGTTGACGATTGACTAAGAACGCGGCGGCGCGCGATCGGCCGCAGGCCGCGTGTAGGGGACAGAAGGAATGGGCGTAATTCGCGGAGAGACTACGCTTTCCCGGGCGTGAAGTTGCAGAATGGCATGCTCAACACGCGCAGTTCCGAGCGTGACTGAACACCGTTCTCCGTCCCGAGTTTCATCGGGCAGGGCCGTGCGGAGAATTTTTCCTGGACTACTGCGGCTCTTGGAGCTTGCGTTTCTGTGAGCAGCAAATGGAGTTGCCAGGCCGCAGGTCAGAAAGACAGTGCAGCACGCGATCGCGAGCACACGCTGGAACGCTGCGCGGTGACCGCTCAACACTGCTCTTTTGACATCTACGGATTTTGGGGTATGCCACAACACGTTCTTCACTCAACGTGTCTGAATGCACGGAGTGTTCCATTTCATTGTCAGGATTGCAGCGCGAGTGTTTCGAAGAAGTTAAACAACCTATGTAAAGGGCGTGTAATCGCAGGCACCGCGTGACATTCGCCATTACATATTTTGACATTCCAAAAACTGAAGTGCGTGATCGAGCAGCAAGTAAATCATCGAAATCTCAATCGAAATCTGCAACTATCACCGCGACTCGCGCATCTAAGTTTTCATACTGTGTCCGCACGCAACTAGAAATATTGCGCTCTTGCCTTTGGCGTGAGGCGCGAAGAAGTTCACCACGTCATCGTCGTAAAACGTAAGGCCGGTCGCGCCGAATTTCTGCGCGTACGCGGCGAGATACATCTTCCCGCCAACGATTCCCGCCTCGAGTTGGGTTGCGCGGTAGCCGCGATTTCCGAGCGTACCGACAATTTTCGAAAGATCCGCGAGGAAAAAGAAGTCAACGCTCGCATCGGCAGGGAGTTCCTGCTCCAGGCCCAGGTAGCCCGCACGATCGCGAAAGTCTCCCGCCTTTAAAAGCTCCAGTTGTTTCTTCTCGCGTCGGTAGAAGTACGCGCCGGGCTGAAGGCCCTCGACGTCGTGAACAATCAGATAGAGATCGTTCAGAAGGTTCCCGGACTTCTTCAGGAAATCTGCTGGGATTCCGCGCGTTGCGTAATCGAGCAGGGTGCTCAACTGAGCGAATGAGATCGGCTGACGCGCAAACTTGCGAGATGAACCTCGACGCTGGATGACTTGCTCGACGGAATCAGCAGGAAGGCTTTCTTTGGTCGGCGGTTTTAGATTGAAAAGCGTTCCCCGCGCATCAGGCTGTCCGATTTTCGGCGAACTGTCTCGCCATGCCTTGACTTGTTTTGGATCGAGCAGGTTTGAGGCCTCGTGCATCTGCCGCATGGCCGGGTAGTCGACTTCTTCCTTCGAGTAGGCCATGGCTGGCAATTGCAATGGCTTGATTTCGCTCGGCACTGGCGGGCGCGACTTTGTGTGGCCCACCGCAAGCGCCGAGAAGGCGACTTCCTTGCGCACATCCAAATCGAGCAAGGCATTCACCTGCTGGTCGACGAATCCCGTAATGACTTTGGCGGGCAGGCCCAGAGCAGTGCTCATCGCCAGCGCGTTCGCGAGTAGGGTTCCGTTGTCCCAACCGAAGTGCCGATAGGTGCGCGATCGATACTTCCACGCGTTGCGCCAGTAGATGCCGGTGCAGATAAGAATGAGGGGGGAGTGCGCGACTGCTTTCTCGGCGGCGGTCGCATCTACCAGAGTTTTCCGATAATCGCCGGCGCGCAACTGCCGGAGGCCGAACTCCGCTGCCCCGAAGTGATAGACGCCTGCCGGCAAGTCTGGCAAATCCTCGCATACGAGATACAACTCAATCTCGTAGAGCGCTCCCGTGCAGGCCGCAGCGCGGAAGAAAGTTTCACCGCCAGGAAACTTTTTGCTGCGCGTAACACCCGCGGAGAAAAACAGAAGCTGCGCGATGTCCTCGAGATTCGGGATCTTCTTGCCCCTGGCGGCGATGCCGGGGCTCGCGATGGCCGAAAGCGCCGACACTCCGGTCTGGCGAAAATCTTTCGGAAGGCGCGTCACTTCCAGGGTTGGATAGATCTTGAATAAGAGAGGCTTGTTGTCCCAATCGAGAAAATGCGGATGCGCGCGCAGGCTCAGATACGAGTGCTTGGTGCCGTTGTGATATTTCCAAGTCGCGTCCAGGTCTTGATTCGGCATCAGGGGAACAATTGTATTCGGTGATGGATTTTGACGAAGTGGTGTTCAAGGTTACTCTGAGATCTGCGTTTATTGCAGTCCCTTGGTGTGCAGGAATTCCCGGACCACTTCCTTCATGTCGCGGTGATTTCCGTCGACTGCGTAATTCAACTGCTGCATGTCCTGGTCTGAGATCTTGCCAGCGAGATCGTCGAGAGCCCGTGCTACCTCGGGATGCCGGGTTATTGTTTCCTGTCGCATCACTGCTACTGCCTCGTAGGGAGGGAAGTAGCTGCGGTCATCCTGGAGCACGAACATATCCAGAGCTGGGATCAAACCGTCGGTGGTGTTGCCGGCGATGAGATCGATCTGCTTTTCTTTCAGCGCGCGGGTCAGCAGTCCGAGATCCATGATCCTTGGGGAGGCGGCGAATCGCAGGCCATACGTTGCCACGAGTCCTTTGTATCCATCCGGACGCTCCATGAACTCGTAGCCAAATCCTGGCCGCCATTGCGGAGTATAGGCCGCTGCCTGCGAAATCGTTTGGAGTTGGAGGCGGCGAGCATCTTCTCCGCGAATGACGATGGCGAAGGTGTCGTCGAACCCGAGAGGTGGACCGAGAGTCAGGGCGAAGCGCTTTGCGTACTCTGACTGTACGCGATCGTAAACGGCTTTGCGCGAGCCTTCCGGCTTCTCCTTCAAGATCGCCGTCAGAGCCGTGCCCGTGTATTCCGGATAGATATCGATTCGTCCCGCCAAGATTGCCTGGTGACAGATGAAGCTGCCCGCGAGATAGAAGCGCCGCTCGACTGTGCAGATTCGTTTTCGCTTCGAGGCGCTGCGCGAAGATCTCTCCCAAGATCGCCTGCTCCGTAAAATTTTTTGACCCGATGACGATGCGGTTCTCGCGCGGCGGACCGCACGCCGCGAGCAGGAGGACCGAGATCAAGAGCAAGCAGGTACTTCACGCGACATAGAACAGAACCGGGCATGCGATATGGGCTCTAGATAGGGCTCAGACGACGTTCGAGCCAGCCCGAGCGTAACGTCGGCTAGCAAGGCCAGCGCAGCAGCGGGAATCGCGCCGGCGAGAATGAGTTGGTTGTTCACCATCGCCAGGCCGCGAAAAATGTATTCCCCCAAACCGCCGGCTCCGATCGCTGCTGCGATCGTGGCGACGCCCAACGGAGATCACGGTGGCGACACGCACGCCCGCAATGATGACGCCCAGGGCGAGCGGCAACTCAACGCGAAACAGCAATTGGCGATCCGTCATTCCCATGCCACGGCCCGCTTCGACGACCGCGGGGTCCACGCCTTTGATGCCGGCATACGTATTACGGATCAGCGGCAGCAGCGCGTAGAGAGTCAGGGCGAGAATCGCGAGACGCTCTGAACGCGCGCCGATCCACGGCACTGGCAGGAGGAATCCGAACAGCGCCAGGCTTGGAATCGTCTGGATGACATTGGCGCTGCCCAGTACCGGCTTGTTCCAGCCGGGACGGCGCGTGATCAGGATGCCGAGCGGGATCCCGATCAGACGGCCAGCAGCGTGGAGGCGACGACCATCCACAGATGCTCGAGCGTTAGCTTCGAGCACCTCGGCGTGATTTTGCACGATGAACTGAAACACGTTCATGCTGAGGCTCTTTTCTCCTGGCGTTGGCATTCCGAATGCGTCGAGATATTTCTGGACCAGCGGGTCTTGCGACCTCATGAATTCTGCCGGTGCCAGTGCAGCGACCAGACGTCCTCCTTCCATCAGCGCGATGCGCGTGCCGAGGAACAGAGCCTCGCGCAGATCGTGCGTGACGAAGACAACGGTCTTCTGCAATCGCTGTTGCAGGGCTAGAAATTCTTTCTGCAATTCTGCGCGCGTGATGGCATCGAGCGCGCCGAACGGCTCGTCCATAAGAAGGATGGGAGGATCGGCGGCGAGCGCGCGCGCGACCCCCACTCGTTGGCGCTGCCCGCCGGAAAGCTCTTTCGGATACCGCGATGCGAGCGCGGTATCCAAGCCCACCAGTTGCAGGAGTTCCGTCACCCGCTGCCGAATGCGCTCGCGGCTTCCAGTTTTCGATGGTGGGCACGAGGCCGATGTTGCGTTCGACGGTGAAGTGCGGAAACAGACCGGCTTCCTGGATGCAGTATCCGATGCCGCGGCGCAAACGAATGCGGTCCCAATCGCGGGTGGCGCGGCCTTCGACCAGGACATCTCCCTGGGTGGGAGAGAGCAGATCGTTGATCAGCTTGAGAGTAGTGGTCTTCCCCGAACCGCTCCGGCCGAGCAGCATCAGCGTCTCGCCTCTGCGCACATGCAGATTCAGGTCATTGAGCAATGCAGGGCCGCCGGGAAAACGGTAGGCAACATTGCGCATCTCGATGACCGTGCCGTTCTGCGTGCCAGTGCTCATTGGGCGAGCCTTGCTTTCGAGACATCAGCGTTAGCGATGAAATCTAAGATGACGCGAAGCGACAGGGGTGCCGAATTTTCTGCGTTGGAGCGTTAACTGATCTACGACGACGAGCGATACGACGGCGATGGCAAGCCCGTGATACGAATGCCGCCATGCCCCTTATGGCGAATATTGAGCCCGATGAGTAGCGCCGTGATTTGCTCTACGATGCGGGCATTCTCCAACTTTCCGCCGTCGAGTGCGCGCACACCTGGAATTTTTGCCGCCAACTCGGAGACGGTATGGATTGCATACTGGTCGTCGCTGCAGACGATCACATCACATTCCACCGGGTCGTCACCGTTCATCACGTCAGCAGAGCAATTTTGAAATGCAGCCACCACGGTCACGCCTTTGGGAACCAATTCCGCGGCCTGCTGGGCGGCGGAACCTTGCCACACTCCGAGCGTGCGGCTGGCGCGGCCGCCGACTCCGCTGGCGAGCGGCACCGTGGCATCGATCAGGATGCTGCCGGGCTTGAAGGATGCCTTGAGTTCTTTCAGAAGCATGGCTTGACCTTCGAAGGGCACGGTCAGGGCGAGCAATTCGGTCGCTGCGCAGGCATTAGCGTTGGTGTCTCCCGTTACCTGTGCAGCGGAACCGACAGCATGGCTGATTTTCGCGGCCGCCTCACGCGCGCGGTCTGCGCTGCGCGACCCGATAATGATGGATTCGCCGGCGCGCGCCCACCGCAGTGCGAGGCCCATTCCCGCCGGGCCTGTGCCGCCCAGGATGGCGATCGTCCGGCTCAAGCAAACTCCGGAATCATTGCGTGTTCACTGGTGAATGCTTCTAGCGGAGTCTTGATGTGCAGGCGCGAGTATGTGGTGTTGCGTTCCGCGGGAATGCGGCCCGCTTCCAGAATCAAAGACTGGAACTGGTCGGGGCTGGTGTACTGGCCCGCGGTCGCTCCGGCCTCGCGAGAAATGTTTTCTTCCATCAGCGTGCCGCCGTAGTCGTTCGCGCCGGCGTGCAGGCAAAGCTGAGACAGGTTGCGGTTCAGTTTTACCCACGAGACCTGGATGTTGTTGATCGAGCCAGCGAGCATGATCGCGGCCAAGGGCGTGAATCTTGAGGTGCTCGGCCAAGCTCGGTCCGGAGCGCGCCAGGCCCTGGTGGAACAGCAGGGTGTTCTGATGCACAAAGCCCAGCGGAACGAATTCCGTAAAGCCTCCGGTCTGCTGCTGAATTTCGCGCAGCAGCAAAAGCTGGTTCACCCAGTGCTCGATCGTCTCCACGTGGCCGTACATGAGCGTCGAGGTCGATGCGAATGCCGAGTTGATGAGCGGTGGTGATGACTTCACGCCACTGGCTGGTGGAAAGCTTGTTGCGCGACAGGATTTCGCGAACCTGATCATCGAGAATTTCGGCGGCAGTGCCGGGTAGCGTGTCGAGGCCGTTGTCGCGCAGCATTTGCAGGTAGTCGCGCACCGGCATACCAGTCAGTTCCACGCCGTAGACGATCTCCATGGGCGAGAAAGCGTGGCAGTGCATGCGGGGCAGCGCGTGTTTCACGGCTCGCAGGATGTCGCGGTAATAAAAAGGAGGAAGTCCGTGCGGGCAGGCCGCCCTGAATGCACACTTCCGTGGCGCCCAGCTCCCAAGCTTCCACGGCTTTGGCGGCAACCTGGTCAGGAGTGAGGAAGTAGGTGTCGTCTTCGCGCGGGCCGCGACTGAAGGCGCAGAACTTGCAGCCCACAAAACAAATGTTGGTGAAGTTGATATTGCGATTGACGACGTAGGTGACCAGATTGCCGGAAAGCTCGGCGCGCAGCTGATCAGCAGCCAGCAGCAATCCCAGCAGGTCGTCGCCTTCACAATTCGCGAGAGCAAGAGACTGTTCCCTCGAGAGTGCACTTCCCTCTTGCCGAGTCAGCGCGATTTCGAGGGCTTCGCGAATCGCGGGCGACAGGCGCGGCTCGATGTCCGTCCATTCGAGAGAGGGAAAGTTCTCCAGTTCCGCATGCGCGAGTGCTCGTGACACGACGCCCTCCTAACGAAACAAATCCAGTGCCGCGGGACGAAGAAGAGAACGGGAGCTTCCGCGTCCGGGGCGGTACGGGAATCCACGAATGATAACAAACGGAGTGCGAGTTAGCTTGCTCGACAACAGTCCGGCAGCGCACGCCAGCTCGTCGGCCACGGCGTCGATGGTGACCCGCAGAGGATAGCCGTGCGGATCGCGGCTGCCCGCGGTAATCGTGCAGGGCGTGCATGCCGGCGACGCCGATGGCCGCCTCGGTCAGACCCTTCACGCCACGCTCGGCCGAAACTGTCGCTGATGATGACTGGAATGGAGTGCCCGGTCAGCTTGCGCAGTTCACCATGCAATTTGCGCGCGGAGCGGTCGGGATCTTCGGGAAGCAGCAGCGCGTGTTCTCCGCCGTCGACATTCGAGACATCGATTCCGCTGTTCGCGCAGATGAACCCGTGGCGGGTTTCCGTAATCAGCACTCCGTTCTTGCG
Source organism: uncultured Acidobacteriota bacterium (assembly GCA_963745435.1). GTDB lineage: Bacteria > Acidobacteriota > Terriglobia > Terriglobales > Acidobacteriaceae > Gp1-AA133. The sequence goes on along the minus strand of CAVUXK010000004.1, from coordinate 25,774 downwards.
TCGAATCACGCTCGCGCTTTCGCGCAAAGCCAGTTCGATCACCCGCGCATCGACGTGATAGCGCTTGCCCCACGCGCGCGATGCGGCCGTGGTCTTCACGGTATCCAATCGGACCAGTCGGCCTTCGGCTTTCGAGACGACCTTGTGCTTCACGACGACGATGTCGCCCTTCAAGAGCGAGAGGCGCCGGCGGCGGAGAGCATCGAGCAATTTGCTGGCGAGAGAGTCGTCAGGTCGAATTTCCGCCGACAACGTAACCGGAATGATCCGGAGTTCCTGCATGCGGCTACTCGTTCACGGCTATCGGATAGTCACGGAGATTGAAGCTGCGGGCCAGTCGCTGAGCGCGCGTTTCGCCGGGCAGGTGGATCAGCTTCTGCAGGTCGGCGGGGTCGTCCACATCCACCGCGAGACCGGGCAGGGGCAGGATCACGCACGGCTTTCCGGAAGCCTTCGCAGCAGCGACGTGCGGCTTGAAGCTGTCGTTCCCAAAGCGCAAGGGAAACAAGGCAGCGGGCCGGCGCAACACTGCATTCGTTCCGCGATTGTCTCCGGCGGGCACGAGTACCGTTCCGACTTCGGGCGCGGCATCGTAAATCGCTTGCAGTTCCCAGGACTGGACCAGGGGAATGTCGCCGGGGATGACGAGGGTGTCGAGTTCGCGAGCTTCGCAGACGCGCGTCGCCATTTCGATTGCGTCGGTTTCCCCACTGTTGCGGTGATCGGCGATGACCTCGAATCCGTACTTGCAGGCAAGGGAGAGAGCGAACGAATCGCACGTGACCATCGCGACTTCGGGACGGCTCTGCCAGGAGGCTATCGCTTCCGCGACGTCGGCCAACATGGCGCGCGCAAGTTCGGTACGCTCCGGCTGATCGAGTACCGTGGACAGCCGTTGTTTCGCGTCTTTTAGATTCTTGACCGGAATCAGGATCATACGTGCTCAGGCCCCGCGACAGCCGCGCTCTTCCCGCGTACCGCGGCGAGCACAGATCCGGCCAGATCGGCTTTGTCTTCCGATGTGCGCATGATGGTTTTGGCGACGTGCACGCGCAGACCCGACTTCGTAAGTTCCTCGACGGACTGCGCGTCGCGCGTGTCGATCACGAGCATATCCAGAAAATCGTGATAGGCCTCCGCCACGCCGGCAACCGAAACCGGCAGACCTTGCGACGCCATCAGAATTCCTGCCGGCCCGGCGACCGCTTCTCCAGCAACAATGGGGCTCACGGCAGCGATCCGCGCCTTGGTCTTATGCAGCGCTTCGCGAACGCCGGGAACCGCCGAGGATGGGCCCGATGCTTGTGACGGGGTTACTTGGAGCCAACAACACGATGTCTGCATCCATGATCGCTTCCAGGACGCCGGGCGCAGGCTCGGCATCGGCCACGCCAGCAAAGCGGATGGATTCTACCGGGTCTTGGTACCAACGTTGTACAAAATATTCTTCGAAACTGAGTTCGCCGAAGGGGGTGCCCACCCTCGTTTCGACTCGCGAGTTGCTCATCGGCAGGATGTGGGCTTTCACGCCAAGCTTTTCGCAGATCTCGGAAGTGACTTCGGAGAGCGTCTTGCCTTCCGCGAGCAGTTTCGAGCGCAGGATGTGTACGGCCAGATCGCGATCGCCGGCGTGGAACCAGATCGGCTGCCCGAGCTGTCCCATGTGTTGCAAGCAGAAGAATGTGTCGCCCTTCACACCCCAACCGCGCTCGCGACTCAGCATGCCCGACAGCACGTAGGTGATGGAATCGATGTCGGGAGAAACGTACAAGCCCCACCAGAGCAAGTCGTCGCCCGTGTTGACGATGATTGTGAGTTCTTCGGGTGGGACTACCAGCCGCAGGCCGTCGACGAACTTGGCGCCACCGGTGCCGCCCGTCAACACCGTGATCACGCGGCCCTCCGCGAGTAGCCACGAGCGTCGGATGCGGCACGAACACGATCGGCCACGAGACCCGGCCGGGCCGTCGACCAGCGGCAGGAATTCCGGATACACGGGAAGACGTTGCTCCAGTTTGAAGCCACGACTCTCCGTCTGCTGGCGAAGCTGTTCCAGATGCGGCCAGGGTTTTTCGGGATTGATGAAGTCGGGAGTCAGTGGCGAGACGCCTCCCCAGTCGTTGATGCCGGCCTCGAGCAAATCGTCATAGAACGGTGCTGAGAGATTGGGCGGCGCCTGAATATTCATCCGTGGCATCAGCAGGCGTGCGACAGCCACTGTGCGAAGCATGTCGCCGAGCGCGGGTTCCTGCCAGTGCTGCATCGGAATGCCGGGTTTGACCCGAAAATTCTGAACGATGACTTCCTGCACATGCCCATACTGCTCGTGCAGTTCGCGGATAGCCAGGAGGGTATCCACGCGATCGTCGAGGCTCTCGCCGATGCCGATCAGCAAGCCGGTCGTGAATGGCACCTTCTGTTTGCCGGCTTCTTCAATCACGCGAAGACGCTTTGCGGGAAGCTTATCGGGAGCGTTGTCGTGCGCGCGGCCCGTCGCCAGCAGGTCGGCATTCGTGGATTCGAGCATCAGACCCATGCTGGGCGAAACTGCCGCCAAGCGAGCGATCCAGGATGCGCTCAGCAAGCCCGGGTTGGGATGCGGCAACAGCTTTGTTTTCCGCAACACCAGATCGCACATTGCTTCCAGATACTGCAGCGTTGACTGGTATCCCAGATGGCGCAACGTCTCGCGCATTTCCGGGAACAACAGTTCCGGCTTGTCGCCCAGGCTGAATAAGGCTTCGGTGCAGCCCAGGGCCTCGCCTCGACGCGCCACCTCCAAGACTTCGTCGGGCGTCATGGTGTGCGCGCCCGGGTCTCCGGGATCTTTACGAAAAACGCAGTAGCCGCAATAGTCCCGGCAGAGATTCGTCAAAGGCAGGAAAACCTTGCGGGAGTAGGTGATGACGCTGGGCTTGAATCGTTCCTTGGCCGCGCGCGCTTCGCTAAGGAGGTCCGGAAGGAAATCGTCGGCACAACGCAGGAACTGAAGAGCAGTCTCGCGCGTCGGCGGCTCTCCAAGACGCACCTGGGCCAAAGACTCAGCCAGAGTGCGGGACTGCGGTCTGGATTCAGTGGCGGGGCTCAAGATGCGTCAGTTTCCGCGAAAACAGGTTGACTCACCCCGAAAAAGCCCGGGTAGCAGGATGATACATGAAAGCGGTATCGCGGCGATTTTCGGGTAGGCGCTGGCGCGGCAGTAGACTATGCATTTCTCTGCGCCCGCCCAGCGAGGGCAGGATGCCCTCGCGACTGCCGGCGGGACGCCGGCGCTACGGTCTCGACGTGATAACTTTATCGGTCAACCGGAGGGAAACCTGCTGCCATGAGCGTCAGCCAGGCAGAGTTTCGCAGAGCATTGGGCTCATTTGCTACAGGAATTACCGTCATTACATTGGACTCAGACGGCGAAGTCCACGGGATGACTGCCAACGCTTTTGCTTCCGTCTCGCTCGACCCGATGCTGGTGCTGGTGTGCGTGGACCAGAAGGCCCGGACCCACGCGCATCTTCACTCCAAAAAGCGTTTCGGGGTGAATGTGCTCGCGGAGGACCACCGGAAAATCTCGGAATACTACGCGCGACCGGCTCGCGCGCATGACCGAGCCGCGGAGGAAGCGGGCGCGGAGTTTGACCGCACCCGGCACGGCACTCCCGTGCTGCACGGCGCGCTGGCCTATCTCGAATGCCGCCTGCACTCGGCGCAGGACGCCGGGGACCACACGATCTTCATCGCCGAAGTTGAGGAGGTCGTAGTACGCGAGGGCAAGCCTTTGCTGTTCTTCGGCAGTCAATACCGAAAGATCGGCGAAGGCGTGTAGCCGCTAGCCGGGATTATCTTCCTGGTCCGGCCACTAGCTTGGGGTGGCTGCGCTTTCCTCTTGCGCCAGTAGTTGCGGTTCCCTCACGAGTTTCGCGATGCTTACGTACTTTCCGCTGACACGAGCCCAGCGCGCTTGCCGGTCGCGAACGTCGACGTGCAGGAAATTTCCATCGTAGACGCCGATGCCGCCGTCGGCAAACTGCGGAACTTCAAGTGCGAGTTCATACATTCTCTGCAGCGACAGACCGGGCAAACTCACGTCCGCCGCCAACCCTTCCAGATGTTCGCTGTGCGGAACTCCGCCGACCTCCCGGTTGTGGCGAGGGCAACGATATCCCGCATGCACCCGCACTGGTTGCGCCGGCCAGTGACCGCAGGGTTTCGAGTCCTTCCAGCAGACGCGAGTCGATCTGCAAACGACCGCAACAGCGGCAACTCAATTCTTTTCGTGAAAAGTGTGCACTTAAATCTCCCATCCAGCATGTCTCCCTTAGAGCAAAATCATGTTTCAGTAGATTAGCTTCTAGAGAAAGCGCCACGAAGGTAAGTTGTCACAACTCTTTGTGCCCTAGATCACAGGGGGATGATCTCCGTAGTCGCTGATTCGATTGTCACTTTCTTCGGTTTCGGGCATCAAATGGGGGAGTTCCATTGGATCGAGGTAAGACTTCTTATGGCAAATAAAGTAGAAAGCTCCAGAGTTTCTAAGACCAATGACGAATGGCGGGCCCAGTTGACACCGGAGCAGTATCACGTAACTCGCGAAGCGGGTACGGAGATGCCCTTTACCGGAAAGTACTGGAAAACCAAAGAGGCCGGGACGTACCACTGCGTGGGCTGCGGAGCGGCGTTGTTCACTTCAGAAACGAAATTTGATTCCGGCACAGGTTGGCCGAGTTTCTACGCTCCGATTGACCCGGCGAATGTGGAAGAGCATACCGACAGCACCCACGGCATGGTTCGCGTGGAAGCGCGGTGCGCGCATTGCGGAGCTCATCTGGGACACGTGTTTGAAGACGGTCCCGCGCCTAGTGGACTGCGCTATTGCATGAATTCGGCGGCGCTTGACCTGAAGACCGGAGCGGAGAAGAAGTAAGTCTGGCGTCGTCGCTCCTGGTGACGGCGAGGGCAAGATGCCCTCGCGACTGCCGGCGGGACGCCGGCGCTACGAATACGAAACAGAGAAGGGCACGATCACTCGTGCCCTTCTTTTTTGGCTGATGAACTTGTTCTGGCTGCGAACTATGCTCCGGCTGTCGCCGCTGCCGCTTTGGAGGCGTCGCCGTTCGGTTTTGCGTCGCCTTGACGCGACTGCTGATTCTGCTTGTTCTTCTGCTCGCCGGCCGCCTGCACTTGCACGCTGCCCTTCAGGATGGCGCCATCTTCGACGCTGATGCGCTGCACCACCACGTCGCCGGTGACGGAACCTTCGCTGCGGATGTCGAGGCGATCGCTGCAGATGATGTTGCCCTGGACCTTGCCCATGATCACGACTTCGCGGGCGTTGACGTCGGCCGTGACCACGCCGTTGCGGCCCACGGTCACGCGGTTTTCGGGAATGTTGACAGTGCCTTCGATGCGGCCGTCAACGAAGAGCGATTCCGCTCCGCTGATGTCGCCTTTGATGACCAATGAGCGGCCGATTGTCGCTTGTTCCATGGGGGCGCTCGAGGTCTTCACAGGGGTGTAGGTATTGGCGTTCGACGCTGGTACCGCGTTCTTGTTTTCCGGTGGCTGCAACATGTAATGAGACCTTCCTTAATTTTCGCCCGCGCTCCCCGTCGGAGGTCCGTGATAGCGGTGGGTCTTGGCGCAATCGCCATGCTGAATATCGCACGCGCACTCGTAATCAGGCAGGTTACGGAAGCACCTGTACGCTCGCGGGAAACCCACGATTTTAGCGGGATTCACCCGAAATCTCCGGCTTTCTTCGGATACGCTTTTGGGCCAGGGAATAGCCCATCGGTGCCATTCCCCGAAGCATGCCGAAAACGTAGAGTGGTTCTCGAGCAGCACTTGGGGGAGGGCTGTTTAACTGGCGTCCCGTGACTCATACGAGTCAGGGGCGCTTTGTTTTTTCGGAAGAATTTCTTCTTTGAATAGCATCTGCTTCCCAACCTCTGTCTGAGTATTGCTCCTGTATTATTCTGCAGCCATGTCTTCAACTTCTGACGACCCCGCTCGACTGGAAGCGCACTACGCCGAAATGACAGACGACGAATTGCAGCGGGTCGCTGGCGACGCTGCATCCCTAACCGAAGCCGCCCAAAGAGCGCTTTCGGCCGAATCAAGTCGTCGACAGCTGGCGGCCCCACCCAGCAAAACCGATCCCGGCAATGACCAGTTCGACGAAATCGAGGTCGACGGGCCCGGACCGGTCACGCTAAGGAAATTTCGCGATCTTCCGGAGGCGCTCTTAGCCAAGGGAAGTCTCGAATCGGCTGGTATCGAGTGCCATCTGGTGGATGAGAACATGGTTCGAATGGACTGGTTCATCTCGAATTTGCTTGGTGGCGTAAAACTTCAGGTTTGGCCAGAAGACGTTGCGGAAGCGACCGAAATCCTGAACCTGCCCATTCCAGAAAGCCTAGATGTAGAAGGCAGCGGTCTGTACCAGCAACCGCATTGCCCGAACTGCAACTCGATGGACGTCACCTTTGAGGAACTGAACAAGCCAGTGGCTTATGCGTCGGCATGGGTCGGACTGCCATTGCCCGTCCATCGCAAGGCGTGGAAATGCCATGCGTGCGGCCGCGAATGGGAGGATGTCGGGCCAGACGTGACAAACGTCCCCTAGTTTTCGGTTAACAAGAAAGGCCCGCTCCCATCTCGAGAGCGGGCCACCGATTTTCTAACTGTTGTTATTTTATCCCCTGCTATTCGTCCCCGCGCCCCTGGAACAGGTCAGACATGACATCGACGTTCCTGTCGCAAGCGTGATTGAGGCAAGGCAGATTCAGCCCCGACTCCAGCGACTTCAGCAGAGAGAAGTGCGTGTAGAAGCGCGAGCTCTGCACGCCCCGCGGTCCGTAGTTTGTATCTACCGTGAGCAGCACCTGGTTGTTGTTCGGGGCGAGGCTGTAGTCGTTCTCATCCCAGAGCAGAACGATCGCATTTCGACCCTGGCGCCACGCCGGAGAATTGTGGATGGCAGTGACCAATCTTTCTACGGTGACGTCACCCTGATAGATAAGGGCGGGGTTCAAACCTGCCTGGCTTCCATCGCTGACGGGATCGAAGTTGCAGAAAGCCCCGGCATTTCCGCGCCCGTGCTGATCGTTGCATTGGTTGGGCGCGATGAATGAGAAGGCAGGCACGTCACCGGATCCGAGATCGGTATAGAGCTGCTCGAAGCCTACCGAGTTCTTCAGAGTGTTGCGGCGATTGGTACCTTCCTGCGTGCTGCGGAAATACACGAACGGATTGTGCTTGGCCGCATACTGCTTCACCACGTCACCCTGGGAGAGCGGCGGATTCAGGGCCGGCAGGATTGTGCTGAAGTCCGTGAGATTGGTGAAGAAGCCGTCGCTGTAGGTTACGAGGTCGGCTCCGCCAACCGGCAGGCTTTCCTGGTAACTCTTGTAACTTTTGCGCGCATCGGCCAACTGGTCAGCGATGGTCTTGCCTGAGATACCGGTTGCTGCCGCAATCGAGCGCGTGCCATCGATATTGACTTCTCCCGGAGGGCCTTGCGTTTCGTTGACCAGGTCGAGTGCCGGAGTGGAGGCATCGGTGCCGGTTCCGGCGATCGGGCAGATGCTCGAACTTGCGGGATTGTCGGTGTTCTCGGTGGCGGTAGCGAGGTTCGGGAGGCAACTGCTGTTGTGGAAGTCAGGATCATTGTCGCTGTGGACCCCGAAATTCGATCCGCCCACAACTTCCAAGTAGTTGGTCAGGCTGGGATGCGCGATGGCGAAGTAGTTCGTGGAACGGTTGGTGGATTGCGCGTAGCGATTGATAAACGGGGCGTTCGGATTGTTCACGATCTGGCTGTAACCATGATTCTCCATCATGATCACGAACACGTGATTGAGGCGCGGTACGCCTTTGGGTACGGCGCCCTCGGCGGCGAATGCTGTGCCGGCAAGTGAGATCGCCACAAGACTCAGAATGGCAAGCTTTTGCTTCATGTCAGTCACCTTTCCTCTTGGGGAAATGTTTCGGCAACTCGCGGTCGATCGAAATGCCCGCGCTGGGCCACGAGCACAGTATTTGCGGCTTGTTACGAATTGGTTAAGCGACCGTGAACGTTGTGTGAATATCGCGGGGAAGCCTTACGGGGCAGGGCTTTGCCGATGGGGCAATGCAATCGACGGCACTGATTTTTGAACGACAGGAACTCGAAGGGACCGGCTCTCCACCGACCCACAAGCAGAAACTCCGTGGCTGCATTATCATTCGGTCGGCCCGCGTACGGATGCGGATCACTGTCTTAAGGAGGCGAACGTGAACTTGTCCCGTACATCTATGGCTTTTCTGCTGCTCGTTGTCGCTATGATCGCCAGCATGGGTCGCGCGTCAGCGCAAGATCGCTATGACCGTGATGATCAGAACCGTCAGGATCGGAACGATCAGTATCGTCATGATCGGGACGACCAGAACCGTCGTGGCGCGGCGTGCTTTTTCAAGAACGCTGACTTCGGAGGTGAGAAATTCTGCGTCAACGCGGGAGAGCGGGTGGCACAAGTCCCGCCCGGCTTCAATGACCAGATTTCGTCGGTGCGGATCTCTGGTCGAGTGGAAGTGACCGTCTACCAAGGCCGCGACTTCCAGGAGCCCAGCCTGCGGATTCGTGAAGATGTCGCCAACCTGCAGAAATTTCAGGTCCAGCCTGGGCATAGCTGGAATGACAGGGTCTCTTCCATCGAAGTCACTTCCCTACGCAATGCGGGAGATTGGGATCGGGATGGCGCCTGCTTCTTCAAGGAAGAGAACTTTCGGGGCGAGAAATTCTGCGTGCAGAGAGGCGACCGCATGGAGCAGGTTCCGCCCGGATTCGGAGACCGAATTTCATCCGTGCGTATTTACGGCCGCAGTTCGGTGACCGTGTTCCAGGATGCGAACTTCAGAGGGCCGAGCCTCGAAATCCGGGATGACATTCAGAACCTGCAGAGTTCGCAGGTGAAATCGGGCCACAGCTGGAACGATCGAATCTCTTCCATCGTCGTGCGCTAGCCGCCCGATCGCGACCAGCCTTCGGAAAACTCTAGAGGACGCGGGATGCGGAGCGCTCGCACTTTCGCATCCCGCGCAACACTTCCGGCTGGCGAGAACTGACTTTTTGCTGCAATATCAGCGCGAGCGCCACTCACAACGTGGAGGCCGTCTTTTGGGGAAGTTCGCTGCACAACTGCTGTTGTGCGCCTGTACGGCAGTTTTCGTCGCCGCGCAAAACAGCCAGACCATCGATCGCCTTTCGGTTACCTCACTCGCGGTTTCAGTCTTTCACGGGGACGTTGCGATCGGCCGCGCCACTGCCTTCGTGCTTCAAAAGAATCAGAATTACTACCTCGTGACCAATCGGCACGTGGTTCTGAGCTGCGCAGAAGACACCAGCACGGATGATGTTGGGGGCTGGATCTGCGCTGACAAGCTGAAGATACTTCACAACACCGCGGGACATCTGGGGGACTGGTTCTGGGTGGAAGAAACTTTGTACGACGAAAACAAGCATCACCGCTGGCTGGAACACCCCACTCTGGGCGCGTCTGTCGACCTGGTTGCACTGCCGTTGAAGAACATTTCGGGGGTGGAGTTTTACCCCCTCGATTTGTCGCTCAGAAATACCGATGTTGAGCTTGCCCCCGGCGATCCCGTGAATGTGGTTGGCTTTCCTTTTGGCGAGACCCAGGGCGGCGGCCTGCCCATCTGGAAGTCGGGCACGATCGCGAGCGACCTCGACATCAACTACGGGGGGAAGGCCAAGTTTCTCGTCGACGCAACCGCCCGCTCCGGGATGTCTGGGTCTCCCGTGTATGCGAGGCGCTTCGGCTCGTACCAGAACAAGGCGGGGGTTTCTCACGCCGGGAACGCAACCAGATTTCTCGGCGTTTATTCCGAGGAAAACCAGGCGCTGGAACTAGGCGCCGTTTGGAAAGCGGAAGCCGTGGCAGCCTTGTACGATTCCCTTCCGTAGTGGAAACGGTGACCGGTAATTGCGCGAGGGCTGGGCTACTCAGTGCGTCGGGGGGACGTACTCTTTCGGTGCCACCGCGCCCTCGCCAAAGAAAAACTGCTCCATGTGGCGGACAATGACTTCCTGGTCTTCACGGCGCGCGGGGTTCAGGCGATATTCGTTGAGCACCATCTTGCAGAATTCGGTCCACTGTTGCCAGGCTTCCTGCGACACGTTGTCGTAGATTTTCTGGCCCAGTTCGGTATCAAACGGGAGCTCGTCGAGGCCGGGCAACTGCTTCTTCAGCTTTACGCAAAAAACTTCGTGCGCCATGTCGGTTCCTTGATTGCGTGGTTAACAAGCAAATTATCTCACACGGAAGGCGTTGATCCGCATGGCTGCGCGGGCCTTTCGGCGTGAGCGCAATTTCTGAACCCGAAGGAATTCAGAAAGAATCTCATCTCCAGAATGAATACGGAACTGGTTAAAGAACTTCGGAATATCCCGATCTTCGCGGATCTTTCGGACGAGAAGCTGGGCTGGCTGGCTGATCACGCGAACGTTGAGACGGCGGAAGCCGGCGAAATCGTGATTCGCGAAAATGAACCTGCCGAATCGATGGTGATCTATCTGGAAGGGGAGACGGACGGCCGCCGGGAGAGTGCCGGGCCGGATTCCCCTGTCTATACGGCGCGCGCGGGAATGGTCACGGGCATGTTGCCCTTCTCACGCATGACCCACTACACCATCACCGCACGCGCGGTTACCCACCTGCGCGTGGCGCGCATTGCGAAAGCACTGTTCCCCGAGATGCTGAACGCAATCCCGGAGCTGGGGCCACGACTGGTCGGCATTCTGTCGGATCGCGTTCGCGAAGTCACGAAACTCGACCAGGCGCGGGAGAAGCTCGCTTCCCTGGGAAAGCTGTCGGCTGGCCTCGCACACGAATTGAACAATCCGGCGGCCGCCGCTGCCCGCGCCGCAAACATGCTGCGCACGATTTTCGACAAGCGCGAGCAAGCCAGCTTCGAAATCGATCAGGAAAACCTTCCGCCGGAAGCCCGGGCAACGTTGCGCATGATCGAGAGCAAGGCGCGCGAGTGGCAGTCGAAGGCTCCGCCGCGAAATGCGCTCGAGCTAAGCGATCAGCAGACGGCGATCCAGACCTGGCTTGAAGAACATGGCGTGGACGATGGTTGGGAGGTCGCGCCGGTGCTGGCAGAGGCGGGAGTAGAGATCGAGCATTTGGAAAGACTCGCTCAAAAATTCACACCCGCGGTGATGAAGCCGGCGATCCGGCGTTTCGGAGCGACGCTGGAGATCTCGCGCCTGCTTACCGACATCGAGCACAGCTCGTGCCGCATTTCAGAACTGGTGAAGGCCATCAAGGAATATTCCTTTATGGACGAGGCTCCGCGGCAGGAAGTCGATGTCGCCAAAGGGATCGAGAGCACGCTGATCATGCTCAATCACAAGCTGAAGCACGGGGTAAACGTAGTGAGAAACTACGATTCCAACTTGCCGCGCATCTTTTCTTATGGCAGCGAATTGAATCAGGTGTGGACCAACTTGATCGACAACGCGGCCGACGCGATGAAGGGCAAAGGGGACCTACGCATTCGCACCATGCGCGAAGGCGAAGACGTGCTGGTGGAGTTCGTGGACAATGGCCCGGGGATCCCGGCCGAAATTCAAACCAAAATCTTCGACCCGTTCTTCACGACCAAGCCGATGGGGGAAGGGACGGGGCTAGGGCTCGACACCGTGTACCGGATCGTGCGCAAGCATCATGGAAACATCAGCGTGGTATCGCGCCCGGGTTACACGTGTTTTCGGGTGAGATTGCCGATTCACAATACGCGGGTGTAGCTCAGAACGCGGACAGCAGTCCTTCAATTGCTACTGAACCACGACCGTGAACGTGACGGGATGGCTGAAGTTGGCGTCAGTTCCGTTTGCGGTCACCGTATAGGTACCAGGCGGGGTACCGAGTATTCCACCACCACCACCACCGCCTCCACTGGTGCCTCCGCCACATCCGAGCGTGCTCAAGACCCAGGCCAGCGTCAACAAAGCAACGATCGAGGCCCAGCGGCGCTTGCGGGGCGCGCAACCTAAGACGAAAATTCCCGCGAGCGTGAATCCACCAGTCGCCGCCCACACACTGGGTGCCGCTCTGTTCGAGGCGCTGTGCGAAGCCGTGGTGGTAAAGGTCAATTTCGTTGAACCGCTGCCCGTCACCGAAGCCGGGGTAAACGTGCAACCCGTGGACGCGGGCAAGTGGGTGCAACCTGTGAAGTTCACCGTGCCGTTGTAGCCGGCACCCCCGGTAACGGCAAGGGTCAGAGTTCCCGATCCTCCGGGCGCCGCAATGGTCATGACCGGTCCGGCTGCGTCGGTAAAAGCAAGGCTGAAATCGGGAGCGACGGTCACACTCAGCGCGGAGGATGTCGAGCCCGTGTAGTTTGCGTCGGCTAAGTATTGCGCGGTGATGCTGTTGGTGCCGTCGGGCAGGGTCGCCTGGTACGTGGCTGCATCCCACGGAATCCCCGTCGCAGGATTAAATCCTGGCACCAACGCAGAACTGCCCGGCAGTTGTGTTGCGCCGTTGAAGAAAACGACTGTACCGGAGGGAGAATTTCCAATGCCGGTGGTATCGACGGTGGCTATCAGAGTAACGGACGATCCGGAACCAACCTTAGCGGAACTCGTCTGGACAGAGGTTGTCGTCCCGGCTTTGGTAATCGTGAAATTCACTGGTGCAGAGAGACTCGAGTTGAAATTAGAGTCACCGATGTATCCGCCGACAATCGAGTGAGGGCCCGGCGACAAATATGCAATTCCAGGTGACAACGCATCGGCGGTTCTGTCGAAGTAGGCCGTCGTCACTCCGGAACCTGAACCCACTGTATCGATAACGTTGACCCAGAAAGTTGGGGTGCCGTACCCAGAGTTTCCGGCAACGTGCGCATTGAAATAGAGCGGCATGCCATATGGCCCCCCGTTGTAAGGGACGAGGGTGCTGCCGGTACCGGACGTAAATACCGAAATGGTCGTGGTGCTGGGCTCCGGTTGAACGGTGACTGATACCGGCGGCGCTGAATCGCTGGGTGCGAATGTGCCATCGCCGGCATAGTGCGCGTTGTAGGAGTAAGTCCCGCCCGGCAGCAAGTGTGTGGTCCCGGAGATGTTTCCGGAGGTGTCGAGATTGAGGGCCTGAACCGTGCTGTCCCCGATCAGGTTGCCGTGCGAAACCCCTCCCTGCACCCATACCGCGCCGGTGGGTGTGCCCGGAGCGCTCATAGGCGAAACACTGACGGTTATGGTTGCCGGCGCGCCATGCACAAGAGTGTGCGGGGAGATGGAAAACGTCGTATCGGTCGCCTGAAACGCCGCGCTGCTCCACTGGGCGATAAGATTCTGGACGTTGACGGAACCCAGACCGGTCGCGAGGTCGTAGCCCTTTGTGCTGGGGTACTTTGCAGAGGTGGTATTGTAACCAGTCTCCCCGGGACGGCGTTGTTTCCGACGGTGACGTCGTTAAAGACGCATGTGGACGCCGGCAAGGCGGAGGTGCTTGAGCCGTTGCATTGCGTAATATTCTCAACGGCCGCCAGGCGATAGAGGACATAGTTGGCCTGACCCAGGCGTGAACCCGTCGCACCCGCCACGGTGGCAAGGATGCCGGCGAAAGCAGGGGCCGATGCGGAGGTCCCGCTCACCCCCGCAAAGAAAATCCGTCCTTGGCCATCAGGCACACAGGAGTCGGAGATGCAGACAAGATAAGGATCATGACCAGCAGCGCTCAGCGACACATCCGGCAGATCCCGAGCCTGATCGAGCGGAATTCCAGGCACTCCAGCCTGCCATGAGGGCTTGGGAAACAGCGTGCTGGCCCCGCCGCCACCCGCCCAGATGTTCGGCTTCGCAGTGCCGCACTTCGTTCCCGTGCAACTTTCGTTCCAGACATTCTCCGGTATATAGGAAAGGGCAGATCCGAGAGTAGGGGCGTTCGGACCCCAGTAAGTTGTGGGATGCCCGTTTTCATTGAACAAAGTACCACCCACAGCAATGTTGTAAGGCGTGGACGCCAGAACGTTTACCGAAGGAGCATGCGTGGCCTGTGATTGCGAATTCGGATCATCGCAGCCGGCAGACCCTGAATCTCCACTCGACACCAGATAACTAATTCCTTGTGCGGCCGCTTGCTGTGCGAGGCTGGCGATACCGTTGGCTTCGGCGGCAGTGACGCCAAGCTCGCAACCTCCGAAGCTTTCGCTCATCACGTCGGCGAGGTCATTGTCGACTATGTAGAGTTCGGAGAGGTCGACGCCATCCGTGGTGCTCGTTGAAGCGGAAACAACAAAATAAACGGTAGCGCGCGGCGCGACCGCAGTGGACCAGGTAGTATCGAGAACTGCCTCCAGTTCCTCGCCGCCACCCAAGTCGCCCGGATCTGGCCCGTTCACGATCACTGTGGGTGTGTTTGCTTGATCCGAAGTCCACATGTGGAAGGCTGCAATGTCTTGGACGTTGATGTTGCTGCGACCGACGATTCCAATGCTGCCGGAGATCGCGAAGTTGGGGACGAGGTTATAAATCTTGTAGAAGTCCGCCGGCATGAGGGCGTGCAGACCGGAGCCACCCGTGAATTCCGGATGTGAGCCCAGAGTGATTTTCGCCTCAATGCGTTGCTCCGCGATGTGCGCCTGCGGCATCTTTGCGAAGTCATGCAGCGTCCAAACCCCCGCCACCACTGGCGCGAGCGAGCTGGGAATTTGCGGATCGGTGGCATTGGCCCAGTGCGGGTCGCCGTTCACCAGGTAGCGGTGCATCTCGGTGTGGAAAGTTTCCTGCAACATGGCCGCTGTGCCGGAGAACTCGATTACACTTCGTCCTTTGCTGACCTTGCCAATCTGAAAGCCGTGGGTTTGCAGCCACGCGGTGACAGCTTGTATGTCGAAGTCGGCAGGACCGAAGCGCTTGCCGAATTCCTCGGGCTTCAGCCACTTGTGATAGTTGGGCGAAGACTTGTCCTGCTGCTGATCAAGCAACGTGATGACCGCCGCGTCCTGTTCAGGACTGCGCTTGAGGACCAGCAGCATCCGCTCTAATGGCATGCTTGCCGGCGCGGCGCCGCGATCGAATCTCGCGAGGGCGAGCGGATGTGTATTGCCGCGCAGCGTCGTCAGGTTTGCGTCGTCCACCGCCTGGATAACACGGGGAGCCGGCGCCGGGACGGAATCGTGCTGAGCCTGCGCGTTAGTGGAGGCAAAGATCAGGAGGGCGAAGCACAAAGACACTACCAGACGAAGCAGAGACGAAGGGCTCGGGCGCATGACGACCTCGGTACTTGTTGTGAGCAGCGGGAACTTCGGCCTCCGCTCGCTCACGTATCCGCCGGCTATCTAAGTTGACCGCCAGCCGGAACATGGGATAGTGCACTTGCTACAAAAGACAGTCAAGAAAAATTTGTTAGATAGGCCGTAAGTGAGTCGCGTTATACGACTTAAATGGAACTTATTGCACTTATTCATTGTGAGGGAGGCTGCAAACGCTTGTCACTCGCTACTGTGACGAGCGACCAACGGATAAAATTTTAGCCGGGCGATTCAACTGAGTAGTTTGCCTCCCAACGAATCCGACTCTGTGCCGCTCTCTCTGTTGCCATGCCGATCCAGGGGCCGGCACACTGAAGACTCGGGACGTCCCTTAGTTTCCCCCGCAAACAAGCCATTACCATGACCCTCAACTGACAGTGGGGATTTCGGGTAACGATCGAGGTCAACGACCTTGGTAACCTGTCGCGCGGGCTGTCCCGCATTGGAAAATGGCTTTCCAGAAGAGCCGAACTTCGCCACTCGTCCAAGGAAGCCGACCCATGTTTGGCATGTCACCGACCGTCCTGATTCTCCTGGCAGTACTGGCGACGGCTGCCCTGTTCCTGCTGACGCCGCTGGGCAGGCGCAAACGCAAGCGACCAGAAAAGTGGGAGAAAGCCGAGATCATGCGACAACTGTTGTCGCTCTCCGAGCAGGAAGCAGGCGCCAGGCCGGCGACAAGTCCGGCACGTGCGCGTGCTGCCACCTCCCGGCCAACGCCAACGCGCGCTCCCATGCGACCCGCCAATCTTCCGATTAAGGCGAATGTGAAGACCACCCTGCCGGCGCGCTCCAAGGCACGGTAGTCCGGAATGGTTGGATTCAGAATGGCCAGATTCGGAATGGCCGGCCATGAGTGCGGCTCACCGAGTAGTCAGTTAGGCCTGTCGCCCCCACGCCTCCATACCAGGCTCTGGTTCTGGAAACGTATTTCGCCCCCATTGGCGGGACTGAACTGCAGTTTCATCTGGTAGTGAGCGCCTTCGGAATAGTCAGTGGAGTAAACCGTCACCGAAGATAGGTCGCCGGGCGTTGCCGACTCAACGTTATCCACAAATTGCACACTCGCCGGATCGTCGTGGCCGGTCACGATAATGACGAAGGAAGGCGACAGTTCCATGAAGCGGCCTTGAAACCGTGGATCGTCGGTCGTCCACACACCTTCCATCTCGCGGGGCAGCGTCAAGGACGCCCCGGAGTTGCAGCCCACGCAGAAAGAAACAGTCAACACAGCACCGAGGAGCCGCAGCCATGTAAGTCGACCCCGCGTAGTCTTCTTCATACGCCTCCTGCTGAGGCCGACGCGGCATTCTCTTTCGATAACATCTCCGCCATGGCGACGGTGAAGGCTTTGATCACTTCGGGATCGAACTGAATTCCAGACTTCTCGCACAGCATGACAATCGTCTGTTCCGGCGGTAGCCCATTGCGATAGGGTCGATCGGAAGTCAATGCGTCGTAGCAATCAGCCACCGCGAAGATGCGGGCGTGCAAACTGATATCCGTGCCGGAAAGACCGAGCGGGTAGCCGCGTCCGTTGAACCACTCGTGATGCTGCGCCACGATGGGAAGGGCTTCGCGAAAGCCAGGAACGGGCTCGAGAATGCGGACGCCGGTATTGACGTGCTCGCGCATGATCGACATTTCTTCGTCTGTAAGCCGTCCGGGCTTATCGAGGATCGTAGGAGGGGTGCCGATCTTTCCGATGTCGTGCAGCAACCCGCCCATCCGCATGATCTGAAGATCCTTGGCGGTAAGCCCCATGCACTCTCCAATGCGAACCGCCAGTTCTGTCACCCGCTCCGAGTGACCGCCGGTCCATTGCGACTTTGCATCGATGGCCCGGGCTAGCGCGGTGAGAGTGCCGAGTTGCAGTTCCTCCAAGGCCCGGATCAAGCCCGCGTGCGACAGAGCGATCGCCAACTGGTCGGCAACCTGCCGCGCGCCCTCCGTATCGTCCGGCGAAAGATTGCCCGCAACCCGTTGGGCACAGATGAGTGCGGCTCGCATGGAGTCCTGTACGCGGATAGGAAGCACCAGGAACGACCGCATGCCGATGCGCCTCAAGGGCAACAGGTAGTCGGGCAGGTGCTGGTCGCCGTCCACAGTGAAATTCCCTGGACTTGCCTGCAGTTGCAGCAAATCACGTCCAGCGAGACCGGTCGTCTCAGTATGGATGTCTCCGGTGGCAACGTCGCGGAAGCGAATCCAGCCTGAGGAACGGGTTTCGTCGAGGACACAGACTCCGAAGCAAGCGCTGGGCAGCAGGCTCGGCATGCGCGTGAGCACGCCGTCCACAATCTCTTCACGCTTCAACGAAGCGAAGATCGCCTCGTCCATCTCATTGATCGTCTTCAGCGTATGAAACTGACGCCCGAGTTGAGCGGCCATCGAGTTAAACGAGGCAGCCAGCTCTTCGAACTCGTCGTTGCTGTGCACTTCGACGCGGCTCTCGAAGCGTCCAGAGCCGATCTGGTCGGTTCCTTCCTGCAAGCGTTCCAGAGGAACCAGCGTCCGGCGAACCTGGACCATACTCACGAACAGAACCACCCAGAGCGACAGCAGAATGACCAGCGGAAAGCTTCGGCTGAACTTTGTCAGGGAAGCCAGGGCGTCCGATTTTGGCTGGCTGATGACCACCGTCCACGGTGGCTCCAGGAACATAGGACCAATCAGGAGCTTCCAGAATGCGGCGTTGTACTGGGAATCGCCGCTGCCCCATTGACGAAATCCGGAAGCGTGATCGAACGCGGGCAATCGGGAAACAGCGGCCGCGATCTGATCGTCGGAGCTCATTAATACGACGCCACTCGCGGAAAGCACACAAAACTGAAACCCGGCGGGAACATTCTTGGACGCCCACATGTAGTCAACGTTCGGCACTCCCACCAACGTGAACCCTTTTCCCGTCCGGCGCACGATCGTGATACAGGGGTCTGTCCCGCTCGCGCAAGGCGCTACCTGAATGAGCGGCTCGCCGGAACGCAAGTGCTCGATTTCCGTCGGGAGAGAAGTGAAGGCCTCCAGGATAACTACCCCAAAATGTGCGCGCCGAACCATCGGGCCCGAAAACAGCTACGCTCTCAAACCGCTTCTGCAAGACTTCGCTGATAGCCGGCGTTCGATTCTCGCTGAGTTGGCTGGCCAAGAGCTGCAAGTCCGAATCGAGGAGCTCGAGGCGTTCGTACATGGCCATCGCATGATTCTTGCTGGCCCGCATCAGTTGTCGTTCAGTGTCTTCATGTAGCTGAGACGACACCTCGTAAAACGAGAGCGCCGCCAGGATCGTCACCGGCAGCAATGCGCAGGAGACAAATAGCACCACGATCCGCTGTGCAACTTTGCTGCGAAAAAAGGTGGCGCGTATCTTGGTGTTTTCCGTCATATTTCTAGTAGTCCGATGCCAGGCCGATGAAATCGCCGTCATTGGCGCGGATCACGTCATCCTGACTGGCCGCAGCCGTCAGAGGGGTGGAGGACTTTCCATCCGCTCCCATGCTGTACAAATCAAAAAACGTATTGATGGGCACGAGGAAGCGGTCCTTCCGCATCTTGCCCTTCCCTTTCGTGTTCGCGAAGTTCAGATATTGGTAGGGGTTGTGCCAAGGATCATTGAACTTGTCGTAGCCAATATCGGCCAGCGTATTCGGAAACGCGTTCTTCGTCAGTTCGTAAGCCTGGATATCGGTACCGATGGAATGAATATCGGCAATCGCCTTCGCGATCTTTGCGCGATTCACCGCCGCCATCAGGTTGGGAACCGCGAGCGCTGCGATCGTCATCAGGATGGCCGCCGCCACCAGCAACTCCACCACGGTGAGACCGCTGGCGGGGTGCTTCCATCGACGAGGGCGCGATCGGGCTCGATTTGTGAACGTCAGGGAGATCCTGCGATCTCCTTGCGTTGGTTGCATAACAAGGTAGCCGTTCTACGGATGAGAATGCCTTACCGGTTATCGCTTATCTTAGAGGGGAAATGCGGTGATTCGTCCGCCCCGCGGCTGATCGTTGGTACTGAAGTGTGGTTACGAAGGTAAGAGCCCCGCAACAAGTTTATTCGTCCGAAGCTGCGGTTCAATTCCCCTAATTATTTCCACCTTAAAGGGTTGCAACGCTTGCCAAGGCCCACTGCATCAAAACCTCGCTTGGTTTCACGCTTCCCGTGAGTGCGGACGAATCTTCGTTCTGCACCCGTCACCACCTGCCCATGCCGACTGCCCAAAATTCCGCGAAGGCGCTGGTCAACGATCCGGAAAGCCCTGTTACGTCCATTGACGAAGCTCAAAAGGTGCAGGCGCGGGTCGCGATCGGCGCGCGCGTGGTATACGAAGCCGTTCGCCTGGAAGGCGAAGACGAACTGGAACGGCCCGGCGTGGCCCTGGCCTGGTCGGGCTTGGCGGCCGGACTCTCGATGGGATTTTCGCTGCTGGCCGAAGCCGCGCTCATGTCTCACCTGCCTGACTCGGCGTGGCGTCCTTTAATTGCTCGCGCGGGATACTCCGTCGGGTTTCTAGTCGTCATCCTCGGCCGGCAGCAACTCTTCACCGAGAACACCCTCACCGTCGTTCTGCCGCTGCTGCTGCACAAAGACCGGCCGACGGTCCTGAAAGTGTTACGGCTCTGGAGCATCGTTCTTTCAACCAATGTGGTGGGCACGTTTCTTTTTGCTTTGACCATCGCCCGAGTGCATTTTCTGGAACCTGCGATCCAGCAGAGCGTGCTGGAGGTCGCGCAAGGTCACATCGGGCCCGGCTTCTGGACGGTGCTGGCGCGCGGCGTCTTCGCTGGTTGGCTGATTGCGCTGATGGTCTGGATGCTGCCCGACGCCGCCTCATCGCGCGTAGTGGTGATCCTGATCATCACCTACCTGATCAGTATCTGCGGCCTCAACCACATCGTGGCTGGCTCTACGAACGTCTTCTTTCTGGTGGTTTCGGGCAAGTTGACGATCGGACGCTACTTCACGGCATTTTTCTTCCCGACTCTGCTGGGAAACATTTTCGGTGGAGTGTCGCTGGTCGCGGCCCTGGCCCACGGGCAGGTGGTGGGAGGAAAAGATTAGGCGCAGGCAAGCGCGAACGCGATGCCGACTCGTGAGATTATTGGTGGGCCCGCAGGGATTCGAACCCCGGACCAAGGGATTATGAGTCCCCTGCTCTAACCGCTGAGCTACGGGCCCGCTTGACGTGACTCTAGCACAAGCGCGCGCGTGGCCGAGTTTCTCGAGTTCGCTCTCGAATGATCTATCCCCACGAGAATTAGCAGCCACAACATCCCTATTTATCAACGACTTATCCTCAGGCAACCTGGAAATCCTTTCTAGCAACTAAATGTTTAGTTGACGTTGCCAATCTTGGCGCGTCAAAATGAATGGGCAGAGTCCGGGCGGATTTCTTGCCCATTGCAACTTCATCGCTGGATCCGGGAGGATGGTTTGGCTCGTTCGCAATCGGCAACCTTGACTGAAGCGGAACTGCGCATCATGCAGGTGCTTTGGGACAAAGGTCCGGCCACGGTCCAGCAGGTTCTGGAAGCCCTCCCCACGGAAAAACCGCTGGCGTACAACTCGGTGCTGACCATCATTCGCATTCTGGAAAAGAAGGGATGCGTGCGGCACGTGAAAGACGGCCGCGCACACATCTATCGCGCCATCCTTGAACAGAACGAAGCCAAGCGCACCGAGATTCAGCACCTGCTGAACCGCTTTTTTCAGAATTCGCGCGAACTGCTGGTGCTGAACATTCTTGAAGAGGAAGGCATTGACGCCGACGAACTGACCCGGCTGCGACAGATACTCGATCAGAATCGATAAAGAACAATGAACGCCCTCGACATGCACTTCGTCGCGCAACTCTCCGTGGAAAGGCTGGCCAATTGCCTCGCGCAGGGGACGGTGATTGCGTTATTCGCGTGGCTTTTGCTGCGGATGATCGGCCGGCGCAATTCGGGGACGCGATTTGCAGTCTGGTTCTGCGCCTTGCTGGCGATTGCGGTGGTTCCTTTCGTGGAGTTTTCTTCTGGCGCTGCGTCTGCTGCGCATGCAGTGAGCGCGGCCATCACGATACCCCGCGCCTGGTCCTTATATCTATTCGGCGCCTGGACCATTATTGCCCTGTTCGGGCTTGCGCGCGTTGCTGTCGGCCTCTGGCATGTCAGGTCAATTCGCCGCAATTGCAAACCCGTGGATCTGGCGACTCTCAATCCTTCGATTGCGCATACTTTGTCGGACTTCTATACCGTGCGGTCCGTGGAACTGTGCGTTTCCGAAGACTTGCGCGTGCCCACGGCGGTAGGCTTTTTCAAGCCTTCGGTCGTGTTGCCAACCTGGGCCCTCGCCGAGCTTTCACCAGCCGAACTCAACGCGGTGTTGCTGCACGAGCTCGCGCACCTGCGGCGCTGGGATGACTGGACCAACCTCGCGCAGAAAGTTTTGCGGGCAGTATTTTTCTTTCATCCCGCGGTGTGGTTCGTCGAAAACCGTCTGTCGCTCGAGCGCGAGATGGCGTGTGACGACCTGGTTTTATCGCAAACGGCGAACCCACGTGTCTATGCCGAATGCCTGGTATCGCTGGCGGAAAAGAATTTTCTGCAGCGCGGGGTTGCGCTGGCGCAGGCTGCGGTGGGGCGCATGCGGCAGACTTCATTGCGCGTCCTACAAATTCTCGATGCGGGGCGGTCGAAGTCCGTGGGGATCTGGAAGCCGGCGCCTTGGGTGGTCGCAGGCTTCTCTGTGGTTTGCCTTGTTGGTGCAGAACATGCACCGCGGCTGGTTGCTTTTTCGGATCCGGCGGCTTCGCGCATAGATTCGAGCATTGCCAGCAACGGTTCAGCAGAACGTGAGTACATTCCGCCGGTCGTGCCCGTATCTTTCGCCGTCCGAGACAATCGAAGCAATGCCGTGATCGGAAGAGCGGAGAAGGCCGTGCCTCGAACGGCACACAGTCCAACGAAGTCCGAAGCAATTCCCGCGGTTTTCCGCGCGAAGGCAGTTGATCGCACGAGCCCGCAGACGGTTCCCGCTGCGTATCGCGAACAGCCGGCGCCTCCTACGTTTCACGGCGCTTCGTCGGTTCCCCTGATACGGACCAGCGCCAACAATCTGGGCGACGTTGCCGTCCTGCAGCAGGCGGTATTCGTCGTCGTTCAAGACAATCCTTGGAGCGACGGCGCTCCCGTTATCTGGCGTGTAAGCGTGTGGCAGGTCACACTAGTACCGCGCACCGCGCCGCACGTCGTTCCGCAAACTACTTCCAAATCCATTTAAAGAGGATTGAGTCGGGCAAGCAGAGGCACAGGTTCTGATGCAGCAACTAAGCAATTAGTTGATAGAGTATTCAAGGAGAAAGCAACAATGATGAACTGGAAACAAGTAGGCCGGCTGGCGATTGCGCCCGTGCTCGCATTGGGCATGGCGGCATCGCTGACGGCGTATCACACAGCCAAACCAGTGGTAGCGAAAGCGGCCGCGGTCGCTCCCAGCGCCACACCACTTGACGACAACAGCGTGAGCCCGCTGCTCGCGCTTGACCAAGCCATGGAGACGTTGGCCGCGCGCGTTACGCCCGCGATCGTCAACGTCGCCGTCACCTCCAAAAGCAAAGGCGACGAGCAAGCGCAAGGCGAGATTCCCGACGACATGCGCCAGTTCTTCGGACCGGGCTTCAACTTCCGCCAGCAGCCGCAGGGCCCGCAGATCGAGCACGGCATCGGCAGCGGTGTCATCATTTCGCCCGATGGCTACATCGTTACCAACAACCACGTGGTGGATGGCGCAGTCGACGTTCGCGTGACCATGAGCGATCGTCGCGTACTGCCCGCGAAGGTGGTCGGCACCGATCCTCTAACCGACCTCGCCGTGATCAAAGTCGAAGGCAAGGATTTCCCGAACGTTCCGTGGGGCGATGCGACCAAGCTGCGCCCGGGACAGACGGTGCTGGCTTTCGGCAACCCATTCGGTCTCCGCTTCACGGTGACCCGTGGAATCGTCAGCGCGTTGAACCGCCCGAACCCCTCTCGCGACGACGCTCGCAAGCCGGGCCAGTTCATCCAGACCGATGCGGCCATCAACCCGGGCAACTCCGGCGGGCCGCTGGTGGATGCGCGCGGTGAAGTGGTCGGCATCAACACGTTCCTGATCTCGAACTCCGGCCAGTTCTCCGGCATGGGCTTCGCGATCCCGTCGCAGATTGTTCGCCCGACTGTCGAAGCCATTGTTCGTGACGGCAAAGTCAGCCACGGATACATGGGCCTCGGCATCACCGACGTCACGCCCGAGAACGCGAAGTTCTTCGACTCGAAAGACAATCTCGGCGCGATCGTGACCCAGGTGGAAGCGAACTCGCCGGCTGCGAAAGCTGGATTGAAAGTCGGCGACATGGTCCGGGCGCTGGATGGTAAAGAGGTCAGCGACGCAAGCCAGTTGCAGGTCACTGTGGGGCAGACTCGTCCAGGCACCACCATCAAGCTGAGTGTGGTGCGTGATGGCAAGGCCATGGAACTTCCGATCACGCTCGAAAAGATGGGCGCGCGCGACAAGGGAGAAGACGAGTCGGCGAGCAGCGAAACCGGCAAGCCGCGCTGGGGCCTCGGCCTTGCAGACATCACTCCCGACGTGCGCCAGCAGTTGCGCGGCGGAAGTGATCTGAAGGGCGCGGTGATCGAGCGCGTTCTTCCCGGCAGCCCGGCCGATAACGCCGGCCTGCGTCCGGGAGATGTGATTCTGAGCGTCAATCGGAAGGAAGTGCAGTCGGTGGCTGACGTTCAGAAAAACCTGGGAAGTATTCCGAAGGGACAGGACGCGCTGCTGCTCGTCTGGTCAAACGGCGGCAATACGTTCCGGGTGTTGCACGCGTCGGAAGGTGCGTAGAAAGAAGGGGGACTTCTTTTCTACGGCGCCTTTCGCCGAAGTGGTGAAGGGAGAAGGGCACGCTCACAGGGAAGGAGCGTGCCCTTTGTGTTACAACCAGCTCTTAGCACTTAGCTCTTTGCTCGTAGCTTTGATCCGATTGAGGATGCCGTGACCGAGTGGAATGCAGCGGATTACTCGAGGATTGGGCAGCTCCAGGAACACATGGCGGCGGAAGCGATGGGTCTGCTCCATCTCACGGGTGCGGAGCGAGTGCTCGACATAGGTTGCGGAAATGGCAAGGTAACCGCGCGGATCGCGGCCGCAGTTCCGCAGGGATCGGTCATCGGGGTCGATGCATCGCAGGACATGATCGATTTCGCTTCGCGGCAGTACGGCCCTTCCGCATACTCCAACCTACGCTTCGAACGCGCGGATGCCCGTAGTCTTCCGTTTCACGAGGAGTTCAATCTTGTTGTCTCGTTCAACGCACTGCATTGGATCCCCGATCAGGATGTTGCTTTGCGTTCCATCCGGACGACCATGAAGCCGAATGGTCGAGCGCAGCTGCGCATGGTTCCTGCCGGACCTCGAAAAAGCCTGGAAAACGTGATCGAAGAAGCCCGCTGTTCTCCACAGTGGGCAGGAGCTTTCAAGAATTTCCACGATCCCTATCTGCATTGGACACCGGAGCAGTACGCCGCCGCCGCCGAACAGAATCGGTTTCGAGTAGAGGCCGTGCGCACGCAAGACAAAGCCTGGGACTTCGAGTCGCGAGATGCCTTTATTGCATTTGGAATGGTGACGTTCGTCGAGTGGACGAAACTGCTCCCGGAGAAGGAGAAACTCGCATTCGTTACGGATGTTCTGGATCGATACCGGCAGGTTACCGGACCGGGAGAAGAGAACGTGTTTAAGTTTTATCAGATGGATATAACGCTAGCAGCGACCTGAGATATTCCGCGCGCGGCATACGCGGGCGAGGGCGCCCGCGCGACATCATCACTTGTCCTTATCCGCCATCAGCACGCCGCCTGAAGCGTAGCTTTCCTTCGACACTTCCACGAATGTAACGACGATGGCTTCGCGGCGGGCGCCGGCTTCTTCCACCATGGCGTCGGTGATGCGCTGAGCGAGTTTGCGCTTCTGATCGGCCGTGCGGCCCTGGAGCATCGTGACTTGGATTAGAGGCATAGGATCAGTTCTCAGTTCTCAGTCTCTCAGTTCTCAGTTCTCAGTTCTCAGTTCTCAGTTCTCAGTTCTCAGTTCTCAGGAAAGCTAGAGGCATTGGCGCTCCAAGGCAAACGTTTTGCAACATGCCCTTAAATCGCAGCTTACAGGTCCTAAGGGTTTAACTGAGAACCGGGAACTGAGAACTGCGAACTTCTTCCCTACTTCGCCAATTCGTACCCCGCAAAGAAAAAGCTCAACTCGAATCGCGCCGTGTCATCCGCATCGGAGCCGTGGATCGCGTTGAACTCGATATTGGTCGCCCACTTCTTGCGGATGGTGCCTTCTTCCGCCTGCGCCGGATTGGTCGCCCCCATCAGCTTGCGCAGGTCGGCGATGGCGTTTTCTTTCTCGAGCGCCAAGACGACGATCGGACCGCTT
>CAVUXK010000003.1:0-160981 GCA_963745435.1 uncultured Acidobacteriota bacterium | reverse complement strand
AATGCCCCGATTTCCGCGCTTCTAGATCACCGACAGCGGAAGCATCCGATTGCCATGGCAACCTTGTTCGAAGCACCGGCACATATTCCAGCGGCCCATCGACGATGCCGTCGTGAGGCGCGAACGGCTTATACTCGTTGAGGGATTCGTAACGAGCGGAAAGGTCTTTAATAGACATGTTACTCGTGCCAGAAACATGCGATAACGCGGACGGGAAGCGTCCATCACGCCGTAACCACAATCCTCGCTCTTCCAAGACCAAGAAGTGCTGGACGACTTGCAGTCAACGCCATTCAACCGACCAATTTGGCTTCTTGCTTCTTGTCCGCATCAATTGGCGCGCTAGGCGACGGGTATGCCGGCAGCGTCAAGCGATCCAAGAAGGCCGCGACCGATCAAAAGATTGACAACAAGCGGAAACTGAAGTGCTTTCGACAACTGATTGTGGACAAGCAGACCGAACCGCGTCCTCGGTACGAACGATCGAGCAAACTGTTCGGCCGCCTTTTGCTTGCCATCAATAAATGCACGAAGCACGCATTCATAGCGCTCAAAGGCCCGCGCATACTCCCCCTCCGCCACCGCAAGCTCGCCCGCTAGAACATAAGCCCCCGTCATGGCCAGCGCCGAGCCTTGACCAGCAAGAAGCGAAGGCGCAAACGCCGAATCCCCTGCTAGCGCCACGCGGCAGCGCGACCAACAGTCCATTTGAATCTGGCTGACCGTATCGAAATAAAGCTCCTCGGCGCGGTCGAGAGCGCTCAAAATCTGCGCGCACTCCCATCCGGCATCATCGAACTCGCGGTGCAGCAAGGCTTTCTGAGCTTGCATATCGCGCGAATTAGCAAGGCGATGTTTCGGGGCGCGAAACACAAGCAAGAATAGGGTGCGATCATCCCGCAAAGGAAATCGCGAGGCCTGTTTGCCGGGCAGGCCATAGCTGACAAAAACACCCTCGTCCCGCGGTCGATAACCCTTAGCCTCGAATGCGGCCACGGCGTAGCCGAGATACCTTTCGAACTGACTTTCCGGCCCGAACACAACTCTGCGTACAGCCGAATGCAGACCGTCAGCACCGACCACGAGATCGAACTTGCGCTGCGGAGAACGTTCAAATCTTACGGTCACGCCATCATGTGTGTTCTCGATTTCAGAAACGCTGTCGCCAAAGACAATTTCACATCGGCTTTCGATTGTGCGGTAAATTACTTCTCCGAGACTGCTGCGCGGCAAACTGATGTAGCGTCCACTGGTCATCTTGCGGAAAACATCGACGCCAAATCCTCCGACGCGTCGCCCGCGACCATCTACGAAGCGCACCTCCTCCACCCGATAGGCGCGATGGTTCAGGTCGCAAAGCAACCCCATCCTTTCTGCGATGTCGTAACCAAGGCCCCAGAAATCAATCAGGTAGCCGCCCTCGCGTAGCTGGGGCGCTCGTTCGACAAGCGTCGGTTTAAAGCCATAAAACGCAAGCCAGTAAGCCAGAGTGGGGCCGGCGATCCCAGCACCTGAGATGAGGATGGACTGATTTCGCACAACTCTGCCCATGCGGGTGTCCAAAAGTCAAAGCTATGAAATAGGAGTTTAGATATCCGGTCTGCAAGGGAACTGCGACTCTAATGTCGCGGTTTTGTCTACCAAGCTATGAGCTACTTTGCATGTGGTAAGTCGCGAACCCGCTGTTTCGATTTGATCCCCACACGACGAACTCCTGAAGTCAGTAGCTCGACGGATCGTGGATCGGCACGTGCTGCGGTTGCTCAAGCTGTGGCTGAAAGCCCCGATTGTGTCCTCATCGCCGCTCGCGGCTTTCCCGTCGGCGAGCAGGCCGGTGACGTGCCGGGATCGGACGGGGCATTGATCGTCACCACCGCGCGCGCTTCGGGGACGCGATGGGCGGCGGCGAGCACAGCGGCTCCGCCGAGGCCGTGGCCGATCAAAATCGAGGGCGCGGCAAGGGTTTGACGCAAGTGGTCGGCGGCGGCGACCAGATCGTCGACGTTGGAGGAGAACGTGGTGTCGGCGAACTCGTCTTCGCTGCCGCCGAGCCCGGTGAAATCGAAACGCAGCACGGCTATACCGTGCTGCTTCAGGCCGTCTGGCGATGCGCCGTGCGGCCCTGTTGTGCTTTGCCACAGGAGAAGCAGTGCGCAAACAGCGCGACCGCGCGCGCCGCGCGGCAGGGCGGTCGAGCAGCGCGGCGAGCTGCAGGCCCTCGGCATTGTGGAAGTCGAACCGCTCGGCCGGCATCTTTGCCTCCTGGACAGGATCGTGAATCGCGTATCGCGAGCGAATGGTCGCCGCGTTGGTGCCGTCCGCCGTCATGGTACTCCCCTTCGAACTTCTTGCATGTATCACTACGACATGGGTCGAAGGAGAAGGAGTCATCCCGCCAAGCGCACAAATTGACGCCGGCCCGCTCAACAAGTTCTGCGGGTCTTGCCCTGAAGTCTCCCTGCGGCTACGTGACACGGTCTAGCGGTTTCCACTACCCGGGTAAATTTGCCGTTCAGCTAGCTGGTTGGTGGAACACACATACACAGATACCGGGGCGAGGGGGAACAACCGTGAAGCTTGCATCCGTGGCAAGCCCTGAAGGGCTTGTGCGCCTTTCCGTTGCGCGCCTCAAAGACGGCGCACGCTCAACGCACCGGCTTGCTGCGGCGCTGGCGCGAGCTGATGGCCGCACTGACCATTGGGCCGCGGCCGTGCTCTTTGCAATGCTTGTCGTTCTGGTTGCTTTCACCTTCCGCGACTATGCGATCTCCAACGATGAGGAAGTGCAGCAGCAGTACGGCGAACTCATCGTCGCCTACTACGCAAGCGGGTTTGCCGACCAGTCCGTGTTCCATTTCAAGAACCTCTATCTGTACGGAGGCCTCTTCGATGTGCTGGCGGTCGGCCTGCAGAGTATCCTGCCGCTAGACCCCTACGCCGTCCGCCACCTGCTTTCCGGGCTGATCGGCGTCGGCGGCATTGTCGCCGCCTGGGCCGGCGCATCCGCCATCGGCGGTGCGCGCGCGGGGCTCTTTGCCGCCTTGGCACTTGCGACTTGCGGCGTCTGGTATGGCGCGATGTTCGACCACACCAAGGACATCCCTTTCGCCGCCGCGATGACGGGCGCGCTTTACTTCTTGATCCGCATCGGCCGCGAATTGCCGCGGCCTCGCTGGCAGCCGGTGCTGCTGTTTGGCGTGCTCTGTGGCTGTGCGCTGGGCATGCGGGTGCTCGGCGTCTTCGTTGTTTGTTATGCCGGTCTCGTCGTCATCGCCTGTTCGCTGATCCGCCCACCCGGTTCGCGGCTTGCTTTCGCCGGCCGTTCTGCATTCGCGCTCGCCCCGGCATTTGTCGTTGCCTACGTGATCATGATCGGGGCGTGGCCGTGGGCCGGCCTGGCTCCGCTCAACCCGCTGCGCGCCATCGCTGCTTTCGATAATTTCCAATATCCGATCGACACTATTCTTGCAGGCCACGTTTACCGGATGGCGGATGTTCCGCGCTGGTACGTTCCGGCCTATGTCGGCATCAAGCTTTCGCTGCCGCTGATCGTCGGCGCGTGCCTGTCGCTCTTTCTCGGTGCGCTGCCGCGCCACGCCGCCCGCGCGATTGGCGAAGGCCGGCGAAGGGAAACGGCTTTTGTGGCGTTGGCGGCGTTATTTCCGCTGATCTGCTGCGTGATCATCCACGGCCCCGGTTTCACGGGGATGCGGCATTATCTGTTTACGGTGCCGGCTATCGCGGTGCTGGCCGGGCTGGGGTTCGATAGCGCTCTCCGCTGGCTCCAGGCTTCGCATCGGGTGGCTGCGGCGACTGGGCTCGCGGTCGTTCTCCTTTGCTTCGGCTGGGACGCGACAATTCTCTACCGGCTGCACCCGGACGAGTATCTGTTCTACAACCCGATCGTCGGCGGCCTGGAAGGCGCTTCACGGCGCTATGCCACCGACTATTGGGTCAACATCATGCCCGAGGCCGTGGGAGACCTCGAACACTTCCTCGATCGGACCGAACCCGCCTTCGGCAAGTTGCTCGCTCGTCGTTATCTGGTCGGTGTGTGCGGGGAGCGGCTTTCGTTCGAGAAGGAGGCCGATGCCCGTCTGCAATGGACGCGCGATTGGGCCCATGCCGATTTCTTCATTGCGCCGACACACATGAATTGCGACCGCGCCCTCGAGGGGCAAGTCGTCGCAACAGTCGAACGGCTCGGGGTATTGATCGGAGTGGTCAAGGATCGTCGCGCTCTCATCCATCGCAAGCTGTCGTACAGCAGCTCCGACCTCTTCGCCGGCATTGACTAGACGACCGATTCCATGAAACCGGCCTGGTTTCGCCGAGGCGCCTTTGATGTCCGCGACGACCCGCGGCGGCACTTCCTGCCGATACCGTGGTGACGGTTGACTGCACCGGGATATCGCCCAGTGATGCGGTGGCCCACAGAGCCGATCCGCCCGAGCTATTTGATATCGAGATGGATGAGCTCGACCCGGCGCCGGACCGGTTCGGCCGGCTCCAAGGCACCGAGCTTGTTCAGTCCCAAACGGCGGAGAACACGGCTAACCGTGGCCGGTGACACGCCGGTCGCTGCGGCGATCTGCTTGCCCGTCCAGCGTTGCCGACGTAGCCGCTCGATCTCCTCGAACGGTCCGCGGCAGACGCCTACGGCTTCGGCGACGGCCTCCGGCGTCTGCCCGCTCGCAACCTGCCGGACAGTCCGTTCTCGACCGCGCGGCGTCAGCCGGGCATCCTATGCACGTTCCTCCGGTTCTTCTTTGGAATCCGAAGCTTCAGCAACCTCAGCTTCCTCGGTCAGAGCCGGATGGACAACCTACTGAAAGCTCACAGCTAGCTCGCCGGGCGATCTGACTTGCGCTAAGCTAGGAGCGCTTTGTGCAGGGAAAGGGTAGTCCTATTGCACGGAACGTCTCAATGGCCGACTTGGCCCCGCGACTGGCGCGGGGCCTTTTTCGTAAACTTCCATGGCCTGATAAGGCCCGAAATGCCTGCCATCACCGGGACAACGAACGTTTGGGCACCACCGGTGACTGAGAGACTGGTCGTGCTCCCGCCTATGCTGCTAGGGGGGGACATCATGGCACGCGCAGAGATTGAGTATCGGCGCGTCGTCGCTCTTCGTTTGTTCGATGCGTTGTGCGCGCGCTATCCCGACAAATACGTTGCTTTGACTATTCCACCACGCGACGTGGCGGACGACCCCGATGAAATGGGCGAGGTGATGGTGCGATGGCCGGTTTTCGACGGGGAGCGTCTGCTGGCGTGATCCTTCACGATGAAGCAGGCGGATCCTTTCGCGCCGCTGAGCTTATCACAATCGCACCGGCGCCTCGCGGACTGCTCGCCGAGACACCCATATAGAAAAAAGCGAGGGGCGCGTGATGAAGAAGCCTCCAGCTTGATCGAGCGCGTAGAGCCGCTCGAAGTCCAGGTAATGTAGAAGGCGCCGGCCTCGATAAGCAGCAGGTCCAGCACGTTGACGTCGTGCATTTTGCCGTCGGAGATGTGGATGAAGGTGGGGATCGATCCCCGCAGATCGAGCAGCGTGCGCAATTTCACGGCCGCCTTGGTGGAGCAAAACGGCGCCCACGGGGGCATCGACAGGCACAGATCGATGGTCGTGGCATCGAGGGCATACACGGTGTTGGCCAGTTCTACGCCGAAGTCCTCGTCGACGTAGAGCGCGCGAGCCTTGCTGACCAGCCGTTGAGCCAACTCGAAGTAAATGCGCCAGTCACGCAACTCATTAGCATCGGCCAGCGTCGAGCGAGCAACCGCCGCACTGATCCCCATGTGATAAAGCTTGCCGGCTTGAGCTGCCAAACACACTTCGATATCGCGCAGGGCCGCTTCGGCGAAGTGGTCGTCTCCTCCGGCGGCCGTTATGCCCTTTCATTGTTGATCGTATGTCGCCACCGGCATGCGTTCATGGTGTTCTCGTTTCAGGATGTGCATGGTGGCTGTCAACGATCCTGGTTCGCTGGAGCTATCACTCCGCTGGCGCTCTTCTCGGGCGCTCCGGCCGCGCCCGGCCCAGCCGTCCTCACAATTATGGCCTGCCCACCGCCGTTCATGTGCACATGCTCGACACGGACAAATTGCTGCCCGCCATTACGCAGCCGTCCGGGGCCGCGACTGGTCCTAAGCCCTCATCGACAGAGCCGCTGCTGCTGATACGACGCGACCGGCAGGCTGTAATGCGAAGGCGATGTCAGTATTGGCAGAACCGCCATGGCGGCTGTGTGCGTGCAAGGCCATCTGGACGGCTGACGAGGTGACTTACGATCTGCACATCATGCTGCGCTTGATGTCATGGTGCGGCGGCGGGGAGATCAGCATCATGCCGGGCACCGCATGACGAAGCCGTGCAATATAAGCCGTGACCTTGCTGGCGGGAAGCTGCCCGCCTTCGCCGGGCTTCGCGCCTTGCGCGATCTTGATCTCGAGTTCGTCAGCGTGAACGAGATAATCGGTCGTGACGCCGAACCGGCCGGAGGCCACCTGCTTCACGCGATTGTTGGCTTCGCCCTTGTGCGCGTAGACCGTTGGGTCTTCGCCGCCCTCGCCCGTGTTGCTGCGTCCGCCCAGACGGTTCATCGCGACGGCCAACGTGCTGTGCGTTTCCGGAGAGATTGCGCCCAGCGACATCGCTTGCGTGCTGAAGCGGCTGAGCAACGACGCTTCGGCCTCGACTTCGTCGACTGGGATGGGCGCGGCCTTCCGCACCTTCAGCAGATCGCGGATCGCGACGGGCTCACGTTCGGCGGCGAGGTCGCTGTACAACTTGAAATTTTCATCGGTCGGCGACTTGATGTAACGATGGAGTCGCCGCACGATTTCGGGCGAGGTTGCATGCCGCTCGCCTTGTTGGCGAAAACGATAGAGGCCCGTGTCCTGCCAGAGGCTTGGTATCGGCCGCGTACGCTGCCTCGTGGCGGATCAGGCAATCTTCCAATAGCCCGTCGAGAGTCTTGCCTCCTAGAACGCATCCGGCATCTTCAAAAACTTCGGCACACAGCGCGGGATCGAGTCCGATGACCTCGAACAACTGGCTGTTGCGATAGCTGGCCATGGTCGAGACACCCATGCGCGCCATCACCTTGCGCAAGCCTTTCTCCAGGGCGAAGCGATACCGGGCGACGCCATCGGGCCTCAGGGCGACCGCCTGCTGCAGCGCCAGGTAGGGGAAGACACCGCTCGCCCCTGCGGCTACGAGCAAAGCCACGTGATGCGTGTCGAGCACTTGTCCCGACTCGACGACGACCGGGACTTCCCACTCTCCAGCATCTACCAAAGATTTGTGCGCCACGGCCAGCGCGAGCAGAGCGGGAATCGCTGCGTGCTCAGCGTCCACTCCACAATCCGTCGAGGACAATCAGCGATGGCTTTTCGCCGTTCTGCTCCGGCAACGCGCCGTGCAAACGCCCGAGGACCGACTTCGCGCCATCGATGCCATCCGCTACCGCAAACACAAGACTGATGCGGCGAACGGAATACTCGCTTTCCAGTAGCTTCATCTGCCCGGCATCGAGCAGCGGCGAATTCAATACCGCGGTCTCACCCAGGAAGATCCGCAATGACATCACGTGCGTCTCACGCAAAGGATCGATGGGCGGGTTCGTGACTTGCGCGAAGCGCTGCTTGCAGTAGTCCCAGAGCGGCCGCGGCAGGCGTGACAGAAAGGCGGGCGGAGCGTCGTCGCCCATACTCCACACCGCCTCTTGCCCCTCAAGAACCAGCGGTTGAAACAGCAACTTGTACTGATCTTCGGTCCAACCCAAGGCACCCATGACTCGTTGGGCATCGGGTGTGGAAGAGGGCGCCAGCTTTTCCGTTGGAATCACATGAAGCAGTTGATGTGCGGGCGGCGCTTCGCGGAACTCCTTGCGGGTGCCGATCTCCGCGGGGCGGCTGAGTTCCCCGGTCGCGGGATCGCAGACCAGCGTCTCGCCCGGGCCGAGACGCTGCCGCTCCGCGACTTGCTCGCCGTGCAGATCGGCAATGCCGACTTCGGAACCGACCACCAGCAACCCGCTGGCGGTCAGCGTGTAGCGAAGCGGGCGCAGTCCGTTGCGATCAAGCTTCGCGCCCACGGTTCGTCCGTCGGTGAACACCATGGCTGCCGGACCGTCCCACGGCTCTTGCAGCGGCGCGTGCGCCTCGAGGAAGCGGCGCAGGTCGGGCGTGATCTGCGGATTGGTCTCCCATGCAGGCGGGACCATGGCCAGCATTCCGGCCGCAGGCGTGTAGTTTTGGCGAAGCAGCAGCTCAAGCCCGTTATCGAAGCTGGCGGAATCGCTGACTCGATCTTCAAGAACGCCGGCGTCATCGGGCAGCTGAAGCAACTCCTTAAGGAGGCGTTCCTTGGCGTGCAGCCAGCGACGATTCGCGCTGATGGTGTTGATCTCGCCGTTGTGCGCCACGAACCGGAATGGCTGTGCCATCGCCCAACTGGGCTGGGTGTTCGTCGAGTAGCGCTGGTGAAAGACGGCAAACGAAGTCTCAAACCCGGGATCGGCCAGATCGAGATAGAAGGCCGGAAGCTGATCGGGAGTGAGGAGACCCTTGTAAACCACGGTTCGCGAAGAAAGAGAGCAGAAATAAGTCCTCTGCGGCGCGTGCGTCTCGACTTGCTTCCGAAGACGAAAGAGCGCGCCCTCAAAATCTTCCGTGTCACGCCCTGGCGAAAAGAAGCACTGGCGGATCAGGGGCAGCGTCGCCTGAGCCCTGGGGCCGGTGATGGTGGGATCGGTTGGAACCACCCGCCATCCCAGGAATTTCAGACCATTTCGCTTGGCCAGCTTCTCGATCACCGTCCTCGCACTGGACAAGTGACCCGGCGGCAGAAACACCATGCCGAGCGCCGTATTCTTCTGGAACAAGGATATGAGCCGCGCGCGCGGCCTCGCGCATGAAACGGTCGGGTATGGCCATCAGCAGCCCAGCGCCGTCGCCGCTGCGCCCGTCGGCGTCGACACCGCCGCGATGCGCCAAGCGCAGCAACGCGGTCAGAGCGCGCTCCACCATCTCATGCGATGGGGCGGCGCCCAGCCGGGTCACAAAGCCGACACCACAGGCATCGTGGTCCGGTGCGTAGCGCTGATGTGCCATTTGACATTGTTAGCTGGAGTGGCTGAGGAAAGTACAACGCAGAATTTCGATGAGCCGAATGGATTTTTTGGAAGCACAGTAGCGCTGCCGCGGTGCGAGGGCGAGACGCCCTCGCGACTGCCGGCAAGATGCCGGCGCTAAGACTTAGCGCGTCGTGCTAACAGACCGCGCAAACGTCTTCGAGTGAAACTCGATGACCTCGCCCAAATGTGAGAGAAAGTAGGTCATGCTGTGTCCGCCGGGGTAAGGACGGTACTCGTGCGCGATTCCTTCAGAAGTTAGCTGCTTATCAAGAGCGGCGGCACCCTTTTCAAATCCATAGTCGTCGCTCTGCCCGCAGTTGAAATAAATCGCCGTGGCCTTCAGCGCGGCCTTGTTCTTGCGGGCCAGAGTGAAGGGATCGTTCGCCCTCCAGTGTCCCACGTTGACCGGATCGCCGATGAGCGGAGCGAACGCGTCCCGAGCATCCTGAGAGCGCTCCTGGGCCATCGCGTTCATCTGTTCCGGAGTCTCGAGAATCAGAGCACGCGCTCTGCGCGCTCACCGCCGAGAACAATTCGGGATACGCAAACGCAAACCGCAGCGCGCCGTAGCCTCCCATCGAGATACCCGTAACCGCGCGCGCTTCCCGTCCCGGCAGCACGCGGTACTTCTTCTCGATGTATGGAATGAACTCACGCAGAAAGAAATCGCTGTAGCGCTCGCTGCCGTCGGCCGAGTTGATGTAGAAGCTCGCGTATCCTTCGGGCGCAACGATCAGGAAATCGCCGATCTTGCCCTGGGCGCGAAGATCTTCAATCAGCGTCCAGCCTCCGCTACGCGAGAACGACTGCTCGTTGTCGCCCAGACCGTGAAGGTAATAGAGGACCGGAAATCGGCGCGGCTGGCCGGAGGCGTCTTTCTGCTCGTAGCTGCCCGGCACCTGCACGCAGTAGTGCACGTTGCGCTTGAGAATGTGGCTCTGCACCGCGCTGCAATCGATGTGGCCCTGCGCAGGCGCGAGCGGTGAAAGGAATGTAACGGCGAGTGCGACGAATCCGAGGAACCAACGCATCTTCGACTCTACTCATAGCGCAACGCCTGCACCGGATCGAGCCGGGCGGCGCGCGACGCGGGATAGAGTCCGGAAAGCAGGCTCACGACGATCGCGAACACGATCGCGCCGCCGACCAGCCACCACGGCACGAACCAGATTTGCTCCGGGAGCCATGCTCTGCTGCTTGAGATAGACGTTCGTGCCCACGTTGATGACGCGCCCGATCGTCCAGCCCAGGGCCACTCCAAGCACTCCGCCGAACAATCCCATCACGCCGGCTTCGGCAAAAAACAGTTTCTTCACATCGACGTCGCTCGCGCCGATGGCCTTCATGATGCCGATTTCGCGGCGCCGCTCGAGAATGGCCATCACCAGCGTGTTCACAATTCCGATCGAAGCCACGGCCAGCGCGAGACTTCCGAAAACGCCCAGAAAGACATCGACAATCGCAAAAAACTTCCGCAAGCTGCGTGTCGCGTCGAGCATGGAGAAGGTATTGAAGCCCATCTTCTTGATGGCGTCTTCGACGGACTGGATCTGCGTGGGATTCTTCACGCGCACGCTGACCGTTGAGTAGGTGGGAACGCGGCTGGCCGCCTGCGTCGTGTCGCGCAAAGCGGTTGGCTGAATGGCGTGCAGGCTTGCCATCAAATTGAGCGGCAGCAGCACTCGTGCCCGCGCCGAACCGCGCATGCTGTCGGGGTCGAGATCGGTGATGCCGACAATCTTCAACTGCAGTTCGTGCGACTGGATCGAGTAAGTGGACGTGTCGCCGGCCGCTCCGTCGGGCGCCGAGCCCGAGGCATCGACGCGCTCCGAGTAGCGCATCGTCATTTCTTTGCCGAGAAGCGGCTTCGCGATCTCGGCCAGCGATGTCTCCTCCGAGCCGGGCTTCGCAGTCTTCCCGAGCAACTCGGCCGCAAACGCTTTCTGCAGGATGACTTCGGGCGCCATGTCGGAAGAGAAGAAGCTTCCCTGCATGCCTTCGAAAGCGTCATTGGTCTTGTACGACGCCGGGATGCCAGCCACCATGGTGAGATGCGGCTTGCTGTCGAAGGTGAACGACGTGATGAAGCGCAGGTCGGGATACGCTTCCACGACGTTCGGCATCTGCGCGATTTTGGCGCGCGCCGGTTCATCGAGAGCAGGGCTCTCGGCCGGGAGCGGGGCGTTGTTGTCGTCGTCGCTGCGGTTGAAGTTGCGCAGGTCGCGGCGCGAGGTGACCACGACCGTGTCGAACAAGCCGGACTTCACCAATCTTCGCGTGGCCAGCTGCTGCAGTCCGATGCCGAGCGACAGCATCGCCACCAGAGACGCGACGCCGACGGAGATTCCGACCGTGGTCAGCGAATTCCGCAGGATCGATTCGCGCAGGTTGCGAACCGCAAGTTCGGCGAGATCGTAGGCTTTCACGCTCGGCCTCCCTGCGCGGGAGAAGCCGCTACTGCGCCGTTCGCCTGATCGTCCACCAATTTGCCGTCGGCAAGAAAAATCAGTCGCTGTGCGTACCGTTCCGCGAGCGTGCGCTCGTGCGTCACCATCACCACCGTCATGCCGAGCGACTCGTTGAACTCGCGAATCAGGTTCATGATCTCAGTGCCAGTGCGGCTGTCGAGATTGCCAGTCGGCTCATCGGCCAGCAGAAGCTTCGGTCGGTTGATGAGAGCGCGCGCCAGAGCTGTGCGCTGCTGCTCGCCGCCCGAGAGTTCGCTGGGCCGGTGATCCAGGCGCTTGCCAAGGCCGACACGCTCCAGCGCCTCGCGTGCCAGCGAATCGCGCTGGCTGCGATCGACTTCGGCGAAGCGCAGCGGAAGCTCCACGTTTTCGATCACGGTCATGCTCGGAATCAAATTGAAGGACTGGAAAACCATCCCGACGGTGCGCAGCCGATGCTGCGCGAGTTCCACTCGTGACAGCGATGCAATATCGTTGCCGGCGACGACGACGGCGCCCGACGTGGGCCGGTCGAGCCCTGCGATCAGATTCAGCAACGACGACTTGCCCGATCCCGAAGTCCCCAGCAGCGCTACAAACTCTCCCGCAGGCACGCGAATCGAGATTCCATCCACTGCGCGAATCAGGCTCTCGCCCATCGCATAGTGGCGGCACACATTTTCGGTGAGAATCGCGGGGTCTCTGGAAGAGGAGGCTGGATGCGGGTTGGATGTCATTCTGGTCTGGCTACTTGGCCTCTAGCTGCTGGCTCCTGGCAAACGTCGTGGTTTATCGAACCTCGCCGCGAATCACGTTGAGCGCGTCCGGATCCACTGGTTCTTTGCTCGAAGCGCCGTTCCCGTTCTCCACGACCGTGTCGCCTTCTCCCGGCGCGAGAAAGAGATTCGTTTCGAGGCCGTGCTGCTTGGTGTAGAGATCATAGTAGCGGCCGCGCAGGTCGTAGAGTTCTTCGTGCGTGCCGCGCTCCACGATGCGTCCCTGTTCCATCACCAGAATCTGATCGGCGCGCCGGATGGTCGACAGACGGTGCGCAATCACAAAAGTCGTGCGTCCCTGCATGAGGTACGAAAGCCCGTGCTGGATCATCTGTTCCGATTCCGAATCGAGGCTGGAAGTTGCTTCGTCGAGAATCAGGATGCGCGGCTCGGCCAGAATGGCGCGCGCAATCGAGATGCGCTGGCGCTGTCCGCCCGGAAAGCTTCACGCCGCGCTCGCCGACGATCGTGTCGTATTTCTCTTCGAAGCTCTCCGCAAATTCGTCCACACGAGCAATGTGGCAGGCACGCATGATTTCTTCTTCCGTCGCGTCCGGGCGGGAGAAAGCCACATTCTCGCGAATCGTTCCATCGAACAGGAATGATTCCTGCAGAACGACGCCGAGCCGCGTGCGGTAGGAATCGAGCCGCACCGTGCTCAGGTCGATTCCATCGATCGTCACTCTGCCTTCGGTCGGTACGTGAAATGCCGAGATCAATCCGATGGTCGTCGATTTACCCGAGCCTGAAGAACCCACCAGCGCCGTCACCGTGCCCGGCTCCGCCAGGAACGACACGTCGTGCAGCACGATCCGGTTGCCGTCGTAGCTGAAGCTGACGTCTTCGAACTCCACGCTACCCACAATGTCTGTCAGGGTCACCGTGCGTTTCGGATCCTGATCCTCCTGCCGTTCGCGCAGAATTTCCTGCGTACGCTCCAGTCCGGCGAAGGCCTCGGTGATCTGCGTGCCGATGGCGACCATCTGAATGATGGGCGCTACGAGAAATCCCATGAACAAGGTGTAGGTGAAGAACTGCCCAACCGTGAGGGTGCCCGCGAGAATCTGGTGCGCACCGACGTACATAATCACCGCGCCGACGACGCCCATCAGCACACTGGCCGACAGGCTCATTAGAGAAGTCGCGGTCAGAGTGCGCATCACGTTTTCCAGCAACCGCCGCACGCCGCCCGCGAAGACCGCTTCCTCGCGCTCTTCGGCGTGGTACCCCTTGATCACGCGCACGCCGCCTAACGATTCCGCGAGCCGGCCCGTGACTTCCGCGTTGATCTTGCCGCGCTCGCGGAAAATCGGGCGAATTGTGCTGAATGCTTTGTTGAGGGCGATCGCGAAGCACGCCAGCGCGCCGAAAGCGAGTGCCGTCATGAGCGCGCTGATCCGGAACAACACCACCAACGCGATAACCGAGGTGAGAAGGCCGCCCGCCAGCTCGACTAATCCTGTGCCCAGCAGATTCCGCACGCCTTCGACGTCGCTCATGATGCGCGAAACCAGGTTGCCCGGTTTTGTTCGCGTCGTAGAAAGAAACTGGAAGGCGCGAAATGTGCCGCTGCACCTTCTCGCGCAGTTCGGTGATCAAACGCTGCGCCGCCTTCGACAAAAGCTGGGTCAGCGAAAACGAAGTGATGCCCTGAATGACGGTCGCACCCAGCACGGCGAGCACGATGGGCTTCAGCAATGCGACATGATGCTTGGCGATGACGCTGTCGATCAGATAGCGGGTGGAATAAGGAAGGACAAGTCCGGAGACGCGATTAATCGCCATCAACAGGAAGCCGAGGGCGAGCAACTTCTTGCG
Source organism: uncultured Acidobacteriota bacterium (assembly GCA_963745435.1). GTDB lineage: Bacteria > Acidobacteriota > Terriglobia > Terriglobales > Acidobacteriaceae > Gp1-AA133. Next base: position 146,794 of record CAVUXK010000003.1, on the reverse strand, counting down.
GGGCCGCATCAGGTCGAACACGATGGGAGCCACGGCTCTCAACCGCTCCGCCGTCAAAGGCGGCTTCGTGGCACTTCCGCGCCCGGCTTTATGTGGCGTCCGTTCGGCAAACCTCTGAGGCGACTTCACCATGTGGTTAGACACACCAAACCGCTCGAAAGCTTCATTTTATGTGGTTTCCGCGAGGGTCAATGGGTTATCGCGCACAGGGTCAAACTGCCTGCCCGGCGCAGAATCCCGAGGCCCAGGCCCACTGAAAATTGAACCCGCCCAGCTGTCCGGTCACGTCGACCACTTCGCCGATAAAGTAAAGACCGGGAACGCGCCGGCATTCCATGGTCTTGGCCGACAGTTCATCGGTATCCACGCCGCCAGCCGTGACCTCGGCCTTCTCGTACCCTTCGGTGCCGGCAGGCGCAATCGACCAGCGGTGCGAGCTAAGCTCTAGTTCCGCCAGCGAGTGATTCGTCCAGTCTTTTGGCGGATGCAGTCTCGAGCCAGCGATCCGCCAGCCTCTGCGGCAGAACAGCTCGCAAAGCCTAGCTTCGCCGACGACAGATCGCGTCTGCGAGCTTGAGGCTCGCAATGCAAGCGACCCAATCTTGCGCAGGCGCGAGATCGACCACGATCGCTTTGCCCTTCTTGCCAGTACGACGAAATCTGTAGAATCGCCGGGCCACTGAGCCCGCGATGTGTAAACAACATCTTTTCCGTGAACTCCTGCGAGTCGCAGGAAACGCGGATCTCCGTCGAGACGCCCGCCAGTTCGCCATATGCCGTGCGATCCGCGGCATGAAACAACAGCGGCACCAGCGCGGGGCGGCAGGGCTTCACGCGAATCCCGAACTGACGCGCCAACTCGTAGCCGAATGCAGTCGCACCAATTTTCGGAATCGACAGCCCGCCCGTAGCAACCACCAACGCACCCGCATGGAATTCGTGTTCGCCAGCCAGAATCACGAACTCCGCGTCTTTGCGAACCTCGCGCACCGAAGCCCCAACGACGATGCGAACTCCGGCGCGACGGCATTCCTCCTCAAGCATAGTCACGATTTCGCGTGCCGAGCCGTCGCAGAACAGCTGGCCTTTGTGTTTCTCGTGATAACGAATGCTGTGCTTCTCGACCAGCGCGATGAAGTCGGCCGGGGTGTAGCGAGCCAGCGCCGACTTGCAGAAATGCGGATTCGATGACAGGAAGTTCTCCGGCCGGCAATGCAGGTTGGTGAAGTTGCAGCGGCCGCCGCCCGAGATCAGGATCTTCTTCCCAAGACGATCGGCGCGTTCGAGCACGAGCACGCGACGGCCGCGTTTGCCGGCCTCAATCGCACACATCAGGCCGGCGGCGCCCCCTCCCAGAACGATGGCGTCGAACTTTTCGGTCACGTGCAATCGCAACGATTCTCCCGTCGGAATGCTAGCCGACTTTGAGGTTTGGTTCGCTGCGAATCTTCACGGGCGAGGTTTGGGATTCTTGCTCAGCACTCGGCGCGGCGAGGGCAAGATGCCCTCGCGACTGCCGGCGGGACGCCGGCGCTACGGGGCGAAGCCCAACGCGCCGTGGGCGCCCGGCGCACGCAAAAAAAGAAGGCCAGCTTTTCAGCTGGCCTTCAGGCATCAGGAATGAAATTGTTTACTGTGGTTGCGAACTGTCTTTCTTCATCGAGCCCTTGTCGCCCTTGAGCATCTTCACCGAGCTGACCTGGATCTGGTTGGTGCTGGCATCGGCGCTGCCCTTCAGCTCGACGTGGTGGCCTTCGTGGCCCTTCACGGCGTCGGGGTTGGCGATCGTCCAGCTCTTGCCGTCATCGCCCACCAAGGTCTTGCCATCCTGGCTGACGGTTCCCTTTACGTTGCCGCCCTTGGCGGAAGGCTGACCCATCGTGTCATTGCCCTGGCTGGCGCCGGTTTGGCTGGCACCGGGCTGCTGGCTGGACTGACTTCCGGCCGGAGCTGCGGGATCTTGCGCAAGGGCAATGACCGGCAACGCCAGCATGAAAGCGGCTGAAAGAACTAACAACTTCTTCATAATGATATTTCCTCCGAAAGTACTTTTAGTTGTGAAATTTACCTGCTTTGGCCCGCGATACTGAAAACCTGTTTAGCCGGCTTTGCGGCGGAGTTCTTTTTCGCGCTCTGCCTGCGAAACTTCCGCGCCCGTCGGCGGGTTCCAGCCGGCGATCTGCTTCTCGGCCTCTTCCTTCGCGATTCCGTATCGCTCCTGGATTTTGCCTACCAGCTTTTCTCGTTCGCCGGCAATGACGTCAAGGTCGTCATCGGTGAGCTTGCCCCACTGCTTGCGGACAGAACCCTTCATCTGCGTCCACTGTCCTTTTGCCTGATCCCAATTCATTAGCACAGCCTCCTGGTGATCAAATCTCAAATCAAAGGGCGCGCAAGCATCTACTGATTTTTGGTTCGTCTTGAACGAACCTACGCCTGCTGTGTCGCGGATCGTCTCCGGTAGATTCTGTAGAACGCTGACCAAGAACCTTAGGTAAATTGCGGTGGGATGGAAGTGCTGTGCTTTGAGTAGCCTACGCGATGGCGACCTCAGTTCGTCAGCGCACGGATTTCTTGGCAGCCTCAAAGGGCATTGTGCGCACGATTCCTGATCCTTCTTTTACGTACACAACCTGGTTGGGCTTTACGTCTTTGATCGTATCGACTTGCCCGCTGGGCCAGCGGATCTCGAGAAGGTCCACTCTCTCGGCCTTGCCAAGCCCGAAGTGCACTCTTAGATCGTTCTGCGAGAAATAGCCTCCTCCGCTGCGTACTTCGTCGATCTGCTCGTGCGGCTTGGTTTCTCCCGCCACTTTCGTGACGCATTTCAACCGCGCTCCAATTCCGCTGCGATTGGATTTCGTTCCGATGGTGCGCACCTTGATCCAATTGTTGCCGGTGTGAAGATCGCAACGCAGAAGCTGGGGATACCCGTTCACGGTGTTGACTACGACGTCGAGATCGCCATCGTTGTCAAAGTCGCCGAAGGCGCATCCTCGCGACGCGACCGGCTCTGAAATTCCTGAGCCCGCATTCAGCGACACATCTTCGAACCGGCCATTGCGCAAGTTACGGTAAAGCAGTTTTCTCTGGGCATACCCCGCCTCGGTCTTCAATTGCTCGACTTCCGGATACACGTGCCCGTTGCAAATCAGGATGTCGGCCCAGCCGTCATTGTCCATATCGAAGAAGCCGCATCCCCAGCCGAGATATTGGGTGTGCAATCCCAAGCCAGCGGTAAAGGTTGTGTCCTCAAAGTTGGCGCCGCCCTGGTTGTGATAGAGCGATGGCGTGTCGCCCGCGAAATTCGTCTTAACGATGTCGAGGTTCCCATCGAGGTCATAGTCCGCCGCCGACACGCCCATCCCGGCCTGCGGCTTGCCATCGGGACTCAAAGCGCATCCCGATTCGAGGGCGATGTCCACGAACTTGCCATCTTTTTTGTTTTGATAAAGCGCGCTGGCGGTCGAGTCGTTGGCGACGTAAATGTCGGGCCATCCGTCGTTGTCGAAGTCCGCCGTGAGCACACCTAATCCGTAGGTTCCGTTTGCTGAAAAAATTCCGGCGGCTTCGGAAACATCCTTGAACGTGCCGTCCCCGTTGTTGTGGTACAGGATGTTCTTCCCGCCCTTCAGTCCGGGCGGACCGCACGCAACCATCACCGCCTTGTAGAGGCACGGTCCCGACTCCGGCACAGGAGCCGTCGCGAGATCCATATCGATGTAGTTCGCGACGAAGAGATCGAGCTTGCCGTCGCGATCGTAGTCCACGAACGCGCAGCCCGTGTTCCAGCGCTTGCCATTGCCGGCGACTCCGGCTTTTTCGCTGACGTCGGTAAAAGTCCCGTCGCCATTGTTGTGGAAGAGCACATTCTTCCCGAAGTACGAGACGAATAGATCTTCGTATCCGTCGTTGTCGTAGTCGCCGATGCAGACTCCCTGCCCCCAGCCCGAGCGTGCGACTCCGGCCTTCGCCGTCACGTCGGTGAACGTTCCGTCGCGATTGTTCTTGAAGAGATGCGAGGTCGGCTCTTCGCCCTTGGGAAATCCTTCGAGTCGCGAACCATTCACCAGAAAAATATCGAGCCAGCCGTCATTGTCGTAGTCGTAGAAAGCGACTCCACAGCCGGTGGTTTCGAGCAGATATTTGTTTTTGTGCTCGCCGCCGAAGATCGTCTTGGCATTGAGCCCCGATTCTTTGGCAACATTGATAAAGCTCAACCCTAAGTCAGCAGATTTTTCAGCCGGCTTGCTCTCGGCAGTCTGCGCCCAGGAGTGGCTTGGCCAGGCCATCTGCAGCACGCCCTCCAGCGGCAAGACCAGCGCAGAACGACTCAGGGAGCGCAGAAACGAACGTCGGGAGGGGCGCAAAACGCTGGTACCTTCCTGGACAAGCGAGTGCTAGAATTCGTTCTTACTCTATTGAGAAGGCTGCGCCGTTGGCAAGTTGGGTGGGCGCAACCGCTGTTCTGCGTTGCATGCGATCGCTGTTCGCACACGATGCCATTATCCCCGCACCCTCGCCTTCACTGCGATCGTTCCGGCCTGAAGAAGTTCTTAGCATTCGCTCTATTTCTAGGCGCAACTCTCGCCCCTGCTCAAGAGCGCTCGCTCGAACTCTCGCGCACCGATCGTCCGTGGGAATTTCTTACCGCGGTCGGCACGCGCGCCGGACTATTTGGCGACGAATCCGGAAAAGTCGAGGCCTGGGTTTACCCGCTAAAGCTGTTCCGCAACTTTCACGTGCAGTTTGAGGTCGGCGGAAGAATTCTGCCGGCCGAATCCCTGGCCCGAACTGTGACCGCAAGGCCTGAGTCCTGCTCCATTCTTTACGCCGGGGACACGTTCACGGTGAAAGAAACGTTCTTCGTGCCGGTGCAGGAACCGGGTGCGGTGATCACCTTCGAGATCACGACCGAGAATCCGCTGAACATCCGTGTGGCCTTTGATCGCGATTTCCAACTGGAGTGGCCCGCAGCGTTGGGTGCCACTTATGCCAATTGGGATGCGACCCTGCACGCGTTTACCTTCGGTGAAGAGCAGAAGAAATACGCCGCCGTGGTCGGCTCGCCTACGGCCACGAACGAGCACCTCGAGTATCAGGACAACTACTCGTCCTCGAACGAGGACTCGTTCGATCTCGGCGTGACCAGCCGCAAGTCCGAAAGCCGTGTGGTGATTTTGTCGGCGTCCGTGCACGGCGCAACCGAGGCGCAGAAGACGTACCAGCAGCTGACCTCGGACTATGCGCAACTGCTCAGCGAGGCAGCCGCCTACTACCGCGCTTACCTGGCGCGCACTGTGAGCGTCGAGTTGCCGGACGCACAACTCCAACAGGCCTATGACTGGTCGCGCATCAGCGTACTGCAAGGATTCGTCAACAACCCGTTCCTGGGCACCGGCATGATCGCCGGCTATCGCACATCGGGCACCAGCCAGCGGCCCGGCTTCGCGTGGTTCTTCGGCCGCGACTCCATGTGGACCGCCCTCGCGCTCGACGCAGAAGGCGACTTCTCCACTACGCGCACGGCACTCGAGTTTCTAAGCAAGTTCCAGCGCGAAGACGGAAAAATCCCCCACGAGATCGCACAGACCGCGAGCCTGGTTGACTGGTTCAAGGGTTATCCCTACGCATACGCTTCGGCCGATGCCACTCCGCTCTACATCATCGCGATGAACGATTACGCGAACGAGAGCGGCGACCTCGAGTTCGTGCGCAGCAAATGGGACAGCCTGTGGAAGGCTTATCAATTCTTACATTCGACCTACGATCCGCAAGGCCTGCCGCAGAACTTCGGCATCGGTCACGGATGGGTGGAAGGCGGGCCGTTGCTGCCCGTGCGAGGGGAGCTGTATCAAAGTGGTGTCGGAGCCGCCGCGCTTCGCGGTCTCGCAAATATCTCTCATCTCGTCGGCAAGAGTGAAGAAGAGCCCAAGCTGACGCAGGAAGCCGAAAATCTCGAGAAACTGATCAACCAGATCTTTTGGCTGGCTGATAAAAAGCGCTACGCCTTCGGGCTGGATCAGTCGGGCAAGCCGGTCGACGAACCCAGCGTGCTCGCGACCGTTCCCATGTGGTTTGGACTGCTGCGCGAAGAACAGGCGCAGCCCATGATCAGCGAACTGGCCGCGCCTGAGCATCAGGCCGACTGGGGCATGCGCATCATCGCATCGACCGCTTCCCGCTACAGTGGCGGTGGCTATCACTACGGGTCGGTATGGCCGCTGTTCACCGGATGGGCTTCGGTCGGCGAGTATCAATATCACCGCGATCAGCCCGCGTATGGAAATCTGCGCGCCAATGCTCTGCTCGCACTCGATGGGTCGCTCGGCCACGTCACCGAAGTTCTGTCCGGCGATCAATACCAACCGCTGTCCACGAGTTCTCCGCACCAGATCTGGTCGGCCGCCATGGTGATCAGCCCGCTGCTGCGAGGAATGTTCGGGCTTTCGAGCGACGCCAATAACCATGTGTTGACGTTCGCGCCCCATGTTCCGGCCGACTGGCCGAGCTTCGCCGTGAAGAACGTTCACGTTGGATCCTGCGTGGTGGACCTTCGCTACCACCGCACCGAAGAAACTATCAGCCTCGAAGCTGAGCGCAGCGGCACGGGCGATTGCTCGCTGGAATTCTCTCCCTCGCTAGCTCTGAGTGCCGAAGTCATCCAGGTCGAGATGAACGGGCATCTGGTCGCCAATCGCGTGACCAAGAGCCCCGCGGACCAGCACCTGAACGTGAAATTTCCGCTGACGCGAGGTTCGAACAAAATTCACATTACGGTCCTGAATGACTTCGGCGTGAGCATCCCGGCGTCGCTGCCCGCCTTGGGCACGAAGAGCCGCGGCTTGCGCGTCCTCTCCGAAACCTGGAGCGCAACACACGACCGCCTGGAACTCGATGTCGCCGGTGCCAAAGGCACGGTCTACGATCTTGGCGTGTGGAGCGCCGGACAGCTAAGCCTGGTAGAAGGCGCGGAATGGACAAAGGGCGCAGCCGGACGCGGACAGGTTCACCTCCACATGCCCGCGGGCGACGCCGACGAATACGCGCGCGCCAAAATCATTTTTCATTTCACGGCCAAGAGTTCGCCCGAGCACACCAAGGCCAACTGACACAGGGTGGTAAAGGTCGCCGCAAAACGATTCTCGATACGAAATCATCAATCGCGAGGGAGAGGCAACATGCGTAAAATCTCAGTCCCAGCAATCCTGATCCTCATTGCCACTCTCGCGGCCCCGTGGGCCACGGCGCAGAAAAAGTCGGTCGACGCCGAGGGGCACGAGTGGTGGCAGCACGCCGTGTTCTACGAGATCTATCCGCGCAGCTTTGCCGACAGCAACAATGACGGCATCGGCGACCTCAAGGGCATCACCTCGAAGATGGGTTACCTGCACGACCTCGGCATCGACGCCATCTGGATCACGCCCTGCTATCCCTCGCCGCAAGTCGATTTCGGATACGACGTGGCTGACTACGAAAACATCGACCCCATGTACGGCACGCTGACCGATTTCGATCGCATGGCCGCCGAAGGCAAGAAGCATGGCGTGCGCATCATTTTCGATTACGTCATCAACCACACATCCGATCAGCACAAGTGGTTCATCGCCTCGAAATCCTCGAAGACGAACCCCTATCGCAACTGGTATGTGTGGCATGACCCCAAGCCCGGCAACCAGCCCCCCAACAACTGGATCTCCGAGTTCGGCGGATCGGCGTGGAAGTTCGATCCCGCAACCAACCAGTTCTACTACCACTACTTCTACGCAGAGCAGCCCGACCTCAACTGGAACAATCCCGCCGTAGAGAAAGCAATGTTCGATGTGACGCGCTGGTGGTACAACCGCGGCGTCGCCGGATTCCGGCTCGACGCCGTCGATACGCTGTTTGAAGATCCCGACATGCGTGACAATCCCGTGCTGCCCGGCACAACGAAGTTCGGCGACCCGAACACGGAACACAAGTACAACCAGAAACTGCCGGGAGTACACGAGGTCCTGCAAAATCTGCGCAAGGTTGCCGACGAGCACAATGCCGTGCTGATCGGCGAAACCTGGACCAAGAACATCGACGAGCTCAAGGAGTACTACGGCGGCAAAAACAAAGAACTGCAGATGCCGATGGACTTCATGTTCACACGCGTCGATAAGCTCGATCCTGCCGAATTCCGCCGCCAGATCGCGGCCGCGGACTCCTCCGGCGGATGGCCCACCTACGTCATCAGCAACCACGACATCGAGCGCTCCTACAACCGCTACGGCGACGGCACGCACAACGACGACATCGCCAAGCTGATGGCGGCGCTCTACCTGACACTGCGCGGCACGCCCATCATGTATTACGGCGAAGAGATCGGGATGGAGAACAACAATCCCAAGCGCAAGGAAGACGTAAAGGATCCGGAAGGCCGCACCGGCTGGCCCAAAGAAATCGGCCGCGACGGCGAGCGCACTCCCATGCAGTGGGACGACACCGCGAACGGCGGATTCAGCACGCACGATCCCTGGCTGCCGGTTCCCCCAAGCTACAAGACGCACAACGTCGCCACCGAATCGAAAGATCCGAATTCCGTGCTGGAGTTCTATCGCAAGGTTCTAGCTCAGCGGCACACGAACCCGGTTCTGCTCGAAGGCAACTACACCGCCCTGAACGAAGACGACGCCAACGTGCTCTCCTACCTGCGCACCTACAACGGGAAAATCAGTTCTGGTGGCGCTGAACATGACGACATCGCCACAGAAGCCGACATTCAAGCTGCCTGGCGGCACGGCAACCTGAAGAGCCTGGTGGCAACGCAAGGCGTATCCAGCAACGGAACTGAAGTCTCTCTACCGCCGCTGGGAATCCTGATCGCGGACAGTCCAGTAGGATTGTGTAGCGCGGGCGCCCCCGCCCGCGGCTCTTGCTCTTGCCCATGGAGCGTGGGCGTCCCGCCCGCGCTCTACGTCTTTTCGCTTAGCCGCCGAGAGAAGAACACACAAACTTCTGCCCGCCGAAAATCGACCTTTCACTCCACATTTTCTTTCGTTTCCACTTCCCCGTGATCTATCCTTTCCCCCTTATGAAAATCGATCTTCCGCAGCGTTCGCGCGCCTCGAAGCCTGCGCGCGGAGCGTGGGCTGCACTCCTTATCCTGTGTCTCACCCCGGCTTTCGCGCGAGATCCTCAGCCCTCCGCAAAACCCGCCCTCGACCCGATCCTCAAATACATTGCCACCGGCTGGGACACGCTGACGCGCTCGATGACCGACTGCAACACCGTGGTCGACCCTAAGCTGGCGGAGGACTCGATCCTCTACTTGCCCGCGGGATTTTCCCTGCCCGACTCGGTCCGCGAAATGCAGGAGCGCTGCCACATTAAGGTCGAGCATCTTCCCGCGACCATCACGGGGCCCGGACAGGTCGCCACCAACATCACCCCGCCCGGCCTTCTCTATCTGCCGAACAAGTACGTCGTCCCCGGCGGCCGCTTCAACGAGATGTATGGCTGGGACACGTACTTCATCGTGCGCGGACTGGTAGAAGACAAGCGTCTCGAGCTGGCGCGCGGCATCATTGAAAACTTTTTTTTCGAGATCGAGCACTACGGCACGGTGCTGAATGCGAACCGCACCTACTTCCTGACACGCTCGCAACCGCCGTTCCTCACGTCGATGATCCTGTCGGTTTACGAAGCCGAGAAGGCCGCCGGCAAAGACGATCACGAACTCCTCGAACAGGGCTACAAGTGGGCGAGCAAAGACTACGAGATGTGGAACCGGGACCCGCACCTGGCAGGCGATACCGGCCTTTCGCGCTATTTCGATTTCGGCAACGGACCCGCCCCGGAAAGCCTGAAAGACGAGACTGACGCCTATCGCCGGGTTGCCGGGTTTTTTCTGCTCAACGCGCAAGGCCGCAACTACATCACCGAGGTCGACGAGCCTCAGGCGGCGCAAAGTCCCGAAGACCAGCGCAAGGCCGCGGCCGCCTATCTTGGCGCCCGCTACTCCGTACAGGTCTGCAACGCGCAGCGCACCATGGCGAAAGCCGATTGCGATCCGGCGCGCGACATCTTCCTGACCGCCGACTACTACAAAGGCGACCGCGCCATGCGCGAGTCCGGCTTCGACATTTCCTTTCGCTTCGGGCCATACGGCGCGGGCACGCATCACTTCGCCCCCGTCTGCCTGAACAGTTTGCTCTACAAGACAGAAAAAGATCTGGAGCAGATTGCCGGAATTCTCGGCCGCCGGGAAGACGCGCAGCGCTGGGCCGGCCGCGCCCGCCAGCGCGCAGAGCGCGTGCAGAAGCTTCTGTGGGATGCGCAGAAAGGCATGTACTTCGACTACAACCTCGATACATCGACGCGCTCTGCCTACCACTACATCACGACGTTCTATCCGTTGTGGGCGGGCATCGCGACCAAAGAGCAGGCGGAGGCCCTGCGCAAGAACCTGCGGATCTTTGAACACCCAGGCGGGCTGGCCATGAGCGATGTCGATGCAGGCGTGCAATGGGACCTGCCCTACGGCTGGGCGCCGACGCAACTGATCGCGATCGAGGGCTTGCGGAAGTACGGCTTCAACGAGGATGCCGATCGCACCTCGTACGAGTTTCTCTCCAACATCGCGGAGAATTTCCGTCGTGACGGCACCATCCGCGAGAAATACAACGTCATCACGCGCTCGTCGGAAGCCAAGGTCGCCACCGGGTATCAGATCAACGTAGTCGGCTTCGGCTGGACCAACGGCGCCTTCCTGGTCCTGCTGCACAAATTGCCAGCGGAGATGGTGACGCGCCTGGCGAATGAGCAAGCGACCTTCGCTAAATGACGAAGGCAAAGTTGTAACCGGATAGGCAAGCACTGGGAAGGGCCCGACTTCAGTCGGGCCGAGAGATCTTCCCTTTGATTGCGCTTTAGCCGCTGAAGGAGGCTCTTCTGCTCACTAGCTGAAAAGCTCACCTCAGGCGCTGAAGCGCGAATAGCGGCAGGTCGTTATGGCACGGCTAAAGCCCGTGCCCTTCCCCTCTTACTCCGGTTTCCCCGGCGCGTCCTGCAACTCCTGCGCAAGCCTGCGTTCCCGCTCCGCATCCGCGGTCTTCCCCATATCCTGATACGCCTGTCCCAACAAATGATGCGCCACCGAATTATTCGGATCGACGCTCAATGCATGCTGCAACGCTCGCGCCGCCAACTCCGCCTCGCCCTTCTTCTCGAGCACCTTTCCCAGCAAGGATGTAGGCGCCAGTCGACGTCGAATCGAGCCAGATCGAGCGCTGCAGCAAACGCTCTGCGTCGTCGAACTTCTGCACCCGCGAATAAGCGTCCGCCAGCTTGTAGTACGTATTCGCGTGTCCCGGATTCAATTTCAACTCTGCCTCAAAATCGGCAATCGCCTCCGGGATCTTTGATTTGTACAGGTGCAACTCCCCCAAAAAGAAATGGGCCAGCGGCAATTTCGGATCGAGCTCAATCGCCTTGCGCGCATACTCCTCGGCAATCGGATCGAACTCCTGCCGCAGCAGCATCCGCGCCGTAAACAGGTAAGCCGCCGCCGAGTCGGCCGGCACGTCGAACATGCGCGCAAACGCCACCCGCGCCTTCGGATAATCCTTGGTCTGGATATAGCAAACGCCCAGAATGTACGACGCATCCACATTGGCCCGCGGATACCATCCCTGCACTTTCTCCAGCAGCGGGATCGCGTCCGCCGGCCGCCCGGCCAGATAATTTGACAACCCGAGCAACTGCACCGCTTCCTTGTCCTCGGGATCCTCCTGCGTCGCTTTTTTGAACGCGTCGATGGCCTTCAGATAATCTCCGGCCTTGTAGTACGTAATGCCCAGCTCATGGGCCAACCCGCGCAGATTCGGATTCTCAGCCCCAAGACGCTGAAGCTCAGCAATGGCCTCAGAGCTCTTCCCCTGCTGCACCAGCTTCCGAGCCCCAGCAAACACCGAATCCGCAGCCTGAGAGGGCGCAGAAGGCAACGGCGAGGCATCCTGTGAAGGGGTTGAACCCTGCTGGGCCGATAGCGGGAGAGCAAGAAAAAGAACGAGTGACAAGAGCAGCGATATTCACAATCTTCGGCGGACCTCTAGAGGGAAATTAGAACACACCGCCAGGCGATCGCCGCGCGCCGACCAGCTCAAGGCCTCCGTTCTGAGGAGCCGTCACCAAGAAAAAGAGGGAGTCCGATGTGGACTCCCTCCATGTACAAGGCTTGCAGGTTTTTAGAACTCGAACCGCACGGCAAACTCCAGCTGACGCATGTGACGTGCCACCCTCCAGCCCGGTGATCTTCCCGTTGTTGCCAGCCCTGACAATCGACGCAACCGTTCGCCCCGTTGTTCTGGCTGAAGGCATACACCGGGTGATTGAAGATGTTGAAGGCGTTCATGAGGAACTTCGCCTTCACCCGTTCCGTGATTGCGAAAGCCTTCGAGACCGACAGGTCGGAATAGAAGCCTCTTGGACCGTGGTAAGTATTGCGCCTTGCCGTTGCCGATCTGACCGCAATTCGGCAGGCGAACGGGCCAGAAACCGGACGCTGACAGGCTGCACGCGTCCGTTCCTACCGGCAGCGTGTTGGGATCGGGATACGCGAGCGGCGCTACCGGTGTGAAGAAGGTTCGCGTGTGGTTGACTGGATCCAGAGGTCCGACACTCAAGTGTGAGTTTTCGCCTGCCCACATTCGGACGGCACGGACCGGTGTCGATGACGGCGCCGCACTCGCCGATGCTCGGCGTCCACGGCAGACCGCTGCTCCAGTTGGTGGTATTGCTGATCTGCCATCCACCGATGATGTAATCCATCGCTCTGCTGGCATCGCCTTTGTACTTCTTGCCCCGCCGAAGGGCAGCTCGTAGATGGGACTGAAGACGAACACCTGGTCGCGGTTGAAATCGACCGGTCCCCACGACAGCGGCATGGCTGACGGCGTAGTAGTTGTCCTGGCGTAGCCGTTAGCGTGTGAGAAGGTGTAGTGCGACAGGAACTGCAATCCGTTCGAGAAGCGTTTGTCGATTTTGACTTCGAATGCGTTGTAAGTACTGGCCGCGTCGTTTCCGTAGTAGTTCCCCAAGTCGAAGGGAATCGTCGGGAAGAGAGGCCGGCGGCTGTTCTGCGAAGTGAAGGCGCTGAATCCCTTGTAAGTGGCTGGGCCGCAATTGCCGGCAGGTTTGGTGTAGCGCCCGCAGGACACGGCTGTGGTTGGGTGCTCGAAACCAGGAAGGCTTGAGTGACATCGTTGCCGTCGCCCGCCCGCGCCGGGTTGATGTCGTAGTTCGGATTCATCGGCAACGAATCCGTGCGTGCCCTTGCTGCCAACGTAGGCGACCTCGAGAGACATCGTGTTGCTCAGCTGGCGTTGAACCGTGACGTTCCAGGCGTCCACAGTCGGCAATACCTGCCTGGTGGGTCGAATGTGTGTGCCCGAAAGCCCCGAGGTCAGAGGAATGAAGCCGTTCGCGGGAACAGCTGGAAACGCATTCGCCGGGTCGATACCGGGATTCGAGTTCGGACCTGCATCCAGACGAGAACAAGGGAATGCAGGTTAGCTGAAGCGGCCGAGTGTGAAGGTGCTGGCGTCATAGTTCTGCTTCAAGAGCACGGGCAGGTTCTGCGTAACCGTGTGTCCGAAGTTCGACCCGAACACTCCGATGTCGTAGCTGCGTCCATAGCCCATGCGAACCACTGTCTTGGGCGTGGCCTGGTAAGCAATGCCCAAACGTGGAGCAAAGGCATGCAGATCATTGTCGACGCTGCCGCTCAGGCTGTACGCACCAACCCCAGCCACGCGGATTCCGCCCGTTCCGCCGGTGTCCACGATGTTTGCAAACCCGCCGTGAGCTTTTCCATTCACGGTCTCGGGGAAGTAGATCTCCCAGCGCAATCCGTAGTTGATCGGTCAACTTCGAAGTAGGCGCGCCAGGTATCCTGGCCGTAGAAGAACCAGCGCTTCTGCCTCTCGGCCGCATTGCTCGCGCCCGCGATACCGGGATTGTTGACGTAGCGCGCAAACGAGGTCACATCGCCCAGCAGGAACGTCGCCAGGTCCAGACCGTTCACCGCCGCCGTTCGAAGTGGCTTCCGGACTGAAGTTGTATTCGCCGGTGCGGTTGTTGTCGCTGGGAATTCGCAAGTTCATCGCGTAACGAATGTCGGCGCCGAACTTGATCTGATGGTTGCCCTTCACATGGGTCCAGTTGTTGACGAACTGGAATTGCTGCTCGCTTTCGGTCAAGGGGCAGTTGCAGCGAGCAACGCCAAGGCCGTCGCCGAAGCTGGAGACCACCAGGCCGGCGCCGCCATTGATTCGGAGCTCCGTTGAAGCCGCTGAGTGGATCCTTTCCCAGTTGGAAGGAACCCAGACCGGCGGTCTTCGGGTCGCCGGTGTTCGCCCCGGAGATTCCGAAGTCGGTCATCGGAGTGCCGCCATCCGGCTTGCTGGTGTTTCGGGTTGTATTTGAAGTAGCCGAAGCGGAAGTCAGTCAGCCAGCTGTTGCGTGACGGTCTTGTTGAAACCAGTCGCCAAGCTGTAGTTGTGAGTCGTCGAACTGCCAGACAAGCCCGGGAGCGTCGCTGGTTCCCCCGTTGCCGGGACCGCCCAAAGCACCCAGCAGGCCTGTGCCCGAGATGCGTGTAGTGGGAGAGGCTGAACCGACCGAAGACATTCAGCGTCTGGCTTACCGTGTAGTCGATGCGAGTATCGAAGCCATTCGACTTGAATGGACCCGAGCCGGCGCCGACGAAAGTTGTTCTAGCACTGGAGCGCCCGCCCCGGGATCTGGGAATAAAGCAAGAATCTTTGCTGCCGCGCAGCGAAATTCTGCCGATCGGAATGCAATTGCCGGGCAACCTGGCTTGCGGCCGAATGGAGTTCGGCCAGCACCCGTGTTGCGGGTCGCCCGTAGTTGGGTCGTAAATTTGTCCTGCCTTACTGATCCGGGTTGTTCCGGGCGCCACACCCAGATAATCGCTTAGATCGCAGAACCCGGTTGTGATTCGTCGTGGGGTCGCAGGTAGTGAGGGCGGTATGTGTCGGAACCGTGAACAATCCGCTTACGCCATTGTTCTGCCGGGTTCCCTGATAATCTCCGAAAAAGAACAGCTTGTCCTTTATGATCGCTCCGCCAATGGTGCCGCCAAACTGTGCCCAGCGCGACGGTGGCAACGAAGCGGCCCGTTACCTTATCCGGGGCGCTCTGCGAGAACGGATCGCGCGCCTGATTCCAATCCGAACGGCGATAAAGGAAGCCGCTACCGTGAATGCTATTGCTGCCCGACTTGGTCTGCGAGGTCACCAGGCTGGCGACAGCCTTGCCGAATTCGGCGTCGTAATTCTGCAGCGCAACCTTGGCTTCCGTCACGGCGTCGAGGTTTGGGTTCACGACGATGATGCCCAGGATCGGATCCTGGTTGTCGGTTCCGTCGAGTTCGAATCCGGTCCCGCTGAAATGCTGTCCCTGCGTGAAGATCTGATATCCCTGCTGCGGATTCTCGGTGGCGGCGTGGCTCCACCCGACAATCTTCTGCGAGCCCGGGGCCATCAATTGTAGTTCTGTAAAGTTGCGATTGAGGATCGGCACTTCTACGACCGCTCGTTCGTTGAAGGTGACCGCAACGTCAGCGCGATCGGTCTTCAGCTGCGGAGCTTCGGCAGTCACTTCCACCGTCTCGGTCGCGCCACCGACTTGGAACTGCATGTCCACGCGTGCGCCGGCATCTGCCTCTACAACTACGTCCTTCTGTTGGCTGATTTTGAAGCCCGTGCCTTCGACCTTCACCGTGTACAGTATCCGGCACCAGGTGCGTGACCGAATAGTTTCCGTCTGCGTTCGTGGTGGCCGTGTCTTCGCTGCCCTTGCGTTGGTTCGTGACCGTAACCTTCGCGCCGGCGACCGCCGCGCCTTGCGGATCTGTCACCGTTCCCAGGATGCTTCCGTAAACCGCCTGCGCAAATGCAGCGGTCGGCATGAGCATGCTTACGCTCACCAGCATCACTGCCATTCCCATCCAGAACTTCGTCTTCATCGAACTCCTCCGCGTGGACAACCGTTGAACGCAACTCTTCCCGATTTGGGCTTACTTGGCTTGAGAGAGAACTTGTGACGGAAACCTAAAATACCCCGCTGTTGCCATTCTCGCTAGTAGAAAAATACTATTCACACTTTCACACCGCTGTGACCTACATCACGGGTAGATCGATTTTTCAGCGGTTCACGGGGATTGGTAAGTTTTGACCCAACGTCAAATCTTATCTATGACATTTGGGAACTGCAGCTTCGCCGAACTATGAAAAGCAGAATCTTTATTCCAATTCCTGAAACAATGTTTGATTCTCGGTCGCTCTTCGCGTCCCCCACGAGTCGCGATTCGCAAGACGAACGAGGTTAAGGTCGATCTCCCGAATGCCCCCACACATGAACATTCGACCGGAGAATTTTTGGAGCCGATCACATTGGACTCCTCCCCGCTCGAATTAAAGTTTCGACAGGTCTGATACGGTTACAGGCTCAAAGTAGGCGCTGTTGCACATGGATGGCCGCATTGTTACGCTTGTTACATGGGCGTGACAGTGTCGGGCCTCGACCGCGCACAATACGCTGCCGCAATCGACCGGTTGGCGGGTAGCCGCGTCCTTCACGGATCAGAATCGCTCTGCCGATTACTTCGTTACCTCGCCCAACACAGTCTCCAGAATCCGGGATTGCCCATCAAGGAGTATCAAATTGCAACGGAGGTTTTTGGTCGCCCTCCCGATTTTGATCCGCACGTGGACTCTGCCATTCGAGTGCAAGCCGGCCGGCTTCGTCTGAAACTCGCCGAGTACTATTCATCTGAAGGTCAGCGCGATCCCATCCTCGTCGAATTACCCAAGGGCAGTTACACGCTCACGTTCCATACTCGATCGGTTTCTGCGAGTTCCACTCCGGTTGCCGTACAGAAACCAGAACCCGTGCGCCGGCGGCGAAGAATTTTGCTCAACTGGGCAGCCGGCGTCATCGCCTTATCAGTTCTGCTGGCCGCCGCGGTTGCGGCTCTGGTGGTCAAGTGGCAGAACCATCTACGTACCGATGCGGTTTCACAACGTCAGTCTGTCAATGTCGCTTATCAGACATTCTGGAAGAGCTTCATCTCTGGTCCCTCGGAGCCGTGGGTGGTCTTCAGCAATGCAGCGTTCGTCGGCCGGCCTGAGACCGGGATGCGCTACCGCAATCCCGTTGAAGATTCACATGCCCTGATCCTCGATCACTACACCGGCGTGGGCGAAGTGCTGGCCGTGCACGAACTCGATCGCGTCTTTCATCTTTTTGGACAGGAAGTGCGAGTCAAACGCGGAAGCCTGTTCTCGCTCGACGACGCCAAGAACAATGACCTTATCTTCGTAGGCTCGCCGGCCGAGAATCTATCCCTGCGCGACATTCCCATGAGCCAGCAATTCGCGTTTCAACGGCTGGCCTCGGGCCCGCGCAAAGGCGACCTGGCCGTCGTCAACCTGCACCCTCGCGCTGGCGAGCCACCTTCCTTTATTGGAAGTCCCTCGAATGCGCCGCTGAGCGAAGACTATGCCGTCATCTCTCTTTCCAGAGGACTCGACCCCTCAAACTCCGTCCTGATCCTGGCGGGCACCTCGACCATCGGCACACAAGCAGCAGTCGAATACGTTTGCCACGAGGACTCGCTGAATCAGTTGCTCGCGCGCCTCGGTGCCGCGGCGAATTCCGATGTGAAGCCGTTCGAAGTCGTGTTGCGAGTGAAGGTAGCGCGCGGCGTTCCGGTCGAATCGGATATCGTAGCCTTGCGCCACGAAGACGAGAAGTAGGCTAAGAAGCCGGCGGGGAAAGTTGCGGATCGAGTTCCGTCGCCTTGCGGAATTCTTTCGCCGACTCGTCCTTGTTTCCTTTTCTCTTGAGCGCAATCGCCAGCTGAAAATGCGCCTGCGCGTAGTTGGGGCTCGAGTTGATCGCCGACCGGAATTGCGCGATGGCCCCGTCCACGTCGCCGGCATCCAGTAGTCGACGTCCGGAACTGGTAGCCAGCGTGGCGGCCTGCAGACCTGTTTTCTGTTGCCCAATCTGCGCTCCGGCGCGGGCTTCCGCCGCCGCGCCCTCGTGGTCCCCCTGCGCGCGCAACACCGAGGCGAGCGTGGTGTGGGCGCCGGCGAAATCAGGCTGTAGCCGGATCGCCTCCCGCAAAGCTTCGGCCGCTTCCGGCAATTTTCCCTGCTGCTTCAGCACGGTTCCCAGCGTGTAGTAGGCTTCGGCGTAGTCGTTCCGCGCTGAGATCGCCGCCCGCAACTCCTTCACCGAGTCATCAAACACACCCTGCTGCCATAGGGTCACACCCAGCGTGTAGTGAACGTCGGGCTGCGACGGATCCAGTTCCTCGGCCTTGCGAAGTTCCGCCAGCGCTTCCGGTAGCTGATCTTTCAGCTTGAGCGCAAGGCCGAGGTCGTAGTGCAGCGTAGGGTCGTCGGGAGTGTTCTTGAGCGCCATCTGCAATTGCGTGATCGCCGATTCGAAGTCGGCTTGCTGAAGATAAGCCGTCCCCAGGTTCGCGCGGTATCCCGCATCGTCGGGGCGAAGCCGCAGCGCGGCTTGAAATTCCGCCACCGATTGCGCGGCCTGCCCGCCCTGCACCATCGCAAGTCCGAGATTGTTGTGTGCGTCCGGATTGTCGGGTTGAAGTTCCACAGCTCTATCGGAACGCGCGCAGCGCGCCCTCCACATCGTTCTGGCGCTGCAGCATCGAGCCAAGGTGCGTTTGCGCTTCGGCCCAATCCGGATTCAGTTTCACCGCCGCCTGAAACTCACGCACCGCCTGCTCGCGTGCTCCACGCTGCTCAAGCACTCGTCCCAGGTAAAAATGCGCTTGCGGAGAGTCGGGCAAAAGCTGCGCCGCGCTCTCCAGCGATTTCTGCGCTTCGTCGAATTGTTGCCGCTGCCAGCGAATTACTCCCAGATGCAGTTGGGCTTGCCCGAATTGCGGCGACAACCTCACCGCCTCGGCAAATTCATCAGCAGCCTTTTCGTTCTGCTGTCCCTGCACCAGCAGAGATCCATACTCGTCGTGCAGGTCTGCGCGCTTCGGTTCAAGCTCAACCGCCTGCGCCATCTCGGAGGTCGCATCTGCCGTCTTCCCCTGAAAACTCAAAACTCGACCGAGCGCTCGATGCGCTTCGGCGCTCTTGGGTTCGAGCCGCGTTGCTTGCCGCGCTTCTGCTTCCGCCCCTGCGAGGTCGCGCTGGCGGATCAAAGCATTCGCCAAGGTTCACATGCGCCAACAGAAGTTTGGGATCGAGCCGCACCGCCGTCTTGAGTTCGGCCGCGGCTTCCTCCGCATGCCCCTGTGCGAGCAACACATAGCCAAGGGAGTTGTGCGCCTCGGCGCTGTTCGGCGCCAGTTTCACAGCTCGTTCGAACGCAGTCCGTGCCCCCGACACGTCACCCTTTCTTCAGATCAGCCATCCCCTGCTGGTAACTCTCATCGGCTGTCGGAGATATTTTCTGCTGCGCGAAACTCGCACACACCAACGCCCCGGCGACCAGCGCGACAACCGCACTCGCGCGCCACAAAGAAGAATGAGATGACGATGGAGGAGCATCTTTGATTCCCTGTATTCTAAAGCCGCCCGATCTTTCGCTCGCCGCGCCGGCACCTTGACCCGCCCGCGTGCATCCTAGTATCTCAGTGAGAGCATGCCATTCGGCTCACAGCCCGGGACACGCGCCAAACTCCAATCGCTTGCCGGTACGCTGCTGATTCTGCTCGGCCTCAGCGGCTTCGCCTCTCGCTCAGCAACCACCCGCCAAGCCCGCCGCCCCTCTTGCGGAGTTTCTCGACGTCGCCGAAAAATCCGGCATCACCATGTCGAACATCTTCGGCGGCCGCGACTCCAAGAAGTACATCATCGAAACCACCGGCACCGGCGTCGCCATCTTCGACTACGACAACGACGGCTGGCCCGACATCTTCCTGGTGAACGGCACCACGCTCGAAGGACGTCCGCAGGACAAGACGGCCACCAACCACCTCTACCGGAACAATCATGACGGCACCTTCACCGACGTCACCACGCCCGCCGGACTGGCCGGACCTTCCGGATGGGGGCAAGGCGTGTGCGTGGGCGACTACGACAACGACGGCTGGGAAGACATCTACCTCACCTACTACGGGAAGAACCGCCTCTACCACAACAATAAAGGAGTGTTCACCGAGGTCGCCGAGAAGTCAGGCACGGCCGGGACCGGCAAAGCCTGGGGAACCGGCTGCGCGTTCATCGATTACGATCGCGACGGCCTGCTCGATCTGGTGGTCGCCAACTACGTGGACTTCGATCTTGCTACCGCACCCGCGCCGGGCGCGCGCGCTTCCTGTGTGTGGAAAGGCGTCCCCGTGATGTGCGGTCCCCGCGGACTGCCTCCCGCGAAAAACATCCTCTATCACAACCTGGGCGACGGGAAATTCGCCGACGTCACCGCCAAAGCGCACATCGATCAAACGCCCGGCCACTACTCGCTCGGCGTCGCCACTTTCGATTTCGACAACGACGGCTGGCCCGACATCTATATTGCCTGCGACAGCACGGCCAGCATCCTCTTCCGCAACAATCACGACGGAACCTTCACCGACGTCGCCGTGACCGCGGGAGCCGCCTACAACGAAGACGGCCGAGAGCAGGCCGGCATGGGCGTCACTATCGGCGACTTCAACGGCGACGGCCGCCTCGATATCTTCAAAACGAATTTCTCCGACGACACCTCCACCCTCTACCGCAACAACGGCGACGGCACCTTCGACGACGTCACCTTCGCCGCCGGACTCGGCCTGCACACGCAGTATCTCGGATGGGGCGCCGCCTTCTTCGATTTCGACAACGATGGCTGGCCCGACATTCTGGTCGTCAACGGCCACGTCTATCCCGAGGTCGACAAGCAGCATCTCGGCAGCACCTACCCCGAACCGCGCATCCTTTATCACAACAACGGCAACGGCACCTTCACCGACATCTCGGCCGACGCGGGCTCCGGCATCACCGCCATGCATGCCGGTCGCGGCCTTGCCATCGGCGATCTCTGGAACGACGGCCGGCTCTCCGCCGTGGTCAGCAACATGAACGACCATCCCAGCCTGCTGGTGAACCAGGTGCGCTCCCCCAATCACTGGATCGCGATCCGCACCGTCGGCACCAAGTCCAATCGCGATGGCATCGGTGCGCGCGTCTCCGTTAAGGCGGGCTCGCGCGTTCTGGTCGACGAAGTTCGAAGCGGCGCCAGCTACGCTTCGCACAGCGATATGCGGGTCCACTTTGGCCTGGGCGTCACAAACAAGGTGGACTCGATACAAGTGCGGTGGCCAAGTGGACGATTTGAACAGTTTGAAAATTCTTCCGTGGATATTGTCCAGACGGTAAAAGAAGGCTCCGGCAGTCCCGTAGAACCGACGCCGCGCCCGCCCAGCACGGCCCGCCAATAGCAGCCTCACGCACAACTTCGCATTTGTTCAAAATCTCTTCGAGTCGGAAGGGCTAAAAGACTCCCGCGATACATAAAAAACTGTATTCTTCAAAAACGAAGGTCTATAGCATTCTTTCTCGTTGCTGAAACAGCACGGCGCGTCTGTGGGCTAGCGCCGGAACGCGCTGTCTTTGAGTAGCTCTGCTTTAAATCAGAAGATTCTTACTCACCTATCTGAGATTGGGTATTTCACGCGGGACTGATATGGCTGCGATCAAAATACTCATCGCCGACGACCACGAGCTCTTCCGACGGAGTTTGCGGTCTTTGATCGAAGACCGTTCGGACTGGCGGGTGTGCGGTGAAGCCGTGGATGGCCGGGAGGCCGTGGCGAAGGCGCGAGAGTTGCGCCCCGACCTTATCCTTATGGATGTCTCCATGCCTGAGATGAACGGCCTCGAGGCTTCGCGACTCATCCGCGAGCACGCGCCCGACACCAATATTCTGATCGTCAGCCAGAACGATCCTGCCCAGATGGAAAAGGCGGCGCGCAAAGTTGGAGCTCGCGGTTTTGTCCCCAAGTCGCGCATCTCGCAAGACCTCGCGCCGGCGGTGGACCGCATCACGAAAAATGGAGGTGCGAAGCCTGCTGCCGCACCCAATCGCGCACTGCGGTTCGCGAATGTCCGCGGCACCCAGCTCCTGGCCAACGACACCCGCGAACGATATCGCCAGAAGATTGCCCGCATCACCCTGGACTCCATGGTCCAGTTTGTTGGCCTGCTCGATGCCAAGGGAACCGTGCTGGAAATCAATCAGGTCGCCCTCGACGCAGTCGGCATCAAGCTGGCCGACGTCGAGGGCAAACCTTTCTGGACCACTTTCTGGTGGCAGGTCTCTAACGAAATCAATGCGACCCTCCGCGAATCCATTCGGCGCGCCCGCGAAGGCGAGTTCGTTCGCTGGGATACCGAGATCTACGGCCGCGCCGGCGGCAAAGAAACCATCATCATTGACGCCTCGCTGATGCCCGTCAAAGACGAGTTCGGCAACGTCGTGTTCATCACGGCCGAAGGCCGCGACATTACTGAGAAGAAAGCGCACGAGCGTGAAATCGCCCGCCAGCGCGAAGAGCTCGCCAAGCTCGACGAGCTGAAAACCCAGTTCTTCGCCAACATCAGCCACGAATTCCGCACTCCCCTGACGCTGATGATGGGACCGCTTGAAGATGCGATCGCTCATCCCCAAGATCTGTCCGCCGCCAATCGCGAGCGCATTGAACTCGCGCACAGAAACTCCCTCCGCCTGCTCAAGCTCGTCAATTCCCTTTTGGATTTTTCGCGCCTCGAGGCCGGACGCATCCAGTCCTCCTATGAGCCGACCGATCTGGCCACTTTCACGGCAGAATTGGCGAGCGTCTTCCGTTCGGCCATCGAGCGCGCAGGCTTGCACCTCACGATCGACTGCCCCCCGATCGCCGATCGCATCTACGTCGACCGCGAAATGTGGGAGAAGATTGTTTTCAACCTTCTCTCGAACGCCTTCAAGTTCACATTCGAAGGCGAAATCGAAGTTTCCCTGCGCCCTGTGGACGGTTCCGTCGAACTCTCGGTTCGCGACACCGGCACCGGCATACCTGGGCAAGACCTCCCCCATCTGTTCGAGCGCTTCTATCGCGTGAAAAATGCGCAAGGAAGAACGTTTGAAGGCAGCGGCATCGGATTGGCCCTGGTGCAGGAACTCGTGAAACTTCATGGCGGCGCCGTTCGCGTAGCGAGCGAACCCGGGCGCGGCAGCAAATTCACCGTGACCATTCCCCAGGGCAACGACCACTTGCCCGCCGACCGCATCGGCGCCGAACGCACCTCGGCTTCGACTGCGCTGCACGGCGATGTCTATGTCCAGGAAGCTCTGCGCTGGGTCTCGGACGATCAGAGCAAGGCCACAGAATTCCCGGTCGAGTCCGCTGCTGACTTCACCCGAAACGCTTCCGCGGGCGTCGAATCAGCCTGAATCCAAGCGCTTATTCATTCTGCTCGCGGAAGATAACGCGGATCTGCGCGACTACGTTCGCCGCCTGCTGCGCGATCAATACGACGTGGAGGCAGTCGTCGACGGACAGGAAGCTCTCGCGCGAGCGCGCCAGCGGCGCCCCGACCTGATTCTTTCCGACGTCATGATGCCGCGCATGGATGGCTTTGCCCTTCTGCAAGCTGTTCGATCCGAACAGTCTTTGAAACATGTTCCATTGATCCTGCTGTCGGCGCGTGCCGGGGAAGAATCCCGCATCGAGGGTCTGGCGTCGGGGGCTGACGATTACCTGGTCAAGCCGTTTTCCGCGCGCGAATTGCTGGCGCGCGTGAACTCGCACCTTGCCATCGCCAGAATGCGCGGGGAAGCCGCCGACCTGGAGCGTAAACTCCGGCTCGACGCGGAAATGCTAGCCGGCATCGTCGCGTCGTCCGACGACGCCATCATCAGTCAGAATCTCGACGGCGTCATCACCACGTGGAACAAGGGCGCGGAACGAATCTTCGGATACACCGCCGAGCAGGCCATCGGCTGCAATGTCGAACTCATCGTTCCTGCCGAGCGACGCGACGAGCACTTTGACTTCCTCGACCACGTGCGGCGCGGCGAGCGCGTCGACCACTTTCAGACAGTTCGTCTGCGTAAAGACGGCATGCCGCTTGACGTGTCGGCCGCAATTTCTCCCCTGCGGGATTCCGCCGGCCAGGTCGTGGGCGCCTCCATCGTGGCCCGCGACATCAGCCGCCAGAAGCGCAACGAGCAGGACGTTCGTGCCAGCGAAGAGCGCTTCCGCGCCATCGTCGAAACAACGCCCGAATGCGTCAAACTGGTCGCGCTTGACGGCACCCTCCTGCACATGAACACCTCAGGCTTGCGCATGATAGGAGCGCGATCGCCCGAGGCGGTGCTGGGCAAGAGTGTCTATGGTCTCGTCGCGCCCGAGCATCGCGACCAGTTCCGCGCCTTCAACGAGAGCGTCTGTCGCGGCATGCGCGGTTCACTCGAATTCGACATCATCGGCCTCGAAGGCAAACGCCGTCACATGGAGACGCATGCGGCCCCGCTTCTTGGACCCGATGGCAGCGTAGCGCAACTCGCCGTCGCTCGCGACATCACTGAGCGCAAGCAGGCCGAGGAGACGCTTCGCCAGCAGAAAGAACGTTTTGATCTGGTCGCCAACGCAGCCGAGGTCGGCTTCTGGTTCTGCGATTTGCCGTTCGACAAGCTCACTTGGGACAACCGCGTCAAAGAACATTTCTGGCTTGCCCCCGACGCTGAAGTCACGATCAACACGTTCTATGAACGGCTGCATCCCGACGACCGCGAGCCCACCCGCGTGGCCATTGCGGCCAGCAATGAAAACGATCTGCCCTACGACATCGAGTACCGCACGGTCGCCCCCGACGGCCGCGAAAAATGGATTCGTGCCATGGGCCGTACGTTCTATGACGAAGCCGGAAAGCCCCGGCGCTTCGACGGCGTCACGCTCGACATCACAAATCTCAAGCACGCCGAAGAGAGTCATCGCAAACTCGCCGAAACGCTCGAGCAGGAAGTACGCATCCGCACGCGGCAACTGGAAGAACGCACCGCCGACGTACTGCGGCAAGCCGAGCAATTGCGCGACCTCTCGCGGCGCGTGCTGCAGGCACAAGACGAAGAGCGGCGCCACATCGCGCGCGAACTGCACGACAGCGCCGGCCAGACTCTGACTGTGCTCGGCATGAATCTCGCGCAACTCGCCCAGAAGGCCGGACGCAAAGCTCCCGAACTGGCCGGCGACGCCGAGGTCATCCAGGAGACCGTGCAGCAACTCCATCGCGAGATCCGCACCGCGTCTTACCTGTTACACCCGCCTCTGCTCGATGAAAGCGGCTTGTACTCTGCATTGAGCTGGTACGTGCAGGGTCTCAGCGAGCGCAGCGGACTGGAAATCACGCTCGACATGTCCGACAAATTCGGCCGATTGCACCGCGACATGGAACTCATCGTGTTTCGCATGGTGCAGGAATGCCTTACCAACATCCATCGCCACTCCGGAAGCAAGACGGCTCTCATCCGCATCGCGCGCACCGCCGACGCAGTCAACGTCGAAGTCCGGGATCACGGCAAGGGCATGTCGATGGAACGCCTGGCGGAGATTCAGTCGAAAGGTTCGGGAGTGGGGATTCTGGGAATGCGCGAACGCCTGCGTCAATTCGAAGGCAGCCTCAACGTAGAGTCAGGCCCGAAAGGCACGCGGATCCTGGCGAACATCCCGATCACCCAACCCGCCGCGGTCGAATCCAGCGGCACCGAGCCGCTGCCCACCATCCAATAGGCCAGTCTCCGCGCGCGCACCGCAAGGTATACTTTCTAGGAATCGCTGAATCCGCGTCTTCAGCGTACCCCGTGCGAAAGTGGCGGAATTGGCAGACGCACCAGACTTAGGATCTGGCGGGGAAACCCATGGGGGTTCGAGTCCCCCCTTTCGCACCAAATGCACCCAATATGGGTTCGAATGCACCCTTTTTGGCTGCTGGCTGCATCTTGGATAGTTTGAGGCGAACGAACGAGACAGTGTCCAACCCTACCTGATCCCCAGCTTCTTCAACTTCGATTGCAGCGTCGTGCGCTTGAGGCCCAACCGGGCCGCTGCCCCGCGCGGTCCGCTGATTCGCCCATCCGAATCTTTCAGCGCCTTCAGGATATGTTGGCGGTCGATAGAGACCAGGCTCGTCTCGTCACTCTTGGCGGCGCTGGGGTCAGGTTGCACCAACTCCGAGATGGGCGCGGCTAACACGGTTCCGTTTGTCAGAATGACGGAACGTTCCAGAAAATTCTCCAGCTCGCGCACGTTCCCCGGCCAGTGCCACTTCATCAAAGCGTCCATGGTCTTCCTGGGTAACGCTCGTGATGGTCTTTCCTGCGCGTCGCGCAATCTCCGCGACCAGGTGATGCACCAATTTCGGAATATCGTCTTTTCTGTGCCGCAAAGCCGGCATCTCGATTGGAAAAACTGCCAGCCGGTAATACAGGTCAGGACGGAATTGATTCGCTTGTGCTGCCGTCCGAAGATCGCGGTTGCTGGCTGCGATCAGCCGGAAATTCACCCGGATCGTGCGGTTTCCGCCCAGGCGCTCGAACTCTTGTTCCTGCAGCACGCGGAGCAGTTTCGGCTGCAGCGATGGAGCGATGTCGCCGATCTCGTCGAGGAACAAAGTGCCCTGGTCCGCGAGCTCGATGCGGCCTACCCTTTGGCTGACTGATCCGGTGAACGCCCCTTTCTCCGAGCCGAACAGCTCGCTTTCCAAGAGTCCGGAAGGAATGGCTGCGCAGTTCAGCTTGATGAAAGGCTTGTCGGCCCGGCGGCTTTGCTGGTGGATCGCCCGGGCGATCAACTCTTTTCCGGTCCCCGTCTCACCCAATAGAAGCACTGTTGAATCCGTTGGCGCGACCAGTTGCACTCTTTCAATCACACTCTTTAACCCGGTCTCCCAGCCGATGATCTCTCCGAATCCGCCACGATCGACAATGTCGTGTTCTAAGTAGAGCTTCTCCTCCGTCAGTTTGTCTTTTGCGATCCGCAGTTCTTCCTCTATGTTCTTGCGCTCGGTCACATCGTTGAAGGTGCCAACCCATTCACGAAGCCTTCCGTCTTTCTCGTGAATCGACACTCCACTTACGGCGAACCAACGGTATTCACCGTCACGTTGGCGCAGACGATAGGTTCTTTGATATACCCCGCCCTCTTTGATGAACCTTGCCCATGCCTCAACGACCTCGGCACGGTCGTCAGGATGGACGGCCATCGTCCAATCTCGACGGGCTTCTTCATACGTTTGGCCAGTCAGTTTCGTCCACGCCGGAACGTAAACCTCACCGTCCACCAACCTTCCGGTCCACACCACGTCGGCGGTGGCCTCCACCAGCGAACGAAATCGTCTCCTCGCTGCGCCTAAGTTGCTCTGCCATCCGTTTGCGCTCAGTAATGTCCTCCGTGGAAATAACAATCCCGCCGATGGTCCTGTCAGTTCCGTACCAGGGACGAATCTGCCAACGCAGCCACTGCACGGTGCCATCGGCCCGCTCAAAACAGTCTTCTTCGCTTTGCAGAAATTCTCCGGCCAGGGCTCGGCGATGCAAGACCTTCCACCGCTCTGGAATTTCAGGGAATACTTCGTAGTGAGAGAAGCCGCGTAGTTCGCGATCACCGAGACCGTAATCCCTGCGCCAGCCTCGACTCGCATGGAGGTAGCGCATCGCTAAGTCAAACATCGCAGAAGCGAAGGGTGCTTCTTCCAGAAACGGCCACAGCACTAGCTCGGCAGTGCGCACTTCAATCTCCTTGATGAGATTGGTTCACAGTGCACCTTTGGTTCGGGAGCGGTCCGCCGCGACATAGGTCCTAATAGTCGCTCGATTTCGGACGGATCATTGTGATCTCCGTCACTAAACAGGCGGATTTTGTAACCAGCCTTCTGTCCAGCCAGTTTCAATGAAGACTTGAGCTGTCGAGTAGTCGCCGTGCAAGTCGCTCACTTCTCATCCGACGGAGACTTAGTAACTGGCGAAGGAAGGCGGTAGAGCCCGGGTTCGTCAGGTCGCGCCGAATCCCCGCCCATCACAGCCCCTTTTCTCCTAACGCCCTCAAGTACCGCTCGGCCGATCGCCGCAGGACTTCTTTCGGATCGCCCACCACCGCGAACTTCGGCCACGCACCATGCAGTTTCGAAAACGCGTACGGCTCCAACTTGTGTACGATATCGCGCACTGTTGTCGCACTCACCGGCACAAAATTCGGATAGCTGTACATGAAACTCACGTACCGCCGGTCCGGACAAACCTGCGGCATATCGCCGGTCATCAGCACGCCGCTTCCCTTGCTCGCCCGAAGCCCAGTGCAGCACCTGGAAGCCGTCGAAGTGTCCGCCCACGCGAATCAGAGTGAGATCGTCACTTACTTTCTTTGTGTCGCCGCTCCAGAACTCAATCGCCGGGTCGGGATGCTGCACCCACTTCCGGTCGGCTTCGTGCAGATAGATCGGAACGCCGCCGAACGCCCGGCTCCACTCGACCATGCTGGTGTAATAGTGCGGGTGCGAGATCGCCATTCCGCGAATTCCCCCGCGCTCCTTTACCAGGCCCACCGTTTCCTCATCGATCAGGCTCACGCAATCCCACAGAAAACCGCCCTGCGCGCTCTGGAGCAGCAAGGCCCTTTGCCCGATAGCAAATTTCGGCTGCGTATGAATCCCCCACAGCCGTTCGCCCTCCTCGAACACCACATTGCGATGCGCCTTGCGCAACGCGTCGAGCGAAATCCATTCCTGCCCGTTCAATCCGACGTACTGGCGCTCGTCTTCGCAGATCGGGCAATGCGCAGGAGCTTTTTCCGCCGCTGGATACTGGGTCCCGCACGTGACGCAGATGTAGCTGGTCACTTGCCGGCCTCCCGGCGCGCGTTCTCGGACACTTGCGTGCCTGTTGGCGCGGGCATTGCTGACTGCAGCAGATCTCCATCGTGCTCCGCAGGCCTTGGGACAAACTTCCGCAGCAACGACAAGAGCGGCTCCCGCAGCGCGAGCCTCATGCTCTCCTTTTCAAACGTCTTCCAAGGCTCTCCGGATTTCTTGATCGCGTAGCGCGCATACGACAAGCGCATCAGCCAGATCGCATGCTGCATCTGGTCTTCGCGGCGCACGTGAAACGTCGTCCAGCCCGAGTCCGGCACCCAGCGATGCTCCTCCGCCAAACCCTCGGCCAGCACTGCATCCCGCATTGCGCGGGTAAAAGGTATGTCCACCACTCCGCCGACGTGCACGTGCCCAATCTCGGCATCACCCAACCGGAATTCTCGCCCGGCGAAACGGTGAGAGTGCGCCGTTACACCCGGCCAACTTGCGACTTCACTTTCCAAGTGCAGCACCTGCCAGTTCATCGAATGCTCCTTTCTTCTTCGATGTCGGAGCGCACAAATGCGACTCATCCGCAATCCGCTGACTGACTCGCGCACTCGTATGTGAAGGAACCTAGTGAATCTCGGGATTGTTTAAGCGGGGACCGTTCGAATCGGGTTCGATGAATCGAAATCCCAATCCGACCAGCACTTGAATGGTGTTGTGGGCTTTTCCGTCGACCACGATGCGGCAATTTAGAAAGCGCGAGTGTTCCCACTCGCAACGCTCTCCACCGTAGTACAGGACGCAGTCTTCAAAAGTGCAGCGCAGGAATTTCTTCCCGTCCAGCCGAACTGTATCCCCTCGAAAAATCTCGTTCTCGATTGCTGTCACAAAATCAACCTCAAGGCAAATGGCCCGCGCCGCTGAAAACCTTGCGGTCGGAATGGAAAAAACCAAACGGCTCGATTTGTAATCAAAGATTTTACAATTCTTCGATCTGGGTTCATTTTGCCCTCTACCGTCCCAGGCTGACTCTGAGGCCGTCCAAAGAGGCCGTAGTAAACAGTTTTAGCACATCAGCGCACGACGATTTGGACGAAAGAAAAAGCGGCAGTTCGCCAATGTTCGTTTTTCGTAACAAAACGCCCCAGGTGGAGAAAGCGGTTGACCGAGTGGCTACAATACTCTAAAAAGGCGGCGATCCCTGTGTCTGTTCATCATTTTGTCGATCCGTCCCATTCCGTCGTCATCAGCACCTGCAGTGGGGAAGTTACATTTCAGGACATTCTAGCCAGCGTCGCCGAGTTACGCGACGATCCAAAATTTGAACCCGGCTTCCGCCAACTCGGCGACCTCTCACACATTTCCGGCGTAAAGTTCGGCATCAGCGAGTTGCAGGAAATCTACCGCGCGCATGATCCGTTCTCGAACGAAGGCCGGCGCGCTATGGTGACCGCCGGTGTAGGCCATGCGCACGACCTTGTCTGTGCTTACCAGATGCTGGTTTCGCGGTCACGATTCGGCATTTTCCGATCCATGGAGGAAGCCGTTTCGTGGCTCGACTTGAGCATCACCATCATCGAGCCGTCCGCGGCGGAAAACCCCGACCCGCAGACGCGCCTGCACGACGAAGAGCCCCTGATTCTCGATCTCCCGCCCGACGTTCCCCGATCCTTTCGCGGCTTTCGCGATGCGGCCCGGGCCATCGCCGCCAAACGCTAGCTGGTTGCCACGAAAAGTGTCCAGTTCCTGCTAGTTCGAATGAGAGCGCCGGATGATTCGGCGCGTGGCCTGGAGTTGTCGCAGTCAAAGCGTCGGATGATTCCGGCGTGGCC
Organism: uncultured Acidobacteriota bacterium; assembly: GCA_963745435.1. Classification (GTDB taxonomy): domain Bacteria; phylum Acidobacteriota; class Terriglobia; order Terriglobales; family Acidobacteriaceae; genus Gp1-AA133. Next base: position 116,103 of record CAVUXK010000003.1, on the reverse strand, counting down.
TGAGTTGTCACACCAGGGCGTCGCAAGATCCGCTTCTCGGCGCCGTGAGAGGTTCGTATCAGGGCGTCGCTTCAGCGACGCCGTCAAAGCGGAAAATTCACGGCCCCTTCAGGGGCTGTCCTGCCCCCCGCCGCGAAACCGTCTCTGAGGATTTGAGGAAACCGCTGGCAAAAATCAATCGAGCCCGACCCGCGCAGCAGGAAACGCGGCTGTGCGCCGCGTTGCGCGCGGGGTCGCGCTCGACGATCAGATGTTCAAATGCTTACAGCGCGCCTTTTAGGCCCAGAACAATGGCGCCGCAGGTGATGGTGTAATAGACAACAACCAGAGTCCACGCGGTGAGTTTCTCGAAAAACATGGGGATAACCTCCGACTTGGGGATCGATCCTGGCCCGCATGCGCAGCGCCTGAGCGGAAACGCCGCGGCCGGGATCGTTCGGCTGCTATCTGCATTTCATCCCTATCTTATTAAGCCCACAAGAGCACCGCAGTACGAGGACCGGCTTCCACTGGTACACGGTCGCTGTGTCCAAAAGGACGAACCCACCGCTGCTCCACGTTCGTTGGCCAGGACCGCCCTAGCGTCCGTGGGCCATAAGTTACAACAACGATGGCTGCCCCACCCTTCGCGATTTTCGAAGGGTGGGGAAGCACGGCCCCCAATCAACCCCCGGTCCGGCGCGCCTTTTCGTTCGCTCTCTTCTGGCTGCATTCCCCTTCATCCTCAACGCCAAACCCGCTACACTGGCATCCTTATGGCGAACCCCAGTCAGCCCAACGTGAAGCTCACGAACACCCCCGACTACCGCGAAACCTATGCCAACAGCGTCCAGATCCGCGTCAACGTTTGGGACTTCTTCCTCGTCTTCGGCACTCTGACCCAGCAGAGCGAAACCCAGGTCGAGATCCAGAATTTCCAGGGAATCTATCTGAGCCCGCAACAGGCCAAGGCGCTGCTGGGCGTCCTGCAACAGAACGTCACCGGATACGAAAACGCCTTCGGAGAGATCAAGCTCGATCCGCGCATGATGGGACACGGACCGGTGCACTAGAGCAGGTGTTAGGTCTTAGGCGTTGGGTATTGGGAGTTCCAACCTTGGCGTTCGTGGAAGGGTTTCACTGCTTGAATTCAAATGCGAGTTGGAGTCGGCCCAACCGTTGGTTAAATCGGAGACAGATCAAACGGTGTATGGAAATTCCGAGTTTCAAGGCCTGACACCTGAGACCTGGCACCTGAGACCCAAGACCTAACACCTAACACCCAGCACCTCTTCCACATGCGTTCCTCCTCCCCATCCCCGGCAGCAGTGTTCGCTCTCATCTTCGCCGCGATTCTGCTTCTCCATCTACCGCTGCTGCGCTTGCCGTACTTCTGGGACGAAGCCGGATACTACATCCCGGCGGCGCGCGATTTGCTTTTGACCGGGAGCCTGATCCCGCACTCCACGCCCTCGAATGCGCATCCTCCGCTGGTGATGGCCTATCTGGCCGCGTGCTGGAAAGTCTTCGGCTTCTCGCAACTGGTAACGCGCACCGCGATGCTGGCCGTCGCGGCTTTCAGCCTGCTCGGCGTGTATCGACTGGGACGGCAGGTGGCGAACCTGCAGATCGCCCTCGCGGCAACGGCGTGCACCGCGCTCTATCCCGTGTTCTTCGCGCAGAGCACCATGGCGCATGTCGATCTCGCGGCCGCCGGCCTGACGTTGTGGGCTCTCGAAGCGTATCTGGGAGAACGCTGGCGCGCGACCTCTGTATGGTTCTCTCTGGCGGTGCTCGCCAAAGAAACGGCAGTGCTCGCGCCGCTGGCTCTGGTGGCGTGGGAGGTTGTCTCTCTCTTGCCTCCATTCCGTCGCTGGAAAGAGTTCGCCGATGCAGTGACAACAGCATCGCTCAAGCTACCACCTGCTACCAACGCTGGTCCGCACAAGGAGGAATCCGCGGATCCGAAAACGAAAGCCGACATGCGAACCGCGTGGCTTGTCCGGACCGCATCGCTGCTCGCTCCGGTTCTTGTCCTCTCCCTCTGGTACACCTACCACTACGCGCGCACCGGATACGTTTTCGGCAACCCGGAATTCTTCCGCTACAACGTGCAAGCCACGATGAGCGGAGTGCGCATCCTGCTCGCGCTGGGGATGCGCATCTGGCAATCGTTCGGCTACATGCACCTGTGGGCGCTCATGCTGCTGGTGATGTGGGCCATGACGAGGCCTCCCCTGCGCGACGGGCCGGCGGAACGCCGCCGCATCGACGTTCCGGTGCAACTGACGTTCGCCGTTCTCATCCTCGCCTTCGTCACCGCCATGGCGGTGGTGGGAGGCGCGGTGCTGGCGCGCTACATGCTGACCGTGATCCCGCTGGTGATCCTCATCTCCATCTCGACCCTTTGGCGACGGGTCCGAGGATGGCTGTGGCTGGTCGGCCTGACCTGCCTCGCGTTCGTGCTGGCGCTCTTCTTCAATCCGCCATACGGATTCTCGCCGGAAGATAACCTGGCCTACCGAGACTTTGTGGTGATGCATGAAGACGCAGCGTCGTTCCTGGAGCAGCGCTATCCCAACGCTCGCGTACTCACTGCGTGGCCCGTCTCCGGCGAGATCACCCAGCCGTACCTCGGCTACGTGAAGCACCCGCTGCAAGTGGTCAGGATCGAAGACTTCAGCCTCGATGAAGTCGCAGGCGCTGCCGAGCAGCGTTCCCGCTTCGACGTGGCACTCGTGTTCTCGACGAAGTACGAGCCGCCCCATCCTCTCCTCGAGCGCTGGCGTGCGTGGGAAAAAATGAAAATGCGCTTCTTCGGATTTCACCGCGACGTGCCCCCGGCACTCGCCGCCCAACTCATGGGCGGCCGGATTGTCTTCACGGAAAGGATCGCGGGTCAGTGGGTGGCCGTGATTGAACTGGAACGCGTACTGGATGCGCATTTGCATTGACGGACCGGGTATTGGCCGACCTACACCCTCCAGAAACTCCTTGACTCTGGAATCGGTTCAAGGGTTCATACTGACGTGGTGAGCGCCAATTTCCTTCGTTCCGGAGAACTTGCCCGCTTGACTGGCGTCAGCGCTGACACGCTGCGCCATTACGAGCGACTGGGAATTCTGCCAACGTCGCGGCGAACCAACGGCGGCTACCGGATATTCAATGCCTCGGCCGTCGAAACGGTCCAACTGACGCAGCGGGCCCTGCAGCTAGGGTTCTCCCTGAAAGAACTGTCGGAGATACTGCGCACTCGCGAGCGTGGCGGCGTCCCGTGCCAGCGCGTGCTTGGCCTTACCGAAGAAAAGCTGCGAATGGTCGGCGAGCAGATTCAGGAACTCCAGCGCACCGAAGAACTACTTGCGCGAACTCGTTCGCGACTGGCGGCAGAGGCTGATGCAGACGCCGCCGGGCAGCCAGGCCGGGCTGCTTCATTCACTGGTCGATCGGCCAAAGACGAAGGTCACGAAAAATAACCTCAAGAGGAGATCACGGTCATGAACTCGATCGCGCTCGGACTTTCGCTGTTGCTGCTCGGCGCACCGATTTCCGCCCAAGAGACGAAGCCCGCTGACTCGATGAAAGACTGTCCCCTGCACGCCCAGCACATGGCCCAGCAGTCTCACCACGCAACCATGGAAAGCCACGGCGACCAGGCCATGGGCTTTCCTCACGACAAGACCACGCACCACTTCCGGCTGATTTCCGACGGTGGCGCCATTGAAGTCACCGCCAATGACCCCAACGACAAAACAAACACCGAAGCGATCCGCTCCCATCTTTCGCACATCGCGAGAGATGTTTGGCGAAGGCGACTTCTCAGCGCCGATGTTCACCCACGACACCGTTCCCCCCGGCGTAACGACGATGAAGCTGATGAAGTCCGCGATCCACTATGCCTTCGAAGAGTTGCCTGCGGGCGCAAGAGTGCGAATCCAATCCCCGGACCCGATTGCGGTGGCGTCCATCCACGACTTCCTCCGCTTTCAGATTACGGAACATCAGACGGGGGATTCGGTTGAGGTGGCGGAAAAGTGAGGGTTGCAATTCGGCGCCAGCGGCAGAAAATCTCGAAGCTAGCTGTGCTCCGAATCCAAATCACTTCGCCTTCGCGGCCTGCAAAAGTGTCTGGAATTCCGGGTCAGTCTTCAGGACTTGAAACCGGTCGTTCGACTCGATCGCATCCGCGTCCACACCGCGCCGCACTGCTTCTTTCAACTCGCGCAGCGCTCGCTTCTTATCCCCTTCGGCAGCGTAAGTTTCGGCGAGCAGGAGAACCGGCCACGGACTGTCCGACACTTTGCTCATCAGCTCAAAGCAGGCTTCCGCCTTGTCGAAATGACGACCCTCTAGTTCTTCCTGCCCGCTCTCAATCCCTTCGACGAACAAGCCGGCGAACGCACGCCTGGCAACTAGTCGCTTTGCTTCGTTTTTGGAGTGCTCTGCCTGGTCGTTGAGTTCGTGCATCTCCTGAACAATCGTGCTGGAGAGTGTGGCTTCGTCTTCGGCTCTTCCACTCACGTACGCGTGCAGTTTCCCTGAGATCTCATTTTCCGACGCCGACTGTTCGTCGATCTGCTCCTGTTCTTTCTTCAGCGCTGCTTTAAGAGCAGGAGACTTCTTCAGCGCCACCAGCTTCTTCTCCGCCTCGGGCACATCTCGGAGTCTGGAAAAATCGGATGCCAGCGAACGGTACGCCGCGAGTTGCGCCATCGCGTCATCCTTTTTCTCCGCATCCTCTGCATCCGCTTGCCTCAGGCGCAGCTTGACGATCGATAAACGCCGCATCCTGTGGACGATCCCCGGCCTGCATCGCACGCAGCGTCATCCATTCGATTGCGTCCTCCATGACCTCGCCGGGCGCCCACTGGTGCCGGCCGGAAAAGACGCGCACTCGATACGCGAGGCCTTTGTCCTCCCGCTCGCGCCGCACCGTCACCACCTCAGGCCAGTTGAAGTCCTGGTCACCGACCGCAAAGAAGTAAAGCAATTTGTCTTTGGCTTCGCCGCGATTGCTGGGGTATCCGGCGCCGTGCGCAATCACGCCTGCAATCTGACACTGCGCACAATTGAGCGCCATCAAGCCCGCAACCCGGGCGCCCCCAGAAAATCCGCTGACATATGTAAGGCGAGCATCAGGCGCAAAACGGCGATGCGTATCGACCCAGATGGCGTTCAGAATATGCGACTGGTCGGACGAGAAATTACGAGAATTGTTCGAGCCCGCCATCACGATCCCGTATTTTTCGGCGAGATCTTTGTAGAGCTCGAGCGGGCGGCGGCCGACTCCGCCAGGATCAAAGAAATAAATCACGGGCCAGCGTTTTGCCGCCGAATACGCGGAAGGCAAATACAGCGCATAACTCTGCGCCGCGTCGCCCTCACAGGTCACATCGACAATTTGTCCGGCAGGAGGGAGGGGCGATTGAACTGTCTGGCATAAGACGGCAGGGGCGACAACGTGAATCACGCTCGCCAGAACGATGAGCCGCCCCAGGGCAGCACTCTGCGAAAAAACGCACCGGAGAACATTACGAGACATGTGCCGAAAATTATAGGCCGGGTCGTGCTGAACTTCCGATTCGACCCGACAGTACTTCGATCTTCACAACTGCTCCGATGCGAGCCCATGTGTCGGATCGCGATGTTTTGCCTTCTTCTGCGGTGCCGCCCCGCCAACCCTCCGCCCCTTTGACTTGCCGCCTCCCGGGACGTAACATTTTGCGCCAATGATCGGCCAGACGATCTCGCACTACCGTATTGTCGACAAGCTCGGTGGTGGCGGGATGGGCGTTGTTTACAAGGCCGAGGACCTCAGCCTGCATCGCTTCGTTGCCCTGAAGTTCCTGCCCGACGAGGTTGCGAAGGATGCCCAAGCGCTGGCCCGCTTCCAGCGCGAAGCGCAGGCTGCTTCCGCCCTCAACCATCCCAACATCTGCACGATTCATGAAATCGGCCAGGAGAACGGCCGGCCTTTTATCGTGATGGAATTTCTGGAAGGGGCGACGCTGAAGCATCGCATTGGTGGCAAGCCGCTGGAAATGGAAATGGCACTGGCGCTCGGCATCGAGATCGCCGACGCGCTGGATGCGGCACATGCAAAAGGCATCATCCACCGCGACATCAAGCCCGCCAACATCTTCGTGACCGCGCGCGAGCATGCCAAGGTTCTGGATTTCGGATTGGCAAAGCTCACGGCCGACGGCCAGTTGCAGGCCGCTGCATCCCCTGACGGCCGAACCCTGCTGACCATGGATTCGGCCGATCCGCGGTTGACCAGTCCGGGCTCGGCGGTTGGCACTATGGCCTACATGTCCCCCGAGCAGGCCACCGGCGAAGAACTTGACGTCCGCACCGACTTGTTTTCCTTCGGCGCGGTGCTCTACGAAATGGCGACGGCCAAACCGGCGTTCGCCGGAAACACGACGGCGGTAATCTTCGACGGGATCCTGAACAAGGCGCCTATCCCGCCCTCGCGCCTGAATCCGGTCTTGCCCTTGGAGCTGGAGCGCATCATCAACAAGGCGCTGGAGAAAGACCGGCGCATGCGCTACCAGTCGGCTTCGGAACTGGCCGTCGATCTCAAACGCCTGAAGCGCGAAATCGATTCCGGCCGGTCGAGTTCGGTTTCGTATTCACAAATCGCAGTGCCACCTTCGCCCTCCACGAAGTCAAAGCGCGCGAAGATAGCGGCCCTTGCCGGCGCGGCGCTGGTTGCAGTTCTCGGTCTGGCCTATTTCTTTCGCCCGACGCTGCCGCCCCCGAGGATCACCGGCTCGACCCAGATCACACACGACGGCCAGCAAAAGAGTTTCGGCGGGCAAGTAACGACCATTGTCCTGACCGATGGTCCGCGGATCTTCACACAAGAGAACATTGGCGGACGCTTCGTAGTGGTTCAGGCCTCATCGAGCGGTGGCGACACGGTCCCCATCCCCAGCGACCTCCCGAACATAGCGCTCGACAATATTTCGATCGATAAGTCAGAACTGCTGGTGGGCAGTTTCACGGGCGAGGAAGCGGAACAGACACTGTGGGCTCTGCCGGTCCTGGGCGGTACTCCTCGGCGCTTGACCGACATGCCTGGGGCCGACGGAGTCTGGATGCCCAACGGAGATCTTCTGATTTCACACCAGACCAAGATTTGGACTGTACCCAAGGGAGGGGGCGCACCTCGCAGTTTTGCCAACCCAGATGGCTTTACCTGGTGGCTGCGTCTCTCACCAGATCAAAAAAGCTTGCGCTTCACCCGAAACGAAAAAGAAACCAATGGGAATGATCAGTGGGAAGTTTCTGCGAACGGTACCAATCTTCATCGCGTGCTCCCCGGTTGGCACGAGGGCGGCTTCAAGGTGAGGGGGAATTGGACATCGGATGGCAAATTCTTCGTTTTCACGATGGCCACGGGCAACCGCATGGACCTGTGGGCCGTACGCGAAAAGGGTGACTGGCTCCACAGAATCGACAAGACTCCCATCCAACTCACTTCAGGTCCTTTGAATTTCGAAGCGTCGCAGCCCAGCCTGGATGGCAAGACCCTCCTCGCCGTAGGTGCGCAGTACAAGTCGGAATTGACGCGCTACGACGTAAAGACAGGCCAGTATCTGCCGTACCTCGATGGAATTTCGGTGGTCGGGCTGAATTTTTCGCCTGACCGGCAATGGGTTGCTTACTACACGATTCCGGACGCACAACTTTGGAGGAGCCGGCTCGACGGCAGTGAAAAACTACAATTGACTGGTCCTTCATCCAACCCGCCCTTCATGCGGTGGTCGCCCGATGGTCAGCAGATAGCCTACATTTCCAGCCAAGCGGGGGCGCCGGACAAAATTTGCGTTGTGGGACGAGATGGCGGCAGCCCAAAGGTGTTGTACCAGGGCAACTCTCTTTCACGACCGAGCTGGAGTCGAGATGGGAAGTTGGTCGTATTCGGAGAATCCAACGGGGCCATCGAAGAGGCGCAGGTCAAATTGGTTGACCTGAAAACCGGGCAGGTGAGCACACTGCCTGACTCGAAAGGCGCGGTCATGACTGTGGTATCGCCTGACGGGCGCTACCTGGCCGGCGGAACAGCGGACGGAAAGCGTCTTAGGATCTACGATTTTAATACGCAAACCTGGAGAGAGCTTTCTCCGCAACATACGATTGGATTCACGGAGTGGTCGGCGGACGGGCGCTATCTTTACTTCGACAACGGCTGGAGCGCAGATCCTGCCATCTACCGCCTACGGCTGGCCGACCAGAAAGTGGAACAGATACTAACGCTGAAGAACTTTCGCCGCGTGCTTTGGGGCTATCTCCCCTGGTTTGGGTTGACGCCCAACAACGAAGTGCTGCTCATGCGCGACGCCGGGTCGCAGGAAGTGTATGCGCTGGATTTTGACAGCCACGATTGACAATCAAGCTGGGCGAGCTGGGTCACCTAAATTAAGATGGCTGCCATTTTTAAGGGTCCCCAGATTTGAGGGGTCCCTCGAACTGAGGAGTCCCTAGAACGGGCAGTCAACTTTCCCTCACACCGACATCAGATGACAGGAGTGCGTCTTCAGCACCAGCCAGACCTCGCGTCCGGCGCCTAGGGCGAACGCGTCGCGGGCGGCTAGCGTCAGGTGCACTTCCATCTCGACGCCTACCTCGACACGCGCCACCATCAGCACGTCGCGACGAATCAGGGACACGATCTTGCCCTTCAGAACATTGCGCGCGCTCAAGCCCTGCGGACATTGTGTCGCGAGAAGGATGTCGCCCGCGCGGATCCCGATACGCATCTTTGAGCCTTCGCCAGTACGCACCAGCGGAGTTTCCAGTTCGACTTTGCTTCCTAGCAGGTGGCAGGTCATAGTGCCGCGATCCTCGTGCGCCGCACTGACCACAGCTTCGAAGATGTTTTCGAAGCCGGCGAGTTGCGCAATGGTTTCCTGGCGCGGCGCGTTTATCACGTCGTGGGGTGTGCCCTGCGCCAGCACTCGGCCGCGGTCCAGCACCAGCACGCGCTCGCCCAATGCGAAGACTTCCTCGCGACTGTGGGTGACGTAGAGGATCGGAATGTGGTGCGCTTCGTTCCAGCGGCGCAGGTCGTCGAGAATCAGTCCCTTGGTGGGGGAATCGAGCGCCGCCAGAGGCTCGTCGAGCAGCAGGACGCAGGGGTCGGTGACCAGAGAACGGGCCAGCGCGACGCGTTGACGCTCGCCGCCTGAGACTTCGCGCGGACGGCGCACGCGCAGCTCGCGGATGCGCAGCGCGTCGAGGATGGCGCTGATGCGCTGCTCGCGGTCGTCGCGGTCAAGATGCTGCAGGCCGTAGCCCACGTTGCGCTCGACCGTGAGATGAGGGAACAGGGCGAGGTCCTGGAACACGTATCCGACTTTGCGATCGGGAACGGGGACGCTGGTGCCGGCGTGCGCGTCGAACAGAACTCGGGTGCCGATGCGGATGGAGCCGGTATCGGGAGTGGAGAGCCCGGCGATGCAGTCGAGCAACGTGGTCTTGCCGGCGCCTGAGGATCCGAAGACGATGTTGAAGCCGGCGGGGGCGGAGAAATCCACGTCGAGCGTGAACTCGGTATCGCGGGCGTGCGTCTTGCGAAAGTGCGCATTCAGCGCCGGGGTGTACGGGACGGGCTCGGCGGGCGCGGGCGCGGTGGCCGGGGTCTCGGCTGGCTGAGGGTTGCTGGCCATGTTGTTCGGGTGCAGGGATGTGATTCTACATTTTTCGGATTTTGGCGTTCAGGAGGTTTTCTTGTCAAGAGGACATAAGAGGTTGATTTCTCCTAAAGGGCTGAAGGGAAAGCAAATATATGTATCGCGAGGTTGGCACAATTACCCCCTTGAAATTGATATTCTGGATATATAGAGAAAGTTATGAGCGATACTCGCGCGAAAAGCTTTTAACCGCGAAGTGCGCTAAGAGATGCCGCAAAGGACGCTTAGGGAAAGAAAGTTCCTTCGCGAGCTTTGCGGATTCTCTTTGCGTGCTTGGCGGTTAAGAGAAAATCTTAAAACGCAGAGGACGCAGAGAATTGCCCGCAGAGGGCGCAGAGAAAAGCTTTTAACCGCTAAGTTCGCTAATAGATGCCGCAAAGGGCGCTTAGGGAGATCGAAATTCTCCTTGGTGGCCTTTGCGGATTTTCTTTGCGCGCTTGGCGGTTAAGGCCTTTTCTGTCCGTTCCCTTTTTGGAAAAAAAGTTGGACACAGGTGACGACCGCTACAAAGACGCACTGTGGCATCGTGCTCGAATGAGGTCGGCGTCTGGCAGATTCGTGCACTTCTGCGTGGTTTCGTATGTCGTTGGTAACTAGTTTGGAGAGGAAGGGTTCGATTAAGTTGTTGAATACGCTCGCACGACCCGGGGCTGACAACACATTCAAACAGGCATGGCGAATTTCATGAGACCTTCGTGGCGCAGCGCGCGCGTGTGGTGGATCTTCGCGCTCCTACTCTCCGCAACCTGTGCGTTCGGGCAGGGATCGAAGCTGAATTCGGAATTCGAACCGGTACAAGAACGCGACCAGGATAATCCGAAAGCGCGCGAGGCCTGGTTCATGCGCGGGCGCACCGTGCCCACGGGAGAAGTCCCGGCAGCTCTGCGCTTTCGTGCCTTCCAGCAGAAAATGCAGATGCGGCAGTTGTTCGCCGCACGCGCCGTCACAGCGATTCCGCATGTCAGCACAGCTGGATGGGTGCCGCTTGGGCCGGCGCCACTCGCTTCCGACGCGGGCACGGGACAGAACTACGGATCGGTTTCCGGACAGAGCGACGGCGGTTGCGATTGATCCGGCGGACGCGACCGGCAACACGGTGTACATCGGCGGAGCGCACGGCGGCGTGTGGCGTTCGAAGAATGCCGGGCCGCTGAGCGCGAGCGCGGCGAGCGTGGTGTGGACGCCGGTGCTCGACTACGAGTCGACGCTTGCGGTGGGCTCGATCGCGATTCAGCCGTCCGGCAATACCGATACGACCAAGAGCGTGATCCTGGTGGGAACCGGCGAGCCGAACAGTTCCGGCGATTCGTACTACGGACTCGGCATCTTGCGCTCGGCCGATGGCGGCGCGACTTGGACGGCGATCACGCAGGACGTGGGCGGCGCGCATTCGTTCGCGGGGCTCGGCTTCAGCAAGATCGCATTCAGCACAGCCAATTCGCAGCTGGTGGTTGCTGCAACCGCGGCGGCGACGCAGGGATTCGTGCTGGGACTCGAGAGCCCGGTCACCGTGAATCGCGGAATCTACTACTCGCAGGACGCGGGCGTGACTTGGCACTACGCCTCCGTGAAGGATGGCAGCTCGACCGTGTCGCCGGGATCCGTGACGTCGGTGGTATACAACGCGGCGGTTGGAAAATTCTTTGCAGCGCTGCGCTATCACGGAATTTATTCGTCGGCGGATGGAATCAACTGGACACGCCTGGCAGATGCAAACCAGCCCGGAGCGGGCCTGACGGCTGCGAGTTGTCCTACGACTAGCGCGACGACGCCGGTGTGTCCGATCTATCGCGCGGAACTTGCAGTGGTGCCCGGACGCAACGAGATGTACACGTGGGTGGTCGCGCTGGACTCAGCGGGCAACGAACAAGACGGCGGCATTTGGCAGACCATGAACGGCGCCACGAGCGCGTGGACACCGATCACGGATGACGGCATCACGAGCTGCGGCGACAGTTTCGGATGCGGCGTGCAGCAAGGCACCTACAACCTGGAACTGCGGCACTGCCGAATGGTTCGACGATGACCGACCTGTATGCCGGGGCGATCAACGTCTACAAGTGCCGGACGACGAATCCGTCGTCGCCTAGTTGCTACGTTGCTGAACCTGACGCACGTGTACGGGTGCCTGTCGATTGCGAACGTGCATCCGGATCAGCATCACCTGGCGGGAATCATCGCGGGCGGCAAAGAGGTGATGTACTTCGCAAACGATGGCGGAGTGTATCGCGCGCTTGATGGATACACCGGCCTGACGACGGGAACGTGCGGGGCGCACAATCAATTCGATGATTTGAATGGCACGATCGGGTCGATGACGCAGTTTGTGTCGTTCTCGATGCATCCGACGGACGCGAACACGTTGCTGGGCGGCACGCAGGACAACGGGTCGCCGGCGACTTCGACCGGAACGACGAGCTCGAGTTGGATCAATGTGCTTGGCGGCGACGGCGGTTACAACGCGATCAGCCCGGCGAAGGGCACGGACTGGTTCACGGCGAATCCTGACATTCCTCCGAATGCACCGCTCGGCATTAACTACTGCGGGCTGGGAATTGGATGCGGGAACACAACGTTCCAGCAAGTGGTATCAGCTGGACAGGTCGGCAACGACGATGGCGCGTTTTATTTTCCGTACATGCTTGATCCGCAGGCCGCGTCGCAGTTGATCATCGGCACATGCCGGGTGTGGCGCGGCGGTCCGGCGACGAGTGCAGGCGGAACGTACACCGCGTTGAGCAACAACTTCGACACGGGCGTGGGCGGATCGGGCGGCACTTGCACGGGAGGCGAAGTCCGCCTGGTGCGGTCGCTGGCGGCCGGTGGCCCGAAGGATGGGAGTGGATTCTCGAAAGTGATTTATGCCGGGACCGATGGGTTCGGCGGCGCGACGACTCCGGCGGGCGGGCGCGTGTTTGTGACGACCAACGCGGGCGGGACGTTGATGGCGGACCGCACCGGGACGATCAATCCGGGGCAGTTCCCGGTGTCGGCGATTGCGATCGATACGTTCAGACGCGACCGGGCAGACGGCGTACGCGGCGGTGATGGGATTCCACGTTGGCCACGTTTTCAAGACGACGAACGCGGGAGTGAGTTGGGCGGCGTTCTCGACGAACCTGCCGGACGCTCCGGCGGACGCGCTGGTGGTGGACTCGCAAACGGCCACGGTTTACGTGGGAACGGACGTGGGCGTGTTCTCAAGCCCGACGACGGCGGCGAACTGGGCGGAAGTTGGTCCGGCGGCTGCGGCGGGCAATTCGGGATTTCTGCCGAACGTTCCGGTGACCGCGCTGCGGCTATTCAACAGCGGTGGCAAGAAACTGTTGCGCGCTTCGACGTACGGGCGCGGCATCTGGCAGTACGACCTGCTGGGATCGACTGACGCCTGACTACTCGATCACGATCACGAATTCGACTCAGACGGTGTTTGCCGGGCAGAACGCGACGTTCAACGGGAAGTTGACGGCGGCGAATGGATACGCGAGTGCAGTGGCGCTGAGTTGCGCGGCGGGGACGACGGCGGCGCCGGGGACGTGCTCGGCGAATCCGGCGAGTGTGACGCCAACCGGAGCCGGGGCTGCTTTCACCGTTACGGCAGCGGGCGCGGCGCAGGACTACCTGTTCAACGTGCATGCCGTGGGAACGGATGCGTCGACTACCACGCATGATGCGGCGGTCACGCTGCACGTGGTGGATTTTGCTTTGGGCACGCCGGCACCGGTCGAGCGTTTCGGTGCAGCAAGGGAGCACATCCCAAGGCATTGCCTTCGTGGTGAGTGGGGCGGGAGCGTTTTCCGGGACGGTGACGCTGGCGTGTCCGGCGAGCGGGATGCCGGCGGGGGTGACGTGCAGCTTCTCGCCGTCGGCGGCGGTGTCGGCGTTGCCGGCGACCGTGACGTTGACGTTTACCACGACAGCATCGACGCCGCTGGCGACTACGCCCATCACGATTTCGGCAAACACGTCGGGAGCACCCGCTGCGAAGACTCAAAGCGTAAGCCTGACGGTTACGGCACCCGCGGCGGACTACACGCTGGCGATCAGCAACTCGCCGCAGTCGGCGACCGCCAACCAGTCGGCGACGTTCAACGGCACGCTGAAGGCGGTGAACGGCTACGCGAGCGCAGTGAACCTGACCTGCGGCGCGGGCGCGCCGCCGACTTGCACGGTGTCGCCGACATCGGTGACGCCGACGGTAGCCGGGGCATCTTTCACGGTTACGGCGAAGAGTTCGCTGGCGCAGACGTACAACTTCAGCGTGAATGGAGCTGGGACCGACGCGGCTCACGTGGCGCACACGGCGCCGGTGGTTTTCAATTCCCTGTTCACCATCACGGTTACCAACAGCACCGGGCAGCAGAGCCTGAAGGCTGGGCAGAACGCTGCTTACAGCCTGGTCGTCACGCCCGTGGGAGCGACGACCTTTCCGAATGCCGTGAATTTTTCTTGCGGTGGACTTCCGGTGGGAGCGACTTGTTCTTCGTCCCCGATTGCTAGCGGCGCAAGCGGGGCGCAAACAGTCACACTCACGATCAGCACGGCCGGGCTGGGGAGTGCGGCGATTCGGCAGGGCGCGCAGAACCGGAAGCCCTGGACGCCAATGTTCCTGTGGGCGTCCGTGATGGGGATGATGGTTGGCGGGTTGGCGCGGAAATCTTCTGCGCGGAAGACCGTCGGGATGGCGATTGCCGTGTTGTTTGCGTCAACGCTGGTGCTAACTTCGTGCGGAGGTGGCGCGAGTACGGGAGGCGGCGGCGGTCCGCCTGCGGTCACGGTGAACGTCAGTCCGCGCACGGCGAGTAAATTCCCGACCGAGCAGCAACCGTTTTCGGCTGCTGTGAGTGGGACGTCGAATACGGTGGTGACCTGGCAGGTGAATGGCGTGACTGGCGGCAACGCGAGTGCGGGGACGATCGACGCGAATGGGTTGTACACGGCGCCGGCGGTGGTGCCGAGCCCGAATAATCCGGTGATGGTGACGGCCGTTTCGCAGGCGGATGTGACGAAGTCGGGGGCTGCGACTGTGACGCTCAAGGCGCCGACTCCGGCCGGGACTTATACGGTGACGATTACTGCGACGGCCGGGAGCGTGGTTCAGACGACTACTGCTGTGTTGGTGGTGCAGTAGGGCGGTCGTTGGTCCTTGGTCGTTGGTCCTTGGCTTGAAAATCCCAATGATTGCGAGCGGCGGGGAATCCCACCCTAGCGCAAAAGGCGCGCAAGGATGGGGCACCCACGCGTTTCTTGATTTATTCGCGGCCTTCGTCGGCGGAGGGGCCGTAGAGGGCTGGGACTTTTGCTTCGTTCAGGCGCAGGTAGACGGTTAACTGGCCGCGGTGGTGGGCCATGTGGTTCAGGACTCCGTCGCGGATGGCTACGTAGCGCTGCTGGTCGCTCATCATCTTGCCGCCCGAAAGCAGCTTCCATTTGGTGTTGAAGAGATGGTCGTCGGTGGTTTTCTGGAGCACCTCGCGGCCTTTTTTCAACGACGCTTCGAATTGCTGGATCAGGTCCTGGCGCGTCTTCCAGTCGGGTGGACGGAATTTGGGACCGTCCGGCCGGGTTGATGTCGAGCTCGTCCATGTTGACGACCATGTCGAGCCAAGCCGGGATGTTGGCGACCAGCGTGGCCAGGGCGCCCAGGGGCATGGACTTCTCGTGGGGCTTCCAATCATTCTTGCCTTCCGGGACGCGCTCGAGGGTTTTGCGGATGCCGACTGCTTCGCGATCGAGTTCGGCGAGTAAGAGTTCGGTGATTTTCATGGCGTGCTTCCTTTCAGGAGTTGTTAGATGTATGGCATCGTGGCTTTTGCTGCGGAAATATTTGGGGGGACGGAGGAAAGCCTTTAACCGCAGAGGGCGCGGAGAATTGCCGCGGAGGGCGCAGAGAACAGCCTTTAACCGCAAAGATCGCTAAGAAAAGCCGCTAAGGGCGCAAAGTTGGTGGGTTTCCTGTACTGGCGGCCGATACCTCCCTTGACCCGTTGCGTGCTTTCAGGTTCACGGACGGAGTGGAGTGATTTCGGGTTGTGAGCAACGCCCTTGCAGAAAGGTTCCTCATAGGCTTAGCTGGATAGGGTGAAAGGTGTGCCCTAACTCATGAGCGAGAGCTTTGATGTTGCGGTGATCGGTGGCGGGATTGTTGGGCTTGGGGTAGGGCGGGAGATTACGCGCAGGTTCCCGCGGCTGCGGATGGTGGTGCTGGAGAAAGAAGCGCGGGTGGGCGCGCACCAGAGCGGACATAACAGCGGCGTGATTCATTCGGGTGTTTATTACAAACCTGGATCGCTGAAGGCGAAGTTGTGCGTTACGGGCGCGGCGGCGATGGTGGAATTCTGCCGCGAGCATGGTGTGCCCTACGCAGTTTGCGGGAAGGTGATTGTTGCGACCTCACCGGCGCAATTGCCGCGCTTGCAGGACTTGATGGAGCGCGGTCGGGCGAACGGAGTTGCGGGACTGCGGATGCTGGGTCCCGAGGAACTGCGCGAGTTTGAGCCGCATGCGAGTTGCGTGGCGGCGCTGCTGGTTCCGGGGACCGGCGTTACGGATTATGCGAAGGTGTGCGAGAAGTATGCGGAACTGATTGGAGCGCAGGGCGGCGAGGTGCGGACTTCGACGAAGGTTGTCGGGATCCGGGCGAGCGAGAGCGAGACCGTGATCGAGACCTCGGGCGGCGCGATTGCGGTGCGGGCGGTGATCAATTGTGCCGGATTGTTCAGCGATCGCATTGCCCGGATGGCGGGCGAGCGTCCCGAGGTGCAGATAGTTCCGTTTCGAGGGGAGTACTACGACCTGGTGCCGGAGCGGGCTGGCTTGGTGCGGGCGCTGATTTATCCGGTGCCGGATCCGCGGTTTCCTTTTCTGGGCGTGCATTTCACGCGGAGGGTGCACGGGAGTGTCGACGCTGGGCCGAATGCGATTTTTGCGTTCAAGCGCGAAGGGTATCGCAGCGGAGATTTCAGTTTGCGGGACACGATCGAGTCGCTGATGTTTCCGGGATTCTGGCGGGTGGCGGCGAAGCACTGGCGCATGGGAAAAGATGAGGCTGCGCGGTCGGTGAGCAAGGCGTCGTTTGTGGCGGGCTTGCAGAAGCTTGTGCCGGACGTGAGGGCGGAGGATCTGGTGCCAGGCGGATCCGGTGTGCGGGCGCAGGCGATTCATCGGTCTGGGGCGCTGGTGGATGACTTTCAGTTCACGCAGTCGAAGAACATGCTGCATCTCTATAACGTGCCGTCTCCGGCGGCGACGGCTTCGATTGCGATTGGGCAGGCGGTGGTGGAGATGTTTTCCAGTCTCCAGTCGCTAGTCGCTAGTCGCTAGCGATTTTCTCGTTCGAGCAATTTTCTTCGAAGCTGGTAGAGTGGTGGCTCTAGCGATCGTGGCGATTCGTTGGAAAATCCTAGGTGCTTGACGTTTGTGGAATCCCACCTAGCGCACAGACGCGCTAGGATGGGGCACCCTCGTGCGTGGAGTCCTCTAGGAATGCATGGGTCCTTCGCTTCGCTCAGGATGACAATTTAAGAGGGTGTGCACGGAGAGCGTGATCGGGCTATGGGAGGGCGGATGGTTTTGAACTTGGCTAATAAGCGCGTGGCCGTTTTGGGCGCGGGGAAGATGGGCGGGATATTGGTGAAGGCGTTTCTGGAGAAGAAGCTGCTTTCGCCGAAGCTGACGACTGTCACGGTGCAGCATGAAGAACGCGCGAGCGCGCTGTCGAAGAAGCTTGGGATTCCCGTCGGGACTAACAATGTTGCTGCCGTGAAGAAAGCCGATGTGGTGCTGGTGTGCCTGAAGCCGCAGGTGGTGCAGGGCGTGCTGGAAGAGATTCGCAAGAGCATGCGGCCGGAGCAGTTGGTGATTTCGGTGGCGGCGTCGGTGCCGACCAGCAGCATTGAGAGCGCGCTGGGCGGGAAGGTGCCCGTGGTGCGCGCGATGCCGAATACTCCGTGCCTGGTTGGGCAGGGGATGACGGCGCTGTGCAAGGGGAATCATGCCGGGGCTGAGCATCTCGAGATTGCTTGCGAGTTGTTCAATGTCGTCGGGCGCACGGTGGTGGTGGATGAAAAGCATATGGATGCCGTGACTGGTTTGTCGGCTAGCGGGCCGGCGTATATCTACATCATTCTCGAGTCGCTGGCGGAAGCTGGAGTGAAGGTCGGATTGCCGCGAGATGTCGCCACGCTCTTGGCGGCGCAGACTGCGCTGGGGGCGGCGGCCGTGGTGCTCGAGACCGGGGATCATCCGGCGCTGTTGAAGGATGCGGTGACGACTCCGGCGGGGTGCACGATTGACGGGATCATGGAATTGGAAGAGGGGAAGCTGCGCGTGACGCTGATTAAGGCCGTGGTGAAGGCGGCGCAGCGGGCTAAGGAGCTGGCCTACACCTAGTCGCTAGTCGTCAGTCGTTGGTTCGTTGGCTCAATCCCAAGATCCGAACATTTGTGGAATCCCACCCTAGCGCACAGAACGCGCTAGGATGGGGCACCCGCGCTAGTCGTCAGTCCGTCATAGAGGTTCGCTCTGGACCCTCGTCTTTCTCAAGATTTTTTTGTTTTCTCGAAAATCCCTCAAACGCCGCATTTGTGGAATCCCACGTTTCGAAAACCGCGAAACATGGGGCACCCGGCGAAGGAACTCGCGTACACCTAGTCGCTAGTCGTCAGTCGCTAGTCGTTGGCTCAATCCCAAGATCCGAACATTTGTGGAATCCCACCCTAGCGCACACCACGCGCTTGGATTGATTGGATAAGAGCGAAGGCTCACTTCGAACCCAGTACTCTTGTATTGAGGACAAGAAACTCTGGGAAGGAAGGAGCCTTCGATGGTTATTGTAGGCTGTGATTTTCATCCTAGCTGGCAACAAGTGAGTTGGTTGGATACGGAGACGGGCGAGACCGGCGAGCAGAAACTGGTGCATGCCTCGGGGGAAGCCCAGCAGTTTTATCGGCAACTGGGAGCCCCGGTGCTGATCGGCATGGAGGCCACGGGCAACAGCCAGTGGTTTATCGAGTTGGTCGAGGATCTGGGGCACGAGCTCTGGATCGGAGATGCGGCGCAGATCCGGGCCAGCTACGTACGCAAGCAGAAGACGGACAAGCGGGACGCGGCCCACATTCTGAAGCTGGTGGTGGAAGGACGCTTTCCGCGCTTGTGGACGCCGGACCGGGAGCAGCGCGATCTGCGGCAGCTGGTACTGCATCGGCACAAGCTGGTGGAGATACGGAGCCGGGTGAAAAACGAACTGCAACACCTTTCCATGAATAAGGGAGTGCAACGCAAGGCCAAGCTGTGGAGCCAGGCCGGCCAGAAGATGTTGCGCGAGCTGCCCTTAAAGCCCTGGGCGGCGTGCCGGCGGGAAGACTTGCTGGGGCTGTTGGCGATGTTAGACGAGCAGGTCGGGACGCTGGACCGAGCCGTACAGCAGGCCGCCGCCGAGCATGCGTCGGCGAAGTTGCTGATGACGCAACCGGGCGTGGGTCCGAACACGGCGTTGGCGTTCGTGCTGACGCTAGGCGATGTCAGTCGATTCCGACGAGGCAAGCAGGTGGCCAGTTACCTGGGTCTGATTCCGCGCGAGGAAAGTTCGGGTGGACGACAGAAGCTGGGCGCGATCACCAAGCAGGGGCACCCGCGCTTCCGTTGTGCTTTGCGAAAAACTACTGGGCTTGCATGAAGGTTACGTTGACTTGGGTGCGGATGGGGACTTTCTTGCCGTCTACGGTGAAGGGTTTGTAGCGCCATTGGCGGACTGCTGCGATCGCGGCGTCGGCCAGATCGGGATTGCCACTTACGGCGGAGAGTTGCTGGACGCGGCCGTTGGCGCCGATCAGGGTTTCGAGAACGACCGATCCCTGGATGTGGGCGCGCCGCGCGGCTTCGGGGTACTCCGGTTCGACGCGCTGGTCGAGCAGGCTCTCGGCGGTTTCGGGTTTCAGGCGAACGAAGCCGTCGTTGACGGCAGACTGCGAGTCGAGGGGCAGGCGCGTGATCTGGGAGGCTGATTTCACGCTCGACGCGGCGCTGGCCGAAGAAGACTTCGCTGACGAAGGAAGCTCACTGCGCGATGCCGGTGGAGTTGTGGCGGCTCGTGGCTTGGCCGGAGTCTTCGCGGGAGTGGAGGGCTCGTCGGGATGAACGGGCTTGCCGTAGATCAGCTTCCCTTTTTCATCGTAGATGGCCAGGCCTCCGGTTTCCTGGCCATTCGGTTGCGCGCCGGCTGCCGGGTTGGTTTTGCTCGCGGACTTGCTGGCGGCGGAGATCACAACGTCAGAGGCCGCGGCTTCAGATTGCGTTTTGCTTCCCTGCGGGCGTGCGGACTTGGGTTCCTCGGGAGTGGCGGGTGCGGCCGATGCGGTCACTGGGCCGAGATCGAGTTCCTGCGCCTGAGGAGATTGGGCATCCTGCGCGGATTTTTGCGCGGAGTTGCGCGTTGCGCCGACGCGCCACGCCATCAATCCGATGATGAGGCACGCGATCACCCCGGCGCAGACGGCGAGCCAGGTCGTCGTGCGGTCCGATGAACTCGATGACTTGGACGCGGGGTTGGACTTGAATTCGTAGACTGGAGTTCGCTGACGCTCGCGCACTGGCTCAGGTTCGGGCTCGGGCTCGAACGCGGACGTAGGCGGCGGCATCGGTTCCACGCGCTTGGGCTCGGGCTTGGTCACGGCTGCGGGCGCGGTTGCATCGGCGAATTCTTCGGGCTTGGCGGCGAAGCCGGTGATTTGTCCGCCAGCGGTCTTGGTGTGACGCACGATGCGGTACGCGAGAGCTTGCAAGGTCTGCTCGTCGCGCTCGCCGAAGGCGTTTGGACGCGGCGAAAAAATTTCGAAGATGCCGACGAACTCTCCCCAATACCAGAGGGGAACGACGAGGATGGAGCGAACTCCTAGAAGACGGCAGGCGGCGGAATCGACGCGCGGGTCGGTTTCGGTATCGTCGCAGCGCTGCAGGGTTCCGATGCGGAGGCACTCGGCGGAGAAGCCGGCGTTGTCGAGACGCACGCCGAGATCAGGAGCGGTGCGGCCGGTAGTTGCGCGGCAGACCATCTCGCCATTGCGCGTGAGCGCGATCGCGGCGCCGGTAGCGCCGGTGGCCAGGCACGCCTGCTCAACGATCTGATTGAGCACCAGGTCCAAAGCCAAATCCTCGGAAGCGGAACCACCGCCGCTGGCGGCGAGGGCGCTGGTCAGTCCGCGAATGTCCGCGTCAGACGGAAGCGCGTTCTGAAGCTTGAGTTCGGCGTCGGGGGTCGCGTCCTCGAATGGATTATACGGACGGTAGGGATCCGGGCACGACATGGGGTCTCTTGAAACCTGTGTGAGCTCCGGGGGACTACTCACGGACTCGGTCTAATACTGTACGAAGTTTCGCCGTAAACGGGACGGTTGTCAACGGGTAAATCTATACGAGGCAAGGGTTTTGAGGGAATTGTAAAGGGCAAGTGAGGCGGATTCAGGGGGATAGGGGATGCACCGGTGAGTAGGGCTTAGGGGAATGCCGGGAAAATCTTAAAACGCAGAGGACGCAGAGAACTGCGGGAGGGACTCAGAGAAAGTCTTTACGCTCTTGAGCGAAACGAACCTAGAACGCCCGCAGTTGTGAGTTCCCACCCTATCGCACAGGACGCGTTAGGATGGGGAACCCTCGGGCCTTGCCGGTCGAGGCGAGTACACAGGTCCTTCGCTGCGCTCAGGATGACATTAAGTGTCATTGATGGAGAACGGTGATTGAGCACGGGTAAGGTGATCGAGACTTCCCTTTCGCGGTCGGATCAGGTGCATGCGGTGACTGCCAGCTTTTTGGGGTGGACGCTGGATGCTTTTGATTTCTTCGTGCTCGTCTTTTTGGTGGACACACTGGCGGCGCAGTTTCATGTGCCGGCTTCGAAGATCATCCTGACGATTACGGCGACTTTGGCGATGCGGCCGCTGGGAGCGTTACTGTTCGGCGTACTGGCAGATCGTTACGGGCGGCGCGGTCCGTTGATGGCGAACGTTGTGTTTTTTTCGGTGATGGAACTGGCTTGCGGGTTCGCTCCGAACTACACGGTGTTCTTCGTACTGCGGGCGATCTTCGGAATTGGGATGGGCGGCGAGTGGGGCGTGGGCGCGTCGCTTGCTATGGAGAGCGTGCCGGCGCGGTGGCGCGGGGTGCTTTCGGGCGTAGTGCAGAGCGGATATTCGATCGGCTACCTGCTGGCGGCGGTGGCGGCGCGGGTGGTGCTGCCGCTGTGGGGATGGCGCGCGATGTTCTGGGTGGGTGGGATTCCGGCGCTGCTGGCGTTTTATATCCGGTATCGCGTGAAAGAGTCGGACGCGTGGAAGCAGCATCGTGCGCCGACGGTAGGCGCGATTCTGCGCACGGCCAGCGGGCATTGGAAGATCTTTTCTTATCTCGTGCTGCTGATGACCTTGATGATGTTCCTGTCGCATGGAACGCAGGATCTGTATCCGCACTTTCTGAAGGAAGTGCATGGGCTGTCGCTGCCGACAATTTCTTACGTGGCGATTTTGTACAACGTAGCGGCGGTCATCGGCGCGTGCACGTACGGATATTTCTCGGAACATTTTGGGCGCAGGCGCGCGATGCTGCTGGCCCTGGCGTTGGCGATGCTATCGATTCCGGCATGGGCTTTTGGAAAGTCGCTGGGTGTGCTGGTGGTGGGGGCATGCTTCATGCAACTCGGAGTGCAGGGGGCTTGGGGGATTATTCCTGCGCATTTGAACGAACTGGTTCCGGATGCGGCGCGGGGACTGATGCCTGGGTTCGCGTATCAGATGGGAATTTTGATTGCGGCGCCGACGAACACAATTGAGTTCGCGTTGCGGGATCGCTTTGGGTATGCGTGGGCGCTGGCGGCATTTGAGATTGTGACCATTATTTTGCTGGCGACCGTGGTGGCGCTGGGTAGGGAGAAAAAGGGGAAGAGTTTTGTGGGGTAGTCTTCAGTCGTCAGTCGTCAGTCGTCAGCGAAGGCTTAGATTGCGGCAGTTGTGGAACAAGGCCAAGATCCCAGCGGTTGTGGAATCCCACGTTTCAAGACGCGCGAAACGTGGGGCGACATCGGTACGTGACGGCGCGCAAAGTGCATGGGTCCTTCGCTTCGCTCAGGATGACAAATTTGAACGAAGCAGAGGACGCCGTGGAAAGTCTCGGACCTCGCCGCGTTCCGAGCTACGCGATTTTTCCAGGTACTGGCTTGTTGCGGGTGGCGGATTTTTTCGGCTCGAAGGCTACCGCGGCGGCTAGCAGGATTCCGATGACGCCGAAGCAGGCTAGGGCGAACAGGGCGATCATGAGGACCGGCATGGGATCCTCCTTATGAATCAGATTCTCGGACGAGTGCGCCGCGTGTTCGGTGACTGCGATCACTGATTTGCGTGATGGTTGGGCATTTCCCGATTTATCGCGAAGGCTTGCAGGATGGGTGGAATGGCTGGATTCGGCGGCGAAAAAACCTGCTAAATTAAGAATTCGTCCGAAGTGCGAAGAGGCCGGAATCACTTCTGCGCTGCGCGCGGAAGATGATCCGGAAGCGTTTTGGACTGGAGCGGTGCATGCGAATTGCAGTCGTAGGCTCGGGCTATGTGGGATTGGTTGCGGGAGCCTGCTTTGCCGACATGGGGCACGACGTCATACTGGTGGACAACGACCAGCCTAAGCTGGCTGCGCTGAAGAACGGGCAGGTGCCGATACACGAGAAGTTCCTGCCCGAATTGTTGCAGCGGCATCGTGGACACGAAGTTGCAGTTCTCGGATGACCTGCACGCGGCGGTGAAAGTTAGCGACGCGATTTTTGTAGCTGTAGGAACGCCGCCGACTGACAGCGGCGACGCGGATCTGTCATATGTGGAATCGGTGGCGCGCGAGATTTCTGGTGGGATCGACGGGTACAAGATCGTCGTAGAGAAGAGCACGGTCCCGGTGTACACGAGCGAGTGGGTGCGGAAGATCATCCTGCGCAACGGAGCGCCAGCAGAGTCGTTCGACGTGGCATCGAACCCGGAGTTTTTGCGGGAAGGGACGGCGGTGACGGATTTCCTGTTCCCTGACCGGATTGTGGTGGGAGCAGATTCGGACCGGTGCGCGGCTGTGTTGCGGGAAATCTATGCGCCCTTGTGCGATGGCTCGTACTACAAGCGTGCGGATGCGATTCCCGGTCCCGACCGGGCGCAGATTCCGCCGCCACTGATCGTCACCAGCACAAAGAGCGCGGAACTGATCAAGCACGCATCGAATGCATTTCTGGCGATGAAGATTTCGTTCATCAATGCGGTGGCTTCGATTTGCGAATCGGTGGGCGCGAATGTGCAGCAAGTGGTGAAAGGAATTGGAACGGATTCGCGCATCGGGCCGCGGTTCCTGAATCCGGGAATCGGCTACGGCGGCTCGTGTTTTCCGAAAGACCTGATGGCATTTCGATCGGTGGCGCGGGAGTGCGGGTACGACTTCCGGCTGCTGGACGAAGTGATGCGGATTAATGAAGAGCAACGGCAGCGCTTCCTGCGGAAAGTGCGCAAGGCGCTGTGGACGCTGCGCGGCAAGCGATTAGGAGTTCTTGGGCTGGCCTTCAAGGGTGGGACGGACGACATCCGGGAATCTCCGGCGGTGCTGTTGATTCAGTCGTTGGTGCAGGAAGGCTGTAGCGTGGCGGCATATGATCCGGCGGCGATGGAGCGGGCGCGGGAAGTGCTGTCGTCGAGCGTGGAGTTCGTGACTAACGCGTACGATGCGGCCACGGGCGCCGATGCGTTGCTGATTCTCACCGAGTGGGAGGAGTTCGCGTCGCTCGATCTGCGGCAGATTGCCCGGAGGTTGCGATATCCAATCGTGATTGACGGACGGAATCTGTACGATCCGGAAACGATGGCAGCGCACGGACTGAGCTACTACAGCGTGGGCAGGGCGCCGGCCCTGCCCGAGGGCTCTCCGACACAGGCCGGAGAACGTTCGCCCGGCGATCACAAAAAATATGAGTAAGCGACGCGCCCTGGTGACAGGCGGTGCCGGCTTCGTGGGGTCGCATTTGTGCGACCTTTTGCTGGGGGACGGATACGACGTCGTGGCCGCAGATAATCTTTTGACCGGGCGGATGGCAAACATCGAGCATCTGCGCAATGATTCCCGCTTCGAGTTTGTGAAGGTGGATGTTTCCGAACCGTTTGATTGCGGGGGGGTGGACTCCGTATTTCATTTTGCCAGTCCGGCGAGCCCGGTGGATTATGGCGAGCACGGGATCGAGACGTTGAAGGTTGGATCGTACGGAACATTCAACTCGCTCGAGGTGGCGAAGAAATATTCGGCTGGCTTTCTGCTGGCTTCGACTTCCGAATGTTATGGGGATCCGTTAGAGCACCCGCAGAAGGAAACCTATTGGGGACACGTGAACCCGGTGGGGCCGCGGTCGGTGTATGACGAGGCGAAGCGGTTTGCGGAAGCGACGACCATGGCGTACCTGCGGTATCACCAGGTGAATACGCACATCGTGCGGATCTTTAACACATACGGTCCGCGCATGCAGGTGAACGATGGGCGCGTGATTCCGAACTTCATGCGGCAGGCTCTGCGGGGCGAGGGGCTCACGATTTACGGGGACGGCAGCCAGACGCGAAGCTTCTGTCACGTGAGCGATGAGGTGGAGGGGATTCTGCGGCTGTCGAAGTCGGCGGAGCACGGGCCGGTGAATATCGGGAACCCCACGGAATTCACGATTCTGGAATGCGCGCAACGGGTGCTGGCGGTGACGCGATCGAAGAGCGCGTTGAAGCATGAAGCGCTTCCGCAGGATGATCCGAAGCAGCGGCGTCCGGATATTTCAAAGGCGAAGCAGTTGTTGGGATGGGAGCCGAAGATTGATCTGGAGAATGGGCTGCGGATGTCGCTGGAGTATTTCCGTGGAGAGGTCGAGGCGGTTGCGCGAGGTTGAAGGCGCAGACTTGCTCTTGAGTGGTTTGCATGGGAGACGTGCTCATCAAGAAAAAGGGTGGCGAAACCCTTGCAATATTCGTGTCTTCGCTAGAGGAACGCATTGGGTGCAATCGGTGGGAACTACGCGAAAGCAGCAACTACCCCGATGGGGAATACTTTTGTTGTGAGGTCCTGTGCCAGAAGATCATCGCGGAGACCAATGACTTGGAGGGCCTGGGCGAGTTTGATTTCCGGATTGCCTTCCGCAGGACTGGATTCTGCCGAAACGATGAGGTCTTAGAGGGCTTGGCCGATTGTCTTGCCCGCAAGCTGGCATCCGACGGCTACGAAGTTGTCTACTCGGGCAATATTGGGAAGATCGGAGCGGTCGGGGTGAAGTATACGCTCGACATTGCGGCTGGATCCCTGCCTTGGGAGCGTGTTCGTGCTGAAGAGTGGAGCGACGGCAAGACCTAACGACAAGATGTGGTGCGTGCACCTCAGGGGCTGAAGCCCCTTTTTCTTTTTGTGCTGACCGGCACGGCTGAAGCCGTGCCCTTCCCTTTCTGGGCGATGGCTGAGTGCTGAGGCCCGCATGCGGAGTACACAGGTCCTTCGCTGCGCTCAGGATGACACCCAAGGGCGATGATCCAACTTGATGACATCGTTAGAGAGACTTGAGAATGATTTAGCGAGACCAGGGATCTTGCGGGGTGGGTTCGGTACTTTCGCTTTCCGCGAGCAGGCGGATGAGCGTTTGCACGTGATCGTGATGTTCGGCAGTTTTCAGAGCCAGCTTGACTCCCATTCCGAAGCCCGGATGCACGGACTGCACTACTCCCTGAACGCGCAGTTTGAGGTCTTGCGTGCGCACGACGATTTCGACGTGCGTGCCGTTGGGGAAAGGTGTTGGCATTTCTACGTAACAGCCGCCTGAACTGATGTCAGAAACGCTGCAGCGGTGCGGAACCGGAGCGCCCATGCGGTACACGTCGGCGCCTAAGCGGCAGGCATGGCGGGACTGGGTTCGGCGATTTCCAGGAGCATTGCGCAAACGGGCCACACCAGACTCGGGCGGCGTCGGGAGCGCAGTCTTGATAATCGTTTCCTGGCGCGGTACCTGCGGCGCGGCTGCGACGGTGGCCGGAGCGTTGGTCGTCAGCCAATTGCGGAGAACCTTTCGCGACGATGAAGGTACGTTTACGAAGCGCATGCCGACGCGGCCGGTGAAATCCTGCCAAACCACTTCCCCAGCAAGCCGCACGAGCGAAGTGTGTCCCGGCAAAGCAAATTCAAAATAGACCCGGCAGTCGGGCGGAAGTTTCTTCTCGCTCTGAACGGCCGTGCCTTCCTCGCTGAGATCGAGCAGGGTGGCCGGCACTTTCTCGACGTTGGAATAGTCGAGCGAGGCCTTGGCGTGCACATTAACGCGCGGATTGCGGCGGCGTTCGCGCTGCATGAGGGAGCGGGCGGCGCGCAGGCTGCTCCAGGCGCGATCTTCAGAGATGGGCTTGTAGAGAACGAAGTTGATGCCGAGCGCAAACATCTGGCGCACGTTGTTTTCCTTGCCGGCCACGGCGACCACCAGGGTGCCGGTGTTCAGCGAGGAGGAGCGAATCTGACGAAGCGTGTCGAGGGCCTCGACTTCGTTTTCGCAATCCAGAACAACGGAATCGTAGCGAGTGTCGGCCAGTTTTGCGTGACCGTCGGAAGCGCTGGAGCAATGGTCGACGGTGAGCCCGAGTGTTTCCAGAATGTGGCGGAGCACCTGGGTGGTGGCTTCGTCCGCACACACTACAAGGCTCTTGAGCGACATACCTACGCATCGTAAAAGTTACGGCGGCGCAGGGACAAGTTACCCGGGTAATCGGGGAGGCAAAGGCCAAGGACTTCGTCGCCGGGACAGGCGGGGTCGGCGTTGCGGATTCTCCCCCCAACGGCGCGCGAGCGGCAAGCGCCTCAGGAATTGAGGGTTCCTGCAAATATTGTGATGAGAATAAGTTGAGGCGAGCTGCAGGACGCCATCACGCTCGTAACCCAAGCTGGAATTACGTTACTGAAGACCACCCAACTAAGAGTACCGCAGTACTTTGACGGTGCCCGGGGCCGTCCTTACGATGAGTTCAGTTAACGGCGCTCGGTCGCGCAACAGGCGCGGGGCGCGGCTTTTCATATTCGGGGCTTGGCGGTTCTCACCTCGAATAAGTACTTGCTTCTGGAAGTGGAGAGGGCAATGGCTTCTCTGCAATGGAAGGTTGCTAACTTGAATTTGCGAAGAAAAGACGACGGCATGCGACAAGGGGTTCGCGGGTTTTCGCTGCTGGAAATGGTGATCGTGGTGGCGATCGGAATGATCCTTACCGGGATCACCTTCATCAGTCTGAAGCCGCTGTTGAATCAGTCGCATGTGAACGCAGCGTATGACACGACGCTGATGGCCCTGCGTACTTATCGGAGCCGGTCGATCACGGAACGGAAGCGCTACATCGTGGCTTTCACAGCGCCGCGAACCATCACGATCTCCAGCTGGGGAGTAGGGGCCCCGATAGCGCCCGCGCCGGTAGTGGTCTCAACACTCACCTTGCCTTCGGACATACAGTTCATGGTGCAGGGTGGTATCCCCAGCACGGCGCCTACAGTTCCGGATGGCTTCGGGGTGGGTGCGGTCCCGATTGACTTTGGTCAGGGCCTAGGCGTGGGCAGTCTGAACTACGTGATGTTCATGCCTGACGGCACCTCGCAGGACCAGAGCAATCCAGGCGGGGGCAATGGCAACCCGAATAGCGGCGTGATCTATCTGGGGAAGCCGAATGAACTCTTGAGCATGCGTGCCATCACCGTATTCGGCACCACGGGACGCGTTCGCGGATGGCGGCTGTTGAACCCGGGAGGAGGTCCGCAATGGTCGCAACAATGACGCGCAGGATGGCAAGGCCAAGCTGCAAAAAAATGGACGCGCGGGGCTTCAGCCTTATCGAAGTCATCATTTCAATTGCGATTTTGATGATAGGTCTGTTGGCCCTCGTTGCCACCTTCGGTATGGCATTGGCTTCGACCGCGAATTCGCAGGAAGATCTGGTCGCGAAACAGAAAGCGATGGAGGCGATCGAGAGCATTTATACCGCGCGCAACACACAGCAGCTGGGCTTCGGGGCGATTGCGAACACTAACGCGGCGGGTGGCATTTTTAAGTTGGGCTATCAGCCACTGTTGGCCGCTGGAGCGGACGGACTAGTGGGGACAAGTGACGACACGAATTTTCCGGTGTGCCCGGGAGGGGTTGAGTGCATCAACCTGCCGGGACCGGATGGGATTCTGGGAACAAGCGACGACACCCAGATGAGTCTGTCGAATTTCAAGCGTCAAATCACCATTACCTCGGTGTTGCAGCCCGATGGGACGCCGAACCCGAACTTGAAACAGGTGCAAGTCGATGTGCAATACACCAAGGCAGGCTCGTCGAAGAGTCGGACCTATACAACCATTGCTTACATCTCCTCCTATCGTTGATGTCTAACACAAGGGAATTCGACATGAATATGCGAACTCGCCATCAAGGATTCTCACTGTTGGAAATGATGATCTCGATGTCGTTGGGGTTGATCGTGATGGGATCCATGGTCCAACTCTTCAAGATGGGCACGACCACCTCGAGGCTGGTGGTGCAGCGCACCGAAATGCAGCAGAACATGCGTGCGGCCATCGAGTTAATGACCAAGGACATCAGTCTGGCGGGATCCGGACTGCCGGACGCGGGCATTCAGCTACCGATTGGGGGCACAGTATCGCGTTATGGCTGCGATCAAAGTACGTGTCACGTGCCCGGCGGGACGTATCCGAGCAACGGGCGCCGGCGGTCCCGAACTACATGACGGGAATTCTTCCCGGATATAGCAACGGGGTGGAAGCCAAAGCGGTGATTCCGGCCGCTCCTGGCACGCGCAGCGACAGCATCACTGTGATCTATGCGGACTACAGTTTTCCTTTGAACCAGTACTGGCTGGACTTTCCAACGCCCACATCGACCGGCACCCTGCTGAACGTGAACGTACCGTTTCCGGCGCCGAATCCGGTGCCACCCCTGGTTACGTCGGTGGGCGGAATCCAGGTGGGGGACGTCATTTGGCTAAGCAACAGCCTGGGCAACGCGGTCGGCGAGGTAACAGCAGTCAGCAACGGTTCGCTGACGTTTGCGGACAACGACGCGTTGAACTTGAATCAAAGCGGGGCAGCCGTCACCAACAACATTCGAGCTCTTAATAACGGCACACATCTCACCGGCTACCGGCTCTTTGTTGTGACCTACTACATAACGGTCCCGGGCAACGGGCAGTCGCCCCGACTGATGCGCCAGGTGAATGGGCGAACCCCGGTTCCGGTGGCCGACGACGTCATCAACCTGCAGTTTGCCTATGACCTGTTCAACTCGGACACGAATGCCCTGGATCCCAACCAGGCCGACCCACTGAGTTTTCCGAAAGACGCGCTAGGGCTGGTCCAGAAGGTGAACATCAGCGTGATGGGCCAGAGCTTGGCCAATACCTCGATGGATGCTCAGAACATGCGGTTGGCGACATCCGTGAGTGCCAGAAATATGGCTTTCTTCGATCGATACAGATGATGAGTGTTGAGGAGCGGGGGGAGAGTATGGAGAGATCAAGAAATCGAGATAGAGGTTTTACCCTGATAGCGGCGCTGTTGATAATGCTGCTGCTTTCCGCGATGGCGGTGGGTTTGATTTTTCTGGTGACCAACGAAGGGCACGCCAGCGCGTACGAGCAAGAGGGCAATGTGGCCTTTGACGGAGCCGAGTCAGGAATCGAAAAACTGACGGCAGATCTGGGCGCACTCTACAGCAACAGCTTGTCGCCGACCCCGATCGACATTCAGAATCTGGTCAACTTTCCCCCGACCGGGCTGGGCGTGAACTACGTGGAATCGATTACCTACTCTCAGGACGCCAACGGCAATCCGGTGAGTTCCTCGCGTCCGATCAGCGCCGGCAACAACCAAGGCCTGTACGCCGAAGTCACGCCGATGAGTTTGAATGTAACTGCGACGCGTCCGGGCGGAGCCTCGGTCAGCATGTCGCGCACTGTGGAAGTCGCACTCATCCCAGTATTTCAGTTCGGGGTGTTCTGCGGCTACGACTGCAGTTACTTTCCGGGGCCGAATTTTGCTTTCGGAGGACGCGTCCATACCAACGGCAATCTCTTCCTGGCAGACGGCGCGAATCTGGTTTTCAACGACAAGATCTCGGCCTATACCCAGGTTGTCATGGACCAACTGGAAAATGGACACCCGACCTCCAGCGGGTATACGGGGACGGTCTTCGTTTCGACCGCGGCCGGAGGATGCCCGCTGGGCACGTTCCCGCCTTCGGGCAGTAACTGTGTGGCGCTGCCTGCATCGACGTCGAGCGTGCCGGGTGATGCCAGCTGGAGCGGAGGATATCCCGAGCTTAGGGGGCTCGAAAAATGTCAACTTCCCATCGATCTCAGGCGGCACTCTAAGGGGCTACGTAACAAACGGAGTGACGGGCGCAACCAAGATGCAGTTGCCCTTTGTGCAGCACAGCTGCACGGATTTTCCGCCGCCTTGCACCGATCCCATACAGATTCTCCGAAAGCCGCTGACTAACGAATCCACTCTGAGCTCCATTGGTCAATCGCGCGTTTACAACAAGGCCCAGATTCGGGTGCTGCTGGCGGATACAGAGGCGGACCTGCGCCCGCTTCCCTTTACGGCGGATGAGCCCGCCGATCCCGCCAATGATATCCAGTTTGTGCCGGGCAGTGGAGTCGCCATTGCCACTGGATTCGCTTACAACAAAAGCGGGGCCTCGGCGGGTGCGGGAACGCAATATTTTGCGATGGCCAAGCCGGCGGTGGATGCAAATTGGGCGCAGCCTCTCAACCCGCCCACCGGGGTGAAGTATAAGTGGTCGACCTGGCCATTGCTGGGTGAAATTACGACTATTCCGCCTGACGTGAATGGTGCCCCGGGCGGACAGGGAGCATGGCTCAGGGTTGAGTATAAGAACATGCAAGACAAGTGGGTTGGCATCACCCAGGAGTGGCTGAAGTATGGGTTTGCCCGGAACTACAACACAACGCCGACGATCCCCGGTCCCATAGGTCTAACCGCTCCGGTGGCCGGGCAGAACAGCATCAATCCGCATGCGATTCTGATTCTGCAACAGCTTTCGCCGACCGCAGCCAACAATGCTAATACGCTCGGTGCGACTTCTCAGCAGGCATGGTACCCGATTAATTTCTACGACACCCGCGAAGGCGAGCCGCGCGACGATGCCACCATTGGCTGCACGGTGAATGGCATCATGAATGCCGTGGAAATCGACGTAGGCAACCTAGGCGCAGTGGCTCGCCGGACAGGGAGTCTACGCCGGACAAAGCGGCAAGCTGGTGAACTATTCGGATCAGAACGGATACCTATTGTATTTCTCGGATCGTCGCGGCATGTTGCCCGATCCCAACCAAGGCAACGTCACCGCGGGTGAGTCTGGACTGGAAGATGTGGTGAATTCGGCGATTTCGGGGGGCGCGCCGGATGGACAGCTGGAGCCTGCTAATTATTACAACTATTCGGCGGAAGATGTAGATCAGAACGGGCAGCTGGACAACTGGGGCGGCGCTAACATCGGCTATGGCTTCCAGGTCAACACATTCTCCGTGCCACCCAATCCATTCAAAGCAATCGCGACCTGCTCCACCATTGGTCAGGCCAATGCCGTAACCGGCGCACGCCACTCGATAAAGTTGGTGGACGGGGGAATGGATACGCTTGGCAACTCGTACCTGCCCATGCGCTGGGATACACCGATCCGCAGCGGAGGATTCACAGTTGCGTCGGAAAACCCGGTGTACGTGCAGGGGAACTACAACAGCGGGCCGGCGGACCCGTTCTGGAGCAGCAACTTCACAAATAGCACGACTCCCCATGCAGCGGCCGCCATTATCGCAGACACGGTCACTCTGCTGTCGAACTCATGGAGCGATGTGAACAGCCTGGCTCAGCCGACAAGCCCAAGCGGTCGATCATCGCCGACGCAAGATGCCTACTACCGCATGGCGGTTGCCAGCGGAAAGAACGTTCCCTTCCCCCAACCCAGTTGGGGCGGGCAAGACATGGGCACCGACGGCGGCATGCACAACTTCCTGCGATATCTTGAGAATCTTGGCAACATCAAGCTGCACTACAACGGATCGCTGGTGAGTATGTACTACTCGGAATACAACACTGGCATCTTCAAGTGTTGTACGACCGTGTATAGTCCGCCCGCTCGCGACTACCACTTCGATGTGCTGTTCTTGAACCCGGTGAACTTGCCTCCTGGTACACCGATGTTCGAGGACATTGTGAACCTGAGTTACCAACAGAACTTCACACCACAGTAAACACAACCAACTTCACGAACCGAGCCCCAATCCTGCTCTGCAGGGTTGGGGTTTTGCTTTATGTAGAATGGGAGGCACGCTCAGGGTTGTGTGCGGGCATAAACGACCAGGGGGCGTCTCGAGAAAATATTCATGTTCGATGCTAGGCAGAAATCTTTTCACCTGATTTTCTGGGCCATCGTTGTCGTTGGCGTCGCGCTCTTCTTCGTACCGGCCTTCATCATCCGGCCATTCCGATATCAATCACCGGGCGCATTGCATCTGGCCCTGGTGTTTCGCCAACTGGCTCCCATCGGCACGATTCTTGCTGCCTGCGGCGTCCTTGCTCTCGCCGTCTGGGCGTGGAAGGCAGCTGGCCGTCTGCAGAAGATACTGATGGCGGTGGCTGCTTTGTTGGTCGTTGGGTCGGCGACCATGGCGCGCATGAATTATTTCGAATGGATGTTCCATCCCGTCATGCAACCGGGATACGAAAAAGCGGACGCTGCCAAACTGGACGGTGGCGAGATGGTGTTGACCGTGAGCATTAATGGCGATGCACGGGCTTATCCGGTCCGCGAGATGGCGTACCACCACATCGTCAATGATGTGGTGGGCGGAGTGCCCATCGCGGCGACGTATTGAACGCTCTGTCACACCGGTCTGGTGTGGAAGCGAACGGTTGGCGGGCGGGTACTGCACTTTTACCTGGCAGGCATCAACAATCAGAATTTTCTGATGCGGGACCGCGAGACGGGACGTGGTGGCAACAGATCAGCGGCAAAGCAATCTTCGGAAAACTGAAAGGCGCGTCGCTCGAATTGGCGCCCTTTGACGAGTTGACCTTCGGGTTGTGGAAGAAGGAGTCGCCGGGCGGACAGGTGCTGGCGGCGGTGGCGCGCGATCAGAAGAAATACGAAAGCAAGTGGGAAGACGAGGTTTTGAAGCTGCCGGTTCCGGTGAGTTTTCCGGGCACAGCGCTGAAGTCGCGCGACGTGGTGGTTGGGCTGGAAATGGGCGGAGATGCCAGAGCGTATCCGGTGGATACGATCGTGAAGCAGAGCCCGATCCAGGATCGACTGGGTGGCAATCCTGTCCTGGTGGTCGCCGGGCCGGATGGAAAATCGGTGCGGGCATTCGTCAGCCGCATTGACGGCAACGACATTGAACTGTTCCGCAAGAGCGACGCCCAGGAGTTCACGCTGATCGATTCTGAAGGATCGGGCGCATGGAACTTCAAGGGATGCGCGGTGTCGGGACCGGCCACGGGCAAGTGCCTGCAGGAACTGCCGGCGATCAAAGATTATTGGTTCGACTGGCGCAACTATCACCCTGATACAACCGTATACCGGCATTGAATCGCCGTTCTTAAATTTCATTGAGTCATGTGCTGACCGAGGAGGAAGGTTGCCGCAAATCAAGGCATTGTTCTGGGACGTAGGCGGCGTGCTGCTTAGCAATGCCTGGGACCACACGCAGAGACAACAAGCGATCGACAAATTCGGGCTTGAGCAAGCGGAGTTCTCAGAGCGGCACGAGTTGGTAGCTTCGTCGTTTGAGCGAGGCAAAATTACCTTGGACGAATATCTCGACCGCACGGTGTTCTATCGTGTGCGGTCGTTCCCGCGGGACGAATTTAAAGACTACATGTATTCGCTTTCGATCCCCGACGAAGCTGCGCTCGCGTTTGCAAAAGAGTTGGCAGATTCCGGCACATACCTGATGGGCACCATCAATAACGAATCGCGAGAGCTCAATGCGTATCGCATCGACAAATTCGGTCTGCGATCGATCTTCCGCGTGTTTGTCAGTTCGTGCTACGTGGGGTTGCGCAAGCCGGAGGAAGCGATTTACAGGCTTACGCTTGATATCACTCAACAGGCGGCCGAGCAGTGTTGTTTTATTGATGATCGCGCGCTGAATCTTGAGGTCGCGAAAAGATTGGGAATGCAGACCGTGGAAATGCACGGGGCAGACCAACTGCGGAGTGCGTTGCAGAAGGTCGGGGTCCGGTAGGTGGGATATCCTCCGGCCTCAGGGCTTGCGAGGGTCCAACTTTATGCCAGGCTTCGGCGCTGGCGGGGCGGCGGACTTCGGATCCGACTCTGCAGGCTTGGCAAGGCTCAGGTCACTCGACCAGCAGTCGCTTACGATTCGCCATTCACCATTCGCCTGACGAGACAACAGGGCCAGATATTTCCCACGCTCTTCACGGCGCTTGCCGACGGCGAGCGGCACCAGCATCTTGAAGCGCCCGGCTTCGTAGGCCACGTCGCCGATTACATCCAGACGAATCGGATCAATTTCCACATCTCCCACGCCGGAGTCCAAGGCCGCGAAAAAGAATTCGCGAATCGCCGCCGTGCCGCGGACTGCCGGATGATTGGGGCGGAGCACCAAAGCGTCGGACGAGTAAATGCTGACCAGGTCATCGAGTTGTTTGGAATTGCAGGCAAACACCCAGTCCTGGATGATTTTGCGTACCGCCGTCTCCACGCGATTCATGGTGGCGCCGCCGGGAGCTTTGGGGCGCGCTAGGTTGGGAGTGCCGGTCGAAGCGGCAGCAGGGGTCCCCATCACCGCGGAGACGTCCTGACCGGGCGTGAAGTAGTGATGGTGATAGTGGTGATGATAGTGGTGGTGTCCCGGCAAGGCGTTGGACGGCGTTTGTTGAGGTCCCGGAAAACTTCCGGGCGCAGGATCCGCGGGAGCCGAGAGCACCAGGGGCAGGCCGCACATACCACAGAACTGATTGCCAGGACGGTTCGGATGTCCGCAGGTCTCGCACGCGGGCGCACCCGGCAGAGGGAAGGCCGACTCTGGGGCTGGATTTCCTGAGGCTTCGGCAGCTAGGCGTTGCATCGTCTGCATCGCAGCCGCGATGGATTCCTGACTGGGGGACGGGTGCCGCATGTCAGATTGCAGGCGCGTGAAGAACTCATCGACGGTGGAGTTCAGGCCGAGGTCGCCTTCGGGCTTCTTGGGAAGGCCTGGTTGTCCGACGGGTGGTTTCTTGGGGTCCACGATACAGTCCTGAAGGCCATTTTAGATGAATGAACAGACTAGCGGCTCGAAAACTCGATGCGGCCTTCGGTTTCGGTAGGGACACCGTTGCACATGGCCGGGCGATAGCGCCAACTGCGGACGGTCTCGAGAATCGCCTGATCTTCCACGGTTCCGGCACTCTCGAGAATGAACGGGCTATGCACGCGGCCGTCGGCTCCGACGATAAAGCTCACCTTCACTTTGATCGAAGGATCACTGCGCCGCAGCACGGGATTCGGCGTAGTGAGCGCCTCGGGTGGATGCGTTTGCTCGCAGCGGGAACGAGCCGTGGTGTGAGGCACGTCGGCGAATTCGGAGTTGTGGATCGGCGCGCGCCAAAGTTGCCGCTCGTGAACGGCGAGGGGCTCGAAAGACGCAGTCTGGAGACTCGGGCGGGCGTTGGATGCCATTACTACGGTTGGGACGATGAGTGTCCACAACAGCGGCCAGAGCTTGCGCGGAGTCATTTTCCTCCCCAGAATGCGTACGAAAGTGGCGAACAGTCTACGCCGATTTGGGGATGAACGGGGCAATCGGAATGCCAGCCCCTGAAGGCCTACAAGGTCATTCCTATTCAATGAGATACAGGATTACAACGAGGTGACAGCCAGTGAGGAATGCAAAGAATTGCAGCTTGAATCAAGTTTTCAGCAGCCGGTTCCGAATTGGGAAGACCTGACGAATTGTCGGCGCAGGGTCCTTGCGGAGGGCTTGCCGCCGCACAAATACTTGGAGGCAGGCGGAGGCATGCCATGTTCTCACGAACTTCCGGATACGCCGTGCAGGCTCTCACTTACTTGGCAGGGCAACCGTCGGGAAAGCTTGTGGGCGCGAGGGAGATGGCGACCAAGCTCGAAATTCCCATGCCCTTCTTATGGAAGATCTTAAGAAAGCTCAGTGAAGAGAAACTGGTGCGGTCTTTCAAGGGCGTCCGGGGAGGCTACGAACTGGCCCGGCCCGCAAAGAGCATCCGGGTTTCAGAGGTGCTGGCGGCCGGACGAGATGGGGATCAGATGGGACGGTGCGTGCTTGGATTGGATAAGTGCGACGATCATGACCCGTGCCCACTGCATTTCCAATGGAAACACCTGCGGAAGCAGATGGAGAAGCGTTTCCGGATGACAACGCTTGCCGATCTGGTTAAGGACTTGAAGGCCGCACCGCTAAAGCGGCGGCGAGCACTCGCAGCGCAAAAGCTCAGCGCATGAGTAATTCTGAGACGCTTCGTGGTCGAGGCAAGCCTCGTTTAGGCTCCCCTTCGGATCTCTTGTCTCTTCAGTAGCCGATAGCAATCA
This sequence comes from uncultured Acidobacteriota bacterium, assembly GCA_963745435.1. Classification (GTDB taxonomy): domain Bacteria; phylum Acidobacteriota; class Terriglobia; order Terriglobales; family Acidobacteriaceae; genus Gp1-AA133. The sequence continues at coordinate 78,774 of CAVUXK010000003.1, read as the reverse complement.
AAAGAATCCTGTGTGATGCGCGCCCCACGGGGCAGTGAGCCAAGTCACATCATTCTATGAGTTGGTGCCGGAGAATTTTGTCAGGCAAGGTTGACCTTGGCCACTCTCACAAGGGGGATCATCCCTATGTTCGAACAAGAATTGGAAATGGAACAACGCCAATCTTCAGTAGTGCCGCTATTGCTGATCATCGCCATGATCATGGCTTTCGTGGGCGTGGCTGGATACTACGTCGTGCAAAATCGCAAGGTTCTGCCCGCGGCGGAAGCAAGCAGCCTGATCGCGTCATCGCTGAAGCAGGACGGCCCCATCACATTTCAATTCAAGGTGGGACCGGTCATCGGGAGTGTGCAAGACCGACCGCATGATGCCAACTATCGCCTGCTGGAGAAAGCAGGCTTGATCGCGATCGGGAAAGACAAAGGGAGAATCACTCCAATCACGATGACCGCGGCCGGAGCCAAGCTGTTCGCGGAGATTCCGGGAGTCACCCAGACGAAAGACCCGAAAGATACGACTACTTCCTATGTAGTGCCGGTCGCAGTGAGAACGCTGGTCGGAACACCGACCGTGACGATGACAGGGATGGGCCGTGCCACAGCCGAGTTCACCTGGGGATGGGAACCGAACAAAATGGGCGAGATGCTGGACGCCTCAGGGCCCCTGGTGAAGGGCTTCAACACGTGGGATCGGGGCACCCTGATCGACAAGTATGGCGTGAAGTTTTACCACGGGCAGCCCACGAAGGCGGTCATGGCGTTCGTGCGCGCCGACAATAGCTGGAAGGTTAGCGCAGAATAACGTCTTTGGAATTTATCTAAGAAGACTGCCGCATTCGCTCGCTTAAGGTGCGAACGAATGCGGCGGTTGTGTCTTTGAGCAAGGAGAGTGCATTTACTGAAGTCCCTGTTGCGTGACTTTGAAGGCGGTGTCTGGATTCGCCTGGGACGAGAAATAGATACTGGAGCCGCCTGGCTGAGTGACGAAGTTGTTGTCGATGATGATGCCACTCGTGCCGCCGTTAATTTTCGCGGATGACAGCGTGGTCTCGTTAGCTAGCGCCATCACGCAACCAGTCACACCGAATCCCGGACAACTGCGCGACACACCCCAGAAGAAGAAGTCCGTCCCGCCCGCAATATTCGAATTGCGGAACTCTGTCACCGGGCCGCAGCGAGATGCCGCATCGGGGCTCAACTGAACCGATGAGCCGGTCTGCAGGACTCCGCTGCCATTGAAATTCAAAAGATAGCGATAGGGAGTAGTGTCGGCTGCGCCAGTGCCGCAGACGAACAGGTGTCCGGTGGACGGGTTCGTAAAGTAAGCGTCGTCGAAGTCTCCGTCGAAGAGATTGACGGTGGTACCCCCTGAACTACCCAGCCCAATCGGGACGCGCGTAACGACGCCGAAAGTCGTGGCGTCGATTTGAGTAACGGAAGCGCCTGTAAGAACGTTGTCGTTCGACGTGATTGCGAAGATCGTTCCGCCGGTCGCGTCAAACATGGGGGAATCGAAGATGGCGGGGTTAGTGCCGGCTGCCCTTCCCACCTGAATCGTTGTGGGAGTTGGGGAATTGACGTTCAGAGCGACTACCCGACCGTTCGCAGAGCCAATAAAGAGGTTGCCGGTGTTGGAGTCGAGCACGGGACTGCTCAGGATCTGGTTATTCGCGATCAGAATGGGCCAGGGAGCGCCGGCAAGAGTGGGAGTTCCCTTGAAGATTCCGGTCACCTTATATAGACGCCCGTTGTCGAGGCCGACATAGAGAGTGTCACTCTTATAGTCGACCCACGGGGAAGATCGCGTGTTGGAGGCAGCAGCAATCGAGAGGCTCGCCAGAGCACCAGCTGGCGGATTGGCTGCAGGAGTGGCCGTGACTTGCGAACCGCTGGTCGGGATCTTGAGTACGTGCACGCTCGACGTGCGTGCGCCAGCCACGGTGCTGGTTTCAATAAAGGCAACGGTTTTTCCGTCCAGGGAGAGGACCGGAGAAGTCAAGATCCTGCCGCTGGCGAAGGTCGTTGTGTTGTAGGAGAACAAGAAATTTGGCTGCAGTCCGGTGCAGAGCGGAGTGCCTACTACTGCGTCGGAGTAGAGCCTATTGAGGCCGACGATCGATGGCTGCCCGCCAGTGACACCGGCGACATTGAGTCCGAAGATAACGAAGTCGGTCGTGCAACTCGGGGCAGCCGTAGGATCGGCCTGCCACTTGGCCGGATAAGCGCCCGGCTGAAGGCGGCCCGTACCGAGGGTAACGCTCCAATCGCGATGGGGACTGGACGTGACTGCGGCGTCAGTTTGAGCGGCGGGAGCCAGTCCCATCGCGGCGCGCGCCTGCATGAAGGCCTGTCGATACAACTGCATCGCGGCTCTCGGCTCGGCCGCTGCGAGCTCCGGGTGTTCACGGAGCTTGGCGTTGCTGAATCGAATACGATGATGAGTCCAGTCTTCGGGCACGCCGATTTGTGGACGTGTCTCGCTGATCTGCGCGCTGAGTCCGGAAACAAGTATGGCTAGCAGAAACCCCTGCGCGGTTCTCTGCGTAATGCGAGTGCGGAAACCCATCACATGATCCTCCGAAGTGCCGAGTAACGGGCAACATTCTAGCCTTTTTGTTCGCTAAAGGCGATGGCGCATTGGTGGTGGAAAAGGAGCGTTACCGAAGAAGTGTTGGGAAGTTTGGACGTTGAACGTTCGAGCCAAGCTTCCGCGCAATCGGGTGTCAGAAGCCGGTTCTCTGCTACCAGCCGTTGGGGCGCGAACCTTTCGTTTGCTGGTGGAATTGATTTCGTTTGCGGTACGCGAGTGCCGTGATTCCGATGGACATGAGCGCGGGAGGGATGATCAGGACAATAATTCCGCTACGCAGGCCGTGAATGATCCGGGAACCCGACGAGGCTGCCTGCGTGTAGCAGAGAGCGCAGGTTTGGGCGTGGGCAAGTGTGTTCAGGCAAAGGACCGCGGCAGCTGCCAGAAAGAGGCGGACCGTTCGAACTCAGGACTAGCGAGCCACGACCATGCGGAGATGGTGTTTGCGGATGTCACTTGAACGTGGGCCTCATGTGGAGGAGGCGAAAACTGTCGGACCAGATCATATTCATCATCAACATGACGAAGATGGTGGCAGGGATCAGGGCGAGACGCAAGTTACGCTGCTCACTCCGTAGGTGCATGAAATACATGACTGCAAGGCCGGCCTGGATGAGGGCCACGGCTAACATACGCGCGAGCAATTGGGCCGGATGCGCATTCTGATAGGCGAGCGCCACCTGCAACCCGAAGAGGGCAAGGATAGCAAAGTAAACGATGACGTCTGCCTTTAGATTGTCGTTCGTGTTGGCGGGGGCACTCATCAGTTTTTCTCGCAGAAGCGAATTTATCGAGCTACGTTCAACAAATAGACCATGGGCACGACGAACATCCATACCAGGTCTACGAAGTGCCAGTATAAGGACCAGATTTCGATGTCGTCCGCGTTGTAGCGACCGCGCTTGTATCCCAGCGCCACCACGGTGAGAGCAATGACTCCGCCGAGCACGTGGGTCAGGTGAAGGCCGGTGATCGCGAAAAAGGTGGCTCCGAACATCGGCGAGCCCCACGGGTTCTGGAAGAGCCTGACGCCTTCCTTGATCAGCCCGAACCACTCGCGAATGTGGAGCAGTGCGAAGAGAACACCGCCGGCCACTGTGGCGAAGGTCCATCGAAGGGCGCGCGCCTTGTCTGCAGACTTCGCCGCCCGAGTCGCAATCAACATGGTCAAGCTGCTGGTGACGAGGATGAACGTCATCAGAATGACGTTGACGATGCTAGGGGAGAACTTGAAGGGTTGGGGCCAGTTGGGGCTGGCATTCCTGAGGTAGCCGTAGACGAACAGAATGGCGGCGAAGGTGACTGCATCGGAAATGATGAACAGCCACATGACCAGCTTTTTGGAAGGGATGGCAAACGGGGAAGCTTCCATGAATCCCGCGTGCGACCCGAGGGGCAAATTGGCTTCGCTCACAACGCCTCCGGCGGAGTTTGCTACAGCTTGATCCACATCACTATCAAGACGTACAGCCATAGCACCCCCATGAAGTGCCAGTAGTAGGAAGTTGCATCCATCGTACTGCGGCGAAGGGCAAAGACCGGCTGGCGCAACAGGTACAACACGCGCACGAGACCGGCAAGTCCGCCCAGCACATGCACTGCGTGCATTGCTGTCAAAACATAAAAGAAGGAGCTGTTCGGATTGGAGGCAAGGTACAAGCCCTCTGCGCGCAACTGGCGCCAAGCAAGGTACTGGCCACACACGAACAGGAGGCCGAGCGCTAAAGTACAGCTCAACCAGAACTGCGCTGTGGAACGATCAGCAAGTTTGCCACGCGCATAGTCAGCAACTCGTCGCCGCGTGACTTCGAGGGTGACGCTGCTCGCGAGAAGAACGGCTGTGTTCAAGAAAACAATGGACGGAAGAGCCAGAGGATGCCAGTCGTTCGCCGTAGACTGACGGACGATGAGGGCACTGGTGAACGCGGCGAAGGACATACTGATGGCCGCGAGTCCAACCCAGATGCCGGTGCGCGACGGCTCGGGCGAAAAATCGTCCAGCAAACGCAAATCTCCGGATGGTCCCAGGGTGCTCATGCCACCACCTCCGGTTGGACCGTGGTCCGCTGGCAAATCATGCTGCTCGGTTTCAGGTGGTGGAACTGTCGTTGCCATGGACTTGATCGCGCTTTCCTAAAATTCACGCTGATGGAGATCGTCATGCTTGTGGTTCTTCCGGGGAATCCTGCATCAGGAAGTCACCCGTAGAGCTCTTCACACCGTACTGATAGGGGTCGTGGTAGACGACCGGATGTTTCCCGCCAAAGTTGTCGAATGGGGGTGGCGAAGGCATTGTCCATTCCAGCGATGTGCACTCCCAGGGATTCGGCGGGGCCGGAGCTCCGCGGAAACGGCTGTGAATCAAGTTGTAGAGAAAAATGAGCTGTGCAACGCCCGTAACCAGGGCGGCGATCGTGATGAAGCGATGCACCGGGATCAGGGGTAGCAAGTAATCGTCGACGAAAGCCGAATAGCGACGAACGTTACCGGCAAGTCCCAGATAGTGAAAAGGCATGAAGATGCAATACGCCCCGACAAACGTGAACCAGAAGTGAATCCGTCCGAGAGACTCGTTCATCATGCGGCCGGTCATCTTCGGATACCAGAAGTAGGTGCCCGCCAGAACGCCGAACAGCGAAGCGACTCCCATGACCATGTGGAAGTGGCCGACCACGAAATAGGTGGCGTGAAGATAGATGTCGATGGAGGGCTGAGCCAGGAAGAATCCGCTCACGCCGCCGCTCACGAACATGGAGATGAAGCCGAGCGCGAATAGAGACGCCGAGCTGATTCGTAGCCGCGAGCCGTAAAGACTTCCCAGCCAGATCAGAGTCATGATCGTGGCCGGAATCGTGATGACGAGAGTCGGGAAAGAGAACATCAGCGAAGAAAAGGGATTCATTCCGCTGACGAACATGTGGTGTCCCCAGACCATGTAGCTGAGGAACCCGATGGCCATCATGCAATAGATGACGACGCGCGAGCTCAGCAGCGGACGGCGCATGCTGTTGATGAGGATATGCGAAACGATTCCTATCGACGGCAAGATCGCGATGTAGACCTCGGGATGCCCGAAGAACCAGAACAGATGTTGCCAGAGTAAGGGCGAGCCTCCCGAGTGAGGTTGCAGTCGATCGCTGATAACGAGGCCGCCGGGGATAAAAAAGCTCGTGCCTGCTACGCGATCGAGGATCAGGAGCAGGCACGCGGGGAGGAGGACTGCAAAAGCGAGCAGACTGATGCACGAAGTGATGAACCAAGCCCAAGTACACAGCGGCATCCGGGCTAAGGTCATCCCCTTTGTTCGTAGATCAAGGGTGGTCGCGATGAAGTTTAGCGAGCCAAGAAGAGAAGCAATGCAAAATACAAAAATGGAAAGTCCCCAAAGCGTCTGACCCAAACCTTCACCAGGACCGGCGTCGGGGCCAACTGCACTGAGGGGAGCATAAGAAGTCCAACCGGCAAGCGGCGGCCCATCGGGCACGAAGAAAGCCGCGACCAGGATGCAAAAGGCCACGAAAGTGGTCCAGAAAGACATCATGTTAAAGCGGGGGAAGGCCATGTCTTCGGCTCCGATTTGAATCGGCAGAAAATAATTCCCGAAGGCAGCGAACGGAGCGTTGGTAAGAACAAAGAAGACCATCAGCGTCCCGTGCATGGTGAGCAGGGACAAGTAGTACTCCGGCGTCATGATGCCGCCCGGGGCACCGGACTTTGACAGCAATTGCAAACCAGGGATGGGAGCGTTGGGCCAGACCAGGTGAATACGCATCAGCCACGACAGGACCATGCCGATCAGCACCGCAACGAGTGCGAGAGCGTAGTATTGCTTGCCGATCACTTTGTGATCGAGGCTGAAGACGTGTTTCCGAATGAAGCTTTGGGGGGAGCGTGATGCTGAGCGTGCTGAACCGATGCCACTGACATTTGCTCACCTGTGGAGAGTTGCCACCGACGCATTCGTCGGAGGGACCGGCTATTGTTCCGACGCTTTCTGCTTCAGCCAGCTGTCAAAATCTTCCTGCGACAAAACGTTTAAATAAGCCTTCATGTTGTAGTGACCCAGGCCACACAACTGGGTGCAAACGATCTCGTACTTTCCAACCTTGGTCGCGGTGAAATGAACAGAGAGGTCGAGGCCAGGGACAAAATCCTGTTGAATGCGAAGTTCACGCACGTAGAAGGAGTGCCCTACATCTTTCGCGTGCATCAGCAGGTGGATTTCGCGATTGGCAGGAATGGCCAGTTCTCCGGTGACGATGTCGTCGCGGGAGTCGACGTCGTTCGCGGGATCGAGCCCGAAGAAATTGGAGTTGCCTTCGTCGATCTTGTCGGGATGAAGATCACCGAACTTGCCGTCCGCGCCGGGATAGCGGAAATAAAAAGCAAACTGGCCGGCTTGCGCTTGCACTTGGAGAGCGTCTGGCTTGGCTGGGGTGAAATAGACGGTGGCCCAGGCTCGCTGTCCGAGAACGCCCAGCGCCAGCATTTCCGTTCCGACGAGAGCCAGCGCCGCGATCACCAGCCACTTCGCGCCACCGGGGAAGGTTTTGATCTCGGCGTTTGACGCACGATTCGAAAACTTCCAGACAAAGAAAGCCAGTACAAATTGTGCGGCCAGAAAAGAGAGGCCAGCCTCGACCATCGTTTCAGAGAGCTGCTCATCGATCGCGTGGCCATGAGTCGATATGTCCTCTGGCGGCCTGAGTTCGATGGCCGAGCCGAACCAGTGATGCGTAATGATGGGAACGGCAGAAGCCACCGCAATCACAACTACGATGACAGCAAAAACCTTGCCCATGGTGCCTCACGTTGCCCGGGCCAACTCCGGGGGAGTGCGGGATGGATGGCCGGCGGGGATTCCTGCCATCCGCTGTGAATCGGATTTTCTTCTTTAGTAGGGCTTCGCCTTGAAGGTGAAGTCCACAGTCTTGGTTTCGTTACCGGAGATGGTTACGTCCTGCGTCTGAGTACCGTAGTCTTCCTGCCAGGCGGTGATCGTGTACTTCCCTGCCGGCAGGTCAGGCAACTTGAAGCTGCCATCCTCGCCGGAGAGAGTGTAATGCGATGTCTTCAACACCGCGAAGTAACCGTGCATCCAAGGATGAACGTTGCACTTCACGGGAATAAATTCTTCCTTGTCGAATTTCTCGGAAAGCGGAGGCGTGCCGGGCGGCTGCGATTTGTTCCATTCCCGGTTTACTTTCGCCATGGGATGAATGTTGTGGGAAGTTTGATCCTCGTTGACAACCTTCAGTTCCTGGCCGACCCGCAAGGCAATCACATGCGGGATGTACTGGCACCCTTTTTGCGTGAAGGTGACGGCCTGCGAAGGAGCACTCGATTCGTCGGGCGCGCCCGCAGAGATGTACACAACAACATTTGCCAGGGTATTGTTGGGGCCGGTGACCACACCCTCGGTTGTAATCGGAGCCGCGTGCTGCTTGGCACAACTGGGCTCCTTCGACATGTCAATGGTCTTCGCCTTGGCAGGCGTGCCCGTATAAGTGACCTTGCCGCTGATCGTGGCAGCGCCGAAGAGCAGGCCAGGACTGAGAACAAGCGTTAACAGCGCTGCGAACCACCGCATCTTAAACATCCGGTTGCTCCTCCTCAAAATGGACAGCCTTCAATTTCCAGAGCCTTTGTTCTCGGGTTGTGCCGGTGGATTGGCGTCGGGCGCCTTCGAAGGAATTTTGCCTCCCGATGCTTTCAAAACGTCGTTCTCTTTGCTGTGACGATGCGTTTGAAGAGTACGTAGATAGTGCACCAGATCCCACGCGTCGTTGGGCTGAATCACATCCGCAAACGACGGCATAGGCGTGCCGTCCACACCCGTCATGAATATCCGGTAGACATCCTGGTTGGTGCTTCCGCATTTGAAGCGGGAGTCGTCGGCGCCCGCAGCAAAGTTGTAGGGACGGATTGGATTGTCTTTGCTGTCGGTGAGCGTCGCGGCGGAAGGACCGTCGCCTCTTCCCTGCTGCCCGTGGCACTTCCAGCATTCCATCTTCTGGAACAACTCGGCACCGTGCGAGATGCTCTGCATGGTGATCGCCGGCTCGGCAGGAACCTTGATGGGATCGCCCGCCTTTTCAGATTGCCAGCGGGGCGAGAAGGTCTTGATGTAAGCGACCAGGTCGATGCGATTCTGGTCGGTCAGCGCATCCCAGTGCGGCATGTTGGAATTCGTGAAACCGCGTCCGACTGAGTTGTAAAGGTCCTCGTCGGTGGGCAAGGTGCCGGTTGGTGTGGATCTGCACTTGAACGTGGCCGCGGTGAAATCACGCGGCTTGGGATCGATCCATTGGGCGTTGTCGCCGTTACCGTCGCCGAGTGGGCCATGGCAACCGACGCAAAAGCGCCGGTAAAGTTTTTTCCCGTTGGAGGCGTGGCCGGTCAGATGGCCGACGTGCGCTTCCTGGGCGACTGAGAAGAGTGAGAACAGCACGAGGGCAAGATGCGTCAACAACCGCCTGTAGGTTGTGTGCATAGGGGTTCACCCTTTTGAAAAAGTGAAGCAGGAGTCGTCCTGCGAAATTTATCCGCCCGCAGTGAGCTTTCACCCACCCGCGAAGATCAAATCTTGTTGCCCCAAGGAACCGACGGCGAAGTCGAGATCACCCAGTCTCGATGCCAACGCAATACGAACGGCTAACCCCAAAAACGGTGGCCGATACTACCTCTGTCGCAATCAAAATGCAAACTGTTTTTTACAACTAGTTTACAAATCGTTTACAAATTCAAAGTTTAAGCAGGCCCCTAGTTCAAGCGCATGCTGCGAAACTCCGTGGGGGGATCGAGGGAGCAGCGGTTTACGAATGCTGCATCCGGCAGGCCTCCTTCGAGCCACTGTCGAATGTCGGGCAGAGTGGCAGCGGCCACGCCACCCCGAGCACCAAGGAAGACCACGACCACGCCCTCCACGTCGGTCTTTGACTGCGAGACGCTGCGATAGCGGCTCTCGAAGATTCGCTTTGCGTATCCGAGTTTGGCGTCCTCGTTCCCCATATCCGAAAGCAGACCTCGAGGCTGGGCGTACACGAAGAGGACCTTCTTCCCTTTCAGGCGTGCCCAGTCACCAGAAAAGACCGTCACGTCTTCGCGGCTCACGGAAAAGCCAAGATCGGGCTGTGTGGGTGCGGCTTGAGCGGTCGACTTCGCAGCCTGAGAATCGGCGGGCTTCTCCTGGATTCCAGACGGCAGATTCAGTTCGTCGGATTGAATGTATCCGGTGGAATCGGAACCTAATCGAACTTGAGCCCAGCCGGACGCCAATTCGATGATCTCGAACTCATCTTCAGCTTGTGCTCGGAACAGCACGGGCCCGCCGAAGTTCTGCCGCGACATGACACCGACGCCAGAGTGTTTCACGGAACCGATTTTGGCAGCATTGGCGGGGGCGTGGCCGGAAGCTGCCATCTGATCGAGCTGCGTCTGAAGAGACGCCGCCTTCTCGCGAACCGATTGTCGTTCGGCGAGAATTGCGTCGAGTTGCGCTTGCGCTGTTGTTTCCGCGGGGGCGGCTTTGCCCGAGGCGACTTCCGCCGGTTGGGGTCTGGCCGGCGAACTTTCTTTGTTCTTGGGTGATGCGATTGGAGATTCCGGCGCTCCGAGCAGTGCCTGCTGCAGGCGGTCGTGTAGATCTGCCTCCAGCCTTCCATTTGAGGGAAGTGCCTGATATTCAGGATGGGACGGATCCTGATTCGCGTATAGCGCGCTGATCTTCGCTTCAACGCTCACCAGAGTATTGTTCGCGTCGACAGATTTGAGATGGACGCGATACTGGAAGTAGGGATGATCGTAACGGTCAAGGTCGGTGGCCGTTACAAAACCGTCGAGTACGGGCAACTTCCCTCCCCCGAACCCGCCGATGCGTTGTAGGGCCTTTTGAACCGCGTCTACGGAGAACGGGTAGGTACGTTCGACGGCGGAAGACCCGTCCGCTTGCGCCCATAGACAACCACCAAGAAGCGCAATGCAAAAGATCAGGGTGACCACTCGACTCTTCATGGCCGGACCTCGAGGAGTGTGTGGGAGATCCAACCTTCCTGTCCGTCTTCGGAGCGCACCTGATACCAATAGGCGCTTTTCGCGAGCACCGTGACTTCCTGTCCCTTCTTCAGCGCTTCGACTACCCGAGCATGGGAGTACGGCAGAACCTTGAGCTCCGCGCGATCAGACTTCACGCGCACGAACTCGGATGAGCGCATTTGACGCGCCTGAGTCTCTAACTTGTCGAGTGCGACGTGGTCGGCGGCCAGCGCCGACTTTTGCTCGGCGATCGCGCGCTGCAGGTCACCGAGTTTGGCTAAGTCTACTTCAACGACTCTCGTGGGCTCGGGGGGCGTGGTGTCTTTTGATTTAGAGCTCTTCGGCTTGGAGGTTTTTGGCTTGGCGTTGTCCGATGGGCGAGTCTTCTCGGCTTCGGCTTTGATTTCTTCCTGCCGATCCTGAGAAAGAGATGTGCTTTCTTGTCCGGGAGAAAGCGGTTGTCCAGAAGCGGCCAGCTTTTGGAGTTGCTCACGATCCTTCAGGAGCTTTCCAATTTCGCCGAACTCGCAAGTTTCCACGTATCCATCGGAGGGATGGCCATGATGCCGTGCGTTTTCGATGTAGACCGCATCGATAAACAGCCGGGTCGAATTTGGCCCGCGTTCCTGCACGACGTAACGAACTGCTACGGTACCGACGTCGTTGCTGTTCAGGAAATGCGAGGGCGACAGCGCCTTGGTGCGGATCTTGTAGAAGACTTTTCCCGGCTCGGTCCACGCGGGAAACAGCGAGGACTTCTCGGCAAATTGAGCATTCCCCAACTGCTCGTCACCACGATATTCGAACGTCCCTTTGATGGAGCCGCTGCGGGCGACTTCATCGACGATGGCGAGCACTTCGTTGAAAGGCTTATCGAGATCGATTGAGAAACTGGCGGCCCCGGTGTCGCGAGTACGGCAGAAACTCCCAATGCTTAGAAGGAGAACAAGCAGGCATGTGATCCAGATGCATGCGGTTTTTGCGTCCGAACTCCATGCCCGCGCAATACGTACCTGCGCCCACTTCAAGACAAACATCCCCATGGGACTTAGCTTAACCTAGTAATCGAAGTCAAAACCAATCATGACGCTACGAATCGTCTGGTCGCTTTGCGTCAGGAATGAGGTATTTCCGGTCTTGGCCTGCGAGTATTCGTTGTGGAAGGCTAGCCCGGCGCGGCTCAACATGATCGGATACCAGCGATAGCCGATCGTAAACGAATCCACATTGCCCAGATTCGGAAATGCCGCGAGCGTTGCGTTTGCCTGGCGCGACATGTGCACCAATTCGTAGCGGCCCGTAAAGATCAATTGCGGGTTGTAGGTGTAGTGCGCTTCGACGAAACCGCCGTTCCAGGTGGGACCGGCGGCGCCAGTGGGAAGGCCACCGGGATCGTTGGCGGCAATGCCGTTGCCCAGATAGACATTGTCCTGTCCGTGCATGTAGAGCGTTTCGATGTCGAGATCCTTGAGGAACCACCATCCATAGGCGCCGACCCTGGAAAAGCTTCTGTTCCCTTTCGCTTCCACCGGAGTGCCGCCACTGGTGAGGAAGTAGGTCGGCGACTGCCCGAAGTAGCCGAAGACGCCAACTCTCTGCACGCCAAGGCCGGAGACCTGGAAACCCTCATTCAGGTTGATGAAGGTGTCATAGGTTCGGGCTGTATTTCCCTGTCCGCCACTGGTAAGGCCAGGGTTGCCGTCTACGCTGCTCAGGAGTGCGACCGAATAACGGGCATAGCTGTTCTTGTTGTGACCGGATATCTCGAGGCCGATCTGGTTGTCGCCGATCCCGCCGAAACTATTGTCGGTGGCATACGGAACCTGCATGGGCGGCAGGAAGTGGTAGTTGAACCATGCGCCTCCGACTCCAGACAGGGTCAGAAAGCGCTTTTCCGATAGCAGCGTGTCCAGTTCGAATTTGCCGACCTTGACGTTCAGCCACGGAGAGTTCAGGAGGTTGTCGAAGCGAACCCATGCGTTCTCGAAGTGGAAGGCGTCGCCCTCGCCCATCGACGGCAGAACAGAAAACGAGATGTTCTTGTAGAGGGTACCAGCGGTCCAGATATCGAGACCGGATAGGTCGAATCCATGAGTGGTCACGGTTTGCTCGGTACCGGGGGTGGCGCCCGTGGGGTCGTCGATCTGAACTTTCGTCTGGCTCTCAAGGTGCCACTGCGGAGTGACTCGGAACGTGATCGGCCAATAAGACGGATTCTGGTAGATAGGAGCATCCTTATCGTTGCCCAACTGGTATCCGTTGTCCCGGAATTGCTGGCCGAAGACATTGAGGATCGGCCAACCGATGTGACAGGCCGAGCATGGCAGGCCGTACTTTCGGGCGAAGGCGGGAATGGCATAGCTTGGCTGGCTGCCAATGATGAGATACGACAAACCAAGAACAATCAGAGCTAAAGTGGATTTCAACATCGACCATGAGAAGTACTTTCTCGTGGTGCCCGCATCACCGATTTGCATAAAAGTCTCCTATCCGAGCGCGCTCCGCCTTACTGAAAATCGGCGTGGTTTGAAGTGGTTGAATTCGCAGAGTAGTACTAGAGAGTATCGAGGGGAAGTGCATAGTTCGTGTCGTACCGAACTGCTCTAAAACGATTTTCAGGCTGAAATCTTCCGACCCGACCCCATTGATTGGGGCGCATACTACATCGTCTTTTTGCCAATTGCAAATTATTTGTAAAATCTTCTGGGGCCTTGCGGGGTGGTCATCACGAACCGACCTTAGGCGCTACACATGGCCGCTGGTCAGAATCGTTGAATTCTCTCCCGGCCTCAAGGCTTCCATCCGTATTTGCGCTAATCCCGATGTTGTGAAATTTCTGGTCGAGGAAGAGAGAGAATTTCTTTCCGACGGTCGATCTGAGCGCGAGTCCCTAGGTTGGCTGCCACTGTGTGTCGGCCTTCGACCTTCCGGTCATTCCTCGGAAACGCAAGCGCATTCGATCCATGTAGAGATAAACGACCGGGGTCGTGTAGAGGGTGAGCATCTGGCTCACAATCAGGCCGCCGACGATCGTGATACCCAGAGGACGATGCAGTTCGGAACCGGTCCCGCGGCCGACTGCGAGAGGCAGTCCGGCGAGCAGAGCCGCGGCCGTGGTCATCATGATGGGGCGAAACCGCATGATGCAAGCCTGGTAAATCGCTTCTTCGGGGGACTTGTTGTCTTTCCGCTCTGCTTCCAGCGCGAAATCGATCATCATGATCGCGTTCTTCTTCACGATCCCGATCAACAATAAGACTCCGATCAGGGCGATGACGTTCAGGTCGTTGTGCGTCAGCAGGAGAGCGAGGAGAGCCCCCACGCCTGCGGAAGGCAGAGTGGAAAGAATGGTGATTGGATGAATGTAGCTTTCGTAAAGAATTCCGAGGACGATGTACACCGCAGCCAGGGCGGCGAGGATCAGAATCGGTTCGCTGGAGAGCGAGTCCTGAAACGCGGCCGCTGTTCCCTGGAAGCTGGCGTGAATGGAGGTCGGTAGATTCAGTTCCCGGTTGGTCTTTTCGATCAATTGGGTGGCATCCCCTAAGGAAACTCCCTCGGAAAGATTGAACGAAAGCGTCACGGACGGAAACTGAGCCTGGTGATTCACGGCCAAGGGAGTGTTGGAAGGTTCGAAATGACTGAAGGTCGAGAGCGGAACCATGGTTCCTGACTTGGAAGGAACGTAGATGCTCTGGAGCGCGTCAGGCGATTGCTGGTAACGCGGATCGACCTCCATTACAACGTGATACTGGTTGAGCTGCTCGTAGATGGTAGACACCTGGCTTTGCCCAAAAGCCTGATAGAGCGCCGCATCGATCGCATTGGGCTGAATGCCAAGCCGGGCGGCAGTATCGCGATCGATCACAACCTTGGCTTCCAGACCGCGGTTCTGCTGATCAGTGTTGACATCCTTCAACTGGTGAAGCTGCCTCAGCTTTGCAAGCACTTTTGGAGCCCACTGATTCAAGTCATCGAGGCTTTCGGATTGCAGCGTGTATTGATACTGCGCGTTGCCCGTGCGGCCACCGATTTGCAGATCCTGGGCTGATTGCAAATACAGCGTCGCTCCGGGGACGTGTGCAAGCTTGCCGCGCAAGCGGCTGATGACCTGATCGGCGCTTACCTTGCGGTCCTCCAGCGGTTTCAACATGATGAACATGCGTCCCGTGTTAGCCGTGCCTCCCCCACCAACGAAGGCAGTCACCGTAGTGACGGCGGGATCCTTCATGATGATGGCGACGTAGTCGTTCATCTTCTCGCGGATGGCCTGAAACGAAATGTCCTGTTCCGCCTGAATCGAACCGCCGAGACGGCCAGTGTCTTGCTGCGGGAAGAAACCTTTCGGGACCACAATGTACAGGTAAACACTCAGTCCCGCGGTGGCGATGGTCAAGAGCAACATCAAGAACTGGTATCGCAGAACCCGGCGCAGGCCGTGACCATAAAAGTTACGCAACGAATCGAAGGCTTTTTCGCTAGCCCGATAGAGGCGGCCATGGGCTTCGTCCTTTAGGGGACGCAACAATTTCGCGCACATCATTGGAGTCGTGGTCAGCGAGACCACGAGAGACACTCCGATGGCCGCGCTTAAGGTGACCGCGAATTCGCGAAACAAGCGACCGACGATACCTCCCATCAGGAGAATCGGGATAAACACGGCCACCAGCGACGTACTCATGGAAAGAACTGTGAAGCCAATTTCCTTCGCGCCCTGAAAAGCTGCGCGTACGGGTTCGACGCCTTCTTCAAGATGGCGATTGATGTTCTCGAGAACAACGATCGCGTCGTCCACAACAAATCCCGTAGAAATTGCAAGCGCCATTAATGAGAGATTGTCGAGGCTGTAGCCGAGCAGGTACATGACGCCGAACGTCCCCACCAGCGACAACGGTACGGCGATGCTGGGAATGATGGTGGAACGGACATTGCGGAGAAAAATGAAAACAACCAGCACGACCAGAATGACGGAAATGATCAGCGTCACTTCGATGTCGCGCACCGACGCGCGCACCGTCAAGGTTCGATCCATCACGACGTCGAGCTTGATCGCCGGAGAGATCGATGCCTGCAATTGGGGCAGCAGTTCGCGGACATTGTCGACGGTAGAAATGATGTTCGCGCCTGGCTGCCGAAAGATGACCAGCAAAACGGCGCGCTTGCCGTTCGAACTGCCGGCGTTGCGGATGTCCTCGACTGAATCCTGGACGTCGGCAACGTCACCCAGGCGAATGACGCCGTTTTGTTTCGAAGAGACGATGAGATCCCGGTACTTCTCCGCTTTGAAGAGCTGGTCGTTGGCGTCGATCGTCCACGCATTCACTGCGCCCGTGAATTCGCCCTTCGGCTTGTTGGCATTCGCTGCAGAAAGCGCGGTAGCCACCTGTTGGGTACTGACCCCGAGCTTATTCAAGAGCATCGGGTTCAATTCAGCGCGGACCGCCGGGTTGGCCCCGCCACCAACAAAGACCTGGCCCACACCGGAGACCTGCGCGAGCTTTTGAGCAAGGATGGAATTGGCAGAATCGTAGATCTCCGGGAGCCGTATCGTATCGGAGGTCATTGAAAGAATCAGGATGGGCGCGTCTGCCGGATTGACTTTGCGGTAGTTGGGATTGCTCGGAAGGTTGGCGGGGAGCTGGCCGCGAGCTGCATTGATTGCGGCTTGTACGTCACGGGCAGCCGCGTCGATGTTTCGGCTCAGATCGAATTGAAGAACGATGCTGGTCGAGCCCAGTTGACTGGTGGAGGTCATCTGATTCACGCCTGAGATTCTGCCGAACTGGCGTTCGAGCGGCGTAGCGACCGAAGATGCCATGGTCTCGGGACTGGCACCGGGCAATCCCGCACCCACGGAGATGACCGGAAACTCCACCTGAGGCAGCGGGGCTACCGGAAGAAAACGAAACGCTAGCGCTCCGGAAAGAAGCAGAGCGATCGTGAGGAGCGAAGTGCCGATCGGTCGCCGAATGAATGGGGCCGAGATATTCATGGCTAGTCGGCGGTGGCCGCTCCTTCGATCGGATTGCCAATCTTGAAGCGTGACAAGCGACGCGCCAGGCGATCGAACGCAAGATAGACCACTGGAGTCGTGTAAAGAGTGAGCAACTGGCTGAGGATCAATCCGCCGACGATCGAGATTCCAAGCGGATTGCGAAGCTCTGAGCCTGTGCCCGAAGTCAGTGCCAAAGGCAGGCCGCCGAGCAAGGCTGCCATCGTCGTCATCATGATTGGACGAAAACGCAACAGGCAAGCCTGGTAAATGGCTTCTTCGGGCGGCTTTCCTTCCCCGCGCTCCGCTTCGAGCGCGAAGTCGATCATCATGATGGCGTTTTTCTTCACGATACCGATTAGGAGGATGATGCCGATCAAGGCAATGACGTTGAAGTCGTTGCGGGTAAGAATCAGAGCAAGGATCGCGCCCACGCCAGCGGAAGGTAGCGTGGAGAGGATCGTGATCGGATGAATGTAACTTTCGTAGAGGACGCCGAGCACGATATAGACGGTCACTAGGGCGGCGAGAATCAAATAGGGCTCGGACGACAGAGAGTTCTGGAATGCGGCCGCTGTTCCCTGGAAACTGGTATGAATGCTGGCCGGAAGATTGATGTCGTGCTCAGCCTGATTGATTGCCTTTGTGGCTTCGCCCAGGGAGATGCGCGGCGCCAGGTTAAAAGAGATCGTCACGACCGGAAACTGACCCTGGTGATTGATCGCCAGAAGAGCGTTGGTCGAGGAGAAATGTGTAAAAGCGGATAGCGGGACCTGCGCTCCCGTGGAAGAGTGCACGTAAATACTCTTTAGGGAGTCGGGGCTCTGCTGAAAGCTGGGGTCGGCCTCCAGAACTACATGGTATTGGTTCAGCTGCGTAAAGATGGTTGAGACCTGCCTCTGACCGAACGCGTCGTACAAGGTGTCGTCAATCGCCTGCGGCAGGATTCCAAGCCGCGACGCAGTATCGCGATCAATGACGAGGTCGGCCTTCAGGCCGCTGGTGAGCTGATCATTGGCGACGTCGCGTAATTCAGGCAGGGCGCGAAGCTTGTCCATAAGCCGCGGAACCCAGAGATTGAGGTCATTGGCGTCGGCGGACTCGATCGAGTACTGGAACTGGGTGCGGCTGACGCGATCTTCTACGGTGAGATCCTGGATCGGCTGCATGTAGAGCATGATGCCTTCGACCTTGGCAAGTTCCGGCTGAAGGCGGCGGATTATTTCTGAAGCGGTGTCCTTGCGCTGACTTCGGGGCTTGAGATTGATCTGAATTCGGCCGCTATTGGGCGTCGTATTAATGCCGTCGATACCAATGAAAGACGACAGGCTTTCGACTGCGGGGTCTTTGAGAATCACTTGCGTCAGACCCTGTTGCCGTTGGGCCATTGCCGTGAATGATACTGTCTGCGGCGCATCCGAGATGCCGAGGATCACGCCCGTGTCCTGGACGGGAAAGAAGCCTTTGGGAACGACAATGAACAAGAAGATCGTGAATACCAGAGTGCCGAACGTGACGATGAGCGTTGCGGTCTGATGTTTCAGGACCCATTGCAGGGTTGAGCCGTAGCGTTCGATGATCCGCTCGTACGCGCGCTCGGAGACTTCGTAGAAACGTCCGTGTTTTGACGAAGCTTTGCTCTTGAGCAGCTTCGCACACATCATGGGCGTTAACGTGAGCGACACGACCGCCGATACCAGGATGGTGACCGCCAAGGTAACGGCAAATTCCCGGAAGAGGCGGCCGACTACGTCGCCCATGAAAAGAAGAGGAATTAAAACTGCGATCAACGATACTGTCAGCGAGACGATGGTGAATCCAATCTGTCCCGCGCCCTTGAGTGCCGCGTTGAGCGGTGTTTCGCCTTCTTCGAGATAGCGATCGATATTTTCGATCATGACGATGGCGTCGTCCACGACGAAGCCAGTGGAGATCGTCAGCGCCATGAGAGTGAGATTGTTCAGGCTGTAGCCGAGGAGATACATCACTCCAAAAGTGCCGACCAAGGAAAGCGGAACGGCGACGCTGGGAATGATGGTGGCCGACAAATTCCGCAAGAAAAGAAAGATCACCATGACCACAAGGGCGATGGTGAGCAACATCTCGAATTGAACGTCGTCGACCGAGGCGCGAATCGTCTGAGTTCGGTCGGTCAGGATGGTGAGTTTTACGGATGACGGCAAAGATGACTGCAACCGCGGCAATAATTTCTTGATCCGGTCCGCGACGCTGATGATATTCGCCCCGGGCTGGCGTTGAATGTTGACGATGACCGCGGGAGTCAAATTCATCCACGCGGCTTGGTGGGCGTTTTCGGCGCCGTCGATGACATTGGCGACGTCCGACAAGCGAACGGGCGCGCCGTTCTTGGTCGCGATGATGACGTTGCGGTATTCGTCGCTGCTGAAGAGTTGGTCGTTCGCGTTTATCGTGTAGGCTTGCCGTTGTCCATCGAGCACGCCTTTCGCCTGGTCAACGTTCGCTTGTCCAAGGACCGTACGCAGGTCCTCGAGGCTCAGTCCATAAGAAGCAAGCGCCGTCGGGTTCGCCTGAATTCGCACGGCTGGCTTCTGGCCACCGCTGATCGAGACCAATCCCACGCCCGGGAGCTGAGAGATCTTCTGCGCGAGGGTGGTGTCTGCGAGGTCCTCAACTTTCGTCAGGGGTAATGTGTCGGAGGTCAAGGCAAGCGTCAGAATCGGCGCATCGGCGGGATTGACCTTGCTGTAGATCGGTGGGTTGGGCAAATCCTTCGGCAGGTAGGTTGTGCCTGCATTGATCGCAGCCTGCACCTGTTGCTCGGCAACGTCGATGTTCTGGTCGAGATTGAACTGAAGAATGATCAGCGAGCTGCCGAACGAACTGGTGGAGGTCATCTGGCTCAGACCAGGAACTTGACCGAATTGGCGCTCGAGCGGAGCCGTGACTGAGGAGGCCATCACCTCGGGATCGGCGCCCGGATAAAACGTCACGACCTGAATGGTGGGGTAGTCGACTTCCGGCAAAGCCGAGACGGGAAGCTGCGTGTAGGCGACAATTCCCACAAGCAGGATGGCGATCATCAACAGCGTCGTTGCAACGGGCCGCAGGATGAATAAGCGAGAGGGACTCATTGTCCTGCGGTTCCTGACGTTGACCCGTTGTTGCCTGTCGGAGAAGAGCTCGGAGCGTGGGGCTCAACACGGCTTCCGCCCTGCAATTTGTCCTGACCGTCGGTGACGACCTGTTCGCCAGGTGCGATGCCAGAGGCGATGACGCTCAGATTTCCCTGGGTCAACGCGACTTTCAGGTTACGCACTTCGACAGTCTTGTCGGGCTTGACGACATAGGCGAAGGTGCTGCCTTGCGGTCCGCGCTGAATGGCTGCCGCGGGAATCACAGTCGCCCCTTTTTTGGTTTCCAGCAGCAAGCGCGCGTTCACGAACTGATTCGGAAACAGCGCGCTGTCTGAGTTGTCAAACATCGCCTTGAGCTTCCCGGTGCCTGTGGTCTGATCGATCTGATTGTCAATGGTAAGAAGCTTGCCGGTGGCCAGCTTGGTGATGTCGTCACGGCTGTAGGCGTCGACTTCAAGGGTGCCAGTCTTCATGTGCTTCGTAACGTTGGGCAATGCATCTTCTGGCAAAGTGAACACGACAGCAATGGGCTGAAGTTGCGTGACGACGAGCAGAGGATTCGTGTCAGAAGCGTGCACCATGTTGCCGATATCCACGAGGCGGAGCCCAATTCGCCCGCTGACAGGCGCAGTCACCCGGGTATAGACGAGCTGCAGCTTGGCGTTATCGATGGCAGCTTGATCTGCTTTGATCGTGCCATCGAGCTGTCCGACCAGCGCTCTTTGTGCATCATATTGCTGCTGAGAGATAACGCCTTCTTTAAATAAGCCCTGATAGCGCTCGTAATCGAGTTGCGCATTTTTCAACTGTGCCTGGTCGCGAGCGAGGGCAGCTTCCGCTTGCTCGAGCGCGACCTGATAAGGACGGGGATCGATCACTATCAAAAGCTCGCCTTGCTTTACGAATTGACCTTCTTTAAACGCGATCTGAACGATCTGCCCATCCACGCGACTCTTCAGGCTCACCGTGTTCGAAGCCTGCACGCTTCCCAGGCCGGACAAGTAGACGGGAAAGTCTCGCTGCTCGGCCGGCGCGATCGCTACTGGAATGGAGGGCGGAGTAGCACTCGCCTGGGCAGATTTGCTATTGGCGTTGCCGCAGGACGCGAAGGTTAATGTCGCGACAATGGCAATGAGAATGAGGACACCGGACGTAGGCGGATGATGACGCAAGGTTGATCTCATAATTTCTTTCTGATAACCAGGCCGGCAAGAATGGCGCCCCAATCTGCTCCTGAAAACACTACATCTTGCGGGGCACGGAAGACGACGAACCGTGGCGCATGCGCGCTGTCCCTGATCAATAAGACGCTCCTAGTTTAAAGTAGGGATCGAGAAATTGTGCAGCTTTACAAACTTTTACATGCTTGATTCTGCAGGAGATACGCGAATTGGCGCAACCGTCATCTCCGATCGACCCCCCACGAGAAAGGTGATGCGAGTTTGAAGAACGGGCAGAAAACCCCCGCTTTCACGTCTTGCTTACCTATTCGACAGGCGGACCGAAAACAGCAAAGAAGGCCGACCTCGAGCGGCCCGGCCTTCAATTATGAATCCAAAGCGATATACTTGTGGGCTAGGCGACGCGCCTTCCTCGATTCGACTTCTGAGATGCTGCCATGCGACCCTCTTTTCTCCTTGTGCGAACGGCCTTCATCGCGGACTGATGACGAGATGAGGCGCTTCGACGGCTCGACGCACCGCGTGCCTGCGCCGAAAGCGCTTTCTTCGATGCAGCAGAATGACCTTCTCTTTTGAGTGTCGCCTCGGCCGCGACAGAACGTTTTCGCGACGGCTTTCGGCTACTCTTAGCACTTCTGCTCTCTCTAGCCGCCTGTAGTCTGGTCCTTTCCGAGGTTGTTCCTTCTTGCGGTGCCTGAAGCTTGACCCCAGCACGTCTAGCTTTGGAGAGACCGATGGCGATGGCTTGCTTAGTTGATTTCGCTCCGTGCTTACCTTCGCGGATGTGGTGAATTTCCTCTCGAACAAACTCGCCCGCTTGCGTGCTCGGAGACTTCCCTTCGCGAGCATCTTCATGAGCGCGTTCCAGCGTTTCTTTTTCCGGCATAGTTGAGTCCCCCAGGTTGAGGCTATGGCTCGGTCGGATGCGAACAAAATCGGGGACAAATCGTAGTGTACGGATGAATTGCTTGTAGACGTCACACGCTGGCAGGAGAAATGGCAGGGCCCTCACGCCAGATGGTTTTCTATGAAGTACCGTCTGACGTGAGAGCTGTAGGAGAGCTTGGTTCAGATTTGTTTAAGTTAAAGACGACTGGGGCGAAGTTGGGCTCGATGGCTTCGGAGTGCTTCCAGGACTTGCACCCGAACCCGGCGTGGGCGGCATGCCGTTGCTCGGCGAGCTTGGCGACGTCGGGGCTGTTGTACCTGTACCTGGAGTCGGCTGCGTACTCGGAGTTTTAGGAGTTGTGCTCGGCGTTGCAGTGCTCGGGTTCGGAGTTGCTGTTCCTGGGTTGGGCGTCGCAGTTCCGGGCGTTGGGGTTGCAGTCCCGGGGTTTGGTGTGGCCGTTCCGGGGTTCGAGGTATTTCCACTCGGCCCCTGAGTTCCAGTTGAAGCACCCTGGTTTTGAACGGTACCGTCTGCTGCCATGCAAGGCGTAGTGCTACCTGGCGCTGTGGTGCCGGGTAACGTGCTCGGCGGCTTGCTGGGTGTTCCGGGCGTGTTCTGTGAATTCGATGGATTCGGAGTCATTCCAGGTACCGATCCAGAACCGTTGTTCACGGCAGAACAAGGCGGCAAACTGCTCGGACCCTGTGTACCCGGCGAGCTACCGGAAGGCGATGCAGTGGATCCGGGTTGCGTTTGCGATGGAGTCGTCTGACTTGGGACGTTCTGTGTTCCGGGCGTTCCGGTTGACGGACTGCTGGAAGTCGAGGGGTTGCTGGAATTTGGAGTCGAACTTTGTGCACCAGTGCTACCCGAAGGACTCGAGCTCTGCGCGACCGCAAAAGCGGCCAGGGTGAGCGCGCCAGCCAAAAAGATTCCTGAAAAAACCTTGTTCCTTCTCATGAAAATCTCCATACCTTACTCGTCGAAGGTGAGAATAGCTTGAGTAACGCTTTCCGAAAATCCGGTACAGCCTCTATATGTGCGACGACTACCCCGTAAGTTTGAATAGCGGAATCCCCGAAGTCAGCTTGGCAGTGAGCTCTGATCAGCCCGGTCCAGCAGCGCGATCAACTCATCTGCAGTGGCAACGTCCAGCGACGGCATCCAGGTATGTTCGAGGCGATCCTGGACGGAACTTGTTGGGTTGAACAGTTTCAACTTTATGTTGTGATCGTGCGCCCAACGCTGAAGAAAAGCCAGCATGCCCAAGCCGCCGCCCTCGATGGTATCTACGTCCGACAGTTCAACAACCACAACCCTGGCGTTTCGCTGAGACAGAATTGCGTCACGCAGGTGATAAGCAGCCTCACTGTGAACAATCCGTCCTTCGCACTGCACGACAGCGACGTCACCGATTACCTCGATATGTATGTTGAACATGACGTCCTCCGAAACACGATATAAGTAAGCAAGAATCGTGCCGTCATCCAAAAGCTTCTGTTTTGTATGACGTAGAAACCTCGAAAATGCCGGTAGAAAGGAAAATTGCCAGCGATCACGAAAAAATAAGATAGGGGAACCGCCGTAGACGGCAAAAAGGGCCACGTCTGTGGCCCCTCTGAGATCCCTAAAACCTTACTTCACACTCTTCCGGTCAGTGCGAGCACGAGAAGAATGAGCACGATCAGACCCAAGCCACCGCTCGGGTAGTACCCCCAGCTCCTGCTGTACGGCCACGTGGGGAGTGCGCCAATCAACAGAAGAATCAGGAGCACAACAAGAATCGTCGACATGAACAACCTCCTTGCGGCTTCGCGAGCGCCGTCGTACTCGACAAGCTATGCGAAAAGCATGACAGTGCGTCTCGGGTAGACGTCGTATATCAATGCAAAAAACCTCTTGCGTGGGAACAAGCAACCGCGCAGAGATTCCATGCAGGCTATTTTTCGCAAGCAGGATGGCCGCAGTCGCAGGCGATTTCTGTTTCCGCTGCTCCTGCCTCCTTGCAAAACTGACTGCAGTATTTCTCTCCGGCAGGCGCCATACACAAACAGGGTAGATGCGCGCACTTTTTGGATTCCGCGCCATAGTTTCCTCCTGGCTCGAACAAAGTTCACTTCCGAACAGCAGAACCTCAGATGCGGTGCATGGAAAGGGGTTTGTGGGACAACTCGCTTCTTTTCGCGCAGTTCTGGAAGCGCAATACCTTAGGGCGGCCTCCTGCAACCTTGTCAGGACGTTACAGGGATCGCTGTATAGGTCCAGCCGCGGGCGAAAGATACCGTTTAACGCGATGGCCATTCATGGGAGGATCAGATGCACACAATGATTCTGCTCGCCGTGCTCCACGGCTACGTATCGATTCCTCCGATTCGAACATTCCAGCCCTTTCCCGATGTCAAATGCCCCGGGGGATACTCCATCTGGTGGCCGGAGGGCAAAGAGTTCGAAAACGACCGATTTGCTGAATGCATCAGGCGAATCAGGACGGAACGTTCGGGCGAGGCGAAGTCGGGCGTGGTTAAGAATGTCAGCCTTCGGTCCAAAGTGTCGCCTAAAAAGTAAAAGCCCATCGCACGAGAAATTACAGTCTGGCACTGAGATTTGGACCCATTAACCACACAACTGCTGTGGCTCCTGATTCTGGCGATCCCGGTTGCCTGCATCGCATGGACCGTCACTCACGAGGAGATATTCCGAGAACCTCGTGATTACTGCAAAGATCAGAGCCAGACGTCGCCGAACATCTGGAGACGGAAGTTTTTTTACCTTTTTACCTGCGAATACTGTTTCAGTCACTATGTTGCCGCGCTGTTCCTGCTGATCACCAACTTTCGACTTCTTTACTCCGACTGGCGCGGATATTTAGTGTCTTTGTTTGCCCTGGTGTGGGTATCGAACATTTATATGGCAGGATTTGCCCACGTTCACCTGGACATCCACCACGAGCGGCTTGAGATCAAATCGAAGGACATGGATCTCAAGGCCAAAGCTGGAGATTTGCGCTCAGACCAGGCCGCTTGATGGCGAAAAAATCAGGGAGAGCATTTCGCCCTCCCTACACTTCACGTTTTGCGAGTTCGGAGACTACAGGGAAAGAATCCTTCGGAAGAAAGAACGGTAGCGCTGAAATGACACTCGTAGATCTTCGGTGGAGACGCTGTCGCCCCGGCTCCATTGCTGCTCAAGCTGCGAGCGTTCCCGCGCAAATGCTTCCGCCAGTTGCTGCATGGTAGAGGCCACCAGCGAGTCAGCGTGCTGAACGGCGCTGCGGGGTTCGTCGACGAAGCCGGTTTGGATGTCGTTCCACCGCGCCTGCAGTTCTTTTAGCTGGTCTTCAGGGAACAGGGGGGTAGCTTCCGCCGCCGCTGGGGGTTTCATCTGTCTTTCTGAGATATCGGAGACAGAGCGCTCGGACCGAACCGGAATCTTGACCGGCGCACTCTCGATTTCCTCTCTATCCTCCGTCACCTCGTTTGGCTGCTCAGTTCGATTGGCAGAATGTGCCAAGTCGGCAGTGGTTAGTTCTTCCGTGTCATCGACCCTTCTCAAGGGCAAAGTCATGCGCGTGCCTCCTTCTTTTCTACGTAGGTGTCGTGGAGCAATTCGTCGAACAAAGAGCGATAGTGGACCATTGCCTTACGCAAGGCCTCAGTGGTGGTTTGTCCTCGGGTTCGGCTCAAGGCAATCGAGTGGGCCGCTCGATAGTTCTCTACAACATGAGGGTGGTCCACCGAAACGATGTCAGCGCGATCCTCGAAATCTGCCATGGGATAACCACGCGCTTCCATCAATTGATTCACCAGGCTATCGGCCTTGGCGACCGACCCTCCTGGATCATCGACGAACTGCGCCTGCACTGCATTCCAGCGATCCGAAAATTCCAAGCGGCTTGCGGAAGAAAGAGGCTGAATGTGCAAAGCTTCACGCTTCTTCTCGCGAAACGCAAGCACACCCTCGCCCCGTTTTACATTGCCTTCCTTGCGAACCACGCGGTCGTATTCGGGACCGAAACGCTCACGCAAGTCTTTGCTTCGGCGGTACCGAAAGAAAAGCCACGTCATGATGCCGGCCAAAAGCGCGAAGGCAATCGCGATGAATACAACTTCGGTACGTTGGTCCATGGATTCCGTCCTTTCTGAGCGAAGTAGTTCGCGGATCAGATTCGAACGGATGCTGTGAGGGTTGCACTCAGATAGGCTGGACTCTCCACGCTTGAACGCGTGGAGAGTCTCTGGGGGAGGATGGTCAGGAGTTTCCTATAGGGTTGTCCCTACAGGTGTTCGGATGGGGGTGCCACAACTTGCACGATATTGTTGCGTACCGCATAGAGGACCAACTGGCTCACTGAATGAACGTCGAGCTTCCGCATGAGGTTGGACCGGTGAGTTTCTGCCGTCTTCACGCTCAGACCCAAGTGCGACCGCGACTTCTTTCGTGCTCTTACCTTCGGCAAGAAGCTGAACGACCTCACGCTCACGGGAAGTCAGCACATCTTTGGAAACAGGCTGTTCCGGGCCGCCTTTAAGGTATGTTTCGAGCACGATCTCAGCAACCTTGGAAGTAAAGAAAGTTTTTCGGCTGACCAGTGCTTCGATGGCGGAAATGAGGTCGCGACCGGCATCCGATTTCAACAGATAGCCTCTCGCGCCGGCAGCAAGGACTTCGCGCACGATCTGTTCCGACTCATGCATCGTGAGAATCAGAACCTTGACGTTGGGATCCATGTGGACAATCTGTTTAGTCGCGTCCAAGCCGTTGAGTTGAGGCATACCGATGTCGATAATCACGATATCGGGGCGCAGCTTCGTAGCCAGTTGCACGGCCTGGCGACCGTCGCTGGCCTCTCCGCACACCTCAAGATTCTGGCAGCCCTGCACCATTACTCGAATCCCGTGGCGTACAACCTCGTGATCGTCTGCAATCAGAACTTTCGCGGCTCTCATGACTCCTCCCCTTTTCGCTCAGACAGTAGGACGGCTGTAAACCCAAGTGATTACGAACGCTTCTCCGCACAGCCACGGTCGCTTCGCGTAACGCGTGCCGTTGATACCAGCAAAGATCTCAAGGTGTATTTACACTTCGCGTCGGAATTTTCTGTTCTTCGCGCAGTTCTGACCTGCGACAGAAAGAAACAGCATGGTCTCGTTAATCGCGGCATGCAACAATAGGGTCTTCACTGTAGCCAGGGCCGCCAAGTTCCCCACGTTCTTTGGGTCATTTGTACACTACGGCCCAAGGGGTAGTCCCTAGTTCACCGGATGTTTAAGAGCGCTGGCTTCTTGTTGAATCGCTCAGGCTTGTCAGGTTTACCCGGTTGCATTTTCGAAGCAGCCTTACCATGTCATCCTCGCCAATGAGATACGTGTGCATCCACGGTCACTTCTACCAGCCTCCGACGGGAAAATCCCTCCCTCGAATACGTCGAACAGCAAGAATCGGCTTATCCGTACCACGACTGGAACGAGCGCATTACGGCCGAGTGCTACGCTCCCAATGCCGCCTCACGGATCATGGACGATCAAGGGCGGATCGCGAGTATCGTCAACAACTATTCCAAAATCAGCTTCAACTTCGGCCCCACCCTCCTGTCGTGGCTAGAAGAGAAGACGCCTGAGGTGTACCGCTCAATTCTGGAAGCCGATCGGGCGAGCCAAGAGAAGTTTTCAGGACACGGATCAGCGATTGCGCAATGCTACAACCACATGATCATGCCGCTGGCGAACCGCAGAGACAAGCGGACACAAATCGCCTGGGGCATTGGTGATTTCGAGCATCGATTTGGGCGCAAGCCCGAGGGAATGTGGCTGCCCGAGACCGCGGTTGATTTGGAAACTCTGGAACTGTTGGCGGAGTTCGGGATCAAATTCACGATCCTGGCCCCTCGGCAGGCAAGCCGCGTCCGCAAGTTAGGCTCGCGATCGTGGAAAGACATCCACGGCGAGCGCATCGATCCGACGCGAGCGTACCAGCTTAAGCTTCCGTCGCGCCGATCCATCGCTGGTTATTTTTATGACGGTCCGATTTCGAAGGCGGTAGCTTTCGAGCATCTCCTCGACAACGGACAGCATTTCGCAGAACGTCTGGCAAGCGGCTTCTCGGACACAAGGGACTGGCCACAGCTTGTCAATATCGCAACCGATGGGGAAAGTTACGGCCACCACCATCACTTCGGTGAGATGGCCCTCTCCTACGCGCTGGATCATCTGGAAACCGCAAATCTGGCCCGGCTTTCCAATTACTCCGAATTTCTGGAACAGCATCCCCCCACTCATGAAGTGGAGATCTTTGAAAACAGTTCGTGGAGTTGCGTCCACGGGATTGAGCGATGGCGTTCGAATTGCGGTTGTAACTCCGGGGGCCATTCGGAATGGAACCAGGAGTGGAGGCGCCCGCTGCGAGCCGCGCTGGACTGGTTGCGCGATCGCTTAGCCTCGCTGTTCGAAGAAAAGGGCGGATTGCTGCTTAAGGATCCTTGGGCGGCGAGAGACGATTACATTGACATCGTGTTAAATCGCGATCGCGAACAAGTGGATCGCTACCTGGCGGCACATCAGGCCCGCGAGCTTTCAGAAGAGGATAAAGTCACAGCATTGAAGTTGCTCGAACTGCAGCGACACACGATGTTGATGTACACAAGCTGTGGATGGTTCTTCGATGAATTGTCGGGCATCGAGACGGTTCAGGTCATCCACTACGCAGGCCGCGCGCTACAACTA
This sequence comes from uncultured Acidobacteriota bacterium, assembly GCA_963745435.1. Lineage (GTDB taxonomy): Bacteria > Acidobacteriota > Terriglobia > Terriglobales > Acidobacteriaceae > Gp1-AA133. The sequence continues at coordinate 50,254 of CAVUXK010000003.1, read as the reverse complement.
GCCATCGAACTCTGTGGCGATGCAGGATTGGAGAATGAATTCCTCGCTCGTCTGGCAGAAGCCAAGAGCAACCTGGCTGAGCATAGGGATGGTGCTCACATTTATGAGAAATTGGTGAAGCCGGCAGTGCTCGATATTCGAAGACTCGCAGCCCATTACGCGATCCGCTCGGTGTTCGAAGAGTACGGCGATCAGGCTGACATCTATAGCTACAAGGCCGAAAGAACGCGCTACCGTCGAGCCGAGGCCGGCAAGATGAAACTGGTTACGGGGCGCGCGCGGTTCACTTCCCGCATCACTCTGGAATCGGCAGTCCTCGCCTTCGGAGTCCTCCATCTCGGAGACCACAACGTGAGCGGGGGAGTCCGGGAGAGTTGCAGCGAAGAAGACTTCGAGGTGCTCAGCGGTAAACTGAATTCTGCATTTGCGCGAGCCGACGCACCTGAGGTGTTGAATCTCCTACAGCATAGCTTCGACACGAATATCTACTCGCTGAAATCGCTGTTTCGGGACGATCAGCGCAAGATTCTCGACATTATTCTGGGGGCGGATCTCGCCGAGGCCGAGGCCAGCCTTATGCATCAATACGAGCAAGAAGCTCCATTGATGCGTTTTCTGGCTGACCTACATGTGGAACAACCTAAACTCTTTCGCACGCTCGCTGAATACTCTTTGAACAGACGCCTGCGGAATCTTCTCGGAAGCGAAAACGTTGCCAGCGAGCGCGTGGAAAGCTTGCTTCAAGAGGCTCGCGAGATGCAGGTGCCTCTCGATACGTCCACATTGGAATTCGTGATGCGTCGGCAGGCGGAGGAGCGAGCCCGGGTTTTCTGGGCAAACCCCGGCGAACTCGCAGCCCTGCAACGCCTCGAGGAGTCAGTGCAACTCGCCCGTAGTCTGCCCTTCCCCGTAAATCTATGGCAGGTGCAGAACCTCTGTGCCGAGAAGCTGGATGGGACGTTTAGCGCCATCAAGAAAGAGGCCGAACAAGGTGACCAGGACGCCAAAACTTGGATCCAGCACATGTCTTCATTGGCAAAGACCCTGGACCTCAAAGTAGCATGAAGCGGCTCGCCGAGGCTTCGGCTTTGGTATCTAAACCAACCGCCAAGCAGTGCGCTTTCCCGCGCCCCTGCGAGCCGCTCACCCGAGCTGATACCGCTCAGGCCGTTCTCGCCCCCAGTACAAAGTGCAAAATGAGGGAAATCACTGCGAACACCAGCAACAGATGGATCAGCCCTCCAGCCACGTGAAAAACGGTGAATCCACCTATCCACGCCACCAGCAACACTACAAACAGCAAAGTCCAAATGCTCATAGGTTCCTCCGCCTTCATTGTCAGTTATAGAGAGTTGCCTTTCACACCTCCATACGCAGCATCGAGTACAAAGAAAGGGGTGGAAGCTCTAGACGATTTCAAAGTAAATGTAGATTTCGGAAACTTGACTACGGACTTTGCCCGATGGCATCGTTCGATTCGAGGCGCAATCATGTTGGTATGCGAAATCCTGAGGGCAGAATCGCCGTACGGTTCCGCTCAATGACGGCTTGCCGTTTAATGTCTCAGCAACAGCTAATCTGTGGGCGTCCGGCGATGGCGCGTTGCTCCTCATGCTTCGTTTCAATATGTGGCGCACACGAGATTGTGTGTCCGATTTGCTCGGAAAGCACCTGCAACGCATGCCAGCATGCTTGCTCACCACGTCCTGCTCAAAATGTCTCGCTGGCGGCCTGATTGCCGTTAAAACAGCGGGGCACCTTCGCAAAGACTTCGCCACCCGGCTCATCCTCTTTCTGAGTCAGTTTCTCGATGCTGCCGCTTACAGCATGAACCGGATGCAAGATTTTGACGTCGCAGAATAATTTCAATCCAGAAAGTGCTGGTGAAGAAGTCGCACCCTCTTCGTCGAAGGTGCTTAAATCCAGGGGAGTTGTTCTTATGCGAATTGCGCAAGTGGCGCCACTTTATGAGTGTGTCCCGCCAAAGCTGTACGGGGGGACGGAAAGGATCGTCTCTTATCTAACCGAGGAGTTGGTTCGACACGGGCATGAAGTTACACTGTTCGCCAGTGGAGACTCCCTCACAAACGCGAACCTCGTCCCAATCAGTCCGCAAGCTTTACGGCTGAATACGAAGTGCATAGACCAACTGGCACATCACGTCAGGATGCTCGAGGCAGTTGTTGCACATCAAAATGAGTTTGATTTGATTCACTTTCATATCGACTACCTTCACTTTCCGTTGGCCAGAATCATGGGCTGGACAACTCTGACGACACTTCACGGCCGCCTGGACATTCCCGACCTTCTTCCCCTCTATCAGGAATTTAAGGAGATGCCCGTTTCTTCGATCTCGAATGCACAGCGCGAGCCATTGCCGTGGTTGAACTGGCAAGGAACCGCGTATCACGGACTTCCCGAGAGTCAATACGAGTTCAGTTCCAAATCGAAGGGGTACTTGGCTTTTCTCGGACGGACATCCCCGGAAAAGGGCTTGGATGAAGCTATTGCGATCGCAAGAAAGGTCGGGATGCCTCTCAAGATCGGCGCCAAAGTAGACAACGCTGACCTAGAATACTTTGAACAACATATTAAACCGCTCATTCAGCAGTCGGACATCGAGTTTCTGGGAGAGATTGGATTTCCCGAGAAGAATGAGCTTCTTGGGGGCGCAGCAGCCTTGCTGTTCCCCATTCGATGGCCAGAGCCGTTTGGGATCGTGATGATCGAAGCGATGGCGTGTGGGACGCCTGTGATTGCGTATTCCCAAGGCTCAGTCCCCGAAGTCCTGGAGGACGGGGTTACCGGATTGCTCGCGTCGGATGTAGATTCTGCGAGCAGAGCTGTGATGGAATTGCCTAGATTCGACCGCGCTCGCTGTCGACGTCGTTTCGAAGAACGATTCACGTCCGATGTGATGTGCTCGCAGTATCTGCGCATGTACCAGTCCCTGGTACGGCAGGAGGGCGAGACCCTTGCCGAGACGAGTGGGGTACCCATTGCTTGATGTAAGCGTAAAGACAGATTTTTATGTCACTACAGGATGGCCTCCGGTTGAGGAGCGCATTCGAGTCCTGAAGTATGGACAGATGTTCGCCGTCTTCGACCGGTACGGAAACATCCGGGCTTCGGGTCTCGGTGAGCACGGAGTTTATTACAAAGGCACGCGTTATCTTTCCCGACTAACTTTATCCTTAGGAGAGATCCCGCCGCTTTTCCTCAGTTCAGGTGTAAGGGCAGATAACGCGCTCTTTTCCGCTGATCTCACGAACCTCGATATTTTCGACGAGGATAAAGTGGTGTTGAAACGGGGTTCCGTTCATCTTGTGCGTTCCAGATTGTTGTGGGAGGGAGTCTGCTACGAGCAACTGCGCTTAACAAACTACGGATCGACCACGGTTCAGCTTCCGCTTCGGATCGAGTTTGGAGCGGATTTCGCAGACGTATTCGAGGTTCGGGGGGTAAAACGCGCACAGCGAGGCGAAAGGCTGGCGGATGTCGTGGAAGCCGATCGGGTACATATGCGTTACCGGGGCTTGGACGACGTGATTCGGCGCACTGTTGTCTGCGTCTCTCCGGTTCCGGACGAGATTTCCGTCTCCCACGTAATGTTCAACCACGAACTTCAACCACGGGAGACGGTCAAATTCCAGTTCACCGTGCAATGCGAAGAAGCCCAGTTCAATACAGTTGAGACGTTCGACCGGGCGCTGGCGGCGGTGTCCCAAGACCTGACTGTTGCTCAGAAAGAGGTCTGCAGCATTCGGACGTCCAACCCGGAACTAGACAACTGGCTTGACCGCTCTTTCGCCGATGTCCACATGATGACAGTGGGCAATCCAGAGGTCGACTACCCTTATGCAGGGGTGCCTTGGTTCAGCACAGTTTTCGGAAGGGATGGAATTATTACCGCGCTGGAGTGCTTGTGGTTCAACCCACGCATTGCTCGCGGAGTGCTGCAATACCTCGCCACCACGCAGGCACAGCATGTGGATTCGGAAGCTGAAGCAGAACCGGGAAAGATCGTGCATGAGACTCGGCATGGGGAGATGGCGACTCTGGGCGAGATTCCGTTCCGGCGCTATTACGGAAGCGTTGATTCAACACCTTTATTTGTCATGCTGGCGGGAGAGTTTTATCGTCGCACCGGAGATCTGGACTTCATTCACGCCCTTTGGCCGCACATTGAATTAGCGCTTTCATGGATCGACGTTTACGGAGATCAAGATGGCGACGGGTTCGTGGAATACCGTCGCCGATCCGAAAAGGGTTTGGTACAGCAAGGCTGGAAGGACTCGAACGACTCGGTCTTCCATGCAGACGGGACGTTAGCGGAAGCGCCCATTGCGTTGTGCGAGGTACAGGCGTACGTGTATGGCGCAAAGATGGCAGCTGCATCGCTCGCGGAGGCTTTCGGAGACAAGGGGCGCGCTGATCTGCTTCACGCACAGGCTTCCGCCCTAAAGAAGAATTTTGAGGCGAAATTCTGGTGCGATCAACTGGATATCTACGTCCTCGCCCTTGACCGCAGCAAGCAGCCATGTAGAGTTCGAACTTCAAATGCGGGCCATTGCCTTTACACGAGAATCGCCGAAGCTGGCCATGCCAGGAAAGTGGCAGCAACGCTGTTGCGCGATGACTCCTTTTCCGGCTGGGGTGTACGCACCGTGAGTTCCAGCGAGAAGCGTTACAACCCCATCTCCTATCACAATGGATCGGTTTGGCCTCACGACACGGCCATGTTTGCGGCTGGGTTGGCTCAATATGGGATGACGCAGGAAGCAGCCGATCTCTTTGATGCGCTGTTTGAGGGGAGCGCCTACTTCGAGATGAACCGTCTTCCCGAGCTTCTATGTGGGTTGCACCGACGTTCGGGCGAGGGACCTACGTTGTATCCAGTCGCTTGTTCGCCGCAGGCGTGGTCGGCGGGCGCGGCTTTCATGCTGCTGAAGGCGGCACTAGGACTGTCTATCGACTGCAACAAGCGAGAGATCCAGTTTCACAAGCCAAGGCTTCCAAAATCTGCTACATGGCTCCGGATCGACGGTCTGTCAGTAGGGAATGGCAAAGCGGACTTGTTACTCACGCGCCATGGTAAGCGAATCGCTGTAGAAGTCCTCAACAACGTCGAAAACCTACACGTGACCGTTCTCGAACAAGAGCTGCGTTGAGAGACTATGGTGTCTACTGTTTCGGGCTAAGGTCTGCTCTGGATTTACTTCTCCGGTTGAAACCTCGATGGTGTTCAGGGGATGAAGACTTCGACACCGCTCTGAGTTGTTTTCGGGAAGTCTGAACTCAATCAAACAAAAATAGGAGTGAACATGGCGCGCGAAACATTACAAACGCTATATCTGAACGAACTACGCGATCTATATAGTGCGGAACAACAGCTCGTTAAAGCATTGCCCAAGATGGCGAAGAACGCGGAATCAGAGGATCTCAGCGAGGCTTTCACCAACCATCTTGAAGAAACCAAGAATCACGTTGCCAGGCTGGAACAGATCTTCGAAAGCCTGGGTGAAAGTGCGAAGGGAAAGAAATGCGTCGGAATGGAAGGCATTGTAGAAGAAGGCGGCGAGACGATCGACGAGTACGAGGGCTCAGTTCTCGATGCGGCCCTGATTTCTGCAGCGCAAAGGGTTGAGCATTACGAGATGGCGGCTTACGGGGCAGTCTGCGCGTACGCACAATTACTTGACCGTTCAGAAGATCTCGGGTTGCTGAAGGAAACGCTTGAGGAGGAAAAGAAAGCAGACGAAAAGCTCACCGAATTGTCAGAAACAGTAAACCAAAGTGCGATGGAGGGGGAAGAAAGCGAACCACGCGCAGCTGAACCCAGAAGTACAGGACGATCCAAGAAAACCAGGACAGCCGCATAGTCCACTTAACTTGGCGACGAGCTCTCGGCAGCGGGTTTCAGCTGCCGGGGGCTATCATTGTTTCGATCGCCATCATGAGCTCGCGCGAAACCTCGGACTTGGTGACATAAGCATTCGCTCCGGCGCTCAGGGCAGCCTGTCTCATGAGGGAGGGTTCGTGTTGACTCAAAATTACCATCTTTGATTGAGGAGCCTCGGTCCTAATGACTTGTGCCGCTTCCAAACCGTTGAGCCGAGGCATCGTAATATCCAGAACGACCACATCGGGATTGAGTTCCCGCACTCGCTCGACGGCATCCTGACCGTCCGTCGCTTCACCACAGACCTCCCACTCAGCGTGAGACTCGAGCAGAGAACGCAGGCCTCGACGGAAGATCTCGTGATCGTCGGCAATTAGAATTCTAACCGGCATTGTCCTGCTGGCCCCAAACGCGTCGGATTGGCGGTGAGTGCTCATGATAATAACCGCAGAAATCGCGAACGAACAGCTTACAACTTTTTACAACTTTTAAATTACGCGGTAGCCAACTCTCTGTCGCGCGACTGCTCCGCCACAGGGATGATGACCTCGACAATCGTTCCTGGATTTGCGTTCGACAATTTCAAGGCCCCCCCAAATTCCTCGACGCGCTGACGCATCCCTCCGATACCCACTCCGACATTGCCGGGGCGAAATTTCATGGTGTCTTCGTCAAGTCCCTTGCCATTGTCCCGTATTTCCACTGCAACGTTCTCAGCGTTGCGTACCAGGGTCACAGAACTGTGCGATGCCTCCGAATGGCGAAAAACGTTGGTCAGAGCTTCCTGAATAATACGGAAGATCGCAGTCTCAAAACGTGGACTAAGGCGAGGAAAGGACGACGGACGAACATCCAGGGTGGTCTCGATGCCGCTGCGCTTCGTCATTCCTTCCAAATACCAACGTAGCGCAGAAACCAGCCCAACTTCATCCAGCAAAGGAGGATGCAACAGGTGGGACATGGTACGAACCTGTTGCAAAGCACGATCGATGCTCCTACTCGCTTCCAACGCGGACTGGTCTTTCGTTTCCCCACCGTGCTGGTGCAATATGCCGTCTACGGTCATTTTGGCCGCGGCCAGATCCTGGCCCAGGCTATCGTGAAGCTCGCGCGCAATCCTGCGTCGTTCCTCATCTTGCATGCGCATCAGACGGCTGGAGAGTTGGCGCAACGCCTCGGTGCGCTCTTCCACCAGCTTCTCTAAAGTCGCTGCATTCTCGCGAATGGATTGCTCGAGCAGTTTGCTGTCGTGAATATCAGAGCAGGTACCGTACCAGCGCACGATGCCACCATTGTGGTCGCGAATCGGGATGGCCCGGGCCCTGAACCAGCGGTGTTCGCCTGATTTCCCTCGAATACGGTATTCCGCTTCATAATTTTCCCCGGACTTTGTGCACATAGCCCATCGCTCGATCGTCTGTTCTCGATCCTCGGGGTAGACGAAGTCGATCCATCCATGTCCATTCGCAGCTTCGGAATTGGAGCCGGTGTATTCAAAGAACCGGTCACTAATGTAATCCCGGAATCCGTCACCCTGGCTACTGAAGATGATGTCAGGGGCGGTTTGCAGAATCGCATCCAACTGTTCGTTCTTGCGATTTAACTGGCTGTTCAGCAATTCCAAAGCCTCGGCTTTGTGCTCCAGCTCTTGGGTACGATCCGTCACCCGCTGCTCCAATTCACGGTTGAGCTTCCACAACTGCTGGGCTTTGCGGTGCAACTCCGCGAACACACTGACCTTGGCCCTCAGCAATTCGGGAATCACGGGAACGGATATGTAATCGACGGCACCTCTTTCATAACCTTTTAAGCGGTCAAGATCGGTGAGATGTACTGCAGAAACAAAGATGATGGCCGTCCTGTGAAACCGTGGATGCTGGCGGATCATGCTGGCCAGTTCGAAGCCATCAATTTCCGGCATACTCACGTCCATGAGCACGACGGCCACGTCCATCTTCAGGAGATATTCGAGTGCCTCCCGACCCGACGTCGCCTTCACCAGATTTTCATCAAGCTCGCCGAGTATCGCTTCATAGCTCAGCAGCTTGGCGGGTTGATCATCCACCATAAGGATGTTCACCCTGTCTTTCGTACTCATCGAGCCTCCATCGAACGTCTGCGCAGCGCCATCGCGATTTTACCTGTGGAGCCACATCCGGAGCGCGGAGAGCAGCTGATCGGTATTCACCGGCTTCGCGAGATACTCGGACGCGCCGGCCTCGAGGCATTTCTCACGATCGCCTTTCATAGCCTTGGCAGTCAGCGCAACGATCGGAAGCCGTCGAAAAGCTGAATTTTCTCGAATGACCTGCATCGTCTCGTAACCATCCATTTCCGGCATCATGATGTCCATCAGAACAATCGCAATGTCTGGGGTCGACTCCAGGGTGCTGATCGCTTCGCGGCCGGTGCCGGCGCTCAAGACAGTCATTCCGCGACGCTCGAGAACGCTGCTGAGCGCGAAGATATTGCGCACATCGTCGTCCACGATCAGAACCTTTCTTCCCACCAGGGCTTCGTCAGACCGATGCAAGCGATCGAGCATCTTCTGCTTCTCGGCCGGCAGATTTCCGATAACCCGGTGCAGGAACAGAGCGGTTTCATCGAGCAATCGTTCCGGCGATTCGACACCCTTGACCACGACGCTACGGGCCAGCGTGTGCAGTCGTGCGTCTTCCTCAGGAGAGAGTTCTTTTCCCGTGAAGACGACCACCGGCAGCTCCGAGAGGGATGTGGTGTCACGGATGCATTCAAGAATCTCGAACCCCGACATGTCGGGCAAGCGGAGATCGAGCACCATGCAATCGTACGTTTGCTGATGCAGAGCCTCGAGGGCATCTTTTCCTGTCGCCGCCACCGAAATGTCGACGTCATCATGCCCCAGCAGCGTTTGAATCGTCAATTGCTCGGCATCATTGTCCTCAACAACCAGTAGACGCTTGCGGCGCGGGCTGGAGTACTCCTTGATCTTCCCCAGCGCTTCCGTAATGCCTTCCGGCGTGGTGGGCTTCGTTATGAAAGAGAAAGCACCGCGTGCCAGTCCCTGTTGCCGATCTTCGTCGAGCGTGAGCATTTGCACGGGGATGTGGCGAGTAGTTGGATCCTGCTTCAGATGATTCAATACGGTCCAACCAAGCATGTCGGGCAAAAAGACATCGAGAGAGACGGCAGTGGGATGGTACTCGCGCGCCAAGGCAAGAGCTTCCATGCCGTGATTGGCGGCCAGCACCTTGAAGCCCTTGTCATGCGCAAGATCGCAAAGCAGGCGCGCATAGTGCGGATCGTCTTCGACGATCAACAACACCGCATCGTCGTCCTGGACGTCCGCTCTGTCGTCTGCAATCGATTCAAGCGTCTGTTCGTTCACGTTCACTGCGGACAACTGAAGAGGAGATCCCGGCGCTGGAGCCTTTCGATCTTTCACCGGAACGCCTGAAGACGGGCCAGCGTACGTCTGCGGCAAGTACAGAGTGAACGTACTTCCCTGCCCCAGTATGCTCCGCAGCTGGATTTCTCCGCCCAACAAGCTGGCCAACTCGCGGCTAATGGCCAACCCTAGTCCCGTTCCGCCGTACTTGCGACTGGTGCCGGCATCCGCCTGCTGAAATGCCTCGAAGATGATTCGCTGCTTTTCGGTCGGTATACCGATTCCCGTATCGCTCACTTCGAAAGCAACCACCGAGGCGGCCTTCGCGAGCACCGGGTGGTCCTCGCTCCAGCCCGTTTTGGCTATGGAAACGGAGAGCTGAACCCCGCCGTGCTCCGTAAACTTAAAGGCATTCGACAACAAGTTCTTGAGGACCTGCTGCAGACGTTTCGAGTCAGTCACCAAACTGCGACCGAGGTGATGGTCACTAACGACCTCGAACGAGAGATGCCTGTTTTCGGCCTCATGGCGGAAGGGACGGGCAACCGTATCGAGCATTCCTGCGAAGAAGACTTCGTCGGCTTCCACAGAAACGGTCCCGGACTCAATCTTTGAAAGATCGAGAATGTCGCTGATGAGGTTCAGTAGATCGGTCCCGGCGCCATGAATCGTTCGAGAGAACTCCACTTGCTTGGGGGTGAGATTGCCGTCGGGATTGTCGGCGAGTTGCTGACCCAACACCAGGATGCTGTTCAGGGGCGTACGCAACTCGTGAGACATGTTCGCAAGAAATTCGGATTTGTATTTCGAAGTAAGCGCCAACTCCTTAGCTTTCTCTTCGAGAGCGCGACGTGCCTGTTCGATTTCGCGATTCTTTCGTTCGACTTCCACGTTCTGTTCGGCGAGCTGCTGCGCCTTAAGCGCAAGCTGCTCGTTGGTCTGCTGGAGTTCCTTTTGCTGTGTCTGAAGTTCTGCCGCCAGCTGTTGCGACTGCTTGAGCAAACCTTCCGTCTGCATCGTGGCTTCGATACTGTTGAGCACGATGCCGATGCTTGAAGTCAGCTGTTCCAGAAACGCGAGGTGGGAGGCGGTGAAGAAACTCAAAGACGCAAGTTCGATCACAGCCTTGACGTGGTTTTCGAAGAGAACCGGCAGTACGACTACGTTTCGAGGAACTGCTTCGAACAAGCTCGATCGGATCGGAACAGTTTGAGGAGGGAGGTCAGAAATAACGATGCGACGTTTTTCTGTTGCACATTGTCCAACCAGCCCTTCGCCAGTTTTCAGACGACGCAAATGGCCGTCCTCACCATCTCCGGCAAAGGCCGCGAGAAGCAACATGCTCTCTTCGTTCTCCACTTGATAGATCATTCCCTGCTGAGCATTCACCAGCGGCACCAACTCGGACAACAGCCTCCGACCGACGGTAGTCAGATCGCGTTGTCCCTGCAACATGCCGGTAAAGCGCGCAAGATTTGTTTTCAGCCAATCCTGCTCCGTGTTTCGATCGGTCGTTAGGCGGAGGTTGTCGATCATCGTGTTGATGTTGTCCTTCAGTTCGGCAACTTCGCCACGAGCTTCCACCTGAATCGACCGAGTCAAATCGCCCTTCGTAACGGCAGTTGCAACTTCAGCGATCGCGCGCACCTGGTTCGTGAGGTTGTCTGCCAGCAGGTTCACGTTGCCTGTGAGATCTTTCCACGTGCCCGCTGCGCCGGGAACGTTAGCTTGTCCGCCGAGACGGCCTTCGACGCCCACTTCGCGCGCAACCGTCGTCACCTGGTCTGCGAACGTGGCCAAAGTTCCGGTCATGTTGTTGATGGTTTCCGCGAGAGCGGCCACTTCGCCCTTCGCGTTGACGGTCAGTTTTTGCGTCAGCTCCCCGTTCGCTACCGCAGTGACAACTTTTACGATACCGCGCACCTGCTCGGTAAGATTGGCGGCCATGACGTTGACGTTATCCGTCAGATCTTTCCAGGTACCGGCGACTCCCGGCACCTGCGCCTGTCCACCGAGTTTGCCCTCCGTGCCCACTTCGCGTGCGACGCGTGTCACTTCGGCAGCAAAGGCGTTTAACTGATCGACCATCGTGTTGATCGTGTTTTTCAGCTCGAGAATTTCGCCTTTCACGTCGACCGTAATCTTGCGCGACAGATCACCACGCGCCACAGCGGTGGTGACCTCAGCGATGTTACGAACCTGAGCAGTCAGGTTTCTCGCCATGGCATTGACGGAATCGGTCAGATCCTTCCAGGTGCCGGCAACGCCCGGAACGTTTGCCTGTCCCCCGAGGCGGCCTTCGGTGCCGACTTCGCGAGCCACGCGCGTAACTTCGGCGGCAAAGGAACGCAACTGCTCTACCATCGTGTTGAGCGTCTCTTTCAGCTGCAGGATTTCTCCACGCACGTCAACCGTGATTTTCTTCGAGAGATCGCCAGTCGCAATTGCGGTTGCGACTTCGGCAATATTTCGAACCTGGCCAGTAAGGTTGCTGGCCATGAAATTAACGTTATCCGTGAGATCCTTCCAGGTGCCCGCCACTCCCGGGACTTCAGCCTGACCACCAAGCTTTCCCTCTGTGCCGACTTCACGCGCAACACGTGTGACTTCACCGGCAAATGCATTCAACTGATCCACCATCGTATTGATGGTGTTCTTGAGCTCGAGAATTTCGCCTTTTACGTCGACCGTGATCTTGCGAGACAGATCACCGCGAGCCACGGCGGTGGTCACTTCTGCGATGTTACGTACCTGAGCCGTTAAATTTCCCGCCATCGAGTTGACCGAGTCGGTCAAATCTTTCCATGTTCCACCGACTCCCGGTACCTGTGCCTGGCCGCCCAGCTTCCCTTCTGTTCCTACTTCGCGGGCCACGCGCGTGACTTCGCCGGCAAATGCATTGAGCTGATCCACCATCGTATTGATGGTGTTCTTGAGTTCGAGGATTTCGCCTTTCACGTCGACCGTGATTTTGCGGGAGAGGTCGCCGCGAGCCACAGCCGTGGTGACCTCGGCGATGTTACGGACTTGCGCCGTGAGATTGCTGGCCATCGAGTTAACGGAGTCCGTGAGGTCTTTCCATGTTCCGGCGACGCCGGGCACCTGTGCTTGTCCACCAAGACGTCCATCGGTACCGACTTCGCGGGCCACGCGCGTGACTTCCGAAGCGAACGAACGCAACTGATCCACCATCGTGTTGATGGTGTCTTTCAGTTCGAGGATCTCGCCCTTCACGTCGACCGTGATTTTGCGGGACAAATCGCCGCGGGCCACGGCCGTTGCAACCTCTGCAATATTTCGCACCTGGCCGGTCAGGTTGCTGGCCATGAGGTTTACGTTGTCAGTCAAGTCCTTCCAGGTTCCTGCTACACCTGGCACCTGGGCCTGGCCGCCCAGTTTTCCTTCGGTACCGACTTCGCGGGCAACGCGGGTTACCTCACCAGCAAAGCCGTTTAATTGATCGACCATCGTGTTGATGGTGTTCTTCAGTTCGAGAATCTCACCCTTTACATCGACGGTGATTTTGCGCGACAAGTCACCGCGCGCGACTGCCGTCGTCACTTCCGCGATGTTTCGCACTTGGCCGGTCAGGTTGCCGGCCATCGAATTGACAGAATCCGTCAGATCCTTCCAGGTGCCCGCGACTCCGGGCACGTTGGCTTGGCCTCCCAGACGTCCTTCCGTTCCTACTTCGCGTGCCACGCGTGTCACCTCTCCAGCAAACCGATTCAGCTGATCGACCATCGTATTCAGCGTTTCTTTAAGCTGGAGAATTTCGCCGCGCACGTCGACGGTGATTTTCTTAGAAAGGTCGCCACTAGCAATTGCTGTTGCAACGTCAGCAATATTTCGAACCTGACCCGTCAGGTTGCTGGCCATCAAATTCACGTTATCTGTGAGATCTTTCCAGGTTCCAGCGACCCCCGGTACTTGCGCTTGGCCTCCCAGTTTTCCTTCGGTACCCACTTCGCGAGCGACGCGGGTCACTTCACCAGCGAAAGCGTTGAGCTGGTCGACCATGGTGTTGATGGTGTTCTTCAGTTCAAGGATTTCACCTTTCACGTCGACCGTGATCTTGCGTGACAGGTCTCCGCGAGCAACAGCGGTAGTCACTTCTGCGATGTTTCGCACTTGAGCTGTCAGATTGCCAGCCATCGCGTTGACCGAGTCGGTGAGATCTTTCCAGGTTCCGGCCACTCCCGGAACAACAGCTTGACCACCCAGTTTGCCGTCAGTGCCAACTTCTCGGGCAACGCGCGTCACTTCAGACGCAAACGACCGCAACTGATCCACCATCGTGTTGATGGCTTCCTTCAACTGCAAAATCTCGCCGCGAACGTCGACGGTGATCTTGCGCGACAGATCTCCACTGGCCACAGCCGTTGCAACTTCGGCAATATTGCGAACCTGACCAGTCAGGTTGTTCGCCATCAGATTGACGGAATCGGTCAGATCTTTCCATGTTCCAGCAACTCCGGGAACCTGGGCCTGTCCACCGAGCTTTCCGTCGGTACCAACTTCCCTGGCAACGCGGGTCACCTCTGCGGTGAAAATCCCAAGCTGCTGAATCATCGTGTTGACGATGTTGGCCGAACGTAGGAACTCTCCCTCGAGCGGACGACCATCGACGTCCAAGCGCACCGTCTGAGTCAGGTTGCCTTGCGCGACTGCGGCAATTGCGCGAGTGACTTCTGCTGTGGGACGAAGCAGATCTTCAACCAGAGTGTTTACTGAAACTTCAATTTCACCCCAGGCACCTCGCGACTCATGAAAGCGGGTACGTTCCCGCGTTCTTCCCTCTTTTCCAACCGCCTTACCGACACGTTTTAATTCCTGCGCCATTTGCTCATTCACAGCCACGATCTCGTTAAAAGTGTCGGCGATCTTGCCCTCCAGCCCTGTCCACGATCCGGGCAGACGCACCGAGAAATCGCCGTCCCTCATGGTCTGAAGGCAAGAGAGAATCACGGCAAGGCTTGGGCCATCACCTGCTGTTGACCCTCCGTTGTTGTTTTTTGGGTTGGGATTTGGACTGGGTTCAGCTTCTGTGGTTGCCGTGGCTAGGCTTTGGGTATTTCTCTTCATGTCCGCCCACTCAATACAATCTAAAGACAGTTCTAGGGTTTCGAAAAATCGACGAAGGTGCCAAATTTCAGACGAGGAGAGTCAGGACCCCCCATCGCGCCAAAGGAGGGAGATCCTTCACAAACATCTAACACGTATAAACGCGATGCGCTCTACAGTATTTGCTGTACGGAACATCGTTCGGGAAAAACGCTTAGGGGAACTAACTCCTTCGACAAAAGACACTTGCGTGTGCTTAGTTTGAGAATTTTTGTGGCGCGAGTCACTCTCGAGACTGCACAAGGCCATTCGATCAAACGAACTCCACGATTGGTTCGATCCCGCAACGAAAGATGGCCGCGCGGTCTCAGTGCAGATCAGCGTCGAAGTCAGCTTTAAGCTCTACTGAAGGGTTGCGATTTGATCGCGATCTTGCGAGGCGATAGTGTATTTGATGTGACTCTGCACTCAAGCGTGCCTCGGCCGCGCATTTGCGACAAAGTGATGGGGATCTTTCGATCGTCCTTGTCGGTTGCCGTACCGCTCTCTGTACTATGCTCCCTAACGGCTTTCGGACAGGATAATCCACAACCCCAGCCTCCCAGCCAACCTACTTCAGCTCAAATCATTCAATTCCTTGGCGAAACGATTGATTGGTATCGGCAGACGCAACAGGAACAAAGAATCGCTACCGAACCCAGCGATCTAGGCTTCTCCGCCGACAACCGCCGCATGGCAGACCAGGTCGTGAAGTTGGCATTCGATTTTGCGAGACAAGAGGAGCAACAATTTGCGAAAAGACCGAAAGAACCGGCACCAAACCCCAGCGACATGGGATCAAGATACGAGAGCCTGAGCCGGACGGCGGCGAATGCCGATACCCTGGTGCAGCAAACACAAGAGGAGTTGCAAGGGCTAAAGGATAAGCAGGCGACGACTCCAGCCGCCAAAAAGCAGCAACTCCAGACGCAAATCGAAGAAATACAGAGTGAACTCGGACTGTTCCAGGCACGTCAGCAAGCTCTTCACAGTATGCTGGAGTTTGCGGGCGGTGCGTCGAAAGGCGGAGGCACCAGTCTGCGCGCACAGATTGACGAACTTGCACACGCGGTACCGGCTGCGCTCAGCGGTGCCAGTGCCAGCGATACTGTGATGGCTGCAGAAACGCCCCCCGCGAGCAAGGCGAATGACGCGAGCCCGAGAGCTACCCCTACAGGAATGTGGGCCCTCGCAGCAGATCTTTTTCGCCTATCTGGAAAACGCAGTCTGCTATCCGGCAGTTTGCGCGCAACTCGCGATCTGGAGCAAACTTCGAGCCAACTGCGCGCACCTCTCATCACCCAGCTCAAGCAACTCATACAGGCTGGAGATCAGTTAACGAAGCAGGCAGACACCAGCGATCAGAGCGCCCTCGCACAAGAAAAAGAAGCGCTCGATAAACTCACGGTTCAGTTCAAGCAGGTTTCAGGATTACTTTCGTCTCTGGGAAAACAAGCCATTCTTCTTGATCTCTACAAAAGAAGCGTAACGAACTGGCAGGCCGAAGTCGCAAGTGAATTTAGAGAGCGCCTCAAAGGGCTTCTGCTCAGGGTCTTCGGATTGGCGATCGCACTGGGAGCGGTTTTCCTGATCGGCGAGTTCTGGCGGCGTGCAATCTTCCGCTACGTCCATGACACACGAAGACGCTATCAGTTCATGCTGATGCGCAAGATCATCCTCTGGTGCGGTGTCGGGATCGTTCTCCTTTTTGCTTTTGTCACTGAACTTGGAGCGGTCGCCACTTTCGCTGGGTTGATTACTGCCGGGATAGCAGTGGCGCTTCAAAACGTGATTGTCTCGATTGTGGGCTACTTCTTCTTGATCGGCAAATATGGAATCCGAATCGGAGATCGCGTACAGGTAGGGTCAGTGACCGGGGAAGTTGTCGACATTGGGCTGGTGCGATTTCACCTGATGGAATTGAGCGGCGGAGTCGCGGACTCGGAGCCAACCGGACGAATCGTCGCCTTCTCGAACTCTGTGGTCTTTCAAGCGACTGGTGGATTGTTTAAGCAGATACCAGGAACGACTTTTGCTTGGCGCGAAGTGACCTTGCGTTTCAGTTCTGATAGCGATTACCGGCAGATACGGGAGCGCATGCAGCAGGCGATCGACCGGGCGTTCAGCGACTACAAGGACTCTCTTGAAGGGCAGCGCAGACAGATGGAACTCAGCGTCACATCCATTCCCACTGCCGAACTGAAAGCTAGGGCACACGCTCGTTTCTCGACTTCGGCAACCGAAGTTAGTGTCCGGTATCCGGTCGTCGCCGAAAAATCCGCTGAAATTGACGAGCGCATCATGTCTGAAATTTTCGTGGCGATCGGGCAAGACCCCAAGCTCAAACTGCTGGATTCTCAAATTTCGTCCGTGAAAACTCCTGCTTAAAAGTTTGTGTCCGGTGCCCGCCACCGAAAACTAGAGTGTTTGACTGATCGACCGTGCGCTAGTCTCACCCCTAGGATGGACCTGAACCGGCTCGGATGCGCAAGAGTGGTAGCTGATAATCCGGACCGGTAATAAGGGGGCGTACATGACTTTTGAAGTTGGACTTCTACGGGGTAAGCGCAGCATCGCACTTCTGGCGCTGGTTGCAACCATCTCCATTAGCATCGCTTGCACTTCAACTAATAGAGCGAGCGCGGATTACAAAGCAACCGTCAAATCGGCACTTGAACAAGCTGACCTCAAGGACGTCACCGTGAGCGAGGATGACGCAAAAAACACCATCACCCTCGGTGGCACTTTGCATACTGAAGACGCAAAGAACCGAGCTGCCAGTGTTGCTCAAGCCAATGCGGGTCCGAGAATAATCGCGAACGAGATCAGCGTGGAACCGGTCGGCAATGAGCGAGACGCCCGTAAAATCGAGTCGAACGTCGACGACGGGATCGAAAGCAACTACAAAGCTGTCCTTATTTCCAAGGGGTTGGATAAGGAACACATCCGATACGACGCCAAAAATGGTGTGTTGACCCTGAAGGGATCGGTGAAGAACACCGACCAGCGCCAAGCAGCCCAGGAACTGGCGAAGAACACTCCTAACGTCCAGCAAGTGGTGAACGAGATCCAAGTCCAGCGATAGATGAGACGGTCTTTCAGACGATGCGGAGCTCGAATTACGCTCCGCATTCGTTTTTGTTTTTCCGAACACTAAACTCAGACGTCGAACACTCTGAATGCCGCGGCAGCCTGCATGGTCTGCAGGAGGGTGATGGCTACGTTTCGCACAGGAACACCAGCCAACGTTTGACCTTCCAGGGTGCCGTGGTGAGCGTGACCGTGCACGACTAAATCAGCACCGTGACGATCGATGACCTCCGCGAGTCGAGAGGTTCCCAAGAAGGCCACAATCTCCGGATTTTCCCCTTGCACCGTCGCAGCAATCGGAGAATAGTGCAAGACGACGACTCTCTTGGGCGTGCGCAATTGCGACAATCCGCGTTCCAATTTTAACGACTCTTCGATCGAAGCATGCACGAAAGCCTTGACCTCAGGCTCTCCAAAAGCGGTTAACACCCCACGGCCAAAACCTCCCACGAAACCCTTTGTCCCGGCAAACCCCACGCCGTCGCGCTCGTAAGCACTGCCGTCTAACACCTTGATCCCTGCGGCTGACATCATCTTCATGAGCTCTTGTTCTTGGCCACTCTCGTAGTCGTGGTTTCCGAGCACCGCAATTATGGGAACGCGCAGACGGACGAGAGCATTTACGAGCGGCTCCATTTCCGATGGTTGACCGTAGTTCGTGAGGTCTCCGGCGAGGACCAGAACATCCGCCTCATCACGCACGTTGCTCAATTGGTCGCGCAGGGCTGCCTGGTTGGCAGGCGAAAAATGCAGATCAGCTGTGGCCGCAATTCTCATTCATCGAATCAGGCGCACTTTAGAAGGTGTGCCCCTGCCTGTGCTCGGGTTGATTTTTGAACGACGGGCACGTTGCTCAAGCAGGAGATTTTCCAAGCCCCACTCCTCGACATCAATTGCAAACATCGCATCGTCGATCAAGGTGCCCCGAAATCTCGCGGTCGAATCTGACCGCCGCAGGTCCGCGGCCAAGCGGCCCATTAGGTCGTCCCACAATGTCAGCGGTACATATTCACTGTGGGCTGGATAAACGTATTTGAATAGAAGCAGGGACCAAAGCACCAATTCCCAATGCTCGCCTGCGAGTTGAAGGATTCGATCCCAGTCCAGCTTTCCTCGCGCTGCAAAAATGATGTGAACGATGTCGGCACCGTCGAATCGTTCCCGGCGGGTCACGAAGAGCTTCGACGCCAACGCTTCCTCTGGGGCCAGCACTCTGGATGGAACCCCGCAGATCTTTGCTGGACAGGCACGATCGATCCAAGAATCGTCGACCGCAATCACTCCGTTACTCATGCCGGTAATGAAATCGACGAAGTAGCCGTCCCTGTGGACCTTCGCGAGCCAAAGCGGATCGCAGACCTCATCCCTAAAGCCATTTTCTCGGAAGGCGGGCAAAACTTCTGACGCCGTCTCAGCTGTCAGAAAAATGTCGAGATCCTTTGTATAGCGGCATATCCCCGTATGTTCGCGAAGCGCAAACGCCCCCGCGACGGCATACGAGCATTTCATTGTCTCAAGGAGTAGTAAGACCTCTTTAAAAAGGGCAGCCTGCCCACCCGGCAAGCGGCGAGGCTTGGAGGTGGTCGCGATGACCTGAGTGTCGGGCTTCGGGGTCGCGGTGCAATCTTTCATGGCAGATCCACCAGCTGCGCACAACAAAGAGCGAATTCTTTAAAAACCAGCCCAAATGAAATCCGGGCATTTTAAGATCGCTTGAAGTATTGCACCGCGCGCTCATGCTTTTGGGCGGCATCCCTCGTTCGAAATGTTCCCAGGTTCCGGCGCTTGCCAGTCTTCGGATCCTTTTTGCGCGAATAAAGGCGAAACCCGCCAGACGCCAGTTTTCGAATCATGGAATTTCCGCCCGGGTTCTTACATCCTCGAAATTCTGATGTAGCGACGAAGGTCTGGCATAGCGCCGGCAATGACATAAGCTGCGAATACGAGACCCGCGGCTCCAACAATGTTTCGAACTACAACCAGTGTTGATTTCACTGAATACTCCTTTATCTGTGGCATTTAACTGTAGTTAGTTGTCGCAAAAGGAGCCATCGAGAAAGCACTGTAGAAGTTTCGATACGCGATCCTAGCTCATCGACAGGTTTACACGGGGCGATCTGCCTCACTAGAGACACCTTCAATTCTTTTTGCGCGACGTTCACTTTTGCGGCAATCGCCTAGAACTCAGTGGCTCATACCCGACAAGATTCGAAACAAAAGAACCCATCGACGGGCATTTGTCGTCATAAGGAAGTTTTCTTTTACGTGCTCACGGCCATTTCTGCCCAGCTGTGCCCCGAATTCGGGATGGGTGAGGAGGTAGCGGATCTGGTAAGCGCAGCCTTCAATGGAGTGGACCAGCACACCGGTATGTTTGTCGATAATCTGGGTCGGGATTCCGCCCACGGCGCTCGCGATCGTCGGCTTCGATTTCCAAAGGGCCTCTGTAACAGTCAGCCCAAATCCCTCTTTGAGCGACTTCTGGATTACGATTGTTGATGCACGCTGTAGAGCATTGATCTCGAGCGCCGACCACGGTGGAAGCTCGAGGATGATGACGTCAGGGTCTTCAGCGGCTGCGTCCTGGACTTCCTTCAGGACCACTGCCCCCTCGGGATCATCCGAAGCACCTCCACCCGCAAGCACCAATTGGAAGTCGACGTATTTTTTAGCCATTTTGTAGGCATGGATCACGCCGAGTGGATCCTTTAGCCGATCAAATCGCGAAATCTGAGTCACAATGGGCCGCGAGCGATCGACGCCGAAGTTATCGCAAACCGCCTGTACATAGCTGTCATCCAGTTCTTTATTTTTTTCCGACAGCGGATCGATACACGGATAGAAGAGAGCTTGCGGAATCGCCAGTTGACGCGCGAATGCCGGCGATGAAAAGACAGCGGCATCATAACGCTCCACCATCGGCTGCAAAAAGTTCCAGACGTCTTCGTTTGGGTGCGACAAGTCAATATGGCATCGCCATACCCACTTCGATGGGCCCTCGTTTTTCGAGGCGATCAGACCTGCCGGCTGCGGATCGTGGATCACCACGAAATCCTCGTCGAACTTCATTCGTTGCCGATTCTGTTCGGTATGCGACATGAACACGTCACGGGCCTGCTGGGTCAAAGTGAACGCTGCACCGTGCAACGCGTTGTGAAATCCCTTGGTTACTTCGAAGAAATCATTACCACCAGTGATGACCTCCCACCCCGTTTTCACTCCGAGCTCATCCAACAGCGGCACCAAGCGATTGAGCATTTCCGCAACTCCCCCACCCACCGCAGTTGAGTTCACCATCTTCACCCGCTTGCCCTGCAAGGGCTGCGATACAAAACGCAATTCGTCCAGTTGCGACTTGCCTATAATCGGCTCGTAGTCTGCAAGCTTTGGCGCCGGCGGAGCTGGGGGCGGCGTATCTGAGATCTTAGGTTTGCGACGTGCTGGTGCTGCAGGGGACGGGGACTGCGTCGGCGCCTCGGTAATGGTTTCTGTTCCTGACACCTGCGCTGAGGCCAAACGATTCGGGTCGTGCATTCATCCCCTCCTTAAACTTATGACTTATGCCTGCTGAACTGCGCTCTGCAGGATTTGTATGATCTTTCGTCGCACGCCCTCGAGGGTGGATGTATAGATGTCAATCTGATCGAGGAGATTTGCTTCTTTCGAAACGCCCAGGTCGCGTCTCAACCAGATGGTGAAATCGTTGGACTCCAGCTTGCGCCGCAGCCTGGCTTCAATGAAATGGTAGTGAATGGAGTGAAGACTCACAGCTCTGAGTCCTTCGATAAATTCCGGAAGGGTTGACGCCAGGCGCTGTGGCGGTAGAACAATAGTCCTGGAGGAACAGAAATAGAAGGGAGCACCCGCTTCGCGCTGCTGAGATTTGGGATTTTGCTCGCCATAGTCCTCTACCATTTGCGTCAGACGCGAACGCAGAGTTGCGAGCGACGTAAACTCGCGCACGTCAAGGCTTGCCAGCCTCTCTCCAAGCCCGACCTCGCCCAACTCGACGTAAGCCCAATGAGCGAAATCATTCGAAAAGCCTTCCTTGATGAAGTGATGTTCTTGCAGCGTACGGAATGTATGCTGAAAAATCGATTCCTCGGGGCAACTGCGTAAAGCTTGGGCAAGTTCGCCGATGTTACACGCCCGCTCCTTTTCGATAAAAAGAAGATGCGCAGCAGATTTGAACTCAAAGGGCGTGGCTGCGCGACGAGGGTTTTCAATCGCCATGTTGTTCTCCTGGCTGGTACGGATCGCTATAAGTTTTGTTAAAGCAGTGGGATGCAACGGGTCCCCCATACGGTTTTATACATACTTGTTTGAAGTTCACTACGGTTTTGACTGGATGCCTAATGTTTGCTCTAACCGTTCTCATAAATGAGCCTTCCCGTTGTGGATGTGAACAGATCTGCGGCGTCAAACAAGAAAGCACTTTTTCTGTGAATTTGGCATTCACAGCGAACCCCAATCAAGCGGAGGTTTAGCTGACTGTGGCAGCGGTCCAATCTCAGATTCAGGATCAAATTGCCGTTTCGACGGACCTAGCGGGAATGCCTCGCAGTCCGCTAGGTGCCATATGGCGTGATGGATCCTGTGACTTCACGATCTGGGCTCCCTTCGCGAAGGAGGTTGAGGTGCAATTGGTTCGAGAGAAAAGGTCGTTCAAACTCGATCCGATTCGCCAGGGATACTTCGGCGGTCGCGCCCGTGATATCGGGCATGATTCGCTCTACTTCCTGAGCCTCGACGACAAAGCTCAGCGCGGAGATCCTGCGTCCCGCTTTCAGCCTGAGGGCGTCTTTGGTCCCTCGAGCATTGTCGATACTTCGGCTTTTTCCTGGGACGACCACGAGTGGCGCGGAACTGAATTGAAGGACTACATTTTGTTTGAGATTCACACTGGTGTCTATACCCCTTCCGGCACTTTCGACGAACTGCGCGAAAGAATTCCCTATCTGAAGGCACTGGGCATTACCGCGGTTGAGATCATGCCCGTAGCGCAGTTCTCCGGTACGAGAAACTGGGGGTACGACGGCGTTTTTCCCTTTGCTGTTCAGAACAGCTACGGCGGGCCACGAGGGCTGCAACAGTTCATCAATGCCTGTCACGGCGAAGGGCTCGCAGTAGTGCTTGACGTCGTGTACAACCACCTGGGTCCGGAAGGGAATTTCCTCGGCGAGTTCGGACCGTACTTCACGGATCGGTACAAGACACCCTGGGGCCAGGCGATCAACTTCGACGGCCCGCAGAGCGACCATGTCGTTCGGTATTTCCTCGAGAATGCGCTCTACTGGTTAGAGGAATTTCACGTGGACGCGCTGCGCCTTGATGCGGTTCACGGTATCTTTGACCGCAACGCAAGGCCGTTCTTGTCGTTGTTAAGCGCAGCCGTTGCAGATCTTTCTCATCGTTCCGGACGATACGTTTACTTGATTGCCGAATCGGACCTCAACGACCCAGCGTATGTCCGAGAACGTAAGGACGGCGGATACGGGCTGAACGCACAGTGGAATGACGATTTCCACCATGCTCTGCATGCGCTTCAAACGGGTGAACGAACGGGGTACTACTGCGATTTTGGATCTCTGACTGATCTTCAGACCGCATTGCAGCAGGGCTACGTTTATTCAGGACAATACTCCGCATTCCGTAAACAACGTCACGGCGCTCCGCCCGCCGATTTGAAGCGTTCCCAGTTGATCGTCTTTTCTCAAAACCATGATCAGGTCGGGAATCGAGGCTGGGGAGAACGAAACAGCCAGTTGCTTGGATTCGAAGCGCAAAAACTTTCCGCTGGAACTGTGTTGCTCTCGCCCTTCATCCCACTGCTGTTCATGGGGGAGGAGTACGGTGAAACGGCACCATTCCTCTACTTTACCGACCACACCGACTTGGGGGTTGGGTAACGCTGTCCGCGACGGTCGCAGAGCAGAGTTTGCTGGGTTCCACGGGGATCAAGAAGTGCCTGATCCGCAGAACCATTCAACATTTCTGAGGTCAAAGCTGAACCACTCCCTCTCAACAAAGAGTAATCACGCGGTCTTTTTGGACTTTCACAAAGCACTCCTGCGCTTGCGCAAGGGTCATTCGGCATTTCAAGCCTTGGACGCGGGAGGCGTCGAATGCTCAGTCGATGGGCTGTGCCTTACTGTGCTCCGATCCGCCAAAGAGCAAGAGGCAATCATGGTCTTCAACTTCGGAGACCAGCCAGCCACCTACTCTTTCCCGACGCCGACTGGCTCTTGGAACAAGATCTTCGATTCGGCTGAGACGAAGTGGGCAGGACCTGGCAGCGACCTACCAAATCAGATCTCGCAGTCCTCGGAACTGAACCTGACACTCCATCCACATAGCTTTTGCGTGTTCGAAGGAAGAACGGCCGCGCATGAGTCGCGAAAGGTCGACTCGGTTGGCCTCTGCGACGGAAATCATGAGTGAACCCAGGATTCCCGTTGCAACCTATCGGCTGCAGTTCAGTCAACAACTTCGATTCAATGATGCCAGGGCCCTCGTTCCTTATTTGCACAAACTCGGAATAACTGATGTGTACGCGTCACCTCTTCTGCAGGCTCGACGCGGCAGTTCGCACGGATACGATGTGGCTGATCCTTCTCATCTCAATCCTGAGCTTGGAACTGACGAGGAATTCGACGCCCTAGTGGCGGAACTCCAAAGCCACGGGATGGGACTGATCTTGGATATCGTCCCGAATCACATGGCAGCAAGCAGTGAAAATCCGTGGTGGATGGATGTGCTGGAGGACGGCCCGCGCTCGGCTTTCGCTTCACACTTTGATGTTGACTGGCATCCTCCGAGCCGCGCCCTTGAAAACCGCGTATTGCTCCCCATCCTGGGAAAAACGTATGCCCAGGCACTCGAGGAACGAGAACTGCGTCTGACCTACACGCGAGAAGGATTCTTTCTGCACTACTTCGACTTTACCTTGCCCATCGCCACGCGCTCCTACAATCGACTGCTCAGCTATCGCCAGGACCGATTGGCCAGAATCACGGGTGTCGAAGATCCCACTTGGCAGGAATTCGAGGGAATTCAGGCAGCCATACGGCAGATCCCCTCACCCGGCAGCGCCCCGACAGAGGCGGCCGGTGAGCGTCGCCAGCACCGCGAGACGGTGAAGGAGCGACTCTGGCGGCTCTACACAAACTCGGCTGAAGTGCGACGTTTCCTCGACGGAAATGTGCGCCTGTTTAACGGGAGGAAAGGCGTTCCCGCGTCCTTTCTTCTATTGGACCAACTCTTGTCGGACCAGGCGTACGTGCTGGCGTTCTGGCAAACGGCAAACCAAGAGATTAACTATCGCCGCTTCTTTACGATCAGCGATCTCGTAGGCTTGCGAGTCGAAGACCCCATGACCTTCGAAGCGGTTCATGCGATCGCATTGCGACTAGCCAGCAAAGGCATGGTCAATGGTCTGCGGGTTGACCACATCGACGGTCTGCGCGACCCTCTGGGCTATCTCAGACGCTTGCAAGAGCGAGCACATCCCGAACCGGGTTCCCGTGGCAGAGATCTTTATCTTGTGGTCGAAAAGATTCTGTCCGAGAACGAAGGGCTGCCAACCGAATGGCCGGTGCACGGAACGACAGGCTACGACTTTCTGAACGCTGTAAACGGCCTGTTTGTTGAAGCAGAAAACCTGCCAGAGCTTGAGAACATCTACGCAGAATTCATCCATGAAAGAATTAACTTTTCGGATCTGGCATACCGCAAAAAGAAGCAGGTGATGGACAGCCTGCTGGCGGTCGAGATGCGGACTCTAGGTCGTTATCTCAGCATTCTAGCGGCTCAGGATCGATACGCAAGGGAACTTCCCCGGCAGGAGCTTACGCGCGCTCTCGTAGAAGTCACCGCTTGCCTCCCGCACTACAGGTCTTACATCCGTAGCTTTGAGGTCAAAGCTCAGGACAAGCTGCCTATCGAGAAGGCACTTCGCGAAGCACAACAACGGAGTACGAAAATTGATCCGTCCTGCTTCGCGTTCTTGCGTGAAGTGCTGCTCCTCCTGCCCAAGCCTCATTTGCTCCCGGAGCAGCGGGAGTCGCGACTCGCTTTCGTGATGGCATGGCAGCAGTTCACTGGTCCCATCACTGCAAAGGGCGTGGAAGATTCCGCACTCTATGTGTACAACCGGCTAGTTTCACTGAATGAAGTTGGCTCTTGCCCTCAGGGCGCCGATGTCTCCTTGGCAGGATTTCACGCATTTTTGCAGAAGCGGCATCAAAAATGGCCTTTCGGCATGAATGCGACGATGACGCATGATGCCAAGCGCGCCGAGGATGTGAGAACCAGGATCAGCGTGCTCTCAGAGCTGCCTAACGAATGGAAACGCTGTTTGAACACCTGGAGTGAGTGGAACGAATCGAAGTGCCATAACGTAAACGGTGTTCGCGTTCCGGAGCGAAACGAGGAAACTCTTCTTTACCAGACGCTGATCGGGTCGTGGCCGGTCGGCGAGCCAGCTGGCCCCTACTACACCCGACGGATTCAGGACTTCATGGTCAAGGCGGTGCGAGAGGCAATGGTTCACACCCGCTGGACGGTCCCGAACCTTGAACATGAGAAAGCTCTGGTGGACTTCATCGAAGACATTCTCCAAGACACGCCGAATAGCAGATTTTTGCTCGACCTGCGACGCCTTGCGGACAGGGTTGCGTATCACGGTGCGCTCAACAGTCTTTCGCAGCTTGTGGTTAAGCTCGCATCACCTGGCGTGGCAGACTTTTATCAGGGTTCGGAATTGTGGGATTTACGCCTAGTCGACCCTGACAACCGTCAAGCTGTGGACTTCAAGAATCTGGGAAAACTTCTGGCCTCTCAAAGCCGCCAGAGCGAGTCGCTGTCTGACCTTCTACGCTGTTGGCGAACTGGCCAGATCAAGATGTGCGTGAGCCAACTTGGTTTGCGATTCAGACAAGACAACGGAGCTCTACTTCTGAAAGGCGCGTACATACCAATGGAGGTGACTGGGGCGCATCGCGATTGTGTTATAGCATTCGGCCGCCGATACCGGGGAGACTGGGCAGTCGTGATTGCTCCCCGATTCACGGTTCGGCTTGGAGGGCGGGATTCAGGCTCATTGGCAACTCGAGGATGGAAAGACACAAGGGTGTTGTTGCCCAAGGAAGCTCCAAGGCGGTGGATCAACACTTTTAACCGTGAAGAGACCAGCGTCACCGAAACCGGCGAGGTTAAACTGGAGAGACTCTTCGAAAATTTCCCAGTGGCCTTGCTCTCAAATGAAACAAACCAAGAAAAGGTTTAGAGGCCACACCCACGCTCCTCACCTGCCCGCGCGTCAGCTTGTTTGTCGAAGTGACTACTAGAGAATCTGTATGGACATCCGTGCAATTGACGCCTGAGAATGGGAAAAAGTCATCGTGCATTTGAAGGCATGTCATGCGTAGATCGATCTGTGGTTTGACCATCGTCGTCGCGATATTCTGGAGTGCGGCGACTCTGGCGCAATCAGCGCACGCATCACCCCCCTCGACAGAAGCCCGGCCGCGAGAGTCTTCGTCTTCGCTGCTGGCTCGCTCGGAAATGCAGACCCCCAAACCCATTCCCGTGATCCGCCCGCTGCGTTTTCAAGAGATCCCACTAAGTTCAGGAGCGACGCGCGGCGAACATCAATCTGTGGATTCTCACAACTTGCCGGCAAGTGCAGAAATCCAGCAAGAGAGCGACCCTGGATTGCTGGTTGGAACTCAGACTGACGTCGCTCATTAATAACTCTTGTTATCCTAGCCGACGGTCGATTCACTGCTTTGGCACAGTTTCCTTCGGATCTGCCTCGATCTTCACCTCGACGTGGGCGCCCTTCTTGAGGCTGACTTCATCGCCATTCTCGTCGACTAGAGCATTCTCGATACGAATCTCTTTGTAGAGATCATCCGCTCCTTGCACGGCAATTTCGGCCTTTTCCGGCTGTCCCGAGTATGGGGGTTTGATGATTCTCTGCACCGTGCCTGGTCGACTCGTGCTCGCTTTTTCGGTCATGACCTCTCCTGAGAGCCCTGTGTGTGTCCCGACGGGGGCGGATACTACAACCCCTCGTTGATCCAGAAATCAGATTAAAGGAATGGGAGTATTTCCGAAGATTAGGGTCAGAAATGTCCTTATTCAATACAGTAATCCCCTGAGGACTTGCGGGCCCGCTTCTGCTCCAGACTACTGAAACAGGATCTGCCAGAAATCATCGATGAACTGTCTTCAAGAATCATTCCGCGAAAAATCATGCTGCGAAAACCTTTGGTTGATGGCAGCGTTACAGCCTCCACCCGATTGCACATACCGTATCTGCCAGTCGAGGATGATTGGATCGTGGCGAAAAGGATCATGGTCGTCGATGATAACCCCGCCATCCGCAAAATCTTACGCAACATCCTCGAGTTTGACAGGGATTGGATCGTCTGCGGCGAGGGAGTCGACGGGCGCGACGGAGTCGAAAAAGCCAAAGCGCTCAGCCCCGATCTCATCGTATTGGACGTGTCGATGCCTGTAATGAATGGGTTGGAGGCTGCGCGAATTCTTCATCAGATCATGCCCAACGTGCCAGTGATTTTGTGTTCTCTGCACACCGACCGAGTATTGGAAATGGAGGCGAGGGGAGCGGGGGTCACGGCCGTGTTTTCGAAGGCGGAAAACATGCAGACTCTGATTAGCAAAGCCCGCGAACTCCTTAAGACTGCTTGACCTTCATGGCCTCCAGTCGGGAAACTTTAAAACTTCCCTCTTCAGAGTGAGCAAAGTATTTGAGGCCTTGTGTAAAGCATTCCGTTCCTCGTTCTGAGCGTCGCCTTGTCCAATGGCCTGAAGGCGAACGAAAATCAGGGACTCAGCCTCTGCAATCTTGGCTCGGAGCCTCTCGGGATCCAACTCTTTAACTGCCTGTTGAACGATAGTCTGCCATTCGAATCTGCCTGGCTGGGAAACTGGATTCTCCACCTTCTTCTCCTTCTGCAACTTGAAGTTGAGAGGGATCCGAACCTCGCTATCTCAGATTGCTTGAGATCAGCATGCATCTCGGACTGACCATTTTCCAGACACCAAAGCAATGCGGCGGCTGAAGAATCTCCTGTTCGAGGTTATCTCGCAAAACGACAGCGAACAACCAACAGTAAAGCCCGGGCCGATTCTCCGAGTCTGCACTGCCCTACAAAGTTTGAAGGACTCTTGGTGCCTACTCAATCGGGTCGTTCTTGTAAGCCAGCTCCTGCCGTTTTTTAACCTTGAACAATCGGTTGCAATTGTTTTCAGCTGAAGCATATGGCGCAGAGCTAGATTCCCAATCAATTCCTTTAGGATGAATCGGTTTCCCAGGCAAGCTTTTGGCATTTGAAATGCCAGTAGTTGAACAGAAATCGAGTCGCGGGCGAGGTCAAAGAACCATGATTGCTCAACCTTGGCTCCACACAGACATTGTCCGGCTAAAGAAAGCCGTATTGTGCGCAAACTGTGAAGTGATCAGCGAGGGTCTCAATGGGCACTGCGCCGCATGCGGCAGCGAGGCTCTACTCCGGCTTCATGAACTTCTTGGAGGCACGGCCGACGTCGACTTAAATTTTGAAATCAGGCCAGTACTGAGCGAGCGTACCTCGGGGCGCTTGTCTTTTGCTGCATGAAACTTCAGCACAAAGCAAAAATTAGCGCTTGATGTCCCAATCTTCCCTCTGGAAAAAGAATCGGTTGTGAAGGATGGCGTCCACGCCTTTGACGATCTCCCGTCCTCTGCTTTTGGTAATCGCTCCTTTGAATCCCACTTCCATTGCCGCTTCGACGAGCTGGTCTGACATTTCCTGAACGCTGATGAGAAGCAGAGGAAGTTGCGGATTTAAGCGCGAGATAGCTCGGGCGGCTTCGATACCATTTTTTTGAGGCATTCCCAAATCCAAGATGGCTAGATCGGGAGTGTTGCGGGCAACCTGCTCGACGGCGTCAACTCCATTGACTGCTTCGCCGCATACTTGCCAACCAGGCTGAGCTTCGAGCAAGCGACGGAACAACCCTCGGATCGCCGGGTCATCATCCGCAATCAAAATCCTGATGGGCATAGATACCCCTGTGAAATTTAGCCGTTATAACTTGATTAACATTCTCCCCGCATCGCTTCAATACGGACCTTCCCGTAGGGGAAACTCTCGTAATTGTCGGTAATGGTCACTTGTTTGGCCAAGTTACCGCAGGTAGCAGCTCTTTCGAGGATTGCTATTCTCCTCCTTTTCTTGCCAATACTCTTCGTCGGTCGCGACTTTAGCATCTGCGGCGGTCGTTATCTGACCTGAATGCAATCGCGACATCCAGGCGTTCCACCATTCAGAAAAAACCTTGTTGCCTTGGATAAGGCGCATGAATAACCCTCCCCTATGTGCACTCTAAGGATACCCAGCCAGCGTTGCACATAGATGTCACACCTCAGATGAGTCCGTCGCACCCTGTATGTGCCATGGCGCCCGGCAGTGTGAGCTCCTGAAAGGACGTCGGGAAAAGGACCTCGACAAATGAAGGTGGCTGTGATTCGGAAGAAGCGGAGCAGGTGCTACCGCCCGATGGGGTCGGACACCCATGTGCAGACGGAACTCCGCCAAAGGGAGTGCTGACAATCACGGTCTTTTACGAATTAGACGTTTAAGATTTCAGCCGCGACACGGTGGCCGCTCGCAATGGCTCCGTGGACCGTACCATTACTCCCGGGCGAGGCGGTCGCTTCACCGGCAAAATACAAAGTGGCCAGCAGTGGTTTTGCTAGCTCCTCTTGTGCTCCATCGGCGCCCACCCTTCCGTAGCTATAGGCGCCGCGAGAGAACGGGTCCTGTTGCCAATCGTGAACGTAAGCTCCTTCGAGAAGCTTTTCGAGATCGGATAAGCGCACGTCCAGTATGCGGCTGAGGGACTGGAGACCACACTGAGTGACAAATGCATTGTCCTTTCCCGACAGCCGATCGGCACATTGGAAAGGCGCCCATCCAGTGATCTGAGGCTCTCGAAACGGAAGCGTCGTCCACCAGGTAGGGAAATACTCATCCTCTGCAAGAAGAAAACTCATGTTAGCCAAGGTCTGCTGCGGAGCGCTCGGAGGGGTGATCGAATCCCAGAAGCGTTCTCGAAACCGCAGCACCAGGCGGATTACCCTTCCCATCTCGAGTCTCTTAAATGCTTCCCATTTCTCCGGCGGCAGTGGCGGATCAAATTCAATCGCACCTTCCTCCCCAGACTCCATTCTCAGAATGGAGAGGGGAACGGTGACGACTACTTTCCTGGCTTGATACGAGCTCTTGCCGTCGGATCCCGCCGTCGACACCGTCCCAATACCCTGCCTCCACTTGATCGCGGTGACTGTCACATTGGTCTTCACCATCACGTGCGCCGCCGCGAGGCGAGACTGGAGACCTTTGATCAAATCCGCATAGCCATTCCTTGCTCGGAACGCCCGGTCTCCCATAACATCCCGTTCCTCTCTCAATCCCCTCGCCAGCCAATGCACACCCACATGCTCCGGATCGGCCGCGTTGAAACCAACTACGTAGCGCAGAGCTCTTTCCTTAGCTTGCTGGTCCACAGACGAGTCTTGACAACAGCAGGACTGAAGAAAGTCGGCAAACGATTGGTCGGGAGCGTCGTCGTCCATGCGATCAAGCACGCGATTCACATCGTCGGTGGAATCACAAGGAAGCAGTGGACCATCCCCGCACCAGACATCTCCCTCAACTTCCAGGATCTCCGCGTGTTCTTCCGAAAGAAGGTTCCAGATCTGCGGGACGACTCCGTGAATGAATTCCGCTCCCAGCTCTATCGGGAATCCACTCTCAGAACTGCGAATCGTCAGTATCCTTCCGCCGAGACGTTCGCGGGCCTCCAGGATGAGTACTGAGAGACCTGCCTTCCCCAATTCGACTGCCGCGGTGAGGCCAGCGGCGCCCCCACCAATGACAACGGCGTCAAAGATATCTGAGTCTGTCATGTCTGCACTCGCAACAATTCGTCAATATCCACCGAGGCCCGAAACCAAACTGTGCCTGTTGTAGCATGTCGCATCGCGTGTGAATCGGAAGGCGATTACCACTATCGCAGTCAGGTGGAAAATGCCCAACCGGCACAAGCCTACAGTTATCACCCGATTGTCGGCCCGTGCGTTGAAAAGTGTATAAAGACAAATATTGTTCCGTACCAGGGATGCCTAGGAACCAAGCGGAGAACGATATGGACGCGCGTCGTTTTGACCATTTCGCCGACCTCTACCGCGCGGCACTTGCGGAGAAGAACCCCGAACTGAAGCAAAAGCTCCTCGCTCACGTGAAGAACGCTCTCGATCTCTGGGCAGAAGCGGACCACAAGCGCACGAATGCCGCTCTACTGGGCTCGAAACCACCTGCAAAAGTCGATCACCCCATCCATCGCGTCGCATAAACTACCAACCCTTCTGGCCTGAGCATTCATCCTTTCAATGCAACCGACCTGACTCACTCAAGGAGATGTCTTTGGCGAACCCATTCGTGCACGTGGAACTCAATACGCCTGAACCTGAAAAAGCGAAGGCATTTTACTCACAACTTTTCCAATGGAAACTAGAGCCTGTTCCCAATCCAGCCGTTCCTTCGGGTCCGTACACTATGATCGAAGTCGGGAGCGGGACCGGAGGGGGAATCATGAAACAAATCCCCGGCGGACCAGCGGGTTGGCTAGCTTACGTTGAGGTTGACGATATCCGTGCGACCACGCAAAAAGCCGCGGAATTGGGTGGAAAAGTCATGAAAGATGTCACTGAAGTGCCAGGCATGGGATGGTTCAGCTTCATTCAAGACCCAACCGGCTCGGTATTAGGTCTGTGGAAGACCAAGTAATGTGCGAGTGTTGCGCGACCCGCAAGCTGCTGTATTGCGATTAGACTCGAGTTCTAGCGAATTTAGAGCGACCCATACCGCGTGTCGGACCCAAAACGGCGCGGGGTGTTTTCTTCTAGTGAGCACTGTTGCGGCGATAAAGCTAATTCTGCAACAACGCTGAAGCTACGTGGCCAACTGGTCGACTCGGATAATCTGGTTGCGAATCGCGTACAAGACGACTTCGCTTACCGAATGCAAATGAAGCTTGCGCATGAAATTGCTGCGATGGGTTTCCGCAGTCTTCACGCTGCAACCAAGAATCACCGCCACTTCCTTTGTCGTTTTGCCCTCAGCGATGAGTTGAAGGACTTCTCGCTCACGATTCGTGAGCGTTGGCAACGTCGCCAGGCTCGACGGCGCAAAGTAACTATCTAGAATATCCTGCACTCTTGAAGTGAAGAATGTGCGATGACGTTCCAGGGCTTGCACAGCGGAGATCAAGTCTTTCGCAGCATCTGATTTGAGGACGAACCCGCGAGCTCCTGCCCCGAGAACCTCTCTGATCAGTTGTTCGGAATCGCTCATCGTCAAGATCAGTACTTTTTGATCCGGATTTTCATCGAGAATTTGGCGAGTGGCATCCAAGCCATTAAGAGTTGGCATCGCGAGATCCAAGATTACGATGTCGGGGCGCAATTCTTTCGTCAGCTGAACCGCTTGCCGGCCGTCCAGAGCCTCGCCGGTAATTTCCCATCCGGGCTGCGACTTCAAAAGGGAACAAATCCCCTGGCGCACCACCGGGTGGTCATCGGCAACCAAGATTTTCACGGGCACTCTTGGACCTCGGGTTTGTGAGTTGTGTACTTCAAAACTTGAAGGGTGCCGCCGTCACTTCCAAACTTGAGCCGGAACATCCACTCTTCCTTTTAGCTACGGGAAGCCTATCAGAGGGGTTATTCAAGTCGATACGGATTAGCCTGTAGGACAGCAATGAAAAACCTCGTCGACGAGGTCATTTTTCACGGATTGTACCGAGAGCCTTTGATTGTGTGAGAGGGCACGGCATTTGAATCTGGCCTTTGGATCCTTATGTTATGAAAACACGCTCACAAGTCAAAGCAAAGGTCTCGAGCCACACATCCAAGCGTTGGGTCTCACGGGTCAAGACGGACTCGACTCATCCACCGGCGGACCTTTCACAAGGAATGCGGCCACGATTGCACGTGTCCTCGCAAGGTTTCGCCCAAAGGGCCAGCTTCAGGGATTCGAATGCTCACCTACTTCATCAATCGCGCGGGGAAGTGCCTCAGTCGCACGCGAAAAGCTGAACTGGAACGAGCGAAGCGCCTTATGCTGAGGTATTCCCGGCGGACTTCCTTTGCCAGGAAAAGGACGAACGCAAAGTGATCATACTTGCCGAGCTATGCACTGATACCAACTGCTAGACTATCGTGCCGAGAATCGGAAAATCGTCGTAGAGCTGAATGTCTCTCCGGGCTTGAGCACCGTCGAGGGGAATGCAGGATGGTTCGGCGAATCCGGGAAGTGCTGCGTTTCGAGGCAGAACCCATAACGCTGGTTGTACACCTTTCCGTCCTTGCCGTGGATCGTGCCATCCAAGAAATTGCCCGTGTAAAACTGAACCCCCGGTTCGGTTGTGAGGACCTGCAACACTCGGCCGCTGGTTGGATCGTAAGCCTCCGCAGCCAAGACGGGATGGTTTTTATCCGATGAATCCAGCACCCAGTTGTGATCGTATCCTCTTCCTAGTTTCAGCTGAGAATCATCACCGCTAATTCGAGCGCCGATTGCCGTACTTTGCGTGAAGTCAAAAGGCGTGCCCTTCACGGGCCGCAATTCCCCGGTTGGAATCAGAGATGAGTCTACCGCCGTGATTCGACTTCCGCGGATCGTTAGCTGCTGTCCCAGAATGTCGCCTGCACCCTGCCCGGACAGGTTGAAGTAGGAATGATTCGTGAGATTGATAACCGTTTCCTTGTCAGTGGTCGCGGAATATTGGATCATCAGCTCGTTTTGACCCGTGAGTGAGTAGACAACCTTTACGGCCAGGTTGCCTGGGAAGCCCTGCTCGCCATCCACGCTCAGATAGGTAAGCTGCAAGGCCGGCATTCCATTGGAGGAAACATCTTTGGCGTCCCAGAGGCGCTTACTGAAACCTTCCGGCCCCCCATGTAGTGTGTTCTCGCCGTTGTTTATGGGAAGAGAGTACGTTACGCCGCGAAGAACGAACTTTCCATGGGCGATACGATTGGCGTAGCGCCCGATCAGGGCTCCCAGTGAGGCTTTATCGGTAACGTATCCTTGCAAGTTCTCATAGCCCAGAACGACGTCGTCGAATTTTCCCACTTCGGTCAGCCACTTTGAGGGCAACTACGGCTCCTCCGAAATTCGTGATCGCGACCTGCATCCCTTTGCCATTGTCGAGAGTGAAGAGGCTGACCTCCCGACCATCACTGGTTTTTCCAAACGATTCCCTCTTCATTGCCGCCCCTGCGTCAGCGCATGCAATCAACGTAACTACTAGAGCAAACAAAACTTCTCTTAAACCATGATGTTTCACGTCTAGCTCCTGCAGGATGACCAACGGTAAGCGCTATTTTTTGTTCTTTGGCAGAAACACTACGCCATAAATACTGCCAAGCACTATCAACAGAACGCCCCACCATACGGGAGCGTGCAACTCTGCTCCCACGGTTGTTGGTGGATGTGACCAGTCCACCAATCCACTCCCGAGAATCAGCAATCCATATGTCAGAAGCAATATCCCCACGAAAAACCAGACGGGGATTATTTGACGTTTTGTGCTCATCGGCTTACCAAAAAACTATCTGCAGTACCAAAAAGACTGTCAACGCGACTCCACCCCACAGTGCCGGACGATGAAGCCAACTCGTCCGTTCTTCCTGGGCAACGTGCGTCAGCGAATAAACCAAACCCGCCAATTCCTCGTCGGGCTTGGGTTTCGTCACCAACGTTACCAGAAGGGTGACCGCCACGCACGTCATACAAGCCCACAGGGCTTGATACATCGCTTGCGCCAATCCCTTCGCCAAGGGCGACAACGCGAAGAATGTCACCCAACGCTGGTCGAGTTTCATCAATGTGAAGATACCCGCTGACGACAGCACCCCCGCGAGCAGCCCCCAAAAACCAGCAGCCCTCGTGACTCGCTTCCAAAGCATGCCGAGCAGCACAGTTCCAAATAGAGGTGCTATGAAGAATCCGAAAAGTGCCTGCACGTAATCCATCATGCTGGCAAAGTGCATGGCAAAATATGCCGCACCGATGCTAACGAAGAGCCCAATGATGGTGCACCAGCGCCCCACTGAAACGTAGTGGTGGTCGGGAGCATTCTTGCGCAAGAAAGGACGATACAGATCGTAGGTCCACACCGTCGCGAAAGCGCTGACATTACCAGCCATTCCCGCCATAAATCCAGCCACAAGCGCGGTGATCCCAAGGCCAAGAAGCCCGGGTCCGCAATATCGTGCAAGCATCAGCGGGAGCACATCATCATATTTATAAAGGCCCGGACCCGCCTCACTTCCGGGAACGAGATGCATCGGCAAAACGGCCCGGCCGAGAAGTCCGGGGACAATCACGATTAACGGAACGGCCATCTTAAAGAACGCCCCGATGATCGGAGCCATCTTCGCAGAGCGTACATCCCTTGCTGAAAGCACGCGTTGCACTACAAGGAAATCGGTTGTCCAGTAGCCCATCGCCTGCACGGCGCCGAGACCGAAAACAATACCCGTCCAATGAATTCCCATTGGATTCGATGAGAAGGAATGCATGGGGGCCCACAGATGCGTGAAGTCCTGGTTGGGAAAATTCTGGTGGATGCGAGCAACCATCCCACTCCAACCTCCGGTCTCGATCAAGCCAAGAATGGGTATCAGAAGCGCACCAAACCAGATCAGGAAGAACTGCAGAACCTCATTGAAAATCGCCGAAAACAACCCGCCAGCGGCAACGTAAATTCCAACGGTGATTGACGAAGTAATCAGACTGAAGTGCAAGTTCCATCCCAGCACTACCTGCATGACGACCGCCATGGCATACATATTCACGCCCGACATCAAGACCGTCATGACGGCAAACGTAACGGCGCTTAAGGCGCTTGCCTCTGGTCCGTAACGCAATTGAAGGTAACCGGGAACTGAGTGAGTTTTAGAGATGTAATAGAAGGGCATCATCACCAGGCCCAGGAAAACCATGGCCGGTATGGCTCCAATCCAATACCAGTGGGCCGCAAGGATGCCATATTGATATGCATTTCCAGCCCATCCCAGCAGTTCAAGAGATCCGAGATTGGCTGAGACGAACGCGAGTCCAGCCACCCATGCCGTCATTTCCCGACCTGCCAGGAAGAAGTCTGCTCCAGTGGCAGCGAACCGCTTGAGATAAAAACCGATTCCTATTACCAGAACGAAGTAAATCGCAATAATGGCGTAATCGACAGCTGACAGATGAACCAGTTTTTCAGTGACAACCGGAAGTGTGAACGCCAGAATCATGTCAGGTTCCTGGAAGTGGCCGACGTATTCTATGCCATCTGCTAGCGCGTGGTCGTTATGTGGATGGAACGCCGCTTTAGCGCCGGTGGAAGTGGGCTATACCACGGCTCAGAACGCTGCGTTTCTTGAGTTTGCCTCAGGTGAGTCTGCTCTGGTGCGCCCACAACCCAAGTCCCGGATTTGAGATATAAAAGACTTGCTCTCCGCCAATGCAGTGGTAGCCGTCGCGAAGGTTGCGCGGATCAAAGTACTCCACCATCGCCTGCAACTCGCCGTACTGATATCCCACACCTTCAATTTCCGCTTTGCTGAGATGTCCCGGGCACCATCGAATGGCGAATCGCCCCTCCGATGATCCGTGAATGAGATGTGCCGCAGCGCCCAGATTGCTGCGGAGATCGTCATTCGCATTAACTGCCGCAAGAGTCGCCGGCGTTCCGCGGTATCCATATTTCCGAATCAATACATCGATAGCGTTATCTTCGCCAAATGACTTCACTCCCGGAGCCAGAATGATCAACTCTGCCCCGTCGGCCAAAGCCATCCGCGTCCGGTAGATCGCCTTATTCCCAAGCCATGTGCTGTGAAACTCGTGCTCGTCGAGATAGACGACGGCCTTTCGTATCGGTTCGTCGAGCCTTTCGAAATTCACCGTTGCACTCAAGGCGGCCGCCTGATGAAAGCATTCCGCATCATCCCCGATATACAGCCCGCGGACAGCAAGGCCCCCGTCCGACCTGCGGCCAATTACTGTCAGCACATAGACTATCGGGAGACGGTTCAGGAAGTGTTCTGCAGCATAGTTCAGGACATTGCGGACCGGGCTGTCCGCCCTCCCCATGATCCGCTCCATCCCGTACACGGCGCCAAGATAATGACTGCGATTGATTCCGTCGGGGCCGCCTGTCCCCACCAAAATATTCTTGTTGTAATTGGCCATGCCGACCACCTCGTGAGGGACGACTTGGCCGATGGAAAGGATCAAATCGAATCCACCGTGCGCCACCAGGCGATTTACTTGCGCAGGCCACGAATAGCTGAGTTTGCCCTCAGACTGCTCGCGCACAAACTCTACCGGCACTTCTCCCAGAGTCTCGACGTCAGTTCGCCAATTGTGCACTCGAAACAGATTGCCCGGCACAGAGCCAAACATCCCACTGATCTGGTCGGCCTGCATTGCCTTATGCGTCCCGAGTGCCGGCAACACGGCCCGAAGTCGTTCGCCGTAGTACTCCCATGCAAATCTCGTCAGATCGCCCGCGCGCGAGTGGACGCGACTGTAGTCGGGCGGCACAGCAAGCACCGAACTCCGATTCCCCAGCTTGGCGAGGCTCTGCGAGAGCAGATCTTGCAGTTGCTGTGGCGATAGATCAATTTGCGGCCCGCCGGTGCTGCAGTAGAGACTCATACGATAAAGTCCGGTACCGACAAATTTCCTTTAAAACCGATACGCTTTCTTCACCAGCGAATACGCGAGTTCGCCCGCAATCTGCATGGCTTCATCCTCGCGGAGCTGATGTTCCACAACAAGCTTGGCCAGATACGAGGCATCCATGCGGCGCGCAACGTCGTGTCTCGCCGGAATGGACAGGAACGCCCGCGTATCGTCGTTGAATCCAACCGTATTGTAGAAACCTGCCGTCTCCGTCACCCTTCGACGATAGCGCATCATGCCCTCGGGACTGTCATGAAACCACCACGGCGGCCCAAGTCTGAGACACGGATAATGCCCCGCCAACGGAGCCAGTTCCCTGCTGTACGTGGATTCGTCCAGTGTAAAGAGAATGATAGTAAGTTTCTTCTCATTGCCGAACCGGTTCAGTAGAGGGCGCAATCCTTCCACATAGTTTGCTGGCGTCGGAATGTCGGCCCCGACATCCGGGCCATATCGCTCGTACAGCACGCGATTGTGATTGCGCGCGCTGCCGGGATGGATCTGCATAACCAGGCCGTCCTCCAGGCTCATTCGAGCCATCTCCGTCAGCATCTGTGCTCGAAAGAGCTCTCTCTGCGATGCATCGGTTTGCCCGGTAATTATTCTCCCGTAAAGTGCAGCTGCCTCGGACTCCGACAAGTCCGCAGTCGCGGCCGTTGGATGACCGTGATCCGTCGCCGTGCATCCGAGCTGCTGAAAACGTATTCGTGTCGTCTTCAGAGCCGCAAGGTACTCCTTCCACGAAGCTGCACCTGTACCACTCTTCTGGGCCAGAGTCTCTAGATTTTTCAGAAAACCCGGATGATCTGGATCGACGACGGGATCCGGCCGAAACGTTGGCACCACGCGCCCTTTCCATCCCGAATCTCCAATGGCTTTATGATGTTCAAGCAAATCCAGCGGAGAGTCGGTCGTGGCCAGCACTTCTATATTGAAACGCTCATAAAGAGCGCGCGGACAAAACTCCGGCGACTGAAGCTTGTTGGAGATCGTGTCGAAGTAAAGATCAGCCGTAGCCATTGCCAGGGGCACACTCAAGCCGAAAACTTCCTCAAATGTCTGGTCCAGCCAGATACGAGTCGGCGTGCCACGAAAAAGATAATAGTGCTCGGCAAAAATCCGCCACACCTTGCGCGGATTTCGTTGCTCGTGGGTGCCAATCTCCAAGTCCTCGAGCGAGACGCCTTGGCTGTACAACATCCGGCAAATATAGTGGTCCGGTTGCACAATGAGTTGCGCAGGATCGGGGAAAGCTTGATTCCCGGCGAACCATTCCGCCTTCGTATGCCCGTGCGGACTCACAATCGGCAGCCTTCGCACGTGTTCATACAAAGCACGAGCGACTTCGCGTGTGTGCCGCTCGGCAGGAAACAAACGGTCAGGATGACTCAACATTGTCTGGATTGGTTTTCGCTAAATCGCGAAGAGTTGATAGCCAATCGATTTATCAGAATACACTCTCTCAGGATTCTCGGATCGGCTCCGATTCCTTCGCGCTTTCATCCACCGATGGCATGACGAGCAACGTGAAAATGTGGATGATAGATGCCGATTGGGAGTGGCAACAAGGTCACTACGGAGGATGAGTGCATGAACTATACGCGACGGAGTCTGCTCGCGACCCTCGGAGTACTTGGAATCCACACAACCGCGACTGGCTTACTCGCGAAATCTGAGGGCACATCTTCGAATCCAAAATCCGAACCTTCGAGCTGTCCCTTCCGATTAGCTGTGATCAACGACGAGATCACCCAGGATTTCGAGAAGGCATGCCAGATTGCTGCCAACGACTTCAAGCTTCGTTGGATTGAATTGCGTTCCATGTGGGACAAGAACATCACTGATTTGACACCCAATCAAATCGATGACGCTCGCAAGATTCTTGAGAAGTACAAGCTGCAAGTCACCGACATCGCCAGCCCGCTGTTCAAGACAGACTGGCCGGGCGCGCCTCGTTCCCCGAAGAGTGAGACTCGCGACCAGTTTCACGCCAATTTCGATGCCAATGCGCAAGACAAGCTCCTCGAGCACTGTATTTCACTGGCCAAAATATTCCGCACTGACAGAATCCGCTGTTTCGACTACTGGCGGCTCGATGATCCCAAACCTTATCGTGCTGCCATCAACGCCAAATTGCAGCAAGCCGCCGAGCGTTGCGCCAAAGACAATCTCATTCTCGTCCTCGAAAATGAAATGTCGTGTAACACGGCAACGGGAACCGAATCTGCCGCTCTCCTGCAGGCGATCCCGAACAAAAACTTCATGTTGAACTGGGACCCGGGCAATGCCGCTGCCCTCGACGGCACTGCATACTCAACGGGATACTCTCTTTTGCCCAAAGAACGCATCGGCCACTGTCATTGCAAAGACGTCGTTCGCAAGCTAGATCACGGTTACGACTGGGCCCCAGTCGGCGCGGGAATCGTCGACTGGCCTGGCCAGTTGCGGGCTCTCAAGCAGAGACGGCTTCCACTATGGGCTGAGCCTCGAAACCCACTGGCGCGGCGCGGGGACGCCCGAAGCCTCCACCCGCGTAAGCATGGACGGGCTCCACAAAGCCCTGTCCACGGCCGGCATACACTGCTGAACCTGAGTCCTAATCACCAATCGAACGGTGAATGAGCGAGAAGGAGAACAGATGGCAACTCGACGCGAATTTATCGATGCGATGGCCGTCGGCGCGGCGGGCTTAGCGCTCGCACCCACCGCGAAAAGCTACACGCGGATCCTTGGATCGAACGAAAGATTGAATTTCGCCGTTATCGGACTGAATAGCCGAGGATACGCTCATCTGGCGAGCATTAAAGCGAACAAGAGTTCCGCTCGCATCTCGTATGTCTGCGATGTGGACAACGACGTCCTTCAGAAATTTGCAGGAACCACGCAGCGGCAGATGGGCGAGCCGGCGGTCACAGAAAAAGACTTCCGCAGGATTCTCGACTCTCACGACGTCGATGCGATCACAATCGCGGCTCCTGACCATTGGCACACGCCGATGGCGATTGCTGGACTACAGGCCGGCAAGCACGTCTACCTCGAAAAACCTTGCAGCCACAACCCCGCAGAAGGAGAAATGCTAGTCGAAGCGCAGCAAAAATATGGAAAGCTCGTGCAACTAGGTACACAACAGCGCTCGTCCCCGCATACTATCGAAGTCATCCGAAAGATCCGCGAAGGAATCATCGGCAAACC
Organism: uncultured Acidobacteriota bacterium; assembly: GCA_963745435.1. Classification (GTDB taxonomy): domain Bacteria; phylum Acidobacteriota; class Terriglobia; order Terriglobales; family Acidobacteriaceae; genus Gp1-AA133. Next base: position 8,781 of record CAVUXK010000003.1, on the reverse strand, counting down.
CTATTTCGCGAAGGCTTGGTACATCAATACGCGCAAATCAATCGGGCACGGCACGGAAGTTCCCGTGCCGGCACGATTGGATTGGGATCTCTGGCAAGGACCAGCGCCTCGCCGTCCCTACACCAACAACGTGCATCCTTACAATTGGCACTGGCTTCGCATTTACGGCACCGGCGAATCGCTCAATAACGGAACTCACGAGGTCGATGTGTGCCGGTGGGCGTTGGGCGTCGACTATCCAAACCGGGTCACTTCTGCTGGGGGACGATATCACTTCAAGGACGATTGGCAGTTTTACGATACCCTCGTGACCAGCTTCGAATACGACGACAGCCTCATTGCGTGGGAGGGAAAAAGCTGTCAGGGGATGAGGTACTACGATCGCGACCGAGGTTCCACCATCATGGGGACATCCGGCACAGTCCTGGTCGATCGAGACGGCTATGAAATTTATGACTTGGCCGGAAAGAAAATTAACGAAGTCAAGGCTGGTGACAAAACATCGTCGGCCGATCTTGTGGGTCGCGATTCCATGACCGACGCCCACTTCGCCAATTTCATCAGTGCCGTTCGCCAGCAGGAAAAACTGAACGCTCCCATTTCAGATGGGAACATCAGTGTCACAATGCTCCACTTGTCAAACATCGCATGGGCTGTCAATCGTGAACTTCAATTAAACCCGAGAGACGCACACATCCAGGGAGACCCGGCGGCGATGAAGCTGTGGAGCAGAGAATACGAAAAAGGCTGGGAACCGAAAATCTAAGATCTCGTTGGGCCTCTTTCAAAAACTCACAAGAGCCAGCGGGCACCCTGCGTTAGGAACATGAATGACCATTCGGATCGGCTTGATCGGCGGAGGCAACATCTCCGAGACACACGCCCGTGCGGCCACTCAGATCGCGGGCGTAGAGATCGCTGCGATTTACGGGACGAACGCCAATAAGGTCGAGCACCTGACCAGCCAGTACGGGGGAAAGACCTTTCTCGACTTGGATGAGTTTCTATCTCACCGTCCCATGGACATGGTGATACTCGGAAGCCCGTCAGGCGTCCACGCCTCCCAGGGCATCGAAGCAATTCGTCGTGGCCTTCACGTTCTCACCGAGAAGCCGATGGACATCACCACGACGCAGGCGGACGCCTTGATTGAAGCTGCCGAGAAATCCGGCAAGCAAGTCGGCGTGATTTTTCAGGACCGCTTGAAGCCAGAAATCCGTCAACTCAAGCAGTGGATTTGCGATGGTCATCTAGGAAAGATCACTCTGGTCGACGCGCGCGTAAAGTGGTACCGGCCCCCTGAGTACTACAGCGATTCTCGATGGCGAGGCACTTTTGCTCTTGATGGCGGCGGAGCGCTTATGAATCAAGGTGTCCATACCGTGGACCTTCTCCTGTGGCTCTTCGGAGACGTATCCAATGTCCAGGCCAGCGTTCGCACCACACAACATGCAATCGAAGTCGAAGATACTGCGACCGCAATTCTGGAGTTCGCCAACGGCCCTCTCTGTACCTTGCTGGCAACCACCGCCGCCTACCCTGGCTATCCGCGGCGCGTTGAGATAACCGGCTCAGAAGGAACTGTGATCCTGGAAGACGATCGCATCGTAGCCTCCGATCTTCGCGCCTCCAAGGGAACCACTCCGCAACATTCAATAAACGACGAGGGCGCAGCCTCTCACGTGGTGAGTGATGTTCGAGGCCACAAAGCGGTTCTTGAAGACTTCATCTTCGCTATACAAACACAACGGAACGCCGGCATGTGACGCGCGTGAAGGGCGCAAGAGTATTGCCTTGATCGAGCGGATTTACCGTGCCGCTCGCAGTTCTTCTGGCGGAGGCTCAGATTAGCATTCCCGCCGATCGACCGGCCACCCCGAATCACTCGTGGTCAGGCAACTATCGCTGGGTAATCTGCGCTCTTCTGTTCCTCGGAGTGACCAAAAACTACATGGACCGCCAGGTCCTCGGCGTTCTCAAGACTACTCTGCAACATGACCTGGGATGGAATGAGATCGAATATTCGGACTTGGTCACTGCCTTTCAGGCTGCCTACGCTGTTGGCATGCTCGCGGTGGGATGGTTAATCGATCGCCTGGGCGCAAAAATAGGCTATGCCCTTGCGATGATTTTTTGGAGTTTGGCGGCGATAGCACATGCGGGATGTGCTTCTCTCCCCAGTTTCCTGGTTGCGAGATCTGCCCTCGGATTTTGGGAGGCGGGGGTCTTTCCTGCGAGTATCAAAGCGGTGGCAGACTGGTTTCCGAGAAAAGATCGCGCTCTTGCTACCGGTATTTTCAATGCTGGAACCAGCGTCGGTGCCATGGCCACTCCGCTGCTGGTCCCGTGGATCACTCTGCGTTGGGGATGGCGCTGGGCGTTCGTCGGCACTGGAGCCCTCGGATTGTTTTGGCTAGTGCTGTGGCTGACTTTCTATGGCAAGCCCGAGGAAGAATCTCGCGTCTCGCAAGAAGAGCTCGCGTACATTCGTAGCGATCGCGTAGCGCCACGCCAAGCGATTCGCTGGAGTCAACTTCTTCCCCTCCGTCAAACGTGGGCATTCGTGGTCGGCAAATTCATGCTTGACCCCATTTGGTGGTTTTACTTGTTCTGGGTGCCTGATTTTCTTCAGCGCAAGCACGGATTGGCATTAGCACAAATCGGACTACCCCTCGTCACTATCTATCTGATTTCCGACGTGGGCAGCATCGGTGGCGGGTGGATCTCCTCAACTCTCATTCATCGTGGCACGAGCGTCAACCGGGCCAGAAAGCTGGCTATGTTGATCTGCGCGCTCACCGTGGTTCCGATTGTCTTCGCATATGACGCCCGGAATCTGTGGATTGCGGTGGCGCTGATCGGAATGGCGGCCGCGGGCCATCAGGGATTCTCCGCCAACCTTTTCACGATGACATCCGACCTGTTTCCGGCTCAGGCGGTGGCCTCAGTGGTCGGCATCGGTGGTATGGCGGGCGCTGTCGGCGGCATGTTCATCGCCCAGCTGGTCGGATTCATTCTCCAAGGAAGCGGCAGCTACCGGATACCCTTCCTCATCGCGGGCTTGTCCTACCTGGTGGCGCTGGGAATTATTCACCTGCTGACCCCTCGGCTAAAGCCCGTTAAGCTCTCGGCCGACGGCTGCGTCGACTAAAAAAGTGCCTTGCAGATTCGCTCTCTGGAGATGCGGCGATTGTCGAGCTTCTCTCCTCGGGTTTTCAAGCTGCTGCCTGAGGCTCTACGCTCCAGTTCTCTAGCCGCTGTTTCATGACGACATAACACTCACACGCCCCACTCTCGAGCTTTCCAAGGTCCATGATCGTGATTCTTCCGCGCGCACAGGAGACGATACCGGCTTTTTGCAATATACCTGCAGCCACGGTCACGCTTGATCTACGCGTGCCCAGCAACTGCCCAAGAACATCTTGCGTGACTGGAAGCTCCGTCGAGCCAAGCAATTCATGACTCATCAACAGCCATCGTGCCAGCCGTTGCTCCACCTCGTGCAGGGCATTGCAAGCCGCAAGCTGCATCGACTGCACCATGAGCCGTTGTGCGTAGCGATGCAATGCCAGATTCAGCTGTGGACAGCGTGGCAGCATTTCTTGAAGGCTTGCCGCATCGATGCGCAGTGCGGCGCCATCGGCCAGCGATTGGATTCGGTGAGGACTGGTCGCCAAACCATCGATCACCGGAAGCCCGGCATATCCACCACCCCCAATCGCCGCAACTTCGACATTCTTCCCGCTCATCTGTACGTTCAGAACCGACAAGAGCCCGTTCTCGATAAAGTAGAAGTGCCGGATAAGGTCGTTCGATTCGTGCAATATTTGGCGCGCCTTCAGGCGGAGGAATTCGAGCTTGGGACGCAACAAGGCGAGTTCAGCGCGCGGTAGAGAGTCAAGAATCCCTTGTGCAAAACCTCGACTCCCCACCATCGAACTCAGTGGCTCGAGAGCGGCTTGACCGTCATTGATGAATGTATCCATGGTCGACGAACTCCTCCATTCGTATCAACGAAATTCCAATAGAGAACGGGAAGGAGAATACAAAACCCCTGACTGCTGGGAAATTCAGATCAGAAGAAACCGGGCGCTGTGCTTTTCTTTCCGATCAATACCGGGAACGAAGCAACGCCAGGAATAGTGGCAATGTTGAAGTGACGTGCGCCGCTTACGAAACAACAGCTAGAGCGCGATTGACATTAAGTGTACATTGCGCATTTTCGCTGCACAACTAGACAGGAGAAGAAAGTCGGAGCTTGAAAAATCGATATAATTTCTGAGCGTCATGAAAGCCGGCGCGCAAGATCAGGCTTCCTTGTGCCAACTCATGGTAAAACGCCATTGTAGAAAACTTTCTTGGTTCGATGCGCTAGCACCAAGTCCAACAACCACGGGCATTTTGTGAGTCGCGCCTCTCTCGCCACACATGCTACCAGCTAAGAACGCGCCCCATTGGGTCAAGTTGTCGTTTCTATTTCGTACATTATCCAGTACCCTTGAGCACTTTCAAGTGCGCGGTCTGCTTTGCTTCACTTTTTTTGCTTGCCTGTGCTGCTCTGCGTCGCAGAGTCGGACTTTTAAGGGAACGGTTCGAGATGCAAGCGGTAGCGTGATCGCGGGCGCCGACGTCGTTCTCACCCAGCAAGATGGCCGAAAGTCGACTCAAACGGACGAAACTGGCCAGTTCTCTTTCTTCACAGTCGACGAAAACGTTGCGACCCTCACCATCAATGCTCGAGGATTTCTGTCCCAACTGAAAACGATCGATCCGGCACACGAACCATCGGATCATTTGCAGATAATATTGCGTCCGTCAGTCGCCTCGGAACAAGTGATCGTCTCCGCATCGCGAAGTCCTATCCGCCTTCCTGAAACGCCGGGCAGTTCCGTGCTCATCTCTCAGATCACGCTGGACGATACGCCAGCGCTCCGCATCGACGATGCGCTGCGCCAGGTGCCCGGATTTTCCTTGCTGCGGCGCTCGACAAGTCGCACCGCCAACCCGACCACCCAGGGAGTTTCGCTGCGGGGCGTGGGAGGAAGCGGCGCCAGTCGAGCGTTGGTCCTCGCGGACGCCATCCCACTCGCTGATCCCTTTGGTGGCTGGGTGTACTGGAATCGCATCCCAAAAATCGCTGTGGAATCTATCGAGGTGATGCGCGGTGGCGGGTCCAATCTCTACGGAAGTTCTGCGCTTGGAGGAGTTGTCCAACTTATTACGCGAACTCCACAGGCCCCTGCTTTTTCTCTCGAAGCCTCCTACGGAAACGAACGCTCCCCCGAAATGTCCCTTTGGGCAGGCGACAGTTGGCGACGGTGGGACTATTCCGTTGCAACCGAATTGTTTCACACCGATGGATTCGTGCTGGTTCCGTCATCGGCTCGCGGCCTCGTCGATACCGCAGCGAACTCACAAGACGCTTCCATCTACGCAACCGTCGGTCACTCCATCGGATCGCGCGGAAGGATCTTCGGCCGAGGGAACTTCTTCACGGAGTCGCGCAATAACGGAACTCAGCTTCAAACCAACGACACGCGGATTGCAGAAGGAGTGTTGGGCCTCGAAACTCAACTAGGCACGACCGACTCTCTCATGCTGCGCGCCTTTGGAGATGCTGGTTCCTACAACCAGGTATTTTCGTCCATCGCACCCGACCGCAACAGCGAAGCGCTCGTCGACCTGCAACATGTGCCTGATCAGGTCATCGGCACAACGGCGCAGTGGATTCACAGTTTGAATGCCAGCAACACTCTCGTAGCGGGTGTCGACTTCAGCCAGGTCATCGGCTCCAGTGATGAAGCGCTGTTCTCTGGGCCCAACCAAGCCCGCGACAGCGGCGGACGACAACAGCGGATCGGGTGGTTTGGCGAGGATATTTTTCACCGTGGTAGCTGGAACCTCGTCTTCGGCGCGCGGGTCGACGATTGGAAAAACCACCGCGGAAGCGTTCTCACGACTCCAAATTCCGGTACGCCTACCGGGACTCAATACCCGCCAAGATCCGACCTGGCCTTGAGTCCGCGTCTTTCCGTGCTCCGTTCGCTCGGCGATCGTGTAGCGGTTACAGGTTCAATTTATCGGGCCTTCCGGGCTCCCACCCTGAACGAACTTTACCGCACGTTTCGAGTCGGCAACGTTTCCACCCTTAACAATCCCTCGCTGGCAGCGGAACGACTGACAGGTGCCGAGGCCGGCATGCGGGTCGCCCTGTTGGATCAGCGTCTGCATCTGCGTGGAACCTATTTCTGGAGTGACATCGTTGACCCGGTCACCAATGTAACTCTGTCTTCGACTCCAACACTGATTACTCGTCAAAGACAGAACCTGGGAAGAACTCGCTCACGCGGCTTGGAACTTGACGGCACACTCCGCCTGAATTCTGTGATGCAAGCGTATGCGGGTTACACGTTTACAGGGGCCACCGTGCTCCAATATCCCGGCAATCCGGGAGGCATCGACCTCGTTGGAAAGGACGTGCCGCAGGTGCCGCGAAACGGTTTCACATGGGGACTCTTCTACTCTGGCTTTTCACGTTGGTCCCTATCAGTCTCTGGGCGATTCGTCGGGCAACAGTTCGACGACGACCAGAACCAACTTGTTCTGCATCGCTTCTACACCACCGACTTCCAGGTCGGACGCACCGTTCACGAGCGTTTAGAGCTTTTCTTTGCAGCGGAGAACTTCCTCAATCAGCGGTACGAGACCGCTCGAACACCAACTGTCAATCTTGGCCCCCCGGCGTTATTTCGAGTCGGCATTCGCGTGAACCTCCCATCGAAGCCAGCTGTCGGGCGTCCAACCCCATAGCCAATTTCGGCGTCTCCTTTATTTTGACGGAATGATCGGAAGCACCAGCGCGGACGGATGTTGCTCGTCGTGCAGAATCGTATTGTGCGCCGCTACGAAAGTTGCGAGCAAATTTGATGTCCTCGCCCGTGTTGAAGTTCCGGTCAAAGCGCGGGAAATTGCTGCTCGAGATCTCTAGCCGGATTGAGTGCCCACGAAGAAAGAGATTGCTTGTTCCCCAAAGATCCAGAGAGATCTTGTAAATCTGGCCCGGGTTCATCAACGTCGCACGCTCCTGCGAATCCCGGTAGCGCATGCGTAGGATGCCTTCTGTCAGATTCGTCGCGAATCCGTCGGGGGCCACGTCCACGAGCTTCGCGGTGAAATCGGTATCCACCGCCGACGATTTGACGAACAGTTCCGCGGTAACTGGTCCGGTGACTTCCAAATCACTCGGCATAGGCCCAGTGGAGTAAACGAGCACATCGTCGCGGTTTTCCACGGAACGTTGGTCGCGCGGTCCAGGCTCCATATGCTCCATGTCGCAGCACAGCGGTCCACCGACCGTTGGCGCTGGATTGCCGGGATCGTAGGCGTAACTATCCGCGGCTTCTGACTTCGGAGTCGTGATGTTGAGCGTTCCATCTCCGCGCAGAGAATTCGCCTTGCCAGAGGAGTGCAGAAAATATTTCGTGTATTTCACTTGTGGAGGCGGCCAGTCGTCTTGCTGCCGATATTCATTCGCGCCCATCAAAAAGAGCTTCACGGGCTTATCGGTCGCAAACTCATTCTGAATGCCTTTGCACTGATAGTCGTACCAATCCAGGATGACCTCGAGGTACGGATTTTCAAGCGCGTGCACGCCAAAATCGACGTCTCCAATCCGACGCCCGAAGCCCGCGTGCCCGCCGATCTGCATAAGCAAATGTTGCTGCGTGCGCGCCTTTTCAGTGGCGCCATGCGCTTTCGCGCCCATGTAGTTGCGAAGAGTGCCGGCGCTGAAAATGTCGTACCATCCTCCAACCTGCAGCATCGGAACAGTGATCTTCGAGAAATTCTCTTCGATCGACCACTGCTTCCAGTAGGCGTCGTAATCAGGATGCGCCAGCCAATCCAGATAGTAAGGTGCAATCGCCGCCGTTAATTTTTCGTCGGCCGGCAGTTGCCCGAAGTTGAACACTGGATAATTCGCCAGCGGTATTGTGGGAGCGCCCACCAGAGCATTCGTGTTCTGATGAATCAGACGTTCCAGCGTGTTTTGCGCAAGCTGCGATGTCCAGTTCTGGTTAAACCACTGCTCGAAAGCCCCTCCCTGATAGGTCCAGTTCTCGCGATAGTTGCTGCCCGTCACGTCGGGCGCAATCGCAACCAAGTGCGGAGGTTGGGCGATAGCGGCTTGCATTTGCGTTGCGCCCACGTACGACGCCCCAATCATTCCGACCTTGCCATTGGAATAAGGAAGCGCGGCAGCCCATTCGACCGTATCGAATCCGTCGGCTTGCTCATGTCGAAACGGATACCATTCGCCTTCCGACGTGTAGCGACCGCGAACGTCCTGAATAATCACGACGTACCCGCGCTGCACCATTCTGTACGTAGGCCCAACCGCCCAGTTCACGCTCTTGTCATAAGGCGTGCGCATTAGAATGACAGGCAACTTGTCCGCAGACTTCGGACGGTAAATGTCGGCGTAGAGCACAACGCCATCGCGAGTCGTCATTGGGACATCATGTTGCGTAATGACTTCGACAGGCACGGGCGCCGGCGCCGCTTGCGCCGAGACTGCTCGCGGAGCGCAGATGGAAACGGCACATAGAACAAACTGAAAAGCGAGTGAGCAGAGTGCAACAATTCGAACTGGTCTCATCCGTAGAAAGGCTCCTACCCGAGAGCGGTTGGAAACGGTGGTCCGCAGACGGTGCGCCATTATTTTTCATTTCGGCGGGCGACGCAAGAAAACTGCGATAAATAGTCCCACTTCTTGGCAGGCGC
>CAVUXK010000002.1:0-44550 GCA_963745435.1 uncultured Acidobacteriota bacterium | reverse complement strand
GGTCTCCCTCGGCAGGGATCGCGTGCACATGCTAGCGATCAAAGTGTTGGATAGAATTTTCCTTCCAGGGTCGAGGCGCCGCCTGAGGACACGAGGTCCTTCGACTGCGTTCGGCTGGCGCCTCACTTGCTCAGGATGACAACCGCGAGAACGCGGGTTTGCTAGAGACTGACGACTAGAGACTGGCGACTGCCTCTAGCTATCCCGATGCACGACCTTCACCCGGTACCCCGCTTTGCGAAGATTCTTGCTTACGTCTTCCGCGATCATTACCGAGCGGTGCTGGCCTCCGGTGCAGCCGAAGCTGATCGTCAGGTAGCTCTTCCCTTCCCGCACATAGTGGGGCAATAGATAAATCAGCAATTCTGAAATGCGGGTGATGAACTCCTGCGTCTGCGGGAAGGAGCGGATGTATTTGGCGACGCGTCGATCGCGGCCCGTGAGAGGGCGGAATTCCGGAACGAAGTGCGGGTTGGGCAGGAAGCGCACGTCGAACACGAGGTCGGCATCTTCGGGCACGCCGTGCTTGAATCCGAAGCTCACGCACGAAACCATGATGTTCTTGTCGCTGGATTTTTTCTGGAAGCGCTCGGTCAAATGCGCGCGCAGTTCGTGCACGTTGAATTTGGTGGTGTCGACGACCCAGTCGGCGATGGCGCGGATTGGTTTCAGGCGGCGCCGCTCGGCGCCCAGGGACGAACGCACCGGCGAGTCGGCCCCAAAAGGATGCGGACGGCGCGTCTCGCTGTAGCGACGAACCAGCGAGGCGTCGGTGGCTTCGAGAAAGATCACCATGGTGGGGATCATGCGGCGCACGGATTTCACGATGGTGGGTAGCTTCTCGAGCTTGGAGCCTTCGCGCACATCGACAACCAGCGCGGTGCGACGGGTTTCAAGCGACTGTACGGCAAGCTCGGCGAAGCGCGGGATCAGGTCGACGGGGAGATTGTCGACGCAGTAGTAGCCAAGGTCTTCGAAGGCTTTCAGAGCGGAGGCTTTTCCGGATCCGCTGAGGCCGGTGATGATGACAAGTTCGGGGCGCGGACGATCTTCGCGCGCGGAAGCCTTTCGGCGCTTCTTTTTCGCGACGCGTTTGGGCTTGGCATGGACTTTCGCTGCCATTCAAAACGGATGGTAGCAGAGTTACGGAGAGGGGTTGAGTGCTTAAGTTGCATCCCTCATGCAAAACCGACGGGCGAGGACCCTTCGGCGTGGCTCAGGGCAGGCTGCCCGTCGCTCCATCGACAAGAAAATGGGCGGCTCACACGGCCGCCCATCTCTTCTTCAGTTTTCTATGCGCTTACCGGCGGAAACGGTCACGGTCGCGGTGTTCCCAACCCTCGTGGCGCTCGAAGCGCTCGTGGCGCCAGTATGGGCGGTCATAGGCGCGTCCATAGAAAATCGGGCGCGGGTAGATATACGGCCGGTACACATAAGCCGGGCGCGGGGCGACGTACGCGTAGCGATACGGATAGACGGGGCGCGCGTAGACCGGCCCGCCAATCGTGACTCCGATCGCCACCTGGGCGTTTGCCTTTTGGGGAGTCGCGAACGCCAGCACAGCCAGTAGTCCGAACATTGCAAGGAAACTTTTCTTTAACATTTGCCACCTCCGTCCTGGAAGATGAAACCCGGCGCATGGGAAAAAGTCGCGGTGGGCGCGGGGCGTGGAGGATGAGCGGGTTACGTTTGAGTACGCGAGTAATCGTGGCTGGATGGGCTATGGCCGCGGACTTGCGGGCTCACGCCCGCATCGTTGTTGTGCCGTCCCTGCGGGACTCGCGTCTTTTCATGTGACTTACCCCGGACTTACGTCCGGGGCTATCTTCTGGCGTCGCTCCGCGACTCATGGAGAGTGCTTGTGAGGCGACCCTGTGGAGCGTCACGAGCCGTCTTATGAGCGGAGTTTGTTCAACGCCCATCTCGCGCTCTCTGCGACTGCGGCGTCTTCGTCGTCGGTGAGCTTTTCGAGCGTGGGTAGAAATTTGCGATCGCCGCTGTTGCCCATCGCAATCGCCGTGTTTCGTTTCAGGCCGGTCAGTTTCGTGCGCCGGACGGGAGAGCCTCGGAATGTTTCGCGGAAGCTTTCGGGCGTCATCTCGGCCAGCCATTCCAGCGCAGGATTAACTAGATTCTCACGAGGCTGAAATTCGGTAGCTGCACGTGCTGGGGCCTTGCGATTCCAGGGGCAGACGTCCTGGCAGATGTCGCAGCCGAAGATGTGGCGACCCATGCCTTCGCGGAGTTCTTCAGGCAGCGTGCCGCGCTTTTCGATGGTGAGATACGAAATGCACCTGTTGGCGTCGAGTTGGTAAGGACCGAGGAAGGCCTTGGTCGGGCAGGCATCGAGGCAGCGCGTGCAGGTGCCGCAGCGGTCGGGTGGGGGAAGGTCGGGCGTGAGTTCGAGCGAAGTCAGGATCACGCCGAGGAAGAGCCAGGAGCCGAGTTGCTGATTCAGCACGCAGGTGTTCTTGCCGATCCAGCCGACGCCGGCGTACTTCGCGTAGACCCGCTCGACGATGGGGCCGGTGTCGACGTAGCACCAGCTCGCGGAATGACTCTTCGGGCATGGGCGCGCACGGAGTGCGATCCGGGACTATTCGCTTTGTGCGTGGACGCCACGGCGTCGGTGAGTTGTTTCTCGACCCCACGGAGCTTTTTGAGGACGGCATCGTGATAGTCCTCCTGCCCCCAGGCATAGCGGGAGATCCACCCTCGCGTTGGATCGTTTGTCTGGGTGGAGTAGGGCTGCGCCGTGTTGTAGTTGATGGCGCACACGATCACGCTCCGTGCCCAGGGAGCGGCGACGCGGAGCGAAGAGCGCTTGAGGCGGCCTGCTTCGTCGCGTGCCTCCATGTATTTCATCTCGCCGGCATGGCCGGCGTCGATCCATGCGGGAAAGTAGGCGAGTTCGTCGAAGTCGCGAACCGGGGCGATGCCGGCGAGTTCGAATCCGGCGTCGCGCGCGCCGCGCTTGACGAGGTCGGTGATGGAGGCGATTGATGGCATCTAGTGGAAGGTTTTGCTGCGAGAAACAATCTCAGAATTGAATCCCGGTCGTCTTGCGTGTTCGTCGGCACGGCTGAAGCCGTGCCCTTCCCGAATCCTAAACTCTTTGGGCCGATTGCGCGCTGGGCGGGTGGGAAAGGTGTTCCTTCGCGTTCTTCGCGCATTTTTCTTTGCGCGCTTTGCGGTTAAGAGCTCTTACCAAAATCTTAAAACGCAGAGGACGCGGAGAAACGATGCAGAGGACGCAGAGAAGTTCTTGGAGGACTGGGGCGCCGGGTTGACGAACTGGGAATTTGCTGATGACTGATGACTAGCGACTGCCGACTGCTCTCAGATTCCCAGCTTCTTGACTTCCTCGTTGTAATACTTGCGGTAGAGGATATCCCACTCCTGGCTGCCTTCGAGGATGGTACGCTTCTGGCTTTCGATTTTCTGGCGGGCAGACTGGTCAATGCGCGCTTCCTGCATCAGCAAGTCTTCGAGGATTTTGCGCACTTGCAGACGGATGGTGTTGCGGTCTTCGACGAAGTCCGCTTCCGACGTTTCCGCTAGCGCGTCGGTCACAACGTGGGCCAGTTTGTTCACTTTGTCGCGGGTCAGTCTCAATGCAATTCCTTCGAAATTCTTTTCACCACAGGGTCACAGAGACACAGAGGAAATCAGAATCATCGTTTTAGCTTTCTCTGTGACTTTGTGTCTCCGGGGTGACATCAGCTTTTCCTCTCACAGAACCGCCTTGTACTTCCGCACCAGTTCGCTCTTCACCTTACGGAACATTTCCTGGTAGTTGGCGCCGCTGCGCTGCATCTCGTCGGAGTAGGCCTCGAGAATGACCCGCACCTCGTCGTTAATGCGGTCTTCGAGCGACATCTCCTCGAGCAGCGCCGTGTGGACACGCTCGGTCACAGCGGGCGCATTATTGGTCTCGATGAACTCGCCGCTGATCAGCTTTTTTGTGAGTTCGCGGGCCAAGTAGCCCACATATTCTTTGGAAAAAAGCATTGTGTCGTTCGGGGGTCTGGTGTGAAACGGATAGTTTAGCACACAGAAACGCAGCCATTAACTTTTAGCCGTTAGCCCTTAGCGATCCCCTCCACCGACAGTTGCCCTTGCAGTGAGACGGCAAGTGCAGATGCCAAGTGCTGAATGGCAAGCGTCCAACTGCCCTCTAACTATTCCCTCCTTCCAAAATGGCTTACAATGCCCAATTACAAGAGCCCACGAATGACTTCCGCTACCGACGATCTTTCCGGTTTGAACGACGACATGATCGCCTTTATTGAAGGCCATGGCCTGCGCCGTTTCCACGGCTACGTAGACTACGAAGAGGTGCAGTGCGTCATGTGGAAGTCGGGCGAGAACGCCGACGGCTGGAAGGATTTCGTGGAGTTGGCCAAATCGTCGGGTGCGCCGTTTCTTATCATGGATTCATGGACCCTCAAGCGCGAAGAACTTGAGGAATTGATCCAGCGGCTGACGACCGCGGAATACACCAACGACGAAGACATCGAAGACGCGCGTTGGCTGCGCACCTACACCGGCAAGACCGGATTCGTGCAGTTAGGCTGGCCGTTTCAGGGAAGCATCTTTATCTACGAAACCAGCACGGAGTGGTACGAACGCTATCAGCGGCTGACCGAGATGTCGGATGACTTCGGCGGGATTCCAATCGATGAGCCGGGACCGGATGAGGAAGATTGAAAAAGCAGCATTCAGCATTTAGCACTTAGCATTTGGCCAAATGCTATTGAGAGGGATATAGGCATCGCCGACTGCCGCGCAAAGATTCCGGAATTGGCTAAATGCCAAGTGCTAAATGCTAAGGGCTGGATTTCCAAGTGCTGACGGCCAACTGTCCAGCCTAGTTCCTTCAGACTCTCCCATTCATGCAGTGGATCGCTAAACCCGTACACCAGGAGCAGATCGACGCTCTCGCGGAAGAACTGCGCTTTGCCCCGGCTTTGCGGCTGAACGGGGATGCGCGCTTCGTGTCGACGTTGGCGCGATTGCTGCACATGCGCGGAATTCGGGACGCGGCATCGGCGCAGCGATATCTCGCTCCGCAGCTTTCTGATTTGCACTCCCCGTACTTGATGGCCGGAATGAAAGCGGCGATCGAGCGCCTCGATACCGCTATCGAACGCAAGGAAGGCATCCTGATTTACGGCGACTACGACGTGGACGGGACCACGGCCATCGTCATTCTGAAAACGGCGATCGAGTTGTGTGGAGGCGCCGCCGACTTCCACGTGCCCCACCGCATCCGCGAAGGGTACGGCATGAAAGACGACGTGATCGAGGCGGCGGCGGCAGCCGGCATTCGGCTGATCATCAGCGTCGACACAGGGATTCGCGCGTTCGCGGCCGCAGAGACGGCCGAGCGGCTCGGGGTAGACCTCATCGTCACCGACCATCATTTGCCCGGAAGTGAAGGTGTGCCGAAGGCGCTCGCGGTGGTAAATCCGAACCAGCCCGGATGCGAGTATCCGTGCAAGGCACTGTGCGGGGCGGGCGTGGCGTTCAAGCTGGCGCAGGCGCTCATGGAGAAGCGGCTCGCGGGGAAAGACCAGTCACGCCTGCTGATGTCGTTTATGAAGGTAGTGGCGATCGCGACCATCGCTGATGCTGTGCCACTCATCGGTGAGAATCGCGTCTTCACCAAACTCGGACTGGACGCGCTGCGGCGCGCTGTGAATCCCGGATTGAAAGCGCTGTTGGAGATGGCACAGATTCCGGCAACCCGTCCGCCCACGTCGGGGGAGATTGCGTTTCGCATTGCGCCGCGGCTGAACGCGGCCGGGCGCATGGATGTGGCCCGTGATGTGATCGAACTGTTCAGCGTGAAAGATCCGGTGCGCGCTCGCGAGATTGCTGCGCGACTCGACCAGCTGAACGGCGAGCGCCAGGAAGAAGAGCGCCGAATCCTGCAGGCAATCGAGCAACGAGTCGAGCAAGAACCCGGGTTGCGGGATGCTTATTGCGTGGTGATTGACGGCGAAGGGTGGCATCGCGGAGTGATCGGCATCACGGCGACGCGCGTCGTGGAGCGGTATGGACGTCCGGCGCTGGTGTTGTCGCACGATTGCGGTGAAGCGCATGGATCGGGGCGGTCGATTCGGGCGTTTCATCTGCTGGACGCGCTCGAATCTTGTCGCGAGCTTTTCACGCGCTACGGCGGGCACTCGCATGCGGTCGGATTTTCGCTTCCTTCGGGTCGCGTGCCCGAGTTGCGGGCGCATTTGGATCAGTATGCGCGAGCACGTCTGACCCCGGCTGACTTCGAACCGGTGCTCGATGTGGATGCGGAACTCGATTTGGAACAGGTGACGCCCGATCTGTTTCGGGCACTCGAACAGCTGGAGCCGTTCGGGCAAGGAAATCCTGAGCCTGTGTTTACGGCACGCGCCGTTCGCATGATGGCTCCACCGAAGATTCTCAAGGACAAGCATGTGAAGTTGAGGCTGGCGGCAGCGTTGGAGAAGAAAGTGGAGGAACTGAGTGCGGTCGCGGTGATGGCAACCTCACGTTGCCATCCGGATGGCGCCGCGATCAGGGGAGATGAACGGCGGGTGGCTGCACCCCAAGGCAAGAACCCCAACTGGCGTCGCAATATTGCCTTCGATGCGCTGGGCTGGCACATGGCGGAACGCCTGCAGGCCGCGAAATTACTGGCGGGCGATACGCTGGACATCGCGTTCTGCGTTGGACACAACGATCATCCTGAGTACGGCGGGCTGGAATTGGCTTTGCGCGATTTTCGGGTCGAAGCAAAGTCTTAAAACGCAGAGGTCGCAGAGAACTGCCGCAGAGGTCGCGGAGACAAACGCTCGGCGGCTTAGCTTTTTTGGGAACCCCCTCTCGAATCTTTTCCGTTTCAGACTCGTATTCCTCGTATTCTTTGCTTACGTTTTGTTATCTTTTCTTACGAAGTTCTCGCGGTCTTCCCCATAGGAGCACCATGAAAATAATTCGGTCGTTCCTCATCATCGTTGTTTTCAGCGGCGCGTTGTTCGCGCAGCGCAACACTGTCCTGGTGCGTCCTAAGCCCATCGATGACGTTCTGCTCAATCCGAACATGGGCTTTACCACCTTCAACCGCTTCAACGGGCAGGCTACCAATCCCGCGCTGGAGTGGTCGGAACTGGGGCCGGTCGCGAAATTGCCGCCAGGCCGTCGACGAAGCCCGACTTTCCCGACACCACGATCGCCTATCTGCGCTGGTACTGGACGGCGCTGGAACCCGAGCACGGAAAATATCGATGGGACATCCTCGACCTCGCGCTCGAAGAAGCCAAAGCGCACGGGCAGACGCTGGCGATCCGGCTCATGCCGTATTCGAACAAGGATCCGCTGCCGGAGTGGTATCAGAAGTCGGGCGCGAAGCGCGCCAACAAGCCGACCGACAAAGACGGCGACATCTGGCAGCCAGATTTTTCTGATCCGCTCTTCCTCAAGTACTGGGGAGAGCTGGTGGCCGAAGCCGGCAAGCGCTACAACGGCAATCCCTATCTCGATAGCGTCGACATTTCTTCGGTCGGGTACTGGGGCGAAGGCTGGAGTCCGTACATGCCGTCGTTTCCTTATCAGAAGGCGCTAATCGATATCTGGTTCGACGCCTTTCCTTCCACTACATTGCTGATGAACTTCGATGAGCCACAGGCCCTCTCGTATGGAACTAGCCGCGGAGCGGGCTGGCGCCTGGATTGTCTCGGCGATCTTCGGGTGAAGTCCGACAATCCGTACTTTGAGCCCGAGATGCTGGACGTCTATCCGCAACAGGTGGTGCGATCCGGCGTTCAGGACGTGTGGGAGAAGCGGCCAGTTTCACTGGAGGTGTGTGGCACGGTGTCGGAGTGGAAACGAGATCACTTTGACTTGAATTACATTCTTGATCAGGCACTGCGTTGGCATGTCACATCGGTGAATCTGAAATCGTCGCCGATTCCCGACGACTGGAAGCCTGCCTTTGTCGAGTTCGAGAAGAAGATGGGATACCGCTTCCTGCTGCGCCGGCTGGAGTATCCGAAGAGCGTTGCTGCCGGATCAAAAATGTTGGTTCACATGTGGTGGTTGAATGCGGGCGTGGCGCCGCCGTACGTTAACTATCCGCTGGCAGTGCAGTTGCGGTCGGCGAACCAAAGCGCGGTCATAACCGTTCCCGTAGACGTAAGGAAGTGGCTTCCGGGCGACGCGGTGTTCGATGACGACTTAACTGTTCCTGACAATCTTCCAGAAGGAACGTACGACTTTCGCGTGGCCATGCTCGATCCGCGAACGAACAAACCGGCCATTCGACTCGCGATTGCGGGCCGTGATGACGACGGGTGGTACACCGAGGGCAAGATCCAGGTAACGGGCGCGAAGAAATAGTCAGCGCAGCGTAAGTTCTCTTGCGCTTGACGGCTGACGATCCCTGCGCATCTTCTCGAGCACGCGCTTGACCGCCGCGACGGTGCGGATGAAGTCTTCATGCGACGTCTGCCAATTGCACACGCTGACGCGCATGGCACGACGGCCTTCGGAAGTTGTGGTGCCAGAGAAGTATGCAGTGCCTTCCGCAGCGATGGCCGCGATGACCGCGTCATTCCACTCGTTCGAGACTGCGCCCGATGGATCCGGGAACGAAACCAATCCCTGGTTAATGACCGGGGTGCGGAGAACGGTCACGCCTTCGAGCTCTCCAAGTCCGGTGACCAGCGCAGCCGCGCAATCGCAACAGCGCTCGACGAGTTCTCGCACGCCTAGACGGCCTAGTTCACGTAAGGCCGCATAGGTGGCGAAGCCGCGGGCTCGGCGCGAAAATTCCGGATTCCAATCCATCGGATCTCGCGTCAGGGTCTGATGAGTCAGGTAGCTGGCCTGATAGGTCATGGACGCGCGATGCGCCTCGGGCTCGGCGACGAATGCGTATCCGCAGTCGTAAGGGACGTTGAGCCATTTGTGCCCGTCGGTTGCCCAGGAGTGCGCCTGGTCCATTCCTCGCACCAGGTGTTCGTAGCGCGGGGAGGCGGTAGCGTATAAGCCGAAGGCGCCATCGACGTGAGTCCACGCGCCGTAGCGGCGGGCGATCGGGATCAGCGTTTCGAAATCGTCGAAGCTGCCGGTGTTGACGTCGCCGGCTTGAAGCAGAACGATGGCCGGCTGACCGTTGAGATCGCGGAGAGCCTCTTCCAGGGCCGCGGCGTCGAGGGCGCCCGATGAATCGACGCGAAGCTCGGTAACCGACTGCGAGCCAAAGCCGAGCAGGCGGATCGCGCGATCGATGCTACCGTGGCGCTCGCCGCAGAAGATTCGAACCTGCGGAGAGCCGCTCATGCCCTGCTGCTCCACGTCCCACCCGTGCTTCTTCAGCAGCCAGGTACGCGCGGCAGCAAGACAGGTGGTGTGCGCCATCTGGCAACCGGTCACGAGCGCGAAGGTGGTTTGGGATGGCAGGCGGAAAAGACTCTTCAGCCACGCGCCGACGGCTTCTTCGACGATCGCCGAGGCCGGGCTCACGCTATAGAGGCCGGCGTTCTGATCCCAGGTGGAGGTGAGCCAGTCAGCGGCCAGCGCCGACGGCAACGACCCGCCAATGACCCAGGCGTAGAAACGCGCGTTCACCGAGTTGTTCAGTCCACCCTCGATGTCAGCGGCTAGTTCGTTGACGACATCGTCGGCAGGCATGGGGGCGGAGTTCCATTCCTTGCAGAGGCGCCGGCGCAACGTTTCGAGCGAGATCGTCGCGCCAACCGGGCGGTCATCCACCGTTCGCAGGTATTCGAGAGCTTGCTGAAGCGCTGTTTCGAGGGCGGGTTGAAAATCTTTACGCATAAGAAGTCTCTGGTCTAGCTTTCTTGTTTAGGATTCGCTTCCGCAAGAAAAGATGCGGCCGGGCGAATCTGCCATGCTGCTATTTACTCTCTCAACATGCCACGCCGTCCTTTGTGCCAGACTGAATTTTTCCTGTCTTTTTTCTGACAGGGATTTATGTAGCGCCGGCGTCCCGCCGGCAGTCGTGAGGGCGTCTCGCCCTCGCAGACGGGAAGAGTCCCGGGAATTTGCACCATTCCATACGCTTTCAGGGATGATCCTATGGAGAATTGAACCTTCCTGCTATCCGAAAGCTGCGGCCAAAATCCTTAATCATGCACCGAATCCGGTTGCGCGCTCGCCTGAAGCGCAAGACACGCCCACTCCGAACAATCTGTTGATGATTGATTCGATTGTCACGACTTTGTGATCGGGATGCCGTTTTGGACCGGTGAAGCGCGCGGTCGCACGGTTGACAGTCAACCATTCCATAACACTCGGACTCTAACGTGCTGTTGGGCCCCCTGTGTTGAATTCCCCGATTTCGGCGGGATTTCTTCCGCCGGGAGGTCGCCATGTCTCGCCTTGTCTCGCTTGCTTTCAGCTTTGCGATTTGCCTCTCCCTGCCCTCGTTTGTGTTCGCGCAGAAGAAGGTCATCGCTTCTACGGTTCCCGAAAAAACCATTGCCACGGCGCTCGACGCGAACGGCTTTGCGCGTCTTCCCGTGAAGCGCGTCGTGCTTTACAAGAACGGCGTCGGCTATTTCGAACACAACGCGCGCGTGCACGGCAATCAGGAACTGGCGATTGATTTCACCACCGGCCAGCTGAACGACGTGCTGAAGTCGCTGACGGTGGTCGATCTCGGCGAGGGCCACATCGGCTCCGTGCGCTACAACTCGATTGCTCCGCTCGACGAGCGCCTGCGATCCCTGCGGCTGCCCTTTGGCGAGCAGGTAACGCAGCGAGGAGTTCCTGACCGCATTGCGCGGCGCGCAGGTCGACGTGCGCAGCGGCGCGTCTTCGGCGACCGGCCGTCTGCTGAGCGTCCAAAAAGAGCGCAGGCAGAACGGCAAAGGCGATTATGTGGACGTCACCACGTTCGCAATCGTGACCGACTCGGGCGAAATGCGGAACTTCGAACTAGGGGCGGGAACGTCCGTGCGTTTGGCCGAACGCGATTTGAGTGACGAAGTCGGACGTTACCTCAACCTGGTAGGCAGCTCACGAGCCCGCGATCTGCGGCGCATGACGATTTCCGCCAACGGGTCGGGCGACCGCAATGTTTTCGTGAGCTACATCAGCGAAGTGCCGGTGTGGAAGAGCACCTACCGGATCATCCTGCCCGACAAGCCCGACCAGAAGCCGCTATTGCAGGGTTGGGCGATCGTCGACAACACCGTCGGCGAAGACTGGAAGGACGTGCAGTTGTCGCTGGTCGCCGGCGCGCCGCAGTCGTTCATTCAGGATATTTCGCAGCCGTATTACACGCGCAGGCCGGTGGTTGGCCTGCCGCAAGCGTATACGCTTACTCCGCAAACGCACGAGGAGGCGATCAACGGCCGGAATATAAGCGATCTGACGCAGCTATCTGCCGGAGCCGTGGGAACTGGAATGGGGGGCGGTATCGGAGCCAGCAATCGGCCGGGGACCGGCGGTCTCCAGGGCGTCATCAAGGATATGTCTGGAGCCGGTGTATCGGGTGCCAACGTCACCGTTCGGAACGAAGACAACGGGCAGAGCCAATCGACGACTACCGATGCGCGCGGCGTCTACCGTTTCTATAATCTGCCTCCGGGCAATTCGGCGCTATCTGTGCAGGCTCAGGGATTCCAACGTTTCAATCTCAGCAACGTTTATCTCGGCGTCGGACGCATGAACGAGATTAACGGCAGCCTGCAGGTGGGTTCCACCGCGGACACGATCGAGGTCCGCGCCGAGGCTTCAACGCTCAATACGACGACGGCGATGATGAGTTCGATCGTATCGACGCAGCCCATTGAAGCGGAGAGCAAAGCGATCGGCGACTTCTTCGAATACGCGATCAAGCAGAAGATCACCATCGGGAAGAATCAGTCTGCCCTCGTTCCGATTCTGAGCGCGCCTGTGGAAGCTGAGAAAGTCTCTCTCTGGAATGAGGACGAAAAGGAAATCCGCCGCGCTTTGTGGCTCAAGAACACGAGCGGGGAAACCGTCGATTCCGGAACTTTCAACATTCTCGAGGGCGACACTTTCGGAGGAGAAGGCGTAATCGAGACCCTCCACCCGGATGAACGGCGGCTGATCTCCTATGCCGCCGACCCGGCACTTCACATTTCCATGGAAACCTCCGGCACGCAGAAACCAATCAGTCATCTGCGCATTGCCAAGGGTGTGATGCTGTTCACGCGGGAGCAGCGCGAGACGCGCAAATACACCATTCGCAACGCCGACAAAGCACCTCGCCAACTGGTGATCGAGCATCCGGCACGGGAAAATTGGAAGCTCGCGGAGGACGGCGTCAAGCCGGAGGAATCCACCGCCTCGTTCCTGCGTTTTCGCGTAAACGTGGCTCCCGCCGCCACCGAGCAACTGACGATCGAGGAGCGGCATCCCGACGTGCAGCAGGTAGAACTCGACAATCTGGACGACAAAGAAGTCGCGCTCTGGATGGAAGGCGACAATCTGACACCTGCGGCGCGGCAGGCTTTGCAGCAGGCTGTCAGCAAAGTGCTCGACCAAAAGAACCGGGTAGCGGACCTCGAAAATCAGGTCACGACACGGCAGCACGAGGTCGATTCGATCAACAAGGATCAGTCGCGTTTGCGCGAAAATATGAAAGCGCTGAAGGGCAGTGCGGAGGAAAAAGCGCTGCTGCAGCGTTACACGCGCCAACTCGATCAGCAGGAAGACAGGCTGGCGCTCTTGCAGAAAGAAGTGTCTGATCTGAGCGACAAGAAGGACAAAGCCGACGAGGAACTCACTCAACTGGTGCAATCGATCGCATTGGATGAGAGCTTCTGAGCTGTGAACCGCGGTGGGCGGCGGGCGGGGACGCCCGCCGGACAGCCGGCGGGACGCCGGCGCTACGGTCGAGCATCGGCTTGTAGCTCGTAGCTTGCAGCTTGTGGCTCGGAGGTCACCTCTCGCTGCTCGCTCAGGAAGCCCCGAGGCACCCGCGCGCATCCAGTACACTGAACCCGATGCCGCTGCAAATTCCACGTCTTCGGCGCTGGCTGGTGCTGGCTGCGGCCTTGCTGTGCCTGATTGTAGCCGGGGCCTACATTCACCGGCGGCGGCAGGCGCGCGCCGTTTTCAAGCAGATTCCCGCCAAGATGAACCTCGACATTCAGCAGACGGCTGAGGGGTTCAAGGTTTCCAAGTCCGAGCAGGGGCGGACGCTGTTCACCGTGCAGGCCAGTAAGGCCGTGCAGTTCAAGACCGGAGGGCGGGCGGAACTGCATCACGTCACGATCACCCTCTACGGGCGCGACGCCAGTCGCTACGACCAGATCTACGGTGATGACTTCGCCTACGATCCGCAAACCGGGGACGTGACGGCCAAGGGCGAGGTGAGGATTGATCTCGAGGCGAATCCCGAGGGCATTCTGAAGCCCGATCAGTCGAAGCCCGAGGGGATGAAGAATCCCATTCATCTGATCACTCGCGATCTGGTGTTCAACCAGAAGACGGGCAACGCTTTCACTCCCGCGAAGGTTGAGTTGCGCATGGCGCAGGCGACCGGTTCGGCGACCGGCGTCCATTACACCGCTAAAGACAACATCCTGACGCTCGACTCGCACGTGGACCTTGCGCTCACGGGCTCTCGCAGCGGCACACTACAAGCGACACGTGGCGTAATCAGCCAACAGCCGCGGCAAGTGGTGCTCGAGGAACCTCGGCTCAAGCAGGGGCCGCAACAGCTGCAGGCTCGCCGCGCCACTCTCTATTTGCGGGACGACAACACGGTAGATCACGTGGTCGCGAACGAGGATGTGCAGGCGCACATCACGGGAGAATCCCCCGTGGATGCCCGCGCCCGGCAAGCGGAATTTGCGGTGAACCAGGCGCAAGACGGAATTTCGCGCGCGCTCTTGCAGGGTGATGTGCAGATTGAAGAGGGCGGCGAGCGTCCCAGCCGCATCAACTGCTGGGCGCATTCAGTTGAGTTTCTCCAGCAAGAATCAAATCCGCAAGATTCGTGCGGAAGACAACGTCAAGCTCACGGAGACGCCGCAGCAGAAGGCGGACGCGCACGCGCCGGCTGCTCGCGACACCCGTAAAAGCACGCAACAGGTGGAAGTCAGCGCACCGGCGATGGACTTTTACCTCGCCAGTGGCAAACGACTGGAGCGCGCAGAGACTTCTGGAGGCGGACGCGTCGCACTCTTGCCGGGGGCGGCGAACGAACCATCGACGGTCATCACAGCCGGAAACTTTCAGGCGAAATTTGACGCGACTGGCCGGATGAGCAGCGTTCACGGCGCGCCTGACGCCAAAGTTGTCACTCAGGCGCCCGGTCAGGCCGAGCGCAGCAGTTCGAGCCAGCAGATCGATGCGACGTTCCAGGCGGCCGGCGGCATCGAGAGCATCGTGCAGCAGGGCAACTTCGCTTACTCCGATGGCGAAAGGCAGGCGCGAGCTGACCAGGCACGATACACGCCGGGCGATCAGACACTTGTGCTCACTGGCTCGCCACGCATTACAGATAAAGGGCTGGCCACGACCGCTGACACGCTTCGGATGAACCGCGGCACTGGCGACGCTGTCGCCGAAGGCCACGTCAAGACGACCTATAGCGATTTGCGGGAACGGCCGAATGGGGCCCTGCTCGCGGGAGCTTCACCGATTCATGTTACGGCTCGCACGATGACCGCGCATCATGACTCGGCGACGGCGACTTACACCGGGGATGTTCGCCTTTGGCAGGACGCGAATGTGGTGGAGGCGGCGAACATCGACTTCGATCGCGACCGGCGCTCGATCGTCGCACGCGGCAACGGCCGCCCAGTTTCGACGGCCCTGGTGCAACTCGACAAGAACGGCAAAGTCACCCCGATCACCATCACCTCAACACGCCTGACCTACACCGACGACGAGCGTCGCGCCCAATTCGAGGGGGGCGTAACGACCCGGGGAGCCGACGTCACCGTGACTGCTAATCACGTCGATGCGTACCTCTCCCCGCGAAGCCAAAATGCTCCGACCCAAAGCTTAAAGGGTCAGGGGCAGCTCGACCGGCTGGTGGCTCAGGGGAACGTTGTAGTTCAAGAACCGGGACGAAAAGCCACCGGGGACCAGCTGATCTATACCGTGGCCGATGACAAGTTCGTTTTGAGCGGCGGAACTCCTAGCATTTTTGATGCCGAACGGGGCAAAATCAGGGGTGATTCGTTGACTTTCTTTAGACGCGATGATAGGGTGCTCGTGGAAGGCAAGGATAGCTCACCCACCGTAACGCAAACGCGAGTGGCACGATAAATGCACTCACTAGCCACCGACGAAATCGGAAAAACTTACCGCGGCCGTAGGGTTGTGAAAGGCGTCAGCCTGCGTGTGGACCAAGGCGAAGTTGTTGGATTACTTGGACCTAACGGCGCAGGCAAGACCACTTCTTTCTACGCAATCGTCGGTCTGGTCCCCCCCGATACGGGTCGCGTTCTCTACGACGACGAAGACATCACCGAGGTCCCGATGTACCTGCGGGCCCGGCAATTTGGGATCAGCTACCTTCCGCAGGAACCTTCCGTTTTTCGCAAGCTGACGGTCGAGGAGAACATCCTCGCGGTGCTGGAAGCCCAGCCCATCTCCTGGCACGAGCGCCGGGAGAAGATGGAAAAGCTGATCGAGCAGCTGGGACTGGATCACATCCGGCAAAATCGCGGTTATGCCCTGTCGGGCGGCGAGCGGCGCAGGGTCGAGATTGCCCGCTGCCTATGTATCAATCCGACATTCATTCTGCTGGACGAGCCGTTTTCGGGGATTGATCCCATTGCTGTGCTCGACTTGCAAAAGATTATTTCCGACCTCAAGGCCAGTGGCATCGGAATTCTGATCACCGACCACAACGTCCGCGAGACGTTGTCCGTGACCGATCGCGCCTACATCATCAACGAGGGGCGCATTTTTCGTGCGGGAACGCCGGAAGCGCTGGGAAGCGATCCCGAAGTCCGCCAGGTGTACCTGGGCGAGAGTTTTTCGCTGGTGTAGCGCCGGCGTCTCGCCGGCTTGCACCTCGATTTGTGAGTTAGGCGAGGGCGGGACGCCCTCGCGACTGCCGGCGAGACGCCGGCGCTACAAAGTCAAGTTCGTTTCGAGATGACGGGAGTGGAAAACATTACGGCTGTAACGTAGCCGGAATGTGGATTTGCTTTGATACTGGGACTTGGGGCATTCAGTTGCGAGGCCTCGGTCCGAGATGGGGACTTGGTAAGGTTCCATCGGCAAGTGGCGGGAAAAGACAGGGTTAGGAGTGTGGGACTGATCGCATGGTAATGCTGCAGCACAAATTGAACGTCAAGCTGTCGCAGCGGCAGATCCTGACCCCGGGCCTTGTTCAGATGGTTTCGGTCCTTGCGCTCAACAAGATCGAGCTCAAGGACATGATCAATGCGGAGATGGTGGAGAATCCGGTTCTCGAAGAGCTGGAAGATTCCGTTCCCTTGATTGACGACGTCGGCCGCCGCGAAGAAGAGCGCGACCGCGTCACCTCCGCCTCGGCCGTAGAAGAAGCTCCAGTCCCCGCAGAAGAAAAGAAAGATCCGTTCGACGAAATTGATTTCGGCTCGTTCTTCCAGGAGTATCTCGATCCCGGCTACCGCAGCCAGAGCGAGATGGAAGACATCGAGCGGCCGTCCTTCGAGAATTTCCTCTCCAAGCCCACCAACCTGACCGATCACCTCATGTGGCAGTTGGGTGCCTTGTCGGTGAGCCGTAGTGTGCGAGAGGCGGCCGAACTGATCATCGGCAACCTGAACGAGGACGGCTATCTCATTGCGACCGACGAGGAGCTGATGGGGGTTGCGGCTCCTTCGGCACCCGAAGTCGATGCCGCAATGCAAGAGAATCTGTTGAAAGAGGTAGAGGCGCTTGGCATTGGCGCGCCGATCGAGGGTGAATCACGACGAGATTGCAGATGAGTTCCCTGCAAGCTGGGATGGCTCCTCCAATGGGAATTCAGAGCTGGGCGGAATATCCGCGGCGACCGCGGTCGCACCCGCTCCCGAAGCTCCCGCTCAACCAGTTCCCGCTCCTGCTCCAACCCCACGAGCGATTTACAAACCGACATTCACACTCAGCGAATTGCACGAAGCGCTGGAGATGGTTCGCCAGCTCGATCCACCCGGCGTCGGCTGCCGCGACCTGCGTGAATGCCTGCTCTATCAGCTGCGCTACATCCAGCAGCAACACATTCAGCAGAAGAACGGCAACGGCACGTCACAAGTGCTTGCCGACGCGATAGGCATCGTGGACCAGCATCTGCGCGCCGTGCAGATGAAGCAGCACAAGGAGATTGCGCAAGGCGCTGGGCCGTCCGATCGAAGCGATTCCGCCCGCGCTCGAGTTCATCAAGACGCTCGATCCGCGTCCTGGCCAGCAATACAACAAGGCCACCACGCGCCTGATCGAACCCGACGTCGCCTTCATTAAGCACGGCGATGAATGGCTGTGCCTGATGAACGATGACGACGTGCCCCAGCTTCGTCTCAACCCGGCTTACAAGCGCCTCCTTACCAAAGACACCAACGACAAGGACACGCGTAACTACGTAAAGGAGCGCTACAAAAGCGCCATCCAGCTCATCAAGAATATTGAGCAGCGCAAGCAGACCATCACGAAAGTCTGTTACTCGATTGTGGCACGCCAGCAGGATTTCCTCGAAAAAGGCATCGACCAGCTGAAGCCGATGATGATCAAGGAGGTGGCCGAAGAAATCGGCGTCCATCCGTCTACCGTCAGCCGCGCGGTGGCGAATAAATACGCCCACACTCCACAAGGCGTATTCGAATTGCGGTACTTCTTCTCCGAGAGCGTGCAAGGGCCGGAGGGCGGCAACACATCGTTGCTGATCCTGAAGCGCCGCGTGAAGAAGCTCATCGAAGAAGAAGATCCAGCCCGGCCGTTGACCGACGAGCAGATCACCCGCATCCTTCAGTCGCAGGGTATCCAGGTCACTCGCCGCACGGTTGCGAAATACCGGGAGGACATGCGCATCCCGAGTACCCACCAGCGCAGGGTGAAGAAGTAGCGGTTCGTAAAAGCGGTTCGTATCAGGGTACGCCTTCAGGCGTACCGACGAGGTCTCCGTAAGAGACCGGCTTTAGCCGCTGAACGTGAAACACCTGCAGCACCGGTTGTTTGAGCCCAGATCGTGGAGCTAAGAATCCCAGGAGGGCGCTCAATGAACGTGGAATACACCGGCAGGCAGTACGAAATCACACCCGCCATCCGCAAAGAAGTAGAAACCGGCCTCTCAAAGATCCGCAAAATTCTTGGCGACAAATTCGAAGCCAAAGTAATTCTGGCCGTCGAGAAACACCGTCATAAAGCAGAAATCACCATCAGCCCGCGCAACGGTCCGATCGTCGGCCTGGCCCAGGCCACCGACATGAAAATGGCCGTCAGCGAGGCGCTGGATCATATTGCAAAGCAAGCGGTCAAATACAAAACCCGGATCATCTCGAAGAAACGCAAGTCGCACAAGAAGTGGAACGGCGAGGACAAGGCAGATGGGGGCGAAGCGCAGACTGCGGTCGGCCTCACCGAAACCACGGCGGTGCCCGTAGTCGTTCACAAATATCCCGGCAGTCGCGAAGACGACCGAGGTGCACCTGACACATTCCTCGGAAGCCGTCGCGCTGCGCCCGATGACACTCGAAGAAGCGATCAAGGAATGCCACTTCCGCGATCGCGACGTCTTCGTCTTCCGTGACCCGAAAGGAAAAGTGATGGTGCTGCATCGGACGCGGGATGGGAAGATGGAACTGATCGAGGCGCCTTAGGTGCAGTCGCTAGTCGTCAGTCTTTAGTCGTCAGCAAGAACGGGCACGCTTACGCGTGCCCTTTCTCTCTATTACTCCGAGAGTTTCGCCTTCTCCAGCGCGGAACTCCATTCCACGGAGAGATGCAATCCTGAATCCATTTGTTCAGATACTCGCGGTCGAGCGATTCCCGTCGCGAGCGTAGGATTGCGGCAGCATCTTCAATTTGCCGTTGTGATTTTGATAGTTGTGCCCACTCGAGTTTCGAGAGCACGACATCTTCGGGACTCGCAACAAAAATCGGGACTCCCTGTAAGTCTGCTTGCCGTCTACGGCCGAATTCCTCTTCACTAAACGCGCGCGCTTTGCGGATAATCAAGTCAATCTTCCACCCGGTCGCCAGATCAATCACGTTGAACATGGATTTTTGCCGGTGGGCCTCCAAGGCGGTTGGCAAATCAACGTAGTAGCGCTCTGCAGGCAATTGCCGGATCAATACTTCCAGCTGTGCTGGTGTCGCATCGATCACAAGGTCGATGTCTTGCGTAGAACGCGTTGTCCCGTAGTATGCGCTGGCAAAAGATCCGGACAACATGTATGGAATGCCGGCTCTGTTTAGAGCGGAAGTGAGTCTTCGAAAAACTTCTCCGGCGGTCATGGCAGTCCGGCGGGGAGCGGGGACGGGAGGAACGCGAGTCGCAGCAATTCCCGGCTAACTTGAGCCTCGGTCCACCCCGGATGCTCTTGCCGGATCCCGGTCCGAGCCAGTTCTCTGGCAAACAAACTCATATCCCAGGCCAGCAACAGCCGCTGCTCGCCCGACATGGCGGACTGAATATGCTCTTGAATCGCCTGGGTTTCGGCACTTGTGTCAGAGACGGCCACAGCCGGATGTTAGCACGCAGAATTCTGACGGGTAAATTCGTACTCCGGGCCGGGCGGCGGATAAGTGGAATGTTTGAGGAACCACCGAAGTCCGTCGCCTTCCCTACGCAGAGCGGTGAAAAGCCTGAGGAAAGGAACTAAGTATTTTCTCAGTAGTGCGTTATCGATCACAAAAACTCAGAGGGCTTGAAACCTCTGCAACCTGTTCGAGGACCGCGGTCCAAGCGAGCATGGGGCATGAACCCCAGGTTCCTCGGCCCTATATTGCTGGCACTCGTGTGTCCATGCGTCGCGTCCACCATCACAATCGCCACTCCCAGCGTGCCCAACGGCACGGTGAAGACCGCGTACTCTGCTGTGATCAACGCCAGCAAAGGATGCACCCCGTACAAATGGGCGATCGCCTCTGGCTCTCTTCCGGCAGGAGTCACCGCGAAACCCTCCAGCACAACGACATCGTTGACTCTCAGCGGCACTCCCTCAACCGCGGCGACCTATTCTTTCGCGGTGAAGGCCACGGGGTGCGGCGGAAGCGTCTCGCAGGTTGCTTACAAGGTGGTCATCCAGGCAGGGGCGAATCATGTCGTGGACCTTTCGTGGAAGGCTTCGACCACCGCGGGTGTCGTCGGCTACAACGTATATCGCAGTCCAGACGCGGCCACCTGGAAGAAGCTCAACCCCGGCCTCGTTGGCTCGACGCTGTACAGCGACTCGACCGTGGCCAACAGCACGACGTACTACTATTCGGCAACTGCCGTCGACACTGCGGGACATGAAAGCACGAAGACGGCCGCAGTGAAGGCGGTGGTGCCGTAGTGAAAGCCCTCGCGGACCAAGACCTCTAGCGCTCACCGGCGCGCCGGTGGGTAGACTCTCAATTGCCGTCGCGGAGCTGCCTGCTGATACGATCGCCCAATGAATCCGCTGGTCTTGTATTTTGCATCCGGCGAGTCGCTCTATGGCGGTGCCCTTTTGCTTCTTCTAGCGATCGTAGCCTCGCCTTTTCTGAAAACAGGCTGGCAGCGTCTATTACGGAACCTTGTAGCGTGGCTCGGGCTTGCGCTGATGCTGATGGCTAGTCCACCGATTTCCTGGGACGTCTATGCAGGCTTTCTAGTTGCTTTCACTTTGTGGTTCATCTCGGAAAGCCGCTTCACAAATTCTCGGTTTTGGGCACGCCTCCGACTGTCGGCCGCAGCAGTCTTTGCGGTGTTTCTGGCACTAGTACCAGCGATGGAGCTTCGCCATCGGCATCTGCCGGTGATCACTGGAGTGTCGAGCGATCACTTGACGGTCATTGGACCTGCCCCGTGAAGGTTGTGGTCTGGCCATAGTAAATATTTATTGGCGATCGGGTTTGCATTTTGCTTGCCGTGGGAACAATCGTCGCTCCGTGGCCGGTCAAGGAAACGACCTGCGGGCTATTCGAGGCGTTGTCGTTGAAGATCAATGAGCCGCTATTGGCTTCGAGTTGATCGGGAGAATATGTGACGTAGACATCGCAATGGGTCGCTGGGCTTGCTCCCTTGGCGCAGTGATTCACGGGAAAGGCGAACAGTCCACTGATGGAAATTTTGTCCATGATCAGCTGCGCATCTCCCGTGTTCTTCAGCGAGATGCGTTTTTGCGGGCTCGTGCAGCCGACAAGTGTCGGACCAAAGTCGATGCTTGTGGGCGAGACCTCGCCGATCGGACTCTGGGCAAGGAGTGAAGACACGAGCAGCAAACATGTTGCGAATATCAAAACCAAGGTTTTCATGACAGCCTCTTTTCAGATTTGCTGCTCACAAGCCGAGATCTGGATCAGGGTTGAAGCTGCCCTTCAGGGGCGGCGAATTTTACATCCGCCGCGCATCTCATTCAAGGCCTGTTTTGCCTCGAGGTGAGATGTTCAGCAAGCTACGCTGCCTTCATGCCTTGGATCGCTCTGGTGGCCCATTCAAGCCCGGTTTTGGCTTGAGTGGGAAGTCGTTGAAGCAAGTGGTCTACAGAAGTGCACGAGTTCCGCTGGTGCGCAAGAGCACTCCCCCGTGTCGCAGAGGTCGAAATTTGAGTGTATTGGCCTGCCAACAGAAGCTGATTACAGCAGTTGACTTCCGGTTTGCTCGTCAGTCGCGAGTTGAATCAGGGCCGTTCATCGAAACTGCTAACCGTTCCGTCCCGCAAAGAGGAAGCCCCATGAGCGATCGAGGCAGACCCAGCGCTGCGCGCCGAACCAACTGGTGGGAATCTCGGGAATATGAAGTAGGATGTGGCCACGATCGCAGACCAGTTCGGTTCCGTTCCACGCAAGGAAGGTTCGCGAGGGCTGCCCAACTTGAACTGGATGTGCCATAAGCCTGAGGCAAACAGGGCATCGATGCTTCTGGTCGCGGCAGGCCCATGTCAGGCCCATAAGGCAGAGTGCAACGGAAGATGTAGCTTGTATGTAGGCCGACGATGGCGAAAAGGGTGGCACAAGCAAGCAGGCCAGATCCACAGAACCGTAAAACGCAATTGCCGAGCAGATCGCGATCTTCGCGAACAGGAATGCCCAAAAACGACCTCTTCTGGCCAGTGACGGCTTTTGCGAACCACTGCCGTACTCGCCGATGGAAGGTCGGCTGACGAAAGGCAGCATAAGGAACCCTAGCAAAATTCCGCCTACGGACAGCCCCCAACGGCCATCGTCGACGTACCCGACTCGGCTTAGATGACCCACGATAAATTCTGACTTACTGCTCCCTACCTGCGGATCAGGACCTAAAAGCCACGCATCCGCCGCTCCGGGAAAGCCCATTGGGTCGCCCGATATGATTCCGACAATTATGGCGTCCACGGAACCCACGTGCAATTTGGCTCCCGCTATGTTTGGCTTACGCCCAAAGTTGCGTATCCATGTGTCCTGACTCAGCACAACGTGGGGCAAACTATCGGGGAATGTTATAACGCCATCGGTGGACAGGACTGGAAGATGAAGTACGTCGAAGAAATCGGACCTGGCCTGCGCTACTATCCACTTGCTCCTGGGCATCTTTTCGGACCAAACCGTTTCCTCCGTGATCTGGTAATGCGAGAACCCATCGAAAAACAGTCGCGTAGCTTCGTAAGACGCACGCCCAACTGTCAGGTCGAAAGGACAGTCACAGGGCGTGCCTGTGTCCGACACCCGCCTTGGGTAAACCTGAATCCGCGACAATCCCGCAGCCACGCGAGATGACATGTGGGCGATTCCCCAAGTAAAGAGCAAGGCCCCGGTCAACAGAAGAAGACACACATATGCCGAACCAGCGACTCGCGAAAGCGGTCGTTGTTTTTGCCATGATCGCCTTCTGAGCCAGATTGCATCCTGGTAGGCTCCCATGCAGAATCCGGTTGCTTCCCTCACGGATCTAGAATTAGGGCTCAGGCTCGTTGCGGCGAAGCATTCTCGCAGCACGTACCACAATTCGGTTCGCCATTCTTGCGACCATTCTGAACGTTTGCTGCGGGGGACAAGCAAGGAGGCGCCCCACAGTAAACCGAGATGCATGCGACGCACGGCATTTTCCAGGTGCGTAGTCATCATGACCTCGTTTCGCCGGTCGGGACCAGCCGCTGTAGCAATGGATAACGTTTCAGCGACGTTTCCAGGGCCGTTTTTCCGATACTCGTAAGCTGGTAATACTTCCGGGGTGGCCTCTGCTCGCGATCTGCGATAGCCTGCCTTTCCCAACGAGAGCGTATCAGTTGGTCTTCCTCCATACGTCGCATGGCCGGATAGATGGTTCCGCTTGGAAGACCGGTCATTTCCATAATGGAAAAGCCGTAAACAAATCCGGCGTCAACCGCCTGCAGGATCAGAGCGGTAATGTGCGTAAGCCGTGGCTCTCTCGCCATGCCACATTATACCTATGTAGACATCTACTTGACAAACCAATCGGAAGACGCTATACAGACATCTACATAGGATTTCCCGGTTGCGGTAGGCACCCATTCCTCATGCGCGAGGTGGAATATGAAGCGCTCTAGATTTGCGTTGTTGTTTCCGCTTTGCGCCATTCTTGCTACGGCTGCTCTGTGGCACCGAGCGCGTTCGGAGTTTTCGCCCTCAAGCCTCGATGTTCCCATGCCAGTGCAAGTCGCAGGCATGCTGAACGGTCCCATCGCCGTGCTTGCCTCTCCGTGCTACCCATTTTCACATGGACATGTGACCGCCTGGCGCCTTGCAGTTTTGCTCCTGGCTGTCACGTTTCAATGGGCTTACATCGGTCGGCGAATCGATCGGCGTCACGAAGCATCGCGCCTCGCAGGTCCCCGCGGCTATGCAATAGGGGCGCTTGGAATTCTGTTCGCGCTCGGGCCGTTGATCGCTGGGTTTACCACCAATGTTGGTCTCATCTACAAAGCAGTTGCGCTTGCCTGGTCTTTGCTGATGGTTTACCACTTCACAGGCTTCTTACGAAACGCACGAGCGGCGGCATAGTTCCACCAGGTGCGATGGGTGGATGGATTTGATTGGCTTAATAACAAACGCCTCCGGGAACAACGGTCTACCACAAGAGAGGTCCTGATGGCAGCAAAAGTAGATGTTGAGCGAGTGATTGGCACTGCATTTCTCGTCCTGGGTTTCGCAACTACTAGCGCCGGGGTACTAGTGTTGCGTGAGTGGTCGGCGGTAGGGCCGGCGCTCGCAATTATAGGTTTGCTCTGGACGCTCAGTGGCTTTGCGATGGTCGCGTCAGCTGGGTGGCTGATTCTTCTCCCGCCTCTGGCAGGAAAACGACTCCCCCTTTCCGTTGGTGGGGGCGGAAGCATCCTATCGGGAGCCCTCATCGTGGGTGGGTTTTTAACGCACGTCATCCCGTGTAGCAGCCCAGCGTGAGCGCGCATCTACCCGGCCTCCGGCGGAGGTCTGATCCTGCTGGGAATTCTCTCGCTTTCAATAGGCATCCGGAAGCCACGATTACCTGATGCGGTGTAATGACCA
Source organism: uncultured Acidobacteriota bacterium (assembly GCA_963745435.1). Lineage (GTDB taxonomy): Bacteria > Acidobacteriota > Terriglobia > Terriglobales > Acidobacteriaceae > Gp1-AA133. The sequence continues at coordinate 19,956 of CAVUXK010000002.1, read as the reverse complement.
GCGAGAAAAGAGAAAAGTCGTGACTCGCACTAATCTTGCGGCTCAAATTCGTGTCGAGCTTCTATCTTTGTGCCTACCTGTCCAGGTTTCGCATGCTTGAGCTTCGGCGGGTATCAAAGCTGTTTGCGGGAATTCCGGCGGTCTACGATGTCAGCTTTTCTGCCATGCCTGGCGAGGTGACGGGATACCTCGGGCCAAACGGATCAGGTAAGTCGACTACGATGAAGATGATCGCTGGGCTGCTTGAGCCAACAGTGGGGGAAATTCTGTTCGATGGACGGCCGATTCGGGACGACCTGATTGGGTATAAGCGGCGCATGGGATATGTGCCGGAGGAACCGTTTCTCTACAACCACCTCTCGGGGGTGGAATATCTCACGATGGTGGCGCAACTGCGCGGCTTGTCCCCGCGACAATCGGCCGAGCGCATCGACGGGCTGCTCCAACTACTGACATTGCATGGCGATCGGCATGCTTCGATCTCGGGTTATTCAAAGGGTATGCGTCAGAAGCTGCTGATCGCGGCGGCTCTGCTGCACAATCCTGATCTGGTCCTCCTGGACGAGCCTTTTTCCGGCCTTGACGTGGGTTCAGCGTTGGTGCTCAGGTGCTTGATCCAGGAGTTAGCGGCGCGCGGAAAAGTCGTGCTCTTCAGCTCCCACGAATTGGACACAGTGGAACGGGTGTCGTCGCACGTCGTGATCCTGCATAAGGGAAAAATCGTCGCAGACGACTTGATCGATCGGCTGCGCTCGCTGCTGAAACTGCCATCCCTGGAGGCAATTTTTTCGCAGCTCACGGTGCAGCAGGATCCTGCATCGACGGCGGGGCAGATTGCGGATCTGATTTATGCGTGACGCAGTACGCAGTGTCATCGAGCGGCTCCCACCCCAGTTCCGGCTGCTTTACCGGCAATTCCTGCTCCGGGTAATCGACCTCGAGTCGCTGTCGATCGAAGCGGACATCCCCAGGTGTCTCGGGCAATTCGCAGCCGTACTGATTACGATCAGCGTGTTTCAGACGTTCGTTTTCCTGGTTGTGACCGGGGGCGGATCCGATCTGCCAAGCCTGTTGCGCATGGGATTGCACACTGTGCAGAGCCTTTTGGCCGGTACGATGCTAATCGCAGGGCTTACCGCTGTCGCCACCTGGGACAACATCTTTCCCGATTTGCGCGATGCCATGGTGCTCGGGCCGCTGCCGGTGCGTCCGCGCACAATTCTGGCGGCAAAACTGGCCTCCTCTGCATCGCTACTCGCCATCGGCGTTTTCTCGCTGAACTGCGGAATGGGCACGGTTCTGCCGCTGTTGGCAGGTGGACTGTTGCGCTTTCCTCTGATCCTGGCGGCGTACTGGTTCACCATCTCCGCAGCGGCCGTTTTTGTCTTCGGTGCGGTACTGACGATACAGGGCTTACTTGCAGCAATCTTGCCGCAACGATGGTTCCTCCGGCTTTCGTCGATACTGCAGCTCGCTAGTTTTGCGCTGTTCCTATCAGTGTGGCTATTTCAACCGAGCTATGGCAGTGCAGGAGAGTTTGCCTGGGCCCAGCAACAGGGAATCCTGGCGCGTTGGCCGATGTTTTGGTTCTTCGGCATGTTCTGCCAGACAAGCGGCATCTTCCCGCTTGCGCTCGGTAAGCTGGCCCTCCGCGCGTGGCTCGGCTTGGTTGCTGTGGGGGCGGGCGGAGTGACTTCGCTTTTGCTCTGCTACCTGCACACCATGAAGAAGACGGTCGAAGAGCCGGATCTGCTGCAAGGGCGCCCGCGATGGAACGTCCCCCTGGGCGACAGTCTGCAGACAGCCGTCGTGCGTTTCAGCATGCGATCGCTGGCTCGGAGTCGTCAGCATCGAGTGGTCTATGCCTTTTTTCTGGCCATCGCGTTCGCAATTGCGGTATCAACGCTGACGCACCTGTCTAATACTCACCGTACCCAGCCCGTAACACCCGTGTTCCTCGTGAACACTCTCATGATGATGTGCTTGGCCATCGCGGGCCTGCGCAGCATCTTCTCGCTCCCCGTATCGCTGAAGGCAAACTGGGTGCTACAGGTAGCGCAGCTCAGTCCGCCAGAACGTTACATCGCCGCAACACGGCGCGCAATGCTGCTGATGGCGACGATTCCCGTTTGGGCAATCGCGGCGGGACTGTCGCTATGCTATCGACCGTGGCACCAGGTTGCGGAGCACCTTCTGGTTTTGGCGCTCGCCGGATCGATCATGACCGATGTCACACTGATCGGCGTGTCGAAGATTCCATTCGCGTGTTCGTACCTGCCCGGCAAGTCAAACGTGCAATTTATGTTCTGGGCCTTCGTAATAGTGTTCATTCCTCTTGCAATGATGTTTTCGCACTACGAACAGAGCGTTTTCGATCACCCTCTTGCGTATGCACTGCTCGTCGCGATTCTATTTCTTGCGGCATTGATTTTATGGCTTTTCAACCGGCTCCGGGCAAAGTCGGCCGTGCTCTATTACGAGGAATCGGAGGCCGAAGTAATCACAACTATCGGGATTGGTTCTTGGCAGCCGATTAACCAGGAAGTTTCGGCGCAGAATCACTCAGCAGAGACCTAAACGTGCCACAAACAAGCAAAACCGGGTCCAGAGAGCTCATTGTAGGCGGGTGGCCCATTCAAGCCCGGTTTTGGCTTGAGTGGGGCATCTACTCGCCACTCGCGGGTGGCCCATTCAAGCCCGCTTTTGGCTTGAGTGGGGCATCTACTCGCGGGTGGCCCAGCTTTAGCGATCTTTGCGGTCGCCGCCCGCCCTCGCAAAAACGCAAGGATGGGGCACCCCACAAAACGCGTCGTTAGCCCTCGCATCCCGCGCCACCCCAACTACAGCCGCGAAGCGGCGGCATAATGCAGCCCACCGCGTAAGCGCTGGGTAACCGCTTGAAATAAGATCCCAGTCCCGGAGGGACGACAGAAACCGGAGTTGGACGAACACTATGCGAGCGTTACCCACGTCCAGCCAAACCGGGAAGGACACGAATTCCCCTCGTGGGCGGGTGGCCCGGCCTTTGAGCTCTGTCTTTGCTTCCCCACTGAGGAACGAAGGGTTACCAATCTCCCGTCATCGAAAAATTGGGCACGTTCCTCTTTCCCCGGTTTTCCTCTATTGCGAATTTCTCTTCATCGCCCAACGCAGCATCACCAAAGTCTCGGCGCAAAGAACCACGAGGCAGATCGCGGGAGCATACCGAATGTTCGACCGGATCGCCGTAAACAGGGCCGAGATGCCGAAGGCTATTGCCATAAGAAACGAAAAGGCTGCACCTAGGCGGATCCGCAAGCCTAGATCCTGGCCGGCACTTACCAGCGCCAGTCCCGAAACCAGCAACTGCCCAGCCAACGACTGCCAGCCTGCGCCGATAACTGCGATATACATAATCATTGGACGGGGTGCCCACCGTTAACGATCTTTGCGTGCACTATTCCCACTGTGGGTGCCCCGTCCTTTGCGCAGTTTGCAAAGGGCGGGAACCACGAACGCATACGCAACGAGTGTGCAGGAAGGCCTAAAGTCGTTCCATCACCGCGGAATGCGAACACGAACAGAAGGTCGAATCAAACTAGTAAACCCCACACCAAAGCGAACATTGATCCCACTCCACGAACCAAATTAGCAATTTACATAAGCAATCATCCTTAAAAAGGATCCGCTCCCGCCCCGCTTACTCCACCCCGTTACTCTCTTTGTTCATCGAACCCCGAAAAAAGGACAAAAAAAGCGGCCGCGAGGCCGCCTCAACTCTCGTTCTAGGCACTCGCGACTCGCTACTTCTTCCCCCGAATCATATCCACCACCCGCTCATAATCATCCACCGTGTGATACTCGATCACAATCTTCCCTTTTCCCTTGCGATCGCGAATCTTCACCCGCACTCCCAGCAACCGCTCCAAATCCACCTGCGCCGCCTTCACATTCGGATCCACCCATCGCGCCCCGCCGCCCCCCGTTTTCTTCACCACTTGCCCCGGCATTCCCGGAAACGGATCCAGCAACCCGTTCATCGATAGCACCATTCTCTCGATCTGCTCCAGCGACAGACCCTTCTTCACCGCGTACAGCGCGCCTTGCGCGATCTGATCGTCGTTCTCCAACTTCAGCAACTCTTTCGCCTCGGCGAAATTGATTCGCTTCTCCGCCAGCAGCTGCATCACCTCTCGCGGCAGCTTCAGCAGCCGCATGTAGTTCGTCACCGACGCCCGCGACAGCCCCACGCGTTCCCCGATCTGCTGCTGCGTCAGTTGGAATTGATTGCTCAGTACCCGGAACGCTTCTGCCTGTTCCAGCGCGCTCAAGTCCTCGCGCTGCAGGTTCTCGACGATCGTCATCTCCGCCGCCTGCTGCAGCGAAACCCGCCGCACCATCGCCGGAATGTGGGTCTTGCCTGCTTTCTTCGACGCATGCAGTCGCCGTTCGCCCAGGATCAGGATGTACCGCCCATCCTCGTCCGATGGCCGCACCATGATCGGCTGCACCACTCCATTTACCTTGATCGAATCCGCCAGCTCCTCCAGGGCCTCGTCATCTTCCACGTACCGCGTCTGAAACGGATTCTTGTCGATATCCGCAATCGCCAGGCTGACCACAAGATTCGCCGGCACCCGCGATTCCGCCTGCGCATAAATAGTGATGGGCTCGTCACCGGCCAATGTGGGGACAGCCGCCCCCGGCTGTCCATCCGAGCGCACCTCGTCTGCTTGTGCCGCAGGCGCCCCCTGCCCAGCGAGCCGCATCCACTGCCTCTTGGGCGACGCCCTGAATCACCCCGGCAAACGCCACCCCGGCACTGGTCGCACCCGACCGCTGCCGGTTCATGAGAGAACAGGTTTGTCCTGCTGAACCGGATTTTCATCCGCAAAAGGTTCGTCATTGCGACCCGGAGTAACGCGAAGGGGAGGAACCTGCGGTCTGCCGGCGACTCCACTACCCTGGCTCGGAGCCGCCACTGCCCGTCACCACGCGGGGCCCCGGCAGCAACGACTCCAACCCTCGCCCCAAGGCCCGCCGCTTCTCTACCTTCTCTTTATCCTTATCTTTCTCCCCGTGTCCCGCCACGCTCGCCGCCGAAGTAGTCATCAGTTCCCCTAGTGAACCTCAGTATCTTTGATGGTTGAATGTTTTTGTATATCGACGTTCATCAATCTAATAGATAGATGCTCATCGATATACTAAGCCGTCTTATCCATCTCGCCGCCCGCCGCCGGAATCTCCTCGACCACCGGCTCCCCTACGTGCTCCTCTGTGCCCTCTGGGGTCACCATCTCGGCAGGCATGACCGACGGGGCCGGCTGCCGCTCGATGATCTCCTTGGCCAGCCGGATGTAACTCTCTGCCCCTTTCGACCGCGGGTCGTAGACCAGGGCAGCCTTGCCATGACTCGGCGCCTCCGCCAGCCGGATGTTGCGCGGCACTGTCGTGCGGCATAGCTTCTCGCCAAAGAAATTCTTCAGCTCAGTCATGACCTGCTGCGCCAGGTTGGTGCGCTCGTCCAGCATGGTCAGCACCACGCCTTCGATCGCCAACTCTGGATTCAGCCCCGCGCGAATGCGCTCGATCGTGTCCAGCAGCTCGCTGATTCCTTCCAGGGCAAAGTACTCCCCCTGCATCGGGATCAGCACCGCATCGGCCGCGACGAGCGCGTTCAACGTAAGCAGGTCAAGCGCTGGCGGACAGTCGAGCACAATGAACTGGAAGCGATCGCGCAAAGGAGCCAGCGCCTCGCGCATGCGATACTCGCGCCCTTCCGCGTCGACGAGCTCAATGTTGGCGCCGATCAGGTTCTTGTGCGCTGGAATCAGCCAGAGCTGTTCGAGCTCTGTCGTGAGCAACGCCTCCTCACCTGTGGCCGCACCCATCAGCAGATGATACGAGCTGACGCGATCAGGATCCTTGGCGAACCCCAGTCCGCTGGTGGCGTTGGACTGCGGATCGCAATCGACCAGCAGCGTGTTTACTTCCGCAGCCGCAAACGACGCGGCTAGATTGATGGCAGTCGTAGTCTTACCCACGCCGCCCTTTTGATTGGCAACAGCGATAACGCGTCCCATTAGATTGTGTGGAGAACCAGAGTCACTCGCAGCATAATGCGATTCGCAATTCAAATGCAACGACGAATTGCTGTGCAAGCCAGTGAAATGTGTGCAAAACAGGTCCAATGTTCCTGAAGGAACACTATTGAACCCGCGCAAGGTCCGCAGATGTTCCTGCAGGAACATTTCATGGCACTGTGATCGACTTCTAAGTAGCGCGAAGGTCAAACATCAGAATCAAGCCTGATGGTCACCGGACGTCGAACAATGTTCCTGCAGGAACATAGTTGTCCGAAGACGCATTCTCGAGCGATGCTGCCTTTTCGAAATCTAACACGTATGGAAGGTGTTCCTGCAGGAACATTCTATTGGCTCCTATGCGGGTGGCGGTTTCCAGATGCTCTTACCGCGGCGATTGGCGATGAAGAACTAGCTCCAATGTTCCTGCAGGAACATTTCCCAAAGAACTGCAGCCCCATGGGTAACGCTGCGATTCCGGCGCCTTGCCCGAGGAGCTGGCAAGCCGCGGTGCGGATTTAGAGGATTGCTCTTGGAGGAGCACTCGCTCTCCGGTTGGTTGCATACCGATTCTTGGAGAAATGTTCCTTCAGGAACATTCGAGTTGCTTTGCTGGCTCATTCGGTTCTACAAGTGGAACAATGGAATTGTAAAGCCGAGAAGAAAGCTGATGTTGGCTCCACTTTTTATGTGGAAGCCGTAGATAATTCTGAGGTTTATCAGTATGTTTCTACGATATGTTCCCACTTGTTACTAAGTTGATTCATTTCGTTGTGTGGAACCCGACTCGAATCAACGCCTACAGGGGGTTGGCCGATCGCTGGGCGATCGCCAGAGTTCGGGAACGCGAGTCGGGGATGGGAGAAGAGGGCAGCCACTGTCATCGTCGGTAGGAGGGCGTGGGCCTGGGGTAGCTGGGCTTCTCCGATGAGTAGGGCGAGGCGGCCTGTGGGGGCGACCAGGGTGGCGGCGACGGGCAGGATGGATTCGAAGCGTTCGACAGCTCGCAGGGTAACGGTATCGAAGGAAGCTGGGCGGAGCGACTCGGCGCGGGCAGTTTGTATATTGACGTCCGTCAATGTAAGTGCGCGAGCCACTTCGCGCAGGAAGGTTGCCTTCTTGTGATTCGATTCGATCAGCGCGACGGAGACGTCGCGGTGCCCAGAGTTTGATGGGGATCCCTGGAAATCCGGCGCCGGAACCTACGTCGGCCAGGGAATGGCGGGTCGCGCCCTCAGGGGGCCGCGTCTGGCCGTTCTGCCCTCGGCGCATCGGCGCGGCTGAAGGCCTGCGCTTCCCGGCTTTCGAAGGGGAACAGGTGGCTGGCGGCGAAAAGGCTCTCACCGAAATGGCGCGTGATGATCTCTTCGGGATCGCGGATGGCGGTGAGATTGATGCGAGCATTCCAGCGCAGAAGTATATCGACGTACATCGATATACCGGAGAGCTCACGGCTTGTCAATTCGGCCGCCGGCATGGGAGCGGAAGCGACGAAGGGAGCCGAGCAGTTCCGCGATGCGGGCTGGAGTCATGGATTTTTCGATTGTAGAACGACAATTGGCGATCACAAACCCCCCTCCAGAACGAGGCGCCAGAGTGCAGAAATCCTAAAGGCAACGCCGCTGTCGGCCCGAGAACTTCGGGAAATGTAAATATAAGTAATGAGGATAAAACTGGAAGCGAAGGAATGTTACTCTGGGTTACCGGATCGGGTATTAAAACCGTTGCCAGATCTATAACAACCGCGTTTGTCAAGGGGATCCATTGAAATTTACGAGGAATCGTCTCGGCGCGAATCTGCATCCCAATAGCATGAAACCGGCGCGCAGAGAACTCTTTGACGAAGAATACCGAGTGGTCTCGGTAGAAAGTCAGAGCCTAACGATACGAGGCGTGCGCAGCGGAGAAGTGCTGACCATTATCAACCCGGATCCGGACACACCCCTGACGCCGGCCGAGTATCCTCCGGGAAAACTGATCGCATTGAGCGATCCTTCTACAAATCCCGCGAACTAGGGGCTCCAATTTCTGCGGGGACGTTGACCACCCATCGTTGTTGTTCTGCCTTGAGCGCTTCGTGTGCGCGGCCATCGATATTAAGGATAGGCATTCGCGCGTGACTGCCACGTAGACGCACGTCGGTCTCCGACCAGGAGAACTTTGGTCATTTGCTTCCGGTTTCCTGAAACAGGAAACTCTTGGAATATGAGACCCATTCGATTGGCAATGTTTCTACTTCTAACTTCATTCGTCCTGTCGGCAGGCGCGCAGGATAAGCCTCGCGTTTTCGTGCAAGGAAAAGGTTCGGAAAACCTGACCAGTTCCGGATCGGGCGGGGGCGGAAAACATTGGGGCGCCTGGGGATCGCGCTCCACCGTGGATTCACACGACGAGAGCATGGAAGTCACCAAGGATATGCAGAAGAACTGCGGGGGCGTCATTGTTACGCTGAACCAGTCGAATGCGGACTATACCGTGATGTTGAATCGGGAGTCGAAGCAGAACCGCGGCTTGCTGCGATCGAACAGCCAGGTGCAAGTCGCCAACCGCTTGGGCGACGTTCTCGGGACCAGCGCAACCCACACCGTGGGAAACGCGGCGAAGGATGCGTGCCAACTGATCGTGTCAGACTGGCAGACCCATGGACGGATTCCGGCGCAGGCATCCGATTCGCAACCCTCTCCAGCGCCAGCAACAGCGGCAGTCCAGCCGGAACCGGCGCCTGCTCAGTTGCAGCAGGTAGCGATGCCCTCTTCGGCAACTCAGCCGCAAATTACAACTACGTCGACGGTGACTGGAAGCACACTGAGCGGAGAAGAGAGCCCTGGCGATGCCGCACGCCGTGTAAAGCAGCACAAGGCGTGCCTGGAACTGGCGAAGGACAATCCGAGTATCGTTTGTAAGTAGTCGTGGGATCGCGGTAAGGAGTCAGTGGTTCGAGCCTGTGGCTCCTGATCGGCGTCCGAAGTTGGTCTGATAATTTCAGACATCAAAATCCCCACTCAAGCCAAAACCGGGCTTGAGTGGGCCACCCATCGGTCCGCCCACCGCGATAGCTTGGGTTGGGCTTTCTGATTCCCAGATCGGGAGGAATAATCGGGGTACGTCCCGTCTGTCCCCGTGTTTCGCCCGTGTTTCCGCCTTGTTTCCCCGTGTTACTCCGCTAGCCACGACACCGATCTACTTTACCTTCTGGACAACCGACGCTGAGCTTTTGGCGATGTTCGAGTCGCCGTAATATGTAACTGTAATCGTGGTTGAACCCACACTCAGGGTCGAGGTTATGAACTTCGCTTTGCCACCGACAAGCTGCGCTGTTCCCAGCACCGTGTTCCCTGCCGAGAATGTAACCGGCCCAGTCGGCACTACCGTTGGCGACGTGATCGTGGCGGTGAATGTCACCGCCTGACCGCGAACCGATGGATTCTGCTGCGAAGTGATGGTGGCTTCGCTCGTTGTTTCGCCTATTACCTGGTTCAGTACGGCAGACTTGCTGGGCAGGTTATGCGAATCGCCGCTGTAGACCGCAACCAGTGGATAGGGGTCAGCGTTGAGCTTCGATCTTGTCAAGGTGGCCACTCCATGGCTGTCCAACGGGGCTGAACCGATCGTGTCTCCCCACGTGAACTGAACCTTTCCTGTGGGGGGGATTGGCCCCGACGATTTCACGGTTGCCGTGAAAGCCACCTTCTGACCGTAGATGGAGGGGTTGAGGCTGGATGTCAGAGTGGTCCGCGTAGCAAATGCCGGGGTGATGGCGACACCAAACGGCCCGCTCCCATCCGCTAACTTCACCAAGGCAACGACCTTGTTGCTAGCCGTGCTGATCACTGAGACGGTGTCTCCGCCGCTGTTGGTCACGTAAACGCGCTTTCCGTCCGGGGTGATGGCGACCCCAAAGGGAACGTTGAAAATCCCATCGGCTATTGTGGCAATCACGGTGTTGTTCTCTGTATCGATTACCGAGATAGTGCCATCGGCGCCATTCGCCACGTAAGCACGTGTGCCGTCCGGAGTAATGGCCAGCCAAAAGGGGATGCCCCCAACCGCTACCGTCGCAGTCACGGTGTTGCTCGCTGTGTCGATGACCGAGACGGTGATGTCGCCGCCATTCGTGACATAGGCGCGTCTGCCATCCGGCGATATGGCCACTCCGAGTGGTTGGAGCCCAACGGTGATTGTGCCTGTGACGCTATTGCTGGCCGTGTCGATCAGCGATACAGTGCCCGGTGCGAAAGGCTTCCCCTGGCTATTCGCCACGTAGGCGCGGGTGCCGTCCGGGGTAAAAGCCAGTCCATAAGGACCGCTCCCAACCATTATCGTTGCAACCACAGTGTTGCTGGCCGTATCGATCACCGAAACGGAGTTGGAAAACGTATTCGCCACGTAGGCGCGGCTCCCATCAGGCGAGACGGCCACCCCAATGGGGTTATTCCCGACCGCTACTGTGGCAACCACCGTGTTGGTCGCGGTGTCGATCACCACAGCAGCGTCGGAAGCGGTATCAGCCACGTAAACGCGGCTTCCGTCCGGGGTAATGGCCAACCCCCAAGGGTAAACCCCATCGGGTATCGTGGCAACCACCTTGTTGCTTGCAGTGTCGATCACCGAGACGGTGCTGGTGTGCGGATCCGCCACATAGGCGAAGGTCTGGGCCTGCGCCGGAGTTGCCAGCAGGGTGGTCCCAAACAAAGAAACCAGACACGCGAGCCTCCACAACCGCCAATCGTTGCGGCGCTTCATAATTCCTACTGCCATCTTTCTACTTACACTGGACAATTGTGAGCGCGACTGTGGATTGATGCGACGATTATGTGACACGACGACGAATGGGATCGTATCGTTAGCCGGCAAGATGTCCCAACCTGGTCGAGCAGTATCCATGAATCACCGCCTGGTGAGCGCCGAAACGGATGGTCGCTGGGGAGCGGTCTCGGGAAGGTGGTGAGTCTCCAGAAGGACTCCACAGCGGAACGACAGAAGAATGGATCTTGAGTGCAGACTTGTCAATGATTATCGGCCACGCGTGTCAACCCTGTGAGGAAACGATGATCTTCGGTATGGGATTTTTCGCCAGGTAACTCAATGGATCAAACGACACAGCGCGGATGAGGCGACAACGAAGAATCCCATGGCGGTTCGCCAATTTCCCCCAGTCAGATACGCTGCAACCAGTGCGATGACGGCGCTCAACGCCACCATCCAACCCATCTCACCAAGAACTGGCGCAGAGAATAAAGCGTATCGTCGAGCGAACCACAAGAATGCGGACAGCCAGTTGCAGGCGAGACTATAAACAATACAAAAAGCGACAAGACACCAGTCCGGCAACCGAGGTTGCCCCTGAGTTACGTCGGGTTCGCGACTCGCATGGTGGTGCAAACGAAGCAGCGTAGCCACTATCCAGAAAACAACGATGACCGGCAGGTATGGCATCCGCGAGGTAAGTGCATAAGAAAAGAGGAAGATGAACGAAAGGACCGCAATAAGAACATCCGCTGCGATGCCGATCCAAAATTTCCACTGGGGGTTGATTCTAGACAGACTGGCCGTGCCGTAATGCAGGGGTTCGGGATGCCTCTGCTCGTAGCACTTTTGACAGAGGTGTTCCAAGCGGGGCAGAGCAGAGCCGCACTGTGAGCAGCAAGACATGCACCGAGACCAAATCCTTGGAAAATTAGAACATCCCTGCTGCAGGTCTGCGGCTTACGAGGGTAACTTCGTAGGTAGGGAATAACGCCTCAAAAATCCCCGGATTCGCGATTGGCTCATCAGTTTCATAACTCCTGACAGTAAAATCCGCGGGGGGGTACTGGATGCCGAGAAGGTGGCTGCGGTGTCTAAGTTCTTGGCTTTCCACAGCTCGGCAGATTGACAACTCGGGGGATGCGACTTAGCATCCGACCGCTCAGAGGTCCGCAGTGTCTTTCCGACTGCTTATTGGTGGACAAAGTTTTCCTCGTGTCCCTGACGGGCTTCGCCCGATTCCAGCTCTCTTTGTTCTTATTGCGCTTCTTATCGCACTTCTGGTTTCGCAACTAGCCGGGCAGTCAGAACCGGCGGAGTCGCATCGGCATCATCCTGAACGGCTCCCCGCCGCTCTTCACCGGCGGCGCGGGCACCGGCAAGATCGACGTGCGTGGCTGGGCGCCGCCTCAACCCAACGCGGAGCAAGACGTCGCGTGACTCAGGGTGGCGCGAGAGCTGGAGGCGAGTTCTGTCCTCTACGCCGCTTCCGAGGGGGAAGTGCGGGTCAACGTCTATTTCCAGGGCGAGACGGTCTGGCTGACGCAGAAGACGCTGGCTGAGCTTTTTGGCGTCCAGGTGCCCGCCATCGCCAAGCACCTGAAGAACATCTTCGAGTCCGGGGAGTTACCGGAATTTTCAGTTGTTTCCATTTTGGAAACTACTGCCGCCGACGGCAAGACCTACGAACCGAGCACTACAACCTCGACGCCATCATCGCCGTCGGCTACCGGGTCAACAGCTACCAGGCGACGCAGTTCCGCATCTGGGCCACCAGGTCCTCCGCGAGTTCATCATCAAGGGCTTCGCCCTCGACGACGAGCGACTGAAGCGGGGCAAGGCACTCTTCGGGAAGGACTACTTCGAAGAGCTGCTCGAGCGCATCCGAGAGATCCGGGCGAGCGAGCGCCGCTTCTACCAGAAGATCACCGACCTCTACGCTACTGCCGCCGACTACGATCCGAAGGCGCCGCTCACTCGAGACTTCTTCGCCACCGTGCAGAACAAGCTGCACTGGGCGATCACGGGCAGACTGCTGCGGAGCGGATCGCCGCCTCCGCCGACTCGAGCAAACCTCACATGGGACTGACCACGTGGAAGCACGCTCCCGCCGGCAAGATCCTGAAGTCGGACGTGAGCGTCGCGAAGAACTATTTCACTCAACGAGAGCTCGCAGAGTTCAACCGAGATCGTCTCGGCCTACCTCGACCTCGCCGAGAACCGGGCGAAGCGCGGGATCGTGATGAAGATGACCGACTGGGCCAGCTTTCTGGACCGGTTCCTGGAGCTCTCGGACTACCCGATCCTCGACAACCGGGGCGGTCGGCGCACTCGAGGCCAGGCTCAAGGCAGAGGGCGAATACGATAAGTTCCGAGTGCGACAGGACGCCGACTACGTGTCGGACTTCGATAAAGAGGTAGCCCGGATTACTGGAAAGGACGAGCGATGACCGCCTCCGCCGCCGAGTTCGCCTTTCGTTCAACAGGTCATCATTCGCGAGCTCGTCGAGGGCGGCTGGGTGCTGGGCAGCGCCGCTCACTACGACCGCGAACGGGCTCTCTACACCGAAGACTGCCTGGCCTTCGTGAAGCAGACGCAGCCCAAGGTCTGGGACAAGTTCAGTGCGCAGAACCCGGCCAATCCGGACAAGGCGTTTCTCGATCGGCTAGCGGCTCAGCTGGACAAGGCCGATTCCAGCAGGCTTCTGAGAAGCACCTCCGGCTGTTTGGAATGCTGGGCGTGCTCCGGCATGGGCTCAAGGACAATACTCTTGGAACGCCTTAAGGATTTCGTCGGTGTCGTTGACGAAGTCGAGGACGAAGGTCGTCTTGCCGTCGTACTTACGGTTGAGGCGCGATAGCGTCTGCACGCATTCGACGCCGCCGAGCGGCTTGTCCACGTACATCGCGCAGAGCTTGGGTTGGTCGAAGCCAGTCTGGAACTTCTGGGCGACGATCATCACCTGGTACTCGTCGGTGTCGAACGCCTTGCGCATATCGCGGCCCTTCAGCCCCGGGTTCATGCTGCCTTCGGTGAACTTGTCGCCGAGCAGGCCCTCGACGTTCGGGTCTTGAGCCGAGAACTCCACCTCGCCGGAGAAAGCGACCATGGCGCGGAGGCCGCTGTAACCCCGGAGAGTGATGTATTTGTCGAAGCCCAGCTTGTAGCGCACGGCCTCCTTGCGGCTGGCCGTCACCACCATCGCCTTGGCCTGCCAGCCCAAGAGCACTTCGCCGAAGTCTTCTGCATCAAGAGCAAGAGCCAGGCGGCGCTCAGCAATGTCAATAAAGCCGGCGCGCGAGCGCTGGGAAGGCCGCTACAAGGAAGCCCAACAGGACGCCGAAAAGGCGCGCGTCATCTTCGAGCGTACCAAGAAGACGAACGACCCAGTGCTTATCGCCAACGCGGAGGGCGAACTGAAAGAAGCACGGAAGGAACCGATTTCTCGGCGCATTCAAGGCCGATTTGCGAAGCTTCACGCGCTACTACGAGTTCATGAGCCAGATCGTGGATTACGACAGCACCGATCTGGAAAAGCCAGTCCCTACGCGCGGCACCTCTACCCGCTGCTCCGCGAAAGCACCCCCGAAGACGACCCGATCCGACCTCTCCTCCGTCGAGCTGAGCCACTACCGCCTGAGGGTGCTCAAGCAACAGGACCTGCTCCTGGTGCGTGATGGCCACCAAGGTCTACACGCCGGCTCCGACGTGGGCACCCGCAAAGCGCGCGACAAGAAGGAAGAGTTCCTCTCGCTAATCATCGCCCGCTTGAACGACGTGTTCGTGTCCGACGGCCTGACGGAGAACGATCTGCTCGATTACGCGCGCACCATCACCAACAAGGTGAGCGAAAACGAGGCGGTGATGCACCAGATCCGCAACAACTCAGCCGAACAAGCCCTGCTCGGCGACTTCGCCAGCGCCGTCGACAACGCGGTCATGGAATCGGCCGACGCGCACCAGAACCAGATGAACCAAGTCCTCAGCAACAAGAACGTCGCAGGAAGATCGCCCGCATCGTGTTCGATTTGCTGGTGGCCCAAATGAAGTCCGGGCAGCTCGATAAGGGCCCGCCGAGCTCACAGCGCCGCCGGTGAGCAACGCCGGCGACTGGCTGATCAAGCTGGCCTTGGTCGCGCCGTTCTGGTCGGGGCATTCCGCTGAATAGCGGTGTCGATGGAATCTTCACCGGTCCCGGTGAACGTCGAAGTAATGCCTTGATTCAAAGGCTCGTCGTCCGGAAAACGTGCAACGGGCTCGGCGCGGGAGGGGTGCGGCGAAGGGCGCCGAGGCGACGCTCGAGTTATCGATGAAGCGCCTTGCACGCGACCTGCTCGTGCGCGGCGCATGCCTTGCGGAGCAGCTCGCCCGCGCGCGCTTCGTCCTTCGGCACGCCGTCGCCCGTCGACAGCAAATCCCGGCATACGCGAGCAGCCCTGCATGAAGCCGCCATCGCACGCGCGGAGCTCGAGCGCGAGCCCGCGCGGATGGTCGACTTGCCGGCCGTCGCCATTGAGGTAGTTGTTGCCGAGTGCGCTGCAGGCCGGGGCAACGCCGCCATCGCACGCGCGCTCGAACAGGCCCGCGGCGCGGCTCGCATCCTTCGCGACGATCGCGCCATTGACGAGTAGAACGCCGAGGTTCATGCAGCTCGGGAGCTCGCCGCCGTCGCAAAGCTTCTCCATCATCGGCACCGCGCGCTCGCGTTCAGCCGCATCACCGTCGAGCATCACCGCCGCTAGGTTGCGGCAGTGCTCGGGCTTGTACTTGCACCCGCGATCCAAAAGCTCCACGGCCTTCCTGTGATTCGGTGCGACGCCGAGCCCAATGCCGTACGCGAGGCCGAGGTTGCCGCACGCGTCGAGAAAGTTGTCGGCGCACGACGGCACGAGGAGCTCGATTTCGATGAGGCGCGTCTTGCGGCACGCCGATGCCGCGCAGGTACATCGTGCCGAGGTTTCCGCAGCCGTCTTGATTCTTCGCGTCGCATGCCGCTCGGAACAGGGTTACCGCACGCGGCAAGTCCTGCTTGCCCGCGCGATCATGCCGCCGATCACACAACCACTCGGCGCGTGCAGCGTGCACGCCTTGTCCGCGAGCGTCGTGGCCGCGGCTTCATCGTTCGCTGTGAGTACCACGATTTCGGCCAGCACCGTACACGCATCACCAGCACCACGCTCGCACCGCTGATCGATCGACTCCGGCGGGCGCGGCGGGCGCGGCGCTGGCGGCGGAGGCGTCGAGCCGGCACATGCGACCAAGAAGATCGCGACGAGGGTAAATCGCGCCGCCCGTCGAAGGACGTCCTGCTCGAACCATCTGCCGAGAAAACTCATGTCGCCCTCGGTATCCCAGACGCATGGCCGTGTCATCGCCGTCGCTTTGCATCCGCCGCGCTGAATGAGCTGGGGTTTCGTCGCGAGATCGCAGGAAACATCGGCGCGCACGTTGCTCCGAGTGCCGGGTACAGTACACGCTGGCACTTTGATTGAGTTTGGTCGGGGACGCGCGTTTCACGTTCCCTCAAAACCAGGAGACGCAGCTTATGCTTCGAGCGTGTGGGTTGGCGATGAGCGCATTGGCGATGATGGCGGTCGGCTGTAGCCTCGGGGGAGACGGACGCGCCGTTTGCCGCGTGTGCCCAGCAGCATACCCTTGCGAGTGGCGTCATCTCCTGCGACGTCGCGTTCGATCAGCCGCCGTACGTGCACTTGCCGCCAAAAGAGGTGTCGGCCGCGAGCGTCGACTACGTGGCGCTCTCCAAGTGCGCGGCCTATGACGCAGCGACGTCGCGGTGAACGAGCTCTCCCACCAGCGCTCGCACATCGCTCATCGCGAACGGCTTTTCCAGACGCGCATTGGGGACGTGGTCCAAGAAGTCGCTGCTGTATGGGAAGATGGTACCTGCACTGACGAAGACAATCCGCTCGGCCTCGAAGCGGCAGCGTCGCTCGTACCTCGTCGAAGAACTCGATCCCCGTCGTCCCTGGCATCATCAGGTCACAAAGAACGCGTCGAAGCGCTTGCCGGCTGCGAGCAGCGTCAGCGCGGTGCGCGCAGAAAGCACCGCCGTCACTCCTGGAGCGGGTCGAGGCCCCTGCACAGCACTCGGAGGATGTTCGGCTCATCGTCGATGATGAGCACCTGTCCCCGCCGGTTTCCCCCGGCTCTCCTCGTTGGTGACGTTTCGATTCGCGTGTCGCCGCCCGTGGGCAGTCCACGAAACGACGCTTCAGCACGCGAATCGGGCTCGATCGGACGGTCATCGTTCACGAATTCCTCCTCGGGTGCGGCTGCTCGAAAAGCGGGACCAGGGTGACGATCGCTTCTTCGGGTGTTCCTTTGGGGGCTCGGCGCATTGAGGCCCGTCGTTCAGGAACAATCCATGTTGGATAGTGGACGCCCGAACTGGATGTGACCGCGAATCGACGGAATTCCCTCGAGGCTGGAGTAATCGCGTGGAAAGAGGCGCTTCGGCCCACTTCACAAGGCACGACACGCAGGCCGAACCCAAGCAAGCACGCCCGGCTTGGATGCGCACGGCGCCGTACACCGTGCGATGCGGACCGGCGTCTTCAGCCTGTCGATTCGGCGCGGCGGCGAATGCCGACTCCGGCTGGCCGTTCGCGCCGAACTAGGTGGCGGGCTTCGTTTCGGTCGTCTCGATCTCGAAAGGGAGCGGCGCGCGAAGGGCCATGAAGGCTCGAATGCGCTTCTCCGCTTCCGGCCCGAAATCCAGGAAGCGGGCGCCGACGCCTACGGTGCCCTGTTCATCGGTCATGATCGACGCCACACAGGCTTCCAGGCCAATCGGCTTTCCGAGGACGTTCAGGTGGAGCACCAGCGGCATCCCGACGGCGACGTTCGCTCTCGTCTCGATGAAGACTCCGCCGAGCAGATGTCTCTCGTGTGCCCGGCATAAAAGTTCGCGCCCGAATGAAAGTCGACCGACGCGCGGATCGCGATGCGAGGGTGCGCTCGCAGATCGTTTCGCTGAGCGTGCTTCATCGTTCATGGAGATCGCTCTGTCTCCCAAACCTGGCGTAGGCGTTGTAGGCCGCGTTCGACGGCATGTACGGAGGTCGGTACCGCCCACATGCTTGGTTTGCGGCTTCGAACTTCGGTGAGCCCTGATTGACGCCGACGGTGGCGGGGTCGGGGATGCGGCCGTCGCTCGCGGGGTCGGGGAAGCTCGGCACTCCGTGCGCGCGTATGCAGCGGGAGAACTCGAGCGCCAGAGCTTTCACCTGCTGGACTCGCGCCGGACTGGGACCCGCTGCCACCGTTCGGAAGCAGATGACTGCAGTCGCGAGATGCTGACTGGAATCGAGCGCCGCTGACAGCAAGCTTCTGGAGGCTCTCCTCGACGAGCCCGTTCTTTGTCGGGTCGGGGTAGTTCGGCACGCCGTGGCTGCGCATGCAGCGCGCAAGGCAAGCGCGCCTGTCGCAGCGCTGGTGGAGGGGCCGCTCCGCGGCGGACTGCCGCATGACGCCGCGAGCAGAGCCGTGCCGGTGAGAGCGACGACAGCCGTCAGAATTCTCATGGCAGGCCCAGCACCTTCCGCGCCTGCGCCTCGCAGTTGTTCTCCTTCGTCTCGAACTGGGGCGTCTTGGAGTCGATCCCGGTGTTCTCGACCTGGTACCGCTGCCCTGGCTCGAAGGGCTCGAGGTAGTCGGGTCGGGATAGGTCGGGAAACCGTGCGCGCGCATACAGCGCGCAACGTCCAACGCAAAGGCGAGCTTCTGCCGGTCTCCTTGCGTTCCCGCACCGCCTCCGGCGCCGCTCGGAAGCACGGTCCTTGCAGGTCAATGTTGCAGCGGACGAAATCTGCTTCGGGACGCCGGCTTGAAACGACGGATAGTCTCCCTGCGAGTCGGGGTCGGGGAAATTCGAGACGCCGTGGGAACGCATGCAGCGCGAAAAGGCGAGAGCTGCGTTCAGCGGGAGTCGACACCGTCGACGAAGAAGGACTTCTTTGCGCGCCACAGGCCGCTGAGAAGAGAACGACACCTGCCGTGGCGACGAGTGCGACGAAAGAGCCCACCTCTCGATCGTTGCGCGCTCGGATAACAGCAACGAAAGACAGCGATGAAAAGTCGATGAAAGCGTCTTCTCCGGGCGCTCAGCGGGCAGCGTTTTCCGGGACACTGACCGCATGAGCGGTGACACGCGGATGGGGTCGATCTGGTCGTCGAGGACGACGAGCAAATCGCCGAGCTGATGCGGGACTTCCTCGAGGCCGAGGGCTTCCGGGTGCAACTCGCCGCGACTGGGCGGCAGACGAGCGAACAACTCGAGCACAGCCGTCCCGACCTCGTACTGCTCGACGTGATGCTGCCGGACGAGTCGGGCTTCGAGATTTGCCGGCGTCTACGCCGTGACTCGAGCGTGCCTGTTCTCTTTCTAAGCGCGCGCGACAGCGACGCAGACAAGATCCGGGGGCTCGGTCTCGGCGGCGACGACTACATCGTCAAGTCGGCGACCCCGGCGGAGGTTGTTGCTCGGGTCAAAGCAGTTCTACGGCGTGCGTCTCCGGCCCGCGGCGTTCAACCGCTTCGGTTCGGAGGCCTCGAGGTGAACCTTGCAGCGCACGAGGTCAGCTGCGAGGGCCGACATGTCGAACTGACGGCACGCGAGTTCGAGTTGCTGGGGCGCGTGCTCGTCGAGCATCCGCGGCAGGTGTTCAGCCGGGACCAGCTTTCGAGCTCGTCTGGGGCTCATTCGGCGACCGAAGCGCTGTCGCGGTCTACATAGCCCGCCTCCGTCAGAAGATCGAGCCCGACCCGGCCAAGCCGCGCTACATCGTCACCGTCTGGGGCGCCGGCTACCGGCTCGACCCCGGAGCGAGATGAGACTGCGACCCATCCGGATCCGGACCTTCATTCTCGGCACTGTCCTCGGCTTGCTGCTCGTCCCAACACTCGCCGCGGGCACCGCGTGGCTGATCGAACGAGACCACCAGCAAGCGAGCATTCAGCGGCGACTGGACGCTGCCGCGGCGTACCTCAGCGCTCATCGAACCGACATGCAAACGCAGTCCTCCGTCCGAGGATTCGGGCAGCTGCTCGGCCGACTCGATTCCTGCTCGCGCCAACTGATCATCGCGAGGCCCGGCGCGAAGCGAGAGCTCTACCTCAGCGCTGCGC
>CAVUXK010000001.1:0-122079 GCA_963745435.1 uncultured Acidobacteriota bacterium | reverse complement strand
GCCCGATCGTATTCTGCTGCGTTGCTTTGAAAGAGGCTGCCGATGAGGATGCTGCTTCACTGGGTGTTGAGTGCGCTGTCGATCTGGATCGTTTCGCGGCTGGTGCCGGGGTTCGCGGTGAGCGGGCCGCTGGCGGCTTTGATCGCCGCACTAGTGATCGGCTTTGTCAACGCCACACTGGGCTTGTTTTTGAAGGTCGTCACGTTCCCACTCACGTTGCTGACGTTAGGTCTGTTCTGGCTGATCATCAACGCGGTGGTGATCGAACTGGCCTCGGCTCTCATGCCAAGATCGTTCCACGTCGATTCGTTTGGGGCGGCGTTCTGGGGAGCGATCGTGCTCAGCCTCGTGAATATGGCGTTGAAGTGGCTGATCTTGCCGGAGAAAAAGTAAGCCGATAGCCTGGGGCACCGTGGTTTCAAAAAATCTTTAACCACAGAGGACAAAGGGTTACACAGAGGGCCGCCCTGTGCCTTCCGTGGTGGAAGGGTTGTGTCCTCGGGATCGTTACTTCTGCTGGCAGAATTCCTGAGCTAGCTCACCTTTGGCTTCTTCGGTTTCATCATTTCCCATTCTTTGTCGGTCAACATTCTGCCTAGCGTGGTGAATTCGCCGGCACCTTGGAGCCACTCGCCGCCGTCCATGGTGACTACGTCGCCGTTGATGTAGGTGCTGGCGTCGCTGATCAGGAACGTGGCCAGGTTGGCGAATTCTTCGAGCGTGCCGAAGCGGCCTAGCGGGATGCGCTTCTTTGCGAGTTCTTCGAGTTCGGGACGGGGGAGCAAGCGCGAGAATGCGCCTTCGGTCGGCACTGGGCCGGGCGCGATCGCGTTCATGCGGATGCCGCGATTGCCCCATTCGACGGCCAGGCTTCGAGTGAGGGCCTGTACTCCGGCCTTCGCGACGGCGGAGGGGACGACGTACGCTGAGCCCGTCGTGGTGTACGTGGTGGTGATGTTGAGGACGACGGCGCGATGTTCTGCGGCCAGCCAGCGTTTCCCGCAGGCCATGGTGGTGTTCAGCGTCCCCTGGAGCACGATGCCGAGCACGGATTCGAAAGCGCGCAGGGAGAGTTCTTCGGTGCGCGCCAGAAAGTTCCCAGCCGCGTTATTCATGAGCACGTCGAGCGGGCCGTCGCGCCAGATGGTGTCAATCATTTCCTCGACTTTGGCGGCGTCGCGGACGTCACAGGGGCGCGCGTGAATCGGGCCGCCGGTGGCCTGGTGGAGTTCGGCTTGGGTCGCGGTGAGGACTTCGTGGCGGCGTCCGCAGATGTAGACCGTGGCGCCCAATTCGAGGAAACGATGGGCGGCGGCTTTGCCCAAGCCTGTGCCGCCACCTGTGATGAGAATGCGTTTGTTTTTTAGGAGATCGTTTTGGAACATGAGTCACCTGCGACTGGTGATTGTATCGGAGTTGCGGAGAGCCTTTAACCGCGAAGGTCGCTAAGGAGATGCTTGCGTTAGACGGAAAATCTTAAAACGCAGAGGGCACAGAGAACATCCTCAGAGGACGCAGAGACAGGCCACCCATCGCGCATTCCCACGCTGCAGCTTCTTTCGCATGCGCGTGAGTCGTCAGTTGGCGCCAGCATTTGCGCTTGCGCTTCTTTCTTCAGGGTCACACGCCACACGGAACCCGTAGTCGGCGTATTGCAGGTGGGGTGGAATGCTGGAGCGGGCGGCGCAGCGGGTGACTTTAATGTGGTGACGCCAGGAGCCTCCGCGGGAGGCGCGACGGATGCCGCTTCCGGGGCCGCGTGGATTGCGTTCGGGGGAGGCCGCGTAGTAGTCGGGGCCGAACCAGTCGCTGCACCATTCGTGAACGTTGGCGCAGATGTCGAAGAGGCCGAATGCATTTGGTGCGGACTGGCCGACGGGTTCTGGGCCGGTTTGCCAACGCGTCGCGTAATTCGGGAGCGACTCGGGTGGTGCGTCCCCCCACGGAAAGAGTTCGCTTTCGACGCCGCCGCGCGCGGCGCGTTCCCATTCGGCTTCGGTGGGGAGACGGTAACTGTCTCCGGTGACGGAGCGCAACCATGCGCAGTACTCCATCGCTTCAAACCATGACACTCCGACTACCGGCTGCTGCGGATCAGAGAACGCTGGATCATGAAAGAAGGGCGGCGCGAGTTTACCTTCGCTGCTTAAAAAGATTCCATAGTCGGCATTGGTCACCTGATGGGCCGCGAGTTGAAAGGTGTCGATCCAGACGCGATGAATGGGGCGCTCGTTGTCCTGGCCAGTGTCAGAGCCCATCAGGAACCAGCCTGCGGGGATCGTGACTAGTTGCGGGATGGGTTCGTGGAACGTTGACTGAGAGAGCGCAGACATGAGGTATCAGAATCGAGGCTAGCACAGCCTTAGACCGGTCGGGAAAAGCCTTTGACGGCAAAGGACGCAAAGAAAGACCGCACAGGACGCGAAGAGATATGTTTTCTATCCGTGCTCTTCGCGCAATTTTCTTTGCGAACTTGGCGGTTAAGTGCTGTAGATCCAGCTGGGAGAAATAGCCGTTCTCCGACGAAGTCGAAATTGAACGGCTAGTATCTGCGTAGTTGGCGGACGACCTCGGCGATATTGTTTTCCTGAAAGAGGCGGATGGCAGCGATACCGGCAGCTCCGGCTTTAAGGCAGGAGGATGCGTTTTCGAGCGTGATGCCTCCGAGCGCGAGCACGGGGATTTTGTATTGGCAGGCCTGGTGAAGGGCGTCGAGTCCGGCGGCTTTGGTGTTGGGGGCGGCCCGTTTTTCGAAAACGGGGGCGAAGAAGGCCAGGTCGGCTCCCGCGATTGCGGCCTGCTCAACCTCAGAGGGTTGGTGACACGACTGGCTGATCGTGACGCGGGCGGGGGCGCCCGCGCCACACAGGCGCTGCCAGATGCCGCGGACCTCGGTGACGGCGATGTCGCTTGCGGGCAGATGCACTCCATCGGCGGATACGGCCAACGCTACGTCGGTGCGGGAGTTGATTACGAGCTTAGTTCTCAGTTCCCGGTTCTCAGTTCTCAGTTGTGATTTCTGAATAATGTCGAGGGCTTTGTGGGCGAGGGATTCCAGTTCACGTGTGGTGAGATCTTTTTCTCGGAGTTGGATGTAGTCGGCGCCGGCTTCGGCAGCTTCGCTGATCTTTTCAAGGAGACGAGCGCGGCGGGATGTCTCATCGCCGGGGAATTGGGTGCGGTCGGTGATGTAGCAAAACAGGGGACTGCGCATCGGGATGGTCCAGCTTACGCGACTGCGAGTTGTGGCGCGCTGCTTCCTTACGGGCGCGTCTTCGCAATGTCGGGGAGGACCTCTCCCTCTTTCTTGGGCGCGCCTCCCAGATGATGGCGGGTCAGGCCGTCTCGCAGAACCTCGAAGCCCTCCTCGGGCGAATCCACCATCTTGAACAGTTCTAGGTCCTTAGCGGCGATGGTGCCGGCGTCGATCATTGCCTGGAAGTTGATGAGCTTGTTCCAGTACTCGCTGCCGTAGATGACGACGAGTATTTTCTTGGCGAGTTTGTCGGTCTGCGCGAGCGTGAGGATTTCGAACAATTCGTCGAAGGTGCCGAAGCCTCCCGGAAAGATGACGAGCGCTTTCGCGAGATAGGCGAACCAGAATTTCCGCATGAAGAAGTAATGAAATTCGAAGTTCAGCGATGGCGTGATGTAGGGATTCGGGAATTGCTCGAAGGGCAGATTGATGTTGAGCCCGACGGTTTTGCCGCCGGCTTCCTTTGCTCCGCGGTTGGCGGCTTCCATGATGCCGGGTCCGCCGCCGGTGGTGACTACGAAGCGGCGACGGCGCGCGGGAATCTGTATGGACCACTTAGTCAGCATGGAGGCAAGCTTGCGGGCATCTTCGTAGTAACGTGCCATGTCGACGGCGGCCTGGGCCCGTTTCAGGTTGGTGGCGTAGTCGTCGGCCTTGGCGTCGCCTCTGCGGATGGTGGCGAGATTGCTTTCCGCGTCTTCCATGCTCTGAAAGCGCGCGGATCCGAAGAAGACAACCGTGTCCTGGATCTGTTCGCGTCGGAAGCGGGCAAAGGGCTCGCTGTATTCGGCAAGGATGCGGAGGATGCGGCCGTCGGGACTGTTGAGAAACGGTTCGTTCTGATAGGCGAGCGTGGCGGGTTTGAGCCGGTCGGTCATGCGGGGACTTTCGACGAAAAGTTTGGGAATACTGTCAGTTGATCATCCGTACTTATGGGAGCCGGTCTTCGTGATAGTGGATGGCCTCCGAAAAGCCGATCCAGATGTCGAGCATACCCAAACCGCTGCACAGTCCGCGGAAGAATCCGTGCGTCATGATCGTGCGCAGATCGGGATAACGCAGGAGCAGGGAGTTATCGGTCCATTGCGGGGTCCAGGGCAGTACGACCAGCAGCACGCCCGCGGCGGCGCACACGAAGACAAATAACAGAACCAGCAAACGGTGGACCCAGACCTGCACCCGCGTCGGGCCTTTTACTTCCGGAACGTTACTTGCGGAGTCGGAAGGCAGCGGCTCGGGCGCCAAGCCGGTGGGAACAGGCGGCTGGATTTCAGTCCGCGGAGGAGTCTGGGAGTCAGCCATCAGGCGGAGGTCCGCCCTTCCAGTAAAGCTACGTTTCCCGGGGAAGCGACCCTTCTGGAAATCATCCCGTCATTCTACGACTTCAAGGCCTTGATGCGCTCACCAACATCACGATAGTCGATGTTGCTGCCATAGACTTCCATGAAATGCTGGAGGGCGTGGTTCTTGTCCTGTGCCGTTTCGTAGGAGGAGGCCAGTTCGTAGTGAAGAGCAGTGCGCGTCTCCTGGTCGAGAGAGGGCATGGCGAGAGCTTTCTCGTACCAGCGGATAGCCGCCTCGGGCACGCCTTTGTCGAGGAAACACTGGGCCAGCCAGGTGTACGTTTGCATGACTTGCGGGAAGCCGTGTCCGTGATCGATGGACTGGCAAACTTTCTGGAGCTCGCCGATGGCTTCGTCGAGCAATCCCATTTCGCGGAAGGCAACGCCGAGGTTGTAGTGCGTCTCGGGATCTTCGTCGGCGGTGGCCGTTTCGTCTTCGAGTTCGTGGCGGATCTCGCCGAACATGTCGGCCAGATCGACGCTTGCCGCCATATCGGGTTTGGTCGGCGCCGCGGTACCGTTCGTCGGACGAACGGAAGCGCGGAAAGTGGACGTCGTGCCAGAAGGTTGTGCTGCAACGGCCGAGGCAGTGGCGGCTGGAGTCTCGATGGCCGGCGGTATGGGAACGGAGTGGGGCGCTGCGCCAGAAGCCGCGCTGGCAGCCATGTGCAATCCGGATTGAGCGACCGCAGGTTCGGGTGCGGCGACCGGCGCTTCCTTCAGGAAGCCGTCTCCCAGCGAATCTTCGAGATCAGCGACGAATTCGCCCAGAACGCCGGCGTCTTTCGGCTTGTCGGCTGGCTCGGGGGCGGGAGCATGTTTCGGTCCTGCCATGAACTCCAGATGGCTGACCAGGCCAGGGTCGGTGCCCGCGTGCGCCGTGATTTCCTGTTCCTGCTCAATCTCGTGATGCACCGTGTCGGGCAGGAATCCGTCGCCCAGCGAAGAATCAAGCTCCGCCACCATTTGGTGCAGAGGCGTTGTCGGCTCACCCTCGTGCGGGGTGCTCGCAGGCTCTTCGCGAGTGGGGACTGTTTCCTCGAGCGCGACGACGGCTTCGGGAATTTCGTCAGCTGCTTCGTCGACGGTTGCGACCTCGGCGGCCGCGGGTACGGCGGCATCGATTTCTGCCTGGATGGCGGCCAGTTGCTCGTAGTCGGCAGTCTGCGACTGCAATTTAACGAAGGCAGCACGCGCCTGGTCAAGCATCGAGTGCTCGAGATAGAAGCGGACTTCTTCGATGGTTTCCGCGACGGCGTCGCTGGCTTCAACAGAAATTTCTTCGATCGCCGGCTCGACGGGTGCGGCTTCCGGCTCCGCGGCGGTGGCATCCGCGCTTTCGGCTGCCAAGGCACCGTCCCATTCGTCGGAGAGATCGATTTCACTGGACGTCTCGTCAACGATGACCGGGAGTTCCTCCGTGTCGGGCGCCTGGTGAAGTGTAGTCGTCGCCTCTTCTGGTTCGGCAACGTGGACTTCCGGGGTTGTCCCGGCCGACATCGGCCAGGGCGCGAGCGGAATCTCGGCTTCGTCGGTGAGGGGTGCGGAAGCGCGGCCAGGAACGGCTGAGGCGTGCTCTTCGCAGCGCTGCGCGAGTTCTTCGTAGCGCGCTCCTTCTTCGGAAAGCCCGGCTTCGTTGTACACCGAAGCCAGCGTCTGGCAGCAGGCAGCGGCGTCGGCAAAGCGCTCGGAGCGAACGTAGAGAGCGGCCAGGCGCTGGTTCAAACGCACGTCGCTGGGCGCGATCGGCAACACGGCCATCAGCGGGCCGAGCGCCTTGTCGGGCATGTTGTAGGAGACGAACAGCTCAGTGTCAGTGATGGCAGCCCGCAACGCGTTCGCGATTTCCGGAGAGTACTCCTGATCGATCGGAGGCGCCGTGGCCTCGAGTTCTTCGACCAGAACGATGCCTTCTTCCACCGAGAGGAGCTTCGATCCCGTGCTGCCACCCATCATGCCAACCACCTGCTGGTAGTTCTGCATGTGGATGGGGTTTTGCGGTTCTTCCTCGGTGAGTCCTTGATACAGGTCGCGGGCGCGTGCCAGATCGCCCGATTGCACGCTCGCGTGAGCGAGCAGTTCGTGAACTTCCGTGTCGTGCGACTGGTCGCCCGCCTTGTGGAACAGATCCAGCACTTTTTCGAGCGCCGGCGGGTTGCCGCTCAGCGGACCGATCACGGCCCGCAGCGTCTCCAGGATCTTTGCCGAATTCTCAGCCAGCAGGCGGTCGGCATACTCTTCGATCACGTGGATGGCGTCTTCCTGCGCGTTGTTCTGCAGGAGCGCGTCAACGTAAGAGAACATCGCGCCCGTATCGTTGTGCGCGATGAGCAGCTTCCCGGCTAGTGGGCCGGCTTCGCTGACCCGCCCGGTCTGGAGGTAGGCCTTGAGCAGGTCCCGCATGCCATCGGGGTGACTGTCGAGATCGTGAACTTTCTGGAAGAGCGGGATCGCGCCGGCGGCGTCGCCTGATTCGATGGCGTTGCGGGCGCGCAGCAGCAGCGCGTAGCTGTTGCCCGGGTCGAGGGTCAGCATGCGCTGCAGGATTTCTTCAGCGCCGCCGCGCGAGCCACGATTGCGCAAAGTTTCGGCGGCCGCGGAGAAAATCTGCCAGGCTTCGTTCTTCTTGCCCAGCCGGATGTAGACCTCAGCCAAACGCACGCGCATGGCGACGTTTTCCGGATCCATTTCTAAAATCTTCTGAAAGATGCGAACCGATTGCTCGAGTTCCCCGGCACGCAGGAATTCCTCGGCAACCTGCAGGTACTGGGCGCGGGCATCATTAAACAGGCCCTGCTGGGTGTAGAGTTCGGCGAGCTTCAGGACGCTTTCGAGCGACGGCTTGAGCTTGCCGATCTTCTTGTACATCGCGATGCCCTTGACCGTGAAACCCTGCGCAGCATAGGCATCGCCGACTTTCTTGAAGCAGTCGGTGGCTTTGTCGACTTCCCCATTGCGAGAGTAGAGGTCGCCCACGGTGTTCAGCACCGTCAGGTCCTTGGGGTCAGCCTTGAGGATCTTTTCGTACTCGGCAATGGCGTTCTGAAGCTTGCCCTGCTGGACGTACTTCTCCGCAGCGCTCAGAACTTTCTGTTTGTTGAAACCGAAACCAAATGCCATAAGAGTGCGGACTCCAGCTTCTTCCCCGCCGAAGATCTGCTCACGAAACCTGGGAGCCTCAACAGACGGGCCGGAACAAACCACCCCGGGGCTCACTTCGCCCAAGGGACAGCTTAACCAACGCAATTGTAAGGCGGGTAACCCGGATTCGTATGGTTACTAAGGGTTACCGAAAGGGAGTGTACGACCGGGTTACGGAAGGAACCTGGGAATGGACCCCCTTTGGGAATGGCTGTAGTTGTCGTCGCTCTGCGACTCCCGGGCGGCAGGTTGGAAATCTTAAAACGCAGAGGGCGCGGAGAAAGGCCGCGGAGGACGCAGAGGGGCCCGTGGAGAAAGGCTTTAACCTTGGAACGTGTTCATGCTCGCGCCAGTGCTGTGAGAGTGAAGATCAGAATCCCGAGCAGGGCGGGCCGGGGCAGGCGGCGAATGACGTGCCAAACCATAATGCTCATCGAGTGGATCCTCCGCGCGGGGGAAACCGCGAATGAATCTCGAAACAAGCCTCAGAGAGAGGCCACCTCGCCAAAAGTGAACCTGTGGTGGCCGCATTGTAAGCAGAGGCCGCGGGTATTTCGCAAGGAGTTAGTAGTACAGGTTACTGAGTCAGTCGTCAGTCGCTAGTCGCTAGTCTTCAGCAAAAGCCGAAAGCCAAGCCAAGCCATAGGCCAGGCCTTCGGTGGTGTGCAGACGATCCGAGAGAGTTGGCTTATGGGGGCCGTGGCTAGCGGCTAGCGACTAGCGACTGGAGACTAGCGACTAGTCCGGCGGAAGGCCCTCGAAGGCGCGCGTAATTTTGTCGATATCATCGGCCTGCAGACGGCAGGCACTGCCCAGTTTGTCTTTGAGAATCTTGTTAATGGCCGGCAGAGGCTGGCCCTTCGTCCGGGTTACGAATTGGTGCCATTCACTCGAGACTGTCTTACGCTCGTCGGTGTCGGCGTCTTCGCAGAACTGGCGGACGGCCTCATCGAGCGTGCCATATTCGTCGGCCATATCCTCGTGAAAGTAGCCGCGCATAAAGCTCCGCAAGGCTGGGAAGGTTTCGGCAGTGATATCGCTGTTGTGTTTGTGAGACGCATTCGAACTCATCAGCGGCACTCCGGGTAAGAAGTCAAGACGTAATAGCTGTCGGGTGGAACCCAGCGCAGAACGATGGTGGCGTGAGAGCAGGGTTCGGGTTGATCGGCGTCGCGGCGCAGGGATCGTCCGATGGGGTGCGACGCATCGCCGTCATAGTCGACTACGAGGTTGGGGTGACCGCCTTCGCGGCTCTGCCAGCGCTCGATCTTATTGCGATTTTGATCAAGGGCTGTTCCGACGGCGCGCTCTGCCGTATCGCGATCGGTCCAGGTCGAGGCGGCGGAGATATTGCGCTCGTGGCGCAAGCGCTCGCGGAGTTGATCGTCGGTTCGGCCGACGTGCTTGCGGAGGGTGTGGCCACCAGCAGACTCGTCCTGAGAAAGGTCGTGCGGCGATCCCGAATTGCCGGATGCAGCCGGCGCGGGTCGTGGGAAATCGGGTTTGGCCGAGGTTTGACCTGGCTGGTTGCAGGCAATGGCGGCGAGCAGAATCGCCAGCACTGCGGCCAGTGCACGTCCGGGAATGACAGCTCTTCCTGCGGAATTCATCAATTTGTCGGATCTTGGTGTTGCGTCTTGAGGGCCCGAACGCCAGCACTTCGCCGGGCGACGCGGGGGATGGCGCGACCACAGCGTTAGCAGCCTACCTCTGGGCGGTGCTGTCTGGCAAATGGAGTGACCGGACCCTGGACAGGGTCGGACGCGGCAATCGGGCGCTTCGCGTAAATTGATGAGCATGGCGCGTACCTCCGTCGGCGAGTGGATAAGCGATTTTCTTGCTCACGGCCGGGAATGCGCCTACGTGCAAAGGCGCGGTTATCGCACGGAAAGATGGTCGTACGGCGAAGTGGCGGGCTTGGCATTTCAGTTCGCGCGTGAACTGGAGTCGCGCGGAATTGCCAAGGGCGAACGGGTACTGCTCTGGGGCGAGAACTGCGCGGAGTGGGTCGCCGCGTTCCTGGGGTGCGCGCTGTCGGGGGTCATCGCGGTGCCGATGGACGACGCAGCCGCCGAGGACTTTGCGCGACGAGTTATGCGCGAGGTGGGAGCGCAGTTGGTGGTTTGCTCGCGCGGGCACGCGCCGGTCGAATGCAGCGCTCCGACGCTGATTTTGGAAGAGCTGCGGGACTGCCTCGCGTCGCGTCCGGCTTCGGCTCGCGAGGTTGTGCTCGTCGCTCCAAGTGATCCGCTGGAAATCATCTTCACCTCGGGCACAACCGCCGAGCCGAAGGGAGTCGTGATTACCCACGGCAATGTGCTGTCGAATACGGCGCCGCTGGAGACCGAGATTCAGAAGTATCTGAAGTACGAACGCTGGGTGCATCCGGTGCGGTTTTTGAACCTGCTGCCACTCAGTCATGTGTTCGGGCAATTTCTGGGAATGTTTCTTCCGCCGCTGATGGCGGGAACTGTGATTTTTCAGACTGCCCTTGGACCTTCGGAAGTTCTGCAGACGATCCGGCGGGAGCGGGTTTCGGTTTTGGTGGCGGTGCCGCGCATGCTGCAATCGCTGAAGGAGAAGGTCGAAACGGGACGAGGAGGATGCCGGGCGATCGAGTGCGTTTCGAGAAAAGTTCAAACGAGCGGAGGGCGAAAAGTTTCTGCGCCGAGGGTGGATCTTCCGCCGCTTGCACCGCCGATTCGGGTGGAAATTCTGGGCCTTTATCTCCGGCGGGGCCGCGCTCGACCACGAGACGGAGGAGTTCTGGAACCGCCTCGGATTCGCGGTGATTCAGGGATACGGACTTACGGAGACTACTTCGCTGGTGAGCGTGAATCATCCATTCAAGTTGGGGAAGGGATCGATTGGTAAGGTTCTGCCGGGGCGTGAGGTGAAGCTTGCTGACGACGGAGAAATTCTGGTTCGAGGCGGTGGGGTGGCGGCTGGGTATTGGGGCAGGGGTGGCGGGCGAGACGCCCGCCAGACTGCCGGCGGGACGCCGGCGCTACCAGGATCATCGATCGACTTGACGCAAGAATCTGCGAAAGGCGGGACGACCGCGCTACACGTGACTGGCGACGATGGGTGGTATCGCACTGGCGATCTGGGCGCGCTCGATGCAGACGGGAATCTGTATTTCAAAGGGCGCAAGAAGGATGTACTGGTCACGCCCGCCGGCATGAATGTGTATCCGGAGGATTTGGAAGCGGCGTTGCGTGCGCAGGCTGAAGTCCAGGACTGCGTGATTGTCGGAGTCGCGCGCGGTGGGAATGAGGAGCCTTGCGCGGTCATGATTCTGCGAGATGGGGCAGCAGATCCGGCGGGGGTGGTGCAACGTGCCAACCAGGGTCTGGCTGAATACCAGCGCATGCGCGAATGGTTCGTGTGGCCGGAGAAGGATTTTCCGAGAACGACAACGGGGAAGCCGCGCCTCAATGTAATTCGTGAGACGGTGCGTACGCGGCGTATTCCGGAGGCTCCTCCGGTCGCCGGCGCGAGCCCGCTTGCGGACTTGATTGGGAAAATCTCCGGACGGGCTGTACCGGCTTTGCGACATGAAGCAAACCTCGAAAACGACTTGCAGTTGAGCTCGCTTGAACGGGTGGAATTGATGAGTGCGCTCGAAGACCGCTATCAGGTGGATTTGAGCGAGACCAGTTTCAGCGCGGCGCGCACTGTGGGCGACCTGGAACAAATGCTTAGCGGCAAGGGCGGAGAGCGCGTTGAATATCACTATCCGCGGTGGACTTTGAGTTGGCCGGTGCGTTGGGTGCGCACGCTTACTTACTACACGTTGATGCGCCCGGCCATCATGCTGCTGGGCTGGCCGAAGATCGAGGGCCGCGAAAACTTGGAAGATGTGCGCGGTCCTGTGCTGGTCGTCTGCAATCACATCGATGACGTGGATGTTGGATTCGTGCAGACTGCATTGCCGCCGCGGTTGCGGCATCGCCTGGCGACAGCCACCGGAGGCGAAGCGCTCGAGGCTTTGCGAACTTCCCCTGCAGACCGTGGGCTTCTGTTGCGCGCTTACGACCGCTTGCAGTGGACGTTGGGCGTGGCGTTGCTGAATTTGTTTCCTTTGCCAAGAGCAACGGCGTTCTTGAAAAGCTTTGCTTATGCGGGAGAGTGCGTTGATCGCGGGTACAGCGTGCTCGTTTTCCCCGAGGGGCATCACACGACGGACGGTGAACTGCGTCCTTTTCGAGCGGGAGTGGGTTTGCTGGCAACGCGTCTCGGCATTCCTGTCGTTCCATTACGAATTGATGGCTTGTTTGCCGTGAAGCGGGCCGGGCGAAGGCTTGCGCGCCCGGGAGAAATTCGGGTGCGGATCGGGAAGCCCGTGACCTTTGCGGCTACGGATGAACCCCCGTCCATTGCTGCTGAGCTGCAAAGAATAGTGGAAGGACTACGACGAAGTTGAAAACGGGATGTAGGTGTCGATACGGCAAAGGCTGTAATTTTTGGAATGTGCGTATGCGGCCCCAAGCAAGGATTTCCGCGCCCTTACGGAATCCGGAAGGGCAGCGAGGCGCCCGATCTCCGGCCGACGGCGTCTATAATTTTGAGCATGAAGATTAAAACCGTTCTCCCCCTCTGTTTATTGTTCGCGGCATCGTTGTTGCTCGCGGCAGACAAAAAGACTGTTGAACTGAAGAATGCGAAGGGCGAAAGCGTGGGGACTGCCGCATTGGAAGAATCCAAGGGCAGTGGCGTGACGCTGAACCTCGACCTGAAGAACCTGCCTCCAGGCGACCACGCCATCCACGTGCATCAAACGGCAAAATGCGATGGGCCCGATTTCAAGTCAGCCGGCGGGCATTTCAATCCCGACACTAAAAAGCATGGGCTGGAGAATCCCGAAGGCCATCACGCTGGAGACATGCAGAACTTCACCGTGGGTTCCGATGGAACCGCCAAGACCACGGTAACGAACAAGGACGTCACCATGGGCGAGGACAACCATTCGGTTTTCAGCAATGGCGGCACTGCTCTGGTGATTCACGCGAAGGCCGATGACATGAAGTCGGATCCGGCGGGCAATGCGGGCGACCGGATCGCTTGCGGCACCGTCACGAAGTAGAAGGGCTTAAGGAGTGTGACTAGCGGCGGGTAGGATGCCCGCCGGACTGCCGGCGAGACGCCGGCGCTACGATCACCAAGCGCTGCTGTAAAAATTAATGAGAAGGGCGTCCCCATCCCCTGGCACGCCCTTCTCGGTGCTGACCGGTCCGACGAGCGGATCTCTCCGCTGGCCCGTTCTGCACTTCTTTCACACCCGTCGCGGGCGCGATCTGCGGCTCCTGCGAGTAGCGGTGCGATGTCTTGGGCGCGACCTTTTGCGCCCCGTTTTCTCAAACACGGATACTCGGCGGAAGTTGTGGCGAGCGGATTTTTTCCAGACTGCGCGAGCCTCGGGATTTTCCTGTAGAAGAAATAAAGCGACAATTTCACGCAACGGCAGTGGGTTCGTGAACACAATTGTTTACCGTCTCAAGATTGCGGAGTGGGAGGGCGGCCGTGTTCTAAGTCCTTATCCATGATCGCCATACACTCGGTAAATGTTGTGGTTGACGAAACGTCATGGTGGAACTATGAAGGACTTATTTCTGCAAATCCGAGCCACCACCCCATCCCTGCTGAACCTTTAACCACGTGTGCCTTTGGAGGAGTTTCATGACAACAGAAAAGTCGAAGCAGATGGTAAGACCCCTGCGGGTTTTTGTCGGGCACGGGACCAAGGCCGAAAAGGGCTTTCACTCCCGCATGTCGATGCCGAGCCCCGAGGTAATCGCGCCGGGAGTTGCCCCGACGCCAGCCCACGATTTGATCTTCCACGGAGGGCACACGATTGCCGACCTCGTCTTCACCAACTTCTACGTGGGCGGTGCCGAGGCCTGGAAGGCGAGCGACATTCAGAACATCGACAAGGCACTGGCGGCAGCCATGTCGGATCAGGATCTGAACAACGTAATGTCGCAGTACTATCCCTCGGGCAAGATCACGAGCACGTTTAAACCATCGCAGACGCTGGCAGGGCCACCTCCGAAGGTGTTTTCGCAGGGAGATGTCGAGAATCTGGTGCAGCAGTTGTTCACGGCCGGCACTCTGAACGGATTCGACTTCAAGTCAACCCTGTTCAATTTCATGCTGCCGAGCGGGACGATCTTGAACACGGACACGACGCCCACGGGCGGTGCCGTCTCCGCCAAAGCCGAAAAGGTGAGAACCCACCTCCCCGCTGAAGAGGAAGAAGATTCAACGCAGGGTCTGGGCGGATATCACGGCTCGGTACACGTGGGCAGCAGTGCGGCGGCGAAGATCATTTACTACGCCATCGGGGTGTATTCGGAGAATCTGCCGGATGGAACGACGAATGGCATTCCGGTGTTCGATCAATCGTGGAAGAACGTGGTCGCCACTTTCTATCACGAACTGAACGAAGCCCGAACAGACGCTGACGTGGAAGACGCAATTCGCGCGGGGAATGATCCTTCGGCGGTGAAATTCCTGGGGTGGACTTCGAAGCAGGGAGAAGAATGCGGTGACTTTCCCGTTTTTGAAGCGAATCCTTTGACGCAGGTATTTCAGGAAGTGAAGCTGACCAATGGCAACGAGACGGTTCCAGTGCAGTTCCAGTACTCCGATCACGCGCACGGGCCGGAGGGGCCTCTCAATACGCCCGCTCCATTTGCCGGACAACTGAAGGCGAAAGGCGCGGGGCACTCCCATGGTGGAGGGAAAAAGAAGAAGGGCTAATTCCTTGGGAGGTCACGAGTGCTTCGCGAGATAGATCGAGACCGGCCGGCTGACTCCGGCCGCTTTCTTTTTGCTGCGTACAGCGCCGGATTTCGGGTTGGAGCGTTCGCGCAACGACAGACAACGCAGGGAACGCTTTATAATCGGCAAGACATTCAGCGTTCATCGAAGGCAATCCTCTACATGGGACATCCTCTTCTCGATCTGAAGGACAAGACTGCAGTAGTGGTCGGCGGCACCAGCGGAATCGGGCTGGCGCTGGCGAAAGGACTCGCGGAAGCGGGTGCAAATGTAGTTCCGACGGGACGTCGCGAGGCGGAAGCGCGGGCTGCGGCTGCGGCCGTGGAAAGCTTCGGGCGGAAATCTCTGACTGTGACGTGCGATGTCACGCAGAACACCAGCCTCGAACGGTTGCTGACAGAGGTTCGGGCGGCGTTCGGCAAGGTCGACATACTCGTGAACTGTGCGGGCCGTACGAAACGTACTCCTACGCTTGAAGTGCCGGAGGAGGAATGGAACGCGATCATGGAAACGAACCTCAACGGTACGTTGCGGGCGTGCCGGGTGTTCGGGAAGCACATGATCGAGCGCGGGTATGGACGGATCATCAACATCACATCGCTCGGATCGTATGTTGGACTCTTTGAAGTGGCGGCGTACAGCGCGAGCAAATCGGGCGTGGCGTCTCTTACCAAGTCGCTTGCTGTGGAGTGGGCGAGACATGGCGTTTGCGTGAATGCCATCACACCGGGCGTTTTCCGCACGGACTTGAATGCAGCTCTTCTCGACGGCACCGAGCGCGGGCGCGAATTTTTGATGCGGACGCCGATGGGGCGGTTCGGCAAGGTTGAAGAGTTGGTAGGAGCCGCAGTTTTTCTGGCCTCGGACGCTGCTAGCTTTGTGTCTGGGCACTTGCTAGTGGTCGACGGAGGAATTCTGGCGAGCGGCGTGAATCAATAGCGGAGCCTTGCCGGTGAGCATGCTCGAAACGCGGAAACACAAGGTCCCTCGACTGCGTTCGGCTCGCGCCTCACTCCGCTCGGGATGACAAACTCAAACGGAGTGACGATGTCATTGATGTTGCGGAGGTGGCCAGGCGTTTCTTAGCTGGCCACGCGAACCTTCGGCGCGGCGTTACCTTCGCGGGCCTGTTTCACGATGGCGACGAATTTCCTGGCATTCTCGACAATCACGTTGGCCTTGCCGGATTTCAATGCATCAGCTTGAACGAGTTCTCCGCCGATTCCCAGGGCCGCTGCTCCGGCTTCGATGAATTCAGCTGCGGTGTTCAGATTGACTCCACCGGTTGGAACCAGAGGAATCTGGGGTAGCGGGCCTTTCAGGGCCTTGATGTATTTCGCTCCTCCGACTTGCCCGCAGGGGAAGACTTTCACGAAGTCGGAACCAGCGCTCCATGCCGTGATGACTTCCGTGGGCGTGAGCGCGCCGGCAAGCATCAGGATTCCGGAACGAGCGGCGAACTCGATGGTGGGAAGATTCAGGCCAGGGCTGACGAGGAACTGTGCTCCTGCGTCCAGGCATCGGCGTGCGGCTTCAGCGTCGAGAACGGTGCCTGCGCCAATCAGTACGGACGCAGGCGCGCTCTTGCGGAGTTCACGGATGACATCGACTGCGCCAGGGACCGTCATGGTGATTTCAACGATCGGGATTCCTCCGTCGCAAACGGCCTGCGCAGCGAGGCAGGCCTCGGCCGCGGATGCAGCACGCACCACCGGGATGACGCCGATCTCCAGAATCTGATCACGCACTTGCTGTTTGTCCATCGAACTGTCTCCCAAAGATTGGATTGCTAGCGCGCGATGCGAGCACCCTTGTCTTCCATCACGCGAAGGACTTCCGACAACGTAACCATGCTCGTGTCCCCTGGCGTCGTCATGGCGAGCGCGCCATGCGCTGCACCGCATTCGACGGCAAACTGCGGACCCTTGCCGGCGAGGAAACCATAAATCAGTCCGGAGGCGAACGAGTCTCCGCCGCCGACTCGATCGTAGATTTCGAGATCCTTGCGCTCTTTGGCCTGGTAGAAATTGCCATCGCTATAGCAGATGGCTCCCCAATCGTTGCGGGTGGCGGTTTTCGCTTTGCGAAGAGTGGTCGCGACCACCTGGAAGGGGTAATCCTTCACGGCCTTCTCGATCATCTGCTTGAAGCTCGCGACTTCGAAGTCGGAGAGACTCGCATCGACTCCGGCGACTTCGTAGCCGAGCGCCGCCGAAAAGTCTTCTTCGTTTCCCAGCATCACGTCGACCAGCGGGGCGATACGGCGGTTCACGTCTTGCGCCTGCTTTTTCCCGCCGATCGACTTCCACAGCGACGGACGGTAGTTCAAGTCGTAGGAAACGATTGTTCCGTGGCGTTTGGCGGCCTGCATGGCCTCGATTACGACCTCGGGAGTGGTCGAGGAAAGAGCGCTGAAAATTCCGCCGGTATGCAGCCAGCAAGCACCAAGTTTGCCGAAGATTTCTTCCCAATCGATGTCGCCCGGCTTGAGTTGAGACACTGCGGTATGGCCGCGATCGTAAGACCCAAGTGCCGCGCGGACTCCGAAACCGCGCTCCGTGAAGTTGAGTCCGTTTCGGGCGGCGCGCCCGACGCCATCATGCGGGACCCAGCGGACCAGCGACTGATCTACACCGCCTTGAAAGATGAAATCCTGCAGCAGGCGGCCCACTGGGTCGTCGGCGAAGGCGGTGACGACTGCGGTTTCGAGTCCGAAGCACCGTTTCAGTCCGCGGGCGACGTTGTATTCGCCTCCACCTTCGCAGACTTCGAAGGCTCGGGTGGTGGCGATACGCCGGTCGCCGGGATCGAGGCGCAGCATGATTTCGCCGAGGCTCACCAGATCCCATCGGCAGTCTTTTTTGTCTTTGATCTTCAGTGGCATCGGTTAGTTTTCGGGGAGGCGTTTCATCCGAAGTATTGTTATACACAAGTTCAATGCGCGAGTCTGCGGCATCGGGGCCTCGCGGGCTGTCGCCCGCGTCGCCCGGAGTGCCGCCCCCTGCGGGGCTCGCGGTCGTTTCCTTGGTGACCTGACCCACGCACTTACGTGCGGGGCTTTCCTATGCCGCCGCTTCGCGGCTTGTGAACTGCAGGCAGATCTGGCACCGTGTCTTTCCATGGTGAGGCACACTGGTTGATTCGGATTGCAGAATGGTCGCGCGGCGAGACTTCTAGAGCAGAAGCACCAGGTGCGTAGTGCGTCGTTTCGTCTTGCGCTATGTTTTCGGCGCGCGAACAGGATGAAAGGCTCCAGTCTGCATGCAGCGGCGCGGGATCAGGTATAAATTTGCTGTAGGAAGCGACGATGGCGAAAGCGGTTCTAAAACTGCACCCGGACGACAATGTGCTGATTGCCTTGCGCGACCTGCGCAAGGGCGAGTCCGTGGAAGCCGATGGCCATTCTTTTCCGCTGACTTCCGACGTCTCCGCCAAACACAAGTTCGTGGTGAAGCCGATGGCTCCGGGCGATCCGGTGTACATGTACGGAGTGCTGGTCGGCAAGGCGACGCAGGCGATTCCGCAGGGATCGGCGCTGAATGTTTTGAATATTCGGCACGACGCTCTGTCGTTCGCGGAGAAGACGAAGGATCAGCCGTGGAATCCTCCCGATGTTTCCCGTTGGAAGGAGCGCCGATTCCTCGGGTACGAGCGCGCTGACGGGCAAGTCGGCACGCGCAACTACTGGCTGGTGGTGCCGCTGGTGTTTTGCGAAAACCGGAATATCGAGACGCTGAAGCAGGCGTTTGAAGAGGAACTCGGATTCGCTCCGCCGAAAGTCTATCGGCGCCAGGTGGCGGAGATGGTCGAGCTGTACAAGCAGGGCAGACTAGAAGAGATCGAGCATCGGCGCAACGATGAGGGTGCGCGTCCCGCGGCGAAGCCTGCGCTATTCAAGAACGTCGACGGCATCAAGTTCCTGATGCATCAGAGCGGCTGCGGGGGTACGCGCGAAGACTCCCACAACCTCTGCGGGTTGATTGCGGGCTACCTGCATCATCCGAATGTCGCGGGCGCGACCGTGCTCAGTCTCGGTTGCCAGAATTCGCAGGTGAGCATTCTGCGCGAGCAGGTCGCCGCGCGCGACCCGCATTTCCAGAAGCCGTTGTTAGTTTTCGAACAGCAGAAGAGCAGTTCGGAATTCTCCATGCTGTCGGACGCAATTCGGGAGACATTTCTGGGAGTGGCCGAGGCAAACAGCAATCGCCGAACTCCCGCTTCGCTCTCTCAGCTTTGCGTCGGCTTGAAGTGTGGCGGGTCGGACGGGTTCTCTGGAATTTCTGCTAACCCTGCGGTCGGACACGTTTCCGACTTGGTCACGGCCTTGGGCGGGCGCACGATTCTTTCTGAGTTTCCCGAACTGTGCGGCGTAGAGCAGGCGCTAATCGATCGGACGGTGGATCGCCAAACCGGCGATCGCTTCATTCAACTGATGCGCGACTACGCTGCGCGTGCAAAAGCAGTGCGCTCGGGATTTGAGATGAACCCTTCGCCCGGCAACATCAAAGACGGACTTCTGACGGATGCCATGAAGTCTGCGGGTGCAGCGCGAAAGGGCGGCAACTCTCCGGTCACGGCCGTGCTTGACTATCCGGAATACTCCGCTAAGGCTGGCTTGAATTTGCAATGCACTCCCGGCAACGACGTCGAATGCGTGACGGCGCAAGTCGGCGCGGGCGCGAATGTGGTGCTGTTCACGACCGGACTGGGCACGCCGACCGGAAATCCCGTTGCGCCCGTGATCAAGATCGCGACCAACTCGGATCTGGCGCAACGCATGCCCGACATCATCGATGTGGATGCGGGGCCGATCATTTCGGGCGAGAAGTCGATCGAGGAAATGGGCGAGACGATTCTTGAATCGGTGATTCGGGTTGCCAGCGGGGAAGTGCGTACTAAGGCTGAAGTGCTTGGGCAGGACGACTTCATCCCGTGGAAGCGCGGCATTTCGCTTTAAGGTGAATTCTGCATGGCCGGACAAATCATGAAAAAGTCTTTCTTTGTTTTTGTGTTGCTGGGCGCCAGCTTATCTGCGATTGGCGCGGATGGTCCTGCGCCGGAAGCCTTCCGTGTTCTGCCGCCCGCCTCGGCCGAAGGCCCAACCATTACGCCGTACCTGAAATACCAGACGGAGATGGCCTGGCGAGAGGACGAAGCGCGGCGCAAAGAGTGGGCGCAGATTCGCACGGAAGCGGACTTGATTCGCTTGCAGCACAAGATGCAAGCGAGCCTGCTCGCCATGCTCGGCGGTTTGCCGTCTGAGCGAACTCCGCTACATGCGCGCATTACGGGCAAGATCGCGATGGATGGCTTTCATATCGAGAAATTGATTTACGAAAGTTTGCCGGGTGTGTACGTCACGGCACTGGTCTTTGTGCCTGACGACGGGAACAAGACGCACCCTGGAATTCTTGTGCCAGCGGGGCACTCGACGAATGGAAAGAATCATTACCAGGTCCTATGCCAGCGCCTGGTTCATCACGGCTACGTCGTTATTGCGTGGGATCCAGTGGGGCAGGGAGAACGCAGCCAGTTCTGGGACGCGAAGGCCGGGAAGAGCCGCTACAACCTGATTTGCGCCGAGCATGCAGTGATGGGGAATCTGGCGTACCTGGCGGGAACCAACCTCGCGCGCTGGGAAATCTGGGACGGCATTCGTGCAGTGGATTACTCTGCTGACGCGTGCGGATGTTGACCCGCAACGGATCAATATTACGGGCACGAGCGGCGGAGGATTTCAGGTCGCGCACATCGCGGCGCTCGATCGGCGCATAAAGGCGGGTGCGCCTTCCTGCTACATCACCGTGCTGCCTATGCGCGTCTACAACCGCATTTTCAAAGATCCCGACAGCGATCCTGAGCAGGACTTGTACGGGATGATCTCGAATCACATTGATAACCCGGGGTTGTTGCTCATGATGTATCCGCGACCGGTATTTGTGTCGGCCGCGGTGCTCGACTTTTTCCCGATTGAGGGCGCGCACCGCAGTGTGCGTGAAGTTACAGAAATCTACGGCAAATTCAATCATGCGGACCGCATTGCGATGGCTGAGGGTTATCACGATCACCAGTATTCGCCCCAGAACCAGGAGGCCGCAGTGGCTTTCCTGGATCACTTCAACGGACTGAAGCCGCCGAAAGAAAAGTTCGAAGCCAAAGAACTTGATGACAAGACCGTGCAGGTGACACGCACCGGGCAGGTGATGCTCGACTTCGAGGACGCGCGCTCGATGATGGATGTGATCAGGGAATACTACGAGAACCACAAGAAAGAGCCGGCAAAGACGATCAAGCAGCTGTACTACTCGAATCTCCGGCCAAACATCGACAAGTGGAAAGTTGCTGAATTTGATGGAGCGGTCACCGGAGTAGAGGAGATTCGGTGGGAATCGGCGGGCGAGACTCAGTCTGGCGACATGACGATCGGGAAGTACGTGCTGCACCACAGCCAATATCTTCAGATGCCGCTCTTGCGCATTCGAAAAACCGGAAGCGATCACGGACCGGTGCTGTTCTGGCTGGGAGAGAACGGAAAAGCTGGTGCGGCAGACTGGCCGACGATCGCGAAATATGTTGAAGACGGTTACACGGTTGTGTCTTTCGATCCGCGCGGACTCGGCGAGACTCGCATGCCCTTCAAGGCAGTATCGCCGGACGATCCGGCGCTCGCGCACCTGGATTTTGATCAGGCATACGTGAGCCCTCTTTCGAGCGTGCTTGGGGGATACGAATACAACTCACTGCTGGTGGGGCGTCCTTACTTGTTGCAGACAATCGAAGATGCGGAGATCGCGTTGCGTTTCGTGCGCGCCATTGCGCCTCGGAGTACGGGAATATTTGTTACTGGTTCTGGAAAGGGAGCGAGTGTCGCTAGCCTGATCGCTGAGACGCTGCCCGACGTCAAACTTTTGCCAGACGCAGGGAACGAGCCGTTTCGGTGGTCGCAGCTTGTCGAGCAGAAAACCGAGATGTGGCCGATTCAGTTTTTGCTGCCCGGCGGGGCTTACATTCACTGAGCCAGGCGCTTCCAAGGCCTCGTTCCGATCAGATTAAAAACTTCTTGCTTCCCACCCTTCGAAAACCGCGAAGGGTGGGGCAGCCATCGTTTTCAGTAACGCTAGAAAAACGTCGCAAGAACATCACAGGACATCAGAAGGAAGGGCGCTTTCGTTTCTACTGAGCCCCGATCACCGGCAGGATCACTGCCGACGGATGTTCCGCGTCGTGGTAGATCGTGTTGGTCGCACTGACTGGCTTGCGGCCGGTGGCGCTGTCCTCTCCTGTGTTCAGATTGCGATCAAAGCGCGGGAAGTTGCTGCTGCTGATTTCCAGACGGATGCGGTGTCCCTTTTTGAAGACGTTGCTTGTGGACCAGAGGTCGAGCGAGATTTTGTACGTCTGTCCCGGGTTCAGGAGTTGGGGCTGCTCGCGAGAATCGCGGTAGCGTCCGCGAACGATTCCTTCCGTCAGGTTCTGTGCGAAGCCATCGGGCCAGACATCCACCAGCTTCGCAGTGAAATCCGTATCCACTGCGGAGGAACTGGCGAACAATTCCAGCGTAATCGGACCGGTGACTTCCAGATCTTGCACGAGCGCCGGGGTCGAGAAGACAAGCACGTCGGGGCGAGCTTCGACGCTGCGCTGGTCGCGAGGGCCGGGCTTCAGATGATGGGAGTCGCAGCACAGCGGGCCGCCAACCGTGGGCGCGGGATTCGCGGGATCGTAAACGTAGTGGTCGGTAGTCTCTGCGCGCGGGGCGACCGCTGAGAGCGTGCCGTCTCCGCCGAGCGTGTTTGCCTTGCCCGAGGAGTGAAGGAAATACTTGGTATCGTGTGCGCGCGCCAGCGGCCAGTCATCTTCATCGCGCCACTGATTCAGGCCCATCACGAAAATCTGCACCGGTTTGGCTTTGCTGAAGTCGTTGCTCTCGCCTTTCAGAAGACCGTCGTACCAGGCGAGCGTGACGTCGTCTTCATCTCGTTCGGCGGCCTGGCCAAAGTCGACATCTCCGATTTTGCGGCCCGAACCGGCGTGGCCTCCGATGGTCACGACCAGTCGCTGGCCCTTGCGCGCGGCATCACTGGCGCCATGTTGCTTGATGCCGAGGTAATTGCGCAGCGACCCTCCCTGAAAGATGTCGTACCAGGCGGCGATGGTGAGCACCGGAACATTGATGTCGGCGAAGTGCTCTTCAATCGACCAGCGCTTCCAATAATCGTCGTAGTTCGGATGAGCAAGCCAGTCGAGGAAATAAGGGGCGAGCGAACGCGTCAGGTCCGCATCGCTCGGTGGGATGTCGAACAGCGGGTACTCGGTGAGCGGAAGCTTCCACATTCCGTTCTGTGCGTTCGTGTTTTTCTGGACTGAGCGGTTGAGCGTGTCTTGCGCTAGGCCTGACGTCCAGGATTCGTTGAACCACTGTTCGAACGCGCCGCCCTGATAGGTCCAGCCTTCGTGATAGTTGCTGGCGGTGACAACAGGGCAGATGCCGGCAAGGTGCGGCGGGTGCGCGATGGCCGTCAGCATCTGGGTCGCGCCTACGTACGAGCCGCCGATCATCCCGACTTTTCCGTTGGAATAAGGAAGCGCGGCCGCCCACTCGACTGTGTCGAAGCCGTCGTTCGATTCGTTTTTGAAGGGGTACCACTCGCCCTCGGAACTGTAGCGACCGCGGACATCCTGGATGATGGCCACGTAGCCCTTAGCAGCGGCCCGTACTGCGAAGGCCGCAGAGTTTCGCTTGTCGTACGGCGTGCGCTCCAGCAACACTGGGAATTTTTCGTCCGCGACCTTGGGGCGGTAGACGTCAGCGCGCAGAACAGTGCCGTCACGCATTTTGGCTTCGACGCCGAACTCGGTGGCGACGGCGTAGGAATCCGCTGCGTATGCGACATGCGTTGCGGTTGGCATGAAAGCCAGAAAGATCACAAGATACCTTGAAAGAGTGCCCATATTGAGCTCCGGAGTTCTGCAGGTTGATGAAGCTACTCGAAAAGGTGAACGAGACTTTTGCGATAGGCCTCGTAGAAGTTTTCCAATTGCTGCGCTGCGCTGGCACTTCCTACAAATTGGTGACTCGGCAGAATCGCAGGAGTGATTCCTCGCTGTAGCAGACCCTCGGCCGTGGCGCAACGGATCATGTTGATGATCATTGCCCCGGTCACGGTGGAAGCTGGACCC
Source organism: uncultured Acidobacteriota bacterium (assembly GCA_963745435.1). GTDB lineage: Bacteria > Acidobacteriota > Terriglobia > Terriglobales > Acidobacteriaceae > Gp1-AA133. Next base: position 98,376 of record CAVUXK010000001.1, on the reverse strand, counting down.
GTCGGCCATCCGAGGCCGGGCAACTGCAGCACGCAATCTCCGGTAGGGCATTGGTTGTCGATGACGATGTCGGCGCAGTCGATCAGCTTCTTGCCGGAGGAGTGCGCGGCCTTGGCCTGTTCGCAGTGGGCTTTCGAGACGATCGCGATTACCGGCAATCCGCGCTGCTGCGCGCCCATGGCCATCTCGACAATCACGGGACGGATGCCGCTGGTGGAAATCACGAAAAACGCGTCGTGCTTGCCGAAATGAAATCCGCGCAGAACCTGTTCCGCGTAGCCTTCGTAATTTTCCAGATAAAGTGGAGCGCGCAGGCCGTTGGCGCCAACGATGTTGGCGTGATTAGAGAGCGCGAGTTCGACAAGGGCCACAAAGCCCGGGAAGCAGCCTTGCCGCGGGGTCATTTCCTCGCACAGCATTCGCGAGTGGCCATTGCCGAAAAGAAAAACCAGGCCGCCTTGCGAGATGCGATCGATACAAAGGTCGGCTGCCTGCTGGATGACGTCGGCTTGCGTTTGCTTGAGTTTCTCAAGAAGAGCCAGCGTTCGATCGAAGTATTCCGATGCTGCCTTGGGACCTTCGTGGGAAGGCGTGCCGGAGTTGGCGCGCTTCTCCATGGAATCTTCTCCTTCGCCAGACACGCACGTAGTGCTCATGCAGATGTCCGGCTGCTAGCGCAAAGTAGAATTGCACACGATGCGTATAATGCACAATCGCGATGAGTGAATGCAGTACGCGTAAAAGCGAAATTCCGCAGGCGCTGGGAATTGATATCGGCGGCACTGCCATCAAAGCCGCGGTTGTCAATACCTCCGGCGAGTTGGGAGAGAAGTTTCAGGCTCCGTCTCCGCGCACCGTCGCTGAGTTGCGTGACTTCTTCCACTCCACGATCGAAAAGTCGAACGTACCACTTTGCGGAGTGGGAATTGCCTGCAAGGGCATCATCGACGCCGAATCGTCGCGCATTAATCGCTTGCCGGGTGATTTGAATTTCCTGGAGGGAAACGTTCTCGGTGACTTCGTCGGCAGCAATCTTGTCGGTACGAGCCGACAACGATGCGCGAGCCGCGCTGGTGGCGGAGGTGCTTTGGGGAGCGGCGCGCGGGCGGAGAAACGTCGTGTTGCTGACTCTTGGAACCGGAGTGGGCGGCGCCGCCATGGTCGACGGAGTGATTCTGCACGGCGCCGCCGGGATCGCCGGCCACTTCGGACATATGACCGTCGATGTGCATGGCCCGCTCTGCATGTGCGGAAATCACGGCTGCCTTGAGACGCGTTTTTCCTCGCGCGCGATTGAGGCAGATTACTTCGCGCACCAACACCGTGCCGCTTCCACGACTCTGCCGAGGGAAGGCGGACAGTTCCCGGACGCCGAAGCGATCTTCCGGGCCGCCGCAAGCGGGGACGCGAGCGCGCAGTCCGTGCTTGAACGCGCGTTCGACTATCTGGGTGCGCTGGTCGTGAGTTTGCTGCATGCGTTCGATCCGGAAGTTCTGATCTTGGGCGGCAACATTGCGCAGGCTGGGGATCAGGTGCTGGGTCCGGTTCGCGCCGCTATTGCCAAAAATGGCTGTGGAATGCTCGGACGGGAAGTTCCCGTGGTCCTCCAAAGTGCGGTCGGGTATGGCGGCGTTCTCGGTGCGGCCGGGCTTGTCTTTCTGCATCAGCAAGTCCTGAAGGTCTAAAAATTCCTGCCCGCACACGCGATTGCGCGGGCAGGATCCTCGCGTTTAGTGAACCGTGACCGTGACGGTGGCCGTCGTTCTGCCAAATTGATTGGTGGACGAGAGCGTGTAGGTGGTCGTGGCCGATGGCGTGAGAACAATACTCGTGCCGCGCACCGGGCCGGCCTGCGGATCGATGATGTTGTAAGTGCTGTTGGTCGTGCTCCAGCTCAAAGTGACGGGTGAGCCGGCAGTCACGCTGGTTGGATTCGCCGTGAAGCTGCCGATCGTCGGCGAAGGACCGGTGGGCAGGTTCGCCGGCGTGTAGATGGTTCCCATCTGCACAACTTCAAAGTTCGAAGCCGTGATCGTCTTGAGCATGTTGAGATTCGTATTGTTCCAGCGGTCATCGGGTACGCCGCTCATAAAGATTGCGCTGCCGTTGTCCGCCAGGATCATCCCGTATTTCTTGAGTGCCGTGAGAATGACCTGGTCGTCGGCGGGAAAGCCGGAAATGTTGAAACTGGCTTTCAGCCGGAGCCGCGTGCCCATTGGTGGCGCACTCGTATTCGTTGTAGTGGACGCCCAGTGCGTCGCCGGCAGCACAAACGCTTTCTGCGAAGTGGGTACCGTGAAGCGCAGTGCGTGGTTGATGGCGCCGGCCGCGACTTCGTCATAGCGAGCGAGACCCACGAAGACCGGAAGCCCTGCGGCATCTGCGGACGTCCAGCCATACGGCCGCTGTTCGTTGATGGTCATGTCCCAGATAGCGGTAGAGTCGGCGCTCCACTTCCCGCTCTTCACCGACGCATTGTAGAGTTCGTACAGCCAGCACCCGTCCTTTTCAAGCACGAGCACGTGACGGTCTCCATTGCCGGGTTTCGGGTATCCCTCGATCAGCGCGTTTGCAGGAATCGGTTCTGGGCCGGGATCGCTCTCGTCGAAGAATGCTCCCAGCGTAACCGGAACTTTTGCCTGTGTCCCGGCAACAATCTGGTAAGGAATGCCGAGGGTTTGGTTGTGAAAGGTGCCCGCTCCGAAGTCGGGGTGCAGCGTCACCGTCGACCCAATGAAGTTGATGATGTTCGCCGAGTTGGCGTCCACCTGTGCCGTGGAGATATCGGTGTTCCACAAACTCGTGGGTTGGAACGGTATGAAGCCGTTCAGGCTGGCGCCTTGGCCCAGGCTCATCCCGCTGCAAGTACCAGATTGTGCCGAGGCGAGGCCGCAGGCCAGGATGAGAAGACCCAGTGTGACGGTGAGGACTCTAGGATGCGATTGCATACAGTTTCCTTTCTTTGAGCTGCTCTGGAGCAGCGGTTGGGGGTTTGCAACGGTGCGTTCCCAACACGGGGGCGCGACGTACGGGCGGAGACGAGATGGCGCTCCCTCAAACTTGTGACCTGCCTGTATGGCAATTCGGTTTTTAGTCGCTACTTACCCTCCTCGACCAGTTTGATCAGGCCGAACTTCTCGGGCACATGGAATGTTTTGCTCATGGTCGGTTGCCACGCGATGCCGTAAGGACTCGTTGGCGGCCCGCCGCTGCGAAACAGATTGATGCGCAGCGTGTTGCCCGCGGCCGCGGCACGCGTATCGATGGCGCTGTACGGAATTCGCATGGCGGCGTACCAGACGTGCTTTTGCGAATCAATCTTGGCGAGGACTTCGAAGCCCGAGTTCCACGTCCAGCCGTCCTCGTGATGGGGTTTCTTCAAGTCGATATCGAGATCGACCCATTCCCCCTGCGGGGAGACTTCGAATTCCTTGTAGTGTTGGATATCGGAAAAATCGGAGCCGATGAACGCTTCCGCGACCTCCCAGTTCCAGAGTTGATTGGTCTCCTCGTGGGTGTTCGGGTTGGGTTTCAGGCTCAGTTCCTTGTAGGGGCAGATGAAGAGAAAATAGAGATTGTCTTTCGTCCAGCGCGTGCGGACCTCCGTGCGGTACGCGTGGACCGGGTTGCCGAAGCGATCTTTGTCGACGAACACGGCCTTGGCGCTCTTCCAGAAGGGAGCGGAGGGATCGAGCGTGAGTTTCGCGTCTTCGTGGGCGCGCGTGCTTTCGATGGTCGGAGTGTCGGCGGCAAGGGCGGGGATCACGCTGAGTAGTGCGACAAATACAGCTTTAGCGAAGCCAGTCATCCAGATGCTCCTTTACGAACGCATCGTCCTGAAGATGCGGATATGCCTTGCAGACTCGGTCGATTTCTTCCATCTGACCGGGCGAGAGTTCTTCCTTTGGATCGAGGCACCAGCGTCCCTCGAGCAGTCCCTGCCGCCGGAGGATTTCATGAATGCCAGGGATGCATCCGTGAAACTGGTGTGCGGGATCGAAAATCGCCGCGTTTGAATCGGTCACCTGTGGAGCCAAAGACTGCAATTCGGCGGACATGCTCTCTCGCGCGGCCTTGGCCTTCGCCAAGTGGGAGACCGCGACGTGAGTCCAGACCGCCCAATGCCCAAGCAAGCCCCCCGCAAAACGGATGCGTTGACCGTTGAAGTCGAAGACGGAGCACAGGTCGTTGAGAATGTTGTCGTCGTTACCTGTGTACAGCGCAACATCATTCGCGCGCCCCGACTCGGCGAGCGCTCGCACGACTTCGATGGTCTGATAGCGATTGAAGGGCGCGATCTTGATGGCCACGACGTCTTCAATCTCGAGGAATTGCCGCCAGAATTCGTACGGCAGAAAGCGGCCTCCGACCGAGGGCTGGAGGTAGAAACCCATCACGGGGATGATGGACGCGATGGCCTTCGCGTGCTCGACCAGGTCTGCGATCGACTCCTCTCGCAGCGCGGCCAGGCTCAGGAGGGCGGCGTCGTATCCCAGGCGTGAGGTTAACTGCGCTTCGGTTTCCGCCTGCGTGCGCTTTCCGCAGACACCCGCGATCTTCACGACTTCGTGCGACCGGCATTCTTCCTGTGCCAGTTGCAGAACGGGCTCCAGCAGTCCGTGCTCCCGAATGGTGAACTGCGTGGTGTGGACAGCGACGGCCACGCCTCCGGCTCCGGCAGCCAGGTAATAGCGGGTCAACGCGCGCTGGCGGCGCTCATCGAGCTTTCGCTGGGCATTCAGCGCAAGCGGGTGCGCCGGAATCACCAGGCCAGAGCGAAGCTTGTCTCGCAGCTGCATCAGAATTTTCCGTCCCGCGTCTGGAAATGCGTGGGCTTGTTCAGCATCGTTCCTCCTTGCCGGATCCAGTCGGCGATCCAGGCAATCATTTCTGTCGGCGTCACTCCCGGCTTTCCGAAGAGCTTGTTGGCTTTGCTCGCGTCGTTGAGCAGCGAGGTGGGCTCACTGGCTTCAGGTCCGAAGGTTGGCTCGATGCCGAAGTGTTTTCCGAATTCCGCTGCGATGTCACGTACTGAAAGCGTCTCGGGTCCGGTGATATTCAGAACGAACGGCGGAGACTGGCAGTGCGCGAACGACCGCAGGCACCAGGAATTGGCGTCGCCCTGCCAGATGACGTTTACCTGCGGCATGGTCAACACGACGGGGCGGCGTTCATAGACGGCGCGCCCGATGTCGACGAGGACCCCGTAGCGTAGTTCGACTGCGTAATTGAGGCGCAAAATTGTGACTGGCGTGCCGTGACGAGAAGATCCGTATTCGAACATGCGCTCCCGTCCGAGCGCCGATTGCGCATATTCACCGATCGGTGCGACGGGCGTGGCTTCCGTGGCGCCGCCTTCCGCGGCCGAACGCAGCGGATACACGTTGCCGGTCGAAAACGCGACGATGCGCGAGTTGCGATACCGCTCGGCGACCAGAGCGGGAAGAAAAGTATTCATTGCCCAAGTCAGGTGCTCGGCGCCCGAACTGCCGAACTTGCGCGCGGCCATGAAAATGACGTTGGGAGCATCGGGCAGACGTTCGAGCGCGCCCGGTTCCAGCAGATCGCAGGCGATGGTCTCAATGCCTTGCGCCGCGAGTTCCCTCGGCAACTCGGGATTGCTGAAGCGGGCTACCGCGATCACTCGCCGCTTTACGCCTGCCTTGTCGGAAGCCCGACGCGCCAACGCGGCCAGGCTCGGGCCCATCTTCCCGCCAACGCCGAGGATCAGCAGATCGCCCTTCAAGTCAGCCATCGCGGCGATATCGCTCTCGCGCGGACGGGAAAGCAATTCTTCCAGTTCGGTTACGTTCTGAATCTTCATCCTTACCCCAGTTCGAATCCCGCGAGAGCGTACACGGCACCCTCATTTCCGCGGACGTCTTTGCCGCGCACCATGCGGAGCAGGTGCCGTTTCGGCGCGAAGCCCAAGTCTTGCGCAAGGGAGACGGCCGGCTTGTTATCGACCATCAGATCCCAGAACCAGCCTCCCGGGCTCGGACTTTGCAAAGCGCGCTCCATCAATTTCCGCGCGATTAGTGGGCTCTCGCAAACCGACGGCCCGAGATACGAAATTTCGCGGCCCGCTCGCGTCAGCAGATAAGAGTTGTTCGATCGTGAGCGGAGCATTGCGTCGGGATAGCTTTTCAAGCAGAGCTCGACGGTCCACGCCAAAGGCATGTACGTCGGCCGCCTGCCAGTTCGGACCAACTGGTTCGCGCGCAGACTTTGTACTTGCGTTTTCGTGTCCCGCGCGCCACCAGCGTTCCACCGGTTGCTCGGCGCGAAATCCTAGCTTCTCGTAAAGCGGTTGGCCCAGATCGGTGGCGTCGAGTTTCACGCTTGCAACGCCCATCTCGTCGGCCACTCGCAGAGTTTCTTTCAACAGACGCATCGCGTAGCCACGGCCGCGGTGCTTGATTCTGGTAAGTACCATGCCGACCCACGCCAGGCTGGTTCCGTAACAGGTGAGCGTCGCGGTCGAGGCGATTTCGCCATCGATCTCAATGGCCAGGCAGCCTTGCGGCGACAATTCGATCAACATTCGCCAATCGTCGGCGGTCTGATTCCATCCCGCTTCGGTCGACAAGGCCATCGCGCCCGGGACATCGGCGATCGTGAGCTTCCGCAGGATTGAGTTATCGCTCATTGCGCAGCGTTCTCCCGCCACCAGCGCGCAAAATGCGGCAGTGCCACGGACGCGTCAGGGATTTCCGGGTGCCACTTCTTTTCCCATTCAAACGAAACGAAGCCCCGGTAGTTGATCTGGCGCAATGCCGCTTGCACTTCCTGCAACGCGAAATTTCCTTCGCCCGTAAGCACGGGCGTCCACCTATTCTGCTCGATGAGCAGGTCTTTAAAGTGCATGTGCCGGATGGAAGTGCCAAGCCGAGCCGCGCCTTCTTGCGGCCGCTCCTTCGACTCGATGTAACAGTTCGCCGGATCCCAAAGTGTGCCCGCTTTTGAGGTAGCCGCCTCGGAAAGAATCGATGCCGTTTCGTCCGCTCCCGCAAAGTCGCCATGAGTCTCGAGCCAGACTTCGACTCCTGTCGAGGCAATCTTGTCCGCGAGGCACCGAATCGACTCCGCGATCCATGTGCGAGTCATGTCGCGGGTGGCGCCCATCTGAATCGTGTCACCGAACACTCGGATGCCCGGCGCCTCAAGCGCAGCCGCCAGAGTCTGCCATGCGCACACCTTCCTCAACCCAACGCTCGCGCTCCTTGGGATCGGGGAAGTGAAAGCGGCAGCTGGTATCGACGCAAGAAATCACCAGGCCGCGATCCTGCAGCAGACTTTTCGTGGAAGACAGTTGCGCGCCGCTAAACGCGGGGAGCTTCCACAGCGAATCTTCGTTCTCGACGAAGCGTAACTCGATGCCGTCGTAGCCTGACGAAGACGCGATCGCGACGGCTTGCGCAAGCGTCCAGTCCGGGCAGGCGAGGGTGGAGAACGAGATCTTCACGTCTAAGTCATCCGGTCGAGCATGTCGATGGTCACGCGGTTGCGGACCGCGCGGCCTTGGAAAAATCTGTCCAGATCATCCATTACCACATCAGCAATGTCGTGCCGCACCTGGCAGTTCGCGGCCGCCACGTGCGGCGTAAGAATCGCGCCCGGCAACTTGCGCAGGGGATGACCGATGGGCAGCGGTTCCAGCGGATCGGTGACGTCAAGCGCGCAGCGCAATCGCTGGCGTTGCACCTCTCGCGTTAGCGCGTCCAGATCGATTAATCCCCCGCGAGCGACGTTGATGATGGCCGCGTTGTCTGGCAGGCGTGCCAGCCGTTGGCGATTCAGAAGTCCGCGCGTCTCGTCCGTCAGAGCTGCAGTGAGGACCAGCAAGTGGGCGCGTGACAGCAGCGACGTCAATCCGACCATGCGCACTGAGTACTTTCTCGCAACTGATCTGGGTACGTAGGGATCGTAGACCAGCCATTGCAGATCGAATCCGCGCAGCAGATCGACCAGGGCCCGCCCGATGCGGCCGAAACCGATCATGGCGACTTCCTGACCGACGATGGATTCGCTCGATCCGTGCAGGTGCAGGTCTTGGTAGATCCGGTTCGATCGTCTGCGCAACTGTTCCCGGTAGAAGTCCACATTGCGGGCACAGTAGAGCAGGAGGGTCGCACCCATTTCCGCAGTTGCCCGTGCCATTGGTACCGGGGCGGTTGTGATCGTCAGATCGTCGAAGAGACGGCGTGCAAAGCGAGCTTTCACCTCGCCGCCGCAGTGCGCAATGATTCGCAAGTCTGGCGCGAGCGCGAGCAGTTCCTCGGCAAACTTTGGGCTGTCCCAAGTGGTGATCAACCCCTGTGCCTGCGAGAGTTTCTTCAGCCCGGTAAGTTTCTGTGCCCCATCTCGGCTGCCAGTCGAACAAGCGCGATAGCCGCTTTCTTTGCGCCGCCGTGAAGAACGACCCAAACAAATCGGGCCCGGCACAAACGATCAGGCGGGGGCGGGACATGCCGGCCCAGTCTAACATCGTTTCTCGACTTTTTCTTTCGTTTGGTATCTATTGGCTTCTCTTTTGCTTGTTGACACAGTATAAGAAAACCAGAGGCCGCAGGCATGCAGAGCGTGAACCTGATCGACTACGCGGTGATTGGTTTGTACGCGCTGCTCATGGCGCTGGTCGGTCTCTACGTGATGCGCTTCAACCGAAGCGCGGCGGAATACTTCCGCGGTGGGAGCCGCGTGCCCTGGCTGGTCGCAGGACTGAGCTGTTTCATGTCGGGGTTCAGCGCGTGGACTTTTACCGGGGCGGCCGGAGTTGCGTATCGCGCGGGGATTGCGGCCACCGGCCTGTACGTCGGCAACGCTCTGAGTTTTCTGCTCGGATATTTTGTCTTCGCCGCGCGATGGCGACGGAGCCGTATCACGACCGTGATGGAGTATCTGTCCGCGCGCTTCAACTCGACCACTCATCAGACATTCTCGTGGACCACGATCCTGTTTCAGCTTTTCACCAGCGCCAGCATGCTGTACGGGCTCAGCCTGTTCGTTTCGTCGGCGTGCGGATTTCCGGTCACTTGGACGATTCTCGGCGCAGGGGCCATCATCATTTTCTACTGCGTGATTGGCGGGCTGTGGGCGGTCGTGGTCACGGATTTTCTGCAGGCCTCCATCCTGATGCCGTTCTGCCTGGTGCTGGTGATCACATCACTGGCTCGCGTCGGCGGTGATCGGCGGACTCTGGCACTCGTTGCCGCCGGAGATGAAGACGCTACACGTAACCGGAGAGTTTGGATGGATCTACCTCGTATCGTGGACCATCATGGTGTCGTTCGGCTACAACACGAGCGCGATGGCACAGCGCTACTTCAGCGTCGACAACGAGCGCTCCGCCAAAAAAGTCGCATTGCTGTGCTGCGGATTGTTCTTCGTGGGCGCGTTTCTCTGGTTCATCCCGCCGATGGCGATGCGGGTGCTGTATCCCGACTTGCACGCGCTGTGGCCGTCGCTTGCGAATCCCAGCGAGGGCGCATATGCGGTCGCAAGCCTCACCCTTCTTCCGCACGGACTGATTGGAGTGATGCTGGCTGCGATGTTTAGCTCGACCATGGCGAATCTTTCGGCTCAGTTCAATCTCAAGTCGGGGATCCTGACGAAAGATCTCTACCAGGCGCTGTTCCGCCAGCAAGCGGGCGACCGGGAGCTGCTACTCGTGGGATGGATCACGACCTTCCTGGTGGGTGCGGCCACCACCATCATCGCCGCAGTGATGGCGGCCAGCGGCCAGAGCGTGTTCCACGTCATGCTAACGTTCAATACGCTGATCTCGCTGGCGTACGGCCCGCCAGCGTTGCTTGGCTTGGCGGTGCGACGCACGCCGCCCTGGTCGGGGCTGGCGTCTTTCACCGTGGGTCTCGTGCTGGGCATGCTTGGCGCCTTCGTTTATCACTGGTCGCTGATTCAGCAGGTCGCATACATTATTCCCTCGTCGTTCGGAATTTTCTTTCTGAGCATGCTCTTCGATCGTGGAGACACTCCGGCGCGCGCGCAGCTTTTCCGGAATCTGAACACGCCCGTTGATGTCGCAACGGAATTGAAAGACTCACCGGACTTTACTGTGCCAGTGTTCCGCTTCTTGAGCCGCACCATCTCGGCGATCGGGCTATTGAGTCTGTTGCTGTTGTTGCCTGCTCCGCCGGACCAGCGAATGACGGTTCTCTGTTTTGCGGGACTGACCATCGCCGTCGGTGCTTCATTGCACCTTATCCGCGGGACCGCCACTCCTTCCGAGGACCCTCAAGCGCCGGCGCTGGTCTCTCCGGCGGAGCACGACTCATGATTCGTCTGGGACTAATCGGTTGCGGCGAACATTCCGAGATCGGGCACGCGGTTCCCCTGGCCCGCTACAAAGCGGAGCATCCGGGGGAGATCGAATTGACGGCGGCCTGTGATCTCCGGCTGGAGCGGGCGCAGTTGTTCAGCAGTCGTTACGGATTTCAGCATGCCTACGGCGACATGAACGAAATGCTGGGCCGCGGCGATCTGGATGCTTGCATCGCCGTCGTGCCGGTCGAAAAGATTCCGCAAGTCGGAATCCAATTGCTCGAGCGGGGGATGCCATGTGTCGTCGAGAAACCGCTGGGGCCCTCGCTGGCCGACGTGGAGGTGCTGCGAACGGCAGCTCGGAAGACGGGCACTCCCAACATGGTTTCGGTGAATCGCCGATTCATGCCGTTCCTCAACCACGCGCTGGAGTGGAGCCGGGGGCAAGGGCAGCTTCGCTATGTGCGGTGCACGTTTACGCGCCACGCCCGCAGCGAGCCCGAGTTCCTGTGGGGGACGGCCGTGCACGCGGTGGACACGATGCGATACATCGCTGGCGAAATCGCGAACGCGAGCATTCGCACCCTGAAGCCGGCGGAATCTGCCGCTGACTGGTATGCAATCGATCTTGAATTCGCCAGCGGGGCTTCAGGACGAATCGATGTGCTGCCTACTTGCGGCGTCCGCGACGAGACCTACGAGCTTTTTGGAGAAGGCTTCCGCGCTGTAGTGACCTGTCCGTTCGGTCCATTGCGAGGCTTTCGATGCTTCCGCGAAAATCGCGTGGTCCTCGAAGAATACGAATCGCCCGAGACGACCGAAGACGTTGTGAATGGTTTCTATGACGAGGCGGCGAGCCTGATCCGCGATCTGAGTCCGAAACAAGCACTGCGGCCTTCGATTGAAGACGTGTTCCCGTCCGTGCAGTTGTGTCTGAAACTGGCGGCGCAGGCTGCGCAGCGCACAGCTGAAGTTCCTGCAAGATCCTGATTACGAGGTCATACATAACGTGCAGATCAAACGCTTTGAAGATAAGCAGCAAATGGCAAAAGTCGCCGCCGAGGAAGCCGCTTCCGTCCTGCGAGAAGCCATCCAGAAAAACGGGAAGGCCCGCATCATCGCCGCCACCGGCGCCGCGCAATTTGCCTTTCTCGAAGTGCTCACCCACCTGCCCGGTATCGACTGGTCACGCGTGGAGATGTTCCACCTTGATGAGTACATCGATATTCCGGAAACACATCCTGCCAGCTTCTGCCGCTTCTTGAAAGAGAGGCTCATCGAGAAGACCGGCATTACGAAGCATCATTTGCTGCACGGCGATCTGGATCCTGAAAAGGTCGTCCGCGAGACCGGTGCAGCACTGGCCTCCACGCCGATCGACGTCGCGTTTGTTGGTATCGGTGAGAACGGGCATCTCGCGTTCAACGACCCTCCGGCGGATTTTGAGACCGAGGAACCTTACATTGTCGTCGACCTCGACGAAGCGTGCCGCCGTCAGCAGATGGGCGAGGGATGGTTCGCGACGCTGGAAGACGTGCCGACACGCGCGATTTCCATGAGCATTCGGCAGATCATGAAGGCGAAGAGAATCATCTGCTTTGTGCCCGACGCGCGTAAGGCGAAGGCAGTGCACGCTTGCTTCGATGGAGAGATTTCTCCGGCGGCGCCCGCCTCGATCTTGCGCAAGCATGCTCAAACCAACGTCTATCTGGACAAGGAGTCGTCGGCTTTGCTGAGTGCGGCAACGTTGGCTTCGGCGTCCTGAAAGGGAATGCTCTCACTTCGCGTCGGCCGAAAGCGGCTCTTTGAGAATCAAGCGCAGCCACTCCTTCGCCATCAGCCGATGGTAGGGTTCGGTCATGTGGATGTGATCGAGGCAAGAGAAGCGGCCGCGATCGGGTGACGCCGCAAGAATCGGGCTGACTGCTGCGATTTCGATGCCTGCCTCGCGCGCAATGGCCGCTTCCTTCTGGCGTGCCTGAGGATCGCCCGAGTCAGGGTCATGGACGTCGTCGAACATCACCACCCGTGCTCCGGCTGCTTTGAAGCCCTGGCCCATTGTGCGGAGATCTTCCAGGTCCTCGTCAGTGCGATTAATGAGGACGAGAAGCACGGTGTCAGGCTTCCAGGCGAGCGCGTCCTTGTAGAAATTCTTCATCGCCCGTGAGGACGTGAGCCCTCCGCCCTGAAACTGCCGAAACTCCACTGCCGGATTTTCGGTCGCGAACATGGCGGTGACGATGGGCACAAAGGCTGACGGCGAAGCCCAGTGCAGGTCCATCGTGAACGAATGCCCGATGACGGCGATGCGCTGGGCCGGGAGCGCTTTCATGCGCGGCTCTAATGCCTTGACGTCGGGCTCCGTCAGCAGTTCATCGGCCACGACTTTTGCGTCGCGTACGTGAAGATTCTTTTCGCCCCAGTTCCAGATCTTGCGTCCGGCGATCTGCCACTCGGCCGCGCTCAGTCCAACCGGAGAGGCACACGCATGTCCTTCAAGAACCCGTCCCGTCGCCAGGAAGTCTTCGTCCATGCCGGGCAGGCCCAACTGACCGACATACACCGGAAGACCCAGCGCAATGTAGAACGCGTAGAGATCCTGCAAGCGGTCGCCGTCGCGTTCGACTTCGAGCACCGTCTGGTACAGATTCGTGACGGAGCGAACTTCTTCGCGCCGGAACTGCGGTGCTTTGCCGTGTAGGTAGGTGGCGAACAAGTTGACTGGTAAGTTCTCGGGCATTGGCAGGCGCGAGGAAAGGAGTGGCTGCAGATCTTTCTCGGGGTCGAAGGGCGATGGCGCTCCCAGTGCCCATGCCCGAGCGGCAGACGGCGTACTCAGCAGGGAAGTCTGGTGCGCGACCAGAGCTTCGAGATCGGCATCTTTCGGGTCGGTCGCCGGCCAGCATGCCGGATCCATATTCTTCTCTTTGCGGGCCAGCGAAACCTGGTAAGCATGAACGCCGACGATGTTTGCATCTACAAGTTGCGCGAACCGTGCCGGCCCGGGAGATGCCACGCTGGTAGTCTTCTGCTGACTGGAAAGCAACGTTGCGAACTGTGTCGCGATCAGCAGAAACAGAAGGTTTCTATGAAAGCAGTTCTTCATTCGGGCTTACCGTCTCACCGTACTACACGCCTTTTCTCCAGCCCCGCTCGTTATGAGCCTTCACATCTACGCTGATGGAACCGTCAGGATTGACCGGCTGCTCGCAAGCCCACGCCACGCGCTTCATCACGCCCGGACGAATCTCAAGCTCCGCCGACAACTGTACTTTGCCTGTATACCCATCCGGCAGCAGAAAAGAAGCCTGACGCAGGCCGCCAGCATGTGGATACCCAGCGTCGAGTGCGCCCCGTGTTTTGAATTTTCCGTCTGGACTCTCAACCTGTAGCCACAACACTCCCGGCACGCCGGCAACTCCGCGATTCGAAACGCAAACAATCAGTTCCGAAGTGCCATACCGCTTGCGCTGCCAAACCCACGAGGGCCGCAGCCGGTACCCGAGATTCGTTCGCAGGCGCTCGAATGCGCGGGGATATTTTTCGTTATAGCGCGCGAGATTGTCGGCTTCGGTCCACAGTGCCCAGAAGTTGGTGTGCAGGTCCAGAGCATGGAGCGTGTAGTTCTCCATGTCGTTGATGCCGGCTGCATCGACCTTCAGCTTCTGCAAATCGTGCTCGCGGTTGTAGCCGTCTTCGAGAATCGTGGCCAGCCACGGCGGCCGGTTCGCGAGTTCTTCGATCTGGATCGGCTCTTCCACGATGATGCTGTCGGAGCGCAGCCACGCGCCCGCGCGCACCGCCATGTCGATGACCGTGCGGTTGCCCACGTTGCTGATGTCGGGCTGCGTGTTCACGGCGACGGGCGTTTTCTTCCAACTGGAGAGTTGCCGCTCCGTCATTGCCACGAACGTCTTCTCGGCTGTCAGGTAGTCGGGAAACGGACTGGGATAGTCGCTGGTGTGACCTTCGCCCCAGAAGCCGTATTGCATCAGGTCCATCCACTCGATGATCGGATCGCCTTCGAAGCGTGCCGCCAGCAAGTCGTTCAGTTCAGCGAAGGCCTTCTGGAATTCGGGGTGATCGTAGCGCGGTTCCCGGAATTCGCCTTCGCCATGCGGCATGCGCCCAATCTTCACCAGCGGAACGCGGTCCAGCAGAAATTCCGGCAACGCGACTTTCTCCGGCTGGAATGAGTAGTTCGACAACTGGATGCGGAACGCTACTCGCAGGCCTTTGGCCTTGGCCGCATCGAGCGTGAGCTGCCAGACAGGCTCGAGGTCGAGCCGGCCAGGTTGCTTCTGCACATTGCGCCAGTCGCAGCGGATGTAGAGCACATCCACGAAGGGCAGGCTCGAGATCTTCTCCACATGCTGCTCGAGCGTCTCGCGCCCGGCGCGCGCGGCCAGCGATGGTCCGCTTTCTTCCCATGCGTAGCCCACAAGCCCGAGCCCCGGATTCCGCAACGGTTTTTCGGAAGCCGTCGTGTACAGCACTGTCTGCCAGCCCTGGTCCTGATCGACGTCGAACGGGCCCTGGTTCAGCCGATCGTGGACGGGTGGCCCCCCGCCGAAGTCGTAGCCTTGCCACAAGTGCTGGGGAACATCGGCAGCGGCCAAGGCGGCCGGGAGGACTAAAGCGCCCTTGAGAAGGTCTCGTCGACGCATGCTGTTATGTTTCCTTTGAAAACGCACAGAGTATACCGGGGAATGCGTAGTTTGCTTTTATATTTTCTTTTACTTTTTATATATTTCTGTTATTTTCCTATGGGTTTCGAAAAAGCAGGCCCAGTTTATGTCCCCTACGTCTCTCGTCGAGCCGGAGTGGCTGCGCACGCTCTCCGAACGCCAACCCAAAGCGGCCGAGTTGCTCTCCCGCAGTACCGAGGAGCAGCGCCGGCTCGGGTATTTCCATACCCTGCGTGAGATCTGCCAGCAACCAGCGACCTGGTTGCGCACTTCGGCGTTAATGCAAGGCAAAGCGGCAAGCATTCGTCCCGTGCTCGCGGGCATTGCATCCCTCACCCTTACCGGTTCAGGAAGTTCCGAGTATGCGGGCGACTGTGTCCGCTTGCCGCTTCAAAGCGAGTTGGGCGTGCTGGCGCAGGCCATCGGCGGAGGCGCTCTGCTTGCCCACGGCAGCAAGGCTCTGCCGCCTCTCCGTCCCGGATTGATGGTATCGATCGCCCGCTCCGGCGACAGCCCGGAGAGTGCGGGCGCGCTTGCCCTCATGCTCAAGACCGAGCCGGAGATCCGTCATCTGGTGCTCACGTGCAACGAGGCCGGGAGTCTTGCCCGCACTTACAGGAACGACCCCCGCGTCGTGGTCGTCACGCTGCCGGAAGAGACCAACGACCAGGGCCTGGTGATGACCAGCAGCTTCACGAATCTGGTGCTCGCCGCGCGTTTTCTGGGACTTTCTGCCGAACCCGATGGCTACGGCGAAGTCTGCGCAACTCTCAGCCGGATCGCGGCGCGCCTGCTCGAGGAGCATCTGGGAACGTTCGCGAGAATCGGCAAAGAGCCTTTCAAGCGCGCGCTTTTCCTGGGCAGCGGCGCCCGCTTCGGAGCAGCGCGCGAGTCGTCGCTCAAGATGCTCGAGATGACCGCCGGGCGAGTGACGACCATGAGCGAGACCTATCTCGGCGTTCGCCACGGTCCCATGAGCTACGTCCACCAGGACACGCTGGTCGTCTGTTTCTTTTCGTCGGACCCGACGCTGCGTCGCTACGAGTCCGATCTGCTGCGCGAATTCGATCAGAAAGAACTCGGCCTGCTGAAAGTGATCATCGGCGAGGATGTTCCGGCGGAGCTGGTTCGCGAAGGCGACGTAGTGATCGACTGCAAAGGCCTCGGCAAGGTCGGAGATGACAACTCTCCCGTAATCGACGTGATTGCAGGGCAGTTGCTGGCGTTTTTCCGATGCCTCGAAGAAGGCCTGCGCCCCGATTCGCCGTCGGAAAACGGTGTTATTAGCCGGGTTGTCCAGACGTTTGCCTTGCATCTGCCTCAGGAGTAGAGGGCCTGCAGTTCCCCTAGGTTTGGCCGAATGACGCTTCCTTCCAAAATTGGAATAACTTGCGTTTGATTCGTCATATATTTTCATTTGCTTATTCTTTCTTTGCTTTTGCTGTGTGGGTGTGTTAATAAATCAACGTTTAGGAACTCTGCGCAAAATGAGGGCGCGCGCGTATGAAGTCGACGAAATATCTCGCTATTTTCCTGATCCTGCTGGCCGCTCTGGTGAGTTCCCAGCTTGTGTTTGCGCAAGGTACGGACCTGGGAACAATCACGGGTACAGTGACTGATCCTTCGGGAGCGATTGTCCCCAACGCGAAGGTGGTGATTCTCGATCTGGCCACAAACAATCCGCGCGAAACGAAAACCAACGCGCAGGGAGAGTACCGGGTATTCGGCTTGGGTATCGGCAAATACCAGGTGTCGGTTTCCTTGGCTGGCATGAGAACCACTCAAGTCACCGGGATTGAAATCAACGGTAGCGACACCGTCAGGGCAGACGCGCAGTTGAAAGTTGCTTCCGCGAGCGAGACCGTCGATGTCTTGGCGGAGGCGCCGCTGGTCAACATGGACGACCAGACCATCAGCGACACCATCAGTAGCCGCGCGGTCATCGAACTCCCCCGCGACAGCCGGGACGTCTACACGTTCCTCTACTTGAACCCCAACATCACGCAGGGTCCAAACGACGGCGCATTCAAGTTCCTGGGCGCGCAAAGCTACGGCGCCAACTTCTCGGTGGATGGGCAGCGCTCCAACGGAGGAATCTTCAGCGATCACAGCTCAAGCCAGCCGTCACTGGAGGCGGTAGCAGACATCAACGTCCTGTCGAATGATTTCAGCGCTGAGTATTCGGGCATCGCGAATATCCGAGTCACCACCAAGCGCGGCGGCGCGGGTTACCACGGTTCGGCTTTCTACAACAATAAGAACTCGGCTTTGGCGGCGTGGACGGTGCAGGATTTAAATGCGAAACGTGATTTCGCTCCCACCGCGATCCTGAGCAAATACCCTAACCCCTCCTTCAACTTCAACGACATTGGCGGTTCAATCGGCGGGCCGATCCCCGGCTTGAAGAAGACTTGGTTTTTCGCTGCGTATGAAAGGAATTACATCGTAAAGCCAGACACGTTCCAATCGAGCAGCATCCCGCATCCGAGTCTGTGGAGCGGCGACTTCTCCCAACTTGATCCGAGTGCCCAGCCAACAGTCCCCGACAATGTCTTTGCTGGGCTTACGCCGCAGGAAATTGCTACTGATACGACTGTTTTCTGCGACAACAGCGACCCTGCCAATCCGGATTGCACAAACCGTTTTATCCAAATTCCTTCAAGGTTGCTGAATCCAACCGTCCAAAGCTTGATTGGGACCTATTTCCCGAAGATTGGTCTCGCAGCGCCCATCAACACCAGCAACGGACGTATTCCCGGCTACTTGAGTAACTTGCCTACCCACTCGGTACAGGATGTGGGTACCTTGCGTGTGGATCACGACTTCAGCGAAAAGGACCGCGTCTATGTTTCCTACAACGGGTCGGCGCGGACCTACAACGGCAACCTCGTACAGTCGCCTTACAGTGGACTGGGTGTAAGCCAGAATTATCGCAGGAACAATACGGTCCAGATTTCCTATACGCGGGTATTCAACAGCAGCATCGTCAACGAAGCGCGCGGCGGGTTTAACAAAGAGCACCTATACACCCATAGCAACACAACGCTGGGAGGTTTTCTTTCGAGCATCGGCTTTGATCAGTCGGACATCGACGCCTATGGTGCGGTGGTGGGACCGAATGAACTCAAAACCTTTGGTCACCCAGCGATTCTCTTCAACAGAAACAACTTTGCTGCTTTTCAGAACGGCAACCGAAATACCGATCGCCCCGAAGACCAGAATCTGGCTACTTTTGGAGATACCTTCACTTGGGTGATCCGCAAACACAATCTCAGGATGGGTGCGGACTTTGTCCGTAATGCGGCCGTCGATGGATTCGCACTCAACCGTGGGAACCCCAGAGGGTCGATGACCTACCTCGGTTCAGGCGTAAACCCGTTTGCGAAGTTTCTCCTGGGACAGGGACCTGACACCGCCACTTACATTAACGTGCCGCGACCTCCGATGGACGTTCACAACTGGGAGACTGGGTACTTCGTGCAGGACGACTGGAAGGTAACGCCCCGCCTGACAGTGAACATGGGGCTGCGTTACGAGTTAATTACGCCTTTTGTTGATGCCCGGGATCTGATGGCCAACTTTGATCCTAACTTCGTCGACACAACGACGGGCCAAAAGGGGCGTTTCGTCGTACCGTCCGAAAAGACCATCCCCTTCCTTGACACGCGAATTGTCGCCTTGGGAGTGGTCACCGCTTCTCAGTCTGGTTTGGGCGTGGGTCGTGGAGTGGTTCGCACTGATAAGAACAACTTCGCACCACGAATCGGCGCCGCATTTCGTCTGACAGATAAATCTGTGATCCGCGGCGGCTACGGATTTTATTACCCGACGTCGGCCGCCCAAGGGATACGTGATCCGCTCGCAACTAATGATTTCAATCAAGGCCTGACGAAGAAAAACAAGGATGCAGATGGCAATCCCGCGCCGACCCTCCTACAGCCCTGGCCGGGATTTGCGCATGGCTTCAGCCCGCTCACGGGCGGTGTTATCACTTCGGGATTCGGGGGATTGCCCTCCGTCAATCTGGTTCCCTTTGGCCTTCAGCAGCCACGGATTCAGCAGTACAACGCGACCTACGAACGGGAAATCTTCCGTGACACTTCGCTGCGCTTCTCTTATTTGGGCACGTCAATGAGCGGGCTCATTGCCGGTGTTGATTTGAATGAGATCAGGCCCAGCGACACCCCGATCGGCACAACCACTGGCGACGGCGTCACGGCGTGTGATCCAGTCAATAACGGCGACTGCAACTTTTCGACAGCAGACCTCGCCCGCCTCCCGTTCCCTGCCCTGGGTGATTTTCTGCTCACCTATGGCAACTTTGGCCATGGTCGCTCCAACGCATTTCAGACTCAGTTGGAGCATCGCTATTCCCATGGCCTGATGCTGAACCTGTCGTACACATACCTCGATCAGAAGTCGACCGGTCTCGACACCGGCAACTCCAGCCTGGGTGGAATCGCTTACAACCCCTTCGAGCCCAATCACGATTACGGGCAGGAAGCATTCGTTCCAAGGAATCGATTCGTAGCTTATGGCGTCTATGATCTGCCGGTGGGCCGCGGCAGGCAGTTTGGCTCGTCCTTCTCAAAGTGGACGGACGCGTTCCTGGGAGGCTGGCAAACCACATTCAACATGTTCGCCAAGACCGGGACCGGCTTCACACCATTCTGGCTCTGCGATAACTGCGGCCCAATCTTGCCCGGCAATATCGCGGCGACCTCGCTCGACGCTTACGGTGATTTCAATTCCGAACCTTCGTACCGGCCGCTCGTTACTGGAAACTACAATCATCGCGTTGGGAATCAGATATGGGATCCAAACGCTTTCGCGCTTCCTCCATTCGGTGCCGACATTTTTGACAACCCGAAGATTGCGAAACGAAACTTGCTAACCGGACCGGGCACCTGGGGGATCAACCTGGGGGTGCACAAGGACTTCCATTTCGGAGAGCGAGTCGTCGCGACATTCGGTGCAGACATCGACAACCTGTTCAACCACCCGTTATGGTCTCCCGATAACGACTACGGTGGGGGCGGCGGGCCCTTCGCATTCCTGGGGGATTTTGACGTTACTGTAGATCCCGCGACTCTTAAGCCAATTCTCGCGGATATGACGCCTAATCCTGATTTCGGAAAACTCGAACAGACCTTCTCACAGGAAGGTGTCGACAGTCGTCGCACCATCCGTGTCCGGCTGAGAATTACGTTCTAACTCACCCCGTCGAGGAAACCGGCCGCCCTTGCCACGCAAGTGGACAGGCGGCCGGTTCCAGTTCGACTGAATTTCATATTGCCGGGCGGCCACCTCGCGTCGCTCTTCACAACTCAGGCAGGGACCGATGAAACTCCGTCTTCTTCCCGCAATTCTCGTCGCAGTGTGTTTATCAAGTGCCGCCGCCGAACGTCCGGGTGATTTCCAAATCATCGGGCCGGGCGGCGGGGGCGCGATGTTCAATCCCACCATCAGCCCGCTCGATGCGAATACCGCGCTCATCTCGTGCGACATGACCGGTTCGTACATCACGCACGATGCGGGGCAGAACTGGCGCATGTTCAGCCTGCGTGGCGTGGTCGACTTCTTCGTGTTCGATCCCAAAGATCCGAAGACGATGTATGCGCACGCTACCGCGTTGTGGCGCAGCACCGATGCTGGCGAGCATTGGGAACTGGTGTACCCGGCGCCCGATTCGGTGAAGGGTGTGAAGATGGCGTCCGACCACGCGGACGAAATCATCGTGGCCGATCCCGATCCGCTCGGCACGATTTCAGCGATGGCGATCGATCCCGCCGATTCCAAAATCTTCTATGTGACCGCGGGCGAAAAAGATAAAATCGCGCTCTTCGTTTCGCCTGACGCGGGCAAGACCTGGGCGAAGAAAGTCGATGTCCCCGGCCGTCCCCGCCGTATCTGGGTCGATCCCCACTCTCCGGAAGGATCGCGCACCTTATATATGGCGAGTGCGCATGATGTTTTTGTCGCGAGCCCTACCGGTGTAAAAACTCTGCCGCTGCCCGCAACTGACAACGAAACGTCTCTTGGCTTCGGCTCTGGACTGCAGCCGACCGTTTACACCACCTCGGAGAAGGGCGCTTTCGTCTCGACCGACGGCGGCGCCACCTGGAAGCAGACCACCCTTCCTGGCTCAGGAGCTAAGGTGCGCGCGATCGCCACCAGCTTGCATCATCCCGAAGTCGCGTATGTTTCCTACGACCATCTCGCGCTCGATGGCAAGAACTGGATCGGTGTCGCCAAGACCACGAACTCCGGCGCCGACTGGAAACTCGTGTGGAAGGAATCCGACACCGCCGCCAAAAATATTCACGATGCTTGGATCACCGAGCGCTTCGGGCCTGGATGGGGCGAGAACCCGCTAGCCATGACGGTCGCCGACCAGGATCCCAACCTTGCCTATGGCACTGACCTTGGCCGCACTATGCGCACCAATGACGGCGGCGCGACCTGGGCGGGACAATACTCCCGCCGAGTGAACGGCCCCGACTGGACAACCACGGGCCTCGACGTCACTAACAGTTACGGAATCCACTTCGATCCGTTTGACACCAAGCGCGTGTTCATCACCTATACCGACATCGGACTGTTTCGCAGCGAGGACGGCGGCGTCTCGTGGACAAGTTCCACCGAGGGCGTTCCGCGTGACTGGCGCAACACTACGTATTGGATCGTCTTCGATCCAAAAGTCAAAGGTCGCATGTGGAGCGTAAACAGTTACACGCATGACCTGCCGCGGCCAAAGATGTGGCGGCATAACTCCCCGATGAATTTTAAAGGTGGCGTCTGCCGCAGCGACGACGGCGGCCGCAACTGGGCCAAATCGAACAAGGGCATGGACGAAACCGGCGCAACCCACATCCTGCTCGACCCTGATAGTCCGGTCGACAATCGCGTTCTCTACGTGGCAGGATTCGGCCGAGGCGTCTACAAAAGCTCCGACGGCGGCCGCACCTGGAGCCTGAAGAACCAGGGCATCACCCAGTCCCAGCCTTTTGCCTGGAGGCTGGCAAGAAGTTCGGATGGCGTTTTGTACGCGTTAATCGCGCGGCGCTCGGAAGATGGCAGCATCGGCAATGCCGGAGATGGCGCGCTGTATCGCTCCACCGATGGCGCCGAACATTGGCAGCCAGTCCAACTTCCTGAGGGATCGAACGCTCCCAACGGTCTGGCCATCGATCCGCGTTCTCCCAATCGCCTGTACCTAACCGTGTGGGGACGTGCCGCGGGTGAACATGGCGATGGCGGGGGCATATTCCTTTCCGAAGATGCGGGGAAGACCTGGAAGCAGGTGCTCGAAAAGGATCGGCACATCTACGACGTCACCATCGATCCGTCGAATCCAGACGTCCTGTACGCGGCCGGATTCGAGTCATCGGCCTGGCGCTCGGCGGATCGCGGGCTCACCTGGACGCGCATCCCCGGCTTCAATTTCAAGTGGGGCCAGCGCGTCATTCCCGATCCCCTCGATCACAATAAGATCTACATCACCACGTTCGGCGGCAGTGTGTGGCATGGGTCCATTAATGGAGAGCAAAAGCCGGTCGACATTGCCACGCCCGCCCTCGAGCCGGGACAATAGCCGTTTCGTAGTCAGGAGGTCCAAGTTGATCAATCGCCGTCAGTGGCTCTATGGCGTTGGCGTCATGGCCGGTGTCGGAATGCAGGCCGGCTCACTATCCGCAGAAAATCCCCTCACCGCAGATGATCCGGAGAGCAAGAAGTCTCCCACTCCGCTCGACCTCTCGCAATACGAACCGAAGAGCATGCTCCAGGTGCACGAGACGCACGTTGATCGCGCGAAATTTCCGGTGATCGACTTTCATACCCACATCTCGGTTTCCGCCAGGGCTGAGAAAGGCGTTGCTATCTCTCCCGATCGTGAGTATCTGGGCACTCCCCAGGAATGCCTGGCGGTGATGGACCGTAAGAACATAAAGATAATGGTCAACCTGACCGGCGGCTACGAGAAGGGACTCGCCGAGGCCGTAGGCAAATACGATCGCGCTTATCCGGGCCGCTTCATTACGTTTACCGAACCTTCATATAGCCACTTCAAAGAGTCCAACTATCCGCAGTTGCAGGCGCAAGCCATCGAGCAGGCTCACCGCGATGGCGCCACGCGGATTGAAGATCCTGAAGACGCTCGGTCTTTATCTGCGTGAAAACATCACGTCCGGCCCGCTGGTAAAGATTGACGATCCGCGCTTCGATCCAATGTGGGATGCCTGCGGGCAACTGAACATGCCGGTTGCCATCCATATTTCTGATCCCGCCGCCTTCTTCACGCCCACCGACCGCTTCAACGAACGATACGAAGAGCTGAACAATCATCCGGACTGGTCTTTTTACGGCGCGGATTTCCCCAGCAACGCTGAGTTGATCGAGGCGCGTAATCGGATGATGGCGAAGCATCCCAAGACGCAATTCGTGACGCTGCACTTCGGGAACTTCTCCGAGAATCTTCAGAACGTCTCTGAGAACCTCGACAAGTATCCCAATATGCACGTCGATATGGCAGCGCGCATCGGCGAGTTAGGCCGCCAGCCTTTCACTTCGAAGAAGTTTTTCGACAAGTACCAGGACCGCATCCTGTTCGCAACCGACGCCACTCCGCACGGCGACGCATTTCCACAGCAGGTTTTCAACGACCAGCTCTACGAAATCTATTACCGTTTTCTCGAGACGGAAGACGAGTACTTCGACTACGCGCCCGCGAAAATTCCGCCGCAGGGACGGTGGCGCATTTATGGCATCAACCTGTCGGATCAGATTCTGCGCAAGGTCTACAACGAAAATGCCGCAAGACTTGCTCCAGATTTCGTAGTGCAGAATCATTCGCCGGTTCTCGTTCGCCGGACTGGCTGCTTCTGGCGCCGCTGAGCCATGCGCAGGTGCGCGTGTGGCAGGGAACGCTGAACCTACCCACGTATGAAGAAGGATTGCCCGATCCTAATCCTCCATTCGATCAGTTCACTACCAATCGCTTCAACTATCCGTACACACTGCGCAACAACCTCACCAGCAATCGTGTCGACAAAGCCTGGCGGGCAATCTATCTCGAGAATGAATATCTGAAGTGCTCGGTACTTCCCGACATCGGCGGCCATCTCTACACCTGCATCGACAAGATCTCCGGCAAGCCGATGTTTTACGCGAACCCCTCGATCAAAAAAGCTGCCATCGCCTATCGCGGGGCCTGGGCGGCCTTCGGCGTCGAGTTCAACTTCCCGGTCTCGCACAACTGGATGACGATGTCGCCGGTGAGCTTTGCATTCGCGCAGCACGACGACGGCAGCGCCTCCGTCACCGTGGGCAACGTCGACCGCGTCTACGGCATGGAATGGACGGTGGAGTTGATCCTGCGTCCGAAATCGACCGTGCTCGAGGAGCGCGTCACGCTCACCAATCGCAGCGATGCGCGGCATCGCTTTTACTGGTGGAATAATGCCGGGGTCGAAGCCTGGGATGACTCGCGCATCGCATACCCGATGCAGTTTGCGGCGACGCATGGTTTCACCGAGATTCACACTTGGCCCGTCGATCAGGATGGCGTGGACTACAGCCTGCTCTGCAATCACACGAAGGGACCAGTGTCGATGTTCGTGCATGGCAGTCGCGAACCCTTCATGGGAGTGTGGAATCCGCACACGAACACGGGCACGGTTCACTTCGCCGCAGTACGAAGCATCTGCCCGCGAAGAAAATCTGGTCGTGGGGAGTCGATGCTGACGGTCTCGACTGGCGCAAGGCGCTCTCCGACAATGAGAGCGGCTACCTCGAAGTGCAGGCCGGATTGTTCCGCAACCAGGAAACCTACGCATTTCTCGAGCCTCGCCAAGTCTTGCACTTCTCCGAATACTGGATGCCCGTGCGCGAGATCGGCGGCATCTCGCGGGCTAACCTTGCAGGCGTCGCGAGCTTAACGCGCAGGGCAGGAACTCTTTCTGGTGGATTCAACGCCAACCAGGCCATTCCGCAAGCGACCATCTCGATCTCAAAGGGCAAAGAACAGATTGTTCACGAGAAGGCCGACCTGACTCCCGAGCATGCGTGGACGCGCGAAGTCCCGAATGCTGATGCTCAGTCGAAGTACACGATTGAAGTTCAGGACGCGAAGGGCGCGACGCTCCTGCGCCAGACCGAAGGCGAGTACGACTGGACGCCGGCATCAGAAATTCACGTCGGGCCGCAACCCTCCTACAGCATGCCGGATCCTGACAAGCGCAGCTTCGATGACTGGATCCAGTTTGCCAAAGACGAAGAATTGAACGGGAGACTGTTAAACGCGCTCGACGCTTACCAGCAGACGCTGGCGAAGTTCCCCGATAGTTTTGTGGCAGGCAAGGCTGCGGGCCGGCTGTCCGCAGGGTTGCTGCGTTATGAGGACGCTCGCAGATTTCTCGAGCCTCTGCACGGCCGCGACACGACCGACACAGAAATCTCTTACTACCTTGGTCTTGCCTATGACGGGCTCGGTGACACCACCCGTGCGCGTGCCTCGTACGAGCAAGCCGAACGGCTGCCGTCGTTCTACCCGGCAGCGGCGTTGCGTCTTGGAGAACTGCTGGCACGCACCGGCGATCTGGCGGGCGCTGAGCGCCATCTGGCCGATGCCGTTCATGCGGCGCCCAGAGACGAACGCCTTCTGGAAGAATTCGTAGCCGTGACGGCCGCCAGCGACAAAGAGGATGAAGCCCGAAAACTCGCGCAGGAAGGACTGTCGCGATTTCCACTCAGCTACCTTCTTCAAAATGAAGGCGGAAATCCCAATCTTGTTCAGCTTGCGAATGATCCCAATCGCATTCTGAATCTTGCCTCGCAGTACATGCGGCTCGGCTTGTATGCGAAGGCTCTCGCTGTTCTTGATCGCGAGTATCCGCCCCCCGTGCCAGACCAGAGCGAGCCGGGAACAGTCGCACCGCAGAAGCATCCCATGGTCGCGTATTTCCGGGGTTATTGCCACGAGAAGCTTGGGCAGTCGCCGGAAGCCGACTACAGCACAGCCTCAAAACGATCCACCGCATTCATTTTTCCGAACACTGCAGAGGAGTTCGCGGTCCTGAGCGCAGCCTTGCAAGCGCGACCCACCGACGCAACCGCGCACTATCTGCTGGGAACGTTTTATTTTTCGCGCGGCGAAACCGACTCCGCCCTGCAGGAGTGGACTGAAGCTCACAAATACGGTCCGGACATTCCGGTGCTGAGCGCGAGCACGGGCTTGGCTCTTCTTCATATTAAGAATGATCCCGATCAAGCGCTCGCTTCCTTCCGCGATGGCTTGCGCAGCGATCCCGCGAACATTTCCATTTATCTCGGCATCGATCAGGCGCTCAGCTTGCTCAATCGGCCGGCTAGTGAACGTGTGCAAGCTCTAGAGAGTTATCCCCATCTCGACACGGCTCCGCCGTCGCTGATATACGAGCTGATCCTGAATCTGGCGGAAGCCGGCGACTTTGACCGCGCCACGGGGCTGTTCCACAATCGCTTTTTTGCGCGCGAAGAAGGCGGAACCAATGTTCGCCAGGTGTGGATCGAAGTGCAATTGCAGCACGCCGTAGCCGCAGCGAAAGCCGGGCATTGCGATCAGGCCCTCACGATCACCCAAAACCTGGGAGCGGCTGTGCCGGATCTGACTTTCACGCGCGACGGCCTTGAGCCGATTCTTCAATCGGCGCGGACCGAGTATCTGCTCGGCACGGTGTACAGCACCTGCCACCAATCCGCCGAAGCGAAAACGAAATTTCAGGCGGCCGCGAGCGCCTCTGGACCGGACCAGATTCGCTGGGCGTGGCTAGCAGCCAAGCAACTTCCCGGTTTCGATCAGGCCCAATGGCAGGTTCGCCTGCAAGCATCCTTTGATCAGGCAGCCAGTCGCAGCGAAACCAGCGCGTTCCCGAGTTATTGGAACTACACGGCCGGTTCGCTCGCCAAAGAGTTGGGGAAAAATGACGAGGTCAGTGCGCGGTTTCGCAACGCGCTACTGCTGCCGGATCGCATGCTCGCATATCACTTCACGCGCTTGGCGACGTTGAAGCCTACGCCGTAATGACGTCGATCTTTAACTTGCGTAGTGCTTCGGTGAAGTCGGCCGGAGCCCGTGTGTCGGTGACCAGGCGATGAACGTTTGAAAGAGGACAGATGCGCGAAACGCTGCGGCGGCCAAGCTTGCTGAAGTCAGCGACCACATTCACCTCTTTCGAATTGCGCACCATCAAGCTGTTCAGTTGCGCTTCGAGCACATCGGGAGTAGACGGCCCGATCTCCAGATCGAATCCATCCACGGCGAGAAAGAGGCGGTCGGCATGAAAGTCTTTGAGCATCGCCTCGGCCTGGGGACCGACCAACGAGCACGACACCGGACGCAACAGTCCTCCGATCATGATCACCGAGATATCCGGCGCATCCATCAATTCGTACGCAACGTTCAGAGCGTGCGTGATTACGGTGACCGACTGCAGGCGCCGGACTTTCAGGTAACGCGCGATCTCGGCGGTGGTCGTGCCCGAATCCAGGACGACGGTTTCGTTGTTCTGAATCAACTCCGCTGCGGCCCGTCCGATGCGCGCCTTCTCCGCGTGGTGCAACGTTTTCTTCAGCCGGAGCGGATAATCCTGGCTGGCTTCGACTTGCCGCACAGCTCCGCCGTGCGACCGCACCACCATTCCTTGGGAAGAAAGTGCGTCCAGATCGGCTCGCGCGGTTACCGCCGAGATCGAAAACTTCTCCACCAGATCGCGCACCGTGACCTGGCTCCGTTGTTCGATGAGATCCAGAATCTTCCTGCGCCGTTGTTCCGACAGCAATCGAGAATCCTTCGGGCCACGCATCAATCTAGTCCTCGCGTTTCAATGCACGACGGGAATCGTCACGGCTGGCTTGTGGAAACACATCATTTATACACTTGCGAAGGCCATTCAGAAGAAAGAAAATAGCAGGGAAACGAAAGCCAGAAGAAAATGTTGAAAAACTCAATAATGTCGCGATTTAGTTGGTGAGTCATAGGGTCAGACTAGCTTGAGAATGCCAGGAGCCGAATTGCGTTTTCCTTCCTTTATCTTCTCTGCTTTTCGACTGGATCCCGAGTTGCCCCGGGCCGGTAAACACCGTGCAAGTGGAATCCAGTGGCGAGGTTCGGCCGCATGAGGCGAAGAGATTTCATCGCTGCGCTGGTTGCTTCGGCTTTCGCTTCGGCGTGGCCGATCAAGGCGCAGTCTGTAATTCGTCGCCCGCGCTTGCTCATTGCCGATACCGATCCGTTTACGGGATTGCCGCTGCTGAAGTCGCGCTACGCTGCCGGTGCTCGGCCATCCGAAGACATGGAAGGCTGGGCGCTGTCCTGGCTCATCACTGGCAAAGACGAATTTGCCGACCGTGCCTTGGCCGAGATGCGTTCCAAACATCTCGGCACCGGAGGCAAGCCGTCGCGCTCCTGGGTGGACTACGCTCGCTGGTCACTGGCCTTCGATTGGCTCTTCACGTATCGCGGATTCGACTCAGCCTTAAAGGACCGCATCGCGGGGGAATTGACTGCCGGTGTCACGAGCATGCTGGCCACGCCTGATTTCTCTGACCCCAGCCAGATGTCGTATCACAACTATGCGCTCCGGTATCTGGCCTTCGCGGCTTTTCCGGCGGCGGCTGTCGCCGACTATCCCGAGTGCGCAGAACGTTGCCGGGCGTGGCGTGACAAGATCCCCGAGTGTCTCGACAACGTCCTCGACATCACCGAATTCGTCACGCCGGAAGGCAGCTATCACGAGTCGATGGACTACATGCGCATCACTTGGGCCTCTCTGGTGATGCTGTCGGAATTGCGGCGCACGGCCACCGGAGTGGATCCCGCGCAGCATTTTTCTGTCTTCCGGAACGTCGGCGCGACCTATCTGTACAAACTCCTCCCCGACGGAACTCCGTCGCGCGAAGGAGACAACGAATACCCGGTCCTCGACAATCGAGACACCGCTCTGCTCGGCTACGCCGTCAATCGCTTCAAGGATCCCTACAGCGCGTGGCTTCTGCGTGAAAGCGGCTTCGTCGGCAAGGACTGGGTTGTTCCCGTGCTGCAGTTCCTTTGGGATGATCCGGAAGTCGCGCCCCGCAAC
Source organism: uncultured Acidobacteriota bacterium (assembly GCA_963745435.1). GTDB lineage: Bacteria > Acidobacteriota > Terriglobia > Terriglobales > Acidobacteriaceae > Gp1-AA133. Next base: position 69,290 of record CAVUXK010000001.1, on the reverse strand, counting down.
CCGGCTCTCGCTGCGGAGAGCGAGTTGCCGCGCCAGCGTTTCTTCCCGGGCGTGGGCCATCTTGTGATGCGTGACGGGTGGAGTCCCGAAGCCACGTGGATCGAGTTCGATTGCGGGCCGTACTTCGCCAAGCATCAGCATCTCGATCAAAACCAGTTCACGATCTATCACCGTGGCTATCTCGCAATCGACAGTGGCGCCGACTACACCGACACCGAGAGCCCGCACTACCTCAACTACTACCGCCGCACGGTCGCGCACAACTCAGTGCTGGTCTACGACCCCGAGGACAGATTCTTCTGGTCCGACAATCTGTGGACGGCCGTAAACGATGGCGGCCAGCGCATGGATTCATCGCGTTACTGGAACACGATCCGCAGCCGCGAAGATTGGAACCGCACGCGCGACTTGTGGGACTTGGGAACCATGCGGGTGGTCGACTATGTTCCCGGCCAGTATCACTATGCACTCGGCGATGCCAGCCGCGCATACTCGCCCAAGAAGCTGCGCACCTTCACTCGCGAACTTGTCTACATTCCCGGACGCAATCTGCTCTTCGTCTTCGATCGCGTCGTCAGCACGAATCCTTCATTCCGCAAAGCGTGGTTGCTCCATGGAGTCAATCCGCCCGGCATCGATCAGGAATCCGGAAATGCACCTGCCGGCGCGCACGACTTTCGGCAAGCCAAGACATTCCGCTTCTCCGAGGGTCGAGGTGAGTTGCTCGCGCACTGCCTGCTGCCGAAGGAGCGCATCATCACGCGGCGCGGAGGAAGCGGGCACGAATTCTACGCGCCCGGCGACGACCGCGGGGGCACTTGGGGTTCGGGTGAGAACTGGCCGCTCGAACCGCCCGAAGGAGCTCCACTTCCCGAAGATCCAAAGCTTCGCAAGATGTGGAAACTATTTTGGGGCGATGACTTCGATCGCATCCTGCCATCGAATCGCAAGAATGTTGTGCCGGGTGCGTGGCGCGTTGAGGTTTCCCCAGCGGCGCCGGCAGAAGAAGATTTATTCCTGCATGTATTTGAGATTGGGGACACCGGCCAGACTGGCCACAGTCGCGTTGAACTCGTCGACGGCGTAGGCGTGCAGGGTGCGGCCTTCGAGCATGGACCGATTGTCCTCTTCAATTCCACTGGTGCCGCCATCACGAACGCCGAAGCTTCGCTGCCTGACGTGGCCGGCGATTCCATTCTCCTCACCGGTCTGCAGCCGGACGCAATGTACGAACTGAATCTGGGAGGACTCAACGCGACCAACGTGAAGGGCGCCGTGCTCCCCGGCGTTTCCGCGGGCACCGAGAGATTGCGCGCCAACTCAAAAGGAATTCTGCGCATGCAGCGCGGCGATCTGAAAAATCTGCGTTTGCGGATTGCCCGCATATGAGCCTGTCCGAACGTCAGCAGGCGACTACTCCCTTTTCTGCACGCAAGCCCGTTTCAAACCTGCGCTGGTGGATCGGTGGGATTCTGTTCGCATCCACCATCATCAACTACATCGATCGCCAAACGCTCTCGCTGCTCGCCCCATACCTGAAACTCGAGTATCACTGGACCAACACCGACTACGCCAACCTCGTGATCGGTTTTCGCGTCGCCTACTCGATCGGACAGACAATCTTCGGCCGATTCATGGATCGCATTGGAACGCGCCGCGGCCTGACAATGACTGTCGCGTTCTATTCCGTCGTGTCGATGGCTACTTCGCTAGCTCGCGGGTTTTACAGCTTCGCGGGTTTCCGGTTTCTGCTGGGCGCAGGCGAATCAGGCAACTGGCCCGCGGCCACCAAAGCGGTCAGCGAATGGTTCCCGAAGCGCGAACGCGGTTTGGCGACCGCCTTGTTCGACAGTGGTTCTTCCGTGGGCGGCGCCGTTGCCGCATGGCTCATCTTGTGGATCTACGGCCGCTGGGGATGGCGACCCGCGTTCGCGATTCCGGGCACGCTCGGTTTCCTGTGGCTCATGGTGTGGCGACGCTGGTATTACCCGCCCGAATCGCATCCGCGCATCAGCCAGGCGGAACTCGCGATGATCCTGGCCGACAAACACGACGAGCACGAACAACCCGCCAGCAAAGATCCACTGAGATGGCAAACGCTCCTGCAATTGCCGCAAACCTGGGCGGCGATTGTTTCCAAAGCTCTCACTGATCCTGTATGGTTTTTCGTCACTGACTGGTTTCCGATCTACCTGGTTGCGAAGGGGATCGAATTGCGTACGGGGCTAATCGCGATCTGGATCCCGTTTCTCGCGGCCGATCTGGGCAACTTCTTCGGCGGCTGGATTTCCGGTTACCTGATCAAGCGCGGATGGTCACTGGGCGCAGCACGGAAAGCGGTCGTCGTCTTTGGCGGTATTGGTGTAACGATGCTCATCCCGACGGTGTTCACGAGCAATCTGTCGCTCATCGCGCTGCTGTTCGCGCTGGCCACATTCTCGTATGCCGCCTTCTCCACTATGGCCAACGTGTTGCCCTCAGATCTTTTTTATAGCGAATCGGTTGCTTCGGTGGCAGGCATGAGCGGGACGGCGGCCGGACTGGGCACCATCGTAGCGTTCAAATTGATCGGACACTTCTCCGACGCGCGCCAGGCGATGGGAGGACATTCGTTCGATCCAATTATCATCGTGGCCGGACTCGTGCCCTTCGTCGCGATGATTCTTACGCTCCTGCTGATCCGTAACACTCAGGCAACGGAGCGCGGAGTGGTTCGCCCGGTCTGAGCGACGAACGGGAACCGCAACAACAGGAAAAATCGGCGTGACTAATCCTGACCAAGCCGTCGTGCAAACCGAAGACGTCACGCAACCTGTGGCCGAAGCCCCTCGTCCCGAGGCATTCAAGGTTGTTGGCACGTCCTTTGTCGTTCTGTTCTCGATCGTGGGACTGGCGCTCTGGGGTCTGCCGTTCTTCTACGACTTCATGGTGCAGCAATTTGGATGGACCCGCGGCCAGGTCACCTCCGGCAACGCCCTGAGCAAGCTTCTTGTCGGACCTCTCTTCGGATTCTTTGCCGGCTGGGTCGTCGATCGCTTTGGCCCCCGCCGCATCATGATGGCGGGAATTCTGATGGCGGGAATCGCCCTGATCGGGCTGGGCAGCATCTCGACCCTCGGGTTCTTTTACTTCTTCTACATGTTCAACGCGCTTGGCTACGTTTGCGGCGGCCCGCTTCCCGTACAGGTGCTGCTCTCCAACTGGTTCGACAAATCGCGCGGCAAGGCGATGGGCTTTGCTTACTTGGGCATCGGCTTCGGCGGAGCGCTAGTCCCGTTGATTTCGCACACGCTCGTTCAACACTTCGGATGGCAGGTCGCGCTGCGCATCCTCGGTCTTCTAATCATCGTGCTGTCACTGCCACTGGCATTCTTCGTCAAGGAATCTCCCAACACCGAGCGAAAGTCCGTGCGCATCACTCCGCCCGACGCTCGCTGGGCATTCAAAAGCATCTACTTTTACTTGCTTACCATCGGCAGCATGTGCTCGATCGCAGCCGTGGCCGGCACCCAGCAAAATCTGAAGCTCTATCTCAGCCTTGACCGGCACTATCCGCAAGCCGCAGCTGCGCACATTCTGTCGATGGTCCTGGGATTCAGCATCGTCGGCCGTGTGTTGATGGGATGGCTCGCCGATCGCTATCCCAAACGTAACGTGATGTTGCTGATCTACCTGCTGGTCGCGATTGCCATACCATTCCTGTTCTTCGGAACCAGTAGCCTCGCGATCTACACGTTCGCCGTGATCTTCGGCATCGGCCTGGGCGGCGACTACATGATCATCCCCCTCATGACCGCCGACATCTTCGGACTGAAGATCCTGGGCCGGCTCATGGGCGTCATCCTCACGGCAGGCGGCATCGCCGACGCCGTCGCGCCATGGCTCATCGGACACCTGCGCGACACAAGCGGTGCCTATACTTCGGCCTGCTTTGTACTCGTCGGCTTCGCTCTGCTGGGGGCCCTCGCCGTGCTTCCGTTGCCGCGGCATCGGACAGCAGCGTGAGCGCTACGCCCATTCTCCGCCTGGGAAGCGTAAAGCACGTCGCCCGCTTCAAAGAGCACCTTCGCGCGTTGGGCCTTGCCATTCCTTGTGATGACGAACTGATCTCTGGTCCCGCCTCGCCGCTGAGAAAGCCGCTCACCCGCGGATCACTCTCAATCGGAAATCGAATTTGCGTTCAACCCATGGAGGGTTGGGATGGGACAGCCGACGGCAGTCCAACGGAGAACACCTTTCGCCGCTGGCAACGCTTTGGGCAGAGTGGCGCCAAGCTGATCTGGGGCGGGGAAGCGGTCGCGGTTTGCCACGAAGGACGCGCGAATCCGAATCAGCTAGTCGCTGCTGAGCACACGGCTGCGTCGTTAGCGCGAATGCGAGCAGTCCTGGTCGCCGAACATCGCAAAGTCACTGGTTCGGACGACGGCCTGCTCATCGGACTGCAACTCACACATTCAGGTCGCTTCTGCCGTCCTGACACTTACGACCGTCCCGAGCCACGCATCCTGTATCGACATCCGCTGCTCGATCGCCGCTTGAAATTGCCAGACGACTATCCGGTTCTCACCGACGGCGAAATCGAAACCATCATCGATCAATTCCACCGTGCCGCCGCACTCGCTTGGAAGTTGGGCTTTGACTTCGTCGACATCAAGCACTGCCATGGCTACCTCGGACACGAATTCCTCAGCGCGCACACTCGCGGCGGATCATATGGCGGAAGTTTCGAGAACCGCACGCGCTTTCTGCGCGAAGTCGTGCAAGGAATTCGCTTGAACTGTGCCGGGCTCGGCATCGCCGTGCGTCTCTCCGCCGCCGACACTTTGCCGTACATTCCGGACGCGAATCGATCCAGAAATGGAAAGCTGGGTCCCGGCATCCCCGAAAACGACAGCGGCCTGATCCCGTATCGTTGGGGGTTCGGGGTCGATGCTTTCCATCCGGAGAAGGAAGATCTGGGCGAGCCGGTCCAGTTTCTGTCGCTTCTCGAGAAACTCGATATCCACTTAGTGAACCTGACCGCGGGCAGTCCTTACTACAACCCGCACGTGCAGCGGCCAGCGCTGTATCCGCCCTCCGACGGATATCAGCCCCCCGAAGATCCACTCATCGGCGTGGCGCGGCAAATGGAAATGACCCGCAAGCTCAAGCAGCGCTTCCCAAATTTGATCGTCGTGGGCTCGGCTTACAGCTATCTGCAGGATTTTCTGCCGCACGTGGCGCAAGCCGCTTTGCGCGAGGGCTGGGTTGATTTCGTCGGACTGGGAAGAATGGTCTTAAGCTATCCCGAAGTTCTGTGGGACGCGGCTCACGGCAGACCCATCGACCACAAACGAATTTGCCGCACGTTCAGCGATTGCACGACCGCGCCCCGCAAGGGATTGCCCTCGGGTTGCTATCCGCTCGATAGCTACTACAAAGAGTCGGAGGCGGCTGCACGACTGGCGCAGTTGAAAAAGAATTAGACCGGGAAAAGCGAACGAGGCAAAAACTGAAAGCTGGGGAAATTGTTTTCGAGACCGAATGAAGAATGATCTGACAATCGCGTCGATGGCCGCACGGCGCCAGCCGGGCCGTCGAGTGCAGGGAATCGCCGCTGCGTTGCTGCCCTTCGAATCCGACGGGCGCATCGCAGTCGACGCATTTCAGCGTCATCTGGTCGCCACCCATCGTGCCGGCCTCATGAACGCCGTCAACATGGACACCGGGTACATCAACTACCTTTCCGAATCCGAAAAGAAAGACGTCTTGCGCTGGACACGAGAAGCTCTCGGAAACGACGTCCCGTTCGTTGCGGGCGCCTACATCGAAGGACTCGACGGCGAAACGATTGCACTCTATCGCCAGCAGATCGACGCAATCGCCAGTGCCGGTGGGATTCCGATCCTGTTTCAGACGTCGCGTCTCAAAGGTAAGCCCGGTGCGGAATTAGCGGCTGCATACCAGGCCGCTTGCCGCGGCTACGAAAGCGTGATCGCTTTCGAACTCGGTTCCATGTTCGCGCCCAACGGAGAAATCCTCTCATCCGAAACCGTTGCTCGCCTGATGGATATTCCTGAGATCAAAGGAATGAAGCACTCTTCACTCGACCGGGTGGTCGAATTCGAACGGCTGGCTTTGCGCGATCGTCTTCGTCCCGAGTTCCGCATCTACACGGGGAACGATCTCGGAATCGACATGATCGAATACGGCTCCGACTATCTGCTTGGCCTGGCGACCTTTGCTCCCGAAAAATTTGCCGAGCGCGACCGCCATTGGCAGGCTCAGGATCCCGCTTACTACAAGTTAGCCGATGCCCTGCAATACCTCGGCAACGTGGCCTTCCGCGCGCCCGTTCCAGCCTACAAACATTCCGCGGCCGTATTCCTTCACCTCACAGGCCGCATTCCCACCAACCGATCGCATCCCAGAAATCCGCAGCGGCCCGCGTGGGAAGCGGAAATGCTTCAGGACTGCGTCCAGAGATTGAAGTAGAGAATAGCTGTCGCCGCCGGACAGGTCAGTTCGCGACACGCACTCCGGTAGGCGCTGCCTTCGTCTTCGCCGGAAGGACAGCTGTGATCCGCGTTCCGTTCTCATCAGAATCGATATTCATTTCGCCATGGAACTGGCGAATGCGCTCCCGCATCCCCTGGATGCCTACGCCGGATGCCTGGGTTTGGATCTCAATCAGCCGCTCCCGCGAAATTCCCTTGCCCTGATCCTGCACTTCGAGCCTCACTCGATCATCCTCCCGCGTCACGCGGATGCTTGCGGCTTTGCTCCCCGAATGACGGTGCACGTTGGTCAGGCTCTCCTGCACCAGGCGGAAGAGAATCAATTCCAGTTCCTGGGGGAGTCGGCCCAGATCGTCTGAAATGCTGAGACTGATATCGATCTGGCTGCGCTCCATCACTCCCTGTACGTACCAGTTCAGGGCGGCCGCCAGGCCGATCTCATCGAGCAATGGCGGGTGCAGTAAGTACGACATCGTGCGCAATTCCTGCGTGAGCTGCTGCACGAGTTCGAGAATTTCGTGCGCCGAAGTCTGCAGTTCCGGCCTTACTTGCTCCGCAAGTTGTCCCATCTTCATTCCCAGGACGGCCAGCACCTGGCCGGCGCTGTCATGCAACTCGCGCGCTAGATGCCGACGTTCTTCGTCCTGCACCTGCATCATGCGGCGCGACAGTTCCCGGAGCCGGTTGGCTCCGTCGAGCACCTCCTGATTGCGCTGCTCGAGTTCCAGCGTACGGGCGCGGACCTCCGCATCCAGCGTTTCCGACAGATTCCGGAAGCGCTCCTCGCTCCGGCGCAATGCCTCGTCCGACCGCGAGCGCGCAATGGCAAATGCCAACTGCCGCGCGATCGTAAGACTTAGTTCAACCTCCTCCTCGGTGTAGGAGTGCGGCTCGTTGAAATACGACATGAACTTGCCAATCAGTTGTCCCCCGGCAAGCAGCGGGATGAATGCCAGGGCCCCAATCCCTTCCCCACGGATGGTCGAGCGCAGCGATTCCGGCAACTTAGCCTTCTCAATATCCTCCACGCAGATCACCTCTGGATTTTCGTCTGTCAATTTCCAGGGCGAATGTCCATCGGTGGCTTTGCGGTATTCGGTTGAAAGTCCGCGCCAGCTCACAAAGCGAATGACTCCGCTTTCGTCGAACAGCAGGATGGAAGCCCGGTGGCAGTGCAACGCTCCCAAAATCGCGTCCAGGCCCGCGGCGTAAATGTCTTCCTTCGATTTCGCGCGATGCAATTGATCCGCTAAGTGGTACAAGGCCCGCTGCCGCTTCATGCGATCTGCCAGCGCCTTCTGTTCGTCTTTCCGGAAGGTGATGTCGCGCGCCACCTTCGACGCTCCAACTACGCGCCCATCCGCATCTTTCAAGGGCGAGATTGTTACGGAGACGGTCAAGAGCGATCCGTCTTTGCGTACGCGAACGGTCTCGAAGTGATCGACGGGCTCCCCCCGCTTGATCTGCCGGATGATATGTTTCTCTTCGTCCAGTCGATCCCGCGGGATGATCAGCGTGATGGGTTTTCCGATCGCTTCCTTCGCGGCATAGCCGAAGATCCGCTCTGCGCTCTTGTTCCAGCTAGTAATGATGCCGTTGAGGTTCTTGCTGATGATGGCGTCGTCGGAGGAGTCAACGATCGCAGCGAGCAAACTGGTGGCCTGCAGACCTGTTTCAGGAAGCCGAAAGTCGTTTCCGTTGTTGGAGTCCGCGGAGGCAGTCCGAGGTCTGGAGGCGGGCCGCGCGGATTTCTTTCCCTTCGCCAACGCGCCTGCCTTCTTGCGTTTGAAAGCCGGCTTGCTTTTACCAGGGGCCATCGGGGGAACCGAGTTCGAGCTAGTCTCGATATTACAGCAACTCTTTGAGGTCGTTCATCCGGACGCTCCTGGGGCGTTCCCGCAGTCTGGGTGAACTCGAGTCGCTTCCGCAGTTGCCGGGATTCGATAGCCATTCACCCGGCGTGAGCACTTTCACCGCGCACATCGCGCCGCACCGCCGCCATCAGGGAGGCCACCTCCGCTTCAAGGGAAGCGAGCAGCCCGGCTGCCTCTGCGAGATCATGCTCGCGTCCCATCCTCTCCAGTTCACGCGCATGGTCGGCCGCTGGCGATCCGAAGTAAGCCAGTTCTCCCTTGAGGCTGTGCGCCGTCCTCTCCAGTAATTCAGCAGCCTGCGAGGCAACAGCCTCATGCAGTCGCGTCAGGAGTTTTGGCGTCTCCTCCAGGAAGATTTCAGTCACTTCGCGAAGCAGGCTTTCGTCGTTGCCAATCCGCTCCAGAAACTTTCGAGCGTCCCATCCGCTCATCTTCGATGGTGTCGGGTGCTTGGTCGCGGATGTGGTCGCCGGACGCTGGTCTCGACAACCAAGGTGACTGGTTTGTTCTAAGATTGCTGCTTGCAGTTCTTCCCGGCTGATTGGCTTCGACACGTATCCGTCCATTCCTGCGGCCAGACACGTTTCCCGGTCCCCCCGCATGGCGCGTGCGGTCATGGCGATGATGGGCAGGTGGACGCCTGACTTCTTCTCGCTCGCCCGAATATGTTGGGTCGCTGTGAGGCCGTCCATCTCCGGCATCTGTACGTCCATAAGGACTACGTCGAATTTTTGCTCGACGATTCTTTCCAGCGCTTCCTGTCCATTTCTCGCAAGCTCCGCGGTATGTCCCATCTTTTCCAGCATGCGAAGCCCGACCGTCTGGTTCACCGGATTGTCCTCGACCAGCAGGATCCGCAAGCCGGAAGTGATCGGCCTAGCCTTCCCCTCCGCGTTTGTTTCATCGCGCGCGTGACGACCCAGTATGTTCAGGATCGACGAGAGCAGTTCTGCTTTGCGTATGGGCTTCACCATGTAGGCAGAAATGCCGAGCTGCCGGCAACGCGCTGCGTCTTCGCCTTGCTCGGTCGACGTCAGCATCATGATGATCGCGCTATCGAGGGCGGGATCTTGTCGAATGTGTTTCGCCAGTGCGAAGCCGTCCATGCCCGGCATGCGCCCATCGATGATGGCCAGCCGGAACTTCTTCTTCTCGGCCAGGGCCATACGCATGATGGCCAGTGCAGCTTCTCCGCTTTCGGCCGCCACCGCGTTCATCCCCCAGCTTCTGGTCATTTCAACCAGGATCAGCCGGTTAGTGGAATTGTCGTCGACCACGATTACCGGCATGTGCAACAGCTCGGACTCGATACTCGGCACCGTTGCGACCGGGTTTCCAGCCGCGATCCCAAACCTGGCCGTGAAATGAAATGTGCTGCCTCGGCCCACCACGCTGTTCACCCAAATGCGCCCGCCCATCAAGCCCACCAGCCGCGCGCAAATGGCGAGCCCCAACCCGCTCCCTCCATAGTTCCGCGTTGTGCTGGTGTCGGCCTGCGCAAAGGCCTCGAAGATCAGCGAATGTTTCTTCGGCTCGATCCCGATCCCGCTGTCCGCCACGCTGAACTGCAGCTCGATATCCTCGTCCGACCCAGCCAGCGCCATGACGTGGACCGATACTTCTCCGTGCTCCGTGAATTTCACCCCGTTCGCCACCAGGTTCAGCAGCGTTTGTCGCAGCCGGCCCGGATCTCCAAATACCATCGCGGGTACACCCGGATCCATGAAGCAAGCGAGTTCCAGTCCCTTCTCGTGGGCGCGCAACGCCAGCCCGCGCACCGTGTCCGAGAGCAGGTCGTGCAGGTTGAAATCGATCGGGTCTAACTGGAGTTTTCCGGCTTCGATTTTCGAAAAATCGAGAATGTCGTTGATGACGCCTAGAAGCGAGTCACCCGAGGATTTCAGAATCAGCACGTCCTCGTGCTGTTCTGGTGTGAGTTGGGCGTCGAGCAGCAGGTCCGCCATGCCCAGGATCCCATTGATCGGGGTGCGGATCTCATGGCTCATGTTGGCCAGGAACTCGCTCTTGGCGCGGTTCGCGGCTTCCGCCGACTCGCGCGCTTTTACCAGTTCTTGCTCCGCTCGTTTCCGCTCCGTGATGTCGCGAAAGGCCCAGATCCGCCCGTAGTATTCGCGATTCTTACCGACCACGGGCGAAGAGTAGCAATCCAGGATCGTGCCGTTCTTCAGTTCGATTTCGTCGCGGGTGGTTTTCTCATGATGGTCATAGAGGGACCGCACCCGCGAGAGAAACGCCTCAGGAGATCGAAGCAGAGGCGACAAATAATCCAGGATGGCGCTGTCTCCCACCTGCGACTGGAGCTCCGCGGGCACGTGAAACAGATCAATGAATCTTTGATTCTGCACGAGCTTTTGTCCGCGCCGGTCAATCACCAGAATTCCGTCGATGGTGGAGTTGGTCCGTGCTTCCAGAAAAGCCGTCTTGGATTGGAGTTCCGCCTCCCAGCGCTTGTGCTCGGTGATATCCTGCGCGATCCCGCAGACGTTTCGGATGACTCCCTGCGAATCGCGCTGCGGTTCGCCGCGCGCCAAAATCCAGCGGCTTCCCCCGGCGCGGCCCCTGGTCTCCAACTCGATTTCCCAAGGCTGGCCGGTTCGCAAGGTCTGGGCCATGCTGGCATTCAGACGTTCCCAGCTCTCTTCGGATAGAAGATCTTTCTGGGTCGCGAAATCCGGTGCCGGCTTCGCCGGGTCGAAACCTAAAATGCGATACAGTTCTTCGGTCCACGTGACTTGCCCGCTCCAGGGATCCATGCTCCAGCTGCCCATGCGCGCCACGCGCTGCGCTTCCTTGAGTCCGGCTTCACTGCGCCTCAGCCCTTGCTCCGCTCGCCAGCGCTCGGTGACTACCGCTCCCAGGCACAGACCGGTGAGCCCCACCGTTAGAATAGCCAGTTGCAACCTCGGCAGCGACCCCCGCTGCGCGTGGCTTAGCCACGCAGCGAACGTTAGCCCGAAAGTGACGGTCGGCGTAATCAGGGTAGCCCCGGGAATGCCGCGCCGAACCGCGGCCCATACCACGGGTACGAACAACAAGTAGAGCGGCTGGTAGGGCATCGCGACGGTCATCCCGAACGCCAGCCAGATGATGAGCAACAACGAGGCAGCCTGCGCTGCGATTTCCAACCATTCGTACCATGACAGGTTCAACCCAAAACGAGGCTGAGCCTCCGCGTGAAACCAGCAATTCAAACGGGGGGCGATGTAGACCATCAGGAAGGGAGTGAACGCCGCCACGGCAATTGCGTCACTCGCCGCCCAATCAAACGCGGTCCGAACTAAATCTGCGCGTCGAATCAGCCCATCCCCCAGCAGGGTCAAAGCCCCAATCGTGGAACTGAGAATCTCCGCCGTGAAGAAAGTGAGTAAAAATCCCAAAACGTCGCGCACACTGCCTAGTTTCGGATCGATGCGCCATCGGCGCCGGAGGAATTCCGCGCCGAAAATGTAGCCCGCATAAGAGAGGGTCGCGCCGGGTACGCCGCACCAGGAAAGCAACGGGCGATGGTAGTCCAGTACGGCGGCCATGATCGTCGCCAGAAACAGCAGGGGGACGTACCGTCGTCCGCCGTACAACATGAGTCCCACCGCCAAACCCACCGGCAAGTAACAGGGGGGCGCGCCCTCCCAGGCCTGCGAAGCCTTGGAAGAACCGTCCAGCAGCAAAAAGAGACTCACGAAGACGATGGCAAAGACAAATTGCTTCCAGAAGGGCGCTCGATGCCAGCGCGTTTTGATTGTCCCCACTGGCTCAACGTAGTTCGCGTTCTCGACGGCGGTCGCTGTCATTGCGATCTGGACGCTGCTTGCCTCTGATGTCCGCACGTATGCCCCTGCGAGGTTTCTCTCTCGCCATCGGCAAAGTATGCTTTTGCCTTTATTTGCGGATGGTTTGCAGTTTCAGAACAAGCCCCAGCACTCGTTCCTCACAGAGCCGCCGTGTGGTTACAGTTTTCTGTGCTTCTTGCCGATAGAAACATCGGTCCTGCTTTGCGGATCGTAAGCGCCGGTTCCGGGGCGGCAATTCTGATGACGATGCCAGAAACCCTGACAGTTCCCGATTCCTCCAGTCCTTCCACGGCGCTCAGCGTGCTGGTTGCCGAGGACGACCCGATGTTTCGGCGAATCCTGAAGAGTTGGCTCGAAAACTGGGGATACCGGCTGACGATTGTTGAGGACGGCACGCAAGCCTGGCAGGTTCTCCAGCAGGAGCCGCAGCCGGAACTGCTGATTCTCGACTGGGTGATGCCCGGCATCGATGGCCCGGAAATCTGCCATCGGGTTCGAGCCCGCCAGAGAACGCCCTACCAGTACGTATTGCTGGTCACCTCGCGGGATGGCAGTGCCGATGTGGTTGCGGGGCTGGAAGCGGGAGCCGACGACTACTTGACCAAGCCGTTCGAGCGCAACGAACTGCGCGCCCGTCTGACGGTTGGCCGCCGGATTTTAGCCCTGCAGGACGGGCTGATTCGCGCGCGCGAAGAGCTACGTTTTCAGGCAACGCACGACGTGCTGACAGGAATTTGGAATCGCCGCGCCCTGCTCGACCTGCTGCAGCGTGAACTGGAGCGCGCCAGCCGGAGCGACAGTTCCACCGCTCTGCTCATGCTCGATCTCGACCACTTCAAGGAAGTGAACGACAAGTATGGTCATCTCGCCGGGGACGCGGTGTTGCGGGATGTCGCGCGCCGCGTAATGCAGGTGATCCGTTCTTACGATTTTGTCGGCCGCTACGGCGGCGAAGAATTTCTGGTGGTTCTGCCGGGCTGCGACCGCATCCATGCGTTTCAAAGCGCCGAGCGAATTCGCGCCGCGGTGGCGGCCGCCCCCATCAACGCGAACAACCTGGAGATTTCCGTCACCACCAGCATCGGAGTCACGGCGGTGGCTGCCGAAGCTTGCGAAAAGCAACTTCTCGCCGTCGCTGATGCTGCCCTTTACCAAGCCAAGAGCGAAGGCCGGAATCGCACCAAGGTTCTCTGATCGTTCAAGCCTACGGCGCGCCCGCAAACGTAGAAGGGCGAACGTCCCAACGCGGTCGGAGATTCCCCTGAGACGTTCGCCCGAGCAGCGCCCTCCCCCGAGAGCCCTGCCCAGTGATTTTTTTAGTCTTCCGCCCAAAAAAGCAAAATGGCTCGCGCGTGCGCAGGCATGGCACGGCTGGGCCAGAATCTCCGCGACCAACAGAAACGATTACCCCTAATCGCTGCACGATAGCCTCAGGAGAGTGGTCCATGGCGAACATCATCATTATCGGAGGAAAGGTCGACGACCAGTTTCATAAGGAAATCAACAAGCACGCCGCTGGAGGATACCAACCGGTCCTCATGAGCAGCGTCGCGAAAGACAATGCCCGAACCGGAGAGTCAGAAGTCCACGTAACGGTGCTGATGCAAAAGCCCTGACCGATACTTATCGCACTGTGCGAGGTCAGACACCTAAAGTGAATGACGAACCTCCCCTTAGGCGGGACGAGTCTAGCTGACCTTCTTGAGGCGAGCTTCAGATTCCAGAAGTCTGGCAAGCGTCTCCGACGCCATGTCGTTCGTTTGCCGATTATGCTCATGCAGGCGATCGCGCAGTTTCTCGCACAACGTCACCAACATCACCTCGTCATGCGTGGCGATTATCAAGCGGCAAAGCTCCTGGATCTCGCGCGCTAGGCTTTCGCATGGCAAGTTGTTAGCACAATAGGTTTGTTGAAGGCAGGGATCAATCGAGGAAATACTGTACGGAAACTGACATTACAGCGTGCGACAAGGAGCAATCCCCGCAGCCCCGCCAAAACCCTTCGCAACCGCTAACTTTTCGGGGATAGTGGAAATCCGAATCCCTAACGGCCGTAACTGTCCGGTATTAGACACTTTCGGAGACTGGGCTTCCTGGCTTCATGCTGGGAGCCTCATGCGGCTCCTACGGTCCTCTCACACATGTCCCGTGCCCGGCACATGCATTTCGGATCATCACAACATCGGATGATGGCAGTTAAGTTTCCTCTGCTCAGGACTGCTTCTTGCGTGGCACGCTTGACGCACCACAAGCACTCATGTCCTTGAATCTGGCTTACGGGGTGATACTCCACTTCGGTCATGGCCTGACCGCGTAGCTGTTTCCGCGAGGTGGCGTGGTCCTGCGCTTGCTTTAGCGTCGACTCACGGAGGTACAGATAGCTGCGCTACCCCACACAACAGTGGGGCCATGATAGGCACGGCAGCCCCCGTTGACTGTTTCAAATTGCACAGCCAGAGAGGTGCAAGTCTCCAGGAATTGGATCAGATCAATGGCGGAGGGAGAGGGATTCGAACCCCCGGTACGGTTTCCCGTACAGCGGTTTTCAAGACCGCCTGTTTCAACCACTCACACATCCCTCCGCATTGTTCAGGCGCTTGGATCTTTGGAGCCTGGCACTGTCTCTCAATTTATCTCTCGTTACTTCGGAATGCGAAGTTTCAAGAGAGCGTACATCGCTTCACTCGTCGCAGTGGAATCTGTTCGATCTTATGTTCAGAGTGCGTGCCTGCCCATGTCCATAGGTGCCTGCGGATGCGTATTTGTTAACAGTGTAGCAAGGCCACGAAGACCCGAGTAGCAGCCTTTGCATTCCGGTTTGTGCTTCCTTCGGAACCGGCGAACTACGCGATGCTCAATGCCGGCCACCTCCACGAAGCCGCGTATTCGGGATTCTGTACGATCCACGCGCAAGGGGTAAATCCCCTGGCCTAAGAACTTGGCTCCTTGCAGGGCACAGAATCGTTCTTAACCACTCTGCGAACGTATTTTTTTCAATGGTCAGTTTTGATCAGAATGGTTTTGTCCTCCCGGGTAGGGTAATCGCTGTACCTAAGGAGATCCCCCCATGCCCACGAACAACGACGAGTGGATGTCCCTCGCACAACAAGTCAGCGTCGAAATGGATCACGCAAAACTCGCCATTCTGGTGGGCCGACTCTGCCAGGCCATAGATGACCGCGGCAGGCTAGGCGCGAACAGGAACAAGAGAGAGATCGAACAGATCGTCGGCGCTTTCTGTCCGACGGTTGCATGCTCTAGCTAACTCCGGGGCTCCTCGCTAACCATTGCCGTCTGGACTTTCGATCAGAATGGCAAGCGGCGCCACGGGGCAGAGTGTCGGGCGCGTGCGCCTAGTTTCTCGCCGGACGAAACAGGCACGACCACGTATCTCCTCCAGGAGAGTTTCACGGTTGGGGCAGATGGCTGTGGTTCCGGGAAATGCTCGAACTAGGCGGACTGCGCGATCTTTTCCTTCTGATCCTCGAGCGAACGTGCCAGTTCCGTGGCGAGTTCCGTGGCTTCGTCGAGGTCGCTCTCGCGTGATAATTCTTCGGCGATGACGTGGGGCGGTCGGTGTGCGAATTCTATTTGCATGAAATTCCCGATTTTCTAACGATACGCGAAGCGCAGATACACCCACTACCCCCAAATGAAGGTAATTTTGCGGGTTGTCTTTTGAAGTCTTGTCTCGAGCATCGCGATCCGTGTTTTACGTTCTTCATACTCTTCTGATTCGCGGGGTGACATTCCCCCGCAGCTCGATCGCTGCAGGGCGGCAGCTTGTTTTTCGCGCAAGTCGACGATTTCTTGCCGGAACCTTTCGCGGCGCAGATCGTTCACAATCTTGATTTCGTCCCGCTTCACACCTGATGTTTTATCTGCAGATTGTGAATGCCAGATGAAAGAGCTTCCACAGGGACGGAAATCAATGCTCATGCGCGGCGGCCTGCAGCTAAGAAAGGTGGGAGAAGGCAGAAGTTGAGAAGGGATGTTAAAGGCCTGTTAATGGACGATAGGCGATAAGTCGTACAGGGAAGCGACCAGCGCCAGTGTAATCACCAGCATGAATAGAATCAAAAGCCAGAACTTCTGATTGTCCATGGAGTGAGTCGGTACGGCTAAGCGCCCCCGGCAGCCGATTGGCTGTCTCCCTGGTTTGGTGTCGCTTCGATGTACGCCGCCGCGGCATCGCGAATCTCGTCGATTAACCTTGTGATCTTTTTGGGGTCGCGTTCCTGCGACAGTTGGAGAGCTAGTTTTTGAATGTGTTGAATGTCTGGCACCCCGAGTTTTCTCCCCTCGATCAAACTTGCTACGAACGTACAGGCTCACAAGAGGTGCCGCCAATCGGGAAGATCTTGTAACACCTTCGTGGGATTACCTTTGGCGGTGATGGCGGCTCCGAATGTGCAGGCAAAATCCGATCCCTTCGGGGACGACGTACTTTTCACAACCCGGCCGCTTCGGTTAGCATCGATTGCTCGCGCATGTTCGAATCGGTCCTGCCGCTCCCAGTCCGCAGTTCTAGCGGGACGATCAGGAAGCGGCTTCTCCTGACCGGTCAATAACATAGGGACGTTGTCTTTGTTATTCCGCCGGCACAGCGCGGATGGCTGGACGGGGCTGCAAGGCAAATTGCAAGATTCAGTTCCGAATCCTTCCACGCAGCACCGAAATCTAACACTTTTACCGTAAGGTTCAACAACCTGTAAGGGGCACGCATGGCTAAGAGAATGATCCTGATGTTGGTCGTGACCGTTGTGGTCCTGGCGACCCTGGGTTTCGTGAAGTTCAAGCAAGTGCAGACCGCTGTCCAGGCGGCTGCCAGTTTCGCGCCCCCGCCCGAGGCGGTGACCAGCGTCGTAGCCAAGCAGGAAGCCTGGCCCGACAGCCTCTCGGTCATCGGCAGCATGGAGGCCGTGCACGGCGTGGTGGTCAGCGCCGACCTGCCCGGCACTGTTTCGAAGATTAACTTCGAATCCGGACAAGGCGTGAAGCAAGGCGACGTCATCGTCGAACTCGACACTCGTCAGGAACGTGCGCAATTGGCCGCCCTCGAAGCGCAGCGCGATCTGGCTAAAATCAATTTCGGGCGCATGCAAAAGCTGGTCGACGAGGGCGTGATCTCCCGGTCGGAATATGACACGGCGGTCGCGTCCCAGAAGCAGACCGAAGCGAACGTCGGCGAGATTCGCGCCACCATCGAACGCAAAACGATCCGCGCTCCGTTCTCCGGCATTCTTGGAATTCGCAAGGTGAATCTGGGCCAGTATCTGGCGGCGGGCAATCCGATCGTTCAGTTGCAGCAGCTCAATCCCATTTTCGTGGATTTCGGCGTGCCCCAGCAATCCGGCACGCAGGTGAAGGTGGGCGGCAACGTGACCGTTACCGCGCAGGACCTAGCCGGGAAAGAATTCACCGGGCGCGTGACCGCACTTGATGCCGTCATCGATGAAGCGACCCGAAACTACCAAGTGCAGGCCACGCTGGCGAATCCGCAAGGGAAGTTGAAGCCGGGGATGTACGTGCAGGTGGCGATGCACTACGGCAAGGCCCGAGAAGCGGTGACGTTGCCGGCTTCGGCCATCAGCTATGCGCCCTACGGGGACTCGGTCTTCATTATTACCGATCTCAAGGATCCCAAAGGGAACTCCTACCGCGGCGTGCGCCAGCAGTTTGTGAAGATCGATGGCTCGCGTGGCGATCAGGTTGCCGTCGTATCGGGCGTGAAGGCCGGAGACGAAGTTGTCAGTTCCGGCGTATTCAAGTTGCGCAATGGCGCGGCCGTCACGGTCAACAACAAGGTGCAGCCTGAAAACAATCCGGCTCCCAAACCTCAGGACAGCTAATCGTCGCGATACAAACTTAAGGGTGGTACGGACCTAAGGAAAGACCATGAAGTTTACGGATTTATTTGTTAAGCGGCCGGTACTGGCAATCGTCGTCAACCTGGTGATCCTGATCGCCGGTCTGCAGTCGATTCGTTCGCTCAGTGTGCGTCAGTATCCACGAAGCGACATCGCGGTGGTCCAGGTGACGACCACGTACGTCGGCGCGAACGCTGACCTGGTGCGCGGATTCATCACGACGCCGCTGGAGCGCGTGATCGCCAGCGCTGATGGCATCGACTACATGGAGTCGTCGAGCGCGCAGGGCCTCAGCACCATCAGCGTGCACCTGAAGCTCAACTACGACACCAACGCGGCCCTGACGCAGATTCAGGCGAAAGTCGCGCAGGTGCGCAACGACCTGCCACCCGAAGCGGAAGCTCCGGTCATCGAACTGCAAACGGCCGACAACCAGTTTGCTGCCATGTACCTGGGCTTCTCCTCCGCCGACCTTGATCAGAACCAGATCACCGACTACCTCACCCGCGTCGTCCAGCCGAAGCTGAGCGCTGTGAGCGGCGTGCAGCGGGCCGACATCCTGGGCGACCGCACGTTCGCGATGCGCATCTGGCTGAAGCCCGATCGGATGGCGTCGCTCGGAATCTCGCCCTCGACCGTTCATGACGCGCTCGCGAAGAACAACTACCTCTCGGCCATCGGAAACACCAAGGGTTCCATGGTGTCGGTGAACCTCGTCGCCAACACGAACCTCAAGACGCCCGAGGAGTTCAAGCAACTTGTTGTGAAAGAGAACAACGGCGTCGTGGTTCGGCTGGGTGAGATCGCCGACGTCGTGCTTGGCGCGCAGACCTACGATCAGGACGTGCGCTTCAACGGTGAAACCGCCACCTTCATGGGCATTTGGGTGTTGCCCACCGCCAACTCGCTGGATGTCATCAAGCAAGTGCGCGCCGAAATCCCCGGCATCCGTGCACAGTTGCCGGCCGGCATGAAGGTCGGCATCCCCTACGACTCGACCGCCTACATTCAGGACGCCATCAACGAAGTGCTCAGCACGTTGACCGAAACGCTGCTGATCGTGATCGTTGTCATCTTCCTGTTCCTGGGATCGTTCCGTTCGGTATTGATTCCGGTGGTCGCCATTCCTGTCTCGCTGATCGGCGCTGTGTTCCTGATGCTAGTGGCAGGTTTCACCATCAACCTGTTGACGCTGCTGGCCATCGTGCTGTCCGTCGGTCTCGTCGTTGACGACGCCATCGTCATGGTGGAGAACGTCGAGCGCCACCTGCACATGGGCAAGAATCCGATTCAGGCCGCGAAAGACGCGGCGCGCGAATTGGTCGGCCCAATTATCGCCATGACCATCACGCTGGCGGCGGTCTATGCCCCAATCGGCATTCAGGGTGGACTGACCGGCGCGCTCTTCCGTGAGTTCGCGTTCACGCTTTCCGGCGCGGTCATCGTTTCCGGCATCGTGGCCCTGACCCTGTCGCCCATGATGGGATCGCGGCTGTTGAAGCCGGGCGCTTCCGATCGCGGCTTCGCGGGCATCGTCAACCGCCGCTTCGAGAGTGTGCGCCGGCTTTATTCGCGGATGCTCACGGCAACTTTGCGTTATCGCCCCGTGGTTCTCACTTTGTGGGTGATCGTAGCAGCGCTGATGATTCCGTTCTACATGTTCTCGCAACGCGAACTCGCACCTGCGGAGGACCAGGGTGTCGTGTTCGGCGTGATTCAGGCGGCGCCGAATTCCACTATCGACCAGACCAACCTTTTCACCGATCAGGTCTACGACGTTTACAAGAGCTTCCCGGAAAGCCAGAGTATCTTCCAGATCACCAGTCCCAACGGTGGTTTCGGCGGCATGGTGACCAAGCCCTGGAGCGAGCGCAAGAAGACTGCGCAGCAACTGCTCGTCGCCTCCGCTGGCCCGCTCTCGAAAATTCCCGGTATCCGCGTGATTCCGCTGACGCCTCCGGCCCTGCCCGGCGGCGGAAACTTCCCGGTTGATTTCGTGATTGCTTCTCCCGGCGAGCCGCAGCAGCTTGTACAGTTCGCGAACCAGCTCGTGCAGAAGGCGATGACCAGCGGCATCTTCATCTATGCCGACTCCGACCTGAAGTACGACCAGCCGCAAGCCGAAGTCGTGTTCGATCGCGACAAGGTGCGCGCGCAAGGAGTTGATCTCAGCCAGACGGGCCAGGATCTCTCCACCATGCTCGGCGGCAACTACGTCAACCGCTTCAGCATTCAGGGCCGAAGCTACAAGGTCATTCCGCAGGTCAAGCGCGCAGAACGCCTGACCCCCGAGCAGCTCTCGCAGATTTACGTCACCGGTGCCGGCAACAAGATGGTGCCGCTCTCCACTTTTGCGACCCTGAAGACCACCACCGAACCGCGCGACTTGAAGAAATTTCAGCAGCTCAATGCGGTCCGCATCCAGGGTGTGGTGCCGCCGAACATACCGCTTGATCGCGCTTTGAAGTTACTCGAAGCACGAGGCCAAGAAGATTCTGCCGCAGGGTTTCACGGTCGACTACGCGGGTGAGTCTCGCCAGTTGCGTGTGGAAGGCAGCAAGTTCCTGGGAACGTTCCTGCTTTCGGCGATCCTGATTTACCTGGTGCTGGCGGCGCAGTTTGAGAGCTTCCGCGATCCGTTCATCATTCTGGCTGGATCGGTGCCGCTCGCGATGTCCGGTGCGCTGCTGTTCTCGTTCCTCGGCCTGACCACGCTGAACATCTACAGTCAGGTCGGACTGATTACGCTCGTCGGATTGGTGTCGAAGAACGGCATTCTGATCGTCGAGTTCGCCAACCACCTGCAGGAAACCGGCAAGCAGAAGCTGGACGCGATCATCGAGGCAGCGACGACCCGACTCCGCCCGATTCTCATGACCACGGCCGCCACCGTCATTGGCCACTTCCCGCTGGTGCTCGCCAAGGGCCCCGGCGCCGGAGCCCGTAACAGCATCGGCATCATGCTGGTCAGCGGCATGATCATCGGAACGGCCTTCACGCTGTTCA
Organism: uncultured Acidobacteriota bacterium; assembly: GCA_963745435.1. Lineage (GTDB taxonomy): Bacteria > Acidobacteriota > Terriglobia > Terriglobales > Acidobacteriaceae > Gp1-AA133. The sequence continues at coordinate 48,234 of CAVUXK010000001.1, read as the reverse complement.
TCGTGCCGTCGATTTACATGCTGGTCGCGAAGCGTCACCTAGCCGAGGCGCAAGACGTGCAGCAGGCGGAAGAAGAGAAAGAACTCGAGCCGGCCGACGCGGTAGCGTAAGGCCGCACCTCTCGTTCGAGTCACCGCGGCGTGGGTGGCAAGTAAGCTCCACGCCGCAAGATTTTTCTCTGCGCCCTCTGCGGCAGTTCTCTGCGTACTCTGCGGTTTAGGATTTTCTATAATCAAAACCTGTGACCACCACGAGCACACCTGAAACTGCAGTCCTGCGCCGCTCGTTCCGCAAGACATTCCCATCAGCCGTGCGCGGCGAGGGCGTTTACATCTTCGATGCCGACGGTAATAGGTACCTCGACTTCGCCGGATCGGCGGTCGTGAACTTCATCGGCCACGGCGTGCGCGAAATTTCCGCAGCCATGGCCGAGCAGGCCGCGCAACTCGAATTTGTCCATACCAGCCAGTTCACAACGCCTGTTGCCGAAGCCTACGCAGAAGAGTTGCTCGATTTCGCGGGAGAACACTTCCGCGGAGGTGCCGTCTACTTCACCAGTGGCGGATCGGAGTCGATCGAAACCGCGCTGAAGCTCGCGCGCCAATACCAGGTCGAGATCGGCCAACCCAATCGCTACCAAGTGCTCAGCCGCCAACAGAGTTACCACGGCTCCACGCTCGGCGCGCTGTCGGTCTCCGGCAACCGCAAGCGCCGCGAGATGTACCTGCCCATGGTGAAGGAATTCGCGCACGTAGGCATGCCGTACTGCTATCGCTGCAAGTTCGATTGCACCGACAGCTGTTATAACTGTGGCCAGCAGTACGCGGCTGAACTCGAGCAAGCGATTGCAGAAACGAAGGGCGCGGCAGCGGCGTTCATGTTCGAACCGCTGAGCGGTGCGACGCTCGGAGCCGTGGTTCCACCGCCTGGATATCTCGAGAAAATCGCTGAAGTCTGCCGTGCGCAGGGTGTGCTGCTGATCGCCGATGAAGTGATGACTGGCATGGGCCGAACAGGGCGCAACTTCGCCGTCGATCACTGGAACATTGTGCCCGACATCCTCGTTGCGGCAAAAGGCCTGTCGAGCGGATACGCTCCGCTGGGCGCTGTCATCGCCAGCAAGAAAGTGATCGACGCGATCGCGGCGGGATCAGGCGCTTTCCTGCACGGCTTCACGTACAACGCGCATCCGTTGTCTGCTGCTGCCGGACGCGCCGTGCTCCACCATCTCAAGGCGAATCAACTCGTGCAGGCCGCCGACTCGCAGATGCCAGGCACTGCGGCTCACAAGCTTCGTAAAGAACTCGACACGTTGCTGGACATCGCCCACGTTGGCGATGTGCGTGGACTCGGCCTGTTGCTCGCCGTGGAATTCGTGGCTGACAAAAAAACCAAGGATCCATTCCCTGCGCAGAAGACTTTCTCGTCACGCGTCGGCCAACTCGCCGCACAACGCGGCGTGCTCATCTACCCAATGCAGGGAAGCGTGGACGGAATCTCGGGCGACCACATCCTGGTCGCTCCTCCCGCCGTCATCACGGAAGAACAGATCCAGTGGGCCGTGAAGGAACTGCGCTCCGCAATCGAAGAAGCAGCATTGTGATGGAGGGACGGGCGTCTCGGCCCGATCCGGCGGGCGGGGACGCCCGCCGCTCCATCGATCGATTACATCGCACAAACTAAAACAGGCACTCCCGCCATGCGAGAATGCCTGTCGTGAAATCTTCATCCAAGCAGAGCCCAGAGCCCATAGCCCAGAGCCTGCTTGCTTAAGCTCTTGCCGCCACTGCCGGTTCCGCAGCCGCTGCCGAAGCGCTCTTCGCTTCTTCCTTCTGCCCGCCTTGCTGCGAACCCTTGCGGATGTCGATGCCGCCTTTGAAGAACGCGCCGTCTTCAATCGAGATGCGCGCGGCCACGACGTCGCCGGTCAGCGAACCGTCGCTGCGAATGTCGACGCGATCGCTTGCGGTCAGATTGCCGCGCACCTTGCCGAGCACGACGATCTCGCGGGCATTGATGTTGGCGGCGACCACACCGTTGCGTCCCACCGTCACGCGATTGCCGGCCAGATTGATCGATCCTTCGACGCGGCCGTCGATGTACAGGGATTCCGAACCGGTCACTTCGCCCTTGATGACCAGCGATTTGCCGATCGTTGCCTGGTCCGCCGTGGTGGTCGTAGTAGTGACCGGGCGCGGGGCCGCCGGCTCCGACGACGACATCGTGGGCGCGGGCGGTGTGGACATCGCTGGACGCTGCTCCGGCTCAGGAGTGCCAGGCCGTCCCGGGGTAGCAGGCTGATTCGTGGGCTTCCACATGTTCGAGTAAATCCTTTCCAGTTGTGGGATTAACGGTCACTGGCCGCATTTCGGTGACCAAAACGCATTCTACTCCCCGGAACCAAGCGTCGGCTGTGGAAATTCACTTTTTCATTGATGCCAAAAGGGATGCCGCATTCCGCGACAGCGCCCGCTCGCGACCATGCCCGACTGGACACTCCGTGCGTGGTTACGGTCCCGGGTAATTTCGCCCCGCCTGGGGCAGTTCTTGCACCGGATTCGATTCACCATGCCAAATCAAACGGGAGCCTTTTCGCGGCTTTCTGCGACCTTCGGCGCCCGTATGCGTCTAAAAACAAGCACGATCCAGCCTGCCGTCCAACGTGCACGGCATCAGGAGGGCTCAGATCACAATGCCCACGGAACGTCCCAAAGCAGGCGAATACAATCCGTACTACGACAAATATATTTCGCTCATCCCCGGCACCGACGTAGTCGGAACCCTCGCCAGCCAATTGCCCAAGACCGTTGCATTTCTTTCCTCGCTGAGCGAGGAGGACGGCGACCTGCGCTATGCGCCCGGAAAGTGGAGTCTCAAGGAAGCATTGGGCCACCTGATCGACACCGAGCGCATCATGAGCTACCGCGCGTTGCGCATCGCGCGCGGCGACAACACTCCCTTGGCAGGTTTCGAGCAGGACGACTACGCGCGCAACGGCCCGCATTCGACGATTCGCCTGGCCGATCTGCTGGAAGAATTCAAGAACGTGCGTGCTGCCACCATCTCGTTATTCCGCAACCTGCGCGAGGAAGACTGGAAACGCCAGGGCGTCGCCAACAACAACGACATTACCGTGCGCGCGCTCGCGTATATCATTGCCGGGCACGAACTGCACCACCGCAACATTCTCGAAGAACGATACCTGGGGAGGCAGGCTCGTGCGGAGATCGCATGAGCCTTTTCGATGGACGGCTTCTCCCTCTCGCGCTGAGTGCGTTTGGCCTTGTGTCTCTGGCAGCGCACGCGCAAACGCAGGCCGCGATGAATCAGAACGCCTGTGCTCAATACAGGAAAGCTGATCAGGCGCTGAACGCCAGCTTACGCGAAGGTTCTCAAGGACTACGCGAAAGACCCTCTGTTTCTCGCCAAGCTGAAGCAGGCGCAGCGGGCCTGGATTGCTTTTCGCGATGCGCATCTCGCCGCGCGCTTTCCGAAAGCCGATAAGCAGGCTGAGTATGGGTCCGCTTATCCGACTTGCCGCTGTGCTGTGCTGACGGAACTCACCGAGCAACGCGAGAAAGAATTGAAAGTCTGGGCGGACGGCATTCCCGAAGGGGATGTCTGCAACGGAAGCGTGAAGAACGCGCGGGCGAATGACGAGGGATGCACGCGGAGTGCGAAAGGCACGAATTAGGAACTGTTGAAGAGCCTATGCAGACGCGAAAAGCGTACCTCAGGCGCTAAAGCGCCAGAGATTTTAAACCGGTTTAACGGCACGACTGAAGTCGTGCCCTTCCCGCAACCGACCCCTTCCCGCAACCGACCCCTTCCCACAACCGACCCCTTCCCACAACTGCCTTATCCCTCTCGGACAAATTCGTGCTCGGAAATAAGCCCTCATGCACTCCCCCACATGGAGAGTCCACACCGGAGCCTGGGTCGGCATGAAGGGAAGGGCTCGAGTTCACTCGTGCCATCAACGGATGAAGAAATGGCGCTTCAGCGCCTGAGGTGAGTTTTTTTCGCGACCAACGAAGAGCCTTTACTCCGCCGCCGGTTCCAACCGACTCGGGCCGCGGAAGGGCAAGCCGTGGTTCTTCTGCGCCGACTCCACGAACGCGCGCAGCTTCAACTTGTCTGAATCCGAAATGCGAGTGAATCGGATCCCGTTGCCCAGGTGCGCGTTGCGTGTCACCACTTCGGCGCGCGCCTGCACTTTCTCATCGTTGAGCCACAAGACAACGTCCACGCAAGTCGGCGGCTCCAGTGTCTGCACCATCTCGATATAGCAGCCGCCTTCGCTCAGATTGGAGGTTCGTCCGCGGCGAGGATAATTCTCCATCACGTGCTTCGCCTCGGCAGGGATCGACACCTTCACGCGCGGATACTTCCGCTCGCGTGCTTTTTTCACACCGGTGCCGGGCCAGGAACTCATTTGGTCTCTAAGCGCATTGTAAAGCCGGCCGCGTTCTTTCGAACCATACGGAAACGCAGGCCGACCGCGTTTCGGGTTACGCAAGTAACCGTTATTCGCCGGTTACGCCTTCGCCCGCGCGGCACCAGGTGGAAAACGTCTATTTCGCGTTTGTGAGATAGTTTCTGAAAGGCTTTGCTCCCATGCTTTCTGACCCGGCCATCCTGAAGAAGATCGGCCAACAGCCCAAACGCTCGGCTGGATACAAGCAATTGGCTCGTGAACTCGGCTTGCGCGGAGAGCAGCGCCGCGAGCTCAGCGACCATCTCGATCGCCTGGTTTCCTCCGGAAAACTTGTGAAAGTGGATTCCGACCGCTACGCGCTGCCGTCAAACGCGCCTGACAAGAACATGATTGTCGGACGGCTGAGCATGCATCGCGACGGTTACGGTTTCGTGCTGCCCGACCCGAAATCGCGCGGGGACCGCTTCAAGGCCCTGGCCGGCGACATCTTCATTCCGCCACCGTTCATCGGCAACGCCATGCACGGCGACCAGGTGCTGGTTGAGGTCGGCACCATTCGTCCCGACGGCCGCGCCGAAGGGCGCATCATTCGGCCCGTAAACCGAGCGCACACGACCGTCGTCGGAACTTTCCATTACGGCTCGCGCTACAACTACGTCACGCCCGTCGACGAGAAGATTCGCCAGGAAATCGTCATTCCAGCGGGTATGGAGTTGCCGGAAGACCAAGTCCCCGACGCGAGCGACACCCATGACCGTAGCGCCGCCGTCCCCGGCGGCAGTCGGGGGAGCGTCTCGCTCGCCCAGGCGAGGGCGGGACGCCCTCGCGACAGCCGGCGGGACGCCGGCGCTACAAAAGGCGGCGCGAAGAAAAACGTTGACCGCGTGCTCGGCGATGAAGCCGCTCGCCGCGTCAACCTGGACGATCTCGACGGCGTAGTGGTCGATGTCGAAATCACCGACTGGCCTTCGCCCACGCAGAATCCACGAGGCAAGGTCGTCGAGATTCTCGGATACGAGGATGATTTCGGCGTCGACGTCGAGATCATGATTCGCAAGCACCACCTGCCGCACCATTTCCCGGCGGAGACGCTCGAAGCAGCGCAGTCGGTGGAGAACGTGATTCCGGCGCAGCGAACTGCACAAAGCGCCGCGACTACCGCGACCTTCCTATCGTCACCATCGACGGCGAAACCGCCCGCGACTTCGATGACGCCGTCCACGTTCGCCAACTCGATAACGGCAACTACGAACTGCAGGTACACATCGCCGACGTCGCACAATACGTGACCGAAGACAACGCGATCGACCAGGAAGCGCGCCTGCGTGGAACCAGTGTCTACTTTCCCGACCGCGCCGTGCCCATGCTGCCGCTCGAACTCTCCACCGACATCTGCAGCCTGCGCCCCAAGGTCGACCGCCTCGTGCTCTCCTGCATTATGGAAATCGATCATCGCGGCGAGGTGCTGAGCTACGAGATCAGCGAAGGCGTAATCCGATCGGCCGAGCGCATGACCTACACGGCCGTCAATGCGATTCTCGAAGGCGATCCACAACTCCGCCAGCGTTACGCCGAGCTCGTGCCGCGATTTGAGCAGATGCGCGACCTGGCGCTGATCCTGAACCGCAAGCGCGTACGCCGCGGCTCCATCGATTTCGACCTGCCCGAGCCGGTCATCGAATTCGACGAGAACGGCTTGATGAAGTCGATCACGCGGTCGGAACGCAACATCGCCAACCGCCTGATCGAGGAATTCATGCTGTCGGCCAACGAGAGCGTAGCGCATTATCTCGAGAACCGCCGCATCGCGTCGCTCTACCGCATCCACGAAAAGCCCGAAGCCAAGCGCGTCTACGACTTCGAAACCATCGCGGCCACTTTCGGATATTCGCTGGGCGTAGGCGCGTTGCCGATCCAGCGCATGCAGATGAAGACCGACCGCCGTGCCGCCCGTGGCACCGGACGCAACGTGCGCGAAATCGAAATCCCGAAGGACGTTCACATCACGCCGCGCATGTACCAGAAGCTGACGGAGAAGATCGCGGGCAAGCCGGAAGAGCAGATCCTCAGCTACCTGATGTTGCGCTCGCTCAAGCAGGCACGCTATTCCGAAGTGAACGAAGGCCACTTCGCGCTGGCCGCGCCGACGTACACGCACTTCACGTCGCCGATCCGCCGCTATCCGGACTTGATCATCCACCGCATTCTGAAAGATGTGCTAAGCACGGCTCCAGAGAGATGGGAGGGAGACATTCCTGTGGGAGTGTCGACGGCCTCCGAAAGTAGCGCCGGCGTCTCGCCGGCAGTCGAGCGGCGGCCTGCCCTGAGCGGAGCCGAAGGGCCCCGCCCGCTATCGGGCCGGCAGGATGCCGGCGCTACCACGCCCTGGTCCAAGCGTCGCGATCATCCTGCCCACCAGAAATCTCTCGAGCCCACCGGCGGCCCGATCCCGCTCGACGAACTGCACGACATCGCCGAAGAATCCAGCCGGTCCGAACGACGCGCCGACGACGCCGAACGCGAGCTGATGGAATGGAAGAAAGTGAAGTTCATGCAGTCGCGCGTTGGCGACGTGTTCGAAGGCCTGATCATCAGCGTGACCAAGTTCGGCCTGTTCGTCGAACTCAACGACCTGTTCGTCGAGGGACTGGTTCCGCTCACTACGCTCACCGACGACCATTACACCTACCACGAGAACACGCGCGAGATCATCGGCCAGCGTACTCGCAAGACCTACCGCCTCGGGCAGCAGGTGACCGTGCTGGTGGATCGCATCGACCCGGTGGAGAAGAAAATCCAGTTCGCGTTCTGGACCGAGGAGCCCGCACGAGTGGCAAAGCGGAAACGTCGCAGTTGAACTTCGGTGGCGCCGACATTTCGGCAGGGCTCGTGTCGACAAAGCTATAAGCTATTGTATTCGGCGCGGGGTCACGAACTGCGAAATACGGTTGCGGCGTCTCGTAAAATGCTCGCCATGGCCTTTTAAATGGCCTACAATCGACATCTGGGAGCTGGAATGAGGTTTGGGTCGGTGGGCGCCTCAATCGCCCGCCATAGGGCCTCTAAACGAAGAATCCCGTCCATGGTTAGCTAATAGTAACTAGGCTCTTGATGGAAACAAGCCTAACTTACTTCGCGACATAAGCTTGCATCGGTGGCGGCCGCGGGCGGCTCACTTTTGAAGTTTTTGGAAGCCGGCGCCGAGGGAGATGGAATCGGCCGACTGATGTTAGAATTTCAGAGTCAAACCCCATTCGCAGGGATTGCCGCTGCGAATTCCTTCCTGTCGGGACGTGGCTCAGCCTGGTAGAGCACTCGCTTGGGGTGCGAGGGGTCGGCAGTTCAAATCTGCCCGTCCCGACCATTTTTGTTTTCTTTTATTCCACCGACATTAGAAAAAAAAGCCGCTTGCGGGGCGAGGGCCGTCAGTTTACATCTGCCCTCCCGACCACTTCAACGGTTAACGCCTTCCACGCCGGATCGCAATACTGAGCCGCGAACTTCTTTGCCAGCGACCCAGTTTTTTCGAATTCATTTCTGATTTTCGTTCCGCTTATCTTCTGCGCGCGATGCCTGCAGTTCATGCATCACCCTTAGCAACTCCTCAATCAGTTTCAGGTGTTTTTGAGGATCACTTTCCTGTGCAGCTTTCTCGGCGATGAGTTCCCAAGCGCGTTGTAGATTCTCCGATTTCATTTGGAGTCCCGTCTACGGACAAGAAATCAGATGGGCCAAAGCATAAGGCTGACCGCACGCACGACTGTATTTTTTAGGGGGAGAGTTACCTAGAGGATTTGATGGACCAGAAGCCTTCGAGCTCTCCTCGTCGCCTACGGGCTTAATTCTCAACTCAGGGAAGATCTTGCGGCGCCGGCTGGGTTCAGCGTGACTTCGTAGCCTCGTGGCGCGGCGGAGATCCGGCCAGCTCACTGTACATGGAGGACTTTTAAGAAGCGCTGGAACTTCGTCTGCCACAGGGCGGGCCACGATTTCATGCGCCCCTCAGCAGTGGGTTTTCGCCTGCGGACTCGACCTTCGACCCGGTCACGCCCGCAGGCGATCAACCTACTACTTCACCGTCGACTGATGGCTCGCCACACATTGCCATTGGCCCTTCGGCCCCTTCACCCAGGTATCCGTGAAGCGTTCATGAACATCGAGAGGCTTGCCGTCCGGATCGGTGCCCTTGGCCTTGAAGTCTCCGGTCGCGACCGCCGCGTCGCCAAACGCCGTTACTTTCAGATCGTCGTAAGCCACGCTTTCATATTTCGTGGCCTTCGCGCTGGCCAGCGACTCGGTCCTGCTGGTTACTTTGCCGTCGCTGCCAGTATTCACGAACTTGTCGGACAGCGCCGGGGCAATCATGTCAGGGTTGTTTGTTTTCTGGGAGTCCAGCCATTTCTGTTCCAACGCCGCAACCGCTTTCTCAGACCCGTCTTGCGACCAGGCAGCGCTGCCGAGCAGGAACAAACTTACCAGGCCCAATATCCATGCTCTCTTCATAGGCTTCTCCTTGATTGTCAGTCTTTTCGCGAACAGGACTGTAGTCCGCGCAGTTGGGACTGTCAATGCAAGGCCGGCGGTGGATTCGCCGGGAACGCGAAAACTTCACTTAGCTTTCCCTTTGCTCGAAAGGGCGAACTGATTGCCGTCCGGGTCCTGGAATACGCCGGTCGCTCCCCAAACTTCTTTCTTGGGCTCCTGGGTAAATTTCGTTCCTTTCGCTTTCAGAGCCTTGGCGGTGGCGAAGACGTCGTCGCACCAGAAGGCGATGGACTGGAACTGGCCAATGCGGCTTTCGTGGCCTTCTGGCGTGAAGAGAGCCAATCCGGTCTCGGAGCCGGGGATCATGAGTTCGATCCAGCGTTGGGTGGGCGTGAAGGGCTGGTCGGTGACGACCTTGAAGCCCATTGTCTTGGTGTAGAAGTCCAGCGCCCCGTCCTGGTCGCGAACCGGAATGCTGACGAACTTGATGCCTCGAACCATCGTGAATCCTCCTCGAATTCCGGGAGCATAGCCTAGACGAAATCCGCGCGGCAATGTGGTATCCGATGCTATATTGACCGTCGGTATAGCGATGATTTCCTTCGACGATTACGTGATCGATGTGCTGATGCGCGACCTGGTCGGGCATGACCGGAAGCCGACCAGCTTCCTCGTGTACCTCTGGCTCGATGCCGAGCAGACGCGTCGCGCTGGGCCGGTGCAGGTGAGCTACGTTGAGTTGGCGGAGTCGGTGGGCGTATCGAAGAGCTCGGCGCAAGTCGCTGTGAACTGGCTGCTACGAAGGAAACTGCTGGCGGTCAGCAAGGGTAGCGTCACGGCGACTCCCTCGTACACGGTGCAGAGACCGTGGAGAGAGCGCGCGCGGTCGGCACGGCGTCGCTGATCTCTTCGCTGCTTGGTGCGAAATGGATCGAACAGGTTGGCCAGCCGTTCGGCCCCGGCGCCTGCCATCGAGCTTTCCGTCTCACAACTCCATCTAACCAGCCGCTATCTCGGAGGTGTGGCCACAGAAGTGAATCTGGGAGTCTGCACTGGTGTCGATGCTGACGTGAGACGTTTCCTTCCGACAAACGTCCAAGAAGATCGCCGACCCGATCCTGTCATGTTTGCTGGAGGTGCGCTTGGTAACCTGGAAGAAGAACCGCAACTGGCAACTGGTTGTTGGAGTTTCCATATGTGCGATCGCGTTTGCTACCGCGTGGGCGCAGTCGGAGAAGCCCGTTCTTGCTTACCACTTGACGCACGTGGATACAGGAGAGCCTTTCCCCTCACCTGACGGGAAAAGCATTGTTTTCGAGAGCATGGTTGCCGGCTTCTACCAGTTATTCACCATGAAGTCCGATGGTTCTGACGTTACGCAGATCACGCACGATGCCTGGAACCACGACACGCCCTCGTGGTCTCCGGACGGCCGGAAGTTCGCTTTCGTCTCTGATCAGAACAAGCATTCCGTTGTTTACGTGATGAACGTGGACGGAAGTGGGCTGGAGCGGTTGTCACCCGAGAATGCTGAGTCGATTCATCCCAACTGGTCGCCCGACAGCCGGCAAGTCATTTACTGCGCGGACGACGACCTGAAGCCGCCTAAGAAGAATGACGCATCCATCTACGGTGTCGACGTGCAATCGAAAGCCACCAGGACGTTGATCACCGGTGGCGTGAACACCTATCCTTCATGGTCGCCGGATGGCAAGCGCATCGCGTTTCGAAAGATGATCGGCGACATGAACTCGGAAGTGTTTGTCGCGAACGCGGACGGATCGGAGCCCAGAAACATTTCCAACCACATGGCGTTCGATGGATGGCCCGCATGGTCGCCGGACGGGAAGCAGATCGCATTTTCGTCGAACCGGCGCGCGAATTATCAAATTCACATCATGAACGCCGACGGAAGCGGCGTGCGCCTTGTGTCGAACACCGAGGGGCGCGCCACAGAACCGCGCTGGTCGCCTGATGGCAAGACCATCTACTTCACCAATTGCGTAAAAGTAGATTTTGGCGCGGATTGTGAGGTCATGGTGGCGCATATCGGCAATTGAAGCAGTTCGTCGCGTCCGATTCGTTCACAACTTCCTGGGCCGGTCAGTTTGTAATTTCCTTCACGATGTGCGACCGCTAGCAGCCTTGCGGAATCAAACGAAGCAAACAACTATGAGCGCCAACATCCTGCAGTCCATCGGCAACACTTCGCTTGTGCCGCTTCACCGCGTTGTTCCTGAAAAATGCGGGAAGATTTTTGCCAAGGCCGAATGGGAGAATCCCACCGGAAGCATGAAAGATCGCATGGCCCTGGCAGTAATTTCCCGGGCCGAGGCTGACGGACGCCTGCGTCCGGGTGGGATGATTGTCGAATACACGGGCGGCAGCACAGGCGCGTCGCTGGCGCTGGTGTGCGCGGCCAAGGGGTATCCGATTCACGTCGTCAGCTCGCGCGCGTTTAGCCAGGAAAAGCTTGATCACATGGTCGCTTACGGCGCGAAGCTGACGCTTGTGCCCTATGAGGGTGGGGGCTTCACGAAGCAACTGTTTCTCGACATGATCGAAGCGGCACGCAAGCTGAGCCTCGCGCCGAACACCTATTTCACCGATCAGCTCAACAATACGGATAGCGTTGCGGGATACGCTTCGCTGGGCGAAGAAATCTGGCAGCAGATGGATGGCCAAGTGGACGCTTTCGTGCACTCGATCGGGACGGGTGCCTCGCTACGGGGCGTGGCGAATGTGCTGCGGCGACATAACCCGAAGGTCAAAATTGTTGCGGTGGAACCGGGCGAGTCCCCGGTGCTGTCGGGCGGGAAGCCCGGCGCGCACGACATTGAGGGAATCGGAATTGGCTATGCGCCGCCGCTCTGGGACCCGACACTGGCGGATCAGGTACTCGCCGTGACCACCGCCGATGCGAAAGACATGGCGCGGCGGCTGGCGCGGGAAGAGGGAATTTTCGCCGGCACATCTTCTGGTGGCAACGTACAGGCGGCGATCCGCATTGCGAAGGAACTTGGGCCGTCGGCGAGAATCGCTACGCTGGTGGTGGATTCAGGATTGAAGTATGTGAGTACGGATCTTTACCACCACGAGCAGGCTTGAGGATGCGGCCGTCAGCGCCGCTTCTTGCCCTGGACTTCCGCTACGCGTGCCTTCACGATCCGTTTGACCAAGGGAACGGGGATTGGCTTGTCGAGCGGGAAGTGGATCGTGCCCTTCGATGTCGAGAAGCCCTTCAACTCAGCCTTGAATCTTGCGATCACCGACGCCGTGGGGAACAGGCTGCAGTGGTTTGCGAAAGCCGCGAACCACACCAGGACCACGTCACGCTTGAATGCCGGGATCCGATAACTGGTGGTTTCCACGGCGTCGCGAGGCACGGCGGATCGAATCGCGGCCCGCAACTTGTCGAAGGCTGCGCGGCTGGGTCTCGGAACCTTCGCCAGGTAGTCTTCGAGGCTTCCAGAAGCAGACCCGGGTTTTGCAGTCCGACGGCGGGTGGATTTCACTTTACGCATGAGGGGTCGGGAGTGTCCTCACGAAACGAAATGCCCTTCAGGGAATCGACGGCCTGATTCAGTTCTTCCTGCGAGCTCGCGTTCACCATCTCGCCGATGAGGTAATTTCGAAAGCGCGTGAAGACTAGCGAGCGGTACGCGGCGGGTCCGTAGGAAAAAGAAACCTTGTAATCGGAACGCGAAAACTTCTTCCCGCCGTATTCCACGAGCCCCGTGTCGCGCAAGAGCTTGTTCTTATCGGGTGCATGTTTGATCTGCGCCCCCACGGCGTGGCTCACGAATTCTTTTGCGCCCGCAGTTTGCTCATTGGCGGGTGTTGCGTACAGGGTGATGGTATTTCCGAAAGTGCCTTGCTTGGGTTGTTCGATCATGAACAAGCCAAGTCCTCCACCCACCTGATGGATGGCGCGCGCCGGACCGCTTATGCCCTGGCGCTTGGCCAGCCAACCTTGAGGCATGCGGAAAGAAAATCCCAGGCATTCGTTGGAGTAAGTGTCATGCATGTACTGGCCCGCGTCGACGCGAGGCGCGGTACCGGCCGTTGGTGGGGGCTGTTGGGCGAGTCCGAAAGTCGCTGCGAGAACAGCAAGAAGGATTGCGGCACTCATCTTCATCATCGGGAGAACACCACGCCGTGCGGCAGGCCGGTTCCTTTCCATCCGTGGGGCCACTGGCGATCTTCGAAGTTGAAGCCGACTTTACCATCTGTATCGCGGAAGTTTTCGTCCATGACCAGGGCTCCGGTGCCGGGATCGAACTTCACCAGGTACAGGCGGCCGCGTGTGTTCAGGCCCGCGGTCACGGCCAGGCGCTGCGTCTTGGCGTCCCACGACGTCCAGTGAGGGATGTAGTCGTCGGTCAACTGCAAGCGTGACACTTCGACCGGCTTCGCGCCGTTCGTGATGTCGAGCACGACGAGTCCGTGAGTGGCGCGGACAGCTTCGATCAGGAAGTGGCCGACGATCGTGGGAACTCCGCACCAGTTGCCGGGGAAAGTGTAGACGAGCTTGGCCTTGGGATCGATAGTGTCGACGTCGGTGATGCGTTCGATGCCGCAGCTGAGTGTCTGCACGAAGACCGATCCGTCGGGACTGAGACGGGGTTCTTGCGGGCCGACCTGGGAATAGCGGTTCTCGCCTACGTCGAAGTACGAGGTCTTCAGCAGCTTGAGGTCAGAGAGCCGCCACACCTGGTAGGTCACGCCGCTGAAAATGTTTTCGAGATGCATGGAGGAGTCGGTCGCGACGACGCGATCTTTGTCGGGGAGGACGACAAGGCTGTAGGGAGTGAGCAAAGCGTTCGGAAATGCCGGGTCCGCGCTGCTGGTAGAGCGCACTAGTTTTCCGTGATCGTCGATCTCGACCAACCCTCCACTGGCACCACTGCCCTGGCTTACCGCATGATGCGCGTGCTGAAAGCTGGCGAGCACGTGTCCGTTCGGCAGTCGCAGGTAGGAATGCGGGTGCATGTAGCCGTCCATGTCGGTGAACGAAGCAGCGACCTGTGGATGGGTGGGGTCATGCAGATCGAAGATAAAAGTGCGTCCTGCCTCGTGATCGTTGGCGAAGAGCATGCCGCTCGCGGGCATGGAGTATTCGGTGTGGTGGACGCTCTTGGTCGGCTGATCGGTCGCTACGGTCGTTACGAGGCGCCCGTAGGAAGTCGAGGCGGGATCTGCGTCGATGACCGCGAGAAAGTCGTTGCCCTTGCCGTCCGCGTCGCCGGTCCAGGCGAAAAGATAATGTCCCTGCGCCGGTTCTTTTTGGTCGGCGGAGAACAGGCCCACGCTGGATGCGGCGAGTATCAACAGCAGCGTGGCAAATCGACGTCGCATGAATCCTCCCGAGAGTGTTGGCGGAAACGAAAGGATAGCAGTTTCCTGTTGTGGTAAAGGACAGCGAGTAGTTCCTGGGAGTAGTCTCCCATTGCGCTGCGAGTTGCGGTAGAGTCAGGAAGTACAGCGCCCATCTCGTCGCCCCATTCCGAGGAGGATCCTATGAGCAACGATCTCTCGCGCAGAAAATTTCTGGAAAAAGTTGGACTGGGCGCAGCGACCGGGGCCAGCGTGTGGTTGTTGAAGGATGTCGCCCAGGCCGGACCTCCTGTGGCCGCGCTGCCAACGCGCACACTGGGGCGCACTGGAGCCAAGGTGTCAATTCTGGCATTCGGTTGCGGCAGCCGCTTTCTCATGTATGAAGATGAGGAGAAGGCGCAGGCTGCGCTGAATCACGCCATCGATCTCGGGATCACCTACCTCGACACGGCTTACGCCTACGGCGACGGCAAGAGCGAGACGCGCGTCGGCAAGACGATGGCGTCGCGCCGCAAAGACGTTTGGCTCGCCACAAAAATTCCCGATCGCAGCTATGACGGCTTCAAGCGCCGGCTGGAAGGCAGCTTGAAGCGGTTGCAGACCGATCACGTGGATCTGGTGCACATGCACAGCCTGGGGCATGCCGACGATCTCGCAAAGATAGAGGCGCCGGATGGATGCCTCAAAGCTGCCATGGAAGCGCGTGAACAAAAGATAGCTCGCTTTATCGGAATGACCAGCCATACCGACGGAGCCGTGATGGCGCAGGCGATCGAGCGGCATGATCTGGATTGCGTACAGATGGCGCTGAATGCGTCGCGCAACGGGCGGTTCGAGGAACTGGCTTTGCCCGCCGCCAATAAGAGAAATCTCGGCGTCATCGCGATGAAGATCACCGGCCAGGAATTCCTGCTGGGGCAGGGAACGGGCAAGGCCGATATCAACGCGCTTCTGCGCTACTCCATGAGCCTGCCGGTGACCACCGCAGTGGTCGGCATGCCGCATCTAGAAATGCTCGAGCACAACGTCGAGATAGCCCGGGGCTTCGCGCCCTTTTCCGAGCAGGAGATGGAGCGATTGCGCAAAGATGTGGGGCCGGCGCGCGAGGGGCTCGAGCATAACTTGACCGGGCATCTGGACGGGCCGACGGCGACGCCTGAGGTGTTCTGGGCTTAGAGATCGGTCGCCTCATTCTTTGTCATCCTGAGCGCAGCCAAGGACCTCTGTACTTGCCGCCGCAGACAGAGGTGCATAGGTTCTTCGCTGCGCTCAGAATGACAAGCAATCGGGAACATTCAGAGCATGGTTACCAGTAACCATTGCCGGCTGAAACCTTCGTAATCTTGTCCGCCCGCCGTAAGCCGCACTACCATCACTTCCTCGATTTGGGCGGTGTGAAAAGATGTCCTCCCCTGTAAACACGCGCCGTTGGTTGCGCCATCCGGTAGAGTTGCCCGTCCTGGTTGTGCCTCGGGGCGGGGATTCCAAACTTGCTGTCCAGGGCCGCGGAATTGAGATCAGCGAAGGGGGCATGACCCTCTACGCGGGCGTGCCGCTGAAGCCCGGCGATTACATGGACCTGGAATTCCAGACGCCTGGACGCACGCGCGTCTCGGCCATCGTGCGCAACCGCACCGGGTACTGCTTCGGGCTGGAGTTTCTGACCCCGCTGGGCAGCGAGGCTCCCAAGGCGTCTGTCGCCGTTCGCCCGCCAAAGACTGCGGAAAGCGGCGACCTGCGCACGGTTCTCCGCCGCAAGGAAGTCGAGATGGAGCGTCTTCGCAAAGAGATCTCCACCCTGCGCGCGTACGGCAAGTTCACCCGCTGATCCACCGCGAAATGGCACGTCCGGAACCTCGCAGCTGAATCTTTCAGATGGTTACGAAGGTGGTTTTGCGATAGGCCGCCCGTCCCAAGTACTATAGCCACGCATTCTTCTCCCTCATTCTGAAGCGCGCGGATCGAAACGCCGCGCCGGAGTCCAACCAGGCCTATGCCATTTCGCGCCACGAACGTTTTGCTTACGGATAACGAGGCCAGGGTATTCGGCTGCCTGGTCGAAAAAGAAATCACCACGCCGGATTACTACCCGCTATCGCTGAATGCGCTGATCAATGCGTGCAACCAGAAGTCGAACCGCGATCCGGTGATGAGCGTGAACGAGGAAGCAGTTCGGCAAGCGCTGCATTCGCTGAACGAAAAAGGGCTGACCGGAACAGCCAGCAGCGCGGGCGACAGCCGGGTGCCAAAGTACGAGCACCGCATGCAGGAAGCCTTCAACTTTACGCGTCGTGAAACCGCCATCATGTGCGTGCTGATGCTGCGCGGGCCGCAGACGCCGGGCGAACTGCGTGGACGATCGGAGCGCCTGCAGCGTTTTGAAGATCTGACCGACGTGCAGGCCACGCTGCAGAAACTCATGACGCGCGAGGAGCCCTTAGTGAAAGTGCTGCCGCGCCAGCCCGGGACAAAAGAGGCTCGCTACGCGCACTTGCTGTGCGGCCAGAAGCCAGAGTGGGATGCGCCCCAGGCTGTGGCGGTTGAGGCGCGATCCGAGAGTTCCGGTGACAGTGAGCGTATCGCCGCGCTGGAAGAAGAAATGTCGGCGCTGAAGAAAGAGATGGCCGATTTACGGGAAGAGATCGCGAGCTTCAGAAAGCAATTCGAGTAGTCCACGATTGTTCGTTCGAGGGTCGGCAGCCGCAAGGCTTTTGTTTAGTAAGGAAGGCGCGTATCCTGCCGCGACTCGGCTCAGGGTCCACCTGCCGGGTCGCATGCAGCCCGCCCGATTGTTCCACGCGTACAATACAGTGCTCGTTCTCATCTCATGTTCTCTGGGAGGTTTCCCCGTGAAATCCGTAAGGGCGTTAGGTGTGTGCGCGATGGTACTTTGCCTGGCTCTCCAGTGCGGCCTGGTGTCGGTTGCGGCAGCGGGCAGCGAGGCGGTTCTCAAGGCATCCGATATCAACAACAAGATCTTCCCTGACCAGGTATTTTTTCGCGGACAGGTCGCTTCCGCACAAATGCGAAATACGGGCGGCATCCGGTTTGCCGATGAGATGTTCGTTCTGGCCGCATTGGTCGACAACTCCGGGTATTCCAGCGATATTCGCCAAAAATACCAGGCGTATCTCATATCGGAAGTGACGCTCGACCTCGGTGGCAAAAAACTTGCCCCGGGTGCGTATGGCGTTGGTTTTGTTCAGGGTAAGTTCGTTGTTATGGACCTGGGAGCACATGATCTGCTGCAGGCCGATTCTGCCCGCGACACGGAAATCAAGCGCCCGTTGCCCTTGCAGATACAGGGCTCCGGCGGAAAGTACCGCCTGTATGCGGGCCGGGAATACGTTGAATTCACTCGCTCGGAATGAGGGCGGGGGCAGCAGGGGTCTTACGGAATAGTCTGTATTGTCGATTGCGACCGCAAGTAACTATTGTTAAAGGATTGTGGAACTGTCAGCGATCGACGAACGTGTGAAGAAGTTGTGTGCGAAAGCGGCGACCGCCCGCGAAGACGAAGCCGAAGAAATTCTGGCTGAATTGCAAGTCGCCCTGAAGGAGCATGCGCGCTTCGTACGCCTCATGGCGAGCAAAACTCTGACTCGCATGAACAACAAGGAGCTACCACCTTCTCCACCATCGAAAGACGCAGCCTGACTTCCTCGGAGTTAGCGCGCAGCTGGCTCGGCAAATTCCTCAATCTTAAAAACGAGTCGGGTAAGGAAGGCGTGTCTCGTCAGGACCTCAAGCTCGCTCTACAGTTGTGACCGGAACGAGCGAAACGCTTTTCGCAGCTTCGTCTTCGTTGCGCCAGGTGCGATATCGAAAGCGGCTGGCATTCTTCGTGAGCAGAAAATTCCCGTAGACCTCCAGCCGGTCTGCCCGCGATAGCCGCTCAGGATTCCACGAGGCAGCGACCTCGGTGAATCGCGCGTTGCCAGTCAGGCGACCGAGGACATCGAGAAGCGTGAAATTCAGCCAGTGATATGCCGGCGGGCAGAGATACTCGCGGTTCGAGTACCACGACCATTTTCCACGATAGTCCCAAGTTGGAAGAAAATGCTGCAGGCCCGCAACGCCTTCCAGGAACAACTGGTGCACACGTGGATCCTCAGTTTCGACGTACAGGTCGTAGAGGCCGATCAGCGACCTCATGAATCCGTCCATGATGCCTGGTGTGGGTAGGCCCGGAGCTTCGGTATACACGATGTGGCCTTCTCCGCATGCGCGGACGCCGCCCTGGCGCTCGTCGAGTTCGAAGACTCTCGCAGTGCGATGGAGCAGTTCCAGAAGCTGTGGGCGCCGCGTTACGCGCCATCCGCGTACCAGCGCACTGATGATCAGACCCTGCACGTTCGCCGACAGCCAGGGTGCCTTGTGATGAACCGCCCCGTCGCGCAGATTAAAGTTGTGAGGCCAGACCGCTGCGCCGTCCGCGCGAATCACCGCGTGGTTCTCGAGCCAATCAATCTGTTTCAAGAATTTGTTTAAGAGCTCCTGATCATTCTGTCTCAGGTAGAGGTTCAGGTTGCCGATGGCATACATCGCAATGTAGCCCGGCCGGTAGATAACGCCCGTGAGGCGGTTCCATACCTGAGGGATGCCGTTCGCGTCGAAATGCGTCGTGGAGCGATAGGGCGGATGCTTGCGGTACTTGTGGAGGTAATAGTGGAGAGAATCTTTGGGGCCCGCCTCGGCCACAACCGTCAGGGGGTAGAGGAAGCGGAACTCAGCGACCTCTTCGTAAAGGGTTCGGACTGCAACCTTCAGCTTTTCAGAATTCATTGCGACAAAGTGGGGTCAATCGGGCAAGAGATTGACGAGAGATTATGGCTGCGATGCCTCGCGTTCGGCAAGACTTTTCGTGAAATCCTGGGAAAGGCGTTTCAGCGAAAACCGCTGCCAGGCTTGGTGTTTGGGCGGACGTCTGCCAGCAGGCCAGTCAGACGTTGAGCGGAGCAATTATCAGGAAGGAAGCCGTTTGCAACTGCATTCCGCAGTGCGTCCCCCTTAGGAACTTGAAGGGAACGTAATTCCCCAGAACGACTTGCCCTTCTCTTCCTTGTCCAGAAACTCGATGGCATACGTGGGAACGCCTTGCAGTGCAGCCAGTTGCGCCACGACGCGGGCGGCGATTTGGGTGCCTCGCTTGTTCTGCACGATGATCGTGGAACCCACCTGCAGTTCGCGTTGCAGCGCGACAGCGGCGCCATGCCGGTTCAGATTGGTGGCGCGCGCCGGCAGGCTGAATGCATTTTTCTGGCGATCCTGTCCCGATAATCCCACGGGCGCATTCAGCGCCATGCGGCTGCTGCGCCGTTTGCCCAGTTGGCTGCGGCTGACGTTGTTGGGGACCAACAGATTCGGACGTTGGGGCTTCGCAGTGCGGTCGAGCGGTTTGAGGTTCATGCTGACCTGAGAAAATAGCCTGATAGTTTCGAGCATGCAATACACCTCGGTCACCCACTGCGAGGTTACCCGGGCAACGCTCGTATATCACGGTGGGCGCTGCATTTACGGGAGGCGTATTCCTTGAGAAGGCCCGCCCGGAGCGGGAATTGCTCAAGTACGTTCGTTACGCGATGAACACCTGGGCGCGCGGAATGTGACTCGGCGGGGAATTGACGCATCGTCCGCGTTGATCTGTGGGGCGGACACTCTTGTCCGCCTGGGCGAGTCCTTGCACATTGGCGGACGCGAAGATTGTGCTCCCTTCCACCTTTTGTCGGACAGGAGTGTCCGACCCACATCTACCGCGCTCCGTTTGTCTCCTGCTTTCCCGCGGTGAAGTAAAACGCGTTGTTGCCTGTCCGCAGATCTTTTCCGTATACGAAGGTCACGCCCACACCCAGCACGCGCAACTTGGCTTGCGCGCCCGTGTCCCATTGCCAATTTCGGGACCCGAGATTTTCAGCGGCACCCTCGATTTTGCCGGTGTCGAGGAACGGGCCGACTTTCAAAGTGATCAGGCCGTTCCCATAGATATTTTTGTCGAGCGTGCTGTTGATCAGGAAGTAGTGTGTGCCGAGAGGCGCGCTGCCTTTGCGGCCATCGCGCGTGCCGACATGGCCGCGCAGCCACAGATCATTGTCGCGCTCCATGCCGAGTTCGAACAGTTCGTCGAACGGCGGTTGTCCGGCTGTGCCGCCGCCGCGAATGGCGATCGTAGTTTCAAAGTCATCGCCCTGCATTTTAGGAAGCCAATGGGTTTCGGCTGTACCCTCAAGCTTGGCGAATGCGTGCGCCGGTTGCGACCAGATGCGCGCGATCTGCGACCTTGCTTCGGTGTTGACGGTCAGGCGATGTTCGGGCGCATCGAACGCCCGGTAGTGAATGCGCGCGATCTGCTTGAGTTGCGGGCCTTCGAGCAATAGGGCCGGGGTGAGTGCCGAGCCTGGCGTCACGTTGCGATAGTCGCGGTGAGAGAACTCCGCGCCCGCAGACCATCCCCAGCGGCCGCTGTTGAAGGAGTCGATTTCGGCGCCGAATGCCTCGCGTCGCAGATTCAGCGAGCCCAGAGAGGGCGAAGGGCCCGTGAACGATTCCCGGATGTCCCAGTTCTCGTTGCGTAGGTCGAGGCCGAGACGGTAACGCCAGCGTGGATTTGCATGCAGAGGTGCGGAGACTTCGACGGAGAGCACGGCGCTTTTGCGCATCCCAGCGCGCCAGCGATGTGATGTTGATTGCTGCGCCGCCAATGTTGAAGTACGCGGGATAGATCGTCTGGTACCCGATACCGCTAAACGTCGAGAGCAGTCCTTGCCAGAAGCTGTCGCCGAAGCCGTGGCGCTCCTGGAGATTGAGGATGGCGTCGAACTTGTTGTCCGGATGAGCCGCCAGCTGAATGCGTGGCGACGGAAAGACACCCATGCCTTCCAGTCGGACTTGTGACGTTTGGAGATCGTCCAGGTGTAGCTCGGCTGCGGGAGAGAAGGCTAGTGCGCGATCGACCAGCGCTGGATGAGTTCGTAACGGATGATCAGGCCGCACGTTTTCAATGGAAGGCTTGCCTATCCGGTTCCAGTATTTGAGCGCTGCTTCCAGGTTGCCCTGAATGAAATAGATGGTGCCAAGGAAGTCGTTAGCATAGGAATCCTCGGGATCGAGTCGAAGGGCGAGGCGCAGATAGCGGCTCGCTTCTGCCGGATGCTTCTGCTTGAATGCGATGCCCGCCAACTCGATGGGAAATCGTTTGTCGTGAGCAGCGAGCCGTTTTCCGGCGCGGAACGCGACACGCGCATCATCGAGGCGTCCGACCTGGGCCAACGCGCTTCCGTACACGTACTCGAGGTCGGCCGTCTTGTTGGGGATCGGCTCGACTTCGCCGATGATTTCTGTCCAGCGTTGTTCGGTTGCGAGTTGCTGGAAATGTTGGGATTGTGGCGAGTCCGCGTGGGGTGTGTCGGAGCCCTGACTCCAACAGAGCGGAACGAACGTCATCCACAGGAAGAAAGCAATGCAAACTGGGACGCTGGGAAACGGGTTTACTTTCAAATCGCGCGATTGTGGCCGGAGACCTAGCGCCGAGAAGAGGCGCGCTCGGATTGAGGCACTGCCAGCAAGGTCCAATTGCCTGTGCCTTTCCATTCTTTTTCGAAGGTCGAAAGATCCCGCTGCAGCAACTTGCGCTCGGCCGGGTCGTTCACGAGCACGAGGTTTTTCGCCGCGTCAAACCCGGCCACCACGACATAGTGTAAGGGAGTCTTGGAAGCGGTTGCCAACGCCACGATCAGGGGGCGGCCCTTCGCGAGATGATCCTGCAGGTCTTGCACTCGTCCCGCGAACGCAAAAGCGCGGTAGCCATGTTGCTCGAAATAACGCTGCAGGTCCGAGGCGTAGATTCCGTGCGCTTTCGAAGAATAGAGAGATACCTGAATCTCGGGCGCATCGGGGATTGCGGTGGGCGCGAGTCCCTGCTGGCGCTGCCAGAACTGCATCACCATCGCAATGCTGGCAGCGCCGCAGCCGTTCTTTTCCTGCTTCACGAAGGGCACATCGAGCCAAACGCCGGCACTTTCGCCGGCGATAGCCAGCGCGCTAACGCCTACTACAACCAGCAGGATGTTGATGATCGCCAGGCGCACGGGACTCCATCCTGCTTAGCGAACCGCGACAATGATCAGGATCAGCGCTGCGATCGCCACCAGAATGATGATCAGATCGCGATCGCTCAGCGTTCCGGCCGCGAAGTCAGACTGAGCTTTGTTGGCCCGTGAGGCCAACTGCGCCAGTTCCTGATCGTTCAGTTGCGAGACCGCGTTCTTCACCTGCTGCGCGTCGAGGTGCGCAGACTTCAAGGCTTTCTCGGCCGCAGGCGTCGACACGAACTGCTGCAACGTGTCGAGATTGTGCTGGCGCGCCTGGGTCGAAGCAACTACAGCGCTCTGCAGTTCGGAAGGACTCACGACGTGGTTCTGGGCCAGCGCATCCTGGGGAATCACGAACGCCAGCGCTAGCATCGCGGCCGCGAGAGGGCGGACGAACTGGTTTGTGAAAGAAGCCATTTCTGCTCTTCTCCTGAATAGTGAAGTTGCCGACGAAGTTTGTTTAAATATACCGGAGTTTAGACCGCCTGAGCTTTACAAAGGTTGTACCCGAAGTGGTGCGCTTGTCTCGTCCGGCGCTGTGCAAATCCCCCGGAGGATGGTCAGGAAACGAACAAATGAGAGAAACCAGAACTACTGTGGCCAAATCTTAAAACGCAGAGGGCGCTGAGAACGGCCGGAGAGAACGCAGAGGTGTCCGAGGTCCGCACAAACCTTAAGGAGATTTCCTGAGTGTTAGAGTTTGATATCACTTGCAAAAAACAAGTGAGCTTGTTAGCCTGCGTTTGTGGCCGGCAAGGTCAAAACCAAGCGTCGCTCCGGTTGTCCCGTCAACATGTGCCTCGAGGTATTTGGAGATCGCTGGTCGTTGTTGATTGTGCGCGACCTGATGGTTCGCGGATACCGCACCTTCAAGGAATTCCAGAAATCCGGGGAAGGAATTGCGTCGAATATTCTTGCTGACCGGCTGCAAAAGCTTGAACAGTCCGGCATTCTGACGAGTGAACGGGAAGAGACGGACGGGCGCAGGATCAACTACCGGTTGACCCGGAAGGGCATTGACTTAGCGCCCATTCTGCTGGATCTGCTGATTTGGGGAGCGCGCCATGAGCAGGCGGACGCATCGTGCTCACTCATTCTGAAGATGGAAAAAAATCGCGAGGAGATTCTCGCGGAAGCCGAGCGGCGATGGCGGGAACGGGATTCAACGCCGCTCATCCCGCGATTCGATGGCGAAGTTGCGCGGAATCTTGGGCGCGGAGCGCGAAAAACAAACCTCAGGGGCTGAAGCCCAGTCCTTCTGGCCTGGGTGGCACGGCTGAAGCCGTGCCCTTACCCTTACCATGATGTGGTTCGACTTTTACGAAGGAGCAAGGCATGAGCAAGGTGAGAGTCCTGGTAGGTACACGTAAAGGGGCATTCATACTGTCTGCGGATGGCAAACGCGAGAAATGGGAAGTCAGCGGGCCGCATTTCGCGGGCTGGGAGATCTACCACATGAAGGGATCGCCCGTGGATCCAAATCGTCTTTATGTTTCGCAGACCAGCGGATGGTTCGGCCAGATCATTCAGCGCTCGGACGACGCCGGTAAAACGTGGCATCAACCGGGCACTCCGAAGGGCGAAGCGCCCGCACCGGGCGGCATGCCCAAGGGCGACAGCAACAAGTTTGCGTACGACGCGAACGGCGCGCCGTTGACGACGCACCAGTGGTATGACGGAACGCAGCATCCATGGGAGTTCAAGCGGGTGTGGCACCTGGAGCCGTCGCTCACCGACGCCGACACCGTGTATGCAGGCGTGGAAGACGCGGCCATTTTCAAGACGACCGACGGGGGAGAGAACTGGAAGGAGCTTTCCGGCTTGCGCGGTCATGGGACCGGGCCTAAGTGGCAGCCGGGTGCGGGCGGCATGTGCCTGCACACCATCATTCTCGATCCGAAAGATCCCGACCGGATCTACATTGCCATCTCGGCGGCGGGTGCGTTCCGCACCGATGACGGCGGCAAGTCGTGGAAGCCGATCAATCGTGGGCTGCGGTCGCAGTACATTCCTGATCCGACGGCCGAGATCGGGCATTGCGTTCATCACATAGCGATGAATCCGAAGCGTCCGGGTGTGCTTTTCATGCAGAAGCACTGGGATGTTATGCGCAGTGACGATGCGGGCGACAACTGGCGCGAAGTCAGCGGCAACCTGCCCACTGATTTTGGATTCGTGGTCGATATCCACGCGCACGAGCCGGAAACCATTTACGTGGTTCCGATCAAGAGCGATTCCGAACACTATGTGCACGACGCGAAGCTGCGGGTCTTCCGCAGCAAGACCGGCGGCAACGAGTGGGAAGCCCTTACCAAAGGGCTGCCACAGAACGACTGTTATGTAAATGTGCTGCGCGATGCGATGGCAGTGGACTCGCTCGATAAATGCGGCGTCTACTTCGGGACCACCGGTGGGCAGGTCTATGCTTCGGCCGACGCGGGCGACAGTTGGAATCCCATCGTGCGAGATTTGCCGGCCGTATTGTCGGTCGAGGTGCAGACGCTGCCATGATTCGCGTAGTTCTTCCTCCGCACCTGCGTGCCCTGGCGCATGTTGAAAATGAGGCAACGCTCGAGGTGGCCGGTCCGGTCACCTTGGGCGCAGTGCTGGATGCGCTGGAAGTTCGCTATCCGATGCTGCGTGGCACGATCCGCGACCATGTCACGCAGCAGCGGCGTCCATTCCTGAGATTCTTCGCATGTGAACAGGATATGTCCCACGATCCTGCGGATACGCCACTACCGGATGCCGTTGTTTCTGGGAAAGAACCATTGATCGTCCTGGGAGCCATTGCGGGCGGTTAAGGTCTTCGCCTTAAAAAAATAAATTCAGTGATCCTGTCGATTTCCTTGGGTCCCATTCGTCGTCACCATAGAAGGCGGAATTGGGCGGGCGGTGATTGACGATCGCGATTCCGGTTTCCAACAGAGAATCAAGGAGATAGACGATGCGAGTCATGGTGATTGTGAAGGCTGACAGGAATTCGGAGGCGGGCATCCTGCCCAGCACAGACCTCTTCCAGAAAATGGGCAAGTACAACGAAGAACTAGTGAAGGCGGGCGTCATGCTGGCCGGCGAGGGGTTGCAGGCGAGTTCGAAGGGCAAACGTATCAAGTTTTCGGGCGAGAAGCGAACCGTCACCGATGGCCCCTTCGCAGAGACAAAAGAACTGATCGCCGGGTTCTGGTTGTGGCAGGTGCGCTCCATGGATGAGGCCGTGGAGTGGCTGAAGCGCGCCCCGTTTGATGGCGGCACCGAAGTTGAAATCCGCCGGGTATTCGAAGCCGAGGACTTCGGGGAGAACCTGACACCTGAACTCCGCGAACAGGACGCCCGGCTCCGACAGCAGACGTCGAAGAAGCAGGCATCATGATGAGGACGCAGCCAAGAGTGGCGGGTGGCCGCGTTTTGTTGGACGCGGCGCCATGTTCCTCCGGGACCTTCGCACCATCGGTCTGTCTCTGCGTCCTGTGCGGGAAATGTTCGCCAGCGACACAACCCGATCGACCGAGTGTCATGCCAATAAAAAAAGTTCTTACAGATGTCGAGAGCAGCATGGTTCATTCGTCGTGACAATAGAAGGCGAAGCGCGGCAATGATGAATGGCTGACTGGCCTTCAACAATCTAATTTGAAAGAGGAGAAGATCATGAAATTCATATCCATCTACAAGTCAAGCAAGCCCGAAGGCGTCCTTCCCACCCAGAAAGAAATGGAGGAGATGGGCAAGTACGTGGAAAAAATGCTGAAGTCCGGCGTGGTGCTGGCGACCGAAGGATGCCTGCCCAGCGCCCTCGGCGCCAAACTGCGCCTCTCCAACGGCAAGTTCACCGTGACCGACGGACCCTTCACCGAAGCGAAAGAAGTCGTCGGCGGCTTTGCTGTGATGCAGGCGAACTCCAAAGCAGAAATGATCGAGCACGTAAAAGATTTCATGAAGCTGGCAGGCGATGGCGAATGCGAAATCCGCCAAGTCTATGACGGCCACGAGGGCTAGAGCATTTGGGAAAACAGGCCACTTCGTCGAAACAGGTTTGGAAAGGAACGAAATCATGCGATTCATGATGTTGATGATTCCCAAAGGCTACGAGCAAGCAAGGCCGGGCACCATGCCGGACGCCAAGGCGGTCGCGGCCATGATGAAGTACAACGAGGAACTGCAGAAGGCGGGAGTGCTGCTCTCGCTCGAAGGGTTGCATCCACCTTCTGCGGGCGCACGGGTTTCGTTCGCCGGGGGAACGCCTAAAGTCACCGACGGACCATTTGCTGAGGCGAAAGAGGTAGTCGGCGGGTTCTGGATGATTCAGGTGAACTCGAAGCAGGAAGCGATCGATTGGGCGAAGCGGTGTCCGGGTTCGGAAAACGAGACCATCGAAATCCGCCAGGTCCAGGAGATGGCTGACTTCACTCCGGAAGTGCAGGAAGCGGCCGCAGGCTTCGCCGAGTTGCAGGCGGAAGCGCAGAAGAGGAAGACCGCGTAGTCAGCGTCCTTCACACAGACGCGACTCGACCACGGAGAGATTGGGCCATCTCTCCGTGGATCGTTTTTGTGCAACGCGTGCTGGACGCCGTTAAGGCTCCTGCCCGGTTTCTCTGCAACTTCATCCGGACAGTGCGCTGGGAAAGCGGGTTTTGAAATCCAGGATGCCGACCCATTCGGGAGTGATGCCGATGCGTACCATCGAGGGCACCATTCCCTGCAGTTGTTTGATCCAGGCCTGGCCTTGTTGTTTGCCGAAATAGCGCTCCGCGGCGGTCGCATATTCGGGGACGATACCGTCGACTGGTTCGAGTCGCGCGCTGCCGCGAACCAATAACACCTTGTGCGGGAAGTGTTCGTCGTCGATGGTGATCGCCACCTTGGGATTCTTGGCGAGCGCCTTTAGCTTCGGCGCTTTCGGCGGAGTGCCCAGGACCAGCTCGCGGCCGTTCCAGTGAAACCAGATCGGAACGACGCGGGGAGTGCCGTCGGTCGAGATGTAAGCGAGCCTGGCCGGAATCTTCGAGGCAAGAAGCTCTTGCGCGATGGGATCTTGAAGAAGACTGAGGTCTCCTTGCTGAACGGGCATGCTCCGTGCTCCTAATGGGATGAACTTGTATCTAAGACTTTTTTGAATGCAGCGCATTTTGCGCCTGCCGGTGCTTGCCGTCAAGCCAGTCGCCGTAGGCACCTTCGAAGTCCTTTGCTGAGTGGCGACTCTCTCTGCGTGCTCCGCGGGGTTTCTCTGCGCCCTCTGCGTTTTCAGATTTTGGTCTGCGTTGAGAGATGCTTTTCAACGCACAGTTCGCAGAGACAAGCCGCAGCGGTCGCAGAGAGGGACGGATTGGTAGAGATGCAACGCAGTCTCCTCGATCGGCTCGGCCAAGATCAGGATTTCTTGCGAGCCTCTGCTTCGGCCAGCCAGCCCCGTCGCAATTTGTCCGCAGGGATCGAGGAAAGGTACGGCTTGATGTCGAGAATGGGCGTGCCCTCCAGCATGTCGATCCCGTGCACGCGCAAGCGCAGACCATCGCGAGCGAGCAATTCGACCACGGTGAGGCCGATCGCATTCGGCCGCTTTGGCGAGCGGGTGGCGAACACGCCATGCGTGCGGTTGTCGCTCGGCGGGCTGGCCAGCAACTCAAAGCCCTGCGAGCGGTCAAAGAGCCACAGCACGTAGAGGTGCGAGAAGCCTTCGATATCGGCAAGCCCAGCTGCATATTCCGGAAGGATTTCGAGTTCGCCTTCCGCCTCGTGTTTCGCTCCCAACCCTTTTGGAATGTCCTTGGGTTCTTTGTACGGACTTCGTATGTATCCGATTGCTTGCATCGAGTACAAAGGGATTCTCCTCTGCATATTGTGATAACAGACCCAGCCTTATAGATGCACTCTTATTAGCAGGTTAAGAACAGCAGGGAGCGCATGGGATGCAGAGACCGGTGTCGGGATCGTTGCGGACACGGATTTAGTGCACTCGGCGCAAGAAATCTTAAAACGCAGAGAACACAGAGAACTGCCGCAGAGGGCGCAGAGAGAAGCCGGATCGTTTGGGCCACGGGACGTAAAATGGTGAACGGCCGAGTCTCGATACTGGCGTCTCCACTCTTTTCGGTTTCCCCTGCGATAGTATGAAGCGAATTATTCTTCCTGCGGAGTGCGTGCTCTCATGAAACTTGTCCGATGCTGGATGTTTTTTCTCACCGTCGCGATTTCGGCGGTTTCATCCGCGCAGTCCGCTTCTCCGAAGAAACATCTCCTGGTTCTGGGCGAAGAGAAGGGCTACCGGCACGAAGCCGTTTCGCACGCCATGGCCACAATCGAGCGGTTGGGTAATGAGACCGGACTGTGGGACACAACGATTCGCACCGACACCGAAGTGTTGACCAAGAAGAAGCTCGAGTACAACGCCAAAACTTTGAATGATTTCGACGCGGTCCTGTTCTACACGGGTGGCGAGCTTCCTATGGATGCCTCGCAGAAGGCTGATCTGCTCTCGTTCATCCACGACGACGGCAAGGGTTTCATCGGCGTGCACAGCGCTACCATTACTTTTACTGAGTGGCCGGACTATGGAGAGATGATCGGCGGATACTTCGACGAGCATCCCTGGGGTACGTTTCAGGCGCCGATTCTGGTGGAGGACCCAACCTTCCCGGGCATGCAGCAGTGGCCGCGCGCGTTTGTGTTGAATGACGAAATCTACCAGTTGAAGGATTATTCGCGCGACCGGGTTCGCGTGCTGATGAGGCTCGATCCGCAGAAGCTTGACTTGGCGAATCCTAAGGTCCATCGCACGGACCGGGACTTCGCGGTGACGTGGGTGCGGAAGTACGGCAAGGGGCGAGTGTTTTACTCGAACCTGGGGCACGTGAGGGAGAATTGGGACGATCCAAAGTTCCAGCAGATGTTTGTGGAAGGCATCAAGTGGGCGATGGGGCTGGTGGAAGGCGATGCGACTCCCCGGCCCTTGCCGAAGCAATAAGGCGCTGCGGGCCCGGGGGGTCGTGCTTGCCTGTGCTTGAGATACGAAACGTTAGGGTTCGTGGTTCGTATCAGGGCGCGCCTTCAGGCGCGCCGTGTAGCATTCTCCTTGATGCGCCTTTAGGCGCTGTGCGTCGCTGAGGTCAGATCCCAGATGATCACCCGAAGATCATTCGCGAAAGTGCTTGCCGCGAGCGCCGCTCTGTCCGCGCTGCCGCTTCATGCACAGACAGGACTGAACATTGGAGTCGGCACCTACAGCTACCACAATCTCTCGATCGACGACATGATCGCGCAATTGAAGGCGCTGCGCATTGCGCAGATCGAGATGTCCCGCGGGCGAGTTCATGCTGTTCAGCAAGCCTGAAGAGAACCTGTTTCGCTCGACGAAAGAGAAACTGGATCGCGCCGGCATCCAGTGCGTTTCTTACTACACAGCGACGATCAAGGACCGTCAGGATCTCGATAACGCGGTGCGTTTCGCGAAGGCGATCGGGGCGCGCAACATTACGGGTGATGCGACGGGTGCGCTTCTCGGCGAGATCGATCAGCGCTGCAGCAAAGAAGGGCTGACTTTCGGCATTCACAACCACTACTTCCCGGGACAGAAGTTTCCGTATGAGAGCCCTGACGATGTCTTGAAAGCGCTGGCGAGTTTGTCGCCGACCGTCGGATCGACTGCCGACGTTGGGCAATTTACATCCTGCGGGTACGACCCAGTGGACGCTCTTCGAAAGCTGGGCCCCCGGTTGAAGCTTGTCCATCTCAAGGACATTCAAGCCCGCAATGGAGAGGTCAATGTGCTGCTCGGCACGGGAATCGCAAGGATCCCGGAGGTCATGGCGGAACTGCGGCGACAGAAATTCGCCGGTCTGGTCGCGGTGGAGTACGAGAAGGAAGGTCCGGTCGAGGAAGACATGCGGCAAGAAGTGGAGTTTGCCCGTAAACTGGCAACGTGATTTTCAGGGAACGAAAATGAAAGGTGTCACGCTAAAAACAGCTCGGGAGAAACAGCGCGCTCCTCTTGGCCTTCTTGTGTCTGTCTCTTGCAGCCTGGGCCGACGAAGCCCATCCGATCCTCGCGCTCGGTTCGCCCGCGCCGAACTTTGAGCTGCCGGGCGTTGACGGCAAGACCCACAAGCTTGCGGACTATGACGAGAGTCCCGTCCTCGTCGTGGTGTTTACCTGCAATCATTGTCCGATTGCGCAGATGTACGAACAGCGCATTGCGCAACTGGCCGCCGATTACAAAGACCGCGGCGTCGCCATAGTCGCGATTGAGCCGAACGATCCGAGCGCGATTCGCATCGACGAACTCGACTCCTCGGATACGAGCGACAGTCTCGAGGAGATGAAAATCCGCGTGCAGTATAAGCACCTGACCTATCCCTACCTGTACGACGGGGAGACGCAGGCGGTGACGCGCGCTTATGGGCCGCAGGCTACGCCGCACGTATTCGTTTTCGACCGCGAGCGCCGGCTGCGCTATGAAGGGCGCATGGACAACAGCTATCGCGTCGAACAGGTGAAGTCGCGCGAGGCGCGCGACGCGATCGATGCTCTGCTCGCTCATCGCGACCCTGCGGTGCAGCACACGGGCGTGTTCGGGTGCTCGACGAAGTGGAAAGAGAAGCAAGTGGCACGCGACGAAGCGCTGCGGAAGATTGAAGCGCAGCCGGTGCGCCTGGAGATGACGTCGGCCGACGATTTGAAGAAGCTGCGGGCGAACGCTACCGACAAAACCTTGCTGGTGAGTTTCTGGGCGACCTGGTGTGGGTCGTGCATTCACGAATTTCCGGACATTCAGGATACCTTCCGGATGTATTCGGTACGCGACCTGGAGCTGGTGACGGTGGCGGCCAATCTGCCTGACGAGAAGCCCAGCGTGCAGCGGATTCTCGACAAGATGCATGCCACCAGCCGCAACCTGCTGTTCGCTTCTGAGGACACGGCCGCTATGCAGGCCGCGTTCGATCCGGCGTGGCAGTCGGCCGTGCCCTACACCATGCTGATCGCACCCGGCGGCAAGGTGCTGTACCAGAAGCAGGGCGAAGTCGACATTCTCGAACTGCGCCGCACCATTCTCGCGAATTTGCCGGCTGAGTATGTGGGGTTCAACAAGTACTGGGAAGCGGGGAAAAGCCAATAACACCTAAAAGCTCTTAACCGCAAAGTCCGCCAAGAAGACGCAAGGGACGCAAAGAAGTTCGCAAGCCGGCCACCTCAAAAAACTGCATCGCTTTTCCTCGCGTCCTTCGCGCAACCTTAGCGACCTTTGCGGTTAAGCGCTTTTTTGCGAGCGACCCATCCCAAACTTGCGCTCTCCCCCCGAAAATGTTGTGATCCTTGACTGTGCCTGCCAACGATACCCATAGCGCCATCGACGCGGTTTGGCGGATTGAGTCCGCCAAGCTGATTGCTGGACTGACGCGCATCGTGCGCGATGTTGGCTTGGCGGAGGACCTGGCGCAGGAGGCGTTGCTGGTCGCGCTCGAAGAGTGGCCGCGTTCTGGCGTGCCCGAGAATCCCGGCGCATGGCTGATGTCGACGGCGAAGCACCGCGCCATCGACCAGTTGCGGCGGCGTAGCATGCTCGACCGTAAGCACGAAGAACTGGGGCGCGAGGTCGCGGTGCGTGAGATGGAAGTGCCCGATCTCGAAGCCGCGCTCGACGCGACGCTCGATGCCGGGTCGGGTGCGCGCATTGCTACCCAGCCCGATACGGACGACGACCTGCTGCGGCTGGTCTTCATGACGTGCCACCCGGTGCTGTCGACCGAGGGACGCGTCGCTCTCACGCTGCGGCTGCTGGGTGGATTGACCACGGATGAAATCGCTCGCGCCTTCCTGGTATCCGAGCCGACCATTGCGCAGCGCATCGTGCGTGCCAAGCGCACGCTCTCCGAAAAGAAAGTTCCATTTGAAACGCCGCGCGCAGCCGAGCTGGCGGCGCGCCTTGCTTCCGTACTGGAAGTCATCTACCTGGTCTTCAATGAAGGGTACTCGGCGACCGCTGGCGACGACTGGATGCGGCCCGCTCTCTGCGATGACGCGTTGCGGCTGGGACGCATCCTTGCTGAACTGATGCCGCAAGAGCCCGAGGTCCACGGCCTGGTTGCCCTGATGGAAATCCAGGCGTCGCGCGCGCGGGCTCGGGTTAGTCCGACCGGTGAGCCAGTGCTGCTGCTCGATCAGAATCGCGCGCACTGGGATCAATTGCTAATCGGCCGTGGATTGGCATCGCTGAAGCGGGCGGAACAAATGGGCAGGGCTCGCGGCGTCTACACGCTGCAGGCGGCGATTGCGGCTTGCCATGCCCGTGCGCGGATTGCAGACCTGACCGACTGGGCGCGAATCGTGGAGCTTTACGGGGAACTGGCAGAGTCGTCGCCGTCGCCGATTGTGGAACTGAATCGCGCAGTTGCGATCTCGATGGCTTCCGGGCCAGCCGCTGCGCTGGAAGTCGTGGATCAACTGACAAAAGATCGGGCGCTCAAGGACTATCATCTGCTGCCCAGCGTGCGCGGTGATCTGTTACGCAAGCTTGGACGTTTGCAGGAGGCCGGAAAAGAATTCGAGCGCGCTGCCTCGCTCACCCGCAACGTCCGGGAGCGAGACCTTCTTTTGGAGCGTGCGAGTGCGTGCTCCCGGGGAGAAGCGCCTTCCCGCTGAGGCCCTTCGGCATTCGACCTATTTTGTCTGGGCGGCGTGATGGTCGTAGCTGATCGCCCGGGTAATTTTCCAGGCGCCGTCTTTGTATTGCCAGAGATGAATGAACCGACCCTCGCCCGGCGGCGTGTTCGACTTCGGATGGTAGAAGCGATGCACGCCGATCTCCACCGCTCCGTAACCCTTCATGTAGTGCGCCTGCAATGTTCCCGGCACTAATTCACGACGCACATCGCCGCCGCAGATGTTGTCCTTGATGCTCTGTGTCAGTTTGTCCTTGCCCAGCGTGACGCCGCCCTGGTCGTGATAGAACTCGACGTTGTCGACGAAGAAGGTGCTGAACTTCTCGAGGTTGCAACTGTTGTATGCGTCGAATAAGGCGGCGTCGAGCGCGCCGATCGCCTTGTCGAGATCGGCCTGATTTTGAATGCTATCGAGCGACAGGACACCTGGAGCGGCCGGATTTGCTTGTGCACTGGAGCGCGGCGTAAAGGACATCAGCAGGGCAAGAAACAAGAACGTTCTGGCGATGACGAACAAATTGTCCACGGAGAACTTCCCCTGAGCATGGGTGCTCCCACAGCTATACGCATCCTTGGCGTGACATGTTCCGTGACGGGGGAAGAGCAAAAGCCTTTAACCGCAAAGTTCGCAAAGGTCTGGCAAAGATCGCAAAGAGTTCTCACCGGCCTGTTTGCGCCCTTCGCGGAATCCTTAGCGACCTTAGCGGTTAAAGACTTTTCCTTTCGCGTGATCTCCAGGGTCCGCCTGAGCGATGAGGTACCAAGAACGGCACTTCCGACCCGGCGTGAGGCCTCTAGAATGGCAACAAGGTTTTAGCGCGCGCCACGATTTTGACTCCAGGAGAAGTAGGCATGGCGGCCACGCAGGTAATCCTTTATTTCGAAGACCAGAAAGATGCTCTCCGTTTCGCGCTTGCGGCCGGTTCGGTGATGTCGGCAGCGGGCGAGGCTATCACGGATGAGCAACGGAACCTGATCCAGGAAACGCAGCGCGCCAGCCGTGTCCTGCTCGATGAGCCGGTCAACACCGCGGCGGCATCCGAAGCAGCGCGCTAAGCGTGTCCGAAGCGCTGCCCGGCTTGAGCTTCGCTCCCGTTTGCGATTCAGTCCGCTGCGCTGCGCCGCACCGTATACATTTCCGCTAAATATTGAATCTCAGGTACGCCGACAACTCCGGCCTGGCGCATCTTCTCGCGCAGGTCGTCGGACGACATGAAGTGCTTCGCCCGTTCGACGTCCTCCCAATCAAACAATAAAGTGAGGTCGTTGGGATTGCCTGCCTTGCGGAAAATGCGACAGGTGCACTCACCGCCGTGGTGGCGAAAGTCTAGAGCGGCATCGAAGACTGATCGCCAATTGCTGTAGTCGGCGACCTGATGATGGACGAGCACTTGAATCATGATGGACTCCTGCGTCCAACATGCGGGAAGGCGAGGCAAGGCGCAAGCGCACGCGTCACAATTCGGGAAAGTGGTTCCAAAATGGGAAAGGGGTTGTGGGCTAGTGCCGTGGCGCGAGGATGGTCAGAATTTCCTGTAGGCCTTGCCTGATCTGGCGAAGATCGGCGGGCGTCCCGGTCATGAAGGGCAGGGCTACCTGCTTCTTCTCGCCCTTGCCTTCATCGCGTAGATGCTGCCGCGCGCCCGCGATGGTGTAACCCTCTTCATACAGCAATTGCTTGATGCGGACGACGCTTTCGACGTCGCGGCGGCGATACATGCGCTGGCCGGTGCTGCTTTTGACGGGCTTCAGTTGCGGGAACTCGGTTTCCCAGAAGCGCAGGACGTAGGCGGGAAGTCGGCACAGGCGCGCGACTTCGCCGATCCGAAAATAGAGTTTTTCGGGAATGAGAATTTCGTGGGCCTTCCCGGACTTGCCGTTGGTTTTCTTTTTCGGACTCATTGAGGCCTGTGGGTCGTGCACCCTGGGATTGGCAGGAAGGCCAGAAATTCCTGACTCAGCCGTTTCTAGCAGAATGCGCGCCCGCGAACAACCCCATTTCGTGCCATAGGGCCAGTCGCTAGTCTTCAGTCGCTAGTCGTTAGCAAAAGCTGTCGCTGGTCGAGCTTTGGTTCGACGGAGGTCCGCGCGGTGCATGGTAGGTCGGAAGCGGTAACGGAAAGGTTTGCGAACGACTGACGACTGAAATCAAAAAGCCTCGCTGGAGGTGCTTCTCCATCGAGGCTCTTGTTTAAAAATCCCTTGGGTCTTTTGCGAAGTTTCGTCTCGCAGAACGGTTAGTGTTTCTTTTTCTTCTTCGCAGCCTTTTTCTTGGTTGCCATGAAGTATTTCCTCCGTGAACTTTTTCCCTTGCAAGGTGATCGGTCGGGCGCTTGCCTTTCCGATGCAGCCCAACTTGTAGTGTGGGCCCACCTGTTAATACAAGATATTGCGGCAGTGTTACAGCTGTGTCAACAAAATTCTTGCCGTTTCCGGCTCGCTCCGCCGGTCTCGTCGAGCGGTTGCTTCAAGTACACTGGCTCGCGCACGAGGCCACTCGATGAAACGCGACCCCATCGAACTCGAGATCTTCAAGAATCTCTATCACTCGATCGCCGAGGAGATGGGAGCGGCACTGCGTCGCACTGCGTTCTCTCCGAATATCAAAGAGCGGCGCGATTACTCCTGCGCGGTGTTTGACGCGCGTGGCGAAGTGATTGCCATGGGCGATCACATGCCGGTGCATCTGGGATCGATGCCAATGTCGGTTCGCGCTGCGACGGCGCATAGCGCACTTTTACCTGGCGACATGGTGATGTTGAACGATCCGTTTGCCGGCGGTACGCATTTGCCCGACATCACGCTGGTTGCGCCGGTGTTTGCAAAAAAGGTGCGCGCGAAGCGGGGCTCGCGCCGAGTTCCCGACTTTTACGTTGCGTCGCGCGCGCACCACGCCGATGTCGGCGGTACCTATCCGGGATCGATGGGATTGTGTCGCGAAATTTACCAGGAAGGCTTCCGCATTCCTCCGGTAAAAATCATGCGCAGCGGGAAAATAGATCGCGACGTCCTGAACTTGCTGCTGGCCAACGTGCGCACGCCCAGGGAACGCGAGGGCGATCTGGGCGCGCAGATCGCAGCCTGTCACACCGGGGCGGCGCGCTTGCGGGAAATCTGCGAACGGTACGGAATCGATAAGGCGCACCGGGCAGCGGCCGATTTGCTCGACTACTCCGACGAGATCATGCGCGCATTTCTGGCGACAGTTCCGCCTGGCACATACCGGGGGGAAGATTTCCTCGACAACGACGGTGTGAGTGATAGGCCGGTGAAGATTGCGGTCGAGGTGCGAGTCCGTCCTGGGCGGTCATCGCGGGCCAAATCGGGGACGAGGTCCTCAGCTGCGCCGCGGGTGACTGTGGATTTTTCCGGGAGCGATCCGCAGGTCGAAGGAAGTATCAACGCAGTGGAAGCGATCACGTACTCCGCATGCTTCTACGTGTTTCGCTGCCTCGTGCAGGAGGACATTCCGGCGACCGCGGGGTTGATGCGATCGATTGAAGTGATTGCTCCTGCGGGGACTGTGGTCAACGCACGTCCGCCCGCCGCTGTAGCTGGCGGGAATGTGGAGACGTCGCAGCGCATTGTGGACGTGCTCTTGCGGGCGCTGGCTGCAGCCGTTCCGGAGCGCATTCCCGCGGCTGCTTCGGGCACGATGAACAACTTGACTATCGGCGGGATTGATCCGCGTACCGGGGAGCCGTTTGCGTACTACGAAACGATCGCCGGAGGATTTGGAGCGCGGCCAACCAAAGACGGTGTC
The DNA here is from genome assembly GCA_963745435.1 of uncultured Acidobacteriota bacterium. Classification (GTDB taxonomy): domain Bacteria; phylum Acidobacteriota; class Terriglobia; order Terriglobales; family Acidobacteriaceae; genus Gp1-AA133. The sequence continues at coordinate 11,472 of CAVUXK010000001.1, read as the reverse complement.
TCCGGTGTGCACACGCATATGACGAACTCCCTGAACACACCGGCTGAAGCGTTGGAGTATGCGTATCCCTTGCGGGTGCGCCAGTACGGATTGCGGCGGGGAAGCGGAGGCGCAGGTCGCCATCGCGGGGGAGACGGCGTGGTGCGCGAAATCGAGGTGCTCACCGACGCAGAGGTGACATTGCTGGCGGACCGCCGGACCAGGGGGCCCTGGGGCTTGCAGGGAGGCGAAGACGGCGCCTCCGGCAAAGCCGTGATAGTGAGTACAGACGGCACCCGCCGTGATCTGCCGGGGAAATTCAATATCCGCCTGAAGAAGGGCGAGCGCATCCGGATTGAATCCCCGGGCGCCGGTGGGTGGGGCAAGAAGGACTCGTGACGATTCCGAAGTTCAAACACTAAAAGGAGCCATTCGATGCACGTCATCAAGGCTGTCAAAGTTCTCTCGGTCGCCAAAATCATGGGAGCGGTCTACGGAGCAATCGGACTTCTCTTCCTGCCGTTTATCCTGCTGATGGGACTGGCAGGTTCGCTGGCGCCTCATCAAGAGGGGCAACGTAGTATCGGAGTGATTTTCAGCCTGTTTTTCGGATTGTTTGCGCCAGTAATCTACGGCGCGATGGGTTTCGTTATAGGTGCACTGAGCGCGTTTCTCTACAACGTGTTCGCGAAATGGGTGGGAGGGATTGAAGTGCAGGTGCAGCCAGTCGATCAGGTCCGAGCCATGAGTTAGATTGCAACCGGGCGAGGCGCGATGATTGTGCTGCGCGTTTGCGGAGCACGCGCAGAGGTCTTCCGCTTCGCCCAAGATGACGAGTCTTTTTGAGCTTCTTCCTGTTGGAGAATTCGCTCGGCTATTTGATTTCGCTGCCGTCGGGATTCAGGTTGTAGAAGAAGCGAAAGCGCAGGCCCAGGTATTGGCCAGGGAATTCTCTGGGCAGCGGTTGGAAGGGGTCCGAACCTTTGATGCTGCCGTAGGCGGGGCGGTCGAGGATCACGTCGCCGGAGGAGTCGACGACTTTCAGGCCCTGCACCGAGCCGTCTTTCATGATAAGAAACTCGATGGTAACCCAGCCTCGCTTAAAAGACGCCGACTCGGGAATCAGCTGGTACCACCTTTCGCGCACGTCATAAAGAACGCGATTCAAATAGGGCCCGAAGTCGATGCCCATGGTGTCGGTCAAAACTTCCAGCGGGCCCATGACGCCGCCTGACTTTCCTTGCGAGAGGCCGAAGTCTCCGCCTTGCCCGCCGTATCCGCCACGGTTCTGCGCTGCGGCGCGCGCTGCTTGCTCTATTGCCGAGCCCGCCGACACGTTTCCGCCGAACTTCACCGGAGGTTTCTCCTGCGTTTGCGGAAGCTGGAGTTGCGCGATCTGGTTGGCTGGAGAATTCTGCTGCGGCTGTTGCTGTTGAGGTTGAGGCGCTTGCTGCTGAGGCTGCTGCGCAGGAGTTTGGGAAGGGTTTGGCGCAGGCTGGATCGAGTTGCTGTCTTGTCCCTGACCCTGCATGCCCTTCGGAACTCCCGGGTGGCTGCTGGCGTAAAGCTTTCTTAATTCCTTCGGGTCGACCTGAGGCGTCTTGGTGGTGGCGATCCGATCCTTGTCGGACATTACATTTGTTTTCGGACGCTCGGGCGGTTTCTGCAAATCGGGCGGCAGCTCGAGGTAGGTCAAGTCACGCTGTTTCAACAAGTCCTGCATGGAGACGCGCATGATCGGTTGTTGGTGCAGGAAGACGCGGCGATAAAAGCCTTCGAGGCGCGGCTGGTTCACGAACAGGATGATGAGAAGCAGGTGAACGATGACGGAGAGCCAGGCGGCTTCGCGGCGGCGCGAGCGCGTCAGGTCATCCTGCAGGTGCAGCAGAAGAGCGGGAACGGCGTCTTCGTCGAAGTGACGGTAAGCGGTTTCCCAATGGCGCGCGTCGTCGAGGCCCAGCGGCTCCTGAGCGGAAGGCGAGGTGTGGCCCCGTGGAGTTGTGGGCGTAATCGACATCGTTGGGCGTTCAGCCTTTAGACACGAAGCAGGGAATCCGGGTTGCGCGCGAAAAGACTCCGGGCGGCGTGCTGGGGGCCAGTTTCTTCTATTCTCGCACTTTTCCCCGGAAACCGCTAAAGCTCAGAGGTCGCGAGACTTACGCGCATCCGCCTTAATAACAAGTAGAACACGGACCCCAGAGTGGGAGTAGGGGAGATTTGTAAAGGTTTGTAGGGGCTCGGGGGCTGAAGGGGTGGGAGACATGGGCCGATGTAGTAGGTGGAGCACGGCTATGTTGGAATTTCCCGGTCCGGAAGTGTTTGAAGCGGTGGTGGATCGGATCGAGACCGGGGTGTATGTGGTCGATGGGAAGCAGCGGGTCGTGTACTGGAACCATGGCGCGGAGAAGATCACGGGCTTACTCACGCAGGAAATGCTAGGCCGGCCGTGCGCCAGTAATCTGGGCCTGGAAACGCTGGAGCACAATCCCGCCATGTGCGTGCACCAGTGTCCCATGGAGAGAGCGACGAGGGAGCCGCGGCACGATGTGACGGTGAGCATGCGGCACCGTGCGGGACATTTGTTGCGGGTGCGGTTGTGGACGATGGCGGTGCGGAACCCGGCCGGAGAAATTGTAGGCGCGGTGAAGGTATTCACCGACCGCGCCACTGCGCCGGAAGCGAACGTGGAAAAGCATGGGGGGATGCTCGAAGAGTTGCATGTCGAGTCGAGGCTTCCGGGGCGAGCGGCGGCGGAGGCATTCCTGCAAGGCCAAATCGATTTCTGTATGCAACCGTCGATGAAGTGCGGCCTGATCCTGATCAAGTTGGAGGCGCTGGAAGAATTCCAGCGCGGGCACGGGCAGGAAGCGGCGGGCGCGATCGTGCGCGAAGTGAGCCGAACGCTGAAAGACATGATGCGGACGGGTGATTTCCTGGGGCGGTGGGGCGGGGGAAGTTTCCTGGCGGTGTTGCCGGGTTGCAGTCTTAGCCCGCTGACGCGGCTGAGCGAGCGGATGAAAGAGGCGGCGGGACGGGTGGCCATCTCGTGGTGGGGGGACCGGCTCTCGCTGAAGGTGTCGACGCGGGCGTCGTTTCTGAACGCCGGGGATTCGGTGGAGAGTGTGGAGATCAGGTTGAATGCGGCAGGGAGTCCGGTCGCCGGCGCAGCTGGCGGAAACGGCGCGGGAGTGTAGGCGAGCATGTTTGTCATTATCGGAATCGTGGTGGTGTTCGGGGCGGTGGTGGGCGGCTACCTGATGGAGCACGGCAACATACGCGTGCTCCTGCAGCCGGCGGAACTGCTGATCATCGGCGGGGCGGGAGCGGGGACGGTGCTGGTGGCGAACCCGCTGCACGTGCTGAAGAAAATCGCGGGCGGGCTGGTGGGGGTGTTCGGAGGGTCAAAATTCACCAAGCAGCGCTACCTGGAATCGCTGAAGACGATGTACGACCTGTTTAACAAGGCGCGGCGGGAAGGCCTGATTGCGCTGGAAAGCGATGTGGAGGAGCCCGACAAGAGCCCGATCTTCTCGAAGAATCCGTTTTTCCTGAAGGATCACCATGTGCGCGACTTTGTATGCGACACGATGCGCATGGCGGTGACAGGCGGTATTGAGCCGTTTGATGTGGATCAAATGATGGAAGTGGATATGGATGTCCATCATCACGGAGAGACGGTGCCGATTTCGGCTTTGAGCACGATGGCGGACTCGCTGCCTGGGTTGGGGATTGTGGCGGCCGTGCTGGGAGTGGTGATCACGATGGGCGCTCTGGGCGGACCGCCGGAAGAGATCGGGCACAAGGTGGCGGCGGCGCTGGTGGGAACGTTCCTCGGAATTCTGTTGTGCTACGGGCTGGTGGGCCCGCTGGCCGCGAGCATGGCGAAGACGGCGGACGAAGAGCATGCCTTCTATCACGTTCTGCGAGTGGTGATCCTGGCATTCCTGAAAGGCACGTCGCCGATCATGGCGGTGGAGGTGGGGCGGCGGGCGGTGCCGGGGCACGTGCGGCCGTCGTTCCAGGAAGCGGAGAGGGTGTTCCGCGGCGGCGGTGAATCGGCAGCCGCGGCCTCCGCATAGAGCAGGCATATGGCGGATGACAGGCCGATCATCATTATCAAGAAGAAGGGCGGGCACGGCGGCCATCACGGGGGCGCGTGGAAGGTGGCCTATGCGGATTTTGTGACCGCGATGATGGCGTTGTTCATCGTGCTGTGGCTGATGAACTCGAGCAAGCAGGTGCAGGAGGCGGTAGGCGGATACTTCAAGGATCCGACGGGGACGTCGAAGCTGGTGGGATCGAACATGCAGGGATCGGGCGAGTCGTTCTCGCTGACGCGGGATGACATGCCGAAGTTGAAAGAGGAGTTGCAGAAGTCGGTGCGGAGGGTCGCGGACTTCGAGAAGCTGAAGGATCACATCGAGATGACGGTGACGGCGGAGGGGTTGCGGATCGAGTTGATGGAAGGCGAGGCGGGGACGTTTTTCGAGAGCGGGAATCCGGTGCCCACGGCGGAAGGAAAAGAGTTTCTGATCGCGCTGGCGAAAGAGTTGGGGAAGCTTCCGAACAAGGTGTCGATCGAGGGGCACACGGATGCGAAGCCGTTTGCGAAAGTCGGCAACTACGGAAACTGGGAGCTGTCGGCGGATCGGGCGAATGCGGCGCGGCGGCTGATGCAGGACAGCGGCATGGAGGCAGGGCAGGTGGTCCAGATACGCGGCTACGCGGATCAGCAATTGCGGAAGAAGGACCAGCCGGAGGACGCGTCCAATCGAAGGATCACTGTGATCGTGCAGTACATGCCCAAGAGCTGGCGCGGACGCAGATGGTGAAAAAAGTTCAGAGCCTCCCAAGGATGCGGAGGCTCCGAAAGGCGGCGAGGCGGCGAAGCCTGCCGAGCACTAGGGTTTGACGACCTGCAGATTGTTGGTGACTCCGAACGTGCCGGAGACGGATTTGGCGCGAATGCCGGCGGTGTTCTTGTCGCCGTCGTTGTCGACCACGCCTTCAAGAGTCACGTTTCCCCCCTTTACGATAATGCGGATGGGCTGCTGCACGCCCATGGAGTACTTCTGCAAGCTGGGGAATCCGTAGATGGCGCGGTAGAGACGACGGCGAAGCTGATCGTCCATGGGCGAGGGTGGGAGGACTTCGATCTGGTTGTCGACTTTCTCGACGCCTTCGATCTTCTTGACGACGTTCTCGGCATCGCTTTTGAGAGTGGGACGGGTGACTTGCCCGAGCAGGGTGACGTTGTAGCCGTCCACTTTGTAAGCGAGGTTATCGAACACTCCGAGGTAGGGAAGCATGAGGAGTTCGTGGCGCACTTCTTTCTGAATGCGCTCGACGGCACGGTCGGAGGGCGGGGTTTGTTGCGCGCTGAGGGAGAAAGAAGTCACCAACAGCATCGCAACTGCAGCGAGCAACCGCGGATGTTTCATTGGGTCTCCTTTATTGCAAAGATTTCTGAGTCGCCGGATCGAACGCGGGATGAACTTCTGCCGCGGAAGGTCCTTGCGCCGGCGTGGCTGCCGCCGGTCCTGCGGACAAGCGAACGATGGCGGCAGCTGCCATGCAGCGAACCGCGGGCTTCGAGTCCTCCAGCAAGGGCTGCAGGTACGGGACCTGGTCGCGATGGCGACTGGCGCCGAGGGCTTGAGCTGCAGCCGCACGAACGATCCAGTTCTTGTCGTTGAGAGCATCCTGTAATTGGTGAAGCGTGTCAAGGGTGGCATCGGGTCCGAGCAAGAGGGCGGAGGTGGCGCGCGCGGATGCCGACCGATCCTGGGTGAGTTCCTCCATGATCTTGATGCCCCATCCGGCCGGCCCGAACAGCGACGTGGCGGCTTCTTTGGCGCCTAGGACTGCGAGGCTCTTGGGATCGTCGAGTCTTTTTCGGGCGCCCTGGAATTCATTCTTGATGAGGCCGCTTTTCATTACGCCGCCGGAAGAATTCTTTTCTCCGGAAAGAATCTGAAGAAAGACCTCGCGGCCGGAGTGGTTACCCATTGACCAAAGGGACTTGGCGGCTGCGAAGCTCACGTCGGGGGACTCGTCGTTGAGAGCTTTGGTGAGCTCGGGAATCGAGGAGCGGGCGCGCATTTCGCCAAGAGACTTTGCAGCAAGTTCGCGAATTGCCGGGTCAGTATCGTCGAGGGCGTGCTCCACCATCCGGACGACGCGCTTTTGCGAACCGGCGGTGCCGAGGGCGACGACGGCTTCCGCGCGGCGCAGTGCATTGCGATTATTCACGCTGGTCGACAAGATTTCCCAGGCTTCCACAGTGTGCGATTTGGCGGAATCGGCCGGGGGCTTCTGGGGCTGCGCGTCAGTTGCGGGGGGCGATGGTGGTGCAGTTGGAGTCTGGGCGACCGCGGTTGACAGGCTGAAGAAGAGTGTCCAGAGAATTGTGCTAGTAAAGGTCAAGCGGGTCGACGACTGCGCCACAGCGGGTCGTCGATAGGTGTCGGGGATCATCGGAGCAGCAAAAACCGCTACTAGCTGACGCGTTGACGTTTACAGCGACCGAACCTGCGCTCACGGGCACTCGCTCGGTCTTACTGCCCGTTAGGGATCGTTCCTTCGCCATTCTCGGAGGAAGGCTCGGCACTGAGGCTTTGGGGCCCGAGCTTGGTGCGGCGGCGGCCACCGGAGCGCCGGAGTTCATCTTGCATGGCACGGATGGCGATCCACTGCACGTCGCTGCGCCGACAAGGGCTGGCGATCATGTCGAACGCGCCCAGTGTCAGTGCTTCGTTATAGTGTGCGTCGAGTTCGGCGTCCCGTGAAATCACGACAACGCGCGTCTTGGCGGTCTTGCTGACGTCGTTCAGCAACTCGCGATAGGTGCCATCGGGAAGATCTTCCTCGCAAAAAATGAGCGAGGGGCGAGCGCTGGGCAGGAGCGCGCGAGCTTCGACCACGCCGCTGCAAGGCACCGCCTCGATCGACCAATGGCTCATCGCGGCGGTAACCACGTCGCGATTTTCGCCCGTGCTGATCACTAGAACTCTGCCTGGTGTAGTCGTAACTGCCTCCCTCCAGGACTTAAACCGGACTTTCTTAAACCGGGGCGCTTCGACCGCCTCCACGGAGGAAAGCACCACGGCGCCAGTACCTGGTGGAACCGCTGCTCAAAACTTAATGTTGCGGAGCGAGGAAGCCCATCCGGTCAACGCCGTAGCGTTGACCGGAAGCTTCCTTAGCTGGAGATTGAGGTAAGTTACAGGTGAGACAGGATTAAGCTACTTGTACCAATTTGTTGCGCACTGCGTAGCGAACCAGGTCGGCCACCGAGTGGAGGTCGAGCTTGCGCATCACGTTGGTGCGGTGGGTTTCCGCGGTCTTGACGCTGAGGTTCAAAACGACGGCGACTTCCTTGCTGCTTTTGCCTTCCGCAAGAAGTTGTACGACCTCGCGCTCGCGGGGAGTGAGGCGCTCTTTGGAGAGTTTGCGAGTGTCGCCGCGGCCGTCGAGGAAGCCGTTGAGCACCATTTCAGCCACGCTGGAAGTGAAGAAGGTAGTCCTGCGTTGCAGGGCTTGGATGGCGGAAACGAGATCGCGAGCGGCGTCGGTTTTCAGCAAGAAACCCCGGGCGCCCACTTCGAGCACTTCGCGAACGATCTGCTCGGATTCGTGCATGGTGAGAATCAGGACGCGCGTTTGGGGAGCAATATCCACGATCTGCCGAGCGGCATCGAGGCCGTTGAGGTTCGGCATGCTGACGTCGATGAGTGCTAGATCGGGGCGCAATTCGCGCACCTTTTCGACCGCCTCGCGTCCGTCGGAGGCTTCGGCGCACACTTCCCATCCGGGGTGGTTTTCGATCAGCGCACGGATGCCGCGTCGAACAATCTCGTGATCATCTGCGATCAATATGCGAAACATACTCATAATTCACCTCCGAGCGAGGGAGTTGCGCGTAGGTTGGTAACGGGTAGATGCGAAATCGAGCAGGTGCGAAGATTTGAAATTGCGAGTGCGTGTACGTGACGGCGAGCGCGGTTCCGGGCAGACATACAGGCGCGGAAAGCGGCGATGGTGACTACTTCATGCATAAAGGAAAGTATCCCTTCACAGTCAAACGTCAGTTTGTACTTGCACGAAGACAACCCTGGGCACGGCCGGAATCGGGGACGTTCACTGCATTTCGGGCCGCTGGAGTTCAATAATGACGGGAAATCTGCTCGTCATCAACTGCGCTTTACAAATGTTTACTACCGCAATTACAGAATAGACCTTGCACAATGCGTGCCAAACTCGTAAGCGACTGAATTTTCGAACTTAAGGTAATCCACCGAGGGGCTGCCGGATGTAATTTTTGCCAAACCTCCCGGTCCAACTGTCTCTCGTCTGGCAGACGATCATTGTTCGGAGCGTTTACGACGACCGCTGCTAGCGTTGCCAAAGAGTTTTGACCCCGCATTGCGATGTGAGCCGTCGGAAAAAATTATCCTCTGAATTTGCAACTCGCAGCACGTCTCCCAGAGCGGCCAAACCCGCGATTTCCGCGGGTGCGACGGCTATCACGCACGTCAACCTGAGCCCGCGTATCGGTTGTGAAACTCAGGAATTCTCGAGTCCGCGCATTCGCATTTTTACGTATTCGAGTTTCGAACTCTACAGCTAGCACCCGATGCCAGCTTCGAACGCAGCATGTTTTCATCGTGCCCATGACAACGAAGCTGCGAGTTGAACCGCCGTCAGAAATGCAACTAGTGCGTCAGGCACAACTGGGTGACAAAGACGCATTCGCCCAGCTCTACGAAACTCACAAGAGAAGGGTGTATGCAATTTGTCTGCGGATCACTCGCGAAAAAGCGGAGGCAGAGGATTGCGCTCAGGAAGCATTCCTGCAGTGCTTCCAGAAGCTGCCGACGTTTCGTGGGGACTCGGCACTCTCCACCTGGCTCTATCGGCTGACGGTCAACGTGGTGTTGATGCGGCTGCGAACGAGCCACGGCAAGCCGGTTTCGCTGGACACGGGCGGAACGCTGCCCGATTCGAGCGAGACGGCCATGGTGAACGCTTGCCCGGTCGACGATCTCCATTTGACAGGTGCGATCGACCGTATTGCGATTCATCGCGCGCTGCGCAAGCTGCCTCCTGGATACCGGACGATCTTCCTGCTGCACGACGTGGAAGGCAAGGCGCATAGCGAGATCGCGAGAGAGCTGGGTTGCTCGATCGGCAACTCGAAATCGCAGCTTCACCAGGCGCGCGTGCGACTGCGCCGTTTTCTGCGCCGGCCGCTGGGCATCCGGCACAACCCGAGCGCGATGCAGTACGAGTACTCGGTCCAGTAGTAAGGATTTAGGGGAAACGCGGCCGCGAGTCTAGGGTCTTTGCCTGATTCTGGCGAGCGCACGGCGGCCCTAAACTCCAGCACGAAGTTGGAAGAGATTTTGGCAATTCAATCAGTCGGTCGACATAGCGACCGAGAAAGCGAGTTTCACAATGCTTTGGACAATCGCGGTAATTTTGCTCGTATTGTGGGCTCTCGGTATGGTGAGTTCTTACACGATGGGCGGCTTCATTCACTTGTTGCTGCTGCTGGCCATCATTGTCGTCCTGATCCGCGTGATCCAGGGACGCAGCCCAGTTGCTTGAATTCCGGAGATGCGCCGCGCCTAACCGCGCTTCGAACCTGTTGATGCGGTCCCGCGGCGCGCACGGAATTTGAACAATAGAGGAGAGGATCTGTAATGAGAAAGATTTTTGGCAGTTCGTTGCTGGTCGCGGCGATCGCGATCGCGTGCATGGTTCCATACGCCAGCGCTGACGACAAGAAAGATGTCTCGGACGAAGTGAAGCGCATGGACTCAGCGGCATCCGTTATGAACGAGATTATGGGCACACCGGACAAAGGCATTCCGCAGGAAATTCTTGCGTCGGCGAAGTGCGTCGCGGTGGTGCCCTCCATGTTGAAGGGTGGCTTTGTGGTGGGCGCGAACTACGGAAAAGGAGTCGCGACCTGCCACACCGCTACCGGATGGAGCGCGCCGGCTCCGTTCAAACTCGCGGGCGGCAGCGTGGGCTTCCAGATCGGCGGAGAAGCCGTCGATGTCGTCATGCTCATTATGAACGAGAAGGGCATGCGCAATCTGCTGAACAGCAAGTTCAAACTGGGAGCGGATGCATCGGTCGCGGCTGGACCGGTTGGCCGCCATGCCGAGGGTGATACGGACTGGAAGATGCGTGCCGAGGTGCTTTCGTATTCGCGCGCTCGTGGCGTGTTTGCCGGTGTGTCGCTGAACGGTGCTGGCATCAGCCAGGACAACGACGAGACGCGCGTGCTTTACGGCAACGATGCCTCGTTTCAGAAGATCCTGACGGGGGGCGTTCCGGCTCCCGAAGGATCGGAAACTTTTCTGTCGACCGTGAAGAAGTATTCCGTCGCCGCCAAGGCCGACGAGAAGGCGGAAAACAAATAAGTTCTCTCTCTGTCTTGATTTGCCCAGCGCTCCGGCGCTGGGCTTTTTTGTTTGCGCCGTAGTCGAGCCTAGCAGTGGGCCATAAAGGCTACTTAGGGCGAGTTTGCGTCGGAGTTGCACTTCACCCGCTTCTGCGTTCTGGCGTTACCCTCTTTTTAGTGTCACTGCTCGATCGTTCGGAGAATCGGCTCCAGGAAGCGGCCGTATTTGTCTAACGTGGCTTCATCGTTGTGCGCTTCCGCTGTTCGTACGGCCATGGCTGTGGCGGGCGTCACGATTTCAAGCCGCCCGACAAAAACGCGTACGATCTGCCCCGGCACTGGATCGATTGTGAGAGGCAAGACCTTATCGACGAACGCGCTCGGCACGATGTAAATCAGCCGACTGCCTTCTTCGAACCAAGAGTCCTTCCACGTCTCAACCATAGCGTGGGCTTCGTCGCGATATAGACCTTGACCGACGAGAATCTCTTCCAGATCGCCGTACAGCGCATCAACGTTTCCGTTCAGCGCCGGAGGGTCCACGGTCGTCGCACCGGTTAGCGCGCCCGTTAAGCGATAGCCGACTCGTTCACCGCGGCGTTCAAAAAGAATGGCGTTGGGAATCTCTTCGCCGTTAAGACTTTCGACCACGAGTTTTCCGTCGGAGGTCAACCGGGCGGAAATGGGCACTGGGCTGGCGGAAACCCCTCGATAAAAAAGGAATTTCTCTCGCTGCTCCCCCGTACTGGTCTGGACGCGGAGTGGCGAGGAAGCAGTCTCGCGAGCAGCGTAGTAGCGATTCGGCTGCACCTCGCTCGGGAACTCGCCAGCCAGATTCGTAGAGACGGTGACGTGATTCCACTCAATGCTGCCATCCACCGATAACCGACTCAAGCTGGTATAGGTCATGACTCCGCCGGGCAGAACGCGATCAGCATGGGGATACCACTCGGTGATGAGTCCTCTAGCGAAGGACACCTTCGCCGACACGGTCAGGTCGCGCGGAGAATAAAAATAAAGCACTGGCGTCTCCATGCGAATGGTGCCTCCTAGCCCCAGCTTAAAGTTAACGTCGCTGA